>NZ_AP040875.1:0-5797835 GCF_055379415.1 Leucogemmata humicola
ATGACGCTGACTGCCCACGAAGCCTGGAGCCGGCTGCTCGATCGCGCTCGTCTAGAGCTGCCCGAGCAGACCTTCAAGACCTGGCTCGAGCCAACCGAGGCACTCTCCTTCGACGGCGTGACGTTGAACGTTGGTGCTCCCGATCAGTTCGCCGTGGACTGGAATCAGTCCAAGCACGCGGATTTGCTCACGGGCATGGCACCGATCGCGTTGGGCCATCCGGTCACACTCGTTTTCAAGGTGACGGAAGAGCGAAAGGCGCGACAGCAGATGGATCTCTTCGTCGCACCGCCCGTCCAAAGACCGCAATTTCAGAATCAACATGGCGCCACAACTTCGCCACCATTAAGCGATAGATACACCTTCGACTACTTCGTCATCGGTAAGTCGAACGAACTCGCCGCCGCCGCCGCACACGCCGTTGGCCAAGCCCCAGGTAAGGTCTACAACCCCCTCTTCATCTACGGCGACACCGGACTCGGCAAGACACACCTCATGCAGGCGATCGCACACGAGATCGTCACCCGGAAGCCCGACACTCGCATCACGTTCATCGGCACGGAACAGTTCACCAACGAACTCGTCGCTGCCATTCAAAGCCGCACCACCGCCGACTTCCGACGCCGCTTTCGCGAAACCGACCTCCTCCTCGTCGACGACGTGCATTTCCTCAAAGGAAAAGAGGCGATGCAGGAGGAGTTCTTCCACACCTTCAACGCCCTCTACGAAGGTGGACGGCAGATCGTCCTCACGAGCGATCGGCCGCCGTCTGAAATCCCCGGCCTCGAAGCCCGCCTCGTCTCACGCTTCCAGTGGGGCATGGTCGCTGACATCGAGCTGCCCGACCTCGAGCACCGGATCGCGATTCTTCGACAGAAGGCGCACCTGGATCACCTCGAGCTCACGATCCCCGAAGACGTCGTCCGCTTCATCGCCGAGAATGTCCGATCCAGCGTTCGAGAGCTCGAGGGCTCGATCATCAAGCTGCTCGCCTACGCGTCGCTAAAGCATCGAGAGATTTCCGTCGAAGTCGCCCGCGAAGCACTTCGCGACAAACTCAAAGCGATGGAAGGAGCGGGTGGCGGCGGACCGGCGCTCAACACCTTCGCGATTCAGCAGGCCGTCGCAAAGGACTGGGGCGTCACCAATGAAGGGCTACGCTCAAAAACGCGCACGAAGAACCTCACGGTTCCTCGCCAGGTCGCCATGTACCTGATGCGCGAACTACTCGGCATGCAACTCGTGGAAATCGGAGCGGCGTTCGGAGGCCGTGATCACTCCACCGTCATTCATAGTCTGGAGCGAGTCGCCGCGATGATGAAGGAGGAACCGACCTTCGCGCAGCGGGTCGGCAAGATCCAGGTCGCGTTGGAAAGCCTGCGGAATTGAACACGTAACGGTTTCTTTTCCACAAGATTTCGGTTTGATAACGGGCAGTACACACCGAAGATCTGGACAACCTTCCTTGCCCACAGCTATTCCACATGATCGGCTATAGGCGAACTAGTTGAGTTGATGTAAGTTCCAGCGGTTTTCCACTCCTCCACAGGTACTACTACGGCTACTAGTTAATTGCTTTTAATAGAGAACTAGTACCGCCCAGCTGTTTTGCACAACAAAGCACAGCATAGGAGCCGTGATGCGGTTTACGATCTCCCGTGAAAAATTGCAGGAAGGTCTTGCCGCGGTAACCGCGAGCATCCCAGCGAAGACAACGCTGCCGGTGCTCGCGAATATCCTCGTCGAAGCCACTGACAAGGGTATTCGCTTGTCCGGTACCGATCTCGATATCGCCGTGACCACTGAGGTCGCAGCAGACGTCGAGACGGCCGGTGCAATCACGATTCCCGCCAAAAAACTGAGCGAGATCGCCCGCGAACTTCCTCCCGCGCCGGTTCGTATTGCCGCCGTTGGAGAACAGCGCGTCACGCTCGACTGCGGCAGAACGCATTTCAAGATCCTTGGCTTGCCCCGAGACGAGTTTCCGGCGTTTCCGAGTGTCAGGTTCAACGAGAGCTGGCGGATTCGCTCTGGCGACCTCCAGAAGCTGATTGAGCACACATCCTTCGCGGTGTCGACAGAAGAGAGCCGTCCGATTCTGAACGGCGTTCTGTGGGAGCTCAAGCCAGAGATGATGCGGATGGTGGCCACGAACGGCCATCGTCTCGCGAAAATGGAAATGCCCATCAAGTCCGGTGGCGCACCGGCGAGTGATTTGATCGTCCCGCCAAAAGCCCTCGAGCAGATTCGCCGGCTTTTTCCAAAGGACGAAGAGTTGGAAATCGCCAAGGGAGAAAACCACCTCGGCTTCCGCTCACCGTTCACCGCGGTGTACACACGCCTGATCGAAGGACCGTATCCGCCGTACGATCAGGTCATTCCCCGCGACAATAACCGCGTTGCGATCGCCGACCGAACTGCGCTCACAAGCGCGCTTCGCCGCATGTCGATCATCGCGTCTGATCAAACGCATCGCATTCGCCTGTCCTTCAACGCGGGCATGCTCAAGTTCAGCGTTCAGACGCCCGATCTCGGCGAGGCGACGGACGAGCTCGCAGTCCGCTACACCGGCGATCCGCTGGACATCGGCTTCAACGCGAACTATCTCCTCGAGATCCTTCGCTACATTCCCACCGAAGAGGTTCGACTGACGTTCAAAGCGCCAGAGCGAGCCGCGACGCTGGAACCCGAAGGTTGGACCGATCCATCGTCGTACTTGTGTCTCGTCATGCCGCTGCGCTTGCTCGACTGAGCGCGGCACCCTCCTTCCAGGAGGCCGGTCGTAGTGATTGGCTTAGTCACGCTCGTCCAAGGCCTCGGACTAGCATACGCGGCCGGCCTCAGCCTTTACGCGGCAGTGGCCGTTACTGGCTTTGCCGTGCGCTTCGGTTGGGTACACAACGTCCCCACCACAATCGAACCGCTCGGCAACCTGGTCGTCATTTCGATCGCGCTGGCCCTGTACGCCGTCGAGTTTCTGGCCACACTTGTCCCCGGCGTCGCGTCTGCCTGGGAGACACTACATAGCCTCATCCGGCCGCCTGCTGCCGCGGTGTTGGCCGCTGCGACGGCGTGGCATGCTGATCCGGTCATCGTGCTCGTCGCCGCACTTCTAGGCGGCGGACTCGCGATCACGACGCATACAACCAAGCTCGGCTTGCGGTATGCAATCGACGCTTCGCCCGAACCCGCCACTAACGGCGTCGCCAACGTCGCCGAGCTCGGTCTTGTGGCGACAATGTCCATTACGATCTGGAAGCATCCGTTCGTGACGCTGGCCGTGTCCCTCGTCCTCCTGTTCTGCATGATCATCATCGTGCGCCTGATCTGGCGCGCGCTGCGACAGGTCTTCTCCGGGCGATGGATGCCGTCACAAGGATTGATGCAGGCTCCGCGCGTGATGGAACGACGCGGTGGAAGCCACGAGGATCCGGAATAGAAAAACGGCGCGCTCGTGAAAGAGCGCGCCGTCGTCGCCAATCTATAAGCCGGGTCCTGTGCAACGGATTGCTCCGCTGCGGTGATCATTCCTCTCGCGACGTAGTCGCCTACGCCGTCTAGCAGCCTACCCGCTGCGTCTTGATCGAGGTGGGCACCTCTCGCAGCCTATTTGGCCTTGCTCCCGCTGGGGTTTACCCTGCCACGACTGTTGCCAGTCGCGCGGTGGGCTCTTACCCCACCATTTCACCCTTACCCAATCCGAAGATTGTCGGCGGTGTCTTTTCTGTGGCACTGTCCGTCGTCCGCCCGGCAAAAGCCGGGGACGCCCAGGCGTTACCTGGCAGCGCGCCCAATGGAGCCCGGACTTTCCTCGAGCGTTGTTCCGAAGAACATCGATCGCGATCACCCGATTAGCGACTCGGATCAATCTAACGACGCACGCTGACGCGGGCATGACTCGGCCTTGCTACGTTGGCCGCCCAAGAGCCGATGCTGGTTCGACACGCTCCCACCGCCCGAGCGAGATCCACCCATGTTCCACGAATCCCCGTCCAACCGCGCGCCGCTCCCAGTTGCAACAATGCTCACGCCCACCGAACGCATTCGCGTCGACGCAGCGGGCGAAGGGTCCTACCACGCAGTCCATCGCGACTCGGTCGCGGAGCTCGTTCAAGATCTCAAATCGAATCGAGTGAGTGCCGTGCTCGTATCGGTCACCCGCTGCGATCAGCGTGCGCGCGCCGGCGTGGCTGCGCTAGTACGCGAATTCCCGCGCGTACCGACCGTTGCACTGCTCACGCAACTCGACCGCTCCACGCCGCACGCCATGCTGTCGCTCGGATCAACGGGCGTTCGCCAGCTCGTCGACGTTCGTGAAGCCGACGGATGGCGCGAGCTCCGCAGCTATTTGATGTCGTCGCGTGGCGAAGACATTCAACGACAAGCACTCGGCCATCTGGCGATGGACCTGTCTGGAGTGCCGCAGGACTGCTGGCGGTTCTTCGAGTCGCTCTTCCTCTCGCCGCCACGCGTGTCGACTGTTCGCGCGCTCGCGCGCAGACTCGACGTACTTCCAAGTACGCTCATGAGTCGATTCTTTCGGGCGAAATTGCCGGCGCCGAAACAGTACCTCGCGTGTGCGCGGCTCGTTCGCGCGGCGAGGCTCTTCGAAAACCCGGGCTTCTCGGTCGCGAACGTCGCCAACCATCTCGACTACTCGTCACCGCAGAGCTTCGGTCGGCATGTCCGGAGCATCATGGAACTGACCGCCGTTCAATTCCGCGAGCGATATGATGGCGAAGGAATGATTCAGCACTTTCGACAAACACTCATCATTCCACATCTCGACAAGCTCCGGAACATTCGACCCCTGAGTCCCTCGTGGGGATCAGTGGTCGAACGAAACATTCTCCAGTAGGCCGGACCGCAGAGCGCTTGCTACGCCGGGATCAGCGGAACGATCTCGGCGGCGCGTGTCAGTGAAACCACCTCGAGTCCCTCCGCTTCGAGTGCCTCGCGACCGCCTTCCTCGCGATCGACCAACGCGAGCACCCCGACGACTACGCCGCCGGCCGCGCGCACGGCTTCCACGGCCTTTCGCGCCGAGCTGCCCGTCGTGATCGTGTCTTCGATCACGGCGACGCGATCACCGGTCTGAAACGCGCCTTCGATGAGCTTTCCTGTACCGTGTGTCTTGGGCTCCTTGCGTACAGTGAAGGCACGAAGGGGCGCATTGGTCGAGGCGCTGGCATAGCTCACCGCACACGCGATTGGGTCGGCGCCGAGGGTGAGGCCGCCTACGGCGTTCACGTTCCAGCCACGTTCCCGAATGGCCTCCAATCCGAGTGGCCCGATGAGCGACAGCCCTTCGGGGCTCATCGTCGTGATTCGAGCGTCGATGTATAGCGAGGACTGACGACCCGATGCTAACGTGAACGTGCCACGCTTTGCAGATCGCGTGGCGAGCAGGGCGAGCAAGTCGTTTCGATGAGACATTGATGTGTGAAGGCTGAGTGCCGCGAACCAATCGATTCGCTGGTGCTCTCAAATCTCTCGTACTCGCTCGCGCGTCGCCAGCGCGCTCGCGTCTCGAGCTTCCCTCCACGAAGGACACATGGTTCGTTCGTCGTTTGCGCGAATTTCGTCCGGTGGCTTTTCGCTGCTGCTCAGCGCGGCCCTGTTGCTCATGGTCGGTGGACTGCTCGCAAGCGATCAAGCGCTTCGCCAGGCCGCCGAAGCGCAGACGCGCACCGACGCGCGACAAACGCAGCTGGCGGTGACACAGGTCGTCACGGCTGCGCTCAACTCTGGTGCGACGCCGGCGGCGCTTGCGCACGACTCGTCGCTGCGGGCGCTCATGATGCACCGGCCAGCCGAACGCGCGGCCGCGGCAATTCTGGCCGGACTCGATACGGTTTTCGTCGATGGCGACCGGACGGCACTCGGCGATGATCTCAGGTATGTCGTGCTACTCGAAATTCCCTCGTCCGTGCCATGGACGCTCATCATCACTCACCGTCGCAGTGTTGCGGCGTTGCGACTCGTGCTGTGGGCGTTGAGCCTCACCACGGTCGCATTTCTCGGGTTCGGGGTCATCCGCGAACGTCGCCTCGCGATCCGTGTCGCCGAGCGCTCCGCCGAACTCGAACGCTTGTACAGCGAAGTGGCGCGTGCGAATACAGCGAAGAGTGAATTTCTCGCCAACATCTCACACGAGCTGCGAACGCCGCTGAATGCGATCGTCGGCTTCGTCGAGTTGCTCAAAGACGGCGTGTACGGCGACTTGTCGCCGCGTCAGGTGCCGCCCGTAGACCGGATCGCCGCTTCTGCGACGCACCTGCGACATCTCGTCGATCAGGTTCTCGACATCGCCAAGATTGCCGCCGGAAGGCTCGAAGTACATCCGGAGACGCTTGTGCTCCGGTCGTTCGTGCTGAACATCGCGAGCGAGCTGGAGTCGCTGATCAACGAGCGAGGCCTCAGCCTCTCCATTGCTGTAGGCGCATCGCTGCCACGCGTGCGAACGGATCCGACGCACCTGCGCCACATTCTGGTCAACTTGATTGGCAACGCGGTGAAGTACACGCCGTCCGGTGGCATCGCCGTACGTGCGCGACTCGTCGATGCGTCGGCCAATGCGTCAAACCCGCGGCGGAACGCGCCCGACGATCTGGCGATCGTGAGCAAAGCTCCAGACGCTCGTCGTACTTGGATCGCGCTGCAGGTGGTGGACACCGGCGTCGGTATCGCACCGAGTGATCAGGAGCGCATCTTCGATGAATTCGAGCAGGTGAATGCGGGTCCGCGCGGTGAGTCGATGCAGCGCGGTACCGGCCTCGGACTCGCAATCTCGCGACGTCTCGCACAGTTGCTCGGCGGCAACATCGGGGTCGATAGCCAAGTCGGCAAAGGCTCGACCTTTACGCTCTGGCTTCCGGTTCACCCAACCGATCTACAGCCACCAACGCCTACGGCGCCGCGGTCGGCCGGATCGGTGGTGTAGTTAGTTCTTCTTCGACCGGCCGAAGAGCGACGCGATCTTTGCGCCGAGTCCCTGCTTGTCCTCGTCCGACGGCTTTTGGGTTGCGTCGCGAAAGTCGGCGGCAAACGCGATGACGTCGGAATAGCGCTTTGACGGTTCTTTGCTCAGCGCGCGCATGATCACCGCCTCGACGGCGGGCGAGAATCGCAGGCCCGCCTTCGCCTGGTTCAGCGGAATCGGCGGCTGCGACAGGAGCTGAGAGAACATTTCCCGCGGCGTTTTCGCCGGGAATGGAAGACAGCTGGTGAGCAGGAAATACGCTATCGTCGCCAGGCTGTATTGGTCGGCGAGCGGTCCGACGAGTTCGCCCGACAATGCTTCTGGCGCAACGTACATCAGCGTACCGACGAAGAAGCCAGCGCGCGTGAGGCGCTGCTCCGGAGCGATATCCGTATCGGTCGCGATACCGAAGTCGAGCAGCTTCACCTGATGGGTGCCCGGATCGTACATCACGTTGTCCGGCTTCAGATCGCGATGGACGATGCCGACGACATGTGCCGCGTGTACGGCGTCGGCAATCTGCGTGACGATGGCGGACACGTCTTCGACCGCGAGCGGCCCCTGACGCTTCGCATACTTCTCGAGAATTTCTCCGGCGGCCCACTCGATCGCGAGAAAGTGCATTCCCGGACCGGCTTCACCGATCTCGATTGTGCGAACGACGTTTGGGTGCTGAACCCGTTCGCCGTAGCGGGCTTCGCGAAGAAAGCGGGCAACCGCCGTCCGGTCCTGGCGCAATTTCTCGCGCAGGACCTTCACGGCTACCGTGCCGTGGTCGGCATGCTGTGCGCGAAAAACAGCGGAGGTTCCGCCTTCGCCCACTTCGCTCTGCAATGAATATCCGGCAATCGTCTGGCCGACGAGGCTCTCACGTGGCACGCGGCGAACCTAACCATGCAAACTGCCCGTCGCAAGCGAACCGACAGGTTGATTGCGAAAACTCAGCGCGAGTGGCTGCCGAGTATGACTCGTCAATCACGGTGTAAGCGATAGCAGTGGTTACTCATAGCCTCTGAATTCGCGTCGTGACGATTGCTTGACAAATGAACAAAGTGCTCCTATATAGGGCCCCGCAAGCCAAGTGGCTTGCCCAGCACCGCAGTGCAGGATCGATTCACCCCGCAGGAGGCAGCTCGCATGGCCAGAGGGAAGGTGAAGTGGTTCAATGATGCCAAGGGATATGGATTCATTGAACAAGACAGCGGTGAAGATGTGTTTGTTCACTTCTCCGCGATCACGATGGAAGGGTTCAAGACACTCGCCGAAGGTCAGGAAGTCGAATTCGAGATCCGAACGGGTGAAAAGGGTCTTCACGCCGCGAACGTAACTAGGGTCTGAGTTTTCAAACCTTCCCAACGAGTCACCCTGCGCCCGCCCGCCAGTAATGGCGGGCGGTGCTGTTTTCAGGACCAGCGTTCATCAGTTCGATACTGAAGTTCGATGCGGATGGGTCCCAAGGGATTGAACCACCACCGGTGCGCGCTGAGGTTTAGATCCATGTACCTCGATGTCCATCGGCTCTCGATCCTCGCATCCAGTCTCGCGCGTTGACGTCACCTCCGTCTCCCCCGCCCTCTCCCCGACTTTTTCTCGTCGACGGCTACGCGCTGATCTACCGCGCGTTCTTCGCACTCATCGCTCGTCCGCTGACGACCAGTCGCGGCGAGAATACGTCGGCTGCATGGGGAATCGTGAACTTTCTGCAGCGACTCCTGCAGACGCATCGTCCCGACTACCTGGGGTGGGTGCACGACTCCGGATTGTCGTTTCGGCACGAGCGGTACCCGGCGTACAAAGCTACGCGCGAAAAGCTCACCGATGAGCTCCAAGCGGATTTCGACCGAGGCATGGAACGGATTCGCGCGATTCTCGACGCTAGCCGCATTCCAATTATCACATTACATGGTTATGAAGCTGACGATGTGATTGGAACGCTCGCCATCCAGGGCGCCGAAGCAGGAATGAACGTCGTAGTCGTTTCAGGCGACAAGGACTTTCAACAGCTCGTTCGTCCAGGTATATGGCTGCTCAATCCCGGTCGCGGCGGCCCGGCGAGCGTCGAAGAGCAATGGGTGAGCGTCGAGAACGGCAGCGAACGACTCGGCGTCCCACCCGCGCTGGTGACCGACTATCTCGCGCTGGTCGGCGACACCTCGGACAACGTGCCCGGCGTGAAGGGGATTGGTGAGAAGACCGCTCAGGAATTGGTGAGTTCGTACGGCACGGTCGAGAACATTCTCGAACACGCTGCGGAGCTGACGAAAAAGCGGCCGCGCGAGGCGCTGCTGGAACAGCGCGACATGGCGCTGCTCTCGAAAGAGCTCGTGACGATTCGCACCGATCTGCCGGTCTCGCTCGACCTCGAGACGATGCGCCTGTCGCCACCCGATGCTGCTCGACTGCGCAGTCTCTACGTCGAGCTCGAGTTTCACACGCTTGCCCGGAACATTCCCGAAACGCCCGTGAGCGGCGAGGATGTCGCGACCTCGGCGCCGGTGGCGACGCGTGAGACGCACTACACGGTGGTGGATACGATTCCAGCGCTCGAAGCGGCCGTTGCACGGGCGCGGAGCGCTCCGCACATCGCGGTCGATGTGCAAACCGTCATTGACCCGACAGCGCCTCACGATCTCGATCCGCTCCGAACGACGCTGGTTGGCGTCAGTATCGCCGTCGGTGCCGGGGAGGCGTATTACTTCCCGCTCGCGCACCAAACGCGAACGTTGGATCAGGGCGATCTCGGACTCGGCGACGGGTTGCTGCTAGAACCGGTTGCGAAAAAGACGAAAGCGAAGAAGACCGCCGAACCAACGAGTATCGCAGGGCGGGCGCTCGCGCGTGGCGGACATGAGGTCAAGAATCTTCCATCGATTCAAAGTCCCGAACTCGCACCGCTCAAATCGCTGCTCGAGGATGCGTCGGTCAAGAAGACGGTGCAGAACGCGAAGTTTGATCTGCTGGCGCTTCGCGTCGCCGGCATCACGCTACGCGGCGTCGACTTCGATACGATGGTAGCGAGTTACGTGCTGGATCCAGGCCGCCGATCGCACGGTCTCGACCTGCTCGCCCTCGAGTTCCTCGATCATCGGATGACGAGTATCGAAGATCTGTGCGGCAAAGGGAAAGACTTCATTCCATTCGCCGAGGTTCCCGTGGAGTGCGCCCGCGATTTCGCGTGCGAGGACGCCGACGCGACGTGGCAGCTGCGCGAGAAGTTCGAACCACAACTCGATGCGCTTCAACTCGCAGGCTTGTTTCGCGAGGTCGAAATGCCACTCGTCGAAGTGCTCGCCGAGATGGAATGGAACGGCATCACGATCGATACGAACTGGTTTGCGTCGCTCAAGACGCGCTTCGAGCGCGAGCGACGCCGTGCGGAGCAGGAGATTTACGTTGCGGCCGGCGAGGAGTTCAACATCAACTCCAACCCGAAGCTCCGCGAGATCCTGTTCGAGAAGTTGAATCTTCCCGTGCTGAAGAAAACAGCGACGGGAGCGTCGACCGATGCGAGCGTCCTCCAACAGCTGGCCGACGAAGGACATCAACTTCCGGTGCTGATCATGGAGTATCGGGAGATTGCCAAACTCGAAAGCACGTATATCGACGCGCTGCCGAGTTATGTGCACCCGCAGTCCAAACGCGTGCACACCTCGTTCAGCCAAACAGTCGCGGCAACAGGTCGCTTGTCGTCGAGCGAACCGAATCTTCAGAATATTCCGATTCGTCGCGAGCTCGGACGCGACATTCGCCGCGGCTTTGTGCCGCGGCCCGGGTGGGTGCTCGTATCAGCGGACTATTCCCAGATCGAGCTGCGACTGCTGGCCCATCTGTCCGGCGATCCGGCATTCGTCCAGGCGTTTCAGTCGGGCGACGATATTCACCGGCAGACCGCGGCGCTGATTTTCGAAGTGCCGGTGGATCAGGTGACGAAGGACATGCGTGCCCGCGCAAAGACCATCAACTTTGCGACGATCTACGGTCAAGGTGCGCACGCGCTATCCCGTCAGCTCAAGATCTCGTTTGCCGAGGCGAAGGAGTTCATCGAACGCTATTTCCAACGCTTTCATCGCGTGCGCGAGTACCTGGACTCGATGGTCGAATTCGCGCGGCAGCATGGGTATGTCCAGACCATCTTCAATCGCCGCCGATACATTCCCGAGCTTCGCGACCGAAACTTCAACATTCGGGCATTCGGCGAGCGCACCGCCCAGAACTCGCCGATTCAGGGTTCAGCGGCTGATCTGATCAAAGTGGCAATGATCAACATTCATCGGGCGCTCGAATCGCAGGAGCTCGAAAGCGAGATGCTATTGCAGGTGCACGACGAACTGGTCTTCGAAACGCCCGCCTCGGAGCTCGACGCCCTCTCGGCGCTGGTTAAGCACGAAATGGAACATGCCGCTACTCTCTCGGTGCCGCTGGTCGTCGACCTAGGTGCGGGCGAGAACTGGCTGTCTACGAAAATGGATGGTTAGCGGTCTTTCGGTCTGGCGATTTGCATGGCAGCTTGCGAGGGATTTCGCACTTCGACCGAATTATCGGATCCATTGCAATGCAAATGCGTAGCCGTGTGAACCCGTAAAGCGTTGCGCCGCAACAAGTTCATTTGTGTAGTCGAGCCCGGCACCGGCTTTGCCTTAGAGTTGTCGTCAACAACGAAGAAGTTGAGTGACCGAACTATGCGCTCTTCCCACCTCTCCTCCGTCCGCGGTACCATCTCCATGCGCCAGTCACGACGAGGCTTCACGCTCATCGAGCTACTGATCGTCGTTGTGATCATCGGCATTCTCGCGGCGATCGCAATTCCGAAATTCGCGGCTACCAAGGGCAAGGCGCACTTCGCGGCCATGAAGAGCGACCTACACAACCTGACGACGGCGCAGGAGTCGTTCTTCTACGACCACACGCGCTATACGGCCGCACTCGATTCCGTTCAGTTTTCGGGCTCGCACGGAGATTCGCTCATCATCACCGAGGCCTCTGCCACGGGCTGGTCGGCGACGTCCACGAATCCCGAGTCCTATCCGCACTTCTGTGCGCTATTCATCGGAACCGCCGCCGCCGTCGCACCTGCAACCGCCGCGGGCGTGGTGGCCTGTCAGTAGTTCGACGCGCGCTTGATGCAGGTTCCGCCGCCGTTCCGTGAGTTCGAGAAGCGCCGTGATGGAATGATCCACGCCATGGACGGCGGCCTTTGGTTGCATCGGCATCTCTGGAAGGGCCGCCGCCTCGCTCATCTCGTCTCGACAGACCGATTGCTACTTCTCGAATACGGCAATGCAGTCGGGATTTCGGCGGACCGTCTTCAATTCAAGCCACTGAAGGACCCGCGCACCGGAATTCGTCGAGCTGCGTGGCACTGGGACCTCGGCGGGCCGTACCTCCCCGATAAACGCTGAGCGTTACGCCGGCCGCACACTGCCAGGCACGTCGAGGGCGTGCTCGAATGCAATCACGTCCGTGCGGAGTGCGGCCAGCTCGCCCGTCAGCCGCTGTCGAAGCGCACGGTTTCGGCGAAACGTGACGTACGCGCGCGCTCGATGGACTGCGCGCTTCATTCGTTCGCTGAGATAGAAGTTGATGTCCGCGGCAATCGGCAGGCTCACGAGATAGCCTGCGGCAATCACCGGCCCCAAGATGGCCGCCACAGCGACCGTTTGCGCGAAGTACGCGAGCACCACGAGCGCGGCGCCAGCCAATACGGTTCGCATCGCCGGATCGGCGGCGCTTTCGACCGACCGCATGGCGAATGCACGCGCGGCGGTGAATGGCAACCAGTGGTTGATTCGTCCCCATAGCGCGATCGGTCCGCCGACCAGCAGCATCCACCCTTCGCGAACGACAAAGCGAACGCCGCGGCGTTTACTCAGCGCGATGCCAACGTCCTCGAGAAGAATCCCGTGTTGCGCCGCTTCGTGTTGCACCGCCTCGAGTCGTTTCACGAGTTCGGCGGCGCGCGCGCTTAGGTCGATGTCGGCAGACTGTAGCCGAACGGTCCACTCATCGATTCGTCGTGCGAGTTCAGCCTCGGCGCCGAACCCGCGTGGGCCCTTGCCGATGTTGGAAGTCTCCACAAAAAGTGCGGCGAGCACCGACGCCAAGCGCAGCGACCGCGCTGCATCGTCGATGCTCGCAAAATTCAGCGTCACGGCGCGAAGACGCGTCTCGATCTCCGTCGTTAAGGCCTCGGCCGCAGAGCTGTCGTTCGGCGCGTGCCACTCCGACATGATGATCGGCTCACCGATCTGAACGAGCACACGCGTACGAGGTTGTTCCTTACGCTCGAACGTGAGACCGATCGGCACGATTGCGAGATCTGTAACACCTCCGGAGTTGGCGGCGTACAGCGCCATTCGCGCCGCTCCACTCTTTAGTGGTGCGAGGGCGGGCTCGTCGTGCGTAATGCCCTCCGGGAAGATCAAAACCGTGCCACCATCCTTGAGCGCATCGCGAACCGAACGAAAGGCGTTGCGATTTCGCATTGGATCTGCACGCACGCCGACTTCGGACGCGTCGCTGGTTCGATGCAACGGCACGACTCCGACCCAGCGAAGCAGACGACCACCGACGGGATTCGTGAACAGCGTCGACTTCGCGGTGATACGAACGCGACGCGGTACGATCCAGGCAACGAGCAACGCATCGACGAGCGCGTTCGGATGGTTCACGGCCAGCAACACCGGCCGCCCGCGCGGCAGCCGTTCGAGCCCTTCGACCTGGATGTCTCTGTAGTACCAACGCAACGCGACCCGAGCGACCGCGCGCAACAACACGTACACGATCATGCGCGTTGCGGCGATCGATCCGGAACACCGCGAAGAATCCACGCCGCGATCACGAACATGATCGCCACGGTTACGACGGCGGCGCGATACGCGATTGCCGTTCCAAACGATGACTCCAATCCGTCCACGGTGAGTCCCCAGATGAGGGGACCAATGATCGCAGCGGCGCGCGATGAGAGAAGCATCAAACTGAAATAGCGCCCCGCTTCGACGTCGGGCACGAGCCCCAGGAGCACCGGCCGCTCAGCGGTTGGGACACCGCCAAAGTTCAATCCAATCGCTAGGCCGACGAGCCAGAACGCGTTCTTGCCCGGCACGAGGATCATGACGACGAGCAGCACGATCCAGAGTACGAGCGTCATCATGAGACTACGCTTTCCGCCGAGCCGATCGACGAGGTAACCGTAGAAGAAGCTCCCGAAAATCGACGGGATGGTCAGCACCAGGAACAGCGTGATTTCCGAGCCCTTGTCGAAACCGACAGCCTTCACGGCGTAGAGCGTCATGAAGCCGACGATCGTGCCAATGGCGTCCTGGTAGACGAACGACGCGATGATGAACCGTAGTGCGCCAGGATGTTTCTTGGCGTCGCGAATCGTGTTGAACACCTCTCGGACGGCTCGTTTCCAATCGACCGGCGTGCCCTTCGGCGCCGGATTGTGATCACGACAGAAAACGAACAGCGGCAACGAGAACGCGAGAAAGAGCACGCCAGTCGGAAGGAACGCCGATACCCGCCCGCCGTGCGACGTAAACGGCATGAGAGAATGCAACACGTTCATCGTGCCCTGGCTCAGCGGACCAATGATCGGAAGGCTTCCGCTGAAGAACGGCATGACGAACAGCACGCCAAAGATTGATCCGACATAACCGATCGCGGTGCCAAAACCGGAAAGCCTTCCCTGCTCTTCCGGGGGCACGAGCTCCGGCATCATCGCGTTGTAGAACGGTTGCGCTGCCTGGTACGCGAACATGGCGATTATGTAGGCGCCGAGCACCCAGTAGAGAGGCGCGCCGCTCGCGTGCCATCCAGCGGGCAACATCGCTGGCGAATCGACGCTGGTTCCCGTGAGGGGAAGCATGCGCTGACCGAAAATACCCATCATCGCGCAACCGGCACACGACAGCACCGTGAATCCCACGACCCAGGGTTTGCGTCGCCGCCGCACGTCAGACAGAGCGCCAAGAAATGGTATCGCGATCACGACCAGCACCGAGGCAATCGCGCTGGCGACGGCGTCGACAGTATTCGAAACGCCAAGGTCGCTCACGAGCCACACCGCGAAATACAGTGTGGCAATGTTCATCGAGAAAATCGTGTTCGAAAAATCGTACAAGGCCCAGCTAAACCGCTCGACGATCGGTGCGCGTACGGAGGCGCGTATTTCGCCGTCGGGAAGGATCAACGGAATCGCGTGTTCAGGATGTGCCATCCACGGGCTCCAATTGGGGTCGGCAGCGTGTTGGTCTATACGCTACCATGTAGCGCGGGCCTCCGCGTCTACGTCGTCTGACATAGCCGGACGCACGAAGCTGTTGACGCTGCGAACTGTTGATCCAAATTACGACGAATGAAGCCTTTCCGGCGTTCCGCCCTTCTGTTGCCCGCACTCATCATCGCTGCGTGCGACCGCGGAAAGGCTCCCGTGCCCGTCGACTCCACGGCGGCGCGTGCCGCCCACGCGGCTGATTCCATCGCGTTGGCTACGTCGCCAACCCGGAATTGGGACGCGGGTGCTGGCCCTGTCCTGCTCGTGTCAGGCACGTCGCCGGCCCAGGCGATCATCGTTGCGCCGGACAGCGCAACGGCAGCCCAGGCGTTTGCCGGCATTCCACACCTTGCGACGGTCACGCTCTTTGGGCGCAATGGATCGGTCCAGACGGCCGACCTGCCTGGAGTCGCCGACACCACGGCGTGTGCCGTCGCGACGCTGAATGCTTCGCCGCCACCGCGGCCGTGGAGCGTTGGGTTCATCGGTGGTGTCGTGTCGCCGATCGCACTCGATTCAATCGAATCGCTGTCCCGTGTGGATTCCAGCGCGCTCGCCGCCGAGGCTACACGGCTCGCGTCCGCCTTGCCGAACGACACCGCCGGACGATTTACGGGATTGCCGTTCGTCGTTCGGTCGATGTGGAGGTTCACCATCCCGGGCGGCGTACAGGTCGTAGTTGCCACCTTTACCCGTCAAATCAACCAGGAGGCGACCCCCCTCGAGGAGCGAACGCTGCTCGTCGGAGAGCGCGCCGCGAACGACACTGCCTTCGTTGCTGCATACTCCGAGCGCTCGTACGGACAAGAAGAGACGATCGAGAGCCGCGAAGTCCTGGCAGCCGCGTTGATCGGATCGTCTCGCACTCCGGCGTTGATTGTCACTCACGACTATGGTGACGCCACAGCGTACGGGTTGATCGAACGCGCGGATGACGGTCGTTGGCGATCACGCTGGCTCAGCGCGCGCCGTCGCTGCACCGCGTCAGGAACCCTCGACGCGCGCTAGCGCCGCCGGCGCGCGCACTCGGCCGGCTACTCCGGCCAGTCCAGCGAGCGTCAGCACGTAGGGGAGCGAGAGAAATAGTTGATACGGCAGTGCGAGGCCGATGGCCTGCAACAGAAACTGCAAAGCGCTGGCTGCGCCAAATACCAGAGCTGCGAGCGCGACGCCGAGCGGGTGCCAGCGTCCAAGAACGACAATGGCGATCGCGATGAACCCGCGGCCAGCGGACATTCCTTCCGCGAACGTTCCCGCCTGCGCGAGCACGAGTGCACCGCCAGCGAGGCCGCCGGTAAGACCTCCGAAAACCATCGCACCCAGTCGTACGCGATTCACGCGAATACCGGCGGCCTCTGCAGCAGCCGGCGATTCCCCAACGGCACGCAACGCGAGACCGGCGTGCGTTCTGTACATCCACCACCACGCGAGCGGGACGAGTACGTACGCGGCGTAGGTGATGGCGGGCTGGTAGAAGAAGCCCGAACCGAGGATCGGAATCTTCGATAACAGCGGGATTGGAATCGGACCCGTGGTCGGAATCGAAAGTCCGGCGCCTGCGGCTCCGTACAGAGTTCGATACAGCGTACCGGTTAGTCCGAGGGCCATCAGCGTGACGGCCGTTCCCGTGATGATCTGATCGGCGCGCAGCCAAATCGCGAACAGTGCGAACACCAGCGCCGCCGCGACTCCGAACAACATCGAGGCTGCGTATCCCCCAACGGCTCCGGCGTGAGTGGCGCCTACGAGTCCGCCGAAGCAGCCCGACAGGATGATGCCTTCGAGGCTGATGTTGATGATTCCGGCTCGCTCTACGACCACTTCGCCGATTGCAGCCAAGGCGAGGGGAGTGGCAGTGCGAACAGTTGCTTCGACGAACGCGGTAGCGGCGCTGCTCATCGCGATTCTCGTGCGCCAATGCGCGCGCGACCGAGCGCGACGAGCGACAGGATCACTCCAGCTTCGACGACCGACACGACGACCGACGGAACCCCTGCATCGCGCTGCATCGCTGTGGCTCCTGCCTCCAGCGCGCCAAAGAGAATCCCGCTTCCAATGACCGCGAGCGCGTCGAGTCGCGCGAGCAAGGCGACAGCGATTGCCGTGTACCCGTATCCGGGCGAGATGTTCTCATAGAGAGCGTACGTCACGCCAGACACCTCGATGGCGCCGGCAAGTCCGGCTAGGCCGCCACTCACGAGGAATGCGCGCATCGTTACGCGCTCGACATCGATCAATCCAGCGGATCGAGCGGCGTTTGGGTTGGCACCAACGACTCGCAGTCGAAACCCGCTCGCGGTGTAGCGAATTGCCCACCACGCGCCAACACACGCGAGCACCGCGATTCCAAATCCGAAATGAAGGCGAGTCGTCGATGAAAACCGCGGAAGGTGCGCGGCGTCGGCGAGTGTTCGCGTTTGCGGATAAATGTGCGTCGGCTCCTGAAGCGGCCCTCGCACGAGATAGGAAACGAGATATCCTGCAACAAAGTTCAGCATGATCGTACTGATGACTTCCAGCACGCGAAAACGAAGGCGCAGTACCGCGGCGATCGCCGCCCAAGCGGCGCCGGCGATCACGCCGGTCCCCAGCACGAGGGGAAGCACCACGATTCTCGGCGAATCGCCGAGGAATAGCGCTGTGGCCGCGGCTGCGGCGGCTCCAACTATGAACTGACCTTCCGCGCCGATGTTGAATACGCCCGCGCGAAACGCGATCGCGACGGCAAGTCCCGTGAGAATGAGTGGCGTCGCGCGAATCAGCGTCCCCGATCCGATGGCGTACCAGGATCCGATCGATCCCGACACGAGTGCCGATGCGGCTCTAGGTACGTCGAAGCCAGTCGCGGCCAATAGGCCGATCATCCCAGCGACGAGCGCCACGACGAGCGCGATGGCGAGACGAGATGATGATTTCACGCCATCGCGACGCTGCGGCGAGCGCGCACGAGCTGTCGGATTGCCGCGATCCCCAACACGGGTCCGATGGCGAGCACGGGGAATACCCACTTCCACCCAATCATGTTCACCAACGGTGGAATGAGTTGGATCGATACCATCGTCAGAAGAAATCCCATCGACGTCTGCACCGTCAACGCAGTGCCGACGGCGTGCGGCGGCACCGATTCTGTCACCAACGCGCTGAATTGTGCGGAATCGGCGATGACGAAGAAGCCCCACGCCCATGCGAGCGCGCCAAGGATCCAGAGGCTACGACCAAACGCAAACGGAATGAGGAGCGCGCACGCCCCGCTGAGTGCCATCGCGATCATCACGAGTCGTTCGCGTCCGCGCCGGTCGGCGACCAAGCCGCCCCAAACGCATCCGATCCCGCCAATCGCGATGGTGCCGAACGCCGTGAGTGAGACGATGGCGTTCGTCTGCGCTCCTGGCGCACGCCCTTCGGCAGCGACGCTGGCTGCAATGAACGCCGGGATCCAGGTCCAGAACGAATACAACTCGAACATATGTCCGAGATATCCGCCCGTTGCCAGGCGCCAATCGCGCCGCTCGAACACCGTGTTCAATAGACCCCACGAGAAGGGCCTCGGCGGAAACGGATACGGGCCGTCTACATAGAAAGCGCCGATGAGTAGTGCGGCCGTCAGCGCGCAAACGGACGCCGTGAGTATGACGGCGTTTGGTCCCGCGTTTGGAAGCGCGTGGACCAGGTACGGCGTTGCCTTTCCGACGGTCAGCGCGCCCACAACCGTGCCGATGGCCAGGCCGCGCCGCGCACGAAACCACGTCGACGCCATCTTCATTGCCGGCGGATACACGCCCGCGAGGGAGAGTCCGGTGAGAAACCGGAGGCAGAGTGCGACGCCGAATCCGTTCGTGTGAATGAGCGCCGCATTTGCGGCCGCGCCGACGATAGCCGCAATTGCGAAGAAGCGCCGCGACGGTAGAACGTCGGCGAGGTTGAGTAGCGCCGCGATGCCCGTTCCGCAGACGAATCCCAACTGGACAATCGTCGTCAACCAAGCGGTCTGCCCCGCGGCCAGCGACCATCGCTGTGCTAGCTGCGGCGCGACCGCGCTCGCCGCAAACCAAAGCGACATGCCGAGCAGCTCGGCCGTCGCGAGCAGGCCGAGCATTCGCCAACGGTCCGGGTGAACATCCACGCCTACCCGTGTCGCAGTCATGACACGCCGAGCATCGCTCGTCCGACGGCGTCGCGATCGAGACTGGTTTCGCGCACACTGCCAGCATGAACGGCAAGCACACGGGTCGCTAGCGTCAGCACCTCATCCAGGTCGCTCGAGTAGACGACGACGGCCGCACCGCGGTTGGCCGCAGCGCGCAGACGGTCGTGCACGGCCCGCGTCGCGCGAATGTCCAAGCCGCGAGTTGGATTCTCCACCACCACGAGCGGCGGCGCATCTGCGAGCTCGCGTGCGAAGACGAGCTTTTGCTGATTCCCACCGGAGAGACTGCGAACTGGTGTCGTGTCCTCGGCACCGCGCACGTCATATTCCGCGATCGCCGCACGAGCGCGTGATCGCTCGCTCGCCGGATTGAAGAATCCTCCGCGATGACCGGAGCCGCGAAGGGAAAGATTCTCGGCCGGATTGAAATCGAGCACGAGCGCGTCGTGCTGTCGGTCCTCCGGAACGAATGCTACGGACGTCGGCAGTCGAAGTGTGCCTTCGCTGATCGTCGTGCGCCCGGATAGCGCGCGGAGCAGATCGCGCTGACCGGCACCTTCCACTGCGGCAACACCCACGATGTCGCCCGATCGAACGGCGAACGTTGCGTTTCTAATCGTCGTCGCGCCCCGCGCATCCACGATCGAGACGCTGTCGGCATGCACCACTTCGTCGCCCACCACTGGCACGGCGTGCGACTCGTGGGACGGCGAGTCATCGCCAAGTAGCGCACGCGTGAGAATGTCGATCGTGACGTCTGCGGCGCTAGAGCGCAGCGCAACCCGGCCGCGCCGCAATACGGTCACGTCGTCAGCTACGGCAAGCGCTTCGTGCAGCTTATGTGTGATCAACACGACCGCGTTTCCTGCGTCGGCGAACCCGCGGATCCATCGCAGCAGTTCTTCGATCTCATTTGGTGCTAGTACGGCTGTCGGTTCATCGAGGATCAGCACTTCGGCGTTCCGCGCGAGCGCCTTTACGATCTCGAGGCGCTGTTGGGCTCCGACACTGAGATCAGCGGCGCGCGCACGCGCGTCGAGCGTGAGACCCGTTCTCATCCCGATTTCCGTGACACGCTGTTCGGCCTTTGAGCGACTGAATCCTCCGCGTCCGCCTAGTGCGACGTTTTCGGCGACCGTCATAGCAGGGATGTTGGTAAAGTGCTGGTGCACCATTCCAAGTCCTCCGGCAATGGCGTCGGTCGCCGAGGCTATGCGTCGCGTTCCGTTATTTGCGAAAACGTCGCCTGCGTCTGACGTCGAGAGTCCGAACGCGATCCGCATCAGCGTCGTCTTGCCTGCGCCGTTCTCGCCAAGCAGCGCGTGCACCGTTCCCGCGCGAACGTCGAGCGAAACGTCGTCGACCGCGATGTTGCTCTGGAAGCGCTTCGTGATGTTCGCGAGGGACAGCGCGATGGAACCGTTCGCCGCTGTCGATGCAGTCACAGGCCGGAGGGCGCGTCGACGAATGTTGACGTCAGGCCAAACTCTTTTGCCAATCGGTCTCCCAGCGCACGTACGCCGAGTGTTTCGGTCGCGTAGTGTCCAGCGTACAGGATCACGATTCCGAGTTCACGCGCTTCGACGGATGTGTGGTGCGGTCCCTCTCCAACGATCAGCGTGTCGAGCCCGCGTTGAACCGCGTCGCGAAGAGTACTCGTATCAGCGCCTGCGCCGGTGCAGATGCCCCAACGGCGCGTGACCCGCTCGCCGTCGAACGGCGTTGCAACGAGATGACCGCCGTGTGCCACGGCCAGCGCCGCGGCCCGCTCGGCAAGCACGCGTGTAGGCACGTCGCTCGTGCCGCTCAGACCGACTTCGATCGATTGATACGGAGCGAATCCGCCGGACGGTTTCAGACCGAGGTGCGCCGCCAGTAGCGCGTTGTTGCCGAGTTCTGGATGAATGTCTAGCGGAAGGTGCGCTGAATACACCGCCACGTCGTGCGTGACGAGCATCCAAAGCCGCTTGTGTCGGTGCTCGGTGATGGGCTGAACACCACCCCAGAACATGCCGTGATGCACGATCAAGAGACGCGCACCAGCGTCGATCGCTCGTGAAATTGTCTCAGTCGAGAAATCCACGGCCGTCGCAATGCGCTCGATGTCTCCCACGTTGGCGAGCTGCACGCCATTCACGGCACTTGGGTAGTCGGGAATGGAGTGGATGGCCAGCGTGGAGTCGAGAAAGCGCGCCAGCACTTCGAGTGACGGCATGTTAGCGTCGGGCGGTCGCTGAGTCGTTGAGCTTGGGTGCCGTAAAGGCACCGGCGAGCATTTTCGTTTGAAGCGAATCGATTTGCGCGCGGGCCGCGGCGGGAACACGCGCTTCGAGAGCCGGATTGAGCACCAACGTTACGACGTGCGCTTGTTCGCCGAGTTCGATGACACCGGCCTTGAACGTTCCAGTTTTTACTTGCTTCGCAATCGTCAGAAATGCGAGCGGTAGATCGATGACGACGCTTCCCAGTGTCACGTCAGGCGCTACGCCATTCTGATTGGAGTTCGACCCAACGACGAACGTGCCGGCCTTCTCTCTGGCAGCCTGGAACACGCCAAGGCCGGCAGCATCAGCATTCTGAAAAATCACATCGACCCCGCGCGAGAGCTGTGCGAGGGCCGCTTCTTTTCCAGCGCTGACGTCGTCCCAGTTCCCGATATACGACGTCGTGACGGTGACGGCCGGATTCACCGAGCGCGCGCCGGCCTCGAAGGCGCGAAAGCTTTCAACGACCGGGGGCAATTCTTGACCGCCGATGACTCCGAGCTTGTGAGTCTTGGAGACAGACGCCGCCAGGATTCCGGCGAGATACGACGCGTCGGAGAAGCCGAACGCGATTCCGGCGAGGTTCGGCCCTTCGGTCGTTCCCGACGTTGTTATGTAGATGGTTTTGGGAAAGTCTGGCGCGACGCGTTTGGCGGCGTCCTGGTACTCGAATCCGTGGCCGAAGACGATGGTGTAGCCCTGATTTCCGTACTGCCGGAAATTATCCTCGAACTCCGCAGGGGTTTTTGTCTGAATGTGACTGACCTGAGCGCCGAGGCTGTCTTTGATGCGCATCAAGCCTTGGTAGGCGCCGGAATTCCACGACTGATCGTTGATCGCGCCTGGTGTCAGAAGCGCGACTTTCAGCGTCGGTGCGGTCTCTTTGGAAGTCTTGGCCGAGTCGTGTCCGCAGGCAACCAGCGCGACTGATAAAATCGTGTTGAAAAGAGTGGAAAAACGGGTATTCCTGAGCACGCCGTTTCCTTTAGTTGTTGTTGTATAAGTACTTAGTTATCCACGTAGAATTCCACACGCTCGCAGCAAGCGATCGGATACAAGGTCGCCTCTGGCGTCAGAGTTTGTTTGTGGAGTGGCGTTATACTGGCTTAGTGGTGCGTCTAGGATGTTTAGAAATCGCGTCTGCTTTCTTTCAAAATCAAGTCGAGAATGCGATCTAGGTCGTCGTTCGAGTAAAAGGCGAGCTCGATTCGCCCCTTGGCTTCGCCTGAAAGAAGAAGGCGAACGTCCGTTTGGAAATACCGACGCAGGTCATCCTCGATTCTCCGAACAGCTGGATCGGTGGACGGCGTGGCAGGTTTTATCTCCCGCCCCTGCGAGCCCGACTCCCTTTTCGGCGGGACCGCGCCGCCGCCAAGCTCACGAACACGCTGTTCGAGTTCTCTAACACTCATTCCGGCTCGGACCGCTTCTTCGGCGAGCTGGAGCGGAGAGTGATCGGGACCGAGCGCGAGCAGGGCGCGGGCGTGGCCGGTGGTCAGCGCACCCTGCTCTACCAGCTGTTGCACCTGCTCAGGAAGGCTGAGAACGCGAAGAAGGTTCGTGACCGTCGTGCGGTCCTTTCCAACAGCCTCGGCGACCTGCAGCTGGGTCAGCTGGAAATCGTCGATGAGGCGGCGATAGCCGCGCGCCTCTTCGATGGCGTTGAGGTTGGCCCGCTGCAGATTCTCGACGAGGGCGAGCACCAGCATGGTGCGATCATCGAAGTCGCGAACGATGGCCGAAATCTCGGTCCAGCCCAGGTTGGTGGCGGCGCGGAACCGCCGCTCGCCGGCGACGAGCTCGAATGCGTCGCCCTTTCGGCGGACGGTAATCGGCTGCAGCAGGCCGGTCGCTTTCAGCGACGCCTCGAGTTCAGCGAGCTCAGCCGGATCAAACTCCAAGCGCGGCTGAAACGGATTAGGACGGATGCGCGACAGCGCCACGCGCTGCAGGTCGCTGATGGGTGCTGCTGGGGCGGACGCGTTGGACGGGATAAGCGCTTCGAGCCCTCTCCCGAGGCGTCTGGGCTTGTCGGCGCTCACTTGATGCGCCTCATAAGTTCTTTAGCGATATTGAGATACGCCTGAGCGCCCACCGACGCGACATCGTATAAAATGATCGGTTTGCCAAAGCTCGGTGCCTCGGCGAGTCGCACGTTTCTCGGAATAACAGTCTCGAAAACCTGATTTCCGAAGTACTCCCTGGCTTCGGTCGCGACTTGCCTTGAGAGGTTGAGCCGGGCGTCGTACATGGTGAGCAGAACGCCGTCGATGGCGAGCTCTTGATTGACGCTCCGCTGGACCAGATGGACCGTGTTGAGCAGCTGCGAGAGCCCTTCGAGCGCGTAGTACTCGCATTGCAACGGGATCAAGAGCGCATCGGCCGCGGCAAGCATGTTTAGGGTGATTAGCCCCAAGGACGGCGGACAGTCGATAAGGATGAAGTCGTAGTTGTTACGCACCGACGCAACGGCGGACCGCATCATCCGCTCGCGATCCTCTCTGTCGACCAACTCGATCTCGGCGCCAGCCAGATCTGGGGTTGCTGGAAGGACGTCGAGATGCTTGAACTGGACCTGTCGCAGCGTGGCATCTGCGATGGAGACGTCGCCGATCAGGACGTCGTAGACCGTGGCAGTGAACTGATCCCGCTGGAGTCCAATGCCGCTCGTCGCATTGCCCTGCGGGTCGCCGTCGATCAACAGCGTACGCTGCTCTGCGGCTGCGAGACTGGCGGAGAGATTGACGGCGGTCGTGGTCTTACCAACCCCGCCCTTTTGGTTCGCTATCGCGATGACGCGGGCCACTATCTCGAGATGCTAAAGGGGCGTCGGGGCGGCGCTCGGGGCTTCAGCGCCCGACTCTGGCTTCTTCAGCCCGACCATGGCCAATCTACGGAAGCTGGCGGAGTGAGACAACGTGCCACGTGGCACCGCAGGTTTGTCGCTCCCTGCTGTGCCACGTGGCACGTCTGTGCTCGGCAGATCGACGCAACGCGCGACCCTGTCAGCCAATGTCCAATGGCGATGGGTCGCGCGGTTCACTCACTTCCCGCCGACCAGCGCCCACCTCGCTGTCACTGTTGCGGAAATCGTCTGCTGTCCTGGCTCGATCGGCGTCTTCTCCGCCATTGGCGATGCCGCCATGGCGCGCATCGACACGGCAATTGGCCTCACCGGGGTCTCAAAGGTCGACAACTCAAGGAGGGCGCCGAGTGTCCCTCCGGCGGCCTTGGCAAGCACCTCAGCGTCTTGGCGGGCGTCTGCAACCGCGGACGCGAGCGCTGCGCGCCGAGCCGAATCGGCCTTAGAAGAATAGAACTGCAGGCTCGAAATCTCGTTCGCTCCTTTGCCGAGTGAGGCGTCGATGACGCGCGCGACATCTTCGAGGCGACGAACATCCGCGCGCACGTTGTTGGTGACGGTGTAGCCAGTCACCTTCGGGGGCGTCTGCCCGTTCGGGCTGTAGACCATCTCGGGAGAGACGTTGTAGTTCGCCGTCGACAGCTGATCGCTACCGAGTCCGAGCGCCCGCAGCGTGTCGAGGATCGCCTTTTGACGACGCGCGTTGTCTGCCGCTGCCGCCGCTGCCGTCGCGGCGCGACTCTGAACGCCAATCATGATCGTTGCACGATCCGGCGCGACGCGAGCTTCTCCCGCGCCGCTGACGACGATCTGCGGCTGCAGCGCGCCCTGTGAAGCACCCTGCGCCGAACTGGATCGCGGGTTCACAAACGCGGCGATGACGCCAGCGGTGATGACAAGGTTTCGCACCATAGGTCTCCAGTGAGTGGGACAAGTCTGTCTCGCAATCCTCGTGCTTCGTCAATAAGTACCATTATGATACTAATTGCCTCGCGCGAAGTTCCACTCACAGGCCCGTCCACACTGATCTAGGCGCCCGCGCTTTCGCTCGAACGGCGACGACGCTTTTCGATCTCGAGCACGAGATTCTGAAGGTCCGTCGGACTCACACCCGGAATGCGCGACGCCTGCGCCAGCGTCGACGGACGGAGCGTCGCGAGCTTCTGTCGCGACTCGAGCGACAAGGATCGCAACTCCGCGTACGGAATATTTTCGTCGAGCGCGAACTGGCCCATGCGACGAAGCTTCGCTGCCTGATCCCGCTCACGTACGAAATATCCCGCATACTTCAGCTCCAGCTCGGCCGTGATCAACGCGTCGCGCCGAATGTCGGCCCCGACGCCCACCGCGGAGAACAGCGCGTCGAGCGAGACTAGCTGACGCTTCGCGACTTCCGCGATCTTCACCGAATGCGCGAGAGGCGCGCTGTCCACGCCGGCGAGGGTCGCCGCCGCCTGGGCCGGCGTGATGCTCGTCGTTTCGGCGAGGCGCAATGCGGCATCCTCATCGGCGAACCGATGTTCGATGACCACTGCCTCCTCGGCCGAATAGAGGCCGAGTTCCAAGCCAATTGGCGCGAGGCGGCGCAGTGCGTTGTCCTGTCGCACGGTCAGACGAAACTCCGACCGTGATGTGAACAGGCGGTATGGTTCGTCTACGCCACGCGTGACGAGGTCGTCTATGAGAACTCCAATGTAAGAACTCTCACGACCGAGGATCACGGGCGCTTTGTTCAGCACCTGGCGGCCGGCGTTCAGTCCGGCGACGAGACCCTGCCCCGCCGCCTCCTCGTAGCCAGTCGTTCCGTTGATCTGGCCAGCGAAGAACAGGCCGCGCAGCGCGCGCACCTGCAGCCCCGCGTCCAACTGCGTGGGCGGATAGTAGTCGTACTCGATCGCGTAGCCCGCGCGCGTCATCCGCGCGCGTTCGAGACCAGGGATCGAGTGAAGCACCTCGAGCTGAACGGGCGCCGGGAGCGACGTCGAAAGTCCGTTGACGTACAGCTCACTCGTGTCGTGACCTTCCGGCTCCAGAAAGATCTGATGCCGCTCTGCAGTCGGAAACTTGACGATCTTGTCCTCGACCGACGGACAATATCGAGGACCTCGAGACGCGATCGCACCACCATACATCGCCGAGCGACCGATGTTCTCCTGGATGATCTGCTTCCCCTTCTCGCCGAGGAAGGTGATCCAGCACGGAATCTGGTCCGGGTGGCGCGCGCGATCGTCCGAACGCCGTGGCGATGGCCAGAAATGCGACCACGAGTAATCGAACGCCTCTATTTCACTCTCTTGCCGCTCGAGCGAGCTAAAGTCGACCGACCGCCCGTCGATCCGCGGTGGCGTCCCGGTCTTGAATCGCTCGACGACGAGCCCGAGCCGGTCGAGTTGCTCCGCCAGGTGCGTCGCCGCGGATTCCCCGGCGCGCCCGCCGGCGATCTTCGTTTCCGTGCCGATATGGATGCGACCGCGAAGGAAGGTGCCGGTCGTGATCACGACCGCGCGAGCGGCAAACCGTCGTCCCTCGAGCGTCTCCACTCCGCCGACGGAACCGGACGCTTCGTCGATGATCAATCGGGCGACGGTACCCTGAATCGTCTCGAGTCTCGCGTGACTTTCAAGCAGCGTGCGCACCGCGCGCCTATACAGTCCGCGATCGCACTGCGCTCGTGGCGCCCAAACCGCCGGCCCCTTGCTCCGATTCAGCATTCGGAACTGCAGCGACGCCAGGTCGGTCGCGCGCCCCATGATTCCACCAAGCGCGTCGACTTCGCGCACGACCGTGCCCTTGGCAACGCCGCCGATGGCTGGGTTGCACGACATTTGACCGATCGTTTCCAGCGCGCTGGTGACGATCGCGACCCGCGCTCCCGTCCGCGCAGCAGCGACGGCGGCCTCGGTGCCAGCGTGTCCGGCGCCGACGACGAGAACGTCGTACTCTGCTTCGAAGTTGGAGGGCATGCTCGCGGTCATGCCGAAAGCTACGGACCGACGACGGTCACGGGGAGCATTGGCCGCTCGGGATATATTGTTCTCCGCGCAATCGCAACCGGAGTGAAGCCCCATGGCACTAGCGATCACCACAGGCGCACCGACGCTCTTTATCCGTCGCGCGGCCTACGAATCCAGCGGACTGACCCGCCAGCAGCTCGACGAGCGACTCGGCCTAACTGCCGACGAATTTCGCGTCGAGGGAGACCTGATCGCCCTCGGACCGATCTACGGCGATGGCGGTGACGCACTCGGCGATCTGATCGCCGAGCTCGAACAGCTCGGTCTCACGTATTTCGACGACTTCTTCGAGCTGAGCGGCAACTGGCCGGACTGGCTTCGAATTCACGCGTCGGGTAACGCGGCAGGCAGCTAGCGCGACTCGCCGTGCTTGGTCAGGTGCGCGGGCGCTGAAGTCGGAGTAAGCGGACCGCGGCGCAGCAGTCCGTGCCAGCCACAGTGATAACACCAACTCGTGCGGAATCGCGGCATGAGCACGTTCCAGGCGCGTGACTGGATGCGAAGGGTTGGCGCATCACAGTTGGGACAGTGGTCGCCTTCGGGCAGCAGGTAGTAGAAGAAAACGGTCGCGAGTATGGCGCGAAGGACGAAAAACCCGCCGATGATGGTGATGCACAGAATCGCGTCCCACATCGCCCACTCTCCTTCGACTACAGTCGCTTCTCCACTTCCATCCACGCCTCGACGTACGCGACGTCGTCTTCGATGCGCTCGATCACTACGTCGGTGCCGGCGGCGATTGCACCGTCATCGAAGCTGCGTGCGCGGAGCACGTGCTTCTCCGACCCAAGCTCGTAAGTCACTTCTCCATCAACATCCGCCCGAATGGCTTTGGTCACACGAGCGATGTGTCCCTGTAGGACATAGCGAATGTCATCTACGTCGTGCTCTGGCGTGATGACCCACCATTTCTTCACGAAATAGGCTGCCATCGCGGCGAACAGAATTCCAAGCCCGATCGAAATTCCAAGAACCATCGCGACACTGATGGCGCCGCGTCGCGTCAGAACGTAGCCGGTGATGCCAAACGCAGTCAGGAATGCAACGATGATTGCAGGCGAAAGCCGAAACGATCGCTCACCGGCGGGGTTTTCTTCGCGGGGGCGTTCGACGCCGTACATCATCACGCGGACTGCAAGCAGCAGTCCGACGACGAAGCTGGCGAGAAAAAGAATGTTCATGCCCGAATTCTTTGTGGACGTCGCCGCGCGTTGGCGGCCATGATGCCAGCAATGTGCCGAACATCGCCATCGTTTTGAAGTCTGGACTTCTACCGTTGCTTTCGCGCGATACTCCTCAATCCCGCCGCAGCTTGGATGCGAGAAATTCGCAAACGCGCCACTCGGCGTAATAGTGCGATCGCCAGGGAACGCTCCCGCTCACGAAACCAACATGTCCGCCGTGCTCGGTAAACTCGAGCTGCAGATTCGGATTCGCGTTCGCAATGACTCGGACTTCGTCGAGTACTGCCGACGGTAGGAACGGATCGTCGATCGCACTCAGCAGTAGCGTGGGCCTGGCGATTCGGTCGATCCAGCCCAGAGAGCTCGATTTAGCGTAGTAGTCATGAGCGTTGGCGAATCCGTGAACCGGGGCAGTGACAGCATCGTCGAATTCATAGATCGATGTCGCCGCGTCCAGTTCTGACCGCTCGAACAAACCGGGGAAACGTTCGAGCTTGGCCAATGCTTTTTGTCGTAGCGTGCGAAGAAAATGTCGGTCGTAGATCCGCGAAAACCCCTGTGAGATAAATCGAGAGCCGCGCTCGAGGTCGAACGGCACTGAGATCGCTGCTGCCGCAACGATCCGCGGCGACAACGAGCTTCCGCGCTCACCGAGATACTTCAGCAAGACATTTCCGCCGAGCGAGACGCCGGCGAGTACGATGGGCGAGTCTGGTGACTCAGCGATCACGCGGTCGAGCGCGAAGGCCAGATCCCCCGTGTCGCCCGAATGGTAAAAGCGCGGAGCGTTGTTCGGCTCCGAGCCGCATCCGCGAAAGATCAAAAGATCGGCGGCCCAGCCACGCCGGGCTGCCTCGCCAAAAAACCCTGCGACGTAGTGCGACCGAATGGTGCCTTCGAGCCCGTGGAGGAAGAACAGCCTCGGGGCTCCCGGCGCCGCGGGCAAACGATGCAGATCGATGAAGTCGCCGTCTGGTGTCGTCCAGCGCTCGAGTGTGGTTGGTACCGAGGGACGCGGACGAAAGAACTTTCCCCAGAGCGTTTGCGCGTGGGCACCCCGTACCCACCACGCAGGGCGGTAGGTATACTCGCTTCTGCGGTTGGACGACACGGAAAGAGTCTCGGGGCGTGGGTTGGGCGCTGGGCTCGCGATCAATAACAGGCCAGATCGAACGATGGAAGTTCAAGTCTTTGGAGTGAAAAAGAGCGCAGAAACCCGAAAAGCGCTTCGATTCTTCGCTGAGCGACGCGTGAAAACGCACTTTGTCGATCTCAACGAGCGAGCAGCGTCGTTGGGTGAGCTCCGCCGGTTCATCCAAAAATTCGGTCTCGACCGGCTGATTGATCGTGAGTCGAAGCGGTACGACGAGCTCGGTCTGCGCCACGCACGCCTGTCTGACGAACGTTGGATGGAGAAACTTGCCGAGGAGCCACTGCTTCTCCGAATGCCGCTCGTACGTAACTCGAACGCGTTGACGGTCGGTTTGGCGGAACAGGACTGGAAGAGCTGGATCGATAAGTGACGCAACTTGCGGTTTCTGGCGTCAGCGTGGAATTCGGCGCGACGACGTTATTCCGAGACATCACGTTCACCGTTGGGGCGGGTGATCGTTGGGGCATTGTTGGTCGCAACGGGACTGGCAAGACGACGCTGTTTCGGCTTTTGACGGGTGAGATGCAGCCGACGCGCGGCCAAATTGCGCGTCAGCCGAACATTCGCGTCTCTCTACTCGAACAGCACCGGGAGTTCGCGGGTGCCACGACGGTGTGGGAGGCCGCCGCAGGTCAGTTCGCCGATCTCCTCGCGCTCGAGCGCTCGCTTGTGGAGCAGGCGTCGCGCCTCGAACACGATTCGAGCGAAGCCGCACTCGGTCGATATGGAAAGGATCTCGAACGGTTCGAGCGAGAAGGCGGCTATACCATCGCCCCGCGCGTCGACGCCGTGCTTCACGGTCTCGGCTTCGACCCGGCGATTGCCCGTACCCAAGCGGTGTCGCAACTCAGCGGCGGCGAGCGCGGGCGACTCGGACTCGCGCGACAACTCGTGAGTCCCGCCGATGTGCTCTTGCTCGACGAACCGACGAACCACCTAGATCTGGAAACGACCAGGTGGCTCGAGGACTATCTGGCAACGGTCAGCACGACTGTTCTCCTCATCAGCCACGACCGTGCGTTTCTCGCTGCTGTCGTCGATCACGTGCTGCATTTCGAGGGAGATAGCGCGACACCGTACGTCGGGACGTACGCCGCGTTCGTCGAGCAGCGCTCGCTACGGCGTCTGACCCAGCAGCGTCATTTCGATCAACAGCAGCGCAAGATTGCGAGCGAGCAGGACTACATCGCGCGCAACCTCGCCGGTCAGAACAGCAAGCAGGCGAAGGGCCGACGTAAACGGCTCGAAGGAATGCCGCGTCTCAGTGCGCCCATTGGTGAAGACGGTACCATGGCGGTGCGCTTCGAGGTCGAGGAGCGAGGCGGCGATCGGGTCATGTCCGCGGAGCACGCAACGATCGGTGTGCCAGGCCGCGTTCTCGTGAAAGATCTGAACGCGACCCTGATGCGCGGTGATACGCTCGGGCTCATCGGTCCGAATGGATCCGGGAAATCGACGCTCATTCGCGCGCTGATGGGTGAGCATCCGGTCACCAGTGGTGAACTGCGCGTTGGGGGCGGGATCAAGGTCGGGTACTATAGACAGGATCTCGCGCAGGTCCCGCTCGATCAGTCGCTGTTCGATGTCATCAACGATCTTCGGCCGACCTGGGATCGTCGTATGGTACAGGGCCATCTCGGTCGGTTCGGCTTTTCGGGCGACGAAGTGCAGCGTCACGCAGATTCGCTTTCAGGCGGAGAACGTGCTCGCGTCGCGTTGGCCATGCTGATGCTGAGTGGCGCGAATCTGCTCATTCTCGACGAGCCGACAAATCATCTTGACGTCGAGTCGATCGAGGCGCTCGAAGACGCAATCGAGCAGTACGAGGGCACCGTGCTTCTCGTCAGCCACGACCGCGAATTGCTTCGTACGCTGACCACGCGTCTCTGGGTGCTTCACGAACGGCACGTCACCGATTTCGACGGAAACTTCGCCGAATGGGAGTTGGTGTCGAGCGAGCGCAGCCACGCGGCGTCCGTACGTGCGGCAGAAGAAGAAGCGCTACGGCGTGTGCAAGAAAAGAAGAAAACCGCGCGACGTGACGAATCCGGACGCGACGACAAGAACGCGCTCAAAACAGCACAGCGCCGCGTCGCCGAGCTCGAGACCAGGATCCAGGCGCTCGAAGGCGAGGTCGAGACGGTGATGCGCGAGTTGGAGGATCCGCAGCTGTACACGCGGCCCAACGGCGTAGAGCGGGCCAAGACGCTTGGAGTCCAGTTGGAGAAACTGAAGTCCACGCTGGAACGCACGCTCGAAGAATGGGGTACGGCGATCGATGCGCTCGACACTTTGACGGCCGGGCGCGCGTAGAGACTGGCAGTCCTCTCCCGCCCGAATGCTGATCTTCCTGCTCTGCGCGCAGCTCGCCAGCTCTGCCTCGCTTCCGGCTGGTGATTCAACGTACGCAACGCCGGCGCTTCGCGCCCTCGTCGCTCGCGCCGCCGAGGCGAATCGCGCGCCGCCGCCGGAGTTTCGATCGTATCAGAGCCATATCGAAACAGAGCTGTCGCTGTTGGTCCGCGATACGCTCGGTCGGGAGCATACGGCGCAGGTCGAGCAGCTGGCGACGAGTGGCCAGTGGAATCGCAGCGGTCGGTACGACCTTCACGTTGTCGGTTACCGCTCGCAGACGATCGGAGTTCCGTACTCCACACTGAGCATCGTTCGCGCGTGGACCGTTCCGTCGCTCTATGGAGACCGTCTGCTCATGGGCGCGTACTTCAATCAATCGCGACGACGACAGGACACGCTAGTCGCGGTGCATCCATTCGCCGCTGATCGAGACGCGTACTACGTGTTCGCTGGCGGCGACACGGTGACGGTGCTTCGTGTGGGTGAGCGGCGAATTCCGATCGTTCGAATTCATGTCCATCCGAGTTTTCATGGCGCCACGCGACTCGGCGCGTTCGACGGCGAAATCGATCTCGATGCGGAGCGTGCGCAAATCGTGCGAATGCGCGGTCAGTTCGTCACCCTTGGCGGTTCCGTGAGCACGATGTCGCGTATGGTTCGCGCGGCAACAGGCGCCGTGGCTGTAGCGTACGGTGAATTCGTAAACGCTGAAGTCGACGGCAAGTATTGGTTACCGGCGTTTCAGCGCACGGAGTTTCAGGCGAGCTTCCCGGCGCTCGGGCAAATGCGGCCGATCTTTCGTCTCGTGTCGAGCATCAGCGACATCGCTGTGAGTTCGGGGCCACCGTCCGCGGATTCGGTAAATTCACCGCGCGTGATCGTCAGCTGGGCGCCGTCTGACAGCCTCAATAACTATGCGGGATGGGAGCGTGGAATCGGCACGCAGAGCGGGTCTGTGCATTCCGACGACTTCATCGATCTCGCTCCCGATGTGTGGCGTCCGACTGGGTCGCCGCGATTTAGTCTCTTTCCGAACAACACGAGTCGAATCGTTCGATTCAATCGCGTCGAGGGACTCTTCACAGGACTCGCGCCTTCGGTCGACTTTCGCAGCCTTGCGCCCGGGCTCACCGCCGGCGTGCACGGTGGCTGGGCGTGGTCCGAACAGACGGTGCGGGGCGGAGCGTTCGCCTCGTACAATCGCGGCGGCTCGATCGTCGGGCTGCGCGCCGAGCGCGCACTAGCGTCGACGAACGACTTCTCTTTGCCCTTCGCCGATGATCCGGGGATCTGGGGGATCCTCAATTCGGTCGACAATTTCGACTACGTCGATCGCCGGACGGCGATGCTGTCTGTTACGCGGGTCCTTCACTCCGTGGACGTTGCTCTTGCAACATTCCAATTCGGATTTGGCGACGATCGATCCGAACACACCCGATTGTCGCACGGCCTGCTCAGTAAGTCGCGCTTTCTCGCGAACCGCGGCGTGACCGACGGCAGCTACACGATTGGTAGTGCAGATCTGGAAATCCATCCAAACGTGAGCGGAGATTTCGTCCAACCAGGCGTTGGCGTGCGTGCGCACTACGAGGCTGCGTCGGGCGAACTACAGTGGCAGCGCGCGGAACTCTCACTGTCGGGGCGACAGTATCTCGGACCGATCTCGCTTGCGGCGCATGCCGATGGCGGAATAGTCCTGGGAGGGAGTCCGCCACCGCAGAAGCTCTTTGAACTCGGCGGAAACGAGGCGCTGCCGGGCTACGAATACAAGGAATTCACGGGCGACCGCGCGGTTCTGTTTCGTACGTTCGCGAGCTACCGATTCAATCTGTGGCGCCGTCCGATCCACGCGTGGCGTAATCTGATGTTGCCGGGACTGAGCCCGGGGCTCGCGGTGAGCGCTCAAGGTGGTTGGACCGAACTCTCATCGTCAGGCGCGCGACAGGCCGCCGCCATGCTCGGTGTGGTGGATGGCGCGCCGATCTCCATTCCAACCGGGGGGATTCGTGCCACGGTCGGCGGCGGTGTCACGCTCTTTTCAGATCTGCTACACGTTGGCTTAGCGCGCCCCGTCGACCACGCTGGCGGCTGGCGATTCGTTTTCGGCTACGGTGGCGCGTTTTAGCGCCGGTGCGCCTGATTAGAATTCTCCAATAAATCCAATCTCTGGCTGCAGATGGACGTTGCAGTTCTTCTCGACGGCGCTCTGCGCGATGGAGATTAGTTCGCGAACATCCTTTGCCGTAGCATGGCCGAGGTTGACCATGATGTTCGCGTGAATATGTGAGATCTGTGCGTCACCATGCCGAAAACCCTTGAGCCCGCACTGATCCACCAGTCGGCCAGCACCGACACCTTCAATCTTCTTGAAGATCGAGCCGGCGCTGGGATGCCACTCGAGCCACGGATGCCGGCTCCCGCGCCAACTCAAGTTCTCCTGGAGGACGCGCTGCAGCGCTGCCTGATCGGCTCGCGCAAGCTTGAACGTGGCCGCGAGCACAATGTCGCGGCGATGATGAAACACGGTGTCATCGTAGCCGAACTTTACGTAGTCCGGCCCAACGGTCTTTCGATCGCCCTCCTCCGTGAGGACTTCGCACGACTCGAACACTTCGGCGATGAACATCGTTCTATCGCGTTCGGGTGCCGGCGACAGGAAATGAAGGTTCTGCCATATTGCGCCGCCAACGGTGCTCGGAATGCCTACGTAGTGCTCTAGACCCGACCAACCCTTCGACACCGACTCCTGAATCAACTGCTTGACGATCGCGCCGCTTTCGGTCCACAGATGGCAGACGTCGCCGTCCTCGCGGAACTCGTGTGCGCGGGCGGTGTTTCGGATGACCAGACCCCGAAAGCCGCGATCGCCGATCAGGACGTTGGCTCCGAGGCCCAGGACGAAGTAGGGTACACCAGTCTCGCGCGCCGCGAGCACGGCATTCGCAAGCGCAGTGGCGGATGTTGCTTCGAAGAGGAGATCGGCCGGGCCGCCGATCTTGAACGTCGTGAACGGCGCCAGCGTTTCGTTGCGGCGCAGGTGCGCGGCGTCCAAACGCGACGCGAGTTGCTCGAGGGCCTTTGAATCGGACATGTTGAGGAAAGAAACCATGGATGGGTTCGAGATGCCACCGCGCACCCCGTTTCTCGCTCGTACGCTTCGGTTTGTGCTAGCCGCAACCGTTGGTGTCTCGTCGCTACTCGGCGCGCAGCGGGCCGAGTTGGAAAAGCACATTCAGCGCGCAACGCTACCCAACGGACTCGAGGTCATCGTCGTCGAGAACCGCGGCGTGCCGCTCGTAACGATTGAAGCTGATGTAAAGAACGGATCGTTCACGCAGGGGCCGGAGTTCGAAGGACTGTCGCATCTATACGAGCACATGTTCTTCAAGGCGAACGCCAAGTATCCCAACCCGGACGACTTCGTAGCGCGCGCTTCCGAACTGGGCGCTGAGTTCAACGGGACCACAAGTGAGGAGCGCGTCAACTATTACCTCACCGTTCCGGCGGACAGCGTCGAAGGCGGAATGAAGTTTCTGGCGGCCGCCCTCATCAATCCTCTCTTTCGCAAAGACGAGCTCGAGCGCGAACGCGAGGTTGTGATTGGCGAATACGACCGCAACGAATCGAGTCCATTCTTTCCGTTCAGTACGGCGATGAGCAAGGCGCTGTGGTCCACCGGGTGGAGTCGAAAGAACCCGCTCGGAGAGCGAGCGGTCATTCAGAGCACGACGCCGGAGAAAATGCGCGCGATTCAACAGCGCTACTACGTCCCGAACAACACCGCGATCATCATCACGGGCGACGTCCCGGCCGCCAAGGCATTCGCGCTCGCGAAGACAATCTTTGGCGACTGGAAGCAGAGTGCTGACCCGTTCGAGACCGAACCAATTCCGCCGATGCCGCCGCTCACGCGCGACACAGCGGTCATCGTCGAACAGCCAATTGGTTCCGTTGTCATCATGTTGCAATGGCAGGGCCCGAGCGCCCGCCAAGACGTTGCAGCCACCTATGCCGCCGACGTGTTTTCGGATGTTCTAAATCAGCCAGGTTCGCGCTTCCAGCGACGGCTGGTCGACAGCGGGCTCTTTCACTCGGTCGGCGTCAACTACTACACGTTGAATCAGGTTGGGCCGATCACGATCGAGGGCGAAACGTCGCCCGAAAAATTCAAGGCCGCGCTCGCCGCGCTGCGCGATGAAATCCAAAAACTGAATGATCCGGGCTACTTCTCCGCCGCAGAGCTGAACACGATGAAACAGAGTCGCATAGTCGGAACGAAGCTCGGACTGGAGCGGGCGTCTGGCTTTGCACACCAACTCGGATTCTGGTGGGCGGTCACAGGACTCGACTACTTCTTCGGGTACGTCGACACCATGAGCAAGCAGACGCCGCAGGATCTACAGTCGTACGCGAGCAAGTACATCATTGGCAAGCCGCACGTTACCGGAGTGCTCTTGAGTCCACAGGCACGTCGCACCATCGATCTCACACAGGCCATGCTCATGGACGCGGGGGTTCGTCCGTGATCGCGCGCCGGATACTGACGGTCGCGCTACTAGCGACCGCCGCCATCGCGCCGCGCATAACACACGCGCAGGCCGTTGACACGTCGACGACAATGTTCGATGTCAACGGACTCAAGGTGATTCTGCGACGGAATACGGCCAACGACGTAGTCGCGGCAAATGTCTATCTCTTGGGCGGAACGCAGCAACTAAGTCCTGCAACGCAGGGGATCGAGTCGCTACTGCTGCAGGTAACGGAGCGAGGAACAAAGCGCTTTCCGCGCGAGGCAGTTCGCCAGCTCACGGCCGCACTCGGCAGCACTGTTGCGATTGACCCGTCCGAAGACTGGACGCGCTTTGGCTTCACGAGTATTCGCGAGAACTTCGATTCGACGTGGGCGATCTTCGCCGATCGACTCGTAGCACCAACGATTGACTCGAACGAAGTCGAGCTCGTGCGCGCGCGAATGACGGCAGAGTTTCGCGAGGCCGAGCAAAATCCGGATCCTCTCGTGAATCGCCTCGCGGACAGCGTGGCGCATGTCGGACACCCGTACGGGTTCTCGCCAACGGGCACGGAGTCGTCGCTTCGATCGATCACGGTTGCGGCGCTGCGCCGATATCAAGCGACGCAAATGATTACGTCGCGCATGCTCCTCGTTGTCGTGGGGAACATCGAGCGCCCGCGTCTCGAGCAACTCGTTCAGCGAACGCTCGGACAACTTCCGCGCGGCACGTACACATGGACTCCACCTCGCGCGCCGGCCAAGCTGGGCAAGGCATTGGTCGTGCGCGACGCGCAGCTGCCGACCAACTATTTGCTCGGATTCTACGCGGGGCCTGGTGCTCGCGATCCGGACTATCAGGCACTTCGCGTTGCATCCGCTGTGCTATCTGGCCGATTCTTCACCGAGATTCGGTCGCGACGTAACCTCTCATATGAAGTTGAGGCGCCGTTTCTCGAGCGCGCGATTGCCGACGGTGGCGTCTACGTCACGACGACCGATCCAAACGCGACGCTGCAGATCATGCGCACCGAGATCGATCGTCTGCAGCGTGAGCTCATCGACCCACAGGGACTCGAGCGTCTCACGCAGCAGTTCATCACCGACTACTTCCTGAAGAACGAGACGAACGCGGATCAGGCGACGTTCCTTGCGCGCGCGCAGATCTATCAGGGCGACTATCGGGTGGCGAATCACTTCGTCGAAGACCTTCGGCGCGTGCGTCCCGATGATGTTCGCCGGGTTGCCCGTCAGTACATGCGCGACTTTCGCTTCGTCTACCTGGGAAAATCCGGCGCACTGTCTCGTGCGCTCATCGATCAGTTCTGACTCGCAGCGCGAACGCTATTCGCCGAACTCCATTGCCGCACCGTGTGGATCGATGGCGCCGGTGTAGAGCGCATCGCCAAGTATGACCGCGGCGACGCCCCGATTCTCGAGCGCGCGCAATTCGTTCATCGACGAAACGCCGCCGGATACGATGACGGGGTAGTCGCATGCGTCGACGACGTCTTCCAGGAGCGCGAGGTCTGCCCCCGTCCGTAGCTCTTCGGTGGGCGCGCTCGAAACGAGAAAGCCCGCGAGCGGCAGGCCATTCAATTCGCCAACGACATCGAGAATGTCGTGCGGAAGGCTTCGAACCCAGCCGCGTGTGACCAGGCGTCGTTCGCGAACATCTGTCGACACAATCAGAAGTCCGGGAAAGAGGTCGCACGCCCCAGCGAGCCACTCGGGTTCGTTCAACGCGCGTGCTCCGAGGACGACCCGCGTCGCGCCCGCGTCGATCAGTCGCTCGATATGATCGCTCGACTGCGCAGCGTCGCAGACGTCGACCTCGAGGGCGCCATCGCGCACGATGTCGTCAACGAGAAATGCATTCGAGCCAGTTCCCGAGACCGCGTCCGTGTCGAGAAGATGGATTCGTCGAAATCCCACATTGGCCCAGCTGCGGACGACGGAAACGGGGTCGCCCAGCGGAGACCCGCCGCTCGACCCGTGAGTTCCGGACGACGGCTGAACGCACACGCCTTGGGCGAGGGCGACGGTGGGGATGACGATCATCCCCCAAACTAAAGCGCCACCGCGGGTTCGGGCGATGCACGAAAAGGGGCGTACCTCTTGCCACGCCCAAGGCCCGAAGCTTTGCGTTGCGCGGACCGGACTTTGTGAATAGTTTCACATACCCGCGGGTCACGCGGATAAAACCACGACTTTAGCTAGGCACTACTGGAGGCTCCAAGAAATGCGGTTCTACGGACTGGCGCTCATTGCGAGCGCGGCTGTCCTCGGCGCGTGCGGCGGCGGCGAGAAGACGGGCACGGATACGAGTAAGGCCGCTGCTGCTCCTGCTGCTAGCGCTCCGGCCGCTGCTGCCGCCGCTCCTGCGGCTGGCGCTGTTGCAAAGGTTGCTGCCACTGGCGCGACGCACACCGTCAAGATGGTTAGCGACGATAAGGGCTACCGCTTCGAACCGGCCGATCTCACGATCAAGGCTGGCGACGCGATCAAGTTCGTGACGGTTTCTGGCCAGCCGCACAACATCGCGTTCGATCCCGCAACGTTGCCGGCTGACGTTTCGGCGCAGCTCGACGCGAACATGGACAACAAGATCGCGCAGCTTCAGAGCCCCATGCTGATGAACCCGAACGACGAGTACACCGTCTCGTTCGGCGGCGTCAAGCCGGGCACGTATGAATTCCACTGCACGCCGCACCTCGCCATGAACATGAAGGGCAAGGTTACGGTTCAGTAAGCTGTTCTCGTAGTCGATACTCAGGAAAGCGGGGCCCCCGTGGGCCCCGCTTTTTTTTGTTAGGGCGCTGTCGAGCGAAACTGGCCCGGCGCGTGCCAGAGAGAACTGTGGAGCGCGGTTCGGATTGCGGTCCGTTCTTTGGTAAGAGAGACTCGCAGCATGGCGCAAATGACCGGCGAATTTCCGCGACTGATCCCCCGCCCCGTTTGGCTTACGGCGCGGGCGCGGAACGCCGTTCACCGTCCCATGTTCATCGGGGCCGTCGGAATTGGCTCGTTCATCGCCGCCCTCGTCGCGCTCATTCTGGCGCCGCAACAGATAAGGCGGGCCGCGCCACTATCTGCGCTACCCGTAGACGCCCGTCCGGACACCACGCCGTTCATCGGCGCACTCGCGCACACACGTGTGCGACTCGCGGCTGCTGAATCATCCCTCGCCGCCGCGCGCGCGCACGCAATCGTTCCTCGGCCCCCGGCAGTCGACTCGATTAGTCCGGCGCTCGTTGCGCGACGCGATTCGGTAGCAACGGCGATCAACGATCTCGACGCGCTGCTGACTCGCGTCGAAACGGCGCCGCTCACCGCGACATATCGGGCGCTCGGAGAATCAGCGCAGCTCTCTTCGAATCCGCGTTCCAGAGCGCTGCTGGATTCACTCGCGGAAGTCGAAAAAGGCCGCGAGAGTCTTGGCACAGCAGACGCGGCCGATCCAGTTCTCGTCGCGCTCACCGCGCGCACCACCGAGATCGGCCGGTCCATTCAAGCGCTTGCACAGGACAGACGCGAAACGCTCCGCCAGGAATTCGCGAAGATGAGTGCTCCGACGAGTCGCCAGGCCGTGGCGCTCGCTCCGTCGGTCGACACAACAGCGTGGATTGCCGAGCGCGACTCAGCGCAATCGCTCGTTGGGCAGGCAATGACTTCGCTCAAGGATGCGCGAACCGCCGCTCGAGAGTACGATCGCGCGGTCACGCGCGCACGCGAAGACGCACGACTCGATGCGCCGCCAGTGGCGCTGCTCGCCGCGGCGCTCATCTTTGGCATCGCTCTCGGCTTCGGTTCTGCCTTCGCCGGAGAGATGCGCCGTCCTCGGGTGAGCGACGAGCATGAACTCGAGCGAATGACCGGCGCGCGCGTGCTGGCGACAGTACGCCCTCGCCCGCGCAGCCCCGATCGCCAGCGGCGATCTGCCGATCGCAACGCTCCACCGTACTTCGATCCGGCCGCCGACGGGTATCAGCTGACATATCTGCACGTTGCTCGCGCAGGAGCGAGCCGACTGACGCTGACGCTCACGGGCGAGGACTTGGGGATTGCTGCCGTCGTCGCTGTGAATGTCGCAGCAATCGCGGCGGATGAGGCGCGAAGTACGATCGTGATCGACACCGACTCCCGCACGTCGTCGGTTGCTGCAGCACTGCGAATCCACGCCGAGCCCGGGGTCGCCGATATCCTCGACCGTCACCTCGAATGGGCTGAGGTTACCTCACAGGCCGTGGTCGGCCGCGACAGAACGATTGATGTTGTCCCGAGTGGCTTGTCGTCCGTCGACCACAAACCGTCCGCGGTGACCGAGCTATTTCAGCGAGACGCGGCGCGTCTTGCGCGCCACTATGAAGCCATCGTCATCGTAGCGCCACTCGAACATGCGAAAGCAGGACTGCCGGGAGTGCTCCCAATCCCCGACACGATTCTCTGCGCACGAGTTGGCCACACGCGAATTGCGCACGTTCAATCGGCGCTCGACGGAATTCGCGCTGCGGGAGGCAATGCTGTTGGTGTAGTTCTGTGGGATGCGCCGCCGCCGGGGTTGGCGTCGCCAGAACGGATCGCGCGCGCTCAGCGCCCCCTGGATACTCCAGTGATGCAGGCACTCACACCGTCGGCAGAATAGGACTTCCTCGCGTGTCGATGCTTGGCTAGCATCCTCGCGTGTGGGCTGACACTCTCTTACGCGCTGAACAACAGCATCTGCTTAGAGTCTTGCTCTGGGCAGGTCTATCGATCATTGCGGCGACGACAGTCGCCGCGATGCTCGCGGTGCGCCGAATTCGCTCGCCGCTGCTGGTCCAGTTTGCCGGTCAGATGGCTGTTTGGGGCGTCGTGTTTGGCGCCATCGCCGCCATCGAGTGGCACTCCGCCAAGCTTCGCGATGTGTCGGGTGCCGCCCGACTGGAACGAATGCTCTGGATGAACATCGGTTTCGATGCCGGGTTCGTTGCCGTCGGCGTTGTACTCGCCTGCTCTGCTTGGTATCTCGCTCGGCGAGTGTCCGTCGTCGGTGCGGGAATTGGGATCATCGTCCAGGGACTCGCGCTGCTACTCATCGATTTGCAGTTCGCGTCCGTAATATCCAGGTAGATGGCCGAAAGCATTCCGGATCTCCGCCGAGAGCCCAAGGATCGGGCATACGCGCAGCTACACGCGTATCTTCTTCAGGTGCTCGCGGGAATCGACGATGAGGTTGCCGGAATGGCGACGCTCAGCGCACTCCTGCATCACGCGTTCGGCCACTTGTGGACCGGTTTCTATCGCGTGGTTTCGCCGAACCTTTTGCGCGTTGGGCCGTATCAGGGATCGCTGGGCTGCCTCGACATCACTTTTGGACGGGGAGTTTGCGGGACCGCGGCCGCAGAGCGACGGACGATCGTCGTTCCGGATGTCGATCGATTTCCCGGACACATTAGCTGTGATGCGCGCTCGAAATCCGAGATCGTGGTGCCGGTGTTCAACGCGAGTGGGGCGCTCATTGCGGTACTCGATATCGACTCAGACCGCCGTGCTGCGTTCGATCAGCAGGACGCGGATGGCTTGGAGCGCATCGTGCGCTGGTTTGCCGGCGTCGGCCGCGGTTGACGCGAACTCCCGCCTGGTATAGCCTGGTCTCCTGCCCATGAGCATCGCCGGATATTCGGACCGCATCAATCACGCGCTAGCGTTTGCGGCGAAGCACCACGACCGCCAGGTCCGAAAGGGGACTCGTCTACCCTATCTGACGCATCCCGCCAACGTCGCGATCATTCTCACGCGCTACGGCCGCGACGAATGCACGGTCGTTTCGGGAATTCTTCACGACGTCATCGAAGACTGCGTGCGCGACGCGTACACGCGTGAGATGCTCGAGCAGCGGATCGGCGACAAGTTCGGATTCGACGTACTCGACGCGGTGCTCGCCGTGACCTATCGTCGCGTCGATGACGACGGCATCGAGCTATCGCACGAAGAGCGTCGCGACGACTATCTCGAACGGCTCGCCGCTGCGAGCGACGCTGCGCATTGGGTGTGTGCCGCTGACAAGCTGCACAATGCGAGCTCGATTGTCGCCGACCTGCGACGGACCATCGAGCCCGATAACATCTGGAGTCGCTTCAGCAGCGGAAAGGAAGGGACGGTCCGCTGGTACCGCCGTGTCTACGACCGACTGAAAGAGGTCGGTTTTACCGGCGAGATCATGGGCGAACTCGAAGCGACCGTCGTCGCGCTGGAAGACGCCGCCGCGTAGTGCGACTCGACGTATTCGTCGAGAATCTTTAGAAATTCCTGAACGATACCGTCGCCGCGCAACGTGGTGCGGAGCTTTCCGTCCACGTATACCGGCGCTTTCGGTTCTTCGAACGTGCCCGGCAGCGAAATGCCGAGGTTCGCGTGCTTGGATTCGCCCGGGCCGTTAACGACGCATCCCATCACGGCGACCTTGAGTTCCTCGACGCCAGGATGATTCTCGCGCCAGACGGGCATTTGTTCGCGAATGTACGTCTGGATGTCCTCAGCCATGTGCTGAAAGAACGTGGACGTCGTGCGGCCGCAGCCCGGACACGCGGTGACTTGCGGTGTGAAGCTTCGAAGGCCGAGCGACTGGAGAATTTGTTGAGCGACGAGCACCTCTTCAGTGCGGTCGCCGTTCGGCTTCGGCGTGAGCGAAACACGAATGGTGTCGCCGATTCCTTCGGCGAGAAGAATCGATAGGCCGGCGGTGCTGGCAACGATTCCTTTCATCCCCATTCCGGCCTCGGTGAGGCCGAGGTGCAGCGGATAGTCGCAGCGCGCCGCGAGTTTGCGGTAGACGTCCACGAGGTCCTGAACGCCAGACACCTTCGCCGAGATGATGATCTGGTCGTGGCGCAGTCCGACTTCCTCCGCCAATTCGGCCGATCGTAGCGCGCTGGCGAGCATCGCTTCGATGTAGACGTCGTGCGCGTCGGCCGGCTGGCTCAGCTGCGCATTGGCGTCCATCATCTGTGTGAGAAGATCCTGATCGAGCGAGCCCCAATTCACGCCGATGCGTACAGGCTTATCGTTGTCGACCGCGAGCTGAACGATCGTACGAAAATTCTCGTCGCGACGCTTGCTGCCGACATTACCCGGGTTGATTCGGTACTTGGCCAACTCACGAGCACACGCCGGGTATTTGGCGAGCAGCAGGTGTCCGTTGTAGTGGAAATCGCCGACGATCGGGACGATCACGCCTGCGTCGGTCACTCGTTGCGCAATCTCAGGGACGGCGGCGGCGGCCTCCTCGTTGTTGACGGTCACGCGGACCAGCTGCGATCCGGCACGGGCAAGCGCGATCACCTGCTCTGCCGTCGCCGCGGCGTTCGCGGTGTCCGTGTTGGTCATCGATTGAACGACGACTGGGAGCGCGGAGCCGACGGGGACGCCGCCGACCCAGGTAGTCACGGTTTGCCGACGAGGATGAAGCGATGCCATGTGCTGAAATGACCTGACTTTCGGGGATCGTGGGAGGACGATTCCAAAGATACTCGTTGCGCGGAGCGTCCACCCTGGATCGTGCTTGACCGATTTTCTGGCCGCGGCTACTTTGGCGGTCGCCCGACGCCGGGGTTCCGGGGGTACCGGAAACGGCTCGGCGTTTCACGCCCGAGCAACATGGTGTTGCTGGGACAAGTTCTTTTCAGGAGCGGGACCATGCGTACGACCGGCAAAGTAAAGTGGTTCAACGACGCGAAGGGTTTCGGTTTCATCACGCCCGATGGTGGAGACAAGGACTGCTTTGTCCACTACAGCTCCATCGCCGGCAACGGCTTCAAGACGCTTGCCGAGGGTGAGCCAGTCGAGTTTGACCTTGTTCAGGGTCAAAAAGGACCGGCTGCGGAGAATGTGAGCAAAGTTGCTGGGTAGTTCGCGCGCCGGTCGTTCGGCATCAAAGAGGGGAACCCCACCGGGTTCCCCTCTTTGCATTTCGGCGGTTCGGTCTCGGCAACCATCAGCCGCCGGTGTTCGCGTACTTGGGTGGCCGCCCACGGCGCGCCGGAGCAACCGATTCGACCGCCTGACTGATTGCCAGGTCGATGTGGCGCTCGAATTCGTCGCGATCGAAGCGGAATTCGAGTCCCGCGACGATGGGAACGCCTGTCGTGTCAGTGGTCAGTAGGCGTACACTCAGAGAGACAGCGGCAGCCGTGCTCATACCGGCTTCGCGGGTGAGTGCTCGAATGAGTGCGACGTGGTAAACGCCGACGACGGAAATGCGGCGAGCCAGCCCTTGCCGGGCACCGTCGACTCCAGGAACGATGTGGTGCGACAGCAGGTTGTCGACCCATTTCTGGTCGGCATCAGCGGCAAATCTAGCTATATCAACATGATAGAACCGTGCCATATTATCCTTTCATCCTAGGATAAATATTTCACTGCACGGACGCAGAAATAATTCTCCAACAAAAGGATAATAAATGTCGGCCGCGGGCCAGCCAAGGGATATCACCGGTATGCTTCGACACGCTCGACGCTAACGGAAAGGCCGCATCACTCGAGTCTGGCACGGAACTGGAATTCCTATCAGGCAACAACTCTCTCGGAGTGATGATGAACCGACTGCTTCGCCCAGGCGCAGCACTGCTCTTCCTTTTGGCGATTACGGCGTCGAGCGCGGCTCGCGCCCAGGGCACGACCGCCACCTTCAATGGGTTCGCTGGCCTTTCGCTGGCCACCGGCTCTTTCGGCGATCGGAACGACGCGGGCTATTCGCTCGGACTCGGCGTAGGTGCGCGACAGGGGCTTTCGCCGCTCGCGTTCCGCGTGGAAGGTATATACAACGAGTACTCGCAGAAATTCGCCGGAAGTAAGTCGCATGCTACGGGAATTACCGGCAACGCGATCTTCGAATTTCTCACCGGCTCAACGAGTGCGTTCGTGCCGTACGGCATCGGCGGCGTTGGCTACTACAGCACGCGCGAACCTGATCCGTTCTTCAACGTCGACGCGCAATCGAACTTCGGATGGAATCTCGGCGGCGGCGTTCGCTTTCCGCTGAGCGGCTTCTCCGTCTACGCAGAGGCGCGCTATCACTCGGTGTCGGCTCCCGGCGGCGTGCAATTCGCCCCGATCGTTTTCGGCGTCGTCTTCTAGTCGCACGCGATCGAGCTCCGGACGCGAAAACAAAACGGCACACCGCTTCCGCGTGTGTGCCGTTTGTCATTTCATAAGTACACCGTCGATCGTGAGGGCCCTGCCCTATCCCTCCAACGCTCGCTGCGCCGCTTCGAGCTGCGCACGCACGGCACGAGGCCCGGTACCGCCGTCCACTTCGCGCTGCTCGACCGACTGATGCGCAGACAGTGCATCGAATACGTCAGCGCCGAACAGAGTGTGCGCGGACGTAAACGCCGTGAGTGGAAGCGCGCTCAATTCGATTCGCTCCTCTTCGCACTGCCGGACGAGACGACCAACTGCCCCGTGTGCTTCGCGGAAGGTCGCCCCGCGACGAACGAGATAGTCGGCGAGATCCGTCGCCATCATCGTGCTGGACAGCGCTGCTCGCATTCGTGCAGGCCTGAACTCGCACTCCGCGAGCGCTCCTGCAACAGCTGGCAATACCAGTAGCAGCGTGTCGATGGCGTCGAACAGCACGCGCTTGTCGTCCTGGAGGTCCTTGTTGTAGCTCGACGGGAGACCCTTGAGCGTCCCAACGAGTGTGGCGAGATCGCCGAACACACGCGCAGCTGACCCGCGGGCCAACTCCAATGCGTCGGGATTCCGCTTCTGCGGCATCATGCTCGAGCCGGAGGTGTATGCGTCGCCAAACTGCACGAAGCCAAACTCGCTCGAGCCATAGATGATGAGATCTTCTGCGAGACGCGACAGGTGCGTCGCAATCATGGTCGACGAGAACAGCAGCTCGGCGACAAAATCACGATCGCTGACGGCATCGATGGAGTTCGGCGAAATCGCCGCGAAGCCAAGGCTGCCTTGTAGCAGAACGCGTGACACGGGATATGCACATCCAGCGACGGCGCCAGAGCCGAGCGGAAGGACGCCTGCCGAGCGCGCCGCCGCGCGAACGCGAACACGATCGCGCTCGAGAGGCCAGAAGTGCGAGAGCAGCCAGTGCGCGCCCGAGACAGGAATTGCACGCTGCATGTGTGTGTACGACGGCATGAGCGCCGTCTCGAGTCCGTGCGCCTGATCTACCATCACGCGCTGTAGTCCGCGAATCGCGGCATCGAGTCGCGTGGCGGCTTCCATGGACCACAGCCGCGTGGCAGTGGCCACCTGGTCGTTACGGCTTCGGCCGGTGTGCAGCTTGGACGCAACATCGCCGACCTCTTGATGCAGAAGTCGATCGATGAGCGTATGTACATCCTCGTCACTCGCGGCCGGGCTTTCACCTGCAGCGAGCCGCGCACCAACGGCATCCAAACCGCGCTCGAGAGAGTTGCACTCGTCGAGCGTGAGGACGCCCGCCTTATACAGCCCCATCGCCCAAGCCTTGGACAGCTGGATGTCGAACGGCCACAGGCGAAAATCGATGCCGATGGAATTATTCAGCGCGTCGAACTCTGGGGCGGGGCCGCCAGCGAAGCGGCCCCCCCAAAGCTTGTGTGACACGGCCGGCGTTGCTCGGAATGCCGTGGTCACGCGATCTGAAGCGTCGACTCCTCGGACGCTCCCTCCAACGCACCTTCCGGAATCTTCACCGGCGCGGCCGGCGCGAGACCCATTTCCTGATCCTTGATGGCCCGCACGCGTGCCGGCAACGCGAAGAGACGGATGAACCCGGCGGCATCGCTTTGCTCGTACACGTCGTCTTCGCCGAACGTCACGAAACGCTCATCGTACAACGCGTGATCGCTCTGGCGGCCGACGACTGCCGTGGAACCCTTGAACAAACGCAACGTCACGGATCCAGTGACGCGCTCCTGAGTGACGTTGACGAAGGCGTCGTACGCCTCGCGCTCCGTGGTCCACCAGCGGCCTTCGTACACGATGTCCGCATAGCGCGGCGAAACCATGTCCTTGGCCGCGAGCGTCTTGCGATCGAGCACGAGCTGCTCGAGCTCCGAGTGCGCCGTGTAGAGCAGGGAACCGCCGGGCGTTTCGTATACGCCGCGGGACTTCATGCCAACCATTCGGTCCTCAACGAGATCGACGACGCCCACGCCATGCTTGCCGCCGATCGCATTCAACGCGGCGATAAGATCGACACCATCGAGGCGCGTGCCGTTGACCGACACCGGCGTGCCCTTCTCGAATCCGATGACGACGTTCTCCGGCGCATCGGGCGTCTGCATCACTGGATTGGTGAGCATGAGCAGATCGTCCGGCGGCGCAGCGTTCGGATCCTCGAGAATTCCACCTTCGTGCGAGAGATGCCACAGGTTGGCGTCACGCGAGTAGATCTTGGCGCGCGTTGCCGCGATCGGAATGCCACGCGACTCAGCGTACGCGATTGCATCCTCTCTGCTGCGAATGTCCCACACGCGCCACGGAGCGATCACCGGAAGATCCGGCGCGAACGAGGCGTACGTCAGCTCGAAGCGAACTTGATCGTTGCCCTTACCCGTGCAGCCGTGGGCGAGCGCATCGGCGCCGACCTTGCGCGCGAGCTCGACCTGGCGGCGGGCGATGAGCGGACGCGCCATCGACGTGCCGAGCAGGTATTTGCGGTTGTAGATCGCGCCCGCGCGAAGCGTGGGATAGATGAAGGACTCGACGAACTCGTCGCGGAGATCTTCGACGTAGCATTCATCGGCGCCCGAGGCGATTGCCTTGGCGCGAACACCGGCGAGTTCGTCGCTGCCCTGACCGATGTCAGCGGCGACGCAAATGACGGACGCCCCGTTGTAGTTCTCCTTAAGCCAGGGAACGATGATCGAGGTATCGAGTCCGCCAGAATAGGCGAGAACAATAGTACGGGGCATATGCGCTCCTAAGTATGCAGAGTTATGCAGTCAGTATGCATATTTAATCACCAGCCGCGGTCGCGTCAATGCCGGCCGCACTATAAATACTGACTCCGGTCAGTCCTCGTTCGCGAGCGCAGAGAGCCGGCTCGTCAGTGCGACTCTCGCGTCGGCTGAGCGACACACGATCAGCACTGTATTTTCCCCTGCGAGCGTCCCCAGAATTTCCGGCCATCCCTGCGAATCGATCGCCTCGGCGATCGGGGGAGCGCCGCTCGGGAGGGTGTGAAGGACAAGCAACTCTCCAACGCCGTCTATACGTGAGAACCACTGAGGTAAAAGCTCACCCAGTGAAGGTTTAGAGTCATCCGCGACCATCTCTGGAAGGAGATATCTGGCTCCGTCGTCGGTGGGGGCTCGCACGACGCCGAGATCACGAAGGTCACGCGATAGCGTCGCCTGTGTGACTGCCCAGCCACCCTCGATCAGAAGCCGTTTGAGCTCTTCCTGGCTTGCGATTCGGCGGCTTCCAATGAGCTGCAAAATCGCGTGTTGGCGTTCGTGCTTCTTGGTCATCGAGGCGTGCGGGGTCGAAGGGGGCTTGGCTGCCGCGCCACCGTCGGGATTGACTTAGCGCGCATGCATTATTATACATTCGGCGTGCATAAAATACCAGTCGGCGTGCTCGGGGCCAGCGGATATGCCGGCCGCGAGCTCTGCGCACTCATCCTCCGTCATCCAGCGCTCTCGCTCGCCTTTGCAACGGCGAATGAGCAGCGCGGTGCGACCGTCCGACTCGGCGGTCGCGAGGTGACATTCGTTGCGCCCGATGACGCGCCTCTCGGCGCCGCGGAGCTTGTGTTCAGCGCGCTCCCGCACGGCGCTTCAAAGGAAGCGATCGCCCGATTCCGCGACGCCGGTGTCCGCGTGGTCGACCTATCGGCCGATCTGCGCCCCGGGAACGGGTGCGAAGGAACGGTCTACGGTCTCACCGAACTCAATCGGTCGTTGGTTGCCGGCGCCGAACTCGTGTCGAACCCTGGTTGTTATCCGACGTCGATTCTCGTGGCGCTCGCGCCGCTCATCGAGCGTGAGCTCGTCGCCCCCGGCGCAACGATCATCGCGAACTCCGCCAGCGGCGTCACAGGTGCGGGCAATTCGCCCAAACGTGAATACCTCTTCGGCGAAGTCACCGAGGACTATCGCGCTTACGGTATTGGAAACACCCACCGTCACCTGAAGGAGATGCGCGCAACACTCGACGGGTGGAAGGCGGACGCGGACCTCGTGTTCACCCCTCACCTGTTGCCAGTCGCGCGCGGAATTCTGTCGACAATCACCGTTCCGCTCACGAAGCCGCTCACCGATACGCTCGCGCCCTGGCGTGAGTCGTTCGGCAACGAGCCATTCATTGAAGTCGCGACGGATACACCCGCTCTCAAGGACGTCGCGTATCGGAACGTCGTGCGAATTTCCGCTGTGCCGCTGGCCGGCGTACGAACGCCAACGCTGCTCGTGACGTCGGCGATCGACAATCTGCTCAAGGGCGCCGCCGGTCAGGCCGTTCAGAATGCGAACCTGATGCTCGGCCTCGAAGAGACGGCCGGGTTGCCGCTGTGACGCGCGTGATCAAGATCGGCGGTCGTCCGCAGTCGGACCCGGCCCTCGCCAGCACCCTGGCGTCGGGCTGGGCGCAGACGAACGGCGGTCTGGTGCTCGTCCACGGGGGCGGCGACGAAGTGAGCACGCTGCAAGCGGCGCTCGGCGGCAGCACGAAATTCGTCAACGGCCGACGAGTGACGACCGAGAAGGACATCGAACTGATTCGCATGGCGCTGTCCGGAAGCGCGAACAAGCGGCTCGTCGCGAGTTTGGTTCAGAACGGAATTGAAGCGGTTGGGCTGTCTGGCGAAGATGCGGCGTTGATTGCCGCATCGCCGATGGATGCGGAGCAGCTCGGATATGTAGGCGTCCCGACGACGATCAACGTCGCGTTTCTCCGCCACCTGCTCTCCGGTGGATATCTGCCGGTGATTTCACCGGTGAGTCGGGACGGCAGCGGAACGCTGGGGTCGGCGCTCAACGTCAACGGCGATGATGCGGCCGCAGCGATTGCCGTCGCACTCGGAGCCGCCGAACTCCTGCTCGTGGCCGATGTACCAGGCGTCATGAAAGACGGCGTCGTCATTCCGCAACTCACGCCGGACAGCGCCCGCCAGCTCGTCGCCGACGGCGTGATCGTTGGAGGAATGCACGCCAAGCTGCAAGCCGGACTTTCGGCGCTCGCCGGAGGAGTTCCGTGTGTCCGAATCTCGGACATCGCGGCCATCGCCGATTCTTCTCGCGGTACGACCCTGCGTGGTATTGGAGAACTATCATGAGCATTTCATTGCACCCGTCCGGCGACGCGACGGATTCTTCATTCCTGTCTTCGTCCAGCGTTGCAACAGCGACGCCGGCCGAGGGAACGCCGGTCACTCCTGCTGCGCCCGCTGCTGATGCGCTGCTCGGCAACTACAAGCGCGCACCGGGGCACATCGTCGGCGGCGACGGCGTCTATCTCATCGACGAAAACGGCAAGCGCTATCTCGATTTCGTGAGCGGCATTGCCGTCAACGCACTCGGATATGGGGACGCTGGCCTGCGTGCCGCGATGCATTCCGCCGCAGATGGCTTGATTCACACCTCCAACCTCTACGCAACGGAGCCTGGCGAACGTCTCGCAGCGTCGCTCGTGGAAAAGTCCTTCGCATCGAAGGTCTTCTTCTGTAATTCCGGCGCCGAGGCGAACGAAGGCGCGTTCAAGTTCGCGCGACGTTGGGCGCGCACGCAGGGCGATGCAAAGCACGAGATCCTCGCGCTGCGTGGCGCGTTCCACGGCCGTTTGTTCGGCACGCTCGCGGCAACCGATCGTCCGTCGTACCGCGTCCCGTTCCGTCCTCTCGCGCCGGGCATCGGTATCATCGAACGGGACATCGAAGACATCGCCGTCGCGATGAACGAGGAGACCGTCGCTGCGCTGATCCTAGAGCCGATACAGGGCGAGGGCGGTGTGCGTGTGCTCGATGCTGGCTTCGTGCGCGAAGTTCGTGCGCTCACGAAGGAACGCAACGTTGCGTTGATCTTCGACGAAATTCAGTGCGGCCTCGGTCGCACCGGAACGCTGTTCGCCTATGAGCAGTTCGGCGTCGAGCCAGATATTCTCTCGCTCGCTAAGCCAATCGCCGGCGGCTTGCCGATGGGCGCGATTCTCATGACGGAAGAAATCGCTCAGACCATCAAGCCCGGCGATCACGGTACGACGTTCGGCGGCGGACCGTTCGTCGCCTCGGTGGCGAACCACGTGTTCGGTCGCGTGTCCGATCCCGCACTGCTGCGCCACGTGACGGAGAATGGCGCGTGGTTCGGCAAGCAGCTCGCTGAAGTCGCGCGCAGCACTGGCCGCATTCGCGCTGTCCGCGGAATGGGGTACATGTGGGGCATCGATGTCATGGGCACTGCGTCCCATGTCGTGAACGAGGCGTTTGCTGCCGGCCTGCTGACCTGTTCTGCAGGCGAGTACACCGTTCGACTCCTACCCCCGCTCGTCGCCACGCGGGACGAGTTGGCGCTCGGCCTCGGCATGCTCGAGGAAGTTTTGTAATGACCGCGAACGTCGTGATCCGCCGCGCGCGTGCAGCCGACGCCGAAGCGATTTCGCGACTCATCGCGGTATTCGCCGCCGAGGCGCTCATGCTTCGCCGCACGCCCGAGATGGTGGAATTGGCGATCGACGACTATGTCGTTGGCGTCGATCTATCCGGGAAAATCGTGGCCTGCGGGGCGCTTAAGGAGTACTCACCCTCGGTCGCTGAGATCGCGGCGATCGCGGTGTCGCAGGATGTGCACGGCTGCGGGGTGGGGAAGGCGATCGTCAACGCTGTAGAGCGGCTGGCGCTGAAGCGCGGCGTCTATGACGTTTTCGCGCTCACCCTACAACCGGCATTCTTCGCGGCTATCGGTTACCAGCGTGTCGATCGGGCGAGATACCCTGAGAAGATTCGGCGGGACTGCCTTTCTTGTACCCGCCGGTTCGCCTGCAACGAGATCTGTTTCGCCAAGAACCTCCGTTTGGAGGCGATCGCCGCGTAGTAGATTTGGCGCATGAGCCGTCCGAGTCGCCCCATCGGACTGAGCGATCTGCGCCAGGCGTTTGACCAGGCCCGATTCGGGCCGCTGCGCACGCTCAATCTGCGCGAAAGTCTGCCCACTGCCGCCACCGCCGCTGTTCGAACGGAGGCGTGGCTGCGTCAGCACCAGATCGATCGGACGGATGAGGTCCTGATCATCACCGGTCGCGGAAACCAGAGCGTTGGCGGAGTGTCGGTGGTGCGAGAGGCGGTCATTCGACTCCTCCACGTACTCAAGCGCCGCGGAGTCGTCACGGGACATCAGGAACACACGGCGGGTTCGTTTGTCGTGACCCTCGCACCGGTGGCAGCGCTCTGGGAATCGCCAAAGCGGAATCGCGGTCGCGGTGTCGCGCCGCCCCCACCCACGCCGCCGTCGCTCGACGACCTCGATGACGAATCGCGTCGAATGCTGCGTGATCTTGCCGAACGATCGCTCGAAGGATTGGGAGTGAAGGACACAGCGGCGTTTCTGAACGGCGAAATGCTCAAGCAGTTCGGCGCGATCGCGGCGTCAGTCGGTGATCAGTCTGGGCGCGAAGCGCGCCTGCGAGCCGCGCTGCGAGCCGCGCTCGACCAGCACGAGTAAACCAGTAGATTCCCCCACCCCTCTTCGGATTCCAAACCTTGGCCAACCCAATGCGTTTCGCGTTCGCTCTGCTCGCTGTTGCAGCAACATCTGCATACGCGCAGCAATCCATGATTGGGTACAGCTCAGCGAGCGCCGCGCGCGAGCGGGAGGTTGAAGCCAGCGCGATCAAACGGCCGTCGCCAGACGCTGCAGCGATTCATTCGAAGGAGTTGTCGCGCGAAACGCACGTCGCCGGAACTCCGGCGCAAGCGCGCACCCGCGACTACGTGATCGCGCAGATGAAGAAGTGGGGAATCGACACGGAGTCGCGCACGTACAACGTCTGGATGCCGCATCCAACGTCGGTGCGTGTCGCGCGTGTCTCGCCCTCGCCGAAAGAACTTCCACTGGCCGAGCCGCCGGTAGCGGGCGATCCGAGCTCCTCGCTGTGGCAGTATCCCACGGTCAATGGCTACAGCGGCCAAGGTGACGTGACCGCGGAAGTCATCTACGTCAACTATGGCCTCATCGAAGATTACGCGCAGCTCGATTCGATGGGCGTGTCGGTGAAGGGCAAGATCGCAATCGCGCGCTATGGACGATCGTTTCGTGGCATCAAGGCCCGCGAAGCAGAGAAACACGGTGCCGTCGCCCTGCTGATCTACAGCGATCCGCAGGATGATGGCTATGTCGTTGGCGACGTGTATCCAGAAGGCCCGATGCGAAACAGCTCGGGCGTGCAGCGCGGCAGCGTGTTGAACATGGACGGCGACCCGTCGACACCGGGATACGGCAGCACGGGCAACGTTCAGCGATTGACGCCCGACCGCATGGAGATTCCGCACATCCCCGTCGTACCGATTGGCTACGGGAACGCCGGCGAGCTGCTCAAGTACATTCGCGGCGCTGACGTGCCGCGTGGCTGGCAGGGTGGGCTCCCGTTCCGGTATCACATCGGCGCAGGCCCAGTCAAGGCGCGCGTCGCGGTGTCGGACGACCGTGCGACGAAGCCACTGAAGCCGATCTACGACACGTTCGGAATCGTTCGGGGCAGTGAATTCCCCGACGAACTCGTCATCATCGGCGGCCACCGAGACGGTTGGGGCCCAGGCACGGCGGACAACGTCAGCGGCACTGTGAGCATTCTTGAATCAGCTCGCGCCATCGCCGAGGAACTCAAGGCCGGAGTGCGGCCGAAACGAACGATCATCTTCGCAACATGGGACGCCGAGGAGTGGGGACTGATTGGCTCGACGGAATTCGTCGAAGACGATTCGCTCCGCCTCAGTCGCGATGCTGTTGCGTACTTCAATCAGGATGTCGCCGCGCAGGGACCGCGATTCGGTGGCGGCGGTTCGCCGTCACTCCGTGCCACGTTGCGAGATGCGGCGCGCACGGTCTCCGATCCGAACGGGAAGGGAAGCGTCTACGCCGAATGGCGCAAAGCGGCCGCGGTCGCCGACACGGCCGAGCCGGCGATGGGTGATCCGGGCGGCGGCTCTGATTTCGCCGGCTTCTACAATCACCTCGGCATTCCAATCGCCGAGTGGGGCTTTGGCGGCGCGGGCGGTGTGTACCACTCGCAGTACGACGACTACGCGTGGATGACGAAGTTCGGCGACCCAGGCTTCAAGTATCACGCGGCCGCCGCGCGAGTCGGCACCGCCATGCTCCTACGAGTGGCGAACGCCGACGTGCTTCCATATGACTACTCTGAATACGCCAAGACGATGCGCCGGTATATTCCGGCAATCGATCGTTCAGTTGCCGAACACCACTGGAATGCGCCAACAACGGCGCTGAGAGCGGCGATCGATCGGCTCGAGCGCGAGGGCGTGGCGTTCAATGCAGCGCGGGATTCCGCGCTCAGCGGTACCGTGCCGACGCAAACACTTCAGCGGACCAACCGTGCGCTCATGCAGGTCGAACGCGCGCTCATCCGGCCGGAAGGTCTGCGGACGCGTCCGTGGTTTCGCAACCTGATCTATGTCGCCGATGAGAACAACGGATATGCGAACATGGCGCTTCCGTCGGTGAACGAAGCGATTCGCGCCAATCAGGAAACGCTCACACGAACAGAAATCGAGGATCTTGCCTCGCGCTTTAACCGCGCGGCGCAGGCCGTTGTCGACGCGCGAACTGCCCTTCGATCTCGCTAAGGAAGGGAGCTAGCGGACTGACGGCGTGCTGAGGGACGCCGCCGTCACCGAGCGCGAGACGATCACGCCGACGACCGTGCTCGCGCAGATGGCGATGGCGGCGACAGCGATGAGGATCAGCACGATCTGACCGCGGGAGAATGAAGCCGGCGGTGGCGGCGCGCTCATCGCCGGCGTTGGCCTCGCCGGAATTGGGCGGGCTGATCGCGGCGGCGTGCGCGTGGCAACCGGCCGACGCGAAGCGCCACTCGAGCCAAGCGCAGCCGAACCGTCGCGGTCAGGCATCGCATCTTCGCGGTCGACCGAAGTTCGCTCCGCGATTGCCGGATCGGAGACATCGTGTACGGCCCCTGAATGCGCTGGGGCCGCAAAATCGATCGAGCCGACGGGTTCGGGCGCGGCGATCGAAGAGACGACGTTAGCGAGGGGCGCAGGGGCAATTGCGTCCGGTTCCGAGATCGGACTCGGCTCCGGTATAGCGACGAGCTCGTGCACCACGGCTGCGGGCGCTGAGACCTCGACCGGCAATTCGGTCACGGCGATGGAGCTTTCTGAAACCGCTTCTTCCGGAACCGCCTGAGGTGGCGCGGGCTCCGTAGACGTCGTCTGAACGGCCGCCGGCTCTAACGTCACACGGGCCGGAACCTCGACCGCCGGTGGCGACATGGGCGCCGGTGGTAGCTCCGAATCCATCTCTGGAGCATCGATGCCGAGCAATTCGTCGGGCGGCAGGACAACGGAGACGCCGCGCGGGGATGAACGGCGGCGTGCAACGTACGCTCGCGGCAGCGCCTTTCCTTCCAGATCTCGCGATTGCGGGAAGGCGCTCAGCACCGAGCGCGGGACGACCGGCGTGCTCAGTCGCGGCAGTCGGACGTCGGGGGCGGTTGTGTTTGTCGCACTCGGTCCGTTGCCGCGTGCAGGCGCGGACCGAACCGCAGGAACGGGAATCGTCTCGACACCGTTCGGCGGGGTCACCGGACGCGTGGATGCCATTGCGCTCGATACCGCGCCTACGTCTACGGGCGTGCGTGAAACCGCGGGCACGAGCAGGTCGAGATCGATCGGCGTGCGTTCTTCGACGACGGGAGAGGCGGCGCGCGGCGGCTCGTGCGCAATCACTTGCGCGCGCGGGTTTCGCGCGCCGGAAGTCGCGCCGCTGCACGCGCAGCCCAAGCGGGTCGCCGCATCGATGAGAACATTCTTACCGGACAACAGGTGCTGTGCGACTTCTGTGACGAAGTCCTCGCCATCGAGCTCGACGAGCGCGCGGCTTCCGAACTCGGTCCACAGCGATTCTGCGGTCGGTACGCCTCCGGGCTGCGAGCGGAATCGCCGGCGGTCGGGAGGGATGATCGACTCGAACACTTCCGGTTGCTCGCCGATCACGATGTCGCGTTCGGCGAGCATCGCGATGAGCGCGTCGGGCGACATGCGGATGTCGATCGATTCGTCGACCGCGCCCGGGCAAGCGCCGATGTAGGTGATTCGTGTACGCGCGGGTCGTGCGAGAGATCTCAAATAACGCGCGACGGCGACCGGTGGCGGAACGAGCGGAAGCAACACGGGGCGCAAGTCGCCACCGGCGGTGAGCAGACGGTGCGCGACGATGGGACAACTGCACTGAATGACCGGACCGTTTCCGAATTGCGGAAGGCGTCGTAGCACGGCGGCCGCAATCAGCTCATCGCCCCAACTCGCGGGAATGACATTCGCAAATCCGGCGCGCAGACAAGCGTGCGCCAATTGCACCGGTGTTGCCGGTGCAGCGGCGAGCACAGCGTCCGTGCCAATGACAGCGATGGGCACGGTCGGTGGCACGATCGGCTGGTCCGAGGTCGTGGCTGACACGGCGAAAGTCGTTACGCCGCGGGCGGTGTCCATTGCATCACCGCGGAGCGAGCAGTGCTGACGCGCGGCTCGCAGAAGGAATTATGCAACACGAATTGACGGTTCAGTGGTGTCACGATCGGCCCAGACATTGCAACCGTCGCCCACCGTAGCGGGATGTGAGGATGGTTGTGGGGGAGAATAGCATGGGACTCGCGCGACTGACTGACGTCGAGCGAGAGGCAGTCACTGCATACGCAGCTCGGGCCTCCTGGCCAGCGGGTTTCGCGATCTATCAACGCAGTGCAGTAGCAGACGGCGTGTTCATCGTGACACGGGGACGGGTGGTGCTGCGGAGCCGAGTGCGCGCGGGGCGCGGGTTCGTTCCGTGGATCGCGACGCCTGGAGAGACCTTTGGCTCCGAGGGACTGTCGCAAAACGCGCGCTATGCCACCGACGCGCGAGCCGATGATGAAAGTGAAACGCTCTTTCTGAGCTCCGTGCGCTTTCGCGCCTTCGTCCGGGAGCAGCCGCAGCACGCTTTGACGCTCGTAAACCAGCTTATGGCGGAGCGCGCGGCCCTTTTGGACAAGTTGCGAGAGCTCACAACGCTCAGCGTCGAGCAACGGCTCGTGGCCACGCTCGTTCGAATGGCGAGCAATCAGACGTTCACGCGCGAGGACGGACGGATCGTTTTGTGTACCGCGCGCTACAGGTTGTTGTGTGAGCTCGTCGGCGCAACTCGCGAATCCGTATCGCTGGTACTCGGGCGCTTGACCGGCGAAGGTCTCGTCGAGCGCAAGGGGACGACGCTGATCATTGCGCCGCCTACGCAGCTCGCCGATCGAATCGAGAGTGCGGGACTCGATAACGAGATTGCGTTTCCCAGTCTCAGCGAGGGGCAGGAACAGGCACTCCAGTAGCCGCGCAAGTTGGGCGACGCGCGACACGCCCGTCCGCGACTCGGACGGGCGTGTATATTTTGGCGCCTCGGCATCTCGCGTGAGTACATGAAATCCTCGTCGAGCGATTCTTCGCTTCGTTCTGCCGCTGTCGACGCGGACGCTTCGCGTTCCGTGTTGGACGGCGATGAACTCGCGCGATACGCGCGGCAGATCCGCTTGCCGCAGATCGGTCTCGAGGGGCAAGCGCGACTGAAGGCCGCGAGTGTGCTGATCGTGGGCGCAGGCGGCTTGGGCTCGCCCGCGGCGATGTATCTCGCCGCGGCCGGCATCGGCCGAATCGGGATCGCAGACGGGGATCGAGTCGATCCGTCGAATCTTCACCGGCAGCTCCTCCATCGGAGCGGTGACGTGGGATCGGCAAAAACCGACTCAGCGCAGCATACACTGGCGACGATCAATCCGCACGTGCGAGTTGACACGATCGGCGTGCGCGTGTCTCGCGAGAACGCGCTCGACCTCGTCACGGCGTACGATGTGGTCATCGACGGCACCGACAATTTTCCCACGCGCTATCTCCTGAACGACGCGTGCGTCCTGACCGATCGCCCGCTGGTGTACGGCAGTGTCGATCGCTTTGAAGGACAGGTGTCCGTGTTCGCGACCGAACAGGGCCCCTGCTATCGCTGTCTGTTTCCGAGTCCGCCGGAAGCCGGAAGCGTCCAGAACTGCGCGGATGCCGGCGTGCTGGGTGTATTGCCCGGGTTGATCGGAACGCTGCAGGCGACTGAGGCCCTCAAGATCATTCTCGGTCTAGGCACGCCATTGATTGGGAGATTGCTAACTGTTGATACACTTTCCATGGGCTTTCGCGCGTTTGGGGTGGAGCGCGACCCAGAATGTCCGGTCTGCGGGACCGGGGAGATCACCGAATTGATCGACTACGACGAGTTCTGCGACGGTCCGGGCCACCAGGCGGCGCCGGCGGTTGGCGAAATCACACCGAAAGAGCTCGCGGCTTTGATTGCTGCCGGGGAGCCAACCGTTGTCATCGACGTTCGCGAGCCGTACGAATGGCAGATCGGCCGCATTCCGACGGCGACTCTCATTCCGCTTCGCACGTTCATGGCGGCGCGTCCAGACATTCCGGATGACGCAGATATCGTTCTATACTGTCACCATGGTGCGCGAAGCGACGCCGCTGCGCAGGCGTTGGTGGCAGCTGGGTTCCGTCGCGTGCGAAATCTCATCGGCGGTATCGAACGTTGGAGTCTCGAGGTCGATCCAACCGTCCGTCGCTACTGATGTTGCCTTTTGACAGTTACGGTCTAGCGAGCGTCGGCGGATGGTCTTCGCGCTCGTAGCCCTCGCACTGACCGCGGGGGCGGCCTGGTGGCGTGGCCGCCAGCTACGTGTGATGACCGCGCTGTCGATGCGCCGCCGGACACTCGGACCGGACGGAGTCGTAGTTGGCGGCGAGACATTCGTTCTGCGACGAGATGGCGCACCTGCTGTTCTGCTTCTTCACGGTGCGGGCGATACGCCGCAAACCATGCGGTATCTCGGGGACGAGCTATTCGCGCGCGGCTTCCACGTCGTCGCGCCATTGCTTCCACGACATGGTCGCACGCTCAGCGAATTTCAGCGCGTGACAGCGGACGAGCTGACGTCGGCGGCAGAGCGCGCATACGCGGAGCTGCGTGCGTCGCACGAGTGGGTCGGCATTATTGGATTGTCGATGGGTGGTGCGCTGGCCGCGCAATTGGCGGCGGCGCATTCCGATTTGCCGGCGCTCGGCTTGGTCGCGCCCTATCTCGCGATGCCGCGTCGCGTCGAGCGACTGACAGAGTTCTCGCGTCTCTGGGGGATTGTCGTACCCGCGGGAAGATCCGGCGAAGGAACGTCGGTGCTCGATCCGGCGGAGCGCGAGCGCAATCTGGCGTACGGCGTATTTACGCCTGCGGGGCTTCGCGCACTACGCGCAACGATGCGTCGCGCCGTCGCGGTGTTGCCACGCATCTCAGCACCAACGCTGATGATTCAATCACGCGAAGACAATCGCATTGCTGCTGCCGATGCGGAGCGTGCGTTCGCACTCATCGGCTCACGCGACAAGCAACTCGAGTGGGTCACTGGAGCTGCGCATATCATCACCGTCGATTACGGTCGAGACAAATTGATCGCGCGGCTCGCGGCGTTCATGCAACTGTACATGGCGCCGCGAGCCCCGACTCAGAGCGTTCGCGAGATCAGCCCGTAACTCGTTCGACGATCGTTTCGCCGAGATCTTTCAGCGTCTCAACGCCTTCGGTGACGGCGGTCGTGGCCTGCTGCGCCATTTCCTGTGCGACGCGCTTGACGCGTGCGAGTGGCGATGCGCGCTTGACTGGCTTCGCCGCTTTTTTCACAACACGCTTAACGGCGGGGCGTTTGGCAGCCGACCGCTTCAATGCCGGGCGCTTCGCCGAGGTCTTCTTTTTGACCGCGCCGCGTTTTGCCGAAGCCTTCTTTACAGATTTCTTAGCAGACTTTGCCGACGCGGAGCGGCGTGCCCGTGCCGTGGATCCGCCCTTCTTGCTGCCCTTCTTCCCGCCTGACGTCCCGCGAGACTTCTTGGCACGTGTCGCCATGATGCTTCTCCTCGGAGCCGGTTAAAAAGCCAGGCTGGAGAATAGCAGGAATCGGACACTGCGGTAAGAGCAGCTGTGATGGCTTGAGCACACGCATACAAGAACGTTGCGCGGCGCGACACGAGTGAAATCCGCTGGCGTGCAGACTACGGCCAGGGCCTCTTCTTGGAATACGGTTTTCCGAACACGTCGATCAGCGCGTCCGTCGCATCCTCCGATCGAATCACCGCGTCGACGCGTGCGCCAACGAGGATGAGGCTGGAGTAGTCGCGATAGCGCGCGTATCCGTGGCAGAAGCACCATGGGCCGCGTCGGGTGAGATCGCCGAGCCAGATGTCCGGCAACCCGATCCACGTGAACATGTAGAACAGATTCAACTTCTTCAGCGTCGGCAGATCGCTTTCGATGATCCCGTGTGGGAGCGACCCGTGTTTGCCCCACTGAACGTCGATCCCCACCTGGCCGCGATCGCGCCAGTCCGCGTGAAGCAGCGAGCCGTGCCAGTAGGTCCAGATGTCCGTAGGAGCGCGCGTGGAGTCGTAGCCAACCCAGACGACCTCTTCATCGGTCGGGACCGTAAACGGCACCCAGGAGCCGTGTACGTCGTCGTGCCAGAGCAGGTGGTATGCGATGACGGGTCGAGTTGGATGAAGTACAGCGACGACCCTCTCCAATGGGAACCATTCGTCGCGCTGGACGTATAGCAAGGGGGCTAGCGAGCGCGCCAAGATAGCGCCGCTGTCCGATGATTCGAGAGCACCCGGGATTACGGCCGGTCGGGGTGGGATGTGTGCTCGCGGACCGCATGCTGCGCACAGAAAAGCGAGCCCGGCAGCAAGCGATCGAATACGTGACAAAGCGATACCCTGGTTGGTCTTAGGGAAATAGAAGGTTATCTTTCTCGAGGCGGACCGGCGCCATTGTAATCCGGGGCTGAACGATGTTGAGGAGGGCGTATGCGCAAGCCACGACCGGCTACGTATAACCCAGCACAAGCTCTGAATCTGATCGCGAACGACCGCACGGGCTCTCCACTGAGCTGCCCGTCCTGCTCTGGGGCAATCGAGCGGACGCCGGACGACTTTCCGGCACCTCCCCGTTCCCACGTCACACTCCGTTGCCGCGTTTGCGGCCGAATCGCTCGGTACATCGCGGGCGCGGCCTAGACGCACGTATCCCTCGGCAGCGAAACCGACCACCGACGGAGCCGGTTTCGATACCGGTGAGTTGCACAAAACTTGCCCCGACATGGCGATAAGCGGACTCGCGGCCTTTCGACGAGTTCTGCGACGCGAGATGGATCACGCCGCCGGGCGCTGCAACGCTGCTACCGTCGGCGCGGGATCAAGGGTCACAGTTTCTGCAAGAGGTACGATCAATGGCTCGTCTTACCGGCACCGTGAAGTGGTTCAACGACGCTAAGGGCTACGGCTTCATCTCCCGAGAGGGAGGTCCAGACGTCTTCGTTCACTTCAGCGCCATCCAGGGGAACGGGTTCAAGTCTCTGGCTGAGGGCGATCGTGTGGAATTCGAAATCGTTCAAGGTCAGAAAGGACCACAAGCGGCCGACGTCACGAAGCCGTGATCCCGCACGCACGGTCGAACGCAGAGGGCGCTCCGGCACATGCCGGAGCGCTTTCGCTATGCAGCCCTGCTCGGCGACGGTCTCCGCCAAACGCTTGAGCAAACTGTCGTTCAAGATTGCTCAGTCCGCACGCGCGGTTGCGTCCGTCGCACAGCTGAGTCCGATGCTCGACGCGACGCGCGAATTGCGCGTAGCCGCGCCGACCCCGACGCAATAATTTCTTCCGCGTCGAGGCGGCGCGTGCGGCCTATTCCGTGCGTCGTCATCGCAGAGGCGAGGAAAGCGTCAACGAATGACGCGGCGGCGGAGGAAACGGACATGGACCAGCCATTGCGCGACGAATCGTTTTCGGTCTACCGACGCGATTTGCCCGGTGGGGGGTACGTCGCGATCAAGGTCGATCGCGCACGAGAGATCGCGCGTACGCGCGTGTCAGTCGAACGCAGAGCAGTTGCACAAGGTCGCGACGATCGCGAACCAGTAGTGATCGCCGAGGCGGAAGGCGATGAGCGATCGGCGTCGTTTACCGATCTCTATCGGATTGCTGCAGACAATGCTGCGATCGCTCGAGCATTGCTTCGCATCGACGGTCCGGAACGCGCCGACTAACTAACTGGGCGCCAGGCGGAGTCTAAAGGAGATCGAGGCGAATACCGCGACGCTGACGCCGGCGCCGCGGCGGCGCGTAGCGGAAAAGCTGCGCTGGGCGTCCTCGCCCTTCGCTTCGCCATTCATCAGTTGCTTCCACTAGCGCAGCCGCGTGAAGCGAACGACGGAAGCTCGCTTTATGCAGTCGACGGCCCATTAGGAGTTCATAAACCCCCTGCAATTCACTCAACGTGAATGCAGACGGAAGCAGCCGAAAGGCGATAGGCTGTAGATCGACCTGCGCGCGAACGGCATTGAGCGCCGCCTCTACCTGGTCGCGCTGGCGAGCGCTGAGCATGGATAGATCGGATACGCCGGCCCAATGCTGATCCGACCTACCGTTGGACGCATCGGGCACTAATCCGAAGTATGTGACGACAATCTGCGTCCCATCGGCGTGTCGCCGATTTCCTCCCGTCGCCCCAGCTTGGTCCAGCAGCGACGGTGCAGAGCCGAGTGCGTCGCGTGCGATGCGGGCCGCAGCATCGTCGAGCGATTCGTCTGCACGGAGCGCATCAGACGGCAACGTGGCGCGATCGCGTACACGGCCGCGTGCGCTTCCCGCCGCTAGCAGGACGGCGAGCTCTTGGCCTCGCGGCGTAAAGAGCGCGACATCGACAGCGAGTGAAAGCCCGCGTGCGGCAGGACGTGCGGAAGACGATCGATCAGGCATCGCACGCGAATTAGTAACAACTTGCTAATAAAGTCAAGACCGCGAGCACTGCGGCCGCCGTGGGCGGCGCGTACTACGGAGTGACCAATCGAGCGATTCCAGCGCCGAAGCGCAACAGGGGAGGAATGCTGATTGGCAGACGGCCGGTAATTGGCGTGACGCCGATCACAGAACGGCCCGCCGCCGTCTGGGAAACCGGGAATCCGCCCCACGCGACGAGGTATGTCGAGACGGCCGGGACCTGCTGCAGCAGATACGGATTTCCGAACGCGACGAGTATTGTGCGTGGATGACGCTGCACGAGATCGCGAAGGAATTGTGCGATCGGTTCCGGAGCACTTGCGGTCGCGGTGTTGGTTCCCGTCGCCAGATACGAGCTAACGACGACCACATCCGCGGAGTCCGCGAGCGAGAAGAGTCGCGACAGGTTCGGCGACGCATCGTCGGGATAGAGAAGCTCGGTCTTCAACGATGGATCGACGCGACGTAACTCGGCGTTGAATGACGCGCCGGCCGGAAGGTCGGTGCGATTCGCGATGGTAATCGAAAGCGTGCGCTGCGGTCGTCCGCCGTTTCGTACGATTGGCATCAGACCGAGCGAGTCCTTCGCCAGTGTGATCGACTTCTGCGCCGCGGTCGCAGCGACGCTCAGATTTGTCGTGTCGCCCACGAGGGCGCGCACGCTGTCGAGGCTAACCAGTCGACGCCGATCGAGGTCGAGCTGTCGCTTGATCTCGAGCACGCGTCGCACGGATGAATCGACGCGTGCTTGCGAGAAACGTCCTTCACGCACGCCGTCGACAACGGCATCGATCGCCGCCGAGACGTCGCTGGGCATCAGAAGAATGTCGGCGCCAGCGTCGATCGCCAGCTTGCACGCCTCTCCGATCCCGATGCTGTTGTTGATTGCCGCGCCGTAACTGCCAGCCGTAGACGCTCCAACCTGCGCCACCTGCTTGTTCGTCACGCGCGCCAGAACGCCATTCATGTCCATGGCGTCGGTGATTATCAATCCTTTAAAGCCCAGCTGCCCGCGAAGCAGGCGCGTCATGATTGCCGGGTTGAGTGTCGCGGGCACCGGCGTGGTGTCGAGCGACGGGACGACGCCGTGGAACGTCATCATTCCTTCGATTCCGGCGGCGATCGCAGCGCGAAACGGGACCAGCTCCACGGAATCGATGCGGGCTCGACTCGCATGCACCGTGGTCACGGTGAGGTGCGAGTTCTCCTCGGTGTCACCGTGTCCAGGGAAGTGCTTTCCGGTCGCGATCATGCCGTGATCCTGGAGTCCGCGAATCAGCGCGGCACCCATGGTCGAGACGAGACGCGGATCTTCACTGAACGAGCGAACGCCGATGACGGGATTCGCGGGATTGTTGTTGACGTCGAGCACGGGCGCGAAAGCGATGTGTACGCCCATCGCGCGCCCCTCAGTCGCGGTGATGCGCCCTTGCTGATACGCGAGCGACGTATCGCGCGACGCACCAAGGCCCATCTGTGGCGGGAAAATGGTCGCGCCGCCGAGGTAGATGTTGTTCGGGAGGAAGTAGCCGCCGCGTTGACGCATGCCCGCGCCGTATTCGTAGTCGGCGCCGATGACGAGCGGCAAAGTGCTGAGTCGCTGCATAGCGTTCAGCTTCTCGGCCGTCTCGATGGGCGAGCCGATCGACATGATGAATCCGCCGACGTGCTGCTTGGTGATCAACTCGTCCACGCGTGCCCAACTTGCGCTGGACGTAGGCGTGAAATCACCAAACAGTTGCGGCCAGACCAACTGCGCGGCGCGATCGCGCGGCGACAGCGTCGCGAGCACGGAGTCGGCCCACGAGGAACGCGGTGAGCGAGAGGCGGGAAGCGGCGAACTTCCGCTAATCTTGGCGCACGCAATTGCGGTCGCGCAAAGGCCGGCGACGATTGCGACTGAGACGCGAGAAAGACTCAGAGTTCCCGCACTCCGCATCCCTTCCTTCGCTACCACTGGATCGTTCCCTTCTTGGTCGTGTCGACGTCCTCTTCAGCGCCTGACTTGAAGAGGAACGCGTCCATGTTCTGCTTGAGAAAGCTGCGCGCCTGAGGGTCCATCACGTTCAGGCCGTAATGGTTGATCAGCATGGTCTGCTGACGCAGCCACAGGCCCCAGCAGTCCTGGCAAATGTTCGCGATGATCCGCTGCCCGATTGCACCGGGAAATGGGGGGCGCTCGAACGCCGGCTTTGTTTGGCCGCAGCGAGTGCAGGTAATGTCCATGAGAAGGCTCCAGTTAGTAGCTGAAAAGTAGCGGTGGAGCAGGGCACAGGTCTCGGGTCTGGGGTCCGCGGACAACAGAAACGCGCAGGGCCCGCCGGATTTCCGACGGGCCCTGCATGACTCTGACCTCGGACCTGAATCCCGGAGGGACTTAGCCGAGAACCATTGTGAGCCGGTGGCTCAGTGTCCTCGGGCGTAATCGACTTTGGCGAGACGCAGGAACTGCAGTGCGCGGATGTAGAGCCAGCCGATGTCGAATTCGAACCAGCGGGCGGCAAAGCGCGCAGACTTGGGGTCGGCGTGGTGGTTGTTGTGGAGCTCCTCGCCGCCGAGCCAGATGGCGATGGGCGAGATGTTCCGGCTCTCGTCCTTCACGTCGTAGTTGCGGTAGCCAAGCGCGTGGCCGACGCCGTTAACGATTCCGGCAGCCCAGAACGGAATCCAGAGCATCTGAACGCCCCAGACGACCGGGCCAACGAAGAAGCCAAACAGGTAGACGTCGATGGCGAGCATGAACAGAATGCCGAGCCAATTGAGGCGGCTCAGGAGATGGCGCTCGATCCAGTCGTTCGGCGTGCCCTTTCCGTACTTCTCAAGCATACCGGGCTGACGGACCGCCTTGCGGTAATAGAACGCGCCCTTGAAGACGATGTTGCGCAGCCCTTCGACGATCGGGCTGTGCGGGTCTCCTTCGCGATCAGCGAAGGCGTGGTGCTTTCGGTGGCACGCAACCCATTCCTTGGTCACGATGGCGGTCGTCAGCCACAGCCACAGCCGCATGGGGAGCGCCGCGATGTAGTGGAGGCGAAGCCCACGGTGCGTCTGAGCACGGTGAAGAAAGAGCGTGACGCAGACGTTGGTGACGTGCCCGGCGATCACGATGAACAGGACGGGCATCCACCAGTGCGATGCCCAAAGGCCAAATCCCGGCATTGCCGTAACTCCAAAAAACGGAAGGGAGGGTCGTCGAGCAGTTCAATCTAACCGTCGTCCGGACCGGCTGCCATCGGGACGATTTCCCTACAGCGAGCGCCACTATGGTCGAATTGGCATCGGTGGAATAGGTGGAACAATTCCGCCGGACGTCGATGGCGACGGCTTGTCCGCCGCAGGAGGATCACCCCATGTGTCGTTCGAGGAATTCCAGTCTGGGACGTGAGCGTCTGGCCACAGTCGCGCACCAATGACGGGGCGACTAACCGGAAGGACTGCGGTATAACGGTCGCTTCGCGTCCAGATCTCGACGGGAAACTTCAAGTCCTGCGTCGTGCCGTCATTGAGTTTGAGCCGGATGGAAACGGGGAAAGGCATGCTTGTCACGCGGCGTAGGTGAATCTCCGCCAGGCTCTCACCGTTGCCCTGTCTCATCGAAACGCCGTCGATTGCAATGTCGAGCACGCTTGTGCCGTAGAAGAACGAATTCCAGAACCACGACAGATCCTCTCCCGAAACGTTCTCGACTGTCCGGAAGAAGTCGCCGGGAGTGGGATGCTTGAACGCCCAGCGACGCGCATACTCGCGCATTGCGCGATCCATCGTCTCACGGCCGACCACTGCGTCGCGAAGCGTAAGGAGCGTCGCGCCGGGTTTGCGATAGGCGATTGCGCCGAGTGCGGATGCGTCGATGCGATCGGGAGGTGTCATGAGCGGCGACTGCGTGCCGTCGTCGACCACCTGCCGCCAACTCATGACATAATCGGGAAACGCGTCGGTGCCGGGCGTGCGCCGTTCGTTGGAGAAAGCGTTCTGATAGGTGTTGAAGCCTTCGTCCATCCACGCGTACCGGCGCTCATTCGATCCGACGATCATCGGGAACCACTGGTGTCCCTGTTCGTGATCGATGGTACCAAAAATCGACGCTGGGTTCTCGCTGCCGTAGCCCACCATGACGAACATGGGATACTCCATTCCAGCGACCGGGCCGGCGACGGACGTTGCCTGTGGATACGGGTAGTGCATCCACAGTTCCGAATATGTGCGAATGGACCACTGAGTTTGCTCGGCGGCCGATTCCCAGGCGCGACCGGCTTTAGGAAATTGGTAATACGCCTGCGTGAGGACACCGTCCCAGCTAGTGGCGTCCCACCGAAAATCCGGGGCGGCCGACCACGCGACGTCGCGGACACGCTCGGCGCGGAAGCGCCAGGTCTTCGTTCCTGATACGGCGCGGCGCTTCGCAGCCGCGGCTTCGTCGGCCGTGATGATCTGAACGACACCCGCCGATTTCGACGCACGACCGAGTCGCTCGGTTTGCGCGGACGTCAGCACTTCGGGCGCATTTTGGAGCACGCCGCTCCCGGCAACGACGTAGCCCGCGGGAACGGTCACCGAGTAGTCGATGTCGCCGTACTCGAGATAGAACTCGCCTTGACCGAGGTATGGATCGGTGTTCCAACCGCGGACGTCGTCGTAGACCGCCATGCGAGGGAACCATTGAGCGATTTCATACAGTGCGCTGTCTCGGCCCATTCGATCCGAACCGTGATCGGGCACGGCGAAGGTGTACTGCATCCCGATGTTCGTTCTTCCGCCGTGTGGGAGCAGCGGCGTCTCGAGGTCGATCCTCATCATCGTGTCGTCGGTTTTGCCGACGACGCCGCGACCGTCTACCTGAAGGCCGGTGAGGTCATAGCCACCGCGAAAGCCACGCACCCCCCATCGTGATTCGGAGGCGAACAGCGCGGCTCCCTTGCTGCCGGGACGGTAGAGATTCTGATCGAGTTGAATCCAGAGAAAGCGGAGTGTGTCTGGCGAATTGTTGGTGTAGCGAATGCTCACTGTGCCACGAATGCTGTGGCTGCCGGTGTCGAGTGTAGCGACCACGGTGTAGTCCGCGCGCTGCTGCCAATAGTCGGGGCCGGGAGCGCCGGCGCCGGTTCGAAGCGAGTTGGGGCCAGGCCAGTCGGTGCGATCGAGCCGTCGAAGCGGATCGTCGAGCACGGTGGCGACCGGGCGCGAAATCGTTGGCGCAGGGACACTCGCACCAGCGGGCGGATAATCCACGCGCATCGGCACCATGATTTTGGGCCGGTGTAACGAGCAGCCTGCTGCTGTGAAAAGCAGGGCGAGCACAAGTGAACGCTTCACGTGGTCATTCCCCATGATGACGGTGTGAACGAGCTCGAACAGCCTTCAAGTGCATCAGTCTTCACTTGCCACGACAGCGGCGCACGCGTAAGACTGTATGTGTCCATGCCAAAGCGACCACCCACTTCACTCGCGCCACACACCGGCATCGACGCTACCGTGCTTCGGGCCTCGGAAGCCGGCACCGAGAGATTTCGCGCGCGCTTTGCCGAGCAGTTCGCGCCGGACTTCTTTCGTGCCACAACATTCGGCCCGACGGTTTCGTCGATCGGCATTGGTACCTACCTCGGCGACACAACCGACGCGGACGATGCCGCGTATGAAGCCGCGGTACAATCGGCGATCGGTTCCGGTATCAACCTGATCGACACCGCGATCAACTATCGCGGCCAGCGTTCCGAGCGCGCCATTGGTGCGGCGATCCAGCAAGTATTCGCATCAGGGATGGCGTCCCGCGACGAACTCGTGGTGTGCTCCAAGGGCGGATATATCCCCTTGGACCGGACCCCGCCAGCGACCCGGGAGGAGTATCAGCGATACGTTCGCCGGGAATTCATCGATCAGCAAATCCTGCAGGCCGATGAGATCGTTGGTGGTGGTCACAGTCTGGCACCACGCTTTCTTCGTTACTGCATTGCCAAGAGCCGACAAAACCTCGGGCTGCGCACTATAGACATCTATTACGTCCACAACCCTGGTCATTCAGTTGCGAGTGAGCCAGCGTCCGAGCTGCAAAATCGACTCCGAGCGGCCTTCGGAGTGCTGGAAGAGGCAGTGTCGAGAAGCGAGATCGGCGTCTATGGCTGCGCAACGTGGGACGAGCTCCGCATTCCGCCCGGCACGAGCGGCTATCTGAGTCTGGAGCAGCTCGTTGCTCTGGCGCGCGAAGTGGCAGGCGACGGCCATCACTTCCGCGCCGTGCAGGTTCCGGTCAACCTCGCGATGCCGGACGCGGTCAGAAGCCCGACTCAAGCCATTGGGCCTGGCGGGCGCATGGTAACCGTCGTCGAAGCGGCAGCCGAGTTAGGTCTGACGGTGATGGCGAGCGCGTCGCTCATGCAATCGAGACTGACTCAAGGGCTGCCCCAGGCGCTACATGACGCTTTTCCCGGTGCTACGACCGACGCGCAGCGCGCGATCGAGTTCACCAGATCGATTCCGGGGATCACGACAGCGCTCGTGGGGATGAAACAGTTGGCGCACGTCGCTGAGAATCTCGACGGAGTGCGACGGCGGCCGACCGCGTCGTAGCGAGGTTACGGCGCGAGCTTTCGCAGCGCGACGATGTGCCCTTTGACGTCGGAAATCGTAGTCGCCGGATATTTGTCCGCGGCGAGATCGACGAAGCGCTCGTATTCGCGAATTGCGCCAGGCAGTTCACGCTGCGACTGCAGGAACAATCCGAGCGCGTAGTGCGCGCCGGGTTCGTTCGGGTCGAGCTTCACGGCGTCTTCAAAGAATTGGCGAGCGGTTGTCATGTCGCCGATTGCCTGATACTGCGTGGCCAGCCGCGTTTTCACGGCGACGCGTGAAGGATCGAGTTGGCTCGCTCGCGCGAACGCAGACAGCGCGTCGCTGTGTTCACCACTCGCGCTGAGAATGTCGCCAAGGTTGACCCATGCGTCGACGTTGGTGTTGTCGTGGGCAATGGCCTGGCGAAACATCTCTGTCGCGGCGGACGCATCGCCGCGCTGCTTCAAGAGCGCGCCGTAGTCGTTGTACGCAGTGGATGGAGCGGATTGCGTCGCAATCGTTTTCTCGTATAGACCGTTCGCCGCGTCGAGATCGCCGCGCATGTGCGCCGCGTAGGCGAGTTTGAACAGCGAGTCGACGGCGTGCGGACCGGTTGCCGCGGGCGGCGGGGATTGTGTTACCGGTTGAACGACGGCGCGAGCCACTCCCTGTTGAGCGATTCCTGTTTCGGCTGGTTTCGTGATCGGCGCGGGCTTGGTGACCGCTGCCTTCACGGTCGAATCAGGCTTTGGATGCGCCACAGTGATACCGCTAGCCGTGCGGGCCGGCGTAGCGGCGACCGTATGTGTGGCAACCGGAGGAGTGGCAACTGGGGGAACGACAACTGGGGGAACCACAACGGGCGCCGCCGATTTGACGACGGCAGGGACCGCGGCTTTCTGAGGCGTCTGCGCTGATGGAGCGACCGTTTTTGGCGGCTGTGTCGGCGGAACGATGACTGGGCTCACCTTGAGGACAGGAGCCGCCGGTACGTGATCGAACAGCGACGGGATGACTATCGTGCCGTGCGTTCGGAGCGACAGCGTGGCGCCGACGACGACGGACGCGCCAGTGACTAGCGTGACGGCCGCGATCCCGAGTACGCGACTCCGGCGATGGGATGACGGACGCGGACTTGGAATGACGAACTGCGCGAGCGGCTTGGTCGGGCGGCGAACGGACTCGGCGACTCGCTCGCGGGTCGCTTCCTTGAGCGCATCGCCAATGAGACTCATGGCTTTGCCCCGACGACCTCATCGCGCTTAGCGCCAACATTCACGACGGATTGCGGAATCGGCGCCGGTGTTCGGCGTGCGATGGAATCCACGGATGCCGTGGTGGTGACGGGAGCGTTTCGGCCAGCGCAGAGCGACGATACGTCGGTCAGGCGTCGCGACAGCATTGAGTCTGCCGCCGCGGAGGAGGCGAGGTCGGGCGAGATCGTTGAACAGGCGGCCGTGGTATCGGCGCCGTCGAGATGCGTGAGCGCAGTGAGCACCACTGCGCGCGAATGCTCCACACCCGATGGAACGAGTTGGGCGAGTTGCGTCAGATGCTCGATTGCCGCGGCGCGATCGCCCCGTGAGAGCTCGAGCTGTGCGAGACGCATGAGTCCATCGCGCGCGCGCGTCGAGCGCGGATACTTCGCGACGAACGCGCGAAGATCTCGCTCAGCTTCGTTCGCGGTGTAAGCCATCGTCGCGCGCCGATACAACATGTCTTCGGGAGTCGTTGCGCCAAGTCGCGACCAGAGCGAAACGCCCGTGACGGCGACGGCGAGAACCGCGATGCCTGCCGCCACGACGAAACGCCGCCGCCATCCGTTGTTGGGGCGATTCGTTGCTGCTTCGGAGTCCTCGCCACGGAGTGCGGCGAGCGCTTTACGAACGTGCTGTGGTTCGATGTCGCGTGTTTGCGACGCGTAGCCCGCTAGCAGTGCGCGATCCGCGATGAGATTGATGAGTCGCGGAACGCCGTGTGAGCCGCGATAGATCTCATTCATCGTGCGGGCGCTCAGCTCGATCTCGCCAGCGGCGCCAGCGATCTCGAGCCGATGATGGACGTAACGACTCGTTTCTTTCTCGTCGAACTCGCCGAGCGAGCATCGGATCGACACGCGCTGGTTGAGCGGCGCGAGCCGCGGCGTCGCGATCATCGCGAGCAGCTCGGTCTGACCGACCAAGACGATCTGGATCAGTTTTTCCGCGTCGGTTTCGAGATTCGTGAGGACACGGATCTGCTCGAACGCGTCTGCGCTGAGGTGCTGTGCCTCGTCGAAGACGGCAACGCACGTCTTTCCAAGCGCGTGTTTGGCGAGGACGAATTGGGTGAGACGATCGAGCAGCTCGATGTGCGAGCCGTCGTCGGGGACGTTTACGCCGTATGCCGTCAGCAGTGCGACGAGCAGCTCGGTTCCCGTGACGAACGGGTGCGAAATGAGCGCAGCCGGAGATTTCTCATTCTGAAGCTTCTCAACCAGGGCGCGACAGAGCGTTGTTTTGCCTGTGCCGGTGGCTCCCGTGACGAGCATCAGGCTTTCGTGATTGCCGATGCCATAGAGAAGCTGCCCCTCGACTTCTTTGAACAGTGTCGAGGGGTAAACGAATCGCGTGTTGGGCGTGAGTGAGAACGGCTTGTCTTTCAGCCCGAAGAACTGCTCGTACATGGTAGCGCCCCGTCGATGTCCGACCGGTGGCGATGCAGTCGATGTTGCTCGGAAAACCGCATCTCAACTCCACAGACGATTGCGATGCGGTTCGGCAAAAACTTTAGGACTGCCCTTCAAACCGTTACAGGCGGCTCTACTTCCAGTCGGCGATAAACAAATTGAGTCCGCCTTCCTTCACCGTGCGACCGGATGCCCATACGAGCTTCTTGCCGTCGGGGCTGAACATGGGGAAGCCGTCGAACTCGGGGTCGTCGGTCACCTGTTCGAGGCCGGTTCCATCGAGGTTCACGAGATACAGCTCGAAGTTGCGGCTGTGCGGATTCTTGTAGTTCGACGAAAAGATGATGCGCTTGTCGTCGGGCGTGAAATACGGGCCGAAGTTGGCGCCGCCGAGGTTGGTGATCTGGTGCTGGTTGGTGCCGTCGGCGTTCATGATCCAGAGCTCCATTCGGTTGGGCCGCACGAGCCGCTGTTTGAGCAGGTCCTGATAGTTGGTCAGGGCCGTATCCGTCGGATGCCAGGCGCGGTAGACGATCTTCTTTCCGTCGTGCGAGAAGAAGGGACCGCCGTCGTAACCCTTCTGTTTCGTCAGCTGTTTGATGTCTGTGCCATCGACGTTCATCGTGTAGATGTCGAGGTCACCATCCTTGAGCGACGTGAACACGATGCGCTTGCCGTCGGGCGACAGCGTGCCTTCGGCTGTATAGACGCCGTAGTTCGTCAGCCGCTTGAGTCCCGAGCCGTCGGGATTGGCGCTGAAGATGTCGTAGGGGTCGAGACCCCAGACATATCCCTTGGACGGATCTGGCTTCTGCGGGCAGGCGGTGTCGGCCATGTGGGTCGAGCCGAAGAAGATCTTCTTGTCGCCGTCGTAGAAGTAGCCGCAGGTGGTTTTGCCGCCACCGGTCGACACGCGCTTCACGTTCGAGCCATCGACGTTCATGACGAACTGCTGGTCGCAGGTTCGTCCGTTTCGTGTCGACTGGAAGATCAGACGCTTACCATCGTGGCTGAAGTACGCTTCGGCGTTGTCGCCACCGAAGGTGAGCTGCTTGATGTTCGCGAGATGGGGCTCAGCGGCTGGGCGAGCGCCCGAAAGCACAACCGCCGCCACGAGAATCGCGGCGGCGGTGAGAGGTAGAGTTCGCATCCTCAAAATCTAGGGCTTTTTCGGCGGCGCGGTATGCGTGGTCGACGTCAGGGTCTCGCCGGCCATGGCGAATAGGTCGCGCTGTGAGGTGCTCTTGTCGAGCAGCTCGATCGCCTTCCGAAGCGGTGCGTCGTAAGCGAGGTCGCGGCGTTTGGCCGTCGAATCGCCCGAGACGTAGTGCGCGACGCGCTGTTCGAGCAGGCGGCTCACGTAGCGGCTCGCTCCGTCGAACTGCTTGCGATCGACCGGAATGTTCTTAGCCTGCAGGCGCGTGTAGAACTCGTTCAACCACGCCGGCTGGACGGTGAAGTTCGCACCCGCCGTCTTTGCCAGCTCCATGCTGTAGTCGGTTAGGACGGTGACGAAGTCCTGGCCTTTCGGAGCGACGGCCTTGGTGAACTGCTGTTCCGGGGTGCTCAGCGTGTCGTCCTGAACGATGACGTCAGGTGTGATGCCGCCGCCGCCGTAGACCACGCGACCGCCGTCGGACTTATACGCCGGACGCGTTTTCTTGCTCGTGTTCGTCTCGTTGGTGTCGGCGGGTGTTTCGACGAACTGACCATTCACGAACTTGCGCGGGCGCTGGATCGTACGACCGCTCGGCGTGAACCACTTGCCGGTCGTGAGCTTGAGCGCGTAGCCGCCGTCGAGGTTGTAGACGCCCTGGACGAGGCCCTTTCCGAAGCTCGTTTGGCCGACGACGAGTGCGCGGTCGTGGTCCTGGAGTGCGCCGGTGACGATTTCCGACGCGGACGCGGTGCGTTCGTCGGTCATCACGATCAACGGGATAGATGGGGCGATCGGCGTGGCCTTGGCGTTCTCGACCGACGGCGGACCTTCGCGTCCCTTGACCGCCGCGATCTGCGCGCCCGGCTGCAGGAACATGTTCGCAATCTCGAGGCTCTGCGTCAGGATGCCGCCGCCATCGCCTCGGAGGTCGAGGATGATGCCTCGAGCGCCCTGCGCTTGGAACTGCTTGATCGCCGCGGCGACGTTGTCGGCAGCATTCTCATTGAACGTCTGCAGCGGGATGTAGCCGATCTTGTTGCCGAGCGAGAGCGTGAATGGGACCGCCGGAATGTGAATTTCGGCGCGCGTGAAGTTCGCATTGATCGGTGCGGGAACGCCTGGACGCGAGAAGGTCACGTTCACCTTGGTACCGATGATTCCCGTGAGGGAGTCGGACACGTTGGTGATGGTCCAGCCCTGAGTGGTTAGCGGCCCGACCTTGATGATACGATCGCCTTCGCGCACTCCGCCGGCTTCGGCTGGTGTGTTCGGATAGACCTGCGCGACGGTGATGAGATGCGTCTGCGGATCTTCTTCGATCAGCATACCGAGACCGCCGTAGCGACCGCCGGTGCGGCTGTTGAACTGCTTCAAATCCTTTGGAGTGAGCAGTTCGCTATAGGGATCGTTGAGCTCTCGAACCAGTCCGCGGGCCGCCTTCTCGAACACGTCGGCTGTCGGAAGCGTGTCGACGTATCGATCGCTGACGAGCGACATGACCTGATCGAGCAGCTGCGCGCCCTCGCGCTGGCCGCGGCTCTGAAGAAGGAAGCCGCCCGCGAAGACGGGAACGCAGAGTGCGCCAATGAGCGCGATTTTTCGAGAGCGTAGCATGCGTAAGTCCAGCGTGATGTTGTTTCTAAACGATAACTCGGACCGGAACAGCCTGCCGCCGGGAGGGCTTCAACGTTCGTCGGGTGATTCAGGCAAGGAGGAGGCCTCGCCGACGTGGCGACCCCAAAGCGATTTCCAGGAAATGGCCACGCCGGAGCGAAAACGCTTCTTCGTCAGGCGGAGACCGTCCGGTGAAACGGCGATCGTGAACGACTCACCGTCGATTTCGATTTCGCGCCGAATCGTTTTGTCGAGCTTGGTGGCCATAGGTCTCTACGTAGTACCCTGCCAAGGCGTGGCAGTTCGGACGGCCTATTGTTTCCTGCCCAACATGTAATCGACGAACCACTCCCGTTGCTGTTGACGAACGACCGCCTCACGAATCACTCCAGTGGCCTTGAGCATGTCGTGGGCCGGCTGAAGAACTCGTTGTAAGTGCGACGGATAACGCTGGTTGAGTGGTAGCTGTTCGCGGAGATGGTCGAGAGAGACACGCCACGCGAGCACGCCCCCGGCGCGAGCGACCTCGATGAGGCGGTAGAGCCGCCGGGCGACGGGTGACGGCAGGGAGAGGTATCGTGCGACGCTGAGCTGAACGACGTGACGAGCTCGAACGTTCTGACGGACGATGGGCGAGATCACGACTCGTGCTTCACCGGGCTCGGCGGCGACCATCGCGGGAAAAAGAGCGAGCTGATCTCGCTCGGTCGATCGTCGTCGCTCGATCATGACCGAGCTGAGGAGCGTGAAGCGGATGTCGGCCATCTCGGCCACCGCCGCGTCGAAGTAGCTACGCTCCGACTGCAGCACCGTCCGTTCGAGGCGCGTGAGCGAGCCGCGAAGCTGTTCGTATGTTCGGCCGTCAACATGGCGGCCGATCGAGCGCAGGAAGGCGTGAAGCGTGAACGACAGTGCTCCGTCCTGCGGCTCCCCCGCTTCCTGGTAGCGCCGCATCAACTCGACGTACACGTCCTGGTCGAAAGTGCCGGGGAGTCGATCGCCGGGATTCGCGAGCACGCGCCAGCGCCCGCCGTCGGCGTTGGTATACGAGATCGCCGCGTCGTCCGAAGTGTCGCTCAAACGAAAGAGCGGGAGTTCTTCGAGCGCGCGGTCGAGAAGGACCGCGCGCGTCACCGAGCGCCGCTTCGCGGCGAGCGTCATGACAGCGGAATCAGTTCGCCGTTGATCGCACTCGCCGCGCTCGAGCAGAGAAAGACGACCGCGTCGGCCACCTGTTCTCGCTCGATGTACCGTGCGTCGTCGCCCATGTCGGCGACGTTGGTCGCTGTGCGAATGGCGATCGGCGCGAGCGCGTTCGCTCGCACGCCGTTCGCGCGCTCCTCAGCGGCGATCGAACGCATGAGCGACGCGACACCACTCTTCGCGACGGCGTACGCGGACATGTTCGGTCCAGCCTTCCCAGGAAGGGCTGGTTGTGCAGCAAACAGAACGATCGAGCCACGTGCGCGTCGCAACATCGGCAGGAACGCGCGTGTGGTGAGGAAGGTCGTAGTGAGGTTGATGGCGATCTGCCGATTCCACACGTCGAGCGTGGCGTCGGCGACGGGACCACTCATGGCAAATCCGCCGGCCATGTGCACGAGTGCGTGCACGCGGTCTCCACGATCGCGCCTCACGCGATCTACGAGCGAGGCGACGTCGGCGGCGTTCGTGAGATCGCAGGGATACGCGCGGGCAGCGTAGCCGGCCTTTGCCAGTTCCGACGCGCGAGCTTCGACCTTCTCCGCGGTTCGATCAACGAGGACAAGCGATGCGCCGAGTTTACCGAAGGCGGCGGCGACCGTTTCGCCGACCTGCCCCGCCCCACCCACGCCGGTGAGGACGACAGTCGAGTCAGAATCCATGGGATAAGCATGGCGGTGACGTGCCCATGCCCGCAAACCGGGAGCCGAACTCGGCGTGGCATGGTCTGTGTGTACGTACGTCGGCAGCCATGTCACGACTCAAGCGCATCGGCAAAGTCATCCTCGTTTTCGCCGTTCTCGCGCTCGCTCTCATCGGTGCGCTGACGGTGACACGCGGTACGCCCGTCGGATCCGTCGTCACGCTCTCCGGGAGCGGCCCACCGGCAGTCGGCGATTCGCTGTTTGAGCGAACGTTCGAGCTGTTCACCGGGACCCATATGTTTCCGGGGAATCAGGTCGAACAGCTGCTGAATGGGAACGGAGTGTACCCGCGGCTGTGGGAGGATCTCAGATCGGCGAAGCGGACGATCACCGTCCAGATGTACTACTCGCTACCCGGCAAGGTGGCGGACACGCTCGCTGCGATTTTGATAGAGCGAGCGCGGGCAAAGGTCCGCGTTCTGTTTCTCATCGACGCGTTCGGATCGCAGCACCTATCGCGCGAGTACGTCAAACGTCTGCGCGATGCCGGCGTGGAGGTGGCGCGGTTGCGTGCGCTGCACTGGTTCACGATTCACAACGCGAGCGATCGGTCGCACGTGCGCGTCGTGGTGGTCGATGGGCGCGTGGGCTACACGGGCGGATTCGGCCTCGCCGACTATTGGTTGGGCGACGGACACCACGAAGATCAGTGGCGTGAGTCGAACGTCCGCTTCTCCGGACCAGCAGTCATGGCACTGCAGGCGGCGTTTTCGGCGGCCTGGGCGGAAGCGACTGGAGAGTTGATCACCGGCGCGCTGTTCTTTCCCGAGGCGGGATTCCAGGAGGTTGGACCGACGCACGCTGGTCTCCTCTACGCGGCGCCTACGACGGGGAGCACACCCGCCGAGCGATTCCTGGCGCTGACGATGAGTGGTGCGCGGAAGACGCTCTATATCACGAACTCGTACTTCGTGCCGGACGATGATTTTCGGCGTTTGCTCGAGCGCGCAGTTCAACGCGGTGTAGACGTGCGAATCCTTACGGTGAGCGAGAAGACCGATGTGAAGACCACGTGGTACGCCGGCCGCGACCGCTACGAGGAAATGCTGGGTCGTGGAATTCGGATCTTCGAGTACCAGCCGACGATGTTGCACTCCAAAACCATCGTTGCCGACGGCGTCTTTTCGTCGATCGGATCCATGAACTTCGACAACCGGTCGATGGCGTTCAACAACGAGTCGAATCTCGTCGTTCTCGATCACGCGTTTGGCGCGCAGATGGATTCGGTGTTTCTCGACGACCTGCGTTACGCGAAGGAAATCAAACTCGATGAATTCCGCACGCGCTCGCGCTGGTCGAGGATGCTCGAGCGAGGCGCGACCCTGCTTTCGCGCCTGCTCTAGCCCGACTATCGGATATCTTCGCGACCGAGCGCCGCGCGCACCGCCTCGCGCATGGCGATGAGCGCTTCGTCGCGCGACGCCGGGGAGTCGTCGCGAACGTGGAGCTCGATGCCGTCGGCCACGGCGACGCGCCGCCAGCTCGCCGACGGGTCATTGTCGGTGCCCTGACGCCGCGTCTCGACCGTTGCGCCAAGCGCGGCCGCGAGTGACGTCGCTACGCGGCGCTCGAGCGCGTCGCCGGTGAGCTCGACCATCTCCCTCTTGATGATGTCGAGCGTCACTCCCTCGCGCTGGCGGATTTTGATCGCGAGGAGCTGAAGAAAGTGCCGGTAGTTGTAGGTGGCCGCGGTGCCAGTGCCCTCCGGCCGAGCGAGCAGGCCGTTGGCGACATAAAAGCGAATCGAACGTGCACTCGGCGCGGCGCGCGCGGAGGCATTCGTTGGACGAACGCCGGCGGCATCGACGAGGGCTGTCACGTGGGCCGCGAGGCCACGTGCGTTCCAGGGAGCATGACGCGCGTGAGCGCGGAGAAGAGCAATAGGTGAGTCAGCCATGACTGGCGGGAAGCTTGAACGTCAGAGTGGTACCGAGGTGCTGCGCGCTTTCGAAAGAGATCGCGCCGCCATGATCGCAAAGTACGCGATGTGCGATCGCGAGGCCGATACCTGCGTGTCCCGTTTTGGTGCTGACGAGCGGTTCAAAGACCCGCGCGAGCGTCTCAGGGGCTACCGGAGCGCCGTCGTTCGTGATCGACGATTGCCATGCACCGTCGATGGCGGACGAGGAAAGGATCGCGAGGTCGGTTCCTTCGGGCGCGGCATCGATCGCGTTGATGAGCGCGTTCGAAAAAGCCTGGCCGAGCTGTTCGGCGTCGAGATCGCAGACCACGCACGGTTCCGCGGGTGTGTGCTTGGCGAGAAGCGCCTTTGCTTCGAGAGCACCGCGATGGTCGGTGAGTACCCTCGTCCAGACGTCGTCCGGGTTTGCACGCGTCAGTTGGACTGGCTCGGGCCGCCCGTATTCGAGGAGCGTGGCGACCAGTGCGTTGAGTCGTTCGGCTTCGCGCATGATCCGTCCGATGTTCTTCTCGACGACAGGATCATCGGTGATGCGATAGCGAAGCAATTGCGCGGCGGAGGTAATGCCGAACGCCGGGCCGCGCAGCTCGTGTGCAAGCGCAGCAGCCATGTCCTGCGACGCCTTTACGCGCTCGCGATGAGGAGCGCGTGACGGCTTGGCGGTAGACGATCCGAGGTCAGGCTCGGCGGCGGTCATGGTGGATATTACCCGTCACGGGCGTGCGGGGAAACCAGAAACACAACGGCAGCGAAGCGCATGCCGACGCCTCGCTGCCGTTGTGAGGAAAGGACTACCGCGACTAGCGGCGCTTCTTCTTGCCGGCGGGCTTTTTGGGCGCCGCCTTTTTCACTGGCTTCTTCGCAGCCTTGCTCGCACTCGCCTTCTTCGCGGGCTTGGCTGCTTTTTTCGCGACTGCCTTTTTCGGTGCGGCTTTCTTTGGCGCAGCCTTCTTCACGGCGGCCTTCTTTGCCGCGGGCTTAGCCGCAGGTTTCGCCGCCGCTCTTGCCGCCGGCTTGGCCGGAGCAGCCTTGGCGACTGCAACAGGCTTGGCTGATGGAGCTGCCTTCGCAACCGGCGCCTTTGCCGGTTTCGCGGCTGGGGCGGGCTTTGCTGCGGCCGGCTTCGCCGCGGCGGAGGCGGCTAGTCCAGCAGCAGCTGCAGGAGCTGCGGACTTGGGCTTTGGCGGACGTCCGGGACGGCCCGGACGGCGCGGGGCGCCACCGAACGGATCGCTGTCATCGTCGTCTTCTTCTACGGCTTCGACGGCCGCCGGCTCTTCTTCGTCATCGTCCGGCTCGTCGGTGCTGTCCCACAGGTCGTCGCTATCGTCCTTGTGAGTCATCCAGCCGCCGTCTTCCTCGTCGTCGTCGTCGTACGAGGAGCTACCGCCACCACCGCTCCCGTATCCCAGATCGTCGACATCATCGTCTCGATCCGAGAATCGAAACTCCTCGCGCAACTCGTCACCTCGCGGCATGCCCGCCTCCTGAGGGTTGTGTGATCATCGATTAACAAAGGTTCGTCGGCCGACCGCGGTCGCGGCGCCACTCGTCGTGCAACAGATCGTCAGCTTGAGTCCTGCCACGCACACGCGTATCACGCAGTCGTTGTTATCAACGCCTTAGTATACTGAGCCAAGCACTTCGTCAAGGATAAGACGGAGTGGTTCACGTGAACGTTGGAGGAAATGCGCATGCCGAAAGTCATCGTGCTCTTTTACGGCGTCGAGAGTCCCGCGTCAACATTGGCTGAAGCGGCGGCTGATGGCGCGAAGGCTGTTCGCTTCACGGAAGTCGACGTGCGCGCCGGTTCATCACACGAGCCAACCACGGGCAAACGACACAAGTCGCTCGATTCGGCCGAGCGTCTGAAGGACTACGATGGCGTGGTGCTCGCTGCGCCGGCTGCAGGTGAGGCGCCGGCGGAACTCGACGCGTTACTGACTGCGCTGGAGAGCACTCCGCCGATTGGCGTTTTTGCGAACACGGTGTTCGCGGTACTCGGCGGCGACAACACGACGTTGCTTGGTCGTGTGGCTCGGTTGGGTGGAATCATCGTCACCGAGCCTCTCGGTGTGGATGATCCTGAGGGAAGGGCTCGTGCGACGGGGAAGCGAATTGCGAAAGTGGTGGAGTGGGTGCGCCACGCGCAGAGCCACGAGCAGTCACACTCACACAGCCATTCGCACGACCATCATCATCACGAGCATGGCGACCATCATGAGCACCATGACCACCACGATCACGGTCGGTCAGGCGGCTGAGTGATGGCACCAAGTCGAAGGCCCCGAGCGGATGCTCGGGGCCTTTGTTGTCACTGGGGCTGACTCGGTTCAATCGACGAATTCGACGGTTACTGGCTTCTTGATCAGCCCTGCTTGCACGCCGCGTTCGAGGAAAAGGCGAACGGCCTGTCGGCCGCGATCGCCGTAGTCGAGGGTCCAGTCGTTGACGTACATCCCGACGAAGGTGTCGGCCTTGGACCGATCGAGGCCTCGAGCGTATTGCATGGAATGGTCGAGAGCCGCCGTGCGATGCTGCAATCCATACGCAATACTGTCATGAAGATGGCGCGAAATCTTTGCGGTCATCTCCGGTCCAAGATCCTTCCGAACGACGTTGCCGCCGAGTGGGAGGGGTAGGCCGGTCTCGCCGAACCACCATTCGCCGAGGTCTTGGATGAGGTGCAGGCCGTTGTCGGCGAAGGTGAGTTGGCCTTCGTGGATGAGGAGTCCAACGTCGACCGTTCCAGCGATCACCGCGTCTTCGATCTGATCGAAATGGGTCGGGACCGCGATGAAATCAGGCTCGAATAACTGGAGAGCGAGGTACGCGCTGGTTAGCGGGCCAGGAATCGCGATACGCTTTCCCTTCAGATCGGCGCGCGTCATCGGCGTCTTGGCGACCAGGCGCGGTCCGTAGCGGTCACCCATGGAGGCGCCGTGCGGGAGCAGCGCGTACTGATCCGACAGGTACGCGTAGGCGTGAATCGAAACGGCCGTCACCTCGAGCTCACCACGAAGCGCGCGTTGGTTCAGCGTTTCGATGTCCTGGAGCTCGTGAACGTAGGTGAGGCCTTCCGTATCGATTTTGCCGGAGGCGAGCGCATAGAACATGAATGCGTCGTCCGAGTCCGGACTGTGAGCAACGTGAATCGTGGTCATGGACGCTTGGCGTCGAGGGCGATCGTGATGTCGTTCTCGTGAGTGATGTACTCGGGCAATTGCTTCGTGCGTTCGGTCGGCACTGCGGCAACGAGCTTGTCGTGATACGACCGCTCGGCTGCAGCATCCTTGCGCATTCGCGCGGCGTTGCCGGCGAGAATGAGACCGAGGAGGTGCTTTGGGTTGCTGGCGAGGATGGTGTCGGCCTGTGCGCGGGCGAGCGTTTCGTCGCCCGAGATCGCGGCGACCCGGCCAAGATCGTAGCGCTGATCGAGGTCGAGGGTGCCGATCATCTGGTACGCGGTGATCGCCATGGGCGCGAACATCTGCACCGTGTCGGCCCGACCACGCTCGTGAGCACCCATGACGCGGTTGTACAGCTTTACCGCCGCGTCGGCGGGCGACATTTGGCTGATGTCGGGCGGACGACCGCTGCCCGATCCGGCGAAGGGTGCAGCGCCGGCCGATGCGTCGGCTTGCGGCGGAGCCGCGTCGGACGTGGAGCGCGCGAAGCGCTGACCGGCGATGAGAGCGATGAGAGCAACAAGCGCGATGGCGGCTACGCCCCAGGGAAGCGCGGACGAGAAGCTCCGCTGCTCGGGGCGGCCTTCAGCGCCGGCAGCTGTTCCGCATCGATGGCAGAACTTCGCGCCGGGACTGAGTGGGGCGTCGCAGGCGCCACAGGTGGCGCCGGCGAAGGGCGAACCGCAGTTCGAACAGAACTTCCCGGCAGCGGCTGCGCCGCAGGCCGGGCACTGCGCCGTTTTGGATGAGGACGAAACGGGTGAAGGAGAAGCCATTCCCAAAGGTACACAGCTTCACCGACGAGTGCCCGGTCCAGTCGAACTACCGCGCGTGTCGCCCGCCGGGCTCCGAAATGCCTTCGACAGTGCGACCGGCCTGCTGAGCGTCGCTCGTCTTGAGGACGACGTCCGCCTGGGCCACGATGCCAAGGAGCGAGCCGCGTTCATCGACGATTGGAATGCGACGCACCTTCTCGGTGCGCATGGCCTGCATCAACGAGGCAACGTCGTCGCTCTGGCCGCAGGTGGTGAGTTCGCCGCTGCTCATTGCATCGCGCACCTTGCAGCTGCTGTCGCGGCCTTCGGCCACGCAACGAATCGCGATGTCGCGGTCCGTGATCACGCCGACCAATCGGTTGTCGCCCGATCCGGCGACGACCGGCACGATGCCGACTTCCTCGCGGAGCATGATCTGGGCGGCTTCGCGCACGGTGGCTTCCGGGGTGACGCTCGCTGGGTCGCGCGTCATGATATCCTGAATCTTCATAGGTCTCTCGCCTCGAGTGTTTGCAAATTGAAAGCAGAGCTCGGGCAATCCGTATGCCTGTCGTCAGGCGAGCGCTACAGCGATGCGAGCGACGAGACCGCGCGCTAGCTTGACGCGAATGACGCTGCCGCTGCGCCTCGAGTCGGATCGAGCATCGTTGCCGTTGCGACGAGAAGTCGCATGGACGGCGCTCGTGTGGTTGACGGTTGGCGTCGTTGCCGCGGTCCTTCGCATGATCGCGCGTCGAGCTGTGGGGAGTGCGCCGACATTCTCCGACGCGTTCATGGACGCGTGGATGATCGGACTCTGGGCACTGGCGACGCCATTCGTCCTTCGCTCGGCGAAGCGGTTTCCCGTTCGTGCGCCGAATGCTTTGCGGCACGCAGTGATTCACCTGACGCTTGGCACCGGCTTTGTGCTGGCGACGAACGTCATCATTCGGCTACCGCTATTCGTGCGAGCTGGTTGGGCGGAGTTCGTTGCGAATACGGCGCTCGGCATCGCGACGTACTATCCAACAGCGATCATTTCCTACTGCGTGATGGTCGCGATCGGACATCGATTGTTTGCGCCTCCTGTCGTCGCTGCAATCAACGACGGGCCAACGCTCGAGGATGCCCCCGTCGTCGTCGAAGAATTGCGCTTGGTGATTCGCGAGTGGAATCGCGTGCATCTCATCGCACCCGACGACATCGAGTGGATCGAAGCGGATAACAATCACGTCGTCGTGCATACGGCGACGCGAGACTATAAAGGACGCGAGCGGATCAGCGACGTGGAAGCGCGGCTCGACGCGCGGCGCTTCGTACGGGTGCATCGATCGGCGGTCGTGCACGTGGCGAAGATTCGCGAAGTACAACCGCTGATGCGCGGCGATCAGGCCATCGTACTCCACTCGGGGCGCGTCGTGCGCGTGGCGCGCAGCCGACGCCAAGCGCTCGAAGAAGCGCTCGGCGTCGTGCTCTGAGGCGAGATCAACGTCGCGGACGATATTCCGCGGCGAGGTAGATCGCGAGATCGTCGTCCGGGACGCGAACGAAGCCGGTGCCTTCGGGGCCACCGTAGTTCTTCACCCAACCAGCAGCGAGTCCCCATTCGTCCGTTGCGAGTACGACGGTGGGACCGGATTGTTCGACGCCGAACGCAGCTCGCCAACGTCGTGGCAATCCCCAGCGAAGGCCAACGTCGTTCGTCGTCACACCACGCGGATCGAAGATCGCGGCTTGGTGCGATACGCCTAGCAGCTCAGTCGGAGCGTTCCATTTGAAGTCGGACAGCGACGGGCCTTTTCCGGCGGAATCGATCGACCAGAGCAGCGGCGGCACACCGGTCCACACGATCTTGCCGCCGGCGTCGAGGTATTGTCGCACGAGCGACGCGCGCGGCGTGCCGGCACTCAGCGATGCCGGGATGTGATCGGTGGCGAAAACCACGACACTGGGTTGTTTGTCGGCAGTGCGAGCGCGCAAGAATTCTTCGAGGGCTTTGGGATTGAGGACCGCGTAGCCGCGACGTGAGAGATACGTCGCGGTTTCGACCGATCGACTCGGGCCGCTGGGAGGTACGTAGAGCGAATCGAGATAGACGGCGCGTTGCACCACGGGGCCGTTCGTCAGGAGGAGCGAATACACACCGCCGTCGGTGCTGCCAAAGACGACGAGATCACCGGAGACGACGGGCGAACTGAAAACCTGCGAGCCCGTGCGGAACACAGCGAGCGACTTTCCGGTGTGCCGATCGAGCATGTGCAGGCGCCCAGCGCCATCGCCGACAAAGAGCCGATCGCCGGCAACTGAGGGGGACGACCAAACGATTGCGCCTACGTCGGTACGCCACAGTTCACGTCCAGTCGCGGCGTCGAGCGCCTGAACGAATTGGCGATCGGAACTACCGTCGTAGACCACACCATCGGCAACAGCCGGCGAGCTGTTGATCCACGAAATCTGATGGTCGTACTTCCAGCGCAGCGATCCGGTGGCGGCGTCGAGAGCGTAGACAAAACCGTCGCGCGCACCGATGAAGACAACGCCGTTCGAGACGGCCGGCGACGACTGAATGCTTCGCCGATCGAAACCATAGTTCTCTGAATGCAGCGTGGCGCCTTCGGTGTCGTAGCGCCAGCGTTGCTTGCCGTTGGTGAGATCGAATGCGTAGACGCGTCCGTCGAACGAGCCAACGAACGCAAGTCCGTTGGCCACAGCCGGCGTTCCGCGCACTCGACCACCCGTGCTTGCGCGCCAGCGAACCTTGCCCGAACCCGCATCGACGGCGTACACCTGTCCGTCGCCAGCGCCGAAGACGACGAACCCATTCGCCGACGTAGGCGATGACGTGTAGCGATCGCCGCTTTCGTGTCCCCACGGGAAAGGGATGACCGGGCCGGTGGACAGCTTCCAGCGAAGCGCACCCGTGCGCGCGTCGACGGCGAAGAAGCGACCATCGTAAGTGCCAAAGAAGACTGCGCCATCGGCGACTGCAGGCGAAGACGACACGGGGGATCCCGCGGCGAAGCGCCAGAGCTTGGCGCCGGTCGATCGATCGAGAGCGTACATGCTTCCGTCGCCACTGCCGACGTAAACGCTGTTGCCGACGATGGCGGCGGATGAGATGACGTCGCCATTGGTCAGGAAGCGCCACTGAAGTCCGAGCAGGGTCGACGCACCGCCAACGTAAACGCCGGCGTGCGCCGGTCCTCCGCGGAATGACGCTGTCGCTGCGGGCTGAGCGGCTTGCTGTGTGACCGACTGCGCTAGTGCGCCTACTGACACAACGCAGACAAACGCGCCGAGAAGCGCGAAGGTCGTTAGGCGAGCGCGCGTGGTTGGATTCGCAAAATTCGAGGACACCGAAAGCTCCGGGAGAAATCGGCGGCCAATCTCCAAGTTTGGTGCATGGTGTCGCAACCCCGAAGAAGCGCGCGAAAGCGGATCGGTGGTGAACGGAGAGGGTTTTGTGGTGAACTGCGCAGCGAAGTGCTGCTTTACAACAGCGCCGGACGAGCCTTAGCGTACAGTCCACCGATCCAACCGAGGCTATTCTGCCGACTCGCACGCGTTCACTGACGCCGGACACAAGCGGCGCATCGAAGAAGGACATTCTGGAGCTCACCGACAAGCTCAATGTCCGGTTCATGCGCTTACAGTTCACCGACATTCTTGGCATCAACAAGAACGTCGAAATTCCGTCGTCACAGTTCGAGAAAGCGCTGGCCGGCGACATTATGTTCGACGGCTCGTCGATCGAAGGCTTTGTGCGCATCGAAGAGTCGGACATGCTCCTCGCGCCGGACCTGGACACGTTTCTCGTCTATCCGTGGGGTGATCAGGACAATCGGATCTGCCGACTCATCTGTGACATCAACACTCCGGACGGCAAACCGTTTCCTGGAGATCCGCGTGGAACGCTGAAGGGCGTGTTGGCGAAGGCAAAGTCGATGGGCTTTGTCATGAACGCCGGCATGGAAGCGGAGTTCTTCCTCTTCAAGCCCGACACATCGGGCGCGGCGAGCACGACGACGCATGACGTCGGCGGGTATTTCGATCTTGCGCCGGCAGATTTGGGCGAGGACGCGCGGCGTGCGATGGTCGATACGCTCGAGCGCATGGGATTCGAGGTGGAAGCCGCGCACCACGAAGTGGCGCACGGCCAACACGAGATCGATTTCCGGTACGCGGACGCGCTGAAGACCGCGGACAACATCGCCACGTTCCGCTTCGTGGTGAAGCACGTTGCGACGCAGTTCGGTCTGCTCGCGTCGTTCATGCCAAAGCCAATCTTTGGGCAGAACGGCAGCGGCATGCACACGCACCAGTCGCTCTTCAAGGGAAAGGACAACTCGTTCTGGGATCCCAAGGCGGAGTGGGAGTTGTCGAAGACAGCGCTTCATTATGTGGGTGGCTTGCTGCGACACGCACGTGGGATGTGTGCGATTACGAATCCACTCGTGAATTCGTACAAGCGGCTCGTTCCCGGCTACGAAGCGCCGGTGAATGTCGCATGGTCGATGCGCAATCGATCGCCGCTCATCCGTGTTCCCGATCGCCGCGGACCGGGCACGCGTGTCGAACTGCGCTCACCCGATCCGGCAGCGAATCCGTATCTCGCGCTCGCGGTAATGCTCGCCGCAGGTCTCGACGGCGTTGAAACGAAGGCCGATTATCGCGAACCGGTGAACGAGAATATCTGGGAAATGAGCTTTCGCGAAAAGCGTCGCCTGCGAATCGATGATCTGCCGCACGACCTCAACGAAGCGCTCGACGAATTGGAAAAGGACGATGTGATCACTGCGGCACTCGGCAAGCACATCACGTCGAACTTTGTTGAAGCGAAGCGGCAGGAATGGCGCGACTACATCACGCAGGTGAGTGCGTGGGAGCTCGATAGCTACCTGGCGAAGTACTAACTAGCGGCGTCGCTCGGCGACCAATGCTAGCGGCACGGCACGCGCCCCACGCCAGGTGTGCGTAACTCCGGTCGCGTCGCGAATCAGCATCTGTCCGGAAATTCCGCCGTCGAGCATGACGGCGTCGCGGGCACCGAGCGCGCCCATCACGGCGGCCATTTCTGGCGTCGTGAGTCCGAATGGGACAAAGCCTAGCGTCGAGCCAAGCGCGTCGAAGCGCGTGAGCGCGACAATGACTCGCCCGTTCGCATCGATGCCGATGGCGGCACGCGCGTCGCGGTGCTCGACGTCAATCATTCGCGAATCACCGCGGAGCTCGGCCGGGACTTCACCGGCGCGTAGCAGCGTAGGGTACGATTGAAATGCCCACGCCGCCGATGCGGTCGCAGCGCCGGGGGAGTGCGAGATGCGCGGTGTCCCACTCGAGTCGATGAGCACTGTGCTCGATAGAGGTCCGGATCCGGCGGCGAGCCACTGCGATCCGTCGAGAACAACGCGACCCCATGGCATGGTCTGCAAGAACTGGCCGGCGTTCACCGCGAATACAGGCGTCGATCGAGTGCGATCGACCGTCCACGATGGCGCACCATCTCGCGCAAAGGCTGTATCGAGTCGGAGTGTCACGTCGCGAGGATTGATGCGTGCGACGATGACGCGGGTTCGCCACGCTTCGCCACTCCCGGCGAAGACCATTTCCGTCCATTCGACGCCGCTAGACGCCGACCGCCAAGCAATGCGACCAAGCGATGCGGTGTCACCGGATTGCCAACGCGTTGGCGCGTTGGCGGCCGTCCACCAGACATGCCATGCGCCGTCGCGGCGCACGGCGAGCGACGAATTCGGAAGCGACATCGCGGCCGCCGAGAGCACGGCCGCGATCCAACCGGAACGGAGCATTCGAGAACTCAGTTGAGCGCTTTGCGGTACTTCTCGATATCGGAGCGACGCGAGTCGAGCAGCTTGCGCTCGTCGCCGCCGAAGACCTGAATGGGCGAGCCGCCGTGCGCTTCGATGCTCCAGTGCAAAACACGCTCGCGCGCCATGGCGTACTCTCTGGCGGACATGCCGCTCGCAGCAACGCCGGCGCTTTGTGCGCCGCTTTCGGATTCGCGAATCTGCGAATCGAGCTTCGTCGAGCGATCGCGCAATGCTTCTTGCTCGGCGAGCCAAGCCGGCTTTGGTGCGAGTGCGCCGCAGGTTTTGACGGCAACGGTGGAGTCACCCTTGGGATCGATGCCCTGTGCCTTCGCGAGGTCCAGCATGAGAACTCGCATGCCGGCCGTGTCGCCTTTTGCCTGGAGCGCTGCAGACTTCTGCCCCAACTCCATGGCCGCTTTGGACATCTTGGCCTGAGCGGCGGGGTCATTCATCATCTTTTGCTGGAAGGCCAGCTGCGCGGCTTCGCTGCGCGCGTGAATGACGCTGTCCTGGCAGACCTCGGCCTTTCGCTTCGCGGTGTCGTACGCCTCCCGTTCCTTCTCGTGGCCTGACGACGACTTGGCCCAATCGGCGTCGAGACGTTGACGTTCGCTGCGGAGTTGGTCGGCCTGGCTGAGCTTGGCTTGCGCAGCGGCGAGTCCGCGAATCACCGCGTCGAGCGACGCTTCGGTAAGCTCGGGGCCAAAGTTGGCGGACGGCTTGAGGCGGCTGTTGTCGACAACCTTGCTCTCAGCCTTGGCCGCCGCAGCGTCCTTGGCCTTTCGAACGAGTCCGCCGATCTGGGCGGAGGCGGCGTTGGGTGCGACGGCGAGCAGTACGGCGCAGGCGACGACGGATGAGATGCGCATGGTCCTGGATCGGTTGGTGTCTAGCGTTGCGATTGGGTCGAGAACGAGTTGCTGGATACTAGATACGGGAGCCCGCTTACTGGCCGCTTAACGCGCCGCTTGCATAGCGGCACGACGGCGTACAACCTCAGGTGTGCCGCGTGACGCGGTCCTTCTCTCTTGGTCCCAAATGACTCAGGCTCTCACTGTGCGCGACGCGCGGGCGGACGACGCCGAAGCGCTCGCCAGACTTTGTTCGCAGCTTGGATATCCAACCACCTCGAGCGCGATGCCGGCGCGCGTCGCCCGAATTGGCGACGACCCGAATGCGCGCGCCCTCGTGGCCGCCCAGGGTGACGACGTCATCGGCCTGGCGACGATTCATCTCCGGTTCACGATGAATCACGAAGCACCGATCGCGCAACTCACCTTACTGGTGGTCGACGAAGCAAGCCGGGCGCATGGCGTTGGGCGGGCGCTCGTCGAAACTGCCGAGGCGTGGGCGCAGGAGCGTGGGAGTCACCGCATCAACGTGACGACGGCACTCAGTCGCGCTGGGGCGCACGCGTTTTACGAAAAACTTTCGTACGCACACACCGGTCGCCGATACGGCAAGGACTTTCCGTCTCCATGAATCGAGTCAGCATAGAACCAATGACAGGTCGTATTCGCCGCGGAGCGATTGGCATCGCGACATTGGCCGCGACCGTCGGCGCCGCGCTGACGATTGCAGCAGCAGCGCCGCGACTGGCCGCTCCAACGTACGAGGTCTACGCGATTCGATACGCGACGGTCCCATCGTTCAAAGTGTCGGGGCTGATCGCTGGCGCGGATACGAGCCGGCGGCTCGACATCGCGATGATGGTGTGGTTGCTCAAGGGACCCGACGGCCGCAACGTGCTCGTCGATGCTGGATTTCACCGCGGAGATCTCGTTACGCGTTGGAAGCCCGAGCAGTTCCTGCCGCCGAGCGAGGCGGTCGCAAAGTTTGGTGTGAAGCCGGAGGATGTGACCGATGTGATCATCTCGCACATCCACTGGGATCACGCCGACGGAATCGATCTCTTCCCCAAGGCGCGCGTGTGGTTGCAGCGCGATGAATTCAATTACTACCTCGATTCGTCTGGAACGGCGAAGAATCGAACGATCGATGCGGCCGATGCGAAAATTCTCGCCGACATCGCGCGTCAGGGGCGCGTCATGCTCGTCGACGGCGACGCGAAGGAGATCATCCCTGGAATTACCGTGTACACCGGCGGCAAGCACACCTTCGCGTCGCAGTTTGCGGGCGTGAACACGACGTCGGGAACTGTCGTCATCGCGTCCGACAACATGTATCTGTACGAGAACCTCGCGCGCCACGTGCCAATCGCGCAGACACTCGACGCCGAGTCGAACCTGCGTGCGCAGGCGCGAATGGTGACGTTGGCTGCCGATCCGCGACTCATCGTTCCCGGGCACGATCCCGAAGTCTTCGTGCGCTTTCCGTCGCCGGGTAACGGCGTCGTGCGAATTCGCTGACGACGACCCACGCACTCGAACTCAATGCAGCCGCGCATCCAAGAAGTACTCGATCACATTGCCAGTGCGAGACAGGAGCTCCGCGCTGCCGTCGACTCTGTGCCGGCAGCCCAGCGTGAGACCAAGCCGTCAGCGAACGAATGGTCCGTCGCGGAAGTCGTTGAGCACATCGCGCTGATCGACGCTGCGATCGCAGGACTGCTGAAGAAGAAGATCGCGGAAGGGCGTGCGGCTGGGATTGGCGCTGAGACGGATACCGCGCCGGTCGTGAACAAGCGACACATCGAGAAGGTTCGCGACCGTTCGACGCGACTCGTCAGCGGCGCGGGAACGAATCCCACGTCGTCGCTCTCTGCCGATGAAGCGTGGCAGACGGCCGAGCGCGAGCGTGAGGCGTTGCGTCAGGTCATCATCGATGCGGATGGCTTGGCACTCGCCGAAGTGTCAGCGCCGCATCGCGTATTCGGACCCTTGAACGGGTACGAGTGGATCGCGTTCATCGGGAGCCACGAGCTACGCCACGCCGCGCAGATTCGGGAGGTTGGGGCCAGCCTCGGCGAGCGCGGCGTGTGACGCGTTTGTGCCGGCACTCAGATTGAAAGCGGTGCTCAGCAGCGCGACATGCGAGAATGCTTGCGGGAAGTTGCCAACCTGACGCTTGAGTTGTGGGTCGTACTCTTCGGAGAGGAGCCCAACATCGTTGCGCAGCGTCAGGAGGCGTTCGAAGAGACGTCGTGCTTCGTCATGTCGTCCCGATAGCGCGTAGTTGTCGGCAAGCCAGAAGCTACACGCGAGAAAGGCACCTTCACCCTCCGGCAGTCCGTCGTCAGTCGCGGCGGTGTCGTAGCGAAGAACGAAGCCATCGACGACGAGATTCTTTTCGATGGCCGCGATGGTTCCCTGAACGCGTGGATCGTCAATCGGAAGAAAACCGACGAGCGGAATGATCAAACCGCCCGCATCGATGAGCGATGAACCGTACGCCTGGACGAACGACTCCAGCTCGTGATTGTAGGCCTGATCACACACCTCGGCGTGGATCTGATCGCGTATATCACGCCAGTGATCGACGGGCCCTTCGAGTCCGAACTGCTCGACGCTCTTGACCGCGCGATCCATCGCGACCCACGCCATCACCTTCGAATGCGTGAAATGCTGCGGTCGTCCGCGTGTCTCCCAAATTCCCTGATCCGGCTCATGCCAGATCTTCTCGAGTTGGGTGATGAGCGCCTGTTCGAGATTCCACGCGTCGGCGCTCGCCGCAATCCCGCCCACGCGAGCCTGATGGAGGGCGTCGAGCACTTCGCCGAAGACGTCGAGCTGCAACTGCTCGTGCGCGGCATTCCCGACGCGCACCGGTTTAGAGTTCTCATAACCAGCGAGCCACGGCAGCTCCCATTCTCGCAAGTACCGTTCGCCGCTCAAGCCGTACATGATTTGAACCTGATCCGGACTTCCCGCGGCGGCGCGCAGGAGCCAATCGCGCCACGCCGACGCTTCGTGAAAATATCCGGCGTTCATCAGCGCGAGGAGCGTGAGCGTCGCGTCGCGCAGCCAACAGAAGCGGTAGTCCCAATTGCGCACGCCCCCAACTTGTTCCGGCAACGATGTCGTTGGCGCGGCAACAATTCCACCGGTCGGACGAAAGGTGAGCGCCTTGAGGACGATCACCGAGCGGATCACCGCGTCGCGCCATTCGCCACGGTAGGTGCACCGGCTGGCCCACTCAGTCCAACGTCGGTCCGTTTCCGCGAGGGCACCGTGCGGCTCGGCTGACGACGGCGCTTCAAGGTGGGATGGTCCCCACGTCATCACGAACGACACGCGCTCGCCTTCGGTTACCGTGAACGTTCCGATCGTGGTGAGATCGACGCCTTCGAGCTCGACGTCCGACTGGAGAATGATCAGATCCGGACCGGCAGTCGCGCAGATGCGACCGTCGCCTGTGCGACGCACCCACGGCACGATCGCACCATAGTCGAAGCGCAGAACAATCTCCGTTTTCATCTCGACTGTGCCTCGCAGTCCGGTGACGATGCGAACGAGATTCGATCGATCGTCGTGCATTGGCATGAAGTCGGTGATCAGTACGGAACCTCGATCAGTCTCGAAGGTGGTCTCGAGAATCAGCGTGTCGCCGCGGTACCGGCGCGAGTTTCTCGCCTTAGCATCGGTCGGTGCCAGGCTCCAATAGCCGTTCTCTGGACCGCCGATTAGCGCGGCGAAGCACGCACCCGAATCGAAGCGCGGCCAGCAGAGCCATTCGATCGACCCGTCACGTGAGACCAGGGCGGCGGATTCACAGTCGCCGATGAGCGCGTAGTCTTCGATTCGTGAGGGCATTGATCCGGGTTATCGAGTACGCTCGGTGGCGGCGATACCTAGCTGAGCTGTCAACGCGCGCATCTTACGCGTAGAATTTTCCCACTACGCAGAATTCACACCGACCTTGTTCGAGCCGGCGGCGTCGAAATGCGATACGTTGAAGCGGTGAGTGACGAAACCGACACCAGGATTCACGTCATCGTCGTGATGGGTGTGGCCGGCGCCGGCAAGACGACGGTCGGCCAGGCGCTCGCCGACGCGTTGTGTTGGACGTTCTACGAAGGCGACGACTTTCATTCGGCGGCGAGCATCGAGAAGATGCACGCCGGACATCCGCTGACCGACGACGACAGGGGTCCTTGGCTCGCGACGTTGAACGGCATCGTCGCCGACGTCATGCGGCGAGATACCCACGCAGTTCTCGCCTGCTCGGCGCTCAAGGAGCGGTATCGCGAGGCAATCATTCCGAACGGGATCGGACCGGACGCCGTTCGCTATGTCTACCTCGACGTCGCCCCGGATGTGTTGCGCGAACGACTGCGTGAACGCACACACTTCTTTCCGCCCGAGTTGCTCGACAGCCAGCTGACGACACTCGAGAAGCCGCGGGACGCAGCGTGGGTCGACGGTGCACGGCCGGTCAGCGAGATCGTCCGCGCGGTCCGCGATGCGTTGAGGGTGTGAGCGGCCGTGGGCACCTCGAAGAGACCAACACGCCGTTCGCCAACAAAAGCAAAGTTCTTCCGAACTCCGGCTGCGTTTCACGCCTGGCTCGAGAAACATCACGCAACCGAGACGGAGTTGCTGGTCGGGTTCTACAAAAAGGGGTCGGGCAAACCGAGTATCACGTATCCGGAAGCGCTCGACGAAGTGCTGATCGTGGGTTGGATCGACGGCATCCGTCGCGGTGTAGATGAGGAGAGCTACACGATTCGTTTTACGCCGAGGAAGCCGCGCAGCATCTGGAGCAAGGTGAACATCAAGCGCGTCAACGAACTCACGGAAGCAGGTCGCATGCGGCCGGGCGGACTCGCTGCCTTCGCGAAACGCGACGAGAAGCGATCCGCCATCTACTCATATGAGCGAGAGACGGCTTCGCTCGACGGTGACGCGCTTGCGGCGCTGAAGGCTGCTGGCAAGGCGTGGTCGTTTTACGACGCGCAGGCACCCTGGTACAAGCGCACGACCGCGCACTGGGTTACGAGTGCGAAGAAGGCGGAAACTCGCGAGCGGCGACTCGCCACGCTCATCGAATGTTCGCGGAAGGGCGAGCGAATTCCTCCGCTCGCCAACTGATACGCGCACACGTTTCCGTAAGCGATTTAGGATCTGGGCTTTAGGGTTTAGTCTACCCTAGACGAACTCGGGCTTTCCGCGGATGAAAGCGTTCTGAAAGGGAAACGCATCGTTTCGAGCGGCGTATAAAGTCTTGTTGCCGCTGGCACGAGGCTCTCTCATACTTCTAGCCTTGCCTGCACGCCTACCCCTCGGTGGTGCCTTCTCTATGACGAAACGCTTTCTGCCGTTTGCTCTGTCCCTGTCCCTTGCCGTTCCGGCGGTCGCGCAAAACGCGAAGCCAACGGCCTCGGCTGCGCCTATTCCGTTGACGGCCACACTGCCCGTCGATTCGAAGGTGAAGATCGGGACACTGCCGAACGGCATTCGGTACTACATACGCAAGAACCTCAAACCCGAAAAGCGCGCCGAGTTACGACTCGTCGTGAACGCGGGTTCGGTGCTCGAGACCGACAACCAGCTCGGCCTCGCACACTTCGTTGAACACACCGCGTTCAATGGAACGACACACTTCGCTAAGAACGATTTGGTGAAGTACCTCCAGTCCATTGGTGTACGGTTCGGCGCAGACCTAAACGCCTACACCGGGTTCGACGAGACGGTGTACATCCTCCCCGTTCCCACGGACACCGCTCGCATCGTCGAGCAGGCATTCACGATTCTCGAAGACTGGGCGCACGGCCAGGTCTTCGACTCGACCGAGGTCACCAACGAGCGCGGCGTGGTGCGCGAAGAGTGGCGGCTCGGCAAAGGCGCCGGCGACCGTATGCTGCATCAGTGGCTGCCGATCGCGCTCAAGGGTTCGATCTACGCCGAGCGTCTGCCGATCGGCAACGAGCCGAGCATCATGTCGGCTACTCCGGAGCGCCTTAGGTCATTCTACAAGAACTGGTATCGCCCCGACCTGCAGGCCGTTATCGCTGTTGGCGACTTCGATCCGGCGGTGATCGAAGCGCAGATCAAAAAGCACTTCGGCAGCATTCCGAAGCCGGTGAATCCTCCGGCGCGTCCGGTCGCAACGGTGCCAACGAACAAAGCACCGCTGATCGCGATCGGGCACGACAAGGAAGCGACGAACTCGGACGTCGAGCTGATGTTCAAGCTTCCCGTCGAAAAGACTCGCACGGTGGCTGACTACCGGCGCGATCTCACCGAGCGTCTGTACCTCTCGATGCTGAATACGCGACTCGCCGAAATCTCGCAGAAGCCAGACGCGCCCTTTCTTGGCGCTGGTGCGTCGAAGGGAAGCTTCATTGGCCGATCGACTGACGCGTTCACACTCGGAGCAGGCGTGAAAGATGGCGGCATCGATCGTGGCCTCGAGGCGCTGCTCGTCGAGGCGAAGCGTGTCGACCAGTTCGGATTTCTGCAGCCGGAGCTCGATCGCCAGAAGGAAAGCGTGATTCGTGGTTACGAGCGGGCGTACGCCGAGCGCGACAAGACGCAGTCGTCGGGGTTCGTACAGGAGTACATCAACAACTACCTGACTGGCGAAGCGATTCCCGGCATCGAGTACGAGTACAAGCTCGTGAAGCAGCTCGTTCCGACAATCACGCTTGCTGATGTCAACAAGCTTGCGAGCAATTGGATCACCGATGACAATCGCGTGATCATCGCGCAGTCGCCAGAAAAGGACGGCGTGAAAATTCCGACGCAGGCAGAGTTGCTTGCGGTGTTCGAGCGAGCCGGCAAGGCACCGGTGGCCGCGTACACCGAGAACCTCTCGACCGAAGCGCTGCTGGCCAACGTTCGTCCCGCCGGAAAGATCACGAGCGGCCGATCGATTCCGGCGGTGAACGTGACTGAGTGGACGCTGTCGAATGGCGCCCGCGTGCTGGTGAAGCCGACGGACTACAAGGCTGATGAAGTGCTGTTCGGTGCGTACAGTCCGGGCGGATCGTCGTTGTCGTCCGATGCTGACTACATGTCGGCGAGCCTCGCGTCGCAGATCGTTGCGCGCGGCGGACTCGGACAGTTCAACCTTATCGACCTGCAAAAGAAGCTGACGGGCAAAGTGGCGTCGGCCAGCGCAACGATCGGAGAGACCACGGAAGGTCTGAGTGGTCGCGCATCGCCGAAGGACATCGAGACGATGTTCCAGTTGATCTACCTCGACTTCACCGCGCCGCGGCTCGATCTGCCAGCCTTCGAGGCGCTGAAGAATCAGGTCGCACCATATCTCGCGAATCGCGGCGTCGATCCAGATGAGGTGTTCTCGGACACCGTCAGCGTGACGATGTCGCAGCACAATTTCCGATCACGTCCGCTCACGGCGGCAACGTTCGCCGAGGTGAGTCCGGAAAAGGCTTTCGCCTTCTATAAAGATCGCTTCTCCGACGCGAGTGATTTTACCTTCGTCTTCGTCGGCAACATCGACACGACGTCGCTCAAGCCGCTCGTCGAGAAGTATCTCGCGTCGCTTCCATCGACCAATCGGAAAGAGGCGTTCAAGGATAACGGCGGTACGGCGCCCAAGGGCGTTGTGGAACGAGTCGTACACAAGGGCGTGGAGCCCAAGGCGAACACGATCATCGACTTCACCGGCTCCTGTGTGTACGCACCAGAAACGCGGTTTGCCATGCGCGCGATGATCGAACTGTTCCAGATCAAGCTGAATGAATCGCTGCGCGAGCAGCTCGGCGGCGTATACAGTCCGAGCGCGAGCGGCGGCTGCAGCCGAGTGCCGCGACAGGAGTACTCGATCGAAGTACAGTTCAATTCTGCGCCGGAAAACGTGGAGAAGCTCTCGAAGAGCGTCTTCGCGCTGATCGATTCGCTCAAGACGCAGGGCCCGACGCAGGCCGACGTCAACAAAGTGAAGGAAGAGCTGACGCGCGCCCACGAGGTGGAAGTCAAGCAAAACAACTTCTGGCTTGGCAACATCATGGGACGTACGCAGTCGGGCGAGGACATTACGGGTTTGCTTGGCGCCTATGACGCGATGATCAAGAACCTGACGCCTGCGCTGATCCAAGAGGCGGCGAAGAAGTATTTCGACACGACCAACTACGCGCGGTTCGTGCTGCTACCGGAGAACGGAAAGACCACGCCGTAGCTTCGGCCGGGGAATGACCTAACAAGCCGGGCGCCCGATGACTGGGCGCCCGGCTTTTTTGCTTCCATTGCTCAATTTCTTGGCATGGCTAGCCGTCAGACGCGATTTCTTACAAGAGGCGTTTTGCCTTTTGCCGAGTTTGCGGCGAGACTTTCGGTACCTCCCGCACTGCCGATTCCCCGCCGCAGCGAGTCTTCCATGCGATTGCTCCGCACCCTCCCTCTTGTCCTCAGTCTGACCGCATCCGTCGCGCTTGCGCAGCGTGGCGCTGGCGGTGGTCCGCGCGACCCAATGCAGGAAGGGTTGCCGCTCAAGCCCACGCGTACGATGACCACGACGACGCGCGTCGGGCACTGGATGTCAGTCGACGTAAGCCACGATGGCCAGACGCTCGTCTTCGACCTCCTCGGCGACATCTATACGATGCCGATCGCTGGTGGAAAGGCGACGGCGATCACGCGCGGCATGGCCTTCGACGCGCAGCCTCGCTTCTCGCCCGACGGCAAGAAGGTGGTGTTCGTCAGCGATCGCGATGGCGGCTACAACCTGTACGTCATGTCCGTCGACAAGCGAGACACCGTCCAGCTCACGACAGGCAAGACGAACCGATACTACTCGCCGACGTTTACGCCCGACGGCAAGTACGTCATCGCGACGAAGGGCACCCGACTTTTTATCTATGACATCGAAGGCGGAACGGGCGAAGAGCTCGTGCGCCCGGATGCCGCCGCGCCAGCGGCTGGTGGACGCGGCGGTGCAGGAGCGGCAGACGCCCTTCGACAAATGGGGGCAGCATTTGGCGGAGATCCGCGGTACGTGTGGTTTGCGCAACGTCGCGGCGGCTTCATGTACAACACGCCGCTGCAGGACTACACGCTCGCCGTGTATGACCGCGAATCCGGTCAGACGACGACGCGCGAGTCGCGCTGGGGCTCGGCGTTCCGGCCCGTCCTGTCGCCCGACAATAAGTGGCTCGTGTACGGCACCCGCTACATCGACGAGACGCGTCTGCGCATTCGCGATCTGAAAACGGGCGAAGAGAAGTGGCTCGTCTATCCAATCCAGCGCGACGATCAGGAATCGGCGGCGTCGCTCGACGTGCTGCCAGGGATGGCATTCACGCCGGACTCCAAGTGGGTCATCACCACCTGGGACGGCAAGCTGTGGAAGGTGCCGGTGCCGGGCGGAAAGCCGGTCGAGATTCCGTTCGAGGCGGACGTCGTGCAGCCGATGGGTCCCGCGGTTCGCTTCGACTACGCGATTCCAGATTCATCGACGTTCGTGATCAAGCAGATCCGCGACGCAACGCCGTCACCGGACGGTCGTAAGCTCGCGTTCGTCGCGCTCGATCGCTTGTACACGATGGACTATCCGAACGGCACGCCGCGTCGCGTGACCAACTCAACTCTCGGTGAGTACGAACCATCGTGGAGTGCAGACGGTCAGTGGCTTACGTACTCGACGTGGGATGGTGCTGACGGTGGGCACGTCTACAAGACTCGCGCTGATGGCTCGGGTCAGCCGCAGAAACTCACGACGACGTCGTCATACTGGCAGCATCCAACCTTCTCGCCGAGCGGAACGCGCATTGTCGCGGTTCGCGGTCCGGCGCGTGCGTTCAATCTCGCGCTCGCGCAAGGAACGCCGAACGGCACCGAAGATGTCGTGTGGTTTCCGGCAAGCGGCGGTGACGCCGTGTTCATCGCGCCGGCTGGTGGAATGGATCAGCCACAATTCTCGACGCGCGATACGTCGCGCATCTTCGGATTCAGCGCAGCTCGTGGCCTGTTCTCCATGCGCTGGGACGGTACTGATGTTCGTTCGCTGCTTCGCGTCGCTGAGGGCGGTGGTCGTGGCGGCGGCGGTGGCGGTAACATCACGGGCGTCCTGATCTCGCCCGACGGTTCGCAGGCGCTAGCGCAGTCGTCGTCGATGGATCTGTACACGATGTCGATTCCGTGGCTCGGCGGAGCGGCACCGCAGATCACCGTTGGCGAAACGTCGACGTTCCCGAATCACAAGCTCACGGACATTGGCGCTCAGTTCCCGGTGTGGAGTGTGGATGGCAAGCACGTGCACTGGTCGATCGGCAACGCGCACGTCGTGTACGATCTCGCCGCGTCGCGCGCGTTCGATGATTCGGTTCGCCGAGCGACGCGTGGCGATTCAACGGCTGGTCGCGGCGGCCGTGGCCGGGCGAATGGTCCACAGTATCATCCGAACGAAACGCGAATTCGCATCACGGCAACGCGCGACATTCCGAAGAGCGTGTCAGTGCTGCGCGGTGCGCGCGTGATCACGATGAAGGGCGCCGAGGTGATCGAGAACGCCGACATCGTGGTGACGGACAATCGTATCACGGCGATCGGCAAGCGCGGCAGCGTGAAGATTCCCAGCGGCGCGCACGCGATCGACGTTGCGGGCAAGACGATCATGCCGGGCTTTGTCGACACGCATGCGCATTTGCGCGTGGCGTCGAACATTCACCGCGATGTGCAGTGGAGCTACGCGGCGAATCTCGCGTACGGCGTGACGACGGCGCGCGATCCACAGACGGGTCAGACTGACGTGCTCTCGTACGAAGACGAAGTGCGGGCCGGCAACGTGCTTGGGCCACGCATCTATTCGACCGGCCCCGGTGTGTTCTCGTACTCCGGTGTTCGCGATCTCGAGACCGCGCGCAAAGTGCTCAAGCGTTACAGCGACTATTACGACACGAAGACGATCAAGCAGTACGAGGCGGGAAATCGTGAGGTTCGTCAGTGGATCATTCAGGCGGCGAATGAGCTCAAGCTCATGCCGACGACTGAAGGTGGTCTCGACTATCCAATGAACATCACCGAGGCGATCGACGGATATAGTGGTCATGAACACACTATTCCGACGTATCCGCTGCAGTCGGACGTGATCAAGCTGCTCGTGGAGTCTGGAATCAGTTATACGCCGACGCTGCTCGTTGCGTACGGCGGCCCATGGTCGGAGAACTATTGGTACGAGCACGAAGAGCCGTTCAAGGAAGACAAGCTCAAGCGCTTCACGCCGTGGAACGATCTCGATGCAAAGCTGTTCCGTCGTGGCGGAACCAACAACCCGGCACCAAACGGCGGCCAGGCGGGTTGGTTCGCCGACAATCAGTATGTCATGAAGGTTGTTGGCGAAGACATGAAGAACTTCGTCGCGGCAGGCGGTCGTGCAGGTATTGGATCACACGGCCAGCTGCAGGGCCTTGGGTATCACTGGGAGATGTGGTCGGTCGCAATGGGTGGCATGACACCGCACGACGTGTTGCGCGTCGCCACGATCATTGGCGCGGATGCGCTCGGGCTGGCCAAGGAAGTCGGGTCGCTCGAGAATGGAAAACAGGCCGACCTCGTGGTGCTCGACAAGAATCCTCTCGAGAACATTCGTAACACGAAATCGATCAAGTACGTGATGAAGAATGGTCGTCTGTACGACGGTAGCACGCTCGATGAAGTGTGGCCGCGCCAGAAGAAGGCGGGTCCGTTCTATTGGCAGGAAGCCGAAGGCGGCACGCCTGTGAAGGCAAACAACAACGAGACTCCGTGAGCCGATCATGTTGAAGCGCGCGATCATCATTGCAGTCTGCGCGGCAGGCGGGCTCGCCGCGCAGCAGGTGCCCGAAAAGGAATTCGCTGCTCGTCGCGACTCACTCGCAAAGCGAATCGATAGCGGAGTCGTCGTCGCATTCGGTGGACGCACGCCGATCACCGACTTCGGGCCGTTCCATCAGCTTCCGGCGTTTCACTATCTCACGAACTTCGACGAGCCGGATGCGGCGTTCGTGATGGTCGTGCACAAGGGCGTGCCGACGTCGACACTGTTTGTAACTCCCGCCGATCCACGTCGTGCCTTCTACTACGGTTGGCGGCCCGACTCGGCGGCAGTTCGCAAAGACCACAACGTGAATGGACGGTCGTTCGGGGCGTTGGGCGCATTTGTGGACTCTGTGCTGCAGACGAAGCTGCCGCTGTACACGCTCGACGACTTCGAAGACGCGGATTTTGCGCGCGTCGATTCACTGACGCGCGGCAAAGTATTCGCGAAGGCCGTTGCAGCGAAGCACGCGGGTCTGGTCGTGAAAGACGCGCACGGTATGGTCGATCAGTTGCGTGCGAGGAAGAGCTCCACGGAAATCGCGCTGTTGCGAAAGGCGGCGGAGATCAGCTCAGAAGGCCATCGAGCAGCGATGCTCGCGCCGTTGCCGCAGCATGAGTACGAGTTGCAGGCTGCACTCGAATACACGTTCATGAAGCTGGGCGGACAGCGGCCGGCGTACGGGTCGATCGTCGGCTCGGGCCAGAACGGAACGCAACTGCACTACATGAAGGATCGCGGCGCGACGAAGCCGGGCGATGTCGTCGTGATCGACGCGGCGACGGAGTACGAGGGCTACGCCGCGGACATCACGCGCACGCTGCCAATCAGCGGGACGTTCACGCCTGAGCAGAAGAAGATCTACCAACTGGTGCGCGATGCGCAGGCGGCGGCGGAGCGTAACTCGAAGCCCGGCAAGCTCGCGTCGGCGGCGCAGGACTCATCCGTCGCAGTGCGTGCGAAAGGATTGGCGGCACTTGGACTCGTCGAGAGCGAAGACGCGTCGTTCGATCCACCCTGGCAGGCGAACTGTGAACGTCAGCCGGCATCGTGCAAGCAGGCGATGTTCTGGATGATTCACGGCATCAGTCACGGGCTCGGGCTCGCGGTGCACGACCCGGCGCAGTTCTCGTACGGCGATCGCACGTACAAGCCGGGCGACGTGTTCACAATCGAGCCAGGGATCTATGTGAGCGCCCGGATGCTTGATGCGCTCCCGGACACTCCGAAGAATCGCGCGTTCATTGCGAAGGTGAAGCCGATCGTCGCGAAGTACGAGAACACCGGCGTTCGCATCGAGGACGATTATCTGATCACGGAAACGGGCCTCGAACGCCTCAGCACCGCGCCGCGCGAAATTCCGGAGATCGAAGCGCTGATGAAGAAGCGGGCGAGGGTGGTGCCGTAACGAGAGGTCTCAGGTCCCTGGTCCCTGGTCTCTGGGAAAGATGTCGAACGGCGACAACGATCGGTCAGCGGCGACGGGGAGTTCGTTCCGTCGCCGCCTTCTCGACGAGACGGCGCAGCTCCTTGATCGGTTCCGGGTTGTCGTCGACCTGAAGACGAAGCACAGTATCGTTGTGCAGCCAAACGCCGGCGTCCTTCTTCACGATTACCATCGCGGCTGACTGTTGGCCGCGATGGTCGCCGCCAGCGAGTTGGCCGCCTTCTAGTGCAGCCAGTAGTCGGAAAGACAAGTGTCCCGGCGTGCGCTCGAAGAATGCGACCATGCTGTCGACGACGGCTGGATGCGCAAGCGTGTTTCCCTGGGCAGTGCACTTGGCGTTCGGCGCCGTGCAGAATTTGTGGCTCGCGGAGTCGGGCGCCTTGGGGCCGGTGTAGGCGAAGACGTTGCCCTTGGCGTCGATGACCGCGAACTGACGACCCTCCTTCGGCCAATCCTTTCGAGCATCCGGGTCGCGCGCCCACACTTCCTTGACGATCTGCTCAGGTGTGTGGCCCTGTTTCAACAGTTCAATCGCCTGGGGTCCGTAGCTCACGTCGACGACCGCCTGCGTCGCCGCGGCGCCGACACCGGCTTCGGCCCACAGCACGCCGTTGCCAACGGAGAACACGCGTGACTGCACCGCTCCGCCGATTTCGCCGGTCTGTGGATCGTAGCCGAGAATGGAGAAGGTGCCAGTTTCCCACGGAGGCGCAGCCGATGTCGTGTCGCCGTTCGCCGCGGCACGTGTCCGTGCGAGAAGTGCGGAGCCGACGAGCAGGAAGCACGTGGTGAAAGCGATTGTTCGACGCATGGATCTCGATCAGGGAATGGAACGTGGCTGTGAGTCGGGGCGACGGAAATTGACGTCCAACGCTTGCAGTCGATCGAAGTGCGGCGCGAGCCGCGCCGAGAAGTCGGCGAAATTCTTCCGGTCCTTGGGCGTCCACAGCACTTCGGCGAGCGCGGCGACGCGAGGAAAGGCCATGTACTCGACGCCTTTGGGCCCTTCGATGTATTCCGTCCACACCTGTCCCTGAGTGCCGAGGATGTGCTTGACGAACGCGGGCTCGAGGTTGGCGGGAATGGGTTCGTAGGCGTACGTGGTATCGAGCGGCAAGAAACCACCGATCGCGAGCGGCTCGGACTGCGTGTTTCGAGTTTGATAGTGGTCGAAGTATGTGTGGCTTCCCGGCGTCATGACAACGTCGTGCCCGGCACGTGCCGCGGCGATTCCACCTTCGGTTCCGCGCCACGACATCACAACGGCGTTCGGCGCCAAGCCGCCTTCGAGAATCTCGTCCCAGCCGACCATGCGTCGCCCCTTGGACGTGATGAACGCATCCATCTTGGTGATGAACCAGCTCTGGAGTTCATCCTCGGTCTTGAGACCGAGCTCTTTCATGCGGGCTTGAGCACGCGGACTCGCTTTCCATTGCGGCTTAATCGCTTCATCGCCGCCAACGTGAATGAACTCACCGGGAAAGAGGGACATCACTTCCGTCAATACGTCCTGCATGAACGCAATCGTGGTGTCGGACGGGTTGAGGATATATGGACTCACACCCCAGGAGCCCCACGCGCTCACGGTGTCGCCGAAGTTGCCGAGCCACGGGTACGCGGCAATCGCCGCCTGCGAATGGCCGGGCATCTCGATTTCCGGAACGATGCGAACGAATCGTTCTCGCGCATAGGCAACGATTTCACGGACGTCGTCCTGTGAGTAGAAACCGCCGTGCGGCTTTTTGTCGTACACCCACGTCGACGAGTCGCCGCCCACATGTCCCACGAGCGTCTGCTTGCGCCAGGCTCCGACCTCTGTGAGACGCGGATACTTCTTGATCTCTATTCGCCAACCCTGGTCATCGGTGAGATGCCAGTGGAAGGAATTCATTTTGTGCAGCGCCAGGAGGTCGATGTACTTCTTCACGAACTCCTTTGGCATGAAGTGCCGCGACACGTCGAGGTGCATGCCGCGCCAGGAGAAACGCGGTCGATCGACGATTGCCACGGCAGGAATGGTCCAGTTTTCGTTGGCAACGGTGGCCGATCGGAAGACAGCGGGTGGAAGAAGCTGCCGAATCGTCTGTGTCGCGTAGAACGCGCCCGCCGGAGCCGCGGATGTGATCGTCACGACACCCGGCTTCACGTCAAGTCGATACCCTTCGGCGCCGAGCGTCGTGTCGCGTGGTGCGGTACGACGAAAGACGATGCGATTGCCGGCCGACGTCGGGCTGAATCGCACTGCGAGGTCGAAACCTGTGGCAGGTGCGAGGTCGCGAGCGAGTCGCCGTGCCGCGGCCGAATCGGCGCGTGTGGCAACGATCACGGTTTGTGGGGTGAGGCGAAAGACGCCTGTGCCGCGCGTCATCGACACGGGTCGCGGAATGACCGACGGCTCAGTTGCCGCGTTGGTCTGCCCGCCGAGTGCGACGGTTCGGAGCGCGAGTGCGGCGACACAGGTAAGAACGGTTTTCATGGACAACAACATACGGCTGCGCCACCAACGCGTCACGGCGTGCGCCACACGTAGCGGTCCAGAGCGCGGCACGCCATGTTAATCGTGTCTTTTCCCCACGTGGAATGTCTCAGAATCGACGCTCGTTTCTCGCGACACTCGGTGGTGCGACGCTCGGCCTCGCGTATGGCGGTCAGTCGCTTGGAGCGCTCGTGCCCGCGCTCGAGCGACGGAGCAAGCTGTCGCGCATTGGTATTCAGTTGTACACGGCGCGTCGCCAAGCCCAGACGGATCTTTCGGGTACGCTGACCCAGCTTGCGAAGATCGGCTACAAGGAGATCGAGTTCGCGGGGTACTACAATCATCCCGCGACTGCGGTTCGTGCGATGCTCGATCAGAACGGATTGACGGCGCCGTCGGCGCACATCGCCATCGAAGCAATCGAAACGAATGCCGCTCAGACCTTCACGGACGCCAAGACGGTGGGGCACCAGTGGATTACCGTGCCGTCGCTGCCGCGCGGTCCCAAGGTGACGGCTGAGGATTGGAAGGGCGTGGCCGACCGGTTCAACAAGGCCGCCGCGGCGTGCAAGGCTGCGGGGTTCCGCTTTGCCTTCCACAATCACAACGACATTGTACGTAAGACGGGTGACGTGCTGCCGATCGACATCCTGATGAAGGAGACCGATCCGTCACTCGTGTCGTACGAAATGGACATCTACTGGGCGGTGAATGGCGGCGCCGATCCGCTGGCGCTCGTTGCGGCGTATCCTGGGCGCTTCAAGATGTTTCACGCCAAGGACTCGACGCCTGCGCCGGATCTCAAGATGGCCGACGTCGGCACTGGGATGATCGACTTCAAGACAATCTTTGGACGCACGAAGGGAATCGAGCACTACTTCGTTGAGCGCGACGACGCAACGGATCCGATCGCGTCTGCCGCGGCCAGCTACAAATATCTTTCCAATCTCGAATACTAGTTTTCACATGCCGCAACGCACTGTCTACGACGTCTGTATCGTTGGCTCCGGGGCCGGAGGCGGCATGGCCGCCTACGTGTTGACCAAGGCCGGTGCCCGTGTTGTGATGCTCGAGGCCGGACCGAGCTGGTTCGCGAGTCGCGATTCGAAGATGATGACGCCGAACTGGGCGACGCCGCATCGCGGTGCATCGATTCATGGGCGTCCGTTCGGCGAATTCGACGCGTGCGACGGCGGCTGGGAGATCGACGGTGAGCCGTACACCAAAGCGCCTGGGACGCAGTTCAGTTGGTGGCGCGCCCGCATGCTTGGCGGCCGCACGAATCACTGGGGACGCATCTCGCTGCGCTTTGGTCCGGACGACTTTCGCGGCAAGAGCATCGACGGCCTGGGCGACGATTGGCCGATCGGCTACGACGATGTGAAGCCGTACTACGACAACATCGATCGCTTCATCGGGCTCTACGGATCGAACGAAGGGCTGCGCAATCATCCTGACGGCATCTTCACGCCGCCGCCGAAGCCGCGCTGTCACGAGTTGCTCGTAAAGAAGGCGTCGGACAAACTGAACATCACGTGCATCCCTGCGCGGTTGTCCGTGATCACGAAGCCGCTGCCGGGGCGCCAGGCCTGTCACTACTGCGGCCAGTGCAATCGCGGCTGTCAGGTGAAAGCGAATTTCTCGAGCCCCGACGTGCTCATCGCGCCGGCGCTGCAGACAGGGAAGTTGACGCTGCTGACAAATGCGATGGCGCGCGAGGTCACGATCGGACCGGATGGTCTGGCGACGGGCGTGTCGTACATCGACAAGAACACCGGCGCCGACGAGCATGTGCGCGCCAAGGTCGTGGTGCTCGCGGCGAGCGCGATGGAGACGGCGCGCATTCTCCTCAACTCAAAGTCGAACCAGTTCGCCAACGGACTCGCGAACTCGAGCGGCGTCGTTGGGAAGTATCTCACCGACACGACGGGCGCTGGCGTGTCGGGCCATATCCCGATGATGGAAGACCACATTCCGCACAATCACGACGGTGTTGGCGGAATGCACGTGTACATGCCGTGGTGGCTCGACAACAAGAAGCTCGACTTCCCGCGTGGCTATCACATCGAAGTGTATGGCGGCACGGGACAGCCGGGGTCCGGCTTCGGCGGCGGCATTCAACGTCAGAATGGCGGCGGCTACGGCAAGCAACTCAAGGCCGACTATCGCAAGTACTACGGAGCGTCGATCGGATTCGACGGTCGTGGCGAGATGATTCCGAATGAGGATTCGTACTGCGAGCTTGATCCGAACGTCGTCGATCGGTTCGGCATTCCCGTGCTGCGCTTCCACTGGAAGTTCTCCGACTATGAGATCAATCAGGCGAAGCACATGCAGGAGACTTTCCGCTCGCTGATCGTCGCGATGGGTGGAACTCCGACGTCGCCGATGCCGTCGAAGGAGCGCAACTATGGACTCGCTGACGGCGGAACAATCATTCACGAACTGGGCGGCGCGCGTATGGGCAGTGATCCCAAGACGTCCGTCGTGAATTCGAATTGTCAGGCGCACGACGTGAAGAATCTGTTCGTGAGCGACGGCAGTCCGTTCGTGTCGCAGGCTGACAAGAATCCAACGTGGACGATCCTCGCGCTGTCGTGGCGCACGAGCGACTACATCGCGGAACAGCGAAAGGCGGGAGCACTATGAGCGACGAGGGGAGCGGGAAGACGGAAGGCGGCGTTTCGCGGCGCGAAGCGCTCAAGGTTCTCGGTACGGTTCCAGTCGCCGCCGCACTCGGCGCACCACAAGCGGCCTTTGCAGCGGCCGTGCTTCCTGGAATCGACGCGCAGGCACCTGCTGCGCCGAAGTTCTTCACAGCCCACGAATGGTCGACGGTGCGGATGCTCGTGGACTACATCATTCCGCGTGATGAGCATTCTGGCAGCGCGACGGACGCGAAGGTCCCGGAGTACATGGACTTTCTGCTCGCCGAGAAGGATGCGAACGTCAACACGCAGATTGCGATTCGCGGTGGACTCGGCTGGCTCGATACGGAGTGTCATAAGCGTTTCAACAAGACATTCATTGGCTCCAGCGACGCACAGCGACGTCAGGTGCTCGACGACATCGCCTATCCACAGAAGGCGAAGCCGGGAATGAGTTACGGCGTCACGTTCTTCAATCGCTTTCGCGACATGACCGCATCGGGCTTCTTTTCGAGCGCGATCGGCTGGAAGGATCTTCAATACATTGGCAACGTTGCCAACCCTGGCTACGACGGCTGTCCGCAACCGGCGCTCGACAAGCTCGGCGTCTCCTACGATCTGATGCAAACCCGCGTGAGTCCCGAAGCGAAATGAGCGGCAAGAAGACAACCGAACCATCACAGCGACTTGGCGTCGCCTTCGTCGGCAGCGGCTTCAACGCGCGCTTCCATCTTCAAGCGTTCCGCGCCGTGCGCGACGCCGACGTGCTCGGCGTCTGGAGCCCGAACAAAAAGAACGCGTCGTCGGCCGCCGAGTTGGCGCGCAATCTCGACGTCGGCAATGCTAAGGCGTATTCCTCGATTTCCGACATGGTCGCCGATCCAGCGATCGACGCGATCTGGTTGACCGGTCCGAACCAGGCGCGCATCGAGAACGTCGAAGAGATTGTCCATGCGATCGAGAGCGGGAAGGGAACGCTCAAGGGCATTGCCTGCGAAAAGCCGCTTGCGCGAAACGTTGCTGAAGCAAAGCGCGTTACCGAATTGGTGAAGCGCGTTGGAATTGCGCACGGATATCTCGAGAACCAACTCTTCGCCCCACAGGTCGAGACAGGGCGCGAGTTGCTATGGGCACGTGGCGCAGCGACGACGGGCCGGCCGTATCTGGCGCGCGCCGCCGAGGAGCACAGCGGCCCGCACATGCCGTGGTTCTGGCAGGGCGCGCTGCAAGGCGGCGGTGTACTCAACGACATGATGTGCCACTCGGCGCTCGTCGTTCGGCATTTGCTCACGAAGCCAGGCGCGGCGTCGTCGACCGTTCGCCCAACGCGAATCACGGCGCACATCGCGAGTCTGAAGTGGTCGCGGCCGGAATACGCGAAGCAGCTGTCGAAGACTTTCGGTAAGGAAGTCGACTACACCAAGCGTCCCTCCGAGGATTTCGCGAGCCTCACGATCGAGTTCGAGACGGATGACGGACACACTGTGATCGGCGAGGCCTCGACCTCGTGGAGTTTCGTTGGCGCGGGATTGCGACTCTCGGCCGAGCTGCTGGGGCCGGAGTACTCGATGGCGTGGAACTCCCTGGATAGCGGGTTGAAGCTGTTCTTCTCACGGGCCGTGCGGGGTAAGGCGGGCGAAGATCTCGTCGAGAAGCAGAACGCCGAAATCGGTTTGATGCCGGTCGTCGCCAACGAGGCCGCGGCATACGGCTACGAAGCAGAGGATCGCCACTTCGTTCGCGCGTTCCTGGGCAAAGAGACGCCACGCCTCACGTTCGACGACGGACTCGACGTTGTGAAGATCCTCATGACGGCATACCAGAGCGCCGAGCAGGGGAAAACGCTCGAGTTTCCGCCGCGAGGGTTGGACAAGTTCGTGCCGGCGGTGGCCAAGGGGAGCTGGCAGCCGCGATAGGGTTGCCCCAGGCCTGTGCGCCGGACAATTTCAGAGGTCCGGTTCGCGATCCTCGCGATCGAACCAGCTCCCCACAGGCTCCTCATGAAGCGACTCGTCCTCTCACTCGCGACCGCGGTCGCGTTCGCACCCGCCGGCGCGCAGCAAGCTCAGCGTGCCCTGACCACCGCCGATTACGACAAGGCGGCCAAAATGCTCGCACCGTCGCTCGCCAACCTGGTGGTTGGCGGAAACGTTGCGGCCAACTGGCTGCCCGACGGCCGGATGTGGTACCGCACCGGCTCCGGCAACGCGGAGTTCGTGCTCGTCGATCCGGCGAAGCGCTCACGCGTCGTTTGCGACGCGACCCGCTCCAACTGTCCAGGCGTGCCCTCGGCGGCGGATGCTGATGCCGCCGGTCGTGGTGGTCGCGGCGGCGGTCGCGGCGGCCGAGGTGGCGGCGGTGGACGTGGCGGCGCTGCGGGCAACGCGGTGATGTCGCCCGACGGAACGAAGGCCGCGTTCATTCGCGACTGGAATCTCTGGGTCCGTGATGTCGCGAGTGGCCAGGAACGCCAGCTGACGAAGGACGGCGAAAAGGATTTCGGCTACGCGACAGACAACGCCGGATGGGCGAGCAGTGATCGCGCGATACTGCTGTGGTCGCCAGACTCGAAGAAGATTGCGACCTCGCAACAGGACGAGCGCAAAGTCGGCGACATGTTCCTCGTCGAGACCAAGGTCGGACATCCGACGCTCAAGGCGTGGAAGTATCCGCTGCCGGGTGACTCGGTCGTTGCAATGCTGCAGCGCGTCATCATCGACGTCGACGCCGGCAAAGTGACGCGGCTCCAACTGCCGCCCGAGTTCCATCGGGCGACGATCGGCGACAACATCACGATGGCCGACTACAACTGGAGCCCCGACGGCTCGAAGTTGGCGCTCGTGTCGACGGGTCGCGACCACAAGAACGCGATCTTCCGCGTTGCCGACGCTGCGACTGGCGCGGTGCGCACCGTATTTGAAGAGACCGTGCCGACGCAGTTCGAGTCGCGCACCGGTTGGCGCGTACTCTGGCCGACGAACGAAGTCATCTGGTATTCGCAGCGCGACGATTGGGGTCAGCTCTATCTGTACGACCTCAACTCGGGCAAGGTGAAGCGCCAGATCACGACGGGCGAAGGTCCGGTGACGCAGATCAACCGCATTGATGAGAAGACTCGTACGATCTGGTATGCGGCGAGTGGTCGCGAGAAGGGTCAGGATCCGTACTTCTCGCACTTCTATCGGATCGGTCTCGACGCCGGCGCGCAGGTTTCGCTGACGCCGGACGATGGTGATCACGCAGTGCAGCTGTCGCCCGACGGGAAGTATCTCGTCGACACGTACTCGCGCCCTGACGTCGCGCCGCAGGTCGGACTCCGTGACGCGGACGGCAAGCTCGTCGTTGCGCTCGAGAAGGCCGACATCTCGAAGCTGGTTGCAACTGGCTGGAAACCGCCGATTCCGATCAAGGCCAAGGCGGCCGACGGCAAGACGGATCTCTACGGAATGATGTTCCGTCCGACGAATTTTGATCCGAACAAAAAGTATCCGATCATCAACAACGCGTACCCTGGTCCGCAGAGCGGCAGCGTTGGCGCTCGCTCATTCTCCGCCGCGCGCGGCGACAAGCAGGCGTTGGCCGAGTTGGGCTTCATCGTCGTGTCGATCGATGGTCGCGGCACGCCGGGTCGCTCGAAGTCGTTCCACGACTACTATTACGGAAAGATGGGACGCGACAACACGGTCCCCGACCAAGTTGCCGCGATGAAGGACTTGGCGAAGCAGTACTCGGGCATCGACATCGACAAGGCCGCGATGTGGGGCCACTCGGGCGGCGGATTCATCACCGCTGATGCCATGTTCCGCTTCCCAGACTTCTTCAAGGTCGGCATCGCCGAGTCGGGCAATCACGACCAGCGTCAGTATGAAGATGATTGGGGTGAGCGCTACCAGGGTCTTCTCACGAAGAACGCCGACGGTACCGACAGCTACGACATCGAAGCGAATCAGTCGATGGCTAAGAATCTCAAGGGCCATCTGTTGCTCGCGCACGGCACGATGGACAACAACGTGCCGCCGTACAACACGCTCCTCGTTGCCGACGCGCTGATCAAGGCGAACAAGGATTTCGATCTGCTCATGCTGCCGAATCAGCCGCACGGCTACGGTGACATGTCGAACTACATGATGCGCCGTCGTTGGGACTACTTCGTGAGATACCTGCTCGGCGCCGAGCCGCCGAAGGAATACGAAATCAAGAACACGCCGCCGACGGTTCCGTAACGTTTCTTCGCTTGGCAGCCCAAACACGCCTCACGTGAACCTGTAAATCGGTTTGCGTGAGGCGTGTCACAGCTTAGTGCCCCGCCGACGGGCAGGTTGAAGGTCGTTGGAAAGACCGCCCATCCTGTCGGAGCTCCACCATCAATCGAATACACGCGCGCGTTTGTTTCGCGCTCTGCTTGGTTCCGTCGCTCGCGGCGAGTCAGGGTATCGCACTCGCGCGAGTCGACGATGTTCGCGGCGTCGAAGCCCAGGGAACGTGCATCGTCTCACGGCACGTGCCCGCCGACCCGCAGTCGTTCTCGCGCATCGGAACGCAAAAAACCGAGCGGCTCTGGCCGCGAGACTCGGCGATTTTCACGAACGATCGCATCGTCGTGATGCGACGCACCGACGTGCGCGTGCGTGTCGACGGAACGATAGGCCGTGGCACCTTCGTGCTCGCACCAGACCTCGGGCGCTGCCCGGGCTCCGATGTCGGTCGCCACATTGCGAGCCGCGTTCCTGCGGCAGGCAACGGATCGTACGAGTTCAAGAAGGACACAGTCGGTCGCGGAGCCAACGCACCCGAGCGCTTCATTCTCGTCGTGAAGAATGGTGCGGCGATCGTGCAGTGGCGTTCTGGCCAGTTGCAGGTTCGTGCGCTCGACGAACAGATCAGCAACGTGGGCAGCGCGTTCACGGTGCTCGTTGACTCAGTCGCGCGCAGAGGAATTGTCACCGTTCAAGACGGTCTCGTGACGCTGCGATCGGGAACGGTCGCTGCTGGCCAATCATTCACGTTTGGTCCGGGACAGCCGCTGCAACCTGTGGTCGTACAAACCGCGGGGCTCGACGAGATCCACTTCCACTCGAATGATGTGTGGAAGAATCCTTTCAAGGTTTCGTCGATTCCGCATCCGCCGATTCCGCATCCGTCGTTCGCCACGGTGCGTGCACTTCCGTGGAAGAAGATCACGATCGGAACGGTTGGTATTGGTGCAGCGAGCTATGCGACGTACAAGTTCTGGCCGCGCAAAGGCCCGCCGCCGCCACCGCCGGTGAAGGCCGTCGTCGTCGTGACGTTGCCACTATGACGACCACACGTATTACTCGACTGCTCGGCGCGCTCGCGCTCGCCGCGTGTTCGTCGACCGAGAACGGCGGCGTCCAGCCAAGCGTGCGGCCAACACTCCTGCTCGCGAATGAATCGCGGTCCGTATCGTCGATTCCCTCGGGGCCGTGGGTCTCGATTCTTGACAGCATCGACCTCAAAATCACCGCCGAAAATGGCGATCGGATTCCGATTGGTCGTCATCTCTCGCGGTACAACACGACCGCAACGCTCCAGCTGGCGTTCCCGCCCGGCAACACGACGTTCGCCGCCGAAGTGCTCAGCAATACGCGCGTCAGCGTGTTGTCTGGAACGATGACGCAGCTCATCACGTCCGACGTCCTCAGTCTCATCCTCAAAGTCACCGCGACACATCCGATTCTGCTCGTCGCTCCCGATACGGCGAAGACGAACACGATCACGACAACGCAGTTCTCCGTGTACAATGCGGGAATTGGATCGCTCGATTGGAGCATCGCGAGCGTCGATACCGCGTTCACGCGCTGTGGCGCGCAATGCACGATCAGTCCGACGTCAGGCTCGGTGGCCGCCGGTGCAACCGGCACCTTGCGTCTCACGGTACCAACGAATTTCCCGAGTCGTGTGTTCGCGTTCGTGATCAAATCCGCCGAGGGGCCGGTGACTGTGAACTGGCAGTACTCGGCGTCTCCGGTCACCGGTGTGGCGCTGCAGCCGACGGCCAGCCTTCACAACTTGGGTCAGGCGTTCACGCTCACGCCGACGATTCAGCCGGCCGGAACGAGTTCGTCGACAGTCGGGTGGGTTTCGTCGAACGCCGCAGTCGCGACCGTGAGCAATGCGGGCGTCGTGACTGGTGTGTCGCGCGGTTTTGCCACGGTTACGGCAACGTCGACCGCTGATACATCCAAACGCGCGACTGCTGACGTTCGAGTGTACGACTCGACCTCGACGAACGCGTCGTGGGCGCTCGTGCAATCGGCCGTGCCCGACACGATTCGTCGCGATGACACGTCGCAAGGTTCGAGGTCGACGTTGGTGCTCACGGCGCAAGCATTGGGCACACTCGCGGCCGGTGGATCGCCGTTTACCGCAGTGGAGTTCTGGGTGCGTGCTGGATCGATCGGGCCGTGGCGCCGCGTCGGGCAAGCAACCGCCGGAACTCAGTCGACCGATCAGGCCGGAGGTGCCGTATGGTCTTGGTCCTACTCGTGGAATCCTGACGCAACCGACGCACCGTTCATCAACCCGTCCACGACCGGCATGAGCGTTCTCGCACTCGGTATTGCGCCATCTGGACAGACGATGGCAACGCCGGTGAATCACGACGTATTCGTGCGAGTGCCGTAGTCCGTAGCTCATAACCGCGGCGCTCGATAATCGGGCGCTCGCGGGCCGAGGCGGGCGCCGGTAACTTCCGCGCATGTCTGCCTCGAAGCTGAACGTCGGCCAGCGCGCCGAACGGAGTTTGACGCTCACCGCGGCGCACGTCGCGACGTTTGCCCAGTTGACGGGCGACTACAATCCGCTGCACTTCGACGAAGCTTTCACCGCCGGGACGAAGTTCGGGCGACTCGTCGTACAGGGCGGACTGACGACCGGCTTGCTTCACGCGCTCGTCGCCATGGACATGCCTGGGCCGGGCACGGTTTTTCTCAGTCAGAACTGGAAGTTCACCGCGCCCGTGTACATCGACGACACGATTACTGCAGCGGCAGAGGTGATGAGCGTGCATGCGACGAAGCCGGTGACACAGCTCGCGATTCGCGTGACGCGTCAGACCGGCGAGGTCGTGCTCGAGGGAGAGGCGTGGTGCTACACCTTTTCGTCTGAGCCGATAGCGACTTGACGACAGTCGCCCGCCGGCGAGGCTGAATTAGACAATGCTCGGCCTCGGATACTTCCGCCGGTGGGCCCATGACGCGCGTGCCGCATCCGCGGTGGCACACGTTCGTCCCGCATACGCCGCTGGCTTTCGCGCCGCGATCGCGACGATCACGCCGTTGATTTTTGCCGCGTGGATTCCTGGCGGCGGCGCGTCGTGGGTGAGTCTCGCCGGTTTCAATGGCGCGTTGCTCGATCGCGTTGGCCCGTATCGAACGCGCACGCGGATGATGGTCGCGCTTGCATTCTCCGGCGCGATCGCCGCAGGGGTCGGGTCACTCGTGTCGGGGCACATCGTACTCAGCGTGATCGCCACGTTCATCATCGCGATGCTGTGCGGTCTGGCCCGGGCGTGGACGGATGTTGGACCCGGCTTTGGCGTGACGATTCTCGTGACGTTCGCGGTCGCCATCGCCGTCCCCGTGACGAGTGTGGAAGCAGCGCTGCTTCGATCGGCGTACGTAGTCGCGGGCGGATTGTGGGCGATGCTCCTCGCGATTCTGCTCTGGCCCATCCGACCATATCGGCCGCTCCGACTCCACGTGGCGGAGTGCTATCGGGCCATTGCGCGCTATCTCGAAGCGGCCATCGAGCTTCTCGAGCGCGATGGCTCAATCGACACCTGGAAGCTCAAGTCGCACATTGTTGCGGTCCGTGCGGCCATCGATGCGGCACGAACGTCGCTGGCGATCACCCGTCGGCCCCGCTCGGGAGAAACCGCTCGCGGCGAGCGTCTGCTCGTGCTACACGAAGTCGCCGATCAGCTGTTCGCACACGTGAACGCACTGCTCGATGAAGCCGACTCGGTGCTTCGTGGTCCGTCGCCGTCGGACGCCACAAAGCGCGCTGTCGATCAAGTGCTGACTGACATCGCGCGGACGTCGCGCGCGATTGCCGTCGCCGTACAATCGGAAATCGATGCACCACGTCCAGCGATCGTCGTGAGCGGCGCTACCCTCGTTACTCACGGTGCAGCACTCGCCGAGGTGCTCGATCGCATCGCCGACTATCTGACGTCGGCAGCGGCGCTCGCTGCATCGCTGAATAGCGGCGACGCAGTCGAGGGCGCTGGCGACAACATCGATGTCGCTGAGCCACCGCCGGAGCCGGTGCTGTTCTCGCTCGACGCGGTGCTTCATCCGCCGCGCGCAATCGTGCACCACGCCCTACGCGTCGCGTTTGCGGCCACGGCAGCCGTATTGATCTCGGCAGCGTTGCACCTCAAGCATTCGTCGTGGGTCATTCTCACGGTGATCGTGATTCTCCAACCGTTCAGCGCCACGACGCGCCAGAAGGCGCTGCAGAGAATCTTTGGGACGATCGTCGGCGGAATCGTCGCGGCTGGGTTGAGTGCACAGCTCGCGCATCCCGTCACGACGCTGTTGCTAATCGGCGCATTCACGGCGCTGTGCGTCGCACTTCTGCCGCTCAACTACGGCGCGTACGCAGTGTTCGGCACGCCCGCGTTTGTACTGCTCGCCGAATCTGGATCCCGCGATCCAAACTTGGCGAGCCTGCGCATCGCCAACACGTTGGTTGGTGGCGCGATTGCTTTGATTGCTGCGCGCCTGTTATGGCCTGGCGACGAGCGAGAGCGGTTGCCCGAGTTAGCGGCCGCAGCGCTTCGCGCCAACGATGACTTTCTGCAGCGCGCCATCGGGCTCGTGGCACAAGAGGGGAAAGTTGACGTCGGAGCGTTGCGCGACGCGCGGCGCAACGTCGGAAGTGCGGCACTTGGCGCGGAAGATTCCTTTCAGCGGCTCCTGAGCGATCATCGCGGTGCGCCAGAGGTTCTCGAGCCGATCATGGCATTCCTCGTCTACACCAGGCGCATCGCGGGCTCGACGACGGCACTCGCGGTCGCGGCCAATTCGCCGACGCGGCCGACGGCCGACGAACTCCGACCATTCGCGGAAGCCGCACACGCGATGTTGGTCGACCTCGCCGACGCCGTGCTACACGGTCGACCGCCGGCACCGGCGCCAGCGATCGGTACCGTTCCGCTTCCCGACGCAGCATCAGGCCCGGTGGTTCGACAACGCCTCACTCGGCTCGCGCGTCAACTCAAGCTGCTGCATGACGCCGTTGCGCGATGGATGGTGCCTGGCGAAACGCCGCACGTCGAGTCGGCGACAAAGCAATGACGGAGTTCTTCGTTCCCGGGCGAATCGAATTCCTCGGCAAGCACACCGACTACGCGGGCGGTCGAAGTCTTCTCTGTCCGATCGACCGCGGCGTTCGCATCGCCGCCTCGGCTCGCAACGACAGCGTCGTTCGCATTCGTGACGCGCGACTGAACGAGACGGTCGAGTGCACGTTCGATCCCAACCTCGCTCGCCCTCGCGGGCATTGGGCGAACTATCCGTTCACCGTGGTTCGCCGTCTCGCCCGCGACTTTCCGGATGCGCGAATCGGCGCCGACCTCGTCTTCGAGTCCGATCTTCCTGTCGCAGCTGGCATGAGCAGCTCGAGCGCTCTGGTCGTCGCGGTGTACATGGCAATCGCCGCGGTGAACACGCTCGAGGAGCGCGCGTCGTATCGTGCGAGCATCCAATCTGTTGAAGATCTGGCCGAGTATGTCGGCTGCATCGAGAATGGCGCGACGTTCAAATCGTTTTCGGGCGACGAAGGTGTGGGCACGCTGAACGGCTGCGAGGATCAGACCGCGATGATTTGCGGTCGCGTGGGCCAACTCGTTCAGTACGCGTTCTGCCCTGTGCGCTTTGAAGGATCCTGCGCACTGCCGACCAATCATCGCCTTGTTGTTGCGGCCAGCGGCGTGGTGGCCGACAAGACAGGCAGCGCGTTAGAGAAATACAATGCTGTGTCGCGCCGCGCGCGGGCTACACTCAATGCGTGGCGCGAGGTGACTGGTGGATCCGCGCGCACACTCGCCGACGCTATCGCAGCTGCAGGCGCCGATTCAGCCCGAGCCGCCATCGCGCGATCGAAGGCCGGAGAATTCACGACACGAGAGATGCTCGATCGCTTCGATCACTTTCACCTGGAAAGCAACGTGCTGATTCCTGGGGTCGCCGCGGCGCTGATTGGCAACGACATGTCCGAGGTCGGTGCGCTCGTCGATCGATCGCAGGACGCAGCGGAGCGATTGCTCGGGAATCAGATTCCAGAGATGATCGAGCTGGCGCGCTCGGCGCGCGCGCTCGGTGCAGTAGCAGCGTCCGCGTTTGGCGCCGGCTTCGGCGGAAGCGTCTGGGCGCTAGTTCACGAGTCAGCGACCGAGCCGTTCACTGAACACTGGCGCGCAAACTATCTGAGTCGCTTTCCAAACCACGCGTCGTCGGCACAATTCCTTGTCACGCGCGCTGGGACGCCAGCGAGACGCGTTGGCTGAGCGAACCCGTGTACGTTTAATTCGTACACGCGTCGCGCCGGCCTCCGACAGACATCACCCGTAGCGCGCCGTAATCTGCTCGCCTCCTAGACCGATTTCGCGAGGAGGAACGAGCATGACCGAAGCAACCGCGGCGGCCGCCAGAGAGCCGCGCGCGCCAGACGATGCGCCACTCGGCGCACGACTCCGCTACTTCCTAAGTCCGTTCGACGCGCGTTACGAAGACTTGAAGCGCGGCAATTGGCGCCTGAACGTGATGCGCGACTTTGCTGCCGGTCTCATTGTGGCCGCCGTAGCGATTCCGTTGGCGATGGGTTTCGCGATGGCGTCAGGCCTTCGCCCCGAACAGGGAATCGTGGGCGGCGCAGTGGCGGGCCTCGTCGGCGCGCTATTCGGCGGATCGAAGTATCAGGTGTACGGACCGACGGCCGCGTTCATCCCCGTAATTGGCGCGCTGATGGCCAAATACAACGACCATCGCATTCTGGTGCTCGCGAGTATTCTCGCCGGCGTCGTGCTGATGGTGCTCGGCATCTCACGACTCGGACGCGTCGTAGCAAAGGTGCCACACTCGATCATCGTCGGATTCACGATTGGTATCGCCATAACGATCGCCCTATCACAGATCGGTGAAGTCCTCGGCATCAAGGCGGCGATGGGCTACGCGTTCATCGATAAGGCGAAGACGATCGCCGCCAATCTGTCGCACATCAACGGCTACGCGATCGCGCTCGGACTCGGTACGTTCGCGCTGACGAAAGTTCTACTCCGGGTGTCGGTGTTCATTCCCGCGCCGTTGATCGCGCTCGGTACAACGTCCGTCATTGCCGCGACCGTGTGGGCGGACAAAGGCTTGTCACGCGTGGTCGATAAGTTCGGAAAGATCCCGACGGACTTCTGGGTGTTCACCACTCCAGCGTCCGTTCCGCTCACTCCGACGATGCTCTTCGACCTCGGCTACTTCGTAGCTGCGATCGTGTTCGTGAGCGCGGTCGAGAGTCTGCTCTGTTCGCGCATGGCCGATCGTTTGGCCGAGAACAAGGGAACGCCGTACAACCCGAACAAAGAGCTGTGGGGTCAGGGGCTGGTGCAGATCATCGTGCCGCTGCTCAATGGCTTTCCGCACACGGGAGCGCTGGCACGAACGGCGACCAACATCAAGGTCGGGGCACTCTCGCCGCTCGCAGGGATCTTCAAGTGCGTGCTCAAGCTCGCGCTCGCTTTGTATCTCGCGAAGTATCTCGAGCTCGTACCCATGGCCTGCATTGGCGGTATTCTGCTCTACGTGGCCACCGTCATGGTGAAGCCGGCCGAAGTACGCGAAGTGCTGGCCCAGAACAAGTTGCAGATCGTGCTCATGGCTTATACGGCCGTCATGGTCGTGCTCACCGACTTCCTGACGGGCGTGCTGACCGCCCTCCTGCTCTGGGCGATTGGCTCCCGACTGTGGAACCGTGGCACGACAGCGCTGTACGCCAATATCGTACACACGTCGCGCCCGGCTCCGACAGACACGTCGAGAGCCGAGTCCTAGCCTTCCGATCGTGAACCATCAACGACGAAACGGGGGGACAGAAGCGACATGAACATTCAACGACTGCTCGACGGGAATCGCGCTTGGGCGCGCGAACGACTACAGCGTGACCCGGAATACTTTCGCCGGCGCGCCGAACGACACGCGCCGAGTTGTCTGTTCATCGGTTGCTCGGACGCACGCGTTCCGGTCGATCTGATCACACAGCCAGACGTCGGCGAGATCTTCGTCCACCGCAACATCGCGAACCAGGTGGTGGCAACAGACAACAACTTGCAAGCGGTGTTGCAGTACGCCGTGGAAGTATTGGGTGTTGCGAGCATCGTGGTGTGCGGACACGATGACTGTGGCGGCGTGAAGGCAGCGCTGGGGCCGCAGGCGCCGACGCACGTAGACCACTGGATTGCGCACGTGCGCAACGTCGCACGCTTGCACGCCGACGAATTGAGAACGTTCGACGATTTGCATTCACGCTGTCGAAGGTTGGTCGAGCTGAACGTTGCTGAGCAGGTCTACAACTTGAGCCGTGTCCCGGTCGTGCAGTCAGCGCGCGACGCGGGACGGCCGCTGGAGTTATACGGATGGGTGTACGGACTGCACGACGGACTGCTGCGGGATCTGGAAGTCAGCGAGCGTTTGCGGAAGAGCGCGTGACGTCGGTCGCTGTTCCCGTTCCCGAACTGACGCGAGGCGTGAATCGCGCGAAAGCGTGGACACGACCGGCGTGGATGCGACAGCTCGCATCCACGCCGCTCCTCGCCAAGCTCGTGATCGCCGATGTGACGATCAATATCGCGGCGTTGTGGGTCGTGGGCCGTTCGCCGCCGGATGCGAACGTCGAGATCATCTTCACGTCGCTGCTCGTTACGCTCGCCCTCAACGCGGGGCTCGTCTACTGGGCGCTGCTGCCGCTGCGCGCGCTCGAGGCGACCACGATACGTGTGTCGCGCGGTGATCTCGGGGCGCGCTTCACGGCGCCCACGCTCGCCGACCGCAACATTGCACGCATCGGCCTCACTTTGAACGAGTTGCTGGACCATCTCACTGCCGATCGCGCGCACGCTCGACAGCTCGCGGCACAGGTGATCAACGCCGGTGACGCCGAGCGAGCGCGAATTGCGCGTGAGCTGCATGACTCCACTGCGCAGTCGTTGAGCGCGTTGGAAATGATGCTCACCGCAGCGCTCAACGAGCCGGCCGGTGCTTCGCGGTCGAGACTGCACACGATGCACGACATCACCAAACAGGCGTTGGCCGAAGTGCGCACGCTGTCGCACACCATGCATCCGCGTGTGCTCGAAGATCTCGGACTCGTCGCGGCGATCGAGCACCTCGCTCGGCGCACGCGCGAGCAGGCGGGGGTGCGCGTCTGGGTGACGTCGACCGAGAAGACACCGGTCCCGCGCGCCGCGGCGAGCGTGTTGTATCGCGTCGCGCAGGAGGCAATCGGCAACGCCGTACGTCACGCGCGATCGTCAGATCTGCATGTCGCGCTCGACGCCAACGAGAACGAAGTCACGTTGCATGTTCGCGACAATGGCTCGGGCTTCGATGTTGCGGCTGCCGAGTCGTCGATTCGCGGACTGGGACTCTTCTCGATGCGGGAACGACTCGGCCTCGTGGACGGAAGCCTGTCGATCACGAGCTCGATCGGCATTGGTACGACTGTGCACGCGGTCGTGCCGCTGCGCGCGCGCCTTACCCCTCAGGATGGAGCATCGGAATGACCGTGGCAGTCGCAACCCCGATTCGAGTGTTGCTTGTCGACGACCACGCTGTGGTGCGCCTTGGCTTGCGAACGCTACTCACGTCGCATGCCGATATGCAGGTCGTTGGTGAGGCAAGCGACGGTCAGGAAGCGCTCGATTTCTGCGCGAAGGATGAACCGGATGTCGTGGTGCTCGATCTCTCAATGACCGGCATGGATGGGCTCACGGCAACGAAGGAGATCGCGCGTCGCCATCCATCGATTCGCGTGCTCGTGCTGACGATGCACGACGAAGAGGATTATCTAATTCCGTTACTCGAGGCCGGCGCCGCCGGCTACATGGTGAAAGACTCGGCGAGCTCGGAGCTCATCGAGGCGATTCGCGCCGCGGCGTCAGGACGTGTGTTTGTGCGCGCGGCTGCGGCGGAGGTGCTCGCTGCGGGATGGACGCGCCGAGCGGCGCAGGATCCGGCGCGTGCGGCGTATGCGACGCTCAGCGATCGGGAGCGCGAAGTGTTTCGGCTGATGGCGCAGGGCTTCACGAGCACCGAGATCGGAGAGCGTCTCTTCATCAGTGCAAAGACCGTCGATACATACCGCCGGCGGATCAACGAGAAGATGGGATTCGCGGCGCGGTCGGACTACATCCGGCTTGCGCTCGACCTCGGACTGCTGGTCAACAATTCAAACCCGGAATGACAATGTTTCGTATACGTCGTCTCACCGCGGCTGCCGCGGTGATGCTCGCCGGAGGTTCGCACGCCCTGTTGGCGTGCGCTAGGCCAGCGGTCGAATCCGCGCCCGATCCGCGAGCGTGGGCGCCGATCGCTTGCGCGAGCTGCGTCAAAGCAGGAGTAACCGTAGAAGTCCGTCGGTCCGTCGACGAAGAGGGGCGTGCGGGACGATATGTCTTCGCGCGGGTCTCGAATCAGAATGCGCACGCCGTAGTGTTCGACTTCAACCTGCTCTCACACCGAGCGGCCATGGGCGATCCGGACTTTCTCATTCCGGGATGGCGCCTGACGCTATCTGCCGCCGGCGACGCATCGGCGGCAGCGACAGTCGTCGTCGACCGCACCGATTTCGCCACTGCGGCAGTCTCCGCCGTCGAGCGCTTTTGAACACAGGCCGCGAGGTTGGCGAAAGCGTAGCTCAACCTCGCGGTTCTTCGCGCTAAGGTCTGACTGGCTGCTTTCCGGCGAGCGTTGGCGGTGCAACCGCAGCCTTCACCTGTCGCGACCAGGGCTTCTTCGCGACCCGCTGATAGGCGCCTGGAATACCTGCGTTCACCAGGTAGTTGAGCTCCACGATCGCTTTCTGACCGTCCTCGATTCCGTAGCCAAGTGCTCTGCGCTGGTCCGCCGTTGGCAGTCCGCTCCAGGCTTCGATCGGCGCTCGCTGTGCATTCACGGCGGTGAATGCACGATCGACATCGGCCGATAGGCGTGCGATCCGCGCGTTGAGCGAATCCGCTTGGGCACGTGCGTCGCTCGCGCCGCCCGCAATGAGGTCGGCAACGATGGAGTCATGTTGAGCGATCAGAGTGCGAGCCGAGACACGTGCCTCGCCGAGCGCTCTGGTCCATTCATAAATTCTCATCAGTACGGCCTGACGCGCTGCACGATCGGCGGGGCTGAACTTCGGCAGTGGGTCGCCGTCGATCACCACGGTGCCGGTGAGTGGCTTTGTTATGCCCGGGACAGTCACGCGGACCGAGTACGTTCCCGGAAGTACCAGAGGACCGAGTGGTGCGCCTCCACGGCCGCCGCCTTCGCCACCTGCCGGGAATCCAACAGGCGTCGCGGCGGGCGGACCACCGCGTCCGCCGCCGCCGCGTCCACCGGCCGATGGCAAGCTCGCCGAATCAACCGGTGGCGCGTAGCGAAGATCCCAAACCACGCGATTCACTCCCTTTGCTCCAGGGCCCTTGAGTGTTCTGATAACCTTGCCAGATTGGTCCGCGATGCTGATCGTCGTTTGTCCGGCTGTTACGTCGCGAAGGTTGTACGTGATCGCAGCGTTCCAATCGGGATTCGGCGCGAAAAACTCGCCATGCCCGTACCAGGCCTGCGGCGTGAAGGTGCTCATCAATCGCGCACGCCCGATCGGAAGGAGCACGGCGTCGGTGGCCAGCGACGCGGGCGTCAGCGCCTCGAGCGGGCCGACGTCATCCAATACCCAGATGCCGCGCCCATGCGTGCCGACAACGAGAGCGTTGTCACGCTCCTGAAACACGGCATCGTCGACGGGCGTGGTCGGCATGTTCGTGGCGAGCGATGTCCACGTGGCGCCGCCGTCATTCGAGTAGTGCACGCCGCGTTCGTGAGCCAAAACAAGAAGGTGCGGGTTCGTTGGGTGTTCGCGAATTCTGTTGATCGACGTTTCGGGCAGTCCTGATGCAATTGAGCGCCAGGTTGCGCCGAAGTCTTCGCTCACGAAGACGTAGGGCTTGTAGTCATCAGAGTAGTGTCCGTCGAACGTCACGTACACACGACCCGCTTTGTACTTCGATGGCAAAACGGTGCTGACGTACGTCTGCGATGGCACACCGGGAATCTTGCTCGTGATGTTGGTCCAGCTCTTTCCGCCGTCCTTGGTGAGTTGTACCTGGCCGTCGTCGGTTCCCGTATAGATGACCATCGCGTTCACCGCCGATTCGCCGATCGACGTGAGCGCGCCGTAGTTCGATTGTCCGTCGTGGCGCGACAGCGCATCGGGTCCGACGACGCTGCCCATCATCTTCAACGTGTCGCGATCGATATCGAGCGAGAGATCGCCGCTGATTTTCTGCCAGCTCGATCCGCGATCGGTGCTCTTGAAGAGAAACTGCGCGCCCATGTACCACGTCTTTGCGTCGTGGTGTGAGACAATGAACGGCGTATTCCAATTCCAGCGGTAAGCGCCGGCGCGACCACCGCCCGCTGGAGCCGCTTCGCCACCCTCGCCCCCAGCCAGAACGACGTTGCCGCCACGCCCTCCGCGTCCACCTGCCGCGGCCGGAGCCGGACGATCGCCCGTTCCTGGTCGAACGCCCTGTCGCTCCAACGTCTCGATGTTCACCCACGCGGCGTTGCCGTTCTGCGACGATTGCAGAACCATCGACGGATTCGCGGGATCGAAAACGGCGTGGAAACCATCGCCGCCGCCGATGTTCCACCCATCACGATCGGCGATGCCATTCCGATTTCGTACCGCGCTCGGCACGCACCACACACCGTTGTCCTGAAGCCCACCGCAGATGCGGAATGGCACGCTGTTGTCGACGTCCACCTCGTAGAACTGGCCAAGCGGCATGTTCCGTCGGAAGTCCCAGGTTTTACCGCGATCCCACGAGATCGACACTCCGCCGTCGCCACCGATCACCAGATGATTGCCGTTGTCCGGATCGAGCCAGAGCGCGTGATCCTCGCCATGGACGTTGCTGAACAGCTCGATGAACGTCTTGCCGCTGTCGTTAGAGATATAGAAACCACGATTCGAGCCGAGTGTGTAGATGTGGCTCACGTCGCGCGGGTCGATGCGGATCTGCGAGAAGTAGTTGGGCCGTGTGTTGAGCGACGACGTCTTTGTCCACGTCGTGCCGCCGTCGAGCGTGCGATAGATCCCAGCATTCGGTGCGCGCGCTTCGATCGTCGCGTAGACCACTTTCGGATCGCTTGCCGACAGCGCGAGCGCGATGCGTCCCTTGTCGCCCGCCGGCAATCCTGCGCTGAGCTTTGTCCACGTCGCGCCGCCGTCGGACGTCTTGTAGATGCCCGAGCCCGGCCCGCCGCCGTTGAAGCCCCAACCGGTGCGCTGTCGCTGATAGGTCGCCGCGTAGAGCACGAGCGGGTTTGCCGGATCGATGACGAGGTCTGTCGCGCCGGTGTTATCGTCGACGAATAGCACCTTCTTCCACGTCCGTCCGCCGTCCGTCGTCTTGAACACGCCACGCTCGGGGTTCGGCCCCCAGAGGTGACCACCGGCGGCGACGTAGACCACGTTCGCGTCGATCGGGTCGATGACGACGCGTCCAACGGACCGCGTCTCCTTGAGTCCCATATTCGCCCACGTCTTTCCGCCATCCGTTGACTTATAGACGCCGTCTCCCCAACTCGAGCTTTGGCGCGTATTTGCCTCGCCCGTCCCGACCCACACGGTGAGTGGGGCCGACGGTGCCACAGCCACGGCCCCGATCGACATCATCGCGTCGACGCCATCGAATACAGGCGACCACGACACGCCATTGTTCGCGCTCTTCCAGAGTCCGCCGCTCGCGGCCGCGACGTAAAGAGCGTCAGCCTCGCCTCGGACTCGTGCCACGGCGATATCGTCGACACGGCCGCTGGTGTTTACCGGGCCGATCGATCGCCATTTGACAAATGACACCGGCGACTGTGCGGCAACGTATGATGGGGAAAGGACGGCAAGCGCCAGCGTGAACGATTGAACGCGGCGAGAAACTGGGCGAAACACGGCTGCTCCTTGGACGGGTAACAGCGAGAACTTACCGCTCAGCGGGGCGAGGCGCCCGCCTTCCGCGACGCGGCATTCGGTGCGAACATCCGCATCCAGGGGGGAGCGTATGAAGAAAGAAGATGCCGTCGAGAGCCTCGAACGGGCTGGCAACACGATCAATGACCTGTACACGCGCGCGTGGGGCACGGCGCTCTACCCAACCCAGAACGGTTGGGGACCGGCCATCGCCTGCGTCGCGGCCATTCCAGTGCTGAGCCTGGCATCGCTTGGCCACACGATCGGCACGGCCGTCGTGAATCAGTTGCCGCCTGAGCTGTTCGACAAGCTACCCGATACGGGGAAGAAGCCCGGCGAGCCGTAACAGACTCCAATCAGCCTTGCGACTCCGGTTGACCCGGCCTGCGTGAGGGGTATTCTATCCGAGGGGGCCAGACGAGCAGGCTTCGTCCCCCTCGCGGTGCCCTTCCTACCTACGCGGCAAAACGGCCCACCAACGGAGCAACGTCATGGCTCGCAAGGACCTTTCCCGACGCGATTTTGTCGCTGACGCCGGCAAACTTGCCCTTGGCGCTGCGGTCGCGCCGGGCTTTCCGACGATCGTTCCGCGTCACGTGCTTGGTGGGCCAGGATATCGCGCGCCGAGCGACGTCGTGAACTTCGCGGTCGTCGGGTTTGGCGGCATGGGTTCCGGCAACGCGCAGGAACTGTCGAAGACCGAACAGCTCGTCGCCGTGTGCGACGTCGACCAGCCATTTGCACAGAGCAACGTCGACGGCAAGCTGCGTCCAAACCGCGACGGTGTGGTGAATCCCGCGGCGATCAAGCTCAAAGAGCAGTTCGACCGCGCGCCGAAGTTCACCGACTTCCGCGAAATGCTGTCCAAGCAGAAGGACATCGACGCAGTCATCGTTGCGACGCCCGATCACAACCACGCTGTCGTAGCCAAAGCCGCGATGGACCTCGGCAAGCACGTCTACGTGCAAAAGCCGCTGACGTGGTCAGTGCACGAGGCGCGGATCCTTCGCGAGACCGCGATGAAGAACCCCAAGCTCATCACGCAGATGGGCAATCAGGGTCACTCGAGCGAAGGCGCGCGACAGATCAATGAGTGGATTCAGGCCGGCGTGATTGGACCGGTGCGTCAGGTGCACGTGTGGACCAACCGCCCGCTGGGATACTGGCCGCAAGGCATTCCGCGTCCGCTGCCGGGCGCTGCGCAGCAGCAGGGAGCGACGTCGTTCGGCACGTCGTGGAATCAGGGTCGCGTCAATCGTACGCTCGCGGAGGGAATGGGTTCAGTGCCGCTCCCGGCGGGTTTGCGATGGGACATGTATCTCGGACCGGTCTCCGAAGACATCGTTTATCACCCGATCTATCACCCGTTCAACTGGCGCGGTTGGATCGAATTTGGCGCCGGCGCACTAGGCGACATGGGCGCGCACCTGATCGACCATCCGTTCTGGGCGTTGGGACTCACGCATCCCACAAGCATCGAAGCGACGTCTACGCCGTGGGGCAGCACGCCGATTCCTGCCGATCCGAATGCGCCCGCAGGATCGCCGGCGTCGCGCAATCGCAGCAAGCCGGTGTCCTTCCCGATGGCGACGACCGTGCATTACGAGTTCGGCGCGCGCGGCTCGATGCCGCCGGTGAAGCTGTCGTGGACCGACGGCGGTCTGTATCCGCCGCGTCCTGACGTGTTGCCCGACGACGTCGTGCTCGAAGCAGAAGGCGGCGTGATCTTCGTGGGCGAGAAGGGAATTCTCATCAACGACACGTATGGTGCGAAGCCGCGCTGCTATCCACAGGGTCTCATGGAAGATGCGGCGCGTGTGCCAAAGTCGATGCCGCGTATCACGTGGAGCCACGAGCTGAATTTCGCGAAGTCGATTCGCGGAGAAGCCAAGGCGAGCTCGCCGTTCGAATACTCGGCGCAGCTGACCGAGACGATGTTGCTCGGCGTCGCAGCGCTGCGCGCCGGCCAGGGCAAGAAGCTCGTCTACGACGCGCAGAAGATGGAGTTCAGCAACGCGCCGGACGCGAACCAATATCTCACGCGCGAGTATCGCGCAGGATGGGCGATTTGACGATGAAGATCACGGCGTCGCTCGCGGCTGTACTTATGGCTGCGAGCGCGTGTCACCGAAACGCGGTCGTCATGCAATCAGGATCAGTCGCCGGTGCGGCGAATGGCCAACAGGCCTGGCGCTCGCTGTCTGATGCAAGCGCATGGCGCGGCTACAAGACCGAGACGATTCCGGCGGCGTGGACGTTCACCGACGGCGTGTTGAGCAAGACGCGTCCGGTCGCCGACATCGTATCGAAGAACGAGTATGCCAACTTCGAGCTCGAGCTCGAGTGGAAAATCGGCGACGCCGGCAACAGCGGAATCTTCTATCGCGGTACGGAGGAGTACGACCACATCTATTGGAGTGGTCCAGAGTACCAGCTGCTCGACAACATCAAAGCGGACGACAACAAGACGCCGCTCACGCGTGCTGGTGCAGCGTACGGTCTCTATCCGGCGCCGGACGGCCACGTGAAGCCGATTGGCGAGTGGAACCAGACGCGCATCATCGTGAACGGCAATCACGTCGAGCATTGGCTGAACGGCTTCAAGCTCGTTGAGTACGATCTCCAAAGCGCTGATTGGAAAACGAAGGTTGCGGCCAGCAAGTTCGGGAAGTGGCCGAATTATGGTCTCGCGAAGAAGGGGCACATCGCGTTGCAGGGTGACCACAACGGCGCCCTCGCGTTCCGCAACATCCGTATTCGGGAGCTGCCATGAACGCTCGCGCCAAGCTGTCGACCATGATGTTCCTCCAGTACTTCATCTGGGGCGTCTGGTTCGTGACGATGGGTACGTATCTCGGTCAAACGCTGCACTTCACCGATACGCAAATCGGAGCGGCGTACGGGGCGACGGCAATCGCTGCGCTCGTGTCGCCGTTCTTCATCGGCATCGTCGCCGATCGATTCTTCGCGAGCGAAAAATTGCTTGCGGTGCTGCATCTCGTCGGCGGCGTGTTGATGTGGGCAGTGTCGATGCAGACGACATTCGCGACGTTCTACCCGCTGCTGATTCTGTACGCGCTGTGCTACATGCCGACGTTGTCGCTCACGAACTCGGTGTCGTTCACGCACGTGAGTGATTCGGCGCGCGACTTCCCGGTCATTCGTGTGCTCGGAACGATCGGCTGGATCGTGGCGGGTGTCATCGTTGGTAAGGTTCTCCATGCCGACGCGCTCGTGTTGCCGATGCAGATTGCCGCAGGCGCGTCGATCGTGATGGCAGTGTATTCGTTGACACTACCCCACACACCGCCGCGCGCCGCTGGCGCCGCGTTCAGTGTGCGCGACGCACTTGGCCTCGATGCGCTTCAACTCTTGAAGAGCTCCGACTTCCTGATCTTCGTCGTCGGATCGTTTCTCCTCTGCATTCCGCTGCAGTTCTACTACTCGTTCGCCAATCCCTTCCTGAACGAGATCAAGGTTCCAGAGCCAGCGTTCATCCAGACCTTCGGACAGATGTCCGAGGTCGGCTTCATGCTGTTGTTGCCGTTCGTGCTGCGCCGCTTTGGCATCAAGATCATCATGCTCGGCGGCATGCTTGCGTGGTCGCTGCGATATCTCGCGTTTGCCAACGGGAACGCTGGTAGCGGCATGTGGCTGATCTACACCGGCATTCTGCTTCACGGCGTATGCTACGACTTCTTCTTTGTGGGTGGCCAGATCTACACCGACCAGCGCGCCGGCTTGAAGGTTCGCGCTGCCGCACAAGGATTCATCAACTTCGTCACCAACGGCCTTGGCTACTTCGTGGGCGCCTTTGTGTCCGGCGCAGTCGTCAATCGGTACGCGACACCGAATTCAGCATGCACCAATGCGGCCGCGGCTGCTCGTGAGTGTTTGCAGGTAACTCACGACTGGCGGCAGATTTGGATGGTCCCGGCCGCGGGTGCCGCGGTGGTGTTCATCCTCTTTGCACTCGCTTTCCGTCCTGGCCGCACCGCCAGTGACGCGACAGCAACGACAGGCGCCGCAGCAATGGCTTGAATCTTGGCGCCTGCTGGCATCGTAACGGATGCCAGTACATTCTCATTATGAATCTCTACGTCTGGAGTCTGTTGCTCGGCGCCGTTGGTCTTGGCGCGATGGCGCTAATGGGCCTCGACGGTAGTGGCCATCACGCCGGTAGCTCGCATGGCCACGGTCATGGTGGCCACGGCCATTCGCACGGGCACGGGCAAACGCACGGACACTCGCACAGCGGTCACTCGCACAACATCGCGAGCCGTTCGTTCTGGACGATCACGTCACCACGGTATCTGTTCAGTCTCGCGCTCGGCTTCGGCACGGCGGGGGAACTACTACGTCCGGTGCTAGGCGGCGGACCGCTACTGATCGCCGCCGCGGTTGCCGGCGCGATCGTGTTCGAGCGGGCCATTGTCTCTCCGCTTTGGAATCTCGCGATGCGCTTTGCATCGGAACCGGCAACCACGCTCGAGAGTTCGGTGACCGACGAGGCGACGGCGGTGACGTCGTTCGACCAGAACGGACAGGGCATCGTCTCGCTCGAGGTCGACGGACAGATCGTCCAGATTCTCGCCACGCTGCGACCGGACGATCGCGTGCTCCCCACGCGCGTGCGCGTCGGTCAGCGCGTTCGTATTGAAGATGTGAACGTCGCAAAGAACAGTTGTACAGTTTCTCTCATCTGATTCGAACACTCCCTCCCTTCAGGAGCGTTGGTATGTCCGGCATGTTTTCGGGTGGCGTTTTGATTGCCCTCGTCGTTGGCTTTGTTCTCGTCGTTGTTCCAATGATCGTCGCAAGCCTGTTGCGAAACGTCGAAGCAGGCACGATTCGGCTCGTGAGCTGGCTCGCCGGCGGCACCGTGATCTATCGCGGTCCGGGCAAGTCGAAGGAGATCCCGTTGCTCACGACGGGCACGACGATCTCGAGCAAAGTCATCAACATCGACCTCGACATCACCGATCAAACGGCCGACATCGACGACAGCGGCACGCCACGCCCGATCAAGGTGCGCGTGCTCGCCAGCGCCATCGTATCGGTTGGTGATTCCGATGCGTTGATCAAGACGGCGGCGAACCGGTTCTTCTCGAAGAGCGACGCCGATCAATTGAGCACGTTGACCGATCTGCTCTCGAGCTCCGGTCGTCGCGCGATGAACTTGCTCACGCACGATCAGCTGTTCTCCGCCAAGGCCACGCCGAGTGCACGTTTGCTCGCCGCCGGCGCATCGGCCGCGAACCTTCCGGTCCGAGTTGGCGCGGCGCCGGTCGCGCTCACGCCCGCTGAAGCAACCGCCCTCGAAGATGAAGACGATCCGCTCGCAGTGATCATCCGCAAAGCTTGCTCACGTGAGCTGACGGACCTCGGATTGATCTTCAATTCGCTCAACATCAAGGTCGTGCAGTCGGAAGTCGCCGAAGCCCGTCGTCGTCAGTCTGCCGCAGAAGCGCAGGCGAACGCCGACATCGTATCGGCGAATCAGTCGCGTCGCGCCAAGGAAGCGCAGCTCGAAGCTGAACGCGCTATTTCAGACAAGCAGCGAGAGCTCGAACAGACTCGCGCGTCGAACGCCGCGCTCGTCGCGCAGGCCGAGGCGAAGCGTCAGGAAGCCACGGGTCTCATGCGCATCGCGGAACTCGATGCGACGCAGATTGCGCAGGCGAAAGCCGACGCCGCGCGCGTCCGTCTCGAAGCCGAAGCGTCTGCCGACGCCGAAGCGATTCGCATTCGCAGAATCGCCGATGCGACCGCCGAGAGCATCCAGAAGGTGAATCAGGCGATCCAGGCCGGTGGCGAGTCGTACTTCCGCTACCGCCAGATCGAAATGCTGCCGCAGATCGCGCCGGCGATTGCCGAAGCACTCGCGCAGTCGAAGCTCGTCACGATCTCGAATGGCGAAACAGGTGCGCCTGAGACGACGACGAACAACATCACGAGCGTCATTCAGACCGTCCTCGCGGCGCAGCTCGTGTCGAAGGGCTTGCTCGACGGCAACGCGCCCGCCGTCTCAGGTGCGCGCGCCGAGCTGCCGTCCACGCTGACGCCGGCGGCGCCGAAGAAATAGGTCACAGGTCTCTGGTCTCAGGTCTCGGGGTTTAACCCAGAGACCTTGGACCAGAGACCTGTGACCTCCTAAGGACCTGTGACCTCCTAGGGTGTCGGGTCGCCCACCTTCGGCAGCACGTACGTCTTCTTGAGCGCCTCGACGTACTCGCCATGCAATCCGCGGATCGTCTCGAACTCGCGTTTCACCACCGCGCGATATTCGGGGCGAGTCGCGAAATCGAAAAGCAGCGCAGACATCGCCTGTGCGTCGACGAGGAAACCAGAGTGGCCGACAGCCGTGAGCGCGTCCTGCTCCATCTCGTAGGTGTGATTCGGTGAGTTCGACGTCTTTGCGCTGAAGCCGATTCCTGGAATTGCACTCGAGACGCTGCCCGTCTCCTCGTATCCCTGCGGCTTGCCAGGTTCAGCAACCGCACCAACGCCGCCGAACTTCTTCATGTAGGCAAAGGCCACTTCATTCAGCGATCCCACGCCGATGCCATCGCGGTCGGCGCCGTAGTGATCGATCTTCACCTTGGTGCCCGTCGCGAGTGCCGCTGCGCGGGCTGCGTCATCGACCATCTGCGACACCTGCTTCAGATACACTTCGTCAGGATAGCGGATGTAAAAGTCGGCCTGCGTGCGATCGGGCACGACGTTCGGCGCGGCCCCGCCTTCGGTGATCACGCCCTGAATGCGCGCCTCGGGGCGGATGTTGCTGCGCATCGCGTCCACGTTGTTGAAGAGATGGATCACCGCGGTGAGCGCGTTGCGCCCGTTCCACGCCGTGAGCTGATGCGCGGGCGCGCCCGTGAACGTGTACTTCACGCCGTCGATGTTCATACAGCACGTGCCGAACCCGGCTGCTGGGCGCGTCGTTGCGCTCGACGAATGACTGCGCACGAGAACATCCATTCCGTCGAACACTTTCGACTCGTGCATCACGGTCTTGGCATTCGGCGGCATCATCTCCTCGCCCGGCGCGCCAAACACCGTGACGGTCCCCGGCGTCTTCGTCTTCGCGAGATACTCGGCTATTGCAACCGCTGCGGCGATTCCGATCGGTCCCTGCGTGCTATGCTGGTCGCCGTGGAACGCGCCCTTGGTCCCACGCAACGCATCGTATTCCACGATGATGCCCAGATTGGGCGCACCGCTGCTCTTTGTATATCGAGCGACGAACGCGGTCGACAGACCGGGCGTCCCCATTTGCACGGTGAAGTCGTGTTTCTTGAGGTACTCGACGAGAAGCTGCACTGATCGCTTCTCTTCGAAACCAATCTCTGGATGCTTGGTGATGTCGTCGCCAATCGCGAGGAGCTCGGTGTCCATCAGCTCCTTGGCGCGCGCCGCCACCTGATCGCGCGCCGCATTCGGAGCAGTGAGCTTGGCAACGAGCGCCGGAAGGTCGAGCGACTTTTGGAGTGAATCGAGTCGGCGGACGACGTCACGCGCCGATTCACGTTCAGTCGGCGTTTCCTGGGCCGCGAGCACGAATGGCACGACGAGCGGAAGAATGCAAAGAGCGCGCATGATGACGTTTGGTGTGGATGGTCAATAATCCACACCAGCGCTGCATGTCGCCAGATACGCCGGTCAGTTGGATCGCAGCGCGGTGAGCGGATCGATGCGCGTAGCGCGGCGCGCCGGCAGATAGCTGGCGACGAAGGCCACCGCGCAGAGCACGAGCGTGACGCCCACGAAGGTGATCGGATCCGATGGCGCGACGCCGTACAACAGGCGACCCATCAGTCGCGTCAGCAGCAGCGCACCCACGAGACCGACGCTGGCTCCAGTTGCCGCGAGCCACATTCCCTGGCCGACAACCAGTCGGCGGACGGCGCCTGGTTCCGCGCCGAGGGCGATGCGGATTCCGATTTCGTGCGTGCGCCGCGAGACCGAGTAGCTCATCACGCCATAGATGCCCACGGCTGCAAGCGCCAAGGCCACGACGGCAAATGCAACGAGCAACAACAGATAGAAGCGCGACTCTGACGTCGCTTGCTCGACGATGCCCGTCATCGTTCGTACCTGTGAGATGGGCATGCTGCCGTCCATCGACCGCAGCAGGTTGACGATCGGCGCGGCGATCACGGTCGCGTCGCATTCGGAGCGACCCGCGCACGATGCGCGCGCCACGAGAGTGAGGTCGGCCAAATGCGTCGACGTGCTCGTCAGGTAGCTGTGCTCCTGAAGGAACGGAACGAACACTTCCTCTTCCGCTGGCCCTGCCCATTCCCCGCGAACGAGGTTCTTCGCCACGCCGACGATCGTGACCCATGATGAATCCGAGAACGCAATGCGTTTGCCAATCGGATCCTCGCCGGGCCAGTACTTCTTCGCCATGAATTCATTGATCACGACGACATCTTGCGCGCCAACACGATCGCTCTGCGCGACATCTCGGCCGCGAAGCATTGGAATTCCCATCGTCTGGAAGTATCCAGGAAATACAACGCGATACGTCGTGTTCGGCGAATCACCGCGCGCCGGCTTCGGACGCCCTTCGATGCGAAAGCCGTAGCCCCATTGATCTCCAGTGATCGGGAGATGATTCACGAAGCTGGCCGACGCGACGCCAGGAATCGCTCGCACACGAGCCAACGCCTCGGCGTAGAAGCTTGCACGCACATTGGGATCGCCTTCTTTCGTACCAGATGTGGAAATGCTGAGCGTGACGACGTTGCGCGGATCGAACCCCGGATCGACACGCCGCAATGCGATCACGCTGCGAATCATCAGCCCAGCGCCAACGAGCAGCATGAGCGCCAGCGAGAACTCGGATGCTACCAGCGTGCTTCGCAAGCGGCTGCGTGCGTGTCCTTCCGTTGATGCACGGTCGCCGTCGCGGAACGTGCCGCTGAGATCGACGCGTGCCGCGCGCAAGGCGGGGAGAAGTCCGAACACGATCGCTGTGAGCGCCGTGATCGCAAGCGTCATGAGCAGCACGCGACCGTCGATCGTCACGGACGAGACGTGTGGGATGATTGCCGGGTCTGCACTCACGAGCGCCGATATACCGAGCCGCGCGATGAGCATACCGACGGCCGCTCCGCCAAGCGCGAGCAATGAACTCTCGACAAAGAGCTGTGTGATCAGGCGCGCGCGAGTTGCGCCAAGCGCGGCGCGTACGGCGAGCTCCTTCTGCCGAGCAGATGCGCGAGCGAGCAGCATGTGCGCGACGTTCGCACACGCGATCAGCAGCACGAACATCACAGCGACGAGCAGGACGAGCAACGGTGTCTGAATGTCGCCAACGACCTTGTCCTTGAGCGGCTGAATAGTGACGACTCGATTCGTGCCGGGATTTTCACGCTCGAGGCGCGCCGCAACCGTCGTGAGATCCGCCCGCGCTTGCGCGAACGTGACGCCCGGCCGCAGGCGAGCAAACACACGCAGGCTGTTGCCGCCGCGCGCGCTGGCGCGAGCGCCGAACGTGAGTGGCGCCCAAAGTTCGGCGCGGGTCGCCCAGAATGGTGCGAAGCGAAATGTCTGCGGCATCACGCCGATTACCGTGTACGGATCGCCATCGAGTGTGATGCTGCGACCAACGATGTTCCGATCACCGGCGAAGCGGCGCTGCCACAGTCCGTATCCAATCACCACTACACGATCGTTGCCTTCGGCGCCCTCGGATCGGCTGAACGCGCGACCGAGAAAGGTCGGAACGCCGAGCAGCTCGAACATTCCTGGCGTGACGTGAAGTGCGAAGAGATGTTCGGGATCGCCGCCGCTGTTGAGATTCGGCGTCCAGTACTCTGCGGCTGCCATGTCCGCAAAGCTCCGAGTCTGGCGGCCCCAGTCGAGAAAGTTCGCCGGCGCGACTGGATTGTGATTGTCGTGGAGAATGACAGCGAGTCGGTCGGCGTTGGCGTACGGCAGAGGACGAAGCAGCACGGCGTTCACCACGCTCAGGATCGCGGTGTTCGCACCTATTCCCAACGCGAGTGCGAGCACAGCCGCGAAGGTGAAACTCGGCGACTTTCGGAGGCTGCGTAGCGCGTACCGACAGTCGCGAAGCAACACGTCGAGCGTTGCGCCGGTCCGCACGTCGCGAACCTGTTCGCTCACCTGGGACACGCCACCGATTTCGATGCGCGCCGCTCGCTCGGCGTTTGCGCGCGTCATTCCCGTGCGCTCCTTCTCGGCCGCAAGGAGTTCGACGTACCCGCTCAGCTCACGATCGAGCTCACGATCGAGGCGAGGACGACCGAACAGATTCCGCGCGAAGGCGGTGAGGCGGGACGCGAGCGACATGGGAGAGCGATCCGGGTAGAGGCGAGGTGCCGACTACCCGTATAGACACTCGATATGAGCAGAGGGTTGGCTCTTCATATCGAATGTCTGTATGTCGCTGCGGTCGGGCGAGTTACGACCGCTCGAGCACCACGTTGCCCGACATGCTGCGCCAGACGGCCTTGTTTTCGGCGCGCTTTTTCGCCGTTCCGATCTTGGCCAGGAGGCGCCAGAACCACATGCCTGGCATCTCGCGCTTGAGCCGACGCGCTTCGTCCATCGAGGCGCGATACTCCTTCTCGCGCCAACCGAATGGCGCGAAGAACTTGGTGCCTTCGGCAGGCCCGAACTGAAAGGGCGCGTTGCCCTCTTCGAGCCGCTTGCCCCATGTGCGCGCGAGAAGCTTGAGCAGGTGCGGGCTCGCAAGATCGAAGAGCCACGTTTGAAAGTGTGGCTCGGCGTGTAGGTCGCGCGCGAGATCTGCCACGTTATCTGGCGTGAGATAGATGAGCAAACCCTCGGTCACGATGAACACGCGCTTCGCTTCGGCGTTGATTTGCGAGAATAGCGCGCGACGCTTAGGACCGTCGCGCAGATCGAGACGCACAGCCTCGTACTGACAGACAGGCTTCTCGTTCTCCAACATCTTCACCTTGTAATCGAGAATTCCCGGCAGGTCGACATCGACCCAGCGTAGCGACGACGGCAGTGGCAGACGCCACGGACGCGCGTCGAGTCCCGCAGCAAGATTCAGCACGAGGTCGACGCCGTTGTTCTTGATCGCGTTGAGAATGATCTCGTCGAACACAGCCGTGCGGACGATCATTGCCCACGCGCTGGCGCGGCCGCGCTTCATCGAGTCGACGATCTCCTGACCCTGCGCTCCGGCTAGCCGCTCGGCAAACGGGTCGCGAAAGATTGCGTCGGGGCGCTTGGTCTCCATCGCGCGATACACCGCCACCCAGCGGGCGGTGTCGGAGACGTTCTCGATTGGCATGGTACAACTCCTCGTGGCGGCGTTCCGTGCTTTCTACTTGAACGCCAATACTAACGCCGCTGTCGTTGACACCGCGGCCACGAGCCAGGGAATCCACGTCGGGATTCGCGACATCGGCGATCTCGACACGACAACTGGCGTCGTGAGCACGCGTGCGATGTCTGCCGCGCTCTGCGGTCGATCTGCCGGATTCTTCGCGAGTGCCTTCATCACAACCCGCGAAAGCTCCACGGGCACATCCTGACGCTTGTTCCCGACGGGCTCGGCGACCTCGCGAGCATGGGCGGCCATGATCGCCTGCGGAGTGCGCCCGTGAAACGGCGGATGCCCCGTGATCATTTCGTAAGCAACGACGCCCAGCGCATAGATGTCGGCGCGATGGTCGAGCGACGGATCGCCGCTGGCCTGCTCGGGCGCGATGTACGTCGGCGTACCCAAGCTCACACCAGCCTGTGTGATTCGTCCTTCGCCCTCGCCGCGCTGCGCGGCCGTGAGCGCCTTGCCGATGCCAAAGTCGAGCACGACAGCGCGGCCGTGGAAGAACATCACGTTCTCCGGCTTCATGTCGCGGTGCACGATCCCTTCGCCATGCGCGTACGCGAGTGCGCTCGAGACTTCCTCGAGGATCCGGCTGACGTTGGTAAACGCCATGGGCCGCTCGCGATCGATTCGTTCGCGCAGCGACTCGCCGTCCACGAGGGGCATGGTGTAGTAGAGCGACGCTCCCGCCTGACCGGCGGCGAGTAGCGGGACGATGTTCGGATGCTGGAGCCTGGCCGCGAGCATGATCTCGCGCTTGAACCGCTCGGCGCTGAGCGACGCGGTGAGCTCGGGCGCCAGAACCTTGATCACCACGTGGCGGTCGAGTGCGCTTTCGAGCGCGACAAACACTCGGGACATGCCGCCCCGAGGCAGCTCACGCTCAATGCGGTACTCGTCGCCCAGCGCCTCTTGCAGGCGCTCACGCAGTTCCTGCATGCCGCTAACGTATCAGTTCTTGGGTTGGACGTCTACGATTTCTTTATACCCTAGCCGAACCGGCTGCCAGGAGCAATTTGTAGGGGACCGCGGCCGTCCCGACCGCTCTGGAGTCCGTGTAACCCCGTCCCCACGTCCGATGTCACGTTACCGCCTGGTCCCGCTGGCCGCGCTGGTCGCGGTCCCCATCGTCGCGAATGCGCAAACTCGAATGCTTCGCTCGCCAACGGTGAGCAAGACGCAGATCGCGTTCGCCTACGCCAACAACATCTGGACGGTCGACAAAGCCGGCGGCTCAGCGCGGCGAGTGACGAGCTTCCAGGGCACCACGGAGAATCCAAAGTTCTCCCCCGACGGCAAGCTGCTCGCGTTCAGCGCGCAGTACGGCGGCAACGTCGACGTATACGTCGTCGCGGCTGACGGCGGTGAGCCCAAACGACTCACCTGGCATCCCGGTGCAGACATCGTGCAGGGTTGGACGCCCGATGGAAAATCGATCGTCTTCAACTCCACGCGCGCGAGCGAAGCGCCGAGTGGCGCGCCGCGCTTCTGGACGGTGCCGGTCGAAGGCGGTGTCGAGACGCCAATGCCGCTACCGCGCGCCTATCAGGGCAAGATCTCGCCCGACGGCAAGCGCGTAGCGTATCGCATGAACAACTCGTGGGACGAAGAGCGTCGTAACTATCGCGGCGGACAGAATCGTCCCATCTGGATCGTCGACCTCAAGACGTTTGATCTCGAGACGACGCCGAACGGAACGACCGATCTCGTCGTCGCCCAGGCCGGCGCACCGCGCGGTTCCTCGCACTTCTCGGCGCCAACGACTCCCGAGTCCAAGAACATGGACCCGGTGTGGGTCAACAGCGACGTCATCGACTTCGTTTCGGATCGTGACGGCGTTGCCAACGTCTGGACCTACGACACCAAGTCCAAGAAGATCTCGCAGGTCACGAGCTTCAGCGACTACGACGTGAAGACGATCGACGCGGCGTTCGATGGAAGCGCCGTGGTGTTCGAACAGGCCGGCAATATTCACCTGCTCGATCCGAAGACAGGCAAGGAGCATGTCGTCAACATCACCGCGGCGGGCGACTTCCCGTGGATGATGCCGACGTGGAAGGACGTCAGCGCCAGCATGACGAACCTCGCGCTGTCGCCCACGGGCAAGCGTGTTGCCGTCGAAGCACGCGGTGACATCTTCACGATCCCCGCCGACAAGGGCGACATTCGCAATCTCTCGAACACGAGTGCGAGCGCGGAGCATGAGCCAGCATGGTCGCCCGACGGAAAGTCGCTGTCGTACTTCAGCGATCGTTCTGGCGAGTACGCGCTCTACATCCAGCAGGCCGACGGCCTAGCCGCGCCGCGCGAGATCAAGATTCCGACGACGGGTCACTTCTATACCGCATCGTGGGCGCCGGACGGCAAGCGCATCCTGTTTCATGATACGAATCTGAGGCTGTGGGTCGTGGACGTCGCCGCCGGAACCGCAAAGGTAATGGGCAGCGATCCGTGGATGGTGCCGACCCGCACGATGAATCCCGTGTGGTCGCCCGACGGAAAGTGGATCGCCTATTCAAAGCATTTGAATTCTCTATATCACGCGATCGAAGTCGTGAACGTGGAGACCGGCGTATCGAAACAGATTACCGACGGACTCGCCGATGCTGTGTCGCCGGCTTGGGATGCGAGCGGCAAGTATCTCTGGTTCCTCGCCTCGACGGACTTCGGTCTCAAGTCGCAGTGGTTGGACATGACCAACTACGACCACACGGAAACCTTCGGTCTGTACGCGGCCATTCTGCGTAAGGCAGATCCGTCGCCCTTCCTTCCAGAGAGCGATGAAGAAGGTGCAGCACCGGCAGCGGGTGGCGGCGGTGGACGTGGACGAGGCGGCGCCGGCACGCCCGCGGATGACGCAGCTGGTGGCGAAGCTCGACCGCAGGCCGCCGCGCGCGCACCGATGCCGACCGTCACGATCGACTTCGACGGTCTCGAACATCGCATCCTGTCTGTGCCAGGTGTTGCTGATCGGCAGTACTCGAACGTGAAGGCCGGCGCAGCCGGTATGGTCTACTACATCGAAGCTGGTGCCGGCGGCGGTGGTCGCGGTGGTGCGGGCGGTGGCGGAACGCTCCACCGGTATTCGCTGCGCGATCGTCGGGACGCGGCATTCGTGACTGGCGTGTCCGACTACGACGTGAGCGCTGACGGACACAAACTCCTCTATCGCGGTGCCGGTGGTGGCGGCGGACGCGGTGGTCGTGGCGGCGGAGCTGCGGCCGGTCCTGCCCTCTTCCTCGTCGATGCGGATCGCAATCCGCCGCAGGCGGGCGCGGGTCGCATCGAGAGCGATCTGCGCGCGTACGTCGATCCGAAGGCCGAGTACAAGCAGATCTTCGACGAAGCGTGGCGCAATCAGCGCGACTATCTGTATGTGCAGAACGAGCACGGCGCCGATTGGCCGAAGGTCAAGCAGCTCTACGGCGCGCTGCTTCCGTACGTCAACCACCGCGCGGATTTGAATTATCTCATCGATCAGATGGGCGCTGAGGTGGCAATCGGTCACTCATACGTGCGCGGTGGCGACATGCCGGATGTTCCGGCGGCGGTACCAGGCGGTTTGCTCGGTGCCGACTTCGTCATCGACGGCGGCCGATACAAGATCACGAAGATCTACGACGACGAGATGTGGAACCCCGATCTTCGCGCGCCGCTTGCGTCGCCAGGTGTCGACGTTCGCGTTGGCGACTACATCATCGCGATCAATGGTCAGGATCTCAAAGCACCGGACAACATCTATCGCTTGCTCGATGGAACGGCGAATAAGCAGGTCAGTTTGACGGTGAACACCACGCCAACGGCCGAGGGTGCGCGCCGCGTCACCGTGGTGCCAGTGGCAAACGAACAGACGCTGCGTACGCGCGCGTGGATCGAGCACGCTCGTCATGTCGTGGATTCGTTGTCACAGGGTCAGCTCGCGTACGTGTACCTGCCGAACACCGGACAGCCGGGATACACGAGCTTCAACCGTTACTACTTTGCTCAACAAGATCGGAAGGGTGCGATCATCGACGAGCGGTACAACGGTGGCGGACAGGCGGCCGACTACATCATCGACGTTCTCCAGCGCAGCTTCGACGGCTACTTCAACAACGTGGCTGGCGATCGCATGCCGTTCACGAGCCCGGCGGCAGGCATCTGGGGTCCGAAGGTGATGATCATCAATGAAATGGCAGGATCTGGCGGCGACCTCATGCCGTACATGTTCCGCTACCGCAAGATCGGCACGCTCGTCGGCAAGCGAACGTGGGGTGGGTTGGTGCACACCGCCGACACACCGCCGTTCGTGGATGGTGGATCGGCCATTGCGCCGCGCGGTGGCTTCGTCGCTCGCGACGGAAAATGGGCGGTCGAGAACGAAGGCACGGCGCCGGATATCGACGTCGAGAACACGCCAAAGGAAGCGATCGCCGGTCACGACTTGCAACTCGAGCGTGCCGTCGCGGAAGCCATGAAGCAGTTGAAGGAGCATCCGGTCGAGCGTGCGACGAAGGAACCGCCCGCGCCGATCTGGGGCAAGCGAGCCAAGCCCCCGCTCTGATCGCGGGCGGGCGTGGAAGCTGGTTGATGTGAAGTGCGCGCACGATCGATGCGAATGGTACGTTCTCATGTTGCTACTCGGTCGTTGGTCGTGCGCGCTCGCGCTCGCCGAAATCGGCGGGCGCCCCGAGTCTGTATCGTGAGTTCCAATGTGGGATGCGAATCAAGTACACCGACTCGCTGAGCTAGACCGTCTTGGCGAAGGCTGGTATATCGCCAAGCGCACCGCCGTGATCACGATGACGGTCGAGAGCGCAGTGATGTTGTGGTCGGTTGGCGAGAGTGTTTCCTTTCTCGCATTCTTCTTCTGCGGCATCGCATCCGTCGTTGCCGGCGCCATCGCGGGAAGCCGCGACGTGGCGAATCTTCGCCAGACGTTCGGAGAAGTCGAAGAAGTCTGACTCTCTCCGCCCCGCTCGCATGGCGCTCACCGCCACGATCTACAACTTCGACATTCGGTTGTCCGACGTCGACCGGAACGTCTACGAAACGCTGTCACTGCGCGTCGCGCAGCAGCCGTCGGAGACCACTGAGTACCTCGTCACGCGCGTGCTCGCCTACTGTCTCGAGTACGCAGAAGGCATTGCGTTCACGAAGGGACTCGCCGAGCCGGATACGCCGGCGATCACTATACGTGATCTCACCGGTACACTGCGCGGATGGATTGAAGTTGGATCGCCCGACGCGGATCGACTACACAAAGCGAGCAAAGCGTCTCCGCGCGTCGCCGTGTACACGTACAAAGACCCGCGTGGGCTGCTCCAATCGCTCGAAGGTCAGCGAATCCATCGAGCCGAGAGTATCGAGATCTACACGATCGATCGCGCGCTGATCGACGGACTCGTTGCAAAGCTGGATCGACGAACCGACATCGATCTCGCGGTCACGGAGCGACATCTGTACGTGACCATCGGCGGTGAAACGCTCGACGGTGTCGTCGAGCGCCACCACATCGGTTAGGATCGATCAGCCGCGATTCACGTCGCTGGCTTGGAGTGAACGGCGAACAATGCGCCCTGTGGATCGATCAGGTTTGCGATTCGATCTCCGCCCGGAACTTCCATCGGAGGCATCAACACCCGAGCACCTGCCTTCGTCGCGCGTTCCGCGGCCGCGTCTGCGCTGTCGACCGTGATGTAGTGCAGCCACATTGATGGATAGCCCATGTCATCTGGCTTCTTCATCACGCCACCGTACGTGAACCGGTCGCGCCCGAACATCTTGTACGCGCCTTTGTTTTCGTCGAGCTGGAACTCACCCTTCGACTCCCAGCCAAAGAGTTTGTCGTAGAACTCGATGGCAGCCGCGGGATCAGTCGTCAGCAACTCGTGCCACGAAAACTCGCGCGGCTGCGGGTCGGTTTCTTCGGCGGGCGGCGTCGCGCTGGTGATGATGGCGAACGTTGCACCCTGCGGATCGGCGAGAATCGCAAACCGGCCCACGCCGGGCGCGCTGTGCGGTCCCACTAGAGCCTTGGCGCCGAGATCCTTCGCGGTGGCGACCGTGGCGTCGGCGTCGGGCACCTCGATATACGCGAGCCAATTGGGAGTCGCACCCATCGCTTTGGCCTCAGCGACAAGCTCCATCACGCCACCGAGCGGGGCGTTGCCATTCATCCACATGGTGTAATCGTGGCCGCCGCCCTCGAACTTGTTCGTTCCCCAGCCAACGACCGCCTTGTAGAACTCCTGGGCCGCTGCGGGATCGGTGGTCGCCAGTTCGTGCCAGACAAATCGCCCGCGCAGTGCATTGGTCGTCAGCATGATTTCCTCGCCGCAGTCGTCGTGTTCAGGGGCGAGCAAATTGAAACGCCTCGTCGGTTCCAGCAATGGCGTTAGCAAAACCGTTGCATTTAGCCACCCGGTCGTCCTTCTTGGCGAGGCCATGCTTGGCGGCCAATCGAAACCTGCCGGGCTCGCCATGCGTCTTTTGTATATAGAACTCACCTCCGGACCGGAGCGGGCGTGCAGCTTTCCATTCTTGCCTTGAACCTGGTGTACGCGGCGCTCGGCGTCGTGCTGATGTACGTGAGCTATCGGATCATCGATCGGCTCACGCCGCAGGTCGATTTTCCGGCCGAGCTCAAGCGCGGCAACGTTGCCGTTGCGATCTTCATCGCCGCACTCTTCCTCTCCATCGCGCTGATCGTCGGCCGCGCAATCGGGTGAGGCCTTTCGTGCGCCGCGTGTTGGGTGTCGCCCTGGCCATCGCCGCGATCGCGCGCGTTTCGAACGCGCAAACGTCGTCGCCGACGGTCAACGCGGTCGAACGCGTCGCACAGGCGCGCGCACAGAAGAAGGTCATCAGCCAATACGACCCGACGTTCCGCAAATACGCCAAGCGCTACTTTGGCCCCGCATTCGACTGGCGGTATTTCAAGGCGCAGGGCTACGCCGAGAGCGGCCTCAAAGCAACGGCGACGAGTTGGGTCGGCGCGCGCGGCATCATGCAGCTCATGCCGTCGACCTATCAGGAAATCGCGTCGCATCGTCCCGAGTTCGGACCGATCGATCAGCCCGAGTGGAACATCGCCGCGGGCATCATGCACGATCGCTATCTCTGGGATCTCTGGCGCAAGGACATCGGTGACGACGAGCGTCACCACTTCATGTTCGCCAGCTACAACGCCGGTGAGGGCACGATCACGCGCGCACTCGCGGCGGCGAAAAACAACGGTGGCGCTCCGGAGTGGGCCAGCGTGGCACTTGTCGCACCGACGGTGCAACGCTGGCGGTACTCCGAGACGCTCGGGTACGTCCGCAGAATCGATTCGACGTACGCCAAGCTGACGGGAATTCCTTAGACTGGCTTTTCGATCGACGGACTCTGCGGCGTGAAGAATTTCGGACCTGACTCCGTGATGTGCAGACAATCCTCGAGGCGAATTCCAAACTCGCCGTAGCTCACGATCGTCGGCTCGTCGCTAAAGCACATGCCTGGCGCAATCTTCGTCATGTTGCCGCGAACGAAGTTCGTCCACTCGTGGCCGTCCATCCCAATACCGTGTCCAGTGCGATGCGGTAGGCCCGGCACCTTGTAGTCGGGACCAAAACCGGCAGCCGTGATCACCTTGCGCGCCGCGTCGTCCACCGAGCCGCACGGCGCACCGATCTTCGCTGCGGCGAAAGCAGCACTCTGCGCCTTCTTCTCGACGTCCCACACGTCGCGCATACGCTGCGTCGGTTTGCCGAACACTGTCGTGCGCGTGATGTCGGAGACGTAGCCTTCCACCGTGCATCCGGCGTCGATCAGCACGACGTCGCCCTGCTGCAGTTTCTGCGGCTGCACGCTCCCGTGCGGGAACGCGGTGTATTTCCCAAAGATCACGAGCGCGCCATCGGCGTTACCGCCGAGTTTCTTCGTCGCCGCTCCGACGATGGAGGACAGCTCCTGATTCGTCATGCCTTCTTTCAAGATCTTGAACGAAGCACCGATCGCCGCGAGCGTGATGTCGTTTGCACGCTGCATCAGCGCAATCTCGGCCGGCGATTTGATCATGCGGCAGCCGGCGGTGACCGGCGTCGCGTTGACGAACGTCGCGTTCGGAAGTTCCTGTCGAACGCCGTCGAAGATGAAGAAGCGCACGCGTTCTTCGAAGCCGATCTTGCCCGTGGCCGCGCCGCGATCCTTGATGATCTGCGCAATGACCTTGTACGGACTCTCGTCTTCCTGCCAGACGCGGACGTCGTTCGAGCCCTTGATCAGCTCACGAGCGCGCGCTTCCTCGAAGCCGGGCGTCACCCATGCGAGTTCGCCCTTGGCAGGAATCACCACGCCGAAGGTTCGTTCGCTATTTCCCCAGCGCACGCCGGTGAAGTAGACCATGCTCGTGCCACCCTCGAGGAAAATCGCGCCAATGCCATTCTCCGACATCAAGCGCTGCGCCTTGGCGACTCGCGCGCGACGTTCATCGTCGGTGATCGGAACGGCTGCGCCGGGCAGCGGCTTGAGCGACGCGATTGCATCGGGCACGCCCTGTTGAAGGTGCGCCTCGATTGCCATGCCCGGCGCGAGAGCTGCTGCACCAACGGTGCCCGCCGATCGCGTCACGAAAGTTCGTCTGTTCATTGATGTCGTTGTCTCGTGGGGAGGAGTTGTACTACCGCTGTCCGCTACGTCCAGCCTGCACCGCACCGGCGGCATTTCTCGCCGGAGGTTCAACATTCAGCAAATGATGCACGAAGAAGTCGTCGCGCTTCCGTTGGCCGTACGGACCGCCGTCAGTGTGGTCAGCACCAGGAATGACGAGCAGATCGAACGCCTTGTTCGCTTTGATCAGTGCGTTCACCACCTGCATTGTCGACGACGGATCCACGTTCGTATCGAGCTCACCGACAACGAGCAGCAAATCGCCCTGCAGTTTCGACGCGTTATCGACATTCGACGACGCAGCGTACTGCGGACCGAGCGGCCAGCCCATCCACTGCTCGTTCCACCAGATCTTGTCCATCCGGTTGTCGTGACACCCAGCGGCGGATACGGCAACCTTGTAGAACTCCGGATGAAAGAGCATTGCGCCGAGTGAGTTCTGGCCGCCCGCTGATGTGCCGTAGACGCCGACGCGTGAAATGTCGTAGTACGGGTACTTCGCCGCGACCGCCTTGTGCCACAGAATGCGATCGGGGAATCCGGCGTCGCCAAGGTTCTGCCACGCAACGTCGTGAAAAGCTTTCGACCGATTCGACGTCCCCATCCCGTCGATCTGCACGACGATGAAGCCCAACTCGGCCAGGTTGCGCATGCCGCTGTTCACGGAGAACGTCTTTGGTACGAACGAGCCTTGAGGTCCGGCATAGATGTACTCGATCACCGGATACTTCTTGCTCGGATCGAAGTTCGTCGGACGAAAAATCACGCCCCAGATATCCGTCGTGCCGTCGCGACCCTTTGAAACGAACACCTCCGGCGCCTGCCAACCGGCGGCACTCAACCCCGTCATATCGGCGCGATCGACGTCCATGAGTGTTTTATGATCGCTGGTGCGTCGAAGCGTCAGCACGGGCGCAAGGTCGACGCGGGACCACGTATCGAGATAGTAGGTGCTGTCACCCGACCAGGTGATCGCATGCGTGCCGTCAGCGTCAGTCAACGGCGTGAGACCAGAGCCGTCAAAGTTGATGCGGTAGTACTGCGTGAAGTACGGGTCCTGCTTGGGATTCACTCCGCCGGCGAGAAACACGATTTGTCGACGCGCCGTGTCGACCCTCTCCACGGCACGCACCACCCACTGGCCTTTCGTGATCTGATTCTTCACTCGGCCGGTGGCGCCGTCATAGAGATAGAGGTGATTCCAGCCATCACGCTCCGACATCCAGATGATCTCGCTGCCATCGCCGATGTCGAAACGAAAGCGCTTTCCTGAATCGGACAGGCCGCCTGTCGCCGTTCGATAGTTGAAGAACGTTTTCGGTTCTTCTGAGATCACCGTGCGCGTCGTCCCGCGCATCGCATCGACCTCGATCACACGATAGATCTGATGACCGCGCTGATTGTATTCGAACGTGAACGCGTGACTGTCGTGTCGCCACGTGAACGGCAACATCTGATACGCGTTCGGGAACGTCGCACGATCCACGCGAACGGTCTGCTTCGTTTCGACATTCACTAGAACCGGCTCGCGAACGTCGAGCACGTCACCTGGCTTTGCGTACGTTCGCTCCATGTACTTCGGCTGCAGTTGATCGGCCGGCGACGACTCGACGTACCGCACGAGTCGCTTGTACCCCGGCGTCACGCGATACACGGCAATCTTCTTCGAGTCGGGCGACCAGGCCACCGACTGCAGGGTGTAGGCGCCGCCCTCCGATCCGTCGGTCGTCAACGCCGTTCCCGCTCGTGAACCAACCGCGCGAACGTACAGGTTGTAGTTCTGGACGTACGCCTCCTGCTGCCCGTCCGGCGCTCGACGCGTCATCGTGTCGGTCGCTTGCTGCGCGCCGCGCTGTTGCTGAGCGCGTTGCGCCAACACCTCGGCGACCAGTCCATCGTCTTCGTCCCACGGACCCTCGTACGGAAGCTGGTCCGCCTGATCGTCGACCGCGGGACCGCCCCCTCGACCACCGCGCCCGCCCGTCGCGGCCGGACCGAGCTTGGCGCACGTGTAGTCGGCTACCTGGCAGCGCCAGTTGAAGTTGGCCGCGGCGAACTGGATCGCCTTTTCGTCCTCGGTGAATGACAGCTCAACAAACGGCAGTGTGACGGCGGTGAACTGCGCGTTCGCCGCCGCGTTGAGCGCCGTAGCCAGCTTGGCGTGGTCGAACGCCAGGCGTTTCTCCTGGGTCGCCGCATCGACGACCATGAATTCGAAGCCGCCCTTTACCGTGCGGCGATACCAGAAGCGCGACGTCCTGCCAATCCAGGTGGCACGGTCGGGGACATTGAGGGCAAGGCCCTGGAAGCGCGTATTGAGCTGCGCCGCGCGCGCGTAGTCGGCCGCGGTGCCCTGCGCTCCGAGCGCGCCGACCAGGCCAAGGGCCAGTGCACCATACACCAGTGAATTCCGCATCCTATTTCCTCGGTCCGCCGAGTTTGGTATGCCAACGATTGGGGCCCTGTCGAACGGCGTCGAACATAGCGCGCCCGCTCGCGACTCACCATGTTAGAGGCTGACGCCCCACTCTCGGAGACATCGGTGATTCGCCAGACCTTCGTCGCGCTTCTCGCCGCCGGATCGCTCGGCGCGCAGCAGCGCCCAATGACCTTCCTCGACGTTCAGAACATGCGGCAGGCCGCAGGTCCAGACCTGAGCCCCGATGGTCGCATGATGCTGTACACCATCAGCACTCCTGATTGGAATCAGGCCAAGCGGCAGTCCGACATTTACCTCGTGTCCACTGACCGAGGTCTGTCGAGCACGCGCCAGCTCACGTTCACCAAGGACAAGAACGAAACGAATCCGCGTTGGTCGAAGGACGGATCGTTCGTCGCGTTCCTCTCCGATCGCGACGCGACCGGTGCAGCGCCAGCTGGTGCTGCTGCCGGTGGACGTGGCGGCGCAGCTGGCGGTGGCGGTGGCGGACGCAATCAGGTTTTCGTCATGCGCCTCGATGGCGGCGAAGCCAAGCGCGTGACCGATGCGCGCGACGGCGTGTCGCAATTCAACTTTACGAAAGACGGCAAGTCGATCGTCTACACCAGCGGACGCAGCGACAACGAGCAGCTCTACGCGCTCAGTGTCGCCGACCTCTGGTCTGGCGACCTTCCACACGCCGCACAGTGGACGCGTCACGCGACCGGCATTGGCACGTGGCAGTGGTCGCCCGACGGCTCCAAAGTCTACTTCGTCACGCCCGACTCGATCGACCGCGACGAACGCGCGCGCAACGACAAGCAGTTCACGGTGAAGCCACGCAATCCCGCGTCGTCTCTGTCCAGCCTCTGGTCATTCGACGTCGCGTCGAAGCAGGAAACGAAGCTGGTCAGCGATCCGGCGTACAGCGTTTCCGATGTCACCATCTCGCCTGACGGCAAGTACATCGGCTACCACGGTATGTCGGCCAGCCGATACGAGCGCGGCATTCTCGAGCAGAACGATTACGCCGATCTCTATCTCCTCGAGATCGCGAGCGGCAAGATCGAACGTCTGACCAAGAACACGGACATCGCCGAGGGCTCGGTGAGCTTCTCGCCGGACAGCAAGATGGTGGCGTTCTCCGCGCCGGACGATTTCAAGTTCATGCATCTCGAGAAGATCTACGTTCGTCCGATCGCCAACCCAACGGCGCCGTGGAAAAAGCTCGGCGGCACGTTCGACTACGACGTACGCATTGGTCGCGGCGGCGGCGACGGCGTTGAAAACGGCTTCTGGTCGGCGAAGGGCGACACGATCTATTTCAACACGGGCTTTCACGCCACGACGCAGCTCTTTGCGGTGTCCGTTGCGAACGGCGACGTGAAGCAACTCACCGATCTCAAGGCTGCCGCGACGATCGGTCGCGACGCTGAGACGGGCAAGATCATCATCAACTACAGCGATCCGAAGACGCCGCCGTCGATGTACACCGTCGGCTCACTCCGCGACGTTGGCGACAAGTCGAAGTGGACTCGCCTCACCGATCCGAATCCGTGGGTCAACGGTGAAGTCGCGCTCGGCGACGAAGAAGAAGTCACTTGGAAGTCGACCGACGGACGCATGGTCAGCGGTGTGCTCGTGAAGCCGGTTGGCTACAAGCCGGGCACGCGTTATCCGCTCATCGTCGCGATCCATGGCGGACCGGCCGCTGCTGACATTCTCAGCTTCAACGGCGGCTACAGCGCGCAGGTCTACGCGGGCGCCGGCTACATGGTGCTGCAGCCGAACTATCGTCAGTCGACGAACTACGGCGAGAAGTTCAAGATCGAAGCGCAGGGCGACTACTTCACGAAGGGCACGCAAGACATCATGACCGGCGTCGATTACCTGATCGCGCAGGGCATGGTCGACAGCACGAAGATGGGCGCGCTCGGCTGGAGCGCTGGCGGTCACTACTCGAATTGGCTCGAGGGACACACGACGCGCTTCAAGGCGATCAGCTCGGGAGCCGGCGTCGCGAACTGGGTGTCGATGTGGAGTCAGAGCGACACGCAGCGCCTGCGTCAGTGGTACCTCGGCGACAAGATGTACTGGGACACGCCGACCGAGTATCAGAACTGGTGGAAGCAGTCACCGATCGCGTACATCAAGAACGCCAAGACGCCGATGTTCATTCACGTCGTCGATGGCGATCCGCGTGTGCCGCGTCCGCAGAGCGAAGAGATGCACATGGCGCTCTCCAAGCTCGGCGTTCCGAATGAATTCTGGGTGTACCCGGGTTCGACGCACGGCATTCCCGACGCCCGCAATCAGTACGTGAAGGCTGTGGCCGAGATGTCGTGGATGGACTTCTACGTGCGCGGCAGCGGCAAGAAGTTCGCGTGGCGCGACGTGCTGACTTCTGTCGGTGGAAACGGTCCGCAGATGGCCGGCGAAGCAACGCCCCAGCCCTGATCGCACTGCAGGAAATTAGGGTTCGACAATTTAGAGCTCGGAGAAGGGAGGTTAACTCCCGACTCCGAGCTCGTTTCTTTCTAAAACCCTAAACCTCTACTTACCGCGCCAGCCAGCTCCCCGAACGACTCGACCTGGTTTGGCACCAGTATGCTTTCCGTCGCGAACGACCTCGACGCCATTTACGAACACCGTTTGCACGCCCGTCGATAACTGGTGCGGCTTCTCGTACGTGCTGAGTTCCTGAACGGTGGCGGGGTCGAACACCACTACGTCGGCGTACATTCCCTCCTGAAGCAGACCGCGATCGGAAATGAGCAGACGCTTGGCGACGGCGCCGCTCATCTTGCGAACCGCGTCTTCCAACGAGATGACATGCTCGTCTCGCACATACTTGCCGAGGATGCGGCTGTATGTGCCGTAGGCGCGCGGGTGTGCTCCGCCTCGTGCGCTGTCGGGATCCATTCCGCCGGCGTCGGTTCCAATGATGATCCAAGGCTGCTTGAGGATCGTTTTCACATCATTCTCATTCATCAGGAAGTAGATGGTGCCGATGTTGCCCTTCTCGGAGAGCAACAGGTCCATCACTGCGTCCAGCCAATCCTTCTTGGTGCCCGCGACCACTGCAGAGAGGCGCTTGTTGGCCCACTGCTGATTCTCCGGGTTGCGCATTCCGGTGAGTAGCACGCCATCTGGCGACGCGTACTCGCACAAGCTCTCCCAGTAGCTCGTTGGGTGGGCCACTTCGGCGCGTATTCGCGCGCGCGCCGCAGGATCGGCGAGGTTCTGCATCAGCTTGCCGTCGGCCGACGCAAAGGGAGGCAGACATGCGGCGAGTCCAGTGCCGCCGGCGGTGTACGGATACATCGTCGCCTGCACATCGAGGCCGGCAGTCCGTGCCGAATCGATCTTTGCGATCATGGCCGGAAGCTTCACCCAATTCTTGATGCCGGCCGCCTTGAGGTGGTAGATGTCCACCGGCACGCCGGCTTCACGGCCGATACGCAACGCTTCATCGATGCCTTCGAGGACCTGATCAGCCTCGGAGCGCATATGCGTGATGTACAGACCGCCGTATGGGGCCATGGCCTTTGCTACTTCGATCAACTCCTCGGTGCTGGCGAAATTGCCCGGCGGATAGATCAAGGCCGAGCCGAGACCGAAGGCACCGTCTTCCATTGCGTTGCGCAGCGCGACGCGCATCGAGTCGAGTGGCGCGCCGCTCGCAGCGCCCATCCGCAGGCCCATTCCGTATTCGCGCAGCGTGCTCGCTCCAACAAACGCACCAACGTTCGGTGACACACCGTGCGCTTCCATGGCGCGGAGCCACGCATCGAAGCCATGCGGTCCCTGAAACCGCTTCGCCGATGCCACGGCCGCAGGTCCCGACGCGGCGAGATCGGCGAGGGATAGGTCGCTGATCGGCGCCGAGGTGTAACCCTCGCCCATGATCTCCGTCGTGACGCCCTGTACGAGTTTACTAACGCTTCGACCGTCGCCGGCGAGGTACGGTCCGCCCGCCTGAACATCGATGAACCCAGGCGCGACGACTTTGCCCGTAGCATCGATGCGGCGACGCGCAGGCGCGTTGCCCAACATGCCCCGGCGTACGACGCGCACGACACGGTCACCGCGAATCGCGACATCGCCGAAGAACCATGGATTTCCGGTTCCATCGACGATCTTGCCGTTTACGATGATGACGTCATACGCCGAATCAGCGTTCGCGGACCGACCCGCCTGCGCGACAACGCTGGGAGCCGGTGCGCCGCCGCAGGCGCTGATGCCACTCAACGCGACGCATAGCGCCGCGCCATTTGAGAGTAGGTGACGACTCAGGACTGCCTTGCCTCGCATGCGATCTCCAGTTTCGGTGGCCCTCCGGCGAACGCGACAGCCAGAGGTCAGTACGCTCGAGCTCCCTCATCCAGTGTACCAGTTTGGTCGACCTGTCGCCAGGATGCCGGGCGCGGCCGCGATCGGCATCCGGTTGACGGACACGATTGGCGCAGACATGCTTAAAGCAGAGCGCTTCTGGGGCGCCTCCTGTCCGCGGCAAGGGAGCTTGCTTCCACCCAGCTGAAGGTTCGTGGTTCGCTCCGAACCTTTCTCCAGCCTGTGTTAAGCGGACTTCAGGCACGCCCTTCGGAGGAAGGTTTCACATGCGTAGGAAACTCACGCCCCAGAGTACCCTCGAGTCGCTCAAGAGGGAGGCGAAGCGGTGGCTGAAAGCGCTTCGCGACAACAACGTCGAAGCGCGCACGCGCTTCGAGGCTGCGTACCCGAAAGCTCCAGTCGAACCAACGCTGCGCGACGTGCAACATGCGCTCGCGCTCGAGCACGAGTTCACGGGCTGGGTCGAGCTGAAGGCTGCGGTCGAATCGAACGCCGCTCCGCCGAGTGAACGCGAGTCGGCGATCGCGTCGCTGCTCGAAGCCGCCGGCAGCGGTGACACTGACCGAGTTGCCGAACTGCTCGAGAAATTTCCGGACATCGTCAGCGAACGTGGGTTGCGGCCCGGGCACTTCGGTCTTCGCACCGCGCTCCACCATGCTGCCGGGTCTGGTCATCTCGCAACGACCAAGCTGTTGCTCGACCGTGGCGCCGATCCGAATATCCGCGATGAAGGCGACAACGCGATGCCGATCCACTTCGTCGCCGAGAATGGTCAGTTAGAGCTTGTGAAGCTGCTTGTCGAGCATGGCTCTGACACGATCGGCGAAGGGGACGATCACGAGCTCGAGGTGCTTGGGTGGGCGACGTGCTTCACAAACGTCCACACCGAGGTTGCCGCGTACCTCCTCGCCCTCGGCGCCCGGCAAACGATCTTCTCCGCCACCGCACTCGGCGACTTGGATGCTATTCGGTCGATTGCCGCAGCGCGGAGCCAGGATCTCGACCGCTCAATGGTCAAACCCAACCTTGGCCGCCGTCCGCTGCATCTCGCAATCCTCAAGAAGCGGCCGGATTCGCTGCGCGTATTGCTGGAACTTGGCGCCGACACCGAGACACTCGACGCCGCCGGTCTAACGCCGCTCGATCAGGCGGCGCTCAATGGCGAAACGGGAATGGTCGTCAGCCTGCTCGAACACGGCGCAAAACTCGGTGTTCCATCAGCGATCGTTCTCGATCGCGACGTCGATCGTGTACTCGCCGAGAATCCAGGCTCGTTGCAACCAGGTGGGCGATGGGGAACGCTGATCATCCGCGCGGCCGAGCAGGCACCGGCGCGCGTAGTCGAGACGCTGATTCAGCACGGCGCGTCAGCCGACGCAACGGACACCGAAGAGACGTCAGTCGATGGTACGATCGGATACACGCCACTTCACGCCGCGGCATTTCGCGGCAACACAGAGGCAGCACGAGTGCTGTTAGCGCACGGTGCGAGCGTTACCGCGCGCGATTCCAGGTACTGCGGCACACCGGCGGGTTGGGCGGACTACGCGCGGCACGCGCAGCTTCGCGATCTGATTCTTCAAGGCCCCATCGACTTTTTCGACGCGATCTCATTCGATCGAGTTGATCGGCTGCGCGGAATTTTCGATCGCGCTCCCGGCGCGATCAATGACACGATGGGTCGCAGTCTGCTCCGCGAGCCCGGCCCGGACGAATGGACCAAGTCGTGGTGGACGCCGCTCGCGTTCGCCGTCGTGAACAACAAGCCGAATGCCGTGCGCGCATTGCTCGAGTTGGGTGCGGACACCCGAGCTCGCGACCCTGAGGGCCGTACGCTCCGCGAGATCGCGGTCGTGCAGGGAACAACCGACATCGTTGCCCTGCTCGACGCGTATGCGCCAACTGAGCCGCCACGTGGAAAGGATCGGGCGACACTCGTTGCGCGCTTCCTCTCGAACGCGTGTCCCGATCACCATGTGCGTGGTCGCCCGGCGCATCAGCTGTCGCTGCACACGGCGGGTCGAATCCTCCAAAAGAACCCCGACATCGCGCACGACAGTATTTATACCGCGGTGGTCTGCGGAGATCTCGCGTACGTCCAGAAGGCGATTGCCGCGCGTCCGGAGCTCGCTCGGCAGAAGGGTGGACCAAAGGGTTCGTATGGCGCCGCGGGGATGACGTATGTCGTCGACGCCACGGGCGCGAGCTTTCCGAAGTGGGAACCGCTGCTGTATCTCTGCTTCACGCGCTTGGAAAACCCGGCATCGAACGACAACGCACTCGCAATGGCGAAGCTGTTGCTCGACAACGGCGCCGATCCGAACTCGTACTTCATGGCGGGCGGAAGCCGTTATTCGCCGCTCACCGGCGTGATCGGTGAAGGCGAGGAGGATCGTCCACCGCATCCGCATCGTGACGAGCTGACGCGACTGCTACTCGAGCGCGGCGCCGATCCGTATGACATGCAGGTGTTCTACAACATTCACTTTCACGGCGAGGTTCTCTGGCTCCTGAAGTTGATTCATGAGCATAGCGTAAAGACTGGCCGACAGGCGGACTGGGACGATCCCTCGTGGTCGATGATCGGCATGGGTGGCTTCGGTGAGGGAGCGCGGTACTTCCTCAAGATCGCCATCGATCACCGCGACCTGGAACTGGCCGAGTGGTGCCTCGCGCACGGCGCCGATCCCAATGCTATGCTCCAGCAACAGAAGCGCGCAAAACGCTCGGCGCAGTCTGGCGACATGCAGCCCTCGAAACCCAAGCCCGTGCCGACACTGCACGAGTTGGCGCTGCGAAGCGGCCAGACGGAGATGGCGGACCTGCTCGTGCGCTTCGGCGCGAAGCCGAGCACGTATCAGGTTTCCGACGAAGATCGGTTTGTCGCAGCCGCACTACGGCTCGATCGGACCGAAGCCCAGCGGCTCGCCGTACAACATCCAGCGTTCATCCGCTCGCCGAGAGCAATGTTCACTGCCGCGTCGCGCGACAACGTCGACGCCATGCGCTTACTGCTCGAGTTGGGAACGTCGATCGAGGTGCAGGACGAATCGGAAGAGCGAGCGATGCACGTTGCCGCGTGGGCCAACTCGCTCAACGCGGTGAAGTTCCTCATCGACCACGGCGCACAGATCGACCCCGTGGAGAAGAATTGGGGCAACTCGCCATTCGATCACGCGCGATGGGGTGGACGTCAGGGCGTCATCGAGCTGCTCGCACCGCACAGTCGTGATGTCTGGAGTCTCACCTTCGCCGGAAAGCTCGACCGCCTTCGCGAGCTGCTCACCGCCGATCCGAGTCTGGCAAGACTGGAGCTGTCCGATGGCGTTACGCCACTCATGCGTCTGCCAGATGATGAAGCAAAGGCATACGAGATCGCGAAACTCTTTCTCGATCGCGGCGCCAATCCGAGTCGTCGCAACAACGAGGGACTGACCGCAATCGAGATGGCGGAAAAGCGAGGTCTCGACGATGTCGCGGCACTACTGCGGTCGAAGTCCGACGCCTGAGCCAAAGAAAGCGCGATCGCGGTCTACTCCACGATCGCGCTTTCAGCCCGTCTCACTGAGCCGGAACGACTCCGCCCGAGACCACCGAACTGACCGTCTTCGGCTTTCGTCCGACGCCAAGCGCCAGCATCGCTGCGGCAAGGCAAAGAAAACCCGACGCCCAGAATGCGTACTGATAGTCGCCGAGCGTCGTGCGAATCCAACCGGCGCCGAACGCAGTGATCGCCGCGCCGAGTTGGTGTCCCGCTGCGATCCAACCGAACATGATTGGCGCGCGCTCTGCGCCGAACGCATTCGTCGCCAGCTTCACCGTTGGCGGAACGGTGGCGATCCAATCGAGTCCGTACCACACGGCAAAAATCAACAGACTCGTCTGCGGACCGCCGAGCGCAAATGGTAGAAAGACCAGACTCAAACCGCGCAGACTGTAGTACCACGCAAGCAGCCAGCGACTATCCCATCGATCCGATAGCCATCCCGATCCCGTCGTGCCGACGAGATCGAAGATTCCCATGAGAGCGAGCAAACTCGCGGCGCGCACCTCGGGAATTCCGTGATCATGCGCCGCGGGAATGAGATGTGTGCCGATCAGCCCATTCGTCGATGCGCCGCAGATGAAGAACGTGGCGAACAGGAGCCAGAAGTCGCGCGACTTCGCGCCGTCCTTGAGCGCGAGTAACGCAACCTTCGCCGGGTTGGCGCGGCTCGCGGAGTTCGCAACGATAGCTTCGGCTCCAAGCGGCGCGAGTCCGACGTCGCGCGGATCATCGCGCATGAACAGCGCGATGATCGGAATCGTCAGCGCTGCCGCGCCCGCAACGATCCATACAGCCCAGCGCCAACCGTGATGCTCGATCACTGACGCGAGCATCGGCAGAAATACCAACTGACCCGTCGCCGTGCTCGCCGTCAGAATTCCCAGCGCCAATCCTCGCCGCTCTGCGAACCAGCGATTCACCACGGTTGCGCCGAGCACGATCGCCGCCATTCCGGTGCCAAGTCCGACGACGATGCCCCAGAGAAGAATGAGCTGCCACGGCTGCGTGACGAACGTCGCAAGCGATACCCCGAGGGCGAGCATCGACATCGCGATCATCGTCGTGCGGCGGACGCCGAGCCGTTGCATCAACGCGCCGGCGAACGGACCCATGAGGCCGTAGAGCAGAATGCTCAGCGAAACCGCCGCCGAGATCGTCGCTCTACTCCAATGGAACTCCTGCTCGAGCGGAATGATCAGAATGCTCGGCGCCGACCGAATTCCGGCCGACGCGAGCAGCGTCAGAAACGTGACGGCGAGAACGATCCACGCGTAGTGCACGCGCGATCGCGTCGCGGTCGTGTTGTTCGGTGCCATACCGTAACATGCGAAGGACTGGGAAGTCCCCCGACATGCGCGACCGATTCGTTGCTAGATGCCCGCTCGCTGCCTTGCCCGCGCGATGATCGCGGCCATGGTGTCGCGATGAGCAGAGAACGTGTCGTCGACGACCTGCAGTGTGGGAATGGCGTTGGGTGATAGCCCGAGCGTCTCCGTATTGAAGCGACCGAAGCCGGACTCGTGCACGCCGCTACTGCCGCGTCCCGGTGCCGGGGCACTCAGGTGCGAGAAGAAGCGGCTGTACTTCCGCCACGCGCCACCGCCGCCAGCGTGATACACCGGGAGGAACTGATGCAGTGCGTCGTACGGCATTTCGCCGACGGCGAGCACGTTCGGGTATTTCGCTTTGAGATTCATCACGAGGCGTTTGGTTCCCTCGTGCATGTCGCCATTAGTGCTGTTGACGTGGCCGCCGGCAATATCGAGGAAATACGCGTCGACCTTGTATCGCTCGATCATGTCGGCGATGCGCCCCTCGAGGTGATTGCGCCACGAGTCGACGCCGAGGTTCATGTAGCCGAGCCAACCGTCCTGGTGCCGATCGTTGTTCCAGTCGACCCAGTTTAGATTGTACTCATCGCCATCGATCTTGTGTGTGAGCGCATCGGCGATCGTCGGCCACATGGGAAGTTTTTTGTTCGCCGAGTTCATGCCGAACATCGGCATGATCTTGAAGCCCATCTTCTGCGCTTCGGTCACCAGCTTCGTGAATCCGGCCGCGCCGCCCATGCGATCGTTCGCGCGGTAGATCGGATAATCCCAGTAGTATCGGCCATCCCACGCCGAGATGAACGCGAGTACGCGCTCGGGCGGAATCTGCGTGGCCATCCAACGCAGTGTCTCGAGCATCTTCGCGTAATCGTTGAACATGTAGCCGGTGTAGTGCTGGCCGTGCAGCGTCGTGACGAGAGCGACGTTTCGCATCCACGCGGGCACGTCGGAGCGCGTCTCCCACGCGGGCAGCGAATACGCGCGCTCGATGTGCGCCATGTGCAGCGCCGTCGCTTCGTCGGCCGACGCCGCGCGCCCGAGTCGCCACGTCGGTATCAGCACGCGCCGATCGTTGCGCCAAGCGGCGTGTTCATAGATCGCCTCGACGCGATAGCTCGTCTCGCCAGGTGCGAGATAGAAGCGCTTGGGCCGCACGAGAGTATCCAACGACGAGATGTAGAACACATCGGTAGGCGACGCCTGGATCATGAGTAGCGGCGTCGTCATCCCCGCGTTGGCGCCCGGTCCGTGCAAATCGCCCGCGCCGAACGTGTAGCCGGCGAGCACTTCACCGTCGCGCATGTCAGTGAATCCACCGCCGCCTGTCGATACCTGGCCGCGTGGCACACCGCGCACAATCGTCGTGACGGTCTTGATGGGCCGCTCCATCTCGACGGCGATGTCCCATTCTATAGTAGAGCCGGTGCGCTTGAGCGTGGCGACGAGCCGACCGGGCGCTTTCTCCTGACCGCCAGCCCAGACGAATCCATCGCAGGTGATGCGCATGGCGTCGCCCGAGCCATCGGCGCGGAGCTTCGTGCGATCGAGTCCGTAGGTGTTCTCTTCGGTGAAGACGAGAAAGCCGAAGCGGTAGTCGCCGAAGACCACGGAGGGTTCAGGAAAGTCGAAACTGAACTTCATGAATGACCGGCCGCGCGGGGGCGTGAAGATCTCGCTGGTCGACGTGAGATCGACGATGTCGCCGGGGGCGGTCCGAGTGAGAATCGAGAGATCGGGCGCGGCGAGTGCGCTAGCGCTGGCGACGCCCATGGTTTTGACCCAGTCGCGGCGGGAGATGTCGGTCATTGGAGGCGGTTGGAGACCCGGGAATTGTACGGCGCGGGCGGGCGGGGCGCAGGGGTCACGGACGCGACGCCTAGCGCGCATAAGGCCGCGATAGAATACTTGCTTCATGTACACTCCACGCTCGTTCGCCGAGAGCGACCTGCCGACGCTCTTCGACTATCTCGACGCACATCCGCTTGGCATTCTCGTCTCGGCGGCGTCCGACGCGCTCTCCGCCACGCACCTACCCCTTCTTCTAAATCGCTCGGCCGGCCCGTTCGGGACACTGTTTGGGCACCTCGCGCGAGCCAATCCGCAAGCGAGAACCGATCCGTCGGCGGCCATCGACGCTCTCGTCATCTTCACCGGTCCCGATGCCTATATCACGCCGCAATGGTATGCGACGAAGCGAGAGACTGGGCGTGTCGTTCCCACGTGGAACTATGTCGCGGTTCACGTCTACGGTACACTGCGTCTTCACGACGATACCGCGTTTCTCCGCGATCATCTCGAACGACTCACGCAGCGGCACGAGGGCGGTCGAGAGAGTCCTTGGCACGTGAGCGATGCGCCTAGCGACTACATCGGGCAGCAATTGAAGGCAATCGTGGGCATCACAGTTCAGATCGAACGACTCGAAGGAAAATGGAAAATGAGTCAGAATCGCGTGGGTGATGACATTGCCGGCGTGATCGACGGTCTCAACGCGGCCGGCACGGCGCGCGAACACGAAGTCGCGTCCATCGTTGCGGCGCGTCGCCCTCAACCCGGCTAGCGACACTGCGTACGCACAGCTTCCTGCGACCTTTCATTGGTTGTTGCAGGCGTGCGTGCCGCTTGCGTTTCAGGCGTGGGTCTGGGATGGCATCGCCTGGCGGGATGGCTCCTCGTCGCGAGCGCTTTAGCGTCTGGGCCGTCGCACAGCGGCGCTTCTCCTCGAAGGCTTCGTTCAGGTGATGGCAGCGGTCTTTAAGTGCCCAGGCTGCGCCGGTTGAGTCGATGGCCTAGCTCGCCACGACGTCTCCCCTTGAGGGGCCAAGTAGTTGACCGCGCCGGCGTTTAGCTTTCTCTGGCTGAATGCGTTCCGCAACGGCTTACGTGCCGTCCGGCCGGAGCGCCTACGTGGTCCTCTGCTCTCTCTCCGTGACCCTACTCTCCGTCTCCAACGTCGGCATCTCGTTCGGCGCCGATGAGCTGTTCAAGAACATCACTTTCACCGTCGCCGAGGGCGAACGGTGGGGGATCATCGGACGCAACGGCGCCGGCAAGACATCGATCTTCAAGGTCATCACAGGAGATCTTCAACCCACGGTGGGCAGCGTCGCGCGAAAGCCGGGACTTCGACACGCCCTGCTCGATCAGCATCGTGCCTTCGAGGGCGCCACCACGGTATGGCAGGCGGGCGCGGCTGCATGGCGCGAAGTCATGACGCTCGAGCAACGCATTGCTGAACAGGCGATCGAGCTCGGCGAATTGGGCGAGCGCGTCACTGACGCCTTCTTGGAGAAGTTCGGGCACGATCAGGAGCGCTTCGCCGACCTTGGCGGCTACATCTATCACGCCCGCGTCGACGCGGTGCTTCAAGGCCTCGGGTTCGACGCCGAAGAATCGAAGACGCGACTCGTATCGTCGCTCTCCGGTGGCGAACGCGGACGCGTTGGTCTGGCGGCGCAGCTCATCGCTCCTGCCGACCTCCTCTTGCTCGACGAGCCCACAAATCACCTCGACCTCGACACCACGACCTGGCTTCAGGAGTGGCTCAAAGAGGCCGATGAGACGGTGATCGTCGTGTCGCACGATCGAGCATTCCTCGATGCCATCTGCACGAACATCCTCCATGTGGAAGCTCGTACGAGCGAGTCGTACAAGGGCAACTACAGCCAGTTCGTTCCGCAGCGTGCCGAGCGTCGGCTCACGCGCGAGCGCGAGATGGAAAAACAACGCGCGTACGTAAAGAAGGAAGAGGAGTACATTCGGCGAAACATCGCGGGTGTGAACTCGTTCCAGGCCAAGGGCAAGCGGAAGCGGCTCGAACGACTACCGCGCCTCGCGCCACCGCCGGGCGATCCTGCCGCAATGACGCTCAACCTCGAAATCGCTGAACGTGGCGGTGACCAGGTAGTCGCCATCGACGATCTCCGGGTGGAAGTCCCAGGTCGCGTACTCGTTGACGACTTCACCGCGGTGCTGCGACGAAACGATTTCGTCGCGCTCGTCGGTCCGAATGGCGCTGGCAAGACGTCGTTCATCTCGACACTGCTTGGCGATCGCGTTCCCGCGAGTGGCACGGCCCGAATCGGCGGCTCGATCACGGCCGCGTGGTTCCGCCAGGACCTCGCCGATCTCCCGCTTCGCCAGTCGTTGTCGGACGCGATCCAGAACCAGCGTCCACTCTGGAACCGAGGGCAACTGCAGGGGCACCTCGGCGCGTTCGGCTTCAGTGGCGATGAGGTGCTGCGCGAGATCGGCACACTCAGTGGTGGCGAACGAGCGCGAGTGGCGCTCGCGCTCATCTCGCTCTCGCGTGCAAACCTTCTGGTGCTCGACGAGCCGACCAATCACCTCGATGTCGAGAACATCGAGGTGCTCGAGGACGCGTTGGACGAGTACGAGGGTACGGTGCTATTGGTGAGTCACGACCGTGCGTTCCTGCGCGAGGTCGCGACGCGTGTTTGGTGGTTCGACGGGACACGCCTGATCGATTTCGACGGCCCATTCACAGAATGGGAAGCGGACAGGGCACGTCGCGCCTAAGGATCCGGACGCTCGGCAAGTGAGGCCACGCGTTAGGTGCAGACGCGCCGAGCGGATCTGTACTAGCGCAATCGAATATCTCGCCAGTGCTCCGGTGCGATCGCGGCTCCAATGACGGCGCCGAGTCCAGCGCCAACTGCCGCGCCTATAGCGAGACCCACACTTCGCTGTGAGCCGTGCGGCTGCGACGACTTCCGATTGGCGTTGCCGATCGCAAAGCCGCCCGCGCCCCCGGCGAACATGCCGATGAAGAAGCCAGCCATCGTCGGATTGTACCGCGCATGCCCAAGGCTCTTCTGCACGGCAACGAGGCTCTGTGTGGGGATCTTGCTATCGTCGTGACCGCGTAGGATTAGCGTTTCATCATTGACGGACCCGAGAGTCCCGAGTTGCCACGATGAGGATGCTGCGTCTCGCACACGCACGCGAAAACCGACTGCCCGCTTCAGCGAGTCGAGTCCGACGTCGCTGACGCCACGCTGCTGCTGCGCGCCCGCGGCGCTCGCTAGCACGGATGACACGAGACACAGTCCGCTGAGCCAGGCTTGAAGGCGCGTCATGAATTCACCGTCCGATCCGATCCGTTGCCAGGAAAGAACTCTCCGGCGACGAACGCAAAATGGGAACCGGACCGGCATTGCGTCGCAACCTCAGGCGCTTGAAATTCACTGGCTCGGTCGATGAAACGGCGCCACGTCTTACTCTGGAGTAGCGATGACCCGCCTTTTGGTTTTCGTTTTTGCCTGCGTATGCGCCGTTGGCACTGTCGCGTGTAAGGAGGGGAATCCCGAGAGTCCGGATCTGCCTGCGGCCGATTCGAGCGGCACCGGTATGATGAGCGCCACTGTCGATGGCGGTACGTTCTCGGCGTCGGGCAAGAGCAACGTCATCGCGACACGGGCCTCCGGAGGGGGAGGCAACTTCAGCATCGCCGCCACAAATAGCAGCGGCGCGCGACTCTCGGTGGTCATGACTGGCGTGACAGCGCCTGGCACCTACAGTCTGGGCTTTGGCGGTGTCGGCGCTGGGCAATATACGAGCGGAGCGTCGGTCTGGCTAAGTTCGCTCAGCGGTGGAACGGGAACAGTCACGTTCACGACACTTACTACGACGCACGCGACGGGAACGTTCTCGTTCACCGGTTCGGCGGTCGTCGGAACGAACGCATCTGGTTCCAAAGCTGTGACATCCGGCTCTTTCGACGTCTCACTCGGGACGTAAGAACGACGGCGGCGTGACGGACTCAATGCCACCAGCTCGCGCGCTGCCGTTCAAGGTTCTCCTGCTCCAGTTCGAGGTGCTGTTCAATGGCTTGAACCACCTCCTGCGGTTCCTTCTCGAGTTGGCCATGCTCGCCGCGCTCGCGTACTGGGGTTGGCACGCCGCCACGGGTAGCATCGTTCGCGTCATCGCCGCGATTGCGACGCCCGCACTAGCTGCCGGTCTTTGGGCAATGTTGCTCTCGCCCAAAGCGCCCGCCAAGATGTCGCCCATCCTTCGACTCGTCCTTTCGCTCGGTCCGTTTCTCATCGCAACGGTCGCTTTGCATTATGCCGGAGCGCAACGCGCCGCGATCGCGTTTGGCGCCATTGCGCTCATCAACACCGCCATACTGATCGTCTTCGAACTTCGGCAACCCGCTGCGCTTCTGTCATCTCTCCTTGGGGGTGAAGGCGGTTCGCCAAAAGCGTAGGCTTGTATTTTCGGTGTTTGTTCGGTAGTGTCCACGGTCGTCGCTGGAGGAAAACGTGGACACGATGTCGCTCGAACAGAAGCTCGCGCTCCTCATGTCGCTCGCCGGCGATGATCGAGAAGCGAATCCGTCGATCCCGGCGTCGCTTCCGCCGCGCCTTCGAAACGCCAATGCCGCGGGCGCTCTGCGGCCACTGAATTTCCGCACGGTCAGTGCGGGTCGAGGCAGGCGTACGACGCTGCTCCGCATTCTCATGACCAATGCGTGCAGCTTCAACTGTCATTACTGCCCAATGCGCCGCGACCGCAACATGCCGCGCGCACTCCTTAAGCCGCCCGAGCTGGTTCGCATCTTTCTCGAGGCACGACGTCGCGGCTGGTGTGACGGGCTCTTCATCACGACGGCGATTCCAGGGCGCGTCGTGAAAGTGATGGACGATCTGATCCAGGTTCTGGATCTACTACGAAATACTCATCGATTTACCGGCTACATCCATGTAAAAATCCTGCCGGGCGCCGAACAGGCGCAGGTGGAGCGCATTACAGATCTTGCAAGCCGAGTGTCGATTAATCTCGAGGCGCCGTGTGGTGATACGCTCAGCGCGATCGCGCCGGAAAAGAACTTCGAGACAACCTTGACCACGCTCACGCGTGCACGGTCGCTCGTCGTCAACGAGCAGCAACTCGAAGCGGACGGTTGGCGGCGCAATCCACTTCGGCCAGGCGGCACCGCCGGAATGACGACGCAATTCGTCGTCGGCGCAACGCTCGATACTGACCGCACGATCGTACAGCGCGTATCGGAGATCTATTCGGGCGGTGGCGTTCATCACGTGCACTTCAGCGCCTTTCGTCCAATCCGCGACACCCCGCTCGAGACGCGCACGGCGGTTCCGGCGTTGCGCGAACATCGGCTATACCAAGCGGACTATCTGCTGCGCTACTACGGTTTCAGGATCTCCGACGTCGTCTACCAGGACGATGGCAACCTTCCGCTCGACCGAGATCCAAAGGTGGCATGGGCACTCGCACACCCGGAGCTCTTTCCCGTCGACGTTGCTACGGCTTCGTATCGATCGATCGTGCGCGTTCCGGGAATCGGTGTCGTCACGGCGCGGCGCATCGTCGCACACCGGCGGAATACGATCATTCGAGATCTCGCAGATCTCGAGAAGCTCGGCGTACAGACCACGCGCGCCGCTGGTTTCCTCGCCCTAAAGGGCCGCGCGCTTGGTGCCGGTAAATGGTCGGAGCAACTCGGTCTCTGGCGCCCTGAAGACGACGTTGGCGCCCACACCGGACTATACGACTTCAGTCCAGGAACATTCCGGTGAGTTCTGGTTCCGTCAGCGCCGCAGCGCAGCCAGTGCGGTCTCGAGGAGCTTTCGTTTTCGTTCCACATCGTAGACGTCGTGCATCTCCAGGCGGCCGAGCATATGTAGCGCGTCGCTGAGCGCATTTCGCGCGGTGGTCGTGTCGCCGGTCCGCAGCGCGAGATCAGAACGCATGCCGTAGCCCTCGAGATCCTCTGGATACGCGGCAATCAATCGGCGGATTGACCGTTCCGCAGCCGCGGCATCTGGCTGGCGGACCCGTATGCGTGCCTCGGTGAGCATCCATCGAAGCGATGGCGCAACGGGGGAACCAATGCGCGTACTCAACGCCGCATAGAACTCGGGAATGGCTTTCTCGGGATCGAGAGTCGCATTCGCTACACTGTCGGCATGCGCCGGCGGCATCTCCCACACGCTCTTGTCTTGCACAAAGCGAATGCCGGGCGGAATCGTCGCGAGCGGCGTATCGGTGTGGCCAAGCCCCGGTCCTTCGACAATAGTCCATCGCCAATTCGGCGGCGCACTGGCGCGAAGAAAGACGCGGAGCCGCTCGACGCCGGCATGAAGCCGCTCTTCGCGCTCACCAGCGGATAGCACGAGCTGCCGCAACGTCGTCGTATTTGCGGCGAACGCCGTGCTGAGGCAGCGCATCACGGGGTCGGCGCCAGTTGAGTCGGCGCCGCCCGCGGCGCTGATCGCGATCACCGCAGGAAAGACCCCCGGTGCTCGACAAAACGTCATCAGTGCAAAGCGACCGCCGAGTGAATGTCCAATGAGAGTGCGGAACCCTGACGTTCGATACGTACGATCGATGAACGGCACTGCTTCCTCGACGAGAAAGCGAGTGAAGAGCTCCTGGTTCCGACCGAGATCCTCACCGCGATCGCGCTGGTCGATACCGACGACGATCTGCGGTGGCATAGTGTAGTCGTGAACGTCGCCGATGACGTCGAACGCGGCCGCTGCCACGGTGAGATCGAAAAACTGCCGCACGTGACCGTCGAGCAGATACACGACCTCGTACCGTTGGCGCGCGAGCGAATAGTTCGGCGGCAGGTTCACATGCACCACACGATCCTCCCCGAGGATCTTGGATGGAATGCGAACAGTGCGCGTTTGAGCGGTGGCGGGACTAGCGAGGATTGCTGCGACTACGAGTGCCGTGAATGGGCGCATGACGAATCATGCGCCCATTGTGGTGAACTTGTCGAGTGTTCTTCGTGGAGCTTATGCGCGACCTTCGAGCTCCGGCAACAGTGCCTCGAGCTGCTCCAGCGTTTCGCGCATACCGCGCTCCATTCCCGAAGCGAGTACGGCATCGAGCACTTCCTTCGACGGATACAACTCGCGCTGCGTGAGCAGAGTCCCGCCCTCGTGTGCTTCGTAGACGGCGGTGATCACGCCTTCGCCAGTGTCGGGCATCGGCTCGAAGATCTGCGTGTATACGACGCGGGAGCCGGACACGACTTCTTTGTACGTACCAGAGAATGCCATGCGCGGCTCTCCGGGCCGTCCGAATACGTATCGATACCGGCCGCCAACGCGAGGGTCCGACTCGACCTCGAACAACTCGACGCCGAGTGACTTTGGGGCCCACCAGCGTCTGAGCAATTCCGGCTTCGTCATCGCGTCGAATACTGTCTGCGGTCGCGCGCTGAACACTCGGCGGATGACGAGCTCGCGTTCCGACGCGCGCTCCATCTGCGTGCGACTTACGGTTGCACCTTCACTTCCGCTTTTTGCTGACATTGGGCGTCTCCTTGTTTTGCTCGAGCTCGACGAGGAGCTCATCCAGTGCGATGAAGCGCACATCCCAAACGGCGCGATAGCGGTCGAGCCAGTCGTGAAGCTGCCGCAACGGTTTGGCCTGCAGCTCGTAGACGCGCTGCCGCGCGCGCGGCTCGACGCGCACGAGTCCCACGTCTCGCAGCACGCGCAGGTGCTTGGACACCTGCGGCTGGTTCAGGTCCAGGCGCACACCGATCTCATTTACGGACCGTCCGCCTGAACGGAGCAGTTCGACGATGCGATAGCGATTGGGTTCCGCGAGGGCGGCAAAGGTCTCGGTCACGGCCAGAATATGTGGTCACGACATATGCCTGTCAAGGCATATGTTAACCCGGCCTACTGTGTTCACGCGTCTTCGTCGCCGTGATGAGGGACCTCAGCGTTGGCGTGGCCTGTGACGTGCCCGAGGTAGCCGATACCAACGCGTCCGGCGCGCGTGTCTTAGCTGGCCGAGTGAGTTAGAAGTCATATATTGAAATACTCAGTGTTGGTTGGGTACGTCCCATGAGCGAACGGAAACCGCCAGTCGCGACGCCGCGACGCCGCATCCTGTAGTCATGCGACTAGCCGATCCCATACGCGAAGGCTTCGTCTTTCGGAGCACCGCCGCCCGCTACGGGTTCGGCGTCGTGGCCGCCTTGTTGGCGATCGCGCTGAGGATGGTGTTCGCGCCATTGATGGGCACGACCGTTCCCTTCGGTCTACCATTCGCCGCGACGCTCGCGACCTGTCTGCTCGCGGGCGCGGGGCCCGCGCTGCTGAGCCTCGGGATCGCGCTTCCGTTCGTCGTCGTCTTGTTCATTCTGCCTGGGGGGAATCCGCCAACGCGGGCCGCGATTCAGGTACTTATCTTCGCCGGCGAGGGGCTCATCGTCGTCTATATGACCTGGCTCATGAACCAGCGACGCCAGATCGCCGAGCAGTCCAACCGAGAGCTGCGCGCCGCGTCCGAAGAGCGCAGGCGCCTGCTAACTGATGAGCAGTTCGACCGCAAACGCGCGGAGTCGGCGAACGCGCAACTGCGTGAATCGGAAGAGCGCTTCCGCCTTACGATCGAGGAGGCGCCAATCGGTATGGCACTCGTCGCTCTCGACGGCCACTTCGTTCGCGTGAACCAGGCGCTTTGCGAGATGACTGGGTACACCACGGACGAACTAGTGCGGCTGACCTTTCAGGACATCACACACCCTGATGACGTCGGCAAGGACGTCGCGCTCGCGCAGAAGCTCTCTCGCGGCGAGCTCACGCGATATCAGTTCGAGAAGCGGTATATCCGGAAGGACAAATCGATCGTGGACGTCATGCTCAGCGTTTCGGTGTTGCGTGCCCCTGACGGAGCAGCGCGCTATTTCATCTCCCAAATCGAAGACATCACCGAACGCAAGCGCGCCGATGAAGCGCTTCGTCTGTCCGAGGCAAAATTCTCAGGCATCGTATCAATCGCCGCCGACGCCATCATCTCGGTCGATGCGAACCAGCGCGTCACGGTGTTCAACGAGGGAGCTGAAAAGATCTTCGGTTATGCCGAGGGCGAAGCGATTGGAATTGCGCTGGAGCAACTCATTCCGGTTCGCTTTCGCGTTCAACACCGCGAACACTTCGCGCGCTTCGCCACGAGCGACGTTCCCGCGAGAGTCATGGGTGAACAGCGAGAGATCTTCGGCCTTCGCAAGAATGGCGAAGAGTTTCCGGCGGAGGGCTCGATCTCGAAAGTCGACGTCGGTGGAGCACGATTCTTCTCGGTCGTACTCCGCGACGTCACATATCGTAAGAAGGTCGAGGCGGCCCTGCAGCACGCGGTGAGCGCGCGCGACGACGTGCTCGGCATCGTGGCGCACGATCTTCGCAATCCGCTCAGCACAATCCTCATGCAGGCGGCGCTACTCGAGCGCGCTGACGCCGAGCCCGAACGGCGTGATCAAAGACCGCGGCTGGTGATCACGCGATCAGCCAAGCGCATGAATCACCTGATCCAAGATCTGCTCGACGTGGCGATGGTCGAAGCGGGACAGATGAAGCTGCATCGAGAGCGGCTCTCTGCGACCGACATCGCGCGGGATGCCGTAGAGGCCCAACGTCCGCATGCAGTTGCGTCCGAGCTCGAGCTGCGCCTCGAGGGGGACGGCGGAACTCACGACGTATGGGGTGATCGAAATCGGTTGCTTCAGGTGTTCGACAACCTGATCGGGAACGCGGTCAAGTTCACGCCGGCAGGCGGACACATCACGGTTCGTACGGCAGCGGAGGGTGAAACGGTCGTGTTCTCCGTTGCCGATTCGGGTCCCGGAATCGCGCCCGAAAGCGTACCACATGTGTTCGACCGATTCTGGCAAGCAGCCACGCGAACGAAGCGCCTCGGCGCTGGTCTTGGTCTTCCCATCACGAAGGGAATCGTCGAAGCACACGGCGGCCGCATCTGGTTGGAGAGCGCTGTCGGGCGCGGTAGCACATTCTTCTTCACAATTCCTTTGTACCGCGACCAGGAACCCGTCCCCGAGCCTAGTAGTACTTGAACGGGAGCAGCTTCGTTGCACTGGTCGTATCGAAGAAGATCATGAGATCAAAGATCTTCGGCAGATACGTCGGGAATGGGGCATTGTGCGACACGTCTGCCACGTGTTGCTCGTCGAAGATGCGGTAGCCAAGCGGGCCTTGAATCCATGCGCCTGGGTCGGACGCTGGAAGTGCCGCGGCCGTTCGTAAATCGACGAGAAAGCCCCACGGGCCAACATGCGCGAACTGGTACTCGTATGATCCGGGCGCGGCGGCACTAATCGCGATTGCACGGACCAAAGGCGTTACCAAAGGATTCGCGAGATCGAACGTGTTGTAGTACCCGAGATTGACCGTGAATCCAAGCGGAACGTAGTCAGCGCCATGTGACTGTCGGAGAAATCCGCCCATCGTGTTCTTGACGGCGTTGATATGCCCGTTGTGCGCCCAGAGAATGATCTTGCCATTCGGACCGACCTGGTTGAGCAGCCAGTCGGCGTTCTCGGCCATGTCGGTGTCGCGATCATTGGGGTTGTTCGTGCAGCAGTTCAGCCGTTCGTTTTGCTGAACGATTCTCGCCGCGTGCAACGCCCGATCGTATGCTGCGCGACCGGACGACGAGACGAACCGTGCTTGGCCGGCGACCATGAGATTGTACACCGAGTCGACGCCCGCCTTACAGATCCCGCCGGCGTTCGTGTACAACGGATGGGGAACGCCGATCGAATCCTGATAGGTCCGATAGCAGGCATACTGCGAACGTTCTATCGCGCGCGCGGCCGGATCGACGCCGGCGAGATAGCTGTCGACGTCGTTCATCGTCACGCGTGAGTACTGCATGTCAAAACCGTAGAAGCTCACGCGCGACGCCGCAGGCCTTGTCGCATTGTACGCGCGCATCCACTCGATCATGTCAAATACTTCCTGTGTGTTCCACGTCCAGAAGTACAGATTGGACAGAAGGACATGCGGGTCACCGGGGCCGCCCTGGACGTAGTCATTGACGCGATTTGCCTCGGCCCACGTTGCTTCAATGGCGAACGTGGTGAACCCCATCTGCTCGACGAGATACCGCACGAGTCGGTGCTTCATGGCAAAGAACTCGTGCGTCCCGTGCGAATCCTCCCCGAGCGCGACGACGTGTGCGTTGCCGATCATTTGTTTGATCGGCGCGAGATCGGAGGCGTCGTCGCTCGGCTCCGCCGTGCGCAGTGTCTTGGCGTTCGCGCGGAGCCATGCCAGGTCGAGAACCGACGCATCTGGAGCGGACGGACCTACAGCGCCTTCGGAGCGACTGGTACACGCTGCAATCAGCGTCGCTGTCATCAGCAACACGACGACGAAGAGCGCTCTCGGAACCAGTCGAACCGCACGAGTGTTTTCGGCTGCTGGTTTCATCTCAATGACTCCGACCGTAAACGATTTTAAGTTCTAGCGCGGCGGCGCCACGAATCGCCGCGACTGTTTTTCATATGAATGCGCGAATGACAGTACTCGCGCGTCGTCGCCCGGCAGCCCCACGACTGAAAGATTCAGCGCGGGCATTCCGTCAGCGCCCATTCCGGCGGGCACTGATACCTCGGGGAGGCCGAGCCAGTTCCCGTAGCCGAGCGCGGTGCGAACGTCAGGCCATGGATCCACGGCGCGCGGAGCGTTGAAGGGCATGGTCGGGTAGACCATCGCGACGACGTTCGCTGCGCGCATTGATGCGCCAAGCGAGGCAACGACCTCGGCGCGTGATCGCGCGAAGGAGCGACCCGCCGGATCGTCGGCCATGGGCTGATCGAGCAGTGGTTCACACTCCTCGAATGTCGCCGGCAGCACGTCGTAGAATTTTCGGAACGCGGGATATCCGCGACGTACTGCGCCGCGTGGGTCGTCGGTTCGACCGGCGAAGTATCGAAGCAATGCGTTCGCGGTTGGTGCCGGGGAGTTGGCGTTGACGGCCACATCGTTGCGGTTGCGCGCGGAGGCGGCAAAAGCATCTCGATAGTTGATGCGCGTTACTGCCACATCAAAGGGCTCGACCGTTGCGCCCGCTTCGCGCAAATCCGCCACTGCGCGATCCCACATCGCCAGCGCTTCGGTACTCATCTGCGTGCGCGGCACGTGCGCGTCGACGATGCCAAGGCGCACGCCGCGCAGTGAATCGTCGCGGAGTGTGGTGAGAGGCGCGCCATTCCACGCAGCAGTCAGTGCGAGCGGATCCGATGCATCTGGGCCACCGATCGCCGAAAGGAGAATGGCGGCGTCAGCCACCGATCGTGCGAGTGGTCCGTGCGTGTCGAGGTATGGCCACGTAGGAATCACGCCGGTGCGTGGAACGAGTCCGAACGTCGGCTTCATTCCTACGACGCCAGTGAACTGTGCCGGGATTCTATTCGAGCCGCCGTCGTCGGTGCCGAGCGCGGCGAAGGCCATTCCGCTTGCGACAGCGACGGCCGAACCTGCACTCGATCCACCGGGAGTACGCGTGCCGGTGCGGTCGTGGGGGTTGAGCACTTGGCCAGTGTGGCTGCTCGTCCCGTTGCCGTGATATGCGAAGTCGTCGGCTGCCGTCTTTCCGAGGACGATTGCGCCCGCGGCGCGCAGACGTGCTATCTCGAGCGCGTCACGTCGAACCGCGTCGGGAAAGAGCTTCGCCCACTCGGCGCTGGAGCCGGTCGTCGGAAGCCCGGACATGTCGTAGATAGCTTTCGCAAATACTGGAACGCCGTCGAGCGGACCACGTGTCTGGTTGGCGCGCAACCGCGCGTCAGCCGCGCGAGCGTCGTCGAGGGCCGTGGCGGAGAGCGCATCGATCGCGTGCCATTGGGCGCCGTTGCTCCGGCATCGCTCGAGCGCGCGAGCGGTCACGTCAGCCGAAGTCCACGCGCCGCGTCGGCGGCCGGCTTGATAGTCGGCGATGGTTCCGTCGAGAGGATCGTCGGCCGCGGCGAAGTTCCAACGCGTGAGCGGGAGTGCAGCAACCGCGGCGAGTTGCGCGAGCGCTTGGCGACGGGAAGGCGACATGGAGGTGAAGATACGGCAAAACCGTCCTGCCGCGAGACTCAGCCGCTGGTCCGATTCGGAATTGCCGTTTGCGGATCACGAATGCGATATTCGAGTCGTCCCCCAGCAAAGCTGGCAGTCGGATGTGAACGTCGGTCTCGGCTGGATCACGCTCACGCCATGGCGAGGCGTCAATTGCAATCGCTCAGCGCGACCGGAGGTAGAGTGGCCGCATCGGTGTTCATTGCTACGAGCCTGGATGGATTCATCGCGCGAACAGACGGCGCACTCGATTGGCTGCCCGAAGGTGGCGGCGAGGATCACGGCTACCACGAGTTCATGGCGACGATCGACGCCCTGGTGATTGGCCGTAAGACATTCGAGACCGTACTGTCGTTTCCCGAGTGGCCATACGGCACGAAGCACGTTGTCGTGCTGACGTCGACTCCGAGCGCCGTGACCGTGCCCGCTGGTGCAAACTGCACGGTGATGTCGGCGACTCCTTCCGAAGTCATCGCGAGGCTCGCGGACTTCGGGCTGCACTCACTGTACATCGATGGCGGCGTGACGATTCAGCGCTTTCTCGAAGCTGGTCTCATTCAACGTCTGATCATCACGCGTATTCCGGTTGTGTTAGGGAGCGGCATTCCGTTGTTCGGCCCCGTGTCGCGCGACATCCGATTCAATCATGTGGCTACGCGCTCATACCAGAGCGGACTGGTGCAGAGCGAATACATGGCCGTGGCAATGGCTGGCGTTACTCCGATCTGAGCGACGTCAGCGGATCGATGCGCGTTGCGCGACGGGCTGGAATCAGACTCGCCGTAGCAGCGACAAGCGTCAGCACCGTACCAACGACGATCAGCACGACTGGATCTCGCGGAGCCACCCCGTATAGAATGGACGACACCACGCCGGTTGTGGCGATCGAGAGCACGAGTCCAACGAACACGCCGGTCCACGCGAGTCTGAGTCCCTGACCGACGACGAGCCGCAGAATTGCGGGCAGCCGCGCTCCGAGTGCGACGCGCACGCCGATCTCGCGGGTCCGCTGCGCCACCGAATACGATACGACGCCATAGACACCGACAGTCGCGAGCACCAATGCAAGCAGGCCGAACACCAGTGCTACCGCGGATCCGAGGCGCGTGAACAGAAGTGCCTGCCCATTTCGCAGATGCTCGTCCATCGTACGCATGTCGAATACTGGGAGTGTTCGATCGACGTTCGTGATCGCCTCATGCAACGCCGGCGCAACCAGCGCCGGATCCGGTGCGGTGTGCACGAGCAACGTCATTTCGGCGCGATACGCCTGTGCGAGCGGTCGAAAGACGTACGGTCGGGGAGACTCGCCGAGTATGATATCCTGCATGTTGGCGACGACGCCGATGATCTCGATGATCGGGCCGTTGGCGTTGCCAGTGTGGTAGCGCTTTCCGACTGCTGTCTCACCAGGCCAGATCGTTTTCGCGAACGCTTCGTTGACGATCGCCGCCGCGGGCGCGCGCGCGTCGTCACGTTCAGTGAACGCACGTCCTTGCAGCAGCGCAATTCCCATTGTTCCGAAGTAGTCACCGGCTACGACGTTGTTGAAATAGCCGAACCCGTTTGCCGGAACGGTCACACCGGATGCGATCGGGATGATTGCCTCCGTCTCACGGTTGTAGCCGAAGGGCAGGAATTGCGCGAGCGCAACCGAGCGCACTCCCGGTACGACCGCTGCGTGACGAAGGATGTCGTCGTATGTCGCGCGACCGCGGACGCTGTCGAAGCTCTGCTTTCGCAGCGACGTCGACATCATTGCCAGATGATCGGTGCGAAATCCAAAACTCATGCTCGCAGCGTTGGCAGAGCTGCGCACGAACAGCCCGGCGCACACGAGTACGACCACCGAGACGGCGATCTGGCCGACGACGAGCGCCGAACGCATGCGTCGATGGCTGGAAGAAGCGGAGTTGCCCGTTCCGGACTTGAGCAGGTCATTGAGGTTCCGCTTTCGCGCGGCGGATGCCGGGGCAATGCTCGTTGCGAGCGCCGTCAACAGCGTGGCTGCCGCTGTGAATGCGACCACTCGCATGTTGAGCCCAACCCCCCAGCGTATGGGAATGTCCGTGGCGAAGTGAATGGACTCGACCGCCTGCAGTGCCGCATAGGCAACCGCGACTGCTCCGATACCACCGAGCAGAGCAAGTAGCGAGCATTCGACGAACACCTGGCGGACCAGCCGCCACTGACTCGCGCCGATTGCCGCACGAATCGCCATGTCTCGTCCGCGCACGACTACCCGGGCGAGCAAGAGGCTAGCAACGTTGGCGCAGGCAACGAGCAGCACCAGCACGACGAGCGTCATGAACACCGTTGCGACCGCTGGCGTGACGTTCGACACCGCAACACTCGGCCGGGCATATCGCTCTGGAAAGAGCACTGCGCCGACGCCTTTGTTCGTCGTGGGGTATGCGCGTTCCAGCTGACGAGCTTTGAGGCGAACCGCTTCTTTCGCCGCGGAGATCGAGACGCCCGAGCGGAGCCGGCCGAACACGCTCGCGGCGATCGCCCCGCGATCCTCTAGCGTCTTCCCGTAGGCGGGCCACACCTGATTGAACACGGCGACGCCATCGATGTCGACGATCGGTCGGACACCGTGAAATTCTGGAGGCATCACGCCGATGACGGTGACCGGGTGATCGTTGATGCGAACAACCCGACCAACAACGGACGAATCGCCAGCGAAGTGCGCTTTCCACGATTTGTACGTGAGCACGAGCGACGGGTGTGCGAGAATACCGTCGTCGTCGCGAGGCGAAAATGTTCGGCCGATCATGGCAGGCAGGCCGAGTACGGAGAAATAGTTCGGCGTGCCATCGTCGACCCACAGACGGTCGGCACCGCGATCTGTATTCAGTTCAACGATGCGGGTCGTGTAGCCGGCCAATGACGCGAAGACGGCAGTGTCCGCGCGAAAATCACGGAAGTCTGGAAAGGAAAGATCGTGCGGTTGTAGAAGATCCGTCTCTGTTCGACCGAGGACGACGAGGTCGCTCGTGTGTACGCCGGGGAGTGGGCGGAAGAGATACGCGTCGACCACGCTATACATTGCGCTCGTCACACCAATGCCGAGCGATAGCGTCAGTGTCACGACGGCAACGAGGCCGGGGCTGCGCCGGAGCGATCGCAGAGCTACGCGTGAGTCGCGCACGAGATCTGTCAACAGATTCGCGCGGCGTTCGTCGGCAGCGTGTCGCTCGTCCATCGCGCGCAGCGTGTGGCGCGCGCGCTCGACGTCGCCGAACTCACGCAACGCCTGTGTGCGTGCCGTAGAGGGTTCGATGCCAGCGTCGCACAGCTCCTGAGTGCGCGCGTCGACGTGGAACGACAGCTCGGCGTCGACGTCAGCGGCGACATTCGCGCGCCAGAAGCGGACATAGCGATGCCACTTTGGTGAATCGGAGTCGGACATCTGTGGCCTCACGACGGTTGGACGGTGGCGTGAATGACCTTGGTGACCGCGCTCGAGTAGCGGTCCCAACTCGTCGCACGTGCGCGGAGTTGCTGCCGGCCCCTAGTGGTGAGCGTGTAGTATTTGGCGCGGCGCTTGTTCTCGGTGAGTCCCCAATCGGCATCGATGAGGCCGCGATGCGCCATGCGGTGGAGCGCCGGGTAGAGCGCGCTGTCTTCGATCTGGAGGACGTCTTCGGTGGTGTGGCGAATCCATTTCGCCACACCAAAGCCGTGCATCGCGCCCCACGAGAGGGCTTTGAGGATCATGACGTCGAGCGTGCCCTGGAGGAGATCGAGGTCGGGCGACGCGTCGGCACGAGCGGGAGATTTTGTCGGCAAGGCAAGTACCCTCAGGAAGTGAGGGTACTATTCGCTTGTTACCCTCAGATGTCAAGGGGAACGTTTTGTTGCCGGATGTTAGTCGTGCTTGGCCTTCGCCTTTGGATACTTGTCGACGATGTGATCGACTGCCTCGCGAAGGTTCTTCTCGTACTTGTCGACGTCGTCCGAGACCGGCACAACCGTTTGACCACGCCAGAGGAGCAGGTGCGTCTTGGGCTGAAGCACGTCGACGACGACCGTTCCTTTGGGGAACTTCGTCTTATCCTTCAGCTTGGGAAGATTCTTCCAATCGTAATCGTGCGTGTAACCGGAGATGTCGAGTTCCGGATCCGAGCTCGCGTACACAGCGACGTCGACGTCTGCGCCGTTCGACTCCATTCGATAGCCGCGATTGCCGAACGATGTGTGTACCTGCTCGATGATCGCATGGCGCGTCGGGGAGTCGGCGCGACGCGGATCATTCGCCGGTGGCGGCGGCGGATCGCCCCACCACGGATACGCTACGTAGCCGAAGGTGGTGTAGGTCGCCGGATACCAGGCCGGGCCGTACACCGTCTCGACCGGACCGACGTAATAGCCGGAGCTGTATCCACCGTGAGAGCAGCCGGTCGCGACTACACCGAGTGTCGCGACCGAGAGCGCAGACACGAGCGCTAGCCGCGAGCGGCGAGCGAAGGTCGTGTTCATTCGAGTTTCCTCCTCATTCCGGATGAGCCGCGCACGGCGCGGCACGAGTGTCATGAGGGGGGCCGACGGCAATCGATGCTCCACACCAAACGTTCCGCGGCGATGGTCGTGCGCCGCGTCAGTTTCTTAGCGGCGCGTCGATGAGGTCGGTGAATCCGACTCGGCGGCGAGCGTCCGCAGGTCTCGCGCGAGTTGATCCATCTCTATCGGCAGCGTCCCAGCGTACACACCGCGAATTCGTCGCTCGCCGTCAATGAGAAGAATCGATTCGGTGTGCGCGATCGTGGACACTCCATACGTCGATCCGTCACCGAGTTGCACGAAGTATGAATCTTTGGCAAGACGCTCGACGTCGGCACGTGCACCAGCCAGGAGATGCCAGCGCCCGTCTTCGATACCCCGACTCGTCGCGTAGGCGCGAAGCGCCGCGACGGAGTCGCGTTCGGGAATGACGTTGTAGCTGAGCACCTGTATTCGATCGTTACCCTTCAGGTCCGCGAGTACTTTGGCGACGTTGCGCGTGGTCGTCGGACAGACGTCGGCACACTTGGTGTAGAAGAAGTGTGCAATGGTCAGTCGCCCGTCGAGCGAACCGACATCGATCGTTTGGCCGCTCTGATCGACCATGCTGAAGTCGCCGACGCGATGCATCTCTGGCGCCCGTGCGACGCTCGGCGACAACCACTCCGGCGTCATGCTAGCGCTTCGGAAATACGGGAGCGACGATGACTGCCCGTGACAGGCACCGATAAGCGCGAGAAGCGCGAGCATTCTCATTTGACGCTCGCGCTATCTCGTCCGGTGCATCCCGTCGAGCCGAGGAGCCCGAAGCGCCGACCATCGCGAACGACGTAATTCGAGCGGATGGTTCCGTCGGCGTTCCACATTTGCTGCGCGCCAATCTCCTGGCCGTGAACGTGATTGAATGACGTTCGCAGCCGACCGTCGCGATACCATTGACGTTGGCTTCCTTCGCTGAATCCTGCGCGGTAGTGGTAGACGAAGAGCGGCTCTCCTGTGTCGTACCAACCGCGGTGCTCGCCGTCTTCGCGGCCGTCGCGATAGCTTCGCGTGTACTCGGGTGCACCGTTCTCGTACCAGCCGCGAGCGATTCCGTCGAGCTTGTCACCGCGATAGTGCGCTTCGCGCTTCAATCGACCGTCGGCGTAGTGCTCCGTCACGACGTGCAGCGGCGTGCGCGTACCGTTGAAGCTCGTTGCGAGGGCAACGCTCGCGAAGGCAACGTTGAGGATGCGACCGAAGGGTATCACCGACTCACCATTCCCGGAGCGCCTGCGAATCCGCTACCGTTGATGTACGGCGCATCACCAGTTGTGTGATAGTGATAGATCCCGGCGGGAAAGTCCTTCGTTGCTGTCGTGTGCCCGTGAGCTGCATCCAGCTCAGAGGTAGCGACTGCTCGGCCGTTCTCCATTGGGCCGTAAACGGGATAGCCATCGAGCAGTACGCCAACCAGCGCTTCCCGTGACGCGCGCGTGAGATAGACCGGTTCGACGTGATAGTGATAGAGTCCGGCGTTCTCGGGATGTCCACTGTATTGATCGAACGAATTGATCTCGCCGGTCAGTGGCTGATTGTTCCCCGCGTACTGGTTGAAGATCGCGACGCCATTGGTGGCTATCCCGATTGGTCCGAGTGGCGTTGGGGATGGCGTCGTCAACTTCGATGGCGTTACCGGAATCCGGAACGTGAGCTGCTGCTCGCGAATCGTATTCGGGTTGATTTGAAACGCGGGGTTCGTCCCGTTGTACTTCTCGTACTTGGCGTTTCCCGCACCGAAGTAAGGACTGTTGTGATCTGGAACGCCCTTGGTCGCGATGACGACATAGTTGCCGTCTCGCGTGATGGTGACGCCATTCCCAAACGCTTTGAAGAGATCGGGAACGCCGGCTCCGATCGTCGTGGGCGTATCGGGCGTCACACTACTCGATGTAGGGGCGGAGCTGCTACAGGACGCGACAAGTGTCGCGAGGACAAATAGAGTCGGAAGCCGCATCGCTGATCCGGATTGCCTGGTCACTGTTGGCCTGCTTCACCGAAATAGACCGGATGTCGACGCGATGCATTCCACGTCCCAAGATCATCCACCGCATCTTCAGGTGGTTCGCGACAACTCCCGTGCTTCGTCCGCGGTCAACATTCGCCAGGCACCCTTCGGCAGGTCGCCGAGGACCAGCGGCCCGACGGCGACGCGCACCAGGCGCAGGACGTCCACGCCGACTTCGGCGAAGATCCGACGCAGCTGTCGATTCCTCCCCTCGTCGAGCACGACCTCGAACCAAGCACCGCTCCGCGATCCTGTCCGCAGCAACGAGATCGCTTTCACTTCGAGCCGTTCTCCCGTTGCCTGTTCGACGACGCCGGCGGCGACTCGCGTCAACACGGTGTCCAGCGCTGTACCGCGCACCTGAACGTGATACACCTTGTCGACGTGCGACGCCGGATCGAGCAAGCGCGCGGACCAACGTGAATCGTTGGTCAGGAGCAGAAGCCCCTCACTCGCCTTGTCGAGTCGCCCAACAGGCGCGACGAACGGCAACGCGGCATCACGCAAGCATTCGTAGATGGTAGGCCGGCCTTGCGGGTCGTCCGCCGTCGTCACGAGGCCGCGCGGCTTGTTCAACATCACGTAGACCTGCTCGACGCGAGTGACCGGAGCGCCGTCGACTTCGATGACGTCGCGCTCCGGCCGAATGCGCAGCGACACGTCACGAACGATGCTGCCGTTGACGCGCACCTTGCCGGCCTCGACGAGTCGCTCGCCTTGCGCACGAGAGCAAAAGCCCAGCTTCGAGAGCGCACGCGGCACGCTCACCAGACCACGTTCTCCAGCGGTCGCTTTCGGAGCGTGTGGGCTGATTGGTCGGCCGTGTTTCTCTGGTCGCTTCATGAGATGCAAGATGACGTGGACGTCCAGTGTCCGTTAGCTTGCCCGCCATGCCGCCGCTCACCCCTCCTGCGCCTCGCCCTCGGCGCGTCGTCGTCATTGGTGCCGGAGCGGCCGGTTCCATGGCCGCGATCTTCGCCGCGAAGGCGGGCGCGAAGACAACCCTCTTGGAGCGGACTCGCGAGGGTGGCCGCAAGATTCTCATCAGTGGCGGCGGTCGGTGCAACGTTCTGCCGATGCGTCTCGACGAATCGCGCTTCGTCACCGATTCGTCGGCGAACGCGCTCCGAAAGATGCTGCGGGCGTGGCCGCTGCGAGAACAGATTCTGTTCTTCGAGGACGAGCTTCGATTGCCGCTCGTCGAGGAAACGGAATCATCGAAGCTGTTTCCTATGTCGAACAGGGCGCGTGACGTGCGCGATGGGCTGCTCGCGTACGCGAAGCGCGCGGGGGCAACGCTGCGCACAGAGACCCTCGTCACCGGCTTCGGTCCGCACGAGAGCGGTTGGCGCGTCGAGTTCGACAACGCGTTGCCGATCGATGCCGACGCGCTGATCGTCGCAACGGGCGGCCTATCGGTTCCAAATACCGGCAGCGACGGGCTCGGGCTACGCGAGCTCGCGCGACTCGGCCACGTCGTGAATCCGGTGTACGCGGCGCTGACTCCCATCACTGCGACTGACTCGCCATTCGCCGAGTTGAGCGGCGTGTCGTTGCGCGTGACGCTTTCGGCGCGCGATACGGCGGCGAAGCGCGAGGCGACGGCGACTGGCGGTTTCCTGTTCACGCATCAGGGCTACAGCGGTCCGTCGGTGCTCGACGTGTCGCACGTCGTCGTGCGTTCGCGCGCCGAGACATCAGCGTCAGCGCGTCTCACCGCCCAGTGGACCGAGCTCGGTGCCGCCGAGTGGGAGGAGGCGCTGCGTCCGCAGGGGAACCGAACTGTCACCGGCGCATTGCGCGCGTTGCCCGATCGCCTGGCAGCGGTACTGCTGACAATCGCGAAGGTGGATCCGGCGCGTCTACTCGCTGAGCTTCGGCGAGATGAGCGTGTTCGCCTGATCGAGACGCTGGTCGCGTGCCCTCTGCCGTGGACGGGCGATGAGGGTTATAAAAAGGCAGAAGTAACGGGCGGCGGTTTGAGTCTGGCCGAAGTGGAGCCGCGCACGATGGAAAGTCGGCGGCACCCAGGGCTGCACATCTGCGGCGAAGTTCTCGACGCGTTCGGGCCAGTGGGTGGCTACAACTTCTTCTGGGCTTGGGCGACCGGGCGAGCCGCCGGACTTGGTGCGGCAGCGCCCGGCGGAGCGTCTATAGTTCTCTAATACGACGGCTCAGGGCCGAGCGGTGTCGCTCTTCCAGAAATCGATACCACCTGCCTGTTGCCCGACTTCAACGCTCGCGACTTTCGTCAGCGTCGTGAGGTCGATGACGTCAACGGTACCTGGCTGCGATCCGGTCCCTTCGACCGAGATGAAGGCGTATCGGTCATCGTCCGAGACCGCGACGCCATGCACGACCTTTCGCGTCGTCTGAATGCGCGCGAGCTCCTTGCCGCTCGCGACGTCGATCACAGACACGGACTGATCGCGCTTGTTGGTGCCGATCAGCTTCTTTCCGTCGTGAGTGAGCCCGAGGTTGTACACGCCGGGACCGGCGGGAATACGGCGCGCGAGCGTCCATGTGTTCGCGTCGATCTCGACGATCTCGCTCGACTTGTTGCACGCGACCCACACTCGTGAGCCGTCGGCCGACGGCTGCGCCCAGGTTGGCGAACAGGAAACGTCGCCGGGCTTCGGTGGTTCCATGCCGTGTCCGCCCATGTCATGTCCAGCCATCGACACGTTTGCGTCGGCGGTTCGGCGCGGCGGTGCGCCGGTCATTCCCATTTCCTTGCCCTTGGTGAGCAGGAAGTGGCGCGACACCGCGACCGTCCGCGCATCGATTTCAACAAGCATCTCGTCCATCATGCACGCTGAGTATTGGTGCGTGCCGTCGCCGCTGAAGCGTGATCCGTGCGGCATTGTGCAGGTGGGAATGCGCGCGATTTCCACCATCTCGTCAGTCGCAACGACGGACACGTCGCTCGTGACCATGTCGCCGTGCAAGTTGAAGTTCACGACGTACACGTAGTAGCCATTCGGCGACACTTGCATTGTCGCCGGAAAATTCCCGAGCATCACAGTTCCTTCGGCCGCGTTCGTCTCCGCGTTGAACTTCAGGAGCCGGCCGAAGGGTGTTCCATGTGCGGTCGATACGAAGTAATGCTTTTTGTCCGGCGTAACAGCGACGCCGTGCGGGCCAGCTAGTTCAGTCGGTGCCCAGCCAACGTATCGCTCGCGCTCGACCACTGCGCCCTTTGGGCCGAAGCGGATGAGCGCGACGCGATCGACCGACTCGCTGGCGACGAAGACGTAGTAGTCGCGCGAAGGACGAGAAACGAGCGACGACTGAGGGACCGCGGCAGGAGCCTGAGCTCGGAGCGTGGCGCCCGTCGTCGTGATAGCAAGGACGCCAACGGCAGCGACCCCTCTCAGAAATCCTGCCATCATGGAACCACCTTTGGCTTCGGCTCGATGCGAACGATGAACAGCCCCGTGTTGAAGTCGTTCACATACGAGAGTCCATTCTTCACGACGACGCCCCATGTCATCGTCGAGTTCGGAATGAATCCCTTGATGTCCGTCGGATTGACGTGCGCGATCTCACGCTGTTGGGCGCGAAGGTCGCCACGCAGTTCGCCAGAGATGTCGAACGCACGAAACCCCGCGTTGTAAGCGCCCATGTACAGGGTGTCGCCAGCAACCCACACGTTGTGCACACCGCCGTACTCGGGCTCATAGAATGCAACCGACTTCGGATGGAAGATGTCGGACACGTCGAGCACCTGAAGTCGGCCGTACGCGCGAGCCGGCTGCTTGGCGAACAGCTTTGCTTCGTCCGAGTTTGCGAACACTTCGTCGGCGATGAACACGTAGTTCTTGTGACGCCACGCCGTGTGTGTGCCGCGAACGTAGCCCGGACCGTCGACGCTCTCGACCTGCTTGTACAGCGCGTTCAGGTCGTACTTGTACTGTGACACGAATTGCGGGTTCGACGGTGAGCCGCCCTTGATTCCACTCCCAATGTCGAGAATCACGAGACCGTCGTTCCACCAGCTGCCGTACAGCAGACCGTCGCGCACGTCGATGTCGTGGAGCATGCGGCCCGCGTCGGAGCGCGGCGTCTTCCACATCGCGACCTGCTTGGGATGCGCGGGATCGTTGATGTCGATGACGTGAAGCGCGCCCGTACCATCGTTCGTGAGATACACGTGCGTGCCGTACTTCGGTTGCGTGTAGATGTACGCCGAGTGCACGCCGGCCGTGACGCCATCAGTGAAGGCACCAACGATCTTTGGGTGCAGCGGATCGTCGAGCGTCGCGACGACGATGCCGTTCTTGCGGTCGTCAGCGCCCTCGCGCGTGATCACCATCACCTTGCCGTCTTCCGACGTCATCACGTCGTTGATCACGCGAGCATTGACGGTGACGGAATCGACGATCGTTGGTGTTGCCGGGTTCGACACGTCGAGCACGTAGACGCGATCGCCACCGAGGTGCGTGCCGAGGTAGGCGACTTTGCCGTTCGGGTGCACCCATACTTCGGATGTGGGGAACGTCGAGCGCACGAGCGAACCGACGACGGTTGCCGGCCGACGCACATCGCGCGGCGTCAGCGTCACCGTTGTCTGCGCCGAGCGTTGGCCGACGAGGGCGGTCACCGTGTAGGTGCCGGCGTCGTAGCCGACGAACGCTCCATCGGCGTCGATCGCGCCTTGGCCCGGCGCTAGCGCCCACGTGGGCGACAGGCCATCGATGGATTTGCCGGCTGCGTCCTTTACGGAAAGTTTGAAACGAATCACGTCGCCGGTGCGCGCGGTTGGCGATGAAGGCGTGAGCGATACTGTGCCGACGTTTGCGGGAAGCACGTCGACCTTCATCGTCTGGCGCACACCACCGCTCGATGCGGTGATCGTTGCCGTGCCCGTGCCCATCGCAACCACTTCACCGGTCGCACCGACGCGAGCGATGGCCGGAGCGGAACTGTTCCAGGTCACCATGTCTGCGCGTGAATCGCCGGCTTTCGAAAGGACCATCGCGCGGAGGGAGTACGACTGTCCGGCGAGCAGCTTTAACGCTTGTGGAGAAACGGTGATCGACGCCGCAGGTCCGGCGACCACCGCGACGTTCACCTTGGTGATTACTGGTTTGTCGCCGCCGACAATTGCCGTCACGACCACGGGAATCGTGCCGACGGAGCCGGCAGAGACGAGCCCCTTGTCGTCGACGGTTCCTTCGAATTGCGCGGCAGTTTGCTGAAACTTGATCACGGCGCCCGATACCGGACGGCCCGTTGCATCGACTGCCTCAGCGCGGAGGCGCATCGAGTCACCAGCGACCACACGTGGTGATGCTGGAATCACGTTCACGCGCACTGCGGATTGCGCGGCGAGAACGGATGGAAGGAACAGAGCGGCGGCGAGTGCGAGGCGCATGTTCGCTGTGGGTTTGGGGGGATCATCGAACATAGGAGTTTGCATACGATCCCGTCAGGCCGACAGGCGCGCTGTCCGGCCAAGATTCAGATGGAAACCATCCGAATTCCCTGGGGTATCCGTCACCGTCTCATTCCGGATTCCATATGCGGCTGCCGGCAAGAATAGTCTCGTTCGGGCTTCTGGCTTCCATTGCGGCGTGTGGCAGCGATGGCGCGACGGCCTGCTGTACGGATCAGGACGGTCGGGTCGCGCTCCGCGTGGTGAACGCCTTTACAACTCCGGTCGATGTGCTGATCGATGGCAATGTTGCCATCGCATCGCTGGCCTCCGGCGCGATTGGTACCGCCGCACCGACCGATGGCGCACACACCCTGTCATTGCGCCCGGCGACGGGCGCTGCCGCCACGCAGTCGATCACGACCACGGCCGGTGGCATCACCACCGTCGCTGCGGTGAAGACATTGAGTGGGGTCGTGTCAAGCATCGCCCTCGACGATACCAATAGCGTCGTTCCTGCTGGTGCCACGAAGGTTCGTGTGCTTCACTTCGCCGCCAATGCGGGAACACTCCAGGTCTTTCGTACGCAGCCCGACTACCAGCAGCCCATCGCCTGGCAGTTTCCCTTCAACTATCAGCCAACGCCCGATCCACTGAGCGCTCCGTTCTATCAGAGCACTGTTGGCACATGGGAAATACGCATCTGGCAGGGGCCGGCCGACGCATCTGGTTGGGCCAATGCCCCGTTGAAGGTCGTGATTCCGCTGACGAGCGGCCAGAAGAAGACTGTGCTCATACTCGATAAGGCGGGCGGCGGCGTTCGCGTCGAAACGATCTAGCGCGTCGCGGCTCGCCCGACGCCGTCGCTCGCCTCGTCGACGGCAATCTCCAGCTCACCGGCCGTGAACGGCTTCTCGAGCAACCGCGCATTCGTCGCGCACAGCTCCGCGATCATCTTCGAGTTGTCGGTATAGCCCGTGATATACAAGACGGGTAGATCTGCGCGCTGACGCCGAAGATTCTCGATCAGCTCAGGCCCGCCCATCTCGGGCATCACAACGTCCGTGACCACGACGTCGATCTCCAGCTCCTCTGCGCGCGTCATCGCGAGCGCCTCGAGGCCGTTACGAGCTGCACTCACACGGTACCCGGCACGAAGCAGCACTTTGAGAACGAAGTCGCGTACGCCATCATCGTCTTCAACGAGTAACACGCTTCGCTCGCGCGATGCGCGTGACTCGCCAGGCCCAGACTGAGCCAGCGGAGTTCTCGGCACTTCGATTGGGCGACGGGAAACCGGCAGCAGGACGGCGAAACTCGAGCCAAAACCCGGAGTGCTCGTCGCCTCGATGTCGCCGAACGACTGTTTCACAATTCCATAAACGGTCGCGAGCCCAAGGCCCGAGCCCTGGCCGTGCGCCTTGGTCGTAAAGAATGGTTCAAACGCGCGCGCGAGCGTCTGGGCGTCCATTCCGCCGCCAGTATCGCGCATTGTCAGGCGCACGTACTCCCCCGGGCGAAGCACAGGTGCGACCGCGTCGTCCGGGCGCGCTTGGATAGTTGTATTCTCGGTCTCGATCGTCAGTACGCCGCCAGTCGGCATCGCGTCTCGCGCGTTGAGCGCCAGATTGACCAGCACCTGACCAAGCTGGCCAGCGTCGGCAAAGACCGGCGATAGCAGCGGATCGAGCCGGGTGACGATTTCGACGTGCTCGCCAATCACCGGTCGCATCAGTTGCAGCACGTCGTCGACCACGCCATTGAGGTCGACAACCGACGGCGTAAGGATCTGCTTACGGCTGAAGGCCAGGAGCTGCTTGGTCAACGATGCGGCGCGGTCGGCTGCGCGCGTAATGCCCCCGAGATGCTTGTCGGTGTGCGCTGAGTGGGCCACGGCCGCGTCGAGCATGAAAACGTGCCCGCCGATCACCGTGAGCAGGTTGTTGAAGTCGTGGGCAACGCCGCCAGCGAGCTGCCCCACGGCTTCCATCTTCTGCGATTGGCGCAGCTGCTCCTCGAGCAGTTGCTCGCTCGTCACGTCGCGAATCGACCCGATGACGCGCTCTGCTGTTCCGTCTGTCGTGCGCTGAACGATCATGCTTGCCGAGACGTGCGCGTAGCTGTCGTCGGCGCGGCGCAGCCGGTATCGCACAGATCCCAGGACGACCGCAGAATCCGCGAGCGTCGATTGAACCGTGCGCTCGAGCAGCTCGCGATCGGCAGGATGGACTCGGTCGAGCCACCAGGCGAGTTGCTTGCCTACTGTATCTGGCGCGAAGCCGAATACATGCTGCAGCGACTCCGTCCACTCGATCGTGCCCGTGGACACATTCCAGTCGTACACCACGTCGCGCATCGCGCTGGCGACCAGCCGATACCGTTCATCACTGCGTTCCAGCGCGTGCTCGATCGCCGTGTGGCGCTCGGTGGCCGAGACGAACAAATGAAGGGTGATCGCGATGACCGTCAGCGCGAGAATCTGGACGAGCGATGTTGCCGAGAACGCGCCGAACCAGAGATCGTCAGGCACGAAGAAGACGGAGGCAACCCGCGCCACGGCGTACGACAGTGGCAGCAGCAGAAGTTCGCGTCGCGATACGTACATCGCCCGGAACTGGATGCCCGCGTAGAACACGCCGATGGCTCGCAGCGGCATTGGCGACACCGAGGTCACCAGCACGATGAGCAGCACGTCGACCAACCATCCGATCGCCGGGAATCCGCCGTTCCGATACCCGATGATCCACCACGCGCCGAGCAGTGCGGCCGCGGCGCCGGCCTCTCCGCGGACGACGGGCGGGAGGTCGGAGTAGAATGCGAACAGCGCAACGTTGAGCAGCGCGACTGCTACCGCGAAGCCAACGGAGAGCAGCCGAAAACGTGCGAGCGGTTCGTTCGGGATTGTCAGGAAACGCGGCATGTCGGCGACACAAATGCGGCGGGCTCAGGAGCTGGGTCGAACGCCTCGCTGTCCTGAAAGCAGCTCTTTGATATAGACCTCTGGCGGGACGTAGAACGCGTTCTTGCGAACCTGACCCTTGAGGACGACGTAGGGATGAGTGGCCATGATGTCGACCACCATCTCGCCGCTCAATCTAGACAGATCGTAGACGCACATGAACGTGCAGTCGAAGGAGGGCAGCAGAAAGTTCATGCGTGCCTCGTATTCGAGTGCGCGAGCCGTGGCCGGCGACTCACGGTGCAGCCAGTCCATCCAGCCGGCGGTGCGGATTCCACGGCCCTTTGCCGCCGCCTCGATCAGGTGGTCGCGTACGAAGCTGATCATCCGGCTCATGTCGAAGTGACCACCGGCGACGTACGTGTCCTCGGAGCTCGATATGAGCACCCGGCCGTCGTTCACCGGCACGCCGCCTGCCTCAAGACGCTCTCGGTGATCGTTCAACCGATCGGCATCAAGCACGTTGAGCACCTGCTCTCCGGCGTCGACGCCGTCCTTCAGGTATGGAAGCAGGGTCTCATACTCTTCCTCGCGCGATGTGAAGAACGCGCAAATGTGGCCCGGCTGATTGATCTCCTGGCCGCAGAGACGAATGGATCGACGAGCTTCCATAGTGCTATTCCCGTTCGAGTTGTTTTCAGGAAACTCTCGGTTGAACCGAGCCCAAGCGTCAAGAACGAACAACGTTTGACAATCACACACTGACAGGACTCATTCAAACCGGCGCAATGGTCGTCAGTCGATGCGCGCCGACCGCACTTCGCGTCGACAATCAATTTTCACGGGAAGACTCGCGTGGCTACGTCGAAAAAACCTAAAGCAAAAACCGCCCCGTCCCCAGCCGCCGCAGTTGCCGCTGCGGCCTCGTTTGACGCGTCGACCACGACGCGTCAACAGCTCATCGACGCGTTGAACCAGGACCTCGCGCGCGAGTATCAGGCGATCATTGCCTACGTGGTGTACTCGCAGGCGATCAAGGGCGCCGAGTACATGAACATCGCCAGCGAGCTCGAAAAACACGCGGGAGAAGAACTCGCCCACGCGCTCAAAATCGCCAAGTTGATCGACTATCTCGGCGGCGAGATCACGGCCGTTCCAAAGGCAGTAAAGACGTCTGACGACGAGCGCACGATGTTGCGCTTCGATCTCGAGAACGAGACGGAGACGATCCTCGAGTACCGCAAACGCATCCAGCAGGCGGAGGCGCTCGGCGAGTACGCGATCAGCGAGCACATTCGGGAAATCCTCGTTGACGAGCAGGATCACCTCACCGATCTCGCGACGGCACTCGGCGAAGACCCGCCGGTGCTGACGTCGCCTGTGCGACGCAAATAGGCTGGTAAGACCGTGGCGAGCTCCAAGCGCTGGACGCTGATCGCCACCATCCTCGCTTCGAGCATGACGTTCATCGACGGCACCGTCGTGAACGTCGCGCTCCCGGCGCTGCAAAAGAGTCTCGACGCTACCATCACCGACGTTCAGTGGGTGGTCGAGGCGTACGCACTCTTTCTCGGAGCGCTGATCCTCGTTGGCGGATCGCTGGGCGATCAGCTCGGACGCAAGCGAGTATTTCTGTTCGGCGTTGTTGCTTTCACTGTCGCGTCGGTCGTCTGCGGCCTCGCGCCGACGTCACTCGTTCTGATCATCGGTCGCGCACTGCAGGGTATCGGAGCGGCGTTTCTCGTTCCGGGCAGTCTGGCGATCATCAGCGCGGCGTTCACGGGTGCCGAGCGAGGTCGGGCAATTGGAACGTGGTCTGGCTTCAGCGCGATCACGACAGCGATTGGACCCGTGATGGGTGGTTGGTTCGTCGAACACGTGAGCTGGCGCGCCGTGTTCTTCATCAACGTGCCGTTTGCCGCGATCGTCGTGTTTCTCTCGCTCCGGTACATCGCCGAGACGAAAGATCCGTCACGCGTCGGCAAGATCGATTGGGCAGGCGCAGTGTGCGCGGTCATCGGTCTGAGCGGGATCGTGCTCGGCCTGCTCGAATGGCCGCCGCTCGGCGCGACGCATCCACTTGTTGTCGGCTCGCTTGTTGTAGGCGTAGCGTCGTTGGTCCTGCTCGTGATCGTCGAGCGTCGCGCCGCCAATCCAATGATCGGCCGGGGCGTCTTCAAATCGCGCGCGTTCACGCTCGCGAACGTATTGACGCTGTTTCTCTACGCGGCTCTCGCCGAAACGTTCTTTCTCGTGCCGATGGATCTGATTCAGGTCAGGCGCGCGACCGCGACCGTCGCCGGGGCAGCGATGTTGCCGTTCTCGATCATCATGTTCGTGTTGTCGCGCTGGTCGGGCGGCCTCGTGGCGAGCGTTGGCAGTAGAATTCCGTTGACGATTGGCCCGCTAGTTACAGCGGTGGGCTTTGCACTCCTGGGATTTTCGACGAGCCTTGGTTCGTTCGCGACGGCGATTCTCCGGCGATGATCATCGCCGGACTGGGAATGGCGATCACCGTAGCGCCGCTAACTACGACGGTGATGAACTCCGTAGAGAGTGAGCACTCGGGCGTCGCGAGCGGAGTGAACAACGCGGTGTCACGCATCGCGGGATTGATCGCGATCGCCGTCTTCGGCGTGATCATCGCTCGAACGTTTGCCGCGCGCGTCGAGCCGCGACTCGAGAGGATCGCGCTATCGGCGGACGCTCGGCAAGCACTTGATCGCGAGCTTCCGAAAATGGCGGGCGCCGATGTTGGCGCGGTCCCCGAGCTAACCGTCGAGCATCGCGCTGCAGCACGTCAAGCGATCGATGCGTCGTTTACGTCAGCGTTTCGGGTGACGATGTTTGGAGCAGCAGCACTAGCCGTGGCGGCAGCGGTTATCGGTTTCCTCATCATATGATCGCCGAGAAGCACCGCTGCGCAAACGCGAAAGGGTGAAGGCGTCAGCCCTCACCCCTCGCTGGCGTAAGCCACGTCGCTTCTAGAACGTCGTGCTGACCGTCAAGAACACCTGCCTCGGCGCGCCGGTGAGCAGCGTCTGAAAGTCAGACGATGGCGTGAAGCCATTGCTGCCGAGCGTTGAGATGTACCGCTTATCGAGCAGGTTGTTGACGTTGAGTTGCAAGTCGAGCGATCGCACCGCCGCGTACGGTCCGAGACGGTAGCGCGCTGAGAAGTCTGCCACGGCGTACGAAGGAACCTTGCCGGCGCCTGGCGACACGCGGCCGGCTGCGTCAACGAGATCGTTGGTATAGGTGAAGAAGCGTTCGCTGACGAATCGACCATTTGCTCCGGCCGACAGACGACCGCTCGTGTAGTTCAGTCCCGCGTTGCCCAGCCAGCGCGGCGCGTCGGGAACGTCCTTGCCGGCCGTGTGCACCGTCGACGCAGGATCGTTTTGGTTCGTGCGATAGTCACCATCGAACGTCGACGAGTTGTACGAACCCGACGCCGTCACCTTGAAGCCGTTGCCGAGGTTCTGTGCGACGACACCTTCGACGCCGGCGCTGCTCACCGAACCGACGTTGCCGAAGCCCGTCGCGCAGGTGACCGTCGCCGGGCAGAGCGCGATTCCGAGAAGGCGATTGCGGTACGCGATCGAGTACACCGTGACGCCTGCCTCGGTGTTCCCGCGGCGAGTGCGACCGCCAAGCTCAACGGTCGTTGCCTTTTCCGGTTTTGCGGTGTTGCGGAAGAAGTCGAAGGTCGACGGCGATGCATTGTACACACCGCCACCAGGACCATACGGGAACTGGTTCACGTTCTGTGAGACATTCGTGAACAGCTCATCCCGATCGTTCGGGCGATAGACAATGCTCGCCTGCGGCAGCACACCACCCTTGGTCGGCGCGGAGAGCGTTGGGCGATCTGGGTCGCCGAACACCGGCGCGACAATGCCGTCGGTCGCTGTATTGCCATTGCTCTTGAAGTCCGCGCTGACGTACAGGTATTTCGCTCCGTACGAGATCGCAAGTTTGTCCTCGAGCAGGCGCGTCGTATTCTGCGCGTACACAACTGTCGTGCCGATATCGCCGGAACGATCGTAGTCGAGACGCAGAACGTTCTGATAGTTCACGTCCGGGCCAGCCGCATAGTTCGTGAGCCGCCAGCGCGGGCGACGATTCTGCGTATCGTTCGACTCGTACCATCCGCCGACTTCCAGCTTGTTGTTGGTGCCGATCGTCGCAGACAGTTTGCTAAGCAGGCCGGCGCGATTGTCGTGGTACTGCGTCTGGCGGAACATGATCGGGTCTGGGCTCCACGACGCGCCATAGCTCGGCGCGTGCCAGTCGCCGCCGCCGCGGTCGAGATGCAGGTACGGCTGAACCTCGAGATGCACACCGTCGGAGAGCGCGAAGTCGCCCTTCAGGTACGCCATGTGATCCTGACGTGCACCCTGCGCCGAATAGAAATAGGCCGCGTCGCTTAGGTCGTTGTAGGTCTTCATGCTCAACTCGGCGAGCGTCTTCGACTGCGACCAACTCGACAGATAGTCGAAGTCCGGGCCGAAGGTGAATCCAGGTACGCTCACCGTCTTGTTGAAGATCGAGAGCGACAGATCCATATAGTCGGCCTCTTTGCGTTCCGCGTAATCATAGAACGCCGTGAACTTGTGCGGCCCGACGAACAGGTTCGCCTTTGCATTCAGCTGATCCTGCCACTGTTCCCCGGAGCCGCCTAGAAATCCATGTTGTCCGAATAGCAGGCTCGTTTCGCCCGGAAAGGTCGAATAGCGTTTGCCGCCAGACTTCCATTTGTCTGTATCGAAGCGCGACAGAGAGACGTAGGCATTCATCCCATTGTCAGCGCCGAGCATGTGCAGGCCAGTGTCATAGCGCAGCGTTGTTCGACGCGCGGCATCTCCGCCGGCCATCTGTTGAAGCAGCAGCTGTCGCTGCGCATTCGGATCTGCCGAGGCATACTGTACGACACCGCCGAGGTTATTTGCGCTCGCGGTATTCAAACCACCGGTGCCTTGCGTAACCTGCGTCGCCGTGAGATTCGACGGATCGATGGCGCGTCCGATGCCGAGTCCATTGAAGTTTCCATACGACATGTCGCCGAGCGGTATGCCGTCCATCGTCTGGCCGATCTGCTGCGTCTGAAAGCCGCGCATCGTGATGCGATTGGACCACTCGTACATTCCGAATCCATCAGCGCCCTGAACGTTTACTCCGGGAAGCTGTTGGATGACGCTCAGCGCGCTGGTGCCAGGAGCTGCGGCCTTCAACATCGTTGCGTCGACCGCCGAAGCGCCGCGAGCAACGCCCCGTCCGGAGATCGATGTGCTGATCGTGACGGTGTTGAGACGTTGAATCGAATCGCGTGTCGACTTCGGTTGGCCTTGCTGCAGTGGATCCTGCGCGGATGCGGCGCACAGCGGTAGAGACGCGAAAGTGCCGGCAGCAAGCACTGTCGCGAGCCGTTGAGAGACTCTCATTTGGAGACACCTCAGGAAGGAGCGAACACCGGGGGACGCCACAACCTTCGTGTGGCGCCGCACACCGGCATGTCAGTCTCGTTCCGGCGATGTCACGGCTCGCCGACAGTCCCGCGAGGACGGGCCTTTAGCGACCGCGCGCTGTCGCGATGAGTACGAGCCCATCCGCTGCGCGCGGTCCATACTGCGCTTTGGACATTGCGTCATCGATGACGTCAATGCGTGAGAGCGTTCGTGTACGAATGCTCAGACGAAATCCGCTCGCCATCGGCACGCCGTCGATTACGAACAAACGACTGTAGTCGCCGAGGGCGGTTACGGGACCGAGACGAAGCAGGCTGGCCGCTGCAGAGGATTCGACCTTGAGCTCGGGCACGCGTGGCGTGATCAGCGTGCGGATGGCCTTGGCGGTGGCGCTGTCGTCGCGTGCGTCGACAGTCGTGGTGCCGGCATCGGTCGAGAGTGTCAGCGTCTCGAGCGAGTCGAATCGTTGCGCCACCTTACGCCCAGCAGCTTGCGTGGTCACGGTGGTCGACGGCGTGACGGAGGCGAGCGAGGTCCGCGTCGGGACTCGATAGCAGGCGGCTACCCACAGAACCATGGACAGGCGAACGATGGGCGAGTGACGTGCGATTCGGCCCCACATAGTCAAATCTCCTCTGCGCAGTGTAACTGAACGTGAGCCGCATTGGTGCGACCCAGTGCGCGCAGCCTAGCAAATTCGACGAGATGAAGTCAAGCGATAATTCATAGTATTATAAAGATACAATCGATGTCCCCTTCCTCGTGCCGCGAGAGTCGTTTGGCCGTTCTCGTGCCAAATGAGAGAGGCGAAGTCGTCTTCAGATGGTAGGGTTCCCGCCCGTTGGTCTCGCTTCCGCGGCTGAGCAGATCGACCACGACCTTCGGCAGCGCGCACGACCATAGCGGGACTTGCGCCAGCCGACGCTCTCGTACTATCCTCGCGGTGGGCGTGCAGGGCGCCTCCCGTCCGCGGACAGGACCGAGTCCACCTGAGTATTCTGTAAAGTAAGGTTAGGTTCGTTCGAACCTCCTTTCGCCCGACGCAAGCGGATCCCGGGCATATCCAAGGAGGCTCGTGATGCCGTTCCGCCATTTACCAGTTTTGCCGGACCTGGATCAGCTCAAGCACCAGGCCAAGGATCTCCTCCGCGCGCTTCACGACGGCGACCCTGCCGCAATCGCGGAGTTGAGAGAGTTCCACCCAAATCCAATTTCGCCGAACGAGGCCAAACTGGCCGACGCGCAGCTCGTGCTTGCGCGCAGCTACTACGCGTCGAGTTGGACGAGGCTCGTTCAAGCTGTACGGCTGGTTGCTGCCATCTGGAGCGACGACATCGATACGGTGCGCGATCTCGTATCGCGGAATCCGCATCTGATCCACGAAGACGCGCTGATTCGAAAGAACAGCAACTGGGGTCCGCCAATGACATACGCGGCGAATGTTGGCCGCGATCGCATCATCCAGATGCTGCACAGCATGGGCGCCACCGATCTCGAGACGGCGATCGATCGCGCCGCGCTTCAGGGCAAGATCGGAACGGCGAGGATGCTGCACGAGATGCTCGGCAAGCCGACGCCTCCGGAGGGCGCGCTGGGCGGACCCGCGTACACCCTCAATGCTCCGGGAACAGAATTGGTCCTCGAGCTTGGTGCCCGCGTGTACAACGACTCTGGAAAGCTCATCGCACCAGTCGATGTCGTTCTCGAAACCGATTCGCGGCGACCGGAAGCCAAGCACGCAATTCTGGAGATGTACGTAGCGCACGGGGTAGTTCTTCCCGACACTGCGCCGATGGCGCTGCACCGCGGCCGCATCGATCTGCTGGAAGAACACTTGCGACGGGATCCCAGGCTACTGAGTCGAACCTTCTCGCACCGCGAGATCTATCCGCCGGAGATGGGAAGTCGTGATCCGATCAATGCGACCGTCGGCACGCCGCTCGGAGGAACCACTCTCCTGCACATGTGCATCGACTATGACGAGCAGGACATCGCACGGTGGCTGCTCGACAAAGGCATGGATCCGAACGTGCGCTCAGCGGTTGGTAACAGCGGCTTCGGTGGATATACGCCACTGTTTTGCACCGTCGTATCGCAGCCGAACTTCTGGATGAACTATCGTCGTCGCGGGCCGTTCACCGCACCCATGACGGAGCTGCTGCTCGAGCGCGGCGCCGATCCGAACATTCGGGCGTCGATCTGGAAGCAGCTGCATCCGGGGCACGGAGCAACAGCACGCCATGAGTACCGTGATGTTACGGCTCTCTCATGGGGACGCAGGTTTCATGATCAGATCTTCGTAAGCCAGCCGGCGATGGAATTGATCGCGCGCGCCGGCGGCGTCGAATGACCCAGCCGTTACGCCGTTCGTGACGATTTGCGAAGCAAACGGTCGATTGGAAGCAGAATGGCTGGACGCCGACGCTGGTCTCTCCGACTACTGCTTCCATGCACCGAATCGCGCCGCTTTCGCTCTCCATTGCCCTGTGCCTCGCTTCCGGCTGCCGCAGCCGCGCACCCGAGGCACAGCCGCCCGGTGAGCGTCCGCTATTGAGTTATCTGGCAATTGGCTCCAAGCGAGTCGCCTTCGGTCCGGACACGCTCGTGGAATCCGGCAAGCGCACCATCCTTATTCCGACCAGCTTCGACGGCGCATCGCGCATCGTCGGACCGTCAGCGGTGGGCAACAAAGGCGACGGCGGCGAGGTGCTGCGCTGGATGTGCTACCGCCTTGCTGGCGAGCCGAGCATGTCGCTCGTACTCAAGGCCGACGAGACGAGCGGTGGCCACATCGGCGGCTTCGAGCTTTTTCCGGCGGATAGTCGCCCGGAATTGGAAAGCGAGTGTATGGGGCTCGCCGTGCCGCCGTCGCAAATCGCCACGAACACAGGCCTTCGACTCGGCATGACCCGCGACGAAGTCAGCGACCGCCTTGGCGTTGAGGGCAGCGACAGTGCTGGCGCCGTGATCTTTCGGCGGGTCGTCGAGCGCCCGTCGAAGCTCTCCAATGGCGAAGCGCAGCAGACAACGCTCACTGCAACCTTCATCGTCTGGTTCCAAGACGATCGCGTCGCGCGCATCAATGGGTGGCGCGTCGACGCGATGTAGTACGGGTCAGTCTGCTTACGACCGAAGAAAGCGCAGCGCCGTCGTTGCCAATTCCGGCGCGGAGAAGATCGTGTAGTGCGTGAGGCCAGGCAGAATCGCGAGCTGCGACTTCGGTTGACCCGAGCCATCCCAACCACCGTCACGCTGTCCGCCGCCGAGCAGGCTGAACATCTCAACCGCGTGCGATGGCGGGAAGATGTCGGCGTCGCCCGCTACGACCAGGGTTTTCGCCGTGATGTTGCTGATTTCGTTAGAGAAGTCGAAATCGAGCTGCATCGCGTCGCCGATCTTCTGGAGCAGTCGCGGCCAATCGTCGACACGCGGCGCGAGCGCGCTGTAGAGTTGGTACATCGGCGTCTGCTTCATCATCTCCGCCATGTCAGCGGTGACGTGTCCCTGCTGGACCAGAATGTCGCGATAGAAGCCGCTGCGACGGAACGGGGCGGATACGATGACCAGGCGGTCGATTACCTCGGGGTGGCGAATCGCTGCCTGAAGCGCGACACCGCCGCCAAGCGAATAGCCCATGATGTCAGCTGGGCCGATGTTCATATGCTTGATGAACGCCGCGATGTCGTCGCCCATGAACGGAACGCTCAGCGGACGGTCGATGTCAGCAGTTCGCCCGTGGCCCTGCAGGTCGATACCGATGACCCGCCGCTCCGTAGCGAGCCCTGCGATGTTCGGGCCGAACATCTCGGTGGCGCCAAGGCCGCCGTGGAGCAGGATCAACGGCCGGCCCTGACCGTGAATCTGGTAGTGAAGCTTGATGCCGTTGACGTCGGCAAATCCGCTCTCGGCAGCCGCGGCGTCATTGCCCCACGGGCCGGCGTTAGTGGCCGTCTGGGAAGTCATAGTCTATCTCCGCTGAAGTCTGAGTTCTCGAGGCTATTGAGCCCCGCTACTGGGCGACGAATAACGGACGTCGAAATCGACACAGGCCAAGGTACAACGACAAAGCCGTGAGCCCGTATCCATGAGTCGTAAGCCAGCTCGCTTGCGGTCAGTGACTCAGTGAGCCTATCCCAAGTTCAGCACTCGAGTCACTTCAGGAGGCCGGAATGTTCAAGTTCGTTCGTACGTTGGCACCGATTGCGGCACTCCTGGTCGTGCAGAGTTGCTCGAGTCCGACCGAGGTCAAACGCGTAACGACGACTGACGTCGACGCGGCTCGAAGCGCCTGGGTAGCATACCGCCCGTACACCTACATTTTCGATGTCGCCATTTCGTCGTCCTGGATTCCCACGACGCCATACTATCGCGTCATCGTGGCAGACGGCCGCGTCGTCTCGGCCACGGACGCCAACGGCGCACCAGTGAGTGGTTTTGCAACGACGATCGATGTGATCTGGGACGGGCTTCTCGCATCTCGCGCCAAGAATCAACTGAATTCGGCGATATTCGATTCGAATGGCGTTCCTGTTGACGTAGACTACGGACCTTGGCCCGTCGACGGCGGCGTGCACTACGCAGTTCGGAACTTCCGCCTTCCAACGCTATAGGTAGCTCAACCACCAGCTTCGTCGCGTTGCCTTCACTGAGGCGAACCAACGACAGAGCGGCCAGAGCACCAGTACGACGCCAATCCAAATCGCGTACACGACAGGCAGCGACGCCGGCCAGCCAGACGGTTGTGTGAACGGGTATTGATCAGGTCGCGACGACTCGAACGCCCAGTGAATCGCGCCGTATCGAAACCACATCGCAACGATGACGAGCAGGTGGATGACCACCACGTGCATCGCAAAGTAGAAGAGCGGTACGCGCCCGAACACGATCGCCGGCCGAAGCCACCGCGGAATCTCCCCATCGATGGCGCGCAGAAAGAGCAGCCCCGGTCCCAACGTCATGAGCAAGAATAGCAACGACGGCGGATACTTCGTGACGTTCAAAAACGAGAACATCGTACGGACGCTGTTGGTCTGCGCGGACCAACGCACTGGATCGCCATAGACGTTGACAGCCCTCAGCGCAATGAACGCGACTATTGCGCCGATGCCGGCACGCAGGAGAAACGACCGTCGGCGCGCGGCGTCCCATTCGAAGACCTGGCCGAGGGCATAGCCGACCGCCGTCACGCCGATCCATGGGATGAGCGGGTACGACACAAACAGGAAATAGCCGTTCTCGACGAACAGCGGTCCTGGCTGGTGCAAAATGAGCCAGAGCGGTCGAAAGGCGCCGAACGAGGCGGCCGAAAATCCGTCGAGCAGATTGTGGCCGGCAATCAGGACGACGCCAAAGATTCCGGCCACCTTTGCCGGCCATCGCACCAGGGCCGAGAGCGTGATCATCGACCAGCCCAGCGCCCAGAGTACGACGAGCAGCGTGACGCGAAAGTCGAAGTTGAACTGCCAGGCGAGGCAGCGGAGAATGACCACGTCGAGCGCGAGCATCCACAGGCCACGCGTGACGAGGAATCTCGAAAGTCCCGAGGCGCCGCGTCGGCGGAGCGACAGAAATGCACCGGTGCCTGTGAGCAGGAAGAACGTCGGCGCGCAGAAGTGCGTGATCCAACGCGTAAAGAACAGCGGGACGGTGGTCGTCGCGGGCGCGGTCGGGTTGACCGCGACGGCGCCGAAGTAGTCGCGGACGTGATCGAGCGCCATGAGAACCATCACGACGCCGCGGAGGACGTCGACGGAATCGAGGCGGCGCGCTGAGCTTGCCGCCGGAGGCGCGAAGGTCGACGGTGTCGCCGACGCCGAATGTGAGATCGCCATATCGTCAGAATACGAGCGAAATCGCTCGAGCGCCCGCGGTTTTGCCAACCTCTGACATTCGGCGGACGGATCTCGAGCGTCGCCGCGTCCGGGGGAAGTAGCGCGCCGAATTCGGATGTTGTCTATTCCGACATGAAGCTTCAATACATCCAGTCGCCGACCGTGCGGCACGTGCTCGCGTTCTGCGTCGCCTACGCGGTGTCGCGCACGCTGTTCGCGGCAGCGAATTTTCACTACGACATGTTTCGTGACCCGTTCGACGCCGGCAAGCTCGCGATCGATTTCGGCGTCTGGGTGATGCTCTATATGGTCGTCTTTCGGGCGCTCAGTCGCGGCGCGAAGAACGCGGCGTCGGGAAAGTGATCGCAGGCAGCGCTAGCGCGGTGCGGTCAATTCAGGGAACTCTCGCCAGCGACCAATCGGCAGCATTCTGCCAATGATCGCGCCGGCGATCGCCCCGGTTACGCCTCCGGTGAGCGTGAACAATCCCTGCGCAGTGACGTGACACTCGCCGATACACGACCGGCTAGTGCTCTGCATCGCCGCCGTCGCAGTTCCGGCAACCAACCCGATGCCGAGTCCGGCGGCCATACCGAGAATCGTTCCGGTCCTGCGGGTTCGCTCGAAGGCTCTCACTGAAACCAATCGCGAACGGTCGAGCGAGTACTGCCGGCCACCGCGCGCGTCCACGTTGAGTACGGAATCGTGGACAGAGAGTAGGCGGCCCTCGTCGACCCACGCGGAATCGCGAAGGCGCCAACGGATGAGCGAGCCGCTCTCCGGGAGTTGCTGCGCCGATACGCTAGTGCCCGACAGCGCGACCGCGAAAAGGGCGGCACGAATACTCGTAGGTCTCATCTCTCCACTGTCAGTTTCACAAGCAACACACGAACTCGCATTCTATTGGCTGGACCAGCGCGGCGCAGCAAAAAAGGGCCGGCGCACCGCGCCGGCCCTTTTTTCACCATCTCTAAACGCCAACCTCAGACCGGGAACAGCATCTCCCGATACTTCGGCAGCGGCCAGCAATCATCGGCCACCGACAGCTCGAGCGCATCGGCGCACTTCCGCACTTCCGCCATCGAGTCGGCGCCTTCCGCCGTGAGCACCTGCGCCTGCTTGGCGAGATCATCGTGCATCCCCTCGGCCTTGTCGATCACTTTGCCGAGCGTCGCGCGATGCTTCTGCAGTTCCGTGATCAGCGCGCCGAGTTTGTTCGCCGCGTCGATCTGCGGAATCGACTTGATTCCCGCATTCTTGGCCTGTGACGCCGCCTCGGCCAGCTTGCCCGAGTACTCGAACGCTGCCGGCAACACGAGCGTATCGACCATCTCACGCAGCGTGTGCATCTCGATGAGCATGTCCTTGATGTAACGCTCGAGGCGCACGTGGTAGCGCGACTCCAATTCGCTTTCCGACAGAATGCCCGTCGCCGCGAACAGCGCGCGCGACTGCTTGGTCACGAGCTGCGCCAATGCTTCTGGCGTGCGACGCAGGTTGAGCAGCTTACGCTTCGCGGCTTCCTTCACCCACTCCTCGGAGTAGTTGTTGCCCTCGAAGCGAACCGGCGCCGTCTCCTTGAAGATCGGACGCACGACCTTGAGTACGGCGTCGTCCACCTTCTTGGTCTTCTTGAGTTCGGCGCGCAGCGCCGTCGTGATCTCGCCGATCGCTTCGGCCACAGCGGCGTTGAGCAGCACGATCGGGAAAGCGATCGACTGCGACGAGCCAACTGCACGGAATTCGAATTTGTTGCCCGTGAATGCAAACGGCGATGTGCGATTGCGATCCGTGTTGTCCTTCTCGATCTCCGGCAGGCGCGCGACGCCCAGCTTGATCAACTCCTGCTCGGCGCTGACCGCGCTCTTTCCGTTCGCGATCGCGTCGATGACCTTCGTGAGCATGGCGCCCATGAACACCGAGATGATCGCCGGCGGCGCTTCATTCGCGCCCAGGCGATGCTCGTTGCCCGACGTACCGATGCCGGAGCGAAGCAGCCCGGCGTGACGATGCACCGCGCGTAGAACGGCGGCGAGGAAAACGAGGAAGCGGATGTTCTGGTGCGGCGTGCGGCCCGGCTTGAGCAGGTTCGAACCGTCGACTTCCGGATCGTCCGACGCGATCGACATCGCCCAATTGCAGTGCTTGCCCGACCCATTGATGCCGGCGAACGGCTTCTCGTGCAGCAACGCCTGCAGGCCGTGACGGAGCGCGACACGACGCAGCGTCGCCATGACGAGCTGGTTGTGATCCGACGCAACGTCTGTCTCTTCGAAGCGCGGAGCCATTTCGAACTGGCAGGGCGCGACTTCATTGTGACGCGTGATGATCGGAACGCCGAGACGATAGAGCTCGTACTCGACTTCAGCGATACACGCCTGAATGCGCTCGGGAATACCACCGAAGTAGTGGTCTTCGAGCTGCTGTCCACGCGGCGGCGGCGCACCGATCAGCGTGCGGCCGGCCATGACGAGGTCGGGGCGCAGCGCGAAGTGCGAACGGTCGATGAGGAAATACTCCTGTTCCGCGCCGAGCGTGGTGTTCACGCGATAGACACCCTTTTCACCAAGGAGCTGGAGCAGTTCGAGCGACTTCGCGGAAAGCGCGTCGGAGCTACGGAGTAGCGGCGTCGTTTCGTCGAGGGCTTCGCCGTTGTAACCGACGAACACCGACGGAATGCACAGCGTCTTCACACCCGCCCACTCGGCGATGAACACCGGGCTCGCCGGATTCCACGCCGTGTAGCCGCGCGCTTCCCACGTTGCGCGGAGACCGCCCGACGGGAAGGACGATGCGTCGGGCTCGCTCTGAATGAGCTGCGATGCGCCGAACGCTTCCATCGGCTGACCGTCGTCGAACGACAAGAATGCGTCGTGCTTCTCGGCCGTCAGTCCGGTCTGCGGCTGGAACCAGTGCGTGAAGTGCGTGGCGCCGTGCGCGATCGCCCATTCCTTGATCGCGAGCGCAACGCGCGGCGCAACGTCCGCATCGAGCTTCTGTCCGTGCTTGATGGCATCAACGAGCTTGGCGTACGTGTCGCGCGGCAACTTGTCGCGCATCTGTCGAACGCCAAAGGTGTTGATACCGAAGTATTCAGACGTGCGCTGGCTCGAGCCGTTTTCGGCGGCGCCATTTGGCGTCCGAGCCTCACGCTCGCTGATTTCCTTGATGACCGCTTTGCGTGCTGACAACGAAGAGGCTGGCATTGAAGGGTGGCCTCGCTTGGTGTGGTGTGGCGACGGGTCCTACGAATTGATGAAATGTACGGCAAATTCTGCAAAAAGTGCAGTTCTGGACCAACATTTTGCACTTTTTGCCGTTCTTTACACGTCTGAACACACGAGTCGATGCGGAACTAGCAGGACCGACAGATCACAACCCATTGCCATAGATGGCCTTACCGCCGGTAGGCGGGCAAGGCGCTGCCGGAATCAGAACGGATCGTAGCAGCCATAGTCGCGCTGATGGCAAATCTTCCCGTCACGGAACTGCATGAAGATCGCCACATGAGCGCGCATCTCGTCGCCCGGCGCGAGTGTCCCAACCGGCACCGCAAGCTCGGCCGCCCAGTCGAGCTGCATCGCGACCATGTTGCCGCCAGCGATTGCCGAGACGATGTCGTAACGCTGGCTTCTCATGATCGCCTTTCCACGTTCGGATCCGGCACGCATCCCGGACAGATCGTAGCGCATGCCGTTCGGAAAAACGCGGTTCGGCATGTCCTCGTGGATGACATCCACCGTCACGAAATCGCAGAGCGCGTCACCCGTCGCGCCGCTCTCGATTGCACGGATCCACTCGATGGCTCTCGCGAGGTTCCGTTCTTCTTCCGCGCTGCTCACCACATTCATCGATTCCTCCCCGACCTGGTCAGTGTGTCTGAGGAAATGAATGACGTCATCCTGGCGCCGAAGGTGTCAGCTCGTCGATTCGTCCCAGACGACGGAGCCGTGGAACGCCCGCGGCGATTCCGCCAACCACTCCGAGCGATGCGAGTCCGCCGAGTACGACCGCGACAACCGGACCAAGCAGGCGCGCTGCAACACCAGACTCGAACGCCCCAAGTTCATTCGACGAGCCCACGAAAATCGCATTGACCGACGACACTCGGCCGAACAGATGCGACGGCGTCAGCACCTGTAGAAGCGTCGATCGCACGAGCACACTCAGGTTGTCGGCCATGCCGCTGATCGCCAGCACGGCAACCGACAGAAGGAAGCTCCGCGACAGCCCGAACGCGACGATGCACAGCGCGAACGTCGCCACTGCATAGAGCATCGTGCGGCCAGCACGCTTGAACGGCGGCCGATGCGCGAGATATACAGAAGCGACGACAGCACCAGCGGCCGGCGCCGCTCGAAGAATCCCGAGACCCTGCGGCCCGACGTGCAGAATCTGATCGGCGAACACGGGAAGCAGCGCCTCGGCGCCGCCGAGCAGCACGGAGAAGAGATCTAGCGTGAGTGCGGCGAGGAGCACTGACTCGCCGAACACGAAGCGCAGTCCCGACGCGAGACTTGCGCCGATGGACTCGTTCGTGGCGACCGGTGCGCGTCGCACATACTCGATCAACCAGAACGTGACGAGCGCGACGGTCATCATGATCGCGTCGGCGACATACGCGACGCGCGGCGACGTGAAGCCGTAAATCAATCCGCCGAGTGCGGGACCGACGACCGCGGCGAACTGCCACGTGGAGCTACGCCACGCCACAGCATTCGCGTACAACGACCGATCGATGAGCTCGGCGCCAAGCGCCTGACGCGACGGTTGGACGAAGCTGCGCGCAATGCCGCTCACGAAGATCACCGCGTAGAACGGCATTGCGCCGTGCGCGTGGAGAAAGCCGGGAATCAGATTGTACGCGAGCAGCGTAAGCGAACAGCAGAGCATCAGCGCGATCGACGCCAATGAAACGACGCGTCGATTCGATCGATCGGCGACGTGTCCCGCGTACAACGACAATCCAATGAAGGGCAGCGCTTCGGCGAGACCCATGAGGCCGAGCGACAGCGGATCGTGCGTGATGTCGTAAATCTGCCACGCGACGACGACGGCCTGGATCTGCGAGGAGATGGTCATCGTCAACAGCGAGACGATGAACCATCGATAGTTCTTTATGCGAAGTGCGGCATAGGAGTCGTGAGCCACGGCTCCTATAAGTTAACCGCTCCGCAACCGGGACTGTGCTAGCGTCGCGTCTCTTGCATCACCAACGCAGAGAGCACGCGACGATTCTCATAGTCCGAACGGATTGTATCAGCGGCGCGAAGGTACGCTTTGCGATTGTCACCGTTGAGCGGCCAACGTCCCGCGACGGCGACGAGTACGCGCGACTTCTCGTAGTCCGATTGCGTTTTCGTGACAGTCTCGAGAATCGGAATGACGTCGTCGACCTCGAGGGCCTTGTTGTCGATCGCGGCGAGCAGCACGCGGCTCCGCTCGTAGTCGGAGGAGAACAGAGCGGCTGTCTTGATCGCGTGCTGGCCTGCGTCACGCGACATGGGCGACTTTGTAACGACGGCTTGAAGCACGCGCGACCGTTCGTAATCTGAGCTCATGCGAGCGACGGCGTCGAAGTATCCCTGGCGCATTGCCGCGTTGTCGAACGACGCCCGGTCGGCAATGGCGCGCAGGATTCGCGAGATCTCGTAGTCGGAGTGCATGTCGCGCGCGGTCACGACCACGACACGCTGATAGTCGCCGTCGCTCAGCTTCGCCGATTCGACGAGGCGTCGGAGGTAGACGCTGCGCGGATAGTCGCTCGGCATCAGCTGCACTTCGTCGATGACGGTGCCAACACCCTTGGCAAGCAGGCCGGGAAAGCGGTAGTCGACGCCGACGGCGGTCATGCGATCGAGCTCGATCAGCAGGCCGGCAAGCCAGCGTCGCGAGTCGTCGGTCCACGCTTCGTCGCGGCCGTTGACGGTCCACGTTCGCTGCATGCGGCCGCCGTCGTCGCGAACCGTCATGCGACGGATGTTGCCAGCCTGCGTCGCGGTGATGTCGAGTGTGCCGCCGTTACTGACGGAGGCAATATCGGTGAAGTCGGCGTTGAACTTCACGTCGCCCGTGGCGCGGAGATCGATGTTGCAATCGTCCCCACTCCAGTGAACCCGCCAGCGGATGTCGCGATCGCTCCGCTGTTCGCGCGAATTCTCCATCGATCCGTTGGAGCGCGCGCACCGAGCAGTCGCAGGCAGAGTGACCGTTTGCGCAACCAGCGCGTTCGTCGCGACCGCCAGGAGAGCAGAAATGAAGGGTGCCGCGAGTTGTCGCGGCACCCTGGGCACGAATAGGCCAAGCATGCGACCTCCCAGGTGTGCTAATTTTACTGCACTATGCTAAATAATTAGCACAGCCTGGGAGTCTGTCAAGCGCGGAGTTGTGCGGCCGGGCTACCTCGCGGCCGCGGCCAACGTCGTCCGGACCTGCTCGGCGTGCGCCAACTCTGCGGCTACCACCGGGCGGAGGCTCACGAGGAGCTGCTTGAGCGTCGTGTTCTTTGCCGCCGGCGTCAGGACGTTGTCGATCGACGCGAGCAACTTCGCGTGATGCGCGACTTCAGTCGCGATGTACGTGCTGTCGAATGCGCGGCCCTTCAGATCGCGCAACTGGTCGCGGTTCATCGCCGACTCATCGCGATAATCCAAGCTCGTCGCGTTTTCGACTGGCGACACCTGAATCTTCGTCATCACGTCGCTCACGAGCTGATTGACGGTCGAGTTGTCGCGCGTCATTCGGTTGGCGAAGTCCTTCACCGCCTGCGACTGCGCCTGCGTGTTCGCGATCTGTGCGTAGCTCAAATCGGAATTGCCCGCGGCGAGCAGCACTGCGGCGACGTTCGCTTCCGTCGGCAGCACGACTTTCTTCGACGCCTTCGTTGGTGCGGCAACCGATGGTGCTTTGGTGAGTGCGACAGACGTCGAAGGAGCGGAGCTTGCTGCTACGTTCGACGAATGACGGAGATGAAAGCAGGCCGCGCCGGGAATGAGCAGCGCGAGTGCCAGATGGCGTGTCAGATGGTTGGGTGTCATCGAGCGAGACTCCGATGATGGAAGGGGATCGAACCGAGCTCGTACCGTCTTCATTGCATACGAGTGGAGTATCGCCCGCGAAACGTGATTCTTTCGTGGCGTGAGCCCCGTCACACTCCGTACATTTCGCTTCACATGAATCCGCACCGCGGGTCTCGACCGTACCACTCAGGACCGGTGAATCCGCCGGTGCCGGCACCTCGCCCAACGCCCACGCCGTCGTCTGTACCAGCGATCGGTCCTGGCGGAGGTGGCGGTGGTGGTGGCGGCGTGACGGCGAGCACTGACGTGGACGTAAAACTCGTTCGGCGAATCAAAGCAGGCGACGAAGTCGCACTCGGCGAGTTCTACGACCGGTGGTTTCCGGTCGTGAACTGCCTTGCGACGCGAATACTCAAGTCGCCAGCAGACGTTGAAGACGTGGTCGAAGAAACGTTTTGGCAGGCGTGGCGACAGGCTGATCGATTCGACGCAGACCGTGGAACGGTGCAAACGTGGCTGTTGACGATGGCGAGAAGTCGAGTGCTCGATCGCCTTCGCACAACGCAACGGCGACGCGAAGATTCGATCGATGACAGTCCAAGCGTGGAGACGAGCGACTTCGCAACGTCGCCCACGGATCCGTCGCTCGCCGTGGAGCATGCCGAGCGAAAGCGTCTCGTGCTCCTCGCGCTGGCGGACCTGCCGCATGAACAGCGAGAGGCGCTCGAGCTCGGATACTTCGGCGGACTCAGTCAATCAGAGATTGCTCAACGAACGGGTTTGCCGTTGGGCACGATCAAAACGCGAACGCGGTTGGGGATGTTGAAGCTGCGAGAGCGCCTTTCGGTGTTGCGTGAGGACGCACCATGACACGTCACATCACTCACGATGAAGCGTTCGCAGCGCTCGGTGCGCTGGCGATCGACTCGCTCGATGCGTCGGAGCGGGTTGCCGTTTTGTCGCACGCCGCTGACTGCCCGATCTGCCGTCCCGAACTCGAGTCGTTGCGCGCCACCGCAGCGAACATTGCTTTCGCTGCACCGCTCGCCGCCGACTCGATCACGCACAGCCGCTCGCGAATTCGTGATCGACTCACCGCACGCGCGACCGCTGAAGGCCAGGCTCGCAGGATGGCCAACCCGCCGCTCGTGTTTCCAAAGGCGTCTGACGAAGTACTGCCGATCGAAGAGCCGACGGCGCCGACGCGATCGCGTTCCTTCCATCCGCAGCCCGTTCGCCGGCACCCCGCCGAGTGGATTGCGATCGCGGCCAGCGTCCTGCTCGTCGTGGCGCTCGGTGCGTTGGCGATGGCGTGGGGCGAGCGCGTCGATCTCCAAGAGAAGCTCGCCAGCCAACCGGTGCGTGATCTCAAGGCGCGCGAGATCGGCGACTCCTTGAGAATTCAGCTCGCAGCGCGCGACAGCCTGATTGCTGGTCTGGCTGGCCGCGACGTGGCGATGATGACGCTCACATCGCGCACGGCCAAGGATCCGTACGCGCGAATGTTCTGGGATCGTTCGCGGAACGCGTGGACGATGTTCGCGCGCAACATGCCCGTCTTGAAGGCAGGTCGCACGTACCAACTCTGGATGGTGACGTCCAAGGGTACAGTGAGCGCCGGAACGTTCGACGCGCCAAACGGCGTTGGCGTCATGCGGGCCACGTTTGCCGTGGTGCCGGAGAATCTTCGCGCCATTGCAGTGACCGAAGAGCCAGCGGGCGGCGTAGCACAGCCCACCGGAGACACGGTGATTGCGGCTAACGCGCGCTGACTACTCGAGCTTCAACGCATCGACCGGGTTGATCGTCAGCGCGCGTCGTCCGGCGAGCAACGCGGCGGCAACGACGACGATCGCTAGCAGCAACACGACGCCGCCGAGCACGAACGGATCGAACGCGCGCACACCGTACACCGCGGCGGCGAGCGCGCGCGAGAGAAACACGGCAGCCATGATGCCGACGAGGGTTCCGAACGCGGCCGGTTTGACGCCGACTTGTCCGACTGTCGCGAGCACCTGCGCCGGAGTCGCGCCAAGCGCCACGCGAACACCGAGCTCACGTCGACGATCGTTGATCATGTGCGCGACCACGGCGAAGATTCCTGTGGCGGCAAGCAGAAGTGCGACGAGTGCGAAGGTCGTGAGGATCTTCGTCTGATAGCTGAGGCGCGCCCACGAGTCGCCGACTAGATCGTCCATCGCCCGCACGTCGAATAGCGCGAGGTCGGGGTCGGCGCGGGATACGGCACTTCGAACGTCGGCGACGGCGGCGGTCGGTTCGCCACGCGTCCGCACGAGCACGGTGCGCGTCGGATAGGTGAATTGCGTGTACGGCGTATAGAAGTCCGGTTGAAACGGATGCTGGTCGAGCGACTGATACGCGACGTCGCCGACGATTCCGACGATCTCGGCGCTCGAGTCAGGGCGATCGAATGTGCTGCCGCCGCCGAACCATACGCGCTTCCCGATCGGATCTTCGTTTGGCCAGAACCGGCGCGCTGCCAGGTCATTGATGATTGCAACGTGGGGTGCGCCAGCTCGATCGCGGCCGTCGAACGCACGTCCGCGCACTAGGGGGACGCCGAGTGTCCGAAAGTGATTCGGACCCACATAGTGTCTGAGCACGCCGGGCGCGTCCATCGGTGCAGGCATCGGGCGCCCAGCGATGTAGAGCGTAGTATTCGCACATCCGGTTCCGACCGGCGCGCATCCGTCGACAGTTGCTGCCTCCACGTCGGGCAGCCGTTCTATTTCGTCGAGAATGCGAGCGATGAGCGCGGGCGCTTTCGGCGCGGGATAGCGAACCTCAGACGGGCGAACGAGGAATGTCAACAGGCGACGGCGATCGAATCCGACGTTTGCGTTCTCCATCTTCCGCCAGCTCGCCGCGAGCAATCCGCCGACAACGAGGAGAATAACGGCGAGCGCCGTCTCCGCGCCGATGATGAGTCTTCTCAGATCGATCCGACGTCCGACCGGCGTTCGGCCGTTTCCGCCGGCGCCATCCTTGAGCGCGCGTGTGAGATCGAGTCGTGTAGCCTGCAGGGCGGGGACGAGCCCAAACGCCGCGGCGGTGAAGGCGCAAACAAAGAGCGTGAAAGTCACCACGCGCGCATCGATATGAGGGGCGGCAAACTCCCCCACGGCGCCGTAGAAGTTGCGCCCTCGCCAGGAAGCGGAGGGAATGCCGAGGACCGCCGTGACCGGAACGGCAATCAACACGCCGAGCAGACCACCGACCGCGGCAAGAATGCTCGACTCGACGAGTAGTTGGGCGATGATACGTGATCGGCTGGCGCCCGTTGCGATTCGAATGGCGATTTCGCGCCGGCGAGAGAGGGCGCGCCCGAGCAAAAGTCCCGCGACGTTGGCGCAGGAAAGCAGTAGCAGACAACCCACCGCGCCGAAGAGTAGGAGCATTGGTGAGCGTGTCGTCGGATCGACGCGTGCTTCGTTCAGCAAAACGGCAGTCGCCGAGCGTCGATCGGAGGACGGGCGCCGGCCTGGAACGGCGCGAAAGATCGCCGGGCCGATGCGATCGAGCTCTAGCTGCGCACGCTCGATCGTGACACCGGGGCGCAGCCGGCCGACGACGCTGATGAAGGTTTGGTCGGTGACGAGATAGTCGGCGTAGCTAATTCGCGGCGCCGCCGAGATGGGCACCATTACCTGCGCGCGTCCGGAAAGACCGACGAAGTCGCGCGGAAGCACACCGACGATATCGAGCGTCACTCCGTTGAGCGCGATCGTCTTCCCGACGACCGACGAATCTCCGGCGTATCGTCGCTGCCAGAGGTCGTAGCCGAGGAGTGCTACGGGCTGCGCACCGGCCGTGTCCTCGTCGTCGGTAAAGGCACGCCCGATTGTCGGGCGAACGCGCAGGACAGAGAGGTACGTCGACGAGACTACTTCGGCGTTGATCGGCTCCGGAACTCCGCTCGTGATCGCTTGCACGCTCGTCGTGAATGTCGCGACTCGCTGGAACGACGTGATCATGCTGCTGAGCGCGCGATAACGAGCCCACGACCATCGCGCGCGTTCTGGTGCACCTTGTCCGACTTGCGCGGTGGTGTAGAGAATCGCGAGTTCGTCGGGACGGTCGAACGGCGGTGGTCGAAACAGCGCGCCATCGACGACGCTGAAGACTGATGTCGTTGCCGCAATGCCGAGTGCGATCGACAACACCGCGGCGATCGTGAAGATCGGCGTACGACGGAGCGAACGCACGCTGAAGCGAAGGTCGCGCCGAAGATTGTCGAGCATGCGTTACTCCGGACGCAGGCGAATGGTGCCCTTGAAGGTGCGAACGGTGAACTGCGCTTCGCCGCGGCCCAGGCTGAGTCGAAGACGATGCGGATCGACGGCGACGGGTTTGACCTGCGTGAACCCGTTCGCGATGTCCCCAGTTACCGACGAGATGTCGAACCTCCCCGAGACTGTGCGCGGCAACAGAAAGTCGATCGTGCCGCCATGGCTGGAGAAATCGCCGAGTGCGCCCGGTGCGGGCGTGGCGGCGTAGCGAATGTCGCCAGTCACGGTTGCGAATCGTCCGCGCAGAATGGTCGACGTCGCGATATCGAGCGCACCGCCAACCGTGGATGCGTCGACATCCTGCGGCGATCCGCGAATCAGCAGACGACCCTGTCCCGTTCGCGCGCGAAGCCACGGCGTGCTTGCCTGAGCGTCGAGATTGCCGCTCATCGTCTCAGCGTCGACGGACGTGACAGAACCGCTGACGCTGATGCTGCCGGACACCGCGTAGTACCGACCGGAGAGGTCACTGGCCGTGATGCTGGCCGTCGCCGTTTTGACGTTCACCGAACCACGTCGCGGGAAATAGATGACGAAGTGGTATGGCTTTGCCGTGTCGCCGGGCGCCGGATCGTTGACGCCCATCTTTCCGCCGGTGGGTGAACCGCCGAACGCAAAGTCCCTTCGACGGCCATTGCCGCGCACCACGATGGAGTCGCGATCCCAGCCGATGAGACGGATTGAGCCCGCCGGGAGGAAGAAGCTGAACGACGCCGTGGGTTCGAGTGCGAGACTGGCCAGTACCGGTAAGTCGGATGAGGGCGCTTGTGCCGCACCGGCGGTGGCGGCGAGTATGAGGAGAGCAATGAGTTTTTTCATATCAGCTGGCTCCGCTCGCTCGCTTCAGCAGTTCAACCTTCTGACGATATGACGAGGCGAGCAATCGCCTGAGCGCCGGGTTGTTCGGATCGCGAACGAGTGCGTCCTTGACCTCGGTGATCGCATCGTCGATGACGCGCAGGTCGTGGTCGACGGACGATCGGGCTTCGGGCGGCAACATGGCACGCTGCAACTCGAGTTGGTTGAGCAACGCATTTGCCTCCGCTTCGTACGCTCCTGTGGAGTCGGCAACGTTCATGAAGCTCGAAGCCGTGTCGATCGATGCCCTCGGCGCCGTGACTTCGCGATTCGCACGCGCTGGCGGCAGCGACACGATGGCCACGGCGAGCGCCGCGGCGACAGCGGCGACCGTCCAGATGACGCTGCGCCGCCGCCGCGGCGGAGGCTCGGCAATCACGGTCGGCGCATCGAGCGGAACGATCTTCGACTCCTCGATTCGCGCCTGAATAGACGGCCAGAGGTCGCCGAGTTCGGCCGAGGCCGATGGGGTGGGGATGCGGCTCATGAGCATTCTCAAACTGGCGACGTCATGGCCACAGGCGTCGCACGACGCGATGTGCTGCTCGGCGATGCGCAATCGCGCGCCGTCGAGCGAACCGTCGGCAGCACCCTGCCGCTCTTCTTCCGTAAGATGGTCGCCGTTCGTCGTCATAGATCCAGCAGCCTCGAGAGAGCGCGACGTGCCCGCCACAGCTGGGCGCGTGCGGTGCCGGCGGCGATGCCGGTCATTTGCGCGATTTCATCGTGCGAGTAGCCGTGAATATCATGAAGTACAAACACCGTTCGTGCGCCGGCGGGGAGCTGCGTGAGGGCCCAGTCCATGTCGATGGTCGCGTCTACGCCCGGCCCCGGTGACCGGGAACCGAAAATCGCGTCGTCTGCGTCGTCGAGCATCCGAAGTCCGTCGCGCTTTTCGGTGCGAAGATGCTGGAGCACGACGTTGACGGCGAGTCGGTGCAACCACGTGGAGAGTGTGCTCTGGCCGCGAAAGGACTCGAGCTTTTCCCATGCGCGAACGAACACGTCCTGCACCAGTTCACGAGCTTCGCGTTCGCTGGCAGCCATGCGTCGGCAGAGCGCATGAATGGCGGGCGCGTGCGTGCGATACACTGCTTCGAACGCGTTCACATCGCCCTGTTGCGCGCGTTGAACGACGACGTCGATCTGACCGTCGTCGCCAAACGTTGGAAGGGTGTCGGTGGGTCCGCCCATCCGTGGTTGCACCATTGCTCGTGGCGCTCGTCGCTATTGTTTGGCCGCGCTGGCCAGCATGGCGTCAATCTCGCGCGCGGTAACCGCGCGAGGAAGCAGCATGGACGATCCCGACGCGGGCGTGGTCGGCACCGTCACTCCGCCGATGTCGCCGGATCGATCGACCGTCACGAGCGCGGACGTGTTGTTGAGCGTGATGCGCAGCAGCCACGTGCCCTCCGACGGCCACTGTTTGGTGACGGCATACACACCGGGGTGCGACGTCGTATCGAGGCGCAGTGGAATCGTCTTGCGGACTCCGCCAACGAGTCCTTCCGCCGTTCCCGCGACGCCGCGCGTCGCCGGACTGTTCTCGAAGGACAGAGCGTGAACGACGAACGCCGCGTTCCGAGTGGTTGGATCGTAGGGATTTGCCGGCGACTCGATCGACACCCAGGGGGGCTGCTTCCGGACCGTCGATGTGGGAGTCGCGACCGCCGCGGTGACGACCGCGAGCGTGAGCGTGATGGCGGGAACGAGTGCGCGTCGAAGCATGACGACCTCCAATCAGGTGGACGAGCTACCTCTCACCTGATTGGATGGTCGTTTTAGGCGATTTGCTTACGCCTGCTTTTGACGAGAAGACGAAGATTGGCGAGAAGAGGACGATTGGCGAGACGAAGCAGATTGGCGTGCCGGGCGGGACTTGTTCGCCGCTGCTCCTGCTGCTCCTGCTGCTCCTGCTGCTGCGGTCTTACGCGGCGGAACCTTCGCGCCGGCCTTACGTGCTTCGGACAGACCGATTGCGATGGCCTGCTCGCGCGTCTTCACCGTACCGCCTTTTCCTGCCGCACCGCTCTTGAGCGTGCCTTTCTTTTCTCGGTGCAGGGCGGACTCGACGCGCTTGCTCGCCGCAGCGCTGTACCTCGGCGTATTCGAGGTGGATGAGGTGGAGGCCTTTCGTGCGCGGGACTTCTTGGTCGTCGTCATGTGCAACTCCGCGTGAAGGGTCGGGCCTCGTCTACGACGATGGCGACGCGCCTCGTGGCGCCGGGCGTTCGTCGACGAGTAAATGCGGCGCATTGAACCGTGCGTAGAGTTGCGCCGCTTCGAGGACCGCCATGCAGAATCCGGCCCACGCCAACCCAATCAGCAGGCCTGCCAGGATATCGGATGGGTAGTGCACGCCAAGATAGACTCGACTCAACGAGATCAACCCGATCACGACAGCAGCGAACACGAACGTGAGAATGCGCGACAGGTATCGCTGCTGCAATCGTGCGGCGAGGTACGTGACCGTTCCATAAACGATCACAGAGCTCATGGCGTGTCCGGATGGGAACGACGAGCTTGCCGCATACGTGCCCCACTCGAAGATCTGTGGTCGCGGGCGATTGAAGCCGATCTTGAGGAGGTTGTCGAGCACCAAGCCGCCGAGTGTCGCGGCGATGAGAAGGATCGACGAATGTCGGTGATGGTTGAGCCAGAGGAACATGCCGGTCACCAGCACGATCATTCCCACCACGGTGCCGGTGCCCAGCGACGTGATCTCGAGCATCACGCGCTGCACTCGCGGATCCTGGTGCGCGCCGATCCAGTGCATGATGGCGTCGTCGAACGGCTGCGTGCTTCCCTTGCGAACCTTCCCGGCGAATTCGGAGAACGCCCATGTGAAGAGCACCGCGATGGTCGTCCCGGCGAGCAGGAAGATGCCGAACACAGCGTAGGCGTTGCCTACGTGTCGCCCGATGAAGCGCAGGAACGTGAAAATGACGTCCCAGACCATGCGAAAGCGCCCGCGGGTGCCGGTTGTGGCGTCGCTGTGTCGTTGGTCGCCGTGCGGATGCTGGGGCTGCGCCTGGGTGGTCACGGCCTCACGCATTTCAAGAGGCGCGCCGGAGCGTCCCGAAATAGGGTAAGGCTTGAGGAAGTTAAAGAGGGGGAATAACTTGACTGACTGTTGGCGCGGTAGCCAAGTGGTAAGGCAGCGGTCTGCAAAACCGCTATTCGCCGGTTCGATTCCGGCCCGCGCCTCTATTGTGAGCCGGAACGACATCGTTTCGCCCAAGCGGCAGGCCTTCGCGGCTTCGCCCTTGGTCGGCGGATGAAGGTGTGAGCGACGACGGAATTCGCCGCGGCAGCGCCGACGCGTTCGAGCGCCTTTTCCGTGCTCATTATGCGGAACTCTGCCGCTTCGCGACCCGATACGTCGACGATAGCGCTGCGGCCGAAGAGCTCGTCCAAGATCTCTTCACCCAACTCTGGATCGAGCGCGCCCGCTGGCCCGAGCCGCGAAACGTACGCGCGTATCTCTTCACCGCCGTCCGAAATCGCGCGCTGAACCTTGGCCAGCGACGACGTGTCGAATCGGACTGGATCGCCGCTGAGTCCCACACGGCGAATGCAGTCTACGAGATCGACGATCGTCCATCGCGGATCGAAAGCGTGGAGTCGCACAGTCTGCTCCAGCGAGCGATGAGTGACCTCCCGGAAAAGTGCGGCGCCGTGATGCATCTGCGGTGGCGCGATCAGATGAGCTACGCCGAGATCGCGCGGATTATGGGCATCTCCGTAAAGGGGGTGGAGGCGCACCTGGGGCGCGGCCTTCGCGCGCTGCGCTCTGCTTTCGGGGTGACTACGCCGCCGGACTGACCCGCGTCAGCGTGCGATGTAGGGTTTTTCGCAGACCGGCTGTCTACACGCCGGTCCCCCACCCCGCACGGAAATGTCCGACGACGTCGATTGGAAGATTCTCGACCGGTATCTCGCAGGTGAGGCAACGCCTGAAGAGGCGGCCCGCGCGCGCACCTGGCTCGCTGCATCGCCTGAGCGACAGCAGCTCGCCGATGCACTGACCGATCGATCGACGCCCCGAGCAGCGATCGACGTCGACGCTGCGTGGCGACGGGTCGCGGCTCGGACAACAGCTGCGCCCGGGCGACGTCCGACTCCGCGTCGCGTGTTCGCTGGGTCGCGTGCAACACCGTGGCTCGCCGCCGCGGCAATCATTGCGACTGCGGTGAGTCTCACCGTTCAGCGGCGTCAGCGTAGCGTGCCGCCTCCGGCAGCGACCGTCGCTCAATCGACGTGGCGCGAGATCGAGGCACCTCGCGGGTCACGCATCGCGATCGATCTGCCCGACGGTTCGACAGTCAAGCTCAACGCCGGAAGTCGGCTTCGCTTCGACAGCACCGGCCGTGAACGCGATGTCTATCTGCACGGCGAAGGCTACTTCGTCGTGAAGCACGATGCGGCGTTGCCATTCGTCGTGCACGCCAACGGCGCAGCGATTCGCGATATCGGAACTCGCTTCGTTGTTCGCGCCTACGAAGGTCAGTCGGGCGCTACGGTCGTAGTGGCCGAGGGCGCGGTGACTCTGCGGCGTGACACATCCAACGCGCGCGATAGCGTTACCGCGAGACAGGGAACGTTGGCGCGCCTGACATCTACTGGAACGCTCACGACCGCCACTGTTGATCCAGCGCGCTACCTGGGATTCACCAACGATAGGCTCGTGCTCGACGGTATTTCGCTGGCCAGCGCGCTGCCAATGATGGAACGCTGGTACGACGTCGACGTTCGACTCGCCGATCCCATGCTCGGCACGCGCGAAGTGACGGCGGAATTTCGCAGCGAAACAGCCGTTGAAGCGATGCAGGCGCTGGCGATCGCGCTCAATCTCGACATTCAGAGCAAGGGCAAGTCGTTCACGGTTCGTTCGCGGCCGGCTCAACGATGAGCGGAACACGCGAACTCCTACGGACGACGCGCGCGATTGGCATCATCGGGATCGTCGTTGTCGCGGCCGTCATGATGCTGGCGCGCGCGGCACTGGGACAGGACACGTCGCGCGTTCCACGCGGAGGGTATTCGGTCGTGGGCGTATCCGCATCGAACGCCGTGCTGTCGACGCGCATCGATATGAGTGTCGACAGCGCGACGCGCAGTGCTGTGTTGCGAGACATCGGTCGGCGCCTCGGGGTTGGAATTGTCTATGACCGGTCACTGCCAGAACTCTCGCGGCGTGTATCGCTGCACGCGTCGGGCTCTGCGTCCGACGTGATTCGCGAGTTGCTCGACGGCACTCGGCTCGACGCGCTGATGTCGTCGACTGGCCAGCATCTGGTGATCGTCACGAAAACGGCACACTCTGCTCAGCTCCGTGGCGTCGTGTTGGACTCAACGGGTGCGGCGATCGCCGCCGCGCGCATCGAGTTGCGCGGAACGCCGTTCGCCGCCACATCGGGGGCCGATGGCTCGTTCGCTTTCGCTCGTTTGACGCCGGGCAACTACGAGCTTCGCGTGCGTCGCGTCGGATACCAGGCTGCCGTGCGCGATGTACGTCTTGCCGACGAGAGCGTCGACGCTGGTCCAATGGTCGTGACACTCGACCCTGCGCCGGTTGCGCTGTCCGCGATGGTCGTGTCGCCCGGCTATTTCGGAATCATGACACAGCAGGTGAGCGCTGCTCAAACACTGGGCCATGAGCAAATTAGAACACGACCTCAATTGGGCGAGGATTTGTTTCGGTCGATCAACCGCTTGCCCGGGTTGGCGTCCGACGATTTCTCCGCGGGCTTTCACGTTCGCGGTGCGGATGTCGACGCCATGTACATCTCGCTCGATGGCGTTCAGCTGATCGAGCCATTCCATCTCAAGGATCTCGAAGGTGCGCTCTCGATCCTCGATGTGGAGACCGTGAGCGGCATCGACCTGACGACGGGTGGCTTCACGTCGGAGTACGGCAATCGTCTAGGTAGCGTGCTCGCGATTCGATCGGTTGAACCAGCGACGACAACGACGAGCACAACGCTGGCTGCGAGTGTCACGAACTTACGCGCACAGTCGCAGGGTGGATTCGCGAACGGTCGCGGCAGCTGGCTCGTTGCCGCGCGTCGCGGCTATCTCGATCTCGCGCTCAAACTCGCGAACACCAGCGATTCGCTGTCGCCCGTGTATTCCGATGTATTCGCCAAGGTCACGTGGTCGCTCAACGAACACAATCGCCTGGCGCTGCACGCGATCGGGGCGAGCGACGCGCTCCGGTACAGCGAGAACAGCGGCTTCATTGAGAGCGCGTATGGTAGCGGCTACGCGTGGCTCAATTGGGACACACAACCCAACGAGCGACTGAGCGGCACGAGCATACTGTCGTTCAGTGGCTTGTCATGGCTGCGCAACGGCACGCCAAAGCCGAGCCGTGCAGCGACAGATGTCGTGCACGACAAACGTGGCTTCGATGACATGGCTCTGCGCCAAGATTGGACGTGGACACTCACGGACCGCGCACTACTACGGTGGGGCGCCGAGTTCCATCGGCAGAGCGCGTCGTATGACTATCGCGGCGTTCATGTGACGTCACGCATCCAGAACGGCACGATCTCGACTGACACGCATGTCGTCACCGCAAACGCAGAACCAGACGGAACGCAACTGGGATTCTATCTGACTCCGCGCATCTCCTTCGCATCATGGTTGACTGGCGAAGTGGGCGCGCGCTTCGATCGCACGAGCTACACAGACGATGCGCTCGTCAGCCCGCGGGCAAATCTCGTTGCCAATCTCGGACCGACGACGTCGCTGCGCGCTGCGGTTGGACGATATGCACAACCTCAACCCATGTACGCGCTGCAGGTGCAGGATGGCGTGTCGAGCTTTGGCACGGCAGACATCGCGGATCAACGCGTGATCGGCGTCGAACAGCGAGTCGGTGAAGCAGGAAGTGTTCGCGTCGAAGCGTACGATCGTGACATCTCGCGCGAGCGCCCGCACTACATCAATCTTCGCGCAGGCACGCAGATTTTTCCGGAATTCATGAATGACCGGCTTCTGCTCGACGCCACCAGTGGCCACGCGCGCGGACTCGAGTTCCTCGCTCGGCGTGCGGCACCCGACGGGATCGAATGGTCGGCAAGCTATGCGCTGTCACGCGTGACGGATCGCGTTTCCGGCATCGACGTGCCGCGTGGGTACGACCAGCGCCACGCCGCGTACATCGATGCGTCTTACAAGCCAGAGGGCGCGAGCTGGCGATTCAGTGTCGCGTGGCAGATTCACTCTGGATGGCCGCAAGCACCTGTTTCGTTCACGCTCGATACCGTGCGAAACGCCAATGGCTCTTCGTCGACGTACGTCACGAGCGTGTACGGTCCGGTGTCAGCCGAAGGCAACAGCAGACTTCCGTGGTATCACCGCGTGGATCTTCGCTTCACGCGCGACATCGCGACGTCGCGCGGTCGCCTGTCGTTCTTTGCGGATTTGTTCAACGTGTTCAACAATCCGAATCCGCAGGACGCCGGCTACTCCTACGGATTCAACAACGGCAAGATCTCACTGACGCCGGCAATCCAATCGCAGATTCCGCGCTTTCCGAGCGCGGGAATTTCCTGGATGTTCTAGAGGGCTGCCGGGCTGACCGCCGGCTTGCGGCGTCGCTGAATCACGAGAACGATCACCGCGGGAACGACCTCGAGAATCGTTCCCCAGATGCGCGCGACGACAACGAGAATCAAACGATCGCCCGGGCTCACGCCCGCTGCTCCGAGCATGACGCCCATCATCGTGTCGCGAACCCCGAGGCCAGCCGGGGCAACGATCGCAATGAGTCCTGCGAGGAAGGGGCCGATCCATGCCGCGATGTACGCGCCGACCGACGATCCTGGCTGATCGAGTAGACCGCGCGCCAGCGCGTAGAGTCCGAGTCCCCAGCCGATCCAGCTCGCGCCAGCCGTCCAGACGAGCGCCCACATCGTTCGGATGGTGATCGCATCGAGCGCGGGCCATTTGCTCACCGCCGCGGCGCGGACGCGTGGTACAAGCCGAAGGAGCTGCGGTGCAGCCAACACACCAATCAGTCCCAGTACAGGAACGATCAGCCAGATCGGCTTCACGCCCATCGCTTCCGCTCCGGTCACCAGGAGCAGCAACGCACCGGTCACCACGCCAATCATTCCCTGTAGCAGTGACGTTCCCGCGAGTGTCGCCGCGGGCCATCCGCCTTCGCTGGCCATCACACCGACGATGCTCATCTGCCACGCCTTACCGCCGGGCAAATACCGACCAAGGTTACTCGCCAGGTACATGCGCAGCGCCTGCCAGAGGGTCAGGTTGACGCCGCAGTCGGCGAGAAAACGTCGCCAGCCGAACGAAAAGAGGACCTGTCCAGACAGCGCGACGGCGCTCGCGAGGAGAATCCAACCCCACCGGATGTGCGCCGACCGCCACGCTGCGAGCGCCGCGGGGCCGTCACGCCGCCCGACGCCAACGAGCGCAATGACCACGGCAAGGGTCAGCACCGTGGCGACGACACGAATGACGAGGGTTCGTTTTGGATTTCCCATTGCTCAGAAGACGATTCTCCGTGGAACAGATCACGAACGCATGCTTGACTGGTCGAGTGTCGCGCCCATCCGCGCGCGGCGTGATCGCAGTAATATTCGGCTCGCCTTCATCTCGAGTGGATTGATGCGTCGCCCAATTGCTCTAGCTCTCATTGCCGCGGCTCTCTGCACGACCGCAGCGGCTGCACAGGAAAAGGAAGATCGCACGTTACTGACGTGGGATCAGATGCGCTCGATTATCATGGAAGCATCGGGCGAACGCGCCATGCACCATGTGCTCGAATTCGTGCCCTATCAGCGCGTCCGCCCAGCGTCGGAGTACACCACGGGACCGTTCCGTGAGAGTGCCGTCACCGCGGCGTTCGCGAAAGACTACGGCTTCTCGTCTGTCGAGATCGAGAAGTTCCCTGGTGGAACGCTCTGGCAGCCGAGCAAAGGACAGCTCTGGGCATCCGAGCGCCTCGGACCCCGCAAGCTCTATGACATCTACGACACGCCCGTCGCACTCGGCGGCAATACACCGACCGGCGACATCTCTGGCGAGTTGATCGACGTCGGCAATGGCAGCCGCGCCGAGGATTACGCCGGAAAGGACGTGAAGGGCAAAGTCGTGCTAGGAAGCGGCGCGCTCAACGCGCTCCAACGCATGGCCGTGTTCGAGCGCGGTGCGGTCGGCGTGCTGTCTTGGAATTCCATGCGGCCGATCGAGCAGACCGACATCATGATCTCGTCGTCGATTGCGGCGGCGAATCCAAACGGCGGCAGTGTTGGCTTTGGTTGGATGGTGACGACGCGAACGGCGCACGATCTCTCGACGCGTCTGGAGAAAGGCGAAAAGATCACGATTCGCTCGGTGGTCGAGGCGCAGAGCTATCCCGGCCGTCAGGAAGTAATTCACGCCACGATCGCCGGCGACGGAAGCACCAATCAGGACGTCATCGTTTCCGGCCATATATATGAAGGGCTGATCAAGCAGGGCGCGAACGACGACAACTCCGGTGCCGCGCACATTCTCGAAATGGGGCGCGCCTACATCCAGCTGGTCAAGGAAGGAAAGCTCCCGAAGCCGAAGCGCACGATCCACTTCCTGTTCGTACAAGAAATCAGCGGCACGAATGCCTGGCTGAATGCGCACCCGGACGTCGCCAAGCGCATCATCGCTGACCTGAACTACGACATGGAAGGCCTCCGCCTGTCGACGGGCGGTGCGCAATGGCTCCTCATGCGGACGCCTGATTCGTTCCCGAGCTTTCTGAACGACATCTGTCAGAATTTCCTCGAGTACGTCGGCGAGATCACGCGCGAACGCGTCCGCTATCGTGCGAACGGATATCAGCCTGCTCTCGACGTCCTTTCAGCCAACGGAAGCCGCGATCCGTTCAACTACAAAGTCGACAAGTACTACGGTTCGAGCGATCACGCGACGTACATGCAGCACGGAATTCCGGCCATCATCTTCAACACGTGGCCTGATCCGTGGTATCACTCGTCGCAAGACACGCCCGATAAGCTCGACCCCACGCAGTTCAAGCGTGCCGCGGTTGTCAGCATTGGTGCGATGACAGTTCTCGCAACAGCCGACGATCCGATGGCGGTTCGTGTGGTCGCCGACGTCGTTGGTCGCGGTGCCGAGCGCATGACGGCGAATCAGCGCAAAGGACTCGGCTACATCGGTGATGTGAAGAGCGGCGCGGAGCTCGCGCAGGCGTACGTCGACGCGAAGGCTGCGGTGCGGCACCAGACGAACATCGAAAAGGCTGTCGTGAAATCGTCCGGTGTGCTCTTCGCCAACCCAGCTGACGCCGAGAAAAAGCTCGCCGCGACGTACGATCCGCTGCTTGAAGCGCGCGCTGCCACGCTGCTCGCCGAATTGAAGGCGACGTATGCGCTCGCTGCTGCGACATGGAAGGTTCCGGCGACTGAGCCGGTGCAATCCGAGCTCGAGAAGACCGCGGCGCGTACCGTTGTCGAACGTGTGGCTCCGGCGGGCGGCGCAGCAGGCGGCGGCCGAGGCGGTGCGGGCGGTGGTGGTGGAGGCGGTGGCGGGCGTGGCGGGCCTGGCGGCGTGCAGTCACGCATTCCAGGGCATATGACTGGTGAGCTCAACGCCGTTCTCGCTCGCGGAATGACAGTTCTCGAAATCCGCGACTTCATCTCCGGCGAGTTCGAGCCAGTGCCGCTCCAGGATGTGTGGGACTATGTGAAGGCGCAGGAAACCGCCGGAACGCTCAAGCTCACGACCAAGCCAGCCGGCAAGTAGTTCAGTCGAACAAACAACGAGGGCCGACACATTCGTGTCGGCCCTCGTCGTAGCTCCTGCATCTATTCAACCGTGCCGCAATCAGGGGAGCGGCTTCTGCCCCACAACAATCGTCGGCGTCGAGTTCACCGCCGTTGCATCCGTCGTTTTGCCGTTGCCCAACTGACCCGTGTCGTTGCGGCCGAAGCAGTACGTCGTGAGACGGTCCGCCGAGATCGTGCAGCTGTGACGCCCAAAGCCTGTGGACACGCCCGCCACGCTGACTTCCGCAGCGAGCAGTGATCCGGCGCCACGCACTGGGCTCGTGGCAACTGCTGGCGCACTCACTCCGAGCTGGCCGTTGTCATTCGAACCCCAGCACCACACCGCCGCATCCGTCGTCACGCCGCAGCTGAATCCGTTGCCGCTCGAGATCGAATTGAACGACAGTCCGCCGTTCACGAGTTGCGGGATCGATGAGTCGGGTCCGTTCCCATTGCCCAACCGGCCGCCGTTGCTGCCCCAGCACATCGCCTGATTGCCCGTCGTCAATGCGCAGGCAAAGTTCGCGGCCGCGTCGATCGTGCGAAGCGCAGACGTCGTGGCGACAGCCAGCGGTGTCGCCGAGAACGTGTTGCCGTACGAGATCTTCGTTCCATCGCCGAGCTGACCGAGACCGCTGCTGCCCCAGCAATAGCCCGCGCCCGTCAGCGTGACGCCGCACGTCGCACCGCTGCCAGCCGTTATCGACGCGAACGTCATCTCGGGCGCCACGGCAACCGGAGTCGTCGACGCCGCCGGCGTGGTGCTCGCGAACTCGCGCCAATCGTTGTGTCCCCAGCAGTACGCGCGGTTGTCGAGCGTGACGCCACAGGTGTGGTCAGCGCCAGTGCTGATCTGACGGAACGTCAGCGTATTCGAAACGGCGACGGGCGTGTTGCTCTGTGATGCGTTGCTTCCGCCACCAAGCGTGCCCCAGCTTCCATTGCCCCAGCAGTACGCGCGATTGTCCGTGGTGATGCCGCAGGTGTGTGTCGCAAAGCTGCTCAACTGCGCGAAGCGAAGCGCGTTCGGTCCAGTATTCGGAACGAGCACAGGCGCGGAGCTCAACGAATTGTCGCCGAGCGTGGCGCTACCAATGCGTCCCTCGCGGCCATTCAAACCCCAGCACCATACGAAGCCACCGCTGGCGATGTCGCAGACGTGCATCGAACCAGCGGCAACCGCGCGATACTTGATCACGATCACGCGCGAAGCCGTTCCGGTCTTCGTTTCGCTCGTCGCCGTGATGGTGACAGTGCCGCGATCAAAGCCCGTCAATACGCCAGTGACCGAGTCGATCGCTGCGATAGTCGGATTGGAGCTCGTCCAGCGCACGACACGACCGGTGAGCACGTTGCTCTTTGCATCGCGAAGGATCGCAGCCATCGCCTTGGGATCGTACGCTTCCACGGTATCGAGCGCGGGTGCAACGGTCACGGTTGCCACCGGAACGTTCACGGTTACCGAGACGCTGCCGACGATTCCGTCAATGGTCGCGGTGATCGTTGCCGAGCCGCCTGCGAGACCCGTCACGATGCCGGCGATTGGATTGACGCTCGCAACGGCAGGATCGCTCGATTCCCACTTTGGCTGGCGATCGGGAAGTACGTCGCCCGCGTCATCGCGAATCGTCGCGGTCAGCGTGATCGTCTCGCCGAGCTTCACCGAGGGCGACGCCGGTCCGACGACGACTGCGGCGACAGCTGCCGGTTTCACGGTGATCGCTGCCGTGGCTGTCTTTCCTTCAGCCGCAACGGAGATTGTCGCCGTTCCGGCTGCCACGCCCTTCACTACACCGTTCGCGTCGACGGTGGCAATGGTGCCAGCGGACGTCGTCCACGTCAGCGTGCGACCCGTGATCGCTGCGCCATTCGCGTCGCGCGGTGTTGCCACGAGGGACTTCGTATGACCGATCACAACGTCAGCCGTCGCCGGCGACAGATCGATGGCATTGATCGCCGCTGGCGGTGGCGGCGGAGGCGGATTGTTTGTTCCCGGCGACGAAACAGTGTCTCCGCCGCACGCGGCGAGCAGGAGAAGGGCGACCGCAGAGGCGGCAAAGCGAAGGCGTGGCATGGCGACAGTTCCCGTGTGTTTGTGGTTGCGCTTGAATTGCGACGGGAACGTACGAGCCAACGCTTACGAGATGATTTCGCCTCCGATTACGAGATTAATGACGCGCTTACAGTCAGACAGAACCCTCTTTCAACTCCTCGTACAACTCCATCATCTCCTCGCTTGGCTCTGCTTCGAGCTCGGTGCGCATCCGCTCGGCGAATTTCTGATAGAAGCGCAGTGCCTGGGCGCGCTCGCCCAGCAGTGCGTGCGACTGCATGAGGGCGAGCGCGGCGTCTTCATGTAGATCGTCACGGGCGAGCACGCGTCGATAGACGTCTGCTGCCTTCGCATGCCGATCTTCGGACGACAGGTGCGTCCCGAGTTCGATCAATGCGTCGACGTACTGTCGCTGCAAACGATCATGATGCTCGAGGTGCCAATCACCGGCTGGCTCGCCATCGAGGAAATCGCCGCGATAGAGTGCCAAAGTCCGTTCCAGCGCGGCGGCAGCTCCATCTTCCTTTCGCTTTAGCGCGCGACGGGCCATCGCGACATCTCGCTCGAAGCTCGCGACGTCGAAGTCGCTCACGACGGCCGGATCGACGCGATACCGATCATGCGACACCGTGATCCAATCTGGATTGCGCAACGCCTTCCGGAGTCGATGTAGCGTGACATGGAAATTGTTACGCAGTTGCGCGCTCGAGGCTTCAGGCCAGAAGATGAGGCCGACCTGTTCTTTCGTGCGCCCATCCGGGTGCATCAAGAGATAAACGAGCAGTTCGCGCGGCCGCGCCGATCCCCAGGCGGCGCTATCGATCGGCTCGTCGTCGACGAATACCTGCAATGGTCCGAGGCCGAGGACGCGCATTGCAGATTTTTTCGGCGCATCCACGACACCAGTGCCTATGCCGACGAGTTGCACCGCTGGGTTGAATACCTGGACGCGATACTCCGCGGTCCGCGTTCCGCCAGCGTCGTTCGCCAGTTGAAAGACCTGATCCATGGAGAGACGCTTTCCTTCGTCGTACACACTGACGTAGGCGTCGCCAAGCTCACGCTTCCCGGTGGAGACCATTCGGTCGCGCTGCGGTTTTTCCGTGGCTGGCATGCCGATAGCCATCCGTTCGCGCAGATTGTCCACAGCGCCAATCAGGCGAATGCCATCGATCGTTCGCCCGCGCATGATCGCGAGGTTCGCGAGCGAATCCAGATCATTCCCCAGGCCCCACGCGTCGCCGATGTCCATATGGATGCGCATCGCATCGCTCAGGCGATTGAACGCCTCGGCCTGATTTCCCTCGAGCAACAGCAGTCGTCCGAGCTGGGAGCTCGAGTGGGCCAAGATTGTGCGATGCGACAGCGTGTGTGCCAACTCGTTGTTGAATTCCCACATTTCGCGCGCGAGCGCGTTGTTGCCGCACACGCTTGCCACCAGACCTCGCCAGTACATGACGAAGGCGTGCACCATCTGCGGCTTGAACGTTTTTGAAAGCTCGTGGGCTTCGTTGCTTACCTGCGTGGCTTTCTCCAGCTGGCCGAGCATGAGATGCGCAGCGCCAAGCTTGGAGAGAATGTGGGCGTTTACCACAGCATCGCCGTGGATCTTGGCGATCTCGTAACTCTTCGTCAGAGCGTCGCACGCGCGTTCGTTCTCGCCCTGTGCCAACCCGATCATTCCCGACGAGAGCAGCGCGCGGGCAACCAGCATTGGGCTCGAGTCGTCGGCGCGAGCAAGGGCGGCATCGGTGTACTGGCGTGCTTCGCGGAACTGGCCCGACTTGAGCCAGTAGCTCATGCTGTACCAGAACCAAAAAAGCGCGTCGGCGAAGCGCAGCGACTCGGCGACACGCTTCGGATCATTCAGAGCCCAATGTGAGGCCGTGCGCAGGTTCTCGTGGTCCTCTCCGACGCGAGCAAGTATTCCGATGTCGTGCTCTCCGCCGACCAGCCGCGGCGCAATGCGCTCGGCGAATTCCAGAAAGTATTCGCCGTGTTTCGCACGAAATTCCGCGAGCTCGGCGCTCTCGTTGAGCAGTTCGATACCGTACTGCTTAACCGTTTCGAGCAGGTGATAGCGCGCGATGCCGTCGCCAGCCTCCATCACGACGAGCGACTTGTCCACGAGTGCGGCAACGCCGTCGAGAATGTCTTCGACCTCGAGTGGCGCGCCGGCGCATACGGCTTCGGCGGCCTCGAGCGAAAAACTTCCGGCGAATACAGCGAGTCGTCGCAATAGCCGCTGCTCACGATGATCGAGTAGACCGTAACTCCAGTCCATCGTGCCGCGCAGCGTGCGATGACGCGGCAGTGCGGTGCGGCTTCCGCTGCTCAGTAAACGGAACGCATCGTCGAGGCGACCAGAAATTTGATCTGGCGACAGTGCACGAATACGCGCGGCCGCGAGCTCGATCGCGAGCGGAATTCCATCCAGCCGCTTACAGATGTCGCCGAGCGTCGAAGCATTGCCGTCGGTTGCGGAGAAGGACGGAAGCGCCGCTTGTGCACGTTCTATGAAGAGCTGCACGGCGTCGCTGCCGGCGAGCGGCGGCACGAGCCACGCCGTTTCACTCGGAACGCCGAGCGCCTCTCGACTCGTGGCGAGCACGGTGAGTCTCGGGCAAGCGCGAAGCAGCGACTCCACGAGCGCGGCGCACGTATCGATCAGATGCTCACAGTTGTCGAGAACGAGCAGCGTGGCTTCGACGCCAATCGATGCGCTCAGCGAATCAACCGCGGACGCAACCGCGCGATCGGGAAGGCGAAGTGCCGTAGCCACTTGTTGAGCCACGCACATCGGTTCGGTGATCGGCGCGAGGTCGGCCCATCCGATATTCGTGAACTCGGGGGCGGCGACCGCCGCGGCTTCGCGTGCGAGTCTCGTCTTGCCGCTGCCGCCTGCTCCCGTGAGCGTGAGCAGCCGCGTGCCGGCGAGCATCCGCGAAATCTCTTGTAGTTCAGTTGTGCGTCCAATGAACCGTGTCAGGTGCACGGGCAAAGGAGTGGTCACCGGCGGACTGGTGGCGACCGCCGGGGCCAAGATAGTCGTACTCATTCTCGTTCCGGGGTGGGTGGGCCCGTTACCGGAGTTACTGATCGTGTCGGTCTGGAACCGGTCGCCCAGGGCGCCGTGTCGTCCGCCGCGATCCTCGGCGGCAACGATACTCCTCGGCTTACCCCCGGGCAACAAACCCGTCGACCAGGTCTACGGCCTTCGCGGCGGCAGTGTCCCGCCGAACCAGCAATACGGAGATCTCTCGAGTTGGTGTCGAAGCGGCGAGAGTTCCCGTCAAACCGGTTTCGTCGGCTCTTCCACCAGGGATGAGAACGAGCCCCTGTAGACGGTCGGGCGCCAATAGAGCGAATTCGACCGCCGGCAAGCAAAACGTGCCCGGCGCTACCAGCGTCGCTGACGATAGGCCGAGTCCGTCGAGAAAGGCGCTAAGGCGAGGAGCGAAACAGCCTTCGGTATCGGGGAGGTCGGGGATGTAGACCCGGCGTCCGACTGCCAGAGCTTCGAACAATTCTGGCCAAATGTTGGCCTCTGAGGTTCCGGGAATGAGGATGATGACCGGCGCTCCGGTTCCCGTCCCAAAGCGCATGTATCTGGTCACGTGATCGGCGGCGCGGACTTCAGACCAACCGCCGAGCAATCGGGTCGCTGACGCGACGACTTCCAATGTGGTTTCCATGGACCGGAAACTGGATCCGCCCACTTACGCGCCGCTTACAGCGGTCTGCGCCGCCGCGAATAAGCCCGCGGTAATCGAGCGCTCGTAACCTTGGCGCCACTTGCTACGAGCGCTCCGCGTGGAGCGCAGTCGTTTTTCAAAAAACCGTTTGACGCCACCACGTTGGCGGAGGATCCAAATGTTCGAGCCTTCATTCAGCCGCGCCAGTCAGCGGCGTTCACGTCTTCGCGCGATGTTCGGCACTGGCCTGGGCATCGTCATGGCGACGACCGGCGCAATGGCCGCCTGCTCCAACGAAACCAGCACCGAGCCAGGCAACGCACGCATCGTATATGGTCCGTCGCAAACACTGGGGCAGGGAACTGCGCGCGCTTGGCTGTCGATCAGCAGCGCGGGCAAGCCGATCGCACTCGGTGTCGCACTAAGCGAGAACGCCATGACGGCGCTTCCTTCCACGCCACTGCCTGGCGGCGGCATGGCAGCCGCGACGTTGATGCTCGCATTGCCGCAGGAAGCGAAGGTCACGGGCTTCGACCACGCCATGGTCGACTGGAACCCGATGGGTCATGAACCCGACATGGTGTACACACTGCCGCACTTCGACTTCCACTTCTATACGGTGACCGAAGCTGCGCAGATGGCGATCATGCCGACCGATCCGCAGTACGAGGCGAAGCTCGAGAAGATGCCGGCCGAAGCGTTCCGTCCAGTCGGAAACATCAAGTTGCCGAGCGGCGTCCCGATGATGGGCGCGCACTGGGTCGATCCGACGTCGCCCGAGCTCCAGCCGCCGCCGAACAACAAGACGTTCACGCGCACGTTCCTGTACGGCTCGTACGATGGTCACTTCATCTTCTACGAACCGATGATCACCAAGGTGCACATCGAGTCCGTAAAGAGCGTTGCGGGAAATCTCATCACGACGCCGATCAAGGTTGCGACCGCGGTCGAGAAGACGGGCTACTACCCGACGCAGTACACCATTCAGTGGGATGCTGTGGCGAAGGAGTATCGCATCGCGTTGGACAGTCTCGTCCAGCGTAACCAGTAGTCATACAGGGAGCGCGAGAGTCATGCGCATGCGTTCGATCGTTCGATGGGGTGTCCGCATTCTCGCGGGCACCCTCGCCCTGGTCCTGATCGTGGCCGCGGGCGCATATGGATATTCTGAAGTTCGCATGGCGCGGCACTTCACAGTCCCGGAGCATCCGATCGCATTGCGCACCGACTCAGCAACGCTGGCGGTGGGGAAGCGGTTGGCGACCGTGCGCGGCTGTGTGGATTGTCACGGCGCGAACCTCGGTGGCAACGTGATGTTCGATGATCCTGCCATCGGTCGGCTTGCGGCGCCGAATCTCACGCTGGGCGGTCGCGGCAAAGAGCTGGAGCCGCGCGATTGGGAACGAGCAGTGCGACACGGTGTACGTCGCGACGGCTTGCCACTTCGCGTGATGCCTGCGCAAGAGTTTACGACGATGGCGGACGACGAACTCGAGGCCATTGCGAGCTACGCTCGCAGCGTGCCCGCGATGACATCGTCGCAGCCGGGCCCGCGGGTTGGGCCCATCATTCGCGCGCTATTCGTCGTGGGGCAGGTGTCGCTGTTGCCGGCCGAGTTGATTGACCATGCGAAGTCGCATGCGCCACACGTGGAGCCGGAGCCGACGGCGAAGTACGGCGAATATCTCGCGATTGGTTGTAGCGGCTGTCACGGCCCAACGTTTTCAGGCGGCAAGATTCCGGGCGGGCCGCCGGGCTGGAAGCCAGCGGCGAACATCACTCCAGCTGGAATCAGCAGATACTCGGAGGTGGACTTCATCCGTGTACTCCGCGAGGGGAAGCGGCCTGATGGGTCAGCCGTGGATTCGCTGATGCCGTGGCGATTGACGAAGTCGATGACGGATGTTGAATTGAAGGCCGTATACGCGTATCTCAAGACGGTGCCTGCCAAGGCCTACGGCGGGAGATAGCAACCATTCGCGATGGGGAGGCGGCGATGCGTCGCACGCTGAGTGTTCTGGGACTCACGCTGTTCTCTCTGTCGCTGACTGGCGCCGAGTCGGCAAGGCCGGCTGCTCGTTTCTTCCTCCCGGCAATCGTGATTCTTCGCGGCGAAGGACTGAAGGCGCCCGTAGTTCTGAATCATGCGGGAGCGATGCTGATGAACCTGTCCAAGGACACCATCGCCATCGTCTACCAATCGCTGAAACCGTACGCGCCGAACTCAGCGGCCGCAGTGCGACGCCGGCGTTTTGTCGACGTCGCCGAGTTCATGGGGCCGGAGTTCATGTCCTATCCGACCGGAACCCTGCCGCCGTTGGAGAAGGCGACTCACGTCTCGCGCATCTATCTGCCCGCAGGCGAGGATCCCGCGCTGTGGGACCGTCCAATCGTTGTATTCAACCGCGACAATACGCCGTTCTACGAATTGGGCGAACCCGCCATGCGCGCGCTCGAAGCACGCGGCCTCAAACTCCGCTTACCGTCACATCCGAACGGCTAGGACTCCAATCAGGGCGCCGACTCCAACCACGCCGGCCACCTTCGTCATTCGCTCCTTCCACGACGAGTCGCTGGGTGGATGGACCTTGGGTTTTGTCCAGATGACAATGCTTCCACACCCGGTGATCGTGCCTCCGGGCTGTGCAACACCGCCCAATCCCGTGCTGAATTGCGGCGGAACCGCCACTCCGACGTAAATCTCGATGCCTGCCACCTCGTCGGGGTTGGCGAAATTGTCGATCTCATCCGCCGAGAGTGAATACATGTAACTCCCGTTGAGATAGACGGCCGGCGAGCAGCGCGCGTCAAACGTCCCGCGCATCGAGATGGTTCCATCACGATCCGTCTCGAGTCCCGGCACCATTCGGAAAAGGTCAGACGTCCTCAGCGGATTCCGCTTGGCAATGTCTGCCTCGGTCAGGAATCGTCCCATGCCGCTCGACCGTCGGCGTTGTTCGAAACCACGCATGTTGAGATCGACGCTCCGTGACGACGAGATCCTCACCGTGTCCAGCACGGCCTTCATCGTCGCCAGCGCAATGCGAACAGGCGCCGCACCCGAAACGACATCGACTGCTTCGTGATCTGGGAAGTAGCCCACTGCGCGAACGTTGAGCATCCGTGTCCCGGCCGGCACGTCTACGAGTGTCCATTCACCGCGCTCATTCGCGCGAGCCTGCGGCCCGTTGAAAATGCTTACTTGAGCTCCGGCCAGTGGCCGCCCGCCCTCGCTAGCGACGATGACGCCGCTCAAACGACCGCGGTTCGCGGCGCTGGTGTCATGTGCGGCTCCAAGGTATAGATCGCGTCGCAACAAACCCGTCGACGGAATCGGCACGTCGACGACATCCGTACTATCCGCGCCGCGACTTGCCATGAGCGCGATCGTTCCTGCGTTCGGAATATCACAGACAACGAACCAACCACTCGTTGTCGTCGTTGCGTCGAGGTGCGCAGTTCGGCTTCCGATCGTCTTCAGCCCGATCGCGAACTCACGCCACTGCACTGTCACCGTCGCTCCAGCCACCGGCGCTCGGCCACTCGCATCGCCTACGACGCCGATGACGAATGCACCCGAGTCCGCGGCGGATCGCGAGCCGCAGACGGCTGTACGTATCCGCCCCGCTGACGGAATCGCCAAGTCGGCACGCACAGGCCGATCACCACTCACCGACACCTCATGCATCGTCGGTGCAAGGCCGAGTGAATCGAGCAGCGGATGGAGAAACGCGATCATATACCGGCCGACGGGGACATCGGCAAATGCGAACTGCCCCAATGAATCGGAGGAGACGGTGTTGCCGAATCGGCCAAGGCTGTCCGATGCGACGAGTTGGACGAGAGCGCCGGCGAGCGGCGCTCGTGCTACGCTGTCGTAGACGACGCCACTGACCGTCGCCTTCGACAGTCGACCCTTGATGTCGGGAGCCTGTGCCGAAGACGTTCGCGCGAGCAGGGCGACACAGATGATAATTAGAATTCGCATATGCCGATCCACTGACAGCCAGAGAATGGATACGACAACATATTACAAACCTCACAAAGCGTGAGAGGCTCGACCCTCACGACTCGAAAGCCGCCCTCCCGAACCACCAGCGCGCGCCATGGGCTTCACGCCCCGGTTCTGGCGAAGCACCCGGGCCAAGTGCGCCGCCCCCCACCGGCCGCCGGTAGGAGCACGTCTACGCCGTCGGATTTCAATGGAGGCGCATAAATCCCGCGGGGTGGAAGGCGCATTCAGGAAACTTGGTGTTATCTCGCCGCCTACGGCCAAGTCAGACTCGTAGGCGACAATGGAAACCTCTCTTACCGCCCCGCGCGGTATACAAAGCACACGGATCACGAACCTCGATGCCGCTCGCGGCGCCGCGATGGTTCTCGTGTGCCTGTCGCATTTCACCCAGGTGTACCTGGAACGGACGGCTTTCGGAGATTCCGGCGTCGTCCCGTACTTCTATGACATCGGGATGATTGCGTCGCCCACCTTCGTGGTGGTCAGCGGCACCATTCTTGGGCTCCTGTACTCCGTCAAACGCGCGAGCTTCGCCAGGCTCCGCCTCAAGCTGCTCGACCGAGCGCTCTTTCTGTTGACGGTGGCCCATGTGCTGATCGCGTGCTCGCGCCTCGCGTACCAGCAGCACCCGATCGACGCACTACGAATGACGTTCATGACTGATGCGATCGCGGTCAGCGTCATTGCCGGCTCGCTGCTCATCACGCAGACATCGCGCGTGATGCGATGCTTCCTCGGCCTGTTCTGTTTTGGCTTTGCCTGGCGCCTTCTCAGTTCCTGGACGCCAACGGACATGGCCGTCGAATTGCTCAGAGAGCTTTTGGTCGGTGGGTCGCCGCTTCGCGTTCTCACCTATGCCGTACCGGTTCTCCCCTGGTTCGGTGTCTATATCGCATGCACGGCGTTCGGAGAGTACCTCGGCGATCTCTATCGGGCCAACGACATCAAGGGTGTCGAGCGCGCGCTGCTCGCCTGCGGCGGTGCCGCCATCGCCGTGTCGTTCATCGTTTACAAGCTCAAGTGGATCGTTACCGATGCCGTTCGCGGCGATCCACAAGACGCAGCGCTGTGGAAGATGTTCTTCTCGCCGTGGTCAAAGCTGCCGCCTGGACCCGAGTACGTGCTCTTCTTCGGCGGGATCGGGATGGTGATGCTCTGGGCCGTCACGTTCATCGACCATCGATCGCGCTTCGTCTGGCTCACGCGTCAAGCAGCGACTCTCGGCCGAAGCTCGCTCGCCGTTTTCACGTTTCAGTTCTACGTGTTCTACACGTTCCTCGCCGCATTGCACCTGCCGAAGACGTCATTCTGGCCGCTGATCTTCGTTGCATGCGTGGGAGTGATTCTCGTTTTCGCGCGCTGGTGGGACCGCAACGGTCTCAATCGCTTTCTCACGGTGGGCCTGGAACGTCTGCCACCAGTCCGGGCTTGGGCTCATGATTCTGCACCCGCTACTCAGTAGTTCGGCGCGTGGCCTCGCTGGCATCAGTGTCGGCGCATGGCTTCTGCTTGTTGGCACCGGCGTATCCAGTATCCAGTCAGCAATCGCCGGCATTGGTCGTAACAGACCTGCGCGCTCGTTATCGCAGACACGATCAAACGCTCAGTTCGCTGAGCAAGCGCAACCGGGACTCGTGAGTGTGATCATCCCGACATACAATCGGGAACACATCCTCAGCCGTGCAATCGACGCGGCGCTCGCGCAGACCTATCCCGACATTCAAGTCGTCGTGGCCGACGATGGATCGACCGACAACACACGTGCGCTCGTCGAGAAGTACGGTTCACGCGTGACGTATGTACGTCAGGAAAACGCCGGCGTATCGGCGGCACGTAACTTCGGAATACGACACGCGCGCGGCGAGTTCATCGCCTTTCTGGATTCCGACGACAGTTGGCAGCCGTGGAAGGTCGAAGCGCAGGTATCCGCCCTCACGCGTCACGGCGATGCGGGCGTCGTCTGGACGGACATGTCCGCCACGGACGAAATCGGCAACGTCATACGCGAGCGATATCTACGCACGATGTACTCGGCGTACGACTCCGTGCGGATCGAAGACATCCTCGCGACCGTGGACACACTTGGCGCGTTGACGACGAATGCGCCGAGCGTGCTTGCGACGTCATCGGTGCGCGAGGGCGATCTGTTCAGCGCCATTCTGCTCGGCAATCTGTTGCACACGTCCACGGTGCTCATGCGTCGATCACGCCTCGAGTTGACAGGTGGCTTCGACGAATCGTTCGCTCGCACGGGCGAAGACTACGAGTTCTACGTGCGCCTGTGCTCCGCGGGTCCGGTGCTGTTCATCGACGCACCGTCCGTGGCATATCGAGTCGGAGCGGCCGACCAGCTCACTCGTCCATCGATGACGCTGGAAATGGCGCGCAACAATCTGCGCACCGTGCAGAAGTGGATTCCGGAATCTGCGGCGCACATCGATCTCAAACCGCAGATCGTCCAGCGTCGTTTCGCGGAGTCGCTCGCTTGGGTTGGTGAAGCCGAGCTCGATGTTGGCAATCGCGGCCAGGCCGCTCGCCGGCTCTGGCAGAGCCTGGTGACACTTCCTCGTTTCGATCGCCGCGTCGCACTGCTCGGCGTCAGCGTGCTTCCTCGCGCATTGACTGATCGCCTGCGTGCCGCGCGGCGCGCTCTGTCATAAGCAACGCGCGCGCGTAACACGCATTCGCGCGCAGGTCAGGTCGCGCTGCCGCTCACGTCCGAGCCGCAAACCGTCCCGCTGAGCGACTTGGCGCCCTGCGGTGTTACCGTCACGGTGTAATCGAGCGTGCAGCTTCCGCCGGTCCACGTGAATGTGCCGCCAGCTTTCCATACGAAGTTTGACGACAGAGCATTGTTCGTGAACGACGCAGCAAACGTGTACGTGTAGCTGCCGTCGGTCGTGATCGTTCGCTGACCAGTCGACACGTTGCACTTCGCCGCAGCAACAGTGACGGAACCGGACCTCGTTCCCGTTCCCGCCGAATTCACGTCATTCGTAAAGACGTAACTTCCGGTGAGAGTGCCGCCGCCTGAGCACGTCGCATTGATGGTCGCGGAAACGGTGGGTACCGTCGCGGACGACTGTGCCGACGGCGTCGTCGATGATGACGGTGTTTGAGATCCGACCGCTGCGGCAATATTGCCGAAGAGCGCAGAGGCGACCACGCGCGCTTCCGCCGGCGACAGAGAATTCGAGTTGGAAGGACTCGTCGAGTCGCTGCTGCAAGCCGTTACGGCTCCGAGAGCGAGAACAGCGAGACCGCAGGATGCATGTGAAAATCGGCGCATATCGAAACCCGGCGTTGAAGAAGCTCTGCCGCTCGCGTTCGAACGGCGTAACGCCGGGTTACTGAAGCAAGAAGCCCGCCGACTCGGCTTCTACCGTGTGATGATGATCACACTGCGACTTCGCATGCAGCATCGGTGCATGAGAATACTACTGCTACTTCGTGCTGCACTCAGCCTTGGTCGCAAGCCATTTCATTGCTGCCGCAACAACCGCGTCATCCGTCGCCGGATATGACGCGATGGCAATGGGTTGATCCGGTGGAATGCGCAGCGAATAGCGAGCGCCATTGCGATCAGTATCCACTGAGATCGTCAGCACGAGCACCGCGCCATCGGGAAGACGATAGCCTGCGTTGCCTGTGGCCACGCCGTACGTAGCAGCGCCAAAACTCCTTGCTCGTGTCAGTCCGCGAAACGCCAGCGCAACCGCTTCACCGGAACTCGCAGTCAGTGAATCCGTCAGAATCGCGACCGGCGGATTCGGATGTCGCAGCACGTAGAATGGCTGACTCGGTGCTGCGAGTATCAGTCGCTCGCCGCTTGGTTCGACGTAACCCGCCATGCCCTTGCTGTAGTACCACGGCTTGGACACACTGTCTGCATCGACGAAGGCGCCGACACGCTCGTCGTCTCCGAGAAGTGGCCCAATGCCGGCGAGCATCGGCCACATGTTGCCGCCGAGATTGTGCCGAACGTCAACGATCCACCCGCACGGCGCGCTCGCGTCCACTGTTCGCACGCCGGCTTGCAGTGCGTCGACAAAGTCGCTCGCATTCGCTCCGCGCGGCGGGCTGTATGATGGAACGTGAATGTATCCATACCGCCCGTCGAGCACCTCCGCGCCGATCGAATCGATTGGATGTCCGGCGATGAACGAAGACGTGCCCAACGCCGCCGTTGGTCCAATGAGCGTGGTCGCCGGAAGAATGAGAGAACTATGACGATCGCCGAGTGCGCCAAGCGCGACCTTGATTGCGGCGTACGTTTCCGCCGGCACGATCGCGTTCGCTGCCATGACATGCGCGTTGGCGCGGATTGAATCCCACTTCACGCGACGACGATAGAACGCCTGCGTCTGCATGAGCGTAATAGCGCTGTCGAGATACGCACGCGCGGCAGCGCGAGCCTCTGGCGGTGATGCGGCAGGCGCAGGGCTGTCAGAACTGCAGGCCGCTACGGCGACCATGGGCGCGAACACGACGCGACGCCACCACGCGCGAAGCGTGGAGGCGATGCGGCCTGATCGTCGTGCTGTCAGTAAATCGTTCACGGTTGCGCGTTGTCGCCGCGGTAGGGGCTGGCCAGAGTATGCCTAACTGCGCGCGACTACCGCAAGGCGCTACGTCACGTCGCTATTCGGCGCGCAGCACTGTGTTTGGGTCCGCTCGGGTCGCGCGCAAAGCGGGCATCGCGCTCGCCGCCCCAGCGACACATAGTAAGAGAACGCTCACGCTGGCAAGCACGACCGGATCGCGGGCCGATTGTTGGAAGAGTAGCGGCTGAATCCAACGCGAGGCGCCGACTGCGAGTACGGCACCAGCACCCACGCCGAGAGTGGCCAGGCGGAGGCCTTCGCCAACGACGAGACGGATGACATCTGCACTCTGGGCGCCTAGTGCGATGCGCACACCTAGTTCGTGCATCCGTTGCGCCACCATGTAGGCAATCACTCCATACAATCCCACCGACGCAACAACGAGCGCCAGGACGCCAAACGCGACGAACATCGTCGCACCGACCTCCCAAGAGCGACGTTGCACGTCTAGCAGGTTCGTCATGGGTTGAACGGTGATGTACTGCTGGCCAGGCATCGCCGCCTGCAACGCGCGCCGAACGCCTTCGACCACGGCGTCGGGGCGCTGGTGCATACGCAACACGAGTAGCGATCCACCCTCGGTCGGCGCTTGTTCCATCGGCAGATAAAAGCGGAGTCGCTGATCGGCAACAGGATCATGCACCGCATCCTCAGCGATGCCAACGACGGTGCTGCACGGCATGGTGTCGGCTCCTGCTTGGATGCACTGGCCCAATGCTTCGCGTCCAGGCCAGAGCGTGCGCGCCATGCTTTCGCTGATGACGACGACGGGCGGGGCACCGACGATATCGCCAGTCGTGAACGAGCGACCGCGAAGGATGCGTGTTCCGATCGCGCTGAAATAGTCCGCACTCGCGGTCTGATAGGTAAACCGGCCGAGCTTGGCGACCGAGTCGATGCCAGGAACCACAAGCGGCATCGTCGACGTGCCCTCGAGTGGGACGTTGCTGACGAACGCCGCCGTCTCCACACCTGGAATGGCGCGCGCAACGTCGAGCAAGCGCCGACGGAACGCAACGCGCTCCGGTGTTGTCATCTGTGCGCCGCGCCGCTGCCATCGCGCCATCAACACCGGGTTCACGTCGTACCCTAGATGCATGTCGCGGACACGATCGAGACTACGGACGAACAGTCCTGCACCCACCAGCAACGCCACGGACAGTGCTCCCTGAATGACCAGCAGAGACGAACGCAATCGCGAGCGCTGATATGTGCTCTCGCGCATGCCAGCCTTGAGCGTACTCGTGACGTTGCTGCGCCCAGCGAGAAGCACCGGCGCAATGCTCGTCACGGCTGCGGCGATCATCGCGGCGCCAAGCGCCACGGCAAGCGTTCGCCAGTCGATGCCCACATCGAGCGACGTTGCTTCCGGAAGCACGAGGCGACGAATGGCCGTGCTTCCCCACGCGGTGATCGCGATTCCCAGCGCGCAGCCGATCAGCGACAGGACGAGACTCTCTGTCAGCGACTGCGCGATCAATCGACCGCGACTCACGCCGAGTGCAAGTCGCAACGCCGTCTCTCTCCGACGACGCAGCGCACGAGCGAGAAAGAGATTCGCTACGTTCGAGCACGCGATGAGCAACACGATCACGGCAACGCCCGTGACCCAGGACAGTGTTCGTGCCTCGAGACCTGGGTACGGTCCGGCCGCCGTCTTGAGCGCTCCGGCGACGGCAACTGGGCGCGTCTTATCCTTGGGTGGCATCCACGAGTGAATCACGCGCGCCGCGTCGCGACTCCCGATGTACGCGAGCGTCAAGTCGGCGTTGGCTTGTGCCATCGTCACGCCTGGCTTCAGGCGCACCATCATCTCGGCCCAGTCCCACGTGTATCGCCGCCAGTATTCGACCGACGATCCACCCGGCTGATGACCGCCGTACGTCGTGATCGGCACGAACACCGTTGGTGCACTCCCGTCGGCGACTCCAGTAAATCCGTCGGGCGCCACGCCAATGATCGTGCAGAGAAAGTTGTCGACCTGAATCGATTCGCCTCTAACGTCGCGACCGCCGAATTCTGCTTTCCAGAACGCGAAACTCAGTACCGCCACCTGCGCACCACTTGGCGTGGTGTCTTCGGCCGCGACGAAATAGCGGCCGAGCACCGGGCGGGCATTAAAGAAGTCGAAATAGCTGGCGGACACCGCGGCGATGGGTCGTTCGCGCGACGCCTCGCCGCTCCCAACCGCAACCGTGACGGGAACGAAGGCCGCCGCCTGCGAGAACGATGTCGTTCCGTTCTTCAGATCGAGATATCGCGCGTAGGGGAACGACTCACGCGCGTTCAACCGCATTGCGCCCGGAATGCGAAGATAGACGCGCCGCGCCGTTCCAGGATCGCGGAGGTAGCGGTACGGCCGGAACATCAGCTGGTCGATGACATTGAACATCGCCGCATTGGCGCCGATGCCGAGACCGAGGGTCAGCACGACGGCGGCGGTAAAGCCGGGCGACCGCCGGAGGCCGCGAAGCGCATAGCGCGCGTCGTGCAGGAGGTGTTCGCCGAAGCGGCTGAGGAGCTCGCGCATGCGTCCGGTGTGAGAGAAACCGTCGACGAATGGACAGTCGGTCGGTCGGGCTGGTTTGAATAGGTCTTGACTTAACTACTGTGTTAATTAACATGATAGTTAAATGACTCTCCTCGACTCGACCTTCGCCGCACTCGCCGACCCCACCCGGCGCGCTATCCTCAGCCGGCTCGCCGACGGCGACGCCACCGTTGGCGAGCTTGCCGCGCCGTTCTCGGTATCACTGCCAGCTATCTCTCGACACCTCAAGGTGTTGGAGGATGCCGACCTCATCGAACGAGAGAGAGAAGGGAAGCATCGCCGCTGTCGCCTCAAAGCTGCGCCGCTAAAGGCGGCAGCCGACCACCTCGACCACTACGCCCGCTTTTGGAGCGGCGCGTTCGATCGACTCGACGCACACCTCAAGAAGAATCCTGAGAGGAAAAAGCCATGATTGCGACCACCGCACCCGCCGACATCACTGTTCTGGAGATCACCCGCCTGTTCGACGCTCCGCCCGAGTTCGTGTTCGATGCGTGGACGGTGCGTGAGCAATGGGAGAGTTGGATCGGTCCCGAAGGCATCGACTGCCAAGTGCCCCATCTCGACGCGCGCGTCGGCGGCCGCTACAAGGTCATCATGCATCTCACCGACGGTCGGATCGTCCCCGTCGTCGGCACGTTTCGGGAGGTCGATCGGCCGAAGCGATTGGCATTCACGTGGACGTGGGAGGGCGAAACGACCGACGAGAACGACACGCTCGTCACCCTAACCTTTCGCGACCTCGGCGGGAAAACCGAACTGACGCTACGTCACGAGGGTCTGCGCACCATCGAGAATCGCGACAGTCACGGCAAGGGCTGGAACAGCGCGCTCAACAAGCTCGCCGCATATCTCGTCAAGTAAAAGCATCACGGAGTTCGTAGTTAGCTTTCGAACATGAAAACTCTCGGACTCATCGGTGGAACGAGTTGGATCTCGACGATCGAATATTATCGTTTGCTCAACGAGCGAATCAATGAACGGCTCGGCGGGCTGAACTTTGCCCGCTGTGTCGTTTATTCGCTCAACTATGCCGACATCGCTGAGATCAACAAGCGTCAGGATTGGGACGCGATGTTCGAGCTGGTTGGCAGCGCCGCAGAAGGTGTTCGTAACGCCGGTGCCGAAGCAATTCTGCTGGGCGCGAACACCATTCACCTCGTGGCTGAGCGAGTCGAGGATCGCGTGAAGGTTCCGGTGATTCACATCGCCGACGCAACAGCGCGGGCCATTCGCGCTGCCGGTCTCGATCGCGTGACGCTGCTCGGCACGCGATACACGATGGAGAAGGAATTCTTCAAGAGCCGACTCACCGCTCACGGGATCACGGCGGTGATTCCGAACGACGACGAGCGCGCCTTCATTCACGCGACGATCTTCGACGAACTGGGGAAGGGAATCTTTCTGCCCGAGTCGAAGTCTCGGTATCTCGAGATCATCGATCGCCTCGTCGCCGATGGCGCACAGGGCGCAATTCTCGGCTGCACCGAGATTCCGCTACTACTCAACCAGAGCGACACCTCTGTTCCGGTGTTCGACACGACGTCGCTTCACGTCGACGCCGCGGTCGAGTTCGCCCTGGCCTAGTCGTTCAATTCTGCAGCGACCACGTGATGGCGAATCGGTTGTCGCCGAGTGGCATCACGTTGGTCCCGAGTAGAAACTGATCGAGCTTGGAACGGCGATGGCTGTGCGCGTAGTGCACGACCTTGGTGCCGATCAACGTTCCGACGAACGCGCCAGACGCGATGTCGCTCGCCCAGTGCTGGTTGAGGTACACTCGCGTAATGCCGGGTACGAGCGCAGCGCCGAAGAGAAGCGGGCCCGCGTACCACGTAGCACTGGGGTTTCGTTCGCGGATTTCACCGAAGAGCGACGCCGCTGTTGCGAATGCCGACGACGAATGGAGTGAGGGAAACGACCGCTCGTCGAAGTGGGTGAATCCGCCCCAGAAGTGGAAGACGAACGCGTCGTTGGCGGTTACCCGCGGCCGCGACCGTCCGATTGGTCCGCGGATGACTTCGCTGACGACATCGGTCAGCACCAGCGACTGTGTCGCGTGGAGTCCGATGTCGGCCACGGTTTTCATCCGGCCCAGCCGACCGACGCCATAAGTAGCCAGGGCGCCGAGGGTGAGCGGCGTTTCATTGATGTGCGTGAGCCAGTCGACGGTGGACCGACGCGTGGTGCCGCCCTGAACCGTTGGTGACTGTGCCCAGTGTGCGATCCGCTCATCGAATGGGGCGATCGCGAGGGTTCCGGCGATTGCAAACCCGGTCAGGACAGCGTCGCGTCGAGTAAAGAAAGTCTTGTCAACGTGGCCGGAGTCGTTGTAGGGAACCGGGAGCTTGTCTTGGGCGTACGAGACACTGATCGGGGCAACCTGGAGCAATGTCAAAACCAGGCTGGCGAGCGGCAAACGCGTAGTAGTCATTGCGATGCCAGCCGTAGCACGAAACGCTCCAATGGCGAGGGATGGGTCGTGGACTCAACCGCCACAGCCTGAGCGCCTTACAACGTCGGCCCGCTTTCGCGCGTACTTCAGGTTGTAAGCACGAGGCGGCGCCCCCCGTCCGGGGGCGCCGTTTTGCTTCCCCCTGACCAGAGCGACACCGGCCCGTAGCTTAGTTCCATATAGTATGCACGCCCCGTCGGGTGAGACCGGCGCCCCCCACCAAACTCTTTGTCACCAATGTCTTTTCGCCGTATTTCGCTCTTCATTGTCGCGACGACGACCGTCGCGTGTCAGGCCAAATCGGCGGCAGTTGTCGAGCTGCCGACCACGACCGTCACGCGCGGTGATATTGCCGTTCGCGTTCAAGCGACCGGCGTCGTCGAGCCTATCAATCCCGTCGACATCAAGTCGAAGGCGGGTGGTGCGGTCATTCAGGAGCCTGTCGAAGTCGGAACCATCGTCAAGAAGGGTGATCTCCTCGCGCAGATCGATCCGCGCGACGTGAAGAACAAGTTCGATCAAGCCATTGCCGACGACGTTGTGTCGTCCGCTGGTCTCGAGCGCGCGATCCGCGATCGTGCGCGCAAGGACTCGCTCTTCAAGTACCGCGTCATCACGGCCGCCGCGAACGACAGCACGAAGTCGACGTATACGGCAGCTATCTCCGACCTCATTTCGAAGCGCGCGGCCCTCGACCTCGCCCGACAGGGACTCGAGGACGCAACCGTCAAGGCGCCGATCGGTGGCACCATCGTTTCGCGTCCGGTCACGCAGGGTCAGATCATTACCGCGGCAACAGCGGCCAACGGTGGCACCACGCTCATGAGCATCGCCGATCTTGGTCGGGTGCGCATGCGCGTGACGATCGACGAAGTGGAAATGGGCAACGTTCGCATCAACCTGCCCGCGACCGTGGCAGTCGACGCGTTCTCCGGTCGCAATTTCGACGGCATTCTCGAAAAGATCGAACCGCAGGCCGTCGTGACGCAGGGCGTCACGTTCTTCCCAGTGGAAGTGAGCATCAGCAACAAGGAAGGCCTGCTCATGCCGGGAATGAACGGCGAGGTGACGGTCAAAGCCGCGGACCTCAAGAACGTTCTGCAGGTACCGATTGATGCGATCCGCGCGACGAACGAGCTTGCACCGGTGTCGCGCATGTTCGGCCTGTCCGTCGACACGCTTGGCGCGTTGCTTCGTCGCGATCTCGTTTCGACCGAAGGCAAGACGGGAATTCCGGGGCGGTACGTCGTGATCGAGCTGCCCAACAAGACATATGAAATGCGCCTGATCAAGACCGGACCGACCGACCTCAAGGTCGCGCAGGTTCTCGACGGTCTGAAGGAAGGCGACAAGGTAGTTACCCTCGGCGCAGTGCTCGCGGCGAAGCCAGAAATTCCGCCGAAGCTCATGATCGCCGACAACATGAAGCGCGGCGCTGTCGTGTCCCGTGCCACTCAGGCTGGCGAAGCAGCGCCGCCAGCATCACAGCCGAAGCAGGCAGCCAAGCCAGCTCAGTTGGGGAAGGCAAAGAAACCGTGAAGCGAAGGGCGCACGCAATCGCGATCGTAGCGGCGTGGGCAGTTGCGTGTAGACACGCCCCGCCGTCGATCGACGGTGTTGCGCCTACACCGGCCTCATCCAGTACGAAGTGGACTCCATCGCCGAGCGTCGTTCGCGCCGCTCGGCTCGACACTGCGGGAACGACCGTGCTGCCCGATTCGATCGCGCGCCGGCTCACCCTCCCCGAGATTGTCGATCTTGCGCTGAGAAATAGCCCGGCGACGAAAACGTCGTGGGCACAGGCGCGCTCTGCGGCCGATGCATACGGCTCGAGCCAAGGTCGGCTGTATCCGAATCTTTCCGCGGGCTTAGGCCTCACTCGCCAACTCGCGGCGCCCATTCCGGGTCGTCCCGGTCAGGAGCGTGTGCAGGTCGGGCCTTCTCTAAACCTCGCGTACACCGTGCTCGACTTCGGTGGTCGCTCCGGTTCGATCGACGTGGCGCGACAGAACGCGATTGCTGCCGACCTCACGCACAACACGACCGTCGAGAACACAATTCTCCAGGTCGAGACAGCTGCGTTCGGTTACCTGTCCACGCGTGCGCAACGTGACGCGGCCAAGGCGACGCTCGACGAAGCCACCAAATCGCTGGACGTCGCCAACGAGCGTCACCGCGTCGGCCTCGCGACGATCGCTGATGTGCTGCAGGCGCGTACGGCCAGATCGCAAGCCGAGCTTCAGTTGCAGACGCTCGAAGGACTGCTGCTTGTGACGCGCGGCGGGCTCGCCGTGGCCATGGGCCTTCCGGCGAATACCACGTTCGACGTTCCCGACGTGCCGGCAACTGATTCGGTGCATTTCGTCGTCGAGTCGGTCGACACGTTGATCGAAGTGGCGGTCCGCAACCGCCCGGAGCTGGCAACGGCGCGCGCGCAGGCCGCGGCGGCGCAGTCGCAGATCAAGGTCGCCAGATCGGCCTATCTACCGTCGCTGTCCCTCAGCGCGACGGGCGCCTCGAACAGCTCGAATGTTGCAGGTTACGCTGGACGAACCTATCTCCTCAATTTTGGCGTACAGGTTCCGGTATTCACCGGATTTTCAAACCAGTACGACGAACAGGCGGCCAACGAGCAGTATCAAGCAGCACTCGCTCGCTCGACGGCCGCCAAGCAACAGGTCATTCAACAGGTGTTCACCGCGTACTACACGCTTCGCACGTCCACCGATCGCGTTCGCACGTCGCGCGATTTATTGGCCAGCGCCACGCAATCGGAAACGGTTGCGCGCGAGCGATATCGTGAAGGCGTCGGAAACATCGTTGACCTGTTGATCGCGCAGAGCGCGTTGGCCAATGCCCGAGCGCAGTCGGTTGATGCGCGCTGGGAATGGCGATCGGCGCTCGCGCAGCTCGCGCATGACGTTGGCGTTCTCAACGCGCGCGGCGACACTTCCTTTGCCCCGCTCACCCCGGCCCCCAACATTCGGCCGGAAAGATGATGATTCGTATATCAACGTTCGCTCTCATTGGAACCGCTGCGGCTGGTGTCGCCTGCTCCAAGCCCAACGTCCAACAAACTCCATCCATACCGGTACGGACTGCGTCAGTCACGAAGATCTCGGCGCCGGTCAACATCGTTGCGAATGGCGTCGTCGAGCCAGTGCAGACGGTGGCCATTCAAGCACAAGTCGGTGGTACACTGGACGAAGTCACGTTCAAAGAAGGTGACGACGTAACCGCCGGTCAGGTGTTGTTTCGAATTGATCCGCGCCCGTTCGAAGCGGCGTTGCGACAAGCCGAGGCAGCACTGGCGCGCGACGATGCTCAGGCGAAAAACGCGCAGCGCGATGCCGAGCGGTATAAGGCACTCGTCGAAAAGGACTACGTGACGAAGTCGCAGGCCGATCAGGCCGACGCTGCCGCCACTGCGTCTCAGGCCACGGTGCTTTCGAGCCGCGCGGCCGTCGACAACGCCAAGCTGAATCTGAACTACACGACCATCCGTGCGCCGATTTCTGGCCGCACCGGCCGGCTGTTGGTGCGCCAGGGAAATCTGGTTCGTCCCAACTCCGACGGACTCGTGGTGATCAATCAGCTGCGCCCAATTCGCATTCGTTTTCCAGTCGGGCAGCGCGACTTCCCGGCACTGCAGCGCCGGAGTGCGCGCGGCAGCGTTCCCGTCCGTGTGACCACCGCGGATAGCGGCCGTGTCGACGAAACCGGAACGATGGCATTTCTCGACAACGCCGTCGATTCGCTCACTGGGACTGTGACCGCAAAGGCGAGCTTTGCGAATTCGGCGAATGGTCTGTGGCCCGGCGAGTACGTCACTGTGACGGTTCAGCTGGACGTTGAGCCGGGCGCAATCGCGGTTCCCACGCGCGCTGTGCTCGCCGGTCAGCAGGGCAACTACGTCTTCGTGATCGACAACGCCAAAGTCGCCAAAGTTCGGCCGATCACGGTTGGGCGTTCGCTCGGCGACATCACGACGATCAACAAAGGGCTGGAAGTCGGCGAGCAAGTTGTCATCGATGGACAGTCACGGTTGACCCCGAACGTCAAGGTCGACGTGAAGCAGGTGGGAAAATGAACCTTTCCGAACTGTTCATTCGACGGCCGGTCACGACCGTACTCGTGATGCTGGGCATTCTCTTTTTCGGCATCACGTCGTACCGCCATTTGCCGGTCAGTGATCTACCGACGGTCGATTTCCCAACGATCACCGTGAATGCGAGTCTGCCGGGCGCGAGCCCGGAGACGATGGCCTCCGCGGTTGCAACTCCGCTCGAAAAACAGTTCTCGACGATCGCCGGTATCGACAACATGACGTCGTCGTCGAACCTTGGCTCGACGGCGATCACGATTCAGTTCACGCTCGATCGCAATATCGACGCGGCGGCGCAGGACGTTCAGGCGATGATTGCCAAGACGCTGCGCAATCTGCCGCCAGGCATCATTCCGCCGTCGTACCAGAAAACGAATCCCGCCGACCAGCCGATCATCTACTACGGCTTCACGTCGGACCTGATGCCGATCTCGGACCTCGATGAGTACGCCGAGTCATTCATGGCGCAGCGCATCTCGATGGTGCCGGGTGTCGCGCAGGTGAACGTGTATGGATCGGCAAAATACGCCGTTCGAGTGCAGCTCGACCCGAATGCCCTCGCCCAGCGCAAGATCGGCATCGACGAAGTCGCGGCGGCGATCGATCAGCAAAACGTCAATCTGCCGACGGGCATCCTCAACGGCCCGAACAAGACGTACACCGTTCAGGCAAACGGCCAGTATCGCGATGCGGCCGGCTTTCGAAAGCTGACGGTCACCTACCGCAACGGATCGCCTGTGCATCTCGGCGATCTCGGCGAAGTACTCGACGACGTGCAGAACAATCGCGCCGCGGCCTGGTACAGCGGCACGCGCGGAGTGATCCTCGCCGTGCAGCGCCAGCCTGGCACGAACACCGTTGCCGTCGCCGACGCGGTCAACGAGCTGATGACGTCGCTGCAAAAGCAGATTCCTGCGACGATCAACATGACGTTGATGTACGACAAGTCGCAGTCGATTCGCGAATCAGTGGCCGACGTGAAGTTCACCCTCGTGCTGACGCTGTTCCTCGTCATCGCGGTGATCTTCCTCTTCCTGCGCAACGTCTCGGCGACGCTCATTCCGAGTCTGTCGCTGCCGATCTCCGTCATCGGCACGTTCGCGGTGATGGACGTGCTGGGCTACAGCCTGGACAATCTGTCGTTGATGGCGTTGACGCTCGCCGTCGGATTCGTAGTCGACGACGCGATCGTCATGCTCGAGAACATCGTCCGTCACATGGAGATGGGTAAGCCACCGATGCGCGCCGCGATGGATGGCGCTGCGGAAGTTGGCTTCACGATTCTCTCGATGACGATCTCGCTCACGGCCGTCTTCATTCCGATTCTGTTCCTGGGTGGCATCGTCGGGCGGTTGTTCCACGAGTTCGCGGTCGTCATCGCGGTGTCGATCCTCGTGTCGGGCTTCGTGTCGCTGACGCTCACGCCAATGCTATCCAGCCGCTTCCTGCGGCCGCACGAGCACGACGAGAAGCACGGCCGGATGTACAACGCCACCGAGGCGGCGTACACGTGGATGCTCAAGATCTACGAGGGCAGCCTTAGCTGGGTGATGGACCATCGCAAGACGACCATGGCGTTCTCGGCGCTCATTCTCGCTGGGACGGTCGGACTGTTCATGGTCATTCCCAAAGGCTTCATCCCGAGTCAGGACATCGGTCAGATGTTCGCGACGACGGAGACCGCGCAGGGAACGTCGTTCGACGACATGATCATGCACCAGAAGCAGATCGCCGATATCATCCTCGCCGATTCGAATATTGCGGGCTTCATGTCGGCGGTCGGTGGAAGCACGACCATCTCCGGTTCGAACCAGGGACGTCTGTTCATCGGCCTCAAGGATCGCGACCATCGTGTCGGGGTCGATGACATCATCAAGGAGTTGCGCCCCAAGTTCGCGAAGGTGCCCGGCATCGTCGTGTACATGCAGAATCCGCCGGCGATTCAGATCGGTGGTCGGCCGTCGAAGAGTCTGTATCAATTCACGATGCAGAGCTCTGACGTCGAGACGTTGTATCCGGCGGCGAATCAGCTCGTAGACGAAGCGCGAAAGTCGCCGTACATGCAGGACGTGACGAGCGATCTTCAGCTCGGCAATCCACAGGCGAGCGTCAACATCGATCGCGAGCGGGCCGCGTCGCTCGGTATCACGGCCAAGCAGATCGAGAACGCGCTGTACAACGCGTACGGATCGGGACAGGTATCGACGATCTATACGCCGAACAACGAGTACTGGGTGGTCATGGAGCTCCTGCCGCAGTATCAGCTGGATCTCTCGGCCATGAACCTTCTATACGTGCGCGCGAATACTGGAGCGCTCGTCCCATTGAGCGCGGTCGCCAGCATCACGCAGACGGCCGGCGCGCTGAGCGTCAACCACTCGGGGCAGCTGCCATCTGTGACGCTGTCGTTCAACCTTCGACCCGGCGTCGCGCTGGGCCAGGCAACGGCCGATGTTCAGAAAATCGCCGATCGAGTTCTTCCGGCATCGGTCAGTACCGGCTTCTCCGGAACGGCGCAGGCGTTCCAATCGACGCAAGCGGGAATGCTCGCGCTGCTCGGAATCGCCATCTTCGTGATCTACGTTGTGCTCGGCGTGCTGTACGAGAGCTTCATTCACCCGATCACGATTCTCTCTGGCCTTCCGTTCGCAGCATTCGGCGCGCTCCTGTCGCTCCTGATCTTCAAGATCGACCTGAGCGTCTACGCATTCGTCGGCATCATCCTTCTCGTCGGTCTCGTGAAGAAGAACGCGATCATGATGATCGACTTCGCGGTCGAGTCGGAACGCAGTGAAGGTCGCGCGCCGGCTGACGCGATCGTTCACGCGTGCTTGATTCGTTTCCGCCCAATCATGATGACGACGATGGCGGCGCTCATGGGTACGCTGCCCATCGCGATGGGCAGTGGTGCTGGCGCAGAGTCACGACGCCCACTCGGTGTTGCGGTCGTCGGCGGATTGGCATTCTCGCAGTTCATCACGCTGTACGTAACGCCGGTGGTGTACACGTACATGGATTCGTTCAATCGCAGCCTGACGAACTGGTTCGGCCGGTTTGGGCGCAAGCGTAACGAACAGTCGTCGCACCCGGTTCCCGCGGGCGTGTCGGCTGGCAACACTGGCGCGGTGGCGATGGACGGCCGTGTCGCGACGTCGAGCGGAGACGCGGCGGACTGATCATCGGAGACGAGGCGCGGTAGGCACCGGACTTTGGCAATTCACGTCGTCCTCGTCCACCCCGAGATCCATTGGAACACCGGCAACGCGGGACGAACCTGTCTCGCGGCCGGTGCAACCCTGCATCTGATCGAACCGCTTGGCTTCTCGCTCGACGAGCGTGAGGTCAAGCGTGCTGGCCTCGACTACTGGGAGCACGTGGACGTGCGCGTGTGGCCGAGTTGGGAGACGTTCGAGGCCGAACTGCCAGCACTCGGCGAGCCGTACTTTTTCTCGACGAAGGCGACCAAACTGCTCTGGGACGCGCCGCTGGGCGCCCCGGATCGGGTCGTGCTGATCTTCGGACGGGAGACCGGCGGATTGCCAGCCGAGTTGCACGAGCGATATCGCGATCGCTTCGTCGCGATGCCGATTCTGTCGCCGCGTGTGCGGTCGCTCAACCTTTCGACGAGCGTGGGCATAGCCGTCTACGAAGTACTCCGGCAGCGTCGGCCAACGGCGGACTGACTGAGTTTAGCTCTCGCCGATTCGGACGTGTATCTTGGCGATGAGAGAAATGTCGCTTCATACACGCACCGCAGATCGCAATGGCTGGCTGGCAGGTCGATTTCTACCTCGTTCCTCGGCGCGCGCTCGCCGCGTCGGCGCCAAAGACGCGTCCGGAGTTGAGCTCGAGCGATTGGTGGGAAGGCACAGCGTTTCCGTCGGACTATCGGAAACGGTTGACCTCTGTCGCGTCAGCGGAGGGGACGTCCGCCAATGGCGTCGAATCGTGGGGACCTGAAGACGGCAATCGCATCGACGTCTGGTTCGATGGCAAGCGCGTGAGCCGCGTGGTTGTGCGCGTGGACGTCCGACGCCTCGATTCGAGATTTGGCGCGGCGCTCCTGGATTTTGTGCGACTCGCGGATGCCGTGTTGGTCCGCAGCGATGGCCTCATTCTCCAGCCGACGATTGGTGCATACGCCGGAGCGCTGCGCAATTCCGAAGCGTGGAAGTTCTCCAACGATCCTGCGGCGTTCCTCGCGTCACAGCCTGACGAAGACGAGGACGAAGGCTAGCCCACCATTCGTCCACGAGGGGACTTTATGAGCGAGGGAGATGAACTGCGCGATGGACTTCATTGGCGCACTCGCCTGATCCAGAGCGGCGCGAGCGCTCCGGAAGGCTTTCATGCGCTTGCTCCAGCAATCCACCGCGGCTCGACGGTCGTCTTCGACCGCCTTGCCGACGCGAGCGACGATTGGCACGCGAGCGCGGGGTACACCTATGGACTCTATGGAACGCCCACGACGCTCGAACTCGGGGCGAGGGTGGCCGAACTCGAACGCGCCAAGCACACGTTCATCGTGCCGGGTGGGCAGGCGGCCATCGCGCTGATCTACTTCGCGTACTGCAAGGCGGGATCGCACGCGCTCGTACCGGAGAGTGCGTACGGTCCGAATCGCGAACTGGCTCGCGGCCTTCTTGCTGGGCTAGGAATCGAAGTCGAGCGGTATGATCCCATGCTCGGTGACCACATCGCCGATTTGATTCGCGACAATACCACACTGATCTGGTGCGAGAGTCCTGGATCCATCACGATGGAGATTCAGGACGTTCCCGCGATCGTTCGCGCCGCTCACGCGCGAGGTGTTGCCGTGGCAATCGACAACACCTATGCGGCCGGTGTGCTGTTCGACGCTTTCGCCGCGGGAGTCGACGTGAGCATGCAGGCGCTGACGAAGTACATTGGTGGCCACAGCGACCTGCTGCTGGGAAGTGTCTCGGTCAACAGCGATGAGACATACGAACGTGTGGGTCGAACACATCGGCTGATCGGGATGGCTGTGTCGCCCGACGACTGCTCACTCGCGTTGCGTGGGCTGCAGACGTTGGGCGTGCGCCTCGATCGTCTCGAGAAAAACACGCTCGCCGTTGCCGAATGGTTGGCGGCGCGACCTGAAGTGCAGCTGGTGCTGCACCCGGCGTTCCCGAGCTGTCCGGGTCACGATGTATGGCGGCGCGACTTCAGCGGATCGGCGAGCATATTCTCGATCGTGCTCACCGAGGACTGGAATCGAGCTCGCATCGAGCGCTTTGTCGACGCGCTCGAGCGGTTCAAAATCGGGTATAGCTGGGGAGGTGTCGCCAGTCTGGTCATGGCGTACCCGCACCTGTATCGTCGCCAGCGACACTATGACAATCGCGTGGTGCGGTTGAACGTCGGCCTCGAGGAACCGTGCGATCTGATCGACGATCTCGCGAGAGCATTTCAACAAGCTGCCGGCTGAACTCGCGCGTCACTCGACTCTCTTCCAGACATGTCACACACGATCAAGGTCATTGCGCTGGGGTTTGGGCTGCTGATTCTGTGCTTGATCGTCGCGCGCTTCGCGAGCGGTCCCGGACAGTCGGACCAGCTGGCGCGTGCGAGTCTGATCTTCATCGCGCTCTGGCTCGTCGGGGCCGGAGTCAACATGTGGATTGGAGTCGCCAAGGCGGGCTACTCTGTTGCCGAAGAAGCTCCGATCTTCCTCGTGGTGTTTGCGATTCCAGCGGCGGTTGCCGTCGCGGCCTGGTGGGTGTTCTCGCACCGCTGAGTCGCCGCGAGTCCTGGCCGCCTTCGGTTCCGATCCAAGCGGAGAATCAACGATGGATGGCGTCGGACGCTCGACTGAACAAATCGAGCTTCATATGAAGAGATTTTACACGCTCCTGGCGCTGATTGCGCCTGCGCACGATTGATGACGCTGCGCGAACTCCTTACGCTGGTATTGTCGCTGGCTGTGTCGTCGGCATGTATTCGCGCCGCGAATAGCCCCGTGCCAGTCCGCGCGTGGCCTAGCGCCGACTCGACGCCAGTGCACGACTCGTTCACCATACAATCGTCGGTGCTGGGCGAGCCGCGCCGAATCAACGTCTATGTGCCGCCGCGGTACCGCTCGTCGAATGGTAGAAATACCGATCCACTACCCGTGCTCTACATGCCGGACGGTGGCCTCGGCGAAGATTTCCCTCACGTCGTCAACACGGCCGACTCACTCATCATCGTCCGCGCCATCCGCCCCGTGATTGTCGTCGGCGTGCCGAACACAGAGCGCCGCCGCGATCTCACGGGACCGACTCGGGTTTCATCGGACAGTACGATCGCGCCACGAATCGGCGGCTCCGCGAAGTTCCGGCGCTTTCTGCGGGACGAGTTGATGCCAGAGGTGGAACGCCGCTATCGCACGACGCGTGAACGCGGGATCGTCGGTGAATCGCTGGCCGGGCTGTTCGTTCTGGAGACGTTTCTCGACGAACCATCGCTGTTTACGCATTACATCGCACTTGATCCGAGCGTGTGGTGGAACGCCGGATCGCTCATCGACTCGGCGGCGCCACGATTGGCCGCGTTCGAGCGCGCGCCGCGAACGCTATACTTCGCCGGCTCGCAGGAGCCGAGCACTTCGGTCGGCACGACGCGACTCGCCGAATTGCTTCGAGCGGCACCGCCGCCCGGTCTCCGGTGGCGATATGAGCCGCGGCCGGATCTCACGCACGCGAACATCTTTCGTGCGCTCAAACCAGCTGCGCTAGTCGAAGCGTTCCGCTGAGCCTCTGGTCGCAATCTCGTCGAGCAGGCGATATTCGCGAGTCGCCGCGTAAGCAAATTCCTCGTGCTGCGAAAGGTCGAGCCCACGCGCTTCGTCCTCAGCGCGCACGCGCAAACCGATCGTCGCGTCGATCGCTTTCAGGATTACCGCAGTCAACGCGGCCGAATAGAGCAGCGGAGCGACCGCGCCAAGCGCCTGCTTTCCGAGCTGGGCAGCATTGCCCGCAAGCAAACCATTCGCGCCGGCGGAATTGATCGCTGTAGTGGCGAAGACGCCGGTGAGTAGCGCGCCAATCAGGCCACCAACCCCGTGCACGCCGACGACGTCGAGTGAGTCGTCATACGTGCCGAGCTTCACCTTGAGGTGGCAGGCACCAAAGCACACCACGCCGGCGATGGCGCCAATGATCAGCGCCGAAATCGGCGTGACGTAGCCAGATGCTGGCGTTATCGCGACAAGGCCGGCGACGGCACCGCCCGCGGCGCCCATGACCGACGGCGCACCGCGAACGCGCCATTCGGTGAGCATCCACGTGAGCGTCGCTGCCGCTGCCGCGGTATTGGTAGCGACGAATGCGCTCGTCGCGAGACTTCCCGCACCCAGCGCGCTACCGGCATTGAACCCGAACCATCCGAACCAGAGTAGCCCCGCACCAGTGATCGTGAGCGGAAGGTTGTGTGGCACCATGCGGCTCTCTCCCCATCCGGTTCGGCTCCCGATGATCAGCACGGCAACCAACGCCGAGACGCCGGATGTGAGATGCACGACAGTTCCGCCGGCGAAATCGATCGCGCCAATGTTCCGGAGCCACCCGCCATCGGCCCACACCCAATGCGCGACAGGATCGTAGACGAACGTCGTCCAGGCAACGGCGAAGACGATGTACGCCGAAAATTTCATGCGTTCGGCAAATGCGCCGGTGATGAGGGCAGGCGCGATGATCGCGAACATCAGCTGGAACATCATGAACGCCTGATGCGGGACGGTTGGCGCGTAGGCGACGGGCTCGAGTCCGACACCGCGAAGTCCAGCCCACTCCAGCCCACCGATCACGCCACCTTTGTCCGGTCCAAAGGCGAGACTATACCCGAACAACACCCACTGCACGCTGATCAGCGCCATGCAGATGAAGCTGTGCATGATGGTGGTGAGTGCATTCTTCTTCTGCACCATCCCGCCATAGAAGAGGGCTAGGCCTGGCGTGGTCATCATGAGCACCAGCGCGGCGCTGAACAACACCCACGCCGTGTCGCCGGTATCGATGCGACTCGCGGATACTTGCGCGTGCACCAGTGTCGGTACGGTGAGATTGAACTGTGCGATCGCCATTGAGCTTAGATCCGATGGGGGCGAGTACAACCGGCGGGGAAGGACGGGCGCCGAGTGAATTGGCGGCGGAAATCGACGACCATTCTGATCATGACGCAAGCCCTGCCGGCGCGACATATTCTCTCTATGAGAAACGCCCTCGTCGCCGTACTCCTACTCGCCGCCTGCACACACGCGCCGGCGTCTTCGTCCGCTTCGTCCCCAGCCTCGTCGACCACGTCGACGGTCCGGCCAGGCATCGAGGTGTTCGTCGCCGATGTTCCGGCCGCGCTGCGCGGCAAGCGGGTCGGTCTCATCACCAACCACACGGGCATCGATCGCGCTCGACGGCCTGACATCGACCTGATCGCGCATCACAAGGATCTAAAGCTCGTTGCGCTACTCGCACCGGAGCACGGCATTCGCGGAACGGTTGCTGACGGCGAACAGATCGTAGATGAAGTCGATCCGAGTACGGGCGTTCCGATCTACTCGCTGTATCTCTCCGAGGATCATGGGCCATCGCCGGCGATGCTGAAAGACGTCGACGTGCTGGTGTATGATCTCCAGGAAGTCGGTGGGCGCACGTGGACATATGTATCGACCATGGCGTTGGCGATGCAGGCCGCAAAGCGAAAGGGAATTCCCTTCGTGGTGCTCGATCGACCGAATCCGATCGGCGGTGAGATTGTCGAAGGAGCGGTGCTCGATCCCAAGTTCAAGTCGTTCGTCGGGATGTATTCGATTCCCGCGCGCCACGGCATGACTGTCGGAGAGCTTGCGAAGATGTTCAATGAGAGATTTGGCATTGGCGCCGATCTCATCGTCATTCGCGCATCGAATTGGCGTCGGCGTCAGTGGTTCGACGAAACGGGTCTGCCCTGGGTGAATCCGTCGCCCAACCTGCGGTCACTCGCGGCCCTCACGAGCTATCCAGGCTCCGTCTACTTCGAAGGGACGACGTTGAGCGAGGGCAGGGGAACGGACCGCCCATTCGAGCAGGTCGGTGCTCCGTGGCTGAACGCCGAGCGGGTGGCGCGTGTGATGAACGAGAAGCGGTTGCCCGGCGTTCGCTTCGAGGCAATCGCTATGTCGGTCGCGCCAACTGCAGCGAAGCACAAAGGCCAGACCATTCCCGCAATTCGGTTCGTCATCACCGACCGGAATGCGTATCGGCCAGTGAGGACTTCACTGTTGTTGATCGACGAAGTCCGTCGCGAACACCCGCGGGATTTCGCATGGACGGGAACGATCGATCGTCTCACGGGCTCGGACAAAGTACGGCTGGCGATCGAAAGCGGTCGGCTTCCCGCGCTGCTCGATGAGTGGGATCGGGAAGCCGCCGATTTTCGAGAGAACCGGAAGCCATTCCTACTCTACTGACCGGCTTCCACTAACCGTGCTGTCGTAGCGGCGTGTGTTACGGCGCGCCGCTGATGTTCTGTTCTCGCCGGATCGAGGCGTCAGCGCTGCGGCGCGCCCCGTGCGCCCCTTCGGCGAACTCTTCAATCATCTTTCGATTGAACGCCGGAATGTCATCCGGCTTCCGGCTCGTGACGAGTCCGGCGTCCGCTGCCACTTCGCGATCGACCCAGTCGCCTCCGGCGTTTCGTATGTCGGTGCGAAGCGACGGCCATGATGTGACGGTACGGTTACGTACAAGATCGGCCTCGACGAGCAGCCACGGACCATGACAGATAGCTGCGATCGGCTTTCCGGCGTTCGCAATCTGTTTCACGAAGCGCACAGCTGCCTCGTTGATGCGAAGTCGGTCGGGGCTCACCACGCCGCCGGGTAGGAGCAGCGCGTCAAAGTTGTCGGCGTTCGCACGCTCGAGGGGAAGATCGACCTGTAGTTCGTCGCCCCAGTGGTCGTGCTGCCACGCTCTGATGCGATCCGCGTTGGGTGAGACGAGGATCGTCTTTGCGCCAGCGGCATCCAACGCTTTGCGCGTTTCCGTGAGCTCGACTTGTTCAACACCATCCGTCGCGAGGATCGCGACGCGTCGTCCGCCAAGATTCTGAGCCATGTGTACACCTGTCGAAAAAGAGATTCGACAGACGCCGCAAGCGTTGGGCCGCCATGAGCATTTTTTAACACGAACTCGGCCGTGGCTATATCGCCACGGCCAAGCTCGAAGTTACCCAAGCTTCGGTCGTTCGAGATGCCACTTTGTGTTGCTCTGATACTTGTGCGACACCGCGAGGATGATGTCGTCGTGGTAAAGATTTCCAGCGATCTGCGTGCAAATCGGTTGTGGGTTCAACGCCGGTGCGGGCGCCGCTGCAGCGGTTGAATCTCCGCCACGTCCGCGGCCACCACGTCCGCCGCCGCCTCCACCACCACCAAATCCGCCAGCGCGAATACCAAACGCCATTTGCACCACCGCAACCGGATGTCCGGTCTGCGCATGCACGCCAGTGTCGGCGGCGCCGACATAGAGATCGATGTCCTTGAGGTAATCCTGCCACGCGACGATCAACATCTGACGACGGCGCTGCGAGTTGATGAAGTCCATCGCTGTCGGTGTGCGACCCGGTACCCAACGATTGAGCTGACCGCCATGATCATCCGGCGCGTTGCCGCGGCCGCCGCGCCCGCCAGCAGCCGCGCTATCCGCGCCGCGTCCCGCCGGCGTCACGCCCGGAGCTCCGCCGCCACCACCACCACCACCCGCGCGACCGTAGTTCGTCAGCACCGTCGCCATGTCCATTCCCAACTCCTTCGCCTTCATCTGCACGTATGAGTCGAATGCCGCCGCTGACTCAGCGTTCAGCCCGCCCTGACTGCCGCCAACAGTTGGCGGCTCACCAATCTCCTTCGGCTTCGCGCCGAGTTCTTTGAGCTTGTCGATGAAGGCCGGGAAATTCGGATCAGGGTTCTGCTGATTCTGTGGCCGAACACCAATGCGCAGATTCGCGAGGTTGATGTTCGAATTGAAATGGAACGGCATCGTGATCGAGCCAGGATCTTTCTCATCCGCGCCGTGAATCACGTTGAACACCATCGCCGCATCTTCCGCCGTGCGCGTGATCGGTCCAACACGATCCTGCGACCACGCGAGCACCATCCCGCCATACCGACTCACTCGGCCGAAGGTTGGCCGCAGCGCACTGAGTCCGCACGTCGTCGCTGGCGACACGATTGAACCCGAGGTCTCGGTGCCGATACCGAACGCGACGCATCCTGCCGCGGTCGCCGATGCAGGACCGGCCGAGGATCCGCTCGAGCTCTGACTGAGATTCCAAGGATTCTTCGTGCTGCCTCGGAACCACACTCCGCCTTGCGCGAACTGGCCTGTCGAAAGCTTTGCGATCAGTACAGCGCCAGCATTTCGCAAACGGACAACGACTTCGGAGTCTTCATCGATCACGCGATTTTCGAAGTCTGCGGCGCCCCATGTCGTCGGCGTTCCCTTCACGGCGAAGAGATCCTTCACACCCCACGGAATCCCGTGCAGCGGGCCGCGATACTTTCCAGCCTTCAGCTCGGCGTCCATCGCCGCCGCGTCGGCCAGCGCGCGATCTTCCAGGATCGTCACCGCGCAAAAGAGCGTTGGATTCAGCTTCTTGAGCCGCTCGAGATAGATCTTCGTGATGCGCGTCGACGTCAGCTTTCCCGCCTTGATCGCCGCCGCCAATCGATGTGCGGGGAGGAACGCAATGTCCTCGTCGTTCGACGGGAGCTGCGCGGTTCCCCACGGCTGGATGTTGAACGAGCTTGGCGCACCCGTTCCCCACGCGAACGGCTGACGGGCGAAGGCCGACATGCCTTTCTCACGATATGTCTTTTCGAGCAACGCACCCGTTCCACCCGGATAGGGTTGGAAGCTCCACGACACCGCTTCCATGTTGTCGAGCGGGACAGGAGGCGCGGCGTTCTGGCCACCCTGACCTCCGCGACCGCCGCCGCCACCACCACTAGTGCCCTGAGCCAGAGTCTTCGCGCTGAAGCCGAAGGTCGTGGCTGCCGCTGCCGTCAGCGACAGGAACACGAACCTGCGCCGATCGAGGTCGCTGGCGAACTGCATATCGCCAGCAATCGACTCGGCTTCGGCCTGGGCCTGGTCCAGCAAATCCAGCTCGTCATACTTGTTGTGCATGATGATGGCTCCGAAAGGAATTCTGCGGGGCAGCGACGCTCAGAACTACGACACGACGACCACGACCGCAACCACCTCGAAATGAGCGAACCGCCGAATTTCCCCGACTGGATCGAGCCCATGGCGGCGACACTCACTCAAGAGCGATTTAGCGGTCCCGAATGGACCTTCGAACGGAAGCTCGACGGCATTCGGCTCGTGGCGTTCAGGCAGGGGAACGACGTGCGGCTGTTTTCGCGAACGCACCTGCCCAAGTCCGTGCCTTCGGTCGCCAACGCGATCGCCGAGCTGCCCGTGACCGACGTCGTACTCGACGGGGAACTCACGTGGGACGCTGGGATCGTGGAGTATCACGTCTTCGATGTCGTGTGGCTCGACGGGCGCGACCTGACCGGCCTTCCCCTCACGGAACGCCGCGCCATTCTCGATTCGCTACCACTTCGCGTCCCGGTCGTTCGTGTACCCGCGATGATGGACGCCGAACCCTGGGAGCGCGCGCGCATCGAAGGCTGGGAGGGGGTGATCGCGAAGCGACTCGATTCGCCGTATGAGCAGAAGCGGTCTAAGCACTGGCTCAAAATGAAGTGCGAGACGTCGCAGGATTTTGTCGTCGGCGGTTTCACCGACCCACAGGGGGCACGAGCCGGGCTTGGCGCACTCCTCGTTGGCTACTTTGAAGGCGACGATTTTGTCTTTGCCGGTAAGGTCGGTACGGGCCTCGATACAAAAATGCTCATGGAACTTCGCGCACGCCTCGACGCACTCGAGATGACGGAGACGCCGTTCACGAAAGCCACGGGGCTCCCACGCGTGCGAGCGCATTGGGTCAAGCCGGAGATCGTCGTGCACGTCGCCTTCATCGAATGGACGGTGCACAGCAAGCTGCGCCACTCGAGATTACTCGCTGAGCGCCCCGATCGATCTGCGCGCGACGTGGTGCGTGAATCATGACCGACGCGTCGGTGGCCATTTCACATCCGGAGAAGGTGATGTTTCCGGACGACGGAATCACCAAAGGCGAGCTCGCCGAGTATTACGCGCGCATTTCGCCGCTCATGCTGCCGCACATCGCAGGGCGACCTGTCACGATGGAGCGATTTCATCGAGGCATTGGCGAGAAGGGCTTCTTCCAAAAGAACGTCGACAAAGGTCCGAAGTGGCTCGAGCGAGTCACAGTTCCGAAGAAAGACGGCGTCGTGAACTATCCTGTAATCACCGACGAGCGCGGGCTGCTCTGGCTCGCCAATCAGAATTGCATCACGCCACACGTGTGGGTGTCGCGTGTGCCGCGACTTCTGTATCCGGATCTCTGTCTGTTCGATCTCGATCCGCTGGACGATGACGCAGACGCCCTTCGCAACGCCGCACTCCTCGTCCGCGACGTACTGGCCGAACTCGGTTGCCCGAGTTGGGTGAAGACGTCTGGGTCGAAGGGCTTTCACGTTGCCGTTCCGCTCGACGGAAGCGCCGACGCTGGCCGTGTGGCGCGTTTTGCGCATGCCGTTGGACTCGCTCTCGTGCGCCGCGATCCTGCACATCTCACACAAGAATTCTATAAATCCGATCGCGGAGGACGTATCCTCGTCGATACCGGTCGCAACGAGTTTGGGGCGACGTACGCGGCAACATATGCTGTTCGGCCGAAGCCGGGAGCGCCCGTGTCGGCACCGTGCACTTGGGAGGAAGTCGAGAGTGGGCGCGCTGCACCACAGACGTTCACGCTCAGAACGATGGCGCGCCGAATCGACGAGGTTGGCGATCTCTGGGCTGACATCTATCAAGGCGCAGTCTCACTACCAGAACATCCGTAGAACCATGCCTCAATTGCGCGTCACGTACATCGGCGGCCCAACCGCGATCCTCGAGTTGAACGGTTTGCGTTTTCTTACCGATCCGACGCTCGATCCCGCGCCAACCGACTATCCGACCGCCGTCTACACACTGCACAAGACGCAGTCACCCGCAGTCGACGCAAACGACATCGGGACCATCGACGCAGTTTTGCTCAGCCACGATCATCATTTCGACAATCTCGATCACGCTGGGCGCGCGATGCTGGCCAAAGCCCGCACGGTGATCACGACGAAAGCAGGAGCCGAACGACTTGGTGGAAACGCCGTTGGACTGGCAGCGTGGGAATCGATCGAGTTGCGTTCGACCACTGGTTCCATGGTGAGCATTACTGCAACGCCGGCGCGTCACGGTCCGCCAGACGGCGATCGCGGACCCGTCATTGGATTCGTGCTCGAGAGTTCGGAGAAGTCAGATCCCGTCGTGTATGTCTCCGGCGACACGGTATGGTACGACGGCGTCGCCGAGGTAGGCCGTCGGTTCGATGTCGATGTCGCAGTGCTCAATCTTGGCGCCGCTCGCGTCGCCGTCGCTGGACCGCACGATCTGACATTCAACGCGGACGAAGCGGTAACGCTTGCGGTCGCTTGGCCAAGGTCAACGATCGTCCCGCTGCATTTCGAAGGATGGACTCACTTCACGGAAGGCGCCGCCGAGGTGAAGGCGACCTTCGAAGCTGCGGGACTTGGCGATCGGATCCGCTGGCCCGCGCCCGGCGAGCCCGCGCAGTTCGGCGCGGAGCCTGCATGATGTGATCGCATGCCAGTCGAGACGGCGGCAAACACACGCCGGCACACGATCCTCCAGCGCCTAAAAGTCGAGACCGCGGATCTTCACGCGAGGCTCGACGCATCGCTTCCGCTGACTGGCGATCGCATCTCGCGCGATGGCTACGTGCGATCGCTGGCTGGTCTGCGCGACGCCATGCACGCGATCGAGACCCGGCTTCAAGCGCACGCCGCGTCGCTCGCTCGGTACGGATACGTCCTCGATGAACGATCGAAAATCGCTTTGCTCGATGACGACCTTCATTGGTTTGGAGAGCACTCTGAACTTGTAACGCTGAGCGAACTCAGGCTTCCGAACGCTGCGGCCGCGTTCGCGGCAGTGTACGTCATCGAAGGTGCGACGCTCGGCGGGCAGATCATCGTCCGCCACGTGTGCGACGCACTCGATCTGTCGCCGCCGAACGGATGCCGGTTCTTCACCGGCAACGGCGTGGAAACCGGCGCGATGTGGCGACGAACATGCGCCTCGATCACCAACTTCGTCGAATCCGCCGGACCCGACTCCGGCTCGGCTGATGAAATGGTCGCGGCCGCGCGCGCGACTTTCGCGTTCTTCGAGGCGGCGCTGGCGAGTCGACTGAACGAGCACGCCTAAAAACGAAGAAGGTTCCGCAACCATGACTCGTGTCAGCGGCGTCAGCTCGTTCGTCGATCCTCGCACTCCGATCGACCTCACGAACTGCGACCGCGAGCCAATTCACATTCCGGGTGCGATTCAACCACACGGCGTGTTGCTCGGTTGGGATGAGGGAAAGGACTCGATCATTGTGGCGAGCGCCAATGCAACCACGGCGTTCGGAATTCAGAAGGGTGGTCTGATTGGGCGATCGCTTCGAGACGCGCTTGGTGTCGCCGCGAGCGACGCGATTCGCGCGGCTTTGGGACGACACGAAGCTCGCCATGAGACGACCGCGCAGTTGCCCAGCGGAGATGGGTGGCTTGCCGGCGAGCGAACAGATATCTGCGTCTACCGAAGCGGTGGGCTCGTCGTGCTCGAGTTCGAACGCGGTGATCCATCCAGCGAGCTCACACCGGCGATGTTTCGCGACGTCGTACGCGATACGCTGGTCCACATCGAACATGCAAATACGCTCATCGGTCTCGCGGCGCAGATCGCCGAGCAAATGCGGCGGATCACAGAGTTCGATCGCGTGTGGGTCTATCGATTTCATGAAGACTGGCACGGCGAGATCATCGGCGAATCGAAGCGCGAAGGAATCGAACCGTGGCTCGGATTGCACTATCCAGCATCAGACATTCCCGCGCAGGCGCGAGCGCTGTTTCTCCGAAACTGGGTGCGGTCGATCCCGGACATATCGTTCACGCCCGTCCCGATTCTTCCTGAGATAAACCCGCTCACGCATGAACCACTCGACCTCAGTCTGTCCGTCCTGCGCAGTGTGTCGCCGATTCACGTTCAGTATCTGAAGAACATGGGCGTCACGGCGAGTCTGGTGATCTCACTTATTCACCGTGGCGAGCTCTGGGGACTCATCTCGGGACACCACTACTCAGGGCCGAAGCCCGTATCGTACGCCACGCGTACGCTGTGTGAATTCCTCGCGCAGGCTCTATCGCTGCAGACCGGGTTGGCGGAGGATGTGGAGGATCGCGATCGCGCGCTGGCCGTTCGCGCTGTAGAGACAACGCTGGCCGAGCGCCTCGGTCAAACGACCGATTACCACGACGCACTCACCTCCGGCTCGCCGAATCTACTCGACCTTACCCGTGCCGGCGGCGCCGCAGTGTACGAGGCCGATTCGATCCGAACCGTCGGCGCCACGCCGACGCGCGAACAGTTGTCCGACCTTGCGGCCTGGCTCACGGCGCGGCGGACCGACGTATTTCACACGACCGCGCTCGCCACGCACTTCCCGCCGGCGTCGGCGTATGCCGATATCGCGAGCGGCCTCCTCGCCGTGTCCCTTTCTTCGTCGCGGCCCAAATACATCCTGTGGTTCCGACCGGAGAGCAAGCAAAAGATCTCGTGGGGCGGGGATCCGAATAAGGCCGTCGAAATCGATCGCGAAGGCGCCCCCAGGCTCTCTCCGCGCGGGAGCTTCGCATTGTGGGAGGCAGAGCGACGTGGCAAGTCTGCACCGTGGGAAACCGCTGAAATCGACGCGGCAGTCGATCTGAGACGGAGCGCATTGGATGTGTTGTTACGTCGCGCGGAGGAGCTAGGCGAGCTCAATGCTGAACTCGAGGCGGCCAACGAAGATCTCGAACGATCCGCCGTGGAACTCGGAGCGCAAGCAGATGAGTTGCTTCAGCAGCGCACGGAGCGCGAAGTGCTGCTTCAGCGCGAACGCGAGGCGCGGGCGGACGCCGAGAGTGCCAATCGCGCGAAGGCGGATTTCCTCAAGATGATGTCGCACGAACTGCGCACGCCGCTCAACGCCATCGGGGGATATGCAGAAATCATTGCCCTCGGCGCGCGCGGACCAACGACCGAGCTGCAGCTCGCCGACCTCGAGCGAATTCAGCGCAACCAGCGCCACTTGTTAGGGATCGTCAATAGCATTCTGAATTTTGCCAAAGTCGAGGCGGGCGAAATTCAGCTCGACCTGCGTCGCACGGACATCCGCGCGATCGTCAAAGACATCGGTGCGCTGACCATGCCGCAGATCACCAAGAAGCAGGTCGCGTTCGAGCTTCTGCCAGGCGACGAGCCTCTGATGGCCAGCATCGACACCGAGCGCGCAAACCAGATCGTGCTCAATCTTCTGTCGAACGCGATCAAGTTTACGCCGGAGGGCGGACGTATCATCGTCAGCGCTGCTCCTCGCGGTGACGATGTTGTGATCGAAGTAACTGATACCGGCCGCGGGATACCGACCGAGAAACTCGAGTCGATCTTCGATCCATTCGTGCAGATCGATCGCAGTGCCACGGCGCGTGGCGAAGAAGGACTCGGGCTCGGGCTGGCGATCAGTCGCGACCTCGCGCGCAAGATGCACGGTGATCTCACTGCAGTGAGCGAGATCGGACACGGTTCGACCTTCACGCTCCGGCTACCGCGCGCCGACTAGAAGACCGCTAGACCGTGGTCAGCTCTTCTTCTTCGACGTCCGCCTCGATCGTCACATCGCTTTGCACTGGCGCGACGCGTCGACGGTTCCACGCAAGGAAGCGGCGAAGCGCGAGCGTCATACCCGTGACGCCAAGAACCACAGCAGCGAACGAAACGAGTCCGGCAATCGTCTGACCGAACACGCCGAGTACTTCGCCGGTGTGCGCAAAGCGCATGATCGAGCGCCATCGTCGTCCGGTGCTCTGCGCCGCGAAGGGCTCGTAGCGCACGCTGGCGCCCGTCGCGCGATCGAGCACGAGCTGTGTGCGAAGCTGCGGCTGCCCACCCGTGCCTTCGTCGATCGAGAGCGTGATCGTCTTCGCGGTCGCTTTGGGCAGCGTCGCGCTGATGGTCGTCCACTCGGGAGACTGACGTCGTGCGCTGGCGACGAGTGAATCGAGCGGGATCGACGCGACGGCGACTTCGGGTTCGCGACGTTGGCCATTTCCTTCACCACGACCACCGCCGCCGTTGGCACCTGGCGCTGCCGCCACAGGTGGCGCCTCGCCGGCAGCGCGGTACACGAGATCGCCCGCCCATCTATAGGAAATGACGACGCCGGACAGAACGATCACGAACAGCGGAACCGCGCTCCAGAATCCGAGCACGTTGTGCCAGTTGAAGTCGCGCGCCTTACCCGAGAGTCCACGTCGAAACACAGTCACGTTGCGCACGGCAACGCGCGTCCATTTACGCGGCCACCAGAGATAGAACCCGCTGACGACGAGAAAGAGAAAGATCAGGTTGGACGCGCCGCTGATCATTCGGCCGAGCGCGCGCTTGTCGCCTGTTGCGCCGATTGTGCGATGCCATGCGGTCATGCTGCGAAAGAACGCGCGCACGTCCTTCGATCCTTCGCCGAGCAGTGTGCCGGTGTAGACGTTCACGAGCTCGCGCCGATCGCGTCCGAAGGTCATTTCCGCGGGGGCATCCGGTCGCGCGCGAAGCGTAATCGCAGTCGGCGCCATGCCAGCGGAATCGGTCGCTCGGCGCACCAGCTCGTCGACGCCGAGTCGTGGCGCGGCGACGGACGGCGGTCCGGCATTCACCGCTCGACGATCGGCCCACGCGGTGATCTGCTTTTGATAGGCGAGGAGCGTTCCCGTCGCCGACATGATGATCACAACGATGGCGGCGGTGAGACCGGCCGCGAGGTGGCACCAGAAGAGGATCTTTCGAAACAGCTTCATCGTCGGTCGGGTTGGTCGACAGGGCTGGTTGGAAGCAGCCGTCAACGTACACAGCAATCCAGAGTCATTCAATCGGGATTCCTTCCGATTTCAGGGCGACCTGGCGTAACCCACGCACTGACTTACGCTTTGGCGCCGAACGAAAGGTCGTTTCTCGAGCCGGGATCGATGCGACGCTCAGGGAAGCGATGGTCCCGTCTGGCGACGAAGCCAAGACGGCGTAGATATACGGTCATATGATGACCCCTGCGACCCGTCGCCTGTCGGGAAAACTCGCGCTCACCGGCGCCAGCGCTGGGATCGGAGCCGCCACCCACGCTCTCATCCGTGAAGGCGCGGACCTTCTGCTCGCATGAACGCGGCGCGGCGGCTCGTTCTGTCACTCGTCGCTGTAGTGCCGGCGATCGCCGGAGCGCAGACGAAGCAGATCGTCTTCCTAGCCGGGACGAAAGACCACGGCGTCGTCGGTCGCCACGAGTACGAAAAGGATCTTCGCTCGCTCGCCTATTCACTCGATCACTCTTCGAACGTGCACGGTGTCACGACGAAGATCGTCGTTGGACGAATCGCGCAGGACCTGAGCGATGTGAAGGGCGCGTCCGTGATCGTTATCGAGAGCAGCTCTGAGCGCGATGCACGCGAGACGCATCCGCTCTTTCCTCCGGATCCAACGACGAATCATACGTCGTACGACGCTGCGACAACCGCGTACCTGAAGTCGCTCGATTCACTCATCAAGACGGGTGTTGGCGTCGTGATTCTGCACTATGCGAGCTGGGTCGAGAACTGGATGGCGCGCGGATACTACGTTGATTGGACGGGCGGATTGTGGGTGCAGATGATTTCAAAGAATCCAAATGATCGTTGGTCGATCGCCCTACAGAACGACTCGCATCCGGTGCTACGCGGCGTAAAGCCCTGGACATATCGCGATGAAATCTTCTCGCGGTACTTCCTTCCGGACGATCCGCGCCGAACCAACCTGCTCGTTGGCACACCAGCCACGTCGCCGATCGGACCGCAGGTTGTGTCGTGGGCGTATCAGCGTGCCGATGGCGGGCGAGGGCTTGTCTTTGGCGGTGCCGATTATCACGAGAACATGCAGCTCGAAGATTTCCGACGCTTCCTGTTGAACGGAATCATCTGGGCGGCTGGAATCGATGTGCCGACCGGCGGCGTTCAGTCACCCACGCCGCCGGACGAACCGTGAGTGTGCGTCGAATCGTCGCGACCGTGACAGTTGTCGCGAGTGCCATTGGCTGTCGAGGAAGTCAGGGCGCGAGCAGCAACATGCCCGCTTCGTCGCCACCGCCTCGGCGCTCCTGGGCCGACTACGGCGGAGGCACTGATCAGTCGAGGTTCGTGGCACTCGATCAGATCACGAAGGCCAACGTCGGCAAGCTCGCCATCAAGTGGATCTATTCGACTGCCGACAGCACGGCATATCAGTTCAATCCGATCATCGTCGATAGCGTGATGTACGTGATGGCGAAGGACAATTCGCTCGTCGCGCTCAACGCAGCTACCGGTCGCGAGCTTTGGATTCACGCGAATCTGCGCGGCGTTGCGCGACGCGGGATGAACTATTGGGAGAGCGTCGATCGTCGCGATCGCCGGTTGCTCTTCACGCTCGGCAGCACGCTTCAGGCAATCGACGCTACGACCGGAAAGTCCATTCTCAGTTTTGGAACGAACGGTGTCGTGGATCTGCGGGAGGGTCTCGATCGTGACCCCTCAACGATCCTGCGCGTCCAGTCCGCCACGCCTGGTGCGCTGTTCGACAACTTGCTCATGCTCGGCTCCGCGACAGGCGAAGACTATTTCTCCACGCCGGGACATGTTCGCGCCTACGACGTCATCACCGGGAAGATTGCGTGGACATTCCACACGATTCCGCAGCCTGGTGAGTACGGCTATGACACGTGGCCCAAGGACGCCTACAAGTACATCGGTGGCGTGAACACCTGGGGCGAGATCAGCGTCGATACGAAACGCGGCATCGCCTACTTTCCTGTCGGATCGGCGACGTACGACTACTACGGCGCCGATCGCGCCGGCAGCGATTTATTCAGCACGAGTCTCGTCGCGCTCGATGCGCGTACGGGCAAGCGAGTCTGGCACTTCCAGCTCGTGCACCATGACTTGTGGGACTACGATCCGACGGCGGCGCCGCAGCTCGTCACCGTTCAGCACGACGGTAAGCTCGTCGACGCGGTGGCTCAGGCGACCAAACAGGGTTTTCTGTTCGTGTTCGATCGCGTCACTGGGAAACCGCTCTGGCCAATCGAGGAACGTCCTGTTCCGCCGAGCGACGTCCCGGGTGAACACGCGTGGCCGACGCAGCCATTTCCGACCGTGCTGCCGCCATTCGCCCGTCAATCACTGACGGCGAAAGATCTCACGCCGTTCTTTCTCACCGAGGCCGAGCGCGCGACGTGGACACGTCGCATCGATGCGGCGCGAAAGGGAATGTTCACGCCGCCGTCGCTGACGCAGGAAACCATTGCGATTCCGGGCGCGGTTGGTGGGGCGAACTGGGGAAATACAGCGTCCGATCCGGCACACGGAATGGTCTACATTCTCAATCAGGACTTTCCGTCGTTCTATCATCTCGAGCGTCAGTCATCGCGCAATCGACCTGACGTCGCGCAGCAGGCGGGCGCCGGATCGTCGCGCGGTGCCGACGCGTATGTGCGCGAGTGCAGCGATTGTCACGGGACACGCGGCGCGGGCGGCGCCGGTCCGAGCATCACAGGAATCGGATCACGGATGAACCTCGGCGATTTCCGCGCGATCGTCGGCATGGGTGGATCGCAGATGCCGGCGTTTCCTCACGTCGACGAAACGTCGATCCGAGATATTTACGCCTACCTCGGTGGCGGGGCGAATCTGCAGTTCCTTCCCGTTCCGCAGCGCGCGACAGCGCCGAGCGGTCCGGTGGTCGAAAGCGGCGGCGCGCCCGGCGTTCCGTCGCAAAGCGAAAGCGGACGCAATCGCGAGCCAGCGACATATCCCGCGGGCGTAACAGTGACGGAACGCTATACGACCGACTACGGCCTGGGCCATCCGTACATCATGGCGCCGCCCTGGTCGACGCTCACTGCGTACGACCTCAATCGCGGAACAATCAGATGGAAAGTCCCCATCGGCCAGGACATCATGGCCGCGAAGGAGGGTGGAAAGAACACGGGTGTTCCGCGCGGCACGCAGCGCAACGGCATGATCGTCACACCGACCGGATTGGTGTTTGCCACGGCGAAGGACGGCCATGTCTACGCGTTCGACGCGCAGAGTGGCGACGTGCTATGGTCGGGACAGTTGCCCATGGGTACGGAGGGGCTGCCATCAATGTACGAGGCCGGCGGTCGACAGTATCTCGTCGTCAATGCCACGACGCCGCTTACATGGGGCAAAAAGTCGCGCGAAGGCGGCATCGGCGCGACGGGTCCACGGGGGGCGGGTGGCTACGTCGTGTTCGGTCTGCCATGAGTATTATCATATGAGCGTTCAAATCGATCGACGCGAATTCCTTGGCGTGATCGCCGCTTCTCTCGTCCTGCCTAGCGTCGTCGCGAGAAGCAATCGGCTCATCGTCGGACACACCGGCATCACGTGGGGCTACGCGCCGCAGAACGCCGAGGCGGCGATTCGCGACGTCGCGAGCCTCGGTTACCGTGCATTCGAGTCGTTCGGTAGTGTAATGGACTGGTGGGAAACGCGAGGCGGACTCAAAGCTCAGCTCGATCGGGCCGGCGTTCCGCTGCAGTCGGCGTACTGCCCATTCGAGCTCACCGATTTGTCGAAGCGTGGTGAGAATGTCGCAAATGCCACGCGATGGGGAAAACTGATTCGGTCATGCGGTGGCAGCGTTGCGGTCGTCGGGCCGAATACTGTAGCGCGGCCGGGTTTCGACATGTCCAAGTCGCGCGCGCAAATCGTCTCTGCGCTCAACGATATCGGTCGAGCGCTCGCGGATGCCGGCGTCGTCGGCGTGCTGCATCCGCATACGGGAAGCTGCGTGCAGTCACGGGACGACGTGTACGCTGTGATGGATGCAGTCGACACGCGCGTGATCATGCTTGGGCCGGACGTTGGCGAACTGACCGCCGCCGGCGCCGATCCGTTGCCGATCATTCGTGATTTTCTACCGGTGATTCGACACGCGCATCTGAAGGACTACGATGGTGGCAAGACACACGACGGCTATTGTGCGCTCGGCGGAGGACGCGTGAATCTCGCGGCGGTGGTTGCTGAGCTCGAGAAATCGACGGCCGACATTGCACTGATGGTGGAACTCAACCCGTCTGCAACACCAGGCGATGGAGCAGCGCTCGAAACGGCGCGCACCGCCAAGTCGTATCTGAGAACGCTAGGCTACGCGTTTAGTCGTTAGGCGTTTCCGCTGTCGTGGGTGACTGCAGTTCTAATAGAACTGCAGCAGAGGAAAGCTGGGACGGTCAGCCGGCAAACGAATGCCACAGGCAAGTTTGCCGTAGCCACCGCGCGCGGAAAATTGACGCGCGCGACCTGAGGCGTACCTTCTTCTACGACCCTCACCGTTCCCACCCTCTCAGTTGCAGGAGCGCCATCATGGCACGCAGGACCCTCCTGACTATCCCCGCCGCGCTGCCGATCGCATTCGCGGCAGCGTTTGCACAATCGCCCAATCCGGGCGGCCCGCCGGGGGCGCCGCTCGCCGACTACGCGCTAACCAACGTCCGCATCGTCACGGCTCCTGGCAAAGTGATCGAACGCGGGACCGTTCTCACACACGACGGCCGCATCGCCGCCGTCGGAGCGCAGGTGAACATTCCAGCCGGCGTGGTCCGCATGGACCTCGCGGGCCATACGGTCTTTCCAGGTCTGATCGACGCGGCCACCAGCATCGGACTGCCAAGTCCCACCCGCGCCGTTGCGCCGGCAAGCACCGACGCCGCCGCTGGCCGAGGACGCGGTGGTGGTCGCGGTGCCGCTCCAGCCGGTGGTCGCGGCGGGGCCGCCGCAACACCGGCGCCGCCAGTCGTGCTGCCCGAGCTCGACGCGAGCGCCGAGGCGGCCGACATGTTCACGCCGACGGCTGACGAACTGATTGCTTTCCGCGCCGGCGGTATCACGACGGTCGGACTCGTGTTCAACGGCGGCCTCTTTCCCGGACAGATCGGCGCTGCGCTCACGGGAACCCGCGACGAGTCGCGCATGGCACTTCGCGCCTCGGCCGCGCAGGAGGTTTCGTTCGGCACCAAGCGGGGCGGCTATCCAAGCACCGGCATCGGCGCCTATGCGTTCATTCGCCAGGCGTACATCGACGCGCAGTACGAGGCGCGACTCGACAAAGCGATGAAGGCCGGCACGCCCGGTGCACGCCCGTCGAACGATCCATTCAGCCGGGCGCTGATGCCAGCGGCCGGAAACGAGATGCCGTCGTGGTTTCTTGCGTCAACCGAACGAGAACTCACGCGGGTCGCGGAGATCTCGAAGGAGTTGGGGATCAAGGGTCCCGTGGTTGTCGGCGCGCGTGAAGCCTATCGCTCCGTTCCGACGTTGAAGGCGAGTGCCGCGACGGCGGTTGTCAGTCTCGAATGGCCGATCGCGGATTCGGTGACGGGCCACGAATTCCTGGTCACGGGTTCCGGCCGAGGCGATCCGAAGGCGACGATCGTCGATCCGGCGGTGACCGAAGTCAAGGCGAATGCGGCAACGCTGGCGAAAGCCGGAGTGCCCGTCGCGCTCGCATCCTTTGGCGGCGCGAGCGGCACGACCTTCCGCGATCGCGTGCGTGCGACGATCGAAGCGGGCATGAGCCCGGACGATGCGCTTCGTGCGACCACCGTGACGCCCGCCGCGCTGCTCGGGATCACCTCTGCCGTCGGCACGATCGAAGTCGGCAAACTCGCCAACCTCGTGGTCGTGAGCGGCAACGATCTATTCGCCAGCGGCACTCCGATCAAACACGTTTTCATCGAGGGACGCCTCTACTAGAGGAATCTCATATGCGCATACATAACCTGAGAACGCGTGCGGCGATCGCCGGTGCGGCGGCGCTGCTGGTACCGGCCCTGGTGGCCGCGCAGGACGTCGCGATTCGCAACGCGACCATCATTACGATCAGCAACGGCGATATCCAGAATGCCAACATCGTCGTTCGAAACGGCAAGATCACGGCGGTCGGTCGCAACGCGGCCATTCCACAGGGCATTCGCGTCATCGACGGCACTGGCAAGTTCGTCATGCCAGGCATCATCGACGCGCACTCGCACGCCGCGTTGGAAAACGGCATCAACGAGGGCAGCGAATCGGTGACGCCAGAAGTTCAGGTGCAGCTCAAGAACGATGATCCGGTGATCTACCGCGCGCTCGCCGGAGGCGTCACGGCGGCGAATCTGTTGCACGGCAGCGCCAACACCATCGGGGGCCAGTCGCGCATCATCAAGATGCGTTGGGGCATGCCTGCGGACTCGATGTACTTCAAAGGCGCATTTCGCATCGTCAAGTTCGCACTCGGCGAGAATGTCACTCGCGCCAGCTCGACGGCGGATCCGGAAGATCGTCGCTTCCCGATGACGCGCATGGGTGTCGATTTCACCCTGCGGTATTGGTTCACGAAGGCGAAGGAATACGACAAGGAGTGGACGGACTATCGCGCCACGGCGAAGACGAATCCGAACGCGATTCCTCCGCGTCGTGATCTCAGACTCGAAGCGCTGACGGAAATTTTGCACGGCGATCTCAAGGTGCACGCGCACAGCTATCGCGCTGACGAGATCCTCATGCTGATTCGAGTCGCCGACGAGTTTGGGTTCAAGATTCACACCTTCCAGCACGTGCTCGAGGGCTACAAGGTCGCCGACGAAATCGCGAAGCACGGTGCCATGGCGTCGACCTTCGCTGACATGTGGGCGTACAAAGTCGAAGCCTGGGATGCGATTCCGTACAACATGGCACTGATGACGGAACGCGGCGTCATCGTGTCGGTGAATTCGGATTCCGATGAGCGCATTCGCCGCCTGTATCAGGAAGCGGGTGTCGGTGTTCGCTACGGCAACATGCCAGTGAACGAAGCGCTGAAGATGATCACGCTCAATCCGGCGAAGCAGCTCGGCGTCGACAAGATGGTCGGAACGCTCGACGTCGGTAAAGACGGTGATATCGCCGTCTTCTCGGCGCATCCATTCGCGCCGGCTGCGATGGTCGAGTACACGATCATCGACGGCAAGGTGTACTTCGATCGCAACGATGCGAGCACGCTGCGAAAGGTTGCAGCCGCGCCGGGAGGCGATCGATGATTCGCAACATTCGACAGGTCGCAGCAACACTGACCGCGGCGTTCGTATTCCCTGCGATCGGCGTGGCGCAGTCGTCGCCCGGTCCCGATGGGACGTACCTCATTCGCGGCGGCACAGTTGTGACGGGAACCGGCGAGCGTCTCGCGAATACGAGTATTCTCATTCGCAATGGCCGGATCGCCCAGCTGGGCACGAACATCTCCGTGACGAATGACGTCAAAGTCGTGGATGCAACGGGCAAGTTCGTGTATCCCGGTATGGTCGATAGCTACACTGGTATTGGGCTACAGGAGATTGGTGGCGTCCAGACAATGAGCATGCGGAGCGAGATGGGTCAGTTCAATCCGCATCTCCGCGCGCTGGTCGCGCTCAACATCGAGAGTGAACTGCTCGGCGTGACGCGCATGAACGGCGTAACGTCTGTGCTCTCGGCGCCGACCGGTGGTTCGATCAGCGGTCAGGCCGCGCTGATCAACACCGCTGGCTGGACGTGGGAAGACATCGCCGTGCGTCGTTCAGCGGCAATGATCATCAACCTTCCTGGCGGTGGGCGTGGGGGTCGTGGTGGCGGCGGTGGCGGACGGGGTGGTCGCGGCGGTGGTGCCGCCGAGAGCGGAATGGCCGCGACGGAATTGGACAACTTCATGCAGGCGTCCAAGGACTACGACACGCGTCGCGCAGCCGGCTCCGGGAAGGTCGATCTGTTGTATGAATCGATGCGGCCGCTGTTCGCCAAGGAGATTCCAGCAATCATTGGCGCGAACGGTGAAGCCGCCATTCGCGAAGCGATCGCCTTCGGCGACAAGTGGAATATCCGCGTCGTGATTCAGGGTGGCTCTCAGGCGTACAAGGTGCGCACGCTGCTCGCGCAGAAGAACGTGCCCGTCATTCTGAGTTCGTTGCAGGCGGCGCCGGGCTTCAACACGACTTACGACGAGATCTACGCACAGCCTGGTCTCTTGAACGAGGCCGGTGTGAAGTTCGCATTTTCGACTGGTGCGGGCGCCAACGCCCGGCACGTGCCGTTCCACGCGGCGCTGGCGGTGGCGTATGGACTACCGGAAGATGCGGCGATCAAGGCGCTCACGATTTGGCCCGCCGAAATCTTTGGCGCGGAAAAAGACATCGGTTCGATCGCGCAGGGCAAGTTGGCGAACCTGTTCATCTCTAGTGGCGATCCGCTCGATCTGCGGTCGCAGATCAGCGAGGTGTTCATCAAGGGACGTCAAACGCCGGACGACGATCGCCATAGCCGGCTGTACCTGAAGTACAAAGCACGGCCGCTGCCCCGAACGACGCCGTAAGGGGTCGGAAGTTCATAAAGATTCTGATGACAGGAGCGTGTCACGCCGCGAGACTCTTGCGATGTGACACGCTTCGTGTTTCGCTGAACGATGCCGACTGAATCCGAGATTCTCGCGTACTACGCTGCGCGGGCGAATGAGTATGAAAAAGTCTATGCGAAGCCTGAGCGACAGCGCGATCTTCGCGATCTACAGCGACTCGTTCCGGCGTATTTGGACAGGCGGCGTGTGCTCGAGGTCGCATGTGGCACAGGGTATTGGACACGGCTCATTGCCCAGCGGGCGACGGCGATTACCGGCGTCGATCTCTCGCCCGAAGTCCTTGCCGTGGCACGCACTCATCAACCGGTGGCGACGCCAGCAACTTTTGTCGTCGGCGACGCGTACGCCCTCGATAAGGTCGAGGGAACGTTCGACGCGGCATTCGTCGGCTTCTGGTGGTCACACGTACTCCGTGATGAAGTCGACCGCTTTCTCGTCAACCTGCATCGGCGGCTGCCCGCTGGAGCTCAGGTGTTGATACTCGACAATCGGTACGTTCACGGGAGCAACTCACCGATCACGAGAACCGACGAGCGTGGGAATACGTATCAGCGTCGCGCGCTGGATAGCGGCGCCGAGTATGAGGTGCTCAAGAACTTTCCGTCGCGCGTGGAGCTGCGCACTGCTATCGCAACCACGGGCGGGACCAACATCGCCATTCACGAGCTAGAATATTTCTGGTACACTGCGTACAAGGTGGCGTGACCAGAGAGAAGTAGTCGCCGGGATCGGCGCATGGCTTGGGCGCCGTTCTGGTCGTTCCGTCGTCGCCGAGCGCGTCGGTGTTGAATGGGCGAATCGACGCACTTGCGGCGTTTGTAGGCAGGGTATAGCCTCCCGACGGATCGCTCATTCCAATATTGGAATGAGTGCCTGGCGGCAACGCACCAAGGCCAGCGATTCAGCCGAAGATGAGTATCTCAGTATGCCGCTAAGCGTCTGGACCGTCGGCCACTCAACGCATTCGGCCGAAGAATTCGTTGCGATCCTGCGAAGCCACGAAATCGAGCTCATTGTAGACGTTCGCCGTTTCCCGGGGTCGCGCCGGCTTCCCCAGTTTGCGAGCGCCGCGCTCGAAGCGGAGCTTGCCCAGGCGTCGATCGCGTATCGCTGGATTCCCGCGCTCGGTGGTCGTCGCCGCCCGGATCCGGAATCGGTCAACCTCGGTTGGCGCCATAGCGCCTTCCGCGCCTACGCCGACCACATTGCGACCGAAGAATTCGCCGAAGGACTCTTCGAGCTCTTGATGCTGGCCCGCGGCGTTCGGACGGCGATCATGTGCGCAGAAGTCTTGTGGTGGCGGTGCCACCGTCGAATCATCGCCGACGTCCTGACCTCGCTCGGTGTGTCCGTTTTTCATATCCGCACCGAGTCCGCCGCGGAGGAACACCATCTCGCCCCTCCCGCCAAGCTCGTTCGTGGTCGGTTGACCTACGCCGTCCACTAGCCGATCCACGCTCCAGCCCGGAAGTTGTAGCATCGCATCCGGCCTGGAGAACGCTCCATGAACACGCGCATAGACAGCACGCGACCAGAGTTGACGACGTTTCTTGGTCTCACCTTCGCGTTGAGCGCCGTCTTCTGGTGGCTCATCATCTCGGCCGGCAGCCTCGGCGCGCATGGCGGTGCATATGTGTTCGCGCTCATGTGGTCGCCCGGAGTCAGTGCACTCCTCACGCGCCTCATCTTTCAGCGCAACGTCCGTGGGGAGGGTTGGCGACTCGGCGCACCGCGTTGGCTCGCACTCGCGTATCTCCTTCCGCTTGCTTACGCGATTCCCGCGTATGGCTTCGTGTGGCTCGCGAAGCTTGGCGGTGTCGACTTCACGCGCTTCAACACGAGCATCCTGACGTTCGTCGTACTCGGTTCAATTCAGAGCTTGGTGTCGGCGACTGGCGAAGAGTTGGGTTGGCGTGGCTTCCTCGTGCCGACGCTCGCGCGGACGATGCCCCTCGGTCGTGTCGCCCTGATCAGCGGCGCCATCTGGGCCGCATGGCACGTTCCGCTCATCGCGTTTGCCGACTACAACTCGGGAACGCCGACATGGTATGCTGTCACCTGCTTCGCGATCATGGTCGTGTCGCTTGCACTGCCACTCGCCTGGCTTCGGCTGCGATCCGGAAGCGTATGGCCGGCCGCGATTCTGCACGCGTCGCACAACCTGTGGGTGCAAGGTTTCTTCGATCGTGTAACTGTCGACACTGGACCAACGCGCTGGCTGACCGGTGAATTCGGCGCAGCGCTCGCAGTCACCATCGGGGTGACGGGGTTTGTGTTCTGGCGCTCGCGACGCGCAGTCGATACAGAAACGCTCATCGCTGCACCGTCGTCGGCTGCGTTTTCCAATCCCGCGATGGGATAGGCCGCGGCACACGCACGAACCATGGATCCTCTCTCAGATGTGCTACGCGCCGTCCGGCTCACCGGCGCGTTCTTCTATCACGTCAAAGCTGCGGCGCCGTGGTCCGTTCTGACTGAAGCGGCGCGCGAGTTGACGCCGCGCATTCTGCCCGACGCCGAGCATCTAATTTCATATCATGTACTCATCTCAGGTACGTGCTGGGGTGGGCTCGACGGCGAAGAACAGGTGCAGATGCAGCCAGGAGACGTGCTCGTATTTCCTCACGGCGACTCACACCTGATGTCGAGTGCCAATGGATTCAAGCTCGACGAACGCGCGAGTACGGCGCCGAAGAAATTTCCTGAAACTGTCTTCGTAGGGCCGGACGTTCAGCACGACACGACCTTCGTCTGCGGCTTTCTGGGCTGCGATGCGCGCCCGTTCAATCCACTCATTGCGTCACTTCCGCGACGGATGCTTGTGCGCGGTGCCGCAGGTGGCTGGCTGTCTCAATTCCCGCGACAGGCGGTGGCCGAGTCGCACGCGGCGCGCGTGGGTAGCGAGACGATGCTCACGCGAATGGCCGAGCTCATGTTCATCGAAGTCATTCGGCATCACGTCGAGCATCTATCGCCACAGCAAGCAGGATGGCTCGGCGGACTTCGCGATCCGATTGTCGGTCCTGCGCTCTCGGTGCTGCACGAACGGCCGGCGCATTCGTGGACACTTGCCGAACTCGCGCGAACTATTGCGACATCACGCACCGTGCTCGCGGAGCGATTCTCGACGATGGTCGGCGTGTCACCGATGCTGTACCTGACGCGCTGGCGTCTGCAGCTCGCGGCTGAGAAGCTCGCAAAGAGCTCAGCGAAAGTGGCGACCGTGGGCGAGGAGGTGGGCTACGAGTCGGAGGCCGCGTTCAGCCGTGCGTTCAAACGCGAAACCGGACTGTCGCCTGCCGCGTGGAGGCAGAAGCGTCAGTCCGGCTGAGGAATTCCGAGCGTTCGTGCCGAACTAGGTGCCGGGGATCTTCGCGCCCGGCGGAGCGAACACATCGACGGCGACGCTAAACGTTCGCCCTTCTGTCGGCTGAAGCGCGCCGACGCCCACGACATGTCGCGTGACCTCTTCGCCCTTTTCGTTCTTGATCAGAACGACGACCGAATACTCCCACGCCTCGCCCACGTTCGGGTGATGGATGGTGCTTTCGATCTTGAGCGGAGAAAACGTGGGGACGGCCCGCGCCGCCGCCCCCGGTTCGAATCGCAGGTACTTCTTACACGCCGGACAAATGGCCGCGCTTTCGAGGATCGTTGCCCGACAATGAGGGCAGGACCGCGTCGTACCTGGAGCCGACTGCCGAACTGGACTCACGACGCCAAGCCGTTCCCAACCGCGCGCGGCTTGATCTGAAGTTCATCGCCCCAACCGAATTCCGACCGACCGCGCATGCGCGATCCCGCGGCAACGGTGAGCGTACCAGCCTTGAGGTCGCCATTGAGAACGCCCGTGGCGAGCAGCTCGACGCGTGACGCGCTATCGATGTTGCCTTCCACTTCGCCGCCGATGATGACGGAGTTCGCGCGAACGCTACCGGTGAGTTTGGCGCCGGCATCGATCGTGAGATCGCCCTGAATGTGAACGTCGCCCTTGAAGCGACCGGCGAGACGGACGTGTCCGTTGCCCTCGATTTTGCCCTCGATCGTGATGTCCGCCGCGATCACCGACTCACGCGTGTCATGCGCCGACGTGCGACGCGGTACGCTTGGGGTCGGGGTCGTCATCGGGTCCGCGAACGTTTCGGGCTCTTTCTTGAGAACGGGCTCGGGTGTCATCGTCGTCGCGTCCTTTTTAGGGGGGGCTTGTTCCTTCCAGAGTGCCATCGTCCTACTCCCTGTTGAAGTGCCGTTGCAGCGGTAGCATATACGGCTGCGCTCGCACACGCGCTGTCAGGTGCGTCACTATTTCTGAAACGCTCGACGCCGACAACGACGCATCGACTACGAATCGCGCAACACGAGGGAACTCAGCAGCATGGAACTACCCGTCAATCCGCCAATCCTTCCGATGCTCGCCAAGCTCGTCAATGAGCTGCCGCCCGGCGACGACTGGATCTTCGAACCAAAGTGGGACGGCTTCCGCACGCTCGTGTTTCGAGATGGTGACGATCTCTTCGTCCAAAGCCGCGACGAGAAGCCGCTCGGCCGCTATTTCCCGGAGCTCGCAGGGCCGTTGCTCGATCAACTTCCGGAGCGCTGCGTGCTCGATGGCGAGATCGCGATCGTAAGCAAGAACGGGCTCGACTTTGACGCCTTACAAATGCGCCTCCACCCAGCGGAATCGCGGGTGAAGATGCTTGCCGAGCAGATTCCTGCATCCGTCGTGTTCTTCGATCTACTCGCGCTTGGCGACGTCGATCTCCGCGGCGCGCCGTTCTCCGATCGACGTTCGGCGCTCGAGTCGCTGCTCGCCGACGCGGCAGCGCCGCTTCATCTCACTCCCGCAACGCGCGATCGCGACGTTGCCGCAGACTGGTTCAGCCGATTCGAGGGCGCCGGACTCGACGGTGTGATGGCGAAGCGAGAGTCCGGTCTGTACGAGCCGAATAAACGGACGATGCTGAAAGTGAAGCACGAGCGGGACTGCGACTGCGTCGTCGGTGGTTTCCGATGGCACAAGAGCGGGAAGGGAACCGCGATTGGCTCGCTGCTCCTCGGTCTATTCAACAGCGACGGCAAACTCGAACACGTCGGTGTGTGCTCGAGCTTCACCGACGCCAAGCGTCGCGAGCTCGTCGAGTTTCTCGAACCGTATCGCGAAAACGCGCTTAAAGGACATCCATGGAAGGCATGGTCAGAAGCCGAAACAGACGCGGAGGCGGCGCCGCGTCGGAAGCCAGGCGGCGGTAGCCGATGGAGTCAGGGGAAGGATCTATCGTGGGAACCGCTTCGGCCGGAGCTGGTCGTCCAGGTGGCGTACGACCACATGCAGGGCACGCGCTTCCGTCACACCGCGCAGTTCCGCCGTTGGCGAACCGACAAGGATCCGCGCGACTGCACTTTTGCTCAGCTCGAAGTCGTAGCCGCGCAGGAAATTGCCGAGCTCTTTTCCACGGGCCGCTAGTCGTCGCTCTTCTTTTTGCGCTTCGCGCGAGACGGAGCGACGCGTGTGCCTTCGTCCTTGGCTTTTCGAAAGTGCGGCGGCCAGGGCGCGTCACCGAGTCCTTGGGCTTCGTCACGCGCGGCAAGTTCGAGCAGTTGATCGAGTGAACCTCGCGCCGCGTCCATGTCGGCGTGCGGATCGCCAATCGTCGCAAAGCGTGACGGAACGGTGAACACAGTAAAGTCAGCTGGTTCGCACGCTGGCACTTCGTCCCAACGCAGCGGCGTCGACACACGTGCATCGGGAAGCGGTCTCACGGAATATGCCGAGCAGGTGGTGCGGTCCTTGGCGTTTTGATTGTAGTCGAGAAAGACGCCGTGTCGCTCTTCCTTCCACCACTTCGACGTAGCGATCGACGGCGCGCGCCGTTCGATCTCGCGCGAGAACGCGAGCGCAGCCCGGCGGACTTCGGTGAATGACCAACGCTGCTCGATGCGTACGTTGACGTGGATGCCGCGCGAGCCGCTCGTCTTCGGCCAACCGGTCAATCCGAGTTCTTCCAACAACGCTTTCGCTTCCATCGCAACGCGGCGAACGTCGTTCCATTCCACGCCCGGTCCCGGGTCGAGATCGATACGCAACTCGTCCGGATGATCGAGGTCGTCGGCGCGCACGGCGTGCGGATGCAACTCGATGCAGCCGAGGTTCACGACCCACGCGAGTCCCACGGTGTCGTCGACGACCAGCTCTTCGGCAGTTCGACCCGATGGAAAGGACAGTGTGACGGTGCGCAGCCACTCGGGTCGCTTGTCCGGCGCGCGCTTCTGATAGAACGGCTCGCCCTCTGCGCCATCCACAAATCGCTTGAGCACCAGCGGGCGATTTCGGATTCCAGCGATCGCGCCCGGCGAGACGGACAGATAGTACTGCACGAGCTCGAGCTTGGAGAGCTTGGCGTCGCGTGAGAAATACGGCTTGTCCGGATTGCTGATCCGGACTTCGTGACCGTCGATCTCGAGGACCTCCGCTGTATCCGCCATGTCGTTCTCGGGCAAACTAGAGAATACTCATGGCAGCTTCGCAGTACCCGTTTTCTGATCGAACGTGCTTCCGGCGGGCAACACGTGCATGCGGAGACCTGCGGCGCCAAGCACGTGCGCTGATGCTGGAGTGATCTGCGCTGAACGCGCGTCGTAGATCGTCACGGCGCTCGCGCCAGCGACACGCCACGGTCCCGTTGGTCCAACGATGAGTGCCGTCGATTCGTCGATACCGACGCCGAGGTGTGGCGCGCGCTCGAGGACGAGGCTGATGAGTCGGTTGGCGCGCTTCCGTCGGAGAAAGTGCTGGTCGATGATCGCGCTCTTGATCAGCGCGAAGCCCGAATCGGTGATGACGTTCTCGCGAGCGATCGTCATGTAGGCAGTCGTCGTGTCGCGACGATCGCCGCCAGGGTGACGCTCATCGCCGGTGATCATGATCTGCGACATCACCGCCGCGCCGGCCGACGTTCCGCCAACTACGCCGCCGCGCTGATAGAGGGCATGAATGGCGGTCTCGGTCTTCGTACCACGAAGGACGCCGGTGAGCTTCACCTGGTCGCCACCGCCGAACCACACACCAGTCATGCCGTCGAGCAGTTTGGCGACCGAGTCGGTGGACGCCTGCTCGCGTGTCACCCAGATGTTCTGCGCGTCGACGCCGAGCGCGCGAAGGTCGGCAACCTTTTCGTCGCCACTCGCCTTGCCGTCCTCACTCGCTTGGGCGAACACGGCGATCTTGGCGTGGCCGCGACCACCGGCGAGGTCGACGAACTGCTGAACGAGCGCGGGCGGCTGCGGTCCACCGCCGACGATCATCAACGTGCCGCGCGGGGCGGGCGCGGTTTGGGCGTGTGTCGGCGCAGTAAAAAGCGCGGCGACGGCGAACGCGAGAGGCAGGCGACGAAGATGCATCGATTGGGCGGGGTTGAGAAGAACAGCCAGGGCGTCTGAACACTGTTGCGAGGTACGCGTTGGTTCAAGGTAGACGGTTGCCGCATGCTCGCATTCCATCAACACTTGATTGAATCAAATGTTGAGTGTACGATGGGCCGTATGACGACTCGAGAGCTCGAACTCCTCCAAGGGACGCTGGACGTCCTGGTTCTCCGCGCGCTGTCATGGGGAACGATGCATGGCTACGCGGTTGCACGCTTCATTCGCCAGGGATCAGAGGGCACGTTCAAGGTCCTGGACGGCGCGCTCTACACTGCGCTCCACCGTATGGAAGAGCGTGGCTGGGTCGAGGCCGAGTGGGGAATGTCGGAGAAAAAGAAGCGCGCCAAATTCTATCGACTCACCGCTGCAGGCCGACGCGCGTTACGCTCCGAAACTGAATCGTGGAACGACTACGTCGCCGCAGTCGGCCGGGTGATGACCGCGAAGTTGGAGGCTGGAACCATATGAGCGTGCAACGCGATATCGACGCCGAGCTGCGCTTCCACTTCGACGCGCGAATCGAGGAGCTCGTCGGACAGGGCCGCTCGCGCGCCGAGGCTCGCATGCAGGCGATCTCGGAATTCGGCGACGTGAATGACGTGCGCGCAAACCTCCGGCAAATCGGGCATCGCGTTGCTCGAAAGCGAAGTCGCGCCGACCTCCTCGCGGGGCTGATGCAAGACGTCTTCTACGCCGCACGTTCGCTCCGTCGCTCGCCGGCCGTGTCGCTCACCATCATCGCGACGCTCGCGCTCGGACTCGGCGTCAACGCGGCGATGTTCTCGTTGCTCGACGTGATCTTTGTGCGGCCGCCGGTTGGTATCGCACACCCAGAATCGCTCCGACGCGTGTGGTCGGAGCGTCGCTATACGACCGGCGTGGAGTTCGGGAGAGGGTACGACTACTCGAGCTACGCGGCGCTGGCCAAGACTTTCGAGGGTCAGGCGCAAACGACGATTTATCATCATCCGAGCATGCGAAAGCTCGGACGCGGAGAGAATGCGCCGACAGCGTCCGTTGCTGGTGCGGCCGCGAGTTATTTCTCGGTGCTGGGCGTCAAGCCGCAACTCGGGCGCTTCTACGCGGCCGACGAAGATCGCGTCGACGTCGCTACAAAAGTCGCCGTCGTCTCCGACGCGTTTTGGAAGCGAGAGCTCGGTGGACGACCGACGGCAATCGGCGAACAGATCGACATTGGCAACGAGAAATTCACGATCATTGGTGTGACACCTCCGCGTTTCAGCGGCACGGAGCTCGAAGCCACGGATATCTGGATGCCGATCGCCGGATCACTTGGAGATCGGTCGCTCGGAAAGCGTCCGTGGTGGCAGAATCCGAATGTGAACGGATTCCAGGTTGTCGCGCGGCTTCTGCCGAACGCACGTGAAGGTGAGCTCGTGCAGCGTGCAACGATTGCGTTGCGTGGCCCGGGGGTTGGTTGGGGTCGTGACACGCTGACGGTTGCGGCTTTCGGCTCGATCGTCGCAGCGCGCGGCCCAGGCAACCTCGCTCCGGAAATGCGCGTTGCCACTCGGCTCGCCGGCGTCGCGATCATCGTGCTCCTCATCGCACTCGCGAACGTGGTAAATCTGTTGCTCGCTCGGGCCGTGAAGCGACGTCGCGAGATCGCCGTTCGACTCGCGCTCGGTGTGTCGCGCTCTCGGCTCGTTCGCATGTTGATCACGGAGAGCGTGCTGCTCGCCGTCGTTGCAACGGTGGCGGCGCTTGTTGCGGCGCTGTGGGGCGGCGCACTGCTTCGACGTTTGCTCATGCCGGAGATTCACTTCGCCGAGTCGCCGCTGCACTGGCGGGTGTTGCTCTTTGCGCTTGGTGCGGCGGTGATCGTTGGAGCAATTGCCGGATTGATCCCCGCGCAGCAGTCAGCGTCGCCCGACCTCGCCAATGCGCTCAAGAGCGGTTCGCGCGACGGCGTGATGCACCGCTCGCGGCTTCGGAGCGCTCTGGTGATGTGTCAGGCGGCGCTCTCGGTCGTGCTCCTTGTGGGCGCAGTGCTGTTCGTCCGCAGTCTGCGCAACGTCAAGGCGCACGACATCGGTTACTCGGTAGATCGACTCGCCTTCGCCGACATCACGTACGACACGAGAGACTCAGCGCGCGATGCAACGATGCCGACGCGCCTGCGCGCGCTCGAGACGCGGATCGCCGCTATTCCTGGCGTCGAGCGCGTGGCGTTTACGTCGATGCGGCCGAAGTGGGGAATGACGTGGGTCGACCATTTCTATGCGGACATCGATACGACAGGCAGAAAGATGCCGGACGGGTTCTTCACGGCGGTGTCGACCGGCTACTTCGAGACAATTGGAACGAAGGTCATCCAGGGGCGTGGTTTCGATCAGCGTGACGCGACTGGTCCGTTCACGCTGGTGGTGAACAAGGCGATGGCCGACGCGCTCTGGCCACGTGAGAATCCGATCGGTCGCTGCGTGCGGTTCAATACGCCCACCGATCCATGTGCGACGGTCATTGGCGTCGTGCAGACCGCGCTGCTCAACTCGCTGAACGAGCCGCCGCGACCGCACTTCTATATGACGCTCGATCATCCGCCGACGCGCACGTGGGGCGCATCGGACATCATCATGCGCGGTGCGCCATCGCAGCTGGGAGCAATCCAGGTTGCGGCGGGAAAACTGCTTCGCGCCGAATTCCCCGGTGGCGTACCAAAGCTGACGACGATGTCGAACGCCATGGAGCCCGAGTATCGCCCGTGGCAGCTTGGCGCGACGCTATTCACGTTGTTCGGCGTTCTCGCGCTGATTGTTGCCGGCATTGGTATCTACAGCACCGTGTCGTACGCGGTGACGCAACGGACACATGAGTTCGGCGTGCGAGTCGCCCTCGGTGCGCGGGCGAGTGACGTCCTGCGCCAGGTGTTGGGCGAAGGTCTGCGGACAGTCGCCGTTGGAGTTGTGATAGGAATACTCATGGCCCTCGCCGCGGGCCGTCTCGTGGCGTCGTTGCTGTACGGCATCGCCCCGAACGATCCGTCGGCGATGGTCATTGTAGCGGTTGTACTCCTGACCATCGCGGCGCTTGCAGCGTTGTTGCCCGCATGGCGCGCCGCAAACGCTGACCCAGTCGCAGCGCTTCGCGCCGACTGACATCGCCAGCCCCGGCGCGGCGTAGTGGCCGCCGCGCCTGAGGGGCTTTCGAGAACTTAAACATTCATTTGGGACCAGCAGGTTGATCGCACGCATGGATCGGCCTGGAAGCGTGATCGCGCGAGATATGCGCACGCGCGAATCGTCGCGCGGCGTGGCCGATGGAAGTCGCTGCGTTCGCGGATCGCGCGAATCGTGTGACCGATCGGCACTTTCGCGCTGTTTCCTCACTAAGCATTCTTAGCCAGCCTAGCTTTGCCGATGCTGGCCGTTTTGCGACTGCTAGGAAAAAGAACGTCCTTCCACCATTAGGGACCCCATCATGAGAGTTTCCCACCCCTCATGGCTAACGGTCCGACCCGCGCGAGCAATAGCGTTGCTCGCGCTAGTCGTACTGCCCGGCCTTGCTGCTGCACAACAAGCGACTGTGAGTGGTCGCGTCGCCGCGGAGGCGACAAGCGAGCCGCTTCCCGAGGCACGCGTCTTCCTCGTCGGCACCACGCTGAACGTTGCGACTGGTCCGGATGGCCGGTACACGCTTCGAGGAGTGCCAAATGGCACGGCGGAAGTGCGCGTCATCCGCGTTGGATATCAGGAACAGAAGAAAGCCATCACCGTAACAACCGGAGCATCGGTGACGCTGGACTTCACGATGAAGCAGGCCATCGTGCAGCTGCAGGAGATCGTGACGACGGCGACGGGCCAGCAGCGCCGCGTCGAAATCGGTAACACCATCTCGACGATTGCTGACGTGAATCGGCGCGTCGAAGAAACTCCTGTCACGAACATCGGCGACCTGCTCGTCGGGAAGGCTCCCGGCGTCGTGGTGCTCCCCGGTGCAATGACGGGAACGGCTCCGGTCATCCGCATTCGCGGCGTCAGCTCGCTGTCGCTGAGCAATGCGCCCATCTGGGTCGTTGACGGTGTGCGATTCAACGCAGGATCGTTCAGCGCCGTGGGCGCTGGCGGAACGATGTCGAACGGAACCAACCTCGCGGGTCTGAACCCCGACGACATCGAAGACATCGAGATCGTGAAGGGTCCGTCGGCGGCAACGCTGTATGGAACCGACGCGTCGAACGGCGTGATCGTCGTGACCACGAAGAAAGGTCGCGCCGGCAACGCGCGGTGGACGTGGTTCGGTGAGGGCGGTGCGATTCAGGATAAGGCGCACTATCCCGACACGTACGCCATCTGGGGACACCGTCCTGCGGCGCCGACCACGCAGATTCGCTGCCTTCTTCGCGAACTCCCTGGCGGAACGTGCGTCAAGGACAGCGTCACGTCGCTGAACATCATCAATCGCTCGGACCTCACGCCGCTGAGCACTGGACATCGCGATCAGTACGGCATGCAGGTGAGCGGTGGATCGGAGACGATGCGCTACTTCGTCAGCGGCGATCTGCAGAACGAGATCGGCCCAATCAAGATGCCCGAGATTGAAAACGCCCGCTTCGACGCCGCGAAGACGGCGATTCGCGACGAGTGGAAGTATCCGGAAGCGCTGCAGGGCCAGACGGTTCGCGCCAACCTCTCGGCGTCGCCGAACTCGCAGTTCGACCTGAACGTTGCCGCCGGTTTCGTAAAGTTGAATCAGCGTTTTGCTGAGACCGACAACAACTTCAACAGCGTGTTCTACCAGTCGATGATGAGCCCGGGCTTTGTTGGCGCCGGCCTTGGCAACACTGGCAAGGATTCACGCGGCCAGAATCTGTACGGCAACAACTCGTTCACGTACGGCGACATCTTCCAGCGCCTCGCGCGTGAAGACGTTCAGCGTCTCACGAGCAGCATCCAGGCGGCGTGGCGTCCGTTCTCCTGGTGGCAGAACGACGGAACCGTCGGCATGGACCTCGGTAGCCGCTACAGCTATGCGCTGTGCCGGTTCGGCGAGTGCCCGGATTTCTCGCAGTGGCGCCTTGGAAACGTTTCCGACCGTCACCGTCTCGATCGCAACTTCTCGGTGAAGCTCACGAGCAACGCGACGTGGCAGGCCCGCAACTGGTTGAACCTCAAGACCACGGTTGGCGCGGACTACACGAACCAGGAAAACGAGTCGTCGAACGCATCGGGCACGCAGCTTCCGCCTGGTGCACAGTCGGTGACTCAGGCAGCTGTCACGACGGGTAGCGCCACGCTGCCGTCGGCCGACAAAACGCTCGGCTACTACGCGCAGGAGCAGGCAACGTTCCGCGATCGCATGTTCCTCACGGTTGCGCTCCGTACTGACCAGAACAGCGCGTTCGGTTCGAGTGCGAACAGCATCACGTATCCGAAGGCCAGCCTTTCGTGGATTCTCTCCGACGAAAGCTTCTTCCCGCGATTCGATTGGCTCAACCAGTTCCGTCTACGCGCCGCGTATGGACAGTCCGGCGTTCAGCCGCGCTCGACCGATGCGTTCGTGACGTTCACGGCGCCGGTAGTGAGCGTGAATGGAACCGACTCGCCGGGCCTGCGCGCGAATTCGCTCGGCAACTCCTCGCTCAAGCCTGAAACGACCAGCGAATTCGAGGGCGGCTTCGAAACGCGAGTACTGAACGGCCGAGTGAACCTCGACGTGACGTACTACTCGAAGAGCACGAAGGATGCGCTGTTCGACGTTGCGATTCCGCCGTCGTCTGCCGCATCGGCCACGACGGTTCGTCAGAACCTTGCCGCTGTGAAGAACACCGGCATCGAAGCGACGATCACGACGAGCGTCATTTCATCGCGACGTCTCGGTTGGGATGTCACGCTGAGCGCGTCGCACAACGACAACAAGACCCTCTCGCTCGGCAAGGATGCTACGGGCAAGACGGTGTTCGTGAATGGCACGGGCGCGAACCGTGACTCGCTCGGCTACCCGGTGCGTGGCTTCTTCTATCGCACGTACACGTATGCCGATTCGAACTCCGACGGCATCATCATTCCGACGGAAGTGACGGTCAATCCGAACTTCGAATACGTCGGCTCGTCGATCCCGAAGGACATCTTCTCGGTTTCGAACGGCTTCGAGTTGCTCGATCGCAAAATCCGTATCAACGCGCTGTTCGACTATAAGGGCGGCTACTCGATTGCCAACGGAACGTACTCGTTCCAGTGCGGCAACAACCCGGCGTGCCCCGGCTTGTCGAACCCGAACGCGTCGCTGCAGCAGCAGGCGGCCGCGGTTGCGTTCACGGCGAAGAATCCCACGACGGCGTTCGGCTATCTCGAGAACGGCCAGTTCTGGCGCTTCCGTGAGCTGTCGGCGACGGTCAACATCCCGAGCTCGTTCCTACGTCGTGTCCGAGCGAACAGCGCTTCACTGACGCTCGGCGCGCGCAACATCAAGGTGTGGACGAACTATCACGGCGCGGATCCGGAAGAAAACTTCTCGACCGGCGACGTGCAGAGCACCTTCGCTTCGTCAGCGCCGCGTCGGTACTACACGATGCGCCTCAATCTCCATTACTAGAAAACTCACCGATCATATCATCGAGATGATACAGATGAATAGACGACATGCCAGGTGGGTCGCTACGGGACTCACAGCTGCTGGGTTGATGCTGCTCTCCGCGTGTAATGCGCGCGATGAGCTGCTGTCGCCACAGCAACCGGGAACGATTCTCCCCGGAGACATCTCAGGAGCAGGAGCCGCCGGCGCCGAGGCGCTTCGTGTTGGCGCGCTCGGCCGGTTCCAGCAGTTGTCGCCAGGTGGCGGGAACGGCAACCAGACTGAAGCGACGCTGCTCGGCGATCTTCTCGCCGACGTGTGGAAGTCTGGCGACACCTTCTCGCAGCATAACGAGACGGATCAACGCGTTATCCAGACGAACAACTCCGTGTTGTCGACGGCGTACAGCGATCTGACGCGCTCGCGAACGTTCTATCGTGACGCGATTGCGGGGCTTCGTACGTACGTAGCTGACAAGCCGGCCGAAGTCGCCGAACAGTATTTCATCATGGGCTATTCTGAAATGCTGCTGGGCGAGCTGTTCTGCAACGGCACACCACTGGGTGAGACGGTCGGCACGACGTTCACCTACGGAAAGCCGTTGACGAACCAGCAGGTCTTTGCCGTTGCGCTCACGCACTTTGATTCTGCGCTGGCAACGATCAACGGCACGGATGCGTTGAGCATCTCGATCCGGAACGCGGCGTCGATCGCCAAGGGACGCACACTGGTCAACATGGCACAGTTCGCGGCTGCGGCAACGGCGGTTGCCTCTGTGCCGACCAACTACACGTACAACGTGACGTTCTCGCAGGCGACGAACGACAACAACATCTGGGGCCTTGCTGGCCAGGTGTCGACGCGTGCGCGTTTCGTCGTGAGCGACAGCTTCGACACACAAGGCACGACGAAGAACGCTCTGCCGTTCGCGTCATCGAACGATCCGCGCGTTCCTGCGACGGGTTCGCCTACGAGCAATGGCACGAAGTCGATCGATGGCATCACACCGCTCGTCTACCAGAACATCTGGCTGCTTCGCAGCGATCCGATTCCGGTCGCCACGGGCATTGACGCGCGAATGATCGAAGCCGAGGCGAAGCTCAACGCGAACGACATTCCGGGGATGATGACGATCCTCAATGCCGCGCGCGCGACGTCGCAGGTCCTTGGCCCGTTGACGGTGCCGGCAATGCCGGCTCTTGCGACGCCAGCGACGAAGGATGCGGCGACGAGCCTCTTCTTCCGCGAGAAGGCGTTCTGGCAGTTCGGACGCGGCATGCGGTTGGGCGACCTGCGCCGCCTCATCCGTCAGTACGGCCGCGCCGACGATGCAGTCTTCCCGGTGGGCAAGTTCCACAAAGCTGGCGGTGCGTCGTACGGCACGGACGTGAACCTGCCGGTGACGGACAACGAGAAGCAGAACCCGAACTTCACGGGCTGCATCGATCGCAAGGCGTAAGAACGACGGATGTACGAAAAGGGTGAAGGGTGAAGAACATCTCATCCTTCGCCCTCTTTCTTTGCCTCGCTGTTTCGGACGATCGAGCAAGCGATCCGGCCGCTCAGTCATCCTCATCATTCCTCTTGTTGCCTAGCCTTCGTCTCCAAGGCGCGGGGCAATGTGCTCAGCGCCTGTACCACCGAGAGAGGAGTTCGAGAGAATGCCGTTGTTCATGGACGTACACGAACATGTGCCGGGTCTGACCAAAGAGGCTGTTGCGGGTGCGCATCAGAAGGACCTCGAGACGCAGGGCAAGCACGACGTGAAGTATCTCCAATACTGGTTCAGCGAAGACACCGGCAAGGTGTTCTGCCTAGTCGAAGCCCCGACCAAGGAGGCCGCGATCTGCGTCCACCGCGAGGGACATGGACTCGTCGCCGACAGCATCACCGAGGTCAAAGAAGGCCACTAGGGGACGATGGTCGTTGGCAGGATCGGCAATGTCAGATGCGTGGCCAGGTCCTTCGATCGGTACACGCGCATTGTCGCCGCTTTGAAATCGGACTCGTTCGCGGTGTTGATGTTCGGCACGAAGGTCTGCGGGTTCCGATCGATGAGCGGGAACCAGGTGCTCTGCACCTGAATCATCAGGCGGTGGCCCTTTTTGAACGTGTGAAAGACATCCTGCAGCTGATAGTCGATGGCTGCAGGCTGTCCGGGCACGAGCGGCTTTGGCGTAACGTATCCGTTGCGCCATCGCGCTCGGAACACATCGCCCTTCACGAGTTGCTCGAATCCAGATAGTTGCTCACCTGTCAGCGTCGCGACTGCGGCCGGAACGTCCGGGTTCGCTGGCATTCCGTTCGGGTAGACGTCGATCACCTTCACGATGAAGTCGGCATCCGTGCCGGTCGAAGCGATCTTGAGCGACACACCGATCTGGCCGGCGAGCGTGATGTCGTTGTCGAGCGGCGGTGTCTGATAGACCAAGACGTCGGGGCGCGCAGCGGCGAAGCGCTGATCTTCTGCCGGATAGTTGCGGAAGTATCCGAACGACAGTGCGTTGGTGTACGGCACCGGCTTGGCCGGATCGCTCACGTAGCTGTCCATTGCCTTCGCTTCAGTGGGCGGGTCGAACGACAGCGCGCCGCCGGTATGGAGGTACAGCGACTTCGGCGTGACTTCCTTTGGCGGCCACTGACCGAACGTGTGCCACTTGTTGGCACCCGTCTCGTACATGATCGCCTTGCCCACCTGACGGTCGCAGCGATCTTCGAGCGCGCAAAGGAAGAACGGAAATTCTACAGAATCTCTAAAGAACGGCCCAGTCGCCTGGCCGAAGGGAACGAAGCCGAAGCTCGTTAGATCACCGTTCGCCCAGGCGCCGTGAGCCCACGGTCCGACGATGAGCGTCTTCTGCGTCTTTGGGCTGAGCGTGTCCATGGCTTTCGAAGCGCGCAGCGGTCCGTACGGATCTTCCCCGTCGAACCATCCACCGACGAAGAGCACGGCCGGCGCGATGTTCTTGAGGTGCGGCGCGAGCGAACGCTTCTGCCAGAACGAGTCATAGTTCGGGTGCGCCATCATCGAATCCCAAAACGCCAGCTTGTCGCCGAAGTACTTGGCGTCGGCATTCTTGTTCGGGCCCATCTCGAGGAAGAAGCGGTAGCCGTCGGCATTGTCGCGATTCATCGTCATCGGCGTGCCGTAGTTCGTCACGGTCGGCTCGGGCCGAGCCCGCGCGAAGCCCATGAGGAAATTGAAACTCTGGGCGAGCGTCAACGTGCCGTTGTGATGACGATCGTCGCCGAAATACCAATCGATCAGTGGCGCTTGCGGACTCGCAGCCTTGTGCGCCGGATGTGCGTCGATCATTCCGGCAGCCGTGAAGAACCCTGGAGCAGAGATGCCCCACGTGCCTACTCGGCCGTTGTTGTGCGGGATGTTCTTGATCAGCCAGTCGATCGTGTCGTAAGTGTCCGTGCTCTCGTCGACATCCTTGGCGCCGTGTTTTACGTCGATGTGCGGCGTCATGTACTGGAAGTACCCTTCCGACATGAACCGTCCGCGCGTGTCCTGATAGACGAAGATGAATCCATCATCGCTGAACCGCTGGCTGGGTCCGAGTCGCGCCGGGTACTGGTCGCCGCCGTACGGCGCAACACCGTATGGTGTGCGCGACATCATGATCGGGTACCGTCGACTCGTATCGCGCGGCGTGTAGATCGACGTGAAGAGCTGCACGCCGTCTCGCGCCCGAATGCGCACCTCCGTCTTTTTGTACCGGTCGCGAATTCGATTGATCGCCGCGGAATCGACGCCGCCACGGCCTTGGGCGGCAAGCGATGGCGCGAGAGCGAGTGCGATGGCGGCAGACGTGCGGAGCAGGGCGCGCATGAGAGTCTCGAGTTGTGCGGTCGAGAGAATCTCGCCTCCGGTAGGGCGGGCGTCCACTGCAACCGGCCGTAGAGCTACGGAGGGGATACGAAGCGCGAACGGTCCCCCGTCAGTCGGTCCTTAGCGCGATGTTTGGCTCAACGCGCGATGCACGACGGGCTGGGATCCAGCTGGCCACGAGCGTCACACCAAGCAGTACGACGGTGACCACGCCGAACACGAGCGGATCACGAGGCGATTGCTGGAACAGGAGCGGCTGAACCCACTTCCCGGCAACTAGAGCGGCGATGGCGCCGAGTGCGACACCGGCGACGCCAAGCCGCATGCCTTCGGAAAGCACCAGGCGCACGACGTCGTGCCCCTGCGCTCCGAGCGCGACGCGAACGCCCATCTCGTGCGTGCGCTGGGCAACGTTGTACGCGATGACGCTGTACAGTCCAATCGCCGCGATCACTAGCGCGAGAAAGCCGAATGCAACGAACGTCGTCGTGCCGAGCTGCCATGACTTCGTTTCGCCGCCGAAGATCGTCGCGAACGGAGTGACGGTGACGTACGATGCGCCGGGCATCTCTCGCTGCAGCTCGCGACGAATCGCCTCGAGATAGCTGGCCGCGTTTCCGTGCGTGCGAACGACCAGGCCACCGCGATGAGGGTTGAATTGTGCTGCCGGCAAATAGTAGAACAATCCCGGATCGTCGCTCAGCGCCCGTTCCTTGATGTTCTCGGCCACACCAACGACGTACGTACACGGCGTCGTGTCGGCGCCCACGCGAATGCACTGACCGATCGCATCACGCCCTGGCCAGAGAGTCTTCGCCATCGACTCACTCACGACGACTACGCGCTGCGAGTTCTCTACGTCCGCTGCCGAGATGAATCGGCCGCGAACCATGCGCGTGCCCATCGTCGCGAAGTAGTCGGGCGACACCGCGTTCAGATCGAACTGGCCGAGTTTTCCAACCGTATCGATACCGGCGACGGTGAGACGGGCGCTCCACATACCCCAGAATGGAGTCGTCACCTGCAGGCTCGCGCGCTCTACACCGGGGATGTGCGTGGCGCGTTCGAGAAGTTGATTGCGCAGCGCAACCATCTTGGTGCTATCCAGTGATACGCCGCGCATGTTCAGTTCGACGGTCGCGATTGGATCGACGTCGAAGCCCAGGCGCATCGACTGGACGTTTCGTAAACTCTGAACGAAGAGACCAGCGCCAACGAGCAACACGACCGACAACGCGCCCTGAAGGAGCAACAGGCCAGCGCGGACTGGTGAACGATGGAACGTTCCTTCGCGCGCCCCTGACTTGAGGTCATCGACGAGATTTGCCCGCCGCGTCTGCAACACAGGCGCGAGTCCAGTCAGCACGCCGACAACGAGAGCCGCTGCGACCGTGAAGACGATCGTTCGTCCGTCGCGGAACACCATCGGCGGCGTACTATCGGGCATCAATCGCGCTCTGAGTGCCGCTCCACCCCACTGGGCCACCAGCAGCGCCGCGGCCCCACCGAAGAGCGCGAGCAGCAAACTCTCAGTGAGCAATTGGGCGACCAGGCGTCCGCGACTGACGCCGAGTGCAAGTCGTACGGCGATCTCGCGGCGTCGGCGGATTGCGCGGGCGAGCAGCAAGTTCGCGACGTTGGCGCACGCGACGATGAGAACGATGATCGCCACACCAGCGACCCACGTCGCCACTTTCGCGAACGAAGACGCATTGGGTCCGCGCTCGAGGAGGATCGATCCGAGCGTCACGTGAACGCGCGCCAGCTTCAATGGCGTGCCACGTCCATTCTCGAGGGTTTGATTTTCGTAGCTGTGTTCCGCGGCTACAGTAAGGTCAGCGTTCGCTGCATCGACACTCACGCCCGGCTTCCGACGCGCGATCATCGACAGCCAGCCCCACTGATACGTCTTCCACCAGACCGACTTCGTTTTGATGCCGACGGCCTGCGCCGCGCCGTAGCTCGTGATGGGAACGATGTACGCCGGGGGTTGGTCGGCCCACAGTCCCACGAATCCTTGCGGCGCGACACCAATGATCGTGTACACGACTGAGCCGATCTGCACTTTCGACCCGAGCGCATCGTGTCGTGCGCCAAACTGGGTCAGCCATGTCGGATAGCTGAGCACGGCAACCGATGCTCCCGTCGGCGGCTCATCTTCGGCTGGCGTGAAGTAGCGACCCAGCGCCGGCGGGGCGTCGAAAAAGCCGAAGAACGCCGCGCTCACACTCGCGACGCGCATTTCTTTGGCGGCATCGCCTACGCCGACCGCGAGGTCGTTCATTGCAAACGCTGCTGTGTTCGATAGCGACTTCGATTCCGTCGCCAAGTCGTGGAAGCGCGCGTACATGCTCACGTTCCCCGTTCGCTCTTTGCCCCGAGACATCTCGCGCACGTATACCCGATGCGCCGTGGCCGGGTCGATCATCATGGCCGGGGGGCGGAAGAGCATGCGGTCGACGATGCCGAACATCGCGCCGTTGGCGCCAATGCCGAGGGCGATCGTCAGGACGACGGCGGTCGTGAAGCCCGGCTTGGCCTGGAGTCCGCGAAGCGCGTAGCGGAGGTCTTGAAGGATGACGTCGAGCATGATCGTGAGACACACGAATCGCTCGAGGGGTTGGCCTAGGGGGTTCGTCCTAGGCCGCCGATGAACGCCTCGATCTCGCGGAGCACTTCTGCCTCGTTCGATCGGAAGACGAAGTGATTCGAGTGGGGAATTCGAACGATCCGTGATCCTGGAATACCCCGCTCGAAGGCGAGGATCTGTGGCATGACGCCGGCCAGATACGTCGAGTCGTTGCGCGCGATGGCTGCCGAGTCCTTCGCGATGGCCGCCGGGACTTCGCGTGGCGCGGCGAAGATCGCGAGTACCGGGCTGCTGATCTTCGTGAACTTCTGTTCACCGGCGAAAAGAGAGTCCGCGACAAAGTCGCGCGCGAGCTGCGGAGGGGTTACGAGTCGATCGGGTCGGGCCGCAAGACGCTTGGACCAGGAGCGCATGTCCCGCTCCATCAACGGAAGACTCACGTCGAGCAACTCGTCGAGAATGTCCTGAATAGCCTTTGGGCTGAGCGTCGGAGAAATGCGCGCGAGTTTTCGCTGCACGTCATAGATGTTCATCAGCACGTTATCCTGCGCCGAATCGTAGAACGCGTACGCATAGCCGGCATCGAGATAAACGAGGCCGGATACTTTCTCGGGGTGTCGCGACCCGATCGAGCTCAGCTCTTCGCCGGCGATGGAGTGACCGATCAACACCGGACGCGAAAGCCGTAACGAGTCGATGATGGCGAGGACATCGTCGGCTAGTCGATCGGCGGAGTATCCGGCCGGCGGGACGCTGGAGCGTCCGAAGCCGCGTCGCGTGATGCCGTAAACGTGATACTGCTTCGACAGCTTTGGCGCTATCTGATCGAAGACGTGCGCCGTATTTCCCGCGCCAGCCATTAGAACGACCGGTCGACCGTTACCGCCCCAATCGAGTACTTCGAGTGAGACGCCCGGTTGTACCGCGAGAAAACGCGAGGTATGCGCGGACGGATCTCGCCACGCGGTGGCCTCGGTCTGACGAGAAAAAACGAGCGCGGTCGGTGGACCACCTTGTGTCCATGTGCCCGTGATCGTCGATCCATCGGCGCTGAGAATTCCTTCATACGTTCCGCGGAGCCGGCCGAAGACTGCGCGAAGCGTGTGCGCAGAATACGTGACCGTATCCGCCACCGCCGGAGCATCGAACCCGCCCTGGTCGATGCTGAATTGGTTGACTCTCAGTCGAGCGCTATCGACGCGGCTGACTTCGAAGATCAGCCGAAGGGCGCGAGGCGTAATGGCGAGCGTGCCTTGCCACGTGCCGGTGACGTCTTGTGCGCGCGCGGTCGTCGCGGTGAGTGCTGCCCAAACGGCAATACAATAGAAAATGCGTTTCACGTCCCCTCCCGCAGGTAAACTCCAGCATCTACTATTGGCATAGTATATGTACGCCCGTGACGGAGTGTCAACGTCCCTGCTGCCTCGCGCCGGATAGCGGGAACGCGCAAGTTGTCAGGATGACGAGACGCATCCTTTCGGCAGCGAGTGCACGACTTGTCGCGGCGATACTGATCATCTTCGTGTCGGTGCCAGCCACGGCATCCGCGCAGCTGCGCTACGGTGTCGGCACCTGGGAGCCGGACTCACTCGGTAACCACCGCGCGGTGGTTCGCGTGTCTGCTGCGAGTCCTGCGGTGCTTGCCCATATAGAGTGGCGCCGACGCGATACGATCCCAGCGAATGTCGCGACGATCGTCATCGATGCGAGCACAGGCGAGCGTGTTGGCAACGCCGTGCGAAAGACCGTCACGCGCCAGTACGGCGATATCGTGTTCGAAGCGAAGCGCGCCGGCGACTACTATGTGTACTACATGCCCTACACGGGCACGTTCAAGTCGAACTATCCCAAGATCACATATCGCCCGCCGCAGGAAACGGCGGACGCCGCATGGATGGCCGCAAATCACCTCGACGGCGTATCCGTTTCAGCGCTGCCAACGGCAACGCTCGTAGGCTTCGACGCGAGTGACGAGTTCTCGCGCTTCACGCAGATGGAGTACATCGCGACGGCACGCGAGGTGGCTGCCGTCGAAGCGGCGCACGCCGATGCGCCCTTTCTCGCATTCCCGGAAGATCGGGCCAACTCGATTCGGATGACGCAGGACATTCCTGCGAGATGGGCGCAACGTGGCGCATTCACACCATTCGTCGGTAGCGCAAAGCGCGGCGAGTTCTACGCATTTCAGATTGGCGTGTTTGCGCACAAGTCGCCGGTCGATTCGCTGCGCTACCGGGCGACAGCGCTAACGATGCGTGATGGTAAGGCGACGATTCCAGCGTCGCGCATCACGGCAATCAACTTCGAAGGCACTGACTGGTCGGGCCGCCGCTTTGTGCGAGCGCTGCACGTCGACCGCGGACGAATTCAAGCCCTATGGTTCGGCGTGGATGTGCCAGCGACGGCGGCGCCCGGTGAATACTCCGGCAAGGTGATTCTTCGCAGCCGAGGAAATGCGGATCAGGAAATTCCGATCACGATATCGGTGGGGAAGGACGTAATCGTCAACCATGGCGACGACGATCCGTCGCAACTGACGCGACTGCGCTGGCTCAACTCGCAACTCGCAGCGGACGATGGGATCGTCGCACCGTACACGGCGATGCGCGTAGCGGGAACTACGATCTCGTTTCTCGGACGCTCGCTGACGTTCGGCGCTGACGGGTTTCCGTCGGCGATCAAATCGTTCTTCAGTGCGAACAACACGTCCATCACGAGCACGTCGCGCGACGTACTGAATGCCCCGGTACAACTTCTCGTTCGCGCCGGCGGCAACGACGTCAAATGGACCGGCCCCGCACCGACGATCACGAAACGCGCCGCAGGTGCCGTCGCGTGGAGCGTGACGCGCCGAGCCGGCGCGCTGACCATGCGCACGAATGCGCAGCTCGATTTCGACGGCACCGTGGAATACACCATCGCGCTTTCGGCGTCTGCGCGTACGTCGCTTTCTGATATACGACTGCAGATCCCGTATAAGATTGCCGCCGCGAAGTACATGATGGGACTCGGCCAGAAGGGCGGATTCCGCCCGGCGTCGTTCGATTGGAAGTGGGACGTCGCGAAGAAGAATCAGGACGGCGCGTGGATTGGCGACGTGAACGCCGGCATGCAGTTCACGCTCAAGGATGAGCACTACGTGCGACCGTTGAACACGAATTTCTATCTGTCAAAACCGCTGATCGAGCCAACGTCGTGGGCGAATCACGGGGCTGGCGGGTGCACAATCGGCAGTGATGCGTCGAAGCAGGAAGTGCTCGTGTCGTGTTTCAGCGGGGCGCGCGTCATAGAAGCTGGCGATTCGCTGCGCTTCGATTTCCGCCTGGCGATCACGCCGTTCAAACCGCTCGATACGAAGGGGCAGTGGACGACGCGGTATTTCCACGCGTTCGTTCCGGTGGACTCCATCATCAAGCGCGGCGCGAATACGGTGAACGTGCACCACGCCACGCGAATCAATCCGTGGATCAACTATCCGTTCATCGAAACGGCGGCCATGCGGTCGTACATCGACTCGGCGCATGCACGCGATCTCAAGGTCAAGATCTACTACACCGTTCGTGAACTCACCGACCACGCGCCCGAGCTGTTCGCGCTTCACTCACTCGGCGACGAGGTGCTCTCGCACGGACCGGGCGGCGGCTTCTCGTGGCTACAGGAGCACCTGGGATCGGACTATCTCGCCGCGTGGCATGTACCGCAGATCAAAGATGCTGCCGTCGTCAACAGTGGCGTCTCTCGCTGGCACAACTTCTATGTCGAAGGACTCAACTGGCTGGTCCAGCACGAGAAGATCGATGGGCTGTATCTCGACGACGTTGCGTTCGATCGAATCACGATGAAGCGAATGCGGAAGGTACTCGATCGCGGAAACCCAGGCGCGTTGATCGACCTGCATTCGGCGAACCAGTACAATCCGCGCGACGGGTTCGCGTCGAGCGCGAATCTGTATCTCGAACACTTTCCATTCATCAATCGGCTCTGGTTCGGCGAATACTTCGACTACGACTCACGCCCCGACTACTGGCTCGTCGAGATCTCAGGCATTCCGTTTGGCTTGATGGGTGAAATGCTCGAGAAGGGCGGCAATCCATGGCGTGGACTCACCATGGGGATGACGGCACGCCTTCCCTGGTCCGGCGATCCGACGCCGATCTGGAAAGCATGGGACGACTTCGGCATTCAGCAAAGTCGTATGTACGGCTGGTGGTCAGGCCGCGATCCCGTGACGACGAGCGACACAGCCGTGTTGGCGACAACGTGGATCAGAGATCGCAAAGCGATGGTGTCGCTCGGAAACTGGAACGACCACGATGTGCAGGTACGTCTCACCATCGACTGGAAAGCACTCGGCCTCGATCCGGCGCGGACGAGAATTCATGCGCCGGCAATCGCCGAGTTTCAGAACGCGGCTACGTGGAAGCCGGCCGAGGCGATTGTGGTGCCGGGGAAGAAGGGGTTGTTGCTGATTCTAGAGCAGCAGTAGCTGGCCGCGACGTGGTGAGCGCGACGCGAGCGGCGACTTCTTCCATCTGCTGCCGACGCGTCCGAGCCCACGACGGGAGCCGCAGCGCCGTCATGCCGAACATCGCTACGCCGACGGCCGCGAACGCGCCGAGCGTCGACGTCATGGCGATGTTGATCGTTGAGCCGCCGACAATCGCCGCACCGACTCCGATTGCCCAAGCGCCGAACATAGACATGCCCATCACCATCATCGCTCGCGCGTCGCCCTTCACTGTTTTGAGACGAATACGCTGTCCGCCAGGCGTCGGTTCGAGCAACGCCTGGAGGTTCCCGTTGGTCCATTGCCTCAGCGAGCCTTCGCTCTTCACCGTGCCGCGCGCATGAAAGGTCTCGCGCAAATCGACGACGAACTGGTCCCACTCGTCGTCCGAGAGTTTGCGATCGAGATCGATCGTTAGTCCAACGCCGAGCGGAAGGCCGAGGAATTTGCGCGGTGCGAGTCGTCCGCTGCCGTCGATTTCACGTGCGGCACGGACGATCGAGTCTGGCGAAAGTCCGACCTCCCGGCCGATGTCCTGAAGCTCGGCTAACGACATGCCGGCGCCTGACGGCAGCTGCTTGCTCCCGCTTTGCTGCGCCTCGGCGGCGCGCTCGAAGATGGCCGCGACTTCGGCCTCGTTGAATCGCCTTTCGCTCATGTCAATCGAAAGATTGCTACGTGCGTCTCCGAATGCAAAACAATCCGAGCAAGACCTGGGTGACCTGGCGGTAGCCCGCTAGCCGCTGACCTCGGCCGAAGGCGAGTCAGGATTCGTCACCGACCCGGCGCAAACTGCCATTGGAAAGCGGATCCATCCGCGCGGTCCGGTGATGGTCCCGGCCAATTTGCGGAAATCGACTTCGTGGCCGGGTCGACTCGGAGGTAGCGATGAGTACGTAGTGACATCAACGCGACGTCACCATAGATGGTTTCAATCCACTGAAACGTCTCGGCGTCGCCGGGCTTGTCCTCGCGATTAGCGAGTTGCGTCACACCTTCGCTTGTCTGAACCGAGATGAAACGACCGGACGAGCGTAGTGCCACACGCCCGAGCCCTCGATCTATGACCTCAAACCGAACTGCGCTGGAGCGATTCGAGTCGATGGGGAGCGTTGTGAGATGCTGGTCCTGGTTGGCGAGTCGAGTTGCTCCGCCAACGGGGGCGAACGTAATGGTTCGGCCGATTGGTATCGCGCGCGTGAGGCCGCGCGGGTGCGGCTCATCGACACGCATGGCGTCGAAGTCGGCAAAGCCTCCAGCAACGCCCAACGAATTGAAGTGGAACAGGGAATATCGAATTCCTTGAAACGTCTTCAATTGAAACACCATCGTGAACTCGCCGCCGAGCGAAGCGAATCGGCGTCCGTCGAGGCTGTAGCTGAACGTCGCCTTCTCGGTGAGAAAATCGCAGTTCGCGCGCAGCCAGACACGAGAGCCATGCATCGCGACACGTGCGGTGTCTCGCGTCGTTTCGTCGAAGCGTTCGATGAACGTCGCGTTGCCGGCGCGACGCACGCCAATCCACGCGTACGGATGATTGAGAAGCGCGAGTCCGGCGACGTCGCCGTCGCGCATACCACCGGTTTCGAGTTCAGTGGTCGGCGACGACTGCGGACCAATGGCTCTCTGTGTAAGCGTGTTTCGCGCGTGCCAGAGATCCGGCGCCGGCAGCGAGTGCAGACGCAGAACGCCGCGTCGCTCGGTCAGCGACCATTTGGTGTCATCGGGAACATGATTCCATTGCCACACATTCTGCAGAACCGAATCCGCAAAAGTGTCGCTTCGACGATATGGAGCCGAAGCCGGCGAAGTAGCGCCAGCGGGTTTGACCCAGATCCGCGGCGTGCGCCCGAGGTTTCCAGGTAGTCCGAAGTACGGCCAACCGTTTTCCCAGGTCACCGGAGAGAGCGCTGTGAGCCTCCCGACGGAATTGTAGTCGAGCATCGAGAAGCCCCACCACTCGCCCGTTGGAGTTTGGACAATTCCTCCTTGGTGCAGCGATCTGTGTCCGCGCGACTTGGGGTCGGGCGCGCCAATGACGAAGCGTCCACCGGAGTCCGACGCAAGTCCGTAGCCCTGACTGAGGCCGAAGTCTTCGTCTGCGCTGATTTCCTGATTGACCTCGTACGGACCTTCGGGCGAATTGGCGCGTGCGGCGGGCATGCGCATCCGGCCGGCGAACCAAGCGCTTGTTATGAAATACTTATTGTCGATCTTGTAGAAGTGGCTGCCCTCACCCATGCCAGCGGACTTCGGAATGATGATCCGCTCGGAGCCAGGCACGATGTCGGTCAGATCATCGCGAAGGCGCGCAAGGTGAATGTCCTGATATCCCCAAATGACATAGACCTTGCCGTCGTCATCAAAGAGCACCGAGAGGTCGTGGAACGACTGTGCCATGTCGGTCCGCGTCCACGGTCCGCGCGGATTGGTCGCGCGAAACAGCTGCGTGTGATGTTTGTTGACGTTGCTGAAGATGTAGAACGTGCCGTCGTGATAGCGGAACGACGGCGCCCAGATCCCCTGACCGTAGATATTCTGGCCATTCTCGAGCCTGAACTCCGGACCAAGGTTCAGGCGATCGAGCGCGTAGCTCATGAACTCCCAGTTCACGAGATCTTTCGAGTGCAACACGGGCAGGCCAGGCATGGCGTGCATCGTGGTGCCGGTCAGATAGTAGTCGTTGCCGACTCGAATCAGATCCGGATCCGAGAACTCGTCGTAGAAGAGCGGGTTGGAGAACGTCCCGTTCCCATTGTCCGCGCGCCATGTCTGCGTGGCCGGCGCCGCCAACTGTAACGCAAGGCCGATGGCAAGCGCGATCACACGTCGCCCGGCTTTTTCGCGCTCGGATCACCGGTTGGCGGCGGCGCCTGATCTGTCGTCGCGGGCGGGCCGAGGAGTTTCGTAAGCACGGGCTTCAGTGCATCTGCCCAGATCTGATAGCCTTTCACCGTCGGATGCAGCTTGTCCACGGTCATGCCTTCGTAGAGCACACCGTTCTTGTCAGCGAGTTTGTCGTTGACGTTGATGTACCGAATCTTCTTGCCGTCGGCAAAGTGGGCGATGTTCTCGTTGATCCTATTGATCTCCGGAACGACCGCGATGTTGTCATTGCGCGGGAAGATGCCGTTGAGAATGATCGTCGCATTCGGCGCCTTCTTCTGAACGATGTCGATCATCGCTTTGATGCCGCGAGTGATGTCTGCCACTTTCGCGTCGTCGCCGGGCTGAGTGCCGACGTTGTTCGTGCCAGCAAGGATGACGACGACCTTCGGATTCACGCCATCGAGCTCGCCGTTCTCGAGACGCCAGAGCATGTTCTCGATCTTGTCGGCGCCCCAACCAAAGTCGGCGGCGTTCCAGCCCCAGAAGTTGGACTTCCAGTTCGCTAAAAAGTCGGGGTAATCGGTGGCGCCCCAACGTCGGATGATCGAATTGCCCTCGAAGTAAACGTCGATCTTGCCTTTGGTCCTCTTCTCGAGGAGCTGCTGGTGGGCGAGCATCGAGTTGGCGTCGGTCCGCGGGGCTGGCTTGTCGGCGGGCCAAGCTGCTTGCGGAGCAGCGCCTGCCCGAGCTTGTGCCGGCGCGCCAGCCGACGCGGGAGCTGCAGGAACCGGAGGCGCAGGCGTGTATGACTTCTTGAAATACCGGTCCGTCCACGGAAGGAAATACTTCCAGTTGGGCGCATCGGTATGTCCACCGTCGTGCTGCCGCCACGCGAGTTGGCCATCGAGGAGTCCAACGTTCACGCCGGGCATCTTCTCCGTCGTGTAATCGTCCGAGCGACCGAGATCCTTGGCGCCGAGTAGGCGGAAGACCGGCTGCGAGGCGATCGCGGCCATAAAACTTCCCTGATGGTCGAGCCACTTCGCGTCGCCTTTTTCTGGAACGCCGTAGCTGACGAATGTCAGGCGTGGCGCACAGAGCGCGAGTAGTTCGTGCGCGTCGACTGGGATGTCGCCGGCGTTCTTGCTCCCGAACGTCGCATCCGATGCGCCGTACTTGAGGAAGTTGCCGGCCATCCAGTGATATTCACCGGAGCCCGTGAGGCTCTCGACCGCTTCGCCCCAGTTGCGACGGTGCAGCTTCGCGCCGCCCTCGCCGGACGATCCGATCAGTACGACGGCGAAGCGCTGGTCGAACGCCATCGCCACGAGTGCAGCCTTTCCATATCGCGACACACCTTCGACGCCGACTTGCTTGGCATTGACGGCCTTGTCGGTTTCGAGATAGTCGAGCGCGCGTCCAGCGCCCCAACCCCACGCGCGCAGCGCACCCCAATCATCCGGCTTTCTCGGCTGGCCTTTGTTGACGAGACCGATGATTCCCTTTGTCAGTCCAGCGCCGTTGTCGGCCTGAATGCTGCCGGGATTCACAAACGCGAAACCCCAGCCGTCGACGATGAGCTGCTCTGTGTTCGGAGCGTCGCTGCCAGGTGCCGGGGGAGGAAAGGCGAATGCGCCCGGGGGCGGCGGCGGAGCAGGACGTCCTACTGCTTGTGCGAGCGGGCGAAAGCCGAAGAGAATCATCACCGGCGCCGACTTCGCTTCCGCCGGGAGGACGAGCGTCATCGAAATATCGACATTGATCGCAGGATACGCCGAGTTGTCGACGTGTCCGGCAAGCTGACGTCCGACGACGCGCCGACCCCCGACCATGCCTGTATCCGTCGCGGTCACCGTCCACGTGACCTTCGGGACATCCTTCGGAATACGTCCCAAGACTTCGCGCTCGAAGTCTTCGACGATCTCCGCGCGGCGTTGATTCCAGAGCGCCGGCGTCGTGACCTTCTTGCCGTTCTTCAGCGTGAGAACATCTGGAAGGTTCGGGAATGGATTCGCCGTTGCTTCATCATAGTTCGCATGATTGGCGTCGGCTTCGTTGCCGCTCGGACCAGGGCGCAGCGCCTTGATGCCGAGCTGCTCCATCATGTTTCTGTGATCGTCCTGTGCCGTCCACGCTTTTGTATCGATCTGCGCTTGCTGCTGCGCGAACGCCGATGTGGCCGCAAAAGCGACCACCAGACTAGCGCGTGTCGCGATTCGAAGCGCGATGTGTACTCGAGCGTAGTTCGTCATTCCCCGTCTCATATCAGAGTGAGCTGATCGCTACCATCGATCTGTTCGGAACGGCGCGGCCGGCAGCTGTTGACCGTTGTAGAGATTCGCGTGATCAGGATTGTTCGCCCACGCATAGCGCACCGCGGTTGGATTCGTCACGCGATCGCTCCACACCTTCACCTGATTCCCGGTGATTCGCGCGCTGGCCCAGACGAAGTGGTGATCGGCGCCGGCGATCGAAAAGCCGCCGACGGTTCCGTCGGTCGATCGGGCATTCATTCCGCTGGCATTGTCGAACGTGACAACGATGGTATCTCCACGCACGACGTGCGACCGATACGTTGGGCCGGATGCAACGATGCTTTCTCCGTATGCCACGCGTTCAGCAACGCGCGCGAGGCGCGCGCCAACGTCCTGCTTGTTTCGCGGATGGAGCTCGCTTTCGCCGACGTCGATCGCGATTGCCTGGCCGGTCTTCGGAAGCGAAAGTGCAGCGGCCATCGACTCGCGCTGTGCGGCCCACGTCGCATTGATCGGCGGCACGGAGTCGGGCGTTCCAAAATTCGGGAGCTGCACCCAGAGGAACGGAAACACGTCGCGCCCCGATCCCCACGCGTGGCGCCAACTCTCGATCAGCGTCTGGAACTGCGCGCGATACGCCGAGGCCTGCTGCATGTTGTTCGCGTTCGACTCGCCCTGGTACCAGAGTACACCTTTGATCGCAAAGCGCAGCAGCGGGTTGAGCATTTTGTTATACAGCACGCTCGGCACCTTGTTGATCTGCTGGCCGTCGGGCTGAAACGAGACGACACCAACTTTGAATTTCCACGAACCGGCAAGCGACCGTTGCGAACCGTCGCCAAAAACAAGCGACGCCGCCCCGTTGATTCCACCGCCGCCGCCGCCGTCAGCCACGCGCACGGCAAGCACGTTTCGTCCAGCATGCAGCGCGCTCGCCGCGACTGGATATCGTCGTGCGACGTTGTAGCCGTTCGTCCGGCCCACTTCGACACCATTCACCCAGGTGATGTCGTCATCGTCGATCGCCGCGAGCGACACGGTGACGCCCGCGGCGATTTCCTTCTCGGTGAGCTGGAACGCCAGCCGATACCATGCGACGCCGTCCATGCCCGTGTAGCCGTTCTCCTCCCAGTAGGCAGGCACCGGCATTTCCGACCATGCGGCATCACTGAATGCGGGATCGGCCCACAACGCGTGCCCGTCAACGAGTCCTGAGTCGATCGTGGGAAGTCCGCCAAGCTTGATGCGAAGCGCGCTGCGCACACCGTTCACGCGGTCGTCTTCGGCGCGAAGGATTGCAGACCACGCGCTATCGCTGATATGCTGTGCGCGCCGATCGATCCACGTTTCGATGTTGCTGCCACCCCACGTGGTGTTGATGATGCCGATCGGAACGTTGACGGAGCGCCGAAGATCGCGCGCGAAGAAGTACGCGACACCGCTGAACGCGCCGACGTGCTGCGGGTCAGCCGACGACCACGAGCCGCCCGCGAGGTCGGCTTCGGGCGAATTGGCCCAAGACGTTGGTACCTTGAATTGACGGATCTTTAAATCGCTCGCGCTCGCGATTTCCTTGGCCGCGTTGTAGCTCTGGGCAACCGTGAACTCCATGTTCGACTGGCCAGAGGCCACCCACACGTCTCCCACCAGGACGTCGTGGAGGTCGATACGGCTCGTGCCCGATCGTACGCTCAGATCGAAGGGTCCCCCGGCCTGAGTTGCGGGGAGGCTGGTATTCCAGCGACCGTCGGCCGCCGCCACGGAGTAGCCGGTATGGCCACGAAAGACGACGGTGACCTGCTTTTTTGGTTCCGCCCAGCCCCAGATCGGTACTGGTTTGTCGCGCTGAAGGACCATTCCGTCGGCGAAGATGCGCGGGAGGCGCAGCGCCGCAACTTCTTTCGTGGAAGCCGTTTGCGCGACGGAAATCGGCGTTGAAGGCGCAAACTGCGCCGCGAGGATGAACCCCGAAACGAGCCAGAACGCACCACGACGTTGCGTTGCCATATTGTCATCTTATCACTATTCCGCCGATTGCGCGATACGGCGCTGCCCTCGACCAGGTCCTCGCTAGCGACGACCCTCCCGCGGCCGGCTTCCGAGGTCGATCACCGCTCGGCCGCCGGTGTCGCGGCTGTCAATCTCAAATCGGCTGAAGCGCAGCACGATCGTCTCGTCGAGAGGCCCCTGATCGTCGATCTGCCGCACGAGCAGCGCCTGCCGCTGCTTGAGCAGGTCGATACGCCGTTGCAGGTCCGACGCGTGGTCGCGAGCCCGGGCGAGGTCTACACGCGTCGTGCTACGGGTTTTGTTCAACTCCTCCACCGTTGCCAGCTGCCGCTGCGCTTCCTGGTAGTCGGTGGTGAGCGAAGAGAGTGCCTCCTGCTGTGAAATGCGCTGCTGCTCCAGGTTGGCCCGCGCCGCCGACAGCGACAGATGGTCCGAGGCGACCGCGACATCGCTCAGCCGAAAGGTCACCGCCGGAGCACCCAGTGAATCGAGCACGTCGATGACCGCGCCGGGAATGCGCGTGCCGTTCACGCTGAGGCTCAAAAGCACGCCAGTGTGCGCGCCCGCGCGTTTGACGAGACGGATTTCGGCCGCCGAGGCTACTGCCCCCGTTCCTGCCTGCGACGGGGCTGTCGAGGGGGATGCGCTCATGTCGAAGCCACGCGCGTCGAATTGTGCGGTCGTCAGCGAATCTATTCGCAGCACGACGTGTACGACCGGCGACATCGAGACCCTGGGGGCGTCCTGCGCTGACACCGCCGAAACGGAGAGCGCGAGGACGACGACCGGCCCCGCGATTCGTGAGAACATGGAAGCGAACATGACTATTAGTGTGCCTCGACGCACGTCGGTTTGACAAGGCATCTGCTTGACGCCGTCCTGTTTCAGGACGGCGCAAGATTGAGGGCCGCCATTGAGTATTCTCTAACCGTCGAGATCGCGCGTCGTCGCCGTCTGTCGAGGCGCACGCGCGGTTTTCTCCGTCTGGCCAGCAAATGATCCGAGCCGTACATTAGAGCGAGACACATCGTCCGCCCTCCCACATTGCCCCGCCGGACTTGACTCAGGAAATCCGCGACCAACTGCAGGCCACACTGAGTGGCACGTACACGCTCGAGCGCGAGCTTGGCGGCGGCGGCATGTCGATGGTGTTCCTCGCCGAGGAGCACCGTCTCAAGCGAAAGGTCGTCGTCAAGGTGCTGTCGCCCGAGCTGGCGCAGGGCATCAGCGTCGAGCGGTTCGAGCGCGAAATCCAGACGGCTGCCGCGTTGCAGCAGGCGAACATCGTCCCGGTGTTGAGTGCGGGCGAGAGTAACGGTCTGCCGTTCTACACCATGCCGTTCGTCGAGGGCGAATCACTGCGCGCTCGACTCGGACGTGGTCCGCTGACGGTGACCGAAGCGATCGGCGTGCTGCGCGACGTGTCGAAGGCGCTGGCGTACGCGCATCAACGCGGCGTCGTTCACCGCGATATCAAGCCTGACAACGTACTGCTGTCAGGCGGCACGGCGGTGGTGACTGATTTCGGAATCGCCAAGGCCCTCAGCGCCGCACGCAATCAGAGCAGCAGCGCGACGCTCACGCAGATCGGAACGTCCATCGGCACGCCGGCGTACATGGCGCCTGAACAGGCGGCCGGCGACCCCGACATCGATCACCGCGCCGACATCTACGCGCTCGGCACCATGGCGTACGAGCTGCTGAGCGGCCAGGCGGTTTTTGCGAACCGCACGCCGCAGCGAATGCTCGCCGCGCACATGGGCGAGGCACCAAAGCCCATCACCGAATTCAGGAGCGACCTGCCACCGGCGCTCGTCGAACTGGTGATGGCCTGTCTGGCAAAGGATCCGAAGGATCGGCCGCAGCAGGCGTCGGACATTGCGCGAGTCCTCGACACGATCACGAGCGGCAGCGGCATGCACGCGATGCCGTCGGTTTTGCTCGGTGGACCGGCCATGTTCCGAAAGGCGCTGCTGTTGTACGCGGGAGCGTTCGCAGCGGTGGCAGTGCTCGCCAAGGCGGCGATCGTCGGCATCGGACTACCCGATTGGGTGTTTCCGGGTTCGTTGATCGTTATGGCGCTGGGGCTGCCCGTGGTGCTGTGGACGGGGTACGTCCAACGCGTCGCACGTCGCGCCATGACGATGACACCGACGTACACACCGGGCGGTTCGCCGGCGCCAATCCAGGGAACGATGGCGACGATGGCGCTGAAGGCCGCGCCGAAGATGACCTGGTACAAGGCCGCGCGTGGTGGCGCGTATGCGCTCGGTGCGTTCGTTGCGATCGTCGCCGTGTTCATGACGATGCGTGCGTTCGGTGTTGGTCCGTTCGGATCGTTGATCGCATCGGGTGAATTCAAGGCGCGCGACCGCGTCATCATCACCGACTTCACGGTGAGCAACGCCGACACGGCGCTCGGCCGCGTGGTTGCCGATGCGATTCGAGCTGGGCTCGGCGACTCTCGCGTGTTCAACCTCGTGACGCCCGCTGAGATTGGCGGCGCACTTCAACGGCTGCAGCAACCGCCCACCGCGCGCGTGAACCTGTCGATGGCGCGTCAGATTGCGCTACGCGAGGGAGTGAAGGCCATCGTCGATGGCGACGTCACGCAAGTCGGATCGAGTTACATCGTCGCGACGCGCCTCGTGACCGCCGACTCTGGGCGAGAGCTGGCGTCATTCCGCGGGACTGCATCGAGCTCAAACGCGATCATCAACGTCGCTGACGAGCTATCGCGAAAGCTTCGCGCGAAAGCGGGCGAATCACTCAAACGCGTGCAGGCCACGCCGGCGTTGGCGTACGCGTCGACGAGCTCACTCGACGCACTCCGCAAATACAGCGAAGCGGTGCGAGCGAACGACGGAGATCGCGACTACATCCGCGCAATTCGCTTGCTCCGCGAGTCCGTCGCGCTCGATTCAAACTTTGCTGAAGGTTGGCGCAAGCTGGCGGTCGCGATCCGAAACAGCGGCGGATTTGCACCATCGGCATCCGACTCGGCGATCACTCGCGCGTTCCAACTCCGCGATCGCATGACGGAGCGGGATCGCGATGCGGTTCTCGCGTACTACTACTCAGGAAGTCCGGCGTACGATCGCGCGAAAGCGATTGCGACGTACGAGCGCATGCTCGCGCGCGGAGACAGTCTCGTTGCGCTCAACAACCTCGGTGGCGAGTACCGGAAACGCCGCGAATTCGCGAAGGCGGAAAGCCTCTTCCGGGCCGCGATCGCGATCCAGCCGTCGAATCAAAGTGCGGTGTCGAATCTGCTCCTGACGCTCGGCGATCAAGCCAAGGTGGCTGTCGCCGAGTCAGTGTTTGCCGATGCAGACAAGCGTTTCCCAGGTTCGACAAACTTTAGCCAGTTGAACATTGGCCTGCTGAATTTCGAGGGCCGATTCGATGATGTCGCGAAGGCGCTCGACTCCGCGAGAAAGAAGGGCGATCCGAGATCGCCCTCCTTTGCCATTACGGAACTGTCGAACCTCGCGGCGCTCCGTGGTCGTCTACGCGAATCCAGTGATCTCGCACGACAAGCCCACGCTATCGATTCAGCTGCGGGGCAGCCGGCTCCCGCGGTTTTTCGAATTGCCGATGTGCTCGATAAGGCGATCGAGGCTGGCGCGCCATTCGACGCTCAGCTCAAGGCGTTCGACGACGCCGTCGAGAAGGCGCGGATTGAAGAGTGGCCGCTGAGCGATCGACCGTACCTGTATTTCGCGGAAATCAACGCGAAGGCGGGGCGCGCCGATCGCGCACGGACCTGGATCGCGCGGTACGATGCCGTGGTGCGAGATACTGCGTTGAAGCGCTGGAACACGCCTGACTTGCAGCACGTTCAGTTTCACGTCGCAGTGAGCGAGCGACGGTGGAAGGATGCAGCTGATCTCATCCGCAAAGCTGACCGTCGTCCCGATGGACCTGCTAACTCGTGCGCAGAGTGTCTCTCGCAAGAGCTGATCAATCTGTACGCGACGGCGGGCATGGCGGATTCCGCCCTGGCCACATATGCCGAGTATCGACGCACACCTGCGGGATCGCGCGCCAGACAGGGTCCCGATGAACTGATGGGCGCTGCTCGGACCGAAGCGCTCGCGAAGATGTTCGACGCAAAGGGCGACACCACGAACGCTGTGGCGCAATACCGCGACTTCATCGAGCTCTGGAAGAATTCCGACGCGGAGTTACAACCTCGCGTCGCCGCGGCGCGTGCGCGGCTTGCGCAACTAACGCCGGTCGAGCGCCCGAAGCGATAGGTTCAAGACCTACGGCAGTCCGAGCACTCCAGTCCCGAGTGCTTTGACTTGAGCCGCTAGCCGAGTCTTCGCGTCGTCGAGCTGCGTCTGTGCGTCTTTGTTGCGCTGTTCGACTTCCGACCGTAACTCCGCGACACGAGTCTGCACGAGTGCGAGTGCAGGTGCCGTGACCGAGTCGACCTGCGAGCGAACTCGCGCTTCGGCTTTCGCGACTTCGGTCCCGACCACGCTCTTCACTCCGTCGGCCACCGCGCGATCCAGATTCGAGCGGACGGCCAGCTTGGGCGACTGAAGCGTTCCTGAAATGTCCGCGTTCACGTTCACATCGTGAATCGATTGAATCACGCGCGTGACGAGTTGCTCCATCGTATTCAGCGCGCGCTTTCCGGTGGTGTCGATCGCCCACGCGACGTTCGGGGCAGCCATCGACCAGGAGCCAGAAATCGCGTCACCCTTCAGTTCGAGGCGAATGGTCGTCCGTGCCCGCCCCAACTCGGCGCGCAGTGGTGTTGACGGAAGTGCAAAGCCTGGGAGGCTCACTCCATCCGCACGCAGCTCGATGAGTTCCGCCGGCTTCGCTTTCACATGATCGACGCTGGCGTTTACGGCGAATGATTCGATCGCACTGCCCGTTGCCGAGCGTTCGAACGCGAAGCGCGTGGGCTGTCCGACGAGCGCTGGCTCGGTCGTGACGTTCGATGCCGCGAGCTTGTAGTCGCCGCGCGCTGCGCCGGCCGCATCGTCGAGGGCGACGGAGAGCTTGGCGTTCTGCAGTAGGAAGCGCGGATAGACGGCTTGCTTCACGAAATGAATCGTCGAGCCGGCGCGGCGCACGCGCTTCGGCCCGGGCGCTTCGCGCGGAACAAGTCCGGGCGGCGCGTACTCGCGCGCGAGCGACACCCAATACATCGCCTGATCGAACGCGTCGATGCTCACATGCCCGAAGAGCGCCGGCCCGATATTCGGTGCGTCGACTGTTGGAAGCTTGAGCAACCCGCGCGCGAAGTCGTAGTCGGCTCGGCGTGCTTCGTCAAGCGCTTTCGCGCTCGCTGCCAACGAATCGACGCTGACGCGCGCCGTCGTATACACAGCGTCGGCCTGTCGCCGGATCGAATCGATCTGACCCGTGAATCGCCGAAGGTCCGTGACTGCGTTACGGGTGCCTACGAGTCCGAGCGTACGGGGTGTCTGTCCCTTCAATCGCGCAAGTAATGCTTGGGCTGAATCGACGGTCGATCGCAACGGAATCTTCTGAACGGCCGTCGTCAGGACGCCGCGGAGAGAATCCCCGCGGGCTTTGAGCTCGTTCGCCCGTTTGACGGTGGTGAGCTTCGTTGGGTCGAGGACCAACGCCTTGATCGTGTCCACCGGCGTGAGCGACAGAATAGGCACGTCGAACTGCTGTTTCCACTGCGCGAGTGCCTGCATGGCGCGCGGTGCAAATCCGCCCTTCATGGCGCGCGCCGGTTTGGCGCGGCGAGTGTTGGCTCGCACGCCGTCGAGCGTGAGCTCGCGAATGACGATCTTCTTTTCGAGCAGCGCATCGGGTAGCAGCACGACGCGAGCGACGCGTGCCTCGACGAGATTCCGTCCGAGATCGCGCGGATCCGCGATCGCGATTCCGCTCAGCTCGACCGATGTATTGGCGAGGCCGATGTTCAGGCCAGCGATATCGACTTCGGTTCCGAGGGACTGCGTCGCCGAGTCCTGCAGCGTGGTGCGAATCCACAGTTTACCGAACACCAGCCACGCGACGATGACGACCGCGAGTCCGAACGCGAGCGCGAAGATTCCGCGCCAGCGAAAAACCGCAACGCGTGGTTGGGCCGCGGCGCTAGGGCTGGAACCAGCGATAGACATTGTACGCCTGCGAGGCGACGATGGTGTGGTAGATGCGCGTTTTGCGCAGTCGTTCGCCGATGGTAGCTCGATAGTGAATGACGCCGTAGCGCGCCGCGATGAACAGCGGGAGCACGAGCAGCAGCCAGACCAACACGCTGCCGAGAACGACGGTGTTGTTCAGATTGGTCGCCGCGAGCACGGGCGTTTGATCGAGGCGTTCCCAGGTCGGTCGCAGCCACGCGACGTCGACGAGCAGCCAATGTCCGATACGATCGAACAACGGATCGAGGATGAAGCCAAGTGGCGCGAAGAGCGCCATCGCGACCATACCGGCGCCAAATGAAACGTTCAGCAGCGCCAGGGCGACGATGATGATCAGGTTGTGTGCATTCACCAGCGGCGTGAGACCGAGCGATGCGCCGAGCGCGAAGCCGACGGCTATCTGCCCTGGCGTGCCGTCGGAGTGCAGTGTCTTGACGAGCGACTGCAGAAATTTGAGTAGCAGCATCGGATCATGAAGCTAGTCAACGCGCAGCGGCAACGCGCTTCAACTGTTCGCGAAGATCATTGATCTCAGATTGCGACCAATACTTTCCATCGGCGACAACGCCGGCGATGGTCCGCGTGTTCGCGATGTTCTCGAGCGGATTTGCCTGCAGAATCACGAGATCGGCGACGCGTCCTGATTGCACGCTGCCGTAGTCCGATGTTTTCCCATAGAAACGAGCTGGGTTGATCGTCGCCGTCTGCAGCGCTTCGAGCGGTGTGAACCCCGCGGCGACGAAGCGTTGCAATTCGAGATGCAGGCTGATGCCCGGCGTCACGTCGACACCCGCGGGCGTATCGGTACCAGCGAGAAAGGGCACGCCTGCCGCGTGCAGTTTCCGAACGATGTCCAATTCGTGATCGACGAACCGGCGTCGTACAGCTAACGCGTCGGCGTCCATGCTCTCGAGCACTCCCTTCTGCATCGACGGATACTTCTTGTCGATCCAGGTGCGTGGCGTGTATGCGAGGTCTGGATCCTTCTTCCAGTCGATGACGTCGACGAGCCACTGGCCGCGTTCCCAAAAGAGCGTTGGGCACTGCCACACGTTCTTGCTCGCCAACAACCGGATGACATTCGCTTCTCGCGTTGAGTCGTAGCGGGTGAGAAAGGTGGCGAGGCTTTTGTTGGCCGCTGCCTCCTTTCCCGCGCCGTACCGGCGCTTGATCAGAGAATCCTCGTCTGGCGTACTCGCTTCGAAGATGCCGATGAGATGTTCGAAGGTGCGCTGCCCTGCCGCGACGGCTTCAGATGCGCGGATGGCGTCAGGAACATGCCCCTCGAATTCGATGCCCAGCTTCTTCGCCTCTGTGGCGATTGCGAAGTACGCGTCTCGCGGCACGCCGGACTGAATCTTGATGAAGTCGACACCCTTCGCCTTGAGCATCGCCACTGCCTTTCGTCCGTCGTCAGGTGTTGCGATCGCGATCGATGCCGCAAACGACACCTTGGGGCCGTCGAGCATCGGGCCTGAGACGACCATGCGCGGACCGACCAGTTTGTGCGCGGTGACTTCTGTCCGCGCGCGAAGCACCGCGTCGAGATCGCTGCCCATATCGCGAATGCCAGTCACACCGTTCGCGATGAAAAGCGGTAGCACGTATGTGTCGCCGAAATCGCGGCTCCAGCCGAAGTAGGCGTGCGTGTGCATGTCCCAGAGTCCGGGAATGACATACATGCCTTTCGCATCTACAACTCGGCCGCCCGACTTGGGCGGCGCCGACGCCGGTCCGACGCTCACGATTCGATTGCCGTTGACTACTACGGTCGAGCCGCGTCGCAGGCTGCCATCCGAGACGTCGACGACCGTGGCGTTGGTGATCGTCAGCGTTTGCGCCGAAAGGCACGGAGTCGCGAGTGCGATAACGAATAGAAGATGTCTAAATAGCTGCATCACGTGGCTCTCAGCGAGTTGCAATTCCGCCCCAACACCGCGACGGTAACGCGATTCGGCCGTCGCGCGTGAACCGCCCGAGCCGATCATCGATTGCCGTACGAACGGCATCGCGCTCTGCGTTCGAGAGGGACCGGATGAGTGGTCCGAGCGCCGTGACCTCCACGAGAAACGTCCAATAGGCATTCGTATCGTCAAAGATCCACGTCATGTCGACAGGCTCGATGTGCGTGGATGCGAACTTCGCGCTGTCGAGCAGCGCCTGGAGTCTTTCGCGATCGCCTAGCGCGAGAATGCCCGGCTGCCAATCGCCCGTCGGTTTGGCCAAATGACCGGTTTCAACGAGGACGCCAGCGGGAATGGACGCGAATGGGTTTTCGCTCGGTTCGGTGAACACTGCGAAGACGAGACGTCCACCCGGAACGAGAACACGCCGGCATTCGCGAAGCGCTGCCGCGGGATCGGGCATGAGCATGAATCCCCAGCGACAGAGCACGCCGTCGAACGATGCATCGTCGAGGTCCATGGCCTGCGCATCGAGGACGCGATACTCCACGTTCGTGACACCGAGTTCGGCGCCGCGCTTCCGCGCGGCATCGACCATGGCTGGGGCAATGTCGGTGGACACCAGCCGTCCACCGCCGAGTCGTCGCGCGGCCAGGAATCCGGTTTCTCCTGGACCTGCGGCAATCTCCAAGACGCGTTGGCCGTCGGTTGGCCGAAGGTGATCAACCATCCAATCGTGGATTGGGCGCGACGCCGTGAGCAGGGATTCGCGTTGCTCATACCACTTCCCGGCCTGACTTTCCCAGTCCTGTCGCACACGCTCGGTAGTCGTATCGGTCATCGGACTCCTCAATTGTCTAGCTAGTTCGCCGCCTTCGCAGTTTATCGTCCCGTGCCTGCTACCACCGGAAGAATGAGTCGGGACAGGTGCGTCGCCGAGTGATGTACGGAGTTCTTCGCGACACGCCACGTTGTCTCGTCGTAGTTGTGTCCGCCCGTGTTCAGGTTGCGATCGAAGCGGGGAAAGTTCGAGCTCGATATCTGCACGCGCAGCCGATGTCCCGGCGGCAGATACCACGATGTCGCGTGTAGATCGACGGGCACTTCGTACACCGTGTTCGGCGCCATCATCTTCGGCTTGTCGAAGCCGTCGCGATACCGCACGCGTGTAATACCTTCGATCATGTTCATCGAACGACCATCGGGAAAGACGTCCAGCAGCTTCACAGTGACGTCCGTGTCGAGCGCGTCGGAACTGAAGCTCACGATAGCGCGCATCGTTCCGGTGAGCTCGAGACCATCGCGAAGTACATCGCCGGTGTAGACGAGGACGTCGGGCCGCGCCTCGATGTCGGCGTGATCGAACGAACCAGGAACGTCTTTCGGATTGCCGGTGCAGCAGATCGAACCGCCGCGCGACGGAACCGGATTCTCTGGGTCGTATGTGAATGTGTCTGCCGGCGCGTTTGCCGGCGGTGGCGTGAGGGTCAAGCGACCATTTCCCTTTGCCGTATTCGCGCTGCCGCCGCTCGCGAGATAGAACGGCGTCTCACGCATGCCTGCGACGGGCCACGTGTTGGACGAACGCCATGCGTTACGACCGATCGTGTAGTACTGGATGCGCGGCAGCGAATCGATCGCGTGCTCGTTTCCTCTGAGCCAGCGGTCGAACCAGGCGAGGTAGATGTCCCAGTTGTGGAGGCGTGCATCGCCGACGTCGAGCGAGCCTGCCTTCGTCTGACTCGACGCGCGCTCTGATGCGCAGTGCGTGGTTGGCGAGATGATGGCGTACTGGTTTTCGCGCGCGCGTGCATTCGTTCCGTTCTTCTGGAAGATGGCGCGCTCCTCGAGCGCTTCGCTGGCCATGTCGAACCACGACGAGACATGCAGCGCGGCCACGCTCACGCTGTCGTCTGCGGTCAGATAACCCTGCTTGTCCCACCACGGATCGTCGGGCGACCGCTCGAGAAAATTCCGCCAATCCCACGATGGCGAGCCGGCGCGATCGGTCATGTCTATAAGCGGGAGGCTGCGCAGGAAGCTCGCGGCCTCGACCTTTGGTGGCGGACGCTGCCCCTTATCGAGCGACGCCCACGTCGGCATCCAGCCAAAGTTGATCGACACCGCGGTCGCTCCACCTTCGACCGATCCCCAGAACGTGCGATGGCGCCCAACGCGTCCGAGATTTCCGCCAGCCGCCTGTGCGATGGCGGCGATGTGCATTGGATGGCGCTGCTGTGCGGCCACGATCTGCTGTTCGCCGAGGTATGAGCAGCCGAAGGTGCCGATACGCTTGGTGCTCCACGGCTGCGCGCCTGCCCAGTCGAACGCGTCGGTCCAGTCAGTGATGTCGCCTTCGTAGACGTGGAATTGCCCTTCCGACGCAAACTTGCCGCGTACGTCCTGCACGGCCACCGCATAGCCGTGCGACGCGAAATAGTTCGCCGGCCCCGCGTTCCCATTCTTGTTGTAGGGAGTGCGCATGAGGATTGTCGGAAGCGGCCCAGTCATATCTGACGGGCGATAGAGATCGGTGGCTAGCCGAACGCCGTCGCGCATCGGCACCATTATGGATCGCTCAACCGTTACCTGATGCGTGCCAACAGGGCGGGGAAAGGGACCCTCGACTTGGGCGTGGGCCTGCGTCGAGACAACGAGCGCAGCGAGACTTCCGAGCGCAAAGCGAAGGCGAGTCAAACGAGGCCGCATCGTCATGGGCATTTCCTTCATTCTCAGGAAGGTGACTACAGCACTGGCGCCAGGAATTCGCGTCACCTAACACTGAGGGCGAACCCGGCAGAATGCGAGCGCCCGACGCACGAGGGGCCGATCTCTCGGTGAGGACTGCACCGGGAAATCGGCCCCATTCGTAGCGGCAATCTGGAAACGGCCGCGGTAGCGCATTGCGCGTTTAGCTCGACGCGTCTAGTTCCCCCCGCGACGCCCCGCCGGAATTGCCGGCATCTGATCCGGAGCGAACCTCGGCAACATCTGATCGCGGTTCGCCAGGTGAATCATGAGCGACGCCGTGATCACCGCGTTGTGCATCACGTCTTCCGGCACGATACGCTCGTACGTGTCGAGGTTCGTGTGCCACGTGGTGCTGTTGTACTCGATGTTGTCCTGCTGTGTGCCGATGCCGGGCAGGCCGGCCACCGCGAATGCACCGTTGTCGCTGCCGCCTTCGACGCGCGCCGTCGACGCCGATGCTCCGTAGATGCCCCACTCCTCGAACGGCTTGAAGTACTGTGCGACGATCGCCGCCGCTTCCGGCGGCCCAAACACCGACGCGCCGCGCACGCGCCCCGTGCCGTCGTCGATGTTCCAATACGCGTCGAGCTTGTTGAAGTCTTTTGTTGGCGATTCGGCGCTGCCGAAATGGTCTTTGACGTATGCGAAGGATCCAAGCAGGCCTTCTTCCTCGCCGCTCCAGAGTGCGACGCGAATCGTGCGGCGCGGCTTGGCGCCCGTCGCGAGAAGGATGCGTGCGGCTTCCATCATGATGGCGCAGCCGATGGCGTTGTCCGTAGCGCCAGTCGCGCTGGTCCACGAGTCGAGATGACCGCCGAGCATCACGACTTCGTCCGACTTGTCGGTGCCGGGAATTTCGGCGACCGTGACGTACGAGGTCTTGCCCTCGGGGAAGTACTGATTCTCGACGTTGAACTCGACCTTCACCGGCGTGCCGTCGGCGATGATGCGGAAGATTCGGCCGTAGTCATCGGTGCGAAGAATGACGGCCGGCGGCTGCGGCGTAGTGTCGTTGTAGATCTGCCCCGCGCCGTTCTGTGCGACGATGACGCCCGGAATTCGGCCGCCGCCCTGCGCATTCAGCTTGAGCGCAGGCATGTTCTCGCGAAGGAACGCTGTAATACGCTGATTGACCTGCTGCGCCGAGAGGTGTCCTTCGGGCGGCGGCGTTTGTGCGCCGCGACCACCGCGTCCACCACCAGCACCGCCGGGCCCACCACCGCGTCCGCCGCGACCACCCTCTGGCGCGTTGGGATCGGGCTGGTAGCGCGCCTTGGCCTGCTCGTCGGGCGTGCGCTTGGGACGCTCATTGAAATTCACCGGCACGTTCGGCGGCGCGCCAACCATGACGATGCCGCCCTTCACCTTCGATGCGAGTGGCTTCAGGAATGCCGTGAGCTCTTCGTCGGTCGGTGATTCAGGCGGTACGATACTCACGACTTCGCCGCTGACGGTGCCCTTGGTCGATGGCGACCACGGTACCGCTTCGAATTTGAGATTCGCTTTCACGGGCGACGTGATGAATCCCGTCGCCTTGCCCGGCAGCCAACCAACACCACGCCAGGTGAACGGCTCGAGGTGCGCGTTCTTCATGCCCCAACTCGTCATCGTCTTCACTGCCCAGTTGGCGGCGGCAACGTGGTTAGGCGAGCCGATCGGGCGTGGGCCGTAAACGTCCGTGAGAAAATGCTCGATCCACATGATCTTCGAGTGGTCGAGACCCTCAGTGCGAATCTTTGCGTTCAGATCGGCGTCGATGCGCTCCGCTTGTTGTGCAGACGCCGCAGTCGCGACCGAGAGAAGAAGAATTGCCGTGTGTCGGCAAGTCCTGGCGAACATAAGGAGCTCCTTGGGAGACGATTCGTCCCGGAGAAGCTACTGCGTCGCCTTTGAAAGCACGATCCGCGGGCGCGCCAAACCGGCTATTGACGATTGGCGTCTCCGAGTCCTATTCTAACCTAAGCTTCTTAGGTTAGGAGACACCCGATGACGCCGGCCGCCGCGAACGACCTCGAGCTCCTACGCGGAACGCTCGATCTGCTCGTGCTCAAGACACTGTCCTGGGGGCCGATGCACGGCCTGGCCGTGTTGCAATGGATCGAACGATCGACGCGACAGCGCCTGCAGATCGAAGAAGGCGCGTTGTATCCGGCGCTCCATCGCATGGAAGACAAAGGCTGGCTCGACGCCGAGTGGGGTCATACCGACGTTGGCCGTCGCGCGAAGTTCTATCGACTCACCACTGCCGGCCGGCGCCAACTCAACGCCGAGCTTTCCAAGTGGGCGCGCTACTCCGAGGCCGTTGCGTGGCTCATTGATGCGAAGGGGGCAGAGTCGTGAGCCCACGCAACTGGCCGGGCTTGCGTCGCGTCTTCCGTCTCCCGCTCGGCATGCGACGCGTTCACGCCGACGTCAATGCAGAACTCGGATTTCATATCGAAGGGCGAATCGACGAGCTGATGTCGCACGGACTATCGCGTGCCGACGCCGAGCTTGAAGCGCGACGACGCTTTGGCGACTACCAGCGCATCGAAACAGAAGTCGAACGCTTCGATCGAAGCGCACAACGGAGACGCACCATGACTGACCGATTCGACACGCTGCGAGACGACATTCGCTACACGATTCGTTCGTTGGTGCGACAGCCGGTGTTCGCGGGCGTGGTGATCGCCACATTGACGCTCGGCATCTCGGCGACGACCGCGATCTTCCACGCCGTCGACCGGGTGGTGTTGCACCCGCTGCCCTATCCGAATCCCGACCGCATCGTCTACCTCGGCTGGAAGTGGACGAAGGGCGACGGCGCTGGCGCACTGTCACCCAAGAAATTCACATTCTGGCAACAGAACAGTCGTGTGTTCGACGGGCTCGCCACGTCAAGCGGTTTCGAAGCAGTCGTCGGCGACGATCAGTCCGGGCCGGTCGTGCGTGGCATGCGCATCACCACCGACTATCTGCGCGTCATCGGAATGCAACCCAGCCTGGGTCGAGGATTTTCGAAAGAGGAGTTCGCCCAGGACGCACCACCCGTCGTGATTCTGAGCCGCGAGCTGTGGACCAGCCAGTTCGCTGGCGATCCGAACGCGATTGGTCGCACCATTCGCCTCGACGGACATCCGTACACCGTTGCCGGCGTCATGCCGGCGTCGTTCGAAGTGGCGGATCAGAGCGAGTGGGCGCAGGTGCTCGTCCCACTTGCGTTCACGAGCGAGCAACTGGCAGAGGGCGGCAACAACTTCACGGTGGTTGGACGACTGCGAAACGGCGTGACTCCAGCGCAGCTCGATGCCGACATGGATCGAGTCTTCGAGGTGTTCAAGAGCGCAGAGGTCGTTCAGAAGGACGACCGTGGCGTCAAACTCTACACCTATCAAAGTTTGTTCACCGGCGGTCTCTCGTCGGTGCTCTGGATCATGCTTGGCGCAACGCTGTTCGTGCTCGTACTGGCGTGCGCCAACGTGACGAATCTCGTGCTGGCGCGATCGCTGAGCCGTCAACGCGAATTCGCTGTCCGCACGGCGCTTGGTGCAGGCCGCGGCCGTCTGGCGCGTCAGGTCGTTCTCGAAATGGTGGTGCTCGGCGTGGTTTCGGCGGTACTTGCGACGGCCGCGAGTCTTGCCAGCGTGCGCGGCATTGTAGCTCTCGCCAACGGCGCGCTGCTGCGAGACAGTCAGCTCAAGCTCGACCCGCGTGTGCTCGTGTACACCACGCTCGTAACGGTGGCTGCAAGCCTCGTCATCGGTCTCACGGTTGCACTTGCGGCAACACGCGTCGACCTCACGAAGTCGCTTGCGGCGGGCACGCGCGGCTCTCCAGGTCGACGTCAAACGCGGCTTCGCGCGGTGCTGGTGTCCGCCGAGTCGGCGATCGCGATGATCCTGCTGGCTGGCGCTGGCTTGTTGATCGCGAGCTTTGCGCGACTCACCGCGGTCGATCCGGGATTTCAACGCGAGGGAATCTTCACTGCATCGATCACTCGCACGCCCGCGGGCTATGACTCGGCCGCGGCGATCTTGCAATTCGAGCAGCGCGTGATGGATCGGTTGCGCACGGCACCGGGCATTGCCTCCGCAGCGGCGACGTTCACGCTCCCGTTACAGCGCGGTTGGAATCTTCCGATGACAGTCGAGGGGCGGCCGGACGATACGGAAGGCGGCATGGAATGGCGCTCGATGAGTCCTTCGTACTTTCAAACGATGGGCATTCACGTGACTGCCGGTCGCGACATCCTCGAGTCTGATACCCGGGGCGCGCCCGCGGTCGCGATCATCAGCGAGTCGTTCGCTAAGCGCTATTGGCCCAATCAGAGTCCGATCGGCCAACGCCTCCTCCTCGGGCAGTTCAAAGGCAAGTTGATTGGACCAGCATTCGCTGATCCACCGCGCGAGATCGTCGGTGTGGTTCCGGATCTGCGCGATATGTCACTCGAGCAAAAGCGGCCCCGGCACACTGTTTGGGTGCCGCAGGCGCAGGTGCCGAAGGCATTTGCGAAGCTCCCCGCATTTGTCGTTCGAGCGAGCGATGCCAGCATTGCCGCCGGCGCGTTGCGTCGAGCGATTGCGGAGACGGACCCGCGAATGCGCGCGCCTGATATCGCTGCAATGACCGACATCGTGTCGCGCTCGCTGTCGTGGCGTCGCTTTGCCATGGTGCTCATGACGGTTTTCGCACTGATCGCGCTGACGCTCACCTGCGTTGGTATTTACGGGGTCGTCGCATACTCGGTTGCGCAGCGCGTGCACGAAATAGGTGTACGCATGGCACTCGGTGCGCGGCCACGGAGTGTGGTCTCCCTCATCGTTGCGCAGGGAATGCGCCCCGCAGTCGTCGGGTTGCTGGTGGGATTGATCGGTGCGCTCGCGCTATCGCGCATCCTCTCCACCATGCTGTACGGCGTGAGTCCGCGGGATCCACTCTCGCTGGCGAGCGTCGCGCTCGTGCTCGCGGCGGTGGCAGCATTGTCGAGCTACCTCCCGGCACGACGCGCATCGCGCGTCGACCCTTTGACCGCGCTACGAGCAGACTAACCGACTGCGGCGCGTTTGCGCTGTGTGAAGAGCAGGGGAAACGCGAACACGTAGAGAAGCGCACCGAGGATCCAGACTGCGCCGATCCACGTGTGCCGCGTGTAGGCGTAGAAGGCTGTACCCACGAGTGGACCAATGATCGCGGTGAGACTCGTGAGGCTCGCGAGTACGCCCTGAAGCTCGCCCTGCTTGTCGTCGCTGACCTGATTCGCCATCAACGATTGCAGCGCGGGGAGGCCAACGCCGCCCAGCGCAAAGAACGGCGAGAGCGCAAACGCCATCCATCCCTGTGTGGCCAGGCCCACGAGCACAAACGCCATCCCATCGAACACGATGCCAATGACGATCGTCTTGATCTCGCCAAAGCGCTTGGAGATTGGGCCAGTGAGAAACGCCTGCGCACCGGCGTGACACAATCCGAATGCCGCCAGTGATAGTCCGACCGTCACGCCGTTCCATCGGAACTTGTCCTGCGTGTATAACACCCAAACCGTACCAGGGATGTTGCCGACGAGTCCAAAGATGAAGCTGATCGCAAACAGCGGAACGAGCGCCTTGAGGCTGAACGCGCGACGCATCGGCGCGAGCGGATTGATCGCGAAGAGATCGAATTGCGATGGCTCGATTGTGCGTGACTCTGGCAGCACGGTGTACACGAGCACAAAATTCAGCGCGTTGAGCACTGCCGCGGCGAGAAACGGCGCGCGCAGCGACGCTGCACCGAGTAGGCCGCCGAACACCGGGCCAACGATGAAACCGATGCCGAAGCACGCGCTCATGTAGCCGAAGCGTTGTGCGCGTTCGTGTTCTTCGGTGATATCGGAGATATACGCCGTGGCCACCGCCATGTTCGCCGCGGTCATTCCGGAAATGCCTCGCCCGATCAGGAGCACCCAGAATGATTTCGACGTCGCCATGACGAGGAAGTCGATCGTCGCGCCGGCGATCGACACGAGCAGCACGGGGCGACGGCCAAAGCGGTCGCTGAGCGCGCCGAGCACGGGCGAAAAGATGAATTGCGCCGTGGAGTAGAGCGCGAGAATGACGCCGTACAGCACGGAGACTTCGCCCGATCCCGTGACCTCTTTGAGGAGGCTCGGAAGAATCGGAAAGATCAGTCCAATCCCGATCGCGTCGAGCGTGATGATCGAGAGAATGACGAAGAGACGCTTGTTCATTCGTGACGAATCCGGGCGGCGTGGCAATAACGTCCGTCAAAACTAGCGAGTCGGTGTGACGGTCTCGCGTTTTCCGTCGGCGTGAGCAATGCTTTACACATGGTCACTCGCTTGCTTATTCCGAACGCACTTCGCCGCGCCGCTCTCTGCGGCGTGACTGCAATCGCCGCCGCTGGCGCGCAAACGCCGCGCGATTCGTTGCGTATTTATTACGTTGGCCGGCCGGTTGGCTGGGAGCGCTACGATTTCACGACGGATGCTGATGGTTCGAAGTTGTGGTCCGACTTTGACTACATCGATCGCGGTCGACGCAATCATTTGCAGGCGACGTTGGAGATGGGCGCACGTTTCGCCCCGCGTCGCCTCGAGGTCGTGCGCCTTGCTGATACGACACGAACGCTCGTCACGCGCGTCGAGATCGATGGCAGGCACGCGTCTGTGCTGCGCAATGGCAAGACCAGCACGGTCGAACTCAGCGGCGCCGCGTTCGCGCTGTCGCCGTACTCACCGATGGCGCAGCACATTCCGCTGCTGCGCTATTGGAAAGCGAATGGCTCGCCGGCGCGACTCACGCTGGTTCCCGGTGATTCGGCGACGATTGCGATCAAACGACTCGGCGCCGACACAGTAGGGAAGGGCGCACAGCGGACGGTGCTCACGCGCTATGGCATCGATGGCGTTGTGTGGGGCACCGAGTACGCGTGGTTCGACGCGTCTGACAGGCTCGCGATGTTCGCGGCCGGCGGCGGTGGGTTGTCGACGAAAGGTGTGCGTGCCGACCTGATCCCGTCGTACGACGAGTTGATGACTGTGGCTGCGCACGCGGCCCTGAAAGATCTCGCAGCGATTTCAAAGAAAACAAAACCGTTGGCGAGCGGCGCGATTGCGCTTGTTGGCGCGACACTGATCGACGGCACCGGTCGCGATGCTGTGAGCGACGCGACTGTTGTCGTCGACAACGGCAAGATCATCGCGGCTGGATCACGCAGCGCAGTCAAGATTCCTGCTGGTGCGCGGCGCATCGACGTGCGCGGCAAGACGATCGTGCCGGGTCTTTGGGACATGCACGCACACCTGCATCAATCCGAGTGGGCGTCGGTGTATGTCGCCGCTGGCGTGACGACGGTGCGGGATATGGGCAATGAGCTCGCGTTCATCACCGCGCTCCGTTCGTCGATCGAGGCGAACACGGTGCGCGGCCCGCGCGTGCTACTGGCCGGTCTCGTCGACGGAGGCGGTCCGAATGCCTTCGGCGCATTCAGTGCAACGACACCGGAAGAAGGCCGAGCAATAGTGCGTCGCTATCACGATCTCGGATTCGAGCAGATGAAGCTGTATTCGCTGCTTTCTCCTGCCGTCGTGGCGGCGATCTGTCAGGAGGCGCATTCGCTCGGCATGACGGTGACCGGCCATATTCCGACGTCGCTCTCGCTGCTTGCCGCGGTCGATTCAGGAATGGATCAGGTGGCGCATCTGCCAATTCGCGCCGACGTGTCGCCCGATTCACTCGCGAAGATCATCGAGCATCTGCGCGCGCACGGAACTGTGATCGATCCCACGGCATCGTGGAACGAGATTGGCGGCCACTCGACCGCGGAGCCGCTGCAGAACTTTCAACCCGTCGTGCAGCATCTGCCGGGACCATTCGTTCAGGTTCGCGCAGCTAGCTGGGGAACGCCGAGCCCCGATACCGCGGCGGCGCATGCTCGTCTCGCGCGTTCGCTCCAGACCGTTCGCGCGCTACACGACGCGGGAATCCCAATCGTGGCTGGCACCGACGAAGGCGTTCCTGGTTTCAGCGTTTATCGTGAGATCGAGTTGTACGCGATGGCTGGCTTCACACCAATGGAAGCACTTCGCGCTGCAACAGCGGTTCCCGCCAAAGCGATGCGCCTGGACAACGAGATTGGTACGATCGAAGCGGGCAAACGCGCAGACCTGCTTGTGCTCGATGCGAATCCGCTCGACAACATCTCGAACATTCGCTCGGTGCGATGGGTGATGACGCGCGGATCGTTGTTCGACAGCGCGGCGCTTTGGCGCGCCGCGGGTTTTACGCCGTAGTCGCTAGCTAGACGAGCGCGACCGGCGTTTCCGCCGGCGCGTGCGCGGCACCGGGAACAATCATTTCCTCGAGAACCCACTGCCGCAGCCAATTCGCGACGTGAGTGCGTGCGTCGCGCGTGGACAACGTGTGGTCGCTCCACGAAACGAATTCCACGCGAACCGATGGGTGCGACGCGGCCCTCGGAAAACGAATGTTGAACTGCAGCCGATGGTTGTACTGCTCCTCGAGCCCACCAGTAAACAGGAACGCGAGCTTGACGCCTCGCGAGAGGAGCGATTTGAGTTGCTCGCTCATCTCAGCGCGCGTTCGAACGCCGCGCACGCCGGGAAGAAAGACTGCTCCTTCTGCTTTGCGTTTTGGACGCGCGATAGCGAGGAGCGAGTTCATCCGAGTAAGCGCGAGAACTCGGCGTCGCCAACTCACCGGATGCATGAGTCGCTCGCCGGCGAACACGGCGAAGTAGCTCCAGTTGCGGAACGGCCCGGGCATGTCGAGCATCGCCGCGCCAACGACTCGCGGGTCTCGGCGCGCATGGTCGAACGCGTCGAACGCGCCCGAGCATAGGCCGATCAGCGCGACGCGCGACACGCGATGTGTGCGGGCGAGAAAGTCGATCGCTGCCGTGATGTCTTCATGCACAGACTCCTGAAGCGATTCGCCCGAGCTACGTCGCTCCGAGTCGCCGATACCGGCGAGATCGAAGCGCAATGAGGGCACGCCTGCGGCAGCCAGCGCACGTGAGAACGCGACGTAGATGCGATTTGCCCCGACGCGATGGATGATGCCGGAGTTCAGGAAGATGACGACCGGCGCGTCGGGGTTGGGCTTCGACGGCATGGTCAAAATGCCGACGAGCGCGCCCTCCTCGCCGAAGGTCACGACCGATTCCCGGTACGATCCTGTCACGCCAGCCATGCGACGATTCTCCTCATGGCCGTCACGGGCATGGCGGCCGGCCCGATTCTCGAGCCTCCCCACGCAGGAACGTCAGGTACGTGCTCGAACTCCACGTCGACGCCCTGTTTCGACAGGAAGTCGGCGAGTGCGCGTCCGGAATCGGCGGCTGGTGCGCAGCTCATTACCAGAGTTTTCGGCAACGGCGGTCCAAAACTGTTCATCGTCACCGCGGCAATCGCATCCCGCATGCGTGGAGTCATGCCGACTCCACGGGCATCAATCGTCTGATCTGCCGTTGCTGCCGCAGCGCCAATCTCCTGCAGGTACGCAGGCCCGTCGCAAATCGCGTCCCACAAAACCAATCGGTCCACGTCTGGTCGGGTTCCAGCCGCCATCGCAGCAAGGGCAGCGCCGAAGCGCAGCCCGACCAGGGTGACCCGCGAAACTTGCGAAACATCCCTCAGTTCAGTGATGGCCGTTTCGATGTCCGATGTCCACCGGTCGGGGTCAACGTCCTCGAATTCGCCGGCCGAGTCGCCCGTGCCCGAGTAGTCGAACCGAAGCACGTCCAAGTTGGCGTCGCTGAGCTGGCGGGCCAGCAGCCGGAGGGACCCGTGGGCCTGCAGGTATTCCTCGCCAAAGGGCGGGCACAGTACGACTCCGGAGCTCCCAGTCTGCCTCGCAGCAGGTTCATAGGCTCCGAACAATTGATTCGCCGAACTCCCAAAGAAGAACGGATTCACCTGGGGGCCCTTCTATGTGGATGGGGTACCGGAACGCTTCCGTTCGCCGATATTCTCCCCTTCTGCACATCGCTGGCCGAGGCCGATCTCAACCGTTCGGTGAACCAAATCGAGTCGCACCCGCTGGCTCCCGACGCAGCCTTTCGGAGCCTATTTCCGGATACCGTCAGCGTCGTGACATCGGATGGCAGCGAAACGCCGCCGCCATTGATGGATGCCGAGACCGACGCCGTGGCCGATGCGGTGCCCTCGCGGCGGCGCGAGTTCGCACTCGGCCGTTGGTGCGCACGACGTGCAATGGCCCGACTCGGACAGGGCAACGCCGCTATCCCAGTCGGTCCGAGGCGCGCTCCGGTTTGGCCGGCAGGGGTGATCGGCAGCATCACGCACTGCACCGGATTTGTGGGCGCGGCGGTGACCTCGTCGGACAAGCTGCTGTCCATCGGGATCGACGCCGAAGTCGACGAGCCGTTGGCGAACGACCTGGTCTCGCTGGTGTGTACGCCACGCGAGATCGAGTGGCTGCGAGGCCAGTCCTCGACCAATGTCGACTGGGCGAAAGTGATCTTCTCAGCTAAAGAGTCGATCCACAAATGCATCTGGCCACTCTGCGGGGAAACACTGGATTTTCTCGACCTTTCCGTCGTAATCGATCCCGTGCGTCTAACGTTCGCGGTTGCCGAACCGACAGTTCCGCCGCCCAACGGCCTCGATCTTTTGAAGCTGAACGGGCGCGTCGCGATTGCGAAGCCGTTCGTATTCACGTTCGTATATGCGAATCTTAACGCGCAGACACGACCGTGTTGAGCTTCCCATCGAATTGGGGCGGGCGCAACCCCTCAGGGCGAGATTCGGCTCCCAAATCGAGACCGGGAGCCCGAATCCAAGCCCTCGGCGCTAGCTAGCGGAAACGTCTGGCTTGGCCGCGGCGATTTTCCCGAGATTTTCGAAGAAAAAGAGACGGGGGTCCGGCCGCCAGCCGGTCCGGGCGTGGATCTCGTGGACCACGCGCATCGACAGTAGTGAATGGCCGCCGAGCTCGAAGAAATTGTCGCTCGTGCTCACACGCTCCACGCCGAGGGTCTCCTTCCAGACGTCGGCGATGGCGATCTCCATTGGAGTGGTCGGCGGCTGAAACGCGACCTCTCGGCGGTTTGCCGAACGAAGAGGATCGGGCAGTGCCTTACGGTCGACCTTCCCGTTCGGCGTGAGCGGCAGTCGATCCATTGGAACGACCAGCGACGGCACCATGTAGTCGGGCAAGGTATCCCGCAGCGCCGCGCGAATTTCCGACGCCGTGAGGTTCTGCTCCGGCTCAAAGACTACGTACGCGACCAATCGATCCTGTTTGACGTCGACCACGCTCTGATTGGTTGCGGGCAGACGGTCGAGCGCCGCTTCGATCTCGCCGAGTTCAATGCGATACCCCCGAACCTTTACCTGATGATCGAGTCGGCCGAGGTGCTCGAGCGTGCCGTCGCGTCGGAACTTCGCGCGATCGCCGGTGCGGTACATCCGGCTTCCGTTAGCGGCGAAGGGATCCGCAACAAACCGTTCGGCGGTGAGCTCCGGCCGATTGAGGTAGCCGAGTGCCACGCCGTCGCCGGCGATGTAGAGCTCGCCATGAACGCCGATTGGCACCGGTTGGCGCTGTTGGTCGAGGACGTAGACGCGTGTGTTCGCCATCGGCACGCCGATTGGAACGGCGTCAGTTCCGTTGGTGACGCGATGGAGCGTCGACCAGATCGTCGTCTCGGTCGGACCGTAGACGTTCCACACCTCGGCAGCGCGCGATAGGAGTCCGTCGGCAAGTTCGCGCGGCATGGCTTCACCGCCGCACAGAATCTTCAGACCTGCAGGATTCCCTTGCCATCCGGCGTCGATGAGTGCGCGCCACGTTGCGGGCGTTGCTTGCATGACCGTGGGCGACCGTCGTTCGAGCAACTCACGGAGTCGGCGTCCATCGCCGGCGACGTCGGTGCTCGCGAGGATGATCGTCGCTCCACAGACGAGCGGTAGATAGAGCTCGAGACCCGCGATGTCGAACGAAATCGTCGTCACGGCCAGCAGCGAGTCCGTGTCGCGCATGCCAGGCGTCTCGCGCATGGACCACAGGAAATTCACGAGTGCGCCGTGCGGGATCTCGACGCCCTTGGGATTTCCGGTGGAGCCAGACGTGTAGATGATGTACGCGCGATCCGCGTGCGTTGGAGACGACTCGAGAGCGGACGCGGATTCGCCGGCGATTGCGCCCGCTTCGCGGTCCAGGCCGACAACCGTGGCCTTCGACTCCGGCAGGCGACGCAGTAATGCCGATTCTGTAATGAGCGTTCCAGCACCGCTGTCGTCGAGCATGAACTGGACGCGGTGTGCCGGATAGGTCGGATCGATCGGAACGTATGCCGCGCCGGCTTTGAGCACGCCCAGAAGCGCAACGACCATTTCCGCCGATCGGTTGACGCACACGCCAACCAGACCGCCGGTGGTGACACCCTTGCTTCTTAGATAATGGGCGAGGCGATTCGAGCGCTCGTCGAGTTCTGCGTAGCTGAGGGAAACGTTTCCGAATTCGACCGCGACGGCCGTTGGCGTTCGCGCGGCCTGCGCCGAGACAAGCGCGGTGACCGATTCACGCGGGTATTCCGCGGTGGTCGCATTCCGTTCGGTGATCAGCGCACGCAACTCGGCGTCCGGCATGACGGCGGCGCGGCTGATTGGCAGCTTCGGCGCTTTCGTGACGGCATCGAGGAGCGTGGCGTAGTTCTGTAGCAGACGTTCGGCTGTGCTGCGATCGAACAGATCGGTGTTGAACGTCGCCATGATCCATGACTGTTCGCCGATGCGTGCGTTCAGCGTGAGGTCGAACTGCGCCGCGCGGCGACTGACCTCGAACGGCTCGCTCACGAGCCCATCGAGGGTCGTTCCGCGTTGCGGGGCGTTCGCCATGTTGAAGAGGACTTGAAACACAGGCGTGCGACTGGCGTCGCGCTCAGGAGCCAGGTCGCGCACGAGGCGTTCGAACGGAAGATCCTGGTGCGCATACGCGTCGAGTGCGACGCCGCGCACGCGTTGCAGCAGATCGTGGAACGACGGATCGCCAGAGAGATCGTTCCGATGGACGAGCGTATTTACAAACGTACCGATCAGACCTTCGACGCCGACTTGCGTGCGGTTGGCAATTGGAACACCGATGGCGATGTCCTCCTGTCCGCTGTATCGATGGAGTAGGACGTTGAAGGCGGCAAAGAGTGTCATGAATGGCGTGACGCCCTCGCGAATGCTGAACGCGCGAACGCGTTCGGCGAGACCCTCTGGCAGTTCGAGTCCGATGCGATCGCCGCTCGCGGTCTGAATCGCTGGGCGCGGTCGGTCGGTCGGCAATTCGAGCGGCGACAGTCCAGCGAGTCTTGGCTTCCAGTACGCGAGCTGCGTTTCGAGTCGAGCGCCTTCGAGCCATTCGCGCTGCCAAATCGAAAAGTCGCTGTACTGAATGTCGAGCGGCACAACCGCGAGCGGCTTGGCGCCGACGCGAGCATTGTAGAAGCGCGACAGCTCGGTGCCGAAGACGCCGAACGACCACATGTCGCCGAGAATGTGATGAAAGCCAAATACGCAGGCGTAGTCGTCGTCGTCGATGCGCACCACCAGCATCCACCACGGAGGCGCTGCGTCGAGGGCGAAGGGGCGCAGTGCGAGTTCGGTCGCGATGCGCTCCGCTTCGGCGCGGCGGTCTGCGGCCGGAAGGTGAGTGACGTCTTTCTCGAAGAGCGGAAGGTTGGCGAGCGGAACGACCTGCTGACGTGGGTCAGCGCCCGACAGGCGAAACACCGAACGAAGGATCTCGTGGCGCTGAACAACGTCATTCACGCTCGCCAGCAAGGCGTCGCGATTCAACGCTCCTTTGAGCCCGACCGACGCAACCATGTTGTATGCGGCGCCGTCGGGAAGGAACTGTTGCAGGAACCACATGCGTTCCTGCGCGTACGACAACGGCGCATCCGTCTGGCCAACCCGCGCGAGTTTCGGACCTGTGTCCGCCTCCGTCTGCGTCGAGCTCTGGATGACGGCGGCCAGGCCTTCGATGGTCGGCGCGGTGAACAGGGCGCGCAGCGGGATGTCGATGCCACTGACGACGCGCAGGCGAGCAATTACCTGCGTGGCATTGAGGGAATTGCCGCCTAACGAAAAGAAGTTGTCGCGCACGCCGAGTGAGTCGACCTGCAGGACTTCCTGCCAGATTTCGACGAGAAGTTGTTCTGTTGGATTGCGTGCGCCGAGGTATTCCTCGCGATCCAGTCCGAGCTCGCGGCTCGACGGCAGCGCGCGACGATCGATCTTGCCGGTTCGTGTGAGTGGCAGTGCTTCGAGCGCGACGATTGCGCTCGGCATCATGTAGTCGGGAATGGACCGACGGAGATTCTCCTTCAGCTCCACGGTGGTGATCGAACCGGGTGGATCGATCACGACGAACGCGAGCAACACCGGGTCGCCCTTGCCAGATCGATCGACAGTGACGGCACACTGCGCGACGCGAGCGTGGTTCGCGAGCACAGTCTCGATCTCGCCCGGCTCAACACGCATTCCGCGAATCTTGATCTGCGCGTCCTTCCGTCCGAGAAACTCGAGCGCGCCATCCGGCCCGCGCCGAGCGAGATCTCCAGTACGGTAGGTGCGTCGTCCATCGCCGGACGGAACATCCGAAAATGCTCGGGCCGAAAGTTCCGGCGCGTTCCAGTAACCGAGTGCGAGATGGCGGCTGGTGACGGCAATTTCGCCGCGGACCGATGTCGGGCGCCCTTCCGCGTCGAGCAGAAGCATCTCGGTGTCATGAACCGGCGGACCGACTGGTACTGCGCCCATCGTGCTTTCACCGCTGCCGACGAGTAGTTCCATCGACGCGATCGTAACTTCACTCGCGCCGTACAGGTTCACGAAGACGGCGCGTTCGTCGAAGCGCTCGCGGAACGTGGCGACATCTTGCGCGTGGACCTTCTCACCGCCCAGGACAACGGCGCGAATGCTCGACGCAGTATCCTGATCCACATGCGGCGCGAGCGCCCGGTACAGGGTCGGCGTCGAGTGATAGATCGTGATTCTCTCGTCGCGTAGGAGCTGCGCGATTCCGAGAAGTCCTGCGACGCGAAGCTGGACCGGAAACAGCGTCGCACCACTCAAGAGCGCCGTGAAGATGTCGACGATGGATGCGTCGAACGTGTACGACGCGACGAGCGTCAGTCGGTCCGCCGACGTCACTTCGAGCGTATTCACGTACGCACGAACGTAGTGAAGGACATTGCGGTGGTTCTGCCAAATGCCCTTCGGTCGCCCGGACGAACCCGACGTATACAGGATGTACGCCGTGGCATCGGGCTGCGGCGCCACTGCGACCGGAATTCGCGGACCGTCTGCACCTATCGCAACGATTCGACGCGTTCCTTTCGACAAACGCTCGGCTAGCTCGACGTGTATGGGCGAAACGAGGAGCACCGTCACGCGTGCGTCGTCGAGCAGGAGCGCGAGGCGATCTTCCGGGAACGCGGGATCGAGCGGCACATACGCCGACCCCTGTTTGAGCACGCCGAGGATTGCGCCAACCATTGCTGCATCGTGGTCGCACAGAAGGCCGACGTGGGTCGTCGCTTGTTCGACCGCGGCGTTCAAACGTTCGGCGATCGTCGTCGACAGTGCGTCGAGCGCTCCGTAGGTGACCTGCTCCACCGGAGTCGAGATCGCGATTCGATCGGGCTGACGCCGTACAACGTCGGCAAAGCGCGCAGTGATCGATGCCTCCACGAACTCGGCGGGCACCTGTTCGAACGGAGCCGGGCGAAGCGCGTGAACTACCGGTTGGCGCGATAGGGGCTCGGCCGCGCCGAGTGGAACGTCGCCGATGCGCAGCTGCGGGTTGCGCGCGACCGCATCGATGAGTTGCTCGAAGCGTCGTACGAATCCTTCCATTCGCGAATCCGAAAACAGATCCGCGTTGTAGACCAATGACAGTCGGATTCCGTCGGCGTGATCGCGCGCGTAGACCGTGAGATCGAACTTGGATTGACTGTCATGCGCCGCAGCCAATCGGTCGAATGGCGGCGATGTGAACGTCAGGTCGCCAACACGCACTTCCTCGTCGACGCCGAGGGTGAACATGTTGAGCATGACCTGAAATAGCGGCGTGCGGCTGAGGTCCGGGGGAAGACGCAGGGCCTCGAGTAGTCGCGCAAAGGGAAGATCCTGATTCGCAAATCCCTTGAGACATACGTCGCGCACGCGAACGAGCAGATCGTCGAACGTCGGATTGCCCGAGAGATCCACGCGCAGCGCCAGCGTGTTGACGAACATTCCCAGGAGGCCGCCGATCTTTTCGTCGTCACGACCGGCCGTGGGCGCGCCAACGACGATATCCTCATCGCCTGTAAAACGAAACAGCACCGCGTTGAATGCCGCGAGCAGTGTCATGAATAGCGTACTGCCGTGGCGCTGGCTCAGCGCGCGCAGCAGGGACGACGTGTCATTGGAGAGCGTTACGCTCTGCGCGGCGCCACGAAAAGTCTGAACGGCGGGACGAAGCCGATCGGCGGGAAGCTCGAGGGTCGGCAGTTCACCGGAGAACCGATCGACCCAATACTTCAGCGCCTGGCGCCCGTCCGATGAGGCGAGCCAGCTTCGCTGCGACTTGGCGTACGCACCGTACTGGATCGGCAGGGCCGCGACATTCGGCGTTTTGCCAGCGCGGCGGGCGTCGTAGTGCGCAACTAGCTCGCGCATGAACACGACGAGCGAGGTGCCGTCTGCCGCGATATGGTGCATTGTCACGACGAGTTGGTGTTCGGTCTCGTCGAGACGGATGAGGGCGATGCGAATCGGCAGGTCAACCGCGAGATCGAACGCGGCTGCACCTTCGCGTTTCCAAACCTGTTCTGCCGCGGCGTCGCGCGATGTTCCGGCATGCACCGACAGGTCCTCGAGGCGCACCGGGACCTGCGTGTTCGCGTCAACCACCTGTCGCGGTTCGCCATCAACCTGTGGGAATCGCGTTCGCAGCACGTCGTGTCGCCGAACGATGTCGCCGAGGCTCTCTCGGAGAATCTGCTCATCGAGTGGCCCGTGCAGCGTGAGCACGACGCTCATGTTGTACGTCGAGCTATCCGGCTCCAGTTGCTGAAAGAACCACACGCGTTCCTGCGCGGGCGATAGCGGAATCACGTCGCTACCGTCGCTTGGCCGATTCGGTGTCTGCGAGCGGCCTGCTCCGCCTGTCTGCAACACCGCGCGCAACTCCTCCTTTCGAATGCGCAATTGCTCGCGCATTTCGACCGTTAGCACGCCCTTGGGCGCGGAGCAGCGGATCTGGCCATCGTCGAACCACACACGGACGTCGAGCGCCTGGAGTTCGTCGAGGAATTGTTCGATGGTGGTACTCACAGGTGCGGCAACCATCCCGGCAAACCGGGCAGAGGGTGGAGAGACAAGCGTGGGGTGCTCACAGCGTGAACTCCTCACGTTGGTCGTCATCGGGCGACGTCACGACGGTGTTCGCCGACGCCTTCGCGAGATCGATATGCTCGGCGAGTCCGGCAAGTGTTGGCGCTTCGAACAACGCGCGAACGCGGACGTCGACACCCATTCGCTGTTTCAACCTGGCCATCAGTCGCGCAGCGAGAATGGAATGTCCGCCAAGCTGGAAGAAGCTATCGTTGCGTCCGACCCGCGCGGTACCGAGAAGCTCGGTCCAGATTTCCGCGAGGAGCTGTTCCGTTCCGGCGAGCGGCGCTTCGTGCACCGTCGGCGCGGCCGCCGAATTATCGAGCAGCCGGAGCGCACGCCGATCGATCTTGCCATTGGGGGACAGCGGAAGCGATTCGAGAGCAACGATCGATGCCGGAACCATATACTCGGGCAACCGGTCGCGCAGGAAGCGCTGCATGTCTTGCTCCTGCGGGGCGGCGCCGTTCGATGCAGTGACGAACGCGACGAGGCGTGGCGTTGCGTCGGCGCTCTTCGTGATCACGGCAACGGCCTGACCGACGCCGCCGTGTGTAGCGAGCGCACGTTCGACCTCCCCCAGCTCGACGCGAAAGCCTCGAATCTTTACCTGGTTATCGATGCGTCCGACGAATTCCAATTCGCCGTCAGGTCGCATTCGCACCTTGTCGCCTGTGCGATACAGCTTCGCACCGGACGACGAATCAAATGGGTTGGCGACGAACGCCGCGGCCGTCCGTTCGAGATCGTTGATGTAGCCGAGGCCGACACTCGCGCCGCCGATACACAGCTCTCCCGGTACACCCTGTGGCACGAGCCGGAGATCCCGATCGACGATGTACACGCGGACGTTGTCCACGGGCCGACCGATCGGCACGGTCGCAACGTCCGCCGCCGGAGGTGCGGCGACGAGATGGCGCGTCGTGTCGTCTGCGCACTCGGTCGGTCCATACGTGTTGAGCATGGGCGTGCCCGGCCAACGGGCGAGCCAGCGGCGACACAACTCCGGTGAGAGCGTGTCGGCGCCGACGATCAACCAACGCAGACGACCAAACGCGCCGTGTCCCGCGCCCGGCGCAAGTTCATCGAGGAACGCGCGAAGCGTCGACGGAACCAACTCGAGTGCGGTGACTCCGTCAGACGTAACGAGCGAAAAGAGTCGAGCGGGTTCCTGCGTCACCTCATCGGGCGCCACGCGAACGCGACCCCCAACGAGCAGCACGGCGAGAAACTGCCATACCGAGATGTCAAAGCCTTGCGGCGCGCTCTGCATCACGACGTCCGACGGACCGAATGCGTAGCAGCGAATCTTCGACCAGAAATGATTGAGCATGGCGCGATGCGGCACCATCGCCCCTTTGGGCAGCCCAGTCGACCCCGATGTGAAAATGATGTACGCGAGATCCTCCGGCTGCGCGCGTTGCACCGGATTGTTTGTCTCGCCGGCGTTGCCATCGAATTCGCGTGCGGCAAGCACCTTGGGCCGTGCGTCGGCCGAAACCTGCTCGAGTACCGTGCCCAGGTGTTGGTCGAACGCGTCGGCAACGACCACGACTGCCGGGCGAGCCTGACGAATGATCTCGGCGTGTCGAAGTGACGGAATGCGCGGGTCGAGCGGAAGGTAGGCGGCGCCTGCCTTGAGTGTGGCGATGATCCACGAGAGCAGCCGCCCGCCTCGCTCCGCGAGCAGCGCGACCGGTTGGTTCGGGCCGGCGCCCGCAGCAATGAGCAAATGCGAGAGTCGATTCGCGCGCGCGTTCAGCTCTGCATACGTCAAACTGCCGCCGTCGTCCACGACGGCGATAGCGTCTGGCGTTCGGCGAACCTGTTCTTCGAAGTACTCAGAGTAGTTCCTGTCTGCCGGAAATGGCGTCAACGTCGCGCCGCGTTCATCCAGCAGCCGCAGTCGCTCCGCCGCCGGCAGCATAGTCAGGCCGCCGATCGGAGCATCCGAGTTGGCGAGTGCAGAATCGATCAGCTCGTGCAGGTGCGTTTCCATTCGGGCGATGGTGTCTCGCTCGAATAGATTGGCGTCGTACTTGAAGCTGCCGATGAATGCACCACGGCCTTCGATCAGCTCGAGCGTGAGGTCGAGCTGGCCCTCTTGCTGCGGCATCTCGTACAGTCGCATTCGCAAGCCACCGAAGTCGATTCTCTCCGTGGCTTCGTCGTCGCCGACGGCACTCGTGATGTCAGTGAACCGTTGAGGCTTCTGGAATGCAAAGTCGGCGCGAAAAAAGCCACCGTCGGTGGTGTTGCGGTGTGCCCTCAGCGTCTTGGAAATGAGATGAAATGGGTAGTCCTGGTGGGCCAAGGCGTCGACTACCGTGATGCGTGTCTGGTCCACGAGTCGCCGAAACGAGAGGCCCTCGTCGCACCGGACCCGCAACGCGACCGGATTCACGAAGCAGCCAAGGACTCCTTCGAATTCGGATTGTGTGCGACCGGACATCGGACTGCCGATGACGACGTCTTCCTCACCGGCGTATCGACTGAGGAGCAACGCGTAGGATGAAAGGACGACGGCGAATGCCGTCGCGCCTTGATCTCGGGCGAATGACTTGATGCGCTCCGTTCGTTCGCGGCCGAGATTGATGCGATGCGACGTGCCTCGTGCGGCTCTGTTGGGAACGCGTGGGTGATCGGTCGGCAATTCGAGCGGAGGCAACTCGCCACTCAGCTGTGACGACCAGTACGAAGCGTGTTCGACGCCATCTCGGCCGCGGATCATCTGATCCTGCCACTGCGCGAACGACGCGTAATCGGTCGCTATCAGCGCGAGATCACCATCGGTGGCGCCGGTGTTTTTTCCGTAGAGCACGCGCAATTCGTCGAGCATGAGCCAGACGGACCATCCATCTAGAGCGATGTGATGGCCGGTAATCAACAACACGTGTGCGTCGGCCGTTCGCGTGAATAGATCGAAACGCACCAACGGTCCGCTCTTCAGATCAAACGGCGCACGATAGCTCGCCATGATCTGTTGTCTCAACTCGTCGTCGTCCCACGTTGACGCGTCGATTTGGCGAAGCCTCGCGCGCGCGGATGGGAGCACGAATGCGATCGGTGCACCGTCGTCCTCGTCGTACGCAGTCCGCAGACTCGCGTGACGATCGACGGTCTGTTGCGCGGCCGAGCGGAGTGCTTCGACGTCAATGACGGAATCGACGTACGCGGCGAACGCGACGTTGTAGGCTGGACTTTCGGGCATGGTTCGATTGAGAAACCACATGCCCTGCTGCGCGTACGAGATTGGCACCGGCTCGCCAATCGGTTCCTCAGTTGGCACGATGGCCAACAGCGTTGGTCGATGCTGTTGAATTAACTCGCGGAGTTCGGGCGTGAGGGCACCCTGCGGCGCGCGGTAGCGCAACCGCCCGTCCTGAGTCCAGACCGCGATACGACTATCCCGAAGTTTCCGAATGAGCTGTTCAACGTTCACAGCTCGCCTTCCTCCCACACCGGCGCAGAACTCGGCGCGACGACGGCCGGTATCGCTCCGTCATTCGGCGCGCTGGCCTCCCGCGATTCGAGCTCGGCCGACACGAAGTTGCCGAGTTGACTCACGCTCGGACCATCCAGAAAGCGAACCAGCGGAATCACGAGCTGCAATTCACGCGAGATTCGATTCTTCAACTCGAGCGCCATCATCGAATCGAATCCCAATCCCGAGATCGGCGCCTGCTCGTCGATCTGATCGGCTGTGAATCCGAGTACAGACGCTACGCGCTCGGCGATGTACAGCGTGGCCGACCGCGATCGATTTTCTGGCTGAGCTTGGAGCAGCGCGAGCACCGATGCGTTCGACGCTGACGCGGCGGACACCGGTGTGTTTGACTCAGACATCAGGTCGCGCATGAAGGACGACGCCGCCAGCTGCGGGTATTGAGAGCGCCAGCGAGTCCAGTCGACGCCCAGAACCGTCGCCTGCGTGGAGTCGGAGTTCATCAGCCGCTCCATCGCCGCGATCCCCTCGGCTGGCGTGAATGAATGATCGGTGTCGCGCGCATCGTCGGGGTGGGCGGCTGCGAAACGCGCGCCCATTCCAACGCTGTTCCACGCGCCCCAGTTGATGCTGAGCGCCGACGTGCCGTGCTCGCGTCTCCACTGTGCGAGTCCGTCCAGAAATCCATTCGCGGCCGCATATGCGCCGACGAGCGGGGAGTCGAGGATTGCTGCCGCGGACGAAAAGAGTACGAAGAAGTCGAGGCGTTCGCCGAGCGCGCGATGAAGATTCCAGGCGCCGCCGACCTTCGCGCGAAAGATGTCCTGAACATCACGCTCGGTCTGCGCGGCGAACGGTCGATACTGCATCACGCCCGCCGCGTGCACGATGCCGGCGATTCGTGGCGCGTGCTGTGATTCGCGGCGCGCCACGAAGTCGAACACTCGGTCGGTGTCGCCGACGTCGAGCGGTACGTACTCGACCTGCGCGCCACGCGCCTCGAATCCCAAGATACGATCCGCCTGACTACGCGCCGCGGTTCCCGGCTCCAGCATGTTCCACTGCGATCGTGGCGGGAATGCGCTTCGTCCTACGAGAACGAGGTGCTTGGCACCGCGGTCCACCAACCAGGCCGCCACCTCGAGTCCGAGCCCGCCGAGCCCGCCCGTGACGAGGTAGGCAGCGTCCGCGCGACAGACGACTTGCCCTTGCTGGGTTGCATGTCGTCGCAACCTCGACGTGAACACGACTCCACTTCGAACCGCGAACTGATCGTTCGCTTCCGACTGACCGAGCGTCACGACGTCGAGGAGCTGGCTTGCTTGAGTCGTTGCGTCAGCCAGCGGATCGACGTCGATCAAACCGCCCCAGAGCTCGCGATGCTCCGACGCAATCGTGCGACCGAGGCCCCAGAGGGCGGATTGCGCGGGATCCACATGTGGCGTCGGTCCGATTGCCTGCGCGCCGGCCGTCACAGTCCAAACGCGGCTGCGTGGGCCCGTCGCACGCTGTGCGAGCATTTGAACCAGCTGTTGCAAGGCGATCGTACAGTTTGCGCTGCGCTCGGGGGTGTGCACCGAGCCTATGCCCTCGACGGTTCGATCCAGGGCGCGAAGAAAGAGAACTGTCACGGGCGTCGCTGACGCATCGAAGCCAGCGAGCAACTGTGACAATTCCTGCGCGTCGTCATCGCGACCAACGGTGTGGACCGACGTGCCCGCGTAGCGAAGTTGTTCGCTCACTGCGTCGGCGACACCGCGATCGTCCCCGATTACGACGACGCGGGCCAATGCCGTTGGACCCGCCGCGACCTCGGTGGCAATCCAGTCGACCTGGTAGATCCCCACCTGGCTCTCGTGCGATTGCTCGGTGTCGTGGTCGAGGTACCAGAAGCGACAGCCCTCGGTTACGCACAGCGTTTCGCCCGGCTCATTCATGAGCGTGACGTCGCCGACGAGCACGCTGCCGTCGGAACCCGGCTCTGTTGGCCGCAGTTTGGCGTGCGACCAAAAGCGTCGGCCTGTGGGTCGGCGAAGTAGGCGAACGGTCTCGATACCACCGCCTACGAATGCGCCGCCGCGCGGACCGTCGCTCGCCTCGAGCGAAATTGTTGCTGCGAGCACCTGACCCGACGCATCCGCGAGCGCGGGGTGCAAGTAATAGTCGTCGATCTCGGCGCTGATCGACGGAGCCAGCTCGATCAAGCTCAACGCTTCGTTGTCGCCCTGCCATACGGAGACGACGCCCTGAAACGCCGGCCCCCACTGATTGCCGCGGCGCGCCATGCGATCATAAAACTGCTTTCCCGTAACATGAGTGGTGCACCTCGCCTGAAGCGCGGCGAGCGGCTCGGCGATACCAAAACTCTGATCGAGTGCCGGACTGCGGACCGTGGCGGTCGCATTTAACGTCCACGCGTCGCTGCGACCCGATCGACTGTGAATGCGAACACCAAACGCGCCGCTCGGATCGGGCGAAAGTTTGACCTGAACGAATGCTGGCGAATCCGGCCGAAGCAGAATCGGCCGATGGAAATCGACGGCGCCAAGTTGGGCGGACGTGTTCGCGCGCCCCTCGGTTCCGGCGGCGAGTGCCAGTTCCATGTAGAGCGTCGCTGGAACGACCGGAACTCCCTGAACTTGGTGATCTTCGATGAATCCGTGTCGCGCGAGATCGAGTGCGCCCTCCCAGATCACCGTTCCTGGATCGTCGGCGAGCTGCAGCTTTCCGGTGAGCACGGGATGCGTGTGGCCGTGCGCCAACGCGGAACGCGGCGCGCTTCGCTGTTCGCGGCTGTCCGGCCAATAGCGCTCACGCTGGAACGGATACGTCGGAATTGCGACGTGCTTCTTGCCGGCGCCGGCGTCGATGGCTTCCCAGTCGATCGACGCACCGCGTACATACAACGTGCCGACACTTTCGAGGATCTGCTCCCAGTCGTCGCGCCCTTTGCGCAATGAGGGAATCGTCAGCGTTCCCGTAGCCGGGAGCGATGGACTGGCCATGCCGCACGCGGTGGTGTGCGGGCCAATCTCCACGAACGCGCGAATCCCGCGCGCGCTCAAGGCTCGGATTCCATCGGCGAACCGCACGGCCTCGCGAGCCTGTTGGCGCCAGTAGCGTGGATCGCGCTGCTGCCGTTCTGTCAGTTCTTCGCCCGTGAGGTTCGAGATGATCGGAATCGTCCCGCGGCCGAAGCTCGTGCCAGCAACGTTCCGTTCAAAGGCGTCGAGCATCGGATCGAGCAGCAGCGAATGATACGCTGCCTGCACGTTGAGCATTCGCGCATCGACGCCAGCTCGAGCGAGTGAATCGCTCACACGCTGCACAGCGTCGACGGCGCCGGAGATGACAACGTTCTCCGGCCCATTGATTGCCGCGATCGAAAGCCGTCCAGCCTCGGCCGCCATTGCACTTCGAACGCGTTCCTCGGAGGCGAAAATGGCGGCCATTCCGCCACCGGGAGGCAGTTCACTCACGAGACGTCCCCGCGCGGCAACGAGGCGGAGCGCATCCGGGAGCGCCATTACGCCAGAGATGCAAGCCGCCACGTACTCCCCGAGGCTGTGTCCAATCATCGCCGCTGGTCGAACGCCCCAGCTCAGCCAAGTCGTGGCGAGAGCGTACTCGAAGGCGAACAACACCGACTGCATGTATCGCGGATCATCGATCAGGGACGACGCACCCGAGCGCGGGTACAAAATGTCGAGCAGTGGCACGTCGAGATGCTCTCGCAGCAGCGCATCACACCGTTCGATCGCGTCGCGAAATACCGGCTGCGTGTCGAACAGTCCTTTCCCCATACCAACGAACTGCGTTCCGCCGCCGGGGAACAGGAACGCGACGCGCAGGCCCTCGCGATCCACACTCCCCGTGACGACACGTGCATCCTCGCGTTTCGCAGCGAGCGATCTCAGACCCTCTCCGAGCGCGGCGCGCGAATCGCCGACGACGACCGCTCGGTGCGCGAAGTGAGCGCGCCCGGTGTTCGCGGTGTAGCACAGGTCGCCGATGCTCGGCGCGTCGTGCGACGTCAGCACCGTTGCGAAGCGATCGGCAAGTGAGCTGAGCGCTGCAGGCGTGCGAGCCGTGACGCGAAGAATTTCGCGGGAGCGTGCGGCGCCAGTCGACGGTGCCAACGGCACCGGCGCTTCTCCGAGAACGATGTGCGCGTTGGTGCCGCTGAGACCGAAAGAGCTCACGCCGGCGTATCGCTCCCCTTCGGGAGCGCGCCACGGATACGGTTTGTCCGGGAGAACGACCGTCGTTCCCTGAAGATCGATCTCCGGATTCAAACGGCTGAAATGCAGTTGTGGCGGAATGACGCCCTTCTTGACGGTCAGCGCTGCTTTGATGAAACCAGCGATTCCCGCTGCCGCCTCGAGGTGCCCGATATTTCCCTTGACTGATCCGACGACCAAAGGCGCGGCCGTTGGGCGATCGTGCCCGAGCGTCTCGCACAGCGCGTTCATCTCGATCGGGTCGCCGAGCGACGTACCGGTGCCGTGCGCTTCGACGAATCCGACAGCGGCGGGTGGAACGCCGGCCTGCTGCAATGCCGCAAGGACCACAGCCGATTGTGCCGGTCCGTTGGGAACGGTGAGTCCGCTGCTGGCGCCGTCCTGATTGACCGCGGATCCGCGAATGACGGCAACGATGTCGTCGCCCGCAGCGACGGCGTCGGACAGTCGCTTGAGTACGACCATCCCGCACCCCTCACCGCGCACGAAGCCATCGGCCGCCGCGTCGAACGCTTTGCAACGCCCATCAGCGGCCAGCGCGTGCGTCCGAGAGAGATAGACGGACACCGCCGGCGATAGAATCACGTGCACCCCACCAGCGAGTGCGACGTCGCATTCGCGCTGACGGAGACTCTGAGCGGCAAGGTGCAGCGCGACGAGCGATCCCGAGCACGCGGTGTCCACAACCATGCTCGGTCCGCGAAGGCCCAACACATACGACAGGCGGCCGGCGGCAAAACACACGCCGCTTCCGGATCCCATGTACGCATCGACGTCGTCGAGACTACCGGTCGCCAGCTGCGAATCGGCGAAATCGCTTCCCCCAATTCCCACGAACACACCCGTGAGACTACCGCGCAGCGCCGTCGGCGACTGTCCCGCGTGCTCGAGTGCTTCCCAAGCGACTTCGAGAACGAGCCGTTGCTGCGGATCGAGCGTTCGCGCTTCGCGCGGCGAAATTCCGAAGAAAGTCGGATCGAATTGATCGACCTGCTTGAGAAATCCGGCATGGCGCGAATACATGGTGCCCGGTGCGTCCGCATCAGCCGAGTAGTACTTCTCGATGTCCCAACGATCGGCAGGGACTTCGCTGACGGCGTTCACTCCATCTTCGAGCAGTCGCCAGAACGTCTCCGGGTCGTCTGCTCCGCCGGGAAAACGACAGCCGATGCCAACGACCGCAATAGGCTCGGATCGAACACGCTCGGCGTCGGCGAGCTTTGATTCCAGCTCGTCGATTGCGCCCAGCGCCTGCTCGAGTAAAGGACGATAATCGGTCATCGTGCTCACCGAGCCCCGCGAAGTCTTGCCGAGAGCTTCGCCGCCAATTCGTCCGTCGACAGTGACGCGAAGGCGTTCGGCTGTTCGGTGGCCGGCACTTGCACAGGCGCGGAGACGGGAGCAGAGACTGATACGTCGAGGCGCTTCGCGACATACCGCGCCAGCGCGGCGACCGATGAGTGATCGAACACCACAGTAGCCGGCACGGTCTGGCCGAGCACACGTTGCAATCGGTTCTTTAGCTCCACCGCAGTAAGCGAATCAAGGCCAATGTCGAACAGGCCACGTTGTGGGTCGAGTGCATCGCCGTTCTGGAAGCCGAGCACGTGTCGCACTTCACGATCGACGACAGAGACCAGAAGGTCCCACCTGTCCTCGGGTGCGGTGTCTTTCAACATCCGCGGAAGATCGGGGCCGTGCACGGCCATCATCGTTTCGCGATCGCTCGATTTTGACTCGATGGCGAAATTGGCGTACAACGGAACTCGGCGACCGAGCGACGCGAGGTACCGATCCCACTCCACGTCGAACGCAGCAACCTGCGCCGGTGCACCGTTCATTACTCGACCGAGCAGCGCGAGCGCTTCGGCAGCCGACATCTGCGAAAAGCCACCGCTGCTCCACTGTTGCTCGCGCTGCTCACCGACCGCGTCGGCCATGCCGAGCTTCGCCCACGGACCCCAATCGATTGACACAGCTGGGCGACCGCCGCGCTTTCTACGATGGGCGAGCGCGTCGATGAATGCATTCGCCGCTGCGTAATTCGCCAAGCCCACCGGCGCCAGGAACGACGCGCCAGAGGCAAAGAGCACGAAGAAGTCCAGATCGATGTCCGAGGTCAGCCGGTCGAGCAGCCATCCGCCGCGAACCTTTGGCGAAAGAACGCGCTCGAACCGATCCCAATCCTGACGAATGAGCGTTCTGTCATCGAAGATTCCGGCGATGTGCATGACGCCGCGAAGCGGCGGCTGGACAGCGCGGAGTTCATCGACGAGCCGTTTGACCGACGGTTCATCACCTATGTCGAGATTGCGAATGGTCACCGCGGCGCCAGCGGCGCGCATCTGTGCGATCGCATCGGTCGCAACGTCGTCCACCTCACGACGCGCGACCAGAACGACGTGACCGGCTCCGTTCTCGACGAGCCATTGCGCGACCTGTAGACCCAGTCCGCGAAGTCCGCCGGTGACGAGGTATGTTCCGTCGCGAGACACTGCAGGCATCGACGAGCCTGCAGGAAGTTTGCATCGTCGCAACCGACTGGTGAGCACACGTCCGTCGCGCACGCAGAGCTCATCTTCGTCTCGCACGTCGAGCGCATTCGCAACCGCAATCGCCGCTGTTCTTGGATCGCGTGCGTCGATGTCGATGAGACCGCCCCAGTATTCAGGGTGTTCAGTCGCAATCGTGCGGCCAAGTCCCCAGAGTGGTGCACTGGTGAGGTCATCGTCAGCGCGACCATGGCAGCCGGGCTGCGCGCCTCTCGTCACAATCCAGAGCTTCGCAGACGCTCCCGACGACGTCTCGACCATCGCCTGGATCAGATCGAGCAGTGGCCGCGTGGCCCGCTCGACCGAAGCCGTGTAGTCGTCCGCCGTCTCTGCAACGGCCGATGGCGACGGCGCGAGGTACACGACGTGCGTGGGTCGGTCGCGCAGCACATGTTTGAGATCGTGGGTCTCGATGGGCGTTGCCATGCCGCCACGCGCGCGGAGTACTTCCACGAGCTCGTCGCGTCCGGCGACATCGTCGCCGATCACCGAGTATCGACGGGAGTCGGCGCCGGCGGCCGGTGTTGCCGCGACGGTACGAGCAACGATGACTGCCTGTCGTGCGAGTGCGCCGACGGCGTCCTCTGCCGCTGGCACGAGCGCGGAGTCCGCAAACCCCGAGTCGCGCAACAGCGAGGACCACTTGTCGCGCGACAACAGCGGGTGGTCACCGCGCTGATCGTCGTGAAACCTCCACCAACCCTCGGTGAGGCCAAACGTGAGGTCGACCCATCGTTGCTTCATCACGCCTTCGAGCAAGACCAGAAGGGCGCCCGGCGCCATCAATGTCTTGATGTTCTCGAGGCTGACGCGCAGATCGGCGGTCGCGTGAATGACGTTGGCACCGATGACGAGATCGAACTGCCGACCGCTGAGGCGTGACGTGCTCGGATTCTCGACGTCGAGTCGTTCGTATTCGATTTGCCGATCGCCGAATTTTTCGGCGGCGCGAGCGAGGAAAAGTGGCGAGACATCGGTGAAGCAGTAGTCCGCCGCGCGACCTTGCAGCGCGTCGAGAATCGATACCGTCGTACCGCCGGTGCCGGCGCCAAATTCGAGAACTCTCAATCGGTTCGTCGTCGGTACGTCCGCAACCGCGGCGCGAACGGCCCGGGCCGCCAGGCTATTGAATGCCTGGGCGGCCGGCGACGATTGCGTGAGTTTCTCGACGCGAGCCATGGAGCCGCCGGGAAACAGGATTTGGAGTGGATCGCTCTCGCCGCGCAGTACGGCGCCGAGCTGTCGACCACATGGATCGAGGAGATCGATCTCGCCCTGGAAGGCGGGGAACTGTTCCCGCGTACGACGAACGCGATCGTCCAAGTCATCGAGCGTCGGCGTCGCGATGACGACGTACGCGGCGTCTGGCCGATGAGCGAGAACCCCCGCTTCGACGAGCATCTCGAATAGTCGTGCCGTCAAGCGTGTGTACTTCGGGAGTACGCCACGCTGGAACAGGTCAGCGGGGGCCACGCGCCTGCCCGCTTCAAGCGAGAGCCCGAGATCGAGGAACGCGCGTACTACGTACTGAATACTCAACTGCTCCAATTCGCCAACGAGCGTCGTGTATTCGTCGAGACCGTGCTGTGTGGCGACCGCGTCGACGCCGGCTCCGGCATCACGCGCAACGTCGACCGCAGTGCGAAGGTTTGCCGATTTCTCATGCGACCCGTCGTTCGCGCACGGAACCCACTCGATCTCATACAGCGAACGTGACGCATCGGCGCGCGCGCCGAGCAGCGCGGTTCGCGGCGCGCGGCGAAGACGAAGTCCGTCGACGCGCACGAGTTCGACACCGGCGTCGTCGATCAGTCGAATGTCGCCGACGATTTCTCGTGCGCCCGGGGCCGCGCCGGCGCGAAGCGTCGCGTGGCACCAGCCGCGGCTCACGACGGACGCGGGAAGCGTGCACCGATCGAAACCGACCATGAGATACATCCCGGACTCATGGTCTCCGGCCTCGCCGGTCAGCGCGGCGCCGAGCGTCTGCAGCAAAGCGTCGAGCAACACTGGATGTAGCGGGCTGTTCCGAGCGACCGTGGCCAGGGCTTCTGGAAGCTGCACGACGGCAAGCGCCTCTGCGCTCCCACGCCATACCTGCTGAATACCGCGAAACCCCGCTCCGAAATCGACGCCGTGATCTCGAAGGCCGCGATAATACTCCAGGCCCTCGATTGCCGCGCCGAGTCGGGACCGCACGGCGTCGACGCTCTCACCACTACGGCCGAGCGATTCTGCGCGCGAGAGTGTACCGGTCGCATGTCGTGTTGCGTCACCTGCGCTGCCCATGCTCGCGATCTCAAACGTCGCGCTCGCCCCGTCGGGGAGCGGCGTGACCAAGGCCTGCAAGCGCGCGCTCGATCCTTCGGTGAGGACGAGAGGCTGCATGACGACAAAATCATGAACTGCTACGGCGCGCGCCTCTCCCAGCACCGCTGTCGCGGCGGCACGACCCATCTCGATCATCATCGGAGCCGGGACGACGAGCGCATCGTACACGCGATGATCCCGGAGGAACGGAAGGTCGGCCGTATTCAGGGACGTCTCGAAAACGACGTCGCGCGACGCGAGATCGAGTCGCGCACCTGGAAACACGTAGCCATCATCGCTGCGCCGTGCCTGCGTTGCCGAAACAGACCGTGCGTCTCCGCGGACCCAATGCCGTGAGCGCTTGAACGGATACGTGGGCGCCACCACTCGACGCGCGCCGCTCTTCGCATACCACGCGTCCCAATCCACCGACACCCCGCTGACGTAGAGCTTCGAAAGGGTCTCGAGTTGCACGGCGCGCTCATCGCGGTCGCGGTGCATGGTCGACAGCCACAGTCCCGTCCCGTCGGGCATGCAGTGCTGCCCGAGCACCGACAGCACGGGATGCGGACCCATCTCGATGAAGATCGTGCAGTCGAGTGTGCGCAGCGTCTCCATTCCTTTCGCGAACTGCACCGCCTGACGGAGGTGGCGCCGCCAATATCCTGGCGTGCCAAGTTCGCTCGAAACGACGTCACCGGTCACGTTAGAGATGACCTGATGCGTCGCTGGCGAATACGTCAGCCGCGATGCGAACTGTTCGAATTCGTCGAGGATGGGATCGACGTGCGTCGAGTGGAACGCGCGGGAGATTGGCAACTCGTGCGTTCGATGCCCGCGTTCGGAGAAATCGCGCGCAATCGCGCGGACCGTCTCGGCGTCGCCGGAGATGACCGTATTCTGCGGGCCGTTGATCGCCGCGATGCTCACACGGTCGGCGACGGTAGCAATGATCGGACGCACCGCGTCTGCATCAACACCGATCGCGATCATCGCGCCAGTCTCAGGCAGACGCGTCGAGAGCCGTCCTCGCTCGTGCACGAGCGCAAGGCTCTCCTCGAGCGAGAGTACGCCCGCGAGACATGCGGCGACGAATTCGCCGAGACTGTGCCCGACCATCACGTCGGGCTCGACACCCCACGAGCGCCAGAGGCACGCCAATGAGTACTCGAATGCAAACAACGCGGGCTGACCCCACGGTGGATGCTCAAGATCGCGTCCGTTCTTGTCCGAGAAGAGCAGATCGGTCAACGACCGTCCAATCATCGGAGTGACGATCGCGTCGCAGCGATCGATCTGCTCGCGGAACACCGGATACTCGTCGTACGCCTTGCGACCCATCGTCGCGTACTGCGCACCCTGTCCTGTGAATAGAAATGCGATCTTAGGACTCGACCCCGTGTCGATGCTTCCGCGCACGACGCGTGAATCGTCGCTGCGCGGCGGGCGCAGGAGCTGCGCAACAGCGGCGTTCGACTCTCCGATGACGGATAGCCGATGTGCTCGATGTGCGCGACCGACGGCAGCCGTGTACGCGACGTCGGTCAGCGATGCATCGCCACGCTCGAGCAGATCTGCGTAACGCGCGGCGAGGGTGTCGAGCGTTTCCGCATCATCCGACGAGAGACACAAAACCTGTGCTCGATGATCTGGCGGCGTCGCGCGCGTCGCGGCCGGAGGTTCAGCCATGACGATGTGCGCATTCGTTCCACTCAGGCCGAACGAGCTGACTCCGGCGATTCTCCGCGCGTAGCCGTGCGGCCATGCCGACAGCGCAGTGGGTATCGCAACCGGAAGGTTCTCCCAATCGATGAACGGATTGGGTGTCTCGAAGTGAATTTGCGGCGGAATCTGCCCGTCACGAACCATCATGGCCGTCTTGATCAGGCCAATGATTCCCGCCGCGGACTCGAGATGTCCGAGATTCGCCTTTGCTCCGCCGATGAGCAGGGGACGCTGAGGGTCGCGCCCAACACCCAGTTCTGCGCCGAGTGCCGCAACCTCAATCGGATCGCCGAGGGAGGTTCCGGTGCCGTGTGCTTCGACAATCCCTACGTCAGCAGGGGCAATCCGCGCACTATCCAGCGCGGCGCGAATCACTGCGCGCTGTGCTGGTCCGTTCGGTGCCGTGAGGCCGTTACTGCGACCGTCCTGGTTTGTCGCCGATCCGAGAATGACCGAGATCACGCGATCACCGTCGCGCAGTGCGTCGTCGAGTCGCTTGAGGACAACCATTCCACAGCCTTCCGACCGGACGAAGCCGTCGGCTCGCGCATCGAACGCCTTGCAGCGTCCATCTGCAGCCATCATTCCCGAACGCGACATGGCGATCGTCACTTCAGGAACGAGGATCACGTTCACGCCGCCGGCGATCGCCATGTCGCACTCGCCCGTGAGTAAACTCTGACAGGCCAGATGAACCGAGACGAGCGACGACGAACACGCCGTATCCACGGAAACGGCTGGACCGTTCAGGCCGAGGAGGTACGCCAACCGGCCCGACGCAACGCTGTGGGCAACGCCGGTCGCGATATAGACGTCGAGCTCGCGCGCGTCACCGCGCATGAGCAACTGTAGATAGTCGGATCCCGAGACGCCGACGAACACGCCTGCGCGCGTGCCATGCAACGAATCTGGAGCGCGTCCAGCTGCTTCGAGCGCTTCCCAGGTGACCTCGAGCAATAGCCGCTGCTGAGGATCGAGGCTCGCGGCCTCGCGCGGTGCGATGCCAAAGAACTGTGGATCGAATGCCGAGACGTCGCCGACGAATCCACCCCAACGGCTTGCCATCTTGCCTGGCGCGTTGGGATCGGGATCGTAAAGGCTATCGATGTCCCAGCGATCGCGCGGAACCTCCTCGATGGCGTCCGTCCCGTTCTTGAGCAGTTCCCAGAGCGCCTCGGGATTCGTGACTCCGCCGGGCGCGCGACAGCTCATGCCAATGATCGCAATCGGCGCTCGCTGCGGCGACTTTGCCATCTCGAGTTTTTCGCGCAGGTCGAGAGCGAGCAGCGCCAGCTTCGTTGGCGACAGCTGCGACAGGCGATCGAGGAAGGCACTCCGTTCGTCGGCGGTCGTCATCCCATCACCTGCTGCGAGACGATGACGGTCGAATCATTCGACGCGAGGGCAGATCGAACACACCACCCAGCACACCCGAGCACGATGAAAGCGCCCGCGGCTGCCGGCATTGTCCACGGTGCGCGGAAGAGCAGCCGAACCCAAAGGATTTCCGTCAGCAAGAATGGCGCGATCAAAACGAGAGGGGTTCGACGCAGTGCTTCGTCGATGCAGAAGAGAACGGCGAGCCACAGGGTGCCCATCATGACGAGTCCCGCGGCAATCCGCATCGTTACAGGCTGCCAAACGTGCGGCAAGAAGAAAGACGCCGGGATGCATACGCACGCGGCCGTCCAGAACAGGCCTGTCGTTGCATGGTCGTTCCGTAGCATGCGCGTCAGCGCAAGAAATGCCCCGAATGCGGCGGCTGCCACGATCACGGCGGCGAACCCCGTGATCGAGACTTTCAACGTCGGAGCGTGCAGGATCATTGCACCGACGGTCGCTGCGACCGAGACGCAGAGCGTCGCGAGCTCCGGAGCATCGCCAATGAGATACTGGCCTATGATCACGCCGAACACTGGTGCGATCCATAGCGCGGCCCACGCGTCAGACGACCCAAGGCGCGCCACCGCGACCGTGAACGCGATTGGCATCAGCAACATCATCAGGCCGCGCACGGCCTGGAGCCGGGGCTGCGACGTCGCAACCATCGCGCGGCCTCGAAACGGCAGCACGAAGACCAGCAGTAGCGCGAGCTGCACGCCATAGCGGCCCACGAGGATTTCCGTCGTCGGAAAAGTCGGCGGAAGTAGAAGACTCGTCGCGATCGTGATCGCCCACAGCAGTGCCGCTGCGGTGGCGAACGCCATGCCGATCAGGGCGCGATTGCGAACCGGCATCTATCGCCCTCTCATCTTGTTCAACAGAAGCTCTTCTGCTTCGGCCGACGAGAGGTTCTCGAGTTGGTCGAGGAGGTCAAAGCCACCGCTCGCGACCGCAGGACGGGCCGGCGCCTCGCGACTCTCCCACTCGAACAGCGTCCTGCCCACGTAGTCGGTGAGCGCCTGCACCGTCGGATGGTCGAAGACGATTGTCGCCGCCACCGCGCGCTCGAGTCCGAGCTCGGCCTTCATTCTGTTGCGCAGCTCAACCGCCATCAGCGAATCGAGACCGAGCTCCTGAAGTGGGCGGTTGACGTCGACGAGTGACTCCTTTTCCAATCCGAGCACCCGCGCGGCCAAACTCTTCATTCGTTGCAAGAGTATGTTCCAGCGAGTTGCCGGTGACGCATCACGAATCGGCGGTTCGGCGGCGCGCGTCGCTTTCTCGACGGGAGCCGATCGTGCGACAACCGGCCGCTCCACCGCCACGAGACTGCGAAGCAACGTCGATCGCAGCCGACCACCACCAAACTTCTGCGCAAACGTATTCCAATCCGCCGGTACAGACACGACTTGCACCGGGTCTTCGCGCAGGAGTTGCTCGAGCGTATCGATGCCCTCGGATGTCGCGATCGCGCCCATGCCCTGTGCGCCGATTCGCGCCGTCACATCGCGAACCATCGCCGATCCGGTCTCGGCCCACGCGCCCCAGTTGATGCTCGAGGCTTCTTCGCCGCGCGCACGCCGATAGTGTGCGAGGCCGTCCATGAACGCGTTTGCCGCGGCGTGATTTCCTTGACCGGGTGATCCGAACAGCGACGAGATCGACGAGAACAGAACGAAGAAATCGAGTGGCGTGCGGCGCGTGAGCCGATGGAGATTCCAGGTCCCGTCTACCTTGGCGCCGAACGTTCCCGAGAATTGTTGCCAGCTCTGTCCAACGAGAACCGCGTCGTGCAGAGAACCCGCGGAGTGGATGACGCCACGCAGGGGTTGCAGTGTCGTTCGAATCTGATCGAGTGCTCGCGCAACGTCCGGTGAACGTGAGACGTCGCCGAGTATCACCGTCACCCGCGCGCCATCCGCATTCCACGAATCGATCTTGGCGCGCGCTGCTTCATCCGCCGGCCGCCGGCTCATGAGGACGACGTGGCCAGCGCCCCGTTCGAGCAATCGAGCTGCTGTCGCCATACCAAGTCCACCGAGGCCACCGGTGACCAGATACGTCGCGTCGGCACGAATCACCGCTGTGCGCGGCGCGCGCTCGCGATGAATGACCAGTTTGCCGATGTGCTTCGCCTGCGCCATGTAGCGAAATGCAGAGACGACATCGCGCGATTCGAAGCGCGTTGCCGGGAGCGGCTCGATCTCTCTTGCATCGACCGCGGCGCCAACTTTGCGCAAGACCGTCGCGACGACTTCGGGATCGTCGACACCAACCGCGGCAAGGTCGACGACGAAGTATTTCACCGTCGGTCTAGCGGCGCGTACCTGCTCGGTGGTCCAGATTCCTCGTTTGCCGAGCTCCACGAACCGCCCGCCAGTGGCGAGAACGCCCAAGCTCATCCCGATGTGATCGTCAGCGAGCGAATTGAGGACGACGTCGACCCCCTTGCCCGCGGTGATCGTCCCGATCTCACGGGCGTACTTCGTCGAACGCGAATCCATGACGTGATCGACGCCGAGCGACGTGAGATACGCGCGCTTCTCGGGCGAGCCGGCAGTCGCGAGAACGACGGCCCCAACTCGCTTGGCCAACTGAATCGCGGCGAGACCAACACCGCCTGCGCCCGCGTGGATCAGCACACGCTCCCCGCGCTTGAGCCCCGCCAGATCGTACAACGAGTGCCACGCCGTCACGAACACGCTCGGCATCGTAACGGCCTCCTCGAGCGTAAGTCGTGCTGGTCGGCGCAATGCGAGGTCCGCGCGAACAACGACGCGCGAACTCAGCCCGCCTGGCGACATCGCGACGACGGCGTCGCCGACCTTCAGATCTCTAACGCCCGCACCGATCGCAACGACGTCCCCGGCACATTCACCGCCCAGCCGATCGATCTCGCTCGCTCCAGGGTAGAGATTCATCGCGACGAGCACGTCCCGGAAATTCAGCGCGGAGCTGTCGACGCGAATCGCGATCTCGCCAACGCCCGGCGCGCGCTCGTCGTCCGGCACGTACTGCAGTCCGTCGAGCATTCCGGGCGTCGTGTTGATCAGTCTGACCGGTGTAGTCGACGCAGGGGATGCGTCGCGGCGGTTCACGCGCGCGACATACCATACGCCATCACGCACGCCAAGCTGCTGCTCACCGCGCCCCAAGATTCGCGCGACGAGATCGCTAGCCGGCGTGGATGCGTGCGGATCGAGATCGACGCATGTGCAATCGAGATCGGGGTGCTCCAGCCGAACCGTCCCGGCAAGTCCCCAGATCGTAGCGTGCACCGGCGCCGACGTGTCGCCCTCGCGTACCGCCTGCGCTCCGCGCGTCACAACGACCACGCGACTGGCCGTCGTTCCCGTAGACGTCGCGGCAGCCTGTGTCAGATGAAGCACGCTACGACACCCACGATCCAACCCGGCGTGAATATCAGCGAGTGACGCGTCGTCGCTTGGCGTCACGTCGAGCGACCATGAATGAACGATGCCCGCAACGGCGGTCGCGCCGCCGCCAGTCACATCGTCGAACAATCGACGGTACGCATCTGCGTCGTCGACAGGCAGCGTGTACTCGCCGTTCTGCTGAGCGAAGCGTGAGCCAGCGCGCACGATCACAGCGTCGCGCCCCGTTTCGCCCAGTCCGCCCGCGATCGTTGCGCCAACCCCTGCTTCATCGGCAAACACGATCCACCTCTCACGCGCCGTTTCCGGCGCGCGTGTCGCAATCAGCAAATTCGATTCGAGCACCGGGCTTCCGCCTTCGACCGGCAGCGCTTGCGACGGTTCGAAACCGGCGTTTGCCAGTACGCTCGACCACGCGTGCCGTCCGATGAGCGGATAGTTTGGGCGAAGCGAGTGGTCGCTAAAGCGCCACCAGCCGTCCGTCAATCCGAACGTCAAGTCGATCCAGCGCGATGGACCCGTGCCCTCGAGGAGCAGCAACGATCCGCCTGGGCGGACGAGGCTGCGCACATGCGCGAGCGTCTGTCCGAGGTCGCGCGTTGCGTGCAGCACGTTGGCCGCGATCACGAGATCGAAGCCCTCACCACTCATTTCCTGCGTCGCGGGATCGCGCTCGATATCGAGCAGCCGGTATTCCACGAACGGGTACTTCGCGAAACCTTCTTCGGCGCGCGCGAGAAACAGCGGGGAGAGATCGGTGAAGACGTATTTGGTGCGATCAGCCGGGAGCGCCGGAAGAACGAACGACGTCGTACCGCCGGTACCAGCACCAATCTCCAACACCCGAATGGGTGCTCCCGCTGGTGCGGCGGCAACGAACTGCTCGACAGCGCGTCGCGCGAGCGCATTGAGCACCAACGCCGGCGGCGATCGGCGATAGAGTTCATTCGCCGCGTCGAACCGGCCACCAGGAAAGAGCAGCGCGAGTGGATCGGCGCGGCCAGCGAGGCAGGCTCCCAGTTCAGGACCGGTGTTCGCAAGCAGCCCCAATTCTCCCACGCCGTCCACGAAGCGCGAGCTCAGTTGTTCGAAGTGCTCAGACGTTGGCGAGAACGAAGGAACGGCACGCACGATCCACGCATCGCCGTCGCGCTCGAGAACCCCATCCTCGGACAGAATCTCGAGAAGCCGTCCGAACAACAAACGATAGCGCGCGTCCACGCGCAGCGAATCCGCGAGCGCGTGAGTCGTGAAGCGCTCGCCCGCTGACGGCGTCCATCCCAACGAACGCAACGCGTCGACGACAAACTCACGGCAAACCACGTCGAGCTCAGGAAGATGCGCCGCGTGCTCCAGCAGGCGATGCTGCTCAGACAGAGCATCGACCGAGTCAGACAGTGCGGCGGTCAATTCGACGGGTGCGGGACCGGTCCACATCGGCACGACGACAGGCTCGCTCGTCTGCTCGCCCAGCGGCTGCCATGCAAGTGTATAGAGGTTCGAGTCGTCACTAGCACGCGTCGTATCCGCCCATGTCGCCGTCTCAATCCGACGGAACTGCAGGCCGAGCACCTCGGCGACGGTGTTTCCATGCTCGTCATAAACGCGCACATCCGCGATCGGCGATTCGTTCGGTTTGCGCGGGCGCGCCGTGACGTGTGTCCACAGATCGCCGCTCGGCTGAGCGAGAAGGCGCACTGTTTCGATCGCGACGGGCATGTACGTTTCGCCCTGCTTCGCGAGGTCCGCTTCGCTGAACAATGCCGCCGTTACCGCGTGCAATGCGGAATCCAGAACGGCCGGATGCAACTGATACCGCGGTTGCTCGGCCGCCGTCTCCGCTGGCGGATGCACGCGACCTATCGCTTCGGACGGCCCCTGGTGCAACTCGACCAATCCTCGGAAGCGTGGCCCGACATCGACTCCGCGCTGCGCGACGGCCTCGTACAACCGCGACGGTGCAATGTCGGTGCGGCATCGCGCTCGAATCGACGCGATATCGGCACGCGGCGCCGCAGACACAGGGACCTTGAACGAAACGAGCCCCGACGTATTTGCGGTCCAGTCGCTGGCATTCGCGCCAGCGTTGTCAGCGCTCATCACGCGGAACCGCGCCGAGTCGCCTTCGCGCGGAGCGAGTGCGAGCTGCATGGAGCGATTTGCCCCCTCGGGAATCACGAGCGCGCCGTGGATGTCGACGTCTTCGAGCCCAGTGACGTCTGCTCCGTGCACGGTTGTCGCAGCAGTCCACGCAGCTTCGAGGTACGCCGTCGCTGGCAACACCGTCGCGCCGAGCACGCGGTGATCATCGAGCCAGGGCAGCGACGAACGAGAGAGCGTCGTCTCGAAAATCACGTCCTGAATGAACGGAGAGCTGATTCGCCGCTCGAGCAGCGGATGCGACTCCGACGACGCGCCCGAATTCGATACGCGCATTCGGCTTGGCGCGAGCCAGTACCGTTGACGCTCGAACGGATAGGTGGGCAGCACCAGTCTGCGTCGCGAGTACTCGCGATCGAACGCCGCCCAATCGATCGGTGCGCCACTCACGAACAGCTGAGCCAACGAGCCGAGGAGCACATCCCATTCGTCATGACCGCGACGCAGGGTCGGCAACCACAGTCCCTGACTGTCCGGAAAGCACTGGCGACCAAGGCCGACCAAAATCGTATGCGGGCCGACCTCGAGGAAACTCGAATACCCGTCGTTGATCGCCGACGCGAATCCGTCCGCAAATTCCACAGGCTCGCGCAGATGATCCGACCAGTACCGTCCGTTCGACATCTCGCCAGGCGCCGCGCGACGGCCGAACAGATTCGAATAGACGGGAAGCCGCTGCGTGCCGAACGACATCGATGCTGCGATCGCTTCGAACTCCGCCATCATCGGCTCGACAGCCGGCGAATGGAACGCATTCGAGATTGGTAGTCGCTTCACCTCGATGCCCTGCGCCGAGAACTCCGCCAGCGCGGCGTCCAGCGCAGCGTGCGGCCCAGAAATGACGTTGCTCTCCGGCGCGTTCACCGCGGCAATCGTCACGATGTTGCCCTGCGCAGCGAGCGTCGCACGAACACGGTCGACACTCGTGAGCACGGCGGCCATTGCACCGGTCGCGGGCAGCGCCTGCCCAAGTCGGCCACGCGCCGCGACCAATCGCAGTGCGTCGTCGAGCTTCAACACGCCGGCGATAGTGGCTGCGACAAATTCGCCGAGGCTGTGTCCCATCAACGCGGCCGGCTTGACGCCCCAGCTCATCCACATCGTGGCAAGCGCGTACTCGAGCGCAAACAGAATCGGTTGCGTATAACGCGTCTCGTCCAGCGGTGAGCTCGCGCCATCCGGAGGAAAGAGCACATCGAGCGCGCTCGGCTGCAGCTCGGCGCGCAACAGGGAGTCGCACTCGTCGAGCGCGCGTCGGAAAGTCGGCTCTGTGTCGTAGAGTCGGCGGCCCATGCCTGCGTACTGCGATCCCTGTCCGGAGAACAGGAACATCACGCGAGGTCCGTCACTCGACTGAATCGTGCCCTGAGCGACGTCGAGCTGCTCGTCACCATTGGCGAACGACTCCAACCGCGCAATCGCATCCTGCGGATCGGCACTCACGACGAACGCTGCGCGCTGGCGGAAGCGTGCGCGCCCCGTGTTCACAGTGTGTGCGACGTCGGCGATGGATTCATCCGGGTGCGACCGGATATGATCGGCGAGACGCTGTGCAACAGCGCGAAGTCCCGTTTCCGTCGGTGCCGAGAGCGCGATGATGTGTTTCGGTCGCTCCGTCGCTGCCGCTGCCTTCGGCTGTGGCGCAGGCGGTTCGGAAACGATGACGTGTGCGTTGGTGCCAGAGAATCCGAATCCGCTAATACCGGCCACGCGCGATCCCGACGCGGCGGTCCACGGCGTGAGCGCCGTCGGCACGCGCACCGGAAGCCGATCCCACGGGATCATGGGATTCGGATTCTTGAAATGCAGGCTGGCCGGGATTGCGCCATGGCGCATCGAGAGAATGATCTTGATCAATCCAGCGACGCCGGCCGAGGCTTCGAGATGCCCGATATTCGACTTTACCGAGCCGACATAGACGTCGTCGCCAGCACGTCGGTCCGCGCCCAGTGCGGCGCCGATTGCCTGCAACTCGATCGGATCGCCAAGCACCGTTCCGGTGCCGTGCGCCTCGACGTAGCTGACATCGGCTGGGCTCACGCCCGCGGTGCGAAGCGCCGTACGAATCACGGCCTCCTGCGCCGGACCACTCGGCGCGGTCATGCTGCTGCTTGCGCCATCCTGATTCAGTGCCGAACCGCGAATGAGCGCATGAATCGTGTCGCCGTCGGCAATCGCCTTGGACAGGCGCTTGAGGACGACGACGCCAGCGCCTTCGCCGCGCACGAATCCGTCGGCGGAGGCGTCGAATACCTTGCAGCGTCCGTCGGCGGCAGCCATCCCCGCGCGTCCGTAGGCGACCGCGACGTCGGGAAGCAGGATCACACTAACGCCACCAGCAAGCGCCATCTCGCATTCGCCGGACCGGATCGCCTGACACGCTAGGTGGATTGCGACCAGCGACGATGAGCACGCCGTGTCGACACTCACACTCGGCCCGGTGAGGCCGAGAAGATATGAGATGCGACCGGTGATGATGCTGTGCGCGACGCCTGATCCAAAATGAGCATTCAGTGCGGTTAGATCACCGCCGCGCAACTGCAGATGCGACCAGTCGTTCGTACACGCGCCAGCGAATACGCCGGTTGGATGGCCATTCAGCTTGTCGGCAGCGATGCCGGCGTTCTCCAGTGCCTCCCACGCGACTTCAAGGAACAGACGCTGTTGCGGGTCCATTCCCGTCGCTTCGCGCGGTGCGATGCTGAAGAACAGCGGATCGAAAGTGTCAGCCGACGGCAGGAAACCACCCCAGCGACTAGCCGCCTCACCCTGCGCATCTGACTCCTCGAGCATTTCCTTCGGCCAACGATTCGCCGGCCGCTCACCCACTGCGTCGACGCCGTTCGATAGGAGTTCCCAATACTTCTCTGGGTTTTCCGCGCCTGGAAAGCGGCAGCTCAAGCCGATGACGGCAATCGGTTCGTTCCGCGCGAGATTCGCCGAATCCAGTTCGCTCTGCAGCGACTGGATGGCGAGAAACGCTCGCTTGAGCGGCGACAGTTGCCCGGCGGTCGGTTCGCTCATCGGGGAAATCCCTTCAGCTTGTCTGCGAGAAGCGCTTCGACCTCTTCGTCAGTGAGGTCCGCGATCGCAGCGGCGGCCTCATCGTTTGCTGACGGCACGGCTGGAGCCGGCACGGGCGGCGCCGAAGTCGCATCCAAGCCCAGCAGATTCAACACGAGATCGGCGATCGCGCCGATGGTCGGGTGGTCGAAGATCAGCGTCGACGGAAGCCGAACCGAACTCTCGAGCTCTTTGTGCAGGTTTTTTTGAAGCTCGACTGCCATGAGCGAATCCATACCGATGCTCATGAGTCGGTCGGTCACGCCAGGTTGCGGCGCACCTGGACGGAGCCGCAACACGCGAACCACCTGACGCTGCACGAGTTGGCGCGTGATGTCTTTGCGCTCCCCATCCGTGAGCGGCAATAGCTGGTCGCGAAGCGTAGAGACTGGACCAGGCGAGGAGAAGGGGACTGCCGGCGCTGTTTTCTCCGGTGCCTGAGTCGCAGTCGCCAATGGGCGCGCGACGGTCGCAAGAGGCGGCGCGGCCGGCGCCGACTTTGGCGCGTCGTTGATTTCGGCAAACCAATACCGCTCGCGCTGCCACGACGCCGTCGGCACGGGAACGCGATTGCGTCCGTAGTCTCGATCGAAGCCGCGCCAATCCACCGACACACCCTGGCTGTAGAGTTCGCTAAGCGACGTGACGAGTGCTTCCCACGACGTGCCCCGGAGATCTACGACTGCGCTGAATCCTTCCTGCGCCGCCGAGCCGAGCACCTCCTCGAGTCGCGATGTCGACGGGTCGCGCACGCCTCGCGCGATCGACGCTACTTCGTCTGCCGTCGCGCGGCGGCCAGCGGACGTCGAATAGTACGGCACTTGAGCCGCGCCCAATCGTACGTCCGGCTCCGACGCACCCGCACCCGCCAGACGAAGCGCATCGCCGAGTTCGAGCACGCCAGCCGCGACCGCGGCGGCATAGCCGCCAACGCCATCAGCAAGCACCGCGTCGGCTGTCACGCCCCAACTCTTCCACAGCGTCGACAGCGCGTGCAGTACAGCAACGCTACGCGTGCGGGTGTCATTCGACTCCAACACCGGCGCGCTCAACGCACTGTCACCGAGCGCAGCCGAGCACCGATCGATGGCGGTGCGGAACGTTGGCGAGCTTTCGTACAGTATGCGCGCTCGATCGAGCGCCACGGAATCGAGTTCGCCGAACACGAAGATTACACGCGGCGCTTCACCCTCAGGCGCGATGCTCTCTCGCCCGAAGGCGTTCGTAACTCCGCTTGCTACGTTCTGCAGTCGCGAGCGCATTTCCTGACGAGTCGCACCCACGACGATGGCACGATGCGGAAGCGCGGCACGAGCGGTGTTCAGCGAATAAGAAATATCCGCGAGCGCATCGTCATCGGCCGAGTCGAGGCGTCGGACGATCGCAGTCGTCGCGACCTGCAATGCCGCCTTCGTCTTCGCCGAAACGGCGAGTACGTGGATTGGCCGATCGTTCGCCACTCGCGTCGCAACCGGTGCTGTTGCTTCTTCCAAGATGATGTGCGCGTTGGTGCCGCTGAATCCGAACGCACTGACGCCGGCGATGCGCGGTGTGCTTGACTCCCACGCGGCGAACACCGTCGGAACGCGCAAGTACGCGTGCGAGCTCCAGTCGATGATTGGATTCGGCGTTGCGAAGTGCAGGCTGGCCGGCACCGCGCGATTCTTCAGCGACAGCACAGCCTTGATGAATCCGGCAACTCCCGCTGCAGCTTCGAGGTGTCCGAGATTCGTCTTTACAGAGCCGAGCAGCAAACGCTGGTCGGCACTACGGCCGCTGCCAAGTACGGCCGTCAGCGAATCGACTTCGATCGGGTCGCCGAGGACCGTTCCCGTGCCGTGCGCCTCGACATAACCCACCGCCGACGGCGCAACGCGCGCATTGGCGAGTGCGGCGCGAATCACCGCCTGCTGCGATGGTCCATTCGGCGCCGTGATGCCATTGCTGCGGCCGTCCTGATTGCAGGCGCTGCCACGTATCACTGCGAGGACGCGGTCGCCGTCGGCCTCCGCATCCGAGAGCCTCTTCAGCATGACCATACCGCAGCCCTCGGATCGGACGAATCCGTCGGCTGTCGCATCGAACGTCTTGCAGCGCCCGTTCAACGCCATCATGCGTGCCTTCGACAGGCTGATGTAGTTCTCATCGCCGAGCAAAATGCCGACGCCCCCGGCGAGCGCCGCTCGACAGCTTCCGGCGCGAATGCTCTCGCACGCCAAATGAATCGCCACGAGCGACGACGAACATGCCGTATCGATCGAGATCGACGGTCCCTGAAGGCCAAGCAGATACGAAATGCGACCCGAGGCCACGCTGTGTGCGTTGCCGGTGGCCAGATACGCGTCGATGTCCGTTCTCGCGCCGCGCTGACCATAGCGCTGCATGTACTCGCTCGTACCAATACCGACGAACACACCGGTTGCGGATCCGGCCAGGCGATCAGCAGCCCAACCCGAATGCTCGAGCGTTTCCCAGGTCACCTCGAGTAGGAGCCGCTGTTGCGGATCCATCGTCTCGGCTTCGCGCGGTGAAATGCCGAACGCGTGTGGGTCGAACTGATCGATGTTGTCGAGATAGCCGCCAAAACGGGTGGCAATCTTACCCGGTGCCTCGGGGTCAGGGTCATACTGCGTCTGCACGTTCCACCGGTCGGCCGGCATGTCCGAAATCGCATCGACGCCGTTACGCAGCAACTCCCAGAACGCCTCGGGACCCGCGGCACCAGGAAAGCGACATCCAACCCCGATGACTGCGATCGGCGCAGATTGAGCGCGCTCCAATTCCTCGATGCGCGCTTTGAGCTTGCGCTGTTCGAGAAGGGCCCGCTTGATCGGAGACAGTTCGGTGTCGCTCAACCCAGTTCCTCCAGCAAAAGTGCTTCAGCTTCTTCGTCGGTCATGGCCGCGATCTCGGCCTCATTCACGACCGTCGTAATCTCCGCGCTTCGCGCCGGTGCAATGACAACCGGTGCCGCCGCGGGCGCGATCGTTTCCAGGAGATGCTCCGTCAACGCATTGATCGACGGAAAGTCGAACAGCAGCGTTGCCGGAAGTCGTCGCGGAAGACCGAGGCGCTTGTTCAGCGTGTTGCGCAATTCGACCGCGAGCAGCGAGTCGAGTCCGAGCGCCGACAGCGGACGATCTCCGTCTACCGCCACCGACGCATCGAGACCAAGGCCCTTCGCCACACAGTCACGAACGAATTGCCCAACGATCGTACGACGTTCGCCTGGTGCCGCTTGCAAAACACGATCTGCGATTCCCGTCGCCGCCACGGATTTATCCGGCACGTCAGCACTCGCGCGACGCACCGGCATGACCTCGGCGAGGAATGCCGGTTCCTGTCCCTGCGCGAACTGCTGGCGATACGCCTGCCAATCGGTCGGCGCGACGCCAACCTGCGCGCGCGGCCACTCGAACACATGCTCGAGAATCTCGAGACCAGCGGCCGGCGGAATCTCACTCCATCCGCGAGACGCAATCCGATCGCCAATGTTGCGACGCGCAGCTGCGCCAATGTTCGACCATGCGCCCCAGTTGATGCTCAGCGCCGTCAGGCCGCGTGCACGACGATGGTGCGCGAGCGCATCCATGAACGCATTCGCCGCCGCGTGATTGCCCTGGCCCTTGGAGCCGAGTAACGACGCAATCGACGAGAATTCGATGAAGAAGTCGAGCGGCGTGTCCGCTAGCGCCTCATGTAGATGCCAGCTACCAGCAACCTTTGGCGCTAGTACTCGGGCGAAGCGCTCCCACGACTGCTGCGCGAGTACGCCGTCGTCGAGCATTCCCGCCGACTGAATGATGCCGCGGATCGGCGGGCAGGTTGATGCGAGCTGCGCCAGCGCCCGGTCGATGTCAGCGCGGCGTGAGACGTCGCCAACGATGACTTCGACGTGCGCACCCTTTGCGACGAGTTGCGCCACGGCGGCGCGTCCGGCGTCATCGATCGCTCGACGCGCCATGAGCGCTACGTGACGCACACCTCGCTCGACCAACCAATCGGCAACGAGCAGACCAAGATCGCCCAGGCCGCCCGTGATCAGGTAGGTCGCGTCGGGCCGCACATTCATGCGCCCATTTAGAGAATTCTGACGGACGACGACTTTCCCGATGTGCCCCGCGCGCGCCATCAAGCGGAACGCCGACGCCACGTCGTTTGCCTCGAATGACTGAACTGGCAACGCAGACAACTCGCCGCGTTCGACCGCGCCAACCACGTCGCGAAGCATACCGCCAAAGCGCACCGGATCCGCCACGCACTCCTGCGTGACGATCGGATTCGTATAGCTCGCATCGCGCGCCAAGCGGTCGCGCGATTCGGACGACATCGTTCCCGAGAGTCCGAGCTCGACGAATCGCCCGCCCGCCGCGAGTGACGACACACTACGCTCCAGCATCTCGCCTGTGAGCGAGTTGAGCACGACCGTCACGCCTTCACCGTTCGTCAGCGACGAGATCTGCGCGGCGAAATCCGCGTTTCGCGAATTGAAGACATGCTGAACGCCGAGCGCTGTGAGGCGCGCGCGCTTGGCGTCGCTGCCCGCGGTAGCGAAAATTGTTGCGCCGGCGCGCTGTGCGAGTTGCACCGCGGCGAGACCAACGCCGCCCGTCGCGGCATGAATCAAAACGCGATCGGTCGGACCGATGTTGGCCAGATCGAGCAGCGCGTGCTGCGCGGTGAGGAAGGCGCCGGCGATGGTCGCACCTTGCTCGAACGAAACATTCGCCGGCTTGTGAGCGACGAGGTGCGCATTCGCGATCACGTGCGTCGCCAAGCTTCCCGGGGCAAACGCAACTACGTTGTCGCCAGCGACGAACTCCGTCACGTCGGGTCCAACGGCGACGACTTCGCCCGCGCATTCGTGTCCGAGCGTGCGATCGTTGCCCGGATATCGACCGAGCGCCGTGAGCACGTCCTTGAAGTTCAGCCCAGCCGCGCGAACAAGAATCTCGACTTCACCGCGGCCGGGTTGCCTGCGCGGCTCGTCGACGTATTGCAGTTCATCGAGTGCCCCGGACTCGGGCACCTCCAATCGACGCGACACCCCCGTGCGCGGCGCCCCTTGGTGCGGACGCTCGGCGCGCATCAGTCGCGCGACGTATCGTGCACCACCACGAAACGCGACGCGTGCTTCAGCGCCATCGGTCGACACTTCGCGCCAGAGCGAGTCAATAGACGTTGCGTCGTGTGCATCGAGATCGACGCACGAACACCGAAGTTCCGGATGCTCGAGGGAAACGACGTTTGCGAGCCCCCACGCCGGCGCGTCGAAAACGCCCGGGACATCATCGCTGGCGACCACGCCCTGCGCGCCGCGCGTCGCGACCCAGAGGCGTGCCGACGCGGTCGCCGGATGTGCAATCATCGCCTGCACGAGTGCGAGCATCGCGCGCGTGCTCGTTGCACTCTCGACCGCATCAGCCGAAGCGCCCGGCAGCGCAGAATCCCCGCACAGCACGACGGTATCCAACGGCGTCGAAGCAGCGGCTTGAGTCAGCGCGCGCGCTCCATCCTGCGTGGCCGCGGTGAGTGAGACGATCGATGCACTTCCGCCCGCGGCATGAATACGTTCGGCGAGCTCACCGCCAAGGCCCGCTTCATCGCCTACGATCAATACTCGCTGTGGCTTCGCTGTCTTCGTCGACATCGATGACGACTCACGCCAGCCAACCTCGTAAAGCCAGCGTTCCCACTCGCGCGTCGCAGCGCCGGTCCACCGCTGCGCGTCGGCTTCCTGCAACGCGATCGCGTCGATCGAGGCGACTACCTCGCCGCGTTCATTCGCGATCCGAACGTCGCACAAGAGCCCACGCGTTCCCGTCGACGGTCGCAGCGACGCGTGAACGAACAGATGCGGCTGCCAATCGCCCAGCTCCACACGACCGAGTCGCAACGGCAGCAGCGCGCGGCCGCGAGGCGCGAGCCCGAACACGACCTGCAAGCATGCGTCGAGCAGTGCCGGATGGAAGCGGAAACCGGAAGCGTCGTGGTTCAGCGCGGCGGGTACACGGATTTCGCCGAGAATTTCCCCGTTGCCTACGTGCACCGATTGAATGCCGCGGAAGAGCGGACCGTAGTCGAAGCCGAGTTGTGCGATGCCGCTGTAGAACGCTTCACCCGTACGCGTGTCAGTGCAACGCGCACGAATGACGTCGAGCGCGAGCCGTTCGCCCTGTCGCGGCACGTCGGCTAGGACGCGACCAGCACCATGACGCGTCCACGTGCGATCGCCAGATTCGCCGCCCTGCGAGAAAACCTCGAATCCAAAGCCATCGCCATCCGGCGTGAGGATCACCTGCGCCGTTGGCGCACCGGACTCGCGCTGTCTCAGCGGGTCCGGGATTTCGAGATCTTCGATGACGCTGGCCCGACGATGCGTCGCAGCTTCTACTGCCTCGAGCGCGGCCTCCACGTATCCCGTGGCCGGGAACACCACCGATCCAAAGACACGGTGATCTCCAAGGAAGGAATGCTGCGTCGGATCAGTGTGCAGCTCGAACGCGAGTTCGGTGAACAGCGGCGATTGAATCGATCGTCGCAGCATCGGTTGTTCCGACGGCGCGTCGTCGCTCGCACGCGGGGCGGCAAGCGCACTTGGCTCGATCCAGTGGCGCGTCTTGGCGAACGGATACAGCGGCAGCGCGACGCGCTTACGCGATTCCGTCTCATCCACGCCTCGCCAGTCGACCTCGACGCCGCGCACATACAGCTCGGATAGGCTCTCGAAAAGCTGATCCCAGTCTTCGCGGCCGCGCCGCAGCGACGGCAGGAAGAGCGCACTCTCATCCGACACGCAGCCGGCGGCCATCGCCGTCGCCGTCGTGTGCGGACCCATCTCGAGGAAGTGCCTGATGCCGCGATCGTACAGCGTGCGAACGCCGTCGGCGAAACGCACGACTTCGCGCGCATGCTTGCGCCAGTAGCGTGGATCGCGGGCGTCGGCGTCGGTGAGTACGCCACCGGTCACGTTCGAGATAATCGGAATCTCGATGCGTCCGAACTTCGTCTTCGCAACCGCGCGCTCGTACTCGTCGAGGATCGGATCAAGCCAGCCCGAATGGAACGCCTGCGTCACGTTGAGCGTGCGGACTTCAAGGCGACGCTCGGTGAGACGCGCGCCGACGCGAGCCAGCGCGTCCGACGGCCCGGACATCACGATGCTTTCGGGGCCGTTGATCGACGCGATCGATACGAGGTGGGCGTCGACGCCAATGGCTTCGCGCACCTGCTGCTCGCTTGCCATTGCCGCTGCCATGCCGCAACCCGGCGGCAGCGTATCGGCGAGACGCGCACGCGTCGCGACGAGGCGGAGCGCATCCTCGAGCGGCAACAGACCAGAGAGACATGCGCCAGCATATTCACCGAGACTGTGACCGAGCACGGCGGCGGGACGCACGCCCCACGAACGCCACAGCATCGAGAGCGCGTACTCAAATGCGAACATCACCGGCTGGCCGTACGTCGCTTGGTCGATCGGCGAACTCTCGCCATCCTGCGGATAAAGCACACGCAGCAGCGGACGCTCGAGATGTGCACGAAGAATCGCATCGCAACAATCGAGCGCTTCACGAAACACTGGCTGCGTGTCGTAGAGCGAGCGACCCATGCCGACCATCTGCGCACCAAGGCCGGTGAACAGAAATGCAACTGGCGGTGCATCGTTGACATCGAGCTGGCCACGCACGAGCCGCGAATCATCGACATCCGTCGCTGCAGCACCGAGCGCGTCGCGCAACTCCTCGGCTGACTTCCCGCGCACGACGACACGATGCGAATGATGAGCGCGCCCCGTGTTGGCCGTATAGCACGCATCAGCGATGGCTGGCGCTCCGGCGCCGCCGATGCTGTCCGCGATATTCGCCGCGAGTACGCTCAATGCTTCTGGCGTACGTGCTGTGACACGCATGACGTGCATCGGACGCTCGACACGCTTGGCCGGAGACGCCGGTCGCGTTTCTTCGAGAATCACGTGCGCATTTGTGCCACCGATACCAAACGCACTCACGCCAGCGCGTCGCGGCGTATTGCCGTCCGTGGTCCACGCGCGCAGCGCAGTGTTCACGTAGAACGGGCTCGACGCGAAGTCGATCGATGGATTCGGGCGCTGGAAGTTCAGACTCGGCGGCAGCTGACGATTCTCGAGCATCAAAACCGTCTTGATGAAGCCCGTCACGCCCGCTGCGACATCGAGGTGCCCGATGTTCGTCTTCACCGTGCCGATCGCGCAGTACCCAGATCGCCTGGTGTGCTTGCGATACGCTTCGGTAAGCCCCGCGATCTCGATTGGATCGCCGAGCGTCGTGCCGGTGCCGTGAGCCTCGACGTAGCTAATCGAATCGGCCCGCACGCCCGCGTCGGCCATTGCTTCCGAAATCGCGCGCGACTGGCCCGTGGCACTCGGAGCCGCAAAGCCAACCTTTCGCGAACCGTCGTTGTTCAGCGCGCTGCCTTTGATGACGGCCCGAATCCGGTCGCCATCCTCGAGCGCTTGCGCGAGCGGCTTGAGTACGACGATGCCACCGCCGCGTCCGAACAGAATTCCATCGGCGTCGGCGTCGAATGCGCGAACGTGGCCATCAGATGACAGGATCATCCCGTCCTGCCAGCGGTATCCACGATCCTGCGGCAGATAGATCGACACGCCGCCGGCGAGCGCCATGTCGCACTCCCCGTTGAGCAAACTCTGACGGGCGAGGTGAATGGCCGTCAACGAGCTCGAACACGCCGTCTGCACGGCGATACTCGGTCCACGAAGATTGAACTTGTACGACAGTCGTGTCGCAACGAAGTCTGGACCGTTGCCGAGTACGATCGGGATATTGCCCAACCCGAGCACAAAATCCTGCGCGTCGAGCTGACCGGCGAGATTCTGCAGCAGGTACGTGTTGAGCGATGCCGTCGCAAATACGCCGATCGACCCGCTGTAGTCGAATGAGCAGTAACCCGCGTCCTCGAGCGCATGCCAGGCAAGCTCCAAACACACGCGACTCTGCGGATCCATCAATGCGGCTTCGCGTGGACTGTAGCCAAAAAAGCCGGCGTCGAAACAGTCGGCATCATCGAGCCGCGATGACGCGGGTACGTACTCCGGCGCCTGACGCACCGACTCGGGAACGCCAGCAGCCGCGAGTTCGGCGTCGGTGAGTACCGAAATCGACTCTACGCCGGCAGCGACGTTCGCCCAGAACTCGGCGAGATTGCGAGAACCAGGAAAACGTCCAGCCATGCCGATGACCGCGATGTCGGCAACGTCATCGCGGTCATCGCCATCGGCGATCGGCCGATTGCTGGTCACGTTTCGCGCGGTCTCCGCCGCATGCGCTGTGCACGCCGCGCCCGGCCACGCTCCTCGCTGTCGTCGAGCCCGATCGCGTCGGCCTCGACGTTGCCGCCATAGTGAGCGGCGAGCAAGCGCAGCGTCGGGAAGCGGTAGATGTCCGTCATCGGTACATCGCGCCCAAGAGCTTCTTGCAGCTTTCTGCTGGTGGCGGCAACGAGCAGTGACGTGCCGCCGGCATCGAAGAAATTGTCGTTGGGACCAAGTCGTGATGTCGACAGCGTCTCGCGCCACACTTTGGCGATCATCCGCTCGAGATCATTGCCGAACAGCGCATCGGCTGCGTCGTCGCTCGTAGTCGCGGCATGTCCGCCTGAGCGAACTGCCATCAACTGCTGTTCCAGAACCTCGCGAAGTTCGCACGGAACTGCGATGCCGAATGCATCGCGCACCGCCGGTGGCGTCGCCGAACCGGAATCCGTGCCGCGCGTGCCGTACGCAATTACGCGATCCGAGATGGCGGCATTGTCTACCGAATGGCGGACCTGGAGATTCGATGCGTCGAGACCAATCAACACGTGCCCAGGCTCGCTACCCGTCGCAGCCGCAAGCGACACCATGCCCTGCTGCAGCGACACCGCGTGATACCCTCGCCGCGCCGCTGAATCTCGCAGCGCATACTCGCGACTCATGCCAATCGAATCCCAGAGACTCCAGCCGAGCGAATACGCAGAACGACCGAGTTCGCGGACGTGATGCTGCACGAGAGCATCGACGAATGCATTCGCCGCCGCATACGCTCCTGCCGAGTAGCCGCCGAACTGCCCGTTCACCGACGAAAATGCGAGCAGCACCGCTTCGGGACGGCGCAGCAGCAACTCGTGGATGCTCCATGCACCGTGCACCTTGGCGCGCAGTGCGCGATCCAGCGTCTCCGCCGTTTCATCGGCGAGTAGACGCGGCTCGAATACGCCGGCGAGGTGGATGACTCCCGCGAGCGGACGCCCCCATCGTTCAGTTGCCGCAACAACCGCCGCTTCGAGCGCCGTACCGTCCGCCACATCGAGCGCTTCGTACTCAACGGTTCCGAGCGACTGCAACGATGCGAGTGTCGCTCGACGCTCGGTCGCGTCATCGCTGATCGGACGCCGCCCGATGAGCAGGAGTGGAACGTCGCTCGACCGCAGGATCTGCCGACTGATCTCGACGCCCAGACCACCCAGACCACCGGTCACCACGTAGAAACCCGACGTGGCGCCGAACGAATGTCCGCGATCACTCGGACGCGGCGCCCGCTGCACGAGGCGCGTCACCCACCGCTCTCCGTTCCGATACGCGACTTCCGTCTCCTCGCTCCGATCAGCGATTTCGCGCAATACGAGATCGGCGAGCGCAGACGGGCTGCCCGTCGGAAGATCGATGTGCCGCGCAGAGATCTCGGGATGTTCGGCCGGGATCGTTCGCAGAATTCCGAGCGCGCTCGATCGCGCAACGTCGGTTCGATCGCCCGGAATGATGTTCTGTGCATTGTGCTCGAACACCACGAGTTCCGTTGGAGCAGACGCGCGCCGCGAGCGCACGATCGATCGCGCGATCGCAACGAGCGAGGCCGTCGCCGCAACCGCGCGCGCGGCGGCGCTTGGCTCTGCCGCGGCGTTCGCCGGCTGATCGCCGAGGACAACGATCAAACGAGCGTCGGCTGGTACGTCAGCAATTGCCGCATCGATGGCCGCGCGATTCGACACGATCGTCACGCGCGCTCCTACCGCGCGCGCGACGCTCTCGATTGCGCTACCAACGCCATTGCTGTCTGCGACGACGACCACTGTTGTCCCCGCACCAATCGGCGCATACGAAACCGCCGCACGCTTGCGCCAGATAGGACGGAAAAACCAGTTCGGAATCGTCTGCGCGCGTTGCGTGAGCTGTTCACTGCGACGGACGACTGCATCGAGTCCACCAGCGGCAAACTGCTTCGTCAACGCTGCGCGCTGAATCTTGCCGATTCCAGTTTTGGGAATGTCGGCCTGTTCTACTGGCAGCAAGAAACGCGGTGCGACACCAACACGCTCGAGTACCGTGAGACGAATTCGTCGCAGCAAGTCGACGAGCTCCTCGTCGCCGGTACGCGGCGAATTGAACGCGACCGCGAGCGAATCCGTATTGGCTCCAGGCTCGCGCACTGCGAATGCCGCCGTAAACGACGGCACCACGCCCTCGACGTCTTCGACGGCTGCTTCGATTTCGTGTGCGTTGTAGTTCACGCCGTTCGCGATGATCTCGCCTTTCGCGCGGCCGGTGATCGTCAAGCGGCCCGACGTCAGCCGCCCGAGGTCGCCCGTGCGAAACCATCCGTCGGCCGTAAAGGCTTCGGCGTTTACCGCAGCATTGTTCAGATAACCGCGCGTTACGCAACCGCCGCGCACTTCGAGGTTGCCCTCGCGGCCCTCTGGAACCACACGTTGATCGTCATCGACGATTCGCATGGAGAAACCAGGGTTCGGTCCGCCGACGTCGACGAACTCGTCGTCGTCACTCGTCTCGTCGAGACTGAACGGAGGCGCATGCGTCGCCGCGGCGCACGTCTCCGACATTCCCCACGCCGGACGCATCGCGGTTTCCGGAAGCCCGTGCCGTGTCAAACGCTTCATGAATCGACGAGCAGTCGCGGCGACGATGGCTTCGCCACCATTGAGTAGAAAACGCATCGACGACAGATCCCAGTGTCGCGTCGCCAGCTCGTCGGTCCGATCGTTTATCAGCGCAAAAACAAAATTCGGCGCCCACGTGATCGACGCCTTGAAGCGGTCGATCAGATCGAGCCACCGCAACGCGTCCTGAAGGACGTAATCGGTTCGCACCTGAACGGCGTTGCAGCCAAGGGCTACGTCGCGGAGGTGGTGCATCACGATCGCGCCAACGTGATCGAGCGGCAGCCAGTTCAGTGGAACGTCGTTCGACGTAAAGCCGTGTCGTTGGCGCGCACCGGCAATGTGGCAGAGAAGTGCGCGGTGCGTTTGTGTAACCGCTTTCGGCACACCCGTGCTACCCGATGTGAGCAGCAGGAGCGCGACGTCGTCCATGCCTGGCTCGGCGCACTGCTCGCCTGCCGCGGCCTGCTCGAGCTGGCCGACGGCGAGCACACGCAGTCCGTCGAGACCGAGCGACTCGCCCAAACGCACCAGCGTCGACTCGAGATCGGAGCTCGTCAGCACCACGGGACGTCCGAGCAAGCTCCAAGCATTCTTCAGCTTCAACGCCGCCGCGTTATTTGCGTCGCCAGCCGCGGGAACCGCGAGTGGTGCAGGTACGAAGCCGCCGAGCATGCAGCCCCAAAACGCCGCAATGAAATCTGGATTGCGCTCGAATTGAAAGAGCGCGATGTCACCCGCCTTCATCCCCTCCGCGCGCAGCCCAGCCATCACACGCTCGGCGCGGTCGAGAAGTTGGCGATAGTTCAGAACGTGCTCGCCATCGTGCTCGATACACGTGACCGTGTGCTCCGGAAAGCGCTCGGCGGTTCGGGTGAGCAAGGCGCCGAGCCTCGTGGTTCCGTCGACGTCCCAGGTCACGTCGGCCCCGATGCTCAACGAGGGGGCGCCGCTCTCGTCGTCCGCCTTTGCGCGCGCTGCGGTCGACGCGGCCGACGTGTTCGCACGACTTCGCGTTGCGATCAGGTCGTCGACGCGCAGCGGCTCTTCAGTGGGAAGGAGCCAGTCGACGAGTACCTCTGAATCGGCGAATGATCCGGACGAACGCATGACGTCCTGGATCTGCAGCAGCACAGGCTCGTCGATGGTCGGCATTGCGGCAAGCGTCGCCGTGTCGACGCGACCATCGGCGAGCAGAGGGACGCTGGAAATGCGAACCATCTTTTCGGGCACGAGCGAACTACCCGCGGACCGCGCATGATCCTGCAGCGAACCGAGCGTTTGCCGGCCTCCGGCAACGACGTACGCGACGATCGTTGAGTTGCCCGCGAGGTCGGTGCGGCGCAGAAGCACGCAGTCACGAACGCCCGAATGCGTGAGCAATCGGGCTTCGAGGTCGCGAAGCTCGCGGTCGGAGACGCTGGTATCAGCCACTTAACGAAGGCTCCCTTCGCGCTCTACTCGGCCAGCGACGGCCAGCGCCTGTGTGACCAGATCGATCACCGCGGCTCGCTCGCTCTGAACGAAGAAGTGATCGCCCTGAAAAATTCGCACTGCAACTGGGCCTGTCGTGTGCTGGCGCCAGGCTTCGAGTCCATCGCGCGGCGTGGTCGCATCGCCCGTTCCGCCGAGCACGTGGATCGGGCAGTCGAGTGGCGAAGCGTCGCGGAAACGATAGTTCGACACGGCGTTGACATCGGCGCGCAGCGGCGGGAGATAGAGCTCACGAAACTCTGCGTCTTCCTTCAGCAGCGCGGGAACTCCACCATATCGGGTGCCCATCGCGTCGATGAAATCCATGTCGCCGAGCAAATCGTATCGATCGCGCGTTTCGATGATGTGCGGCCCGACGCGCGCCGATACGATCAACGCCGCCGGCTCCGACGATTGGTCACGCATCCGTCGAGCGGTCTCGAACGCGATGAGCGCGCCCATACTGTGCCCGAACAGCACGACCGGAAGGTCGAGCAGCGGAACGATGTCTCGTGCAACGTTGTCGGCTACGGCGTGCAAGTCACTGACCAATGGCTCGCGTAGCCGTGTCTCATGGCCCGGGAGCTGAATTCCCCACAGCTCTACGTCCGTAGGAAGCATGGCGCCCCAGCGACCATACGCCGACGTCCCTGATCCTGCCGATGGAAAGCAGACCAGTCGCACGCGCGCACTATCCCGGGTTTTCATCGGGACAAACCAGGGAGAAGTCAATGAATCCTTCGTCATCGGGGACCGGGTGGGGTCAGCTTGTACTTCATTAAAGGTTAGTATCGGCGCGGCCAAAGCCGGCATCCCTCTCCGCCGACGTCGACCTTGTGTGCGGGTTGTTGGCGGTCAGCCGACGAGCGTAGCGACAGCCATCTTCCCGTTTAGCTGCACCGGGCCTCCAAATTGGATCCCATCAACAACGCTCATGGTAACGGACGGACCAGCGCTGACTGCGCGCTCGGTCCGGCGATTCCACACGAACGCCTGCACGATGTAAAAGCCGCGCGGGACGTTCATCTGCAACGTTGCTTCAAGCGAAAAATTGCCGTCGGGAAGCACCAGCTCCGAACCCGATGAGCCGATCGCGCTAACGAGCGCACCGCTGGCTGCATTTCTGACGATCAGCACCACGGGATCGATATGATCGGGCACTCCGCCAGACGCAATTCGGCCCTCGATGCGGACCAGAGCCGTGCCACCCGACGAGATCTCGCCGCTGGCCTCGACGGCAACCCGCTCGATGACGGCAGGAGCATCGGAATCGATGACTACGGCCTCGCGCTGCGGATTGAGATAGGCATCGATGCACTCAGACGGCGTGCCCTGGCGAACCACGGTTCCGTGGTCCAGCAGGACGGCATGCGTACAGAGCTGCGCGATTCGATCGAGCTGGTGGGACACCACGACCACCGGAATGCCCGAGGTCACGAGTTCCTGAACTCGCGCGAACGCCTTCTGCTGAAAGCCTAGATCCCCGACTGACAGAACTTCGTCGATAAACAGCACGTCCGGATCGAGGTGCGCGGCGATCGCGAAGCCGAGACGCGCGTTCATTCCGCTCGAGTATCGCTTCACGGGCGTATCGATGAATTCCGCAACGCCGGAGAATTCGACGATCTGGTCGAACTTCCGTTTGATCTCCGCCTGCGACATGCCCATGATGCTGCCCTGAAGCGCCACGTTCTCTCGCCCCGTCAGATCGGGGTGAAATCCGGCGGCGATCTCGATCAGCGCACCCTGGCGACCACGAACCTCGATCGTTCCCATCGTTGGACGCAGCACACGAGTCAACAGCTTCAATAGTGTCGACTTGCCGGCGCCATTGTGGCCGATAATTCCGAGCGCCTGGCCCGGTGTGACCTCAAACGAGATGTCGCGAATCGCCCAAAAGGCGCGCTCGTTCGCTTTGACCGGCGTGCCTCGACCGACGATCGAGCGCGCCGCGGCCGTCAAAAGGTCGCGGAGACTGTCGTGGTGTTCTCCACGCAGGAAGCGCTTCGAAACTGCCTGGCAGCGGATGCCCGAAGTCGTCATACGTACTCCGCGTACACGCCCGCAGCGTGATGGAAGATCAAGGCGCTAACCACCAGGCCACCGATGGCCAAAATCGCGCTATACACCAGGTACCACGGGCTCCAAACGAGGACGTCGCCGCGACTCGCCGTGATGGTCAGCGGCACGAGGAGATTGTGCCCCTCGACGGTGGCCAAGCGAAGTCCTTCCAGGATTGGAGCGACGGGGTTGATCATGAGGATCGTCTCGGCCTTGGGGCCGAGCGCGGCCGGCTCGTAGAAGACCGGGGTAAAGAAGATCCCGAACGTCAGCACCAGCTGCACCAGATACTTCACGTCGCGGAAAAAAACGTTCGCGCAACTGAAGAGCAGCCCTACTGCGAGCGTTAGGCAGAATAGAAGAACGACGAGCACGGGAACCCAGAGCGCCGCCGGCGTGACAATCACGCCGAGGAAGGGCGCGATGAACAAAAATGCCGTGGCGCCAATCGTCGAATCGGTGGCCTGCGACAGAATCGACGCCAGCGGTAGCACCTCTCGCGGAAAGTGCACCTTCGTCACCAGCATGTTGTTCGTCAGAACACTCGGCGTGGCGACGTTCAAAGCTCCCACGAAAAAGCCCCATGCCAGACTTTTCACGGCGAGACCGGCAGCCATGTGCTGGTCGAAGTCCGTGTTGGTCATCTGCGAAATGGCGTACCGAACGAGCATCCCCGACAGCACGATCATTACGGGCATCAGAATCGCCCACAAAAATCCGAACGCGGCTTGCTTGTAGCGAACGCGAAGATCTCGCCGAACGAGCGCGCGAATGAGTTCTCGGGCTCCTGAGACTTCGCGCACGATTTCGCCGAGTGCGGCGACGGCGGAATAGCGATGGATTACCGGCTGCGAGACGGGGACTGTCCCGCTCGGTTCGAGAGCTGTCACAGGCTGTTGTGCGTCGTGTGGGGAAGCGCGGTCGTGCGGTGGGCGGGGCGTACTAACAACGTATCCTCATGACGCGCGGGCGTCGATTGCGATTCCAAGTTTCGACATGTTAGACGTCGTTCTAAAGCAAATTTCTCTGGGAGTTACAACCCGCGAGGCAACTCGAAGAAGCTGAGTTCGGTTCCTCGTGGAATCGAGCTTGCGGCGCGGCGACGCCGATGAGCCTTCCGATCGGCGACTACGCGCTTCTATCTGACTGCAACGGGTCCGCTCTCGTTTCACGCGCAGGCTCGATCGATTGGGCATGCATGCCGCGCTTCGATTCGCCATCGATATTCGCGCGACTGTTGGATCCCGCCGGAGGTCATTGGAGCATCTCGCCCGTCGAGTCGGCAACCTCCACACGTCGCTACTGCGACGGATCGATGGTTCTCCGGACAGAGTTCACCACAGCGAGCGGGTCTGTCGTCCTCACCGATGCACTCACCCTTGGCGACGGACAAGGACACGCGATCGGCCGATCGGTTCCGAATATTCTCATTCGCACCGTCGAGGGACTGTCGGGAAGCGTAGACATCACGGTCGAGTTCGCTCCGCGCTGCGAATACGGACTCACCACGCCGCGCCTCGAGAAAACGCCGGGCGGTTTGCGATCGGTTGGCGGAGAGAACGTGCTCGCGCTCGACACGCCCGTGGACTTTTCCATCGACCACGGCACTGCAGTCGGCCGCTTCACGGTCGAGGCCGGTGATCGATGCTGCTTTGCGATGCGACTCTGCTCTCCCTGGCAGCCACATCCAAATCCACTCTACGAAGGAGACGTCACCTCCCTGATGACGACAACGCTTCACAGCTGGCAATCGTGGAGCGGATTGCATCAAGGCTACATCGGAGCCTACGCCGATCTCGTTCGCTTCAGTGGTCGAGTATTACAAGCTTTAACATTTGCGCCTTCCGGCGCGATCGTCGCCGCGCCGACGACGTCGCTCCCCGAAGCGATCCGCGGCGGCCGAAATTGGGACTACCGATTCTGCTGGGTGCGCGACGCGAGCCTCACACTCGAGGCACTCTGGGTCGCAGCCTGTCCCGACGAAGCTGCTGAATTCTTTCGATTCTTCGCAACAGCCGCCGGCGGTGCCGTCGACGCAGCACACCCGCTGCAGATCATGTATGCTGTGGGCGGAGAGCGTCTGCTCTTCGAACACGAACTCGAACACCTGCGTGGGTACGGCGACAGCCGGCCGGTGCGCGTCGGCAACGGTGCGTGGCAGCAAACACAGCTGGACGTCTACGGCGAACTGCTCTCCGCGGCCCAGCTTCTGTCGAGCAGAGTTGGTGAGTTCGAACCGAGCACAGCAGCTTTTCTCACCGACGTCGCCAACACTGCACAAGCGCAATGGACTCAGCCTGACAACGGCATCTGGGAAATCCGCGGCGAACCGCGACATACTCTGCACTCAAAGCTGATGTCGTGGGTGGCAATGGATCGTGCGATCAAACTCGGCACGTCGATCGGTGCACAGGCCATGGTCGCGAGTTGGACAAAGACGCGCGACGAAATTCGCCATGCTATCGAAACGGAAGGCTGGAATTCCACCGTCGGCGCCTTCACGCAAACGTTCGGGAGCGACGCGCTCGATGCCTCGTCGTTGATCATTCCGCTGTGCGGCTTTCTCGACTCCAACGACCCGCGTGTTCGCTCAACCGTCTCGGCGATCGCGAAACACCTCACCGACGATCGCGGGTTCGTCTATCGCTATCGTCGCGACGACGGTCTCGAATCGGCCGAGGGCACCTTCACGATCTGCACGTTTTGGCTGGCCGAGTGTCTCGCGAAAGGTGGTGACCCGGTTGCGGCTCGTCGCCTGTTCGATCGCGTGATCGCGCACCGCAATGACGTCGACCTGCTCAGCGAGGAGCTCGGTGCCGATGGATCGCTGCTGGGAAACTTCCCGCAGGCATTCACACACGTTGGGCTCGTCAACGCCGCGTGGGCAATCACGCAGGCCGAGGGCTGAACGGTTCGTCACTCCGGCTATCGGTAGTATTCATTTGGATCGGCGTGGGCTATTGAGGTCCGCACCGGTATTACGTCAGTTTCTACACTCGGCCACGGTTGCATCCGTACTCGGAGGTCTCGATGAAAAAGAAAGGGCGTCCCACGATTCCCGACTTCTCGCGCAAACGGCCCGCCGCGCCGACACCGCACGAGAACAAGCCGCAGGCTCCAACGCGCGCCGCGTCACAGGCGCCAATGGGCAAGCCTCAATCCACGTCGTCCAAGTCTGGTCGGCGAGGAACATGACGTCCGGTGCGAGCGCCTGGCGCTCGCACCACAATTTCTCGCATGCTCGAATCTGAACTCGCTGGGCTGCTCGACTTTCTGCGCGCAACCGAACGTCTCAAGACGGTGACGCGCAGTGGCTACACCTCTACGGGAACGCCGGAGAGCGTCGCGGAGCACACGTGGCGGTTGTCGCTCATGGCAATGTTGCTCGCGCCAGAGTTTCCCGACGTCGACTTTGCTCGCCTCATCAAAATCTGCGTCGTGCACGACCTGGGCGAAGCAATCGGTGGCGACATTCCCGCACCGGAGCAGGCCAGGCGTGCAGCGGCCGGTGCGGCTGCGGGCAAGTCGGCAGACGAACGGCGCGACCTCGTCACGTTGATCGAGCCACTGCCCGAACGACTCCGCGCCGAAATCCTGTCGCTCTGGGATGAATACGAAGCCGCGCAAAGCGCCGAGGCGAAGTTGGCGAAAGCGCTCGACAAACTCGAGACGATTCTGCAGCACACGCAGGGGCAGAATCCTCCCGACTTCGACTATCGCTTCAACCTCGGTTACGGCCGGCAGCACACAGCGAGTCCGCCGCTGATCGCCGAGATCCGCGCTGCGTTGGATCGCGCGACCGAGGATCGTGCGCGCGAGTCGGATGCACGAGTCGCCCGCGGATCGAACGAGTAGAATTCCTCGCCAACATCCCACTCACGAAAGGACGGACACGATGCCGCACGCTGCCGGAGCATTCGACGTCAAGCTCATTCCCAGAACGCCGGGATCGGACGACGAGCCAACCATTGGCCGACTGCTGCTCGACAAGCAGTATCACGGCGAGCTCGAAGGGCCGAGTAAAGGCGACATGTTGAGCAATCAGACGGCGAGCACGGGCGCCGCTGTTTACGTCGCAGTCGAACGGTTCGCAGGCACGCTGCAGGGGCGGCAGGGTTCCTTCGTCCTCGCGCACGTCGGTACGGCAACGCGTGAAGCACAGAAGCTAAACGTCATCATCGTTCCCGGGTCTGGCACCGATCAACTCGCGGGTATCGAAGGCACGATGACGATCAAGATCGTCGACAAGAAGCACCTGTACGAAATCGACTACAATCTTCCGTCGGCGTGACGGAGGTGACCGAAGCGTCGATCGGCGAGCGGCTGGTACCGCGTCGCGTCGTCATCGGTGCGAACGCGCACGCCGATCTTTCGAAAGCACTCATTGCCGCGCGCGGAACACTCGAGGTCCGCGGCAACAAGTACACCGAGCTTTCGCAAGACGATCTCGATTGGGGCGACACCTACATCGGCTTTCGCCGGCCGCCGCTGTCGTCGATGGGGAATATTCGATGGGTGCACTGCACGGGTGCCGGCGTGGACTCGTGGCTCTATCCCACTGAACTTCCTCGCGAGATTCTTCTCACACGAACGGCGGAGTCGTTCGGGCCGATGATCGCCGAGTGGGCGCTGGCGAGGGCGCTGGCGTTTTCGCAGGAGCTGCGGGATCTCGCCGCGCGTCAGCGTGAACACGCGTGGGTGCCGCGCGACGTGAAAATGATTCGCGGCACGACAGCGGTTATCGTCGGAACCGGCGACGTCGGCTCGCACACCGCAAAGCTCTTCTCGGCGCTTGGTTGCCGGGTGATTGGAGTGTCGCGGTCGGGTCGCGCCGATGCGACCGTGTTTTCGGAGGTGTATCCCGTTACCGCGCTGCGCGATGTCGTGCCGCAAGCCGATTGGTTGATTCTCGCGTTGCCGCACACGATCGAAACGCGTGGGCTGGTGAGTCGCGAGGTGCTGTCGTTGTGTCGCGGCGCGGTGTTGATCAACGCGGGGCGGGGAATCGTCGTCGATGAAGCAGCGATTCCCGATGCGCTGGATCGCGGTTGGTTGCACGGCGCGGCGCTCGACGTCTTCGAGGTCGAACCGCTTCCGGCGACGTCGCCATTGTGGGACGACCCGCGCGTCATCATCTCGCCGCATAGCTCGGGTCCAACGACGATCGATGGTGCGGTATCGGGATTTCTCGAATGTCTCGCCGAAGTCGAACGTGGCGAAACGCCACGCCGCGCCGTAGACCGCGAACGGCAGTACTAGTCTTGGTCTAGAGCGCGCGAATCGAGTCGGCGATCATTTCGTTGGACGTGCGCGCGACTTCGAGTGCAGCGCGTAGTGCGAGTTGTTCGGTCATCATCGCCACGATCGCCGGCGCAAGTTCAGTCGAGGTCGGCGCATCGCTCGACGATTCTGCGTTCGCGCTGTCGACAACGGCCGATGCGGCGCGGTCGAAACGCGCGAACGCTGTCTGAACTGCAGCCGACGTAGACGAAATTGCTGAAGTCATCGAGCTCTCCGAGTGACAAGTCCCCTCTACGAGTATCGACGATCTCCGCGGTGGGTTGAGATACGTGATCAGGGTGTCAAATAGCTTTCCTTGGGCGAAATCGCGATCGCTCGCGAAATGCCTCGGTGACACGACTGTGTTCCGCGCATTACAGTTCAATGAAGCGGTGCCAATCACGCCCTCCCGTCCCTCGTCAACCATTCGAAAAAACGATCTGTGTCGATGAACGAGTGGCTTCCCATCCTGGTTGGCTTTTGCATCATCGTGGTTGCGATCGGGATCGTGCGCTTTGCTCCGAACTCAGTCTGGGGCCAGGAGCTACGCCGGTCATATGGTGCCAAGCCCACCGGCGCGCGGGGCAATCGCACACGGAAGGATCATCTGCGGAGCGCCGGGATGGCTGCGGCGACGACGGCGGCGCTGTTCGTCACGAGCATCGTGGCAGCCTTGGTGGCGGAGCGAGCGCCCGACCACACGAGCACCGACCAGACAGCGATGGCGTATCTGTACACCGCGTTCATGCTCGCCACGATCGCCGCGCTCGCTCTGTTCCGCTCGCTTTGGAAGGCAGCGCTCTGGCGCGTTGAGCTGCCGGATACGCCGGACCACCGTCGTAAGCTGGCCGACGCGATCGACCACCTCGTCGACGGCAGCGTCTCGCCGGAGGAACGCGCCGACTTTCTCGACGTCCGGTACCTGCATCCCCAGATCGAACCGGTACGGCGCGCCACCCTCATGCTCGTCGCGAAATACGACGACGGGCTGCCCGATCATTTTCGCGCGCAGATCAAACAGTGGGCGGCGAGCATTCGCGGATCGGCCGAATAGCTTGGCTCGGGGTACAAGCAAAACGCTCACAAGCCGCCGACCTTAACAGCCAGGATTATTGCCGCTGTTCTGCCGCGATTGTTCGTATGATGGCGCGAAAATGTCTCTTTAGTGCGTGAACTTAACGGCTCGCCACTACTCGCGCGTCTATAGGGAAGGAATCGACCGTCACGGTGGTCCATACTGAGCGGGACAAAATAATCTGTCCCGTCGTGGCCGAGATTCGGTACGTGTCTTAACCTTGAGCCGATTGGCCTCGTCTCTCGGGAAGTCCGTGTAACTCTCGACGCGAAAACTGTTTCCGTGCGGCCGGTGTCAAACCGTCCGAGGTCCCTGCTCTCCCTTCCATTCGATAGATGACGCATCTCGCCCCAGCCTCCGCTCGCATGCGTGGCCCAGGTCGCCGGCATGCCCTCGGAAAACGTCGCGCCGGCTTCACACTCATTGAAATCCTGGTCGTCATCGTCGTCATCGCGATCCTCGCAACACTCGTCGCGCCAAACATCTTCCAGCACGTTGGTGCCGCGAAGGACGCGACTGCCAAGTCGCAGATCGAGATGCTCGGAGCCGCGCTCGACGCTTACCGACTCGACAACGGCAAATACCCGAGCACGGAACAGGGACTCAACTCGCTTTGGGAAAAGCCGACGATCGATCCGCCGGTCAACTGGCGGCAGCCGTATCTCCGCAAGCCGGTTCCGATGGATCCGTGGGGACGACCGTACATCTATCTCTTCCCCGGCCAAGCGAATCCCCAGGGATACGACCTGCAGTCGTATGGCGCAGACGGTAAGCCGGGTGGTGAAGGGGAAGACGCGGATATCACGAGCTGGAAGTAGGCGGGTCGAGTCTCCTCAATGCCGACTTACGCGTATCAGGCGGTCGACGGATCGGGCAAGCGGACGCGAGGACACGCGCAGGCCGTAAGCACCGGTGCGTTGACGCGCACGCTCGAGGAGCGTGGTCTCCTCGTGCTCGATGTCGCGGAGTCGGCAGACAACGAAGGACCAAAGCGGGGAGTTCGTTTTGGTCGTCGACGCGAAGTCCTCGAAGTCACACGCGCGATGGCGGCGCTGCTTCCGGTCGGCATGCCGCTGGCCCACGCGCTGAACGCCGCATCTGGTGTCGCGTCGGGCGACGTCCGCATCGCGCTCCAGGAAATCCGCGGGCGCGTCGAACGCGGCGAGACGCTGTCGTCTGCGCTCGCGCACCATCGCAATCTCTTTCCGCCCATCTACGTCGGGCTCGTTCGCGCCGGCGAAAAAAGCGGTGATCTCGATAGCGCCTTCGCGCGGCTCGCCGATCAGCTCGAGCGCGACGAACAGCTGCGCGGCAAGGTTCTGTCGGCGTCGATCTACCCATTGTTGCTCGCAAGCGCCGGATCGATTGCCGTCACCGTGCTGCTGTTCTTCGTGCTGCCGCGCTTCGTCACGCTCCTCGAGGGAAGCGGCGCGAAGCTGCCCAAGTCGACCGCCACGCTGCTCGCTCTATCGGCGGGGCTGCACCGCCTCTGGCCCGTCCTGATTCTCATTCCGTTCCTGATCGCGGCCTTTGCCGCGTGGGCGACGAACAGCGAAGAAGGGCGTCGCGCGTGGTCGGCTATTCTGCTCGGTGTTCCCGGTGTGCGCACGCTCCGCAAGTACGCGCTAGCCGGCCGCTTCGCGCGCCTCGTCGGCGTACTACTCGGCGGCGGCGCACCGCTGCTCGCCGCGCTCGACGACACGATCGAGTCGATCGGCGATCCGATTGCGCGCGACGACTGCGTGCGCATTCGCACTCGCGTGCGCGAGGGGAGTTCGCTTCGCGCGGCGGTCGGCGAGAGCTCGCTCTTTCCTCAGTTGCTCGCGCAACTCGTGGGCGTTGGTGAAGATGCCGGTCAGCTTCAGGTTTTTCTCATGAAGGCTGCCGACATCTTCGAGGAGCGCACTGAGCGCGCGACGCAGCGAATGGCGACGTTGGCCGAACCGGCGATGATCGTGGTGTTCGGCGTCATCGTGGCGTTCGTTGCCCTCTCGCTGCTCCAGGCGATCTACGGCATTAACGCGAACTCGTTCAAATGACGAGCCGCAACCGAACCGCCCGGCCAGGATTCACACTCTGGGAGCTCACGATGGTGCTCCTGGTTCTGGCTATTGCCGGTTCGCTCGCCGTGCCCGCGTTCGTGCGCTTTGGGACGGAGCAGCCTACGCGCGGCGCAGACGGAGTGCTCGCCCTGTTGCGCGACGCTCGCAAAGCGTCGCTCGACTACAACGCGACAGTGAAGCTCCGCCTCGATCCAAAAACGCTCAAGTATCAGGCGGACACCACGACGGCTGCTGGCGCTGGTCTTCTCGCGGTTGGCGTACTCGACATGGGTCTCACCGAGACGCTGGTCAGCGATCAGGATCGCCTTCTATACATTTTTCGCCCAACCGGAGCTGCGTTCGCCGATACGGTCGTCGTTCACGGTGGCGAAGTTCCGTTGATCGTTCGTGTGGATCCCTGGACCGGAGTGGCGCGTGCCGACTCTCGATAGTCGCCGCCGGTCGCGCGCGGGCTTCTCGCTTCTCGAGGCGGTGGCGGCGATTGCCATCGTCGGCATCACTGCGGTGAGCGCGCTCGAAGCCGTGGGCGGCGATATGCGCACCGCCGAGAAGGCGCGTCGAGCGCAGGAAGCGGAGGCGCTGGCGACGTCGCGGATGGACTTCATGGATCTGCTGACGGATCGGGAGCTTCAAGCGCTTCCGGACTCGGTCGGATCTGGGAAGTTCGACAAACCGCTCGACGAATACACGTGGACCACGACGTCGACCCCGCTGTCCGAGCAAGCGGGGGTGTATGCCATTCGCATCAATGTCGAATGGCCGACGGGGTCGTACGTGATTCGAACGTACCAGTATCGACGCCCAGCGTTGGTGACGCGTCAATGACAGCGCGCAATCGCCGCGGAATGACGCTCATTGAGCTGGTGATCGGTCTAGCGATCACCGGGATCATGGCTGCTGCCGGTGTTGCGGCGTTCGGATCGATCATCGACCATCGCCGGATAATTCGTCAGGCGTCGGCGTCGACAGAGCGCGCGGCTGCTCTCCGCGAAACGATTCGATTGTGGGTTGTGAATGGGACACCGCGTATTCAACTGAGTTCGGGTCCGCGAGGCCTCACACGCGGTGCTGCGCGTGGCGGAGGGGCCGCGAACACACTCGGCGGGATGAACTCTGCGTCGGTCACTCCGGCGCTGGCAACAGGCGACGACTTCACGGTACAGACGTCGGCCGTGACTCCAGTAATGACGCCGAACCTCACCATCCGTCTGTACATAGACGGCGATGGCAACACGCCAGAGAAGGGGCTGACTATGGAGTACCAGCCCACACCGCAGTCCCCGCTGCTCCGGAAGATGCTCGACTCGACGATCGACACGCTCAGGGTGGAGTATCTCGACGGCCGAACGCACCGCTGGTTTGCGGCGTCGCAGGCGGCGACGCTCGGCAGTCTGCTGGCCATTCGGTTGACGCTCATTCCAAATCCGGCGTCGAACCCGTCGCCGTTGGTCACGCTGCCGCTCGTATTCGGAGTGGCGAGTGGTTTGGCCGCGCAGGTGGGTCGATGAAACAGCGCCGCGGAGTTGCGCTGTTGGCGGCGCTCTGGCTCGTCGTCGCGATTGCCGCGGTGGCGTTGCAGTTCAGCCTCGAAGCGCACGAGCGTCGCACAGTTGGTCTGCTCACGTCCGAGCGCGGAATGCAACGCGGGTTGGCGTTGGGCGCCTTGGCGCTCGAGCGCGCGCGGCTCGATCAGGCGCTTCGCGTCGCTCCAACCGGTAACAATGTGGCGCGACTTCGATCCAGCGACCCGTGGCTCGACGTCGACTCGACCTACAGTGGGACGGTCATGGTCGACAGCGTTCCGGTGGACGTCGTCGCCCGAGATCTTGGCGAAAAACTCAATATCAATTCTCTAAGCGAGAACGATCTCCGGACGTTCTTCAGCTATCTGCTCGGCGATTTCTCCAAGGCGACGCAATTGTCGCAGGCAATTCTCGATTGGCGTGACGCCGATTCGATCCCGCGCCCGAGCGGCGCGGAGCGCGACGCGTACATCAAGGCCGAGATGCTTGTGTTGCCGACGAATGCGCCCTTCCGAGAGGTCGAGGACCTGCAGGACGTGATGGGAATGACTCCAGAGATCTATGCGCAGGCAAGTCCGTATTTCACGACGCGGGGCAACGGTCAGGTGAACATCAACACCGCGCCGGCTGCAGTGTTGCGTGCGCTTCCCGGCATGACCGATCAGACGCTCAACATGATTTTGCAGCTTCGGTCGCAGGGTCGCCGCATAGAGAGCATCCAGCAGGTTTTCAACGCAATCGGCGGAGCGGCTACTGGAGGCGGTGGAGGCGGTCGCGGTGGGGCGAATGCGCTTCAGACGCAACTTGCTGCTCGCGTCGGTGTTTCGACGCAAACGATCGAACTCGTCATCACCGCGCGTGTCGGTCAGCAGGCGCAGCCGACCAAGCTGACCGCCATCATCAACAAAGGCAACGCGACGACGACGACGGTGTCGAGCCTTCTATGGTAAAGCGTTCCAACGCAGGCTCGAAGAAGAACGTTCGGACGGGGATCACACTCTCTCCGACCGAGTTGTTTGCCGCTGATGTTCGTCTGCGCAACGCGGCCGACCGGGCATGGCGCGCGCCACTCGATCCGCCCGCAGCGGACAGTGCGCAATGGCCCTCGCTCACGTCTGCGTTTGCCGATCTCGCGCGCGCGCTCGGCGTCACCGAAGGGACGCTCGCCATCTCGCTCGTTCCGCCGCTGACCGAAGTGCGCCGCATCGAGTTTCCGCCCGTGCGCGACGACGATCTGCAGCGACTTCTCACGCGAGGTGCCTCGCGCTACTTCGTCAACGCGCGTGGACCGCAGATCGTGGGCGCATCGTTGGCGGGCCGACGCGTGCGCGGTGCGCCGACGTCGGTGATTGCAGCCGCGGCGCCGACGCGTCTCGTTGCCGCCATTCGTAACGCTGCGCAGCAGACTGGTTGGACGGTCGAAACGCTTGCGCCGGCTGAAGGTGCATGGGCAGCGGCCGCACTCGAGCTATGGCCGACGTTTGCGCGGCAGCGATCATACGCGCTCGTCGCTCACGACGATCGCACTGATCTCCTCGAGATCGACGACCGAATGCTCGTCGCCGTTCGTCGTTTCCGCGCGGCCGCCAACGATGCGGCAATGATTGCCGATGCCGTCGGTGTTGGCGCACGCGTCGGCGTGTTCGGCTCGGTTGCTCCGCGACGGCAGCTGAACGGCGCGCTTTCATCGCATGGTGTAAACGTCGTTGTTCCAAACGGCGAGCTGTCGAGTCTCGCAGAAAGCGCCGAAGTATTGGCGGCGCATTTCGCTGGCGCCGACCTCGGACCGGCACTGCGCAGTGAAGACACAATCGTTGCCGACCGCACCAAAGCGCGGAAGGTAGTCTGGCGGCTCGCCGGCGCCGCCGCGGTGCTATTCGGTGTCGCCGCGGGCCTCGAGTTGTGGGGTGTCCATCATCAACTCAAGCTCGTGCAAGCGGAACGTGCGCGCATCAGACCGGAGATTGCGTCGACGATGGTTGGCCGCACCACCGTGGATGCGGCGTACCGGCATCTCACGACCCTCGCCGGAATCGAGCGAACATCACCGCGCTGGTCGGCGGTCATTTCGTCGGTGAGCGACGCGCTGCCTGACGATGCATATCTCATGGCTGTACGCACGCGTGATGATTCGCTGATCGTCGACGGGCTGGCCGATCACGCAGCAAGAGTCTTCGACGCGCTCGAGAAAGCGAACTCGCTCGTCGGGGTAAGAGCAACGGCACCAGTGCGTCGTGAGCTACAGGACGGCGGCACGGTGGCGCTCGAGCACTTCACGATCGCTGCCCGCGTTCTTGCGCCGACGACTGCCGCGACAACAACTCCGGCGTCAAACCCCGTCAGTCGGAGGCCCGGACAATGAAGTGGGCCACGATGTCGGTGCGCGATCGCCGAGCGGTGGTGTTGGGAATTGGTGTTCTGTTGCCTGGGTTGCTGTTCATTTGGGGTGTTCGGCCGTATCAGGCTGCGCTCTCCGATGCGCGCGATCAACTGGCCACGGAGCGTGCGACGCTCGCACGTGAGCGCGCAGCGATCACGACGGCGCGACGGAATCCGCAGTTGCAGCACATTGCCGATTCCGCGATGCGGTCCATGCGTCCTCGCCTGTTCGAAGGCAAAGACGATGTGATGGCGAGCGCGGAGCTCGCGTCGTATCTCGGCGACGTCGCCCGCAAATCGCGAGTGTGGCTGCAGGCAGCGAGCACGCGCCCTGCGGCGCCATCGGCGGAGGGTGTTCGCACGTTGCGCGTAGAGATTCGCGCGGAATCCGATCTGCTCGGAACTTTGAAGTTTCTGCAGGCGCTCGAGCGAGGTGACAAGCTCATTCGCGTCGATCGCCTCGACATCTCGCATACGCCGCGCAGCGACGAGAAAGATGGCGAGACGTTGTCGATCGCCGCGACCATCGCCGGCTTTGCCGTGAATGATTCCGTCACGACGGCGTCGGTCAAGCAGCCTGCTGTGGCGACGGCGCAGACGAGCAGCGGGAGTCTGCCATGAGCATGCGTGATTGGTCGCGCAGCCCGGCCATGCGTTTCGCGCTCGGCGCTCTTGGACTTGCGGTCATCGCAAATGCATGGGTGCTCGTGCGTGCGTTCCGTGTTCCGCCAATTGCCGAAACGCCAGTTACTACCGTCGCGAGTCTCGAGACGATGGGCCACGGTGTGAAGCAAGCGCCCGCGAACATTGCGACGACAGTAGAGAACGATCTATTCGCATCGGATCGGAGCGCGCCCTCGGCGCCGTATCGGATGCCCGGCGAGACCGATGTAAATGAGAAACCTGCGGTGGAGCCCATGAAGCCCATCGTGCTCGGAACGGCAGTCGCGACCGATGGACGCAGCTTCGCGACAGTACAACTCGGTGATGGACGTCCGACACTCGTGCATGTCGGCAACAAGATCGGTGAGTGGGTCGTGAAGGCGATCGAGCGCGGCAAAATCGCGCTCGTCAGCTCGAGCGGTTCGCGCGTCGACATCACCGTGCCCAAGCCAGGAACCTGACATGTCGATTGGTTTTCGTATTACTGTCGCCGGCGCTGTTGCCGCGATCACTGCCTTCCCACTCGGCGCGCAACGCGGCGCGACGGGTCGTGGCGGTGGCACGGGGCAACCGCCCAACGCGTCGCGCGCGCAGGCACAACAGGCAGACACGACGAAGAAGGCGAGCAGCGTGTCGCTCGACTTTCAGGATCAGGACCTCAAGGTGGTGCTCGATGCGCTCGCTGCCGCCGGTGAACTGAACGTTTCGTTGACGAACATCCCGTCGCAGCGCGTGACCCTGCATATGGGCAAGCCCGTAACGCGCGAGGCGATGATCGATCTGGTCAAGAACGTTGCCGAATCGAATGGGCTCAAGGTCACGCAAACGGCGACGCTGATTCAGATCTCTGGCCCGGCGCCTGAGCCGGCGCAGCGCCCCGCACCACAGCAGACGCTCGCACAGCAACTGGCGCAGCAGAATCAGCAGCAGCAGATGCGCCTGTTCACCTTCCGCCTCAAGCACGCGAGCGCGATTCAGCTTGCGCCCGTTCTCACGAATCTCTTTTCAGGATTCTCCGGCAACAACGGCCGCGGTGGTCAGGGCACGACGATCATTCCGAACGGCAATGGTGGATTCAACGTCGTCGGCGGTCAGATCAATTCGCCGGCGCAGCCTCCCGGCAACATCACGACGGTCACTCCAGGAGCTCAGGCCCCCTTCGGCGGGCGGGGCGGTGCGGGCCGTGGAGGAGCCGGCGGCGGAAACAATCCTGGCGTCCAGGTACTCAACCAGCTCGCGAATGCGTTTCAACAGGCGAGCGGTTCGCTCTCGAACCAGTCGGGCGATATCCGCATCATCGCTGAAGAGTCGACCAACTCGCTGCTCATTCGCGCGACCGAAGCGGACTTCGCGCTCGTTCAGCAGATCATTCAGGGCGTCGACCTTCGGCCGTTGCAGGTGTTGATCGAAGTAACGATCGCCGAGGTGCAGCGCACACACGATCTCGATGTTGGTGTGTCGGGCACGGCGAGCCGCGTTCCCAAGAACAAGGCCGTGGCCGATGCAACGGCGACGGCGCCGGAGTCATCGAACGCTCGAGATTTCATCTTGGCGCTCGTGGGTGGCTCTGGCACGATCAAATACAACGTTGCACTCGCGGCATTGCAGGAGCGGGGCGACGTCAAAGTGCTTTCGCTGCCGGTGATCATCGCGCAGAACAACCGACAGGCCGTGTTGAACGTCGGCTCGTCGCGGCCGTTCGTGTCGGTATCGCAGACAGTGCCAAACGATCCGACGGGGCGGGTGCAGACCGTACAGTACATCGACGTGGGCACAGTGCTCACGATTACGCCGACGATCAACCCCGACGGCTACGTCAACCTGCAGGTGAACCAGCAGGACAACAGCGCGACGAACCAGCTACAGTTCGACGCGCCGATCATCAACAAGCGCGAAGCGACGACCCAAGTGTTCATTCGCGACGGGCAAACGACGGTCATCGGTGGACTAGCCGATCACACGAAGTCCAACGATGTCGCTGGCATTCCGTTCCTGAGTCGGATTCCCGTCATCGGAACGCTGCTGTTCGGCCGAACCGTCAAGAGCGAAGCAACGAGCGAACTGTACCTGTTCCTCACGCCGCACATCATCTCGAGCGACGAGGATATCGACAAGCTGCGCGAAGCGGTCAAGGAAGGCAGCGTTCTACTCAAGGACACGAACATCGACTCGCGCATCGTTCCGCGCGCGGACACGATTTCGCGGCCGCCGGCGATCAAGACGGACACGACGAAGAAGACCGATTCATTGACGACGCTTCGCCGCCGCACGCCGCCCCCGCGCGACACGGTCCCGCCGGTTCAACCGATCGACACCCTCCTTCCGTCGCGACAGTGGCGATAGCAGACCGTCCCGACACGCAGCACTCGGCGACGGAACTCCTCGACGTCGAGCGACTCACCACCGCGCTCTCGGCCGACTGGCTCGAGCAGTACGGGGTGTTGCCGCTCCGCGTCGAAAACGACGTGCTGTCGGTGGGCACATGGTTCGACCGCGTCGAACCGCTAGCGCTGGACGATCTACGCCTATTGTTCGGCGCCGCGATTTCAGTGCAGCGCTTCGCCGAGCACGACCTGCGCACGGCGATTCGGCGGGTCTACGCGCCCGAGGCCGCGACGGCCGAGGGTATGATCGCAGGCATGAGTGGCGAAGTCCGCAACGTCGACGTGGACGAAATTCCACTCGACGATCTGCTGCATCTCGCCAACGAAGCACCGGTCGTTCGACTGGTCAACCTGTTGCTCATCGAAGCGCTCGACGCGCGCGCGTCAGACGTGCACCTCGAGGGCTATCAGGATGGCCTTCGCGTGCGGTATCGCGTCGATGGCGTTTTGCAAAACGCGCCGTCGCCGCCGCCGCACCTCACCGCTGCGATCATCAGTCGTCTCAAGATCATGGCGGAGCTCGACATTGCCGAGCGTCGACTGCCTCAGGACGGTCGTATTCGTCTGCGCCTGCAGAATCGTCAGGTCGACGTCCGCGTATCGACGGTTCCGACGCTGCGCGGCGAGAGCGTTGTACTTCGTTTGCTCGACAAGGAGCGCGGTCGCGTTTCGCTGCTCGAGCTGGGAATGGCGGCCGACACGCTGGAGTCGTTCACCGAAGTCGTGTCGCGGCCGCACGGCATCGTGCTCGTGACCGGCCCAACCGGTTCGGGAAAGACGACTACGCTCTATGCCGCCGTCGAAATGATCCGGACCGGTCGTGAGAAAATCCTCACGGTCGAAGATCCGGTGGAATACGAGCTTGCCGGCGTGCCGCAGGTTCCAGTCAACGAGAAAGTCGGAATGACGTTCGCCGGGGCGCTGCGCGCTCTGCTGCGTCAGGACCCCGACATCATTCTCGTCGGCGAAATCCGCGATGCGGAAACGGCGCAGATCGCCACGCAAGCGTCGCTCACGGGTCACCTCGTGTTGTCGACGCTGCATACGAACGACGCGCCAACGGCGCTCACGCGTCTGCTCGACCTCGACGTTGCCGCTTACCTCGTAGCGAGCACCGTCGACGCCGTGCTCGCGCAGCGACTCGTTCGTGTCATCTGCCCGCACTGCAAGGTCGAAACAAAGCCTGACAAGTCGGTCGCTCGGCGCATCGACGTCGAGGGACTTGGCCTCATGCGCACCTGGAAGGGCGCGGGCTGCGAAGAGTGTCGTGGTACTGGCTATCGTGGTCGAACCGGCGTGTATGAGCTGCTCGTGATGGACAACGACCTCCGACTCGAAGTGCAGCGCCGGCGCGGATCCGAGGAGTTGCGCAGCATGGCCATCGCCAAAGGCATGCGCACACTTCTCGATGACGGAGTCCGCGCGGCGCGTGATGGGGTCACGACTGTGGACGAGGTGCTCCGCGTAGCTCGCGCGTAGACCGCGCGGCTCTCAGTCTTGCCGCTCCGGCGCGGCCGTATACGAAGTAGATGACGAGCCCGATTGCCAGCCACACCACGAGACGAATCCATGTGGTGAGCGGCAGTCCGAGCATTTGCGCGGAGCAGATCAACGCTCCGAGTAATGGCACCCACGGCATCCACGGCGTCTTGAACGGCCGATGCAACGTGGGATCGGTTCTGCGAAGCATCCACACGCCGAGCGATACCATGACGAACGCGAGTAGCGTTCCCATCGACGTGAGCTGCGTGAGGGTCGCGATCGGAAATAGCCCCGCGACGAGTGAGACGACGATGCCAGTGATGATCGTCGTGACGTATGGCGTCTTGAAACGCGGATGCACTTTGCCAAAGATCGGCGGGAGCAGTCCGTCGCGGCTCATCGAGAAGAAGATGCGCGGCTGTCCGAGCAGCATCACGAGCATGGTGCTCGAAAGTCCGGCGATCGCTCCCAGCTTGATGATCGGTCGAAGCCAAGTCAGTCCCGTCGAATCGACGCCGAGTGCGATTGGGGCAGGGACGTTCAGTTTGGTGTAGCGCACGATGCCCGTGAGCACGAGCGCGACGGCGATGTACAAAATCGTGCAGACGACGAGAGAAATGAGGATACCGCGAGGCATGTCGCGCTGCGGGTCCTTCGCCTCCTGCGCTGCCGTCGACACCGCGTCGAATCCAATGAACGCAAAGAAGATGACGCCAGCCCCACGCAACACGCCGCTCCAGCCGAACTCACCGAACTTCCCTGCATTGGGTGGGATGAACGGGTGCCAGTTGGCCGTGTCGATGTACGAAATACCGAATGCAATGAAGAGCAACAGCACCACGACCTTTACGATCACGATCGTCGTATTGAATCGTGCCGATTCTCGAATGCCAATCACGAGAATTGCCGATACCAACAGCACGATGACCGCAGCCGGAAGGTTGAATACGCCCGTCACGGTACTGCCGTCGCGCAGCGCGACGAGCGAGCCTGGCGGGCCGGTGAGCGCCGGCGGAAAGTTGATTCCCATGTCCTGCAGGATGCTTACGAAGTTGCCGGCCCATCCCACGGCAATCGTCGACGCGCCTAGTGCGTACTCCAGCACCAGATCCCAACCAATGATCCACGCGAATAGCTCGCCGAGCGTGGCGTACGCGTACGTGTACGCGCTGCCTGCAACCGGGATCATGCTTGCGAACTCGGCGTAGCAAAGGCCGGCAAACGCGCATCCGATTCCAGCGATGATCATCGATAGCACCAGCGCCGGTCCGGCGAACTGCGCGGCCGCGGTTCCAGTGATGACGAAGATGCCGGCTCCGATGATCGCTCCGATGCCGAGTGTCGTGAGGCTGAACGGGCCGAGCGTTCGATGGAGCGTGTCGGTGTGCGATTCGGCGATGAGCTCGTCGATGGGCTTTCGAGTGAAGAGCGCCATATCGTCCTGAGTCGGGTTCATCCCACTATGGCGATGCGGCTCGATCGGCGAGTTCGGTGGAGGTCTGCGCACTGTCAGAGGGTTGTCAGAGCGGCTGCGTGGGGCGCCAATGCGCCATTGTTCCACCGCGCGCGCGCCAGCAGATTCTTTGAATGGCGCCCCCGCACACTCAACGCCCGATCGGCCGGCCACGCTCGAACGCGATGTTGCTCGCGGGTCTGCTCGTGTGCACGCTCGTGCTCGCGACGCTTCTCGCGTACGAAGCGCACGACGCGGCTCGGTCGCACCGTGCCACCGCGGAGCGCGCGCTGCACGACTATGCAGCAGTCGCGGCTTGGGAGTTGGTCGCCGGGGTGAACGACGAGCTTCAGTCGTCACTTGCGGGAGCGCTCGCACCGGTCACGCGTGCGCGCGCGTCGTCGCCCTACGAGCTACTCCCGGCGCCCGCTGTCCTCTCGGCGAGCGCCGAGAACGCGTTGCGCTGCTCGTCAGCGGCCGGTGACGCATCGCGCTTCTATTTTCGAATCGACTTTCGCGATGGAACGCTCGCAACGTCGGGCGCAACGCCGTCCGCGGCGATGCGCGCCTGGCTAACCGATACGATTACCGCTCACGGGCGAAGCGTCTACAAGCCGAACTGGAACTACGCCGTCGTCCTTGGTGGCCCGAGTACCGAAGCGCGTGGCGCGATTGCTTATGCGGTGAAGTACGCGGAGCATAGCGCGCCGATCGCCGCATACGGATTCAAGACCTGTGGCGACGTTGTTGGTCCGTCGATGATTCAAAACGTCGTCGCGCGCCGGCCGCTGCTTCCGGCGTCGGTGAGCAATGGCGCGAGCAACGATTCAATCGTCTCGATCACCGTGCGTGATCCGGAACGCCGCGTGGTCTATCAATCGCCGCAGAGCCAGCCGTCACCTTACGCAGCGGACGCGCCGCTCGAGCAGGTTGGTCCGCTGATGATTCACGCTGCCATCCGGCCACATGCCGTGGAGTTGCTTGCGCTCGGTTCGATTCCCGAGTCGCGCGTACCCTGGCTCGTTGGTCTGCTTACCCTCACGGCGGCAATGGTTGCGCTGACGGTGATGCAGCTGCGTCGCGAGCATGAGCTGGCGCGACTGCGCGCCGATTTCATTTCCAGCGTGTCACACGAGCTGAGAACGCCGTTATCGCAGATTCTGCTCTTTGCGGAAACGCTCAACCTCGGCCGCGTGCGTACGGAGCAGGAGCGGCGCGCGGCAACCGACGTCATCGTGCAGGAAGGTCGGCGGTTGATGCATCTGGTGGAGAATATTCTCCACTTCTCGCGCGCCGAGCGGCGAATGTCGCGCTTGGGCCTGGAACCGCTCGACCTGAGCCGCGCTGTCGCGACGATCGTCGAGGACTGGCTTCCGATCGCGAGCGCAGCGGACGTGCGAGTGCGAACCCAGTTTGCGGGTGACGTCCATGCAGTCGCCGATCGCAGCGCACTGCGTCAGATGGTGCTCAATCTCCTCGACAACGCCGTGAAATACGGACCGGCGATGCAAACGGTCACGGTGGGAACGTCGGTCGTGACGGGCCAGGCCGGCGCGCGCGCTCGTGTGTGGGTCGACGACGAAGGCGACGGGATTCCTGTACGCGAACGCGAACGCGTCTGGGAGTCCTTCTATCGACTCGATCATCACGCCAGCTCGTCGGTGGCGGGAAGCGGCATTGGATTGTACGTGGTGCGCGAGCTCGCACGCCTTCACGACGGCGACGCGTGGGTCGAGGATGCCCCGAATCGCGGTGCGCGCATTGTCATAGAACTTCCCGTGGCGCCGCGTGCTCCTGGGTTCACCGATGAGCATCCGTCATCGCTGAACGTCCCGACTCCCGAGAATACGCTGGAGCCGCGGTCATGACGCGCATTCTCATTGTCGAAGACAACAAGAATCTCGCGACTGGGCTGCGCAACAATCTCGAGATCGAAGGCTACGAAGTAGAAGTCGCGGCAGATGGAACGAGCGGACTCGCACTCGCTCGCTCGAGTGCGCCCGACCTCATCGTACTCGATCTCATGCTGCCGGGTATGGACGGCTATCGCGTTCTTCGCACGCTCCGCGAAGACGGTATCGATACGCCGGTGCTCATCCTCAGCGCTCGCGGAGAAGAGACGGACAAAGTACTCGGCTTCCATCTCGGCGCAGACGACTACGTCGCCAAGCCATTTGGTTTGCTCGAACTTCTGGCCCGTGTCGATGCGCTGCTTCGCCGCGCCGCCGCGAGTCGCGTCAAGAACAAGCTCACCGATCGAGTGAGTTTTGGCGACGTCGAAGTCGACCCTGGCACACACGATGTTCGTCGGCGTGGTGAGCAGGTGGTGCTGCGGCCGAAGGAGTACGATCTCCTCATCGCGCTTCTGCAGCGCCGCGGCCAGGTCGTGTCGCGCGGCGAGCTACTGGAGGAAGTGTGGGGGTATTCCGGCGAGGTCTATAGTCGTACGGTGGACACACACGTCGCAGAGTTGCGCCGAAAGCTCGAGGAGAATGCCGCGGAGCCGCGCCACATTCTCACGGTACGCAAGACGGGCTATCGCATTCAGGGCTAGCGGATTCATAGCGCGATTCCGCCTCTCGCGCCGTGAGCAGGGTTTTGCCATGCTATAGCATGCGAAAAATCCTTCTGCAGGGCGCGCGAAGCGCGGGATTGGCGGCCACCGTCGCCATGGTTCTGTCCTCCACCAGCGCGGCTCAACAGCAGGTGGACGTCTTGATACGCGGTGGAACGGTCGTCGACGGCACGGGCGCCGCGGGCCGCGTGACCGACGTCGGCATCACTGGCGACCGGATCACGTTCATTGGCGACGCGACTGCCGGTCGCGTGACCGGCCGACGGTCGATCGATGCGAAGGGCCTGATCGTCTCGCCTGGTTTCATCGATCCGCACACACATACGGCGGGCGACCTGTCGAGCGCCCAGAGCAAGGCTGGCGTTCCCAATCGCGCCAACCTGCCGTATCTCATGCAGGGCGTCACCACCGTCGTCACGAACAACGATGGCGGGAGTCCGATCGATATTGGCAAACAGCTCGAAGGTTGGACGAAGAGTGGCATCGGAACGAACGCCGCGGCGTACATCGGACAAGGCTCGGTGCGCGGTACTGTCGTTGGACCAACGGCTGCAGTCGCGACACCTGCGCAGATGGACTCGATGCGCGCGATCGTACGACGTGCGATGGACGCGGGCGCGATCGGCATGTCGACCGGTCTGTTTTACGCACCGGGCAGCTACGCCACGACTGAAGAGGTCATCGAGCTTGCCAAAGTCGCAGCAGCAAAGGGTGGCGTGTACGACTCGCATCTGCGCGACGAAGCGTCGTATTCGATCGGATTGATTGGCGCCGTGAACGAAGCGATCCGAATCGGTCGCGAAGCGAAGATTCCGATTCATATCTCGCACATCAAGGCGCTCGGCACCGACGTCTGGGGTCAGAGCGACACGATCATTGCACTGATGAAGAAGGCTCGCGCCGCGGGAATCAATGCCACGGCGAGCCAGTATCCGTACACGGCGTCAGGCACGAGCGTGAGCGCATCGCTGCTGCCGCGCTGGGCCGAGTCGGGCGGTAACGACTCGATCCGCATTCGCCTCACCGATCCCGCTACTCGCGCGAAGATCGTTCCGGAAATGGAAGACAATTTGCGCCGTCGTGGTGGCGCGAACTCGCTGCTCATGACGTCGACGCGCGACACGAGCATCCTCGGCAAGCGCCTCGACGCGATTGCCATTGCGCGAAAGACAAATCCGATCGAAGCGGCGATTCAGATCATTCTGAATGGCGGATCCTCGGTCGCATCGTTCAACATGAATGAAAAGGACATCGAGAAGTTCATGGTGCAGGATTTCATCTTCACCGATTCCGACGGCAGCGACGGACATCCCCGCAAGTACGGCACCTTCCCAAAGTTGCTGCGCGAATATGTCTATACGAAGCACATCTTGACGCTCCCGCAGGCGGTGAAGCGCAGCAGCTCGCAAACAGCGCAGTTCCTTGGCCTCAAGGATCGCGGAACCCTGGCGACCGGCAAGTTCGCCGACGTCATTGCGTTCGATCCGGAAACCATTGCCGACAAGTCCACGTACGAACAGCCAACCCTGTTGGCCGTCGGAATGAAGTACGTCCTTGTCAACGGCGTTCTCTCGATCGACAACGGCAAATACGCCGGTGCCACCGCGGGGCGCGTACTAAAACACTGATGCCAGAATCGCCGGTCATGCCTGTCGCCGCACTGGAGAACGTCACGAAGCGGTACGGCGACATCGTGGCACTGTCCGGCGTAACACTCGAGCTGCGCGAAGGCGTGACCGCACTGCTCGGCCCAAATGGCGCGGGAAAGACGACGGCAGTGAAGCTGTTGCTCGGGCTCGCCAAGGTGAGCGCCGGCCGAGTCTCGGTGCGCGGCGGCGATCCGCGTCGAGCGGTGACTCGCGAGCAGATTGGATCGATGATGCAGGTCGGCAAGGTTCCCGAGACGCTACGCGTCCGCGAACATGTCGACCTGTTTCGCTCGTACTATCCAAAGCCGATGACCATCGACAACGTGCTGTCGATAGCCGGACTCTCGGCATTGGCGAATCGAAAATTCGGCGAACTGTCGGGCGGCGAGCGACAGCGCGTGCTCTTCGCGTTGGCCATCTGCGGCAATCCAGATCTGCTCTTGCTCGACGAACCGACCGTCGGCTTCGACGTCGAAACGCGGCGCTCATTCTGGGAGCGCATTTCCGAATTCGCTCGCTCAGGAAAGAGCGTGTTGCTCACGACGCACTATCTCGAAGAGGCGGATGCGCTCGCCGATCGGATCGTCGTGATCGATCGCGGCAAGATCGTGGCTGACGACACGCCGAGTGTGATTAAATCGCAATCTGCTACTAAATCAATTCGGTGCACAACGACGCTGTCACACGCTGAGTTAGCGTCGATTGCCGGCGTACGGAGCGTGCGCGCCGCGGGCGGACGCTTCGAGCTGTTGACTGCCTCCGCCGAACCCGTCGTTCGCGAACTGCTGCAGCGCGATCAGGCGCTCGCCGATCTCGAAGTGACCGGTGCGGGACTCGAAGAAGCGTTCCTCGCTCTTACTCGGTGACAATTCACGTGCGCTTCCTTCGCATTCTCGCTACGGAAACGAAGTATGAGTTCCTCAAGCTCATACGTCTGCCGGGCTACATCATCCCGACCATCTTCTTTCCGCTGATGTTCTACACGATCTTCGGACTCGCCTTTGGCGGCCGAAGCAGAGAAACGATCACCGTCGCGACGTATCTCATTGCGACCATGGGCGCGTTCGGCGTGATCGGGGCCGCGATGTTCGGACTCGGGATTGGTGTCGCGGGCGAACGTGGTCAGGGCTGGATGACGGTGAAACGCGCGAGCCCAATGCCGATCGCTGCGTATTTCGGCGCGAAGGTGTTGATGGCCGCGATCTTCGGAACGATCATCGTCCTTCTCCTCTTCACGCTCGGCTTTGCGTTCGGCCACGTTCGGCTTCCGGCGACGAGCTGGATCGCGCTGGGTGCGTCGCTCGTCCTGGGCGCGGCTCCATTTTGTGCGCTCGGCTTGGCGATCGGCTATCTGGCCGGCCCGAATTCCGCTCAGCCAATCGTGAACATGATCTACCTGCCCATGGCTTTCGCCTCGGGGCTGTGGATGCCGCTGGAGATGCTACCGAAGTTCGTTCAGAACCTCGCACCGGCGCTTCCGCCCTACCATCTCGCGCGCCTTGCCCTCGCCAACGTGGGGCTGGACCCGAGCTCTGCGGCCGCGCATGCCGCCGCGCTGTCGGGATTCACCGTGCTGTTTTTGTCGCTCGCGGTCCTCGGATATCGCCGCGATGAAGGCAGGACGTACGGGTAGCCGTGACGCCTCGTTAAATTCTGTTCTATGACTGACACGCCGTTCGGCACGTTCTACATTCCCGGCCCGACCGAGGTCCGCCCAGAGATCCTCGCCCAGATGACGCGGCCCATGATGGGCCACCGCGGCAAGGCCTTCGAAGGAATGTTCGCACGTATCGAAGCCGGGCTGCGCGACGTACTGCTCACCGCGCGTCCAGTCTACGTCGGTGCTACGTCGGCGACGGGCTTCATGGAGATGGCGATTCGCAATGCGCCGGAGGGCGACATTCTGTCGCTCGTCAACGGCGGATTCTCCGAACGCTTCGCCAAGGTTGCCGAGTCGTGCGAGCGTCGTGTCGAGCGAGTCGTTGCTCAATGGGGCACGATGTGTGACCTCAACGAGGTCGAGGCCGCGCTCGCGTCGCGGAGCTTTGCCGCCGTAACGGTCGCTCACTCCGAGACGTCGACGGGTGTGATCAGCGACGTCCGCGCGGTAGCCGATCTTGCGCATCGATACGGAGCCGTCGTGCTCGTGGACAGCGTTTCTGGAATCGGCGGCGCAGAACTCACCGTTGATGGTTGGGGCCTCGACTTCGTTCTCACGGGATCGCAGAAAGCGCTCGCGCTTCCAGCCGGATTGGCGTTTGCCGTCGCGTCGGCCGAGTATGTCGAACGCGCGAAGAGTGTGCGCAATCGCGGTTTCTATTTCGACGTCGTGCAGTACGACACGTTTGCTGAGAAGAATCAGACGCCGAGCACACCGGCGACGTCGCTGCTCTACGCGCTTGAAGCGCAGATGGGCGATATCGGTCGCGAAGGAATCGAACGTCGATGGGATCGCCATCTCGCGATGCGCGACGCGACGGTCGAATGGGTCAGCGCCGCGTCTGAGCGACGCAACATCGATCTCGGCGTGCTCGCACCTGCGGAGTTGCGATCGCCCACCGTGTCAGTGATCACCCTTCCGAAGGGGATCACGACGAAAGAAGCGCGCGAAGCAATCCTCGCACGCGGCTTCACCGTCGGTGGCGGCTACGGAAAGCTCAGCGACACGACGATTCGCATCGGGCACATGGGCGACCACAGCGTGGAAGGACTGAAACGCTGCCTGCAGGCGTGCGAACAGGCGATCGCCGAGCTGGCCGAACGCCGCCGCTTGGTGCGAGTCTAGGCGACTACTTGGTCGGACCGCCGAAAGGCAGTCCGACCGCCAGTCCGACTCGAATCACGAAGTTCCAACCACCGCCGGTCGATCCGATCTTTTCGATCGTGACGCCGCCGTTGTTTGTTGTGAAGTCACCGAACTGCGTGTATCCGCCGCTGGCGCCAATCTCGAGCAGAGTCGGAAAATCTCCGGCGGTTCCGCCAATCGGCATCATGATGCCTGTGCCGATATTGAGCGTCACGCCCTTTGCGCTGCTCGTGATCGTGCCGCTGCTGAGTTGCTGACGAAGCACAGCAGCGCGCGCCGAGAGATATGGAAACACACTCTCGCTATTGATGTCGACGAGACGCCGCGGCTCGCAGAACAATCCCTGTAACGTTTCGGTGCCCGAGAACGCCTTCAGGGAGTGATATGTGCCCTGGACGCCGCACCCGAGAGACCAGAGAGGATCGAGTTTGTAGCGGCCCTGCAACTCGAAGCCCGCACCCGGGTCGATGCCGTTGTACGCACTGCCGCCCAGTCCCGCGTAGAGCGCGGATCCTTGCACGGACCAGGTATTTCGCGTTTGGGCACCCGCTGAAAGTTGCGCGACGCACAGGAAAACCGTCGCAATCAGCGGGCGAAAATATGAATTCATGCAGGCTCCGGCGGCGGGAATATGGGCGAGACGCATCTCCCGAATTCTCGAACCGCGGGTGCGTCTGACCAATGTGATACGAAACACAGACGCCTTCGCTCGGCGGCGGGTAACGACGGTCGAATTTCTTTACACCGTGTCGTGCCGCCGTCGTGTGACCGGGGTCATCCTAGTACTCTAAAGAGAGGCACGGTATGCGGTCGTGGAGTTTCCGAGCACAGCGCGAGCTTCTCCGAATGGCGGTTGTTGCCCTCGTGTGGCAGTCGGCATGCGGTGGGAGCAGCAAGTGTCCCATCAGCAATCCGACGTGCAACGACGTGGCGCCGAGCAACGGCGGCAATGGCGGTACCAACAACGGACCGATCGTGGGGTCAGTTACGATCGCTGGAGCGCCCGGGCCCATGACGGCGAGTCAGACCGCCGTGCTCACTGCGACCGTTGGTGTTGCGAATGGCGCGGCGACGACTGTGACGTGGAGTTCATCCAACAGCGCAGTGGTGAGTGTCGCAGTGAACGGCAATAGTGCGACGATCACCGCCGTCGGACCAGGTAACGCCGTCGTGTCCGCGACGTCGACCGCAGATGCGTCGAAGCACGGCGACATTTCCGTGCTCGTCGTTGGCGTGGGGTCACTCACGATCTCGGCGTCGAGCGGGCAGATCTCCGTGGGATCAACAGCATCGCTGACCGCGGCTATAACGGCGTTTGGTGGAACGTCTGCCGATGTCGTGTGGTCGTCGTCGAACGCCGGCGTTGCCAGCGTCACGCCAAGTGGACTCGGCGTCGTCGTGCGCGGAATTGCGGCGGGCACCGCCAACATCACGGTGACGGCCGTTGGAGATGCGAAGAAGACTGCGACGGCGGCGTTTACCGTATCGGGAGGACAAGCGATTACGCGTTGGACGTCGGCCCGCACGCCGTACATCAGTGGTCCTACGGGTGCCGTGAGCGCGATGTGGGGCACGAGCGCCACGAACATGTATGCGGCGACGCTCGAGGGCGACATAGCACGATACGATGGCAGCGCGTGGACGATCGTTCAGTCGCAAGCGGGCGCGGTCCGGGCGATGCATGGTACGTCGGGATCCGACATTTGGGCCGTGACCGGCGAAGGAAAGATCTGGCACTTCAACGGCACTGCGTGGTCATCGACCACCGCGCCGCGTCCGGTGCGCTTGAACGGCGTTTTCGCGGTCGATGCGTCGAATGTCTTCGTCGCAGCCGACTCAGGATATGTGTTTCGTTATAGTGGTGGCGTCTGGTCGCAGATGTCGGGTATTCCGTCGAACACGCCACGTTTGAACGCCGTGTGGGCCGCCAATGCGGGCGACGTCTACGTCGGCGGAGCAAACGGCGTTGCGCTTCACTGGAACGGCGCCTCATGGACGGCGATGCTGACCGCCATCCCCAGCGACACGATTACCTCGTTCTCGGCGTCATCCGCGACCAACCTGATCGCCGTCGCGACTCGCGGACGAATCTTTCAGTGGAGCGGCTCGGGATGGAGCCCGATGTTGCAATCACTGACGCTATCGACACTCACCGCTGTTCACACTCTGAACGCGAATGAGATCTATGCGCTCAGCGATGACGGAACGCTCATCAAGTTCGACGGGACGTCGTGGACGTTACAGGCGCAGCTGAACAAGGCGGGATGCGTTGCGATGTTTTCGTTGGGGGCGAACGGCACGTATGCCGGCTGTCCGGCCGGTCTCACGTTCGCGGTGAAGGCGGGAACAGTGTCGACTCTCAGCCTTACCGGTACGTATTTCGGCGCGAGCATGCCGACGGCGACTACAGGCTTTCTCGTCGGAGATTTCGCATCGCTGCTGCGACTCAACGCGGGCTCGTGGACGACGGTGACGCGGCGTACCTCGGGCGTATATCAGGGCGTGTGGGCCGAATCGGCAACCAACGCCTTCATTGTTGGTAGCGCCGGCATTGATCGCTTCAATGGAACGTCGGTTACTCCCGCGATAACGAGCACGCAACTTGGCAATCGCGGAATGAATGGCGTGTGGGGGACGAGCGGATCCAACGTGCTCGCCGTCGGCGACTCCGGAACGATCTATCGCTTCAACGGCACGACGTGGACGACCATGAATAGTGGCGTGACTGCGTCGCTCTCCAGCGTCTACGGCATCAGCCCAACGAACGTGTTGGCGGTAGGCGCGAATGGAACGATTCTACGCTTCGACGGCACCACGTGGACACCGTCGAATAGCGCCACGGACGCACTGCTCACCGGCGTGTGGGCGGCAGACGCAACCAACGCATTCGCAGTCGGTTCGTCGGGGACGATTCTACGTGCGAACGGTTCCACCTGGGCGCCGATGTCGTCTGGCACCACGGAAACACTCCGCGCGGTATGGGGAACGAGTGCGACCGACGTCTACGTAGTTGGTGATCACGGCGTCGTGCTGCACTACAACGGCACGTCCTGGTCGCCGATGGCGTCTGGCACGACGCGGTCGCTCTACGCGTTGGCTGGTATCGGTTCAGCGGCCGTCGCAGCCGGCGAAGCAAGTACGATCGCAACGGGTGCAGGCAGCGCAACGTCCGCGCTCGCGCCGGCGCGCGCCGCGCGTCGAAAGCCCTAACGTCGCAAGAACCGCCGGACGACGATAAGTCCGGCGAGGATCGCCGCAACCACGACCAACCCAACCCGCACCGCGCGCTTCTGCGCGGGTACGGGCTTTGGCGGCGGCGGTGGCTGGTGTTCGATTCCACGCGGAATCGAGAGACGACGCCCGGTATCTGTCGCCGAGGTTTTGCGCGGCTGTTCGATCTTCAACGTGTCGCCGAAGGACTCGAACTGGGTCTCGGTCATCGTTACAGTCGCCTCTGGCCCGGGTTCGATTTGCAACCCGACGATTTTTCCCGTTGCCAGCTCGCGCGCGAAGTACACCAATCCGCCGCCTTCCGCGCGAGTCATCTCGCCGAGGACGTCGTACTTGTCTGCGGCCGCGGTGCGAGCGAGCGCGCGAAGTGTTTCGCGCGTCTGACCGCCGGTAGCCGACGGCGCGATGCCGGAGATGTCGCGACCGCACTTGGAGCAGAAGCGCGACCACTGCCGCAGCGTTGCCCCGCAGTGCGAACAGCGGGTCTCGATGTCAGGAAGGCTGCTGTCGAGCTGTCGGACGATCTCCAGGCCGTATTCCTGGCTGTCGCTGCCAAAGGACAGTGGGGGAAGCCGGAGACCCACCAGGGTGTCGGTCACGAGCTCCCGAGCGAGATAGATGGGCGCGTCGCCGCGCCCGAATCCCAGCCGGGTCAGGATCTCGTATTCCCCCACCAGGGCACGCGTCAAGGCGTCCCATATAACGTCTTCGGCCATCTTCTCCCTGCGTACAAGCCCTCAACAGAACCTTTTCGTGACGCGCGACCCCGGCGCCGCGTCGGCTGAATACTACTATTGTCGGCACCGACTGATCTCACCAGCAACTCGGTTTGGTATGGAGGAAGGGACCCCTCAATCCAACTCCAGCGTTTCGTGTACAGTTTGCGGCGATGCACTGCAACCCTTCGATCGGTTTTGCGGGGGGTGTGGAGCACTCGTAAACGCTTGTCGTAGCTGCGGTCAGCGCCTGTTGGCGGGGGATCGGTTCTGCCCCTCCTGCGGCATGACGGCGGAGTCTACGGCGGTCACGGCGCGCATCTCCGGGGGAGCGAACACCAACGCACCAGTGCTGTCGCCTTGGACGGGGATTTTCGAAAAGCTCCAGTCCGCGACGGTTGGGGAGTATCAGGTCATTCGGGAATTGGGCCGTGGCGGAATGGCCGCGGTCTTCCTGGCGCACGACGTTCGCCTCGATCGCAAAGTCGCGCTCAAGGTCATGTCGCCGATGCTCGCGACAGATGCTCGCATGGTCGATCGCTTCCGCCGCGAAGCGAAGACTGGTGCAGGTCTGAAGCACCCGAACATCGGCACAGTGTATCGCGTGCTGGAAAGCGAAGGGCTGTACTTCTTCGTGATGGATTTCGTGCGCGGCCGTCCGCTCGACACGATCATCCGTCGTAACGGCGTACTCTCGGTCCCCGCTGTTCGCGCGCTGCTCTATCAAATCGGCAGTGGCCTCGCGTACGCGCATCGTCGCAAGATCTATCACCGCGACGTCAAGCCGGGCAACGTGCTCGTGAGCTGTGTAGACGGCACCGCCGTCGTCACGGATTTCGGAATCGCGAAAGTCGCGGAATCGCCGAACCAAACTCAGACCGGCGCAGTGGTTGGCACGCCGGCGTACATGGCGCCCGAGCAGATCCTCGGACGCGAAGTCGGCGCCGAGGTCGATCAGTACGCGCTCGGCATCATGGCGTACGAAATGTTGACGGGTACGCCGCCGTTCGTCGGCACGAACTTCGTCGTGATGCACGCGCACACGGAGATTCAGCCGCGCACCATTCGCGAGTCGCGTCCGGAATGTCCGCCCGAGCTCGACGAAGCGATCATGCGCATGCTCGCCAAGGAGCCGACGCAGCGCTGGCCCTCATTGCCGCACGCACTCGCGGCCATGGGTGCAACGCTCATCGGCGAGGACGATCCGCTGCGCGAGGAGTTGATTCGCCTTGCCACGCCCGATGACGCCGAAGCTGCGCGCTTCGCGACGAATACGCCGGTCAGTCCCGCGCCGCAGCACTCTGCGCGCTGGGCACACGTCACGAGCGTCGTAGTCTATTCGGCGCCGCCGGTGATCGAAGTTGGCGACTCGTTCCGACTCACCGCGAGTCCACGCGACGGTCAGGGTGACGTCGTTCCCGATGCACCGCTCGAATGGTCGTCAACCGACAGCGGAGTGTTGGCGGTTCAACCTGACGGTCTGGTCACCGCCATGTCGGTCGGCAACGCGGAGATCTTCGCGGCGTCGGGACGAGGACGCGGTGTCATCACGCTTTCGGTCGTTCCGAGTCGCGTCGTAAATCTGCAGCTCTCGATTCCGCCTGGCGTGCTCGTGGCCGGCGATCGAATTCAACTCGCGGCGCGCGCCGTCGACAAGAATCAGAGGACACTCGCGTACTCCGTGCAGTGGGGAGTTGCGGATCACACTGTCGCGCACGTTTCGCCCGATGGTGTGCTGCAGGCTCGCGCACCGGGTATGGTCGAGGTATTCGCCGAAGCAAATGGTGTGCGCACCGGTGCGCGAGTCGAAGTTGCGTCGCCGGCCGTAGAAGCCGTGACGTTGGCGTTCGAACCAGCGCAGCCTGTGGTCGGCGATCGCATTCTCGTCCACCCTAAGACGCTCGACATGGACGGCCAGCCGTTGCGCGACCGCGCAACCTCTTGGTCGATCAACGATCGGTCACTCGTTCGTGTCGTGACCGACGGCGTGTACGAGGCGATCGCGAACGGAACGCTGGTCGTTTCGGTAACGAGCGAAGGAAAGAGTGCTACAGTCGAGATTGCGATCGCGGCAGCTCCGGTCGCGACCGTCCGTATCTCGCAAGCGCCGCAGTCCGTCGTTGTCGGCAATACGTTCAAGTTGATGGGCACCGCGCATGACGCGCGCGGCAACGTGCTTCCTGGTCGGCAGATCGACTGGAGCGTTGGTGATGTCTCATTCGCTTCGGTCACCGACACTGGCAGCGTAACGGCAATCGCGCCGGGTGACCTGCGAGTCACCGCAACGTGCGAAGGCAGGTCGGCCGCGCTTCCGATCAACATTCAGCCACCTTCGATCGGCGGCGTGCGCATTTCTGGCGTGCCGCAGGTCGTGTACGTGAAAATGCCCTTCCGGCTCGTCGCAATCATTACCGACGGGTGGGGCAAGCAGATTCATAGAACTGTCGAGTGGCGTTCGTCCAACGTCTCGACCGTGAGCATTGCACCGACCGGGCAAGCGACTGCGTCGGCGCTCGGGCATGTGCGCATCAGCGCCGTCGTCGAGGGCGTCGAAGGTTCGGTGGAAATCGACGTCGTAGAACCGCCGCTGCCAAAAACCGTTGTCGTTCCGGTCCTTCCGCCGGTCGCACGCGCCATTCCGAACCTGGCGCCGAGTGCGCCAGTCGCGACACCGCCGAGCCAGACAGAAGAAGAGCGGTTCCTCGCTGCGGTAAATGCACCGACTGAGCCGATGGGAATTCCCGCGGTTGATCCGCTGGGCGAGCCTCCGGCAGAAATCGCTGCCTCGCAGGCGCGTCGCACATCGGGCGAGGTCACGGAAGCCGCAGCAGAACCGTCGGACGCAACGAAGGAATCGGCATCTGACAACGAAGATGCTGACGCCGATTCCGCACGAACGCAGTCGATTCCGCGTCAGCTCGCGCCCACGCCGGTCCTCGCACCGAAGGTTGCGCCGCAACCGCCGCCGGCTCCGCGCAAGAGCAGACGAAAGGCCTACGCGATCGCCGGAGTGTCGGCGGTGGTTGTCATCGCGGTTGCCATCGCGACGAAGACGGGTTCGACGTCCGGCGCGGCGAGTGCGCCGCACACGGACTCCGCGACGTCTCCTCGCGTAGCACAGACGGGCGAACAAGCACCCGCGAACCAAACTCCAATCGCAGCAGCGTCGTTGCCAACGCCAGCGGCGACCGCGCCGGAGCGTCCTGCCGCAGCGCACACTGGCGATTCATCGCTGCCGACGAACGCACCAGCAAAAACGGCGGAAACGGTCGCGCCGAAATCAGCGCGCGACGTATTCAAGCTCAGCATCACGCCGCAGTCCGCATTGCGCATTGGAGAAAGCGCCACGCTCCACGCGAATCTCGAACACACCTCGGGCACCGGCGCGCTGCCGCGCGTGACGTGGATGTCGAACAAGCCCACGGTCCTTCGCATCGATCCGATCACTGGCGCAGCGACCGCGGTCGCCGAAGGTCAGGCGATAGTTCGCGCGATTGGTGGCGGCGCTCGGGCTGACATCTTCGTCAGCGTCATCGCCGCACCGCTCTCGACAGCACCGAGTGCACCCGCGCCAGAAGCGACGACGCGTCCGGCAGCTCCATCGGTCGACGACGTTCGCGTCAAGGGAACTGAAGCGCTGCGCGAGTCCGCCGGCAACATGGTCTCGGCGCTCGTTGCGAAGGACGGTGGTCGCGTGACGCAGCTCTTTGGCGACGGAAACAACGGCGATGCGGCTGATCTCATCAAAACGATGAAAGATCAGTTCGGATTCACCGCCTCAGTCGTACAGATCAATCCGGCGCAGATCGCGGATCGATCGGGAACGATCGACTACCGCCTGACAGTGAGCTGGGTTTCTGCCGCCGGACCAACGCGCACGCGAAACATCAACATGCGCGCCGAGGCGGAGCAGCGTGGTGACGGCTGGACGGTCGTGCGCCATCGAATCGTGAGCGGGTGGCGCTGATCGGCGGTTAGACGTAGGATCGGGCGCCAGCGATTAGTGCATTTGCGCGTTATGTGACAGGCGCGCCACGGAGCGCAGCGTCGAGCAGTGCGTGTATGTCGTCATGCGTAGCGGAACGCGGATTCGGATACGCAGTGGTCGTTGCCTCGACGGCGGCACGATCCAAATCTTCGGCTTCCAAGCCGAGAGACGACAACGGCACCGCAACGCCGAGTCCCTTCGCGAGCGATGCAATTCCCGCGACAGGATCAGCAACGTTCAACGCGCGACCAAGACGCTGCATCGCGTCGGGTGCGGCCGGCGCGTTGAACGCTACAACGTACGGCAGCAGCGCCGCGTGCGTGCGCGCGTGCGGCAGACCGAAGCTGCCACCGAGAATGTGGCAGAGCCGATGATGTAGGCCCATTGCCGCCAGGTCGAGAGCGCGACCGGCGAGGTGCGCCCCGGCTAGGGCCGCGGCACGCGCGTCGCGATCGCGAGGATCCTTGGCAATGCGCGGAAGGCTCGCGCCAAGCAAACGCGCTGCCTCCTCAGCGAGCGATAGCGCGACAGGACTGGCGTTCGCCGCGTAGAGCGCCTCGACCGCGTGCGCCAGGGCGTTCATTCCACTCGCGGTGCTGACGGCCCGCGGCAGATCGATCGTGAGCGCTGGGTCATACAGCACCACGCGCGGTGCTACGCGCGGATCGCGACCGGTCTTCTTTCCCGCGGCGTCGGTCATTCCCCAAATAGACGTCATCTCCGACCCGGAGTACGTCGTTGGAACCGCGACGAGCGGCACGCCGGTTTCTCGCGCGATGGCTTTACCAAGACCAACTGAAGACCCGCCACCAATCGCGACGCACGCGTTCGCGCCGACGCCGGCAAATTCGTCGAGCGCTCGAGCGACGAGGTCGACCGGAACATGTTCCACCGCGCCATCGAACACACCTGCGAGCGAGCTGCCGAAGAGAGACTGCATCGAGGGCAGGGAAGCGAGTCGCCCTGGCGTAGTCGCGACGAATACGCGATCGGCGTTCAGGCGATGCAACTCAACGGGCAATTCTGCGAACGCGCCCGAGGCAAAGACGACGCGAGTGGGCCGCAGTTCGTAAATGAACGGCGTGACTGTCTCGAGTGACGTCACTTTGGCGATGCGAGCACGGCGTCGAGTGTCGCTTGCACGAACGCGATTTCGTCGTCATTGACGAGGTGGCCCATTCCCGGATAGAGACGCCGCGTCACCGTGGCCTCCATTCGATTGAACACCTCTTCGCTCTCGAGCACACGCGACGCCGGAATGTGCGAATCCATATCACTGCAGCCGAGGAACACCGGAACGCCGAGTAACGAGCCGTGAGTCTTTTCCCATGTCGTGCCGGGAGCACCGATCAATCCGCCGCTGAGCACCATGAGGCCGCCGTACTTTCGCGGATGACGCATGGCGAATTCCGCGGAAAGACATGCGCCCTGTGAGAAGCCGAGCAGCACGATCTTGTGCGACGGCATTCCATGTTCGCGCAGGCCTTCGACGATCGATTCGAGCACGAACAGCCCCGAAGTGATCCCCGGTTCATTCTGGTCGCGCGGCGCCATGAAGCTGTTCGGATACCACGTTCCACCCGCGGCAGCGGGAGCGATCGCAGCGAGCTGTGGACGTCGAAGCCGCGCGAATAGATCGAGAATATTCGCCGGCGCGGCGTTGCGGCCATGCACGAGAATGATTGCGGCAGCCGCGGTGTCGAGCGGCGCACCATCGTGTACTGCCGGATTCCCGAAGTGTGGCTGCATGTCAGTAGTGCACCACTGGTAGTGCGGCTTCGATTGCAGCGCGATTTGCCTCGGCGGCAGGCGGAAGCTTGAGAGCAAGCCCAAGATCGTCGACGGATTCATCGATTGCGAATCCGGGGCGCATCGTCGCTACTTCGAACAGTACGCCGCCCGGTTCGCGAAAGTAGATCGACGTGAAGTACTGACGGTCCATCACAGGAGTGACGGTGATGCCGCGTCGCGCGATTTCTTCGTGAAGTCGCAGTTGTTCTGCGCCGTCGGTAATCGCCATCGCCACGTGATGCACCGTTCCGAGTCCGTTGCGCGCCGACTCGGCGTTTGGTGAATGCACGATGTCCATCACCTTTCCGGGTACGTCGCCGTTCACCGCGACGCGCGTCCGGCCGTCCATTTCGTTCACGACCTTGAATCCGAGCAGATCGCGCATGAATTCGATCGTCGGCGCCGAGTTGCGCACGGTAAGCGTGACGCTGTGCAGACCGAGGATCGCATCTTCACCCGCAGGACTGTCGGCCCATGGCGTGCGCGAGTCGCGCGTCGTGGCAATCAATTCGATGGCGAGTCCGGATGGATCGGCGACGACGATCGACTCCTCGTCGAAGCGTGGAGCTTCGTCGACGACGATGTAGTCGCGGGCGACCAACCGTGCGCGCCAGCTGTCGAGCGACCCGGCGGGAACGGAGAACGACGTCGTCGTGACCTGGCCTGCGCCGTGGATTCCCGTTGCTACGCCGCGCCCCTTGTACGGAAACGTCGTCCAGATCGTGCCAGGATGACCCAACTCATCTCCATAATAGAAGTGATAGACGCCGTGGTTGTCGAAGTTCACCGTCTTTTTGACCAGCCGAAGGCCGAGCGCCTCGACGGCGAAATTCAGATCCGCTTGTGCGTCGTCGACCGTAGCCGTGACGTGGTGGAGGCCGAGAATTGGGAAGTCCATGTGGGCGCTTGAGGAAGCCACGTCGAGTTTGACAGTCGCGCGATAGACCGGCGAGATTAGCCCGCTCGATACAACGGAGCAAGCACCTGCGACCGATCGACTACTTGAAGCGCGGTGTAGAGCGCGACGCCGGCGCGGTCGCGGTCGTCGGACCGGGCGAAGAGCTCAGCTATGGGGAGCTCGTGGCCGCCGTCGATTCACTCGCGTCGGCTTTCCAGCAACTCGACCCGACCACGGGCAACGGGAGCAGAGTCGGGATTTGCGCGCGTAACACGGTCGAGCACCTGATCGCGCTGTTGGCGACCTATGCGGCTGGCAAAGTCTGGGTACCGCTCAATCCGCGGAATGGGCGCGCCGAGCTCGACGCGATGATCGCGGTAACGAAGCCAACTGTGATCGTTGCCGACGCGTCGTGCGTCGATCGTTTTACGCCGACGTTGGCGCCGCTGGTGATCGGCAAGGCGTCGGTCGCCTCGATCGGCGACCACGCAACGGTGCGCGGATTGATCGCGGAGTTCGCCGGTCGTCGCCCGGTTGAGATTGCGCGCAACGATGATGATATGCAAATCATCAAGTTCAGCGGCGGAAGCACGGGCACGCCCAAGCCGGTGGTGCAATCGGTTCGCGTTCTCGAGGCGCAGGCGCGCGGGCTTCAGGAGTTCTTCGAGTTCAATGCGGACGACGTCAATCTGATCGCGGCACCACTCACGCACGGGACGTCGTGCTTCATACTGCCGATCCTCGCTGCGGGCGGGAGGCACGTACTAATAGAAGAGCCGAAGGCACCCTTCGTGGTCGACGCGCTCGCAAACCAGGGCGTGACGACACTCTACGCGCCGCCGACGCTGATCTATTCGCTGCTCGCTGAGCCGAGCGTCGAGTCGCGCTCGTTTCCGCGACTCGCGCATTTGATCTACTCCGCAGCACCAATGAGCGCCGAGCGTATTCGCGAAGCGCAGCGGGTCTTTGGGCCTGTCGTCGAAACGGCGTACGGGCAGGTGGAGGCTCCGCAGATCATCACGGCCATGCGCGCATCGGAGATGATGAAGGACGCCAACATCGCGTCGATCGGGCGTGCGTCGTCGGTGGCGCGAGTCGAAGTAATGAATGAAGCGGGTGAGGTGTTACCGAGCGGAAGCGTTGGCGAGATCGTGGTGCAGGGTCCGTTGCTGATGAGCGGGTATCTCGATCGTCCCGAACGTACTGCAGAGACGATTCGCCACGGCTGGCTGCACACCGGCGACCTCGGCTATATCGACGAGCGCGGCTATGTGTTCATTCGCGGTCGCCTGCGCGAGGTCATCAATACCGGTGGGTTCAAGGTCTTTCCGGGCGACGTCGAAGCTGTGCTCGCTCGACATCCAGCGGTGGCCGAGGTCTGTGTGTTCGGTGCGGAAGACCCGAAGTGGGGTGAGGCGATTCACGCCGCGGTGATTCTCCGGCCAGGCGTGTTGGTGGACGTCAGCGATCTCATCGGTTTCGTCAAAGCTGAGCTCGATTCGGTGAAGGCGCCCAAGGCGATCCACTTCGTGAGCGAACTTCGGCGCAACGCGGCGGGTAAGATTAGCCGGGCCGCAGTGCGGCAGGCTCTGGGTCTGGCGTAAGGCGAGCTCATCAGGAGACTGAAGAGCTCGGTAAATCCTTCGGGTTTTCTTCCTAACGTCGACGAACGGCTGGCGTCTAATTAGGGTACGAGATAGGACGCGTGTGTATCACGCGACGGCGGTATCCCCTCCGTAGGACCTCCCAAACAACAAGGCACATGCACTAGCGTCGCGACCCAGTCTGGTCGTGGCAACTCTCTTGTCCTCCCCCATCACAACGGAGACCACACAATGCGTACATCACTTGTCCTCTCCGGAATCGTCCAGGCAGCTCTTGTCGCGTCGATTGCCGCACCGCGTACGGCCCAGGCCATTACTCCTGCTCCGCACGTGACGACCACGACTGTTTCGAACATCAAGACTGCCAGTCCGAAGGGCGCCATGGCGCCGATGGTGGAAGATGCCATCAATGCGTTGTCGATGCACGTGACGAACACGAGTCATCCGGAAGCGCTGCGCAAGGCAATTCAGGCTTACTACAACTTTAAAACGGCGCATCCGAACCAGGTCCGCAATCCGTACTTCTACTTCGTCGACTACGGTCTGAGCAAGACGACTCCGCGTGGGTACGTGTTCGACATGGATCAGAAGAAGCTCGTCGAAGGTCCGTTCATCGTTGCCGCTGGTCGTGGATCGGCGGAGAACGCGAAGGGTGTCCCGACGCGATTCGGAAATGGTTCTGGTAGTGGCACGACGTCGCTCGGCCTGTTCGTAACGAAGGGTTCGTACGCGTTCAGCGGCCACTCGGGTGGTCAGCTCTATAGCTCGATCGGTCTTCGACTCGACGGTGTGTCGGGTCAGTTCAACGACAAGGCGCTTGCGCGCGGCGTCGTGGTGCACGGCGCGCCGTACGTAACGGCGTCGGGTTCGGGACGCAGCCTCGGTTGTCCGGCAATGGATCAGGCTCGCGCTCATCGCCTGATTCCGAAGCTCACGAACGGTGCTCTGGTGTTCCTCTTCTCGCCCAACGACTCGCAGTGGATGCGCAACGATCCCTGGGCGAACGCGTAACGCACGGAACGATTCGCAGCTTCACGGCACGGGTATACCACGGTTCATGACCGAGTAGTAAATCCCGTTGAACAAGAACTTGAACGTTCCGTGCGGCTGCGCACGCTGAAGAATTTCAGGTCCAAAGAGCAACACCTTACCAGCTCCAACTTTTGCTTCGGCAGCAACGACGCCGTTCTCGAGATAGGCTTGGCCCCAGGCCCAGCCGCTCCGGAGCGGCGTCTTGCTGTCGTACCATGCGATCGTCTTCACGCCTTGCGCGGCGGCGTCCGCACCAAGCTTGAACACCGGACTGTCGTCGAAGAACACGTCGGTGTGTTCGGCCATGCCGTTCGCGACGGGATTGTTCACGTCGACGCGCGATGAAAGCACCGACCCGGGGATGTACAGCTTCGTGCGCGGCAGAGGGGCACCATTTTCGACGAGCTGGCTCTCGATTGGCAGCTTGAGAAATGCGGCGAGGTTCGACGCCGAGCCGCCGATCGCGATCACCGTACCGCCCTTCTCCATGAATTCGCGGATCTTCGGCAGTGTCTTGTCGGCCGTGATTCGGCCAACCTGATCGCGATACTCAGCCGGCAGATCCGGCACTGGAGCATCGGCGGCCGCACCACCACCGGCGCCGCGTCGCGCACCAGCGCCAGGAATCGCGCCGTCGACGAACACGAGCACATCGTACTTCGCGTCGAGATTGCCTGCGTCGAGGGCGGGTGCGAACACACGCTCGAAGGGAAATTCGAATTGCTCGAGAATCCAGCGTGTCCATCCCGCCGTCATCGATCCGCCATACTGATCCCACAGGCCGACGCGCGGCGCGCGCAGTTTGACCGCGTCGTTCGGCGCTGCGGCGGAGGTTGCGTCGAAGTTGACACCGAGTTTCGTCGCGATCGGCGTGAGCGCGGCAGCGGTCGATGCTTTCGCGCGCACGTACAGCGCACCGATCGGGTATGTCTTTCCATTCACGGTGAGTGGCGACGTAAGTCGCAGCACCTCCTCGTTCGACTTGAGCAATCGATTGAGCGCGATGAACGAGTTGTTGACGCGGTTGCTCGTCACGAACCCGGCGGGCGATGCCGTCGCTGCGATCTTTCCGGCGGGCGGCGCGACGTCCCACGGTCCGATCTTGGTGAACGGTCCGCTAAAGCCGTCGAGGATGCGATCGAACTGCACACCCATCTGAAACGCGAGCGTCCAACCAGCGTTGTCATACGGCGGGGTCGGCAGCGCGCCCGGGTACGCAAACATGTCCGGATGAACCTGTGGCTCGAACATATCCATTACGTGCGGGCGGAACGCCTGCGCCGTATACACGACATATGAGCCGGCCGGATACTGTTTGCCAGCGACGTTAAATGATGCCGTCGATTTGTTCACAGTGATGCCGGTTTCGAGCAATGCATTCACGAACTTCGTTGCGGTCGGGAAATCGGCTTGGTCCGACGGAATGATGTAGCCGCGTGGATCGCGCAGATCGGACGCGTGCAGCGCGGTCCAGAGGGCCATGTCTTGCTCGGCCGTGGGCGAACCACCGCGTCCACCCGCTGCCGCGCCCGCGCTGGCGACTCCCATCTTGTCGGCGATTGCCGCATCGCGGCGCGGATTCGCCGTCCAGGTGTCGCGGCTGCCGCGCTCGATGGAGTGCTTGCCCATTGTGTAAATGTTGAACAGCAGGTTCTCTCGCATGCGCGACGCGTAGTCGAGCATCGCACGATCGAGCGACACCGAGTAGTCGATCGATTGGCGGAAGTGCCATTCCTGCGGGGCAACCGGCATGGCGAGATCGCCCGACGGAATCTGTCGCTGCAGCACGAGCGGAATTCGCTGCGGCGTCGGACTGCCAATCATCTCGGTGAGCATGGCGAGCATGTTGTGGAACGTCGCGGTGTTTCGTAGGCCGCCATTCCACCAGCCGTCGTATGGGCCACCCGACCGCATCGTTGCGCCCGGTTTGTTCTCCACGACGAGCCGCGTGTGCATTGCCGCACCAATCGACTGCAGCCCGAGGATCAGCGCGGGATCGAGGTTGTAGTTGTATGGATCGCGCAGAGGCGGCGAATAGACGACGGTGCCGGCTGGTCCGCTCTGGTGGTGATTGTAGAGCAGCTGCGGGAACCACTCGTGATACAGCACGCGGTTCTCGTTCTTCGTCTCGGCCTGCGTCGATGCGAAGAAGTCACGGTTGTCGTCGTGGCCAATGTACTTCTGATACAGCCTCGGTAGCGCATTCATGGTGCGCTCTTTCGGGTCCTTCATCCGCATATACCAGTCGGCGACGAGATCGTTGCCGTCGGGATTCGCGTGCACGAACAGAATGATCACGTCGTTGAGAATTCGACGCGTCTCCTCGTCGTTCATGCTTACCATCTGATACACGATCTCACCGAGCTGCTGCGCGCCGAGAACTTCGGTCGCGTGCAAGCCGCCATCGATCCAAACGACCGACTTACCCTCCTTGGCGAGGAGCTTTGCCTGTGCGTCCGTAAGCCCCTCGGCATGCGCAAGGCGAGCAGAAATCTCCTTGTATCGCGCGAGCTTCTTGTGATTCTCCGGAGACGTCACGATGGCCATGAGATGCGGGCGACCTTCGGCGGTCTTCCCGATCTCCTGAACAACGATGCGATTCGATTGCGTGGCGAGCTTTCGCCAGTACGCAGAGATCTGCTTGTAGTTGGCGAGGAAGTAGTCGTCACCGAAGTTGGCGCCGAACTCCTCCTTCGGGGTCGTGATGTGGGTCTGCGCGGAGACCGATGCTGCGAACGAGGGGGTGAGCAGCATCGCGGCCAAAGTGCCGAGCGTCGCGATCGTGCGGCGTGTGAGCGAACGCATGAGAGTCTCCTGCGCAAAACGCGGTGGGATGAGCGGGTGCGACAACATATCGAGCTTTCGTGGCGACTGCGAGGAACCTGGGCGATGGACAGCGCACTCGTCGGCGAGCAATATCCAATCGATTGCGGTCGCAGTTGGCCACTAACGCTCGATTCTACCGATCTTGAATCCTCTCTCGAAATGCGCGGGGCTGCGCCGCGCGCTGAAGCTGACTATTTGTGCAGCTGCGCTTACGTCTGCGCGTCGGGCGCCGGCTCAGGTCTCCACTGCTCCATATCGCGATCGTTCGCTGCCCATCGACGTGCGCGTGCGTGACCTGCTCGGGCGGATGACCCTCGAGGAGAAGTTCTGGCAGTTGTTCATGATTCCGGGTGATCTCGATGACCCATCGAATGACTACTCGAACGGTGTCTTCGGGCTTCAGATCTCGACCAAGCCAACGACCGGCAACATGGCGAAGGCGCATGCCGAGCGGATCAACGCGATTCAGAAGTACTTCGTGGAACGCACGCGTCTCGGGATTCCAATCATTCCGTTCGAAGAAGCGCTACACGGCCTCGGTCGCGAGGGAGCGACGTCGTTTCCACAGGCCATCGCTCTGGCCGCGACATTCGATACGTCGCTCATGGGCCGCGTCGCACGCGCAACGGCGAGAGAGGCGGGGAGTCGCGGCATCCGGCAGATACTGTCGCCAGTCATCAACCTTGCGACCGACGTGCGATGGGGTCGCGTCGAAGAAACCTACGGCGAAGATCCGTTTCTGACGTCGCGCATGGGCGTGTCATTCGTCTCGGCGTTCGAATCGGCGGGAATCATCGCGACACCAAAGCACTTCATTGCCAACGTTGGTGAAGGTGGCCGGGACAGCTATCCGATCGACATCAGCAAGAGATTCCTCGAAGAGATGTACTATCCGCCCTTCGAGGCGACGATCGCGCAGGGACATGCACGCTCTGTGATGAGCGCCTACAACTCCGTCGACGGTTCTCCTGCAACGCAGAACCGCGCGTTGCTGACCGACAAGCTGAAGCGCGACTGGAACTTTCGTGGCTTCGTCATCTCTGACGCAGCCGCGACAGGTGGCGCAACGGTTTTGCATCATACGGAAGCAACGACCGCTACGGCAACGAAGGACGCGCTCGACGCTGGGCTCGACGTGATCTTCCAGTCGTCGTGGCCTCAGCACCGCCCGTATCTCGACGCGTTCCGTCGTGGCGGTATCGCCGACTCAGTGATCGATGCGGCGGTCGCTCGCGTGTTGCGCGCGAAATTCGAGCTCGGATTGTTCGAGCATCCGTATGCGAATCCCGACAGCGCTGCGTATTGGAACGGCAACGTCGAGCATCGCGCATTGTCGCGGGATGCGGCGCGCGAATCAATCGTGTTGTTGAAGGACGATCAAAGAACGCTGCCGCTCACTCGTGCATGGCGATCGATTGCCGTCATTGGCACAGATGCCGTTGAGAAGCGACTCGGCGGATACAGCGGCCCGGGAATTCAGCCCGTTTCGATCCTCGCCGGGCTCCGCGAACGCGCCGGTGTGAACACGTCGGTTCGCTTTGCTCCCGGGCCGGGTCGCGTCTCACCCACATACAAAGTCGTTCCGACCGAATTCCTGTCGTCCATCGACAGCGGCAAGGTCGGGCGTGGACTGCACGGTGAATACTTCGACAACAATCGACTCACTGGACCGCCTCGTCTCATTCGGAACGATCCGCGCATCGATTTCGGTTGGACGCTCAACTCACCCGGGCGCGGCATTCCATACGACTGGTATTCCGTGCGCTGGACCGGCCGCGTGGTCGCGCCACCGAGCGCACTACGACGAATCGGCGTCGAGGGCAACGACGGATATCGGCTGTATCTCGACGGGCGACTGGTGATCGACAATTGGGAAAAGCGCTCATACGGCACGCGCTTCACCAACGTGGAGTGGAAGGCCGGAAGCACACACGACATTCGAATGGAGTATTTCGAGAGCACCGGCAACGCGCGCGTGAAGCTTGTATGGGATGCGGGCATCGTAGATGACTGGAACGCCAAGATCGCCGCCGCCGTCGACTCGGCGCGAAAGAGCGACGTCGCGATCGTAGTTGCCGGGATCGAGGAAGGTGAGTTTCGAGATCGGGCCTTTCTCAAATTGCCGGGCCACCAGGAAGAACTGATCGAACGCGTCGCCGCACTCGGCAAGCCAACGATTGTCGTGCTCATTGGCGGAAGTGCAATCACGATGTCGCGGTGGATCGATCGCGTCGGAGCAGTTGTCGACGCGTGGTATCCTGGTGAGGAGGGGGGTCATGCCCTGGCCGATGTTCTGTTCGGCGACTACAACCCGGCCGGCCGCCTTCCCGTGACATTCGCGATGTCTGAAGGGCAACTGCCACTCTACTACGATCACAAGCCTACTGGACGCGGTGACGACTATCTCGACCTCACGGGTCAGCCGCTCTTCCCCTTCGGCTATGGATTGAGCTACACGACCTTCGAGTATTCATCGCTCTCGATCGATCCAGCGGAGATTCCGCAGTCGGGAACTGCGACGATTCGCTGCCGAGTGAAAAACACGGGCCTGCGTGCGGGCGACGAAGTCGTGCAGCTGTATGTGCACGACATTCTCGCCTCCGTAGCTCGGCCGGTGATGCAGCTCGAGGGATTCACGCGAATTCATCTGGCTCCGGGTGAGGAGCGCGACGTGACGTTCACGCTCTCTCGCGAGCAGTTGCAGATGCTCGACCGCGACATGCGCTGGGTGGTCGAACCTGGATCGTTTCGCGTGATGATAGGCGGCTCGTCGCGCGACATACGCTTGCGTGGAGAGCTCGTAGTGAAGTAAGAGCTGACCACTCCCCGGTTATGACGGGCCGTAGAGCTTGAGCGTGATCGGCTCGGGCGTCGCAACGGCGTCGTCGATCGCGACGCGAACTTTCGTCACCTGGGTCGGCAGGAATCGATCGAGCTTCGTGTAGCCGATCGTCGAGCCGCGCGACAACGTCCGCCACGTCCCGCCGATTTCGCCCCAGAGCGAATAGCTCGCGACACGTTGGCCGCGCGTAATGTCCTCCTCGAGCCGAGCGATCGTGATGGACGACGGGCGCGGGAGCGTCAGTTCCATCGTCGCGGTTCGTCCGACAACGCGCCAGTTCTTCGGCGCACCAAGCGCCAGGTCGTGATCGAAGGTGGACGTCAGTTGACGACGAAAGGCAGCGAGGTGCGCGACGTCTACTGCGTGGAGTAGTCCGTTGCGCATCGGTGGCACATTGAGGAGCAATTTTCCGTTTCGGCCAACGGACGAGAAGTACAACCCGACGAGGTTATCGACCGAGCGGAGTTTCGCGTCGTCAGCGGGATGTGAGAACCAGCCCGGCCGAATGGAGACGTCAATCTCGGCGGGGCGCCACACTGTGCCGGTTGGACTTCCGTGCTGCAGCGCGGCCACGATGCCTGGTCCGTCGGCGCCAGGGTAGGGAACCGCGTTCGGGTCCACTGTCGACCAGTTCGGATCTCCCGCAGTGCCGTTTTCGTTTCCGCACCATCGTACATCGGGGCCGGCGTCAGAGAACATCACAGCGCCCGGCTGCAGTCGGCGCACGAGCGCGAACACGCGCGGCCAATCGTATGTCTGACGCTTACCATTCGGCCCTTCGCCATTGGCGCCGTCGAACCAGACTTCAGCGATCGAACCGTAACGTGTGAGCAATTCGGTGAGCTGATCGCAATACAGATCGTTGTACTTCTGCGAGTCGCCGTATCGCGGATTGTTCCGATCCCACGGTGAGAGGTAGAGTCCCGGCTTCATTCCTTCGTCGCGGCAGGCGTCGACGAATTCGCGAACGAGATCTCCCTTTCCGCCGCGCCACGGGCTCTTCGCGACCGAGTGCTCTGTGGTACGTGTGGGCCAGAGGCAGAAGCCGTCGTGATGTTTGGCGGTGAGAATCATCGATCGCGCGCCGGCCGCATGAGCGGCGCGCGCCCACTGCCGCACGTCGAGATTTCCCGGCGAAAAGATCGACGGTGATTCGCGACCGTCGCCCCATTCGCGATCTGTGAATGTGTTGATGCCGAAATGGAAGAAGAGCGCTAGCTCGTCGCGCTGCCAGGTGAGCTGTGACGGCGACGGTCGAGGCCGGGGCGCATCATTGGATTCGGTGGCTTTGGCGCGGGGCATGGCGCAGGCAGCGAGCGCACCGGCCGAAAGCTGCAAGAACGAACGGCGTTTCATTTCGCCCGTGACGGCTCGCAGGGTTTCGCGGCGCGCCGTAGGTTTGTCGGAACGTTGAGTACGCTCTGTGGCATCCTAAACGCTATCCCGCGCCAGACGAGCCGGCAACACGGCAGGTGACAATGGACCGTCGTAGCTTCGTTCATTCGCTCGGTGTATCGCTGCTCGGCGCACCGATGCTCACGCGACGGCCGCCCTCGAGCGCGCCGCTCGACCGTATTGGGCTAGAACTGTATTCGGTCCGCGACGCGATGCGCGCGAATCCCGAGCGCACGCTGGCCGCGGTTCGCGCCATGGGATACAAGGATGTCGAGCTACTCTGGTCGTTCGGAAATTTCGGCCGAACGCCGAAGCAGGTACGCGATTCGCTCGCCCACGAGGGCCTTCGCGCACCGTCGGCGCACATTGCGCCGGAAATTCTCCTCAAGGATTGGGACCGGAGCTTGGCCGATGCGAAGCTCATCGGTCACGAGTATCTCATCGTTCCCAGTCTCCCGGCGTCGACGAATCATTCGCTCGACCAGTGGCGCGTTTGGGCGGATCACTTCAATACGGCCGGCGCAGCTGCGCGTCGCGCTGGCATCTGGCTCGCGTTCCACAACGAGCCCGATCACGCCAAGCCGATCGACGGCACTGTGCCGTACGATGTCTTTCTCCAGCGCACCGATCCAACATTGGTGCGACTTCAGCTCGATCTCGGCAACATGGTCATGGGTGGAGGAGATCCCTTCGACTACCTCCGCCGTCACAGTGATCGATATTGGAGTTTTCACGTGAAGGATGTGGTGGCCGATCGCAGCCATGATGTCGAACTCGGAAAGGGCAGTGTGGATGTCCGCCGATTTCTGCAGAGCATTCCGGAACTCGGTAAGAAGCCGGTGTACGTAGAGCAGGAGGGTGCTGCGGATTCGCTCGCTTCCGCGAAGGCGAATTATGATTTCTTAGCGGCACTCAACCTATGACCGACATAGACGTCTTCTAACAGCCCCGAACGCCTGCGCGGCAACACGTTTGCCAGAGGTCGCGTAGTCCGTGTAGGCATCTCGCGGAAAGAGTTTTACGTCGCATCGAGCCCGGCGATTGACCGCAGAACAAACACGAGGCTCCGCTCGTTCCACGTCTCGAAGATGGGTTTCGGACGCGGCACGGTACCTTGGCGCGGTGGCCCTCACGGCCATCGGGCTCGCGTTGGCATTCCTGTTTCAGGGCCTGCGTGGCGTTCCCGACGGACTCATCTTCGCCGCCACGATCGCGCTCACCGCGCGGTTTCTAGGGCTCGGCCCGAGTCTATTTGCGACCGCTCTGTCGGTTGTCGCGATCGACTACACGATGCTTCCTCCGGTGGGTAAGGTCGAATTCACCCACCCAGAGGAGCTCGCCTATTTCATCGTTTTTCTCGTGCTGTCGCTCGTCATCAGCGGCATGACGCATTCGCTTCGGATCGCTCGCCTGGCAGCGGAATCGCACGTCGTCGAGTTGGAGGACGTGAACAAGCAAATCGCGCTGCAGATTGAAGAGACGCAGGTCGTCTCTGAGCATCTGGCTCACGCCAACGAAGATCTGACGACAGCCCGCGATGCGGCCGAGCAGTTGGCGAATCGCGCAAACCGTCTTCTCGACGTCACGACTGCACTGTCCGAGGCACAACTTCCCGGAGACGTGGCCCGTGTCGTCGTCGGACAGGGCTTCGATGTAGTCGAAGCAGCGGTCGGCATGATCGGTCTGCTCGAAGGCAACGAGATCAAAGTGCTCGACCGTCGGCGGTACAGTCGCGACAGCAACGATCTCGGCGCGACGCTCTCGCTCGATGACAAGACACCGCTGACTTCAGCACTCAAGCGACGCGAGGCGGTTTGGCTGGAGTCGCCAGAACGCTATCGTGCGCTCTATCCCCAGGCGGCCGCGCGCATCCACCCAGAGACAAGCGCCAGAGCATTCCTGGCGCTGCCGCTGCTGCACGGCGACGAGCTGGTCGGTGGTCTCGTACTCGGCTTCAAGGATCCGTCAGCTGTAGGAGCGGCCGACCACGCCTTCGCTGGACTCCTCGCGCAATCTGTGGGGAGTGCGCTTGCGCGTGCGAGGACCTTCGAACGCGAGCGTCAGGATCGTCGATACGCCGAGATGCTGTCGCAGGCGCGCGAGGAAGTTCTCGGTATCGTAGCGCACGATCTTCGCAATCCGCTTGGCGTTGCCGGCGCCGTACTGCAGGTATTGGCCGAGCCGAATTTACAGGAGTCTGAACGCGAGAAGTTGATCACCTCGGGTACTCGATCGGTCCAGCAAATGAATCGGTTGATTGGCGACCTTCTCGATGTCATGCGAATCGAGTCGGGTCGACTCTCGCTCGAAATGGAGGACCTACGAGTTGCCGCTGTGCTGACGCAGGCAGAGGAGAGTGCGCGTCACCTTGCGTTGGAGCATCGGATCGACCTCGTGGTAGAGCCGGTGGATCGGTCGCTGCTACTGTCGGCGGATCGTGGCCGGCTGGCGCAGGTGTTCGGCAACCTCCTGGGAAACGCGATCAAGTTCACACCCGAGGGTGGTCGCGTGTCGCTCAAGGCTTGGCGTCAGGGCGACGAGATGATCTTTGAAGTCGCCGACACTGGTCCCGGCATCTCGCCGGAGAACCAGGCCCGCCTGTTCGATCGGTTCTGGCAGGCGAATCGCGCCGACCGTCGCGGAGTTGGACTCGGCCTGCCGATCACGAAGGGCATTGTCGACGCGCACGGCGGCAGGCTCTGGGTCGTGAGTGAATTGGGAAAGGGTAGTCGTTTCTACGTCGCACTTCCCGCCGCTTCAGACACGCTCCCCTCCTGATGCACGCTCGGCGAGTCCATCGCCGAGTACGTTGCAGCACATCACCGTGATGAAGATGAACACGCCCGGAAACACACCGAGCCACGGTTCACTAGTCATCGTAGTCTGCGCTTGGTAGAGCATGTTGCCCCAACTCGCCGTTGGCGGCTGCACGCCGACGCCGAAAAAACTCAACGCGCTTTCGAGTAAAATTCCGCGACCAACGGCAAGCGTTGTCGCAACGGCACCGGTCGTCACGACGACGGGCAATATGTGCTGTGCGATCACGTGCGCAGGCGTGCCGCCGATAGCCTTGGCTGCCGTGACGAAGTCACGTGTCTTGATCGATTGTACTTCGGCGCGAACGACGCGTGCTGTCTCCATCCATCCTGCGGCGCCAACGAGAAGGATGAGCAGCGGTACACTCGGGCTGAATACCGCGGCTCCGATCATCAACAGCGGCAAGCGAGGAACGGAGAGCATGGCATCGGTAACGCGCATGAGCACGTCGTCGATCCAACCTTTTGCGTAGCCAGCGACTGCGCCGATGGTCACCCCAATCGCGCCACTCACCGCAGCAGATACGAGGCCGATGGCGAGTGAAATTCGCGCGCCGAATAGCACACGCGTGAGGACATCGCGTCCAAGTTCGTCGGTTCCAAACCAGTGCGACCACGACGGAGCGGCTCGACGATGCGCGAGGTCGAGGGCGTCCATACCGTACGGAGCGACAACGGGTGCGAGGATGGCCAGGATGAGGAGCAGCCACAGCACCGCACCACTGAATGCGACGGCGCCACGCGGTCGCCTCATACGTGCTCGCGAGTGCGCGGGTCCAGAGCAAAGACCGCGACGTCGGCGGCGAGATTGAGTATCACGACCGCAATCGATGCGCACATCAAAAACGCCATGAGCACCGTGTAGTCGCGCCGCGCCAACGACTCAGTGAACAGGCTGCCGACGCCCGGCCAGGCAAACACGCTTTCCGTTACCACAGCGCCCGACGCCATGATCGACGCGTCGAGTAGTACGACTGTAGCGAATGGGAGCAGTGCGTTGCTGAGCGCGTGACGGAGGACAATCCGCCGTTCGCTCACGCCACGTGATCGTGCGCCGCGCGTGAACGGCATCGCGAGCGCCTGACGCAACGAGCCTCGTAGGTATCGCGACCATCCGGCTGCATGTGCCAACGCGAGCACGGTGGCTGGTAGGACGAGATGCGCCGCGAGATCGCCAAACCCGCCACCTGTGAACGACGTTCGGCCAGACGACGGCAACCAACCCAGTGCGTTGGCGAAGATCAGTTGCAATAGCAGGCCAAGCCAAAACACCGGGAGTGAGATTCCCGCGATCGCGCCAAACGTCGCCACGCGATCGAATCCGGTTCGAGTTGCCGCCACGATGCCGACGACGAACGCGATGACGATACCGGCGATTGTCGATGTCGCAATCAGCTGCAGCGTTGCGGGAACGCGCTCGAGGAGACGAGCTCCGACCGCTCGCCCATCGGCGTAGCTATAGCCCCAGTCGCCGCGAAGGAATGCGCCGAGCCACGCGAAATACTGTCCGGAGAGTGAGCGATCGAGCCCCATGGCGTGACGCAATCGCTCGATGTCCTGCGGCCGAACGTTCGGATTGTCGAGATACAGTGCGAGCGGCCCGCCAGGCGCGGCGTGAATGAGCGCAAACACGAGCAGCGACACGACGAGCAACAGCGGAATACTCTGAGCTATACGTCGCGCGATGAATCGCAGCATTGGTTACGGAAAGCGCCACTCGTGCACGTTCCAGAACGGACCGGCGTTCGTTGGGTTGCCGGTGAATCCCTGGAGCGTGGCAGGCACTGCGTCAATCTTGGAGGTGTTGTACAACACGAGCTCGGGCACTAACTCCGCAATGCGGACCTGTGCATCGCTGAGAAGTTGTTTGCGCTTGGCCTGATCTACGGTCCGGTCCGACGCGTAGAGCAGCTTGGTCAGCGACGCATCATCGACGTAGTTGATGTTCCGTCCTGCTGGTGGTGTGCGATCGTTGGCGAAGAACGTCGTCACTTCCGGATCGGCGCCCGATTGCCACCAGTGCAGCATTGCATCGAAGTTACCGCTAAACCACACGGTGCTGATGGACGTGCCGTCGATGAGCTGGATCTTGGCGTCGACGCCAACATCCTTGAGCTGCTTCTGAATTGCCTGGGCGACGTTCTCGCGTATGGCGAACCCGGCTTGCGTGATGAGCGTGAACGCGAGCGGCTTACCGTCCTTCAGGCGTACGCCGTTTGAACCGACATGCCATCCTGCCGCATCGAGTAGCGCTCTTGCCTTGGCCGGATCGTGCGGATACGACGCGACCTTTGGCTCGTAGGCCCACGACAGTGGTTGAATCGGGCCGTTCACGGTCGTCACGAGGCTGTCGAGGATCGTGCCAACGATTAGATCGCGGTCGATCGCGTGTGCAAGCGCCTGGCGGACATGCACGTCGGCAAACGGCGCGAAGTGCTTCTCGTTCAACGTCACGTGCTCGTAACCGTTACCGAGCACCTGATTCAATCGCACTCCCGACACGGTCTTTAGTTCGCGTACTTTGTCCCACGGCACCAGCGCAACGAGGTGAACTTCACCGGCCTTGAGCTGATTGACGCGCGTTGTGGTGTTCGTGACGAACCGGAACAGAATGCGATTGATCTTTGGATATTCTGGTCCACGCCAGTAGTCCTTCACCTTCTCCAACAGCACATACTCGCCGGTCTTCCATTCAACCACGCGATACGGACCTGTGCCGAGTGGGTTGCGATTGTAGTCGTTGGACTTATCGATGTCGCGTCCGTCGAGCAAATGCTTGGGCAGCGTGCCGCGAAAGAACTGCAGTCGATACGGGGCGTACACTTCCTTGTAGTGCACGACTGCCGTGAGCGAATCCGGCGTGTCGACCGATGAAATGCGATCGAAACCATCGGTGCTCTCGGGTTTCCAATCGCCCTTGTTGATCGCGTCGACGGTAAACTTGACGTCGGCCGACGTATGTAGCCGACCGTCGTGCCACTTCACGCCCGGACGCAGCTTCCAGGTGACGTCCATGCCGCCGTCGGCGCGCATACGAACCCCGCCATTCGCTTCCGTCGGAACCTCAGCCGCCAACACCGGCACGACGTTCATCTTGTCGTCGTTGGTAACCAGACCTTCGACGACGCACGACTCGATGTCCTCGAGGATGTGCGTCGCGTACCGGTTCATCGTGTCCGGCTCGCGATCGTAGCCAACGATCAAGAGATCGTTCGAAGCTCCGGTGCGTCCGCTGCTCTTACCGCACGCAGCAAGCAGGAGTACGACGCCGACGATCGCGCGTCTCACGCGATGTCCTCGGTCATCAGACGGGCGATCAGCGGAACGGGAATCGAACCATGGCCGAGTAGCTCGTCGTGAAATGACTTAACGGAGAATGCGGCGCCACGCGCCTGACGCACAGTGTCTCGCAGATCGAGTATGCTCTGCGTGCCGAGCCAATACATGATCGCTGTGCATGGGAACATCGAGTTCTTCACAGCTTCCGCACGTGCCGCTTCGGGCGACATTCCAACCGATTCGGCGTAGAACCGCACAGCGTCCTCGAACAACATCGTGCCCTGATGTAACTCGATGTCGACGATCGCGCGGCCGAGGAAGCGGACACGCGAGTGCTGTTCGGCGACACGCTCGAGCGGCGAGAGAAAGTCCAACTCCTCCATCAACCTCGTCGCGTAGCACGCCCAGCCCTCGGCCATCGATCCGCCGGCGAACATTCCGATTCGGCTCGCGCAGTCGACCGCGGCGATTTTCCCGATGCGTGATCGCGAGCGGTGATACGCGTGCCAGTTCTGAACGTGATGACCAATCGCGCCATGATGCACGACGTGATTCAGCTTGATCACGCTGTGATTCCACGCGCGAAGGTGTGCCTCGGCCGCCGCGGCATCCGACGGCACGGGCGGAACGACGTAGTCGTAAAAACCGCCGTCGCCGTCGAATGGCGCGGGCGATCGATAGAACAGATAGTAGAGATGCGGAGCGGCGTCAGCGGTCCACGCGGGAAACGGCACATACCGAATTGGCCAAACGGGCCACGTCACGACGTCGTTCAACGCGGCGCGTTCGCGGCATGACGTCCAGGTGCGCCCGAATGCGCCAAGATAGTCGTCCGCTGTCGGATGATCGTCGGAGAGTTGAGTCTGCGCGTTCGCCCACGAACCGGCCGCCGCGCGAGACATTTCGTCGAGACGCGCCCGCTCCTCGGCGAAACGCTCGCGCGCCTCGACGAGCAAGTCCGCCCGCGTACGCGAACACTGATGACCGCGATCGAGCAGCACGTCGAAGAGCGCAGCACCGCTGCCGAGCGTCGTGTCAGCTGCCGGAGCACGCGTGGCGAGCCAGTTGGCAAAATCTCCAAACGCCGCAGCGGCTTGTGTCGCTGCAGCCGAGACCGCGCGAGCCGTGTCGGTCGAGGACGATCCAGATGCGATCCAGCTCGGGAATCCGCGTTCGAGTAACGCTGTTGCCCCGGTGCATTCGCGAATTGCCTTGCTGATCCATGCCGCTGGTATCAGCTCGTCGCCGATGGTGGCGCGCGCACAAGCGAGGAACCCGGGAATGGCGCGAAGACGAGCGGCCGCCGATTCGATGCGTTCCGTGAACGGCGCGAAGTCGCGCGTCATCAGCGCGATGACCGAGAAGACTGCTTCGCCCGTCCACAGCGATGGATTGCGACGAACGCCATGTCCGCTCGCATTCTCCGCGAGTTGGATCTCGAGAAATGCGCGCGCCAGCTCGGCGTCGAGCATTTCGATGTTGTCGCGGTATCCGCGCGCGGATTTGGGACGCGGGTGTGTTACGCCGAGTTCGCGCGCCAGGGCGTGCATCTCGTCTTCCAACGCGTCGAGTCCCTGCGGCGACCAGTCCGGCAGCAGGTCGTCGTACATGTGAATCCCGGTGAACGTCGCGTTCACCGGGCGTCGTCGATAGTACTGACTAAAGAAGCTGTCGAGCGCGCCGCTCACCGATCGAGCGGCAGGGAAATCCAGCGCCGCTCACGATACGAGCGTTCGACGGCGTTGATCAACTCTTGCACGTGCGCGCCATCCTCGAAATTTCCCTCATTCGTCGGAGCGTCGCTCAGAATCTCGGTAATGAATGAACTAATGAGATTTGCGTAGAACAGCGACCGCCAGGATTCGCGCGTCGAGCCACCCGGTGGATAGAATCGTCCCGGAACCTCGATGTCGCGAAACTCGACTTCGTCGGCGGTAGCGCCCTTGAGCGACTCGCACACGCCGCTTTCCTCGACCAGCCGGCAGATGAGCGCTCCTTTGCTTCCATATACACGCGCCTCGATGCCCGGATAATTCCCAACGGTCACGAAACTCGTCTGAATGGAGCCGATGGCGCCGCTCTCATACTCGCCGATGAACACGTCGGCGTCGTCGATGTTCATGCGCATCATCTTGCCCGTGGCGCGCACCATCCGCTCGGGGATGAAATTCTTCATCGTTCCAACGACCTGATTGAAACGACTGCCCATCAGTAGGTGGCCGAGGTCCATGATCGGCGCTCCGTATCCCTCGAGCGACGACACCTGCAACACCGACTGATCCGCTTCGTGATCGACCTGACGCAGCGGATTCCGTGGATCGAGCCACTGCGAATTCTGTTCGTAGCCGTTGAACACGAAGGGCGTTCCGACATACCCGTCGTCGATGAGCGCCTTCATGTACTGCATGGCCGGACTGTAGCGGAAGGTGAAGCCGAGTTTCGTCTTCAGGCGCTTCTCCTTCGCCAGGGCGGCAGCGCGAAGCGTGTCGCGATAGTCGTAGGCAACCGGCTTCTCGCACAACACGTGCTTTCCCGCCTGCAATGCTGCCCACGTGAGATCAAAGTGTGTGGCGCTTGGCGTACACACGTCGATCAAGTCGATGTCGTCTCGTGCAATCAGCTCTTCATGTGAGGAATGAACGTTCGGAATCCCGAATTGCTTCGAGAATTGCTTTGCCCGCGATACGATCGGATCAGCGATTGCCACGACCTGACATCGTGGATCGCGTTTGAAACCCGGTAGGTGAGCGAATTCCGCCCAGGCGCCCGCACCAAGTACCCCGACACGTACGGTCACGTCGTCATCTCCATCGGCTTCCTGGTCTCCTTGTCGATCATTTGATGATGGCCTGCGTGTCGCCGGGTAGAAGGAGCTGCCGATGCGCCCAGATCGGAGCAATCCCGTCGGTCATGACGCGTTCGTGAAATTCACGCAGGTTGAACTTCGGACCCATCTTTGCCGCGTAGTCGGCGCGCAGTTTGACGAATCCCATTTTTCCGAGAAAGTACCCACCGTACGTTGGATCGTACGCACCGCGCTCGGCTTCGCGGCGTGCTGCAGGTGTGGCGACGTATGCCTCTTTCTCAAAGCAGCGTTGCGCGTCGTCCAAAGTCCACTGCTTTGTGTTGAGACGAATTCCAGAGAGCAATCGGCAGACCCGCGTGAGCGCATCGCTTACCTGTGCGAGACGCTGCCGAGGATCGTTGGCCGAGAATCCTTCATCGAGCACCATCTGTTCGGAGTAGTGCGCCCAGCCGTCCTGACCAGAGGACGGTTGCGGGAACGGATTCAAGCCGATCCAGATCCGTCGAACCTTGCCCGGCGTGCGACGCATGTACGTCGAGTGGAGCCAATGCCCAGGCATGGCTTCGTGTGCCGCTGTATTCGCGAGTGACGCGTAGTTGAAGCGCTCGAGCCAGGCCTCCTGCTCGGCCGGTTTCAACTCCGGACGCGAGTCCGAGATATAGAAGATGCTGCGCACAGGCGTCTTCTCGAGCGGTGGCGACGCATGCATCGACGCGAAGCCGAGATCGAAGGGAAGTGCTCGCGCCACGACGACGCGCTCGCCGGCCGGAACGGTCGCGATTCCGTGTGACGACACGAACGCAGAAAGTGAATCAACGATTCGCTGCGTAGCGGCGACGACTTCACCGGTTTTCGGATGATCTTTCCGTACACCAGCCCACACCTGCTGCGGATCACGCCCCGGGGCCAGACGGTTGGCGGTGGTGCGGAATTCCTGCTGCAGTCGCGCGAGCTCCCGCTCGCCGATCGCGGTCATCTGATCGAGCGGTGTGTCGATCAATTCCTCGGCGCGATATCGTCGGGCAACGTTAGCCCCGCCGATCGTGAAGTCGCTGGTGGCTTTCGGTATGACGTCGCGCTCGAGGTATGTGGCGTATGCAACGACCTGCGGGATCACCGCGTCGGCCGCTCGGCGCAACGAGTCGCGAAGCGCGCGATTCGGATCGGAGGCAAAGGCGAGATCGAGGTCCTTGCCCAACATATCGCTCGCGCCGCGCATCATCGACGCACCGCGCTCGGCGAACAGTTTCGGTGGATTGGTGATGTTGGCGCGGGCGGCCGCGAGCAGGGCCGGGGTTTGGCGCAGCTTGCTGATGATGCGGCGCATACGAACCGTCGCTGGGTCGCTCTCCATGGCCATGAGGTTGTGCACGCCATCGGTGAGCGCTGACGCGTACACCATGGGATTTCGGCGCCAATTCTCGAGCGTCTCCTGCTCGAGCAGCCAGCCGTCGATGATGCCATCGAGAATGCGCTGATCAACGCGCTCGTCTGGCGTCAGCGTCGCGGCGTTGAAGGCGCGCAACTGGTCGCGGTCCCGCTTGAGCGCCGCGATCTCAGCGCGGATCGCCGCTACGGAAAAGTCGTCGAGCTGATCGTCGTGGTCGTGCAGGCCGTTGCCGGCGGCGATCGATGGATGTCGCTTCGAAAAGTCGTCGAGATATCGGTCGACGAAGCGCGCGAACGCCGACGGCTGCGGTGCCTGCGCGGTCCCAAGCTGAGTGAGGCAAACGACAGCAACGGCGACGCGAACCCAATGTTGACGAGCGCGGAGCGGCAGGTGCACGGCGATGCGCGAGAGAGGGACGAGCGATAGCGCGCGACAAAGGTGCGCGATCAGGGTTCAACGCGCAAACTGGTGTTCACTGATTTGTATGCCGAAGAGCGGGATCTGCCGCTGTGAACCTGTTCTGGCCGCGAGGTGCCACGGAGGTTGCCAGCCACCCCACCGGCCGATTAGGCGGGCGGCTCCCAGTAGGACGCCGGAAATTTGGCCATGCGCGATTGGTAGCCTGCCATGAGATCAGCGATATCGCGCGCCATATCGCCCGTTGGCCATACAGGATCTCTAATGATGACCTCTTTCCTGTCCCAGTCGAGAGCAACGGGGACGATCGGGAGGTTGGCTGCCTCTGCAATACGGTAGAAGCCCGTCTTCCAGCGCGGAACGCGACTGCGTGTCCCCTCAGGTGCGAGGGCGAGGATGAACTTCGGCTGCGAGTTGATGATGGCGGCAGCTTGAACGACGAGACCCTCGGGCGTGTCGCGACGCACCGGCCATCCGCCGAGTGAACGGAGGAGAGAACTGAGTGGCCAGCGGAAGAGCGACTCTTTACCGAGCCAGCGAATCTTCAGGTCGAGCGCGAACATCGTGGCCACGCATACCACGAAATCCCAGTTCGACGTATGCGGCGCGACGATCGCGACGAATTTCGGCTCGCGCGGAGCGTCGCCAATGATTCGCCAGCCAAAGGTTGCCAGTACTCGCCGACCGAGCGCTCTGAGCAGCGTGCTCTTGCGACGCGGTGCGTCCGGTGCGGCGAGAACGTGCGTCATGCGTTTAAGGTTTGCATCCCGGATACCACTCGGGCTTGAATCCGTCGGACAACAGGCGAACGGCGGCGAGACCGGCATTGATCACTCCGGTCATGTGGTCGAAGTTCGCGAGACGCACTTCGTCATCGGCCTGATGGTAGTCGCGATGCAGATCGAAGGATGACAGGGTGTGCGCGGGAATTCCCATTCGCGCGAAGGCGATGTTGTCGCTTCGCTGAAAGAAACTCTGATCGGGACGCGGATCCTGCACGATCGGTATACCGTGCGCGGCGAGTGTGTCGCCCATCGTCGACCGCTCGTAGCCCGTGAGCCACGCCTTGCCGACTCCGCCAGCGAGCGAATCCGGACGATCCATCATCTCGATCTCGAGGTTGGCGATCATCTGCGTGAGCGGACGCACCGGATGCGCGATGTACCAGTCGGTGCCGAGGAGCCCGACCTCCTCGCCCGTGGTCGCGACGAAAATGAGCGTACGTTTTGGCGCCGGGCCCGCTTTGACCGCTCGCGCGATCTCGATCACGGCCGTCGTTCCAGATGCGTCGTCATCGGCGCCGTTGTAGATCGAATCGGTCGAGCCGGCCGCGGGCATCGCAATGCCGAGGTGATCGTAGTGTGCGTCGACGAGTACGACCTCGTTCTTGAGCACTGGGTCCGCGCCCTCGATGATTCCGATGACATTGCCGCCGAGTGCGGGCTTCTCGACCACTCCGATAGTGCTATGCAGGACGGGGCCGACCGTGCCGGTCTTCGCGTTAGCGAGCGACGTTCCGAGCAGCACCTCGGCCGCGTGCTTGGTGAGTGACAGGTTTGCGGCGGTTGGACCGGATGGCGTGTTGTCGGCGCTCGGATCCTTCATGAACGCGGTGGTGCTGTGCTTTGCCGTCCACACCGTGCGCGGCGCGAGCTGATCGCCTTCGATGGTAGCGCTGCCCACAACGTCGCTGCTGCCACCAGCATTCTGGAAACCGCCGCGCCCGCGATTGCCGCCGCCACCGCCACGTGCGGGTCGAGCAGGTGCAGGGGGCATGGGGTTCTCACGACACGTCGGTGGAGCCGGCGGACGTCCGCCACCCCCACCACCGGCTGCGACTCCAGCTCCACCGCTCCGAGCTCCGAAACGTCCAGGCGCTCCGGTGGGCGCGGGCGGCGCTGCGTAGATGACGAGTTTGCCGCGCGTTTGTTCGGGCGTGAGCGCGTTCAGCGTGTCGCCACGAATGCCACCGTAAATCGCCTGAACGCCATCGATCGAGCGAGGATCGGTGCGGCCGGGTGATAACGCGAAATCGACTCCAAGTCGCAACGTCGTTCCGCCAACGGTGATCGCTGATCGTGGATCGACTTGGCGCGCGGCCATTGGGACGTGCTGGAAGTAGCCGCTGTCGCCCGCCGGAGTGAGGCCGGCGAGGCGAAACTGCTCGGCGATGAATTTCGCGGCGCGCATGGACCCGGGCGTGCCGGTGCCACGCCCTTCCATAGAATCGTGCGCGAGTGACGACAGGACGAAGCGGACGCGGTCAGGGGTGACCACGGATCTCACCTGCGCGCTTGCGGCGAGCGGCAGCGCAGCAACGGCGAGAACGGGGCGAAGGAAGATTTTCATCAGACGACGTTGTGCCAGTCGCGGCAGGTTTGCAACCGGCGCGAACCAATCGGTCGATCCGCGTGTCGAAGGAGTGGGGACGAATGTCTTGCGGTTCGCCATCGATCCTTACAATGTAAGAAATGACACGCACCTACCTCGGGGAGTTCGAGCACCTCGTGCTCCTGGCCATTCTGCGACTTGGCGACGCTGCGTACGCACCAGCGATTCTCGACGAGCTCGAGCAGCGCACCGGACGCGTACCGTCGCCCGGGTCGATGTACGTCACGCTCGACCGTCTCGAGGAAAAAGGCTTGTTGCGCTCACGCCTGGCCGACGCCGACAGCGATCGCGGCGGACGACCGCGCCGGTACGTCACCGTGACCGCGCACGGCGTTCGCGAACTGCGCGCGTCGCGCACCGCATTCCTGAAATTGTGGCGCGGATTGGAGGGCACGCTTGAAAACTCCTGAGCCGCCGCGCTTTGCCGACTGGCTCGTGCGCTTAGCGATCGGACGGTCGCCGTATGCCGACGCAATCCTCGGCGATCTGAATGAAGGCTTTGCGCGCGCGACTGACGCGTCGTCGGCCAAACGTTGGTACTGGCGACGCGCGCTGTCGATTGCGTGGCGCTTTTTCCCCTCACGCGTGTTCGCGCGCCGGCCGCGCGGCGTACCCACCGGAGATCCTGGCATGTCCACCGTCATGAACGATCTACGCTTCGCGCTTCGCACGCTTCGTCGCTCGCCCAGCTTCACGATCGCCGCGATGTTGGCACTCGGACTCGGCACCGGATCGGCGGCGGGTGTATTCAGTCTGCTCCGCGGCGTGGTGCTTCGCCCGCTGCCGTATGTGCAGCCCGATCGTCTCGTGATGCTCTGGGAAAGGAATCACATCAAGGCGCTCGAGCACGAGCCGATTTCGCCGGTCAACTTCGGCGACTATCGGTCGCTTAATGCCGTATTCGCCGATGCGGCGGCGTGGTGGCGGCCGCAAATCAATCTCACTGACGATTCCGGCGAACCGATTCGCGTCAACGCAATCGAGACGAGCGAGAATCTGTTCTCCGTGCTCGGCATTCGGCCACTGATTGGCACCGACTTCACCATTCACCCAAAGCTCTACGGACGAGAACACCAGACGATCATCAGCCACCGTCTGTGGCAGTCGCGCTTTTCCGGCGATCGGTCGATCGTTGGCAAGGTGGTGCATCTCAACGGCGCGAACTACACCGTCGTTGGCGTGATGCCCGCGGGTTTCAACTATCCGGGCGAAACGGATCTCTGGCAACAGCTCCAGTGGGATCTCTCGCAACACTCGCGCTATGCGCACTTCATGGAAAGCGTTGCGCGTCTCAAGCCGGGCGTCAGCGTGGAGAGCGCGCAACGTGAGCTGGATCGACTCACGACTCGACTTGGCGCCGAGAACAAGGCGTCGAATGGAAATTGGAACGTGCGGGCGATCACTCTCGATCGAGAAGTCGCCGGCTTGTTCCGTCCCGCGCTCTTCGCACTGCTTGGAGCCTCGGGGCTGTTGCTCCTCATCGCGTGTATCAACGTCGCGAACCTGCTGCTCGCACGCGCAGTAGCACGTCGTCGCGAGGTTGCCCTTCGGGCAGCCATAGGCGCGAGTCGGTCACGGCTGCTGCAGCTCTTTCTCACCGAGAGTTTCGTCCTGGCGACGATCGGTGCTCTGCTCGGTCTCGTGATCGCGGTGGCAAGTGTAAAAGGCCTCCTCGCGTGGTCACCGATCAGAATTCCGCGGGCGGCGGACGTCAGCGTCGATTTCACAGTGTTGATCTTCGCGACTCTGATCGCCGTGACGACCGCGGTCACGTTCGGCCTCGTGCCCGCGCTATTCATGTCGCGCGCCGACCTGCAGGACGCGCTCAAGGAAGGTTCGAAAGGCTCCGGCAATCGTGGACGCAAGCTGCGGAGTGGACTGGTCGTCGCCGAAGTGGCGCTGGCTGTCGTGCTTCTGTCAGGCGCAGGACTCTTGATTCGCAGCGTCGAAAAATTGCTGAACGTCAACGCCGGTCTCGATCCAACGTCGTCGATCACGATCGATCTCCAGCTACCCGATGCGAACTACGGTGACTGGACACGTGTCGATCAGTTCTACACGACACTCGCGCAAACCCTCCGCGCCAATCCAGAGATCAGCAGCGTTGGTGCGGCAAACTTCCTCCCGCTCGAACCCGGTTGGCGAATCGGCTACACGGTCATCGGTACGTCGGTCGCCGCTGCCGAAGCTCCGCAGGCGCAGTATCACATTGCCGACGACGGATACTTTGCCACGCTGCGAGTACCCGCTGTTGCCGGGCGACTGTTCACGCCACAAGACAACGCGAAGTCGGTGCCTGTCATCGTTGTGAACGAAGCGATGGCGAAGCAAGCGTGGACGGGACAGAGCGCCGTCGGTAAGCGAATCAAATCGACGGTCATCGGCATCGGGCCGCTCAGCCGTCGCCTCGTCACCGGCGATGAGTACGAAGTTGTAGGCGTGGTGAAGGACATCAAAAACAGCTCTCTCCGCTCCGCCGCCGAGCCGGCGATCTATTTCGCCGAGCAGCAGTTCCCGTCGCGAAAGATGCATCTCGTACTTCGCGGTCGTGGCGATGCAACGCGACTCGCGGCACTCGTTCGCCAGGAGGTTCAGCGCATCGACCCCGCGCTCGCACTCGGCGACATCAAGCCAATGGATCGCGTACTAGCCGAGTCGGTTGATCCTCCGCGTTTCGTGATGTTGCTGATGATAGCCTTTGCCGGACTCGCACTCACACTTGCCGCAGTCGGCATTTACGGAATTCTCACGTTCGTCGTGAGTCATCGTCGTCGTGAGATCGGTATTCGGTTGGCACTCGGCGCCGAACCCGGCGCAATGTTGCGAATGATCGTGCGCCAGGGAGTGGGACTCACCCTGGCGGGATGCGCGATTGGCGTCGTAGGGTCGTTCATCGCCGGACGATCGCTGTCGGGCTTTCTGTTCAGCGTCGAGCCGTGGGATCCGGCGACTCTTGGTGGCGTGGTCGCGGTCGTGTTAGCGGTCTCGGTCGTCGCGTGTCTCGTGCCGGGACGACGGGCGGCGGGCGAGGATCCTGCCAGCGCGCTGCGAGTGGAGTAGACCGACGCAAAAAGTGGGACCCTTCAGTAAGAAGGGTCCCACTCCTTTTTGCAGTCCGGCTAAGCCTACATCTGGCGAACCAGTTCTGCGTGCGACTCGTTACGGCGTGCCGTAACCAGGATTCTGCGTGAGCCCGGGCGTCGTCGTGATGTCGTGCACCGGAATCGGGAAGAGAACCTGATACGCGCGATCCGCAATGTTCTTGAGCGCAACCGCGCGGCCCTGACGAACGAGATCCGGCCAGCGATCTCCTTCGAACGCGAGCTCCAGTCGACGATCCTTGTCGATCGCGGTGAGCACTTGCGCCTGCGTTGTCACGTCCGTGCCGAGAACATGCTTCGCAAGGCCAGCGCGAACGCGCACCTTGTTGTACTCGGCTACTGCGCCAGCGAGGTTGTTCTGTCGAGCGAGAACCTCGGCCTTGATGAGCACGAGCTCGGCGAGACGAATCACGTGTGGATTCTCTGCACCGATCGTCGTCGGGAACTTCGTCGCCTGATAGCGTGTCGTGCTCTTGGGCCGCAACGATACTGACCACGCCTTACGAACGTCGCCGGCTTCGTACGCCGCGAAGATATCTGGTGTTGCCGATGCTTCGTAGCGGCCCGCGTACAGATAGTAGTAGCCGAGGCTGTTCGACTCGGACGCGGTGAAGCTCACGCGGAAGATGTCTTCCGACGTGTTCGATCCCGTCGCCGAGAACAGATCCGGATATGCCACGGTGAGCGTGTCCTTCATTGCCGTGAGAACGGCGTTCGCTCCGTCGAGCGCGGCTTGGAGATCGGCCGAGGAGCTCGTCGTGGTTCCGCGGTAGAAGAGCACTCGGGCGCGAATCGCCTTGATCGCGTTGACCGTTCCACGTCGCGTATCGGAGGTGTTGGCTACGAGCTTCGCCGCCTGATCGAGATCGGCGAGGATTTGCGTGTACACCTGAGCAACCGGGACGCGCGTGTACTTCGCCGCGTCGGCTGCGACCGTCACTGGCACGAGCGGCATTGGTACGTCGCCGAAGAACTTCACGAGATTGTGGTAGCTCAGCGCGCGAAGGAAATACGCCTGGCCGACGATCTCGTTCTTCGTAGCGTCGGAAACGTTGGTGAGTGCAGACGTCCGCTGAATCACCGTGTTGTCGCGATCGATCTGCCGATAGAGCCCCGTCCACATGTTGGACACCTCGGGGTTGTCGGCGGCGATGCGGTTGTTGGAGACGTCACCCAGGAACTGATACGTGCCTGACCAGGTGGAGTTGTCGGCCGCGAGCTCCGCCAACACTTCGAGGTCGAGTCCGTACACGCCCGAGCTCTGCATCGCGTCGTACGCGCCGTTCAGCGCTGCTTGCGCCGTGGCTCCGTCGACGATCTCCTGGCTCGCCGGCACGCGATCGTACGGCGACGTGTCGAGCACGCTGTTGCACGCGCCGAGAAGGACGGCGCCGCACGCGATCGAGAGGATGCTGCGAATTCTCATGGAACGAGTGGGGTTCCGAAAAGTTATGTGTGTCATGTCGTTCACCATCCCGCCGTGATGCCGATCGTGTACGTGCGCGCGAGCGGATAGGCGTAGTAGTCGACGCCCATGACGACGTTCGCCGACTGTCCGGCGCTGTTCACGTCGGGGTTGTAGCCGGAGTACTTCGTCCACGTCTTGAGGTTGCGACCGGAGACGTAGATGCGGCCGTCGGACAAGTGCGCGCGCGTGCTCAAGCTCGCGGGCAGATGGTAGCCGAGCGTGACTTCACCTAGGCGAACGAACGATCCGTCTTCGACCATGCGGCTCGACATCAGTCGGGCGCCAGACGTTCCGTCGTAGCTCATGCGCGGCTCGTCGGTGATGTCGCCGGGCTTCTGCCAGCGATTCAACGTGAGCGTGCTCTTGTTGTCGTAGCTGTAGCCGCCGTCGTCCGTGAAGATGCGCATCATGTTGAACACCTTGTTCCCCTGGCTGAACTGGAGGAAGCCACGCATGTCGAAGCGCGACACGTTGAAGGTGTTCGTGAAGCCACCGTAGTACTTCGGCTGCGGGCTGCCAACGAACGTCAGATCGCTCGACGTCGGGCTCATCGTCTCGCCGCCCTTGGCCGTCGCGAAGACCGCGTTGCCCGTGGCGGGATCGACGCGCAGGAACTTGTACATGTAGAACTCACCGATCGGCTTGTTCAGCGCGACGATCGACGTCACTCGGCTGCTCACCGTGTAGGTGATTGGCTGGCCACCGTACAGCGCCGTGACCTCGTTGTGGTTCCAAGTGATGTTGAGGTCGGAATTCCAGGTGAAGTTCTTTCGCTGCACGTTGATCGTGTGCAGTCCGAGATCGACGCCGTTATTGCGAATCGCACCGATGTTGTCCCAGACGAACGAATAGCCGCTCGTGTAGGGGATTGGACGCTGCACGAGCAGGTTGTCGGTGTTGCGGCGATAGTAGTCGGCGATCAGCGATACGCGTCCGCCGAGCGTCGAGATGTCCGCGCCGAGATCGACTTCCTTCGTGCTTTCCCACTTGAGGTTCGGGTTGCCGAGCTGCGTGCCGGCAACGCCAGCGACGCCGCTGTATGGTGTGCCCGTTGCGAGCGTGAGGCGCGCGTAGTCGCCAATGCCTTGGTTGCCGGTCGTACCGAAGCTGCCGCGCAGCTTCAACGTTCCGAAACGCTGCAGACCCTGGGCGAACGATTCGTCGGTCACGACCCAACCCGCGGAAATTGCCGGGAACGTGCCGTAGCGATTCGACGCGCCGAAGCGCGACGAGCCGTCGGCGCGAAGGCTGGCGCTCAGCAAGTAGCGGTTGAGATACGAGTAGTTCGCACGCGTGAAGAACGACGCGAGGTTGTTGTCCGACGCGCTGCCGTCCCACGTGGTGATCGTTGCTGCGTTGCGCACGTACGTGGAGAAGCCGTTCGGGAAGCCTTCACCGCGGACGTAGTTCAGGTCCGTGTGGTTGTACTCCACGCTCGATCCGCCCGTGATCGACAGCGACGTCTGATCATTTCTGATCGCGTCGTAGCCGAGGAAGCCTTCGAGCACGTACTTCGACGCCGTCGTGTGACCGCTACGACCCACGCCGTTCGCACTCGCTGCGTAGCTCTTGTCCACCTTGGGCGACGACCACACCAGCTCGTCGACGCCGTACACATCGCCGCCCACACGACCGTTCAGCGAGAGCTTGTCTGTGACGTGATAGAGCGCCTGCAGGTTGCCGAGCGCGCGGAGCGTCTTGTAGCTGTCGAAGTTGTACGCGGCGATCGCGACTGGATTCGAGTACTTGAGTCCATCCGCTGTTCCACCAAAGCCAAAGCTGTTGCCGTAGACTGGACGCATCGGCTGAAGACCGATGGCGTTGGTCACCACACCGTCGAGGCTCTGGTCGCCGGGAATGCGCGAATCGTCTTCACGCGTCAATCCGATCGACGTCGTGAGCAGCAACTTGTTCGTTGCCGAGAGATCGAGATTGACGCGACCCGACTGACGCTGGTAGGCGGAGCCGATCACGATGCCGCGCTGGCTGAAGTTTCCGCCGGAGGCATAGAAGCGGAAGCGATCGACGCCGCCACTGAGCGAAAGCTGCGCGTTGCTGACTGGCGCGTTGCGGAAGATCGCATCCTGCCAATCGTACGAGTGCGCGTCGTCCGTGCCTGGCACGAAGTCGTAGTCGCTCACGCTGTAGCCGTCGTTCTTCGCGCTCTCATTCATCAATGAGACGTACTGCTTGGCATTGAGCAGACCGATCTTCTTCTCGACCGCCTGCGTGCCCGAGTACGTGTTGAGCGAGAACTTCGTTCCGCCGAGGTAGCCGCGCTTCGTCGTGATCAGGATCACGCCGTTGGAACCGCGCGATCCGTAGATCGCCGCGGCTGCAGCGTCCTTGAGCACGTCGACCGTCGCGATCTCGTCGGGATTCAGGCCCGTGATGGCGGTCATATTTTGCCCGCTGAGCATCACCTGGTCGAACGAGCTCTGAATGATCGGAATGCCGTCGACGACGTAGAGCGGCGCGTTGCCAGCGTTGAGCGACGCGGGGCCGCGCACGCGAACGGAAATTCCGCTGCCAGGTTCACCGGAGTTCTGCATCACCTGCACGCCGGCGACTTTGCCCTGAAGTGCATTGTCGATGCTGGCGACCGGCACGTTGCTGATCGCGGCCGAATCGACTGATGCGATGGCGCTCGAGACCTGTTGGCGGCTCGATGTGCCATAGCCAACGGACACGACTTCCGAAAGGACCGCGGCGATTGGCGAGAGCGCGAAGTCCGCCGTCGTCGTTCCGCCTGCGGTGACGGTCACTCGGCGCTGAATGGGCGTGAAGCCGAGTCGAGTGACTGATAGCGATGTCGATCCGCCTGGCACATCGCGGAGCGTGTATTGACCGGCATCATTCGTGATGGCGCCGCGCGCCGAGCCGGTGACGATGACCTGCACACCGCTGATCGGCGCATGGCCAATCGAATCAGTGACTATGCCACGGACGATGCCCCCCTGCTGCGCCGCAGCCGTCGTTGCGACGGTCGCGGACAGCGCGCCGATCGACACGATGGCGAGCGCGCCGCGAAGGGCACTTCGCAAGATTGTCATGCAACAACTCTCCTTGATGATGCAACGATAGGACGGACGAACAAACAATGGAGCGGCGATGATGCTGATGTGACCGTGACAAATCAAGTCGAAAAAAATACTTGACGCGTGAGCGAATTCGCCGCCGACATTGCGCTTACATCTCGCGCGATGTCGTGACGGCAATCAGCGTCCGGAGGTGGGATGTTCGAGCGGACGAACGGGCCTTGCTGCGGTTGGGCTCGCCGGTCGGTCTATTAGAAAATACTCTCGGCGCTACTTCCCCATTCCGAACAACATTCCCGCAACGCCGACCACCAAAACCAACGCAGCGCCGACGCTTGCGAATCGGAGCCAGCGTGAGTAGGGAACTCCAGCCGCCAACAGCACGGCCATGAGAGCGCCATTGGTTGGCGTGAGAAGCTCCGCCAGGCCGGCGCCCATTTGATAGGCGAGCACCGTCACCTGACGCGAAATTCCCAGCAGATCGGAGAGCGGGACGAACACCGGCATGGTGAGCACCGCCTGTCCGCTCACGCTTGGTACCGGAACGTGCACGATCGCCTGGGCGGGAACCATCAAGAGCGCGGCGACTGTCGCAGGCAAGTTAGCGAGCGGCATCGCAAGTTGCTGCAAAATCGTGTCGATGACGTGTCCATCCGCGAGGACAAGCGAAATGCTTCGCGCAACGCCAATGAGCATCGCGGCGGGAAGGAGGCCCTGCATCCCCTCGAGATAGGCGAGCGTCGTTCCCTCTACTCCGAGGCCGCCAATCACGCCCGCGATCACGCCGCCAATGAGAAAGCCCGCCGAGAGCTCGTTGAAGCCCCAGCCCAATACGATCGAGCCATAGACATAGAACGCCATCGGCGCAATCACGATCAACAAAATCGCCACATCTTTTTTCGACAGCGGCGTGCGATCCGCCGCATCGCCGATGACGACTTCGGCGCGATGCTTCATCGCGTGCCGCATCGTGAACGCAATCCAGATCGCTACTGCGACGACGAGCAGCACACTGCGCAGAACGACGCCGGATGCCGGAGGCAATTCTGCCAACTTCATGGCGATTCCGGCCTGAAAAGGATTCGTCGGACCGAATGCGCTTCCGATCATCGCCGCACCAGCACTCATCGCCACCACGCTTACCGCATCGATGCCGAGCCCTCGGCCAAGCACGAGCAGCACCGGCACGAGCGGAATGATCTCCTCTTGCATGTTCTCGAGTGCACCCATCGTCGCGAAGAACAGCGAGAGGATGGGAATCGCGATCAGGCCACGCTGCCGAAACGCGCCAACGAGCCAACCGACGAGACGCCCGAGCACGCCGATCCGATCGACGATGACCCACGCGCCGCCGACGAACAACACTACCGCGATCACGTCGGCCGTTTCGACGAACCCCCGCGGAATCGCAACGACCGTGGCGAATGGCCCGACCGGCGCTCGTGGAACGGCGTGGTATGTGCCCGCCACAACCACGCTCTTATGCGTGACCGGATCGTCGCGTCGCTGGAATTCTCCCGCGGGTAGAATCCACGTCAGCGCCGCGGCGACGAATACGCCGATCAGCAGAAGAATGATCGGATGCGGCAGGCGGAAGCGCTGAGTCGTTGGCATCGAGGAGTTTGATGGAAGCGAAGCTGCCGACGCCTGAGAAACTGCCCGTTCGCGCCTATTTCCGCAGGGGGCGCGAAAAAATGCTATCGTGCGTTGCGAGCGCGGACTTTGCACGCAGCTCCGTGTCGACGACCCCGAGCGACGCAAAGAGCCCGACGATCGATCCGGTCGGCTGTGGCGGATACGCGGCGAGATCGAGGTCCGCATAGTCGAGCTGCAACACGGCGATCGCCTTCGCCGAGTCGAGCATACGCTCGTGGCGACGGAGATACTTCACCTGCTTTGCGGGCGACGACTGCACCGATCCCACCGACGCCGACGTCCAACCGCCTTCGACCACCATCATTGGAATGGCGCGCCCGTTCGCCAGCCGCACGTAGTAGTCGAGCGGGATCTGATCCGGATCCGAGTACACGAAATACGGATACGACGAGATTCCCATCGCTTGCATGAACGGGAAATCGCGAAAGTCGGTCTCGACGCCGCGATATGCCGCGGGCGGCGGACCCCACGCCACGTCGGCCTGCACGCTCACGTACAGCAATGGCAGTTTGCCGCCAATTGCGCGGATATCGCTCGCGGCGGCGTTGGTCATCTGCACCATCGCAGCGTACACGGTGGGTTTCGACTGCTCGCGAATGAGATTCGTTTCAGCCGCCAGCCCGATGTAATCGGGGCGAAGAATGGACGTCAGCGCCTGCACGTATTGGCGATACACCAACTGCACCGTCGGCTCCGTGATACTGCGTCCGAGTTCAACGAGCTCTGGCGCCTCGGCGGCGCGATTCAACCCGTCCGTGACGTCGACGGTGATGAAGAGTGGATAGCCCTTGCTGCGATAGAGATTGGCGAGCGGCAGATCGACGGTGGTGACGTACGTCGTCGCACTCGTGCCCGTGAGTAGCGCTTTGTACGGTACACCGTTGTGCATGATCGCCGCGTCGGCGCGCTTCGACCACTCGGCGATTGTCGCGAGCGCCGATTCGGTGGTCGGCTTTGGTGGAAACGCCGAGAAGCCCATGCGAAACGTGCGGCTGGGCAGATTGGGCTGCGATGGGATGACCGACGCCGATTCTGTCGACGCCTTGCACCCAAACACGATCGCCACGAGCGTGATCAACGCAGCGCGCATTTGCGACTCACCAACCAAAGGGTGTACGACAGAACGGCGAACGCGGAGCGACGGTTTCACCGGTACGTTGTATCATTGCGTCGTCCAGCCGACAGTCCCGGTCCGTTCACCCGAACGCGCGTCCTTCGATGATCCGGTCGTCTCTCCGCCTGTGCCTCATCGCGTCGCTGTTCATCGTTCCCGACGCCGTCGCACGCGCGCAACGCTCGGTGCCGAAACGCGCCGACGTCGTGTACGAAGCATCGATTAGTGATCTCCAATTAGCGATGACGCAGGGCCGCGTGAGCGCCGTCGAACTCGTCGACGCATATCTCGCGCGCATCGAGGCGTACGACCACCACGGCCCGTCGCTCAACGCGATCGTGCGATTGAATCCGCGGGCCCGCGCCGACGCCGCCGCGCTCGATGCCGAACGAAAGGCCGGGCACGTCCGCGGCCCATTGCACGGCATTCCGGTCATTCTCAAAGACAACTACGGAACGCGCGATTTTCCGACCTCCGCCGGCTCGATCGCGCTCGCGACGATGCAAACGCCCGACGACGCGTTTCAGGTGCAGAAGCTTCGCGCGGCCGGCGCGGTCATTCTCGGCAAGTCGAACATGCACGAGCTTGCCAGCGGCATCACGACGATCAGTTCGATTGGCGGACAGACGTGCAATCCGTACGATCCCGATCGCGCCCCAGGTGGTTCGAGCGGCGGCAGCGGCGCCGCGGTTGCCGCGAGCTTCGCCGCGATCGCGTGGGGGTCGGATACCTGCGGGTCGATCCGGATTCCGTCGGCGGTGCAGAACCTCTTCGGACTGCGGCCCACGAAGGGTCTATCGAGCATTCACGGCATCGTGCCGTTGTCGCACACACAGGATGTCGGTGGTCCGCTGGCGCGTACGGTGCGCGACCTGGCAATCGGGCTCGACGCGACGATTGGTCCCGATCCGGCAGATACCGCAACGCGGATTCTCAATGGCCAGGCGCTTCCGCATTTCGTCGATGCCCTCGACTCAACGGCTCTGCGCGGTGCACGACTTGGCGTACTGACGGCGCACTTCGGCACTGAGACCGATGACGCCGAGGGAACGCGAGTCGTGCGCGCTTCATTGGATAAGCTGCGGGCGCGAGGAGCGGAGGTCGTCGACGTGACGATCCCCGAGCTCGACAGCCTGATCAATCGCGCAAGCGTGATCGACTATGAGTTCAAGTACGACCTGATCGACTACCTCGCCGGCATTCCGGACGCACCGGTGAAGTCACTGGGCGAAATTCTGGACCGCGGGCTCTATCACACGGCGTTAGAGGTGGGCTTTCGCCGTCGCGAAGCGCAGGGAACGCGGAACGGGGAGGCGTATCGCGCGGCACTGGCTCGTCGAGTGGAAGCCCGAAATCTCGTTGTCGCATTTCTCGACTCGCACAAGCTCGATGCGCTGGTCTATCCCACCCTTCGGCGGAAGGCCGCATACATCAATGAGCCGCAGCGGGGGGCGAACTGCCAACTCAGTGCGGTGACGGGGCTGCCGGCGCTAAGCATGCCAGCGGGCTTTACGTCCGACGGTCTCCCGATCGGTGTGGAACTGCTAGGCCGCCCGCTGGCCGATACCCGGCTGGTGTCGATGGCATACGACTATGAACAGTCGACCCACCCGAGGGAGGCGCCGAGTACGACGCCGGCACTGGTCGGGGGAAAGGCGCCGCGCCCCGTGACGTACTCCGTAACGATTCATGGGTCGGAGGTCGTGGCGCACGGGGATCTAGCGTTCGATCCGACCCGTCGATCGCTGACGTATGCGGTCAATGTGACCGGTGTTCCTACGGCGAGGGTGCTGGCGGTAAGCCTCGACCGGGATACTGCTGGCGCGAAGGGCCCGATGGTTCGACAGCTCTCGGGTCCCGGGACGACGCGGGCGTCTGGGACGCTGACGCTTCTGGCGGAAGAGCGTCGCGATCTCGTGGCTGGGCGCCTCTCGCTGACTGTATACACGAGTGGCGTGCCGGGAGGGGTGGCTCGAGCGTCTCTACGACCGTCGGCGGCTGGAACGCTTCGATAGAGGGCGCGAGCGCCTGGGCCCGCCAAAACGAGCTTCCGATTCAGTCTTGCAGCGAAAGTCCGAACGTCGGATACTCTATGCGCGTAGACAACAAAGATCCCGTTAACTCGTCCCTCCCCAGGGCCTGCACGTGGCGCGTGCTTTGCCGGCCACGCGGTCGCAAAGCGATCGTCGCTATTGCTCTATAAGGAAGGAACGTCTGATTGGTTCGGACCTCGTTTCTGGTTTGCTGATTACAAGACCGAAAGAGCATCACGACTAGCAGGCAGTCTCACGACGCGACGTTGTGCTGGCGTTTACACGCTGGCCTGGAGGGAGCGCGCAGCATGAAGGTTGTCTTTGCATCCGTTGCGGTCGTCACAGCCGCGCTGGCTTTTTCCGTTGGTACGGCGACCGGCGGTCGCGTGCCCTTCTCGCCGTTCCGCTCCTCGGTCGAGGGGCCGGTACCGGTGAAGAAGACGGTGGTGCGACCAAAAGTTCGCGCCGCGAAACCCGGTGAGCATGCCGCGTATGGGCCGATTGGCTCGCGCGGCATTGCCGTCAGCGCATTGAACGAGGTCGTTCAGAACTATTGTACGGATTGCCACAACGTCCAGGTGATGTCTGGCAATCTGTCGCTCGAGAAATTCGACATCGATACGGCGGCCAAGATGCTGCCTGTCGCGGAAAAGATGATTCGCAAGCTGCGCGCGGAGATGATGCCGCTGCCGGGCGCACCGCGTCCGGCCGGTGACACGCTCACGGCGCTCGTCGAAACGATCGAGCAGGTGATCGACAAAACGTCGAAACCGAATCCTGGCGTTCGCGTTTTCCAGCGTCTCAATCGCCCCGAGTATGAGAACGCAGTCAAGGATCTCCTCGGCATCGAAGTGAACGCCGGCGACTATCTGCCGCTCGACACCAAGAGCGCGAACTTCGATAACATCGCCGACGTTCAGGCGCTGTCGACGACGCTGCTCGAAGCGTATTTGAATGCTGCGTCGGCCGTGAGCCGCATGGCCGTGGGAGACAGAACGGCGACGGCGACGATGACGACGTACAACGCATCGCCGTTCACGTCGCAGCATCCGTGGGATCACGTTCCGGGCACGCCGTACGGATCGAATGGCGGCATCGTCGCGACGCACGAGTTCCCGGCTGACGGTCTCTATCAGTTCCGTCTCAACATCTCTGGCGGCATCGGCACGAAGCTCGAGGATATGGATATCTCGGTCGACGGCCAGCGCGTCGCACTGTTACACTACGAGCGTGGCGTCGATCAGAACCTGGCATCGGCCGATTCACCCGCTGGCGCTGACTACATCCGCAGCGAGCCAATTGCCATCAAGGGTGGCCAGCACAAGGTGACGACGTCGTTCGTTCGCCGCGTCGAGGGTCCGTACGAGGATCTGATCGCGCCGCACGAGTGGTCCAAGGCGTCGAACGGAACGGGTAGCGCGGGAACGACCGAGCCGCCGCACCTCATGGAAATCGCGATCGTTGGACCGCAGAAGATCACAGGCCTGTCGGAGACGCCGAGCCGCAAGTTGATCTTCTCGTGTCACCCCACGGTGGCGGCAGCGCAGCGCGCCTGCGCCGACCAGATCTTCACGCGCATCGGCACGAAGGCGTATCGTCGCCCGCTGACGGCGCACGATCGCGAAGGCTTGATGTCCTTCTATACGAAGGGCGCGGCGAATGGTGGTGGCTTTGAAGAGGGCGTTCGGACCGGACTGCAGGCAATGCTGTCCAGCCCGTACTTCATCTTCCGTTTTGAAGCGATCCCGCCGAAGGCAATGGCTGGCCAGGACTACAAGCTCAGCGATCTCGAATTGGCGTCGCGACTGTCGTTCTTCCTCTGGGGCAGCATTCCCGACGACCGTCTATTGACGCTCGCGCAGCAGAAGAAGCTGTCAGACCAGAAGACGCTCGAGGGCGAAGTGAAGCGCATGCTGGCTGACCCGCGCTCCGAAGCGCTGTCGACGCGCTTTGCCGCACAGTGGTTGCGCCTGCAGGATCTCGAAAAGGTTCGTCCCGACGCGTTCTGGTTCCCGGACTACAACCAGCAACTCGCCGACGCGATGGTCAAAGAGACGGAGCTTTTCTTTGGCGACATCGTGAAGAACAACAGGAGCATTCTGGATCTGTTCACGGCGAACTACACGTTCGTGAACGAGCGACTCGCGCGGCACTACGGCATTCCGAACATCGCCGGCGACGAGTTCGAGCGCGTCACCTATCCCGACAGCACGCGCCGCGGCCTACTCGGCCAGGGTAGCATTCTGGTTCAGACCTCGCTGGCCAACCGCACCTCACCCGTGCTGCGTGGCAAGTGGGTGATGGAAGTGCTGATCGGCATGCCGCCACCGCCGCCGCCGGCCAACGTTCCGAGTCTCGATGAGACGCAGGACGGAAAGGACGGCCGGCCGTTGACGACACGTGAGCGAATGGAGATCCACCGCAAGAACGCCACGTGCAAGACGTGCCATCAGTACATGGATCCGATCGGTCTGTCGCTCGACAACTTCGACGTGACCGGTAAGTGGCGGTATCGTGAGAACGGTATGGAGCTCGATACGCACGGTCAGATGTATGATGGAACGCCCGTGGCGCAGCCGGCGGACCTGGTGAAGTCGCTGATGAAGCGTCCGATTCCGCTGGTCCGGTCGTTCACGGAGAACATGATGGCCTATGCCCTGGGCCGTCGGGTGGAGGACTTCGATCAGCCAACGGTTCGAACCATCGCACGCGATGCTGAATCGAATGGCTACCGTGTGTCGTCCATCATCATGGGCGTGGTGAACAGCAGTGCCTTCCGCAGCAAGCGAGCTGACCCCGTCGCGGCAACGCAGGACAAACAGTAAGCGGCATCACGTCGAGGCATCGAGAGACCACATGAACATCCTGACTGGCAAGAGCATCGAGCGTCGTACCTTCCTGCGCGGTCTCGGAGCGACCGTTGCCCTTCCGTACCTGGACGCGATGGAACCAGCGTTCCGCTCCTTTGGCAAGCCTACGGGCAATGCGATCGCAGCGAACAAGACACGCCTGGTTTGTATCGAGTCCGTGCACGGCGCGGCGGGATCGAACACGTGGGGTGCGACGAAGAATCTGTGGGCGCCTGCGGGCACCGGCAGAAATTTCGAGCTCATCGCCGAAGGTGCTCTGCCGTCGCTCGAGCCGTGGCGGAAGTATTTGACGATCGTTAGTAACACCGACGTACGAATGGCCGAAGCGTTCGATGCGCCGGAAATCGGCGGCGATCACTTCCGCTCGAGCGCGGTGTTCCTCACGCAGTCGCATCCAAAGCAGACCCAAGGCTCCGACCTCTACGTCGGTACGTCGCTGGATCAGCTCGTGGCGCGACGCATCGGCAACCAGACGGCGATTCCATCGATGCAGCTCTGCATCGAGAATCTCGATCAGGCCGGCGGCTGCTACTACAACTACGCCTGCGCGTACACGGACACCATCAGCTGGGCGAGCCCGAACGAGCCGCTCCCGATGATCCGCAACCCGCGCGTTGCGTTCGATCTTCTGTTCGGCGCCGGCAAGAATGCCGCGGACCGTACGGCCCGCCGCAAGGCGAATCAGAGCATTCTCGATTGGATCACGGGCGAGGTCGCTGGTCTCAAGCGCGAACTCGGCAACGCTGATCGTCAGCGCGTCGACAAGTATCTCGAAGACGTGCGTGAGCTCGAGCGCCGCATTCAAGCAGTCGAAGCGCGTAACTCGAACGGCGAAGCACGCGAGCTGCCAGAGGCAGCAGCGGGCATCCCGGATTCGTTCGAAGAACACATGAAGCTGATGTTTGACTTCCAGGTGCTCGCGTTCCAGTCCGACATGACGCGCGTGTTCTCGTTCAAGACGGGTCGCGATGCCTCGAGCCGCGCCTACCCGGAGAGCGGCACGAACAAGGGCTTCCACCCAGCGTCGCACCACGGCGGTCGTGAAGCGGGCATCTTGGACTTCAACATGATCAACCGCTATCACGTGGCCATGTTGCCGTACTTCCTCGATAAGCTCAAGAACACGCAGGAAGGCGACACGAACCTGCTCGAGAAGACGGCGATCATCTACGGCTCGCCGATGGCTGACGGCAACCTGCACAACCATCGCCGTTGCCCGCTCATTCTGCTCGGACATGCGAACGGTGCACTGCAGGGCAACTTGCACCTCAAGGCGCCGGACGGAACGCCAATGGCAAACGCGATGTTGTCGCTCATGCATCGCATGGGACTCGACGACCTGAAGAGTTTCGGTGACAGCAGCGGCGAGTTCGCCCTGTCGGTCTGAGGAGATCGCACGCATGAGACGAATCACTCTGTTGACCGCGTCGCTGGTGCTTGGAGCGGCTCTGCCGCTCCTCGCCCAGAAAGACACGCGCGAATCGAAGGCACTCAAGCTCCCAACGGGCAAGACGACCGCCGTCGCGGAAGCAGCCGAAAAGGGCGATCTCGCCGCGGTGAAGAAGCTCATCGCGCAGGGCGTTGACGTGAACGTCGCTCAGGGCGATGGCATGACCGCATTGCACTGGGCGGCCGACCGCGGCGACACCGCGATCGCGAACGCGCTCATTGCTGCGCACGCCAATCTGAAAGCCGTCACGCGCATCGGTGGCTACTCGCCGCTGCAGGTGGCGAGCAAGGCTGGCAACGGCGCGGTCGTCGCTGCGCTCGTGAAAGCCGGTGCTGACGTCAAGGCAACGTCTCAGACCGGTGCGACCGCGCTCCATCTCGCCGCGTCATCCGGCGATCCGACGGCGATCAATGCACTGCTCGATGCTGGTGCAAACGCGAACGCGACGGAACCGGAGTGGAACCAGACCCCGCTCATCTTCGCCGCGGAGTACAATCGTCCCGCAGCGATCAAGGCGCTGATCAAGCACTCCGCTGACGTGAACGCTCATACCAAAGTCGTGAACCTCACCGAGGAGACGGCGGCGGAACAAGCGGCAACGAAGAAACGGAATGAAGTGCTGCTCGGGTACATGCCCAAGGAGCGTCGTGACTCCGTGATCGCCGAAGCCGCTGCTGCGGCCGCGGCGGCTGCTGCTGGCGGTGGTCGTGGCGGTGGTGGTGGCGGCGGTCTTGACGATGCGGGCGGTGGTGGCGGAGCGCCCGCAGGCGGCGGACGTCGTGCGCAGGCGGCTGCTGCACCGACGTCGCTCGATTCCGCGGTTGCGCAGCAGGGTGGAGGTGCTGCGGCAGCTGCTGCTGGTGGTGGTCGTCGTGGCGGCGGTCCCAAGCCGCGCGGACCCTTTACTCCGGCGCAGATTCAGGCAGCGATCGATTCCGGTCGTGCCGTGCTCGCCGCCGGTCCGACGAACGCGAAGATGACCGAAGAAGTCGACTCGCTGAACGGCGGTGTCGCTGGCTTCGTCGGCAACGTCGGTGGTGTTGGTGGACTCACGGCGCTGCATCACGCGGCGCGTCAGGGCAATGTCGAAGCGGTGAAGGCGCTGCTCGACGGCGGCGCCAATATCAATGACGCGACAGTCGTCGATCACACGACGCCGCTGTTGCTCGCCACGATCAATGGCCAGTTCGACGTTGCGAAAGTTCTGATCGAGCGCGGTGCCGATGTGAACGCGACGAGCACCGCTGGCGCAACGCCGCTCTACACCACGATCAACGCTGAGTGGGCGCCGAAGTCTCGGTATCCGCAGCCGCAGGCGGTCCAGAATCAGAAGACGGACTACCTCGAGATCATGGAAATGCTGTTGAAGAAGGGTGCTGATCCGAACGTGCGCCTGACGAAGGAGCTCTGGTACTTCGCCTTCAACAACTGCGGTAACGCGAACTGCGGTCTCGAATACCTCGAAGGAAGCACGGCCTTCTGGCGCGCGGCGTACTCGCTCGACGTGCCGGCCATGAGGCTGCTGGTCAAGTATCACGCTGATGCGACGATTCCCGCGCAGCGCGCGGCCGCTGGTGGTCGCGGCGGCGCTGGTGGCGGCCGTGGCGGCGCCGGTGGTCGTGCTGGTGCGCCTGGCGCAGCCGGTGCGGCGGGCGGCGCAGCAGGTGGTGCAGGCGGCGGCTTTGGCGGCGGTGGTGGAGGCGGCGGTGGTCGCGGTCAGATCGCCGCAGGTCCGCCGCTCGATCCGGCCATCGACTCGGCCGCGAAGGCAGCACCGGTGGGCATCGGCGTATTTGCGATTCACGCCGCTGCTGGCGTCGGCTACGGCAACGGATTCGCGGGTAACTCGCACCGTCACGCGCCGGATGCGTGGATGGCGGCGATGAAGTATCTCGTCGAAGACCTGCACGCCGACGTGAACGCGCGCGACAACACGGGCTACACGCCGTTGCACCACGCTGCTGCGCGCGGCGACAACGAGATGATTCTGTATCTCGTGGCGCACGGCGCCGACGTGAAGGCTGTATCGCGCAACGGACGCACCACCGTCGACATGGCCAACGGTCCCGTGCAGCGCCTCAGCCCACTTCCGGAAACGATCGCGTTGCTCGAAAAACTCGGTGCGAAAAACCAGCACCGCTGCGTGTCCTGCTGAACCCTGGCGCCGAGGCATGTCCTCGGCGCAGCTTGGTGATTATGCCGCTTTTCGATTATTCCTGTCGCGCTTGCGCGAACGTTTTTGAAGCACTTGTTCGTGGCTCGGCGGTTCCAGTCTGTCCGCAGTGCGGAGGTCAGGACCTCGAGCGTTTGATGGCGCTGCCGTCAGTCCGTTCGGAAAGCACGCGGTCTCTCGTTCAGCGCTCGGTCAAACGCCGCGACTCGAGTCAGGCGAAGGAGCGGGACCATGCGCAGCGGGAGTACGAGAAGAATCATGACTAGGTGCTAGGTGCTAGGCACTAGGCGCTAGATAAAAGGAAAGCGGGGCGCGACATCAGTCGCGCCCCGCTTTTTTTGACCTGCAAACTTCGGAAAAACTAACGTCCGGGCGTCAGGTGCTCGCCGGCCAGCATCAGGTTCACGTGCTCCTGCGCCTGCTGCAAGCCGCCTTCTTCCCACGTGATCTGCCCGTCGCCGTTCGTGTCGACGCCGGCGATCAGCTGTTGCGACAGTGAGATCATCTGGCTCACGAGCGCCGCGGCTGCGGGAGCGTCTGTGGCGGCCTGGATCTGTTTGGCGATCGCGAGGAGCGCGTCAGAGCGCGTTACGACGTTGTTGGCCGACGTGAACACGTGCTTGGCGTGCGTGACGACGTTTGGCGAAGCGCCAGGTGCCTTCGCGGCCAGGTCGATGTGTGTCGCGACGCCCGTTGCGGCCTTCTTGAGCCCGTAGCCAAGTCCTGGACCCATTGGGACAATGGTCGGGTCGAGGGCGTTGATCACGTGACCCGCATGCGTCTTCATGTAATTCAGATCGGCCGTGTTGCGCGCAGCCAGCGTTGCGTGCTGCGCGGCAGTGCGGGCTTCCGTCATGGCCACGGTGAGCAGCGCCATGCCCATGGGCGTATCGCCGAAGCCGTTCACCACGTGACCGATATGGACGCCGACCGGACCGGTCGGAACAGGCACGACCTTGTTGGCGCTGACCACCTGCCCAGGTGTCGGCACGCCCGTGAGCTGCGCGACGATCGCGTCGAAGGTACGACGCGCAGTCGTGTCGCTGCTGACGAGGAAGGTCTTGCGGTTGTAGTCCGCTTCGGTGATGCCGCTGTGGTGGAAGATCTCTTCCACCTGCCCGCGGAACTTGTCGCGGAGACCCTGCTGCGCCGCCAGGGTCTTGTTTCGCGCTTGGGCGAGCTGCACGTCTATGGAATCCTGCGCGACGCTGATCGCTACGCGCACCTTGGCCAGTGCGGTGAGCTCGTCCTTGCCCATTCCCGCAGGCGTTGCCGCCTGGGTCTGCGCGCCGGCAGGAACCGAGATTCCGAGCAGGGCGACGACGACTGTCGCGCGAAGGGCGCTACGAAGTGAATCCGACTGCACACCGACCTCCAATGTCAGAGCAGAAACTCGCCTCGCGTCCGGCTACGGGGCGGAGCATCGTTTCACGAAAATAGTACATTCGTGTCAGGCCACACCACCAGGACTAAACGATGCGTTCTCGCTGGCGCACCAGCTGGGGCACCAATGGCAGGGTTGCGGCGCTCGCAATCGCGCTCGCCACTATTCCCTACGTGTCGTACGGGCAGGCCGTTGGTCGGCCGCTCCTCAAAGTCGCCGAAATCGGCGACATCGCGCGACTGGAGATGCTGGAGGACCAGCGCCGGTTCGACAGCACGGCGCTTGGGCAGCTTGTCGTAGCGCAGCATCCCGAGGTCCGTCGCCGAGCAGCGCTGGCGATTGGACGGATCGCCGACCGTCGTGGGATGGCGCTCCTCCGAGGCCGTCCACTCGATCGGGATACATCTATCGCGGCCACGGTCGTCTTCGCCGTCGGGCAGCTGAAGGACACCTCCACGGTGGCCTGGTTCGACTCCGTGCTCCTTGCGCCGAACGTGGCGCCAACGGTGGCGACAGAAGCCGCAGCAGCACTTGGGAAGCTCAAGACAGCGAATGCGCGAGAATTCCTGGCGCGCTTCCTCTCGACGGCTCGCGCAACGCCACGCACCACGGAGACGATCGCCGAAGCGCTACTGTCCATCGGCCGGTCCACGGCTCGGGGCGACATCGCGCCGATCGTACGATGGTCCGCGTCGTCGAACGAAGAACTCCGATGGCGCGCTACGTGGGCGCTTTTCCGTCCGCGCGATCCGGCAGCGGTCGCGACGCTGCTATCTCTCAGCTCGGATCGCTCGGGGCTGGTTCGATCGTGGGCAGTCCGCGGTCTCACGCGCCCGCAGGCCGACAGCGTGCAACTCGGCGCCAAAGCCGAAGCACGCCTACTCGCTGCCACGCGCGACGCAGACCGCCGTGTGCGCACGGAGGCGCTCCGTGCACTTGGCACTTACTCCGATTCGGCGGCCATCGATGCATTAGTCGCCGGGCTCGCGTCGCCGGACTCGTGGATTTCAGTCTCCGCCGCAGAAGGACTCGGCCGAGTGCGAGCGGCGGCGACGATCGCGTCGCTCGTGGCGGCGACGCAAACGGGTCGTTCATGCGCGCTGCGTGTAACGGCGTTGCAGTCGCTACAGGCTTTTTCGCCGCGCGATGCGGCCGCTGCCGCGCGCGCGATGACCAGCGACACCTCGGCATACTGTCGCACGATTGGTTGGCAGTCGGTCGTGCGGGACACGAGTCGGTCGGAAGCGGAGCGGCGAGCCGATCTGTCGGCGCCAGACACGATTCGCCGCGTGGCCGCGCTGCGAGCGATGGGTGCGTGGGCGGACACCAGCGACCTGCCGATGTTGTTCGACGCGTACGACCGGGCGCGGAACGACGCGAATCCTGCAATCGCGTCGGCGGCGATCGTCGCGATCGGCGGAATACAGAACCGTCGCGGGTCAGGAGCGTCGCAGTTCGTCGCTCGCTTTCCGGCGCCGCAGAACGTGACTCTCCGGCGCGACGCAGACAGAGCGCTTGGCGCAGCGGCGCGAACGGCTTGGGGCGCGCAGACTCCGGTATCGCGAACACTCGACGAGTATCGCACCATTGTGCAGCGATGGGTCGTGCCGGCGTACAACGGCAAGCCAAATCCAACCGCACGTTGGGAAACGCCGCGCGGTCCGATCGAGCTCGAGCTCTATCCAGGTGATGCGCCGCTTGCTGTCGACTATTTTGTCCAAACGATCGAGACGGGCAGCGTGGTGGGCACCGAGTTCACGCGTGTCGTTCCCGATTTCGTGGATCAGCAGGCGACGATTCGAAACGGACGAGTACTTCGCGACGAGGTGAACCGTCATCGGTTGACGCGTGCGAATCTCGCCTGGGCAACGGCCGGGTTGGATACGGGCAGTCCTGGTTATACGCTCAATCACACGCCGCAGCCGCACAACGAGGGCGATTTTACCTCGATGGGGCGGGTGATTCGCGGAATGGATGCGGTCGATAGGATCGAGTTGGGCGACCGTGTGATGGCGGCGCGACTACTGAATCGCAAATGATGACGGCCCGTGACGGTTGACGGGGCCGAGTCCGGCGACGATGATCTGAGCATCTTCTAATCGAACTGATTTCTCCTCCCCTTCCCAACATTCTCGGACAGGCGGCGAATCGTATGGCTGAATACACTCTGGGCGGCGAACCCACGGATCTCGGCGACGGGTACGTGATCACCGCGCCCGGTGTCAGGGGCACAGCGCGAACGTCCAACGACCGCGATGCTCTGCCTCGCGAGTTCGGTGATCGCTTCGACGCTCTGCTTTTCGCTGCGGGTTTGCGGCGAGACAAGGTCATCGAGCTCGATCTGAGTCAGACGCCAGCGTCGCGCGGCCTGCGGACGGTGGCACTCGATCCGACTGTACTCGAGGTGCCGCGACAGCCGAATACCGGCGCCCTCGTTCTACTCGAGAATGAGGACGGCGCGCTGTCGTGGCATTTGCCGGAGCGGGCGCCTGTCGTCACGACGGAGGCCCGCACACTCACGCCTGCGGTGTCGCCGCCAGACGTGATTCGGTTCGTGATCCCAACGCAGCCCGTCCGCGGACGCCCGGCGTCTCGCGGCCTCGGCGACATCGGTCGGAAGATTCTCAAAGTGTTCGTGTATCCGCTGACCGACGCAGTGTTGGGCGCGATCGGCCGTGGTTTCGCGCGCTCGTGGGAGGCGAAGAACCGTCCGTATTTGATTCGCACCTACGGCCCGTCGGACTATCGCGCCGATGCGCCTGAGCTGTCGCCGTCGGAGTGGCAGCGCATGGCGCAGGACCGTGCGCTCCTCTTCGTGCATGGCACGTTCAGTACGGCCGGTGCTTTCTCGCCGATCGACCTCCCGTCGATGACGACGCTCTCGAACGCGTACGGCGGCCGTGTGTTCGCGTTCAATCACCCGAGTCTGACCGAAGATCCGCAGGAGAACGCCGATCGATTCCTCAGCCAGATTCCGGCGGGGCTGTCGCTGAACGTCGACATCGTCTGCCACAGTCGCGGCGGACTCGTGTCGCGTGAGCTGGCTGTCCGCGGTGCATCGCGGGGCCTCACGGTGAACAAGATCGTGCTCGTCGGCGTGCCGAACGGTGGAACCGCATTGGCCGACGACGATCACATGGTCGACATGATCGATCGCTTTACGAACATCGCTCACGTAATTCCGATGGGAACCGTGGGCGAGGTGATCGATGCGCTCGTGATTGGGCTGAAGGTGATTGCGCACGGTTTCCTGCACGATCTCGTTGGCCTTCGCGCCATGAAGCCGAGTGGCGACTTTCTGTCGGCGCTCAACGCGCTGACGGGGCGGGGAGTCGAGCTGTTCGCGATTGCGTCGGATTACGAGCCCACGGATCGGCGTTTAATCAGTGCGGCGCGTGTTGCCGATTCCGCGATCGACGCGGTGTTCGAGCAGGCGCCGAACGATCTCGTGGTGCCGACGATTGGTGCGTACGCGCCAACGAACCAGGCGACTCCACCGGTGACGGTACCGGGCTTCCCGATTCCCGAATCGAAGCGCGTGGTCTTTGGCCACGGCGACGGCGTCATTCACACCGAGTATTTCGGCAACGCCACAACGGTCAAAGCGCTGTGCGACTGGCTCGCGCCGGGCGTGTCAGCTCCGCGCGCAATCGCTGCCCGCTCACGCGGCGGATTGACCGTGAGCGACTTTGCGGCACTTCGGCCGCATGTCGTCAACCTGAGCAACGGCGGTTTCAATCGCTCGGGTCAGTTCGACACCACGCCGCGCGATGTCGACGAGATTTTCTCGACGCACCTTCCGCGATGGGTCGCCGAGCATCCGGGCAAACCGCTGCGCCTCGTGTTCTGGGCGCACGGTGGTCTGGTGAGTGAGACTGACGGACTCGGTGTGGCGCGCAAGCACGTCGACTGGTGGAAGCGAAACGGCGTCTACCCCATCTACTTCATCTGGGAAACTGGTCTGTTCGACGCGCTTCGTGCGATCATGCAGACCGTGACGTCCAAGCTTCCGGGGCTCGGCGCGCGCGACCTCTGGGACTACACCACTGATCCGGTAGTTGAGGCTGGCTGTCGCGGGCTTGGTGGCGTGAAAGTGTGGTCGGCAATGAAGACGAATGCTGCGTTGTGCAGCGCCGCGAATGGCGGTGCGACGTATGTCGCGCAGCAGCTCGTGAAGTTCTGCCGCGGAACGAACACGCCGGTCGAAGTGCACACGGTTGGGCACAGCGCGGGGTCGAGCTTCCACTCGTACTTCATTCCTACGTTGCGCACCGCGGGTGTCACGGCGGTGAAGACGCTGCAGCTTTTGGCGCCTGCCATTCGCGTCGACGCGTTCAAACAGACCATCGCGCCGTTGCTCGGCAACGGCATTGAAGCGATGACGATGTACACGATGCGCGATCGGTGGGAGAAGGAAGACAACTGCGTCGGGATTTACCACAAGTCGCTGCTCTATCTCATTCATCACGCGCTCGAGGCAACTGCGCGGACGCCAATTCTCGGTCTCGACATTTCGGTTGAAGCCGATGCCGATTTGCGTTCGTTGTTCGGTCTCGACGGACGCACCGGTGCGCGCGGCAACGTCGTGTGGTCCACCACCGACGTGACGACCGGGAACTCGGCGAGCAAGGCGACGTCACACAGCGCGTTCGACGACGATCCGAGCACGATGAACAGTGTCGCGGCGCGCGTGTTGAACACGCAGAGCATTCCGGTTCCGTACACGGCAGATGCATCACGCGCGGTTGGATGGCCGGAGTCGGTGGATTGGATGCGTGGCGTCGATGTGAGCGCGCTGCAGTCGCATCACGGGCACAAGCCAAAGGCAATGACGCACGCGCAGGCGAGCGTAGAGCAGCCTTCGTCGCCTGCGTCGTCGTCGCCCGCCGTATCGAAAGGCTCAGGCAAGCGGACGGCGCTCTGCGTCGGGATCGACAAGTATCCCGCGCCAAACACGCTTGGCGGTTGTGTGAACGATTCGACGGCGTGGCAGCAATCGCTCGAGAAGCTGAACTTCACCGTGACGGCGCTGCACGACGAACAGGCGACGCACGGCGCAATCACACGTGAGCTTCGGAAGCTCGTGACCAGTGCGAGCTCCGGCGATGTGATCGTATTCCAATATGCTGGACACGGGTACCAACTCGCCGATCCCGACGGTGATGAATCGGATGGAAAGGATGAGGCGCTCGTGCCGATCGACTTCGACAGTGGCGCGTTCGTCGTCGACGACGAGATTCGCGAAATTCTGTTGACGATGCGCGAGGGTGTTTCGCTCACGTGCTTCCTCGATTGCTGTCATTCAGGAACCGCAACGCGCTTCCTGATGACGAACGCGCCTGCCAACAGCGGTGGAAAGGCTCGCGTGTTGATCACGGATCCGCGAACACGTCGCGAGTTGTGGCGAAAACACCAGGCGTTCGCCGCGGAGCGTGCGTCCCGTGCCATTGCGACGCGCGAGATCGTCGCCGACTCGTCGACGATTCGCTGGGTGAGCTTTGCGGCGTGTCGCGATCGTGAAAGCGCGCTCGAGCACGACGGTCACGGTGATTTTACGAAAATTGCGACGGCGATCATCGATGCGGGTGTCGAGGGAATTCAGGTCGGCCAGTTCCTCGATCGCGTACTGAAGGACTTCGGCGATGCGCGGCAGCAAACGCCGGAGCTCGATTGCCTCAAAGGTCTCGAGACGACGCAGCTTCTTGGTGTCGTGCAGTCCGGCCGTAGTGTATCGGCGGGCAACGTTCCGTCGGCGCTCGGCACCCTGGCGATTGCGAATTCGCTGCGGCAGCACGCCGAAATGCTCGAGCGCGATCACTCGCAGTCGGGAGACTGATTCGTGCCGCCGGTGATTCGATCGATTCCGAGTACGCCGGAAGCAAATCGATCGACTGCGGAAAGTTCGTCGGAGTCAACTCATCCGACGCCCGGCGATGATGCGTTGCGCCCCGGTGCTGGTCGCCGGGGCGAGCACTTCAACATTTCGCCGCGTGTCGTTCGGTCGGGGCAGGTGGAACCGTACGAGCGAAACTCGAGCGATCCGCTATATCGCCCGCTCCGTGTATTCGCCCTCGATCCGGGCGCGTCGCGCCGCGATGGCGCGGTTGCCGTCGTCAACGTTGCGTACGAGCCGTTGGAGCCTGGGCCATCTGGTGCGTTGTTCGAGGTTGTCGACGAGGGGTTGGACGGGGAAACGCCGGAGTCTCTCGACCTCGACGATCCATATGTGCTGATCTCACAGGGTCGCGCGGCGTCGCCCACCGATCCGCTCTTTCGACGCCAGATGGCGTACGCGGTGTGCAGCACGTCGTACGCGGCGTTTCGTCATGCCCTGGGCCGCGAAGTCGCGTGGGGTTTCACGCGCGCGAACGCCAAGCCGCCGCTGCGTCTTCGGATTCGGTCGTGCGTGTCTGCGACGCGGAATGCGTACTACGATCCGCAGCGTGGCGAAATTCGATTGGGTGCGTTTCGCGCTGACGATCGCGTCACTGGCCGAGAAGCACCAAAGGGAATGGTGTGTACTGCGCTGTCGCACGACATCATCGCGCATGAGGTATCCCACGCACTGCTCGATGGTGTTCGCGCGCGCTTCATGCTGCCGACCAATCCCGACGTCTTTGCGTTCCACGAGGCGTTCGCCGATCTCGTTGCGCTCTTTCAGCGCTTCACGTATCGCGACATCGTCCGCGCAGGACTGGCTGCGTCGCGCGGGGATGTCCGTAAAGCCGGGTTACTCAACCAGCTCGGTCAGGAATTTGGTGATACCACCGGGCGGAACGGCCCGCTTCGGTGCGCTGTGACGGCGGACAAGCGACGACACGGTGACGCCACTGAGCCGCATATGCGCGGTGAAGTCCTGGTGTTGGCGGTGTACGAAGCATTCGCGACTGTATATCAGCGAAAGACAGAGCGCTTCTTCCGCCTGGCGTCGAATGGTACGGGCGTTTTGCCAGATGGCGCATTGCCGCAGATTCTTCTCGAGCTGTTGACAGATTCTGCATGCAAGCTCGCGTCGCATTTTCTCACGATCTGCATTCGCGCCATCGATTATTGTCCGCCGGTCGACATCACCTTCGGCGAGTTTCTGCGTGCCGCGATTACCGCGGACTTCGATGTCGTGCCAGATGACGAGTGGTCGTATCGCGAAGCATGGATCGACGCGTTTCGTCTGTTCGGGATCTTTCCGTCGGACGTGCCGAGCCTGTCGGAGGACTCGCTGCTGTGGCGCGCGCCAGATTCGGCGGTGCCGCCCATCCCTGCGCTCGGCTTCGATCAACTGCAATTCCGCGGTGACCCAGGGCGACCAGCAAGCGCCGAGGAACTGACGCGTCAGGCGGTCGTGCTCGGGGCAGTGATTGGAGATCCGGCATATCGAAAGTCATTTGGTCTCGTCGCGACTGGTGATCCGTTGCTCGGCGGCGACGACGTTGATCTACCGATCGTGGAGTCGATCCGAAGTTCGAGACGGATTGGACCCAGCGGTCAGGTTGTCTTCGATCTGGTGGCTGAAGTCACGCAGCGACGTGTGGTGCGGGAACCCGACGGCACGAGCTTCGACTTCTATGGCGGCACCACTGTCATCCTGAAGCCGTCGGGATCGGTGCGCTACACGATTCGGAAGTCTGTGCTTCACGCGAATCGGCTCGCCGCGCAGCGAACGTTCATGAACGGCGTGGGGAAAGCATTTTGGCAGTCGGGTCCAGAAGGTAGAATGCTCCCCGAGCCGCAGCCATTCTGTTTGCTGCACGAGGGATGGTACCAGCCTAGGCGGTAGACGCCCGTGCGTTGAGGTAGGCTTTTCGCTTCGCGGGTGTCATTCGTTCGATGGCGTATCGAAGCATCGTCCTCGGCATCTCGTCCGCGTGAGCGTCGAGAAATTCGTCGAGGCGCTCGGGGTCTCGCTTCCCGACTTCGCGCAGCATCCAGCCTGTCGCCTTGTGAATCAGGTCGTGAGAATCGCCGAGCAGTTTGGTTGCGATTCGGATGGTGTCGTCGAACTGGCCGGCGCGAATCAGCTCCTGCGTTGCGACGATAGCGATGCGCCGCTCCCACAGATTCTTGGAGCGCGCCAGCTTGTCGAGCAACGTGCGCGGTCGCTCCATGAGATGCGCGCCGACGATATTCGGCGCCGACGAGTCGACGAGATCCCAGTTGTTGACACGGTCCGCGTTCCGCACGTACAGCCGGAAAATCGCTTCGCGCTCCTTCTCCGTTCCGGCGTCATACCGATTGCCGAGCAGAATGACGCCGAGCAGTCGCGCCTCGTGCCAGGGCTCAAAGAGCAGCGCTTCGACGTCCTCGAGCGGAAGTTCGCGAAATTCTCGCGCAAGACGACGCGTAGCGGGAACGCGGATGCCAAGAAACTTGTCGCCGGCTCCGTATTCACCGGGGCCCGTCTTGAAAAAGCCTTGGAGAAACGCGGCGTCATCGGTGTCGCCGAGTTCGCGAAGTCGCTTTCGAACGGCGGTGAGCGTCGGTGGTCGTTCAGCGCGTGGTGCCATGGGCGGACGGTAGAAAGTGTGACGGAAGCTGGACGTTACTGGCCCGGATCGCCACCGGAAAGAGTCGCGAAGTCCTCCATCGTCTTGCCACATCGGTCATGCTCGGCGCATACTCCTGACGCAACGATTTCGCGCTTTCGATTCCGCTTTCTCGAGGTCAGCACCATGCCAGCATTTACGAAGACCGAATTCATTTGGATGAATGGCGAACTCATGCCGTGGGACGCCGCGAACATTCACGTGACTGCGCACGCGCTCCAGTACGGCACGGGCGTCTTCGAGGGCATGCGGTCGTACGACACGCCAGAAGGTCCCGCGATTTTCCGACTCGACGCACACATGCGTCGTTTCGAAGCCTCGGCGTCATTCTACGAAATCGCCTGGCCGTATTCGTTCGATGAGCTTTGCGCCGCGTCGCTCGACGTCGTCCGCGCGAACAACCTCGAGAATGCTTACCTCCGCCCACTCGCGTTCTTCGATTCATACAGCTTCAGCGTGTGGCCGAAAGACTGTCCTGTGACTGTGGCGATCATCGCAGTACCGGGACGCGCGTACATCCAGGGCGGTCCGGAACATGGTGTTCGTGCAACGGTGTCGACCGTCGAGCGCATTGCGCCGGCAACGCTGCCGCCGTTTGTGAAGGCGTGCGGTCATTACACGAACTCGGTGCGTGCGGTGCAGGAGGCGATTCGCCGGGGCTACGACGACGCAATTCTCATGAACAGCAAGGGTGACGTCGCCGAGGGTTCTGGCGCGAATCTGTTCATCGTGCGCAACGGCACCGTGATCACGAACGACGTCGACGCGTCGATCGTCATGGGCATCACACGCGACAGCGTGCTGCAGATCGCACGCGACCTTGGGCTTCCGGTGGAAGTACGCCCCATGGGTCTCATCGAAGTGCAGTCGGCCGACGAACTGTTCTTCACGGGAACGGCAATCGAAGTCACGCCGATCAAGGAGCTCGACGGTCGCATCGTTGCCGGCGGAAAGCCTGGCCCGATCACGCGTCAGATTCAGCAGACGTTCTTCGATGCCGTGCACGGCAAGCTGCCGCAGTATCGCAACTGGCTCGCGGTCGCGTCACAAATGGAAACCGCCTAGGCTTTTCGCTCACTCGGAGCCGCATACATGTCATTCTCTCGGTCGACGCTCGCCGTTGGTGTCGTGTGTTTTGCCACGGGCGCCGGTGTCGTGTGGGCGCAGCAGCAACAGGCCGCTTCGTACCGCGAGCCGCAATTTGAGAACGAGCACCTGCAGGTATGGAAGTCGGTCGTCATGCCGAATCAGCCGCTCTCGCTGCATCGCCACGATCACGGCCGCGCGTTGATCGCGCTCAACGACGGCCAGCTCAAGATCGTCGACAAGAACGGCAAGACGCTCGAGACCTACGATCTAAAGGCCGGAAAGGCGATGTGGCTCGGCGTCGATCCGCCGGGACAGCAGCACGCCGACGTGAATCCTGGAACGAAGCCTCTCGAAGTGATCGTCGTTCAGCTCAAGAACGACGTGAAGCCCGCGAAGTAGATCCGTGTAGCGCAGAGCCGTAGGGCTGGTAGCCAGAACGCCGCACCGCGACCCAGCCCACGGCGAGACCGGCGAAGGCGAGCAGAATGTTCGTCACGTCAAAGGTGCGGCCGGCCATCACGATGTGGCCAAGCTCGATCACGATGGCGAGCAATACCGCGGGCCGCAGACCCGACCAGCGTCCGGTGAGACGCAGTGGCCAAACCGCGAGCAACGCGCCCAGCGGCAGATAGAGCAGGAACTGCTGCGCCACGTGCAGCGCGCTGAATACGTCGACGCGCTCCGACAATCTCGCGAGCGGAATGAACGCCTGCGGCTCGAGCTCAGCGACGATCGCGTCCCACTGCGTTTCCGGATACAGAGGGCGCCATCCCCAGACGACGAGCAGTCCGAGATATGTGAAGATCGCGAGACGCGCACGCTCCGAGCTTCGATAGTGTTTGGTGAGACGGCCGAGATACGTGCTCGCCAGCCACGCACCGAACGCGATCGATACGCTGTCGGTGATCACGGCTTCCCAGCGGACGGGCAGGCTGAACAAACCGTGCGCCACGTGAGCCAACGTAACGGTGATCGCGCCAAGGATCGTAACGCCGATCCATTGGAGCGATGAGGCGCCCTTCCACTCGCGCAGAAACGCGACCAACAGAAATCCCCCAGCCACGTACAGCGGAATGTCCAACACTGGGATCTCGTTCCAGTCCAACGCTCGCGACGCAGAAAGTGCGATGGACAGCCGGTTGAGCGGGCCGCCCTCCATGAACGGGAGCGGATCGGACTCGAACAGCGGAGCAAGCGCTTCGCATAGCAACGCAAGCGCGTATGGACCGGCGATCAACAAGGTGGGAATGCCGACGTACGACTTATCCTGTCGCGCCCTCTGTACGGCGACGAGAAGCATTGCCGTGACGACCGCACCAGCGAGTCCGCCGAGTGTGTTGGTAAAGACGTCGAGAATGCTCGCCGTGCGAACGGGCGAGAATATCTGAAATCCTTCGACCAAGGTGCTCAACGCAAACGACGTGAGCGTTGCCCAGCGGAGTTCGCGGGGAATGCTGTTGGTGAACGACGTCAGCACCCAAACGGCGCCAAGTCCCGCGAACAACACGGCGTTCCGCAAACCGTCAATCGCATCGCGCCAACCAATCGACGGAGTGACCGCGCGCTGGAGGCGCATCATCGCGTCGTCAGCGTTTGCCGAGAAATGCAGATTCGTCAGCGTCGCAAGCAGAACGACGGCGACATAGGCGATTCTGGCAGTCAGGTACCGCTGGCGCGTTGTCACGGCGGAGAATCTAGCGCCAGAGGCCGATTCTACGCGGCAGGATAGCGATAAATTTCCGCCCGCCCGCCATAGAAATCGACGGTATCGGCAAGCATTGCACCGAGCTTCCTGGCCACCTTCACCGAGCCACTATTCCCGATGCGGATCACGCTGATGATGTCGCGCTGCTTCAGTTGTGTGCGCGCGTAGTTCAGCGCCGCCGCCGCGCCCTCGCTCGCATAGCCCTTTCCCCACGCGCTACGAGCGAGCGTGTAGCCGATCTCGAAACCCGGCCACCCCTCGGGCTCGAAGCATCCGATGCGGCCCAGGAACGCGCCTGACGATTTTTCTTCGACGGCCCAGATGCCGAAGCCTCGCAGCTCCCAGTGGCCGATGAACATGGCGAGCTGTCGCCAGGCTTCCCAGCGAGCAAGCGCTCGCCCGTCGGCAAGAAAGCGTGCGACCTCGGGATCCGCCATCATCTCGGCGTAGGCTTCGAAGTCGCTGGTGCGCAAGCTGCGAAGCAGCAGGCGGTCGGTCTGAATTTCCGGGACGTTCACTGGAGCCTCTTTGGATGGCGGTGCCGTCGGGACGCAGGTAGTTTCGCGGAATGAGACACCGGCTTCCAGTCCTGCTTTGCGCACTCCCGATCGTAGCGCAGGCACAGCGCGGTACCGTCGATTGGCCCGTCTATGGCGGCAACACCGATCATACGCACTACTCGACGCTCGCGCAGATCACTCCGGCGAATGTGTCGCGACTCAAAGTCGCGTGGACGTTCGAGACGCATGACGAGTTTCAGGGCTCGGAGATGCAGGCCAATCCGATCGTCGTCGATGGCATTCTCTACGCGACCACGCCAAAGCTTCGTGTGATCGCGCTGGATGCAACGACGGGCAAGGAGCTTTGGAGCTTCGACGCGAACGGCGGTCGCCCGCCGACATCGCGCTTCAGGCATCGAGGCGTCGTCGTTGCGGGCGATCGCGTGCTGTTCACGTATCGCAACAAGCTCTGGGCGCTCGATCGGAAAACGGGGAAGCCGATCTCATCGTTCGGCGTCGACGGCGCCGTGGATCTGCGCGAAGGACTTGGAAGGCCAGCCGAGCAACTGTCGGTGAGCGCGAGTACGCCGGGTGTTGTCTTTGAGGATATGCTCATCATCGGAAGCACGGTGAGCGAAACGCTGCCCGGATCGCCCGGCGACATCCGTGCGTACGATCTCAAAACGGGCGCGCTGCGTTGGAGCTTTCACACGATTCCGCACCCGGGAGAGTTTGGCTACGAGACGTGGCCGCCAGACTCGTACAAGGTGAATGGTGGTGCGAATGCCTGGGCGGGTGTAACGATCGATCCCAAACGCGCCATCGTCTTCGCGGCGACGGGATCTGCGTCGTTCGATTTCTACGGTTCGAATCGGATCGGCGACAATCTCTTCGCCAATACAGTCCTCGCGCTCGATGCGCGCACGGGCAAACGCATCTGGCATTTCCAGGGCGTGAAGCACGACCTTTGGGATCGTGATTTTCCCGCGGCGCCAGCGTTGGTCACCGTCAAGCGCGACGGCCGATCAGTCGACGCCGTCGCACAGATCACGAAGACGGGCCATGTCTATGTTTTCGAACGCGAGACCGGGAAGCCGCTGTTTCCAATCGAGTATCGCGCAGTCCCCTCGTCGCGGCTCGATGGGGAACGCGCGGCGACGACACAGCCCTTTCCGGTGAGCCCGCCGCCGGTCGCGCGCCAAGCGCTGACGGAGGACATGATCACGAACCGCACACCGGCTGCTCATGCGGCAGCGCTCGAGACATTTCGAAAGTACAAAACCAATGGGATGTTCGACCCGCCGAATCTCGACGGGACGATTCTCTTTCCCGGTGTCGACGGCGGCGGTGAGTGGGGAGGACCAGCCTTTGATCCAGCGACTGGTCTATTATACGTAAACTCTAACGAAATGCCCTGGCTGCTCAAGATGGTGCCGCGCAGCGACAAATCTGCGTACGCCGCGAATTGCGCGAGCTGCCACGGCGACGACTTGAAAGGCTCATCGGTGATGCCGTCGCTCGTCGACATCGGTGCGAAACGAACGCGCGAGCAGCTCTCACAGGTCATTCGTCAGGGGACAGGCCGCATGCCCGGCTTTGCCGCCGTGTTCGACAACGGCGCCGTGAATGACATGGTGAACTTCCTGCTCACCGGTCGCGACGTCGCGTCGACCGCCGCCGAAAATCCGAACTACCTCAAGTATCGAAGCACGGGCTTCGACATCTTTCTCGATCCCGACGGCTACCCCGCCATCACGCCTCCGTGGGGAACGCTCAACGCCATCGACCTGAACAAGGGCGAGATTCGGTGGACGATTCCCTTCGGCGAATACCCGAAGTTGGCGGCGCAGGGCATCACGAATACCGGCACCGACAACTACGGTGGCGCAATCGTCACGGAAAACGGCCTGCTGTTCATTGGCGCGACGACGTACGACAACAAGTTCCACGTCTACGACAAAGCGACTGGGAAGCTTCTCTGGGAGGCGACGCTGCCTGCTGCCGGCAACGCGACGCCATCCACCTATATGGTCAACGGTACGCAGTACGTGGTCATCGCCTGCGGTGGCGGCAAGAACGGCGCTCTGTCAGGCGGTACGTACGTCGCATTTGCGCTGCCCGCCGAGCGCCACTGAGCTCGGTGTGACCTAGGGCATTCCGACGTGCGCCGCGATTCTGCGCAATTGAGCGCGCCACTGGGCTCGCGCGGCGCCGAGTCGTAGCCCGTCCGCAGCGCGTAGTGTCGCGGCCCCCATTCGTCTCGTCGTGTCGGCGTTGATGGGCGTCGGAAAAATTCGGAACGTCGAGACGACTACCGTCGAGTCGCCGGCGGCCGCGAGTGAATCGTGGCGAGCGAGCGCCACGCGTGGGATCCCGCTCGGACTGTACTCGATCCCGTCCACGCTCAGGCTCGTTGGGGGCGTGATTTCTCGCACGACCCAGACCTGCCGCTGCCGCTTGCTCGAATCGCCCGGCGCGCCAGGCGTGGAGACGCGAATCGTATCACCCACGCCAACGACACCGTGACCAATCGGCGTTAGCTCGGCGCCGACAGGCAGCCATGCCGCGATGGAGTCGCGATCCGTGAGCAACGCAAAGACGTGCTCGGGCGAGCCCTGCACTGACAGCACGACGTTATCTCCCGCCTTCGAGAGCTTCCGATAGCCGAGGTAGCACGTTCCCATCATCGCGACAATCAGGAACACCATGGTGGCGGCGATCCACTTCCACATCGTTCACGCTCGTTCGATCCGAGACGAACAACATACTGCCTCACGTCCGCACCGCGCACGATGGCAGTTGCGAGCAACGCTTCGACGGTCACATCCGCACGGCGCCAGCGGTGCGCCGCATGCATCGCAAAATCGACATGCCCACTACGACCCCCACGCTCTCCACTTGGCTGCTCGGGCACGGCCAGCCGCCGCCGGTCGAAGTGCTTCGTAAGACACGACTCGCGGCGTATGGCTACACCGCGCTGCCCCGCACCAATCCCGCTCGCTCGTCGCTGCGGCCTGACTACATCGCGACGCTTGGACGACATCAGCGCATCAAGCGAGAAATCGTTCCACTCTTTCGTGCCTGGCGCGATGCCGGCATCGACGTACTGCTGTTCAAGGGCTTCCACCTCGCCGAATTCGTCTATCCACTTCCGGGTGCGCGCTTCCACGGCGACGTCGACGTGCTCGTACCTCGCGACCGCGAGCTGCACGCGTCGCGCATCGCACGATCGCTTGGTTGGCACGAAGCGACCGCGCAAACAGTGGGACCATCGCATTCGCACAATGCGTTCAGTCTGGTTCGCGCGAAAGGAACCACGATGATCGATGTGCACCGCGACATCATTCACGTTCGACTTCCCTGGAACGGAGTGCAGCGCCGTATCACCGATGCGGTGTGGAAAGAATCACGAGCGCGTTGGTGGGAGGGGCTCGACATCCTCGAGATGTGTCCCGTCGACATGCTCCTCGTGGGTGTCGTACTGCAGCGCTGTTGGAGCGGCGACGGTTGGCAGTTGAAGCCGCACGACGTGATCGACTATCGCCATATTGCCTCGCGCTACGACCTCGACGCAGACGCGCTGCACGAGCGGGCGAAACAGCTCGGGTGCGAACGGACGCTCGGCATCTTCCTGTCGCGCTGCGACCCGCAGTCGAGCCGGCTCGACCTGACGCGACCTCGCGCGGCCCGACGCTGGCGATGGAACGCGGCGGCGTTTCCCGAACGCGGACTGCTCGGCGCGCCAGAACTCACCGTCGCTCGGCTGTGTGGAGCGCCGTCAGGTGCCCGCGCGGCCCTCGCGATGGTGCCAGGCGTTCTGCGCGTGCACCTCGCGCTGCGCGTGCATAGTGATCTACGAACGCTGCTTCGTGCGATGACTCCTCGCGTGACGTCGGCTCCGCCAACGATGGGGCGCGCCGATGTCGTTGCGGCAGTGCGATGGGCGATTCGTCTCGTCGGCACGTGGCGTCACGGCCCGTGTGTCCTGCTCGCACTCTCTCTATACGTGAAATTGCGCGAGGCAGGCTGGCCCGTGGATTTCGTCAGCGGAATTCGTCGTGACGCGGACGGGACTGTCGGTCACGCGTGGGTCGAGCACGAGGGCGTGGCGTTGCCCGAGCTCTATGAAGCGGACAAGTGCGCCACGTTCGCCGAGAACTTCCGCTTTCCGGGTTAGCGCATCGTAACGCCGATCAGAGTACGATCGGCGTCCGCCCCAAAACCAGTTGACCAATGTCGAGGTGCCGGAGGAGTACCGGCACTTCTCGCGTGAAGCGGCGCCGCGTGCGATCGCAGAGCGGAACCCCGGCGCTCTCCCAGAGTGCGCGAACCGCGCTACGGGGATCGAGTTCATCGACCATCGAATCACGCCCGGCGTCGCGTTTGAGCTCCATGATTCGCTCGAGTGTCGCAGACGCGGGTCGCGTCGGCGCGCCAGTGAGTCGGCCGAATTCGATGTACTGCTTATTGCGCTCGCGACGCCAGCCGTTCGCTGGAACAACACTACGAACGCGAGCGAGGCCCGCGTCGGTCAGGTGAACGCCGCGATCCCATCCGTAAACGCGGCGCGTGAGCGGATTGAGCCAGGCAAAATCCTCGGCGAGTGGTGCCCACCCGCGCGCTATCATCGACACGAGTGTGCTGGTCTTTCCAACACCACTGCGACCGACAAACGCCACAGCGATTCCGTCGCGCACGACGACCGCGGCGTGCAACGGCACGAGTCCGGTTGCTCGTAAGGCTTCGCAGAGAGCGATGTGAAGCGCAGTGAGAAGGTCGGGCGGCATGTCGTCCATGCGATCGAACCAAAGATCGATACGTGCTCGATCGTCAGTCAGGTCGAGCCGAACGGCGCCGCTGCTCATGCGGGCGAACCAGGCGCGCTCGGCGACGCGAATCCAGTTGAGCGTCATACCATCGACCGTCGATGTCTGCGCGATGCCCGCGGCCGCCTGGAGCGTACGCGGAGTATGCGCGTGGGCGATCACATCAATCGCGAACCGGTTCGACACAACGGCTGTGTGACGAAATTCCCAATTTGCGCGCAGCCAGGACTCGAGATGCGCACTCAGGCCCAGCGCGCGACATGGGCGACCGAGAATGGGGAACTGCATCGTCGTGCTTTCCTAACTCACGTCATCCTCGCACCAGACCAGCCCAGCGCCCTGAAGCGCGGCAATCAACGAGTGCACATCGGTCAGCGCTTGCGCGCGCGAGATGTCGAACTCGGAAAGCAGCACGTTTGCGAGTTCGTCGGGCGTTCGCGCCGGCAGTGCGAACCAGATCTGCCGAGCGCTCGTATTCAGCGCGTACATCTCGCCGTTGCGCGGATCGAGCAAGACCATCTCGTGTTCGAGGTCGGTGGCAATCACGTCCGTCGACGCGTGATACATCAGAGGACCTCCCCCGCGTTCCCGTCCCACGGCGATTGGTGATTCATCGTGATCGGAACGGTCTGCTGCAGCGTTAGAGCGCTCCAGCTACCGAGATACTCGAGCACCGGCGCGGCGTACGCTGTACGCCGTTTGTGCTTGATGATGGACTGTCTCTCACTCGTCTTCGTCGTGCTGCGATCGCTAGGCATGTGAGATCTCGGTTGGCGCAGAGATAGGGGAGTGAATTAGCCGACGCGCACGTCGCGGGGGCATTGGCCCTTCGACGCACGACGTTCGCGCGCACTTGTTGCGTGGTCCCGCGCCGTACATGTCACGCGCACTTCGGATCGCTGTCGCATCGAGCATCGCACTTCTCTGCGCTCGCTCCGGTCAATCACAACAGCTCGGCAACAAACTGCTTGGGAGCGTCGGAATCGACGCAGGGGTGCAGCCGGCGCCCGGTCTGTACCTGATCGATCAAAGCATGCGCTACCGGGCGACGACGCTTCGCGACCGTAACGGTCAACGCGTTCCAATCGACGGCCTGACTATCGATGCGAAAGGCAACGCGCTCGGCGTTGGGTACACGCTCGTCACGTCGCATGCGCAGTACTTCAGCGTTGCGATCGGCGTTCCTGTGGCCAAAATCGACATCAGTAGCGACGAGCCAGCCGCATCACTGAACGGATACGGTTTTGGCGATCTCTTCGTGCAGCCGCTCAAAGTCGGTTGGCGCGAAGGTCGGTTCGACATCGTCACCTCGTACATGCTCTACGTGCCCACCGGCAAGTTCGAGCCTCGCAAAGGAGGCGTAGGACACGGCTATTGGACACACGAGTTCTCCGCTGGAGGCGCGATGTACTTCGATTCGACGCGAGCCAGTCGTGCATCCGTACTCGCTAGCTATGACCGCAACACACGCTCGCGCGACATCGAACTGCATCGCGGCAACATGTTTCAGTTGCAGGGTGGTGCTGGCCTTGGCGTGGCGAAGATTGCCGTTGTAGGCGTCGCCGGATTCGCGCTGTGGCAAGTGACGCGCGACCGCGGCGCGGACATCCCGCCCCAACTCCGCGGTCAATGGTCGCGTGTATTTGGACTCGGTCCCGAAGTCGGTCTTCTGATTCCGAAGCTTCGGATGCACGCCGATGTGCGCTTCGAACACGAGTTCGGTGTCACGTCGCGGCCCCAAGGCCGTGTGTTGTCCATTAGCCTCGCCTATATGCTGTCGCATCCCGCCAAGCCGCCTGGTGATCCCCGTCACACGCGTTAACGGCTCCGCTTGCTCGGCGTCGAATGGGTGACAACATCACCTTCGAGGGGATCATGAAAACGCTTCTGTTGGGGCTTGGAATCGCCGGGTCGCTCGCCTTCACGCCGGCCGTCATCGAACCGCATCCGCACATTCGCGCGTCCATCGTCGAACTTCAGTCGGCGAAGCACGAACTGCAGACAGCCGCGCATGATTTCGGCGGCCATCGCGTCGAAGCCATTCGCGCTATCGACGGTGCACTCAAGCAACTACGCTTGGCGCAACAGTTCGACAAGTAGCCTTCGGCGGCCGGGTAGGGCCGCGGAAACCGACGTGCGACCGCGACCGTAGGTTGCGAATCCTCTCGGTTCCCGACGGCCCCCACCCGGATCCGCATGCTTCACTGGAACGACGTTCGTTACGCGCTTCGAATTCTTCGTCGGAGCCCGCTGTTCACCGGCCTCACCGTCGCGGTCCTCGGTGGCGGACTCGGACTCTCGATCTTCACGTTCTCGTTCCTATATACGGCGGTCGTCAAACCGCTGCCGCTCGCCGGCGGCGATCGCATCGTGCGGATTGCACAGTCGGTCAGCGGATCGTCGAGTTCATTCGACGCGGCCGACGTTGCGGCCATGCGACCGTCGATTACGACACTGAGCACGATTGGCGCGTTTACATCGCGCGGCCTCGTCATTGGCGACGAGCGACATCAGCGCGTGCTCGACGCCACGATGACCGAAGCAAACCTCTTCGACATCACGCGAACGCGCGCGCTGCTCGGCCGAACGCTTCGCGTGGATGACCAGGCGCCCGGCGCCGAGCCGGTGATCGTGCTCAGCCACCGCGTGTGGCGCGCCGTGTTTGCCAGCGACAGCGCGATCGTTGATCGTATCGTGACGTTGAACGGAACGCGCACGCGCGTCGTTGGCGTCATGCCAGAACATTTCGAGTTTCCCGTTGCGTCCGACGCGTGGGTGCCAATCCCCGCGGCAACATTGACGTCGACGACTCCGGGCATCGAGGCGCTCGATCTCTATGCGCGACTCAAGGACGGCGCGACGATAGAACAAGCAGAAACGCAGCTCAGCGGCTTGTTGGATCGCGCAATCAAAACCCGTAACACATCGACCATCACTGCTTCGACTCAGCGAGTAGCCGTCACGGTCCGATCCTTTCCCGTCGCGCAAATTGGCGACGAAGCTCCTTTGGTGCTCGGCGTCTTGAATCTCATCGCGTCGCTCATCCTCCTGCTGGCGTGCATCAACGTCGTCAATCTGCTCCTCGCCCGAGCCAACGAGCGCGCGCAGGAAACGGCAGTGCGTCTCGCACTCGGCGCGTCACGTGGTCGACTCATGATGCAAAGCATGTGGGAGAGTGTCTTGCTCTGCACTATGGGCGGTGCTGTGGCGATGGGTATGGCCGCTTGGGGGCTCGACGCGATCAATCGCTGGGCGCAGGACAAGCTTCAAGGCAATCTCGCCTTTTGGTGGGTGTGGAAGTTCGATCGACCGGCGCTGTTCGCGGCTTGTGCGTTCGTGACGCTCGCTATGGTGGTGCTCGGCGCCGTTGTTTCATCGCGCGTTGCCGGAACTGAGTTCAACGCCGTGCTTCGCGATGGCGGTGCACGCGCCGGGAGCCGGCGAGAAGGTCGTGTCGCGCGAATGCTTGTAATCACCCAAGTGTTCACCGTCGCAGTCTTGATGTTCTTCGGCGTGATGTCGAGCATCGTCGCGTATCGGGTGGCGAACGTCGACGTTGGCTACGACACACACAATCTTCTCAGCGCCACGCTCGAGCCACGCGCCGATCGATATTCGTCGGACGCTGCCCGAGGCACGTTCTACCAGGCGGTGGCAAACGGCGTCGCCGAGAACAGCGCGATGACGGGCGTGCTGCTTCGATCACCGATTGCTGCGATCGACAACGAAGTTGGCGCGTTTGAAGTCAACGGTGGTCAGAGTGCGTTCACGACGGCAAGTCCGCGCGCATTCGTTCAGGCTATGCTAGGGCCGATCGAAGTTCTCGGAATGACTGTCCGCGCCGGACGCGCGCTCGCTGCGAGCGACGACGAACGCTCTGCGCGTGTCGCGGTCGTCAGCGCCGCGCTTGCCGCAAAGAGGTGGCCGGGAGTGTCGCCGGTCGGTCAATCGATCCGACTCGCGTCCGACGGACCGAACGCGGCACCGCGTCAGGTGGTCGGTATCGTGAGTGATGTATTGATGGGCAGTCCCTTTGCGCGCAACCGAAGCAATCAGGCGATCTACATCCCGCTGCGTCAGGCATCGGTGGCTCGTGCAGACATTCTGTTCAAGCATCGCGGCGCCGCCGTTGCGGCGCAGGCGGGCTTGTATCAGACGTTGTCCGTCGTCGACCCACGTCTCGCGCCACCCTACGTCTCGACCTTCGCGGAGATTCTCGCGAAGACGACGTTGATCGCGAAGTCGGTCACTCAGCTCTTTGCGCTCTGCTTTGGCTTCGCCCTTCTGCTGGCCGTGAGCGGCACATATGGATTGATGGCTCGGTCGATCGGTCAGCGAACTCGCGAAGTTGGTATTCGCCGCGCGCTTGGTGCGACGGATGGCAGCGTCGCGCGACTACTCGTCGGGCAGGGCGGTCGCCAGCTCGGCATTGGCGTGGCGCTCGCGTTGCCGTTCATGCTCGTCGTCGGCGTCGGCTTCTCGATGTACTTCCCGATCGGAACTCTCGTGTCAATCGGGGCCGCGACACTCGTATCGTCCGCGATCGTTGGCGTCGTGCTCGCGGCGACGTATCTCCCCACTCGCCGTGTCCTGCGCGTCACTCTTCGCGACGCACTTCGGTAGGCAACCCGGCGGGTGCTATCGACGATCGCGGGCGCCCAGGTACTCGGTGGGCAGCTCGCGCTCGACGACGGTCGAGCCGGAGATAGCCACGTGATACGCTTTCGCGGCCGGTCGCGAACTCACCACTCGGTGGAGTTTTCGGCCGATGAAATGGAGCGCGGCGCCGTCGTCCGCCGCATACCCTGCGGCAATCGTCTTTCGCTGTACCAGACGGTGGTACGCGGGTCGACGCGCGACCTCACCATCGTAGTGCGGACAGTGGCTGCCGCGCAGCCAGCCCAGGGCGTGCACCGGCTGCAGCGTGGGGCCAAACGAGTCGCTCACGCCCGATTCGAACCAGCACAGTGAGCCGGCGCTAAGGCCGGACATCACGGCCCCGTTTCTCCAGGCGCGCTTGAGCATTCTATCGATCCCCCATTCACGCCAGAGGACGAGCAGATTGCGTGTGCTGCCGCCGCCGACGTAAAAGATGTCTTGACGGGCGACGAGAGCAGCGACGTCGGGTGGCGGCGTCTGAAAGAGCATCAGGTGCGTCGGCTCACATCGCTGTTGGCTGAACGCCGTATAAAACTTCTCTACATATCCAGCAGCATCGCCGCTCGCAGTGCCGAGAAAGCAGATTCGCGGCTTGGAGCTTCCGGCTTGGCCAAGGATGTAGTCATCGAGCAGCCTATTCTCTGGCTCCATGGAGAAGCCGCCGCCGCCCATGGCGATGATCTGGCCCGTCTTGTTTGTGCGCGACGACGTGGTCATGACTCCACCCGTTCTTTGCGCCGCTCCAAGCCGCGCGCGACGACGTACGCGATCAGCAGAAAAACGAACACGACGAGCAGCAGCCATGCGACGGCTTGGAGCGTCCCGATCACGGTCCGATACACCTCGAGCGTCCATCGATCCGCGTTGAGAACGAGGGGATTCTCTTTCGGATCACGCGGAATGATGTACTGCTCGAGGGAATAGACTCTCACGCCGCCGGAGATTCCGACGACGTACAGCGCGAACATGAGATACCGATGCCACGCGCCGGCGAGATCAGGGGCGACGATGCGCTCGAGGATTCGCTGGAGCGAGGTACTGAACATCTTCGCGGTCGCAAACGAAACCAGAAGTGCGACCACGAAGGTGACGACGAGCAGAGTGAGGAACATGTGCGTGTGTGGGCTGCTATCTCGTTGGTGTTGGTGAATACCGAACGTGCACGCGCGCCGGAAAGGCAGACACCACGTCCGCTGTCACATTGGACATCCCGCCAAGTATCACTTCGCGTAGCTGCGGCAGCCAGGCAAGCGTCGCAATGCCGGCATTGGTGAGTCCAGCGCATGCCGAGAACTCGACGTTCTCGAGCGACACGGTGCGGCTGAGGAGCTCCGGGGTGCGGTCAGTGGTTTTCGTATAGCTTGCGAAGTACTTCTTCAGGTTCGGCAGCGTCGCGATGTGCTCGGTCGCGCCGTCGCCTGTCTCCCGGCAATACATGAGCGTGAGTACCTCGAGGCCGAGGCACTGCGCAATGAATCTGTAGCCGGCGTCGGGAACGTCCATCGGCATCAGTTCGCGTAGTGTAGGGAAGCTTGGCAATGCTGCCAAACCAGTGTCGTCGACGTTGAGGCAGCTCACGCCCAGGGTGCGCAGCTTCGGCATGTTCGCCAGTGCGGCGAATCCGCGCGATCTCAGATTATGGCAGCGACGCCCCCAGATGTTCTCGATCGATTGCGAGCGGCTGAGTGCCACGAACCCATCGTCGCCAGACACCGTGTCCTGAATCATCAGGAATCGGAGTTTCTTCATCGCAGCGATGAATGGCATTGCTGCGTCCGTGGCATCGAACGCGAGCGAGGCGAGGTTCGGCAGATCGACGAGAGGCGCGAGGCCATCGGCTGTGATCGCGAGCGCGCTGTCATCGACATTGAGAGCATATAGGCCGTCGAGCCCCGCAAGTTCCGCCAGGCCGCCGTTTGTAAACTGGCCGCGAAGCAGGAGTGAGTTTGGCTCCGGCTGATAGAGACTGCTGGCGACCTGTTCGTCGCCGCCGCGCCAGCTTTGAAAGACTGGAAAGTCGCGAAAGAGCGACATCCCGGTGTTCGTGAGTTGAACGCCGCTCTTGAAGTGACGTAGGTGCTCCTTGCCGACGAGCGCTTTCACCGCGCCATCGCCGGTGCGTGTGTGCATGAGGTTCACGCGCTCGAGCCACGGGCACGCTGCGAGAGTGGCGATGCCCGCGTCGGTCACACCGGTCCAAGACAACGAAATCGATCGCAGCTCTGGCAATTCGCTAAGCACGGCGACGCCACGATCGGAAATGCGGCAATTACTCAGATCCAGATGTTGCAGCCGGCGTAGGCGCGCGAGATGGCGCAGACCATCATCGGTGAGTTCCGCGGAGCCGTTGAGATCGAGTGACGTCAAGTGGCCGAGGTGTGACAGCCGCTCGAGCAGTTCATCGGTCATCTGACCAGACGCGTCGAGGCCCGCGGTCTCCCTCTCGCGCAGAAGCCCGACGGCGGCGCTCCAATCGCGTGTGTGAATGGACCGGTGCTTTTTGCCGCTCACATCGGCAGAGAACACGGTCACTTGTCGCGCGACGATCATCTCGCCATTCGCACGTGAGTCGACCAGTTCGACGAGCGCGTCCCACGTGGGAAAGTCGTGCGCTCTCGCTGTGAGCAAACGCGCATCGTCAATCGTGATGTCAGGCGCCGTTCCGTCGTGGCTCGGACGCTTGCCCAGATCGAGCTGCACGTATGTGCGCATTCCCTCCCACGAGCGCATGTGCCCGAAGGTGTTCCACACGCTGCGCATCGCGGCGTCATTGCCTGTGCGATACGCGTCGACGAGATCCGTCGCCATCTTTTCGAAACGTTCGATAGTCAGCGTTTGGCGGGATCGCTCGGCGGTCAGCGCTTCTCGCAGCGCATTCCAGCCGGCGAATCCGCGCTCGCGTGCGAGTGCCAACTGCACATGGCGCAGCGACGGCTCCGCTGGCACGTCTGTCAGGGCTCGTTCGAGCCGGTTGCGGGCTTCTTCGACTCCGTCGTGGAGTGCTTTGAGCCAGCGCTTCGCCTCCCTCTTCGCATTCTCGAGGGCGGACGTGGGCGTGGGACGCCTGGACATGACCATTCTCCCGTGTCGCCTGGAGTCCGCTGAATGCAGGCCGGAAGAAGGTTCGAGATACTGCGGATTTCGAACCGAATTGGGTGGGAGTAATCCTCCCTTGCCGCGGACAGGTGGCGCCCCAATGGCGCGCTGCGTGAGGAATAACGCAGCCACGCCAATCGTGTCAAGCGCGACTCATGGCTTCGCGGTTGCGCCCGCCGGTTGATACGGGCCGTACACGGCGTCGCGAAATCCCCGATGCAATCCGACCTTGTCGAAGGGCATCAGCTGCACGAATAGCACGGCCACGAGTTGGTTCGCCGGATCGACCCAGAACAGCGTGCTCGCCGCGCCATCCCAGAAGAACTCGCCGACAACGCCATGATTCTCGTCAGGCGACGACGTTGGCCGCGTTCGCACAGCGAAGTCGATCCCAAATCCAACCTGACCCTTGCTCGGCAGCCATGAGCGTTCTGTGATGCTGTCCGACAGGTGGCTCGTTGCCATCAGCTTCACGGTCGCCGGCTCGAGCACGCGCACACCGTCCAGCGTTCCGCCGGCGAGCAACATCCGCGCAAAGCGCATGTAGTCGTCGAGCGTCGACGTCAGGCCGTAGCTGCCGGGCGTCAACGCCCAGTGATTCGTGTTGAACACCCACGCCGACGCATACGGAACCTGCGAGAGCACACCCGCATCGCTCCGCTGGTACATCGCCGCGAAGCGCCCACGATCGCTCTCCGGCAGGAAGTACCGCGTCTCATTCATTCGGAGCGGGCCGAGCACATGCTGCTGGACGTAGTCGCCGTACTTCTGTCCCGATAGCCGCTCGACGAGAAAGGCCTGCACGTCGACCGACGGGCCGTATTCCCACTTCTCGCCCGGATGAAACCAGAGCGGCACCGTGCCGAGCTTCTGCGCCATCTGCGCGAGCGTATTCGTTTGATTCATCGGATCCGCCGCGCGGAGCAACGGCCCGACGCCCGGATTGTCGCCCCCCGTCGCGAAGCCCGCGGTGTGGCGCGTGATGTCACGGATCGTGATCGGCCGGTGCGGCTTCTCGAGCTTCGGGTTACCCGACGCGTCCGCGCCGGCATACACCATCATGTTCGCGAACTCGGGCGCGTACTTCGACAGCGGATCGTCGAGCGCGAACTTGCCCTGCTCGTATAGCGTCATCAGCGCCACGCCGGTGATCGGCTTGGTCATCGAGAAGATCTGCACGATCGCGTCTCGCGTCATGCGATGGCCCGCCGTTCGGTCGGCCATCCCGAATGCGCCGAAGTAGGCTTCGTCGCCCTTTTCGTAAACCAACGCTGAAACGCCAGCAACCTTGCCGGACTCGGCGAACGATCGAAGCGTCGAGTCGAGGCGCAGTTTTGCCGCGGCCGTGATGACGCGGCCACGATCGCCCTGTGGGCTTACCTGGCTCCCAGCAACCGGCACTCCGGGTCGCACGACCGCGGCGAGCACGACCATGATCGCGATCGAAAATCCGCGTCGTCCATTCACGCGAAGCATCTGACCTCCTCGGGATGTCATTTCAATCCGCCGGTTCATCACGCTTCAGGGCCGCTCCACCATCGCGCGCCTTCCTAGGCGGCGTCCGCTCACAACTTCCGGCCGCGGCGCGCGATGTCAAGCCAACGTAACGAGCGAAAATCTGTATGCTGAATTTCCAACCTTTCCTGAAATCGCAGTGTCCAACCGGCCGACACTGACCGGATGCCCCCCAATGCTGCCCGTCGTAGCGCTGCTCCTCGCCGCGCATTTGCCGCCTCAGGAAACCACACCGCCCGTCGCTCACACGCCGAGCGTCGTCGTCGCTGCCAGTGCGATTGCTGCTCGCGCGACCAGAGCGCCCGTGATCGACGGTCGCGACGACGACGAGATCTGGCTGACCGCCAAACGCATCACAGACTTCAAGCAGTTCCAGCCGCGCATTGATGCCGATCCGTCATTCCGCACGGAATTTCGCGTCGCCTACGACGATAAGAACCTCTATGTGTTCACGCGGATGTTCGATCCGCATCCCGACAGCATCATGCACGCGCTCACTCGGCGCGACGTGCGCGGCTCGTCGGATCAGATCAAGCTGCTCATCGACTCGTACAACGACCGGCGCAGTGGCTTCGAGTTCGCCGTGAACCCCGATGGCGTGAAGCGCGATTTCTCGATGAGTAACGACGGCAACGAGGACGACTCGTGGGACGGCGTTTGGGATGTCGCGACGCGCGTCGATTCCGCCGGTTGGACGGCCGAGTTTCGAATTCCGCTTTCGCAGCTCCGATACGCGAAATCCGAATCGAACACCTTCGGCTTTGGTGTGTGGCGCGACATCGAGCGACTCAATGAGCGCGAAGCGTGGCCGGCTTACTCGCCAACGCGTAGCGGCCTGACGTCGCAGCTTGGTGTGCTCACCGGACTCACCGGCATTACCGCTGGCCGACGCGTCGAGATGACGCCCTACGTCGTCACCAAGAATGTCGAGCGCACGTTGGCGAACTCGCGATACGCACGCGATCAACAAATCACCGGCGGCGGTGACATCAAGCTCGGCATTACGCCGAATATCACGCTGAGCGCGACGGTGAATCCCGACTTCGGCCAGGTCGAAGCCGATCCATCGGTCGTCAACCTCACCGCGTTCGAAACATTCTTCGCCGAGCATCGGCCGTTCTTCGTCGAAGGTACGGGACTGTATCAGTTCCAGCTGAATTGCTACATCGTCGTTGACTGTAGCACGAACGAAGGTCTGTTCTATTCGCGGAGAATCGGCCGGTCGCCATCATTGCGCGACGATTACGGTGACTCGGGAACGCCGAGTGCGACGCCAATTGCGGCAGCAACGAAACTCACCGGGCGCACGGCGAATGGAATGTCGTTCGGCGTGCTGGATGCCGTGACCGAGCGCGTTGGTGGGGTGAACGGTGCAACGGTGGAACCGCTCACGAACTATGGCGTGCTCCGCGCGCAGCAAGATCTGCGTGGGGGCGAAGCGGGCATCAGTGTCATCGCGACCGCGGTCAACCGTTCACTCGACGACCTCACGGCGCAGTTCCTCCATCGAGGTGCCTACACGACGGGGGCGACGTTCCGCAATCGCTTCGCGGGCGGAAAGTACGAACTTGCCGGACAGTTCGCCGGTTCGTACGTCACGGGAACGCCGGCAGCGCTGCTGCTCACGCAGACAAGCTCCGTTCACTATTTCCAGCAGCCGCAAGGCGACTCACAGGTCGACTCGACGCGCACGTCGCTCGGCGGACATTCCGAGCAGATCAAGTTTGGCAAGTACGGCGGTGGCATCACGCGCTTTGAAACGAGTCTGCTGCGACAGTCCGCCGGGTTCGAAGTGAATGACCTCGGCTACCTACGACGCGCGGACATTGTCGACTGGAGCACGTGGGGCGCGATGTCATTCAGAAATGCTCGTGGCATCTACAACTGGGCACAGCTGAACGGCAATCACTGGGAGCAATGGAACACGTCGGGCACGCGTCTCGAGAACGCCTTCAACTTCAACGGACATCTGGGTCTCAAGACGAACTGGGACATTCACATGGGCAACACCTTCGCGCACATCACGCCGACCTACTGCGATCGATGCACGCGCGGTGGGCCGCTGCTGCGACAGTCGCGCGCGTTCTACCCGTGGGGCGGATTCAACTCCGACAGTCGCAAGCCGGTGTCGTTCGGGATGTGGACGAATCTGTGGTTTGCCGATGAGGGCAGCTCGCATGGCGCGTCGTTCAGTCCGTACGTGAACTTCCGCCTGTCGTCGCGTCTCTCGATCAACGTCGGCCCGAACTACTCGCGCGATCACAACGATTCGCAGTGGTTCGGCAATTTCACGGACAGCGCCACGACGAGAGTGCACTATAGCTTCGCACACCTAGAGCAGCGCACCGTGTCGATGGGCGCGCGGACAACGTACACCGTCACGCCGACGCTCACGTTCGAGTTCTACGGTCAACCGTTCGTATCGACGGGTGAGTATTCCAACATTCGCGAGGCGAGCAATCCGACGGCCAGCAGCTATGCGGCGCGCTTTCAGCCGTACGCTCCTCCGGCCGGACAGGACATGTCGTTCAAGTACACGCAACTTCGCACGAACTCAGTGGTCCGCTGGGAATTCCGACCGGGCTCTACGCTCTTCGTGGTGTGGGCACACGGTCGCGATGGCTCTGGTACGGAAAACATGAATCAGTCCTGGTCGCAGGACTATCGCGACCTGTTCAGCCTGCACCCGGACAACACGTTCCTGGTGAAGTTCGCATACTGGCTGAATCGCTAGCTACATGTGATGGTGCGCGGCCGTGCCGATTGCCTGATTCAACTCGAGATCGAACCGAGCTTTGATTTCAGGCGTCGGCGCGAGTCGGCGATACTCGTCGGCGAGGGCGGTCCATTCGTCGAGAATCCTCTTGTGGGCCGCCTGGCCTTTCGCCGCGTCGTTCTTTCGCTCGGCGTCGCGTAGCTGCGATACGAGCGAGCGCAACGCGGCGCGGTGCGCGTCGAGTGTATTCTTGACTCCGTCGCGCGCAACGAATGCCGTGATATGGTGCGCCGCGACGAGGCGCGCGCCGTAGCTCTCGCCGATCGCGACCGCGAACAACCGCTCGTCCTGCATCGCGTGATTCGGGACCTTCAAACCAGTCGCGATGTAGGGCAGCGCAGGATTGTCGTGCGCGAACGGTCCATCCGGATTGGGCACGGTCCAGGTGTGGACCATCGCAATCTGCGTTGGCGACGCTTTGCCTCCGCGTTCCTTGCAGTCGTCTGGCCCATCAGCCAGCACGTTCCCCTCGCCTTGCACGCCGCGACAGAAGATGTGGCTGTGCCACTCGGCTGTCGTTCCGGCGAGCGTGGTCGGCAGTTCGGCGTTTGCCGCTTCTCGTTGCGAGTAGGCGACACCAATCGGGATGAGCGAATCGCCGACGGGGAGGTACATCATGAAGTTCGGCTGCGTCAGCTGTACCGGCGAGTTCGCCATGAACCGTCCGATCTGCAGCCAGTGCTGTCCCTGAAATGGCGTTAGATCCTTCGACCCGCCACGAAGGCCGATGACGATGTACCCGGCTCTCTGCAGAGCAATGGTATCTCGCAGCGGCGTGATGGCGCTCGTCGCCGTCGATACGATTGACGCTACGGTTTCCTGTGCGGCGACCGCGCTGGCTGATCCGAGGCCAATTCCCGCGATGGCTAGGAGTTCAGCAGACCTGCGACGTAACGGGCGGGACGAAACGAAAGCGAGGGGCATGACACGGGATGGTCGGAGTAGGCCCTATTTTACCCCAAAAACATCGAACCGGTACCTAGTCGATGATGACCCGTGCCGCTCGCGCCTGCGTAGGCGTGGCCCTTTCAGCCATCGACGGATTCGTCGGATAACCCTCGCCGTCGAACTGCAATAGCACGTCGCCCTTCTCCTTCGTTCGGACGATCAGTGTTCGCCAGCCATTCGACTTGAGCGACGAGAGGCGAATCGGTTCGCTCGTCACCGTCGCGGCCGATACGAACTCCAGTCCGGCTGTGGTCCCATGAAAAATGAGCAGACTACAACCGCCCGACCCACACCAGTCCGGACCAGTAAGGAGGACCACCGCGTCAGAGTGGTGGTCGTCGTCGAGATCAACCAGCGCCTGGCGAAACGCCGGCATGCTGTAGCTGCCTCGCGTGGCAATCCACGCCTCGACCGCCGCCGCCACGCTCGTGGCAGACTGGGCGGCAACAAACGTAGGGCAGAGGAGGAGCAATGAAACGAACAGCGAGCGTCGCATGTTGGGTCAGGAAGTGACCAAGCGACCGACGGGAGAGCCGGCCGACTGCACGTTGTACGCCGTCGTCGGCTCCAAAGATCCGAGAAAGAATTAAAGAGTTCTATTCAGATCGCAAGGCCGTCATGGGATCAAATGACGCCGCGCGCCGCGCCGGGAGATACGTGGCCACCAGCGCGATGACGATCAGCAGGAGAGACATCGCCACAAAAGTCATGAGGTCGAGCGCGCTGACGTCGAATAGGAACTTTGCAATCACGCGCGTGGCGCCCGCCGCGAGCACAATGCCGAGCACGACACCGGCAAGCACGAGTCTGGCGCCTTCGCGAATCACTAACCCCAGCACGTCGGATCGCTGGGCTCCCAGTGCGATTCGGACACCCATCTCACGCGTCCGTCGGTTCACCGAGTACGCGATCACGCCGTAGAGCCCAAGCGTCGCCAACAGCAGTCCTACGCCGCCGAGCACGCCGGTGACGATCACCGCAATGCGTTGTGGCAACACGGCGATCCCGCTCGCCTGCTCGAGCGACATCATTGGTGGAACCGGCACGGCGACGTCGACCGCTCGCATGGCGTCGCGAAAACCGCGCGCCAATTGAGCACGATCCGTCGCCGACTTGATCAACAAAGTCTGATTCGACTGCCAATGCTGATCCAACGGCGAAAACACCATGGGCGGCGTCAGCTCGTCGAAACTCGCGTACTTCGCATCGCGGGCGACGCCCACGACGGTCGCGATCGTCTTGCCGAGGACCAACGTCTTGCCCACGGCGTTCCCATCGGTCGCCAATCGCTTGGCCAATGTTTCGTTGATCACCACGACGGCGAGCGCCCGCGCATCGTCCGTCGTTGCGAAACCACGACCCGCCACAAGCGGCATACGAAGCGCGCTGAAATACTCGCTGCCCACGTTGTCCGTCGAAGCAAGAAGTCGCTCGCCACTCGCCAGCGTGATGCTGTCGTTCATGCTGCGCGTCGTCAGCGGCGCGAAGCTGGCAAACGTTGCGTCTGTTACGCCCGGCAATGCCGCGACTCGCTCGCGCAGGTCATGATAGAAGCGCCGAGCCTTGACCTCGTCGAATCCGTATGTCCGCGTGTCGAACGACACGATGGAAATTCCCGACCGATCGAAGCCAGGATCGACTCGCGAACCGATGTCGACGGCGCGAAAGAACAGCCCCGCGGCGACGAGCAGTACGAGCGACAGAGCCAATTGACCGACGATGAGCGTGTTTCCCGTCCAACTCTTTCGCGTTCCCGATCCCGCCGCACCGTCACGCAGCCGCGCAGACACATCGTCGCGCGACGCACGGACGGCAGGCGCCAATCCAAACACCAGCCCGGTGGCCAGGGAAATCAATAGCGAGAACGCCATCACTCGCAGATCGGGCGACATGTCCGGCGGCACAATCACATCAGCGGGCAGCGTCACCTTCGTTGCGAGACGCGTCGCGATGAACGCAAATCCGATAGCGCCCGCGGCGCCGATGCCAAACAGCAGAAGGATTTCCGTCAGCAGCTGAGCCACCAGACGCGACCGACTCGCGCCAAGCGCAGCACGTAACGCCATCTCACGCCGGCGCGCTACGGCGCGCGCCGAGAGCATGGCCGCAACATTGACGCTCGCAATGAACAGGACGAAGCCGGCCGCAACGAGCAGAATCGTCATGAAGCCGAGGAACTGCACACGCGCATCCTCCGGAACGGCGCGCAGCATCGCGACTCGCACGCCGTTCAATCGACTCGCTCGGCTACCGGCCGGCGCTTGCAGAGCCTCCGTTGCCATGATGGTCGTGAGTTCCGCCTGCGCCGCATTGTTCGACGCTCCATCCTTCAACCGTCCGACCAGGCGAAGCCACTGCGCGGTCGCAATGTTGCGCTCGGGCTGGATCTGACTCTGCATCATCAGCGGAATCCAGCCATCGACCGGAATCAGCGAGATGACGCCGCGGAAACCTGCCGGCGCGACACCGATGAGCGTGTATGGATTTCCATTCACGCTGATTGGCTTTCCGATGACGCTGCTGTCGGCGCCGAGACGCGTTGACCAGAATGCCTGCGAGACGACAACCACAGGATGCGTGTTCGGCGTACTGTCTTCCTCGGGCAGAAAAAAGCGACCCAGCATTGGTCGAACGCCGAGCACCGAGAAGTAGTTGGCCGACGCGTAGTTCCCCGAGACCACGGCACCGCCATCGCGATCCGCCGTCGCTCCCGCCGAGATCGACAGCGCAACTCGGCCCCACGCAGCAAGCCCGCTTAGAGTTCGCGTTTCTTTACGCATTCTCTGATACGTGTCCCACGATCCCGCGATCTCGAGCCGTCCGTTGCGCTGCGAGAACTGCAGCCCTACGAGGCGCGAACCATCCGTGGTACCGGCCAGCGGGCGAAGTACCATCGAGTTCATCGCGCTGAAGATCGTGGCGACTGCACCGGCACCGAGCGAAATCGCCAGCACGGCAACGACGGTGAAGACCGGGCTCTTCCTCAACATTCGCGTCGCGAAGCGCAGGTCGTTCTTCGTATTCTCGAACATGTTGGGGCGTCTCGCGGATTGAGGAGTGTACGCAGCGCGGTGCTCGGCAACGGCAGCCCGCACTAGACCGATCGTGAGCCTCAGTGAGCGCCATGTGACGCGGAGTCGCCCGCCGCCCTCGCGAGACGCTCGAAGCTGATCGGCCAGCACGTCGCGCATGTCGTCGGCATACCGCTGACGAAATTCGCGCGGATAGAGCGCAATCGCGCATCGGCAGAGAAACGGCACCCGCCGCGCACCATGGTCGCGTCGGTTCACGTGGCGAATCTCCGAGCCACCGAACGAACGGCCGGCGATCCAATCAACGCGCGCAGTCGTTCCAGTTCGGCGCCGAGCACCTTCCCGCCAAGTGGCGTGAGTTTGTAGTAGCGCCGTCGCTCGTTTCCGAGGTCGGGTGCCGCTCGGTGTTCGGTCTCGGCCACGAGTCCGTCGTCGGCCAACCGTTTGACGACGCGATACAGGTTCCCCGGGTCGAGCGTCACCAGGCCGCCCGTCCGATCGGCGATTTCCTGGACGAGTCCATACCCGTGGCGCTCCTCGTCGGCCAGCGCGAGCAGCAACTGCAAATCGACGGGCCGCAACGGGAGAAAATTGCGCGGATCAGCGGGCACCACGACCTCGTGTCGGTGTATGGTTAAAATAACTATACGAGGCTAGCCGCCCGGAGTTTCACGCCTCCGAACGACCGCTCCGCGAGGCGATTGGCGTGATCCCCGTCACCCCCTACCCCCGCGGTTGGACGTTCCCTGCGTCACGCGCGATGTTTCGTCTATGCGATTCAAGCAAGACAGTATCGTTCTGCTCCTCGTCGCCGGCCTCATTGCCGTTGGCTATGGCGCCTACCGCACGGGACGCCGCGACCCGACTGCTCCGACTCGAATCGGGCGCCGGGCTCCGGGCGACCGATCCATCGTCGTCGACCAGAGTTCTCTGATCGTCGCCGAACAGTTGGTACGCCTACCAACCACGCCCGACGAACGCATCTCCGCCGAAGACGCCCTCCGACTCGGCGACCAGGAAATGGATCTGGCGTTCGCGCAGGCCGTCCGTCAGGCCGCGAGCCAGAACCGACCGTTGTCGCCAGAGGCGAAAGAGATTGACGCGCAGCTGCAGCAGGCACTTCGCGCGCTGGCATCGGACGAATCGCAGGTAAAGGACCTCACCGCCGCGGTCGCCAAAGCAAGCCCGTCTGCCGCGGAGTCGCTGAACGATCGGCTGAACCTGGCCAAGGCACAGCTCGCGCTCGATCAGGACGAAGCGGACGACGCGCGGCAGGATCTTCGACGAGCCGGCGGTGATCCGCAGGGCCGAATGCAGGAAATGATCGACCAGCACGACGCCGCGTCGCGTAGTTCTGACAGCGTGCACGTCAACATCACCACCGCGCCCGACTCGCGCGGATTGGTTCGACGCGTTCAAGCGCTCCAGGCCCTGTATGGCAAGGAGGCTCAGCTCAAGCTTGCCAAGGCGATGGCTGATTCACTCGCCGACGCATTCAAGAAGCGACATGATCGCATGGAGGCGCGCGCCACACGCATGCGCGACTCGGCGAATGCTCAGCTCAGTCACGATTCGTCGGCAGCGCTGCTTGCAGCGACGCGTCGCAATGCGTTGGCCGAAAAGGCGCGCGCCACACTCGATCAACGCGTCGACAATCAGCATCGGCTATCCGACGTCTACACCGGATGGATTGCGGTCGTCGCGTCGCAAGAGCGAGTGGTGATCAATCACATCCTGATTGGAATTGCCGTCATTCTCGTGATCGTGCTCATCGGACTGCTCATGGCTCGCTGGATTGAGCATGTCGTTGGCGCATCGACCATGGATCGCCGACGCACTCAGACGCTCTACATGGTGACGCGCGTGTCGTTGCAGGTGATTGGTGTGCTGTTCATCCTGCTCGTCATCTTTGGACCGCCCGACAATCTCGGCACATTCCTTGGACTCGCGGGCGCCGGTCTTACCGTGGCGCTCAAGGATTTCATCGTCGGTTTCATCGGTTGGTTCGTGCTCATGGGCAAGAACGGGATTCGCATTGGCGATCTCGTCGAGGTCAACGGCGTGACGGGCGAAGTCGTCGAGCTCGGACTGTTCTATACGGTGCTGCTGGAAACGGGAAGCTGGAACGAGTCGGGACATCCGACCGGTCGGCGTGTCACGTTCACAAACGGCTTTGCCATCGAAGGGCACTACTTCAACTTCTCGACGTCAGGTCAGTGGCTTTGGGACGAAGTGCAAATCGAGGTGCCGGCCGGACAGGATCCGTATCCGATCGTCGACGTCATTCAAAAGGAAGTCGAAGAGGCGACGGCCGACAGCGCACGTCAGGCCGAAGCCGAGTGGAAGGGTTCGCGTCGCTCGCCGCATCTCGCGTCGCTGACAAGTGCGCCGGCAATCAGCCTCAAGCCGGTGGCTGGAGGCGTCGAGATCAGCGCGCGATACATCACGCGCGCGTCGGAACGCAGCGCACTGCGTACTCGCCTGTACCACACTGCGATCGCACAGCTCGGTGGAGCAACGTCGCCTGTAGCGACGCGGTAGTTGCTACGGTCGGGAAAGAACCTACTCGTATCGGCCCAGTCGCAGTTGAAGATGGCGACGAACGTCGGGCCACTCTTGTGCGAGAATGCTGTACATGACCGTATCGCGCACCGTGCCGTCACGCCGGCGCCTGTGATGACGGATGACGCCGTCCTTCTGCGCGCCGAGTCGCTCGATTGCTCGTTGCGAGGCAAAGTTGAAGCGGTCCGTGCGCAACCCAACGACTTTGCAGCCGAGCGTTTCGAAGGCGTGCGTGAGTAGCATGAGCTTGCACGTGGTATTCACGTGGCTTCGCTGCCACTTCTTCGAATACCAGGTATAGCCGATTTCCACGCGATCGATCTCGGCGTCGATGTCGTGATAGCGAGTCGTGCCGATGATCGCGCCGGTGCCGAGCTCTCGTACCACCCAGCCGAGCATGTGACCTGCTCGCTGTCCGGCGAGCGCTTCGTCGACATATGCCGGCATGCCGCCGGGTTCTGGCACCGTCGTGAACCAGAGTTCCCACAGGTTGCCGTCTGACGCGGCCGACTCGAGGTCGCGCGCGTGCGCAGCCTCGAGTGGCTCGAGTCGAATGCCCGGACCTTCGAGTGTGACCGGTTCGAGTGTGATCATTCTTCAACGATGGAGGATGCCCTACGACTGTGCCGCGTACCGGAGCATGACGTTGCCCGCCGGAAAGGACTTCGCTTCCAGCAGCTTCAGGCCGATGCGCTTCGAAACGCCGCTGATCAATGAACGTCCGCTGCCAAGCAAAACCGGACTGACGACGAACATATATTCGTCGATCAGACCGTGCTCTGTAAGCTGCGATGTGAGCGCGCCGCTGCCAAAGATCATCATGTCCTTTCCCGGCTCGGATTTCATGGCGGCGATCTCGCGCGGATTCAGCTCGTGAATCAGCCGCGAGTTCTTCCAGGTCACGTCCTTTTTCGTTCTCGAGAACACGATCTTCTTGGCGTCGTTGATCCACGTAGCCATGGCGCGCATGCCCTCTGTGCGTCGCCCATCGACGTGAGGATCGGGCGCAGTGCCGGAGCCGTCTAGCACCGTTGGCCAGAAGCTCTCGAACTGATCATACGTGCGTCGCCCAAACAGTATCGTGTCCGTCCCGGGCATCGAGCCGACTGCGCCCTTGTCGAGTTCCTCATCGGGAACGGCCCAATCGAGCGCGCCTTGGGGAGTAGAGAAGTAGCCGTCGACCGTGACTCGGTCGAACGCGAGAATTCGTCGCGTAGTTGTCATTGATGCATTCCTCGTCTGTCGGGTGATGAGCCGGTTGTGTGTATCGACGTTCGAGCCGGTGCTCATCGGACAGTCAGCAGCGTGCAGGCGACGACGTTGGCGCGCGCCGTTGAGGCTACGTCGCGCGTTTGCGAACTGCGCGCGGAGGGTTCGGCGACAGCCCAAGCACCGCATAGATCATCCGTCGCATGATCGGCGCGACGTCGTGCGGTGTGCGGTCCTTTCCGGCGAGCGCGTGGAAGCTCGCGAAGCTCAGAAGCACGAACAGAACGTTCACCACCTCTTCGTGCGGCACGATCGGTTTGATTTCCTTGCCGAATCGTCCCACCAACTCCGCGAGACCGGCTCTGCGACGCTCGTTGCGGCCCAGCATCGCAGATGCGAGCTCCGGATCCGATGCGCCGGCGGCAGCCAAGCGCTCGTGCGATCGGCGGCTGAGCGTCCAAAACCGTCCGAAGAGTGCGATGAACTCGTCGAGCGCGACCCGTGGGTTCGTCTGCGCGAACACCGCTGGCAACTCGGCCAGAGGTCCGTGAAGGGCGAGCGAATCGAGCAGTGCCTCTAGCAGGCCGGCTTTCGACTCAAATTGGTTGTACACCGTCATTCGCGACACGCCCGCCCGGCGCGCCACGGCATCGAGCGAGAATGCCTCCGCGTCGGTGTCTTCCAGGAGCTGACGGGCCGCTCCGATGATGCGGTCGCGCCCCGCGTCGACCGACTTCTGTCGCTCGACCGGTGTGTAAGTCCGGGGCGCTACACGGCGCGGCATTGGGCCCGATGACGGATGCGCATCGTGCCCAGTCTAGCGCGCCCCGCGCGCCGCGCCTAGCCGGGATGCGACAACCGGCCTGCCATTGGCATGGATGCCATGGCGATCGCGAGATGCGATACGCGGACGATCCAATGAAAGTCGCCGGGCAAAATGTGTTGCTGCGTGAAGCCGACGACCGCGACCACGACGCCCCACGCGATCACGACGGCGGCCAGGCGTGTTTTCTGGCGCCGAACGAGGGCGAGCGACGCGATCGTCCACAGCGTGACGACGAACAGCATGCCGCCAATTCGATGGACGGGAACGAGCCCGTACCAATGTCCGGTCCAGAAGCCAATGCCCAGCACGATCTGAATCCACGCCAGAACGCGCAGGGTGAGAAGTGCGATTTTGGGAAACGACACGAGAGCCTCGCTAGACAGTATGTCCAACGAAATTAGACACACTGTCTAACGAAAACAATCGCCCGCATGGGCCCTCGCGGGACGGCGGCGAAGTCGCCATAATCCCGCATGACTGATAAGATGACCTTACTCGTCCGGGCGCCCCGCCTGGCCCTTTGTGCCCTCGGCGCGTTCGCGCTCGCCCTGGCGACCGCCTGCGGCGGAAGCGGTGGCGAGACCGCGGCGCCGACCGTTCCGGTAGAGAAGACCTGCCAGCAGGACCCCACCCAAGCGAAGTGCATCGTCACTCCACCGGCCACGACCACGACGCTGCGCGGGTTAGCGGCCGCCAAGGCTCGGTCGTTCGGTGTGGCCGTCGACGCCACCTTCTTCGGAACGAGTCCCGCACAGTACGACACGGTCGTCGCGCGCGAGTTCAACTTGCTCGTCGCGGGCAACGTCATGAAGTGGAGCTCGATCCATCGCGACTCGCGCTACGCGTACCGCTGGGCGAATCCCGACGCGATGCTGTCGTTCGCCCAAGCAAATACGATGAAGGTGCGCGGCCACACGCTCGTGTGGTATCAGCAGAATCCGACCTGGCTCACCGGTACGACGTGGAATGCAGAAACGCTCAAGGTCGTTCTCAAAGAGCACATCGACAGCGTAGTCGGACACTACAAGGGAAAGGTCGTCGCGTGGGACGTTGTCAATGAAGCGATCAACGACGGCAACGGGACGCTTCGCGTGACTGGTTCTCCGTGGGCAGCAACACTGGGCGCGTCGTACATCGATCTCGCCTTCCGCGAGGCGCGCGCAGTCGATCCGGCCGCGCTGCTGTTCTACAATGACTACAATCTCGAGTTTTCCGGCGCGAAACAGGATTCGGCATTCGCGTTGGTCAGCGGAATGAAAACGCGCGGCGTTCCCATCGATGGCATTGGCTTCCAAGCGCACTTTCAGGTCAACAGCGACGGGACCGGAGTGCCATCAAAGGATGCGCTCGTGTCGACGTTCAATCGATTCGCCGCGCTCGGACTCAAGATCCACATCACGGAGCTCGACATCCGCGTTCGCACACCTGGCGCAACCGCGGCCGAGCTCACGGCACAGACGCAGGGCTACGCTAACGTCGTGTCGGCGTGCCTCGCGGTAAGCGCGTGCGAGGCAATCATCGTGTGGGGATTGAACGACGGGGAATCGTGGGTGCCCGGCACGTTCCCCGGCTACGGTCAAGCGTTGCTATTCGACGACTCGTTCGGCCGAAAGCCGACGTACACCGCGGTAAGCGGAGCGCTCAGCGGAGGCTGAGCGCAGACATATCGTCGTCGCTGAGCTCGAGCACCGCGGCCGCGATGTTCTGCTCGACGTGCTTCACCTTCGATGTGCCGGGAATCACGAGCATCGCTGGCGAACGGGCGAGCAACCAAGCGAGCGCGATCTGCATTGATGGTACTTCGTGCCGTTGCGCGACACGTTCGATCGCATTTCGTGCTTCGGATTCATCGCGGTCGATCGAGCCGGCGCCAAGCGGAAACCACGGAATGAACGCCATCGCATTCCGCTCGCAATAGTCGACGACATCATCCCACCGACGCTCGGCGAGGTTATAGATGTTTTGCACCGAGACGATCGGCACGACTTTCCGCGCGCGGTCGATCTGATCGACGGTCACCTCTGATAGACCGATGTGCCGTACGAGACCTTCGCGTACGAAGTCTGAGAGCACACCGAGCTGTTCGTCCTCCGGCACTTTCGTATCGATGCGATGTAGCTGCCAGAGATCGATGCGGTCGACCCGCAGACGCTTGAGGCTTCCTTCGAGCGCCGAGCGAAGGTATTCCGGCTTGCCGTTCGTGACCCACTTGTCCGGACCGGGCCGCTCGAATCCGCCCTTCGTTCCAATGACGAGCCCCGCGGGATACGGATAGAGCGCTTCAGCGATGATCTCTTCGGAAACGTGCGGCCCATACGAGTCGGCCGTGTCGATGAATGTCACGCCCAACTCGACGGCACGTCGAAGCACGCGGATACATTCGGCGCGATCCGCGGGCTCTCCGAACACACCGCGACCCGTGATCCGCATGGCGCCATAACCCATGCGGTTCACAGTCATGTCGCCTCCGAGAGAGATCTCGCCGGCGCTCGCTGCGGGAAGGAACGATGAAACGGAATGGCGAACGTCGCCGATATCGGTCACGCGAAACTCCGGAACGGGCTGAATGGCGGGCGCAAGAACCATTCCGACCGTGTACTCACATCGCCGCTAGTCGGCCGCCATCGGCATGGCGTCGCTGATCGGATCGGCTTTCTCGATCACGCGATCGACCAGGCCGTAGTGCTTCGCCTCGCTCGAGGAAAACCAACGATCACGCTCGAACTCACGCTCGATGCGCTCGAGTGGCTGACCCGTGTGCTTTCCGAGTAGTGCGTACAGTCGTTCGCGATTGTGCAGAATTTCCTTCGCCATGATCTCGATGTCGGCCGCCGTTCCGCGACCGCCGCCGCCCGACGGTTGATGCATCATGATTCTCGCATTGGGCAGAGCGGCGCGACGTCCCTTGGCGCCCGCGGCGAGCAGAAAACATCCCATGCTCGCCGCCATCCCAACGCATGTCGTGCAAATCGGCGACGTCAGGTGCTGCATAGTGTCGTAGATCGCGAGTCCTGCCGTGACGACTCCTCCCGGCGAATTGATGTAGAACTGAATCTCCTTGCCCGGCGCATCTGCTTCGAGAAAGAGAAACTGCGCAATGAGAATGTTCGCGACGTCGTCATTGACCTCGGTGCCGAGGAAGACGATCCGGTCCATCAGAAGCCGCGAAAAAATGTCGTAGGTTCGCTCGCCGCGCGGCGAACGCTCGATCACATAGGGGACATGCAGCGACGACATGAGTTCCTCACGAGTATTTGACGGTTCCAAGAGCGAGCGCGAAGGCTCGCACGAGTGCATCAGCTGCCTCCGGTGATTGAAGCGCGGCGTGTGCGGCAGGAATCACACACCACGCATTCCCCGGTAGCGCCACGACGGTCGCGTCAGTCGTGACACGCGCGACATGTTTCGCAGAACGGCTCCCGAGTGGTCGCATGTCGCGCGTCACCTCGTATGCGGGCTTCACATCGCGCACCGCGTCGCGCGCGCGCGCGTCGGCAACGCGTGCAGCGAGGAACTCCACTGCCGTCGCCTCATCGGCGCCGCGGATTGCATCGCGCGCTTCGGCGAGCGTCACGAGACCGAGATAGCCAGCCAGTCGCGCACCTGCCACCTGCCAGAGATGACGAACGTCGTAGCGGGCAGAGATCGTCTTGCCCACGGGCGGATCGATAATGTCCTTGCGACGATAGTAGTGCACCGTGTTCACGCTGACGTCGGCAGTGACCGCGGGATCGAGTTGCAACGCGGCGACGCAATCGCGCAGAAGTCGCACGAGGTCGTCCACCTCGAGCGGCGTCGTTGCGTCGGGAACGGCGACTCGCCTCCACCGTTCGATCTCTGCGTGCGCACGCGTGACAGCGTCCGAGCGCACAGGCGTGGTCCGACGTGCGGCCTGGCCACGATGCGCCGTTGTCTGAACGCGCCGCGTCATGGACGCGCCGCCGGGCGTGCCGGAGCGGTTTGCTCTGCCGGCTTCGTCGGAGCTTCTTCGATCGCCGCCTCGCTTCCAACAACGAGGCGCATCTGAATGACCGTGGCCTCCGTCTCGAGCGGACCAAGGGACATCGGCATGAATTGCTGATCGGAGTGTCCGGTCAAACCAGTGCCGGCGGCTTGGTCGAAGTGCGGTTGCGTGTCGCGCACCACACCGGGAAAGCGTGGCGAGTACAGCGCGTCGATCGTTGCCGGCGTTCGCGGCGCGCCGCCGAGGGAACGCATCGGTGACTGCGACGGCATCGAGATCGACGGCATGTCGCCGCGGTTGTTGCCGCCGGGAAGTTCACGGCGAAAGCTCGCGTCGATCAGTCCGAGCGCATCATTGTCACGTCCGCCATCCGGCCCGAACGCGGCTTCGTCGCCCTCGGCCGCAACCGTAAAGCGGCCGTCTTCGCCGTCGTCGACCGGACGTTCGAGGTCCATCACGCTCCACGGTCGGAGCACGAGCCCTCCGCTGGTGACGCGACGACCGTCGATCGCAATGTCGGCCACACAGAACAGTGGACCGAAATTGCGAAGCCTCAGACGATAAACGGTTCCCGGTCTGGCGAGCACGTGGCCCGAGTCGAGTTCACGAACGCGAGCGTATCCGGACGGAACGACTTCGACGGCGAAATCACCGCGGCGCATTGGAGGTCTCCGAGAGCGTCTTTCAGAGACTACAATGGTACAACAATGGTGTCAATATGGCCTTCGCCTACCGATTCGGCCGCCACCACGGCGTCGGACCGTCGAGCTGGGCGGGCTCGACCGGTCGGCCGAGCACCGGCGTGATTACGCGCGCACGCGCCGCTTTGGACAGCGACATCAGTGTCTCGATGGGCTCGTCCCATGGATGAAGCCCGAGATCGAACGTCGCCCAATGAATCGGGAGCAACGTTCCGCCCCCGAGCATCTCGAGTGCGAGCAGCGCGTTCGCCGGTCCGAGGTGAATCGATCCCCACGCCGGATGCCACGCGCCGATTTCGATCATGCTTACGTCGAACGGCCCAAACCGACGACCAATCTCGGCCAGTTCGTCAGTGAGTCCGGTGTCGGCGGAAAAGAAAATTCGGCGATTCGCCGTCGTGAACACGAACGACGACCAGAGAGTTTTCTTATTCCTATCGAACAGGCCGCGTCCAGAAAAATGCTGCGCCGGCGTCGCGGTCAGCGTCAGCGTTCCTCCGGCGACCGCGTGCGTTTCCCACCAATCCAGTTCGGTGATCAGCGCGGGATCGACGCCGAACCGTTCCAACCGCTGGCCGACTCCGAGCGACGTCACGAACGGCACGCGCATTTGCGCGAGCTCGCGAATGCTCGGTGGATCGAGGTGATCATGATGATCGTGTGAGAGCAGCACGACGTCGATCGGCGGCAACTGAGCGATCGTCGCCGGCACCGGATGGAAGCGCTTGGGTCCGGCGAAGGACACGGGCGCCGCACGCGGCCCGAATACCGGATCGGTCAACACACGAACGCCATCGATTTCGATGAACAACGTGCTGTGTCCGAGCCACGTCATCCGAAGTCCAGACGACGACACCGGCGTGGCCCACGTCGCCAACGGACTCTCGACAGGTATCGTGATCCGCGGCTTGCGCGCCCCGCCACCGAAGAAGAAATCACGCAGCACCGGCAGCGTATTTCCCTGAAGGTCGGCTGTGGCACCGCTCGTATTATGAAATCGACCGTCGCGGAATTGCGGCGAGGATTGAATGCGATCGTGGCGTGTGGGCATTCATAAAACCTCGCGACTGTGCCAACCACATCCAATCCGGCGCCAAGTGGCGCCTGCCTACTCGCCGCGAAGGGAGGCGACGAGCGAAATCCGCGTAGCACGTCGAGCGGGGATCCAGGTCGCCGCGAGCGTCGTGGCGACGAGAAGCAGGAGCACCCCCGCATACGTCACGGGATCGAACGTGCCGACGGCATAGAGGTACGGCACCAGTGCCCGCGTTCCGACTAGCGCCAAACCAACACCAATGACTGCACCTGCGGTAACGCCCTTTGCGCCGGTGGCAATGATGAGTCGAGCGATCGAGCCACTGGTCGCGCCGAGCGCTGTGCGGATCGCCATTTCCTGGGTGCGTCGACTTGCCGCCGTTGCGGCGACGCCGTACATGCCGACCGCCGCGAGGAATGCCGCGAGCGCGGCAAACAGCGAGATGAGTCCGGTGCGAAAACGATCGTCAGCGAGTGACGCCGCGACGAGGCCATCCATCTCGTACATGCGACTCACCGGAACATCAGCCGCCACGTCGCGAATCACGCCGCGGATCGCGGTCGGCAGCGTCGATGCATCAGCCGTCGTTCGCACCACGAGCCACGGGTCGCTATTACGGATTACTTGGCCAAGCGGCGCGTAGACGGTTGCCGCGGTCACCTCGACGAGCTCGCGAAGCTTGATGTCGCCCGCGACGCCAATCACGGTGCGCCACCGTCCCATCCACTTGATTCGCTTTCCGACCGCACTCTCCGTCGGCCACTCTCGGCGCGCTAGTGAACGACTTACGACGACGACAGGCGGCGTGTCGCTCCGATCGGCGTCGGAATACGCGCGTCCTTCGATGATCGGAATGCCGAGCGTCGTGAAGTAGTCGCCAGAAGTCATTCGGCGCTGTGCTTCGGGATCGTGCGCACCGGGGGCAACGGTGCGTCCTTCCACCGCGAACGAGCTGCTGCTCGATCCGCCGGAGAAGGGCGGGACCGACGTTGCCGCAACGCCGACGATTCCAGGCAGGTTTTGAATTCGCGAAACGACTTCGGCATACAGCGCGCGAAGGCGTATGGTGTCGGCGTACTGTGGCTGAGGAAGTCGGATGCGCACTGCGAGCAGATGCTCGGTGCGGAAGCCCGGATCGACGGCGGCGATGCGCTCGAAGCTGCGTACCAACAGTCCAGCTGCGACAAGCAGCACCATCGACAGCGCGACCTCGCACGTGACCAGCAACCGTTGACTACGACCTCGTCCTCGCGGGCTCTGTCCACCAACGCGGAGGGCGGCATCGTTCGACCGCGACAACACCAGCGCCGGGACGATCCCGAAGATCAATCCAGTCGCGCACGAGATCGTGAGTGCGGCGAGCAACACGCGTGCGCCCACCCGGACGTCGGCCAATCCGGGAATCCATGGCGGCGCAAAGCGAACGACCAACCCGGTGCCCGCATAGGCGAGCAGTGCGCCGAGCGTTCCGCCTGCGATGGCGAGCGCGATGCTTTCTGTGAGGAGTTGGCGCACGAGTCGCGCACGACTCGCACCGAGTGCCATTCGAGCACGTAGCTCTGCATCGCGACTCGACGCTTCGCCGATGAGGACCGTGGCGACGTTCGCACATGCGATCAACAACAGCAGCCCTGCAGCGGCGAGCAGAATCAACAACGGGCGTCGGATTTCTCGGGTCTGATCGCCTTGTAGTGTCTCCAAACGCACGCCTCGCTCTGGCGAACCATTGCTGGGAGTCGAGTCGAAAAAGCGCTTGCTCTCGGCGGCGGCTGAGTTGATCGAGACGCTGCGCTTTAGACGGCCGATTGCCCAGAAGTCGTTCCATCCAGCGTGTGAAGCCGCTTCCGCGTTCTGGCCAACCGGTAACCAATACGAGGCCGGAGCCGAGCTTCGTTCGAGCGTGAGCCCGCGAGGTAGAACGCCAATGATCGAGACGCGCGCACTGTCGATCTGTACGCGCTTGCCGATGATCTGCGCGTCGCCAGCGAAGCGGGTGATCCACGCTTCGTGACTGATCAGCGCGACGCGTTCACCACCGACCTTGTCCTCGCTTGGTGTAAAGTTGCGTCCGAGCTCGGGTTGCACGCCGAGCACTGGTAGGAGCGACGCGCTCGCGTGAATGATACGGAGCTCCTCGGGAGCGTCCGTGCCGCCAACGATCGTTGATGACAGAGTCCAGATCGCGACGTCGTCGAACGACGTTTGCATCGCCGCCCAGTCGCGAAATACCGGAATCGAGATGCCACCGCGATCCCACTGTCTCGCGCGAACGGGGTTCAACTTCAACTCCGGGCGTGTTTGCCAGACAGTGATTACACGATTCGCGTCGGGGAAGGCGATCGGTTGGAACAGCACCGCATCGGCGATACTGAAGATCGAGGTCGCAGCTCCGACGCCCAGTGCGAGTGTGCCAATCGTAACCGCGGCGAAAACGCGTCGACGGCGGAGCATGCGAAGGACGAACTGCAGGTCCTGTCGAAGCGCATCGAAGAGGGCGATACCAGAGACGATGCGGCGCTCTTCAGTGGCGTAGGTGACGTTTCCGAATTCTCGCGCAGCGCGGCGTAGCGCGTTCTTACTGTCGCCGCGATGCTGTTGCTCCAACGTCTCGAGCTCGAGGTGGTGCTCTATCTCCGCATCGAGCTCTCGGCCGTATGCATCGGGGCGCAGCAGCGCGCGAAGCCGGTAACGGAGCGCATCGAAGAAGGACATGAGCGCGAGAGTTGGAGTGGAGGTCAGGCGCGGTCGAGCACGCGCGCGATGGCCCAAACTGCGCGATCGTAGCCGGAAAGCTCTTCGCCGAGTTGTTTCTTGCCGGCTGCTGTGATGGTGTAATAGCGCGCTTTCCGTCCGGTGGGCGACGGCTCCCAGCGCGATGTCAGCCAGCCCTTCTTCTGGAGTCGCTCGAGCGCCGGATACAGCGACCCCGCTTCGACTTTGAGCGTATCGTCGGTCAGCCGCTTGATGTGCTGCACGATGGCGTAGCCGTGCATGGGCTGCAGCGTGAGCGTGTGCAGAATGAGCATGTCGAGCGTGCCTTTGAGGACGTCGCTCTTTGTCGAAGCCGCGGCTCGCTTGGCCACCGTGCTTCCTCCGGCGTGATATATAGAATAGCTACTATCGATGGTAGCTATTCTATATATCGCGCCGAGTTCCTGTCAATCTCGGTGTTTTTACTTGGCGGCGGCGCGGAGCGCGGCGATCGAGGCGGGGCGCAATCGGAGGCGCGCAGGGTTTGCCAGAATCCACTGAGCCGACACGCGATCGGGCAACGTCGGTGACTCGATCCGCCAGCCCCACTGCGTATGCACTACCACGAAGGTGTCGATGATCGGCTGTGACTTCGGCTTGAAGACGAAGCCAACACTATCCTGAGTCATGTCGCCGATCTGCTCTGACCGAACGAGGAAACGCGCCGTGCTATCGTTGCGATCGAGCACTGTCGTTGCGCTCGTGCGAATCGCCGTGAATTCGTCGGGTCCGGGCAGATGTCCTGGGCACGTATACGCCGTGTCAAGCCAGCGATTGGTCTCGAGGAATTGTCCGCTGCTGTCACGACGAACGTATGCGTCGACCAGTGCCCGCGGATCGGGGTTCGCGCTCGCTTTCACGAACTCACAGCCTTCGGCGGAATCGAGGTACGCCGGCTGCGTCGCCGCACGCGGTGCGCCCGCGGCCTGCACTTTGGGATCTTTCGTTCGATCGCACGCGGCGATCGCGAGGCAGCTGACGGCGACGAGAGCGAGTCGGTTCATGGAACAGATAGTACGAGAGCCGATGCCGCGCGGCTAGAAGTGCAGCGCTGCATGGACCGCGCGTCATCGACTAACCTTATCGCAACGAACCGCCGACCTCGTGATCTCTCTTCCAAGCCCCCGCCAACTCGATCGGATTCCCGATCCATCGATTCACGTTCGCGTTGCGCCCTCGCGCATTGGCTCAGGCCTGTTCGCGCGCAAGTCGTTCGCGCTGATGGAGCCGATCATTCGGATCAGCGGTCGAGTCGTCAACTACGAGTTGTTGTGGGAGCGAGGCGGCAAGTTCCTCGACAACTGCATTCGCTTTGGCCCCGAGACCTATCTCGATCCGGGCGACGGTGTTGGGCGGTACATCAATCATTCGTGCGCACCGAACACGGCGATTCACAAATCGCGGAATCGGCTTTTTCTCATCGCCACGCGGCGCATCGCGCGCGGCGATGAATTGGCCTTCGACTACTCAACGACCATTGGCGACGACGACATCTGGACGATGCGCTGCGACTGTCGCGAGGCCGAGTGTCGAAAGCGAGTCAAGCGTTTTGGCTCGCTTTCGTCGGACCTACAGCGCCGCTATCGCGACGGCAACTTCGTTCCGAAATACATCCTCGACACGCTCGATTGAGCTAGCGGTACAGAACCTGACCGTTCAGTTGTACGCCACTCCGCATCAGTGACACGAATCCCCAGATGAGCAAGTCGACGATGCGTTCATCGCAGAGTTCGGGGTCATTCGTGATGCGTTCGCGAAACTGATCGATGGCGGGGCGAAGCAGCCCCTGTCCGATGATGCGTCGATATTCGCCGCGAAGGAATTCGTAGAATTCGAGGAGTGCGTCGAGTCTCGCTTCGAACGGCCGATCGCTCGCCGGTGGAATGAAGAAGTAGAACGACGTGACGTGAGTGTCGTACACCGGTTCACGCGAGTCGACGGTGTTGAGCAGCTTTGTCGCGAAGGAAAACTGCAGCGATGAGCGCTCAGGTGTGTCGGAGAGCATCGCGATGTCGCGCACCGCGGCTTCGTCTGCGGCCGCGCCGCTGACCTTCAGCGACTGCATGTGCTCGAAGTAGCGCTTGTAGAACAGACCACCGAGGCGCGACAGGCTCATACGCCAGTAGTCGCGATACATCTGTTGGAAGTCACGATCCGTAGCGACATCGGCGTCGCGCATCTTTCGGCGTAACTCTAGATAGCGCGGGACGTCGCTGATCCGACTCAGTTCATCGATCACCTCGTCGCGATGATCGTTCATCAGGCGGTACACTTGCGGGCCTCCGTTCAGATCACGTTCCGTCGCCGAGCCGGCGAAGGAATTTTCCGCCGAGCCCAGCGATGATGAAGCATAGCAGGGCCTGAGCCACGTCTTTGTGATCTTGGTTACGAAATGGAGGCTACCGCCCGAGTGATCGCCAGGTCGCCGGGTCTTCCAGTCCGATTCGCCAGAGTGCCAGGCGCTGAACGCCGGCGTCCTTCGCCTGGCGCGCGAGCGTCGCGAGCAGGTCCGCGTCGCTCACCCAGAGTTCCCACTCTCCGTTCCTGACCGCGCGCAGTGTGCGCGATGCGGGATCGCGCTCCAGCGGAACGTGCGCTTCAGTCGAAAGGCGTTTAGCGTCGGCGAAGCTCACGATTTCGGCCGATTCCTTCTTCTTTAACGACCACCGATAGCCGTACGTCGGGAATGCGGCGACGACGCGCGCAGCACCAACCTCAGCGATGCGCACCGCGAGCGCTGCGCGCACCCAGTCGGGCGAGGAAATCGCTCCAGGGCCGGACGTCGACCAATGCTGATCGTACAGCATTGGCATCACTAGATCAGCGACGCCGACGATCGGCTTTGCTGGGTACGCGGTGGTATCCGTTGCCGGAATGGCCACGGCGATCGTCGCAACGCCATGCGCGTGCGCAGAATCAGCAATCGCCTTCACGACGCGAAGCAACAGCGGAAGATCGCGCGCCTCGAGCGCTTCGAAGTCGAGAACTAAGCCAGCATAGTGCATCGCTGATGCATGTTTCGCGATCGCACTCGCGGCACGCGCTCGTCGTGCATCATCGTTGCCCAGTGCGCGAATCGAGCTCGGATGAAATCGATCGCCGTGCCATGACGTCACAATCGCCATCCGCCTGAGCCCGGCGTGCGACAACCGCATCGTATCCGGAAAGAGCGACGGAAGAATTGGTTGCGCCGTTGTGCTGTCGAGTCCGATCCATCCGGTGACGGCAACGTCGAGATGCGCCGCATTTGCGCGAAGACTCGAATCACTGCGCGCGTCCCACGGTCCAGTGAACGCCCACAGTTCAGTCTTCGGCGGTGTGTGTGGCGCCGACGTTACACCGAGGGTCATCACGACGAGTGCGCTGAAAAGCCTATTCATGATGTTTCCCGATCGCTCATGATACGGCACGTGAATTGAAGGGTTCGTCGCGCTGCTCGCTAGTGAAGTGTTTGCCTCAACCATCGTGCCAGCCTCGTCATCCGGTCACTAAGCGAGACGGGAGACTCGACCATTCACTGTATCATCCGCAGCGGCGTCGCTTTGCTCGACGATTGGCTCACCGGCGTTCGCGACGGTGGGACACATCTGCTTACCGGTGGACCGGGAAGCGGCAAGAGCACGATTGCGCTGCACTTTGCCGATGCGGCGTTGCGTCGCGGAAAAACCGTCGCGATGCTCGTTCACTCGCGCGCCGATGATGTAAAGTCGCACGCGCGATATCTCGGCATCGACATCGATACCCCGCTGCGCAACGGACGGTTGTTGTTGCTCCGCTACCGCTCGGACTTTGTACACTCTGCGACACACGTGTCGTCCTTTGCCGAGGTCATCGACGATCTCGCGCGCGTGATCGAACCGCAGCGTCCGGTGCGCATCGTCCTCGACACGTTTTCACCTTTCGTGTCGGGAGCGGCGCCTCACACGCCCGTCGTGGCTGCGCTCGCTGATCTCCTCGAGAAGAGCGGAAGCACGTCGCTGCTCACATTCCCTGAAGAATTGTCGACGGGATACGATCGTAGTCTGGAGCCGCTAGTCCAGGGCGCGTCGGCGATCATTCGTTTGCGATCGGAGGAGGGAGGTGTACGGCGAGCCGAACTGATGAGTCTGCGCTTTCCGCCACCGCTCGCGACGACTACGCGCTTCGTCATCCGCCAGGGCGTGGGAGTCGTCGGCGAGCACGCCGTCCGCGGCGACCGACCGATGCTACGCATACCATAAATGCGTTACGCGCTTCTCTTCGCTCTGAGCGCGATGCTTCTCACAGCTGGCACGGTCGTCACCTTCGACCGCATCAGCATCAGCGGCGTGCAGCCGCGGCCCGATACGCTTGCGCGTCCGTTCGCCGATACGCTGCCCTCATCGGGCATCGTCACGCCGGCGAATCCAACTGCCGCAGACTACGCGCGTTCCGCGGACGCCGATCGGGCATGGCGCGAGAAGAATGCGCGTCAGTACACATTGGCCGAGTTGCGCGCACGAGGCGATGGAAAGCGCTCGGCGCGCGACTCGGTGCAGGACCGTGTCTTTGAATTTTCGAAGAACAACCAGCGCCGTGAGGCGATCGCCGAGCTCGAGCGATGGGTCACCGCGCATCCCTCTGATACCGATCTGCTGCTGTCGCTCGCCAGACTGCTCTCGGAAGACGGACGCAGCGACGCAGCGATCGGGCGATACCGACAGATTCTCGCACTCCACCGTCGCGGGGAGTAGCCATGAGACAGCGGGCCTACTTCGCGAGCGCTTCGCTCGCCTGCCTTGTCGTCCTCACGACGTTGGTCGTGTCGTCGCCAGCACGCGCGCAGCGTCGTCCCGCCGGCGACGCATCGGCAAAGTCGGCCGCGAGCACAGTCGTCGTGCGCGCCGAGCTGGCCGCGGTGCTGTTGCAATCAAAAAAGTATGATGACGCCGCTCGCGAATATCGCGCCTTGCTTGCGAGCGACGGATCGAACGTCGACTATCGACTTGGTTTGGCGCGTGCTCTGGCGTGGGGCGACCGGCCGCGCGAGGCAGAGATCGAACTGCGCGCGTTGCAGGCAAAGCATATACAACCTGCGTCAGTTGACAGCCTTCTGCGTTCCGTTCGTGACGCCATGGAGCCACGCGCAGCCGAAGCAGCGACGTGGGTGGCCGAGCGGCGAGACTACGCGCCGTATCGTCTGGCGTACGCGCGTGCTCTTGCTCGTGAGCACTACAACTGGATCGCGTCGGCACAGTACGACACGCTCATTGCAGGCGCCGGTGAGGGGAAGATTCCGGACGTCGCACTCCTGCGCCGCGAACAGGCTCGTACACTAATCGATGCCGGCGATCTCGCGGGTGCCGTTGCTCGGTTTCGTGATGTGCTGCGTCTCGTTCCAAACGATACGGCGGTACGTCACGAGCTAGTCAACGTTCTGTTGATCGCGCATCGCAAGGTCGAAGCGCGTGCGCAGTACGACACGCTGCTGGCGCGATGGGCGACGGCAACACTCTACGCCGAACGCGCACGGCTTCGACTCGAACTGGGCGATCAGACAGGCGCCGAGTATGACCTCTTGGCCGCTGTCGATCACGGCGCGACGTCGCCAGCGTATCTCATGCTCGGCGACATGTACCGAGCACGTGGCGAGTTTGCAGCGGCGGAGGAAAAGTATCGCGGTGCGCTCACGCATCTCGGTAACGGCGGCAACAGCATTGAGATTCGACAGTCGATCGCTCAGCTCTCACGCGAGGAACGGCCCGTCCCGGCGTTCGTGCCAGCTGTCGGCGACGATCCTGGCTGGCGCATGAGCACCGAAGGCGTGAGCGACAACCTTGGTGTTCACTACGTCGCGTCAACGCTCGGCGGCGCCGCGTCGTTGGGCGACGCTACGCGTATTGGTGTTGCCGTCATACATCAGTACATCGCCGAGCACTCGTCGCTCCGCGCGCTGGATCTGAATGCGTACGGCGCGACCGGGTCACTGTCGAGTCAGATCGAGTACGGTCCGTTCCTCGGACGTCTTGGAGTTTCTGGCGGCGCTATCCGTCCGCCTGAATCGCGTTCGATTCCGATTGGCACCGTCGTCGCGGCCGCGTGGCTGAATGCGTGGGAACTCGCGTTCGAGTCATCGACCGGGCCAGCATATCCATCTTTGTTGACGACCGCGGCGCTCCGGCCATTGAGCGGTGCCAGCGACGACGTTCTCACCGAGCGCGCGTTTGACGGAACGCTCGGTGGACCGATCGGTGCCGCCGACATCGCGGTCACGGCGCAACAGTCGCGACTGAGCGACGGCAATCGTCGAGTGACGCTTCAAGCGTACGGACGATATCCGCTAGCTCAAGGTGTGTCGTTCGTCTACGGCGCGAATCGTGTGACGTTCGCCGACCGGAGCACGCGATATTGGGATCCGCTCGACTACGTCGGGCAATCAGCGGGGTTTGAGTTTGCGTCGCGCCCGTTTCGCGGATTCTCGTGGGCCGCGCGCGCGCTCCCCGGAGTAGCATGGAGCAGGGAAATACCTCCGCCGTCGATCGTCGATGGGCGTGCGACGCGACGATCGACGCAGGTCGTCACGCGATCGGCATTTCAGGTCGCAACCGGCGGAGAAATCGCGTGGCGTGAACCGTCGTGGGAGGGAACTGCCACGGCGAGCTACGGTATCGGCCGCGTTGGTGAGTATCGCCGACTCGGTGTATCGCTCGGCGTTCGGATCATTCCGTGAACGTTCTCGCCGACGGCGACAGCCTCGTCCTTCAGATCGGCGTCGCATTCGTGCTGACGTTCCTGGTCGTACTGATCGTTCGGTACATCCTGCTTCTGTGGCTCGGGTTTCTTCATCACATCGAAAACCGTGGACTCGCTCACGAGAAAACGCCCGAGCCGCCGGTCACGATCATTGTACCGGTGTACAACGAAGAGACAGTGATTGGCGCCGCGTTGCGCAGTCTCCTCGAGTTACAGTATCCGTCGATTGAGATCATCGTCGTCGATGACGGGTCGACGGACCGGACGCTCGAGCGCGCGTCGATGCTCGAAGGACGCTACGGCGATTCGATGCTTCGCGTAGTCTCGAAGCGCAACGGCGGAAAGGCGAGTGCGCTGAATACGGGAATCGCGCTGGCGCGCAATGCCTATGTACTCTGCATGGACGGTGATTCCCGTCTCGACGCGGGAACGCTGCGCGCCGCAATGCGCCACTTCGCCGATCCTCGAGTCGGAGCGGTCGCCGGAAATGTGAAGGTCGTGAACCGTGACAACGTGTGGACGCGTCTCCAGGCGCTCGAGTATCTCGAAGGCCTCAACATGGCACGTCGCGCCCAGGGCCTCTTGCGTGTCGTGAACATCATTCCCGGTCCGATGGGCGTCTTTCGTCGCGACGTACTCCAACGTGTCGGCGGATACGACACGGATACGTTCGCCGAGGATGCCGACCTCACGCTCAAGATTCTGACGGCAGGCTGGCACGTTGCCTATGAGGAGCGCGCCATCGCGTACACGGAAGCGCCGGAGCAGTTCGTCGATCTCATCAAACAGCGATATCGCTGGACGCGCGGAATTCTCCAAGCGCTTCGCAAGCGCCGAGCGTGGCTGACGTCGCCGCGGCGCGGGGGAATCATCTGGTTGTCGCTTGTGGCCATGCTGTTCGAGTCCGTTCTGTGGCCAGTGATGAATGTGGTGGGGAATCTGCTCTTCACCGTCGTCGCATTGTCGGTTGGCGCCGCAACGGGAGTGATCTACTGGTGGGTGTTGTTGACGATGCTCGACGTTGCTGCCGCGCTCTATGCTGTGGGAATCGAGGGAGAAGAGCTGCGACTCGTTCCGTATGCAGTGCTCTATCGCTTCTTCTTCATCGCGATGATCGACGTGGCGAAACTGTTTGCCACGGCGGAAGAAGTGGCGCGCGTGCGAATGACATGGGGAAAACTCGAACGCGTCGGGAGGATCTAACATGCGCATCGACACGCTGCTGTCGACGATCATACTCGTGTCGTTCCTGGTGACGATTCTCATGGCCATCGGCAGCTATGCGGCGTACAAGCTGCGCGAGCGCCGGCGTCCTCACGCAGAGTCGCGGCCGGACAACGGCGAATCCCTGTACTTCGAGCGCATTTTCGCCGACGAGCTCTAATGCGAGTAGGTGCAGCCGCCCTCGTGTTCGGTGTTCCCGCGGTTGCGGTCGTCCTGGTTTCGGCGGCGGTCACTCTGCGGCGGACGGAGGCGGCAACGCGTCCGCAACCAGCGCGCTTCTCGGGCTCAACCGTCGTGCAGCGTCTGCCGTCGCTGCTTGCGTCACCAAAGCTCGGCGAACCGATTTCGGTCGCCGTCATACGCGATGAATCAGCGGTGTCGTTCTACACGTCCCCCTCGGAGTTCGATGCCATCGTGGCGCGGTGGCGCGAGGCGCTCGTCGCGATTGGCGCAGACGTTCGTGTTCTGTCGCCAGCTGCCGCTCGGGACGCGGGGGTGCGCGTCATCGTCGTTCCGTCGTCACCCTGCCTGTCGGTTGCAACGCGCGAACTCATCGATGCGGCGAGCGTGCGCGGAACGGGCGTGATTCTCACCGGCGCCGCCGGGACCTACGACGCGGGCTGCCGTCCGCTCGGGTACGGCCTGATCATCGGCGCCACCGGCGCCGCGAGGGCGGAGGTTCTCGAACCACGCGAAATGTCGTACGTCACGTTTCCCTCCACGACGGTGCTGTCGGCGGACATTCCACCCGGCGCGCGCCTCGACATCAAACCGGGGCGACAGATTGCTCTGCGCAGTCGAACGCGCGACGCCTTCTATTCCGACTACTCACTCCAACCGGAGCCGGCGCATCGCGATCCACTGCTCGACGCGGCACTGACTCACGCGACGACGGGCACCTCGCGCGTCGTGTACTGGGGTTTCGAACTCTCTGATGTCGCTGATCGACCGTGGAATCGCGCGGTGGCGCGGCTGCTCGTCCGGAACTCGGTCGCATGGGCCGCACAGGAGCCTTTGGCGACTGTCGAACCATGGCCGGGCGGCAAACGCGGGGCTGCGTCGATCGCGCAGGATGTCGAGAGCGGTTTCGCCAACGCGAGGTTTGCCGTCGATTCACTGCGCGCTGCCGGCGTGCGTTCGACCTTCTATCTCACTTCGGAGCTCGCCGCGCGGTACGAACGCCTATCGCATCGCCTGGCCGAGTCCGATGAGATAGGGACGCACGGCGAGAATCATCGTCTGCTCGGCGGGTTATCGGGCGCGGAGCAACGCATTCGCCTTGGCACCACCCAAGGCGAGTTGCGTCAAATCATCGGAGCCGACGTCAACGGACTTCGGCCGCCGGAAGAACAGTTCGATACCGCGACGATGAGCGCCTGGCTCGCGTCGAAAGGGAGCTACCTGTTCGGAGCAAACGACTCTCGCGCGGCAGCGCCGGAGCTCCTTCGCGTCGGCGTCGACACACTGGTGCTCGTCGGACGAGTAGGCAGCGACGACTTCGCCGCGGTGGCGCGTCGCTCGCCGGTGCCAGACACCCTAACGTCGATCTTCCTTGGCGAATACGAGCGCGTGCGCGCGCTCGGGGGCCACTACGTGTTGAGCTACCACTCGCAGGTGCTGGCGCGCGCCGACCTAGTGCCGTCGCTCGCGGCGGTTGCTCGGCATCTCGCCGCTGACACTGCCGTTTGGGTGGCGGCCGTCGGGGACGTGGCGGACTGGTGGAGAATTCGGTCGCAGGTGAGACCGCGGGCGACGATCATCGGAAGTCGAATGCAGGTGATCGTTCGCAACGGGAGCGATCAGATCGCGCGTGATGTCGTCATTCAGATCGCATTGCCGGACGCCAAGCGGGCCGTACACGCTGACGCCAAGCTTCTGCCGAGTAACTCCGCCACGGTGCGGTTGCTCATGCCGCCTCTTTCGCCTCACGGAACGAAGATCGTGACCGTCGTTCTCGCTGATGTGAAGTGAGGGGCGTGCGTCGCCAGGCTACGTCCCTTCGTGGATTCCGCCGCCGACAGCGAGCAGCGCCACGGCGAGGCCAATGACCCCGAGCGTCACGTACGATCCAAGTCGAGCCCCGGCTCGCAAACCAACGCGCGGGGGACCGCCGATGAACGTCACGTCGGCGCCTGCCCAGGCGCCAATGAGGTCGGCGTACCCGGAGCCGGTCGTCGCAGTGATCCCGTAAGCATCCCGATGGCCGCTTCCGCCGACACCGACGACTCCAACCGACAGGTCGCGATACGAGCTGCCAGAAAACCATGTTCTCGACCGCGCATTGAGGGAAAAATGGCCTTCGCCCGCGGAGTAGGCCGCGGAGACGCTGCCGCCGATTGCGTGCGTCTCGCTTCGATTTACCATGCCGCCGAGCTCGAAGCCGGCATGCGCGTCGCCGCTTCCTGACGGCCTTTCTGGGCGCGGCAGCCAGAGACTCGCGCCGATTGGGAGCTCGATGATGGCAAACGAACCGCAGTCGCGCATCGGTCGGCCTCGAACACAAAACGCGCTCGCCGGAGGGTCGGCTCGGCGCGCCGACGGCTCCTGGGCTGCAAGGCCTCGAACCACGGCAAAGCTGGTCGCGAGGACGATGGCCAGAGTCCGCAGCGATTTATTAGAATTTGCTAAGAACATTCTCGCATTGTAGCTGGCGGACCGCTGGCGCAAAAGCCACCCGGTCGAGGCCGGAAAAGCCGGGCTGCCAGGGCCGTCAACCTCGCGACGCCAAGACTCTTAGATCGTCATTGCTGCGGACAGCGCGCCGCGGTATATCACGGAGACCACCTAGCTCCCGCCGGGCTCAAAACAGACCGAATGTCGCACGACGAAATCGCACAGATCGGGAAGTACCAGATCCTCGGCCAAATCGGTGAGGGGGCTATGGGCGTTGTGTATCGCGCCCTAGACCCGGTCCTCAACCGATCAGTCGCCATCAAGGTGATGAGCGACGCGCTGGCGCGGGACAACGATCTGCGCGGGCGGTTTCTGCGCGAGGCCCAGTCGGCAGGATCGCTGCAGCATCCAAACGTCGTCACGATCTACGACTTCGGTGAAGTGGACGGGCATCCATTCATCGCAATGGAGTTCGTGCAGGGGGCCGACCTCGACGAGATTCTGCGCGATCGCCCGCAGCTCTCTCCGATTCAGAAAATCGACATTCTCGTCGACGTCCTGAACGGGCTCTCGTACGCGCACAAGCGCGGCATCATCCATCGCGACGTCAAGCCGGCGAACATCCGGATCGACGAAGATGGCCGCGCGCGTATCATGGACTTCGGCATCGCGCATCTCAGTTCGTCGAGCATGACGCGAACGGGAATGACGATGGGCACTCCGGCGTACATGTCGCCGGAGCAGATCGTCGGCGGCGCGATCGGTGCTCAGAGCGACGTGTTTGCCGTTGGCGCGGTGATGTTCGAGCTGTTCGCCGGCTCGCAGGCGTTCGGCGGCGAAACGCTGCAGAACGTGATGTACAAGATCGTCAGCGCGCCGGCGCCGGCGTTGACCGTCGACATCGGCAGCTCGCAGCAACTCTTGGCTGCGTCGAAGGCGCTTGGCGGCGTGGCGGCGCGCGCGTTGGCCAAGGACCCCGCTGACCGTTTCGCGACAGCGCTCGACATGGCCGCCGCGTTGAGCGAAGTGCGCGCGCGCCTGGCTGAGGGGTCGGGCATGTCGGGAACGACATCGCTGCGTGCGACGGTTGCTCGGGCAATGGCGAACACGTCGGAAAATCGGGTGGTGCAAGAGACGCGTCGGCGGCGCAACATGACCGTCGTTGCCGGCTCCGGAATCGCGGTAGTGGCCGTGGTCGGCGTGCTCGTTGCCGTGCTTTCCTCGATCCACGGAAAGGCCCGAGTCGAGTCGACTGCTGCGGCGCCCGTGGCAACCGCTCCGGCCCCGGTGTCGAGCGCTCCGGTCGCAGCCGCACCGCAACAGCCAGCGACGCAACCGGCGGAGCCTTCACCAGCGACGCCCGCACCGGCGAAGCCCGCCGCAACAACGGCTTCGACGAAAGAGTTGGCGCTCGTTCGTGAACTGCAGTCGACCGCGCTCGAAGCGCGCCGACGTGCAGCCGAGGCGGGCGCGTCATCGGCGCAGCTCGATAGCGGCGACGCGTATAGCCGCCTGGCGAGCAAGCTGTTGTTCGACGGAAAAACGACGCAGGCGGGTGAGCAGTTGGGCCGAGCCACGACGTCGTGGAACGCTGCGGAGCGAGCCGCTCGTGCCGCGAGCATCGCACTCGCGTCGCGCACGTCGGTTGCTGAATCACCGAAGCCGCAGGTGTTGCCGCCGCCGGTCGCCGTTGCAGCGCCGCAGCCACAAGCGCAGGCAGCGGCACAACCGACGGCGCCTCAGCTTCCTCCACCGCCGCCCGCGAATCCGGCGGCGGATATCGGAGCAGTGGTCAGCGCATACGCGCACGCCATCGAGTCGCGCGACCTTGCCACAGTTCGTCGTGCCTATCCGGGAATCACCGCGGGACAGGCGAAGGGCTGGGAGCAATTCTTCCCCACGCTCCGGTCGTTGCGCGTCACCATTTCGATCAGTGGACTCGACGTCAGCGGCGCGAACGCCGACGCCAAGCTCACGGGCGCGTACGACTACGTCACCGACGGCGGTAAGACCGAACACCAACCGGTGTCCTTCCAGGCGAGCTTCCGCCGGGAAGGAGCGGTGTGGCAACTCATATCAGTTCACTGATAGCACGACCTAGAATCCGAATTCCAGTCCGGTCGTGTAGGTGATGTTCGAGCGCAGGCCGCCGCGATTGAGCGGCACGAGCGCATTTGCCAGAATCGTGAAGCCGTTGCCCGCCGAGAACTTGAAGCCGAACGATCCGCTCACGAGATCGTCGGCGATGTCGGGGATGGACGTCGGGATGATCGTGCGCTTGAAGGGATAGTCGTACTGCACGGGCGCTGGCAGAACGAGCTTCGACCGTCCAACCTGTAGTTCGCTCACGAGATCTGCAGCGAGCGTCACGCGATCGGCCATCAGGTTGTCGAAGCCGATCGTGGCGAGCACGGCATCGTTCTGCGTATTGCCGGATCGGTAGATGTAGCCGGCATTTCCGTGCGGCGAGAACGTGCCGAAACGGCCCGAGATGATCGCCAGGCCGCGTGCGGTGAACTCTCCAGAGCCGAGCAACTGGTCAGCGTCGCCGGTGGCAAAGCGCGCGTCGGCCAGTAGCGCGACGTTGGCGCGTTCCGTCGAACGAATGCCGATCTTGGTTCGCACGGAGACGTCGCCGAGGCCGAACGCGGATCCATCGACGTCGCGGCTTGCTTGCAAGACGGGATTTGCTGGCGTTCCGGCGAAAAAGTGCGCCGCAGTCGGGCCGCCGAAAGGAATGATCTGCGCGTCGCTTCGGCCATGCATCGACGTCGAGACGAGCGGCAACACGATGCCGACGTCGACGTTGTCGAACAAGCCGTATGTCGCGTAGATCGAGTTCACATTGACGTTGATGTCCATGTCGAGCTTGAACTGCATGATGTCATTCTCGAGCAGCGGAATGCCCATCAACTTGCAGTTTCCGCCCTGAATCGAGTCGCACCCGGCGAAGTCGACGTTCTCGTGCGTGAAGTACAGTTCGATGTCGTGGAGGTCCACGCCGCGGAGCGATGTGAAGTGCGACGAGCTGCGACCGATGCCAACCGCGGTACGACCACGCCCAATGGTCTGCGCACGCTCGGCGAAGATCGGTCCTGCGGACGGCGACGTGCGAACGGGGACGCCGGCCTCGAAGCGGAAGCTTTCACCGCCGCTGGTCGAGCCGATCGGCGCATTCGATACATTGCCGGCGATCGCCGTGGTGAGAAATGCGATCAGCGATCCGTTCTGCGATACTGCCGATGGAATGAAGTGCGTTCCGTGCGCCTGAATCGACGCCGGGTTGTTCGGGTCGGCTGATCCCGCGAGGAAGAGCGGATCGTCGCCCGACCCGAAGATGAACAGCTGATCGATCTTTTGACGAAGGCCCTGCGCCCGAACGCTGGGCGCGAGGACCGCGAGCAGACTGAGTACAGCGAAGGCCAAGCGGCAGCGTCGCATGAGTCCTCTGGGAGGCGAGGGAGGAGCCGTTCACGCACGGCGAGACGGGAACGAGTCCCGTGGATGCGACGAAGCTATCGGAGTTGGGGCGGCGCCGCCAACAAATCTCTGCTTGTAAGACTCCGTTCAGAGACTGCAGGGGTGTCCTACGGCCAGGTGGCAGCAGCGCTCACGTTTCCAGCCTGGTCGACCGCCGAGAGCAGAACGCGATCCGGCGCGGTGTCGAGTGTGATGGAACGCTGGTCGCCGAAGACGTTGCGCATCGTCCATCCGGTGCTGGAGCGGGCACGAACAACCCACCAACGAGGAAGTTCACCGGCACCAGGGGTCATTTGAATCGTTCGTGAGGATACGCTAACAGACGGCGTTGCCGGCGGTGCCGCATCCAGCCAGGGTGTTCCAGGGACGAGCGCGCTCATGGCGTAGAGGCCCGACAGTGAAGCCGCGACAGCGCCGCTGTTCTTCTTGAGCGTGGAATTCGTGTTGTAGAGGAGGTGCCCCGTTCCCGCCGGCCGAGTTCTCGTAAGGCGGATCTGGTCGGCGATCTCCGTAGAGCTGAACGCACTCGTAGTGCCGTCGGCGACGCGATACGCGGCGAGTCCCGGCCACACGGGGCGTCCAACGGTACTCTGCGCAATCCACCAGTCGAGGAGCGCCGCATAGCTCTGCTGTGGCGCGCTGATCGCCCAGTACAGCTGTGGTGCGAGATAGTCGACCCAGCCTTGCTGCAGCCACTTTCGAGAATCAGCATAAATGGTGGCGTAGGCGTCGAGTCCATTGACGCTGCTCGGATTGCCGGGTCGCCAGATGCCGAAGGGTGAGATGCCGACTTTGACGGTTGGCTTGAGCGCATGGACTTCGCGATACATTCGCTCGACGAACCGGTCGACGTTGGCGCGTCGCCAATCCGCTCGCGACAGGGTCGAGCCGCTGCGCGCGTAGGACGCACTGTCGGGAAAGTCGATCAACCGGCCGCCGGCGTCGTTCTCTTGATATGGATAGAAGTAGTCGTCGGCATGAACACCATCGATGTCGTAGCGTTGGACGATGTCGCTTACGACGAGCATCACTCGGTCCTGGACGGCTGGTTCACCGGGATCGAGCCAGAGTTGCGAGCCGTAGACGCGAAGGAGGTCGCGCCGGACATTGAACAGGTGCGTTGACGCGAGGCCCAGCGTGTCCTTCGAGTTGCCGGCGCGGAATGGGTTGATCCACGCATGCAGCTCGAGCCCACGCGCGTGGGCGGCGGTCACGGCATAGCTGAGCGGATCGTAGCCTGGATCCTGCCCCTGGGTCCCGGTGAGCATCGCGCCCCACGGCTCGAGCGACGATCGGTACACCGCGTCGGACGCTGGGCGAATGTGAAAGAAGATGGCGTTGAAGCCCGCACTCGCAGCGCGATTCAGAATGTCGTCGAGCTCGGCGCGCTGCTGGTCGGCGGTCAGCGTCGACCGTGATGGCCAGTCGATATTCGCCACGGTCGCGATCCACAGCCCTCGCATCTCCCGCTGGATCGGTGGCGGCGCCGTGTCGACGACCACCGGCACGGGAACGGGCACCGTTGGCGCGGGAGCCGTCATCGCGGGGTCGTGCGAGCAGGCCGCAAGTGCGGCGACGGTGAGAAGCAAGAGCGAACGGCGGACGATCACGAATCTCCTGACGAATGGTGGTAGCGTTGACGCGCGACGATATTGCACCGTCAGTGCCGCAAAGGCGGACGTTGACAGCCGCGCTCCCGTGTTGAGGGTTGGGGGAGATCTAAACCCTCGACCTTATACCCTAAACCCCGCTGTGTCGTGTCTCTGACGCATAATGCCGTGATCATGCCCGGGCCGAAGCAACCGCTTCGGATCGCGACTCTGCCAACGCCGTTCCTGGAACCCGGCGCGGTGCTCCTCCGCACGTTGTATTCGGAGGTCTGCGGCACGGACGTGCACCTGCATCATGGGAAGCTGGACGTACCCTTTCCGATCATTCCAGGGCACGTTTCCGTCGGTGTCGTCGAAGCCGCGGGCGGCCGGATCAAGGACATCGAAGGCAACTACGTGAAAGAGGGCGACGTCGTCACGTTCCTCGACGTCCACGAGACCTGCAACAACTGCTATCACTGTCTCGTCGCGCGTCAACCGACGCGCTGCCCATCGCGCAAAGTCTATGGCATCAGCTACAGCGCGAAAGATGGTTTGCTCGGCGGTTGGTCCGAGGCGATCTGGCTCAAGCCCGGCGTCAAGATGGTGAAACTGCCAAAGGAGCTGACGCCGGAAACGTTCATCGGTGGTGGCTGCGGTCTCGTCACCGCGTTGCATGCCGTGGATATGGCCGAGATTCGACTTGGTGAATCTGTTGCGGTGCTGGGTGTTGGCCCGGTGGGACAATCGATCGTTGCGTTCTCGTCGCTCTCTGGCGCTGGAGAAATCGTCGCGATCGACGCCTCCCGTGCGCGACTCGACTATGCCAAGAAAATGGGTGCGACCGCGACGCTCGGTCTCGATCTTCCGTCAGCCGCTCGTTTGGACAGCATCCGTGGGCTCACTGGTGGCCGCGGTGTCGATGTCGTGATCGAAGCTAGCGGGGCTCCTGCGGCGATCACGCAGGGACTCGACATGGTTCGCGATGGCGGGCGCATGGTGGTTTGCGGTCACTACACCGACAATGGTTCGGTCGAGATTCATCCGCACTGGCAGATCAACCGTAAGCACGTCGATCTGAAGGGCTGCTGGGGCTCGCGGTACGATCACTTCCATCGCGCCGTTGCGCTCACGGCTAGGTATGGCGACGTGAAGCCGTGGCGTGACATGGTCAGCGGTCGCTATCCGCTCACGAGCGCTGACGAAGCTCTCGCTGCGGTTGAAAAGCAGACGGCGATCAAGGCTCTCATTACGCCGAATCCGCAGCTGCTCACCACATGACGCGCGCTTGACGCATCGAAGGCATCGTTGGTTGCCGCGAATTGGCGCGGCAACCTCGCTGACCGACAATGCGCTTCGACGATGCTTCATCGCACGTAGTAGACGCCGCAATCAAGGTTCACTCGGCGCTCGGTCCGGGACTCTTGGAGGGGGCATATCAGGCGTGCCTTATTCACGAACTCCGCGGCCGAAAGCTCAACGCCCGATCTCAGGTACCCGTGCCGATCCTGTATGACGGGATCCGCATCCACGTTGGTTATCGGATCGACATTCTCGTCGAAGAATCCGTTGTCGTCGAACTAAAGGCCGTGTCCAAGGTTCTTCCGATTCATCATGCGCAGCTCCTATCCTACCTAAAGTTGAGCGGCCATCGAATCGGATTGTTGCTGAATTTTCACGTTCCACGAATGCGAGATGGCATCAAGCGGATTGTGAACTAACCATCCTTGATGTTCTTCGTGACCTTCGTGTCCTTCGTGGTAAGCAATGCTTTGAACCACGAAGGTCACGAAGGTCACGAAGGTTTCGCGATCATTTGGGCGGAACAGTCTGACCGTGCAGCAACGCATTGAGCCACTGCGCGGCGCGAGTCGTGTATGGCTGCTGCTGCGCCGGCGTGGCTTGGTGATTGTGCGGCGAGTCGATCATCGGGACAGGCTCCTTCACGCCCGGGATCTGATTGAGTGTCGTCCAGATGCCGATCGCCGGCGTCACCTCGTCGATGAATCCCATTGCGGCCATCGTCGGAGCCTTGATACGCGACGCGAAGTTGGTGACGTCGAAGTAACGTGCCGTCTCCATCACTGCCGGATTTGTCGTGTCCCAATTCGGATAGCCGGCCATTCGCTTGTATTGCGCGGCGTTGGCATCTGAGCCGGCCGGGACATCCACAACGACAGCGCTCACGCGCGGATTGAGTCCGGCCATCACGAGACTCTGCTGTCCACCCATGCTGATGCCACTCACGACGAGTGTGCGACCATCCCAATCTGGGCGACTCGCCAGATACTCCAGCGCACGATAGTCACCGAGGTACATCTGCAAGAAGTAGTTGTGATCGCGATCGGAATTGTTGATTCTCTGATATTCCTTGATCATCTGCGGCAGCGCATCGTAAAAGGCCTGCGGCATGTCGCTCGGCACATCGTGCGGCTCGATGTTCATCGCCAGCCAGCCTTCGGCGGCGCGATCAGTCACCCACTGTTTCGGTAGGGGATACGGCGCACTCGCCCACTGGAAAATCACGAGCGCGGGGAATTTTCCATCGCGCTTTGGTTTGGCGATCTGGCCATAGACGTGCGCACCGCCAACGTTGTCGAGCTTGATCGTCGCGTAGTCGACGTCGGCCGCGCCACTCTCCTTCGGCGTGATCACAGCGTTCGTCGGCACGCGGTCGAGCAGCTTGAGCTTCGCGGCCCAGAACGCATCGAAATCCGACGGACGCCCGATCACCGGCTGAATCTTCGTCGGATCGACTGCAGCACCAAGCACGACGACACCGGCGCCACCCGTATTCACGTTGCCGAACGGCTGCGTCGCGCCGGAGGGTGGCCGAATTTCGACGCGAACCATCCCTGGCGCGTTCAGAGAAGTCTCGATTTTCGCCGGACCCTTGGACAGATCGAGCGATCCGCTCTTGATCACCGGGCCGCCATTCTCCTTCACGACATAGGCGTAGCCACCCGTCGACGCGGTCTGTCCGTCGGCCAGCGCGATCGTCCAACCGACGACTTTGCCGAGTTCGTAGATGCCGGAGCGGTCGTACGGAGTTGCTACCAGCTGCTGCGCCGAAAGGCTCACGGCAACGGTACATGACAACAATGCCACGTACGGAGAGCGATTTGTCATACGCCTATTATGCCGCGTGGTGAGCTCGAGCGACAACCGCCGAGCGTGGCGTCGGATGGAGCTTCCTTACACCCATTAAACACTTAGGGGACTGGCCGATCCCTGATCTGGCCAATACCATGCAGAATCACTGGTCGACGCTTCTCCTTCACGCTTTCCGTTTTTCGCGTGTACACCAGCTGTCTCTTCTGCCACCTCGACCTCGGTGCCAATCACCATCTGCCGACCTTTCCGGTCGGACGGCGCCTGGCGTACGATCCAAAGAAGGGACGACTCTGGGTGATCTGCACCCAGTGCGGACGCTGGAACCTCACGCCGCTCGAAGAGCGGTGGGAAGCGATCGATGAATCCGAACGACTCTTTCGCGGCACGCGGCTGCGAATGTCCACCGACAACGTCGGCCTCGCTCAATTCCGCGGCGGATTCGAGTTGGTGCGCGTCGGACCGGCGCTGCTTCCCGAAATTGCGTCGTGGCGCTACGGCACTCGGCTCGTTCGCTTCGAGCCGGAGACCGACGTTCGCCCCGGACTCTTCATTCGTGGAGCGCGACTGATTGCTCGCGCGACCGCTGGCGCCATGGTCGGGTACGCGCACTCCGTTGGATTCAGCGACGAAGCCGTGTTGCGCATGCGCACCTTCCGTCGCGGACACGGTGTGCTGTTGCGTTCGAACGACGAATTCGGACATCCCATCGTCGTTCGATACAGCCACCTGGGCGCAGCGGAGCTCGTGCGCCCGGTGAAGGACGCGCCCTGGCAACTCAAACTCCATCACGACAATGGCGTCGCGACGCTGGCCGAGTCGGCGGCGCTTCGCGTCGCGGGAAAAATGTTGGCGACGCTCAACGTCGGTGTGGCGAGTCATGCTGAGGTGTCGCACGCCATTGCCAAGCTCGACGATGCGGGCGATCCGGAGGGCTATTTCACGCGCGTCGCGTCGCTCGCGATGCGGACCTCGTGGGGGCGCTTTCCGGACGCGAAGCCCGAAGTCGACGACCATCCTCGCGCATCGTTTTCTGAGACGCTTGCTCTACAGCTCGCCAATCGTTCCTTCTGGGGGCGTGGCGGAACCGGCAGCGACGAGCAGACTCCGCTCTTTCGCCTCCCGGCCGTGGACAGACTCGCGCTCGAGATGGCGGCGAACGAAGACATCGAGCGCAAAGCGATGATGGGCGAGCTCGAGGGGCTGCACGCTGCGTGGCGCGACGCCGAGGAGATTGCAGCGATCGCCGACGAACTCTTTGCCGACGATGTTCTCGACGAGTTCAAGCGCCAGTACTTCGATCGCATCGCCGCCAGCGAGCAGTAAGCATTGGGCCCGAATTCGCGCGAACCCAACTGAGCACGTACCTTGCTGCCTGACTGAGCCGTGACCTCTCGGAGGCGCCGTGCCGGTACAGCATCGATGGTGGCTTGTCCCTTCCGTCGTACTTTACGGAATTCTCACGAGCGCGTGTCGCCAGAGCGATAACGCTGGCGCCGCAGCTCGTACGACTGTGTCCGGCGCGACGATCGCAACGCCGCCGCCGAACGACAACGCCGGCGAGTGGCTTCTCCCGGGCCGCGACTACGCAGGCAGCCGATACAGCCCGCTGAAGGAAATCACGCCGAGCAATGCGAAGAATCTCCACGTGTCGTGGACATTCTCCACCGGCGTATTGCGGGGCCACGAAGGGCAACCGCTCGTTGTCGGCAACACGATGTACATCATCACGCCATACCCGAACGTCGCGTACGCGCTCGACTTGACCCAGCCTGGGTTTCCGCTCAAATGGAAATACCGACCGGAGAATGCGCAGGCGGCAATTGGCGTTGCCTGTTGCGACGTTGTGAATCGCGGCGCGTCGTTCGCGAATGGGAAGATCGTCTACAATCTGCTCGACGGTCACACCGTTGCCGTCGACGCCGCGACCGGAACAGAACTCTGGAAAGTGAAGATGGGCGATGTGAATCGTGGCGAGACGATCACGATGGCACCGCTCATCGTCAAGGACAAAGTCATCGTCGGCTCGAGCGGCGGCGAGATGGGCGTACGCGGTTGGATCGCCGGCCTCGATCTCGCAACGGGGAAGGAACTCTGGCGGTCGTACAACCTCGGCCCCGACGCCGACATGAAACTCGGGCCACGATTCAAGGCATTCTATCCACAGGATCGCGGCGCCAACCTCGGCGTATCGTCGTGGCCGGGAGATTCGTGGAAGGTTGGAGGCGCCGTGGTGTGGGGCTGGCTGTCGTACGACCCCGAACTCAATCTCGTCTATCACGGCACGTCCAACCCCGGTCCGTGGAACGGCAATCAACGACCGGGCGACAACAAGTGGAGCGCGGCAATCATCGCGCGCGATCCGGACACCGGCGAGATGATCTGGGCGTTTCAGCCGACGCCACACGACATCTGGGACTATGACGCGGTCAATGAGAATATTCTCGTCGACCTGCCGATCGGCGGAAAGACGCGCAAGACGCTCGTGCACTTCGATCGCAATGGTTTCGCATACACCATGGATCGTGCGACCGGCGAAGTGCTTTTGGCGAAGCCCTTCGTTCCAATGAACTGGGCGTCGGGTGTCGATCTCGCGACGGGGCGGCCGTCGGTGAACGTCGACAAGGCGACCGCGCAGGGAAAGAACGTCAAAGACATTTGTCCGAGTCTCGAAGGAGGAAAGAATCAGCAGCCTGCTGCATTCTCGCCAAAGACCGGACTGTTCTATGTGCCGACGAACAATCTCTGCATGGATTTCGAGGGCAGGGAGGTCACGTACATCGCGGGTACTCCATACATCGGCGGCAACGCTCCCGAGAAAGCCGGGCCTGGTGGCTACAAGGGCGAGTTCATCGCGTGGGACGCAGTCGCCGGTCGCAAAGTGTGGGGAATCAAGGAGCCATTCCCCGTATGGAGTGGTGCGCTCGCGACTGCTGGTGACGTCGTCTTCTATGGCACGCTCGACGGTTGGTTCAAAGCCGTGGATGCTCGCGACGGCACGGTTCTCTATCAGTTCAAGGTCGGTTCTGGCGTCGTGGGTGCACCCATGACATACACCGGGCCCGACGGTAAGCAATACGTCGCCATCTATGCCGGTATTGGAGGCGATATGGGTTTACTCATCGCAGGCGACGTCGCGGCGAATCTTCCGTACGACGTCCGTGAGCGCGGTACGACGCTTCCCGATCTCGCGCGATATACGTCGTGGGGCGGAATGCTTTTCGTCTTTTCGCTCTAAAGGCGCCGTCATGAGAATTCTCAAAGCGGCACAGGTCCCGTTGACGATCGTCGTGCTCGGCGCCGTCGCGTACCAGCGCGCGCACGGTACGCAGACCCCTCCGCTGCAATCACGGCCGGGAACGCAGGCGACATACTTCGTCGAACATCCCGAGCACATTCAACTCGGCCTCACCGGTCGTCCGCAGTGGGCGGTGCTCAGGAATCCATACGCAAAGGATCCGCAGCGGATCGCGGAAGGTGGCAAGTTGTTTATCGCGTACAACTGCATGGATTGTCACGGAGCCGATGGGTCCGGCGCGATGGGGCCTAGTCTGCAGGATGGGCGCTGGCACTTCGGTGGCACCGCTGGCGAGGTCTTTCAGTCGATCTATGAAGGTCGTCCCGATGGAATGCCTTCATGGGGCGGTCGGATCGACGACGGACAGATCTGGCGACTCGTCGCATACGTCGAGTCGCTATCGAAGGGACACGACGTCACGACCGAAAATTTCACCGGAAAGACGGTCGCCCGCACGGGCCACTGAACCACGTTTCTCCAGCTGACTCCCTTGTCACAGCACTCGCTCATGCGCTTGTTGAAAGAAGTCTACTCCGGACCCGCGTGGCATGGCCCGTCGGTCAAGGAATCGCTCGCCGGTGTGGACGCCAAACTCGCAGCGCGTAAGCTGTCGCCGGATCGCAATTCGATCTGGGAGCTCGTGCTGCACCTCGCGCACGGTCGTCACCTGCTGATCGAACGTGTGAACGATGCGACGAGCGCTCCATTTCCGCGTGAGATTCGCGAACCGTGGTGGCCAGTGTCGCCAATCGATCAGTCGGAAGCATCGTGGACGGCGGATCTTGCGCTGCTCGACGAATACCAGGAGCGACTGCTCTCCGTTGCCGAGGCGGCGTCGATGCTTCAACTCGATCGCGTTCCACCGGGCGCCGATCACGCCGTGCGCGAACAACTCTATGGTATGGCGGTGCACGACGGGTATCACGCCGGCCAAATCCGGCTCCTCGCTCTCCTATAGAAGCGAGCGTTACAAAACTCGAACGACTCGTCCCACGTCTACTGAGCGCGTCTGTGTTTGGCGTCACAGCGCGGACGTGTCGCCGTTGTACTTTTGCTCAGGCTTCCCCGAACGAAGAAAACATGTTGACCCCGGCGCGCCCTTCGCCGTCGGAACCGTCTCGCGCATTTTCGCGCGGATGGAGTCCGGCTTTTGGACATATGCTCGGCCGCTCGTTGGATACGGGCCGCGCCGGGCTGCTCAACAGCGCCGACATCGTTGTTTGGCAGGCATCACGCCGCCTACTCATTGCCGGCGCACTCGGCGCAATCTCTATCGCGCTGCGCCTTGTGGGTCTGGTGTCGGGTCCGCTGTGGCCAATTCTGATCATCGTCCCGGCATACATCGCGGTGATTGCGGTGCTCACCGTGGTGATCGGGCGACGTCAACGCGTCACGCGCGTGGGGTTGATCGCGCTGTCGCTCGTGGACGTCGCTGCAGTATTCACAACAACATCGCTTGCCACTGCGCCGGCGTTCTATCCGCGCTCGCTGCTACTCAGTCTGCTCGCGCTGCAATTCGCCCAGCTGTTTTTCGGCCGGACGCCCGCAATGACGACGCTCGTTGGATCGATCGTTGGCTACGGGCTCTTGTTGTTCGCCGCGTGGGAACGTGGCATCGGCATTGGTTGGGCGGAGCAAGCATGGATGGTCGGTATCTTCGTGCTCGTCGCGCTGAACGGAATGGCACTGCATGCGAGCGCGAATCGCCGGCTCGCCATGCTGGTCGATCTCTTTGCATCGGCCCAGCGCGGTGACTTCTCGCGCACCTTCATCGACGAAAAGGGACGCGAGCCAGACGGGATCACGACGCTCGGGCGTTCGTACAATCATCTTCGCTCCGAACTCGCGACGATGGTGCACACCGATCCGCTCACGGGCTGCCTGAATCGTCGCGGCTTCGATCAGATCATGGCTCACACAGTGAGTGCCGCCGCGCGTCGAGGTGGGGAAATCGCGCTGCTCGCGATCGACATCGATCACTTCAAAGCGATCAACGACACGGTTGGACACCTCGGGGGCGACGCAGTGCTTCGCGAGCTCGTCGAGATCATCTCGCGCTCGTCGCGCGGCGGCGATGTCGTTGCGCGTGTTGGCGGCGAGGAATTCGTCGTGTTGCTGCCCGACGCCGACAACGAGATGGCGGGTGTGGTTGCGGAGCGCGTGCTACAGAGCGTTCGCGCGCATTCGTTCCGGACGATTCGCGGACGTCAACGCGTTACGGTGAGCGTCGGCATCGCGTCGGAGCAGGTGACCGACGCGAACATCTCCGGCTCCATGCGGGCACGTGCAGACGAGGCGCTGTACGTCGCCAAACGCCTCGGCCGCGATCGCGTGGTGATGTGGGCGCCCGGAATACGCTCGAACGCCACACCACCCTGGACGGACTTCGTCGGGCTGATTCCGCAGTAGCCCGACTCGCGAACTACATCGAGACGTACGCTCGCTGAAGCGCGGGAAGTGCGCCGACGATCCAGATGATCAGACCAAAGATCACCGCACGCTCCTTCGTCACTTTGCCCGTGACGTACAGTCCGATCGCAAGCAGGATCGTCGTCCAGATCGTGAACAGATCAAACCGGCCGAGCATCTGATACAGCACCGGGTTCGTTGTGTCGGGATCGAAGAAGCGGGCTGGCCCGATGGAGATAGCGAACGCCGAGTTGAGCTTGGAAGGATCCAAGATCAAACCCTGCACGCCGCTCACCACGGAGCCGAGCACGCGCGGCATGTACGACCACGCGGCTACGGCGATCGCGGCCTGGAACTCCTGCTTGGAGCCGACGATTTTGCCGACGATCCATGACACGATTCCGAGCACGAACATCGTGATCAGCGTGATCGGTCCGATCGAGTACATGCCGAACGTCGTCATCATGGCGCGCGACTTGTTGATCGCGTCGGCCGATGCCGGATTCTTCGCGATCGCCTTCGCCGTATTCCGCGTGAACTCGGCGTCGAAGATCGGTTCGAGTGTGTTGAACGTGGCAATGACGATCACGCCGATGGCGATCGACACGAAGAGCAACGGTGGCCACGAACTCTTTCCCTGACGGCGGCGAAATACCTCCGAGGGCTGATAGAAGATGTCGATGACGTCTTCCCAAAACGACGACGACTTGGCCGGTGTAGCCGCCATGTTCGCTGTTGATTCAGTCATTGTCACGTCCGATTGAGAGTGAATCCGAATTGCAACGCCGCCGCAGGCCTCACGCCGTACGCCTCACACTTACGTTCCTTCGCCCTGACTCAATTTCGTGTGCCGGTTCGCTGCGGCGCCGAGCATGCCGCCGAGTCCCATCGACTCGACCGCGGTACTCGGTACCAGCATCAGTGCGCCCTTCTCCTTGAGTCCTTCGTAGAGAATGTTCATGGCACGAAGGTGCAGCGCGGTGGGATTATCATGATACGACTTGGACGCCTCCTGGAACAGGTTGGCGATCTCCACCTCGGCCTGTCCAAGAATGATGCGGGCCTGCTTTTCGCGCGAGGCCTGGGCCTCTCGTGACATCGCATCCTGCAGTGATGTCGGAATCACGATATCGCGCATCTCGACGGATTGCACGGTCACGCCCCACGGGGTGCAACGATCGTCGATCAGCTTCTGGAGATCCGATTCGATCTGCTCGCGTCCGCGAAGGAGCTCGGTGAGCGACGTGCGACCGATGATGTCGCGGAGCGCGGTCTGCGCAGCCCAGCTCACGGCGAGCGCGTAGTTCTGAACCTCCAGCGCAGCGCGTTCCGGATCGTAGACCATCCAGAACAGCACCGCGTCGACGTTTACCGGCACCGTGTCGGACGTGAGCGTTTCTTCAGCGTTGAAATTCGTCGTGATGACACGCTGATCGACCCACGCGGTCACGGTGTCGATGAACGGAATGATCCAGAACAACCCCGGTCCGCGCAGGCCGCGATACTTGCCGAGTCGAAGCACGACAGCGCGCTCCCACTGGCGGGCGATCTTTGGCGACTGCGAGAGCAGGTATCCGACGACGATCCCGATAAGGACGCCGGCTGGATTCCGTTGCGAGATGGTGATCGGAATTCCCGCCGCTACGCTGGCGAGAAAGAGGAAGAACGCGACGACGTTGACGCGGATGACGGGGCCTTGTGACGACCCTTTCTGCTTGGCCCGGCGGCGTGTAGCGCTTTTAGCCATTTCAGGTCTTCTCCTTGGGCGTCTTGGCTTCGAGCGTCTTGAGGAATGCGACGATCTCGGGAAGCGAGACACCGATCGCCGACGCATCGGCGAGTAACCGGTCGACGAGTGGCCGCAATTCGCGTTCGCGATCGCGACGCGTCGCCGTGCCGGTTGGGGTAGGATTCTCGCGAACGAACGTGCCGATGCCGCGTTGCGTGGCGAGCACGCCAGCGCGTTCGAGCTCCGCGTACACCTTCGCGACGGTGTTGGCGTTGATCTTCAGCTCGACGGCGAGTTGTCGTACCGTTGGCAACCGGTCGCCAACCTTCAGCCGTCCGGCAGCGATCGCAGCGCGAATGCCGCGATCGAGTTGCGCGTAGAGCGGAGTCGGGTCGGAGGGGTCGACGAACAGCACGTGTAGTATTGTACTAGAAGAATGGTACAAGTCAAGATCGACGTTGTCCGGCATGCCCGCTTCGACCGGACAACGTCGTTCTGAAGATGTATGAATGACACAGACCCCACTCGGCGCCGCTTTCTGCTCGACTCGACTCGAGCTGTCACCGCGAGCTGCCTCGCCCTGTACTTTCCACTCCTCGAGGTGCTGGCGTCGTGCGCCAAGGAGTCCTCGAGCCTCGCGCATCTCACGCCTGCGGAAGCGCGGACCATGCGCGCGTTCGCCGCGCAGATCATTCCGTCTGGCGCCACTGACATCGGGGCCGACGAAGCGGGAGCGGTTGTGTTCGTCGATCGCGCGCTTGCGACGCCATTCTTTGCCGGCGACGCGCCTGTGATCCGCGCCGGCCTCGCCGATCTGGATCAGCGAGCACAAACCGTGGCCGGCCATCGAGACTTCGCCGAGCTCGCGGCAGAACAGCAGGTCGCGATCATGCGGCAAATCGAACACGACGCGTTCTTCGCGGCGGCCCGCGCGCTGGTCGTGATCGGAACGTTCGCCGACCCTTCGTACGGCGGAAATCGAAGCGGCACAGGGTGGACGATGATTGGCATCGACCATCGTCCGAGCTACGCCGCGCCATTCGGTTGGTACGACGCGGAGCCGACGGCTGGTGCGGCGTGATTCAGCGCAGCTACGGACCGAACGAGACGGTCGATTTCGTCATCGTTGGATCGGGGGCGGCTGGAGGCGTGCTGGCGAAAGAGCTATCGAGTGCTGGCTTTGACGTGGTCGTGCTCGAGCAGGGGCCGTGGCAACAGCCCTCGCAGTTCACGCACGACGAACTAGCCATCGAGCGCGAACTCGCAATGCTCAACAAGGCGGTCGAACCGACGCAGACATTCCGGGCGACCGAAGGCGAAGCGTCGCGAACCAACGTTGGGCGCGGTCTTCTATATCGGCGCGCGGTTGGTGGGAGCAGCGTTCACTTCGCGGCCAACTACTGGCGCCTTCGACCGAGCGATTTCAAAGAACGCTCATTGCTCGGCGCAATCGACGGCACGGGCTTCGCCGACTGGCCGATCACGTACGAAGAGCTCGAGCCATACTACACGAAGGTCGAATGGGAGGTTGGTGTTTCGGGGGCCTCCGGCCGGTTTGATCCACCCCGCTCACGTCCGTTCCCGCTGCCGCCCTTGCCCAACAAATCGTCGGGAGTGTTGCTCGAGCGGGCGGCCCACGCGCTGGGGTTACACGCACAGGTTGCACCTATGGCGATTCTCTCGCAGCCGTACGACGGACGCTCGGCGTGTATGTCCTGCGGTCATTGCACGTACTACGGCTGTGAGTTCGGCGCGAAGTCGTCGAGCCTCGTCACGATGATTCCGAAGGCGGTTGCGACTGGACGATGCGAGATTCGCGTCGAGTCCACCGCGTTCCGCGTCGAAATGAACGCAAATGGTCGCGCGACAGGTGTGCTCTATTGGGATAAGAACGGTCGTGAGCGACGCCAGCCTGCGCGCGCAGTGGTGCTCGCGGCCAACGGAGCGGAAACGTCGCGGCTTCTCTTGCTGTCCGAGTCTCCGGCTTTCCCGCACGGCCTCGCGAATTCCAGCGGCAATGTCGGCCGGTACATCATGTTCAATGGCGCATCGAGCACGTCGGGGCGATTCGAGCATCCTCTCAACGAGTACAAGGGCGCGGTCGCCAGTCGGATCGTGCTCGACTTCTACCAAACCGATCCGAAGCGGGGCTTCTACGGAGGAGGTGGGATCGATGCGCGCTTTCCCTTCGGGCCGATTCAGTTCGCAATCAACGGCCTTCCGGAGGATCTGCCCGCGTGGGGACGGGAGTATGTGCAAGCACTGCGCGACTACTACTCACACTCTGTTCGCTTCGCGTCGCATCTCACGTCGCTTCCAGTCGCGACAAATACAGTGACGCTCGATCCAGACCACCGCGATCGCTGGGGACGTCCTGGGCTGAGGCTCACGTACACCGACCATCCGGACGACATGAAGACGAAGCAGTGGTTTCGCGATCGCACGCAGGAGATGATGGAAGCAGCCGGCGCGACGCGTGTCTGGAATCAGCCAGTGCTTCCCATCGACGGTGGCGTTCACCTACTCGGCACCGCGCGCATGGGTAACGATCCGCGCGATTCGGTGGTCGACCGGTATCATCGCGCGCACGACGTACGGAATCTCTTCATCTGCGACGGAAGCAGTTTCGTCACGTCGGGCCGCGGCCAACCAACGATGACGATACAGGCACTCGCATTCCGCGCTGCGGACCATATCGCGCGTTTCGCGAAGTCTCACGAGCTCTAGCTCGCCAACACAAAGCGGGGCCAGGCTTGTCGCCTGACCCCGCCGTTTCCCCCTGAGACCTCAGACCTCAGACCCGAGACCTAGAGTGTCTCCATTCAACTGATCCGAATTAGTCCACGACCCTGCCGCCCCTCGATCCGAACCCTATCGTACTATCAGGTCCTGAAGCGCCTGCTTGATTCTCGGATCTTCCGAGCCAGCCAGTCGCGACACGGTTCGCTTGCGCAGCGACAGATTCTCTTCGCCCTTCACGATTGTCAGCAGCTTGTCGATTGCCGGACGTTCGCCGTTGCGAATAAAGATGCCGATCAGGGTTTCCTTCATGTTCGGATCGGTCGTCGTGTCGTACAGCTTGACCATTTCACCGATCGGCGCCCCTGCGCGGCTCGCAGCATCGAGTGCGCGACGACGCATCGTCAGCGGCTCGTTGCCATCCTGCGCCATCTTGAGCATCCACTTCATGTTGTCGGAGCCGCCGATGTCGGCCAGCGCCGAGAACACGGCTTCGCGCGACCGATCGCTCTTGAGCGTCGGATAAACCTCGCGGAGGAGAGCTGCGTCCTGCGCGGTGGCGTAGTCCTGCCCCAGCGACCGGAGCGCGACGGTGAGTACTTCGTCGGGCAGATCGGTGCGGCGCACCGCCGAGCGTAGGTACTGACGCGCGCGCGGGTCGCCGGAGCGTGACAGCGTGGACATCGATTCTTTCGCCAACCAGTTGCTCTGCGTCTGCTGCGAAAGCGAGACGAGCGACGGAATGCCCGCGCCGTGATCGAGACGGCCGAGCACCGATAGCGCTTGCTGACGCACCGACTGATTGTCGGTTTCGTCGCGAGCGATGGCGAGAATCGGCTCGGTGACGCTCGTCGGGATCGTCTGCATGCCGTCGGTAGAACGGCCCATGTACGAGAGCGCACTGCGGCGCGTCTCGCGCGGGAGTGCCGTGTTCTTGGCAATCGTGACGAGCGCCGACGCGGTGTTCGCGCTGTCTGCGAGCATCGCGGGGAAGAGCGCGTCGCGTCCAGCGCGTCCGTCCACGGAGCCGGCGAGTGAGAGCAGATAGTCGGCGGCATCCTGCGCGCGCATCTGGCCGAGGTCGGCAATGCCGCGAAGGGCAGTGTCGGCCGGGCCAACGAACGTTTGAATGGAGAGCGGCTGCTTGTCGGCGCGATCGATCACCACACGCACTGGACCGGGCACGCAGGGGTCGATGCGAACGGCGTCGTTGTAGTTGCCGTAGAAGTTTCCGTTGTAGCTGATCGAACCCGTGATGCTATTCGGTCCGGTCTGGATGTAGCTGCGCCCGTTTCCACACGTGCCGGGGCGCGCGGCGAAGGTGAACTGCACTCGACCATCTGGAGCCGCCGACACGCGATTGGCAATCGACTGACTCTGCTGCGTCTGCGCCTGCACCGTCTGGCCAGCCGCCGCGACGAGCGCGGCGGCGGCAATGTGTGAGATTCGCATTATGGTTTGCCGGATTTTCCGTCGAGGATTTCGACGAGAAGCTGCGTGGCGCGCGGGTCATTCTTGCGCTGAAGTGCGTTGATCGCCTGGGTGCGGAGATTCATCACGGTGCCAGTCTTCACGATCTCGATCAACTTGTCCGTCGCTTCCGGCTCCTTGCGGCTGCCGAGCACGTTCACGATTTGCGAACGGACGTTGTAGTTGTCGGCGGCGTCGTAGAGCTTGACGACATCCGTGATCGCGGTGTTCGAGCGCAATACGCGGGACATCGCGGTAGCTCTCGACTCACTCGATTCGTTCGGATTGCGCGCGATGGCGAGCACCCACTGGTCATTCTCCTGGCCGCCCATGCGCGACACGGCGTTGATGATCGCACCCTTCATGCGATCGCTATCCGCCTTGCCGTAGAGGTTGCGCAGGTACGCCGCGTCGTCGGACGTTGCGCGATCGCTCGCGTAGCTGTTGATCGCTTCGATGCGAAGGCTCATCGCCGCATCCTTGCGGTCGATCAGCGCACGCATGCTCGAGCGGGCCTTGGGGTTGTCGCTCGACGTCAGTGTGCGAACGATCGACCGCTGCATGCTCTCGTCCGTTTCGGTGCGAAGCAGGTCTTCGAGCGCAGCAACGCCAGCGTCGCCCTGAAGCTTGGGCAGCCAGTTGATCGCCTCGGTCCGCACGGACTTCGACGGATCGGACTTCGCAGCGGCCGAGATGAGCGTGGCGGCTTCGGCGTCGCCGCGCTTGCTGCCGAGGATGAACACGGCGCGCTGGCGGAGCTGCGCGGTGCATTCATCCTTTTTTTCCAGCACCGACCGAAGCACGGGCAGAGCGCGCGTCGGATCCATCGACGTGAGCGCGCTCATTGCTTCGACCTTCACCTGGATTTCTTCGTTGTCGCAGGTGTTCGCGCCCGCCTGTGCAAGCTTGGCGACGCGATCGGCTGCGTCACGATCACCGCGCGACGCGAGGGCCGAGTTGACGCGTGCATAGAGTCCCGCGACGTCGCCGTCGTTGGCGCCACGACGCTGCTGGTAGTACACGTTGTTGTTGCCGCTCGACGCGAGCACGACGCCCTGGAACTTCGACACGCGCGGTTCGAGCAGCTTCACCGCGGTGTGCAGCTCTTCCGTCGTGCCGATCTTGTAGCGTGCCCACGCTTCGTAGTATGGAAGGTCGTTCGCGTAGACCGACTTTGGATACTTCTGCGCGATGTCCTTGAACATCTGTGCGGCGCGACCGTAGTCGCCGCGATTGAGAACGTCGTGCGCCAGGCGATACACCGAATCCTCGGGCTCACCCTGTTGGAAGTACGGGCGTGCGATGCGGTTGTCGGAATTCCAGTTGATCCCCATCGGCGCGATTGGTGCCATGGGTGCGATCGCGATGGGGCGAGCGAACTCGAAGTCACGAGCAACATCGCGGGCAATGTCACGAGCGATTGGAGCTACGCGCGTCATCTCGCTCATGTCGATGCGAGCCAGCTCACGTGCCTGCACGCGAGCCTGTTCCGACATCTCACGTGCCTGGATGCGCGCCTGCTCCGACATCTCACGCGCCTGCTCGATGTTGATGCGGCTTGCGCTGCGAGTCATCTCCAACTGTGCTTCGCGCATGGCGTCCATGTCGACGCGTGCCATCTCGCGGCTGACTCGCGCGGCTTCGACAGCCTGTTCGCGAATCATGTCGACGTCGATCGGGTCGATCAGCGGCCTGGCGATGTAAATCGGGCGCGGCGTCGGCGTCGCCACAGGTGCTGGCGCTGGCACTGGAGCGGGAGTGGGCCGAGCGGGAGGTGTAGGACGGACCGGCGGCTCCTGAGCCCCGAGCGCGGTGGCCGCGGCAAACAAGAACGTGGCGAGCATGGTGCGATTCATCGCGCTTCTCCTAATTCGCAGAAATGTCGGCTGCGGCAGTGCGCAGCCGTGGAATGACGTCGCGCTGTTCCAGCGCGCGGTTAATGAGATCCATCTCGATTCGATTGCCATTGTTCTGCAGACGGACCACCTGTGCGAGCACGAGTTCGAGATCTTCGAACAGGCTGCGCATTGCCGGGTCGTTCGCGGCCGGTGAATCCATCAGTAGACGAGTGCGCGTCAGCAGGTCGGCGGCGCGCGACGTGAACTGCTGGTCGGCGCGACCTGCTTTGACTTCCGAGGGCAGCGCGACAAGGAGCGCCGCGGTCTGTCCGAGATACTGTGACGTTTCGACTTCATAAGGACGTGCCAGGCTCGTGTCCGAGCGCGTTGCCGGTGCGCTGGCGACGGCGATCGGAGCCGGCGATGCTGCGGGTGCGTCGTGACGGCCAAGGGTCATCGAGGCGCGTCCGAGTCCAACACCGACGATCAACGCCGCGGCGATCCGAATACCCGAGGAGTGGAGCAGCCCGCGTTTCTCGGGGCGAACGGGCAGCGCGACGATCTCCGGTCGCGACGCCAGTCCAGCGGTCTGCGAAGCGATGGCGCTCCACATTCCCTCGAAGTCCGGTTCGGGCGGAACGCGGTATGTCTTCTCCGCGTCGCGCATCAATTGTTCAAAGCGTTCGTCCGTCATCGTTCAAACTCCGGTGCCAGGTCGGCGAGCGTTGCGCGGAGTTGCGCACGCGCTTGCGACAGCCGGCTCTTACAGGTCCCTTCAGCAACTCCCAGCACTTCGGCGATCTCAGTGTGGGTATAGCCTTCGATATCGTGCATGACGAGCGTTGTTCTATAGATCTCCGGCAGTGCATCGATCGCCCGGTGCAGTCGGTCGCGCAGCACGGGGTCGACGCCCGCACTGTCTGAGCCGATCGGGTGGACGTCCTCGAGGTCCGTCTCCCGTTCCCTGAACCGCTTCACCTTTCGCATCGCGTTGGCCACGACCGTAACCGTGATCCGATGCAGCCAGGTGGAGAGCGCCGAGTCACCCCGAAAACGAGGTAGTTGACTGAAGGCGCGAACGAACGTGTCCTGCGTGAACTCGCGAGCTAGATCAGCGTCCCCGGTCAACCGAAAGGCGAGGCGAAAGACCCGGGGCGCGTGCGCGTCATACAACTCGCGCGCGGCGATCCGGTCTCCGGAGAGGACCCGAGCGATCAAATCGGGTTCGCTCACCCGGTAGGCTGGTGGTAGGGCAACGGCTGGTCTGGTCACGTGTTGGCTGTTAGATGCACGATCGGCGGAAAGCGTTCGATGCCAGTGGGTTCAAACCTTTGCCGATCGCGAACCATCCAATGATTGACGCACGAAGGCCCATTGTCATATCCTTCTCCCCGGAACATTTCCGGGGTACGCCTCGTAGGGCCTCCACCCGTAGTCCGACCCAAGCCTCGTCTCGCCATGGACCTGCTCCAGGGAACCCTCGACGTCCTCGTCCTCAAAACTCTGTCCTGGGGACCGCGGCATGGCTACGCCGTCGCCCGATGGATCAAGGACACAAGCGACGGCGCCATCTCCGTCGAAGACCGGGCCCTCTATGTCTCGCTCCACCGGCTCGAGGAGCGCGGCTGGGTTGCATCCCAGTGGGGCCTCTCCGAAAACAACCGAAAGGCCAAGTACTACGAGCTCACCGCCTCGGGCAGGCGACAGCTCCAGGCCAACGCGTCAGAGTTCACGGCCTACGCGCACGCCATGTTCAAAATCCTCGAGACCGCTGAGGCCTGACCACCATGCGCCGCATTCCCGGGGTAAAACCGCTGCCACACGCGGGGCACACACGCCGCTCCATCGAGCGCGACGTCGACGAAGAGCTTCGCTTCCACCTTCAGATGAGAATCGAGGACCTGATGCGCGAAGGCCACTCACGAGAGTCCGCGGAGCAAGCAGCTAGGCGCGAGTATGGCGACATGAACGAAGCACGATCAGAACTCGCGTCGATCGACCGCCGCGCGGCGCGCAACGGTGCATGGCGCGAATGGTTCGGATCGTTTGGCCAAGACGTTCGTTTTGGCGCACGTGGCCTGCGCTCACGCCCCGGCTTCACACTCACGATCCTGATCACGCTCGCACTCGGCATCGGTGCCAACGCGGCGATCTTCAGTGTGGTCGATGCCGTTCTCCTTCGACCGTTGCCCTTTGCGCAGCCGTCGTCGCTCGTGCACCTGTGGGAGACCTTCCAGTCGAAAGTCGAGAATCGGTCGGAAGCGTCGTTCCCCGACTACCTCGATTGGCGCGCGCGGAACAAGGTCTTCGGCGACATGGCTGGCTACCACGGTGGAGGCTTCTTGCTCGGCGGCGCACAGCCGCAGACCGTCGGTGCCGGAAAGACGACCGCGAACTTCTTCGACGTCCTCGGTGTTCGGCCGATGATCGGTCGCACCTTTTCAGCCAATGAGGATGCCGTGGGCGCGCCGCGCGTTGTGGTACTCACCTATGGATTCTGGCAGCAGCAGTTCGCCGGCGACCGCTCGATCGTTGGCCGTCAAATCACTCTCGACGGCGCGCAAGCGACCGTCATCGGTGTGCTCCCGGCCGCGTTTCAGTTCGGCCGGCTCGGCGGTGCGCAGATCTGGTCGCCCATCGATCGTGGCGCGCCGGCGCGCGCGAATCGCGGCAATCACTGGCTCAACATCGTCGCTCGATTGAAGCCGGGCGTCACCCAGCCCACGGCTGCGCAGGATATGTCGGCCATCATGCGCGACCTCGCGCGCGAGTATCCGCAGAGCAACACGGGCCGCGACGGACTCGTCGTTCCGCTGCAGGATGAATTCGTCGGCACGGTTCGACCGATCCTTCGCCTTCTATACTGTGCGGTTGTCGTCGTGCTGCTCGTCGCGTGCGTCAACGTGGCGAACCTGCTGCTCATCCGCGGCGCCGACCGCCAGCAGGAGATCGCCGTACGCGTTGCCCTCGGTGCCGGCACTGGCCGGCTCGTTCGCCAACTGATGACCGAGAGTCTGTTGCTCGCCGCCGGCGGTGGCCTGCTGGGACTTGGCGTCGCGAAGCTTGGCGTTCAGTCGTTAGTCGGGCTCATGCCGGCGCAACAAATCCGCGGTCTGCCGGCGCTATCCGCCGCGGGACTCGACCCGCGCGTCGTCACCTACGCGTTTCTCATCTCGCTGTGCGCGGGAGTCGGTTTCGGTGTCGTCCCAGCGCTGAGGTTATCGAAGTCCGCTGTTTACGGTTCTCTCAAGAACGCGGCGCGCGGAACGATCGGTGGTGCGAGTCGTTTGCGCGACGGCCTCGTCATTGGCGAAATCGCGCTCACGGTGATCCTGATGTCGGGCGCGCTGTTGTTCGGGCGCAGTCTCATGCGGCTGTTGGCGGTCGATCCTGGTTTTCGTCAGGAGCACGTGACCACGACGACGGTCGTGCTTCCGGGCGTCTCGTATCCCGATGCGCCGAAACAGGTCGACTTCTTTCACCGACTTACCGATCGTCTCCATGCGCTTCCTGGCGTCGAGGCGGTTGGTCTCGTTTCGCGAATGCCGCTCGACTTCGGCAATTCGCTCGGCTTCACGATCGTTGGGCAGCCCGCGCCTGATCCAGGTCGCGTTCCGTCGGCCAGCTATCGTCAGGCGAGCACCGAGTATTTCCACGCGATGGGAATTCCGCTCGTTCGCGGCCGCGTCTTCGGCAACGGCGATGACGCGCGCACCCCGACAGCGGCAATCGTTAATCGCGCGCTCGCGGAGGCGTATTTCGTGGGTCAGGAAGCGGTGGGGCAACGCGTCTCACTTGGTCGCGACACCGCAACGATCGTTGGCGTCGTTGGCGATGTGCCGATCGGCAACCTCGGCGACAAGGTTCCGCCGACGATGTACTTCGCTTTCGACCAGTCGCCATCGACGGCCATGGCGGTCGCCGTTCGAACGAGCGCCGAGCTCGATCAGGGCACGCGTGCAATTCGCCAGGCGCTCGCCTCACTCGATCCCAGCGCTGCTGTAACGCGAGTGACGACGATGGAGACGCTGATCTCCGAATCGCCATCGGTATTTCTACGGCGTTTTCCGCTCGTGCTCGTTGGCGCGTTTGCGGTGACGGCGTTGTTGCTCGCCATCGTCGGGATTTACGGCGTGGTGTCGTACTCGGTTGCGCAGCGCAGCCGCGAGATGGGGATTCGCATGGCACTCGGCGCGCAACCGGGGTCGCTCATTGCGCTCGTGATGCGCCACGGCGGATCGATGGCGATCATCGGCATTGTGCTCGGTGTGGTCGGAGCGCTGTTGCTGGGCCGCTTCGCCGAAAAGATGTTGTTTGGTATTCGGCCGAACGATCCGCTCACCTACGCGACCGTCGCGATGATTCTCGCGACAGTCGCTGTGGTGGCGACACTATTGCCGGCGCGTCGAGCGACGCGCGTAGATCCGGCGTTAGCGCTTCGGTCGGAGTGAAGCGTCGGCGTTGGCGAACGCCTCGATCGCGCTGCGGACCGTAGGGTCGGTCAGCGCGACGAGGCGGTAGTAGCCGGGATTGCCGAAGCGTGCGAAAGCAATATTGCGCAGCAGCGCGCGAGACAGGATGTCGTCCGTGCCCGCTTCCGTGGGAACTGTCGCACCGTTCGTCGTCGCGTACGAACGGAAGTCACTCAGCGCCGCCGCGTCGACGGTGCGTGATGTTGCGAGTGCTTCGACCGTGGCTGGAACGGCGCCGGGTTTGGTGACGAATCCGCCGGCCCACGTGAGGAACAATCCGCGCTCGGTCAACGGTGCGAGCCAACGTGGTGCGATCGTTTCGGGCACGACGACGTCAGGAACGATACCGCCTCCACCGTACACCGTTCGACCATTGTCGGTCTGACACGACGGGCGATTCGTGTTTTCCGAGCTCTGTCCTGCCTCGCGGTAGTAGGCGCGTCGCGATTCGCCGTGATATTCACGCTGAATCACACGGCCACACGGCGTGCGCACCTGACCGATCACGAGTGCCATGCGCGATCCGTCGGTGAGCGGGAACGTCTGCATGAGCAGCGACTTGCCGAACGTCGTGCGGCCAACGATGAGCGCGCGATCGTGATCCTGCAGCGCGCCGGCGACGAGCTCTGACGCGCTTGCGGTTCCGTTGTCGACAAGCACGACGATCGGATAGCGACGCTCGCTCGACCAACGCGAGCGGTCGACGCGACCGGTGTCAGTGACGTCTGCTTTGCGCCCGGACGCCGTGTAGACTACTGCGTTGCGCGGAAGAAATTCACTCGCGATGCGTTTGGCTTCGTCGACGCGGCCTCCGCCATTTCCGCGAAGGTCGAGAACGAGCCGCTTCATTCCGTTGCTCTCGAGAACCTGCAACGCACCGTGGAGGTCATCGGCGATGCGATCACCCATGAAGGTGGTGACGCGCACGTAGCCGGTGATCGAGTCGATCATGGTGGAGACGGGAACGGCCGATTCTGGTGCGACGCGCTCACGCATCACCGACCGATCGAAGCGCGCAATGGATCCGTCGGAGCGCCGGCGCCGGAACGCGAGCACGGTCGTTGATCCCTTCGGGCCCGACAGTGCGAGGTCGAGCTCGTCCGTCGACGTCGCACCAACAGGCTTTCCGTCCACGGCGACTAGTTCGTCGCCCGGAAGAATATCGAGCGAGACTGCTCGGCTTCCCGGTGAGACGGTCGCCACGATCGGCGCGCCATCGATGAAGCCGAAGTCGATTGGAACGGGGAATAGGCGGCCGGCGCGGAGCGCTGCTTCCTTTGTAGAATCGAGTCGCGCGGCCGGGATCACGTACGAATGCGGATCCGCCGCGGCGACCATGCCTTCGATCGCCGCCATCAACAATGCGTGCGGATCCAGCGAGTCGGGGTGGTTCACTCGAATCTGGTTGAGGACCTGGCTGAACAGCTGCAGGTCCTCGGCAACGGTGCGTTTGCGCGTTGGTGCGCGCAGCGAATCCTGAGCGGACGCCTTGGTGGCAGCGACGCCGAGCAGAGTGACGATGACGCCGTGACGAACGAGGCGAATCACTGCTCGAGCTCCATCCCTCCGGGCAACGCCGAGAGCGCCGCGATTCGTGCTTCGGCTTCGGCACGCCGGAGATCGGCCTTCGAGGCGCGCGCGAGAAATGCGCGGTACTCGACGAGCGCATCGGCTGGCTTCTTCTCTCGCTCGAGTGCTACGGCGAGAGCGAAGCGGGGAGCCGCGAACACTGGGTCTAGCGCCAGCGCCTTCCGCAACGGAACCTCGGCTTCGACCGGCTTGCCTGCTGTGACGAGCGTATAGCCGTACATGAACAGCGCCGCGGGATCGTCGCCGCGGAGCTGAGTCGCGAGATCCATTTCGGACAGCGCCGTTGTGGTGTCCTTGGTCTCGAGCGCGATGAACGCCAGCTGAAGGTGCGCGGGATAGTACGACAGGTCTTCCTGTAACGCTCGACCGAACGCCTCACGAGCAGCATCGGTGTGACCGAGCTGCTGATGGATCACGCCGATGCTGTGTTCGGCCAGCGCCTTGGACTGATAGACGTAGATGAGATCCTTCTTGTCGCGCTTGCGTAGGTCTTCGACTGCTACCGTGAGCTCGGCGAGTGCGCTGTCGGGCATGCCCTTATTGAAGAACACACGTGCGCGGTCGACTCGGAGCGGGCCGTTTTTGCTATTCTCGTGGATCGCCTTTGAATAGAGATCCAACGCGTCGTCGTAGCGGCCGTCGCTGTAGGCGAGCCAGGCCTTCGAGGACAGCGGCCATCTCATCACTTGGCGGTCGAGTTGGAAGCGAACGTCGGCGGAATTGTAGCCGGCGTTCGTGTACTCGCGGGTGATGTCGTCGATGATTCCGTCATACAGCAGTCGCTCGAGGCGCTGCGGAATGAACGGGTTGATCGTGAGTGCATAGTAGAAAAGCGAGTCGATCTTCTGGACATCCTTGGACTGGATGGTGCCGCGATCACCCGTCCAGTAGCGAACCAGCCGTCGTCGATCTGAAAGCAGGAGGGCGATTCTCCGGGCGTAGAAACCCTCCGCCGCCGTCGGATCGATCCGTGTCGACCAGTAGAGTGCGTCGGCTGCTTTCTCGGGATCCTCCTGAAGGACTTTGAGGCCGAAATCGTAGTAGGCGCGTGCGTTGTTCGTGTCGGCTGGGGCGTCGAGCTTGGGACGTTTTGGCTCCTTCTGCGCCTGGGACACACAGGGCCACATCGCGAGGGCCGTTACAAACGCCGCGGTCGTTCGAAATTTCATTGCGAGATCATGGGTGGTAGACCTCGCTATGACAGTCTTTGATTCGGCGGAGTCACATTAAAGCACTCTAATTCTTCTGCTTGTCGGTATTCGGGTGTCCGATTTTGTTGATGGGTTGCGTTTCTCGAGAGACCCGCGGTTACGAGTGTAATCTGAGACTCAGAAAGAAGGTGACCGAAATGCACCAGCCCACGAACACCACGCCGGCATTCGAGCGCCAGAATCCGGTGACGACACAACGCCTCACCGCCGCAGATCTCACTCGGCGTATTCCGCAACTTGCGGAGCTTCTCGTCGACGTCGTGAACGGCGGCGCATCCATGGGATTTCTTGCACCGCTCGACTACGATCAAGCGTGCGCCTACTGGCTATCGTTACGCGGGCAAATCAGATCGGGTGAGCGGCTGATCGTGGCGGCCTTTCGCGAACGTCGAATCGTTGGCGCGGGACAGCTACTGCTGGCGCGCTGGCCGAACGCGCAGCATCGAGCGGAACTCCAAAAGCTCATCGTGAGTCCAGCATTGCATGGCCGGGGAATCGGCAAGCTGCTCATCGGCGCGCTTCAGGTTGCGGCAACGGAACACGGGCGCACGTTGATCATCCTCGGCGCGCGACGCGGGTCGGTCGCCGAGCGACTGTATAGAAGTTTGGGGTACAGGGAGATTGGTGTGATCCCCGGGTATGCGAAGGACGCCGCCGGAGAGCGTCATGACAACGTCAGCTTCTATCAGGAGCTCAGCTAGCGGGCGTCCACAGAGGCGAGCCTCGCGGGAGCGGAGAGCGTTGTCGAGGGCCGATTATCGCTCTGAGATTCGGGTGACAGCACAAACGATCCTTCCCATTGGGCCATTAGCACGGTGGCCAGGCAGTTTCCGACGACGTTGAGGGACGTTCGCGCCATGTCCATGAACGCGTCGACACCAAGGATCACAGCAACACCTTGTAGCGGCAAGCCGAATTGAACGAGTGTACCCGAAATCACGACGAGCGATGTCCGCGGAACTGCGGCGAGCCCTTTGCTCGTTACCATCAGTGTCACCATCATCAGAAGTTGCTTTGAGAGCGGCATGTCGACGCCGGCCGCCTGGGCAACGAATACCGACGCCAGCGCCATGTATAGCGTCGAGCCGTCCATGTTGAAGGTGTAGCCGGCGGGTAGCACGAACGACACGATGCGGCGGGGAACGCCTAGCCGTTCCATGTTCTTGAGCGCGAGCGGCATCGCCGCCTCGGATGACGCCGTGCTGAATGCAACCAGCCATGGCTCTTTCACCGCTTGCCAGAAGCGCCGTACCGGAACTTTGAAGATCACGGCGATGGGCAGGAGAACGACGACGGCAAAGACGACTAGTGCACCATATAGCGTAAGCACGAGTACGCTCAGATTTCTGAGAACGCCGAGGCCATTCCTGCCAACCGTGACGGCGATAGCGGCGCCAATGCCGACGGGAGCGAACTTCATCACGATCTCGACGAACTTGAACATCACTTCACTGAGGCTTTCGCAGCAGCGCAGCATGAACATGTAGCCAGGTCCCTTCACGCGGGACAGCGCGACACCGAAGATGATCGCGAAGAAGGTGATCTGCAGGGCCTCGTTTTTTGCTGCCGCATCGAAGAAACTCTGCGGCACCGCGTGCTCGAGGAGCCCGGACATCGATGTCTTCGTTTTGGCGAACTCGCTGCCCGCATCGACGGTGGCTGCAGCGAGATTCACGCCGACGCCCGGCTTTATGATGTTCACCGCGGCAAGCCCGACAACGAGTGCGAGCGTCGTGACGACTTCGAAGTAGAGCATCGAACGAAGTGCCAGTCGTCCCACGCGCCTCGTATCGTCGCCTTGGCCCGCGATACCCACAACGAGTGTTGCGAAGAGCAACGGCACGATCAACGACTTGATCATGCGCAGGAAGATGTTCGACAGGACTTGCAGATCCGTCGCGTGAAAGCCGCGTGTGTCGGCGCCATCGGGGAACGCGTAACCGAGCGCGACGCCGGCGAGCATGGCGATGACAACCCAATGGGTTTGCGAGATTCGCCGCAGTACGGAGACTACGGGGGTTGGATTGGCGGCGACGTGTGATGAGTCGGCAGACATTCGGATCGACGAGGGGTGTGAAGTCGATCGCGATGCGGTTGGCTTGCGAGCGATCGTACTCCCTGAACGCGCCTCGCGTCGCCAAGCGGACAGCCCTCGCGCCGCAAAGCGGCCTGAGTGGTACGCAAAATGTCGGGTTCACCGGACTCGCTGCGCAAACAGTATGAACGTTTCTCGCGCGCGGGGATTCATCGGTAAGACGCCGACGTCTGATCCGTTTGTCTTCCTGTCTCAGTCGAATGTTTGGTCAATGCCCGTAATTCAAAACCGCATGCTCGCGCTCGAAGCACCACACGCGTTGAATGACTCAGCTCCGAGCGTCACGGAGCTCCTCGAAAATCTTGGCGCCGGTCAGCGTGACGCCTTCGATCAGCTGCTGCCGCTGGTCTATCACGAGCTACATCGAACGGCGCGCCGCGAGTTGGCGATGCGTCCAAGCGACACGCTATTCACGACCGCGCTCGTTCATGAGCTCTATCTCAAGTTCTCGCGAACCCACGGCGCGAACTGGCACAATCGTGCGCACTTTCTCCGCGCCGCTGCGGTCGCGATGCGCCACATCCTCGTCGACCGGGCTCGGCGTCGCACTGCGGAGAAACGTGGCGGTGCGAGTCGCACCGTAACGCTCGACGATGGACTCATCGCCGGCGATAGTCAGGCCGAGGCGATGCTCGAGCTGCACGATGCGCTGGATGAACTCGCCGTGATAGACGCGCGCCTCGCGCGTGTCGTCGAATGCCGGTTCTTTGGCGGCATGACCGAAAAGGAAACGGCGGACGCTCTGTCCATCACCGAACGCACCGTGCGGCGCGACTGGGTCAAGGCACGCGCGCTGTTGTATCGCTCTCTGATAGGAAACGCCGACGATGCGCTGGAGACGCGCGCGGCCGGATAGAACTCGTGACTACGGGCGCGATGTCCGCTTGCGCGGGCAGGCCGTCGTTCTGGTCACATGCTAAATCGTCTCGCTTACACGCGACTGTCGGTGAGTCTATGACTGCGCTGCCGATTCGTCTCTTTCCCAAGCGTCCTCCTTTTCGCGATCGCACGGATGGCGGGGAGCTTCTCGCGCAATCGCTGACTGCGCGGTTTGCCGGTGCTAGTGCGACCGTGCTCGGTGTGGCACGCGGGGGCGTTCCCGCGGCGCGCATCGTCGCCGATCATCTTGGTGCGCCGTTCGGCGTCGTGGTGACGACGAGGGCCGGTGGACCACGTCACATCGTTCGACAGTTTTCCGAACGCGAACGCATCAATCGCGAGCTGCGGGCGCACATGTATCGCGTCGCTCACACGCCGCCCAACGTACGCGGGCAGACGATCATTTTGGTGGACGATGGCATCGTCAGCGGCGCGACGATGCGTGCCGCGGCACGCGCGATTCGTGCGCAGGGCGCTGATCGGATCATCGGTGCTGTGCCAGCGGCATCGCGCCTGGGAGCGACAAAAGCATTGATGGAAGTCGATGCCCTCGTGTCGCTGTTGACCATCGACACCATCGATGGGCTCTCCGGGATTTACGAGAAGCACGATCCGATCAGCGATCATGATGTTCTCAAGCTGCTGCGACCGTCGAACAACCGGCGGATGTCGTTCGCGTACGCCTCGGACATCATGCGCGACGTCAGTGATCGCATTGCGCCGGCATGGCCGAACTCCGTCGATCAGGATTGCGAACCGGTGCTGGAGATTCCAGTGCATGATGGGCGTGTATCGGCAACGCTGGGTGCGCCAAAAGAGCATGCCTGCGCGGACGGATATTCCGTGTCGGAACCGCGTGGTCTCGTCGTCTTCGCTCAGAGTGGAAAATTCGCGCAGGATAGCTTCACCAATCGGTATCTTGCCGGCCGCATCCGGCTCTCTGGCTACGCCACGTTGTGCGTAGATCTGCTCACGAACGACGAGCGTCGTCGGCCCGGTGACGACGCTTCGCTACGTATCGATCTTGGCCGGCTCTCTGACCGTCTAGCGGCTGTGTACGAGTGGGCCGCACATCATTCGATCGACGGACATCAGCGATTGATCCTCGCTGGGGCGGGCGTGGGCGCTGCCGTTGCGCTTGCGGCGGCCGCACGGCAACGCGTTCGAGCACTCGGAGTAATCGCACTCGGTGCGCGCCTGGATCTTGTGAGCCATGTCTTCGACCGCGTCGAATCTCCGGTGTTGTTGGTCGTCGGGGAGGGTGATCGAGTTGCGGTTCGGCGAAGTACCGACGCGGTGCATTCGCTGCGTGGCGAGGCGACGCTCGTTCGCGTCCCTCGTGCGGGGCAGAACTTCGCCGAGCCGGGAACACTCGGAGTTGCGGGAGAGCATGTTGACCGGTGGCTCGATCGATTGAGGCGCCGAAGTATGTGAATGGATTTGCGGTGATGCGGCTTGGTTTCGTATGGTTAGGCCATGAGTTCAACCTCACAGGAACCAACGCTCGCTCGCCGCCTCGGCCCGTTCGACGCGACGATGATCGTGATGGGCGGGATCATCGGCGCGGGCATCTTCGTCAACCCGAGCAATGTGGCGCGCGATGTCCACACCCCGGGGCTCGTACTCGGTGCGTGGGTGATTGGCGGCGTCATCGCGCTGATCGGCGCGTTCGTGTATGCGGAGCTAGCTGCGCTCAGGCCCCGGGTTGGCGGCCAGTATGCGTACCTGCGCGATGCGTATCACCCGATCGTCGCTTTTCTATATGGCTGGACACTGCTGCTCGTGGTGCAGACGGGCGGCATGGCAGGCGCAGCGATCATCTGCGGGAGGTACTTCCGCGAGTTGACTGGACTGGGTGTGTCCGAGCAACTCATCGCGGGGGTGACGCTCGGGATTCTTACCCTCGTGAACTGTCTCGGCGTCCGCGCGGGCAGCAATCTTCAGAGCGCGCTGATGATCACGAAGTTGGCTGCGATCGCGATGCTCATTGGCGTGGGCTACATCATGGTGACGCCGGCGCCGACCATGGCCGCTGCAGTTCCTGGTGAAACCGGTGGGTCTCTTGGGCTCGCGACCGCGATGGTGCCGGTGCTCTTCGCCTACGGCGGCTGGCAGACGGCCAGTTTCGTGAGCGGCGAAATGCGCGATCCGCGACGTGATCTGCCGCGCGGGCTACTGATTGGCGTGATTGGCGTAATCGTTCTCTATCTCGCAGTCACGTACGTGTGTCTTCGCGTGCTCGGCGTCGACGGGCTGGCGCAAACTCATACGCCGGCGTCGGAAGTCATGCGCCGAGCTCTAGGTGATCGCGGCGCTCGGCTGATCGCGCTCGGCATTGCCGTGTCGACCGTCGGTTTCTTGAGCCAGAGCATTCTCACGGCGCCGCGCGTGTACTACGCCATGGCGCGCGACGGTGTGTTCTTCTCCGCTGTCGGAACGCTCAATGCGCGCACTCGCGTGCCCGTCGTCGCGATCGTGTTGCAAGGTGTTTGGGCCGCCGTCATCGCGCTCACCGGCAAGTACGACCAGATCCTCAACTACGTCGAGGCGATCGACGTCCTCTTCTTCGGCCTCACGGGCGCATCGCTGCTCATTTTTAGAGCGCGTGAGCGGCGCGTGGGTGGTGAGGTCGAGGATCGACCGCGCGTTCCGGGGCATCCGGTGACGACGATCGTATTCGTGGCCGCGTGTTGGGCCGTCTCCGCGGTGACCGTGGTCCATCGTCCACAGAGCGCGGGTATTGGTGTGGCCATCCTGCTTCTTGGCGTGGTCGTTTTTCAGTTTTGGCGCAAATCCGATCGAGCGGTCGCGACGAGCTGAGGCGTCGATCGGTTTGCCGTCGTTGCGGCTGGCCGCGTATGGTTCGTCATGCGATTTTTGCCGCGACATGTGCTCCACGCGTTCGCCGTTTGGACAGCCATTGGGTGTAGGGGCGACGACTCGAGCACTGTGCGCGGGCGTGGTCTGAGCATCGCGTCGCTTTCGCCAGCGGCGCAGGCGCAGATCTATCGGGCCGCGGTGCACGGCGCATTCGACGTCGACGAATCGCTCTCGCTCCTGTTGGATTCTCGATTCCTTCCGCGGGTCGCAGGTCTCGCCGCTGACGGCCGAGTTCCGACGTCGGTCGCCGCGGCTCTGGCAACGGATAGTGTGACTCGCGGATCGTGTGAGCCGCCGTTGCGAGGATCGCCGGGTGTGCCTGTCTGTACGGCGGCGCGTCCCGGGTACATCGTTCGTTTTTCCCCCGTATTCGCTCTGCGTGCGGATTCCGTTCAGGTGTACGCATACTTCCAGAACTACGACATCAAGGGCTCCGAGCCGTCGCAGACCCTGCGTTTCGAGCGGGCGTATCAGGTCGTGAAGCACGGCGATGAATGGACCGCCGTGCGCGAAGGGCGAGTGCCAAAGGAAGCGCGTACCGAGCCGCGGGGTTGAACGCGGCTCCGCACCAGGTAGCATTGAGGTTCGCGTTCGACCCACCGGTTCACTTCGGCGTAATGCTCGATCAAAGCCCACAATTCGACCTCGCGGCCGCCGAGCAGTTGGCGCGAGAGCATTTTGGCGTCGATGGCCGCGCCAGCGCACTAACCAGCGAGCGCGATCAGAACTTCCTCATCGATGGCGCCGGCGGCTCCAAGATGGTGCTCAAGGTCGCGAACGCTGCGGAGGATCGCGTCATTCTCGAGGCGCAGCAGCGAGCGATCACTCACCTCGCGCAGCGCCTCGACATCACACCGCGAGTCCTGTCGACCGTCAACGGCCGAGCGCTCGCCGAGACAATCGGCGTCGATGGAAAGCGGCATTATGTGTGGGCGATCACGTGGATCGACGGAACGCCGATGGCGTCGGTTGCGCGGCGTTCGCCGCAGCTCGACGAAGACTTCGGCCGTCAGGTTGGCGCGTTACGTCGCGAGTTGGCTGATTTTGATCACCCCGGCTTTCATCGCGATTTCTACTGGGATCTCGCGAACGGTCGCGCCGTTGTCAGGGCCAAGCGTCTCCTGATCAAAGATGCCGTTCTTGGCGCGACAGTCGACCGTGTAGTCGCCGAGGTCGATCGTCACACTGTGCCGTTGCTCGCGGAGTTGAAACGTACAATCGTCCACGGCGATTTGAACGACCACAACGTGTTGGTCGACGGCGGCGATGACCTGTGGGCGCGCGGCCAGGTCGTTGCCGGCATCGTGGACTTCGGCGACATGGTGTACAGCTACAACGTCGGTGAGCTCGCGATCGCGATTGCCTATGCCGTTCTCGATCGCGAGGATCCACTCGCCGTTGCGTCGTCGATGGTGCGCGGGTACTGCGCGCAAAACACACTCGACGACAACGAGCTGGCCGCGCTGTTCGGTCTCGTGCTACTCCGCTTGTGTGTGAGTGTCTGCATCGCTGCCGATCAGCAGGCGCAGCGGCCCGACAACGAATATCTCAGCGTGAGCCAACAGGCGATTCGTCGCACGCTTCCGGTGCTCGCGGCGATTCCATTTGGCATAGCTGAAGCGACGTTTCGAGCGGCGGCCGGAAAGACGCCGTCATCAGTCGGCGACCGAGTTCGCGAATACCTCGCATCGACGCGCGCCGTCGCGCCAGTCGTCGGCTTCGACTTGGCGAGCGAGCCAACGATCGTTCTGGATCTGAGCGTCGCCAGTCCGCTGGTGTCGGGCGATTGGCGCGAGAATACCGAACCGCCGTTGACCGAGCGAGTCTTCGCCGAGATGGCGCGTGCTGGTGTGAAGGTGTCAGTCGGTCGGTACGACGAACCGCGGCTGCTATATGTCGCTCCTGCCTTTGCGACTGGCGAGCGATCGACGTCCGAGCACCGAACGATCCATATCGGTCTCGATCTGTTCGCGGAGGCCGGAACACCGGTGTTCGCACCGTTGCCTGGTGTCATCCACGCATTCAACGACAATGCGCAACTCCAGGACTACGGGCCAGTCATCATCCTGCGCCACGAGACCGATGATGGGACAGAGTTCTTCACGCTGTACGGGCATCTGAGTCGCGAATCGCTTGCCACTGCACAAGTCGGACGGGTGGTAAGAGCGGGCGAAGCGTTTGCATCGCTTGGCGCGGCGGAGGTTAACGGCGGCTGGACTCCGCACCTTCACCTTCAGGTCATCACCGATCTCCTCGGTCTAGGAACCGACTTTCCTGGAGTCGCACGGCCATCGCAACGCGCAGCATGGTTGGCGATTTGCCCCGATCCAAATCTGCTCGCGCGCGTGCCGGCGAATCGATTTCCGAGTGAGACGCCGTCGAAAGCTACGACGTTGGCAACGCGAACCGCGCGGCTCGGACACAATCTCAGCATCGCGTATCGTGAGCCGGTCAAGATCGTGCGCGGCTGGAAACAGTATCTGTACGACGATGAGGGTCGCACCTTTGTCGATGCGTACAACAATGTGCCGCACGTCGGCCACTGTCATCCGCGCGTCGTGGAAGCGGGCGCAGCGCAAATGCGCGTACTGAACACGAACACGCGTTACCTGAACGACCTGTTGAATACGTACGCCGAGCGGCTGCTCGCCACGATGCCGGCGCCGCTCGATGTTTGCTATTTCGTGAACTCAGCTAGTGAAGCGAACGAGCTCGCGTTGCGACTCTCTCGAGCGTACACGGGCGGCCGCGACATGGTCGTCCTCGACGCCGCGTATCACGGCAACACGACGTCGTTGGTCGACATCAGCCCGTATAAACACGCCGGTCCGGGCGGTACTGGCACCCCCGATTGGGTGCAAGTCGCGCCACTTCCCGACGACTATCGCGGTCCGTTCAAGCGCGATGACGCGCGCGCTGGTGAGAAGTACGCAGCGCACGTTGGCGACATCGTTACCAAGCTGCGAGGCCAGAACCGGCGCATCGCGGCGTTCATCGCCGAGACGTGTCCGAGTGTCGGCGGTCAGCTCATCCTGCCGCCGGGATATCTCGCGCACGTCTACGAGCATGTGCGTCGCGGCGGCGGACTGTGCATCGCCGACGAAGTTCAGACGGGACTCGGCCGGATGGGAACGAGCTACTGGGCGTTCGAAGACCAGGGCGTTGTTCCTGACATTGTCGTCATGGGAAAACCGCTCGGCAACGGTCACCCGATTGGCGCGGTCGCAACGACGCGCGCGATTGCCGACGCGTTCGACAACGGAATGGAGTACTTCAGCACCTTTGGCGGCAACACGGTTTCCTGCGCCGTTGGCATCGCTGTACTCGACGTGCTGCGCGACGAGGGGCTGAAAGAGCACGCGCGAGTGGTCGGAGATCGACTCCTGAACGCTCTCCGCCCGATGATCGATCGCTATCCAATCGTCGGCGACGTGCGCGGCTCCGGGCTCTTCCTTGGTGTGGAGTTGGTGCGAGATCGCGAAACGCTCGAGCCCGCAGACGCGGAGGCGAGCTTTGTGTCGAACCGGATGCGGGAACAGGGAATTCTCGTCGGCACCGACGGTCCGTTTCACAATGTCGTCAAGATCCGCCCGCCAATGCCATTCGACGCCGGCGATGCCGACCTGCTCGTCGAAGCATTCGAGACGGCGATCAGGGAACTCTAACAGCGCGACTGGCTGCCCATGGCGCTGGCAGCCAGTCGCGAACCTGCTAGTAGCGGTAGTGGTCCGGCTTGTACGGTCCTTCCACCGGAACTCCGATGTACGACGCCTGATCCTTCGACAGCGTCGTCAGTCGCGCACCGAGTTTGCCGAGGTGCAGGCGAGCAACCTTTTCGTCCAGCCACTTCGGAAGTACGTACACCTTCTTCTCGTACTTCGTTGGGTTTCCGAACAATTCGATCTGCGCCATCACCTGATTGGTGAAGCTTGACGACATGACGAAGCTCGGGTGGCCGGTAGCGCAGCCGAGGTTCATCAGGCGTCCCTCAGCGAGAATCATCACCGAGTGGCCATCGGCGAACACCCACTCGTCGTATTGCGGCTTGATGTTCACGCGCTTCACGCCCGGCACTTTCTTGAGGCCGGCCATATCGATCTCGTTGTCGAAGTGGCCGATGTTCGCCACGATCGCCTTGTCCTTCATCTTCGTCATGTGCTCGGCAGTGATGATGTTGAAGTTGCCGGTTGCCGTGATGAAGATGTCGGCCGTCGAAAGCACGTCTTCGACCGTGACGACCTGGTAGCCTTCCATGCATGCTTGGAGCGCGCAGATCGGATCGATCTCGGTGATCACGACGCGTGCACCCTGACCGCGTAGCGCCTGCGCGCAGCCCTTGCCCACTTCGCCAAAGCCGAAGACGACGGCGAGCTTGCCGGCGATCATGACGTCGGTGGCGCGATTCAGACCGTCGATCACAGAGTGACGGCAGCCGTAGATGTTGTCGAACTTCGACTTCGTCACCGAGTCGTTGACGTTGATTGCCGGGAAGAGCAGGGTCCCGGCCTTCATCATCTCGTACAGGCGATGCACGCCCGTCGTCGTCTCTTCGGTCACGCCCTTGATGTCCGCGGACACCTTCGTCCAACGGCCGGGGTTTTTCTTCGCTTCTGCGTTGATCAGGTCGAGAATGACGCCCCATTCCTCGGGATCATTCGCCGGATCGAATGCCGGGATCTTTCCAGCCTTCTCATACTCGGCGCCGCGATGTACGAGCAGAGTGGCGTCGCCGCCGTCGTCGAGCAGCATGTTCGGACCCGCGCCGTCGGGCCACATCAGCGCCTGCTCCGTGCACCACCAGTACTCCTCGAGCGTCTCGCCCTTCCACGCAAACACAGGCGTGCCCTTGGGATTGTCGACAGTACCAGTGCGACCAACCGCGACCGCCGCGGCAGCGTGATCCTGCGTCGAGAAAATGTTGCACGACACCCAGCGCACGTCGGCGCCAAGGTCGACGAGTGTTTCGATGAGGACGGCCGTCTGCACCGTCATGTGCAGCGAGCCCATGATGCGCGCACCCTTGAGCGGCGCCTTGCCCTTGTACTCCTCGCGGATCGACATCAGGCCGGGCATTTCCTGCTCGGCGAGACGGATTTCCTTGCGCCCGAATTCGGCGAGCGAGAGATCGGCGACCTTGAACGGCGGACGATCGGTAGACGGTTTCTTGTGTTCGACCAACTCGGCGACGCCCATGAGAGTGAATCCTTTTGCGTGAGTGCGTGACGATCTGACTACGTGAAAACTGAAAAGCGAAGATTGCGAACGTTTGTTATCTGTCGTGCTTTCGGCCTGTCGCGACAAACAGCGTCGGACCCTTTGCTTCTGGATCGGCAGGAAGCGGACGGTATCGACAGCCGACAAAACCCGCGTTCCCGAGCCAATCCTTCATTTGATCGGCGTCGAAGCCCTGCCACACGTGCCCCAACTGCACGATGTACTCGACGCGATCGTGCGACATCAGATCGACGATGAGCAATCGACCGCCCGGTTTGAGCACGCGACGAATTTCTCGCATGACCTTGGCCGGATCGGTGATGAAATGCGCGACGAGAAACAACACTGCCGCGTCGAGTACGCCGTCGTCGATCGGGAGTGCTTCGATCGTTCCAGTGCGAAGTTCGACGTTGGTGTGGTTCTCGAGGCGCGACTTCGCGGCCGCAAGCATTGGGCCCGACTCGTCTACAGCGATGACCTGGCCCACGCACGGAGCGAGAGCGTCCGAGATGTGGCCCGCGCCGCAGCCGAGGTCTCCGATGACCCACGTCTCGTCGAGCAGATCGAGGAGTGCGAGGAGATCGGTGCGCGCACCGATCATTTCCGCGCGCATCCTGTCCCAGGCGTCGGCCGAATTCAGGAAGAAGATCTGGGCCTTGTCGCGCCGTTTGGCGAGAACGCCATCGGCTCGTCGTCCGTCCTGTGCGGCGACGGGGGTGCTCGCGAACTGGTCGCGGACGACGGTCCACAGGTCGCGCGTAGCCGGTTCGAGCTGGGCGACCATCATCTTATAGAATCGGGTCGTACCCTCGCCTCGCGCGACGAGCCAGCCGTCGTCCGCCAACAGCTTGAGGTGCCGGCTGACGGTGGACTGCGGAAGCTGCAAGACCGCGCACAGTTCACCGACCGTAAGCTCATTCCTGTCAAGCAGTAACAGGATTCTGCTTCGGGTCGGTTCGGCGAGCGCGGTGAGGCGGTCGAGGACGGTTTGCTGCGGGGCGGCCATATATATCCGTATATCCGGATGGAAGATAATACCTCCGATGGCCGCGCGTCAATCACACCGACGCGCCCAAAACGGCAGCCTCAGCTATGTCCCCGAGAGTGCCCGACGAAAACCATCGAGGTCGTCGACGGACAGCCCAATTCGCGTGATGTCGCGCGTGCGTCCATACGGCCCGTGAGCCCTTAGTGCCGCACGAAACGTGATCATCGCGTTCGGATTCCCCGGCGCACCACGCAAGTAGCCTGCGGTGCGTTTGTGCGGCGCCGCCATTTTGCCGAATTCAATTCCTTCGATGATCGAGCGTGGAACATCGACGCGCCACAGCAGGCCGTTGCGGACTTGGATGTCGGTCGGCGTCACGATGATGGGGCGCAGCTGAACCGACCGAGCGAGGCCAAGGAGCCAGATTGTCGCGAAGAAGCTGGCGACGATCAGAATGTTCGCGGCGGCGTTATGACGGACGCGAACGATGAGGTCGACGACGATACACTCGACGATCGTGAGTGGCACGAGCGCGTAGAGCAGTCCCGCGTATCCGTTCTTTCGATGATAGCTGAATCCGCTCGCGTTGCGCGGCACGAACGGGCCACGCCTCCACGATCCAAGGGCGAAATAGAACATCGACATTTCTGTCGCGAATACTTCGGCGATTCGCGGTTGCAGCCCAGATCCCGAGACGACGAAATGGATCCGCTCGGGTGTGTCGAGTTCGGTGCCTGCAGCGGCGAGCGAGCGCTGCGTCCGACGGACGCCAAGCACGACGAACGCGATCGCTGCTATCTCGAACGGAATGCCGAGGTAGCGGATGTACTGCACGAAGTCGCGATAGCCGGGCGGAAGGATGAGCGCCGCCAACACGACACTCGCAATGAACACCGGCAACAGGGTGCGCGGTGCAGCGAGTTTGCGTCTTACCACGATCAACCAGTACGCGAGTGTGACGCCGATCGTAAGATCGAAGCTCGCGGCTGGTGCGATGAAGTTTGGTCGCGAAAGAAATTGCGGCGAATGGACGAGCGCGCCGTCGACAGCGTACATGAGTAGCGCGACGACGATGAAAGTCGTTGGCACTCGCACGCGAGGAGGTCGCGGGGCCAGAAGAGCGTTCACGAATACTCGTGGCGATGGTTGGCGCGCAGATGTCGGCTTCTCGAAAGCTACTGGACCATTCTACCCGTACATATCCCAAACACCAGGATATGCCGTCGAGAGTTGCAGTAACCGCGAGTGCACGGCCAGTTTGCACTTCGCGCACTGAACTGTGCGCGCAGTCGGAATGCTCATGCATTTTGCTGTGAGGCCTTTCTCCTCAACCGGCATGCTCTCATGACCAGCAGGCGAGACTTTCTGAAGAAGACCGGTGCCGCGGCGGCAATGGCTGCTGTTGGTTCGGCGATCCACCCCGGTTTCGCGTCGGCGTTGACTGCGCCACCGGTCTATCCTCGAGGTGTTAGCTCGTTCGAGGAGTTGCCGATTAAGGAACTACTCATGGATGCGCTCACCGCGGCGAAGGCGGCCGGCGCGTCGTGGTCGGACGCGCGAATTGGCCGGTATCGTCAGAATTTCGTCGGCACTCGAGAAAAGCAGATCGTGCAGGTTGGCGATACGGATTCCATCGGTATAGGGATCCGAGCGCTGGTAAATGGCGCGTGGGGATTTGCCGCGTCGCAGACGCTGACACGCGACGGTGTTGTCGCCGCCGCCCGCGAGGCAGCAGCGATCGCGAAGGCCAACCGCATTCCAGGGGCGGCACCTGTCGTGCTTGCTCCGGCGCAGGCGTATCCGAATGCCACCTGGAAGAGCGCATTCGAGATCGATCCGTTCACCATTCCAATCGAGCAGAAGGCTCAGCTGTTGATCGACGCGAACACGGAGGCGATGAAAGTCGCGAACGTGAAGTTCGTGAACAGCTTCCTGTTCTTCAACAAGGAAGACCGCAACTACGCCAACACCGACGGCTCGTTCATCACGCAGACGGTGATTCGCAGTTGGGTGCCGTTCACGGCGACCGCGGTTTCCGCCGACTTCAGTGATTTCCAATCGCGCGGCAACGTCGTTCAGCCGACGGGACGCGGCTGGGAGTTCATCGTGGCGGCCGATCTGGTAGGCAACGCACGGAAATGGGGTGAGGAAGCCGCCGAAAAGCTCAAGGCCAAACCCGTCGACGTCGGTCGGTACGATCTCGTGCTGCATCCGTCTCACCTGTGGCTCACGATTCACGAGTCGATCGGGCATCCGACTGAACTGGATCGCGCCATGGGGTACGAGGCGAACTACGCGGGCACGAGCTTCGTCGCCCCTCCGGAAAAGGTGCTTGGCAATCTCAAGTACGGCCCCGAGTTCATGAACATTCAGGGCGACCGCACGCAGGAAGGCGGTTGCGCGACAATCGGCTGGGACGACGACGGCGTCAAAGCCGATTCGTTCCCGATCATCAAGAACGGGATGTTCCACGACTATCAAACGAGTCGCGAACAGGCGCCGTGGCTCGAGTGGTACTACAAAAAGATCGGCCAACCGGTGAAGTCGCACGGCTGCTGCAACGCGGACAACTGGAGCAGTGTGCAGTTCCAACGCATGCCGAACGTCTCACTGCTTCCCGGACAGCAAGACCGTAAGTGGGAAGATCTCATCGCCGCCACCGACAACGGCATCGCCATCATTGGCGACGGATCGTTCTCGATCGATCAGCAACGATACAACGCACAGTTCGGCGGTCAGGTGTTCTACGAGATCAAGGGCGGCAAGATCGCGGGAATGCTCAAAGACGTCGCCTATCAAATGAAGACGACGGATTTCTGGAACTCCATGGACATGATCGGCGGCAAGTCGAGCTACATGATGGGCGCCAGCTTCTTCGACGGAAAAGGTCAGCCCGGTCAGATCGGTGCGGTGAGCCACGGCTGCGTGCCCGCTCGCTTCCGCAACATCAACGTGATCAACACGGGGAGAACGTCATGACGCGCGCAGCTGATAGCCGAGTACTGACGCGTGAACAGGCGCAGAATCTGGTTGAACGCGTCGTGAAAATGTCTAAAGCCGACTCGATTCAGGTGAACGTCGGTGGCGGGTACAACGCCAACGTCCGCTTCGCCGACAATCGTATTTCAACCGCCGGCGGAATCGCGACGGCGAACGTCAACGTACAGAGCTCGTTTGGTCCGAAGCACGCCGTGGTGTCGACGAACGATTTCACCGACGCCGGCCTCGAGCGCGCAGTGCGACAATCGGAAGCGCTGGCCAAGCTCGCACCCGACGATCCCGAAGCAATGCCGGAGCTCGGGCCACAGACGTATGAGAATGTGAAATCGTATTTCGATTCGACTGCGAACCTCGGCCCCGACGGCCGCGCAGAAGCGGCGCGCGCCGCGATCGAACCATGCAAAGCTGCAGGTGATCTCAAGGCTGCCGGTTTTCTGATCACTGGCATTGGAGCCGGCGCAGTGGGCAACAGCAAAGGACTCTTCGCCTACCAATCCGGCACCTCATCCAACTACACGCTCACCGTTCGCACCACCGACGGCACTGGCTCGGCATGGGTTGGCGCCGACCATCCGGATTGGTCGCAGGTGGACGTGAAGGCGTTGGCGAAAACAGCAATCGATAGAGCGCGACTCTCGCGCAATCCTGTCGCCGTTGAGCCGGGTCGCTACACAGTCATCCTCGAGCCGCAGGCCGTCGGCGATCTCGTGCAACTGCTAGCGTTCTCGCTCGACGCGCGCTCGGCCGACGAAGGTCGCAGTCCGTTCTCCAAGCAGGGCGGGGGAACAAAGATCGGCGAGAAGGTCGTGGACGAACGCGTTACGCTCTTCTCTGATCCGGGCGATCCGCAGCTCTTGAGCAATACCTTCGACGGTCAGGGACTTCCGGCGCACCGTGTGGCATGGATCGAGAACGGAATTCTCAAGCGGCTCACGTACTCGCGTTTCTGGGCGCAAAAGCAGAAGCAGCAGCCCGACGCAGGCACGAACGCGGTGAAGTTCTCCGGCGGAACGCAATCGACTGAAGACCTGATCAAGTCGACGCCGCGCGGAATTCTCGTCACGCGGCTCTGGTATCTACGTCAAGTCGATCCGCGCACCGTGCTCTTCACGGGTCTCACGCGCGACGGAACGTTTCTGATCGAAAACGGCAAGGTTTCGAAATCTGTGAAAAACCTGCGCTTCAACGAATCGCCGCTCTTCATGCTCAACAACCTCGAAGCGCTCGGCCGCGCAGTGCGCGTTGCCGGCACCGAATCGGGCGGCGACGTCGTCATGCCGGCGATCAAGGTGAAGGACTTCAATTTTACGAGTCTGTCCGACGCCGTCTGACCGCTAGTGTGAGATCAGCGCGAGGTATGCGTCGACACGCCTGACCAGCTCGGTCGGGCTGACTGGCTTGAGGATGAAGCCGTCGAAGCTCGACTTGCCCACGAGATCCGCCGTCGAGACGACGTGCGCGGAGAAGGCGATGAGCGGGATCGTGCTGGTGGCGGGGTCGGATTTCAGGATCCGGCTCGCCTGCCAGCCGTCCAATCCAGGCAGACCGATGTCCATGAGCACGAGGTTAGGTCGGTTCGACCGCGCCAACTCAACGGCGTCCGTGCCGTTCGTGGCCTCGTCGACCCGATAGCCGTAGTGTCGCAGGATCAGTCCATATACGCGCCGAGTGTCATCATTGTCCTCGGCAAGTAGGACCACTCGCTGTTCCCGCGCCTCGCTCTGGGTGCCCCCCGTTACCTCGATAGCCTGCACCGTCGACATCTCCAGCCTCCCAGCGCCACAGCGACAGTACGCTCGTGGCTTTTTCATCTTCCGCGGCCTTAATTGCAGAAAGTGGACCCAGGGTGACCCTGGCTTCTCGACCCAGGTTGGGCTCTAAGAACCCCGTCGAGGAACGAGTACGCGACTTCTCTTGCAACGACCCGTACCCCCGCACGCCATCGTCCTGGATGCGACAACAATCAGCCGAGCCAAGCTCGGCGATATCAGCGCATTCACATCGATCGTAGAGGCGTACTATCCGAGGTGCCTTCGGTTTGCGCGCGCGATGCTGCGCAATGCCGACGACGCCGAGGACATGGTGCAAGAAACGTTCGTTCGTTTATACCGGGCGCTGCCGCGGTATGAAGAACGCCAACGCTTCGAGTCGTGGCTCTTTCAGATCCTCGGGAACTGCTGCCGCACGGCGAACACCGTGCACCATCGCGAAGCTGGACGCGTGGTCGACGACGAAATCGCGTTGGAGCGCGTGCCGTCGACGGACATCCCCGGTCAGTCGTTCGATCATGAGTGGGGAGACGCGGTTCGCCGCGCGCTCGCCAAAGTTCCGGATTACAATCGAGAGATTTTCTTGCTGCATTACATAGAAGGGTTCGGTTACGACGAGATCGAACGGATGACAGGCGTGAAACAATCCGCGCTGAAAATGCGCGTGAAGCGCGCGAGCGATCTGTTGCGATCGCTGCTGTCGACGGAGGCCGAATGAACACGCCTGACGATCCAATCGTGCGACGCGCTGCCGACGAGCTTCGTCGGATGCCAGCCGTCAACGACGATGCAATAAGGCGTGTCGTACAGGCCGCCGCCGCCGCGCGTCTCGCGCCCGCCGATGAGCCCGCCGAGGTGACGCCACGTCGCGGACGTTCGATTCGTGTGTGGAGTGCGGTCGGTATGGCAGCCGCCGCGGCGATCGTTGGTTTCGTCGCGCGTGGGTCGTTCACGTCGAAGCCGAGTGCTGTGCCGCAGCCAATGGCTGCAGTGGCGGCGGCGCCGGTCGTGTCGAATCCGACGGAGTCGACGTCGCGCTTCGTTGCCTCGAAGGCGTCGGATGTCGTCGCGATTCCTCAGCAATTCGTGCTCGAGCGTTCGCGTGCCGCTCGCGTTTCTGTCGTTGGTGATTTCAACAACTGGAATCCGTCGGTCACGCCAATGGTCCGTTCGTCCGACGGCGCGTTCTGGTCGGCAATCGTGCCGATTCTTCCAGGTCGGCACATGTATGGCTTTATGGTCGACGATTCGATCTTCGTGCTCGATCCTCGCGCGCAAAAGGATCGTGATCCGGACCTCGGGACCGAGGGTTCTGTTCGCATGGTGAGTCGCCCATGAAGCGCGTCGCTTTGACGGTTGCGCTGTTGGGCATTGCGGCACGGCTTTCCGCACAAGCAGCACCGAGCGCGCAGCCATTGTTGACCGGCGACCGCGACGCGAACGAACAGCTCACGAAGATAGTCGAAACGACTCGAGAGAATGGGCTGCCGATCGATCCGATCGTGGCCAAGGTGCAGTACGCCGTTCTCGTAGCCCACGCCGAGCCGACGCGAATCGTCGCCGCGGCGCGCGCGGTTGCCGGACGACTCTCGGCGGCGCGCGACGCCCTGGCTCCGGCAACAGCGAACGACATCACTGCCGGCGCCAACGCCCTCGGCTCAGGCGCCGACAGAGAATCACTTCGCGCCGTTCGAACGGCGAGCGGTTCAAATCCGGTCGCCACACCGCTCGCGGTTCTCGCACAGTTGCTCGCGAGCAAAGTGCCGCTACCTCGCGCAACGGATCTCGTAACGAGCTTCCTCAAGCGCGGAGCGACGTCGGACCAACTCACGGCGTTCGGCAACAACGTCAACGCGGATGTCGCGAATGGCGCCGCCGCTCTCGCGGCGGTGGATACGCGGGCGCGTTTCCTCTTCGGGGTGCTCGCCCCAGGCGGCAGTGTAACGGGCGCGACATTGGCGCCGGGACTCAGCAGCGGAACGCCGAAAAAGCCGTAGCTCAGCACGATTAGGAATTACTTTGGGAGATGCGCCGAGCTCGGCTCATCTCCCTTTGTTTTGTTCTCGCGGCGCTTCCCGCGCGATCGACGGCGCAGTGGCAGGTCTCCGCCGACGCGGGTCTCGCGCATCTGCGCCAATCGGAGATTCCGGAATCCAATGCGTCGACGTTTGGCGCGAGTGCGGAAGTCCTTGGCGATGTCGCGTGGTTTCGGTCGAGCGTTCTTGCCGCGCGCACCACGAGCGATCGCTGGACGACTCAGGGTGTCGCGGTCGCGTCGCTGCTTGGTCCGGCGCAACGCGGTTTCCGCTGGGAGCTCTCTGGATCGTTCAGCGGTTTCAGCGAGACCAACGCGACAACGACGACCAGCGGGGAAGCGTTAGCGCGCGTGCATCTCGGCCGATCGTCGTTCGGCGGCGCGCTTGGGTTCGGTCTTGGCCACGTGAGCGTCGATGGTGGTGTTGGTGGCGCGTTGTATCACGGCCAGGGAGACCTTTGGCGAATCGTCGGCGACGATCGGTTTATCGGTAGCGTGTCGTTCGTGAACACGCCGCAGAGTTCACCGATCGCACAGGTGGAAATCGCACGCCTTTCGTATGCGGATGTCTCGGCAACGTGGCGGCGCGACAGAGGACCGCTGTCGATCGGCGCTACTGGCGGTTTGCGTGTGGGCCACGGTTCGGGCTGGGGCTCGGCTGACGCCGCACTTTGGATCCTGCCGCACGCGGCCGTCGTTGCCGCAGTTGGGCGTTCGCTCGAGGATGTGACGCGCGGTGTTCCGCGCACGCAGTACGCGAGCGTGGCGATTCGCCTCGCGGTGCGACCGCAGGCCTCGATTGGCTCGAGGAAACCTCAGCCGCGCGGTCCGACACTGATGGCGAGTCGAGAGTTCATCGAGGTGCGGAGCGAAGGCGCGTCGTCGGTCGAAGTGATGGGCGACTTCACCAATTGGTCGCCGGTCGCTCTGTCGCGCGACGGGAATGTATGGCGCTTGGGTCGCGCGCTCTCGCCGGGACTGCATCGCATCGCGCTTCGCATTGACGGCGGGGAATGGACGACGCCTGCCAATCTCCCGCGCATCACCGACGACCTTGGCGGGGCCGTCGGGATGTTGACCGTTCCCTGATGGCTATCTAGGTGGCCGCGGGCATGCGGGCGATCTTGCCCATGAACAGCACCGTGCCGGACAATCGTTCGCGAATCACGAAAATGTATGGTCGGTCCACGCGCATCGTCGTCACCACTGGCGCAGACGTGAGTGAGATTCCCACGATCGTGACTGCCGCGGCTTCAGTGCCGACCTCGTCGATCGCGACGAAGGTGTTCTGCTGGAGCAGTGACACGTAGAGATCTTTGCCGGCGGTGGACATTCGCGTGAAGTCCGCGTGACCTGGATCGAACGCGAGGCGCATGCCCTGCGCCTTCATGTCGTCGATCATCTTTCGTTTCCACGAGAACGTGACTTTCGGAAAGGAAAGATTCACTTCAGCGGTGTGAAAGCTGCTTGTCAGCGTCTGCCAGGACTCCGGTGTGAGCGAAGCGGCGACTGATTCGACGTCGCTGCCTGCTTTGGGCAGCAGCACGGTCATAGTGAACGACGAGTCGCCGTACGCGAGATCGACCGCCTGGTACGTGGGCGTCTCGGCGTATGCCATCTTGTCCTGCCGCGACATCAGCTTCGCTGTTTGATCGCCGCCCGTCGCTGCGTGAAACGGTGCATCGCGCGTATTTGCGGGGTCGAACTTGTCGCGCCAATTGCCCTTGAAGTAGATCGCGTTCATCAGGTACATGACGTCGAGCGGATCGACGCTCTGGAGCACCGTGGGGATGCGGCCATTGGTCTTGGCGCTCGCCCAGCCGTTCACGGCCGAGAGCGTGCCGGCAACGTCCGAGAAATTCTGCGCGGTGACCTGTGCGTCGAAGTACGTCGCGGCGTCGCTGAGGAAACTCTGATTGAACGGAAAGCCCGAGCGGTAGAAGATCGAGTTGGCGATCTTCATCGTCGTCGCCGGGTCGAGAGAAGTCAAAAGGCCGATCAGTGATTTGTATCCCGAGTCGATCGCGCCGAGCGATGCGTTGCCGAACTTGAGGGCCGAGCGCATTTCGTCGAACGTCTGGCCCGTCGCCCCGTTCATGGTCATGCCAAGCGCGAAGGATGCGCTGAGCGGTGAAACGAAAACGTTCGAGTCCTTTTGCGTGGCGTTGATGGTCTTCCACAGGGAGAACGAAAAATCGTTCGATGCGCTGAGCACGCTCTGTTCGGCGGGCGATAGCGGACGCGGCAACGCCGTCCTCGACGCCGCGCGCCCCGACGGGCCTGGATCGACGGTGCTGCCCGCACAGGCGGACAATAACCCGAGCAGCGAACAACCGATCGTGAACATCACACCGCGTACTTTCATGCGCTCATCCCTCGAGTTCTCGGGCCATGGAACCAACAGCAGCTACTTGCCCAACCGCCTGCTGTACGGATTGGTCATCCAATGGCTCGCGATGACTTGACTGCGCTGATGCAACAAGTACGTTCCGGTTCGCGCGGCGATTTCCCCGATTTGACGGGCCGCGCACCGGGAGCCCCGTGGCCCCGCCATAACCCGTCTAAGTCCTTGGGCGAGCAACAGCCCCGCGACGAAACGGTCGGGGGCTTTTTCTTTTTCCAGGCGACGCATCAGGCGGAGATGACATGAGCTCTTACACGTTCAGCTCGGAATCGGTCAGCGAAGGTCACCCGGACAAGGTCTGCGATTACATCGCCGACTCGATTCTCGACGCGCACTTGGCGGGAGATCCAAACAGCCGCGTCGCCTGCGAAGTGTTGTGCAAGAGCGGACAGGTCGTGCTCGCTGGCGAGATTACGTCGCGCACCACCGTCGACTACGAGGCCGTGGCTCGCCAAGCGATTCGAGAGATCGGCTACACCGATTCGTCCGAGGCCTTCAACGCCGACGGCGTGAAGGTGATTCAGTTCATCAGCAAGCAGTCGGGCGACATCGCCATGGGCGTGGACACGGGCGGCGCGGGCGATCAGGGCATCATGTTCGGTTACGCGAGCGACGAAACGCCGGAGCTCATGCCGCTGCCGATCCAGCTCGCGCATCGCTTGTCGCAGCGCGTGGCATCAGCGCGCAAGCAGAACGAGCGCGGCTGGCTCCGCCCCGATGTGAAGACGCAGGTGAGCGTTCGCTATGAAGACAATCAGCCGACGCGCGTCGAGACGGTGCTTGTATCGACACAGCACACGGCCGACGCGGCGCACGCCGACATTCACGACTACATCGCCAGCTGCATCGCTCCCGAAGTACTCGGCAACTGGTTCGGCCCGCACGTCGAAGTGCTCGTGAATCCGACGGGCCAGTTCATCGAAGGCGGACCGTCAGCCGACTGCGGCGTCACCGGTCGCAAGATCATCGTCGACTCGTACGGTGGCATGGGCCGTCACGGCGGCGGCGCGTTCAGCGGCAAAGATCCGTCGAAGGTCGATCGCAGCGGCGCGTACTTCGGACGCTTCGTCGCGCGACAGGTCGTGAAGCAGGGCTTCGCCAAGCGCGCCGAAGTGCAGGTCGCGTATGCCATCGGTCGTGCACAACCGGTGTCGGTGCGCGTTGACACGTTTGGCACGGGCGATTGGCGCGCTGCCGAGGATTACGTGCGGACGTTCGACTACCGTCCGGCTGCGATGATCGAGCGATTGGCGCTGCGTAATCCGATCTATCGTCAGACGACGAACTACGGGCACTTCGGAAAGACCGGCTTGTCGTGGGAGGCGTAGGCTTGGGCAGGTGCTGGGCGCTAGGCACTAGGCACTAGGCACTAGGCACTAGGCGCTGGGCACTAGAAATTCGGAATGAAGTTTTATTTGGATGAACGGCCCCGCGGAGACAGTTCTGCGGGGCCGTTTTCCTATAGCAACTTCCGAATTTCTAGCGCCCAGTGCCTAGCGCCCAGTGCCTAGCGCCCAGTGCCTAGCGCCCAGTGCCTAGCGCCTAGTGCCTAGCGCCTAGTGCCTAGCGCCTAGTGCCGTTCGCGCGTCCACATGAGAACAACGCCGCACGACGATCCGGTCATGTTGTACTCAGCCGGGATCGTCGCCGCGCCCTTGTAGATCTCGATCCCCGCGTACTCGTTCACCTGCATCCTATCGAGATCGCGCTGCGATTCATCGACGCGGATACCGTCGAGGTACACGTCAAACGAACACGACCCGATCGTCAACGCTGACTTGCCCGATTGGCGCGTCGAGACGACGTAGCATGGTGGGCCGCCCTTTCTAGAACACTGGACGTACGCCCCCGCCGAGATCATCACGTCCTGCATCTTGCGATTGTCGCTTTTTCGGAGCTGTTCCTCCGTAATGAACGTTCCGGCGCCCAACCGTCGCCGAGCTTCGAATGCTTGCAGTCCAGGCGAGATCGCCTTTCGGCCAGTCTCCGTCGACACCACCGTCGGCAGTGTTTGGGCGGCGTGCGAGAGAATTACCGTGATCGGCACGGTGTCATCCGGCGAGATCACCGCGACCATCGTTATCGGTTGATAGCCGATCTTCATGATCTTGATCAAGCTGCCGCTGTCGGGCAGGAATAGCAGCGCGACCGTTCCCGTCTTCGACGTGAGCGACGACGCGTGCGTCAACACGTCAGAGACCTCCGCGCCCTCGATCGGTTGGCCGGTGTCAGCGTCGTAGACGCCGAGCAGTCGTGCGCGGTACGCCGGCACGGCGACCATCGAGTCCGCCGACGACCGCGGTGGTGACGACTGCGCGCCGAGCGTCGGGCCGGCGTACAGGAGCCCAATGGCAAATCCAATGTTTCTACAGACGCGTGTCACACGACACAGCACCGGTCTATGCACGACGGCAATCTTCTCGTTGAGGAACTACGTCCACGATATGATGCTTCCTCGATTGGGGCCAGAGGGAGCGGACGCATGCATATGCTTTACAACTTCGCAAATCGTGAATTCGTTCCGGAGCCGCCGTCCATGAAGGTCGCTCGAGTCATTCTCACGGCCACGTTCGCAGCAGCTGCGTCGGGCATGGCGTGCTCGCGCGACTCGGCCGCACCTCGCCTCGACACCGTAGCCGCGGGCGCGTGCGCAGCGCAGGACGCGTCGCTCACGCTTCCCGCAGGTTTTTGCGCTTCGGTTTTCGCGGACGCGATCGGCGCGGCGCGCCACGTCGTCGTCGCACCGAACGGCGACGTCTTCGTCACGATTCAGGGCGGCAGCGCTACGGTCATCGCTCTTCGCGACGTGAATCACGATGGCCGCGCCGACAGTGTCGTGAAAATCGGATCGGGCAGCGGCGGGACAGGCATCGGACTCTACGGCGGATATCTGTACGTCGATCAGGGGCGTCAGATCATTCGCTATCCGTTGGCCACCGGGGCGCTCCAGCCTTCTGGTTCCAGCCAGGTAGTCGTGACTGGTTTACCCACCGGCGGCCACGACGCGCGCAACATCGCCATCGATGCGCAGGGCAATCTGTTCGTCAACGTTGGCTCCAACACCAACTCCTGTCAGCAGAGCGATCGCTCCGCGGGATCGGTCGGAGTCGACCCGTGTCCCGAGCTGTCGACACGCGCCGGAATCTGGAAATTCAATGCGAATACGCTAAACCAGTCCTTTGGCGGGTCGAACCGCTTCGCTACAGGTCTTCGAAATTCTGAGGGGCTCGCGTTCGCGTCGGACGGATCGCTCTGGGCCGCCACGCACGGCCGCGACCAACTGTACGACAACTGGCCCAAACTCTTCGACGCGAAGTACAGCGCCGAGAATCCGGGCGAGGAGTTGGTGCAGGTCAATCAGGGCGACGATTTCGGCTGGCCCTACTGCTACTACGCCGTCGCTGCGTCAAAGCTCGTGCTCGCGCCTGAATACGGCGGCAATGGAACGACCACACAGCGGTGCGATCAGAAGAAAAACGCGGTGGCGGCTATGCCAGGTCATTGGGCGCCGATGTCGCTGCTGCTCTACACCGGTTCGATGTTTCCCGCGAGGTACCGCAACGGCGCATTCATCGCATTCCACGGATCGTGGAATCGCGCGCCGGAGCCACAGGCAGGCTTTCGCGTTGTATTCGTTCCGCTCAGTGGCGGCCAGCAGAGCGGCGCCTACGAAACGTTCATCGATGGTTTCGCCGGCGGAAACACCGGCGCAGCCGCGCATCGTCCGGTCGGACTCGCGCAGGGTCCGAACGGAGAGCTCTACCTAACCGACGACAAGGGCGGGCGAGTCTGGCGCGTAGTCACGTCCGACGTCGGAACGCGCTGATCGCGCATCGTCGATCGCCGGAGGCTCGTCGCCCATTTGCTGTCCAACGTCCGGACGATAGACGGTCGGTCGAAGTACGTGTTCTAGCTCTGTAGGATCGACGATTGAAATCACAGGCCGATCCTGACACCAAGTCGCACGAGCAGCAAATGCGTCTCACTCTCGAGCGGTGTGATCGCGATCTGCGCGTTGGGAAGATCCTGAATGCTTCCCGGCTTGAGATACCGCGCGCGCCCACCAGCCACGTACTGCACGCCAACGTCGATCAGCACTTTGGTCAGCTTTTCGTACACCGGGAGGTACAGTCCACCGCCCGCGACCCACGTCGACGTCCAATCCGAGTAGTTCGTCGTGCTCGCGATGTTTTCATCGTTGTTCGTGCCGTCGACGCTGCTCTCGGTGAAAAAGAACTGCGAGCCAACGCCGGCATTGACGTACGGACGGATCTTTCCGCTCGGCCACGTCAGTTGCGGCCCAATACTCATCGGAAGCAGGTAGTTCGTCGTGCGAACCCTCACTTCCACTCGGCCGCCAACGGTCTCGCTGAACGGAACCCGAAACGATTCCTGTCCATAACCCAGGAACCCGACGTCGGCGCGCAGGCTGAGCGCGCCGCGCTGATCGAGCCGGAACTGATACGCACCGTCGACGCCGTAGCCGAAGCCAATGTTTTGTTGAAGTCCGCCAAGCGGACGGCTTTGAGTGAACGCAATGCTGCCGGAGCTGCGGCGTTCAAACTCGTTAGGAATGTGTTCGTCCGGCGTGCCTGTGATTTGTGCAGGAGCCGACGAGAGAGCAACGCCGCTGATCAGCGCCGCGAACGCGAAACGTGAAACCAACATACCAACCTCTGGGTGGGAGGCGTCGAACCATCTTGAGTCGTGCAACCCACCCCAAGGCAGAGGTCATGCCTTGCGCATCGCGCCGTGGTTTCTCGGTTCGTCTCGTTCCTATCTCGTTGCTACGCCGAGTCATACCATTGACTCGATCGTTCGATCACCGTCCGCCACGCGGTGCGAGGTTGTTCCCTCGCGCGGACGGTGATTGTCCGCGACTCAGGACGCCTTTACGGAATGCGCGCCTGCTCGCCGGGTCGCCCATTCATGAACTCGACTTTGAGCAGCGTTTGCTGCTCGTTCATGAATGCCGTCGACGATCCACGTCGACGATCAGTGTCGAGGCGATTGACCGACGTGATACCTGCGATCACCGGCACCGATGGCAGCGCTTCTTGAAACACCGTCACGGCTTCGGTGCCAAGCAGTCCAGCGACTTCGCGCGGGATTCGGCTGAGCCGAAGCACCGAGCGGCGAATCTGGAAGGTCTTGGGATCGAGGTACATCGACCCGCTGACGTCGGGGCTGCTGATACGTGCCGCAGCCACGAAGTCAACGCGCAGCAGCTCGACGCCGTCGATAGTCTCGGTACCACCGTTGTAAAAACAGTGATTGTCGAGGAACGGCTGGTCGGCGAACTGTGCGATCGTCGGAATGTTCAACATCAGCGTACCGCTGTTGTATCGCGTCTGACCCGAGCGCGTGAGCACGTCGCCCGGTCGATATGTCCAGCGCAACCGACTGTCGATGACGAGCGTATCGACACTGTCGATTCGGAGATCGCCATTCACCAGCGTGTGAGCGAGACGTCGTTCGGTGAGCGTGCGGAACGGATAGTGGTCAGTGAGAAGGCGATATTGATCGGCGTTCAGTCGAAGCTGGTCGAACACAGTCAGGAACGCCGAATCTCCGAGCGCCGTTGGCACGCCAGGTTCCACGCACTCGGCATCGGCGCGCACTTGCACGGGCGAGAGCTGCACGACGATGTGCGAGAGCACGACGCGCACTGTGTCCACGCCCCCCGGACGAACATCGACCGTGATGTCGACCGGTGAGTAGCCGAGATGGCGGATGCGAAGTTTGGTCGGGCCAACCGGAAGGTCAGTGAACGTGAACGTTCCGCTATCGTTAGTGAATCGCTGTTTAGAAAGCGCCGGTACCGAAACGGTGCTGTACGGCAGAGGAAGGCTGTTCTCCTTCATGACCACGGCGCCGACCACTGTCCCAGTGGTCTCGGTACGAAGCATCTGACTCGATGCGGGTGAGGAGAGAACTGCAAGCACGCCTGTGACAACGAGGGTGCGCTGAATGCACGACGTACAACGTGCGAAACCGGGGCGAAGCATAGACCCGTCCGCGTACAAATTGAGAAATGAAAAACGACTGCACTGCCAACTTTGTCATAATCCGCGCCGTCCGAGGCGGCGACCGTCGAACGGGGACGCGGCTCGCCCCTGGCGGCGCGGACTCAACCTTCGGCACTTGGGCGTCGATACTCATCATTGGCAGGAATGCCCACGAGGCGACGGCCAGGTGTTGCGCACCGGCTCGCAACTCGTAAGACATTCACAGAGATGTTCCGCCCTTCCCGCCCTTTCCATCGAATCGAATGCACACGACCCTCGGCATGACGCGACGCAGCGTGATGGCGTCAGTTGCTGCCACCGCGCTTGCGCTCCAGGCGAGCGTGGCGCAAAAGCCCATCACCGTTCGACCGCTTCCGTTCACGCGCGTCGAACTGCCGAATGGACTCGTGGCACTGCTCAACGAGGATCACTCATCGCCGATCGTCGGCGTGGGCGTGACGTACCACATTGGTTCGAAGGACGAACAAGCCGGTCGCACCGGTCTCGCACATCTGTGCGAGCACATGCTCTTCGAAGGCTCGCCGAACGTGCCGGCAGGGCAGTTCATGGCGACGATTCGCGCCGGCGGTGGCACGTCGAGCCGATGGGCCGAGACGAGCGAAGATCGAACATTCTTTTATGAAACGGTGCCGAGCAATCTGCTCGAGACGACGCTCTGGCTCGAGGCGGATCGTATGTCGACGCCCTTTCGCGCTACCGATTCGACTCGTCTCGACGTCGTTCGCGGCGCGATCAGGAACGAGCGCCAGGCGAACCGCGAAAATCTGACGTTCGGCACGTCGCAGGACATCACGCTCACCGCGCTCTACGGCGGCGAGCATCCGTATCGCGACCCGCTCGGTCCGATGGACGATCTGAACCGCGCGACCTACGGTGAGATGCGGTCGTTTTGTGCCCCGTATTACGTGCCCAACAATGCGATCGTCTCGATCAGCGGTGATTTCGAAATTGCGAAAGTGCGCGCGATGATCACGAAGTACTTCGGATCGATTCCGCGCGGTGCGGTCGTGACGCATCCAGTAATGCGGCCGACTCCCATGACCGCCGATCGACGCATCGTCCTCGAAGACCGGCGTGCACGCGACGCGCGTCTGCGTGTAGCGTGGCCGGGTGCCGGTTTCGCGAACGACGACAAGCTCGCGCTCAACGCGCTCGCCTCGGCAATGCAAGGCGATCGTTCATCAGGGTTGGTGAAGGCGCTGGTGTATGATCGACAGCTGGCGACGTTCGTGAACGTTGGACACTTCGACGTGGAGAATGGCGGAGTATTTCAGGTCGAAGTCGTGCCGCGCGCCAACGCGTCGCTCAGCGTGATCGAAGACGTGATCGACAGCGCCGTGCGCGTGTGGCGCGAAACGCCGCCCACCGAACGCGAGCTCAATCGATTCAAGAATGCGAATGCCGTGACGGCGATCTCGAGCCTGCAGGGCAGACTGTTTCGCGCCGACACCCTGGCGCAGGGCGAAAGTTGGGCGCGCGACCCGGTTGTCTACGCCAAGCAAGTGAATCGCGCATCGGCGCTCACGGGTGCAGACGTCCAGCGTGCCGCCGCGAAGTATCTCGTGCCCGGACGCGTTGTGCTGAGCATGATACCCGCGGGCAAGCTCGACTTGATCAGCAAGCCCGATCGTAAATACGAGAAGCTCTCGTCCGGCCCGCCGGCGGAGGCACGCCCATGACCGCAACCCTCGTGTCTCGCTCGCGAACGCTTGGCATTATTGCCTTCGCCGCTGTGCTCGTGCGTGATGCCGGCGCGCAGCAGCTCGACCGCAGCAAGCGACCAGCGATTCCTCCGCGTCCGCCCGTGACGTTCCCAGCCGTTCGTGTGGAAACGCTGCCGAACGGGCTGACTGTACGATTTGTCGAGAATCACGCGCTTCCGCTCGTTGCAGTGCGTGCAGCCATCGAAGGCGGCGCGTTGCTCGATCCTGCGGGCAAGGAAGGCCTGTTCACGCTCGATACGCTCATGATGCGCGACGGCACATCGTCGATGACCGGGAATCAGCTCGCGCAGGCAATCGACGAGCTCGGATCACCGCTGACGCCGACGCGCTTCACGACCGTGACCGAGGCGTTTGATCGTTCGCTCGCCGTCATGGGCGACATGCTCATGCACCCGACGTTTCCCGCCGACGCGATCGATGGACGAAAGGCCGCGATCGGCGCAGGGCTGCAACGCGCCGAAGGTATTTCCGCGACCCCAGGCCTTCGCATCTTCAACGCGATGGTGTTTGGGGCGACGCACCAGTTCGCTCGCCGAGTGACGGCGTCGACCGTCGCGTCGATCACGCGCGATGATCTCGTCAAGCTGCACGATCAGTACGTGCGACCGCAGAACGTGACGCTCACGATCGTTGGCGATGTGTCGGACCGCGCATTGATGGCGTCCGTCACGAAGGTCTTTGGTGGTTGGCAGCGTACCGGAGATCGCGCGGTCGTTGCCGTGGCGCCACCGCCGGTACCAAAACCAACCACCATCTATCTCTTCGATCGCCCTGGCTCGCCGCAGAGCACTGTATTCATCGGTCAGAGTGGCCCCGTTCGTTCGACCAGCGATTTCTATTCGCTCGAACAACTCGGCGCGCTCTTCGGCGGACCAACTGGAAGCCGACTGACGCAGAGTCTCCGCGAAGGACGTCCACTGACGTACGCTGTGTCGCACTTACCGGTGTGGCGCCGCGTCGATGATCCATCGTCGATCTTCGGCTCGTCGAACGTGGACGCGGTGAAGACTGACAGCGCGCTCGTCGTCTGGCTTGGCGAACTGAACGCACTCGCCGGAGCGCGACCGCCGAGCGAAAAGGAGTTGGAGTTCGCGCGGTCGGTTACCGTCGGATCTCTCGCGACGCGAATTGAAACGCTGGACGAAATCGCGAATCGGCTGAACATCGTGGCGAACAGCGATCTGCCTGCGAGCTACTACGCCGATTACATCGCCGGCATCAATCGCGTTACGACGAGCGATCTCGCGACGGCGGCTAAGCGGTACATCGATCCGTCGCACACCACGATCGTCGTCGTCGGTGATCGTACCGTGATCGAAGCGCCGCTCCGTGCGGCGAACATCGCGCCGGTCGTGCTCGTGGACGAAAACGGAAAGCCGATTCCCTGATTCTCGTCGCTAGTTCACGAACTCGATCGTAACTCCGGGTCGCACCGCCGCCGCCAGGCGCGCTGCGTCCCAGTTGGCCAAGCGCACGCAACCGTGAGAGCTCGCGAGTCCAATCGTGTGCGGCAACGGCGTTCCATGAATGCCGACATGGTCTTTCGTCGTTGCGATCCACACGATGCCGACCGGAGAATTCGGACCGGGCGGCAGCGTAGCGCGCGGGCGAGAGTCCGGCACGTCTGAGTACAACGACGGGTCGTAGTGAAACACTGGGTGCCACTGTACGTCCGTCACTCGGTACACGCCGCTTGGCGACGGGTCGTACTCCGAACCGACGGTCGTTGGAAAGTGAAAGACGATGGATCCATCGGCCGCGAGCGCGTGGAGATACCGTCCGTTTTTCGCGACGTGAATCTTCACGATCGTCTTCTCGTTCGTCGCGCGACCCATGCGGTTGGCGTCGAACGGCTCGACGTTCGGCACCCAGAGCGACATACCAACCGTGAGCGCCGCGAAGTTCACGGTCGGGTTCAGTCGATGCAGAATGTCGGTCACCGTATGGAAACGCTCATCGAGCATCTCGAGCGCCGATGCGTAGCACTCGCACGGAAGCTCGGCTTGGGCATACACGCTTGCCGGAATCCACCGATACGGACCGCGAATATCCTCGGCCGTCAGCGTGTACTGCACGACGGCTTCCGCTCCGCTCGTGATCGCGGCGAGTTTGGCGTATGTCGTCGAGTCCATTCGGCCGGTGCTGGGCAGGCCGTTGGCGTCCTGAAAAAAGTAGACTGCTTTCTTCATGTTCTGCCCGGCCTTGCCGTTCAGAACCCCACTCGAGAAGTGCGCCCGGTCGAGCAGAACCTGCGCGTGCAGAATCGCCGAGCCTTCGTCGTCATCGAAGTCTGCGGCGGTGGGCTGCGCGTTTGCATTTTCGGGAGTGAGCGCGGCAAGCCCGGTTGGTGGCGCGGCCGGCGCGGCCGGAGCAACTGGCCGTGGCGCCGGGGGCAGCATCGGTCCGGCGTTCGATGGCACATGTGGGCCGCCGATGTGCGACGACACATCGAGCGCAGCGGAGGCGCGCCAACTGGTGTCGCCCGTCGCCGAAATCGGCGTCAGATCGGCCACGTCGGGACCCTGCTCGGGCACCAGAACCGAAACGGGGCGGGTCCGGCACGCGCCGGCGGCGGTCAGAGCTGCGACAAGAACCAATCCAACGGCGCGCATCCAAGGCCTCCAAGTCGATGCAGGCCTTTACTTACACGATTCGTACCCATGCGCGGACGGGCTCTCGTCACCGCATGGGCGAATGCATACATTGCTACGACGGCGCCCCGTTTTCGCGCCCGATCCCGTGTCGCACCGGTGGCTCTAAATGACCGCAAAACCGAATCTCGACGCCATTCCGCGCAGCTCCGCAGCCGCGGTGCGCGATGGCTCGCGTCGGCCCACTCTCGTTGCATCGCCGCGTCCGCTTCCGGACGATCACGTCGAGCGCAATCCTGGCATGCCGCTCGACCTCGATGTCGTGCGTGCGATCCGCGTGAACCGCAGTGCAGTCGAACGACGTGCCGCGACCATCCCGACGCGTCGCACCGTGAAAAAGGAGTGGCAGGCCGCGTGGCTGCTTCGCGCCATCACGCTCATGGATCTCACGACGCTGTCTGGCGACGACACGCCCGGCAACGTTCGACGTCTATGCGCAAAAGCTCGCCACCCGCTGCGCGACGATCTCACCGAATCGCTCGGCGTAGCGGAACTCGGCATCAAAGTCGGGGCGGTGTGCGTGTACCACTCACTTGTCCCCACGGCTGTTGAAGCGCTCGAGGGATCGGGCATTCCGGTCGCCGCGGTGTCGACGGGCTTTCCCGCCGGCCTGAGTCCGATCGAACAGCGAATTGAAGAGATTCACGCATCGGTCGCGGCGGGCGCCAAAGAAATCGACATCGTCATTACGCGCGCGCACGTGCTCACGGGCAATTACGAAGCGCTGTACGATGAGGTGCGTCGTTTCCGCGAAGCGTGCGGCGACGCGCACATGAAGGCGATTCTCGCCACCGGCGAACTCGCGACGCTCGGCAACGTTGCGCGAGCGAGCATGGTCGCTATGCAGGCCGGCGCCGATTTCATCAAGACATCCACGGGCAAGGAAGGCGTCAACGCGACGATTCCGTTTGGCATCGTGATGTGCCGAATGATTCGCGAGTACTTCGAGCAGACCGGTTTCGCAGTTGGCTTCAAACCGGCCGGCGGAATCCGCGCCGCGAAGACTGCTTTGGATTTCCTGTATCTGATGAAAGAGGAGCTTGGTGATCGGTGGCTCCGGCCCGATCTCTTTCGCTTCGGCGCGAGCGCGCTCCTCACGGACATCGAACGGCAGCTCGAGCATTTCATCACGGGTCGGTACGCCGCGGCGCATCGTCATCCTATGCCTTGAGCCACACGCCAATCCATACCATGGCAACAGTCGCAGAGATTTTCCAAACGATGGAGTACGGTCCGGCACCGGAGAGCGACAAAGAAGTCCTCGCCTGGCTCGGAAAGCACGAGCGCGTATTCGGCCACTACATCGGCGGCGAGTGGACCGAGCCCGGCGAGCTGTTCGACGTCATGAATCCAGCGACGTCCAAGGTCATCGCGCGCGTCACGAATGGCTCGACTGCTGACGTCGACGCCGCGGTGGCTGCGGCGAAGCTGGCGTTACCGAAGTGGAAGGGACTCACTCCGCACGCGCGTGCGCGATACTTGTATGCCATCGCCCGCGGCATTCAGAAACATTCGCGAATGCTCGCGGTGCTCGAGAGCATGGACAACGGCAAATCGATTCGCGAAACGCGTGACATCGACGTGCCGCTCGTCGCACGACATTTCTACCATCACGCGGGTTGGGCACAACTCCTTCCCTCGGAATTTCCCGGCTACGAGGCCATTGGAGTCGTTGGCCAGATCATTCCGTGGAACTTCCCGTTGCTCATGCTCGCGTGGAAGATTGCGCCGGCTATCGCTGCAGGAAATACGATCGTGTTGAAGCCGGCCGAGTTCACGCCGCTCACTGCGTTGTGCTTTGCGGAGATCGTGCATGAGGCAGGAATTCCCGCGGGTGTGATCAACATCGTGAACGGTCACGGCGAAACCGGCGCTGCGATCGTGAATCACGCGGACGTCGACAAGCTCGCGTTCACGGGATCGACTGAAGTCGGACGTATCATCCGGAAGGCGACAGCGGGCTCGGGCAAGAAACTCAGCCTCGAGCTCGGTGGGAAGAGTCCGTTCATCGTCTACGACGACGCGGATCTCGACTCGGTCGTGGAAGGCGTGGTCGACGCGATCTGGTTCAACCAGGGCCAAGTGTGTTGTGCCGGTTCGCGCCTGCTCGTGCAGGAAGGTGTGGCGGACAAGCTCGTGGCCAAGCTGCGCGCGCGCATGGAGAAGCTGCGCGTTGGGTCGCCGCTCGACAAAGCGGTGGACATGGGGGCGATCGTCGCGCCCGTGCAGCTCGAGCGAATCAGGGGACTCGTTGAACAGGGTGTCACTGAAGGAGCAACGATGTGGCAGCCCTCGTGGGCCTGTCCCACGGAGGGCTGTTTCTATCCGCCAACCCTGTTCACCGATGTACAGCCGTCGTCGACCATCGCGCAGGTGGAAATCTTCGGGCCGGTGTTGGTCACGATGACGTTTCGTACGCCTGAGGAATCCGTCGCACTGGCGAACAACACGCCCTACGGATTGGCTGCGAGCGTCTGGACGGAGAGCATCAACCTCGCGCTCGACATCGCGCCCAAGATCAAGGCGGGCGTCGTGTGGATCAACTCGACGAACATGTTCGATGCGGCGGCGGGTTTCGGCGGCTACCGCGAGAGCGGCTTTGGTCGCGAAGGTGGCCGCGAGGGCATGTGGGAATACTTGAAGCGAGCAGAGAAGAGCGGCAAGCGAGAGACGGGAACTGTGGTGCGACAGCGCACGACGGGGAACTCGCAACCAGCCGCTCAGTCGTCCGCACTTCCGGCGATCGATCGTACGCCGAAACTATTCATTGGCGGAAAGCAGGCGCGCCCGGACGGCGCGTACTCGCGTCGCATCTACTCGCCTTCTGGTGAGTTGGTTGGTGAAGCGCCCGAGGGCAATCGTAAGGATATTCGAAATGCGGTCGAAGCGGCTCACAAGGCCGTTGGCGGTTGGAGTCGATCGACGGGGCATAGTCGCGCGCAGATCCTCTACTACATCGCGGAGAATCTGTCCGTACGGGCCGCCGAATTCGCGGGCCGAATTGACGCTATGACCGCCTGCGGCGCGCGTCGCGCAATGCAGGAAGTGGACGCGTCGGTTTCGCGGTTGTTCACATATGCTGCGTGGGCCGATAAGTACGACGGCGCGGTTCACAGCGTTCCGATTCGCGGCGTGTCGATCGCCATGAACGAGCCAGTCGGCGTGATTGGCTTGGCCTGTCCCGACGACTTCCCGCTCTTGGGCATGATTTCGCTCGTTGCGCCGGCGATCGCGATGGGCAATGCGACAATCGTCATTCCGTCGCAACCCCTCCCGCTTGCGGCGACCGACTTCTATGGTGTTCTCGAAACGTCGGATGTCCCGGACGGTGTGGTCAACATCGTCACCGGTGACAAAGACGCTCTTTCAAAAGTCCTATCGGAGCATGACGACGTCGAGGCCATGTGGTACTTTGGACAACGCGACGGCGTGAAGATGGTTGAGCTGGCGTCCGCATCGAACATGAAGCGGACATGGGCCAGCTGGCATGAGCGGCGATGGCTCGATCCCGACGACGGCGAGGGACGCGAGTTTCTCCGCGCGGCAACGCACGTGAAGAACGTCTGGGTGCCATACGGCGAATGAACTTCTCGGCCGGCGCACCGATTGTTCGATGATGGTCCCGCTCCCACGCCCCCGCTCGACCACCGCTTGATTCGTACAGGCCCTCTCTCTCTCCCGGTGCGCTGAATGTCCGTTCGCCACACCATCACCGCCGCGCTTGCCGCCGCGGTGCTCCTCGCGGGCTGTAAAGAACAAACGCCGATCCCGCACACGCCCGCCGTCATCAAGATCGTCTCCGGCGCAGGGCAGTCCGGCGATCTCTCCGCGGCCCTCGACTCGTCGCTCGTCGTCCAGGTACTCGACGCCGCGAGTAAGCCAGTGTCCGGCGTGTCGCTCACCTGGACTCCGACTGGCGGCGGCACGGTATCACCGACCTCCACGACGAGCGACAACGACGGCAAGTCGACGGTGAAGTGGACGCTCGCGCCCACGGCCGGAAACCAAGTCGTCACGGTTACGAGCACCCAAATCAGCGGCGTGTCCGTGTCGTTCGTCGCTACGAATGGCGCGACGATCACCGGAACGATTGCTGCCGCCGGCGGCACCCCATACGCCACGTTCTCTCGCGCTCCAACGCGCGCAGCGTCACTCTCGCTGTCGGGCGGACGCAAACGCCGCTTTTCGCCTGACCGGATCGTCGTCGGTTTCAAGAACGACGTGCTCGGCCTCGCCAGCGCGTCGTCGAACGCGTACCGGTCGATGACTGTCGCCCGTCAGGCCGCGTCGCGCATTCAACAAAGTGTGACGGCCCTGTCGCAGCGCCACTCCATGAGCCACGCCGAGATTTCGCCGGCGCTCATGGCGGCACGCCTCAAGCTCGATGACACGAGCGACATCGAAGGCACCATGGCCGCGTTGCGAGCTGATTCCGAAGTGGCTTGGGTCGAGCGCGACGAGATCATCTCGATCCGCGACGGCGCGCCGCGTCCGCAGTCCACCGACTTCCTCGCCCGCTTCGCCGACCAACGTCCGTCAACACCATTGGCAGCGGTGGCCACGAAGTCGCCGAACGATCCCGGCTACTATGAGCAGCTGTGGATGGCGAACATGCTCGACCTGCCGCGCGCCTGGGCTATTACAACGGGAAGCAGTAGCGTGATCGTTGCTTCGGTTGACATGGGAATTCGCTTCGACCATCCCGAGGTCGCCGCGAACCTGACAGCCGACGGCTACGACTTTGTGTCGAAGATCGGTTTCGGCACGACGGAAACGCTGTGCGCGGGCGGTACGTTCACGACGATCGACGGTGACGGCGACGGACCGGATCCCGATCCGACCGATCCCGACGATCTCGAGTTCGACACGAACAACAATTGCTGGGCGCACAACACGCTCGGTGACCACGGACTCTGGACCGCCGGAATCATTGGCGGCATTGGCAACGACGGCGTCGGTATCGCCGGCGTGAATTGGACGGTCAAGATTCGTCCCATCCGCGTGCTCGGCATCACCGGAGACGGAAGCAACTTCGACATCGCGCAGGGCGTGCTGTACGCTGCGGGTCTCGCCGCAACGGGAGCGAACGGCGCCGCAGTGCAGGCGCCGTCGCGCGCCCAGATCATCAACATGAGCCTCGGCGGGTCGAGCCAGAGCAGCACACTCTTGGCCGCTGTGAACGCCGCGTCGGCGGCTGGATCGCTCATCATCGCTTCCGCGGGCAACGACGGCTTGGATCTTCCGAGCTATCCGGCCGCGTACACGAACGTCATGGGCATTGCCGCGGTCGGGCAGGATGGCGCGCTCGCGACGTATTCGAATGCAGGAACGTTCATCTCTGTTTCTGCGCCCGGCGGCGACTTCCGCCTCGACGACAATGGTGGCGGCGGCGTCCTCGGACCCGGCTGGAATTTCGCCACCGGAAAGGCGACGTACCTGTTCGGCTACGGAACGTCGGCATCGGCGCCGTTCGTATCGGGCATCGCTGCGCTCCTCCTCGCGCAGACACCGTCGCTCACTGCGGCCGCTCTACGTTCGCGCATCGAACAGTTTGCAACGCGCCCGGCCGGCACCACGCGTAGTGATACCTATGGATGGGGCATCGCCAACGCGTACAACGCGCTCACATCGCAGAATGGTCCGCCGCGCTCGACGATTGCGCGTCTCATCAACTCGACGACGGGCGCTGTCGTGAAAACAACGGCAGTCAACGCGGCGGGCGGATTCTCGTTTACGCGCGTCGCAACCGGTACGTACTACGTTCAGGCTGGCGACGACGAAAGCGGCGACGGTTCGATCGGAGTGCCCGGACGACGCTTCACGTGGGCCGGCGGCTTCGGCACGCCAACGCTGCTCAACGTCAATGGCAACGCGCAGTCAGTTGCCATCGCCCTTGGCATGCCCAGCGAAGTCGAGCCAAACGACGACGCAGCTCACGCGAACATGCTCACGCCCGACAGTTACGTGGTGGGCTCCATCACGACTCCTGATGTACGCGACGTATACGTCGTCAACATCGTGACGCCGGGTGTCTACACGATCGAAACGTCGGGTCTCACCGGTTCGTGCGGACTCGGCATCGAGCTTGACACGTTCCTGTCCATATCGTCGCAAGCGGGAACGGTGATCGGTACGAACGACAATTTCTCGTCGACGAACAGCCGCTTCTGTTCGCGCTTGCAGCCGACGCTCGCCGCCGGGATCTACTACATCACGGTCACGGGCTCGAGCGCATCGGGTCTGGCGAATCACGGCCGCTATCGGTTGCAGATTCGTACCGGCACCTGAGTAGTGCGGTAGCAGGTATCTGAGAGATTGAAAACGAAAGAGCCGGATGCATCGGAAACAGCCTGATCTGGCCATTTCCGATTCATCCGGCTCTTTCGTTTCATCGACTTCCTAGATCTCTAAGCGCGCCAATACAGAGGTCGGTCGCTTGCGCTTCCTCGCGTGTCGCATTGAACGCGTGGTTTGCGCAATCAGGATACACGGGCCAGATGAAGGCGATGGGCCGAAACATCGGCCGTTCGCGCGGCGTAGAGACCGACTTGCCGTCTGGCGTTGGCTGTGGAACGCCGATTCCACGCGCGGCGGCGAAATCTGGCCGCAGATTCAGCGCGTGGACCAAATCGCAACACCCCGATTCAGGACCCCGCCGAGTGAGCCGATACTCAGTCGTGCGGGCGGAACGGGCCAATCCTAGCTACTGCAACGCTTCGGAACATCCGGGGTATCAGTAGTCGTAAGCAGATCGACGGAGGTCTCACGATGTCGAAGTTCTGTTTTTCCGTGAGTGGAACCGATTCGAGACACGAAGGTGTCATCGAAAGCGAGTCATTTCTCGCGGCTGTCGACGCTCTTGGCGATCACGTTACCGTGCGCCGAGGCGATGTTTTGGAGATCGGTGTGACTGGCTTTCCGCCGGCCCGATACGAGTGCGTCGGTGAATTGAAGAGTGTACCTGTCTGGATGCCTTCCGGCGCTCAAGCTGCCTAGGTCCGCATCCGCCTCGTGAATGACGTGAAGGGCCGCTTTCCTCGTGCAGGGAAAGCGGCCCTTCCTTTTTTCTAGCGCCGCGTCTCGATCATTCCCGCCATCTCCAACGCGTTTGTCGTCCCATAGTTCGCGTAGCAGTTGTTGAACACGACGTGCACGCGTTCAGCCTGCTCAGCCAGCTCGAGGATGACGGCGAGCCAGTCCTCGAGCTCGTCTTGGGAATACAGATACCTGTATTTCTCCACCACGGGCGCATCGCGCGCACCCCAGAGCTCGCTTCGCCGGCCGTGCAGTCTGACGATCGCCAAGTTCGGCGTGGTCACAGCTGGTACCAATGGCAGGCTCGTTGGCGTACCGGGCGGAGTGTCTGCCACCACGTACGTCATGCCGTGATCGCGAAGCTGGCTCCAGAGCCGCTCACGAAGTCGCGGTTCGAGCCAACTCGGGTGCCGAAATTCTACGGCGATCGGAAGGTCGCCCAACTGCTGACGCGCTCGCGTGAGCATTGCCGGCGTGTGGCGCGTTGGAAGAATCCATGGCGCGAACTGCAGCAGTACCGCGCCGAGTTTGCCCGCGTCGTGTAGCGGCTCCGCGGCAAGTCGGAATTGGCGCCACACCTCGTCGCGGATTTCAGGCGCGAGATCCTTCGCATAGACGCGCGGTCCGATGTCGGGCAGCGCAGAAATCTCATCGCGAATCGAACGGGGAAGCCGGGCCACTTCCGTTGGATGACCAGTCATCAACGCATGTGCCTTCACGTTGAAGACAAAGTTCGGCGGCGTGCGTTCGACCCAGCGCTCTGCAGTCTGACGATCGGGAATCGCATAGAACCCCGCGTCTGCCTCGACCATGGCGAAGCGCGACGCGTAATAGCGAAGGCGCGCCTCGGGCGTCTTGGCGTCCGCCGGATAGAAGACGCCGCGCGCCGTCATCGTACGATCCGTCCAACTCGCCGTGCCGGTGCGAATTTCTCCGCGACCGACGTGCATCGGCGCCGCGATCGCGTCGTCACTCACGCGCTTCGCTGCCGCTTCCGATCCTGGGTCGTGTTGGACGTCGGTCATCTGCGTCGCTTGTTGATCCGCCCGGAAAGTAGCATTCTGGTGCGCATGATACTCCCACCCGTCGCTCTCCGCCGGCTGCGTCGATGCGCGTTGCTGGCCGGCCTCGCGCTCTCGGGCGTGCAATCAACCGTCGGCGCGATCGTGCCGCGCTTTCAGATCACCTTCGCGTCATCGGCGCACGCGGGTCCGGTTACCGGACGTCTCGTCTTGGCCATCGCGAGGGCACGCGACCTCGAGCCGCGACTCCTGATCTCACCGCGCGGACCCGCGTTGTTCGCGATCGACCTCGATCAACTTCGCCCGGGACAGTCCGCGACCGTCGATCAGTCGTCGCTCGGCTACCCGTCGTCGCTCGTTGATCTGCCGCCGGGCGACTACTTCGCGCAGGCGGTGATCAACGTCTATGAGCAGGTGCATCGCGCGGACGGAAAGACGGTTTGGCTGCACATGAACGATGGGACGGTCGAGTTCTTCAGCAACGCGGTCGGGAATCTGTACAGCGATGTCACGCCAATTCACGTCGGCGGCGACGGTGCTATCAAGATCGACATCACGCATGTCATTCCACCCGTGCCGCGACCGCAGGACACCGAATGGCTCAAGCACGTGACCATTCAGAGTCAGAAGCTCACCAAGTTCTGGGGCCGCCCAATATTCATTCAGGCGCATGTTCTGCTTCCCAAGGGCTACGCGGAGCATCCTGATGTTCGCTATCCCACGGTCTACACGCTCGGCCACGGTCAGACGCCGCTGTCGTTCAGCACCACGCCGCCGCGGTCTGGATCACCAACGGCCGTCAACGCGGCGACCGGACTTGAGAGCGGCTACGCGACGTACCAAGCCTGGAACGGCGACGCGTTCCCTCGCGTCGTCGCGATCACCCTGGAACAGCAGACGCCGTACTTTCCCGATTCGTATTCTGTGAATTCGGCGAACAATGGTCCGTACGGCGACGTGATCGTGCAGGAAGTCATTCCGTACCTCGAGGAGCACTTTCGCCTGATTCGTCAGCCATATGCACGACAGCTCGAAGGCGCGTCGACGAGCGGTTGGCAGTCGCTGGCCATGCAGTTGCAGCATCCAGATTTCTACGGTGGCGCGTGGATCTTTCAGCCCGATCCGATCGACTTCACGCGCTATCAGATGACCAACATCTACACCGACACGAACGCCTTTGCGGTCGCGACGGGTCCATTCACGACAGTAGAGCGTGGCTTTCAGCGCACGGTCGACGGCCAGACTGTCATCAGCACGCGTGCACTGAGTCGGTTCGAGGAAGTGCTAGGCACGCGCGGGCGGGCGGGTTATCAGCTCGAGGCGTGGGAGGCCGTCTACGGTCCCGTCGGCGCCGATGGGTATCCGGTTCCACTCTGGAACAAGCTCACCGGTACGATCGACCGGAATGTCGCGAATTACATGCGTGACAACGGCTACGATCTTCGCGCCTATGCCGAGAAGCAGTGGCCGACGATTGGATCGCAGCTCGTGGGGAAGCTGCACTTCTCGGCTGGTGACATGGACGACTACTGGCTCAATCTGGCCGTTTATAAGTTCGAGGATTTTCTCAAGACCACGGCCAATCCGCACTACGAGGGTGATTTCATTTACGGTCGGCCGATGAAGGGGCACGCGTGGCATCCGACCACGTGGGCGGATTTCATTCGCAAAGTGGGCGCGTCGGTCAAGGCGGCTGCGCCGGCAGGGCAGAGCACGAACTCCTGGAATTACTGAGAACTCTCACGAGGCCTGACGTATGAATCAGCTAGAGCGCGACGTTCGATTCCTCAAGCGATACTCGATTGTGATGACGGTGATGCTGCTCGTCGTCTCGGCGGCGGCGTTCGTGCGGCCGCCGCGGCATGAGAAGTTCGGTGAGATCGATGTCGAGCGAATCAATGTCGTCGAGCCAGACGGCAAGTATCGTCTCGTCATCTCGAACACGCCTCGGTCGATCGGACCCATCTACAAGATGAAGCCGTTTGGCTACAAGGGTGGCAATCGCCCGGGTATGATCTTTTTCAACGACGAGGGCACCGAGAACGGTGGTCTGGCGTTCGGTGGAACCAAGAAGCCCGACGGCACCGTCGACGCTCAGACACACATGTCCTTCGACCAATTCAATCAGGATCAGGTCCTCAACTTCGACTACATCGAGCGCAACGGAAAGCGAACGGTTGGTGTCTCGATGTATGATCGCGCCGACCTCGATATCATGGATCTCGTCAAAGAGCAGGAGGAGATCATGAAGATCACGGACACAGTCGCCCGGAATGCCGCGCTGAGAAAGTGGGCCAGTCCGCGCAATGGTGTGCCGATGGCGGCGCAGCGGGTATTCATCGGTCGGGATCCGGAGAAATCGGCGATCGTCAATCTCCGTGATCCCAACGGGCGCGCCCGGCTCCGTATGCTCGTCGACTCACTGGGTGGCGCCCGAATCGAGTTCCTCGACGGCGCCGGCAAGGTGACGCACACGATCCCCTGAAGCCTTCCGGGGTGCCAGTCGTGGGTTGAAACAACCTTCTTGCCCAAACCGTTGTCCAAGCCTAAGAACCTTATGCCTAAGGTTCTTAGGCTTTGTCGCCCTTGGGAGCCACTCATGGAGCTCGACCTCGTTCGCGGCACACTCGATCTGCTCATTCTCAAGTCCCTATCCTGGGGACCGATGCACGGTCTCGCCGTGCTGCGTTGGATCGAGCAGACAACCCGAGACCAACTCCAGATCGAAGAGGGCGCGCTCTATCCCGCGCTCCATCGCATGGAAGACAAGGGTTGGCTCGACTCCGAGTGGGGACTCACCGAGCGGAATCGTAAGGCCAAGTTCTATCGCCTCTCGGCGAAGGGACGCAAACAACTCGCGTCCGAGCTGACCCGCTGGTCCCGCTACACCACGGTCGTCGGCCTGGTCGTCGCAGCGCGGAGCGGCGGCGCGGGAGCGGCGAAATGAGTTGGGCCAACGATGGTTGGGACCGCCTGCGGCGAGTGTTCCGTCTTCCGCCCACGCGTCGCCGCATTCGCGAAGAACTCGACGACGAGCTGCGCTTCCACCTCGAAGGGCGTATCGACGACCTCATGGAGCGCGAAGGTCTCTCGCGCGCCGATGCAGAGAGCGAAGCGCGTCGACGGTTCGGCGACTATCAGGCCTATCGAAGCGAAGCACGATCGATCGACGACACGATGCTCGACCGGAGAAATCGCATGGAACTGTTCGACGCTTTCCGCCGCGAGACACGCCACGCGCTTCGTTCGCTGCTACGCGCGCCCTCCTTCTCGCTGATCGTGCTCGTCACGCTGGCCCTCGGTCTCGGCGCTTCAACGACGATCTTCACTCTACTCGACCGTGTGGTTCTGCGGCCGCTGCCATATCCGAACGCCGATCGCATGATCCACATCGGCACGCTGTGGCCGAAGGTGAAAGCGGGCGAAGAATACGCCATCTCGCGTGGCCAATTCCTCTACTTCAAGAAGAACAGCGCCGCGCTGGCGAATCTTGGACTATACGACACGGGCATCCTGCCAATTCCCGGCGACGGCGACCACGCATCGGAGCGCGTGCCATTCCTCCAGGTCAGCACGAGTCTCTTCGAGATTCTTGGCATTCGTCCTGAAAAGGGGCGGCTCTTCCACGCGGAAGAAATGTTGGTCAGCCAGCCAGCCGTTGCTCTGATCACCCATGCTTATTGGGTCAGGCGCTTTGGAAGTGATCCGGCGATCATTGGAAAACGCTTGCAGCTTGGTGGCAGCTCGTCGCTGGAGATCGTCGGTGTGCTCCCCGTTGGAAGTGGCGTTCCCGATTTCAAAGGCGACGTGTGGACGCCGCATTGGCTCGATCCAAACACGCCGCCGCAAAATGAGCATACGCATCACGCGATCGGCGTACTGAATCCAGGCGTTACCGTCGCCGCTGCCGCCGCGGACATCAAGCGCTTGCAGGATTCGTTCGCCAAGGAATATCCAAATGTCTACCCGCCTGCCTTCATCGAGCGAGTCGGCTTCGCGATGAATGTGACGTCGCTGCGCGATTCGGTGCTCGGTCCAACCATCGCGCGCGCTCTCTGGATCATCTTCGCCGCCGTCGGCGTCGTGCTGCTCATCGCCGCGGCCAATGTCGCAAATCTCTTTCTCGTGCGAATCGACGCGCGGCGTCGCGAGGTGGCAGTCCGCACCGCACTTGGCGCCGGACGGTCGCAGCTCGCTGTGCACTATCTCGCCGAGAGCATGATGGTCAGTCTCGCGGCCGGCGTGTTCGCCATCGCGCTCGGCTACGGATTGCTCCACGTCGTACTCGCTTATGCTCCGCAGTCGCTGCCGCGACTCGAGGAAGTCACGTTCGACGCGACCGGCGTCGCGTTCTGTCTCACGAGCGCACTGCTCTTCGGTATCGTCTTTGGCGTGCTGCCGCTCGGGTCGACCAATGTCGATGTCGCGACGCTCCGCGAAGGCGGACGCGGGATGACCACGTCTCGTCGACGCGATTTCGCTCGGCGCGGACTCGTCATCTCACAGGTGGCCATGGCGATCGTGTTGCTCAGCGCCGCGATTCTCATGGTTCGGAGTTTTTTCAACCTCCGTAATGTGAAATCGGGCATCGACCCCGTTGGCGTGCAGACGATGACGGTTGCGCTGTCGTACTCTCGCTATAGCCAATACCAACAGGTCGAGCAGTTCTGGCGAGATCTTGCGCAGCGAGTGGAAGCGTTGCCCGGTGTGAAACGCGTCGGCTACACGAATGCCTTGCCGCTCGACGGCGGCGCAGGATGCAGCGCCGTCGGTACCGACGCTGGGCGAACGACGCCAGCGCAAGGGCAATGCATGCCGATCATCTACGTGAGCCCGGGCTACTTCGAGGCGATGGGCATTCGCGTTGCGGGCGCCTCGCCGACTTGGTCGAGTGTGGAAGGACTCGAGGGGCCCGTTGTCGTCAGCGAAGCGTTCGCTAGGCGCTTTTGGGCCGACGAAAGCGCAATCGGGCACCACGTTCTTCCGTACACCAACACCCAGTTCCCGCCCTTTCCAGTCGTTGGTGTTGCTTCCGACGTGCGCGCCGACGGTTTGCAGAAGGCGCCGATCGAGGCGGTGTATCTGCCGCTGATGCCAACGGCAGGCTCGCCCGGTTGGAATCCACCGCGCACGATGACGTTCGTTGTCCGCGCGCCGAACGTCGATCAGCGAATACTCACAGCGTCGGTCCGCCAAATCGTGGCGCAGATGGACCCGAGTGTTCCGGTCGCCGACATCGTTTCGATGGAGAACGTTGTTTCGCGGTCGATGGCGCAGATGTCGTTCACGATGCTTCTGCTTCTCATCTCGTCGTCGATCGCCGTCACGCTCAGCGCCGTCGGCATCTACGGCGTCATTGCGTATGTCGTCAGTCAACGCCGTAGCGAGATCGGCATCCGCATGGCACTCGGCGCACAAATCACCCAAGTCGCTGGAATGGTTGTCAAACAGTCCGTGACGCTCGCCATGATAGGCGCCGCGGTCGGCGTTACCGCGGCGCTGGTTACCATGCGCCTACTCCAGTCGCTGTTGTTCGAAGTGCGTCCAACAGATCCAATCACCTTCATTGGAACGTGCGCTGTCCTGATGCTCGTCGCACTTCTCGCGAGCGTCGGACCCGCGCGTCGCGCCGCCAAAGTCGACCCGGTTGAAGCGATGCGCGGATAGCGAGCTCTATCCTCGAAGCGCTTCGAGCGGATCAACACGCGTCGCGCGACGCGCTGGCAGCCAACTCGCCAATGCCGCGACGACGAGCAATCCAATCGCGACTACACCAAACGTGAGCGGATCGTTTGGCGTCACGCCATACAGCACACCCTGCATGAGTCGCGTGAGTAGTAGCGCACCAACGAGACCGATCCCGACGCCGAGCACTGCGAGCCGCAACCCACTCGATACCACCATGCGACGCACATCGCTCGGCTGCGCGCCGAGTGCGAGTCGCACGCCAATCTCGCGTGTGCGCTGCGTGACGAGATACGCGAGCACGCCATAGATGCCCAGTGCACCAAGTACGAGTCCCATGGCGCCGAAGAGTCCGAGCAGAACGGTGAGCAGTCGCGGGCGCGCAACCGCCTCACTCACGACGTCGTCGAGCGCGAACGCGCCGGTGATCGTTTGCTGCGCGTCGACCGTGCGAATCCCGTCTTCGATGCGTTTGATCATCATGGCCGGCTCTTCACGTGTGCGGACGACCATGTTGACCTTCACGCGAAAGACTTGATACACGCTCGCGTAGATCCGCGGCGCCGGCGCTTCGTCCACGGTGGTTTGACGAACGTCCCCAACCACTCCGACGATGGGGAAATGCTGGTTACCGAAACCGAGTGTCTGGCCGATCGGATTCCGGTTTGGGAAATACTGCTTCGCCATTGCTTGGTTGATCACGAGCACCGTCGGCGCATCTCCTCGATCGGTCGGTGAGAGATCGCGACCCGAGAGCAGTGGAATTCCCATGGCGGCGAAGAAGCCGTCGCTCGTGAACATCAGCGTGGCGGTCGGCAGCTGCCCGTTCGAACCGGGCGTTGCTCCCGGCGGGAGGAACGGCACGGTCTCGCCATCGCCGCGGAAGGGAAGGTCGCGAATGGCGCCGGCAGCAACCACGCCCGGCACCGTGCGCACTTTGTCCAGCATCTGCCGATACGTCGACTGCATCTCGGGGCCGGTCGCATGTCGCGTCGTGGAGATTGTGTAATTGATCGCCAGGCGATGCTCAGGAACGAAGCCGAGGTCCACGTTCATGAGCTTCACGAAACTGCGCGTCATCAATCCGGCGCCGATTACGAGAATCATCGCCAGCGCGACCTCGGTAACGACGAGCGCACTCCGCAAACCGCCGGTGATTGCCGTTGCACCGCGTGCGCCTTCGCGAAGTGACTGTTGCAGTTGGGGCGACGACGCGCGGATTGCCGGCACGAGTCCAAACACCACGCCCGTGATGATTGCTACGAGCGCGGTGAACAGGAGCACATGACTGTCCACGCCAACATCCTCGGTGCGCGGTAGTTGTCCGCCGGCGAGGTGTAGCAACAATTGCGCGCCGCTCTGCGCGATGAACATCGCGAGTACGCCGCCAACAATTGCCAGCACCATGCTTTCGGTAAAGAGCTGGCGGATGAGTCGCGACCGTCCCGCGCCGAGCGCGGCACGAATGGCCAACTCACGCTCGCGCGTGGTCGCGCGAGCAAGCAGCAGACTTGCGAGGTTGACCGCCGCGATCAACAGCACGAACGCCACGGCGCCGAGGAGCACGAGCAAGCTGCTTCGCACCTTGCCGACGATTGATTCCTGCAGCGGCGCCACAGAGGCGGCCGCGGCACCGCCGTTGTCGCCCGGATACTGCTCGGCGAGCGCTCGCGCGATCGAATTCAACTCGGCGTTCGCCTGCGTCACCGTGGCGCCTGGCTTCATGCGCGCGACCATGCTGAGAATCCGCACGGGACGAATTCGCGGAATCGAGCCGTCGGGGATCGTCGAGAAGGGGATGTAGACGTCGACATGCGCGGATGGAAAGCGAAACGATTCGGGCATCACGCCGACCACTTCGTACGATTGGCCGTCGAGGTTCACATGCTGGCCGATCAGGGACTGGGCCGCGCCGAACTGTCGTTGCCAGAAAGCGCGACTCAACACGACGAGCTTGTCGTTCGAGCCGCGAACCATTTCATCGTCGCGCGGAACACGGCCGAGCATTGGATTGACCGCGAGCGTCGTCCAGAAACCGGGAGTCACGAACGCGGCTGCGAGGCGCTGCGGCTCACCGGCCCCGACGAGATCAGTTCCGCTCTGACCGTCCGAGAACCAGTAGCCGCCGATGTCTGCGAGCACTCGGCGCTGCGCTCGCCAGTCGTCGAGATTCACGGCCGAGATGGGGCCGGGCTGGTTCGACTCCTTCGTCGTCGTGTTCTGCCACACGCGCAGCAGCCGCTCGGGCTGCCGGAAGGACAGGGGCTTGAGTAGAACCCCGTTCACGACGGTGAAGATCGCGCTGTTGGCGCCGATGCCGAGTGCGAGCGTGAGAATCGCGACGGTGGTGAAGCCGCGGTTCTTGGCCAGTGTTCGGAACGCGAAGCGAACGTCCTGCTTCAGCTCGTCGAACCGCTCAGACCAACGGCGTTCCTGAGTCGTTGCCATGCGCGCCCCCAGCTCGGTTGTGGTGAAATTTCAGCACGCCACATATTACCGAGTGCACCGCTGAGGGCAAGCCAGGATTCTGTCAGCTCTTTCGAAGTTCGATCGTGCCGTTGCCGGTCGACAGGCGCATGAGCGAGCCGCCGCTGCCGATCGTCCCACGGACGTGGCGTGAATCGAGGCGGCCGACGATGCTGATCTCGAAGTCGGAGCTGAGATTGCCGTTGCCTGTGGTCGCGTCGATTCGGCCATTGTAGTTCGACGGCAACATCACGCGGATGGAACCGGAGCCGGAGTTGAAGCGCATGTCGCCGTCGACCGGCAGCGCTTTGATGCGCACGTCGATATCGCCACTGCCGGTCGTCGCATCCACCGCGCCCTTTGACGTAGCCACGAACACTCGGCCATTTCCGGTCGTGACGTTCACTGGACCGTTGGCCCCGTCGACCTGAACGTCGCCGTTGCCGGTGGACACCTGGACGCGACCTTCGGTCTGGCCGACTGTGACACGGCCGTTCCCCGTGGAGGCCGACACGTCGGCGCCAGCGCGCTCGATGCTGATTTCGCCGTTACCCGTTGCGACCTTTAGTCGCAGCGATCGCGGAACGACGACCGTGTACTCGACGCGAACGCGCGAGTTGTTCGAGCCACCGCGGTCGCGGCACGACGACTGTCCCCCATACAGCGTGCAGATCTCGACGCCATTGGCTGTTTCGCGCACGTCGAATGACACGTCCTGAATGGATCCGCGCGATCGCGGAACTTTCAGCGCGCGGACCTCGACCTTGTCGCTCCCAGACGTCGCTTCGCGAACGGTGATGGGACCGTCGCCATTGAGGACGGTCAGCATCGAGTTCGCTGGAAGCGACTTGTTCCAAGTGAAGGTCGATTCGTCGCGCCCCTGCTGCGCCCCAAGCGGGAGCGCGGCGGCGACGAGCAGAGTGGGAACGAGACGCGAGATGCGCAGCATAGAAACGACCGGGATGCGAGTGGTTACTTCAACTACAACTCAGACAGCCCAAACGCTGCGAATGTTTGAATCGGGGAGCCCATCTAGCCTGGTCTGGCGACTCACCGCTATCGAATCCACGCCAGTGTCGTGATGAACAGCACGAATTTGAACGCGACGATCATGGGGACGATGGTCGCAGCGACCACGCCCGTGCGGATCAGTGCGGCGACGCGGCCGCTGCCGTACATCCTGCGCTGCGCGAGGAATGCATAGACGCCGATCATCGCGACGACGACCGATCCGTAGACGGCCTCGTCGTCGGGCAGCCGGATGCCGCCGACGTGGAGGGCGAGCCAGTTCACGGCGAACGAGAGAAGTCCGGCGAGAGGAATGGCCAGCAGCAGGAACGAAACGAAGTGCGTTGCGAAGACGAGATGTTCAGCGAAGAATCGTTTGGTGCCGACGAACATCGCCTGGAACAACAGCGCATAGAACGGAATCAGAATCACGACGATTAGTTTGCCGATTCCCTCGGTAGCGCCGTCGTACTTCGTCGTGACGGCCCGCTTGAGCGAGTCGCGCACCGCGGCCGGTGTCGTCGCGTCAGCAATGCGCGGATAGCGCTTTGCCAGGACGGACCGCGCGGCGTTGGAGTACGTCATCTCGTCGGCCTGCACTCTGAGCGGTGCCGTGAGCACGGTGACGTGCAGTCGGTCCACCGCCAAGAAATACAGGAGGTTGCACAGGAGAAAAACGCGAAACGGCGGAAGAAAGCGATGCCGTGCGCCGTGGAGATACTCGACCGATAGTTCGCCGGGCCGACCAAGCAGAGAGCGAAAGCTCGCAATCAAATCGGAATCAAAATCCGTGACCGCGAGCGCCGCCTCCTTTAGAAAGTGCTTTACTGAGAGATCTTGTCGTCGACCGAGCGCGCTGCCGCAACTGGCGCAGTACCGCCCGATGCCTTCCGCGCCGCAGCGGGGACACTGCAGCGGCGTGAACGACTGCGCGGCACTCTCGGTCGATCGCGTCACCCGGCCTCTTCGTCGAGCAGTTTGCGCTTGCGGTCGACACCCCACTTGTATCCGGCGAGCTCTCCGTCTTCGCGCACCACTCGGTGACAGGGAATCACGATCGCCACGCGATTCGTTGCGCACGCACGTGCGACCGCGCGCGTCGCCGTTGGCCGACCGATAGCGGCGGCCACTTCGCGATACGTTCTGCGTTCGCCGCTCGGAATGTCGCGCAGCGCCTTCCACACGAGCCATTGAAACGCCGTGCCGTCAACGTCCAGCGGAACGTCTGTGCCGCGCACGTGGTGCGGGTCGCGAATCCGATCGAGCACCGCGCGCACCCAACCGCTATGCGCTTCGTCGCTGCGTTCGATCGTCGCGTTGGGAAAATCAGTGCGCAGCGCTTGCTCCACATCCGCGTTCGTTGCGCCCAGCTCAACGGCGCACACACCGCGGTCGGTCGTTCCGACAAGCACGCGTCCGATGGGCGCGTCGGCGATGACGTACTGAATGCGTACGCCAAGCCCCCCTCGGCGGTACGACGCCGGCGTCATGCCCAGCAGTGCATCCGTGCGCTCATACACGCGACTGCTCGAGCCGAATCCGGCTTCGTATGTCGCACGGCTCACCGTATCGCCGGCGCGGAGTCGCGATTTGAAATTCTGAACGCGATGAGCGTCCTGATATTCCTTCGGCGACAGCCCGACGATTCGCTTGAACGAGCGCTGCAGGTGCGACGTGCTCAACCCCGCATGCGCCGCAAGCTCGCCGAGCGACACGGTGCGGTCCGTGTGCGCGTCGAGAAAGGTCTTTGCGCGTTCAATGGCCCGAACACCCGGCAACTCGTGTACATCGGCGCGCGGATCGCAGCGCTTGCAAGCGCGATAGCCAGCCTGTTCGGCGTCGGCTGGCAGATCGAAAAAGCTCACGTTCTCGCGCGACGGACGCCGCGACGAGCATGACGGCCGGCAATAGATGTGCGTGGAACGCACAGCGTAGACGAAGCGCCCGTCGTAGCGCGCGTCACGCGCTGCAACTGCGCGCCACGCTTCCGGGTCGGTGGGACGGGACATCGGCATCGGCGGTTCAGCTACCATGGTCGCCATGATCTGCTCTCGGTGAGGGGCGACCGCAACGTACGGGAAGCGACGACGGGCCAGCTATCCGAAAAATGCAGTCAAATCCACTCGACTGCCTAGCCCTCGTTTCAGGCGTTCTTCACTTCTGCAACGAGGCCCGTCAGCGATGTTTTGGCGTCTCCAAACAGCATGCTTGTGCGCTTGTCGTAGAAGAGCTCGTTCTCGATACCGGCGAAGCCCGCCGCCATGCCGCGCTTCAGGACGATCACGCTCTTTGCCCGATCGGCATTCAAAATCGGCATGCCGTAGATGGGCGACGACTTGTCCGTACGCGCCGCGGGATTTACGACGTCGTTCGCGCCAATTACCAGCGCGACGTCGGCGCGGTCGAATTCACCGTTGATCTCGTCCATGTCATACAGCTTATCGTACGGAACGTTCGCCTCGGCGAGGAGCACATTCATGTGGCCGGGCATGCGTCCCGCCACCGGATGTACAGCGAACTTCACTTCGCCGCCGCGCTTCTCCACCAGCTCGGCCAGTTCCCGCACCGCGTGCTGCGCCTGCGCGACGGCCATACCGTAGCCAGGAATCACGATCACGAGCTGCGCGTACGCGAGCTGGATCGCCGCGTCTTCGATACCAATTGAGCGCACCGTCAATCCAGTCGCCGACTTTCCGCCTGCGGCCACCGTCTCACTGCCGAATGCGCCGAACAAAACGTTCGTGAACGAACGGTTCATCGCCTTGCTCATCAGGATCGAAAGAATGAATCCCGATGCGCCGTCGAGCGCGCCGCTGATGATCAGAATGACGTTGCCGAGCGCAAAGCCCATCGCACACGACGCGAGCCCGGAGTACGAATTGAGCAGCGCCACGACCACTGGCATGTCTGCGCCGCCAATCGGCATGACAAGCAACACGCCGAACATCAGCGACGCTGCGATCATTCCGAAGAACGCAATCTCGTGAATCGGAGCGACGACTACGTACACGAGCAGCGCGAGAATGCCGAGGAAGATCAGGCCGTTGATGACGTTCTGCCCTTTGAACGTCACCGGTTTGGACGTGATCCACTCTTGAAGTTTTCCCGCGGCCACGATCGTTCCACCCACGGTGATCGAGCCGAGCATGACCTCGAATCCGATCGCCGCCATTTTCGCGCGACTCGGCAGATCGCCCGACGCCACGTCCGAGTGGTACTCGGCGATACCGACGAGCGTGGCGGCGAGCGCGCTGAGCGTGAGCGAGATCGCGATTCGCTGCGGCATCGCGGTCATCGGCACCCACATGCCCATCGGGTAGCCGATGACGACACCGAGAACCAATCCCAAGGCGATCCAGCGGTAATCGATGATCGTGTGGTTCAGTAGCGTGCCGGCGATGGCGAACAACATTCCGACCGCCGCCTGCTGCATGCCACGCCGCGCCTTATCGGGGCGCGTGAGACTGCGCAGTCCGAGAATGAACAGGACTGACGCTATGAGATAACTACCTTCGATGAATAAATCGCGCATCAGCGTGCCGCTTCCTTCTTCTCACTTCCCGCTTTGCCCGATTTGAACATTCGCAGCATTCGGTCGGTGATCAGGAATCCGCCGACGATGTTGCTCGTCGCACACACCACGGCGATGAACCCGAGGATCGTCGCGACGTTATTTCTCGCCGAGCCCGCCGCGATGAGCGAGCCGACGAGCGAAATGCCGGAGATCGCGTTCGTCGCCGCCATTAACGGAGTGTGAAGCAGCGGCGGCACTCGGGAGATGACCATGTAGCCGACGAACGCCGCCAGCACGAAGACGTACAATTCGAGAAGCTGCATTAGCGAAGCACCTTTCCGTCGTGGGTCATCATCATCGCGCCGGTGATTTCATCGCTCACATCGAGCTTGAGCGCTCCATCTTGTACGAGGTGTTTGAGCAACTCGACAATGTTGCGGCCGAACATCTGACTGGCGTGAAACGCTACAGTTGCTGGAAGGTTCAGCGGCGCCACGATCGTCACGTCATGTACCTGAATCGTTTCGCCAGGCTTCGAGAGCTCGCAGTTGCCGCCAGTCTCCGCGGCGAGGTCTACGATCACTGATCCCGCGCGCATCGACGCCACCATTTCCTTCGTGATCAAGCGTGGCGCGGTGCGTCCAGGAATCTGCGCCGTCGTGACGACGAGATCCTGATCCTTGATGTGGTTGGCGATTGCCGCGAGCGTGTTCGCCTGTTCGTCCTGCGTCTGCGCGCGTGCATACCCACCCGCGGCTTCCGCCGACGTGTTCACCAATTCGTTCGCCACGAACGTTGCGCCGAGGCTCAACACCTGCTCGCGTGCCGCAGGCCGAACGTCGAAGGCGGAGACAACACCGCCGAGTCGTCGCGCGGTCGCGATTGCCTGCAGCCCGGCAACGCCTGCACCGATGATGAAGACTTTCGCGGGTGAGATGTTGCCGGCCGCCGTCGTCAGCATCGGCAAGAACTTTCCGAGCGTTTCGGCGCCTATGAGTACTCCCTTATAGCCCGATACTGTACTCTGCGAGGATAGCACGTCCATGGACTGTGCACGCGTGATGCGTGGCACGAGTTCCAACGCGAGCGCGTTGACGCCGCGATCGGCCAGCGCTTTGGCGACATCGGCACTGTGACCCGGACGCAGCAGCGAGAGGAGCGTCGTTCCCGGGTCCATGCGCGCGATTTCGTCGGCGCTCGGCGGCTGCACTTTGGCGACGATGGTCGATCCGGCGAGGGCAGCGGCTGCGTCGGCGACGATCGTGGCGCCGGCGGTCTCGTAGGCGTCATCGCGGAACCCGGCTCGAAGGCCGGCTCCTCGCTGAACGACGACCTCGAGCTTTTGTTGCTTGATCAGCCGTGAGACACTGTCAGGCGCGAGGGCCACCCGCAACTCGCGCGGAGCGGTTTCCGTTGGGACGCTGATTCTCATTGAGTACCGGCTAGACTGGCGCGGCCTGCAACCTTGTCCCTGTACGCGCGCCATTTTTGGAGTGCTGGGACCGGCTAGATACTACGGCTTTCAGACCGGGCCGGCAAAGGCGGGCTGATCGCGGGTTCCCGCCGACAGCCGGACATTTTCCCGACAGTGGGTGTCCGCCAGACGGGCTATTTTTCGCCCGTACCCTTTTTGGAGCACCGCATGCCGCTTTCCGGCGTCCGCTGGCTCGTTCCCGCTGCCCTGACCACGTGGGCAACGCTGGTTTCGGCGCAAAAGGCTGAACTTCCGCTCAAACACGCCCCGCAGCCCACGACGGCCGCCATCACCGCCGCCGACCTCATGACTCGGCTATACATCTTTGCCGATGATTCCATGATGGGCAGAGAAGTGGGGACGCCCTACCACCTCAAGGCGACGGCATACATCGAGCGCGAGGTGCGCCGCCTCGGGCTCACGCCGGGGGGCGACAACGGCACCTTCTTTCAGAACATTCCGGTCTTCGACCATCCGCTCTCGCCTGGCAACACCCTGGTGGTCAACGAGAAGACCTTTTCCGCCCCCGTAGACTACGTCCCTCGAGATAACAGCGTCTTCGGAAAGGTCCGGAGCCTCGACGGCGTCGAAGCGATCTACGGCGGTGTCTACGGCGACACCAGCACCATGGTCAGGCCGGCCGCTGCCGAAGGAAAATTCGTCGTCATGTCGGTGCCGAATGGCCCCGACGGAACGCCAGTATGGGGCGGCAATCGCCAGCAACTCACCGGCTACTACCTCGGCTCCGCCGGTATCGGCGTCGTAAGTCTCGACGCGGTGGACCAAGCGACGCGCATGCAGCTGCTCGAGCCGGTTCAGACGTTCAAGGGCGACGACAGCGACGCGCCGACCGTTCCCGCATTCATGTACGTCTCCAAGGCGATGGGCGAAGCCCTGATGGGTGCGCCCATTGCTGGTCTATCGCGCGGAACCGCCGGAAAGACGATTCACGGTTCTCTAAAGTGGGACGACATTCCCGCTCCCGGGCGCAACGTCGTCGCCATCCTGCCCGGCAGCGATCCAAAGCTCAAGGGCCAGTACGTCGCACTCGGCGCGCACAATGATCACATCGGCTTCAATAGGGAGCCGGTCGATCATGATTCGCTTCGCGCGTACAACACGATCGTTCGTCCGCACGGTGAAGACGATCAGGCGCGTCCGGCCGCGCCCGCCGAGAACGCAAAGATTCGCGTCATCCTCGACAGCCTTCGAAAGATTCATCCGCCCCGTCTGGATTCGATCTACAACGGAGCCGACGACGACGGCACCGGCTCAATGGCGCTACTCGAACTCGCGGAGGCGTTTGCCAAAGGTCCGGACAAGCCGAAGCGCTCATTGGTGTTTGTCTGGCATGCCGGCGAAGAAAAAGGTCTGTGGGGCTCAGAGTATTTCACCGACCATCCGACCGTACCACGCGATTCGCTCGTGGCGCAGCTCAACATGGACATGATCGGGCGGGGCGGGCCGCAGGACGAGAAGGGCGGAGGCCCGGGGTACCTGCAACTCATTGGGTCTCGCCGGCTCTCGACCGAATTGGGCGATTTGGTGGAGGCCGTCGCCAAAACGGAACCGGTGAAATTCCACTTCGACTATCAGTACGACGCCAACGGGCACCCGCAGCAGTACTACTGCCGCAGCGACCATTACGAGTATGCGCGGTACGGCATTCCGATCACGTTCTTTTCGACCGGCGGCCATCGTGACTACCACCAAGTGACGGATGAGCCACAGTACATCGACTACGACCAGCTCACGGGCGTCGCTCGGCTCGTATATGACGTCGCGCTACGCGTTGCGAACCTCGATCATCGCGTGGTAGTCGACAAGGCGAAGCCAAATCCGAAAGCACAGTGTGTACAGTGATCTGAGTTCGCCGAACGTCGTTCGGTGGTTTACGTGCCGGGTGGATAGGTTGTATGTTGGTTTTCCCCGCCTCGAGCTCGTTCCCACCAGAGGTCACCATTCCCACCATCGCCACGCGCACACGATTTAGCCTCACATCCTCGTGGCGACGGTGGGCGCTGACCTTGGCGCTCGCCGTCCCGTTGCAGGCGTGCTCGCATCTTCAGTTGCGTAGCCCGATCACGTCGGTAGAGGGACCGCCCGCCGCATTCGTTCGCACGACGTCCGACGTACGGCTCACGCGCGTGATCGATGTGCGCGACGACGTCGTCAAGGCCGCGGCGTTCAAGGCGGCGAGTGATTTACTCTCGCAGCACTACTCGATCGACATCGAGGATCAGCGAGCGGGTTTTCTGATGACGCCGTGGCAGGCGACGCTCAATCGCAACGGCGCGCCCGATCTGCGCTATCGCACTCGAGTCGTCATTCGCTTTCTTGGCCAGGACTGGCGCCAGGTGTCGGTGCGTGCCGAGGCGAATTGGCAGCGCGGCGATGAGTGGGACACCGGCTTTGATTCGAGACTACTCGACGACGTGATCGCCGAGTTGCGCACCAAGATCGGAAAGACGGCGTAGAACGATTCTCGCGGCGCGCGATGAGCGCGGCCGCGCTTACGGAATCGTCGTCAGGTCGGCGATTTCCCAGCCGTCCTTGTGGCGTGCCAGCGTTGCCCGATATCTGAACGGTGCTGTGCCTGGCGCCTTCGAATCGTGATACGTGAAGCTGACGTTCAATGTGTACTTGAGCTCAGCTTTGTCGCCGTTGATCGTCGTCGTGCCGTATACGGGCTTGGCCGTGACGTTGTCGACCTTCGCCAGGAAGTCCTTCAGTTGGGCGAGGAGCGGGGCCGGCATATCTGGGAACGCGTCGCGAATCGCGACCTCTCCGTGTCCCATGGCGATCGCGAACTTGTCCAACGGCTGATGAACCGCCGCTTCCTCGGTCGCGACGTCTGTCGCCACCGGCGGCGGCGTGGGCGTGGAATCGACCGGAGCTGACGGTTTTTTCACCGTTGCTACCGGCGCTTTGCGAATCGGCGCGACCTTCGGCCTCAGCGACAGCGAATCCGTCGGCGGCTTCGTCAGCGGTGCAACCGTCGGCGACGCGACTGTGATCGGCGGAAGCGTCGGAATGTTCGTTGGCTGTGGTGCGACCTGCAGGGCGCTTTCGTCACGCGACCAGAGCGACCAGAGAAGTAATCCGGCGAACAACGTCCCCGAGCCGAGAATGGTTCCGACGACAATTCTCGTAACGCTCTCGCGGTGACGCTTCATGCGCACCGTCGGACGCATTGCCGGGTCCGATGCGAGTCGCGTGACCTGAGGCGTGGCTCGTGTGCTCTTCACCGACGCGCGCAACGACGACGGATCCCAACCGCTCAGCGCCAGCGCGGGATCGAGTTGCGTCGCAGCTTCTGCGGCGCTCGCCATACGATCGTCGGGCGAGCGCGCGAGCATGTGCGCGATGAGCGTGTCGAGTCGTCGCGGCAGTTCCGGGCGAAGGTCGCGAATGTGCGGCGGCGGCTCGTGCAGTCGCCGACGCAGCATGATTTCGCGCGACTCGGCCTCGAACGGACGCACGCCAGTCAGCATCTGAAAGAGCATGCAGCCGAGTGCATAGATGTCCGTGCGTGCGTCGACCGGATCACCGAGCAACTGCTCGGGGCTCATGTACTCGGGCGTACCGATCACGAGTCCGCTGCGCGTCAGCGAATCCTGCGGCGCATCGGAAACGGCCTTGGCGATTCCGAAGTCGACGACCTTTGCCGTTTCGCGACCATTGCGACGCGAGGCGACGATGACATTGTCCGGCTTGAGATCGCGGTGAATGAGCCCGAGCTCGTGCGCTGCCGAGAGTCCTTCGGCGATCTGCCGTGCGATATCGATGGCGCGACGCGGATCCAACGCACGATCTCGCTCGAGAATCGTCGACAGTGAATCGCCGTCGACGTATTCCATGACGAGGTAGACGATGCGGTCGGCTTCGCCGTAGTCGAACACTGCCGCGACGTTCGGATGAAGAATGCGCGCCGCGTTCGATGCTTCGCGGGCGAACCGCCGCGCCGACTCGCTGTCGTTCATCAGCGACGGGTTCATCACCTTGATCGCGCACTGCCGATTCATCTTCACGTGTTCGGCGACGTACACGCGGCCCATGCCGCCTTCGCCGAGCTTGGCCAGAATCAGGTAGCGATCGGCGATCACTCGGCCGATCAGTGGGTCGCTGCCGCCCTTTGGCTTGAGCGGCGCGCCGTCGCGCGGACAGAACCGGTCACCAGTCTCGTATTCTCCGCCACACTGCGGACACACCTTGGTGACCGTGATCTGCTCTTCGGCCTCCGGGGTGGGTTGCTGCGCGAGCAAGCCCGAGCCGATGCTCGCGTGCAGCATCGGCGTGTCGCTCTCGGTGTTCGAGCCCGACGATACGGAATCCGCCTTGTCTCTGGCGTCCCCGGAATCAGGTATGGGCTTATCGCGACTGGACATGCGTGATTGGAGAATTTCCAAGACTATGCGCCGAGGCGCTCGTCCGCTACCGGCCGGGCACGACTGCCGGCGTTCAGGTTCCTAGATCGTCATCCGCCGCACGCGGCCATGGTCCCGTTCCTGCCCGTGTTTCGGCCGCCATGGGCCTACGTCAGCCGACAACTGAACTCCTCAATACCCGACGATACCCCATTGGGGTGGAAGTCATTCACTCAACTGGCGGGCCGCCACGTACTCACGCCCGCGTGTGGGCCCCGGATCGTTCCAAGGTCGAGTTCGTTGATGAAGTAGGCGGCCGCTCCACCCCGCTGGAAGCGGAGGGTAACGGATACTACTCCGGATTCGTCGATCCCGTCACCACTAGCGGACTCTACCGTTTGCGTCTCGACGGGGGGGACGCCTTTCCCGATCCTGCCTCCCGGTATCAACCCGACGGACCGCACGGGCCGTCAATGGTCGTGGATTCCCAGGCGTACGCGTGGGGAGACGGTGCGTGGCGCGGGGTCCAGATCCAGGGACAGGTAATCTACGAGCTGCACATAGGGACGTTCACAAAAATTGGTTCATACCGGTCCGCCATCGACCGCCTGCCCGACCTGGTGGACCTGGGCATTACGCTGATCGAAGTCATGCCCCTAGCTGACTTTACGGGCCGCTTTGGCTGGGGTTACGACGGCGTGAATCTCTTTGCCCCGTCGCGCCTCTATGGCACTCCCGACGACTTCCGCGCCTTTGTCGATGCGGCCCACCGCCTGGAAATCGGCGTCATTCTCGATGTGGTCTACAACCACTTCGGGCCCGACGGGAACTACCTGCGCGAGTTCGCCAAGTCGTATCTGGGCGAACGTCCGACCGAGTGGGGCGACGCGCCGAACTTCGACGGCCCTGAGTCGGTCGCCGTCCGCGAGTTCATCGTCACCAACGCCCGGTACTGGATCGAGGAGTTCCACCTCGACGGACTTCGCCTGGACGCGACGCAGCAGATCTTCGACTCGTCGCCGCGCCACATCATCGAAGACGTTCGCCAAACGGTGACCGCGGCGTCCGCCGGACGCGGCACGCTCGTCGTCGGCGAAAACGAGCCGCAGGACGCTCGGCTCATTCGATCACGTGCTGATGGCGGCTACGAACTCGATGCACTCTGGAACGACGACTTCCATCACGCCGCCTGGGTGGCGGCCACGGGACGCGACGAAGCGTACTTCAGCGGCTATCGGGGCGTCGCGCAGGAATTCATATCGGCGGCGAAGTACGGCTTCTTGTACCAGGGACAGTGGTTCCGCTGGCAGCACAATCGGCGTGGCACGCCCGCGCTCGACATTCCGCCGACAAAATTCATTGGCTTCACGCAGAATCACGATCAGGTAGCCAATACGGCTGGCGGCAGACGGATGCACCAGGAGACGAGTCCCGGTCGCTGTCGCGCGCTCACGGCGCTCATGCTGCTGCTGCCGCACACGCCAATGTTGTTTCAAGGTCAGGAATTCAACGCGTCGGCGCCCTTTCTATACTTTGCCGACCACGAGTCCGAGCTCGCGGCGTCGGTACGCGAGGGGCGCACGACATTCGTCACCCAGTTTCCCAGCTTCGCCGCGCGCGATCGTGCGTCGCGCGTTGAAGATCCAACCGACGCCGCGTCGTTTGTGAACTGCAAGCTGGACTGGACGGAACGAACGACGAACGCGTGTGTGCTCGCCTTTCACAAAGCTCTAATTCTGTTGCGTCGAGAGGATCCGGTCCTTCGGCGACAGCAGGCGCGCGCCCTCGATGGCGCCGTACTCAGCGAACATGCCTTCGTGCTTCGCTTTTTCGGCGATGCGCTCGGCGACCGTCTGCTCGTCGTGAATCTCGGCGCGCGCTTGCACGCCGATCCGATCGCTGAGCCGCTGCTTGCGCCACCGCTGCATCGCGTGTGGCGAACTGTCTTCTCAACTGACGCGCCCGAATACGGTGGTTGGGGCGCGCCGCCGCTCGAAACTCCCGATGAAGGGTGGTGGATTCCCGGTGAATCCGCCGCACTACTGAGTCCATCCGATGATTCGACGTCTTCTCGATAGAGTTACTCGCCCGCTCGCGCTGCCGGCCGATCCCGAGGCGCGCGCGCGTACGCTGCTCGATACCGAGTGGCTCGTGACCAACGGTTTCGGCGGCTACGCGTCGACGTCGACTGCGGGCGTGGTCACACGGCGGTATCACGGAATTCTTGTGGCTGCGCTTCCGAATCCGGTCGGGCGGGTGGTGATGCTCAACCACCTCGGTGAGCGGTTGATCGTCGGCAATCGCGCGGCGTCGCTGAATATCGAAACGACCGTCGCCGGCCCGATCGATACGTCGGTTGCGGCTGGCGTAGCGTCGTTTCGGCTCGACGCAGGACTTCCGGTGTGGGAATTCGAGTGGGGTGATGTCCGGGTCGAGAAGCGCGTGCTCATGCCGCACAAGCAAAACACCGTTCACGTGTCGTATCGCTTGTTACGGGGCTCCAATGTCACGCTCGAGCTCATGCCGGCTCTGCATTTTCGCGGCTATGAGGATCCTGTAAACACGGCGCGTAACTCGCCGGACACGACGCGATACGTCGTCTCGACATCGGGGAACATGTATGCGATTGCGGCCGAGCGCGATTTGCCTCCGTTGCGGTTGACGTTGAACACCGGAGACGGGGCAATGCCTTCGTACCGGTTCGTGGGCGACGAGCGACGGACGAGCGAGTACGTCTTTCCTGTGGAAGAGAGTCGCGGCTACGAGTTTCGCGGTACGCTGTGGACGCCCGGCCATTTCGAGGTCGAGCTTACGCCAGAGTCGTCCACGACGTTGATCGCGTCGGTCGAGACGGAGGACGTCATGCTCGCGCTGACGCCGGATGCAGCGCTGAGCCTGGAACGCGAACGCCGCCGGCGGTTGATCGATGCGGCACAGCCGCAGGTACAGGACGAGGTGGGTGCGGAACTCGTGCTCGCCGCTGATCAGTTCATCATTACGCCGAAAGGTCGTCTGCTCGATGCGACACGAGCAGCCGCGCTAGGCAACGAAGTGCGCACCGTGATCGCGGGATATCACTGGTTCACGGACTGGGGCCGCGACACGATGATCAGTCTCGAGGGGCTGACGCTGACCACGGGACGAACGCGCGAAGCGCAGTACATCCTTCGAACGTTCTCGCACTATGTGAAATGCGGTCTCATTCCGAACATGTTCCCCGACGGGAGCAATCACGGACTGTATCACACCGCCGACGCGACACTTTGGTATTTCCACGCACTCCAGGCGTACATCCGCCGCACCGGCGACGAAGTGACGCTGCTGCATCTGCTGCCCACGATGGTGGATATCGTTGAGCACCACGTGAGAGGCACGAAGTTCGGCATCGGCGTCGATCCCAAGGATGGACTCCTCAGGCAAGGCGCCGAGGGCTATCAGCTCACCTGGATGGACGCAAAGGTCGACGGTTGGGTCGTGACGCCTCGACGCGGCAAGGCCGTGGAGATCAACGCGCTCTGGTATAACGCGCTGCGGCTGCTCGAAGGGTGGCTGGTTGGCCTGCGCGGCGAAGATGCCGCGCTCGATGTCCGCGCCCGGGCGGATCGCGTCTACGCATCATTCAATGAGCGTTTCTGGATGCCCGACCGCGGCTTTCTGTACGACGTGATCGACGGAGACGATGGCGACAGCCCACTCTGCCGGCCGAATCAACTGCTCGCAATATCGCTCGATCATCCGGTTCTCGAACGAGAGCGATGGGAGCCGGTGCTGAACGTCGTCCAGAAGAAACTGCTCACGCCTTTCGGACTGCGCTCACTCGCCCCTGACGAGAAGGACTACAAGAGCCGGTATTTTGGCGATCTGCGTGCGCGTGATGCGGCGTACCATCAGGGCACTGTCTGGGGATGGCTCATTGGGCCGTGGATCGACGCGTGGCTCAAGCTACATCCCAACGATCATGCTGGTGGCCGCGGCTTTCTCGACGGCTGCATCACGGCGCTCGACGATTTTGGAATCGGCACGATCGCCGAGGTGTTCGACGCCGAGGCTCCGTACACGCCCCGAGGCTGCATCGCGCAGGCCTGGAGCGTGGCGGAGGTGCTACGGTGCTGGGCGAAGACTGCACCCGAACAACTAGAAGGTCAGCCGCCGATCGAGTCGCGAACCTGACGACGGTCCTGACGAAGTTCGCGGCGATCCTTCTTCACGTCGCGCGTGTCGCCGCGCATGTCCTTCTTGTCGGACTGCAGGTCGCGCATGTCGCGCTTCGCTTCCTTCACGTCGCCACTCTTGACGTCCTGACGAACCTCGCGACGATCGAGGCGCACTTCTGCGGAGTCGCGCTTCACTTCGCGTCTATCGAGTCGTAGGTCCTTTCGATCGTGTCGCAGCTCCCGCACGTCCTTGTTGGTCGCAGGAGTCGTGCTCTGTGCTCCCGCCACCCCAGCCGCCGCCATCGTCACCACCGCCCCGAGCACCGCCAATCTCACGCTGACCATACATCCCTCCCAACGTTGTGAATCTGTTGACTCCAATGTCGGGCGCCCGTGCGGCGCCGCGTTCACAGGGATGACGTGCGCCAACGACGAGTGTTAAAGGCGTTCGATCAAAATGTATCAAGTGACCAATGGCGTGTGACCGGTGTCACACCCAGTTGTTCCGCGCGCGGAGATTCGCAACGTGTGCCACGTGATGCTCGCCGTGCCACGCATACATCGCGAGCAATTGATGAAGATTCATCATGCCGTTTTCCGGATGGTTCAGCTGCCGATCGAAGTCAGCCGGCGCGATCGACCGCAGCAAACGAACCCACCGGTCGTGCAGCGATTCGAGAAGTACTAACGACGTTTCGATCGGCGTTGAGCGAACGTCGTCGAGTTTGGCCCATGCGGCCTCGTCATACGGCTTGATGGTCGGAACGTCTTCGGTGAGCGCGAGCTTGAATCGAATGAACGCATTCGCATGGCTATCGGGGACGTGATGCGCGACTTGTCGCACCGTCCAACCCTCGGGACGATACGGCGTGTCGAGTTGCGCATCGTTCAATCCGCGCACGGCGGCGCGAAGTTTGGCTGGCGTGGCAGCAATGCTCTCGATCGCGGCAGCGCGCCGCGAATCGGAGAGTGATTGCGGGCGTTGGAATTTTCCAACGGGATAACGGAGGTCTTCGGACACGGCGAGCTCGGCGGCGAAGATGGATGTTGGAGTGCGGGCGAAGTTTATTGGAGCGCGGCACCCGCGTCGAATGAATTGTACTACTGCAACGAATGAGGAGCGCGCATGGGCGGTCAAGCAGAACTCACCGGGCCTGATCTCACGCAAGGCGTCGACGTCTCGTCCCTCGCGGCTGGCGACAAACTGCTCGGCCACGCCAACGGCGAAGCCGTGCTGCTCGCACGCGTCGGCGATGAATTTCTCGCCATTGGCGCCACGTGCTCGCACTACGGTGGTCCGCTCGCCGAGGGGTTGATCGACGGCGATACGGTGCGCTGTCCGTGGCATCACGCGTGTTTCAGTTTGCGCACTGGCGAAGCACTCGAAGCGCCAGCGCTCTCGCCAGTGTCGTGCTTCACGACCGAACGTCGTGGAGAGAAAGTCGTCGTCACGGACAAAGTCGATCGCGAGCCGCTGTCGCCGACATATCCGATTCGCGCAGATCGTACCGCGACGCCAAAGACGGTGGTGATCGTCGGCGCGGGTGCGGCAGGCAGCGCCGCCGCGGAAATGCTGCGTCGCTGCGGCTACGATGGACGCGTCGCGATCATCGACGACGACACCGGTTCGCCGTACGATCGGCCGAATCTTTCGAAGGACTATCTCGCCGGAAACGCACCGGAAGAATGGATTCCGCTTCGCCCCGAAGGATTCTACGCCGAGCATCGCATCGAGATCATTCGCGGCCACGCAACGCGAATTGATACTGCAGCGAAGGCAATCGAAGTCGAAGGACACGCGCCCCTGAAGTACGACGCGCTGTTGCTCGCCACCGGCGCGGAGCCGATTCGGCTCACGATTCCCGGCGCCGACGCGTCGCACGTGCATGTGCTTCGCACGCTCGCCGACAGTCGCGCGATCATCGAGGCCGCGAAAACAGCAAAGCGCGCCGTCGTCATTGGGTCGAGCTTCATTGGACTCGAGGTTGCCGCGTCGCTTCGCAAACGCGACGTCGCCGTCGATGTCGTGGCGCCCGAGGACGTTCCACTCGCACGCGTGCTCGGTGATCACCTCGGCAAATTCATCCGCTCGTTCCACGAATCGCACGGCGTCACGTTCCACCTCGGCCGCAAGCCGCAGCGGATCGAGTCGGACGCGGTCGTGCTCGACGACGACTCACGTCTCACCGCGGATCTCGTGGTGATGGGCGTTGGTGTTCGCCCGCGCCTTCAACTCGCCGAGCAGGCCGGACTCGCGATCGATCGCGGAGTGGTCGTGAACGAAAAGCTCGAGACGAGCGTCCCCGGCATTTATGCCGCAGGCGATATCGCTCGCTGGCCCGACCGCTACAGCGGCGAGCCTATCCGCGTGGAGCATTGGGTCGTCGCGCAGCGGCAGGGTCAGGCCGCAGCGCGGAACATCCTTGGCGCCGGCCAACGGTACGGTCAGGTGCCGTTCTTCTGGAGCGCGCACTATGACGTCAGCATCAACTACGTGGGGCACGCCGAGAAGTGGGACTCGGTGAAAGTTGATGGCGATGCTGCCAAACACGATGTCGCCGTGGAGCTCATCCAGAAGGGCGATGTCGAAGCGCTCGCGACGATTTTCAGAGACGACGCGAGCCTCGAATTCGAGAAGAACTTGGCGTCGAAGGCAAAGGCCTAGCGCTCGCCTCCAAGGCGGCGCTTGACAAACGACGGTCCTGAGACAAAATATTATCTCAGAGGGATAAGTTCTTATCTAGACGTCGATCATGAGCTCTCGATCCTTGAACCTGAGTCGTCGCGAACGGCAGATCATGGACGTGGTCTACACGCGCGGCCGAGCAACCGCCGCTGAGATCCACGACCGGATTCCCGAGCCGCCCTGTGCGGCTGCGGTCCGTACGCTGCTGCGAATCCTCGAGGAGAAGGGGCATCTGCGGCACGAGAAGGACGGACCGCGTCACGTCTATTTCCCGACGACGCCGCGCAGCGTTGCGCAGCAATCGGCAGTGAAGCACCTACTCGGCACATTCTTCAATGGATCGCGTGCCGCGGCCGTCGCGGCGTTGTTGGACGAATCGGATCGCCCGCTTTCTAGCGAAGAGCGCGAGCAGATCGCGACCGCTGTGAGCCGACTGCGGGCCGAGGGCAAGTAGGACATGATGCCAAGTCCGAGCGACAGCCTGCTGACCGCGTCGATGAGCGCGCGTGCGATCGCGAGCATCTACTCGGTCACGTTGCTCGCGACGTTCGTGCTTGGCGTTGCCGGTACGCTGGCCTGGTTTCTCCGTCGCTCGGGCGCCGAAGTTCGTGCGCTCGTTTGGCGATCGGCGGTCGTTGCCCTGTTGATGGTGTTCATTGGGCGACAGCTGCCGCTTCATTGGATCGCGTGGGTCGTTCCGTCGGTGTTTGCGATGCCGCTGGTAGCGCTTGGCCGAGTGCAGGTTATCGCGCCGTCAGCGCCGACCGCCGGCGTCGATGCGACGCAGCTTTCGGCATCGGCATCCGCGGCGCTCGCGTCTGTCGTCGTGGTCTACCTGGTTGGCGTCGTGCTCGTGTTGCTGCCGACCATTCTGGCGTCCGTTGCCGTGCGGCGTCGGGCGCGTGCGAGTCGCGATGCTGGACCGGAATGGATGACGCTCGTCACCGACGTGCGCGGGACGCTCGGCATCCGTCGATCGGTGCGTGTGCTCATGGCAGACGACGTCATCGTCGCGCAGACGTGGGGCTTTCTGCGACCCGTCATCATGCTGCCGACCGGCGTTGAAGCGTGGAACGATGATCAACGCCGCATGATGTTGCTGCACGAACTCGCTCACGTGCGCGCTGCCGATTGGCTGTTCGGCGTCGGTGCGCGATTCACGTCGGCACTGTTCTGGTTTCATCCGGGTGCGTGGTGGTTGGCGAACGAACTCCGCGAAACGTGCGAGTTGGCGTGCGACGAGCGCGTCATCGCGAATGGCGCTCGTCGGAGCGACTACGCGGAACTGCTCGTGCGAGCGGCCGAGCTGCTGCCTGGCGCGGATGCGTCGCGCGGTGTGGTGCTCGCTCTCGCTCGACGTCGCGGTCTTCGGGCGCGATTGGCTGCAGTGCTCGATTTCAGGTCGGTGATTCACCCGCTCGCCCGCGGGTCGTCAACGGCAACGCTCGTGATCACGGCGTGCCTCGCTGGGCCGATGAGCGTAGTCCAGCTCGCGCCAACGAGAACCGTGTTGACGACGCTGATGCTCGATGCGCAGTGGGAATCGCGCGCGTACGCAGTGCTTGGATTGGCGCAGCGCGCTGATTCCGTCGCCGTCGCTCGAAGCGCGGCAGAACTCGACCCCAGTCCACGAGTGCGTGCGTGGGCGAAGTACGCATTGGGTCGGCAGGGAAGCGTGGACGAGCTCCGCGCCATCCTTCGAGAACAGCAGTAGTCCCTCTCCCTCCGACAGCCACAAACGCATAGCAACGGTGCATCCATGAGCATTCTTGTGTCACGTTCTAAAGAGATAAAAATTTCTCTCTACGCGGCTGCCGCGGTCACGCTCATCGCGGGTTATGCGGACCTCGTGCGCGGGGGAATCACCCTGTCGGCGATCCTGCTTGCGGTCGCGTACTGCGCGTTCATTCCGCTCGCGATCTGGAGTGGCGCAGGTGAGCGAACGCCGAGCGGCGGCGAGGATGCGCCGTCGTACAAAGCAGCGGCGATCACGGCGGCAGGTGTTCTCGTTCTCTACTTGCTCACCATGGCGCCGTCGACCGCGATGTGGGACACGAGCGAGTACATCGCCGCGGCGTACACGTTTGGCCTACCACATCCACCAGGCAATCCGTTCTTCGTCATCATCGGCCGTGTGTTCTCCTTGCTGCCAATCGCATCGACGGTGGCGGCGCGGATCAACGTGCTGGCCGCGGTGTGCAGTGCGCTTTCAGCTGGCGTGTGGTTTCTCGTCGCGGAACACGTTCTTCGCGCTTGGCTGCCGGCGCGGTGGCAACGCATCACGGGCGGCGTTCTCGCGGCAGTGATTGGCGCGACGGCGTTCACGGTGTGGAATCAGTCGGTGGTGAATGAGAAGGTGTACACCGTTTCACTCGCTGGCATCGCACTGATTTCGTGGCTTGCTGTGCGTTGGTCGGATCGCACCGAGGGGCCGCGTGCCGATCGCGCGCTCGTGTTGATCGCCTATCTGTGCGGCCTTGGCTATGCGAACCACATGGCAGGAATGCTCCCCGCGCCGGCGATCGCCGCCGTGGTGCTGCTGCGACGTCCAGCGACCATTCTCCGCTGGAAGTTGCTGCTCGCCTGTGTCGTTGCGCTGTTCGTCGGTGTCACGCCGTTTGCGACGCAGCCAATTCGCGCCGCGTACTTCCCGGTAATGAACGAAGGTGAACCGACTGCGTGCCGAGTGAAGCTCGAGTGGTCGTGTACGATGTCGAAGGCGACGTATGACGCGTTCATGTACAACTTCAATCGCGGTCAGTATGGCAAACCCGATCTCGCGGAACGTCAGGCGACGTTCGGCGAACAGATCGGAATGTGGTGGCTGTATTTCCGATGGCAGTGGTTCCGCGACGCCAAGGGCGATCACGCGTTCTTCCAATCGCTGGTCGCGACGTCCTGTCTGGTGCTCGGTCTGATCGGCGGCTGGATCCACTTTCAGCGCGACCGAAAGAGCTTCTGGTATTTCGGAACGCTCATGTTCACCATGACGCTGCTGCTGATCTACTACCTGAACTTCAAGTTGGGGTGGTCGCAGGATCAGACGTCGCAGGCGGCGCGCGAAGTTAGAGATCGCGACTACTTCTTTCTCTGGAGCTTCTCGGCCTGGGGCGTTTGGGCCGCTGTAGGATTGATGTATGTGTGGGAATCCGTCGCTCAGTTGGCGCGCGCTGGGGCGGCCGGCGCGAAGGCGGCAGTGAATCCGCCAACGCGCAGTTGGTTGGTTGCGTCGCCCGTTGCGCTACTCGCGCTGATTCCGTTGTTCGGAAACGCGTCGACCGCTCCGCGATCGCGCCATCAGGCGACGCGCAACGTTGCGGCCGACATGCTCAACTCTGTCGAGCCGTATGGAGTGCTCGTCACGGTCGGGGACAACGACACCTTCCCGCTTTGGTACGCGCAGGAGGTGGAAGGCGTACGTCGCGACGTCGTCGTCGCAAATACGTCGTTGCTCAATACCGACTGGTATGTGAGGCAGCTGCTCCGCCGTCCGAACTACGACTACGACTCGGTGAAGGGCCCGGCGGTGTATCGCAACAAACATTGGGAAAAGCCGACCAAGCCCGCACTTCAGATGACCTTCGAGCAGGCCGACGCGATTCCCGATCCGTTCGCCCTGCACGAGCCGATGCAATTTCAGGCGCCGGGCATTCGCGCCATCATCGATCCGCGCAACCTTGAGTACGGCATGCTGCGGCGTGCAGACGTCTTCGTCCTCACGATGATTCGCGACTCGTGGCCGCAGCGTCCGATCTACTTCGCGCGATCGGCCGTCGGCTATCCGCACTCACTCGGACTCGGCAACAACGTTCTGACTCAAGGACTCGCGACGAAGCTGTTCGTGCCGACGGCCACGATGCCGCGCGACACGATGTTCGTACAGGGAGACGGTTGGCTCGACATCCCGCGCACGCAAGCGCTGTGGAGCGACACCTTTCACGGACATCAATCAGTTGTCGACGAAGGGCAGTGGGTCGATCGTCCGTCAGCGGGTTTGCCCGTGATGTACCTGTTTCTCGGCGTCGAGTTGACCGAAGGTCTCCGTGCGACCGGAAAGGTCGCCGAAGCAAACGCTGTGGCATCGCTGACGAGGAAGGTCGCGCAGGCGACGGATCAAACTGCGCTCCTCAGAAATCTGTCTGGCGCGTTGGCGCCGGAATCGACAGGCGACTCGGCGCAGGGCGTTCCGCTTCGCTTCGACGCGACGACGCAACCGAAGGTGCAGAGTACTGATCCAGCTGCGCGCAAACCGCGTCCGTAGGACCTACGGCTTTCGATAGAAGCGGAGACCGCTCGTTCCGCGCTTGAATCCCGCGGCGCGGAACGCCTCGAGGTATCGACTGCTTGCCGCGGGTTGACCGTCGATCGTGTCGATCGAGAGATCGCGACTCGTCTGCGCGCCGATGTGCGATGCGAGCGCGCTCGCCGCGCGCGTCACGACGGCGTCCGTCGTGTCAGGCCGGACGACGATTCGCTCGCCGCGTCGTTCGGCGATCATCACGACGACGCCTGCGACGCTGACGAGCAGCGCACCGCGACTGCGCGGCCGCACGAATGCATCGCGCGCGGGATCTTGCGGCATCGGCAGCGAATACACGTTCGCCGGATCGCCGGCGCTCATCACGACACCGGGCGCGTCGTCGTCTGTAGTCGTTGATCGGAGCATTTCGACAGCCTCCGGCAACGCGAACTGCGCGCCGGACAGACCGCGCACGAAGTATCCGCGACGCACTTCGCCGCGGAACTCGAGTCGCTTGAGTTCTCTGTAGATCGGGCGCCAACCAACCGACGGACGCTCGCGTCGCCACATTTCGCGTGCGACGATGCCATATCGCTCCAACCACTGCCGCGCGATGAGTTCGGCCAGCGCGGCTTCATCGGCCTCGGGGCCGAGCACGCGCGGAGTGCGCACGAGCGACCACCGTCCGGGCCAGTTGGTCGGTATCTCGGCGCCTTCGTGGTCGGGCCGCTTCCAGCGCGGCATGCGTCGAAGATTGGGTCGACGTTGAACGATGTGCCGATTCGCCGATGGCGAGTAGTCAGCGGGAAGCCATCGCGTTGGATCGGGCTGCGCGCGATCGCGCGGCGACACGAGCGGTCGCCACTGCACGACCTGGCGCATCGATTCCATCGTGTCGTTGGTGACGAGTCCGGCGCCGGCGAGTTCTTTCAACGCGTCGCGCAAGCCTCGACCAGTGAGTTCACTGGATGCACGCAGCTCGTCGAAGAACGACGCGCCGTCGCGCTCCAGTACAGTGAGCAGCTGCTTGGCTTGGTCGCCGAGTGCGATCGTGTCGGCGGTGGAGATCCAGGCGCGCGCGGAACCGCGGCGGACGAAACGCACCGTCGAGAGATTCGACGGCTCGTCGGGTCCCACAGCAGCACTGCCACCGACCCAGACGAGTTCACCCGCGGCGATGAGACGCGAGATGACGTCGGGGTCGTACGGATCGAGGCGCGCCGGGAGATAGTCGTTCTCCCAGCGCTCGGCGTTGCGCGCGAGCCCGTACATCTGGCGAATGACGGCTGGCGTATCGTCGCCCGAGAGCCGCGCAGATGGATCGAGGTGCTGCCAGCGCTGCATGAAATGCGAGAAGCGTCCGAGATCGACAGCCTCGATCTGCTTTCGCGCCTGTGCGAGTTCGCGCCGACGCGCCTGTTCGAGCAATCGTCGCGACACCCAGCGCGGTGTCGTCGTATCGCCGCGAAATGTTCCTCGAACGAGTTTGCCGGTACGCGTCCACTCGTCGAGTCGCTGATTGATCCATTCGCGGTCGAAGTCGTACCGTGCGAGCACGTCGTCGATCGAGATCGGAGCGTTGAGCGAAACAAAACGCGCGAGTAGTTCGCGTCGAGCTACGAGGGCCGTCACCGCGGGGCGACGCATGCTCTCCGGAATCACGCCGGCGATGGGCCGTGGATCGAACGCGAGGCCGGCATATACCGTGAGCAGATCCTCACCGAAGGCCGCGACAGCGCGCGGAAAGTTCTCGGTGAGAATGATTCGGCGCTCGGTGGTCCCGCCGTGAACAGGAACGTCGATTGCAACGGCGCGCCCGCTGGCGAGAAGTACGTCGAGCGGCTCGTCGCGTCGCCCTTCGTCGAGCGTCGCAATTCGTGCGCGCGCTTCTTCAAGCGTGACGTCTCCTGCGCGATCGATCAGCGCTGCAAGTTCGTCGGCCGTTCGCGCACGCGTACCCGGGGCGGTGCCGCGTCGGCGCGCGAGCATCGACTCGAGCATATCGAGCGTAGAATCGTCGGCGCCTTCGCCGCCCATCAACTCATCGAGCAGTGCGCGGTCGAGCGACAGAAGCGCGGCACGCTGTTCGGCGCGCGGTGCGTCGTCGGCGTACAACCAGTCCATCACGAACCCAAACTGCAACGACGCGGCGAAAGGCGATGGCAGCGACGTCTCGACCGCGCGTAGCGCGATGGTTCCGACCGAAAGCTCGTCGAGCACGCGGGCTAGCGACGTCATGTCGAAGGCGTCTTGCAGCACGTCGCGGTACGTCTCGATGAGGATTGGGAACGAGGGGAATTCCTGAACCGCCTCGAGTAGGTCGAGTGCTTTGAGTCGCTGTAGCCACAGCGGCATGCGTCGGCGTGGATTGCCGCGCGGCAGCAACAGCGCGCGAGCCGCGTTCATTCGAAAACGCGCGCCGAACAGCGACGACGCACCGACTTCGGCGAGCACGCGACGCTCCGCTTCCGATGCCGTGAGTTCGCGAAGCACGGCGACGGGCAGGTTGTCCTTGAGACTCGGCAGACGGAGCATGATGCCGTCGTCGGTCGTCTGGACCTGCAGCTCGAAGTTCGGACCGTCGCCAAGGCCGCGCCCTTGTTCCGAGAGCCATTCGCGAACCCGATTGGCGAGCGCCAATCCCCACGGTGCGTTCACTCGTCCGCCGAACGGTGCGTGAATCACCACGCGCAGTGAATTCAACTCGTCGCGGAACTGTTCGACGATGAGAACACGCTCATCGGGTACGCCGCCGGTGGCAGTGCGTTGCTGTCGGATGTACTCGACGAGCGATGACGTCGTTGCTTCGTCGGCGTTGTACCGCTCTGCGAGCGATGCCATCTGTTCGTCAGTTCGAACGGCATCGAGTTCGCGCCGGAGTTCGCCGACGCGCGGAGCGAGATGGGCCGAGCGTGCTGCGTATTCGCCGTGCCAGAAGGGCATGCGCGCGGGAGCGCCAGGCGCTGGCGTCACGACCACCCGATCGTGTTCGATGGCGTTGACGCGCCAGGTCGACGAACCGAGCTGAAAGACGTCGCCGATGCGTGTCTCGTGCACGAACTCCTCGTCGAGCTCACCAAGTCGGGTGCGATCGGGAAGATTCACCGTGTACAGACCGCGATCCGGGATGGTGCCGCCGGAGATCACCGCAACCATTCGTGAACCGCGTGCTGCCGTAAGCGAATCGGTGACGCGATCCCAACTGAGACGCGCGTCCAACTCGGCGGCGACATCCGAGGGATACTTGCCCGAGAGCATCGACAGCACTTCGTCGAACGCCGCGCGTGAGAGTTGATGGTACGGATACGCCGATCGCACGAGATCGAAGAGCGCGGCACTCGTCCAGTCGTCGTCGATCGCGACGATGGCGACGATCACCTGTGCGAGCACGTCGAGCGCGTTCTGGATGACGCGCGTCGGTTCGACGTCGCCTTCTTTCATCGCGCGGACGACGGCGAGCATCTCCATCGCGTCGTCGCGAAACGTCGGGATGAATACACCCCGACTGACCGCGTCCAGAGAGTGGCCGGCGCGGCCGACACGCTGCAGGCCGTTCGCAACGCGCTTGGGTGACTGCAGTTGGAGAACGAGATCGACCGAACCGATGTCGATGCCCAACTCGAGCGAGCTCGTACTGATCAGCGCGCGAAGCTTCCCAGCCTTGAGCGCTTGCTCGAGAATCAACCGGCGCTCGCGCGACAGCGAGCCGTGATAGGGCAGGGCCAATTCTTCGCCGGCGAGCGCGTTGATGCGCGCCGCCATTTTCTCCGCCTGACCGCGATTGTTGACGAAGACGAGCGTCGTGCGTGCGGCGCGCATTCGCTCGACGACGAGCGGAGTAACGGCCGACCAGATCGTTCCGGACACATGCGCGAGGTCGTCGACCGGCGACTTGATCGAAAGATCGAGTTCCTTGACGAGGCCGCAGTCGACGATTCGCGGCTCTTGCGTAGAGCCTTGGCCCACGAGAAAGCGGGCGACTTCGTCGAGCGGGCGCTGTGTTGCCGACAGTCCGATGCGCTGCGGCTTCGTTTCGCTGAGACGGTCGAGTCGCTCGAGTGTGAGCGCCAGATGCACGCCGCGCTTGGTCGCCGCGATCGCGTGAATCTCATCGACGATCACCGCACGCACGCCGCTGAACATCCCCCGGCCGCGCGTGCTGGTCAGCATGATGTGCAGCGACTCGGGCGTCGTGATGAGAATATGCGGCGCCTTGCGTAGCATGCGCGCGCGGGCGGACGTCGGCGTATCGCCGGTGCGAACCGCAACGCGGATTTCGGGGAACGTCTTACCGGCAGCGATGAAACGTTCGCGAAGCTCGGCGAGCGGTTTCTCGAGATTGCGCTGAATGTCGTTGTTCAGCGCCTTGAGCGGCGAGATGTAGAGAATGTGAACAGCGTTCGACAACGGCTCGCGAAGCCCGTCGACGATGAGCTGGTTCAATTCCCAGAGAAACGCCGTGAGAGTTTTCCCGGTGCCGGTAGGCGCCAGGATGAGCGTATGCGCCCCGCTTGCGATGGCGGGCCAGCCTTCGCGCTGTGGCGGGCTGGGCGCACCGAGCGTGTCGCGAAACCACGCTCGGACGATAGGGTGAAACGGCTTTAGTGCAGGGGGTACGCGCTCACGCACCCTTGAAGATTAACGTCAGGAAATGACGAGCGGCGCGTCGAGCTTGAAGCGCATGGACGCTCCGGCCGGAAGACAGGCCTCCCACTTCTCGCTCACGCGGGATGCCGCGGCGCCGGCCGCTGCACCAGCGGCCGCGCCGATCAGCGTGCCCTTGGTGTTGTGGCCAATCAGCTGACCGAGAATTGCGCCGGCAATGGCGCCACCGGCCACCTTCTTCTTCTCGGCGTTGGGATCGCCATTCGCGACCTTGCTCTGCTCGAGCGCCGTCAGCGGCGACGCCTCGGCGTTCACGTCGTACGACTTATCGTTGATGACGACCGATCGGACGCGGAACGTCAGCTCGGCGCTTGCGGCATCCTTGCCGGGGCGGGCGCTCGCGACTTCGAGAACAACCGTCGAACCGGCCGGGATCACCGCGCCGTTCGAGCCCGTCAGGGCACTACTCAACGTGGCTGTGAGTTTGTCGCCCGGCAGGTTGGAGTTCGTACAGACCTTGGCGCCGCTGGTCATGCCGGCGGCGGCACCGGCAGCGATTTCGGCCGTCGGGGCTGGCAAAGGTGCTGCCGCGACCGGCGCCGGAACGACCGCCGGCTGAGGCTGGGGCGTCGGAGCCTGGGCGACCTGCTGGGGCTTGGGTGCCGGCTTAGGTTCGGTCCGTTTGCGTACCGGGACGGGAGCGTCGGGCTTCTTGGACGGGGTAACCGCCGTGGGAGCCTGAGCCATCGCGGTATCCTTGATCGCGGCTGGCGCCTGGGTCTGAGACCCGGCAAGAGCAAGGTCGCGCGCGAGGTCAGAGTCGGCCTGGGCGTGAGTGTTCGCCGCGTTATCGCGGCAGGCGACACTGAGCAGTGCGGCGCCAAGCGCCAGCTTTGCGAGCGAGGATTTCATGGACGGAGCTCCAAGGGAAGAACGATTCGTCTGTTAGACGAATGATGGTACCCTGTGGTTAGCCCCGAGTTGCGCCGCCCCGCATTACGGAGGCCACGGGCTCGTCGCTAGGGTAGTCTGGCGACGGCGAGCTCACTCATCGAGGCGCTCGGGACCTTGAGCGGGAGATACACCGAGAACGTGCTCCCTTCGCCGTAGGTGCTCTGGACCGCCACGGATCCGCCCAGCCGTTCGAGCAGCTTGCGGGTGATGCTCAGACCCAGGCCGGTGCCGCCGAATTCTCGCGTTCTCGACTGGTCCACCTGGCGGAAATCTTCCCAGATGGCCTGAAGGTCGGCGGGTCGGATTCCGATGCCGCTGTCCACGACGTCGATGCGAATGCCCCCCGTCGCGCACTGCGCTTCTACCGCAACCTGCCCGCGGTTCGTGAACTTCACCGCGTTCGACAGGAGGTTGAGCAACACCTGTTTGACCTTCGTTCGATCGGTGTAGATCGGCGGACAGTCGGACGCGACGTCGGTCGTGAAGTCGAGCTGCTTCTTGCGCACCATTGGCTCGATCTGTTGCGTGACCTCGAGAATGACGTCGCGCAGCGAGATCTCCTCCAGATGGAGCGGCATCTTGCCCGCTTCGATCTTTGCGAGATCGAGAATGTCGTTGATGAGCGCGAGCAGGTGCTCCGCGGCGGCGCGTCCGCGCGTCAGCGCATCGCTCTGTTTCGGATTCACTTCGCCGAGCACACCGTCGAGCAGCAACGCCGAATAGCCGATTAGCGCGTTGATCGGCGTGCGCAGCTCGTGCGACATGCTCGCGAGAAATTCCGACTTGAGCTTGTTGGCTCGTTCGACTTCCTGCGACTGCCACTGGAGTCGTGCATTCTGCTCGGCGAGATCGGCAGTCGCCTCGCGAATACGCTGCTCGAGCTCACTGTTCAGTCGCTTGAGAGCGTCATAAAGCCGCTCGTTCTCGACCTGTTTGGTGAGATCGTGAAGCACGGAAACGATCGCGATCGGTTCGCCGCGTTCGTTCTTCACTTTGCCGGACACGACTTCGACGGGCAGCTCGAGACCAGTGCGCGGATACGACAGCGACATGCGCTCGCGGCGCGAGTCGTCGTCGAGCATTGCGAACTCGGAGATGAACGACGTGAACTTGGTGTCGTTGCCGCGCACCGCGGCAACTTCGCGCCGCGTCCGCGCCTCGCCCTCGCTGATTTGAAAAAGCTGTTCGGCCTGGTCGTTCATCAAAATGATGTTCGACCGCTCGTCGGTGACGAGAATCGGATCTGCGACGTTTTCGAGAATCAGGTTGAGTCGATCGCGCTCGCCGCGCACGGTGATTTCGGCCTGACGTACTCGCTGTACCTGACGCTCCAATTCATTCGCGGCGCGCCGGAGGTCGGTGACATCGCGGAGCACCGAGAGCACGGCATCCTCAGGTCCGACACGCTCGCCGAGCGGGTGTGCGAGTACTTCGAAGAGAAGATCGTTGCCTTCGTCGGGGTCGACGAGGTTGAGCTCGCGAGCACCGGAATGCTGGCCGCCTGTCATGGCAGCCTTGGACAGGAATGACGAGAAGAGCAGGTTGTTCACCTCGATGGCGCGTCGTCGTCCCGACGAGTCGCCATCGTGGCCGTGGAGCAATCGATCGGCGCGCTGGTTCTGCGCGATGATGTCGTTTGCGGCGTTGGTAATGACAACCGGATCCGGGAGCGAGTCGACCATCAGGCGCAGGCGTTCGCGCTGCTGCGTCAACGTGTCGGATACGTTGCTCGCGTGTTCGAGCGACGCGAGTCGTGCGACGACCGGACTCGCGAGCGTGACGATTTCGAGCGCGTCGGCGAGCGGGCCGTCGTCAATGTCGCCTTCGAGGAGCACGACGCCAGCCGGCACCGCCCCGAGGCGTCGTTCACCGCCCGCGAGCGCGTCGACCCTCAGTGTGGCGAAAAGCTCGTTCGCTCGTTGAGCCGAGAGTGGTTCTGGTGCGCCGCGGGACGGCGGCTGCGTCATGGGGATGGCGATCCACGACGAGAGTGGCGCGAACGCGCGCGGTCCGAGCGACGAATTTCCTCGGATCGGTGTCAGCGTGAGCGCGCTCAGGACGAGCGGATTGGACAGATCGCCGAGGGGAATGCTCGCGTCGACGAGATCACCGTCGAGTCCGACGGCGACAACGGCGGAGAGAAACTCATGTGCCGCATCGAGACGCAGCATCACCGCGCGCCGCGCTCCCGTAATCTCTCCGAGCTGCGTCAGAAGAAATGACGCAGCGCCTGGTACGTCCGGGGCCTCTGCCAGCGCGGAAAGGAGACCCGCGACGGCGCGGTCTCCGACAACTGCCATGCTAACCGTGTCCTACGATCTGAGACATTCGTTTGATCTAGACTTCTTCCTTGATCTTTCGTTGGTCCAGCTGTCGCCGGAGCTCTGCGTTCTCGCGCTGCATGCGCTCGAGCTCGTCGCTGGGGCCGATTTCACGCGGGCGCGAAACCGGTCCGGTGATACCCACTGCCTCGGAATACTTGAGGTAGGTGTCGATCGATGCGACAACGATTCGGGCTTCGACGGTCACGAGGTCAATTCCAACCAGCGAAACTCGCACCCAGGCATCGATCACGATTCCCTTGTCGAGTACGCGATCAAGTACGTCGATGAGAGAACTGCCACTGGGCGTACGTTCGACTGCCATGTTGTTCTGTCCTTGGCCTAGGGTTCCGTATACCCGAGCGGAGGTTGCTCGATCGTCAGAGTTAGCGCGGCGACTTCGGTGCGCTCGTCGTGCTAGACTCGGCGAGGCGCGTCAGCTGTGTTTCGATGCGTGCGAGGCGTGCTTCCATTTCGCTCGCCGGCAGTGAAGCGGTGTTGCTCATCGTGAGGCGTGGATCGTTGCGCCACCAGTTCAGCCCGATCTGTTCGGCCTTGTCGATCGAACAGATGAGAAGCCTGACTTGAATCGTCAGGAGCTCCACGTTGGCGAGATTGATCTTGATATCGCCGGCGATGACCAGACCCTTGTCGAGGACACGGTCGAGGATATCGACCAGTCCATGCGTCCGAGTCGGGTTTACGAGGTCAGGCAATCTGGCTCCAGTTTCGAGGGCGGAGTCGGCGCTAGCGCAGCCGGCCCAACGGTCCGAGATCGATGTTGAGATCCTCGTCCGTCAGACCGAAGACCGTCTTCAGCTCGTCCATACGTCCGTTGAGCTTGAGAAGAGCCAAACCGAGCCGTTCGATTTCCTGGTCGGAGAGTGTTCCTCCATCCATTCGACGGACTGCCTGGTGCTCTAACACCTCCCTGAGCAGTTCTATCACGGTTAGCACGAGTCGCGCAAGTCCTTGCTCAACCCGCTCAGGATCGGCGTTGATCCGATCCGGAAGTGCGCGAGCAAGAGCATGAAGTGCGGCCGTGGCCGGGTCGTCAACTTCGACGACTGGTTCCGGCGCGACGGGATCTGAATCGAGCATAGTTCAGTCCGCCAGATTCATGCCGTGGGCGCCGCCCGATTCAGAGAGTGCCGAAAAGCTGTATGGCGCACGAGGACCGATGACGAGAAAGCGGAATTCCGCCGTCTCGTGCACGGAGTCCACCGCTGCCTTGTATTTCGCCAGATCGTCACGCGAAACGAGATGCGAGATCGTACGCAACGGCAGCGGCGTTGCCGTCTGGTGAATGGTCGCGCGGCGGACGAGCGATCCGGCAGCCTCGGTGAGCTCGGTTGCGAGCTCATCCATTGCGATCTTGATTGCCGCCGTCGCCATTTCGCGTTTTCTCAACGTCTCGAGATAGCGGCGGCCAACGCCGTCGGAGTCCGGGTCCACCATTTCTGGGAGGACCGGCTCGAGGTCGTGCACCATTCGCCGCGTGGACGGCGTGATGATCAACGTCATCTCGACGAACCCCTGCACGTCGGCGACCAACGATTCAACGGTACCGGCGCGATTGGCGAGTGCGGCGCGACACGCGTCGTCGTCGTCGAACCGCTGGCCGAAACGCGCCGGCACAGGGGTGGAGCCCGTCTCGAGCGCCGCTTCGACGACGGCGTCGTGCGCACGCACGCCGTCGATCGACACGGGAACATTGCGAGCGACATCGCTGACCCAGGCAACGAGACCGTCGAAGGGGAGCGCGCGTACGCGAGCCCCGGCCAAGCCACTGAGGCCGGGCGGAATCGCGTCGCCAATGTCGTCTGGAAGCACGCAGTACAGGTGTGTCGTCATCGGCCGTCCGGCGGCGAGGCGAGTTGTGTCAACGTGCGGTTGATGCCGTGTCGCATGGAAGTCTCGATCGACGTGAGCAGCAGGCGAAGGTCGAGCATGAGTAAATCTATATCGGCAATGGAGATCGTGACCGTGCCAGAAATCACGACGCCCTTGTCCAGAACATGATTGAGCAAATCGCCGAGGATGACTTGCTCCTCGTCGATGTCATCCGGGTCATGCGCCACGATCGGCCTCGCTCGCAAAATGATACGGAGGCCACGGGCCCGTGAAATCGAAGCGCAACCCGCTCGCGGCGTGGCGTTCGACCAGCTGCGTGAGGATTCGCTGAAACTCTTCCAGCCGTGACGGCGCCACGAGAAATGCGCCGTTGAGCACCATCACACCACGCGTCGCGCTGTCGGCGTCGGCGCGCGGAATGGCAATGCGAACCGACTGCAGCGACGCTTCGTTGAGCGCCGACGCAATCTCCTCGACCAGACGTTGGGTGACCGCGCGCATCTCGGTCTTCTTTTCGCCGTCGAGCTTTCGTTCGAGCAAATACCGCTGCCCAGGCGACGCCGCCGCCGCCGTCGCGGCCATCTCGCCCAACCGCGGACTGAGGTTCGAAATCACCGAGAGCATCTCACCATCCACTCGATACACCCGCAACGCGTATTCGCGCCCTTTGGCAAGACGCGCGAGCGTCGCCGCGAGTTCGGGCTCGCGATCGCGCAGCATGGCGCAGACGGCAGGCTGCCCACTGAACAGTGAGAACATCGGCAGCGGAACCACGGGGCCGAGATCGCTCGCCCAAGTGAGAATGCGATCGTGCGCGACAGCGCGAGGGCCCAACCAGTCGACGTCACCGCTGTTCGTGTCGAGTGTGGGCGGTTCGTACTCGGACGCAGGAAGTGTCGACACAAGTGCAGCGACTTCGCCGCCGCGCTCGAGCAGAACGTCGGCATCGTCCAGCCCGGCCGGCAGCGTCGCAGGCGAAAAGCTTGCCGGAACGATGCCGTACACATACCAGACTGCATTCGATGTCGATGACGCCATTGAATCCTTCAGGAATTCGGAAGCGCGAGTCGCCAGGAGAGCGACCACTCGCGAAGTGCGCGTGCGCCGACCGGCGGTGGCTCGACTTCCTCCGCGACAAATTGGCGCGCCGCAACGGTTGCTGGAAGAGGCTCGAGCACACCTTCGATGCGATTCCAAACGATTGCGCCAACGTCCACGCCGCGCGCGCGCACCGCGGCGGCCAAGCGAGTGGTTTCGCTGCGCACGAGTGGCTCGTCGAGCGACACGAGGACGAGTCCGCATTTTGTCGCGTCGTGAAGTAGCGTGTCGAGCGCGCGCGTCCGCTTGGCGAAGTCCAATAGCTCCTGCGCAGTTTCGCCAAGCCCCACGACATCGCGATACTTGAGCATCAAGCGCATGATGCGATGCGACCAATCCAACGCGATGGCCGGCATCTCGAGCAATCGCAATAGATGGCCCGTTGGCGCGGGATCGACGATGATGCGGCGAAATCGCCCCTCGAACAGCGCATCGCCAAGAGCAGAGAGGGCAAAGAGTTCGTCGACGCCCGGGGGCGCGAGCGCGAGCAGATCGCGCACGATCGCGCGATCTGCCGCGACGTCGACGCCTCGACCGATGAGCGCCTCGAACAGCGCGTCGATGCGCGACTGATAGGTGTCACGCACCCGAGCGAACGCGGCAGTCGCGTCCATCTGTCGCACGACAACGCCCGGAAAATCCGCCAACTCGGCCTCGACGTCGGCGCGAGCCCACGGCGCGTCCGGCTGTCCGAACGCATCGGCGATGGACGGAGCAGGATCGGTGGACACGAGCAGCGTGAGTCCGTCGCCGTCGCGTGACGATGCGATGGCGAGCGCGCACGCGACTGTGCTCTTGCCCACGCCGCCCTTACCACCAACGATGGTGATTGGCCGCACCATTGTTGATGGGTCGATCGTTTTCTCGGTCGCGCGCCTGATCGGTGGCGAAGGAGTGGTCGCGGCGGCCATCGATGGCGTTCGAAGTTCTCGAACCGCAGCGGCGACGGCAGTGATTCCTGTCGGCGGGGTCGGTGCGATCGGCAGCCAGTACGGCGGAATCGATTCGTCGATGCCCTGGATCGTGCTGTCGCCCCTGGCGGCGTTGATGATACACGCGGCAACGCGAACGTGTAGCGCGCCAAGGCTTTCGACATACCGAGACGTCTCCGCCACGACGAGCGGTTCGGCACGCGTGACGACGACTGCGGCGATGGCGCTGCCGTCGGCGAGGAGCGTGCGGATGGTGTCTACGCGCGACCGCATCTCGTCGAGAAACGCGTCGGCTTGATCTCGACGATACCGGTGAGTGAGTGCGCGCACCATGAATCGGTGTTTGTCCTGCATCGCGTCGAACATCGCGAGTAGTGCGCGAAAGGTTTCCGGAAGTGCGAGCAGGCGAAGCGTGTGTCCGGTGGGCGCCGTGTCTACGACGATTCGCGCGTACGGCGAATTTTCGTCGGCGAGCAGTTCGGCGAGCGCGAGCATGGCGAAGATTTCATCGCCACCGGGGAGCGCCGCGTCGACGAGTCCGTCGATGTCTTCGCGGTCGAGATACGTGCCGCGATCGAGGATGTCGCCAATTGTGGCACGCCAACGGTTGAGAAAATCCTCACGGAGATCGTGCGCCGACAGCTGCCGCACGTGGAGGTTCGGCTGCTGCTCCACCGCCGAGGCGTTCGACGAGACCGGAACGCCGAGGGTATCGGCTAACGCCGCGGCGGGGTCGGTCGACAGGAGGAGCGTGGTTTCGCCGCGTTGAGCGCAGATAGCGGCGAGGCCTGCGGCGCAGGTCGTTTTTCCGACGCCTCCCTTGCCGACGACGAGTGATGTGCGAGGAAGACCGGCAATCAGCGCGTCGACCGCGCTCACTCTCCGCTGTCGCGCGCCATGCGAACGGGGCCGCCGCTCGTGCCCTTTCCGAGTCGTTCCCGCCAGGCGCGTACTTCGCGAAGCCGCACCATCAATTCAGCCTCGCGTTCTACGTATTGCGCGTCATCGATGTCGCCAAGCTCGAGCTGCATCTGCAGCTCCATGAGTTCCTGCTTGATCGGCGTGTCGTCGGTGAGCTCCTCCTCGACCACGTTCTGCACTTTTCCAAGCGACCACTTGATCCCGGCAACGGGACCAGCGACTGGAAAGAAGAGGAGTTTGGTGAGAAGACCCATGTCGATGGCGCGGACGAGTCGCTACGCGAGGCGCCGACGTGGCGCGGCCGGCCAGAGCTCCGTTTGCGGAAGCTCGCCGTCGAGCTGCAGCCGAACGCGCCCGGCGATTTCTTCGATCGCCGACGGCTCGTTGAACAGATCGTAGCCGCGAACGTCGATCGACAGAACGGGGCAGTGCCGGAACTGAGCGATCCACCGTTCGTATCGCCCGTGCAGCGCGGCCCAGTAGTCCATGGGCACGTCGCGCTCCTTGGGGCGTCCGCGGTTCGCGATGCGTTGCGCGATCACGTCGAGCGGGCCGTGGAGATAGATGAGCAGGCGTGGCGGACGAGCGGCCGGAGAGTGCAACAACTCCGCGTACAGTCGCCGATACAGCGACCACTCGTCGGACGTCATGAGACTTTGCTCAAACAACCCACGAGCAAAAATCTCCGCATCCTCGTACCACGTGCGATCGAGGATCCAGCTCCCGCCAAGGCCACGCATGCGTCGCATGCTGGCGAAGCGAGTCGCGAGAAAGTGAAGTTGTAGGTGCAGTCCGTACGTGCGCATCTCGTCCGGACCGCCGTAGTAGCTCTCGAGCCACGGGTTGTCGGCATCGACGCTTTCGAGCGCGATTTGCAAGCCGAAACGCGCTGAGAGCGCGTGCGAGAGAGTCGTCTTGCCCGTACCAACCATTCCAGCGACGCCAATCAACATGGATGGCAAACTACGAAGAACCTGCGCGCCGCGAAACGGTTACGTTCGCGTGACAGTCCGGCGCGCGTGATTTAAGCCACAGTCACGGTGTTCGCGACTGGGTCGAAGGTGGCGGTAAGCTGCGCGAGTGGCGCGATTTGTGGGCTGGAAATGCTTGGCCCGCGCAGCACGGAACCGCTTGCGGAGAAAAGCGATCCATGGCACGGGCACTCGAGGAGGCCGGCCCGAACCTCGGTGTCGCATCCCTGATGGGTGCAGATTCTCGAGAGGCCGAGGAACGTGGAGGGACCGGTGCGAACCAGCGCGCGCTCCGATCCGATGTCGACAATCGTTCCGACAGTCGCGAGGCCCGCATTGGCGGGACTACTGAGCTTCACGACCACCGCGGGACTTGCAGGCACGAACGGATTGCCGCCGCCCGATACGTGCGGTATGGTCGGCCCGATCTGACCATCGCCGCAGCCTTCTGCCACGACGAGGCCCACGGCGGCGATCGCCGATTTGGCGAGAAAGTCGCGACGATTGAGACAATCCTGACAGGACATCGCTGATCGGGGATGAGTGTTCCGTGATGCGTCAGACGGTGACAAAGGCGGTCTTCCACGCCGCTTCGTCTTCGTCTTCTTGATGCAGCTTGTCGAGATTCACCACGACGTTGTTGCCATCCTTGCGAACCGCATAGCGGTCGAGGCCTCGCGTAGCGCGACCGCTATCCTTGATGTAGATGCCGTCGGGCGTGAAGCGCGAGTGATGCTTGGGACACTCGAACTGCGCGTCCTTGTCGTACCAACGCAGCGCGGTGTTCTGGTGCGGACAGGCGAGTCCATACACGAACACCTTGCCCTGCCACCGCGTGATCATCGCGTCGTTGTCCTTGTCGATCTGCGTGCCGTCTTTGGCCGGGATCGCGTAGGTCTTTTCCTCGCGCGAGCCGCCGAGTGCAGCCACGAACTCCACGGGTGAGGCCGCAGCAATTGCCGGTGCCGCGCCAAGGGCCACGAGCGTACCCGCCGCCATCGCGCCGGCGGTGCGTAGAAAATCGCGGCGCGCCATCACTGCGCATCCATTGCAGGCGTCCATCTGCGACTGTGCTTCGTGCTTCATATCCGACATCGTTCGTTGATTCAGGAGAAATTCGCGAGCGCCACACCAAAGGCGGCGATCACGAGCCAGAGCGTGAGGCTGGAAACCGCCACACGATGCAGCGTCTTCCATTGCGGCGACGCATCGGCTGCGTCCTGACGCAGCGCATGTTCAGCGCGCGTCATCACATAGCCGTTAATCAGAAGTACAACCACGAGACCCATTTTGGTCCAGTACAGCCACGATCCGAAGAAGGTCTCGATGTCCGAGGTGAACAGCGCGACACCGCTGAGCACGACGATCGTGAGCCCGGTCAGGACCCAGCGATGGACGGCGGCGAGCTCGCGCAAATGTCCGTGTCGCTCCGCTGCGGCCAGGCGAAGCGCGCGCAGCGTTCCTCGGTCGGCGGCGATTGCGAGACCGCCCGCCAGCAGCAACCCGCCAATGTGCAGGAACTGAACGATCGTGATGGTCAGCTTGGAATGACTATAGAAGGCATTCCACGGCTTGAAGAATTGAACGAGTGCGTCAGGAGGCGTCATCGGTTGCGCTATCGATTCCAGAGTTTCATGGCGAGACCACTCACCACGGTCACGCCCATTGCCGACAGCGCCACGGTGCGGTGCTCACGACGTTTGTCGACGCTATTCTCGGCCTCGTCCGACAGCTTGGCACCGGCGTACGTGAACGCCGCATCCGCGCCGAGAATGGAAATAGCGTGAATCGTTCGGAGCACGCGTCCCTGAGCGGTCGATCGGGAGTCCCACCAGTTCCAGGCTCCTGTCACCGTATTCACTGTGAACATTCCAGCGAGTGTAGTTGCGCCAGCGCGGTGCATGGTCTTGGCCCACGTCGGAGCCCCATTACCCTTCTGAAACAGCTGTTCGCCGGCGGCGTACTGGAGGGCGAACACAGGAATGGTGGCGTACGCGACGTATCGATGAATTATGAGCCGGCGACCGTACCACTCGCTGACCTCTACGGCCTTGCGTCGCTTACGCACGGTGTCGCTCAGGTCGAGCGACGTTTCGAGAAGTGGAAACCCTCGCGGAGCGAGTGTCGGCGCAACGACGGGGACTGTGTCGAGGCCCGGCGGCGTGCGCGGCGTTGTATCGCGCACGGGGCCGCCAGCGCCTATTAAAACTTGTAACAGTCCAAGAACGATCATGAGTATCCTGATAGCGAGGATAGTCGTCAAAACTCGGCGACGCGTCATGCGCCTCGTCGGTCCGGTCGATACTAGACACGTGACTGCGAGACTAACCCCGAAAGGTAGGTCACTCGTTCCCAGCTGGCTCCCCTTTGGCCCGATTCGGGCCGCCTCTCCCCAATGAGCTCCATCCACGTGGCTCGCCAGCCGATCTTCGAGCTTGGCCGCGGGCTCTTCGGATATGAACTGCTATACCGCCGCGACGCCGTGGCAGATCATGCAGACGGCGAGGCGGGATATATGAGTGCCGATGTCATCGTCAGTGCCATGCTCGGGATCGGACTCCGGGCTGTCGCTGGCGGTGGCGTCGCCTTCGTGAACTTCTCGCGAAGCCAATTGCTCGGCCATACATGGGAGCTATTCGATCCATCGACCGTGGTGATCGAGTTGCTCGAGAGCGTCGAATGCGACGACGACACAGTCGCCGCGTGCCAACGCCTCGTGAAGCAGGGCTATCGTCTCGCTCTCGACGACTACGTCTACGCCGACGCATCGCGTCCGCTCCTCGAACTCGCATCGATCGTAAAGGTCGACATCCTCGGCCGCTCGGCCGAGGACCTCGAGCAGACGGTTCGCCAGCTGCAGCCAGTAGGGGCGCGTCTGCTGGCCGAGCGAGTGGAGACGACCGCGGTGCGCGACGTGTGCGTGAACCTCGGCTTCGAGCTATTCCAAGGCTATCTCTTCAGCCGCCCGGAAACGCTGAGCAAGACCGACGTGTCGGCAGGGCAGCTGGTGATCATGCGGCTTCTCAACCTGCTGCAGGACCCCAAGACCAGCGATACAGCACTCGACGCTGCGTTTCAGAGCGACGTAGCGCTCGCCTACAAGCTCCTGCGTATCGTCAACGCCGCGTCGGTTGGCGGTCGAGGCATCACGTCGATTCCGCACGCTGTGCGAATGGTCGGCCGCGATACGCTGCACCGATGGCTCGCCGTGATTCTCATCGCGTCGCTCGGCAAGGCTGGTGACGTGAGTCACGAAGTGGCGCTCACCGCAATGACCCGGGCGCGAATGTGCGAACTCCTCGCCAACAATTCGAGCGAGAATCAGCCGGCAGCGTCTGCCTTCATTGTTGGCCTGCTGTCGCTGCTCGACGTGCTGCTCGAGGTTCCGATGGAGAAGATCCTGCTGCGCCTCGAACTGAGCGACGACGTGCGCGGCGCGCTGCTCAAGCGCGGTGGTCCGCTTGCGCCGCCGCTCAAGCTCGTCGAAGCGTACGAGGGCGCGAATTGGGAAACCGCGCTGGGTCTCGCAAGCCAGACGTCGGTTCCCGAGGAAATTCTGCCCGGCTTGTACACGGATGCCCTTCATTGGGCATCCGAACGTGTGAGCCTATCCGCGTAGCGCTTCCATAGGGTCGACGCGCGCCGCTCGGCGCGCGGGCAGCCAGCTGGCGAGAACCGCGACGGCACAGAGCAAAGCGATCACTGCCACGAAGGCGATCGGGTCACTCGTGCTCACGCCGTACACCAGGTTTTTGAGGAGCCGCGCGAATAGCAGCGCGGCGACTCCGCCAATCGCGACGCCAATGCCGGCCATCGTCGCACCCTGACGGAGCACGAGCGCGAGCACGTCGTTCGAACGGGCGCCAAGCGCGAGTCGAACGCCGATCTCCTGCCGTCGCTGCGTGACGAGGTACGAGATGACGCTATAGACGCCGAGCGCCGCGAGCACGAGCGCGGCCGAACCAAAGACGGCGACGAGTACGAGCACGAACCGACGGTCGGCCACAGACGTCGACACCACCGACTCCATCGTGCGAACGACGGGTGACGCGTCTGGGCGGAGCTGCTGCACGATCGACCGGGCAGACGCGATTGCCGATGACGGATCGTCGGCGGTTTGAATGGCGATATGGAGTTGGCTCGAGGCGTGGTCGCGCTGCGGCTGATACGCGTAAAACGTGGGTTGCGCTTCAACGGCGAGGTTCTGATCGCGTACGTCGCCGACGACGCCGACCACGGTGAATGGCCGCATGTCGCCGTCCATGTTGCCGTATTGAATGAACTTTCCGATCGGATTTTCATTCGGCCACTTCGCTCGTGCCAATGACGCGCTGATCACTCCCACGTGCGGCGCGTCAGGCGTGTCTCCCGCTCCAAATACGCGGCCGCGCAACACCGGAATGTTCATTGCCGCGAAGTAGTCGCCGTCGACGACGTTGAAGTTCGCCTGGCCGCTGCGCGTCGGATCCTTCATCAGCTTGGGAATGTCCGCCATGACGAGCGGCTCATCGAGACGTGTGAGAATCAGATACGCGCCATCGTTGCCGCCGCCAACGAGCGGGAAGCCGCTCACGGCGCCAACGGCACGGACACCGGGCAGCGCACGCAGGCGCGCCATCGCATCTCTATAGAACGCCACACGACGCTGCGCTCCCTCGTTGCCTCGCTCGTACGGAAGCTCCGCCGTGAGTACGACTGCGTGATGCGTGCGATACCCAGGGTCGAGATCGAGCAAGCGAACGAAGCTGCGAATCAGCAGGCCAGCGCCAACGAGGAGCACCACCGTGAGCGCCATCTGCGACACGACAAGCGTGCGGCGAACGTTGGCGCTCGATCCTGTGCCGGCCTGTGTGCGTTGCGAAGCCGACAGCGCCTCCCGTATGTCACCGCGCGTGCCCTGCCATGCAGCTAGCAAGCCAAGTGCAATCGCCGCGGCCACTGCGACGCCGAACGCGAACAAAAGAACGGGCCAGCTGATGTGAATCTCGCCGGCGCGCGGGAGATTTCCTGTTTGCGTGGCGAGCAGCAATCGTATGCCGGCCGCTGCGAGTCCAAGACCTCCGACCGCGCCAAGCACCGAGAGTACACCTGCCTCGATGACGAGTTGTTGCACGAGCTTCAGTCGGCTTGCTCCCAGCGCAAGGCGAAGACCGATTTCTGCGCGGCGCACCGTGAGACGTGCGACGAGAAGATTGACGACATTGCCGCACGCAATGAGTAGCAGGAGCGCTGATGCGCCAAGCAGCACGAACAGTGTGTTGCGAACCTTTCCGACCAGCTGATCGCGCAGTGGCGAGAGGTCACCGTCGGACATCCACGTCTCGTCGCCATACTGCTGCTTGAGTCGTCGCGACACGCTGCTCAGATCCTGCTGCGCTTGAGCCAGCGTGACGCCGGAACGGAGCCGTGCAACGACACGCCAACCGTGCGACGTTCGACTCGGCTGCCCGGTTTCGACTTCGAGTGGCATCCAGACATCAACGCCCGCCGGATAGTTCATTTCTGGCGGCATGACGCCAACGACCGTCATGAGTGTCGACTCGATGCGAATCGTTTTACCGAGTGCGTTTTGTGCGCCGCCGAGTTGAGTGCGCCAGAACGCGTCGCTGACGACGACCGACCGCGGCGCGCCTGGACGAAGCTCTTCGTTGACGAAGGTGCGTCCTCTCGCCGGTTTAAGCCCGAACACCGAGAAGAAATCACGCGATACGACGGTTGCTTGCGCACGCACAGGCTCGGCGAGTCCGTTCACCGTAATCGACTGATTTGATTGGACCGCGGCCATCGCGTCGAATGCGCGCGTCTGCGCCTTCCAGTCGTTGAAGTTCGGCACCGAAACGCTCATTCGCTTGCCGTTCTTGTCGACCTGAAAGAGCTGCGTGATCCGTTCGGATGACGGATACGCAAGCGGTTGCAGCAACACCCCATTCACGACGCTGAAAATCGCCGTCGTCGCGCCAATGCCGAGCGCCAGCGTGAATACGGTGACGAAAAAGAAGCCGGGGCTGCGCGTGAGCGATCGAGCGACGTAGCGCAGGTCGCGTTTGAGCGATTCCATGGGCGGCGCGTGAAGGCGTAGGATGTGGTGAATGCGAGAACGGCGCGACCGTTCGGGTCACGCCGCGATCCAACATCCCTACGCGACGCCGAGCGCCGCGTTTCAGCTCTCCGTTTAGCCGCCGCTTGGGCCGCTTTTGTTAGCAGCTGCTGCCGCGGCCTCTTCTGCCGAAGGAGTCGTGAACGGCAGGAAGATCGTGATACGGCGGTTGGACGGGTCAAGCGGATTGCCTGCGTTACGCAGCTCGCGATCCGCCATGCCGCGTACTTCGACGACTCGCGCTGGGTTGAGTCCCGATCCTTCCATCACGCGTCGAGCTGCATTCGCGCGATCGGCTGACAATTCCCAGTTGCTGTAGAGACCGGCGTACTGGGCGGCATCCGTGTGTCCTTCGACGATCAGCGGATTTCGAAGCGGAGCGAGTTCCTGCGCGACGATCTCGAGGGTCTTCTTCATCGTCGGCGTCATCGTGGACGACGCCATGGCGAAGAACTCGTGTCCGGTGGGACCCTCGGCGAGCTCGATGCGCAGACCCGAATTCGTCTCGATGATCTCGATGCGATCGCCGATCGCCTTCAATCCCGCTTCCTTGAGGCGCTCCTTGATCCGACCGCCGGTCTTCTCGAGATCTTCTTCCTCCGTGCGGCGACTGACGAGCTTCATTGGCGTCGTGTGCACGTTCGCCGGCGACGTGCCCGACGACATCGGCGACTTGCCGGCGTTATAGCCCTTCTTGAAGCCGATCGGATTCGTGAAGTAGCCCTCGATGGAGTTCTTCACGTTCTGGTCCATGCCAATGATCCACATGACCATGAAGAACGCCATCATCGCGGTGACGAAGTCGGCGTACGCAACCTTCCACGCACCGCCATGGTGACCACCATGGCCGTGCGCTTTCTTCTTGACGACAATGATTGGTCGCCCGCCGGCACCACCGCCCTTCTTCGACACCTTACGCTGCCTTACGCGTGAGCGCTTCGAGCTCGGCGAAGGTCGGACGTTCGACTGGCTCGATGTTGCGGCGTGCGAACTCCACGCAGGTCATCGGTGAGTCGCCGCGTGCGAACGCGAGCAGCGCGGTGCGAATGCAGCTCATGTAGTCGTGCTCCGCACGGAGGCGCGCTTCGAGCGCACTCGCCGTTGGATTCACGAGACCGTACGAGAGCAAGATTCCAAGGAACGTTCCGACGAGAGCCGCGGCAACCTTCTCACCGATCTCGGCCGCAGTACCGCCGATCGAACCCATGGTGATGACGACGCCGAGTACGGCGGCGACGATGCCGAAGCCTGGAAGCGCGTCACCGATCTTCGAGAGCGCCGCAGGAATCGCGCGCGCCTCTTCGCCCTGACGCTCCAGGTCGAGATCGAGGATTTCTGCCAGGTGGTGATCTTCGACGGCGCCCGTGAGCAACACCTTTAGCGTGTCGCAGAGAAAGGGCAGCGCGTGATGATCGTGCAAGAAGAATGGATACTTCTTGAAGATGTCGCTCTTCTCGGGCTCTTCGATGTGAGCTTCGAGTCCGACGAGACCATCCTTGCGAGCCTTCTGAAAGACGTCGTAGAGTACTTTCAGGAGTTCGGAGTAGGCCTTCTCGTTATAGGGATTAGGTTTGAGCAATCCGAGGACGCTCTTCACGCTTCCCTTCACAACGCTCATCGGATTGCTCACCACGAAGGCGCCGATTGCGGCACCACCGATGATGATGAATTCGGACCACTGAACCAGCACGCCGACGTGGCCGTGGTCCATGGTGAATCCGAACAGAATGCTTCCGAAGACGACTACAAGTCCGACGATGAAAAACACGGGAACCTCGGTAGGGGTCGCAGGACATCCGTTTCCAGCGAACGACCGTACACATGCAGTATCGGGCCGATGGGCGACGATCTGTAACCAGGCTTTTGGGGCCGCCTAAGTGACAGCGACAAGCGCACCGACCGAGGGAATCGCGGAGTGGGTCGAACTCGTCGACCTAGCCCTCCAAGGCCTCCACCATGCCCTCAATAACCGTATCGGCTCGCTTTCCGCGTTAGTTGAGCTACATCAGCTCGGAGATTTGCCGGCCGATAATTCGAGCTTCGAGAATCTCACTGCCGATTTGACCAGGCTGTCCGATTGCAACCGGATGATCCGGCTGCTGCCACAGGACTCGGTCGCGGGTGAGGAGCCGTTGATTCTCGACGATGTGCTGGCCGACGTTTTTGCCATCCATCGCTACCTGCACGACGCACGCGATCTGCAGGTGACGGTGACGCCAACGCGCTATGTGGAACCGGTGCGTGTCGAGCGGTGGGCCCTGGTGCGCGTACTCACGCTGCTGCTACACGACGCCAAGCGTCTCGCCAAGCAGAGCGGCTCGGCCATTCGGGCCGTCACGGAATCCGACGATCACTGGGTGCGCGTCGAATTCAGGATTGGATCACCGACTGTAGACGGAACTCCGGTCTCGGGCGGAAGTCGCTACGCCGAGCTCTTGGCCGAATCGTTTGGCGGAAGGGTAGAACGCCGCGCCGGACTCGCCGAGCTGCGGCTGCCGACGCTCAAGGCTCGTCGCGCCGCGGACCGCCGATAACCTTCAGCCATTCCTTGCCGCCGTCAGTGGCACCTGCGCGCTGATTCTCGGCGGTGATGTCGCTGACGATTTCGCCACGCAGAATGGTGACGTCGCTCGGAGCTTCGATGCCCAATCGCACGCCCTTGCGGTCGCACGCGAGCACGACGACGCGAATTCCGTCGCCGATCAGGATCGTATCGCCAGCTTTCCGGCCGAGGATCAGCATCTCAGGAAATTAACGCCCGATGTTGACGAGTGTATCGGTCATGTCGCTCACGACTTGGACGAGTCGCGCGGCTGCTTGATACGCATGCTGGTGCTCGATCACCGAAATCAACTCTTCGTCCGTCGAAACGCCACTGACGCTTTCACGCCGTGTCTGGGCGTTGGACGCGAGGGTCCCTTGGACGGTCGCGTTGTCCTGGGCTTCGCGAACATCGGTGGCAAGACTGCCAACCGTCTCGTTGAAGAAGTCGCTCATCGACGCCGTCGTCGTTCCGGCGAGTGAATTGAGCGTCACCGCGCTGTTGCGCAGTCCTGCTAGCGCGGCCGCGACGTCGTTGTTTCCCGGACCAGCCGCGGTTCCGGCGGACGCCGCGACATCGTTTGCGCCAACGAGCGTGGGCGACAGCCGAATGTTGCGCGCCGTCATCAGCGGATCGACACCGGTGGGCGGCGGGTTGGTCTGGTCGAAGAAGTTTCCGGCCGGCGATCCGACCGGCGGGTTGCCGCTGTACACGGTTCCGGTAGAGTGAATCGCGTTGACGGTCTGCACCAGGCCCGATGCAAGAGCATCGAGCTTGGACATGACCATCGGAATGCGATTCGCCGAGACATCGATGTGCGCGCCGAGCGTGCCGCCAAGGCCGTCGATGGTCGCGGCGCTGCCCTGATACGTTACCGTGGGCGGCTGACCGTCGTGCATCTCGAGCTGCTTCACTGTCGTGTCGTCGACGATCATGCGTCCCGCGGCGTACACGGCAACGCTGCCGTTCGAATGCTCGATCACCTGGCCGCCGACGATCTTCGTCATCTGATCGAGCAGGAGATCGCGCTGGTCGCGGAGATCGTTCGCCGTCTGTCCGCCGGATTCGGCGGACACGATTCGGCGATTCACGTCGGCGATCTGCGAGCTCAGCTGATTCACCTGATTGACGTCGGCGTTCATCGCTTCGCGATTGCTCTGATCCACCGTGTCGAGCTGCGCCGCAAAGCGATTGAGCGTGTTCGCGACGTTGTTACCAGCCTGACGCACCACGCCCTTGGCCGAGACGTTCGTTGGGTCGCTCGCGAGGTCGCTCCACGCCGACCAGAACGCATCGAGCGACGCACTCAATCCCGTGTCGCTTGGCTCGCCAAAGATCGACTGTACCTGGCCCATCGCGTCGGCTGTCGTGCTGGCGCCCGAAGCGCCGGCGTTGTCGGTGCGATAGGTGGCGTCGAGCAACGAATCGCGCGCGCGCGTGATGCTGGCAACGGCTACACCCGTGCCGACGCTTCCATATGGAAAGACCGTCGGGAGCTGGGCAGCCAAATCAACGCGCTGTCGCGAGTATCCCTCGGTCTTCGCGTTCGCGATGTTCTGCGACGCGATCTGGACCGCGGTCTGCTGCGCGTTCATTCCCTGACGCGCCGAGTTGAGAATGCTGCCGATGCTCATCAGATCCTCCGATCGAGCAGACTGTGCGTCTGCGAGCGAACCTGCTGCGACGGTGTCGGTTTCGTGGCGTACGTCGCAGGTGCTGTCGCTTCCGCGCCGGTGAGTGTGCGAGCATACGCATCACCGCAGGCGAGCGCCTCGCGAAGGATGCGACGGTTCAGCGCGACCTCTCGCGACAGCGCGCGTGCGGCGGTGTGCAGGCCGTCGCGTGCGTCACGCAGCGCGGGCGTCATGCGGGGCCCGAGTGCTTCGTCGAGCGAGTGAATGCCGATGTCTTCGCGCTGGCCAATGAGTGTGTTCAACGCACGCCGGCGGCGTCGCGCTTCATTCAGCGTGACCAGCACTCGATGCGTAGCGAAGACGCTGTCGTCGACGCGCTGTAGGTCGTCGTCGCCGACGGCAGAGCGCTGGCGTCGCATCACACCAATCAACTCGTCGAGCAGGCGTCGCTCGGTGACGAGTGCGTCGGTGAGCGAATCGACCGGCGAAACGACGGTGCGTGCGGTCGGAACGAGGTCGAACTTCTGATCGGTCGTCATCATCTCGGTTCCGATCCGGTTGAATCCGTAGCCTGCGATCCAAGTCGCTGGCTCAATTGGCGGTACAGTGCCGCGGCGAGCGAGTGCTGCCCATTCCATTGTTTCGGCACTTGTTCAGAAAACTTCTCATCTAGCATCTGAGTGAACGTGCTTTCGCCGCTGCTTTGTGACATAAGTCCGTCATTCGGCACCGTGTCGCGCATGGCTGCAAATAAACGTTGCACAAACACTCCCTCGAGCTGGAGCGCCGTCTTTTTCAGGCGCTCTGCAGGTGACGGCATTGGTCCCTTGTTCGGAGGCAGGCCGGCGATCTGACTCATCGAACGACAACCTCTGCGGCGATCGCTCCGATGGCTCGAAGTGATTCGAAGATTGCTGCGATTTCCGACGCTGGTGCTTGTGCTGCGTGAAGCGCTGCAGCAACGCGCGTGACAGGTGTGCCTGCGGCAAGTCGCAGGTTGCCGGCTGGCGCAGCGGTGGTGTCGTTCGCACCAACCGTGATCGTGATTCCGCCGTGGCTCACAGTTGCTTCGCCGATCGTGAGATCACCGCCGGCGATGATGGTTCCATCGCGACCGTCGATGATCAGTCGCGCGATGCGTTGAGGCTGCACGCGAAGATCTTGAATGCGGGCGATCGCGAGCGCCTGACCTTCTTTCTGATCTTTCAGCGAGAGTGCGACGGAACCTGGGTCTTCAACGGTCGCCGTATTCTCGCCCATTTCCTTGTTGATTGCCGTCGCGATGCGTGTTGCCATCGTGATGTCGGGCTCGCGGAGCAACAGCTTGTTGCTCGACGCAAACTGCGGCCGCGGCAAGTCTGCTTCGAGGAGGCCGCCCGTCGGAATGCGCGACGAGTTTTCGATGACCGAGCTTCCGCGTCCACCGCCGAGGTCGGCCATCAGCACCGCGCCCTGCGCCGTGGCGACCGGATCACCACCGACTTCAGAGAGCATTGGCGTCATCCACAGCACGCCGCCGCGCAGCGAACGCGCGTCGCCGACCGACGAGACGTGCACTTCGAATCGACCGCCGGCGCGCAGATAGGGCGAGACTTCCGCCGTGACGAGCACCGCGGCGACGTTCTTTGTCTTCATTGCTTCAACCGGCAGCTGTACGCCGAATCGGCGAAGCAGGTTGACGATCGAGTTGACCGTCATGCCGCCCTGCTTACCGCCACTCGCGCGGTCGCCCGTTCCATCGAGACCGATGACGAGGCCGTAGCCGAGCAGGCGAACGGGAATCGCTTTGTCTTCGATCGCGAGATCGCGGATGCGAAGCATTTCCTGAGCTCGCAGGTTCGAGGTCTGAGGATTCACGACGACGGAGAACGCTGCCGCGACGATGATTCCCCTGAGACCAGAGACCAGTGACCACAGACCTGTCTTCTTCATGGCCAGAACACCGTGATGAGGCGGCCGATGAGTCCACCGCGCGTTTTGCCAATGTCGCCGTTCAGCGTGTACGTCATGTTGACGTCGGCCACGCGTTCGCTCGTCACGTAGTTCGCCGTTGAGATGTCCTCGGGGCGCACCCAGCCAGTGAGGTTGAGCGCCTGCTTGTTCTTGTCGACGTCCACCATCTTCGTGCCCTTGATCTGCAGCAGCCCCGTCTTGTCGACGGCCACGACGCGTACGCTGATGTCGCCGCGGAAGTTCACGCCGCGTTTGGCGTCGCCGCTCTGGCTCGACTGGGAATTTTTGCTCATCGACATCGTCGCATCGATCTCAGGCAGTGCTGACGTACCGACCTTCGGCGGGACCAGGCCCAAGTCGTTCTTTCGCGTTTGCTGATCGGATCCCGTCTGCGATTTTGTCGCGGTCGCGAGCGTGGCTTCGGTAACCAGCACCGTGATCACGTCGCCGACAGCGTATTCGCGACGGTCGGCAGTCCACGAGGTGAGACGCCGAGCGGGCGCCTGCTGATCCTTGCTCTGCGCCATTGCCGCAGGAGCGGCGAGGGCGAGGGCTAGTGTTGCGATGGCGAAGTGCCGAAAGCGATGCATGCCAGTTTCCTCAATCAAGGCGAACGCGGCCTGGGGCCACGACGGTTGCGTCCATTCTTCGACCCGCTGCGGTGCGTACTGGCACTCGATCGCCAAGCGCACCGTTGCGCGCAGCGATGCCGCGCAGCGTGAGTCGGACATTCTGATCGCGCCATTCGATTTCCACTGGCTGATTTGCCGACACGATCGTCGGCGGCTCGACAGCGGGAGCGCGGAGTACTTCGCCCGCGAGAATGGCTCGACGCGTCACCCAACCCGCATCGATCCGCGACGTGTCGGCGGGTCCGCGGAGCGTGGTGTCGCGAAATACGAAGTCGTCTGCGCCCAACACCGTCCCACGCGCGAGTGCCCGCGTCGCGACGGCTGCTCCGCGACGCACCGGCTGCTGCGCGTGTGCAAGGCTCGCCGACAGCGCGAGCAAAACGGCCAGGACGGTGAGCAAGTAGGGATGCGCAACGCCCTTCGTGAGTCTGCGTGTCACTAGCGGACCATCTCCGTCGCTGTCTGCGACATCTCGTCGGCGGCCTTGAGTGCTTTCGAGTTGAGCTCGTACGCGCGCTGGGCGCTGATCATGTCGACCATTTCCTGCACGATTTCGACGTTGCTGCCCTCGAGCTGACCCTGCACCAGGCGGCCCATGCCATCATCCAGCGGATAGCCGGTCGTTGCTTCGCCGCTCGCCGGCGTCGCGGCGTAGAGGTTCTGGCCGAGGGACATGAGGCCGCTGGGGTTGGCAAAGCGAGCGAGTTCGATGCGACCGAGCTCGGTCTGTTCGCCGCCGGGACCCTTCGAGCCGCTCACGACACCGGTCGCGGAGATCGTCACGTCCGTGATCTCGGCGGGAATCTTGATTCCGGCGCCAATGGCGTAGCCGTCGGAGGTCACGAGAACGCCTTGATCAGAGATCTGGAAGCTTCCGTCGCGCGTGTATGCCGTCGTACCGCTCGGCATCTGCACAGGGAAGAGACCATCGCCGTCGATGGCGACGTCGAGCGAGCGTCCCGTCTGCTCGAGCGCGCCCTGGCTATGAAGGCGCTGCACGGCCGTGAGATGGGTACCGCGTCCAACCTGCACAGCGGGCGCCGTGTTGGTCTCCGAACTGCCGAGCACCTGCGGACCCTGCATCGTTTGATACAGCAGGTCCTCGAACTGTGCGCGGCTGCGCTTGAAGCCCGTGGTATTCACGTTCGCGAGATTGTTCGCGATGACTTCGGTGCGCGTCTGCTGCGCGGCCATTCCAGTTGCTGATGTACGAAGTGCAGGATTCATGGTTTCGACGGTGGCGCTAGTTGCTTGGCACTAGCCGCTAGTGGGTTTGTTACAGGGGCTTCGCGAGCTGCGTGGTAATCGTTTCGTTCACGTGGTCCATCTCGATGATGCTTTTCTGAACCGATGCGTACGCGCGCTGGACTGACACCATGTCGACAAGCGCGCTCATCGAGTTCACGTTGCTCTCTTCGAGGTGGCCCTGCTTCACGTTGCGATCGGCGGCGGCGATGGGCTGGCGCGTTTGCGGCGGAATCCACATGCCTTCGCCTTCGCGCTGCAGCTCCACGTCCTTCGGCGCGGACTCCATGCGCAGCGTGTCGACGACCTGACCGTTCTGCGTCACGTCGCCGGTCTTGCTGATCTCGACGGGGCCGTCGAGCAGTGTGAGCGGTCCATTCTTTTTGACGCCGAGCAGCGGACGTCCTTCAACGTCCACGAGGTGATGTTTTTCGTCGATGCGGAGACTGCCGCCCCGCGAGTAGCGTTCGCCGTTCGGGGTGTTCACCACGAAGAAGCCAGGGCCGTCGACGGCGACGTCCATCGCGTTGCCGGTCTGGCGGAGCGTGCCGGTTGTGAGATCGGAACTGGTGACCGCGGCGGGGCGCATGCCGTCGAGAAGGCGCGCGAACACTCGCTGCGACTTGTAGCCGTCCGTCGAAACGTTCGAGAGGTTATTGGCGACGATTTCCTGCTTGCGCTCCCAGAACCGCAGGGCGGCGGCAGCACTGTCCATTCCATTCAGGGAAGGCATGGCGGGAAGCGGATGGAGGGCGGGTAACGGCGGCGGGAACTGCCAGACTGCGCGAAGCGGACGGAAGTGGACCCGGTACGCGAGCCATGGCAAAGGCAACCGACATGCCGGACGAGACAATGGCTGGCGATAGCGCATAACACATTGTCGCGTAACGCTTTATGCGAGCAGATTTCGAATCGAGCGCCCGAGTCGGCGACGCTCCAGCACCGGCAATTTTTGCCGTTCTGGACGTTTCTTCCGGGAGGTATTGGTTGCCGGGTCCGGGTCGGCGTTCGCCACCGCGCGGCGGCGTGTGGACGAGCGTCGCGAGAATCGGTATCTCTACCCGAACCCAAAGCCCGCGTCAGGGGCTCGCCGGCTTCCATAGATGACACCAGGAGAAGAGCGATGACTATCGGGGCGCGAAGGCTCGGGATGCTTGGCTATCGCCGTCTACTTGCTGCCGTCCTTCTGATCGGGCTGTCGATCGGCCAGGCGTCGGCGCAGCAAGCAGACCGATTCTCCGCCGTTCGCGCGAGGATCACGCAGGCGCTCGCATCCACCGGCGTCGCATCCGCATCCGTCGCGGTGGCCAAGGACGGCAACATCGTGTGGGAAGAAGGCTTCGGCTTGGCCGACCGCGAGGCGATGCGGCCGTCGGGGCCGAACACCATGTATTCGCTGGCATCGATCTCAAAGCCCTTCACGGCGACAGGTCTCATGACCCTCGTTGAACAGGGAAAGGTCGACATCAACCGGCCAGCCAACGACTACCTCGGCGCGGGCAAGCTCACGGGACTTGCTGGCGACGCCAAAGAGGCCACGGTGCGACGCGTGTTGAGTCACACGGCCGGACTCCCGCTGCACTACCAATTCTTTTACGCGGACCAGTCGTACCGCCCGCCGCCGATGGACGAGACGATCGCCCACTACGGGAACCTCGTGTTCGCCCCCGGATCGTTGTATGAATATTCGAATCTCGGTTTTGGCATCATCGACCACATCATCGAACGCGCGTCCGGCAAGCCATACGCCGAGTACATGCGCACGCAGGTCTTTCAACCCCTGGGCCTGACGCATACGTCGATCGACATTCCGGCCGGTCTCGAGTCGTCCGCGGCCAAGCGCTACGACGAAAAGGGCAAGCCGATTCCGTTTTACGCGTTCGATCACATGGGTGCGAGCGCTGTCTACTCGAGCGCGCACGATCTCGTTCGCTTCGGGATGTTTCATCTAAAGGATCATCTCCCCGATCAGCGCGCGATCCTCAAGGACGAGACCATCGATCTGATGCATACGCCGGTGGCGCCAGCCGCATATGGGCTTGGCTGGGGCGTGGGCAACGACATGGGCGTGCTCCGAGTCAGCCACACTGGCGGCATGCCCGGCGTGTCCACCGTGTTGAATCTCTACCCCAGCGAGAACATGGCTGTGGTGGTATTGAGCAGCTCGGGTTTTCCGACGGGAGCGATTGCGCAGGATATCGCGGCGGTGCTCGTTCCCAAGTATGCAGATACACTCGGCGTGCGACGCGCGGCGCAGGCGTTGCAGGCGGGCGGTCGCGCCGGTCCGCCCCCGTCGCAATTGAACCTGGTTGCCGGCGAGTGGTCTGGAACGCTGCGCACCTGGAAGGCGACTATCCCGCTCAAGATCAGCATCGGCCCGAACGGCGACGTATTCGCAACGCTCGGCGATCAGCCGCGGACTGCCGTCACCGAAGCCGCGTTTCGCAACAACAATTTCACCGGGCGTCTTGCCAGCCAGATTCCGACGGACGATGCCAAGCGTTGGCCGCACACGATTGCGATCGATCTGCTACTCGTCGACGGGAATCTGCGAGGGCAACTCAGTGCGCAATCGTCGACCGATGTGCTGTACTACTCACTCGCGTCGTATGCCGATTTGAAGAAACAGTAGCTTGGTGCGGCGGCTCAGGGATTCGGACGGCACGTCGATTCGGGGAGTCGAAAGAATCGCTTAGCATTTCCACAGAGGATGTCTGCCTTCTGTTCTTCGGTCAGGAAATCGGCCGCCAATATGGCGTCGATCCCCCTGCCGACCTGGGCGTTTCCCGGCGAGTCGGAGCCGAACATGATTCGTTTGCCAAATCCCGCTTCGACCAAGCCGCGGAGATGCCGGTAGTACGACGCTCGCGGCACGTAGGATGTTGTCTGCAGACCGCCGACATCGACATACACGCCGGGATGAGAGTACAGCAGTGCAATCATCGGCTCGAGCATCGGCCAGCCGGCATGCATTACCGAAACCCGAAGTTTCTTGTGGCGTAGGAGGACTTCTTCGAGCAGCATCGGATTGCCGAACGCCGCTCGATATTCCGGCGTCTTCACGGGTGTCGGGCTCGACTCGTATGCGGCGTTCGGCGGTCCGAACCCCATGTGGATCCCGACCGGAATATCGAATTCCTCGGCGATCGACCAGTATGGATCGAGGCGAGGATCGGTCGGCGACATTCCAACGTACTCCGAAATGATTTCGGCAAATGCCTGAATGCGACCGGCGCTGACCTGAGCGCGGACCCATGCTGTATCTGGAAGGTCGGCCTTGTTCTGGAGGCAGGGATTTCCGAACATGGGCGCGACACCGTGGTCGCACGGAAAGTTGAGTCCCGAGATGACGTGGCTCCGGTCCACTGACTGCCACGCCTCGACGTTGACCGGGAGTATTGTGACGAGGCGGTAGCGCACGTTGAGCGAATCGGTGCGCGCAAGATCTGTCGCGACACCATGAAAGTGCGCATCGATGACGGGGGGGCGCGCCGGGGCCGATTGTCCGGCCATCGTACGCGCGGTGAACACCGCCACGATGCTTGCATGCAACAAGCGTTGAGTCTTTGTCATTCGGCGAAAGTGCGCTCCGGGATCGAGCAAACGGAGCACCGAACGGCACGCGTACCGCACATTCGTGGGCGAAAACGCCGGTTGCCCTGTACCTTCTCGCCATGAGCGAGATCGGCGATCGCATCGAGCGCGATGCAGTCCTGAGTCACCTCGAGCGCGTGCTCGCGAGTACGCCGTTTCGACAAGCTGAGCGATCGGCGGGGCTACTCCGCTTTCTCGTCGAACGCGCGTTGACCGGAAAGAGCGATCGTCTGAAAGAGTACACGGTCGGCGTCGAATTCCTCGGCCGCGGCACCGAATTCGATCCACGTACCGATCCGATTGTCCGGGCTGAGGCGTCGCGGTTGCGCGCCAGACTCGATCGGTACTACGCCGGCGAAGGTGAGCGGGATGCGGTGGTGATCGAACTCCCGAAGGGTGCCTATGCAGCGCGTTTCCACGCGCGATCGAGGCCTTCGGTTCCAGCATTCATTGAAGAAAAGGCGCCGCCCCCGGAGCGATCAACCCGATCGCGACTATTGTGGGTAGCACTCGGCGCGCTAACGCTGGTTGCGGCGTTCGGCGCCGGCATCTGGAGCGCGAGATCGTCTGCGGACGCGAGCGAGCCGGACCTGCGTCTCGACGTGCAGCTTCAGTCCGACGAGTTGGTGGCTTCGGACGTCGAAACCGATTTCGTGGTTGCTCCAGACGGTTCACGCGTGGTGTTCGTCTCGATCGACTCGCTCGGGGTGTCTCACCTACGCGTGCGTCGTTTCGATGGATCACCGCCGGTCGATTTGCCTGGAACGAGTGGCGCGCGTGGAATGTTTTGGTCGCCCGACAGTCGCTGGGTCGGATTCTGGGCCGCCCTGCATTTGCGAAAGGTCGCCGTAGACGGAGGATCGCCGGTCGTTTTGTGCGACGCGCCAGATCTACTCGGCGCGAGCTGGGGCGGTGACGGAAAAATCATTGCGGCGCTCGACGGGTCGAGTCGGTTGTGGCAAGTCGATGCCTCGTCGGCAGGCGCACCCACGCCGATTCTGGATCTCAGCCCGAGGCACGCGTCCCCGCGCTGGCCGCAGATTCTGCCGGGAGGAAAATATGTGCTCTACACGGCGGTCACTGGGATCGGTGCCGATCAAGCGAACATCGAGGTCGCGTCGCTTGTCGATCGAACGACGCGCGTGCTAGCGGAGGGTGCGACGTTCGCTCGCTACGTCGCGCCGAGTCATCTCACCTTTATTAATCAGGGCACACTGTACGCAACGCGGTTCGATCCACGCAGTCGCGAGGTGCGGGGACCGAGAGTTCCCATCGTCAACGACGTCGCATACTCGCCTCAGTTCGGCTATGCGCAGATCTCTGTCGCCACGACGGGAGTTGCCTTGTATCGGCGAGCCACGGCAAACGGCCCGACGATCGTGGCGCGAATCGACAGTGTTGGGCGATCGATACCAATTCTCAAAACACCGGGACAGTACGGCTGGCCATCGCTGTCTCACGACGGACGGAGTCTGGCGCTTTCGGTGGTCGAGAGCGGTGTGACCGCACTATCGATGTTCACGGACGTACTCGAACACCCGCGGCGAGCGTGGAGCGCCCCCGGGTACGACGCAGCGGTGTGGACGCACGATGGGCGACACGTCGTTGCTCGCGGAAATACCGGCATCGTTTCCATTTCTGCTGACAACGGAGAGCTCCGTCCACTCGTCACGAGCGCGAATATCTCGGTACCGGGCAGTTTTGCGTCGGACGATCGGCACCTCGTGTTCGCCGCAATGGATACTGCGACGGCGTTCGACCTTTGGATGGTCCCGATCGAGAAAGTGGGCGGCGCCTTGCGAGCTGATTCTGCTACTGCCGTCGTTCGTTCTCGGTTCTTCGAGACGTATCCGGCAATCTCGCCCGATGGTCGTTGGCTGGCATACGCATCTGACGTGTCCGGACTTCCGGAGGTTTACGTTCGATCGCTTGTCGATAGCAACGTCACTATCCGAGTCGCACCGGGAGGCAGAGTGCCTCGGTGGTCGAAAGCCGGCCAGCGACTGTTCTTCCTGACGATCGACCATCGGATCATGGTCGTCGACTACACAATCGCTGGCGGATTGTTCATTCCGCGCAAACCGCGCCAGTGGACTCCACTGCGTCTCGCCGATACCGGCGTGCTTTCGAGCTACGATCTCGGTCCGGGCGACCGGTATATCGTCGCCCTCCTACCCACGCAGCCACGCGATGCGGATGCGGCGAGCCGTGTGACGTTCATTCGAGATCTGCGCGGCGAGTTGGAGCGCAAGGCACCCAGATAACAGTCGGCGGGACGAGCATGCCCGACGCATGCCCGCCCCGCGTTGTGTCCCCTCACGCGCTTTACTACGACGCCAGAGCGACCCCCACAGTCTCTCTGAGTCGCGCCAACGCCTTCGATCGAATCTGCGACACGCGTGACTCGGTCAAGCCGAGGATCTCGGCGATTTCGTGCAGCTTGAGCTCCTCGAAGTAGTAGAGCGCGAGAACCGTGCGCTCCTGCTCTTTGAGTTTCATGATCGCCTCGCGCAGCATCGTCACTTCCTGCTCGCGACCGATCTGCTCGTCTGCGCCCTGATCGGGGTCGGTGTGCAGCAGATCGAGCGGCGACGAATGTGTTTCACCGCGATCGTTGACCGGGCGGTCGATCGGCACGCGGATCGCGCCTTCGACGTCCGACTCCCACTTCCAAAGCGTCTGCACGTCGACGCCGAGCGCTTGGGCGACTTCGCCGTCCTCGGGCATGCGGCACAGCTTTGCCGCGAGCGACGAACGCGCTGCACCAATGTCGCGCGTCTTGCGGCGTACCGATCGCGGCACGTGATCCTGTCGACGAAGCTCGTCGAGAATCGCGCCGCGAATGCGCGGTACGGCGAACGTGCTGAAAGCGAGTCCTCGCTCGGGATCGAACGAGTTCATGGCTGCCATGAGACCGAGGGTCCCCGCGCTCACGAGTTCATCGTGGTCGAGCTCGTTGCTGAGCTTACGCTCGAGCTGTCGCGCGACGTGATGCACGAGACTCAGGTTCTCTGTGAGGAGCGCGTCTCGGGCGGTGATGTCGCCACCGGCGAACGCCTTCCAGTTAGATCGGGATTCCATGGTTCAACTCCAGCGTCGGGAGGGGGAAAGGCTGGGCATCGCGGCCGGGTGGGCGTGGGGCTGGGAAACCGTTGGCCACGATGGGACTAGACGGGTAACAACACCGCGAACTGCATCAGCGGCTGGGGATCCTTCAACTGCATCGCGCACGGACATTCCGGCGCCAACGGCCGCGAGAAGCGACGGATCGTCCGGGATGGCCCCAGCGACGGCGATCGTGCGACCCAAAAAGTGCGAGCATGCACCAACGAGAAAGCTTGTTGCTTCAGCAGCGGCCGACTCACCGTGTCGGTTTGCGAGAACGCTGATGATCGCGTTCGGTCGACGCGCACTCATCGACTTCACGAGTGCGTAGTTCGCGGCGAGCGCGAGCCGGTCGGCCGACGTCACGAGCAGCATGGTCGGATCAGCGACTTCGCTGACCGCGGTGATCGTGTCGAGGCGCGAACCGCCGTCGAACACGATCAACGAATAGTTCGAATAGATCGACGCGAGCCGCGTGAGTGCTGCGCGTCGGTCGGGATCGGTCGTCGGCGCGACGGCTGCTCCGCTCGTGCCGCCGGCGATCAGCGTCAGGCGGTCGTCGAGCGAGATCAGTGCATCGTCGGCGCGCGAGCGGGCGTCGGCGAGCATCCACAAGCTGCGCGTCGGGCGTACGCCAAAGAGGTGATGCAGCGTCCCGCCAGACTCGGTGGAATCGATGAGCAGCACACGCTCACCGCGCTCGGCAGCAGACATTGCGATGAGCGTCGCGATCATCGACGTGCCTACGCCGCCTTTGCCGCTGGCGACGAGCAGCATCGATGCGCCCCCGCCGCGCGGAGGACGACGGAGGTCGAGTCCACCGTCGGACATTTCCGTTCCAAGAGCGCCGCGTGCGTTAGGCAGCATGTGCCTCCCACGTGGCGACCGCGCTGAGCTTTACGTACGGCGGCAATTCGGCGAGCGAAACGACAGGCAGGTTCGGCAGCACTGGTTCGATCAACCGGCGCAAGCCAACGCGGAGCGACGGCGGTGCGAGCAGCGGCAGCGGACGTCCCTCGACGGTCGTGGCGCTCGCCATCTGATCGAGCTCGCGAAGCAACGCGCCGAGCGTGTCTGGCGTGAGCATGGAAGTGAGCGCCTGGTTGGGACGCGGCGTGAAGAGGCCGACGAGCGACATCTCCAACCGCGGACCAACCGTGATGCCGCGCACCACTCCGTTTTCGTCCATGTGCAGTCGCGCGATGGTGTTCGTGAGTGCGCGGCGTGCGTGTTCGGTGAGTACTTCCGGATCCTTCGTCTGATCCGCGGCATCGGCCACGGCTTCGAGAATCGTGACCAGGTCGCGAATCGGGACGCGCTCCTTGAGCAAACGCTGAAGTACGCGGTGGAGCACGCCGAGGGTGAGCTTGCCTGGGATGACGTCATCGACGAGCGCCGGGTGCGTCTTCTTGAGCGTGTCGACCATTTCCTGCACGTCCTGGCGGCCGAGGAGGTCCGACGCGCTGGACTTGAGCTTCTCCATCAGGTGCGTTGCGACGACCGTCGCCGGTTCGACGACCACGTAGCCGAGCGACTCTGCCTCGACACGCTTCGTGACCGCGATCCAACGCGCCGGCATGCCGAAGCTGGGATCGATCGTATCGATGCCTTCGACGTTGCCAATGACGCGACCCGTATCGAGCGCAAGCAGGAAGCGCGGCATGACTTCGCCGCGCGCGATCTCGGCGCCGCGGAGCTTGATGACGTATTCGTTCGCCGGCAGGCGAATGTCGTCGCGAATGCGGATTGCCGGAACGAGAATGCCAAGTTCCTGCGCGCCTTGCTTGCGGAGCATCGAGATGCGCTCGAGCAAGTCGCCGCCCTGCTTCTCGTCGACGAGCGGGATGAGCGCGTAACCAACTTCGAGCTCGATTGGATCGAGCTGGAGCAGGTCGCTCATCGGATCTGCGGTTGGAGCCGCCGGCGCTTCGCTGTGACGCGTTGCCGCTTCCTGTACGAGACGCTTGCTCTCAGCGCTTGCAGCAAAGCGACCGATCGCCGCGAGGCTGATACCGAGTACGATGAATGGAAGCTTCGGAAGTCCGGGAATGAGGCCGAATGCGCCGAGCACGCCGCCCGCCATGTACATCGCGCGCGGATGCGCACCGAGCTGCGTGGCGAGCGCAGTACCCATGCGCGTACCGCCCGCGGAGTGCGTGACCATGATGCCGGCGGCGGTGCTGATGATCAGCGCCGGGATCTGCGTGACGAGTCCGTCGCCGACCGTGAGCACCGTGTATTGCGACAGCGCCTGGCCGATCGGCAGTCCCTTTTGGAACGCGCCGATGAAGATGCCGCCGACGATGTTGATGGCAGTGATGAGCAATCCGGCAATCGCGTCGCCCTTTACGAACTTGGACGAGCCGTCCATTGCGCCGTAGAAGTCGGCCTGTCGCGAGATCTCCTCGCGACGCTTGCGTGCCTGCTTTTCGTCGATGAGACCGGCGCTCAGATCGGCGTCGATCGCCATCTGCTTACCGGGCATCGCGTCCAAGGTGAAGCGCGCCGCGACTTCCGCGACTCGGCCAGCACCCTTCGTGATGACGATGAAGTTGATGCCGACGAGGATCATGAAGAGCACGAGTCCAACGGCGTAGTTGCCGCCGATCACGAACTCGCCGAACGACTGAATGACCGCGCCGGCGTGGCCGTCGCTCAGAATGAGGCGTGTGCTACAGACGTTGAGCGCGAGCCGGAAGAGCGTGAGGAGCAACAGCAGCGACGGGAACGCGCTGAACTCGAGTGGGTCTGTCGTGTACAGTGCGACCAGCAGCACGACGAGCGACATGCCGATGCTCGTAGCGAGAAACAGGTCGAGCATGATGCCGGGTAGCGGCACCATGAGCAGCGCCACGATGAACAGCACTGCGAACGCCAGGATTACCTCGGCGCCGCGACGGCCCTGCGTGCCACCGGCGGGCATGGGAGCGACGGCAGTACTCATGCGAGTGTGCTCCCTTGCCAGCTACCACGTGTGCCGCGGGTGCGCAGCACGAAGGCCAACACTTCAGCCACAGCCATATAGAGTTCGTAGGGGATGAGCGTTCCGACTTTCGCCGTCTTGAGCAACGCGCGAGCAAGCGGTTTGTTCTGCACGATCGGCACGCCGGATTCGATGGCGATTGCCTTGATGCGTTCGGCGATCTTGCGCTGGCCAATGGCGAGCACGATTGGAGCGGAGGCGATCGTCGGGTCGTACTTGATCGCGATGGCGATGTGCGTCGGGTTGACGATGACGACGTCCGCATTCGGGACTTCCTTCATCATCTGACGCCGCGCATAGGAGCGGGCGATGGCCCGGCGGCGCTGCCGAATGTGCGGGTCGCCGTCGTTCTGCTTCATTTCCTGCTTCACTTCGTCCTTCGTCATCTTCAGCGACTGCTCGAACTGCCACCACTGCCAGATGTAGTCGGCGCCGGCCAGCGCGAGGTATGCGCCGCCCGCGGTGAGCAGCATGCGGATCGCGTACTTCTTGACGATGAGGAGGAAGCTGATCTGCGACGTTTGCGCGAGCGACACTGCATCGGGCAGCAGCGCCTTGATCGACACGTACACCGCGATGCCGATGATCGTGAGTTTGCCGAGCGACTTGAGAAGCTCGACGATCGGCCGTGAGCCGATGAGGTTCTTGATGTTCTCGGTAGGGTCGATGCGCGACCACTGCGGCATCAGCGGCTTCGTCGACACCACGCCGCGCGCCTGCAGCGCCGACATGATGAAGGACGCGACCGTCATGGCGATGACCATGCCGATCGTTGCGAGGAATGCGCGTAGTCCTGTTTCGCGGAGCAGCGAGATGGCCGAGTCGCGATCGAGCGTGATGCTGCCGATCGTCGACAGGCCGTGTCCCATGATGTCGAACAGGCCGCGACCAGCGAGGGGCGCGACGGAACTGAGCACCGCGGCGCTGGCGAGCAGCGACATCGCGATCGTGAGTTCCTGGCTGCGCGGAATGCGGCCCTCTTCGCGCGCCTCCTCGCGTTTCCGCGGAGTCGCGTCTTCTGTGCGTTCTGCTTCCGGGCGCTCCGACATTTACATCGCCCCCCGTGTGAGGGCGGCGAACACGTGCTCGAGCGTGTTGTTGTACACGCCCGACCACCCGCGGTAGAACGCGCCGACGAACGGGATCGACGCGCCGAGCGCGACGAGTCCGATGCCGATCTGAATCGGGAAGGCAACCGAAAGGACGTTGAGCTGCGGCGCGGCGCGAGTCAGAATCGCTAGCGCGGTATTGGCCACGAGTACCGCGGCGATAACCGGTGCGGCGAACTGCAGGCCGAGGCCGAACAGCACGCTCGCACTCTTTACCATGGAGAGCATTCCTACCGCATGCAGACCGCCACCGATCGGCGCGACGTGCACGCTGCGTGCGATCGCATCGATCATGACGAGGTGCGCATCGACCGCGAGCAGCATCGTCACGGCGAAGAGCGTGCTGAAAGTGCCGAGGACGTTCTCCTGCGAGTTGTTCATTGGATCGAGGATCGCGGCGCCGGACAGACCGATCTGCATGCCGATGAGATCACCAGCAACCGTTGCCGCACCAACGAGGAGCGCCGCACCAAGGCCGATGCCAAGTCCCACGAGGATCTCGCCGACGAACGTCTCGGGCGTGATCTGCGGAACGGTTGTCGTCTGGGCCAACGCCATCGGCTGCAGCAATCCCGTGAGAAGGATGATGACGCACGTCTTGATCAACGCCGGAATCGTCTTCGCGGAGAAGACGGGGGCGATGAGGACAAAACCGCTCACGCGCGCTGCGAGCAGCACGAGTGTTTGCGGTGAGCCGACGGCGAAAAGATCGAAGGACACGAGGTGGAGAGGCTGCGAGATCGAGTTAGGAAATCAGCGACGGCAAACTGCGGAACAGTTCAGTCGTGTACTTCACCAACAGCTGGAGCAACCACGGAAGGGCGAGCAGGAAAACCACGCTCACACCGACGAGCTTCGGAACGAACGCGAGCGTCTGTTCCTGGATCTGCGTGACGGCTTGCAGCACGCTGACGGTGAGGCCGATGAGCAGCGCAACGATCAGCATGGGTCCCGCAATGAGCAGGGCCAGCATGATGGCGTTGCGAGCGAGATCGACGATGAGGGCGTGAGACATTGGATTCGCGAGAGGCGTGCGGCGTGCGGCGAGTTTAACGGAAGCTTGTGACGAGACTCTGAACGATCAGCGACCAGCCATCGACCAGTACGAACAGCAACAGCTTGAACGGCAGCGAGATCATCGCCGGCGGAAGCATGAACATGCCCATGCTCATCAACACCGATGACACCGCGACGTCGATCACGATGAAGGGCAGAAAGAGCGCGAACCCGATCTGGAACGCGGTGCGCAGCTCGCTGATCACATACGCCGACGTGATCGTCACGAGCGGAACCTCATCGAGCGTTTCGGGACGCTTGCCCGCGCTCATGCGAACGAAGGTCTCGATGTCCTGGCGGCGCGTCTGGCGAAGCATGAAGGCACGAAATGGCTTGGCGCCTAGCTCCAGCATTTTGGACTGCTCGATCTGTCCATCCATCCACGGCGTGATAGCCGTGCGATTCACTTCATTGAGTGTGGGCGCCATGACGAAGCCCGTGAGCAGCAACGCCAGGCCGGCGACCAGCTGATTGGGCGGAGCGCTCTGCGTGCCGAGCGCCTGGCGTAGGAAGTTGAGAACGATGAGGATTCTGGTAAAACCCGTCATCATCAACAGCAGCATCGGGAGCAGCGTGAGCAGGCCCATCATTACGACCACGCCCACCGTGCCGCTCAGGTGCAATCCATCGCTGCCGCTACCGCCGACGCGAAGATCCATCTGCGGCGTCAGCTTCGAGACCGACGCTTCGACATTCGCCTTCGTTGCTGCGACCTTCGCGGTCTGCGCTGGCGCGCCAACCGGAGTGCTCGTGGCAACAGCGGCCGGCTTCGTTGGCGCGACCGACATCGGACGTGTTGGCGCGGCGGCGCGCTGTGCGCTCGCTGGCCGAATCGCAACGGCACTCAGCGTCGCCGCGAGCGCAACCGCGAGGCCGGCCGTCTTGAGCGCGCCCTTGAGCGCAGCCTTGAAGTCGATCGCGTGAGCGGGCGTGCTCCCGACAGTCATCACGGTGCGCGCTGACTCCTGCGCCGTCGCGACCTCGGCCTCATCGAGCTCGAACAGCCGATTGATGCCGCCCTCGCCAACGGAAACGGCAACCAGGCGCTCACCAACGCGAATGACCGCGATTCCCTGCTTGGGTCCGAGCGCGAGACGCTGCACGACCTCCATGCGCAGGCGCGACCCGGTCGTCGACGTCGGAGCAAAGCGACGAAGCAGCTTGAGCGCGATCCCGAGCAGGGCGAGTACGAAGCCCAGCGTCAGCAGCACACCGGCAATGGAGCCAAACGTCACGCAATCCCCTCGGGCAGCGCAACGTTGGAAATGATGCGAGTGATACGAACACCAAAGTGCTCGCCGAGTACGACGACTTCACCTTCGGCGAAGCGACGATCGGCGACGTAGAGATCGATCGGCTCACCGGCGAGTCGCTCGAGCTGCACCACCGAACCGCGACCGAGGCGCAGAATTTCCTGCACCGTCATCCGCGTGCGTCCGAGCTCGATCGAGAGCGGCAGCGTGAGATCCATCAGCATCGCAAGCGGAACTTCCGCGTTGCTTGCTACGCCGGCACCGAGCTCGGTGAGTTCGGGGGCCATGCCGCCGGCATCCATGATGGCGTCGATGTCTTTCTGATTCATGAGTTGTCGTCCATTGAAGACGGAAGCGATCCGCCGTTGAGTGGCTCCAGTACACGGACCGCGAGCTTGCGACCGACACGACCTGCTGCCGTCTTGAAGCGCGGCTGATTACCGACGTAGAGATTCACCGTCGAATCGACCGGAATGCCGGTCGACAGCATGCTGCCGGCGGAGAGGCCAGCGATGTCGCGCATCGAGAGTCGGAAGTCCGGCAGACGAGCCGCGACGTCGACGCGCGTCTGACGCAGCGCGCCTTCGGTGACGATGCGCTGTCCCGGCGGCTCACGACGCGGCGAATGCGCGGCTGTCTTACCGCCGCTGTCGACGAAGAACTTTTCGAGCACCGACAGGGGCAGACAGATCGAGACGAGACTCGATACGCCGGCGAAATTCGCTTCGATGCTCGCGACGAGCACCGGCGCTTCGCGCGCAGCGGCTTGAATGATTTCTGGAATCGATTCGAAGCCAGACAGTCCGAGTTCCAGCTCGACGTGATCTTCCCACACTTCCTGCACGAGCGCCATCACACGCTCGGCGACGACGCGCACGGCGAGTCGTTCGATCGGCGTCATGGCGCGATCGAGGATTGTGGGATCGGAGCCGCCGCCGAAGAGGCGGTCGACGAGGTAGTAGGCGAGCTCCCGGCCGATGTCGATGACAGCCTGCTCACCGACCGCCGCATCACCGGCGCGATCCTTCACGTCGACGATGAACGAGTTGCACGACGCGGGGAGCGACAGCGCGTATTCGCCAAACGAGATCTGCTCGACGCTCTGCAGCTTGAGGTCGACGATGCCGCGTACGCGACCCATCAGCCAACCTTCGAGCGACTTCACGAGCCGTCCGTACATCGCTTCGAGAGTGCGCAGACGCTCTCTCGATACACGGTGCGGGCGACGGAAATCATAGACCTGCACGTCCGGCGCATTACGTCCATGGGCCGGACGATCGGGCAGAGCGCCCTGCATCATCTGGTCGATGTCGTTCTGCGACAGCTGCTCCGATGGGAGCGGGGTTCGCGGAGCGGTCATTGAATGACGAATTGCGGGAAGAACACCTTCTGCACCGCGCCCTTTGGAAAGAGCGGAGCGACGTCGGTGAGCACTTCCTTCTTCAGTGCTTCGCGCGCGCTGATCTCGGTGAGCTCTTCGACCGTGCGCTTGCCAAACAGCGCGAGCAGTCGATCGCGAATCTCGGCTTCATGAACCTTCATGAATTCCTCGGCGGCGGCGTCCTTGAGCTCGAACGTCGCGGTGACCATGAGGAAGTGCGCGCCGCCACTGCCGGCGGGATTGAGCACGATGTTCTCGATCGCGTGATTCACCGCCGTCTCGACCTTTTCCTCTTTCTTCGGCGCGGCGTGGGTCGCGGCTTTCTTCTTCGCGAGGATCGGCCCGACGGCAAAGAAGCCGACGCCGAGTCCGGCGACGATGCCGGCGATCGCGAGAATGAGGACCATGCGGCCGCCTTTGGCTGGCGGCGCTGCGTCGGTCGCGGTTTCTGGAGCCTGTTCGATGGCTTGAGTCGCCATGGGGGGAAGGCGGAGGAGCGGTGGGGAGGGGAGCTGCTCAAAACGGAGGGACCTGCGCCACCGGGAAAAGCAGGTGGCATGCCCATCAATAGCCCAATGAATAGGTTGGGCTGAGCACTATGTAAGTGCTTGTGGGATCACGTTTTGAGTGAGATCCGTCACCGCTGAACCCCGGGCGGAAAAAACGTCCGGGTCAGGGCATGCGGCAGCTTTTGCCGCTAGCGAGCGGGTCCTTTTTGCCGGGCGGCCTGGCCGCGTCGGTTTGGCTTAGACGGTCAGGCGGGCACGCGTAGAGCCGCTTTCGCTACAGTTTTCGATAGCGCTCAGCGAGTTGCGGCGCCTGCGCGGCGAAGGCGTCGAGGTCGGCACTGAACACTGCGTCGAGTAGATCCGACCGCTCGACGCCTGGGGCGCAAACAACCTCGCCGAGGTCGAGTCCTCGGAGGCTGGCGGTCACGACGTCGTCTGCCGACATGCGCGGCACTGCGCTGAGGTCCAGCCCTTGGCGTTCATGGAATTCCGTCGCGACCACCCCGGGACAGAGAGCTTGCACGCGCAGGCCTCGAGACTTCAGCTCTTCATGCAGTGCTTGTGACAGCGCGACGATGTGAGCCAGGGCGCCGGTATATACGGCTCGGCGAAGCGGCAGCCTTTCAACGGATGCTGGTCCGCTGAACGCGAGCATGCCCGACACGTTGATGATCGTGCCCTGTTGTCTTGCGACCATGGCGGGTGCCGCGGCTCGTGAGAGCATCGTTGGTGCGACGACTTTGACGTGAAGAAGCTCGTTCGCCTTGGCTGCCGATAGGTCGACGAACGGCATGTAGTGCGCGACGCCCGCGTTGTTGACGAGCATCGTCAGCGGCTCGCGCGCACACGCGTCGGCGACCGTTTCGATACCGGCATCGGTGCCGAGGTCGGCGACCAGCGGCTGGATCTCGACGTTAGGAAATTCGGCGACGAGGCCGTCGAGTCGGTCGCGGCGTCGGCCTACGACAACGAGGTCGTACCCGTCGGTGGCGAGGCGTCGAGCGAACGCTTGGCCAATGCCGGAAGATGCGCCGGTGACGAGAGCTAGCATTCCTATTTTCCGCCCCTCGTCCAGATCAGGATGACTCCGCACATCGTGTCGGCGCGCTTGTACTGGAGCGGCACCGTTGCCGCTCCGGAGTACACCTCGATTCCTGCGATTTCCTTTGACGAGGGCGCTCCGCTGAGATCTCCGTCTTGATTGAAGATCAGTCCATCAACGAAGATCTGGTACGGACACGGGTTGATGTTGCGACCAGAGTAGACCTTCTGTTGGCCCAGCACCCTGGACAGAATGGTCACGGACGGGAGGCCCCGGAGGACGTCGCTCAAGAGCGCGCCGTTTCGCCTTTCCAACTCCTCTTGCGTGACGAAGTGGCCAATCTTGAGCGCGCGGCGTTCGTCGAACTCGGACATTCGCGTCACCAAGCGACCGACCGAGGAGCGGACGGTATCCAGCAATGGCAAGACGCGATCGAGTACGAGCGACGGCCGGAGTGTGTCACCGTCGACGAGTTGCAGGGTTGCCGATGAAGTCGCGTAACCGAGGCGTCGAGCGATCACCACGTACTCGCCGGGGGGCAATGCGACGATGCGAAAGCGGCCGTTGTCTCCGGTGGTCGCGGTGATCGTCGTGCCGACTAGCGAGACCGTTGCTCCTGCAAGCGGAACGAGGCTCGAGTCAGTGACGACGCCATCCATCATCCCGCGGGAAATGGTTTGGCGCGACTGTGCGGCCAACGCGTGTGATGCAATCAACGCGATCATGGCCATCAGGCTACGTCTAAGTGGGCAGAGCATTCCTATTTTCCGCCCTTGGTCCAGATCAGGATGACACCGCACTGGGCATAGGTGCGCTTGTACGCGAGGGGAACCGACGCCGGTCCCGAGTAGATCTCTATGGCGGCGATTTCCTTTACCGATGGCGCGTAGTACAAGCTTCCGCCTTCGTCGAAGATGATTCCGTCAACAAATATTTGAAACGGGCACGGGCCAACCGAGCGGTAGGATTGAACCTTGTACCCACTCGGATCGATGTGCACCGAGAGCACTCCGCGAAACATGTCGCTGACTTTGACCGGGTTTCGCTTCTGGATGTCCTCCTCGGTGATGAAGTGTCCGCCGTTGCTGCGCGCGCGACGCTCCTCGAACTCTCCGAATCGCGTCTTGGCCTGAGCCGCCGCCGCCCGAATCGTGTCCAACTCTGCCGCCACGCGTTGCAATGCGAACGCTGGACGCAGGGTATCTCCTCCGACGAGCCGCAGGCTGACCGTCGCGCTCGCAAATCCGAGGCGACGCGCTGTGATGACGTACTCGCCAGCCGGCAGTGCGACGATGCGAAATCGACCGTTCTCGCCCGTGGTCGCGGTCAACGTCGATCCGAGAAGTAGAATCGTCGCTCCCTGAATGGGCACCAGGCTCGAATCGGTGACGATGCCGTCCATCACGCCACGCGGAATCGATTGCGTGGCCTGCGCCGACGATGTTTGAGACAGCACCGTCAAGACTCCAAGTGCAGATGCGACGCGACGTAGCGATAGCACGACGCCTATGCTCCGCTCTTGGTCCAAATGAGGATCGCGCCTGAACAGGGCATCGTGATCTGTCCGGCAAAATCTCCGGCCCGCACGCGGTTGTACTGCGGTGGTAAGGTCGCAGGTCCGGAGTAAACCTCGACGCCGGCGATCTCCTTGGGCGACGGAACTGCGTTGAGGCTGCCGAATTCCGAGAAGAGCATTCCGTCGACGTAGACCTGGTACGCGCATCCGTCGCGGATCGAGAACGCCGACTGACCGCCTGTTTTGTCGGTGACGATGTTGACGGACAAAACTGATCGCAGCATGTCGCCGATATAGATCGGGTTCCGTCGCTCGATCTCGTTCGCCGTGATGAAGTGTCCGCCAATGCTGTGGGCCCGTCGTTCCTCGAATTCTCCGAGTCGTGTGACGGAAAAAATCGCCGACGCGCGAACGGTGTCCAGCTCGGCGATCACCTTGTGTAGGGCGAATGCCGGTCGTAGCGTGTCTCCACCGTCGACGTGCAGCGTGACCGACGCACTCGCGTATCCGAGCCGACGCGCCATCACGACGTACTCGCCCGCGGGGAGCGCCACGATTCGAAACCGGCCGTTCTCGCCGGTCTTCGTTCCGATGCTCGATCCGAACAGCGTGATCGTCGCGCCAGCGAGAGGCACGAGACTCGAGTCCGTCACGATCCCGTCCATCACGCCCCGCCCGACGGCTGACTGCGCCGCCAATCCCTGCGCTGCCGCCAGCAACACCACCGCTCCAACGCTCGCGCGAAGCAACGATCGCATGACACCGTCTCGGCATAAGAGAACGCAAATACACCTTCTCGGTATTGTATACAATCGTCTGAGAAACGCAAGACCGGGTCGCCGTACCGGCCGACCCGGCCTCACATCACTCGTGCCCGCTTATCGCTTGAGCTCGACGAGCTCCTGCATCAGCTGATCGGTCGTCGAAATCACTCGGCTATTAGCCTGGAAGCCGCGCTGCGCGACGATCATGTTCGTGAACTCCTGCGCCAGATCGACGTTCGACATTTCGAGCGAGCCGCTCGCGATGCTCGAGGTCGAGCCCTCGCCGGCGAAGCCCAGCACCGCGGCGCCCGAGTTGGCCGTCACCGAGTAGGTGTTGTCGCCAGCACGCGTCAGACCTTCAGGGTTATTGAAATCAGCCAGCTGCAGCTGCCCGAGGATCTGCGTGATGCCATTCGTGAAGCCGCCAACGATCGTGCCGCTCGCGTCGACCGTATAGGACTGCAGCGTGCCGTTCGTGTACCCGTCCTGATCGCGCATCACCGCCGTCGATGAACCCGCGAACTGCGACAGGCCGTTCATGCCCGTACCGAGATCGAGGTTGATCGTGACGTCGTTGCCGCCGCTGGCCGGCGTGAACTTCACCTGCGGCATCGCCGACGTCGCCGTCGTGTCGACCGAACCATCCGCGGCGAAGGTGATCGGGTGCGTGCCCGCAACTTCGGTGACGCCGGCGCTGCTGATGTCCATCGCCGAATCGTCGATCTTCCAATCCCACTTGTTCACGTCGGTCTTCCACATGACCATCTTGAGCTCGTGCTTGGTGCCGAGCGAGTCGTAGACCGTGATGGACATGTCCTTGAACGAGTTCGCGTTCTGCGGAAGCGCGCGCTGCGTGGGATCGAGCGGATCGACGGCCGATGCCGTTCCCTTGTCGAACACCTTGGCCGACGCGTCGACGTTGCCAGACAGCGTAACCTTGGTCGTCGGGTTGGCCGGCGACGTCTGCAACACCGGAATCTTGAGGTCCGTCACGGTATCGCTCAACACACCGTTTGTGGCCATGCGGCCCTGCACCTTGTAGCCATCGGTGCCAGCGACGAGCGTGCCGTCCGCATCCACCTGCAGGTTGCCGGCGCGCGTATAGAAGTTCTCATTGCCCTTCTTCAGGACGAAGAACGACGAGCCCTGGATCGCCAGGTCGAGGTTGCGGCCGGTGGTCTCGAGATTGCCCTGCGTGAACATCGTGTCGATGCTCCCAATCTGCGAACCGAGGCCAACCTGCATGGCGTTCGTGCCGCCGATGCCATCGGTCGGACGGCTAGCGCTTTCAACAAGCTGCGCGAAACCTTCCTTGAACGTCACGCGACCCGCCTTGAATGCGACGGTATTCACGTTTGACACGTTGTTGCCGATAACATCCATGCGCGTTTGCTGATTCTTGAGTCCGGAGACCGCGGACGAGAGCGAGCGAAGCATTGGAACTCCTGAGTGCGTGGAAAGAGAAGAGCAGCGACGCGCCCACCGCGTCGCTCCGCGTGACTAGTAGATTTGAATGACGTTGCCGTACGGGATCGACAGTCCACCTGCAGTGAGCACGATGCCATTCTGCCCCGAGCTCACGCCGTCGATCTTGGCCGTCATGTAGGTCTGTACGGTGATCGCGTTGCCGCTCGCGTCCTTGACGTCGATCGAATAGGTGTAGTTGCCGGCCGGAAGGTCCTTCGCCGCATCGCCGAGCGCGAAGTCCTGCTTCCCCGACGAGACTGCGCCGAGTGATCGTGAGCCGACTTCGACGCCGGCCGAGTTGTAGATATGAAGCGTGCCGGTGCCAGCACTCGTGATGCCCGCGGAGACCGAGCTCGCTCCATTCGTTCCGCCGATCTGCACCTGATTGCCGAGCGCAGTCACGGTATGGCCGATCGTGTTGATCGCCGCCGTCGCCTGAATTGCGCCGAGCAACGCACCGGTCGAGCTCTGCTGGCCGCTCAACGTGGTGTTGATCTCCTGGAGCTGTTCCAGGCTCGAGAACTGTGCGAGTTCCGACGCCATCTGATCGCCCTGCATCGGATTCATAGGATCCTGGTTCTGCAACTGCGCGATGAGGAGCTTCAGGAACTGATCCTTCCCCATGTCGCCGCCGGGCGTCGCCGCCGGTGCGCTCGTGGTCCCGACACCACTACCGCTACTGGTGTTCGTGGTCGAACTGGTTGATCCGATCATTGTTCCTGTCCTTTGCGCCGATCGCGCTGTTGTTGCCGCCGATCTTCACCCGACCGCTGGCGGTCCTGCTGTTGCCATGGATTGCTTCGATCGGATCGTGAGTGGGTCGACGAATCCGATGAACCGCTCGACTGTTGCGACGATCCCAACGCCGCCGTTCCGGCCGCGGCGCGAACGTGCAACGACTCGACTGATAGTCCGTCCTTCGACAGCGCGCGCACGAGCTCGTCGGCGCGCGAGTTCATGACCTGAGCGCCGTGTGCGTCGGCCGCGTCGATCGTTGCATTGAGCGCGCTGCCTCGCATGGCGATCTGCACGCGGTCGGTCGCTCCGTTGCCTGCATCGACCGACATCGTGATCTGCGACAGCGGACGTGCCGGCGCATCTTCGAACGCGGCGATCAATCGCTGCGCGCGTTCGGCGGACGACATTCCTGCGGTGGCGCCAACATCCTGAACCGCGCTGTGGAACGATGCGCCCTCTCGCATCGCAACCGCAGCAGCGAGTGCGCTGAATCCGCCGCGCTGTTCGCCCTTACCACCGCGTTCTTCCGAACCTCCCTCACTGCTTGCGTCGCCGCCGAATCGCTGCGCCGCGCTCTCCGTGTTTGCGGCGTTGGCTGCTGCCATGTGCTTCGGCTGCGCCGCGGTGGTCGTATTCGTATCCGATGCGCCGCTTTTGCTGCCCGGCGCCTGCACCTTTGCGACGTTCGCGACGTTTGCCACTCCTGCGACGCGCGCAACTTCGGCCGGTTTGGCAACGCTCAACTGCGCGACTTGCGCGACCTGTGCGAGGCGTGCGATGGACACCTGTCCCGGGCCTGACGCGTCAGCCGGCTCGACGGGGATTGACGGTGTCACATCGTTCGCCGCACCGGGGGTCACGTTCGTCTGTGTTGCGACCGAACCGATTGGTCCTGGCAACTCGAGGTGGCCTGGATCCTTTGCGCCGAGCGTACGAAGTCCTTCTTCCTGCGCAATACGTTGCAGTGTCTTGTAAGCGTCGAAGCCTGCGGGTCCGCCGTCGAGTACTAGATCAACGGCACGTCCCTGCGTGTGCTTCGAGTTGCGGGTCCAAGTGACGACCTGCCCGGGGGTCTCGCGTCCCTGTGCAAACAGCGCGTCTTGGCGACCCTGACTTCTATAGGTCTCCGCCACTTTCACATCGGCACCCGTCTCATCGCGAACTCGCGATGCAACGCGCGCCAACTTCGCCTGCAGATCCGGATCGAGCGCTGCCGTTGATTGAATGATCTCGTCGGTCGATACATCCGATGCAGCGTTCGATGTGTCGGTCGACGTGCTGGCAGACGCCGTCACGCTCGCGTGCCGATGAGCATGACCGTTGCGCTTCGCCTTCTTGTCGTCTTCGTCCTTCTGATCTTCCTGGCGATCGAGCTCCGACGTTCCCTCTTCGGGCTTCCTGACGTCGGGTCTGCGGCTCGCCGTGTGTAACGCGCCGGCGAACATCCCGGCGAATTCCTCGGGCGCGCGATCGCTATCCGAACGCAGCTCGCGCGCGCTCGAATGATCGGTCGGAGCAATCGATGTCCTACCCATCGCGTTCACGGTCATTGTTTCTTTCCCCCCGCCGTCGTCGGCGGTTGCATGGAGAGTTTGCTCAGCGTCGCAACGCGCTTGGGTGGCAGCTCAGCCAGGATCGACGCGGCCTGGCGCGGTCCTACATATCCGAGAATGATCTGGACGTCGGAGTCAGCCATGTGCTCGAGCACTTTGGCCGCCTGCTTCGCGTCCATTGCAGTAAAGACTTTCGCTACGCGACGCTCTGATGCCTGTGTCGCGCTGTCAGTTGCTTCTCTCACGGCAGGTGCTGCTGCGGCGGCTGCAGTCGTCGCCGGTGTCGCGGCAACTGGCCCCCCCTTTTTCGCGCTCGCCGTTTTGGTCGGAACAGTCGGCGCCGCAGCGTGCTTCGACGTATCGACAGGAGCTGCGACAGGAGCCGCGGCAGGAGCTGAAACCGGCGCTGCGACGGGTGCCGCGACGGGAGCCGCTGGCGGCGCCGCCTCGTGCGGCTTCTCCGCGCTGTCCTTCGCCGCGTGCTCGGGCGATTTCTCGCCGGTGCTATCGCGATGAGTAGAGTCGGATACGACCGACGAGTCGGCGCCCTCCTTCAACGGCGGCAGCTGCTTGGTCATCACAACCTTCGCGCCGGTGGACGCCGCCGTCCCCACGACGAACATGATGATGAATACGACGGCTGGCTTCATGCGCTTGCTGCTCCAGAATCGTTGTTGTTGCTACCGGTGTCGTCACTGCCGCGGCGCGTAAAGCGCGCGAGCGCGAGTTCGTCCATTGCTTTCAGATCCTTCGCGTTGGACTCGACGCGCCAGTTCTCGAAATGCCGATCGCGCAGACGGCTCAACACTCGGCGCGCCTGCAACGCCGCCGTGAGATCCGTGCGGGCCTGCGATACCACTTCTTCGGCCATGTCGACACGCGTCTGCGCGTTGACGATGTGATGGTTGAGCTGCTCGATCACGTACCCGATCGTCTTGAGATGTCCGACCGTCGGTTCCGTTTGATGTGCGGTGCGCAGCGCCTGCGACCCTCGCTGCTGGATCGACTCGAGCGCATTCTTGGCGAGCCGAGCTTCGTCTGCCGCGGTCTCCGCCTGTGCGAGCTTCGCTGCAACTTTCTGCTCTTCCTGCTCGCGCAGCTCGAGAACCTGCTGGAGCCGGAACTTGAATGCGCTCACGATGTCCTCCGCGCCGGCTGGTCGATCTGCGACGCGAGCGCAAGCAGCGCGCGCTTCGAGGCATCCAGTGCCGCGCTTTCTTCAGGCAACTGCTGCAGGAAGTCCAACACCTGCGGGCGGAGCCGGAGCGCAGCATCGACGTTGCGGTCAGTGCCCTCGTGATACGCGCCGACGAGCACAAGATCTTCCTTCTCGCGATACGACGCTTCGAGTCGTGATATGGCGTTGGCCGCCGCGCGCTGATCGGTCGTGATCACGTGATCGCGCACCCGGCTCTTGCTTTCGAGAATGTCGATCGACGGGTAGTGACCGGCGCCCGCGAGCTTGCGCGTGAGCACGATGTGACCGTCGAGGATCGATCGGCTTGCGTCGGCGATCGGTTCGTTGAAGTCGTCACCGTCCACGAGCACGGTGTATACACCCGTGATGCTACCACGATCGCTCGTGCCTGCGCGCTCCAAGAGACGCGGCAGCGCAGCAAAGACCGACGGCGGATAACCTTTCGTTGTTGGCGGCTCGCCGACGGCGAGACCGATCTCGCGCCACGCCATGGCAACGCGCGTGACCGAATCGACCATCAACAACACTTCCTTACCTTGATCGCGGAAATACTCGGCGATCGAAGTCGCGACGAGCGCACCGCGCGCGCGAATGAGTGCAGCCTGGTCGCCCGTGGCGACGACGATCACTGATCGTGCGAGACCTTCTTCGCCGAGCGAGTTCTCAATGAAGTCGCGGACTTCACGTCCACGTTCGCCGAGCAGCGCGATCACGTTGACGTCGGCCTTGGCCTGTCGCGCGATCATGCCGAGCAGTGTGCTCTTGCCGACACCTGATCCAGCGAAGATTCCAACGCGCTGACCCTTGCCGAGCGTGAGGAATCCGTCGATCGCGCGCACGCCGGTCTCGAGCGCGTCGCTGATGATCGAGCGCTGCAGCGGATGCGGCGGCTCGGCAGACAGCGGAACGCGATGCGAGTGATCGAGGCGCCCCTTGCCGTCGATGGGATGGCCGAGTCCATTCAGCACTCGACCAAGCAGACCGGGTCCGACGTCGGCACCGAAGCTTCGGCCGAGGGGCGTGACGCTCGAACCCGGATGCAACCCATCAATGTCGCCGAGCGGCATGAGTAGCACACCGCGCTCATGGAAGCCGACGACTTCGGCGAGCACCGATTTCTGTTCGTTGAGGCTCGTGACGCGGCAGAGCTCCGAGAGCCCGACGTCGAGGCCTGCGGCTTCGATGACGAGTCCGACGACGCGTGTCACGCGTCCGAGGCGCGTGAGTCGCGGCAGATCGCCGATGCGTGACGCGAGTTTATTACGAAGCATCGACCTGTGCCATGCGGCGATAGACGCGTTCGAGTGCGGCGTCGACGCGACCGTCGACGATACGATCGCGGCCCTCAACGAGACATCCGCCTCGTGAGACCGTGGGATCGGCGAGCCAGCTCGCGTCGCGGGCGCCCGTAATCGGCGCCGTCTCTTCCTGCGCACTCGCTGTGAGCACCGACAGGTCGAGCGGGTTCACGCGAATGCGAACTGCTTGATCGATCGGGAATTCTGTGAGTGCGCGCCGCACGAGGTTGGGAACGATCTCGCGATCGAGCGCGACTTCGCGTGCAACGATCTGACGTGCGACCACCACTGCGAGTGCGGCGATGTTCTCTTCGAGCACGCCGGGAGCCATCGCGGTGAGCTCGGTCAGCTTGGCTGACACGACGTGCGTGGCGGCTACTGCTTCGCGAATGTGCGCCTGCGCGGCCGCGCGAGCTTTCGTTTCGCCGTCGACGAGTCCGCGCGCGTAGCCTTCATCGATTAGCCGCGAGCGTTCCTCTGCGGTGAGCTGCGCTGCGGCTGCGCGTGCAGCACGACCCGCCGTACCAACGGCGTTGGGATCAGACAGCTCGTCGAGGAACCACGCGCCGGCGCCGGACACCTGTGCTGCCGGTGTCGCCCGTACCGCGGCGTGCCCCGTCGCCTTCTTAGACGACGAGGTCATCTGCGCCTCCGCCGACCACGATCTCGCCGGCGTCTTCGAGTTTTCTGATCATCGCAACGATGCCTGTCTGCGATGCTTCGACGTCGCGCTTTCGCGACGGGCCGAGCATTTCCATTTCTTCCTTGAGCGCGGCCGACGCACGCTGCGACATCGCGCCCATCATCTTGTTCTTCAATTCGTTGCTCGCGGACTTGAGTGCCAGCGCCAGTTCCTTGACGTCGACCTCGCGCAGCAAGCGCTGCAGCGACCGGTCGTCGAGGCTGACGATGTCTTCGAACACGAACATCAGGTTGCGGATCTGTTCGCAGAGCGATGGGTCGCGCTCCTCGACGCCCTTCATGATTGCCTTCTCGAGCGACGGCGTGACCAGGTTGAGAACCTCGGCGACCACGGCCGGTCCGCCCGACGTCGTGAGGCCCTGTGCCGCGCCCAAGTCGGTCTCCGTGAGAATCGACCGCTCGATCAACACGAGCATGTCAGGAGAGACCTTCTCCATGCGCGCCATACGCATCACTACCTCGGCGCCGAATGACGGGTCGAGTTCCTTGAGCACATGCGCCGTCTGCACTGGCTCGAGATGCGCGAGGATCAGTGCGACGGTCTGCGGGTGTTCGCCGCGCAGCATGTTGCCGAGCTGCTGCGGATCTGCGTTGCGTAGTCGGTACAGACCTGCGGTTTCGGAGATCTGCGCCTGAATGCGCTTGAGAATGAGAACAGCTTTCTGTGATCCGAATGCGCGCTCGAGCACTTCGCGCGCAAACTCGACACCGCCGGAGGCGATCGAGTCCGCGGCGAGCATGACTTCGAGCCATTCGGCGAGAACGGCTTCCGTGGCCTCGTGGCTCACCCGATCCATACGAGCGATCTCGTACGAGATCTGCTCGACCTCTTCCTGCGCGAGTTTCTGCGTGATCATCGACGCCGACTCGGAGCCGAGGACCATGCACAAGATCGCGACTTTTTGAGAGCCGCTCAGTTGGTCGAGCTGATGGGAACGCGCGAGCGTAATTGCCACGACTTAGGCCTCCTTCAGCCAGGCGCGGACGACACGCGCCGCGACATCAGGTTGCTGCTCGATCGTCGAATTGACGCGATCACGCATCGTGTTCGTCGGCATGACGACCGGAACGTTCGGCTGCTGCGCGAGCATTGGCTGCGGCATGCTCGGCTCGTTTCTCGGCAGCACGTGCACCTGCGGCATCTGGCCGCCGTTTACTGTCTTGAGCGACTTGAGGCTCAGCAGCGCGACGACGATGATCAGCGCGAGTCCAACGATGCCGAGCAGCGGACGCTGCGCCGTTTGCATCACGTTCACGATGTCAGTCTTCGGCGCTTCTGGTGAAGCGACGATTGCCGGTGCGAAGGGCACACTCACGACGGAGACCAAGTCACCGCGGGTGCTATCGGCGCCAACCGCGCTCCGAACGAGCGTCTCAATCTGATGAAGCTCGGCGGGCGTGCGCGGCGACGGAGCGGTCTTGCTGCCCGCCGCGGGCGCTGGGTCGGCGACGAGCACCGCAACAGTGAGTCGCTTGATCGTGCCAGGAGCGGAGACGAACGACTCCGTGCTCCGCGTATTCTCGTAGGTGGTGGCAGTATTGCTCTGTCCCGCGCCGCCCTGCGCGCCGGGAACGATTTCGGCTTTCTGCTCAGCGGCAATGACCTGCTTTTCCGGATCGACCGTTGCAGTCGTGCGCTCGAGTCGATCGAAGCTCATCGCGGCCGATACCTGAACGCGAAGGTTCGTCGCACCAACCATCTGGCCGACGATCTTTTCCGCCTTGCCGCGAACGTAGTCTTCGATCTCGCGCTGCATCTGCAACTGGCGGCTCGACAATCCGGCCAGCGTCGCTTCGACCGCTTCGGATAGCATGCGTCCAGCGTCGTTGACGATCGTGACGTGCTCGCTCGTGAGGCCTTCGACACTCGACGCAACGAGGTGCGCGATTCCTTTGACGACCTCGGGATCTGCCTCACCGCTGCGAAGCTTGAGAACGACGCTCGCTTCGGTCGGGCGCTCCTGCGCGCCGAAGCCGTCGGTCTCGTGCATCACGAGGTGCACCTGCGCCGACTCGATACCGCGCATCTTGCCGACGGTGCGCTCGAGCTCTCCTTCGAGAGCACGACGGTAGTTGATACGCTGTGTGAAGTCCGTCATGCCCCACGACGGCTGATCGAACAGCTCGAGGCCCGGACGACCAGACAGCGGAATACCGCCCTTCGCGAGCGCGACGCGCGCCTTCGCAAGGTCGGCCTGTGCCACCATGATGTCGGCGCCACCACGTTCGAGTTTGTACTTCACGGCCGCCTGATCGAGCTTGTCGGTCAGCTGCGTCACGTTCTCGACCGGAACGCCGACGTACGCCGGCACCCAGGTTGGCGCACCCGCCCACTGCGCCACGGCGAAGATGAGTCCCGCGGCGGCAATGCCGACGACGAGAATCAACGCGCGCTTGGCGCCGCCGATGCGGTCAAGAAGAGAGGAGAAGGATTCCATTCGGAGTGACGGGGTGTGGCAGGAGGGGAACGACTAGACCAGCAGCGAGCGCTGACGCGCTAGCTCATGTTCACGACAGTTCGGTATGCGTCCATCAGCTTGTTGCGCAGTTCCACGAGCATTTCCAACGAGATCGAAGCTTCTTCGGCGGACGCCATCACCTGGTGCAACTCCACCGGCTCGCCGCGAACGAAACGTTGAATCGCGTCCTGCGCGGTTTCCTGCGACGTCGAGACTTCACCGAGTGCGCGCTTGAGTGTGTCGCCGAACGACGGTGCATTCTTGTCGGGCTTGAGTGTCGACAAGCCGTTTTCGCCGGCGATGTCCAACCCAATGCGACGTGCGCCGCCGGGTCCGCCCGGTCCACCAAAGCCGCCAATCGGAGCAGTCATGTTAGATCTTCACGTCCAGGCGGCCGCCGCGTGATGCCGGCAGCTGCGCGGTTTTCATTTCTTGAAATGCACGACCGTAGGTGAGCGGACCCATCGCGCCAGCCTTTGCGAAGAACGAGCGCTCTTCGCTGGACAGCACGCTCCACAGCGCGGGGTCGGTTCCCGGCGGCGGTTCAGCCGGAACGTTCTGCGTCTGCTTGGTGTTCGCGGGCGTCTGCGTTTGCGGTACCGACTGCGGCACTGCCTGCGACCCGGGCTTCTGCGCCGGCGTACGACCATTGTCCCGAATGGGAGGCTGGGTCGCGGGCCGCTGAATGTTGGAGTTGCCGATACCGTAGATGCTCATTTGACTCTGCTAGTGAGATTCGATCGATCGGTGAGTCGAGGCGTTCAGATGTCGATCGCTTTGTGCAGCATGGCGCGCGCGACCTGAAAGACCGTCGCGTTGGCTTCGTACACTCGGCGAGCATTCATCAGGTCCATCAGCTCGTCGGTCATGTTCACGTTTGGCATCTTCACGTAGCCGTTCGCGTCGGCATCGGGACTGCCCGGGTTGTAGACCATCGGACCATCCGATTTGTCGACGCCGATTGAACCGACTCGAACGCCACCCACGTCGTTCGTCATTTCGATTGGCGTGGACGCGAAGGCGGACGGCGTCAGTGCGGGCGCCGGCATTCCGGCGATCGGTGTGTTCGGGATGATGATCGACGTCGACGTGAGCGTCTCGGGCACCACCGGCTCGAGCGTGACGGTGCGGCGATGATACGGGCCACCGTCCGGCGTCTTGGTCGTTTCTGCGTTGGCGAGGTTCTGCGCGATCACGTCCATGCGCACGCGCTGCGCCGACAACCCGCTCGACGAAATCGCCAGCGCGCTGAACATCGCGTGTGGCAATTCGAGCTTCGGGGGAAGCGGCAGTGCGGCAGGTGCGCGGGTGATCGGCGGGATAGTCATTGTTTACTCGAGGTCGACGCGACTCACTTGTCCTTGATGGCCGTGCGGAGTTGTGCGTACGTCTTTTCGAGAAGCTTGGCCGTCGCCTCGAAGCGAACCTGCTCGTCGGCGAGTGATGTCATTTCCTGTTCGAGATCCACTTCGTCGCCGCCCTGCATTGGCTGGCCCGTAGCCGGATCGATTGGCAGCGCGAATCCGTTGGCGCCATTCACCGACGCCTGCGCCACGCGGCCGGCGATGACGCGCGTGCGCTGCGCGCTCAGATCGAGCGCGTCCTTGATGTCGTTGGCGTTGGTTGCACGGCCGAGAATGCCAATCAGCATGCGGGAACCGGGAAGGGAGGCGGGAACTGCGGGAAGTGCGGAGAGGCGAGACCTGCTATTCGGGCACGTGCAAAAGCAGGCTACGGACCAGTCCGGAACGGATGAAAAAAGGCGTCGATCCAGGTCGGATAGACGCCTTTAACTATTTGCGCAACAACGAGTTAGCTATTTCCGCCCAAGACGAGAGCCTCGCGAGGACCTGCCACACGCAGGGCGGCAAAAAAGTTCACTTCGGCACATTTTGCCGAGTCAATCAGGGCGGCAATACTGGCCGCATCCGGCGAGAGACCGGTCCGTAAGCGCGGAAAACGGAAACTGCCGGATGAACTGAAACGGCCGGATCTGGCAGTTTCTGCCAGATCCGGCCGTTTCGAATTGCCAAGTTGTTGGCTGCCGGAACCCGTTTTAGGGCTTCGCTGGCGCCGTGAAAATTGCCTTCGGAATCATCACGTGCACGCCCACGGTCCCATCGACGAGCTGCGTGATATCGACGTCGCTCGAGACGCTGATCAACTGGTACGCATCCTCGCGCGACAGGCCTTTGACCTGCTGCAGCAGCTCGATCGCCTGACGCACCGCCGTCTTGGTCGCCTTCACCAACGCCGAGTCGGTGCCCATGGCGATGTAGTGGGTCGGCGTTTCGCCACGCGGCCAGCTGAGATGCATGTCCTTTCGAACCACGAGCTGCATCCGACTGATCAGCGACGTCTCCATCGCCGTGATGTCGACTTCGCCATTGCCCTGGCCAGCGTGTCCGTCGCCGACTTCGAGCAACGCACCCTTGGTCCACACTGGGATGTACAGCGTAGTCCCGGTGACCAGCTCCTTGTTGTCGAGATTTCCGGCGTGAATACCCGGAGGAGCGCTGTTCAGTCGGCCCATGGACGCCGGCGGCGCTACGCCGACGCTTCCAAAGAACGGGTGCAGGGGAATCGTGATGTTCGGACCGAAGTGCCCGAGCATACGAACCGTATCGAGCTCGATGATCTTCGTGTGCCCCGCGCCTGGGAAGTCCTCGGGAAGGAAGCCGCTACGCGACGAGAACGAGTTGCACGCGTAGTCGATCGCCGGCTTGATCGACTTGAAGCGCACTTCGAGTACGTCGCCAGAGTCGGCGCCTTCTACGTAGATCGGGCCCGTGAGAATGTGTCCGCCCGGCCCGGTCTTCATCGACGCTCGCGCAGCGTAGATGTCGCGCGCCTGCTGCTCGATTCTCGTCGTATCGAGGCCGGCATTTTTCAGCGACTGCGGGCTACATGTCGAAAGCGCGCGCACGGTGACTTCGTCACCCGAGCTCACGTGTAGCACCGGCTCGGCATCAGCCGAGTAGAAGCCCCACGCCACGGTCTTCGGCGTTGGCATGAGCGTATGCGAACGCCCCGTCGCCGGCGCCGGCCAACTGACGTGTGCCTCGCCACTCTGCATCAGCGTCGGGCTGTAGGTCGAAACAGAAGACGGGGTGTGGCAACCAAGTGCCAGCACCCCGCCAGAGACGATCATCGTGATTGCAGTCGTTGTCTTCATTCGCCGCCCCCTCCGTCTGGCTCGTTCTTCGAGCCGTTGAGCTTATTTCGTAGCGTTCGGACGCTGATGCCGAGCAGATCGGACGCTTTGGTGCGATTGCCGCCCGACACCTCGAGCGCGCGTTCGATCAGTTTTGCTTCCGCTTCGTTCACGTTCAGCGACGTCAGCACCACTGCACCGTCTGGAACGGTCAGTGTCGCTGTTCCGCCGTGACCGTTTCCATTCGACATCGCCGCGAAGTCGCTGCCGCCAATTCGCGCCGGTGTCGGTCCGCTCCAGGCGCCGCTCAGACCAAAGCGCTGGCCGTCGAAGGCATGGACTGGAAGTACCGGATCGCTCGTCAGGATGACGGCGCGTTCCACCGCGTGCTGCAACTCGCGGACATTACCCGGCCACTCGTAACCCTGCAACAGGTCGATCGCTTCGGACGAGATTCCCTTGATTTCTTTGCCGATTTCTTGCGCGTAATGCGTCGCGAACCGGTAGGCGAGAAGGGGAATATCATCTCGGCGCTCGCGCAGGGCGGGGAGGCGAACCGGAATGACGCTCAATCTATAGTATAGATCTTGTCGGAACTGACCGGCGGCCGAGTAGACGGCGAGGTCGCGGTTGGTGGTGGCCACGATGCGGACGTCGACCTTGATCGCCGTCGACCCGCCGACACGCTCGAACTCCTGCTCCTGGAGGACGCGCAGAAGTTTGGCCTGCAGGTCCAGGCGCATCTCCGAGATTTCGTCGAGCAGCAGCGTTCCGCCGTGTGCGCGCTCGAACGCGCCTTCGACGCGCTTGATCGCACCCGTGAATGCGCCCTTTTCGTGGCCGAACAGCGCACTCTCGACGAGTCCTTCGGGGAGTGCGGCGCAGTTCAACTTGATGAAGGGGCCGTCGCGACGCTCGCTCTGGGCGTGGATCGTTCGGGCGAAGAGCTCCTTACCGGTGCCAGATTCGCCTTCGAGCAACACTGTCGCGCGTGTAGGCGCGGCAGTGGCGATCGTCTGAAGTACTCGTCGAATGGGTCCGCTGTCGCCGATGATCTGGCGCTCGTTGCGGAACTCCATGACTTCGCGGCGCAGCCGTTCGTTCTCGCGACGGAGACGAACGACTTCCAGCGCCTGGCTGACTGCCAGCTCCAACTGCTCCGGGCGAACCGGCTTGGTGATGTAGTCGATCGCGCCGGCTTTGATGGCGGCGACCGCATGCTCGATGCTCCCGTAGCCGGTGAGCATGATGAGCGGCGTTTCATGTCCTTCTTGTCGCAGCAACGCAAGGAATTCGAGGCCCGTGAGCCCCGGCATCCGATAATCAGAAATAATGAGGTCCACCGATCCCGCGGCGAGTGCTTGCAGTGCCTGGGGAACGTTGTGGGCCGAGACCGTCTGATGGCCTGCCCGCTCGAGCGTATCCTGAAGGATCAGCCCGATCGCCGGCTCGTCATCGAGACAGAGGATCGTTGCCATATACCAGTTTGAGGGGTCCGCTCAACTATCCGCGGCAAGGTGCCGATACTCGGAACAGACGCGTGGCCCCCGCGAGCGGCAACTTTTGCCGCACGTGGTGGAAAGAGGGAAGTGTGAAGTGGGTAAGAAGGGAACGACCTGCCGTTACGAAGTTCTCGTCGCGGCGTCGCCTACCTGACAATTCTTGACGCTTTCGCACTCCTCCACACGCTTCCCGTTCGACGCCTCCCGCTCCCCGCTCTATGCGAATTACCAACAACATCATCGTACAGAGCCAACTTGACGGCCTTCAGTCGAATCTGACGGCTCTCAATAAGGCGCAGACGCAAGCCACGACTGGCAAGCGTCTCACTGCGGCATCCGACGATCCGGGCGCTGCGGCAACGATCATGAGCTCGGCCAGCTCGCTCCGTGCGATCCAGCAGTACAAAACCACGGTGAGCCGTGCCTCCGATCGCATCGCAGCCGAGGACACCTCCCTGCAGCAGCTTCAAGATCTGCTCACGAGGGCGAAGGCGATTGCGACACAGCAGGGCTCCGACAACTCGAGCGCCGAAACGCGAGCCGCAGCGGCCGCGGAAGTCGGTGGACTCATTCAGTCGGCCGTGCAGCTCGGGAACACGAAGTTCGGGAATGAATATCTCTACGGCGGCGACGCTGCGACTACGGCGCCCTTTGCCACGACCGGCACAGGCGCTGCCGTCACATATACGTCGACCAATCCGTCGGGCCAGCGCAGCGTAGAAATCGGCGACGGTCAGTCGATGGCCATCACACACGACGGAACGCAGGTGTTCGTGAACACCGGTGCCCTCGCCGCGTTGCAGAATCTCGCGACTGCACTCGGCGCGAACGACATGGGTGCGATCCGCGCATCCGCCGATTCGCTCGATACGTCGTTCGACAACGTGCAGGCGATCGTTGGCGACGTCGGCGCTCGGGGTAACCGGCTCGACATGACCTCGTCGAACCTCGATGCGTTCGAGGGGACGGTCACGAACCTCAAGTCGGACCTCGAAGACATCGACTACGAAACTGCTATTACAGATCTCATGTCGCGTCAGAACGCGTATCAGGCGGCAATGCTCGCCACGACCAAGGTCATGGGGCTCACTCTGACCGACTACCTGCGATGACGCCGGTCATGATGAAAGAAGTTCCGCCGACTCCGATCGACACCGAGTATCTCGTTCGCTCCGACCTGCTGGGCGACTTCACGATTCTCACGAGCAGCGCGATCGAGTTCGCGTCGGGGCTGCTCGGCTTTCCGGAGTGCAAGCGCTTTGCGCTTGTGCGGGCCGGAACAGACTCCGCGTACTGGCTGCAGTCGCTCGACCACGCGGCGCTCGTCTTTCTGCTCATCGATCCCTTTCCGCACTTCGCCGACTATTCAGTAGATATCCCGGCCGCCGAGCTACAGGAGTTGGGCGCGGGTTCTCCGGCTGATCTCGCGGTGTTGGCGATCGTGACGCTGCCTAGTCCGGGCCTCGACGCGCGTCCGACGGCGAATCTTCAGGGCCCCGTGGCCGTGAACCTTCGTGAACGTCGCGGCAAACAGATCATTTCAGCCGAAAGCGACTTTGGTGTGCGCTGCGCCTTCGATCTCGTGGAAGCCGAGTAGGAAAGATTAGTGGCAACCCCCTCCAATACGGGTCGACGGTCCTAAAGTCCGCGACAGGACCGACGATACTGAACTACAGCGAACGACAGATAGAGGGTCGCTCGCTACGGAGCACGGACGCTCCAAGAACCGTTAAAGGAGGAACACCCAGATGCGTATTAACACCAACGTCAACGCCCTCAACACTCTCCGCAACCTGAACGCGTCGGAGAAGAGCGTTGCCGACTCGACGGCCAAGCTGTCGTCGGGCTTCCGTATCAACAAGGCGTCTGACGACGCAGCCGGTCTTGCGATCGCAAACAAGCTTCGCAACACGGGTGCGGCTTTGACGCAGGCGTCGCGTAACGCTGACCAGGCCGCGGCCATGTTGCAGATCGCCGACGGTGCAGCGCAGACGATCGGCGGAATCATCGACCGTATGAAGCAGCTCGCCGCGGCGGCTGCCTCGGCCAGCGCTGGTAGCGGTGCTGACGATCAGCGTCCGAAGCTCCAGGCTGAGTTCACGGCGCTGAACAGCGAAATCACGCGTATCGTTGCGACCACGAAGTATCAGGGCGTGAGCCTGCTCTCCGGTGGCGGTACGCCGGCGACGCACACCCTCACCACGACGGGCGTCACGGACGCGGCAGACATTGCGGACATCTCGATCCAGGCGAACGTGGCGAACGGCTCGTACACTGTCTCGAGCGATGCAACGTCGAACGGCGTCGTGACGGTCAGCGATGGCACGCACACCCAGAAGTTGATCGCTGTCGATGGCGCGCAGACGTTGAACTTCGACAAGATCGGCGTCACCATCAAGACGGGTGTCGGCTTCAAGGCGAGCACGACGTCGGCCGCGGCTAGCTTCGATACGGCGGCCTTCACGGTTGCGACGGGCGTCTCTGCCACGACTGGTATGGACTTCCTCATCGGCGCGTCTGGCGCGGCGACGGGCAACGATCTTCTCACCGTCAACCTCGGCAGCGGCATCACCGCGTTGTCGAACGACGACATCTCGACGAGCCAGGCGACAGCTGAAGGCCGCATGGCCAACATCGACTCGTTGCTCGACAGCGTCAACACGTTCGTCGGTTCGCTCGGTGCGGCGGAAAGCCGAATCAACTTCGCTCAGTCGAACCTGGCGTCGACGATTCAGAACACCTCAGCAGCTGAATCCACCATTCGCGACGTCGACATGGCGGCGGAAATGGCGAACTTCACGAAGTCTCAGATCCTGCAGTCGGCTGGTACGGCGATGCTTGCGCAGGCGAATCAGAATGGACAGAGCGTTCTCCGTCTCTTCCAGTAATACTCGCGCTAACGCAGTAGATAGCGCTCCCGGAACCGGCTTCGCCGGTTCCGGGACGCTAGCGTTTTACATGAGGGAACCACGATGACGACAACGCCGCTGGGAACAATCCAGGGTCTTGCGAGCAACGTGCAGTGGCAGGACCTGATCGATCAAATCATGACGCAAGAGTCGGCTCGCACTCTTGCGCCTGTGACCAACCAGATCACGACGGCGCAAACTGGCGCCGGTGCCTGGCAATCGTATCAAACGCTCGTCGCTGCCGTGCAGACGTCGGCTGCGTCGTTGCGCGACACTGCATTCGATGCCGTGAAGACGGCTGGTGGTACCACTACCAGCGGTCAAACTGTCGTTTCATCTACCGCCACTGCAGCAGCAGCACCCGGCACCTACAGCACGGAAGTTCTTTCGCTCGCGACAGCCGACAAACTCGGCGGCAAGCTCGTGCCGGATGCGACCGCACCGCTCCATCTCCCGGGCGAGTTCTGGGTGAATGGACGGCGTGTGAATGTTTCCAGCGACGCGTCGCTTTCGACGCTGCGCGACATGATCAACGCGCTCAACACGGGCGCAACGCCAACGGGCGTCTCGGCGACGGTTCTCAGCCTTGGATCGTCGGGCAGCCGTCTCGTACTCTCTGCTGCTGCGCCAGGTGCCGGTGGCATTCAGCTCGCCGACGGTTCGTCAGGCGTGCTGTCTTCGCTTGGCCTCGTCGATCCGTCAGCCGCGTCGGAAACGACAGCGAACGGCGGCGCGCAATCGTATCGCTTCTCTGATAGCACGACAGCGATCGGCACGCTGCTTGGGACGACCGCGCTTCCGGCGTCGACAAACATCATCGTCGGTAACACCACTGTCGCTGTCGATCTGTCTACGGATTCGCTCGACGCGATTCGTCAGAAGATTCAGACAGCTGGCGTGAATGCGAGCCTGTCCACCGTGAGCGCCAATGGCGGCACGATGTCGCGCCTCGACATCACGGCACCGGTGTCCGCCGTTCCAGGGAACGCGGACAGCCAGCGCATCGTGCAGTTGCTCGGCTTTGCTCCGGGGCGCACGGGTGTCGCGCAGTCGCTTACAGACACGAGCGCATGGACCGATGGTTCGTCGGCCCCAGCCACGAGTGCGACCGCGCTCTCTGATCTGCGCGTCGGTGGCGCAGCCGCCGGACTCGGTGCCGGCGACTCGATCGTGATCTCCGGAACGCGCGGCGACGGCGTTGCTGTTTCCACCACGCTGACGCTCACCGGAAACGAGACGGTCCAGTCACTACTCGACAAGCTGAGCGCCCCGACGGCATTCGGGAACGCGGCTCGCTCGGCGACGGTGAGCATTGGCGCAGACGGCACGCTCAACCTGACCGACAACACGGCTGGTGCATCGCAGCTCTCGCTGGCGATGGTCGTGCGCAAGGCGAACGGTGCGACCGCGAGTCTCGGTCAGATGTCGGCGCAGACCGTCGGCTACGACCGCGAGCTGTCGCACGGTTCTGACGCGTCGTTGCGTATTGATGGAACGCTCATTACGCGATCCTCTAACACGATTTCCGACGCGATCCCCGGTGTCACGTTGAATCTGCTCGCGGCGGCGCCAGGATCTCCGGCGAACGTCACGGTCGCGCGCGATACCGATAGCATGGCCAACGCGGTGAAGTCGCTCGTATCCGCGTACAACGCGACGGGCGCGTTCGTGAAGTCGCAGACCGCGCAGGGCGGAAGTCTGCCGTATAACGTCAGCCTTCGCGCGTCATTCCGCACGCTCACCGAGAGCCTTCTTCAGGACGTTCCTGGGGTCACCGGCACGTTCAACAACCTGAATCAGGTTGGAGTGGCGGTCGACAAGAACGGCGTCTTCTCGGTGGACAGCGACAAGCTGAACGCCGCGCTGTCGTCGAATCTCGGCGATGTCAAAGCGCTGTTCGCACGTACGGTGACGGCGACGGCTGGCCTGACGTACATGTCCGACACGACGAAAACGAAGTCGGGCACGTACGCCGTCAACATCACGGCACCGGCCACGCAGGCGACCTTCACGGGGCTCGGCTTCAGCGGAACGTATACCGATTCTGGTACGCCGGATCAGATTTCCATCGTCGACGGCTCGTCGCTCGCGACGGCATCGGTTTCGCTCGCGACTGGTGACACGCTCGCGTCGATCGTCGACAAGCTGAACGCGGAATTCACGACGCAGAAGATGTCGGTATTCGCGGAAGCGACCACCGACGGCCAGTTGCAGATCAAATCGAAGGGATACGGCAATTCGGCACGCTTGAGCGTCGGCTACGGAACGGGCGCGGCGAACGCGCTGACGCAGCTCGGCATCACGGCGGGATCGATGGCAGGTACCGACGTCGTCGGCACGATTGGCGGTGTTGCCGCCGTGGGCGCCGGCCAGAAGCTCACCGGTGCGGCAGGCAGTGACGCCGACGGCCTTTCGATTCTCTACACAGGCGCCGCCGCAGCTAGCGGATCGATCACGTACTCACTCGGCATGGCCGGCTACATGTCCAACTTCGCCGACGCGATTGCGCGAAGCGGAGACGGACTCGCGGCGGACATGTCGGACAATCTGCAACACCAGATCGATACGCTCACAACGCGATCGACTGATATTCAGGCACGTCTCGACCAACGCAAGGCCGCGCTCACGGCGCAGTTCACCCGCATGGAATCCGCATTGGCGGTGATGCAGGCTCAATCCACGACGCTCGCGAACCAGATTAAATCGCTTCAGTCGTCAAGCAACTGAGCCGATAAGTAGTTGTATGAGCTATGCATCTGCCGCGGTTGCGTACCGCGAACGGGACGTCCTGACCGCTGCCCCCGGTCGCCTGGTCGTGATGGTGTTCGACCACCTGCTCGTCAGTCTTCGCCGTGCACGGTTCGCGATGGAAGCGAACAACATCGAACTCCGTGTGGAGTCGATCGCCAAGGCGCGTGAGGCGGCGATGGAACTGCTCGTCACGACGGACGTCGATCGTGGCGGCGCGATTGCCAGCAATCTTCGCGCGATCTACTCGTATCTAGTTCGCGAGCTCATGACGCTCGGAACTCGAAGCGACGTTGCCAAGATCGACGGCTTCATTCGCATCGTCACCGATCTTCGCGACGCGTTCGCGACCATCACGACGACTGACGCATCCGCGCGGGTTCCCGCAGCGTAAGATGCTTGCGACGCGGACCAGCGCGATTGCGCGCCACGTGGAAGCCGCCAAGAGTCTGCTGCTCGAATTGGAGCGACAGGCGGCTACCGCGATGGACGCACTGGGCCGCGACCAGAACACGGAATTCTTCGCCGCGGTCGACGACCGAACGCGGACGCTCGAACGACTCGACGACATCGTAGAAGCGATCGTTCAGGAACGAGCGTTGGCTGCGGCCGAACAGGCTGGCCAGCCCGATCCCGCAACGAAGGCGCTGCTTGCGGAGATGGCGCAGGCCGCCGCGAACGCGCTCGAGTCTCATGAGCTGCTGACGACAGAAACTCGCCGGGAACGAAACCGGCTTGCAGAGGTGCACGCGCGTGCGGGACGCCCCGACGCGGTTGCACACCAGTATGCGGCGACGTCGTCGCAGGGCGGACGTGCGCGTACTTTTTCGGTCAGCGGGTAACGACAATGGTGGAGTCAGAGGTTCATCCCAACCCCAGCGTCGGCGCGCTGAGGGATGCTTCGTCTGCGGCGCAGTCGATGGCGACCCTCCTGGCCGACACGGGGATTCCGGCTCAGTACGACCAGTTGTTGAGCCATTTGGATGGTGCCGAGGCTGAGTTGGCGGCCGGCGGTTCGGCGGGTCGAAGTCGGCATCTCGAGGAAGCGTCTGGGATCGTCTTCGACCTGCTGTATGCCCTGGATTTCCGTCGTGGTGGAGAGCTGGTGCCGCGTTTGGCCGCTCTGTACGGGTATATCGGGAATCAGTTGCTGAATGTTGGCCGCACCGGGGATCGGGCCCATTTGGCACATCTTCGCGACATGATTGCGACACTAAAGCAATCCTGGGAGATCGGCGAGTAAGGTATTGGCGTGAGGTGGTGTGCCGCCGCGTGAGCCGATGCGGCGTGCGGCGTACGGCGGGAATAGGTGGTGAGGCGCGCCCCTAAAGTTTTCCGCCCCTTCTCCGATACTCATCCACGGAGGAAATACATGCATATCTATTCGAAGCAGACCGGGCCTGTGCGTCCGGACACGACGACCCGTACATCGCAAACCGCAGACGTCGCGGATGCCGATGCTATCCGTTCTGTACCACCCACGGGCTCGAGCTCGGACCGGTCGGACAAGGTCTCGATTTCGGATGCCGGTCGCGCGCTTGCCGCTCGCGACGGCGGTGCGGACACGTCCGCGCTCGATTCCGCTCGCGCGGGTCGCATTCGCGACCGCGTCCTGAGCGGCGCATACGATACTCTGGAGGTGGTTGACGCGGTGGCGCGCCGACTCCTCGTCAGTGGCGATCTCTAACGTCGCCGTCAGCTTTACAAACTGGACCATTCACCAATGAAGTTCCTCGTTGTCGATGACTCGCTCACGATGCGTCGCATCATCATCAACGCCCTGCAGCGCATTGGCTACAACGATGCGATCGAGGCGAGCGACGGAAAGGAAGCCCTCGAAAAGTTCGATGGCAGCATCGGGTTCGTCATCACGGATTGGAACATGCCGAACATGAGTGGCATCGAGTTCGCTCGCGCCATTCGCTCCGACGCAGTTCGCGGCTCCGTTCCCATCCTCATGGTTACGACCCGCGGCGCACGCGAAGACATCGTGTCCGCCGTCGAAGCAGGCGTGAACAACTACATCCTGAAACCCTTCACTCCCTCCGTGCTCAAAGAGAAGATCGATCGGCTCATGGCCGGCATGGGAGCAGCAGCCTAAGGACACGAATACATGAGACCCGCGGAAGAGCTCCTATACGACTCGGAAGCGTCGTTCAGACTCGTCGATCACGCGATCGAAGAGCTGAGCGCCTCTGGTGCAGAGCTCGATCGCGAGGCGACGGGTTTCCTCGCGCACGTGATGACGCAGCCCGGCGGATTCGCCGAGCTCTCGCGGACACTCCTCCGTGCGTATGCGGAAACAGCCGGGATCGTCGGCCGGTTCCGTGAAACGGCCGGAATGCTCGACAGCAGCGGAATCGACAAGCTGCAGCAGATGCACGGCCACCTTCGCGAAGTGTCATCGGCGACCGAAACGGCCACGACGGACATTCTCGACGGCCTCTCGCGCGCTGGCTCAGTCGTAGAACAGCTCGACTCTGCCGCGACGCTCACCGACGCCGAACGCCATCAGATGGCGAGCTCGCTGCGCGAAGAGCTGAGCAACGTCGTGAACCATCTGCAGTTCCAGGACATCACCGGTCAGCAGCTCAAGCACATCGGCAACCTGCTCGGCGACATGAACCGCCGCATCACGCAGGTCGTGAAGATCTTCTCCCCGCCGACGGTCACCTTTGCGACCGATCCGTCGATTGCCGCGGCGTCCGTTCCGCGCGACGCCAGCTACCCGGACGTCATCGATCGGGAAGGGCAGGCAGTAGCCGACGAGATCTTCGCCATTCGGGGCACCCGCAAGACGGCCTGAGCTCGGAACGGCTGCCCATCGCGGCGGCCGCCAGCAGCCCGTACCTTCGGTTGTCGTTCCACAGCAGGCGGCGCGATCCGTGCACCGACGCGTCCCGACTCCCGAAAGGCCCGATCGACCCGTGTTCGCATGACAACTGGCGTGATCCAAGGCCGTGAGACGCCGATGAAGTTGGTCGTCGCGATCTCCGGCTCCAGCGGACTCATTGGGTCAGCTCTCGCGCGCCGCGTCGAAAGAACTGGCGGCGAAGTTCGTCGTCTCGTGCGCCGCGCCGCGCGCTCGCCCGCCGAAATATCGTGGGATCCGGTGCGCGGAACGATCGACGCCAAAGCACTCGAGGGAGTCGACGCCATCGTCAATCTCGCCGGCGAAAATCTCGCGCAGCGATGGACCGACGCGATCAAACAACGCATTCGCGACAGTCGGGTCCAGAGCACCACGCTGCTCGCAAAGACGGTCGCGTCGCTCGACCGAAAGCCGCGCGTTTTCTTGAGCGGCTCGGCGATCGGCGCTTACGGGAATCGTGGCGACGACCTTCTCGACGAATCGAGCGCGCTCGGCAACGACTTCCTCGCGTCGGTGTGCAAGGATTGGGAAGCAGCGGCCGCGCCGGTGATCGATGCCGGGATTCGGCTGGTGAATCTGCGCACCGGGATCGTGCTGTCACGCGACGGCGGCGCGCTTCCGAAGATGCTGCTTCCGTTTCGGTTTGGCGTCGGTGGCAAGATCGGATCGGGACGACAGTGGATGAGTTGGATCGCGCTCCCCGACTACGTCGATGCCATCGCGTTCTTACTGAGGACCGAGGCCATTCACGGCCCCGTGAACCTCGTCGCGGTCAATCCTGTGACGAACGATGAGTTCGTCCACACGATTGCTCGCGTACTCGGCCGGCCCGCAATGTTTTCCGTGCCCAGTTTTGCGCTGAAGCTGATGATGGGCGAGATGGCCGAAGACACCGTGCTCGCGAGCCAGCGCGTGGTGCCTCGCAGGCTGCTCGACGGAGGATTCGAGTTCACTTTCCCGACGCTCGAATCAGCGTTGCGCTTCGAGATCGGGACACCTAGGCGCTAGATACTGGGCGCTAGAGATTCGGAAAAAGGGTCGGGAGCCGCAATCGCCGCTCCCGACCCTTCACTATTTCTAGTGCCTAGCGACTCATGTCTCCTATGCGATCAACGCACTCAGTCGATCGCTGAACACTCGACTCGCGGTCAGTCGCGTTCCATCGCGCATGATGACGATGTATTCGCCATGGAACCACGGCTCGAGCTCCTTGATGCGATCGATATTCACGATCGCCGAGCGGTGGATGCGCACGAAGATTTTGGGATCGAGCTTCGCTTCCATGTTCTTCATGCTTTCGCGAAGCAGGTGTGCTTCGCTCTTCGTGTGAATCTTGACGTAGTTGCCCGACGCCTCGACCCAATCGATTTCCTCGGTGCGCACGAAGAACACTCGGCCGCTCGACTTCACGATCAGTCGCTCCGGGTATTTCCGCTCCTCACGCAGTTCTTCGAGCAGCGAGACGAGACGTGAGTCGATCACCGGCCCCTTCTTGGCGACGATTTGCGTCCGAGCCCGGTCGAGGGCCTTCTCGAAGCGCGTCTGATCGAACGGTTTGAGCAAGAAGTCGAGCGCGTGAATTTCGAAGGCGCGGAGAGCGTGCCCATCATGCGCCGTCACGAAGACGACTTCGGGAATGCGTGCCGGATCCAGATTCTCGATGACCTCGAAGCCATCCATGCCGGGCATCTGCACGTCGAGGAAGACGAGGTCGGGCTGCGCGCGCTCGATCGTCTCGACGGCCGAAGCCCCGTCGGGACACACGGCCACGATGTCAACGTCGGGCTGCAGGCCGAGGAGCGACTGAATGCGGTCGCGGCCGAGCTCTTCGTCGTCGACGATTACGGTGCGAATCTTGGTCGGTTCGGTGCCGGGGTGAGTCATCAGTCTGCCGCCGCTCGCTCGTAAGGGTGAAATGGAATTGCCATGCTCACGCGAACGCCTTCACCAGGCGCGCCGCGCAGCGTGAACTCCTGACGGTCGCCGTAGAGATGCGCCAATCGCTGACGCGTGCTCGCGAGACCAACGCCTTCCTTATGTCCAGCGCGCAGGCCGCGGCCGTCGTCGATGACGTCGCAGCGCAGCAGGTCGCCGTCTCGTCGAACGGAAATGGCAACCGCGCCGTGGCCGACATCGCCAAAGCCGTGTCGGAAGGAGTTCTCGACAAGTGGTTGTAGGAACAGGTTCGGGACGCGCGCGTCACGCGTCTCGGGGTCGACATCGACGGTGACCTTCAGGCGATCACCGAAGCGCATGCTCATGATCTCGAGATATCGCTGCAGAAAGTCGAGCTCCGCTTGAAGCGGTACTTCCTGCGCGCCGATGTTCTGCAACGACATACGGAGCAGATCGCTCAGCGCAACGATCATTGAATCGGCGCGACGCACGTCCTTGTGCATGAGCGCGGAAATCGAGTGCAGCGTGTTGAATAGAAAGTGCGGCTGCAGCTGCATCCGCAGCATTTGCAACTGTGTCTGCGCGAGGCGCGTCTCCAGCTGCGCGGCGCGCAGCGCACGGTCGCGCGACACGCGGTAGTACACGACTGCGTGATGGAGCACGACGATCGCGCAAAAGACGAGTGCGTCGAGCACCGTCCACGATAGCAGTGACTGTCCGAACAGCTTAGCGAGCGCCGCGAACGAGATGCTCGGTCCGAGTGCGACGGTGGCCAGCGAAAAGAGCGCGACATGGACCACGACGAACGTGACCATCGCGAGCAGCTGCATGCCCAGATTGCGGAGATTCGGTCGCCCCCATACCGGGAAGCGCTTGGCGACGAACATCACCACCGGCGTGAGAAGCGCCCAGGCGTACGTAAAGATGAGCTCGGCAGGCAGCAGCTGGGCGAGCGACACCGGGTAGCCGACGAGACGACTATAGAAGTACCGCTCGATGGAGTAGAGCAGGCCGATGACCGTCGCAACGCCAAACAGCGCGAGCGTGAAGCCGAGTTGGCGTTCACGCACCGCGCTCTGGTCGGCGGCGCCGGTGAGCCCGAAAATGCTGTACTCGCCCGTCTGGGCCGTCGCATCGAGCTGCGCGGTGATCCGCGACAGGCTGAGCGGAGTAGGTCTGGATCGCAACGTCGTCAGAAAATCCGCTTCCGGTGCTGGGGAGGCTGACATCGTATGGGGAGGCTGGCCGGCGATTGGTGGCGCGACTGCCCACAGGTCACTACTTGGATCGCACGCCGGTAGTTTCGTACCGGCATCTGACCATTAGACACGCAACGCCATCGAAGTGTTGCGCCGTCCCTGTAGAGGTTTTGTAACCCGGGCCAGCAGCCAGTATAGAAACGAAAAACCCCTCCCAGGTCGGCCGGAAGGGGTTGCTCGCACGCATTCAGTCGTATGCGTTAGGCAAACTGCGGCGGGTGCTTCTTGTGGAAGTCGGTTGCCTGCTGGAAGGCGTGGGCGACGACGAGGTTCTTTTCGTCCTGGAAGATCGGGCCCATGATGTACATGCCGGTCGGAAGCGGAATCTGGGGCGGAGGCGGTGCTGCCGGCGCCGCGCCGCGAGCGGTATCAGCGCCGCCGCGTCCGTCGCCACCGCGACCTCTCCCGCCGCCACCACCACCACCGCCGCGACCCTGCTGAATGGCGAAGCCCGTCGGCACGATGATCGACGGCGTGCCGGTGATGTTGGTGACCGACGTGTTCTCCTGCGGCGTCACCACGACATCGTACTTGGAGAAGAGGTCCCACATCTGCTCCATCGCGCGGACGCGGACGCGATTGGCATTGATGTAGTCGACGGCTGGAATGAACTGCGCCGTGCGGAAGGTGTTCGGCCAGGTGCTGTAGCTCTCGAGCTCCTTGATGTGGCTGTTGAGCGTATCGGGCTCGAACGCGGCGCCGCATTCTGAATTCAGAATGATAGAATCCAAATAGCCGTAATTTGGCGTTGGCGCTTCGATGGCCTCGAGCTTCGCGCCCAGGCCCTCGAGCACCGTGAGGAAGTTCATCGCTTCGGCGTTTGGCGTCGTCGTGCCGTCGGCCGCGCGTCGCTCGAAGTTCGCTTTGATGTACGCGATCTTGAGCGACGAGAGCTTGGTGCCGGCGTTCCAGTTGAACGGATACGACTTCACCGAGTAATCGACCCCGTCCGGCCCCTGAATGGCGTCGAACACCAGAGCGCAGTCCTCGGCGCTACGGCAGATTGGGCCGAGTTTGTCCGTCGTCCACGAGAGCGCCATGGCGCCGGTGCGCGGAATGCGACCAAACGATGGCCGGAAGCCGCTGACGCCGCACGTGCGCGACGGCGACGTGATGGAGCCGTTCGTCTCTGACCCGATGCTGAAGCCAACGCACCCTGCAGCAGTCGCTGACGCTGGCCCGGCCGACGATCCACTTGCTCCAGGACTCAGCTGTTCGGGGATCCACGGATTGCGCGTGTAATCCTTCCACCAATGGTTGCCCTGCGCGAGCGAACCGAGCGTCAGCTTGGCGACGAGGATCGCGCCAGCTTCGTCGAGACGCGTGACGACTGGCGACTCGTAGTCGAATTGCTGCGTTTGATAGAGCCCGGCGCCCCACGTGGTCGGATAGCCTTTGACGGCGAGGAGATCCTTTGCGCCCCACGGAATGCCGTGCAGCGGTCCGCGATACTTGCCGCGCGAAATCTCCGCGTCGAAATCCTTCGCCTGCTTGAGCGCGCGCTCTTCGGTGAGATTTACGACGAAGTGCAGTTGCGAATCGAACCGCTTGAGCCGTGACAAGTACATCTCCGTCAACTCACTCGGCTTGACCTTCCGCGTGCGAATCATTTCGGAGAGTTGCGTCACCGGCGCGTACGCGAGCTCGTCGAGACTTCCTGGTCGCGCCATCACGGGCACTTTGCTACGTACCATCAGCGCTTTCGACTTCTTCGCAAGCTGCTTCCCCGGTGGCACGACGTCGAACACGATCGACGGCAGCACGCTCTGGTCGAGCGGCTCCTTGTGCAATTGCTGAATGTTGCCGCGCATTTGACGCAGCCCGTTCAGCATTGCAGTACGCTCGTCGTCCGAGAACGACAGCCCGGAGAGCTGTTCTGCCGAGGCGATCATTTCCTTGGTGATCTCGGGGCCCTGCTGCCCTTGTGCCTGTCCCCACAGCACCCCGGGAAGGAGCGTCGCACCGAGTCCGATCGAGCTGAAATAGGCCATGAAGGCCCGGCGGTCGTAGTTCGTGTCGGTCATGAGAGAGGAAGGGTTTGCGACCAATTCGCGTCGGCAAAAAGGTGCGCGAGATCGGGCGGGGCGCTAGGAGAGTCGGCAAAAACTAACGGCCGTCTATCGTATCAACGCGGTGATCGGTTCGATCGTTCGATCGAGAACAGCAAATTTGGACCACAGAGGACGCAGAGGTCGCAGAGGACTACGCTGCATCGCAAACGGACAGAGTTCTTCTCTGTGCTCTCTGTGTCCTCTGCGGTTCAAATTGCAGTTGTCTGGAAACCGAACCGGCAATTGGACCACGAAGGACACGAAGGGCACGAAGAAAAACACTGATCGAGACATCAACTTTGTGATGCGTCCCAGTGCCTGCCCTGAGGCAGTCCTTCGTGTCTCTTCGTGTCTCTTCGTGATCTTCGTGGTGAACTGCCGCCCGCAGGCCACAAGACGCGTGCCGGCCCAGTTGGGCTCCCTGACGGCCTCGCCCTGAAACTTCCCGGCAACCACCTTCGTCATATTCCACGAAGCATATGACAGAAATCATCATCGAGAGTGTCCTCTTCGTCGCGCTGCTGGCGACTGTGGGCACTCTTTTCTATTACCTGCTCATGTACTTCACACCAGTTGGCGAGAAGCGTCGCCAAACGCAGAACCGGAGGCGGCTCGACAACGCGGCCGACCTGGTGTGTCCCATTCACGGGCCGCGACAATCCACGGATCTGGTACGCCTCACCAGCGGGGAACTGATGTGCCCCGAATGCTACAAGGAGACCATTCATGGGTAGCTCGATCGGCGATCGCTTGTCGTCCGTTGGATTCGGCGGCAACACTGGGGGCAGCGACACCGGGCGTAAAATCCGGCGCGTGCTCATGCTGATCGTTGGACTCGTCGTCGCGTTGGTGCTGTTGCCGACAACGATCACGTATGTGAATCCTGGTTACGTCGGTATCGTGATTCACCGCGCCGGCGGTGGCGTCGATAAAACGCCGCTCGGCCCGGGGTTGCACCTGAGAAACCCGCTGACGACGGGAATCGAGGAATACCCGGTGTTCATGCAGACGCTCGTGCTGGCCAAGGGCGCGTCGGAAGGCTCGTACGCGAACGAGGAGATCAACGTCAACAGCAAGGAAGGACAGCCCATCTCACTCGACGTGTCGATGAGCTTCGAGCTGGATCAGGACAAAGCACCTGGTCTCTATTCGACCTTCCGCCGAGACATCACGACCATTCAGCATGGATATGTGAAGCAGTCCATTCGCCAAGCACTGCAGGAAGTGGTTGGCAATGAAGAAATCGCCGCGGTGATCGGGCCCAAGAAGGCCGAGGCGGTGAATCAAACGCAGGCGCTGCTGTCGCAGCGGCTGGCGCAGTACGGATTGATCGTCAAGCAATTCACGATCAATGAACTGCGTGCACCGCCGGCAGTGATCGAGGCCATCAATCAGAAGAACGTGATGCAGCAGCAGGCGCTCACGGCGCAAAACGAGCTGCAGAAGAACACGTTCCAGGCACAGGGCGACTCGATCAAAGCCGCGGGTCAAGCGAAGGCGATTCTATCGCTCGCAGAATCGCAGGCGAAGGCGAACGATTTGTTGAGTCGCAGCGTCACCGCCAACCTCGTGCAATACGAGATGGCTAAGAAGTGGGACGGCAAGATGCCGCAGGTCTCGAGCGGCGCGATTCCGCTGCTGCAACTCGGAAAGCCGTAGTCTTTCAATCCAGAATACAAAAGCGGGCCGAGTCATTGTTGACTCGGCCCGCTGTTCGTTTGTTCTACTTCGCCTTCGGTCGCAGCGCCAAACCAAGACTGACAACCGCGAGCGCCAACGCCGCGATCGCGATGCCGTTGGTTCCGCCGCCGCCAGAACTACCGGTTGCCGCGGCTCCCGCCGCGGGCGCTGCCGCAAGTTTCGTCACCGATGCGGGACGCTTCGAGCCTTCAGGTCCCGTCCACTCGGCCTTCTCACCGTCGGCGTAGAGTTGAATGACTGGCCACGTGATTGATTCGCCAGTCTTTGGATTCGCCGCAACAAACGGGAATTCGATGAAGCGCTCCGGCGGCAGGCTTCCAGTCCATACCGCACCAATGATGCGCTGCGCAGTGTCGCGCGTGACTTCGAGGTTCCAGCCCGCAACGTCAGCGAACGAGCTGACCTTTACCTCGGCCGGAAACACGATCTCGACGCGCGTGGTCGGGACCTTCCGCTCGTTCGGGACGCGAATGACATAACGCTCATACGAGCCAGTCGTCGACGCCCTGGGATACACGACCGCGTGAGCGAGGCCGAGCGCGTAGACCACCAGCGTTAGCGCAGTCGTGACGCCAGCGACGCGCAGCGCGCGGTGTGATTGACGGTTCATGGTTCGGATTCCGATGAAGTGAGTTGCGCCTTTTGCGCGACGGGCGGCGAGACATACCCGAGCAGGCCGCCGAGTAGAATGACCAGCCACAAGACCGCGAGCTCGGCGCGGAGAGACGAGAGAAATGACGTCGTTCGCGCGCTATTGGAGTGCGAGAGCGCCGGCACGACGCGAAAGCGATGGTACGCGCCGAATGCGATCAAGACGAGCAGCCCCGCGACTTTGGCGAGAACGACAAACCCGTAATTCGAACGCAGCGCACCGAGCGACGGAATCAGAAGCAGCGTCTGCACGATTCCCGACGCTGTGAGCACGACAACCGCCCACAGCGCGATCGACGATACCAAGCGCGCTTCGCGGGTGAAACGAGCCGCATCATTTCGCTCGCGGACGATCAGCCACAGCAGGCCACCGATCCACGCCGCGAGAGCGAGGAGATGCAGCGCCTTCGCTGGAATCGCCACCATCGGATCGAAGGCATTCGAATGACCGATGGCGGAACTGACGAGAATCGGCAGCACTGACAACACGAGCGCGAGCGCCGGACGGCGCGCGAGTGCAAGTGCCCACAGCGGTGGCAACGCGAGCAGCGCGCGCCATAGCTCCATGCGGCCAACGTTCGTGCTGAAGGCGGACGTGATCCACGCGATGTCGATGCGGTGCTCGGGCGCGACGTTCAGTGCCCACGCGACAAGATGGCCGCACAGGAACAACGGCGTGGCAATCGATAACCAGATCGCCAAGCGCATCGGTCGCTGATCGAAATTCGAGCCGAACGTGACGACGAGAAACAGCACACCGCACAACGCTGCGAGGGACCCGATGCCGAGACCGCGCAGCACGGCGGGAATGAGCGGCGCACCAACGAGCGACGGTCCCCAAACGGATTCCGCGCGTTCCGCCTGTGCCTCTGACGGGGCTGCGGTCGCAGTGCCCACCGTGAAGATGAAGCTCCCGCCAACCGGATGACCATCTTCCGAGACGACGTGCCAGATCAGTCGTACCGTTCCCGAACCGATGTCACCGGGCGGCGCGATGAGCACGTGCACGTCGTGCGGATCGTTCGCGATCGTCAGAGGAATACTTCGCCCATCGGCGCGCACGATCGAAACGTGCGCGACCGCGGGTTCGACTGGCTCGCTGAACTCGAGGCGCACGCTCGCCGGTGTCGCAGCGAGCGTGCTATTCGCCGCGGGCTGCGACGAGACGAGGCTGACATGAGCACTGGCGACGGCGTAGAACCTCAGCACGGCCGCCAGTGCGATTGCGCCCGCGAGCGCGAGACGTCTCACGATTTACAGAGAAAATTTCAGGTTCGCCACAAAGGTGCGCTGTGGGAACGGATGGAACAGGAAGTATTTCCGATTGAGCAAGTTGTCGACGCCAACGCCTGCCGACCAGTTACGATTCAACCGGTAATTCGCACGCGTGTCCATCACGAACCACTCGGCGAAGCCCTGATACGTGTTGTAGTTCACGTCGGCGTTGTCGAGCGTCGTGTACAACTTGCTGCTATATCGGCCCGCGAGGTTGAACGTGAGCGCGTCGCTCGGCCGGTACGTGCTCGTGAAAGCAAGACGCCACTCGGGAATGTTCGGGAGACGCTTGCCGATGGCCGCATCCGGAGCCGCCGTCGCATTGGCGCGGCCGGACATAGCAAGTGTCTTGGCGTCGACGTACGTGATCGTACCGGTGAGATCCAGTCCGCGGATCGGGAGGTTGCTCGTGCCGAGTAGAAGTTCGGCGCCGCGGGCGCGGACGTGGTCGACGTTCGAGACGAAGGAATACAGCGTCGTGGAGTTCGAAACGAGCGGCAGGAACTGCGAGATGATCGCGTCGTGCACGTCATCCTGGAACACCGATAGCTGCACGCTGCCGCGATCGAAGCGACGCTCGGCGCGCAGTTCCGACGCGAGCACGTTGTCCGGCTTGAGATCCGGATTCGGCGACGTGAACGTCGTGCCCGTGGAGACGAGCTGATAGAGCTCCGACGCCGTGGCGAAGCGATATGCCTTGCCGACGGAACCGGTGACGGTCCATTCGGGATTCGGCGTCCAGGCCAGCACGGCCTTGGGCGAGAACTTCGAGCCAGTGACCGTGGGCTGCGTGACCTTGGTCGTGCCACTGACGTTGTAGCCGTCAAAGCCTTTCCAGTTCTCATAACGACCGCCGACGGTGAGCTTGAGCTCAGGCGTCATCCACCAGCCGTCCTGAATCCAGAGCGCGCGCGTCTCAGTCTTGCCGTCGCCTTCGGTGAAGACGCCGGTGTAGGAGCTGCCAGTCGTCCAATCGGTGGTGTTGAAGGTCGTGTTGGCGAGCTTGTACAGATCGTCGTGCGCGCCGAAGCTGATCGTGTGCGCGGGACCGAGCGGACGCCACGTCGCCTTCGCGTCGAACGTGTACCAGCCGGTGCCACTGAGCACCGCGACGCGTCCCGGCGCGGCGAAGCTCGTGCCGCTCGCCGACGCGGTGGTCGGCGTGCGCTGCTTGTCCGTGTCGAACGAGTACTGTGTGCCGACGACTTCGAAGTCCCAGTTGCCACGGTTATCGCTGCGAATCGACAAGCTCTGCGCGTGGTGATCCTGCTGCAGGTTGTAGTAGCCGCTCGCGAACGACGCCTGGCCGGCGTACGTCGCCTGCCCTGAGGCGCTCGTATACGGATCGACGCTCGCATCCGCGTCGTTCTTCCAATAGCCGAATGTGTACGCGGCGCGAATCTTCGGAGTGAAATCGTACGCCGCTTTGAACTTTGCGTTCGCCATTTCCGTGTGCAGCAATCCTGTGGCGCCAAGCACGTCGGCCGTTGCGCCGAGCTTGTTGCGATCGGCGTAGCCGCCAGTGGTGCCGGTCGGGAAAGCCGTCGCGGTCGCGTAGCTCAGCGGCTGGCTATGACTGTTCTGATAGTTGCCGCTCGCCCAGAACGCGAACTTGCCAAAGCGATCGCCCATGTCGACGGTCGTCTGCGTCGTACCGTACGTCTTGTCGGTTCCGTAGAGCGAGAACGTCTGGAGCGCCTGCGTCTGATTGATCGAGCCTTCGAACTTCTCGGGGAGTCGCGTTGTGATTTCGACGACCGCGCCCATGGAGTTCCCAGCGTACGCGGCCGAGAAGGGTCCCATCATCATGTCGATGCGGGCGACTTCGGCGGGCGACACGAGGCCCCAGCGCGGACCGCCGATCGTGTTGTTGTTCGCGATCAGCGCCGTGAGCGGAACGCCGTCGGCGAAGATCAGGCTGCGGGCGCTAGAGCCCGTGCCCCAGACGCGCGTGGCGAGCGTTGCCTGTGTGTCGCCGTTGTTGCGCTTCCGCAGGAAAACGCTCGGCATGTACTTGAGCGCGTCCTCGGTATCGAGGAGGTTGACCGTCTCCTCGACCTTACGCGCCGTGATGCTGGCGGTGAGCGGGAGCGTGCTCATTTGAAGCGGCGAGGTCCGGACTTCGTCGGGACGCTCGGCGGTGATCTGAACGCCCGTGAGTTTGACTGCCGTATCGGGCTTTGGTGGCGTCGGTGCGGCCTGACCAAAGAGGGTCTGGCCAACGAGCAACGCGGTGGTTGCGACAAAGAGAGTCTTCATTGTATCGCTACGTCGGCTCCGCAAACGGCGGGGCGGTGGCCGATCGAATTCCGTGTGTGAGTGGTCGCGTGGGGCGCCGGCGGAGGCCTGGCGCAGGGAATCGCTGGGATTCGACGCGACTTTCACGCTATCTACGGGGCCCTGAGGGCCGACTCACGGACGAAGCGCCGCGGCGTGAAGCCGCAGCAACGACACTCGAGTTGTAGAGACTCGCGAGAGAGACGCGCCGCGCTAGGCGCGCGGCGGTCCGGTGTTGTAAGGGCGCGAGTATGCCGGCGCCGGGCGTGGAAGCGCGGCCGCTTCGACGGGCGCGCTCGCCGCGGTGTACGTCGCGACGACGATCGACGTGACCGACGCCGAGAAGCTCGGGGTGACGGCAGCGCTGCCGGTGCAGCATCCAATGCACGAGCAGTTGTGCTGATGGCCAGGCGTCGAATCGTGGCTCGAGGCCGGGGCGTTGCCAACGTGGTGGGCGGAATGCGAAGCGTCGCCGGCCGCGTGGTGTGCGACAGAGGCCTGGGCGGCGGAGTTGGCAGCTGCCGACGCGACCGCAACCGAGCCGTGCGTCGGGCACGGCTGCAGCATGCTCGGCTCCCCAACGATCAGGGGCAGCCAGAGGGTCAGTAGGGTCGCGAGCGGCCTAAACCACCAAGTCCTGCGCATGTCTATGAAAATGGGGCAACGGTACCGGCGATTCCAGAGCGAATCCATACCTTTTTCCGGCACAAAGATGCCGGCGCCGATTAACCCGCTGTCTTGACGTTCAGTTCGCCTGTATGCTTGTTATACGCGGGTGTTTATCGATCCGATTCATCGAGGATGTCCATGCAGCCCGGTTCGAACAGCATCCTACTCGTTGAAGACAACGAAGACAACCGGATCATCTACGCGACCGCGCTGCGGTACGCGGGGTACGAGGTCTTCGAGGCGATCACCGGCACCGAAGGGGTCCATCAGGCGCGGGCCAATCGCCCCGATCTGATCCTCATGGACATCTCTGTCCCCGAGCTCGATGGCTGGGAAGCGACGGCAATCCTCAAGGCCGATCCGTCGACGAAGCACATTCCGGTCATCGCGGTGACGGCACACGCGCTTCCAGGCGACCAGGAGCGAAGCCTCGCGGCCGGATGCGACGGCTATCTGGCCAAGCCAATTCCGCCGGCGGCGTTGCTCGCCGAAGTGGATCGGCGCTTTGGTCGTCTGACGCCGTCGTACACGGCGATCAAGCCGGTCGACGCTGCACCGCCGGCCTGAGCGAGCTATCGATTGCTGCGCGCTGTAGCTTTCGCGCGTGCCGATCGTTCCGTTCTCCGCGCTTCCTGATTCCGCGCGCCTCTGGGTTTTCGCGAGCGACCAGCCGATTGTCGGCGCCGTCGCCGAATCCGTGCTTGCCTCGGTCGACCGCTACCTCGCCGATTGGCGCGCCCACGGCGTGCCGCTTCGCTCGGCGCGTGATTGGCGTGACGATCGATTCCTGGCCGTTGCCGTGGATGTCACGGACGAAAATGCGTCCGGCTGCTCGATCGATGGCCTGTTCCGAACGCTTCAGCAGCTCGAGCGCTCGATCGGCACTCGACTCGTGGGCGGCGGTCGCGTGTTTTATCGCACCGATTCGACGATCGAGACTGTCTCGCGCGATGAGCTCCTCGAACGCGTGAAGAACGGCGCGCTCACACGTGAGACTCCAGTGTTCGACACGAGCGTGGTGACGGCCGCGGATTGGCGAGCAAAGTTTGAACGTCCGGCGGGGGATACGTGGGTGTCTGGCCTGTTCGCTCGGACGTAGACGGCTCGGGCACGAATGGGACGAATCAGAACGAATCGAATCGAGCCCTGGTCTAACGATCTCTCGCCGAGGGTCGAGGGGATTCCAAGGCGCTCCAACAGCAAGATTGGGCGAAACGGCCGGATCTCTCGGAAACCGCCGGATGAACGACGCGGAATCAACAAGAGATCGATTCGACGATTCCTGTTTCAATTGTCCCTGGCTTTCGCGAGAGACGCGCTGTCCCGATCGTGATCCGGCCGTTTCCGCAAATCCGGCCGTTTCCGTTCGCTGAATTCCTACGCGATTGCCCTCCAAGGAGTACCCGTATCCGGCGTGATCGCATCGGGATGCAGTCGACCGGCGATACGAATGGGAGAAATCACACGAATCGAACCGTGCGCCGACACGGCGGTGCACGGTTCGATAATTCTAAGGATTCGATTCGTCGGTTATTCGAGTGATTCGTGTCAAAGTCGTTGTTGTTCCGCGGACCGAGGCTATATCAGCCCCGCGTCCGTGACTTCCGGATAACTTCGCTCGACACGCGCAATTTCCTCGGCTTGGCCAGGCGAGAGTTCTTCCTGCGGATCGAGACACCATGTGCCGTCGAGCAGACCTTGGCGACGAAGCACCTCGTGCACTCCAGGAATGCAGCCGGCGAATCCATGCGCAACGTCGAACACGGCACCGTTTGCATCGGTGAGTGCGGCGCCGTGCGAGAGTAGCGTCGGTTCGAACTCACCCGTGACGCGCGCGACTTTGAGCGCGGCGAACATCGACACAGCGGCGCGCGTCCACACGGCCCACTGGCCGAGCAGACCACCATCGATCCAGCGCACCTTCGTCGTACCGCCAACGGTAACCGGAAAGGGCGTGAGGAGATCGGCGACGATGTTGTCATCGTTGCCAGTGTACAGGGCGATGTCGTCGCGGCCCGCTTCAACCACGGCGCGTACGACGTCGATGGTCTGATACCGATTGAACGGCGCAATCTTGATCGCCCACACGTTCGGTATCTCGGCGAACTCGCGCCAGAAACGGTGCGATAGTACGCGTCCACCAACCGCCGGTTGTAAGTAGAAGCCGAAGAGCGGAATCACTTCGGCGATCACACGGCAATGATCGAGGATCTCGTCTTCGGATTCGATGCGCCATGCGCCAAAGCTGAGAAGCCCAGCGTGATAGCCGAGTTCGAAGGCGAGTTCCGCTTCGGAGCGCGCCTGTGCGGTGTGGCCGCACACGCCGGCGATCATGGCGAAGGGTCGCGGTGCGTCGGCGAGTTGTGTCTGCGCCTCGTCCATCGCGAGCTCGAGTACCGGGCGATACAGCCCGACCGACGAATCACGAATCGCGAACTGCGTCGTGTGTACGCCGACGGCGATGCCGCCCGCGCCTGAATGGAAGTAGTAGGATGTGAGGCCGCGCTGCCGTCGCTCGTCGAGCGAGCGCTGCGCGTTCAGGGCGAGCGGATGTGCGGGAATGACCTGGCCTTCGCGAATATGCTCGCGAATGCTGTGTTCGTGGATTGGCGGTTCCTCGGTCGCGCTAGAACTGACCATCTCGCGCCTCAAACTTCGTCGGCTTTCCGAGCAGCACGCCGTCGTTCTCGACCCAGGTCGCAACCAAGTCGAGGAGTCGCTCTGTATTCACTTCCGGTGGCGCAAAGTTCGACCGCATGCGACTCGTGTCGCTCAGCAACGCGTCTGCGCGTTCGCTGCCGGAAAACTTCGGCGCAACGGAGAAGCGATTGCCAAACCATTCGGCGATCGCGCGAACAGAGAGCTGTTCGGTGCCCGTCAGATTCAGGATGAACGGCGGCGTCGCCGTTTTGGGCAAACACTCGAGCGCGATTCGATTCGCGTCGCCCTGCCAGATCACGTTCACGTAGCCCATGTCGAGCGCCACTAAGCTACCGCTCTTGACCTTCGTCGCAATGTCCACGAGCGCGCCGTAACGCAGGTCGATCGCGTAGTTGAGTCTGACAATCGCGACGCGCGTGTGGTGTCGTTCAGCATACAACTCGAAGACGCGCTCACGGCCGACGCACGATGCCGCGTATTCGCCAATTGGACCGAGCACATCTGTTTCCTTGGAGCCACTCGACGACGTTGGCGTGAGCGAATACACATTGCCCGTCGAGAACGCGACGATGCGAGAATCGCGGTAGCGTTCGGCGCAGTTGGCGGGGACGAGCGTGTTCATCGCCCAGGTCATCGCCGGCGCGCCGGTCGTTCCGAACTTCTGCCCCGCCATGAAGATGACGTTCGGCGCGTCCGGGAGTTGAGCTACGGAGTCTCGGTCCAGCAAGTCGGCGCTGAGCGTTTGAACGCCCGCCTGCTCGAGCGCGGATCGCGCCGCGGTGGACGACCAACGCGACACCGCCATGACTCGCCGACCGGGGCCGGCCGCCCGAGCAGCCATCCGGGCGAGCGTCGGGCCCATCTTTCCGCCAGCACCCAGAACCATGATGTCGCCCGGGCATTCCGCGAGCGCCGCGATGGTTTCCTTCCGCGGGGCCGACAGCAGGTCGTCGAGCTCTGCTTCGTTCATGATACTTGCTGAGGTTCCTTACGAGATCGAGGCGTTACGTGCGTGCTGTTTGATGCGCGAGACCATCGCATTCAACCCGACCTCTCGGCCCGAGAGACCAATGCCTTCCATGAGCTGCTGCACGAAGTCGTCGGGAATGGCGAGAGTCGTTTCAGCGGGCTGATCGTTGATCGCCGAGAAGAGAATTGCAAGAAATGCCGCGATGGTCGGCGACTGCCGAACGTTGAGATCGGCGTAGAAGTGAACTTTTCCGTCGCGGGATTCAGGAAAGAGATCGACGCGAGTTTGGCACTCGGGAACCGCGAAGGCGCCACGATCGAGACTGGCGAAACGCTCCGGAATTGGCTCCAGCTTTTTGGAATAGTGAACGAGTGCCTGCATTTTTTCTTCACGCCCCATCGCTCGAAAGCGCGCGAGTACGCGAGCGATCGATGGCGGGAGTTGTCCAGAAGACGTCGAGTCGTTCATCGTTTGAGATTCAATTGAGCGATGTTACAGGCGTCAAGTCATCAATCACGAGCACAGAACGGAGCAACGAAAGCAATGCCGACACGCAGCGCGAGTGCGAAATGGGAAGGTGGTCTGAAGGGTGGTCGCGGGTCGTTCAGCGGTCAGACGGGACTCAGTGGCCAGTACAGTTTCAGCTCGCGCTTCGAGAACGGCGAAGGCTCGAACCCGGAAGAGTTGTTGGCGGCCGCGGAAGCTGCGTGCTTCAGCATGGCGCTGAGCGGCGCGCTGGAAAAGAATGGAACACCCGCAACCACCATCGATACGAAGGCCCAGTGCACGATCGAAAAGGTAGGCGAAGGTTTTTCGATCACGAAGATGCAGCTTGACGTTCGGGCCAATGTGGCGAACGTTGACGACGCGACCTTTCAACGCATTGCCGCTGAGACCAAGGTAGGATGCCCGGTTTCCAGGGCGCTCAAGGGCAATGTGGACCTGCAGGTGACCGCAACCCTGACCTAGTGACCGTTCGCTTTTCCCTCCTCGCGCTCGTCCTGATCGCCGCCTGTCGGTCCGCGCCCTCGAACACCATTCAGGGCACGGGCTCGCTGGAGTTGACTGAAGTCGACGTCTCTCCGCTGGTATTGGCACGCGTGACCAAGGTGTGGCGTCAGGAGGGAGAGCGTGTTCAGGTGGGCGATACGCTGCTGACGCTCACGCAGCCGGCGCTTCCATCTGACATTGCCGCGCGTCGTGCTGCCGTTGCCGTCGCCGAGGCGCAGCTACGAGACCTCGTCGCCGGTCCGCGCGCGGCGGAGGTGCAGCAAGCGGAGGCCAACCTGCGAGCGGCCGAGGCGGAGGCCCTTCGCACGGCGGACGATCTCGAACGAATCGCGCCCCTCGCCGGAAAGGGTACGGTGAGCAAGCAGCAGGGCGACGCGGCGCGTGCCGCGGCGCGTTCGGCGGCTGGTCGCCGAGACGAGGCGCGCGAGCAACTGCGTCTCGTGCGCGAGGGTGCGCGTCCGCAGGCGATTGCCGCGGCGCGCGCGCAGGTCGAATCGGCAAAGGCGTCGCTCAACGGAATCGTACAGACGGCGCGGGACCTCACGCTACGCGCCTCGGTGTCGGGAACCGTGTTGAGTCGGCACGTCGAACCCGGTGAAGTACTGTCACCAGGCATTTCCGGTATGACAATCGGCGACGACACGCGGCCGTTCGTGCGCATCTACGTCAATCAAGTCGCGTTTCCGCAGGTGCACGTTGGAGACACGGCGTCTGTCGTGCTCGACGCGTTTCCCGATCGACCGTTCAAGGGAACGGTCGTGGCAGTCGCGGACCGCGCGGAGTTTACGCCGCGCGTCGCGCTGACGCGTGACGAGCGCGCCGATCTGATGTTCGGCGTAAAGGTACAGCTCGTGGATGCGACAACGACGCTGAAAGCGGGGCTCCCAGCCACCGTGACGATCTTGCCCGTCGCAAAGAGATGACGGCGCCGGTCGCGGACGTCGCAGTTCGCGCCGAGAAGCTGCGCAAGACGTTCGGCTCGTTCGTGGCGGTGGAGGGGTTGGATCTCGACGTTCACCGCGGCGAAGTCTTCGGACTACTAGGTCCCAACGGCTCCGGAAAAACGACGACGATTCGCATGTTGTGCGGTCTGCTCGAGCCGACGTCTGGTACGGCGACAGTCGCGGGCTTCGACGTCACTCGCGAGCCGGAAAAGGTGAAGCGCAACATCGGGTACATGTCGCAGAAGTACGGCTTGTACGACGACCTCACCGTCGTCGAGAACATTCGCTTTTACGCGACCGTGTACGGTTTACATGGCGCCGAGCGTACGAAGCGAATCGAGGAGTTGCTCGACGAGTTGCATTTGCGCGCGCGTGCGCAGCAGAAGGCGGGAACGCTGAGCGGCGGTTGGAAGCAACGGCTGGCATTGGCAACGGCGACGGCCCACCATCCGCCGGTGCTATTTCTCGACGAGCCAACGGCGGGCGTCGATCCCGCGTCGCGGCGCGAGTTCTGGCTGCGGATTCACGCCCTTGCTGCGAGCGGCACGACGATCCTGGTCACGACGCACTACATGGACGAAGCGTCGCAGTGCAAGCGCCTCGCGTTTCTGTCGCGTGGACATCTGATCGCGGTTGGAACGCCGGAGGATGTGCTCAAGCAGTTCGGTCAGCCGACGATCGAAGACGTGTTCATCGAGCTTCAGAAAAAGGACGAGCGATGAAGTCCACCTTCTGGCCGATGCTCTGGAAGGAATTCATCCAGATGCGCCGGGACAAGTTCACGCTCGCGATGATGATCGGCATTCCGTCGATCCAGCTCGCCTTGTTCGGCTATGCGATTCGCACGGAAGTGAAGCACGTGCCGATGGTGGTGATGGATGAATCGCGCAGCATGGAGAGTCGATCGCTCGTGAACGTGCTAGTGAACACGGCGAACTTCGACGTCGTTGGGTCAGTGTCGTCGCGCGAGGAGATTCGGTCGCGCATCGAGAGCGGCCGTGCGCATGCGGCGCTGGTGATTCCGCCCGAATACGTATCAGATCTCAAACGTGGGCGAGGGGCGCAGGCACAGCTCATCGTCGATGCGGCTGATCCGCTGTCGTCGCAGTCCGCGATCGGTGCGGCGGGTCTTGCGTCGAGCGTGGTGGCGCAATCGCTCGCGCCACGCGGCACCGGCGACCTCACCGTGCCGATGGAGATTCGTGTGCGGCCATGGTACAACCCCGATCTCAAGAGCTCGGTGTTCATTGTGCCTGGCATCATCGGTGTCCTGCTGGCGATGATGCTCATTCTCATCACGAGCATGGCCATCGTTCGAGAACGAGAGCGGGGCACGCTCGAGCAACTCGTCGTCACGCCAATCACGAAAACGAGCCTCATGCTCGGCAAGATCGTGCCGTTCATGGTCGTTGGTTACGTACAAATGACCGTGATTCTCGTGCTCGGAAAAGTGCTGTTCGACATTCCGATTCGTGGAAGCTTGCCGCTCCTGTACGCGCTGACGATGGCGTATATCGTCGCGAATCTCGCGCTGGGATTGTTGGTGTCGACCGTGACGAAGACGCAGGTGCAGGCAATGCAGCTGAGCTTCTTTCTGATCATGCCGAACATTCTGCTCTCGGGGTTCATGTTTCCTCGAGACGCGATGCCGGCGCCGGCGCAGTGGCTGGGAGCGGCGCTGCCGCTGACGTACTATCTCGGCATTCTGCGCGGGATCTTGCTCAAGGGAATCGGGATCACAGAGCTGTGGCGGGAGACTCTCACGCTCTGCGCGTTTGCCGTGGGGCTGATCCTGCTCAGCGTGCGCCGGTTCAGCAAAACGATTGGATGAACGGGAGCGCGGGCGGCGTGAGGCGGACCTGACCGGCGTCTGACGAATTGGTCAGATTCCACGTACGTTTCTCAGCTCGACACCTTTTTCCCCTGCGCCATATGCCAGAAACCACTGAACGATCCTGCACCTGGTACTCGTGGGACCAGATGCCGCGTGAGACCGTCTCGCCAATGCTCGACCGCCGACTCATCACGGGCGACCGGATGATGATCGCGCACGTGTATCTCAAGAAGGGATGCATCGTGCCGAAACATTCGCACGAGAACGAGCAGATCACGTACATCCTCGAGGGCGCGCTCAAGTTCCATCTTGGTGAAGACCAAAAGGAAGAGCGAATCGTGCGCGCCGGCGAGGTGTTGGTCATTCCGTCGAACGTACCGCACATGGCGGAAGCGCTCGAAGACACGCTCGACGTCGACATCTTCGATCCGCCGCGTCAGGATTGGCTGAACAAGACCGATTCGTACCTCCGGAAATAACGAATGGATCTCGGTCTTGGCGGGAAAGTCGCCCTGGTCGCGGCAGCGAGCCGAGGACTGGGGCGAGCGATCGCGTTCGAATTGGCGAACGAAGGCGCGAAGGTGGTGATGTGCGCGCGTGGCGCCGACGCCCTGGAAGCAGCGCGCAGTGAGATCGCGTCGCAGACAGGCGCGGACGTTCGTGCGGTCGTCGCGGATCTGTCCGTCCGTGAGCAGATCGATCTCGTCGCGCGTGCGGCGCTCGATGCGCACGGTCGCGTCGACGTGCTGGTGACGAACGCCGGTGGCCCGCCCGCCGGCGTGTTCGAGAAGCACGAGTGGGATACGTGGGAACGCGCCGTGAATCTCACGCTTCGCAGTGCGGTGGAGCTGACGCGCGCCGTGTTGCCCGGAATGCGCGAACGAAAGTGGGGGCGCATCATCAACGTCACGTCGATCACGGTTAAGCAGCCGGTCGACAACTTGATTCTTTCGAACAGCATTCGCGCCGCGGTGACTGGCTTTGCGCGCACGCTCGCCAATGAAGCGGCGACGGATGGAATCACCGTGAACAACATTCTGCCCGGGTACACGCGGACGGAGCGCGTCGAGCAACTCGCGGATTCAACGGCCGCGAAAGAAGGCGTCAATCGCGGTGACATTCTCGCCCGATTCGAGAATGAGATTCCAATGAAGCGACTTGGCGAGCCGAAGGAATTCGCGGCGCTCGCGGCGTTTCTGGCGTCAGAGCGGGCGAGTTATATCACCGGTCAGTCGATTGCCGTCGACGGAGGATGGATCAAGGGACTATTCTAGGCCCTAGGCACTAGAGAATCGGAAAGGGGCGCGGCTAGGCCGCGCCCCTCTTTTTGATGACGACGCTTGGCAAACTAGTCGCCAGATCTTGCTTGATCCTTCGCTCCGGCTCCTTCGTGATAAACAGTACGGCTGGGGAACGCGAACCGCACGTTCTCCTTGGCGAAGCGGCGTAGGACTTCGAGATTGATCGCCTGCTGAATGTCCATGTAGATCTTGTAATCGGGATCGAGCACGTAGTACACGGTCTCGATCCTGATTGCCGATTCGCCAAAGCTCGAGATGTGCGAGCGGTCGAACTTCACCGGACTCTGCGCCGAGACGATCGACTCGACGATTGCCGGCAACTGCGCCAGCACCGCGGTTGGCGTATCGAAGGTCACGTCGAGGTTGAACAGCACGCGCCGCTGATACATCCGGCGGAAATTTCGAAGCCGGCTCTTCAGCAGATCGCCGTTGCCAATGATGATCTGCTCACCGGTGATGCTGCGAATGCGCGTCGTCTTCAGGCCGATGTGCTCGACCGTCCCCGTGATCTGATCGACACCGATCGTGTCGCCGACGTCGAACGGCTTGTCGAACACGATCGCCAACGCAGCGAGCAGGTCGCCGAGGATGTTCTGAACTGCCAGGGCGATGGCGATGCCGCTCACGCCAAGGCCGGTGATCAACGGCGTGATCTCGATCGCGAACACCGACTTGAGTGCGGTGATCGCGATTAGAATCCATAGAAAGACCTTGGCGCCAACGCCCATCGCGGTGATCATCGCGATGCTTGCACGGTCGTTGCTCGCCGTGCGCCGCGCCATGTGCATCTTCACCCAGAACGTCACGGCGGCGCCGCCCCACAGCGCGGCCTGCCATAGCAGAACGAGCTTGGCGCCTGGGTGGAGATACGAATCGAGCTTCGGTAACAACAGCGCCTGCGCGGCGGAATAGATCGCGAGCGCGAACAGCACCCATCGGCGCGTTTCTTTGAGAACGTCGACGAACATGTCGTCGATGTTGTTCGTCGTGCGAGCCGCCAGTGCGCCAATGCGCGAGATGAGCAGCCGACGCAGCAGGACCAATCCGCCAAAGACGATCGTCGCCGTCACCGCCGCCGTGAGCCAGGCGCGGAGCGAGTTGTAGTACCACTGAAGGTCGAGCACGTCGGAGACGAGAGCGGGTGCGGTCATTGGCGAATCGAAGGATCGCTCAATGATAATGAAATCTCTGCTAGGTCGCCGCTTCCGCTTGGGTCTCGATCGAGTCGCCGCGCGCGCGCCGCGAGACGTGAGGCGCCATACAGGCGTCGCAATTGCCGCACTTCCACGCCGGGTCCACGTCCTCGCCGAAGTAGTCGAGAATGAACCGCGTTCGGCACTGCGCGCTCTGGCAGTAGTTGATCATCGCGCGGAGTTTCGCACGGTCCTGAACGCGCCGGTCCTCGTAGTCCGTGAGGTCGGCGCTGAGATCAACGGAGGTGAGGCGATTCTGCAGCCGCTCCCAACTGCCGCCGCGATATTCGCGCACGAGTCCATGCCGTTTGAGCAGCACGAGGACGATGCGCGCCTTGCGTCGCGCAACACCGGCTTTCTCGGATAGATCGTCGATCAGCGCCTTTTCACCGAGCGGCACTTGCTCCAACACGATCGCGACGTGCGCCGCTTCCTCCACATCCGGATACTTGCCACCGAGGAAGTACGACTGCACTCGGCTATCCTCGACTCGGTAGAGCAGCGTGCATGTCGCCGGCAATCCGTCGCGGCCTGCTCGTCCCGCTTCCTGGTAGTACGACTCGACCGATCCAGGAAAGTGATAGTGAATCACGAAGCGCAGGTCGCGCTTGTCAATCCCGAGGCCAAAGGCGTTCGTCGCGATGATCGCCTTGAATTCGTCGGCCATGAAACGGTTCTGCGTGTCCTTGCGATCGCCCGCTGACATCTTGCCGTGGTACAATCCGATCGGAAAGTCTGGCGAAAACTGTTCGTACAGCCGCTCGGCCTCACGCACGGTCGCGACGTACACGACGCCGACGCCCGGGCTTTCTCGCAATAGGGTTGCGAGCTCGGCGTCCTTCGTTGCTTGATTCACGGTGCGTCGCACATCGAAGCGAAGGTTCGATCGCGCGAAGCCCGTGACGGTAATCTGCGGATCGTGCATGCCGAGCTGTCGCGCGATGTCGGCGCGGACGTCGGACGTTGCGGTCGCCGTGAGCGCGAGGACCGGTGGTCTGCCCAGGCGTTTGATGACCGATCCGAGCGTGAGATAGTCGGGACGAAAGTCATGTCCCCACTGGCTGACGCAGTGTGCTTCGTCGATCACGAACAGGCTCACAGTGCGCGTGAGCAATCGCTCGAAGAACTCGCGATCCTTGAAGCGCTCGGGCGTGAGATACAGGATTTCGCCGCCGCCTTCGCGCACGCGGTCGGCCACGTCTCGAGCTTGAGCGTCTGTGAGATGCGAGTGCATGGCCAGCGCGTCGACGCCGTGCGCGGCCAGCTTGTCCTGCTGATCCTTCATCAGCGCGATCAACGGACTGACGACGACCGTCAACCCCGGGAGCATCAGCGCCGGCAACTGGTAAATGAGCGACTTTCCGCTGCCAGTCGGCATGACCACGAGCGCATCTCGTCCGCCGAGTACTGCGTCGATCGGTTCCCACTGGCCTGCGTGAAAGTCTCTATGTCCGAAACGGTCGACGAGAACGCGACGCGCCTTGGTGCGAAGTGTTGGAGGCATCGACACTTCCAAAGGCAGGAACTGGACCGTATGGCACTGGCCAGCCCGGCTGCACTTGGAGGCGCCGCGACCCCTCCTACTTCGTGGCCGAGAGACCGAGGAGCGACCGATCGATCTCGATTCGCGCGTCCTCTTCGTAGAAGGCCAGCGGAATCCGCGAACCTGCAAACTTCATGAGATCCTTGTCGTGGTCGCCGAGGTCGTTGACGATCCACACGCGTTCTTGCTCGAGGCGGGGCGAGTTGACCACGAGGTTCGTGTGTGTCGACCGCTGTGCGTAGTGAACGAAAATCACCGCGGCGGGAACGGGCAGCTTGGCCACGAGATCTCTGAGGCTATGCTCATAGCCCGAGCCGTATTGGCGCTGTGCCCGGCCGTACTGGATGTCGTAGCCGGCGAGAACGACGCATGCCGCGGCGACGGCAATGGTCAGTCGACCAAAGTTGGGGGACGGCTCTCGTGCCGCCAGCCGCGTTCGGCCCCATTCGATGGCTCGCCAGACTCCGAGTGCGGCGAGCACTGAGAGAATTGGAACTGCTTCGAAGTAGTACAGCGTCCACGGCGCCCAGTGGCCGTAGGACAGATACCCAGCGAACAACGCCGCCGAACAAGCCAGCGCGAACAGGACCTCGGCGCCCATCGACGAGAGTCCGAGCAGAACAAACGGCGCGAGCACGACTCGAGCTCCGCGCCATTCCTCGAGCGCGATCGCACGCAATCGTTCATAGGCCGTTGCCGGTAGATTCGCGATTGTGTGCCTCACGTGTTCGCCGTAGAAGCCGCGATACGTGACTTCGTTCACAGGAAGCAGCTTGCGCGCCGGAGGTGTGTTGTCGACGCCAAATCCCGGCTTGTCGTACGGCAAGTAGTCGTGCGTGTACAGGCCCTGCGGCGTGAGGCGCCAGTCGCCGGTGGTTTTCGCGCTCCAGAGGGGGATGATCCCGAGCAGTAGCATGCCAAGCGCGGTCGCCAAACCAAAATCGCGCCACAGTCTGTGACGTACGACGTCACGAATGACGATCACTCCGACCGGCACAGCGAACGCGAGCATTGAGAGCGGCCGCGTGATCGCTCCCCAGCCTATGGCCGCCGCCAGCGCTAGCAACCAGCCCGTGCGACGCGTCTCACGCCATTCGAGAAGCGCCCACCATGAGAGCATCCACATCGCGAGGCTGCTGACTTCCGAGTAGTACGCCGCGCGAAAGCGCACACTGATCGGAGAGCCCAGCCAGATGATCCACGCGAGAAAGGCGACCCAGTTGTTCTTGGCGACTCGTCGTACGAGCAGGAAGAGCAGAGCGCCGGTGAGACCAGACAGCAGCAAGGGCACGAGCGCCGGCACGCCAAAGAGACTGCCGAGGCTCATGAGCAGCGCGTGCCCTGGCGGATATTTCGACGCGACGGCCGGAATGGTCAGCACGTGCGCCTGTTGGAAGAACTCTGCGATCGGCGGTGATGGCGCCGTCCAGTGTCCGGTCGAGAAGATCTGCGACTGGAGGACGTACGAATACTCGTCCTCGATGAGCGGAATTGGACTGATCTCGGCCCAGACATACCACGTGGCAAGGACCGAGATGATCGCGATGATGATCGCGGCCTCTCGGGGGCGATCGGCCAGCGTTCGCAGCGATTGAGGCGTCAGTCGGGGCATCAATAGAAGGACGCCCATCCACCTCGGGCCGATACGCGCCAATCATGATTCAGCAAACGCGGAAGACCGGCTGTCCGCCGCGATGACGGACAGCCGGCCTCGACCTTTCGGAGAGTGCAGTTCGCTAGTTGTTGGAAACCGGCGTCGGAGTTGCCGCGCCCTTGATCTCGATCTTCCGGAGCTGGGCTGCCTGGGCCTTGGGAACCGTGATGGTGAGCAGGCCGTTATTGAACTCTGCGCTGATCTTCTGGCCGTCGACGAACTCGGGCAGTCGAACGGTGCGCTCGAAGTTGCCAGTCACGCGCTCTGCCGCGTAGACGCGAAGCTCGCCTTCCGCGGTCGCGTCGATTGCCGACTTCTTGCTGCCGCGGACGGTCAGCACGTTCTGCTCGAAGCTGATGTCCACCTGCGACGCGTCTACGCCGGGAAGCTCGGCGTACAGGAGATAAGCGTCCTTCTTCTCGACGACGTCGATCGCCGGGACCCAGACGCGCGACTGATTCGACAGCCCGTTCGTGAAGGCGTGGTCGAGGGCGCGGTTGAGCGTGATCATACGATCGAGGGTCGAGTTCAGGGCACGTGTCGTCAACATAGATCTGTTCTCCGTCGTGGCATTTATGGGTTCACCGCCAAACGGCGGTTGCGAGGTGACGGAGAAGAGAAAGGCAGGCACTATACCGACCAAATTCAGTCGAAATGGCAAGAAAATCGGAAAGGGCGGGGAGAAAGCGGCAGGTAGAGCTGACAAAATGGTTCGTTCGGATTTAAGGCGCGGAATGCCAGACGGCGCGGAATGCCAGACGGCGCGGAATGCCAGACGGCGCGGAATGCCAGACGGCGCGGAATGCCAGACGGCGCGGAATGCCAGACGGCGCGGAATGCCGAACGGCGCGGAATGCCGAACGGCGCGGAATGCCGAACGGCGCGGAATGCCGAACGGCGCGGAATGCCGAACGGCGCGGAATGCCGAACGGCGCGGAATGCCAGACGGCGCCGAATGCCAGACGGCGCGAAACGCAGAACGGCGCGCTAACGACGAGGGACGGATCTACGTGGTTGTTAGCCGCTGCCGCGGGCCCCAGTACCGTCGTTCAGCGCGGTCTGGCATTTGGCGCCGTTCGGCATCTTGCGCCGTTTGGCATTCTGCGCCGTTCGGCATTTGGCGTCGTTCGGCATTCCGCGCCGTCTGGCATTCTGCGCCGTTTGGCATTTCGCGTCGTTCGGCATTTCGCGCCGTCTAGCTCATTTTCGCGCGTTTGCTACCGTTGTTTGTAGTGTCTGAACGATTTGACGCATTGGTTGTGGCATCGTTCCGTCGTCTGCGCGAATTGTCTTCACGTTCTCGCCTACCGTCACTTTCAGTACGTATGTCATCATGTCTGCACCGCCCTGCGTGGTGCCGTAGTCATCCTTGAGCGATGAGGGCGATTGCGCGGCGAGAGTCTTCAACAACGTGTCAGTTGCCGCCGAACTGAGCGTGCCCGACGCCGAGTCGAGCGGAGCGCCGCAAGTCTGACTACAGATGTGGCGTTGCGTGTAGACGTAGGCGCGATTGTCCAGTCGCGCGAGGTGATGGACCGATAGCGCGGCGATGCCGCCTTCGGCGGTGAGTTCGACGATCCGGACGTTATACAATCCCGAATCGTCGATCGACGTTACGACGTTCGCGCTGGAACACGCGGCGATCGAAGCGGACAGGGCGAGGACAGCTAGATGATTTCGCATTGACGTTAAGTTGAATCGGTGAAGCCTTCTAGACAGCCCAACCAGATATCGGCATTTGCCGTCACCGCTCCGGGTCTCGAGCAGCTGTGCGCAGACGAACTTCGCGCGCTCGACATCGCCGGAACTCCTGAAGACGGCGGCGTTGCTTGGACCGGAACTCTGGAGTCCGTAGCGCGCGCTAACCTCTGGCTGCGCACCGCGAGTCGCGTGATCGTCCGTCTCGCCGAGTTTCGTGCGACGGCGTTCTTCGAACTCGAATTGCAAGCAAAGCAAATACCGTGGAAGCGATTCGTCGTCGCCGGCGAGCGCGTGGAATTTCGCGTCACGTGTCGCAAATCAAAGCTCTATCACAGCGACGCCGTCGCGCAGCGCTTTGCCGACGCGGTGGCGAGTAAAGTGAAGGGCGTTCTCGTTGGCGAAGGCAAGGAATCCGACGACGAAACGCTATCAGCCTCCGAACGCCAGCTGTTCATCGTGCGCTTCGTGCGCGACGTGTGCACCGTGAGCGTCGACACGTCGGGCGCGCTGCTGCACATGCGCGGCTATCGACAACAGATCGCGAAGGCGCCGCTGCGCGAGACGCTGGCAGCGGCGATCCTACTCGGCTCGGGCTGGAATGGGGACGTGCCGCTCGACGATCCCATGTGTGGCTCGGGTACGATACCGATCGAGGCGGCGCTCATTGCGCGTCGCATCGCGCCGGGCGTTCGCCGCTCGTTCTCCTTCGTGCGTTGGCCAGAGACTGATGAGACGATGTGGAAGTCGCTCGTCGCCGAAGCCAAGGAAGGCGAGTTGCCGCGATCGCCGGTAGCGATTCACGGCGCCGACCGCGACGCCGGCGCGATCGCGGCGGCGCGAGCCAACGCCGAACGCGCGGGCGTACAGGACGACGTGCAGTTCGACGAGCAAGCAATTTCGGCGATGATAGAATCGACGGCGCCGGGACTGATTGCATCGAACCCTCCGTATGGCGTGCGCGTCGGCGAGACGGACGGTTTGCGCAATCTCTACGCGCAGCTCGGGAAGGTCGCGCGCAAGAATCGACCGGGGTGGATGCTGGCCCTACTCGCTGCCGATAAGAAACTCGAGAACCAGGTCCTGCTCGACTTCGACGAGCAATTCCGAACGAAGAACGGCGGCATCCCCGTGCACCTCGTCACCGCCTTGGTCGAGTAGTCTCCAAGCGGGCTCGACTAGATAAAACTGGTCGTTTCGCGGCCGGACCAGGGCTCGGCGATTCCTGCCTACTGCCCCCTGTGTCCGGTTTTTGCATTGATGACATTGCCGCCTCCAAGAAGTGCTGCTGAGTCCGGCATCACTCTTGAAGTAGGGCGAGGACGCACGAGCTGACCTCGCGCGACTGGCGTCGCACGCGCCGCCACGTAGTCACAACCGCACTCTCAATCTCCCGCATCAGGAACACCGCGCCCTTCGTGGGCTGCGGTGAGCCGTCCGCATCGCACCCTTTGGTCAGGAGCATTCCCGTGGGCGTCGGCGAAAGACCCGAAGTCATCGAACAAGACCCGGCAATTCCAAACGGTCGCCCGAATGGAAATGGCCACGCCACCCGCAAACCGAAGAAAACCACGACGCGACGCAGCGCGCGCGCGGCGGAGTTGGAAGTCCCGGTGGCGGCAGAGCGTCAGGTGAAAGAACGCGGCGGCACTCGTGAACGATCCCTGCGCCAGCTGCTCGCCGGGCTTCGCGCGGTAGATGCCGGTGATTTCTCCGTCACCATCGTTCCGAATGGCGACCCGATGATGGCCGACATCATCGACGCGTTCAACAGCGTGACGAGAAAGCAGGCGAAGCTCGTCGACGAGCTTTCGCGCGTCAGCGGGTCCGTCGGCCTCGAAGGCAAGATGCGCGATCGAGTCGCCATGCCGCTCGGTGGCGGAGCATGGGTCTCTGCGACCGACGCTGTGAACAGCCTCATTTCCGGTCTCGTTGCGCCGACCTCCGAAGTGTCGCGCGTGATTCAGGCGGTCGCCGAGGGCGATCTGTCGCAGAAGGTGGAACTGGAGATCGAGGGCAAGCAGGTCCAGGGCGAGTTCTTCCGAATCGGATCGACCGTGAATCGAATGGTCGATCAGCTCAACGCCTTCGCGAGCGAAGTGACACGCGTGGCGCGCGAAGTCGGAACCGAAGGCGTGCTCGGCGGACAGGCGAACGTTCAGGGCGTTAGCGGAACGTGGAAAGATCTCACCGACTCGGTGAACGCGATGGCGAGCAACCTGACGAATCAGGTGCGCAACATCGCCGTCGTCACCACGGCGGTCGCGAATGGCGACCTATCGCAGAAGATCACCGTAGAAGTGCGCGGCGAAGTGCTCGAGCTGAAGAACACGATCAACGTCATGGTCGACCAGCTCTCGGCGTTCGCATCGGAAGTCACCCGCGTTGCTCGCGAAGTCGGAACGGAAGGAATCCTCGGCGGTCAGGCGAGCGTGCAGGGTGTGAGTGGCACGTGGAAGGATCTGACCGACAACGTGAATTTCATGGCGAGCAACCTGACGGCTCAGGTGCGTAACATCGCCGACGTGACGACGGCCGTCGCGCGGGGCGATCTGTCACGAAAGATCACGGTGAACGTGCAGGGCGAAGTGCTCGAGTTGAAGAACACGATCAACGTCATGGTCGATCAGCTCAACGCGTTCGCATCGGAAGTCACACGCGTCGCCAAGGAAGTAGGAACGGAAGGCAAACTCGGCGGCCAAGCACGCGTCGAAGGCGTGAGCGGTACGTGGCGTGACCTGACGCAGAACGTGAACGGCATGGCGGCGAACCTCACCGTGCAGTTGCGCGACGTGAGCGCCGTTGCAACCGCCATCGCGAACGGCGATCTGACGCGCAGAATCACCGTCGAAGCACAAGGCGAAATCCTTCAGATCAAGGAAGTCGTCAACAAGATGGTGGAGCAGCTGAACGCGTTCGCCGGCGAAGTCATTCGCGTGGCGCGCGAAGTAGGAACGGACGGCGTGCTCGGTGGACAGGCGAACGTGCCCGGCGTTGCTGGCACCTGGAAGAACCTGACCGAGAACGTGAACGGCATGGCGAACAACCTGACGGGTCAGGTGCGTAATATCGCCGACGTGACGACCGCGGTTGCGAAGGGAGACCTCTCGCGAAAGATCACCGTCGAAGCGAAGGGCGAAGTGCTCGCCCTGAAGAACACCGTCAACACCATGGTGGATCAGCTCTCGGCGTTCGCGTCGGAAGTGACGCGCGTATCTCGCGAAGTAGGAACCGAGGGCATCCTCGGCGGCCAGGCGAGCGTACAGGGCGTGAGCGGAACGTGGAAGGATCTGACCGAGAACGTGAACGCGATGGCTGGTAACCTCACCGTTCAGGTGCGAAACATCGCGACGGTGACGACCGCGGTTGCAAAGGGCGATCTCTCGCGAAAGATCACGGTCGATGTGCGCGGAGAAATCCTCGAGCTCAAGAACACCATCAACACGATGGTGGATCAGCTCAATGGGTTCGCGGGCGAAGTGACACGCGTGGCGCGCGAAGTCGGAACGGAAGGAAAACTCGGCGGACAGGCAAAGGTGCCGGGCGCCGCTGGTGTGTGGCGCGATCTGACGGACAACGTGAACGGCCTTGCGTCGAACCTGACGACTCAAGTGCGAAACATCGCCGACGTCACGACGGCGGTGGCCAACGGCGATCTGTCACAGAAGATCACCGTCGAGGCGCAGGGCGAGGTGTTGTCGCTGAAGAACACGATCAACAACATGGTCGATCGTCTGCGCGTGTTCGGCGACGAAGTAACGCGCGTAGCAAAGGAAGTGGGCACCGAAGGAAAGCTTGGCGGTCAGGCCGCGGTGCCAGGCGTTGCCGGTACATGGAAGGGCCTCACCGACAGCGTGAACGCGATGGCGAACTCGCTCACGGCGCAGGTGCGAAACATCGCCGACGTCGCCACGTCGGTGACGAAGGGCGATCTCACTCGGCAGATCACCGTCGAAGCGCAGGGAGAGCTCGATGAGCTCAAGACGAACATCAATCAGATGATCGGCAACCTGCGCGAGACCACGGAACGCAACCGCGAGCAGGACTGGCTCAAGACGAACCTGGCCAAGTTCAGCCGCATGATGCAGGGCCAGAAGGATCTCGAAAGTGTGTCGCGCTTGATCATGAGCGAACTGACGCCGCTCGTGTCGGCGCACCACGGCGCGTTCTTCATGATGGACAACGACGCTGGTGCGAGTTTGCTCAAGCTCGTGGCGAGCTACGCCTACCGCGCGCGCAAGCACGTCGGCAATCGCTTTGCGCCGGGCGAGGGATTGGTCGGTCAGGTGGCAATTGAAAAGCAGCCGATTTTGCTGCAGAACGTGCCCGACGACTACATCCAGATCACATCGGGTCTCGGCGAAGCGCCACCGCGCAACATCATCGTCCTCCCGGTGCTGTTCGAGGGCGAGGTGAAGGCGGTGATCGAGCTCGCCAGCTTCCTGCCGTTCAGCCAGATCCACCAATCGTTCCTCGATCAACTCACGGAAACGATCGGCGTCGTGCTGAACATGATTCAAGCGAACATGCGCACCGAGGAGTTGCTCGAGCAGTCGCAGAAGCTCACGCAAGAACTGCAGAGCCAGTCGAAGGAACTGCAATCACAGCAGGACGAGCTCAAGCGATCGAACACGGAGCTCGAAGCGCAGGCGCGTACGCTCCGCCAATCCGAGGAATTGCTCAAGGAGCAGCAGGAAGAGCTGCAGCAGGTCAACGAGGAGCTCGAAGAGAAGGCGAGCCTGCTCGCCGAGCAGAACGCCAAGGTCGAGCAGAAGAATCGCGAAGTCGAATCAGCGCGAGTGTCGCTCGAAGACAAGGCCGAGCAGCTCTCGCTGAGCTCGAAGTACAAGAGCGAATTCCTCGCGAACATGTCGCACGAGCTTCGGACGCCGCTCAACTCGCTGCTCATTCTTGCCAAGCTGCTCACGGAGAACAAAGACAAGAATCTGTCGAAGAAGCAGGTGGAGTTCGCGGGGACGATCTACTCGTCCGGCAACGATCTACTCAACCTCATCAACGACATTCTCGATCTCTCGAAGGTCGAGGCCGGCAAGATGGAGATCACGCCAGGCGACGTGTCGATGGGCAGTGTGCGCGACTTCGTCGAGCGCACGTTCCGTCCGGTTGCCGAGCAGAAGACGCTCAGCTTCACCGTGGACATCGCGCCCGACGTGCCGTCGCCGATCGTTACTGACGGCCAGCGAATGCAGCAGGTGCTCAAGAACCTTTTGTCGAATGCGTTCAAGTTCACTGAACGCGGCGGTGTCACGCTGTCGATTCGTCGCGCCGAGGCGGGCCGGCGGTTCGCGAGCCGCACGCTCGATCGTGTCGAGGGCGGCGTGATTGCGTTCGAGGTGAAGGACACGGGCATCGGCATCCCGAAGGAAAAGCAGCGCCTGATTTTCGAAGCGTTCCAGCAAGCCGACGGTACGACCAGCCGCAAGTATGGCGGGACCGGACTCGGCCTGTCGATCAGCCGTGAGATTGCGCGACTCATCGGTGGCGAAATCCGCGTGGAGAGCACGCCGGGCGGCGGCAGCACGTTCACGCTGTTCGTTCCAGCAACCATGCGAGAAGTGGCGGGTACGAAGCGCGAGACGTTGGGGAGCGCTGCGACGACGGTTGTGAGAAACGAGAACCCGTGGGTTGCACCGGTGATGCAGGAGGAGGAAGTGAAAGAGGCGGCGCCAGCCGAGCCGCGCTTCCCACTTCCGGCATCGCTTCAGGACGATCGGCTGAACATCCAGCCGGGTGATCGCGTCGTGTTGGTCGTCGAAGACGAGCGCAACTTCGCGAAGATCCTACTCGACATGGCGCGCGAAAAGGGATTCAAGGGACTCGTCGCGCTCAACGGCGATGACGGTCTCGACTTGGCGCACTCGTTCCATCCGGACGCTATCACGCTCGACATCGATATGCCGGGCACCGACGGCTGGAATGTGCTCGATAGACTAAAGCATCACCCGGAGACGCGTCACATTCCGGTGCACATCATCACCGGCATTCAGCAGCGCCAGCAGGGACTCAAGGCCGGTGCGATCGCGTATCTCGAGAAGCCGGTATCAAAGGACGCCCTCGAAGATTCGTTCACTCGAATCGGGCAGTTCATCGATCGGCCAGTGAAACGCTTGCTCGTCGTAGAGGATGACGACAACCAGCGCAGCAGCATGGTCGAACTGATTGCGCACGAGGACGTTGCCATCACCGCGGTGGCAACCGCGAACGAAGCGCTCGACGAACTGAAGAAGACGCGCTTCGACTGCATGGTGCTCGACCTCGGACTCGATGGCGGCGATAGCGATGGGTTCGAGCTGCTCGAGACGGTGAAGTCCGATCCGGCGATGCAAGATCTTCCGATCATCATCTACACGGGCAAGGAGCTGAGTGCCCAGGAAGACACTCGGCTACGCAAGTTCGCTGAAACGATCATCGTGAAGGACGTGAAGTCGCCCGAGCGTTTGCTCGACGAGACCGCGCTCTTCTTGCACCGCGTTGAAGCGCGTCTGCCGGAGCAGAAGCGCCGAATTCTCGAACAGCTGCACAACACCGACGCAGTCTTCGCCGGTAAGAGCGTGCTCGTGGTGGATGACGACGTTCGCAACATCTTCTCGCTGACGAGCATGCTCGAGGAGCACGGCATGAACGTTTCATTCGCCGAGAACGGCAAGGACGCCATCGCGAAACTCGGATCCACGCCGGGGATCGATCTAGTGCTGATGGACGTCATGATGCCCGGGATGGATGGCTACGACACCACGCGCGCCATCCGCGAGCAGTCACAGTTCCGCGGACTACCGATCATTGCCCTCACGGCGAAGGCGATGAAGGGTGATCGAGAGAAATGCATTGCGGCGGGGGCCTCTGACTACATCACGAAACCCGTCGACACCGAACAGCTGCTGAGCTTGATGCGGGTATGGCTTTATCGCTGAAGGGAAACCAATCGCTCACCGGACCTCCGGTGAGCTATGACGCCGCACTGGAGCGAGTTGAAATCGAACTGCTGCTGGAAGGCGTCTTCCGCCACTATGGCTTCGACTTTCGAGCGTACGCGTATGCGTCCATTCGGCGGCGGCTGTGGAAACGGATAGAATCCGAGGGGCTTGCTTCCATCTCGGACCTCCAAGCCCTCGTGCTGCACGACGCGAGCGCCATGGAGCGGCTGCTGCTCGATCTGTCGATCAACGTGACCGCGATGTTTCGCGATCCCGGGTTTTACCACGTCTTTCGCGAAACGGTCGTGCCGCTCCTACGCACGTATCCGTTCATCCGGATCTGGCACGCCGGGTGTTCGACGGGCGAAGAGGTGTATTCCACCGCGATCATGCTCGAGGAGGAAGGACTGCTCGAGCGTTCGCGCATTTATGCGACGGACATCAACGACGCCGTACTTCAGCAGGCGCGCGACGGAATTTTTCCGCTCAATCGAATGCAGGAGTACACCGAGAACTACATCCGCGCCGGCGGTACGCGATCGTTTTCCGAGTACTACACGGCGAAGTACGACGGCGCACTGTTCAGTCCTGCGCTCACGCGCAACGTCGTGTTCTCGCAGCACAACCTGGTCACCGATCGATCGTTCAGCGAGTTCAATGTCATTTTCTGCCGCAATGTGCTGATCTACTTCGACCGATCTCTGCAGAACAAGGTTCACTCGTTGTTCTACGAGTCGTTGGTGACTTTTGGTATTCTCGCGCTCGGCAGCAAGGAGTCGCTCAAGTTCTCCCAGTACGAGCCTTGCTACGAGAAGCTGGACGTACGAGAGAGGCTCTACCGGAAGGTCAGGTAGTCGTGGCCTATGAGATCATCGTGGTTGGAACGTCTTGGGGAGGACTGCTCGCTCTGCGCGAGTTGGTCGACGGGCTGCCGGAGGTGCTGCGGCTACCGCTTGTTGTCGTGCAGCACCGTCACAAGGAGTCGGATCACTTGTTGGCCGCGCTGCTCCAGGACCACACCGCGTTGACTGTGTGTGAAATCGAAGACAAGGCGCCCGTCGAAGCGGGAAGCGTTTACATCGCGCCGGCGGACTATCACTTGTTGTTCGATGGCGACTCGTTCGCGCTCTCTATCGACGCGCCGGTTCGGTACAGCCGTCCGTCGATCGACGTCAGCTTCGAGTCGGCCGCGGATACGTATGCCGAGCGCACGGTTGGTGTGGTGCTCACAGGAGCCAATACCGATGGCGCGCGCGGATTGAAGCGCATCGTCGACCGCGGCGGACTGGCGCTCGTTCAGACACCGGCAACCGCCGAGAGTCCCACTATGCCGTCGGCCGCACTCCGCTGCGTGCCCGGCGCGCGCGCGTTGACGATCAAGGAAATCGCGTCAACGCTAGGGTCGCTCCCGGTCGTTGAGCGAAGAGGAGAAGCGCGATGAGTCCAGCGCCTGCCGACAATGCTGTAGACATTCTGCTCGTCGACGACCGTGCCGAGAACCTGCTCGCGCTCGAAGCGATCCTCGAGCCCCTTGGCCAGCGTCTCGTGCGCGCGTCGTCGGGCGAAGACGCGCTGCGCTGCCTGTTGGAGCGCGACTTCGCGCTGATTCTGCTCGACGTTCAGATGCCCGGCATCAATGGTTTCGCTACGGCGCAACTCATCAAATCGCGCGAGCGAAGCAAATTCATTCCGATCATCTTTCTCACCGCGATCAGCAAAGAGGACGAGTACGTCTTCCAGGGCTACGAGGTGGGTGCAGTCGACTACATCTCCAAGCCGTTTCAGCCGGCAGTGCTGCGATCGAAGGTACAGGTGTTCGTCGAACTTCGTCTTCAGCAGCGTCGCATCGCCGAGCAGGAATCGCGGATTCGGGAAATCGAGCGGCACGAGCTCGAGCTTCGACACATGCGCGAGCTCATTCAATCCGAAGCGCGCTTTGGTGAAATCGTTCGCACGGCAATGGACGCGATCATCATCTTCGACGCCGAGGGTGCGATTTCGCTCGTCAATGCTGCGGCTGAGGTGATGTTCGGCATCAAGGCGACAGACGTCATTGGATCGTCTATGTCGCGCTTCTTCCCTGAAGGCATGGATACGGAAACCGTGCTCGAGTTGTGCACGCCGGGGCAAAAGGGAACGACGTATCCGTCCGCGACCGCGGCGCGTCGCGCCAATGGCGAGTCGTTTCCTATCGAAGCCTCCGTGTCGTGTCTCGACACGCCGGGCGAGCCGCGCACCTTCACACTGATCGTCCGCGACATTTCCGACCGCGTCGAGCACGAAGAGGCGCTACAGCGGCAGACGGAGTCGCTCGCCGATTCGGGACGAGAGCTCAAGCAGCTCAACGAGGAGCTTCATCGCCGACAGTTCGAGCTGGAACGCGCAATGACGGCGCGAAGCCGATTCTACGCGTCCATGAGCCACGAACTCCGCACGCCGATCAACGCGGTGCTCGGCTACAGCACGCTGTTGCTCGAGCGGATTTACGGCTCGCTCAACGACAAGCAGGTCGAGGGCATCGAGCGAACGCAGAAGGCGGCCAGGCACTTACTCGAGCTCGTGAACGACGTGCTCGATCTGTCCAAGATCGAAGCGGGCAAGATCGATCTCCGACTACAGCCTGTTGAATTCCCTGGCCTGATCGAAGATCTCATGGTCACGGTTCGTCCGTTGGCCGATGAGCACGGAACGGCACTGGCGCTCGAAGCGGAAGATCAGGAAACCGTGAAGGTGATTTCCGACCCGCGTCGGCTCCGTCAGATTTTGCTCAATCTTCTGTCGAATGCGATCAAATTCGGACACGGCCGTCCGATCAGCGTGAAGTGCAGCGCCACGGACGAAGGCGGTGCGTTGATCGCCGTCACGGACAATGGCGACGGCATTTCCGACGAAGACCAGGAGAGGATCTTCCAGGAATTCGTGCAGCTTGGGAAAACTCAGTTGCAGAACGGAACGGGCCTCGGGCTACCGATCTCACGCCGCCTCGCCGAACTCCTACGCGGCTCGCTCACGGTGAAATCGACGCTCGGTCACGGCAGCACGTTCTATCTGCGCTTGCCGCCGAGCGCCGAGGCGCGCAATACGTATCGCATGCCGGACCAGGAGCTGGTTCGCGAGACGTCGAGCGAGTCGCTCTCAGGCGTTACTGATCAAAAGGCTTTTCCGACACGAGCGCCTGCCAGGCCCGCGCGACCCGCGCGGTAGGTAGCCACGCGGTGGGAAAGCCCGGGGCCGGTCCATCGCCCATCGGCTGAAAGGTCTTTGCCTTGAAGTCGCCGATGAAGCCGGTTTTTGCGGTGAGCGGCTTGATCGTGTTTCCGTCGCCAAGCCTGAGCGGCATGATGTCGTCGAAAAAGATCAGCGCCAGGTCGCGCGATCGCCCGACGATGTGTGCGGCTGCCGGCTCTTCGGCCAACGCCCAGAGTGCGCCGCCGCGACGGTTCACGGCGAAAAGGCCGACGATCGTGTTCGTTCGAAACTCGAGATCTTTACCGCCGACGAACAGAATTCCGGGAACGTCGCGCGCGGCCGATGACACGAGCGCGCTGTAGTAGATGCCGCCCTTGTTGACGACGAACGCCGCGACACGCTCCGGCTTCCACGCGACGAATTCGTAGTTGAATTGCCCGCCGGCCGACATGCCCCAGAGGAACAATGGTGCGTTCGCGATCTCGGGGTGCTGCGAGCGCGTAGCGAATTTGTTCAGGGCGTCGAGCAGCGCCTGTCCGCTGCCTTGCGACACGTTCACATAATGCTCGATGAAACTCTGGTCGTGCTGCTTGTCGGTGAATCGCGTTCCGACGAGCGCGAGTTTGTGCCGCGTCGCGAATGCCTGCCAGACGGTGTCCTCGGCGGCACCGCGACCGTCGCCGTTGGATCCGGGATTGAGCACGATAACGCCGCGCAGCGTGCCGGCATCTCGCGGGAACCAGAAGCGGAATTCGGCCTTGTCGTAGTTATTGCCGGGAGGCGCGGCTTCCTCGAGCACCGCGGTGTTGGCCGCCTGTGCTCGCGCAATGGATGGCGCGGCAAGCGCTGCGGCGACGCACAGCACCGCAACACGGCTTCGATGACCACGGGTCGACAGCGCACGGTTCAGCAACATGCCCACTCCCTCGTTCGAGATCGCGACGATCGATTGTGCCCCAGAAAGTAGCAGAAACAGCGAACGGAGCCAGGACTCTTAGCGGGGCGGGTGACTGGCATCACAGCGGACATCCCTACAGGGGATGTGAAATTTGCGTGTCGCACAACATATTCCCGGCCATGCGAGTGCTGTGTGTTGCTCGGCATCCATACCTGAGCGAACATCTAGGTCGATTCTTCGAGGAACTCGGTGTCAACACCGTGCCCTGCGTCGGCCTGCAAGCTGCAACCGATCAAGCGCCATATGATGACGTCGACGCCGTCATATGCGACTACGATCTCCTCGCGCCCCTCTCTCCCGAAATGTGGGAGTCGCATCCGCTGCTCTCCGCGGTGCCGATCATCGCAGTGAGTCTCACCCGTCATCCCGGCGACGCACATTTGCGTGATACGGCGGGTGTGGCGGGCTTTCTGTATCTGCCAACGCTGGAACCCGACGCGGCGCGAGCAATGCTCGCTGCGCTTCCGCGTCGCCACGCGATCAATCCGCCGAACGCATTGCCGTGGCTGGGGACGACGCCAGCCGCGCCCCTTCGTTGACGAACGGCGACGATCCGCGCGCGTTCTTTCACGCCGAGCCATTGCTCGACGCGTTGAAGGCAACCGGCGCTGATGGCGTTCAGCGCAACGTCATCCTCTCCGATTCTCCCGAGCGTCAGGTAGACACCACGATCTGCCGCGACGCGAACGGGCGATTGATCGTCGGGCTGCTCGATTCTGCACTCGACGCAGGTGAGCCGCTTCGCTTACTCGCCCGGCAGATGGCGGGCGAGACCGACACCACGACGCTGCTCGAAATTCTCTGTGACGCGGCCGCGGCGCAGTGCTCGGCGTCCGGGGCCGCCGTGTTACGTGCGATCTCCAATGAAGGCGACGTCGTTGCGGCGATCGGCCCGCTCACCATGGCGCGCGGTCGTCGCTTTGCGCTTCCGGGTTCGCTCGCGCGCGAAGTGCTCCGCACGCGCGACGTCGTGTCGGTCGACGACTTCAGCGGCTCGGCGCGTCCGCTCATGAAGGTCGTGCCCGAGCTGCGCCTCGGACCGATGCTCCTCGCGCCGCTCATCGCGCACGACGTCATTCTCGGCGTGCTCGCGGTGACGCGCGACATTGGCCAAGCGCCATTCTCGAAACGTGAGGCGCATCGGCTGCGCGCAATCGCTGACTATGCCGCGCTCGCGCTCTGGAAAGCGGAGCTGCTAGAACAGGCGCAGGCCGCCGATCGCGCCAAGAGTCGCTTTCTCGCCACGGTGTCGCACGAGCTCCGGACACCACTCACCGCACTGGCCGGGTACGAGGAGCTGCTGGTCGATCAGGTGATTGGGCCGCTGTCCGAAAGCCAGATGGATGTCCTCGAACGAATGCGGTCTGTTACGCAGCACCTTGCCTCGGTCATCGAAGAGGTGCTGGCGTTCTCCAGCCTCGATGAAGGTCGCGAAGTGGTCCGCGCGACTGACTTCCTGGCCGCCGACCTCGTTCGCGCCGTTGCGGCGGTCGTCGAGCCGCTGGCGAGGCAGAAGAAGCTCTCGCTCGTCGCCGTTGTCCCCGATGCCCCGATTCGGATGACGAGCGACATCGACAAGGTTCGCCAAGTCCTCGTGAACCTGGCTGGCAACGCCGTGAAGTTCACCGATGCGGGCGAAATTCGGCTCGAACTGCGCCGCGAGGACGACAGGGTCTGGTTCGCCGTCCGCGATACGGGCATCGGGATCGCGCGACGGGACATCGACCGCCTTTTCAAGCCCTTCGCTCAGCTGGATACCGGGCTGACGCGCCGCCACGGCGGCACCGGCCTGGGACTCTATATCTCGCGCGGGCTGGCCGAGTTGCTCGGCGGAACCATCGACGTCGAGTCGGAGCCGAAAAAGGGGTCGGCGTTCACGCTGATCCTGCCCGTCGACGTCCACTAAATCGGCCCTGGCGCCGAGCTTTTCGCCGATGACGGGCCTCTCGGGCCGCCATTAGATTTCCAGCCATGTCGAACCTCCCTATCACGGGCGTCTTCAACGACGGGCTGATCGCCGAACAGTACGATGCGTACAAGCGCGATCCGGCATCTGTCGACGAGTCGTGGCGTCAATTCTTTCGCATCGCCGAGCAGCTCTCTGGCGCCGGATCAGCTCCGGGCGCCTACGATGCGTCGCTTCTTCGCAAGGCAGCTGCTGCCTCCTCGCTCCTCGGCGCCATTCAGCGCTACGGCCACTTAGCGGTTCAGCTCGATCCGCTCGGTTCCGCGCCGCCTGGTGCTGCCGAACTCAAGCCTGAATTCCACGGCATCACCGACGCGGACCTCCAGCAGTTGCCGGCTTCGGCGCTCGGGTCCGACGCAGGCGGTACCGCCGCCGACGTGATCCAGCGGATGCGCGACTTCTATTGCGGCACGCTCGCGTACGAGTTCGAGCATCTGAACGAAGAAACCGAGCGCGAGTGGTTCCGTCAGACGATCGAGTCAGGCGAAGCGACCGCTCCGCTGACGCCAGACGAGAAGAAGGTGCTTCTCCAGCGATTGACCGAAGTCGATGGCCTGGAGCGATTCCTCGCCAAGGCGTACGTGGGCGTAAAGCGCTTCTCTATCGAAGGCGTCGATGCGCTCGTGCCAATGCTCGACGAAGCGATCGATCGCGCGGGACGCGCAGGCACGCGAGAAGTCGTGATCGGCATGGCGCACCGCGGCCGCCTGAACGTGCTCACGCACGTCATGGGCAAGCCGTATCGCGCACTGCTCGGCGAATTCGAAGGACACCATCCCGACACGAACGCCGAGAGCGACACGGGCGACGTGAAGTACCACATGGGTTATCGGGGTTCGCGCGACGTGTCGAACGCTGGTTCCGTCGCGGTGGAGCTTGTGCCCAACCCGAGTCACCTCGAGGTCGTGAATCCGGTGGTCGCGGGTGTGGCTCGTGCTCGTCAGCGAGTGCAAGGCGGTGCCCCGAACACGCGCAACGAAACGAGCGTGCTGCCGTTGGTCGTTCACGGCGACGCGTCGTTCCCGGGCGAAGGCGTCGTTCCCGAAACGCTCAACATGTCGTTGCTGCGCGGGTATCGCGTCGGCGGCACGTTGCACCTCATCGCCAACAATCAGGTCGGTTTCACGACCGATCCGATCGACGCGCGGTCGACGCACTACGCGAGCGACCTCGCCAAAGGCTTCGAGATTCCGATCGTCCACGTCAACGCGGACGACGCGGAAGCCTGCATTCAGTCGGTGCGTCTCGCGATCGCGTATCGCCAGCGCTTCAATAAGGATTTCCTCATCGACCTGGTCGGCTACCGTCGGCACGGCCATAACGAGGCGGATCAGCCGGCGTTCACGCAGCCGCTGATGTATTCGATCATCACCGACCATCCGACGCCTCGCGCCGTGTTGGGCGCAAAGCTCGTTCGTGAGCGAGTGATGACCGAAGAGGAAGTCGCCGCGGCCGATAAGGCGCTGGGCGATCGCCTTCAGGCGACGTACCAGGAAATGAAAAAAGAAGGCGGGGGGCATGGCACCGCGGATACTCGGACTGCACCACCGGCAACGGGCGCGCTCGAGACCGCGGTGAAGGGCGAAAAACTGGTCGCGCTCAACGAGCAAATGCTCAGCTGGCCGTCCGCGTTCAAGCTCCATCCCACGATGCAGCGGACGCTGCCCCGTCGTCGCGACGCGATCAATTCAGGCGCGATCGATTGGGGGCATGCCGAGGCGCTGGCGTTCGCGTCGCTGCTCACCGAAGGCACGAGCGTTCGCATCACCGGCCAGGACGCCGAGCGTGGTACGTTCTCGCATCGGCAAGCGGTGTTGCACGACGTGAACACCGGCGAGACGTACACGCCGCTCAACAAGCTGCCGCAGGCGAGTGGCGCATTCGAGATCTATAACAGCCCGCTGTCGGAAACCGCGGTGCTGGGCTTTGAATACGGCTTCAGCATCGCGGCGCCAGACGAGCTGGTGTTGTGGGAAGCGCAGTACGGCGACTTCGCCAACGTCGCGCAGCCCATCGTCGACCAGTTCATCTCGGCCGGACGCGCCAAGTGGCGTCAGGAATCGGGTCTCGTGATGTTGCTGCCCCACGGCTACGAGGGGCAGGGCCCGGAGCATTCGAGCGCGCGCTTCGAGCGCTATCTGCAGCTGTCGGCCGAGGACAACATGTCGGTCGCGTATCCGTCGACGCCGGCGCAGTACTTCCACATTCTGCGTCGTCAGGCGCTCCGTCGCCCACGCCGTCCGCTCGTGCTGATGCAGCCGAAGTCGCTGCTGCGCATGCCGGCGGCCGCGTCAAAGCTGGAGGATCTGGCAACGGGCACGTTCATGCCGGTGCTCGACGATCCAATCGCGTCGGCGAACCGCGAGCAGGTGCAGCGCCTCGTGTTCTGCACGGGCCGCATCTATTACGATCTGATCGCTGCCGAGCGTCCTGCGAACGTCGCGATCATTCGCGTCGAAGAGCTGGCGCCGTGGCCGCGCGACCTGTGTGAGAAGATCGTCGATCAGTATCCGAACGTCGACGAAGTAGTCTGGGCGCAGGAAGAGCCGAAGAACATGGGTGCGTGGACGTACGTTCAGCCGCGACTGCGGGCGTCCATCGGCACCGTGACGACGCTACGACACATCGGCCGACCGGAGCGCGCGAGTCCGGCGGAAGGGTACAAGGCAACGCACGACGCGGAACAGGCACGGATCGTCAAGGACGTGCTTACGTACGCGCCGGCAGCAAGAAAGAAGGCGGGGGCAACGCGCTAGCGGCCCCCGCCGCTTCATTTTACCGAGGTCTGTGAGTGCTGAAGCGAACGCTGTCGACCTGTTTGAGTTTGCTCGTTGTTCTCACCGCCGCGCCGCGACTCGCCGCCCAGGAGCGCGGCGCCGCTGCGTTAGGTGAGTTGGTGGAAGGCCTCGGCACAACGGCACGTGTGCTGATGATCGGCGCGCACCCCGACGATGAAGACACGCAGCTCATCGCGTATCTGGCCAAGGCGCGCCACATCGAAACGGCGTATCTGTCGCTGACGCGCGGCGACGGCGGACAGAATCTGATCGGCAACGAGCTCGGTCCTGTGCTGGGGATGATTCGCACCGAAGAACTGCTCGCCGCGCGTCGCATCGACGGCGGACGACAGTACTTCACGCGCGCGTTCGATTTCGGATTCTCGAAAACGATCGACGAGACGTATCAGCACTGGCCGAAAGATTCGATCCTCAAGGACGCAGTCGAGATCGTGCGTGCCTTTCGCCCGCAGGTGATCATCTCCGTGTGGTCCGGCACGCCGGCCGATGGACACGGGCATCACCAGTTCTCCGGCGTGATCGCGCGTGACGTGTACGACGCGGCGGCGGACACGATTCACTTCCCAGCGTCCCGCGTCGGCGGACTGAAGCCGTGGGCACCGGCAAAGTTCTACCGTCTGCGCCGCGGTGCCGCCGGCTCGCTCACCTTCGACGTCGGCGAATTCGATCAGCTCTTGGGCCAGAGCTACTCCGAAATTGCGACGGTGAGTCGGTCGCAGCACCGGTCGCAGGGACAGGGCGCGCTGCCGCAGCGTGGTCCGCGGTATTCTGGAGTGCAGCTCGAAGCGTCACGCGTGTCCGATCCGAAAACACCCGAGCGAACGTTGTTCGACGGCATCGACACGTCGTGGGCGCGATTCAAGGCTTTGCCGTTGGCCGATTCGGCGCGCAGCGCGCTCGACTCGTTGTCGATCGCGCAAGCGGTGGTGACACGTTCCCTCTCGCTCACCGATCCAACGCGCGTCGTTGCGCCGCTGGCCGAGTACGCGCGGTTGGCGACGCGTGCGGCAAGCGGAGTGAATTGCACGACGCTCGATGCGATCGACGCACGAACGATGACGTGCGATGCCGCGATGGGGGACTTCGCAATCGCGATGTCGACGACGAAGACGCGCGCCAGCGAAGCTCTGATCGATGCCGCTGGAATTGCCATCGAGGCGACGTCGCAGCGCGAGTTGGTTGCTCTGCATGACACGGTGCCGGTGATGGTCACGGTGTACAACCAGGGCAAGACGTCGATCTCCGTCGAGAGCATGTCGTTGATCGGACAGTTGGGCGTGGCGTCCAAGCAGGCGCGCACGATTCCGCCCGACAGCAACGCGCGTCAGTCAATGACGTATCGCGGCAATGTGCTCAGCTGGCCGTGGTGGCTTCGCCGCGCATTGAAAGGCGATATGTTCACGCAGCCGCTCACGGAGATGGTGACCGGCGAAGATCAACTGCGCGATTCCGGGGTCGAGGTCGGGCTGCGCGTTGCCGGTGTGCCGATCACTGTGACCGCCGGACCGATTGTCTATCGCTACGCGGACGCCGCGCTCGGCGAAGTGCGTCGTCCTGTCGCGACGGTGCCCGAGATTTCGGTGCTGCTCGAGCACGAAGTCGAGTATGCACGGGCCAATTCTTCGTTCGATCGGACTTTCAGAGTCTACGTGCACTCGGCGGCCACCGCGTCGCGTGAAGTCGACGTATCGCTCGCGTTGCCGACTGGCCTCAAGGCGGATACGGCGATTCGTCGCGTGTCACTCAAGGCGTTTGGCGACGCGAACCTGTACTTCCGCGTGCAGGGAAAGATGTCGCCGGGACGCGATTCGATCATGGCCACGGCAACGAGTCATGGCGAGACGTTCAACCTCGGCTTCGTTCCGATCGAGTACTCGCACATTCGCCCGCTGCGAGTGTACCGCAAGTCGACAGTGCAGATCGAAGCGGTGAACGCGACGTTCGCGAATCTGAAAATCGGTTACATCCGCGGTGTGGGCGATAACGTGATGCCCATGCTCGAAGAGCTCGGGCTATCGGTCGTCGAGCTCGATCCAGTCTCGCTTCCGCGCACGAAACTCTCAGGCTTCACGACGATCGTCGTTGGCAGTCGCGCGTACGAGGCGAATCCGGCGGCGATGGTTGCCGACACGCCGTTGCTCATGAAGTTCGCGCGTGAGGGCGGCACGGTCGTCACGCAGTACGGCCACGCCGAGCTCACGCAGCCGGGCATCTTGCCGCTACCGATCACCATGGCGCGAACGGCCGAACGTGTGACCGACGAGAATGCGGTGGTGCGGGTGCTCGATCCCGGATCGCCGCTGCTCGCGTCGCCCAACAAAATCGGCGAGAACGATTTTGCGCACTGGGTACAGGAGCGCGCGTTGTATATGCCGTCGACCTTCGATCCGCAGTATCGTCGAGTGTTCTCGATGAACGACAAGGGTGAGCCGCCGAATGATGCGGCGGTGCTCATCGCGCCGGTGGGCAAGGGCACGTACGTTTTCACGACGTTCTCGTTCTTCCGTCAGCTGCCGGCGGGCAATCCCGGTGCGGCACGACTGTTCATCAATCTCTTGTCGGCCGATCAACGGTCGGCAACTCGGCCCATCACTCCTCCGTCTACGCTTCCTCGCCCGTGATCTTCGACTCGCGGCTGTATGCCTTCGTTGGCGTCGCGGCGATTCTGACCATTCTGCCTGGCGCCGACATGGCGCTGGTCACGCGCAACGTGCTCGCCATCGGCCGGCGTCGCGCGATGCTTACGATCGTCGGCATTGGGGCTGGGTGCGTGATTCACGCGACGGCATCGGCACTCGGATTGTCGGCGATTCTGGCGACGTCGGCGACGGCGTTCAACGTGTTGAAGACGATTGGCGCGGCGTATCTCGTCTGGATTGGCGTCCAGTCGATCCGCACGGCGGGACTTCCTGCGGCTGCAGCCGCGGAGCCTGCCGAACGCTCGGCACTCGGCCCGTTTCTTCAGGGTTTTCTCACGAACATCCTGAATCCCAAGGTCGCCGTTTTCTATCTGACGTTCCTTCCGCAGTTCATTTCTCCGGGCGAAGCGGTGTTTCGACGCAGCTTGTTGCTGGCGAGCGTTCACATTGCCATGGGCTTTGTGTGGCTCACGGCGTACGCCTGGTTCGTTGACCGGATTGGCGCGGTGCTCACGCGGCCAGTGGTCAAACTCAACCTCGAACGCGTAACCGGTGGGCTATTGATTGCTCTCGGAGCGCGGCTGGCGTGGGCGCGTCAATGAGCGACGAATCGCGACGTCGTTTCCGACGCACGCTGGTGAGCGTGATGAGCGTGCAGGTCATCACGCTGCTGGTTCTTTGGTGGCTGCAGCGCTCCTTCACACCGTGATGCCAGGGTGGGGTGTCTCGACCCTCTGCCCTAAAACCCGAACCTTCGCTGCATAGTGCATCCACTGAACTGGGTGATCGTCGTTGGGTGGCTCACGTACATCGTGATCCACGGCATTCGAAGTTCGAAGGGTACAAAGGACATCGAGGGCTTTTTGCTGGCGAATCGCAGCCTGCCATGGTGGGCGGTCGGTTTGTCGGTGATGGCGACGCAGCTGTCCGCGGTGACGATGATCGGCACCACGGGGCAAGGTGCGACCGACGGTATGCGCTTCGTGCAGTTCTACTTCGGACTGCCGCTCGCGATGGTCATCCTTGGCGTGACGCTCGTACCGTTTCTGCACGGTGCGCGCGTGTTCACAGCGTATGAGTATCTCGAGCGCCGTTTCGATGCGAAGACGCGATCACTCACTGCGTTTCTCTTTCTTGTTTCGCGTGCGATGTCGTGCGGCACCATCATGTCGGCGCCCGCTGTCGTGTTCTCGGCTATTTTCGGTTGGCCGATCGGCTTGTCCGTCGCGGTGATCGGCGTGCCGGCGATTCTCTATACGATTGTTGGCGGAGTGCAGGCCGTGACGTGGGTGGACGTCAAGCAGATGTTCTTGATCGTCGGCGCGTTGCTGGCCGTCGTCATCACGCTGCTCGTCCAGATTCCTGTGTCGCCCAATGAGGCGATGCACATTGCTGGAGCCGCGGGCCGTTTGCGCGTGTTCGATTTCTCGTTCAGCCTCACGAACACCTACACGTTCTGGTCGGGTTTGATCGGCGGCACGTTCCTGATGCTCTCGTACTTCGGAACTGATCAGAGCCAGGTGCAGCGGTATCTCGCCGCAGAGTCGGTGGATGGTGCGCGCACGTCGCTGCTCATCAGCGCGTACTGGAAGATTCCGCTTCAGGCGATCGTGCTACTCGTGGGCGTGCTGGTATTCGTGTTTTACCAGTTCAACAAGCCGCCGCTCCTGTTCAATCCCGCGCTCGAGCGAACGGTGCAAGCCGCGCAGCCAGCCGCATATGGAGCGCTACAACAGCGCTTCGACGCGAGCACCACACCAGGCGGCCGCGATTCGATTCATGCCGAGGCGCTGGCGCTCGCGAGCAAGGTGACGGGGTCGCCGGCGAAGGATGTGAACTACATCATTCCGCGCTTCGTGCTCGATCACCTGCCGATCGGTCTCGCCGGGGTGTTCATTGCGGCGGTCATTGCGGCCGCGATGAATGCGATTTCCGGCGAGCTCAACTCGCTGTCGACGACGTCGGTGATCGATTTCTATCGACGGTGGATTCGCAATGAAGCGTCGGATGCGCACTTTCTCAGAGTATCGCGCGCGGCGACGGGTCTTTGGGGCATATTCGCCTGCGTCGTGGCGACGTACGCAGCAAATCTCGGTTCTCTCATCGAAGTCGTGAATCGCTTCGGATCGTTCTTCTATGGCTCGATTCTCGGCGTATTCCTGTTGGCAATGGTGCCGCGCGCTGGCGCCACGGGCGCGTTCGTCGGGCTCATTGCGGGTATGGTCACAGTAGGTGCGGTGAACTTCGGCATTCCGTCCATCGCGTTTCTCTGGCACAACGTGATTGGAGCTGTAGTCGTCGTTGTGGTTGGCATGCTCATCAGTGTCGCTAGGCCCGCACGGGCCGTCTAAGGCTCCGGTCGTTACGAACGGCAAAGCGAAAGTTGACGGAAACGGCCGGATTTACGGAAACCGCCGGATAACAGCGAAGTCGGCTAACAGCAGCGGAGTCAGTCCTCGCGCAGACGTTTGGATTTTCCAAATCAGAGAGTCGCTCATAACCATCGTCGAGATCTCTCTGCTCAGGCCGTCGTTCATCCGGCAGTTTCCGCAAAATCCGGCCGTTTCCGCACCCCTCGCGTCACTGCTCGCGCGGTAGCCTAGCCTTCGCGCGCCAATCCCCACGATGTTTCGAGTATGAAACGACCTCGCGTCGTGGTTCTCGGGGCTGGTTTTGGCGGACTCTACGCTGCGCGCGCGTTGGCAAAGGCAGACGCTGATGTCACGGTCATCGACCGCACGAACCATCACGTCTTCCAGCCGTTGCTCTATCAAGTCGCCACGGCGACGCTGACGCCCACCGACATCGCTGCGCCAATCCGCTGGCTGCTTCGGTCGCAGAAGAACACCGAAGTGATCATGGCCGATGTCGTCGACGTCGATCCAGACGGTCGCGTCGTTCGCTGTCGCGACGGATCGACCTATGACTATGATTTTCTCATCGTCGCCGCGGGCGCTCGGCATTCCTATTTCGGCCACTCCGACTGGGAAGATCGTGCGCCGGGTCTCAAGAGTGTCGAGGACGCGATCGAATTGCGTCGCCGATGGTTGTTGGCGTTCGAGCGCGCCGAGCGAACGAATGATCCCGCGGAGCGCGCGGCCAATCTGACATTCGTGATCGTCGGCGGCGGACCAACGGGCGTCGAGCTCGCCGGAATGTTGCCGACGATCGCGCGCTTTGCGCTCCCGGACGATTTTCGGCGCATCGATACGGCGACGGCGCGGATCATTCTGCTCGAGGGTGGACCGCGTCTGTTGCCTACATTCCCTGAAGCGCTGTCAGAGCGCGCTGCGACGGATCTGATCGAGCTTGGGGTAGACGTTCGCGTCAACACGTTCGTGACGAACGTTGGCGAGGATTTCGTCGAAGCGGGCGGTCAGAGAATTGAATCGCGCACGATCTTCTGGGCGGCCGGAAATGCGGCATCGTCAGTGGGCGCATCGCTCGGCGGCGCGCGCGACAAGATGGGGCGCGTGATCGTGAACGATGATCTCAGCATGCCAGGTCGACCGGAGGTCTTTGTCGTCGGCGATTTGGCAGTTCTGCCAACGCGCGACAAGCCCGTTCCAGGAGTGGCGCCGGCCGCGATGCAGAGCGGGCGATGTGCGGCGCGAAACGTCATGCACGCGATTCGCGGCGAAGGGCGTGAGCGTTTTCGGTATCGCAACAAGGGCGACCTGGCGACGATCGGACGCTATCGTGCGGTCGGCGTGCTTGCGGGGCGCAATCTTACAGGGTGGTTCGCGTGGTGGACGTGGCTCCTCGTCCACATCATGTACCTCGCGGGTTTCCGCAATCGGGCGAGCGTGTTGCTCGAGTGGGGGTATTCATTTTTTACATATCAGCGCGGATCGCGGCTGATTACGGCCGATTCGCACCCGGCGCCTGAGTCTGGCGAGGTTCTCGAGCCTCACTGGTAGGTGATGCGCATCACAGCGTAAAATTTGTTGCCGACGCAACTCCTCAGACGTCAACTAAGGGGCATTGCGTCCCTGAATTTCGTCATTAATTCAGTGTGTTCTTTTTGTCCCTGCTGTGACGCAGCCATCCGTCGGACTCGATTTCGCGCGCGTCGGTATTTCTGGCGTCCGACTCGAGGCGCTCTTCGAGGCCGTGCCGCTTGCCATCGCCGTTTTCGATGCCGAGTTGCGCCTGGTCAACGCCAACGCGCGCTACCGCGACTTGACGGGCGTTGCGGCGTTGGTGCCAGCCCGCGTGTCCATCTACGACGCGTTCCCCAACGCCCTCGCTGACCTCACCGATCACATCGACCTCGCGCTGCGCGGCTCACCCGCGCCAGCGGCCGCGCGGATTCCGTTCCAGCATCGCGTCGGTCGCCGCCTCATCGAAGCGACGTTCGCGACGCTCACCGAGGAATCGGGCGGCCGCGGTCTGCTGTTCGCCGGCAACGACGTCAGCGAGCGAGAAGACCTCCGAGAAACGCTCAGCCGAAACGTCGCGCAGCTCGAATCGATCTTCGACGTCATTCCCGACTCCGTGCGTGTGTTCGACACGGAAGGCCGCACGGTGCGCTCGAATTCGCAGGCGCTCTCCGACCATCCGTCGGGTCAGCCGTCCACGCTGCGCGAGTTGTGGCAGCTCGATCGTCCGCGCACGATCGAGGGCACGAGTCTGTTCATGCACGAACACCCGACCGCACGCGCCCTCCGCGGCGAACGCGTTCGCGGCGAAACCGTCGCCGTCCGCCGCGGAACCGACGGCACTCGGCTGATCATCGAAGTCAATTCGAATCCGCTCTACGACGAACACGGAAAGATTCGCGGCGCGGTCACCGTCGAACGCGACGTGACGGTAAAGACGCAGCTCGCGAAGGCGCTCGAGGAAGAAGCGCGGCGTACGGCGGGGCTTTACGAACGAGTCTCCACCGAAGCCGAGCGACTCGAACGAATGGTGCAGGAGCGCACGCAGGAACTGCTGGCGCTGCAGGAAGCGCGTGCTCGCGAACGTCGTCTTGCCGCGGTCGGCCAACTCGCGGCGGGCGTGATGCACGACGTGAACAACGCGCTCAATCCGATCATGGCGGCGGCGTACCTGCTCGAAGCGAACGCCGACAATCCCACAGCGGTGCGCGACTATGCGGTGCGCATTGCGAAAGCGGCGGAAACGGGAGCAGCGACCGCAGCGCGCGTCGGGCGATTCATTCGGCAGGAGCCGCTCAAATCAGAGCGCGAAGAACCCGTCGACCTCTCGATGATCTGCGATGAAGTCGTCGCCATGACGCGCCCACTATGGGCCGAGCGTGCGCGCGGCGGCACGATTCAACTCGATCGCGGACTCACCGAGCCTGGCGTCGCCATGGTGCGCGGCATCGCTGGTGAACTTCGCGAAGCATTGCTCAACCTCGTGCAGAATGCGCTCGACGCCATGGCCGGCGGCGGAACGCTCACGCTGCGCACCAGAGTCGTTGACGGCGACGCGTTTCTCGAGGTCCGCGACTCGGGAATCGGAATGTCGGCCGAAGTTCGCGAGCGCGCGTTCGAGCCATTCTTCACCACCAAGGGAAAGGCCGGAACTGGTTTGGGTCTTGCCGAGGTGTATGGCATCGTGAAGCGCCATCGCGGGCACGCCGAAATCGAATCGACTCCGGGCGTCGGCACGACAATTCGCCTCATCTTTCCGCGTTCGTCGGTTCCGGTGACCATCGAGATACCGGCATCAGTTCCACGACAGAGAGTTGCGCGACGCGTCTTATTGGTCGAAGATCATCCGGACAGTCGCGAGTTCATGCAGGCCTTGTTGGAGTCCGACGGACATTCGGTCGACAGCGCGAGCGGTGTTCAGGATGCGATGACGCTCCTGGAGCGCGCGAGCCCCGTGTACGAAGTGCTCGTCACGGATATCGGCCTGTCCGACGGAAGTGGATGGGATCTGATCTCATTCGCACGTGAACGTTGGGCGTCGATGCGGATCGGCGTCGTGACGGGCTGGGAGCCCCGCGCCGGCGCTGGTGCGGATGGTGATTTCATTCTTCGAAAGCCAGTACGAACGTCCGAACTACTCGCGCAGGTCGCCGGCGAAGGCTGACCCGAGTTCACACCGCTGGCGTCTCCGTGCGCCCTTGGTCAAATTGCAAGTGATGACTGACTCTGCTTCACGTATCCGCGTTCTGATCGCCGAAGACGACGACAACGCGCGATCGCTGCTCACCGATCTTCTGGGCACACTCGGCCACACAGTGGTTGCCGAGGTGTCTACGGGACGCGAGGCGTGCGAGCGTGCGAAGGACGTTCTGCCTGATGTCGTTCTCCTCGACGTGCATATGCCCGACGGCTCCGGCATCGAAGCCGCCGAGCGCATCACCCAAGACGTACCCGGCGTTGGCGTCGTGCTGTTCAGCGGCGATCACACCCTCACGCTGAGCGACCGCGAAGTCACCGCCACGGCGGCGATCGCGTTTCTCGCCAAGCCGTCGCCGCCGCGTGTACTCGACTCCACCATTCGCCTCGCGGCCTCACGCGCTCGCGAGCTCGCCTCCGCGCGACAAGATGCTGAGTCCGCTCGCCAGGCGCTCGAACATCGCAAGACCATCGAACGGGCAAAGGGAATCCTGATGCGTCGCACGGGATCGAGCGAGCAGGAAGCGTATCGCATCCTGCAGCGCACCAGCCAGGATCGATCGGTTCCAATGGTCGACATCGCCAAGGCTGTGCTCGCAAGCGAGCCCGGCTTCCAGGAGACCAGCAAAGAGAAGGAGAAGGAAAAAGCGTAGTTGGTCAGGTCTTGGATCTCAGGTCTCTGGTCTGAGGTCTCTGGTCTCAGGGAAAAAATGCGGCGGGCGCTTCGCACTTCGAAGCCGCCCGCCGCTTTTTGCTGTATCCCAGAGACCAGGGACCAGAGACCTGAGACCTGAGACCTGTGACCTATTTCGTTCGTACCAACGTGAACTGCAGGAAAGGCGACGACGGCAACACGCCGTTCGACCAGTCGATCGACGCTTGCGCGCCGGCCGGAACCGAGAAGCGCAGGTAGGCCGCACCGCCCGAGTAGATCGACAGGTTGGCCGTCGCCGCGTCGGAGAGCGGCACCACCGCGAGCGGATACTTCCCGAGCGGAGTGCCGTTGTTGTCCACGAGACGCGGGAAGATGTCGCGCATATTCCAACTCGGCTCCAGGAACCGCGTGTCGGTCACGCCCGCGACATCGTCGGAGAACACGGTCGTGGCCCAGTCGCGAATCTGCGTCATGTACGCCGCGCCAAAGACGTGCGCGAGATTGCTCTGTCCGGTGAGCGACGTGTTCACGAGCTGCGTCCATGTGTCGCCGTCAGACGTACCGCGATGGTCGGCGAGATAGCGGAGCAAATGCCACGTCGCGCCGCGCGTCTCGAGCGAATCGTTGTTGCCGTAGACAGACGTCTTGGACGGCACGCCGAGGAACGTCTCGAACCGGCCGCTGTTGTCGCCCTGATACTTGTTGAAGACGTCCGCGGTCGCCTGCGACTGCCCGAGCTTCGATGCCGTGATATTCTGGCGGGGCGCCAGACCAGACACGCGATAGAACAGAAGCTCTTCCGCGGTGTGGCTCAGTCCTTCGTTCAGCCAGACTTCTTCGAAGTCGTTGAACGGAAGGTTCACGTACATGCGCCGGCCGGCATTGATCAGGTGCTGGTATTCGTGCGCCAGCGTTCCCGGCGTGAGATCGAGGACTTTCTGTTTCGTGCGTGCGTCGCCGAAAACGTGGTTCGGATCGGGAACGAGCACGTAGAACATTTCGGCGAAGTTGCTGCCTGCGCAGCCGCCGAAATCATTCGTGTCGGAGAGCGGGAAGAGATCGCGCTCGAAGAAGAATCCGCCGATCACGCCACCGCTGCCGCGTGGCGTGAGAAGATTCACTTCCTTCGTGAAGAAGATGACGATCTTGCCGTTCTTGTCGATGTCGCTGGGCTGACCAAAGTTCTGCACGTCGAGCGGATTGATCAGCGTGTCGAACATCGTTGCGAACGACGCATACTCCGCGTCGGTGAAGCCGCCCGCCGGATTGGTCGTGTCTGCGACGACGATCGCCGTGTTGCTTACCGCGGCCACGCGTGCCACGCGACTCTTGATCGCGCTACACGCCTGGAGGCCATTGGCGTTGAGCGTGACGAACGATCCAACTGTCGCATTGCCCGGAATCGCCGAGAGCGACGCCGACTGACGAAGGCGCGTCTGCGCGGCGGGAACCATCGGTGCGAGCTCGCGACGCGCGATTTCGCGCAGGCGCATGTCGTTCGACGTCTGCAGATCGCTTGGCTGACCGATCGACAGCGCGCTGCCAGGTACGGCGTTGAACGCCGGTGCGATCGAGGCCGTGGCCACCGCCGTTGCGCCATGTGACGCTACCGAGACCGGCAGGCTCGTTCCCGTGATCGTATCGGGGTTCGAGTTGAAGGCGACCAGGGCGTATTCGGCGCCCGTCGTACCGCCGCTGAGGCAGATTCCCGTACCGGAGAGTCCCGGCAGCACGTTACCTGCCGCCGGCGAGGTCGGACTCGTGCTCGAACATGCGGTGGTGACGGTCGACGTTCCCGCGGTGAGCGCGAAGGTCGTTACGAGCGACGTTCCAGCAATGCTCGCCGAGACCGAGACCGTTCCCGGTGAAGAGCCGAAGGTGACCTGAGTCTTTGCCTGGCCAGAGCTGTCAGTCGTCGCGGTGGATGGCGACACCGTCGCCGATCCGGCCGTGACGGCGAACGTCACTGCGACGCCCTTGAGTGAGGTCGACGTCGACGAGACTTTCACGATCAAGGGAACCGAGAGCGCCTGGCCAATCAGTCCGACCTGGCCGTTGCCAGAGACGATGACGAGCGCGGACGGTGTGTTCGATCCCGTCCCAGTTGGCTCCGAGCTGCCGCCGCATGCTGCGGCAACGGAACCGGTTACCAGGAACAACGCCACTCGGACGCGGGATGAGAGCATTAAGACCTCCAGTGACGGCAGCAAAGCAAAAAGGACATCAAGCCGCAGGCGCAGCTTCGGGTTCACGTTTCGGGCGGATGAACTCCTCCATACCCAGTCCTAACAGAATCGTGCCAGCAACGAGCCCTGCAGAGACGAGGAACGGAAGCCCCGGGAAACGATCGAACGCGAAACCAGCAATGATTGGGAAGATCACCCGGGCGGTGCCGCCGAATGTTTGCTGAACGCCCATGTACAATCCCCTCTCACTACTCGGAATGACACGCGAGAGCAGGGCTGTCACGCACGGGAAGGTGAAAGCCGTTCCCAGTGGAAGCAAAGCGACGGCCAGCGCGAGCGGCAGGAAGGGCAGCAGCGCCACCGCCGAGACCGGCAGGATGCCGCCAAGTCGGGCGGCAAAGGCCGCAGGATCCGCCATGCGATGCATGAAGGGCAGGGCCGCCAACCCGATGGCCAGGAGCACCTGACCGAAGCGCGACAACCTCGCTTCGCCGAAGCGGTCGACCGCCCACCCGAGAATCAGCGCCCGGGCAAGGACGGAGATGATGCCGATGTAAGTGTAGAAATAGCCAATAGTTGCAGACGTCACCGCGAAGCGCGCGGCGAGGAACAGCGCGAGAATGGGCATCACGCCCTGGAAAGCCCCAATGCCGATGGCGTAGATCCAGATCAGGCGCGGAGCCGGCTCACCGGAGTGCGTGATGACGTGGAGCACCGCGTCGCGCGAACGCCCACGGCGGTGAGTCGTCGCTCGTGCTTCGACCATGTCGCGAGACTCGACCAAATAGCGCCAGGCGAAGCCCATGTTCAGGACGCATAGGCCTGCCGCCGCTAACCCGGGCGCGTGGGGGCCTAGCACCATGAACTGCGATCCCAACACCGGGCCGAGTGCGACGCCGGCGTTCGTGGCGGCAGAGAGCCAGCCAAGGCCCTTGGCCCGGTCTTCGGGCTTGAGGGCATCGGCCACGTACGCCTGGATGACGCTGACCGTCCCGCCGCCCGAGCCCTGCACGAGGCGCGACAGAAAGAGCAGCCAGAGAGAGTCGGCGTACGCGAAGATCAGGTACGCGATCGCCGATGCCGCCAATCCTACCATCAGCGCCGGACGACGACCGTACTTATCGGAAAAGCGTCCCCACATCGGCGCACTCAGCAGCTGCGCGACGGCAAAAGAGGCCACCAACAACCCGATGGTGAGCCCTGACGCTCCAAACGACTTGGCGTAGAACGGGAGGAGGGGAATGATCATCAGCGTTCCGACCATGTCGATGAACGCGGTGATCATCAGAACTACAAGTTTGCCCATTCGGCTCGCGGCTGCGGCTCCTAATGCGGATGGCTGACTCTAGCTCTCAGTCAGCAAGACAAATCTACCTCGAAAAACGAGGCTTTCCCCAATGCGAGCGGGCTGGACTTACAAATGAATTACGGACGAACTGCGTGGTCCTGGACACTAAGAGCTTCGGCCTAAAGACGACCGGCTACACCTGCGGGATTCAGGACGCCGACGCCTTTCCGAGCGCCGCCGGTGGGACGGCCCGTCGAACCACCCCCGCCAGCGCGATGATCGTGAGCGCATAGGGAATCATCTCGACGAATTGCGATGGGATCGCCTGCGTTCCCTGAAGTTGAATCTGGAGCGTTTCGGCGGCAGCAAAGAGGAGGCAGGCTAGTGCCGCACGCACTGGATCCCAGCGGCCGAAGATCACCGCGGCGAGAGCGATGAACCCGCGGCCTGCGGTCATTTCCGCGCTGAACTGATGCTGGTCCAGCGAGAGATAGGCGCCGCCGAGCGCCGCGAGCATTCCAGAAAGCGCTGCCGCGAGGTATCGAACGTTGTCGACACGCACGCCGACAGAAGCAGCCGCTGCCGGATGCTCGCCCGCTGCTCGGACGCGCAAGCCGAACGGCGTGCGGTACAGCAACCAAGCCACCAGCGCGACCGACGCGATGCCGACCCAAAACAGCGGATTGTCCGCCAGCGCACCGAGGCCGGTGCCGGACTGCTCGACGCCGAATCCGGGGACGCGCGGCGAGTTGGCCGAACTGTGAAACGCGAGTCGCAAAAAGAAGCGCGTGCCGCCAATCACGAGCAGGTTGATGGCGATGCCGACAACGACCTGATCGGCGCGGAAGCGAATTGCGGTCACTGCGTACAACAACGCGAGCGCGGCGCCGCCACCGGCGGCTCCGAGCAATCCGATCCACGGGCTTCCGCTGTAGTAGCTGGCCAGCGCGCCGCAGAACGCGCCACCGAGCATGTAGCCCTCGAGGCCAAGGGCAATGAGACCCGATCGCTCGGAGACCACGCCGCCCGTCGCAGCGAACAAGTAGGGAATTGCAATGCGCAGCGTCTGCGCGAGGAACGCGAGCAGGATCATCGGCCTCTCCGCAGCAAGCGTCGCACTTCGGGAACCGAGGCGGCGACGGCGATGATCACCACCGCCTGCAGGACGTCCACCATCTGCTTCGGGACCACGGCGTTCACAGCGAGGCCGCCCTGCGAGATCGTGGCGAACACCAGCGCGGCGAGGACCACGCCGAGGGGATGATTCCGGCCGACGATTGCCACAGCCACGCCGAGGAATCCGGCGCCCGACGCGAAGGCTTCCTCATAGTAGTGTTTGTAGCCGAGCACGAAATTGAGTCCACCGATGCCGGCCAGCGCGCCCGACATGATGAGCGCGCGCCACCACACGCCGCCGACGTCCACGCCGCCATACTCTGCCGCTTCGGGCTGCAAACCTGTCGCACGAAGCTCGAAGCCGCGCCGCGTTCGGAAGAGATACCAACCAGTTACCACGGCGGCGAGAATCGCGATGAAAATCACGACGTTCGCCGCCGAACCGTGAAACGCCGGAATGAATGCCGAGAGCCGGGGCAATGCGCCGGAGTGAATCTCCTGCGTGTGGAGCGAACCCGGCACCTTGAGGTGCGTGGCCGTGAGATAGTTGAGCAGCGCGAGCACGATGAAGTTCAGCATGATCGTCGTGATCACTTCGTGCGCGCCGAACTTTGCCTTGAGTGCGCCGGGAATTCCGCCGACGATTCCGCCGCCAACTGCTGCCGCGAGGACGAACACCGGAAGCGTGAGGATGGCCGGCAGCCCCGGTGGCAGCACGAGTCCAACCAGCGCTGCAAGAAATCCACCCGCCGCGAGCTGGCTCTCCGCGCCGATGTTGAAGAGTCCAGCGCGCAAACCCACGGCAACCGCAAGTCCGGTGAAGGTGAGCGTGGTCGCCTTGTAGAGCACTTGGCCCAATCCGTACGCGTTCCCCCACGTGCCCTCGAGGAGAAGGCGATACACCGTGCCCGGATTCTGACCAAATGAGAGAATCAGAATGTCTCCGACGATTGCCGCGACGAGCAGCGCGACGACCGCCGGCAGGACCGCTTCTTCTGTAGCCGACGAAACCGTCATGCGGCAAATTCTCCCGTCGCACCAGTCATGAACGGTCCAATCACGTCCTCGCTCGCGTCAGCGCGTGGCAGCACGGTGGCGAACGTTCCTCGATACATCACTGCAATCCGATCGGACAGCGCGAGAATCTCGGCCAGATCCGCCGACACGAGCAGCACCGCCTTCCCAGCGTCACGAGCTTCGCGAAGCCGAGCGTGAATGAACTCGATGGCGCCGACGTCGACGCCGCGGGTCGGTTGTGCGGCGAGCAATACCTGGAACGCGCGACCCATTTCTCTGGCGATGACGATTTTCTGTTGATTGCCGCCAGACAGTGCGCGTGCGGGAGATGCAGGATCACCCGGTCGAATATCGAACGCGACGATCTGCTGCCGAGCATTCTCGAGAATGCGGTCGTGATCGAGCCGCACACCGCGAGCAAAGTGGTGCTGCTGACCGAGAATCAGATTTTCGGCGATCGAATAGTCGAGCACGAGTCCGCGCTCGTGGCGGTCCTCGGGGATGTGCGACAGGCCGGCGTCGCCACGCGCTTTCACGGAGAGGTTGGTGATGTTGCGTTCAGCAAGCTGGATCGAGCCACCCTTTACTGCGCGAAGTCCAGCGAGTGCCTCGAGTAATTCCGTCTGCCCATTTCCTTCGACTCCGGCAATGCCGAGAATTTCGCCGGCGTTGATTGTGAAGCTCACGCCGTTCACCGCCGGGAGTCGTCGAACGTCGTCGACCGCGAGATCGCGTACCTGGAGCAACGGAGTCGCGGGTAGAGGCGATGCGGCTTCTGGACGTCGAATGCCGCGATCGTCGGCCAGATAATCCATCGCCAACTGTACGTCGCGGCCGACCATGGCCTTGGCGATCTCCGCCGGTGTCGTGCTCTTGGTGCTGAGACGATTCACGGTGCGGCCCTGACGCATCACGGTGATCGCGTCGGAGATCTCCATCACCTCATCGAGCTTGTGCGTGATGAGTACAATCGTATCACCGCGATCGCGCATCTGGCGAAGCACCTGCCACAGCTCATCGATTTCCGGCGGCGACAGCACGGCGGTTGGTTCGTCGAGAATGAGAATTCTCGCGCCGCGATAGAGCGTTTTCAGAATCTCGACGCGCTGTGCTTCGCCCACTGACAGATCGGCGACCAGACGCTTGGCATGAACGGAGAGTCCAGTCGTACGACTCAGCGCTTCGACTTCGTGTTCAGCGCGTGCCGTGTCGAGCTGCAACCCCTTCGTCAGCTCACGCCCGAGCATGATATTCTCGGCGACGGTCAGCGTGGGCACGAGCATGAAATGCTGATGCACCATGCCGACGCCTGCGTCGATTGCGCCTGTTGTCGTCCAACCCGTGACGTCGTGGCCGTTCACTTCCATACGACCAGAGTTCGGCGAATACATGCCGCTCAGAATTCGCATGAGCGTGGACTTGCCTGCGCCGTTTTCTCCAACGAGCGCGTGAATCTCGCCGCGCGCTACCTCGAGCGACGCACCCTGGTTGGCGGTCACCGGTCCGAACGTCTTGTGGATGTCGGTGAGTCGAATGGCCGGTGTGCCGTTCCCTGCGTTCGGGTTGGTCATCTCGTACTTGGCACGGTGATTTTTCCGGCGATGATGTCCGCCTTGAGCTGCTCGACGCGTGTGCGCACGGAGTCGGGAATCAGCATGCGATTGCGTTCGTCGTAGATGTAGCCGACGCCATCCTGCGCGAGGCCGAAGGTGTAGATGCCACCCTTGAACGTGCCGTCGCGCACGCGTTTGATCATATCGAAGACCGCGACGTCGATGCCCTTGACCATCGACGTGATGATTCGCCCGGGCGCTTCGTCATGCTGGTCTGCGTCGACGCCGATCGCGTACTTGCCCGTCTGCCGCGCGGCTTCGAACACCCCCAATCCAGTAGAGCCCGACGCGTGGTAAATCACGTTGACGCCCTGGCCGTACTGATTGAGTGCGAGCTCCTTGCCTTTGCCCGGATTTCGAAACGCATCGGGCGTGACACCCGCGTACTGCACGATCACGGTGCAGTCGGGACACACCGCTTTGACGCCAGCCTTGTAGCCGGCTTCGAACTTCTGGATGAGCGGCACGTCCATGCCGCCCACGAAGCCGACCTTCTTGGAATTGCCGACGAGCGCCGCGATCGCGCCGACGAGAAACGAACCTTCCTCTTCCTTGAACTTGAGCGCGGCCACGTTGGGCGGCGGCGGAATGACGTTTCCGTCCTTGTCGGTGGCGAGCGAGTAGTCGACGCCGGCGAAGTTGGTGCCGGGATACTCCTTCGCGAGCTGGGTGATATCGTCGGTGAAAATGAATCCGACGCCGATCACGAGGTCCATTTTTTCGGCGGCCAGTAGGCGCAGGCCCGACTCGCGATCGCTGCCTTCGCCCGGTTCGATGAGCCGAATGTTCGCGCCGAGCTCTTTCTTGGCGCGTTCGGCCCCGCGATAGGCGCCGTCATTGAATGACTTGTCACCCAAACCGCCAACGTCGAGCACGAGCCCGACGTTGACCGCGTCTCGGCCCGCCGGCTGTGACGCGCCGGACACGCGAACGAATAGAAAAGCAACGTGGACCGCCGCGAGGACGGCCACGAGAATGAGCAGCTTCCGCATGGTGCAAGTTTGACGGGCGAGCGAGGAAGCGGCAAGGCTGGCGCCGCCAGCGAATGGCCTTTCCCCGCTAGCTTCCGACCATGGACAAAGTTCGCGCGCGATATCTGGTGGTTGGAAGCGGTGTCGCCGGGCTGCACACCGCCTGGCGTGCGTCAGAGCATGGCGACGTGCTGCTGCTGACGAAGCGATCGCTTTTCGACAGCGCTACTGCCTATGCACAAGGCGGTATCGCCGCCGCACTCGGCGCCGGCGACTCGCCGGCGTTGCATCGCCAGGACACGCTCGCGGCAGGTGCGGCACTGTGCGATGCTGCGGCAGTCCAGGTGTTGGTCGAGGAGGGCCCGGCGCGCGTTCGCGAGTTGCAAACCGCTGGCGCGCACTTCGACCTCGATCCGGTTGGGCGACTCAAACTCGGACGCGAAGCGGCGCATTCGAAGAATCGAATCGTGCACGCGCACGGCGATCAGACGGGCGCCGAGGTGGCGCGCACGCTCGTGGCACGCGTGAAAGAGTCGCCGAGGATTCGAGTACTCGAGCGTGCGCGAGTGCTGGATCTCATCGTGCGACGCGGAACGTGCTACGGCGTGAGAGCGAGTATCGCTGGCCGCGCCACGGAGATCGTCGCCGACGCCACCGTGCTGGCTACGGGCGGCTGTGGTCAGATTTATCGATATACGACGAATCCGGTTGTCGCGACCGGCGACGGGTACGCGATCGCGCACCGCGCTGGCGTGACGCTCGCCGATATGGAGTTCGTGCAATTCCATCCGACGGCGCTCGACACGCCGGAAAATCCGCTGGCGCTGATCTCGGAGGCAGTGCGTGGCGAGGGTGCGATCCTCGTAAATTCGCGCGGCGTGCGCTTCATGGTCGGCCGTCACAAGCTTGCCGAGTTGGCGCCGCGCGATGTCGTGGCGCGACAGATCTTTCGCGAGCGGCGCAGCGGTCCGGTGTATCTCGACGCGCGCAAACTCGGGCGATCGTTTGCCAAGCGATTTCCAGGAATCCTCGCGATCTGCCAGGCGCGCGGCATCGATCCGCGAAAGGATCTGATTCCCGTGACGCCGGCAGCGCACTACATGATGGGCGGCGTGGTAACCGATTTGAGTGGACGGTCCAGCGCCGCGCGGCTCTACGCAGTCGGCGAGGTTGCGCGCACCGGCGTGCACGGTGCCAATCGTCTCGCGTCGAACTCGCTGCTCGAAGGGCTCGTGTTCGCTGAGCGCGTGGCCCGCGACATTGCGAAGGTGAAAGTGTTGGCGCGTACGCCCGCAATGAAGAAGTGGAAAGTTCCGCCGCTGCCCGATCGTGGCGCAGCGCAGGTGGCGGCTGACGACATTCGTGCAGTGATGTGGGACAACGCCGGCATTGCGCGCACTGCGCGTGGGCTTCGCTCCGCACTCGAGCAACTCGAAGACATTGGATCGCGTCTGCCCGCGGGCGCGACGGAAGAGCTGAACATGCTGCAGACGGCTCAGCTGGTCGTCGAAGCGGCGCTCATGCGGAAGGAGTCGCGCGGCGGGCACTATCGGGCCGACTATCCGCGCGCCAAGAGCACCTGGAAGGGGCGTCACATAGAACTGTGAGCCGACTCATCGGTTCCGCCAACGGACGGCGCGTTTAGCTTATCGGCATGGGCTCCACTGACACGAAAGCGCGGGACGAGGCGATCGCCGCACTACAGGGCGAGATCAAGGAAATCGCCCGAGACCGCAATGCCGTCATTCTCGCGCACAACTACGAGCGCGCCGAGGTGCAGGACGTCGCGGATTTCGTCGGCGATTCACTCGGTCTGTCGCGCGAAGCGGCAAAGACGAGGGCCGACGTCATCGTTTTCTGCGGCGTGCACTTCATGGCCGAGACCGCGGCGATTCTGTCGCCAGAGAAAACCGTGTTGCTACCGGATCTCGCGGCCGGCTGTTCGCTCGCGTCGACGATCGACGCCGAGTCGTTGCGAACGTGGAAGGCCGAGCACCCGGGCGCTGTGGTCGTGGCGTACGTCAACACGACCGCCGAGGTGAAGGCAGAGAGCGACTACTGTTGCACGTCGGGGAATGCTGTCGAGGTCGTGAATTCGATTCCTGACGACAAGGAGATTCTCTTTCTTCCCGACATGTTCCTCGGCGCACACGTTCGCCGGATGACGGGGCGAGAGAACATTCATGTGTGGATGGGGGAGTGCCACGTGCACGCGGGCATCGACCCTGAGAACATTCGCCTGCAGCGCAGCTTGCATCCCGAGGCCGAGTTTCTGATTCACCCGGAGTGTGGCTGCTCGACGAGTGTGCTCGAGGCGATGTCCGCTGGCGACATCGAACCGGAAGGCGTACAGATTCTGTCGACCGAAGGAATGATCAAGCGTCCGGCACTTTCGGATGCGAATGAATTCATCATTGCTACGGAGATCGGGATTCTGCATCGGTTGCGCAGAGAGAATCCCAGCAAGCGGTTCTTTGCGGCGAATGAGCGCGCATCTTGCGCATACATGAAGGTCACGACGCTGCCGAAAGTGCGGGACGCTCTCGTACACAACCAGTATCAGATCACGGTTCCAACAGCGATTGCGTCACGCGCCAGGCGGGCCATCGAGCGCATGGTGGCGATCGGCGGTGGCGCCAAGCAGCCCTTGTCTCCGGTGCCGGATGGAATCGATCCGGGGGAGTAAGTCGAGCCGATGGAGATTCCAGAGCTTCCGTCCGAGCGATCGTCCGTCCCGCGAATGGTCACGCCGATGTCTGTCCCCGCGATGAGCGGGATTGGTCTGCTGCGCTTCCCGCTCAAGCAAGACGCGCTGACGAGGGTCGTGCGTGAAGCGCTCGATGAGGACGGCGCGTTCAACGACATCACGACGATCGCGACAGTTGTGTCGGATCGCCGGTCGCGCGCGACGCTCGTTGCCCGGGCGAATGGTGTGATCTCGGGAGTGCCACTCGCGCTCGAAGTGTTCCGCGCACTCGACGACAAAGTTGCGATCCGCATCGATCGTGAGGACGGCACGGCGGTTCGCGCCGGTGATCCGGTGCTCTTTCTCACGGGCCACGTTCGCGGGCTGCTGTCGGCGGAGCGCGTGGCGCTCAACTATATGCAGCGGCTGTCGGGCATTGCGTCGCTCACGGCCAAGTATGTGGAGGCAGTGCGCGGCACCAACGCCAAGATTCTCGACACGCGAAAGACGACGCCCGGCTGGCGCGTCCTCGAGAAGTACGCCGTACGCAGTGGCGGCGGCACAAATCACCGCATGGATCTATCGACCGGCGTCTTGATCAAGGACAATCACCTTGCCGCGCTCGACGGCGACATCGTGATGGCCATTGAGCGGGCTCGCGAGCTGGCGCCCAAGGGAATCAAAATAGAAGTCGAGTGCGATCAGTTCGATCAGGTGACGCGCGCGGCCGACGCGGGCGCCGACATCATTCTTCTCGACAACATGTCGCCGGCCCTTATGGTCGAGTGCGTTCGAGCGGTCGAGGGTCGCGCGATTCTCGAGGCGTCGGGCGGAGTGAATCTCAGCACCGTTCGCGGGATTGCCGAGACCGGAGTCGATTGGATTTCTGTGGGCGCGCTGACACATTCGGCGCCGTCACTCGACCTGGCGCTCGACTTCGAGTAGCGCTCGTCAGCCGCTCAGTTGGCTGATGGCGTCGCGAACGGCGTTGTACGGAATGTTCTGCGCTTCGAGGACCCCGGCGACTTCGGGCGACACCTGGAGAATGAGCAGCAGCAAATGCTGCGTCCCGAAGGAAAACGTTCCGCTTTGGCCCCTCGTGCTGACCGCGCGGAGGACGTGATCGAAATCCGGGCTCGGACTCAGCACGTCTTCCGGGCCAATGTCGACGTTCCCGGTTGGAGCGAGCTGCTGGAGCGCTACGAGCGCGTCCGCGCGTTTGAGTGAAAGCGAATTGAGCACGGCGTTGCCCAGACCATCGCCGTGTTCGAGCAGCGCGATCATGGCATGTGTCGACGTGATGTTGGATGACTTCTGTCGCACAGCAACGTCGTGCGCTGCGGCGATGACCGAGCGGAGACGCTCCGCATACACCGGAACGTTGGATACTCCGAAAACGGTTGTCGATTGTTGCGGTGGATACAACCGATCGTTCGTCGGCATCTCGGTGCCGAGAATTCGCAGCGTCTCGGCGCGGGCGTTGCCGAGATTGACGCCGGCGTGAGTGAGAACCTGCGCGGCCATCCCTTTTTCTTCGCGAATGAGGCCGAGGAGCAGGTGCTCCGTGCCGACGTAGCTGTGATTGAGTTCGCGCGCTTCACTCATGGCGAGCTCGAGCACTTTCTTGCCGCGTGATGTGTACGGAAGGTCAGGCCCACTCGGTTGACCGGGCGGCCCCTTTTTCACCGTCTCTTCGATCAGTTGCTGAATGTCATCGAATTCGACGCTGAGGTTTTGCAACACGGTTGCTCCGACGCCTTCACCTTCGCGGATCAGAGCGAGCAGCATGTGTTCGGTTCCGACGTACTCGTGGCGCAGTCTGGCCGCTTCCTCGCGAGACATCGCGAGAACCTTCCGAACCCGTTCGGTGAAGTTGTAGCCGTTCATCAGACCTCCCGCGCGAACTACTGAGACAAAAGCGTGTGATCGGCGATCAGCCGCTGACCCGAGTTACGGCATCGCGAAACGCTGCTTCCGTAACGCGCTGTTGTGCGAACACGCCCGCGACATCGGGCGATGTCTGTAGGATGGTGAGTAGCAGATGTTGTGTTCCGGGCGCACCGCCGCGCGGTTGATTGAGCGCGTCGACGGCCTGAAGAATCCCCATCATCTCGCGGGTCAGCATCAGGACGCCCGGCGTGGGCGGTGTTGTGTTTGCGCCGATCGCGAGCGTATCCAGCGACGATAGTGCATTGTCGCGGTTGAAGTTCAGCGTGTCGAGCGCGGTGTTCGCCAATCCGCGACCATATTGCAACAGCGCCATCGCCGTATGCACCGCCGTCAACTCGGCCGATCGTTTCTGCTTGGCCAGATCGTGCGCTGCTTCCAGGATTACGCGCAGGTGGTCGGTGTGCTGGGGCGCCGATGCCGGTGTCGGCGCACTGCTCGCGACCGTCGCCGCCCACGGACTTTCGTGCAGTGTTCGGCGCGGGCTCGCGTGCAGCGATCGATGTGGGCTCAGGGCCTCAGGAGCGTCGCCGCCGAAGTCGCGGAGCACCTGCGCGCGGGCATTGTCGACAAGGATGCCCTCCCGAGCCAGCACCTGAGCGGCGATGCCCTTCTCTTCGCGCACGAGTCCCATGAGCAAATGCTCGTTGCCGACGTAGCTGTGGTTCAACTCGCGCGCTTCCGACATTGCCAGCTCGAGCACTTTCTTGGCGCGCGATGTGTACGGCAAATCCTGGGCGATCACTTGCTCGCGTCCCGGCTTGACGGAGCCGAGTAGCGTTGCGCGGAGGACGACGAGGTTCACGCCAAGTCTCTCCAGCGCCACAGTCGCCGGGCTCTCGCCAGCGTCGAGCAGGCCCAGGAGCTCATGCTCCGTACCGACGTACGGGTGGTGGAGTGCCATCGCCCCCTCACGGGCGAGCGACAACGTTCGTCGCACCTGCTCAGTGAAGTTGTAGCCGTTCATCAGAGATCCGCGCAGCTCTTGTTGATCTGTCGACAGTCAGTGCAAATGAGCTTGCATTTGCGCCACTCCAACTGGTACGAGCCGCAATAGTCGCAGGATTCAGCGGGAGACGCCGCGACCGATTGTTCTTGGTCGTTTGTTGCCGGCGCGATGATGACGCCGGGCAGAACGAACGGAGTGACATGGCAGGGAGGCATGTGTTCAAGAATGCGCATGGTCGCTCGAACGGCAAGAGCGGCGGCAAACTTTGCGGGCGTCCCGACTCCCCTGTGCTTGCTAGGCCTGCTACTCTCCGATCATGAGCCAAGATCAGCCAGCGAAGGGCCGGACGAAGGGCCGCGGAAATACCGGGCATTTCGACATGCATGCCGCAGCGCGCCGGATCGTGCTAACCGGGGGATTCGAACCCGATATCGACGAGGCTGCTCGGCGGCAGCTCGACGCGATTCGTGGTCCAGCACCCACAGAATCCGGCGTCAAGGATCTGCGCAACCTCCTCTGGTCGTCGATCGATAACAACGAGTCGCGCGACCTCGATCAGGTCGAGGTCGCCGAGAAGCTGTCGAACAACCAGATCCGAATCATCGTCGGGATTGCTGACGTCGACTCGCTGGTTCCAAAGGGAACGCCGCTCGACGAGCACGCGGCCACGAACAGCACCTCGGTGTACACGGGCATCGACGTTTTCCCGATGCTCCCCGAAAAGCTGTCCACGGACCTCACCTCGTTGAACGAAGGCGAAGACCGCCTGGCGATTGCCATTGAAACGGTAGTGGACGAGCAGGGTAACGTCGTGTCGTACGACGTCTACCGCGCCGTCGTTCATAACAACGCCCAGCTCGCGTACGACGCCGTCGGCGCCTTCCTGGACGGCGAGTCGCCGCCGCAGAAGGTCGCCGACAATCGCGCGCTCGCCGAGCAGCTTCGCCTCCAGGACGAGGTGTCGCGTCGGCTCAAGGCAGAGCGTGCCCGCAACGGCGCACTGGAGTTGGACACGATCGAAGCCACGCCGGTCGCGAAGGACGGCAAGATCGTGGATCTCAAGATCATGCACAAAAACCGCGCGCGCGATCTAATCGAAGACTTCATGATCGCCAGCAACGTCGCGATCGCGAAGTTCCTCGAAGCGAAGGGTCGCTCCGGCATCCGCCGCGTAGTGCGTGAACCGGAGCGCTGGGGCCGCATCGTAGAACTCGCGGGCCGTTACGGCGCGAGTCTCCCCGACACGCCGGACTCCATCGCTCTTGCGCATTTTCTCATCGAGCGCCGCGCGGCCGATCCCGATCGCTTTCCCGATCTGTCGCTCGCGATCGTGAAGCTCATGGGTCCTGGCATCTACGCCCTGGACCTACCCGGCAAGGATCCGGGCGGTCATTTCGGTCTCGCGACGCACGACTACTCGCACGCCACCGCGCCCAACCGACGATACGCCGATCTCGTGACGCAGCGCTTGGTGAAGGCCGTGCTCACCAACCAACCGGCGCCCTACACGAACGACGAACTGTCTGCCGTCGCCGAGCATTGCACCGAGCGCGAGGATGCTGAGAACAAGGTCGAACGATCCGTCCGCAAGACGGTCGCCGCACTCCTGCTCAGCGATCGCATCGGCGAAACGTTCGACGGCATCGTCACCGGCGCGAGTGAGAAGGGCACGTTCGTCCGCACCCTCAAGCCGCCGGCCGAAGGCATGGTCGTGCGCGACCACGAAGGCTTCGACGTCGGCGACAAGGTTCGGGTCAAACTCGTTGGTGCAGACCCGAACCGTGGCTTCATCGACTTTGAAGGGAAGGGCGAGCGATAGGCGCGCTTCGCCCTTCGAACTATTTCTGCGGATCTCTCCACTCGGTTCCGTCTTTCTCGATCAGCTCATCGGCCTCACGCGGACCCCAGCTACCAGCAGCGTAGGTGGGCATGCGCTTGGGTTTGTGTTCTTCCCAATATTCGATGAGCGGATCGATGACGCGCCACGCCGCTTCGACTTCGTCGCTGCGAGTAAAGAGCGTCGCCTCGCCGATCATCACGTCGAGCAGCAGTGTCTCGTACGCCGGCGCCGCTGATTCACCGAATGCGTCGGCGTAGTTGAATTTCATATCGACCGCGGCAATCTCGATGTTCGACGTCAACGCGACCGCCGCACCCGGAACCTTCACTTCGAAGTTGAGCGAGATGCCCTCGTTCGGCTGAACGCGCATCAACAACGTGTTCGGGCGCAAGCCTTCACTGCCCGAACCGAACATCAGATGCGGCGGCGCACGGAACTGCACCGCGATCTCCGACACACGGTTCTTCAGGCGCTTGCCCGACCGCAGGTAGAATGGCACGCCATACCATCGCCAGTTATCGATGTACAACCGCAACGCGGCGTACGTCGGCACGGTCGAATCAGGTGCGACGTTGTTCTCCTCCGTATAGCCAAGCATCGTTTCGCCGTTCTTTGCGCCTGCGGTGTACTGCGCCCGCACGGCGTGCTGTGCAATGCTCTCCGGCGTCAAAGCTCGAATGGATTGCAGCACCTTCACCTTCTCATCGCGCACCGCATCCGCGGACATCAGCGGAGGCGGTTCCATCGTGGTGAGGGTCAGCAGCTGCAGCAGATGGTTCTGGAACATGTCGCGCAGTACGCCTGCCTCCTCGTAGTACTTGCCACGCTCCTCCACGCCGACGGATTCAGCCGCGGTGATCTGTACGTGCTCGATCCACTGCCGATTCCACAACGGCTCGAAGATCGAATTGGCAAAGCGCAGCACGAGCACGTTCTGAACGGTCTCTTTGCCAAGGTAGTGATCGATGCGGTACGTCTGATGTTCGGCGAAGAGCCCAAGCAGCAGGTCGTTCAACTCCACCGCGCTCTTGAGGCTGCGCCCGAACGGCTTCTCGACGACGATGCGATACCAGGGACGCTCTTCAGACGTCCGAGTCCGCGGCGCCAACCCGCTCTTCGACAGGTTACGCACGATCGGCTCGAAAACACTCGGCGGCACCGCGAGATAGAAGATCCGGTTCCGCGCCTCTGGCTGTCGTGACGCCTCGATTTCGGTAAGGCGTTTTCCGACGGCGTCGTAGTCTTCGAGTTTACTCATGTCGGCCGACACGAAGAACAGACGGCTGCACAGCTCCTGCCAGAGCGCGTCGTCGACGTCTTTCACTTCGTCCGACGCCGCCAGCGCCTCTCGCATCTGTTTGCGAAAGGTGTCGTCGGTCTGCGTTTCGTCGCGCCCCACACCGAGGACCGCGAAATCAGGATGAACGAGATGCTCCTTCATGAGCTGATAGATCGCCGGCAGCAGCTTTCGCCGGCTGAGATCGCCCAGCGCACCGCAGATCACCATCGTGCACGGATCCGCGCTCTGATGCGCCGACCCCGGCATTTCTACACTGTGCCGCGCTGAAACGACCGGCGTGCCGCTCATGAGTGCTTCACCGCGTGACCGCCAAACTCGTTGCGCAAGGCAGCAATCACCTTCGCACCGAACGAATCGGTCTGACGCGAGCGGAAGCGCGTCTGCAACGACAGCGTGATTACGGGCGCGGGTACGTCGAGATCGATCGCTTCCTGGACGGTCCAACGGCCTTCGCCAGAATCGGCGACCCAACCCTTGATGTCGGTCAGCGACAGATCGCGTTGGAATGCTCGCACCGCGAGCTCGTTCAGCCACGACCGCACGACGCTACCGTGCTGCCAGACTTCCGCGATCTGCGCGAGATCGAGCTCTGGAAAGGTCTTTGACGCCTTGAGGATTTCATAACCCTCGGCGTAGGCCTGCAGCATGCCGTACTCGATGCCGTTGTGAATCATCTTCACGTAGTGGCCCGAGCCCGTCGGGCCCACGTGCGCGTAGCCGTCTTCTGGCGCCAGGGCCGTGAAGATCGGCTCGCAGTGCTTTACTGCCGCGTCGGTTCCACCGACCATCAGACAGTAGCCGTTCTCCAAGCCCCAAACGCCGCCGCTCGTACCGCAGTCGATGAACTCGATCTTCGCCTCGGCGAGCTCTCGGCCGCGGCGAATCGTGTCGTGGAAGTTCGAGTTGCCGCCGTCGATGATGATGTCGCCTGCAGACAGCATCGGCCGCAGCGCCGCGATGGTTTCGTCGACCGGATCACCGGCCGGCACCATGATCCAGATGATGCGCGGTGTCTCGAGCGCTTTCACGACCGACGCCAGATCACGCGCTCCCGTTGCGCCGAGCCCCTCGTACTTCTTCACGACGTCGTCCGCTCGGTCGAACGCGACGAGTTTGTGCCCGCGACGCATCAGCCGCTCCACCATGTTCCCACCCATTCGGCCGAGGCCGATCATCGCTAGCTGCATCTAAGAGTTCTCGGTTGAGGGATCTCGATACTGCCGCTGCACAACACGCTCAGGTCAGAAGCCCATTCGCCTGGAGATCGCGTCGCAACTGCTCCGCCGACTGAAAGTGAATCGTGCGCACGCCGAGCGCGGCGGCCGGAGCGAGGTTTTGTACCCGGTCGTCGATGAACAGCGTTCGCTGCGGATCTGCCTGCGTAATGTTGAGCACGCGCTCGTAAATCTCGTGCATTGGCTTTCGAACACGCAGCCAGCACGACGTAAAGAAACTCGGAAAGATGTCGCGCAGCCCGAAAGTCCGAATGCGATAGACGTTGAGTTCCTCGCCTTCGTTGTTGAGCGTCGCCATGCGGACGAGCCCGCTGTCGGCGAGTTCTCGGGCTATGGCAATGCTGTCCGGCCAGGGCACGCTCTGCTCGAACATGAACGCCTTGAGATCCGCGCACGACGCCGTGAGATCGCCGCAGTACGCTGTGATCCGCAGGTATTCGTCGAGCGACATCTGACCAACCTCGAGCGCTCCGACGGTTTCTTCGTGACGGTATTGAAAATCTTCAGCATCGAGACCGAAGCGCTCGACCGCCGCCGTTCGCTGCTCCCGATCCCACCCGTTGCTGCCGAGCACACCGCCGATGTCGAACAGCACGAGTTCGATCTGTGCGCGCGACGTCATCCGACGAGTACCGCGCGCGCCGGAGCGCCATCGAGACCCGCGATGCGCAGGGGCAAACACCGGAAGTCGTACGGTCCCATTGGCGGCGACGAGAGATCGAGCCCCTCGACGATGATGACGCCGCGCTCGAGGAGCGTCCGGTGCGTACGATGATGTCCCGAGTGATACTGCTCGATCGACAGGTAGTCGACGCCGACGAGTCGAACGCCCAGCGACACGAGATACTCCGCGCCGTCCGGCGCGAGATACGTGTAGTCGGTGCGGAAGTGCTTTTCCCGGATGAACGACGAGTTTCGCGTTTTGATCAACACGCGCGAATGCCCCTTGAGCTCGTGCATTCTGAGCTCCTTCTCACCCACCGCCATACACGCGTCGCCGACGTTGACCAGCACCGCCGGGCCCATGAGGACGTCGAGCGCTAGCGCGTCGACCGCGATGCCGTCGTCGAAGAAGTGTTTGGGTGCGTCGACGTGCGTCGCCGTGTGCGATCCGAACGACAGCGACGACACATTGGCGCCTGCCCCCTTGGCGAGCGACTGCTGTAGTTCGATCGCGATCTCGGGATTTCCCGGATAGACCAACCCGCCGCTGACAATCGGCAGTGACACATCGTAGATATTCATCGTGGCGTCGGGCTCGCTGTTGTGTGAGAGCCACGCGCGCGGCAACGTCGGCCGCTACTGCTCGCGTGTCTCGAGAATCGCGTCGGTCACTCCGTAACCTGCATCCTCCCGAACTCGGCGCGCCACCTGACGTCGCGTTTCGTCGAGCGGCGACTGCAACTGCTCACGTGCCGCTCGAAAGCGCCGGCCCGACTCAACGACGAACAAATCGCATAGATCGAGCTCGCGTTCGCACGCCTCGACGCCCCGATCGGCAATCTCACGCTGTGTGCGCGCGAGCGTGCATACGGTGGCGAACATCTCGACCGCCATGTCGGCCAGCCGTTCCAGCTCTTGCTGGCGATCGATGATGTTTCGCCGGTAATGCCGAATGAGACGCAATGTCGCCGCCGACAGCTCGGCCACGTGCTTCTCGAGAAAAGTCTTGTGTATCGCCAGCCGTGGGTGCAACTCCGCATCGAGCGTCGTCGACGCGCCGAATGCGCTACGCAAGCGAGACGCCGCAAACCCGCTGATGAGTCCGAGATTCCTCAGCGGTCGTCGCAGCGCCGACCCGATTTCCTTGAGCTGCTCGGCGGGCCCCTGAACGCCGTTGAGCGCAATGAACAGCCGGAGGATTTCGTTCGTTCCTTCGAAGATGCGATTGATTCGCGCATCGCGAAGGATTCGCTCGTACGGATACGGTTTGACGAAGCCGCGCCCGCCACCGAGCTGCACCATTTCGTCGGCCGCACGCCAGAGCATTTCGCTCGCGAACACCTTGCAGCACGCCGCCTCGAGCGCCCAATCGGCCTCGATGTTCGCGGCGAGGTGCGCGAGCTCGCCGAGCATGGCGTCAGCCGCGTACACCTCGGATGCCGTGCGGGCGAGCTTGCGTTGTGTAATCTCGAATTCGGCGATCGGTTTGCCGAATTGCACGCGACTCTCGGCGAACTTCGCCATCTCGCCGAGAATGTGCTTGGCGCCGGCGGTGCATCCGGCCGCAAGCGTGAGACGTCCGCCATTGAGCACGTGTACGGCGACGGCGAAGCCCTTGCCGACCGTCCCGAGCACGTGATCGGCGGGCACCTGCAAATCGTCGTAGTGCAATTCAGCCTGCGTCGATCCGCGGATGCCGAGCTTTCGCACGGTACCGGCGACGTGAAAACCCTGCATATCGGGGCGGATGATGAACGCCGTCGGACGTTTGACGCGCTCGCCGCGACGCTCGGTCGGCGTTTGCGCGAACGTCGCGATCACGCCGGCGCGATGTCCGTTGCCGATCCATTGTTTGCGACCGTTCAGAATCCAGTGCGAACCGTCGTCGCTGAGTCGCGCGGTGGCTTTGACGTTCTGCGCGTCGGAGCCGATGTCGGGCTCGGTCAGCGCGTACGCGGCGAGCGTTTCACCGCTTGCGAGCATCGGCAGGTAGCGCTGCTTCTGCTCGTCCGACCCAAACAGCGCGATCGCTTTGGAGCCAAGGCCGCAGTGCACGCCAATCAGCACCGCCAGCGACGGATCGAGCCGCGACACTTCGCTGAACACGCGGGCGTACCCGGTCGACGACAAGCCGACGCCGCCGTACTCGGTCGGGATCGTCAGCCCGAGCAATCCGTCGCGAGCGAGCGCGCGGATGGTCTGTTCGGGGATGGTTTCCTGCTCGTCGAAGGCTGCCGAGTCGATCAGGCCGTCGGTGCGCATCTGGCGAAGGGCGTCGATCAACCGTCGAACCACCTTCGCCTCAGCCGGATCGTGCGCGTCGAGCTGATCGGGGAAGGGGAAGAGCAGGGCGTCGTGGAGCGCGCCAGCAAAAATGCCGCGGACAAAGGAGGCCATGTCTGGAAGCTACCATGCCCGGAAAAGCCGGAACCTCCGTCGATCCCGCTGGCCTTTCCGCTGAAAGGTTTCCGTAAAGGCGGTCCGCGCCTCTGGCACTTGTAAGGACCGACCGTTGTATTCAGGAATCATGCGTCGCTCACCCCGCCTGATCGGCACCGTTGCTCTGCTGATCCTCGCCCTCGTGGTCGTGGCAGTCTTGGCCTATCAGGCCTTCGACGCCGCGAAGTCCCAGAGGCGCACGGCGGAGAACACGCTCCACGACTACGCAAAGTTGGCCGACTGGCAACTGACCAAACAGGCCAAGAATCAGCTGCTGACGCAGGTCATCACGTCGCTCTACGGTCCGGCGACCCAGCTCGATCCGGCGCAGCTTAAAAAAACGGTCTTCTCGCCGACCGACGTCGAGGACCAGGCGCGCCAGGTGATGGGGTGGTGCAACTGCCTGTCGGGCGTGAAGTACTTCTTCCGGTACGACTGGCACGACGGGACGTTCCGCACCACCGACACCGACCTTCCGGACGCTGACCTGGCCTGGGCGCGCGACACGATGGTGGCCTACACCAAATCGGTCGGGCCGGTGCCGGATCGCGAAGTCGTCGTCTTCGGGTCAGCCGACAGGTCGTTTGGTCCGTTCAAGAATCTGGCGGTCGTTCTGACCAACGACTCGTACGCCATGCTGTTTGGCGAGCGCAACAAGAAGCCGGTGGTCGCCGTGTTCGTCGTGGCGCGCGATGTCGTGAAGGGCCTACCGGTCGTCACGTATGGCTACGTGACCGAACCCAAGCCGTTTCTCGCTCCAGTGTTCGCCAACATTCGCGGCGGGCCGGGCGAACCGAGCTCTCTCCTGCCGCCAGCGCTCATCGGTCAGCTTCCGATCGACTCGATCCTCTCGATTTCGGTGACGACGCCCAACGGAGTCGAGGTGTACAAGTCGCCGGGTTGGGCCGCGCCCTGGTACAGCACGACGGACACGATCGAGCCGCGTTTCGGCCGGCTCGTGATGCGCGTGAGTCTGAACACCGAGTTCGCCAACATGTTGGTCGTTGGTGGTCTGCCGCGCTCACGTCTGCCCATGCTCGTGACGCTCATCGTCATCGCGGCTGGATTGCTCACGCTGGCGCTCGTGCAGTTGCGACGGCAGCAGGAGCTCGCGCGCTTGCGCACAGAATTCGTGTCCGGCGTATCGCACGAGCTTCGCACTCCGCTCGCGCAGATTCGCTGGTTCGCTGAGCTCCTGCACCTCGGCAAGCTGCGGAGTGAAGACGAGCGAGCGCGGTCGGCGGGGATCATCGATCAGGAAGCGCGACGACTGACGTATCTCGTCGAGAACGTGCTCAACTTCTCGCGGTCGGAGAAGGGCGCGAACCGTGTGTCGCTGTCGCCTGCCGATCTCGATCACGAAATTCTCGAGGCGCTCGAGCTGTTCGCGCCGCTGGCTCGCGCGCGGAAGATGGTCGTTGCCACCGCACTCGACGCCAGTGCTGTCATTTCGCTCGACCGCGACGCATTTCGTCAGATTTTGCTCAATCTCCTCGACAACGCGGTGAAGTACGGCCCAGCCGGTCAGACGATCACCGTTGGATCGGAGATCACGAGTGATCGCGCGCGCGTCTGGGTCGAAGATCAGGGCCCTGGTATTCCGAACGAAGATCGGCAGCGCGTCTGGGAGCCGTATGTCCGCCTGAATCGCGACGTCGAGTCGGCGACGGGTGGCAGCGGCATTGGACTCTCTGTCGTTCGCGAGCTCGTGTCTCTTCGCGGTGGCCGCACGCGGGCCGAGAGCGCCCCTGGCGGCGGCGCACGCGTGGTGATCGACCTTCCGCTCACGCACCCCGATTCGGGCGAGCCGTCGCGTGAGTCTCCCGATACACCTGTGCAACTCAAGGCGGTGCCATGACGTACTCAACGATTACCGATAGTCGCCACGGGACAACGGACACCATCGCGACCACCATGACCCGCATCCTCATCGTCGAAGACAATCCCGATCTCGCGTACGGTCTGCGAACGGGCCTCGAGATCGAAGGTTATGAAGTACAGGTTGCCGAAGATGGAGAGACGGGACTCGAGCGTGCGCGCAGCTGGGCGCCTGAGCTCGTGATGCTCGACCTCATGCTCCCGGGCATGGACGGTTATCGAGTACTCAAAACTCTCCGCGAAGGTGGTTCGGACGTTCCCGTGCTGATCCTCACCGCCCGCGGCGAGGAGGCCGACAAGGTGCTCGGCTTCCGCTTGGGCGCCGACGACTACGTCACCAAGCCCTGCGGCGTGCTCGAGCTACTCGCGCGTGTTGGCGCACTGCTTCGTCGGTCGCGTATTGCAGAACATCGCGGCGGCGGTGATGGACATGAGCGCTTCGGCTCGGTCGAGATCAACCCTGCGTCACGCACCGTCTTCAAAGAGGGCATCGCAGTTGCACTCAGCCCTAAAGAATTCGATCTGCTGTTGGCGCTCGTTCGCCGTCGTGGCGCCGTTGCGTCTCGCGTCGAGCTGCTGCGCGAGGTGTGGGGCCACCGCGTCGAGGTCATGACGCGAACCGTCGACATTCACATCGCCGAGCTTCGACGCAAGCTCGAGGATGATCCGTCGCAGCCGCGCCACATTCTCACAGTGTGGAAAGCGGGGTATCGACTCGAGCCGTGACCATGATCGCTCTCTACCGCATTCTCTCAACCCCGCGCCGATTGGTCGTGGGGTTGTTTGTTTTTGCCGCTGCCTGCACGAGCCATACGCATGTCGTGACTGCGACACCGGCGCCACCGATGGGTCCGCCCAAGGAAGTCGCTCCCACGACCGCGACGGTCAGCGACGGCGCGAGTCTCATCTCGGCGATGCATGACCGATATCGGTCGACGTGGTATCAGTCGCTCACCTTCGTGCAGCGAACCACGGTCGGCATGGCTGGTGGCGGTGATCTCGTTCAAACGTGGTTCGAGGCAGGACTGCTTCCCGGTCGACTACGCATCGACACGGACACGGCGTCGAAGAGCGGCGTTCTGTATGCGCGCGACAGCGTTTATCGGTTTGCGAATGGCAAACTGACCAAAGCCGACACCGGAATGAACGAACTGCTGGTGTTGGGCTTCGATATCTATACGCAGTCGCCCGCGAAGACTGAGGCAGCGCTTCGGCACTTGGGCTTCGATCTCGCGAAACTGCATCAGACGACGTGGCAGGGGAAAGATGTCTACGTCGTTGGTGCGACCGCAGGCGACACAGCGGCAAAGCAATTCTGGATCGAGAAGGAGCGGCTGCTGTTCGTGCGCATGCTGCAATCGAATCCGCGCCGCGGCCAGGTCGATGTGCGTTTCGACAAGTACGTTCCCGCGGGGCGAGCGTGGATTGCCGTGCAGGTCGAGCAGTTCGTGAATGGCAAACGCACGCTGCTCGAGGAGTACACCGATGTGAAGACCGACGTGAAGCTGTCAGCTGATCTGTTCGATCCGAAGTTGTGGGGGACGGGCAACTATTGGGAGAAGAAAGACTGAGCTGCTCGTTGGATGCATGCAGGACTTTGGTGAAAACGAAACGGCCGAGTTGAACGGAAAACAGCCGGATTCAACGGAAACTGCCGGATCCGGCCCTTTCCGTTCATCCGGTCGTTTCCGTTCATCAATTCGCGATCTATACGCCGAGTCTGAGGGCAGTCGGGACTAGCACCATGGTAGCGCCGATATCAGAATGAGGAGACCCGCCCCACGCGTCTCCCCCTCGCCCCGCGTCGCCATGCGTTCTAAGCTCCTCCGCCTCGTTCCCGCCGCGGTGATCGCCGCCGCCGTTCCGCAGTTGCTCCATGCACAGGAAGCGAAAGGCTCCGGCACGGTCGCCCTTCGCGCCGCGCGCGTGATCGACGGAACCGGTGCCGCCGCGATCCAGAACGGCGTCGTCGTCATCACCGATGACAAGATCGTCGCCATTGGCAAGCAGGGATCCGTCACGATCCCCAGCGGCGCCAAGATCATCGACCTCGGGAATTCCACGCTGCTCCCGGGCTTCATCGACGCCCACACGCACATCATCGGTCGCACGCTCGGCGACCCGGCCGGCGACGACGCAGCGGTGCGCGACTACGAAGCGTTCGGTGCGATCCTCGGTGTGACGAACGCCGATCGAACGTTGATGTCCGGCTTCACCACGATTCGCAACGTAGGCGCGCCGAACTTCGACGACATGGCACTCCGCAAAGCGGTCAATGACGGTTTTGTGAAGGGCCCGCGCATGCAGAACGCGGGTCACGCCATTGGCATCACCGGCGGCCACTGCGACGAGAACGCGTTCAAGCCCGGCCTCATGGACGGCGATCCAAAGACCGGCATCGCTGACGGGCCCGATCAGATTCGCGCCGCCGTGCGCTATCAAGCGAAGTACGGCGCCGACGTCATCAAGACGTGCGCGACCGGTGGCGTACTCTCCGAGGGCGACGCGGTCGGCGTGCCGCAGTACACCTACGAAGAAATGAAGGCGCTCGTCGACGAAGCCACGAAGCTCGAGCGAACGGTGGCTGCACACGCACACGGCGCTGAAGGCATCAAGATCGCCGTGCGCGCCGGTGTCTCGTCGATCGAGCATGGCTCGTTCCTCGACGAAGAGGGCGCCAAGATGATGGCGCAGCGCGGCACGTACCTCGTGCCGACGCTGAGCGCCGGCGAAGTCGTCGAAAAGGCAGCGAAGTCAGGCGTCCTCAAAGGCCTCCGCGCCGAGAAGGCGTTGGCTGCCGCGCAGGCGATGCGCAACGGCGTTCGGATCGCGGTGAAGGACGGCGTTCCGATCGCGCTCGGCACCGATGCCGGGGTGGGAGCGCACGGAGCGAACGGTCATGAGTTTTCTCTCATGGTCGACTGGGGCGGTATGACGCCAATGCAATCGATCGTCGCCGGCACCATGAACGGTGCCAAGCTGCTCGGCTGGGACAATCGCATCGGGTCGCTGTCCGCTGGCAAGCTTGCCGACATCGTGGCGGTTCCGGGCGATCCACTCCAGGACATTCACGTCATGGAGAAGCCGACCTTCGTAATGAAGAACGGCGTGGTGTACAAGCAAATCGCTGTCGCGCCGCTTCCCTGATCTCGGTGCAAGCGCGAACTGAGAGCGTTCGGCGGAAGCTCTCAGTTCGCTCGCGGTTCACTTGCGAAGATACCGATCGAACCACTCGAGGGTTTCCTTCGTCACCACTTCCTGCGGAATGAGATGGCTCGCCGTCGAGTACTCGCGACGCTTCTTGTCGGCGAGCGGTGTGCCCAACTGATCGAAGAACGGCCGCTGTGACGTCTCGTATGGGAAGATGACGTTGTCGTGCTGGCCGCTGATGAGGAGCACCGGAACGCGCACCCGCGGTGCGTAGTTACCTGCCTCCGTCTCGGGGTGCGGCGAGTCGGTGACGTTGTAACCACCGCTGTTGAGCGCTGCCGCTTTGAAGCGCGGTTCCAGTGCGAGCGCGAGGGGCGCCATCTGTCCGCCCCAACTCACGCCGTAGTAGCCCAGCTGCGCGGAGTTCAGGTCGTTGCGCGTTTCGATGTAGTCCACTGTCCGCCGCAGATCCTTGATCCATTGCACGGCCAAGTCACGGTAGAGTGTGGTGCTGTCGATGCTGAGCCTCGTTTTGCTGTATCGGTCGCCATCTCGCTCGTAGCTCCCCTTGAACAGGGGAATCACGATCGCGCGGCCGGAATTCGGGAGGAATTCAATCAAGCGCTGGAAAATGAGCCCCTCGGGTTCCGCCGCTTTAACGCTGATCGGCGCTCCGGGCGGCCAGAACAGGATCGGCTCAAACGGCGCGGTTCCGGTCTTGGGCAGTAGGACGTACGCCAACATTCGTTCGCGATCATATCCTGCGCTGAAGCTGACTCGCTGCCACCGGAAGTGGTCGCGTTCACCCTGTGCTTCGATCTTGGGATCGAGCGGGCGATGGTCGTAGTCGAACATACGGCGATAGATGGCGAATTCGGCGTCAGAGATCGCTTTGAAATCTCTGAAGTCTCGTCGTCGTTGTCGCGCCGTTGGAACCGATACTCGCGCGAGCGTCGTGTCGTCATCGGTGAACGAGGCGAGACGCACCCCGTTGCTCGCATCGCGATCGAACTCAGGTCGCGATAGCGTATTTCCAGCCACCCATTCCGCGTCCTCCCAACCACCACCCATTACGACGTGGCCGCCAGTGGTCATTGCATTCGCGCACCACTCTCGAACGTTGCCGGCGACGTCGAACAAGCCGTACGGATTGGCGTTGCCTTTGCCGACTCGTCGCGGCTGATTCCCGTTGAGATTGCTCGAGCCGAGATAGGTCCAACCGAACTCGCGAAAGTGCACCAATGCCGCGCGTCGCCAGTGGCCGGTGGTTGGCAGGCGTTTCCCAGCGAAGCGTGCGTACGCCGCCGCTTCGTAAAAACTCAGTCCGCCGACCGGATAGTCCTCTTCCTCGGTGGGATAGGTCCCATTCGTCCAGCTGCTTGGCCCCGGCTTTCCCGACCGATCGCGAAACACGAGCATCGCCTCCTGCCACGAGACTGGACGCCCATCGCGGACCATCGGCTCGGTCCAGTACTCCGGCTTCTCGTATCCGCCGGCGGCCACGAAGCGCGCGTACTCTCGATTGGTGACTTCGGTTTTCGCGATGTGGAAGTCGGCGACGCGCAGGTCGTTCGACACTCGAAAACCGGGAATGCGGGCCATTCCTGGCGCGGCGCCAAGGCTGTCCAAGCGGAGCGTGTCGAGCGCGCGCGCAACAGGGGGATAATCGGCAAACAGGTCTGCGAACACCTCGACCGGCTCGAACCCAGCCAGATTGATGCGAACTCGATAATCCACTCCTCCGTTGTCGAACTTTGGCAGCGCGAGGCCAACGATCGGAGTCGTGCCGACGCTCGTCCATCCGCTATCGGGCGCGTTGATCGGTTGAATCAATACCTGCGCTCCGGCGGGCTTCGTCGTGATCTTGAGAAAATCAGTATACCCCGGACGAAGGCGTCGCAGCGTCGAATCGTTCGGAATGACAGGGAGAATCTCCTGGGTAACGCGGAATGCCGACGCGAGATCGCCAGCCGCCGCGTAGCGACTCACCTCGGCAACGCGACGCGTGGCGCGAGCGACCGCTTGCTCGCGTCGCAGCCAGGCGCCACCGCCGACCAGCGCGACAACCGCCGCTCCTGCGACGATCCACAGCGCTCGCTTGGAGGAGCGCTCCCTGGGAAGCGCCGCGGTGATCGCGTGCGAGAATTCTTCCATCGTTGCGAAGCGCGCGTTCCGATCTGCCGACAGCGCGCGATGAATCGCTGACTCGAGTTCGGGCGGCGTGTCAGGTCGCAGATCGCGCAGCTTGGTATAGCCATCGGTCAATTTTCGCGTCACCACCTGTTGCATGGACGCGTGGTCGATCGGTGGATGATTGGCAATCATCTCATAGAGCACGCAGGCGAGGCTGTAGACGTCGCTACGCGCATCGACGTCGCGCTCTCCCGCCGCCTGTTCCGGGCTCATGTACGTCGGGCTGCCGAGCGAGATGCCGGTCTCCGTGATTCGCCCCACCGCGGCACGCTGCAGTGCAGTCGCGATGCCGAAGTCGGCGACCATCGCGTGCCCGCCGCTCATGAGGATGTTCGACGGCTTGATGTCGCGATGCACGACGCCGTGATCGTGAGCGTAGCGCAATCCGTCGGCGACTTCCTGCGTGATCCGCACTGCTTCGTCGAACGGGAGCTTGCCCCGGTTCGTGATGAACTCGCGAAGACTCTGCCCCTCGACGTACGGCATGACGTAGTAGGGAAGACCGTCCACGTCGCCCGAATCGATCAGCGTTAGCAGGTGCGGATGCTGTAGCCGCGCGATGACCTCGATTTCACGGAGAAAACGCTGAACGCCGATCGTATGCGCCAACGTCTCATGGAGCACCTTCACGGCGACTCGCCGCGGATGCTTCAGGTCCTCGGCGAGAAACACCGTGGCCATTCCCCCGGCGGCGATGCGTTCCTCGACGCGGAAGCGCTCGGCGACGATACTCCCCACGAATCTTTTCTCGAATCGCGAGGTCGCGTCGGCGTTCAACGCCAGGCCATCATAAGTGTCTGTCATGATAGAATCCTGATGGTGCAGGTTACACAGTTACGAAGGTTCACGCAGATGCAGCCCGATCGCCGACAGCTCGGCGAGCACCTCTGCTGCCGAGTTGGGGCGATCGTCAGCTCGCTTCGCGAGCAGGCGCATGACCAATTGCTCCAGCCTTGCTGGCACACCGCTTCGATGTCGCGTGAGCGGTTGCGGGCGCTCGACGAGGTGGGCCGTCAGCAACGCTTGACGCGACTGGCCGGTGAAGGGCGTCACGCCGGCAATGAGCTGGTAGGCAATCACTCCTAGCGCGTACAGATCGATACGGTGATCCGCAGTCGGATCAGCGGACGCTTGCTCGGGCGCCATGTACGCTGGAGTGCCGATGCGTACACCCGCCGTCGTGGCGCCGCCATCGCGCAGGGCAACGGCACTCTCACCACTAGTTGCGACGACGAATGCCTTGGCCACTCCGAAGTCGGCAATGATCGCTCGACCGTCGTGGAGCAAAACGTTGTCGGGCTTGAGGTCGCGATGAATCACTCCACACGCGTGCGCATAGTCGAGCGCCGGGGCAATTTCGTGGACGATACGAACCGCATCGACGATCTCGAGCCTGCGTTCGCGCCGAAGCCGAGCGCCGAGCGTCTCACCGTCGACGAACGGCATCGTGTACCAGAGTCGACCAGCCTCCTCACCAGAGTCGAGGACGGACAGAATGTGCGGATGCTGCAGGCTCGCGGCAAATGCGATCTCGCGTCGGAAGCGCGCGGGGCCGCGACCGCCCACGGTCGCGCGCAGCACTTTCAGCGCGACGTGACGATCGCGAGCAATGTCACGCGCGCGGTACACGACGGCCATGCCGCCACGCCCTGCCTCGGCCTCGACGACATAACGGTTGCTGAGCGCCGCGGCAAATGACGCGTCGCCGCCCGGCTCCTCCCACAATGAGGCAAATCGCTCGGCGGCGGGCTGCGACAACAGATCGCTGCGCTGTTCGAGCCGATCGCACGCGATGAGCATTATCGAAAGCTCGTTGCGCAGGGCAGTGTGCCCTCCGCATTCGGTGTCGAGGAACGCGGCGCGCTCACTCGCAGGTAGCGCGAGCGCGGCATCGAGCAATGGTTCGAGCTCGTTCCACTGGGCGGGAGATGGCGTCTTTGCCGTCATGAGAGGAGCATCCGTTCGAGCAGCATCCGCGCCTTGGCCCAGTCGCGCTGCACCGTGCGAGTGGTGACGCCGAGTTCCGCAGCGGTTTCGCTTTCGGACAGTCCGCCGTAGAAACGAAGCTCGACGACTCGCGCGAGACGCGATGAGAGTTCGGCAAGACGATCGAGCGCTGCATCGATCGCGAGTAGCACCTCTGGCTCATCGCCCGCCGGTATGACGTCGTCCTCGAGCGTAACCCGTGTGTAGCCGCCGCCGTGTTTGTGCGTTGCACGAGCACGCGCACGGTCGACGAGAATGTGCCGCATCGCGACGGACGCAACCGCGCGAAAGTGAGCTTGGTCGCGCCACACACCCGGCGTGTTCGTAGCGAGTTTGAGATATGCCTCGTGAACGAGCGCCGTCGTCTCGAGAGTGCAGCCGCCGTGCTGCGCGCCGCGCGCAACGAGATGCCGGTGCGCGATCGTACGCAGCTCGTGATACGCCGCTTCCACCAATCCATCGAGGGATTTGGTCGCCTGCGCCTTGGTCCGGTTCACGTGCTCTCGAGGGCGTGTCGTGTTGCGCGGCCGATTCTCGTGTTTCCTGGTAGGCAGCGCGGCCTCGAACGTGTGACGTCGCGTCGAAAACCGCAACGGGAATTTTCATGAGACTCTTACGGATGCGAGCCATACGGCTTGCGAGCTTTGCCACGCTCGTCAGTGTCCCACTGCTGCTCGGCACCACGAGATCACGCGCGCCGGAAACCGCGGTCCCCAACGACAATCGCCGGGCGGCGGGGTCGTTGACGAACGGAGTGCTCGTCGTGACGCTCGAAGCACGCGAGGGACTCTGGCAGCCGGAAGGAACGAGCGGACGTGCGCTTCCCGTCGCCGCCTGGGCCGAAGAAGGCAAACCGCTGTCTGTGCCAGGACCGCTCATTCGCGTGCCCGTCGGCACCGATGTGCGCGCGACGTTGCGCAATACACTCGACAGGCCGCTCACCGTATTCGGATTCGGAAAGACACGCGGCATGTCGGACAGCGTCGTGATTCCGGCGCGTACGTCGCGCGTCGTGCAGTTCACTGCGAACGCGGCGGGGACGTACTACTACATGGCCCGCCGTGAAGTCGTGGCCCCGTTCGGTGGGCGCGCCGAGGGGGACATGGAACTCGTTGGCGCAATCGTCGTCGATCCGCCGGGCGCGAAGGCAAGCGATCGTGTTTTCGTTCTGTCATGGTGGCTAACGCTCGATCCAAAGAGTCCCAGTGGCGTCGGCCGCGGGACGATGGCGATCAACGGACTCTCATGGCCGCATACGGAGCGCATCGACATCACGCAGGGGGACTCCGTGCGCTGGCGTGTGATCAACATGACCGAGCTCGAACATCCGATGCACCTGCACGGCTTCTACTTCAGCTTGAAGTCGAGAGGCGACGGCGTGCGCGATACGATCTTCCGTCGCGACCAGGAGCGTCTAGGTGTGACCGAGCCATTGACTCCGTTCACGACGATGTCGCTTTCGTGGCTGCCGGATCGCGCTGGGAATTGGATCTACCATTGCCATTTCGCCGACCATATCTCTGCGCTCGCGTCACTCGAGGGCGGGAAGGGTCAATCTGCCTCCGGCATGGCGATGAAGCACGGCTCCGACACACCGCACGAAATGTTCGGTCTCGTGCTCGGCCTTCGTGTCGCGCCCAGCGGAAAGCCGGTGACGCTGGCGGAAGCGCCGCGCGCGGTTCGCATGACTGTGCGACAAAAGGACAACGTGTACGGCACCCATGCCGGGTATGCGATGGTGCTCGACGGAACGCCTGCGGCGAAGGATCCGAACGCGATGCCGGTTCCCGGTGCGCCGTTGGTGCTCGAGCGCGGAAAGCCGGTGGCGATCACCGTCGTAAATCGCGCGAAAGAGCCGGCGTCGATTCACTGGCATGGCATCGAGCTCGAGAGCTATCCCGACGGCGTTCCTGGTTGGAGCGGCAGCGGACAACAGGTTCTGCCCGCCATACGACCCGGCGACTCGATCACCGTTCGCTACACTCCGCCGCGCGCCGGAACGTTCATGTATCACTCACACTTCAACGAGAACGCACAGATCCCGTCGGGCTTGTACGGACCAATCCTCGTCGTCGAGCCAGGCGAGAAGTACGATCCCGAGCGTGATCGGCTGATGTTCTTCAATACGGCGGGTCCGTTCACGAACGTCGTCTTCGGACCCTTTCCAAATCACGTGTTGAATGGAGTCGAGCAACCGACGCCGATGGACCTGCAGGCCGGAAAGACCTATCGCCTTCGTCTGTTCAATCTTGCTGAAGGCGGTCCCACGGTTCTGTCGGTAATGAATGGCAAGCAGCCCGTTCAATGGAGAGCTGTCGCGAAGGATGGCGCTGCCCTGCCGGCGTCGCAGGCGACGATGCGACCCGCGGAGCTTCGATTTGATCCGGGCGAGATCTACGACTTCGAACTCACTCCGGCTAAGGCAGGCAATCTCGCATTCACGTTCGGACCGCCGCCGGCAGGGAGCGTTCCTCTGCCGCCGGGAGTATCGTTGCCGCCGCGACGGACGCTGACGATGCGAGTGAAGTAGTCCACGCACATCGAGAACAGAACGAGGCGAAGGGCCTCGTCCTGTTCTCAGTTTACGAACGTCTTGGCGTTACGGTTTGTTCGTGTTCTGCTTGTGGTCCCAGCTCTCGCGCAGCCAGCCCACCTTTCCACGCAATCCGCCGAACTGCTTCGACGACAGCACTGCCCCCGTCCGCGCATCGATGATCACCTTCGTGTGCGTCTGCTTCTTGTCCGGGATGATGTCGATGGCGTACTGCGGGCGACCGTCGACCGCGTTCATTTCGCCTGAGCCGATCTGCCCCGGTACCACGCAGAGCGCGATGAGCTTTGCCCGATTGGGCGAAATCATCGTCTCCTTATCGTAGAGGTCGGTCTTGATCGACACTTCCTTCGCGGCCGGGACGTCCGTGCCAGCGCAGGTCTTAGCGTCTGGCCGATACCATTCGCCCTTCTGCGCTCGCGCGGTCGCGGCTGATGCCACAACAAGCGCTGCTGCCAGTATTGTCATTTTCATTGCTCACACTCCTTCTTGAAGGCTCTGTTCGCTCCGATGGCGAGTTGGCTCTTCAATTGGCAATGCTCGTGCTCGAAATGCCGCGTGCTCACAAAGAAACGGGCGGAAGGCCGGGAGCCTCAATTCGTAGCCTTCAGAACTCCGTCGAGTTGCTCGCCGAGTCTCTCGGCGCTCGTCGCCGGCTCCTCGCACGCGTAATTGCGGCACACGTACGCCGTCGCCCGCCCATCGCGCGCCTCGCGACCCTCCAACAGCGCGATCCCATGATCGGCGCCGCCGGCAATCACCAGCGACGGCACATACCGCTCGCCCGCCGTGCGCTCGAGTGCCCCAAATTCCGCCGATCCAACCTCGCCGACGATCGCCAGCTCCACAGCGCCGTTCACCAGCATGTCCGCGCTGCCGAGCATATGCCCGAACGCCGACGGGTACCGCGACATCGACGGTGCGAGCGTTTCCACCACGTACGTCGCGCGCCGCCGTGCATCGGTGTCGTGATACAACTCCGCGAGCCGCGCCAGGAGCTCTACGGCGAGTGACGTGCCCGACGGTACCGCGTTGTCCGTCACGTCCCGCGGACGCGTAATGAGTGTTTCGTGATCACTCGCCGTGTCGTAGAACGCTCCTGTCGCATCATCCCAAAACCACGCGACGGTAGCGTCGCTCATCGCGCGCGCCCGATCGAGCCAGCGCACGTCGAATGTGACTTCATACACGCTCAGTGCCGCGAGGCCGAGCGCTGCGTGATCCTCCAAGTAGCCAGCGATGCGCGCTCGCCCGTCCTTGTAGGAGCGGAACACTCGGCCGTTGGCGACCATCGAGTCGAATAGAAAGTCGGCAACGTCCACCGCGAGCGCGCGATACTTCGCATTCCCAAACGCGCGCGCCGCCTCGGCGATGCCACGCACCATCAGTCCGTTCCACGACGCGAGCACCTTATCGTCGCAGCCAGGCCAGACTCGCTTGGCTCGCACGTCGTACAACTTCTGCCTAGCGCGTGAGATCGTCTCCACGAGTGTGGACTCGGAGATCTTGAACTTCGCCGCGATCGTGCGCCGGTCGCTCACGACGGACAGAATGTTCTTGCCTTCGAAATTTCCGTCGTCGGTCACGCCCCAGTAGGCGCGCATCACCGGCGCATCGTCGCCAAGAATGGAGTCGAACTCCTCGCCGGTCCACACATAGAACTTGCCTTCGTGTCCTTCGCTGTCGGCGTCGAGCGACGAGTAGAAGCCGCCACCGCTGGGTGCACGCATCTCGCGCACGGCCCAGTCGATCGTCTCTTCCACGACGCGTTTTGCGTCGGGATCATGCGTTGCCTGCCATACGTGCGCGCCAAGGCGAACGAGCAGCGCGTTGTCGTACAGCATTTTCTCGAAGTGCGGCACGAGCCAGACCGCATCGACCGTGTACCGGGCAAAGCCGCCGCCGACCTGATCGTAGATGCCGCCGTTCGACATGTGACGGAACGAGCGCGTCACCATCTGGAGCGCGTACTCCACGCCAGTGCGTGCCCAGTACCGTAGCAGCGAATCGAGCGACATCGTTTGCGGAAACTTTGGCGCGCCCTCGAAGCCGCCGTTCTCCTCATCGTGGCGGTCGCTCAGCGCGCGATACGCGTGGTCGAGGAGTTCGGACGTCAGCGGACCCGCGCTGCGCGTCTGCTCTCTCGTCACGTCGTACATCTCACGCACCGACTCGGCCGTGCGCGCCACGTCGGCGGGCTTCGACGTGTACGCGTTGGACACCGCTTGAAGAATGCGCGTGAACGACGGCATCCCTTGACGATCGTGCTTGGGGAAGTACGTGCCACCGTAGTACGGAAGGCCATCTGGCGTGAGAAACACCGTCATTGGCCAACCGCCATGACCCGTCATTGCCTGCACGGCCTGCATGTAGATCCCGTCGAGGTCCGGGCGCTCCTCACGGTCGACCTTGATGTTCACGAAGCGCTCGTTCATCAGCGCTGCCGTCGCCTCGTCCTCGAACGACTCGTGCTCCATCACGTGGCACCAGTGGCACGCCGCGTAGCCAATACTCAGGAGAATCGGCTTGTTTTCGGTGCGCGCGCGCTCGAGCGCCTCCGGTCCCCAGGCGTACCAGTCCACGGGGTTGTTGGCGTGCTGCAAGAGATATGGGCTCGTCTCGTTCGCCAGGCGGTTGGGCATTGTGAGAACAGGGAAGGCGCGTCAGTTTGTCGAACACTTGGGACTGTCTGCACTTCACGCTCAAACTATACCGGCTTGCCACGCTCCACCGCTCGCGCCTCGCGCAACGATTCCACCGCCGGCCCCGTGTCCTGGCGCCGCCGAATTCCCTGGTGGGCCGTCGCCATCACCGGTCTGGTGTTGATCACCGCGGCCTTCGCGACCGATCCGATTCGCGACGCGGTGAATCTCACGGGCGTGGGCGAGGGACGACTCGAGGTGTCTCCGGGCTACCTGTCGATTGCGCCGCTGTCCAACGTGCTCGACACGCTCACACTGCTCACCGTCGCCCAGCACATCGCGATTCTGGTCACGCTGATCCTCGGTTTTGCGGCGTACCGGTTCATGCGCGTGCGCGGGTCGCTCATGGGCACGACGATCGTGCGCGAGTTGGCGGCTGCCGGAGTCTTTCTCGGAGTCATCCTGCTGACGTACGCGATTGCGCTTGCAGCTCCGCGGCCAATGGCGCAGTTCGTCGCGTCTGACGGGCTCGTGATCAGCGTCGATTTTCACGCGCACACGAAATATTCGCACGACGGACGCGCTGGCTGGAGCGAGGACGACGTACGCTCCTGGGCGCGCGGCGCCGGGTTCGACGCCATCTATGTCACCGATCATCGCTCGTTCGAAGGCGCCGAACGTGGCATTGCGGCCAATCCGCCGCAGGCGGGTGAAGGACCGATCATCCTGCAGGGACTCGAGGCTTTCTATAAGGGTGAGCACGTCAACGTGCTTAGCGCGGGTCGACGCTTTCGCGGCGTCACCACGCCCGACCTCAAGGACGTCGACGAGCAGTCGCTCTCGCTCGCGAGTCTGATTCCTGCCACGGCGCCCGTTCTCATCGAGACCGTTCCGGCGAATCTCGCCAAAGTGCCGGCATCGTCGAACGGCGTGCCCGGCGCCACGGCAATCGAGATCGTCGACGGATCGCCGCGCGGTTTATCGCAAACGCGCCGTGAGCGCGCACGCATCGTTCAATTGGCCGACAGTCTCAACCTCGCGCTCGTCACTGGCTCCGACAATCATGGTTGGGGACGTGCCGCACCGGGATGGACGCTGCTCCGAATTCCGGGTTGGCGTGGTATGAGCACCGATTCACTGTCGCAGCGCATCGAACTGGTCATCCGTCAGGGCCGACGCGACGCGACGCGACCCATCGAGCGCACCATCGCTTCGGCGACCAATCCGCTCACCATCGCGCTTTCGCTGCCACTCGTCACGTGGACGATGTTCACCACACTCGGCCCCGATGAGCGCGTGATGTGGCTTGTCTGGACGTGGGGGATCGTGATCGTCAGTGGCGTGATCGCTCGCTACCGCCGACGCCCAATCGCCGCGTGATCGACGCGGCCGCACCGCGCGCGAACGCTTCATCGCGCGCGATTCTCATCGTAACTGTTGCGGCGCTCGTTCGACTCGTCTTCGCCGCGGTCATTCCCGCGTTCCCAGACGAGACGTACTACTGGGATTGGTCGCGACAGTTGGCCACCGGCTACTTCGATCATCCGCCCGTTGTCGCGTGGCTCATTCGACTTGGTGACGTTCTGCTGTCGCCATTGGGACTGTCGGCCACGCCACTCGCTGTGCGCTTCGGACCAGTGCTCGCCGGTTGGGTTGCCGCACTCGCGACCGTTGGTATTGCGCGCCGCCTCGGCGGCGAACGCGGAGCGATTCGCGCGGCGATTCTCATTACCGTGCTCCCGTTGGCTGCTGCCGGGTTGATTCTCGCCACGCCCGACGCGCCCCTCCTCGCTGCTGCTGGTCTCGGACTCTATTGCATCGTTCGCGCGCTCGAGCATCCACCTCGCTCGCGCGACGCGCTCGTCTGGTGGGCGCTCACCGGCGTCGCGCTCGGCGCCGCATTCTCGTCGAAGTTCACGTCGATCTTCTTGCCGGTTGCCGTGACGCTCGCCGTGCTCGTTCGCCCGTCGCTACGCGCGCGACTGCGCGAGCCTGGACCATACGTCGCGTGCGCGATCGCGACGATCGTTTTTCTTCCGGTGCTCGTCTGGAATTCACACCACGGTTGGATCGCATTCGTCTATCAGGTTCGGCACGGGCTGTCCGCGCCGCAGGGATCGGCGCTGCTCGCCGCGTGGAAGCACGAGGGCGATTTCTTTGGCGGACAGGCGGCACTCGCGTCGCCAATCATCTTCATCATGCTGGCAATCGCCGTCGGCCGATCGCTGACGCGCAAGTCGAGTGACACACGCTTTGTGCTGGCGATGGTCGCACTCGTGTCGTTCGGCTTTTTCATCTACAGCGCACTGCGCCAGCGCGTCGAACCAAACTGGCCAGCGCCGGCGTTCATTCCCGCGATCGTCCTTCTCGCCACCGCAACGTGGAATACGGCGGGTGAGCGCTGGCTGCGGGCGGGTGTGGTGCTCGCCGCGGCGATGTCACTGTTGATCTATGCACAGGGCGTGGTTCCGATTCTGCCACTACGCCCCGCCAAAGATCCGATCGCTCGCGCGTTCGGTTGGAAGGACCTGACGGCAGGCGCCGAATCCGCCGCGCTATCGGTGTCGACGCGAACGAACCATCCGACGTGGCTCGGCGGCGACCGGTATCAGGAGGCGTCCGAGCTCGCCTTCCACGCGGCGTCGCATCCGCGAACGTTCGCCACGAATCTGTCTGGCCGTCCGAATCAGTACGACCTGTGGCCCGGTTTTGCCGATCTCGCCAAACCCGGCGACAATCTTGTTCTCGCTCTCGACGACTCGCGCGATATCCCCGGCGCGATCGCGCAGCTGTCTCGCCATTTCGCGGTCACCGAGCGTGGCGATAGCGTTGTTCTTCGCCGCGGCAAAGGCGAAATCGGCGTGCGCAGATTGTGGTTGCTGGAGGGGTGGCGGGGCGGATGGCCCCAATCCGATCGACCCTAAGCCGTCGACCCTAGACGTTCCGGTGCCGAGCGCGGACGCCTTCGAGCAGTTTGATCAGCTGGCGCTGCTCGTCTTCTGACAGGTTTCCGACCGCGACGTCGTCGGCTTCCTTCATCGCCACCTCGAGCTGATCGAGCACGGCGCGCCCGGCGTCGGTGATGTAGCAGAACACCTGCCGGCGGTCTGGCGATGTGCGCTCGCGGCGCGCGAGTCCGGCTGTTTCGAGCTTGTCGAGCAGGCGCGTGATGCCCGGCGCCGCGTGGATCATGCGGTCGCGAATCACGAGGGTGGGCAGACCCTCTGGGCCGGCACCCCTCAGAATGCGCAGCACATTGTACTGCTGAATCGTGACACCTGTGCTGGCCACCACCTGCGCAAAATGCCGCTCGATGATCGCAGCGGTTCTCAGGATGCTGACGGCAACTTCGGCTTTGACGGAATGGAAGGGACGCCGCTGGGCGATTTCCTCCCGAATTCCGCCGCCATCCGATTCTCCATCGTCGCTCGGTGACGACCGATCCGTCACGAACGCGTTTCCGATCGCAAGTGCGTCATTCTCCTGCTCAACTCCCGCTGATTGCTCGGTTTCCATTTCACCGTAGCTGATGATAGGCGCCTGTGAATACTGACGCGAGCCGCCGACCAATCGTTGAGCGGGCGAAACTGGATCCAATTTCGGCCAAACTGCCCGGAAGCGCCCGGCACCACCGCTCGTTCACCAATCGCTTCAACCCGCACAGAGTTCACGCCGGCACCAGGTTTCGACCGCTCACCGAGCCGCCAGGACGGTTCGCCGAATTGTTGTAAGAGAACGCTCGGCACTGCCGTAGGCTCAACCATGCGAACTACTCACCGTCATCTCGCGTTCAGCCTGGCCGGTGTCGCGCTCACCACCTCTCTCGGCGCCCAAACGCCGACGCCTCATTCGCTTCGCGGGATCGTATCCAATATCGCCGGTGCACCAATCGCCGGTGCGAGTGTCTTTCTGCTCGAGTCGCTCGACGCCTCGGTGACTGACAGCGCCGGACGCTTCGTCCTTCGTACCGACGCCACTGGGACTGTCACCGTCGTCGCCCGTCACATCGGCTTCGCGCCCGGGACCGTCTCGGTTCCCGTGGATACCGCCGGGTCGATCGCGATCAGACTCGTATCGCAGGCCGCCGTGCTGACGCCAATCACCGTGCAGGCCGGTGCATACAAGGCGGGCAACGAACACGGCTCGAGCCTCACCGCGCTCGAAGTGGTCTCCACGCCTGGCGCCAACGCCGACGTCGCTCGCGCCATGCAAACACTTCCCGGCGTCCAGAACGTCGATGAAGGCACCGGTCTCTTCGTCCGCGGCGGCGACGTCACCGAGACGAAGGTCCTGCTGAACAACGTCGTCATGCTGTCGCCCTACAACTATGAAACACCAACGGGCAACTACACCGTCACCGTCAATCCATTTCTCCTCGACGGAATCTTCTTCAGTTCCGGCGGTTTCGGCGCGCGGTACGGCAACATTCTCTCTGGCGTCGCCGACCTTCGTACCGCCGGACGTCCGGTTCAAACCAGCGTGACGGGTGTGGCAGGATTGGCCAGCGTCTCGTCAGGCGTCGACCTCGCGCTTGACCACGGCCTCGCCATCCACGCCACGGCCGCGCGCAACGACACCCGTCTTCTATTCAAGCTGAACGGCGCCACGCGTTCGTACTCGCCCGCGCCAAGTGGCACCGACGTCAGCGGCAGCGTCGTGTACAACTACCGCCCATCGGCCGAGATCAAGACCTTCGTCATCGATCGCCGCAGCGCGCTGGGCATCGGCGTCGACGATCCATCGTTCAACGGCGGCTATTCGTCCGACTCGCACAGCACGATGATCCAGTCGGGGTGGAGCGATGTCTTTGGCAAATTCTCTCCGACGCTCAGCGTCTCGTACGCCAGCGCCCACCGCAACGAAGGCTTCGGCGTCTTCGACCTCGGCAACGACGAGCACTGGTCGCAGCTCTTCACGCAAACCGCGTGGAGCCCGGACGATCGCCTCGCGCTACGCATCGGTGGCGACCTCGATTGGCGCGACGGGCGGTTCATCGGTTCGCTTCCGCAGCAGTCCGATGATCGCGCTCCCGGCGCGCGCTTCACCACCTTCGACTCACGCGCCGACGGTTCGCGCAACGGCGTCTTCGGTGAAGCGGACTGGCGTGCCGCCGAGCGTTTGCGTGTGATCGCTGGACTGCGCAGCGACTACTCCAACTTCACTCACGTTCGCACCGCGGATCCGCGTCTCTCGCTCGCGTACAAACTCGGCGAGGCTACGGTCACCGCGGCCGTCGGCGAATACCACCAGGTATCCGATCCGTTGTACTTCGCGTCGGGAATCGGCGCCTCGAATCTCGAACCGATGTCCGCGCAGCAATACGTCCTCGGATGGCAACTCGGCGAAGACAAGCAGGTCGTGCGCGTCGAGATCTACGACAAGCGCTATCGCGACCTCGTCGGTCTCACGCGTGACAAGGATGTCGTGGGGAATGGCACCGGGAACGCGCGCGGCGCCGATGTGTTCGTCCGTCGCAACATCGGCCCTTGGTTCTCGACGCGGCTCACGTACACGTATGTCAACTCGCGCCGTACCGATCCGAGTAGCGGGGTCATGGCGTCCGCGCCATTTGATATCACGAATTCAATCACGCTCATCGGTGATCAGCAGCTACCGAAGGGATGGAGTGTCAGCGGGGCGGTACGATACGCTACCGGCAAGCCATTCACGCCGGTGACGGGCGCTTCGTTCGACGCGTCGCGCAACGTGTGGACGCCAGCGTACGGCGCACCCAATAGCGACCGACTTCCCCCAGCGGAGCGCGTGGACCTCAGCGTGTCGCGCGTCACGCGCCTGACGCCGCGCACGATCCTCGTGTACTTCGCGTCGCTCGACAACGTCTTCGATCGCACCAACGTGTACCAGTACACCTACAACGCCAACTACTCGCAGCGCATTCCCGTGCGCAGTCTGTTCAACCGCTCCATCTATCTCGGAGCGTCCATCACCCACCTCGAGCTCGGACGATGATGCGTACTAAACACCTCGTGCTCGCGTCGACGCTATTTCTTGGCGCACGCACGGCGCAGGCTCAAACCGCGCCGCCCAAATGGGCCGATACGCTCAGCGCGGAGATCGACAAGGCCGCACTTGCCGGCGATTTCGCCAAGGTACAAGCCGCGCGTGCCCTTGCCGATCGCGTTGCCACGGCGTTCCCCGACGACGGACTCATTCTCCACTATCAGGCCTTCGCGATCTACCGCGAAGCAATGTTCGCCGTAGGGCGAGGCGCCGACGCCAGTGCGCTTCTGAGCCGCGCGATGGGGATCCTCGAGAAGTCGGCGAAAACGCGGCCGCTGGCCGAGACGTATGTAATCATGTCGTCGATCGACGGCCAGTTGATTGCGCGCGATCCGTCGCGAGCCATGGAGCTCGGCATCGCGTCACAGGCTGCGTCACAGGCGGCGCTCACGCGCGGTCCGACCAATCCGCGCGTTTGGCTAGTCCGCGGTATGGGCGCACTCTATACTCCCGAAGAGTACGGCGGTGGAATCAAGCCGGCGAAGGAGCAGCTCGAGCGCGCGATTGCACTGTTTGCCAAGGATGCGCCCAAGCCCGGTGAGCCGTCGTGGGGCCGCGCCGAAGCGTATGCGTGGCTCGGTCAGGTGTATGAGAGAACTGGCGACAAGGCAAAGGCAGCCGAGTCGTACAGGAGCGCTATTGCGATCGCGCCCAATTATTCGTACGCAAAGTCCCTCGCGGCAGCACTCAAGTAGGTCCGAGTCGCGTTCACGTCTCTAGCCCCAAACTCCTCTCGCAATGACGACACGCTCTAGACTCTGGCTCTGGTACGCCGCGGCGTGGGTCCCACTGGGCCTGTACTACGCAGTGTTGATGTCACGCACACGCGCGATGTCGATCGACAGCGCGCTGCTCCAGGGAACGACGTACGTCCTTCCCATCGCGCTGTTCGGCGTCGTCATCTGGTGGCTCAGCGGAAAAGTCGAGTGGCCGCCGCGCAGCATCGCTCGCTTCGTCGCGGTTCATGTCGCGACGGCGGTGTTGTTCTCGTCTCTCTGGCTTGGAATCGAGATCTCGCTCATCGCGACGAGCACCGGCTATGCGATCGCGTTCGATATCGCCAAGCAGTTCGCTGGTTTTCAGGCGCTGGATGGTCTGTTCTTCTACGGGCTGATGGCCGCTGGTTCGTACGTCATTCGAATCGCGTCGCGCTTTCGCGAACAGGAAGCTCGCGCGGCTCGTGCCGACGCGTTGCGCATGCGCGCCGAACTCGCCGCGCTGCGCGGGCAACTCAATCCACATTTTCTATTCAACACGCTCCACACGCTCACGGCATTGGTGCGCCGCGATCCCGATACCGCCGAGCATGCGCTCGAGCGGTTTGGCGACATGTTGCGCTATGTGCTCGACGTGAAGCGATCGCAACGCGAGGACGTCACGCTCGGCGACGAGATGCAGTTCGTGAGAAACTATCTGTCGCTCGAGCAGCTAAGATTGGGCGGGCGTCTGCGGGTCGTCGAACACATCGACTCCGATGCACTCGACTGCGTGCTTCCGTCGCTCACGCTTCAGCCGCTGGTCGAGAACGCGATCAAGTACGGCATCGCTCCGCGGGCCAAGGGTGGCACGCTCGAGATCATCGCGCGTTTCGACGATGACGCGCTCGTCCTCGAGGTGCGGGACGACGGCGCTGGAGCAGCAGCCGACATTCTCGATGGCGCCGAGGGCGTTGGTCTGCGCGCGGTGCGTCAGCGTCTCGAGACGCGGTATCCGCGCAAAGCAGGGTTTGTCGTCACGACCGCGCCCGGCGAAGGATTCATCGTGCGCATCTCTCTCCCAGCGCACAGTACGGCGGCGACCACCGGCACGCACGCCGCATTCGCGTCGGCATGAAGACACGAGCTGTGATCGTCGAAGACGAGCCAATTGCGCGGCGGCAGTTGCGCGACCTGGTGAGCGCCGTCGACTGGATCGAGTGCATCGGCGAAGCCGCCGACGGTCGCTCGGCCGTGCGTATCATCGACGAGCTCAAGCCGGATCTCGTGTTCCTCGATATCGAGATGCCGGAGCTCAATGGGCTCGACGTGTTGCGGACGATCACGCACGAGCCGGCGATCGTCTTCACGACCGCGTACGACAAATTCGCGGTCACCGCGTTCGAGCTGGAGGCGATCGACTATCTGCTCAAGCCGTTCGGTCGCGACCGGCTCCTCGCGGCGCTCGAGCGAGTCAAGCGCGCCGTGCACACCGACGGCGACGTTTCTGTTACGCAGCGCGCCAGCGACGCGATGGACCAACTCGCCGAACCTGGCCCGCTCACGCGAATCTTCGTGCGCGATCGCGGGCGCATTTTGCCGATTGCCGTCGCCGACATCGAGCGCCTCGAGGCCGATGACGACTACGTCGCCGTGCACCTCCGCGGTCGACGATTCCTGGTATACATCGGTATGAACGAGTTCGAGGCTCGGCTCGACCCGGAGCGCTTTCTCCGCATCCACCGCTCGCACATCGTCAACCTCGACCACGTGGCCGCCCTCGCGCCCTTCGACGCGACCCGGCTGCGCATCGAGATGAAGGACGGAACTAAATTGGTCGCTAGTCGCACGCGATCGCGCGAGCTTCGCGGTCTGGCCATCTAGACGCGCACTAGCGATCCTGAGCCCCCGAGCGCGCTGCGCGTTTTGGCGGAAAATTTGGTCCACGGAGTTGTGCCATCGTCATCGCGTTCGCCCGGTCGAGTGTCGCCGCGAATGCGCGCGTCGAACGCTCGAGACCTGTTGCGGGCACGAGGTCGGGCGTGTCGAGCGACGTGTGATAGATGACGTGGTCGATGATGTGAAACGATGGCGCATAGTTGCCGTTCTTCGGCCCGTCTTCTTCCGCGTATACTGACACGCCGAATTCGCGGAGTGTGTTGAACACCATTTTCTCGAACTCTGGACTGCCAAGAGCGTTCCAGCGAAACGCCCCGATGGCGTTTGTCGGTGTCAGCCCGTCGTTATACAGGTAGAGCAGCGTCTGTGACGGATGCTCCATCGTCAGCTTCACCGCAACCTTGTCCCATGGATATGTCGCGTCGATGCCGACCTTCGGACGCGTGCGCGCGACCTCGCCATGATGATGATCGGGAAATTGAATGAACCGCATAGTGCGCGGCCGCTGCTTCAACGGCTTCGCCGCATAGAATCGAGCAAGCTCCAAGGCACTTGCCATGCCGGCGGCGTTGTCCATCGCCGCCTCGAAGTAGCCGTCGGTGTGAGTCATCACCACGATCTGCTCGTCTGACACGCCTGGCAGCGTCGCAATGGTGTACTCGGTGGCGACGTCCTTCAGTTCTGGCACGATCAGCTTTGCCGTGAACTGCACCTTCTCGCCCTTGTCCAGGCGATCGCGCAACGCGAAGCCTTCGTCCTGACTCAGTGTGAATTGCGGAACCGTCTTCAAGCCGTCTTCAGGCTGAAACTGGCCGTTGCCCGGAACGCCCATGACGTTGATCACCATAGCCGCGCCGAGTTGCACGGCTCGCGCATTCGAATTGAATAGGCGCGCGCGATCGCTGGCCGAGTGGCTGCGGCCGCCGGGAACGAACACGCTGTAAATGATCACGGCTTTGCCCTTCACGTCCCGCCCGATGAAATCCGCTCCGGCACCGACGCCAACCCACACCGCTTCTGCACTCACACCGTCAGGTCCGGTTGCCTTGGTACCTGAGACGGGGAACGCAGTGCCGAGGTTGATCGTCGCGCCGTCTGCGGTCTTGTAGCCCACGGACCATTCGGTCGGACGCCAATCACTCGGCAAAACATACGGAAAGTGTTCGACTTTGAGCCCGAGACGCTCAAACTCACGCGTCATGTATTCCATGCCCTCTTTGTCGGCAGAGGTGCCCGGAAAGCGCCCCCACCACTGATGCCCGAGCTCGCGATATCGAATCGAAATCTGGGCGAGGTCCACGACCTCCTTCTTCATGCGTGCGCCGCGAATCGTCGCGTACGCCTTTTGATCTGGGGCCAGTGGCCACACTGGATACTGATCGTCGGAGAACGTCAGCTTGTCACGGTCTCGCGGGAGTCCGGCACCGTAGGTCTTCTCGACTTTCGGACCGAGATCCTTTTGCGCGTGCGATTGGCTCGGCGCTGCGATGACGACGGTAAGCGCTGCGAGCGCACGCAATACAAGTTTACTCATAACGACTCCCCTGTGGCGAAAACAGCGGCTGAACCTACGGATCGCGTATTGACCGCGCAAACGCGATTTCCGCCGAAAATACGTTGTAGGGGAAAGCCGCGGCTCGAGACCCTTAGGAGATAGCCCGCCGGTCCCGCCGCCGTCCTAGGAGCGAATGCGCCTACACCGCAACCTCACCGTACAGGTCCTCGTCGCCATCAGCCTTGGTGTCGCGCTGGGCCTTCTGTCTCCGGAAACGGCGAGGCGGATGAAGCCGATCGGCGACACGTTCGTGAATCTCGTCAAGATGATCGTCACGCCCGTCATCTTCCTCACGATCGTTGCCGGTATTGCGAGCGTCCGCGACATCAAGCAGGTCGGTCGGGTTGGCGGCAAGGCGCTCCTCTACTTCGAGGTTGTGACCACGTTCGCACTCGCGATCGGCCTACTCGTCGTCAACGTGACCAAACCCGGTGCGGGTCTCGATGTGAGCGCGCTCGCCAAGGGCGACGTCCACACCTTCACCGACGCGGGCAAACAGCTCGGGTTCGTCGACTTCGTCACCCACATCGTCCCATCGAGCGTCGTCGGCGCGTTCGCGGCCGGCGACGTTCTCCAAGTCGTCTTCTTCGCAGTGCTGTTCGGCATCGCGTTGGCCATGGTCGGCGAGCCCGCGCGCCCAGTCGCCGACTTCCTCGAGCGACTCCAGATCGTGTTTTTCCGCATCGTCGCCATCGTCATGAAGGTCGCGCCGCTCGGCGCGTTCGGCGCGATGGCGTACACGGTCGGGACCTTTGGCCTGCAAACGCTGTTGCCGCTAGCACGACTCATGGCCGACGTGTATCTCACGATGGCGCTGTTCATCTTCATCGTGCTCAATGCCATTCTTCGGGCGTACGGCTTTTCGATCGTGAGCTACCTGTCGTATATCCGCGAAGAGATCGTACTCGTCCTCGGTACCTCGTCGAGTGAAGCGGCGTTACCACGAATGCTCGACAAGATGGAGCGATACGGGTGCGACAAAGCGGTCGTGGGTCTGGTCATACCGGCGGGATATTCGTTCAACCTCGACGGGACGTCGATCTATCTGTCGATGGCGGCCGTATTCATTGCCCAGGTATTCAAGATCCCGCTGACGCTCACCCAGCAGCTCACCATCCTCGGCGTCTTGATTCTCACGTCGAAGGGTGCCGCGGGAGTCACGGGATCGGGTTTTATCGTGCTCGCGAGCACGCTCACGGCAATGCGCGTCGTGCCGGTAGAGGGCGTCGCAATTCTCCTCGGCGTCGACCGATTCATGAGTGAAGCTCGGGCGATCACGAACCTCATCGGCAACGGAGCTGCGGCGCTGGTGATTTCGCGCAGCGAACGGGCGTTCGATGACGAGCGCCGACTGGTTGCCGTGCAGCAGATTGCCGCGGCCAGATCTGGTAGAGCGCGATGACTCGCGATCCGGCGGGCGGTCAAATGTCGTCGCATAACTCGTCGCGCGCCTCCGACGAGGAACTCGCTGCCGCCGTTACCGCAGGAAGCACGCGGGCGTTCGAAGCGCTCTTCCGTGCGCACTATCCCGGCATGTGCGCTTTCGCCGCTCGCATGGTCACGCAGCGCGATGTCGCTGAAGATCTCGTCCAGGAAGTCTTCCTCTATATCTGGCGAAATCGCGAAGCGTGGCAGATCCACAGCTCTGTGAAGCAATACCTCTACGCGGCGCTGCGACATGGGGCGCTTCGCTATCTCCGCCACGAACGCATCGTGCGAAATTCGACCGCGGAGACGGTGTTCCTGTTCGAGCGTCCGCCGCGCCTCTCCGACGCCGATCTCGAGTCGGAAGAGACCATCGCTCTCGTGCAGGCAGCGATCGCCAAACTGCCCGAGCGCTGCCGTCTCGTATACACGCTCCACCGCGAACAGGAGCTCACGTACGCCGAGGTCGCGGAGGTCATGGGGATCTCCGTCAAAACCGTCGACGTCCAGATGGGCCGCGCGCTCAAGGCGCTTCGGCGCCTGCTCGGGAACAGCATCGATCGACCGACGACGCTGTAAGGGACGCGCGCTCGTCGCGTACCTAACAGTCATGACCAGCAGCCCTGTCGATCGATGATCGACGACGCCGATTGCCGCCGGCTCGCCCGCTACTTTGGCGGCGAGTGCACGGATGATGAACGCCAGGAGACCGCGGCCTGGTTAGCCTCCGATCCGGAACGACGCGCGGAGGCCGAACAACTCCGCGCACTCTGGAATGCGAGCGGATACCCGTCGTGGACGCCGAGCACCGATGCGGCATGGATGAGCGTCGCCGCGCGAATCCACGTCGCAGACGCACAAACGCCGCTCACGCTCGTTGCGTCGCATCGCCCGCAGCCCGCGAACAAGTTCCGTTGGCGTCGAGCGTCGTCGAAGTGGGCAATGGTTCCGCTTTTCATCGCCGCCTCGGTCGTTGCCGCGGTGGCGCTCGTACTGGTCGCCGAGAGTGAGCGGTTCCCGTTCATCGATCGAGCGCAGCAGCTCCGCGTGGCCGAAACGCCGGAGCGAGAATTCCGCACTGCTCGCGGACAGCGCGCCGTCGTCGTGCTCGGCGACGGCTCTCGCGTTGAGTTGGGTGCCGCGAGCGTACTGCGCGTCCGCGAGTTGGGCGCGAGCGGCCGTCGCGTCGTCGTGCTCGATGGTCAGGCCGTCTTCGACGTTGTCCACGACACGCTACGGCCGTTCGAGGTACGATCGGGCAACGCAATTACAGAAGATCTGGGTACCCGCTTCACGGTCCGTGCGTATCACGGCGAATCGCGCGTGCAGGTGTTCGTTGCTTCCGGGAGTGTCGCGCTTCGTGCCGCAGGAGCGCCGTCGAGTTCTGGCACGCTACTCGGCCCGAACGACCTCGGAATTCTCGATTCGATCGGTCGCGCCACCGTGCGCAATGGCGTCGACTCCACGAGTCACCTCGCTTGGACGCGCGACCGATTCGTCTTCGATAACGCGCTTCTGGGAGACGTGATTTCCGAGATCTCCCGCTGGTTCGACGTCAAAATCGAAGTCGCCGAGCCAGCGCTGTTGAAGCGACGCATCACGATGAACGTGCCAGCACGCTCGCTCACCGAGGTCCTTGGCGCGGTGACGACGCCTCTGCGTATGCGTTCCGCGAAACGTGGATCGACAGTCGTGATTCAATAGTTCGCCGCTGTTGCTTTTGTCCGCCGCTGTTTCGAATTCCGCTTGCACGTTTCTCCCCTCCTCGAGAGCCAACGGATGATCGACACGCTCCGACTGACAACCCTGACCGCGCTGTTCGTTTCGGCGAGCGCTATCGCGGTCGCGCAGGGTCAGGCCCGAAGCAAGGATTCGACGCCCACGCAGACGTACGCGAGTAGTCGGCTGCCGCAGTACCTGCCCCTCGAAACCGTGCGGTCTGGCAGCGTGCGCATGCCGGAGTCGCTCAAGCGACGAGTGAATGTGACGCTCGAAAAAGCACCTCTTCAACGGGTGCTCATGGAGATCGCGACCCAGGCAGGTCTCGGTCTTTCCTATGGAGAGGATCTCGTGCGCGCCGCGCCAATGGTGTCGGTCCGCATTGACAACAAGTCGGCGGCCGACGCGCTCGCGCTCGCCGTGGACGGCACCAAATGGAGCGTGCTCGTCACGGCGAACGGACAGGTCGCGGTCAGTGAGGCCACCATCCCTTTGGTCGGCACGGTCACCGGCCGCGTGACCGACCGAACAAGCGGTGAACCTGTCGAAGGCGTTCGCGTCACGATCGCCGATACCGAGCTTGGGCAGACGACGGCGGCTGACGGACGCTTCTCGATTGCCGGCGTCGCTGCTGGTCTGCGACACGTCGTCGCGCGCCGCATCGGCTACGATGTCGCAAGCGCTTCTGCCGTCGTCACCGACGGCGAAACCGTCACGGTCGCGTTGTCGCTCGGTCGCAGCGCGTTCTCATTGTCGCAGGTCGTCGTTACCGCGACCGGCACGGAACGAACGCGCGAAGTCGGCAACAGCGTATCGGTCCTCGACGTCGCCGCACAGAAGGCACCGGTGTTGAACACGCAGCAGCTGCTGACGGGCCAAGTTGCCGGTGCGACAGTGCTGCTCAATTCGGGACAGCCGGGCCAAGGCGGAACGATTCGCCTGCGTGGAGTCAACAGCATCAGCCAGGGCAATTCGCCAATCATCTACGTCGACGGCATTCGAATCTCGAACGCGTCGACACCGGCGAGCGTTGGCGGGCGTGGCAATACCTCTCCGCTCAACGACATCGACATGACCGACGTCGAGCGCGTCGAAATCGTGAAGGGTCCCGCGGCAACGACGCTGTACGGCACCGAAGCGTCAGGCGGGGTCATTCAGCTCTTCACCAAGCGGGGTCACGGCGGCGCCCTTCAGACGTCGATCGACGCCAGCACAGGCTTCAACAACATGGGGCACATCGGCGCGGCTTCCGATCCGACCGGTATGTTCATCAATAACTGCACGGGCACGATGACGCTTGGCGACGGAACGAAGTTCCAAGACGCGACCTGCCCGGCGAGCGGAACGTATCTGCGAGATGGTCCGATCAGCCGTCTGTCGCTCGGCCTCCGCGGTTCGGCGACGACGACCGACTATTTCCTGTCCGGCAATATCGACAAGGAACATTCGGTTCTCCGCATCGGCGACAATCAGTCCGGCGGCGTTCGCGGAAACATCACAGTTCGTGCGACGCCAAAGCTCTCGCTCTCACTGAACAGCTCATTCATCAAACGCGACGTTCGCTGGTTCCCGGACGGATTGAGCAGCAACGGATTCCTGCTCAATGTGTCGCGCGGGTCCGGCTCGTTCTTCAAGGGCACCGGGTGCGCCGATAAGACCGTCGTGTGCGTCGTGCAGGACAGCATCTTCAGTGTGAAGAGCACAACGTCGACGAATCACTTCATCACCGGCGGCACCGGCACCTACATACCGTTCGAGGCACTGACTGTACGCGTATCGGCGGGCTACGACTACAACAACGGCGACATCACCGACATCGTGCCTTTCGGGCACATTCGTGTGCCGCTCGGCTCGATCGCGCAGACGGAATGGAATCGCACGCTGATCACGTTCGACGGTGCTGCCACGCTCAAGAAATCGTTTGGCAACTCGATCACCACGAGCACCGCGGTCGGCGGACAAACATTCGACAGCCGGCTCGCCTCGACGGATCTTTCGTCGACCAACTTCTCGGCGCCGGGGGTTCCGACGCTGACGTCGGGCGCGTTGCGCAACATCAACAACGTCAATCAGCAGCGCGTCATCAACGCTGGGTTTTTCGGGCAAGAGCAAGTCGGCTGGCGCGATCGCGTGTTCGTCACCGGTGGATTGCGCGTCGACGGCAATAGTGCTTTCGGCTCCGGCTTCGGTCTGCAGACATACCCGAAGGTGAGCGCCTCGTACGTCCTCTCCGACGAGTCGTTCTGGAAGCATTTCACGTGGATCGAGACACTCAAACTTCGCGCCGCGCTCGGCGAATCCGGCAAAGCACCGGGCGCGTTCGACGCGGTTCGCACGTGGGATCCCGTTGCAGCGGAGAACGGACAGTCGGCGTTCGAACCGTCGCAGGTCGGCAATCCGAACCTGGGGCCGGAACGGACGCGCGAAACGGAAGGCGGTTTCGATGCCAGCGCGTTCGATGGTCGCGTGACTGTCAATTTTTCATATTACAAATCACGCACCAACGGCGCGCTCGTTCCGGTGACGCTGCCGCCGTCCAACGGCTTCGGCGCGCGCCAACTCGAGAACATCGGCGTTCTGAACAATCACGGCAGCGAGCTCGCGCTCAACATCGACGTCATTCGGCGCCCCAGGTTCGAGCTCTCCGTCGGCGGCGGCTACACCATCGTCAAGAGTGAAGCCGGTGACCTCGGCGGCCAAACGATCACGATCGACGCGAATTCCGCATCGTACGTTCAGCAGGGACTTCCTGCGCCGGCCTATATGGGCCAGCTCATTACGAATCCCGATGCGATCGCCGATCCGATCGTGCAACGCGGCGTGTTCCTCGGCGCCACGTTCCCCACCAAGATTGTCACGCCGCACGCATCGCTGAAACTGTGGAAGCATCTGACGCTCGATGGACTCGGCGAATTCCAGCGCGGCGGCCACCTCAGCAACTCGATCGGCTCCGTGCAGTCTGGATTATTCGCCTGGCAGCCGTGTTACGCCACGCAAGCAAAGTTGCGCGCCTTCACGGCGGGCAACACCGCGGCGCTCAACGATGTCACGGCGCTCGAGCGCGGTCGTTGCGGCATCCTCGCGGCGAACCGCGATGGAACGTACTGGATCGAGTCGAGCGACTTCTTCAAGCTGCGCAGCGTGTCGGCGACCATCGACATTCCGGCGCGGCTCCTTCGGTCGCTGCCGGCTGCGTCGATCGTGTTCAGTGGACGTAATCTTTATAAGAGCACGAAGTACACGGGCACCGATCCGGAGTCGGCCGATCAGTTCATCAGCTCGTTCTCACGGCGCGACTACTATGTGTTCCCGTCGCCGCGGACCTTCCTCGTCACCATCCGGACGGGATTCTAACCATGAGACATATCAACGTCCCCTCGAGACGCGCTGTCGCATCGGCCGCGGTCGCGGTGTGTATGGTCGTCACTGGTTGCGATCTCAGCGTGAGCAACCCGGGCCCGATCGCCGACGATCAGCTCAACGTCTCCACCGCGATCCCCGCCTTGGTGAACGGCATGTCCGGCGATCTCTCCTTCGCACTCGGTAACTACATCGATCGTGGCGCCCTCGCGACGAAGGAACTGACCGAGGCAGGCATTTTCATCACTGAGCGCCACTTCTACGAAGGTACGATTCAACCGGCCGACGCCAACGTCGACTGGGGGAACATGCACACCGCACGATGGACCGCGGAGTCCGGTCTCGTACGCATGAAAACAGTCCTCGGCTCCTCGTTCGAGACCAACATCAACACCGCTCGCGCCTACCTCTACGCAGGATTCGCGAATCGATTGCTTGGCGAGAACGTGTGCACGGCGGTGATCGATGGCGGTCCGGCGCAGAGCGATAGCGTTCACTTCACACGGGCCGAGAGCCTGTTCACGCGAGCGTACACGCTGGCGACGGCGCTCAACAATACCAACATTGCTACAGCGGCGATCGGTGGCCGGGCGAGCGTCCGCGCGTGGCTCGGCAATTGGGCTGGTGCGGTGACCGACGCGTCGACCATTCCTACAGCGTACGTCTTCAACGCCATCTTCTCGACAAACACGACGCGCGAGAACCTCGATATCGCGAATCAGACGATCACGCGCAGCGAGACCTCCGTGTTTGGAACGGCCTACGCCGTGACCAACAAGGATCCGCGCGCCACGTGGGACACGGTGCGCACTGGAACGACTGTCGTAAACGGGGCGAATGGAACACCGTTCTTCCGTCAGACGAAGTACAAGTCGCTTGCGGCGCCTGTCGCGCTCACGAAAGGCACCGAGATGTTGCTCCTGCGCGCCGAGGCGGCACTTCGCGCGAACGACGTCGCCGGTGCGATGACGTTGATCAATCAGGAGCGCGCGTCGTTCACGCTCGCACCCCTCACGGCAACGACCGTGACGGACGCGTGGACCGCGTTGCAATCGGAGCGCGGTTACGTTCTCTGGCTCGAGGGGCGCCGGCTCTGGGATCTGCGGCGCTGGTTCGTCGAGGGCCGGAACACGTTCCTGCAGGGCCGCGACAAGTGCCTCCCGCCCAGCGCGAACGAACAGGCGTCGAATCCCAACTTGCCGAAGTGATCTGGTGGCGGTTGCGTGGCTCGGCCACCTGACTCAGCTTCTTCAGATGCCACTCGCAACCGACCTCCAGAGCTACCTCGCCAAGCATCAGTCGCGCACCCGCGACGAGCTGTTCGACTTCCTCCGCATCCCGAGCGTCAGCGCTCGCACGGAGCACAATCAGGACACGGCCCGCGCCGCTGGTTGGGTCGCTGAGTCACTGCACAACATCGGGATGGAGGCGTCGATCCATCCAACGAAGGGCCATCCGATCGTCGTGGGCGAGTGGCGTAAGGCCGCGCCCGGCGCGCAGACGGTTCTCGTCTACGGCCACTACGACGTTCAGCCCGCCGAGCCGCTCGAGTTATGGGACAGCCCGCCATTCGAGCCGACGGTGCGCGACGGCAAAATCTTCGCGCGTGGTTCGGTCGACGACAAAGGCCAGCTCTATCTCCACATCAAAGCGCTCGAGGCGCACCTCGCGGCGCGTCGCACGCTGCCGGTAAACGTCATCGTCCTCGCCGAGGGCGAGGAGGAAGTCGGCAGCGAGAATCTGGCCGAGTTCATCGAGGCGAACAAGGAGATGCTGCACTGCGATGCGGTGATCATCTCCGACTCGTCGATGTTTGCACCGGGTCTTCCGTCGATTCTGTCGTCGCTGCGCGGACTCGCGTACTTCCAGATCGACGTGCAGGGTCCGTCGGGCGATTTGCACTCTGGCATGTACGGCGGCGCGGTGATGAATCCGGCGATGGCACTCGGCCGCATCCTGGCGACGATGCATGACGCCGACGGTCGCATCGCCATTCCGGGCTTCTACGACAATGTTCTCGATTGGGGCGCCAAGGCCAGAACGGACATTGAAAAGCTGCCGTTCGACGACGAGCACTTCCGCGCCGAGACGGGATCACCGGCGCTGTTCGGTGAGAAGTCGTACACGACGCTCGAGCGTTTGTGGATGCGTCCGACGTGTGAGGTGAACGGTCTGCTCAGCGGCTATACGGGCGAGGGCGCGAAGACGGTTCTTCCGGCGAAGGCGATGGCGAAGGTGAGCTGTCGTCTCGTGCCGAATCAGACGCCGGAGGAGATCGAGAAGCTGATGCGCGCCCACGTGGAGCGAGTTGCGCCGCCGGGTGTGAAGGTGACGGTGACGCCGTTGCACGGTGGCCGTCCGTGGCGCGCGGACATTGGTGGTCCGCTATTCGACGCTGCGCGGCGTGCGCTTGCGGCGGCGTTCGACCGTGAGCCTGTGATCACCGGTGAAGGTGGGTCGATCCCGGTCGTCGGCGATTTTCAGAGAATTCTCAATGCGCCGGTATTGCTCGTGGGATTCGGGCTGCCGGGCGAGAATGCGCATGCGCCGAACGAGTGGATGAGTGAAGAGAACTACTTCAAGGGCATGGCGGCGATGGCTGCGCTCTGGGACGAGCTGGCGAAGGGCTAGGTTCGGGGGCTCTGCCGGCCGGCTCGCGCGTCGGGGAGGCGGATGATTATCCGCTAGGCGACGCTCAGAAGAATTTTGACGGTTTTCGCATGTTATGCTGCGAGGTCTTGCGGCATAACATGCGTGAATTGGCGTGAGCTGAGGTTGTGGAAGGATATGTCGTTGTGGGAGATGGGGGTTAAGCGTGCGATGAATGATCGCATGTTACGCAGCAGCACTAATTGGCCAATTTGTTCGCAAAGTCGCATAATATGGTCGTCGAATCGGCGTTAGGCTTCCACGACTCCCTCCCTATGGAAGGAACCAAGCGACAGCACTGGGTGCCGAGGCTATACCTCCGTGGTTTCGCCACACCGGATACCGCGAGCGAGGAGAACCCGCAGGTCTGGTGCTTTCACAAGGACGATGGCGAACCGTTCTGCACCTCGATTCTGAATGTTGCAGTCGAGCAGTATCTGTATTCGCCACTTAGTGAGGACGGTTCGCGCTCGTTTCGTCTCGATACAAAACTCACGCGACTCGAAGACACTGTGGCGCCAATCTGGCGCGCACTGGCCACCGGGAATACCGACCTTAGCGATGAGGCGACGCGCAAGATCCTCGCGCTCTTCGTGGCCACGCTGTTCCTCCGTAATCCCCAACGGATAGCCGATCGGCGGTTTCTTTACGCGACGAATGTTGTTGAGTGGGAGACACTACAACGCGAGAAAGCAACGAACCGCGGACATGACCCTGATACGGCGTTCCCTCCGCGGTCCGTGGAAGACGTCGAGCGCGATTTGGCCGCTTCTGACGCTGTTGATAGCGAGTTACGGCGCAACTTTCTCGACTTTATCGAAAGAGACGCAAGATCCTTGGCCGAACGCCTCATTCGGAAGCGTTGGACGCTTCTCGAAGCGGAGGACCCAACGTTTGCAACCTCCGACAACCCATTCATTGTCGGCCATCAAGACCCAACGCTCCGTGGGCTACATCTCGTTGAAGGGCTGGTGATCCTCCCAATCAGCCCGATGTTTGCGTTGCTGATGGACGATCTCGCGTCCGAGCCGGACAACCATGTGTACCCTCTGGCGCCGGGTAACGGAGATCGGCTCAATGCCATCGTGTTCGGACAAGCCCTACGCTTCTTGATTAGCTCACAGCACTCCGACAAGGTTCTCAGCGGCATCGTCGCTGTCGGAGAAGCCGCAGCGAGCTTCGATCCCCGGAAGCCTAACGAACGCTGAAGCTGTCAAAGCATCGCTATTGAATCGTGCGGCCTGCGGCCGCACTCTTATGAGAATGCTTTGCAGCTTAGCTCGGGCGTTAGACCGCCACGGGCAATCAGTGCTGCACCTCTCGCGCGGATTGGCGCGTGCGGCGAGCCGCCGGATCATGCTTCTTACCTCGCATTTCCGTCGCGCCGGCACGGAGCTCGCGCGCGCCCCGCGTGATTATGTCTTGCCGCCGCCAGTGCGATCGGAAACCGTTTGCGCACCGCCCGTGTCAAACACGCGTCCCACGTCGCCGCCGGATCACGAGTGAATGGAGCGCCTGATGACGAAGGTAGCTATGTGGTTCGGGCTCCTCGCGATGATACCCGCCGCCACAGTGTCGGCGCAGGATCTCACATGTCGCGGCGTTGCCTACGACGTTCCTGCTGCCCATGACGGAACGGTCAGCCTCGAGATCCGACGGCGGGACGGAGAGTGGACGCCGCTGCATGGGCGTATCGGCGACGCGGGATCACTCCATGCAACGTCGATTGCGATGCGCCGCGATTCACTGGTCATCGAGTTCAAGGATCTGAACGCCGTGTACGCGGGTGCGCTCATGAGCGGCGGCACGGTCATTCGCGGGGCTTGGACACAGAATGGATCACAGATACCGCTGACGGTTCGCTGCAGGGGCGACGCGCCGTCTCCCGACACGTCGCCTCACAAGACGCGATACGTGACGGTCGAACGGGGAGTGCAACTCGAAGTACTGGATTGGGGCGGCACGGGCCGGCCCGTGGTGCTCCTTCACGGCATGAACGCCACCGCACATGTATTCGACGACTTTGCCGTGGGGCTCACTCGCGACTATCACGTGTACGGAGTGACACGTCGCGGCTCGGGACGGTCGAGCATGCCCGACAGTGGGTATTCGTTCGACCGAAAAGGGAATGACGTGCTAGCGGTTCTTGACTCGCTTCGACTGCGTCAGCCCGTGCTGATTGGCCATTCGGCGGCCGGTGGGCAACTCAGCTTTGTGGGATCGCGCGATCCAAAGCGTGTCGCCGGCCTGGTGTACCTCGAGGCCGCGTATCCCAACGCATGGCTCGATACGGCGCGTCAGAAACTTGATACAGAATTGCAGGCGGATGAGCTACCGAAATGCCCGTGTTCGATCGTCGAGCAGCAGGAGCTGACATCCACGTCGAAGCATTTCGATCTGCCGCTCCCGGTGCTCGCGATCTATGCAGTACAGGCAGATTGGACGACGCGCACGTTCGACAGCCGAGCACCCGACTGGACGCCGGAGGCCCAAGCGCGAGAGTTCGAGCGGGGCGTGGCGACGGCGCACGTCGTGCGCATCGCCGGTGCGACGCACGAAATCTATCAATCGAACAAGGCACAGGTCTTAGACGAAGTCCGCCAGTTCATCGGCTCTTTGCCGACCACGAAGCCCTAGCATCCCGGTGGCTCGACACGCCGCCGCGCCAATGCACACGCCGCCGTGCGATTGCGCGGGCTGCACCCGCGCTCTTATTTGATTCGCTCGCAGCTTAACTCGGGCGCTAGGCAGAGCACGACCATCTCGTATCGCAATCCCTGTCAAATGTTGCAGCTTCCATCCGACCTCGCTCAGCAGGTCACAACTGCTCTGGCTGAGGACATCGGCGGCGGTGATATCACCGCTCAACTCGTCCCCGCCGCACAACGCGTCACAGGTAAAGTCATCACTCGCGAGGAGGCGACCTTGTGCGGCCGCCCTTGGGTGACTGAGCTATTCCGTCAGTTGGATCCAGCTGTCCAATTGACCTGGCATGCCGACGACGGCGACCGCGTCACTGCGAATCAAACTCTGTTTGAGATCGCAGGCCTGGCCCGGCCCGTTCTCACAGGTGAGCGCACTGCGCTCAACTTCCTCCAACTCCTTTCCGCAACGGCGACCGCCACTCGCCGCTTTGTAGATGCGATCGCGGGAACCCGCTGCGCAATTTGGGATACGCGAAAGACGGTCCCAGGACTACGGACGGCGCAGAAATACGCGGTCGTGTGCGGCGGTGGCCAAAACTACCGCATCGGGCTCTTCGACCAGGTGCTGATTAAGGAAAACCACATCGCTGCAGCCGGCTCTCTGACGGCCGCAGTAGCCGCGGCCCGCCGCGCAGCCGGTTCACGCAAAGTCAAAGTGGACGTGGAAGTGGAAACGATGGACGAGTTTGAGGAGGCGTTGCGCGGAGACCCGGACATCATCATGCTCGACGAATTCAGCCTGGCCGACATGAAAGCCGCGGTAGCGTTAAACAACTCTAAAGGACGTCGTGTCACAATCGAAGCATCGGGTAGCGTAACGCTCGAGACCGTCCGCAGCGTCGCAGAAACCGGCGTTGACTACATCTCGATCGGTGGCATTACCAAACACGTCCGCGCTGTGGAACTGTCAATGCGGTTGGCATTCGCCTCTTAGGCAACACGAATTCAACACGCGCCGAGGCTGTTGGACACCGACACCGTCCGGCGCCTTTGCACGGTGGGCGCGTCGCGCCGATTCAGATCACCTGGCGACCTGCAGCTGCTGCGCGAGCGCGCGTCGCCTTGCGGTCAAGGCAGAAAATTTCCGATTCTCCTGTCTTAGCAGCGCAATCGCGCCGCAGAGCAAGACCGCGCCAAAAGCCGCGACGCCAAACGCAGACGAAATCCCTTTTACAAATCCGACGCTTGCCGCGCCGACCATGACCACCGCGGCTAGTGCAACTGCCACGCGACACCCGAGGACGCGGTGTCGAGCGAGCACGACGCCCCGGGTGTTCAACGCCCAGAGTGCGGAAGCGGTCCCAAACGCTCCGATCGCGATGATCGCCGCGAACACGATGCGGACCCGCGATGGCAGGGAAGGGGCCGCGACGCCCAGCAGTCCGATGATGCCAACCATCACGATGAAGGCGAGTAAAAGTGCTATTTGTCCGAGGCGGGCCGCGCGTGAGAGTTCTCTGTCCACGAGGGCGAGCAAACCGTTCGGCGAGTATTGCTGCTGACGCAACGCGATCATGAGTTGTCTCCTTTACCAGTGAGTTCGCGCAGGAGCAAACGTCGAGCGCGATGCAGTCGTGATTTTACAGTACCGACGGGTATGCTCAGCGCCTGTGCGATCTCCTGGAGCGACAGCTCGCGCAGGTAAAACAGTGTCAACGCTTCGCGCTCGATGGCGGGCAGACGAGCGAGTCCTTGTTCCATCGCGGCCAAATCTTGCTCGACCTCATCTGTCGCAATCGGATCGGCCAGTGAATGCGGATCGACCTCCTCGATGTCGGTGGCGACGAACGCATACTTTCTCCGCAGCGCGTCGATCCACGTCCGATGGGCAATCCCGAAGAGCCAGGCGCGGAGGTTGGCAGGGTCGCGGAGCCGACCGATGCCGCGCAACACCCGTAACCAGATATCCTGAGCGATATCCTCGGCAGCGGCGTCGTCGTCGGAGAGATTCCGCACATATCGCCAGATCGGTCCGTGCCAGCGTTGCACCAGCTCGTCGAACGCAGCGCGTTCGCCCAGCTGGCACCGCACCGCGATCCATTCATCCTCGAGGGCTCGTCGATCTGCGAACTCAGTGTCTGGCAAATTCTTCTCCGACCATGTTGATAAGGGAGTCGGAAGCGGCAGCGAAAGGTTCATATTGATGTGGGCGCGCTCCGTGCGCACCCTTACTTGCATCCTTTGCGGCTGAACTCGGGCGTTGGCTGGCGCTTGATCGTCGGAACTGACCCACGTACGTTCGAGCAGTTGGTCAACGCGCAACCGGCGACATGTCGATGGCATCTTCTCGTGCCCTGATGCGCCTGCTTGCCGTGGTGTTCCTGTTGCTTCTGCCGAGCAACACGAACGGACACGCGGGTATCCTGGTGCACCGCCATCGCGGCTCGCACCCAGGTATCGCAGCGGCGAACCATAGTGCGCTGCTGGCCGCGACGCCCGTAGGGAAGGACGTCGATGCTGCGCGGCCGCAGCTGTTGGCATCTGAAGCGAGCCTGCACGTCCGCCGAGTTCAGTCCGCGCCGGCGCCGACTCGCGATTCCCTGTCGTTGTGCTCGTACGAGCGCACGACGGGCCAAGCCGCCAGACCACCTCCGTTCCAGGCCTGAAGTCAGACTGAACGATCGCCGGCACTCGCGTGCCGCGCATCGCACTGTCCGCGAACACGTCGCGGCAGTGATCTCTCATGTCCGATCTCTCAGACTGGAGCGCCCAATGTACGAGTCATTTCGCAGGCGGTCTTGCGTGCACCCACGCATGGACCGCAAGCCACGCTTTGTAATCGTTCGTACTCTGTTGTCGCTGATGATCTGTCTATGTCTCGCTTGCTCCACACGACAGGAGTCAAGCGCGCCGTGCCCCACCATCGAGATGAGCGCGGTCGCGGATACGCAGACGGATTCGACCAAGACCGTCGCTCTCAACGACACTACGAAAATCCTGATGTCTAGGACTCCCCTGGTGACTACCGGCGACATCACCGGCGCCACGGCATCCCAGGCCGGGGATCAATGGGTTCTCAACTTCACTGTGACCGATGATGCGGCGAAGCGCGTTAATGAATTCAGCAAACAGCACGTCGGCAGAAATCTGGCCCTTGTTGTCGACGGGAAAATCCAGGGCACGCCTCGCATTGCCGCCGCGATCATCGGCAATAACTATCGAATCGGAGACTTCAATCGAGCAGACGCGGAGCGGCTGGCGACCGCGATAACCAGCGGTTGCCGTCACTAGACGCCGGCACTCCCACCCAGCGCGGTAGAGTCTGACGCGGACCAGCGTAGTGGGTCGCCAACGGCGCCCACGGCTGGCCCGCGCAGCTCGAACTGGAGCGCTGAAGCTGTCAAAGGGGCTATCGATTGTGCGCGCTACGCGCGCCCTCATATTTGACGTGTCCAGCTTTGCTAAGGCGTTAGCCGACGACTAATCCACTCTCGCCAGACGGTATGACACCCGCCGAGTTACTCACGTTCTTGCGGTCGCAGCGTCTGGCGGTCCAAGCGTCGTGCGGGCCAGACGCGACTGCTCAAGCGGCGGTCGTTGGCATTGCCGTAACCGACACGTTCGAGCTCGTCTTCGATACCCTGACCACAACGCGCAAGGTGAGCAACCTTCGCGCACGACCCCGCGTCGCGTTCGTCCTTGGCGGGTGGGAGGCGGCCGATGAGCGCACGGTCCAATACGAGGGAATCGCCGACGAGCCAACGGGGCCCGAATTCGAACGACTCAAAGCCGCCTACTTCGCTGTTTGGCCCGATGGCCCCTCGCGAGCCTCCTGGTCTGACCTGACGTACTTCCGCGTTCGGCCGACTTGGATTCGATACAGCGATTTCAATGGCGCGTCACCGGTGATTCAAGAGTTCACAGCTCGCGATCTCGCTCGCGCCGGCTAGCGAACGCTGAAGCTGACAGCGGAACCTGGCGCGCTCTGCGAGTATTCCCGCCGCGCAACGCAATGTCCACTTGCATGCGCCAGTACGGTCGTTGAAACTGACTACGGGTAGGAATTCGTGGTCGTTGTTTCACGATCACATGCTTTAGCAGATCGATAGGCCATCGTGATCAAGTTTGTCCCGCAACCAAGCGCCGGCGACTGTCCAACGGTTTTCCCAACGCCGTTTGACCGTGCTGCGATGCACCCGCTCGCGCGCCGCGCGGCCATGGAGCTCATGGAAACGTTGCAGTCGCACGTCGCGGCTCAGTGGCGTTTGTGTGACGCGGGAAACGGAAAAATGTTCGGTGTGCTGGTAGTTGCTACGCGTGACGGCACGATCGGATATTTGCGCGGCTTTTCCGGAATGGTGAACGGAACATGGGACGTCGACGGTTGGGTGCCACCAACGTTCGATCGGCATACCTACGACGCGGTGCGAATTCCAGCCGAAACGGAAATGTTGGAATTCACCGCGCAACGCGCCGCCCTGCTCGCAAGTGTGTCCAATAGTGCGAGCCCGGCGGACGTGCATCGTGTTGACGCTGCTGTGCGCGCGCTGGACACGACGCGTGCCTCCCGCTCGCGCGCGCTGACGACGCAAATTCACGATGCGTATCACTTTGCTAATGCGCGTGGTGAGGTGCGCTCACTGCGATCATTGTTTGCACCCGGCGAGCCACCGACCGGCTCCGGCGATTGTGCGGCGCCAAAGTTACTCGCACATGCGTATCGACTCGGACTGCGGCCGATCGCGTTGGCGGAGTTTTGGTGGGGCGCTGCATCGGCAACGGGCGACCGTCGCGAGGCTGTGTTCTACGCGGCGTGTCGCGGAAAATGTTTGCCCATTCTCACGCACATGCTCGACGGATTGCCGGTCGAGGCGCCGCCGCTGTTCGGCAGTGCGGCACTTGACTCGGCCGAGCCACGCGCGGTGTTTGAAGATGAGCATTTGCTCGTAGTGAACAAGCCGAGCGGGCTGCTCACCGTTCCTGGGCGTAGCGCTGCGCTGAGCGATTGCGTGGTGTCACGACTTCGCGAACGTTATCCGCACGCAACCGGTCCGCTCGCCGTGCATCGACTTGATGTCGATACCTCGGGACTGCTGTTGATCGCAAAGCATGCCGACACGGCCAAGGCGCTCCAGCGACTGTTTTCGTTGCGCGAAATCGAGAAGCACTATGTCGCGTGGCTGAACGGAGACATTGCCGCTGACCACGGACACATCACGTTGCCGTTGCGGGTAGACGTGGATGACCGACCGCGGCACATACATGATCCGGTGTTCGGCAAACCCGCCCACACCGAATGGCATGTGTTAGCGCGAGAGAACGGACGTACGCGCGTACGATTCACTGCGCACACCGGTCGTTCGCACCAACTTCGCGTCCACTCGGCGCACCCGCTGGGACTCGACGCGCCGATTGCCGGCGATCGTCTCTACGGTCACAATGCGCCGAGCGAAGGCGAACGGATGCAGTTGCACGCGGAACGGTTGGCGTTCGTGCATCCGGTGAACGGTGCGCGGTTGGTGATCGAGCAGCCGGCGCCGTTCTGAGAGCGGCGACGCTAACGCGCCGGACCCACGCCCAGTGAGATCAAGAATTTCTGCATGAGTGGGTTGATCAACGCGTAGCCTTTGTCGTTGAAGTGCTCACCGTCCTGAAACAAATCGCCCTGGACCTTTCCGTTTGCATCTAGTACCGGCGCGTCCATGTCGAAGTATTTGAAGCTCGGATCTTTCTTGGCTTGCGCCTTGGCGAGCTCGTTAAATCGGTCGATCGCGCCCGGCTCCGCCGGGTCCGCGAAGGCGGAGTTGGGCGCATGCTTCATGCTCAGAAATGCGAACGGCACCTTCGGAAAGTCCGAGCGCACTTTGGTGTAGATCTGCATGACCTTCTCGAAGGCCTGATCGGGATTGCCGCCACTCGCAACGTCGTTGTCGCAGTAGAGCAGGATCGCGGACGGATGATATTTTCCGATCACATCGTTGTAGAAATAGAGCACGTCGCCGAGCACGCTCCCGCCGAATCCGCGATTGATCACGCTGAGCGTGGGAAATGCCTCCGCGGTCTTCCACTTCATGATTGTCGAACTGCCAACGAACAGCGCTGCTTTTTGGGGCGGCGCGTTCTTGGAGTCGAACTCCTTGAACGCATCGATGTCTTTCCGGTAGCGCTCAGGATCGCGCGCCGCTTGCGGGCGCGGGTAGAGCGCCTGACCCGCGCGATAGAGCGCCATCACGTCGGCGTAATTCTCGGGATGGTGCGAGTAGTCCAGCCAGTGGGCGCGCCAGAACGCTCCGGTAGTCCTGTAGAATGCGGTGACCTTTTCCTGATCGCCGCCGCCGTTGTTCTTCGCCTGGGTGAGGAAGTCACGGAATGCCTGCTGATCGTTCGCGTCGGCGGCTTGGCTCCGAGCGGTGCTCGGGCGAAGCAGGATCAGCACCAACAACAGGGCTCTCAGCGATATGCTCGCGGGAAAGTTCCGCATCCTTGCTCCTCGTAGATAATGGCCGAGACGAATCTGGCTGAACTGCGGCAGGAAGCAACTAACGAGCGCTGAAGCTTTCAACCGATCTATTGAATTGTTGTGGCTTTGCCACAACGTTTGTTTGACTCCTTTGCAGCTCAGCATCGTTGGACGTCAACACGCATTCGTGCACGTTCGTGGTTTGACTTCACATCAAGGGACTACCATGTCGCACACGTCCACGCCCGACGCCCGCGTGTACGTCCTTGGCCACGCAGATGCGGAGTTACAGCGACTCGCCGAGCAGGCGGCCTTCTACGCCGATCTGACTGAGGACGCTTTCCGGCGCGCCGGACTCGCCCCGGGCATGCGCGTGCTCGACGTGGGCTGCGGGGCCGGCGACGTATCCCTGCTGGCGGCGGCACTGGTCGGTCCCTCAGGCACCGTCGTCGGCATCGACCGTTCGCCGCAGGCCATTGCCGCTGCCCAGCAGCGCGCGGCTGCGGCCGGAATCACGAACGCACGTTTCGAAGTCGCCGAGATCGACGCCGTCGTGCCCGAGGCAGTGGGCTCCGAGTTCGACGCCCTCGTCGGCCGCCTCGTGTTGCTGTATCAGCCCGATCCGGCGGCCGCCGTGCGTAAGCTGGCGCGCCTTGTACGTCCTGGTGGAATCGTCGTGTTTCAAGAAATGGCGATGCACGATGCGCGGAGCCGCCCGCTTGTTCCCGCGTATCAGCAGTCGATCGATTGGATTGTCGCGCTCTACGACCGTGCCGGGTTAGAGTCCGACATGGGCTCGAAGTTGTACAGCACTTTCCGCGATGCCGGCTTTTCGACTCCCGAGATGATTGGCGCCTGTCGAGTCGAGGGCGGGGCGGACTCGCCCGTCTACCGCTACATCACCGAGACGATCCGAAGCCTGCTCCCGATGTTTGAGCGCTTTGGTGTGACAACCGCAGCAGACGTGCAGGTCGATACCCTCGAGGCGCGGATGCGGGCGGAGGCGATGGACGGCGCGTGCTGTCTTGTGTTGCCGACGCTCATCGCCGCGTGGGCGCGCACGCCAGCGATTTAAGGAATGCGCGCTTTTTCCTTCCGCCGTGAGGCTTTCGTGGTCCGAGCGCTCGTCTCCACATGATCCCATTGCTTCGGTCGGTCGCCGCGGTGCTCCTCGGCTACGTCGTTTTCGCCATTTGCTCGTTCGCGTTGTTCCGCGTCTCGGGACACAATCCGCACGCGCCTGCATCCGTGGGCTTCATCGCAGCGACGAGCGCCGCGGGCGTCGTGTTTGCCATGGCCGGTGGCTATATCGCAGGCTGGATCGCGGGGCGAAGGCCACTCGTCCATGCTGTTGTCATGGCCGCTGTACTCGCTGTCGGTGCGACGGTGTCGCTAGTCGCGACGCTCGGTCATGGCGCCGTATGGTCTCAGGTTGCCGCGCTGGCGCTGATGGCGCCGGCGGCAGGGTTTGGCGGGTGGTTGCGCGCGCGTTCGCTCTAACGAATCGTTGCAAGGCGTAAGCGTGCGGCGCTCTCGGTGTGGGACGCAGCATCCCAATTTTCTCGGCTCGTTCGCGACTTGACTTGGGCGTTAGCTCGCAGACGTCGTCATGAAACGGTACCGAATCCGCGACGTAGTGAGCTGGCACCCTATTGGGAGAAATCGATGATCGATGCTAAAGCCGCCGTGATGATTGGGGGTTCGCTCGCCGGCGCAATCGCGTTCTGCGGTGCCGTCTACGGCTGGACCAGGTGGCTGATTCGCCCGCAACAGCCCGTCCGATTGGACACGATGGACCGGGATGCACGCCTCGAGCGCATCGAGCACGCCGTGGAGGCCATCGCGATTGAAATCGAACGACTCGGCGAGGGCCAGCGGTTTACTACCAAGTTGCTTGCCGAGCGGGATCGGCTTCAGGCGGGCGTGATCTCGCAAGGTCCACCATCTCCGCGATCGATCACGCCGCATTGAGAGCCGCACAGCGTCGTCGAGGTTGACGAGCGACTCGGGCATTAGGACTAGCTGAGCCACGAGGAGAAATTTGCGCGAGCGTCTCATATGGGTCGCGGCGTTGGTGCTTTGTCTCATCGGCGTTACCGCCGCCGTCAATCGTGGCCTTCACGTCGCAGATGCTGGCGCGCGTGTTCAAGCGACCGGCGTGTTCGACGCGCTTGGCGTGCGGGTGTCGCCGGCCGATAGCGCGCGGATGTTGCTGGTCGATCACCGCTTTGCGCAACGTCCATCGCTGACTCGACTGCACGTCGCAGCCGGTGGGCTCTTCCTACTGCTTGCACCACTCCAGTTCTGGCGCCGCCTCCGGAACTCGCACCGCTCCGTGCATCGATGGTCCGGTCGGCTACTCCTGGTCCTGCTGATCGTTTCAGTGTCGGCGAGCGTGCCATTCGGCATTCTGTCGCCTTATGCTGGAGCGCCCGAAGGCGTGATCGCGACCATCGTCGCGCTTCTTGTCATCGGAGGCGCGGGACGCGCCTACTGGGCGATACGCGCGCAGCGCGTCGACCTGCATCGTGAATGGATGCTGCGTGTGTTCGCACTGGGGGCTGGGATCGCAAGCGTTCGGCTCGTTGATTCGGTGTTGATACTGCTGATCCTGCCGCTCGTTTCATCGGTCTCGATCTTCGTGCTCTCGTTGTGGCTGGGATGGGGACTTACGCTCGCTGGGGTCGAGTGGTGGATAGTAAAAACGCGCCCCATCGCAGCGCCGGCCGCCAGCGGCACCATGCCGCTGCAACTAAACTCCGGGCATTAGGCACCAGCGGTCGGCAAGGTGGCCCGCCTACCGTGCGCTAAGGCCACGTACATTCACGGCTGTCGGATCCGTCGAGGTGAAGCCTTGCGCGCATTTCTCGGTGTCGTGTTCGTCGCGTCGTTAGCGTTTCCTGCTCCGGTGCTCGGACAAATCTCACCGGCATCCACGCCGACAAAAGTTGGGCCGGCACGCGGAACGGTGATCGTCGTTGGCGGTGGTTTCATGGCGCCCGAGCTGTTCGCGCAGTTCATCGACGCGGCAGGCGGCCCGAATGCCTTGATCGTCGTCGTGCCGACCGCAAGCGCCGAAGGCGAGATCGCGCAGAGTATGCCGGCCGCGATTTGGGGGATCATGGGCGCGCACAACGTGCGCGTGCTTCACACGACCGACCGCCGGCTAGCCGACAGCGATAGCTTCGTGGCGATCCTGAAAGACGCCGGCGGTGTCTGGTTCGAGGGCGGACGACACTATCGCCTCGTGGATGCATACACCGGCACGCGCACGGAGCAGGCATTTCGCGACGTGTTGACGCGCGGCGGCGTCATCGGCGGCAGTTCGGCCGGTGCGACGATCCTCGGCGACTTTCTTGTACGCGGTGCGCCGTCCAATGACAATTTCATCATGGACTACCCAGGCTACGAGAAGGGCTTCGCGTACCTGCGCGGCGTGGCCATCGACCAGCATGTGATCGCCCGCGAACGGTTGCGCGATCTCGCCGACTCCATAATCCCGAAGTATCCAAAATTGCTCGGCATCTCGGCGGACGAAGGGACGGCGTGGATCGTACGAGGCGACACGGCGACTATCGCAGGCGCGAGCAAGGCGTTCGTCTATGGATCGCACGAAGTGAATGATCCGGGCAAGCCGTTCGTCACACTCTTTCCCGGCGACCGGTTCAACCTCGCTGAGCGGCGGCTCTTGCACCGCGCGGCGTCGGATTCACCGGTGAGCGAGGCGTTCGTTGATTCGCTGATAGGCACCGGCGCGCGCGCTGGCGCCGCCGTTCTCGTTGCACAGGGCGGCAAGGTCTTTGTCGACAAATCATATGGCATCGGTCCGCAAGCGAAGTACATGCCGACGACCACCGTGCCACTGTTTGCGCTGGGTGCGATCGCAGATGTCTTCACCGGCTTCTGTGGTCAACTGCCGATTCCACGCGAGCGCTGCCTTCCGGCGGTGTTGAACGGGATCGGCATGCACAAGAGCGGTGAATCAGCGGCCATCGGAACGATGTCGAGTGTCGACGAGCTCTATCGGTGGGCTGAGATGCTGCGGGCGGCGCGTATCGTGACGAATCCAACCGTCACCCCGGAGGAGTTCGCCCGCACCTTCGATGTGAATCGGGGGTGGCAGGCGGATACGTATCGCGGCGTCACGCGCTATCGAGCGTTTGGTTTGCCAGAGGGCAGGCGTGCCGCGTTCGTTCGGTTGCCCGACCGGCAGGCGACAATCATTGTGCTCACCAACGTCGACTCGGCTGATGCAACCGGTATCGCGGACCGGATCGCGAACCGGCTGCTGCCAACTAGGAACTGAGTCGGCCCCAGCGATCACTAGTGCCGCTGTCGGCGCCGCGGTCACAAAAGAGCTGCTAGCGACTGATTCGCCTCGCTCCTCGATCTAGACTTGCGACACCGATCGGTTGCGCATATACTTGCAACCAAGTAGTTGCAGATTCCGAGGCCACTTGATCAGAAGAGACGTTTTTCAAGCCATCGCCGATCCAACAAGGCGAGCGATCATCGCGCTCATCGCTGTACACGCCATGACGCCGAATGCGATCGCCGAGCATTTCGATACCACGCGACAGGCCGTCTCGAAGCACCTGCGGATACTCACAGAGTGCGAGGTCGTGACCCTGGAGCAAAGGGGGCGGGAGATCTACTACTCGCTCGAGATCGAACGAATGCAAGAGATCGACAAATGGATGGAGCAATATCGAAAGATCTGGAAGGCGCGGTTCGATCAACTCGATGAAGTACTCGTAGCCATGAAAAAGAAGCCTCGGCTCACCAGAAAAATCAGTGAGGAATGACCATGGATTTCACTGTGAACAAAGAGACGAGGACTGTCTCCATCAGCAAAGAGTTTGCGGCCGGCCTTTCGTTGGTGTGGGACGCATATACAAAGCCGGAAATTCTCGACCTGTGGTGGGCGCCAAAACCCTGCACATCGCGAACGAAGTACATGGACTTCAAGGTCGGAGGGCGTCGCTTCTATGCGATGGTCGTCCCCGAGGTTGGCGAGCGATGGGCCGTTCAGAAATACACGTCCATCACTCCGAAGACCAATTTCAAGTTCTTTAATGCATTTACCGATGCGGATGAAAACCCCGAACTACCGGGCTCCGATTGGGACCTGAGTTTCAGCGAGCATGACGGAAGGACAAAGGTCAGTATCTCGATTTACAACGAGTCGCTGGAACGGTTGGAGCGGATGATCGAATTCGGCTTCCGCGAGGGAGCGACGGCACAGTTGGACGCCCTGGAAGAGTTGCTCACGACGTTGTCGCTGACGACGGAACCGGAGCAATGACCGGCGAGAAATTGGAATTCAAATGCGAAGACGACAACTATTTGCTTCTCGATGCTTATGACAATGCTCCTATCGGACGTCGTGTCGGGGCAGCAAAAGCCTACGACGGGTTATGCGCCCGTCAACGGACTCAAGATGTATTACGAAATTCACGGTCAGGGCGATCCAGTTGTGTTGATCCACGGCTCGTTCATGACTATCACCAACAACTGGATAGCCCCGTGGGGTGACGGGGCAGCGAATTGGATCAACGAACTTTCCAAGACGCGGAAGGTGATCGCCATCGAGATGCAGGGCCACGGGCGGACGGCCGACATCACGCGCGATTTCAGCTATGACAAGCTTGGCGACGATGTCGCGGCGCTCCTCGATTATCTCAAGATTCCACGAGCGGACCTCATCGGTTACAGCTTGGGTGGCGCCGTCGCGATGCAGTGCGCGATCCAACATCCGGACAAAATCCGGAAAGTTGTTGTCATGTCAGCAGCGTTTCGCTACGACGGTTGGGTCAAGGAAAAGAACGACGCCGTTCGCAAGATCACGGCGGAAGCCTTCAAAGGCTCTCCTCTCGAGACGGAGTACAAGAAACTGAGCCCGACACCGAACGAATTCCCGAACTTCGTGAAGCATCTCGTCGCGATGGCTCCGAAACCGTACGACTTTGGCGCCGACAAACTCAAGGCTACCAAAGCCCCGATCTTCTTCATCAACGGCGACGCCGACGGCGTGCGACTCGAGCACATTTCGGAAATGTTCAGCCTGAAGGGCGGCGGGGTCTCTGGCGACCTCGGGCCGCGCTCAGCATCGAGATTGGCCATCTTGCCTGGCACAACGCATGTTGCGCTGATAAACCAAATGCGCATCCTCGTCCCGATGATCAACGACTTTCTGAACGCAAAGCAATAGAGTTTCACCACCACGCGCGAGTCACCGATGCCGATGCAGCATATCGCAGCACACGCTCGCAGAGGGCTCGTCATCGCTCTCCTCGGCGCACTCTCGTTCGCCGCGGGATGTGGCCGAGCGAGCGGTGCCACTCGAACCGCGCTCGAAAGTTCCGGTGCGCTCGTTGGCGTCTGGGACCTCGTCTCGGTGAAAACGCGCTGGCCCGATAGCCATGTCACCGAGCCTTGGGGCGCGGCGCCAGTCGGACGCATCACCTATGGGGCGGATGGCCGCATGATCACGCTGCTGATGGATGCGCGGCGGAACCAAGCCGATGGCCGCACCGTCCCAGCAGACGTGGCAGCGAGCGTCGCCGCCTACTACGGGACCTACTCGGTCGATGCCGCGCGCCAAGTCGTAACTCATCATGTCACTGCATCGCTTCGAGCGTCCGAGGCAGGCTCGATCGAGCGTCGCTATACGCTCAATGCCGACACATTGGTGCTCATCGCGAATGCGCTGTACGAGGGTGCGGCAGTGACGCACACACTGGTGTGGCACCGGGGGGCCGCCGCTCGCGGACAATGATGGTAGCACGCGTTGGTCCAGGTAGCATTGCGCTCGGAATAGCGCGTACTCCAGATTGGCGGGCACGCCGCCACCTTCTCTTGGAGAGCGCTCATGGGTGCCACCGCTGCTGCTGCTGTTCTCATCGCGAAAGAGAAGGATCTCGTTGCCCACTTCCGTCGCGCTGGAGCGCTCAGCGCCGCGAGCGCGAAGTCCGTGAGCGAGCTTGGTGTCGATACGAGGCTAGCTTGGTACGTTCTGGAGCGGCGCACGATCATCCGTGACGCTGGTCAGGGGCTCTACTACCTCGACGAGCCCGCGTGGCTGGCGCACCAGAAACGGCGCCGGCGTGTCGCGCTAACGATGCTTGTCATCGTACTCATCGTTCTTGCGGGCAGCATGTTCGCGGCGCTTCGCGCCTCGGCGCCTCACCAATAAACGTCGGAGCGCGATAGTCTCTTACGGCTCTCGCATCCAGAATGTCCGTTACGCACCGCCTCAGATGCCTCGCAGCGTTTCTCCTCTGCGTAGGTGTTGTCCGCACTAGCCACGCCCAGCGCGGATCAAGCGCACCATGCGACGCCGATGTCGTCCGTCAACGCGTTTGCGCCGTCGACGATTCCCTCGGGATCGCGCTCATTCGGGCGGATACAGCGGCCATCGCGCGACTGTACGCCGACGACCTCGTCAGCATCAACTATCGTGGTGTGCGGTCGACGAAGCCAATGCTTCTCGCAGCAATCGGCGCAGGCCGCTTACGGTTCGACACGCTTCGCGCACGGAACAGAGCGCTTGAAGTTTACGGCGATACCGTGTTACTGCTCCAACGCATGCACCAAGTCGCGACAGGCTCGGAGGGCCGCCATCCGTCTGAAGTCGACTATCGACGCACATACGTTCGCCGAGCAGATCGCTGGCAGCTCGTGGCTGCGGTGATTGGGGTGGCAGCGCCCCAGTAAGACGACCGCGCCGCATCACGACCGCCATCATTACCCAAAAAAACTATGGCCAAGTATCTGATCTCCTTCCCCAGCGCGGCGATGGTCGTGCCCGAAGGTGAGCTGGAGGCGGCGGGCCGCGACGCGCACGCCGTGATCGACTTCACCGTGCTCGAACTGCCGTCGCGTGAGGAGGTCGTCGCATGGGCTGCGCGCATCGCAAAGGCCTGTCGCTGCGATCAGGAGTTGCGCGTCTTCGGGTTCGACCCGCAGTCCTGACGGTAGTCGGTGCGGCCTGACTCAGCTGTTAGGCTACTAAAACTCTCAATACCTTCGGGGCATGCCAGAAGCCCAGCGTCGTACTCCGATTCTAGCCGCGGCGCTGGGACTGATGTGGCTGTTGAAGTGGTTGACGCTTCAATGCTACCTACGGTTTGTCTTTCGCGACTTGCGGGATCGCAGCGACGTCCCGGCGACTGAGACCATCGACCCAGCCGCCACACATCGCCGCGCAGTGGCCGTCGACGCATATGTCATTCTATGGTTGGTTCTGGAGGCGACAGCGCTCGCGCTCACGATCTCCAGGCCCACAGCCGTGACGATCGCGATTGCTCAGGGGCTCGCGATCAGCCGAATCGTGGATCTACTCCGCGCTGGGCTCAACACCAGTCTCTTTGACCAAGTCACAGGGCGCGACGACAGTCGCGTTGCGTCGGCGCCTCGACTGGTTCTTCTCGCGTTGTTGGGGTACTTGGAGCTGATGGCGTGTTTCGGCGTCATCTATGCCTCTCACCTACAGTTGCTTGCTCGAGCGGACAAGAGCCCAAGCAATCCGGTGGATGCGCTCTACTTCAGCGTTCTGACACAATTGACCATCAGCTTCGGCAATCCGTTGCCGGAAGGATGGCTCAGATATGTGGCGGCGTCTCAGGGCCTGTTTGGTCTCGTACTCGTCACTCTGATCATTGCGCGGATGATGTCGAGCCTGCGCCCGCTCCAGACACTGGACAATGCGCGCCCGCCGACCTCCTCCCCGCCAGCAGCCTAACGACGGTTGCACCTGACAAGACTGTCGATGACGCTCGCCCCGCGAGCGTTTCGGTTAGATCACGTGCGATCAGTCGAGTCCTTTCGCGCGCTTGTAGTACGCGAGGTATTCCTTTGGCGTCGACATCGCGATCACCTTCGCGACGGAGGTGAGCTCGAGATCATCGAGCTCCTTGAAGTGGAGACAGCACTTTCCCATGTCGAGACGCTTCCCGGCTTTCTTGAACGCGTCGACGAGCAGCTTCTGCGAGAACGGCGATGTGTAATTGCCATCCGAAGCGTACACGCCCATCAGATAGAGCGAGTTGTAGTTCTTCTGCGCGCCGAGGCCCACGTAGCAGAGCGGCTGCCCGTTGTACGTGTCGGGGAACTCCTCGAGCGGGATCCCCCAGTTGATCACGCCCCAGTTCATGAACTCGGCGTAGCCTTTGGGGAGGTGTTTGCGGACGAAGGCCCGGGCCTCTTCGATCACCTCGCGCTTTTCCGGAGTGAGCGAGGCCAGGTAGGCGGCGACGGTGGTTGGGCGAGCGGTCTTCGCCTTTACGCGTGCTTTCTTGGCAGCCATTGACCTGTTCCTCGTATTCGGGTGCTCCGACGCGGTTCGCGTCGGGTGCTGCGCCGCTCGCGGCCTTACTACCACGTCGAACGAGATCGGTGAAAATCGACGCAGGCCCGCGAAAGCGCAAACTTCTCGGACGACCGCGATCGGGGCACCGATTCGCGACCAAGACCGCGCCGCGCTGGCGCCCCGGTCAGAATCTGTGCAAACTCTGCTGAGGTTCCAGGCATGGACAGCACATCTACGCACGAGGTTCGCCTTCCTCCGCGCGCTGCACGCCCTATCTCTCGCCCTCGTTCTTGCGTTGCTCAGCGAATCGAGCGCGGCGCAAACTGCGTGGCGCGACGCGTCCCCCCATCGAGCGGGCTTCCTCGTCATCAACGGCGCGCGTCTCCACTATCTCGATTGGGGCGGCCACGGGCCGGTTCTCCTTCTTGTCCACGGTTGGAATTCCAACGCGCATGTCTTTGATGATCTCGCGCCACGACTCATCGATCGCTATCGCGTCGTTGGATTGACCCTCCGCGGATTCGGCGAGTCGGACACAGTGCCGAGTAACTATTCTCTGACGCGGTACGCGGACGACCTTCGCGGACTCCTCGACTCACTGCACATCCAACGGGCCACCATCGCGGCGCACTCATTCGGTGGCTGGGTGTTGACCGAAACGGCGCGTCGATATCCAGATCGGCTTGACCGCGTCGTGTATCTCGATGCTGCCTTTGACATGCGTGCGTCAGACAGCATCGTTGCTCGCAGACCGATCCACCGACCGCCGCTCAGCAACGCGCGCTCATCGGCCGATGTCATGCGATGGCTCCAGGCAGACTTTTTTGGGCTGTGGACGCCGGCGCTCGAGGCGGAGTTTCGCGCGCGACCACGAGACGAGAATGCGCGCGCGGCCCAGCTGCAGCGCGTTGGTGACGAGGCTGAGCGGACGCCGCCCGATTGGGCAAAACTCACAGTGCCAGCGTTGGCCATTTGCGCACTCGCAACGCCCGCGTCGGAATTTCCGTGGCTCACGCCAACGGATTCGGGTTATGCGACCGCTCGCCATTTCGTCGAAGCCGAACGTCGCCCGCGCCAACATGCGGAGTGCGAACGATTCCGAACAACGGGCGCGGATCACCGCATCCTCGAGCTACCGGGACACCACTACGTGTTTATCTGGCATCCGGCCGAAGTCGCTAACGCAATTCGAGCGCTAGTGCCAATCCCTCACACCTAAGAGCAGAACGATATGCAACCAGCTTTGCGTCTGTTCACTGTTGCGGTCGCCGTAGCATCGCTCGCCGCGTGCAATAAGGCGAAGGGCTTCGATCAAATGAACCTTCGCGTCGAAGAGGTAGGTGAAGTGCCGCTCAACTCCGTCGCGAAGCCGCCGGCGGCCGTCGGTGACATCACGACGTGGCGCACGCCCTTCGCCGGCCAGCTCTTCGCCGCGGTCAAGACCGAAGCGCCGTGCCCGCGAGACATTCACACGGCGGCCGGGGTGAAGTTCAAGAGGGATCAGATCGAGCTGTGCTTCAGCGCGAACGCGCGCAGTGAGCCTGTTCCTGGATTCGCGTGCTCGCCAGACGTGTACGTGAAGTACGAAATCATGGGAGTGCCAGCGAGCATCGAACCGAAGTTCGTTTTCGTCGGCGCGTGCGCTGCCTAAAACCGTCTCGTTGAATAACTCGTTTTGCAAACGAGCTCAGGATATCTCGTGATGCTCTGGTCCGATTGTTCCGCTCTCCGCATCGGGCCGAAGCTTCATAGGGTATCGACGCAAACCGCCATCGGAGTCGTCAATGAGCAACGTGCAAATCGAACGGCAGAGCTATGAGATGCCCCCGCGAGGAGGGATCAGCATCGCTCACTTTCTCACTGTAAAAGACATCGAGCGATCGGCGCGCTACTACGAAACGGTCTTCGGCGCTCGAATCCTGAGCCTCGGCGACGGCAATGCACCTGGATACCTTCAGCTCGCCAACATTTGGATGATTCTGAACGTCGGCGGCGGGCCAACGCCGGATAAGCCGACGGTGACGCTCGATGTCCCCGATCCAGATCACATCAGCAGCTTCATGAATTTCCGCGTCGCCGACATTCACGCGTGCTACGAGATGTGGAAGAGTCGAGGAGCCGAGTTCATCACCCCGCCGATTCCTAAGTATGGCGAGACGCGCTGCTACATCCGCGATCCCGACGGATATCTGATCGAGGTCGGACAGAGCACAGACGTTACGTACGGCTGACTCGCCCCGCACTACTTCATCGCGATCACGTGTTCCACAAACTGATCGACGGCGATGTTAGTACCCTCGTAAAAGCCCGACGTCTTGTTCGTCTCGAGGTCCGCTTCGTTCCGGTGCAGCGCGGTGAAGACGTATCGAGTACCAGCTCCAACGGTTTCCATCGTAACGATGGCGGTGATTGGAACATCGTCAAAGACGGCCGGGCGATAGCCAGGGAACAGCATTGAGGTCCAGGCGAGCCGCACCATCGGAACAACGTCCAGAAAACACCCGAGGTTGGGAACGTCGGGACCGTCGGTCACTGCGATGTCGATACTGAAGATGCCGCCCGGTCGCACGTCCATTTCGGCGCGCGACACACGACCCCAAGGCTTCGGCATGTACCACTCCTTGAGATGCTCCGGCTTCGTCAACGCTTCCCACACGAGTCGCACGGGCGCGTCGATGAACCGCTCGATCGCGAAATCGAGTTTCGGATTGAAGGTGAACTGCTCGCTCATGACTCTGATTCCTTCTCTTTGAGTTGTTTGACGTACTGGTCGAACCGGTCGAGTCGAGCTTCCCACACCTGACGACGGGCGGTCAGCCAGTCTTCAACGACCTTGAAGCGTTCGGGTGCGATCTCGTACGTCCGCACCCGTCCGCGCTTCTTGGACTTCACCAGCCGGCTCCGCTCGAGCACCGAGAGGTGCTGCACGAATGACGGGAGCTGCATGTCGAACGGTGCCGCCAGTTCACTGACGGTGGCCGGTCCACCGGACAGTTGCTCCAGCACTTTCCGCCGAGTCGGATTGGACAGGGCGTGAAAAACGACGTCAGCGACTGCGGATTGGACCATTCCGACACCATCCGATTGCTTGGGTTACGCGACCTGACGGGAGGACTTTACTGTCGCGGAATACTTTTGTAAATACCTAAGTATTGTTCACCTCGGAAGACGGCGGCAAAGGCACCGAGGTCGAAACCGGATCTCGGAGCCTGCCAGCTTACGCCTTTCTCGTAGTGCGTGTCGATTTTGCCAAGCCTCGTTCGACGTGTTAGTGAGGCCGCGAAGCAGCGCCACCGTCGCAACCGAATTCAGGAGAGAACAATGCGCTTCATGATCATTGGTAGAGCAACGAAGGAATCCGAGGCAGGCATTCTGCCAAAGCCGGAACAGTTCGAAGCGATGGGCAAATACAACGAAGAGCTCGTGAAGGCTGGCGTCCTCCTCGCCGCTGAAGGGCTCTCCGCAAGTTCGAAGGGCGCGCGCGTGAAGTTCGACGGCGACAAACGCACCGTCATCGATGGACCGTTCACCGAGTCGAAGGAACTCATTGCGGGCTTCACGATCATTCAGGTGAAGTCGTTGGCGGAAGCGATCGAGTGGGTGAAGCGCGCACCGAACCTGTCTTCGAACGGCGAGATGGAGGTCGAGATCCGCAAAGTGATGGACCTCGAGGATTTCGGTGCCGATTTCGCGCCGAATCCAGAAATCGCGAAGGTGAAGTTCAAGTAGACGCTAGCTCGCACCTCACATTCTCACTGGAGCTAGCACGAATGCAGCTACGATCCGCTCTCTTCGCCCTTTCGATTGTGGCGACCGACGCGTTCGCGCAGGCCGCACCAGCGTCGCCGGACTACTCTAGTCCGTCGACCTGGCTCTGTCGTCCCGACCGACTCGCAGCGTGCGATGTTGATCTTTCCACCACTGTCCTCGATCGAGATGGGCGGTCAACCGTCGAGCGCACGCGGCTGGATCCCAAGGCTCCGGTGGATTGCTTCTACGTATATCCCACGGTGTCGACGGACACGGCGACGTTCAGCGATCTCATACCGGACGCCGCGGAGCGAAACGTCGCGCGCTTGCAGTTGGCGCGGTTTGGTACGAAGTGTCGACTGTTCGCGCCCGTGTACCGGCAACTCACGCTCGCGGCTATGGGTCGTGCGAACGCCGCCGGGATCGCGTCACCCGATTTCTTGGGGCTGGGTTACCAAGACATCCGCGCAGCGTGGCGCTACTATCTCGCCCACGACAACGACGGCCGCGGCGTGGTGTTGATCGGGCATTCGCAGGGCACCAGCGTTCTCGCGGAATTGATCCGCCGAGAGATCGAGGGCACGCCGATGCAGTCACGCATCGTCTCGGCGTTACTCATCGGCGGACCGGGAGGAATCCTCGTGCCTCACGGGCGGGACGTGGGCGGCACCTTTGCGCACATGCCGCTCTGTCGCACTCCAACGCAGACCGGTTGCATCGTGGCGTACTCATCATTTCGCGCCACCGCTCCACCGGCGGCGACAACGCCCTTCGGGCCGCCGACTAACTCGACGCTCGTCGCCGCATGCACCAATCCCGCGGCGCTCGGCGGCGGCGAGGCTGCCCTCAGCGGCTACTTCGACGCAACGGGAGCGACTGCGCTCCCGATGGGGCCGTCAATTCCGTGGACCGTTGGCGGAAAACCTATCGCGACGCCGATGGTGCGCGTGGTCGGGCTATTGAAGGCGAAGTGCAAATCCAACGCGTTCGCCTCATACCTCGAGGTGTCGGTCGAGCGCGGTCCTGGCAGTCCGGCAAGCCGTGACATCCAAGGTGATTTGGCGGAGGGACTCGGCCTACACTTGGTCGACATGGACGTGGCCATGGGCGATCTGATCGATCTCGTCGCCCAACAAGCCAAGAGCTATCTCGGCAGCGCCCGTCGACGCTAACCGTATATCCAACATAGAAACTCAAATGAGACAACTAAAAATCGTCGAACACATCTCGCTGGACGGCGTGATCCAGCACTCGGCGGATGACGACGATTTTGCGTACAGTAACTGGACCGGGCCCTATCGGACTCCCGCCGGCCGCGACGCCATGCTTGCCGTATATGGCGAGCGTTTCGATCTACTGCTTGGCCGTCGCACCTATGACATCTGGTCAGGCTTCTGGCCGACCGCGCCGAGCAGTCCGATGGCGGACGGTATCAATGCGGCAACGAAATTTGTCGCTACCCACCGCCCCAACAGCCTCGAATGGGGACCGTTCGAGGCTGTTGGGCCGGACATCATCGAGGGTGTTCGCCGCCTCAAGTCGCAGAACGGCCCGGACCTCATCCTATCGGGCAGCTCTTCGCTGACGTCGACGCTACTCGAGCATGGGATCGCGGATGAAGTCCTGTTGGCCGTCTATCCGGTTCTGCTGGGGACAGGCAAGCGCTTTTTCGCGGAGGGAACTCCGCCACGTTCGTTCGACCTTGTGAGCACGAGACCGTTCGCGTCTGGCGTGGTGTTCAACACGTACAAGGTTGCCGGGCCTTTGAAGACCGAGTAGCTCAGCGACGCGACCGTCGTCTAGTCGGCGCTCGGCGGTCCCTCGCCGTTATCCAGCGGACGCAGCTCGCACGTGCAGTCGAACTCGGGCCAGTGCACGCGGTGCAGCTCCATGAACTTCGTCGCGAGTTCCATCGCTTCGGCATGCGAGGGAACCTCGACCAGCGCGTAGCCGCCAACGATCTCCTTGGCCTCCGTGAACGGCCCATCGACGAATGTCAGCTTTCCGCGATTGGAACGGATTCGGGTCGCGTTCTTCGTCGGCTTGAGCCCCGCGGTGTCGATGAGTCGACCGCTCTTCATCTCCGTGCCGACGAACTCACCGATCGCGTCGGACAGTGCCTGAGATGGGGTAAGGCCCGGGGCGAGCTCGTCGTGCTGAATGAACATCATGTATCGCATGGCTGGACTCCTCTGGTGTCGGTCGAAGGGCTGCTTCTACATACACGTCGAGCGATGCGGCCGGAATTCGACAAATCGCCTAATTTTCTTTGGCTGCACGTGCTTGCCGTCCGGCCGCGGCCGCTTAGTTGATCTTCTGCTCCCTTTGGGTGAACAGCCATGTCCGAGCGACGATACGGCGACGAGGAAGTCCGCGAGATTTTCAGTCTTGCGACGACGGGCGGCACTCGCGATCAATCGTTGCCAGCGGACTCCGGCGGGATGACACTGGATGAGCTCCAGCGCATTGGTCAGGAGGCCGGCATCGAGCCGGCGCGAGTTGCGCAGGCCGCGGCGACGCTCGCTGCCCGCGGGAAGCCAGCGTCCGTGCGCCGCGCGCTCGGATTGCCAATCGGAGTGGCTCGCGTCGTCGAGCTTCCGCGTGCACCGACGGATCGGGAGTGGGAGCAACTGATTTCTGAATTCCGGACGGTGTTTGGCGCGCAGGGCCGCGCGTCGACTTCCGGCGGGCTTCGCGAATGGTCTCATGGCGACCTGCACATCTCTGTCGAGCCGACGGCGCATGGTGAGCAACTTCGCCTTAGCCATTTAAAGACAGACGCCGTGGCCCTCAACGGATTTGGATTCCTGACGGGCGGAATGTCAGTGCTCATGGGTGCAGTGGTCGCCGCCGCCGGTAAGCCGGAAAAAGCACTCGCGGTGTTCGCCATGTTCGGCGGCATGGCGCTCGCCGCTTTTGGAACGAATTTACTTCGGCTGCCGCGGTGGGCGCGGGAGCGTGGCGGACAGATGGAGGCGGTTGCCGAGCATGCGGTCAAGCTGCTCTCTAAACCATAGGTTGATTCTACTCTACTCATAGCGATACTCTTACGTCATGCGGCCGCTTCGGTATTCCATCAACGTCACGTTGGACGGGTGTTGCGATCATCGTGTCATGATCGCGGATGACGACTTGCATCGTCACGCGGTCGAGAACCTCACTCGGGCCGATGCCCTCCTTTTTGGGCGGGTGACCTACGAAATGATGGAAGCGGCGTGGCGAGGACCGGTGCCATCGGAGGCGCGCCCTGAATGGATGGAGCCCTTCGCGCGGACAATCGACGCAGCAAAGAAATACGTCGTGTCGAGCACTCTGGACCGCGTCGATTGGAATGCGGAACTCGTGCGCGGAGATCTGGGTGAAGCCGTTCATGCGCTCAAGCGGCAGTCCGGAAGGGGGTTGCTCGTCGGAGGCGTGACGCTTCCCCGGGCGTTGGCGGAGCTGGGGCTGATCGATGAGTACGAGTTTGTGGTGCACCCGAGAATCGCTGGCCATGGGCCGACGTTGTTCGCCGGGCTATCGAAGCTGGTCGACTTGAAGCTCGTGAATCGTTTGGAGTTTGGCTCGGGCGCGGTGGCGATGCGCTATGAGCCGAGGCGGTAACGATCGTGCGTACGGGCCGGCGGCGAGAACGCATCTAGTTCCATTCAACGGAGGTGCTTCATGAACTTCGGTGGCAATCTTGGCGGTCTCGAATGGCTGTTGCTTCTGATTGCATGGGGACTTCCCGTCTTGGTCGCGGTCTGGTTCATTCGCACGATGTCTTCGATCGCCAGATCTCTGCGCGATATCGTCACACGACTCGAATTGCTCGAGCGAGCCGTTCGGGACGGCGCCCACTCGCGCGGCCTTTAACGCACGCCGTTAAGGATTGCGTATGGATGTGAATTCCACTTCGCCGATCGCTTACCACACGCGCCGCGGTCTCCGATGGCAGATATTCGGCCTCGTCGCGACCTTGACCACCGCGACACTCGCGTCGCTCGCGTCGCGAGCTACTCCGTTCTCCGCAGTGGTCGTGGTCATGTGTGGACTTGGTCTTGTCACGGCCGCACGCAGCCTTCGAGCTGCGGGCCAGTTGCTGCAGCTGGTGGAACCTCCGCCACCCAGATGGCTTTCGTGGCTGGTACCACTCGCTTTTGTCGCCGGTCCGCTAACGTCCGCGGTAGGCCTGTGGCTGATGTTCCAGTCTCGGCATCCGGTGTCGTAACGGACGGCGCCGTTGACGGTTGGCGGCATTAGTCTGCACCAGAGGCATTTCTCTCACCATCATCGCGCCTCGGAGTTCACATGAAACGAGTTACCGGCATTGGCGGAATTTTCTTCAAGGCCAAAGACGCGCCATCGCTACAGGCTTGGTACAAGCAACACTTGGGAATTGATGTCCAAGTCTGGGGCGGAGCTGCCTTCACTTGGGCCGACGCCGACGGCAAGCCAATCGCGGGTACGACGGCATGGTCTATCGGTCCGCAAGAAAGCAATCAGTTCGCGCCAAGCTCCGCTTCCTTCATGGTCAACTATCGAGTGGACGACCTCCACGCGTTGATCAAGGCTTTGAAGGATGAAGGCTGCAACGTGCTCGAAAAGATCGACGACTCCGAATACGGAAAGTTTGGATGGGTGATCGATCCAGAAGGGAACAAGGTCGAGCTATGGCAGCCGCCTGAGGGCCAATGAGCACGCCCATCTTCGCACGGAAGGACAGCGTTTGCTGAATCCTCGTTGATGCCGATTCCGAGCGTACTGGTCTCGACGTGGGACGACGGGTTGTTCGTGGTCAACGGCCAGACCAAGCATCAGGAGTTCGCCAATCGGTCGGTGAGAGGCCTCGCGCCGGACGGAAAGGGCGGTGCGCTCTTCATTGTCGGAGGTCACTCGTTGTGTAGGCGAACTCCCGACGGGACGATCACCGCGCTCGCGACGAGTGAGCTCGATCTGGCGTGCTGCATGACAGTGGGTGATGTCATCTATGCCGGTACCGACGATGCGCGGTTACTCCGCTTTGCTCCGAGCGGCGGCTTCGAAACACTCCGCGGCTTCGAGGTCGTTGCGGGGCGGGATGCTTGGTACGCTGGGGCCGCGCTCATCGACGGGCGATTGGTCGGCCCTCCGCTCGGAGTGCGCTCGATGACCGCAACCTCGGATGGAGCCGTGCTTCTCGTCAACGTTCACGTCGGAGGCATACCGCGGTCCGCGGATGGTGGCGCGTCGTGGCAGCCCACGATCGACATCCACCATGACGTTCACGATGTGTGCGCCCATCCGACGCGCCCTGGGCTCGTCGCTGCTGCGGCGGCAGACGGACTGTGTCTCTCGCGCGACGGCGGCGCAACATGGACCACGGAACACGCCGGGCTCCACGCGTCATACTGCTCGGCGGTCGCCTTTTTCGGCGACGATGTTGTCGTGGCCGCGTCGACGAATCACTTTGCGTCGGAGGGAGCCGTGTATCGACGTGCCGTGGATCGTAACGACGAGTTGACGCCCGTCGAGTCCGGACTTCCGAGGTGGACCAACGGAATCGTCGACAGCGGCTGTATTCACGTACGCAGCTCGATAGCTGCATTGGTCGATCGAGCCGGTCGCATGTATATGTCAACCGATATCGGTGGGACCTGGTCCTGTGTGATGAATGATTTGCCCATTGCCAGCAGTGTTCTAGTGTGCTGATCGACATGACAGTTGCGCAAAGCACCGGTCGACTTGTTCGCGGCGCACGGGTCACGATCGGATTGAGTCTTGGAGGTGGAGTCGTCGGCGCCCTCTGCGCGACTGCGGCGGTCACTGCGATTGCCGCTATGTCGGGCGGTCCCAGCGCCGTCCTTTCAAGAGAACTCAAGGACATTCTCGGAGTCACTGCTGGCTTCGGCGCGTTTGTCGGCATGATCGGCGCTCCGGCAGTGGGCTGGGGACTACTTCGACGTGTGCCGCTTGGTCAGGCGATCGCGTACACGGCACTCGGGACAGTCTTCGGGGCCATCGTCGGCGAAGTCACTCGTCCGCTGAATCCATACGCGCGTGTGATTCCTGGCGTCCTAGTCGGAGCCATCATCGGTTTTGTTGTTGCCGGAATTCTGGTTCGCTTTCGCACCCGCATCACTTCGGCAGCTGTCGCGAGCCCTCCGTGACTTCGCTTAAACTCTCCGCGATCCCTTATCGTCGTACCCACTGATGCGCGACTTCGCCAATCCCCCAAAGGTGTCTCGCTTGTCGTTTGATAGGCTGAACCGCTTCCTCGTTATCGCCAGTGTGGCGCAGGTTGCTGCCGCATTCACGCCGGCGGCACACGTCCGGATCCTCGGGAATATTCCTTTCGTACGCCTGCCAAACGCAGGGGTCGCATTCGTTGTCCTCGGCCTGCTCACCGCCCTCATCGCGCTTCGGCCGCGCGGGTGGTGGCGATGGGTCCCGGGCGTCGCCTCGATCATTCTGCTGAGTGTGGTGTACGCACGACTGCGCTGGGCACCGTCCGGCGGCTTCTTCGATCCGGTGCTACGACGAGCGGTTGGGCCGACGTGGGGTTTCATCCCGATGACACTCGCCGCGCTGCTCGCTCTGGCTGCGGCCATAAGCGTTGGATTCGAGCCTCGATCGCTCCCGAACAACCGGCTCGACGACAACTACAATCCGATGAGCAGTTCTTGAAAGCTGGTCGATTCGTGAGCGTTCTTATATAATCCGTCGCACCTGTCGTTCTTCAACTAGCGAGACTCACGCGTGCCGCACCGCGCCGAATGGGCCAAGATGCCGACGCCAGAGGAACGCGCAGCCGAGCTACTCGCGGCTGAACGCGACGTCGCGCGCGACATCCGGTGGGGGTACGCGCTGGCGATCCTCGGTTGTTTGGTGTCGCTCGTCGCTGGTCTCGCACTCGTCGGTTGGGCGCTGCACACCACCGACTCGCAGTGGGGTCAGATTGCTTTCCTCAGCGGGCTTCTTGTTGGCTACTCCGGCATCACGCTCACGCTCGCACGGTTCTATCTGCGCGGCGAGGCTGCGGGCTGGTGGTAGGCCCGCGCGCGGCATCGACTACCTAGGAGGCAGACTTCCGCGATGACGTTCTCCGGCAACAACGAGCTCGCGCTCCATGTCGCAGATCCTAGCGCCGCCGAGTCTTTCTACACACGCATCCTCGGCTGCGAGGTGGTGAGCCGAACACCAGACTGCATCGCGCTCACCAATGGCGCGCTCCGGCTATATCTGCTGCGCGATCCGGTTCCGACGCACGATGCCGTCGTCCCGTCCTTCGACGTCCCAAATCGAGTCGCCGCGCTCGCCGGACTTCAGGCTGCGGGGTGTACACTCGTTCCGATTGGGCCGCATGCGCCGGGCGAATTCTACGTCCGAGATCCGCATGGTATCATCTTCGACGTCATCGAACGTGTCGGCGACGATGTTTAGAAGCGCGCGAACCCCTAGCTCCTTGCGCCGCTAAACGAGATCGCGTTCCGCGCGCCGGGCCGCCTGGATGACCGCATTCTGCTCCGACTCGCTCAGCCGGCCTGCCGTGCGCCATTCCGTAGCGCTTCGCTCCACTCTCGCTACGAATTGCCCGTGATTGGCGAACGGTACGCCGGCCCACACAGCATCCAGGAACGTGACGCCGTCCTCGCGCTTCGAGTTAGCGACGCCGGAGTCGATGCTCCCAAAGACGATGGACGGCTCCTGTCGCCGGACGTACATGTGATACGGCTGTGTCTGCCCCGCCTGCGGATCAGACACGAAGAACGGCGCCAGTAGCTGCCCGTTGAACGTGAAGTGCAGCGGCTTCTCCGCCACCGGCGTCATGGCCGAGGAAAAGTCGCCGTTCAATTTGAAGTTTTTGTATAGCGAAACGTTGATGAGCCCCGAGTCGAGGCTGTTGCCAATGGCCGGCCCTTGAGCCGCCAGCAGCGTCGGGCCATAGAAGATCGACTGGACCGCCGGATCATCGATCGTACGCTCAGCGCGGAACGTGAAGGGCATCGCGATTTCGATTCTGTCGCCGCTGCGCCACTGTCGATCGATTTTGACGTATTGCCCAGGTGTCGCAGCGAGTTGTTGCGGCGCTCCGTTTATCGAAACAGCGTAGCCGCGACGCACCCACGTCGGTACACGAAGCAGCATCGCCAGCCGTCCGTTGCCGCGGACGGTGAGAACACTCGAACCTTCGAACGGATATCTGGTCGTCTGCTCGATGGTGAATCCATTCTCACGCCACTCGAGCGTCGATGGGATGTAGAGATTGACGTAGAGCGTCGAGTCGTCGACCGACCGGAAATAGATCGAGTCCTGATACTTCGTGTGATTTTCCATCCCGGTTCCGCCGCAACACGTGCCGACATTGCCGTAGCTCCGACGTTCACCAGAACGCACCGGAATGAAATACGTGACCTCAGGACTCGTGGTGCTATCGGAATCACGCCGCGACGCAAGGATCTGATTGAACAGTCCCTGCTCGTAGTAGTTCATGTACTTGGCGTCGGGCTCGTGAAAGAACAAGTTCCGGCTGAGCTTGAGCATGTTGTAAACAACACAGCTCTCGGCGTGGTCCTTGTTGTTCGGCTCGGAGTAGAGTGAACCAGCAATCACGTCACGCTTGCGCAATATCTCACCGACGCCTACACCGCCGTGGCTGTACGTGCGATGCGGTACGACCATGTCCCAGAAGTTCTTCGCCGCGGTGTGATAATTCGCTTCATTGTTTCCCTCGAAGACGCGCAAATAGCCGATGAACTGCGGGATATGCTGGTTCGCGTGACGGCCGTCGAGAATGTCGTTGTTGGCAACCGTTGGGTCTTTGACGTTGCGGTTGTCGAAGTACCGCGCGACGGTGAGGTACTCCGGCTTGCGCTTGAGCGCGTACAGGCTGGCGAACGCGTCGTTCGCGCCGCCGTATTCGCCGGCGATGTACATGTTCCACATCCGGTCGAACTGCTCCGGGCGGAGCTTCGACAGGCGGCCGTGCGTCCAATCGCCGATCTTCGTCGCGATGTCGAGCGCCTGCGCGTTCCCGGTCAGCGTGTTCGCTGCGAGCAGTCCCGCGAGAATCTTGTGCAGCGTGTAATACGGCGCCCAGATACCCTGGTTACCGCCGTACGTCGCGAATTCCTCCAGCCGCATGAACTGCGTCTCTGGATACGCCGCGAGGAATCCGGGATGGCGTCGTCCATCGGTGGGCGCGACGACAGTTCCGTGACGACCTTTGCCTGACGAGTCCACCGCCCTCGGCCCATCCTTCTCGTCAAAGCGATACCACAGCACATTGCCGCCGTTGACCGTGCCGCCGGCAGATGCCATCAACGAGCGCACGTCGTCCTGCGTCAACCCACGATCAAAGATCTGGAATTCGTCGAGCTGCGCGTTGAGATACGAAACGTTACGCTGCGGAAATTGGCAGCGCCCGAGCCAATTGCCTGTGGTTTCGCCGAGGTCGCCGGGCGAAAGCGTCATGCTGGGATTGGTCGCGACCGGCTCGCCGTCGACGTAGAGCGTAGCTGTCGATCCTGCGCGCGTGATGGCGATGTGCGTCCACTTGTCCACCGCGAGCGGCTGCGCGGCGTCGAGTCGCTGCTCACCCGTAGCACCAGTCGTGGTAATCGCGAAACGCGGAACCGGTTTGTCATTGCCGGCTCGCACGGTGAGGTACATGCGCGCGAGCGCAGGTTCGGCGAACTGCGGGTTCGGGTTTCCAAAATCGAATACCGCGGTGCCGTTATTGAGCGTCGCCTGATCGGCGTTCGCGCGCGCGTCGGAAAGTCGCGCGCGGTCGTATTCCGACGGGTTGATCCAGAGCGCGATCGTGAAATCGCGCAGCCCACTCACCACCCCCACTGGTAGCGCAACGTGCTCGGCGAGACCGATCGGCGAACCACTGAGCTGCAGGGCGCTGCCAAACTTTCCCGCGCCGCGAGGAGTGGGGCGTCGCGCGGCCGCGGCTAGCGCGTCCTGACACTCCGCGAGCCCAGCCACGATGTAGTCGAGCTTCCGCTTGAAGATCTCATCGCCGGTGCCCGCGTACGCCTGTGCGAGCATGCTCATGAAATGCCCCGCGTAGTGCCCGCGTAAATAGCCTGTGCCGTTCTCCCAGCTGCCCACGGGCTGCGCGCCTTTCGTGTCGAGCCCGGCGTTGGCGCGGAAGATCGAGAGCACGCGGTCGGGCCCAGCGAAGATGTCCGTGTCGCCACCATAGCCGCGCGCATAGGCCAGCATGCGGTCGCGCTTCTGGGTGAACAGACTTTCAGAGAGCTTTACTTGCGTCAGCGCGAACGGCTGGACCGTCCATCCGGCTCGCGCGGCACCCGCAGCTTCCGAAATACCCGGAGTGCCGGCTACCGCTTCGAGCTGGGGGAGCAACAGCGCGCCGGCGGCGGCCGCACCGGCTGTTTTCAGAAAGTCCCGACGATCGGGATGGGTACGGCTCTCTGGCTCGCGGGACATGGCAGTCTCTCCGGGGATGTCCATCAAGAAGGCTGAAGGTACGTTCCGCGCCCGGATTTGCGAGTGCCTGTCCGTTCGCCTTACTTAGTTCGCGCGGCCGAGTTCTGGCATGGACGGTTGGAGGTCACAATGGCAGAGAAATCCGTGGAAAAGCAGCCTGTCCATCGGTGGTACACGCGGCCGGTCTTTTTCGTCGCCGATGTGAACCGTGCGATTCGCTTCTACGTCGATATGCTCGGATTCGAGAAGGCCTGGCACGAAGGCGACGGTGCAGGGACAGTCTGCCAGGTCAATCATGGCGAATGCGAGATCATCCTCTGCGAGGACGCCACGCGCACGGACAGGGGTCGCCTGTTCATCGAACTGACCGCGGATGCTCTCGCCGATCTTCGTCGGGAGTTCATCGAGCGCGCCGTTCCCACCAAGGAGACCTGGTGGGGATACGTCACGCTTCAGGTCGACGATCCGGACGGCAATGAGTTGTTCTTCCCTACGCCAGACTGATCGAGTCGTGCACAGGCACGGCCACTGATGCGAGTAGTCGTGTCAATTCCGCAGGCATCACGGGTTTGATCAGGTGATGGTCGAAGCCCGCTTCGGCCGTGCGCTGTCTGTCCTGCGCCTGACCCCAGCCCGTCACCGCGATCAACACCATGTCCGTTCCCCACGACTCGGAGCGCAGTCGGCGAGCTAGCTCATAGCCATTGAGCTTCGGCATGCCGATGTCGAGCAGCGCAACGTGCGGACGGAAGTCACTCGCCGTCTGCAGTCCCGCAAATCCGTCGTCGGCCATTCGCGTCTCATGACCGAGGAGCTCGAGCAACTTGCACATGCTGGTGGCTCCGTCCTGATAGTCATCGACGACGAGAACGCGCAGCGGCGTTCGCGCTTCACTCAGCGCTTCTCCGCGTGAGTTGGCCGGCGCGGGAATCGTTGCCACGACCGGAAGTCGGACGACGAACTCACTTCCTCTTCCAATCCCTTGGCTCGACGCTGATACGCTGCCCCCGTGCATCTCGACCAATCGCTTGACGAGCGCCAAGCCGATGCCCAATCCTCCTCGGTCGCGCTCGAGCGATGGTTGCAGTTGACTGAAGAGATCGAAAATCTTGGGCAGCATTGCCGGGGCGATACCGATTCCGTGATCGCGAACACGCACGAGCACGTCGTCGAGCTCGCGTTCCACGGACAGCGCAATGTGGCCCCTCTGGTCGGAGAACTTTGCGGCGTTGTTGAGCAAATTCCCAAACACCTGAGCCAGCCGAGTCGGATCGGCATCTACGATCACCGATTCGGGCAGATGCGTCACCGTGAGTTGATGCCCACGCTCCACCATCCCCGGCCTGCTGGTCTCGATCGCCGCCTGTACCACCTTTGACAACTCCACGCGCTCAGTGCGGAGTTCCAGGCGGTCACGCGTAATTCGGCTGACGTCCAACAGGTCATCGACGAGTCGAGTCAGATGCCCCATCTGGCGATCGATGACGCCGCTCGCCCACTGCAACTCGGGCGCGCGCGGCTCCGTCATCTGCAAGATTTGAATCGCATTTCGAATCGGCGCGAGCGGATTGCGCAGCTCGTGCGCGAGCACCGCGATGAATTCGTCCTTGCGTCGGTCGGCGTCACGCAGCGCCTCGGCCGCTTGCTTGCGCTCGATGAGATCCGCCGCCTGCCGTGCGAGAATGTCGAGCAGTCGCAGGTCGCGCTCCGACGGCTGGTGTGGCTGCAGCCAGTGCGTCGAGATCACTCCAACGAGCCTTCCCTCACGCGATACGAGCGGGGTGCTCTGCACGGCGTGGACGCCTCCGTCCAGATAGAGGGACTGCTCCACTGATCCCGCCATGAAGTCGCACTGCTCGATCTCGGGCACGATCACGCGCGTGCGCTGGCGGAGTACCTCACCGCATGTGCTGAGCGAACGCGTATTGATAATCTCGAAATGTGCCGCCGACTCCGCGGGAAATCCGCGGTACGCGAGCAGCTTCAGAAAAGCTCCACTCGGGTCATCAACGAACATTTGCATGCTCGCGCAATCCGCACGGCCAATGGAAATTGCCGCGTCGAGAATCTTTTCGTGGAGCTCGACGTCGTCCTGGTTGATCAACTCGGCGCTGATCGTCTGAAGGAGGCGAGAGTCAGCGAGTTCTGCCTCGAGCCGTTCCTGGTTGACACTGACCGCAGCAGCGGTCCGTTGCTGTTGCTCGAGATCGGCTGCCAACCGCCGCTCGGTAGCGCGCCGCGGGCCGAGCTGATTTCTCAACTCCTGCGCGATGAGCAGTTGATAGGCGGTGGTCGCGAAGCGGGCGAAACTGGTCATCAGGCGCCGATCTTCGGCGTCGAACGGCCGCGTGTCGTCGTGCGCCAGGATCCAGAGCGTCCCGACCGGCTTGCCTTCGTGGTGGAATGGGACGAGGAGCGCCTCGACGATGGGTGGAGCGTCGGCAATGTCGCCGAAATGACGCTCCGGGTTCGCCATGAGGAGCGGCATGTTTCGGTCGAGCACGGTCCCGCATGGGCTGCCGAGGCGCGCGATCGACCCGCCGAGAAACCTCGCCCACGGGCCTGCGACCGCGCGCCACCGAACGACCTCGTCTTCGCCATCTCGTTCGAGTAGACTGACGCCCGCAGAGTGCGCGTTGCAAAGGCGGAGGGCCGTCTCGACGAGCTTCTGCAGCACGCGGTCGGCGCCGGCGATCCCAGTCGCGCCAGCCATCTCGTCCATCAACGCCAGGACGGCCCTGTTTTCGGCGGCGTGGTCGCATGGCCGGGCCGGACGACGATTCAATTCCGCAGTCGTGATCACCGATTCGAGCGCCGCCGGCACAAAGACGTCGGGCGACGCACCTTCGTCGGGCAGTCTGGAAACAGCCATTGGTCCCTTCCGCAACGCGATGGATTCCGAGACGTCGGACGTGATGCCGCAACGATGCACAGGCGGTCGCGATCCCGCTAGCCTGCGGCGCAGCACGAGGCCTGGAAACCAGAAGCGGGATGCTCAGCGGCTGTGTACGTTGGACAATAGTCGCGCAAGCTGGGGTTTGGGCGTGGGCTGGCCGCCGTGCGTGAGAATTATGAGTATTAACATTATTGATCTATCGCGGCATTTGTGCTCGTCGTTCTTCTACTTCTTGCCGGTTACCGAACAGTCGCGGGCGCGCCGGTCAGCGTCGGCTATTGGCGATATTGCCGCTCGCATCGATCTGGCGGGCATCGAGCGCGTGGTCAACGTAGCGGAGTTCGTCGTCCGTCACATGGCCGACAGATAGGGGATCACAACTCACATGGCAACGCTCCGTCACACTCGATACCAGGCGGCCGTAGTTCGCAACGACGCGATTCTTCTTTTGCACTGCGCATTTCGGAACGGCGATACGATGTGGATGCTTCCGGGTGGTGGCCGTGAAGAGGGAGAGGACGAGTCGACGTGTGTCGTTCGCGAGGTGCAGGAGGAGACGGGCCTGACCGTACGAGTCGTGAGTCTGCTTTCGGATGTTCCCGCTCAGCCGCCGGACGGAACGTATGTCCGCTGGCGCACGTATCGCTGTACCGTACTGGCCGGCGAAGCCGCTCCCGGCGGCGGCGAAGGAGCCAATGCCGAGCTGATCGATATCATGTGGCTCTCAATGCGCGTTGAACACGACTGGCCGCACGACATTCGCACAGATCCGTTTCTCTATCCGCAACTGACAGCAATCCGTGAACTAATAAACGGTGGAGAGATTCGTGATTTATCCGGCCGCTGACATGAATTACAGTTTAGTTGTATAGGTTTAATGATGCGCTGGATAGTTCCCTCTATCGTCTCGCTATTCATTGCCAGCATCGCGATCGCGACTAAATCGCGAGTTGCTCTGTCGAGCTCGATGGATGCGGCCGTCTATGCTGCTTTGCTCGACGCCACCGGTATCAAGCCACTTCCCGACACAATTCTGCTCGGAGACAGCACGCTCCGCTTTCGAGACCCGAGCGACATGGTCGCGAAGTCGCCCCCGCGGTTCGATTCGGTTCCTGGCAAACTTCCATCGAGCCTTGAAGTGCTGAGTCGCACCCGTCGATCCAGCGGCGCGCTGTCCATGCCGCGTCCTGTTCGCGTGCTGAAAGGCGCCGAGTTGGCGGAGATCTTCGCGAGTGGCCCGTCAGGATGGGCAGAATTCAATCGTCGTTACCCAAAGCAGCGCGGCTACTTTCAATTTTCTCCCGTTGCGTTTAGCGATGACTCGCTCGATGCGCTCGTCTACTACGAATACCGCTGCGGAGGGCGGTGCGGACATGGCGAAGCCGTATGGGTGACACGGCGGGACGCGCCCCATGAATGGCGTGTGCGCAAGAGCGTAGGGTTCTGGGTGTCCTAACGACGCAAGCGTCACGGTGATCTCAGTACCACTAACCCTCGGAGGGCCGATGCCTGGTCTCGACAACCTGTTCCGTCGCACCGCAGGTCGGTTCATTCCCGGATTCACGGCTTCGCCGCGCTGCATGGGGTGCGCCCGCGTCCAAGCCGATGGTGTCCACCTCATCTCCGGTCCCGGTCTCTACATTTGCACCGAGTGCGTCGCGGCGGAGATTCCGATCGCGAACCGGGGGCAAGAAGCCGTCGAGTTCGGCCAATGTCGTTGGTGTCGTACGTCGCGACCCGTCGCGCAGCTCTCGGCGGTGCGCGGCATGCCAACCTGCACGTCCTGTCGGGAGACGCTCGCAGCACTGGCCGCGAGAGTCGATACAGACTCGCCCTAGCCACCACTACCTGTAATCACGTCGCACGATGAAGCCGTACGAGCGGTTGGGCGAGGCGCGAACACCGAATGGAACGGTGATCGCTCTGTACCGGCACGACGGTGCATTTCTCATCCGCGCCGATGGGGTGGAACTCATGTCGACGCGCCGGCACCTCTCCGAAGATCGGCTCGCGGAAGTCGCGTGCGCTCCGTTGCGCGATGCGACGCGTGCACGCGTGCTGATCGGAGGGCTTGGGCTCGGCTTCACACTTCGCGCGGCGCTCCGCGAGCTTCGCGACGATGCCGAAATTGTCGTCGCGGAGCTCCTGGCCGAAGTGATCGAATGGAACGCGAATCCACAGCTCGGCATTTCCGTCAAGGCGATGAGCGATCCGCGTGTTCGAGTCGTTCAGGGGGACGTGACCGACGTCCTCGGCGCGAACCCCGCCGGCTTCGACGCGATCATGCTCGATACCGACAACGGGCCTGACGGGATGCTGATGTCGGAGAATGCAGCGTTGTACGCGAAGCACGGTATCGCAAACACGGTGGCTGCGCTTCGCCCCGGCGGGTCGATTGTGTATTGGTCTGTGGGGGACGACCCAAAATTCGAGGGTGCGTTGCGTAACTCGCGACTTTCCGTAAAGGTGCTGCGAGTCCGTGCGCACGACACGGCCGGGCCAATGCACACCCTCTATGTCGCGACGCCACGCGGCTGACGACTCGGCCGTCAGCTTACGGCGCGGGCGGCCCAGCTGGGTGTTTGCGACATGCCGGCGGCTGCTCGATCGTGTAGATCAGTGCTGCCACGCGCCAACGTCCATCGCTCTTCATGAGCGTGAACGTGTCCACGCCACAGTGTGACCACTTGTTGTCGATGTAGAGATCGTACGGCATCCAGACCTGCGCCAAGTGATCCTGTACGCGAACCGTAGCGTCGAAGCCTCTCTCGACGAATGTCGACGGACCTGGACGATTGATGTACAGGCCCCACGTTCGTAGTGATAGACGCTCTACGCCATCGCGCAGACCAACGCCTCCGACGACCGATGAGTCGAATGAAAGACGCGCGAGCGTCTTACCGTCGCCGGTCGAGAGCGCGGCGAGCACCGAGTCGGCGACGGCGATAGCTGCTTTGCCGTCGGTGTTCGAGGTCTGCGCACGCGCACACGGCGCGAGGCAGGCGAGAGCTAGTAACGTAGGCCAGATCGTGTTGCGCAAAATGACTCCGTTGTTGGGGCAGTTTAACGTACGCCGCCGCACCGGCGTTGGTCCACAAGAAGCCCAACACCGGGGCGACTTGCTATCGCCATGTGCCGTGGGCGACATAGTTTGCCGCAGTACCGTCGACGGCAAGCGGAATCGACCAGAGTGTCCAAAGGAAGCGACGAACAGGTAGCGTGATGCCCGCCCGTTGGAACTATATGGAATCATCATTGTCGAACTCAAAGCGTCGTCGTCACCTCGCGTTGCTCTCGCTCTGGTTTGCGTTTGCCTGCACCTCCAAACCCGACGCCAGCGATGACGACCGATATTCTCGACTCGTGTCGTTCGATACGGCGACCATCCGTCTCGTCGCCGCTCGGGATACGACGAAGCTCACCGTCGAACTCGCGGAGTCGCCCGATCAACACACCATGGGTTTGATGGAGCGTCGTGTGCTGGGACCGGACGCCGGGATGCTCTTCGTCTATTCAGGCGTTCAGCCCGAGAGCTCGGCGTTTTGGATGTTCCGTACTCGCATTCCCCTCGACATCGCGTTCATCGATAGCGCTGGCGTCGTACGAACGATTCAGACGATGGCGCCTTGCTCGAGCATCCTTGCGGAGGGTTGCCCTAACTATCTCGCCGGCGCGCGGTATGTTGCTGCGCTCGAAGTCAACGCGGGCTACTTTGCGCGACGGAAACTCCGCGTCGGTGATCGCGTGCTCCTGCAGGACACAACGACGCGCCGCCGAGCGCCTCGACCACCCAGTTGAAACGCGCCGCTCCAATGCCTCTCGACCGAACGCCGCAAGTCTGGCGCGCCGTCTTCTACGTGCTGTCCGCGGTGTTCATCATGACCGCGGTGCTGAACATGCTTCGCGTCCGCGCCGGCGTTCTCACCAATCACGCCGCCGACGTCGTAGTGCCGGCGTGGATGTACATCATCGCGCGTGGACTGCACTCGTCGCGGGGCCGCGGCTCGGTCTTTCAGCGAGCGGTCGGCCGCACGCCGGAGAGCGCCGCGCTCATTCTCTTCGTTGCCAGCGCGCTTTCCGAAGTGAGCCAGCGTTATTGGCCGCACGGTGTCTTTCCAGGCCGTTTCGATCCACTCGACATCGTGTCGTATGCCTGCGGCCTCCTCGCATGCTATTTGGCCGAGCGGTACTTCTTTCGCTCACGAGCTTCTGAACAGGTGCGACAACCTGCTGTCTAGTCATCGGGTGCCTATGACAGCGACTCGCCGCGTGATCAATAAACTCGTAATACTCGTTCGACCGAGGCGTCCGTCTCGCCGGCACTTATCGCTGGCTTCGGTGTCCGTTACATCAGCGAAGCGCCAGCGCACGGCACCGACGTCGCGCCGTATGTCGAAATGGGCGTTGGCATCGCTATTCCGATCGGTGCGGCTCGTTGGCACATCGACGCGCGGGTTCAACTCGCTCGTGCGAGCGCCGGGCTTCCGCAATCGACGGTTCCGATTACTGCCGGCGTCCAGTTCTAATCGTCCGCGCTTCACCCGCATTTCTCCGACCCTCTAATGGACGCAATACAAATCACGGCGGCGGAACTCAACGGTGTGCGTTTCGTTGAAGGTGCGCCTGGCGTTCAACTGCTGACGAAGGGTCGCGATGCGGTTCGCCTGCTCGAGGCCTGTTTCAACACAGGCGCTCGCGCGGTCATGCTCTACGCAGAGAATCTCCCCACGAGCTTTTTTGACCTGAGCTCGGGTGTCGCGGGCGAATTGCTACAAAAACTCCGCAGCTACGGCGGTATTCGTCTCGCTGTTGTCGCACCGCCTGGTACGGCCGAACCGAGTTCTCGCTTCGGCGAGATGTTGGCCGAGGAACGGTGGAAAGGCCACTTCGCCCTGTTCGACACCGCCGATGCGGCACGCGAATGGCTGACACGGTCCTGAATCCATATGCGCGAGACGATTCATGACCACGCAGCGCGAGAAGATGCTTCGCGGGGAACTCTACATCGCCACTGATCCGGAACTCGTCGCGGAACGCACACGAGCACGTCAGCTCTGGCAGTCGTACAACGCTCTCGATCCCGCCGCAAACGCCGAGCGTCGCAACGTACTCGAAGCATTGCTCGGTCGGATCGGCTCCGGCGCCGTGATCGAACCACCGTTCTTCTGCGACTACGGTTCGCAGATCGCACTTGGCGACGGCGTCTTCGTCAACTTCAACTGCGTCTTCCTCGACTGCAACACGATAACGATTGGTGCGCAGACGCAGCTCGGCCCTGCCGTGCAACTCTACACTGCGACCCACCCGATCGCCGCGGCCGCTCGTGTTGCAGGTCCGGAGCTCGCGCGGCCAATTGAGATTGGTCGCCGAGTTTGGATCGGTGGCGGCGCCATCGTCCTACCCGGTGTGACAATTGGCGATGATACCGTCGTCGGCGCCGGGAGTGTCGTCACGAAATCACTGCCGCCGGGCGTCGTCGCCGCAGGCAATCCCTGTCGAGTGATTCGCGTCGTCGACGATTGACGCGCGGCAAAGGCTAAGCCCGCTTCTTCCTCGGCTTCACGGTCTTGGGGGCCTCGCCCGCGCGATACCGCAGACCGTCGACCAGTATCGACGCGAGTCGACGCGCCTGTTGCGGATTGTCAGCGGTCGTGAGAAAGACGCCGCTCATGCTCAGCACGTCCTCGGCGCCCACATCGGAGCGGAGCACGCCCGCCTTTTGTCCCGCCTCGAGCAGCAGCGAGATCGCCTCGCCGAGTCGTGCGCGACTCTGATTGTACGGATTGCCGCCCGCGGCGACGACCGCACGAAGTGCTTCTGCCATCCCGCGCTTGATGCCCATGTAGTCGATGAAGCGCTCCATCAGTCGGCCGAGCGCTTCGTCGGGCGCGTACTTCTTCAAGAGTTCCGGCGCGGCGTCGCAGAGCTTCTCGAGCTCGTTGCGATATGCGGCCTCGATGAGAGCTTCGCGCGTGGGAAAGTGGCGGTACAGCGTGCCGATCCCGACCTCGGCTGTTTTCGCGATGCCGTCGAGCGACGCGTTGGCGTCTTTGGTGAACGCAGCGACCGCGACCGCGAGGAGCCGCTCGCGGTTCCGCTGCGCGTCTTGGCGCAGTCGAGGTTCGGTTCGCTTTGACGTTGTCACCGCAGTCCCCCACTGGTCGAATGGTCTTGCTAACCGGAGGATCCTCCGGTTATACTTTTTCCTAAGCGGAGGGTCCTCCTCTTCTAATTCTAGCGACAGACGCCGAGGTTCGATATGAAAATCACCACGCCATTCAACGCTGCTTCCACCGCCGCGGACGTCATCCAGGGTATCGACCTCACCGGCAAGCGGGCCGTTGTCACCGGCGGCGCGTCGGGCATTGGCGTCGAGACTGCTCGTGCTTTAGCTAGTGCCGGCGCCGACGTCGTCCTTGCGGTCCGAGATCTCGTGGCGGGCGAGCGCGTCGCGGCCGATATCGCACGCGCGACGAACAATCCGCGCGTCACCGCATCGCCGCTGGACCTTTCGGTGCGCGATTCCGTAAACGCGTTCGTCAATCGCTGGCGCGGACCGTTGCACATTCTCATCAACAACGCGGGCGTCATGGCGTCGCCGTTGATGCGAACGGCCGAGGGTTGGGAAATGCAATTCGCGACGAATCACCTCGGCCACTTCGCGCTCGCGGCGGGCCTCAAGCCTGCGCTGCGCGAGGCAGGTGGTGCGCGCATCGTGTCTGTCAGTTCGAGCGCGCACCTGCGGGCAGGCGTGGACTTCGACGACATTCACTTCCTCCGTCGGCCGTACGAGCCGTGGACGGCCTACGGTCAATCGAAAACGGCCAACGTTCTTTTCGCCGTCGAGGCGACCAAACGTTGGGCAGACTACGGCATCACGGTCAACGCACTGATGCCCGGTGCAATCCGAACGGGGCTGCAGCGTCACGTCACGGAAGCGGAACTCGATCGGCTGCGGGCGCAGATGGGCGCGGCGACGGTCAATTGGAAGACGACCGAGCAGGGAGCCGCGACGTCGGTGCTCGTCGCAACGTCGCCGCTGCTCGATGGAATTAGTGGACGCTACTTCGAAGATTGTAACGAAGCCGCGCCGCACCAGCCGGGCACGCGAACGGGTGTGGCCGAGCATGCATTGGATCCGGACGCGGCGGAGCGGCTCTGGGAAGTCAGTCTCGAGATGGTATGGAGCGGAGCAACGGTGGACGTGGCGTAGCTGAGTCTGTCAATCGGCGGTCGTCGCTTGACGGCCGTCAGTATGCTTCAGTATGGACGCTTCGCCTCGCGACATTCTCCGCTCGTTCCCGCTGTCGGTTCTCGACCTCTCGCCGATCGTCGAGGGAGGAACTCCCGCACAGGCCTTTCGCAACTCGGTCGATCTCGCTCGCCACGCCGAACGGCTCGGATATCATCGATTCTGGGTCGCCGAGCATCACGGTATTCCCGGTGTGGCGAGTGCCGCGACGGCGGTGGTGATTGCGCACGTTGCCGGCGGCACGTCGACGATTCGCGTGGGCGCCGCGGCATTATGCTGCCGAACCACGCACCGCTGTTGATTGCCGAGCAATTCGGCACACTCGAGGCGCTCTTTCCGGGTCGCATCGATCTTGGACTCGGTCGTGCGCCGGGCTCTGATCAAACTACGGCGCGCGCGTTGCGTCGCGACCCGGCTGCTGCCGACGCATTTCCGCACGACGTCGCCGAATTGATCGCGCTGCTCGAACCGAGCGAGCCGGGGCAGATCGTGCACGCGGTACCGGGCGAGGGCACTCGTGTGCCGATCTGGATCCTCGGCTCCAGTCTGTTTGGCGCGCAGCTCGCGGCGATGATGGGGCTTCCTTTCGCCTTTGCGTCGCACTTTGCGCCGATGCACATGATGCAGGCGATCGAGATCTATCGCGCGCAGTTTCGGCCGTCGGAGCGTTGTGAGCGTCCGAAGGTGCTGCTCGGCGCGACGATCGTTGCCGCGGATACCGACGAGGAAGCGCAGTGGCTCTTCTCGTCGCTGATCCAGACATTCATTGCGCTACGTCGCGGACATCCAGTTCCGGTGCCGCCGCCGGTTGCCGACATCGAGCGAACGCTCACGCCGTTCGATCGCGCGCAACTGATGCCGATCCTTTCGCAAGCGATCGTTGGCGGACCGGACCGCGTCCGAAACGAGTTGGCTGCACTGGTCGCGCGCACGGGTGCCGACGAGGTGATCGTTGCGTCGCAGATCTACGATCACGCGGCGCGCGTGCACTCGTACGAGATCGTCGCCGGAGTGCGCGACGGTTGATTCCGGGGTAGGGTATTCCAGATTCATACTGCGTGATGATCTGTCACCTTTCCGATGCGGGCCGTCAAGTTTTCGCACAGTACCCAGTTCACGATCGATGAACAGAGCGCTGCCTCTAGAACAGGCTGTTTGGCGTCGCCGTCGTCGCTTGCCCGGTCGTATCTGGGTTGCGGCGACATTTGGGGTCATCAGCGGCGTTCTCGGTATTATGGCCGGGTACGGTGTCTATCGCGCTCTCGCGGTTCGTGGATGGCCAACGACGCCAGGCGTCGTCATGTCGAGTGAGGTTCGAACGGACGTGGTCGGAATCATCGGGAAGCGGCCGCGTGATCTCACAACGGATCACTTTTACGTCGCCTACCGATACGCGGTTGCCGGGCGTCAGTACACCGCGAAGCGCATCGACGCTGAAACGAGAGGCGGCAAGAACTATCCGCGGGAATACCGGCGTCGATATCCGGTCGGGGCGCGCGTTGTCGTTCACTTCAACTCGATGAATCCGGAAGACGCGGTTCTCGAGACTGCCTGGCCCGTGGGAGCCGGATTGCGAGCAATCGTCTATCTGGTGCTATCGGGGTTGCTACTGCGGTGGACATCTGCCGAGACACACACTGTGCGCAAGAGACTCGACTAGAGTGAAGCGTCGTCCCGGCTTGACAACCCACTTCAAGTCCTCACTCAGGTGCTCCCGAAGGCTCGCGACGATGCTTAATTCTCAGGCACTATGAGCGACCACCCTATCGTCGTCCACAACTTCGTGATCCCGATCCACATTGGCAGCTTCCAATGGGATCTCGCCGGCTTCGGCATTGCCGTGCTGCTCGCGTTCGTCATTGCGCAGATCGTTTCGGAACGCGAGCTGTTCCGGCGCGGCTACGATCTCGAGGCGAACCACGTCGGCGATGTGCTCTTCGCGGCGTTGATGGGCACGATGATCGGCGGCAAGCTGTATTTCGTCGGTGTAATCAAGCACAACTGGCACGATCTCTTTTCGCGCGCCGGCTTTGTGTTCTGGGGCGGCTTCATCGGCTCCGTGATCGCGTGCTGGGCGATGATTCGCTATCGAAAGCTTCCGTTCTCCCGATACGCCGACGTTGCTGGGCCAGCTATCGCCGCTGGCTATGCCGTAGGACGTACGGGCTGCTGGGCGGTCGGAGACGACTATGGAAAGTGGTATCAGGGTCCACTCGCCGTGTCGTTTCCCGATGGAAGCCCGCCCACGACGGTTGGTAGTATGACGCAGGCGTTCCATGCGGTCTTTCCCGCGTCGATGGACCCGTCGACTGTCGTCAGCGTCGTACCGACTCAGCTCATCGAAGTGGCGCTCGGCTTCGTGATGTTCCTGATTCTTTGGCGCCTACGCAAACACACGCACGCTGATGGCTGGCTGTTCGGCGTCTATGCGGTGCTGGCTGGCATCGAGCGTTTCCTTGTCGAATTCTTGCGAATCAAGGACGATCGCTTCTTCGCCCTGAGCGTCGCACAGTGTATCGCGATTGCCGTGTTCATCGCCGGGGTCATCATCATGCGCGCTCGCAACGCGCCGGCGGCCCGGCCCGCCGCCCGTTCGGCCCAGAGGCCGATTTTCGCCTAATCGCAACTCGTGATCGACGCCATGTAGAGGATCGGGCTTCGGCTCCGACTTACGCCAGAAGCAGGCACACGACCTCTCACATTCGGAGCCAACCATGCCGACGATCACGCCGTTCCTCTGGTTCGACACTCAGGCCGAAGAGGCCATGAACTTCTACGCCTCGATTTTCCCCAGCACCAAAGTCGGCAACGTCAGCCGAATGAATGGGCAGGTGATGTCGGTCGAGTTCGAACTTCAGGGGCAACGTTTCCTGGGCCTCAACGCGGGGCCGGTGTTCAAGTTCAATGAAGCCGTTTCGTTCTTCGTCGGGTGCGAGACGCAGCAGGAAATCGACGAGCTCTGGGACAAGCTGACGGCCGACGGCGGGTCGCCGAATCAGTGCGGCTGGCTCAAGGACAAGTTTGGGTTGTCGTGGCAGGTCGTGCCGAACGCGCTGCCGCGTCTAATGAGCTCCGGAAGTCCGGAACAGTCGAAGCGCGTTGTCGACACAATGCTGCGAATGAACAAGCTGGACCTGAGCCAACTTCAGGCAGCGTTCGACGGGAACTGACGAGCGAACTCCAGACCCGGTTCGTTTCCCAACTTCGGGCGCCGTCGGCAGAGAATGCCGTACCTCCCTGCGCGGCGCGCGACCCGATGGCCGCACTTCGCGATTGATCGCTGCGATTCTTGCGAGCCGCCATACGTTTCGTTGTCCGCTCGCAACACTCGAGACCTCCGTACAGTCGATTCGTTGAAGCTCTGGCTGATCCTCGTCGCGTGTCTAGGGCTCGCGACTTCGTCTTCGACTCAGCGCGCGCAGCCGTTCGCGGTGGGAGAGCGCGCCGAGTATGACGTCCGCTACGGAGTCATCCATGCTGGCGCTGCTAGCCTTTCGGTGGTTGGCGTGGACACCGTCCGTGGTCGCGACGCCTATCACTTTCGCCTGACGCTCGCGGCCGGCGTGAATCTGCTGCTGTACAAGTATTCGGCGCGCGACACGATGCAGAGCTGGGTGGATACGGCCACGTTTCAGAGCTTGCGATTCACCCAGGATCAGTTCGACGGCGGCCGCGTTCGGAAGAAACGCTACGAGATCTTCCCCGAACGTCGGAGTTATTCGGATGGCGGCGATTTCGAGCAGCCTTCCGTCGCTGATCCGCTCGACGACATCTCGTTCCTCTACTACGTGCGCACACGGGATCTCGAAGTCGGAACGACGACCGCGATCCCGAGGCACTTCAAGCCAGCGAGCAATCCGGTCACGCTCCGGGTATTGCGAAAGGATACGATCGAGGCAGCGGGGAAGCGGTGGAACACGGTAGTCGTACAGCCGATCATCAAGACATCGACGATGTTCTCGAATGGAGAAGGGCAGGTATGGTTGTCTGACGATTCCGCTCACGTGATAGTTCAGATCAACGCGAAGCTCTCGGTCGGTTCGATCACGATGACGCTTCGGTCATACCAGGCGGCGGCGCCTTAGTCCTGGCTACTCTGATCGAGCACCATTCCGACACGCGTCGATAGTTCTGCGAATGCGGCGTCGCGATCGAAAGAGCTCGTGTGTTTCCCGAGCTTGCCAAGCATTGCCAATACGTCGGCGTCAAAGGGCTCGGTCGCCGTGCCGCGGATGACGAGCAGCTGCGCCGCACAGTGAGGCGCGCACGCGGTGGCGTTGTAGCTTGCCCACAGGAGTGCCTGCTTGATCGTTTCGCTCGGTCGCGCGGCTGCCAAGCGAAGCGCGCGTTCGAGTCCATCGTTGGGCTGCGACAGGCGTCGGATTTCTCGGGCGAGAATCGCTTCGTCGATGGGTTCAGCCTCGCCTTTCGTCGCCGACTCGGCAGCAGCAAGGCGGGCGTCGACGGAGAGGTGTTGTTGCAACGCCGTGGTCGCGGCCGCCGCGGCCGCCATACGAAGTTCGCGACCGCGCGGACTGTTGCTGTTGAGGATTGTCAGATCGCCGAGTTCGAGGTCGTACTCGTACGTGCCGTCCGGCGCCTTCTGACGGACGACTTCGGCGCAAACAAACTCGAAAATCTCCGCTTGGCGACCGATGGCCCAGGGATACTGCGCGTCCCAACCGGCGCGCTTCGGGCCCCAGAGGAGCGCGATTGCGGGCGACATCGCCAACTCCCAATCGAATGGGATCGTTTGTTCGCCCTCGCGATAGGTGATACCGCCGCTGCGGCCGTTGGTCGTGATGTCGACCGACGGGCTTTGCCGATCGTCATCGAGTGGAATCATCGCGCCGCCTTCGGCGACGCGGCACCGCCGAGCAATGTCTTCACGCGGGCGATATCGGCTTTCATCTCGGCCGGTCGGTCCATCGTCGATTCCATGCGGCTCTGCACGACGTCGGCGAGTCGGTCACCCTGCGCATCACCGCGCGAAACGTCGACACCGCGCGCCATGAGCAGCAACACGATGTCCCACCGATCAGCTCGCGCTGCGGAGACGACGAGCGGTTCCTTGTTTCGAGTCGTCAGGTTTATGTCGAGCTTGTGGTCGAGCAGGGCGGTGAAATTTGCGATCGGTGTGACGCCGAGCCACTCGAAAACGACCGGACCGTTGTCGCCGGCATAGTTGGGATTGGCGCCGCCATCGAGCAGCGTGTTCACCATGGCTACGTCGCGAACCTTGGTTGCGGTTTCCAGGCCGAAGTTCGGATCCGCCTTGAGCGATATGAGTTCTCGCACGACGTCGAGCGAAGTCACGCTACCTGATGGCACATTCGGCCCTTCCCACGCCTGTTCGACGGCAAGCTGCATCAACGTCATTCCGCGCTCGCCTTTGGTGTTGATGTCGACGCGCGCGCCGACTGTTCTGAGTGCGGCTGTGTCTCGGCGAATCACCGCGGCGCCAGCTGCCTTCATATCGCGACCCGAGAAGTAGCCACGGCCGAGCGAGTTTTGATGGATCTGGTAGTCGATCGCGGCGCTCCGTATCCGCGTCACTGCGAGCAGCAGTCCGGGGCCGGCAACGATGAGCAGCGCGAGGCTTCGCCAGACCACCGACTCGGATTTGACGAAGAGCAGTACGCCACCGCCGATGATGATGGCGGGGATGATGATGTAGAAAAACAGCGACATCTCGCGTCCGCCATCGGAGATTCCCGTCGCCGTAAGAGTGGCAATGAGGAGTCCGACAAACAGCAAGGCATCGAGTGCCGTGATGGTCCAGAAGATCAGTGTCATTGTCGCCAGGTCGTTGGTTCTTGTTCCATTCTATGCCTGGAGAGATTACAACACTCGACGGCGCGTGGCGATCATGCTGGAACCCATTTGGAGCGGAGGTGAGCTGTGAACCGACCGATCATTGGGTATCACCTCGACGATGAAGGTCATTGGGTGGCGGAACTCAGCTGCGGTCACGGCCAGCACGTCCGGCACGACCCACCCTGGCAGGTGCGGGTTTGGGTCACGACCCCTGAGGGTCGTACCGCGCACCTCGGCACAGAGTTGAACTGTGTACTGTGTGACGGTTCCGCGCTCCGGCTGTAGGCTGCGATCAACGGGCTTGCGACGGAGCCCGGCGCGTCATACAACCATGGTGTCACCAACCCTATCACCATGACCGATCGCCACGGCAGACGCGAATTCCTCGGCATAACCGCGCTCGGCGTCGCCGGAGCTCTCTCACCAGCGTGGGCTCGTGGTGCGAGCGCGCGAATGGCGGTGGGACTTCTTCCCGTCGATCCAGACCTCGTTGTGTTCAACGCCAAGGTCTACACGGTGGATGCAAAGCTGCCGACGGCGCAGGCGTTTGCTACCAAAGGTGGTCGGTTTGTCGCGGTCGGGAGCAACGCGGATATACGAGCGCTGATCGGAAAGCGAACGCAGACGTTCGACGCGAAGCAGATGACGATCGTCCCCGGCTTCATCGATTGTCACAATCACGCCGGCGGCGACACGCTTTTGTATGAAGTCCTCGTCGGCAATCCGTTTGAAGTCGAATTCGTCACGATTGCGAGCATCATTGCCAAGCTTCGCGCAAAGGCGCAGCAGGTGCCGGCCGGGACCTGGGTCGAAGGCTTTTTCCACGACGACACGAAGCTCACGGACAAGCGCCAGCTCAACATTCGCGATCTCGATCAGGTGTCGACTGAGCATCCGGTCGCGGTTCAGCACCGCGGCGGGCACACGTCGTTTTACAACAGCAAGGCGCTGCAACTCGCTGGAATCACGAAGGACACTCCCAATCCGCCCGGCGGAACGTACGACCGCGACGAAAATGGTGAGTTGAATGGCCGCGTCACCGACCTCGCGCGCGGTACGATCAGCCGCGCCGGCCAGCGGCCGTCGTTTACCACAGAGCAGCGCGCCCAGCGCGATCGCGATGGAATCGCCCACATCTCCAAACAGTTTACGCGATACGGCCTTACGAGCGTGCACCACGAGGGCGGCGATCTGTCGGCCATCCAGGAAGTTCGCGCGCGTGGCGATCTGCACCATCGAGTGAGCTATGAAGCCAGCGGACGCGTACTCGACTCCATGATCGCCAGCGGGGTCAAGAGCGGCTTCGGCGATGAGTGGATCAAGTTTGGCGCGACGTCGGAGCACACTGTCGACGGGTCGTTCTCCGAGCGGACGCTGGCGCGCAGCACCCCGTACGCGGGAACTACATACAAGGGCAACATCACCGAGACGCAGGACGATCTCAACGCCTGGGTCGAACGTGTCCATCGCGCTGGCATTCAGGTGAATTGCCACGCAAACGGCGACGTCGCGATCGACATGTACCTCACGGCATTCGAGCGCGCGCAGAAGCTTGCACCACGAGTCGACGCTCGTCCCAAGATCACGCACTGTACGATGATCAACGACGATCTCGTGCGCCGAATCAAGGCGGCGGGCGCCGTGCCTGCGATGTTCACGACGTATGCGTACTACAACACCGACAAGTTTCCCTTCTACGGCGAAGAGTTCATGAAGCACGGTATGGCGTACCGTACGATGCTCGACGCCGGTATATGGGCTGCGGCTGGTTCCGATTTCAGCCCCGGTCCCTTCGCGCCGCTGATGGGTATTCAGGGCATGGTCACGCGTACAGGTTGGGACAACACCACGTGGGGCGCCAACCAGCGCATCAGCGTGGACGAGGCGATCAAGGTCAATACGCTCAACGGCGCGTACGCCTCGCATGAGGAAACGCTCAAGGGCTCGATCACCGAGGGGAAGCTGGCGGATTTCGTCGTGCTCTCCGACGATCCGCACACGGTCGCCAAGGACAAAATCAAGGACATCACGATCGTCCGGACCGTCGTTGGGGCAGAGACGGTCTACCAACCCTGAGGGCGAGCTACTCCGCGCGTAACGATATCATTGGGTCGACCCGCGTTGCGCGTCGTGCCGGCGCCAGACACGCAACGATCGTTGCCGCGATGAGCGTGCCTGAGCAAAGCGCGATCACGACGGGATCGCGCGGTGATACACCGTAGAGCTGGCTCGCGATGAACCGCCCAGCGGCAATCGCGATGATCAGACCGATCGCGACACCGATGAGCGTCATCCCGAGCGCGCCGCGGAGTACCATGCGAATTACTCCAGCGTTGGGCGCTCCGAGCGCTTTGCGAATTCCAATTTCGTGCGAGCGCTGTGCAACGACGTACGACAGCAGTCCATAGAGACCGATCGCCGCGAGACAGAGGGCCAGAACGCCGAACGCGGTGAACATCGACGCGCCGAGACGCCAGGGTCTGAGTTGTGGCCGCAGCCGGTCGCTCACAGGGCGAATGTCGACCCAGGGCAGGTTGGGTGACACCGACAGGATGGCTTGCCGCACAGCAGGAATCGCCGATGACGGGTCGCCGCTCGTGCGCACTTCCAGCATTGTTACCGCAAGACCGCCCCACGATTCGAAAGGCACATAGACGACAGTGCCCTTGTCGCCGATGATCTGCCACAGGATCGTATTCTTGACGACGCCGACAATCTCCGTGCACGTCTCGTCACTGCCGAGATACACGCACGAGTCGAGCCCATTGGTGCCTGGCAAATATTGCTTTGCCGTCGATTCGTCGACGATCGCAACGTGCGCGTTAGGCACGTGATCGGCAGCGATAAAGTACCGTCCGCGAATCAGCGCTGTCCCCATGGTCTCGAAGTATGCTGCACCGACGCCGCGCATGAATGGCACGGGAGAACCATCGCGAGGCGTATCGCTGAGGTGTCGCTTTATACTGACCGCGGAGCCACTCGCCAGCGGTTCACCTGCGGTCACCGTAGCGTTCACAACGCCCGGAATTCGACGAACGCTCTCTGCCATCGCCGCATAGGTCGCGTTCACACTCGCCCGGGTATTCGAATCCCTCGACAGCATGCGTGCGGAGCCGAGGTCGGCGTTCACGTACAGTACGTGGTCAGTGTCGACTCCCAGGTCGATTGCTTGAACATTTCGAAGACTGACGACGAAGAGCCCAGCACCGACGAGCAACAGCGTCGCGAGCGCAACCTGACCGCCGATCAATACGCGCTGCAACATCAAGCGATTTGGACCGCTCGTCGATCGACCGCCGCCGAGCAACGGACCAAAATCGCGTCGCGCTGTGACGAGTGCAGGTAGAACCGACGCGAGAATTCCTGTTGTCAACGCGATCACCGCGGTGAACGCGAGAAGTCGAAGGTCGAACGCGCTCTGCGGCGCTGCGTTTGGCAGCAGGAAGGTGCGAATGGCCTGCGTGCTCCACCGCGCTACGATCAGTGCGCACAACGCCCCCAGCCCGGCGAGTAGCGCGCCCTCGACGAGCGCGTGCCGCATCACGCGCCAGCGCGTCGCGCCGAGCGACAGACGAAGCGCAACCTCGCGCGACCGTGTGAGCCCACGAAGCAACAGCAGGTTTGCGACGTTCGCCGAAGCAATGACAAGGACGAGTAGGGAGACGACGCCAACCCAGAGCGAGACGCGCGCGTCAGCGTCGCTCCCCGGAATCCGCGCAGCGCTGATCGGCCCGATCGCAGCGACTGATTTTGCGAACAGCTTGGCGTACCCTGGCGAATCACGCCAACTGTTGCGATAGGCCTGTGTCGCTTCCTGCTGAACGGCAGAGAGCTCGACGCCAGTCCGGCGCTTAGCGATGATCTGCAGCCAAAAATTCCCCGCGGTGGGCTCGACGGCCATGGGGTTGACGAAGCGCTTCGCCGAGCCGATCGGCAGCCACAAATCCACGCGATCGAGGTCAACGCCGGTGAATCCCTCCGGTGCAACTCCAACGATTACATACGGTGCACCGCGTACGTCGATGGTGCGCCCGAGCACTGCCGAGTCGCCGCCATACTGGCCACGCCAGGCCGCGTAGCCAAGCACAGCGATTCCGTCTTCGCGTTCCTCACTTGGCAGAAAGAATCGGCCCAACGCTGGACGAACACCAAGCATGGTGAACACGCTTGGTGTCACGAGAACGGCAGGGATCTGGCGAGCGTCAGCACCGCGGCTACTCGAAAGCTTCTCCGCATCGAATGCACCGACTGCTTCGAATGCGCGTACACCATCGCGTAGCTCGGTGTAGGTCCGATACCCCTGCTTCGTGGACGTGTACATCTCACCGGTCGGCCCACGAGACTGGAAATAGAGACGATGGATCCGGTCGGCGTCGCGGACGTGCGCAGGGGTTCGCAGTAGCAGCGTATCGACTGCGCTGAACATCGTCGTGTTGGCGCCGATACCCAGTGCCAGCGACGCGACTGCGATCGTCGTGAATCCCGGAGTGCGGCGCATGCTGCGAAGGGCATAACGCGCGTCCTGGGCAACGGACTCGAGCCGCGTCCACGGCCGCGATTCATGAAAATGCTCACGCGGCGCGGTCATATTCCCGAACGCGCGGCGCGCAGCGAAGCGGGCCTCGGCCTCGCTCATTCCGGCGTTCACGAGTCGTTCCGTCTCCATGGCGATGTGCGACTCAACTTCAGCAGCGAAGTCATCGTCCGACCGCCGCGACAGCCATCGTCTCCACTGACTCCATCGCATCGCGCTACTCTCCGCTGAGCTTGGGGCCGAGTACGAGTGCGACGGCTTCGGACAGCCGCCGCCACTCTGTTGCTTCCTTCACGAGTTGCTTTCGACCAGCGGCGCTCAACTCATAAAACCGCGCTCGCCGATTGTTGTCCGACACGCCCCATTCGGCGCGTATCCAGCCCGCGGCTTCGAGGCGCTGCAGGGCAGGGTACAGCGAGCCGTGGTCCACGAGTAGCGCGCCCTGCGACGAGTGCTGGATGGCGAGCGCGATGCCGTGCCCATGGTGTGACCCGAGCGCCAGGGTGCGCAGAATCAAAAGGTCGAGCGTTCCCTGGAGGAGCGCTGTGCGTTCACGTTCGTTCTTAGGAGACATTCTACCAGACGATACGATCGCTCTGGTAGAATGTCAACTAGAGAGTTGCCTGGTTAGCGTTCTAGAACGCGCAGCGACCGGGTCAGTCGCAGGAACTCTGGCAGCCCCTGGAAATGATCGATGTGGTCGGGACCAGCATTGCCGGCGAAACCCAGAATATCCAGGCGACCCGACTTCACCTCGCTGAGCTGCTGCATCCCGCCAGGACCCCACTTCAACACCGGTGTGCGTCGCAGGCCGAGCGCCGAGATCATATAGTCGGTCGTCTCAGTCGTACTCGCGAAGGTGCCAGGAAAGATCTCCGAGTGCGTGATCACGAGGCGCTTGTCGCCACGCATTGCTGCGCGCGCGAAGCGCGTGATTGCGACGAGGTTCGTCGAGTCGAGCACGCCGCCTTTTTCGACCACCGTCCCCTCGGGTACGTACGACGTATGCAGCCCGTCGAGTAGAAGTACGGCAGCGACGTCGCGAAAATGGCTCGAGTCGCGCAGGATCGCGCGCACGGCGCCGTGCCCTGCGCTGAATCCCACGAGCGTGACATCTGTAAATCGAACCGGATGCTTGAGTCCGTCCACGAGCTCACGTCGAATCGTTGCGAGCAACGTGTCATACACCGCTGGTTCGCTGAACGCGCGATCATACACGCCCGAGCCGGCGCCGAGCGTGAGAACGGCCACGGCGTTGTCGTTTCCAAGCTTCGACACCGCAAGTTCCGGCACGAACGCGGCGCCGTGAAAGAACACGACGAGTCGAAGTGTCGTTGCACGCTGTGCGGCGACGGGTACGAATACTTCGACCGGCTTGCCGAGTGGACCGTCGAACGTGCGGCGAAGGCCCGGAATCTCGGTCGGTTCGATTCGCGTGTGCGCACGCGAGTGCTCAACCATCGGCGACGCGTTCTGCGATGCCGCAGGAACAGGTGCCTGCGCGCTGAGTCCCCGACTCATGGCAATCGCAATTGCGATTATTGCGTGCACGCCGGGACGCATTGTCTACGCCAGATTCATTTTGCGAAGCAGTGCGGTGAATCGCGGATTCCCGTGCAACGCAGTAAACAGGAACGATCCCTTGATTCCGTAGACGGCTCCGGCGCGATCATTGTACGCGCGCTCGAGGTAGTCCATCGCGCGATCATACTCGCCGAGCCCCGTGTAGACATACGCGAAATGGTATGGCGAGACGTGGCCTCGTGTTGCCCGCTCATCGAGCCGCGATAGGATCTCGCGCGCCTCGGCTGAACGGCCGGCCATTCCATATACCTGGCCGAGCTGCGCCAACCAGATTGTGGAATCCGGTTCGAACGAGACGGCCGTCTTCAGGTGCTCGAGTGCCGTTTCGAACTGATCTTGCTTCGCATACGCCCACGCGAGCGTCGCATGCGCTCGCGCGTTCGTCGCATCGAACTCGATCGCTTGCTCGAGAACGGGGATGGCGCGGTGATACGAGCCCGCGCGCAGGTGAGCAGTCGCAATATCAATCTTGTGCGCGAGCGGATCGAGATCGTGCGCCCGCTTGCTCATCTCGATCGCTTCGTCGAAACGTTGCAAGGATGAGCACAGGCGTCCGTATCGATCGTATGTATCCGCGCTACCGGGCGTCAGCTCCAGTGCACGCTTGAATTCGATTTCGGCGCCGGTCCAATCGAAATCGTTGACGAACTTCACGACGCCGAGCGCAGTATGCGCCTCACCGAGATCTGGATCGATCGCCAGCGCGCGCAGCGCGGCCGACCGACTTCGTGCGTACGCCTCGGCCGACGGGACCGCGCCGCTCTCCGCCAACTCGTTGTATGCGAGCGAGAGGCCGACGTACGCGGTTGCGTAGTTCGGGTCCTTTTCGACGGCACGATCGAAGTACTCGATGGCCTTGGTCAGCCCTTCCGTTGTGTAGCGAATGTAGCAATGCCGCGCTTGCAAATAGAGCTGATACGCCTCGACGTCGGCTGTCGGTTCCTTCTTGATGCGCGTTCGTTCGTCCTTCGCCAGCTCGGCGCGTAAGGCGGACGCAATCTGCAGCGCGACGTCCGTCTGAATGGCAAAGATGTCGGTGAGTTGGCGATCGTACGTTTCCACCCACAGGTGCCGATCGGTCTCGACGTCGATGAGCTGCGCCACGATGCGCACGCGATTCCCCGCGCGGCGTACGCTGCCTTCAAGGATCGTCGTCGCCTCCAACGCAGCGCCGATTTCGCGCAGTGTCCTGTCTCGCTTCTTGAACTGCATCACCGACGTGCGCGAGATGACCTTGAGCGACCGAATCTTCGATAGCTGCGCGATCACGTCCTCGGTGATGCCGTCGGCGAAGTACTCGTTCTCCGGGTCGGTGCTGAGATTCAGAAAAGGCAGAATCGCTACCGATGGAGGCAACTGCTCCGTTGCGCCAATGTCGATGAGCGCCTCGGCGATCGCCGCCGCTGACTCGAATCGATCGATCGGATCGGTGGCGAGCGCTTTCGAGATGGCGCGTTCGACGCGCGTGGGCACTTCGCTGCGCAGCCGTCGCACCGATGGTGCCGGCGTGGTCAGGCGCTTCGCGAAGACCGCTTGCGCGTTCGGACCTTGATGCGGCAATTCGCCAGCAAGCATCTCATACAGCACGCAGCCAAGACTGTACACGTCACTGCGGGCATCCAACACCGGTTCGCCAATCGCCTGCTCGGGACTCATGTAGTCCGGAGTGCCGAGCAGCATTCCCGTCATCGTGAGCCGTCCGGTGGACGCCGGTTGAATACCCACCGCGATACCGAAATCCGCGACGAGCGCCTCGCCCTCGTGGAGCAGAATGTTCTCGGGCTTGATGTCGCGATGGATGACGCCGTGTGAGTGCGCGTACGCGAGCGCTGACGCAACCTGTCGCGTGATCGTGAGCGCTTCGCCGATTGCCAGTCGGCCTTCTCGCATCAGCTTTTGTCGGAGTGACTCGCCTCGCACGAACGGCATGACGTAATACAAAACGTCGTCGACCGCGCCGGAGTCATACAACGGCAGGATGTGCGGATGGCTCAGCCGTGCTGCGGTCTCGATCTCGAGAAGAAAGCGCTCGGCACCGATGCTCGCGGACAGTTCACGACGCAGCACCTTCACCGCGACTTTGCGCCGATGCTTCTTGTCGTCGGCCAGATACACGGTCGCCATACCGCCGTGGCCGAGCTCACGCTCGATCGAATAGCGATCCCCCAATGATGAACCGCTCAACAGCGCCTGCTCGAACTCCATCCGGGGCTCCGCTATCCGTCTAACCGTATGTTTCTGCGAGCCTTAAGCTGCAGCATCCCGCTGCGATCGTCAACGTAAGAAACGTCGCGCGAGCTGTTCGAGCCGGTCGTCTTTCGTCCGCTCCGCCTCTGCGAGAATTTCCTCAACATACGGACGGAGCCGAGGTTCGCCCCAGTAGCAGCCCGTCGCTCGTTCGGCGAGCTGAGTTTCGTTGACGCGTGCAGCATCTAGGAGGGCGCGCGCGGCCGCACGTTCGAAACCGGGATCGTCCCGCTCGGGAAGTCCATAGTTCCGGCGAGGCATCTCGCCCTCGGCGTCGTCTCTCAAGAATGCGCGTGACATGACTCCCCTCCCGTTCAACGAGCGCCGGCGTCCAGAAGCCGAAAGTTAGTCCTAGAAACGCCACTCGCGAACGATGAACCCGCCGTACGCCTGGACGATTCGGTAGGGCTGGGAGGTCAGCCTTGGCTCGAGGAGAAGCAGGCGCGGTGAGACGTTCGCGTTGAACTGCCACCCGTCGGCCGTGCGATGCTCGACGCCGGCACCGGGCCGGCCGGCTTGCGTCTGCACCGTTACAAACGTCCGTGGATTCACGTACTTGCCCGCCTCGAACTTCGTCGACGTGAATAGGTTGCCGACGATGTTGCCCGACGGCGCATCCGTTGGAGTGATGTCGAACATGTCAGTCCCGAATGCGCGACCGGCCTGCAGCTCGAGTTGGTTGGCGGCGACGCCGAGCGCGACGCCAGCCAGACGACGCGCCGCGACTTGGGCACCGACGCCGAAGAGATCGGACGTTGCGGCCGACCCGGCGATGCTGGACGATCCGTTGGCGAGCAGCGACGTCGCCGATTGGCCGAAGGCCAGGAGGCTCAACAACTCCGACTGGGTGCGCGGCGGCTGCGCGTCGCTCTCGAGCGACAGCGTCGGTTTGCGCAGGGTTCCGCCAATTAGAACTCTAATGTTGAGCGCGCCGCGAGACGGAAGCAGCACCTCGTACTCACCAGTCAGCTGGAGCGTTGGATTCAGATCCGGGCTGCCGATGAACGTGGCCGACCCTCGTTTGATCTGAAAGCGTTTGCTGAAAAAATTGTATTCACCGCGATCGGACGTCACCACGCCCGTGAGCGCGAAGGATTCCTGCTCAGCGTGAATGAGGACGGGTTCGTCCGTGTACACCTCGACATTGGCTTCGCGGTTGCGCACCCAGGTGTTGTGCCGAATGCTCAGGCCGATGTCGATACGCAGATTCGCGAGCAGTGGCGACTCGGGCGGGAATAGATCGCGATCCGAGACGATTGCCGTGTCGATGACGTTGAACAGCGCCGGATCACCGGGGCCGATTACGTGTCGCCCTGTTGGTTCTGGCGCGTAGATGACGCCCTGTGTCACGACGACCGCCCCGCTCAAATAGGCTGAGCGGAACGGACCGCTGAGCGCGAGTCCGGCATCGACGCGAATTCGGCCTCGATCGTTGTGCAATAGCTCAGCGCCGCTGGACGTGAGGAACAGATTGAACGTCGGCTCGCGCCAATTCGCCATTCCAAGCGTTCCGTGCAGTCGCACCGGTCCCTTCGCATTTCCGGCGACCGAGTCGACATAGACCGTGTCGTTCGCCATGTGCACGGCGCCGTAGATGCCGTCGATCGTCGCACCCGTTACCGCGAGCGTCATGGTACCGTGTTCGAGCGCGAAGCCTCCGGCGAGAATTGGGTGGTCGAGCGTTCCGCGCACGGTCAGCTTTCCGCCCGCTCGACCGTGAACGTTCGACACACTTTGTGTGAATTCTGGAATCAACTCGACGGGAAGGCTATCGGCGACGAGATCGATCGACATCTCGTCCTTGAGCAAGCGACTTCCTGTCACTCCGGTGATGGCGAGATTGATCGGGATGTGCCCGTCCACTGTCGCCATCGACTGACCGTTCTTTCGCAGCAGATCCACATGCGCGACTACGGCGCGATCGGCGTAGCCCACACGTCCGCTCAACTCGGGAAGCGCTGTCTTGTTGTACATGCCGTTCGCGAGCGCGAACGTTCCACGGAACGACGGCGTACGTAGCGTGCCTGACAGCGTTCCATGCAGCGTCAGGTTGCCGCGGACGTCGAAATCGGTTTGCAGAATGTCTGAGAGATTGCTCACCGGAAATTCCACGACATCGAGCTTGAAGTCCGCCGAACCCTCGGTGGGCAACAATCCGTTGGCGTAAATGCGTCCGTTCTCGCGATTGCGCAGTTCGAAGTCGGAAACGACGACGCCCGTCTCTCCCCATCGCACCGACGCCGGCCGAGGCATGGACCAGAAGGTCGTATCGAAACGGAAGGTGAGATTAGAGAGGCGTGCTTCCTTCCGATTCGGAAAGAGACCGTAGTCGCCCTTCACGCTGTACTCGCGATTCTTGTCTTCCACAACGACCGCTTCGACGCGTCCGCCCGTCGGAGAGTAGGTGGCGCGTACGTTCACCGTGTCGAAGGCAAAGCCCATGGCGCTCACACTATCCGCATCTATGCCGACGGCGATTTTGGCCTCCGGCGAGCGCGCATTCATCCAGGCGTACTCGCTCGCAAAGCGACGAACGAAGTTGCCGCGCACGAGAACCTTCTCGCCATTCGCTCGTCCGCGAAGATCGAACTCGTAGATGTTGCCGCGAATCGTCCCCTCGGCGCGCGCCGACCCTGACAGTGTGTCCGATGGAACCGATTTTGGCGCGTTCACCGCGAGCTTTGGCCCGGGTTTGCCGCTGATCATTCGCTCCATTTCCGTTGCGCGATCGATGCGCGCCGAATCGGCCTTCGCGCGTTGAATCGCGCGCGCGGTGACGCGCGGACGCGGCGCAATCGGTGCCTTCGCCATCGTCGATTTCGGGATCCAGCGATTTAGCGCGCCGAGCGAATCGACGACGACGCGATAAGTGAGCGTGCCCGTTTGCTCACGCGTTATTCCGAAGGTGCCAGACGCCGACGCCGTGGTGTTCGAACCGGCCGCGTACAGTCGCTTGATCTCGACGAGTCCATTGTTGAGCGACGCACGCACCGACGCAGTGTCGACGCCAAGCGTGTCCCAGCGCGACGTTGCGAGATCTGCGTCGATGGTCGACTGCATTGTCTTGGGATCGAAGCCGCGACCCTTTGCGGTGAGCTGCGCCGTGAGCGACGTGACCGGTGCCTTGGTCGTGATCTCGCGCAGGTTGAGCGTGTACAGATGCGCCGAGAAATCGTACCCCTTTTCGCGACTCGCGACGTCGAAGGTGCCGCGCGTCGTGAAGCGTCCACCATCGGGCAGACGCAAGTCGGCCACCGCGCGCAGATCGCTGAGCGATCCAGTGAGATGGATAGGCCCGGTCGCATTCCCGTGCAATCCTGCCGCGGGGAAGAAACGTCCGACTTCGACGAGCGACAGCGGTCGTGCAACGACGTCCACATCTATCCACGTGCCGCCGGACAACCGCACTGTAGCAGTTCCACCCACGATCGACCGTGTCCCGCGATCGTGATGCTCGATGTCGCCCACGACCGTGAGCTGCCGATCCGAGGATCCGTTCAGTGTCACCGTGCCGATCACGTCGCCGCTGATCGGCAGCGAGGGCATCCACGTCCGCGCGAGATCGACGCGCACAGGGAGCATCTGCACGCGGAGATTGGTTGCGCGCACGGAGTGGCCAGGAAAAGCGACGTGGCCCGCCGCGATCACTCGGCTGCGGCCGGCGCTCACGTCGTCGAAGGTGACATCTCCGTCGAGCGCGAGCGCGTGCACGCCGCCCGTCACCGAGGCGCGACCCGAGAACGTTCCGCGGCGCGGCGAGTGGAAATTCGGAATGAGCTGCTCCATCGTGCGCGTCTCTACGCCGGTGAAGCGCACATTGGTGTTATGAATCGAGATCGAGTCGTCGAGCGTAATGCCGAAGTCGCCCATCATGTGCGCCTTGTCCAGGCGAATGTCGGCATTGGTAAACTGGTAATCCGACAGCGATCCGACCCAGGTGAGTTTCAGATCGAGCTTTCCGTGCCCACCCTCTGGCAGGCGAGGATACACCCAGCGCATGTCCGCGAAGCTCGCCGGATCGCTATGTAGCTTGAGGTGAAAGTCGCCGCTCGAGAACGAATACACGCCGTCCCCGGTTGCCTTGGAATGCGGAAGCGCTGCGTACGCGCCCTTCCACCACGCCGAGTCGGTGTTGAATGCGACCACACCTTTGACATCGCGCACGATCGCTGCCGGCGGCTGGAACGGATACGCGCGCATCGACGCCGCTGCGATCTGCACGAACTGATGGTCGAGTCCTGGCTCGGCGAGCAGAAGAAGGGGGACTTCCGCCGACACCGAGTCGAGGCGAATGATTTTTTGAAATCCGCTGCCGCTGCGTTCGACGACGAGACGTTCTTTGCCCGATAGCGCCGCCCGAACCGCGCTGTCGCGCGCCGCTGCACGCAGCGTCGAGCGAGGATGCCAGGGCGACCGCACGATCAGCTGACCGTCGATGACTGTCGAGTTGCTGAAGCTCAACCAGTCGCCCCAACCAGCCTGCGCGGACGGCGCTTTCGGTGTGGTGCTCTTTGGGAAGATCCGCTGCCAGTTCCATTTCCCGTCGGTCGGTCGATCGAGCACGACCACCGGATGAATCACAGTCGCGTTCTGAATCCAGATTCGCTTTCGCAGCAGAGAAAGAATCGAGTAGCTGCCCTGCACAGACTCGGCGCTCACGAACGGATTGCCTGCGCTGTCGGTGATGGCGACGTCGTGCGCCGTTAGACCGACGAGCAGATTGCCAGACAGACTTCCGATGCGTGCGTGACCGTGAATCGCGCCATTCACTGTTTTCTCAGTGAAACGACGAACGCGCTCGCGTCCCCAGTCGGTGCCGGAGAGAACGATGACGGCGAGTGCAGCGAGCGAAACGATGATGGCGAAGAACGTCAGGCCGGCAAGCAGTCCCCATACCCACCGATGCCTGCGTCGTTTCGGCGGGATCACGGCCACCGGCTTCCGCTCGGCGGGCGGTGTTGGCCAACCACCATCGCTCCGTGCGTCTTCGGACGGGTGATCTTCCCGTCTCGCCACTAGTACGCCTCTCCGATCGAAAAGTGGAACGTGATGCGATCGAAGAGCGAATTGCCCGGCGAGTAGTTTCTCGAGACGCTCAGTGGCGCGATCACCAGTACGCCGTTCTTGTCGCGCACTGTGGTGACTACGCCAAGCGCTTCAGTTCGCGCCGGATTATAGGCAAAGTCCAAGCGGATCGGTCCGAGGCTCGATTCGTAGCGCAGTCCGACGCCCGGTGTGATTGCCCCCTGGCCTTTGATGATGCCCGCGATCGACTGCAGACCCTTGATGTCGCCAGACCCAACGACGCCTCCATCAATGAATCCGGCGGCCGCGAAGTGTCGGAACGTTTCACCGAGCGGCAGCGGAACTCGATACTCGACACTTCCCTCGAGCAGAGACGTGCCGCCGAGCGGCTGCGGGAGAAAATCACTGTTCCGCAGATTGGGCGAATTGGGGTCGCAGTACTTCACGGCGTCGACGGTTCCGCCGCAAATACCGCCGTTGATGCTTCTCGCGTGGAGGAGTAGTGTCGAATCGTCGATCGTCAGAATGCGTGGACCCAACTGATTCTCAGCGTAGCCGCGAACGGAGTTCGCGCCTCCGGCGTAGAAGCGTTTTCTGGGGTGGAGTACGCCTCCCTCTGGTCCCGACGAGATCGCGCGGACGACTCCAAAGCGAAGGTGCGCCGAGTACACGTTGCGCGTTCCGCTCTTGTGGCCGTATGCAGCGGCGTCGAAGAAGATGCGGTTGTATCGGAAATCAGAAAGTGTGTATGCTGACGCGTGCTCGAAGTCGAGCCGGGCGACGTAGCCTTTTGTCGGCGAGAACGGTGCATCAGATCGGTCGATGAAACCGGTGAGCGTCAGCGGCGACAGCGATTCGTGCGAGCGTAGCGAACCGATCGTGAGCGTGTCGCACACGCCATAGTTCACGCAGAAGTACGTGTCGCTCGCCTGTACGCGATTGAGCTCGTACCGGTAGCTCACGCTCGCTGGTGCACGCGGCCTCACTTCGTGGGTGAACGTCACCTGCCCGCCGTACCCGTGATCGATGAACACGCCAGGGTTGATCGTGCGGTGCGTGAATGCACCGATCGCCGCCGCGTCGCTCGGTCGAAGAAACGCCGGTTTCTTGAAGTCGACGCTGGCGTTGTATGTCGGCTGCAGAAAGGCCGACACGTTGCTATCGGGCACATCGGCCGCAACGTTGCGGAACGGACCGCGCCCGGAGAGCTGCGGCGCGAACAGATTACCGACCGTGGCATCGACGTCCAGTCGCCGCGCGCCGCCGAGGAAGTTGTAGTCGGAGTAGTGCGACTGAAATTGGAAGAAATCGATGTTGTTTAGGCCGGGGCCGAGTCGCGCTTCGTGCATCGGCGCCTCGGTGACGTCGATGTCGACGTTCTTCACGCTGTCGCGTTGAGGCGGCACTCCGATCGCCGCAAGCCGAAACAGGTTGGACTCGTACAGATTTCTCTGGCTCTCGAGCACGTCGGACATGCGGTACAGGTCGCCTGGCCCGAAGGTGAGCGAATTCTGAATCGTTTTCGTCGCGACCTTCTGGTTGCCAGCGATCGTGATGCTCCCGACCGTGGTCTTTCGGTTCGGCGTGAGCGTGAGAGTGACTCCGGCGAGACGTGACGCCGTATCGACGGCGACCGTCGTGTCGACGACCGCGTCGCCAAAGCCCTGATCCCAGAGCTCGTCCTGGAACATCACGCGCATCGAATCGAGGCGGATCAGATCGAGCGGATCGTTCGGACGCAGCAGCGTCAGCCGATTGCGCGTCTTGTCGCTGATCAGCGCCGAGTCGTAGACCAGGAACACGTCGCGCACGCGCGTCGGCTCGCCCTCGTTCACCTTGAAGGTGACCTGGACTTTGTTGGTGCCGCGCGGTGTGACCGCGGTGTCGACCTCCGTCGACCGGTATCCGCGCTTCCAGTAATACAGACGGATGCGCACGATATCACGCCGCAACTCGTCCTCGTCGAGGTAATGCTTATCCTCGAACGTGGGCGAGTTCGTAAATAGGCAGACCACCTCGAGAATGAGGTTTCTGCACGCGGACGCCTGGGTCGAAATGCTCTTTTTCAGGTCATGAACATCGACGTGTTTGGCTCCGTCGATGACGAGCTTTCGAATCTCAGGCGAATCACGTTGACCGTCGTGAGTCTGCGCGCCCAGCGCCGTGGGAAGCGCCAGCGCGCACGCCCACGCAAGGAATAGGCGACGTCGCATGACGCCGCACTCTGAAGCAAGGCCTAGACCGCTTGATCAGGACGGTCGCGGCCGGTTGTCACGCAACCGGCGTTTCGCTGCCTTTCGGCCGAAAATTCAGGGCGCCGAACGCTCGAAGATCAGGTCGTCCACCGTCGAATCGCGCACGGTCAGTTTCCGGCGACCCGACTCCGCAAGGCTTCGGGTGGCTGCCCGCTGCAGTGATGTCGAGGCCACGACGACATCGACCGGGTAGGCCGACACGATATCGCCGATTGCGTCGGCCTGCTGCGCGACGCTGGGGGTCCGAAAGTACGGGTCGACGGACAGACTGTAGATCGGAACGGAGCGTCTCCCGGTGTAGAGATACACTGCCGCTTCTGCCGTGACCGCCACCGTCTCGCGTTCACGAACACGGGAGCGTACCGCACGAACCACCGGGCGAAGCATCTCGCCGCCCGTGATCGGAATGTTGCGCCATGCACGGTCGCGATATCCGGCCGCCGTGTAGTTCACGTAGCCGAGGACTGCAGTGGCCGAGAGGCCGAGCAGCGCGACGCGCGCGCCCTTCCACAGCGGAATTGACGGCCGCCAGCGCATGACGGCAGCCACGCCGAGGCCAGGGAGCACGACGAGCAATGGCCAGACGCCCCAGATGTATCGCTCCGGCGGAACCGGCCAGGCGAGCACGAGAACCAGGTACGCCGCGAGAAAGAGCAGCATCGTTGGAGCGAGGCGCCACGCGCGCCACGAACCAATCACGATCAGGACGCCGAGAAGTGCTGCGGCCGCGTATCGCGCTGCCGGCGTTGCGAACGGCGAAATCGTATCGATCGCGAAGCTCATCGTCGCACGCGTCGTCTGACGCAACGTCGTGACAACAAGCCCAAATCCCTGACGATGAATTGCTTCGGCGAACCAATTTGTGTAGGGCCCGTAGGCGCCCTGCAGTGCGGGCGGAACGTCGTTCCCGTGTGCGCCAACCCACAGTTGCCAGGGAACGAGCAACATCAGTGCGGCGATCGTGGCGATGGTCGCATCGCGGTAGCGGCGTGAGAGGAGCAGTCGAAGTACCGCGGCTCCGAGAAGTGCGATGCCTGCCGAGCGAACGAGGGCGGCGATGCCGCAGAGCAGACCAAGCCCGATGACTTCGAACGTTGTCGCCTCGCGCGACGTCACGTCCTCGGCGACTATCAATCCAAGCAGCGCGACGACGAGGAAGAGCGGCTCCGACAGGACGAGTCCTGTGAGTAACAGCGTGGGAATTCCGACCGTCGCTGCCGCAGCCAGCATGCTTGCGGTGCGCACGCGTGCATTGAACCGTGTTCGAACGAAGTGCGCGAGCAGCGTGAAGGCCGCGACGAGCAGCACGACGTTCGCGGTCTTGAAGACCACGACGTTTCGCGGAAACGTGGGCGCGATTTTCCAGAGCGCCGCGAGGAAGATGGGATAACCGGGCGGAAAGTGCGTCGCCGCTGGTTCGCCGGGCAGATTCAGGTATCGGTAGCCGTGGCCAGTGGCGAGCGCCTTGGACAGAATCACATAGATCGCGTCGTCGTGGAGAACTCCGACCGGCGACGGTGTGAGTGTGAGCAGGCCAATGGCCAGCACGAGCACTCCGGGCACGATGACCCAGAGCAGGCGACTCACACGACTTGTTACGTCAGTTGATTGCACAGCGGCGAGACAAGCGGCGGCAGAACTACCAGGTGCCGCGCGTCATCGCTGCGTGCTTGCGGAGACGATCCGCAATTCTGGAATGAGCAATGTATTGGCTCGCTTGGAGCGCGCAAGTCTGCGACTGATTAGAACACTCAAATAATTAGAGTGTTTTAATGTTGCGTCGAACGTAAAACAAAGCGGGCTCCGCGATCGAATCGCAGAGCCCGCTTCGTTTTTTGGCGCGGTTGATCTTGAGCTGCCGGCTACAGACCTGCGAGCAGCGCGTCGTTACCTGTCGTTGCCGCGATGCGCTTGATCAGCCACTCCATGGCCGACTGCGGCGGCATCTGGCTCAGACCGCGACGCAGCGTGAAGACGCTGTCGATCTGATCGGGACGGAAGAGCTTTTCTTCGCGACGCGTGCCGCTCGTCGCGATGTCGATCGCCGGATAGATGCGCTTTTCGGCGAGGCTGCGATCGAGCTTGATCTCGCAGTTGCCCGTGCCTTTGAACTCTTCGAAGATCACGTCGTCCATGCGCGAGCCGGTTTCGACGAGCGCCGTCGCGATGATCGTGAGCGACCCGCCGCCGGACGCCTGCGGAATTGCGCGCGCTGATCCGAAGAACGCCCTCGGCTTTGCCATTGCCGTGGCATCGAGACCGCCGGACAGCGTGCGGCCCGTACCGCGCTCCGCGGTGTTGTGTGCTCGGGCCATACGTGTGAGCGAATCCAGCACGATCACGACGTCCTTGCCGTTTTCTACCAAGCGGTGCGCCCGATTGAGCACCATGTCCGTGACTTCGACGTGTCGTTGGGCCGGCTGGTCGAAGGTGGACGAAATGACTTCGCCCACACCCCACGAGACGGCTTCGCTCACTTCCTCGGGACGTTCGTCGACGAGCAGGATGAGCAGCACGGCGTTGGGGTGGTTCACTGCGACGCCTTCGGTGATCGCGTGGAGCAGCGTCGTTTTACCGGCGCGCGCCGGGGCGACGATGAGCGCCCGCTGGCCGTAGCCGATCGGCGCGATCAGATCGATGGCGCGACGGGTGAGCTCTGGACCGCCCTTGGCAGGACGTCCGGTTTCCATGAATAGCTTCCGCTCCGGATAGGAGGCGGGTAGGGAATTGAACTCTGGGCGACGAGCCGCGATGGTCGGATCGCCGTCGTTGATCGTGCGCACTTCGACGACCGTTGGTCGTCCGCGCTGATCGAAGCCGATCGTGGCGTCGACGAGATCGGCTCGTCGGAGGGCGAACTGACGGACGATCTGGGGGGGGACGTAGGCGTCACCGGCATCGGCGAGGTAGCTGTTGCCCGGACGCCGAATGAAGCCGGCGTCGCGCGCTGCCTCGAACCAGCCGCGCATCTCACCGGTGGCCGTGATCTGAACGGGCTGTTGGGATTGCGGCTGTTGCTGTTGCTGCGGTTGTTGCTGGCCATCACGGCGGGGTCCGCGTCCGCGGCCACGGCGGTGGCGCCGTCCGTTGCGACGGTCCTGGAAGCTGCCGTCGCCACCGCGGTCGCCACGGTCTCCTCTGTCGCCGCGATCTCCACGGTCGCCTCGATCACCGCGATCGTTGCGGTCTCGGTGGGGCGACTGCTGCTGTTGCTGCTGGTTCGGCGTGCCGTTGCTGCTTTGAACGGCGCCGTTGTCGCTTCGTGGAGTGTCGGGCGTCCCTTCGGGACCGCTGACTTTCGGAGTCGGCGCTTCGTTCGTCGACTGTGGGGGCGGCGCGCTGGGCGCCGACTCGACGGTGCCTCGCTCTCGCCGCGGCGCCCTGGGTCGTGGCGCGGCGTCGCTATCCGGCGTTGGGGCGGGTCGTTCTGCCGCCGGCTCGGCGGTTTCCGCTCCTACGCCACCACCACCGCCGTCCAAGTCGTCGCGATACGGATTGTCGCTCGCTTCGCCACCGGACCGGTTGGACGGACGTTGACCACGTCCGCGACGAGGTGGGCGTCGACGTTCAGTCATGCCTTTGTTGGGTAAAAAGGTGAATCTCTTCCGGGTTGCCCGCACATCATCGCAGGCCCTACCTCAGTTCGAGCCGAGTAACCCATGTGGTGCAGGGCCTGGCTCGTAGGTATCGCTCGCCGCGTAACGCCGTGCGCGCGATGAATCGTGCTGTATGACGGGATAAGAACAAATCGACGCGACGCGTGCTCTGCTGTCGGTATCGCGGGGGCGCGGGTACCACACGCGCTTCCAACGATGCTGGCGCTACGGCGCGGCTCGTGACGTCTGGACCGGATCACTCAAACGCTGAGGGACCTGAACACTGACGTACTTGGCCGGAGGGGACGACGTCGCGGTCGTACCGGCGGACGCCAAGAGTATCGCCACTTGTTCGGTTTGGCGCAACCCTACGTTCACCGTCCCTCAGATACCCCGCGCTGCGAACTTCGTGCCGGGCCCTTACGTTTCGGGCGTCGTACAGCGTTCCACGCCTCCTCTGATCCCTGCTTCCCCTCCTCGCCAAGTGTCGTCGCCGTTCTACGATCCAGCGCTCGAACTGTCCTCGTACGTCGAATCCTACAAGCGGTCTGGCGACATCGGACTGCTGTTCGATCAGTTGAGGGCGTTGGCGAAACGCACCGCCCCCGATGTCCTCAAGCAGGCGACCCAGGCCTTTCGCGACTTGCCCGAGGTCGTCATTCCGCTGTACGAGCGGATCGTGGCCGACTCGCCGAACGATGCGCAGTCCATGGTCGTGCTGGCGAACTCCTACTGGCTCACGGGTCGCGGCCCGGATGCCGTCGAGCAGCTCGCATCGCGTGCCAAAGCCATCGACCCGCAGAATCGAGGCGCGTGGCATCTGTGGGCTCTGACGCAGTCCGATTTGCGAAAGCGTGTCGAACGGTGGCTCGAAGTCACCAAGCAATTTCCCGGCGATCAACTCGCCCGCGCGGCGCTGGCCGACAACGCCACGAGCCTGGCGAACGACGAACAGGATCCGGTGGCGCTCAAGCTGGCGATTGCGACGTATGAGAGTTTGCTCGCCGAGACCAAACAGACTGCGCAGCGGCTGGCGTTAGAGGAAACTCTAAAAACGCTGCGGAAGTGGAAGGCGTGAGTGCTAGCGCGAGGCGCTAGGTACTTGGCGCTAGAAATTCGGAAGGTCTTTTATGTGAAACAGCGCCGGCCGCGGGAAGAGACGGCGCGAAGGTCAGCCGGCGGCGTCCTGAACGCGCGGGGCCAGCGCAGCGACGGCATCCTGAAGGTCGCGCAGGTCGAACGGCTTTCGTAGGAAGTGACACTTGCACACGGCGATGAGCTCGACCGCCCGCTTCGTGATATCGCCCGTTATGAACAGAGTCTGATACCTGAGGTGCGCCTGGTGTCCGGCTGCGACCTCGAAGATGACGTCGCCGCGCATGTCTGGAATGCGGAGATCCAGGACCATCACGTCGATATGCTCGTTGCGGATGATCGCGAGCGCGGATTCGCCTGACTGGGCAGCAATGACGTCATAGCCGACGCGCGACATGGCCATCGATAGCGCTTTGCATATCGATGGTTCGTCGTCGACGATCAGCACGCGCGCCAACTTCTGCCCGTGCGCGCCGGACTCCTTTACCGGTGCCGACGGATTGATCCTCGGCACCTGACTGCTCGACGCGCCCGGGACGACCCTCCAAATCATTCCTTCCGCCTCCTGCGTCGCACCTGCTCCGCGAGCAGGGCAACGAGCACTTCCTGGTTTACTTCTCGTCGCACTTGTTCGGTCGTGCGCCCAGTCAGTTCCCGCAGTTGCTGTGAGAGTTGCCACGGCGAGTGATATCCCGCTTTCGCCGCGACGTCCTTCACCGAACGACCTGGGTCCTGCAAGAAAGAATACGCTCGTAACAGTCGTGCCGATACCACCAACGCTCTCGCCGAGAAAATTCCCGCTGGTTCCAGATTCCGGTACAGCGTCCGCAGATTCATTCCCGCGACGGTGGCGAGATCCTGGGCATTCTTGAAACGCGCCGGCGATCGAAAGAGTTGATCGATGGCACGGACGACGGTCACTGGTAAGGTCGAGAGCGGTCCCGCCAATTCCTGCAGCATTCGCTCGCCGAGTGCGTGGCCCGGAATGCCTTCGAGCAACTCCAAGAAGCGTCGAGGTTCGTCGTCGAATCTGCTGAGTACGACATGCTCGACACCGGACTTTGCCAGCCGCACGATCGCACGGATCGTCGACGGTGCGAGGGCTGTGTAGAGCACCACGGGAAGTGATGGTAGTTCCCGTCGCAGATCCTCGAGTGCTTCCACCTCGACCGTGCCGTTCGCCGCCGGATCGGCGACCACGACATCCGCACTTTTGTGCTTCGCCGCTGCTTGCAGCTCACTCCAGCTACTGACGGGCGTGAGCGAGTGATCCGTTCCGAGAACGACTCTTAGGTGCGAGGCGAGCTGACGTGGGAGGAAGGCGACGACGTCCACGTGGGCGAAGTATCGGCCGCAATGACATAAAACCACGTAAACGTGTCACAAAAAGCAAGTTTACGCAGGCGAGCCCGACCCTAGCTTGGCGTGCAGTTGTTTCCCGCCGGACAAACAGCTGTTCGTCCATTCTCAGAAATACGGAGCTCGCGCCATGTCCCGCCGCCCCCTGGTCCTCCTCGCGCTCGCTATCTCCTCCTTGGTTCTGGCCGCGTGCGCGGACACGACGGCTCCGCGCCCAAATAGTGAGACGCCCTGCAGCGGATGGTACGACAGCGCCGGTCGCTGCATGGATACCTGAGAATCACGGAAAATGTCCGGGGTCCCACGACTTAGTCGCGGGACCCCGTTTTTCTAGGTAACACCCGCCGTTTCCCTCATTCGTTGAACCGCTTCGACGACGCCATGGATATCGGCATCGATCGACGCAGCGCGTTCCGGTTCGCGACGCCCAGTTCGCTGCTTCGCACTGGCCATCGCCTCCTCGGCCTCGAAAAGCAGCTGGTTGAGCTGATGACTTGTCGCGACATCGATGGCGCGCGCAAAGTACGGAATCGCCGTTTCCGGCGCGCCAAGCGAGTGGTATCCGCGGCCAACGTGCAGCAGATATGTGGCTCGCAGCAGCGGACTGAAGTCCGCCGACTCGAGCTCGCGACGGTATTTGTCGAACTGCAGTTCGAGTCCCTGCTGGGCGGCAAGTTCCATCAGGTTCAATTCGGACAGCCAGCGGACGTACTGCTCCTGAGCTGTTGACGCGAGGACGAGATACGCGTCACGTGCCGAATCGAGTAAGCCGAGATGCCGAAGTCCGGTCGCGATATTTCCGAGAATACGATCGCGGTCTCTCGCCGATGACGAGATCTCCAGCGCTTCATACGAATACTTGATCGCGCGTTCGTATTGTCCGCGCACACCGGCAACGAATGCTCGGTCGGTCAGCGCGCGAGATCGGATTTCGTTCAGATCATTCGATGCGGCTCGCTCGATCGTTTCATCGAGAATCGATTCGGCCTGCGGCATATTTCCGCGCGCCATCGCGACCTTTGCGTCGCCAAGGCGGCCGCGAAGTACACCGATCAGATCTCCGGCAGCGAGTGCAACGCGGGCGGCCTGCTCGTACGCGACTGCGGCGCCATCGAGATCAGCGATGTTCCTGAGACAAAAAGCCAATTCGATGTACGCCGAGACGACGATGTCCGCGTCTTCGACCGGATCGGTGTGCGCGACGATCGTATCATAGACGTCGGCAGCTAACGACCATTTCGCGTCGTACGCGAGCGTTTGACCATACGCCATCAACTTCGGGGTCAGCAGCCGAACGTCGAGGTATTCCGCGGCTCCGATCGTATCGACGATCCCTCCGAGGATACGTCGAACCGGAGTTGTTTCCGGAATCTCAGCGATAGTCTCGGCAACCGCGCTCACGCTCCACGAGTCGGTTCGCGATGCTTCGGCCCCTTCGACGAACCATCGATCGACGAGACGCATTACCACCAACCCAGCGCTCACCAAGCGCCAGGATGGATCCTGGTCATCCATCTTCCCCAGCGCCTCGAAGAAGGCCAGATGCCGGAGAGAATTCTCAGATTGCATTGCGTCCAACCTCCTCGCCGGCGACGACACCAACCACTGACATCGACTTCGTATTTGTCATTGTTGTTCCACTCCTATGCCATATATCGGCCGATGTATTCCGATCATCAAGTGCGTGTTCGTGTCATTTACACCATCGGATCGTGACATTGTCCACACACGCGCGAGGGGCATCACGTAAGTGAAGCGCGATGGGGAGCGACGGTGAAACGATTCATATCGATTGCTCAAGTTCTCGTGGGGCGGTACGACCGACAACGCGCGAAACCTCGGCCGGCGAGATCGCCAAGGTTTGGGCGGCCACCGGCTCACTCTGGCTTGCAATTAGAGAAGTCTGGATGCTGCCTTTAGCGTGCGGCACGCGAAGTCAGCACCTGACGATCCAATTTGTCAATTGGACCTTTGGAAGGCCCCGCTCGATTTCGCGGGGGATACGTCATTGGGACGGCACCACTCAATTGACCGTCACACCACGCCGCTCATTCCCGATTCGTCGTGAGCGCGGCCGCAATCAGGCCGGCAATCTCCAGGCTGTTGTGCTGATGACGGAGGTCGCGAGCCGGCATCCCGGTGAACCGTCGGATCTGTTCGCTCAGCTGCTCCGGCTTCGAATACCCCAGCGAGCGCGAAACGTCGCGAAGACTCACCGTCCCCCGCTGCAGCAACACCGCGGCGCGAAGCACGCGCGCACCGACGAGCAGATCGCCCGGCGGCGCGAGGTTGGCACGAGCGAGTGATCGGTACATCGAGCGGCGCGTCATCTGGCTTGCGATCGCGAGGTCGTCGACACCTCGAAACCAACGTGGCGTCGCGAACAATCGTGCGATCGCCTCGTGGAGACTGATCGGCGCGTCGTGCAAGCGGGACTCGAACGCACCGAGCAGCACGCCGATGGCCGGGTGCGCAAGACTGCGTTCCGCGATCTCAGCGAAACGAAGCCGCGTGTCGTCATACCGAAGCAAAACAAATTCGGTCACGCCATGCGCCGACAGCCGAAGGATGCTGGGCAGAACGGCAGCCGTGAGCGTGGTATACGAGACGATCAGTATCGACGGGAAATCGCCCGAGAGCTTGAGCATCGCATCACCGCACCGGCCGCCATCCAGCGCAGGGTCGGCGATGACGAGATCGATCGTCCCCGCGACCGCCGCCGCGTAGAGCTGCTCTGAGGAATTCGCGACCACGGTCGGCTGCATGAACGATCGCAATCGATTCTGCGCCTCAGCACCGAGTTGCCACGCGATCGATGGCCGTAGATCGGGCAACAGCAGCGCTGCGTCGGCCGCATCTTGGAAATCGGTTGTGATCGCGCGGTCGCCAGGTGTCAGTGACGACGGTCGAACTCGAGCCTGCGTACTCATTCTCGAGCGCTCCCCGGTGTTGCGAGCGCCGACGCCGGTACGTCGCTGGCGGGAGCACCTGTGTGCGACGCGTGCGCACGGCTCTGCCGCCGGAGGTGCATCGTACGCAGTCGTTCGATCGCCTGCTCGGCCTGGATGAGCAAGCGTCCCATTCCCGACTGGTGGGCGAGCTCGATCGCTCGTTCGAGACACGGCCTAGCCGCGTCGGCGTCGCCGAGCGCCGAGTAGGCGCCGCCCAATGTCATCAGGAAGTCGATCTCGGTTTCGACCGGCAGCGATTCCACCTCGAGGGTACGTCGCGCCTCTTCGATTCGCGCTCTGTCACCCAAGAAACCATAGATCTCCAACAGGCTCACGCGAGCCCCGAGGCGCGTCGACGAATCGGCCTCACCGTCGAGCAGGTCGAGATAGAGATCGCGCGCGACCGAATAGTCGCCCAATTGCACCGTCGTATACGCGATATCGGCGACGATGCGCGCACGATCCAGCGCGTTCGCGCACAGATCGCGAGCCGTGCGAAGGTACTCGAGCGATTCGTCGAAGCGACCGCGAATGCCGACCAGCGTTCCGAGTTCGTGGGACGCGAGCGAGACGAGGTCGGGACGATCAGCGGTTGGGAGCATCGTGATCAGCGTCCGGAGCCTATTCTCGGCGCGCGGTAGGTCGCCTCGGGCTCGAATGACTTTGACGATGCCGTATTCCCCCGCAAAAACGCCGTCGAAGAACCCGCCTTCGGTTCCCCCTTCAATACATGCGTGGTACCAGTGCTCTGCTTCGTCCAGGTCCCCACGCAGCCGGTTGACCAGGGCGTAGACCCGGTACACTCGGCAGGCGACCGACGCCTGGTCGGGCGCGACCTCGAGCGCGACCCGCGCGACGTCGAGCGCAATGTCGAAGTCGAGCTGTCGCCATAGGCTTTCGGCCCACTGGAGCAAGGCATTGGCGACGGCTCCGTCGCCTGCGGGGTAATCTCCGGCTGCGGCCAGCGCCGACCCGACGGCGTTGGGCCCTTCCATATCATGGCGCGACTGCGCGTCGCGCCGGAGCTGGTTGAACGCGCGATGAAGTTCCGCCAGCCCGCGGGAGAGATCTTCGGTCGTCTCTCGTTCTCGCCAGCGGTCGACGAGACCCACGGTACAATGGCCCGCCGCAACAACGCGCCATTCAGGCCCATCGTTCCGCAGGCCTTGCAGCTTTTTCAAGAATGCGGCGTGGCGAACTCCGGCAGCCATCTCACCTCCATGACCGAAACCACCGAATCAAAAAGTCTCGTCGACGTACACGATCAATGGAAGTACTTCACCGTTTCGAACGCGCAAACTTCGCAATTGGCACGAAACAGGGGTTCACTGGCACGAAGGTGTGGCTGTGCCCCGTTGTACCGGATTGTAATGTCTCGGTATAGCCGATGCCGGCCGCCCACCATCTCGCAAAGTGCCCAACCGACCCCGTATCTGACGCGGTCCCACCTAAGGCGGCGACGACTCCATGCAGGTTCCTGATGCGACTTTTTCCGTGTCCCTTCTTCTCCCGCGCGCTGGCCGCGACCGGCTGCTCGCGATGATGGCAACGGGCGAGCGCGAGTTCGTACTTGCAAGCTTGGACGGAACGGTGTCGCACCATGTCACGCTGGTCCCCGACGAACTCGCCGGCGTCAACATGCCGAGAGAGAGTCTTGGCGACGCAACGATCGACTGGGAGCGGGGACTGATCGAGTGCAACGGCCGCCGAGTCTCGCTGTCGAGCACTGAACGCCGGTTGCTTGCCTGCCTGTTGAGCGCCGAGGAGCAGGCCGTCGTTTCGCGAGAACGCTTGATCGCTGGCGTCTGGCCGCGTCACCGCGGGGACGACTGTCAGAATGGACTGGCCGTTTACATCTGCTATTTACGACAGAAGCTGTCCGCGGTCGGACTGTCGAGCGCTTTGCGCACGGTACGTGGCGTCGGATACCGGCTGGTCGCGCCGCCGTCGGCCCAGAGCAAGAGCGCGTAACGATCGGCGCTCGCCGACCGTTACGCGACACCGTCGGTCAGGCGAATGCGCGTCGCGACGGTTCGAGCCAATTCTTCGAGGTTACGGTATGCGCGCAGTTCCTTGGCGCGCATTCCGGTCACGTCCATGAGGTGGTCAGCGAACCGCTCGTCCTTCGAGTAGTCCAACCGCCGGACGATCTCTCGTACCGACCGACCCGGATCGCGGAGCATTACCGCGGCGCGCATGACGCGGCCGGCGGCGACGAGCCGTCGGGGCGAATGGATCTCGACCTTGCCCAGGTGCCGGTACAGCGTCCGCTTCGTAACTCCGGCGATCTCCGCCAGTTCGGCGGTGGTGTGAATGACCTCCGACCCGCGGAACATCGATACAATCGCTGATCGGATCGATGTCGGCAGCCGATCGAGATTGTCGGCAAGGGCGTTGAGAACCAGCGTCGACAGCGGATCGAGGCGTCGCCGGTCGGTCAACTCCATGAAGCGCGTGTGCGTGTCGTCGAAGTGAAGGAGGATCACTTCATCAATGCCTTGGGCGGCCAGGCGCACGAGCTGTCGTACGGCCTGAGCATGCAGGCGGGTAAATAGAACGACGAGCACCGACGGGAAGTCGCGGCGAATCTGCACCAGCGTCTTCGTGCAGTCCACGCCAGCAGTCATCGGATCGGCGATGATGATGTCGACCTGAGCCCGTTCGACGACGCCGAGCAGTTCGGAGGAGTCAGCCCGCCGGGCGCATGGCAGGCTGTTCGATACGCGAGCGGCGAGCGTGTCATCCATACAGCAAACGACCGACAACCGGTCAGAGGCCAACGTGCCTGAGCTTTTGCCTACGCGCTGACCAACCCACACGTCCGCGCTCGGAACGCCAGCCGATGCAGCTGAAGTACTTCGATCTTCAGCGGTGGGCATCGATCGAAGCTTTGGAGTCGTGACGTGCACCGGCGTAGGCGCGCGAAACGTTGGCGATGAGCGCTCGTTCCATCTCGTTCGGCTGAGGCGCTTCGGGCCTCGAGCGTCGATCGTCGATGCCCAGTCGAGCCATCGCGGTGTCTGCGTCGATGACTGCCTGACCGAATCCATCCTTCATAGCGAGTTCCGAGGCCAGCGCGAGTTCGCGCGCAGCTTCTTCGCGCTCACCGAATGTGATTAGCGCCTCACCGAGCGTGAGGTGGAAGTAGATCGCATCGCGCGCAGAGAGTTGCTGTCCCTCGAGCTCTCGACGCTGGGCCTCGAGCTTGTCTCGTTTACCGAGCGCCGCGTACACCTGGAGGAGATTGATGCGGGCGCAAGACAGGGCAACCGGTTCACTGCCAATCGTCAGGAGTGTCTCGAGCAATTGCCGGGCGGTCTCTGGCGATCCGCGATGGGTGAGTGCAAACCCGATGTCATTCACGATTCGGTCGCGCGCTCTACCGTGCGACATCTCGAACGCTCGCTCCAGGTGAGCGATACCTTCGTCGAATCGCTGCATTCCGCACAGCACGCCGCCGAGGTCGTGCGATGCGACAGACGTCAGGTCGCGCCGGCCATTCACGCGACACAAACGCAACAGACGTCGGCCATGACGCTCCGCCGCTGGTAGATTCCCGCGCGACCAGAGCACATGAACGATTCCCGTGCGTCCGCGCGCAACGGCTTCGAAGATTTCGAATCGCCGCCCGATCGCGGCGCAGCGCCGGAACTGTGATGCGGCGAGTTCGAGGTCGCCGGCCGTTCTGCTGAACTGCCCGCGCATGCGGCAGGCTCGCCACTGAATCTCCGGAAAGCGTCGTCCGCAGCATCGCACCGAGGCTGCCGCAACATCGTCCGCGAGGGGCGCGAGGTTGCGATACGCGAGATGAAGCGAGTATCGGAGAAGCGCCGCGCCAACGCGTCGGCGGCGCGTTCGAGTCACTGGACCGGATTCCAGGATCTTCGTCAGCGAGCCGAGGACCTTGGACGACACCGCGTGCTTCGAGTCTGGCGTGAACTCGGTCGCTTCGGAAAGACCGGAAAGAATCTCTTCGTGTCGTTCGCCCGCGGCCCAACGCTCTGCGATGAGCAGGAGAGCGTAGCCGTGCGCTGTGTCGGCCCAGTCGGGCGAATCCGGTGGCAGTTCCGCTAACGAGCGAAGAAATGCTAGGTGGCGCATCGAAGGCACGATATCCGGCTCCGCGTTTCGATCGACATGACTGCTCACATGCGAATCCTAGGACTCGGCACAGCTTGCTGAAAGGGTTGACATGAGAAATTGATCAATGTCGCGCACGAGGCGCGATCGAGTTTCGCGGCGTCGTGATGCGTGTTGGGCGAAAATGGCTGCGATCGTGAGACTGACCAGGTCTAAGATGCCGTCTCGCGAACCGACCGTGCTCGAACGACTCGCCAATGACCTTGCCGCTCGAACTTCCAGCGCCCGTAACGCGCAGCTACCTGCTTCACCATCGGGTGTGCCCGAAAGCAATTGCTGATGACGGCTCGCTTGTGGTTGCCACGACGGAAGGATCGCTTCTCGCGGGGGTCGACGACATCGCGTTTGCCTATGGTCGCCAGGCTGTTCTCGATTCGGTTGCAGGTGAAGAGCTCGAGCGGCTGATTGAGCGGCTGACGACTCGGTCCGAACGCACGATCGAGTTAGCACGTGCCGATTCCTCGAATGACGACCTCGCGACTGACGTTCGCGATCTCGCGAACCAGCCGCCAGTCATTCGCTACGTGAATCTGTCGGTACGAAGCTCACGGTGCGTCCAACGATCAGCATCGATGGTACTGTGCAGCTCAACGTCACGCAGGAAGTGAGCAATGCAACGAACGAGTCGGCGTTCAACGCGCCTGTGATCTCCACGCGATCCGTGAAGACCGATCTGCTCGTGCACGACGGGCAAACGATCGTGCTCGGCGGCCTGACCGATCGGGAGCACTCCGTTCAGTCAGAGGGAATTCCGTTTCTCTCGAGCATTCCGCTGATTGGCGTGCTGTTCGGTCGCCAGGCACGAACTACCACCGAAACGGAATTGTTCATCTTTCTCACGCCGCGCGTCATTCGTACCGACGAAGATGCCGAGCGACTCACGGCACCGCTGCGCAAACGCGCCGATCAGGTGCGACCGTGACGACGTCGATTCATGACGTGGTGCTCATTGGCAGCTCCGTTCCCATGCAGCGACTCCGAGCACTCGTTGCGACGATCGCGCCAATGCGACTCCCGGTGTTGATCGAAGGTGCCACAGGCACTGGCAAGGAGCTCGTCGCGTCGTTGTTGCACCAACAGAGCGGACGGACAGGCGATCTCGTAGCGTTCAACGTTTGCGCGCTCGGCGAATCGATGTTCGAGGATGCGCTCTTTGGGCACGTGAAGGGAGCGTACACGGGCGCGCTCAACGAATCACTCGGTTTTCTTCGCTAAGCCAACGGTGGCACCGCATTCTTCGATGAGATCAGCGGTCTACCGCTGCCGCTGCAAGCAAAACTGCTGCGGGCGATCGAGACGGGAGTCTTTCGACCGATTGGTGCCGCTCGTGACGCGCGCAGCGACTTTCGGCCGATCGCCGCGACGAACGAAGGCTTGTCCGAGCTCGTAGACGAGGGACGCTTTCGCGCCGACCTCAAGCATCGTCTGAGCGGAATCGTGATCCGCATCCCGTCACTCGGCGAGCGCGTTGAGGACATTCCAGAGTTGTGCCGACACTTTGTGCGGACCACGGCGGGGCCTGGTGTCGAGATTGACGACGAGGCACTGACGACGCTGCAGGAAATGGCGTGGCCCGGCAACGTGCGAGAACTCAAACAGGTGGTCGACGCCGCATCTGCTTTCGCACGCGGTGTGGTCGATCGTCGTGCACTCGAGTTTGCGCTGCTTCATCGCGCGTCGGCGTTGGCGCCGTCACGCGTGTCGGGGCAGCTGGTCGAGCGACGAGCGCTTGTATCTGCTCTGGAGCACGCATCGTGGGACACGGAAGCCGCTGCCGCCGCGCTCGGGATTCATCGAGCGACGATCTATCGCCGAATGCGTCGTCACGGCATCGATGTACCGGCGCACTCGACGCACTTTGGCGACCCAGCTATGGGATGATCGTCATGGTGACTGAAACGCTTGCCGTGAGGTTTGTCGCGTACGATTTCACTGTCACTGATCCAGAGTACGTTCCCGGCGGGAGCGAGTTCGGCACGGCCACGATCAGCAGAGTGCATGGAGTGTCGAGTTCTGATCCCGTGCACCCGAGCGACACCTGGAGCCAGAGCGGAATTGGCGGATTGGGCCCCCCGGGCGGACTGTAGAAGCCCATGTGTGTCACGATCCCGTCGCCAGTCGAGAAGATCGCGATGGAGCCGCCCCCTCCAGGGTTCGGATCGCCCTGACGACGCGTGAACGACACGCTCGCGGGTGATGCGATGAGCGTCAATGATTGCGGGTTGACCACAAAACGCACCGTTACTGCCCTGGGGCTGTTGGCGACTCCCGATGCGCTGGAGACGATCGGCACCGTCGCGTAGAACACGCCAGACCGGAGCGCTCGTGCTGAGGATTTCAGGGTGAGTCTCGCGGGTGCCGCTGTTGTGTCCAGAGAAGCCGTCAACCAGCCGGTTGCGCCAGAATCGTACGTGATCTGGCCGATCGATAGGCCGTCCAAGACTCCGGTTCCCAGGTTGGTGATCGACACCGTCGTTGCGTCTGCGTCTAGAGTCCGGAAGGTCGTTGCGCCCACGGTGTCCGCCGCGATTCCAATGCGTGGGACGGCACGCAGCGTGAGCGCGACCTTCACCGATTGCGCCGCACTATCGACGAGCGCCTGCGCCGTCGTGACCGGGACGTTGCACGAATAGGTGCCCGCGACGAGTCCCGCCGGCGAGACGGAGATTTGCAATGCCGTGGGTGTCCGTGCGCTATCGAGCGTTGCCGTCATCCAGCTCGATGTCGCTCCACAGTCCGGCTTCCCGAGACTGATGCTGTCGATCGCCCCGCCCACGCTCGTGATCGAGATTCTCTGCGCCGGAATCGACGCACCAAGCGCAGCGTCGAGGGCCACGCTATTCTGGGCGATCGCGAGACGAGGACGCGGTCGCACGTTCAGTCGAACGCGTACGGCTTTCGATGAAACGCTGGTCGCTCCTATGATCACCACGCCGTCATACGTTCCCGCGGGGAGCGCCGACGCATTGACGGTGACGACGAGCTTCGCCGGCGGCACTTGTGCGGACACGGTGGCTGAGAGCCAGCCTGTCGCCTGCCCGGAGCCGAACGTGATATTCGAGATCGATAGGCCGCTGATCGGCGTGGCGCTGCCGGCCGAGACATCGATGGCCTCCGACAGGCCGCTTGTGCCGGCAATCAACTCTGCAACAACGCTGTCTTTTGAAACGACCAGAAGCGCCGGAGGATCTGGGAGAGCGGTGGGACTTGTCGGACTTTGAGTGCCAACCGCGGTATCGGATACGGCGCCAGCCGAGCATCCGAGAATGAACGCGCTGGCGACGGCCGCGCGGCAGACCGCGTGGAGCATGTGAGTATTCTGCACGCGGTATTAGACAACTTCAAAGGTTGTTCTGCAAGCCCTATCGGAGTCCTGCGAACAGGTCGTCGACCATCTCGACGGGTTGCGGCGTTCCCGCCGCAAGCGCGAAAGGCTCCGTGTCGAGCAAAACGGAATTCACGAATAGCTCATACGCATACTGCTGCGTCGCGTGTTCCTTGAATGCCGCGAGCTTCCGGTCGTTCCACTGGCGCACGTCGATCGTCGCCGTCGGTGGAACACTCTCGAGTGTGACTTTGGGGTCGTGATGCGGAAAAGGCCACGCATGGTAGTACAGCCGCGCGGCGCGATGCGGCCGCAGTCCCTCGTCTACCTGTTCGCCGTACGCCGTGCGGAGTCCCGAGAGGAAGAACGCCGCGGTGGCGGCGCGCGACATCGCGCGATGGTCGCGGTGACCGGTCGGCGCGCCTTCCGGCCCGAACGCAATCACCACGGTTGGCCGAGTGCGTCGGAGAAACGCTACGATGTCACCGATCAAGTCGAATGGATCGAGCTGGTGAAGCGTGCCGTCGCCGTACGCCGGTTGGTCGACGGTATCAATTCCGAGAATGGCGGACGCAGCGAGAAGCTCACGGCTTCGGATCTCGGCCAGTTCCTCGCGCGACGAAATGGGGACGCTGGAATTTCTTCCAGCGTCCCCATTCGTTGCACAGAATAGATCGGTATGAATGCCTACGGCTGCGTACTTGGCGATCGTTCCGCCAGTGCAGAACGTCTCATCGTCCGGGTGCGCGAAAACGCAGGCGAGTCGGTGCGCCAAGCCGCGATACGCTAGCGGCGGTTGCGACCACCCAACAGCGTGATGATGAACAGGAACATGTTGAGCAGATCGAGATAGATCGACACTGCCGCAAGCACGTAATCATCCTGCCCATACTGCCCCGAGCGCACAATGCGCCACGTGTCGAACACGAGCAGTCCGGCGAAGATGAACACGCCAATCGCCGCGATCCACAGCCCGCCAAGCGCACTGCCGACGAACATGTTGATCAACATCGAGATCAGGAGCACCACGACGCCGATCATGAAGAAGCTGCCCCAGGCGCTGAAATCACGACGGCTGACGACCGTGTACAGCGTCAGCACACCGAACGTACCCAACGTCAGCACCGCGGCCTGCCCAACCACACCCGGCGCGTTCTGGTTCGCGATGTACAAGAACGGCGCGATGAACACGCCTTCGGCGAACGTGAACAGGAACGTCAGGATCAGGTTCTTCGGGAACTCCCGCGCGGCGCGCTGCGCCATGATCAACGGAATGAAAGCCGCGAAGAACGCGATGAATTGATGCCGAGCAACGGCCTCGAGCAGCGAGGGCTGGTTCAGCGCGAAAGCCGAACCCAGCACCGTGGTGATCACGCTGAGGAAGACCAGTCCGTACGTGCGTCGCACGAGCGTCGCGCGCTCGGTACCGGACCGGACCTGAACTGCTGGTGCGTATGAGAAGCCCATGTTGAGCTCTAACTCCGATGGGAAGTTTCCGGAATATATACCCCGCCTGGCGGGGCCTGTGCCAGCAACGGCCTAGTTGTGGCCGGCGGCGCCCGCTCGAGTCGTTACAACGACCGAGCCGTTGAACGAGCGCATTTTGACAGGGCGCGTCGACGCGCCGATCTGTCCCTGCACGTGATTGCCCACCACGCGCTTGCCGACCGAGGCCAACGGGAGATCAGTGCGGAGATTTCCGTTGCCCACGGAGAGGTCGAAGTTGCCTTCGAGCCCTGCCGGCAATTCCGCTTCGATCACACCGTTCTTGGTCGTGACCGTGATCGAATCGCTGTTCGAGAGCGCGTCGGCCGACAGGCGGACGTTGCCGTTGCTGGTCGCGAGACTGAGCGGTCCGGCGACATTCACGGCTTTCACGTTCCCGTTCGACGTCCGCGCAGTGACTCCGGCGCTGATGCCATCGACGTTCACGGAGCCCGTCGTCGTCCGTGCATCGACGACGACGTTGGCCGGTACGTCGGCCACGAAGTCTGCCGACGCGTCAGTCGTACGATGGAACAGGCTGAACATCGACAGGAAGCCGCCCGTGTTGCGGCCGCGATAGCCACTCGCGCCGCAGTTTCCGCTGTTCCGCCACATGGCGCACACGTAGTAGTCGCTACCCGTATGCGATACGACGAACCGAATGTCGCTCGACCGTCCGTGACTCCAGCGACGGCTGCCGTTCACCAGGACGTTCTGTCCCGGAGCGCGACGAACCTCGATGCCACCCGCGCCGTTGCGCAGGTGTACGATCGCGCCGGCTGGCAGATCAGAGGACCACTGAAAGGCCCTGTCGTCGGAACCAGCCCGAGAACACGCGGTCGAGGCCGCGGCCGCGAGGGCAAGAATGGCGATGGGTAGTTTCATAAAGGACCTCCGGGTCTACCAGAATAACGCCCCGCAGGACGGAAAGTTACGGCAACCCGGTAGGCACTTGGAGCCGCGTGTCACAAGTGTGCAGGCGACAAGTGGTTACGACGCTTAGCTCCGCCGTTTGAGGTCGATGCTGCCGTTGACGGTTTCGAGGCGGATCTTCGGTCCTCCAGGCCGCCCGATGTGGGCTCTGAGATGTTTCGGGTCCAATCGACCGTTGATCGTCATCTCGAAGTTCGTATTCAGCGAACCATTCACGGTCTCGAGCTCGACGTCAGCACCGGAGTCGCCGCCGAACTCGACCGTCACGTTTCCGTTCACAGTCTCGAACTTCATTCGGCCATCCGGATCGAGGGCGCCGAGCTTGGCGCGAATGCCGCCGTTCACATTCGACGCATTTACGCGACCGCCAGAGCTCGCGACGTCCACTTCACCGTTCACTGTATTGGCTTCCACATCGGACGAGGCGCCCTCGACGACGACCGCACCATTCACCGTGTTCGCCGCGACCTTCACGCCCTTGGGAACGAGGACGTGAAACGACACCGACACGTCGTTGTTGCGCAGGCCGCGATCGTTGTGCCCATCGTAGCCGTTGTGTTCGTCGCACGTGGCGCGCTCGCCCCACAACGCGCACACCATCACGCTCTCGCCAAGCTTCTGCGTTTCGATGCGTACCGCGGCCGGATCGCCGCGACGCCACTCCTTCGTGGCGCGAACTTCGACCTTGTCGCCGCTCGCCTGACCAACGGTGATCGGGCCGTTCAGATTCACAATCCGAATCCAACGACCGGCCGGAACGCTGCCCGACCAGTTGAAGCTGTTGTCCGACTGACGCTGCTGCGCCGCGACTGGCAGCGCGGCGACAATCGCCAGTGCGAGAGCAAGGACCGAGCGTTTCATGGCTTTGGGGAAGGGGCTCGTTTACTTGGTGCTGCGGATACGGAGGTCGCCACTCACTGTTGAGACATCGAAGCGGCGTCCACCGTTGCCGATTCGCGCCTCGACGTTGCGTTTGCGCATGCGGCCGCCGTTCAACGTCAGCGGGAAATCGCTGTTGATCTCGCCGCTCACCGTCGACATTGCGATGTCCGCGTCGAAGCCGCGCGGCGCATCGAGCGTGATGTCGCCGCTCACCGAATGGAACACAAGGTCTCCCTTGCCGGTGAACTCGTCGACCTGAACGTCGACGTTGCCGCTCACCGACGTCGCGCGCACGCCGTCGGCGTGCAACTTGTCGAGACGGACGTCACCGCTCACGCTGGAGACGTCGACATTTCCATGCGCGCCGGAGACAGACACGTTGCCGCTCACGTTGTGCGCCGACACGACGAGATTGGTTGGCACCGCGACTTCGAGTGACATGCTGACGTCATACCCGTCACGCCAGCCACGGTTGCCTCGGTTGTTGCTGTTGTTGTGCGAGCCACGGTCGTCGCAATACGAATCCGCGTTGTCGTACAGCACGCAGATGACGATCCCCGACGACGTTTCCTGCACGTCGGCCTTGATGCGATCGAAATAGCGACTGTCGCCGTGCTTCACGCCAACCACTTCGACCTTGCCCGTCGTCGACGTGGTGACCTTGATGTTGCCGCTGATGTTGTGGACCGAGACTTCCTTCCCCGCGGCCACGGCGCGGTCCCAACGAAAATCGCCCTGTGCGAATGCCACTGCCGGTACGACGAGCGTAGCGACGAGAGTCGCGGTAATCAGCCGACGCATGGTGGAGTTCCTGGTGGGGGTAGTAGTCAGCGACGCTCGGGAGCGCCGCGTCCATTCGAAGAGATGTTGATGTCGCCGCTGAACGTGTCCGCAACGATGCGGGCCGCGCCGCCACCAATCTCGAAGGTGAATTTCTTGGATTTGGAAACGCTAATGCCGTGGTCGCCCGGCTTGAGCGTGATCGGGAACTGACTATCGATGCTGCCGCTCCACGTCGACACGGTGATCTGCGCGTTCGCCTCGCGCGGGATGTGCAGACCGATGTCACCCGAGTGCGTGCTCAGCTCATAGCGTCCAGCGGGATCGATCGTGCCGTCGTACGTCACTTCGCCGCTCGTCGTCTTGGCGCGAACGCTCTTTGCCGTGACGCCGCGCAGATCGATATCGCCGCTCACCGAGCCGACGTCGATGCTGCCGCGCACATCTGTCACGTGTACCTCGCCGCTCACCGTCGAGAGCGCGATGTCACCGGAGATGGTTCCGGCGGTGATTTCGCCCGAGAGCGTCGAGATGTCGAGTCGCAGCGTGACGTCCTCGACGCGGACGTCGCCGTTCTGCGTGTGGGCTTCGACCTGACTGCGCGTCGCACGAATGGTGATGTCGCCAGTCTGCGAGTGTGCGACGATTCGCACACCGTACGGAACGGACACCTCGAAGCGCGTGTCGCTACCGCGCCGGCTGCCCGCAACCTCGAGCATCGCACGCGATGACGACGCGTCGAGCCTGATGTTGTCGTCGTCGCTCACGGCGCGCACGTGCATCACATCGCGCGCCCATCCCGTCACCACGATGTCGCCATTGCTCGCGTTGAGCGTGAGCGATCCGCTCTTGTCGAAAGCGAACGTCGTGTCGATTCGAGCCGAATAGCCGGCGCCGGAACTGCGTCTTCGCTGCTGCGCGTCGGCATCGCGAACGAAGCCAAGCGCACCCAGCGCCAACGTCGCGGCAACGACGACGCGTGTTCCAGTCAATCCGGCGACCCAACGAAAACGTGTCATGAGAATGTGTTCACGTCCGCGCGGGCAACATCGCCGCTGTGCGGAGCAGTTGGACTTTGGTATCGAGCGCATCGTTGAGTGACTCCATGAGGAACCGGCTGGCCGGATCTTTCTGGAGGGCCTGCTTGCACTGCGAGATCGCGTCGTCGATGACCTTCAGATTCCGCTCGATGACGTTCACGGTCGCGGTATCGAGAGTCGATCGGCGCTGCGAGATGATGACGCGGAGGCGCTTGATCTCCATATCGTACGTCTCCTCCGCGCTTGGTTTGTTCGACGCGAGCTTCGTCGTTGCTGCCGGCGCTTTGATATTGCGGCTCGCGCCGACAGAGTCAGGCGTCGTCGGCACAGCGGTCGCTGGCGTCGTCACCGCGACCTGATTGGTCGACGGCGCAATGGTCGGCTTGGTCGGCGTACCAACGGGTGCCGTCGTTGCCACGACCGTCGAGCGCAGCGTCATCTGATGCGTGACGACCGCGGTCGTTGCTACGAGTCCGGCCGCAGCCGCGCCGATCCACAGACTCATGAACCGTTGGCCGAGTCCACGACGGCGCTGGCGTGGCGCTTCGCCGGCGACTCGTCCGCCCGGCGCCAGTACGACCACCGGCGTCTCGATTCGCTCGGCGATGCCAGCCCACAGGTCGCGCGATGGCGACAGCTCCGGCAGGTTGGCAGCTTCGATGCGCAGCTTTCGCAGATCAGCGAGCAGCGCGCCGCACGGAATGCAGCCCAGTGCGTGCAGCTCGATTCGGGCGCGGGTCGACTCGTCGACTTCTCGCTCGAGAAAATCAGCCAGCTGTTCGGCGAACTGCTCGCAGGTGATTGTAGGTGTCGTCATCGGTTTAGTGCCTCCCGCAACAGGAGCCGTGCGCGGTGGAGCTGCGCCTTGGTCGCTCCCGATGTCACGCCGAGCATTTCGGCGATCTCTTCGTGCTTGAACCCTTCTACGTCGTGCAGGACGAAGACACGGCGCGCGCCCGGCGGAAGCTTCGTGATGGCCTGCTCCAGATCGAGCATGTCGCCGGGGGCCAGCGGACTGCCAACGATGCCAGGAAGCGCATCGATTCCGCCCGATTCCTCATCCGTCTCTTCATACCGTGAGCGCTGTCGTCCTTCGCTCTTGCGAGCGTTCAGGACCAGGTTGACCGTCAGTCGGTGCAGCCAGGTAGAGAACGAGCTTTCGCCACGAAAGAGGTGCAGCTTTTCCCACGCGCGAACAAAGACGTCCTGCGTCAGCTCCTCGGCACGCTCGCGGTCGGAGACCATGCGAGTGCACAGCGAGTAGACACGATTGACGTTGTCCCGGTAGAGCCGCTCGAACGCACTCCGATCACCGGATGCCGCGCGCGCGACATCCGAATCACCGTTACCTGAGTGATTGGAAGATGCTTCGATGATGGCCACAGCAGCCATGGTCCCTGGGTCTCCGTCCTTCGCACTGAATTGGACGGTGCCAGGGCGGAGAAGGTTTGAATGCCCCGACTAGTTGTTTGCGACTAGCGGTAGCAACTCCGAAATATGTGCGACGTAAGCGGTTGGGTTGCCTGGCTCGAGGTCCTTCCGCTTGAAGGCACCCCAGAGTGCGGCCACGGTTCGGACGCCGGCCGCATTGCCGGCCAGAACATCGTGAACCGAGTCTCCAACGAACACGGCGTCCTCGGCGGTGCACCCCAATCGCTGGAGTGCAATCCGTACGGGTTCGGGATCTGGCTTGTGTCGGGTGGAGGCGTCGCAGCCGACGATAGTGTCCATATACCTGGCGAGCCCGACGTGTGACAGGCCACGCATGGCCAGCGCTTCCGACTTGCTCGTGACGATGCCGATCTGGTGGCCGCTCGCGTGGAGCTGGGCTACGACGTCGACGACACCGTCATAACAGCGAACGAGGCGGTCGTGGTTGGTCATCTGATACTCGCGGTAGGCGGTGATCAGGGCCAGGCGGTCGTCGTCGTCGCGCGCGTACCGTCCGAACATCGTGAACAGCGGAATTCCGATCCCGGCGGTCCATTCCTCGTCGGAAGGGATCGGGCGCTCGAGCTTGGCAAAGGCGTACTTTGCCGAGTTGAGGATCAGCTCGATCGAGTCGATGAGGGTGCCGTCGAGGTCGAAGAGAATCGTCGGCAGCGTTGTTCGGGCGGGGCGGGGAGACACGGCGGGCATGGCCATTCCGGAAAATAGCGGCTAGCATGCGACGCATGCCCTCGCCTGCGACCCCTGAAATGAAAAAGAACCTCCTCACCCTGATCATAGGCGTGGTGGTTCTGGATGCTGCATTCATCGGCGCGTACTACGCGTACGGTCTTGGTACGCGCCCGTTAAAGACCCAGCAGATCTACGTCGCCGTCTGGGTCGTTTGTACTCTCATTATTGTGACGACGCTGATGAGGCGAATCCGTCGGGCGCGACGCCGGGGTTAGCCGGCGTGGGAGTTAGCGCGCTCTGGGCGACTTGGACTTGGTCGCCTTGGTCGACTTCGGGCGTCCGTCGGACGTGACGCGGCGGCGAGCTGCTGCGGCCTTGCGCTGACGAACGACGCTGGGCTTCTCGTAGTGCCGCTTCTTGCGGAGGTCCTTGAGAACGCCGGCCTTCTGAACCTTGCGCTTGAACTGCTTGAGCGCCCAGTCAAGGCGATCGGCTTCGTCGAGAGTGACTTCGATCATTCGGAAATGCTCTGTGGAGAGTGTCGCGGAGTAAAAGAGCCGGGCCGACTTTCGATCGGCCCGGCTCCGTGCTTCACGGGCAGTTGTGGATCAGAGAACGAGCTTAGCGCCCGATCTTGACGACGTTCTCGGCCGCGGGGCCCTTGGCGCCCTGGACGATATCGAACTCAACGCGCTCGCCTTCGGCAAGCGTGCGGAATCCGTTGCCCTGGATGGCCGAGTGGTGCACGAAGCAATCCTTCTGACCGCCTTCGGGCGTGATAAAGCCAAAGCCCTTCGCGTCGTTGAACCACTTCACCGTGCCGGTGGTGCGTGCCATGGTAGTACTCCTAATCAGTGTTGTTTGTGTCGTCGGAGTACCGGAACATGCCGTACGCACCGACCCACAGTTGCTCGTGATCGCCCTCACGATGGGTACATTCTCAGATGGCCAACCTCGGCCACCAGCGACGCCGCATTAAAAAAAGGGCCCTTGCGTTTGCGAAGGCCCCTAGATCAACACTGGAACGTATTCGCGCGTGTAGATGCGTCGCTGAAGGAAGGTAAGTCAGCGCTCCAGATTTGGCAATGGGATTCAAGTCGCGACCCGGAAAGGGGTAAGCGGGCGGGGGCGTGAGTAGCCTCGGGCGGCCGGTTCGCCTACCATTCGGGAGTGCTTACCACTCGCCTGACCATCAGGCTCGTCCTCGGCGTGATCATGTTTGGGCTCGGCCTCTTCGTGGCCGTCCGCCCACTGTTCACCCACAACGCCGTGCTCACCGGCGCGCGCTGGCTCGACCTCACCTTTGCGCTGGTGTTCATGCTGCGCGGGCTGATGAACGTGCGAAGCGCGATGCGACGGTAGCTATTTTCATCGCACCATCCAGAGCACAGTCGCACAGATACCGATGTTCTTTCGACGAAAGCAGAAGGCCCCAGCCGAGGTAGAGCGCCTCGATTGGAAGCTTCTCGAGCGCGGTGCCGTGGCGCTCTATCATAAGTCGTCCGTCCTGTCGCAGGACCTCGCGTGGTTTCGGCAGCAGTCTTATGTCATCCACGAACTCGACGCCGTGAAGTGGGCGACGCCCGCGGAGTTCCACGCCGATGCCCAGCGCGTATTGGCCTTTCCGCCGTACTACGCGAAGAACCTCGCGTCGTGGATCGACTGCATCGCCGAGTTGCAGGTGCCCGACGAGAGCGGAATGGCGATCGTGTTTCGGCACTACGACGCGTTCGCGCGATCGCAGCCGCAGCTGGCCCAGACGATCCTGGACAGCATCGAGACGTCGTCGCGCCGTTTTCTCCTGACGGGCCGACGGTTGCTCGCCCTCGTGCAGTCCGATGACCCGCGCATTCGCTTCGAGCGCGTCGGTGCGGTGCCCGTTACGTGGAATCCGCGCGAGTGGCTGGACTCCGACCGCGGCGTTGGACGGGCGGACTAACAGACGCTTTCGGCGCTCAGAACGATTTCTGCCAGCCGAGTGCCCAGCCGTTCTCGCTCGGCGACACGAACAGACCGCCCGTCGATTTCTTTTTCTCTGCGTCGGCTTTGTCGGCACGTCGGCCTGAGCGAATCGCGATTTCTTTTCCAACCGCATAGCCGAACACCGCGCCGACGACTTGATCGGACGCCCAGTGGCGACGATCGAGAGTCCTCCCGATGCCGACGCCGGTCGCAACAGCCCAGATGGCCGGTTCGACGTAGCCCATCGAAAAGCGGCGCGTGAGGAATTCCGAACACGCAAAGACGTTGGCGATGTGCCCACCGGGAAAGGAATGCCGTCCCCAGTCGTGGGAACCCGGAATGGAGAAATCGTACTGGTCGCCCTGTTGTGCGGGAGGCGCGATGACGTTTGGCTCTCGTCGGTCTGGGCGCGTGCGGGCAACGAGCGGATACACGACGTAGTTGCGAACGACGCTACTCGCGCCGTAGGAAGCCAGGCAGCCGAAGAGGCCTTCTTGAAGCCTCTGATTCTTGGTGACGACGCCGAGCGTGAGCGCGCCAAGTGCGAGCGGTGTGATGGCGCGCCCAGAGAAGACGACGCCACCTTCTCGCAGCGGCTTGAGGACCTCGAACACGTTGGCGTTCCTGTTTCGATAGGCCCAACGATCAACGTTGTCGTCGAGCGGGGAGATTGCGACACCACCACCGATGACGGCGCCGGTGATCAGCCAATCGCGCGCCGTGCCGCGGAGCGGAGAGGTCCAGACGTCCCAGACATCGCCTGCAGTGTTGCGCAGGTTCGTGACGACCATTCCGCCCATGGACTGCGCCCGCGCGCGAGCGGCGAAAACGAGGAGCGCGACGAGCGCCAACCTGCGAGTTGAAGATCGAGAGCCCATGTCCAGCGCTGCGAGATCAGGGAAGTAACCGATGATTGCTCGAGCATTGGCAAGTCACAGGCCCTAGACCGGGGCCAAGAAATCGACATCTTGTAGTCGAGCGCGTCGTGCGCATTTCGTCGGCGCTCTGCAACCCAATCATTCGAGGAGCAATGCGTCACGCGTACATGTACAACGGCGCCTTCGAGCTGAACTACTCGGGACTCCAGCCGAACCGGACGACGTATCGCAGTACGGAGGGCGGGGAACGCCCACTGCCGGAGTGGCCGGAAAAGATCGACGGCGTTCGCGTCGCGTACATGGAGAAGAGCGGCAAGAAGTTCTTCGCGGTGCGTGTTCAGTACGACGATCATGACATCGTGCTCGAGAATCCCGTCGCGATCGATCCGCTTCGTCACATGAACAATCGGCGGTTCGCCGCTGAGCCAACCGTCGTTGGCGACGACGAAGCATCGGCGCTGCTCGATGACATTCTTCGCGACAACCCGGACAAGCAGCCGGCGCTGGCGAAGATGCTCAACCAGATCAACCAGGCGCGCCGAGCGAATAGGGCAGCGAACCCGTAAAATCCGGGTCGGCGAGCCAAACGGCTCGCGTAAAGCCTCGCAGGCCAGTAGATTACAGTCTACTGGCAGCACCTTGTTTCACCCTCGGCCCCAGTGACAAATGGACGGCTCGACGGCCCTAACGATCTATCGGGAAGAGAAGGCGCGGGCGCTCCAGGAGCGCCGAATTTCCCACGCGCAGCTGATGGCTGAAGCGAAGGAAGCGTTCGCTAAGATGTTGGCAGACGCTCAGTTAGCTCGTAAGGGCGGTCGCCCCAAGAGCAATCCGAACTCTCTCAGCCCGGCCGCCGCAGCAGCGGCAGCCAAGGCCAAGGCCGCAGCGGCGGCCGCCGCAGTTCCGGCGCCTGCTCCGGCTCCCGTCGTTGTCGCTGCTGCTCCGGCTCCTGCCAAAAAGCCTGCTGTCGCTCCGGTCGCGGTGAAGACCGCTCCCGCCGCTCCAGCAAAGGCCGTCAAGGCGAAAGTCGCGGCGGCCAGCAAGGCTGCACCGGTAAAGAAGGCCGCTGCAAAGCCGACTCGAGTCGCGCGAGCTAAGAAGCCGGCGGTTTCCGCGGCCAAGAAGTCGGTGACCAAGAAGGCGGCGCCCGCGCGCGCGAGTCGCCCGGCAGGTCGCGCAAAGCCAGCCAAGAAGCGGTAGTCGAAGCCCATATGGTCTGACCGAGAGTGCGCGTTCATCGCGTCGTCATCGGTCTTGTCGCCGGTCTGATCGTCGGGAGTCTTCTCGGCGCTTGGCCCGGCGGCTTTGCGTCCGGGGTCGTCGCATTCTTCAATCCGATCGGTCAGGTGTGGATCGCCGCGATTCGGATGACCATCGTACCGCTGGTGGTGTCGCTGCTCTTCGTGTCGGTGGCGACGCGTGAGACGAGCGACGGACTCGGAAGGCTCAGCGCCGCGACGTTTCTGACGTTCCTAGGGCTGCTCGTGTTTGCAGCCCTCGTTTCCTTGGCGCTCATTCCGCCCATCCTCGCGGCCGTGTCGTTGCCGCCGGCGGTCGCCGAGGGATTGCGCGCAACGGCGACGGCGACTGGAAGCGGAACTGCATCCCAGGTCGCTCAACTTCCCGGCTTTGCCGCGTGGGTGACTGGACTGGTGCCGGCGAACGTGATCAAAGCCGCCGCCGACGGCGCGATGCTACCCCTGATCGTCTTCGCGTTCGCCTTTGCATTGGCGTCACGGCACCTCGATGCCTCGCTACGTCGCGGCCTCGTCGACTTCTTTAGTGCGATCGCTGGGGCGATGACCAAGCTCGTGGAATGGATCATCGCCCTTGCTCCGATTGGCGTATTTGCGCTGGTCGTCGTGGCGGCGAGCCGAGTGGGACTCGCCCTCGCGGGGGCGATGGTCTATTACGTCGTGGCGTACATCGCGATCATGGTGCTCTTCACGGTCCTCATGTATCCGGTCGCGACGATCGGAGGACGGCTCGGTCTGGGAGCGTTCGTTCGCGGGATTCTGCCGGCACAGGCAGTGGCACTAAGCTCGAGCTCGTCGCTGGCGTCGCTCCCCGCACTGGTCGAGGGCTCGCGTCGGCTGGGCCAGCCGACGCAGGTATCCGGATTCGCGCTTCCGTTGGCGGTATCGACCTTCAAGGTCGTCACACCGCTCGCGTGGCTGCTAGGAATTGCCTTTCTCGGGCGACTCTACGGCGTGCCGGTCAGCATGACGGCGATGGTGACGATTGCCCTGACCGGGGTGGTATTGAGCTTCACGATTCCTGGTGTGCCTCAGGGCGGCATTCTGATGATGGCGCCCCTGGCGGTGACATATGGAATCCCCGCCGAGGGCGTAGCGCTGCTCATTGCGGCGGACACCATTCCAGATCTCTTCGCTACGGTGGCGAACGTGACAGGCGACTTCGTCGCTGGTTGCGTGGTTGCCCGCCGGACGGTTGCGGAGCCCGTGCCCCAGCCCGCATCATCTGTGAATGCGTGATGGCGATTTTCGGATTCGTGGCAAAGGCATTCCGCGCGTCGAGAGGCTGACCGGCGTCGCGATCCGTTTTGCGATCACGCTGTTCGTTGCGGCGTGTAGCAAAGCGGATGCTCCTCCTCCACAAGCGGCGCAGACCGTCAGTGCCGCGCCGGTTGCCGCGTCACCGGGCACTGGATGTCCGGCGAATGGGCAGTGGAGCACGTGTTCCATCATGTATCGCCTCGGGCGTGCGGGCGTGGCGCCCCAGATCGATTCGAGCGCGAAGCCAAAAGAAGAACAACTCGGCGGCGAGCCGCTGATGTTGAAGATCGGGCTCTCGGCGCAGCTAGAGCTGCACGTGTTTGCCGACTCGGTCGCGCGCGCGGCTGGTGTGGCAAAGCTCGACCGCAAGCAGTTCGTGAATGGGACCGCGGAGCAGACGATTCGTCGTGAGCGAACGCTCATCGAGTCGGCGAATCTCGTCGGGCTGCTCACGAGCATCAATGCGCATCAGCGCGAGCGTGTCTCCGATGCGCTCACGGCGGGGCCTCCTCAGCCCGCGACGCCCTGATGTCGCGCCGCACTTCGTCGCCCGCTCCGCACACGAAGTATGATGCGTCGTCGGTCGCATCATCGGAGCAGCGCGTCGAGGCGCACAGCGCGGCACTCAAGAAGGAGTTGGGTCTCCGCGATCTCGTGCTCATGCAGATCGTGTACGTCGTTGGCGTGATCTGGGTGGGCACGGCGGCGAAGCTCGGACACTCACAGATCGTGTTCTGGCTGGCGGCGATGCTGTTCTTCTACCTGCCACAAGCTGCGGTCGTCGTCAATCTGGCGAAGCGCATGCCGCTCGAAGGCGGACTGTATCAGTGGGCGCGGCTTGGACTCGGAGAGTTGACCGGCTTTCTCGTCGTCTGGAATCTGTGGCTGTACGCGGTCGTTCTCATTTCGACGATCGGCCTCGTGATCGGCACGAATCTATCGTACGTGGTCGGCCCGAGCGGCGCTTGGCTGGCGAGCAACAAGCCATTCATCATGTTGCTCAACGCCTTCATGCTCGGCGGGCTGATGATCCTCGCGGCCATTGGGTTGGGCGTAGCCAAGTGGCTACACAACGCCGGCAGCGTGATGTTGATGATGGCCTTTCTCATTCTCATTGCGCTGCCGTTCGTACACATGGCACTGGGAACGCTGCCCAACTACCACCCGTTCGCCGTCGCGATGCCGGCGCTCTCGCTATTCAGTCTCAATGTGTTCGGCAAGCTGGCCGTGGGCGCGTTGAGTGGATTCGAATACGTGGCCGTGCTGGCGGGTGAAACGAAAAATCCAGAGCGCACGATTGGTCGATCGACGATCGTTGCCGCGCCGATCATCGCCGTGATGTTCATTCTGGGAACGAGTTCTGTCCTCGCGTTCGTACCAATCGATCAGATCAACCTGATCGGACCGATTCCGCAGGTGCTGCGAATCGGGTTTGGTGCGACGGGCGTGGGGACATTTGCGTCGGCGATTGCGATTGTGCTCATCACTGGACGCACGCTTGCGAGCTCCAGCATCATCTTCACTGCGACATCGCGCATGCCGATGGTGGCCGGTTGGGACAACCTCCTGCCGAGCTGGTTCACGAAACTCCATCCGCGGTACCGCACACCGGTCAACTCGATTCTGTTCGTTGGTCTCGTTGCGATGGCGTTTGGTGCGGCGGGCATCGCGGGAGTCGGCGAGCAGGAGGCTTTTCAGCTGCTCGAGAATGCCGCGGGAATCTTCTATGGTCTCACGTATCTTGTGCTCTTCGCGATACCGTTGATCGGTATGCGGAAAATGGATCCGCGGCCGCCGCTGTGGATTCGGATCGCGGCTGCGTCGGGATTCGCGGTGACGCTGCTGTACGTCGTGCTTTCTATCTTTCCGATCATCGACGTCGCGAGCTGGTGGTCGTTCGCGATGAAGATTTCCGGAGTGGTTGTTGGACTCAACCTTGTCGGCGCTGCTCTTTTCTGGAATGCGTCTCGACGGAGAGCAGTCGCAACATGAGACGCTCGGTTTTCGGCGCGCTGGTGGCGATGGTGGTTGCGGGCAGTGCGATCGCGCAGCAGCCGGCAAGAGATTCGATCGCGCGGTGTGATTCAATCATTGCGGCGGCACGAGCCGACTCGATTCCGCTCGGACTGTTCTTCACGGCGGACCGAATCGATGGCCTCGATCTGCTGCCAGGCCAGGCGAGCGTCATCACGACGGCTGTCGCGACGTGGTTCGCTGCACCGGCGTCCTTGCGAGTCCCTGTGTTCGCTGGGCCGGCGCAAATGCGCAGTCTCAAACGGCTTCGCCCCGACACGGCAACGGAGCTTCGCGCGCCGGCGATCAATGGCGTGTATCGATTCACGTCGACCAGACTCCAGGCGATCGCGCACGCCGAAATTGTTCGTACGTCGTTGGCGACCGACCTCGATGATGCGATGCTCGCGGCCATCCACGACGCATCGCTGATCAAGCAGGTCGTCGAGTTCTCCGAGGACCAGGATTCCATGCGTGTCCAGGTTCGTGTATCGACCGATTCGGGACCGGGGAGCAGGCGCATCGCAACCGTCCAGTTTCCGCGCATGCCGGTCATCGACGCCGTGCCTCTGCGCGGTAACCCGATGCCGAACGTACCGGCCGACGCGCAAGGAGATAGCACGGAAGAGATTCTGCTGCGCTTCGTGGTCGGACCGCAGGGCCTTCCGGTTCCGGGCACCGTGGAGTTGGCGCACGGCCGATCACTGCCGCTCGTGCGTGCAGCGCTCGAAGCGCTTCCGGTCCAACTATTCTCGCCGGCGACGATTCGAGGGTGCGCTGTGTCACAGGTTGTCTACTACCCGTTTTCTTTCGGCGCGACCGCGGAAAAAAGTCCTCAACGCCATTGACGGAGGCGACGGGGCGCAGTCCATTATCCGCGCCTTCCTTCCTCAAACCACGAGTCTATGTCAACACCGCTCCCGCTCCTTCACCGCGGCTTCGGTGAAACTCAGCGGCGCGACGCTTGGTGGCTCCAACCCCTCGTCGTTTTCACGATACTCGGCGCCTTCGTCGTTTACGCCACGTGGGCAGCATTCCAGAACGCGCACTACATGTACGGGCCGTACCTCTCGCCGTTCTACTCGCCGGAGATCTTTGGCGATCCGAAAACGGCCTGGTTTGGTGCAAAGCCCGGCTGGTGGCCTGGACTGCTACCGTTTTCGCCGGCGTTGATCATCCTGCCCTTTCCGGGACTGTTCCGGTTCACCTGCTACTACTATCGCGGCGCGTACTACAAGGCCTTCTGGGCCGACCCGATGAACTGCGCCGTCGGTGAACCGCGAAAAAGCTACCTCGGCGAGAAAACATTTCCGCTGATTCTGCAGAACGTTCACCGCTACTTCATGTATATCGCGGTGATTTTTCTGTTTCTACTCGCACACGACGTGTGGAAGGCGCTGTGGTTTGAAGATGCAGCGGGCGTGAAGCATTTCGGGATCGGCATCGGCACGCTGTTGCTCACGCTCAATGTGGTTTTGTTGAGTTGCTACACGCTGGGCTGCCACTCGATGCGCCATGCGGTCGGCGGTTTCCTCGACCAATTATCGCGGCATCCGGTGCGAAAAAAGGCCTACGACTGCTCGAGTTGCCTCAATCGTTGGCACATGAAGTGGGCGTGGATGAGTCTCGTCTGCGTGGCGTTCTGCGATCTCTACGTGAGAATGTGCTCAATGGGGATCTGGCACGACTGGAGAATCCTATGAGCAGCAAGTGGGGGCAGAACGCGTGAACGATATCCAGACTGTCGAGCACGATGTGCTCGTCATTGGTGCCGGTGGTGCGGGACTGCGAGCGGCGATCGAGGCAGCGAGAGATGGCTTGAAGGTGGGTCTCGTCTGTAAGTCGCTGCTCGGAAAGGCGCACACCGTCATGGCAGAAGGGGGAATGGCTGCCGCAATGGGGAACGTGGACGATCGCGACAACTGGCGCGTCCACTTCGCCGACACGATGCGCGGCGGCCAGTACCTCAACAACTGGCGCATGGCCGAGTTGCATGCGAAGGAAGCGCCGGATCGCGTGAAGGAGATGGAGGCGTGGGGCGCGGTGTTCGATCGTACGCCCGACGGCCGGATTCTTCAGCGCAATTTTGGTGGACACCGATATCCACGTCTCGCTCACGTTGGCGATCGCACGGGTCTCGAGCTGATTCGCACGCTGCAGGATCATGGCGTTCATGCTGGCCTCGACGTGCACATGGAAGTCACGGTGCTCGCGCTGCTCAAGGACGGCGATCGTGTGGCTGGCGCGCTGGCGTACGACCGTGAACGTGGTCGCTTTCGCATTTTCAAATCGAAAGCCGTCGTGCTTGGGACCGGCGGCGTCGGTCGCGCGTTCAAGATCACGTCGAACAGCTGGGAATACACCGGCGACGGTCAGGCGCTTGCCTATCACGCCGGTGCGACGCTCCAGGACATGGAGTTCGTACAGTTCCATCCGACGGGAATGATCTGGCCGCCGAGCGTGCGCGGTATTCTCGTGACGGAGGGTGTGCGCGGCGAAGGCGGTGTATTGAAGAATCGTGATGGCAAACGATTCATGTTCGACAACATTCCGGACAACTACAAGAACCAGACGGCCGACAACCCCGAAGAAGGCTGGCGGTACACGCAGGGCGACAAGAATGCGCGCCGCCCACCCGAGCTGCTGACGCGTGATCACGTGGCGCGCCAGATCGTGAGCGAGGTGAAGGCGGGTCGCGGCTCGCCGCACGGCGGCGTGTTCCTCGACATTGCGTGGATCAAAGAGAAGCTCCCGAATGCCGAGGAGCACATCAAGCGCAAACTGCCGAGCATGTACCACCAGTTTATGCAGCTCGCAGGTATCGACATCACGAAGGAGCCGATGGAGATCGGCCCGACGACGCACTACATCATGGGTGGTATTCGCGTCGACGGCGACACGCAGATGTCGAGTGTCCCAGGTCTATTTGCCTGCGGTGAGTGCGGTGCTGGTCTGCACGGCGCAAATCGACTCGGCGGCAATTCGCTGTCTGATCTGATCGTCTTCGGAAAGCGTGCTGGTGAGTACGCAGCAAAGTTCGCGAAAGAGCACGGCAACGTCTCGATCGACAACAGTCAGGTCGACGCGGCAATGAAGAAGGCGTTGGCGCCGTTCGAACGTGAGAGCGCCGAGGGGCCGTATCGGGTGCAGGAAGATCTGCAGCAGACGATGCAGGACAACGTCAACATCGTGCGCGCGCAGCATGAGATGGAGCGCGCGCTCGTGGACATCGCGGCACTCAAGGCGCGCGCGGCGAAGGTCGGTGTGAAGGGAAACCGCGAGTACAACCCGGGTTGGCACACCGCACTCGATCTCGGCAACCTGCTGACTGTGTCCGAAGCGATCACGCGTTGCGCGATCGAGCGCAAGGAAAGCCGCGGCGGACACTTCCGCGACGACTACCCAGACAAGGATCCAGAGTTCGCGAAGTTCAACTTCGTCGTGCGCAAGGGACCCGATGGCGAAATGCAGCTCGCGCGCGAACCGATTCCGCCGATGCCCGACAATCTGACGGCCGTCATCGAGGAGATGAAGTAATGTCCACAGGCGCGGTGACAGACAACAAACCCAAAGACGCGTTTACAGCGGCGCAGGCGGCGCAGGATGCCGCGGCAAAGCATGACACGCGTTCATTCAAGATCTGGCGCGGGGACAAGGGAAAGGGCGAGTTCGTCGAATACAAACAGGACGTCGTGGAAGGCATGGTGGTGTTGGATGCCGTTCACGAGATCCAGTCGACGCAAGCCAATGACCTCGCCGTGCGCTGGAACTGCAAAGCCGGCAAATGCGGTTCGTGCTCGGCCGAGATCAACGGCATGCCGAAGTTGATGTGCATGACGCGCCTCGACGAACTCGACGCGGCCAAGCCCGTCACGATCGAGCCGATGCGAGCGTTCCCGCATGTACGCGATTTAGTGACGGACGTGTCGTGGAACTTCGAGCAAAAGAAGAAGGTAAAGAAATTCGCGCCGCGTCCGCCCGATGCTCCCGACGGAACGTGGCGCATGCAGCAGATGGATATCGATCGCGTCCAGGAATTCCGGAAGTGCATCGAGTGCTTCCTGTGCCAGGACGTCTGTCACGTACTTCGCGATCACGAGAAGCACGACGACTTCATTGGGCCTCGCTTTCTCGTGCACACAGCGGCGCTCGAGATGCATCCGCTCGATACAGCGGATCGCATCTCTGATCTGCGGAAGGAGCACGGGATCGGCTATTGCAACATCACCAAGTGCTGCACGAAGGTGTGTCCGGAACACATCACGATCACGGACAATGCGATCATTCCGCTCAAGGAGCGTGTGGTCGACGAATTCTTCGATCCCATCGGCAAGCTGGTAAAGATCTACAGCCGACGAAAGAAAACCTGACGGGCAGGGAGGCAGCGATGAACCTGAAGCCGATTACACCGGAAGGCATTCCCGCCGCGCTCCAGAAGGCGGAGCGGTACCGGTTGCTCAACGATTCGTCTGCCGCAGAAAGCATCTGTCTCGACGTGCTCGAGATCGAGCCGGCGAATCAGACGGCCCTCGTTTTCCTCCTACTCTCGATCACCGATCAGTTTTCGGAAGAGCTCGCCGACGGCGTTATTCGTGCGCGCGAGGTGCTTCCGCGCCTCACTGACGAGTATGAGCGAACGTACTACGCGGGGATCATCGCCGAACGTCGCGGTCGCGCGCAGCTCCATCGCGGAACACTCGGCGCAGCGGAAGTTGCCGCAGATGGCTTTCGCGATGCGATGCGATGGTACGAGAAGGCCGAGCGCATGCGCCCGGCCGGAAATGACGAAGCGATTCTGCGCTGGAATACCTGCGCGAGAATGCTAGGCCGACACGAACGCGCCCACGTCGAACGAGAGTACGAGCCGGCTCTGGAGGACTGAGAGCTCGTGTCGACTAAGGCTTCACATGACGCCGCGCTCTAAAAGCGCGGCGTTTTTGCGGTGTATGGAGCCTCGAGTTGCGCGATCTCGTCCGCGCTGAGGGTGACGTCAAGCGCGCCGATCGCATCTTCCAAGTGCCGCAGCTTCGTGGCGCCGATGATCGGCGCGGTCACGGCGCGCTTGGACAGCAACCACGCTAGCCCAACCTGCGCCATTGGAATTCCGCGTTCGCCAGCGATACGCTCAACTGCGTCGACGATCCCCCAGTCGGTCGAATCGTACAACCGCTCCGAGATGGGGTCGTTCGTCGATCGGATGGTCTCGCCCTTTGTCTTCTCGCGCGGGCGCGTCACGAGGCCACGAGCCAGCGGCGACCAAGGGATGATGCCGAGTCCCTGATCCTGGCAGAGCGGAATCATTTCTCGCTCTTCTTCGCGGTACACGAGGTTGTAGTGGTTCTGCATCGAGACGAAGCGCGCCCACCCGTTGCGCTCGGAAGTGCTGAGCGCGCGCATGAGTTGCCACGCATAGCCTGAGCTCGCGCCGATGTACCGAACCTTCCCTTGATGCACGAGGTGGTCGAGCGCGGCGAGCGTCTCTTCGATCGGCGTCGACGGATCGAAGCGGTGGATCTGGTAGAGATCGATCGTATCAATACCGAGTCGCTTGAGACTCGCTTCGCACGCCTGGACGATATGCTTGCGTGAAAGACCGCCCATGTTTGGACGGCTATTCATTGGCCAGAAGACTTTCGTGGCGATGACGAGCTCGTCGAGCTTCGCCATGGATCGCAGCGCGCGACCGGTGATCTCTTCGCTCACGCCGAGCGAGTACATATCGGCGGTATCAAAGAAATTGATGCCGCTCTCGAGCGCGAATTTGAAGAAGGGCTGCGCTGCGGTTTCGTCGAGAACCCAGGAACGCCACTGGGTGCTCCCGTAACTCATACAGCCGAGGCACAGACGGGAAACCGTCAGGCCGGTACTGCCGAGCGTAGTGTATTGCATGGCGCGCGGGGCGTTGGGCGAGGGTCGTGTTCCGCGAAACACAAAGGTAACGCGGGACGACCCAAGCCCCCCACCCCACGCCTACTAAGCAACTATCCTACCACTTCAATAGCCCTTCTACCCCAGTGTTTCCCCAAGAAGTATTGTCGGCCGCGCTTCACGGGCCTTGAGCGACTGTATCGATTCGTTCCAGTTGCTTGCCGGTCACGATGAGGTGCCTGCGGTAGTGAAAATGACGATGGCGATCACGTCGTCGTTTGCGGCTCGCTGCTCGAGCCGATGAACGGGTCGGATATTCAGCTCACCAAACGCGGCGATCGAGCGAAGCCACGCCTCGTCTGGCAGGTGAGCTCCGGCCAGCGTCTCGAGGATCCGCTCGGCTCCCTCACCGAGCGGTGCCGAGGCTACAGCGCGCGCCGCGTCTGCCAACGACGCGAGGCTCGATCGCCGATGCCGGGGCGTTCTGGCCAATGCCTGCGCCACACGCGCCAAGGTTGTTCGTCGCGCGCGCGCCGCTGTCACGGCGCCCAGGTCGACGGTAGCGGCTACGCGCCGCATCGAACTCCATCGCGCGAGCGCCTGTAGGATCTCCTCGACTCGCTCGGCGACAACTGGCTGGCTCCGGCCACAGATACATGCTTCGATCGCTCGTCCAACTATCGGTGTGGCGACGCTTGGGCCATTACCAAGGTCGGCGACGAGCGTTGGAACGCGCTCGCCGCGAACGAGGGCGAGGAAACCGTGCGCGCGGCCGACGACGCAGGCCACGACGCACTCGCCCGGATGTGGAGAGGCTTCGGTCGGCAGAAGCCATGCGCGGAGCGTCGAGTCAAAGGCGCCGCGCTGTTCGGCCAAGCTGTTTTCGCGCGCAGGTTCTCCGAGTGGGGACGGGAGGATTCGTCCGGCGACACCGATCGTTCGCTGTGCGACGCCAAGTTTCTCGCGCAGACGTGCCTCGATGCGGAGCAGAGTCTCAGCGGGAGCGGGCGGCGCGAGGGAGTAGACGGTGACGACCTCATGGCGCGAACCAAGTCGCAGGGCTCGGCCCACGCGCTGGTCGAGCCGCGCCGGGTTCCACGGCAGGTCGAGATGCACGATCACCGAGGCTTCCTGAAGGTTCAGGCCCTCGCTCAGCAGGTCGGTGGTGATGAGTAGGTCGATGCGCTCGGATTCTCGCAGCGTTGCATTCGAGGGAGTCGGAGAGAACTGTGCGATCACGGCATCGCGAGGGATCGTACCACTGGCGATTCGCGCTCCGCTCGCCGTCAACGTCGCTAGGCCGCGCTCGTGCGCAAGGCGCGTGCGCAGCGAATTCACAGTTTCAGCATATTGGCAGAAGGCAATGATGCGCGCCCCTGGGTGCGCAGTACGGATGCGGAGGAGTGCTGCGGATCGCGCATCGTCAGGATCCGGTTTGGCGCGCAACGAATGGAGCAGTGCTTCGATTCCAGCGTTGTGTCGGTCGACTGCGATCAGCAACTCATCCACGTTGATGTCAGGCGCCGCTTCTGCGGCGACGATCTCCGGAAACGCGAGTTGCATTGCGTCGTCGGCCTGCGTCCAGGCGGAGAGTTCGCCGCGCGAGGGCCGGCGTCCCGACTCGAGCGCGGCAAGGAGTGCGATACCTCGGGCGCGTCGGCGACGAAGCGCGGCGACAAGCGCTGCGCGACTCGACGTCCACTGATGCACGAGGCCGTAGGTGAGCAGCGCGGCCGCCACAGACTCGTCGCGTGCCGGAACCGGACCCGGGAGAGCGAGAAGCTGCGCCAGGCAGTCGTCGTGGACGTCGAGTGCAATCCGATGCGGTCCGTCTAGCCGCGGCCGTGCTCCGAGCGACGAACCGGAATCGCGGACCACGCACGCTGTGAGCTCTTCGTCGGAGAGCTCCCAGGCCGCTCTGCCGAGAAACAGCGCAAGCTGAGCAGCAAGATCGTCTCGACGATTGTGCACCGGTGTCGCGGTGACGAGCAGAATGCGCGATTGTCGCGCGAGATCTGCGATCAGCGCGTACCTGCGCGTGTGCGGAGTGCGAAGTCGATGCGCTTCATCGATGATGACGAAATCTGGAACGAGATTTGGTGTTCTTCCTCGACTCAGTGACTCGTAGGTTGCGATCGTTACCGTCAGCCGGCAGCGGATCGCGGCGCCGCGCCACATTTCGCGCAGCGATGCCGGAGCAACGACGAGAATGGACCCACCGGTTCGCGAGGCGACCGCCAGCGCTGTGTATGTCTTGCCAACTCCAACAGGCTCGGCGAGCATCGCGCCTCCGCGTTGTGCGATGATCGCGAGGAGGCGATCCGCCGCGCGCCGCTGATGCGCGCGGAGTGTGACCTCTCCAAGCTGCTCGTCGATCGTTTCGCCCCGCGTTGCTTCGCGGGCCAAGATATCGCGAACGATTGTCGGCGACGCTTCGACCCACGATTGTGTCATTCGGAAGACCAGGCAACGAGCGGAGCGACATCATCTTCGTCCAACCCGTACGCTATGAGAGACGCGTCGAGCAGGGCGCAGTCGTCCGGCGGAGTGTTGCACGTCCACGCTGCAGCGAGAGCCTTGCGAGCGCGCTGCCAGTCGTTGGGAATGGGGAGCAGCGAGAGCGTCCACCCGAGATATCTGTGATAACCGCCTCGCGCAGGCTCGGCGATGACATTGAGCCACGCACGCGCGAGCGGACCGTTGAGGAGTGCGCAGAAGGCGCGCGCGTCGATGTCGGCGCGACAGCGCACGACGTAGCAACTGTTCAGCGCAACCGATTGATCACCAGCAGCGAGAACGCAGGCCCTCGGCTCACGGCCGACGTCGCACCACACCACGCGCGGGCGATCGTATCGCGCGCTTTCGGTTCGAAAGAGCGACCACCATCGAGCGTGATGTCGCGAGTCGCTCCGGCTCGACAAGTCGCGTCGCCATCGCGTGAACCATCGTGCCGCATACGGCGGAAGTTCTTTGAGGGGCGCATCGCTCACATCGTGCGTCCAGATGATGTGCTCGGTCGATGCCGGAGCGCGCCAGCGGCGAAGATGCTCGCCGCGCAGCAAAGGGCGCAGCAGCGAACGCTCGATCGTGAGGCGGCGACCGTCCATCGAGCGAACTTCCGCGAGATCGTCGTTGCCGCCGACAACGTGAACGACGAACGCATCGTTCAATCCACATTTGACGCCGAGCAGCGGGCGTCCCAGCGTGCTCGATGCCAATGACTGGCCCGCGTCGCGCACACGGTCGAAGGCGCGTCGCGCCTCCGGTGGTAGGAGTAGCCACGGCGCGCCACTGGTGTCATCGAGCCCGAGCCGTGTGTGCGGAATACTCCACTGCAGCGTAGCGTTGCCACGATGATGTACTTCGATCGAAATGTTCTGCGCACTCTCGACGCGTGCTGACTCGCGTCGGGCGACGATCAACGACGGATAGACCGCCGCATCGAAGCTTCCGGGCGCGTCGGCAAAATCCTCGATGCGGCACAGACGTGCCTCAGCGGTAAGGAGCCGGCGCACGCCTCCGCCCGCGAGCGAGCGCCAGAGTTTCACAGGCACCAACAGAGCGAGACAACCGCTCGGCGCGAGAAGCTGAACCGATCGTTCGATGAACAGAGCGGCGACGTCTACCTGTGCGGCGAATCCCCTGCCTGCGCCGGCCGCCGCTGCGCCGGGTTCCCACGCCGCGGAGCGTGCAACCTCATAGCGCTGTCGAAACCGCGCGCGCTGATCGATCGCGACGTTATGCAGGCGCACCCACGGCGGATTTCCGACGATGAGCTCGAAGCCACCGCGCGCGGCGACGTCGGCGAAGTGGGTCGAAAACGAGAAGGGAAGTGCGCCGCCGGAGGCGACGCGTCGTCGTTGTGATCGTGCGGCAGCGGACTGCTTTCGCAGCGTCTCTGCAGCCGTCTTCTCGTCGCGCGACGGGCGATATCGCTCGCCGAACAGATCGCGACCGCGTCGAACGGACAGGAGATCGCGCCGCTGCTGCGCAATCGTCGCCAAATCCGCATTGATGCACGCGAGCGCACGTTCACGCTCAGCACGATCGAGTTGCCTGGCGAGTGAGTCTTTCCGCGTTCCACTGGAGCGTGCGTAACGCTGCCGCAGTGTTGCCAGCGCTTTCGATCCGGGTAGACGAAGATCGTGGGCGCCAAACCCGTGGCCACATAGGGCGTCTCCCACGCGGATGTTGCGGTCGAGGTTCGGCAGCGGCAGCACAGCCGTGGGATCGGATTCCGTACTCTCGATCGCCACCGACAGCCAGAGACGCAGCTCACAGAGCCAGACGGCGGTCGGGTTCACGTCGACGCCGTGAATGGATCGCGTGAGCACGTCGCGACGAATCGCACTGATGTCGCGCCAGTCGCCGTGTTGCGTCAGCAGATCGGCGACACGCTCCAACGTGTGTACGAGGAATGCACCGGAGCCGCATGCGGGATCGAGGATCGTCAGTCGTTCGAGCGACTCACGCGTCGCGCCGCTGCCGAGCAGTTCGACGATTCCGGAGTCCGCAACGCGTTCGACGAGCGCGAACGGTGTGTAGTACGCTCCCGTGCGACGACGCTCGGTCGCTGCCATGAGCGCTTCGAATGCTCTACCAAGCATTTCCGGATCGACGGCGGCCTCATTCCAACTCGAGGTCTCCTCGCGCGCGGTGAAGCGGTACTGTCCAAATACCTCCGAGATGAGTTGGCCGTACGCGTCATCGGAAAACGTGATTGCCCGATTCCGCTGCTCGAGCGGTGTGCGTGAAAAAAGCCCGCCGTTGAGAAAGGGAATGTGCCCGAACGCCGCGGCGGTTGGTGCTCGCTTTCGTAGGGGCGTGTTGAGCGTGCCGAAGAAGAGCGGGCGAAGGACGCGATCATGAAAGCGTCCGCCGCGCAACATGCACGCGTCAAATCGGTGCGCGATGAATGCCCGATCTCCGTTGAGCCATCCTTTCGCTTCGAGGAAGGACAGAAAGAGGAGGCGCGATGTCTCGAGCAGTGCGATCTCCCGTCGTGCGGCCAGCGACCCGCTCGTGCTCGATGCCGCGAGTGTGTCGAGAGCTCGGTTCAGGGCGCGGAAGAATCGAATGGAGAGCGCGTCACGTCCGAGGATCTCGACCCATCGCGCGTGCGCCAATACGTCGTGGTCGGCGGCGGCGGCGCCGAGCGCGCGAAGGGTCTCGGCGTCGCTATCCACGACGCGCGATCGCTGCGCGATGAGCGCGCCAATACGCGGCGGATGACGAACTGCAGTCCACGCCGCCAGCGCGACCTCGCCGCCACGGTGTGTGACGATGACCAGCCAGAGAACATGCGGCGTCCGATTCGCCAGCCGTGCTGCGAGACGAACCAACCATTCACGGACCTTAGCATCGCCGTCGAGCGCGACCAGCAGTGCGCGTCGCGCCCCGGGGCCTGTGACCATCGCGGCGTCGGCGACGAACACTTCGAGGCCGAGTGTCCGGCGAGTGTCGGGGTCGAGTGGCAATGGATCGCCGTCGAGTCCGGCCGCAGCGGCGATTGGGACCAGCGTGTCGATTGATTCAGCAGCGGCGAGCAACTCGCCGGCAACGCGCAGAGTGAGCACGCGCCGAGAGTACCAGATGAGACTCGGCTCTCCGCGACCAGTCGAACGCCGCCACGATCAAATGTTGGCAGGACTCCAATCCTGCGCTGCGTCACCTACGCCGACGTATAGTCGCGGCCTTTCCACGCGACGCGACTACCGCGCGTGACCGCCGTGGCGGCAATGTAGAAGAACGCGCCGAGTCCAAGTGGATAGAGCAGCGCATACCAGAGGGATTGCTCACTGAAGCGGTAGATCGTGGCCCAGAAGATCAGTGAGGTGCCGACGACGATGCTCGACCACACGAGCCACGCAGTCGACAGCATGCCGGCAAGCGCGAGCGCGAGCGCAATCGGCGGAACCAATCCGGTCAGTGGCAGCGCCATCAACAGAATTGGAAATAACGCACGTCCAATCGCGCCACCGATCACGGCGTTTCTGCCGCCGGCAAAAATGTTCTTCCGCCACCCTCCAATGAGATCGGGCAGCGACGAGTACATTCGCGTCGAGAACTGACGGATGCCGAGGATCAACAGCAGCGGACGACCGCGTCGAAAGAATTCCTGAGCGAGCATGAGATCTTCGGCGACGCGATCTCGCACGACCGCATGGCCGCCAACTGCGTCGTACGCAGCTCGACGAACGAGAATGAACTGGCCATTGGCGATGACATCGGCGGCGCGCTTGGCGTGACTGACATGTTCCGTTCCGCCGTAGCGCATTGCCAGCATCGCGAAGATCTGCGGCTGAATGACGCGCTCCCAGAAGCTGAGCATATCCTGATGCCCAGCAACCGTGAGCAAGTCCACCGAACTCGTGAGCAGCGCGTTTACGGCGCGCGGGAGCAAGTCGGGTTCGTGTTTCGTGTCCGCATCGGTGAACAGGACGAGTTCGCCCGAGCTTGCACTCGCTCCCGTGGCGCACGCCCACTGCTTGCCGAACCAGTCGTTCGGTAGCGGCGGCGCATCGACGACGTGCAGTCGATCATCGTGCGCGGCAATCGCGCGTGCGATATCGCCGGTACCGTCCGTCGAATGGTCATCGACCACGATCACTTCGAGCGACGGATATGTGGTCGAGAGAATCGACGACACGCAACGTTCGATGTTGTGTCGTTCGTTGCGAGCGGGAACCACGACAGAGACCAATGGCGCCTGCAGCGGTGGCTCCGCCGCGATGTCGTCGAGCGATCTCGAGTGTCGAAAGCGAAGCAGTGCAACGATCGGTGGGACGGCCCAGAGGAGCGCCCACAGTACCGGAGCGATCACCTGCATCAAGCGTCTGCTGTCGATCGCTCGGTCTTGGCCGAGGTGCGCGCGACGACGGTTGCTGCAGAGAGCTGGCCGGTGACGTTGGCCGTCGTGCGGAACATGTCGGGAATCGTGTCGACGCCGAGCAGAATACCGACGCCTTCGACGGGAAGGCCGACACTCGTCAGGACGGGCACCATGGCGATGATCGAGCCGCCTGGAATACCGGGGATGCTGAAACTCGTAATCACCGCCGTGATGACGACGGTCACGAGTTGTGCGCCCGAGAGCGGCGTTCCGTAGAGATGCGCGAGGAAGACCGCGCCCGTTGTCAGTCCCAGCGTTGCGCCGACTCGGAATGTGGCTGATGCGAGCGGAATAAAGAACGACGAAATCTCTTCCGGTAGGTGGAGGCGATTTCGCGATCCGTCGATCAGCGCGGGAAGTGCTGCCAGCGACGAACGTGCGGACATCGCGACCGCCTGCGCTGGCGCGGCTGCGCGTGCAAACTCACGCAGTGGTACTCTGCCGCCGAGCGCCGCGACGGGGTAGAGCACGAGCAACATGAATAGCGCGGCAGCCAGCGACACGAGGACGACGTAGGTTGCCAGCGCGCCGACTGCCGCCAATCCCAGGCGGGCGACGAGAGGCAGCGCGAGCGCGAACACTCCGAGTGGTGCGACGACCAGCAACCATCGCACGAGTATCAGCATCGCGGCAGCAATTGCGCGGAAAAACACGACGACTCGGTCACGCAATTCCGTGTTCACGGAACCAAGAGCGAGCCCGAGCGCCAACGCAAACACGATCAGCGGCAACATCGCGCCATCTGCCGCGGCACGAAACGCATTCGCCGGCACGAGTGAAACGAGCCACTCACCTGGCGACTGCATGGCACTGGCGCTCGACGCGAGCGAATTGCCCGCCGGAGCGGCACTGGCTCGTAGACTAGCAACTGCCGCTGCGCTGACATTGATGCGCGCGACGATTGGCGGCGCGACGAGCGCACCAACGATGCCCGACGCCGTGAGCAACACAACGAAGACCACAATCCCTCGAACACCCATGCGCGCGAGGCCGCCGCCGTTCGCGGAAGTTGCGACGGCGACGATCAGGCTCGACACGACGAGCGGGATGACTGTCGCACGGATCGCGTTCACGAACAGCGTTCCGAGTGGTTCGACGATACTCGCCACTCGGCGCGAGAGATCAGGATCGATCTCGCTCAGTGCCAAGCCAATGCCTACGCCGGCGGCGAGGGCGATGAGAACACGCGTAGTCAGCGACACGCGGCAAAGCTACGCATGAAGCCGCCGGGCGGAAGCGTGTTTCGGCGAAACGCACCAACGACAAAACGCGCGAGGCGCTGTATGCGCCCCGCGCTGTCGTCAACGTAGGAACGAACTATCGATTCGAGCTTCCGGAACCGCCCGAGCTTCCAGAATCCGATTTGCCCGGCTTCCCGAAGTTGCCAACATTGCCATCCGTGCCCGGCTTGATCTTGTCGCTATCCGGTCGGATTGGTGAGCCGCTCATTCCGCCGCGATCGCGATCCGTCGAGCTATCACCACGTCCGGTTGAACCAGAGCCGCGATCACTTCCTGATCCCCGATCGCTTCCCAATCCACGGTCACTACCTACTCCGCGATCGCTGCTCGATCCCGAATCCTTGCTCGGGCTTCCAGAGTAGCTCGATCCCGAGCCGCTCTTACCGGACGAACCGCTCATTCCGTCACCTTGATTGTCGCGATCTGCCATAGTGTGTTCCTCCGCTACGTCGTGAGAATCCGGCACCGTGTTTCCCCAACTACCCCGCCGGCTCAGCAACACGTACACAGCACGTGGAGTGCCATACGTTTGCTCAGCCGTTGGAAACATTGAGTTGACGACGCGGGTTCAGTGTGCGAGTGTGCGGCGAGATGAAAGTGCCTCCGCTCCTGCTGCCGGGCTCACGAGTTGCACTCGTTGCGCCTGCGGGCCCTCTTCGCGACGAAGCCGACCTCCAACACGCGCGCAATAACGCGCGCGCGATGGGGTGGGAACCGGTCGTCGGCGATTACGTGCTCGAGCGCAAAGGATATCTGGCCGGAAGCGACGAACATCGTCTCGCCGATCTCAACCGTTTTGCAGCGGACCGATCGATCGATGGCATATGGTGCATTCGCGGTGGATACGGCGCGATGCGTCTGCTCGATCAACTCGACTATGGCTCGTGGTTCCGCCGCCCCAAGGCGTTGATTGGATATTCTGATATCACCGCTCTGCATTGCGGGCTCAATGCACGTGCGGATCTCGTGTCGTATCACGGGCCAACCGCGCGCGGTCAGCTCACGGAATTCACTCGTGCCTCACTGAGTGCGGCTGTGATCGACGGTGCCGAGTCGTGTGGTACCGCGCCCGACGCGGTCACGCTTCGTGGTGGGCAGACGCGCGGTCGCTTGATCGGCGGCAATCTGGCGCTACTCACGGCGTTGTGCGGAACGCGGTACGCGCCGTCGTACGCCGGCGCCATTCTCGTCATCGAAGACGTGAACGAATCCGTCTATCGGATTGATCGAATGCTCACGCAGCTACGGCTGAGTGGCGCACTGCATCTCGTTGCCGGTATCGCGTTCGGGCACTTCAGCGAGATACCGGAGGATCCGGACAATCAGACGCGCTCCCTTAACGACGTCCTGGGAGAATTCGCTGACCGCGGTACCGTTCCCTGCCTCGCTAACATTCCTCTTGGGCATATCGCCGATCAGTGGACGATCCCACTCGGCGCGATGGCGGAGTTGGACGCTGACTCAAAAACCCTTTCGGTACGTCGCTGACATGAAAACAGGCCGGCAGCTCCTCGACGAAGCGAAAGCGCGCGTCAAGCAGGTGAGCGTCGACGAAGTGATGGAGATGCAGAAGCGCGGCGAGAACATCACCTTTCTCGACGTTCGCGATCTCCATGAGGTCAATCTCGGAAAGATTCCGGGCACCGTTCACGTCTCGCGCGGAAATCTCGAGACGAAGATCGAAGCACTGATTCCGCACGATGCGAACGTCATCATCTACTGCGCGTCCGGGAATCGTTCCGCGTTCGCGGCGGAGACGATGGCGCAGATGGGCTACGCGCACGTTGCCTCGATGGCCGGCGGGTTCCGCGCGTGGGCGGAAGCAGGCGGCGACATTGAATGACGCGTGACGTCGATCGACGCGCTGCTCGAACATCCTGACGTCGCACGACTCGCCCGGCGTCTCGCCGTGCGGACTGGACGCACGATTCCGCGTGAGGGCGCAATGCGCTACGCGGCGATCGCACTCGTACTGCGTTTAGCCGAGAGTGGCGAACCCGAACTGCTCCTCATCAAACGCGCGGAAATGGAGCGCGACCCGTGGAGTGGCCATATCGCCTGCCCGGGCGGACGGATGGACCCGACTGATCGCGATCTCGAGTTCACGGCCGTTCGCGAAACGTGGGAAGAGACGGGCGTCGATCTAGCGCGAGACGGCCGCGTGCTCGGCACACTCGACGACGTGAGTCCCTATTCACCATCGTTGCCGCCGCTGATCATTCGGCCGTTTGTCGCGGCAGTAAAGCCCGATGTAACGCTCACGCTGAGCAGCGAGGTCGCCGAAGTGTTCTGGGTACCGCTCGCGGCCATTCGCGAAACGGCGGCGTGGGGCCGCGGAATGGTACGCATTCGCGGCCTGGGTGAACGCGAGGAGAGCGTGTTCCGACACGGCGAATACACCGTGTGGGGACTTACTCACCGCGCGCTCACACAGTTCGTCGAGCTACTCGGCGCGTAGCGCGGTCGCCGGATCAACGCGCGACGCACGGATTGCTGGTCGCAGCGAACCGAACAACGCTGTGGCCGCACAGAGCGCGATCGCGACGCCAAACGTGAGAGGATCGTTGGGCTTCACGCCAGCGAGCAGGGCTTCCATTGCGCGTCCGGCCCAGATCGAAAGCGCGACGCCGGGGATCAAGCCGCCGAGCGAGAGAAGAATTCCCTCACGTGCGATCATGCCGACGATGCGGGTTGATTCCGCGCCGAGAGCGACGCGTACGCCGATTTCGCGAGTGCGATGCGATACGGTGAAGGACAACAGGCCGTGTAGTCCGATGCCGGCGAGCAACAACGCGATTGCGGCGAGAACGCCCAACACGCGGAGCTGTGTGGAACGCGATGCTGTTTCGTTAGCGACGATCTCGTCCATCGTTTGTACGCTGGAGATCGGCTGCTGCGGATCCACCGAGTGGACGATGCGGCGAACCTCAGGCAGGAGCGTCGCCAGCGGTACGGTGGATCGAATGGCTAGATCCTTCGGCGAATAGAAGACGATCTGGCTATCGCTCACCTGCTTTGGCGCGACGTAGACCTGCGGCTCGCTCTGTCGCTCGAGTCCGCGAACGTGAATGTCACCCACCACGCCCACAACCGTTCGGTCGTGCAGCCCGAAATTGAACTGTTTGCCGATCGGATCCTCGCGCGGCCAATATCGTTTCGCGAACGACTCGCTGACGACGGCGACGTATGGCTGCGTCGAGTCATCCGTATCGGCAATGTCTCGGCCTTTCAGAACTGGAATACGCAGCGTGGCGAAGAACTGCGGCGACACGAAGCGGAGGCTCGCCGTGTTAGACGCGTCGCGAATCGCTTCGCGGCCGGAGACTTTCACTGGCCAGATGCCGCCGCCCATGGTCATCGGCAAGAAGCTGGTGTACGCCGCGCTCTGAACGCCGGGGAGTGCGCGCACGCCGTTCAGCACCTGGGCGTAGAATTGTGAGCGCGAGTTGACGATATCGTATCTCGGGAGAGGAAGCGCAGTGCGCATCGTCAGCACTCCCTCCGTCTTGAAGCCGGGGTCAATCGCTTGAATGCGCCACATCGCGCGCACGAGCAGCCCCGACGAAATGAGCAGCGCGACGGAAACCATGACTTCGACCATCACGAGCATTCCGCGCACACGCTGCTTCGCTCCACCGAGTGTGCGTGCGCCGTCGCGGAGTGCTTCAATCGAGCGCGCTCCGCCGGCGCGCATGGCGGGGATGACACCGAACGCGAGTCCGGTGATGAGAATCGAGAGGCCGGCGAATGCCAGCACGCGAAGGTCGACGCTTGGCTGCTGCGCGATCGGCAGAGTATTTGGAACGAGCTGTGTGAGCGCAGGAACCGCGGCGATTGCCACTAGCACGCCGACGGCGCCGCCAATGGTCGCGAGCACCAGACTCTCTGTGACGAGCTGTCGCATGAGTCGTTCGCGGCCTGCACCGAGCGCGGCGCGCACGGCGATCTCGCGTTCCCGGCCCACGGCGCGAGCGAGCAGCAAGTTGGCGAGATTCGCACACGCCAGCAGAAGCGTGCAGAGCGCCGCGCCACAGAGCGCGAAGATCAGCAGTCGTGAGCGATCGGAGAGTTCGTCGCTCATACGGTAGACGTTCGTCCCTGTTTTCTCGTTTTCCTTGGGATGCTCTCGCTCGAGGCGAGCGGCAATCAGCGCGAACTCGGTCCTGGCCTGCTCGAGCGTCACACCGTTGCGCAGACGACCGACGCCGGTGAGATAATTGTTGAATCGATCCTCAGCGTCTGCGGGCGAGATGTTGTGCGTGCGCCAGATGGCGACGTCGCGACTTGGAAAGTGATAGTCCGACGGCATGACACCGATGACGGTGTACGGCCGACCGTCGAGGTCGACGCGTTTGCCGATTGCTGACGCATCGCCGCCGAGCTGTGTTTGCCACAGATCGTAGCTGATGATGATCGTCTCGCTGGCGATCGTGTCGGAGGCGGTAAACAGGCGACCCATCAGCGGCTTCACGCCGACGATCGACAGCACGTCGTGGCTGATCTCGGCCGTTGATACGCGCCGTGGCTCGCCGCCGGTGACGAGGTTTGCCGCGCCGTTGTTGTACACGCCGAAGCCGGACAGCGTCGTGGCCGCCGACTTGAGATCGCGATAGTTGGGCGGAGAGAGCTCCATCGTCCCGTAGCCCGGTGTGCGTTCCCACACTTTCACGAGCTGCTCTGGATGCGGGAAGGGCAGGGGACGCAGGAGTACGAAGTCAGCGACCGAAAAGGCGGCAGTGTTTGCGCCGATGCCGAGTGCGACGACCAGCACCGCTGTGAGCGCGAAACCCGGCGCTCGTCGCAGTGCGCGCACCGTGTAGACGAGATCCTGCCGCAGAATGTCGAAGTGTGCGGCGATCGCGTTTGGTACGATGTCTCCGATCGCGGCGACGAACGTTCCGATCGCGCCGAACAGCCCAGTGGCGCCGGCGCGTCGCGACGCGAACACTGTCGCGAGCTCGTCGCCGTACTCGGCGCGCAGCGAGGCGGGGTAGAGATGCAATAGCCAGCGATAGAAGCGCATCACGTCGTCTCCGGAGTCAGGCCACGCGCACGCGCGAGGCGCACGAGCTGCGTGAGCCGGCGCATCTCGGCGCGTGCCACCGCTGTCCCGAACGCGGTGATCGAGTAGTACCGTCGGCGCTCGTCGTCGAGAGCGGGCGCGGGTCGCTTCCGCGCTTCGACAATCAGTCCCTGCTCGAGCATGCGCTGGATCGAGCGGTAGAGCGTGCCGGCGCTCAGTCGGAGGTCGCCGTCGGTGCGTGACTCGACGTCTTGAATGATGGCGTAGCCGTGTCGGTCTTCATCGGTCAACGCCATGAGGATGTGGAACGTTGCCGGTGGCAGCGGAAGCATTGAGTCTGGCGTCATGAGTCCAGACTATATCCAGTGTGGATATATTGTCAATGGATATAGTTGGCGCGCGGCGTGAGGCGTGCGTCGGTGAACAAACGAAGGGCCAGCGCGATGTGTCTCGCGCTGGCCCTTCTGCATGACTTCGTGGCCGCATCACACCACCGAACAGACCTCAGGGACCGAGCGGAACGCGGAGGCCGACCATCAAGAATGCGTCGTGGACGTTCCATTTGCTGTCCGCGCCCTTGCTCAAGAAGTCGGTTAGTTCCGCGACCACACCAAGGTGTCCGAGCGTGACGTCGGCACCCAGGCCGCCGTGGAACGCAAAATCGCGATCGTCGCCTCCGGTCGTGAGCGACGTTCCCGAGTCGTATTTGTAGAACTTCTCGCCACCGCCGACGAGGAGATACGGTTGTACGAGAATCCTCGGCAACGGCCGGATCACGAGATCGGCGGCGGCAGCGAATACGTTGCCTTTGCCGATGTCCTCTTTGCTCGCGTTCTTGATCGTCGTGCCAGACGCATAGGCGAAACTGCCGCGGAGCATGCCGAGGCCAACGTTCAAGCCGAGCGACAGGGTGCCGTCGCGCGTCTTCGCGATGTCTGTCGCGTTGCCTTGCACCTGATTGACGTTGCTTGCCGGTACATAACCGCCGACCATCGGCTCGATCACGATCTGTGCATGCGCCACTGGGTAGGCGACGACGAGAAGAGCGGCGGCCGAGAGGACAGCTCGAAGGGACTTCATCCTGCACCTCCTACCTGATTCGAATTCTCCGGTCGGTTCGACCGGCGCGGGGTCGTAAGGGCTGACTACCCCCGCTGTTCCGCAATGATTCGGCCGCGCCGAATCCTTAGTGAGAAGTGTGACGCTGGTCACGTTGCGCGAAATGCCCGAATCAGGCATGATGCAGCGGCGCCGCAGCCATGATGAAGTGCTTATGACTCTTCTCTAGAGGGTGTTGAATGCGAGCGTTTTGTTCGAGTGTTTGTGCCGTGATGCTGTCGGTTCCATTCGCTGTCGGCGTGGCACAGGAACCAAGGCGCCTTGCCCAGCCAGATTCGGTGCCGTTCGAGTTGGCGTCGGCGCTCGTTGCGGCTGGCGGGCTCGGCGGTGAGCCGCAGATACTGGTGGGATCGATGCCCGGCTGGGTGAACGGGCGAATCAAGACGCCGTCCAGTGCGAACGTGCTTGGTTCGGCGTTCGTCGGCAGCACTGTCGTCGGCATTCTTTCCGTTCCCGACGCGCCCGAGGCAGTCATTGCCGACATGAAGCGCGAGCTTCTCAAGCAGGGTTGGAAATCACCGCCGCCGCCTCCGTCATACGGTGGTGGCTTTCGGCCAGCGGGCTTTCAGTCGAACGGTGCGGACGGGATCCCAACGCGCACGACGCTCTGTGGCGATGCGCAGCTTCTCACTCTGTCTGCGGCGCGTCATCGTGGGACCTCGACTGAACTGACTCTCCGCGTCGTGTCTACTCCGTCGTATTCGGTGTGCACGCCCCAGCCGATGCCCCAAGGGGTGACTCGCAATCCGTTTCCAACGTTGTTCAATCCCGCTGAAGTAATCGACGGGCGCATGACGCCGGGGTGTGCGCAACAGTATTCGGGCAGCGGGACGAGCACGAACCTGCTCACGCAGTTGCGCGGCGGGGCAATCCTCGAGCATTACGCCAAGCAGTTGCAGGACTCCGGCTGGCAGGCGCCAAAGGTGAGCAACAGCATTGTCGGTCGCACGTGGACGAAGACTGACTCCGCGGGTATGCCTCAAGAGTTGAGCCTGACGGTTACGACGTCGGCGCGCGATTCAACCTGTCAGGAAGTCAACATGCAGGTGCGGTCAATGAGGAAACCATAATGGCCCGGCTTCAACTCGGCCCGCTACTTCTGGCGCTCATCTTGAGTGCGTGCCACAGCGCCGCAACCTCTACAACTCCAGCGCCTGCGTCGTCGGCGCCGCCAGCGTCAGGAACTGGCGCGGCAGCGCCAGCGCCTATTGTGCGCGATCTGTTGGTGTCCGCCAGCAACTCGTTTCGTCCGTTGCGCGGCGACTCTGCGCTTCGGGCATTTGCGCCGGAGATTCCGGCCGATGAGGGCGGCGGCGAGTGCTCGATCACTCGAACCACGGGCTCTGGCGCGACGATGGTGATCGCCGCCTTTCCCGCGAAGGTAAAGCCTGTCATGCAGGTGAACATCACCTTCGACTCCGTTGGGCGCCTCGTCCGTTATTCGGAACGCCGTGGCATTCCCGACATGTCGATGGCGAAGGGAATGAAGATCGATCAGGTCGACAGCCTGATCCGCGCTCAGGAGGCGAAGACACGCAGTACCAACGTGAGCCTCGACTACGCGATCGATCAGGGGATAGCGATGAATCGTGGCGGCGGAAAGTCGACCAACGCCGTGATGGGCACAGTTCGCGAAATCGAGCGGCTGGAAAAGCTCGGGCCGCCTGCCGCACGACTCGAGCGCGTGCGGAAGCTCTGCGGGGTGTAGCGCGACGTTAGCGCTTCTCTTCCATCAGGCACATCGTGTTGCCCTCGGAGTCGCGGAACGCTGTGAGCCAGAGCTGGTGATCGGGCATTTGCGCGATCATGTGAGGCGCATCGATGAAGGGCACGCCTCGCGCACCGAGGTCGCGATGCGTGCCCTCGATGTTGGTGATGAAGAAGTAGAGGATCGATCCAGGGTGATCGTGCTCCGGCTGTTCGGCTGCGGTGAGCATGAGACGCGTGCCGCCGCAGTCGAAGAACGACAGAGTGGGTCCGGCCGCGAATAGGAAGGGAAGGCCAAGCGTGTCGCGATAAAACGCGGTGGCCCGCGCCACATCCTTGCAGACGACGGCGATCTGTCCAATACGGGCCGAGCGGAGATCCAGCATGGTGAGCCTCCTCGAGCTGAGGCCAGCGGATCGGGATCTTGCCCGACGTCGGCCGGCGATGTTTAGTTAGCTCGGCTAACGATCTGATCGAAATAGTTAGCTTGGCTAAGTAATAGTATCGGAGATGCCCGCAAAATCCGCAAGAGCAAAGCGCCCCGCGTCCCGCGCCGGCGATGCCACCGAGCTTGCCGACCGCCTTCACTCGTCGGCGATCCATCTGTTGCGTCGGCTGCGGCGCGAGGACGACGCGTCTGGTTTGCCCGCGCCACAACTCTCGGCGCTCTCGGTAATAGTGTTCGGCGGACCGATAACCCTTGGCGCGCTGGCTGCCGCCGAACAGGTGCGGCCACCGACGATCTCGAAGCTGGTGGTATCGCTCGAGGAGGCGGGGCTCGTCGAGCGAGAGATCGACGACGCGGACCGACGAGTCACGCGCGTGAAAGCGACGGCGCGGGGGACGCGCCTACTACAGGAGGGGCGCACGCGTCGCGTTGCGTCACTCGCGGCGGCACTGGCAGCGCTGTCAGCGGCCGATCGCGCGACACTGGCTCGCGCGCTGCCCGTGCTCGAAAAAGTCGTGCGCGGCCCAACGTCTGTCCCTCACGGCTGACAGCCGTCCTTGCTACGGCCGCCCATGGTCCGTAAGTTAGGAGAGACTAACTTACATTTGCCGATTAACTAATCCGTGGCCTTGCCCGACATTACTGACGAACATCCGAAGACCGAGCCAGAATCGGGCTGGCGCCGCTCCCGCGTCGCACCGAGCCTGCAGGACGTCTATCGCACCATTCCTGTCGATGGCGGCAGCTTTTTCAGGAAGCTTCTCGCCTTTGCCGGGCCGGGGTATCTCGTCGCGGTCGGCTACATGGATCCCGGCAACTGGGCCACCGACCTCGCCGGCGGATCCAAGTTCGGGTATTCGCTGCTCAGCATCGTCCTGCTGTCGAACCTGATGGCTGTACTGCTGCAGGGGCTCGCATCCAAGCTTGGCATCGTCACGGGTCGTGATCTCGCACAGGCGTGCCGCGACCACTATTCGCGCCCCGTCGCGATCATGCTGTGGATTCTCTGCGAGATCGCGATTGCCGCCTGTGATCTCGCCGAGGTGATTGGTTCGGCAATCGCACTGAATCTGCTGTTCAACATCCCCATCGCCGTCGGCGTGCTGATCACCGGCTTCGACGTGCTGTTGCTCCTCTCGCTGCAGAATCGCGGCGTACGCGTGCTCGAGGCACTCGTCATCACGTTGATCGCAACAGTTGGACTCTGCTTCCTGTTCGAAATCATTCTCGCTCGCCCCGACATGGGCGCGATCGCGAAGGGCTTCATTCCGACGGCCGGAATCGTGACGAACAAGGAGATGTTGTACGTCGCAATCGGCATCCTCGGCGCGACGGTCATGCCGCACAACCTGTATCTGCACTCGTCGATCGTGCAGACGCGCCAATACGCGGAAACTCCGTCCGGGCGCCGCGAAGCGGTTCGCTTTGCGTTCCTCGACTCCACGATTGCGCTGACCTTTGCGTTCTTCATCAACGCGGCCATCCTGATCATCGCCGCGGCAACGTTCCACACGTCGGGGCACGCGGAAGTGGCGGAAATCCAGGACGCCCACAAGCTGCTCACGCCGCTGCTCGGCGCCGGAGCGAGCACCGCATTCGCCCTCGCGCTGCTTGCTTCGGGACAGAACTCGACGCTTACCGGCACGCTGGCCGGCCAGATCGTGATGGAAGGGTTTCTCAACATCCGAATTCGACCCTGGCTACGGCGACTGATCACCCGCTTGATTGCCATTGTGCCGGCGGCGCTAGTCGCCATTTTCTATGGCGAGAGCGGCACCGCTCAGCTGCTCATTCTCAGTCAGGTGATTCTCAGCTTGCAACTGTCGTTCGCCGTGTTCCCTCTGGTGAAGTTCACGTCTGATCGCGCGAAGATGGGTGCATTCGCCAATTCCACCGCGGTAAAGGGGCTCGCGTGGACCGTGGCGATCGTGATTGCATCGCTCAACGCCTGGCTGTTGGTGCAAACCTTCCACAGTTGGATGACGTGATGTACAGGCGCATCCTGGTTCCGATCGAGCACTCCGCATACGACGCGACGATCATCGAACACGTGCGGAAGCTGGCGAAGTTTTGTGGCGCATCGGTCGTCCTCATTCATGTTGCCGACGGCTTTGCTGCTCGCAACCTGAATCAGCTCGACCTGCGCGAGTCGGAAGAGATGAAACTCGATCGCGAATATCTCGAGCAGACTTGCGTCTCGCTCGAGACGACGGGACTCGAGGCCGAGTGTCTGCTTGCGGCAGGCGATCCAGCCAAGGAAATCTCGGCGGCGGCGTCGCGCGAGGGCTGCGACCTCATCGCGATGTCGACGCACGGCCACAAGTTCATCAAGGACATGCTGTACGGCAGTGTCGCGAATGAAGTGCGGCACATGTCACGCGTACCGGTGCTTCTCGTACGCGGACAGCGCGACCAGACTCCATCCTCCAGTCAGACGCAACCGTCGTCATGATGGCTAAAGCAGTACCGCCGGTCACCGGACCGGTCGAGGATTATCTAAAGGTCATTTTCGAGCTCGAGAGTGCGGCCGGCATTGCTGGCACGACGGAGATCGCGTCGGAGCTGGGCTTCGCGCCGCCGTCGGTCAGCGGCATGATCAAGCGACTCGCCGATCAGGGATTGATCGAATACGAGCGCTATCGTGGGGCGCGACTCACCAAAGCTGGACGTCGCGCGGCACTGCGTACGATTCGCCGGCATCGCGTCATCGAGGCATATCTCACGACGGCCCTGTCGTATCCGTGGGATCGTGTACACGACGAAGCAGAACGCCTCGAGCACGCGGCCTCCGATGAGCTGATCGATCGTATGGCCGCCGCGATCGGTGAGCCAACCACCGATCCGCACGGAGCGCCGATCCCGTCGCGCGACGGCACACTCGACGAAACACCGGTGCTCGCGCTCGACGAAGTCGACGTCGGTACGCGCGTATGTGTTCAGCGCGTCGGCGATCGTGACGCCGAGCAGCTTCGCTATCTCGAAACGCTCGGCATCAAGCCGGGTCGTTGGATTGAAGTCGTGTCGCGCGAACCGTTCGATGGGCCGATTGCGCTACGCGTTGGACGGTCGACGCGATCGATTGGCCCGGCGCTCGCCAAGCAGATTCTCGTCGCGTCGACTCACTGACAGTCGGTCGAGTCGGCATGCACGACTCGGCCTCGGCCCTCTGCCTTGGCGCGCGCGAGCGCTTCGTCCGCGACGCGGAAGACGGTCGTCCAATCTTCGCCGTCGCGTGGAAATTCGGCGAGACCAGCGCTAAAGGTTACCGCGAACTTTCCGCGGCTCGTCTCGAAAGTCTCGTTGCGCAATTTGACCAGCGCCTGTTCGAGGCGTCGCGTGGCGGCCGCGCATGAGATGGCGTACATGCCGATCACGAATTCCTCACCGCCCCATCGCGCAACGATATCTTCGCCGCGAAAGCAGCCAGAGAGAATCGTCGCGACGCGGCGTAACACGATGTCGCCAACAGGATGACCGTACCGGTCGTTGACGTCCTTGAATTGATCGAGGTCGACAACGGCAACGGAAATGGGTTGACGCTGGCGGCTCGCGAGCTTGAAGAACCGTTCGAGGGTTTGCGCGCCACGGCGTCGAGTGGCAACGCCAGTCAAGCTGTCGACATTGGCCGCGAGGCGCAGCATGCGTGTTCGCTCCAGCCGATTGCGAACACGTCCGACGAGTTCGGGCCGAAGCGTGGACTTGGCGATGACGTCGTCGGCACCGCACTCGAACATGCGGTGGATGCCTGCCGGGTCGGTGCTCGACGTCAGCAGCAGCACGGGGACCGCGGCCCAGCGCGGGTCGTTGCGGAGGACCTGGCATAACTCGAACGAATCGAGCTGTGGCATCTCGGCGTCGAGTATCAGCATGTCGGGCGACGTCTCGGCAAGTATCGCCAGTGTTGACAGCGGATCGGCGACGGGCACAATGCGACCGCCAATCGGCGCGAGCTCGCGTTCGACGCTCTCCAGTTGCTCGGCGTCGCCGTGAATGACGACGATCGTTTGCGGTTCGTGGGCCGACGCGAGTGTCAGTTCGCGCAACTGATCGACGATTTGTTGCGAACGAACCGGCTTATGAAAGAAGCTGCGCGCGCCGAGTCGCGCGGCATTCATGCGATCGTGCAGGCGGTCGTATTTCGAGAGCACGATGACATCAATGCTAGGGCGACTCGATTTGAGTTCGCGCACGAACTCCACACCGATTCCCTCGAGCGGCAAATCGAGCAGAACGGCATTGACGCCTTCCAGGCGGTCGCGCGCGGCCGCGGCAGTATCGGCGCCAATGATTTCGATGCCGAGCGAGTGTGAGTCGGTGGCAATGCGGTCGCGAAAGTCGCCGTCGCTGCTGATCACGAGTACGCGTGCGGTCGGCGTTCGCGATGCGGCTCGCACTGCGCGCGCGAGCGTTGCATCGTCGCCGAGCTCCATGTGGAGTTGGGCGGTGAGCGACGACAGACGCGTGACGTCCGTCGTCGTGAACGGAGCGGAGCCCTCGAGCAGCGCTTCTACCTCGCGAGCCAGTGTGGCCGCATTCCAGAATCCAAACGCACCGACGGTACTGGCGAGCTGGTTCGCGCTCTGTGCCGCGCTGGCGCGCGCGTCGCTGCCCAGCGCACCGGCGGAAAGCGCGGCTATCGCGTCGTCTAGCGTCTTCAACGTTTGAAGAGCAGCCTCGCGCGAGCGACTCCAGATTGCCTCGAGCGCGCTTCGGATTGACTCGTCCACCATGGCCGTCATGACTGAATACGATCGAGCTGAGCAGGCCGCTTCGCCGCGCTGATTTGAATGCCGACAGTTCTATAGTAGGAAACGGACCACTCCGACATAAAGATCGGAACGCTCCTTGCCGCCGACTGGGCGAACACGCTCGCGAGGCTCATGGCCGTACAACTGATGCCGACCGATCCGAATGTGGGGATTCCTGACCTCATTCATCGGTTGAAGGACGATTCCCGTCGACTCTTGGCGAACGAAGTGCGCCTCGCCAAGCTCGAGCTTCACGAAAGCGTGCAGCGCGGTGGCACCGGCGCGATGTATCTCGGAATCGCCTTCGGTGTCGCGGTCGTGGCGGCCGTGATGCTCACACTGCTCGTGGCAACGCTTGTGGGGCGCGTTGCTTCCGGGCACATGTGGATTGGCGCGCTGTTGACTGGCGTCGTTGAGTTGGCGGTGGGCGGTTGGCTGGTGAAACGCGGCCTCACGATCGCCGCCGAGAGCGCCAAGCGCGGGTCGGATTAACTTTGGGCGCATGCTCGCTGCGCTTCTGATCGCGGCTCTAACACAACAAGCTGGACAACAGATCGACAGCGGTCCGCCTCATCGCTTGCCGCGTACGGTGGCGATCGACGAGCGACTGGCCGCAGACGCGCGTGTGCAACTCGGCGATCGACTGGTGCTATCGCGCACCCCGGGTGGCCCAGGAGACACCGTCGTGGTTGCAGCGACAGTTCGACGGCGAGCCGATCCGTCTGAGGTGGCGCGCGCCGAGTACCGCATTCGGACCCATCTGGATCAACTGCAATCGCTGATCGACTACGGCGATCGTACCGATCGCTTCGCGATTGCGGCGAACGGTGGACTCTCGGCGGACAGCGCCATCGCGCGGATCAACGACGCTGCGTTCGGCTTTCAGGCGTATCGCTCGCGCGACATCGCCGTGGAAACGTCGCGCACGTTTCTCGTGGTCAGCCGATTTCACCGAGCGATCGGCGTGATCACGATTATCGCTAGCGCCGTGTTTCTTCTGTGCATCATGCTGCTCAAGGTCGACGAACGCAGGCGGGATGTCGCTGCGTTGCGTTTGATGGGGATTTCCGCGGGATCGATCGTTCGATCCGTGATGGTTGAAGCGGCGGCGGTCGCAGTCCTCGGGAGCGGACTTGGCGTGGCGATGGGCGCTGGGCGTCGGCGCAGATCATCAACTGGCACTACCGAGGTGTGTATCGCACGCCGCTCGCGTTTGCGCTCGTCACTCCGGGGATTGTCGCGTTCGCGGTGGTGCTGTCGCTCGTACTCGGGTTGATCGCCGGGTTTGCGGCGGCGCAGCGACTCGTGCGCGTTCCACCGCTCGAACTGTTGAGTGGCCGACATGAGGAGCGCGTGCCGGCGTCGCGAGCCTCCTGATGCTCTTCCGACTCGCATGGGCGACCCTAACGCGGCATCGCAGCCGAACCCTCCTGGCGATTCTTGGCGTCGCCGTGTCTGCGGCAATGCTGCTCGACATGGTGATGCTGTCGAGCGGAATGCGCGCGTCATTCCGTGAGCTCCTGTTGTCTCGCGGTTTTCAGCTTCGGTTGGCGCCAAAGGGCACGCTTCCGTTCGACACGGACGCGACGATCGCCGACGTGACCGCGATTTCTCGCACACTTTCGGCGATGCGCGATGTTCAAACCGTGAGCCCTGTGCTTGGCGGGCAGCTTCACGTCGCAATTGGTGAGCGGGCGAGCACGGCGACGGCGCTAGGCGGCGACGCGGTAGCACAGGGCGACTACGAAGTGCTCGAAGGTCGCTCTCCTACGGGAGCCAACGAGCTCGTTGCGAGCGACGACTTTCTGCGCGCGACAGGTGTAAAGATTGGCGATACGCTGTCGGCGGCCGCCGGATACGATCCTCAGTTGCGCGCATACTCGGGCCGTCGAACGCTGACAGTCGTTGGTCGCGCGCATTTCCTGTACATGCCCGCTGAGCAGCGCGCGGTCGCGCTGCCGCTGCAGACCCTGCAATCAATGCAAGGTGTCGCCGCTACTGACCGCGCGTCGTTCTTCATGGTACGCGCGCGGCAGGGCGCAAACGTCGACTCTTTGCTGCACAGAATCGAGCGCGATGTGCCGCGCGTGTCGGCGATTTCGACCGAAACGGCAATGCGCCAAGTCGACGAGCGGTTGAGCTATTTCCGACAGCTCGCGCTCATCCTCGGCGCAGTGAGTCTCACCGTGGGTTTTCTGCTCGTCGCAACACTCGTCACGGTGTCAGTGAACGAACGCCTCGGCGAGATCGTCGTGATGCGAGCCATCGGCGTGGCGCGCTGGCGAATCGTGCAGCAGATCGTGCTCGAGGGAACGGCGATCATGATCGTTGGTGCGCTCGTTGGTCTCGCACTTGGCCTCGTCACGGCTCGATATCTGAACTCAATCCTGGCTTCATTCCCGGGGCTTCCTGCGGCGATCGATTTCTTCAAGTTCGAGCCGCGCGATGCGTGGGCTGCACTCGGCATGCTCGTCGGCGCGGGAATTCTCGCCGGCATTTATCCGTCCTGGCGTGGAGCGTCGCGTCCGATCGCCACGACGTTACGCGAAGAGGCAGTCGGATGAGCGAACGTCCGGTGGTCGAGCTCCGCGATCTGCGCCGCGAGTATCACATGGGCGACGAGCTCGTGCGCGCTGTGCGCGGCGTGACGCTCGACATCGCGCGCGGTGACTACGTCGCCATCGTCGGCCCGTCGGGGTGCGGAAAGTCGACGCTGCTCAATCTGATTGGCGGCATTGATCGTCCGAATGCAGGAACGGTGACGATCGACGGTGCGCGCGTCGACGAGATGAGCGACTCGAAGGCGACACGCTTTCGACTCGAGCACATCGGCTTCGTCTTTCAGCGTTTCTACCTCATGCCGGCGCTCTCGGCGGTGGAAAACGTCGAACTGCCGATGGCTGAGGCAAAACTGCCAACTGATCGGCGATTGAAGCGGGCGCGCGACCTATTGGCGTACGTCGGGCTGGGAGAACGTCGTACACACCGGCCGGCTCAGTTGTCGGGCGGCGAACAGCAGCGTGTGGCGATTGCGCGCGCGTTGGCGAATGACCCGGACATTCTCCTTGCCGACGAGCCGACCGGCGAGCTCGACGCAAAAACTGGCACGGAGATGATCGATCTCCTTGCACAAGTGAATCGTGATGGAACGACGATCATCGTCGTGACGCACGACGAGCATCTGGCGCGAGCCGCGCGTCGCGTCGTACACATGCGCGACGGCGTCGTGGTCGACGATCGACGACAGGACGGGCCGTGATCACCCGGTTGGCATTTCGAAACATCGTTCTGCGTCCGTGGCGCTCGGCGTTTCTGCTCTTCGGCTACAGTCTGGGCGTGTCGGTGATGATCGTGCTTCTGTCGATCGGCGAAGCGCTACTGACACAGGCGAGAGACGAGAAGCTCGTTGGCGGCGGCGCTGTGACGGTTCTGCCAGAAGGCATCGACGTCGAGGTTCTCAAAACGGGCGGGCTCGGCGGAATGTTTTTCTCGATCGACCATGCGCGGTTCGTGTACCAGCAGTTGCTTGCCGCGCCGAGGCTTGCGCCGTTCGTGCAGGCGGTTGCTCCGCAGATCGAGGGAAAGCTGTTGTACGCGCGAACGATGAGCGGACGAGAATGGCCGGTGATGGCGAGCGGCGAGATTCCGTCGGCGACGACTGCCGTGGGAGCGATGCCGCCGCTCGCGAGCGGCGATTGGCGCGATGATGGGCCTGATCGAGCATGGGTCGATCCTCAGCCGAACGAGCTCCGCAATTCGATCGACCATTTCCATCTCCCGCCGGCGATTGCGCGCAAGGATCCAACGTGGGCGGAGTGGCACTACTTCAACGTGCTCTCGCCCGATCGCATGAAGTGGGCGTTCATCTCGCTGATCGTCGCGGGTGAAGTTCCCGACGGCACGTGGGGCGGCCAGGTTCTCGTCACGTTGCACACTCAAGGCGGACCGACGCGCCGATTCGTCGCGACCGTTCCATCCAGCGCTGTGCATCTGTCGACGTCCGTCGCGGATCTGAAAGTTGGTAGTTCGAGCGTTTCGCTGCTTTCCGACGGGCGATATGCCGTGCGCGCAAAGGCGGCCGAGGAGCGAGGCGCGGGAGTTGTCGACGTGAATCTCGTCGTGTCGCCGGCACCGCGCGCGTATTTTCCTGGTGCGGCGCTGTCGAGTGGCGAAACAGTGTCTGGGTACGTCGTGCCCGGCCTACGAGCTGACGCCACCGGATCGATCTGCGTGAACGGATTGTGCGAGCAATACGAAGGCGCACAGTCGTATCACGATCACAACTGGGGCGTGTGGCGAGGCGTAACATGGGAGTGGGGTGCCGCTCGCGCTGGCAGCTACACGTTGCTCTACGGGCGAGTTCAGCCGGCTGACAGTTCCGTCGCCTCTCAGCCGCTGTTCGTCTATGTCGTCGATTCGCTCGGCTTCCTCGGCCTATTTCGTCCGAGAGAGATTCGCTATGAGGATTCTCGCGAGGTGCGCGTCGCCGGGGGGACCATCCGCGTCCCAGGGAGCGGCGAGATGGTCGATGTGCGCGGCAATGACACGCTGCGAATCGCGCTGACGATCGAGGATGCCACGGCGACGGACACGCGAACTCCGGGCGTCGAACGTGGTGACGGGCTGAGTTCACGCCAGCTCGCGCGCCCCTACTTCGTGCAGATGAAGGGTGTGATGCGAATTAGCGGCCGTGTTCGAGGCCAGCCAATCCGCGGCGAAGGGTCGGGGTTTTTCGAGACCTACCGATAGGCCTGTCCGCTACGGCCTATCGTCTCCCCGCTCTCCGCGAGTGCGGCCGTGATGCTCTGCGTTGGCGCGTTTGGCGGCGTCGTCGAGCTTTGACTGTCCGCGCGCAAAGCCTTCGCGCGCAAAGGGGCGAACGGTGGTCCAATTGCCGTACTGATCTGCATATGACGCCCAACCGTCCTCGAGCTGCGGTTCAACCTCCTCGAACTGTCGCGCGCGGAAGTTGGGATTGTGGCTAGCGATTTGGCCGAGGTAGTAGGCGCCGCGCACGTCGCCGTAGTCGCGATCGGCGAGGCGATCGGGATGCTGATCATAGTGCGTACGGAAATACTCTTCGTCTTCCTCCGTTAGCGAGCTCGCGGCCTCGGCCACTGCGCGTCCGGCCCACCATCCGCCAAGTGCGCCGGCGATTCCTCCGATTAGCGTGCCGATCGGTCCGGCGGCCGAGCCGATTCCTGCTCCGACGAGTACGCCGGAGATACTGCCGGTGGCCTCGCCCAATTCGTCGCCGAAGGTCGGATTGGAATGGTGGGCGCCAAGTGCCCGATCCTTGGCGCGTTCGAGCTTGCCGTCGATGGAGTCGTTGTCGCGCGGGTCTCGGTCGCTCATCTGCATTCTCGGGTAGGTGGCGGGGCGATTTCGCGCAAGAACGAGACCGCCTGGCGAGAGAGACTTGACGATCAACTCTCACCCGTACCGATTCCATGGTATGGCCGCGAAGATCCGAATCGGAACGCAGGGGTGGAACTACGACGCGTGGGTCGGTCCGTTCTATCCGGACGACACACGTCCGGCGGATTTCCTCACGATTTACGCGCGCGCCTTCGATACGGTGGAGGTCGATTCCACGTTCTACGCGAGTCCGGTCTCGAAAACGGTACGCGGCTGGGCGCGCAGAACGCCCGACGATTTTATGTTTTCGCTCAAGCTGCCGCAGGAGATCACGCATGAGCGTCGCCTGCGAAACGTGGACGACCTCGCCGCGGAATTCTTCGATCGTGCACGCGAACTCGGCGGCAAACTCGGCCCAATTCTCATCCAGCTCGGTCCTGACTTTGGTCCGACTGAGCTGCCAGCGGTAGCACAGTTTCTTCCAAAGCTTCCGCGCGACATCCGCTTCGCGATCGAGTTTCGACAGCGCGGCTGGATTCACGATGGCGTGCTCGCCCTCTTGGCCGAGCACAACGTTGCGCTCACGCTGAGCGAGGGGCGTTGGATTCCGCGGCGGCAGATGATGCAGTTGGCCACGCGACCGACTGCCGACTTCATCTACGTCCGGCTGATGGGCGTGGATCAGAGCATTGTCGACTATTCGCGTGTGCAGCTCGACCGAACGCGAGAGACGGAAGCCTGGGCGAACATCGTTGGCCCGTATGCGGACTCAGGACGCGAGGCGTACGTGTACGTCAACAACCACTTCTCCGGTCACTCGCCCGCGTCGGTCCGCGTGTTGCAGCGCCTGCTCCGCCAGAGTGTCGTCGAGCCAGAACAGCTCGGCGAACAGATGAGCCTTTTCTAACAGAGTAAGATCCATGGCTATCGCGATCGAACCGCGAGCAGGATTCGCCACGACTGCCCGGACGTCGGCTGCGGTGACGACGTCGGCATGGCACGCCTATACGGCTGTGCTTGCGGCAGTATTCGTGATGGTCGGTGTGTACTGGGATATTTCCTGGCACATGTCGATCGGGCGCGACTCGTTTTGGACGCCGGCGCATTTGCTGATTCAGGCCGGCGGCCTCATCGCCGGAATCAGTTCGGGGTACGTCGCACTGCGCACCACGTTCTGGGGAACGGAGGCTGAGCGCGCGGCGACGGTGAGCTTTTGGGGTTTCCGTGCTCCGCTCGGTGCGTGGACGTGCATCTGGGGCTGCGGCGCGATGCTGACGTCAGCGCCCTTCGACAACTGGTGGCACAACGCCTACGGACTCGACGTGCGCATCATCAGTCCGCCGCACGCACTGTTGGCGATCGGCATCTTCTCGATCGTCGTCGGCGCACTATTGCTGACCCTCGCCGAGCAGAATCGAGCTGATGAAGCATCGCGCGGCCGATTCGCGTGGTTGCTCGCGGCGACGGGCGGTATGCTGACCATGAACTTCGCGCTCTTCCTCACGGAGTTCAGCGAACGGCAGTCGATGCACGGTCCGACGTTCTACTACGTTACCGCGCTTGCTTTTCCACTCGCCCTCTCGACGCTCGCTCGCGCAATCAAGCTGCGTTGGGCGGCGACGTCGGCGGCCGCGTGGTTCACTGCGCTGATGCTCGGGCTGATGTGGTTCCTACAACTCTTCCCAGCTACGCCGAAGCTCGGACCGATCTATCAGCACGTCACGCACATGGTGACACTGTCCTTTCCATTGCTGATCATCGTGCCTGCAGTCTGCATCGATCTGATCATGCACAGATTCGACGGCAAACTCGGGACGCTCGCGTTGGCTGCGATCATCGGCCCGGTGTTCGTAGCGACGTTTGTCGCGGTGCAATGGCCGTTCGCGTCGTTCCTCGTTCACAGCCCCTTGGCGCGCGGTCCGCTATTCAACGCCGAGAACTTCGTGTACTGGATGAGTCCAGTGTACGAAGCCGGCACGCGTCGGTTCCCGCCCTCTGGCGATTGGCCGATCGCACTTCACCTGGCAATCGCAGCGATCGTCGCGACCGCAACGAGTGCCGTTGGTCTATTGCGCGGTGAGTGGATGCAGAAGGTTCGTCGATGAAGCGAGTAGCTGGACTCGCTTTCGCCGCGTCGTTGCTAGTACTGACGGCGGCGCACATCGGAAGCCCCAATGTGTTGTTCGATGGCAATGCCGGACCGTATCCGGTGCGCGTCATCGTGCGGCCGCCCGAAGTCGTCCCAGGTTTGGCCGAGGTGATCGTTCGTCTGAACGCGTCGGACGCGGAGCGTGTATCGATTCGGCCAGTGTTCTGGCGCGCTGGAGTTCGTGGAGCGCCAACCGGCGATGCGCTGACGCGAGTTCCTGGCGAGACACAGGTGTATTCCGGGCGGTTGTGGTTGATGGCGTACGGCGCATACAGCGTGTACGTCACCGTGGAGGGACCTCGCGGTTCGGGGACGGCGATCGTTCCTGTTGGCTCGTTTGCGACGGGACGTCTTCCGCTACCGCGCGGACTGAGCGCGATTCTCGTTGCGCTAGCGGTCGTACTGGTTGCCGGATTCTTGACGCTCGTTCGCGCCGGAGCGGGTGAGAGTCTCGTGGCGCCGGGTGAAGCGATCGATCCGCCGAGGCGTCGGCGCGCAAACGTCGTCACTGGCGTGGCCGCCGCGATTCTCGCGCTGGCACTGTTCGGCGGCGCGAAATGGTGGAGTGCGGAAGACTCGGCCTATCGGGCGCACATGTACGGATCTCCGAAAGCGGAAGCGACGTTCACCGTCGACGCGACGCATCGCACGTTGCGTCTCAAGGTGCGAGACACCGCGAGCTTTCATGCGATCTATGCGCCGGTCGCGCCTGATCACGGGAAGATGATGCATCTCTTTCTCGTGAGCTCCAGCGGAACGCAAACGCTCGCACACCTGCATCCGACGCAGACCGATTCACTCGTGTTCACGACCGAGGTGCCGTCGGTTCCGACGGGACGGTATCTACTGTTCGGCGACATCATGCTCGAGAACGGGTTGAGCCTCACGGTCACGACGCGCGTGGAGATTCCGCCTGCACCGGGCAGCGTCACGCCGTCCGACAGCGACGACACGTGGGATCGGACGACCATGGTCACGCCAATCGCGCCGGGTGCAGCGCGCGTGATGTCGGACGGGTATTCAATGACCTGGGCCGGTGCCGATGCGCCGATCAAGGCTGGCGAACCAACGGACCTTCGGTTCGTACTGCGCGATTCAGCAGGCGCGATTGCCCCCGTTCACCCCTATCTTGGAATGGCGGGTCATGCGGTCGTCGTTCGTCACGACGGCACGGTGTTCATCCATCTACATCCGATGGGCACTGTCTCGATGACCGCGCAGCAGGTTTTCGCACTTCGCGACCGAGGCGACACCACGGCGCGGGGTCGGCTGCGCACCGATGAACTCAAGCCGAACGAGATGGGCGACATGCCGATGTCTGGAGAGTTGGTGTTTCCATATGAATTTCCTAAACCAGGCCGCTACAGGATCTGGGTACAGGCCAAACCAAATCATCGCGTGCTGACAGGCACGTTCGACGTGGACGTTCGTTGAGTAGTCTGCGAATTCGGTTGTTCGTCGCGATGGCGATCGTCGCGGCCGCGGTGTGTGTTCGATTGGGGTTCTGGCAGTTGCATCGTCGTCAGGAACGGCGCGCGCGCAACGCGTTGATCACATCGCGCCTCGACTCTGCCGCCGTCGATCCGCGAGCGCTTCCGCGCGACACGACCGTCGCTCGCTTTCGCCGTGTGCGAGTGACAGGAACGCCAGACTACGCGCATGAACTGATCTATGCCGTGCGCACGCGAGCTGGGTCGCCTGGCGTCAATCTGCTGACGCCGGTTCGGCTGGCGAACAGCGACACCGCCGTACTCGTGAATCGTGGTTGGGTGTATTCTCCCGATGGCAGCACGATCGATCTCACGCGTTGGCGCGATCGCGATTCGACATTCACGGGTTACGCAGAAGAACTTCCGTCGACACCGGGATCGACATACGCGAATCGTCCGGACATCATTGCCCGGCTGTCGTACGCCGTGGTATCAAAGGCGCTGCCGTATCCGGTGCTTCCGTTCTACGTCATCGCGTTGGACGCCGGCGACACGAGCAACACCGCGACGCGCATTGCTCGGCTCACCACACCCGCTCTCGACGAGGGCCCGCACATGAACTACGCGATCCAGTGGTTTGGGTTTGCGGCGGTCGCCCTCGTCGGAGCAGGCTTCGTGGTCAGGCAGGCGCGCTCCGACCGAGCGCGTGGCGATGTTCCGCTGCGTCGCGCTTCGACCGACGGCGCCAACGGACGAGGTTGATCCCGACGTCGCCGACCGCCACGGCCGCGAAGACTGGCCAGGGGAGGCCGCTGGGCGACCCTGCGACGAGTGCCGTCAGCAGGGTGAGCGTCGACAGCGGGCAGTAGGTCAACAGCCAATCAGCCAGGCGATCGACGCGGCCGGCGTTGGAGTCGGAAGTCTTTCGGCGCGGAGGCTGCATAAGTTTAGAGGTAGGAGCCAAGGTGCTCGAGACGGCCACATCGCCGGCCTCTAACTTGGCGCCGAGTCCGCCTTACAGTGAGTAATCCATGTCACAGCGCGCGGCTGGTCTCGCCTCCGAGAAAGAGGCGCGTGACGTTGCAGAAGCGGCACGTGAGAGCGAGTGGTCGGGTCCGAGCTTCGTTCGCGAATTATTCCTCGGACGCTTTCGACTCGATTTGATTCATCCGCATCCAGCGGAGGATCCTGCGGAAACGGCGCGCGCAAAACCGTTCTTCGATCGCCTCACAGAGTTCTTGCATCGCGTCGATTCGGACATGATCGATCGCACGGGCGACATTCCTGAGGCGTACGTCCAAGAGCTGCGCGACATGGGTGCGTTCGGAATCAAGATTCCGACGGAATACGGCGGACTTGGACTTTCATATACGAGTTATGTGAAGGCCATGGCGCTGGTAACGTCGAAAGACGGATCGCTCACGGCGTTGTTGTCGGCGCACCAGTCGATTGGATTGCCACAGCCGTTAAAGCTGTTCGGCACCGACGAGCAGAAGCAGCGCTTCTTCCCCAGACTGGCGAAAGGAGCGATCAGCGCGTTCGCGCTCACCGAAGTCGACGCGGGCTCTGATCCGGCGAACATGCACGCGCACGCGGAGCCAACGCCGGATGGAAAGCACTTCATTCTGTCGGGCGAAAAACTGTGGTGCACGAACGGCACGCGTGCTGACCTCTTTGTCGTGATGGCGCGGACGCCCGACGCAGTGGTGAATGGCAAGCAGCGAAAGCAGATCACGGCGTTCATCGTGGAAGCGTCGTGGCCCGGCGTGGAAGTCGTGCACCGCTGCCGCTTCATGGGCCTGAAGGCCATCGAGAATGGCGTGATTCGCTTCACCAACGTGAAGGTGCCGCGCGAAAACATTCTCTGGGGCGAGGGAAAAGGCCTCAAGCTCGCGCTGATTACGCTCAATACGGGTCGGCTCACGCTTCCCGCGAGTGCCGCAGGTGGCAGCAAAGCACTGCTGCAGGCGTCGCGCACGTGGGCGGCGGAGCGCGTGCAGTGGGGCGCGCCGATTGGCAAGCACGAGGCAGTCGCTGAGAAGGTCGCGATGATGGCAGCGAACACCTTTGCCATGGAATCGATCGCTGGGCTGACCGTCGGATTGGCCGAACACGGTCACTACGATATCAGACTCGAAGCTGCGATCGCGAAGATGTACAACACCGAGCACGGTTGGCACATCGTCGACGACGCGCTGCAGATTCGCGGCGGCCGTGGCTACGAAACGGCAGACTCGCTTCGCGCACGCGGAGAGCGTCCGATTCCAATCGAGCGTGCGATGCGCGATTCGCGCATCAACCTGATCTTCGAAGGCTCGTCCGAGATCATGCGGTTATTCATCGCCCGTGAGGCGGTGGACCATCACTTCAAAACGGCGTTCGCGCTCGTCGATAAGGAATCTTCAAAAGGCGAGAAGGCGGCGGCGTTCGGCCGAGTGATGAAGTTCTATCCGAGGTGGTACCCGGCGCGCTGGCTGGGTAAGGGCCAGGTGCCCGGTTCGTATGCGGAATTCGGGAAGCTCGCCGGCCATATGCGCTACGCCGAGCGGCATACGAGAAAGCTCGGTCGCGCGATCTTTCATGCGATGGTCCGTCTCGGGCCGAAGCTCGAGCGTCGTCAGTTGGTGCTCTTCCGCGCTGTAGACATCGGCGCTGAGCTATTCGCGATGGCGGCGGCGTGTGTTCGTGCGAGAATGCTCGCGAAGCAGGGAAACGCCGAGGCGTCGACGTTGGCCGATCTGTTCTGCCGCGCGGCGCAGGTGCGCATCGACCATCTGTTCGCAGATTTCTATGGTCGGTACGACGGCGAGATGTATCGCGTCGCTCAGGCGGTGATGCGCGGCGAGCATGCGTGGCTCGAGACGGGCATCATCGACATGGTCGAGGCCGAGGCGCCGGATGCTGTGCCGGCGGCGGTAGCGCACGGCCGCGAGGTCGCGGCGAATACCCGTTGAGCCTTGCGACACGTCAGTGGGGGATGCCGCGCGCGAAGCCACGATGCCTTTGTTTGGGTGACGCGGATTGGGCGGATTTGACGGATTGATCGGATACGGCGCTGTTCCGTCAAATTCGCTGAATTCGTCTAATCCGTTTCGCTTGTCTTGAGAGTCTTCGAACTATGCCCCGATGGTTAGCCGTACGTTCGAAGCATGTAAGGCGCGAGGCGCCGGCCGCTCAGCCGACGCGCTGAAACGCGTCGGACTCGCCGCTCCACGCTACGAGGTTCGGGTGCAGTAAGTGCGCGAGGAGCTCTACGCCATCGACGAGTCGCGGTCCTGGACGCGCGAAGTAGGCATTCGCGTCGACAACGAAGACCTGGCCGTTCTTCACCGCCGGGAGCTCCGACCACCCCTCGCGCTGTGACAGGAGTGGAAGCTGCTTCAGCGCATCGGCGACGCCGAAGCCGCAGGGCGCAACGACGATCGTCTCTGGCGCTGCGGCGATGACGTCGTCCCACGATACGCGCACCGATTCGCCGGCCGGACGTGCGAGCGGATCGACGCCGCCAGCGAGCGCGATCATCTCCGGAACCCAGTGTCCTGCGCAGTAGATCGGATCGACCCACTCGGCAAAGAACACCCGTGGACGGCGAGTCGTTTGCGCGACCAACTGCGCCACGGCGTTGATACGTCGCTCTGCGTCGGCGACGATGGCGTCCGCGATGTCGCGTGAACCGCTCGCGTCCCCGAGCGTGCGTAAATCGCGCCAGACGTCGGCTAGCACACGCGGCGCGAAGTACATGACCTCTGGAGACCGAGCGAGCGATCCGAGCAGGCGTGTCACGTCGTTGCCCGACGGTGCGCACACCTGACAGAGATCCTGCGTGAGGATCAAGTCCGGATCGAGCGAACGGAGAAGGGCTTCGTCGACGGCGTAGAGGCTTTCGCTGGCGTGCAGGTGACTGCTGACAGCGACGTCGATGTCACTCGGTGTGAGCGCCGCGAGCTCGAGCGCGGGGCGGACGACGGCGGGCTTGGTGCGGGCGACAGCAGGAAAGTCGCACTCGTGCGAGACTGCAACGAGCTGCGCCTCGAGGCCGAGGGCGCAGGCCATTTCCGTCGCGGCGGGTAGGAAGGAAACGATGCGCCGCGACGGGACGTGCGTCACGCGCGCTACTCCGTCACGAACGCCGTGTAGCCCTCGTCGGCGATGGCTTCTTCGATTTCGTCGACGCTCGTCTGGTTCGGGTCGAAGTCGAGCGTTGCCGTACCAATGCCAACGTCGCTGACCTTCACGCCGGGGGTGTGCTCCAAGCGTCCACGGACCGCGCGCAGGCAGTGCTCGCAGGTCATGCCTTCAATCGTCAGAGAAAGGTGCTCCATCGCCATTTCGGTTGGGGGTTCCGAAAGCTAGCCGTCAGCGTAAGAGAATGTGCAGCGCGACGTTGAAGTAGATGATGAGGCCAGTGAAGTCGACGAACGTGGCTATGAACGGCGCCGACGCGCTCGCGGGGTCGAAGCCCAATCGACGGAAGATGAACGGCAGCATCGATCCGACGAGCGTTCCGAAGATCACCACGCCGAGGAGTGAGACCGCGACGGTCAGCGCCAGGAGATGATGCAGACCTGGGTGGAACACTTTCACGCCATTGACGATGCTGGTGTTGTAGTCGTGGCCGATGAATTGAACTCCGTGGTCCGCCAGGGTCTGCCAGAGTTCGATTCGGACGAATCCGATCAAGGCGAGGATCAAGCCGAGCGTGATGCCAGTCGCCAACTCGCGTCCAGCCACGCGCCACCAATCGCGGAGCGTGACCTCACGCAGGGCAAGCGCACGAATGAGAAGCGAGGTGCCCTGCGATCCCGAGTTACCACCGGAGCTGATGATCAGCGGAAGGAATAGGGCGAGCAGCGTCTGCCGGTCGATTTCCGCCTGATAGACGCCGAGCACCGTTGCCGTGAGCATTTCGCCAAGAAAGAGCGCGCTGAGCCAACCCGCGCGCTTCTTGATCATGTTCCAGAAAGAGATGGTGGAGTACGGCTCATCGAGCGCCTCCATACCGCCCAACTTCTGGACGTCTTCTGTCTGCTCTTCCTGAATGGCGTCGATGACGTCGTCGACCGTGATGACGCCCATGACGTGCCCGGACTCGCTGACCACCGGCACGGCGACCATGTCGTAATTGGCGATCACGCGCGCGACTTCTTCACGGTCGGCGCTCGTGCTGACGCTTACGACTTCGGTCCACGCGATATCGCCGATTCTGGCACCCGGCGGTGCCGCGAGCAGCTCGCGCAGCGACATAACGCCGGCCACGCGACCCTGAGAATCGGTCGTGTAGATCGCGTACATCGCCTCCTTCTTTCCCGATCGAGCGACCGCTCGCACGTTCTCGAGCGCCGCTTCTACGGTCATTTCTGCCGACACCGAGACAAACTCGGTGGTCATTAGACCACCGGCAGTATCCGCGTCGTACGCGAGCAGCTTCTCGGTCTCGAGTCGCGCCTCGGCAGGAATCTCGGAGAGAATCTCCTCGACGCGGACGTCGCTGATCTCCTCGAGCGTGTCGGCGCGATCGTCCGGCGTCATCTCCGAGACGAGCTCGGCGGCCTGGCGCGGGGTGACCGACTCGAGGAACTCGGTCCTCAGCTCTTCGTCGAGGTACTCGAGTACGTCGGCAGCACGAGCAGGCCCGAGCGCCGCGAGGAACTTCTGCAGCTGGTCTGGCTCGAGGAGCTCGGCGACACCAGCGAGATCGGCCGGGTGGACCTCCTCCGTTTCGACGGGGATGTCCGACGGCGACTCATCGAGGAGCGCGATAATGTCGGGCGCGAGCAGAGTCGCGACCGGACGGTCCTCCGGATTTCGCTGCGATGGAGTCATTGGCCTTGTAATCACCGGTGCGCGCGGCGTCAACATACCCAAGCCAAGTGCGTCGAGACAACCCTGAAGCGAGCGAAAATCGCACAAGATTCCGACGTGTTACGCGTGGTAAATTTCTAGTCTCACCCAACCTTTCAGAGCGCTGGACTGTCTCAGGTTCGGAGCGCGCGATCGAGGACTCATCGCGCCCCGCCGGATGTGGTTTGCGCCGGCCGACGTACCGCTTCACCCACCCGCCCACAGATGTCTGTCGTTGTTCGTGGTTTTCTCGCCACGGCGCTCATAGCGCCGGCGATGCTGCTTGCCCAATCCGAGCGTGCGTCCGCGCACTCGAGCATCTCGATCGTTCCCGACGTGCGATCGACCGCGACGGTTGCCGTCGCAGCTCGCGCCATCAAAGCGCCCGTCATCGACGGTAAGGGCGACGACGTTGTGTGGGCGAGCGCCCAGATCATCGACGGTTTCCGCATGTTCGATCCCGCGGAGAATGGAGATCCGCGCTACCGCACCGAGGCGCGCGTGGCGTACGACGCACACAACCTGTATGTGCTCGTCCGCGCGTTCGATCCGCATCCCGATAGCATCGTGGCTCTGCTCAGCCGACGGGACGTGCGTACGCAGTCTGACTGGATCAAGATCATCATCGATGGCTACCACGATCGGCGAACGGGCGTGGAGCTTTCGGTGAATCCCGCGGGTGTGAAGCGCGATTTCGCGATTCTCAACGACGGTGAAGAAGACGACTCCTGGGACGGGGTGTGGGACGTTGGCACCCGCATCGACTCGGCGGGTTGGGTCGCTGAGTTCCGCGTGCCGCTCAATCAGCTACGCTACGGGAGTGGCGAGCGACACACCTTTGGCTTCGGTATTTGGCGCGATGTGGCTCGGTACAACGAGCGCTACGCGTGGCCGATGTACTCGCGGTCCAAGAATGGACTCGCCTCACAGCTCGGTGATCTCGGCGGTATCGATGGTATCGCGGCGCCGCGCCGGCTCGAGCTCTCTCCATATACGGTCGCGAAGACCTACAACGCGCCAACGGCCAACGGTTTCGCGCAGCGAAGCCAGTCGACGATGGGCGCCGACCTCAAATACGGCATCACATCCAACCTCACGCTCGACGCCACGGTGAATCCGGACTTCGGCCAGGTTGAGGCCGATCCGTCGGTCGTGAACTTGTCGGCGTTCGAGACGTTCTTTCCCGAGAAGCGACCGTTCTTTCTCGAGGGGCAGGGACTGTTCCGCTTTGACGTGAACTGCAACGACGGCGCGTGCTCGGGCCTGTTCTACTCGCGACGCATTGGCCGCGGACCGCAGCTCTCCAGCACGTACGACGATCCGTCGAACGCAACGTCGTCGACAATTCTTGGCGCGACCAAGCTCACGGGTCGCCTTAGCAACGGCATCTCGGTCGGATTGCTCGATGCGGTGACGCAGCGCGAAACGGCGCCGGGCCGCGAGACGATCGAGCCGCAGACGAACTATTTCGTCGGCCGCCTGCAGCGCGATTTCCGTCAGGGCGCGAGCGGCATCGGTGCGATGATCACCAGCGTGCATCGCAATCTCGATGGGTGGACGTCGGACTACCTGCGATCGAACGCGCTCGCGGGTGGTCTCGATTTCCGTCACCAGTTTCACGACCGCAACTTCCAGGTCACGGCGTACGTGGCGGGAAGTCAGGTTCAGGGCTCAGCGAAGTCGATTGCGCAAACGCAATTGAGTTCAGTGCACAACTATCAGCGTCCCGACGACGGCATCGCTTTCGATTCGACGCGAACGAGCCTTGGCGGATATTCGGCACAGGTGGCGCTGTCGAAGCGTGGCGGAGGTTCGACGCTGTTCAGCACGAGCCTCCAGATGTTGTCGCCTGGCTTCGAGATCAACGACGTTGGTTTCCTCTCTCGCGCTAACTCGAAGAGTCAGTCGCTGTGGTTCCAGTATCACGAGAACACGCCGCGCGGCATCTATCGCTACTGGAACTACAACATCAACCAGTGGTCGAACTACACCTGGAACAACACGCGCACTGATCTCGGCGGAAACGTCAACGCGCACATGCAGTTCAAGAACAGCATGTGGCTTCACGCAGGCGAGGGTGTGAACGCGGGTGCACCGTCGTACTGCGATGATTGCACGCGCGGCGGACCCGCGTTGCGCCAGGAACGATCGACCTGGGGCTGGGCGTCGATCGAGGGCGACCCGCGACACACGCTGGTTCCGTATTTCAACGCCAACTGGATGGCCGGCGACAGAGGTCGTTCGCACAGTTGGGGTGTTGGACCCGCTGCCGACTTCCGAGTCACGAGCCGAGTGACTGGAAGCGTGTCGTACAACGTAGGTCGCAGCGTGAATGCCACGCAGCCAAACGGGAATTATGGCGACGTGAGTTCCGACACGACGCACTACACCGTCGCACGTCTCGATCAAACGACGAAGTCGATGACTGTTCGCATCGGCGTGACGGCGACGCCGAACCTTTCGCTACAGCTATACGCTGCGCCGTTCGCGACGCGCGGCAACTTCAGCGATTGGCTACAGGTGGCCAATGCACGCGCCGAGCGTTGGAGCGATCGGTACACGCCGTACGACGGTGGTGATCCGGGTGCGTTCGACTTCAAGCAGTATCGCTCGAACACGGTTGTTCGCTGGGAGTATCGTCCGGGTTCGACACTGTATTTCGTGTGGGCGCAGGAGCGAACGCTGAGTCTCGACGGTACCGACGCGCGCGCCGCCGTCGCTGACCTCGGGCAGCTGAAGTCCGCGCACCCTGCGAATGTCTTTCTCGTGAAGGGCTCCTACTGGCTGTCGTACTGAGGTAGTGGAGAGGGAAGTGGGCAGCGCCGCTTCCCTATTCCCGCGTCGCCCTGCCATCTTCGCTGCATGACTCTTGATTCCTTTTCGCTCGCCGGCCGCGTCGCGGTGGTCACGGGCGGGTATGGTGTGATTGGCGGATGCATTGCATCCGCCCTCGCTGAATCCAAGGCGCGTGTGGTCATCCTCGGCCGTCGTCGAGAGGTGGCTGAGGCGAAGGCGCAGGAGATTCGACAGGCTGGCGGCGACGCGCTCGTCGCGGTTGGCGATGTGCTCGACGAGGCGCAGATGCGTGCGGCGCGCGACGAGATCCTCGCTGCGTGCGGCCACGTCGACATCCTGTTCAACGGTGCTGGCGGCAACGTTGGTCGAGCGCGCAACGATACCAAGCCGATCTTCGATGTCCCGATCGATGCGTTCGACGAGGTGCTGAAGCTCAACCTGCACGGAACGCTGATCCCGTCGCTGGTCTTCGGCGAGTCGATGGCGGCGCGCGGGTCGGGGTCGATCATCAATGTTTCGTCGATGGCGGCCACGCAACACCTCAGCGGCGTACTCGGCTACTCGGTCGCCAAGGCCGGCATCGACAGTCTCACGAAGTGGCTCGCCGTCGAAATGGCGCGGAAGCATTCTGGCGGCGTGCGTGTGAACGCGATCGCTCCGGGCTTCTTCGTGTCCGAGCAGAATCGCCACGTGCTCGTCAAACCGGACGGCAGTCCAACGGACCGCGCGCGCACGATCATGGGTAAGACTCCAATGGGCCGGTTCGGAAATCCGGACGAGCTGATCGGCGCCGTGCGTTGGTTGTCGAGCGACGCGGCGTCTTTCGTGACCGGAGCGATCATTCCGATCGATGGCGGGTTTAGCGCGTTTAGCGGAGTCTAAAGATGGGCACAGCAGCGGGTAGCGCCGAACGAACGCGCTTCGATCCGTCGAGCGGCGCGGGGCCGCGGTCGGGATATCGATGGACGATTCTCGCGCTGCTCTTCTTCGCGACGACGATCAACTACCTCGATCGCCAGGTATTCGGCCTTCTCGCGCCAACGCTGCAGCGAGATCTCGGGTGGAGCGAAGTGGACTACGGGAACATGGTTTCCTGGTTCAGCTTCACCTACGCGATCGGAATGCTCGGCATGGGTCGGTTGCTCGATCGGATCGGAACGCGCCGCGGCTTCGCGTTGGCGATCGTGGCGTGGAGTGCCGCTGCGATGGGTCACGCGCTCGCGCGATCTGCCGCGGCGTTCTCGTTTGCCCGAGCCAGCCTTGGCCTTGGAGAGTCGGGAAACTTTCCGGCGTCGATCAAGACAGTTGCCGAGTGGTTTCCAAATAGCGAACGGGCCCTCGCGGTCGGCATCTTCAACGCGGGTAGCAACGTTGGCGCCGTGCTCGCGCCAATCCTCGTTCCGTTCATCGCACTGCGATGGGGATGGCAGTGGGCATTCATCGCTACCGGAGCGGTCGGATTCATCTGGCTGATCTTCTGGCTGGCGGTATATCGCGAGCCAGCTGAGCACCCGAAGGTATCAGCGGCGGAGCTCGACCTGATTCGCGGTGATCGCGTCGTCGAACCACCGAGAATGCCGTGGGTGCAACTGCTGCGCTATCGGCAGACGTGGGCGTTCTTACTTGCGAAATCGCTCACCGATCCGGTGTGGCTCTTCTATTTGTTCTGGCTTCCAAAATTTCTCGACGCTGGTTGGGGCGTGAAGCTCGCCGGCGTCGCGGCCCCGCTCGTTGCGATTTATGTATTTGCCGATACTGGATCCGTCGCGGGCGGCTGGTTCTCGAGCACGCTGATCAAGCGCGGCTGGAGTGTGAACAAAGCGCGAAAAACGGCGATGCTCGTTGCCGCGCTATTGATCGTTCCCACACTCTTTGCGCCGAGCGTGAGTAGCATGTGGGGCGCGGTCGCGTTGGTGAGCGTGGCGGCGGCGGCGCATCAATGGTGGTCGGCGAATCTCTTTACGAGCGTCAGCGACATGTTTCCGCGGAACGCCGTGGGTTCGGTGACCGGCATCGGAGGATTCGCGGGCGCCATGGCGGGGGCAATTTTCCAGCGATCGACTGGCTCCATTCTCCAGGCGACGGGCGGAAACTACGGCGTCATTTTCGCGATTTGCGGTGTGGCGTATGTAGGAGCGTGGGCGATCTTTCAGGGCCTCGTACCCAGGATGGACCGGGTAAGGGATTGACGCTCTAGAGCTTAGGGCAGGTGGGCGGCGTTCGCGCAATGCGCGGGTGCCGCTTTGATTTTGGATACGAGCGCCAAACCCCAGCTCAAGAGTTCTTGACAGCCTCACCAGGCCGCCACACCTTCTCTAAGTGATAAGGTCAATTTATCTCGTTGTATCATCATGAAGATCACCGACATCCGCGCGACCCCGGTCACCGTCCCCCTCGAAGCTCCTTTGCGACACGCAAATGGGTGCCATTGGGGTCGTTTTGTCCGCACAATCATTGAAGTCGAGACCGACGAGGGCCTGATCGGCCTCGGCGAGATGGGTGGTGGCGGCGAAACAGCGGTTGCAACCGTTCAAGGGCTCAAGTCCTACCTCCTCGGACATGACCCGGCGCAGCTCGAAAAGATGCGCTTTCTGATCGCCAATCCGACCGCGTCGCTCTACAACAATCGCACGCAGATTCTCGCCGCGTTGGAGTTTGCCTGCCTCGACATTCTCGGTCAGAAATGGGGCGTTCCGGTTCACGACATCCTCGGTGGAAAAATCCGGGATCGCGTGCCTTTCGCGTCCTATTTGTTTTTTCGCTATGCAAATCCGCGTGACGGGTCCGGCGAGGTTCGGACCTGCGACCAGCTCGTCGCTCACGCGCTCGATTTAAAGAAGACCTATGGCTTCGCGTCGCACAAACTGAAGGGCGGTGTCTTCGCGCCGGCGTACGAACTCGAATGCTATCGTGCTATCGCCGAGGCGCTGCCGGGCGACAGTCTTCGCTTCGATCCGAATGGCGTGTGGTCGACCGAGCAGGCGATCTGGTTCGGCCAGCAGATCGAGGGATTGAACAACGATTATCTCGAGGATCCGGTGTTCGGATTGCACGGCATGCGTCGCACGCGTGAGAAAGTGCGAATGCCGTTGGCGACGAACACGGTGGTCGTGGGTTTCGAACAGCTGGCCGCGAACATTCTGCAGACCGGTGTCGATGTCATTCTGCTCGACACGACCTTCTGGGGCGGCATTCGTCCCTGCGTGAAGGCCGCCGGAATCTGCGAAGCGTTCCAGCTTGGTGTTGCGGTGCACTCGTCGGGTGAATTGGGCATTCAGCTCGCGACGATGCTGCACCTCGGCGCTGTGTTGCCGAATCTCTCATTCTCGGCCGATGCGCACTATCACCATCTGACCGACGACGTGATCGTTGGCGGGAAGATGCACTACTGCGGTGGAACGATCGCTGTGCCCACGGCACCTGGACTCGGCATCAAGCTCGATCGCGATCGTATGGGAGAATATCACGAGCTGTTTCTGCGGCTCGGTGGATATCCGTACGATCAGGATCCGCTCCGGCCGGGTTGGACGCCCACCATTCCGAATCAGTCGTGGGCCGATCCGAGCGACGCGCGCACGCCGGCGATTCCGTTCTAGGACTGTGACGTTCGAGGAGTAGGACGCGATGATGCGCACCAGACTGATTCGAGCGTGCATGCTGTGTGCGCTCGTCGCATGGGCCGCGCCGGCGACTGAGTCTGCGGCCCGTTCGGCCGCTCCAGTCGAAGACGGGTACGACCTGTGGCTGCGCTATCGCCAGCTCGCGAACGGCGCGCGGCTCACCGAATATCGGTCGACGCTCGCGCGTATCGTTGTCGACGCAACTTCGCCGTCGATCGACGCAGCGCGCGACGAGTTGACGCGCGGTCTTCGCGGCCTGCTCGGCGCGGCGATTCCGGTCGACAAGAGTGTAACGTCGAACGGCGCCATCGTTCTCGGGACTCCGAAGTCGTCTGCCATCGTTGCATCGCTCAAGCTCGACGCGGCACTAAAGAGCGCCGGCGCCGAGGGTTTCGTGCTTCGCTCCGTGACGGTCAATGGCAAACACGCCACTGTGATCGCCGCGAACACTGACATTGGCGTTCTGTATGGTGCGTTCGATCTGCTGCGTCGAGTGCAGACGTTGCAGAGCGTCGCGAACCTTGCGGTCACGAGTGCGCCGCGCATTCAGGTGCGCATGCTCGATCACTGGGACAATCTCAATCGCACCGTCGAGCGCGGATATGCGGGGCAGTCGCTGTGGGACTGGCCGCATCTGCCCGACTCGCTGCCTGAGCGCTATCGCGACTACGCGCGCGCCAACGCTTCGATCGGCATCAACGGAACGGCGCTCACGAACGTCAACGCGAATGCGAAGTTTCTGACGCCAGAGTATCTGACGAAGGTTGCGGCGCTCGCTGGCGTCTTTCGTCCGTATGGTGTGAAGGTCTATCTCACTGCACGCTTCAGCGCGCCGATCGAGATCGGCGGTCTCAAGACGGCTGATCCACTCGACTCGGCCGTACGCGTGTGGTGGAAGCACAAGACCGACGAGATCTACAAGTACGTGCCCGACTTCGGTGGCTTCGTGGTGAAGGCGAACTCCGAAGGTCAACCGGGGCCACAGGACTACAAGCGCACGCACGCTGACGGCGCGAACATGCTGGCCGATGCGGTGGCTCCGCATGGCGGCGTCGTGATGTGGCGTGCGTTCGTGTACAGCAACGAAGTGCCGACCGATCGCGTGCGTCAGGCGTATGACGAGTTCAAGCCGCTCGACGGACAGTTCCGCGAGAATGTGTTCGTTCAGGTGAAGAACGGTGCGCTCGACTTTCAGCCGCGCGAGCCGTTCCATCCGCTCTTTGGTGCAATGCCAAAGACGCCGGTGATGGCGGAATTCCAGATCACTAAAGAATATCTTGGGCAGGATACACATCTCGTGTATCTGGCGCCGTTGTTCAAGGAAGTCCTCGACGCCGACACGTATTCAAACGGCAAGGGGTCGACAGTCGGGAAAGTGCTCGACGGCACGCTACAGAAGCAGACGCGAACCGGAATTGCCGGAGTCGCGAACGTCGGCACGGATCGCAACTGGACGGGTTCGCAGTTCAACCAAGCGAACTGGTATGCGTATGGCCGTCTGGCGTGGGATCACGATCTCACGTCGGCCGGCATCGCTGACGAGTGGATTCGGCGGACGTTCACGAACAACGACGCCGCGGTCGCATCGATCCGAAAGATGATGCTCACGTCGCGCGAAGCCGTCGTGAACTACATGACGCCACTCGGCCTCGCGCACATCATGGCAACGGGGCACCACTATGGTCCCGGGCCGTGGGTGAGCAACGCCGGTCGTCCCGACTGGTCGCCAACGTATTACCATCGCGCCGACACGCTCGGCATTGGGTTCGATCGAACCGCGACGGGGAGCAATGCGGCTGCGCAGTACTTTCCGCCCGTGCGCGATCGCTTTGCGGGCGACGCGGCTCCTGATTCGGTCCTCCTCTGGTTCCACCGTGTTGGCTGGAATCAGAAGCTCAAGAGCGGCAAGACGCTGTGGGAGGAACTCGCGCGCCACTACTACGCCGGTGTCGATTCCGTTCGATCGATGCGTCGCACGTGGGACGGTGTAAGAGGCTCGGTCGATAGTGCGCGCTTTGCCGATGTACAGGGCTTCCTGACGATCCAGGAGAAGGAAGCGATTTGGTGGCGCGATGCGGCCCTGCAGTATTTCCAGACGTACTCGAGACAGCCGATCCCGTCGGACTTGGAGCGGCCTGCACATCCGTTGGAGTTCTATCGCGCCTTGAGATGTCCGCCGGTCCTACCAAAACCGCGCTGTGAGGCGGTGTACTAGGCAGCGTGGTATTCGAAGGGCTGAAGTGTCTTTATCAAACTCGTAGTGGCCTCCAAGCCACGACACACTAGAGCACTAGGAAACTCGAAACATGGCAACGTCCGACGCATACACCCCGAAGCCCGAACACCACTTTACCTTCGGCCTGTGGACGGTCGGCAATCCCGGGCGCGATCCATTCGGCGATCCGGTGCGTCCGCCGATCTCGCCCAACGAAATCGTCCACAAGCTCGGCGAGCTCGGCGCCTATGGCGTGAACCTCCACGACAACGATCTCATTCCGCGCGACGCGACCACCGCTGAGCGTGACAAGATCGTCCGAGAGTTCAAGCAGGCGCTGAAGGACTCTGGCGTCCGCGTGCCGATGGCGACGACGAACTTGTTCGGCGATCCGGTCTTCCGCGATGGCGCGTTCACGAGTAACGACGCGCGCGTTCGCTCGTATGCGTTACAGAAGACGATGCGTTCGATGGACCTCGGCGTGGAGCTTGGCGCTGACACGTACGTGTTCTGGGGCGGCCGTGAGGGCGCCGAAACGAACGCCGGTAAGAACGTCGTCGAAGCGATGAAGTGGTTCCGCGACGCGCTCAACTTCCTGTGCGAGTATTCGATCTCGCAGGGCTACAAGCTCAAGTTTGCGATTGAACCGAAGCCGAACGAGCCGCGCGGCGACATCTTCCTTCCGACGATCGGTCACGCGCTCGCACTCATCTACACTCTCGATCATCCGGAAATGGTTGGATTGAATCCGGAAGTCGCGCACGACACTATCGCCGGACTCGATTTCTCGCACGGCGTTGCACAGGCGCTCGAGGCGGGCAAGCTGTTCCACATCGACCTCAATGGTCAGAAGCCGGGCCGCTACGATCAGGACCATCGCTTTGGCAGCGAGGACGTGAAGGGTTCATTCTTTCTCGTCAAACTGCTCGAGGACTCGAAGTGGCCAGGCATGCGCCACTTCGACAGCCACGCGTATCGCACCGAAGATCAAAAGGGTGTGTGGGATTTTGCCGCCGGCAGCATGCGCACCTATCTCATCTTCAAGGAGAAGGCCGCGCAGTTCAACGCGGACAAGGAGATTCAGGCACTGTTGGCCGAGCTCAATGCGCGTGGTGCGGAGCCGGGCAAGCGCGTGAAGTTCACCGCCGACGGAGCGAAGGAGCTGAAGGAGCGTTCGTTCGATCTCCCCGCCATTCGCGCGCAGGGATACGCGTATGAGCGTCTCGATCAGCTGACGATGGAGCTAATCCTCGGAGTCCGCTGACGTGATGGAGTCCTGTTTCCTCGGCATCGATGTCGGGACGAGCGGCGTCAAAGCGATTCTCGTCAGCCAGAACGGCGAGGTCGAAGCGAGCGCGGTAACCGCGCTGCAGATGTCGACGCCGCACCCCGGGTGGGCGGAGCAGGATCCCGAAGCGTGGTGGCAGGCGACGCTCGCGTCGATTCGCACGCTGCTCAGCGCAAAGCCGGGCGTACGCGTGTCGTCGATTGGAATTTCAGGGCAGATGCACTCGTCGGTGTTTCTCGACGCGAAGGGCAGTGTCATTCGCCCGGCGCTGTTGTGGTGCGATGGACGCACGACCGCTGAGTGTCAGGAGATCACAAAGCGCGTAGGCGGCGAGAGCCGTCTGCGCGATCTCGCATCGAATCCAGCGCTCGAAGGGTTCACACTGCCCAAGGTGCTCTGGCTCCGCAATCATGAGCCCGGTGCGTTTGCACGTTTGTCGACGGTGATGTTGGCGAAGGATTTCATTCGCTATCGGCTTACCAACGTCCTCGCGACGGAGCCATCTGACGCATCAGCGACGCTGATGTATGACACCGCGCACCTGCGTTGGAGCACGGAGATTCTCGATGCGGTCGGTCTGCCGCATTCGATCGTGCCCGATGTCGGTGGTTCGTCAGAAGTCCTCGGGAAGGTGACTGTCGAGGCGGCGGGACTCACGGGATTGCAGGTGGGGACGCCGGTCGTTGGCGGCGGCGCGGACAACGCGTGCGGCGCCGCGGGTGTTGGCGCGGTGGTGCCAGGTGAAGCGGTGACGAGTTGGGGAACGTCGGGCACTGTGCTCGCGCCAACCGCCGATCCGCGTGTCGATCCCGGGCTTCGTGCGCACACCTTCTGTCACGTCGCACCTGGCATGTGGTACCTCATGGGCGTCGTGCTGTCAGCCGGCGGCGCGTTTGCCTGGTACCGCGATCAATTGGCGCGCGACCTCGTGAGCACCGGCGAAGCAAACGAGCGACTCAACGCCGAGGCGGCGTCGATTCCGCCGGGCGCCGAAGGGGTGACGTTCCTTCCGTATCTCCAGGGCGAACGCACGCCGCATCGTGATGCATCGATGCGCGGCGCGCTGCTCGGCCTGAGTCTCGCCCACTCGCGCGCACATCTCACACGCGCGGTGATCGAAGGCGTGTGCTTCGCGCTGCGTGATTCAGTCCAGATTCTGGCCGAGTTGGGACTGTCGCCGCGGGCCATGCTGCTTACCGGTGGCGGCGCGCGCAGTCCGTTCGTTCGACGTCTGCAATCCGAGATCTTCGGCGTACCGGTGTGCACCGTGGACCGAGAAGAGGGGCCGGCCTATGGCGCGGCGCTACTCGGCGCTGTTGGTATCGGAGCTTTCTCCGATCTGGCGTCAGCGGCGCGGGCGACGCTCACGCGCGGCGCGCTCGAGGTCCCCGATCCTGCTGTCCACGCCGAATACGAAAAGCACTATCAGCGCTTTCGCGGGTCTTATGGTGCGGCGCGTCAGGTTGCAACTTCGTGATCTGACGTTCCACGCAAAATCTGCCCCGCCTCGCTTTTCGCTGAATGCGCGACGCTATCCGAAAGATCGTTGGTTCTCAGGAGACGGGACTGGTCGTCGTGCTGGCGATCGTCGCTATCTCGCTGACGCTGCTCGCCGGTTCGCACGTCGACCGCGCGACGGGAGCATCGGTCAACAACTTCTGGAATTCGCACACGCTCATTCAGACCGCGACGGATGCGAGCTTTTTCGCCGTCATGGCGATTGGCGCGACCGTCGTGATCATCTCCGGCGGCATCGACCTGTCGGTTGGATCGATCTATGCGCTGAGTGGAGTGTCGATGGCACTCATGCTCCGGTCCATGGGGTCGATGAGCGGCGCTGCGTCCACGGCGGTGGGATTGTTGGTCGCGTTAGGCGTTGGCCTGGCGTGCGGTCTGTTGAACGGTGCATTGGTCGTTGGCCTTCGCGTGCACCCGTTCATCGTCACGCTCGGTACGATGTGGATGCTGCGCGGTATCGCGTTCGTTGCCACGCGCGCCGAGAGCATTTCGGTGCCGCCGTCGGTCACTGCGGTGACGAAGGCGTCGCTGGGTTTGGGCGGCGGTCTGTATCCCGTGCCAATGCTGGCAATGCTGGCTGTGACGGTGCTCGGCGGGATCTATCTCACGCGAACAGTCATGGGTCGCCACATCTTTGCTTTTGGCGGAAATCTCGAGGCGAGTCGGTTTGCCGGGTTGCCGCTGTCGCGGATTCAGTTGGGCGTCTTTGCGGTTTCCGGGCTCACCGCAGGTTTCTCGGCATTTCTTGGCGCGAGTTTCTACGGCTCGGCGTCGTCGGGCGATGCACAGGGTTATGAGTTATACGTGATCGCGTCGGCCGTAGTCGGCGGCGCGAGCTTGATTGGAGGAAAGGGCAGTGCCCTGGGCGCGACGCTCGGCGCACTGCTCATCGTGCTGATCCGTCAGTCGATTCGCACGCTGCACTTCGACCAGAACTACGAATGGATCGTGATTGGCTGTGCGATCATCATTGCGGTTGTCGTGGATCAATGGAGTACGCGTCTTACCGCACGGCGGCTCGCGTCAGCGGCATCGGCGACGCGATTGGCGACCTGACTTCGAGGGAGAGGAGAGAATTCTGATGACCAAGACTGGGACCTGGATGCGCGTCGCGGCTGTGACGTTGGCCCTCGTGGCGTGCAGTAAGGGCGAAACGGCGAAGACCGACACCGGCGCTCCGAAGCAGGCGGGCGCCGCGACGGGCAAGAACAAGATCAACATTGCGGTGATCGCCAAGAGCTCGACGAATCCCGTGTTCCTCGCCGCGCGTACCGGCGCCGAAGCCGCGGCCAAGGAGCTCTCCGAGAAGAACGGAATTCAGGTCACCGTTTCGTGGCTCACACCGCCGCAGGAAGACGGGCAGGTGCAGGCGCAGCGCATTCAGCAGGCCGTGAATGATGGCGCCGACGCGATCCTCATTTCGTGCTCCGACGCCGGCAAGGTGACGGGCGCGATCAACGACGCGGTCGATCGCGGCGTGGCCGTGATGACGTTCGACTCGGACGCGCCGCAGTCGAAGCGATTCGCCTACTATGGAGTAGACGACATCAAGACCGGTCAGCAGACAATGGCCGAGCTGGCGACGCTGATGGGCGGCAAGGGCAAGGTTGCGATTCTCGCCGGCAATCAGAACGCACCGAATCTGCAGCACCGTGTTCAGGGCGCGAAGGACGAAGCCGCGAAGCACCCTGGGATGACAATCATTGGTGTGTTCAACAACATCGAGACGCCACAGGACGCTGCCGCAGAAGTGATCCGCGTGAATAACGCGTATCCGGACATTCAAGGTTGGGCGATGATCGGCGGATGGCCGCTGTTCACGAGCACGCTGCTCACCGATCTCAATCCGAACAAGATGAAGGTTGCTTCGGTCGACGCGCTTCCCGAGCAACTCCCCTACGTGGACAAAGGCGTGGTGCCGGTGCTCCTGGCGCAATCGGTGTATCTGTGGGGCGACATCGGCGTTCGCACGATCGTAGACAAGCTGCACTTCAATAAGGAAGTGCCGCAGATCATTCCGATGGAACTCGTGAAGGTCACCAAGGCGAACCTCAATGACTGGGGCAAGCAGCTCAAGACGTGGGGTTTCACGAACGTCGATCCGAAGTATCTGAAGTAGTTCCGAGAGCGAATGGCCGAACCCGCGGTCCGATTCGAGCGCATCACGAAGCGTTTTCCCGGCGTGCAGGCGTTGAGCGATGTATCGCTCACGATTGCCGCCGGTTCGTGTCATGCGCTCTGCGGCGAGAACGGCGCTGGAAAGAGCACGCTCGGTAAGATTCTCGCCGGCGTCTACACGCCGGACGACGGCACTCTGTACATCGATGGGAAGCCAACGCGCTTCGAAGGGCCGCGCGATGCGCTGGCGGCCGGCGTCGGGATGGTCCATCAGGAACTCGCCTTTTGCGAGAACCTCACCGTCGCCGAGAATCTGTGTCTTGGCGCGATTCCCACTCGACGCGGTTTAGTCGATCACGCCGCGATGGACGCGCGCGCGACCGCGATGCTCGCCGAAATCGGTGCGGAGCTCGACGTCACGCGTCGGCTCGGAGAGCTGCCCATCGCGCAGCAGCAGGTGGTGCAGATTGCGGTGGCTGTTGGCGGTGGCGCGCGGATCATCGTGTTCGACGAGCCGACAAGTAGTCTCAGTCAGCACGAAACGGATCGGTTGTACACGCTGATTGATCGGCTCAAGGCGCGCGGCGTGACGTGCATCTACATCTCGCATCGGATGCCCGAGGTCTATCGGCTGTGCGACACGATCAGTGTGCTGCGCGATGGACGGCACGTCGCTACGAAGGCGGCGAGCGAACTGTCGGAGGGCGAGCTCGTGCATCTCATGATCGGACGTCCGATCACCGAGTATTTGCCGCGACACGTGGACGTGGCGTCGAGTGAAGAGATGCTGCGGATCGAAGGGCTGTCGCTCAACGAGCGCTTCGAGGACGTATCATTTTCGCTGCGCGCCGGCGAGGTCGTTGGGCTCGCGGGTCTCGTAGGCGCAGGGCGGTCGGACGTTGCCGCGAGCATTTTCGGTGTCGAGCCAGCGACGTCGGGCAAGATCTTTGTGCGTGGACACGAAGTGCGTATCAACGGGCCGCGCGACGCGATTCGTCTCGAGATCGGGCTCGTGCCAGAGGACCGGAAGCGTCAGGGACTGGTCCAATCGGAAAGCGGCCGTCGAAATACGTCGCTGCCTTTGCTCGAGCGTCTATCGACGCTGAAATGGGTTCGTCAGGGCGAAGAGCGAGAGCTCGTTCGTGAGCATTTTCATATGCTCCGTGTGCGGACACCGAGCATCGAAACGCCGGTTGCTGGTTTATCGGGTGGCAATCAACAGAAGGTCGTGCTGGCGCGTTGGCTTGCGGCGCGCGCCAAGATTCTGATTCTCGACGAGCCCACGCGTGGCGTCGACGTCGGAGCCAAGGGCGAAATCCACGCCTTGATTGGCGATCTGGCCGCGCGCGGTGCGGCCGTCCTGCTGATCTCGAGCGAATTGCCCGAGCTCCTGAGCCTATCGACCCGCATTCTCGTGCTCCGCGCCGGGCGACTCGTCGGCGAGGTGCCCGGCGCGTCGGCAACTCAGGACGGGTTGCTGCGGCTCATGGCCGGACTGCCGAATCGATGAAGTCGACCTCGGATCGGCCTGCGAATGAACTATCCGCGACCACTGCGCACAGTGGCAGCGTCGCCGAGGCCGCGCCTCGAGAAGCCGCTCCGCGTCGAGTGCACCGGCTGTTCGCGGCGCGCGAATTCGGCGTGCTCGTCGCACTCCTGACGCTCTGCGTCGCGCTCTCATTCGCGAGTCCGTATTTCTTCACCCTGCGCAACATCTTCAATGTTCTGCAGGGGATGAGCACGATCGGAATCATGGCAGTCGGCATGACGATGGTGCTCATTTCTGGAGGCCTCGACCTTTCCGTCGGTTCGGTCCTCGCGGTTGGCGCAGTGCTCAGCGCGCGCCTCATGACGTATTCCGGACTCAATCCGTGGTTGGCCGTTGCCATCGGTCTCGCAGCCGGAGTCGCGATAGGGTTCGTGAATGGCATCCTCGTCACGCGCGCCAAGATCGTCCCGTTCATCGCCACGCTCGGGACACTCAGCATCGCTCGCGGATTGACGTTCGTGCTTGCGACGGGTGGTGCGAACTCGGTCGCCAGCAACGTTCCCATGCGCGATCCAGGCGTCGCTTATCTCGGCGCCGGCTATATCGGTCCCGTGCCTGTTCCCGTGCTGTTGATGTTGGTACTCGTTGCGGCCGCCGCCGCGTTGCTCGGCAACACGGTGCTCGGCAGGCAGATCTACGCCGTGGGCAGCAATCCGCGCGCGGCGCGACTCTCAGGTGTTTCGGTCGAACGAGTGCAGCTGATCACGTATCTCGTCGCTGGTGGTCTCAGTGCGCTGGCGGGTGTCGTCACGACCGGACTCCTGGCCACGGCGTCGACGAATCTCGGACAGGGTGTCGAGCTCGACGTCATCGCTGCGGCAGTCATCGGTGGCACGAGCCTCAGTGGCGGCGAGGGCAGCGTCGTAGGAACGCTGATCGGCGCGGCAATCATGGCCGTCGTCCGCAACGCCTTCGTACTGCTCGGTCTTCCGCTGCACCTCCAAGTCATGATCATCGGCGTGGTCATTCTCCTTGCTGTCGGCCTCGATCGGCGCCGGCGATGAGCACTCTCACATCACACGTTCCTCGAGCCGTCATGTCACGCGTTCAACGTTCGTTTGCGATCGCTCCCCTCGTGTTGTGTCTGTTCGGTAGCGCGTGCAAGAAGGAAGGCGCGCCCGACAACGCGAAGCCGTCAGGGCGCCCGGCGAACGCGCCGGCATTTACGTCGTCAGGAACTGTCGCCGATGAAGGCACGGTGACGCCGGTTGCGCAAAAAGCCGCCAAACCGCTGCGCATCGTGGTGCTCGGGATGGAGAACAGCCCGTTCTGGATTCCGGTGAAGGCCGGCGTCGAGCGAGCGGGCCGAGAGCTCGCACCGATGGGTGCGACCGTGGAATGGATCGTCCCGGGAGAAGTGCACACCGCGGACGTGTTCGGGCGCGGAATCGATGGAGCGCTCGCAAAACAGTACGATGCGATCGCAACGATCGCAGGCGACGCTGGCGTCGCGGCGTACATCGATCGCGCATCACAGGCCGGAGTTGCCGTCGCGACGTTCAACTCGGAAACAGAGACCCCGAATTCGCGCCTGTTCTTCGTTGGCGCGGACAGCTATGCGCAGGGCCAGGCTGCGGGTGAGTTGATGTGCAAACTCGTTGGGCCAGCCGGAAAGGTCGGCGTCATCACTGGCTTCCTTGCGGTCGAGGCGCACCAGGCGCGTGTGAAAGGATTTGAGGACGCGCTCAAGAAGGGTTGCCCGCAATCGTCAGTCGTCGGCATGGTCGAGAATCAAGACAAGGCGGAAAACGCCTATCAGCAGGCGAAGGACTTCATGACGGCCCATGCGGATCTGGGCGGCATCATCGCGATCGCCGGATCACCGTTTGGTGCCGCGCGTGCCGTCGAGGAAGCGAAGAAGGCAGGGAAGGTGCATCTAGTGACGTTCGATGCGGTCGACGAGACGCTCGACTACGTCAACAAGGGCGTGATCGACGCAACGATCGGCCAGGATCCAGACGCGCAGGGACACGATCCGGTGATCCGCCTCTACAACTATCTCGCCGCCGGACAGTTGCCGCCGTATGGCCGGCTGCTCACCCGCGCCGAAATGATCACGAAGGAGAACTCGGCGAAGTTTAGAATCAAGCCGAAATGATCCAGGCCGTGGCCGCGCCGCTGTTCTCTGCGGAGAACGTGCACAAACGCTACGGCGGTGTGCACGCGTTGCGCGGTGTGCACCTCGACGTTTGCTCCGGCGAGATTCACGCGCTGGTCGGTGAGAACGGCGCGGGCAAGAGTACGATCATCAACATCCTCGCCGGTGCGGCGAAGCGCGATGAGGGTCGTATCCTCTTGGACGGTCGCGAGGTCGACTTCCACTCGCCGGCAGAATCACAGGCAGCCGGCATCGCCGTCATTCATCAGGAACTGGCGACGCTCCCGACGTTGAGCATCGCCGAGAACGTTTGTATGGGGCGGATGCCGACGAAGGGCATGTGGCTCGATCGTCGGGCGATGAACGCTCGTGCGCGCTCGCTACTCGATGCCGTCGGACTCGACGTCGATCCGGGAGTTGTCATGCGCGAGCTCAGTCTCTCGCAACAGCAGCTCGTCGAGATCGCGAGAGCGCTTGGAGCGGGTGCGCGGCTACTCGTCATGGACGAGCCGACGGCGTCGCTCACCGAGCACGAGGCGTTGCGGTTGCATGCGCTCGTACGCCGGCTTCGCGAACAGGGAACGGCGATTCTGTTCGTGTCGCACCGGCTGTCGGAAGTCTTCGCCATCGCAGATCGCATCACGGTGTTTCGCGATGGAGCGCACGTCGCAACGATGGCTGTTGAGTCAACGACGCTCGAGCGTGTCGTGGAGCTGATGGTTGGTCGCGCGATGCCGGTCGATTCGTTGCGTGCTCTTGTGAACGAGAGCGGTCCTGTCGTTTTGGAGGTGCGCGATCTGAGGCGACACACTGCGACGGGTCGCGGGCCGCGCCTCGACCGGGTGAGCCTGACAGTGCGTCGTGGAGAGATAGTTGGACTCGCCGGACTCGTCGGGGCCGGACGCTCGGAGTTGGCGCGCGCGATCTTCGGTGAGGACTCGTTCGACGAAGGCGACGTGCTGCTCAACGGAACGCCGACGCACTTCCGTTCGCCCAGCGAGGCGCTGCGTGCCGGAATCGCGATGGTGCCTGAGGATCGAAAGGGACTCGCGCTGTTTCTCGAGCAGTCCGTTCGTTCGAACATCTCGATGGCAGTTCTTCCGTGGTTACGCACGCGCCGGATCATTTCGCGCCGCGCCGAGCGCACGTTGGCGAATGACTATGTGGGTCGGCTTCGCATCAGTACGCCGACCGTAGAAACCCCGGTGCGCGCGCTGTCGGGCGGCAATCAACAGAAGACCGTTTTGGCTCGATGGCTGGCGACGAAACCAAAGCTGCTCATCCTCGACGAACCCACGCACGGCGTAGACGTCGGGGCCAAGGCAGAGATCTACGAACTCATTCGTGGCCTGGCGCGCGAGGGGATTGCGATTCTCTTGATCTCGTCGGAGTTGCCGGAGGTGCTTGCCCTGAGTTCACGCATCGTGGTGATGCGTGAAGGGCGGGTTGCAGCGATGCTCACCGGCAATGAGGCGAATGAGCGTATTGTGATGCTACACGCTACGGGGAGCGTCTAGCTGATTTGATCATCTCGGTGCTCCCGTGATGACCGTCTTTCCACTCTGCATACCGTCTGCCGTTGCGGTGACCACGATTCGCCCACTCTGACCGGGCTTGGCGCGAACGATCACGAGCGCCATTCCGCTGAACGCGCGACGATCGTGCGATGGGAATGCTTGCATGTCCGTGGGATCGCCGTTGTCAGTCGCGACGATTTCGCCGGGACCCTCGACGGAAAAGCGAATCGTATCGCTCGCACGCGGCACGAGCGTTCCTTTGGCGTCGAGCACACGCACACTCACGAAGGCGAGGTCTCGTCCGTCGGCTCGGATGGTCGAGCGGTCTGGTGTCGCCTCGAGTCGATTCGCCGCTCCCGCTGTCGCGACACGATCGGTCGCCCACTTCTTTCCGTTCTTGTACGCAACGACCTCGAGAGTGCCTGGCTCGTAAGTGACCGAATCCCAGCGCAGCCGATATTCGAATTCCCCCTTCCTGCGCTTGCCTAGAGATTTCCCGTTCAAGAACAGCTCGGCCTCGTCGCCCGATGTGAACACGTGCACCGGCGTGACCTGACCGACGCGCTCGGGCCAGGTCCAGTGGGGAAGGATGTGCGCCATCGGCAACTCCGGCCGCCAATGTGCCTGATATAGATAGAAGCGATCCTTCTTGAAGCCGGCGAGATCGATGATGCCGAAATAAGAACTTCGTGATGAGTAGTACGGCGTGGGCTCACCGAGATAGTCCCAGCCCGTCCATACGAACTCGCCGCCGACGTATGGATTCTTGTCCTGCGACAGGAAGACACGATCGGCCGACGACCCGAAGTCGGCTGCGTGCAACTCGTACGCGCTCACCTGGTGCGTGATGGAATCGCCACCCGATCCTTGGCGCACTGGTCCGGTGACCGCGCTCGCCACAGGAAAGAGGTAGACGCCACGCGTGCTCAGTGCCGCGGCGACTTCGCTGCCGAGAATGAGCTTGTTCGGAAAGGCGGCGTGAAAGTCTGGATACTTGCCCGGGATGGTGCGAATCCCTGCACCTTGGTAGTTCAGACTGATCACATCGACCGCACCGGGCAATGTCTGATTCGGCTGCGACCAATTCATCGCCGTTGTCGTCGGACGCGAGTCTTCTTGATGGACGATGTTCACGAGACGCTGTGCGACCGCGGTGCCAGGATCGCCTGTCATCTGTTCGCCGACTTCGTTGCCGATGCTCCAGAGAATGACGGACGGATTGTTGCGATCGCGTCGCAGCATCGCGCGAAGGTCCTGCTCGTGCCACTCGGGGAATACGAGATGGAAATCGAACGGTGTCTTTTTCTGCTCCCAGACATCGAACGCCTCGTCCATCACTAGAAAGCCGAGACTATCCGTGACGGCGAGCAGTTCTGGCGCCGGCGGATTATGGCTCATGCGAACAGCATTCACCCCGAATTCTCGTAGTCCGGCGAGCTTGCGCTCGGCGGCGCTTCGATTGAACACCGCGCCGAGTGCGCCGAAGTCGTGGTGTTCGTTGACGCCTTTGAGGTAGATGTGCTCACCGTTCACGAACACGCCTGAGTCACCCGTATATCGGACATCGCGAATCCCGAAGCGCGTCTCGTACCGATCGACGACTGTCCCTGCCTGTGCGACTTCGGTGACCGCTTCGTAGCGATTCGGCTGCTGTGTGGGCGGCGGTCCCCAGAGCTTGGGACGCGGGATCGCGACGGATCCGCTGACTTTTAGTGTCCCGCCGGCGCGCACCGATCCGGGCGTGGTGGCAAAGCTGGCCGCCGGCGACGCTGCACGTTTGCCGTGCGTGTCGAGTGCGTAGATGCGCGTCGTGACGGTAACGGGGACGTCGCGCTTGGAGGCGTTGTCGACGTTCACGTCGAGATCCACGGTCGCCGATGCGCGCGAAACATTCCGTGTGCGCACATACGTACCCCACTGTCCGACGTGGACGGGTGCTGTCTTTGTCAGCCAGATGTCGCGATAAATGCCGCTGCCCGGATACCAGCGCGACGAGTTCTCTGGGTTGTCGAGACGGATCGCGAGTTGATTCACACCGCCGGGAACGACGTACGGCGTGAGGTCGACGCGCCACGATGCGTATCCGAATGGCCAGCCACCAACGAGACGTCCATTCATCCAGACGGACGAGTAGGACATCGCACCGTCGACGTCGAGAAAGATCGAACGGCCTGCGTCGCTCGCCGGAATATCGAGCTTTCGTCGATACCAGCCGACGCCTGGGCTTGGCAATCTGCCCATGCCGCCGCCAGGTCCGCCTTCAGTAATGAATGGCCCGGCGATCGCCCAGTCGTGCGGCAGGTCGACGCGTTGCCACTGGGTGTCGTCGAAATCGGCGCGTGAGTACGATGGCATCGCGGCCACGCCCTCGCCGGGAGTCGTAAACCAGCGCGATGAATCGCGAATGAACGAGTTGCCGGTCGGAAGAATCCACGGCTTGAGCGAGTCGTACGACAACCGCGGGTCGCGATCCGCCGAGGCATCGTTTCGCTGAAAGCGCCAGCCGTCGTCGATGGAAATGCGTTCGCGCGGTGGACGCTGCGCGCCGAGATCCGCCCAACAAATGACAATCGCGAGGCTGGCGAGAGATGTTCTGAGAAGTCTCATGACGCTCTGATGGTAGGGGGCTCGACGGCGCAAACTTGCGATTTCGTGCGTGGTGTGTCCAACAACGCCTCGCCGATCGATCTGGCGCGGCACTAAGATCTTGACCGCCGGACGACGTGACGCTCCGGCGGTGCAGTGGGTTGGTAAGAAACGCCGGAGCAAGATCCCCCTCCTTGTCCGGTGGACAGTTGGCTAAAGCCGCAGGCGGAACGCGGCTGCTCTCCCCCTGTCGGCCAGTGCGCCGACGGCGGCGGCCCTCCGGGTTTGCCGCGAGACCGATCGGTCACAACGACTCGACGGCCAAGTAACGGTCCCGGACAATTTGGTATTGACAGCTTTCAACTAAGCGGTAGAATCGTGTGGCGATCGTGTCACCTTATGACTTTCTAGTCCCGGGATACGGTCATCGTATGAATTAGCCGGCGAGGGAGACGAACTGGCAAGACTGGCTGACCGGATCAAGGCGCCAGGCCGCTGTGAGTAGCACCGTCCTCTTCGTGGACCCGGATTTTGTCCGACCGTTGTGCAATTGCGAGTGTTTTGTCGCAGTGCCGTACGAACCCCTACCGCTCTACGGAGGAAAAACTGATGGGACGCAGGACTCTCCTAGCGATCCTCACGCTGTTCACGGCCGGCGCCGTCGCCCAAGCACAAGGAGTCGGGCGGATCACCGGCAGGGTCATGGCGGCAGAGGGGCTGTATTTGCCCGGCATTCAGGTCACGGTCATCGGCGCCTCGCGTGGCGCCGTTTCTGACACGGCCGGCCGGTTCACGATCACCGACGTACCAGTGGGCCAGCGCGTCGTGCGCGCGGCTCGTCTTGGCTACACGCCCACAACGCAGACCGTGACCGTGGTGGCCGGCCAAACGGCTACGGTCACCCTGCAGCTCACGGCGACCGCACTGCAACTCGATGGTGTCGTCACCGTCGGCTACGGCTCGCAGAGCCGTCGCGAAGTCACGGGTGCCGTCTCCACCATCAAGGCTGACGCGCTGCAACAGGTCGTCGGCGGCAACGCACTCGATGCTATCAAGGGGAGAATCCCCGGCGTCGACATCACCGCCACGAGCTTCGATCCCGGTGCGACGCAGAACATTCGCATCCGCGGCATCCGCTCCATCAACGCGGGCAACAGTCCGCTCTTTGTCGTGGACGGCGTGCCGATTACTGGCGACCTGCGCGACATCGATCAGAACAGCATCGAGAGCATCGACGTGCTCAAGGATGCCTCGGCCTCCGCAGTCTACGGAAGCCGCGGCGCCAACGGCGTCGTCATGATCACGACGAAGCGCGGCGGATTGTCGGGGAACACCGAGTTCACCGTCAACACCACGTACGGTGCGTCGCGAATCCGCCAGGAAGTCCCGATGATGAACGGGCAGGAGTTCGCGAACTACCGCCGCGAGTCATATCGCAATTCCGCCACGGCTTCGTACGCGACCGCCTGCGCCAACTATGCCTCGAGTCCGGCGACCTGCGACGCAGTGGCGCTCGATCCGACGATGCGAGCCAACCTCGCCGCCGGCGTGAACACGAATTGGCAGGACCTGATGCTGCGCGACGGCAACTTGCAGAACACGCAGCTCGGCTTCACCGGTGGCAATTCACAGACGCGCTTCCGCGCCGGGTTCGGCTACCTCGGCCAGAACGGCATCAGCATCGTGCAGGGCTATACCGCCCGCACCGGCTCCTTCAACCTCAGTCACAATCAGGGCCGCCTGAGCCTGCAGCTCGGAATTCAGGGCGCGCAGAACCATCGCGACGTCGGCCGCGGCTCGGTCATGTGGGATGAAGCGCTCTTCAATCCGGCGCTCGGCCGCAACATCGATTCGCTCGGCAACCAGGTCTTCCTGCCGACCGAAGACGGCCTCCTCGTGAACCCGGTCATGGCCGCCAAGGCGTATCAGCGTGGCGTCGATCGGACCAACGTCCTCGGTACGCTCACGGGTTCGTTCGAGTTGGCTCAGGGCATCAAGTACAACGTGGCCTTCGGCCCGCAGTACAACAATCAGACGGATGGTCAGCTCGTCGGCATCTATACGCGCCAAAAGCGCGGCACCGGTGCTCCTGATGCGACGGTCGCCCGAAATCAGAACACGAGCTACACGTTGTCGAACTTCGTGGACCTCGACCGCAGCTACGGCGAGAACCATTTCCAGGTCACGGCGCTCTACGAGGTTGCGAACTTCAAGAGCGTGTTCGATAGCGCAACCGCGAATCAGCTGCCGTTCGACAGCCAGCTTTGGTACAACCTGGGTACAGGTTCCACCCCCGTGCTGAATGGTTCGTTGAATCGAACCGCGCTCCAATCGGGCATGGGTCGCGTGAACTACACGTTCCGTGATCGTTACACGTTGTCGGCCATGGGTCGCTACGACGGATCCAGCGTGCTGGCGGATGGGCACAAGTTCGCGTTCTTCCCGGCGGCATCGCTCGGCTGGCAGATCGGCGACGAGTCGTTCATGAAGCGCGTCCCCTCGCTCACGGACCTCAAGCTTCGCGTGAGCTACGGCCGCGTCGGCAACAGCGCGATCGGTGCCTACCAGACGCTTGGTCTTCTGAGCCGCACGTGGTACGCGAGCGGAACGAACTACTTGACCGCGTTCGGCCCGGGCTCGATCCCAAATCCAGGTCTCAAGTGGGAAACGACCGACAAGTTCAACGCCGGTCTCGATTACGGATTCTTCGACCAGCGCATCTCGGGTAGCCTCGACGTCTACCGCGAGAACACGAGCAACCTGCTGCTCTCACGCGCGCTGCCGTACACCTCGGGCTATTCGAGTGTACTCGAGAACGTGGGCGCCACGCAGAACACCGGTGTCGAAGTCGGCATCACCACGCAGAACTTGCGGAACTACCACGGGTTGGGTTGGACGACTGACCTCAGCTGGTCGACCGACAAGAACAAGATCGTCTCGCTCTCGAGCGGCCTGACCGCTGACGTGGGCAACCTTCGTTGGGTCGGTCAGCCGATCAACGTCAACTACGACTACAAGTACGTCGGACTGTGGCAGATCGCCGACACGGCGCTGGCTCGTACGATGTGCGGTTGTAAGGCGGGCAGCGTCCGCGTCGCAGACCTGAACGGCGACGGCAAGATCAACTCCGACGATCGCCAGATCATTGGCCGCCACTACAACTTCCCGAAGTGGCAGGGCAGCATCAACAACCGGTTCACGTTCAAGAGCCTGGATGCGTCGGTGCTCACCACGGCGCGTATCGGCTTCACGATCAACGATGCGTTCACGGCGGCGTACGACGGCTTGTCCGGTCGCTTCAACAACATCGAGACGAACTACTGGACGCCGGAAAACCAGACTGGTACGGATCCGCGTCCGAGCGTCGACGGCTTGGGTAACTTCGCCAGCGCCCGCAACTATAAGGACGGGTCGTTCGTGCGCATCCGCGACATCACCGTCGGCTACACGCTGAGCCCCAAGCTGGCCAGCAAGTTCGCGTCGAATGGTGCGCGGTTGTACGTCCGGGCGCAGGACCCCTTCATCTTCACGTCCTACAAGGGATGGGATCCAGAAGCGGGCTACAGCGTCGGCAATCCGAACACCAGCGCGTCACAGGTCGACCAGGGCGGTCCCGCCTCGCGTTCGCTCTTGTTCGGCGTCGACGTCCGGTTCTAATCCGCTACCCTTACGCATACGGCATAATCATGATGCATACACGATCGGCCCTCGCACTCGCCGCCCTCGTGGGGGTGGCGAGCTGCACGGACCTCAAGGAATACCCGGTCACGGGTGTAACATCGAGCTACTTCCAAACTCCAGCCGGCGCCGAGGCAGCAACGCTCGGTACCTATGCTGGGCTCCGCGGAATCTTCGGCGGTGAAGCCGAAGTTCGCCTCTTCATGGTCGGCACGGACTCATGGGAGAAGGGCGAGCAGTTCGACGCCAGCGGCGCAGGCTACTTCAACGACTACACGGCGCAGTTCACGCCGTCCGTCGGTGGTAGCGTGCAGGACATGTGGGCGAACTCGTATTCGGCGATCAATACCGCCAATACGGCCATCGCTTCGATTGAAGGGTCCAGCCTGCCAACGGCGACGAAGAATATCCGGCTTGGCGAAAATCGATTCCTGCGGGCGCTGTACTACTTCAATCTTGTCCGCAGCTACGGCGCGGTGCAGCTGAACCTGAAGCCGACCGAGGGCGTGTCGATTCAAGCCCATCGCGCGCCGGTCGATTCGGTGTACTCCGTGGCGATCATTCCCGATCTCGAATTCGCGATCGCGAATCTTCCGCTCAAGGGCGCGACGTCCGACTACTTCCGCGCCACCAAGGGCGCAGCGGAAACGCTGCTGTCCGAGGTCTACTTGACGCGCGCGGCGGCTGGCGATTTCGACAAGGTGGTCACGCTCACCAACGATGTCATCGGGTCCGGCAAGTACACGCTGAATTCCAACTTCTCGGCGCTGTTCTGCGCGACGTCGACGACGAGCGGTGCATGCGACTACGCACCGTCGCAGAAGACCGATCCTGAGCTCGTGTTCTCCGTGACGTTCACGGGCGACAACGGCACGGACGCCTTCGGCAACAACATGCACCTCTATTGGGTGATGTGGTACGACAACTCGGCGTACACCAACCCTGGTCTCGCGAGAACCCCGGGCTATGGTCGTCCGTATCGCCGAACTCGGCCCACGCGTCACCTTCTCGACCTGTACAACCGCACGACGGACAGCCGGTACAACTCGACCTTCCAGACCGTCTGGCTGCGCTCGGCGACCGACACGGCGATCTTGCTCACCGGATCGGCTACGGCAGAGACGTCGCCGTCGGCACGCTTTGGCAAATACGGCGAGCCGCAGTACACCAACGGTCTGTTTCCGACATTGAAGAAGTATCTCGACCAGACCCGCACGGACGCGAACGTATTCCCCGGGCACCGCGATCGGCAGCTGTGGCGGTTGGCCGACGTCTATCTCATGCGGGCTGAGGCGAACATTCGTGCGGGACGTGCTAGTGCCGCGATCGCCGATATCAACGTCATTCGCGAGCGTGCGGCGATCAATCAGAGCAACAAGACGTCGAATGACGTGGACGTGGCCGCATTCAACACGAGCCCGATCGACTACCTGCTCGATGAGCGGGAACGCGAACTGGCCGGCGAAGAGCTGCGGTTCTTCACGCTGACGCGTCAGGGATCCGACATCTTCCTCCGCCGCGTGAAGGCGAACAACTCCACTGCCTCGGCAGTGCAGGCGTACTTCATGTTGCGGCCGATTCCGCAGACCCAGATCGACAGAACGGATGGTGGAAAGACCGCGTTCCCGCAGAACCCAGGGTATCCGTAAGTTTGAATGAGTCGGCGCTCTCCTGTCCGGTCAACATCACGGCCGGGAGAGCGCAGGCGCTGGACTAGAAGGGCATCGAACGTGCTCCCCGTGTTCGACCATGCGCACTCCATGCAGCTGCCGGACAGCAGTACGCGTCCTTGGTGCGATTGCCATTTTCGCACAGGCAGTCGGATGTGGTGCGCCCCGGGCACAGCAGACTCGTCGCCTCGACCGAACGGTGATCACCCGCGAGCAGATGGTCTCGGGGCACTATGCGACGGTCTACGACGCAGTCGTCGCAATGCGCTCGACGTGGCTACGGACGCGGGGGGTGGACAGCTTCCTCTCACCCAGCGTCATCTGGGTCTACGTGGACGGAACACGCTTGGGCGACGTGAGCACGCTGCAACGGATGCAGCCGGATCTCGTGAACACCGTGCGGTTCTATGACGGTGTTTCCGCAACGAGCCTGTGGGGCGTTGATCACGGAGCTGGTGTCATCCATATCTCGACCTGGTCGGATGGGGCAGCCGGCATTCCAGTTCCGGACAGCACTCGTCGTACGCCCGTACCGCCTCGCACGCGAATCCCCGACAGCGCTCAGTAGTCCTCGCGCGGACAGCTGCGGCACTGAGAAGACCTCGAACGATTGTGCGCAGTCTCCACCAATAATTTGGCTCGGTCGGACGCAGCTCCTGCCGGTGCATGACAATTTTGGAAACCACCACCCGGCCACGGTCGGCGTGATGCACGCGCCGACGGTTCGTTCGCCTGGCCGCGGAGCAGCGCCTCCGCGGCAATTCGGACAACGATGATCGATGCGACTGGTGATGCCGTCCGTTCATTGAACGCGACGGTTGGCGATGCTCCTTATCGCGATCCGCGAGTGCCGGCCGACAAGCGCGTGGCCGATCTCCTCGCGCGGATGACGCTCGAGGAGAAGGCCGCGCAGATGATGTGCGTCTGGCAACAGAAGGCCGACAAGCTTGTCGACGCTGCGGGCAACTTCGATCCCGCCAAAGCCGCAGCCGCGTTTTCCGATGGGAACGGCATTGGGCAGGTTGGTCGTCCGAGCGACGCGGGCGGCGGCAAGAGTGCGCGCGGCCAGGCGGAACTCACCAACGCCATTCAGAAGTTCTTCATCGAGAACAGCCGGCTCGGTATTCCGGTCATGTTCCATGAGGAATGTCTGCACGGACAGGCCGCGCCAGAGGGCACGAGCTTTTCCCAGCCGATCGGACTCGGTGCGACGTTCAATCCGGATCTCGTCGAGTCGCTGTACGCGATGACGGCGGAGGAAGCGCGGTTGCGGGGAACGCACCACGCGCTCACGCCCGTTGTCGACGTCGCGCGCGATCCGCGTTGGGGACGCGTGGAAGAGACGTTCGGTGAAGATCCATATCTCGTCGCGCGCATGGGCGTCGCGGCGGTCAAGGGCTTTCAGGGCGACCGCTCGTTCTCCGACAAGAAGCACATTCTCGCGACGATGAAGCACTTCGTCGCGCATGGGCAGCCGGAATCTGGGATGAACTGCGCGCCAGTGAACGTTTCGGCGCGCGTCCTCCGCGAGACATTCCTGCAGCCGTTCAAGGACGCGATTCTCGAGGGCGGCGCCGTGAGCGTGATGGCGTCGTACAATGAAGTCGATGGCGTTCCGTCGCATGCAAATCGTTGGTTGTTGCGCGACGTGCTCCGCAAGGAATGGGGCTTCGACGGTTTTGTCGTTTCGGATTACTATGCGATTTGGGAGCTGAACGATCGCCCCGATACGCATGGGCATTTCGTCGCGGCCGACAAGCGCGAAGCGTGCGTACTCGCCGTGCGAGCCGGCGTGAACATCGAATTCCCAGAGCCCGACTGCTATCTGCATCTCGTCGAGCTCGTGCGCGATGGGACGCTTCAGGAAGCGCAGCTCGACGATCTCGTCGCGCCAATGCTGCTCTGGAAGTTTCGCATGGGATTGTTCGACGATCCGTACGTCGACCCAGCGCAGGCTGAGCGAGTCGTTGGTTCGGAGGAGAACCGCGTACTCGCGCTGCAGGCGGCGCGCGAGACCATCACGCTGCTCAAGAACGACAACGGCGTGTTGCCCCTCGCGCCGGAGAAGCTGAAGACACTCGCTGTGATCGGGCCGAACGGCCATCGCAGCCTACTCGGCGGCTATAGCGGCACACCGAAGTACGACGTGACGGTGTTCGACGGAATTCGCCAGCGCATTGGCGAGCGCGTGAACGTCATCTACAGCGAAGGCTGCAAGATCACGCGGCCGGGCGGTTCGTGGAGCCTCGACGAAGTATTCCCGAGCGATCCCGATGAAGATCGCCGCCAGATCGCGGAAGCGGTCGAAGTCGCGAAGCGTGCGGACGTCATCGTACTCGCCATTGGCGGCAACGAGCAGACGTCGCGCGAGGCGTGGAACCTCAAGCACATGGGCGATCGCACGAGCCTCGACCTCATTGGCCGGCAGAATGAGCTGGTCGATGCCATGGTCGCGCTCGGCAAACCCATCGTCGCGTTGCTGTTCAACGGGCGTCCGCTCGCGATCACGGAACTCACCGACAAGGTGCCGGCGATTCTCGAGTGCTGGTATCTCGGCCAGGAAACGGGCAACGCCGTGGCCGACGTTCTGTTCGGGGATTTCAATCCGGGCGGCAAGCTCGCGATTTCGATTCCGCGCTCCGCTGGCCATCTGCCGTCCTTCTACAACTACAAGCCGTCGGCGCGTCGAGGCTATCTCTTCGACGACGTGACACCGCTCTATCCGTTCGGCTTCGGGCTCAGCTATACGAATTTCAAGATCTCTAACGTTCGTTTGGCCGACGAACGAATCGGCATCATTGGCGCGACGCGCGTGTTTGCGGACGTGACCAACACCGGAGCGCATCGCGGGTCGGAAGTGGTGCAGGTGTACATCCGCGATCGAATCAGCTCAGTCACGCGCCCAATCAAGGAGCTGCGTGGTTTCAAGAAAGTCTGGTTGAATCCGGGCGAAACCGTGACAGTCGAGCTCTCGATCTCACCGGCGTCGCTCGCGTTCTACGACATCGACATGAACTACGTGGTCGAGCCTGGCGAATTCGCGATCATGGTTGGAACATCATCGCGCGATTCAGATCTCCAAACCGTGACGTTGCGCGTCGACGACGCGGCGCACGGACGACACGCTTAACAAGGACCTATCGTCATGGCTCGATCCAGCGAACGGCTTTCGTTCATCGAGAAAACGGGATATAGCCTCGGCGATGCCGCGGCGAATTTCGTCTTCATGACGATGATCCTGTTTCAGTTGAACTTCTATACCGACACGATGGGTATCACCGCGGCCGCCGCGGGCATGATGCTTCTCGTCGGCCGTTTGTGGGATGCGTTTTTCGATCCTATGATGGGCGTGCTCGCCGATCGCACGAATACGCGCTTCGGCAAGTTCCGCCCGTGGGTGCTCTGGACCGCGATCCCGTGGGGCATCGTGATGGTGCTCGCGTACACCGTGCCGGCGTCGTTCGGTTCGACGGCCAAGATCCTGTACGCCTGCATGACCAACATCTTCCTCATGACGCTGTACTCGGCGAACAACACGCCGTATTCAGCAATGAGTGGTGTGATGACGGGCGACAGCGACGAGCGCACCGTGCTGTCGTCATATCGGTTCGTTGCGGCCATGCTCGCACAGTTGATCGTCGGCGGATTCACGCTGCCACTCGTCGCCAAGTTTGGTCAGGGCAACAACGCCGTCGGCTGGCAAAAGACGATGACCCTATGGGCCGTCGTCTGCGTCGTGTGCTTCGTGATCACGTTCCTCACGACCAAAGAGCGCATCGCTCCGCCGCCGCAACAAAAGTCCAACCCGCGCGAGGACTTCAAGAACCTGTTCAAGAACGGTCCCTGGATCGCGATGTTCATCGTGACGCTGTCGCACTTCATCTTCGTGGCGATGCGCGGCGGTACGATGTTCTACTACTTCAACTACTACGTCGATAAGGCGAAGCTCCTCGAGTTTCTTCAGGGAATCGGTCTGCCGCAGGCGACGGCTGCGTCGCCCGATGGTGGCCACTACCTCATGAATGTGCTCGGGCTCATTCTCGCCGCCGATCGGTCGAACGTCGCGTCGGTTGGATTCAGCTTGTTCAACATCGCGAGTCAGGGCATCACAGTCATCGGTGTCGCCCTCTCGACTTTCCTTGCCATGCGGTTCGGCAAGCGCGGTGTCGCACTCGTCGGCTTCGCGTTGACGACGGTGTTTCTCGCCTCGTTCATCCTCATGCCGGCTACGTCGATCGGCGGGACGTACACGCTCGAGCTAGTGCGCGCGCTCTGCTACGCGCCGACCATTCCGCTGCTCTGGGCGATGTTTGCCGACACGGCGGATTACGCCGAGTGGAAGACGGGGCGTCGAACGACGGGAGTGGTGTTCGCGACGATTCTGTTTGCGCTCAAGACAGGATTGAGCATCGGCGGTGCACTCGCCGGATTGCTGCTGTCGGGTTACGGCTACCAGCCGAACACGACGCAGACCGAACACGCGTTGATGGGCATTCGCCTCACGGTGAGCGTATATCCGGCCATTTTCCTCGTCATCGTGGTCATCTGCCTGTTCCGCTATCGCATCACGCGTGCGGTTGGCCTGCAAATGTCGACCGAGCTCGAGGAACGCCGTCGTGGCTACACGGCTGGTGTGTCCGCGCCTGGACTTCCCGATCGCGGAGGGGCTGTTGTTGCAACGAACTAAGCATCGTAGGTCGGTCGCGCTTGGAGTCATCGCACTCGGAGCGCTCGCTTGGGCGAATCCCCAGTCGTTGGGCGCGCAGTCGGCGACGACACTCAAGGAAGCCTTCGCCGGTTATTTCCGTGTCGGCGCGGCGCTGAATGAGAATCAGTTTTCTGGTGCCGATGCCAAGGGCGCGGCGCTGGCGAAGGCCCAGTTCAACACCATCTCTCCCGAGAATGTGCTGAAGTGGGAAAACGTACATCCACGCCTCGGAACGTACGACTTCGCGCCGTCGGACAAGTACGTCGCGTTCGGCGAAGCGAACGGAATGTTCATCATCGGCCACACGCTCGTTTGGCATAGCCAGGTGCCGCGATGGGTGTTCCAGGACGCCGAGGGCAAGCCGTTGACGCGCGACGCGCTGCTGGAGCGTATGCGCGAGCACATCACCACAGTGGTCGGACGCTACAAGGGTCGGATCCAGGGGTGGGATGTCGTCAATGAAGCGTTGAACGAGGATGGAACGCTGCGCGCGTCGCCCTGGAAAACGATCATTGGGGACGACTACATCGCGAAAGCATTCCAGTTCGCGCACGAAGCCGATCCCAAGGCCGAGCTGTACTACAACGACTACAACCTCGAAAACGCGGCGAAGCGCAATGGCGCCGCGGAACTGGTGAAGAAGCTCAAGGCGGCGGGCGTGACGATCACCGCCGTCGGCTCGCAGGCGCACGACAAGCTGTGGCTACACAACGTCGCGATGCACGACACCACGATCGGGGTGCTCGGCGCGCTGGGTGTGAAGGTCAACATCACGGAGCTCGACGTTGACGTGCTGCCCGCAGCGACCCGGAATCGGACGGCCGACGTAAGTGTTCGCGTCCAGCCGGAGGCCGGGGGCGCAAGTGCGGTCAATCCGTACGTGGCGGGCTTGCCCGACTCGCTGCAACAGGCGCTGGCCACGCGCTACGCCGATTTCTTCAAGGTTTTCATGAAGCATCGTGGAGTCGTCGACCGCGTGACCCTCTGGGGCGTGGGCGATGGAGATTCGTGGCTGAACAACTGGCCGATGCCTGGCCGGACCAACTACTCGTTATTGTTCGATCGGCAGGATCTGCCGAAGCCTGCATTCGCTGCCGTGATGGATGTGGCGCGCCAGGCGCGCGCGGGCATCAGACCATGATGGTCAGCTTGATTCCTGATCGAAGCGCGTGGATCACTCCCGCGCCGGAGACCGCCTCATGAGAGATGCGTTCGGCCCTGTCCTAAAGCAGAGCCTGTCCGACAAGCTTGCGCAGCGTATTCGCGCGATGATTCAGAAGGGCGACTACCAGCAGGGCGATCGCCTCCCTCCGATCATGGAGATGGCGCGGCGCTTTGGCGTTGGCCATCCGACCATCCGCGAGGCGCTCAAGAAGCTCGAGACGATGGGCTTCGTCGAGATCCGTCACGGGTCTGGCGTGTACGTCACGCGCAGCGAAGAAGTACTCGTGCTGGCGAGCCCTGACTATGCGGGCACCGTCACGAAGAAGCTGTTGCTCGACCTCATTCGGGTTCGCGAACCGCTCGAGACGCAGTCGGTCGCTGATGCGTGTAAGAACGGAACGCTCGAGGATCTCGTCGAGATGCGGCGCCTGTTGACGACCGCGGCTCAGAACCTTGGCAACGACCCGGTGCTGAACGAAGTGAACATGGGCTTTCACCGGCAGATCGCTCGCGCGTCGGGCAACACCGTGCTCGCTCAGTTGCTCGACGTCCTGCACGACCTGTTCACTGACGAGCAGCGCCTGATTCTCGGCATCTTTGGATCGCGCGACCGCGATCACCAGGAGCATCTGGCGATCCTCGACGCGCTCGAGCAGCGCGATGAAAGCGTCGCTGTCGAACGAATGCGCAAGCATCTGAGCGGCGTCCAGGACGCCATTCTGCGCTGGAACCCCGAAGACCACCCGGTCGCGTGATGCTTCGAACGGACGTATGATTCCGTCCGTTCGAAGTTCTCTTCGGAGTTTGCTGGCCTAGCTCCCTTCCGGACAAACTGGAGGCAGTGCCATGCGCGCGGTTCCTACCGTTCGTCTTCTCGTCACGCTCTGCTTCGCCGCCGCCTCAACGCTGGGAGCGCAGGCACCGAGGTCGTCGGCCACGGTCAATGGCTTCGCGACCGATCGTCTCGCGCGGATCGACTCGGCGCTTCAGCGCTACGTGGACGACAACCGGATTGCCGGCGGCGTGGGCCTCGTGATGCGCGACGGCAAGGTCGTGTACGAAAAGGCGATCGGCTGGTCGGATCGCGAAGCGAACAAGCGCATGACCACCGATGCGATCTTTCGCATCGCGTCGCAGTCCAAGGCGATCACGAGCGTCGCGGCGCTCATGCTCGTCGAAGAAGGGAAGATCAATTTGTCGGATCCGGTGAGTCGATGGATTCCCGCGTTCGCCAAGACGACCGTAGCCATTCGCCGCGATTCAACGAAGCCGGCGAGCGACTCCAATCGCGTCATCGTTGCGGCGCGTCGTCAGATCACGGTGCGTGATCTTCTCACGCATACGTCGGGCATGTCGTATGGCGGCGAAGGCATGCTGCTCCGCATCTACGACGAGAAGAAGCTCGGCTATGGCGGCAACGCGTACGGATGGTACACGGCCGACAAGGACGAGACGATCTGCACGACGATGGAGCGTCTCGCCACGCTGCCGTTCGTTGCGCAGCCCGGCACGGCGTGGGTGTACGGCTACAATCTCGACGTGCTCGGCTGCGTGATCGAGCGCGCGAGCGGCAAGCCGCTTGACGAGTTCATTCGCGAGCGCATCACCAAGCCGCTCGGCATGAACGACACGTATTTCTTTCTGCCTCCGGACAAGCGCGCGCGGCTCGCCGCCGTGTACACACCCGACGAATCCGGCCGAGTGTCGCGGGCGCCAGACGGTCCGAAAGGGCAGGGGAACTACGTCGATGGCCCGCGTCGCAACTTTGCCGGCGGGGCGGGGCTGCTGTCGACGGCGCGCGACTATGCGCACTTCCTCGAAATGCTGCGCAACGATGGTGCAATCGACGGTCGTCGGTATCTCGCTCCGCACACGGTTGCATTGATGCGCACGAATCAGGTCGGCCTGCTCCACGCGGCAGATGGTGGACTCGGATTCGGCCTTGGTTTCGAAACTACGGAACGATATGGCGCCAACGGGATGAGTTCCGTCGGCACATTCTCGTGGGGCGGTGCCTATGGCTCGACGTACAAGGTGGATCCGAAGGAGCGCCTGGTCATTTGTCTGATGGTGCAAGTGGTTCCATCAGCGAGCGGCGGAATCAAAGAGGCGTTTGATACCGCGGTGTATCAGGCGTTGGTGGATGATCTGAGGCGTTAGGCACTAGGCGCTCGGCGCTAGAAATTCGGAAGAGTTTTATTTGGTGATTCCGTGGACGACGGATCGCCGCGTCGTAGTCACAAACACAAAGAGGGGGCGCGGCAACCGCCGCGCCCCCTTTCCGATTCTCTAGCGCCCAGTGCCTAGCGCCTAGCCCCCAAAACCCTAGCGCCTTGCCCCCAACACCCTAGCGCCTAGAGCCGATTTCCACCGTCTTATTCAAACGAATGTCCGCCGCCGACGCGCCAATCTGCAGATTCACCTGATCCGGTTCGACGGTCCAACCGTGCGTATCGGCGTTCCAATACGCGAGCGACGACGCCGGCAGCTTGAACGAGACCGTTTTCGTTTCACCTGGCTTGAGCGATACGCGCTGATAGCCGCGCAGATCCTTGTTCGGACGATCGACTTTCGATCCCAGGTGCTGCGCGTAGAGCTGCACAACCTCGTCGCCCGCGCGCTTGCCCGTGTTCGTGACGTCGACGCGCACCGTCATCGTATCCGTCGCGCCGAGCTTGTCACTGCTCGTCCGAAGGTTCTTGTAGCCGAACGTCGTGTAGCTCAAGCCATGACCAAACGGGTACAACGGCTCGCCCTTGAAGAAACGATATGTGCGGCCCGTCATCTTGTAGTCCTCGAACGCCGGCAGATCGTTCACACTTTTATAAAACGTTACCGGCAGGCGACCGCCCGGGTTGTAGTCGCCGAACAACACGTCGGCAATCGCTGTTCCTGCGGCCTGTCCCGGATACCACGCTTCGACGATCGCCGGCACGTTCGACTGCGCCCAGTTTACGGCGAGCGCACTGCCGTTGAGTAGCACGACTACAGTCGGCTTCCCGAGCGCAGCGATACGTTCGAGCAGCTTTTCCTGCGGTTCTGGTAGGTCAATACTCGTGCGATCGCCGCCGCGGAATCCCGGCACCTGCACGCGCATCTCCTCGCCTTCCAATCGCGCCGTGAGGCCAAGGAACATCACGACGGCGTCAGCCTGTTTGGCGATCGCTTCTGCTTCGCCGAGCAGCGCTTCGTGCGGCGTCGACCAGAGCATCTGCAGCTGCGCTTCGCCGTACGTCTCGCGACCGATGACGCGAATCTTGTAGTCGTGTCCGCCCTGAAGCTGCATCGGCTCCGTCTGATTCAGCCGCGGGTCGGGATATTCGCCATCGTGCGTCGGATAGAACGAACGAGTGACCAGACTGTCGTCGAGGTACATCTCGAACTTCACCGTGCCGATGAGCGCGAGTCGATACGTGCCGGTCTGCGGTGGGCGGAAGGTACCGGTCCAGCGAACGCCGAAGTTGTCGACGTTCATTCCCTTGCGTGGGGCGCCTTCTTTCCAGTCAGCGTCGATCGATGAATCGGTCGCCGTCGCGACGGGTGTGCCCTCGGCAGCGCTCGTCGAGAAGTACTCGACCTTCAACCCGCGCTTCCCTTCCGGTGTCTGCAACACACTCGGCGGAACGCGATCGAGCACCGGGAAGCCGTCGGCGAGATCAGAGCCACGCGCATACAGCACCTTCGTGTTAGGTACTGCTGCACGGATGCCGCGCAGCGGTGTGATCGGATCTTTCGGAATGCCGTTGTAGTTGCCGAGCAGCATCTGCGTCTGATCGGAATTCGGTCCGATCACGGCGATCGTCTTCAGAGTCTTCTTGAGAGGAAGGACATTGCCCTGATTCTTGAGCAGGACCATCGACTCGCGCGCTACACGCGTCGCGAGTGCGCGATTCGCCGGCTGATCGACGACGCTGTACGGGATCTGCGCCCACTTCACTCGCGACGTCGAGTCGAACATGCCGAGCTTGAAGCGAGCAAGGAACAGCCGCTTGAGTGAAACGTCGATCTCCTTTTCGGTGATCAGGCCCTGCTTCACTGCGTCGACAAGATTCGGGTAGACGCGACCGCAGTCGAGGTCCGTGCCCGTCTTGACTGCGAGCGCCGCTGCGGCCGCGGCCGTCGGCGCGACTTTATGCCTCAGATAGATGTCGTCGATCGCACCACAATCCGAGACGATGTAACCTGGGAACTTCCATTCGTCGCGCAGGATGTTCGTGATCAGCATATCGCTGCCGCACGCCGCTTTGCCATCGATGCGGTTGTACGCGCACATCAGCGAGTACGCTTTGCCTTCGCGAATTCCCATCTCGAAATGGGGGAGATAGGTCTCGCGGAGGTCGCGTTCGCTCACCACCGCATCGAACGAGTGACGCTCGGGCTCGGGTCCGCTGTGCACCGCGAAATGCTTGACCGTCGCTACCGTCTTGAAGTACTTCGGATCATCGCCCTGCAGTCCGCGAATGAACTGCACGCCAAGTTTGCCGGTGAGGAATGGATCTTCGCCGTACGTCTCCTGGCCTCGGCCCCATCGCGGATCGCGGAAGATGTTGATGTTCGGCGACCAGAAAGTCAGGCCCTGATAGCGTTGGTGGCTGTTCTCCCGCAGATACTGCTGGTGCTTTGCGCGAGCTTCGTCGGAGATGACGGTCGCGAGGCGGAACATGAGATCATCGTTCCACGTGGCGGCCATTCCGATCGCTTGCGGAAAGACAGTCGCGAGGCCGGACCGTGCGACGCCGTGCAGTGCCTCGTTCCACCAGTTGTACTCCGGAACGCCGAGGCGCGGAATTCCTGGCGCGACGTCCTTCATTTGCTGAACCTTCTCGTCGAGCGTCATTCGACCTACGAGGTCGGCGACGCGCTCGTCGAAGGAGAGCGACTGGTTCTGATACGGAAGCGTCTGCGCCCTAGCCACAGTCGCAACGAGCGAGGCGGTGGCCGCCGCTGTCACAGTGAGAAGCAGGCGTCGCATCAACGGGCGTCCTAGTCCGGGAAGCAGGCGTGTCATGCGTGACGGTCCGGCAGCTGGTTGGAGAATTTGTAAATCGTTCTCGACCGAAGTTCCTGGCCAGGCTCGAGAATCGTCGACGGAAAGGCGGGCTGATTCGGCGAATCGGGAAAATGCTGCGTCTCGAGCGCGAGCGCGCACCGGCGTCCATAGACGCGCCACTGCTTTCCCACGACGTGGTCGTCGAAACCGTTTCCAGAATAGAACTGAATGCCCGGTTCGGTCGTGTAGATCTCCATCACGCGGCCGAAGGTCGGCTCGTAGACACGCGCGGCGAATGCCAGATCTTCTCCGTCCTTACGGTCGATCACGAAGTTGTGATCGTACCCACCGCCGAGTCGGAGTTGGTCGTCGCCTTCTTCGTCGATGCGCGCACCGATTGCGCACGCCTCGGTAAAGTCGAACGGTGTGCCGCTCACGGCGCGCAGCTCGCCCGTCGGAATCCGCGTCTCGTCGACGGGCGTATAGCGCGACGCATTGATCGTCAGCCGATGATCCAACACATCGCCCCGGTCGTGGCCGGCGAGGTTGAAGTACGCGTGTTGCGTCATCGTTACCGGCGTCGCCGCGTCGGTGGTCGCCGTGTAATCGACGACAAGCGCATTGTCCGCAGTCACGGTGTACTCCACGCGAACGCTCAACGAGCCGGGATAGCCGTCGTCCTCGGGGCGTGCAACGTGCGTGAGCGCGGCGCCGACGTCCGTGCCACGAGTGAACGTGTCGCAGCCCCAGACGGCGCGATGGAAGCCGTTCGGTCCACCGTGCAAATGGTTCGGCGGATCGTTGATTGCGACGTTGTATTCTCGGCCTGCAACGACAAAGCGTCCCCTCGCAATGCGATTGGCATACCTGCCAACCAAGGTGCCGAGAAAGTGCGCGTCGGCGCGGTAGTCATCGAGCGAATCGTAGCCGAGTACGACGTCGTCGAGCGTGCCTTCGCGGTCCGGTACCATGAGCGACGTGATGATGCCGCCGAACGTGATGAACCGAAGCCGAAGCCCGCCGGCACCAACGAGCGTGATCGCGTCAACCGTTCGACCGTCCGGCAGATCGCCGTACCACTCTCTCTCGACGCTACTTCGATCCAACACGTGTGGCTCCGGAGTGCGCGTACAGCCCGAACAGTGTTCCGACGAATCCGCCAGCCTTCTTCGTGCTGAGGATCGATCCGTCGACATCCTTGGCGAGCAGCGTCCACTTGTTCGGTTCGCGACTGTAGTAGAAGTCGTACATTGGTCCGCGTGCCTGAATCTTGAGAAAGATCGTCGCGTCGCGCGCCGCTCCGCGCGGCGCAGACGCAACGATGTCGGTCGCGCCTTTCGCTCCACCGATCACCGACTTCTCCAACCTGACTACCGGTGCTCCGTTCTCGTTGGCCACGGCGATCAGGTAGAAGTGGTCGTCGTTCTGGAATACCGTGAGTCCAGCTTCGTCACCAGGCGCGCTTGGCGTGTAGCGCATCGCCGTCGAGGCAGACGCAGTAAGATGTTGCTGGCGTCTCCCAAGGAATGACGGCTGGCCGAGCTCGCCCAACTTCTCCGATCGCGCTTTGATCGTCAGCCAGCCCGGTGTCGACGTGAGATCGTACCATTTTTCGTGTGGCGTACGAATCATCATCCACTGATACCGCAGGTCCTTCGCATCGAAGTTGTCGCGATCGACGAAGTTGCCGGACATGGGCGGAATGGCCGCGGCCTGTCGCGGGAGATTCGGTCGCTTCACCGTCCACGGTACCGTCGCGTTGCCCTCGAGGATGATCGGCCAGCCATCGCGCCACTGCACCGGCAGCATGAAGGTCTCACGGCCGGTGTTGTACGTGTCTCTCGTATACGGACGCGCGCCGAGAAAAACGGCCCACCAGTCGCCATTTTGCGTTTCTACGAAATCGGCGTGGCCGGTGGTCGTAATCGGAAATGGCCGCGATTCGTCGAGCTGCCGTTGCGTGAGGATCGGATTGCCTTTGAACGGAACATACGGGCCGAACACCGAGTCGCTGCGGAACACGACCTCAGAATGCTGGTCTGCCGTTCCGCCTTCGGCACAGATCAAGTAGTACTTGCCGCCCTTCCTGAAGATGTGCGGCGCCTCGATCCAGATCGGATTCTTCGACAGGTCCACGCCACCGTTGACGATCACTTTGCGCGGACCAACCATCGCGTTTGACGCGCGATCCCACTGCTGAAGCCAGATGGCGCGATGGCCGTTGTAGCGCGGCGTCTCGACCGGCGGACCATTGTTCACGATGTAACTGCGACCGTCGTCGTCGAAGAAAAGCGACGGATCGATGCCGTCGAACTTGAGCCACATCGGATCCGACCACGGTCCCGCCGGATTCTTCGCGGTCATGATGAAGTTGCCGCCCGCGTCCGCCGCCGTGGTGATCATGTAGAACGTGCCATCGTGCACGCTAATCGCGGGCGCAAAGATGCCACGCGAAATCCCGAGGCTGTCGAACTTCAGCTGCGTCGGCCGGTCGATCACGTTGCCGATTTGCGTCCAGTTCACCAGATCCTTGCTGCGGAAGACCGGAACGCCAGGGAAATATGCGAAGCTCGAGTTGACGAGATAGTAGTCGTTTCCGGACCGCACGATGCTCGGGTCGGGGTAGAACCCGGCGAGGATCGGGTTCGTATAACTCCCCGCGTCTGTCTTGAGCGTTTTATAAATCGAGTCTGATCCCTCGTAGGCGAACCAATCGAACCGCGGATCAGCGCTCGCGGCAACTCTGCCATCGACAGTCGCTGAATTGGCGGTGGAGCACGCGGCGAGGGCGATCGCAAACGGAACGGAGCACGCGAGTGTGCAGAGCTGACGGACGCAGGACATCGTTCTGGGTGGGTGAGAACGGACTGGTGGCAGCGCGAGAGAACGCGCCGAGTTATTCTGGCGAACGACCGGACGATCCACTCAAGCGTGCGGTTGGCGATGCCCCCGCTCGATGGTAGCTCTCCGGCGGACCGAGGTAGCTCGGCGCAATGTCGCGCGCCTCGATCACGATCTTCTGCAGCACAACGCCGGCGTCGACCATCCAGAACTTGAGCACGTGCTGTCCGCCGCGCGCGAGCGTGTGTTGCGTGAACGTCGAACTGATGTTGTCCGCGACGAGCTTTTCCCAGCCGCGCGTCGACGTGTCCGTCTGTACGGTCATGAACTGCGGCGCCTGATCGTCGAAGGACACGGCGTACCGCAGTCCGTCCTTGGTTCCGGAGAAGTTGAGCGTCGGCGACAGGAGCACGTTCACCTTCACGGCGCCGGAGTCGAAGAGGAATACCGGATACTCGAGATGTGGCGAGTTGCCGCCCGGTGTCTGTATCGCGGCGGTGACCGGCATGGCGGTCACACCGGAGAGCGTCTTCCCGAGGTCCGGGATCGTCAGCCAGCTGATGGCGCCGCTGCCGATCGCCTTGCTGTAGTGCTCCGCCTCCATCGACACATAGCCGTTGCCTTCGACGAAGCCAACGATCGAATCACGCTTGGGCGACGCAGGGTTGCTCACCACCGCCTGGATCACCGATTTAAAACCGCTCGGGCCGGTGAACGTGATTGGCACCCTTCGCTCGCCGACCGGTGCACGCGTCCAGTCGACACTCACGGCAACGCGCGTCTCTTTGTCGATCGTTCCACTCGCCGGCACGACGTTCACCCACGGCTCTGCCGCCTGCGCCGCGAACGTGAACGAAGCCTGGCCCTTGTTGTACACGTCGACGTGAAAGATCTGACGCTGATATGTGTCGAACGTCGGCAGCGAGACTTCGCCGCGTCCACCGACCACGAATCCCGGCGGAGGAGCACCGCGTCCGCCACGTCCGTTGAACGGAACATGATTCTGCTCGACGACCGAGACGCCCATGCTCGCCGCGGCGCCGATCTGGATCACGTCGACACGCGGCATGGTGTTGCGCGGTGGTTCCTGCCAGTACGTGTAGCCGATGTGGGTCTGATCCATCATGTGCGCCCACTTTCCGCCAGCCAACGCTGTGTTGTAGTACTTCGAGATCTCGGCGTCTTGATCGAATAGCTCGCGGGTTCGCCATGCGAAGTCATTCGTCGACGCGCGTCCCTCGAGCGCGTACGCGCGGTTCTTCGCTGCCATCAAATACATGCCGTTCATATTGGCCGCGGCCTGCACCGGATGGAGCACGAGTTCGTAGAACGCATCGCGATACTGCGGCGGGAGCGCGACGTTCACCTTTTGTGTGCGAGCCAGAAGCGCGTTGTAGTCTTCGACCACCCGCTCGAATTCGCGGTAGTTCGTCAGGCTGTACGTGGCGGTGTCGAGAAGCTCTGGCTTTCGACGCCCAGCGTACTTGAGGTAGGTCGTCGTGATGTCGGCAATCTCCGACGCTTGCGCTGCGCCGAACTGCTGTGCCGCCCACTGCCGCGTGTACTCCGGCAGCCGCTCTGCCGGAATTGCTTTGGGGTTCCACGCATAGTCGAGGAAGAACTGAATCGGGAATTCCATCGGCTTTAGATCGCCGGTATTCACGACCCAAATACGATTCGCGCCCGACTCGTACGACAGGTGCATCTGCTCCCAGACCCGCGCGATCGGATTGGTATTGATCCACTTGTAATTGCGCGGTCCGCCGACGTAATCGAAGTGGTAATACACGCCGAATCCGCCCGGACGATTTCTGTCTGCCGCCGTGGGTAACCGCCGAACATTGCCCCAGTTGTCGTCGGCAAAGAGCAGCGTGACGTCGTCGGGGACGCGCATGCCCTTGTCGTAGTAGTCCTGCACTTCTTTATAGAGCGCCCAGAGCTGCGGCGTCTTCGATGCATCCTTCTTCGTCACGTCGGCAATGATCTTACGCTGATCGGCGACGATCTCTTCGAGGAGCGCAATGTTGCTCTCGCCGTTCGTCGTCATGGGCATGTCACCATCGCCGCGCATGCCAACGGTCACGATGTTCTCGCGTGGCGCACCGTTGTTCAGCATCCGTTCGATCCCGAATCGCCAGAAGGCCCGCAACGTCGAGTCGTTCACGCCATAGTCCCACGCGCCTTTGCCGTAGCGCTTCCATTCCTGCTGCGCGCGTGTCATTGGCTCGTGGTGCGACGTGCCCATGACGATACCATATTCGTCGGCGAGACGCGCATTCAGAGAATCGTCATCGGCAAACGCGTTTCCCCACATGGCGGGCCACAGATAGTTGCCCTTCATCCGGAGAATTAGCTCGAACATCTTCTCGTAGACGAGATGATTTACGCCGCCGAACTTCTCCTTCGTCCATCCGGAGAACGCCGGCGCTTCGTCATTGATGAAGATGCCGCGGTACTTCACGGCAGGCTCGCCCTTGGTGTGCAAGCCCGCCGCAACGAACAACTCTGTCTGATGCGCGGTGGGCACGTCGGCCCACCAGTACCAGGGCGAGACGCCGATCTCACCGGATACGTCGTACACGCCGTAGATCGTGCCGCGCTTGTCGCTGCCGGCAATCACGAGCGCGCGGTCGACGCCGGGCAACGGCTTCTCCACCGGCTGCACGATGAACGCTTCCCATTTTCCCGCGAGCGCAGAACCGTCGATCTTCTTTTCGCGAACGAGGCGGTCGATGATCGAGCTCTTGCCAAGGGTACCGACAATCACCACCTGCCCCGACGGCGCCGAATCTGCCACGACGCGCGACGCAGCGCCGGTGACGCGTTCGACATCAGCGCGCAGATCGTTCGCCGCGCGAATGACGCCAGGAAAGTCCTTCCCGCTCACGTAGATCGTTGCCGAACGTCCACCCGATGCGAGCGCAAAGCTGCCCGGTGTGTTCTTGGACGCGACGTACGACGAGGACTGCTTCGCCGAGGTTTGCGTGACGTTCTGTGCGGCGATCGACGATGATGCGCACGCGATCGCAAGGAGCGCGCGGCGAACGGGAAGTCTGTTGGTCATGGTCGCTGATCAGCGGCCGATGGCCGCGTCGAGACGAGAATGGCGCCAGCCCCGTGATCCAGTCCCCACCGCGCAGTCGCCGCCACGCCGTCGAAGTACTTCAGGTACGAAATGCTGGTGATCGGAATGGTGCGCAGTGACGCCGTATCGCCGAGCATCACCGCATCGAGGTACACGCGCACCGCACTCGGGTGCGAAAAGCTGTCCGGTCCTTTCGTGTTGAACCAGTTCGCCCGGAGCGCCGCCACGGCGTCGTACGCCGTATTGAAGTGGTACTCGCTGAATTGCGCCTGGGTGATCAACGTCCGGTCCGCAGCCGGCGTCGTCCGCTCCCTCGGCGTAGCCGAGCAGGCGATGGCGGTCAGAACGACAGCCATCGCACCCAACGTTGTACGCACTCCGGTTGCCGGCATACGATTTAGTCCGGTTAAGTGATAATATGATGTGGTCACTATGACCCTCCCGCAAGATCAGATCGATTCGACCGGCCGCCTGCCACGCTGTCGCCGGCCGCTAGCTCTGGCGACCACCCCGGGTTAGCCTGAATCGTGGCTATCCCTTCCGTTGAACCGCCGTTCCCATCCACTCGGCAGCTGACTCTCGACGAGGTGCTGGCTGCCGAGCTCACGCATCTCCGAGACCGCGACCGCGAACGAATCCTCCGTAGGGTCGGCAACCGCCGCGGCGCCGTCGTCGACACGGAATTTGGCTCCGCCGTCGATTTTAGCTCCAACGACTATCTAGGCCTGGCGTCGGATCCGCGCATCGGAGATGCTGCGGCCCGCGTCGTCGCCGAGCAAGGAGTTGGTGCCACGGCGTCGCGGCTGATTGCCGGGAACCACCCGGAGCACGAGCGCCTGGAAGCCACCTTGGCCGAGCTGTTCGTTGCCGAGCGTGCGCTGACCTTTTCGAGTGGCTACGCGGCGAACGTCGGAATCATTCCGGCGCTCGTTGGGCGGGGCGATGCCATCTTCTCCGACTCGCTCAATCACGCATCGCTGATCGATGGATGCCGGCTGAGCCGCGCCGACGTCCACGTCTTTGCGCACGGCGACGTCGACGAACTCGCCGCGCTGCTCGATCGACATCGTGGCGCGTCGCGACGTGCGCTGATCGTCACCGACGGACTCTTCTCGATGGACGGCGATTTCGCCTCGCTCGCCGAGATCGTGGACCTCACGCGTCGGTTTGACGCGTGGACCTACGTCGACGACGCGCACGCTGTCGGTGTGGTCGGCGATGCCGGACGCGGAACGCCAAGCCTGCTCGGACTCCACGGCCAGATCGACGTCACCGTCGGCACGCTCGGTAAGGCATTCGGCGCCGCTGGCGCGTTCGTCTACGGGTCGGCGACGCTCGCGCAGTTTCTCGTCAACCGCGCGCGCTCGTTCATTTTTTCGACGGCCATGCTTCCGGCACAGGCTGCGGCTGCCGAAGCCGCCCTGCGCATCGCTGCCACGGAGCCGGAGCGCCGTGACCGTGTGAAGCACAATCTGGGACTGCTGCACGATGCGCTTCGGACTGCCGGCGTGCCGATCACGGCCGCCGCGGGCGCGAGTGGGACGCACATCGTGCCTGTCCCGGTTGGCGATGACGCGCGCGTTGTACGTATAGGAAGGGAACTCGCGCAGCGCGGCTTCCTTGTTGGCGCCGTTCGGCCGCCGACGGTCCCAGTTGGTGGCGCTCGACTTCGCATCACGCTCAGCGCCGCTCACACCGCCGAGCACATTGCCGCACTCGGCGACGCGCTGGCCATCGCCCTTCGTACATGACGCCCGACTTCGACGTCAACGCCGCCGACGCGCGCTTCGTTTGGCATCCGTACACCCAACACGGTCTTCCGGACGCGCCGGTCGAGATTGCGAGCGCCAATGGCGCATATCTGATCGACCGCTCTGGTAAACGAATTCTCGACGCGATCTCGTCGTGGTGGGTGACGCTGCACGGTCACGCACAACCAGAGGTCGCCGAGGCGATCGCTGAGCAAGCGCGGACGCTGGAGCAGGTGATCTTCGCCGGGTTCACGCATGAACCAGGGGCGCGACTCGCCGCAGAACTGATCGCGCGAGCTCCGGCCGGACTCCAGCGTGTCTTCTTTTCCGACGACGGATCCACTGCGGTGGAAGTCGCCGTGAAGATCGCGCTCCAGTACTGGCAGAATCGCGGCGAGGATCGGCGGCTGATCGCGGCGCTCGAGAACGCGTATCACGGCGATACGTTCGGCGCGATGAGCGTGAGCGATCGCGGACTGTTCACCGACCCATTCGCGGCGAAGCTCTTTGAGGTCGCACGATTGCCGGATCCCGTCGCCGGCGATGTAGTTGGTGCGCTCGAGCGATTGCTCGCCACACGCGGCAAGGAGCTCGCGGCTGTCATCGTAGAGCCGCTGCTGATTGGAGCCGGCGGAATGCGCATGTGGCCGGCGTCGGTGCTCCGGGAGATGCGGGAGCTCACGGCGGCGCGTGGCATTCTGCTCATCGCCGACGAAGTGCTCACTGGCTTTGGCCGCACGGGTCCGATGTTCGCGTGTATGCACGCCGGCGTGTCACCCGATTTGATGTGTCTCTCGAAGGGCCTGACCGGCGGCTTCGTTCCGCTCGGCGCCACGCTGGCGACTGAAGAGCTCTTCGCCGCGTTCCGGTCGGATGATCGTACAAGAACGCTCTTTCACGGACACTCATTCACGGCCAACCCGATAGCGTGTGCCGCGTCGCTTGCGTCGCTTGCACTGCTCGACGACAAATCCGCCGCTCGGCGTGAGGCGATCGAGCGTGAGCATCGTAAAGCCGCCGCGACGCTCGCTGCGCTACCGGGCGTGACGAACACGCGTGTTCTGGGAACCGTGCTCGCGCTGGAACTGGATGCCGGGCGCAACGGCTACCTGAGCGAAGTCGGTCCCGCGCTCCGCCGCTTCGCGCTCGAGCGCGGGGTTCTACTCCGACCACTCGGCAACACGGTGTACGTTCTTCCGCCGTATTGCGTCACGCCGGCGGACCTCGCCTGCGCGTACGATGTGATCGGCGAGTTCGCGGAGGCGCGGTGATTCGGATCGGCGTCACGGGAACCGACACTGGCATAGGCAAGACCGTGGTGTCGTGCGCGCTCGCCCGAGCGTTTGCGCGTCGCGGTCTGCGCATGTGCGCCATGAAGCCGCTCGAGACGGGTGTGTCGCCGGAGGATCCATCGCGCGACGGTGCTCGGTTGGCTCGCGCCGCGGGCGACGAGCGGCCTTTGTCTGTGGTCGCGCCAATCACCTTCTCGCATCCGAGTGCGCCGATTGTCGCCGCTCGCCTGGCGGGCGAACGAATCGATTTCGAGGCGCTCGACGAGAGTGTACGCCAAGCATCGGCCGGATACGACGTGCTGCTGGTGGAAGGCGCGGGTGGGCTGCTCGTGCCGATCACCGAAGATGTGTCGTTCGACGGGCTGTTTGCCCGGTGGGCGCTGGACTTGGTGGTGGTCGCAGCGAACCGCCTAGGCGTCATCAACCACGTCCGCCTTACACTCTCCGCGGCGCGGGTGGCGGGCCTTCGCGTGCGTTGCGTCGTGCTCAATCAGGTGACGCCGTTACAAGCCGATTCGTCGGTACCAGACAACGCGCATGTGATCCGCGAGTTGGAGGGCGTGACGGTCGTCGAGCTTCCGTGGATGGCCGACCCGAACGATCTTGATGCAATAGCGACCGTCGCCGAGCAAAGTGGATTGGTGGAGTTGATCGCGCCGATCGCCATGCCGAACCCCGTTTAACTGCTGTCATGCTGACTGCGTCGACCAACTGGAACGAGCTCGCCGACCGAGCGCTTGCTGGCGAACTGCTTTCGCGCGATGATGCCCGCGCGGTGCTCTCGGCTCCCGACGAGCAACTCCTCGATCAACTTGCGGCCGCGTATCGCGTGCGTCGCCAGTATCACGGCAATCGCGTTCGCCTGCACTTTCTGCTCAACGCGCAGAGCGGGCTTTGTCCCGAAGACTGTCATTACTGCTCGCAGTCGTCCGTGTCGGGCGCCGAGATCGAGAAGTATCCGTTCATGGCGCGCGAAAAAATTCTCGCTGCGGCCGAACGTGCGTCGAACCTCAAAGTTGGCACGTTCTGCATGGTGATTTCCGGGCGTACGCCGGGCGGACGCGTCTTCGACAAGGTGCTCGATGCCGTGCGCGAAGTGAAATCGCGCTACGACATGAACATCTGCGCATGCCTCGGACTATTGACCGAGGATCACGTTCGTCAGCTCGAGGAAGCGGGTGTGGATCAGGTGAATCACAACCTGAATTCGTCGGCGCGCTTTCACGACGAGATCGTCACGACGCACACGTTCGACGATCGCGTCGCTACCGTCGAACACGTCGCGCGCTCAAAGATGAAGACGTGCTCCGGCGGCATCATCGGCATGGGCGAGAGCGACGAGGACGTGATCGACCTCGCGCTGTCGCTGCGCGAGCTCGACGTCCGCAGCGTTCCGGTGAACTTCCTGATTCCGATTCCCGGCACGCCATTCGAAGCGCTCGGCGCACTCGACCCGCGCCGCTGCCTGCGTGTGCTGGCGCTCTATCGGTTCATCCTGCCGTCGCAGGAAATTCGAATCGCCGGCGGCCGCGAGGTGCACCTGCGTTCGATGCAGTCGCTCGGGCTCTACGCGGCGAACTCGATCTTCATCGGCGATTACTTGACCACGCCGGGCCAGAGCGCGCGCGCCGACTACGAAATGATCCGTGACGCCGGTTTCGTTCTGGAAGCGCCTGACGGAACGGCGCTCGATGAGGCGGCCATGGAGGAATGGCTCCTCGCGGCGGGCAAGAACTAGGCGGCTAGACGACCCGCAGCACCCGACGGTCGGTTTCGGACGCGCCGACGGCGTACCCGGCGACCGCGATCGCGTCCCGGAGCTGGTCGGCGGTCACGCGACCGTCGTGCTCCACCTCGATCGCCCCAATCGAGACATCGGCCCGGGTGATCCCGTCCACGGCGGTGAGCGCGGTAAATACCGCCCGCACGCAGTGCTGGCAGCTCATTCCGTCGACGCGGGCTCGGGTGATCATGCACGAAAGATAATGACGGCGTATTTTCCTTCGCATGAACATCGCCTTCCTCGGCCTGGGTGCGATCGGTCGCCCAATGGCCAGCCGCATCGTCGGCGCGGGCTTTTCCCTCACGGTGTGGAACCGCACCGCCGAACGAGCTGAGTCCTTTGCGCGCGAGTCGGGTGCGAAGTCGGCACCCACGCCCGCCCAAGCGGTGCGCGACGCGGACGTGGTCATCACCTGCTTCTCGACGTCTGCCGACGTCCACTCCATCCTCGATGGGGCTGACGGCGTTCTCGCTGGCCTCAAAAAGGGTGCGACGGTCGTTGACTGTACTTCGGGCGACCCGCAGACCTCGCGCGTCATCGCCGAGGCGCTCGCCACGAAGGGCGTCGGTTTCCTCGACGCTCCGGTGAGCGGTGGCGTGATCGGGGCGGAGAAGGGAACGCTCACCGTCATGATCGGTGGCGATGCTGCAGTGGTCGAACGCGTGCGGAAGGTGATCGAGAGCTTTTCGCAGAAGATCGTCCACTGCGGCCCGGTTGGCGCCGGCGATGCGGTGAAGGCAGTCAACCAGGCCTTCCTCGCCATTCACCTGCTGTCCACGGCCGAGGGATTGGCGACGCTCGTGAAGCAGGGCGTGGATCCGAAGCTGGCGCTCGACGTGATCAACGCGTCGAGTGGCCGTTCGAATTCGTCGATGAATTTGATTCCCGAGCGTGTGCTGACGCGTGCCTTTCCGCGCACCTTTCGTCTGGCGCTCCTGGAGAAGGACATCGGCATCGCCGCGGAGCTGGCGCGACAGAACAAGGTTCCGGCGCCCGTCACGCAGTTGACCGCCGAGTTGTTTCGTATCGCGCGCGGCGAGCTGGGCGAGGTCGCCGATCATGTGGAAGTTGTGAAAATGGTCGAACAATGGGCCGGAACGGAGATCGCATGAGCGTCACCATGGTCGATACCTCAACGAACGTTGCGTCGGTCGAGGCAATTCGCTCGAACTTTCCGGCGCTCGCCCGAATGCACTCCGGTCATTCGGTTGCCTACTTCGATGGACCGGGCGGCACACAGGTTCCGCGGTCTGTCGTGTCGGCGATGGACGACTATCTGTTCCATCACAACGCCAACACGCACTGGCGGTATCCGACGAGTGAGGAGACCGACGCGCTGATCGCGAGCTCACGTCAGGCGCTCGCCGATTTCGTGAACGGCCGTCCCGATGAAATCGTGTTCGGTCAGAACATGACGACGCTCACCTTCCATCTCGCCCGCGCGCTCGGCCGTGAGTGGAGCAAGGGCGACGAGATCGTTGTCACCGAGCTCGATCACCACGGCAACATCGCGCCGTGGCGCGAGCTACAGAAGGATCGCGGCGTCACCGTGCACACTGTGAAGCTGCGCACCGAAGACGGCCGACTCGATTGGAGCTCGCTCGAAGCCGCGATCACGCCGAAGACCAAGATGCTCGCCATCGGCGCGGCATCGAACGCGCTCGGCACCATCACCGATGTCGCGCGCGCGGCTTCGTTGGCGCATGCAGTCGGCGCGCGTGTCTTCGTCGACGCCGTGCACTACGCGCCGCACAATCTCATCGACGTCGAAGCGCTGGGCTGCGATTTCCTCGGCTGCTCGGCGTACAAGTTCTACGGTCCGCACATCGGAATTCTCTGGGGCAAGCGCGCGATCATCGAATCGCTCGATGCGCCTCGCCTCGAGCCGGCGCCGCAAGAGTCGCCCGAGCGGCTGGAGACCGGCACTCAGAATCACGAAGGCATTGTTGGTGCGGCCGCCGCGGTGGACTTCCTCGCGTCGCTCACCGGCGGACGGTCGCGCACCCGTCGCGACGCACTTCGTTCGACCTTCGACACGCTGCACGCGCGTGGTGAGCATCTACTCGCGAAGCTCTGGAACTCGCTCGCCGAAATCGATGGCCTCACGCTGTACGGGCCAAAGCCGGGCACGCCGCGCACCCCGACGCTATCGTTCACGCTGAAAGGCCACACGACTGATGATGTCGCGACGTCGCTCGCCAAGCGCGGCGTGTACGTGTCGAACGGTGACTTTTACGCCGCGACTGTCATCGAGCGACTTGGCGTCCTGCCGCACGGACTCGTTCGTGTGGGCTGCTCGTGCTACACGAGCGAAAGCGAAGTGGATCGGTTGATTGAAGGCGTGAAAGCACTTGGCGCTAGGCACTAGGCACTAGAAATTCGGAAGTTGCTATGTGATGAACGGCCCCGCAGAGATGCCTCCGCGGGGCCGTTCATCGTATAAATGTCATTCCGAATTTCTAGTGCCCAGCACCTAGCGCCTAGCGCCCAACGCCTAGCTCTTCTTCCTCGACACAAACGTCTTTTCGAGCGCCGGCATATACACGTCGTAAATCGACCCTGGGTTCCACAACACCCAGCCGTCGTATCCGGCGTCGTACACCGCCTTTTTCTGCGCCTCGAGCTGTTCTGCGCCGTAGGCCGGCTGCCCGAGTGAGAACGCCTGTAGCCACGGCCGCACGTGCTCCGGTTCTGTGATGCCGAGCTTCTTGTCGCGCGCATGCGCGCTCGAAATCGCCTTGAAGACTACCTGATACGGTTCGGCATTCGGCCGCGCGATTCCGAGCTCGCCATGAGGATAGTGTGATGGGTACACCATCGGCAGAACGACGTCGAGTTGCGGCGACACGCGTTCCCAATGCTGCGCCACTTCGAGCGGACCCTGCACCGTGGTCACGAGACCGAAGATGTCGGCGGTCGAGCGCACGCCGAGTTTGTTCAGTCGCGTCTTGGCTTCCTTGAGGTATGCGGCGATCGCGTCGGGCTTCGAGACGTTGTTGGCGTCGGGAAAGACCTGCGGCGGAAGACTCTTGTAGGGCTCGGGAAAGCGGATGTAGTCGAACTGCACTTCGCCGAAGCCCATCTTCACCAGCTCTTCGGCCACGCCAATGTTGTAGTCCCACAGCTCGTGGTGATACGGATTCACCCAGGCGAGCCCCTTCTTGTCGCGCCACACGGAGCCGTCGGTCTTCCGGATCGTCCATTCGGGGTGTACGCGCGCCGTTACTGAATCCTTGAATACGACAATGCGCGCGATGGGCAGGATCTTGTGCGCCTTGAGCGTGTCGAGCAGCGCCGTGACGTTGGCTTTCGTTGCCGTGCCGGCGTTCTTTGCGAACTCTGGATTGGCCGACTTGTAGTTGAGGCCAAACTCGTCCTTCATGTCGACGACGAACCCATTGATCTCCGTTTCGTCGGCTGCGGCGATCAACTTTGCCATGCGCTTCTTGCTCTGCGTCGCCCATCGGTTGACGTACAGCGCCCGAACGGCAGTCGGTGCTGGATCGGCGCGACGCGCGGTCGTTGCGGCAGTGGCAGGAGCCTGCGCCTCGGCGATGGAGCCAATGGCGAAGGTGAGGGCGATGAATTGACGGCGCATGTGACCCTGAAAGAGAACGGACAACAATCTACTACCCCAGTGACCGTGGTTTTGAGCGAGCGCGGGCATGCACTCGTACGCAGTATATTTGCCACGATGCTGGCTCATGTTCGTCGAGCCGCCTGCGCGACCGCGATCGTGCTCGCCGCTTGCTCTGGTTCCCGCGACCGAACCCCCTCCTCGCCTCCACCGCGCGCTGAATTCCTCCTCAGCAGCGCCGATTCCACGTTCTGGGTCGCGACGACGTCTGGCACGACCCGCGTTCGGGGCGCGCCGCTGGTCCTCGCCCGGTACGATGGGCGGTTCTTCGAAGTTTACGGCGCCGATGACGACCGCTCCTTCGACGATGCGCTGCTCGTCGGAGAGCGGATCTACCGCCGGGACCTGATCACCGGCGATTCGGCGCTCGTTTTCGCCGATACGACGGTTCCTCGCCTTGCCGGCGAGTATGCCCGCGCCCATCCCGACCAGCGTCCGCTCAGTCCCGACGAAGAGGGTGAGGCCAACCCCGGTACCTCGGCGACCGCCCAGGTCGACATTCTTGGTCTCTATGGTCCGTACCTCTCGTACGAGTATCACGTCGACGTGGCCCTCCCAGGGCGGCAGCCGTGGCACTCTACGCGTCGTGGCGTCCTCGATCTCCGGTCGGGTAAGGAGAGCGTCGTCGCCGACCTGTTCGGCCGGGAAACGGGCGATCGGATCACCGATAGCGCCCGGAAGGCGTACCAGGCCATTCGCGATTCGATTCTCGCCACGCGAGGATCCATGCGCCCCGAGGAGCGTCGTGCCGCCGATGCGCTCGAACAGCGTCAGTTCGACGACCGCGGCTTCACGCTGTCGGACGACGCCGGCGCCCCGACGATCACCTTTAGCGTTCCGGGCCGCGGGCCAGGGGCGCTGGGCAACGCCATCGAGCTCGAGCCGATCGACGGAGACTCGACCGGGTGGTGGCGCGCTCTGGTGACCACGCTTCCGCTCACCGACGACGCCGGCAACGATCGCTGGACGGGAACGGGCTACCGCGTGCTTGCCCGGTACGACACTTCCGGAGAAATCGCCCGTGTGTCGATTGCCGACACGGTGCGTCGCGAGTGGCCGGTAGCCACGCTGCTCGCGCCGCTGCGTCGCATCGACTGGCTCGACCATCCGGCCGTGGGCGACACCGAGCGGAAGGCACTGATCCGCGCATTCAACCAGGCTGCGACGTACGACCGCACGACGCGCGTCGCGGCGCTGTCCTCTTCATCCCAGTCGAACCTTCAGCTCGTCGCCCGACATGCGTCTCGTCAAAACCGTTCGCGAAAGCCGGCACGAAACGTCCGAATTGATGATGCCCGAACATGCCAACAACATGGGCCATGTGTTCGGCGGCGTCATTCTCTCGATGATGGACAAGACCGCGGCGATCGCCGCCTTTCGTCACAGCCGGGCCGGCGTCGTGACGGCATCGATCGACCGCGTCGACTTCCGCGAGCCGATTCATCCCGGCGACCTCGTAGTGATGCAGGCGAGCGTGAACTACGTCGGTCGAGCGTCCATGGAAATTGGCGTGCGTGTGGAGGCGGAGGACCTGCTCAGTGGTCGCCGGCGACACACCAATTCGTGCTATCTGACCTTCGTTGCCGTTGATCGCAACGGTCGTCCCATCGAAGTGCCCGAGCTAAAGCCAGAAACGGAGGACGAAGTTCGGCGCTACGCGGCGGCGGAGCAACGTCGCCGCCGACGGCTCGAGGAACGAGTGGCCGAAGAGCAAGGTAGAGTCGAGGGTTGAAGTTCCCTCCACCCTAAACCCTACATCCCTGTAGTATTTGTTATGCTGTTTACGCCTGAACATGCGAATCGAACGCTGCCACTGGTTCGGAAAATCGTCGAAGACATCGTGCAGCAGCATCGACGATGGCGTGAGACGATCCTCGAGCTCGACCTGGTCGCATCGACGGCCCGCACGAACGATCCGAAGGATCGCGCCGAGGAGTTGGAGAAAAACGCGCAGGCACTCGCGCGAGAAATCGATGGGTATCAACGTGAGCTCGAAGCACTCGGTATTCAGCTCAAGGATCGCCGTCTCGGTCTGGTGGACTTTCCCAGCGAGATGAATGGCCGTCACGTGCTGCTTTGTTGGCGGCTCGGTGAAGGCGATGTTCAATTCTGGCACGAAGTCGATGGAGGCTACACGAGCCGCCAGCCGCTGTCGCCGGAACTCGTGAGTTAGACTTTAGTCCCAGAGCGAATCCCACTCATGGCAAAGAAACGAATTTGGCGCGCGCCCGACGGAAGCGATTGGATCGTCGACGTCGATTTGCCTGGCTCCAGCAACGCGATGGTGATCTTTCATCATCCGAATGGCGTGAGCGCGCGACTCGATCGATACAATTGGTTCATCAGCAACGGCCCCGAAGCGCGCAGTGTGACGTCGCGACTATCTAGGACCAAAGTCCTAGAAGGGTTGACCAACGACGATCTCGCCGTCTTATATCGACGGTCGATGAAAGTGTCGCGGCCGGATCCACTGTTGCCGGCCGACGCGTCGAACGGCTGACGGTTCGAAGGCGGTTCGTTAGACGGGCGATGGTACGTCCCGAAATGGGACGTCGACTTCCAATCCATCTTTTCCAATGAGCGTGCGAGCGAAGATCTGTTTCGCTTCACGCTCCAAGTCGCCCGCGTCGCGCGAGTAGCGCGCCGAGAAATGTGTGAGCAGCAACCTGCTCACGCCTGACTCTCGCGCCACGAGTGCGGCCTCACGAGCCGTCGAATGACCCGTCTCTACGGCACGCTCAGCCTCTTCGTCGCCGAACGTCGCTTCGTGGATCAACAGATCCGCGTTGCGCGCGGCATCGGCCGTCGCCGCGCATGGACGCGTGTCGCCGGTTATCACGACGGTGCGCCCTGGACGCTTGTCGCCCACAAGGACGCGTGGTTCAATCACGCGTCCGTCGGGCAACGTGACGGCGAGCCCGCGATGGATCTGTCCCCACATCGGTCCTTCGGGGATTCCCAATTCGCGCGCGAGATCCGGATTGAATCGTCCTTTGCGTTCTTCTTCAATGAGAGCGTAGCCGAGCGAAGACGATCCGCGGTGGTCGACGGGAAAGGCGAGGATGGCGTAGCCGGTTCGTTCAAGTCGTTGGCCGGCTTCGAGCTCCAAGATCTCGAGCGGAAAGGTGGTGCGTTCGAACCCGAGGGCCTCGGCGCGTTTGAGAACTCGCCCTGCACCTCGCGGCCCCCACAGGCGAAGACGCTCGGTCCGACCCTGCAGGGCCATTGTGCGCATCAAACCGATCACTCCGAGCAAGTGATCGGCGTGCATGTGCGTGAAGAAAATGTCTTCAACCGCGAAGGACACGCCGTAGCGCATCATCTGCCGCTGCGTTCCTTCACCACAGTCGAACATGAGCGTTTCGCCCTCTCGATGAATCGCGAGCGACGACACGTTGCGTTCGACGGTTGGTCGAGATGCAGAAGTTCCAAGAAGGCGAATGCTCATCGACATGCGCGTGAATATAGCGCGCAACTGGACTCGTTTTTGCAGCGCTCACGAGGGTGCGTGACGTCCACCCTCGGCCTGCCACTTGCACACTTGGGTACGTGCAATGGTCGGCGAGTGACATGGTGCCCCATGGCGACGGACCAAGCGCACATGCGGGCCTGAACGTCCACCATCGGATTAAGGCCAAATCTCCAGGAGGAGTAGTATGCCGAACAGACCGGGCAACGACGATCGAAACACGCCGGGCGGACTTGGCGACCGTGGCGGACAACGCGACGCGACCAACGACAACGCTCGACAAGGCGCCACGACTGGCGTCGCGCAGAGCGGGTCGGCGCGTTCGCGGAGCAACCGCGGATTCGCATCGATGGACCGCTCCAAGCAGAAGGAAATCGCGAGCAAGGGTGGAAAGGCGGCGCATGCCAAGGGCACCGCGCACGAATTCGACTCGAGCGAGGCGCGGGAAGCGGGACGCAAAGGTGGCGTCGCCGTGAGCCGCAATCGCGAGCACATGGCCGCCATCGGACGTCGCGGCGGCGAAGCTCGCGGTCACTCGCGCTCACGCGCCAGTGTGCACGCGAACACGGGTGCGAGCGACGCACTCAATGGCTCATATCAGAACACTCGCGCAGGCTCGACTCCCGGTGCCGACCGTCAGGTCTCCATCGACAATCAGAGCGAAGGCGTGAGCGCCAATCCGCAGGGCAATCGCGGCGGAAACGCCTCGTTGGGTGGTGAACGCCGTCCGAACAACACGCTCGACGCGAACAACAGCTCCTCGCGCGGCGAGAGCTTTGGAAATCACTAACCACTAAAATCGGTCAGATCGTCCGAAGTCGGTCGGCTGAACGAAGAAGGACGCGACTCGCAAAGGGCGAATCGCGTCCTTCTCGCGTTGAGGGGACCGTGCGGCGTGAGGCGTGCGGCGAAACTACGCGATGAGTTTGTCGAACTTCGCTGCGTCGATGTTCCCGCCGCTCACCACGATCGCAGCCGGTGTTGTGATCGATGTCACTTTTCTCATCAATAGCGCACCGGTCGCGCACGCGCCTGCACCTTCGACGCGCTGCTTCTCTTCGCGCCATAGCCACGCGATTGCCTTCGCGATCTCGTCTTCGCTCAGCGTGACGATCTCGTCGAGCGAGCGCTGGCCGATGTCGAACGCCTCATCGTCGATCTGACCGGCCAACCCATCGGCCAGCGTCGGCACATTCTCGATCTCGACGATCCGGCCCGCTGCGAGCGACAGAGACATTGCCGCCGTGTTCACACTCTGCGCGCCAACGATGCGCACGCCTGGCGCTGCCGCACGCACGATCGCGCCGCACCCACCGAGCAATCCCCCGCCACCGACATTGACGACGAGCGTTGCCAGATCCGGAATGTCGCCGAGGATCTCGAGCGCCACCGTTCCCTGGCCGGCGAGTAGCATATCGCCGAGGCACGGGTTGATGAACGTCGCACCGCGTTCGGCAGCGAGCGCCTTCGCTGCATCCATCGCGGCGTCGTAGTGCGGCTGCGTCGTGTCGATCGTTGCGCCGAGCGCGGTGATTCCATCGCGCTTCACCTTCGGAGCCGTCGTGGGCACGAAGATCGTCGCTGGCACGCCGAAGTGCTTCGCCGCGTACGCGACGCCGAGTCCGTGATTGCCCGCTGAGGATGCGATGACACCGCGAGCGCGCACCTCCGGCGGCAACGTGGCCAACACGTTCAGCGCACCGCGCAGCTTGAACGAACCGGTGGTCTGTTGATTCTCGAGCTTGAGGTACACGTCGCCGCCCGCGGCGTTGCTCAGCGCGGCGCTGCGGACGAGCGGAGTGCGTTTGACGAGCGGCCGAATTCGGTCGGCGGCGGCGATGACGTCGGTGGCGCGAAGGGAGGAGAACATCGCACGAAACTATCGTGCTTTTGGCCGTTTGTTACCTCGTGTTCGCAGGGCCGTCCAGTTGACGTATCACTAGCCGCTCTCTAGGTTTAACGAAGTCGGGAGCGGCCCCGCTTTGCGCGGGGCCTTTTCCATGGTGACACGGCGTTGTGCACCAGGCCGAAGTCGTCAAAATGCGGGGCTGTAGCTCAGCTGGGAGAGCGCTGCAATCGCACTGCAGAGGTCACCGGTTCGATCCCGGTCAGCTCCATAGCAGCATCCCGCTGCGAGGTTTTTGAGGTAGGATCGGCATAGTTATCGCCCTTCGGATATATGCCCGCCGCCGATCGGTAGGACGCAGAGTTCCAATGACGGCGAGCGAGGCAGCACCGACGCCTCCTCGAAGAATGAAGGGCCTGAACGCCACGAGCCAATCGGCTTGGTGGCGTTTTTCATTTTCAGCCCTTTCCTCCCGTCAGCGCCAATGCGGCACGAGCGAGCGAAGATCCGTCTGCAGCGCGAGAAAGCCATCGCGAATGAACCGATCCTCTTCCTGCTCCACTCGACCATCCAAGTCGCCCAACGCATGCGCGGCGAGTCCGCCGAGGAAGCGCATGATCGCGCTCTCCTGAACGTCGAGTCGCACTCGGCGCGAGAGCACGGTCTGACCGCCGGCGGTGTCGCGCACGGCGAAGCGCATCGTCGCGCCAGCGCCATCGAACGGCCGGCGTAGCGGCGAACGAATCAGTCGTTCGGTGAGGAAGGGGAAATCCCACTTTGGCTCGTGCTGCGACACGATCGTCCACGCCCGATCGTGACCGGTATTCGAGATCACGAAATCACTGACCAAGCCGTGAAAGCCAACGGTGAATACCTTCACTTTGAGCGATACGTCCGACGTAAGCTGCAGCGAATCCGGCCACGGCTTCAACGGTCCGTACAGCGTCGTCAGCTTCCCTTGCTCCAATCGGTATCGAATCGTCATTGCGCGGTCGCGCCCCGACACGTCGAGCATCGTGGCGCCCGCGCGATCGGCGAGCACGAAATGGTATTTCGCGGGACCGAGATACTTGTCGAGATAGCCGGCGAGCAGCGGATACGTTGCCTTCATCGTTTCCGGATGAAAGCCAGCAGTGATCGCGACGCTCGTTACGCCCTGCGCGCCCGGCGTGATGTGCAACGAGTCGATCGCGAAGCCGTGACCGAATGCCGCAGTGGCGTGTGGAAACTGCGTCGCCCACTCTTCGCGCATCTCGTGTTCGGTGCGCCCCTCGGGCGCGTGGAACAGCGCCGATAAGAGAAGACTAATTTCCTCGGCCGATACGGTTCCGAGCGCGAGATCGACGCGTGTATCCCAGCCGTAGCCGGAATTCGCGAGTTGCTCGAGTGCGATGACGTGGCGTGTGTCGCCGGGGTGCGCCGGCGGCGTGAGCGACGGGCGCGTCTCGAGGCGATAGCGATTGTTTTCCGTCGATCCTGATACGTACAACAACCGTGACGAAGGTGTCGGTCTCGCTTCCCATACCGTAGTGTCGTTGAAGACGCGGGACGGAATCAGCGCGGCCTGTGCCAATCGAACGCGTGCGGCGTCGTACTTGGGCGAGAGTTCGTTCGGGCTGAAGCGGGCGGTGAATCCCTCGAAGAGCTGCTCGGCGTGGGCTTGGGCAACGGCGGGCGAGGTGCCGAGCGGTCTGAGGGAATCGGAGCAGGCGACGGATCCGCCGAGGGCGAGGGCGGTGGCGGCGGCAGCGGCGACACACGATCGCGCGGAGGGGCGCTGGCTGAGCAGGTTGCGCAAACTGCGGTCGGTGCTGAGGTTAGCCGTCGCGGACGTGCTGCGTCGAGGTCGTCTGCGGGGTTGAACAGGAATGGTTGTCGAACTATAATCAGAGGGGTTCCGGTCAAACGGGACAAAACCCAAAAAACGCTGCCCCTTGGTGTAACTGGCAACACGCCTCACTCTGGATGAGGAGAGTCTAGGTTCGAGACCTAGAGGGGCAACTGTCGAGGGCCCGTCATCACTTAGCTGATGGCGGGCTTTTCGTTGTTGTACTAGATGGGAGGTCCTCAGCCAGTTCGCGGATGGGATGCCGGGCTCATCCGTGCCGGTGGCTACGCGCTTCGGGTTATTGGGGACTTCTCATCCGCCTTTCGAGCGCGACCGGCTGGACGGGCGCTGCGCCACAGTGTATCTCATCGTTGGGGGGTTCCGTGATTTGCCTGCGTTCCGTGACTGTCCCGGCGCGCATGCACACGAAACGCGAGCACCAGCGAGCGTTCCACACTTTTCGAGAGGTCGATCGGAATGACGACCGTGTCCGTGCGAGTCGTCGCGTTGGTCATCGCCGCGGTTGTCGTCGCGGCGCTGCTCGTCGGCCGTTGGGTCGTGAGAAGACGCGCGCTCGCCCGTAATACACCCCCGCCACTCTTCTTCTCGCTGGCGGCTCAGCACTCGCCGACGGCGCCGAACGGCAACGGAACCGCCAACGGTGTGCCTCGTTCGAACGGACTGACGCCCTCGAATGGAGCAGTGCGCACGGTCGCGACGCCGCAGGCAAGCAGAGTTGTCCCCACTCCAGCGACCCCCATCCACGTACGGCGGCAACCCGACGATCGCCCGAGCGCACAACCCCAACGCACCGCCGCGCAGGTTGATGAGGATTACCGGGAAGGGGAGACCATTCGCTTCTATCGACCGAGCGAACAGGCGCTTCAGCTGCTGCCCGGTCACCTCGAGGTGCTCCAAGGCTCGACTCGAGATCGTGAGATCCGATTCGTCCGCGTTCCTGGCGAGCCACCGCACGTGATCCTCGGTCGAGACGCCGGACCATCGCCCAGTATGGTTGGGCTCGGCTCGACGACCGTCAGCCGCCGACACGCCCGATTGGACTACACCGACGGGCGGTGGCACATCGCGAATCTCTCGCACACGAATCCGCTCGTCGTCAACGACACCCTGCTTGCCGACACCGATGCGGCGCGGGTGCTTGCCGAGGGAGACCGACTCGAGTTGGGTGCCGTGGTGCTTCGCTTTCACGAGCATTAGTAAAGTGGAATCCCTCGAGATGATGGGACAGACGGTGTCTGTTCCGCGGAAAGCGTCGGCATGAGCGGAGACCTGTCGGCATCGGCGCGCGCCGGACTCGAAGCGAAGTACGAGGTGCTCCGTGAACTTGGGCGCGGCGGCACAGCCGTCGTCTACCTCGCGCGAGAGCGCGAGACTGGGATCGAAGTCGCGATCAAACTGATTCGATCCAAGTTCGCCGACGACGACGAAGCTCTCGCGCGATTCGCGCGCGAAGCGCAGATGGTCGCGCAGGTGTGGCACCGCAACATCGTTCCGATTCGCGCCGTGCTCGATCTCGACAACGGCGAGATGGCGATCGTGATGGATCACCTCGCGGGACGAACGCTGCGACAGGTGCTCAGTCAGGACGGCGCCATCAGGCCGCACCTGGCCGAGCGGATCGTGCGCGACATTGGCGCCGCGCTCGAGGCAGCACACGCGGCCGGCATCGTTCACCGCGACGTCAAACCGGAAAACATCTTCATCGAGCACGAAGGTCGCGCGGTGCTCGCCGATTTCGGACTGGCTCGGTCGATGACGACCGACACCGAGCTCACGATGCACGGCGTCGCGCTCGGCACGCCGGCGTACATGGCGCCCGAGCAGATCGACGGTGCCGTGCTCGACGCCCGCGCCGACATCTATAGTCTCGGGCTGGTGGGATGGGAGATGCTGTCCGGCCGTCGCCCGTGGGAAGGCCAAAGTCTCTATAGCATTCTCTATCATCAAAAGCACGAGGTCCTCGCCGACGTTCGCGATCTCAGAGAAGGCGTTCCCGACGCGTTTGCGGAAGTAATCGCACGAGCGATCGAGAAGGATCGAGATGCTCGTTGGGCCGATGCGCACGCAATGCTCGAAGCGCTCGATGCCGTGCCGCGAACACGCGTCGTGCCCATTCCCGCGCCGGATACATCCGAAACCATGCGGTTCGTCCGCACGCCGGCGACCGCCGCGCCAATGCTCTCCATGAAGGAGTTGGCGGCGCTCATTCCGGATCTCGAAGAGCAGCCTCGACGCCGAGTCGTGCCGATGCTCGTGCGCGCGCTATCCGCGGTTGTCGTCGTCGGCGTGATCGCGTCGGCCTCCGCTTTCTTTTATTCCCGATCGCGGACGGTGCAGCGAGAAGGAGAAGTGGTGACGTCGGGCGACGTGCGGCCGGCTGTTGAACTGCGCGCAACAGGCCCACTCGCGGTCGGCCATCAAGACTCGACTCGAACGGTGACGTCCGCTGCGAGCCCACGTCCGACACCGGACGTGAGTTCACCGGCAACGCAAACGACGTCGAGTGGCCTCCCGAAGCCAGCGGTGGCTACGTCGGGCGACACAGCAGCGTCGCCCCCAGCGAAGAGTCCGACGTTGGATCGGATTGCCACGTCCGTCCGCTTGCCGACGATCACGGTTCCGTCCGAGTCGAAGGCCATTTCCTCCGGCGCGACGACAATTGCTGCCGGTGGCATGCACAGTTGCTTCATCAACGCCGCTGGGCGCGCGCTGTGCTGGGGAAGCAATGACCAGTCGCAGCTCGGAGCAGGCAAGCTCGAGGCATCCGCGCCTGTCGCCATCGAATCGAGTGAGCGATTTGCGACGATTGCTGCCGGCCTTTCACATAGCTGTGCGGTCACGCGTGGTGGGGCGGCTTGGTGTTGGGGGAACAACGATCGCGGTCAACTGGGCGATGGCTCGCGCACTGCGCCGCTCGCACCTGTTCTCGTCGCGGACGCACATTCGTTCCGCGCGATTGTCGCCGGAACCGCGCACACCTGTGGGTTGGACGCGTACGGCGTCGCATGGTGCTGGGGCTCGAATGCGCGCGGTCAACTCGGGGACAGCACGACGCGCGATAGCTCGGTTCCCGTGAGTGTAGGTGGCGGACGATTCGCGGCCATCGCATCGGGATGGAACTTCACATGCGCGCTCGCCAGTGGCGGTCAGGTGAGCTGTTGGGGCGACAACAGCGCGGGCCAGTTGGGAAATGGCACGACGTTCGATCGTCGAATGCCAGGCACACTGGTGGCTGTCCCTCCATTCACGTCGATCGCCGCCGGCGGCAATCATGCGTGCGCCGTGACTGCCGACGGAGAGGCATACTGCTGGGGACAGAATCACAACGGCCAGCTCGGGGACGGCACGAGTGTTGACCGGACGACTCCCGTGCGCGTGCGCAGTACTGCGCACTTCGTGTCAATCACTGCGGGAGGCGTGCATACGTGCGCGGTGGCGGACGACGGCGCGGCCTATTGCTGGGGACGGAACACATACGGCCAACTGGGTACAGGTCGAACCGTCGACGAGTGGGTGCCGACGGTCGTCGCCGACGGCCATACCTTCGCCTCGGTACGCGCCTTCGGATCGCACACGTGCGGCGTCACCGGTGGCGGCGAGCCGTTCTGCTGGGGCTACAATTTGCAATATCAACTCGGCGACGGCACGCGGACGAACCGACTGCGTCCTGTCCGCGTGGATATCCGTGGTGGCGGGTGATGAGGATAATGACATGAGCGATATATCAACGCGCATCGGGCGCCGCTTCAAGGTTGCGCGGTGGGCGAGCGCCGCCCTGATGGTGTGGGCAATCGTGCCGCTCGCATCAGCGCGTGCGCAGAGCGCCGTAGCGGGCGAGCCCTTGAAGCCAGGCACGGCGCGTGTTCGGCCCGTCTGTGCCGTCGCGCGACTGGTCGCTGCGCCGAGTTCCGAGCAGCGACGGCGCGCGCACGATCTAGTGCAGCAGGGGCAGCAAGCGGCCATGCTCGGCGACAGTCCAGCGGAGCTCCGCGCGTTGCGTGACGCGTCGGCGCTCGACCCGACCGATGCGGATCTCGCATATCAACTTGCACGTGCCTACGAGACGGCGAAGGACGCGCCAAACGCCGTTGCGGAGTATTGTCGCTTTCTCTCGCTGGCGCCCACGTCGCCTGATGCGAGTGAGGTCGTTGAGAAAGTTCGAATTCTCACGCCTCCGCGACCGGAGCAGATCATCGATCTGACGCTCGCCATCTTTCGATCTGGCGTTACCGAATACCAGCGCGGGCAGTTCGCCGCCGCTGACAGTGCCTTTACGCGATCCATCCAAGCGGACAGCGAGTGGGCAGACGCGTACTACAACCGTGCGATCGTTCGGACGGCACGTGGCGATCGCGACGCAGCTCGGGCGGATTTCGCCAAGTATCTCGCGCTCGAGCCAGATGCGAGCGATCGACGCCAAGTCGCACGCCGGATGGCAGGCCTCGGACCCGAGCCGCTATCGCCAATGGTAGCGCTCGCGCTCGGCGCAGTGATACCAGGCGGAGGTCAGTTCTATGCGCATCGTCCGGTGCGCGGGGTGCTGACGATAATCGGCGTCGCCGGGGCATCCACCGTGGCAGCGTTGACGAAGACTGTCCACACCAGTTCTGGCGGGACGAGAACCGAGCGGCCGTATCTGATCAGTGGCATAGTGACTGCGTCGGTGATCGGGGCGCTGAGTGCGCTGAATGCTGCGGCACACGTTCAGGCGCTGGAGGATGTGGGTGGACGCGCCGGGATGTTCTTCGTCCCAGGGGCGAATATGCTCGGTGCGCGAATTAGCATTCCTTCGCGCTGGTAGGCCCGTCGGTCACGCTGGAGAGGTGCGATGGTCAAAACGCGAAACAGGTCCTTGGCGGTGATTGTTTCCGCACTCGCCATCGCAGCGTGTCATCACGCGTCGTCCAAGTCATCGATTCTCACAGCGGATCGACTCGGCGTATACCAGTTTTCCGAGCACCTAGCGGCCGGCGGCGATGCGGGCGAGACACTCGACATCGAGGGGCAAGCCGAGGTGCTCCGCGATTCGGTGTTGGTTGATGCGCGTCCGGGGCCCTGCCGCCTCGACACACCAATCGTTAGTCCGCAACCGTTCGTCTACCGGTGCGGAACCGTCGTACTCACGTTCGATCGACGCGATCCGATTGTCGGCTCGATTTACTCGGTCACGCTTTCGCGAAACGATACGCGACAGGTCTGCGTGCGGAACACGACCAACTCCAGCGGGCGCCCGGTCTGCGCCGAATATTCGTCGATAACGGTTCCGAGCTCAGTGAGGCTGACCGGCTCGCTGCACCTCACGCGAGTCCCCGAGTAGGGTGACTCAGTGGATGGTCGTGAGTTGCAGAATCCCTGACAACACGTTGGAAAGAATCGAGTAATTGCCGTTCGAGTTGCTTCCGTACTGAAGACGGCTGTGATAACCGTCGTCATAGCCGCGTTGGAAACCCTGGCGGAAGTAGTAGCTATAGTCTGCCTGGTCGACGTAGCTGCCGGTGTATCCGTACGTGGCCTCGCGGTACGCCGGCGCGTTGGTGTAGTTCGCCTTCCAGTGATCTTCACGGTCGGCCTGGCCGCTGCGATAGCCTTCGCGATACCCGAGGTTCACCGCCTGCCGTAACGCGTCGACGCCGAACTGATTCGTTTCGCGCGCAGCGCCGTTCACGTTGAACCGATAGGTGTGCGGCGTCGAGATGTACGCCTCCCTCGCGTAGTCGCGCTCGTTGCGAAGTTCCGCCTGCTGCCGTGCCAATTGGGCCGCGTATTCCTGCTGTGCGCGGTACTGCGCGGTTCGCTTCTGTGCCTGGAGCTGTGCAGCCTCCTGCTGGGCCGCGCGCGTCTGCTCATCGAGATGCTTGCGATAGTCGGCAGTGCGCCGCTGCTCGTCGACAATCCGGCGCCGTTGCTCCTCGGCCGCAACCGGCGGACGCGGTGGTTCGTTGCCGCCGCGTCCACGACCGCGCGCATCCTGCGCGCGTGCCGTCACGCTCGTGGCGATGAGGAATAGGGTGGCAACGCTCACCACGTGAATGGATTTCATTTCAATCGACCTCGATTGCGCGACAAAGAATGGTGGTGGCCGCGCATTCGGCGGCGACGCCCTCTGTTGGGCAACGGCCATGCCCCAGATGGACGTGCGCGCGCAAAGATTCGCACTGGTCGTCAGCAACCAATGCGTCATCAGAAAAATCGAATCGATCTCTATCGACCCGCGACGCCGGCGAATGCCGACGCCCGAATCATTGTTACGCCCGAGGCGTCGGCTTCACGAGGAACGATTGCGAATAGGACCGTCCGTTGACCGTGAGCCGCGCCGTGAACGTGCCGCTAAGCGCCGCACCCCCGGCGCCGCGTCCACCCCCACGGCCTCCACGCCCGCCGACTGGCGCAGCGATCGGCGGCCATATGATGCGGTGCATGCCGGCGTTCGTTGCAAACGGTTCTGGTGTAGGACGCCACAGCGCGCTCGTATTCGGAATCCCGCCAGCTCCACGACCACCTCGTCCACCGCCTGCACCCGTCGCCGCGGTCGCTGGCGCCTCGCTCGAAAACGTGCGAAGCGTCGCACCGCTCGCGTCGAGAATGTCGATCGTCACCGGCCCAGTCGCGCTCGCGCCGAGGTAGTAGTCGATCGGCACGCCGGCCGGTCCACCGTCCGTCGTTGCTTCATCCTTCTGCGTCGGCGTGCCGTTATCGCTTCCTGGCGGGAAGTATGTCGTGTCGGATGGTTTGAACAGGAACGCGTCAGCAGCGAGCACGGTGTTGTCGACCTGACGCAGCGCCGCAATGTCGTCGATGACCCAGAAGCCGCGACCGTGCGTGCCGACGACGAGATCATTTTCATGAATTGCGAAATCGCGTACGGACGTCACCGGCAGATTGAGTTGTAGCGCGCGCCAGTTGTCGCCATCGTCGAATGAGACGAACGCGCCGCGCTCCGTGCCTGCGAAGAGAAGTCCTCTTCGTTTCGGATCCTCCTTCACGACGTGCACATACACGCCGGCTGGAAGCCCGTTCGTGATCTTCTGCCAGCTCTTTCCCTGATCGCGCGTGCGATAGATGTACGGCTCGAAATCCTGTAGCTGATGCCGATCGACCGATGCGTATGCCGTGTTCGCGTCGAAGTGCGACGCCTCGATTCCGGTCACGCGACTCCATGCCGTGAGCGCCGGCGGCGTCACGTTCTGCCAACTCTTGCCGTCATCGGTGGTGACATGAATCAATCCGTCGTCGGTGCCGACCCAGAGCAGCGGCGCCGAGAGTGGCGACGGCGACACAGCGTAGATCACGCCGCGCTTTCCATTGCGATCGACGTGCGCAGCGGCCGCGGCGTCGAGATTCGCTGGAACGCCCGGATCTGGTCGCGTAAGATCCTGGCTGATGCGCGTCCACGTCACCGCTGAGTCGGTGGACTTGTAGAGAAACTGACTCGCGTAGTAGAGAGCGTGCGGATCTGCAGGGGAGAGAACCAGCGGCTGCGTCCAGTCGGCGCGGTCGACGCCCTGTGCAACCGGCGCAGTCGTGCCGGCAACTGGACGATTCGTCTCCAACTCCCATCGCTGACCCGTTCCGCCGAACACGACGCCCGGGTTCAATGGATCGCCGGCCGTCATCCCGCTTTCGCCACCAGCGCCGATCGGTTCCCAGTCGCGCATTGTGATCTCGGCGAACTTGCCCCGCGAGCGAACGGCACACGCACCCGAGTCTTGCTGCGCACCGGTCACCCAATAGGGCGCGCGATAATCGACGGACACGTGATAGATCTGCGCCGTGGGCTGATTGAGCCAGGAACTCCAGGTCACGTCGCGCGGATCTTCGGTCTTTGCGTTTCGCGTGATGATAGTTCCCTGATCGCTCGCCTGGATCATGGTGTTCGAGTCGTCGGGTGACACCCACGCTTGATGGTAGTCGTCGCCGCCAGGTGATCCGCGCAGCGCGACCCACGTCTTGCCGCCGTCCATCGATCGCGACACCGACACGTTCGGGACGTAGATGATGTCGGCGTTCTTCGGATCGACGGCGATCTTCTCGAAGTACCAGCCGCGTCCCCAGAGCGCGTTGTCGCCCGACATCTTCTTCCATGTCGCGCCGGCGTCATCGGAGCGATAGACGCCGCCCTGTCCCGGCGCTGCTGGTCCACCCGCACCAACGCGCGCTCCCGCTCCTGGCGGCGGCTCGGGCTCGGCGCCACCTGCGGGCACTTCAGCCAAGAGGCAATCGACGACTGCATACACGCGCCGCGGATTGCTCGGCGCAACCGCGATGCCGGTGCGACCGATTCCTTCTTTCGGCAGACCGTTTGTCAGTTTCTTCCAGGTCTCGCCGCCATCGGTCGACTTGAAGATGCCGCCGCCCGGTCCGTTCGTCGGCGCGTACGTGTACCAGGGTGGCCGCCGAGCATTCCACAAACCGGCATATACGATGTTTGAATTCGACGGATCGATCACCACGTCGACCGCGCCGACGTCGTCGTTCGGGCCGAGCACCTTCTTCCAGGTCTTGCCGCCGTCGCGCGTGCGGAAAACGCCGCGCTCGGGATTCGCCGCGTACAGGTGACCGATCGCAGCAACGAAGACCACATTCGGATTGCGCGGATCGATCGCGACCTTGCCGATGTGTTGCGTGCCGTCGAGTCCGAGGTGGGTCCATGTCTTGCCGGCGTCGACGGACTTGTACATGCCGTTGCCGAAGCCGACGGAGTCACGGAGCGTCGATTCGCCGCTGCCGACGTAGACGACGTCGGGCGCCGATGCTGCGACTGCGATCGCACCGATCGACGCGACCGGCTGCGAGTCGAATACCGGTTTCCAGACGCGGCCGGCGTCGATGGACTTCCATACTCCGCCGTTGACCGCGCCGAAGTAGAACTCGTTCGGCCTTCCGGGAACGCCGGTCGCCGCGGCGACGCGACCACCGCGAAATGGCCCGAGCATCCGCCAACGAAGACCCGAATAGAGATCTGTAATCGTCGCGCGCGCCGATGCGACCGAAGCGAGCGCGGCGTGCGGTGGCGCATGTGCCGCGAGTCCGGTGATGTTGAAACGCGGCCCGAGTACCGTCAGGGCACCGAGTTGTCCGGCTCGAACGACGAACCCGCGACGTGAGAAGGTATTCTGGGTCGAGTCGCGGGAGTCGTCAGCCGTGGGGGCGTTTTCGGAAGCGTCGTCGTTCATCGCACTCTCGTCGGGAGGAAACGGTATGCAACAACGGTAGGGCTCCCGAGAGTCGTGCGGAAGGTTAAGAAGCGCTGGCCTACCGTACGATGAGGGCCTGATCGCGCGGAAAGAGTCCGGAGTGCGCTTCCCAGATCTTGTACCGGGCCTCGCCTCGGACGAAGTCGAACAGGGGGTCGACGCGAACCATGTACGCGGAGCCGTCGCGACGCGTCACGACGGAGTCGAGCCAGCGCATCGTCGCGGCCGTGTCGCCGATGACGGCGGTCAGTTCGGCGCGTCGGAGAAACGAGACCCGCTGACCGGCCTCAGCGGCGTGCCCGAGCTGCGCGAGCGTTCGTCTCGCATCGGCGGTGAGGACGCGCCGTGCGGCGGAGTCGCTCGCGACCTTCGTCAGCACAGATGCAGCGGTGGAATCGCCCGCGATGAGTCGCGCGCGTCGAAGGTAGTCGACGGCGGCTCGCGGGCGGCCAGTCACCAGGGAGAGCTTTCCGAGCTCCTCGTAACCGCGTTTCCAATTGTGATCTTCCTCAATCATGCGCGCGTAGACTGCCTTTGAATCGTCGTAACGCCGGGCGAAGTAGAGTTGACTCGCCACGAGACGATCGAAATAGCGGCTCATGGGGTCGAGCTTGTGCGCGAGCTTCGCTTGCGCGACGGCGCTGTCTAGCTGGCCATGGTACCGGAACCAGACCGACTGCAATCCGACGACGTCAGGATCCTCCGGGTCGAGCGCGCGAGCGCGCGCGAGATTGGCGCGGGCGCGCTCCAAGTCGAGATCGCCGAAGATCTCCTTGGCTCCGAGCATGAGCCACGCATTGGCGGCAGTGCTGTCGAGAGCACGCGCCGTCTGAGCCAACTCAGCGACCTTGGCCCATGCTTCATCCGGGTCGGTCAGATCGTTCAGCGCCATGAACGAGTACGCGTGCGCCAGACCGTATAGTCCTGGGACATATCCGGGTTCGCGACGATAGAGGGCGGCGAAGGTATCGCGCGATGCGACGAAGTCGAATTCGAAGCGGAGTAAGAGGCCGCGCAGATACGAGCGATACAGCGAGGTGTCTGCTCGATACCTCGCCGGCAGACGAAGAACGGCGCGCTCGGCTTCCTGCTGTGACAGCGACGCGGACGTCGGCCGTGCGTCGAGTCGCGATCCACGCTGACGCGCCAGAAGTCCGATCAGTGCCAGCGAGACGATTGCTCCCGCCGCGATCACGCGATGCCAGTATTGTCGCACCGGCGTCGGACTCGTCAGCGATGGCATTTGTCCGATCGGAATGGAGCCATCGGAAATCGGCACGAGGCGTTCGGTGGACACAGGCGCCGGTTCGCTGGTCTCGACGGATCGCAGTTCCACCGCGAGCGCGCGGGTTTCGGCGGACGGCTCCGTCTCCAACTCGCGCGCGAGATGATCTGAGAGTTCTTGATATACCCTCAGCGCACCTGCGCGATCGCCGGAGCGAGCGAGCAGCCGCATGAGCAACCGAGCTCCCGGTTCATCGTCCGGATCGAGCCGCACGGCGCGCCTCACGGCGTCGATTTCGACGTGGCCAGCGCCGGCGAGTTCGCGCGACCGTTTCCGGGCCGCCGCACGCACCTCGCGTTGTAGCCCTGCCCGCTGCGCGTCGAGCCAGTGCTCGAAATCGGGAGCGCCCGTGACATGAAAGCCGGGTGCGAGATCTCCAGTCCATAGCGCGAGACCATCGTCTGCGCGTCCGGCCGCGAGATGGGTGCGCAACTCGAGCACGTCGCAGCGAAGTGCGCTGAAGTCGAGACCCACCCATCCCTCCCCGCGGCTGACTATCACGGCGTCGCCCAATGCTTGACGCAAAGCGTGCAGCGCATTTCTGAGCGAATGGCGTGACGACCCATCGTCCGCGTCGGGCCAGAACATCGCCAGCAACTTCTCGCGCGAATGGAGGCCCGTCGGCTCGGCAAGCGCGAGGTAGAGTAGCAACGCGAGCCGTTTTGGCTGCGTTACCGCGCTGGTTCGGCCGCTATCCGATATCGACCGTACGTCGAGGGCGCCGAGTGCTCGCAATTCGATCATGTAAGGACGGTCGGTGACGCGATGGGGACAGGTCGGGGGCGAGACAAACCTACTGTTTCCCGCTCCGCTGCGCAGTCCCTTCGGCGGACTGCTCCTGGTCTCGTCCCCGCTCTTTCGATGGAGGTTTCTGCTTATGAGTTCCAATATCAAATTTCTTATCACTTCTCTCGCCATGGGGCTCGTCGGGGCCACGCTGGTAGCCTCGTGTGCCTCGGACAGCCCGCCGCTGATCGCTCCTGGCACTGCGATGCTCGACCGGCAGCCGCTCGACGACAAAGTCTCGGTTTGTCACAAGCCGGGCGCAGGATCACAGATCCTGATCGTTGGAGCCTCCGCGTTGAAGGCCCATCTGGCCCACGGCGACTATGTGACGACGGAATTGGTGGCTCACGGCGGCCCGTCGGGCGATGGCGTGCACTTCACTCGGATCAGCGACGCACTCGCCGCTGCTCGAGAGAATCGACTTGCACACAGCGAGCTCGTGTCCGGCGCATGCCGAATCACCATCATCATGTCAGGGGAGAAATACAGCGGCACCGTGACCAGCATCCCAAGCGGCGATCTCGAGCAATTTCCGCTAGTCGTCGATGTTCCCGACATAACGCTGCATGGAGCGATGCTCATGGCAGTGGACCTCACTCTGCGCGCGACGGGCGTCGCTGCGTGGGGAAGCACCGAAAGCACTCTCGCTCCGGCCGAGCCGCTTCCGGTCATTGCAGCTGTCTCGACGCCGATCATCGTCGCGAATGGGCATCCCGGAGGCTCAGCGGGCAACGGCCTTTCCGTTGAAGGATTCGTATTCCAGTCGGGCCACAACCCGGCGGTAGATGCCGGAGGTCAGGCGATCCTCGCCGTTCGGGTCACGGGCCTGACGATTCGTGGGAATCGCTTCGAGGGCGGCTTCACGGAGTCGATAGATCTCCGCGCGTCGAACGCCAGTCTCATTTGGAACCACCTCAGTGGCACGGCGGGAACGTGCGACATCTGCCTCGCCGCACCGGGCATCTATCTCGCGACGGGAAATCGCTTGCTTGCCGGGGGAATTCCTGGGATTACAGTGGACGGCGCAGTTTCGCTGCCCGTGCCGGCCGGCGTCGAGCCGCTGCCGCTTCCCGCGACGTCGGAGGTCTGGGCCGAGATCCTGAACAATGAGGTGCGTGATCACGGGCGGCTTCCGGTCGGCGTCGGCATTCGCGTCGACGCGATGGGCGTCAACGGACCGACGGTTCACAACACCGTTCACGCAGACATCCGCGACAATCTGCTCGTCAACAATCGCTTCGGGATGATCATCCACGCAGCATTCCCGGCGCTGAACACGGACCGTAAGAGCGATATCGACGTGACGCTCCACGGCAACGTCATTCAGCAGAGCTGCGAGGCGAAGCTGCTCGTGTCGTTCGCGCGCCACCAGACGGCGCTCGGCCTCGCGTCCACTCCATATCTGCTCAACTCAACGTTCACGCTGAACCTGGGCGGTAACTTGGATTGGAACGACGTGTGGTACAGTCATCCCGCCGGGTTCGGCAACACGCTCATCGTCGACGGGCAGACGATCGCCAACGGCAGTCGCCAGCATTACGACGCTGCCGGTTGTCCGGGCAACTGATCGGAGGCGCGCCGTCCGGCTTCGAGCCGGGCGGCGTTTTTTCTGTCACGCTATTCGTGCAGGATGAAGGTCCAATGGTGGTCTTTCTGCGCTCGCCTGAGACTTCGCCGTTCACATTCGGCGAGCGTAGGAGACTCTTGTGACAGCAACACACACGATGCCCCAAGTCCGGCTCGACCGGTCGTCGCCCGCATGCTGGCGGGTGACGTTCAACAACCCGCCTCTCAATCTCATGGGGCCGGAATTCGTTCTCGAGTTCCGCGAGATCGTATCGGCCATCGAGACGGACGAAGAGGTCCGGGTTGTCGTGTTCGATAGCGCGGTCGAGGGGTTCTTCCTCAACCACAGCGACTTTCACGCAAAGATCGAAGATTTGACGAGCATCCCTCAAGGTCCCACGGGTCTTGAGGCGTGGCCGGACATACTCGTGCGTTTGACGCGCGCACCTGTGGTGACGATCGCGTTGATTCGTGGACGCGCGACTGGAAATGGAAGTGAACTAGCGCTCGCCTGTGACATGAGCTTCGCCAGCCGAGAAAAAACGGTACTGTCGCAATGGGAAGTTGGAGTCGGAATGGTTGCAGGCGGCGGACCCATGGCGCGACTCCCACGGCAGATCGGCCGATCACGCGCTCTGGAGGTACTCCTCGGCTCGCAGGACATCGACGGCGATTTGGCGCAAGCGTACGGCTATGTGAACAGGTCGCTGCCGGACACCGACCTTGATGCGTTCGTCGATGCACTCGCGACGCGGATTGCGTCATTCGACAAATGGGCGATCGCGAACACGAAGCGCCTGGTCAACGAAGCCAGTTTGCCGCCGGACGTTGAAGTCGCGGCCGGATGGGATGCGTGCATCACATCGATCAGTCGGCCATCTACGCAGGCTCGGATGAAAGCGCTATTCGAGCAAGGCTTTCATGAGCCGGGCGACGTGGAGGATCATCTCGGATCGTACCTCGGCCGCATCGGCGGCTGATCTCCACTGACGCGTTCGATCCCACAGGAGCGACGACATCATGGATCTGCTGGGCTTGGCGAAGACGATCGCCGATCGTGTCGAAGCGGAGGCCTCGCGTGTTCGAGTGCCCGTCGCCGTGTGCGTGATCGACGTTCACGGCAACATCGTTCTTCATCACCGCATGAACGGAGCGCCGTTGTTCGCGGTCGAACTCGCCGAGCGAAAGGCGTATACATCGGCGCTCGTGGGAATGCGAACCGTCGATATTCTGCCGCTCACTCAGCCGGGGAAGGAACTCTTCCCGCTCGTCGGCGTGTCGGGCGGGCGGTTTTGTGCGATGGGCGGCGGCGCGCCCGTGTCCGACGATGACCACGTCATCGCCGGCGTCGGGGTAAGCGGTGGAACGGTAGAGCAGGATGTCGCGATTCTCGAGGCAGGAGTTCAACGACAGTCCTGACTCACGCGCGACTCATTTGCAGTGAATGCTGATCGTCGCCAGAACCGGCAGGTGATCCGACGGAAAGCGATTGTCCCAGCTGTCAGGGAGGATGCCGTGCTTCAGCACATCGACGCCCGGCGACACGAGGATGTAGTCGATGATATCGCCCTCTCGCCCGATGCCGCGGAACCCGCCAACGGTGGATGACGACGGTCCATAGTGGCCTTCGCGGCTGATCTTCATTCCATCGAGTAGCGGCGGGTATGCACCAGGGATCGTGTCGCGCGTGAGCACTCGGTAGCCGACAGCGGTGGGCCTCGAGTTGAGATCTCCCGTCATCACCAACGGCAACCTCGCGGCATTGATGGTCGCTAGTCGTTCGCGGATCAGCCGCGCGCTCTGTTGACGGGCCTCTTCTCCGATGTGATCGAAGTGCGTGTTGAGGTGGATGTATTCGCATCCGGTGGCGCGGTCGCGGAAGCGGCCCCACGTGGCGATCCGCTCGAGTGCAGCGTTCCAGCCCTTGCTGCCAGGAACCTCAGGCGTCGGCGAGAGCCAGAACGTTTTGTTCTCGAGCGCCTCGACGCGATCGCGCTTGTAGAGGATCGCGCTGTACTCACCGGCCATCTTGCCGTCGGTGCGTCCGACGCCGACGCGTGAGTACTCCGGGAGCAGTGTGTCGAGATCAGCGAGCATTCCACTGAGCGCTTCCTGCACGCCGATGACGTCGGCGTCGTGGAAGCGAATCAACTGGGCGACCCACGCCTTTCGGTACGGCCAGGAATTCGGCCCGTCGCCCGTGTTGTTGTAGCGAAGATTGAAGGTCATCACGCGCATCGGCGCGACAGCTCGGCGACCGGGATCCGCGGGTGCTCCGGCAAGGGTCGGAGCAGGGTTCGATGCGGTCGCGCATGCGGCGACGAGCGCAACGAGAACGAGGAGGAGATGATGTTTTCGCATGCCGAGAAGTAATCCACGCTATGTTGCCGCTTTGCGCGCGGCGTGTCACAGTGTGGTGGGCCAATCGGTCACGAAATCATCGAGACTTTAGACAAGTGTAATGAATATTCTGCTGCTTCTTCAGCGGGCAAAGAAAAAGGGCGCGCCGAGTATCCGGCGCGCCCTTCTCGTTTCGTTCAGGCCTCGCTTACCAGCCCGGGTTCTGTCCGAGTTTTGGGTTTACTACGATGTCGGTCGTTGAAATGGGATAGAGGTACATCTTGTCGCTCCAGGCGCGCTGTGTGTTGATCAGCCACGTCAGCTGCCCGTGGTCGCCGCTCTGAAGACTGCGCTGCTGCGTCCCGCCGCTCACGTTGATGTACAACACACCCGCGACCTGCGACGTCGGCGCAGTCCCTGTATAGAAGTAGACATCGGGGATGCCGTCTTCGTTGAGGTCCATCAGCTGATTCGCCTTCGGGACGTAGAAGCCCAACCACGGCATGGCCATGAGCTCGCCATGCTTCCAGCGAAGCAGGTCCCAGAAGCGCTGGCCTTCCAGCACCAGCTCGATTCCACGCTCGCGACGGACTTCCAGGATCACCGGGTTCGAGATGTCCGGAAAGTACGTGGACTGGAGATACGGATCGACGCGCGTCGGCAACGCGCTCAAGCCGCCGGTGATTCCCGCACGAGCGCGGAGAGCACCAATCGTCTTCGCCCAATCGGCGCTGGTGATGGTTCCGAGTTCCGCTTTCGCTTCGGCGTAGTTCAGGAGCACTTCCGCGTAGCGATTGATCACGACGTCGTTCGTGTTGCATGCGCACACGTCTGCGCCTGCGTCATCGACTGTCCACTTGATCGGCATGTAGCCGGTCAGCGCCTGCGTAAACGCCGGCGGTGCTGGAACGAGGACGCCCGCGTTGAGCCGCTTGTAGCTGCCCATGCGAATCGTCTGCTGGAGGCGCTTATCGCGCCCCTTCACTTCCGTCATGAACGACAGCGTGTCGTGCCCGGCGATGTCCGTGAAGGGCGTGCCGTCGATGTTCAGGTATGTGTTGACGAACTGGCGAATCAGACTCGCGCCCACACCCGTCGTAGCGCTCGTGTAATCCCAGTTCGCCTGGTGGAGCACGCCGAGTGTTCCGTCTTCGGAGTAGACCAACATCGTCTCCGACGCCGGCGCGACTTCGCTGCTGAACAACTGACGATACGAGTTGTCCGTTCCGCCCCCTGTGTAGAGCGAGAAACGACCGCCGTCCATGATCTGCTGCGACGCATCCGCCGCTGCCTGGAGCCAGGTGTTGGCGGTGCCGCCGAGTCCCTGCGCAAGATCGTTCGCGTGATACTTCCGGAACGTGCCCTCGAAGAGCGCGATACGGGACTTCCACGCGCGCGCCACGTCCTTCGTGATCGAGGTGTGCGTCGCGTCCGTCGTGGCGGTGATGTTCGCGATCGCGTAGTCCAGGTCGTCCAGCACGTGCTGCATGACGACGTCGCGCTTGTCTCGCGCGGCGAAGAGCGTCGTGGAGTCGGTGATGTCGATCGGGCGATCGATCCACGGCACCTCGCCATACTGCTTCACCTTCGCGAAATAGAACAGCGCGCGATAGAACCGGGCGATTCCGTTGAAGTTACTCCGGGTGGCCGGGTCCACTTCACTGCCGACATTGTTGGCGATGAAGAAGTTGACGTTCCGAAGTGCCGTCCACGACCAGGAACCGATCGAGTTCGCGGTGTATTGCGTCGGTAGGACGAACGTGGACGGGCTGCGAACGGCGAGGTAGTCCGACATGTTGTCGCCGTTCGTGATGGAGGTCAGTCCCGGCAGGTTGTTCACGAACGAGTTCGCGTACAACTGCAGGCCGGCTGTGGTGCCAAAGACCGCCGTGGCATTCGTGGACGACACTGGGGTCTGGTTCATATCGCAGCCCGCAGCAAAAGCACCGAGGACGCCAAGGCATCCGACGACCGCAAGCCGCTGCATGGTCGATTTGATAGTTGTAATCATGGCTTGTGTATTAGAAGCCCAGGGTGAGGCCAAAGACGAACGTCTTCATCATCGGGTAGTTGAGTCCATCGCCGCTCGTGCCGCTGGTCAGAATCAGGTCCGAGCCCGCGCTGATGTTCTCCGGGTCCACGTTCTTCACGTACTTGAAGATCGGGGAGTACGTCCACAGGTTCTCGCCCGTCACGTAGATCGTCGTCTTATTCGAGCCGAAGCGCTGCGAGAACTTCACCGGCAGGTCGTACGCGACCTGGAGGTTCTTGAGGCGGATGTAGGAGACGTCCATCATGTACTTCGTTTGCGGCGCACCAACCGAGCGGTTCGTTCCGTTGGCGGCGTACCCGATGTAGCGCGGCAGGAACGCATCCTGGCTCGGGTTCTCCGGCGTCCAGATGACGCCCGGCTTGAGCTGCCACGTCGGGATGAGATCGTAGGGCCGGTTGTACTGACCCCAGAAGTAGTCGGCTTCCGTTGACGGCTTCCACTGCTGTTTGCCGACACCCTGGAAGAAGCCGGAGACGTTAACGCCCCGCCAGCCGGTGTTCAGGTTGATGCCATACGCGTACCGCGGCGTGGTGTTGCCAATGACGGTGAGATCGCCGTGGTCGGACAGCTTGCTCAAGCCCGGATCGATCTTGCCATCGCCATTCAAATCCTTGAATTTGAGATCGCCGGGCTTGTACCCACAGCAGCCGTTGGTCAGGTACGCCTGCGTGGCGTGGTGCGCGATGTCCGCCGAGTCGACGAAGAAGCCCTCGGTCGTGAAGCCCCAGACGTCGCCGATCCGCTGCCCAACGTAGTAGTCGCTGAGCAGGCCGTTCGGGTTGTTGTATTTCAGGATGTTCGCGTGATTGTCGGACAGCGATACTCTGATGCCGTACGTGCCCGGCTTTCCGCCGAGATGGAAGCCATCCTGCCAGCCGAGCGACATTTCCCAGCCCTTGGTCGCGAGGTCGGCGTAGTTGCCCTTCGGCGCTGCTGCACCGAAGACGGCCGGCGGCGTCAGGGCTGACGTGTACATGTTCGTTGTCTTGCGCGTATACACGTCGCCGCTGAAGGTCAGGCGGTTGCTCAACATGTCGAAGTCGAGACCGACGTTCGTCGTCGCCGCGGTTTCCCACGTCAGGCCGTTCGGAAGCACGGCCGGAGCGCTCGTCAGGTTCGGCTTCGTACCATTCGTGATGAAGCCGGACTGCGAGATGCCGAATTGCTGCTGGAACTGATAGGCGCCGACGTTACCGTTGCCCATCGTGCCCCACGAGGCACGCAGGCGCAGATCGTTCACGAGCTTCGGGTTCACTTTCCAGAACGGCTCCTGCGAAACACGCCAGGCGCCTGACACCGACGGGAAGAAGGCGAAACGCTGATCCGTGGGGAACTTCGACGAACCGTCGTACCGACCCGTGAACTCGAGCAGATAGCGGTCATCGTACGAGTAGTTGAGGCGCGTGAACGTGCCGAGGACATTCCAACGCTCGTAGCCACCCGTGATCGTCGTCGCGGTGCCGAGCGCGAGATTCAGGTCCGTGGCGTCCGGGAAGATCAGACCGTTGCGCTGCGCAAGAAGACGATCCCACGTGTGCTCTTCGTAGTTCACGCCCGCCATTGCGCGAAGCGAGTGCTTGCCGCGAAGCGTCGTGTTGAACTCACCGTAGAGGTTCGTGGCGAGGTAGTCGGTGTTCTGGTCGTCGTTCTGCAGGTCGTTGGTCGCCGTACCGAGATACGCGACGGACCCGGGGCGTGTGCTGTATGGCACCGGCACGCGACGCTGCGAGTTGGCGTCCGTTTGCTTCTGGAAGGTGAAGTCGCTGGTGAGCTGGAGGTGGTTGCCGAAGAAGTCACCAACCGCCTCAGTGGTGCTTCTGTAAACGTTGCGGTTGTAGTCGATGCCGTTCTTGCCGTAGGCGAGGTCGCCCACCGAGTAGGCTGACGCCGCGGTCAACGTACCATCGGGGTTGAACAGCGCGGCCAACGGCTGCGTGTTGTCCTCGAGGTTACGCCAGACACCGCCGCCTTCACCAACGTTGAGCGGATTGTGATACTTGCGATTCGAGAAGTCGAAGCTCGAACGCACATTCAGCCACTCGGCCATTCGAATGCCGCCGTTGGCGCGCAGATTCTTCTGCGAGAAGTCGTCGGAGTTGTACCGGAACAGGCCGTCCTGTCCGACGTAGCGTCCCGAGACCATGAACTGCGCGTTGTCGGTGCCGCGCGAGACCGAGAAGTGCTGATCGACCGCGGGAACGTGGTCGTTGTAGAGCAGCTTCATCCAGTCGGTGCTGTTGTAGTAGACGTAGTTGCCGTCTGCTCCAATGACCGTCCCAGGCTGAGTACCGGCTGCCGAACGCGCGGCGAGTGAATCCAGCAATGCCTGGTTGAAGACCATCGTCTTGTTGAACTGCTGCGGGGCGAAGCCCTGATAGGCCTGGTAGGCCTGATTGAACATCTTCGCGTACGTGTAGCCGTCCGTCACGAAATCCGGAATCGCCGTCGGCTGTTTGATGCCGTACGTCGCGCCGTAGTTGATCCGGAACTGATTTGCCTTCGGACGTTTGGTGTTGATGAGCAACACGCCGAATGCGCCACGCGCACCGTAGACGGCAGCCGACGACGCGTCCTTGAGGACCGTGATCGACTCGACGTCGTCAGGGTTGATCAGCGCGGGATCGCCTTCGACACCATCGACCAGCACGAGTGCGCTGCCGCCGGTTCCGATCGACGTCATGCCGCGGATGTTGATCACCGGCGCCTGGATCGGTTTTCCGTCCATCGGCCGAATGTTGACGTTGGGCAGCACGCCCTGGAGGCCCTGTGTCAGGTTGGGCACGGGACGCGTCGCGAGCTCGTCGCCGTTCACCTGCTCGATGGCGCTCGTGACATTTCGACGATCGGCGGTGCCGTAGCCAATCGTTACAACTTCGTCGAGCGCCAGCGGGGCTCGCGTCAGCTGAAACGCGACGGTGGCCGTTCCGTTGGTGGTAATCGTTACCTGGGATTGGCCCATCAGATAGCCAAGCCGTTGGGCAACGATTGTAACTGTTCCCGCGGGAACGTTGTTGAGGACGAACCGTCCCTGGTCGTCAGTCGTCGCGCCGAGGTTCAGCCCTTGCACTCGTACTTGGGCTGAGGGGATCGGCATTGATGCCTGCTGATCGGTGACGGTTCCGCTGATTCTTCCTTGCTGTGCGTGGGCGTTCTTGGCGAACAGCGCCAAGAGCATCGCCAGACCGGGAATGAGTAGACGGACTGTTCGCATTTTGCTCTGGGGAAAAGTTGGGGTAGCAACCACTGTCGTGCAGGCGAACAGACTATGCGTCGATGGATTGTGTCGGATCGCGGAGCAGTTTCGAGCGTGTCACGAAGCCAACACGACACGTGTCGTCAGAGGCGAGACGCCAACGCGCTGTGGAATTGCCGGCGATCATGTGTTTCGACTCTGCCGCCTGTCCGTCGCCGCCGAATGTTCCGAGGCGCGGGCGTCGGGACTTCTCCATGCCACGCAACGGGTTAGCCGGCGCAAGCATGAGTATTTCAGAATGCGTAATTGCTCAACACGACCCGCGGTTCCTCGCCTACGCACCGCCGTGCGGGTTTTGTACATCGGCCAAATTCAAGCCGATACAAGAACGCGGCCCAATCGAGACCTTGCCTGGCGCGGCCTATGCTCGCGCGCGTGGTAGGGTGAAAAGCGCCACGCCGCTTGCGGATTCGGCATTTGTTCGGTACTGTTCACGCCCGCGAAATGGATGGACGCCCGCGACGATGATCGAGGCGTCGACCACCATATAGAAAGAGGAGGCCGCGTGGACGAGAAAACGCTGTTCACAAAATTCTGGACCGACGAATCGACGACGACTCAGAAGGTCCTGTCGCGCATTCCAGACGGATCCGACTATCGGCCAGATCCCAAGTCGCGCACGGCGCGGGAGATCGCGTGGGCGATCGTCTGCGAAGAAAAGATGATCATCGACGCACTCGAGAGCGGAAAGGCCGAGTGGGCGCCGCCACCGCTTCCCGAGACGATGAAAGCGGTCCTCGATGCGTACGAGGCTCAGAGCGCCGGCATGGTGACGCGTTGGCGCAACCTCGCCGACGAGAAGTGGAACGGATCGCTCGACTTCTTCGGCACAGAACGGCCGGCCGCGCCTATGGCGTGGAGCTTTCTATTCGATATCGTGCATCATCGGGGACAAATCTCGACCTACCTACGCCCGATGGGGTCGACGGTGCCGCAGATCTACGGGCCGAGCGGCGATGAACCGTAAGGAATAGCGTCGAGTATCACGGGACGATCTTCTCTTTGGGGTCGAGACGGATGATGAACAAGCCGTTGTTGACGTCCGGCACGTACACCAGTCCGTTCTTGACCACCGCGCCCCACGTGAACGCGGCGTTCGGCACGTTTCCCTTTGGGTCGACGGTGTTCACGTGCGTCATTTCTCGTTGCTGTGCTCGAAGATCGCCGCGCAAGTCGCCCGATAAATCGAACGCTCGAAAGCCCGCATTGTACGCGCCCATGTACAGCGTGTCGCCGACGACCCACATGTTGTGAACGCCGCCGAACTCGGGTTCGTACCACGCGACCTGCTTGGGATGAAAGATGTCTGATACGTCCACGATGTGAAGGCCGCCCCACGCGCGCTCCGGTGCGACGGAGCCGCGCGGGTTCGTCGCACCGAAGGGAAGGATCTCGTCGCCCACCAACACGTAGTTCTTGTAGCGCCATGCAGTGTGCGTTCCACCGATCACAGACGTACCGCTCGCCTGAGCCGGATACCGTTGCGAGATCAGGTCGTACTTGAATTGCGACACGAGCTGCGGATTTGACGGTGAGCCGCCTTTGATGCCATTGCCCACGTCGAGAATCACGAGGCCGTCGTTGAGGTAGCTCGCGTAGAGCAAGCCGTCGTGAACATCCACATCGTGCAGGTATCGGCCGGCGTCCGTGCGCGGCACTTCCCACGTGGCGACCTGCTTTGGATGCGCCGGGTCGTTGATGTCTACGATGTGCAAACGGCCGGTGCCGTCGGCGGTGATGTAGGCGAAGCGGCCATACTTCGCTTGCGTATTGACGTAGGCGGAATGCACGCCTGACGTGACGGGATCAGAGAACTCTGATGCCGGTTTGGGGTGCAACGGATCGTCGAGCGTATAGATGACGATGCCATTCTTGCGGTTGTCGGCGCCCTCGCGAGTCATGACGAGGACCTTGCCATCCTCCGATGACATCACGTCGTTGACCACTCGTGCGTTCAAGACCACCGAATCGGCCACGACGGGGGCCGCAGGGTTGCTCACGTCGATGACGTACACGACGCCTGCCTGCAAAGTGCCGAGATACGCCACCTTGCCGTTTGGATGGACCCAGACCTCAGAGGTGGGATACGCGCTCCGCACCACAGACCCGACAATCGTCGCGGGACGACGCACGTCGCGCACGGCTGCCGTCGCCGTCGCGCTTGCCGCGCGCTGACCGAGCATCGCGGTGACCGTGTACGTCCCGGGCTGGTACGCGACGAACGCGCCATCCTGGCCGATGAGTCCTTCGCCCGGAGCAAATAGCCAGGTCGGCGTGAGACCAGTAATCTCGTGTCCCGACGCGTCGGTCACCGAAAGGGTGAAGTGAACGACGTCACCAGTGCGCACCTGCGGTGCCAATGGCGAAATCGACAACGAACGCACGTTCGCCGAGACCACGTCGACGACGAGTTGCTCACGCGCCGCGCCGGCTTTCGCAGTGATGGTCGCCTTGCCTGGTGCGACGGCCGTGATCGTGCCGTCGCCGGAGGTGCGTACCACAGCGGTCGATGAGCTTGACCATTCTATACGATCGTTGGCGCGAAGATCGCCAGTCGCCGAGTGAACGATGGTTCGGAGGCGAAGCGATTGGCCGGCAAGCAACTTGGCCGAGCGCGGCTCAATGGCGATGGAGGCCGCGGGACCCGCGTGCACGGGAATCGTCACACGCTGAATCACCGGCCGCTGCCCTTCCGCAATCGCGGTCACGGCAATGACGAGAACTCCGGGCGCGCCGGCCGACACCAGCCCATTCTGATCGACACCACCTTCAAAGATCCCTAAACTGCGTTGAAAGCGTATCGTCACGTTCGGAATGACGCGCCCGGCCGAGTCTACCGCCTCGGCTTTGAGCTGCAGCGGCTGTCCAACGGTGACCTCTGGTGACGCGGGCGTGACGACAACGCGAGCCACCACGGCGCTCTGTGCGCCAAGTACCGCGGGAAACAGTCCAACGATGATCGATGTCCATATTCTGGAACGCTGCATCATATCCGTCCGCATCTATTGTTTCGGTTCATCTCAAGTCGCCCTACAGGCGGGCCACTGATCGCGCGATATCGAGGAACGCCGGCAAAATCGTGCTCCGGTTATCCGCGCGCCACGCTGCGTCGATGCGCGTCACCGCCGCGGCGGATCGAATCGGATAGTATCGAACGCCACGCCAGCCCATCTGCTGTACGGACGCCGGAATGATCGTGACGCCGAGTCCGGCCTCGACCAGGCTGATGGTCGTGTACAACTCGCGACTCGTCTGCACGATGCGCGGATGAACGCCGGCCTCGGCGCACACTGCGAGAACGTGCGCGTGAAGCCCCGGCGCGAGGTCGCGAGGGAAGAGCACAAAGTCCTCGTCGGCAACGTCGATGAGACGCAGCCGTTTGTGACTCGCGAGCTCATGTCGCTTACTGACTGCGAGCACGAGGCGCTCTTTCATCATCGTCTCCGTGACGAGTTCCGCATCGCGCGGTGGTTGGCGCAAAAAGCCGATGTCCAACTCGCCAGTTCGCAGCGCGATGAGCTGCGGGCCGGTCGGCAGCTCGCGGAGCTCGAGGCGCACGCTCGGAAATTCCTGGCGGAATCGTCGAATGATTCGTGGTAGTGTCAGGAACATGACCGACGACGCAAATGCGACGGTCAATGTTCCGGTTTCACCGCGAGCGGCGCGTCGTGTGGCATCGGTGACACTGTCGAAATCGGCGATCAAGTGTCGGCCTTTCTCGAGCAGTGTGCGGCCGGCGGCGGTCAGCTGCACGCGCCGGTTTTTCCGCTCGAACACGCTGACGCCGAGGGTGGCTTCGAGACGTTGGATCTGGAGGCTGAGCGGTGGCTGCGTGATGCCGAGCCGGCGCGCGGCGCGGCCGAAGTGAAGTTCTTCGGCGACGGCCACGAAGTACCGTAGGTGTCTGAGCTCGATTTGGTCGATCATACTGATCGTGAATCGATCATGGGCGGACCATATGTTGTACAATCGTTTGTCGGCGCGCCACTCTCTGCGCGCTCGTCATCCAGGCAGACCTCCCTCCCTCAAACGACATGACGCGAATCGTTCTGTCATCACTGTCGGCCGCAACCTCGCTCCTCGCGCTAATTGGCTGCGCGCCGACGCACGCTCCCGCTGCCACACATGCGGCGTCTGTGCTTCCCGAGTTTGTCGTTCCCAATCGAGGCAATAGTCCGTTCTCGCCGGTGGTGCGAGTGGGAAATCTGTTGTTCGTCGCGGGGCAGCTAGGCACGGACAGCAGCGGTTTGGCCAAGGGCGGGATTGGACCCGAAACAACGGCGGCGATGAACAGAATCAGTCAGCTGCTCAAGCAGGCCGGTTCGTCACTCGACCGTGTGGCGAAGTGCACGGTGATGCTCGCCGACATGAAGGATTGGGCGGTGATGAACGACGCGTACAACGCGTTCTTTCCGCAGCGACGTCCGGCGAGGAGCTCGTTCGGCACGACTGGACTTGCTCAGGGTGGTCACGTCGAGATCGAATGCATTGCGACGGTTGATTGATACCGCAAAGCTATCGATACTGCTTCGACAATATATTGGACATTTGAGCCACCCGACGCCAATATCTGCCGTTACGCTGCTATTTTCCCGCCAGCTGTGCTGAGGACGCGCACGCCGACGCTGCACTTCGCGCGTCATCCCGCAAGAGTTCACGCTTCATGTCGAACCCGCACTTCTTTTTTGTCCGCACGCCGCGGCATTCCGTCGAAATCCACTTGCACAACGAGGAGTAGAGGATGAGACCCGGACGATTCGCACGATCGTTCTCCCGTGTGCTCATGGCAGGTACGCTGTGCGTGGTCAGCACCGCAGCATGGGCGCAGGGAACGATCACGGGCCATGTGACTGCGCAAGGCACTCGCGCACCGCTGAGTGATGCGCGCGTCTTGGCGCTCGGCACGAACGCCGCAGCCAACACGGCGCAGGACGGCAAGTACACCATGAATGGTGTACGGGCAGGCACGATCGAGGTTCAGGTGTTTCGGCTTGGCTACCAGGCGGTGAAGAAGACCGTCACGGTGACCGCCGGTAGCACGACCACTCTCGACTTCGAGCTAACCACTGCCGTCGTCGTGCTGCCGGACGTCGTGACGACCGCCACCGGTCAGCAGCGCAAGATCGAGCTCGGAAACGCGGTGTCCAATCTCGGCGACGTGTCGACGCGCATCGAGCAGACGTCGATCACCAACATGAGTGACCTGCTCGTGGGGAAAGTGGCCGGCATGGTCGTGATCCCCGGAGCCTTCACCAACGGCGCGCCGCTCATCCGCATCCGCGGCTTGAACTCGATTTCGCTGAACAACAGCCCGATCTTCGTGGTCGACGGTGTTCGCATGAACATCGGTGGATCGTCGTCGAACGGCGGCAACTTGGCGGCCGGTATCAGCGTCATCAACGACCTCGATGCGTCGTCGATCGAAGACGTTGAAGTCGTGAAGGGTCCGTCGGCGGCGACGTTGTATGGAACTGACGCGGCGAACGGCGTGGTGGTGATCACCACGAAGCGAGGAAAGGCCGGCAAGAATCGCTGGACCTTCAATGCCGAGCAGGGTAGCCTCGTCGACAAGTCGAACTATCTGACGGCGTATATGATCTGGGGGCACGCGCCCGGTTCGACGACGCCCGCGCGCTGCTACACGTACACGATCTCGGCGGGCACCTGTATCGCCGACAGCTCGTCGTCGCTCAACATCATGACCGACAAGACCGGTCTCTCGCCGCTCGCCACTGGCTATCGCAATCAGTGGAATGCGCAGGCGAGCGGCGGTACGGAAGCGGTTCGGTACTTCGTGAGCGGTGGTCTCGAGAACGAGACTGGCCCGATGAAGATGCCGGGCTTTTCGGTGGCGCGTCTGGACTCGGTGGCTGGCGGCGTACGTTCGGAGTGGAACCGCCCTGAGTACTACCAGAAGCTCAACCTGAATTCGAACATAGCGATGGCGTTGAGCCCGATCTTCGACCTCGACGTCTCGGCTGGCTTCGTGAAGGTCGATGAGGGATTGCCGCAGACGAACAACAACACGTTCAGCCCGACCTATCAGTCGATGATGGGACCCGGGTTCAAGACGGCAGGCCCCGGATACACCGGCATTGGCGGCTTGGGTGAGAAGCTCAACGGGTACAACAGCTATGTCCCGTCGGAGATTTTCCAGAACGTCAACCAGAACGCGAGTCAGCGTCTGATTGGTTCGGTGCACGGCGCGTGGCGCCCGTTTGCGTGGATGCAGAACGACGGCACCGTTGGCGTCGACTTCCTCAACCGCACCGGAATTTTCCTCTGTCGCTACCTGGAGTGTCCGGCGTCCGGAACGCTCCGCCAAGGCTCGACGTCGTCATCCACGACGAACAATCGCAACTTCTCGGCGAAGCTCACGAGCACGTCGACGTGGCAGGCGAAGCCGTGGGCAAATCTGAAAACCACGTTCGGCTCCGATTACACGAACGTTGAAAACGACGGCACCAGCGCGAGCGGTACGACGTTGCCGCCGGGTGCGCAGTTGGTCGGTTCGGCTGCGGTGACAAGTGCAAGCAATACGCTTTGGACTGCGACGAAGACGTGGGGCTACTACGCGCAGGAGCAGGTTGGGTTGCGCGATCGGCTCTTCCTCACGGCGGCAGTGCGCGCCGATCAAAACAGTGCGTTCGGCACGAACTTCCAGAACGTCGTGTACCCGAAGTTCAGCGTGTCGTGGCTCGTGTCGGACGAGGGGTTCTTCCCGAAATTCGGATGGCTGGACCAGTTGCGCCTCCGCAGCGCGTACGGCGCGTCCGGCGTGCAGCCGGGTGCCACCTCGGCGCTGATTACGTACGCATCGACCACGGTGAATCAGCCCGTGATCGCCGTAAATCCAACCGGATCGGATACGCCTGGTCTTCGCGCGAGCGCGCTCGGCAACCCGAACCTCAAGCCGGAGTTGTCGGCTGAAACCGAGGCTGGGTTCGAAGCGCGTGTACTGAAGAATCGCGTGAACATCGATTTCACGTACTACAGCAAGCAGACGCGCGACGCGTTGATCAGCCAGAGCATCGCGCCGTCTGCCGGTCCGTCTTCCACGACCGTGCTGAGAAATCTCGGTTCGGTCAAGAACGCGGGTGTTGAACTCACGGTGCAGACGACGCTGTTCGACACGCGGCGCTTTGCTTGGGACGTGACGCTCAGCGGCTCGCACGGCAGCAACAAGCTCGTGAGCCTTGGCGTGGATGCCACGGGCGTTCCGAACAAAACGATCGGCACTGGTGCACTGCGTGATTCCGTCGGTCTACCAATCAACGCGTACACCTACCGCGCGTATCACTACAGCGACCTGAATAAGGACGGCTTCATCACGGCGAACGAGGTCACGGTAGACCAGAACATCTCGTATACCGGCTACTCGAGCCCGCGCGACATCGCGTCGGTCGCCAACGGCTTCGACCTGTTCGGCCGCAAGGTTCGCATCAACAGCTTGTTCGACTACAAGGGCGGTGGACTGCTCGTCAACACCAATCTGGCATTCCAGTGCGCCAACACGCCGCGCTCGTGCCAGGACGTTTCGACGCTCAACTCCCCGTTGGCACGACAGGCAGCGGCGATTGCGGCGAGTGGTCCCTTCACGGGTCAGTCGACGACTCCGGTTGGTTACACAGAGACGTTGCAGTTCTGGAGATTCCGTGAGCTGTCGGCCACGGTCAGCTTGCCCGACAAGTTCGCCAAGGGTTGGCTCCGCGCCGAGAGTGCGGCACTCACCTTCGCGGGTCGCAACCTGCACACCTGGACCGCGTACCGCGGTGTCGACGTCGAAGAGAACGGGATTCCGATCTTCGCGTTCAGCAACGACGTGCAGAACACGACGTTCAGCCAGGGACCGCGCCGGTACTTCACGGTCAAGGCCACTCTCCACTACTAGCCACCCTTCGAGGACGAAACGCATATGAAGTTCATGAATTGCGCGCGGTGGACGACAGTGGGAGCGGTGGCGCTTCTCCCTGCGTTGATCAGCGGATGTGACCTCAAGCAGTCGCTCCTGTCGCCACAGCAGCCTGGCGTCATCGGCCCGACGAGCGTGACCACGCCCACGGGCGCCGAGGCGTTGCGCGTCGGCGCGCTTGGTTCGTTCAAAGCGTGGGTAGCGGGTGGCGGCGTCAACTTCGCCAACCTGCCCATGATGAGTGATCTGGTAACCGACGAGTGGGCCAGCGGCGATACCCAGAGTCAGCACAACGAAACCGACCAGCGCACGATGCAGAGTAGCAACGGCGTGCTCGCGTCGGCGTATACCTCTGCTCAACAGGCGCGTGGTTTCGCGATCACGGCGATCGACGCGCTCCGACAGTACGTCACACCGCCGCCGGCCGCCGAGATTGGCGAGTTGTATTTCGCGCTGGGATTTGCGGAGCTGCAGATGTCGGAAGACTTCTGCAACGGCGTTCCGTTCGGATCCATGGTCGCTGGCGTTCCGACGTATACGCAGCCGATCACGAACGTCGACGGCTTCAAGCTCGCGACTGCTCGGTTCGACAGCGCGCTGACGACGGTGACGGGGACGGATGCGCAGAGCATTGCCATCCATCGCGTGAACGAGATTGCCAAGGCGCGCGCGCAGGTCAACCTCGGCAACTATGCTGCGGCGGCCGCGCTCGTGGCAGACGTTCCGACGAACTACCAGTACCTGCTGACGTTCTCGCTGACGACCACGAGCTCGGAGCTGTATCTGCTCAACGGAAATCCGGCGTCGCGGTTCGTCGTCGGCGACAGCTTTGCCGTGGTCAACGGTGCGTCGAGCGTGATCAAGAACGCGCTGCCGTTCGCGTCGGCCAACGATCCACGCATTCCAGTGACGGGTGCGACGAACAACACCACGAGGAAGGGCTTCGATGGCAGCACGCCATGGGTTGGTCAGTTGCTCTATGGCCAGACCGACGCGTTCCCGGTGCTCACGGGTATTGATGCCCGATTGATCGAAGCCGAGGCGAAGATCGCCACTGGCGACTACGCGGGCATGTTTGCGACGCTCAACGCCCTTCGTACGTCGGCACAGACGATTGGCAGCAAGACGATCGCTGCGATGCCGGCGCTCACGACCGCGCCAACGACGAAGGATGCTGCGCTCACGCTGTTCTTCCGTGAGAAGGCATTCTGGCAGTTCGGCCGCGGCTTTCGGTTGGGCGACATGCGACGGCTGATTCGGCAGTATGGCCGCACGCAGGACAACGTGTTCCCGGTCGGAACGTGGTTCAAGGGCGGTTCGTACGGCACCGACGTCAATCTCCCGATGGTGGACACGGAGTTGACCAACCCGAACTTCCACGGCTGTCTTGATCGCAATCCGTAGTCATCATGTCTGCTGACGGAGCTGGGCCGATTTCACGGCGTGCGATGGTTGCGGCGCTGACCGCAGGTGTCGCAACCATTGGCGCGCCAGCGGTGCTGCGTCGTCGGTTCCAGCTTTTCGCTAGCACGACCACAGAGTACTCGGAACGAGCCATTCGGCTCGTTCAGGGTACCGTGGTGGTCGACATGCTCAATCAGTTTCGCTTTGCCGACACGGCTCTGCAGCCACCGCTCAGTCAGCGGTGGCTTCGGCAGCCTGGTGCGTTCACCGCCGAGAATTGGGCGGAGTACAAAAACTCTGGATTTCGAGTGTTTGGACTCGGCGGTGGCGGCTCCGGTTATGAGGGAGCGCTCGTCGAAATGGCGGAGTGGAATGGCTTTGTCGCGGCGTATCCGGAGTGGTTCACGCGGATCGCCATGGCGGGCGACTTCGAGCGACTCGCGACGAATGGCAAGATCGGAATTCTCGTCACCATGCAGGACGCGGATCATTTTCGCACGGTGAACGACGTCGATCTGTTCTGGTCGTTGGGCCAACGCGCGTCACAGCTCACGTACAATCGAACGAGTCGGCTAGGGTCGGGCTTTCTCGCCGACACCGATGCGGGCCTCACGGAGTACGGTGGACAGGTGCTCGCGCGGATGCAGCAGGTCGGCATGGCGGTCGATCTCTCGCATGCTGGCGATCGCACCACATTGGACGAGCTGGCGGCGGCGACAAAGACTGTGATTGTTTCACACGGAGCGTGCCGCGCCCTCGTGCCCGGGCATCTCCGAGCCAAGACCGACGAGATGATCGCTAAGGTCGCGAAGCTCGGTGGCGTGATCGGAATTCCGATGATCCGGTTCATGGTCAAGCTCGACGAGCCCGTGACCATTGAGAACGCGCTGGATCATTTCGATCACGTGGCGAAAACCGTGGGCGTCGAGCACGTTGGTATCGGTGGCGACCTCGATCTCGTTGGCAACGCGAATCCGGTGAACAGCAGCGCCGCGACGCAGGCGATTCCGAGCAACCAGCCGAACTTCGATCGCTATCACTTCCACGCTGGCCCCGACGGAAAGCTGGCGGTTCCGGGCCTCGATCATCCCAAGCGGACGTACGATCTTGCCGAAGGGCTGATTCGCCGAAAATACAGCGACGCGGACATCGGCTTGATCCTGGGCGGCAATTGGCGACGGGCGTTGTCGTCGATCTGGGGCGTCTAAGTCGGCGCACGAGTGCAGATTCCGGCGGTGCTGCGCAGCGACGGACTTTCTTCTTGGAGTTGACCATGTATCACGCAGTTCGTGCGGCGTCTCTGGCCGCGATGTTCGTCGCATTGGCGCAAACCGCCGGCGCACAGTCAGACTCGACGCTGCGTTCTCCTCCGCCGACCGGCCAGACCACGACGGCGTCACTCGTGTTTCCAACGCCGCCGCGCGCGACCGTAAAAGACGGATTCGTGTACGCGGTGCTCGGCGACATCTCGCAAGTCCGCCCTGTCACGGGCCTCGGCGTGCAGGAGCTCGACAACGTCCTGCGCATCGTACGAGGCGCCGACTTCGCACTCGCGAATCAGGAAGGTCCGGCATTCCACGTCCAAACCAAGAAGTTCGCGGTCAATGAAACGGGCGCGATGATGCCCTCGGATACGACAGCGCCGTGGGACATCAAGAACATGGGCGTGCGCATGGTCACCGTCGCCAACAATCACGGCATGGACTACGGCGCCGATGCGTTGGCCGAGGACATTCGCCTTCTGAATGCCGCGGGCCTGGCATACGCTGGTGCGGGCAACAACCTGCGCGAGGCGCGCGCCGCAACGCTTCTCACGACACCCAAAGGCCGCGTCGCCGTCGTGGCGACTGCTGGCACGTTCAAGCCGAACTTTGTTGCCGCCGACGGACGCGGCGCGCTCGCCGCGAGGCCGGGCATCAGCACAGTGCGCACGACGCTGTTCCAGCAAGTCACGGCGCCAGAGATGAAGGCGCTGCAACAACTCAAGGCCATGCGTTCGCCGGGCAGCGACGTCGACGCAACGGTTCCACAGCAGCTGATGGTGCTCGACCAGATCTACCAGCTCGGCGACAAGCCGGGGCTGTCGTATCGGATCAATCAGTTCGATCTGAAGGACATCATGCAGGCGGTGCACACGGCGAAGCAGAATTCTGACCTCACCGTGTTCACGATTCACGCGCATCAATCGGCCACCGGCGAAGACGATACCAACCCGGTTCCGGGCGACTATCTCGTGCAGCTCTTTCACAGCGTCGTGGACGCTGGTGCCGACGTCGTTGCCGGTCATGGTAACCATTTGATCCGCGGTATAGAGATCTATAAAGGCAAACCGATTTTCTACGGGCTCGCGAGCTTCTCGTTCTCTGGCCAGCCCGCCGGCACGAACATGGGCGGTGAACCGAGGCTTCTCTCTGCGCCCGGTCCGACGGGCCCGCCGAGCGACCAGTCGATCCGCCAGTTGGGGGGCGGCGTGACGCTCACGATGTGGGAGAGCATCTTCGCCACGACCACGTGGGAGGGTGGAAAGCTGAAGGAAGTTCGGATCTACCCGATCGACCTGAATGCGGCCGGCAAGAAGCCAAAGGGAGTTCCGTCGTTCGCGTCACCGGAGCTCGCGAAGAAGATCCTCAACGAGATGAAGACGATGTCGGCGGCCTTCGGGACGAACGTGCAGATCGAAGGCGACGTCGGAGTCATTCGTCCGTAGCCGCGCGACGCCGACGAGTACGCCTTCGATTCCGCGAGGTTACACAGCCATGAGATCCTGGCGCTGGCCATCAGCGGTCCTCAACATTGCGGCGTGGATGTCCATTGGCGTCGCGGCTCATGCGCAGGTGGAACCGGAGCGCACGCCCGTCGTCACGCGTCATCAGATCGCGATCAACGGGCGCCCGCTCGCCTACACTGCCGAGGTCGGGCGCGTTGCAATTAGAGATGTAGAAACTGGCGAGCCGCACGCGCACATGTTCTACACGGCGTATCGCGTCTCGTCGCCGGGGAAGAAGCGACCAGTGATGTTCATCTGGAATGGCGGACCGGGTTGGCCGGCGCTGCCGCTCCACTTCGAAGTCGCTGGTCCCAAGCGGGGCGAAGGCGATCGGATCGTCGACAATGCCGACACCTGGTTGACCGAGAGTGATCTCGTGTTCATCGATCCGGTCGGCACAGGGTGGAGCCGCGCAACGAAACCGGAGTACGTCAAGGAATTCGCCATCATCGTTGGCGACGTCATGGCCGAGGCGGAATTCATTCGCAGCTGGTTGCTGCTCCACGACGCCGAGGACGCGCCGATCATCATTGCGGGCGAGAGCTATGGGTCGTCGCGCGCCGGTCGAGTCGGATATGCGGTGCTCAAGCGTGGCATCAACGTCGCCGGGATCATGCACATTTCTGGCAACACGGATCTGCCGTCGTTCGAGAATGCGCATACCGTCGATTGGGCGATGCACGTTGCTGACATGGCCGTCGTTGGGTTGTATCTAAAGAAGACGCCGCCGGAATTGGGATCGACGCCCGATGCGGTGCGCACAGCGACGGAGAAGTGGGTGCGCGAGCGATATCTGCCCGCCATTCTTCGTGTCGACAGCCTGTCGGATCAGGAACGGAATCAGATCGCCGCGGAGTTGACTGCGCATACGGGATACAACACCGATCGTCTCGACCGAACGAAGTTGATCTTGTCGTCGCAGGGCTGGTTTGGGGCGTTCCCTATCGACGGGAAACGCGCGCTGACGTCCGACTATCGTCGGTCCACGCCGTTGGTCCAGCCGTGGATCCCGGCGGCGTTGCGCTATCTGCGCCGCGACCTCGGCTATCGAACCGATCTGCCGTACATCGGCATGGATGGCGGCGAAACCGTGGAGCAAGGCTTCGCGCCGTCGGGGAAATATCCGGCGAGCATGAACTCGCAGTGGGTGCATTCGGCGATCTACGACGCGACGCCGGAGCAATTCGCCAAGGCGCGTGAAAACTTCGCCAAGGCCGGCATGCTCGGTATCCCGCAAGTCGGTTCGTTGCCGTCGACGCCAGAAGCCATCGTACTCAATCCAAAGCTCAAGGTGCTCGTGGCCCAGGGCGCCTACGATCCGCTTGGCGGCTGCTCGATCAACTCGGAGCGTGCGCGGCGGCTACAGTCGCCGTACAGGGAAGCAGTTCAGTGGAAGTGCTATGACGGCGCGCATCAGATGTATCTCGACATGCCAGCGCGCACGCTGTTCAGCAACGATGTGCGAGCATTCATTCGCACCGCGGTGCCGCAGTGAAGCGCTTCATCGCGCCTGTGCTTTTCCTCGCATCCGCCGCCGCCGCGCAAGCGCCGCCCGGTACCGACTACGTCATTCCGAATTTCGCGTTCGAGACTGGCGCGACCATGCCGCAGCTTCGCGTTCACTACTACACGTTTGGCAAGCCGAGGCGCGACGCGGCCGGCAGCGTCCGAAACGCGGTGCTGATCGTTCATGGAACGACTGGATCTGGCGCTCCGTTCGCGAACAAGACGTTCGCGGGTGAACTCTTCGGACCGGGTCAGCTCCTCGATACATCCAAGTACTATGTGGTGATTCCCGATGCCATTGGGCACGGGAAGTCGAGCAAGCCCAGCGACGGAATGCGCGCGAGCTTTCCGAAGTACAACTACAACGACATGGTGCTCGCGCAGCACGAGCTTCTCACCAAGGGGCTTGGCGTCGATCACCTGCGTCTCATGCTTGGTACGTCGATGGGTTGCATGCACGCTTGGGTGTGGGTCGAGCGCTACCAGAGCTTCATCGACGGCGCAGTGCCATTGGCTTGCGCGCCGACGGAGATCGCCGGTCGCAACCGGATCACTCGCAAGCTGATGATCGAGTACGTGACGAGCGATCCGGCGTACAAGGGCGGCAACTACACGACGCCACCGATGGATGGACTTCGTGCCGCGACAGCGATCATCAATCTCTCCGGCACGTCCCCGAAGATGATGCAGAAGCAGGCGCCGACGCGCGCCGCGGCCGACTCGTCTGCCATGCGCACGGCTCACGCCGCGCAAAGCAATTTCGACGCGAACGATCTCATTTATGCACTGGACGCGTCGCGGGACTACGATCCGTCGCACGACCTCGAGAAGATCACGGCGCACGTACTCGCGATCAATTCCGCCGACGACTTCATCAATCCGCCCGAGCTTGGGCTCATGGAGCAGCTCATGCCGCGCGTGAAACACGGGCGATACGTGCTGCTTCCCATCACTGACGACACTCGCGGTCACGGTACGCATTCGCTTCCGGCAATCTGGAAGGGCTACCTCGCCGAGTTCCTGAAGGAGTTGCCATGAAACGATTCGTTGCCGCGGCGTTGGTCGCGGGGTTCTCGTTGATCGCCGGAACGGACGTTGGAGCACAGACGCCGGATCCGCGCGTCGGCCTGCGTGCAGGATGGATGGACGCCGGACAGGCGCTCTGGAACATGGAGCTGGTCTCGTCGACGCCGCGCCCCGCTGGTTTCTTCGACGCCGCACGTCTCAACGACTATTCGCTGATCAATTCCGATCTGGCGTTCGGCAAGAATTTCATCGTACAGGGAAGTTTCCACGGCTTCCAGATCTGGGACACGACGGATCCGACCGCTCCGAAGCTCCGAACGGCGTTCGCGTGCCCCGGCGGCCAGATGGATCCGTCGATCTATCGGAATCTCCTGTTCCTCGCAGTCGAGATGCCAAACGGCCGCGTCGACTGCGGCACGCAGGGCGTGCGAGACTCGGTGAGCAAAGACCGCTTCCGCGGCGTGCGCATTTTCGACATCAGCGATCTCGATCATCCGAAACAGATTGCGGCCATTCAGACGTGTCGTGGCGCTCATACGCAAACCCTGATCGAAGATCCGAACGACAAGGCGAACATCTACATCTACGGGTCGGGAACGGCCGTGGTGCGATCGCCGAATGAGCTAGCAGGGTGTTCAGGCAAGCCGGCCGACAAGGATTCCAGTACGTCGTTGTTCCGCATCGACGTCATCAAAGTGCCGCTCGCCGCGCCGCAGAATGCGCGCGTAGTCAGCTCACCGCGAATCTTCGCCGACTCCGGCAGGATCGCGGGACTGTGGATGGGGGGGAACCACGGCGAGGGTACGCAGACCACGGGAATCACCGACCAATGTCACGACATCACCGTGTATCCGGCGATTCGACTCGCCGCCGGTGCGTGTTCGGGCAACGGTATTCTGATCGACATTGCGAATCCGTCGAAGCCGCGCCGCCTCACAGCCGTTTCCGACGTGAACTTCGCCTACTGGCACTCGGCGACATTCAACAACGACGGCACGACGGTCGTCTTCACCGACGAATGGGGCGGTGGACAAGCGCCGCGTTGCCTTGCGGCAGATCGCCCAGAATGGGGCGCCGATGCCATCTTCAAACTCTCCGGACACACGCTCACGCAAGTGAGCTACTTCAAGCTGCCGGCAGCGCAGACGGCGCAAGAGAACTGCGTCGCGCACAATGGCTCGCTCATTCCAGTGCCGGGTCGCGACATCCTCGTCCAGGCGTGGTACCAGGGCGGAGTATCTGTCGTCGACTTTACCGACGCGGCTCACCCGAAGGAGATCGCATACTTCGACCGCGGCCCAGTCGACTCGACGCGACTCGTGTCATTTGCCGGATCTTGGGGCGCGTACTGGTACAACGGTCACATCGTGAGCTCGGAGATCGCCCGCGGTCTCGACATTCTTTCGCTCAAGCCGAGCGAACTGCTTTCACAGAACGAAATCGACGCGGCAAATCTCGTTCGCTTCGACGTGTTCAATCCGCAGACGCAGCCAAAGATCGTTTGGCCCGCGGCATACCCAGCTGCCCGCGCATATCTCGACCAGCTCGCGCGAAATGACGGACTCGCAGCGAATCGTCGTGAGGCAATCGGCCGCGAGCTCGATCGCACGGAGCAACTCGGCAGTGCGCAGCGCAAGTTGCCACTCGAGAAGCTTGCCGCGCAGATCGCGCGCGACGCCACCAGCGCGAGCGACGCAACGCGAGTACGAGCGTTAGCCGCAGCGGTCAAGGCGTTGGCGAATAAGAAGTCTTGACCCACGCACAAGCGACTGCGTTTTCTAAACCCTTGCTGACCGGAACAGTTCAGATGCGAATCTCATCGCTTGTCGGACAAATATTGTGCGGCGCAATCATCGTTGCCCCGGCTGCGGCGCAGCGAGGCAGAGGCGTGCCGGTCGTTGTCGATCCTGCGGCGACCGCGGACATTGTCGTGCGTCCGGTTCGCAATGGGTCACCCGATGTACAGTACGCCGAGGTTCACGAGGTGTTCACGCGGAGTCCCGGCGTGACCAACGCGAATTTCTCCGTGCAAGTGCCGGGACCTCCACCGGGTGCTCCTCCTGCAGGTCTGGAAGTCGTGGAGATGTCCGATGCCAACGGAGCCGTTCCCGTCGTCACGGACAGCGGTGGTGGCCGTCCGTGGCGCGCACAGCGTCCGGTCACGTATCCGGTGATGATCACATTCAAGGCGCGCATGTGGCCGCCCGGAACGCGCACCAATCCATCGCCAATGCTGCGCACCGCGGAGGGCGCGGTGAGCGCTCAGGGCAGCGGCATGTTTGTGGTGCCGTCAGATGGCGTCAACTATGCGGGTCATTTCCGGTGGGACCTGAGCGACCTCGCTCCTGGCTCGATCACGACGTCGGGGCTGACTGACGAAAACGACGTTCGCGCGCCAATCCAGACGCTCACGCAGAATTTCTACATGGCCGGGCCGCTCCATCGCTATCCAGCGAAGGGAGATCGCGACGGCTTCGCTGCGTACTGGCACGGTGTGACGCGCTGGGATGGGCCGCGCGACATGGCGTGGGTTGCGTCGATGTATGAGTATATGCGAAAGACGTGGGGCGAGACGGAGCCACGCCGATATCGCGTGATGGGCCGGATGCTTCCACCGCCTGCGTACGGCGGCACCGCGACCGGAAATCAGTTCATGTTCAATCACCTGGCGGCGCAGTACGACACGAGCGACATCGGCCCGCTGCTTCTCCTGGCGCACGAGACCGGACACCTGTTCGTTCGCGGCCTGCAGAATCCGGGTGGCGGCGGCCCGTCGAACAACTGGTTCAGTGAAGGGCTAAACGAGTACTACGCCATCACGCTCGCGCTCCGCTCCGGGCTTGCGCCGCCCGATCTCGTCTTGGCGGAAATGAACACGCAGACGAAGAACTATTACACGAATCCGCGCAAGAACATGCCCGCGGACTCCGTCGCGATGAACAATCCGTTGACCGATGTCATGGCGCAGAACATCTCGTACGAGCGCGGCACATTGTTCTGGGCGGAGATGGACGCGCGTATTCGCGCCGCGAGCAAAGGGAAGCGCAATCTCGACAACGTCATGATCCCACTAGTCACACGCGCGCGGACGCTCGGCGGCGGCGGGACGGATGGAGGAATTCAAGCGAGACCCGGTGGGCAGCCGGGTTGGTTTACTCCCGACGAATTGGTCGATTCGCTCGTAAAGGAGGCCGGCCCGTCGGCACGACAGCTGTTCGATTCAGTGATTGTTCGCGGCAAGAGCATCGTTCCCACCGCGAGCGCGTTCGGACCGTGCTTTGAGCTGCGGCCCGCGAGGTATCAGGGGCGCTATCTCGGATCGAATGCGGCTCGTCAGGCGGCGGTCGGGCTTCCGCCGGCTCCCGATATCGACGCGTATCTCTGGGCGCGCACGTCAGTGCCGAATGAGCGGTGCCAGAAGTGGTAAGCGCAGAGCGAGCTACGCCAGTCGCTTGGTGACCACCAGCAAGCGATCGACGTCGTCAGCATTATTGAACAAAGCGATCGAGGCGCGAACGTGGTCGTCGCGCACGCTGACATCGACCTTCGCATCCTCGAACGCTTTTTCGATTTCCGCCTTCGGTCGCTTGCTGTAGAAACACAACACGGACGAACGATTGCCGGCCGGCGTGAACAGCTTGTAGCCCTGACCGAGGAGTCCGGCTTCGAGACGGCGCGTCAAGCCGAACGTGTGCTCGGCGATGCGATCGATACCAACCTTCTCGAGGTACGACAGCGCTGCGCCAAGCTGGTGCACCTCAGCGAACGGCAGCGACGCGTAGTTGTAGCGCCGCGCGTTCTTCTTGAGCTCGAAGTGATGGTCCGGAAGATCGGACGAAACTTGAAAGATGCCGAAGCGGTCCATCGGCACGCGATCGAGCAGCGACTGTTTGATGTAGAAGGGCGCCACGCCAAATCCGCCGAGAAGCCACTTGTACGTTCCAGCGCAGAGGAAGTCTACGTCGTCGGCATGGACGTCGATCGGAAACATTCCAACTGCTTGGATTGCGTCGACGTGCAGCAGCGCCCCATGCGCATGCGCGAGGTCGGCGAGCGCTTTCACGTCATGTCGCAAGCCGTTCACGGACGAGACGTACGAACAAGCGATGAGGCGCGTACGGTTGTCCACCTGGCGAGCAAAGTCGGCCGGCGTGATAGCGCCGTTTCGATTCTTGACGATACGCAGTTCGATCCCACGGCGCTTCTCGAGCTGCCGGTGTACGACGACGGCTCCGTCGTAATGCAGGTCGTCGATGACGACATTGTCGCCTGGAGCGAGCGGAACGTTGTTGGCAACCGTGTTCTCGCCTTCTGACGTGGCGAACACGAACCCGATTTCGTCCGGTGAGGCATTAATGAGTTTGGCGAACTGCGTACACACCGCACCTGTTTTGCCGAGCAATTCGCCGACGGAAATGGGACGCGTCGCCTTGGATTGGAGGAATGCCGCACCGGCTGCGGTGACGGCGCGCGGACTCGGAGTGATGTATGCGGCATTGAGGAACGTGCGTCCGTTTTCGAGGATCGGAAAATCCGCGCGCACGCCGAGCGGATCGTCGCCCGGAGCCAGTCGAATAGGCGACTCCGCGAATGCGCGCGTTGGAGCAACCACCGCGGCGGCGGCCATAGATGTCGCCGAGGCGACGAATGTGCGGCGATCGATCGGCATCGTTATCCTCTCCACTGATCTCGTCTTTCGAAACGACTTGCAGCTAACCATGCCAAACAAAGCGCCAATGCGCACCTTTTGCCATAGTGCGGGAGTCATTCAGATGCGCATTGCATCGTATGTGCTGAGAGTATTGTGCGGCGTCGTCATCGCTTCGCCCGCTGTCGCGCAGCGCGGCGGAGGACCGCCCCCTGTCATCGACCCAGCGGCGTCTGTCGACATTGTCGTGCGTCCGGTGCGCAACGGCGCGTCCGACGCGCAATACGCCGAGATTCGCGAGCGAATCGTTCGGAGTCCGGGAGTCACCAGCGCCGACTTCGCGGTTCAGGTCCCGGGTGGACCTCCGGGTCCGGCGGCGGCGGGTTTGGAGGTTGTGGAGATGACCGACGCTCAAGGTTCGGTCCCGGTTCTCGCTGACAGCGGAGGAAGCCGGCGGTGGCGCGCGCAGCGAGCGGTCACGTTCCCGGTGACCGTCACGTTCAAGGCGCGCATGTGGCCGCCCGGAACGCGCACCAACCCTTCATATATGTTGCGGGCCGCCGAGGGAGCCGTGAGTGGGCAGGGTACGGGCATTCTCGTCACGCCCACCGATGGTGTCGTCTATGACGCGCACTTTCGATGGGACCTCAGCGATCTCGCGCCCGGTTCGATCACGACGTCGGGTTTGACCGACCAGAACGACGTGCATGCTCCGCTCGCGACGCTCTCACAGAATTTCTTCATGGCGGGACCGCTCAATCGATATCCCGCGAAGGGAGATCGCGACGGGTTTGCCGCGTATTGGCACGGCACGCCGCCCTGGGATGCGCCGAAGGCGATGGAGTGGGTCGCGTCGATGTATGAGTATATGCGAAAGTTCTGGGGCGAGACATCGCCGCGGCGCTATCGCGTGCTGGGGCGAATGTTCCCGCCTCCCGCCATCGGCGGCACGGCACTCCTGAATCAGTTCATCTTCAATGCGCCGGCCGGGCCGCGCGACACGACGCAGATCGGTCCCCTGCTTCTGTTGGCGCATGAAACCGGACACCTGTTCGTCCGTGGACTTCAGAACCCCGGCGGCGGCGGCTCGTCGAACAACTGGTTCAACGAAGGGTTGAACGAGTACTACGCGGTCATCCACGCGCTCCGCTCCGGTCTCGCTTCGCCCGACCTCGTGTTGGAGCAGATCAATCTGCAGACGCGCAACTACTACACGAATCCGCGAAGGAATATGCCGGCGGATTCGATCGCCAGAACGAGTCCCTTCACTGATGGCCGGGCATACACGGCCTCGTACGAACGCGGCCTGCTGTTCTGGGCGGATATGGACGCGCGGATTCGCGCTGCGACGAACGGGCGGCGCAATCTCGACAGCGTCATGATCCCGCTCGTCACCCGCGCGCGCACACTCGGCGGCGAGGGAGACGCCAGCAACCAAGCGAAACCCGGCGGCCAGCCAGGCTGGTTTACTCCGGACGAGCTGGTCGACTCGCTCGCGAAAGCGGCTGGGCCGGACGCGCGACAGGTTTTTGATTCAGTGATCGTGCGCGGGCGGACGCTCGTTCCTCGGTCGAATGCATTTGGGCCGTGTTTCGAGCTTCGGCCGACCAAACTTGCCGATCGGTATATTGGCTCCGCGGATCCTCGGGCAGCGGCGGCGGGCCCGCCCGTTCCCGAAATCGATGCGTATCTCTGGGTGCGCGTCGCGTCAGTCCCAGACGCGCGCTGCCGTCGGTGGTGAAGCGCGCGACGCGAGATCAGCGCGCCTTTCGAGGATCGTCGTTGGGATCGACGTACTCGAGTCCGAGCGGACCAATTGCGGTGACTTGCGAGACGTACTCGCCCGACTGCGCCCAATGGAAGTGTGCCGTGCTGCCGGGTAGCACCACCACGCTTCCGGCGGCGTACGCCGTCAACGCTGACGCGTCGAACGTCGTCCCGCGTCCGACGTAGAAGATGCCCGAGATGACCGTGTAGATGCGGTCCTCGGGGTGCACATGCGGCATCAGCTTGATGCCGCCCGGTACTTTGACGCGAATCACGTATGGTCCGGGCTCTTTCGGGTCGCCAACAAGCACGGCGAGCCGCGCTTCCGCGGGGAACGCCGCGAAGGGCATCCACTCGATGTCCTCCGGACGAATCGAGCCGAAGCTCGTTGGTGACAGTGCGCGCGGCGTCAAAGCTGGCTCCAGAGAGATGTGGAAGGCTCTCAACCCGCGACGCGGCTTCGCATCGTGTGTGCCGGAAAGCGAGGGCCGGGTTCGCTCGCTAGCCACGTGAAAAACGGCCCGTCGAGTTCGCATCGACGGGCCGTTTGCACGAGCGTTATTAGAGATGTCTAGGCAGTGGCGATGTGCTGATCGATCCAGCGCTGAATGTCGCCGAGCACTTCTTCCTTGCCGAGATCGCTGAGCAGGTCGTGGTAGTGGCCTTCATACAACTTCAACGTCTTATCAGTCGAACCAGCGGTGTCGTAGAACAACTGGCTGCCGCTCGGCTTCGTGGCTTTGTCGGCCGTGCCGTGAAGAATGAGCACCGGAAGCGTGATCAACGGAAATTCCTTCTTGAGCCGCTCGTCGGCGCGCACCATCTCGGCAACCGTCTTCGTTGGTTGAACTTCATGGGCGATGAGCGGGTCGTTGTTCATCGCGGCAACGACCGCGGGATCACGCGAGAAATCCTCGTTCTTCAACTTGAGGACGTGTGCGTGCGGCGCGACGTGGCTCAGGCCCTTGAGAACCGCGAGTGCGAAATCGGGGGCGGGCACCTGATGCGCGAAGCTCTCGCAGATGAGGCCCGCGAGTTCGGACTGATGCTCGAGCGTGTACATACACGACACCACGCCGCCGGCGCTGTGACCGAGCAGGAAGACCGGTAGGCCCGGTTCCGCCGCCTTCGCCATCGAGACGAGAGTCGCGACGTCGCTGACGTAGTCGGCGAATGTCTCGACATAGAAGCGTTCACCGTCCGAGTTGCCGCGCCCTCGCAGATCGAGGGAGTACACCGCGAGCCCGGCATTCGTGAACTGTTCGGCGACCCACTGATACTGACCGCTATGGGCGTTGAAGCCCGGGACGATCACCACGACTGCGCGTGGCGCGTTCTTCGGGCGCCATGTGCGCGTGAAGATTTTCAGACCGCCGGTGCCTTCGAATGACCCGCTGTTCATCGTTTCGTGTTCCGGTTTGAAGGGGGAATGCGCGGAATGTAGCGCCGCAGGGCGCGAACTCACTGTGGGCGAGTGGCTTCGATCGACATCGAGGCATGGCTGTTGCCAAATAGCCGGGAAACCCTAACCATGGTTCACCGATGCTTTACACGCTCGCCGTTGTTCTCATTATCCTCTGGCTGCTCGGATTCACCATGTTCCACGTCGGTGGTCTGATCCACGTGCTGCTGGTGATCGCGATTGTTGCCGTCTTGCTTCGCGTCATCCAAGGCCGGAGGCCAGTCGCGTAGCGCGACTCAGCGCTCGTTCGCCTTGAACCCGTAGACTTCCACCCTCCGATCCTCCGCGAGTTGCGCGTCACCGGCAGCGCCAGCGACGCCCGTGGGGAGGGTGTGTCGCGGTCCTGCGGCTAGCGCGACCACTGAGCGAATCGAGGCCGCGCGACATCGCGTCGAGTCGCTGAGCATGGCCGCGATCTGATCGGCGCGTCGCTGTGCGAGCTCGAAATTCGACGCGAAGCGCGATTGCGCGCGGCCTGACAGCTCGCGTTGGTCGAATCGGCCGACGACGAGCGCGGAGCGGGAACCGGAATCGGCTAACGCCGCTCGCATCGCGCAGATCGCAATCGAAAAGCGTGGATCCGACGTTGCCGCCGATGCCGGTTCGAATTCGGGAAGCGCGCCAGCGACGGCAATCAGGGTGGTAAGGCTGTTTGCCTTCTTGGGTGCGGCGATGTTCGTGATCAGCACCAGGGCGAGCAGGAGAAACCCGAAGACATAGGACCAGATCCCGATGTTGTAGCCCCACGTCAGGTGTGGGCCAAACGCGGTTCCTCCGATGTTCTTCCACGCCGCGAGGGTCCCCCAGGTCGCGGCGAAGGTTGCCACAATCAGTAGAAACCACGCGCCCCACAGCATCCAACCGAAGCGCGGCGTTTGGTTGAACCGGTCGTAAAAATACGTGGCCGATAGCGTGAGCAATCCGGTCGCGAGGCCAACGATCCATTTGAGGGCGTCGCGAATCCAATCCAGCCTCGTTTCCCGCGGATCGGGAGCCGTCATGTTCGGAGCACATCGGCTGGATGGGCCCAGACGGCGCGCGGCGGGTCGACCGTGACCGGTGTTCCGCCCGACCCACCACTGCCACCCGAACCACCGATGCACAGCGGGCAGTCGCTCTGGTTCAGGAGAGAGATGACTTCCCGATCGCCAATGCGGAGCCGTCGATCCTCGCTTAGCGCTCGGAGCCGCGTGGCCGCCCACGACGCGGCCTGAAGCACGACTTCTCGAGGCTGCGCAAGTGCCGCGCGCTCGTATGCGGCACGGACGATGTCTGCAATTCGATTCGCAGTCGCAGCGTTTCCGTCGAGCTCGCGGAGGAATAGCTCGCGGGCGTCCTCGAGGTCCTGAATCGTGCTCATCTCTGAACTCGCCTCTGTTCGGGCCGGCTTGAATAACAGCCGCTCCGGCTTCCAGCGCCAGACTGGACGTCGAGTCGTGACGCAGTCGGCTACGCCTGCGGTCGAGGCGTAAGCACCTCGTCCAACTGGTACGTCTCCGCGCGAAATGGCGATCCTACTCATTCGAAGTTGCGGGAGAAGCAATGAGAGTATCGATCCGCCGCCATTCGGCGTGTGTGGCATTGGCGTCGTTGAGTCTGATCGCCTCGTGCGACGACCAGGCAGCCGTCATCAACTCCGTGCCGACAACGCTGGCACTCACGTCGATTCTGCCGCCGCAAGGCGTGCTCGCCGACAGCGTGCTCGTCACACTCCTCGGGACGAACTTCGTCGTTGGCGCGACGACCGTGAACGTTGCCGGCGGCGACATCGCAGTGCGCAATGTGAACGTCGCGGCCAGCGGACGAGAAATCACGGCCACGTTCATCATCAGTGGCGCGGCGACGATCGGCGGTCGTCAGGTGACGGTCACAGCGCGAGGGCAAACGAGCACCGCGCAACCCTTCACCGTCGTAGCAGGCGCACGCTTCGTCGACCTCGGCTCCGTGATTCGTGATACGAAGACGAATCTGTTCTGGGAGAAAAAGACTGCTCTGAACGATGGCGGCCTGCACGACGTGAACACCACGTACTCATGGTGTGCAGCGACGGGAACTATTGACGTTGGCGTCCCGTGCCAGAACAACACCGCGTCGTGGATTGGCAACGTGAATGCGTCGAACTTCGCCGGCTTCAATACCTGGCGCGTACCCACCGTGGCGGAGCTTCAGACAATCCTACTGACGCCGTGCCCGGGAAATGGTATCCCGTGCATCAACCCGATCTTTGGCCCGACGACGACGGCAGCCGGCGCGCAGTACTGGTCGTCGTCCGCATCGACCACCGACATCCTTTCGGCGTTCTTCGTCAATTTCGCTGACGGAGGAGTGACGCCGGATGCGAAGCTTACCAAGCATTTCGTTCGCGCGGTGCTGTCGTTTCCCTGAGGGAATTCTCTCTCTCATCGTCAGTCGTTCCCCGACCAACGTTCGTTCCTCTGCCCGACAGAGCTACGGAGCGTCAAAACCGATCTTCTCTGCAGTTCGATGGAACACCGTGCAGCGCCGACCGGCGCGGGTGAACCACCGACAGCCAGGGAGGAAGGATGACTGCCTCACGTTTCGCTGTTGCCGCGGTGGTTGTGCTGTTGACCCCGATCACCGCTACTGTCACTGCGCAGGAAACCGCTCGGGTTGCCGTTGCGCCCGAGAGCAAACTCTGGATCGAAGGGACGTCGAACCTGCACGGATGGAGCTGCAAGGCTGAAAAGCTCGAGGCGCAGCTCGACTTCGACGCGGCAGCCGCGACGCAGCTCACCACCGCTGCACCCCAGGCTCTCAAGCGCGTTCAGGTGAAGGTGCCCGTGAAGTCGCTCAAGTGCGGCCACGGTGCAATGGATGACAACCTGTACAAGGCGCTGAACGCCGACGCCACTCCGGAGATCAGCTACATCCTCGCGACGTTCGATGCCGTTCCCGCCGACGTGAAGGACTCCTTCACCCTTCGTACGATCGGCACGCTCACGGTGGCCGGGAAGGAAAACAAAGTCACCATGGACATCGAAGCCACACGTTCCGCCGACGGAACGGTGAAGGCGAAGGGCGTCGTACCGATCAAGATGACGGACTACGGCATCAAGCCGCCGACGGCCATCTTCGGCCGCCTCAAGACGGGCGATGAAGTGAAGGTCAACTTCGAGCTCACCGTCGGCGGAAAAGCCATCGCAACTGCGGTCAGCTCCCAGCCCTAAAGCGGCCCACCACAATGCCTCGGGGAATCCCTGACAAGCCGTCAGGAATTCCCCGTCGGTTTTTCCTCCCACTCCCCGACAGTGCACGTCGATCGCCAAACGTACACTCCCTTCAGCACACACTTCTGAATTCGAGACCGACAATGTCCGATACATCAGTACTCGATCTGCTCGAGAAGAACACCAGCCGCCGTCGATTCCTGCGCGACGGCGGAGTTGCCGCACTCGTCGCCGGCGTCGCGACCGCGTGCAAACCGGCATCGACAGCAAAGGCGGCCATCGCCCAACAGACGGTCGGTCAGACCGGCGGAACGATGGGCGCGCACGACACGGCTGCTGGAGCCGCGTCTGCCGCGGACGCGATGGATGCGATGCACGAGAAAGGCATCAAAGCCTTTCCGGCAAAGACTGCAGGCCTAGGCAATCAGCGCATGACGCCAAAGATGGACAAAGGCGTGAAGGTTTTCGAAATCACCGCGAAGAAGATTCAGTGGGAAACGGAGCCAGGTCGTCTCGTCGAGGCGTGGGCGTACAACGACCAGATTCCCGGCCCTCAGATTCGAGTGACGGAAGGCGACCGCGTTCGACTCATCCTTCACAACGAGCTGCCTGAATCCACAGCGGTCCATTTCCATGGACTCGAACTGCCGAACGACATGGACGGCGTACCGTTCATCACGCAGCCGCCGGTGAAGCCAGGCCAATCGTTCACGTACGAGTTCACGGTACCGAACTCCGGATCGCACATGTACCACTCGCATCACAACGCGAGCAAGCAGGTCGCGCTCGGCTTGCTTGGCGCATTCATCGTCGAACCGAAGGAAAAGACGCAGTACGACCACGCTGACGTTGACGAAGTGTTCATCCTCAACGACGGCGCGCACGGCTACACCTTCAATGGCAAGAGCTTTCCGGCAACGCAACCGCTCGTCGCAAAGCTCGGTCAGAAGATGCGCATTCGGTTCATGAACGAAGGCATGATGATCCATCCGATGCACCTTCACGGGATGCACATGACGATCATCGCCAAGGATGGGTGGCCTGTGCCGGCGCCATGGAAGTGCGACACGCTGAACGTCGCACCAGGCGAGCGGTGGGATGTGATCGTCAACTGCAACAATCCGGGAACGTGGGCGTTTCACTGCCACATCCTTCCGCACGCCGAATCGGATCACGGCATGTTCGGCATGGTAACGGCGCTCGTCGTGAACAAATAACAGAACGCGAATCACGCGTAGACCCCCGGCTTCGTTGCCTCGGATGACACGAACGGCCATACAGGGAACGGTTCCCAAGCTGCATGTTGCAGCGCGCGATCGGCAAAACGAGCGCAGCATCCGCCTCGCTGCGCTACGTGTGCCGCTCGCTACAAAGCTCGTCGGCGCGAATCTACTGGTCGTGGCGACGCTGCTCGGCGCACGATTCGTGAGCGGCGGACCGTTGAATCGCAGCGCGATGATCATCATTTCGGCCGTTGTCGCGCTGCACCTGGGGCTCGTGTTGGTGGCACTTCGGCCGATTCGCGACCTCGAAGCAGTGGCTGCCCGGGTATGGCGCGGTGATGTTGGCGCGCGCGTCGAGCGCTCGCGCGTTGCGGACCACGGTGTGCTCCGCGTTGGATCGATGTTCAACATCCTGCTCGACGGTCTCGAGCTGGACCGAACGCGCATGCGTGCGCTGACAACCGAAGTCATCGCCGCGGGCGACCGCGAACGCGCCGCGATTGCTCGCGAGCTGCACGACTCGGCCGCACAACATCTCGCTGCGCTGCTGTTGCAGCTTTCGGCGACGGCGCGCGATGCCGCCGATCCAGTCATCGCCGAGCGGGTCCGCGCGGCGCGCGATTCAACGGAAGGGATTCTCGAAGAGATCCGCCGGCTGTCGCACACCGTGCATCCGGCCGTGCTCGACGACCTCGGCCTCGAGGCGGCCTTGCGCAAACTCGCGCGCGATGCCTCTCACGGGAATGGAATCGACATCGACGTGAGTACGGCCGACGCGCCTCGCCGCCTTCCCGCGAACGTGGAGACCGTGCTGTATCGCGTGGCGCAGGAAGCCGTTCGCAATGCGACCAAGCACGCGTCGCCGAAACGAATTCGCATCAACGTCTTTCAATCGAGACCGTCGGTCACACTCGAAGTTCACGACGATGGGCATGGCTTCGATCTCGCCGGCGCAACTCGGCAGCGAGCTGGAATGGGGTTGCTGTCAATGCATGAGCGCGTCGGTCTCATCGACGGTGCGTTGGAGATCAAGACCGCTCCGGGCAGCGGAACTACCGTGTCCGCAACTGTTCCTCTCGACGCGCATTCATCCGCAGTAGATTAGGAGAAGCTATGACGAACGATCTCATCCGCGTGGTTCTGGCCGACGATCACAACGTTGTTCGCGCTGGCCTGCGCGCAGTGCTCGGCGTGGCCAAGGACATCGAGGTAATCGGCGAAGCCAAGACCGGTCGTGAGGCGGTCACGATGGCCGAGCGCTTCAAGCCGGACGTCGTCGTCATGGATCTCGACATGCCGGAGCTCGACGGCACCGCTGCGACGAAAGAGATCGTCATGAAGGGGCTCGCGGCCCGTGTACTCGTGCTGACGATGCACGCCGAGGAGGACTACCTCATTCCCTTGATGGAAGCCGGAGCTGCCGGGTACTTGGTGAAGAGCGCAGCCGACCGAGAGTTGGTCGACGCCGTTCGCGCCGTTGCACACGGTGATGTGTATGTGCGCCCAGCGGCCGCGCGGGTGCTGGCCAAGAATCTCACCAAGAAGGATCCCGCGGCCACTGATCGCGAACGGTTCGACAAGCTCACGCAGCGTGAACGCGATGTTCTCCGATACGTGGCGCAAGGGTTTTCGGCGCCGGAAATCGGTGAAAAGCTGTTCATCAGTCCCAAGACCGTCGATACGTACAAACAACGCATTCAGGAAAAGCTTGGGCTCTCCCATCGCTCTGATTACGTACAGCTCGCCCTGAAGTTGGGGATCCTCTCGGAGGTGTAAGTCTGTCGTCTACGCCGTGGCTCGTCGCGGGTGTGGCGGTGGCGCTCTTGGCCATTCAGCAGGCGTGGGTTCGCGCACGCCTCCGGGAACAGCGTCGCGCTCAAGACGCCATGCGCGCGTCGGAGGAGAAATTCTCCAGCATCCTCGCGATCGCCGCCGACGCGATCATCACGATCGACCACACGCAGCGAATCGTGCACTTCAATCGCGGCGCCGAGGAGATTTTTGGGTATACCGCGGCCGAGGCGATCGGACGCCATCTCGCCATTCTGCTCCCGCCGCGTTTCCGTACGTCGCACGAGACGCACATGGAACGATTCGCGCAATCGCCGACGACGGCGCGCCGGATGGGTGAACGTCGCGAGATCTTCGGTCTACGGAGTGACGGCACCGAATTCCCGGCCGAAGCATCGATCTCCAAGCTGGTCGTGCCGGATGGAATTCTTTTCACCGTCGTCCTGCGCGACATCACGACACAGAAGCGCGCCGAGGAAGGCGAACGTTTTCTGTCGGCGACGACGACCGATCTCGCGCAGACGCTCGCCGTCGATGCCACGGTGCGGGCCATCGTGGATTTGCCTGTCCCGCACCTCGCCGACGCGTGTATTCTCGATCTCGTGAGTCAGGGTGGAGAGTTCACGCGCCTCACGAGCACTCGTCAGCGCAGTGAACTGACGCCAGCGCTCGAGGCGCTCGCGGCGCACCCTCTCACCGCCGACTCGCCGTCGCCCGTCATCGATGTTGTACGTCGCAACCGACGCGAGTACGTCGAGACCGTGGACGTCGAGTGGCTCGAGAGCAACACGGACCCGGAGAGTCTCGAGTCGTGGCGACGGCTAGGAGCGCGGTCATTGCTCATTGTTCCCTTGCATACGGCGGGAGAAAGCCGCGGGGCAATCACACTGATTCGCACGGGCGATGCTGCATTCGATGCTGATCATCGTGCACTCGCAGAGAAGTACGCAATGAGCGCCGCGACCGCGCTCGAGAACGCGCGGCTCTATGACAGCGCGCAGCATGCCAACCGTGCTCGCGACGAAGTGTTGGGAATCGTCTCGCACGATCTGCGGAATCCGATCAGCGCGATTGCAATGTGCGCGCGTGTGCTCAAGGAGAATCCGCCATCGGATCCAGGCGCCAGAGCGGAATTGCTCGACACGATCCAGGAGTCGACGGACTGGGTGAATCGCCTCATCGCAGATCTGTTGGATGTGGCGAACATCGAGCGCGAGCGACTATCCCTCGAGATTCGACCCCACGAACCGTCGCAGCTCGCCTTGCAAGCGATTCACATGTTCGAGGTAGAAGCGCAGCAGCATGGAATCAGATTGGAGGCTCGGCTGCCAACCAATCTCCCACTGATTGCGGCGGACGGCGCGCGCGTCGTTCAGGTGTTGGGAAACCTGCTTCGCAACGCGATCAAGTTCACGCCGCGCGATGGAGTGGTCATCCTTGCCGTGGAGCCGCGCCAAGAGGGCGTCGTATTCTCGGTGACGGACACGGGTCCCGGAATCCACGCCGAGCAGCAAGCCAGAGTGTTCGAACGCTACTGGCAGTCGTCCAGCGGGGCCCGAACTCGCGGAACCGGCTTGGGGCTGTCGATTGCGAAGGGTATTATCGACGCGCACGGTGGACGCATCTGGCTCGAGAGCGAGGTGGGGAAGGGGAGCACGTTCTCATTCGCCATCCCGCACAGCGCAACGCGCGAGAGCTAACTCGGAGATGCTATGACCGCGACCAATCGACCGAACTTTTCAGATCTCTCACGCGACGAGGCGACCGCCCTCTTGGAACACCATCACGTCGGGCGGCTGGCCTATACGTTTCGTGATCGCGTCGACATCGAACCGATCTCATATGTCTTCGCCGATGGCTGGGTATATGCGCGAACATCGCCGGGCAGCAAGCTGACGACCGTACAGCATCACCCGTGGGTCGCGTTCGAGATCGATGAGATTGCGAGTCGCTTCGAGTGGCAGAGTGTCGTCTTGCGCGGCTCGATCCACTTCCTCGACGCGTCGCGCGGGCCTGCGGAACGTGAGGCATACGATCTCGCCTTGCGGCTGTTGCGAGCTGGCGACGCGCAGGCACTGACCGAGACTGATCCGACGCCATATCGGCAGGTGCTGTTTCGCATCCATGCCGACGAGATCACCGGACGTCGCGCGACGCCCGGCGAGTAGATCAGCGACCGTCTAGATACGCAACGACGTCCGCGGCGGTGTACGAGCGTCGGCCTGCGAGGAAGTCCGGAAGGACAAGCAGATCGTCGCCGCTCGTGATCAACGCCGGCTCGTTGCCGTCGTCGCGACGCTGTGCCTGCCCAATGTTGGCCGTGAGACCGTTGCACAAGCACCGCCGATCCACGGTATCGGCGAGCGTTCCACCATTCGCTACGAACGTATCAACCGGCTCGGCGGCACACCGATAGACCGTGCGTTCGTCGCTGGTGCGCACCGCTGTTCGCAGGTAGCCGAGATCGCACACGCGAACACGACGAGCGGGCGCATCTTCGTCGTCGGGCAACCGCACGACTTTGAATGGGTAGCCGGTCGGCGACGCCTTCGGATCGGTGAACACGCTGGCGCGGCCGTTCAATACCGCATCGATGACGCGCGCTTTTACGTCCGCGTCGAGCCCCGATTCTTCGGCGAAAGCGAACAGCGTTCCAGCTTGGATTCCTGCTGCGCCTTCGGCGAGTGCCGAGCGCAGTCCGTTGGGCGATCCGAAGCCGCCGGCGAGCCAGAACGGGCGATCGAGTTCGCGCATGCGAGCGAGATCGACGACGTCGCGTTCTCCATACGACGGCTCGCCGCGCGCGTTCAGCTGCGCGGAACCGCGGGGCGGCGCATTGTGGCCGCCGGCAGTCGGGCCCTCGACGACGAATCCATCGACGCGGCCGTTCGCTTTGCGCGCGAGCGTTGCTGCCAGTGAGGCGGCCGACACGACGGCAAGGAAGCGTGGCCGCGAGAGCGAAGTCGTGGGTTTGCGCCAGTGCCGCGCCGGATCGAACTCGAGGAATTCGGCGGCTCCTTGATCGAGCCCGTCAACGTCGAAGCGAATACGCGCGGAACGATGCTCGGCGAATGCATCGAGCACACCGGGAATCTCACGAGGAATGCCGGCACCCATGATGACGTAGTCGACGCCGGCGAGCATTGCCCCATAGAGCGATGCCAGGTTGGGCATCTGCACTTTGGTGAGCAGGTTGATCCCGATTGGGTTCGCGTGTCCTTCTTTCGCGAGCCAGACTTCCACGAAGTTGGCGAGCACGGTGATTCGTTCGCGCGAATCGCTGACACGCTGTTTGTACATCGACAGCAGCTTGTATGGCGCGTCGCCGCGTCCGAGGAGATTGAGGAACCGACGAATCACGTCGTTCGCGATTCCAGCAATCGGAAAGTGCGCCATCGCGCGACGAATGTGCCCACCGGGATCACCGTCCTGAAGACGCCGCACCAGCACGGTATCGAGCATCGATCCGGACACGACGCCGAGTTGTCCAGCTGAAGCAACTGCGCGCGCCAGCCTCCAGTTGGAAACACCAACACCCATCCCGCCCTGAATGATGCGGGGAAGTCGATCGAGATCCGTCATGCTACTCCAAAGCACGGGTCTGTCCGCCGATCCGGACGTGGTTGGCGGCTGAGTGTTCAGACTATCCGCGCGTCGGCAAGCATGAAGTCGGGGGAAGTCCGCGTACGCGTCGGTGTTTCCCTGACATCGGTACCTGGTTCCGGCGAACGCCCGACACGATTCAGGGCATTCGCCGACGGTGCGATCACCCGCGTCGCGCGACTATGCCTGGACGCGATTGTGATGTCTCGGACCGACGAAGCCAGGAGAAAACATGAATACCCTACACATGCCATCCGCCCTTCCGGAGCTTGGCGTTCGAGCCAGCCATTCCTCGCCGGTCATCGTTGCGACTGACGGGCGCGAGCAATCCGACTCGGCGTTGATCGTCGGCCGGCTGTTCGCGAACGATCCGGACGCGCTGCGCCTCGTCAGCGTGTTGAAGCCAATGCCGTTGATTCCCGACGCACCGCTGCAGCCAGAGGACGAATATGAGATCGCGCGCGTGCGTCGCGAGACTGCACGCGCCGAGGTAGCGACGCAGATGCTTCGTACTTGGGATGACCGGCACACTCTCGATCTCTACGACGGTGATCCGGCGGGCGTGATCGCCCGATTGGCGCATCAGGCGAGCGCCACGATGATCGTGAGCGGCCTTGGGCGTCACCGCGTTGTGGACCGCGTGTTCGGCGATGAAACCGCACTGCGACTCATTCGCATGTCGAGCGTGCCGGTGTTTGCCGCAGCAAGCGGGCTTCATCAGGCGCCGAATCGCATCGTGATTGCAGTGGACTTCAGTGAGACGAGCCTTCGCGCCGCCCGACTCGCGCTGGAACTGGCCGCGGCCGGCGCCACGATTTACCTCGCCCACGTCGCCCCGCGCGACAGTTCGCTATACGACTGGAAGGGCTGGGGCTCGAACTACAAGCAGGATGCGGGCGATGCGCTGCAGCGAACGCGCGAACAGCTGCAAGTCCCGAAGGACATGGTGATTCAGAAGGTGCTGCTGCAGGGCGATCCGGCCACCGAGCTGCTCGCGTTTGCCGCCAGCGTCAACGCTGACCTGATCGCTACGGGAAGCCACGGCCATGGGTTCGTTGCTCGAATGCTGATTGGCAGTGTGACCACGCGCATCGTCAGATGCTCGACGTGCAGCGTCTTGACCGTCCCGCACGCGGCGGCGATGACCCGCGCTCGCACCACCGTTGGGCCGCCGGTTGTCGCGGTCCTCCCGAACGCCGAATGGACAGACCAGCTCGACGGTTTCACTCGGCGCAATGCCGGCCGCCGCGGCGTTCTCGAAGTGGACGATCCGGAAATCGGCGCGCAGGCGCAAGAGTTCGACTACCCGCTGCTCGGCGCGACGTACGACGTACACGACCAACGAGTGCAGCTGATGCTCGGCGATGATGGCGAGACGCGCAGGCACCTCACTCGCAGCATCGGCGCTGTGACTGCCATTGACGTTCTGCGCGATGATCGTGGACGAGACCTCGCGATTCGGATCGCGCACGGCACCGGACAAACGCTGTTGACGTTCACATCGTAGCTGACAATGCCATCAGTGAACGTTGCTTGACGGTGGGTCGGGAAAACCCTCACAGGAAAGCATCCGACCCACCACGAAGATTCAGTCATTCCCGGACGGATCGGAGCAACCGGCACTCGTACCTTCGAGGCGAGTTCAGACGAGGCCAATGGGTCGGCCCGCCAGACGATTCAAGTCACAACTCCGACTGGAGGAACCTATATGAAACACATCACGAAATTCGGCCTCGCTGCCCTCTTAATCACGGGGTTCGCTAGCGCTGTGACGGCGCAGCAGAGTGGCGATGGAAATGCCGGCTCCGCGAAGCCTGCCACGGCCGCCCGCTCCGATAGCACTCCCAAGAAAGAAACGCCACAGAAGGTGAGTCTGTATCGTCCATTAGAGATCAATCATATCCGTCCGGCCGATCAGCGCGGCGTCAACGTCTTCGAGCCATCCAAGACCGATGAGGTCCCGTTCACCGGCTTCGCGCTTTCGTTCGGCGGAGCGTTCACGCAGGAATTCCAAGGGCTCGCACACCAGAACACCGCTACGCCAGTCCTTGTGAGCGGCGTGAACCAAAATCAGCTCATCACGATCGGTCACGGTTTCAACAACGCCGTCGCCAATCTCAACGTGAACGCGCAAATCGCCCCAGGGATCCGCGTCGCGATGACCTCGTATCTGTCGGCGCGGCATCACCAGGAGTCCTGGGTCAAGGACGGCTACCTGCTGATCGACGATTCGCCGATCGACAACGCCCTGCTCAAAGGGATCATGAAGTACACCACGCTTCGCGTGGGACACTTCGAGATCAATTATGGCGACTCGCACTTCCGTCGCAGCGACAACGGCAACGGCATGTTCAATCCGTTCGCTGGGAACTACATCCTCGACGCTTTCACGACCGAGATTGGCGCCGAAGTCTACGCGCGGTCGAATGGGTTGATCGCCATGCTCGGTGGAACGGGCGGTGAGGTGCACGGACAGGTCACTGGACCGCAGGCTCGTTCGATGAGCGTTCTCGGAAAGGTCGGCTTCGACAAATCGCTCGATAAGGACCTCCGCTTCCGCCTCACCGGATCGTTCTACGCGAACAACAAAGCAGCCAGCAACACGCTGTTCACGGGGGACCGCGGCGGCTCGCCGTACTACGACGTGCTCGAGAACACCGCGTCGACGGAAACCGCAAACGCGTGGTCGGGCCAGGTGCGCCCTGGGTTCTCGAACAAGGTCAACGCCGAAGTCATCAACCCATTCATCAAGATCGGCGGTGCTGAATTCTTCGGGAACTTCGAGACGGCAACGGGCGGCGCATTCACGGAGCCAAAGCTGCGCACGGTCCACCAGAACGTCTACGAGGGGCTGTATCGCTTGGTGAACGACAGATTCTTCGTCGGCGGCCGGTACAACACTCTCAAAGGTCAGATGATCGCCAAGAGCTCAGACGACCAGAGCGTGGATCGGTACGAGGTTGGCGGCGGCTGGTTCGTAACGCCGAATGTGCTCGCGAAGCTGGAGTGGGTGAATCAGAAATACACCGACTTCCCGCTGACCGACATCCGGAACGGTGGCCAGTTCAAAGGCTTCATGATCCAGGGCGTCGTCGGGTTCTAAGTCACTCGATGTTCAACCACAACTCCGCTGAGGTCTTCCTTGGCGGAGTTGTCGCGTCGAACCACCGCGGAGGCAGGGATGCTCAATTCGCCAACAAGATCGACTCGACGCCGACTCGCGATTGGCTCGGCGGTGGTCGCTGCGCTCGTGTCTTATCCGAGGACGTCCGTGCTCACGCAGAGTATAGATGTGAGCTGTACGTACGCGCGATGCGGACTGAACATCGTCCCGCGGCTCGCAGGCCTGGATATCGTCCAGGGCGAATCAGAGACGAAGGTCGGCTCGTTGCTCTTTCTCTGGCCGAGTGATGTGAGCCAAGTGTTCGCACACGATGCGGTAGCGCGATCCTTTGCGGTGCGTGCAACCAGACGTCGGCGCCTCGGCGCAGCGATGACTGATGCTGGCGCATTGCTGGTTGCCGTCGGAACTTTCGGAGTGTTGCGCGATCACGGCCGCGTTGGCGGTGCGCCGTCGATCGCCGTCGGTGCCGGCATTGGACTGATTGGCGGATCCGTTCCCGTCCATTTCTCCGCCGACGCAAACCTCAGTCGCGCAGTCTGGCGATACAACGCGGCGTTGGCGGCAACGCCGCCCGCTTGGTCCGGCAGAGCGCCGTGACGGACCAAGCGGCGCTCGTCATCAACGCAGGATGTCAGCCCAGCCGCCTTCGTTTGCGACCACGATAGCGACTCCTTTAGGATCCACGGCAATACGCCTCGGGGTTCCGCCCGTCGTGATTGTCGTCACCACCGTCCGTGATCGCGGGTCGATGACCGCGACTTTTCCCGCGCTGGACAGCGCCGTATAGACAAACCCGTCTTGGCCGAGCGCCAGCCCGAACGCTCCTCCATCGACTGGGATCTGCGAAACGACGTTGCCGCTCGCGACGTTCACAACCATCACCGTTCCACCTTCGTTCGCGACGTACAGCTCAGAGCCGTCGACTGACGCCGCGATGTCTTGCGGACGACCGGCGAGGGTGAGCGTACGCGCGACGGATTTTGTTCCGAGATTGATCTCGGTAATCGTTCCAGCGCTGAACGAACTCACGTAGAGACGATCGGCAATGCGCGCAATTCCGTTCGGATTCGCCGGAATCGGAATCGTGGCCAACACCGAGAGACTTGATGCGTCCACGATCAGCAGCGATCCGGCGTTGGACGCCACCGCCGCGACATAAAGTGTTTTTCCGTCCGCCGAGAGAAGGGCGCGGAAGGCGTTGCTGCCCACCGGGATCGTGTTGGTCTGTCGCGCCGACGCGATATCGACCCTGCCGAGTGTTCCCGCGAGGAAGTTCGTTACAAATGCGCCGGTGCCCGATGCGTCGAAGACGACGTCGCCCGGATCCCGTCCAACCGAAATGCTCGTCAGTGCGCTCGGCGTAGCCAGATCCACCCGTGTGATCGCGTCGGCATCCTGTTGGGTGACGAGAACGGTTCCGCTGTTCGAGATCGCGACACCAAACGGCCGGCCGGTGATTGCAACACGCGTCGCGTTCGTTTTCGGCACGGGCGGCAGTGCTTGCACGACGACTGCAAGCTCCTTGACGATCGCGCCAGAAACTGCGCGAACAATGGTCGTCCCGGGAGTAACTCCAGTGACGAGGCCTGCTGCGGTCGTTGTGGCGATCGTCGTGTTCGTAGACGAAAACTGAACGGAGACTCCTGTCAGCTGCCCACCATTCTGATCGACGGCAGTTGCAGTGACCTGCGAAGATTGGCCCGTGATAAGCGTGAGACTGTTTGGACTGAGTGCAATCGCGCTGAGGACCGGCGTGTTCCCCGTTGGTATCGGCGTCGGTGTCATCGGCGTGCTACTTCCGCCGCAGTTGGCGGCAATTGCCGCGAGAACGGCGACACGCAACGATCGACGCGTGTTTGACGAGAAAGGCTTCATGCGAATGTTCAGGTGGTAGTGGTGACAGCAGCCTATTCACAATCGGGCGCAATCACAAGATTGTCCGCACGCAGACGGTCGATCTGTGTGTCACGGCACAGCAACGCTGTATTAAAATGCTCTAATCTGTGCCGTATTGCCGCGCCGACTATCTCCGATACACGCGGAGGACCGCGCCGGCCACAAACCCCATCGGCTCATAAAACGCTGCGCGCTTTCGCGACGTAAACAGAATCGCCGGCGCCCGCGAGCCGTGCGCCATCGCAACAGCGATCGCCTCTCGAGACACGGCCTCACCGTATCCTCGGCCGCGATACTGCTCCGCTGTCGCGACCCCTCCGAGGTACGTGCCTTGCTCGGTCGGAAAGGCGGCAGCGCACGCGACGGGTTCTTCGTCGAGCCAGCCGACGACTGCGTGGCTGTTCGGTGCGCGCAGATAGTGTTCGTAGAGGTCCGTTCCCGCCGACACTCCGAAATCGTACGCGCTGTTGTTGATCGCCGCGAAATCCTTCAAGCCGTCCATGTTCTCGACCGGACGGAACTCGAGCACAGGGGCCGGGCGTCGCCTAGGCGCAAGCTCGGGAGCGGACATTCCGATGATGGTGCCGGTGCGATGAAGGCCGCGGCTAATGAGTATATGCTCATAGGTGGCGTCGCGAAACCAATCGTCGAGGACGACGACGTCCCACGGCGCATCTGTACCGTCGCCATACTCGAGCGCGCGCTCGACCTGTGACGAGAAGGCGTCGTGCGACTCGGGATCAGACGTGAGGATGCAATGGCTCGACGGCATCGCCAAATTCGTGAACGCGATCGACATGCCCGACGTCTGCTCGGCGAACCCGCCAGGCACATAGCGGCAGCGTTGCAACATAGCCGCCGCAAAACAAGCGTTTAGGGACTCGCTGAGGCTTGGCGTTCGCGCTGTAGGCATCTCTGCTGGCGGATGTTCGTTGTGACGCGTATCGGTCCGGAGCGTATTCACGAGAGACTGCGCTCTGTCGCGCGTCTCGTGGATGCGCATCCCCTCCTCCGGCAAGACCTGACATGGAATTCGTAGACGACGATTCAGACAGTCCAGCCGATAGCATGTTGGACATCGACAGCCATGGCCACTACCAGAGCGGCTATGTGACTACGGTGACGCACGTCGTCGTGACGGAGGGGCCGACGAAGCCTGGCCAGGTCACGGCGAACTTTGGTCAAAAGAAAGATCTATTCGACAAACCGGGCGTCAAACTCCCCGACTTGAAGAATGCGACGCTTGTCACCAGCAAAATGAAGGACGGCGCTGAGGTCGAAAAGATCACTGAGGCGCGGGTCCGCCGGCAGGCTTACGAAGTCTCGATCACCGGCAAGCTGCGACGAGGCGTGATGGGTAAGGCTGCCGATGGGACACCAGTCTATCGTCCGCCCGAGGAGTTCGATACCGAAAGCATCAAGGCGAAGTATCCGAACGCCGGCGGCAATTGGCTCGACACCGACGTGAAGAACAAGCGCTTTGCCGAGTTGTTCGAGGATTGGGCGAAGCGAAGCCTGATTTGGGTGTGCACGAATGAAAAGGGACGCATTGGTCCGACGTTCTACTCGCACGTCGGCGTTCCCAAGAAGTTCCACCACTCCTCGTTCACGTCAGGCGGCGCGTTGCTCGCCGCAGGCGAGTGGATCGTCGAAGCGGGCTCGCTCAAGAAGATCAGCGCGAACAGCGGTCACTATCAGCCGACGATCACCGAGTTTCACCGCGCCGTGTTGTATATGTCGCCCGCGTGGAATACGGACACCGAAGTCCTGCTGTTCAATAAGGACAAGGACAATTGGGAGTATGTCCCGGTGAACATTTTCAAGAGCAATCCGAGCGACGGCGGGAAGTACTTCGCGCACCCGGATCAGGTGAAGTAACACCGATCGCGGTCGCGGCTCGTACTGCCTCGAGGCGAGCCAGGATCCGTTAGAGAACGCACATTCGCTCCATCCGCCACAGCGGCCCCTCCTGAATGTTGGGGCCGCTTAGCGTGTTCCCCATCCCCGACGGCGCGCGTCGCGGGCCGCGGAACGGCGCGAGAGTTCATGGGTACGATTTAACAATCCCCCACCTCGCGCCCCATCGGCAGGAATGCCGAATGGTCAGCGCATGCATTTGCAATCGCCAAACATTTCGAGGTGCTCATGAAACACACGTCACGTAGGTGGCGGGGACCGGTCCCCGCGATCGCGCTCACCGTCGCGGTCGCGACCGCAGCCGTCGGCGCCGCTGAATTTCCGCGCGCTCTGAACGCTGCTCCGCTCTCTTCCGACAGCACGAGCGCTCGCCGCAATGGCAGCGCCTCCAACGGTTCGGTCGCCAAGCTCGAAGATCTGAGCGACGCGTTCGCAACTGTCGCCGCTCGCGTCAAGCCGAGCGTCGTATACATCACCGCACGCCTCGAAGCGCGTCCTGTCGCGCAGCGATCGCGCGGCCAGTCGCCGGATCTCAACCAACTTCCACCCGAGCTTCGCCAGTTCTTCCGCGGCGCTCCCGGTCAGGGCGGGGCACCGAATGAGCCCGACGAGCCGCGCGGAGGTGGGATGGCTTCCGGATCAGGCTTCGTCGTATCGAACGATGGCTACATCCTCACGAACAACCACGTTGTCGACGGCGCGAGCGAAGTACGCGTCCGCCTTCTCGATCGACGTGAGTTCAAGGCCAAGGTCGTTGGCCGCGATCCGAACACCGATGTCGCGGTCCTGAAAATCGACGCAACCAATCTCACGGCAGCTCCGCTGGGCAACAGTGACGGCGCACGCGTTGGCGAATGGGTTCTCGCAGTCGGCAATCCACTCGGCGAAAATCTCACCTTCACCGTGACGCAGGGTATCGTCAGCGCCAAGGGCCGTGCGCTCGCGCTGCCGGGCCAGTCGCAGCAGACGATTCAAGATTTCATACAGACGGACGCGGCAATCAACCCAGGCAACTCGGGTGGACCGCTCGTCAATACGCGCGGCGAAGTCATCGGCATCAACTCGGCCATCGAAAGTCCGACGGGTTACAACGCCGGATATGGCTTCGCAGTTCCGATCAACCTCGCGCGATCGGTGATGGAGCAGATCGTCAAGTCTGGCCACGTCGAACGAGCAGCGCTTGGAATTCAGGTTCGCGATGCTGGCGCTGATGATGCGGCGTACGTTGGTCTCAAGGACATTCGCGGCATCCTGGTGCAGGATTTCGGCGATGCAACGTCTCCGGCCCGTCAGGCCGGCGTCCAGCCAGGCGACGTGATCGTTTCGGTCGATGGTAAGCAGGTCGACTATGTCGCGCAGTTGCAGGAAGCGATTGCGTTCCGTAAGCCTGGCGATGTCGTCAATGTCGAAGTTGCGCGAAAGGGCGGACAGCGTGCGACGCTGCGAGTTCCGCTGCAGCGCGTCGGCGGTCCTGCTGCCGCGGCGTCCGCGTCGGATGACGCAACCGATGGCGACGAAGCACGCGGCTCGGCGATGCACGCGCTCGGCGCGAGTGTCACGGCGGTTGATGCCGCGATGGCGCGTCAGCTCCAACTTCCGAGCGATGTGCGTGGCGTGATGGTGACGGGCGTGCAGGACGGCAGCTCCGCGGCAACGCATTTGACGACGCCGAATGCCGGTGGCCCGGACATCATTCTGTCCGTAGAAGGAACGGCGGTTCAGTCGCCGGCCGAGCTACGCACGGCGTTGGCTGCGACCAAGCCGGGTGACATCGTTACGCTCCGCGTTTACAACGTGCCGAGCAAGTCACGGCGCATCGAACGAGTTCGCGTGGGCGCCACGAAGTAGCCTGTAACTGATCGACGCGGATCACAAACGGCGGGGCCGGATCTCGAATGAGGTCCGGCCCCGTCTTCATTGATGAGCAGGTTCGCTGATCACGGACCCAGGAACGCTCTGATCGCGGCGACGACCTGGTCGCGCTGTTCTTCGATGAGCCAATGCCCCGAGTTGGCGATGACCTTGCTGGTGACGTTGGTGAACGCCGCACCAGCAATGTCGGCCATCTTCGCGCCGTAGGAATGATCTCCGCCGATCGCCAACACGGGCGTCGCGAGTTTCTTTCCGGCGAGTAGCGCGCGATTGTCCTTCGCGTCCTGGTCGAAGGCGGCGAACTGGCTGAACGCCGAGTGCATGGCGCCGGGCTGCGCGTAAAGCGTGGCGTAGTGCACGCGAGTTTGCTCGGTGATCTTGGATGGAGTCGCCGACAGCTCGTTCCAGAAACGGTCGAGGTAGATGCGCTCGCGACCGGCAACGAGTCGTTCTTCATCGGGCCCGTAGAAGTAGAAATGCCACGTCTTTGGCGTGTGCGAGAGCTCCTCCCACGGGCCGATGCCCGGAATCGGAGCGTCCATGAGCACGAGCTTCATCACGCGCTTTGGATATTGTGCCGTTAGCGCGAAGGCGATCATGTTGCCGATGTCATGTGCGACGACATCAGCTCGGACGACGCCGAGCGAGTCCATGATGGCGGCGACATCCTTGGCTTCGGTGACTTTGTCGAAGCCTGAGGTTGGCCGTGAGGAAAGTCCAAAGCCGCGAATGTCGGGTGCGATCACCGTGTGATCGCGAATGAGATTCGCGGCGAGTGGTGCCCACATGTCGCCTGTGTCGGCGAACCCATGCAGCAGAACGACGGCGGGTCCTTTGCCGCCGACGCGGACGTGGATCGTCGCTCCGTTGACGGCGATGTCGCGCACGCGCACGCCTTGAGGAAATGGTTCGACTTGCGCCGCTACTGACATCGGCGTGCTGATGGTCATAGCGGTGAGGGCCCAGCGGGCGAGCTGTCGCATGGCGGAGGTCGTTGACGTAATGAAGCACGTCGTGGGATCGTCCCACGACGTGTTTCAAGTGTACGGCAAGCTGGTGTCCGCGGCGCCAAGCAGGCGCGAGTCTTTCTTACGGTCCGGACAATCCGATCGGCACCCCTCCGGGCGCGCGGACGATTGCGATCGTGACGCCCTCCATCACGCGTGTCGGTGGCATCATCGCCACAGCGCCCTCAGCCAAGGCTTTGTCGAATGCCTCCTGCGCATTCGCGACGTGCGCGTACGGAATGCTGCCGGGAATCTCCGGCGGACTCACAGGACGAACCGCACCGCCTCCCTTTTCCGAATACGCAAAGAGATGGATGTCTCCGCCCGGTGTCGCGAACGGCGGTCGGAATTTCCACCCGAGCACGCTCGCGCACCACGCTTTCGTCGCGGCGGGGTCAGCGCTCGCGAGATCGGTGTGGGTGATCCATCCGTCCAGTCCTTTTGTGAATTCGTGTTTCTGTTCCGAGAGTTCGTTCGACTCGGGCTGCGAGGATGGATTCGACATAGGCTCACTGAAGGTTCGAGGCGCGGTGGGTCAGGGCAAGCATACACGGTCAATGAAGGGCGAGCCAGAGCGCATCGAGCGCTTGTCGCGTCGGCTACGGAGGAAGCAGTTGACAAAGTCGAGCTCGTAATTCATATCTACGGAATAATCAGTAGATGGTGACTCGATGCGTATTGCTCTGCTCTCGCTTGCGTTCGTGGCGTCAACCCTGAACGGGCAAACGCCGGTGCGAGTTGTTGGTGGTTCGCTCGCGGGTGTGGTGCGAGATCTCAGTGGCGCACCGCTCGCCGATGTGAGCGTCACGTTGCTGGGCGAGAACGCGGCGACGCGCACCGACAGCGCGGGGAATTTCGTGCTCCGCGACCTGTCGCCGGGCGGCCACACTGCGCTATTCCGGCGCATCGGCTACCAGAGCGTAGAGTATCGATGGGCGGTACGATCCGGCGCGGCGCTACAGGTCGCCGTCGCAATGACGCCAACGCCGCGTCAACTCGACCGCGTCGTGGTCGAGGCGTCTGTCGGCTCGCGTCGTCGCGGAACGTCGAGCATTCGCGGGACAGCCGTCGATTCATCCGGTGCAGGTGTTGGTGGAGCGGACGTGCGCCTGCTTGGCGCGGGACTGTCGACCGTCGCGGACTCTGCGGGCCGATTCGAGTTTCAAATGTTGGCGGCGGGATCGTACATCGTCCGAGTGCGACGACAGGGTTTGACGAGCGCGAACTATGTAATGCAAATCGTCGACGACGACAGTCGCGGCATCACGCTCAAGATGTATCCGCTGCCCAAAAAGACCGCTGCGCGCGACAGTTCGGCCGCCAGTGGATATGGAATTCCCGATCAGGCATTCGACGCGTTCGATCGGCGAGAGCGCAATGGATCCGGCGGCAGCATCGTTGGACCCGGTGATCTCTTCCGCGCGGAACGCGCCTCGCTGGACGTCGTACTTCAGCGATATCGCGATGCCCTCCCGCTTCGCGGACGGCCGTCAATGATCGCCGAGGCGGGATCGGAGAGCGAGGGTGATTGTCTGTTGATCGATGGGCGGCACGCCGTCTATCAGCCGCTTCGCTCGTTCACGAGCACCCAGGTGCAACTCGTCGAAGTGTTTCGCACGAACGCATTCGTCGATCCATCCGTCACATCGGAGATGGAATCGGTCAGAGAATGTCGTGGTGGAATGGACCGCCATCCGGCATACTTCGTACTGTGGACACGAGCACTCCGCTGACTGACGTCAGTCGGTCCATCGCCAATCGCGAATCTCCGGCGCGTCATCGAAGTGCTGACGAGAATAGCGTACCGCGTCGTCGATAAGGCGCTGCAACGTGGCTGACAGTTCGGTGACGCGCGCCGGAGCAATCGACGACGAGCGGATCGCCAACTCGGCGAGATGATAGCGACTCATTCCGTTGAGGATCACCATATCGAACGGCGTCGTGGTCGTGCCCTGTTCGTTGAATCCTCGAACGTGAAACCGCGCCGGATGCGGTCGTCGATGCACGAGTTGGTGCACGGCGAACTGGTAGCCGTGAAATGCGAAGACCACCGGTTTGTCCGACGTGAACAGTTCGATGAATCGGCTGTCAGGCATGCCGTGCGGGTGAATCGACGGCGAGAACAGCGCCATGATATCGAGAACGTTCACGACACGGACGCGGATGTCCGGTGCCATCCGTCGAAGTAGCCACGCGGCGGCCACGATCTCGAGCGTCGGCGTGTCACCGGCGCACGCGAGCACGACGTCTGGCTCGCCACCGTCCGCACTACTCGCCCACTCCCAGGTCGACGCCCCACGCTCGGCGTGTTCGATGGCGTCGTTCATCGAGAGCCACTGAAGCTGCGGCTGTTTGTCGATCACGATCAGGTTGACGTAGTTGCGCGAGCGCAGGCAATGATCGGCGACGGACAACAGCGAATTGGCGTCGGGCGGCAGGTAGATGCGCGCGACGGTTCCGCGCTTCGACAGCATGACGTCGATGAGTCCGGGGCCTTGATGGCTGAAGCCGTTGTGATCGTTTCGCCAACACGTCGACGTCAGCAGGATGTTGAGCGATGGAACAGGAACGCGCCACGGCAGCGTATCCGCTTCAGACAGCCACTTCGAGTGTTGTACCGTCATCGACGCGGACACCATGGCGAAGGACTCGTAGGTGACGAACATGCCGTGACGTCCGGTCAACGTATAGCCTTCGAGCCAGCCTTCGCAGAGGTGTTCACTCAGCACCTCCATTACGCGTCCGTCGGGTGCGACGCGATCGTCGATCGAGGTGCGTCGGCCGATGAGACAACGACTCTCGACCTCGAATACGTTCGAGAGCCGATTCGAGTTGGTCTCATCGGGGCAGAATAAGCGGAAGTCGTTCGTCGCAGCATTTCGGACGAACACATCCCGCAGCATGCCGCCGAGTTGCCTGGTGGATTCGTGCACGACCGTCGCGGGGTTCGGAACGGCGACTGCGTATTCGCGGAAGTCGGGAATGTCGAGCGCCCGTGGCGATCCGCCGCCGTTGGCGTGCGGACTCGCACCCATGCGCTTGGTGCCTTTGGGTGCTAGTGATGCGAGGTCTGCGATCAGAGTTCCGGAATCGTCAAATAGCGTTTCCGGTTCGTAGCTCCGGAGCCACACCTCGAGCATCGATAGTTCTTCGGCGCTGGTTCGTGCTTTGGGCAACGGGACTTGGTGCGCGCGGAACGTTCCTTCGATGGGGTGGCCGTCGAGTACGGCTGGCCCGGTCCAGCCTTTCGGCGTTCGGAGGATGATCGCCGGCCACCGCGGTCGCTCGTCGATGTGCGCTGCACCGATACCGCGCGCGTTGGCTTGAATCGAACGAATGCTGTCGACGCAGTGGTCGAGCGTTTTCGCGAGCGTCTGATGCACGGCCATCGGCTCGTCGCCCTCGACTTCGGACACTTCGTATCCATGACTTTCAAGCATGCGAACGACGTCGCGATTGCTTTCACGCGCGAGCACCGTCGGCCCGCTGATCTTGTAGCCGTTGAGGTGCAGGATCGGCAGCACGGCGCCGTCGCGCGCTGGGTTGAGGAAGCTGATGCTCTTCCATGCTCCTTCGAGCGGCGCTGTTTCCGCTTCGCCGTCGCCGACGACCGCTGCAACGATGAGATCAGGATTGTCGAACGCTGCTCCGAAGGCGTGCGAGAGAACGTAGCCGAGCTCGCCGCCTTCGTGGATTGATCCCGGCGTCGGGACACTCACGTGGCTCGGGATTCCGCCGGGGGTGGAGAACTGACGAAAGAGCTTCCGTATGCCATCGATGTCGCGCGTGATGTGCGGATAGATCTCCGTGTACGTTCCCTCCAGATACACATTGGCAACGATCGCGGGGCCACCATGCCCAGGGCCGGCCAGATAGATCGCCGACACTCCTCGCTCGGCTATGACGCGATTGAGGTGCACGTAGATCAGGCTCAGGCCAGGCGACGTGCCCCAGTGCCCGAGGAGGCGCGGCTTGATGTGGCTGGCGTCCAGCGGTTCGCGCAGGAGCGGGTTGTCAGACAGAAAGATCTGTCCGACGGTGAGGTAGTTCGCGGCCATCCAATAGCGATGAATTCGCTGCAGCAACTCGTTGCTGAGGGGCCCGGCAGCGACGACATCGCGTTGTGCTGCGAGCGCCGTCGCTTCGCGCGCGGGGACGGCGCTCGAGATTGTCGAGTCGAATTCGAACTTACGGGTGTTCACGTGTGCTACACGTCGTCCTCATCCCGAGGACTCGCATCCGCCTCGCGGACTTCCATTTCTGCGTCCGTTACGAATTCGTCAGCGTCGTCCGGTGGCTCGCGTCGCACCGGAGTAACGTCGCGCAGTCGGTTGGGCTCGCCGGCTGCATAGTCTGCATTGCTGTGTTCGTCGGCATTGCGGTTCGGTCGTTTCTTGTCGGCCATTGGTCGGTTCCTCGGCAGCTAGTGATCTGAGACGCGCAGCACGACTCGCCCCAGTAGATGTCCTTTCTCGACGAGTCGGTGAGCCTGTGCGGCTTGATCGAGTCGGAACTGCTTTGCGATCGGAACTGTCATCCGTGACTTTCCCATCGCACGATTCAGTCGGGCGAATTCGTTCAATCCCATCTTGGCATCATACGCCACGAGCTTCATCCCGCGCCGCTTCCGCGGCGCAGGCTCGACGCCGTGCGGGTACGCAACGCGACCGCCTGGACGGAGTGCGTCGATACATGCCGTGAGCGTCTTACCGCCGGCGAGTGCGAGGATTGCGTCGACGCCGTCGGGAGCAAAGGCGTCGAGCGCCTTCGCGAGATCGCCGTGTTTTCCATCGATCGCGACGTCGGCGCCAAGTCGCTTGGCGAAGGCAGTACCATCGCGACCTGAAGCAATGGCGAGCACATGCGCCCCGCGTTGCTTTGCGAACTGAAGCGCAAACATTCCGACGTTCCCGCTCGCGCCGACAATCACGACACGCTCATTGCGCCGAATTGCGAGCGCGTCATCGACGCCCTGCAGGGCAGTGAGCGCCACCGACGGCGACGCTCCGGCGCGAAGCAGGTCGAGTCCTCGCGGGACGCGCGCGACACTTGGATCGGCAACCGCGACATACTCGGCGTCGAATCCTCCCTTCTTACTGCCGAAGTTGAAGGCGTACACTCTGTCGCCAACGCGGAAGCGTCGAACGCGAGCGCCGCGCGCCACGACGGTACCGGAGCCATCCGAGCCGAGCACGAGCGGAAACTGAGCGTTCTCGACGCCCCACGCTCCAGAACGCTGAAATGGTTCCCAGGTGCCGACGCCCGCGGTGTCGACGGCGATCATCACGTCGCGGGCGCCCATTCTCGGAAGCGGCAATTCATGAATCTTGAGGACCGACGCTGGGCCGGTACGATCGATCGCCGCCGCACGCATCGTCGAAGGAAGCGCGCGTTGCTTCGATCGCGCGTTGTAACGTCGCTTTGTTTTCGCAGTGGCCATGCTACGTCCTCGTCATCCTGAGTGTGGCTGTTGGGCGTCGGCGCGCACCGCAACCTTTGCGCCGGTGCTTGTATGAGGATCCTCGATAGGGTACAATCGGCTTGACACTTGCACGGACGCCCCGACCCACCACGGAGCTCTCTGTGAATCTTCCTGAGGTGCTGCTGCTCGCATTTCTCATCGGCGTAGTTGCAGGATTGCGCTCGATGATTGCGCCGGCGGTTGTAGCGTGGGCGGCTCATCGCGACCGGCTTCATCTCTACGATTCGCTCGCATTCATGGAATCGACTGTCGCCGTTTCGATTTTTACCGTGTTGGCGATCGGCGAGCTGATCCTCGACAAGCTCCCATCGACTCCGAGTCGGACGACGATTGCCGGCTTCGTTCCTCGGGTGGCATTGGGCGCACTATCTGGCGCGACACTCGCGGCAGCAGGGCATCAGTCCACGATTGTGGGCGCAGTGTTCGGCGCCGCCGGAGGTATCGTCGGCACGTTTGGCGGCTACAAGGCGCGGACCGAGCTCGTTCGTTCGCTCAAGGTTCCCGACTTCGTCGTCGCCTGCGCCGAGGACATCATCGCGATTGGCGGAGGCTTGCTCATCGTGTCGAGGTTTGGTTGACGGCTCTCGAGTCGTATCAAGCGATCGTCATTGGCGCCGGGCAAGCTGGAACACCGTTGAGCGTCGCGCTCGCCAACGCGGGGTGGCGCACCGCATTGATAGAGCGCGAACACATCGGCGGTACCTGCATCAACGAAGGGTGCACGCCGACCAAGACGATGGTCGCCAGCGCACGGGCCGCGTACATCACGCGGCGAGGCGCAGACTATGGCGTTCACGCCGAGAATGTCCGCGTCGAGATGGAGCGCGTGCGGCAGCGCAAACGCGACATCGTGACCAGTTTTCGCTCCGGGAGCGAGAGGCGCATTCAGAAAACGGCCAACCTCGATTGGATCGTTGGCGAAGCGAGCTTTGAAGGTCCGAAGTCGGTGCGTGTTCGACTCAAGGACGGTGGCGAGCGACTGCTCGTGGGCGAGTCGATCTTCGTCAATGCCGGTGACCGGCCGTCGGTGCCCAAGATCGAGGGCTTGAGCGACGTTCCGTTCCTCGACAGCACGTCGATCATGGAGCTGGATTCCGTCCCGGAACATCTGCTCGTGCTGGGCGGCGGCGACATCGGCTTGGAGTTCGGGCAGATGTTCCGGCGATTCGGAAGTCGCGTGACGATCGTTGAAGCGGCGGCACGGTTGCTCGTGCGCGAGGATGCTGACGTTTCAGATGAAGTGGCCGCGATTCTCCGGCAAGACGGCGTTGAGCTTTTACTCAATTCGAAAGTCGCGCGCGTTGCGAAGGACGGACCCAAGATCCGTCTCACGCTTCATACGGCGAGCGGCGAGGCCGTTCACGAGGGGTCGCATCTGCTCGTGGCGGTTGGTCGTACACCGAACAGCGATTCTCTGAATCTTCCCGCGGCGGGTATTGCCGCCGATGATCGCGGTTTCATTCGAGTGAACAATCGCCTCGAGACCAACCAGAACGGCATCTACGCGTTGGGAGACATCAAGGGCGGCCCGGCGTTCACGCACATCTCCTACGACGACTTCAGAATCATTCGCACGAACGTCATCGAGAAGGGCAGGGCGTCGATCGACGGGCGGTTGGTACCATTCGTCGTCTATATCGATCCGCAGCTCGGGCGCGTCGGGCTGGGCGAGACCGAGGCACGTGCGCAGAAGAAGGACATTCGGGTGGCCAAGATGCCTATGAAATCCGTGGCTCGGGCGCTGGAAGTCGACGAGACGCGCGGATTCATGAAGGCCGTCATCGACGCGGACACCGGTCAGCTGCTTGGCGCCACGGTGCTGGGCATCGAGGGCGGCGAGATCATGTCGATGCTGCAACTCGCGATCATGGGCAAGCTGCACTACACTATGCTTCGCGAGGGCGTGTTCGCGCACCCCACGTTGGCCGAGTCACTCAACAACCTCTTTACGCACATCGCCGGGTGAACTACCCCGCTCGCGGCTTGTTCGACGGTCCTGGCGGCATGCGCGCCTTGTACCGCGATTTCGACTGGGCATCGACGCCGTTCGGGCCAATCGAGTCCTGGCCGCTCAGTCTGACCCTCCTGGTTCGGGCGATGCTCGCGTCACGGCACCCGATGTTCTTATGGTGGGGGCCGCAACTCGTTCAGATCTACAACGACGCCTATCGCCCGAGTTTTGGCTCGGGCGGTCGCGACATCCGCGCCATCGGCGCGCGCGGCCAGGAGTTCTGGACCGAGATCTGGGAGATCATCGGTCCGCAGATCACGCAGGTGATGAACGGCGGCGAGTCGACATGGCACGAAGACCAACTCGTCCCCATCGAGCGAAACGGTCGACTAGAGGACGTGTGGTGGACGTACGGATACAGTCCCGTGTTCGACGAACAGGGAGGCATCGCCGGCGTTCTCGTGGTGTGTCAGGAGACGACCGCTCGAGTCCTCGCGGAACGAGAGCTCAAGGTCGTCAATCGTCAACTCGAGGTCGAGCGCTCGCGCCTCGCTTACGCGTTCCAGCAAGCGCCGTCGTTCCTCGCCGTGCTCCGTGGCCCGGACTTCGTGTTCGAGATGGCGAACGAGGCGTACCATCGGTTGGTTGGCCACCGTGATATCGTGGGTCATTCGGTGTTCGACGCTCTTCCGGAGATTCGCGGACAGGGGTTCAAAGAGTTGCTCGAAGAGGTCGTCGCAACGCGCAAGCCATTCGTTGGGACCGCCGTTCCGATCATGCTCTTCCGAACGCCTGGCGAACCACCCGAGGAGCGGATTCTCGACTTTGTGTACTTCCCGCTGATCGAGGCCGACGGCAGCTGCGACGGTGTGATCGCACACGGCATCGACGTGACCGACTATGTGCGGGCCCGCGAGGAGAGCGAGCGAGCGCGCGCAGACGCCGAGGCGGCGAATCGGTCGAAGAGCGAGTTTCTCACGGTGATGAGTCACGAGTTGCGCACACCGCTGAACGCTATCGATGGATACGCGCAACTCATCGAGCTGGGAATTCGCGGCCCGGTGACCAACGAAATACGCACTGACCTGGGCAAGATTCGACAGAGCCAACGTCACTTGCTCGGTCTGATCAATGACGTGCTGAACTACTCACGCGTCGAGGCATCGGCAGTGCGATATGAGATTACTGATGTCGCCATCGACGAGACGATTGCCGCGTGCGAATCGCTCACGGCGCCGCAGATGCACACAATCGGCCTGACATTCGAGAATCGCTGCGCCGCCGCCCACATCTTTGTCCGTGCCGATCCGGAACGTGTGCGTCAGATCGTGTTGAATCTTCTGACGAACGCCATGAAGTTCACGCCGTCAGGCGGCCGAATTTCAGTGGCGTGCGCGACCGATGGCGCGCTCGTCAGCGTTCGCGTGTCCGACACCGGTCGCGGGATCGCGCCCGAACAACTCGGCCGTATTTTCGATCCATTCGTCCAGGTCGACACGCGCCTCACGCGCACGAGCGACGGTATTGGCCTGGGCCTCGCCATCAGCCGCCAGTTGGCCCGCGGAATGGAGGGCGACCTCAGTGTCGAGAGTACGGTTGGTGTCGGCAGCACGTTCACGCTCACATTGCCCGACGCGAGCGCAATCGTTCAGTCCTAATCGGGCAGCTGGCCCGTCTCGTGAGCGCTCGGCAGGGACAACGTAAACGTCGAACCGACGCCGAGTGTGCTTTCCGCTTCGACGCGCCCGTGCATCCCGCGCGCGAGGTCGTAGCTGATCGCGAGCCCCAAGCCTGTGCCTTCACGCGTATTGGTGAGCGACCGGCCGACCTGCACGAACGGTTCGAAGATCACGCCGAGTTGATTTACGGGAATTCCGCACCCCGTGTCGCGAACGTGCACGGCGGCGAATCCCCCATCGAGTCGCTCGCATTGTAGGGTGATGCGACCGCCGGGCTCCGTGAACTTCACCGCGTTCGACACGAGGTTCAGCAGAATCTGTTCGACCTTCGGCCGGTCGGCCCACACCGCGATGTCCGAAGGGCACTCCAGCGCCTCGAGCGCAACATGCTTCGCTTGAGCGAGCGGTGCGACCATCTGAATCACGTCGTCGACGACGTCGTGCAACACGACGGGCGCGAACGTGTAAGTGATCTGTCCCGCCTCGACGCGACTGAAATTGAGAATATCATTAATGACGCCGAGGAGATGCTGTTGGCTACGCTTGATACGCGCGAGCTGTTCGATCTGCGTTTGCGTCACCGACCCGGAGATTCCCATCATCAACAGATCGGCATAGCCACCGATTGCGTTGAGTGGCGTACGCAGCTCATGAGACATGGCAGCGAGAAACTCGGCTTTGGCGCGGTTGGCGTCCTTCAGCTGTGCGGCGAGCTCACTGAGCTCTCGCTCGCGTTCCTCGGCGGCTTGGCGTCTGGCCTCTTCTGCCGCGACTTGGCGAGCGGCGTCCAGCGATCGTTTTTCCGCGGCGCGCCGTTCGGTGAGGTCGCGCGTGATCTTGGCGAATCCAACGAGGTCACCGGCGCGATTGCGAATGGCGGTGATCAGGACGTTCGCCCAAAACGCTGTTCCGTCGCGACGGAGTCGCCAACCTTCCTCCTCGTACGTCCCGGTGGACGAGGCAATTTCGAGTTCATGCTCGGGCTTGTGTGCCGCGATGTCTTCGGGCGGGTAGAAGCGCGAAAATGACTGGCCGATGATTTCGTGCGGCGCATATCCCTTGATGCGCTCCGCGCCGGCGTTCCAGGTCGCTACATGACCTGTGGGGTCGAGCATGAAAATGGCGTAGTCCTTCACCCCCTCGACCAAGAGGCGGAAGAGCTGCTCGCTTTTGCGGAGTGCTTCTTCGGCGTCGCGTCGCTCGGTCAAGTCGCGAGTGATTTTCGCGAAGCCAATGAGAGTTCCATCATCGGCCCGCAGGGCGGTGATGACGACGTTCACCCAGAAGCGGGAGCCGTCTTTGCGAATGCGCCAGCCTTCGTCTTCGAAGCGTCCGGTTTTCGCCGCCGCCGCGAGCTCGAACTCTGGAAAGCGTTCGGCGATCCGCTCGGCGGGGTAGAAGATCGAGAAATGCTTCCCAATCGCCTCCTCGGCCGTGTAGCCCTTGAGGCGCTCGGCGCCCGCGTTCCACGTCAGGATGTGACCCTGCGGATCGAGCGCGAAGATCGCATAGTCCTGAATGCGATCCACCAGAAGGCGGCGCAGTTGGGCGTCGTCTCTCCCGAGTCGATCTGTGAGTGTTTTCTCGTCCTCGGTCACGGCGCGGTGTTCGGCAAAAAGAAAGGAAAAAGGGAGACTCGGCTCACGCAGAACGGCGCCATGCAGGGGGAATGTCGAGTGCGGTCGGCACGGATGCTAGGGGTCGCCGATCGGTACGGCCTGAGCAGCAGGCGCGGCTCTTGCTCTTTCGGCTCCCGGCAAGCGGATCGTCAAGCGACTGAAATCGGGATGTGGAGAGGCGATGAAGAAGAGCGACGCGGGCTTCGTTAGCGATTTCGCAGCGAGTGCCGCGAAATCGCCCAATTCCGTCTTTGCTCCGACTGTCGACGTTGGCGACGAGGCGCATCGCGGCCCCGACGGGGAGCCCGCGCCGGACATTTCGCGAACCGAGAACGCCGCCGAGAGTCAGTCCATCCGGTCGGTCAGCCTGATCGTTCTCGCGGTGCTCGCGACGCTCTACACGCTGTACTTTGCGCGCGACTTCTTCGTGCCGATCGTCTTTGCCGTGTTGCTGAACTTCCTGTTCAGTCCTTTGCTCCGAATGCTCGCGCGCTTCCGGATTCCCACGCCTGCTGGCGCGGCGATCGTCGTGGTGCTTCTCGTGGGAGCCGTTGGCGGCGGGATGTACTCGCTCGCGGGTCCGGCGCAGAGCCTGGCCGCGTCGGCGCCCGAGACGCTCGCAAAGGCGAACAAGAAGCTGCGCACGCTCATTCTCGCACGTGTGCAGAAGGCCGCCAGTCAGGTCGAACGCGCGGCGGGAACGCTCGGTGAGGCCGCTCCGGGACGCGCAACGCAGCCAATCGTCGTGAGCACCGGACCGACGATTGGTTCACGAATTCTCGGCACGACGCAAACGCTCGTCGCCGGAATTCTCGAGGTGGCGATCCTGCTCTACTTCTTGCTCGCCGGTGGCGATCTCTTTCTTCAGAAACTGATCAAGGTCCTGCCGTATTCGGGTGACAAGCGGAAGGTGGTCGAGATCGCGCGAGCCACTGAGGCGGCCGTGTCGGCGTTCCTGTCGACCGCGCTCCTCGTCAACGTTGGCGAAGGCGTTGTTGTGGGCCTGCTCCTCTGGGCGCTGAAGATGCCTAGCCCAGCTCTGTGGGGCGCGTTGGTCGCCGCATTGGAATTCGTTCCGTACCTCGGCGCGCTCACCGGTGTGGTTCTGCTCGGTCTCGCCGGTCTCACGACATTCGAGAACGTGGGTCATGCGCTGCTGATACCGGGCAGCTTTCTCGCCGTGAACTTGATTCAGGCGAACCTCGTGACGCCGATGCTGCTGGGCCACCGTCTGACGCTGAATCCCGTCGCGATCTTTGTGGGGCTGACGTTCTTCTTCTGGATCTGGGGAGTGGCGGGGGCGGTTCTCGCCGTCCCGATTCTCGCTACGCTCAAGATCTTCTGCGACAACATCGAGTCGTTGGCTGCGCTCGGAGAATTCCTGGGCGAGCGAGACGACGACGAGCGGCGGGTGACGGTTCGCGGGCATCCGGCATAGCGATTGAGCGCGGGCGCACGGGTTCGGCCCGCTAGTTGCCTACGGTTGATTCACTTTCAACTGTGACTGAAAAATGCTCTATACAATCGCGATCGTCTTACTGGTTCTCTGGGCGCTTGGTTTTCTGGCGTTCCACGTTGGCGGCGGCTTGATTCACCTGCTGCTCGTCATCGCCGTCGTCGTTGTGCTGCTTCGCATCATTCAGGGTCGCCGTCCGGTCTGATCGGCGGATCTCGCAGCCGGGCGATTCGCCCGTGCTGCGAGCCCGATGTGCGTGGCAACGCTCGGGCGGAATAAGGGTTCCCTTATCGCCTGACGCGGCTCATGCCGCGTTTGGGGTTGGTCGATACTCGCATAGAGAGCTCCGCTGCGGAGCGACTGTGCTGATTCCAATCGACCTTGCCTCTGATGCGAACGACATCTCACGAGCAGGACTCCCTGAACATGGTTGGAGTGTTCCTGCTACTCATGCTCGCCGGCGACGCCTTTTTCATTGGCGTTCATCTCGTGCACGTGTCCTCACACACGTTGTTGCAGGATACGCTGTATTCGATCGAGACCGACGGCGGATTTTCCGAGTGGTTCCAGTACATCAAAGAAGGTTGGATCGCTCTTCTGTGTTTTGCGCTGTGGCGTCGAAGCCAGAATGTCTTCCTCGTCGGGTGGGCGTTGCTCTTCGGCTACTTCCTTCTCGATGACTCCATGCAGTTGCATGAGGCGGGCGGAGAATCGATCAGCCGTCACCTGCACTTCGTCAGCGTTGCCGGCTTGCGTCCGCAGGACCTTGGTGAACTCGTAGTCTCGGGGATCATGGGGACGATCTTCCTGTGCACGATCGGCTTCACGTACTTCAGCGCACCGCACAACGACAAGAACATCTCGCAGGACTTCGCTTTTCTCGTGGCCGTGCTAGTGACGTTCGGTGTTGGTGTCGACGCGTTTCACTCGTTCGTGGTGGGTGCGACGCACAACAAAGCCAGCCGCACCGCCTTCGGGCTTCTCGAAGATGGCGGTGAGATGATCTCGATGAGCCTCATCTGCTGGTATGCGCTCGACCTCGTCGAGCGAAAGGGATTGGTCGCCGATCAGCGAGTGTGGGCACGCTTCGCGAATGTGCTTCGCCGCGCGGTAGCATCAGCCGAAGGTGGTCGCCAGCCTATTCGTGGCGTAGCGCTTCGATAGGATCGAGCGAAGACGCCCGGCGAGCTGGCCACACGCCGAATAGAATCCCGACGCCGGCCGCGAACAGGAAGGCCATCGCGACTGACGTCGGGCCGAGCGTCGTGTCCCAACCAAAAGAATTGCGGAGCAGCACTGCGCCGCCCATTCCAGCGGCAATTCCGACGGCGCCACCCGCGATGCACAGCGCCATGGCCTCGATGAGGAACTGAACGAGGATATTTCGTTTGGTTGCCCCGAGCGCTTTCCGAATCCCGATCTCGCGCGTGCGTTCGGTGACCGACACCAACATGATGTTCATGATGCCAATTCCGCCGACGAGCAGGCTCACAGCGGCGATGCCGGCCAGGAGCGTCGTGAATACCTGAGTCGTCTCGCCGAGTGTCTGGAGAAAGTCGGCCTGGTTGCGAATGCGGAAGTCGTCGGGTTGACCCTGTCGCAATTGGTGCGCGCGACGCATGGCGGTCTGGATCTCGGACATCGCGTCGGGGAGGTCGTTCTCACTCGATGCGAGCGCGAAGATATCGTCGAGTTTCTCGGTCTTGAAGACGCGGTACCGGCCCGTGCCGAACGGAATGAGCACATTGTCATCAGGGCTGCCGAAGCCGGCGCCAGCGCCTTTCGCCTTGAGAATGCCGATGACCACGAACTGCACGCCGCCGATGCGAACTCGTTCGCCGATGAGCGACGGCGGGTCTTTCACCTCCAGCTTCGTCACCGCGCCAGCGCCCAGCACCGCGACGCGGGCGCGCCCGATGTCGTCGCCCGACGAGAACATCTCGCCGTATTCGATCTCGAATTTGCGCACGGCGAGGTAGTTCGGCGTCACGCCAAAGATGTCGATGTTCGTGTTCTTGTTCCCCCACACGAGCTGCAGCGTTTTGTCCTGCTGCGGTTGGACGCCGAGGACGTGGGGCGAGCGTTCCTCGATGGCACGAACGTCGGAGATGGTCATCCGCTTGGTGACGTTCAACTGCACGCCGCCCTGCGAGACGCGCGCGGCGTCGATCTGCAGTGTCGTCGTGCCGAGCCGTGCGATGCGATCGCGCACCGACCGCTGCGCACCGTCGCCGAGCGCAATCATGGCGATCACCGCCGCGACGCCAATCACGATGCCGAGCATCGTGAGCAGAGAACGGAGGACGTTCGCGCGCAGCGCACTGAACGCAATGCGGAGGACTTCGAATCTCATGGAGAAATCAGTGGGTGCTCGACCAACCCACCATGACGCGATTGGCGTCGATGGGTTTGACTTCGATCCCGAGCAGGGTGCGATCGATCAGGTTGTTCGAATGCCCGTGGCTGTAGCGCACGACCTTGATGCCGCCGAACGTGCCAATCGCCGCGCCAAGAGCGATGTCGCTTGCCCAATGCGCGTTGTTGTACATCCGCGAGAGCCCCACGAGCGTTGCGCCGCCATACATGACGGGCGCCACGAACCAGATGCCGTTCGGCCACCAGCGTTGTGATTCACTCGTCACCGTCGACGCCGCCGCGAATGCGGCAGTGGTGTGACCGGAGGGAAATGACTGATACGCACTATTGCCGAACCCGCGATTGAGCTTGAACGCGCGCGGGTTCGTATCCGCCGTGACATACGGACGCGCTCGACCGGCGACGCCCTTCAACGCTGCGGTAAAGGTGCTGGCGATGACGACGGCTTCCGTTCCGTGAAGACCGAGATCAGCGACGTCCTTCCATCCCGAGATCTTTCCGACGGCGAACAGCGAGACGCCGATGACGATCGAACCAGGATCGGCGACGTATTGAATTCCCTTCGACGCGTTCTTGAAGAAGCGGTTCGCCTGCGTGCTCGAATCCTGGAGATGCGTCGCCAGAGCGCGATCGGCGGGGAACATCGAGACCGTGAGAACGGTGAAGCCGCCCGCGAGTGCGGCGTCGCGCCAGGTGAAGAGTGTCTTCGAGGCGTGGACGCTGTCGCCGACGAGTGGCGTCTGCGCGTGCGACAGCGACGCGCCGGCGCACGTGAGGGTCAGCCCGATTGTCGCGAAACGAGTCGCCAATCGTCCGTTCGTCCAACCTGTGGCCATGTGTGCAGATCGGCCGTCTCGGCCCGCTGAGTCGACGCGAATCGTATCGTGGCGATCCTGTCGCGACGATGACATGCACGTGACTGGCGACACGGGCACGGCATTGGCGATAGTAGTCGGACCTTGATCACACAGCCGACGCAGTCGCGCTTTGCCCGGCTCCATCCGCGAGCCTATCTCGGCATTCACGCCCTATTGGGTTTCGGGCTTGCCGTCGCGTGCGCGTGGGTCTTCTTCGCTATCGCCGAGGACGTGCCCGAGAACGGGATGATGGTGCGCGTCGACATCGCGGTTGCAGATTGGCTGCAGAAGCACGGCACCGAGCGCGGCGAGTCGCTGTTCGTTGGTGTGAGCTATCTCGGAGCGCAGGTGCTGATCGCGATCGTCGTCATCGCGGCGATTGCACTCACGTGGCGCCGGGATTGGCGACGGCTCTCCCTACTTCTCGTCACGTGTGCTGGCGGTGCGCTTCTCAACGTAGTGCTCAAAACCGCCTTCCATCGATCGCGTCCGCCGTTCGCGTCGGAATTTCACGCGACGTCGTGGAGCTTTCCGAGCGGGCACGCGATGAATTCCCTGATCGTCTACGGGCTGTTGGCGTACTGGCTCACGCGGCGCAAAACCGATGCAGGGCCCTGGTGGGTCGTCGCTGCCGTCGTGCTGATTTCCGCGATCGGCTATGCGCGCCTGTACCTCGGCGTCCACTATCTCAGTGATGTCTTCGCCGGTTTCAGCGCTGGCCTGATGTGGCTCGCGGTGTGTATCACCGGCTATCAGTTCGCGGAACGCAATCGCGTGGGGCCAAGCAAACGGCCCCACGCGCTCGCGAACGATCCTCAAGCGACAGTGTGAGTCGCCTGCGCTAGCTCAGCGGGTCCCGGGGACCGCTCCGAAGCCGTACTTCAATGAGACGATGAAACTGCGTCCATAGTACTCGCGCTGTCCGCTGAACTGCGCTTGACTGTTGCCGTTATAGAAACCGAATACGGCGTTGTTCAGGTTCAGTCCTGAGAATTGTACGGACACATCCGACCGCAAATCGACCGTCACCGATGCGTCGAGCTGAGAATGCGGAAGGAACCAGTTGTCGCCGCTCGGCGTTGCCGAGCCGTCGCCGTACGACGTGATGCTTTCTCCTTGATACTGCCACGCAGCGCGCGCCGAAACGCGGTGAGCGTCGTACGTCAGGGCGAAATTCCCCAGGCTGTTCGACTGACGCGGCAACCGCGCATAGCGAATCGTGGGTTGGCCGAGCGTGGCTGCCGTCGTTGCCGTGTCCTTGGTGACCGCAGCGCGAGAGTACACTTGCGTCCAGTTGACGTCGAAGCCAAGTCCCGCCGGCAAGCCGGGAACGAAGTCCAATCGACGCGCGAAGTCGAACTCCGCGCCGACGAGATGCGCGTCGCCGCCGTTGGCCGGTGCCGTCGCGTAGTACCCGTCGAATTCGGTGGCCGGCCCGTGGTACACGAACTCGCGACTATAGATGAAGTCCGTGATCTGCTTGTAGAACACGCCTGCGGAGAAAACACCCGAGGCGCCAAAATATCGCTCGCCGAGCAGATCGACGTTCCACGCATGTTGCGGCTTCAAGTCGGGATTGCCGACCGAAAGATTGTTGAACTTGAGGGCGCAGGTGGAGCAGATCAGTCCCGAGACGTGCGGCGCGAGGTCGGAGTAGTTCGCCCGCGCGATTCCTCGCGTTACGGCAAAGCGCAGGTTCGTATTGTCGTCTACGGCGTATCGCAGCTGCGCGCTCGGAAAGAGATCCGTGTAGTTCTGCGTCGCGTTGACGCGGTGCACCGTCTGCGTTCCACTAGCCTTGCCCGGCGCGCTTGCCGGCGTCGACGCGTCATTCCCGGAGAAATGCACTGCCGTGTTTTCGAGACGCAGGCCAGCGTTGATGCGAAGTGCACCGTAGTCGAGTGTGTGCATCGCATAGGCCGACGCGACCTTTTCACCACCGGTGAAATTGCTGAGCGAATCGGTGATCGGTTTCGTCGTCTCCTTGAACATCGTTGGATTGGCGCTTTCGAATGTTCGGAGCGTCGTATGATTCGCCTGTGGGCCAATCTCGAAGCCGTTCGCCAGATCCTGGTAGAACTTTGTATCGGAGAACGTGCCGAGCACCTGCGTCAACGTAACCGGCGCGGTGGCGGAAAAGCTTCGATTGAGGTTCACGTTGTCGCGACTTTCATCGCGATACTTCAGGCCGATTTTCAGCTGCGCGGCGGATGAGCCGAGCATGTACTGCTTGAGTGCATCGATCTGGCCCGCCGCCTCATCGGCTTTGGTCTTTCCGGCACCGATCGAGGCGGACTTGAACGCGTAGTTCGCCGGTGAGTTGGCCTGCGCCTGATCCGCCGCCGACAGATACGAGTACTTCGGGTAGTCGTGGTTGGTGCCGTCGTAGCGGTAGTTCAACCCGCTGTATGTAAATGCCGTCGAGTTTGCGTCGGTCGAGGAGGATCGAGTCCCGGCGTAGCTCGCGGTGTAATCGATCTCCATTCCGGCCATCTGCTTCTTTCCGCCACCGTTGACGCTGAACAACTGCTCTACCGGCGAGCGGTTCGACGTGTTGCGGGTGAGCGTTGCGCCGGTGCCGATGCCTGTCGCGCCGGACGACGCCTGCGCCGAGTCGCCGTCCGCCGCGATATCGTATTTGTAGACGACGCCGAAGTTCTTGAACTTGCTCCATGCGCCGCGAAGGAACATCGACGAGCCGTCATCGAACCGATAGTCGAGTGCGCCGTTCGCGCCCCAACGAGTCCGATCGTACAGATAGTCGCGCTGGTCCCATTCAACCGGGATGGGTGTGCCCTTGGCGTTTGCGTCCCACGCGAGTTCGATGTCGTTGATGCCGCGGTTGTTGTGATCCCAGGTGCCACCGAACAGGACGCCGAGTTTTCGCTGGTCACCGAGGCGGCCGCCCCACATGGCACTTCCTTGTGACTGCGAGCGCGACTCGAGTGTCGATTGGCCGAACTGACCAGCGATGTATCCGCGCGGAGCGCCCTCGGGGGTTTTCGTAACGAGGTTCACCGAGCCTCCGATCGCGTCGGCGTCCTGGTCGGCCGTGAGCGTTTTGGACACTTCGATGGCGGCGAGGATGTCGGTCGGAACGTCGTCGAGCTTCGTGATGCGACTTCCCGTCTGCGTCCCGGGGATATGGACGCCGTTCACCGTAACATTCGACAGGCGAGGTTCAGTGCCGCGGATCTGAACGAACTTGCCTTCGCCTTCATCGCGCTCGGTCGACACACCTGGAATGCGCGCAGCGGCCTCGGCCGCATTCGCGTTTGGCAATGCGCGGATTACGTCGCCGGACAAAACGGAAACCAAGTTGTCGGCGTTCTTCTGTTTGGCGAGCGCCTGCTCCGTCGTTTCATTGAGCCGTGGCGATGCGCTGACGATGACGCGATCGAGTTCTCGAGCTGCGATGTTGAGCGTCACGTCGTGCGTCGTGGTTTCGCCGGATCGAATCACGATCGTGAACGAGTCCGGGGCGAAGCCGTTGTGGCGAACAACCGCCGTATACGATCCGGCGGGGATGTTCGCGACGGAATAGTTGCCGCGTGCGTCGGATGCGGCACCGAGCCCGGTACCGTTGACATGGACCGTCGCGCCGACGACAGCAGTTTGTGTGTTGTCGGCGACGTGTCCGCGCAGGGTGCCCTGTTGCGCGTGCGCAGTCGCTGCAACGGCAACGCAGAGGGCGACCGCGACGGTTCCGCCGTTGGAACGGCTTCGAATGCGCTCGAATGGACGAAGGTTGAAGGCTATCATAGGGTACTAATCCGGTGCGGAAAGTGAACGAGTCGATGCAATCGGCGCGGTCATCGTCTGCGTCGGTCGTAACGGCGCAACGCACCGTCCTGTAACGTTCCGTCGCGCAGTATCGATCTTTGTGTCCAAGCTGTCAGGACGCTGACAAATGACGGGAGTTTGTCATCTTCCCGACAGCTTCGCACGGCTAGCATGGTTGCGACGAGTGACAATCGTCGCATTCGAAAACACTTAAACATCTCATGGAGCTCGCATGCGTCGCCTGCCGCTCGTTCTATCGCTCATCGCCGCTCACCACGTCGGCGCGCAAGCGGCCGCCCAGTATCGAATTGCCCACACGTATCCGCTGGGCGGCGCCGGAAGCTGGGATTACGTCGTTCCCGAGCCGGCGCAGCATCGCGTGTTCATCGGACGTCAGGATCGTCTCATGGTCGTCGACGCCGCTGACGGCAAACTGCTCGGCGAGGTAGCCGGCATTCATGGCGCGCATGGCGTGGCGATCGTGCCGCAACTCGGCCGTGGCTTCGCGACGTCGGGTGACGACAGCTCCATCGTCATGTTTGATCTCAAGACCTTCAAGACACTCGGGAAGATCCGTGCGGCCGAGGATGCGGACGCGATCATCTACGATGCAGCGTCAAACCGCGTGTTCTCGTTCAACGGCGATGCGCATTCAGCGACGGTGGTCGATCCAGTCGCCGGCAAGTGGTTGGCCAATATCGACCTGGGAGGCAAGCCCGAGTACGGGGCGTCGGCGGGCGATGGAAAGGTCTACGTCGACCTCACGGACAACGGCGAAGTCGTCGAGATCGATGCAAAGGCACTCCGCGTTACGCGTCGATGGTCCACGGCGCCCTGCAAGAACCCCGTCGCGATGGCAATCGACGTTGCGCACCAGCGGCTGTTCAGCGGCTGTCGAAGTGGCGTGATGGCGGTGTCGGACTACCGAGCAGGGAAGATCGTAGCCACCGCGCCAATCGGCGCCGGTGTCGATGGTGCCGCGTTCGATCCGGCCACGGGCGATGCCTTCGCGTCCAACGCGGATGGTACGCTCACGGTGATCCATCAGGATTCGCCGGATAGCTATCGAGTCGTGCAGACGCTCAAGACGATGACGGCCTCGCGCAACATCGGACTCGATGCAACGACTCACGCGCTGTTCCTGCCCGGAGCGACCTTCGAGCCAGTACCAGCGGGCGTAAAGCAAAAGGCGAAGCAGGTCGCTGGGTCGTTTGTGCTGATGGTCGTCGAGCGCCGATAGCGCGGCGCTTCATCGGGAAGCGTGACGGTCACTAAGCATTTGTCATCTTCCCGACAGCTCGAGAGCGGTGCCAGAGCGAAACGCAAGCGTCGTGAACAGTCCGTTACGCGACAGTGTGTGATTGTGTGACGTAAGCGAACGAGAGTGCGCGATCTGCTGTGTTCGTGTCTCACTCCCGACTTCATCGCCATGCACAATCGCCGCTTCGCCGCCCTTGGTAGCCTTGCTCTCGTCACGACTGCTCTGACGTTCGCCTGTTCGGACTCGAACAGTCTGTCGGATCCACCGGTCGACCCGAATGGCGTCGCGTATTCCTTCGTCACGCTCGGGTGCAATCGCGTCGCCGCCGGCGACACGATCGGCAACGTCAGCACCGCGAACGTTGCTCAGCTCAACAAAACCTTCGCCGACATCGCATCGATCAGCCCCAAGCCGAACTTTCTCTTCTTCACCGGCGACATGGTGCTCGGCTACACCAACGACAGCACCAACCTCGACAAGGAGTTGAAGGGTTGGGTCGCGTTGTGGCAGGCGTCACCGGCGTCCGCAGCCGGCATCGAGCTCGTTGCGGTGCCGGGGAATCACGAAACGGAGAACGTCGCCAAGGTCGCGACGTCGCCGGCCGAGCGCGTGTGGCTCCGCGATCTGGCGCCGTACATCTCGCGTGGCGGGAATGGACCGGCGGCCGGTGTCGACGGCTACACGACCGATCAGAGCAAGCTGACGTATTCGTTCGATTATAAGGATGCGCATTTCGTGACGATCAGCACCGACGGCGTTGGTAAGGATTGGCACGTGCCCACGACGTGGGTGACGAGCGATCTCGCCGCCGCGAAGGCGAAGGGTCAGAAGCACATCTTCGTGTTCGGACACAAACCTGCGTATCCGTATCCCACAGTGCCGACGGACGGTCTCGTGTTCGACCAGGCGTCGCGCGACCTGTTCTGGAACACGCTCACCGCGAACCAGGTCGAAGGCATGTTCTCGGCGCACAACCACGTCTACTATCGCTTCCAGCCGACGGGCAAGACGTGGCAGATCATTGCCGGCAACGGCGGCACGGCGCTCGACGCCACGATCGATACGTCGATTCCGAACACCGGAGCGTATTTCGGCTTCACGCTCGTGCAGGTGCTGAACTCGGGTCGTGTCATTCTCAAGAGCTATGGCCGCGACGTGCCGACGGCCGGTTACACGGCAGCGGTCACTGGTTCCACGTCGGTGCGTGATTCGGCCGAGATCACCTGGAAGTAGAGTAGGGAATTGTGAATCACCGGCGGGACCGTCAGTCCCGACAGGTGCGGCGTCGCGCGTGGATCATTCGCGCCGGCGCCGCGCTGGCAGTGGTCGCGGGCGTTGGAGCAACACGGGCGCACTCCGCGCGCCTTTCGCTCGAGCGTGCGCGGAATGAGCGTGTGCAGCAATGGATTGGGCGAGCGAGCGATTCTCTCGATGCGTCGCTCGCCCGACTCGGCGCAGCGGTCGATGCGTCTCAGACTGCGTCGGACAGTGCGTCGGCGCGCCGTGTACGATCGGCATTTGTCGACGCGCGCACGCGCTTCAAGCAATTGGAAGGCGTCGTCGAGTTCTATGCACCGGCGCTAGCGGCATCGCTGAACTCGCGTCGTCAGGAAGTGGACGACGACGACGCGCCTCCACCGTCGACGCTCGCGCCGGGAGGATTTCCTGCACTCGAGCCGTTGGTCTGGCCAGTCGTTGCGCGAGATAGCGCAGCGCGCGTGCACGTTCTCGTCGATGGCATGCGGCGCGTTGTTGCGCGGGTGCGAGCGCTGAGTGGCGCACTCGCGCCAACGGATGCGCAGCTCGTCGAGCTCGCGCGCCTCGAGGTTGCACGTGTCTCTACGCTCGGTATCGCCGGGTTCGATGCGCCGGTGACGCGCGCGTCGATGCGCGAGGCCGCTGATGCGCTCGACGGTGTCAGGCTCCTCTTTGCTGATGCCGGCCCCGCGTGGTGGCCGACGCTTGCGCCCCAACGTCGCGCCATGGACTCGACGTTCACGCGTGCGTCTGCATATCTGCGCGCGCACACGGACTTCGAGACGTTCGACCGGCTCGTATTCATCGCGGCATACGCCGAGCCTGCGGCGCAGTCGGTCGACGCAATTCGGCGCGCGGCGGGAACGACTTCGGTTCGCATGCTACGTGGTTGGCGGTCTGATGTAGCGTCGGTGTATGATGCGGGCGCGTTTGATCCGAGTGCGTATGCCTCGACGGACCTTCCGGCGCCGACGACGAATACGATTGCCCTGGGCAAGCGACTGTTTTTCGAGCCAGCACTCTCGGGAACGGGCACACGGTCGTGCGCGTCCTGTCACGTGCCGTCGCATGCGTTCACCGACGGACTCTCGCGCGCGGCGCGCATCGATGGACGCGGACAGGTCGCGCGGCACACGCCGACGCTGCTCAACGCGGGAGTCGCGCCGGCGCAATTTGCCGACGAGCGCGCGATGACGCTCGAGGAGCAAGTTGTTCGCGTTCTGGAAAGTCCGGGAGAGATGGGAAGCTCGGTGGAGCGCGCGGCAGCGGCGGTTGGCCGTCACCCTGACTATCGCGCCCAGTTTGCGCAGACATTCGGCGGAGCTGCGGACAGCGCCGTGACGCCGGTGCGACTGCGTGTGGCGCTCGCGGCGTTCGTGCGGTCGCTCGTCGCGCTCGACTCTCGGTTCGATCGGGCGGTGCGTGGCGACACTGCGTTGCTCAGCGCGCAGGAGCGGCAGGGCTTCACGCTGTTCATGGGAAAGGCGGGCTGCGGGACCTGTCACTTCGCGCCGCTCTTCAACGGCAACACGCCGCCGTTGTACCACGCGTCCGATGTGGAAGTCATTGGCACTCCGGTGTCTCCCGAACGGCCGTCCGTGGTCGACTCTGATTCTGGTCGCGGAAAGATCGATCGACTTCCGCTGCACGTTCGCGCGTTCAAGACGCCGACGCTGCGCAACGCAACGCTCACCGCACCGTACATGCACAATGGTGCGTTTCGTTCGCTCGACGACGTGATCGCGTTCTATAATGGCGGCGGCGGGGTGGGCGCAGGGGCGCGGATTCCGAATCAGACGTTGAGCCCCGACTCCCTCCATCTGACGCTTGGGGAGCGGGGAGCGATTGTCGCGTTCCTCCGGACGCTCATCGATACGACGCCGGCTTCACGTAAGTAGCGCGGAACGGGACCTGGGAATGCTTGGCCACTGGACTCGTCATCGTGACGACAGGTCCGGTGGCTATTTTCGCACTTCTGGAGCTTTCCCATTCTCAACTGAGGATCCGCTCATGAAACGCATTGGTGTAGCGTCGCTGCTCGTGGCGTCGGTTGCTGCGATGCCACTGGGCGCGCAGCAGCCTTCGACCACTGGCCCGTACACGGTGGTGCAACGCGCTCGCGTGGGCGGTGAGGGCGGGACCGACTACATCTTCGCCGATGTGGTCGGGCGACGGCTCTACATTCCGCGCGGCGGAGCACGGGCGGTGCCGGCCACCGACAGCACGCCGGCCAAAGCCGCCGTGCCGGGCCGCATCACTGTGTTCGATCTCGAAACGATCGCCCCGCTCGGGGAAATCCCAAACACGGGCGGTAACGGTGTCGCCGTCGACCCAAAGTCCGGCCACGGCTTCTCGAGCAGCAAACCCGTTTCGATGTTCGACACAAAAACGCTGGCGCTGATCAAGACGATCGACGTTGGCGCGGCGCAGCCTGACGGCATTTACTTCGACGCGTTCAACGATCGCGTATACGTCTTTAGTCATCCGACGAAGGATGCCACCGTCATCGACGCCAAGGACGGCACCGTCCTCGGCACGATCGACCTCGGCGGAGTGCCCGAGCAGGCCGTGTCAGATGGAAAGGGAACGCTGTATGTCGTGATGCAGGATGTGCCCGGAAGCGTTACGGTCGTCGATGCCAAAACCATGAAGGCCACTGCGCACTATGCGCTTGGCGACAATGGTCGTTGCAACGGGCTCGCGCTCGACGCCAAGAACCACGTGCTGTTCGCGGCGTGTGCGACGTCGGGCAATCCACCCGCAAATCCGCCGCAGCCGATGATGGTCGTACTGAACGCACAGAACGGTGCCATCCTGGCGAACCTTCCGCTCGCCGGCGGATCGGACGGAGCGGTGTTCAATCCAGCGACGATGGAAGCGTTCAGCTCGCACGGCAACGGTACCCTCACGGTGATCAAAGAGAAGAGTCCCACGAGCTTCGAGGTCGAAGAGAATCTTCAAACGATGGCCGGCGCGCGCACGTTGACGCTCGACACGAAGACGAATCGAATCCTCACGATGAGCGTTGAGCGCGGACCCGCACCTCCTCCGCCGGCCGGCGGCGGACGCGGCGGACAGGCACCAGCAATCCCCGGCTCGTTCACCATCGTCGTGATCGGCAAATGAGTTTGCGTTAGCCGAAATACAAAAGGGCGACCCGAGAAATTCGGGTCGCCCTTTTTGTCCTGCCGAACGGTGCTTAGCGAACCGTTCGATTCGCCTTGGTGCCGTTGCTGATCTGAAGGTCGAAGCCCTGCGGCGTCGTGGTGTGATAGCTCTTATACAGCGCCTTGGGATCGTCGATCTTGAGCGACGTGCCGGTGTCTTCGCGCCCGTTCAGGCCGCGCTTGTCGAGCTCGGCCTTCACCGCGGCCCACTCGAACGGATCGATGCCGAATGAGATGTGGCCGATCGATGCGCGACGTACGGCCGGCATTGGACGAGCCGTGTTCATTGGGTTGCCGCCGCGAATGATGACGTTGCCGCAATCTTCGCAGATCCACGTTTCGTTCTGGCTGCCTTCGTCGCCAGTTGGCATCCAGCCGAGGAGGGCCTGGTACCACGCGACGCTCTCCTTGTAGTTCGTGACGCCGAACGAAATGTGGTCGAGCCACACCGTGTGCCAGTTCGTCGACGCGAAGGGCGCAGGAGCAGACGATGCGATTCCGTCCTTGCCCTTTGCCGCGGCGCGTGCCTTAGCGTATGAGCCGTTGCTGATCTGAATATCGAAACCGTCTGGATCCTTCACGCGGAAGCTCTCGAACTTGCCGTCGTTGTCGGCGACCGGATTGAGGCCGCGCTTCTTGAGCTCAGCTTCGACCTTTTTCGCGTCCCACGGCGAGATCGCGTACGACATCATGCTCCACACGGCCGACGGAGGAGTGCGCGGGCCGCCGCGACCACCACCACGTCGACCGCCCGTGGTGTCGCCGGCCTGGGCGACCGGGGCCGGCGGCGGGGGCGGCGGCGTGTAACCACCGCGAATGACGACCGTGGCGATGTCGCCAATGTCGAGGACTGCCTGCTTGCCGTCGTCGCTGCGAATCTTCCAGTTCATCAGCGCGGCGTAGTAGGCCGCTTCCTTCTTGTAATCGACGGCGTCCATCGTGAAGTGATCCATCGCGACCGTCTTCCAGCCCGTGGACGCGAACGGCGCCTTGGCGGGAGTGGTGTCACATGCCGGCGTTCCTTCGCCGGGTCGCCCCTTACAGCTGCCCTGCGCGGATGCGGCGCCGAGTGGGGCCAGCATCAGGGCAACGCCAAATGTCGTAGTCAGTGCGGTACGGGTGAGCCCTGACGCGAAGGCGTTGAGGCATCGGGAAGAGCGATTTCCCATCGGTTGCTTCTCCGGCGAGCGAATGCGAGTGGACGTGAATACGGCGGAGGGGACTTCGAACGACTCTCGGGATACTGCGACTGTGCGCCCCCGGCGGCAAGGCGCGGCCGTAGGGTACTGGGAGCCTTTGTCGTTTCTTAGACATTGACCTCCGATAGCAATACGTTCATGCGCCAGTTTTCGCTTAACCTCCGGTTCCGATGCCTCGTTCTGGCCTGACCCGTCGTGAAGCCCTCAAACAGCTAGGCGTTGGAGCGGCGGCCCTCGCGCTGCGGCCGTCCGCGAGCGCCGCTCTCGTCGGCGCGAACGGCGAACCGCTCGTCGTGGCCGGACAGCCGGCCGAGCTCACCGTGACGTCGGTGAGTCCGGTGACGGTGCGACTCACGCTGCGCGCCGCGGGCGTTGGTGACGCGGCGCACCAAGTCATTCCATTCACCGGCGCGCTGGTGAAGGACGAGTATTCGCCACCGGTCGTTCGTGCATCGGACACGGCGTCGGCATCCCGCGTGCGCGCGGGCGACGTGATCGTTCGATTGACGTCGAATCCGCCGACGGTTCACGTCGAGAGCGCGCGCGGTGACGCGGTCCAGCGGCTCACGCTGGACGCGATTGCGCCGGGAATGTCGTTCGTTCTTCCCCGCGGTCCGCTTTTGGGGCTAGGCGAGGGCGGTCCGCAGTTCGACCGAAAGGGCTCGACCGATCAGATGCGAAATGGCCAGGGCGGCTATCGACTGGCAACCCACGGCACGCGCGCGCCAGTGCAATGGCTGATTGGCACCGACGGTTGGGCGATGTTCATCCATCAACCGTACGGAGCGTTCGACTTCACAGGCACCGAAGGGCGCTTCACGCCGACGATTCTGCCGCCAACAGGAAATCAGCTCGTCAACAGTCCAAACCCTGTTGCTGCGACGGTCGGGCTGCCGCTCGACGTCTTCGTCGTCGCGTCGAAGGATCCGTCGGTCATCATGCGTGAGTATGCGCGCATCACTGGACTGCCCGAACTTCCCGCACGATGGACGCTTGGCTACCAACAGTCGCATCGGACGCTCGCGGGGCCCGAGTCGGTGATGGAGGTCGCTCGTACCCTCCGCGCGAAAAAGCTTCCCTGCGACGCTCTCATCTATCTCGGCACTGAGTTCACGCCGTCTGGCTGGAACACGCGCAACGGTGAATTCACGTGGCACACTGGAAACTTTCCCGAACCGAAGAAGACGATCGACGAGCTGCACGCCGATCACTTCAAGGTGATTCTGCACACCGTGATCGAAGGGCGTGAGCTCACGGGCAACGTGGGCGACGCATGCTCGGCCGATCCGCAGCCGTCGGGGCGGATGGCGAACGACCAATGGCCGGCCTCGCGCCAGGTGTCGTGCTACTGGCCGATTCATAAAACACTCATGGACGTCGGCGTTGACGGCTGGTGGCCCGATCAAGGCGACGGCTACGATGGACCATCGCGCTTCAATCGCCATCGGATGTACTGGGAAGGCACACAGATGTACCGCCCGAACGACCGGCCATTCGCGCTGCATCGCAATGCGTCGGCGGGAATTCAGCGGTACGGCGGTTTCATCTGGTCGGGCGACGTGCAATCGCGCTGGGATACGCTCAAGGCGCACGTGCCTGTCGCGATCAACACCGGTTTGTCGGGATTGCCACTCTGGGGAACGGACATCGGCGGCTTCTACGGCACCACCGATTTCACCGGCGAGCTGTTCGTGCGCTGGTTTCAGTTCGCGGCGTTCTGTCCACTCTTTCGATCGCACGGTCGCAACTGGCATCTGCACACGCCGTGGGGTTGGGATGGCGGCGACGGCGGGCCGCCAGAGACGGCGAACTTCACTGCGGATCCGGCCGAGTTGCACAACAAAGACGTAGAGCCAATCTGCCGGAAGTATCTCGAGCTGCGGTCGCAGTTGACGCCGTACATCTACACCGCGTTGAAGGACACCACGGAAACGGGCCTTCCAATGATGCGCGCGCTCTGGCTGCATCACGCCGACGATCCCGAAGCGGTGAAACGCGGCGATCAGTTTCTCTGGGGACGCGATCTGCTCGTTGCACCCGTCGTCGATAAGGGCGCCGCGAGCCGACGCGTGTATTTGCCCAAGGGACAGTGGTTCGACTTCTGGACTGGCGAACGACTCGTTGGCGGTCGAGAGATCGAACGTGCAGTGGATCTCGCGACGATTCCGCTGTACGTGCGCGCGGGCGCCGTGATTCCCACAGGGCCAGTGCGGCAGTACACAGACGAGCCCGTCGCTGGCAACGATGTGCTGACTGTGTATCCCGGAGCCAATGCAACGTCGATGCTTTACGACGACGATGGACGATCGTTCGACTATCGCTCGGGTGCGTTTTCGCGAATTACGATGGAATGGCGCGACAGCTCTCGCCGATTGGCGCTGCGCCTCGCACCGGGTTCACGAATGCTCACGCCATCGCCCCGTACGTTCGATGTGCGACTCAGCGGCTCGTCGACCGTGAAGTCGGTGGCGTTCAGCGGAAAGCCGATCGAGCTGCAGCTGTAACGGGTTCAGCCGGCCGCGGCACACAACTGGCTTCGTCGCGACGGTTGACGTGGACCCGAGCGAGGCCAAGTACGGATGACCGCTGCAAGCACGCTGGACCGCAACGCGAACGAACCGATTGCACTCGACCATCGCCGCGTTCTGATCGCGTTCAGCGGTCTGGTGATGGTGATGCTCCTCGCCGCGTTGGATTCGACAATTGTGTCGACCGCGCTCCCGACGATCGTCGGCGAACTCGGTGGACTCGAGCATCTCGCGTGGGTGGTGACGGGCTATCTGCTCGCGCAGACCGTCGTGACTCCAGTGTATGGCAAGCTCGGAGATCTGTACGGTCGCAAGATCGTCCTCCAGGCCGCGACGGTGCTGTTTCTCCTCGGCTCCGTGCTCTGCGGAATGAGTCAGAGCATGACGCAGCTCATCCTGTTTCGCGCGATTCAGGGGCTCGGTGGCGGCGGCCTGGCCGTGACGACGCAGGCAGTCGTGGGCGACATCGTCGCACCAATCGATCGCGGACGATATCAGGGAATTTTCGGCGCAGTCTACGGACTTGCGAGCATCGCCGGCCCACTGCTCGGCGGCTACTTCACGACCCATTGGACCTGGCGCTGGATCTTTTACATCAATCTTCCGTTCGGCATCATCGCGCTGTTCGTGCTGCATGCCACGCTGCCGGCGCAAGCGGAGAGAATCTCTCGCGCCATCGACTACGCCGGTGCCTCGCTCCTCGCGGTGTTCCTCACGGCGGTGACACTCGTCGCTGATTTCGGCGGACTGACCTATCCGTGGTCGTCGCCGCCGATGCTCGGGCTGATCGCGATCAGCATTGGCTCACTCGGCGGATTCATCTTGGCGGAGCGAAGAGCGGCCGAGCCAGTGATTCCGCTTCGACTGTTTGCTAATCGGACGTTCGCACTGACATCAGGTATTGGCCTGATCGTCGGCTTCGCTTTGTTCGGCTCCGTCACGTATCTGCCGGTCTTTCTCCAAGTGGTGCGCGGTGCGAGTCCGACATCATCCGGGTTGCAGATGTTGCCGATGATGATCGGCATGCTGACCGCATCGATCGCGGTCGGGCAGCTCATCAGTCGTACCGGTCGCTACAAGATCTTTCCTGTTGTCGGCACTGCCGTCGCCGCAGCAGGACTGGCTCTACTTGCGCGCGTATCCGTCACGACCGGCGCCATGAGCATTTCGATTGCGATGTTGGTGCTCGGGCTCGGCATCGGCATGGTGATGCAGGTGTTGGTGATCGCCGTGCAGAATGCGGTCGACTATCGCGATCTCGGCGTCGCGACATCGGGTGCGACGCTGTTCCGTCTCGTTGGCGGATCGCTTGGAACGGCGCTGCTCGGCGCCGTGTTCTCCGCGCGATTGGCCGCGAACCTAACGAACGCGGGCGGCTCCACGATTGGCCACGCCGCAAGTCGGATGACGGCGCACGATCTCGCTGCGCTCACGCCTGCCGCGCGCGATGCCTACGTGCACGCCTTTGCCAATGCGCTCGATACGGTGTTCCTGCTCGCCGCAATTGTCGCCGCAGTTGGTTTCATACTCACGCTGCTTCTTCCAGAACATCCGCTGCGCCGTACCATCGCCGCCACCGCCGCTGAAGCAGGCGACGACGCTGCTGGAGCCTTTGGCCGCCCCGAAGCTCAAGAATCGGATGACGAGTTGCGTCGCGGACTCGCGATCTTCGCCAATCGAGATGTGCAGCGCGCGCACATTGCGAAGATCGTTGAACGCGCTGGAGTCGCGCTCAGTCCGGGAGCAGCGTGGTTGCTCGTTCGCATGGAACGCGATTCTTCGCTCGATCTTCGCGCGCTCGGTAACGAACATCAGGTTGCGGCCGATCGCATGACGACGCTGCGCGAAGAGTTGGAGCGTGCAGGGATGCTGGTTCCTTCCGCGCGCGATTCACGAATCCCATGGCGACTGACCGAAGCGGGCTGTGATACACTCGCTCGCTTGATCGACGCGCGCCGCGCTCATCTGGCGGATCTCATCGCCGAATGGCCGACTGAGCAACGCGAGGGAGTGCGTCGAGAACTCCAGCGGATCGCCGAGCGTTTGGTGCCGGGTATTTCGCGTGATCTCATAGCGCCGGCGTGAGCAGTTTCGGTCGCTGCTGACGACGCTCGTTGCCGCTTTGGTCCAATGGCTGTGTTTCATGCACGCTGCGTAGCCTGAACGACTGCGCGAGACGGGGATAGCGCCCCTGTTGGCGCCGCCCGGGCCCAACGTTTTCACGGAGGCAGCGGAAATGGCCACACGCAAGCAACCCAACATCGTCTTCATCATGGGCGATGATATTGGCTGGTTCAACATCAGCGCGTACCATCAGGGCATCATGGCGAGTCGAACGCCGAACATCGACCGACTCGCGGCGGAAGGAATGCGGTTCACGGATTACTACGCAGAGGCTAGCTGCACCGCAGGCCGCGCAAACTTCATTACCGGTCAGTTGCCGCTGCGCACGGGTCTCACAACTGTAGGTCAAGCGGGCGCGAAGCTCGGTATGCCTGCGGCCGCGCCAACGATTGCGACGGCGTTGCGCGCGCAAGGATACGTCACCGGGCAGTTCGGCAAGAATCACCTCGGTGATCGCAACGAGTTTCTGCCGACACTCCACGGCTTCGACGAATTCTGGGGATATCTCTATCACCTGGATGCGATGGAGGACCCGTTCCATCGCAACTACCCGCAGGAGCTGAAGGACAAGATCGGTCCGCGCAATCTGCTGCACACGTTCGCGACGGATACCGACGACGCGACCGAAGATCCGCGATGGGGCCGAGTGGGCAAGCAGAAGATCGTCGACGAGGGCCCGCTGCCACCGCGTCCGATGAAGGGCATCAAGCACAACATGGAGACGATCGACGAAGTGATTCTCGATCACGCGCTCGACTTCATCGACACGGCCGTGGCCGCCGACCGGCCGTTCTTCATGTGGCTGAACCCGACGCGCATGCACGTCGTGACGCATCTATCAGAAAAGTATGATTCGATGCGCACGCCGGAGAACAGCTGGGGCATTTACGAAGCGGGCATGGCGCAGTTCGATGACGTGATTGGCGGCGTCATGAAGAAGCTCGACGACGCCGGCTTGACCGACAACACGATCGTCGTTGTGACGACTGACAATGGTGCCGAGAATTTCACGTGGCCCGATGGCGGTCAGACGCCGTTCGCTGGTGGCAAGGGTCAGGTGCTCGAAGGCGGCTTCCGCGCGCCGTGCATTTTGCGTTGGCCCGGTCAGGTACCCGCAGGCAAAGTGGAGAACGGCATCATCTCCGGGCTCGACTGGTTCCCGACCTTCGTGGCGGCGGCCGGAAACACGACGATTGTCGAGGATCTGAAACACGGCCTGAACCTCGGTGACAAATCGTACACGGTCCATCTCGACGGCTACAACCAACTCGATTTCATCAGAGGAAAGACCGAGTCGCAGCGCCACGAAGTGATCTACTGCGCCGAGTCGACTGTGGGCGCGGTGCGCGTTAACGATTACAAATACCGATTCATTGATCAGCCACAGGGATGGCTGGGCGGCACGGTCAAACCGGATTGGCCGATTCTCGTGAACTTGCGACTCGATCCGTTCGAGCGGACCGGCCTTTCGGGCTCGCTGGAGTTCACAGAGTGGTACAAGTACGAGTTCTGGCGCTTCGTGCTGGTCCAGGAGGTTGTCGGAAAGATTGCCCAGACCTTCGTGGAATTCCCGCCGATGCAGGAAGGCGCGTCGTTCAACCTCGAGGGGCTGAAGGCACAGGTCCAAAAGGCGATGCTGGCGCACCACGGGCAGTAGCGGAGCGATACAGCGCGACCTTTGGAGTTGGTGGGACTGAACATCGACGAGACGGACAGCGATTTTCGCTGTCCGTCTGCATTTCTCAGTCATGTTTCGGGCTTGAGAGAACCGCGCGCGCGCCATATGATCACCTGACCGGCCCCGCGCCTCTTCGTCCGTTCGGCCCCTGGAGAGTTCTTGTCTGATTCGTCCGATCCCGAGTTCACCCCTTCCGACGTTGTCGTTCGTCTAAGGGCGGCGCTCGAGGGCCGATACGAGGTCCTGCGGGAGCTCGGGCGCGGCGGCATGGCAACGGTCTACCTGGCGAACGACGTCAAGCACGATCGCGAAGTCGCCATCAAGGTGCTCCACCCCGAGCTGGCGGCGTCGCTCGGCGGCGAACGCTTCGAGCGCGAGATCCGACTAGCGGCCAAGCTGCAGCACCCGCACATCCTGGGGCTCCACGATTCTGGCGTCGCCGGCGACTTGCTGTACTACGTCATGCCGTTCGTGAAGGGTGAGTCGTTGCGCGATCGCATCGATCGCGAAGGAATGCTGCCCGTCGAAGACGCTGTGGGCATCACCCTCGAGGTGAGCGACGCGCTGGGGTACGCGCATTCGCGCGGTGTCGTGCATCGCGACATCAAGCCCGAGAACATTCTGCTGTCCGAAGGGCACGCGTTGGTCGCGGACTTCGGTATTGCCCGCGCCATTGCCAACGAGGGGCAGTCGCAGAAGCTGACCGCCACCGGCATGTCGATGGGCACGCCGTACTACATGGCTCCCGAACAGGCGAGCGGCGAAGTCGTTGGGCCTACAGCGGACATCTACAGCCTTGGCTGTATGCTGTACGAGATGCTGGCCGGCGAACCGCCGTTCACCGGCAAGAACTCCATGCAGATCATGGCGCGCCACGCCATGGAACAGGTGCCGAGCATCTGCATCGTGCGGAGTTCGGTGCCGGACGAGATCGAGGAAGCGATCTTCGCGGCGCTCGGGAAAGTGCCGGCGGATCGTCCGCAGACTGCCGTCCTGTTTTCCGAGATGCTCGGACTCCCAATGGGTGTCACGTCCAGCATGCGGACGCGGAATTTTACAGCGACGCGACGCACCGCATCAGGCGCGCAGCGCGTCGTCGCTCCGCCGCCGACTCCTGCCTGGCGTCGGCCGCTCACGCTCGCCGCGGGTGCAGTCGTCCTTGCCGCGGCTGCCGGATTTGGTGTCTGGCACTTCGTGCGACCGTCACGCGCGGTGGCGGCGAACGGCCCTGATGCGCATCGCATTGCCGTTCTGTATTTCGACGATCAGAGCAAGGATCACTCGCTCGGAGCGCTCGCGGACGGTTTTACCGAGGGGCTGATTCGATCGCTGGCCAATGCGCCGACGCTCACCGTGATTCCGCGCGACGGTGTCGAGCGCTTTCGTGGGTCATCAGTCGCCACGGATAGCATTGCCCGCGTGCTTCGCGCCGGATACATGGTTCGCGGCGAAGTGGAGCCCGCAGGTCCGCGCATTCGCGTCGCGCTGCGCCTGGATGATGCGAGCGGCGTAAACCTCCAGCGGTCGTCGATTTCGGTTTCGGCGGACAGCCTGAGCGGAATGCAGGAGCGCCTGACCATCGCCGCATCCGATCTCATTCGCAAACAGCTCGGCTCCGAGATTCAGATCAAGCAGGAGCGGGCGGCGACGGACAACTCCGCGGCGTGGCTACTGCTCCAGCGTGGGCAGCAACGCCAGAGGACTGGTGAGAGCCTGAATTCAAAGGGCGACACGGCGGGTTTGAACCGCGAATTTCTTGCGGCAGATTCGCTCTATGCGGCGTCGCAACAGCAGGATCCGAAGTGGTCCGAGCCTGCGACGTTGCGTGCGGCGCTCGCGTATCGTCGATCGCGTCTCGCCGCGGGCGATCCGCCGACGATTCGTAAGTGGATCGACGTCGGGTTGGGTTTTGCCGATCAGGCGGTGGCGAACGACGCGAGCAACGCTGACGCCTTCGAGACGCGCGGCAATCTGCGCTACTGGAGCTGGGTCGCGGCCATCGAGACCGACGCGGCCAAGCGCGAGTCGGCCCTTCTTACGGCAAAGACAGACCTCGAGAAGTCGACGACGCTGAATCGGAATCAGGCTGGCGCGTACGCCACGCTGTCGCATTTGTACTATCAGGTTCCGTCGATGACGCCGTCGGACGTCTACATCGCCGCTCAGCGCGCGCTCGAGGCCGACGAGTTCCTTGCCAACGCGAACGTCATTTTCTCTCGTCTGTTCAATGCTGCGTACGACCTCGGGCAGTTCGACAAAGCGGAGCAGTGGTGCACGGCCGCGAAGCAGCGCTTTCCGGGGGACGTGCGCACCGTTCGGTGCCAGCTCTATCTCCTGACCACTAAGAGTCTGCCCGCGAGCGTGTCTACCGCGTGGAAGTTGGCCGATTCCGCCGTGGCGATGGTTCCGCCGGCAGCTCGGCCACGAGAGCGGTTGACCGAGGACATGCTCGTGGCGGCGATGCTCGCCCAGGCGAGCAAGACGCAGCCGAGTCTCGCGGACAGCGCGCGTCATGTCGCCCGCCGGTCCGAGGGTACGGCGGTGAACGATCCGACGCGCGATCTCGCTTGGTTTGGCGCCTTTGTATCCACTTTGCTCGGCGACAAGGACGACGCGATTCGTCTGCTGAAGCAGTACCTCGCCGCCAACCCGCAGCGCGCCATATCGTTGCGAACGGATCCAGGCTGGTGGTTCCGCGATCTCGAAAAGGATCCGCGCTTCCGCCAGGTCGTAGGCGCCGCGCCGTAGCGTCCGCGCGACAGGTGTTGTAGCGCCGTCGCCCGTCTTGCGACCTGCATCACAAACCCATCTATTGCTCGTCCCGGTTCGATCACACACTGCGATCGCGCCGAGGCGTTTTTACGCCTGCTCCAAGAGAGAGATCTGCGACGATGCGACGCTCTGTTTTTCGTGGTACTTCCCTCGTTGCACTCGCTCTCGTCGTCGCGTCGTGTACGGATCGCAACCCAACCGGAGCGGCCTCGGCGCGTTCTGCCGGGGTATCCAGCTTCGTTCCAGCGAACGCCTGCACGACCCTTAGTAATCTCATATCGCTCGTCAACGCGCTGTTCGCGGCTGGATCGCCGAACCTCACGACGCTGTTGACGAAGTTGAACGACCTTCAGGCTCAATTGGCGGCGGGCAATACCGCGGCCGCGCAGGACCAGGCGCGGAGCATCGTCGCCCTCGTACGGCAGCAGGCAGAGGCGGGCGCACTGGCGGGAACGGTTGCGCAGCTTCAGTCGCTCATCAGCTCCGTGTTGTGCTACGCGGGGCTGTCGCCGGACACATTCCTCGTCGTGCCGACGGATGCGCCGCGCGTGTTCGTGACGGCCGACAAAAAGGCTGGCGTGTCGCTGCAGGGCAATACGGTGACAGCTCCGACGCTGATCACGATTACGCAGCTGCCCACGGACGTTTCGCCGCTGAACACCAAACTCGATGTGTATCCGGGTTTCGTGCTCGTCACGCAGTCTGGTCCTCTCACCAAGGCGGCGGTCGTCGGCGTTTGTCCGTCGGCGAGTGTCCCAGCGAGCGTGCTGCCACGGCTTCGGCTCGGCCACCAGAAAACGAGCGGGTTCGAAATCACGCCGTCCGCCGATGCGAGTTTCCTCGACTGCTCGAGTGCCTCGGCGAGTCGCGCATCGAAGTGGTTGCAAGCCGTCGCGAGTCTGATTCTCCCAAAGCCCCTATATGCAAAGGTGCTGGCGGGCGGCATCGGTGGACTGGCTACTGAGTTCAGCCCGTTCGGTCCTGTCGACACAGAGATGCGCTTCGCAGGCGGCGTTGGCGGAACCGCCACGGAGTTCCAGCTGCCGGCGGTACGCGATTCGAACGGTGTGTCGCGACCTGCGGCTGCGACCACCGCGATATGCCCAGTGGTTGAAGGAGCTGTTGGGGGGGCGGTCTCGCCGGATTGTCGTCCGGGTGTGACCCTCAAGACGGCCAAGGGAACGCTGCTCCAGAATGTGCCGGTCAACTGGGCCATCGGCGTTGGCGGCGGCGCTGCGGCGCCCGAGGCATCGGGAACGCGGACGTGCGGCGCCTTTGGCGCGACGGCAGCGACGGCCACCGACGCGACCGCGAGGGCAGGCGTGTGCTGGAATCTCGGACCAGTCGCCGGGACCAACACGGTCATCGCGACGCCGTCGGTTGGCGGCGACGTCCCGCCGGGGGTGAGCTTCAGCCCGGCGAACATCACGTTCGAGGCGACTGCGAAACTGATCACGCCAACGGCGACAGCCACTGGCGGCACGTTCGATTTCGACGGTACGGGACATTCGGGGAGCGGTACCTGCTCCAACGGTCTCACGCCGGTGCTCAGCTATAGCGGCGCCGGCTCAGTGCCGGTGAGTGTTGGGTCGTATACGCTGACGGTCACGTGCGGCGCAGGTAGCGCGTCGTACAAGCCGGTGAGCCAGACGGCGGCCATCGAGATCAAGCCGGCAAAAACGACGGCGACGATCACCTGTCCGGTCTCCGTCACGTTCACCGGTACGGCGCTCGCGCCCTGTACGGCGATCGTGAGCGGTGGCGGGCTCACGCTGAGCATGCCGCCCACGTACACGAACAACGTGAGCGTTGGTACGGCAACGGCGGTGCTGGCGTACGGCGGGGACGTGAACCATTTGCCGAGCGATGGGACCGCGACTTTCAAGATTACTAGTGTTGCATCGTCCGTCGTGGTGACGTGCCCAGCGTCGGTCGTCTTTACTGACGCGCTGCTCACGCCCTGTACGGCAACGGTGACGGGGCCAGGTCTCTCGGTTTCGGCGACGCCGACGTATTCGTCGAACTTCAACGTTGGAACGGCGACTGCGAGCGTCAGCTATGCTGGCGATGCAAATCATGCCGCGAGCACCGGCTCCGCGACGTTCAACATCACTGCGGCGCCGACGACCACGTCGGTGAATTGCCCGACCTCGGTAACATTCACCGGCTCGCCGTTGACGCCTTGCGTGGCGACGGCGACGGGACCGGGGCTCAATCTTCCGCTCACGCCGGTGTACGCGTCGAACGTTGCGTCAGGCACCGCGACGGTGACCGCCAGTTATCCGGGCGGCGGCAATTTCCTCGCAAGCAACGGATCGTCGAGCTTCCAGATCACTGGCATGACGACGACGGCGCGGGTGACGTGTCTGCCCTTCGCGCTATATACCGGATCGCCGGTCACGCCGTGCACCGGATTGGTCGAGGGCAGCGGACTACACCTCGTCGTGACGCCGACATACACGTCGAATGTCGTGGGTACTGCGACGGCGACGGTCAACTACGCCGGTGGTAGCGGCTACGGCCCGTCGAGTGCGTCGAAGACATTCCAGATCTACTACGTACAGGCGGGAATCTTCGGTGCGCCGCTCTCGTCGGTGCGCCCGCCGAGCCAGTCCTTCGTCACCAAGGGTACGCCGATCACGGCGAATATCACGCTACTTTCGGCGCTTGGCGTCGGCGTGACTGGGGCGTCGGGCAGCATCACCGTGCAAGACGTCGGTCCAAACGGAACGAGCACGCCGGTGACCGTGCTGTCGTCGGCGAACGCGTTCAGTTCGAATGGCGATGGGAGCTACTCCTCGACATTCAGCACGTCAGGCCTCGCGTCGCTGCACTACTACATCGTGTCTGCGTCGTGGAACGATGGATCGGGGACGATTGGCTGGTTCTACCTCAAGTAGCCGCTCGCTGGATCAATTCGGAACGACGTCGGTCGGGCACGGCGCATTGGCGTAGCCCGACCGAAATGCGGTTACCGTGCCGGCGTTGGGATCGAACTTGTGCCGCCACACGCAGGCTGTGTCGTTCGCCAGCAGGTGAATCGAGATCGACGGTGACGCCGACGTCGTTTTGACGTAGTGGATGTCGTCGGTCGGCGGAATGAGCGGATAGCACGCTCCGCGGGTCAGGTCCTGCCGCTTCGACACCTCGAGCTCCGCGCGCAACGGATCGCTCGCGTCGTCGAGGCGCCGATATACGGTTTCGCGCTGCTCTCCGCGATATACGCCGACGATTCCCCAGGCCAAGTGGTCGTGTACCGGGGTTTCGGCTCCCGCTGGGATGACGAGCGAAAACAGGCAGAGCGATCCATCTTCGGCGCGGTACAGCGCGTATTGGCCGATGCCGTCGCCCATTCGACTTTTCTCATCGGGCCCGGCAAACTCGTCGGGGAGCCAGCCGTCGGATTCGAGGAGTCGCGAGAACATTGGCATGAGCGCGTCGATCCGATCGGCATAGTCGGCGTCGCTGGACAACTGGTGCGTGGCTTCGTCGATCAATTGCCTGATCTCTGGTGTGTCGACGAGAAAACCGAACGCATCGTGCGCGTGGTGATGATGTGTGTCACACATTCGAAAACCTCGTTGCTCGAGCTACGGCCGTTTCGACTCGTCGCCCGGTTTTCCGTGGAGGAATTGTACAGCGATCAACCGCTGCTCTTCGCGCGCGGCGGTTGGTGTGTCGGGAAGCAGCGACTTCGCCGCAAAACGATTCACCGATTCGATCCCGACGATCATCGGAAGAGTGGGGAGCATTTCGCCGAAGTACGTCACCGCTTCGGTCGAGACGAGCCCCTGAAGGCCAGCCGGGATTCGACTCAGGCGCAACACTGATCGCCGGATCTGGAACGTATTCTGATCGAGGTACATAGTGCCGTTCACGTCGGGATCCTTGATCCTCGCCGAAGCGGTGAAGTCAACGCGTAGCAGATCGTCTCCGGCGACGGTCTCCACGCCACCGTTGTAGAAGCAGTGATTGTCGATGAAGGTCGGGTCGGCAAACGTCACGAGCGTCGGAATGTTCATCGTCATCCCACCGCCACCGAAGATGCGTGAGATGCCGCCGTGTCGCTCGAGCACTGAGCCCGGCCGATACGCCCACAGCGCCGAGCTTGCAACCGAGTTCGTATCTGCGCGCTCGAAGCGCGTTCTCCCGCTGCGAAGCGACGTGGAGAACGACCGCTCAACTGAGTAGATGTACGGGTATGTGCGCGCCAGCAACTGATACTGTTCGGCATTCATGTGCAGCTGATCAAACACGGCAGCAAACGCCGAATCTGAGGCGGCGGCAGGCGCGCCTGGTTTTGTGCATGGCGGGTAGTCATGCACTTCCATCGTGGCGAGACGCACCGCGATATGCGACAGCGTTACGCGGACGGTATCCGTCCGCCCGGCGTGGACGTCGACGGTCAGCTCGACGGGCGAATAGCCGAGGTGTCGAACGCGTAAGCGCAACGGTCCAGCGGGAAGGCCGCCAAGATAGAACACGCCACGATCGTTGCTGAAACGCTCCTGGGACAACGACGGCGCGGACACGACGCTATACGGCAGCGGCAGATCGCCTTCCTTCATCGTCACGAAGCCGACGACGGCGCCGGACGAATCGGCGCGAGGCGAACCAGTCCCTTGACCGCGAGCCACCGCGGCCATTCCCAGGAGCAGGACAGCGATACGAATCACGGGCGTTGCCGCGGCGACATTGCGTCCTCTGCGGGTGGGGCGTGTGAGTCCGCAAAACGTGCGACGTTTTGGCCAGTCGCGCGAGTGGCGAGCCCCGGTTTCGCGTCCGGCGACGAGGTAGGTACCTTGAGTGCGACGCACGACGTGTGCGTACCGAGCGCGAGAGTCCGAACCCCGCATGACCGACCGAACTGGCCGAGCGCAAACGATCCTCGTCATCGACGATGAGCCGCAGATTCGGCGCGTCGTGCGCAACGCGTTCGAGGGCGACGTCGCGCGTGTGCTCGAAGCAGCCACAGCGGTCGAAGGGGTCGACCTCGCGGCGGCGGAGCAGCCCTCGCTGATCATTCTCGACCTCGGGCTTCCCGATCGCGACGGACGAGACGTGTGTCGCGACCTCCGCGCGTTCACCGCCGTGCCGATCATCGTACTCTCTGCGCGGCACGAGGAGCGAGAAAAGATCTCGGCGCTGGATGCGGGCGCGGACGATTACGTCACCAAGCCGTTCAGTACCGCAGAGCTGCAAGCGCGCGCTCGCGCCCAGCTGCGGCGTGCCGCGCCACGCGATCAAGACGGTGGCACGCGCGTCACGCTCGGCGACTTGGTTGTGGACCTCGTTGGTCGAGTCGTCACGAAGAACGGCGAGAATGTGCATCTCACTCCAATCGAGTGGGAACTGCTCAAGACGCTCGTCACGCACGCTGATCAGACGCTCACGCACCGACAGCTCTTCACGGCAGTGTGGGGCAAGTCGCACGGCGACGCACAGCAATATCTCCGCGTGTACGTCGGTCAACTCCGCCGAAAGATCGAAGCTGACGCAGTGCGACCGCGATACATCAAGACGGAACCCGGCGTGGGGTATCGCCTGCAAACGAGCGGCTGACGCGTGACGCCAGACCAGGAAGTTCCGGGCAAACGCCGCATTCCGATTAGAGAAGCGGTAGTCGCCTTCGCCGGGCTCGCGGCGGTCACTGTCGGAATGCTTTTCGTTCGCACGCGCCTCGACAAGGCGCACGTTGCCCTCATCTACCTGCTTGTCGTGTTGGGCGGGAGCGCCGGTGCCGGGCGCGTCGTGGGCCTGAGCATTGGCCTGTCGGCATTCCTGCTCTTCAACCTGCTCTTCCTGCCGCCGTACTACACGCTCACGCTCACCGATCCACTCGATTGGCTGGTGCTCCTGGTCTTCCTCGCGACCAGCATCGTGGCTGCCGAGCTGCTCGACCGCCAGCGACGTCAGGCCGAGCTTGCCGCCGCCCGCGCGCGTGAGCTGGATCGCTTGGCAACGTTGGGCGCCGAGACGCTCGATGCTGCTCGCGCGGAGCAGGCGCTTGTGGCAATCGCGGAAGTCATTTGCCAAACCGTGGGCGTGGAGCGCTGCGAACTCTTCGTGTGGGAGCGCGAGCGGAACGAATTGCGTCGTGTCGCAGCGAGCGCGAACCGCACTGCGACCGAGACGGACGCGACCGAACTCATGAAGTATGTGGCGGGCACGCGTCGCAGTGCGATCGAACACGAGGATGGCACCATTCACGTCGTCGACGACGCGAGCACCGCGCCTGGGGCTCAGGATGAGCGCGTCGGACGAGCGTTCGCCATAGCGCTGTCGGCGCGCGGAGAGACGGTCGGCGCACTGCGTATCAGCGGGCGAACCACGTTCGCGCTGTCGGCGGATCAATGGCGCGTCCTCACGGCGCTGGCGTACTACGCCGCGCTGGCGACCTACCGCTTGCGATTGGAGCAGGCGGAAGAAACCGCCGAAGCGTTGCGACGCGCGGACCATGTGAAGGACGCGCTGCTCGCGTCGGTATCGCACGACCTTCGCACGCCGCTGACGACGATCAAAGGCCTCGCCCAGGAAATTGCCCTCGACGGACAGTCGCGGGCGCTGGCGATCGGCGATGAAGTCGACAGGCTCGCGCTGCTCGTTGACGACCTGTTACAGATGTCTCAACTGGACGCCGGTGCGGTGCAGGTGACTCCCGAGTTGAATACGGTCGACGACCTGATCGGCGCCGCGCTGCAGCGGGCGGAGACCGTATTGCGCAACCACCGCGTCGAGGTGCGGGCGCTCGATACCTTGCTCGTCGGGCGATTCGACTTCGCGCATTCGTTGCGCATCCTCGTCAATCTCCTCGAGAACGCCGCCAAGTATTCGCCAGCGGGCGCACCGATCGAGCTCGGCGCCGAGCGACGCGACGATCGCATCGAAATCACCGTGGCCGATCGGGGCGCAGGGGTTGCTCCAGCGGAGCGCGACCGAATCTTCGAGCCGTTCTATCGTGCTCCCGGGACTACACCCGACGTTCGCGGCGCCGGCCTTGGCCTTTCGATCGCTCGCCGACTGGCCGAAGCACAGCACGGCCGACTATCGGTCGACGGTCGAGCTGGCGGTGGCAGCGTCTTCTCCCTCAGCCTGCCAGCGGCCGACCTCCCGTCGTGAGCGATTGGGAGCGCGCGCGCGACGCGCGGCTCCGACAATCCTTGTGAGTTCCTTATGCCGGCGCCGCGCTCCCTTGTGCGGTCCTTACGCCTCATCGGATAGCGTATCAGAGCGCCGATGGGGCGTTTTGCTTTCCCCCCGGATCCAGGCGCAGTCAACGGTATCCAGATGAATGATCTGATCTACATACTCGGAACGATCGCCTTCTTCGCGCTGATGATCGCATACGTGCGCGCCTGCGATCGGTTGGGACACGCGTCTTCTGCCGACAGCCGGAACGGTGCTTCGTCGGAGGGGGGGAACAATGAGCCTCGATAGCTGGATCGCGGGCATTCTCGCGGTCGCTGTGCTCGTCTACCTCGTTTACACGCTCCTTCGCCCAGAGAAGTTCTAGGAGTTTCGACTTTCTATATGACAGTCAACGGTTGGCTCCAGATCGCGCTGTTCAGTCTGTGCATTCTGCTCGTCGCAAAGCCGCTCGGCCTCTATCTCGTCAAGGTCTACGACGGATCGATCGGCTGGCTGCGGGCGGTCGAGCGCGTCATCTACAAAGTCTGCGGCGTCGACCCCACAGAGGATCAGCACTGGACGCGATACGCCGCCGGCGTGCTCCTGTTCAGCGGTGCGACGATGCTCTTCACGTATGTCGCGTTGCGACTGCAACACCTCCTACCGCTCAACCCTCAGCACATGGCGGGCGTGGTGGACCGGCAGGCATTCGAAACGTCGGCCTCGTTCACGACGAATACGAACTGGCAGTCGTACAGCGGCGAAGCGCTGATGTCGTACTTCTCGCAGATGACGCAGCTCGCCTATCACAACTTCGTCTCGGCTGCTGTCGGAATGGCTACTGCGGTAGCGCTAGTTCGCAGCTTGTCGCGCCGGTCTGCAGGGAAGCTCGGGAACTTTTACGTCGATCTCGTACGCGGCACGTTGTACGTGCTGCTTCCGCTCTCCTTCCTCATCGCCTTCGTGCTCGTTCAGCAGGGCGTGATTCAGAACTTCAAACCGTACCTCGACGTCACTACGCTCGAGGGTGCGAAGCAGACGATCGCAATGGGCCCGGTCGCAAGCCAGGAGACGATCAAGCAACTCGGCACGAACGGCGGCGGGTTCTTCAACGCCAACTCGGCGCATCCATTCGAGAACCCGACTCCGTGGACCAACTTCTGGTCCGTCTTCATGATCTTCATGATCCCGTCGGGCATGGTCTACATGTTCGGCCGGATGGTGAAGAACCAGCGCCATGGATGGGCGGTGTGGGCGGCGATGTTCCTGTTGTTTTTCGTCGGCGTGACCACCGCGTACTGGGCGGAGGCCAAGGGCAATCCGATTCACGCGGCGCGCGGGCTCGATCTCGCGACGACCGCAACGAATCCTGGCGGCAACATGGAGGGCAAGGAGGTCCGATTCGGCATCGCCAATTCGGCGCTCTATGCCACTGTAACGACCGACGCGTCATGCGGCTGCGTCAACGCCATGCACGACTCCTTTACTCCGCTCGGCGGTCTCGTTCCGCTCGTGAACATGCAGCTCGGCGAAGTCGTATTCGGCGGTGTGGGAGCGGGCCTCTATGGCATCGTCGTGATGATCGTGCTCACGGTGTTCATCGCCGGGCTGATGGTCGGTCGAACGCCGGAATACCTGGGTAAAAAAATTCAGGCGCGTGAGATCCAGATGGCCATGCTGTACGCGCTGGTCTTTCCGGCGGCGATTCTCACGCTGACGGCGATTTCGGTGTTGGTCAAACCCGGGCTTGCGGGTCTGAACAATTCGGGCCCTCACGGCCTATCAGAGATCCTATACGCGTTCACGTCGACGGCGGCCAATAACGGCAGCGCGTTCGCCGGCCTGACGGGATCGACGTACTACTACAACACAACGCTTGGACTGAACACGCTCATCGGACGCTTCATGATGGCGGTCCCGATGCTCGCGCTCGGCGGGTTTCTCGCCGAGAAGAAAGTCGCGCCAGAAACGGCTGGAACGTTCCCAGTCACTGGCCCGCTGTTCGTCCTGCTTCTCATCGGCGTCATCCTCATCGTCAGCGCGCTCACCTTCTTTCCGGCGCTCGCGCTCGGACCGATCGTCGAGCACCTGTCGATGGTCGCCGGGAAGGTCTTCTAACATGTCAGTTCAAAAACGTCCCCTCTTCGATCCGCCGATCGTCGCGCGCGCCATTCGCGATGCAGTCGTGAAGCTTTCGCCGAAGCACATGCTTCGGAACCCGGTGATGTTCGTGGTGCTGGTCGGCAGCGTGTTGACCACGCTCGTCGTGGTGCGAGACATCGCTGGTGGTCGCGGCGGCATTGGCTTCACGCTGCAAATCGCCATCTGGCTCTGGTTCACGGTCGTTTTCGCAAACTTCGCCGAAGCGATGGCCGAGGGTCGCGGCAAGGCGCAGGCCGACGCACTTCGTGCATCGCGCACGCAGACGCACGCGAAGCGACTCGACGCCTCCGATGATCGCAACGTTCCCGTCGACAAGCTCGCGTTCGAGTTGACGCCGGCGCCGTCACTTCGGCGCGGAGATCTCGTGCTGTGCACGCCGGGCGACGTCATTCCGAGCGACGGCGAAGTCGTCGACGGAGTCGCGTCGGTCGACGAGTCCGCGATCACCGGCGAGTCGGCACCCGTCATCCGTGAGTCAGGCGGCGATCGGTCGGCCGTCACTGGTGGAACCAAGGTGCTGTCGGACTACCTGATCATTCGTATCACGGCCAACCCCGGCGAGACGTTCATCGACCGGATGATCGCGCTCGTGGAAGGCGCGACGCGGCAAAAGACGCCGAACGAGATCGCGCTGACGATTCTGCTTTCGGGGCTGACGATCATCTTCCTCATCGCGGTCGTCACGCTGCAGCCATTCGCAGCATACAGCGGTGGTCCGGCCTCGATCCCGGTGCTCATTGCACTGCTCGTCTGTCTAATTCCCACGACGATCGGCGGGCTGCTCTCGGCAATCGGCATTGCCGGAATGGATCGGATGATTCAGCAGAACGTGATCGCAATGAGCGGTCGTGCCGTCGAGGCAGCGGGCGACGTCAACACGCTTCTACTCGACAAGACTGGCACCATCACGCTCGGCAATCGGCAGGCGGTGGCATTTTTGCCAATGCCCGGCGTGCCCGAGTCACAGGTCGCCGACCGTGCGCAGTTGGCATCGTTGGCCGACGAGACGCCTGAAGGCCGCAGCATCGTTGTGTTGGCGAAGGAAAAGTTTGGTCTGCGCGGACGAACGCTCGCGGAAGGCAGCCGAGTGGTCGTCGAGCCAACGACGGGCAGGCGCGAGCACCCGGCACACATGGAATTCGTGCCGTTCTCCGCGTCGACGCGCATGAGTGGAGTGAACGCTGGCGCGCTGCAGCTCAGAAAGGGCGCGGGCGATTCGATCTCCGCCTGGGTGCGCGAGCAGGGCGGTGTTGTTCCGGCTGAAATGACGGCGGCTATCGAGACGGTGGCGCGCGCCGGCGGGACGCCACTGGTCGTCGCGGAGAACGAGCATTCCGACGAGATGGGCAACGGAACGGCGAAGGTGCTCGGCGTCATCTACTTGAAGGACGTCATCAAGGGCGGCATGCGCGAGCGCTTCGACCGGCTGCGCGCGATGGGCATTCGCACCGTCATGATCACCGGCGACAACCCGCTCACCGCGGCCGCGATCGCGCAGGAAGCGGGCGTCGATGACTTCCTGGCCGAAGCGAAGCCGGAAGACAAGATGGCGTTGATCAGGCGAGAACAGGCAGGCGGTAAGCTCGTCGCAATGACGGGCGACGGTACGAACGACGCCCCTGCGCTCGCACAGGCCGATGTCGGCGTGGCGATGAATAGCGGCACGCAGTCGGCGAAAGAAGCGGGAAACATGATCGACCTCGACTCCAATCCGACGAAGCTCATCGAAGTCGTCGAGATCGGAAAGCAGCTGCTCATGACACGCGGGTCGCTCACCACGTTCTCGATCGCGAACGACGTGGCGAAGTACTTCGCGATCATCCCAGCGATGTTCGTCGTCACGTACCCAGCGCTGCAAACGCTGAACGTCATGCGCCTGCATTCGCCGCAGTCGGCAATCCTCGCGAGTGTGATTTTCAACGCGCTGATCATCATCGCGCTCATTCCACTCGCGCTGCGCGGTGTGCGGTATCGCCCGGCGTCGGCCGCGGTGATTCTGCGCCGCAACCTGTTTATCTACGGCTTCGGTGGTCTCGTCGTGCCGTTTGTCGGGATCAAGATCATCGACATGCTCCTCGTCCTCACCCGGCTCGTCTGAGGTCAATATGCTCCGCAATCAATTTCGGCCGGCGATTCTCATGACGCTCGTACTCTGCGTCATCACTGGCTTGATCTATCCTGGGGTCGTCACTGGCCTCGCTCAGTTGGTGTTCCCTCGTCAGGCCAATGGATCGCTCGTCACCGTAAACGGGCGCGTTGTTGGCAGTGTGCTGATCGGCCAATCGTTCACGCAGGCCCAGTACTTCCACTCTCGCCCGTCAGCAGCCGGGAGTGGGTATGACGCAACCGCTTCGTCGGGCACGAACAAAGGACCGACGGATGCAAAGCTTGCTGACACGCTCATCGCCCAAGCAGTGGACAGTGCGGTGAAGAACGATGGTGCCGTGAAGGGTCGCATCCCGACCGACATGGTGACCTCGTCCGCTTCTGGACTCGACCCGCACATCTCGCCGGCGAACGCGTATCTGCAAGTTGCCCGTGTGGCGCGCGCTCGAAGCGTCGACTCGGCAGCCGTGCGCCGTGTACTCGACGGACACGTCGAAGATCGCCAGTTCGGCTTTTTCGGGGAGCCACGCGTCAACGTTCTCCTCCTCAACATCGCGCTCGACAGCGCATTCAAGAAATGAAAATCCCTCTTTCGGCGATCGTTCTGACCGTCGGATTGCAAATCACCGCCTCGGTGGCTCGCGCGCAGGGCTCTGCGTGCGAACCAGATACCGTCGGCAAGAAGCCCGATCCGTTCGCGTTCGCGGATTTCACTTGGATGAACGGCAATCCGCGTACGAAGGACTCGCCGCTATCCACGAAGTATTTCACAGGTGAGTTCCGCGCCGACGTGAGCTATATCGGCGACTTCAATCATCCGATCGATCACACTCTGATTGGCACGTCGGAAAGCGGTCGCACCAGCGAGTTGCAGGTTCAGCAGCTCGGCTTTGGCGGCGACTTTCATTGCGGGTTCGTTCGCGGCCGTTTCATGACACAGTTTGGGATGTACTCCACGATGACGCCGCGCAACGACGCGAGCCCAGGTCGCGGGCAGTGGCAGTTGGACAACGCGTATCGATACATCTCCGAGGCTTACGGCGGTCGCCACTGGAACAAGATGAATGGCATCAACCTCGACGCCGGCATCTTCCTGTCGTATCTCGGCTTGTTCAGTTATTACAATTTTGACAACTGGGCGTATCAGCCGTCCTACGTCTCGTCGAACACGCCATGGTTCTTCACGGGTATACGGTTGCAGTTTTTTCCCACGGAGCACCTGAAGATCGAGCCGTGGCTGATCAATGGTTGGCAGTCGTACGGCATGTTCAATGAGGCACCAGGCGTGGGCGCGCAGATTCTGTATCGCCCGAATGGCTGGCTGTCGATGCTGACGAACGACTACTACGGCCACGATTGGCTCGGCATTCCCAATCGGTGGCGGTTGCACACGGACAACAGCATCGAAGTGAAGTACTACGACAACCCGAAGAAGACCTTCGACAAGGGCGCATTCTCGCTGACGCTCGACGCCGGATGTGAGCGCGGCGGCGGCGTGAGCTGCACTGGAAGCCGCGACGATGGCCCGAAGCAGAGCTTTCTCGGGTTCATGCTCTACAATCGCAGCTGGTTCGCCAACGACGAGTTCGGTCTCACGCTCGGCGGCGGAGCGATGAACAACCCGGGCCGGTACTTGGTGCTGTTACCCCCGATCAATGGCGCTACGGCCTTCTCAGGGACACCGTACTTCACGCAGAGTCCAGGCGACGCGTTCAAAGGCTGGGACGCATCGGTGACGTTCGACTACATGCCGGACCAATACACGACGTTTCGTTTCGAACTCGATCACCGTGAATCGAACGTACCGTATTTCGCGGGGGCGGGCGGGGTCACGCCGCCGGGTGGCAACACCGGGCCGGCAGGATCGGTCGTATCGAATTTCTTCCCCGATCTTCGCAAAACGGAAACACGATTGAACTTTGCGCTCTTGGTAAAACTCTAACGAACCATGGCCGCCGACGAACGATCGCCGTCAGCACAGTCCGCCGCGGGGAACGAGTCGCAACTGACTCGTTCCCCGGTCGAACGTCGCCGAGCGTCGCGGGAACCGGGGACCGAGGCCTCCGAGTTTCTCACGCTCGTGCGGCAACGCGAGCGCGGAAAGCTCAAGCTGTACATCGGATCGGCGGCCGGTGTGGGCAAGACGTACCGCATGCTCACAGAGGCGAATGACCTCAAGCGTCGCGGCGTCGACGTCGTCGTCGGCTTCGTTGAAACGCATAAGCGGCCGGAGACCGACGCGCAGATTCGCGAGCTCGAGGTCGTGCCGCGGCAACGAATCGAGTATCGAGGAGTTGTCCTCGAAGAGATGGACGTCGACGCGGTCGCGCGCCGCCAGCCGGAGGTCGCACTGGTCGACGAGCTGGCGCACAGCAACGTGCCCGGCACGCAACACCGGAAGCGGTGGGAAGACGTCATGCAGTTGCTCGACGAAGGCATCAACGTGATCTCAGCGGTCAACGTCCAGCATCTCGAGTCGCTCAACGACGTCGTCGCATCGATGCTCGGCGTCACCGTGCGCGAAACGGTGCCCGATTGGGTCGTCGCGTCTGCGGATCAGGTCGTCAATCTCGACATCTCGTCGGAGGACCTTCGCCAACGGCTTCGCGAGGGAAAGATCTACTCGGCGGACAAAGTCGACGCGGCGCTGCGCAACTTTTTCACCGACGAAAACCTCACGACGTTGCGAGAGCTCGCGCTGCGTGAGGTTGCCGGTGCTGTCGATAGGACGCGCGAGGCCATCGTTCGCCGAGAGACCGGCGAGACGCCAGCCGTCGCCGCACGATCGGCTCAGCGGATGCTCGTCGCAATGTCGAGCAGTCCGCCGTATACGGCCGCGCTCCTACGTAAAGCAAGCCGAATCGCCGGGCGCCTGAATAGCGACTGGTACTGCGTGTATGTACAGACACCCGACGAACGCGCCGATCGAATCGATAGCACCGTACAGCGCATGCTCGTCGACAACATTCAGCTCGCGCAGTCGATGGGTGCTGAAGTCGTGAAGCTCGAAGGCACCGATGTCGCCGACACGATCCTTCACTTTGCCGCGAAGCGTGGAGCGAGTCTCGTCGTGGTCGGGCAGAGCAAGCGGTCGCGCTGGCATCATCTCATGAAGGGATCGGTCGTCGATCGGCTCGTCAACAACAACGAAGGGGTCGACGTGCTTGTCGTCTCGTTCGATCCGATCACGGCAGGAGGCCGACAGCAATGAAGATCGGCTATCGCCTGTATCTCACCGTCACGCCAGCCATCATCGGTGTGTTGTTGATGGCCGGATTGTTCTATTGGGGACAGTATGCGCACGCGGCACCCACCGCCGTGCTCCTCGTTGGTACGGTCGCCGTCGCCGCGTCGGCGATCCTTGCCTGGATCAACGCGCGCTTTGTCGCGCAGCGAATTGAGCGCCTTGCCACGAGCCTTGCGCCAATGGAGGCCGACGGCGCGCCAGACGAGCTGGATCGAATCTCTCGAGGCGTCAATCGCCTGAGCACCGACGTACAGATCGCCGAAGCTGACCGCGTCGATCGAGAGCGTCGACTCGTCGAGCGCACGCGGGACTATGCAAAGCTGCTCGCGAGTATCGCCGACGACACGGCTGGGCGTCTCGAGGAGATTCGGCTTCCGCTGCACATCCTCCTCGAGAATCGTTTCGGAGACCTCAACGAAAACCAGGAAGAGATGCTCGGCGCAGCGCGCGTGGCGGCCGAAGCGGCCGACGCAGACCTCGTGAGTCTGCGCCAGATCGCGGAGCTCGACCTTGGCGATCATCCGCTTCGGCGCGATCGCATGAAGCCGTCTGATCTTGTCGATGCGTTGCGGCCGATGCTCGTTGCCGCCGCCGAGTCGGCAGGGGCGACGGTTGAAATCAACGTGGCGCCGTTGCTGCCGGCGATCATCGGCGATCGCGCGCGCCTTCAGGATGCGCTGGCGACCATCCTCGGGGGTGCTGTTCGCGCGAGCCCCGCCGGTGCTCACGTCCGTATGTCGGTGGAGCAGCAGCAGGACAATCTCAGCGTGGAGATGCTTGGGAACCACGGCGCGCCGTCGTCGGTGCGGTCGACGGCCGCCGCTCGCGTCATCGACGCTCATGGCGGCACCGTCGATCGAAAGGAGGAAGGGATGCGCTTGACCCTCCCACTCGAGAACAGGGGTCGATTTCAGCCCGGGAAATAGGCAAGGGCGCGCGAGACGATATATTCCCGCCGGTACATCGACTCCCCTGTCGACACGGAGTTCTCCCGGTGAGACGTAGCTTCATTTCGCTCTGTGCCCTCACGGCTGGCGCGACGCTGACCGTTGCCGCGGCGGCGCACCAGACGCAGTCGATCACCGATCAGCGTGGAAAGACATTCATCTTCACTGAGCCGGCGCGCCGCGTGGTGACGATCGCGATTCCGCTCTTCTGGACGTTCATGACGGTGGACGGGAGCGATGCGCGCGTTGTCGGAACGAACTCCGTTGCGTCGGCGCAAATGCGCGACGGCATTGTCGGTCGAGTCTTTCCGCGCGCGGGGCAGGTGCCGACCGAGATCACTCGCGGCGGAACGTTCACACCGAATCTCGAAGCGCTCTTGGCGCTGCGTACAGACGCTGTCTTTCAGTGGGCAGACCGCGGCGACGAGTTGATCAACGCGCTCGATCGCGTCGGCCTTCGTGCGCTGGGCGTGAAGAATACCAGCAGCGATTCCGACATCGAGGCATGGATCCGGATGAGCGGCGTGGTTGCTGGGCGCGAGGCACGCGCGGATTCGATGATCCGATGGATGCAGGCTGGGAATCGTCGTTTCGATTCGCTCACCGCATCGATTCCTGATGCAGAGCGTCCGCGCGTCCTCGTGCTCGTCGAGTACTCGCGCGCGATTCGCATCGACGGACCCACCAGCTATTCGACCGGAATGCTTCGACGCGCCGGCGCTGTGAACGCGGCGACGAGCGATGGAAACGTCGGGATCGAAGAAGCGTTGCGATGGAATCCCGACGTGATCGTGCTCTCGCACTTCGAGGCGAAACGGCCGTCAGACCTGATCGCAGATCCGCGTTGGGGACAGACAAAGGCGGCGCGGAGCGGCCGAGTGTACAAGCTTCCGTTTGGTGTCACGCGATGGGGAGGATATGGGCCGGAGTCGCCACTCTTTCTCGGATGGCTGACCAACCTCCTCCATCCTGGTCGGTTCGATGTTCCGCTGCGCGCTGAGATGCGCACCGCGTATCGCACGCTCTTTCACTACGACGCGTCGGACGCTGATCTCGATCGCGTGCTGCAGGTGGAGGAGAATGCAACGTCAGCCGGCTATTCGCGGCTCATGAGCCGCTCTACGCGGTGAGTGTTTCCGCGCTCGAAGCGTCCATCACGCCACTTGCGAGCCGAACTCGCGCGCGACTCATCGTCACGGGCCTCATCATCGCGCTCGGCGCGGTGATGTTGCTATCACTCCGTGTTGGCAGATACCCCGTTGCGACTGATACGACGTTGCGGATCCTGTGGGCGTTGTTGCGCGGCGGCGCTGACCGGGCGCGGGCGTCGTCGTGGACCGACACCGAGTTCATTGTGATTTCCACAGTGCGATTACCGCGCGTTCTCGTGGCGGCGATCGCCGGTGCTGGACTCGGTTTGAGTGGCGCCACGTTGCAAGGATTGTTTCGCAATCCGCTCGTTGGCCCACAGGTGGTTGGTATCTCGAATGGCGCGGCGTGGGGTGGAGTAGTCGCGATCCTCCTTGGCGCGAGCGCGACGGGCCTCGTCGGCTGGTCATTCGGTTTTGCACTCCTCGCTCTCGTCGCCGTTTTCATGCTCAGCCGATTGAGCGGCTCGGCGAATATTCTCTCCATCGTGCTGGCCGGCGTAATCGTCAGCGCATTCTTCTCGGCGTTGGTGGGGCTCGCGCAGTTCTTTGCCGACCCAGAGCGACAATTGCCGGGCATCGTTTACTGGCTGCTCGGCAGCTTCGCGTCGGTATCGGCGAGGTCAGTGGCGATCATCGCCGTTCCAACGCTCATCGGTGGAGGCGTTTTACTGCTCCTCCGATGGAGAATCAATATTCTCTCACTCGGCGACGCCGACGCCGCAGCGCTCGGAGTCAACGTCACTTTGTTGCGTTGGATGGTTCTCGGCCTGGTCACACTGATCGTGGCGGCGCAGGTTGCGGTGAGTGGCGCGATCGGTTGGGTAGGGCTCGTCGTGCCGCATCTCGCGCGACGCCTGGTTGGTCCGAATCATCAGCATCTGATACCAGCGTCAGCCGCGCTTGGGGCCGTTTACCTGCTGCTGGTTGATGACATCGCGCGATCGATCGCCGCGCAGGAACTTCCGATCGGCGTGTTGACCGCGCTGCTTGGCGCACCGGTCTTCGCGGTCGTGTTCTGGCGGTCGCAGTCGCGAGGATGGTCGCGTGACTGACAGCTCGTCTAGCATGGCGGTCAGCCTCGACGGGGTGTCTTTCGCCTACCGACACACGACGCCGATTCTACGCGGCTGTAGTGTTGGCGTTCGCCGCGGTCGCGTGATGAGCATTCTTGGCCCAAATGGCAGTGGGAAAACGACGCTGCTCAAGCTCATCGCCGGAATCCTCCGTCCGTCGACGGGAAGCGTTGTCGTGGATGGACGCATCGGGTACGTGCCCCAGTTCATCCAGCTCAGCTTTGCGTATTCGGTGATGGACGTCGTGCTCATGGGACGGGCACGCCAGATTGGGACGTTCGCGACTCCATCGCGCAAAGACGAAAATGCGGCCGCGTCGGCGCTCGATCGCGTCGGCATGCTCTCGTTCGCGCGCCGAGGCTTCGACGATCTCTCCGGGGGAGAGCGACAGCTCGTCGCCTTCGCGAGAGCACTCGCCGCAGAGGCCGACATTCTCGTGCTGGACGAGCCGACGGCGTCGCTCGACCTTCGCCACCAGGAAGTTGTCCTGCGGTGGATGCGTCGTCTCGCGAAGGATGACGGTCTGACGGTGATCTTCAGTACGCATCAACCGCAGCATGCGGACGCCGTCTCCGATGATGTCGCGCTCATTTTCTCTCCGGAGCGCGTCGTCGTCGGAACGCCAGTTGACGTGCTAGAGCCTGGGCTGCTTGCTGAGTTGTTCGGTGTCGACCTTCGCCGCGTGTCTCGGCCTGACGATTCACGCGGCGATCTCGTGCCGACCTGGAAGCTAGGTTAAGCGCGCGCTCTACTCGTACGCGAGCGCCTCGCGAACCTGGATCGTCGATGCACGTCGTGCGGGCAGCAGAGCCGCAACGAGACTGACCGCCATGACAATACCGAGCCATTGCCCCACGCTTACAACGCCTGGGAGCACGGCGACCCGCACGGGCAGCATGATGCGCCCGAAGGCGTCGCCGAGTCCGCGGCCGATCGGAATCGACAGCGCGATTGCGACGAGCGAGCTCAGAATCACGATGAACAAGCTCTCGACGTGAACGAGGAGCTGAATCATTTGCGGCGTCGCTCCGATCGCGCGTAACACGCCGATTTCGCGCGTTCGCTCGATCGCCGCAATGCTCATCGTCGAGGCGAGTCCAAGTCCGCCAACGATGATCATCACCTGGGCCATGATGCCGAGAAACGACACCACCATCACGAGATGATCTTCGAGCGCGGCGCGACCAGCATCAACGATCTGCGCCGAACGAACGTTGAGGCCGGCGATGCGCAATGCTTCGCGAACACGACGGATGTTGTCAACGCGACCGACCGACGTCGTGTCGCCCATGTCCATCACAACGCTCGACGCATTCGCGTGGCCTGATACGCGGGCGAGCATGTCTCGCGTCGTGTACGCACTGCCATCGATTCCTGTCTCAGCGACGCCGACGACCGTCCACTGCTCGGTTCGATCGCCAATGCGCACCGCTGCTCGCGAGCCCACGGCGATCGACGGCTCTTCGGAGAGGAGTCGCTTGCTGACGACGAGGCCGTGATCGTCGTTCGCAGCGAGCCAACGTCCGGCCACGAGTGGCGGACGCAGCATGCGCGTGTTTGCGGGTAGGCCGACGATTGAAAAGGTGTTGCCGAAGCTGCCGTCGGCAAAGCTCATTCGCCCAGAGCTTCGCGACCACGCCTCCGCGCCGCGGACGCCATTCATGAGTCGCAGCGCCGACTCGATGGAGTCGACAGCATGAGCTTCGGTGAACCGCATCGTGAAATCGAAGTGGTAAATCGTGTACGAGTCGTCGACCGCGTGCATCACGCCGTCGCGCAGCGAGCGGGCGCCGAGAAAGACACCGCCTCCAACCGCGAGCGTGAGCATCGCCATCGCGCTGCGTAGCGGACGCCGCGCGACCATCCGTAGCGCCAGTGCGAGCGGCTTTGGCATGCTCTCGAAGCGCATCCATCGTTGCAATCGCGACCCAATGCCGTCGTCCAGAGTTGGCCCGCGCAGCGCCGCGGCGACAGAGATGCCGCAACCGCGAGACACGGGGATCGCCGCCGCAACAACCGGCAGCAGAATGCCAGTCAGAATCTGAATTGCGAGCGCCCAAGCGGGGATCGGAACGTGCGTCACGTCGAAGTTGAGCAGTTGCGCCGTGAACTGGGCGTACGCGCGGCCAACGATCGCCGCGGTTGGAATTGCAATTACACTCGCGACGATCCCGAGGACCGCGGCGAGCGTGAGGTACAGTGTCGAGATCTGTTCGCGTCGTCCACCGATCGCCTTCATGATGCCGATTTCGCGAACCTGACCGGCAAGCATTGCGCCGATGAGATTCACGACGAGAAAGGCACTCAACGCCGTCGCGAGCAGTCCGAACGCGCCCTGCGTGAACAGCAGGGAATCCATCTGCGCTGCGTGCGGATGTCGGCCTGGTTGCGGAACGTCGATGCTCAGGACCCTGTGTCCGGCATGTTCAATCGCCGTGGCGACGTCGCGTGACGCGTGACGTACGACGGCAATATCTCGCGGCGCGCCGCGAAGTGTGAGCTGAATCTCGTCGAACGACTGGTTGATGCCGAGATACTTGAGCGCTGCGCGACCTCCGAACGCCGTGACGTCGTGATCCATCCATCCCGGGGGAATGCTCACGTCGCGGGCAATTCCGGAGATGAAAAAACGTCCAGACTCGCCAGCGACGGTGCGAAGATCGGTCGAGCCGCCGAGCGCAACGCCAGCGAAGTCGACCGACGAACGCTCGAAGACAATGGAGCTATCGTTTTGCGACCACTGACCTTCCTCGAGCGTGAGCGCTCCAATTCGGCGATCCGCTGGGTCGTCGAGAATGATCAGCGAGCCGCTCGCGACGCCAGACGCTGCACGAAGCGTGATTGGAACTGCTCGCCGCCGCCGTGCGGATGCGACACCAGGCAGCGAACGCACGAGGTCGAGTAGCGCGATGTCCACTGAGTCGACGCGCAGTGTCATTGCGGGCGGATGACTTGCCAGATACTGCTCGGCGGTCGCCCGTCGCACGAGCGACCAGGCGTCGAGCACCGTGCCGGAGCCGACGAGTCCGATGACGATGGCGAGAAGAGCCAGCGTGGTTCGTGTTTTGTGAACCCACGCGTCGCGCGCGATCTTCTTCCATCGCGGACTAAACAAGCGCACCTCGCAGCGGCAATTCGAGCGATGCATCCGCCGCGGCGACGCGCCCGTCAGAAAGGCTGATCGTTCGTGTCGCTTGAGCGCGCGCGGCGGCGTCGTGTGTCACCATCACGACCGCGCGGTCTCCGGTCGCTAAGCTGGCCAAGACGTCGATCGTCTCACGCGCCGTGCGCGAATCGAGGTTACCCGTGGGCTCATCGGCGAACAGAACCTTCGGATCGTTGGCCAGCGCGCGTGCAACCGCGGCGCGCTGTTGCTGTCCGCCCGACAGTGTGGCTGGGCGTTTGTCGGCTTGATCGGCGATTCCCAATCGATCGAGCAACTGCATTGCCCGCTCGAGGCGTTCACGTCGCGGCCACCGCGCGCAGAGATCCATCGGTAGCATGACATTCTCTGCGACGGAGAGGGTCGGCAGCAATTGGAAGAATTGGAAGACGATGCCGATATTCGTGCCGCGCCAGATGCTCGCTGCTCGCTCAGTGAGTCGCGCGATGCTGGTGCCGTCAACGATGACGTCGCCACTCGTCGGTCGATCGAGGCCAGCGAGGAGATTGAGTAGCGTCGACTTGCCGCTGCCGCTCTGACCAACGATGGCGACGAACTCCGCCGCCTCGATGGTCAGCGTGATGTCGGTCAACGCGGCGAACGAGCCGTGCGGCGTCGAATAGGTCTTTCCAACCTGATGAAGTTCGATCATGTGCCGACGATACAATCGGCGCGTGCCCGTGAGCCATGGCTCCAGGCGCCGTTCGACGCACCCGCGATACCGTTCAGCGAAATGGCGCTGGCCACGCGGCGTGTTCGAGCGCATTCATCGTCTCCACACGCCACGTTCACCACCGGAGATCGTATGCGCCGTTCATTGCTCGTGACTGCTCTCTGCGTCACGCTTCCGTCCGTCTCGTTCGCGCAGCACGGTGGCGCGTCAATCGCCCTTCCGTCCACGACGCCGCCGCGCGAAGCGATGCAGTTCGATTTCCTCGCTGGAGAATGGTCGGTCGCGGCAGTTCAGCGCTTCGCGGGTCTCGCCGGAATGATTCATGGCGGACCCAAGATGACGGGAACATGGAAGGCGCGTCGCGCGTTCGATGGCTTTGGCGTCGAAGACGAACTTCGCCTCGCCGACGCGTCGGGCAATCCCGTTCTCTTCGCCAACGCGATGCGCGTCTTCGACGCCGCGGCGCACCGCTGGTCGGTCTCTTCTCTCGACGTCTACAGGACGCGCTTCTCACCGAGCACCGCCGAATGGCAAGACGGCAAGATGGTGGTCACGACGCAGGCGACTGACGCCGACGGGAAATCGACGCTGACCCGCATTCGCTTCTTCGACATCAAGCCCACGAGCTTCTCCGCGTGGCAGGATCGATCAAACGACGGCGGCAAGACGTGGGACGAGGGACGACTGCGGATGGAAGCGAAGCGCACGAAGCCTGCACAACCCTGACGCGACGTCGTTGCGCACGCGCCGTCGCTCTCCCAGTTTGTCCGAATGAAGCGCTCCGGACTCTGGCCGCAGCTGATGATCGCCTGGCTTCCACTCTGGGCGTTCTTCACGCTATCGATTCTCGTTCTGCATCCCGGAACGCGGCTCGACACCGGCGTGTCCACGGCGCTGCGTTTGATCACGACGGCCGTAGCCCTCGGCTCGATCGTCTACGCGTTCGTCGGCAAGTACCCGTGGCCGTCGCCCGTGCGCGCTTCGTCGCTGGCGTTGCACGTCGGCCTCGCGGTGTGTTTCGCCGCTGCGTGGGTGGCGATCAACGCAGGCATCGACGTGTTGATGCATCCCCGTCGCCCAGTTGGATTCGGACCTGGACTCGGGCCATACATCATCGTCGGCATGTGGGTGTATTCGATGATCGCCGGCGCGAGCTACGCGACGCACGCGAGCGAGCGCGCAGCGCGGGCCGAAGTAAACGCTGCGCGAGCGCAACTGTCTGCGTTGCGAACGCAGCTCAATCCGCACTTTCTGTTCAACGCGCTGCACACCGTCGTTCATCTCATTCCCGTCGAACCGGCCAGAGCATCGCAGGCCGCCGAGCAAATATCGAATCTGCTGCGTACGGCCATCGATGAAGATCGCGATCTCGTTCCACTCGACGCAGAGCTCCGTTTCGTTCGGCGCTATCTCGACATGGAGCGCCTGCGCTTCGGCGATCGGCTCGATGTTCACGTCGACGTTACCGCGGGCGCCGAGCCGTTGCTCGTCCCCTCGTTCGGCGTGCACTGTCTCGTGGAAAACGCGGTGCGTCACGGTGTCGAGAACACCATTGGCCAGACGCGAGTGAGCGTATCCGCCGCGGTCGATGCAAACGTGCTCACGATCGTCGTGCGCGATTCGGGTCAGCCGTCGACTCCCCACAGTGCGACCAGCGGCACTGGCCTCGCACGCCTCCGCGAACGGATTGCGGTGCTGTTCGGCGATCGAGCCGCGCTGGTCGCAGGCCCAGTGACCTCTGGCTATGAGGCGCGGTTGACGCTACCGGCCCGAACGGACGACGCATGAAGGTCACGACGCTCATCGCCGACGACGAGCCGATAGCCCGCGCCGGACTTCGTCGGCTGCTCTCGACGATTGAATGGATCGACGTGATTGGCGAGGCGGAGAATGGGCCAGCGACCGTCGCCGCGATCGACGCGCTGCGACCAGAGCTCGTGTTCCTCGACATCAAGATGCCGGGGTTGCTCGGCACCGATGCGCTTCGCGCAGCCGCGCATCGGCCGCACGTGGTATTCACGACGGCGTATCTCGAGCACGCGGCGACAGCGTTCGAGCTCGGCGCGCTCGACTATCTGCTCAAGCCATTTGGCGCCGAGCGTCTCACTTCGGCACTCGACCGTGTACGCTCCGCGCTTGGCGAGCCGGCATCGTCATCAGCACTCGAGCGCATGCACGATGTCTTCGGCAGCGGACCAATGAGCCGCCTGTTCGTTCGTTCCGGCCGCGCAATCACACCGATCGCCGTCGCCGACGTGACGCATTTCGACGCCGATGGCGACTACGTGATGGCGCACACCGATCGCGGTCGACATCTGCTGCACGTCGCGATCAGCCGGCTCGAACGCCGGCTCGATCCAGCGACGTTCGTGCGCGTGCATCGTGCGCACATCGTCAACCTCAATCGCGTCGTTTCGTTCAAAGCGGGAACGCGCGGCCAACTCTTCGCACACTTCGACGATGGCACGCGCGTTCCGGTGAGCCGCGGTCGAGCGCAGGAACTTCGCGCACTCGGCCTGTGAGTCGAGCCTCTACGCTGCGACTGCGACCGTTAGCGTAGAGGTCAGTCCCGTCGCGATATTGCCAGTGATGGTCGCCAGCTCGAGCGCCGAGCCGTCGCTGAACACCATGTCGCTCGCCAGCGTGACCTGTGAGAGATTTCGAACGCTCTGTTCGTAACCCGTCGTTGCGTACACGAGGTCACAGGTTGCTTTCGGAAGCGCCAGCTGGGATGTCGCGATCTTGTTAGACACGCTGGTGGCCGCCGTCAGACTCCGGTACACCTCGAAGTGAATGTGCGGCCAACGCCCCGAGTAGCACGCTGGAAAGATCGACGTGAACGTCACCTTGCCGTTTGCGTCCGCCTGTTGCACGCCGCGCAAGTAGTTCTGGTTCGTCACGCCAGGCGAGTACAGCGAGTAGTTACCGCCGCGATCGCAGTGCCAGATGTACACCGCGTAGTTGGCGAGCGGGTTGCACGTCGTCGCAGACACGATCGTCAGTGCGATCGAGAGGGGAATGCCGGCCGCGGTGCCGCTGAGACCCGCGAAGCTCGTGCGGATGTCGCTGCGCACAACGCCCGTCTGATTCAGCACATTCGGTCCGTTGGAGCTGTCGCCGGGATACGGGCCCGCGGTCTCCTCGGGGACCTTGCTACAACTTCCGTTGCTTGTGGTATTCGACGGATCAGTGCCCAAGGCGCTCGTTACGCTGTCGCCCGAGCAACCGAGGATAGTGAGCGCGCCAAGTCCAGCGCCAACGCCAGCAAGTCGAAGCAACTGTCGTCGGTCCATCGCTGCACCGGTACTGAGAAGATCTCGGTGCAATCCGCCAAAATCATCATGATCGTCGTCGTCGTGCTTGTGTCGGTGCTTCATCTATCTACCTCGAACGAATCGGTGAGTGGGTGCTCGCTTGTAGGACACGCGACTTCGGCCATCCCCCTGATGGTGCCAATGCCGCGCCCGAAACCGATCTGATGTAAATTTGATCGCGTGAAACTGATCGCGATCGTTTCGCTCTTCGTCGTCACTGCGACGGCGCCACTGGCCGCGCAGAATGGCGCGCGTCCGCCGCTCCGCTGGGGCGGCGACGCCGAAGGCGGTGCACCATTCGTCGAAGCCGATCCCAGCGATCCGTCGAAGGTGCGCGGCTTCGACGTCGAGATCGCGCGAATGATTGCGCACGGTCTCGGACGCGAGCCGCAGTTCGTTCAGGTCCAATGGTCGTCGATCGAACAGTCGCTCGAACGCGGCGACTTCGACCTCGGCATGTCGGGCCTGGAGGATAGACCAGAGCTGCGCGCGCGGCATTCCGTTTCCATTCCGTATTTCGAATTTCGCGAGGTGCTCGCCGTCCGAACGGCCGATAGCGCACGCTACCGTCGGCTGTCCGACCTGCGCGGCAAGCGCATCGCGACATTGGGTGCGACCACAGCCTACCAGATCCTGCTCGACGCACGCGACAGTCTCGGCATCACGCCGATTTCGTATGACGACGACGTCCATCCGTACGCCGATCTCGTCGCCGGTCGCGTCGACGCGGTTCTGCTCGACAACATCATCGCCGATCGATCGCGGCGGCGGCTCAGTGGCTTCGTCGTAGAGCCTGACCCCGTCGCAATCGGCCACTATGTCGCCGTGTTCCCGCTCGCCAAGGGGGCCGAGCGCGACTCGGCGGACGTGATTCTTCGTGCGCGCATGCGGGACGGATCGCTGGAGAAAGTGTTCCGCACCTGGAATGTGTGGGACGACACTCAGGCGAAATACTTCCAGCGGGCAATCGCATCCGCGCCCGAGCAAGCCGCACCGACAAAGTCTGGTGCAACCACTGCGGCGTCGGCCGCGACGTATCTGCCCGCGCTACTGCGCGCCGCGGGAATCACGCTGCTGTTGTCCTGCCTCGCGATGCTGCTGGCCGTGAGTATTGGTATTGGCGTCGCTGCGGGGCGCGTCTACGGTCCGCCGCTCGTTCGCGCGTTGCTCACGATCTACGTCGAAGCAATACGCGGCACGCCCGTATTGTTACAGCTGTTCGTCATCTACTACGGTCTCTCGAGTGTCGTACGCCTGCCCGCGTTCGCTGCCGCGGTCCTCGGACTCGGCCTCAACTATGCTGCGTACGAATCAGAGATCTATCGTTCCGCGCTCGAGGCCATCTCGCGCCAGCAACTCGAGGCGGCGCGCACGCTCGGGTTGAGCGAGTACCAGATTCTTCGACTCGTCCGTGGACCGCAGGCGCTGCGACTCGCGCTCGCGCCGATGACGAATGATTTCGTCGCACTGCTCAAGGATTCGTCGCTCGTATCGGTGATCACCGTGGTCGAGCTCACGAAGCAGACCGCGATCTACGCGACGAACGTCGGAAGCTGGGTCGTGCCCGGGCTGCTCTGCGCGCTCGCATACCTCGCGCTGTCGCTGCCGCTGTCCCACGCCGCGCGCAGCCTGGAACGACGCTGGAGCGCCCCATGACGCTTTCCATACGCGGGCTGCGTGTGATGCGCGCCGATCGCGAGGTGCTGCGCGGGGTCGATCTGGACGTCGCCCCGGGAGAGATCTGCGCCCTCATGGGTGCGTCAGGCGCAGGAAAGACGACGGTGCTTCGTGCTGTTGCTGCGCTTCAGTCGTTCGACAGTGGCAGCATCGCCATCGATGACGTCGTGCTGCGACCTGGTTCGCTACCACCGCAATCGCAGCTCGGTGCATTGCGACGGCACGTTGGAATGGTGTTCCAGGCACACGCGCTCTTCGAACATCTGACGGCGCTCGACAACGTCACGCTCGCGCTAATTCACGTGCTGCGCTGGGATCGCGCGCGCGCCGAGTCGGTCGCGCGTGATCTGCTCGAATCCCTTGGCGTGGGTGCCCGAGCGAGCGCGTTGCCGCGGCAGCTTTCCGGCGGCGAGGCGCAGCGCGTCGCGATCGCCCGAGCACTCGCGCCGAATCCATCATTGCTTCTCATGGACGAGCCCACAGCCGCGCTTGATCCGGCGCGACGCGGCGCGCTTGGCGAGAAGCTTCGCGAACTCGCGAAGCAGGGCAGGGCGCTGCTCGTGTCGACGCACGACATCGATTTCGCACGCGGATTCGCCGATCGGGCCATCACGCTCGCGGATGGGGCGATCGTCAACGCGTAGTGCACGACCTACGCTGTCCGAGCTTCGCGGAGTAAATTGCATGGTCTTCCATGGAACCTAGAGGGCCATGCTCGGACTGAATGTCACGCGACGCGAGATGATTGCGATGAGCGCCTGCGCCGCGCTGTCGCGCTTCGCGCTTCCCTCGCCGGCGCCGAGCAACGTCGACGTGGCGCTCGCGGCGGCACGATGGATTCGTCGGTCGCGCATCACGACGAAGGATGGCGTCACCTGGCCCACCGATCCCACGAAGCCTGACTCGGTTGGGCTCGACCTGTTCGATGGTTCGCCGGGAATCGTTCTATTCCATCTCGAGCTGTTCGACGCAACGCGCGACAGCACCTGGCTCGACGACGCACGACTCGGCGCGAACGAGTTGATCGCCAAGCTGCCCGTGTTGCAACAATCCGAATCATGTGGATTGTATGATGGACTCGCCGGCGTCGCATTCGTGCTCGAGGAGACCCATCGCGCGACCGGCGATGGTCGATACCGCGACGCGTCGAAGCTCGCGATCTCGATGATTCACGGTCTGGCGCGCCGCGGAACCTCGGGCGCCGAGTGGTCTGGACGCAGCGCCGGCCCCGACATCGTGAGTGGGTCAGCCGGAATCGGACTGCTGCTGCTCTGGGCGGATGCGGTGATGGACGATGCCCCGAGTCGCGCGCTCGCCCTGGCAGCGGGGCGGCGATTGCTCGAGACCGGAGTTTCCGATCGCGGTGGCACGAAGTGGGTGTCGCTCAAAGATCGAGGCGTGTCGTTTCCGAATTTTGGGTTCGGCACCGCCGGAGTTTCGTATTTCCTTGCGGAGCTCCTGCGTGCCACGGGAGATCGCACGTGCATGGCCGGCGCGCTGTCGGGCGCGCAGTACCTCGAGCGATTGGCGAACACCGACGCAAAGGGGTTCAAGGTGTTTCACTATGAGCCGGGTGGTGAAGGCGTCTATGAAATGGGTTGGTGCCACGGTCCCGCCGGAACCGCGCGCCTGTTTCGCGAGCTTGGCGCAGTTACGGGGCGGCCGAAGTGGATGGACCTCGCGCACTCGTGTGCACGCGCGATCGTTGCGAGCGATGGCACCGACTCACCCCGCCCTGTCGATCAGTGCAGCGGAAGTGCCGGAGTCGGTGAGTTCTTCATCGCGTTGCAGCGAGAAACGCTATCGGCGCCGTACGCCGACATGATCTCTCGCGCATCGGCGAACATCATCGCACGCTCGGTCGCCGACGGCGATGGTGTGAAGTGGAATCGGTCTGATGAAGTGTCGTTGCCGCGCGCGGAAACGGGATTCATGCACGGTGCCGCTGGCATGGGAACGTTTCTGTTGCACGCGGATGCACTGGCGAATGGACGAACTCCTGCGATTCACTGGCCGGACTCTCCGTGGTCGCGCCCGTGCGCTGCGCCGAAGGCGAAGACGGCGCGCGACATGTCGGATCTCACCGGTGGCACGTCGCGCGCGTGTTGAATCGTCGCAAACGATCGGTGTGACTTCGGTCGACGTTGGAGCGGTTGTGCCAATGACACCGCTTCGACTGGAGGGAATTCGTAATGCGCCTATCTCGTTTGCTTATTTGTATTTGCCTATTGACTGCCTGTTCTAACTCTACCGAGCTCGGCGGCCAGGCCCGTGGTACATCCCCTGGCACCGAGCGTTTTTCTGTCAGTCGCGGCAGGCTGGCCCTCGCGCCAGGGCGCGACGCGTGGCTCTCGGTCTCCGCATACGTGGTTGTGAGTGCAACAGCGATGACGTATGTCGAACCGAAATTTACGTTAGAAAGTTCGAATACGTCCGTTGCAACGGTGAGTGCTGACAGTGGTATCTATGCTCACGTGGTGGCAAAGGCCTCTGGCAGCGCGACGATAACCGTACGCTCCACCCGTGAGCCACAGAACGTCGTCACCGTCGCCGTAACCGTGCAACAGGCACCTACGAGTAACGACGTTGGTGTAAGGTACTCAGCGACTGCCGCTCTCGTGCCGACGTCCACGACGCCCATGGCGTCGCGGCTTGGGCCGTCTGAGCTGTCGGTCAACGTGACGGTGGTCAACCCAACGACTGGTATACGAGACGTGTTGCTCGCTGGCTGCCCCGCCTGGATTCGTCTCTACGACAATGCCGGCTACTCCGGGAAACCCGTCGCGGACATCCCGCGTGGGGTCGAATGTTCGGTGGATCCACGTCGTCTGTCGCTTGCAACGGGGCAATCCGAGAGCTTCCCGGCTGAAGGATTCCGGCTGACTCTCTCGGGGCAGTCCATCGTGCCGGGCCGCTACTACGCCGCTGCTGCGGTCGATCGCGTGAACGATCTGCTAAGCGTTCCGGCTGGTCCTGTCGATATTGTCGACCCGAATGCCGGCTTGGCTTTTATGGCAGCGACGACAGTAAGCGATGGACAGCTTCGATCGACTGTGTCATTCACGAACACGAATAGCGACCCGGTTCGGCTCGAGTTCGGCGCTTGCCCAGTGTCGTTGCAGGCCTATCGCACTGCTGATCGAAGCGGAACCCCAGCCTGGGATTCGAATCGGCGACAGGATGCCAACGGCTTCGGGGCGGTCTGTGTGAGTTCTCTCACGACGACGGCGATTGCACCGGGCGTGACTGCGTCCTCGAAGGAGTACAGCCCAACGTTCCCGGTAGCCAACATGCTAGGCGACTCGCTTCCTGCGGCGCACTACTACTTCAAGGTAACGGTAGGTCTCAACTGGCGTTACGTCGACGTCGTCGCCGGCGACGCTGACGTGAAGAAGTAGCCGGCGCTCGATCTACGAACGGTGCGGCACCACCAGCGACGTCGGTCGCTCAGCTGTCGCACGTTCGAGTGCGCGCGCACTAACCTCCACGCCTTGCGCAATGATCCGCTCGACGATCCGCAACGCTTCGCCGAGTGCGGGCTCGAGAAAGCCACGACCGTTCAACCGTAGCAGTCGTTCGACCTCCTCGCGGAGAATCGTCCATTCGCGCCGCAGCCGGTCGGTCGTCCAACCCAACTGACTTCGCTGACGCCCGTGGAATTCGGCGATCGCCGCATGAATCTTCGTCGCGTCGGCGACCTCGATCGACATTTCGCCACTCATTTCCTCGACTGCAATCAACGTCGCCGCGATCGCCGCAACGTAGGCGATCATGTGGTTCGACAGCTGGCAGCCACGCAGCGCGCCGACGCCGTCGATGATCGGCTCGTCACGTAGACGCGTTGTGAACGCATCGAGCAAGGATTCTAGATCTCTCACAAGGACCTTCCCCACCTCGCCGAGGCCCTGGAGCCGCGCCGCCGCTTGTGGCGAGGTGGCGTTCCATCGAGCGGCGCGCTCCGCGGTGTGAGATCCGTCACGCAACCAGAGCGTGAACGTCGATCCACGACCTGCTTCGCTGCTGACCACCAGATCGCCGTTCATGAGTCGAGCCAATCGGCGGCTGATCGTGAGCCCCAGGCCGGACCCGTCCTGCGAGCGCGTGTGTCCCTGTTCGACCTGCACGAACGGATCGAAGATCGCCCCGAGTTTATCGCGCGGAATGCCGCGGCCCGTGTCGGTGACGCTGAAATACGTCCACGGTCCCGACCCCATGAGTTTCGCGTCGGCCGGCCCTCGATCGGCGGCGCCGCACTCGAGGTGCACACGTCCGCCGCGCGGAGTGAACTTTACCGCGTTGTTGAGGAGGTTCACGAGCACCTGGCGTACTCGGTCTTCGTCGCCCTCGAACGCCGCTTTGACGATCGACGACGCGTTCGACGTCAGGCTGATCCCGTGACTCTCGGCGATCGGATGGACGAGCGTCAGCGCCGCGTCGAGCACGCGCCGGCCTTCGCCAATGCCGAGATGCAACGATAAGCGGCCGGCTTCGACTCGAGCGAGATCGAGCACCTCGTTCACGAGGCCGAGCAGGTGCTGTCCACTCAGACGAATTCGGGAAACCTGACGGTGCTGATTGTCGGAAAGCGTTCCGCCGATTCCGAGGTCGAGCAACTCCGCGTAGCCAATGACGGCGTTGAGCGGCGTGCGAAGCTCGTGACTCATCAGCGCGAGGAATTCCGATTTCGCATGGTTCGCGGCTTCCGCTTCGGATCGAGCGGCGCGTTCACGGCTGAGCTGCGCGACGCGTTCTTCATGGCGCTTGCGGTCGGAGACGTCGCGAAGGGAGACGAGCAGTGCACTCTCGCCATCCCAATCAGTATCCACGATTCGTAACTCGGCGGTTACCGGGCCACCCGACGGCCGCACGACATCGACCTCGATGCTCTCGCCAGCGACGACGGGAAACCCCAGGTCGCGGCCGATCAAGTCGTCGGCGTCGCGACCGAAGAGTTCCGCGGCGGCACCATTGGCAAAGCGAATCACGCCATCACGATCGACAATCGTGATTCCGTCAGGCAAGCGATCGATGATCGATCGCAATCGCTCCTGGTTCGATCCGCCTCGCTGTTGGTCTGTCGCCTGCCGAACGTTCGCCATCGCGGCTTCCATCGCAGAATGTGTCGGGCGCGCCGTCGCGTTTGACCGTCCATTGTCAAACTCCGTGCCTTCGCCGACTGACCGGAGCAACGCGATCGCGGACTGGTCCGGATTCTGCATTTTGCCGCCGCAACCCGATACGAGCCGAATGACAACGCCGCCCCTCTGGAGTCGTTGGAAATGAGTATTCCGAAGACGGCTACCGAGTCGGAACGCCGGTTCGTGCTCAAGCTGTTCGTCTGTGGTGTGAGCCCGCGCACCGATTCCGCAGTCGCGAATCTCCGACACCTCTGTGAGGAGGAGTTGCAGGGGGATTGCGTCCTCGAGGTGGTCGACGTTCTCGAAGAGCCGGATCTCGCCGAGGAGTCGAAGGTCCTGGCCACGCCGACGCTGATCAAACTCCTTCCGCCGCCCATCCGTCGGATTATCGGCGATCTGTCGGACCGCGAAAAACTGCTCGTCGGTCTGGAGATCGGCCGCGGCGATCTACGATCCAACCTCGAACGCGATCCGAAATGACCGACGACACCGAAGCGGAACTCGTCAAGCTTCCGACAGGCATCGAAAGCTTTGACCTGATCGCCAAGGGCGGCCTTCCCAAGGGTCGGACCACGCTCATCTCCGGCACCGCGGGCAGCGGCAAGACAGCACTCGCCGTTCAATTCCTGGCCGCCGGAATTCGGCAGGGGCAGAACGGCGTTCTGGTCACCTTCGAGGAATCGGTCGCCGACATCCGAACCAACATGCGCGGCTTCGGATGGACACTCTCGCAGTGGGAACGTGAGGGAAAGTTGGCAGTGGTGGACGCATCGCCCGATCCGAACATCGAGACCGTCGAAAGCGGGAGCTTCGACCTCGGCGCGCTGCTCGCACGCGTCAAACGCGCCGTCGAGCGCGTTGGCGCAGAGCGCGTGTCGGTCGATTCACTCGGCGCGGTGTTCTCGCAGTTCTCCGATCAGTCGATCGTTCGCCGCGAGTTGTTTCGTATCGCCTGGGCGCTCAAGTCGATGGGCGTCACCGCAATTCTCACCGCCGAGCGCACCGCTGACTACGGGCCGGTTGCGCGTTTCGGCGTCGAAGAGTTCATCGCCGACAACGTGATGATTCTGCGCAACGTTCTCGAAGGCGAGAACCGCCGGCGAACGATCGAGATTCTGAAGTTCCGCGGCACGGATCACCAGAAGGGCGAAGTCCCGCTGACGATCGTCGCAGGAACGGGCGTGGTCGTGATGCCGCTGTCCGCCATGCAGCTCCGTCAGAAGTCGTCCGACGTGCGCATCTCGTCGGGCAACGAAGACCTCGACAAGATGTGCGGCGGAGGATTCTTCCGTGATTCGGTGATTCTGGTCTCAGGCGCGACGGGTACAGGAAAGACGCTGACAGTCGCACAATTCCTCAAGGGCGGCGCCGCAGTCGGAGATCGAGTTCTCCTCTTGGCGTTCGAAGAGAGTCGCGAACAGCTCTTTCGTAACGCGATTGGCTGGGGCGTCGATCTCGACAAGATGGAACGCGACGGCTTGCTGCGCGTCGTGTGCGAGTATCCGGAGACGGAAGGTCTGGAGGATCGGCTGCTATCGATCCAGCGGATGATTGCCGAGTTCAAACCAAATCGCGTTGCGCTCGACAGTCTGTCGGCGCTCGAACGAGTCGGGACGATCAAGGCGTTCCGTGAGTTCGTGATCGGGCTGACATCGTTCATCAAGCATCAGGAAATCACGGGATTGTTCACCGCGACGACCGCTTCGTTGATGGGCGGCACGTCGATCACCGAAGCACATATCTCGACGGTCACCGATTCGATCATTCTGCTCCGCTACGTCGAGATGTTCGGCGAGATGAAGCGCGGTATGACGGTGCTCAAGATGCGCGGCTCGGTGCACGACAAGGGCATTCGAGAATTCCGGATCGACCAGACGGGCATGCATTTGGGCGTTCCGTTCCGCAACGTCACCGGCATCATGGCGGGAACGCCATCCTACGTCTCGCCTGGCGAGCTGACGCGCGTCTGGACCGAGTTTGACGAGCAGCGCGCGGGCAGTGAGCCGGTGGGCGCTGCGCCGCCGGTGGACCGTAGGGGCGGGGAAGATCGACGGCGGTAGCGCGAGCGTTAATGCGCGGCGACCTGGCCGCCCGCTCCTGGATCGTTGCGTTTGAGCGCGAACGATAGAACGAACATCACGACCGACGCGAAGCCAAGCAGCCAGAACGTGTCGATGTACGCCAACGTCTCGGCCTGTGCGAGCACCGATTGGTAGACGCGTGCGATCGCTTGCCGCTGCGCTTCATAACTGCTCAGGCCTGCGTGCGCCAAGCTTCGCGTGATCGCGGCAAGCTGCTCCTGAAACGTCGGATTGTCGGACGCGACGTGCGGCACCAACTGCACCTGATGGAGCTGTGCGCGTCGCGCAATAATCGTCGTAACGAACGACGTGCCGATGCTGCTCCCCATGTTACGCATGAAGTTCAGCAGTCCCGCCGCATTCGTGTTCTTGTTGGCTGGCAGTCCGACGTACGCGGCGAGCGTGATCGGCACGAAGAGCAGTGGAAGTCCCGCCGCCTGAAGAATTCGCAGCCAACGCGCCGTCTCGAAGCTGATCGTCAAATCGAGCCACTTGGCCGAGATGAACATGGAGCCGGCGATCAACGCCCAGCCGGCCGCGACGAGATACCGCGCCTGAAAGTGCGACGTGAGCCGCCCGACGATCGGGAGCATCGCGAGCAGCAGAATGCCGCTGGCCGATAGGACGAGCCCAGCTTTCTCGCCCGTATACCCAACGAGCGTCTGCAGAAAGCGGGGCATCATCACGAGGCTGCTGAAATAGACCACGCCCAACATCAGCAGCATGAGATTGCTGCTCGTGAAGTTCAGGTTCTTGTACAAATGCACATCGACGATCGGGTGCTCGTGAAACCACTCCCACACCACCATCGCGACGAGGCAGACGACGGCGATGATGCTGAGCACGACGATGAATCGCGATGAGAACCAGTCGTCCTGCTGACCCTTGTCGAGCGCGACTTGAAGCGCACCGACGCCGAGCGCGAGTAGGCCGAAGCCGATGTAGTCGAGCTTCACACCACCACGCGCGAGTCGCTTGAGATACGGCGGGTCCTCGAGCACGTGGAAGACGAGCACCAGCGCGAGTGCGCCAACCGGAACGTTGATGAGAAAAATCCAACGCCACGAATAGTTGTCCGTGAGCCAGCCGCCGAGGGTCGGGCCCACGAGTGGCGCGAGCACTGCGGTGACGCCATACAGGGAGAACGCTACGCCGCGTGTTTCCGGTGGAAAGGTGTCAGCCAGAATCGCCTGCGCCATCGGCTGCAGTCCGCCACCCGCAGCGCCCTGCAGAACGCGGAAGAACAGGAGCAACCCCAAGCTCGGTGCGATGCCACACAGAAATGAGCTGATGCTGAACAGGAGGATGCAGGTCATGAAGAACCGCTTCCGCCCAAAGATGCTCACGAGCCAGCCGCTGATCGGCAGCACGATCGCGTTCGCTACGAGATACGAGGTGAGTACCCACGTGCTCTCGTCGTAGCTCGCGCTCGTTGCACCGGCGATGTGAGGCAGGGCGACGTTGGCGATGCTCGTGTCGAGCACCTCCATGAACGCCGCCATCGATACGACCACCGTGATGAGCCACGGATTGTGCGTGGGGCGCCAATGCGCCTCCGCGGCCGGTGCCGTCATCGCACTCTGACGGTGGGTACCGCGGACATGCCCGGCCCGAGCACCACGTGCGCCGGATCGGGCCGGTCATCGATGACGATCTTCACAGGAACGCGCTGAACGACTTTGACGTAATTCCCCGTGGCGTTCTCGGGCGGTAGCAGGCTGAACGCCGCGCCACTGCCGGCCTGAATGCTCTCGACGTGTCCGTTGAAGATTCGATTCGGATATGCGTCGAATTTCACCGTCGCATGCTGCCCGCGTCGAATGGTCTTGAGCTGCGTCTCCTTGAAGTTCGCCACGACCCAGACATCGTCGGGGACGAGTGACAAGATTCGCTGCCCAGGCTGCAGATAGTCGCCGACTTCCACGTTCCGGCGCGTGACGCGCCCGTCGGTCGACGCGTAGATCTTCGTGTACGAGAGTTCGAGCTCTGCCAGCCGCACGGCCGACTCGAGCTGCGACACCTGGGCTTCTGCTTCCTGCGCCTGTGCCTTGCTGTACGCGATCTGATCGGGCGCACTGCGGGCTTCAGAGAGCTTCGCCATCGCCTCGTCGACCTGCCCCTCGGCCTGCGCGAGCGCGGCCTTCGCGGCCTGTTCGCTGCGAATTGCCGCGTTGAGTCTGGCATTCGCCGTCCGGTGCGTTGCCACGGCATTGTCCGTCTGCTGACGGGACACCGCGCTCGTCTTGAGTAATGTCTGATACCGCTGGACGTCGGCACCCGATCGCGTGGCCTCGGCCTCAGCCGCGACGCGCTCAGCCTGCGCGGCGCCGATCTGCGACCGCGCCCCGTCCGCCGAACTGCGCGCTGCGGCTACGGCGGCTTCTGCCTGACGGATCCCGGCGTTCGATGTCTTAGATACGACGCTGACGTTGATCGATGCGGCCGAGTGTTGCGCAGCTCCCGCGGCGAGATTCGCACGAGCCTGACTCAGCTTTGCTTGAAAGTCGCGCGGGTCGAGCTCGACGAGTAGCTGTCCCTTCGTGACGTGCGTGTTGTCGTCGACGAGCACTCGTGCGGCGTAGCTCGACACGCGCGGGCTCACGGCCACGACATGCGCGTCGACGAACGCGTCGTCGGTCGTCTGGAAGTTCCGTGCGTTCAGAAAGCGTCGGATGCCGAAGAATGCTCCGAACACCAGCACACCGGCGATCAGCGCGAGCACGAGCGGCCGCCGTAACAGCGATCGCTTCGGTTTGACTGCTACGGGTTCCTTCGGCGTCTCACCAGCACCAGGCATCGGGCCCTGGTCGGGCAACAAGAAGGCCACTCCGTGTTAGATTCCATGGGCCGCGCTCGTTGCGGCCGTGTCGCGCCCATAGCTCAATCGGATAGAGCGTCTGACTTCGGATCAGAAGGTTGGGAGTTCGAGTCTCTCTGGGCGCACTGTAACGCCGCCGTCACCCGCTGCTCGGGTACGGCGGCGTTCCTGTTTTCAGAATCAGAGCTGACGCCAGTCGTGCTGCAGAACGTCCTCGTACGGCTTGCTGTCGGCCATGACGCGGACGAGTTCGGAGTCGAGCCGTCCAGCCTCCGCTTCCGACTTGAGAATGTCGATCGCCTTCTCGGGCGGAACCGCTCGTTTGTACGGTCGATCGGACTCCGTCAGCGCGTCGAACATGTCGGCGACGGTGATCATCCGCGTTTGCAGCGCGATCTCGTTGCCGTGGAGCCCGCGCGGATAGCCGACGCCGCTGAGCTTCTCGTGATGTCCGTACGCGAAGTGAGCGAGATGCTTCAGATCGTCCGTCCATGGAATGCGCACCAGAAATCGATATGTCTCGCTGACGTGCGACTCGACCTCGGCGCGCTCGCGTTCATCGAGCGTTCCATGAGTGATCTGGAGAAAGTGTAGTTCGTCCTCGGTCAGATACGGCGAAACGGTGCCATCGGGCAGCGTGAACATCCGTCGAGATATGTCCACCAGTTCTGCAGGTGGTGGCTCATCAAGCACGGCCGGCTCATTCGCTTTGTCCACCACGCGTCGCATTCGTGCGAGTTCCTCGATCTGCCCGGCGAATTCGGCGTCGAGGCGCGCTGTCGCTTGCGGATCCGACGCAGCGGCGAGCCGCCGTTTGTAGTACTCGACTTCGAGGGTGCGATAGATGAGGTCAAATCGACCCTGTGTGCGCACCCAGAGAGCCGGAGGCAGCTTCTTTGCCTTCAGCAGCACGGCGTCACTGACCGTGACTTTGCCGAAGTCGTGCAACAACGCCGCAAAGCGAAGCTCACGCATTTGCTTCGCGGAAAAGTGCACGTCGCGATAGACACCACTCGTCTCGCGCTGCACGGCGGCAGCAAGCCGCGTGGTGAGCGCGGCGACACGCACGGAGTGGCCGGAGGTCGTCGGATCTCGCTGGTCGATGGCCGATACCGCCGCCTTGACAAAACTCTCCAGCATTCGCTCGATCTGCCCGTACAGTCGCGCATTCTCGATCGACACCGCCGCTTCTCCCGCCAACGACTCGGCGAGGCGCACTTCTCGAGCCGAGTAGGGAATCACGTAACGGTCGCAATCCTCTTCCGTCCTGATGATCGCGTCGCGCTTCGTCTTGCGATTCACAAAGAGGAGAACGCCAACGACGTGATGCAGCTGATCGACCATCGGGACGATCAACATCGATCGGCGGTGATACCCGTACTGCTCGTCGAACGTGCGGCTGGCCTCGAAGCCAATGTCTGCTGGAAGGTCGTACGCGTCAGCGACGACGACCGTTTTGCCCGTGAGCGCAGCGTGGCCGAGGATGGTCGAATTGTCGATGGGCAGCCTGCGGTCCATCATTCCGGACACTTCAGTGAGCGAGTCGAATTCGTGAAGTGCCATGCGTAGCACGGGCGCTTCGCCTTCGTTCCTCTCCACCAGAATGAGAACGCCGGCATCGCTCTCGGTAAAGCGCTTTCCCACCTCGAGGATCTTGTGGAGCAACGCAGTTCGATCGTGCTCGGTCATCAGTGCCATGCCGATGCGAATCAACTCGTCGAGCTCACGATTGCGTCGCATCATGTGCCGCCAGCGAGTCACTGCGGTGGATCGGGCACAGGCGAGTTCGCAGGCAGCCTGGAGAATGCCGAACCGTGCGGCCGCGTCTGTGACGCCGGCCATCGAGATGTGCGCCCCGCGCCCGAGCGCCCTCTCGGCGTCGCGATCGGTGACGACGACGACGACGTGACGCGGCAGGTGCCGTACGGCCTCCATGCGATCGAGCATCGAGCCATCAGCGAGAACGACCGATGGCTGGGGGCGTGCCTTTGAGTCGAGCAGCGCATCGACCGAGCGCCATTCGACGTCGCCAGCAACCTCTGGTCGGGTCGCGCCGTGATACACGGGGCAACTCAGCGGCCGCTGGTCGCCATCAGACGGGTGGGTCATGGCGGCAATGAGCGCACCGAGTGTGCCGATTGACGTTGTAACGAGCATCGGCGCAGCTCGCGATCGCCGCATAGGCTCTTGGCCCACTGGCTCCGATTGACGTTGGCTCGCCAACGTCAGTGATGGCCGACGGATCATCTGCGGAAAAGCCCAAGCCGCCGTTCGAAGTGCCGCCAGCGCTCGCCGCCGGCGCCGATGCCGATTCGATCTCGGTCGAGCTCTCGGCTCGCCGCACCGGAATGTCGTTTCAGCGAACGCGGATGAGCGCGGATCGCACGCTGATGAGCGTGATTCGAACGTCACTCTCTCTCATCAGCTTCGGCTTTACGATCTACCAGTTCTTCGAGCACCTGCAAGAATCCAAGGTCGTGAGCGGGACGCACTCCGCGAGAAATTTCGGCGTCGCCCTGGTATGGCTTGGCGTGGCGATGATCGCGATCGGAATCATCTTCCACCTGCAGTTCATGGTCGGGCTGCGCAAAACTCGGCGCGAAATGGCCGACGCCGGACTCATTCACGCACAGAGCCACTTCCCGCCGTCGTTCACGTTGGTCACAGCCGTTCTCCTGCTGCTCCTCGGGCTCGCGGCCATCGGCAGCGTCGTGTTCAAGGTCGGTCCGCTCTCCTAGTCGTGTAGCAGCGCCCGCAGCGCGCGCGGCGTATTTCCGAGCGAGCGCCGGCATATGCGAACGAGATGAGAATGGCTCGCGAAGCCAACCGCGTGCGCGACGGCGGACAGCGTTCCGTCACCCACCAGCTCGAGAGCGGCGCGCACTCTCAGTTCGGTACGGTAGTCATGCATCGTGCGCCCCGTCTGCGCGCGAAAGACACGGCACAGGTGGAAGACCGACGTTCCAATCTCATGGGCGACGTCGCTCGCCGGGCGATTGACCGGCAGCGTGCGCAGTAACTCGGCCTTCGCATGCTCGGTGAGTTCGCGCTGACGACGAGCCGCTGTTGCGCGACGAGCGAGTGGGCGTGGCGGGGCGCGATGCGCCAGGCCAATCACCTGCGCCACGATTCCGATGACAGTTTCCTCAATTTCGAGAGAATCCACGTCGCTGCGACGCACGCGCTGTATCAGACGTCGCTGCCTCAGGTATAGCTCCGGCGAGCTCGGCCCGCGCTCGAAGCGAAATGCGGGCGCGGGTGCGTCGGCGACCGCGGGGTCGAACGATGCGGCAATGTCGCGCGCCAGGTCGTCGGACACGCCAAACCAATCGCACCTGTCACCCTCCGGAGCGATCGCGAACCGCTCGTATCGTTGGCCGCGATTGTAGATCGTGACGAAATTCGCGTCGGCGACGAACGAGTCGGATCCCTCATGCTTGATCCACACGCTCGTTCGCGGAAATACCACGATCGACCGCTCGATGGGCCCGGAGTCGCGAAAGGACGGATGATGCACCGGACACCGAAACTCTCCGATCGACGCCGCGTCGCCGTCGAACAGGAGACGATCCACTGGCAATGTGTCCCGCCGAATCGAGCAATGGGGTGGAAGCGCGCGACCATGCAGCGCGCTTGTATGTGCAGACACCATTTCGTCGGAGATCACCACATGTGTCACAGCCGTCGCGTCCTGTTCGCGTTGCTCTGTTCAATGTCGGCCGAGCGCGTTGGGGCGCAAGCGATCACCCCAGCGTCGCAACAACCACAGACCGAGGAATTACAACGCGCTAACGCGCTCTTTACCCAAAGTGATTGGTCGGCCACGCTCGACGCATACACGGCTCTCGCCAAACGATATCCGACGCATGCGCTCTCTCGGTTTCGCATCGGCGTCGCGCTGGTCGGCCTCGGTCGTTTCGCCGAGGGCGAAGCGAACCTCCGTCAGGGCGAGCAGCTCGGCGTCCCCGTTCCGCAAGCAGGATTCCGTCTGGCCGAGTCGTTGGCCGAGCAACACAAGAGTGACGCGGCGATCGCTGAACTCCTACGCTCGGCCGCCGCTGGTGCCCTAATCGGTCCACAAGCCGTCGAGAGTGACGCGCATTTCAGTTCACTCAAAACGCACCCCAAATGGGCTGCGGTGCTCGACGCCTTCGACGCCGTCGTGCAGCCGTGCAAGCACGACGCGCGCTTTCGCGAGTTCGACTTCTGGGTCGGCGACTGGGACGTTCGGCCCACTGGCGTGACGAATCCGGCCGGCCCTCCCGCTCGAAATACTGTCACGGCCGAGGACAACGGGTGCGTGGTGATGGAGCACTGGACAGCGCCGAGCGGAAATGCCGGCCAGAGCTTCAACATCTTCGACCGCTCGGTCGGGAAATGGCGCCAGACGTGGGTCGACAACTTTGGTGGCCAGCACGACTACCGTGGCGGCCTCGTGAACGGCAACATGGTTCTCATCGGTGACACCCCGGCGCCGAATGGTGGCCTTGGGCGTATTCCGACGCGGCTCACGCTCTTCCACATCAGCGGCGATTCGGTTCGCCAGTTCTTCGAGACTTCGCCGGACAGCGGCCGTACGTGGGTGACTAGCGCTGACCTGATGTACGTCCGCCGCAAATAGGCGTGATCTGTATCACTTCGATGCAGCGCTGCAACGAAATCACGTGATCCAAATCACGTTGATGCGAACATGCAACAACAGCGATCCGTGATGCGAATCACGAAGACCTGGCGCGCACACGCAACACCGGTTCGATTGCACCCACGGCCCAGGCCGGCGTGTGGCTTCCTACTGCGTGATGATGAAACGACTCGATCCTGCCCTTACCAACGACCCCGCTTTCAAAGCCCTCAAACGGCTGACGTCGCCCAAGATGGTGCAGGACTTCCTCGACCGCATTCCAATCAACATGGAGCCGGACGGGGAAACGTGTACCTCGCCATTGGTCACGCTACGCCGCAACACGGCGCATTGCCTCGAGGGGGCGCTGGTCGCTGCGCTAGCGCTGTGGATGCAGGGGCAGCGGCCGCTGATCATGGACCTCAAGACGACGGATGACGATGTCGACCACGTCGTGACGCTGTTCAAGCAGCACGGCCACTGGGGCGCGATCACCAAGACGAACCACGCCGTGCTGCGCTTCCGCGAGCCGATCTATCGCAATCTTCGCGAGCTCGCCGCGTCGTACTTTCACGAGTATTTCCTCGTGAACGGCAAGAAGACCCTTCGTTCTTACTCCACGCCCTTCGACCTGGCGAAGTATCGCGGCGACTGGATTACGTCGGAGGAAGATCTCTGGGCGCTCGAGCGCGCCATCGATCGCGGACCGCACCGCGCACTATTGAACCGGCGTCAAATTGCGGGGCTGCGACGCGCCGACGCGATCGAGATCGAGGCCGGCGAAATCCGCGAATGGCGAAAGGGGCGACGGCCAGGACTACGCCGCGATCTGCGCCGGTGAAGCGTCGATTTGCGCTCCTTCTCGCACCGGAGTATCGCCGACGATTGACATCCACACCGCCAGCGCGCCGACGAGCGGGGCGTATACGTACGCCTGCGTGACCATGGGCAGCCAGAGCTTGAGCTGCGGCAACGGTCGCGGCAAGAGCGCGGCAACGATTACGAACGGGACTGTCTGCAGCGTCGCGCGCGACAAGGCGTACCACGCCACGGGCAGCAGCGCGACGTATGAGTAGTCTTTCATGCGCGGCATAACGAGCGCATACACCGCGAGCGTCACCAGAACGATCACCACGCGATCCGTCGTGCCGTTCGCGCGAGTTCTCTGCCACCAACGCACGGTGTACACGAACACCGCCGCGACCACAGCTGCGTAGAGGATGTACGCCACGGTCATCGGCACAGGCAGCTTGAGGCCGTTGAGCTGATCGACCAGATCCTGAAATACGCCGAGCGTCGAGGGGTCACCCCATCCACGTTCACCAAGCTGCGACACGCTGGCAATGAATTCCTTTGTCGCCGCGGGCATGAGGAGCGCGTTCGCGCCAAGCAAGGAAACGAAGAACGCCGTTCCGCCAACGAAAGGCTTCCAGAGCGGACGTTCATCAATGACGAGCAGCGTGCCAAGGAAGAAAATCGGCGTGAGCTTGAATTGTGCGACGAGCACGACGAGTGCCGCGAACAACCAGGGACGTCGCGCGAGCAGTGCCGTGAACGCCAGCCAGAGTCCGAACTGTTCGAATACGGCGATGTTACCCGCCGTGAAATCCACCAGTGCCGCCGAGCCAAACGCGAACGTGAAGAAAAAGATCGGTGGCATGAGCGTCATGCGCGCATTGATCGCTCGCATCCAGAGGCGTAGCGTGATCGTGAACGCCAACGCCTTCGCGGCTATCCATACCAGTTTTGCAACGAGGGGATTCAGCTGCCCCAAGGGCGCGAAGGCCGCGGCGGTGAGCGGCGTGTATACGTAGTGGAAGTACGACGCCTGCCCCGGCATCACGCTGTACAGCGAATGGCCGGCGGTGAGTTCATGGCCGGCCCACCAGTAAACCATCACATCCCACTGGTACGCGGCAAGACTCGTAAACACCTGCACGGCCGCCGCCAGCAAAATGGCGATGGCCCAGGCGTCGAGCGCGACATGCCATCGAGGACGGTCCGAATATCGAAGCAACACGGGCGTGAGGACGAAAGGGCGAAGGCGGCGCAATTGCCACACGAAATGCGACGATTCCCTCGACGCCGGGGTCACTCTACGCTCGACCCGGAGCCAGTAGCGCGGTAACTTCGGCGGTCTTCAGCAGCTCCGATCGCCTCAACATGGCGATCGACGCTCTCACCACCGAGGCGCTCTCCATGAAGCGACTGACGCTGGCCGTTCTGACCTGTCTCGCCGGCACATTGGGCGCGCAATCCGTGCCCGAAATCCGATTCGACGCCACAGCGGATTTTCTCAAGCTGCCGACGAATACCAATTTCGGCGAAGTCGCCGGCGTCGCGATGGACGCGCGCCGTCATCTATTCGTATTCAGCCGCACCGGAGTGCGCAGCACGTTGCACGGTCAATCGTCAGCGCAACTCTTCGAGTTTGGCCCTGACGGTGTGTTCATCAGAGAAATCGGAAAGGATCTCTACAGCTTCGCCTTCGCTCACACCGTGCGCATCGATCGCGACGGCAACATCTGGGCGACCGACGAAGGCACGAACATGATCACGAAGTTCAATCCCGCCGGCAAAGTGCTCATGGTACTTGGCCGACGCGCCGAGGCCGTGGAAGAAGCTCCGCCGCGCGCTCCCGGCGCACCCGAGCCCCGGCCGGGCTGGGGAAGCTTCAATCGCCCCACCGACGTCGCGTGGGACCTCGCCGGCAACCTGTTCGTCGCCGACGGCTACAACAACTCGCGCGTCGTGAAGATCGACAAGAACGGAAAATGGGTGAAGACATGGGGGGACCGCGGCAAGGACACGTCGCAGTTCAACATTCTCCACTCCATCGCCAACGACGCAAAGGGAAATATCTACGTCGCCGATCGAACGAACCGTCGAATTCAAGTCTTTGATCCCGACGGAAAGTTTCTGCGCCAGTTCACCATCGACGTTCCGTTCACCAAGGACGTGGACGTCATGCTCGGCGCGCCGCCAGGACCCAACTCACTCAGCGTATCCGGCGCGCCCTGGGCGATCTGCATTACGCCAGGACCGACGCAATACCTCTACAGCTCCGACGCCGTACCTGGTCGGATCTACAAACTCACTCTGGACGGAAAGGTCGTCGGCGTTCTCGGCGAATCCGGAAAACAGATCAAGCAGTTCGGTTGGATTCACCAGATTGCCTGTCCATCGGAAAACGAGCTGTATGTCGCCGAGTTGCTGAACTGGCGCGTGCAGAAGTTGACGCTTCATCCGTAACGCGCAGCACACGATGTCATCGAGGCAGCGCTTCTACGCACTCTACATCGACGGCAAGTGGGTCGATTCGGCGTCGCGTCGGTGGATCGACGTGATGAACCCGGCGACGCAGGAGATTTTTGCGCGCGTTCCCGACGCTGATGCGGCAGACGTCGCGGCTGCGATCGGCGCCGCCCGACGTGCGTTCGACGACGGGCCGTGGAAGGATGCGAGCGCGCAGGAGCGTGGCCGAATTCTATTTCGCCTCGCGCAGGTCGTACGCGATCACGCCGCTGAGTGGGCGCAGCTCGAGACGCTCGACAACGGGAAGCCGATCGTCGAATCGGAATTCGACATCGCCGACGTCGCTACCTGCTTCGAGTACTATGGCGGACTCGCGACGAAGATTCACGGCGACGTGATTCCAGTGCCCGACAACGCACTGAGTCTCGCACTGCGCGAGCCGATTGGTGTTGCAGGTCAGATCATTCCGTGGAATTACCCACTGCTCATGGCGGCGTGGAAGCTCGCCCCCGCGATTTGCGCGGGTTGCACGATGGTGCTCAAACCCGCGGAGCAAACGCCGGTGACAGTGCTCGAGCTGGCGCAGCACTTCGAGGCCGTGGGCTTGCCGCCAGGTGTGGTCAACATCATCACGGGCTACGGGGCAACGGGCGCCGCGATCGTTGCGCATCCCGATGTCGACAAGATCGCCTTCACGGGGAGCGCTGAGGTTGGAAAACACATCATGCGCTCGGCGGCCGACACGCTGAAGAAGATCTCGCTCGAGTTGGGAGGAAAGTCGCCGAACATTCTGTTCGCCGACGCCGACTTCGAGGCAAGCGTTGATGGCGCGTTGTTCGGCTTGTTCATCAATCAGGGCGAAGTCTGTTCGGCGGGGAGCCGCATTCTCGTCGAGCGGTCGATCTACAAGAACGTCGTCGATGCGATGGTCGAGAAGGCGAAGCGCATCAAGCTCGGCCCGGGCATCGATCGGGCGACGAAAATGGGTCCACTCGTGAGTCGCGAACAGTTCGACCGCGTTCGCGAATATCAGGAAATTGGAAAGTCGGAAGCAAAGTTGGCGATTGGCGGCGGCGCAGCGCGTGGCGACGCGTTGGATCGCGGCCTGTTCGTCGAGCCAACGATCTTCTACGACGTTGACAATAGTGCGCGTATCGCCCGCGAAGAGATCTTCGGGCCTGTCGCGTCCGTCATTCCCTTCGACACCGAAGACGACGCCATTCGCATTGCCAATGACACGGACTACGGTCTCGCGGCGGCCGTGTGGACGCGCGACGTCTTCCGCGCCATGCGTACGGTGAAGCGACTGCGCGCAGGAATCGTCTGGGTGAACCACATGCAGCCCACGTTCGTTGAAGCACCGTGGGGCGGTTACAAGCAGAGCGGCATCGGCCGCGAGCTCGGGCGGTGGGGCGTCGAGGAGTACCTGCACGTGAAGCAGGTGCACATCAACCTCAACGAGCAGCCGATCGGCTGGTACTGAGGCTAGGGCGAGGCGGGAAGAGGTCGCTATCGGACGGGGCTCGCACGCGATACTTTCGAGGCACTTCGACCCGGAGAGCCCATGTCCGTCTCACGCCGTTCGTTCGTCACCACCATTGGCGGCGGCGCCGCCGGACTCCTCGTCTCGCCAACGATCAATTGGCGCGGCCACGAAGCACTGCTCGCCCAGCAGGGAACGCAGGGCTCTCCAGGCGTCGCCGAGCGACGCGCCGATCGATTGCTCGCGTCGAAGCCCGGTATGATCCGGATCGACAGCAACGAGAATCCGAATGGCCCGGGTGCACGCGCGCGTGACGCGATCGTCGCTCATCTCGTCGACGCAAACCGCTATCCGACGAAGGCTGAAGACGATCTCATCGCCGTGATCGCGAAATTCCACAACATCGCGCCGGAGAACGTCATCCTCGGTTGCGGATCGGGTGAGCTGCTTCGCGCAGCCGTCCAGGCGTTCACGTCGACGACCAAAGGCCTCGTATCGCCGGAGCCGACCTTCGAAGCGCCGGCGAGCTTCGCGAAGTTCATCAGCCGCCCTGTCGTGTCGCCCAAAGTCGACTCGAAGTTGCGGCTCGATCTGAACGCGATGGCCGACGGAGCCAAGGGGACGGGACTCGTCTACTTCTGCAATCCGAACAACCCGACCGCCACCGTACACGGCAAGAGCGATGTCGCGTCGTACGTCGAGCAGGTGAACCGCACATCGCCCGACACGACTATTCTGATCGACGAGGCGTATCACGAGTATGTGGAGGATCCAGACTACGCCACCGCGATTCCAATGGCGTTGGCGAATCCGCGCGTCGTTGTCACGCGAACCTTCTCGAAGGTATTCGGCATGGCGGGCATGCGCGCCGGCTACGCTATCGGCCAGCCCGCGACGCTCAAGAGCATGTCGGCCTGGCTACTCGGATCGAACGTCAATCAGCTCGCGCTCGCCGCAGCGATGACCACTGTCGCGGACTCCGCGCACATTGCCGCCGAGCAGAAAAAGAATCGCGACGCGCGCGCGTTCACGCGAAAGTTCTTCGAGAACGCGGGATTCACCGTGCACGCCGCGGAAGCGAATTTCATGATGATCGATATTCGTCGCGACGCGAAAGCGTTCAAGCTCGAGTGCGTGAAGCACAATGTCGCGATCGGCCGCGCGTTCCCGGCCGTGCCGACGTACGCGCGCGTGTCGGTCGGCACGATGGCCGAGATGCAGAAGGCGGTCGCCGTCTTCAAAACTGTTCTGAGCCAAAAGGTCGCATCGTCGCACTGAGTGCCTGTAAGGGTCTTGTTGTCGCCCTGACCGAGTTACGGGACGGGCGACAAATTCATCGCATGCGCCCACACCACGCACTCATCTCGCTCGCGATGCTTGCGAGCGTCGCCACCGCGCAGCAGCCGCGCGTCACAACTGGAACCGTGCTCGTTGCCAATCAACAGGCCGCGAGTGCAACGATCGTCGATGTTGCGACGCAGGCGACGACGACGCTCGACATCGGCGCCGGACCGCACGAAGCCGTCGTGTCGCCCGATGGCAAATGGGGCGTGATCACGATCTACGGAGTCGCCGGCGCTCCCGGCAATCAACTCGCGATCATCGACCTCGCCGCAAAGAAAGTCGTGCGCACCATCGACCTCGGCACATACACTCGGCCGCATGGTGCGTCGTTCCTGCCGGGAGAACCGAACACGATTGCCGTGACGTCGGAAACGACGCAGAACGTCGTGTTCGTCGACATCGCGCAAGGCAAGGTGCTCGGCGCCGTGCCGACGCAGCATCCCGGATCGCACATGCTCGGCGTCACAGCCGACGGGAAGCGCGCCTTCACGGCGAGCATTCAGTTCGGCGGCATCAGCGAGATCGATCTCGAGAAGCGCGCGTTCGTGCGCGATCTCAAAGTCTCCGAGTCCACTGAAGGCGTGGCCGTCGCGCCCGACGGCAACACGGTGTGGCTCGGCTCGCGCACTCTTGCGACGGTGAGTGTGGTCGACGCGAAGTCGTGGACGCCAGTTGCAACGCTTGCCGGATTTGGCCTTCCGTACCGCATCGGCATTTCTCCCGACGGATCGCTTGCCGTGGTATGCGACGCGAAGGACAACAAGATTCACATCGCCGATGTTCGTACGAGAAAACTGATTGGCGAAGTCGCAATGCCTGGTTCGCCGCGCGGCGTGAAGATCGCCTCGGACAATCGAACTCTCTTCGTGACGCTCGGCCCCGAGAATTCACTCACCGCGGTGGATCTGGTCGACCGCAAGGTGCTGTGGACGGTGCCGGTGGGAAAAGCGCCTGACGGAGTGTGGTACGGCCCCGCGCCCCGATAATTAGTCGGCGGTGAAGTACGCGCGTATGCACCACGACACCGCGTTGTCGACGAGATCCTTCGACACGTGGTCGGGGCACTTCGGGGCTTGATCCAGCCCTTCGTTGACGGCGATTTTCACGAGAACGATGGATCGTTCGGGGCTCACGCCGCTCGCTTTGAGCGTCTCCGTGTAGTTCACTACGGCCAGACGCATGAGGCGACCAGTGCGCCCAACGCGCGCCATGGGCGTGTCGTCGCCCGCCACGACAAAGTCGTTGCCGTCGGGGTCGTTGAGCGCGGTGAACACGGCGCGCGCATCCGCGGCCGTGCGCGCCGCTGTCACAACGTCCGAATGCTCACCGTGACCTGACGAGCCACCCTCTTGCCGATTGGTCTCGATTGGGGCCGGTGGCTCGAGCTCGAGAAGCTCCCAAATGCTCTCATCGTCGAGCTCGGCCCATGATCGCGGAAAGCTCCAGGCTCGGCGAACGATACCCTCGCTGTCGAAGATCAGGCAGCGGCTGGCGCGCGCGCCCGGAATATTGGTCGCGTCCATCTCGCGCACTCGCCACGCCATTCCTTGGTGTCGAAAATCTCTCACACCTACCTCGACCACGGGACCTCGTATCGGACTACGTAACGGACGCGAATATTCAGGAGTGTCGACCGCTACCGCGCATGGTTCGTGCTCGCGCAAAGATGCCGCCGCGTTTCTCGCCAGGAATCTCCGATTGGCGTTGGGTGCGGACGGTAATGGGCTGCGGGCGCAAGGCTAGCGCGCGACTTTCGGGCGCGGTACCGTGTTGAACACATGACGCCCCGCTCGCTCCTGCCCGCAGCGCTGCTGCTGATTGGGTGTAGGCTGCACCGCACCCCCGTCGCGCCCGAACCGGCGCGCGGTCCAGCGCGTGACAGCCTCTTCCAACTGGATCAGTCCCGCGGCGACTCGGTCGCCTCCCGCGGCCCCGTCCCGGGAGGGCTCGCCCTTCTGGACGCTGACGTCATCTTCCTGCGTGCGGGCGTTCCAGCGACGTATGGACGTGACGCCGCGCGTGCATTGCTCGCCGCCGCCCCGGAGAACGCTGGCGTCCCCACCTGGCAGCCGCTCGGCGGAAGCGTCTCGTACGATCTCCGTTCCGCCTACACGTTTGGGATCGCGGCGCGTGAGGGCCAAAAGGGCACAAGGCTCGAGCGGTATATCGCCTACTGGCAGCGCGCTCGCGGACAGCCCTGGCGCATCGTCGCGTACGCCGAGGTCAACGCGCCGGCTGGGGCAGAGGTGAGGTTGACGCCCGAGCAGCTGACACCGCCGGTCCGCCAGCTGTCGAAAGACGCTCGCGAAGCCGCCGCGAAGATTCGTGGAGTCGACAGTCTGTTCTCCGACCTCGCTGACCGTATGGGGACGGCCTATGCGTTTTCGAATACCGTGGCCAAGTATGGCGCCGTATTCGGAGGCACGCGCCTCGTCGTCGGGCCCGACGCGGTGAACGAGTTCTACACCACGCAGAATGGCGGCACCGCACTCACTTGGCGTCCCGTGTACGGGTCGGTCTCTGCCGCTGGCGATCTCGGCTTCACGATTGGCGAGTATATCGCTACGGGCCGAGGACCATCGGGCGCCGCGGTGCAACGCTTCGGAAAGTATCTCACCGTCTGGCAGCGTCAGCCCGACGGCACGTGGAAATTCCTCGTCGACGGCGGCAACGGTACGCCGGCGCGTCCCGAGCGCTGACGACGACGTTCACCAATCGCCGCGCTTCTCTCCCTGTCGGTATGCGCGCAGCAGCGTGAACGACACACCGCCGTACGTGACGATGTACGCGAGCCACACGAAAATCTCTCCGATGCTCTTGTCGGTGGTGTGGAGCGCGAATCCGTAGCAGAACAGTCCGAGAAACGCCCACACGAGACAGGCAAGTCCGGCGCGAATGAGCGCCCACCGGCGTACGCGCTCGGCGTCTCGCTCCTCGGCTTCGCGCTTCACCTGCATCTCTTCGTAGAGCTGCTTGTTGACCGGCATCGCGCGCCTTCCTGAACGAAAAGGGGGAGAAGTACGATGCTCGTACCGCGCCCCCTGCGGTCCTGTTCCGCGAGGCCGGTTTACATCCGTATGGGCGCAAGTACATTAACCTACAAGCGTGCTCTGGCGTTGACTCGCGCGCGCGTCATTCGACAAAAGGTCGCATTCGGGCCGCGCGCCCGGTTGCAGAGCCTGTCATCTTTGTCACATCACCTTTTGACCGGAGATTCGATGCATCGACAGCGTCTGTTGATCGCCGGACTCGTGTCATTGTCGGCCGCCGCGCCACTTGTTGCGCAGAGCGCCGGGAATGTCGAGCTCGGAGGGTTTGGGCAGTTCACACGCGCAGATGGCGCGTGGCAAGTGAAGAACGGATTCGGACTTGGTGGACGCGCTGGCGTCTTCCTCACTTCGCGAGTGGCTCTGGAGGCCGACGCGAGCTTTTCAACGTTTGATAACAAGGCGTCGCGTGGCTCCGGTACGTCTGATCAACAGACGTTTGCCGGACGCATCGCGTACAACCTGCCGTTCGGCATGGGCGGGCGTACGCATCAGTTCCTGCTCGAGCCTGGTGTTGGAGCGCAGCGCTTCAACGGACACTCTGACTTCTCGTTCAGCCCGGGTGCCGGCCTTCGCTTCATGCTCAACGATGCGCTCGCGCTTCGTTTCGACGGGCTCGTCGAGTACGTAGAGAATCCAACGGCTGCAACGTTCGGCTTTCCTCCGACCCCGGGTGTGAACTCGGAAGCAGCTCGTTCGACGAACCTCGAGTTCCGCGCCGGTATCAGCTTCCTCCTCGGAAACAAGAAGGCCGCTCCGCCGCCGCCGCCACCGCCGCCGCGCACTGAAGCTCCGCCGCCGCGTCGTGAAACGCCGCCGCCACCGCCGCCGCGTCAGGAACCGCCGCCGCCGGACCGCAGCGGAATCATTCGCGATTCGCTCGCGAAGGTTGATGCCGCGCGTACGGCGTTGCTCGCCAAGGTGATGTTCGACTTCGATCGTTCGGAGCTGCGCGATGACCAGCGCGCGATTCTCGATTCGAAGATCCCGGTGCTGCGTGCCAACCCGGGCGTTCGCATTCGCATCGAAGGCAACGCCGACGAGCGTGGGTCTGACGAGTACAACATGGCCCTCGGCATGCGCCGCGCGCAGGTTGCTCGCAAGTACCTCGTCGATCACGGCATCGACGCCGCGCGCATCGACATCTCGAGCAACGGTGAAGAGAAGGGCGTTTGCCAGGAGCACAACGAAGCTTGCTGGGCTCAGAACCGTCGCGACGAGTTCGTGATCGTCGCCGGTGGCAGCACGCTGATCGCGCCGTAAGTCGCGAGAGGTGAGCGAAAGGGGGGAGAGAGCGGATCACGCTCTCTCCCCTTTTTGCATTCGGAACTCTGGGCCGAAGCCTGGGATTGGTCGCGCACGGTAGGGTCGCCCGGTGTTCGCGGCGGCCACCGCATCGACTTCCCACGGAGAAAGCCCACGATGCAGAAACGCATTGCAGTACTCTCGATTGCCGCAGCCATCGTCGGCTTGACGGCCTGCGGTAGCGACAAGACGACGGCGCCCGTCGTTTCGAAGATCGTCACGTTCAAGGCAACGATGGTCGGAACTAACGAAGTGCCCGCCAACGCCTCGACGGGCTCAGGTACGTTTGTCGCGACGCTCGACACGTCGACGAACGTGTTCACCTACGACGTCACCTTCACCGGCCTCACGACGAATGTGACCCTCGGTCATGTTCACGCGCCTGCCGCCGCCGGCGTCAACGCCAGCCCGGCGATCAACTTCCAAAGCCTAGCGGGCGCGACGTTCACGACCGGCGTGACAGCGGGAACGGCCCACGGCTCGGTCGTGCTCACGGCCGCGACGGCGATCACCAACGCGATCAATGGGGATTCTCTCAAGAAGCTTCTGTTTGCCGGGCTGACGTATGCGAACATTCATACGACGCAGAACACCGGCGGCGAAATTCGCGGTCAGATCACGAAACAGTAAAGCCACCTGACGCACTCATGACGCTACTTCGCTAAACTATCGGCGCAGGCCGAGCGGAGCGGGCGTCCGCGAGCGGAGCGGCCCCGAAAAGAAGAACCCCCGTGCGGCGAAGCACGGGGGTTCTTTGATTTTCGGCGCCGTTAGTAGATGTATACCTTCGTCCCAACGGGCACGTGGTCGTATAGCCACTCGATGTCCTCGTCGCGCAGGCGCACGCATCCGTGCGTCGCGGCCATGCCGATCGATTCCTTGTACGGCGTGCCGTGCAGGAGGAAGCCGTCGCCCATGTTCAGACGATACTTGCCGAGCTCGCCCTCGACCTTGCGGTTCTTGGTGCCCATTGGCGGCACGTAGAGCGTTTTGTCGAACACGATGTGCTCATCGGTCGGCATTGCGTCGAACTGACCGTCTTCGATCACGCCAACGACGCCGTCGCGAACCGTGAGGATGCGGCCGTCATCGAGCTTGATCGGCTTGCCCGGATAGATGTGCCCGAGGCGAAGGCCGTTTTCAACGGCGGTCTCGGCGTACAGCCACTCGGGCGGCTGCCAGATCGGGTCGGATTCTTTGCTGAGCACCGTGCGGACACCGCGCGGTGTTTCGAACTTCCACTCGGAATTACCGTACTCGAGCGTGGTGCCCTTGGCGACCGCGGCCGGCGCGCTCAGGACCGTGTCGGCCCCGATGATCGCCCACAGGTGTCGGTCTTTGAGAGACACGACGAGCCTGAATCCGTCGCTGCGAGCGGCGGTGGCGCGGCTGCGTTCCCACGAGAGGCTGTCCGCTCGTGATTTGAAGCGATATTCGACACGGCTATTGTCGTCTGAATCGGCGGCTGCCTCTGGGCTAGCGGCCGAGACACCGTATCGCGAGTTGAGATCGCTCTGCCCGGCGCGTGAACGCTGAGCGTCGGCGTGTGATGGCGCGGCGAGAATCGTCGCCGCCGCTCCGATCGTTCCGAGAAGTTGGTTGAGGTGAATGCTGCGCATGATCGGCTGTAGCTGGAGAGCGCTGGGATGACCGTCGTTTGAGCGCTGTACCCGGTTCATACGCCAAAACCGTTCCACGCGCTCCACTGTCGTGTGCGCGGGGATCGGCTGAACGTTCGGCACTCCGCGTTCGGAGTGTCTGGAAGGGTCGTTGCTTCGTCGACTCATGGCTCTCATACCGCCTCGACGAGGACCGGTCCGCGGTGCGATCAGTGGCAGATGGCATGCCGCTCGTCGCACGATCGCGCGAATCCTCGACGCGAAAATGGCGTTCCTGCGGAACGCGACTCTCGTAACGTGCACCAAGGACCACAAAAAAGGCAGGCCGGAGAACTCCGGCCTGCCCTTGACGACTTGCTACGGTCCAGTCGGTCTAGAACCAGCTGATTCCGACGACGAGCGGAACGTGCGAGATGTTCGTGTTCACGCCGTTGAAGCGGGTAAAGCGGGACTCGACGAAGATGTTCGTGATGCCCCAGCCCATTTCAACACCGCCGCCTGCGTTCCAGCCCCAACCGCTGTGCCAATCGCTGTCGACGGTGAGGAACTGACCGTTCACCGTGCCGCCATCGCCGATCGTCAGCACGCCGTGATCGTTCTCGAGAATGTTCTTGAAGTGATTCCATGAACCGCCGGCGATGCCGTAGAACTGAACGCGCTTCGCAAACGGGGTGATCGCCGGAACGCGAATCTTGGCATCCAGGCCGACCGTGAAGACCTTGGCGTCATCGAGGAAGCTGTTCGCAAAGCTGTGCGGCGAGTACTGGCTGTAGCCAATGTTCGCGCGCCCACCGAGCCAGCTGCCGACCGGATCGACGCCGAGCAGTCCTTCGACTCTCCAACCCGGATGATCAGAATTGTTGAAATCCGCGGCAGGCATCGCCGTTCCAGCAGCCACGCCGAGGTACAAACCACCGATCTGCCGCAGACGCGGAATCGGCGGAATCACCGTGTCGACGCGGGTGATCGTGTTCGTCTTGATGATCGTGTCTGTCTTGCCGGGCATCATCAGCGTATCGGTGCGATAGACCGTCACCGAGTCAACGCGAACCTGTACTTCGCCCGGTGCCTCTTTCGTGACCGGAATGCGCCGTGTCGACGTGGGGCGACGCGTGCGCGTGGTGTCTTGCGCGGATGCTGCAGACGCGTCGAGAGCGAAGATCGCCGCGCCAGCAACGAACAGCAGAGCATTTTTCAACATGGGTCTCCTCCCTCAACGTCGTCCCATCATCACGCCCCCGAGGACGACTACCGGGCGAGGATACTCGAATGCGGTCCTTCGAGGTCCCCGGTCGACGCAAATCGTCGCGGCACCGCGGACGGAGCAAAGCAGAGTTCGTGCCGTGCTTGCGCGCGGTGTGACGAAGTGTGGCGATTTAGTTCCTGTTCATATTTTTCAGCGAGCCATGCAGAGAACACTGAACAAACGACGAAGGCAGCCCGGGCCGAAGCGCGGGCTGCCTAAGTAGGGGTCCTGCAGTTGATGGTGCGATACTAGTCGTGCGATACCAACTCGTGGTGCAAGGGCTAGTACCAGTTCATGCCGAAGACAACGGGGATCTGGCGAGCCATTGGCGCGTTGGTCGGGTTGAAGGCAAGCACACGGGACTCGACGAACAGCTCGCTATGACCGAAGGCCATCGAAGCACCGCCGCCAGCATTCCAGCCGCTCGTGTTGTGCCACGTCGACTCACCGGGGACGAAGACTGCGACGTTCTCGTTGCCATCAGGCGAATCGACGCGCATCGGAAGGTTCTTGTACATGGTGTAGGTGTAGCCACCGATGCCGTAGAGCGAGAAGCGATGCGACGCGCCGAGCAGGTGATTGATGAACGGGAGCTGGAGCTTCGCGTCAGCACTCAGGTTTGCAAGCTTGGTCTGACCCTGAAGATTCGAGAAGCGCGAATCCTGTCCAGGCATCGTGCCGTTCGCATCGAGACGAACACCGAACACCTGCTTCGCGTTCTGCCAACCGAGTTGCGCCTGCACCGTGCCACCCGCGCTATTCGGCGTGTACAACGCACCTGCTGGTGAGCTGAATCCCGCGGCCAAACCGGCGTAGAAACCATTCGGCAAACGAATCGGCGGCGGCGTCGGAATCACCGTGTCGACGCGTGTGACGGTGTTCGTCAGTCGCAGCGTGTCGACGATGCGCGTGGTGAATTGCAGCGTGTCCGTCTTGTAGACGGTGACCGTGTCCGTGCGCACGACTTCACCCGGTGCTTCCTTCGTGACCGGAGCATCCTTGGAAATCGGGATGCGGCGATCGGAGACCGGCCGGACCTTGCTCGTGTCCTGTGCTGCGGCCGCGGTGGCGCCAAGGGCGAGGATCGCCGTTGCGCCAATCATTGTCTGTGCCGAGAAACGGAATGTCATAATCACGAACTCTCCCTTTAAACCTCGTTTGCCCCCGTGGGCGACACCGGGCGATGGGGGCTTGTAGTGCTGGCCCGCCGGACGACCTGATCTTCGTCGCGGCACCGCACTGAGCTAAAGCACGCACCGTGCCGCGGCGACGGTAAACGCGACAAAGCTCGGTAGCGAGACTCGTGGGTCCGCTTCCGGGCGAGAGTTCCAAGTGGCGCGTTGTTTGTGGCGTCGCGCCTTTCCGCCTCGTGTCTTTGCTACGTCGTTCGTGTGCTACTTCGTTCGTTCGCTACGTCGGTCGTGCGTTACATCGTCCGTGCGCTACTTCGATTCCTTCATCGCTGCACCCACCGACCACGGATAGCCCGTCGTTCAACCAACCCTTTGCGATCTTCCGCATCGGCACCTCGCGGCTCGTGCCGCAGCCGCGAGGTGGGGCTGTCCGTGATCGACTTCACAAGATCATGAGTGCGAGTCCATCACAATTCTCGCAAGTGGAGCAGTACCTACAGGAGCTAGTGTCGTACGTGGTGCCTACAGCCTAGTGCCTGAGGTCTAGTACCAGTTCATGCCGAAGACGACCGGAACCTGACGGGCCATCGGGGCATTGCTCGGGTTGAAGCCAAGGACGCGCGCTTCGAGGAACAGTTCCGAATGTCCCCACAGCATCGACACGCCGCCGCCAGCATTCCAACCACCCTTGCTGTGCCAGTTGTCGTCGCCTGGGACGAAGAACGCGATGTTGTTCAGATTCGTGTTGTTGACGATGAGCGGGTTGTTGCGATCGATGACCGTGACGGTGTTGCCATTGATGACCGTGACGCTATCGAAACCACTCGGCGAATCAATGCGCAGCGGCAGGTTGTGGTACGTCGTGTACGTAAAGCCACCGATGCCATAGATCGCGAAACGATGGAAGGGTCCACGCGTGTACGAGGTCTTCGGCTCGCACGGATCATCCTTCGTGTACATCTTGGTGCCACCAAAATTGAATGGCCACTGGAGCTTGCCGTCGAGGCTGAAGTTCCACAACGTCGCCTGACCCTGGAACGCCGAGAAGCGCGAATCCTGTCCCGGCCATGCGCCGTTCACGTCGAAGCGTGCGCCGAGCGCCTGCTTCGCGTTCTGCCAGCCCAACTGCAGCTGACCTGTGCCGCCCGTGCTGTTCGGCGTGTAGAGCGAACCAGACGGCGTGCTGAAGCCGCCCGCCAGACCACCGTAGAAACCCTTCGGATAGCTGTACTTGGGCAGACGCGGAATCACCGTGTCCACTCGCGTACGAGTCATGCGAACGGTATCGACCACACGCGTCGTCAACTGCAGCGTGTCCGTGCGATAGATCATCACGGTGTCGGTGCGCACGACTTCGCCTGGAGCTTCCTTCGAAATCGGAATCCGTCGATCCGAACGCGGCTTGGTCTTGCTGGTGTCCTGTGCAGAAACCACGGCCGCGCCGACGACGAGCATGGCCGTGGCGCCGAAGAGGGTCTTTGGTGTGAAACGGAATGTCATAAACTCTCCCTGTGAAGTCATCCTCGCCTTGCCCCCGCGGACGACAACCGGGCGAAGGCTCAGCATGCTGCTGACCCTCCGGACGACGTACCTCGTCGCGGCGATGACGTGCGGGGCAGACGGTGTGCCGGGAGACGCGCCGACACCGGAAAGCATGATAGGCTGTTGGGGAGACGAACCGAAGCAAAACGGCAACCTGATGCACGCGTCACGGCGTCAACGCAACGTGCTGAGGAATTCAATCAGGCGCTAACTACTAGAATAGAGGCGAGAGAAAACGCGAATGAGTAAATGATAAAACAGAGCGCTCGCGCGTCACGCCGCCCGCCTCGCGCCGTACGCCTCCCGCGCCCTACTCCTCCACCGTCAACCGCAACGTCGCAATCCCTCCGCGACGGTCGGCGCGATTCTCCAACGACAACGATCCGCCATGCGCCTCGGCGATCTGACGGCACAGCACCAACCCGATGCCCGAACCCTGCGGCTTCGTCGTAAAAAACGGCACGAAAAGATTTGCGCTGTTCGCGATCCCAGGTCCTTCATCTTCGACCATCAGCGCAACGGAACCGTTCTGTCGCTGCCACCGAAGCCGCACGGCGCCGCTCGTCTCGAGCGACGCGTCCACAGCATTGCGCACCAGATTGATCAGCAGCTGATCGAGCTGGTCACCGTCAGCGCGAACAGTCGTCACCGGGCCCGGCTCGACACGGACCGGCATACGCGTTTCGAGCGCCGCCACGCGGTGCACCCACGTGCCCACATCGAGCGGCACACGATTGGGCGCCGGCAGCCGCGCGAGTCGCGCGTACGCCGACATGAAGCGCACCAACGCCTCAGACCGCCCACCGATCACGGTCAACCCTCGACGCAGATCGTCGTCCGCATCCGATGGACGTGGTTCGCGATCGATCAGTGCGGTGAGGCTGCCGGTAATCGACTTGATCGGCGCGAGCGAGTTGTTGATCTCATGGCTCAGCACGCGAACGAGACGTTGCCACGCTTGCAGCTCCTCCTCACGTAGGGTCTTGCTGACGTCAGCAAGCACCAGGAGCGTGTGTCGCCGCCCGTCCTGACGGAATGGTCCACGCCGAACTTCCCATCGCCCAGCGCCGCCAGCAAACGTCACGTCCATCGTTCGTGGCGACGGACCCTGCAGCGAATCGGCAAGCCCCACCTGATCCGCCGTACGTCCGAGCAACCGTTCAGCCGGCTGACCGAGCAAACGTTCGCCGGCGCGATTCACCAGTCGCACGCGATCATCTTCATCGAAGGCGAATACGGCGACGTCGATCTCTGCCATGACCGTGCGCAGCAGGGCCGTCGCTTCCATGGCGCCCAGCCGCTGCGTCCGCAGCGTTTCACCGAGCAGATTCGATTCGAGAAAGGCGAGGCCGAGCGCGTCGTCGCGATCTGCACCACGGGCGCGAATGGAATAGTCGCCCTCGCGAAGCGCAGCCAGCATGTTCGATAGCGTCTGCAACGGCCGCACGACGCGCTCACGAAGGATGAACGCCGTGACCAACCACGCGCCGATCACGACGAGTCCAAGCGTCCATTGTACCTTGCCGCTGTAGCCGCCGCGCCAGAGCAGAACCATCGACACGACCACGGCGGGCAGACCCGCCAGCAGCGTCAGGCGAAAGACGAGTCGTTCGTGATTCGGAACGCGTGGCACACGCGGAGCGCGCATCTCGCCGCGAGGCGGCGTGAGAGGACGCGCGTCGCGGTCAGAGTCCATAGGACGCGATGCGCCGATAGAGCGCGCTCCGCGACAGACCGAGCGCCTGCGCCGCTCGGCTCACATTCCCGTCGTAGCGGGAGAGTGCTTTCTGGATGAGAAGTTTCTCAACGCCCTCGAGTGGCAGATCTTCCATTCGCGGCGCGGCGCTCGACACTGCGCGAAGTCCGAGATCCGCCGGACGTACCTGATCGCCCTGCGCGAGCAGCACGGCACGTTCAACAGCGTGGTCCAGTTCGCGAATGTTGCCCGGCCACGGATGCGCGAGGAGCAACTGCATGGCGGCCGCGTCGAAGCCACTGAGGTTCTTTCGATACCTCACGGCGTGGCGACGCAAAAAGTGCGAGGCCAGCACCGGAATGTCCTCGCGCCTATCACGTAGCGCCGGCAGGTGGATCTCGATCGTGTTCAAGCGAAAGAGCAGGTCTTCACGAAACCGCCCCTCACCGACTTCCTGCTGCAGGTTGGCGTTCGTCGCTGAGATCACACGCACGTCGACGTGCCGAGCCTTGGACGATCCGACGCGCTCGACGTCGCCGGTCTGAAGCACGCGAAGGAGCTTGGATTGCAGCGCCAGCGGCACCGTGCCGATCTCGTCGAGAAAGAGAGTGCCTGCGTCCGCCAATTCGAACCGGCCGACGCGATCCGTCTTCGCGTCGGTGAACGATCCCTTCACGTGACCGAATAGCTCGCTCTCGAACAATCCTTCGGAGAGGCCACCCATATTCACGGCGATGAACGATCGAACGTTTCTCGGTGAAGACGCGTGCAGCCACTGTGCGACGAGTTCCTTGCCCGTGCCGTGCTCACCGGTGATGAGCACATTGGCGTCGGACGGGCCCACGCGCTCCATGAGCTGCAGAATCGGCTTCATCTTCGGCGACTCGGCGATCATCTGAGGCAGATGATCGCGGCGCAGGAGCTTGTTCTCCGTTTCCAGTCGTTGCGTGCGACGAAGCGCGCGGCCGAGCTCGACCTGGGTTGCCAGAATGGAAACGAGACGCGTGTTATCCCACGGCTTTTCGACGTAGTCGCGCGCGCCGCGACGCATCGCCTCGACGGCGTTGTCGATGGTGCCCCACGCCGTCATCACGACGACGGGCAGGTTTGGTTCGAGCGTCTGCAGCGTGAGCAGCAGGTCGAGCCCTTCTTTGCCGGACGTCGTGTCGCGCGTGTAGTTCATGTCCAGCAGCATCGCATCGTAGTCGCGTCGCTCGAGTGCGGCGAGCGCGGCGGCAGGCGAGTTGACGGTGTCGACGTCGAAGCCATTGCCCTTCAGCAGTAGCCGAAGTGCTTCGAGTACGTCCGCCTGATCGTCGGCGACGAGAATGTGTGGCTGGTTGTTGTCGGCTTTCATCGATGAGAAAGCTACGCCTTTACAGGGTCGAGGATAGTTGGCCCGAGGGCTCTGGGCTTCAAACCTCGAACCGTCTTCCTGGCTATTCAGTGCGTAGCGCGACCATCGGATTCACGCGCGCGGCACGACGAGCAGGGATCCAACTCGCGGCGGTTGCCGCGATCGCGAGCACGCACGCGCCGGCGGCGAAGGGAATGGCGTCGCTCACGCGGAGGCCAAGAAACGTCGATGAAAGCAGCTTGGCGACGCCAAGCGATAGCGCGATACCAACGCCAAGTCCGATGACGGCCAGTCGAACGGCTTCGCCGACGAAGAGGCGCAGGATCTGTCCCTGCGCCGCGCCCAGCGCGACGCGTAGTCCGATTTCGCGCGTCCGTTGGTTCACCGTGAACGCCATGACGGCATAGACTCCGATCGTCGCCAGCAGTAGTGCGAGTCCACCAAAGACCGCGAGTAGTGTCGAGCCGAAGCGTGACTCACTACCGCGATCGACGCGATACTTGGCGAGTGTTTGGACATCGAACACAGGCAAGTCTCGATCGAGCTCGCGAATGATTCGCCGCAGTTCTGGCGCGAGTTGCGTTGCGTCCGTTGTTCGGCGCACGAGGATTGTGAGATCCATCGTGCGTGGGCGCTGCGCCTGCGGCACGTAAATGACCGGGCGATGCCGCTCTGAGAGACCCATCGTCAGCGCTTCACGCGCGACGCCGACGACGGTCAAAAACGGACCGTTCGCGCCGTTCGTGCTCACACGCTTCCCGATCGCGTCGCCGTCGGGCCACGCTGCGCGCGAAAAATCTTCGCTGACGATCGTGACAGGATCCGATCCCGCGCGGTCATCGCTAGCGAAATCTCGCCCGCGCGCCAATGGAACCCCGATCGCCCGGAAGTAGTTCGGGCGAATCGCGCTCTCGTAGGCCTCCCGTCCGCGCTGTTCCCCGAGTCGCTGCGTTGCAGTCGGGTCGTTCTCGATCGTGATGAAACCGCTGATGTGGCGCTCGCCCATCGGGACTTGGTTTGTGAACGTGACGGCTTCAACGCCAGGCAGCGCCGCCGCGCGGTCGCGCAGCTGATCGACGAATGTGCTCGCGCGTTCCGGGGAATAGCCTTGCACGCCGAGATCGAACGACGCGGCGAGGACTCGATCGGTCGCGTCGAAATGCACGTCGACGCGACTCGCTTTGTACAACGCGCCGAGGAACATGCCGGCAGTGATCAGGAGGACGAGGCTCAGCGAGATTTGCGCGACAACGAACCCACGCTGCAGGCGAGCGCGCGTACGGTCGAAGCCGACGGTCGCACCCTTGAGCGCGGCAGTCACGTCGCCGCGCGTCGCATGCAGTGCTGGCACGACGCCGAACCCGATGCCGGTAAGACCGGCGGCCGATGCGGTGAACCAGAGCACGCGCGCGTTCATCGATAGGTCGATCGGACCAGGAATGATCGACGCGACCACGTCCGTGGCCCACGTCGCTATGACGAACCCGAGTAAACTGCCGAGGCCGGCCAACAAGACGCTCTCGGTCAGGAGCTGTCGCACGATGCGCCGCCGTGCGGCGCCTAGGGATAGTCGAACGGCGATCTCGCGTCGACGCGCAACGGCACGACCCAACAGCAGGTTGCTGACGTTGGCGCAGGCGATGAGAAGGACCAGCAGGGTAACTGCCGCGGCAAGCGTCGCGACGCTGTATATGTCACGGCCCTGGCTCGGACCGAGCCCGCTGTGGACGGCGGTGACGCGTGCGGTCACGTCGCCATGTTCAGCCGAATCCGCCAGTGCCGTGCGCGCGGCAATCGTGGCGACCGCGGTATTCGCTCGTTCTAGCGAGACGCCCGGTGCGAGTCGTGCCACACCTTCGAGCCACCATTCGGTGCGACTCGTGAGCAAGCTGTCGAAACCGGGCAGCGCGGTTCCCGCGAGCGAGATTGGCACCCAGACGTCGCGTCGCTCGGAATGGTCAGGGCCATTGAAGCGTTCCGGAGTGACGCCGACGATCGTAAACGGTCGTCCGTCGACGACGAGTCGTGCGCCAACGGCAGTCTGTGCGCCACCGAATCGCTCCTGCCAAAGGTGGTAGCTGATGACGGCAACCGGATTCTGGACGCCCACCCGATCGTCGTCGGCAACGAAGCCTCGTCCGAGCGCCATCCGCACTTGGAGAGTGCGGAAGTAATCGGCGCTTGCGAGAGCGCCACGCACGCGGATCGGCTCGCCGCTCGACGAGATCGAGAATTCCGCTCGCCCGTACGCGGCGGCCGAGGCGAACACTTTCGTCGAGTCGCGGTAATCGCGGAAATCGGGATAAGACATCTCGAGCGCCCGTCCGCCTCGGATGCTGAACGGCGTGACCCAGACGAGACCTTCAGGTGATCCGATCTCCGGCAGCGGCTGCGCGAGAATCGCATTGGCGAGCGAGAAGAGTGCGGTGTTCGCGCCAATCCCGATTGCCAATGTGAGTGCGGCGACTAGCGTGAACCCGGGCGCGCGCGCGAGCTGTCGCACGGCGTATCGCAGGTCCTGGCGGAGATGATCCATGGGGCGGTGGGGCGCGGGGAGGGAGAGAATAGGTGCGTCGGTCTTAAGGAAGACGCGTGCCTCGTTGCCGTAACCGTAAGTGTTTGCGCTGCAGCATGTTCACGCGGAGTGCAGCACCGGCTGCCGCTCGCCTATGGCCGAACGTGGGACCATCCGTCCCACATCCGCACAACTGCGAGTCGAACAAGCAAAAGGGCCGCGCATTTGCGCGGCCCGTCATCCGAATCTCTAGCAGCTAGCACCTAGCACCTATTCCGTAATCCAGCCGTCCTTCAGCTCGATGATCCGGTTGCCGAACTTCGCGTTCTCTTCCGAGTGCGTTACCTGAATGATCGTCGTGCCTTGGGTGTTCAACTTCTTGAACAGCTCCATGATCTCGCGGCCCTGACTCGAGTGCAGGTTGCCCGTGGGCTCGTCGGCGAGAATCAGCTTTGGCTTGGCAATGACCGCTCTGGCGACACCGACCAGCTGTTGTTGGCCGCCGGAAAGCTGTCGGGGATAGAGATCCTTCTTGCCGACCATCCCGAATCGATCGAGCGTGTCGGCCACGATCGCCTCGCGCTCTGACTTCTTCACGTTTCGGTACGACAGCGGAATGTCGAGATTCTCCGCCACCGTAAGATCGTCGATCAGGTGGTACTGCTGGAAGACGAACCCGATGTGCTCCTTGTTCAGGGCAACGCGCTGCTTGTGCGACATTGCGTGCACCGGGTGGCCGACGAAGTAGAACTCGCCCGTCCACACGCTGTCGAGCATGCCAAGGATGGCGAGGAGCGTCGACTTGCCGGCGCCCGACGGACCCATGATCGAAACGAATTCACCCGGCTGGATGTCGCCACTGATGCGACGTAGCACGAACGACCGGCCGGCTGCCGTTTCGAACACTTTCTCGATGTTGCGCATCGAGATGAGCGGCCCGACGATCGGCGCCGGGACGGCGTCGCGAAGCGGCGGCTTGGGTTGCGCGGAAAAGAATGACATAGGTGACTCTCAAGGTAACGGCGCGTGGCCGCCCCGGTTACTGGCGGGACGCGGGACACGTAGAAAACGAAGCGGGAAGCGTGCGTACGCTTCCCGCTTCCTCACTTCCCTCGACCAGCCTTAGACCGAGGCCTTTTCGGCGCGGCGCTCTTCCACGACACGGCCGTCGAAGAGATGGATCGAACGATCGGCGTGTGCGGCGTAGCGCGGATCGTGCGTGACCATGCAGATCGTGGCACCACCGCGGTGCAGCTCGCGGAGTAGTTCCATTACGGCTTCGCCGTTCGTCGAATCGAGGTTACCCGTCGGTTCGTCAGCGAGGAGGATCAGCGGATCGCCAGCGACTGCGCGAGCCACTGCGACACGCTGCTGCTGACCGCCGGAGAGCTGCGCAGGATAGTGCTTCATGCGGTGGCTCATGCCCACGCGCTCGAGCGCATCGGTGACGCGCTGCTTACGCTCGGCCGCCGACATGCCGCGGTACGTGAGCGGAAGTTCAACGTTCTCGTAAACCGTGAGGTCGCCGATGAGGTTGAACGCCTGGAAGATGAAACCGATCTGACGGTTTCGGATGCGGGCGCGCTGCGACGGCGTGAGCTGCGCGACGGGCTCGCCGGCGAGCGTGTACTCGCCGTCGGACGGCGTGTCGAGCAATCCGAGAATCGACAGAAGCGTCGTCTTGCCGCAGCCAGACGGTCCTTCCATGGCGACATATTCGCCGGGTTGGACTTCAACGTGGATGTCCTGAAGCGCGTGGGTCTCCACCTCGTCGGTGTAGAAGACCTTCTTGATCCCGGACAGTCGGATCAGCGGCTGGTTCCCCGTATTTGCGGAGAATGCAGCCGGCGACGAGGACGTTGACTCGGTGGCCATGGGGGGCTCTGGGCTGGGGTTGGTAACGGGGAAAGACTGACTACTTGATGCGAACGCGATTGGTGGCGTCGAACTGCGACATGTCGGAGATGATCACGCTGTCGCCGACCTGCAGGCCACCCTTTACTTCGATGAGGTTCACTGAGGCGCGGCCGAGTAGGACGTTCACGCGGCTGGCCTCACCCTTGTTCTTCGTGACTTTGAAGATGCCCACCGAGCTTTCTGCCTGACCAAAGCCAGGGCGGCCGATGTACATCACGTCGTTGAGCTTTTCGATCTGAATCGTGCCGTCCACGGCGAGTGCGTCGCGCGTGCCCGGCGGAAGCGGATCGAGAATGGTGACTTCGACCGTGACCGTGCCCTGAACCGATGACGGATCTGTCCGCAGGACGCGGCCTTTCACGATCGTGTTGTTGTGAAGGTCGATCGTGGCCGAGAGTCCGGGCACGACGTCCTTGGCGAGATTTTCTGGTACCCGCAAAACCGCTTTGAGTTTGCCGGGCTGAACAACACGGGCCAGCAGCATGCCCGCGTTGACGTACTGACCGAGCTCGAGCGGCGGGTTGCCGAGCGCCTGAAGCTGACCCGACTCGGGCGACCGCACACGCATTGAAGCGACACGATTCTGCTGATCGGCGAGGATGCGCTTGAGGCCGTCGATCTGCTGTTCGTTCAGCTGGATCTGCGCCTTCTCCGCCTCCTGCATGTCGACGAGGCGCTTCTGTTCGATATCGAGGCGCTGCTTGAACTCGGTGACATTGTCCCGAGCGAGCGCGACGTCATTCGTCGACGACAACTTTCTCATGGCCAGCGAGTCCTGCACCGCAGCCAATCGAACGGAGTTGTTGTACTGCGTGCGAACCGAGGCAACGCTGCCTTCCTGGCTCAGCAGCTGCTGGTGCAGGTTGGTCTTGAGGCTCGCGAGGTTCGCGTAGGCCTGGTTGAGCTGCTGCTGGTCCTGAAGCAGCGTGAGGTTCACGTCGGGGTTATCCATCACCACGAGGACCGTACTCGAAGTCACCGTGACGCCGGGCCGCACTGGCAGCTCTTCGACGCGACCGCTGGTCAGCGCCGTGATGTTGCGAACGTATTCCGGCTCGAGCGTCCCAGGTGCATTGACGTCTCGGCTCATCGACCCGCGTTTGACCGTGTCGAACCAGAGCGTGCCGCGTTCCACCGGTGGTGCGGCGGGCTGCAGTCTCGTGATGAATGCCGATATGACGATAACGCCGAGGACTCCCACGGCTATACCGATATATCTCTTGGTCTTTTTCGGCGGATCGCGCTTGATGTCCACAGTGACGTCTCGTGCGGGGATGGGCGGGGGGCGAGGACCTAGTGACGACGAGGTGCTTTAGGAAGGACCATGCCGAACGCAGTCATCGATTAACGCACGTTGAATCAATGAGTTACGGTGCTTCACGAAGGTCTGATCTCGGAGGGCTTTGCTCGACTGTGGGATTGAGTGTCCCACAATCGAACAGTCCTGACGGGCGCAGCATCCCCGAGGTTTCAGACTCTATGAGACAACGGCAGAGCGAAATAGGTTGACTCGGGGTCAGCCGAAGCCGTGCAGTCAGGCCCCGGGCTCAAAGTTTGTATTCGTACGGGAGGGTTCCATGCGTGCAAACCTGAAAGGCGCCATCGCAGTATTGATGTTCTCGGTCGCCGGAAGTGCGGCGGCCCAAACCGTTCACAAGCCAGCGCCAACGACGGGCGCGGCCGCTCCACGGGCAGTCGCCGTCGCCCCGCCGCCAACGGCCGTCGTCGTTCCCAATAACGGCGTGTTCTACGTTCCGCCCGGTTCATACCTGGCCAACGTTCCAGTCGTCGCGCTGTCCGACGGGCGAGTCTTTGCCGATTTCGGTCGTGGCTTCGAGCAGGTGGTTCGCGGTTGCGGGTCGGGCACTGCCTTCGTCACCAGCGTGCTGCCGGCGCCCGCGCAACCTGCGGTCGTCCAGCCGTCGGTGGTTCAGCCGCCGGTCGTCGTCACGCAACCAGCGCCATACAATCCGCCCATCGCCGGCCAACAGATCGTGTCACAACCCTTGAACAGCATGACTGGAGGGCAGGTGGTCTCCGGCCAATCGGCGATCGTCAACGCCAACGCATGCTGGGCCATGAGCGAGCGCGGGCAGGTGTTCGTATTTCGTCCATGAGAATATGCTCACGGAGCGTGACGCTGGTCGCGCTCCTGAGCGTGCCGGCGCTCGCTGGCGCACAAGCCGATCGTCGAACCGCCGACAGTGCGTCGCATCGACCGCGACCGCTGTCGGCGCCCTTTCGCATCTGTGCCGGCGGCGACGTCACGCTCGGCACCAATCTGGACCAGACGTGGGCGAAGTTCGCTGCCGACACGCTTCGCAAGCGCTTCGGCCTTCGCTCCGATCCAGATAGTCTCGCGCAAACACTCAAGCCGTTCGTGCAGGGCGCCGATGTGCTGCTGCTCAATGTCGAAGGCGCGATCGGCGCCGGACCTGCGCCGCGCAAATGCGGTCCGCGGTCGACGAGCTGCTTTGCCTTTCGCCAGCCGCGCGCGACAGCGGGGGCACTTCGGCGTCTCGTCGACAGCAGCGTCGCGGTCGTAGGCAATATCGCCAACAATCACTCGCGCGATGCCGGCGATGCGGGCCGCGACAGCACAGTCGCGTATCTGCGGGCCGCAGGCATTCGCGTCACTGGCGACGACACACTCGCTACGCCCGTCGCACTCGCCACCGGCGACACCATCGGCGTCCTTGGCTTCTACACCGACACGACTGCTCCTGACGCCCGTGACCTCGCGGCCGTTCGCCGGCACGTCGCGCGCGCCGCGGAGCAGTATGGTGTCGTCGTCGTGACCATGCACCTCGGTGCCGAAGGCGTCGACGCGCAGCGTACACGAAATGCCAGTGAGCGTTTTCTAAAGACGATCAATCGCGGCAATCCAGTCGGCTTTGCTGACGCCGCGTTTCGTGGCGGCGCAACGATCGTGATCGGTCACGGTCCGCATGTCCTTCGCGCCGCCGAGTGGCGTGGCGATCGTCTCGCGCTGTACTCGCTGGGCAATTTGCTGACGTACGGCCCGTTCAAGCTCCGGGAGCCGACGAATCGCGGCGTCGTCGCATGCGCGGCGATCGACTCCGTCCGCCACGTTGCGTCGGCCGAGCTCCGTCCGACGATGCAGCTGTGGCCAGGTGTTCTGCTGCCCGATTCCAGCAAGCGCGCGTGGAAGTTGATCGACTCGCTGAGTGCTCTCGATTTTCCGGCTACCGGAGTGCGTGTCGACTCGATCGGCATTTTAGGAAAGCGAAAACGCCCGTAGCGGACGCAAAAAAGGCGACCGCGAGGTCGCCGAATCCATTCAAAACAGCGGAACGCTAGTGGTTGGTCTTGCCCGGCGGAGCCGAGATGACCATCAGCGCCGGAAGACTATCTCCGGTGGCGACGATTCGTCGCGCGCCGCGCCAACCCTTGATGAGCGGCGAGTACGGACGGTCGATCGCGCTCTCGATCACCTTACCGGCAACGCTGCTGGCATGGACGTACCGTCCGTCGCCGACATAGATGCCGATGTGGCTGATCGCGCTCTTCTTGGTCTTGCCGAAGGTGAGCAGATCGCCCGGGAGGAGACGGCTCGTGTCCTTCGTAACCGCCAGGCCCTGCTTGGCCTGCTGCTTGGCCGTGCGCGGCACCTGAAGGTTGAGCGCCTGCATGATGTAGCTGACCAAACCGCTGCAGTCAAAGCCCTTCTCAGGCGTCTGACCGCCGGTGCGATAGCGCTTGCCGATCTGCGCCCGAGCCATCTGGACGACTGAATCGCGGATGGACTCCGCCGAATTGCTGAACGCCGCAAACGGCTTGGCTGCCTGCTGTGCTCCAACCAACGTCATAGGCGCGCACAGTGCCGCCGTCGTGCAGAGCACGATCGCGAGGCGCAGTGGGCGTGTCGATGACTTTGGGTTCATGGCAGCTTCACAAGATTACGAACGTTGGCCGACAAGTCTAGGACCATGACTGATCGGGGTCAACAATGCAAAAACATAGCGAACTCGGCCGTGCCTGGTATCACACTAACTATCTGATCTTGAGCACCTTATGCGCCTGGACACTCAATCGCCACCAGGGATGCGCCAGGCAGTATTCGATCGCCGCTTGGGTATTCTCCGCGGCGCGGGGACCGTCCATCGGCTGGAGGAAGAAATGGCCGAATTCCAGCCCTCGTACGCTCTCTGGATCAAGATCGGCTTGGGGGAACACAAGCTTGAGTTCATCCCCTCTTTTCAGCTTGAGCTCAGCCCGCGCCTTTGGGCTGACGCAGATCCAATCGAGGCCGGCCGGTGGTTCCTGCGTCCCGTTCGTCTCCACGGCCACGGCAAAGCCGCGGGCGTGCAGCGCATCAATCGCAGCCTCGTCGAGCTGAAGGAGCGGCTCGCCCCCGGTGCACACGACGAATCGATTTTCCGTATCCGACTCCGGCCACCGCGAGGCGATCGCGTCTGCCAACGCCTCAGCCGTCGCGAACTTTCCACCGTCCGGGCCGACGCCCACGAAGTCGGTGTCGCAGAAATCGCAGATCGCCGAGGCGCGGTCCGACTCACGGCCCGTCCACAGATTGCAGCCCGAGAAGCGACAAAATACCGCCGGACGTCCGGCGTTCGCTCCCTCGCCCTGCAGCGTGTAGAAGATCTCTTTGACGGTGTACATCCCGCCTAATATCGCTACCGGACCACGTACGGTGCGGGATCGACCAACCCGGCCTCAGCGAAGCCACGCAGGCGTAGCTGGCAGGCGTCGCAATGGCCGCAGGCCGCGCCAGAGGCGTCGGGATCATAGCAGCTCTGGGTGATCGAATAATCCACCCCCAGCTCCACGCCGTGGCGGATGATCTCGGCCTTGGTCAGGTCGATCAGGGGCGTGCGAATATGAATCGGGTTTGTGCCTTCGACGCCGCCGCGCGTCGCGAGGTTGGCCATTCGCTCATACGCAGCGATGTACTCGGGCCGGCAGTCCGGATAGCCCGAGTAGTCGAGCGCGTTCACGCCAATGAAGATGTCGCCCGCGTCGAGCACCTCGGCCCAGGCCAACGCGAACGACAGGAAGATGGTGTTTCGCGCCGGCACGTAGGTAATCGGAATGCCGTGTTGGTTCGCGGCATTCACGTCGCGGTCCTTGGGGACTTCGATGTTGCTGGTGAGCGCCGAGCCGCCAAACGTGCGCAGATCGATGTCGACGATCACGTGGTCCGCGACGCCGTACGCGGCTGCGACGCGACGCGCAGCGGCAATCTCGGTGACATGCCGCTGGCCATACCGAAAGGTCATGGCGTGCACCGATACTCCATCCCGGAGTGCGTGCGCGAGCAGCGTTGTCGAATCGAGACCGCCGCTGAGAAGCAGAACCGCCTTCGACATCAGCCGCGCAGGGCCGCGTCGAAGTCGTCCTTCAGATCTTCGACGTGCTCGAGGCCGACCGACACGCGAAGGAGATTCTCCGGCGCGCGCGTGCCCGGACCTTCGACCGACGCACGATGCTCGACCAGACTCTCTGTGCCGCCGAGACTCGTTGCCTGCGTGAAGAGGCGAAGACGACTCGCGATGGCCATCGATTCCTCGCGGTTCGCGCCGGCTTGCACTGACAGCATTCCGCCGAAATCAGACATCTGTCGTTTCGCGATGGCGTGCGCCGGATGCGATTCCAGCCCCGGATAGTGTACCGCTTCGACCTTTGGATGCACGGAGAGAAACTGCGCCAGCGCGTTGGCGTTCGCCGTCTGCGTTCGTACTCGCACCGCCAGCGTCCGAATTCCCCGCATGATCAGCCAGCAGTCGAACGGCGCAGCGACTGCGCCGCCCGACATCTGAATTGCGTTGATGCGCTGAGCAAGGTCGTTGTTCTCGCGCGAGACCAATGCACCACTCAACACGTCGCTGTGGCCGCCGAGGTATTTGGTAGTCGAGTGCATGGAGACGTCGGCGCCGAGGTCGAGCGGTCGCTGCAGCACCGGCGTGCCCCAAGTGTTGTCCACGGCACAGATGGCGCCGCCGCGATGCGCGATCTCGGAGACCGCGGCGATGTCGACGACTTGCAGCAACGGGTTCGACGGCGTTTCGAGCCACACGAGCTTCGTGTTGGGCCGCATAGCCGCCTTCACGTTGTGGATGTGCGTCATGTCGACAGACGACACCTCCATGCCCCACGGTCCGAAGATGTCGCGCGCCAACTTCGTCGTGCCGAAGTACGCGTCGTCCGGAAGAATGACGTGTGCGCCAGGCCCGAGCGCTTGCAGGAGCGTCATCGTTGCGGCGGAGCCCGACGAGAACGCTGCGGCCGTGGCGCCGCCTTCGAGTTCGGCGAGACAACGCTCGAGTGCGGCGCGATTTGGATTCTGGTAGCGCGAGTAGAGGAATCCGGCTCGATAGCTCCCGTCGGCTTCGCGCGCAAAGGTCGTGGAAAGGTGGATCGGCGGTGTCACAGCGGCCGTGGTCGGATCGACATCGTGGCCAGCGTGAACGGCTATGGTCTCGATACGCACTTGGCGAAAAGCGGAAGAGGTGGAAGGCTGATCCAGGGAAGAAACAAGGGACTAGGCCGTAGGCGCTAGGCACTGGGCGCTAGAAAACAAGGAAAGGGGGAGCGGCCATGGCCGCTCCCCCTTCGTCCATCTCTCTAGTGTCTAGCGCCCAGCGCCTAGCTCACGTTCTCAGTCCGCCCACCAACTCTCGCAGTTGCGTGGAGCCGGCCAGAAGAACATTTGACGCCGACGTCATCTGTTCGCATGCGGCGCTCTGTTCCTGCGTCGACGCGTTCACCTGCTCGGCGGCTACGGCGTGGCCCTCGGCAGTCTTGGCGATCGATTCGAGACTCGATGCGGCGGTGGTGACGGCGTAGGCGTTTGCCTCGGCCGCACCGGTTACGCCAACCGCTGCGACGCGTGTGCGCTCGGCGGCCTGGCTGATCACACTCAACGCACTGTCGATATCACGTGACACGCGCTCGATCTCGCCGACGCGGCCGGCGCTTGCTTCCATGGCGCGTGTGCTCGTGGTGACGCGAGCCGTGACTACGCCGGTCATGTGGACGATGTCGTCGGCCGCCTTTTGCGACTGCTCGGCAAGCTTTCGCACTTCGTCGGCAACCACGGCGAACCCGCGGCCGGCGTCGCCTGCACGGGCGGCTTCGATGGCGGCGTTCAGGGCGAGCAAGTTCGTTTGATCGGCGATTTGTCCGACTGACGCGACGAAACGATTGATGTCGGAGACCGTGCTATTCAGCGCGCGGATTTCTTCGGCGGCGCGTTCGACGCTCGTCTTCACGTCGACGAGAATGCCGAGCGCCCGGTCGATCTCGATTCGCTTTGCCTGAGCCGCGCCTTCGATGCTGCGCGCGAGCTCGGTCACTTCCGATGAGCGTTCCTTTACACCGTCGGCGGCTTCACGAATTTCCTGCAGCGTGTCATCGACGGTACGAAGCTTCTTCACCTGCTCGTCGGCACCGTGCGACACTTCCGTCATCGCCGTCGCCATCTGGCTCGCGGACAGAGAAATCTGTTCGCTCACCGACGCGAGATCGTGCGCCGAGCTGGAAACGTCTTCCGCCGTTCGCGCTGCGACGGAAACGATTCGCGAAAGCGACTCGCCCGTCTGATTCATGGCCGATGCGAGAATACTGAATTCGCCCGGCATGTCACCTTCGGCGCGACTCGAGAGGTCGCCGTCACGCTGGCGACGAGCATGCCGCACGAGAATGTCGAGCGGTTCACCGATTCGGCGCACCGTGTACATGACGACGACAATGGCCAGCACCAACGCCATGCCGATCAAACCAAGGAGCCAGGCCGAGCGTCGATCGGTTTCGTCGGACAGTCGTAGGCGCGCAGTCGCAACCTTCTGTGCTTTGACCGCGCCGAGTCGCTCGATGTTGTTCAGCAGATCGTCGATCGAGCCGCGTGCTTTCATGGCGACGCTCTGCGCCGCCTCGGTTCGACCGAGATCTGCGAGCCGGTGGGCCATGGCGTACGACACTTCCATTGCCGACAGCTTGTTGTCGATCGATGCGACGATTGCGACTTCCGTGGCCGCCTGATTCGGGCGGTCGTTCATCTGTCGCTGAATTTCGTGCGCGGCCCAACCGTAGCGTCTAAAGGCGTTCTGCGCGGCGGAGTCTTTCGTTTCCAGATAGCGCGAACCCGCCTCGATGGTCTTCGCAATGTCGGCCGACAGGGAGCTCGCGAGCTGCGCTTCCGTCTGAACTTCGGCCAGGGTTTGCGTAATCGCCGTGGACATTCCCGTGAACGACCGTCGTGCGACGACGCCGGCGACAACGAGCAGAGCGACGAGCACACCGAAGCCCTGCCACAGGCGTCCGCGAATGGTGTTCAGGCGCACGCGTGAGAGTCGCTTCACTGGTTCGACTCCACGAGTAGCGCGCCCTGACGGACACGCGTCATGACCATGCGCTTTCCGATTGGATCGCCGTCGGCGCCGAATCGAATCGTGCCGGTCACTCCGCCGTACTGTTCGGCGGTGGACAGGTTCGCGAGGTAGTCGCGAATCTTGATGCGATTCGGACCAACTTTCTCGACCGCGGCAGCGAGCAGCTTCGTCGCGTCGTAAGCCAAGGCTGCGTTTCCGTCGGGGACCGCGTTGTTGTATTTCCGCTTGTATGCCGCGACGAACGCCTGCACTTCAGGGCGAGGATCCTGCGCGCTGAACGGAGCGCCAACGTAGATGCCCTCGGCGAGCGCATTGGGTGCGAGTGTCTGCCAGCCATCGCCACCAACGAGGTCCGCGGTCAACTGCTGCTTGCGCGCTTCCTTGAGAAAGGCGATGCCCGACGCGTCGGTGCCCGCGACGAAGACCAGATCAGGATGTGAGTTCTTATACCAGCTCACGAACACTTCGAAGTTGCCTTCGCCTTCACCGATCGGATCGATGCTGACGATCTGGCCGTGGAAGCTCTTGCGGAAGTTGTCCGCGAGCCCGCGACCGTACGGATTGTTTTCGTAGAGAACGGCGGCGCGCTTTCGACCGAGCTTGTCGGCAAAGCGTGCAATGGTGAGTCCGTTGGCTGAGTCGCTCGGAATGACGCGAAATGCCCAGGGCGAAATGCCGGTGAGGCTTGGCGACGTGGCCGTGGTGGCAACTGCCGCGAGATGTTTATCGTAGACGTGCGCCGCCGAGACCATGGCGCCAGAGTTCACGTGTCCAACGACGGCGACGATCGAGGTGCTATCGACGAACTGCTGAGCGACCGCGCTGGCGCGAACACCGTTGCCTGAGTCGTTGGCGAAAACGATCTCGAGCCGGCGATCCTTCGACCAGGCTGGGCTGGCGTTGATCTCGTCGACGGCGAGCTCGATGCCTTTCTTGTTGGCATCGCCGTACGCCTCGTTCCATGGGCCTGCGGCGCCAAATACAACGGTGCCCGCTTTCGTTTGAGAGCAGGCCGTGAGTGCGAGCAGTAGTAGCGAGCGTCTGTAGACCGACATCATCCGGCCGGGCCTGGGAAGGGAGCCGAGCTACGTCGCCCTGGCACAGCGATGACGACACATACGCTGGGGGTGTAACAGCTTATGCCCTTGCGATCTAAGTCGCGGCCGATGTCCCGACGGCTAAAGGTGCGTTCGTTCCGTCGACTTCAATCTCGGGCGGATGCTGGAGCGTCGCGTGAACCGTGCAGGCTTCGACCACCCGTTTAGCGGCGGCGAGACGGTTGGCCGGCAGCGAAGGCCAAGTGAATCGCAGGTCGTATCGTCCCACGCGATATGGGTTTTCGACGAACGTCCACGCAACCTCGAGCGATAGATCGCTCGATTGCAGTTCGGCGGTCTCGGCCCACACGAAAAGCACGGACAGGGAACAGTGCCCCAGTGCGCCGGCCATCATATGAAAGGGCGAGAAGCTCTGCTCAGGCAAAACGGACTCGATGGTCAGCGAGTCGCCAACAGGCTCCAAGCGAACGGCGGTGTCGGACAGCAGAGTGAGCTTCATGGGTGGTCAGTGGCGTTCTCGCCGCATGGTGCACGATCCAAGCCCTGATGCGATTCGTGCCAACGTGCAACGAGACGTTGCAATTCTCCGACGCGGATTATCCCTGTGGCGTGCTGGCCGATAATTCGAGTTGCCTGGTGCGTCCGCGATCGACGCGGGTCGCTGAGAAACTGGCGCACATCGAATACGAGCAAGAATGCCGACGGAGGCAGTGGTGAAGATTGCATCGAGACTCGCACCGTTCACGTTCGCACTTCTAGTCGCGAGCTGCAGCGAGAACGTGGTTGCACCGCAGAACGACTCGGCCGATCAGCTGGCCATCGCGCCGTCGGGCGGCGTCACGCAGTCGCTGACGGTTCGCGATACGACATCCTTCGGTATCACGATCGATCCGTCCCGAGTGACGTACTTCAATCTCGGCGCCGGCAACTCGATTTCGTTCCCGGCGCATTCGCTGTGCGATGCAAGCCAATCGTCGTATGGTGCGACGGAATGGGACAAACCGTGCTCGCTGGCTTCGCGGCCCGTCACGGTTCAAGTGAAGGCGTGGCTCGACGCAGGCGGACATCCACGCGTGGACTTCACGCCGAATGTGAGATTCGCGCCGTCGTCGACGCCACTGGGTTGGGTCGTGCTGACGTTCGCCGATCGACAGGCCTCGCTCGATCCAATGTTCGACATTCGATACTGTGCGTCGCCCGCGAGTGCGTGCACTAATGAAGCGGCGACGGATGCGTCCCTTCGCACGGCGCATGATCCGATCAGCGGCAAGGTGACGCGACGGATCAAGCACTTCAGCGGCTACAACGTCACGGCAGGTGTCGACGATGCCTCAGGTGAATCCAGCGCGATGAAGCGTCGATAGGGTTCGCGGCCGTGAGGCAAATGAGCGCGTGCAATCGATGGTTGATTGCACGCGCTTTTTTTGTTGCTCGGCAGCGCGACCGGTGCGCTGCGTCACATTGTTCCACTCTGCAACGATGTGTTGCAGTCGCTGAGGAAAGATTAATCCGCAGAAACTTGCGCCGATAATTCGACATGCAAGCTGCACCCATCGCCGTCGAGGACTCCTGGCGATGAGCAAACAGTCAAGTGCCGATGGAGGCTTTGATGAACAAGGGACTCAGCGCCGTTTTGATCGCAATTACCGCGGGACTTGCCGCGTGCAGCGACAACACGGTTGCACCGCGTAGCCAGGCGATCGACGCCTCGGCAGATGGGCAGGGCAACGGAGCCACGACGGCGTTGACGCCGTGGGACACGATCCGCTTCAGCATCACCATCGACCCGTCGCGTCAGACAGTCTTCAACCTCGGGGCGGGCAACACGATCACGTTCCCGGCGCACTCGCTATGCGACCCGAACAAGTCGACGTACGGCGTCACCGAGTGGGACAAGCCGTGCGTTCAGGCGACCATAACGACGACCGTTCAGGTCAAGGCGTGGACGGACAAGGGTGGCCATGCTCGGCTCGACTTCGACAAGCATCTCCGCTTCGTCCCAACGGCCAGCGCTGCGGGTTGGGTTGTGCTGACGTTTGCCGACGCCGAGGCCGCGCTCGATCCGTTCTTCAATATTCTGTACTGCCCGCAATCGACCGGTGCGTGCTACGACGAGTCGAAGACGGACGTGTCGCTGCTGACGGTTCGCAATCCGCTCACCGGTAAGGTGACCCGCCGCATCAAGCACTTCAGCGGCTACAACGTCGCGGCAGGCGATGATCAGCCGAGCGATGGCGCCTTCAACCTCGCGGCAGGCGGCGAGAGCGTCCTCTCGGTGTCCACGGCGGATTTGAGCCTCGATGACCTAGAATCAGTCGCGCGGGCGCACCCGCATCTCAACCCGAGCCAGGTGTCGATGATGCTGACCAACATTCGATTCGTGCGCCAGTTCTCCGGTTATATCCTGGCCTCCGGCTGAGACCTGCCGATACTGGCTCAGGGGGCGTGCGTGTTCGCACGTCCCCTGTGTCAGTTTTTTTTACTCCCTCCCTCATGAGACACGCAGTGGCGAACCCCGAGTGACGATGGCGGCCTCGGTGGAAGTGCTCATCCAACAGGCGCAGATAGCCGAGCGCGAAGGCCGGCGAGACGACGCCCGCTCTCTATATGAGCGCGCGTTGTACTCGCTCAAGCGCGCGCACGACGGTCGGGTTGCGTCGTCGCTGCTGCGCTGGGTTGGACGCACATACCAGCTGGATGCCGACGTAGACAGCGCACGCGACTGTCTCGAGGCCGCCATCGCGGTCGGTGAGCTTACCGGCGACGCGGCTGCCATTGGTCACGCGATCAACGTGCAGGGGAACGTCGAACAGCAGCAGGGTCACCTCGATCAGGCCGAGGCGCTGTATCTCCAGGCGCGCTCGCACGCCATCGACTCGGGCGAAACGCGGCTCGCCGCCATGACGGCGCAGAATCTCGGCGTCATCGCCGCCGTTCGCGGCGATCACGAGAAGACGCTCCGCTACTATAAGACCAGTCTCGCATCGTACCGCACGCTTGGTGCGCCGAAAGAAGTGCTCGGCGCGCTGAACAACATGGGTATGCTGTGCACCGACCTCGAACGTTGGGACGACGCCAATCGCGCGTTCGAAGAGGCCGTACAGATTGCTGAAGCGCTCGGCGACATCCCGGCTCGTATTCTCATTGAAGTCAACCGCGCCGAATTAGAGATCGTGCGCGGCGATTTCATCGCCGCTAAGGCGGCGTGCGAGCTCGCGCTATCATTGTCCGCGCAGACGCAGGACTCGATTGGCCGCGGCGAGATCGAAAAGAATCTCGGGACCGTGGCTCGCGAGATGGGCGAGCTATCTGTGTCCGAAGAGCATTTCGAGCGTGCGCAGCGCATCGCCGTCGACCGTCGCGACATGCTGCTCTCGGCGGAAACCGCACGCGAGCACGCAGAGCTCTGTCGCAAGCAGGGGCGCAATCGCGACGCGCTGATGCACCTGAATCGCGGCCATCGGATCTTCTCGCAGCTCAATGCCAAGCGCGATCTCGCCGACCTCGATCGCCGCAATGCGCGTCTCGAGCGCGGCTTCATCGATGCCGTGCGGCATTGGAGCGGCTCGATTGAATCAAAGGATCGATACACACAGGGCCATTGCGAGCGCGTTGCCGATCTCGCGTGCGCGCTGGCGCTGCGCGCTGGACTCGAGCCGCGCGAGTTGTTCTGGTTCCGCGTTGGCGCGATCGTGCACGACGTCGGCAAACTGATCATCCCGTCGGAGATCCTGAACAAGCCGGGCAAGCTCGCGCCCGACGAATGGGAGTTGATCAAGCGACATCCGGTCGCCGGCGTCGAGATGCTGTCGGACATGGATTTCCCAGGCGACGTCATCCCGATGGTGCGCTCGCACCACGAGCGATGGGACGGCCAGGGTTACCCCGACAAGCTCGCGGGCGAAGATATTCCGCGAAGCGCGCGAATTCTCTGTATCGCGGACGTGTACGACGCACTGATGTCCAAGCGCAGCTACAAGGGCGCGCTATCGCATGAAGCCGCGATGGAGATCATGCGGTCCGACGTCGGCCGACAATTCGATCCAGAGCTGTTCGTGCAGTTCGAGGAGTTGACGCGCACACGAGCGCCGTCGCTCCGTCAGCGGGTCGTGGTTGAGTCGAAGGCCGCCGATCGCGCAGCCGTTCGCGATCTCAGCATCTCAGGGCCGTCGGACGATCTCACGGGCCTGCTCATGCGCCGGCCATTCGTCGATATCGCGAACAAGATTCTCTCTGAGCGTGGTCCGTTTGCCACGATTTCGCTCATCGCAATCGACGTCGACGAATTCAAGACGGTCAACGACACGCACGGCCACTTGCAGGGCGACGCGGTGCTCCGCGTCGTCACCGGAACGCTCCGTGAGCTCGCGCAATCGACGGGCATCATTGGCCGATATGCGGGCGACGAATTCCTTGTACTCCTGCCGCATACGCCGGCTGACGAAGCGGCGGAGTTGGCGGAGCGAATTCGTAGCACCGTTCGCCGGGCCTCGGTTCCGTTGCGTGAACGTTCCGGCTCCATTTCGGTGTCGCTCTCGATTGGCGTGGCCGCGGCGCGTCCAGACCACACTGACTTCGACTCGCTGTTCGAAGCGGCCGACCGCGCGCTCTACGAAGCGAAGCGTCGCGGTCGCGACACCGTCGTATCGGCGGCCGAGACCGAACAGGAAGAGCAGGAACCGACGATCAACCTGAAGCAGTTCGTTGGTCGCGAATCGGAAATGCAACGTCTCACGCGTCTGCTCGAATCGACGATGGAGAGCGGGCCGTATCTCGTTTCCGTCGTCGGTGAAGCGGGCGTTGGAAAATCGACGCTCGTGCGCCGCCTGATGAGTGAGGTACGCTTGCGTGCGGGATCGCTCGCCACCGGACGCTGCGTTGAAGCGGACGCGAAGCCGCCGTACGCGCCGTGGGCAGAAGTCATCGCTGGCATCCATCAACTGGGCGTCGTTCCGGCGCATGATTGGCGCGAGCTCTCCCGCCTGGTGCCTGCACTCGGCTCCGGACTGCACGAGCCGAGTGGAAACAAGTACACGCTGTTCGACGAGATCGTGCAGTATCTGCGACTCGCCGCCGCCGCGCGCCCGACCGTCATCATTCTCGATGACATGCAGTGGTCGGATTCGGCGACGTGGGACGTGCTCGAGCATGTCATGGCGCAGTTCGATCAGGAGCGCTTGCTCATCTGTCTCACCATGCGTTCCGAGGATACACGCGGTGAAGCATCGGAACGTCGCCATCGCCTCCTTCGCGATGAGCGATTCAGCGAAATCGAACTGTCGCGCCTCACGCAGGCCGAAGTGCAACAGTGGCTGGCCGGTGTGTTCGCGGGCGACGCAAGCCGCGAACTGCTCGCCTATCTGCAACGCTACTCTGAAGGCAATCCGCTACTCGCCACGCAGCTCGTGCGCATGTTGCTCGACGACGGCGCAGTGCGGTACGAGCACGGTCGCTGGGCGCTTCGATCGGAGCGCGAGCGCGATCTTCCCGCGGCGCTCACCGGCCTCATGGATCGTCGCCTCGAACGGCTATCGGCCAACACTCGCCGGATTCTCAACACGGCCGCGGTGATTGGCCGGGCGTTCGACATCGACCTCGCTATGGCTGCGGGTGCCGGCCCCGAAGACGAAGTGCTCGACGCACTCGACGAAGGCATGGCGCACGCAGTGATCGAGCCGGCGCGAGAGATGAGCGGCAGCGATTTCTCGTTCACGCATGGACTACTCGTGGACGCCGTTCGGCGTACGATCAATCCACGCCGCCTGGCGCGAATTCACGAGCGGGTCGCCGTGGCGATGGAGCAGCGTGTGCCGGACAACGCCGCGGAGATCGCCATTCACTACGATCGCGCCGGAATTCCCCACAAGGCTTTCCGACACGCGATGGCCGCAGGCGGTTCGGCGCTCACTGTATACGCACACGCCGACGCGCGTCGCTTCTTCGAGATCGCGGAGCGCGCGGCGAGTGAACCGGTCGAGCGTGCGCAGGCGCTGCATCGGTTGGCCGAAGTCGCGGAAACAGAAGGGCGCTATGCGCTCACCGAAGAATTGTGCGATCGCGCTCTCGCCGGTCTTGCCGGTCGCGCAGACGATCATGCCATTCTCGGCCTTCGTCGAATGCGTGAACGCACGCGTGCTCTGCAGGGGCAACCTGCTGCGGAAACGATTGCGGCCTGCCGCGACTTGCTGAACAAGGCGCGCATGCTCGGTGATCGATCGGAGCAGGCCGCGCTGTTGAACATGATCTCGCAATACCAGGGTCGCCTCGGCGACTGGAAGGACGCAGAGGAAGTTGCACGTGACGCAGTCGCTGCCGCCGAGGAAGCGAACGACGGTCGGCTCATGGCGGAAGCGCTCACGCGGCTCGGCACATCGATGATGGACCGTCGCTCGGACGAAGCGAGCCAGAACTATCATCGCGCGCTCGCTCTCTTCAGAACCGTGGGCGACCGCTGCGGCGAAGCCCGTTGCTACATCAACATCGGCATCATCCACCAGCGCGCGGGTCAGGTTCCCGCGGCCGAATCGGCGTACGACCGTGCGCTCGAAGCCGCTACGAGCGCTCACGCGGTGGATCTTGCTGGTCTCGCGTCGCTCAATCTCGGCGTACTGTATCTGCGGCGCGGACAGACCGATCTGGCAAGCGAGCGATATAGCGAGGCGCTGGAGCGCTTCACCGAGTCGTCGAACGAGTCGCATCGATTGGCGACGCTGTACAACATGGCGCACCTGGCGCGCGAGGGCGAAGACTGGGCCACTGCCTCGGCGTTGTACGATCAGGTCGTGGCGGTTGCCGCGCGGATCGGCCAGCCGGACGTGGAACTCGGTGCCCGCGCGGGGCAGGCATTGGCGGCGCTGGCGGTTGGGGCTCGGTCGGTGGCTGAAGATGCCATGCGCTGGATTCGCGCGAACGTGGAGCCGCGTCCTGAATGGTGGTTCCAGGGCCGTGATCTCGTCGACGCGCTTCGAATCCGTCTCGCGGCCGAACGTGGTGACGATGCTCACGCCATGCGACTGCTGCACGAAGCAGTGGCAATTGCGGGCCGATACGACCCGTACGTCGCTGCGTATCTCGTGGCCGAGTGCGCGCCGTCGCTCCGTCGTTCGACAGAGGCGTTGATCGCGCTGATCGACCAACTCAGCCCCGAAGTCGAGGCCTTGGGCTTCGCCGGCGTCGCTGAGCGCCTGGCCGTGTTGCGCATTGCCCTCGGCAGCACCACACAAGCGGCTTAACGTCGCGACGCTGTGAGATGTCTCACACGGCGGCCACAAAGCCGCTGTGCGGTTTCCGCGTTTGGCTGCCGATACTGATGTGAGAAGGCGTGTGTCGCTCACGCACATGCGCGAAGGCAGTTCTTCTCGATCGTACTCCTACCATGACAGCGCCATCCTTAAAACAAGCGGCTCCCGGTTCACGCGAAGCGGCTGACGAGTTTGCAGCCATCGTCGCGGAGAGCGCGGGAATGCGTCACGCGCTGCACATGGCGCGTCGGGTCGCAACGACTCCTCTTCGCACTCTGCTGCTGAACGGCGAAGCCGGCACAGGCAAAGAGCTCGTCGCGCGGTGTATTCACAACGCCGGGCTGAATGCGAACTCGCCATTCGTCTCGATCAACTGCGCATCGATTCCGCTGCCGCTGCTCGAAGTGGAACTGTTCGGCATCATGTCGGCTCGTAGCGATGCGCCGCGCAAGCTTGGCGTGCTCGAACTCGCGGGACGCGGCACGGTGTTCCTCGATGAAATCGGCGAGCTACCGGTCAGCCTGCAGGACCGTCTGCTTCGCACGCTCGAGGAATACAGCATTCCGCGCTTCGGGATTGGCAACGAGTCGCCGGTGCATTGCCGCGTGATTGCGTCGAGCAAGTCGCGTCTCGAGGACTACGTCACGGCTGGGTTGTTCCGCGAAGATCTGCTCGCCCGCCTTGCCGTCCTGCGTATCGAACTCCCGCCGCTGCGCGAGCGCGAAGACGACGCGCGGTTGATTGCCGATCGTCTGCTCGCCGACGCATCGCGTCTGCAGGGCATTCCGCGCCGTCAACTCGGTCTCGACGCGATTCCGCTGATGCGGTCGCACCGCTGGCCGGGCAACGTCCGCGAACTCAAGCATGTCATCGAGCGCGCGATGGTGGTGTCGGACAGCCCGCTCATTGGCGCTGATCACCTCGTGATCAATCAGCGTCGTACTGGTGCGGGTGCAGTGCGCGGCGCAACGACCTTCGGCGAAATCCGTATTCCGGCCGACGGCAAGCGTCTGCGGGACATCGAGCGTGAAGCGCTCGAGCTCACGCTACAGCTCACGGATTTCAATCAGAGCGCGGCGGCGAGAATCCTGTGCATCTCGCGCCCAACGCTGGCTCGCAAGCTCCGCACGTACGGGCTCGAGAAGCACGCGACGCCGGCGGACAAATAGCGATCGGCGGTTGAGCTACGAAAAACACGAAGGGCACGGAGGAATTCGATTCCTTCGTGCCCTTCGTCGTTTTCCCGTGCTCGAACTACACCAGGGCCGACCGCAGGAACTTCAGGGTACGATCCCACGCCAGCTTCGCAGCTTCGGCGTTGTAGACCGCTGGGCGCTGATCATTGAAGAAGGCGTGGTCTGCCTCGTAGAAGTGCGTCTCGACCTGTTGCCCGACATCGCGGATTCGCTGTGTGAGAGCGTTGGCGACGTCTGGCGGCGTCGATTTGTCGCGCGTCGCGAAGTGCTGCAGCACAGGCCCCGACAGCCGCGCGACGTCGAGCGTAACGGCAGGGTGCACGCCGTAGAAGTTCACTGCTGCGCCAATGCGATCGGGATAGTCCGTTGCCGCGAAAAGCGCGAGCTGGCCGCCCATGCAGAACCCGATGGTTCCGACCTTTTTGGGTGATACTCCGTCGAGACCGACCAGGTAGTCCGCGGCGCCACGCATGTCCTTGCCCGCCTCGGCGATGTTGAGTGCCATCATCAGCTTGCCGGCGTCGTCGGGACTCTTGGTCTTCTCGCCGTGATACAAATCCGGCGCGAGTGCGAAAAACCCTTCGGCGGCGAATCGGTCGGCAACGTCGGTGATGTGCCCAACGAGGCCCCACCACTCTTGAATGACGATGATTCCCGGACCGCGGCCCGAGGCCGGCTTGGCGAGGTATCCGTCAGCGGTCCGACCATTGGCCTTGAACGTCACCATCTCGCCCATGAGTGTTTCCTCAAGTTTGCGTGACTACTTACCCTGCGGCTGTTGCTGCGACAAACAATGGAGTGTGCCGAGTCCCCACACGAGATCGACGGCGTGAATGCCGACCACGTGACGATCGGGAAACAGTTCGGCCAATGTGTTGAGCGCAACGCGATCGTTGGGATCGTTGAAGGTCGGTACGATCACAACCTCGTTGGCGATGTAGAAGTTTGCGTAGCTCGCGGGAAGCCGCTCGCCATTCATCTCGACGGCGCGAGGGTAGGGGAGTTTCACGACGCGTAGCACGCCGTCGCTGCCGCCCGCGAGCTGCAGCCGATCCCAGTTGTCCACCGACCGACGATGGTTCTCGTCGTCCGCTGGATCTTCTTCATAGGCGAGGACGATCACGTCAGGCGCCGTGAAGCGCGCGATGTCGTCGACATGGCCGTGCGTGTCGTCACCGACACAGCCTTCACCCAACCAGATCGTTTGCCGAATGCCAAGCGCGTCGCGAAAAACCTGTTCGTAGCCGTCGCGCGTGAGGCCTGGATTGCGCGATTGTATCGGCGAGAGCAGACACTCTTCGGTCACGAGGAGCGTACCCTGACCGTCGGTGTCGATCGCGCCGCCTTCCAGGACCACGCGCTCGCCGTTGTCGGGGCGCACCGGCTCGATGCGTTCGAGTCCCGTGATTCGTTGCACCGCTTCGCCGACCTTCGCGTCGAGCTCGAAGTTCGGATACTTCGCCCACGCGTTGAACTTCCAGTTTACCAGAACGTTCTTTCCGTCATCGCGCCGAACGACTGTGGGGCCGGAATCGCGAAGCCAGACGCGATCGTTCGGAACCACGTGAAGACGATAGTTACCGGCAACACCGTGCGCCGCCAGCGCCGCCTCGGCGTCGGTCTTCACGATCTCGTCGTGACACAAAATCTCGACGCGCTCGTGCCGGTGCAGCACGCGCACGATCTCCGCGTACACCCACGGAATGGGCGCGAGCTTACCGGGCCAATCTGGCTCGTGGTGCGGCCACGCAATCCACGTTGCGGCGTGCGGCTCGAATTCGGCCGGAAAACGATAGCTCATCGAACGTCCGTGTGAAGCGCGCGCTACGCGCCGAGGTAACGGCTCAGAATCGGCGCGTAGGCGTCGATGCGACGATCACGCAAGAAGGGCCAATTCCGACGCGTGTCCTCGATGATGCGCGGATCGCACGTCGCGACGAGAATCTCGGTATCCGTTCCCGCCTCAGCGATGATGCGACCGAACGGATCGGCGATGAACGAATTGCCAAAGAACTCGATGCCATTCGTGCCCGGCTCGTCTTCGTGGCCAACGCGATTCGGCGACGCGACGAATACGCCGTTCGCGATCGCGTGCGACCGCTGCATTGTGCGCCACGCCTCGACCTGCGCCTTTCCGAACTCCGCCTTCTCCGCTGGATGCCAGCCGATGGCCGTGGGATAGAAGAGGATGTCCGCGCCGAGCAGCGACGTGATGCGCGCCGCTTCCGGATACCACTGATCCCAGCAGATCAACACGCCGATGTTGGCGTAGCGTGTTTTCCAGACGCGAAAGCCACTGGCCTGCTTGGCAATATTGCCAATCGCGTCGATGCGATCGTCGATCGCGGCGTCGCCCGGCGTGAAGTAGTACTTCTCGTTGAAGAGCGGATCGTCTGGAATGTGCATCTTGCGATACACACCGAGGAGCGAGCCGTCGGCATCGATGATCGCCGCGGAGTTGCGGTATACCCCAGCCGCCTGGCGCTCGAAGATCGGCACGATGAGTACGATCTCGAGCTCCTTCGCCAGCGCCTGCATACGATCCGTCGTTGGACCCGGAATGGATTCGGCGAGATCGAATCGCTCGCACTTCTGCGACTTGCAGAAGTACGGCGCGTTGAAGAGTTCCTTGAGGCAGACGATCTGCGCGCCGCGCGCTGCCGCTTCACGAACTCGTGCGACAGAGAGCGCGACGGTTTCCGCCGCGTCGTGACTCGCCGAGTCCTGGATGATGCCGATGGTAAATGGAGAGTGCGCCATGGGGCGAAACCTAAAACGACCGTGGAGCGCTTGGGAAAACCCAAACGCTGGTGTTACACCAGTCCGATGACCACGTCGTTGACGTTCGTGCCCGTCTCTCGGCGAGGAATCAGCACGTTCGCCAGACGGAGGGCGCCGTTCGACTCGTGCGAGGCGAGCGCGTGCATCGGGTCTCGGCCCGCTGCGGCGATCGCTCCCCATGTAGACGCGTCGACGATTGCTCCGGCGGAGTCCGTCGCTCCATCGCGGCCGTCAGTGCCCGCAGCGAGCAGCGTGATGCCGCTTGCCTCCGCTCCAGCGGCAGCGAGAATGCGCGCGGCCGCGAGCGCCAACTCCTGACACCGGCCGCCACCAGTGCTGCGACCGGCCTGCGGTCCGGCGCCGAGGTTCACCGTGGTCTCGCCGCCCCAAACGACGCAGCGCTTGGATGCGCCGGCCGCGCGAAGCGCGATCAGATGGCGCGCAATGGCTTCGCCGGCTGCGCCAGCGTCACCTGCCATGCGTTCGTCGATGATCTCGACTTCGAGATTCTTCGCGCGCGCTTCGGTGGCCACGCCGTCGATAGCCATGCGGTTGTTGCCGATCACTCGCGCGCTGACGTGGGCGAATGCAGGATGTGCCTTGGTTGGCGTTTCCGGAATCGCTCCGCGTCCCACCGAAGTGAGATAGTCGCGATACGCTTGAGGAACGCGCGTCGCGAGTCCGGACTTTTGCAGAATTCCGAGGACGTCTGCCGCGGTCGCGGTGTCAGGGACACACGGTCCGGAGCCGATCACCGCGAGATCGTCGTCCGTCACGTCGGAAATCGCGAGGCAATGTGTCGCCGCCGGAGCGAGCGCGAGCGCCAGGCGTCCACCGCCCCAGCGAGAAAAGCGCTTACGAACCGTGTTCGTGGTCGCGATGTCGAGTCCCGAGCCGAGCAGAAGCTCATAAAGCAGCGAGACGTCCGCTTCGCTCATTCCGCGAAGTGGCGCCCCGATCAGACTCGATGCTCCGCCGGAGATGAGTACGATCGCGACGTCATTGCCGCGGCGACCGGCGCTCACGTCGGCAATCTTCGCCGCAGCGGCGAACGACGCCGCGCCAGGAACCGGATGATCGCCGCGCACGGCGACGATCGTCGGATATGGAGACGCCGCGCCGTCGGTACTCACGACGACGCCGCCAACGATTGCGTGGAGTGATCGGAGGAGCGACGTGACGGCAGCCGTCGCCATTGGCGTCGCCGCCTTGCCGAATGCGAAAATCCAGACACGCGCGTCGCGGTTGATCGACAGCGCGTCTACCGCTCGCGCGGTCGCCGCACTCGGCGACGCCGCGGCAATCGCGGCGTCGTACAACTCGGTTACCAACTCCCGATGGAAAGTGATCGGGCCCGTCATGGTGCTGGAGCTAATGCGATCCTCCTCCTCCAGGCGGCTTCAGCGTTGCAGCGACGTCGTTCCCCAGCTCGGTGTACGCCTCTGCCGACAGGACATTGAATTTCATGATGCGCGCGGTGATGCGACCATCGGGTGCAACGACGAACACGTTGCGTGTATCGAACTTTGAATCAGCAGACCCATACAGCTTTGCAACGGTCTGATCGGTGTCGCTGGCGAACAGATTCGGGAAACCCGAGTCGTGCGCCCAATTACTCAGTGTCGTGTCGGCGTCGGTGCTGATTCCGAGGACAACGACCTTGAGGCCTTTATTGAAGAGCGTGGCGTACTGATCACGGTACGCCTCCATTTGAACCGTTCAGCCTTTTGTCCTGGCCTTTGGGAAGAAGGCGATGACGACAGTCTGACCGCGGAGTTCGCTGAGTTTGACGGGCTGTTTCAAGAGCCCGTATCGGGTCGCCCCGGGTAGCGTGAAGTCCGGCGCCATCTGGCCGACCGTCGGAGCAGTCGCGGCCGTTCCGGGCTGTGGCGTCGGCTGCTGCGCACTGGCGGTGGCAGCAAGAGCCACCAGCGCGAGCGACAGCAGACTCGTGCGTTGTAATGCGATGTGTGTCATGTGAATGCCTTGTGATCCAGGTCACGTGAAGATGTCCGTTTCAGATCGACGACGCAATGTCCATCCCGCGAGCGGCGTTCCTCGATGGAGGACAACCAGATGTCACAGAAATGGACGAGCTCGTAGCTCAACTGCGCATTAAGAGGCTTTAGTGCCGGAACGGCCCCTGCTAATCACTGCGTTGCCAAGTACGGCCACCCCTGGAAGGAGATCGCGATGCGCACCCTGAATAGTCTGACGGTTGTCACCCTGGCGACGCTTGCCGTTGCTTGTGGGAGAAGCAAATCGCCGGCGTTGGATGACGCGCTGAAGACTGACCTCGCGCTTGCCTCGCAGGCGCAGGGGTACAATCCGCAGCAGTTCGTTTCGCCGACGGAAGCGGGGTACGCCAACCAGACGCAGTACGCACCGCGCACGCTCCAGCCAACGGCGCGTCAGACATCCGCGCCGGTTCGTAGAACGTCGACTGCTCGACGCTCGAGTGGTTCGTCGAGCTCGTCGGGGAACGGGGGCTACTATCCCGCGCCAACTCCGCCTACGACGATCGAGAAGCACACCGGCCGTGACGCCGCGATCGGTGCGGCTGCAGGCGCTATCCTCGGCGCAACGACGAGTCGTGACAAGGTGAAGGGCGGGATCATCGGCGCGGCGGCGGGCGGAATTCTCGGCGCGGTGATCGGGAATAACGTGGACGTACATAAGAAGACAGGCTGGTAGCGAGGACGGAGGCGTACGCGTGACGCCGTACGCCTCACGCCGCACGTTTAGAAGGCGTGAATCTGGCGTTGTAGCGGGTCGATGACCGATGTACCCGACGTCCAGCCTCACGCACTTGGAGACGATCAGCCCGATCGCCGGCGCCGGCGACTCATAGCCAATCGCGCCTTTGGCGCACTCAAGGCGCAGCATTCCGCCGAGCGGACGGTGGTCGAGGCGATCGCCGACCACCTCAACGATATGGCGTCGTCGACGCCATACCTCGTACTGCACGTGGTGTGGTTCGTCGTGTGGATTCCGTGGAATCTCGGATGGATCGGCCTCACACCAATCGATCCGTTTCCGTTCGGGCTCCTCACGATGATCGTGTCGCTCGAAGCAATCTTTCTCTCGATCTTCGTGCTCATGGCGCAAAAGCGAGAGTCCGCTATTGCCGAGCTGCGCGAAGAGCTCGCTCTTCAAGTGAACCTGCGCATCGAGGAAGAAACAACGAAGACGCTACAGCTCGTTGCCGGACTCTACACGCGACTCGGTCATCGCGTGGCTGAGGATCCCGAGCTGCGCGACATGATGGAGCCGCTCGATGTCGTTGGGCTCGAGCGAGCGTTGGCGATGCAGATCGCCGAAACTGCGGCCACGCGACGCGCGCGGAAGCATGGAATGCCGCACGTGACGCCGCAGGAGCAGCCCGAGGCATAGGCCAGCGTCTGCGCGCCATGCACAGGCGGAAAGCAAAAGAGGGAAGCGCACCGCGCGCTTCCCTCTTCGCTGTTCTGTCCCTCGTTGGTGTTAGCGCCCGGAGACCAGCTGTCGCAACACGTACGGAAGGATGCCGCCGTTCTTGTAGTAGTTCATTTCTTCAGGCGTATCGATTCGCGAGAAGACGGTGAACTCCTGCGTCTTGCCGCTCGGCGGCGTCACTCTCACGGTGAGCTTTGCGCGCGGCTTGAGGCCGGCGTCGAGCCCTACGATGTCGTACGTCTCGAACCCGGTGAGGCCAAGCGACTGCCGCGTGTCGCCATTCGTAAACTCTAACGGCAGCACGCCCATGCCTACGAGGTTCGAGCGATGGATGCGCTCGAACGACTCGGCGATCACGGCCCGAACACCGAGGAGCAGCGTGCCCTTGGCCGCCCAGTCGCGCGACGAACCGGTGCCGTATTCCTTGCCCGCGACCACGACGAGCGGCGTGCCGGCCTTCTGATGCGCCATCGACACGTCGTAGATGAACTCCGGCTTGCCGCCGATGTCCATCGCCGAGAAGCCGCCCTCGGTCCCAGGGACCATCTCGTTGCGAAGGCGGATGTTGGCAAAGGTGCCACGCATCATCACTTCGTGATTGCCGCGTCGTGCGCCGTACGAGTTGAAATCCTTCTTCTCCACGCCGTGCGCGATCAACCACTTTCCGGCCGGGCTCGACGCCGGAATGTTGCCCGCCGGTGAGATGTGGTCCGTCGTGATCGAATCGCCGAGCATTGCGAGGGCACGCGCACCGGTGATTGGGCGAATTCCCGGTGGCTCCATCGTCATGCCTTCGAAGTAAGGCGGATTCTTCACATATGTAGAATTGCCGTCCCACGCGTAGGTCTCGCCCGTCGGCACATCGAGCGACTGCCACTGCTCGTCGCCCTTGAACACGTCGGCGTACTGCGTGCGGAAGAACTCGGCCTTCACGCTACGACTCACTTCGTCGCTTACTTCCTGCGGCGTCGGCCAGATGTCGCGCAGGAACACGGGACCGTCGCTACCGATGCCGATCGGTTCGCGCGTGAGGTCGAGATCCATGCGGCCGGCGAGCGCGTACGCCACGACGAGCGGCGGCGATGCGAGGTAGTTGAAGCGCGTGAGCGGATTGACGCGGCCCTCGAAGTTGCGATTGCCCGAGAGCACTGCCGCAGTCACCAGCTTGTTGGACTCGATCGCCTGCGAGATCGACTCGGGCAGCGGACCCGAGTTGCCGATGCAGGTCGTGCAGCCGTAGCCCACGAGCTGGAACCCGAGCTTGTCGAGATACTCCTGCACTCCTGCCTGATTCAGATAGTCCGTCACGACCTTCGAGCCCGGGGCAAGCGACGTCTTCACCCACGGCTTGGTCTTCAGGCCTTTCTTCACCGCGTTGCGCGCCAGCAATCCCGACGCGAGCATCACGCTCGGATTCGAGGTGTTGGTGCAGCTCGTGATCGCGGCAATCACGACAGCGCCGTTGCGCAGCGTGAACGTCTCACCGTTGTACTCTACTTTCACGCCGCCCTGATCTTCGTCTTCAGCGACCGCAACCGCGGTTGCAGCAGGCGCCGCACCCTTGCTCGCATCGGCTGCCAACGCTTCGCGGTACATCGCCTTGGACTTCGAGAGCGGAACACGATCCTGCGGACGCTTGGGTCCAGCAAGGCTGGGCTCAACCGTCCCGAGATCGAGCTCGATCGAGTCGGTGAACTTCGGATCGGGAGTGGCGTCCGTACGGAAGAGGCCCTGCTCCTTGGTGTACGCCTCGACGAGCTTGACGTGATGCTCCGGTCGGCCGCTCAGTCGGAGGTACTTGAGCGTTTCCTCATCGACGGGGAAAAAGCCCATCGTCGCGCCGTACTCCGGCGCCATGTTGGCGATCGTCGCGCGATCCGCGAGGGGCAGCGACGTCAGTCCCGTTCCGTAAAACTCCACGAACTTTCCGACGACCTTTTTCTTGCGAAGCATCTCGGTCACGGTGAGCACGAGATCCGTCGCCGTGGCGCCTGGCGGAAGCTTGCCGTGGAGCTTGAAACCAACGACTTCGGGAATGAGCATCGACACCGGCTGACCCAGCATTGCCGCCTCGGCTTCGATACCACCCACGCCCCAGCCTAGCACGCCCAGGCCGTTGATCATCGTCGTGTGCGAGTCCGTGCCGACGAGCGAGTCTGGATACGCCACCGACTCACCGCCCTCCTCCGACACGAACACCGTCTTGCCGAGGTATTCGAGATTCACCTGGTGACAGATGCCGGTGCCCGGCGGAACCGCGCGGAAATTCCGCAGCGCGTCCTGTCCCCAGCGCAGGAACACATACCGTTCCTTGTTGCGCTCGAATTCGAGCTCGGTGTTGATCATGAACGCTGCCGCTGAGCCGTATTCGTCGACCTGCACCGAATGGTCGATGACGAGGTCGACGGGCTGAAGCGGATTGATCCGCTGCGGGTCTGCGCCCAGCGCTTTCATGGCATCGCGCATCGCGGCGAGATCGACGACCGCCGGAACGCCGGTGAAGTCTTGGAGCAGAACGCGGCTGGTGCGGAACGCGATTTCTTTCTCTTCTTTGCCTGTAACGTCCCACTTTGCCATCGCGTCGATGTCGCCCTTCTTCACGAAAGCATCATCTTCGTTCCGCAACAGATTCTCGAGGAGAATCTTGAGGCTGAACGGAAGCTTGGCGGCGTTACCGCCGGACGATTGATCGAGGGCAGCGAGGCGAAAGATCGTGTAGGTCTTTCCGTCGACGGTGAGCGTCGCGCGGCTGCCGAAAGAGTTCTTGCTTGTCATGGGATTCGTCTCTCGAGCCCGGCCAACTCTGTGGGGCCGATGCGAGGGTAACAGACGGAGCCACTGACGGGGCGCGCACGCCATCCGCCAGGCTACTGAAGAATCTAGCCAATTCTGTTGCCGCGCGCCGGAACGGGCGCGCTAAGGTGGGTTAAGCCAGGGCGCGCAACGCGGCGAGCTTGGGTTGGCGACTCTTCGGGCTGTCCAGGCTGAACGACCGCGCGTCGCCCAGTTGGTCGCGCACGAAAGCTTCTGTCTCCTCCACGACAGTGCGGAGGGCCTTGTCCTTCTTGCCCGAGAACGTGGCCCATACCAGCTGTTGGGCGCCGGCGTCGAATTCCCAATAGCCGATCAGTCGTCCGCGATCGAGAATGGCGTGCGCGGCGAGGTCCGCGAGGTTGCCGCCTGATCGCGCGCCGAACGTCATGGCCGCCACCCGGTCACGATCCTTTTCGTCAACGAGTGATGCCACGTCGCGCCGCGCCGCGGAGATCGAGTCGAGACTGCTCACGAGCGAGTACTGCGGATCGCTCGGCGCATTGAACTTCGCGAATGCCTTGGCGTCGTCGGCCAGCAACAGCCGATCGCTTCCCGGCTCGATTGGCGTGAGCTCCACCGTTGCTACCGCATCCTTGGCCGCTTTGACGCCCAATCCGGAGAACCACTGGAATTCTTTCATCGTCGCTGGGCCTACCCAGCGAAAGAATTTTCGGGCGAGTACGGCGTACGCTTCGTCGGTCGAAAGCTTGGACTTCGCCAGCGGATTCGGCGACCACTTGGCGTACTTGTAGCGCTGCTGATCCAGGCGTCCATCAACCGGAACGCGACGAATTTCTCCCGCTGTCTGGAGGCGGCCTAACGCCAATGGCAGAGTGGTGCTCAGACCTTTTTTCTTGCCCTCTTCACCTAGGCTTCGAACCGCTTTGCCGGTCGCGTGCTTGATGCCGTCCGGGTCGAGCGCTTCTTTGCCGAGCGCGGTAACGACGGCGTCGCACAGCTTGTCGACTTCTTTCTCTGTCACTCCGAGCTTGGCCGCGACCTTCATTTCCGAGTCGCCGAGACTGGCGGCAAGCGTGAGGGCGAGCGCGTAGTCGGCCGCTGGCAGCACATAGGTGCAGCCGCGCGCCGCAGGCAATTCGTGAAGGTCGAGCTTTGCCACCGCCGCGTCCGCAGACGCTCGCGACGTTCCCGCGCGCGCGAACAGCGTGAGATATGGCCCAACGCCACCGACGGAGCGCGCCCAGCCCGCGGCTTCGAGAATCTCTGCGGGTTTTCGCGATGACGACGAGCCGTCGAGTCCCTGTCGATGCGACCACCAGGCTCGAAGCTTTGAATCGTTCATCGATCGACCGCTATGAAAGCGCGAGTTCCGGCAGCAGCTGCGACGCCAGGAGATACACGAGATAAAGAAGGCCTGACACGAGCAGCGCCAGTCGCAGCAACGCTCCGGCGGAGCCCCAGGCTTTTACTCGCTGCTTCGCGGCCCGCGTATATGGCAGCAGAAGCGGAAAGAGACTCGCGAGGAATCGAGTCAAGGTCCGCTTCTGGGGCCGCATCGTCAGGCTCTTCCACAAATGAGGCCGGGCGACGCTGGTATTGCCGACCGCCAACTCCTCGGCACCGACCCACGCATGTGCTTCCGCGACGCGCTCGCGGAGCAGTGCTGGCGACACGCGCGACGCGACACGCGGCGCCCAATGCTCCACCATTCGCAGATCAGCGTGCGATTCGAGGAGCGAATTCGTGGTGCTCATCTGTGTCGCATGCACGCGATAGTGGATCGTCGGCGCATCGAGGTAGGCCACCGTTCCCTGTTCGCAGATGCGAAAGTAGAAGTGGTAGTCCTCGGCCCCGCGACCCGTGACTTCAGGCTGGAAGCCGCCCGACTGCTGCAGCCGCGAGCGGCGAACGATGGCCGTGGGCGGATGCACGAGATTTCCAAAGAACATTTCGCGGAAAATGTTACCGACGAAATATCCGGAGTTAGCGACCTCGTGCGGCACGTCGCGCGATAGATCGCCCAGGGTTCCCGTGAGCTGGCAGATTTCACGGACTTCGTAACGATCGTATGCGCTGTAGTACGTCCGGAGATGCCGGTCGTGCAGGATCTCTCCGCGATTTACGAACGTCGACATGTCCGACCAGATCATTCCGACGTTCGGGTGTCGTCGGAACAGTTCCAGCTGGGTGCTCAGCTTCCACGGCAGCCACAGATCGTCGGAGTCGAGGAACGCGACGAATTCGCCGCGGACGTGCTCGAAGCCCACGTTGCGCGCCGACGACAACCCGCCGTTTTCCTTCCGAACGTACGTGATTCGCGGATCTGTATAGCGCGCCACTATCTCGCGCGTGTTGTCCGTCGAACCATCGTCCACGATGATCGCTTCATAATGCTCGTAGGTCTGCGCGAGCATACTATCGAGCGTTTCGGCGATGATCGCCCCACGCTGATAGGTCGGAATGACAATGCTGACCAATCCAGGTTCCCCGGGCCCCTCGAGGAATCTGGGGTTGATTGGCAGGAGTGCCGGCGTCGACATGTAGGTTCGTGGGTTCCAAAGCACCTCGAGACAAACGCCTGTGGCACCGGCGGATTATCTCGAATGCGGAAGCGGTATCGCAATATGTCGCCGTGACACCAGCACCGGCAATTGCGATGTCTCAAAACGATGCAGCTGGTGAAATCACTGACCAATTAACGCAAGCACGACGATGTTGCGGCCCGCGCGGTCACTGCCGATCTTGCGCGCATGCCAAGCAATCCGGTCGAGCTGACGACGAAACTGATGTCCATCGATTCCACGAGCGGCCGCGAAGGTCCGGTCATCGCGTGGCTCGATGCCTATCTCGCAGAGCGCGGGTGGAGAACGCAACGGATTCCAGTGTCTCCCGGGCGTGATGATCTGTTTGCGACCGTCGTTGACAATCCACTCGTCACGCTTTCGACACATCTCGACACAGTGCCTCCGTTTATCCCGCCGCGCCTCGAGCGCGACCGCATCTACGGACGAGGATCCTGTGATGCCAAGGGAATTGCCGCGGCAATGATCTGCGCAGCGGAGCGGCTGCGCGAGTCGCACGTTCCGGTTGCGCTGCTGTTCGTCGTCGGCGAAGAGGTCACGCATGACGGCGCCCACGCAGCGAACGAAGCAATCGCCGCGGGAACGCTCCCGAGGTCGAATCGCGTGATCATCGACGGTGAGCCGACGGAGAGTACGCTCGCGGTAGGAACCAAAGGCGCCATTCGCGTCATCGTGCGGACAAAAGGACAGGCGGCGCATTCTGCATATCCGCACTTGGGTCAGTCCGCGACGCGAGACCTCGTGCGAATGCTCAACGAGCTCGATGCGCTCGTTCTTCCCACCGACGCATTGCTCGGCGACACGACGGTCAACATCGGTGGTCTGTCCGGAGGCGTCGCCGACAACGTGGTCGCCCCATGGGCCGAAGCACGTTTGATGATTCGTCTCGTGAGCGATCCCGAAGACGTGATCGAGTTGATCGAACGCTGGTCCAAGGGTCGAGCGACGCTCGAGTGGGGTCCAGTGGTGCCGCCCGTGCGACTCGGAGTCGTGGACGGATTCAAAACGTCCGTGGCTGCGTTTGCGACGGACATTCCGGCGCTCACCAACTGGGGAACGCCGTATCTATTCGGTCCGGGCTCGATCCACGTGGCGCATCGCGACGACGAGTGCATCGCAATCGACGAACTGCACGCCGCAGTCGCCGCCTACGAGCGGATTGCGGCGGCGAGTATCGTGTCGACCGTCTAGGCTGCGCCGCGTTCGCCCGCTTTCAGCGGTACGATGCGCTCGATCTTCCGCGCGGAAATCGCGCGGCTCGGACAGTAGTGCACGAAGTCGCCGTCGGCGGGCGACCAGTCGACGGTGCGCGATCGCGGATACGCTTTGCCCTGCGCGTCGAGTGCCATGAGGTTCGGCGCGAGTGAAACACACAAGCCGCAGCCAATGCATTTTTCGCGATCGACGTCGAGCTCGAACCGCCGTCGTGGATACACGCCACTCGGCTGATCGAAGTACGCGTCGATGTCCTCGAGTGCCTTGTGGGCCGAACGATGTCCTTCTTTGATCGTGGCTCCGATGTTCGCGAAGCTGAGCCACTCTTCGCCGCAGCGTGGACGGATGAGCACCATCGGTGGTCCGTTCCAGTGCGCGAGCGGAAATTGCTGAAGCGCGTGCATCATCGTTGTTGCCGCGCGCATGTAGATGTTCGCGAAGCCGAGCGACATCGCACCGCTGATCGGTGTGAGGTCGGTGCTCCCGACGTCGACGGCGATGATCAGATCTGCGTTGAGCGCGGCGATGCCCACGGGCAAATTGTCGATCACACCGCCATCGACGCAAAGCCGGTCGCCGATCTGGCCGGGTGGGAAATATCCCGGCAACGCGCACGACGCATAGACCGCGTCCTGCACGTACACGTCCTGCAATCCGGGCGATCCCCAGATCACCGGCGATCCACGCTCCAGATCAACAGTGTTGACCAGGAGCGGGGTTGCCAGATCTGAGAATTTTCCCGGCGGCACTACTGCTCGCGTGAGATCGCGCAGCGGATCTTCGAGATAGATCGACGGCGACCGCATGCGCTCCATGAGCATTCCGAAATGATTCAGCCGAAACAGGTCGCGCCGGCGCAACGTCTCCGCGCGGCGTCCCAGTTCGTCCGGAGTCATTCCGCCAACCCGCGCTGCGGCCAGCATTGCACCAATGCTCGTTCCGGCGTACAGCGTCGGCGTGATTCCGCGCTCTTCCAGCGCCTTCATCACGCCGATATGGGCGAAACCCTTCATCCCGCCTCCGCCTAGCACGAGGGCGACGCGGCGCGATGTCGAAGTGGAGCGGTTCATCTGGAGAAGTAGCGGGTGGGTCGGGTCGTGAGTTGAGTCGGGCTACTGCAGATACTGATACAGACCAGCGAGGCCGACGACGGCACCTCCGACCATGATCAGCGTTCCTGGCGTGTGGCCGATGATCGCACCAACGATCAGCGCGGCACCGCCAACAATCATCATTGCGCGAGCCTGGCCTAGGCCTGCCCGGTCTGGCGCCATCAACGGATGGTCTGGGCGTGCGGTCGTAGAGGTATGAACGCCCGCGCGCAGACCGTCGCGCGACGGCCCGACGTTCGACGAATCAACCCGTGCCTGCGTCAACGAAACCGCACTGTCGGTCACGACAGAAGCTGACTGGGTGACTTGAACCAGTGTGGTATCCTGAGCGAAAGCGGGAAGTGCATTGACGAGCAAGACCGGTAGTACGAACGAGAGAACAGTTCGGCGCATGTCGACTCCTGAAGTTTAGATACGGTCCACCTGCGAAAGAAACGCGCCAGCGCACCCGGCGAGAACCCTGTCGGTTGCCGGTAGCGGCACATAGTCTTGTCCATGCCGGTTTCTGCCGGTCGCGATGTCGTCCTCCATCCAGGAAATGGGAAAAACCAACGAAGGTTCGCTCGTTCGCGCCCTCGGGACCTGGGGCTTGGCCGCCAGCATCGTCAATCTCACGATCGGCGGAGGAATCTTCCGGCTTCCGGCCGCCGCGGCCGGGGCGCTCGGAGCCGCCGCGCCCGTCGCCTACCTTGTATGCGCGTTGGCCATGGGACTCATCGTGCTCTGCTTCGCCGAAGCGGGCAGCCGAGTCTCGTTGACGGGCGGACTTTACGCATACGTCGAGGTGGCGTTCGGCCCGCTCGTCGGTTTTCTCACCGGCGTGATGCTCTGGGCAGGGCTCACCGCGGCGACCGCGGCGGTCGCATCGTTCTTCGCTGATGCACTGGGCGTGCTGGTCCCCGCACTGGCAACAGGAACCGCGCGCAACGTCACGCTCGTGGTAATCCTTGGATCGCTTGCCGTACTCAATCTCGCCGGGGTGAAAGGCGCGAGTCGGTTCAATGTGGTAATGACCGTGGCCAAGCTGCTGCCACTTATTGCCCTGGTCGTCGTCGGCATCGCGGCGGTCCATCGCGATAACCTTACATGGACCACCGCACCGGCGACGGGCGAAGTCGCGCGAGCGTCCGCGGTTCTGATCTTCGCGTTCCTCGGTGTGGAATCCGCGTTGGTGCCGAGCGGTGAAGTGAAGGACCCTTCGAAAACGGTACCTCGCGCCATCTTCATCGCGATGCTGGGCGTCACGCTGCTGTACCTCGCCGTGCAGATCGTGACGCAGGGCATCCTCGGCGCATCACTCGTCGGCCAGAAAGCGCCGCTCGCCGAAGCGGCGGCAGTGGTTCTTGGCGGCCCTGGCCGAACGCTCATTCTCGTTGGATCGGCGATCTCGATGTTCGGACACGTGAGCGGCATGACGCTGTCGGTACCGCGAATGTTGTTCGCATTTGGCCGCGACGGCTTCTTGCCGGCGCAGGTGGCGTTGGTCCACGAGCGGTATCGCACGCCATGGGTTGCGATTGTCGTGCAAACCATCGTTGTGATGGCGCTCGCGGTGAGCGGCAGTTTCGAGAAGCTCGCGATCGTCGCCAACGGTTCGATCCTGCTCGTCTATGTGGCGTGTTGCATGGCGGTGCTCGAACTGCGTCGTCGCGGTGTGCAGGAAAGTGGGACGCCCTTCCGAGTGCCGCTCGCTGGCGTCGTGCCCATTCTCGCGATCGCGATCATCGCGTGGCTCCTCAAGAGCCTCACCGCCGACGAATGGAAGGCTCTGCTCGTCGTCATCGGCGTGGCAATCGTGATCTACGCGGCGAGTCTGCCGTCGCGCCGAGCCGCCGGCGCAGCGCGCGCGGAGACGCCAGCGTGACCGGAATCGATCCGCTTCTCGCATTCCGCGCCGAGTTTCCGATTCTCGAGCGCTCCACGTACCTGGTCTCGAACTCGCTCGGTGCAATGCCGCGCGGTGTTCCGGAGCGACTTGCCGAGTACGTCGATCAGTGGGCTGAGTTTGGCGTGCGTGCGTGGGCAAAGGGTTGGTGGACCATGCCGGTGAGCGTCGGCGATGAGATCGCGCCGCTCATCGGTGCTGGAAAGGGTGAAGTCGCGATGCTGCCGAACGTGACGATCGCGCAGACGTCGGTGCTGTCCGCTCTCGACTATTCGGCACCGCGCGACACCATCGTCATGACGGATCTCGACTTTCCGTCGGTGCGCTACGTCTACGACGAATTGGCGACGCGCCTCGGTGCACGCATCGTCGTGGTGCCGAGCGAAGACGGAGTTTCGATCGACACGCAGCGGGTGGTCGACGCGATCGACGAGCGAACGCGGCTCGTAGCGATCTCACACGTGTTGTTTCGATCGGCGTTCATCATGGACGCTGCGGCAATCTGTGCTCGAGCCAGAGAGGTTGGCGCGCTCGTGTCGCTCGACGCATTCCACTCGGTGGGTGTGATCCCCGTCGACGTGAAAGCACTCGGCGTCGATTTCCTGAGTGGTGGTGTGTTGAAGTGGCTGTGTGGCGGACCGGGCGGCGCGTTTCTCTATGCGTCGCCGGAAGCAACGCGTTCGTTGTCGCCGTCGTTCACGGGATGGCAGGCGCACGAGCGACCGTTCGCATTCGAGAATGACATGCACTACGCCGATCACGCGTGGCACTGGCTGAACGGCACGCCGTCGATTCCGTCGCTATTCGCCGCCATTGAAGGGCCGCGCATCGTACGACAGGCGGGCATCGACGCCATCCGCGCGAAGAGCACGCGTCAGACGTCGCGCTTGATCGCGCTCGCCGACGAACGCGGCTACAAGGTGAATGCGCCACGCGATCCCGCGCAGCGCGGTGGAACGATCGCGTTCGATGTGCCGAACGCCTATGGCGTTTCGCAGGCGCTTTTGGCAAACAACGTCATCGTGGACTATCGGCCCAACGCCGGCATTCGCGTTGCGCCGCACTTCTACACGAGCGACGACGAACTAGAACGCGCCGTGGAGATGATCGACGCCATTTTGCGCGACGGAAGTTGGAAGCCGTTCGAAGACAAACGAGGAACCGTGACATGAAGCGACTTTCGATCGCGCTTCTCTTCGCTGCCGCGAACGTGTTGCCTGCGCAGTCGTTCGCGCGCGCCGATACGACTGGCCTTCGCCGAACGCTCGACGCGATTGCGTCGGCGCACCACGGCGTGCTCGGTTATTCGATTCTCAATCTCGACACCGGTGAGCGCCTCACTCATCGCGGCGACGAAACGTTTTCGACGGCGAGTCTGATCAAGGTTCCGATCCTCGTGACGTTGTACGACCTCGTCGAGAAGAAGCAGCTCGCGCTCGACGACCCGCTCACGGTGCTGACGATCGATCAGGTGCCGGGAAGCGGCGTGTTGCAGTTCATGCATCCGGGAATGAGTCTGTCCGTGCACGACGCCGCGTCGTTGATGATCATCTTGAGCGACAACACGGCAACGAATCTTCTGCTCGATCGCGTGGCGATGCGCCGCGTGTGGACGAAGATGGAAGCGCTCGGGTTGCCGCACACGAAGGTGCACTCGAAGACGTTTCTTCGTCTCACGAGCGTGGCGATGGACAGCTCGGTGAAGTACGGCCTTGGCGTGAGCACACCGAACGAGATGGCGCATCTCTTCGAGCTTCTCGCCCAGGGCAAGGCAGTGAATGCCGCTGCCGATTCTTCGATGCTCGAGATCCTCGGCGACAACGCCGATGGCGAGCTCATGCAGCGGACGATCAACGGCATGCGTGTACCGCACAAAACCGGCGCAACGGATTCGGTACGTACGGAGTGCGCGCTGTTCCGACTCCAATCGCGCGTGGTGGCGTGTGGCTTCACCAAGCAGAACACCGACATCCGTTGGGTGGTCGACAACGAGGCGCAGGTGTCACTCGGTAAGATCGGCGCGGCCGTCGTTGCTGCGTGGCCCAAGAAGCCTGAGAAGTAGGCGCCGCGCTCGCTGGCCCAGCGTATGCCCTCCCTGGCGTCGAAGGAGGGCACTCGTGTCGCTCAAACAACTGCTGTCGCTCGCATTGATCGCGGCGCTGCCGCGCTTTGCGCAGGCTCAGTTCACCACATTCATTCCGCCGCGCCCGCCGCCGCCGAAAATCGACTCGGCGAAGCCTGTGGCTGCCGCGAAGAAAAAACCGTCCGAAGCGTCCGACACGTTGAATCGCATTCGGCTCACGGACATGAAGATCTGGGTCGACTCGGCGGTTGGAATTCGATCGACGGGCCGGCCGGCCGCGCGACCTGACACGGCGAACTCGCGCGATGACTACCTCACGTCTCGGTCCGAAGTAACTTCGGTGCGCCCCGTCAACGTCGCGGTCACCGTCTCATGTCTCAGCCCGTTCGCATCATCCCGAGTGTCGACGCAGCTCTTCGTTCCGGCCAGCCGGTCGTCGCGCTCGAGAGCTCCGTGCTCGCCCAGGGTCTCCCAATTCCGCAGAACCGCGAGGCCGCGGAGCGAATGGTCGGCGCGGTCGAAGCCGTGGGTGCGGTTGCTGGAATCACGGCTGTAGTTCGCGGCACGCCGACCGTGGGTCTCGAGCCCGACGAGCTCGAGCGTTTCTTGCGGCGCGACGGTGTGCGAAAGGTGTCGGCTCGCGATCTACCGTTCGCGATGACGTCCAAGGCTGATGGCGCGACGACGGTCGCCGCGACGCTCACCATCGCAAGTCTCGCTGGCATCGAGGTTTTCGCGACCGGCGGAATTGGCGGCGTGCATCGCGATGCGCCGTTCGACGAGTCCGCGGACCTCGCCGAGCTCGCGCGAACACCGATGATCGTCGTGTGTGCTGGCGCCAAATCCATTCTCGATCTTCCGGCGACGTGGGAGCGACTCGAGTCGCTCGGCATTCCGGTCGTTGGGTATCGAACGAGTGAACTTCCCGGATTCTTTTCGGCGGAAAGTGGAATCGCGCTCGACGCGCGCGTCGAAGACGCATCGGAAATCGCGGAGATCTACCGAGCACATCGCGGGCTCGGGCGACAGCAATCTCTGCTCGTCGTTCAAGCGCCTCCGGCCGCGTTCGCATTGGATCGTGCGAGGGTCGAAACGGCCGTTCGCGATGCTCAGCGGGAGGCCGCGGCGAGCGGTGTTCGGGGGGCCAAAGTGACGCCTTTTTTGCTCGCCGCTGTAACTCGTTTAACGAGTGGCAGTTCGCTCGACGCAAATTTGGCGCTTCTCGAGCAGAATGCCCGGCTTGCCGCAGAGGTTGCAACGGCCTGTTCCCAGTCGCGCGAGCGCGCTCGAGAATAGGCCGATACTTCTCAACAAAACATCCACTGTGCCGGAGTTTTTACCATTGAACTTCGGCGTGCATTGATGGTACTATAGTCGTACCCTCATGAGCTGGAGGCTTGCTGAGATGGCCACCCCGTTCCTGAGTTCTGAAGAGTACGACGAGCGCGCGCATCAGCTGTACAACGAAGGTCAATACGATGACGCGCTGACCGTACTTCGAGAAGGACTCATGCTCTATCCGAATTCGGTAGAGTTGCATGTAGGGATAGGATACGCCCAGCTCGCTCGCGAAGAATATGCTTGGGCCCGCCGCTCCTTCGAGCAGGCGTTGGTGCTGGAGCCCGAGCACGAAGACGGACTCGCTGGACTTGGCGAGACGCTTCTCAAACTCGGTTCGGACGATGCAGCCATTCGCTGCTTTCGTCGAACACTCGAGCTTGGCTACGCGGACGACGTCGACCTGATGCTCCAAATCGGGCGCTCGCTTTTTCGTGAAGGTTCTCTCCGCGAGAAGCCCGAGTTCTTCGAAATCGCAAAGGAATTTTTCGAGACAGCCGTGCAGCAAGTGCCCGACTCCGCGGAAGCAGTCGCGTGCGTCGGATATGCGCAGCACCGTCTCGGCGACGACGACGCGGCGATTGGTTCGCTGCGCCGTTCGCTGCAGCTTGATGGCGACCATGCCGAAGCGCGCATCTACCTCGCGAACATTCTCTATGATCAGAGCGAGTTCGAGGCGGCGCTGTACCATTTCGAACGCACCAAGCCAGACGATCATTGGGACGAGCTTGGGATCTGGCGGTTGATCGAGCTCAAGCGCTCGCTCTATCGGCTGGAAGAGAACGACCCCGAGCTCAAGCCATGGGACGAGCGTGTGTCCGAGCTCGGTGGCGATCTCGATGAGGTCGACTCGATGTTGATGGAACTCGATGGCCGCACAGGCGCAGATACTGCACCTGAGGCTGAAGCAGCTCGGGGTCAGCTCGAGCTCTTCGGCAGCCTGCTCAGCTCATTCGCCGAGCAAAAGCAGGACGACCTGTCGGAGCACCAGATCGTCGCGTCGAATGGAGCCAAGTACGCCGGCTCCTGGGAGGAGGTCGTGCGTAGCCTTCGTGATCAAGTCGGGAATCCAGCACACACCATGGAAGAATTCATGAGTGATGCGTCGCAGCAGGGATTCCGTCAGACGGGGATTCGCATCCCAACCCACGACGCGGAGAGCTTTCTTCGCGGCAGCGCAGTAGCGGGGCTCCTCCGGATCGTTCGGTGAGCACGTCAGAACGACTCAAAGCGCGCGCCGGACTCGATCCGGCGCGCGCTGCCATTGCCCGGCTCGATCGCGATCGCGGCGCTGAAGATCTCGCCGCCGACTTGATTGAAAGCTGGCATTCAATGGAAGACGCGCTGCGCGTTCTCGTCGGCAGCAGCGTGCTCTCCGGCCAAGCGCTGATTCGCGAAGCGCGCCAACGCCAGCTCATCAATTTCGACCAGGCCAATTCACTCGCCGAATTCCAGGCGGTGAACGATCGCGTGCAGGACGTGAGCTATCGGCCGACCGACGCCGACCTCAAGGCTGCGCGCGACGCCGTGCTCAAGCTCGACGCCGCGCTGATCGGCGACACCGTCATCGTCGACGCGCCGCGCCCGGCTCCGCGTCCGCCGAATGAGACGTCGCCGATTACCGGCGAAGTGAAATCCATTCCGAATCTGTCGGACACCGACGGGCCGATCAAAGTCGTACCGCCGCCACGCCGCTTTCCGACATGGATGTTGGCGACGATTGGCGCCGTGCTCGTCGTTGGACTTTCCATTGGCGGCTACTTCCTCTTCTGGCCGCGGTCGAGCAGCGCGCTCGACCAGGGAATCGACGCGTATCGAACCGGACAGCGCGAGATCGCCGTAAGCGACTTCAATCGCGCGGTTCGCGATAATCCGTCGGCGCCGCTGCCACACATCTATCTCGCACGAATGGCGCGCGAAGTGGGGAACGCAACGCTCGCGTCGCAGGAGTTGCAACTCGCGCTGCAAGCCGATCCCAACAATGCCGTTGCTCTCCGCGAAATGGGTGCGAACCTGTTGGCGCAGGAGAACTATGAATTGGCGCGCCGGTTCTATGTTCGCGCGGTGCAGGCGGACCCGAGCGATAAACAAGCGATGGGTTATCTCGGCTGCACGTTGATGCGACTGAACCGCACGAGCGAGGCGACGAACTTTCTCAATCGCGCCGGACAGGGGCCGTGGTCGAACTGCACGCCAGCACCGGCGCCCAACGCCGCGGGCCGAGGCGCACCGGGCGTGATTCCCCGGTAGTTCTGCCGGCCGCTGGCATGGGTCGTTTTTGGATCGGTTATCCTTCGCGGATACCGATCTTCACCGACTGATCCCCGTCGAACCCTGCTCGTGCCAATTCCTGATTCTCCTGTCGCGATCGATCCAACAACGGTCATTCGCACACGCCTCGCGAATGGCCTGACCGTTCTCATTCGCCGCGATCGTTCAGCGCCCGTCGTCGCCATCGTGACGTATGTGAGCGCGGGCTACTTCGACGAAACCGACGACATCGTCGGAATCGCGCACGTGCTCGAGCACATGTACTTCAAGGGCACGCCGTCGCGCGGCGTCGGCGAGATCGCGAAGCAGACGAAAGCTGTCGGCGGTTATCTCAACGCTGCCACGATCTACGATCACACGAGCTACTACACAGTTCTTCCGTCGTCGGGGTTTGCACAGGGGCTCGATGTACAGGCCGACGCGTACGCCCGCTCACTGATCGACGCCGACGAACTGGCGCGCGAGCTCGAAGTCATCATCCAGGAAGCAAAGCGAAAAGCGGACAATCCTGGTGCAGTCGCGACGGAGACGTTGTACGAACTCCTTCACGATCGTCACCGCATTCGACGGTGGCGCATCGGCCGCGAGCCCGGTCTGCGCGCACTGACGCGCGATGCGCTCGTTGGCTTCTATCGCAACTACTATCATCCGGGCAACACCGTTCTGTCGATCGTCGGCGACGTCGATCCGCAAGAGGCGTTGGCTGAGGTGCAGCGCGCGTACGGTGGATTGCCGAGTGGTGAGCCATCGCGATATCCCGGACAGACGGAGGAGGGAGTTTCCGGCTTTCGGTATCGCGAATTGGACGGCGACATTGGACAGACGCAGATCGCCTTCGGCTGGAGAACGCCGGGCACGACGCATCCGGACACTGCGTCGCTCGATCTTCTCGCAGCGGTGCTAGGTAGTGGACGCGCGTCGCGCATGTATCGCGCTGTTCGCGAACGTCGGTTGGCGTCCTCGGTGTCGGCGTACAACTACACGCCCACGGAAATCGGCGTGTTCGTGGTGCACGCAGAAACACCGCCAGGATCGGCGGTCGATGCAGCGCGCGCGATGTGGGATCAGCTTCGCGCTGCGCGCGACGGCGACATCGGCGAGCTCGAAGTCGAGCGGGCCAAGCGCATCTATGAATCGCAGTTCGTTCGTCGCCTCGAGGACATGGAAGGGCAGGCGAACTACCTGGCGGAATGGGAAGCGCTGGGCGACTGGCGCATGGGAGATCGATATCTCGAGCGTTTGCTCACGACGACGCGCGACGATCTCGTGGCGGTCGCGAATCGCTATCTCGATCCCGACAATGCTGGCGTGATCGTCTACAGGCCGACGTCGAGTCCGGTGATTGCCGCCGATCCTGACGCGTTGCGCGCGCTACTCGATCGTGAGCCCGTACCGGTGCCACTGCCCGCGCCTGCGCCGTACACGCCGCACGCGTTGCCACCGGCGAAGAAACCCAAGTTCGACCGAGAAGAGTCGGGCGTGCGCGTGTATCACACCGAGAGCGGCACACCGATTCTCGTGCGACGCAAACCAGATGCACCGCTGGTCCACGCCGGCGTGTACATGCTCGGCGGGTCGAGCGAGGAAGATCCGGAGCGCGCAGGCACGACCACGTTGATGGTGCGGACGTCGCTCAAGGGCACCGCCACGCGCGGCGCGCTGCAGATCGCGGAAGAGGGCGAAATGCTCGGCGGAAGCGTTGGTGGCATGGCCGGATCTGAGACGTTCGGCTGGTCGATCTCCGTGCCCGCACGGTATTCTGCGGGCGCGATCGAACTGTTGGCGGACGTCGTGCAACATCCCGCGTTCAACGAAGACGCACTCGATACCGAACGGTCGATTGCGATCGCCGACGTCGCAGCGCTGCGCGACGACATGTACCGCTATCCAATGCGTTTGGCGAACCAGGCTGCGTTCGCTGGTCATCCGTACGGAATTCCGACGGGCGGCACCGAAGAAACGTTGGCGCGCATCGACGTCGACGCCATCCGGACGTGGCATCGTGAGCGCGCACTGTCATCGCCGTCGGTGATTGCGCTTGTGGGCGACGCAGATCCGGACGAGTTGGCAGAGCTTGCGGCACGTGCGTTCGGCGAGCTTCGCCCGATTCCACCGCGCTCTCTCGCCGCGCCGACCTGGCCGAGTCGGTTGGTCACGAAAGTGGAGCCGCGCGATCGCGCGCAGACGGCGCTAGCGCTGCTGTTTTCCGGACCAACGCGCGATGATCCCGATCGATATTCCGCTGCAATGATCGCGAGCGTTGCGAGTGGTCTCGGTGGCCGTTTCTTCGACGAGCTCCGCGACAAGCGATCGCTCTGCTATACGGTGAATGCGTTCGCGTCGGACCGCCGGTTGGCTGGCACCTTTGGCGCGTACATCGCGACGTCGCCGGAGCAGGAGGACGCGGCACGCGACGGGTTACTGGCCGAGTTCCGGCGTTTGCGCGAGGAGCCGGTGACGGCCGAGGAGCTCGAGCGTGCGCAGACGTATGCGGTTGGGACGCACGCGATTCGGTCGCAGAGTGGCGGCGCGATGCTCGCTGACATGGTCGACGCGTATCTCTTTGGGTCGTTGGCCGAGTTGTCGGAGTACGACAATCAGGTGCGGGCGGTGACGGCGGCGTCGATGCTGCGTGTGGCGGCCGCGCACTTTGATCCGAGTCGGCGCGCGGAGGGAATTGTGAGGGGCGTTCGACGCTAGCATGGACGATAGGTGCTAGGTGCTAGGTGCTAGGTGCTAGGTGCTAGAGATTCGGAAGTTGTTTATGTGGTAACGGCGCGGCCTTGGTCGCGCCGTTCTCACATCCGTCATCGTCGTAGCCACGTTCAAACCCTCTCGCGCGGCCGAGTGTCTGATCTCCTGTTGACAGCTGACAGGGCCGTGTGCACGCTCCTGTCACCACCTGACAGGGAGAACCATGGCGGACCCCAACGAGCTGCTCCAAGGCACGGTCGACCTCATGATCCTCAAAGCCGTGTCGCTCGAACCGATGCATGGTTGGGGCATCAGCCAGCGCATTCAACAGATCACGCGCGGTGTGCTCGAGGTGAATCAAGGGGCGCTGTATCCGGCGCTCCACCGGCTCGAAGATCAAGGGTGGCTCGCCGCCGAATGGGGCACGTCGGAAAACAATCGACGCGCAAAGTTCTACACGCTCACCACGACTGGCCGTAAGCAGCTCACCGTCGAAACGCGGACGTGGCAGCGATACGCCACGGCGGTTCAACTTCTCCTACGCGCCGTCTGAGGCATTGCCATGCTGACTCCCCGCCAGGTCTTCCGTCGCATGCGTGATCTCGTACGCGGCCGCCGGCTCGACGACGACGTCGACGACGAACTCCGCTTTCATGTCGAGATGCAAACCGCGGCGTTCGTCAAGGAAGGAATGTCTCCCGGACGCGCACGCGCCAAAGCGGAAAGCGACTTCGGCGTTGGCGCCCGCGTGACCGACAGCGTCCGCGAAGCACGCGGACTGTCGGCTGCAAATTTTGCCGACGATGCGCTCCGCGATCTGCGGTTCGCGGTACGTTCGCTGTCGCGAACTCCGACGTTCACCGTCGTCGCGGTGCTGACGCTTGCGCTGGGTATCGGCGCCACGACGGCAATGTTCAGCGTGGTGAACGGAGTATTGCTCAAAGGGCTTCCGTACCCGCACGCCGATCGGCTCGTGATGTTGCATGAACGCGCACTATACGAGGGCCGCGCGTTCACGAGTAGCGTTGCGGCGGCAAACTTCACTGATTGGCGCACGCAGTCGCGGCGCGTCGAATTCATGACCGCGTACCGCGGGGGTGAATCATCGGTGCTCGGCCTCGCCGAGCCGATGCACGCGCAGGTGTATGCCGTATCGCACGACTACTTCCGGCTTCTAGGCGGCACGCCTTTCCGCGGCCGAGCATTTCTCGAGAACGAGAGTGCGCCGGGCGGCGAAGCAGCGGCGCTGGTGAGTTACTCGTTCTGGCGCGATCAGCTCGGCGCGCGCGACGAGCTCGAGTCAATTCGGTTGGAGACGTGGGGCGGACGATACCGGATCGTTGGCGTCATGCCGCGAGACTTCGTGGGGTATCCGGAGGACGGACAGATCTGGATTCCGCTCGAGCCGCAAAACGTCAACGCGGGTCGCGACGGTCACAACGATGAGACGATCGGTCGGCTTGTGTCGGGCGTGAGCGTCGCAGGCGCTGAGGCCGAGCTGCAGGGAATCGCCGAGCGTTTAAAGAAAGTATATCCAACGCATAACGATGCTGTTGGCGCGGAAGTCATCGGATTTCGCGACTCGTTGGTTGGGCCGGTTCGCACGTATCTGCGTTTGTTGCTTCTCGCGGTACTCGCCGTACTCCTCGTTGGATGCGTGAATCTCGCCAGTGCGAACCTCGCGCGCGGTGCTGGTCGCGCGCGCGAACTGGCAATTCGCACGGTACTCGGTGCCGGCCGCGGCCGACTCGCCCGACAGCTCCTCACGGAGAACGCGCTGGTCGCACTGTGTGGAGGCGCGCTGGGCGTAGTGCTGGCACACTGGCTCGTCCAGGTGATTCTTGCGCTCAATCCACACGCGCTGCCGCGCTCCGGAACGATCGGACTGGACGCGAGTGTTCTGGTGTTCGCGGCGGGACTGTCGGTTGCAACCGGAATTTTGATCGGCCTGTTGCCCGCGATCCAAGTTGGTCGCGCCGATCTTCGCGCCGGCATGACGGCAGGTGGCCGCGGAAGCGCCGTTGGGCGAAGTGGCATGCGTCGTACACTCGTCGCAACGGAGGTAGCGTTTGCCGTACTGCTTCTCGTTGCGGCGGGCCTGCTCACGCGCAGTTTCCGCACGCTGCTCGGCGAGAACGCGGGATTCGATGCAGACGGTGTGCTGGCGGTCAACGTGTCGTTGCCCGAGGCGCGATACGCGACAGGCGATCGTATCTCGCAGTACTACACGCAGGCGCTGGCGTCGTTGAGCGCAATTCCCGGCGTCGAACGCGCGGGCTACATGAACATCGTACCGCTCTCTCGCGGTGGCTTTGGCGGTGGCGTGCGTATCGCGGGACGGCCCGACGTTTCGGTCATGTACTCAGACTATCGCATCGTCAGTCCGAACTACTTCGACGCGATGCGCATTCCGCTGGTATCGGGCCGCATGATCACCGACGCCGACGATTCGACGTCGCAGCACGTGACGATCATCAATCAGGCGATGGCGAAGAAGTTCTTTCCCGGAGAGAATCCGCTCGGCAAACAGGTCGAGGAGCTGGGAATGGATCGCCATCGTGCGCAGTTGATGACGATCGTTGGCGTCGTGGGCGATGTTCGCAGCAGCGATCTTTCGAAGCCCGCTGGTCCACAGCACTTCGTGCCGTATCGTCAGCGCCCCGAGCGTGCAAAGTTCGGTGTGTTCGTTCTGCGAGCGAGCGTGCCGCCGTCGTCGATTGGCCAAGTCGCGCGCACCGCGCTTCGCTCGGTCGATGCGAACGTCCTCACCGTCGTGGAGCCGCTGACGGCCATCCGAGATCGCTCCGTGGGCGATCGCCGCTTCACGGTCGTTCTTCTCGGTGGTTTCGCGGTGCTTGGACTGCTGCTCGCGGCGATGGGGATTTACGGGGTGCTGGCGTACTCCGTCGCACGACGAACGCGCGAGATCGGTGTACGCATGGCGCTCGGCGCACCACGTCAACGCGTTCTCGGAATGGTGCTGAACGATTCGTTGATGCCGGTGCTCGCGGGCGCTGGCGCGGGGATAGTTGGTGCGATCGCGGTCACGCGGCTGATGCGCACGCTGCTCTACGGCATTACCGCGACGGATCCACTCACCTATGCGGTTGTCGTCGCGGTGCTGGTTGGTGTCGCGCTGCTCGCGAGTCTCGTACCGGCGTCGCGTGCGGCGCGCGTCGATCCGATCGTTGCTCTGAGAGAGGACTAACGTTTCGACCGCGGCCAGGCTGTTAGCTCAATAGGCGACGATCTCGGATTCGGCATCCGCGCGTCGCCGTCGACTCCGCCGACGTGAACGCTGTAGCGCCGATTCTGGCGCTGCAGTGGCGCGTCCCTGGTAGATGGTTTTCAAGAATTCGTCGTCGTCGGCCGCTTCCAACGACACAACGGTGCCAAGGCCGTCATCCCGCTTTTGGTGCGAGCGGAGATGGAGCGAGGTGCGTCCAGAACATTTCACCGCGCTGCGACTCGCCCGTGGCGATCGTTCGCGCGCGCTAACAGCTGTCAGCGAGGTGTTCGTTCGCCATGTCGTCTTCAGCGAATCGCGGTGAATCACGAGCCACACGGAGCGTCTGCTTACCCCTTCGTGTTATGAGAAATGGAAGTGTCTCGTGTACAAAGAAAACTATATCAGACCATTAATAGAGCGCTTTCCACGACGATGACACTGAGAAGTGCCGTGTCATGTTCGTGGGCGGACGGTTCATCACTCGCGCTGAACGAAACGCTTCCTCGTCGAATTAGTTTCGTCACTCCGGTCAACCGATCTGATGTGACCCCACGCACTGTGTTCGGGGTTTGTCAGCGCGCGCGTTCAGTTAACTGACACGTGTTAAGAAAAACCAACCCCACCACGCGCCAGGCCGGCTCCGCGACCGCCGATGTACGGCGATGCGGATCGATGACTTCATCGGCTAAACCTCTTTTTTGAGACATTGCAAATGGGACTGATTGCTGTGCGGGATGTCGGGCGTGCATGGCGCACGCTCGCGGTGCTCGCCGCCCTGTCGATGCCGGCGCTAGCGCAGGCACAACAGGCGTCCGTGACGGGACGCGTCGTGGCGGCCGGCACGTCGGAGGCACTCACTGACGTGCGCGTGATGGTCGTCGGGAGCACCGTTGGTGCGGCGACGAATCAGGAAGGCCGCTATACGATTCGCGGCGTTCCCGCTGGTGTGATCGAGATCCGCGTCATTCGCGTCGGATTTCAGGAGCAGAAGAAGTCCGTCACCACGACGGCTGGCGGATCCACGACGCTGGACTTCACGATGACCCCAGCGGTCGTCATTCTTCCCGACATCGTCACGACAGCGACGGGCGACCAACGCCGCGTCGAACTCGGAAACGCGATCTCGACGCTCGGCGACGTGAACAAGCGCGTCGAAACGTCGGTCGTCACGAACATGAGCGACCTGCTCGTCGCCAAGGCGCCTGGCCTCAACATTCTGCCGGGCAACATGACGGGTAGCGCGGGCCAGATTCACATCCGCGGCATCAGCTCCCTCTCGCTCACCAACAACCCGATCTGGGTCGTCGATGGCGTTCGCTTCAATGCGTCCGCGATCAACGTTGGCGTTGGCGGTACGTCGACGTCGATGCTCAATGGCCTCAATCCCGAAGAGATCGAGGACGTCGAGATCGTGAAGGGGCCGTCGGCGGCAACGCTGTACGGAACCGACGCGGCGAACGGCGTCATCGTCGTCACGACCAAAAAGGGTCGCGCCGGCAACGCGCGCTGGTCGTGGTTCGGTGAGGGCGGCTTGGTGCAGGACAAAAACAGCTATCCCACCGCGTACGCCGAGTGGGGACACAACGCCGCGGGTACGACGGTCCGCTGCTTGAACTACACGATCAACCAGACCTGCACGCTCGACAGCGTGACGTCGTTGAACGTGCTCGCCACGCCTGGCCTCACGCCGCTCGCCAACGGCAACCGCAACCAGTACGGCTTGCAGGTGTCCGGTGGTAGCGAAGCAGTGCGCTACTTCGTGAGCGGAGATCTGGAGAACGAGCTTGGCCCGGTAAAGATGCCGGACCACGACATCAACTTCTTCCAGTCTCAGGGCATTCCGGTTCGCGATGAGTGGATTCATCCCGAAGGGCTTCAGCGCCAGTCGATCCGCGCGAATATGGCGATGACGTTGAGCCCGACGTTCGACCTCACGTTCAACGGTGGTTTCGTCAAGACGAACCAGCGCTTGCCGGAAGTCGACAACAACTTCTTCTCGATCTACTACCAGTCGATGATGAGCCCCGGTTTCCAGGGCGCGGGACTGGGCGTGACCGGCGTTGGTACCCGCGGTGAGAATCTGTACGGCAACAACGGGTACAACTACGGCGACATCATGCAGGTGTACACCGAAGAAGACGTGCAGCGTACGTTGGGCAGCGTTCAGGCCAACTGGCGTCCGCTCTCGTGGCTAACGAACGATGCCACGGTCGGCATCGATCTCGCCGCGCGTCAGGATCCGTTCATCTGCCGCTACAATGAATGCCCCGATCAGGGCACGCTGCGTCAGGGTTCGGTTGGCGACCAGACGTCGCAGAACCGCAACTTCTCGGCGAAGGCGACGAGCAACGCAACGTGGGCCGCGAAGAGCTGGGCCAGCCTGCGCACGACGGTTGGCGCCGATTACACGAACGTCGAGTCGGACTTCACGTCATCGAGTGGCACGAACCTGCCGCCGGGCGCGCAGACGGTTGGCGCAGCTGCGACGCGTTTGGGCAGCAACCAGCTCATGACGGCGACGAAGACGCTTGGCTTGTTCGTGCAGGAGCAGGCGAGCTTGCGCGATCGTCTCTTCATCACGGGCGCGGTCCGTACCGACCAGAACAGCGCGTTCGGCACGAACTTCCAGCGTGTGTTCTACCCGAAAATCCAGGCATCGTGGATTCTGTCGGACGAAAGCTTCTTCCCGCGAATCAGCTGGTTGAATCAGCTTCGTCCGCGCTTCGCGTACGGTGCCGCAGGTGTGCAGCCGGGTGCGACGTCGTCGCTCCAGACTGTCGCGACGACCACCGTGAACGCCGCGAACATCGATCGCCCAGGTCTCCGCGCCAATGCGCTCGGCAACCCCGATCTGCGTCCTGAAAAGTCGGCGGAGATCGAGACCGGCTTTGACGCCAAGGTGCTCGACAACCGCGTGAACGTTGAATTCACGTACTACAACAGAACCACGCACGATGCGCTCATCAGCCAGCCGCTCGCCGGATCGTCAGGCGCAGCCGGCGGCGCCTTCGCTGGCACCACCGTTCTTCGCAACCTTGGCTCGGTACAGAACTCCGGTCTCGAGCTCCAGGTGACGACGACGATTCTCGACCGGAAGTATCTCGGTTGGGACATGACGATCACCGGCTCGCACAACAGCAACCGCATCGTATCGCTCGGCGTCGATGGCCAGGGCAAGCCCAACCCGACGATCGGCACGGGTGGTTCGCGTGACTCGGTCGGACTTCCGGTCAACGCGTACTTCTACGCGCCGTACACCTACAGCGACGCGAACGGCGACGGCAAGATTTCGCCGTCGGAAGTCACGGTCAGCTCCGCTGTCGTGTATCGTGGCTATTCGTTGCCACGCGACCTCGTGTCGTTCCAGAACGGCTTCGACCTGTTCAGCCGCAAGCTTCACATCAACACGCTGATCGACTACAAGGGCGGCTCGAACGTCTTCAACAGCACGCTTCAGTTCCAGTGCCAGCAGACGCCGAATCCGTGCTACGACGTTTCGAATCCGAATGCGTCGCTCGCACGTCAGGCGCGCGTTGTGGCTGAGAACCAGGGCACGGTGATCAACGGCACCAAGGTCACGTCGACCGGCGGCTTCCTCGAGAACTCGCAGTTCTGGCGTTTGCGCGAAGTGTCGGGAACGGTCACGCTCCCGCAGTCGTTCGCGACGCGAGCGCGTGCTCGCGACATCAGCCTCACCTTCGCAGCGCGCAACCTGAAGCTCTGGAGCGGTTACACAGGCGCCGATCCCGAGGCGAACTACGCTGGCAATGGCGACACGCAGTCGGATTTTGCGACGACGTCGCCGCCGCGCTACTACACCGTCCGCCTCAACCTCCACTACTGAGCCGTTCAAGGATTCTCATTCCATGATTAATATTCACTCACGAGTGCGACGGGCGGCCGGGCTGGTGGCTGGTGCGGCGCTCCTCGGCGGATGCGATGTCAAGCAGGAGCTGCTGTCTCCGCAGCAGCCAGGTACGCTCACCCCGGGCGACGTCGCCAGCGCCGGCGCAGCCGGCGCTGAGGCGCTCCGCATCGGCGCCATCGGTGGTCTGCAGCAGGCATTCACGGGCGGTACGGTGAACACCGAGAATGCGTGGATGTTGGCCGACCTCCTGACCGATGAATGGAAGTCGAGCGACACGTTCCTCCAGCGCAACGAGACCGACCAGCGGAGCATTCAGACCAACAACAGCGTCTGGGGCCCGGCATACACGCAGATCCAGCGCGCACGTGGCTACGCACGCGATGCGCTCGCCCCGCTCGCCAAGAGCGTCGCGAACCAGCCCGGCGAGCAGGCCGAGATGTGGTTCGTCATCGGCTTCGCCGAGATGCAGCTGTCGCAGATCTTCTGCAACGGCGTTCCGTACGGGATCACGGTGAATGGCGTTCCGCAGTACCAGCCAGGCATCACCAATGCGGCGGGTTTCGCGCTTGCCATGACGCACCTGGATTCGGCGATCACGCTCTCCGGTGGAACCGACTCCGTTGCGTCGCGCGCAAGACAGTCGGCGCTCGTTGCAAAGGCAATGACGCTGGTCGATCTCGGTCAATTCTCGGCCGCCGCAGCGCTCGTTCCGGCGTCGGCGGTTCCGACAAGCTTCCAGTACGCGATGACGTTCTCGCAGGCCACGCAGAGCAATGAGATTTGGACGCTCAATGCTTCGCAGAGCTCGGCGCGCTACACCGTCGGCGACAGCTTCGACATCATCGCCGGTAAGGTGAACCAGATTGGCAACGCGATTCCGTTCGCTTCGGCGAAGGATCCTCGCGTGCCGATCAGTGGCGGATCATCGGACAACGTCAAGACGCTCGGCATCGACAAGGCGACGGCGTGGGTTGGCGGTCCGTGGACGCAGCGCACGCAGGCAATTGTCATGGTGTCCGGCCTCGATGCGCGACTCATCGAAGCGGAAGCCAAGCTGCAGGCGGCCGACTACGCCGGCATGACGAGCATCCTCAACGCGCTGCGGGCGAGCCCGCCGAACGTTGGTCCGATCACTCCGACGGCAATGCCGGCTCTCGCCACGCCGACTACGAAGGATGCGGCCATCGATCTGTTCTTCCGCGAGAAAGCGTTCTGGCAGTTTGGTCGTGGCCAGCGGTTGAGCGATCTTCGTCGTCTGGTCCGTCAGTATGGTCGCACGCAGGACCATGTCTTCCCGACGGGCGCGTTCCACAAGGGCGACAATTACTCGGTCGACGTCAACGCCCCGGTACCTGACGCCGAGAAGAGCAACCCGCTGTTCACCGGTTGCATCGATCGCAACGCGTAATCAGTTCAGCGTTTCGTTCGGAACGAAAGACGGCCCGTCGAGCATTGCTCGGCGGGCCGTCGTGTTTCTGAGATCTCGTTTCTATCTCGCGGATTCGCGAATCTGCTGAATGCCGGTCATCAGCCGGCGTGTGACGGCGCGATATCGTCCGTCGGGAGCACGAAGACCGCGCGCCTGACCATAGTCGCCCGCTTCGTAAACGATCATGCCTTTGATGAAAGGATGGTCCGTCGCCCACGCCATCACTTCCCACACGGCATTTTCCTGGCTGCGTTCGCCGAACGCGAGCGGATAACCGCCTGTCGCGAAGATCCAATGCTCCTTGCGCGGTGGCGTGGCGCGCAGCCACCGGTCGGCGGTGCGGGTGTCGGCCTGAATTCCGCCGCCGACGTACGGCGAAGGAAAGAGCGAGAAGCCAACGACGTCGATTGGCGATTTTGGCGACGACGCCCACGCATACAACACGCTGTCGTTCCGCGTGTATGATGACGCCGCGACGCCAATGCGAACATTCTTATCGAGGCTTTTTGCGAGCCGCGCCGCGCTGGTGAGGTAGGCTTCCCAGCGATCGGGCTGCAGCGTGCCGACGATACGCGCACCCGCCGTGTACGGATCTTCCGCGGGCAGCACGATGTCCGGATGCAATCGCTGAATTACCTGCCGGAGCGTTGCAAGCCGCACCGTCTCGTCGAGCGGCGAGCGTCCGAACTCCGGCATGAGCTTTCCGCGGTAGCCGAGGGCGACGATGAGTGTCGTGCTGTCGCGCCGGGCGGGATCGATCACGCGGGCAAGGGAGTCGATTGCGGCACGGCTTGCGCCCGGTACCACGACCACGCTCACCGCATCAACCGACAGTGTGTCGACGAGCGCGGAGTCGCTTCGAATGGCCGGCGGTGGCGGTGGAGTGCGAACGTCGGGAAGAATCTTCACGCCGACCGCGAAATCCGCGTCGGGCCGCTCGCGCAATTGATCGCGCCGGTGAACTTCGTAGTTGCGTAATTGAACGACCGCGCGCGGTCCGCCAATCGCGATGATTGCCACCGACCAGACCACCGCGACGACCGACATGAACGCGCGAAATGCGACGGTGCTCGTGCGGATCGCCGGAAACGCCGGCGAGACCATTGGCATGTTGAGATAGAACGGCGTCGCCAGAACGTTGGCTGTATTGGTAATGAACACCATGCCAATACTCTGAGCGGCAAGCAGCGCGACGAGCGGATCGGCCGGCGTTTGCCCGTGCGCCACCATGTACCGCGTAACGCCGATCGTGGCGATCAGAATGTTATAGATCGCGATCGGGAAACCCCACGCCCAATTCACAAGGCGGCGAACAACGGCGTACGTCGACTGAATTGCGAACAGCACGAGTACCACGGGCCACAGCCAATCCATCATTGCGACTGCTCGACCGGTCATGACGGTAGACGTCGCGAGCGTGAACAGAAGGCCAGGGAGCACGAGCAGCGCGGCGAGTCCTGACACCGCCTGGAACGCCGGCGACGACTGGCGGTTTTGCGCAATGCGCCCCGCCAGTACGATGTCCCAAATCAGAATGACGACGGTCAGCACCAGGTGCGCTGGCGCGAAAAGATTTGTCATCCGCGGTTGCGGGTGTCGCTCTTGATGTCGCGCGCCGACAGTCGCCGGGCGAAGACATCCACCACTTTGCGAAAGTCGTGCGACGTCGGTGCGACCACGTCGAACAGCAGAGCCTGCCGGTCGGGAATCGAGTGGATGACCAGATGCGCGCCGTCGAGCAGGAGCATGGCCGATACACCACCGCTGACCAGCGTCCGCACGACAGGCACGCCGAGCGGGCTGAACCCGCCGGCACTCGCCGCGGCGATCAGAAGCCCGCCGAGGAGCGCGGAGTCGCGAAGGTGCTCGGCAGGAACGCCGGTGAACTCCGCCGTGAGGTGGCTATGCGATTTGTCCAAGCGTGGTATTGCCGGTCTCGCGTCAAAACATCGACATCGCGAGGAACGATCTCAGCGAATCATTGGTCGATCGAAGGCGCGACGACAGTAGTCGAACACATGACCAGAGCACCTTGTACGCCATCTCGCGGTTGAAATCGAGCAGCATCTCGAAATCGGGGCGGCTGATGGTGAGAACCGTCGTGCCGCCGTTGGAGATGGCGTCGGTGGAGCGCTCCGTTCGGTCGAAGACTGCCATTTCGCCGAACAACGCACCGGCCTTGAGGACAGCCAGTGCTTCCTCTCCACTACCGGGCACTTCGCGGCTGATGCGCACCTCACCCTCGACGATGAGGTAGAGGCGGTTGCCGCTCTCGCCTTCGCGAAAAATGTATTCGCCGGACTTGAATCGTTCTTCCTTGCACACGTCGGCCACCTGGCGGAGCTCATCGCTGTCCAGGTCTCTGAAGATCGCGACCTTTTCGAGCAGATCGGTAACTTCGGCCATGCCGTGCCTCGTTCTTGCGGGTGTTTGGCGAAGCTACCGGAGCCGTTCCGCGCTGGCAAGCATTCACGAGCCCACCTAGGTTTGAGCATGGCCGTGCGCGTGACGCTTCGCGCTCTCCCGAACATCATTTCGTCTTCACGTGTGTTATTGGCCGCGGGCTTCGTCATGGCGCCGGATGCCAATGCGCGCCTCTGGATGGCCGGGCTGGCAGCTCTCACCGATATGCTCGACGGATGGATCGCGCGGCGCGCCAAGCTCACGTCAAAGTGGGGCGCGCTCATCGATCCAATCGCCGATCGTATTTTTGCGCTCACCGCGGTTTTGACATTCCTGTTCACGGGAGTGCTATCGCTTCCAGCATTTTTCGTCATGATCTCGCGCGACATCATGACGGCGATCGGATTTTTCGTCGCGAAGATGATTCCGTGGCTCCGGCCGGTGGAGTTCAAGGCGCGCTATTCGGGCAAGCTCGTCACGGGTTTGCAGTTTGCAACATTCATCGCGCTGATTCGCTTTCCGCAGTGGGGCACGACGGGCATATGGCTCGTGGGAATCACGTCGCTGATCTCCGTCGCGGACTACACGCTCGCGCTCTGGCGGGCTCGCGTTCGGTGACGGCACGATTGGCGTTCGCAGCGTTCCTCGCGGTGGTGTGCGCTCCCACAGCCGCGCTGGCCCAGCAAAAGATCCCCACCTATGCCGAGTATCGCGCCGATGCAATCGTGGGGCGTGGCGCGGCGGTGGAAGCCGGCGCTGGCGTCGTAGTACCGGCGGGCGTCTATGTGCGAACCAGCATTGACGGCGCTGGCGGCGTGACGTTCCGCGACGGTGGCACGCATGCGAGCGGTCGCGTCGATGTGATTGGACGCTTCTTGCTCGACCCATATCGCGAGGTTCCGATCGGCGTGTCGCTCGGCGGAGGTGTGAGCGTTCCGTACGCGAGTGGCGACAGCCGCGTGCGACCGTATCTCACCGCGGTGGTCGATATCGAGGGCCGACTGCGACGTGGGATCACGCCAGCATTGCAAGTCGGGTTTGGTGGCGGCACGCGCGTGGGCGTCGTGCTGCGGACGTCGCGCGGCGCCTGGCGGTAGATCAACCTCGCCAAGGCGCCGTCAACGAAAACGCCTCCAGAGAGGAGGCGTGAATTTATTTACCAGCGATGTTAGGCTGCCGCCGTGTCGTCGCGCTTCTTTGGCGGTTGAGCGAAACGCTCACCAAGCTTACGAAGCTCGCCGATCTGCTCAGCGCCTAGCTCGGGATAGCGATCCGTCATGTACGTCATCGTTTCGGAAAACCATTCCTGCTGATGCTCCGGGTCCGATCCGACGACACCACACCGCATAATGTGCTGAAACAACTCGTCGCGAGCTTCCTCGAACGGCGAGGTGATCGCGGGCGCTTTCATCGTTCGGTTCTTCTGTTTGGCCATGTCTGGGGGGTTGGCGTGAGGGAGACTCGGAAACTTAACGGATCACCCTGGTTTCTTCTATACGTTTGGCCCCTGCCAAAACGTTGCAGAACGAGTGCATTCGGAGCCAGCGCAGGACCCGTTCCGTCACTCGCTTCTGACCATGCCTGCGGCGCCGACGAATTCGAGAATCATGTTGGCCAGCGTCTCTGGCGCTTCCTCGGGCACGAGGCGCCCGGTTCCCGGTAAACGCACCAGTCGGCTCGCCGGAATGGTGTCGGCCAGCTTCTCACCCAGCTTGGGCCCGACGAACGGATCCTGATCGCCCCAGACGATCAGCGATGGGCGATCGATCTGCCCGAGCTCGACCTCGGCCATATCCTCGTCGTCCACAGCGCGGGCGAGCCCCAGCAGGTGATTCAATCCGTCCTGCCCCACATAGGGCGCGAGATATCGCGCGACGAGCCCGTCTGGCATTGCCGCGGGGTCGGCGACGCTCCGCTCCAGCAGCTCGCGCATGAGCGGCGCCGCGCCAAGCACGCCGCGTGACACACGCAGCGCGAAGCGCGCCGTGTTGCGCTGCAACTGCTTGATGTCGTCGGCAGGGATGTCGTCGAACGCGAGCGCGTTTACGAGCACGAGGCGCTCGACGCGCTCGGGACGATTGAACGCGAGGTGCATGGCGATCGCGCCGCCGAGGTCGATGCCGACGACCGTGGCCTTGGTAAGGCGCAATGCGGTGAGCGCACGATCGAGATAATCCGACTGCGCCGCGATGCCGTACTGCGCGTCGAACGGACGGTCGGATTCGCCGTAGCCGAACAGGTCGATGGCGAATGCCGTTCGGTTCGCCATGGCCATGACGGGTCCGACGTTTCGCCAAAGGAAACTGCACGTGCCGAAGCCGTGTACCAGCAGAATGGGCGCACCGCCGTGCCCGTAGCGCTCGACGTGCATCGAGCCAGGGCCTACGGGAATGCGCAGCAGGTCAGCGTCTATGGTTCACCTCTGATGTGTGCTCGTTCCTTGCGCAACCTGGGTACCATCATAGCATCTTTCGTTGACGGTCACGACCGTAATTTGTACCTCGGCGATTTTCGTTGAGCTGGTGCCTATGGAGCAGGAACAGACGTACGACGATGGACGCGCTCGGAACCTCGAGGCTCTTCTCAGAGCCCTGGCCGAGCGGATTCGAGAGCTCGACGCGGAGGGTCGTCTCCTCGACGAGGCCGGCGAACTGATGCGCCTGATCGGCGATGTTCGCAGCGAGCTCTTTCACTACGAAGTCAGGGTTACGTACGACACCCCAGAAATCGCCGAAAGCCGGCGAATCGTTCGCGAAGCTCAACAAGACACCGAAGCCAAATGGCAAATAAGCGAGTGGAAACCGGAGGAGGACGAAAGTCCGGAGTCGTAAAGTCGTCGAAGAAGTCTGCAACGAGCAATCGAGCGTTCTATCTCATCATCGCCGGCGTTGCCATTCTCGGAATCGGCGCGCTGACATATCAGTCGACCAGAACTCCGGCGAGCACGATCGCCAGTCCGATCGATAGCACGCTCCCCTCGGTCAAATCATCGGGTTATCAAATCGGAAATCCGAACGCGCCTCTCCAGGTGACGGAATTCGGCGACTTCGAATGCCCGGCCTGCGGCCGCTTCGCCGAATTGACCGAGCCCGACATTCGCAAGAACTATGTCAACACCGGCAAGGTGTCCTGGCGCTTCATCGACTTCCCGCTGTCGATGCACAAGAACACGTGGCAGGCGTCGCGCGCAGCGGCATGCGCTGATGAACAGGGCAAGTTCTGGGAATTCCACGACGCGCTGTACTCCACGCAGGATCAGTGGAACGGCGAGGCTACAGGAAATCCCGACAAGTTCATGAAGCAGCTTGGCGCGAAGCTCGGACTCGACGCGTCGAAGTTTGGTTCGTGCGTCGATGACAAGAAAATGCAGGCCAAGATCCAGGCGCACTATCAACTGGCCATGGCGCGTCAGGTTCAGCAGACGCCAACGTTCATCATTGGCGACCAGCAGATTGCCGCAGCAATGCCGTACGACCAATTCGCCAAAATTCTCGACTCCGCGCTTGCCAAGGCGGCAAAGTCTCCGGCTGCTCCGGGCGGTGACACGGCGAAAGGCGTAGCGATTCCGGGTCCGAAGAAAGGTCAGTGAGCACCCGCAAGTGGATGGCCCTGATCAGCCTTCTCGGGCTGCTCCTCGGCGCGTACCTCACGTTGTACAAGTTCGGCGTCATTGGGACGCTGGCGTGCAACGTGAGCTCGTGTGAAACGGTTCAGACGAGCCGTTGGTCCACGTTCCTCGGGTTGCCTGTGGCAACGTGGGGCGCAGGATTCTATGTGCTGATGCTCGTGCTCTCGATCGCCGGCTTGCAGGAACGCTTCGAGACGTCGCGCGCGCTGTCGTTGACGATGCTGCTGCTTACGGGATGGGGCGCGCTATTCACCGCGTGGCTCAACTACCTCGAGGCGTTCGTGATTCACGCCTGGTGCGAGTGGTGTCTCGCATCGGCCACGATGGTGTTGATTCTGTTTGTGCTCGCGGTCGTCGACTGGAAGGCGACGACCGCTGAAGGAGAGGCTACGCTCTCTTGATCGTCCGCGGCGGCGCCGTCTGCTGCCGCCCCTGCGACGCTTCGTTGATGCGAAGCTTGGGACGATCTTCGACGTCGGTGTTCGTTTCGTCGCCGCTATCCACTGCGCGGCGCCGATACGGCACGAGGTCCTGGCCAAGAACAACCAGCGTGCGCGTGGCAACGATGCTCGCCAGCGGCTCGGGAATGGCCATTTCGCGAATGTAGGTCTCGATCGCGCGGTCGAACGTCAGATCTTCAGCAAGCGTGTCCACGAACATCAGCGCGTTGTCGACGTGCGCGCGGACGATCGCTTCTTCGGCGCGTGCCTGCGCGAGACGCAGACGTCGCTCCGCCGCGGGCTCGAGCTTGCGGCGGAAGATGCGTTCGGGAAAGAGCCGGCGAAGAAAGGCGAACATGGCCACCAATTTAGGGTTCGATGACGTCCCGAACAGGGGCACAAGCCGTACCAGCCGGGTACGGACGTCAACTTTCCTGCGCTTCGTACTGGTCCTTCAGACTCGCCACCACGTTCGGATCGGCCAGCGTCGTTGTGTCGCCGAGTGCTCGTCCCTCGGCAATGTCCCGAAGCAGCCGCCGCATGATCTTGCCCGATCGCGTCTTGGGTAGATCCGCGGAGAAGAGAATGTCGTCCGGTTTGGCAATAGCGCCGATCTTTTCGGCCACGAACGAACGCAGCTCTTCCCTCAGTTCCAGACTGGTCTTGAAGCCTTCGCGCAACGTGACGAAGGCCGCCAGCGCCTGGCCCTTGAGCTCGTGGGTCTTACCGACCACGGCCGCCTCCGCCACCGCTGGGTGCTCGACCAGGGCGGACTCGACCTCCATGGTGCCAATACGGTGTCCAGCGACGTTCAGGACGTCGTCGACGCGGCCCAGGATCCAGTAAAAGCCGTCGTCGTCGCGTTTTGCGCCGTCGCCGGGGAAGTAGAGGTCGGGCCGGCCAGGCCACTTGGAGAAGTACGTCTCGACGTAGCGTGCATCGTCACCCCAGATGGTGCGCAGCATCGACGGCCACGGACGTGTGATGGCCAGCAGTCCGCCACCGACCTTGATCTCGTTTGCCTTGGTGTCGAGGAGCGCGGCGGTGAATCCCGGAAAGGGGGTCGTCGCGCTACCGGGCTTCGTTTCGGTAATACCAGGGAGCGGTGTGATGGCGATCGCACCGGTTTCCGTCTGCCACCACGTGTCGACGATCGGGCAGCGATTGCCGCCGATCTTTTCGCGATACCACATCCATGCTTCGGGATTGATCGGTTCGCCAACGGAGCCGAGCAGGCGAAGGCGTGAGAGATCGTGCTTCGCGGGCCAATGGTCGCCCCACTTCATGAACGCGCGAATGGCTGTCGGCGCCGTATAGAGAATCGTCACGCCGTAACGTTCGCAGATCTCCCAGAAGCGATCCTTCTCCGGCCAGTCGGGCGCGCCCTCGTACATGACGCACGTCGCACCGTTGGCGAGCGGCCCATAGACGAGATACGAGTGACCGGTAACCCAGCCGACGTCGGCGGTGCACCAGAACACGTCGTCGTCCTTGAGATCGAAAACGAGCTTCGTCGTCGCCGTGACGCCAACGAGATATCCACCGGTCGTGTGGACGATTCCCTTCGGCTTGCCGGTGGTGCCCGATGTGTAAAGTGTGAAGAGGACGTCTTCGGCGTCCATCTTCTCGGGTTCGCACTTGGGGCTCGCGTCGCGCATCAGGCGATGCCACCAGTGATCACGACCTTCCTTCATCTCGGCGAATGACTCGTCTCCGGTCGCGCCGGCGCGACGCTGAACGACGACGACGCGTTCGATCGTCGGACACTCTTCGAGCGCCTTGTCGGAGTTCCGCTTGAGCGGAACGATGCCGCCGCGGCGATATCCGGCGTCGGCAGTGACGAGAACTTTGGCCTGTGCATCGTTGATACGATCGCGCAGCGATTCAGGCGAGAAGCCGCCGAATACCACGGAGTGAATCGCGCCGATGCGTGCGCAGGCGAGCATCGCGATCGCGACTTCGGGAATGAGCGGCATGTAGATCGCCACGCGATCACCACGCTTCACACCGAGTTTCTTGAGCACGTTCGCGAACTTCTGCACTTCGACGTACAGGTCCCAGTACGTGAGTGTGCGACGATCGCCCGGTTCTCCTTCCCAGATCAGCGCAGCCTTGTTGCGGTTCGCCGTGCGGACGTGTCGATCGATGCAGTTCACCGACACGTTGAGCGTGCCGCCAAGGAACCACTTGGAGTGCGGTGGCGTCCATTCGAGCACCGTATTCCACTTCTCGAACCATTCGAGTTCGTTCGCCTGCGCTTCCCAGAATGCCTCGGGATTCGCCGCCGCCTTGGTGTAGATGGCGGGATCGGATACGAGCGCGTCGCGGCGGAATTCGGCCGACGGCGGGAATTTGCGATTCTCGGTGAGAAGTGCGTCGATCTCAGACATGTGGCAGGACGAGGGAAGCGGGAATCAGGGAGCGCGAAGGCCGAAATCCGGTAGAGCGGTTGTAAGAGGATTCTTAAGGCCGAGTAGGTGGATCAACAGTTCGTGCAAAGTACGGTTCTCTCGAACGCCGAGTCGAGTACCGGGAAGGAAATCCGGGCCTGCGGCGAGGAAGATGCCCATCATCTCCGGCGTCGTCGACTCGTAGCCGTGCTCGCCCAGCGTATACACCGCGCGCGGAACGGTCCCGACGAATTCGTAGCCAGGATCGGCGAGCAAGAACAGATCGCCAAAGCGGCGGCTCTGTTCGGTTTGCCACTCCGGCGGGAAGCCACCTGGCCGAAAGAGCCGCATGTGCGGGATTGCCTTTCGCAGAGCAGTGGCGAGCGAGTCGAGATTCACCGTTGGGCCAGCGGGATCTTGCCAGATCGAGAGCGTCGCGTGCTCGTCGTCGACCAGCACGCCCGCTTTTGGCAGGAGGCTGTCGACGTCGATGTCGTGGTCGCGTGGAACGGAAACGAGGCCGTGGTCCGACACAACGATCAAGTCGATGTCGCTACGCCCGAGCCTCGACAGTGAATCGCGCAGTACACCGAGAATTCGGTCGGCATTTCGCACGCCGGCAAAGGCTTCGGGCGAATCCGGCCCATAACGGTGCCCGGGCACGTCGACGACGGGCGAGTAAAGCATCACCAGATTCGGACGCTGCGCCGCTGGGAGCCGCAGCCAGTGCATGATCTCGACGATCTTCACCGAGTCAGGTACGGTCGCGTCGAATGGATGCCAGTAGCTCGGCCGAATGCCTTTGATCTCGGCCTCGGTGCCCATCCAGAAGTACGCCGCGGTCCTGAGTCCCGCACGTTCGGCCGTCACCCAAATCGGTTCGCCGCCAAACCAGGTCCCGTCGTTCGCCGATGTGCGCAGAAAGGTGGCTTTACGAACGGGATCGAAGAACGAATTGAGCGTGATTCCATGCTGGCCTGGCGTAAGGCCGGTGGCCATGGAGTAGTGATTCGGGAAGGTCTTCGACGGGAATTCCGGGCGGAATGGCGCCCGGACGCCCTCCGACATCATGCGCCGGAAGTTCGGGAGCGTGTCACGATCGAGAAAGCGATCGCCGAGCGCGTCGAAGGACACCACGACGACGGTCGGGGGCGGGCGCCGCACCGGGGTTTGTGCACCGGACGGAAACGCCGTGAATGTCGCCGCGGCGAGCGCACAGGCGACCAGGGAACGCCGTGAAGCCATGCGCGGACAATACAGGGCAAAGCGCGAAGGGTGAAGGGCGCTACGAACGCTTATCTTTGTCGCATGGCTCCGACCTCCCCGGCGGTCGAGGCATCTGGCATTCGCCGGAGCTTCGGGCGCCGCCGCGCCGTAGACGGCGTGGACCTCACACTCAATCCCGGCGACTGTCTCGCGCTCTTCGGTCCGAATGGCGCGGGAAAGACGACGCTTCTTCGGGTGATCGCGGGTCTGCTGAAGCCGTCTGCTGGCACGGTGCACGTCGACGGTCGCGAGGTCCGTGGCGATGCGTCGGCTCGCGGGGAAGTGGGCCTGATCTCGCACCAGAGCATGCTCTATGGCGCGCTCACGGCGCGCGAGAACGTGGAGTTCGCCGCGCGACTCTACGGGGTGACGGATCCGCAGGCTGCAGCCATGCAGGCGTTGGAGCGAATCCGGATCGCCGACCGCGCCGACACGCGCGTGCGCTCGTTGAGCCGCGGCATGCAGCAGCGCGTGTCGATCGCTCGGTCGATCGTGCACGAGCCCAGAGTGGTGCTCCTGGACGAACCGTATACGGGTCTCGACGCGGCCGGCGGCGCGGCGCTCACGGACATGCTGCAGTTGCTTCGCGCCTCCGGTGCCGCTCTCGTGCTCGTGACGCACAATGTCGAGGAAGGCCTCGCAATAGCGTCGCACGCGGCGATCATGATTGCGGGCAAGATCGTCCGTCAAAACGAGTGCACCGCGCTCGAGCATCGAACCTACCTCGCCGAATACCGAGCGCTGGTCGTTGGCGGCACGGCGGGCACAGTGAGTGTGGCGCAATGATGGACCGACGCCCACCTGGAGTTCTCGCCGCTGCATGGCTCGTCGCGCGCAAAGATCTGGCGATCGAGTTTCGGACGCGAACCGCGTTTCTCTCCGCGTTGGTCTTCGCGGTCCTCGCGATCGCGATCTTCTATTTCACGTGGGACGAATCGATCATCACCGCCGCCGACCGCGCTCCGGGTGTGCTCTGGGTCGTGCTCACGTTCTCGGCGCTGCTCGGACTCCAACGCTCCTTCAGCCTGGAAGAGCACGATCGTGGCATCGACGCCCTGCTCGTCTCACCGATCAGCCGTGAGTCGATCTACCTCGGCAAGGCGTTCGGCAATCTAGTTTTTCTGACTGCCGTGCAGATCGTGGCGATTCCGGCGCTCGCACTGTTTTACAATCTTCATCTCGGACGATCGATGCTGATCGTCTCGGGCATCGTGCTGCTGGCGATGATCGGCATCGTGGCCGTTGGCACGCTGTTCAGCGCCATGGCCGTGAACACTCGGCTCGCCGAGTTGTTGCTGCCCATGCTCAGTCTTCCGTTCTTCGTGCCGGTTCTGCTCTGCGGCGCGCAGGCGGGCAACCTCGTTCTCGCTGAACGGCCCATGGCCGAGGCGATGCCCTGGTTGAGGATTCTGGTCGCGTTCGACATTGTGTTCGTCGTCGCATGCACGCTCGCATTTCCCTTCACGCTCGAAGAATGACACCCGCTGCTCCCCGCGTTCATACACCGCCACCGCTCGAGGCGAAGCCGATCTTCGATTGGTTTTTCGCGTTCGCGGTGCTGCTCGTCATTGGTATCTACGTTCGCGCGATTTACTTCACGCCGATCGAAGCGATTCAGGGTCCGGTCCAGAAGATCTACTATCTGCATGTGCCGGCGGCGATCGCTGCGTACACCGCAGTGAGCATTACCGCACTCGCTTCGATCATCTATCTCTGGCTCGGCGACCAACGTGCCGATCTTCTCGCTGCTGCGGCAGCGGAAGTCGGGCTGATGTTCATCTTCGTCGTGCTCACGACGGGACCGATGTGGGCGAAGCAGCAATGGGGGGCGTACTGGGTGTGGTGGGACATGCGACTCACGCTCACGCTGTTTCTGGCGTTCGTGGTTGCGGCGTATCTGGTGATGCGCGGTGCAATCGAAGACGAAGCGATGCGCACGCGCTACTCCGCCGTGCTTGGGGTTCTTGCGGCGCTGCTCATCCCGTTCATCCATCTCAGCGTATACCTGTTTCAGGCGCGTTTGCACCCGATGCCGGTCGCGCTGAAGCCGGGCCAACCGTCGATGTCGCCCGAGATGATGTGGACGTTCTTTCCGTCGATGATCGTGTTCACGATCATGTGCATCGCTTTCATTCGCGTTCGCTATCGAATCAGTGTGTTACGCGAGCTCGCCGCCGAGGCAGGAGACTACGATGCAGCTTGATTCGACACAGACGTATCACGTCGTCTATGTGTGGGTGACGATCGTGTACGTCGCGTACACCGTCTCGCTTGCCGTACGTGGCCGCAAAGCTCGTGACGCGTCGCGCCGGTCTGGATGAGCGGCATCGTCTATCTCGTTGGCGCGGGACCAGGTGATCCCGGGCTGCTGACGCTTCGCGGTGGTGAGCTGCTCGTGATGTGCGACGCGATCGTTTACGACGCGCTCGCGAATCCGGCGCTGCTCGCGCTCGCGTCGGTTCAAGATCGTGCCGCGCCCGTGGAGCTTCACGATGTGGGCAAGCGCGGCGGCGCGAGCGAATCGGCGTCGCAGGACGAGATCAACGAGCTGCTCGTTCGGCTGGCGCGCGAAGGAAAGCGCGTCGTGCGGCTCAAAGGCGGCGACCCGTTCGTCTTTGGGCGAGGCAGCGAAGAGGCGCAGGCGCTGGCCGACGCGGAGATTCCGTTCGAGGTCGTGCCAGGCGTCACCGCGGGCATCGCCGCGCCAGCGTACGCGGGAATCCCCGTCACGCATCGCGGCGCGTCGACATCGGTCACGTTCGTTACCGGGCATGAGGATCCGTTAAAGGCAACGAGCACGACGGATTGGTCGGCACTGGCGCGAGCCGGCGGAACGATCGTTTTGTACATGGGCGTGAAGACGCTGCCAAGCATCGCGGCAGCGTTGATCGCCGGCGGGAGGTCTCCCGAGACTCCAGCGGCCGCGGTGCAGTGGGGCACGCATCCGCATCAGCGCACGGTCGCTGCCACGCTCGCGACGCTTGCAGACGCGATTGCCGAGAATGGACTGTCCGCGCCCGTGATTACGGTGATCGGCGACGTCGTGTCGCTGCGCAATGAAATCGCCTGGTTCGACACGCGCCCGCTATTCGGCAAACGCGTGGTCGTAACGCGCGCGCGATCGCAAGCAGCGACGCTCAGCGAGCGCCTCGCCGCGCTGGGCGCGCAGGTGATCGAGATGCCGGCGACGCGCGTGGAGTTGCTCGATCCCGCACCGCTTCGTGCTGCGCTCCAACGACTCTCGGAGTACGGTTGGGCTGTGTTCACCAGTCAGAACGCGGTGAAAATCTTCTGGGATGCGCTCCGAGAGGACGGGCGCGATGCGCGCGCTCTCGCGGGCGTGAAGATCGCCGCGGTGGGACCAGCGACGGCGGCAGCGTTGCTCGATCGCGGGCTGGCCGTGGACGTGTCGCCAGAGCGATTCGTCGCTGAAGCGCTCCTCGATGCTCTCCGGGATCGTCGCGACGTCCGTAGTGTGCGCGTGCTGTACGCCGCGGCGGAGGGTGCGCGCGAGACGTTGCAAGACGGTCTCGAGGAACTCGGTGCCGTGGTCGATCACATCGTGATGTATCGCTCGACGGTCGACGGTGAGGGTGCGGCGACGCTCCGCGACCGTCTGCTGAATGGTGACGTCGACCTGGTGACGTTCACGTCGGCGTCGTCGGTCAATGCATTCGTGGATGCCGTAGGTGCTGACGCGGCTCAACGCGCGCCGGCCGTCACCATCGGACCGATCACGACTGCTGCGGCACGCGCTCGCGGCCTCGAAGTGCGAGCGGAAGCCGTGCATTCGACCATCTCTGGACTCGTTGATGCCACGCGATCATAGTCCGTTAATTATCGCGACGCGTGCGTCGGAGCTGGCGCTGCGGCAGGCGCGTCAGGTGCAGCGCGCACTCGACGCGCGTGGGATTGCGTCGGAGCTCAAGACCTACAACACAGTTGGCGATACGAAGCTCGACGTGCCGCTGAGCGCCATCGGCGGCAAGGGACTGTTTACCCGCGAGCTCGAGGTGGATCTGGCGAATGGCCGCGTGCACTGTTGCGTGCATTCGCTCAAGGATCTGCCCACGGAAATGCCGAGTGGTCTCGAGATCGTAGCGCTGCTGAAACGCGAAGACCCGCGCGACGTTCTCGTGGTGAATGGCGACATCAGCGCCGCCTCGATCGCCGAACTTCCGGCAGGCTCGCGTGTGGGGACGTCGAGCCTTCGCCGTCGCGCGCAGCTCGTGGCAACGCGCCGAGATCTCGACGTCGTCGAGCTGCGCGGTAACGTGCCGACGCGGATCAAGAAGGTCGATGACGGACGCGTTCACGCGGCGATTCTCGCTGCGGCCGGACTGCATCGCCTCGACGTAGCGCAGCGCATCACCGCGTATCTCGACGCGCCCCAATGGCTACCGGCTGCGGGGCAGGGCGCCATCGCGATTCAGATCCGCAGCGACGACGCGGAATCGCGCGCCGTGTTCGAAGCACTCGCCGACCGCGACACGATGATCGACACCACGGCCGAGCGTGCGTTCCTTGCGGGGCTCGAGGGCGGGTGTCAGGTGCCGATTGGCGCGCTGGTCGTTGGCGCCGGCACGTCGCGCGTGCTTCACGGCTTCATCGCCGACGTAAATGGCGAGCAGTCTTTGCGAGGCGAGTTGGCGGTCGACATCGCCCATCCGGAAATTACTGGAGCGCGACTCGCGAAAGATCTGCGTGAGCGCGGCGCCGCGGGGATTCTCGCCGGGCTACATCGGGCCGAGCAGGTGCCGTCGCCGCAGCCGGAGTAGCTAGCGAACGAAAACCGTTCGCGTTTCGATGGGCATGAGCGAGCCAAATACGCCCGTTGCTCCGTCGAGGTGCACGATCAGCCCTTCGCCGGTGAAGAAATCGCTGCCCTTTCGAAAGAAGTCGTAATAGTTGCGATCGACGGCGCTGACGACCACGCGATGCGTGATTCCCGCGTAGAACACCGGCTGATCTGATCCGCGCGCGGTTCCGGGAATCGTGATCGACGTGTCGGCGAAGAGATTGTACGTCGCACGACTCGACGACACCGTCACTTCGTATCCGATCGCACCAGCTACCCTGGGCCAGTTCAGGGACAGGGAGTCGCGCGCATGATCGAGTGAATCGACGACGCCCGAAGTCGCCACGGGCCCGCGCTGAGGCACCGTCGTGCTGCCGCTGACCTTTCGGCCGTCGGGCAGCGTGATCTTCAACGCGTAGGTGCCGCCGGGGATGATCGCGACGCCATATGCCGAGAGCGAAATGCGATAGACTGACGTAACGCGCGGCTCCGTCGAACGCACCGCGATGAGTGTGCTATCCTGGATCTCCTCGGCGACGAGCGCCCGCCCATCCGGTGCAAAGATGGTGACGGATGCGCCACTGACGGCCTTTTGCAGCCGAATGGCGCCGGTGGTCGTCTGAACGATGATGTATTGATCGCTCACCGACGGATCGAGCACCGCCTGCACGATGATCGCGTTCGCGCTGGGAGAAATGAACTCCTGATCGACACACCCCACGGCGATCAGCGACGCGAGAACGAGCATCGCGCCCCGCCAGTGACTAGTAGACAATGCGCACCCCGAACGTTGGAACGAACGGAAGATTCGGAAACGACGCTCGATCTGGTCGGCCAGTGAACGAATAGACGTAGGCTGCTGGATTGTGCGCGTTGAGAACGTTCATGACGCTCAGGTACGGCGCGACCGATGCGCCAAACGCGTGACCTGAGCGGGTGACGCTGAAGTCGATGCGGTCGTACCAGGGCAAGCGCGCCGAGTTACGTGCGCCCGGAAGGCTCTGCTCGTCCGTGTTGATTGGGTCGACGACCCACCGATGCGTCGCGGCGTCGTATCGCGGCCGCGCGAAATTGCCGAGCACCGGCGTCGTCGGAAGCCCGCTCGCGATGTTCGCTCGCGCGCCAATCGTGTACGAACCGGCGAGCCAGCTGCCCACGAGATTCAGGTTGTGTCGCCGGTCTTGTGTCGGGAAATATCGCCTACCATCGGGGTCGATCCGCGTATTGAAGGAATATGAATACGAGATCCATCCGCTGAACGGACCTCCGTCGAGCTGACGCAGAAGAACGTCCAAACCGTACGACGAGCCCTGAGTTGGGACAAACTCGTCGTTGGCGATTCGCGGATCGTCGTCGGTGTTCGGTGTGAGTAAATCGTGAAAGCGCTTGTAGAACGCTTCGACATGGAACAATCGCGTCGGCGTAGCCCATCGCTCGAGACCAACGGACACGTCCTGAGCGCGCGAGACCGGCGTGGCCGAGTCGCTGCCCACCCAGTACGAGAACGGCTGGATCGGCTCCTCCTCGCGTCCGAGCGAGTGGATCCACTGCGCGTAGCTTCCCGCTGCAGCGGTCACTGCCGTCGTAGGCGATACGAAGTACTTGGCCGAGAGGCGCGGCGACAATCCCGCCCATCCCACCGGGCTCACCGCATCGAAACGCAGCCCACCCTCGATGAGCAATGACGGCTTTGCGCGCCAGAGCTCATCGACGAATACACTCGCCGACTTGTCGATCATCGCGAGGGAGTCCGTCGGAATCAATCCGCCGAGATCTGAGAGTCCGACGGCGGAGTGATAGGCGATGTCCTGACGCCCAAGCTCGTAACCAACCGTATGCGTTAGCGTCTTGCTGTAGAACGTCGCGCTGCCTGCCACGCGATCGTCCGTAACGGCGTCGGACGCAAACGCCAACGAATTCCAGATGTCCGCACCATTCGCAAACCGCGTGTGCGAGAAACGCTGCTCGAGTTTGCTGCTGTCGAAGGCAAAGCCAAAGATGCGAGCATTGGCGGTCGACTTCGCGAGCGTCGCTCCAACGACGCTGTTGCCCCAATTGCCGCCCGTCGCTTTGCCCAGCGTGTCCGTCGACGCGGCGACGTCTAGGCCATCGTACGCAGTCAGCGAGAAGCGAAGTCCGTCGTCAAACCGCCGCGTCAGATGCCCTGGATATCCTGGAAGTGATACGGAAACCCATCCTTCTGGAAGAGATTGACGACTGCATCCGCGTAGGTGCGTCGACCCGCGACCATCCAGGTGCCGCGACCATCGGCGAAAGTGCGGCCGGTCGACCCGGTCGCCGAGGCGAGCGATACCTCCATCGTGCCGTGGTAGTCCGCGCTCGTCGGCTCGGCGGACGAGACGTCGAGCACGCTCGATAGTCGTCCGCCGAATCGCGCCGGGAGACCACCTTTGCGGAGGTCGACGCGGCCCACTGTCGGATCGATGAACGTGCTGAACATGCCGCCGAGGTGGAATGGGCTATAGATGGGATAGCCGTCCATCAGAATGAGATTCTGATCAGCCTCGCCGCCGCGCACGTTGAATCCAGCAGACCAGTCGCTTCGCGCTTCGATGCCAGGAAGCGTTTGCACTGCGCGCAAAACGTCGGGTTCGACGAACGACGGCGTGTTGCGAAGCGCATCTCCACCCATCGATACGTTGCCGATTGTCTCCGTCGACTCGAAGCGCTGTCGCTCGATCGAGCGTGCCTCAGAGCGAACCGGCGGCAGCGCCACTGCAGCGCGTGTTGTCGAGTCCGACGGCGGCGTCTTCGCCGTCACCGGCATCGTCGCGAGTTCACCAACCACGAGCTGCCCTCTCGACGATACGCGAACTCTCAAGCGGCTGTCAGTTGCAATCTCGATGAGTGCGACGGCTGCGGTGCGCGAGTGCGCCACGATTGTCAGTCGAGTCGAAAGGCCGCCGATGCGCGGATCGAAAGTGACATTCAGCCGCGCCAGTGTGGCGATGCGCGTGAATGCTGCCGCCGCCGTTTGGCCAGTAAAGCCATCGACGATGATCGTCCGCAGCTCGGGAATTCCGTTGCCGTCGCTGCGAAGATTCGTGAAGGCAGAGTCAGGCTGCTGCGCGAAGCTTGTTTGTGATAGAACTAGAAAGGCACCGCCGGCAACGGCAAGACGAATGGAGAGTCTCATTTGCCGCGCGGTGAGAGAGTAATCACGCGGCCAACCCGCTCGGCGCGGAGTCCGAGTGAAGCGCCCAGCGCTTCGAGCACACCCGATAGCGAAGGGTCGTTATACACCGCCGTCACTCGCCGCCGCGCAAGCGAATCTGCTGAGAATCGGATATCGACGTCGAACCACCGACCGAGTTCGGCCGAGACAGAACGCAATGATTGGTCGACAAAGACGAGTCGTCCTTCAGTCCATGCGGCGCGCGTCGAGGCACTGTTGTCGTTCCTCTGGGCGACGGAACCATCCAACGCGACGCGGCCGACGTCGCCAGCGCGAAGCTCTAGCGCGCTCCGTGAAGGCGTCGTCGCACTCGCGAGTGACACCGCGCCCGCGGTCACCGACACATCGACGGTGGAATCGCCGGGGTACGCACGCACGACGAAGTCGGTACCAAGATCGGTCGTGATCGCATTGCTTGCGCGCACGACGAATGGCCGAATCGAGTCGTGAACGACTTTGAACTCGGCGAGACCCTTCAGCTCGATCGAGCGCGCCGAACTGGTAAGCGTATACCGCACCGTCGACGACGGACCGAGAGTGACGACAGAATTGTCTGACAGCCGAATCGATGCGCGCTCACCAGCGGCGGTCGACGCCGTTCGCGTTTCCAGCCGTGGCGAGGACGCGAAGCGCCACGTCAGGCCCGCGACAATCACCAACGCAGCCGCGGCAAGCCACGGCGCGGTGCGTCGTCGCCATGACGGTGGCCTCAGCACCCTCGGCAATTCGGCGTCGAGGCCTTCGATTCGCGCGTGGAGGCGCGCCCACTCCTGATCGGTGCGCCAGGCACGCCGACGGGGAGTATCTGAGTCAGGCCCAGTATCGTGGTTCATGCAGCCACGACCCGGATGTGCGGAAAACCCCTACCTACTCGGGCAGGATCGTCGCTGCGTCGGCGTGAGACGCGAGCATTTCGCGCAGCTTTCGCTTTCCCGTCGCCACGAGCTTTTCCGCACCTTTGGCAGAAATGCCCATTGCCTCGGCCACACCGTCGATCGACATCTCGTGGTCCCACCGTAGTACCACGGCAAGCCGAGTGCGCGGCGGGAGGTTGTCGATCGCACGGCGAAGGGCTACGCGTCGCTCGTCGAGTTCCAGCGACTGATCGGGCCGTGGTGCTGGCGCAGCGATTCCGGCGACGTCCGGCCGGGCGTCGATCCACAGGGCCCAGCGTCGCACGACCGATCGATGCCGAAGATGGTGAAGGGCGCGATTGCGCGCCGCGGCGAAGAGGTACGCACGAAGCGACCTCGCCGCGAGCTCGCGCCGCTTGATCCACAGCACGAAGAAGAGATCCTGCACGATCTCCTCGGCGATGGCTTGGGATCGCACGTAGGTGTCTACGACCTCGCACAATGGCGCGTGAAAGGTTCGGAACAACTCCTCGAATGCCGTGGTATCGCCGGCCCGAATTCGATGAAGAAGCTCCTGGCCCATGTTCACCTAGATACGCCGAGTGGATTGGAGCAGCAATAGCAGCGGTTACCTTTTCAGGGTGCCAAAGTTCCCAGACTATCGTCCGCGACGCCTCCGTCGCACTGCCGCGCTCCGGAAGCTCGTTCGCGAGACCTCGTTACTTCCATCGCAGCTCGTCCTGCCGGTGTTCGTTCGCTCGGGCTCGGGCGTTCGCACGCCGGTGCCGTCGATGCCAGGCGTCGACCAGACGTCGATCGACGAAATGCTCCGCGATGCGCACGCTGCCGCGGAAGCAGGCGTCGGTGGAATTCTGTTATTCGGGATTCCTGATCGAAAGGACGCCACTGGGTCCCAGGCCTGGAACGACGAGGCGCCGGTGCAGCAGGCGGTCCGTGCGCTCAAGCGCGAGGTTCCGAAGCTCGTCGTGATCACCGACGTGTGCCTGTGCGAGTACACCGATCACGGGCACTGCGGCGTGATTCGCAATGGCGACGTCGACAATGACGCGACGCTCGAGCTCCTCGCGCGCGAGGCCGTCTCTCATGCGAAAGCGGGTGCGGACATCATTGCGCCGAGCGACATGATGGATGGACGCGTCGGCGCAATCCGACGTGCGCTCGACGCAAATGGCTTTGGCGACAATGCCATCATGAGCTACGCCGCCAAGTACGCGGGCCCATTCTACGGTCCATTTCGCGAAGCCGCGGAGTCGACGCCGCAGTTTGGCGATCGGCGCAGCTACCAGATGGACTCGGCGAATTCCGCGGAAGCGCTGCGTGAGGTCGCGCTCGACATCGACGAGGGCGCCGACATGATCATGGTCAAGCCGGCTGGTCCGTTTCTCGACGTGATTCATCGCGTGAAGCACGAGACCGGGTATCCGGTGGCCGCGTACCAGGTGAGTGGCGAGTACGCTATGATTCAGGCAGCCGCCGACCGCGGCTGGATCGATCGCGAGCGTGTGATGATGGACTCGCTGCTTGGAATCCGGCGCGCGGGAGCGGACATCATCATCACGTATTTCGCACGCGAAGCGGCTGCGCTGCTTCGGCGGGAGCTCTAGAGAATGAAGTACCGCACTTTCCCGGGAACCTCGATCCGCGTGAGCGAGATCGGTTTCGGAACGTGGACCATCTCGACCGGCTGGTGGGGCGAGAAGACCGACGACGAAGCTGTGTCGATGTTGCGCCGCGCGCTCGACGATCACGGCGTGACGTTCTTCGATGCCGCCGACGCGTATGGTAACGGGCGCTCGGAGCGTCAGCTCGCCGAAGCATTTCGTGGCCGTCGCGACGAGGTCGTACTGGCCACGAAGGTCGGTTACGACATCTACGACGAAGAGGCACAGAAGGCGCGGCGCGGGCAGAATGAACTGCCAATGCGTACGGATCCGGCATTCATTCGCTTCGCCGTCGACAAGTGTCTCGAACGTCTCGAGACGGACTACATCGACGTTTTGCAGCTGCACAACGCGAAGATGGAGCACGTGCGCGACGCCGAGCTGTGGGGCACGATGCGCGACCTGCAGCGCGAGGGAAAGATTCGCGCGTGGGGCGCGGCGTTCGGTCCGGCGATCGGTTGGCTATACGAAGCCGTGGAACTCGTCGAGCGTGAGCCGGACATCAATACCATTCAGATGATCTGGAACGTGCTCGAGCAGCATCCGGGCACACCAATGATCGAGGCGGCGAAGGAGCATGCACCGAACTGCTGCTTCAACGTTCGCGTGACGCACGCGTCGGGGATGTTGGAAGGGAAGTACACCGTCGACACGGTTTTCCCGGATAACGACCACCGTCGTCATCGTCCGCGGTCCTGGTTGATCAACGGCGTTGAGAAAGTTCGTACGCTCGACTTTCTCACTCGCGACATGACGTTGGGTCAGGCGTCGCTCAAGTGGCTGCTCGAGGAGCCGCGCATCGTGACGACCCTCCCGAACATTTACGACAACGAACAACTCGCCGAGTTCGCCCAGGCGAGTGATAAACGAGACCTTTCACCGCAGGAAATGGAACGCGTGGCCGAGTTGAACGAGCGGAATTTCGGGGTGACCGAGGAACCGATGTCGTACAAGGGCACGATGCATCGCGACCCCTCTTCCCGCTCACCGCTTCCCGCCTCCCACTCATGATCAATCTCTGGCGCGATCTTCCGCCCGGCCGTAGTGCCCCGGAAGAAGTCACTGCAGTCATCGAAATTCCGTTCGGTAGCCGCAACAAGTACGAGCTCGACAAGGCGACGGGCCTGATGAAGCTCGACCGCGTCCTCTATTCGGCGGTGCACTATCCCGGCGACTATGGCTTCATTCCGCGCACGCTGCACGAAGATGGCGATCCACTCGACGTCATTGTGCTCGTCAAGGAGCAGACGTTCTCGGGCTGCATGATCGACGTCCGCCCACTCGGCGTGCTGAAAATGCTCGACCGCGGCGAACCGGACGACAAGATCCTCGCGGTGCCGCTCCACGATCCGTACTACGAAGAGTTCTTCGACATCGCCGACATTCCGCGGCACGTGTTGAAGGAAGTCGAATACTTCTTCTCCACGTACAAGGATCTCGAGGGCAAGCGCGTTCAGATCCGCGGCTGGGAAAAGAGCGACGTCGCGATGCAGGTGATCAACGAGTCAATCGAGCGGTACGACACCACGTACCTGCGCGTTGGACCGTAAGGCGTCGGGCTGATTTTTTCGAGGCTCGCCGGCATTCCGAGTCAATGCGGAACGGAGCCCGCGCCGTTCCGCTAGTCGTCGTCATCCTCGAGGACCAGCGGATCCTCTCTCCGCCGAACGACGACGTTCACGTCGGCCATCAACGCGAAGCCGGTAAGGCGAATCGTCGGCGTATTCGCCGGAACGGGGAGCCCGCTCGCCACTTCATCGGCGCGACTTTGCACGCTGGCCATCACGGAGTGCGCGTCGACGATCACCCGCACTCCCGGCGGCACAATCACCTTGATCGACGCCATCACGGCGCGCATTTCGATCTCGGACACGCCCGGCTGCAGCACGGCGTTCGTCAAGTCGATGCGCGTGTCCGACATGACGGCGAGCAGCTCCAATTTCCGAGCGAGCGCCCATCGGCCAACGCGCTTGGTCGTGCTCATCAGCGAGAGCAGCCGCGCGTTCGGAACTTCGTACGTCGCCGGCACTCCGCCGCGACCCGGAACCACATTGGCTCGAACGAAATCCGCCGGCACCATCGCCGACTGCTTCAGGTCGGCGGTGATCGTCTCCAACTCGCCGACATTCGATGCGCGATAGACGCGCTCGATCCGCCGCTCGAGGTCTTCGATGGAGATGTCGTCATTGGCAAAGTGCGCGGAGAGCTCTTCGATCTTGAGCTCTCGCGCGCGCGATAGCGACGGAACGGGAACGTCTGCCATGGCTGTAAGATACTCGCCGCCGTGGCGACGCGGTTACGGCGGTCAGCCCTTTGCCGCGTCGAGCTCCGCTCCGTGGGGCATGAACAACTTGTCATACAGCAGCGCGGCCAGGCAGCCACCCAGCAGCGGTCCCACCCAGTAGGCGGTCTGTCCCTCGAAAATGTGCGTCACGACGGCCGGGCCGAACGAGCGAGCCGGGTTCATCGAGCCACCCGTCAGCGGTCCGATCGCCAAAATGCCCGCGGTCACGGTGAGTCCGATGGCAAAACCGCCAACCTTCGGTCCGCGCGGATCGACGGCCGTCGCAAACACGGTGAAAACGAGGAAGAACGTCGCAATCGCCTCGAGCAGAATCGCCTGGACCAGATTGATGTCCGCCGAGATGCTCTGGCCGCCGAGTCGAGTGACGGCGACGATGTTCGCCGGATAGAGCGCCTTGAGCGCGTAGGCCGCGATGATTGCACCGGTGAACTGAGCAATCCAGTAGACCACCGCCATCATGGGCTCTATGCGTCGCGTTACGAGGAAGCCGGCGGTGACCGCAGGATTGAGATGTCCCGAGATGCGCATTGTCCCGGTGACGAGGATCGCCAGGATGAGTCCATGCGCGAAGGCGATATTCACGACCGCGGCCTGCACCTGCAGCAGCGGACTCGTGATGATCGTGCCGCCACCGATGAACACGAGTGCGAAGGTGCCGATGAACTCGGCCATGAAGTAGCGCCAGGCGTCTTTCATGGAGGAAGAGGGAAGCGGGAAGAGGGAGCGGAAAACGGCGGCAGTTCTGTGCCGCACTCCGCTATTCGACGGTTCAAGATGCGCGGTCCTGGCGCCAACGCAACCTCGAAACCATCAACTTCTCACCTCTCCCGCTTCCGGCTAAACCCTATTCAGCACGATTGCCGCGTTGATTCCGCCGAAGCCAAAAGAATTCGACAGGATATGGTCGACCCTCGCTTCTCGCCCAGTCGACGGGATGTAGTCGAGGTCGCACCCATCGTCTGGCTGTTCGAGGTTGAGCGTTGGGGGGAGCCAGCCGCGTTCGATCGACAGCGCGCAGATGGCCGCCTCCATGGCGCCCGAGGCGCCGAGCGCGTGACCGTAGTACGCTTTCGTGCTACTCACCTGCAGCTTCGCAGAATGATCGCCGAAGACTGAACGAATGGCCCGCGTTTCCGTGGGATCGTTGAGCGGCGTGCTGCTGCCGTGCGCATTCACATACTGAATCTCGTGCGGCTGTACGTGCGCGTCGGCGAGTGCACCACGCATGGCGCGAGCAGCCTGTGAGCCGTCAGGACGGGGAGCGGTCATATGGTGCGCGTCGCTGGAAAACGCGTAACCGCTGATCTCGGCGTAAATATTCGCGCCGCGCGCCTTCGCGCGTTCATACTCTTCTAATACGAGAACCGCCGCGCCTTCGCCCATGACGAAGCCGTCGCGTTGGCGATCGAACGGTCGCGACGCGTGCGACGGATCGTCGTTCCGGGTCGACATCGCGCGGATGATCGCGAACGCCCCGAAGCAGAGCTGATTGAGTGGAGCTTCCGCGCCGCCACAGATCATCACGTCGGCATAGCCGTCGCGGATCTGACGAAAGCCTTCGCCGATAGCCATCGTGCCCGACGCGCAGCTCATGGCATTCGTGCTGTTCGGACCCTGCACACCGAACTCGATTGCCACGTTGCAACTCGCTGCGCCGGCGAAAACGTTGGTCGCGAGCGTTGCCGACACCGACTTGAGTCCCTGATTCTTGAAAACGAGGAACTGCTCCTCCGCGTAGCCAACGCCGCCGAGCGCACTGCCCATCATTGAGCCGATGCGCTCGCGATCTTCTGCTTCGAAGCGCAGCCCGGAATCTTCGACCGCGAGCCGCGCTGTTGCGACGGTGAATTGGCCAAATCGATCGAGGCGTTTGACGCGCCGGTCTTCCAGGAAATCGGCGGGTGCAAAATCGATTTCGGCCGCGATCTGGCTGCGATAGATCGACGCATCGAAGCGCGTCACCGCGCGCACCGCCGACCGCCGGCTCTGCAGTCCACTCCACAGCGCATCGCGCGTGATTCCGATTGGAGTCACCGCGCCAATTCCGGTGATTACCACGCGCCGCACCCCGCCCGCTCCGTTCCCGCGCTGGTCAGCCACTCGACACCTCGAGACGTGGTTCGTGCTACGACATGCCTTCCGCCGCTGCTGCGAGTCCGGCCAACGTGCGTGATGCGATACCGTGCACGAACACCGGACCAATCACTCCACGGGCTGCTGCGTCACCAATCAATGGCCACGCGGGTCCGTTCCATACGTGAACGATGCGCACGAAAGTGCCGCCGTCCATAGGCTCAAAAGTCCATTCGACATCCATTCCCGACGTCACGCCGCGAATGTGCCGAAATCGAATCGACGGTCCAACGGATGACCCCGGTTGGCTGACGGTCATCAACGACGTCCACCACGTTGGCCAATCGATCGCACCGAACGGCCGATTCGCCGACATCTCCACTGTTCCGCCTCCGTCGCTCCGTCGCTCGTGAAAGCGCACGAAGCGATAGTGGCCCAACACCAGCGGCCATCGCTCCACGTCCGCGGCGAGTCGAAAGATCGTCGCCAACGGCGCACGAACCTTCAGCTCATCGACGGTCGTCATTCGGCGATCCACCGGCATGGCGCCCAGATTGTGCGGCTCGCTCATGTGCCCCGCATCGGAGACCAGTGGACCGTCAGGCGGAAGCCAAGCCGTCGTTGCACGTGCGGTGCCACGCCGACGGCGTTCGTGACGAGATGACTGAGTTCGTGACTAGTAAACCCTCGCAGCACCGAAACGACACCATCATGGCGCGTCACTGGGTGAAAGCGTAAGGGAAATGAAACAAGCCAGAATCCGGCGGCTGCAAGCCAACTTCGCCGTAGATCGGAAATGATCACCGCGTGCCGAGCGACTCTATCGAGTTCACGAATGAGCGCTTCAGCGTCGGCGTCGTCGAAATGGTGAAGCAGCTGCGAGCACAGCACGACGTCGATGCTGTGGTCCGCGAAGGGTAGGGCATGCGCGTCCGCGCACACGCCATACGTCACCTGCCCGCGCGATGCATTGACCAATGACACCGCGCCGTCGATACCGATCGTCGTGAGCGATCGTCCAGCCGCGCTCGCTTCGTCGGCGAGTCGACGCGGAATGTCGCCGAGCCCGGATCCGACGTCGAGCAGCGTAGCCGACGCGCCGAGCGTCGACAGAATCTCTCGCGCTTCGAGCACCGCGGCCCGAAGCCCGCCAAGCCATCGATTGGACCGTGTCACGTCGCCGATCGACCGCTCCCGAATTCCGGGGTCGGTCGCCGGGTCGTCGAGAATCTCGACCCCTCGGCGCCGTGACGGCGTCAGCACGACGTCATCGCTCTAGTAGCGCGTATCCGCCGCGGTAGTACAACAACGGCCTGCCCTCGAGCGGCGTGGCCCGATCCACTTCGGCAATGAAGATCGTGTGATCTCCCGCTTCGAAGTGATGGAGTACGTGACACTCGAGGTGCGCCAGCGCGTCGGTCAGCAGCACCACGCCGTTCTCACCGCGCGTGTAGGCGATTGCATCGAAGCGCGTCGACCGTTCGGCGTCGGTCGCGGCAAAGCGCCGCGAGTACGCCTCCTGGCTCGATGAGAGAATACTGACGCCAAAGGTGGGATGTCCGAGCAGCAGCTCGTGCATCGACGCGGCGTGGTCTACACACACGAGCACGAGTGCCGGCTCCAGACTCACCGAGCAAAACGCGCTCACGGTCATGCCGTGATCGTTTCCCTCGTCGTCCCGCGACGTAATGATCGTGATTCCGGCGGCGAGTCGTCCGAGGACGGAGCGGAAGGTATCGGCGTCCAAAGAAGGAGGGTTTGAGGTTTTAAGGTCGTTGTCTTCCAAACACACCCCAAAGGTACGTCAGCCGAATAATCTCGCGAGGCGGCACGAAGTTGCCGGTCACACCAATGAGCAGATCGGCAAGGTCTTTCCTCGCCGACAACCCTCGCGCGGCCCGGTTGATGAGTGGCGCAGCGCCGACCACCGCGCCGATGACGCGTTCAACGAGCCACTTGCCGCCAAACTCTTTGCGGCGTGCGGCGTCATACTGTGCGAGCGCGCGATCGGCGAGCGCCGGAGCCGGCGCAGCGAGTGCTTCACGCACCCAGTCGGCGAGCATCTCGCCGCCGCGCAACGCGGCGTAAATGCCTTCACCGGTGAACGGATCGAAGAAGTCGGCCGCGTCGCCAACCAAGGCAGCTCCGGGGGCGAATGCACGTTTGGCGTGCGACGCGAAGGGCCCTGTAGCCACGACCGGAGTGGCCTGTGTCGCCCGCGTGAAGCGTGCCGCGAGGTGCGGATGTGCGCGAAGCCACGCATCGAGAAAGGCCGCGCGATCGCCGGAGAGCTCGTGCGATCGCGCCGCCGGAATCACGAGCGCCACCGTCGTGAGCCCATTCCCCACGTCGGCGATTCCGACGTACCCGTCGCGCTCGACGTGCATCTCGCCGTGCTCGCCTACATCGTCGACGTCGCGGTAGTGCGTGACGAGCGCCAGACGACGCGGCCACCGCAGTGAATGCGCGAGGCCAAGTCGCTTGGCAATGAGAGATCGCAGTCCGTCGGCGCCGACAATGACTCGCGCACGTTGTTCGCTTGTGCCATCTGGTCCGAGTGTCTGCACGTACATCTCACGACCACTCGGCGTACTCTCTGCGCGCACGCCCGTCACGCGCACGCCTTCGGTGACACGCGCTCCCGCGGCGCGCGCGCGGTCGAGCAGAATCGCATCGAGTACTTCTCGTCGGACGGAGAGTCCACGATCGCGAAAGCCGGAAAAACCATGGCCGGCCACGAAGTCGCCCGCGATCACCGCGCCGTTCGGTGCGCGGACGCGAACGCCAGACAGCGCTGCCGCCCCCGACGACTCGACCGCATCGAGCGCGCCCATGTCGAACAGAATCCGCGACGCCTCGGGACTCAGATACTCGGCGCAGGGCTTCGGACGCGGAAAGTGTGCGCGGTCGACGATCTGCACGTCGACGCCGGCGCGTGCCAGCGCAAACGCGAGCGACGAACCCGCCGGCCCTCCACCGACGATGAGAACGTCCGCGTCGACCATTCAGGAACTCTATCGTGACAGGAGCGCGGCCAGCAGGCCGCCCAACGCGCCGCTCAAAAAGTTGACGATGTCGTTGTCCAACCACCCGAGTCCGCGCAACGCGCGCGTTTCAGCGCCGCAGTCGTGCGTCAGGCGTTCGGTTTCACGGGTGCAGGTGTCACACCAACGACGCGCCTGCAGTGTGGCGCCGAGCACGGAGTCGGCGACTGCGCCGGCAACTCCGCCGATCATCACGCGGATGGCGACCTCGAGCGTCCAGCCGAACAGCGCGGTCAAGGCGCCGATGAATACCGCACCAGCGATCATGGCCAGCGTGCCTGCCAAAGACACGCCTCCGGACGTGCCGACCGGCACGCGTCGCCAATTCAGAATCGAGCGTGGTTCGCCGCCGGCGAGCGTACCGACTTCCGTCGCCCATGTATCGGCTGCCGACGCGGCCAATGCCCCCGCGCCGAGCGCGATCCAGCGCGCGTCGGGGCGAAGGAGCATCGCGAGGGCCGCGCCGGCAAACATTGCCCCGTTGGCGAGCACCTGTATCGCGTCGCGCTCGCCACCCTTAGCGACGATCGACGCGGTGCGCGCCTCCTTTCTGGCGCGCCCGAGGTGCGATAGCGCGGTCGACGATGCGAAATAGCTGATCAAGAGCGCGCCCCAGTTCCAACCCGCGGCAATCGCGAGCGTGCCGATCACCGTGGCGGTGCCTGCGCCCCCGTTCGACAGCGACCGCGTTCGACGGGCGAGCAGTGCTACGGCGGCCGCGATCACGAACCCGATAAGTGTTCGTGTTAGCAACGGTTTCCGCCTTGTAGGGTCCGCCGACTACGGCTAGCTTCGCTCCTTGCCCTGCTTCCGACGGAAATGCTTGCCACTGTTGACGCTCTCCTTCCGCTTAGTCTCCTCGAAGCCGTTCGTAATGTCGATACGCCGAGCGATCAGCTCGACACTGAGTACGTCGATGAACTTCGAAACAAGCGACTCGGCCTGAGCGACACGATTTACGCTCAGATCAAACGGCATAGCGAAGCGGTTCGACGGGGACAACGCACCGGACAGGACGAATCGATCGCGCTCGCGCGCTTGATCGGACGTCGCCCTGACGCCGAGGCGGTATTTCGCGCCGCTGGCCGGTACATGGCGCGCCAGTCGTACCACACGATCTCTCCGGTCACGCGGAAGTTCATTCGGCTCGTGCCGTCCGCGGCGGCTCGGCCCCTCGCCTATCGCCACGCGCGGAAGATCGCGGCGAGGTATCTCAACGGCAACGTGCGGCGAGTGGGAACGTTCCTGCTGTTCGACGTGCCGCGCTCGATCACGCTCGGCACCGCGCCGGGTGGCGTTGGCTGCACATACTACGAAGCATCGTTGCGCGAGCTCCTGCTGCTGCTGGTTGGTAGCATTGGTGGCGTCGAGCACGTTCGCTGCAGTGCACGCGGTGAAGGTGTGTGTGAATGGCGGGCCGACTGGCGATCGTTCGACCGTACTGCGGGCCTGACCTAACCCGAACCTCCAAGCGAGTTGGCAATGCTGACTTCTTCGACGCTTCCCGACGTACAACGCGCACTGGCCGATGCGGGCGTCGATGGTTGGTTGTTGTACGACTTCCGCGGCACCAATCCCATCGCGGCCGGGATGATGCGCCTCGAAGGTATGACATCCCGACGCGCCTTTGCGTTCGTGCCCACGCGCGGAACACCGGTGGCACTGACCCACGCGATCGAACAGGGACCGTGGCGCCATTGGCCGGCTGAGTGGTCGAAGGAGATCTACTCCTCGTGGAAGAGCCTCGAGGGCACGCTGGCCAAGCACATTGCCGGCAAGCGCGTCGCCATGGAGTACTCCGCGGGCGACGCCGTGCCGTATCTCGATCGAATTCCGGCGGGTGTGCTCGAGATGGTTCGCGCGACGGGCGCGACTGTCGTGTCGTCGGGCGAGCTCGTGTCGCGGTTCTACGCAACGTGGAACGCCGACAACATCGCATCGCATCTGCGCGCGGCCGAAGAGATCGCAGTGATCGGGCAGGACGCGTTGCGCCTCGCGGGCGAACGTTCACGCAGCGCGACGCCGATTACCGAACACGAGTTGATGGGTTGGATTCAGCAACGCTTTCAAAAGACAGGACTGGTCACCGATCATGGGCCGAACGTCTCGGCGGGTGCCAACGCCGCGAATCCGCACTATGAGCCGACCGCTGCATCGCCGCGCGTCATTCGCGATGGCGAGGTGTTGCTGATCGACCTTTGGGCGCACGAACCCAACGGCGGTGTGTGGGCCGACCAGACGTGGATGGCGACGCTCGGCCAGCCGTCGATGCAGGCGTTAGAGATCTGGGATGCGATTCGCGATGCACGCGACGCGGCGATCGCCCTCGTTGTCGAGAAGACGCGGGCCGGCGAGCCGTTGCGCGGTGCCGATGTCGACGACGCGGCGCGCAAGGTCATCGAGGAGCGCGGCTATGGTCAGTACTTCACCCACCGCACTGGCCACTCGATTGATCCGCGTGACCTGCACGGCTCCGGTCCGCACCTCGACAACCTCGAGACGCGCGAAGAACGGCTGCTCGTGCCAGGCGTCGGATTCTCGATCGAACCCGGGATCTACATCCCCGGCAAGATCGGCATGCGCACCGAGATCAACGTCTATCTCACGCCGGGCGAAGCAGTGGTGACGCCGAGAGAATATCAGCGGGATCTGCTGGTGGTCTGAACGGCGTCGGCCGCTCGCACCGTTTGCACAAAGATCTTCGTGATGCCACGACTGTGACGTGTCCGGCGTGTGGCGCGTCGTTTGCCCCCATAGCCGTCAGTCGCCCTTACACGTCGTTGGAGTCGTGATTCGTATCAGCGCTCGCTCGAGCATCGCCGTTCTGTTCGCTCTCTGTATCGCGAGCTGTTCCAAGGGTACGCCGTCCAAAGGCGACTCGGGGACGCGCGCCTCGTCCGGAACCGATCGGCGCGATTCAGCCGCCGGGAACGTTGACTTGAGCGCTACGTCGTACAAACCTGGCCCCATGAGCGCAGTGGGATCGGTTGAAGGCGTCATCAAGCTCGACGGCACGTCGCCCGCCGACACCGCTCCAACCGCCAGCGGTCAGCCGGCGTGCGATGTCGCGACCGAACCCGTCGGCGCGTCTGGCGATCACGCAAACACCGTCGTATGGATCGCCGATGCCAAAACCGGAAAGCCGCTTCCTATCGATCGGCGGATCGAGATCTCGACCGAACACTGCGTGATCGATCCGAGAATTCAGACCGCTGTCGTCGGTTCGGGCATCAACATCTTCAATGACGACCGGCTGCTGCACAAGCTCGTCTTCACTCGCTCGGGAACCAACGACACCGTTGCGGTGATGCCGTTCTTCAACGAGGGACAGCTCGTCGCGAGCACCGCGCTGGCGCAAAAGCCCGGCGTCATCGAAATCCGATGCACGCAGCACGCGTGGATGCACGGGTTCATTCTCGTGTTCGATCATCCGTACTACGCCGTGACGTCGAGCGACGGAAGCTTCAAGATCGATTCGCTGGCGCCGGGCTCGTACAAGCTGATGGTCTGGCACGAAGGGGCCGCCAAGCCGCTCGAGAAAACGATCAAGATCACGGCCGGCGGAACTGCGCGCGCGGACGCGTCGTTGGCTCTCGACGCGAACAAGTAGCCGGCGTCGACCTCAGGCCGACGCCGACCCCGCAGTCACTGGCTGGAAATCGCTCGCTCGGTACAGACGCGCATAGAGCCCGTCGCGCTCGATGAGTTCGTCGTGCGTGCCCGTTTCGACGATCACGCCGCGATCGAGCACGACGACACGATCGGCGCGCCGCACAGTGCTCAGCCGGTGTGCAATGATCAGCGTCGAGCGTCCGCGCAGCAGATCTTCCATCGCCGCCTCGATGGCGCGCTCGCTCTCAGTGTCGAGACTCGACGTGGCTTCGTCGAGCACGACGAACGCCGGGTTCTTGAGAAAGACTCGAGCGATCGCCAACCGCTGACGCTGGCCGCCGGACAGTTTGATGCCTCGCTCGCCAACGCGAGTATCGAAGCCGTTCGGCAACCGCTCGATGAACTCCAGCGCATGCGCGGCACGTGCAGCCGCAACGATGTCCGCCTCACTCGGCGCAGGGCCAACCTCGGCCGGTAGCGCGTACGCGATATTCTCGCGGATGGTGCCGCTGAACAGCGCGGGCTCCTGCGGCACCATGCCGATCGCGCCGCGAAGGTCGGCGAATGAGAGATCGCGAATGTCCGTTCCGTCGAGCGTGATCCGGCCGCTCGTCACATCCCAGAAACGCGGCAACAGCGATGCGACCGTCGTCTTCCCGGCGCCAGATGGTCCGACGAGTGCCACGACCTCGCCCGATCCAACGCGAAGGTCGATGCCGGTGATCGCGTCGGGAAGTTCAGGTGCGTAGCGAAAGCTGACCTGCTCGAGCGCGACTTCACCGCGCACCGGGCGAACCAGCGGGCGCGGACGCTCCGGCTCGGCAACGGTCGATTCCATATCGAGGAGCTCGAACACGCGCGATGACGCGCCGAGCGCTTCCTGATAGCTGCCGAAGAGTGCGGCCAGCGAGCCGACGGCCGCCGCGATCGTGATGGCGTAGAGCAAGAACGACACGAGTGCGCCGGGCGTGAGCGCGCCGTCGAGCACGAGCTGTCCGCCTTCCCAGAGCACGGCGACGACACCGCTGAACGCAATGAATCCAACGACGCCGAACAGCAGCGCGCGAAGTTTTGCGCGCGTTACTGCGGCTTCCACCACACCGGCCAACTGCGCGCCAAAGCGACGCGTTTCGTCGGCCTCACGATGAAAGCTCTGCACGGTGCGAACCTGCGAGAAGGCTTCATCGGCGCTGGCCATCGCTTCGGCGACGCGATCCTGCACGCCGGTGCTCGCGCGCCGGAGTCGCTTTCCGAAAATGAACGCGGCGCCAACGACTACCGGAACTACAGCAAGCGTCGTGGTGGTGAGCCTCGGGTGCGTCAGCGTGAGCAGTACGATGCCACCGATGAGGAACACGACCTGACGCGATAGCTCCGACACCCACGTGCTCATCAGGGACTGCAGCACGGCCAGGTCGGCCGAGAGGCGGCTCGTCAACTCACCGCTGCGGCGATCGGTGAAGAATCCCGGCGACAGTCGGATGAGGTGTGCGAATACCTCCTCACGTAGACCGGCAACGACGCGCTCCGTCGTGGACGTGAGCAGGTAGACCTGCACGAAGTTCATCAGGCCTTGCAGCGCGAAGAGCCCTACGAGTGCGATGGCAATCCGATCGAGCAACCCTCGATCGTGATTTTGAAAGGCGGCATCGAGCAGTCCGCGGACGATCTGCGGAAATGCGAGCCCCACGCCTGCCGCAACGAGCAGACAGATCGCGGCGACGACGAGTCGACCGCGAAACGGTCGCAGTCGTGGAAGCAGACGGCCCAGCGGTTTTGGAGAACGCAAACGCCGCGAACGCTCCGGCCGTGCGGCAATCCCCGTCAAGCGAGGAATCCGCGATCGACAACCATCGCGGCGAAGATCAGGGCGAGGTAGAGGAGTGAAAACTTATACAGGCGCCAGGCTGGCTTCGTCCACTCCGTGGCGCGCGTCACGCGCAGCACTTCGACGAGGAAGATCGCGCCGAGGATCGTGGCCGACGCGAGGTAGATCCATCCGAGCACGCCAAACGCGTACGGCAGCAGCGTGAGCGGAATGAGAATCAGCGTATACCAGAACATCTGCCGCTTCGTTTCCGCTTCACCCCACACGAGCGGAGCCATTGGCACGCCCGCCTTGCCGTAGTCCTTCTGCTTCAACAGGGCGAGCGCCCAGAAGTGCGGTGGCGTCCAGTAGAAGATGATCAAGAAGAGATAGACGGCGAGCAGGTCGATGCGATTCGTGACTGCTGCCCATCCAACCAGCGGTGGGAACGCGCCGGCAGCGCCGCCGATGACGATGTTCTGTGGCGTGCTTCGCTTGAGCCAACGCGTGTAGACGAATACGTAGAAGTAGAATCCCGCGAGCGCGAGCGCCGCTGTCAGAACATTTGCGGCCTGTGCGAGCAGCCACGTTGCCGTCGTCGACAGAAGGATCCCGAACGCGAGCACTTCCCGCGGCTGCATGCGGCCGCTCGGAATTGGACGAAGGCGCGTGCGCGACATGCGATCGTCGATATCGCGATCCATGTACATGTTCACGGCGTTCGCGCCACCGGCCATGAGGTAGCCGCCGACGAACACCGCCAGCACGAGTGTCCAACTCGGACTGCCGGCAACGAACATTGGAACGATTGTCGTAACGAGCAGCAGGGAGATGATGCGCGGCTTGGTCAGCGCGACGAGGTCGCGAACCAATGATCGTGAGCGCGTTTCCGCGACGACGGCGTCACTCATGATGGACGCGCCGCGAACCGCGGAGTCGACGTCGGGAGCGATCCACCAACCACGCCTGCCAACTGTTCAGCCGTCGGCGTTCGAGCGGCGCGACGGGCGAGATACGCCAGTACGAAACAGCTCAGCCAAATGCCGACGCCTGTCGCTTCGTGAAGCGATCGCAGAACCGGCGGAAGGTGCAAGAGGATCATTGAGGAGGCGACGACGAGTTGCAGGAGCACCATCGCCAGCGCGATTGCCGCGGCACGTACGACGACAGCGGCCTCTTCATCGCGTCGCTTTCGCAACATCATCACGACGCCAACGAGGTGAAGCACGAGGAGAACCGCAATCACGCGATGTGTGAGCTGCACGTGCACTGCGCCCGCGTCGACGGCCGCATTGGCGCCGCACATCGGCACCGTCGTGCATCCGACCGACGCCCCCGGATACTTTGCCGTGAGTCCGCCGAGTGCGACCGCGAAGATTGCCAGAATTGCCGCGACGCGCGCTGAACGTGCCGCGCGCATCGTCCCGCGTTGGGCGAGAGCACTCGCACCACCGAGCGCGCCGGCGCGAATCGCCGTGGTGGCGACGAGTGCGAGAAGCGTCATCGCGACCAGCCAGTGCGCTACTGTTGCCCAAGGGGCATTACCCATTTTCACGGTCACGCCGCCAAGGATCGCTGCGCTGAGCACTGCACCAACGGCTCCCATGGCCGATCGAAGCGCGCCACCTGGTCCGCTCACGCCGGGCTCGTTCCGACGCGCGAACGCCACGAGCGCGAGTGATACGACGGTGATCGTGAGAATCGACGCCAGATACCTGTGGCTTACTTCCACGATCAGGTCAGGGCGATTGAACGGCGGAAACCAATAGCCGTAACACTTCGGCCAGTGGTCGCCACAACCCATGCCCGATCCCGAAATTCGGACGATCGCGCCGAACACGAGATGTGTGCACGCCACGATGAGCGCGACGATCGACAGCCGACGAATCGCGTTCATGGCAGTGCGGCGGGAAGCTGGCTGCTGATCGCCGCTGTCGCCGTCGCAATGTGCGCCGGATGAATGGCACGCCAGGTCGCGGCGAATACGAACGCCAGCGCGACACCAGGGAGTACCGCCCAAGCGATCTCGGCCGTTCGGCGCGCCAACGAGGTTTCGTTGGTGGCCATGCGGGCGGGCGAAATGACGACGGAATGTAGGATCGCCAACTGGGCGACCGAGCAACACGCGACGGCGACCCAAAAGATCGCGTCAGCGAGGTGGATGGACATGACTATTTGGGTCGAGGTGCAACACCCAAAACTGACCCCGGACGCGGGCAGGGTCAACCGTCAGAGACGAAGGTTGGGAGTAAACCCGACACTCTAGACCGGTTTGTAGAGCAGCACCGGCATGCTTGCATCGTGCAGCACGCTCGACGCAACGCTGCCGGCCACGATTCGGCCGAGACCGCGCCGGCCGTGGGTGCTCATGGCGATGAGATCAACGCGATGCGACTCCGCATACTCCAAGATCGCCTTTGCCCGATCGCGCCCGACCACGACGCTCGTTTGCGTCGGAATGCGCTCATCGAGGAGTCCAACCGCGGCCTGATCGAGGACTGTTTTCGCGGCTTCCGTCGACGGCTCGATCGTCTCGAATGCCGCGAGGCCGGGCGGGGGCGGGACCACCGATTCCTCGGACACCGTGAGCAGCGTGATGCGCGCGTTCATCGTTTCCGCGATGGCGCGCGCGTGCGGAATGATCGACGCCGCGAGATCCGACCCGTCGATCGGAACGAGGATGTGTCTGATCATCACGCGCTGCGACAACGACGGGCGAACATGTGTCGCCGGCACCAGTAGCACGGGTGCATTCACGCGTCGCACCACCGACTCCGACACACTCCCCAGCACGAGGCGCTCGAGTCGAGAGTGATCGTGTGTCGTCATCACGAGCAGATCCGGCTTCGTTGCTTCAGCATGCTCGGCGATTGCATGCGCGACGTCCGAGCGATCGAGCACCGTTGTCTCGACCCGCACCTGGCCGGCGTGGACGGCCTCGTCGGCGATCGTCGCCAGATGCTCCACGGCGGTCGAGTGAATCTCCTCCGCCGATTCCATGTCGATGTTGGGCGGACCGTACAGCTCCATGCCCGCGGTACTCAACTGCGCCGCCATCGAGGGCGGCATCGCGACGTGCACGAGCTCGACGACCGCTTCTTCGCGCGCTGCAATGCTCAGCGCGAAGGGAATGGCGTGTTGGCAGTCGACCGTTCCGTCGAGCGGAACCATCAGACGGTGATACATCGGTGCACCTCCGCGGATTTCCGGAAGCGGTGCACCGCGTATGCCAAACGCCTACGCTAGAAGATTCTCAGATTGATGTACTTCTTCGGATTCGCTTTGAAGTCGGCGATCAGCGAATCGAGCGTTCCCATCAGACGCCGAGCGTCGGTGTAGAGCAGGGAATCGCTCAGCAATTTGCCAACGGTTCCGTTGCCGCGCTGAGCTTGGACCAACAGGCTGCGGATCTGCGCGTTCGTGGAGTCGATGTTCGCCACGAGCCGCGCGCCATTCTCGCTCGTCTGCCGCAGATTGGCGATCGTCACGGCGATCTGCGCAGAATCGACCACGTTGGCGACGTTGCCAAGGCGAGTGGCCGATTCACGAAACGAAGCCAGGGTCTGCGTGGCGTTCTTGTTCTGCTCGAGAACGACGGCCTGCAGCTGCAGGGAGAGTGCGGCCGTCGCAGCCATCGTTTTGTGCAGATCTTTCAACGTGCCGGCGTCGATGACTTCGCGTTGCAGTCCCTTCATCAGCACCGACACCGTCTGCCCAATCGAATCGACGCGGCTCATGATCTGGTCGACGTCGGCGGCGGGAGTGCCCGGGGGAACGGTGTCGCCGGCGGCGTACGAGGCGACGGGGACGGGCGTCGGCGGCGTGAGCGCGACTGCGACGTCGCCGAAGATGCCGATCGCTTTCACCGTGGCCTTCGACCCCTTCGGCACCGCGTACTTGTCGTCGATGCGCAGCAGAACGTCGAGATAGCCCTCGCGGCGGAGTGTCACGTCGCCCACGTTGCCGACGGTCACGCCCGCAAGCAGCACGGGCTGCCCCTGCTTGAGGTTCTGTCCCCACGCAAAGCGCGTGTACAGCGGGTATCCCGACTTCAGACCGCCGCGCGCGAGCCACAACGTCCCCAGCACGAGGACGATGACGGAAATCGTAATGAGAATCCCGACGCTGACTTCGTCGCGACGTTTCATGATTGAAGCAGAGGGGCCAGAACCGCTGCAGTGAGTGCGTCGAGCACGAGGACCGTCACCGACGTGATGACGACCGCACGCGCGGTCGATCGACCGACGCCCTCGGCGCCAGCCTCGGTAATGTAACCCTCATAGGAGCACACTAGCGCGATGGCGATGCCGAACATCATCGCCTTGAGCAGACTATAGACCACCTGGAACGTGCCGAATCCCAGACGGAGGCCGGTGATGAAATCCGCCGCCGTGACGTCCGTGACCTTGGTGGCCACGATGTACGCGCTCGTGAGCCCCACCGCGTCGGCGAGTACGACGAGAATCGGCAGCATGATCGTGGCCGCGAGCAGGCGCGGAACGATGAGAAATGCCACCGGATCGTAGGCCAGCGTCTCGAGTGCGTCGATCTGCTCCGTGACGCGCATCGTTCCAATCTCGGCCGTCATGCGACCGCCCACTCGGCCCGTGAGCACGAGGCCCGTGAGGAGCGGTCCAAGTTCCAGCATGAGCATCAGTCGCGCGGCGAGTCCGATGATCGACAGCTGAACGCCCGGCAGCAGCTGATAGCGCGTTTGAATCGCGATGACGCCGCCGATGAAGGCTGCGACGATGACCGTGAGTGGAACCGAGTCCACGCCAATCGTGCGCATCTGCCGGATCGTCTCCGGCACGTACGTCGCCGGATCGCCAAACGCGCGCGCGATGTCGCGCAGAAAATACGTGCGCAACCCGATGTCGCGGAACACGCCGACCCAGTAGCGCGTGACACGCCGGAAGAAGCGAATCGATGAGCGCTGGACGACCGGATAGGTCTCGGTCTGTCGCGACACCGAGCTCGGACCGGTCAAGTGCGCACTCGTGCGAGCAGTACGAGACCGATCAGTCCGAAAACGGCGCCTGGAATCCACGCCGCGAAGTCGGGTGGAATCACGCCTTTGCCGCCGATGGCTCTGGTGAGTTGGATCATCAACAGAAAGATCATCGTGGTCGCAAGGCTTACCGCAATTCCGTACGCTCCGCCCCCGCGCTGGGTGCTCGTGGCGAGTGGCGCGCCGAACAGGGCGATGATCACGCAGGTGAGCGGGACGGCGATTTTCAGCGCCCGTTCTACGCGCGACAGGTTGGCGTCGCCGCCCGATCGCTCGATGGCCGTGATGTACCGCGTGATGTCCCGATAACGCATGTTGTGCGGATCGGGCGACTTAGTCATCATCTCGATCGGACGCTCGGTAAAGTGATTGTCGCGCGCCGACGTGAATGCGATCGCGAAGTTCGGCCCGGTGTCGCTGACGATGTTCAGCTCTCCCCGATTGAGCGTCCACGGAGTGCGGTCACGCGCGTTGGCACGATAGCTGGCCGAGTCCGCCGTGAGCAAATACGTCGGGTACTTCGGCCCAGAGCCCTTTCGCTCGATTTGCAGATTCCGAATGCGACCGGAATCCGGCCGAAGCTCGTACGCCTTGTATACGCGGCCGTACTCGCCGGCGAACGCGAAGTTGTACCGGTTGGTGCCGATTTTTTCCTTGTCTTCCTGTAACAGTTCGCTGCGGCGCTGATTCGTAATTGGCGCGACATCGCCGAGTGCGAGATCGAGCCCGCACGCGAGGATCGCCCCTACGAACACGGGCAGGATCATGCGATAAAAGCTGATCCCCGACGCCTTGGCGGCTGTGAGCTCGGCGTGCCTGGTGAAGCTGCCAATGGAGAACACGGTCGCGAATAGGACGGCCGCTGGCAGCACCATGAACATCGAATCCGGAATCCAGTAGACATAGCTCAGGGCAATGTCCGACAGTGGAATCTTCTTGTTCAAATACGAATCGACGTGATCGGTCAGGTCGATCACGATCAACAGAATCGGAAAGCCGAGCGCGGTAACGACGAAGATTTTCCAGAATTCTCCGAACACGTACCGGTCGAGCGGTCGAAAGAGCCTCATGCCCGCGCGCGTTCGTGTCTACCAAGGCCGATTCGTCGGCCTTGGTTGGCGAACCAGTCGCGCGTCGCGTCCATGATCTCACCCATCTTGCCGCCGCGCGACGTGACGCCCTCGTTGCCCATGCGGGCAATGAGCACGAACCCGACGAGCAGGAAGATGATGTTGTCTGCCCACATCGCCCAGAAGGGCGAGATGATGTTTTTGTTTGCGAGGGACTCGCCGCCGATCAGGCCGATGTAATAGATCGCGAATACCAGAAAACTCACGCCGATCACGAGTCCGACTCCGCCGCGCGGAAAGCGCAGCGCGATCGGCGCACCGACCAGCACGAAGACGATGCACGCTGCCGCGAGCGAAAACTTCTTCTGGATCTCGACGCCATACCGATTGCTGCGGTGACGCGCCTCGTCGAGACGGACGCGTGCGTCGTTCAGCTCGACCGTCGAGACCATCGGACCAGTCCCGGTATCTGCAGTCGGCACCGGGACGGTTCCCGGTGTGACCACCGGTGGAATCGACGCCGACGTTCCCGGCACGGGTGCAGGCTGAGGCGGCGCGGCCCCGGGCGTTACAGGCGCGGCGCCACGTCCCGCCGCCGCAGCGGCCATGGCAATCGCGGCCTTCCCGGCCGGCGCGCCGCCGATGTAGTACGCACTGTCAGGGATGTGGAGCCGCGACACTTTGATGTACGCGCCATTCAACATCACGAATACCGATTCAGGCATCTGAGCCTGGTTCGGGACAGGCGTCTGCACACTCGGCTTTGCCACGGGGGGCTGCACGCCCTGCTTTGCGACGGGCGGCGTTGTTGCTTGCGGCGTCGGCGGAACGACCGGCTCCGGCCTTGGGGCAAAAACCTTTCGGCGAGATGTCGTGTCCTGCACCGGCACGCCCTGTCGCGGCAGTTCGGCGGCCTGTGCCTCGCTCACCTTGAGGAACTTCGACAGGTACTTCGCCACATACGAGCAATAGAGCGCGCCAATGCCGCCGGCCTTCGTCGGCGTCACGCCTTTCGGCATCGGACCCTGCTTCATGCCCTTCGCGTCGTTGTACCGCCACATCGCCATCACACTGTCGGCGACTGCGCGACGCACCGAGATACTCGCCGACTCGTAGCCCTTCTGCATTTCGCAGACGGACATTTCGCGGTCACCCTTCGACGCCGTGTCGGCGTTGATCGGATTGAACTGGTTCGCGACGTCTTTGACCTTGAGCTGATCCTCTTTGTAGTAGACGCGGCTCAATTGTCCGGGGCGATCCGAGGGCGCCGAGAGAATCATCCCGTGATTCAGGCGCATGTACAGATCGCGACGGTTGTCGGCGAATGCGAGCGTGCCGCTGTCCGCGTAAATCGTTCGACGCTTGTCGGCCGCGGAGAGATCGTAGATCGTCACGTCCTGCATGAGGCCCGTGGCGGGATCGATCTGACCAGCGCGCAGGTACAGCTGTCCCTCGCGAATCGTGTTGATCACCTGCGACTTCAGCGCGAACGTCGGCTTGGTGCGCAGAATGGCCATCTGCAGCGTGGCGAGTTCGTGATTCGCGCGCGGCAGCAACTGGTCGTTGAACCAGAGCATGAACAGCGCGAGGAACGTCGACGAGATGATGGCCGGCACCATGAGCGCGCGCGACGAAATGCCGCCCGCCTTGAGTGCCGTGATCTCGTTTTCCGACGCGAGACGGCTGAACGCGTAGAGCACGGCCACGAGCACCGCCATAGGCAGCGTCATCGCGAGCGTGAAGGGGATCGACAGCAGGAAGAATTCGGTGATGACCTGCCAAGAAAGCCCTCGGCCGACCAGATCCCCGAACCGCCGTGCGATGTATTGGAGCAGCAGCAACGACGTGAGCGCCGAGAGGGCGAACACGAACGGGCCGATGTGCTCTTTGAGGATGTAGCGATTGATTATTTTCACAAGTCAGTCTGGACTGTCGTACGACCGCGGAACTTCAAGCGCTCCACAGGGTTGTACGGCCGTGCCCGGCCTGTATATTCCACCGGCCACCCTCCTGATACAAGGCTTGCCTTGTGCCGGCCAGTGGCACGTGGCGCCGGCAGATTTGCAGGACGTCCGGCAGTGGCCCGTTCGCGGGCTCTTACCCCACCTGTAGGGTTTCGTGCGGTTCTCCCCCGGTCTCTGCTCAACACCGCTGCTCGTCCTGTGCGCGCTGCTGGCGCCGGCGCTATTGTATGCACAAACACCGCCGCGGGATACCTCGAAAGTATCGGACTCCACCCGCCGGGTCGTAACGAGGCGGATCGCGGCAGACACCGACAGCACCCACCGGGCGATCCCTCCCAACGTCCTCGGAATTCCGGGGATCGACGACCTGCCGATCCAGCTGAGCCTGCGGACCGAGGCCAAAGGCGAGCGCGACCGTAATCTGAGCTGCAATACGGTCGAGAACGCTCAAGTCAACGCTCTCACGGGCTGTCGCGGCGGGTTCATTCCCGCCTTCGACGCAAAGGCCGCGATCAAGGCGTCGGGCATGATCGGCCGCGTGAACGTCAACATCGACTACGACATGCAGCGCGAGTTCGACGCGTCCAACGCGTTCTCGCTGTCGTACCAAGGCCAGCCCGGGTCGCACCTCCAACGTGTCGATGTCGGCAACATTGTTTTTGCGCCGCCCGCGTCGCGCTTCATCACGCCCTCGCTGCCCGCGGGAAACTACGGCCTTCAGGCCGTCAACCAGTTCGGCAATCTGCAGGTTCGCTCGATCTTCGCCCGCCAAACGGGCAACGTCGTCCAGGACCGGCATTACACGATGGGCTCGCGAAGCCAGCAGCCCTCGGACCGCGAAGTCGAAGACCGCCAGATCGAACCGCGACGCTTCTTCTTCACCGTCGATCCGGCGCTGTTCGGCCGAGCGTATCCGAATATCGATATCCTCAACGGCGCGCAGCTCAGGTCACTGCGCAACGCGCTGCCCGATACGCTGCGTCCAACGCGCGTGCTCGTGTACCGCCTCCAGTTTGGCGCCCAGCCGCAGAACCCCAACGGGCCACAGTTCCGCATCCAGGGCGACAGCAGTGGCGGCGCGCAGACATACGATCTGCTGCGCGAAGGCGTCGATTACTATCTCGATCCGTCGCAGCTCTGGATCGCGCTCGTGCGCCCGCTCATCGAATCGAACGAGCGGCTTGTCGTCGCTTACAACGTGAAGCTTCGCGGGCGCGACACGGTGTGGACGAACACGGGTGGAACGCCGGACGATCGTCTCGTCCGCGCGCGTCCGCAGATCGCGAATCTCGTCTGGGAACCAAATCTGAGCCCGACGGCGCCGGCGTTCCGTCGCGAAATTCGCTCGGTGTACCGTATTGCGGGCGCCGAGCTCGTTCGCAGCTCTACGCGGGTGCGCGTCATCACGGGTAGCGGCCAGCTCGAGCACCCGATCGCCGGTTCCGACGCGACGTTCCTGCAGATGCTCGGCCTGTCGCAGTCGATGAATTCGGGTGAGTTCGACTACAACAACCGAATCTGGCCGCGTCTCGGCGACGCATTCAACACGGGGATTGGTGCCGCGGATGCGCGCAATCCGCTGTCGCTCGGGCTCGCGCAGGTCATTCGCGATCAGTTCCTGGTCTTTCCGTCGTTGCGCCCATTCGCCGAGCGAGGCTCAGCGGGCGGCGGCCTCGTGACGTCGGGCAATCCCACCAACGAACTCCTCTACACCACGCCCGGCGAGTATCTGTTCTCGCCGCAGCATCCGGCATCGGTCTATCGCCTTCGCCTGCAGTACGCCACGGCGATTGCCGACGAGCCAGGTTCGCTCACGCTCGGCGCCACGCAGATGCGTCCCGGTTCGGAGCGTGTGGTGCTCGACAAGCGCGTACTCACGCGCGATCTCGACTATAAGATCGACTACGATCTCGGCCGCATCGACTTCATGCGGCCCGACACGCTCTTTCGCGAGCAGCGCCAGGTCGATGTTCGGTACGAGGAAAATCCGGGCTACGCGTCAGCGTCGACGACCTTCGCTGGTATCGTATCCGAGCTCCCGGTGAGCCACGGCGTTCTCAATTTCACAGCGGTTAACCAATCGCAGGGCACTGCGGCCACGCGGCCGCAGCTGGGTTTCCAGAGCTCGTCGAGTCTGACGACCGGCGTGAGTGGCCAGTTCAATTGGTCGGCGCCTGCACTGTCGCGACTCGTTGGGCGGCTGCCATTCGGAAACTCGAATGTTGAATCGCACATTTCTCTCGCAGGCGAACTCGCGAGCAGCCATCCGCAATTCGGCGCGCGTGGCTCGGGCGAGGCCTTCGTCGAAGGATTCGACGGCAGTGGGGGCACGAGCATTCCGCTCGCCGACATTGCCTGGTACTACAGCAGCCTGCCCGCTTACGGAAATTCGCTGCGTTCATTCGGTGCCGGCCTGTTCGAGCCGAATCGCGCCGCGACGCTCGCGTGGCAGACGAACGCTCGTTCGGCGAACGGCGGCGGCGCGATCGTCTTCAAACAGAGTGGCATCGATCCACTCACCGCGCTCATTGGAACGGGCTTCGAGCCGAATGAACCAGTGCTGTGGCTGTCGCTGCTCCCAACTGGCCAAGCGGGACAGTTCAACCACACGACGCGCCAGTACGACTGGACCGTTGCGCAGGCGCCAACCGGCCGGCGCTTCCGCTCGATTCGCACGGTGCTCAGCCCTGCTGGTATCGATCTGTCACAAGGTCAATTCCTGGAATTCTGGACGCTCCTCGATACGACCATCGCCGGCAGCAAGAAGAACGGGACACTGATTTTCGACTTCGGCGACATCTCCGAGAACTCGCTCGTCTTCTCGCCCGAGACGCTGACTGTCAAGCACAATTCGAACGGGACGATCGACAGCGTCTTCACGGGAAAGAAGCTGCAGGGCTTCGATTCGTTGAACACCGAGCGCGATCCGTTCTCGCACGCGTTCAACTACGAAGTCAACGACAAGGGACTCCCCGGCGACGTCGTCGACTCGCTCGTCGTGATCGACGGCGCGTCGGTGCGACGTGAGTACAACGCGCACGTGTGCCGCGGAACGCTCGGCGCCCTCGAGGTGCTTGGCGATCCACGCGCCAACTGTACGTACGGAAACTTCCGGCTCGATGAGGAAGACATCGATCTCGACAACGCGATGAACTTCCGCAATTCGCAGCGTGAGAGCGAACGTCTGCTACGCTACGTCGTCGACCTGAGCCAGTCGGGCGTGTACAAGCGCCTCGGCGGCACGGTCACCGATTCCGTCCTCGTGCGCGGTGCGTTTCAACAACGCACGCGCCGCTGGGCCCTGATCAGCATTCCGTTCCAGACACCGACGGATTCACTCAACGCCGCCAACCGTCGTCGCATGCGCGCGCTGCGGCTTACGCTCGTTTCAGGCGCCGGGCAGAGCGACGACGAGCCAACACAGCTGCCACTCGCTGAGCTCCGTGTTACCGGCGCGCCCTGGCTCAATCGCTCGACCTCGACGCTCGCCGGTGTGGGCGGCATTCGTGCCGACGGCGGCTTCGTCATCACGTCGGCGATTGGAACGAACGACTCGAGCGCCACGCTCGTCTATCAACCGCCGCCGGGCGTCGTCAACGAGGCAGACATCAAGGGCGCGCAGTTCGGATCGGTTCGCATTCCGATCAACGAACGCTCAATGCGCATTCAGGCTGGAAATCTCCCGCTCTACCATCGCGCCGAGGCCTACTTCCGCTTTCCGTCGGGGCCGCAGTTCTACCAGGGCTTTCAACAGTTGCGTGTGTGGGGCCGAGGACGCGGGAACGGCTGGGGGCAGAACGGCGATCTTCAGATGTTCGTGAAGGTCGGACGCGATGAGAACAATTTCTACATGTATCGCTCGCCGATCAGCAATGGATCCACTCCCGCGGCGTGGACCGACTTGCCGATCGACTTCAGCCGATTCATCAGCCTGCGAAAGAAGATTCAGACGGATTATCTCGCGGGTAAGAAGGAGTCGATCACCTGCACCGGCAGCGACTCGGCGATCATCGCGGCGTCGCCGCTGCCCATCGGCGTCGTCTCACATCGTTTCGCGGCGTGCGACAACGGCTACATGGTGTACACCGTCGATCCCGCGGTCACAGCGCCGAACCTTGCCGCAGTGCAGGAACTCGCGGTCGGGTTCATTCGGACCGGCGCTACCGGCGGCACGTCGGCCATTCTTCCCGGCGACACGCTCGAACTTTGGGTAGACGACATTCGACTCGCGCGCCCCGTGAACGCGAGCGGCATGGCCGGTCAGGTGACGTTCGGACTCAATGCCGCCGACCTCGGCGACATTCGCGTCAATGTGGGCAATCGCGATCCGCAGTTTCGCCAGCTTGGTGAGCAGCCGACGTTCCTGTCGGAGCGCAACGTCGACATCGTTGGCACGATCAATCTCGATCGCATGTTGCCGCGCGGGCTTGGCCTTGCCCTTCCGCTTACGATCAACAAGGCGTCGTTGGCGAACGATCCGCTGTATCTGTCGCAGACGGATATTCCCGGCGCAGGTATTCCCGGCCTGCGAAAGCCGCGCAACGACATCACCACCTATTCGCTCACCGTCCGTCGCAGCACGCCGATGAACGCCGGAATACTCGGCACGTTGGTGAACAATTTGTCCGCGACGACGAGCTATGTGAGTGGCGTGGATCGAACCGAGTATCAGGACGGGAACGCGCGCAATTTCTCGTTCGCCCTCGACTATCTCGTCGCCGACGACAGTACACGCGTGTTCTACCTGCCCGGCTGGAGCAACGGCGCGCTTGGCGGCAACGCCTTCCGCTGGAATCCGACGCAGTTTCGCATCACGAGCGGCATGGTTCGATCCACGGATCGTCGAGTGTCATTCATCAAGCCGGCCGATGCGATCGACGATCAACCGTCGGTCAGCAACGCATTGAGTCGCCTGTGGCGCAACGGTAGTGTCTTGGAGTTCCGTCCGACCGGCGGGCTTACCGCGCGCTGGGAAGTCCAGTCCGTGCGCGACCTTCGCGACTACGGCGACACCACAGCGCTCACCGCCGTCGCGACGCGCGAGCGTCAGAGCGTGCTAGGTGCTAACGCCGGATTCGAACGCGAACGGTCCATGCTGACGAGCGTCTCGTGGCAACCGTCGTTCTCGTCGTGGCTCCGGCCGCGTGCTGAAGTGGGCACGCAGTACAACATGCTGCGCGATCCGAATGACCGTTCACTCATTCAGCTGCCGGGTGTCGTGGGCGTCGACAGCGTGTTGGCCGCGCGCGATTCGCTCTCCTTTGCGTCGTCGCTCACGTTGCCGCGACGCCTCACTGCGGCGCAAACGTCCAGCGTCGGTACGTCGATCGACATTGCGCGTGCGGTCCTGCTGCACACGAGCGATTCGACTTTCGTGCGTGGATTGGGCAATCGCTTCTCGCCGATCGACGTGTCGTATACGCGCAGCCTGCTGACGGCCCTGGACGCCGCCGCCGTCGACGCGCCGTTGAGCCTCCAGTTCGGACTCGGTGGACCGGCCGCATTTCGCACTGTGAGCGGTACAACCGCGACGACCGCTGGCCAGACCGGCGTTCTGAGTGCGTCGGGATCGCTGCTGCTTCCCTTCGGCGCATCGTTGGTGAATCGCTTCAGTCGCACGACGACCGCGAACTGGATCGATCGCATGGATGCGAGTCCCGCGCGCGTCGATGGTTCGCAGCGACAGTTTCCCGACGTGGCGCTCCGCTGGGCGTATCGGCCGTCGTATCTCACCGGAGTTCTGTCGAACGTCGATGCGAGCGCCGGGTACGTGCGCAGCGATGCCAACGTGTCGCTCCCGAGCCTCGCCGATGACGCGCCTGCCGAGATCCGGCATACCAACATCGAGAGCTTCCCACTTGCCGGCTCGATTGCCTGGGCAGGTCGCGGGCGGCTGAGCACTGGCGCCAAGTTTGCGCTCACGCGCCGGATCGACAGCCTCCCTGGGAGCGTCGCCCGCACGCGAGGCAACGACCTCAGTCTCGATGCCGGCCGAGTGTTCTTTGTTCCGGCGAGCTGGCAGCTTGGCATTCACGACGACTTGCGTGCGCGCATCAGCTATCAGCAAACTCACAACACCACATCGGTCTTCGACGAGAACGGCGGTGTTCGCGCTCGGCTGCAGGACAACGGCCGGCAGGCCTTTACGCTGACCGCCGATTCGAACATCAACGAGTTTGTGGTGTTGACACTGAATGGGTCGCACATCGTGACCTTCGACAACAACCTCAACCGGCGCTTCGCGTACACCGTCTTCTCGACGGCGTTTCAGATCCAGTTCTTCGGGGCGGGGAAGTAGCCCCGCGGCGGGCGTTTACCGCCAGGACTCGTGATACTGCGCTCGGCGGCTGACCCGGCTAAGCTTTACCCTATTCTCTGACGAGACTTTCCTGTGCGAATGCCCGTTCTTCCGGTTCTCCTCACCTCGCTGGTCCTGGCCTCCGGCTGCGACAAGGTGACGTCGCGCTTCTCGGGTCCCAAGACTGCGTTCGACGCCAAGGCTGCCCTGGCGTATGCGCAGGCACAGGTCGATTTCGGACCGCGTGTGCCTGGCACGCCAGCGCACGACAAAGCCGGTGACTGGATCATCGCGGAAATGAAGAAGCGCTCCGACAGCGTGATCGTGCAGAGCTGGACGCAGACCACGCCGAAGGGCGACAAGCTTCCGATGCGCAACATTCTGGCGCGCATCAACCCGTCCGCCACGCAGCGCGTTTTGTATCTCACGCATTGGGACACGCGCCCGACGGCCGACAACGATTCGAACCTCGGCAAGAGAGCGCAGTCGTTCCCCGGCGCTAACGACGGCGCCTCGGGCGTGGGATTGTTTGTCGCCCTCGCCGATCTGTGGAAGAAGACGCCACCATCAGTCGGCATCGATCTGCTCTTCGTTGACGGCGAAGATTGGGGCTCGTTCGACGCCGACAGCTCTGGTGCATACCCGGACGCGCTTTTCGGATCGCAGTATTTCGCGAACCACCTGCCGTCGCCCGACTACAAGCCGCTGTACGGCGTTCTGTTCGATATGATTGGCGACGCCGATCTCCAGATCTATCAGGAAGCCAACTCCGTCCAGAACGCGCCCGAAGTGGTTCGCCGAGTGTGGGACACGGCTGGGGAATTGGGCTACAGCCGCTATTTCCCGAGCGAAGTTGGCGAAGCAGTCACCGACGATCATCTGCCGTTGCAGAAGAAAGGTCTGCGCGTGATCGACTTGCTCGACATTCAGTACGGACCGTTGCCGTCGAACCACACCGGCTTTACGCATGCGAGCCCTGACTACCATCACACGAGTCAGGACACGATGGACAAGATCTCGACGCAGAGCCTACAGATTGTTGGCGACGTGGCGGCGACGTTGGTGAAGTGATAGGTCTCTGGTCTGAGGTGAAATAGGAGGTCTCTGGTCACTGGTCTGAGGTCTCTGGGGAACAGCAAGCAAAAGGCGGATCCATTGCGGACCCGCCTTTTGCTTTTCCCCCTGGGACCATGGACCAGAGACCTGTGACCTTTGATCAGGGCCGCGTCTTCGCGTTGCTCATCTGCTCGGCCATCTGGAGCGCGGCGTACGCGTTCACGATACCGCCCGTCACGGATAGCGAGCCAAAGTTCACCTTCTCGTCGTCTTTGCCCGGAAGCTTGACCTTCTGATCGGTGTGCCGTGAGGCGGACGCCATGATGATCTTCTTCACATCGGCGCCGGTCAGGTTCGGGTAGTAATCCATGATCAACGCGGCGAGTCCGCTCACGACTGGTGCGGCCATGCTCGTGCCGCTGTCGCGCTCATACTTGTTGCCGGGGATCGTCGAGAGAATGTCCACGCCAGGCGCGAATACGTCGACTTCGTTCTTGCCGTAGTTCGAGAAGTTTGCGGCGAGATCGTCGCCACCCTTCCACGACGACGCGCCCACTTCGATCCAGTGCTGCGGATGTCCGCCGTCGAGATACACCGGCGTTGGGAAGTTCTTACCCTTGCCGAGATCCTCGCCGTCGTTGCCCGCGGCGTGCACCATCAGCACGCCCTTGGAGTCGGCGTAGCGCACGGCATCGTCCACCGCGGCTTTGTACGGTGAATACGCCTTGCCGAAGCTCATGCTGATGATCTGAGCGCCATTGTCGACTGCGTAACGAATCGCGTTCGCCACGTCCTTGTCGCGCTCGTCGCCGTTCGGCACGGTACGAATCATCATGAACTTCACTGCGGGGGCGATACCGTCGATACCGACGCCATTTCCGCGCACTGCGCCGATGATGCCCGCCACGTGTGTTCCATGTTTCGCGTCGGGACCCATGACGTCGGAGTTGCCGTAGTGGTGCTCCGACGGATCGTTGTAGTGGTCGCCCACGATCGTGCGCGAGTCGTAGTCGGCGTTGAGGCTGTACTTCAACTGTCCCTCGAACGTCTGCAGCCCTTCGGCCAACGCTTCGGGCGTTGCGCCCTGCGATACGAATTCGATGTAGATCTGACGCGCCTGCGTAAGCTGCGGATTTGTCGGCGTGTAGGCGCGGACGCGCTCCAGCGTCAGGTCGCCGCCAACTGCTTGCTTCAACGCCGGCACAATCTGCTGCATTACCTGGTTGTACTTCCGGTAGTTGTCAGCCGCGCCCTGGATCTTGTTGCGCTGCTCCAGATAATCAGAGTCGATCTTCTTGCAGCGGTCGGCGTCGGTGATTGCAGGTGCTCCGCTTGCGGCGGCCTTTGCGTGGCAACGCGCGTATTCGCGCGTGACTTCGAACGTGTCGAAGTCCACATCCTTGCCGTCACGGCCGCCGATGAAATTCCAGCCGTGCATGTCATCGACGAACCCGTTGTTGTCGTCGTCCTTGCCGTTCCCGGCAACTTCCTTCGGATTCGTCCAGAGATTCGCCTTGAGGTCGACGTGCGCGGTGTCGATGCCGTTGTCGATGATCGCCACGAGCACCGTGCGCTTGGGCGTCTTGTCGGCCAACAATTCCTTCATCGCGCGTTCGGCGCTGATGCCAGGGATGTGATCGATCGACTCATCGAGCAGCTGCCAGTTTCTTGGCGCCTCGGCGAGTTTGACGGCGGGTACGATCGTCGACGCCGTAGGAGTCGGCGCGCTGACGGTAGGCGTCGAGGCCACCGGCGGTGGCGGACTCGCAATCGTCGTGGGAATGGTCGCTGGCGTACCACACGCCGCGAGCGTGAACGACGACAGGAGGGCGACGAAGGACATCGACTTCATGAGCGATCTCGCGTGAAGGATCATGGGGCGAAGAATAGCGCGCTCAGAAGCCGAGCGCTCGTTTTACAGCAGCATTGTCGAGAGACCGTACACCTGTACGGTCGAGTCGCCACTTGTCCATGTACTGTAGGGGTTTGATCAGTCGCACATTGGAGGCCGTCAGAATCCGCTCGGCGGCGGAGTCCGCGTACGGACGCAGTACACCGGCGGCGAACGGGACCCAATAATCGTCCCAGTGTACCGGGATGTAAGCTCGTGGGCGAAGCACCGGGACGAGGCGCTCCGCGATTGGCGCGCCACCCGCGCCGATCCAGAGATCGACTGACTGCAACTTCGCCGCTGCGAGCGCGGCCTTCAGATTCTCGATCGGCGCACCGTAGTCGTGCCCGTCGATGACAATGGGCACGTCGAGATCCACCGCACTCGCTGAGTTGTTGAAGAACCAGCTGAATCGGCCGTCAGCGCCGTCGACGACGAACAGAAATGCGCGATTCCCGCCGCCGTTCGGAAAGTCCTCGGCCAAGCCCGGGCGCAGTCCGCCGGTCGCATCCGGTCGCGGCGGCGCGTCGAGCTCGACGGCGTTGTGCTGGTCGGGATTCTTCGCTGGGTCACCGCTGTGGTTGAAGCGTACGACGTACATCGTGACGCCGTCGCCGAGGACGATGCGTTCGCCGCCATTCACGGCGCGGCATCGACTTGCCGGTATGCGCTGGGCTTCGACCTGAAAGCAGGTCGTCTTCGACCCAATCACTCTCGCGCCGGTGAGCGCGGACCAGAGTCCGGTGTCGAACGAGTGGTCGAAGTGGCTGTGGCCGGTCAGCAGAAGATTGACGCTCGACGGTCCGCCGAGCGCGTCGAGCACGCGCTTGACCGCAGCCGTGTCGGGCGTAAAACGCCGGTTGGTTTGCGCGGCGCCCGATCCGCCGCCGAAGAAGGCGTCCTTTGGAATCCGCGTGAAATATCCGTCGGTGAGGATTCTCTGATCCCCGATCTGATAGTACATGTTCGTGACGGACATCCACGTGATGTCGACGTACGTCGGTCGCGCGGGCATGCGCCGCGCAGCTACGGCGCCGGCCGACAGCGCTGCAAGCGCGACGCCGAGTGCGATGCGTTTCGCGTAAAGCTTTCCAAACGATCGGTGTAAGTGCGTCACAGCTCTCCGAATCTGAGATCTCTCCGAGGATGTCCGCTTCCGGGGGCAATCGTTGGCTGATCGAGGCAATCGAACGGTGGGGGATGTTCTACGACATCCCGTAGCTTCGCGCCATGTCTCTGCGTCCGGATCATAGAGCACTCGTGTTTCTCGGTGCGGTTGCGGTACTCGGTGCCGGTGTGCGCGTGGTGAGGGCCAGCAGTGCGCCCGCTGCCGCTGCGCAGCCCGAACTCGATCGACAGACGCAAGCCGCGGACTCGTCGGCGCGCGCGGGCCGCACGGCAGGCTCGGGACGTGGTGGCCGTGGCGGTCGCGGACGCGGTAGGGCGAGCGGCCACTCGGGCGGTGCCAAAGCCCAGCCTCGAGATAGCGCCCTGTCTCAGGCGCCAACGGGGGCCCTCGACCGACGCGGCTACATCAATGGGAAGCTGGACGTCGACGTTGCCACCGCAACGCAGATCGACGCGCTGCCTGGCGTGAGTTCCACGATGGCGCGACGCATAGTGGTCGATCGAACGCTCCGCGGGCCGTTCGTCACGCGCGATGGTTTTCGGCGGGTGACGGGCGTCGGCCCGGCGTTTCTGGCAAAGATCGATTCGCTGATCGTTTTCAGCGGCACCGTCGCGCAGCCAAGCGCGTCGGACACCGTGATCGCACGCAACAGAAAGGTACGCCCGAAGTCGGCTACGCCACCTGGGGGGCCGCGTACAGCGGTGCCGCGACCAACGCCGTCGCCCCTCGAAGTCGAGGATAGGTATTCGCAGGATCGGGAATCAGCGGCGTGTCCGCCGCCTGCTTCGTCAGCGCTCGTTCACCAATGACGCGTGCAATGACGGGTGAGAGCTGGTCCCACGCTTCGGTGATTTCGCCGCCGACAAAGATTTGCGCGGGATTGAGCGTGTTGATGATCACCGCCAATCCGCCTCCTAGATGTCGCGCTGTTTCCTCGAGCGCGGCGATCGCGTTTGCTTCGCCGTTGCGGGCCCGCGCAATGACATCCGCGATCGTCAGCCCCGACTCGTGGAGCAGTACACGCGCTTCGCTCGGTGAGAACTGGCGTCCGAGATATCGCGACAGCGTCGCAAGGTTCGACGTATACGCTTCGAGACATCCCTTCATTCCGCACAAGCACGGTGGTCCGGCGGGATCGATCGGGACGTGCCCAAATTCGCCGGCGGAGTTGTTATGGCCGCGAACTACCTCGCCGTTCACCACGACGCCGGCACCGACACCGTCGGATACAGTGACGTAGACGAAGTCGCGAGGAGCGTCGTCGCCGCGTTTGCCCAGCCACATATGGGCAAGCGCGCATGCGATCGGCGCATTCTCGATCTGAACGTCAAACCCCGTCGCCTTGGCGAGGGCGTCGCGGACATCGACGTCGCGCCAGCCGAGCTGCGGGGCGTTCAGCACGCGTCCATTGCGCTGATCGACCATGCCTGGGACCACGAGCCCGATCCCGTTGCACTTCCCGGTGGCATTGTGCGCCTTGAGTAGTCGTGGAATGAGTCGAGCAAGCTTGCTGACCAACCCCTCCGGATCTACGACGGTCTCAAACGTTTCCATCGCCAATGGATTACCGCTGAAATCCGTCAGCATCAGGTACGTGAGGCTGAATCGAACGTCGATCGCGATGACGAATCGGTCGGCGGTGCGGACGTAGAGCATCATCGGGCGGCGGCCGCGCGGCGCGTCGACCGTCGTGCCCTCATAGATCGAACCGTCGGTCAGCAGTTCACCGACGAGGGACGTGACCATGCCGCGGCCCACGCGCATGCGGCGCGCGAGGTCGGCCCGAGAGATCGGCTGATGCTCGCGGACGAGATTCAGCAGGATCTGCCGGTTGATATCGCGCGTCGTGGACCGGGTCGCGCGAACGAAGCTTCGAGTATTGATCTTCCGCATTGGGAGGAATATGGCGGAAAGGCGATATTGTTCTTAATTTGAACAAATGTGGCCAAGCTTCAAGTCGTCCCACCTGGCGGACGTGAGATGAGTCGAGGTTCCCAGCAGCCCCTCCTGCTGCACGAAGATCGCTTTTTTGCCCCGGATGCCAGTATCCGAGAGGCGGCCCGCTGTCTCTATGAAGAGACACGGAGTCTCCCCCTGGTCTGTCCCCACGGGCATGTCGAGCCAAGTCTCCTGGCCGACAACGATCCATTCCCGGAGCCCACGGCGCTCCTAATCATCCCGGATCACTACATCTTCCGGATGCTGTACTCGCGGGGCGTTTCCATGGAATCCCTTGGGATTCCGACGATCGATGGGACGCCGGTCGAAGGCGACCCACGCAAGATCTGGCAGCGGTTCGCGGAGCACTACTACCTCTTTCGCGGCACGCCAACCGGCGCGTGGTTCGACCACGAACTCTATGATTTGTTTGGGGTTAGGGTCCGGCTGAACGGCGACACGGCTTCCCACGTCTACGACCAGATCGCCGAGCGTTTGGCGTCCCCAGAATTTCGTCCGCGGGCGCTGTTCGACCGTTTCGGTATCGAAGTCCTCGCCACGACCGACCGCGCGAGCGATTCGCTCGACGCCCACCGCGCCATCCGCGATTCGGATTGGAACGGCCGCGTCATCCCGACGTTCCGTCCCGACGGTGTCTGTCGTATTGCGCTGCCGGGTTGGCGCGCTGAACTCGACGCGCTCGCCAAAGTCTCCGGTCGGGCAATTACAGATTTCTCATCGTTCGTCGTCGCGCTCGCCGAGCGTCGCCAGTTCTTCAAATCGCTCGGTGGAACCGCGACCGATCACGGTGTGCTCGAGCCGTACACGGTTCAACTCACGCCGGAAGCCGCCGATTCGTTGTTTGCGAAAGCACTCGCTGGCACGGCGACTCCTGCGGACCAGCGCGAATTCGAAGCGCACATGCTCGTCGAAATGGCGCGCATGTCGGCAGACGATGGTTTGGTCATGCAGTTGCACGCTGGTGCGCTACGCGATCACAATCACGCAGTCGCCAAGCGATTCGGTCCCGACAAGGGTGCCGACATTCCGGTTGCGACCGAGTACACGCGCAACCTCGCGCCGTTGCTCAACGCGTATGGCAACGATCCGCGCTTCACGCTGTTGCTCTTCACGCTCGACGAATCGAATTATGCGCGCGAGTTGGCGCCGCTCGCCGGACACTATCCGGCGGTTCGCCTCGGTCCGGCGTGGTGGTTCCACGATTCGATCGAAGGCATGACGCGCTTTCGTCAGCAGGTCACCGAGACCGCAGGCATCTATAACACCGCGGGCTTCAACGACGACACGCGCGCGTTCTGCTCCATTCCGGCGCGCCACGACCTATCTCGGCGCATCGATGCGAACTTCCTCGGCGGTCTGGTCGCGAGACACATGATCGACTTGGAGGATGCGCGACAGATGGCGCGCGCGTTGGCGTACGAACTCGTTCGCGATACGTATCGACTATGACTCTGGGTGCGACGCAGGAGCGCGAGAGCGCGGCGGTCTCCGTGGGACCGGCGGTCATTCGGATTCATGATGGCGATAACGTCGCCGTTGCGATTCGGCCAATTGCCGCCGGTACTCGCGTGGACGTCGACGGACAGTCCGTCGTCGCGCGCCAGGACATTCCTGCCGGTCACAAGGTCGCGCTGTCGCCGATCGACGTCGAGCAGACTGTCACGAAGTACGGTGTGCCGATTGGAATCGCTACGGCCGAAATCCAAACCGGCGACTGGATCCATTCGCACAACCTGCGCACGTCGCTCTCTGGGCTCCTCGAATACACCTACAGTCGCCCGAACTCACTGCCGCGCTCGGCCGCACCCGCTCAGCTTCCGACGTTCTCTGGCTACCGTCGCGCGAACGGGCGGGTCGGAACGCGTAACGAACTCTGGGTTCTCAACACGGTTGGGTGCGTCAATCACGCAGCCGAGCGAATCGCGAAGCAGGCGGGCGAGAAGTTCGCCGGCCAGATCGACGGCGTCCACGCCTTTGCGCACCCGTACGGCTGCAGCCAGCTCGGCGACGATTTAAAGAACACTCAGCAGGTATTGGCTGGTCTTCTGCGCCATCCGAACGCCGGCGGAGTGTTGATTCTCGGACTTGGCTGCGAGAACAATCAGCTCGACGAGTTGATGCGGCTCGCCGGTCCGATCGATCGCGAGCGCGTGGCGTTCTTCAACACGCAAGACGTGATCGACGAACTCGAAGAGGGAACGGGCGCCGTCGCCAAGCTCGTCGAGCGAATTCGCGCCGATCGTCGCACCGACTGTCCGGTGTCGGACCTCGTGCTGGGTCATAAGTGCGGCGGCTCCGATGGTTTCAGCGGCATCAGCGCAAACGCTCTACTCGGTCGCATCGCGGATCGCATGACCTCGATCGGTGGCAGCGTACTGCTCACCGAAGTGCCGGAGATGTTTGGCGCCGAGCAAATGTTAATGAATCGCGCGGTCGACGAAGGCGTATTCGGCGACATCGTCTCGATGATCAACGATTTCAAGGCGTACTTCCTTCGGCACAACCAGCCCGTCTACGAGAATCCGTCGCCCGGCAACAAAGCAGGCGGTCTCACGACGCTCGAAGAGAAATCACTCGGCGCCATTCAGAAGGGTGGACGCGCGCCGGTGTCGAGCGTTCTTCGCTATGGCAAGCCGCTTCAAGCATCAGGCTTGAATCTGTTGGAGTCGCCCGGCAACGATGGCGTTTCGTCGACGGCAATGGTCGTCAGCGGCGCTACGCTGCTGCTCTTCACGACTGGTCGCGGCACGCCACTGGGCTTCCCGGTGCCGACGATCAAAGTGTCGTCGAACAGCGAAATTGCGGCGAAGAAGCCACACTGGATCGACTTCAATGCCGGCGCGTTGCTCGACGGTTCCAAGCCGATGGCGCAGCTCGAAGACGATTTGTTCGCGCTCATCCTCGACGTTGCTTCAGGCACACGTTTGACGAACAACGAAAAAAACGGCTATCGCGAAATCGCGATTTGGAAGGAAGGAGTCACGCTGTAGATGGAAGCGTTGCCGAGGCTGTCTCGCGAGGTTCTAGCCACACTGCGGCGTGATGCCAGCGGCGTGGTCGACGTTCCACCGCCGCACGCAGTGGGATTGCCGGAACGGGTTGTCCAGTTTGGCACCGGCGCGTTTCTTCGCGGCTTCGTCGAGTACTTCGTCGATCAGGCGAACCGGCGAGAGAGTTTTTCTGGTTCGGTCGTCGCGGTATCGTCGACCGGAAGTACGCGCGATGCACGACTCAATGAGCAAGACGGGCTCTATACGCTCGTTACCCAGGGCATGGACGGCGCGCAGGCGGCCGAGCACCGGACCATCGTTGGTTCACTTAATCGCGCGCTTTCGGCGCGTGACGATTGGAACGCCGTGCTCGCCCTCGCGGCGGATCCGGCGATCGAAGTCATCGTCTCGAACACGACCGAAGTTGGTATCGTCCTCGACGAATCCGACTCGTTCGATGCGAACCCGCCGCAATCGTTTCCAGGAAAACTGACGCGCTTTCTGTTCGAGCGCGCGCGCGCCTTCGACTACGATTCGCATCGCGGTGTAGTCGTTCTCCCCTGCGAGCTGATCGAAGACAACGGCGACGTGCTCCGCCGAATCGTCGAGCAGTTGGTTCGACGTTGGCGGCTCGGCGCTCGCTTCGAGCACTGGCTGGATCACAGCGTCACGTTCTGCAACACGCTCGTCGATCGTATCGTTCCTGGCGCCGTCGACGCTGCTGACACTCAGCGGCTCGAGCGGCACCTCGGCTACCATGACGATCTGCTCATCGCGTCGGAGACCTACGCACTCTTCGCGATTCAAGGCGGCGAGGCATTACGCCAACGCCTCGGCTTTTCGATTGGAGAGCCGCGGATCATCGTTGCGCCGGACATTCGGCCCTACCGCGAGCGGAAGGTGCGGCTGCTGAACGGAACACACACGGCGTCGGTGTCGGTGGCGTTGCTGGCCGGTTTGGAGACGGTGCGCGATGCGGTATCCGACGAGCGCGTTGGGCGCTTGATTCGCCGCATGCTTTTCGATGAAATCGTGCCGTCGCTCGAAGCGCCAAACGCCGAGGCGTTCGCGGCCGACGTGATGGCGCGGTTTGCGAATCCGTACATCCGACACAGCCTGCTCGACATCACGCTGTACGGCACGACCAAGATGCGTGTTCGTGTCGTACCGTCGATCGTTGAATTCGCCGCGCGAACCGGGCGTACTCCAACGTCGCTGGCGTTTGGCTTTGCTGCGTACCTGGCGTTCATGCGCGGCGAAATGCACACGGCCCGCGCAACGGCCGGACTGGCAATGCCCGAGGATTCCGACGGCGCCCGCGTCCGGTCGGCGTGGGAGCACGTCGTCCTGTCGTCCGACGAATCGATTGGCGATTTTGTTCGCGCCATTTGTGACGACCGCGCGCTGTGGGGCGCTGAACTCGCAGACGTTCCCGGCTTCACCGACGCGATCAGCGATCATCTGATCAAAATTCTTCGACAAGGCGTCCTGGCCGCGATCGATGCACACCTTACCGAAACCGCACTGACATGACCAACGCACTCCCGTCTGCGGCCGAGGCGCTCGAGCGCTTGCGCGCGACGCGCGTCGTTCCCGTCATCGTGATCGACGATCCCGATGATGCCGTTCCTCTCGCCCGAGCGCTGCTCGCCGGCGGTCTGGCATGCGCCGAGATCACCTTCCGTACACCGCGCGCGAGTGAAGCGCTGCGTCGCATCGCGGCTGAAGTGCCCGAGATGTTCATCGGCGCTGGCACCGTGTTGACGCCCGAGCAGGCGAAGGCCGCACGCGACGCCGGCGCGCAGTTCATCGTCGCGCCTGGCTTCGGACCGCGAATGGTCGACTACTGTCTCGAGCACGGGCTGCCGGTGTATCCGGGCATCTGCACGCCGACCGAAGTCGAAGCCGCGCTCGAAAAGGGCCTGACGACACTCAAGTTCTTTCCGGCCGAGCAGAGCGGTGGGCTTGCGTTCCTCAAAGCGATTGCCGGCCCGTACGTCGGCGTGAACTTCATGCCGACCGGTGGGATCAACGCGAGCAACATTGCGACCTATCTGGCGTTCAATCGGATCGTGGCGTGCGGTGGTTCGTGGATGGCGCCGACCGAGTGGATCGCGGCCAAACAGTTCGATCGGATTCGCGATGAGTCGCGTCGCGCCGTGGACGCAGCGAGCGGCAAGCCGCAGTTGGTGAACGTATGACACGCGTCGTCACGTTCGGTGAAGTCATGCTTCGCCTCAAGTCGCCGGGCTTCGAGCGACTCTTCCAGTCGCCCATGCTCGAGGCGACGTTCGGTGGCGCCGAGGCGAATGTTGCTGCATCCCTCGCGCAGTTTGGGGTCGACGCGCGTTTCGTCTCGGCGATTCCCGCGAACAACGTCGGCGACTCGTGCGTTGCCACGCTCAAGTCGTTTGGCGTCGATACGTCGATGCTTCGGCGTCAGGGCGAGCGGCTCGGGATCTACTTCCTCGAGAATGGCGCGAACCAGCGTCCGTCGCGCGTCACGTATGATCGCGCAGGTTCGTCGATCTCGACCGCGAAGGTTGGCGACTTTGATTTCGACGCGATCTTCGATGGCGCCGATTGGTTCCACATCAGCGGTGTGACGCCCGCGATCAGCGCGTCGGCCGCCGAGCTGTCGATTGCCACGGCGAAAGCAGCGCGGGAGAAGGGACTGACCGTCTCGTGCGACTACAACTATCGCAAGAATCTCTGGCGCTACGGCAAGAAGGCGTCGGAAGTGATGCGCCAGCTCGTTGCCTACGCGACCGTGGGAATCGCCAACGAGGAAGACTGTCAGAAGGCACTCGGCATCGAGGTCGACGTCGATGTGAAGAGCGGTGAGCTCGAGCACGACAAGTACCGCGCCCTCGCTCAGCGTGTACTCAAAGAGTTTCCGAATCTCGAAAAGCAGGTCATCACGCTGCGCGAGAGCCACAGTGCCGATCGGAACGGCTGGAGCGCGGTGTTGTACAACGGCAACGATTTCCTCACGAGCCGTCACTACGACATCACCGACATTGTCGATCGTGTCGGCGGTGGCGATTCGTTTGCCGCGGGACTGATCTACGGACTGCGCGCGTACAAGGACGATCAGAAGGGCCTCGAGTTCGCGACCGCGGCCTCGTGTCTCAAACACTCGATCCTCGGCGACATCAACCGTGTGAGCGTTCCGGAAGTCGAGGCGCTCATGGGTGGTGACGCGAGCGGCCGCGTTCAGAGGTAGACAATGGAAACCACGATGGGCGTCGAGAGCACCATGGCTCGCATCGGTCGATACCGATGGACGATTTGCGCATTGCTCTTCTTTGCGACGACCATCAACTACATCGATCGCCAGATTCTCGGCCTTCTCGCTCCGTCGCTGTCGAAAGACATCGGTTGGAATGAGGAGCAGTATGGGGCGATCGTGTCGTGGTTCTCCGTAGCGTACGCGCTCGGGTTTCTCTTTGCCGGCCGGATCATGGATCGATTCGGTACGAAGCGCGGCTTCGCTGGCTCGATCGTCATCTGGAGCGTCGCAGCAATGTCGACGGCGTTCGCGAGAACGGCTACCGGGTTCAGCGCCGCGCGCTTTGCGCTCGGCCTAGGCGAATCGGGAAACTTTCCGGCGTCGATCAAGACCATCGCCGAGTGGTTTCCGGCACGTGAGCGGGCGTTTGCGACCGGCATCTTCAATGCCGGTTCGAACGTTGGCGCGATCGTCACGCCAATCCTCGTTCCATGGATCGCGTTGAACTGGGGATGGCGCGCGGCGTTCATCGCAACCGGCGCGCTGGGCTTTCTATGGCTTGGCGCTTGGCTGCTCGTCTATCAGCCGCCAGAGCGACACTCCAAAGTCAGCAGCGAGGAACTCGAACACATTCGCAGCGATCCAGCCGAGCCGCGCGTGGCGGTTCGTTGGGTTGAACTGCTGAAGCATCGCCAAACGTGGGCCTTCGCGATCGGAAAGTTCATGACCGATCCGATCTGGTGGTTCTATCTCTATTGGTTGCCGAAGTTTCTCGACGCGCGCTATGGCATCAAACTCGGATCGATCACCGCGCCGATCGTCGTGATCTATTTGATGGCCGACGGCGGATCGGTGTTCGGTGGCTGGCTGTCCGGTTTCTTCATCAATCGCGGCTGGTCGGTGAACGCCGCGCGCAAGACGGCGATGCTGATTGCCGCGTTGGCGATCGTGCCAACGATGTTTGCCCCTGCAGCGAGCAGCATGTGGATCGCCGTTGCGATCGTGAGCGTTGCGGCCGCCGCGCATCAGTGGTGGTCAGCCAACATTTTCACGCTGTCGAGCGACATGTTCCCACGGTCGGCGCTTGGATCGGTCGTGGGAATCGGTGGATTCTTCGGGGCCGCAGGCGGTGTGCTCTTTCAGCGCGCGACCGGCTGGGTGCTGCAAAACAACGGCAGCAACTACACGCCGATCTTCGTTGTCTGCGGGCTCGCGTACGTGAGTGCACTGATCGTGATTCAGCTGCTCGCGCCAACGCTCAAGCGGGCCGAGTTGTAGCCGTGCAGACCGACCGTCGCGACTTTCTCCGGATGGTTGGCGGCGGCGCGTTGCTCGCGTCGCCACTTGGCGCGCTCGCATGCAAGGCGACGAAAGGCTCTGAGGCACCGTCGCCGCGAACGCGCGGATGGGCGCAGATGCCGGACATTCTCGCGCGCATCGTCCCGCCGCGCTTTCCCGATCGCGCCTTCGACATCACTCGGTACGGCGCGCGCCCTGGTGGCGCCGATTGCACCGCGGCCATTCGTGCTGCGATTGCCGCGTGCAGTGCCGCTGGTGGCGGCCGTGTGGTGGTTCCCGCCGGTCGCTTTCTCACTGGCGCGGTTCATCTGGAGAGCAACGTCAATCTGCACGTCAGTCGCGATGCGACGCTGGCGTTCAGTCAGAATCCCGCGCACTTCCTGCCCGCCGTGCTCACGCGCTTCGAGGGCACGGAGCTGATGAACTACTCGCCGTTCATCTATGCGTATGAACGCGAGAACGTCGCGATCACCGGCGAGGGCACGCTCGATGGTCAGGCCGACCATGCGCATTGGTGGCCGTGGAAGGGGAGTGCGGATTTCGGCTGGACGAAAGGCGCGCCGAACTACAACGCAGCCCGTCAGCGATTGCTCGCGATGGGCGAAGACGGCACGCCGGTCGCACGGCGGCGATTCGGCGAGGGCGACTACATCCGGCCGAACTTCGTTCAGCCGTATCGGTGCAAGAACGTCCTCATCGAAGGCGTCACGATTCTGAACTCCCCGATGTGGGAGATCCATCCGGTGCTCTGCACGAACGTCACCGTGCGCGGCGTGACGATCAACACGCTTGGACCCAACAACGACGGATGCGATCCAGAGTCGTGCCGAGACGTGCTCATCGAACGGTGTGTGTTCAACACGGGTGACGATTGCATCGCGATCAAGTCGGGTCGCAATGGCGACGGCCGGCGATTGAACCTACCGAGCGAGAACATCATCGTCCGCCACTGTGAGATGCGGAACGGTCATGGCGGCGTGACGATTGGCAGCGAGATCTCCGGAGGCTGCTGGAACGTCTTCACGCACGATTGTCGCATGGACAGTCCGCTCCTCGACCGTGCGCTGCGTCTCAAGAACAACGCGATGCGAGGCGGTGTGCTCGAGCACATCTACATGCGTGATGTCGTCATTGGCCAGGTGGCCGATTCCGTCCTTTCGATCGACTTCTTCTACGAGGAAGGAGACAAGGGAAGCTTCACGCCCGTCGCGCGCGACGTCGAAATTCGCAACGTCACGAGTAAACGGAGTGCGTATGGTCTGTACCTCCGCGGGTTCCCGAACGCGCCCATCGAGAACATTCGCGTCGTCGACTGCCGCTTCGACAACGTCGCGAAGGGCAATGTCACCGATCACGTGCGCGGTTTGACGTTCACGAACACCACGATCAACGGCGTATCGGCCAAATGAAAGCGCGCGCACTCGGATTGCTCACGGCGCTGGCCGCAACGGCCGGGGCGCAAACCACCAAATCATGGTCGGTTCGCGTCGCCGAGTCGGTGATGCAGCGGAATGCCGTCGTCTACGAGAAGTGGGACTACACCGCCGGGCTGATGCTGACTGCGCTCGATCGGGTCGGCGTCACGACGAAGGATCCCAAATACGCGGCGTACGTGAAGAAGAGCATCGACTCGCTCGTTCGGGCCGATGGCAGTATTGCCACATACACGGCGAGCGAATACAACCTCGATCAGATCAACGAAGGCAGAGCGTTGTTTGCGCTCGCAGATCGAACGAAGGACTCGCGGTACATGCGCGCCGCCGACGCATTGCGCGAACAGTTGCGCACGCATCCGCGCACGGCCGAGGGTGGTTTCTGGCACAAGAAGATCTATCCGCAGCAGATGTGGCTCGATGGCCTGTATATGGCCGAGCCGTTTTATGCGGAATACGCGCTACGTCACCGCGATACCGTCGCGATGAATGACGTCGTGCGGCAGTTCCTGCTCGTCGCGCGCCATCTGCGTGATCCCAAGACGGGATTGTACTACCACGCGTGGGATTCGGTGCGTCAACAAGCCTGGGCGGATCCGGCGACTGGGCTCTCAAAGAATTTCTGGGGCCGCGCCGTCGGCTGGTATCTCATGGCCGCCGTCGACGTGCTCGACTACCTGCCCAAGACGCATCGCGATCGCGCCGAGTTGATTCGGATCGTCCAGCAACTTTCCGAAGCCGTCGCGAGTGTCCGCGATCCCGTAAGCGGCGTGTGGTGGCAGGTGCTCGATCAGCCGAATCGCACCAAGAACTATCTCGAGGCATCGGGCTCGTCGATGTTCGTCTACGCGTTCGCGAAGGGCGCGCGCATGGGCTATTTGTCGCCGACGTACCGCGCGCTGGCGGAGCGTGGCTTCGATGGGATGGTTGCCAACTTCGTTTCGGTCGAGCCGAACGGGCTCGTGTCGATCAACAGTATTTGCAAGGTCGCTGGACTCGGTGGTGATCCGCCGCGCGACGGCACCTATGAGTACTACGTCAGCGAGCCTGTGGTCTCGAACGACTACAAGGGAGTCGGCGCGTTCATCCTTGCTGCGCACGAGTTGGGACGATGAGCGTTATGGATCTCTTTTCGCTGAGTGGCAAGGTTGCGCTCGTGACGGGTGCCAGTCGTGGGCTGGGGCAGGCGATGGCCATCGCACTCGCAGAAGCCGGCGCTGACGTCGTGTGTGCGAGCTCCAAGCCGAATGGCGCATCTGAAACGGCAGATGCTGTTCGTGCACTCGGTCGACGAGCGTGGACCGCGTCGGCGGATCTTGCGAATCGCGACGAGCTTCAAGCGATGGTTGCGGATGCCGAGCGCAACGCGGGCTCGATCGATATTCTCGTCAACAACGGCGGCTCTATCGCCCGATTTCCGGCGGTGGACTTTCCGGCCGACGAGTGGGATCGCGTGATGCGCACCAACCTCGACGCGGTGTTCTTCCTGAGCCAGCATCTGGGCCGGAAGATGATCGAGCGGCGCGCGGGAAAGATCATCAACGTCGCCTCGCTGCTGTCGTTCAGTGGCGGCATCACGGTGCCCGCCTATACGGCAAGCAAACACGCCGTCGCAGGACTTACGAAGGCGCTCGCGAACGAGTGGGCCAAGCACGACGTCCAGATCAACGCGATCGCGCCGGGCTACTTCTCGACCGACAACACCCAACGACTGCGCGACGACGCTCAGCGCTACACCGACATCAGCGCTCGCATTCCCGCCGGTCGGTGGGGCGAGCCCTCCGACCTCGCTGGCGCCGTGGTGTTTCTCGCGTCGCCAGCCAGCAATTACATCAACGGCCACGTCCTCGTCGTCGACGGCGGATGGATGGCTCGATAGGACACGGGATGCAATACACGCCAGACGCACAGCGCACAAAGCAGCTCACGACCGATGAACTCCGTGAGGGCTTTCTCGTTCAGGGCCTATTCAAGTCGGGCGAGATCACGCTCCGCCACATCGACCTCGATCGCGTCGTACTCGGCGGGGCTATTCCGCTGAACACGCCGCTGAGACTCGATGCGCCGCCGTCGTTTGCGGCGCAGTACTTCACCGAGCGTCGCGAGTTGGGTGTCTTGAACATCGGCGGCCCTGGGACGATCACGGTCGACGGTAAGACGCATCCGATGCAATCGCGCGACGTGTTGTACATCGGCCGCGGCAGCCTCGACATCGCATTCGCGAGCGACGACGCGAGCACGCCGGCGCGATACTATCTCGTGAGCTATCCGGCACACGCGTCACATCCGGTCGCGCACGCCCCGGCCGCGTCTGCAGACGTTGCGGAGCTCGGAACGACCGAACGCGCGAATCGCCGCAAACTCGCGAAGTTCATTCACGGTGGCGGCGCCAAGAGCGCGCAGCTCGTCATGGGCGTCACTGAGCTGATGCCGGGCAGCGTGTGGAACACGATGCCGTCGCACACGCATCATCGTCGCACCGAGGTCTATCTGTATTTCAACATCCCCGACGATGCCGTGGTCGTGCACCTCATGGGTGAGCCGACCGAAACACGTCACGTCGTCGTGCGCAACGAAGAGGTCGTGCTCTCCCCGTCGTGGTCGATTCACTCGGGCTCCGGCACGACCAACTACGCGTTCTGTTGGGCCATGGGCGGCGAGAACCAGGACTTTACCGACATGCAACCGGTCGACATGAGGGAACTGAAATGAGCGCAAGAACAATCGTTAGCCCCGCTGCGGTGCGTTCGCTGTTGGCAATCGCCGGCCTCCTCGTCGCATCGCCCGTGGTCGCGCAAGTCGCTTCGCTGCAAGTGCGGGCCGAGAACACGCTGACGTTCACGCGTGTCGACGAGACGCTTGCGCTCAAGTGGTCCGATGTCGTCGGCAAGCTGCCGTCGGCCTCGCCGACGAAAGTGCGCGTCGTCGACCTGGCGTCGGGCAACGAGGTCGTGTCGCAGGTAGTCGACAACGAGGGCGACGGCACGATGGACGAACTGATCTTCCAGGCAACATTTGCTCCTGGCGAGATCAAATCATTCGTCGTCGAACCCGAGGCGGCGAAAGCGAAGCCGGCGAAGGTGCGCGTCTATGCCGCGCACATGATGCCGCGCGACGACGTGGCGTGGGAAAGCGATCGCATCGCGTACCGCATCTATGGTCAGGGTCTCTGGAAGGTCGACTCGCTCCTCAGCAGCGGCGTCGATATCTGGGTCAAGCGCGTTCGCGATCCGATCGTCGAGAAGTGGTACGAGAAGGGACACGACAACTATCACCGTGATACGGGCGAAGGCGCCGACTTCTTCGACGTTGGTCAGACGCTCGGTGCCGGCGGCACGGCCATTTGGAAGAACGACACGCTCTATCGCGCGTGGAACTTCAAGAGCCAGCGCATCATCGCCAACGGTCCGGTTCGCGCGATTTTCGAGTTGCAGTATCAGCCGTGGGACGCACCCGGCATGCGTGTCACCGAAACGAAGCGCGTTGCGATCGACGCCGGGCAGAATCTCAATCATGTCACGAGCATCTTCCGCGCCGAGAACGGCGTCACCGACATTCCGTGGGCGACGGGCATCGTGAAGCGAAAGAGCGTCGTCGGTTCCGAGAGCAAGGCGAACGCGTGGGCCTGGCTGTCGATGTGGGGACCGCTCCTTCCAAAGGATGGCGGTCACGGCGACTTGGGCATCGGCATCTTGATGCCGCGCAATTCCGTGCTCGATTGGAAAGAGACGAGCGACCACTATCTAGCGATCTCGCGCGCCAAGTCTGGGCAGCCAGTGAGCTACTACATCGGCGCTGGTTGGACGGACAGTGGCGACTTCCGCGACGTGCGCGATTGGTGGACGTATCTCGATCAGTCTGCGCAGCGCGTGGGCACTCCGATTGCGCTCACGTTCGTCACCGGCACACGTTCGGCGAGTCGCTAACGATGCGCGCGTACCTCGCCCTTTCGCTCGCGGCCGCGCTTCCGCTCGCGTCGCACCTCGCGGCGCAGGATACGCGTACCGTCACTGAACCAAAGTTTCCCGCGGCCTGCGCAACGATCACCGCATTGCTCGCGCCGGTCGCCGACACCACGCTCGCTGACGCTGACGAGCGCAAGCTGGATACGAAGCGTATCCAGGATGCGATCGACCGCTGTACTGGCGGTCGGGCGGTGGTGCTCAAGGCCAGCGGTGCTCAACGTGCCTTTCTCACAGGTCCGTTGACGCTCAAGCGGGGCGTGACGCTCGTCGTCGACACGAACGCGATTCTCTTTGCGTCGCGCGACCCACGCGAGTACGACATCGATCAGTCGAAGCGCTGCGGCACCGTTGACGAAAAGGGTCATGCGTGCAAGGCGCTCATCACCACCGAGCGTGCCAACGGCTCTGGTGTCATGGGTCCCGGCACGATCGATGGCCGCGGCTGGGCAAAGCTCGTCGGCCGTGATTCGTCGTGGTGGGATCTCGCGCAGTTCGCCAAGGTGAAGAACCAGAGCCAAAGCTGCCCGCGACTGCTCCAGATCAATCGCACCGACGACTTCACGCTCTACAAGATCACACTCCGCAACTCGCCGAACTTCCACGTTGTCTACGATCGCGGCAACGGCTTCACGGCGTGGGGCGTGGTGATCAACACGCCGGATCCCCGCGCGCGAAATACCGACGGAATCGATCCCGCAAGCGCGACCAACGTCACGATCACCCACAGCTACATCAACACGGGCGATGACGACGTTGCCATCAAGGCAGGCAACACCGGCCCCAGCTCGAACATCACGATTTCGCACAATCGCTTCTATCGCGGTCATGGTGTTTCGATCGGTAGTGAAACCGACGGCGGCGCGCACGCCATTCGTGTTTTCGACCTGTCGATCGACGGTGCGGACAACGGGCTCCGGATCAAGTCGAACGCGAGCCGCGGCGGTCTCGTGCACGACATCGAGTATCGCGACGTCTGCATTCAGAATACGAAGAACGTGATCGAGATGGATACACACTACACGGCGAGTGCCCAGACGACAGGCAATCTGATTCCCGAGTTCCGCGACATTCGCCTCAAGGGCGTTCGCGTGCTCGACGGCGGCAAGGTGATTCTCGATGGGTACGATGCCGCGCGCATGCTCCGAATGTCCTGGGACGACGTCGTGTTCGACAAACCGAGCGCGATCAAGGTGCAGGCGTCGTTTGCGGCAATCACCAAAGGCCCAGGCCCATCGAATCTCGCAATCACTGGCGAGAACGTTCAGCTCACTGGAACGACGACCGAAGCACCGCGTCTCGATTGCGAAAAGAAGTTCGTTCCTTTCCCCGGTAGCGCTGCCACGCTGCCGCTCGGTGGCGGAGAATATGCCGCGATCGTCGATGCGAAGTTCAACGGCGCCGACGGCGCAATCTCCAACGGCGCACCGACGTATCGCAGCGTCGGCGCGGCGCTCACGGGCCTTCCGGCGAATGGCTCGTCGCGCGCAATCGTGTTTCTCCGCAACGGCCGCTACCGCGAAAAGCTCACGGTCGATCGTCCGCGCGTCACGCTGCTCGGCGAGTCACGCGACGGCGCCGTACTCACCTTCGACGCCGCGTCCGATACGCCGACGCCGACGGGTGGCACGTACGGAACGCGCGGAAGCTTCACGCTTCGCATCGTTGCTCCGGACTTTCGCGCCGAGAACATGACGATCGAAAATTCGTTCGACTATCCGGCGAACATGGTGAAGCCCGACAGCGACCGGACGAAGTTCAAGAACGCGCAGGGAGTCGCGCTGATGACCGACCTCGGCAGCGATCGGGCGACGTTCGTGAACGTGAAGATCACCGGCTATCAGGACACTCTGTTCCCAAACTCCGGCCGGAGCTACTTCTACAAATGTGAAGTCTGGGGCAACGTCGACTTCATCTTCGGGGCAGGGCAGACGGTGTTCGACGAATGCGACATCGTATCGCGCGATCGAGGCAGTGCGACGAACAACGGCTACATCACGGCGCCGAGCACCAAGGGCGATCATCCGTATGGCTTTCTGTTCGTCCGGAGTCGCTTGAAGAAAGAGAACGCGCAGATGGCGAAGAACTCCGTCACGCTCGGACGACCCTGGCATCCCTTCGCTGACGCGACGGTCAATAGCGCGGTTGCATTCGTCGATTGCTGGATGGACGACCACATAGGCGAGAAGGGCTGGGACCGCATGTCGTCCGTCGATTCGACGGGCACGCGGACCTGGTACGAACCCTCGGCCGCACGCTTCGTGGAATTCCGCGCGACGGGACCTGGCGCAGTGCAGAGCGGATCGCGTCGTGTGCTCACTGCCGACGAAGCGAAGCAGTTCACGCCGTCGAATGTGCTCGGCGGTTGGGTTCCGGTCGCCATCGCCTCCGCGAGTCGCTGACGACGATGCGCGCACGATTCGCTGCGATCGTGGGCATCGCGTTCGGCGCGTTCGCGCCGCAGCCGGGCACCATCGCGGTGCACATGATCGGCGACTCGACCATGGCCGAGAAGCCGAACCCCGATACGAATCCCGAGCGCGGCTGGGGAATGGAGTTTCAGCGCTTCTTCGATGACCAGGTCGTCGTGAAGAATCACGCGCTCAATGGCCGCAGCACCAAGAGCTTCATCGACGAGCGAAAGTGGAGTGCCGTCCTGGCCGAGCTGCACACGGGCGACTACGTGCTGATCGAGTTTGGCCACAACGACGAAAAGAAAGAAGATTCTACCCGCTACACGAATCCGGAGACGACCTTCAGGCAGAATCTCGAACGATTCGTTCGTGAGTCGCGGGCGAAGGGCGCGATCCCTGTGTTGTTCACGCCAATCGCTCGCAGAAAGTTCTCGGCTGCGGGAAAGCTGCAAGCCACGCACGGTGCGTATCCGGCCGCGGTGCGCGCAGTCGCGACCTCTCTCGATGTTCCATTCATCGATCTCGAGTCGCTTACGTCGGCGCTCGTTCAGGATGCCGGTGTGGACGGATCGAAGAAGCTCTACAACTGGACCGCGCCCGGAGAGTTCGCGATGTATCCCGACGGTCACCAGGACGACACGCATCTCAACACTGCGGGAGCGACGGCGGTTGCGCGTCTTGCATCACGCGCGCTTCATGATGCCGTGCCGACCCTCGGAAAACACATTACGCACGCCGAGTAGCGCCCGGGAGCGCGCTACTCGACGTGCGTGTGTGGGGGTGGGACCCCGTCCTTACGCTGCTTCTGACGCGCGCACGACGACCTTCGCCGTCGTGGGAATGAATACTGGTTCGTTGATGCCCAAGCCGCCGGTACCGGCGAGACCCGACATCTCTCCGTCGTCGTAGGCGTGCTCGCCATGCTCGCTCACGTCGACGCCAGACATCTCGTTCGGCAGCGGAATGCGTAGCGAACCAACCGCGCGAAGTCGCGCGAGCGCGAGGGCCGTCACCGGTGCGGTGAACGCGATCGTGCATACGACGGCGAGCACCTGAACGCCGAAGAGCTTGGCGTTGCCGAACAGCAAGCCGTCGGCGCCTGATGGATTCACGGCCTTCGACGCGAACACGCCGGTGAGCACGGCACCAACGATGCCCGCCACGCCGTGGCAGGCGAATACATCGAGTGCGTCGTCGATCGACGTCCGGCCGCGATATTGTACGGCTGCGTAGCTCGCACAGGCACCGAGAATGCCAATCAGGATCGCCGAAAGCGGTGAGACGTATCCGGCGGCGGGCGTAATCGCCACGAGTCCGACCACGGCGCCTGTCGCTGCGCCCACAGCTGTCGCTTGACCACCGCGCACGAAGTCGATCGTCAACCACGCGAGCAGTGCAGCAGCAGCGGCGGCGTGCGAGTTCACGAGCGCGAGTGAAGCAATGCCATCGGCGGCGAGCGACGAACCAGCGTTGAAGCCGAGCCAGCCAACCCAGAGCAGGGCAGCGCCGGTGAGCGTGAACACCACGTTGTGCGGCCGAAGCGGCGTGCGCCCAAAATCTCGGCGCTTGCCGAGCATTGCTGCGGCGACGAGCGCGGCGGTGCCCGCGCTAATGTGTACGACTGTTCCGCCGGCAAAGTCGAGTGCGCCGAGCTTGTGCAGCCACCCGTCGGTCGCCCAGACCCAGTGCGCGAGTGGATCGTAGACGAACGTCGTCCACAGCAGCGCGAACAGGATGTACGCGTGGAAGCGAATTCGCTCGACCATTGCGCCGGAAATGAGCGCGACGGTGATGCCTGCGAACATCGCTTGAAAGCCGACGAAGGCGAGATGCGGAATCGTCGCGCTGTATGGGCCTGCTGCGACACCGACGCCGAGGAGGCCGGCCCACGACAACGAGCCGATGATTCGTCCCGGGCCAAAGGCGAGCGAGTATCCGCCGAGCACCCACTGAACACCGACCACCGCGAGCGCAGCGACACTCATCATGAACGTGTTGAGGACGGCGCGCGTGCGAACAAGTCCACCATAGAACAGCGCCAGCCCGGGCACCATGAGCAGCACTAGTGCGGTGGATACGAGTACCCACGCAGTATCGCCGGCAGAAATCGTCGTTGGGGTCATACCAACTCCTGAATGAGTTGTGCACGACTCTGCACTTCGTCGGCGGTGACGGGCGTGAGCGCGTCGCGATCTGCTTCGCCGGTGCGGATGCGAATCACGTGGTCGAGCGGTTGGACGAAGATCTTGCCGTCGCCGACGTCTCCCGTACGGGCGGCCTGGAGAATCGCGTCGATCGTGGGCTGCACGAACGATTCGGACACGGCCATTTCGATGCGCACTTTTTCGCGGAACTCGAGCACGACGGACGAGCCACGGTAGTGCTCGACGATTTCCTGTTCGCCGCCGTGGCCGCTCGCGCGCGATAGCGTCATCCCCGTCACCCCAACGCGAAACAGCGCTTCCTTCACGGCACTGAGTCGCTCTGGGCGAACGACAGTCACGATGAGCTTCACGATCTCTCCTCTTCGCGCGGAATGGGTGCTGGAATGGCGCACGATAGGCCAAAACCGACGAAGTGTCAACCAAATAGTGCAAAATACGCACGAAAGTCGGTGCATTGGCTATTTGTATGTCAGAAATACAAATGCACACGAGAAAATATTTGCAAATCGGACGCATTTCTTCGTACATTGAGTTCGGACACCGACTCCCCTCAGCCGACGCCTCTACTGTCTATGCGAAGCTTCAATGTCTTGGTGACCGACCAAGTCGATCCCGAGGGCGTCGAATTGCTCCGCGCCGCAGCCGGATTCCACGTCGACGAACGACCGACAACGCCATGGCGCGAGTTGCTCGACGTCATCGGCGACTACGACGCCATCGTCGGACGCAGCGCGACGCAAGTTCCTGCTGAATTGCTGCGACGCGCACGCCGCCTCCAGGTCATCGGTCGCGCAGGCGTCGGCACCGACAACATCGATATCCCCGCGGCCACGTCACTCGGCATCGCGGTCATCAACGCGCCCGCCGGCAATACGGTCTCCGTCGCCGAGCTGTTTTTCGGATCTCTGATCTCGCTCGTTCGCCACCTTCCCGACGCATTCGCATCGATGCGCGCGGGACGTTGGGATCGCAGCGCGCTGCTCGGCACCGAGCTGCGCGGGCGCACGCTCGGCATCATCGGACTCGGTCGCATTGGCGGCGAGATCGCCGTACGCGCGCGCGCATTCGGAATGTCGCTCATCGCCTACGATCCATACGTCACCGCCGATCGCTTCGAGCGGCTGCAGGCAACGCGCGCCGAAGATCTCGATGCGCTGCTCAAGGCAGCGGACATCGTCACGATCCATACGCCGCTCAACGACGAGACGCGCGGAATGATTCGCGCGCGCGAGCTCGGTCTGCTCCACGACGGCGCGATCATCGCCAATCTCGCCCGCGGCGGTATCATCGACGAAGCCGATCTCGTCGCCGAGCTTGCGACCGAACGCCTTCGTGGCGCACTCATCGATGTCTTCGTCAAAGAACCGCTCGGCGCCGACCATCCGCTGCGCAGCTCGCCCCGCATCGTGTTGACGCCGCACCTCGGCGCATCGACTGCCGAGGGGCAGCGCAATGTGTCCGTCGACGTCTGCGCCAGCGTTCGCGATGCCCTCCTCGGTGGTCAACTGTCGAGTGCGGTGAACATCGACGGCGGAGAGAACGTGCATTGGGACGAGCTCCGCAATGCCATGCTGCTCGCGCGTCGCTCGTCGGCCATGGCGCGTGCACTGCTCGCCGATCGCGGTGCTCGCGCCGTGGAACAGCTCACGCTTCGACTCGGACGCCAGCTCGTGCACGCCGACACGTTGCTGCTGTCGGCGGCGGCGATCGGAGTCGTGGAAGGTGTCGTCGAAGGAACGCGTCTCAACATCGTCAATGGGCGGGCGCAGGCCGAAGCGCGCGGTATCGTGCTCGCCGTTGCGCCCGCTGTCGCGGCGGATCAGCCGTATCTGCTACAGGTCACGGTGCGAAGTGACGGCGACGAAATCACGGTAGCGGCCGTTGCTGCACCGGGTGCGAGCCCGCGCATCACGCGCATTGGAGAGTTTGCGGTCGACGTGTCGCCTCGGCGTACGATGCTTGTGTTGACCAACGCCGACGTACCCGGCGTCATCGGGCGCGTCGGAACGTTGCTCGGCGACGCCGGCGTCAACATCGCCGAGTATCACCAATCGCGAACGTCACAGGGTGGCAACGCTCTGGCTGCGATCACCGTCGACGGCACGATCGACGCGCACTTTCGCAAGAAACTACTCGCGAGTCCGGATGTTCGGTCCGCGACGGTTGTGAATTTCACCGATTCTGACCTCGACGACGACTCTTCTGGGATGGCATCATGACCGTGAGCGCAATGACCACGACATTTCGCAGCCTCGTTCTCGACGTCGATTCGACGCTCTCGGGCATTGAAGGCATCGACTGGTTGGCCGCACGACGCGGTGAGATCGTCTCGCGCCGTGTGGCGGATCTGACGCACAAGGCGATGCAGGGCGCGATTCCGCTCGAGCAGGTGTACGGCCTGCGACTAGCCGAGATTCGTCCGCGACGCGACGAAGTGGATGCGCTGTCGCGCGCGTACGTCGACGCAGTGGCGCCTGGCGCGGTCGAGGCGATCGCGCGCATTCGACGCAGCGGCGTGCAGGTCGTACTTGTCAGCGGAGGCATCAGCCACGCGCTGCTGCGTCTCGCGCTGCACCTCGGTCTCGGACCGGCGGATGTACACGCCGTGCCCGTGCGCTTCGACGCGGGCGGTGCGTATGTCGGGTTCGACGCGAACTCGCCGCTCACCACGACGGATGGCAAGCGTCAGGTCGTCGCCGATCTGCATCTCGACGGACCGATCGTCGCCATGGGCGACGGTGCGACCGACCTCGCCATGCGCGATGTCGTTCACACGTTCGTCGCCTTCACGGGTTTTGTGAATCGCGCGACGGTGGTGGAGCACGCCGACTTCGTCGCGACATCGTTCGCCGACCTCGAAAATTTCATGTTGTCTTGAATCCGCGGGTGACGGTTGGTGTATCACTCGCCGTCACCACGCGCTCGACGCTTTTCCCTCCCTCCGCCACTACCACTTCCCTCTGAGGCTCGCATGCAATCTTCGGCGTCGGACACGTCCGCGACACATCGACTCGACAGCATCTCGCTTGGCAAGATCGTTCAGATTCGCGAGATCCTTCTCCGCACGCAGGCGAAGGGCGCGCGAGTCATTCGCTTCGAGTCGGGCGATCCGAGCTTTTCGGTTGCACCGCACGTTCTTCAGGCTGTGGCCGACGCTGGCGCCGCGGGCAAGACGCACTATGTGCCCAACGACGGGATCCCTGAGCTCCGCCGCGCACTCGCCGAAAAGCTGCGCACGAAGAACGGCATCGCGGAGATCCTGCCCCGGGACATTTTCCTCACGAACGGCGCGATGCACGCGCTCTACGTGACGTTTGGCGCGCTGTTGAACCCGGAAGATGAAGTAATCATCCCGGATCCGATGTGGACGGAGGTTGCGGAGAACATTCGCCTCGCCGGCGGCGTCGTCGTGCGAGTACCGGTGAACTCGGCGACTGACTACGCGTACGATCCTGAAGCGGTTGCGCGAGCGATCACGCCGAACACGCGCGCGATCTTCGTCAACTCGCCGCACAATCCTACTGGTGCGGTCATGACTCGCGAGTCGCTCGAAGCACTCGTGACCGTGGCGCGTGAGAACGACCTGTGGATCGTTTCGGACGAAGCCTACGAGGATGTGTTGTACGAGCCGTACTCGCATACCTCCATCGCGTCGATCGCAGGCGACTACGCCGATCGCGTGATCAGCGTCTTCTCGTTCTCCAAGAGCCACGCGATGAGCGGGCTTCGTGTCGGCTATGTTGCGACGCGGTCGGCGATGCTGCAGGAGCGCATTCAGAAGTTGCTTCGCTGCACGATCAACGGCGTGAACAGCCTGGCGCAGTGGGCCGCGGTCGCGGCAGTTACGGGTCCGCAGGAGCACCTCGCGGTAATGCGCGCTGAGTACACCGTTCGCCGCGATCTGCTGATCGACGCACTCTCGGGTATTCCGGGCGTCCAGCCTTTCACGCCGCGTGGCGCCTTTTACGTATGGGCCGAGCTCGGTCAGGAGGTCTATTCGCGCCTGGGCGTGCGTGGTGCTGACGAGCTATCGTCGCGGTTGGCGGCAAACGGAATCGGCAGCGCGCCGGGCGATGCCTTCGGCGAGCAGTGTGTTGACGCAATTCGCTTTGCGTTCAGCTGCGATACCGAGATGGTTCGCACGGGCGCCGAAGTGCTTCGTGCGGCGCTGACCGGTGAGGTCGCGTTGTGATCACACTGCGCGATCGTCAGGTCGCAGAACATGCGTAAGATCAACACACGGAACTATCGTCTGGCCACTCGCGCGACGCCGCGCGAGGTCAACAGGCGCATAGTTCTGAATCTGATCCGCGAGCACCAACCGATTTCACGCGCAGAGTTGGCGCGTCGGATGAATGTGCGGCGCGCCGCACTCACGGCGATCGTTCGCGATCTGTTGCAGGCGGGCGAGGTCTACGAGACCGGTCCCGCGGCGTCGGTACGCGGCCGCCGTCCGACTCTCATCCGTGTGCAGACGAGCGGGCGTTTTGCCATTGCCGTCGACGTGCGTCCGGGGAAGACGTCGATTGCCCTCGCGGACTTTAGCGGCGCCGTTCTCGATCGTCGCGTGTTCGACACACCGCGTCAGCCGGCAGATCTCGCCAAGTGTCTCGTCACGCATGTCGAGTCGATTCTTGCGACGCGCCCGGATGGTGATGGCGAGACGCCCGCGTTGCAGGGCATCGGTATCGTCGTGCCGGGAATGGTTGACCGTCGCTCCGGGCAGATTCTGTACGCTCCGCGACTCGGGTGGCGCGACGTGCATCTCCGCGACGCCGTGCGCGAACATCTCGACGTGCCTGTTTCGGTGGAGAGTGCACCGATTGCGTGTGCGCTCGCGCGACTCTGGCTGATGACGGGCGAGCCGCGCGCAGTGAATAATTTCGCCTATGTCAGCGTCTCTGATGGTGTTGGCGTCGGCATCGTGATGGCTGGCGAAGTGCTGCGCGGCGAACATCACACCGCGGGCGAACTCGGGCACGTCTCGCTCGATCCGAGCGGACCGCTGTGCGCCTGCGGTAAGCGCGGTTGCTGGGAAGCCTTTGCCTGTAACTCGTCGACGATTGCGCGGTACATCGAGGCGGTTGCCGGCCCGAGTGCGAGCGGCGGTTCGAAGGGGAAGCGCGCACCGGCGGTTGAAGAGATCATTCGACGCGCGCAGCAGGGCGAGCCAGCGGCAGTGAGTGCTCTCACCGAAACGGGAAGGCAGATTGGTCGCGGCCTCGCTGCGGTCGTCAGCGCATACAACCCGAAGCGCTTGTACATCGGCGGCGAAATCACTGCCGCGTGGGATCTCATCGAGGGTTCGATCCGCTCATCGCTGGTCGAGGGAACGCTCACCGACGCGGCGCGCGCGACGCCGGTATATCCGGATTCGAATCCGGCGGAGTATCGTCTCCTCGGCGCAGTCGCGCTGGTGGCCGCGCCGACATTCGCCGCTCTGCGCGTCGGCTGATGCTTTGGTATCGCGTTCTCTGAATGCCTCGCTCGTTCCGGCCATCGAACTACTGATACACGAATCGCACGAATTACTGCAGAATGACTCCTTGCGTGGATCGGAGTTCGTAGCCGGTCAGCAAGAGCAGTATTAGTGTTTCATTCGTTCTATTCGTGTTATTTGTGTCGAAGAAGGCGACCCAACAAACACAAAACGCGTCCGACGCGATACGCTGCGTCGGACGCGTTCTGCTTAGGAACCGGAGCGACCTACTGCGGCCAGCCCGGATTCTGATGGCCCTTCAGCGCTGGGTTCAGATCGATCGCGCGCTGCGGGATTGGAAGAAGCTTGTACGTGTCGGCGATCGGTGTGTTGTTCGCCTTCGGGAACTTGCTGCTGCTCGAGCGTGCGAGCTTCATGCTCTGCTCGACCCGCGCCTTAGCCCACGCCCAGTTACGCTGACTGTCGAAGTAGCCGTTCGGGCCTTCGAGCGACAACTCCCAGCGACGCTCGTTGAACACTGAATCGCGGAACAGGTCGTGGCTGAGTCCGGGCGTCATTGCAGGAATGCCCGCTCGTGCGCGGATCGCATTGACGGCCGTGTACGCCTCGGCCGTTGGTCCGCCGGCTACTTCGTTTGCCGCTTCGGCGATCATCAGCAGCACTTCGCCGTAGCGTAGCACGATGTAGTTCGGCTCTTCGGCGCTCGTTCCCGTCATGAGAGGATCGAGGAACTTGCGCGGGAAGGGCGTCTCGCTCGCGTATGGCTGCGAGGCCGTCAGCGCTTCGTTCCAGGTGACGATCGTGCCGCCCTTGTTCCAGGAGAACACGAACGTTCCGTCACGGCGCTTGTCATCGGCGCGGAACGAGTGGAACCAGATGCTCTCTGCTTCGAACGATCCGTTCGTCGATGCGCCGAGGTATGGTGCGGTCGCGTTCGCGGCCATGTGCGACGAGATGCGGCCGCCGAGTCCATTTGCGCGAATGCACTGGATATCAAAGATGACTTCGCTGTTGCGCTCCTGCACGGTACCGCCGATGAAATCGAACAGCGACTTGTAGTCGGCGACGAGCGAGTAGTCTCCGTCGGCCTGCACCTGACGTGCATACGTGAGCGCGTTCTGCCAGTCGGCAGTCGAGCCGACGCCCGTACCGGCGCGCTGCAGATACACCTTGGCGAGCAACGTCTTCGCGGCACCCTTCGACGCGCGGCCGATGTCCGAGCCGGTGTACGCCTTCTGCGACGGCAAAACCGCGATCGCGTCCTTCAGATCTGTTTCGATCTGCGCGTAGACTTCCTGCGCAGTGTTACGCGGGATTGCCAGGCTGTCGAGGCCCTGTGTTTCGTGCAGCTTGAGCGGAACGCCGCCATATAGACGCACGAGGTTGAAGTAGTGCGTCGCGCGCAGGAACTTCGCTTCGGCCACAATGCGGCTGCGAAGCGCCGTGTCCATCGAGATGCTCGGTACGTGATCGAGCACCGAATTGGAGCGATTGATCGCGTCATACGCGGCAGCCCAGATCGACTGGACGTACGCATGGCTGACAGGAATCGCGTACACGTCCGGCTGCATGCGCTCGTTCGTCGCGCCGAGGCGCGACGTCCACATCTCCGTCATGTGCTCGACGATCATGACGAGGTTGCGGCCGTAGTAGTTGTCGCCGGTACTGTTGATGAAATCGGCATACACGCCGTTGATCGCGGCCTGCGCGTCACCGGCATTGTTGTAGAAGTTGGCCGGTCCGATGAAGTCGAACGGCCGTTCAGTCAGGAATTTGTTGTCGTCACAGGCGAGAATGAAACCCATCGCGCCGAGGGCGACGACTGCTGCCCATCGCTTATGCATGTGTAGTTGTCCTCGCGCTCAGTAGGAAACGTTGACGCCGAAGGTGACGCTCTTCGCCAGCGGATACGCGCCGACGTCGATACCGCGGTTCGTGTTGCCGAGGCCGAGGCTGCTCACGTCGGGATTGAAGCCGCTGTAGCTCGTCCAGGTCTTCCAGTTCGACGCCGTGACGTAGACGCGCGTCGACGTGACACCGATCCGCGACATCAGCTTGTCGGGAAGGGGATAGTCGACCGTGATGTTGCGGAGGCGAACGAACGAGCCGTCTTCGAGCAGGTCGCTCGTGATGTCCGAACCGATTGTGCCCGGCGTGAAGTTGATGCGCGGGTACTTGCCGTTCGGGTTCGTCATGGACCACGCGTCGAGCCAACGATCGGCAACGATGTTCGTGGCCGGGCTGCCCTGCTCGAGGCGGATGTTGTTGAGGTTCAGGATCTGATTGCCGCGCACGAAGTCCATCATCGTGCTCACGCGCAGTTGCTTGAACGACAGCGTGTTCATCCAGCCGCCGGTGAACTTCGGGTTCGGATCGCCGATGATCGTGCGGTCGGCAACCGTGATGGCGCCGTCGCCGTTGACGTCGACGAGCTTTGCGTCGCCGGCGTTCCACTTCGTACCGGAGAGTGGCTTCACCGCTGTCGTGTACGCCGCCGCCGTCGCGGAATCGCGCAGCAGGCCATCGGTCTTGTAGCCGTAGAACACGCCGAGCGGGTAGCCAACCTGGATCAAGCTGCCGAGCAACTTGAGATCGGAGTTGACGCTGTTGGCGAAGATCTGCTGCACGCCGCCGCCGAGATCGAGAACCTTGTTGCGGTTGCGCGAGTAGTTGAACGTGGTCGTCCAGCCGAACGGACTCTTCTTTCCGTCGAGAACAGTGAGCGTGACTCCGAGCTCGACACCGTTGTTCGTCACCGCGCCCGTGTTCTGCAGCGCCGTCGCAAAGCCCGACTCGAACGGTAGGTTGACGGCGAGAAGCAAATCGTTCGTCTTCTTCTTATAGATGTCGCCGGAGAGACTGATTCTTCCGCCCCACACACCGAGGTCCACGCCGTAGTCGACCTGCTTGGTCGATTCCCAACCGAGGTTCGGATTGGCGACTGATGCCGGGTAGTAGCCCGGGACCACGGTGCCGGCAAACGTGTACTGCTGCGACAGCAGGTGTGCCATCGACTGATACGGGCGAATCGACGGGTTGCCGACGGTACCCGTGGTGACGCGGAACTTGAGCAGCTCGATCGCCGGGAAGCGTGCCATGAACGGCTCGTCCGACACGCGCCAGCCGAACCCGGCCGACGGGAAGACGCCCCACTGGTGATCCTCGCCGAAGCGCGACGAGCCGTCGCGACGGCTCGTGACCGTGAAGAGGTAGCGGTTGAGCAAAGTGTAATTGAGACGCCCGAGGTAGGATGCGAGCGTCCAGCGCGTGTGGCCTGACGTAACGTTCGGTCCGCCGATCTGCGTGCCCGAGCCGATCGATTCAAAAACGTCGATGTCGCTGACGAAGTTGCTGTTCTTGATCGTGCTGTTTTCCAGATCGCTCTGCTGCCGCGAATAGCCAACAACCGCGTCGAACGCGTGCATCGTTCCGAAGCTGTGGTTGTACGACAGCGTGTTCTCGTTCAAGAAGTTCGTCGTCTGCGTCTTACCGCGAATAGCCTGACCGTTCACCTGCGAACCCATGAGCGTGGTGCGCGGGTAGTACGTGTCGCGCCCGCGGTTCGAAAGGTCGGTGCCGACGCTCGATTTGAACTTGAGTCCTCCAAACATGTCGTACTCGCCCGACGCGTTGGCAAGAATGCGCGTGTCGAGGAGCTTGTCGGTGACGTCGTTCGCCATCGACACCGGGTTCGCGAGATTTGACTGCGCCTGCAACACCGTGGACGGGCTGTTGAGACTCATCAACGTGTACACGCCGTTCGCCTGGCGGACCGGAAGGATCGGGTAGTAGTCGACCGCTGCGCCGACTGCGCCGGCGCCGCCGTTGAGCGATCCATCGGTCGGAATCGACTGACTCTGAGCGCGGCTCAGCGTGAGGCTGCTGCTCAACCGGAAATTGTCGCCGACGGCCTGGTCGAGATTGCCGCGCATCGACGTGCGCTTGAAGCCCGAGTTGACGACGACGCCGTCCTGTTGATAGACGCCGCCCGAGATCGCGTAGCGCGTGGCGTTCGTTGCACCAGCGGCGCCGGTGACACCCACCTGAACATTGCGCATTGGGGCGCTGCGGAAGATCTGCGACTGCCAATCGGTGTTCGATACCGACGACGGATCGGCGAAGATGACGCCCGTGCCGTTGACGACCGACCATGCGTTCGCAAATTCGGCGAACTGCTTGCCGTTCAGCAGGTCGTAGCGGTGAGCGACACTCTGTGTGCCCGTGTACGAATCGAGCGTGAACTTCGGTCGCGCGGTCGAACCGTGCTTCGTCGTGATGATGATGACGCCATTCGCGCCGCGCGCGCCGTAGATCGATGTCGCCGACGCGTCTTTGAGAATCTGAATCGACTCGATGTCGTTCGGATTCAACGCGGCCATCGGGTTCGATGGCACCGTCGTCGTGGCATCGCGACCGCCGTCGCTCGGACTCTGGTTGTCCGGATCATTTTCGATCGGGAAACCGTCGATAACGTACAGCGGTTCATTGTTCCCGGTGACCGACGCGCCGCCGCGAACGCGAATCGACAGTGCACCGCCCGGAGCCGCGGACGCTTGAGTCACCATGACGCCGGGAGCCGAACCCTGGAGCGTTTGCTCGAGAGAGAGAACGGGTGTCTGGTCGACGTTCGGCGTGACCGATGCGACGGAGCCGGTGAGATCGGAGCGGCGTTGGCTGCCGTAGCCAACGACGACCATCTGATCGAGCGTGACCGACGCCGTCGCCATCGCAAAGTTGATCGTCGCCGTCTGGCCGCTGGTCAGCGTCACCAGCTGGTCGGTCGGCGCGTAGCCGATTCGCGAGGCGCGCACACGCTGCGACCCGGAGGGTGCCGCAGCAATCGTGAATTTTCCGTCGGGGCCTGTCCGGGCGCCGGCCTCGGTGCCGACCACGATCACGTTGACGTTGGCGATCGGGGCTCCGGCGGTCCGATCAGTGACGGTTCCGCTAATTCGAGCGGTGCCGGTTTGGGCCGACGCTGCCGACGCCGCTGCGACCAACAGCGTTCCGGTAACGGTGGCGAGTTGTCGTGCGGCTCGCATCCAATGCATTCGGGGATCTCCTCCAGGTGACGCGTCGCGACTGGGATTTGTTCTTACAAAGAACAATATTGGTCCACCACTTCGCCTACTGATTTGATACGAGAGCGAAACCGCCTGGTGGGCGATTTTGTTCGGGGGAGGAACTAAAGCGGCCACAATCTGTGACGATTCACGCAGAAGCGCCATAGCGGCCTTCGAGGACACTGGTCCCAGATCCCAGGTCACTGGTCACTGGTCTGAGTTCACAGGGTGACGCCCACGGCCCCATTGCTCGGCCCGCCCTCTATAATGAAGGCGGAAACCCTGAGACCAGAGACCTCAGACCAGAGACCCACGACCTGTGAAGCCCTCTTTCCGCTGGTTCGGACCCACCGACCCCATTCCGCTCGCGCACATCCGCCAGATTCCCGGCGTTCGGGGCATCGTCAGCGCCCTCTACGACGTGCCCGTCGGAGATGCCTGGCCACGCGAGGGGTTGGAGCGCCTGGCCGAAACAGTCGACTCGGCGGGGCTGGAGCTCGCGGTCATCGAGAGCATTCCCGTCCACGAGGACATCAAGCTTGGTCGGCCGACTCGAGACCGCCTCGTCGACCAGTACTGTGAGAGCATCCTGCGCATGGGAGCCATCGGCGTGCCGGTGCTCTGTTACAACTTCATGCCGATTTTCGACTGGACTCGTACCGACCTGGCCATGGCCATGTCCGACGGGTCCACGGCGCTGTCGTATGACGACGCGACACTGGCGCGCATCGATCTCTCCAAAGGAACGGGAGACCTCCCGGGATGGGCCGCCGCATACGACGCCGAGTCGCTCCAGGCGCTGATCGCCGGCTACTCGGCAATCGACGCCGAGCGGTTGTGGGAGAACCTTGCCTTTTTCCTGCAACGAATCGTTCCAGTGGCCGCCAGCGTGAAGGTCAAATTGGCCATCCATCCGGACGATCCGCCGTGGCCGATTTTTGGTCTGCCGCGAATCATTACCAACGCCGCCGCACTCGATCGACTCACGCGCATCGTCGACGATCCGGCGAACGGCGTCACGTTCTGCACTGGTTCTCTAGGCGCAGATCCATCGAATGACTTGCCCGCGATGGCGCGTGAACTCGGGGCGCGCGGTCGCATTCACTTCGCACATTGTCGCAACGTGCGTCGCACGGGTGAGCGTCGCTTTCATGAGAGTCCTCATCCAACGCAATTCGGTGACGTAGACATGTATCAGGTTTTGCGCGCGCTGCACGATACTGGATTTGCAGGCCCTATGCGCCCTGATCACGGACGCATGATCTGGAACGAAAAGGGACGCCCTGGCTACGGTCTCTACGACCGAGCGCTCGGCGCCACGTATCTGCAGGGCGTTTGGGAAGGCATCGCCAGGAGCCAGGCAGGACGAATTGACTGATTGTCTCCGAAATCACAGCGCTTCGGCGGCTGTGATGGCAAAGATTCTTGACACAGCGAGGCGCAGCAGCTTCGCCGTGGAAGTCGTTTAACCTGCTTCCAATTCTTCTCGCCGATGGCTGCTCCCAACATCAACACGGTCGAACGCATCGGCGAGCTTTTGCTCAAAGAGGGCCTGATCACGCAGGAGCAGTTGTCCAAGGCCCTTCAGGAGCAGAAGCAGAACGGAACGCGTATCGGCTACAACCTGGTCAAGCTCGGTTTCGTTCCGGAGCTGGAGTTGACCAAGGTGTTGGCCAAGCAGCACAAGATGCCTGCTGTCGATCTCTCGCGCTTCGAGCTGGATCCGAAGATCGCGAAGATGATTCCGGCGGATCTCGCGCATAAGAATCTCGTCATTCCGCTCAAGCGCGACGGACGCACGCTCACCGTCGCGATGGCCGATCCGGCGAACCTGGGTGTTCTCGAAGACCTCAAGTTCATCACGCGGTACGACATCTTCCCCGTGCTCGCCGGCGAGTTCACGCTGCGCGGGATGATCGACAAGACCTTTGGCGCGACCGAAGATGCGCAGATGGCGTCCCTCATGGACACCATCAACGAGCTCGAGGCCGAGGGCGGCGGCGACGTCGAAGTCGTCGAGGAAACCGAAGAGGAAGTCTCGCAGGCTGCGCTGCAGGCGCAGATGGAAGACGCGCCGGTCGTCAAGCTGATCAACGCGATTCTCACCGATGCGGTGAAGCGCGGCGCATCCGACATTCACTTCGAGTGCTTCGAGCACGAGATTCGAGTTCGCTATCGCATCGACGGCGCGCTGCAGGAAGTGATGAAGCCGCCGATGAAGCTCAAGGCTGCGCTCATCTCGCGCTTCAAGATCATGTCGCAGCTGAACATCGCCGAGCGACGCGTGCCGCAGGACGGTCGTATCAAGCTGAAGATGGGCAACAAGGTCATCGACTTCCGCGTGTCGACGTTGCCCACGCTCTTCGGCGAAAAGATCGTTCTCCGAATTCTCGACAAGGGCAACCTCACGTTCGATCTCTCGGCATTCGGCATCGAGCCACGCGCCGAGCAGGATCTCATGGAGGCGGTCCAGAATCCGTACGGTATGGTGCTCGTCACCGGTCCGACGGGTTCCGGCAAGACGACGACGCTGTATTCCGCGCTCTCGAAGGTCAACCTGATCGACGTCAACATCATGACGGCGGAAGATCCCGTGGAGTACAACCTCTTCGGTATCAACCAGGTCCTGGTGCGCAACGAAATCGGCATGACGTTTGCCGCGGCGCTGAAAGCGTTCTTGCGTCAGGATCCGAACATCATCATGGTCGGCGAGATTCGAGATCTCGAAACTGGCGGTATCGCCATCAAGGCCGCGCTCACGGGCCACATGGTGCTCTCGACGCTGCATACGAATTCGGCGCCTGAGACCGTGACGCGTCTGCTCGACATGGGCCTCGAGCCGTTCAACGTGGCCTCGGCGCTCAACCTGATTTTGGCGCAGCGTCTCGTGCGCAAAATCTGCTCGAGCTGCAAGGTGCAGTACGAACCGACGACCGAGGAGCTAACCGCGGCCAAGGTCACGCGCCAAACGACGATGCGCGAGCTTCGGTTCACCGAAGAAGCGCTACAGAACGCGAAGAAAAAGGCGACGAAGGAAGCGGTGCCGTATCTCGAGACCCTGAGCCTCGACACCACGATCGGGGAGCTCGGGTTCTTCAAGGGCAAGGGCTGCGACGCGTGCAATGGTACTGGCCTCAAAGGACGCCAGGGTGTGTACGAGGTCATGGTGATGACGCCGCACGTCCGAAAGCTCGTGATGCAGAACGTCGGCGCCGCCGAGATCAAGGACGGGGCAATCGAGGACGGCATGCTCACGCTTCGCATGGACGCGTGGCTCAAGGTCATGAAGGGCCTTACGACGACCGAGCAGATGATTCGCGAAACGTCTGCGTGAGCTGAGGCGCTAGGTGCTGGGCGCTAGGCGCTAGGTGCTGGGCGCTAGAGATTCGGAGGGGGCCTGCGCTGCGCGCAGGCCCTTCATTTTTGTGTGCTCTTCCGTGCCCCCGTCCGAATGGGATATCATCTCACGGGCCTTCCCGAGAACCCTCCCCTCACGAGAGATCCCGCAATGCGTTTTCTCCTCACGCCCCGCCGTGTCTGGCGCGCTGCTTCGGTCGCGCTGCTCGTAATCGCGGTTCCAGCTGTCGCACAGAACTCCGTCGCCGACGACTGCTTCAACGCGCGCCAGGAGGAGAACAAGCGGCACAATGACGCGCTGGCCGAGATTCACAAGCGTGAAATCGACGTCGATGCGGATTACAAAAAAGCGATAACGCGGTGCACGGGTAGCGGAGCCAATGACTGTCGTGCCGCAGCCGCAAAGAAGCGCGAGGCGGACATGATGCCGCTGCGCGCCGACAGAATTGACGAAGACGCGAGAAACGAGAAGGCGTACGTCGACATCAACCGGACCCGTTGCGTTTCCACCGCCGTTCGCTCGTCGGGTTCGCCGAGCACGCCGGCGAAGGACACCGGCGCCAATAGCGGCAACGAGATTCTCTCGTCGGGCGATCAGACGCGCCTGTTCAAGCTATCCGCGCAAATGGATCAAGTCGCGGAGGAGCTCGACGACAGCGGCAATCCGGGATTAGAGTTCGCGAAGGGCCTGGCCGACTGGGCCAGCGGCACGTTGAAGTTCCTCGCGCAAAAGCCTGGTGTGCCATTGCAGCAGATGGCGAAAGGCATCGCGGACTATCTCACGAACGACAATGCATCGAACCACAAACGCCTTCGTGCTGCTGCTCAACAAGCGGTGAAGGAATTCCAGAAGAACCCGGCGCGGTTCATAGGACAAAATCTGCCGAACGCGCTACCTGGTCCGGCCGCACTCGGAAAAATTCCGGCGTTGCGACAGATCGCTCAAGTTGAGAAGGCTGCGGTGCGGCTCGAGGCGCTCGCCGCTACGGAGGCCAAGTTTGGAAGCGCCTACACGAAGGCGTTGCAGGACGGCGCGAAGGCCGGCGCAAAGGCGCCGGCGAAATGCTTCGCGGAGAATGCGTGCTTTCCGATCGCGCTGGCTGAGGCGGAGTTGTACAAGACCGGCGGACCGGCTGGCACCGGACAGCCATGGCGCATCCGCGGTGCCAAGCCCTGGGGTGCTGACGACCTCGCACACACGGGTGATCAGATTCGCGAAAGGCTGAAGCCGTACGGCGACGGCTTCGCTCCGCGTCGCACGGGTACCTACAATCCCGAGCAACTCGACGCCATCTGGGAAGGCAACCCGATTTACATCGAAGGGGGAGCGGAGAAGATCCGCCAGATGGTTCAACGCGAGGGAGTCGGCAGCCAGGGAATCGTGATGGTCGAATTCGAGCGATTGCCGACGGACGCTCCCGACGCGGTGTTGGGCCACGTGCTCAACGTCCGCAACCACAACGGCGTCGTCGAGTTCGTCGACAAGACGATGCACGGGATGGACCCCGCGTTCTATTTCCCTCAGGTCAAGAACTTCTGGTTCTTTCCGATGCCGTAAGTCGGCGCAGGCGCAGTCTGCGTCGCTTGCGTGAGTACGCTGCGGTAGTCGCGCTCGAGCCCATCGAATACCGCGATCCAACTCCGCTGGGCCATTGCCGCAACGCCCTGCGCTTTGCGTCGACCGATACCGTCAGAGTTCGCCAGCAACGACCGAAGCTCGCCAGCGAGTGACGCCGCGTTGCCCGGGCGAAAGAACAGTCCGCAGTCATGCGGTAGCACTTCGCGCGTCTGCGGTACGTCCGCGCCAATAACGACGAGCCCAGACGCCATCGCTTCCTGGGCGACGTTTCCGAACGTGTCTGTCGTCGATGGAAAAAGAAACACATCCGCGGATGCATAGACTTCGCTGAGCGTCGTCCCGCCAATGCGTCCTGTGAACACTGTCCCTGCGGGGGCGCGACGCCGGCACTCGAGTTCATACGGGCCATCGCCGGCGACGACGCATACGACGTCGCGTCGCTCACTCGCCAATTCGCTCACCGCGTCGAGGGCAACGTCCAATCCCTTCTCGGCCGCGAGTCGGCCGACGAGTGCGATGACGATCGTGTCAGCATCGGCGCCCCAACTCGTGCGCAATGATTCCGAGCGCCAACGCGGATTGAATTGCGCAGTGTCGATGCCGCGCCCCCATACCGACAGGTTCTCGAAGTCGTGCGTCTTCAGTTCCTCGACGATTGCCTGTGTTGGGCAGAGCGTGCGGCGCGTGCTGTTGTGGAACCAGCGAAGAAATTTCCAGCCAATGCCGGAGATCGCGCCGAGTCCGTAGAACTCGGCGTACTTCGACAGACTCGTGTGATATGACGAAACCATCGGCAACCCGAGCTTTCGTGCTGCTCGGCGGCCGGCGAGTCCGACGCCAAAGGGTGTAGCGAGATGCACGAGATCTGGCTTCCACGCGGATAGCGCCGCTGCCATGCGACGCGTTGATGGCGCGGCGAAGCGAAGCTGTGGGTACAGCCACAGCGCGCGACTCTGAAACCGTTCGACCGACGCATCCTCGGTTGCTTCGGGGTCCGTCGTCGTGAAGACGCGCACGTCGTGACCACGCGCCTGCAGCGCCTCGGTCGTGCGTGCGAGCGTGCGTGCGACTCCGTTCACCTGAGGCGCGTAGGTGTCGGAAACGATGGCAATCCTCATCGGCTCATTGTCGGAGGAAGAACAGGGCAGCGTTCACAAGGCGGCGTACGCCCACGGAGTGCGCTGCGAAACCCAGTGGTCGAGCGTGGCTTCGATCGAGGCTGCGGTTGCTTCATGTCCGAGATCCTGCGGGTGCAACGCGATTCGCACGAGCCAATGGCGTCGATGGCGCCAGGAAGCAAACGACACGACGGACGGCGACACGCGTGCGCGCCACTCCGTGCGTGCGCTCCAGCGGACGACGGGCGACTCGAGACGCGTTCCTCGATTGTGGAGATAGACCGCGCGGGAATCTTCGCTAACACGAAGGCCGTGTTGGCGAATCAACGGGGCACAGTCTCGCTTCGAGAGCCAGGCAGGCGCGACGAAGCCCATCGGTGAAAGGCCAGCGCGCTTGAGTCGAGCGAGTCCGCGGCCAATTCGAACGCCCGCCGCGTCGGCGTTGAGCGTGAGAAACTCGCCTTCGCGATCCGTTCGCCCAATCGCGCGAACTTCATCGGCAAAGCGGCGCGGGAGGCCAATCTCGTCGTGGCGTTCGCCGTGCAAGAAAATATCGGATCCTTCCGCAGCGCGCTGACGCGTCCAGTCAGAGAAGAAGCGAAAGTCTTCGAGTGGCCATTCGCCGTGCCAGTTGGGAACGACGAACAACGCGGGCAGGATGTCGCGATTTGCGCACATGCTCCAAAGGCGTTCGATCGCGGGAGCGTGCGCTGGCGTGACGTCGTGAATCGAGACGAGCAATTTCATACGTCGAGTATCCTTCGGTACACCGAGAAGATGCGATCGAACACGTAGTCCCACCCGTGCTCGCGTTCGACAAAGGCGCGTCCCACTGCTCCGAGTTGATCGGGTTGGCCGCCAAGGCAACGGCGTAGCGCGTCGGCGAGCGACTCGGCATCGCCAGTGCGAAAGAGCACGCCGCCATTCGAGCGCCGTACCTGCTCGGCGACGCCACCGCGATCTGCGCTGATCACGGGAGTTCCGCACGCGAGTGCTTCCAGTGCGGCGAGACCAAACGTCTCCACGGGGCTCGGCGCTAGATACGCGTCGCTCGCGGCGAGAAGGTCGGCGACGTCCTCGCGCGATGCTTGAAAAGGCAGGAACCGAATCGATGTACCTGCTGCGCGCGTGGCGAGTTGTCGGGCGAGCGGACCTTGGCCGACGATCGCGAGCGTCGCGCGCTGATCAGGATCGAAGCGTCGCCAACCATCGATTGCCGTTTCGAGCGCCTTCTCGGCAGCGAGTCGACCGGCGTAGACGACGAGCGGACCGTGTTCCGGGAGACCGTGAAAGCGGCGCGTCTCGCGCGCTCGTGCACGTCGCCAGGGTGCAAACGTCTTCAGGTCGACGCCGAGCGGCACGCGAACTGTTCGCGTGACGCCGGCGCCCCTGAGCTCGGCGGCGGCCGATTCGGACGCGACGAGGGTTGAAAGAAAGAGTCTGTCCAGGCGTCGTGCGTATGAACCGAGTGCGTTCCGCATGATTGCGCTTGCAACGCCGGCGTTGGCGAACGACGTCGTGAGACTCGTGTGGTAGAACGAAACCAACGGAATACCGGTGCCGTGCGCGGCGTGCGCAACGACCCATGGAACGAAAACCGGGCTGCCGACTTCGATCACGTCTGGCCGTTCGTGCGCGATGATTCTGCGGAGTGATCGCGTCGCGAGCAGAAAGCGATACTGCGGCTGGCGCGGCACGCGCGGCCCGCGCAAACGATACCAACGAACATTGTCCTGATCCGTGACCAGGTCTCGCGCTGCGGGAATCACCAGCACGTGGCGCAATTCCGGGTGCGCCGCGACGTACTCGCTCTTCTGTTGGAGATAGGTGCGTACGCCGCCGCTCGTCTCTCCGAACCACTTCGTGACGTCGAGGACCGTGAGCTGGCCGGGACGACGGCGCACTGGAGGCAGAACGTCCGCGCCCATCCGAATCGCGTGCGCTCCCGCCGCTTCGTTCGGCGTGTCGAGCATCAACGAATCGAGGATCGTCGAACGGTCGCAGTGGGCGGCGGCGGTCATCGCTCGCGTGCGGTCGAAAGGGGGATCGCCATGAGCTCGGTTTCTCGGACGCAGAAACAGTCGGGGAAGCTCGTCACGATTCGTTGCAGGGCGAGTAACAACGACGTGCGAATTGGGCATGCTCTCGCGTTGTGACAGAACGCAGGCCGGACCGTTACACACGAGCGCGCAAGTAGATCGTCGGAAGGCCGATGCTAAGTGCGACAGCCTTCACCCTCACCAGCCGTGGTTCGTGATCACTCTCGAACAGATCATTGATCAGAAGCTTCTCACGACGCACTTCCAACCGATCGTCGACCTGACGCGTGGCGCGATCATCGGGTATGAAGCACTGACGCGCGGTCCGGTGGACACGCCGCTCGCGCTCCCGGGTGCGCTGTTCGCGGAGGCAGCTCGGGCTCGCGCCGTGGTTCAGCTCGAGGAGCGGTGTTGGGCATCGGCACTCGACAGCGCAGCGCGTCAGGCCGGACGACGGGCGCCGCATTCGCGAATCTTCATCAACGCACTCCCGTCGACGTTGCTGCATCACGACTTCGAACGGCTGGTGCACGGTCTCGTCGACCGTGCGCAGTTGCAACCGTCGCAGATCGTGCTCGAACTGTCGGAAGAAACGCGCATCGACGACTACGCGTCGTTCCGTGCGGCGATTTCCGGATATCGCATCGCGGGCTTTGGCGTTGCCGTGGACGACGCTGGCGCCGGACACTCCGGCCTGCAGATGATGGCCGAGATCGTTCCCGATCTGATCAAGATCGATTCGGGGCTCGTGCGCGAAGTACACCAGCACAAAGGCCGTCGCGCGACGGTCGAAGCACTGCTCGTGCTCGCGCGCTCCTTGGCGATCGAAGTTGTTGCCGAGGGAATCGAGACGGAGCAGGAACTCGAGACGCTTCGCGATCTCGGCGTTCAACTCGGCCAGGGATTTCTGCTCGCGCGTCCTGCTCCGCGCATCGCCGACGAGATTTCGCTTGGGCCGACGTTGGCTGCCGCGGAGCGTCTCCCGGCTGTCACGGGAGCGTCGTCCTCGGACTCGATCGGACGACTCGCGGTGCACGGCGCGTCGATCGAGACGGGGACGGACCTCGAGGCGGCGGTACGCGCATTCGAGGATCAGCGATTGGATGGTGTTGTCGTGGTCGACGGAGGCGCGCCCGTGGGACTGCTCATGAAGTCGCAGGTGTATCAACTACTCGGCCGCGCATTCGGTCGTGAGCTGTACTTGCGGCGGCCAGTGGAGCAGGCGGCGCGACGGCCGCTAGTCGTCGAGCGGAGTATGTCGCTCGATGCGGTGTCGCGTCTTGCGATGGCTCGCGATCCGCAGTCGCTCTACGATCATGTCGTCGTCACGGCGTCTGGGATCTTTAGCGGCATCGTCTCGGTTCAGCGTTTGCTCGCCGCGATCACCGACGCCCGCGTCGACGCCGCGCGCAATGCGAATCCGCTCACCGGGCTTCCGGGCAATGCGATGATCGAGCGCGAGCTACGTCATCGAATGCGCGATGAGGAGCGCGTCGCGCTCATGCACATCGATCTCGACGACTTCAAAGCGTTCAATGATGCGTACGGGTTTCACCGCGGTGACCTGGCCATCACAATGACGGCGGATATTCTCCTCGTCGAACTCGCTGAGACGTGCGGGAATCATTTTCTCGGGCACATCGGTGGCGATGATTTCTTAGCGATCGTCGAGGCCGCCGCGGCAGAGGATCTCGCCGAGCGTTTGGCGAGCGAGTTCTATCGGCGAATCGCGAGTCTCTATGACGAGGCCGATCTTCGTCGAGGGTGGGTGGCGGCCTCATCGAGAGCTGGCGAACCAGAAGTGTTTCCAGTGATGACGCTTAGCGTCGCAATGGCGTATGTCGAGCCGAATGATCAGCGACACTATGCCGAGTTGCTCGACGAGTTGAGCGGGGCGAAACGGAGTGCGAAGCAGCGCAAGCGCGAGCGTCGCACGGCGGGACTGCGTCTGCTCGCTACGTGAGTTAGCGCGCGATCGCGTTGTATGCAGCGCGCTCGTCCGAGCTCAGCGGTTATTGCGTTATTCGAGGTGGATGACGAAACGCTGGTGGACCGTCTAGCATTACAATCCGGCGATCGTGTTGCGGCTGAAAGTTCACAGGGTGGACATGCTGAAGATTGGTCTCATTGTTGGACGGGAGTGGTCGTTTCCGCCCGCCTTCATCGAGGAGGTAGCACGCCGTGACGAGGGCGTGGTTGCCGAATATGTGAAGCTTGGCGGCACGCGAATGGACGATGATGTGGACTACGCCGTGATCATCGATCGCCTGTCGCATGAAGTGCCGTACTACCGGACGTTCCTCAAACATGCTGCGCTGCATGGCGTGACGATCGTCAACAACCCGTTCATGTGGTCGTCGGACGACAAGCTCTTTGGCGCGTCGCTCGCCACGCGCCTCGGAATACCGAGTCCACGTACGATCGCGCTGCCCAATCGTGAGTACGTGCCGGGCATCAAGCACGATGAGAGTTTACGAAATCTCGAATATCCGCTCGATTGGGACGAAATTCTCGAATACGTTGGGTTGCCGTGTCTGCTGAAGGACGCGCACGGCGGTGGCCGCAAGGATGTCTATGTCTGCCGCTCGCTGACGGATCTGATCCACAACTACAACTCGTCTGGCCTGCTCACGATGATCGCCCAGGAGTTCATCGAGTGGGATCAGTTCGTCCGCTGTCTGGCGTTTGGCCAGCGTGACGTGCTGCCGATGAAGTACGATCCAAAGGAGCGGCGGTACGTCGTGGAACATGGCCACCTGTCGGCCGAGCTCTGCTCGCAGATCGTCAGTGACTCGCAAACGCTCATGCGCGCGCTCGGCTACGACATGTGTTCGTTGGAGTGGGCGGTGCGCGACGGAATTCCGTACGCCATCGATTTCATGAATCCGGCGCCGGATCTCGAGCTGAATTCGCTCACGCCGCACTACTTCGAGTGGGCGGTGAGCCATATGGCTGACCTGGCTATTCGGTTGGCCAAGGCGACTCGGCAAACGCGCGACCCCTCCAAGGGAGAGTTCCTGCTTGGCCGGCGCGAGTAGCGCACACATAATCTGCTGGTTTCATACTGGCGTTATGGTGCGCTGAGTATGTCCTGAAAAATCAATACAAATCGTCGCTGACGATCCATCTGGTGCTCGCTCGGACGGGAGGCGTGCCGCGCTGATCAGCGAGCGTCTGCGTCTCGTCTGACGTCATTGCTCATATTGACAATATCAATATCACGGCCCTAAGGTTTGGCGGAGTCAACGGATAAACACTTCCCGCGTATCGGAAGTCCCTCCCGCCCGGGCCGTCAACGTGAGCATCGATCCCGCCTCAGGCACGCCGCTCTACCAGCAGGTCGCCGCCCACATCCGCAGCCAGATCGTGTCCGGGCGCATGCAAGTCGGGACACAGCTCCAACCCCACCGACAGCTCGCCGAGCATTACGGCGTTTCGGTCATCACGATCAACAAGGCGCTGTCGGGGCTGGTCAGCGAAGGAATCCTGCACAGCCGGGTCGGTCGCGGAACGTTCGTCGCGGTCCGACCCGCCGCCGCGCAGGGCACGCGCTCCGACCGCGTACTCGGTTTCGTTCTTCGCGATCTCAACAGCCCGTTCTTCTCGCTCGTCGCGCACGCCGCTCAGCAGCGCGCCGACGCGCTTGGCTACGGACTGTTGTTCGCGGCGAGCTCGAATCGCGTCGATCGCGAAGACGAACAGATTGCGCGTCTCCGCGAACTCGGCAGCCCTGGGCTGATCATCGTCTCGATGAGTCGAACGTACCACCCGAGCAACGCCATCCGCGGGTTGCATCGGAGCGCGTTCCCGTACGTGATGGTGTCGTACACCGAGGGCGAGGACGTGCCGTTCATCGGACTCGACCTCGATCGCGCCGGGCAGCTCGTCGGCGAGCACCTCGTTGCTGGCGGTCGTCGACGATTCGGTTTCGTCGGCGACAAGTTTGGCAGCCGCATGTTCGACATTCGCGGCGGTGGATACGTACGCTCCGTCGCGGAGCACGGATTCCACGTCGATCCCGCGTTCACGTTCGAGTATCCGAACGACGGCGAATGGAACGACTATCGATCGGGCTACGAAGTCGGCCAGCACGTCGCCACGCTCGCGTCGAAACCCGACGCCATGTTCTTCCACAACGACCTCGGCGCGCTCGGCTTTCAGGACGCGATGTTCGAGGCGGGGATTCGGGTTCCCGATGACATCGCGATCGTCGGGATTGACGACATCGAGCTGGCATCGCGGGCACGTGTTCCACTCACGACTGTGCGCCAGCCGAGCGACCTGATTGGCGCGTTTGCCGTCGACACGTTGTTGGCGCGTCTGCGCGGCGAGCAGCCGCCGGTGCGCCAACTGCTCACTCCCGAACTCATCGTGCGCCGATCATCCAGTTCGAGCGACGTCGACGCTCCGGTGATCGCCGTTTCCCGTCCCCGCGCATTGCGGTCGCTCAAGGAGCACACCGCCGTGCCGCACGGACTTTAGAGTATGCCAATTCACAACCCAATGATGCGCCGATTTACCAACCCCTCCTGGAGATTCGTCATGCGATGGGCGAAACCTTTTCTCGCGCTCGCGCTGCTGTTCGCCGTTCCGAGACTCGCGACGGCGCAGGCGGCCGGCCGAGTCGCTGGTATGGTGACCGATAGCGTGACCGGGCAGCCGGTCTCCGGCGCGAACGTCGTCGTAATCGGCACGCGTCTCGGCGCAGTGAGCGGGATCGACGGCCGGTACACGATCAATGGCGTAACAGCGGGAGCGCACCAGATTCGCGTGCAGCGAATTGGCTACGCGCCAGTCACGTGGACGGTGAACGTTCCGGCAAACGATGCGGTGACGGCGTCGGTGCTCATTCACACGCAGTCGGTGCAACTCGACGCCGTCGTGTCGGTCGGGTACGGCACGCAGAACAGGCGCGATGTCACGGGCGCCGTGGCGACCGTCACGACCGAGGCGCTCGAGAAGGCGCCGATCGCGACGATCGACCAGGTGCTGCAGGGCACGTCGCCTGGTGTTCAGGTGACGACAGCCTCCGCTGAGCCAGGCGGTGCGCTCACTGTCCGCATTCGCGGCATGTCCTCGATCACCGGAAACTCGGAGCCGCTGTACGTCATCGACGGCTTTCCGATCGAGAACGACATGCAGGGGTCGGCGGCCGGAAATGGCGGTCGCGATCGCACGACACCTCCGAACCCGCTCGTCGCTCTCAATCCGAGCGACATCGAATCGATCAGCGTGTTGAAGGACGCGTCGGCGACGGCAATCTACGGTGCACGTGGGGCGAACGGCGTCGTAATCATCACGACCAAACAGGGTCGCGGCACGCGTCCGACGTTCACGCTCGATTCGTACCTCGGCTCGCAGAGCGTCGCGAAGCGCTACGACCTGCTGAACGCCAAGCAATACATGGATTACGCGAATACCTACGGTCAGAATTCCAGCACGCCTTTCACGCCGTTCCCCGACAGCGTGAAGAACGCAATCATCGCGAGCGGCATCAATACGGACTGGCAGAGCGCGATTTTCCGCGATTCGCCGGTGCGCAATCTTCAGATTGGTGTTCGAGGTGCGAGTGCCTCGGCTCAGCCGACGCGGTATGCGCTCTCGGGCGGCGTGTACGACCAGCAGGGTATCGTGATGGGCTCGGGCATCCGCCGCCTGTCGGCGCGCGCGAACGTCGATCAGTCGATTGGCGATCGTATTGAAATCGGTGGCACCTTCGCGGCCAGTCAGGCGCGTACCAAGTCGACGCCAACGTCGGGTCAGCAGAATGGAAACTCGGGCGCGGTTGCCGCGGCGCTGCAGTACGTACCGATCATGCCCATTCGCCGGCTCGACGGTTCGTACTCGTACATCAACACCGACCTCAACGCGTACAACTCGCTGCTCGACGCGCCGCAGACGCCGAATCCGGTGTCGCTCGCGGCGGACGTGATCGACAGCCTGAGCGACACGCGTCTCCTCAGCAACTTCTTCGGTCAGGCTGATCTCACGCACGACCTTCGTCTCCGCGTTTCGCTCGGCTCGGATTACGGCAGCCGTTGGCGCAATACGTACTATCCGCGCACGACGCTTCGCGGCTCGCAGGTAAACGGCGACGCGCTTCGGGCGACGTCCACAACGTCGTCGTGGCTCAACGAGAACACGCTGACCTATCAGCGCTCGTTCGGCCCGCAGAGCATCAACCTGCTGGGCGGCTACTCGCGCCAGTCGACGACCACGGACGCCGGGTCGATGCACAACACGAATTTCGTCAACGACATCACGGGCTACTTCGACATCGGCGCCGGCACGCAAACGGGCGGACCGAGCGTGGCGTCGTCGAACACCGCACAGACGCTCGAGTCGTACCTGACGCGTCTGAACTACTCGCTGCTCGACAGGTACCTGCTCACGTTGACCTACCGAAAGGACGGCTCCTCGCGCTTTGCAGCGAACAAGAAGTGGGGTGAATTCCCGTCGCTCGGCGCGGCGTGGCGCGCATCGTCGGAGTCGTGGTTCTCACACATCCAGGCGATCAACGATCTGAAATTCCGCTTCTCGTATGGTCTCGTCGGCAACCCGTCGATCCGTCCATATCAGTCGCTCGCCCAGCTCAACAACCAGGGATACAGCTTCGGCGGCACAGCGTCGTCAGGCTACTACGCGTCAACCGTCGGCAACCCGAATCTCAGCTGGGAAACGACCCGACAGGCGGACGTCGGCTTCGACCTCGCGCTGTTCGATCGCCTGACGATCAACGCGGACTACTACAAGAAGCGCACGACTGACCTACTGCTTCAGGTCTCGCTGCCGTACGAGACCGGCTTCCAGAGCGCGCTGGCCAACGTCGGTTCCGTCGCCAACGCAGGCGTGGAGTTCGGCGCGGATCTCGACATCGTGAAGTCGCCCGTGAAGGGCGCCTTCAGTTGGCATTCGAACGTGAGCTTCGCCAAGAACAAGAACCGCGTGCTCGACCTCGGCGGACAGCAGCAGATCTTCGCCGACCTGATCACGACGGACTACAACCTTCCGGGCACCCTGATTCAGGTCGGGCAGCCACTTGGCGTGTTCTATGGCTTCAAGAGCCAGGGCGTGATTCGCGACTCGGCGGCGGCTGCAGCCATCACGTGGAAGAACTTCAACGGTGGTGCGTTCAAAGCCGGCAACATGAAGGTCCTCGACATCGACGGCGACGGCGTGATCACGCTGAACGATCGCACGATTGTTGGCGACCCGACACCAGACTTCAACTACGGTTTCACGAACACCTTCAGCTGGCGCGGCGTCGAGCTGACCGGGTTGCTTCAGGGTCAGCACGGCGGGAAGATCCTGAACGTCAACCGCATCCGCACTGAGAGTTCGCCGCGCGTGAACGTATCCTCGGCGCGCTATTTCGACGCGTGGTCCCCGACGAATCCGAACGGCAAGTTCCCGTCGATCGGAGAGAATCCGAACCAGGTCGGCACGAACAACTTCACCGACAACCTGCTCGAGAGCGCGTCGTATCTGCGCCTTCGCACGATCTCCGTGTCGTATGGGCTGCCGCAGCGTCTTCTCTCCCGGTTTGGTGCGACGAGTGCGCGCTTCTACGTGACGGGCACGAACCTCTTCACGCAGACGAACTACAGCGGGTTTGATCCGGACGTGAGCGCACAGTCGGTGTCGAACCTCAATCGGGGCATCGACATCGGCGCATACCCAACCGCGCGCACGATCACGACCGGCGTCAGCTTCAACTACTGAGGAATCGCATATGACCACAATTCGCTCTCTCGCGCGCGTCCTGCCCTTTGTGGCGGTCGCAGCCGTTGCGGCGGCGTGTCGTGACCAGGGATTCCTCACGGAGAGTCCCGCCGACATCGTGTCGCCGGTCAATTTCTATCGCAATGCGAACGACGCAATCTCAGCGCTGACGTCGGCGTACGCGACGTTCGTCGACCTCCCGTCGCCGCAGTCGAACTCGGACTACTTCGGTCGCAACATGTTCATGTTGATCGAGTATCCGACTGAAGTGTCGACGAGCCGACTCAGCGCGGCGAACGAACGCAGCATGATCGGCGATTTTCACTCGCAATTCTCGTCGTCGCACGCCTATCTGCCCACGGTGTGGCAGGCGGCGTACTTCGGCATCAACCGCGCGAACACCGTGATCAGCCGAGTGCCGGCGATCGCGATGGATACGGTGCGCCGTCGGCAGATTGTTGGCGAAGCCAAGTTCCTCCGCGCGCTCCACTACTACTTCCTCGCCGGCCTCTTTGGTGGTGTGCCGCTCAAGCTCACCGAGACGACGGCGATCGCCGGCGACAACATCGCTCGCGCGACAGCGGCGGAAACGTGGACGCAGATCGAGAAGGATCTCACCGACGCCGCGGCAGTCCTGCCCAATACCTGGCCGGCGACGGACTTCGGTCGCGCGACCAAGGGTGCGGCGCTCACGCTGTTGGGTAAGGCGTATCTGCAGGCAGCCGGAACGGGTGCTGGTGCGGCTTCGGACTATCAGAAGGCGGCCGACGCATTCCGCACGGTGCAGACGCTGGGATACACGCTCGATGCGAACTACGCGAGTCTGTTCGACGGAACGAACGAGACGAGTCCCGAAGTGATCTGGTCGATGCAGAACATTCGCGCGACGAATCAGGGCGGCTATCTCGATCAGTGGTTCGCGCCGATCACCAGCCCGGTGATCTACGCGGCCGGTGCACAGAATCAGTTCCAAGCCGAGCGTCCGTTCTACGATTCGTACAACGCGACGGACATTCGCAAGGCGGGTACGTGGATGACGTCGCTCGTCGCCGGCGGCAAGACGGTGACGTGGGCGTGGACATCGGGCATTCAGGCCGCGACGAGCTACGGCTCGACGGGCCCGGTGCCGCGCAAGTACGTCGATCTGCTCGCGCCGTCGAACGGCGCTGGCGGCATCGACTATCCGTACCTCCGCTATGCCGACGCGCTGCTCGGTTTTGCCGAGGCGATCGATGCGACGACGGGTCCGACGGCTGAGGCCTATGCGGCGGTGAACCTCGTTCGTGCCCGCGCGAAGATTCCGAACCTGACCGCCGGCTTGAGCGCAGCTGCGTTCCGCGACAGCGTCTTCCTCGAGCGCCGATACGAGCTCGCGATGGAAGGACACGGTGTATTCGACAGCCGTCGCAACTGGGCGTGGTCGAAGGCGCGTATCGAAGCGAACATGGCGACGATCGCGAACGCCAATAAGAGTCCGTTCACGAGCAGCGTCGAGAAGTTCGATGCGCGTCCGATCGGCGATAAGTGGAAGCTGTATCCGATTCCGGTGTTGGCGTGCACGCTCAATCCGCTGCTGACGCAGAACGCGGGTTGGGATGACGGCATCTGTAAGCCGTCAACGGGAACGCCGTAATGCTGCAGCAGTTGATCACGAGCTCGTGCCTGCTGTTCGCGGCAGGCGCCGCGCTCGCGCAGAGTCCGAACGCGCCGCCGCGTGTGTTCGCAACGATGAGGGCCGAGTCACTCGTGTCGGTGCGCGCCCGCGTGCGTGCAGGAGACGCGACGCTCAGGCCAGCGATGGACAAGCTGTCACGTCAAGCGGACGTCGCACTCGCGGCGCCACTCGTCGCGGTGACGGATAAGCACACACAGCTTCCGCCGACTGGAAACAAGCACGACTACCTGAGCCTCAGTCCATACTGGTGGCCGGATAGCACGAAGGCCGACGGCCTGCCGTACGTGCGCCATGACGGCGTAACGAATCCGGAGAGCAAGCGCGATCTCGATCAGCCGCGTGTCGCGGCGATGAGCGAGCATGTGAGCGCACTCGCGCTGGCGTACTACCTCAGTGGGAACGAGAAGTACGCCGCGCGGGCTGCGGAGCAGTTGCGCACGTGGTTTCTCGATTCAGCGACGGCGATGACGCCGCATCTCCGGTTCGCGCAGCTCGTGCGCGGCAATCCGGAAGAGCGCGGCAGCGGCATCGTCGACACGCGAGGATTCGTCGAAGTCATCGATGCGATCGGACTGCTGCAGGGAAGCTCATCGTGGACCGACGCCGATCAGCGCGGCATGCAGCGATGGATGTCGGACTACCTGAAGTGGTTGCTGACGTCGCCGAACGGGAAACACGAGCACGACGCGAAGAACAATCACGGCTCGTGGTTCGCTGCGCAGACGGCAACGATGGCCATGTTCGTCGGCGACACGGCAAAGGCGCGCCAGATCGCGATGGACGCGAAGGCGCGTGTCGGTTGGCAGATCACCCCCGCCGGGGAGCAGCCGCTGGAGCTCGAGCGCACGAAGTCGATGCACTACAGCGGCTTCAACGTCGAAGCGCTGTCGCGCGTCGCGGAGATCGGTCGCCTACTCGGCGTGGATCTGTGGAACTACCAGGCGCCGGAAGGCGGCAGTCTACGCAAGGCGATCGACAACCTGGCGAAGTACGCCGCCGACCCGAAGGCATGGCCGGGGCAGGAGATCGCGACAGTCGGACTCGATGAAACTGTCATTCATCTTCGTCGCGCCACGACCGTGTTTGGCGGCGACAGCTATCGTGCCGTGCTGAAGTCGCTGCCGCAGAACATCGTGCGCGCCGACCGAAGCGCGCTGCTGTATCCGTAGTCGTTCAACTCCAGAGGATTGTTCGTGCGACGTGTGATAGCCTTGCTCGCGCTGCTGTGTGTTCCTGCAGCAGCAAGAGCCCAACAACACCCCAGCGTACTTCTGACGCCGCGCGACGTGGCGGCAATTCGCGCCAACGCAGCGAAGTATCCGCTGCTCGCGGCTTCGATAGCCGTGGCAAAGCAAACCGTTGGCGCGGCATTAGCGCATCCGATCGATGTCCCGCAGCCCGGCGAAGCCGGCGGCTATGCGCACGAGCGGCATAAACAGAACTACCGCGAGATGCAGTTGGCAGGTGAGCTGTATCAGATCACGGGCGACGCGAAGTACGCAGCGTTCGTGCGCGACATGCTCGAGAAGTACGCCGTGTTGTATCCAACGCTGCCGGCACATCCGCTGGCGCAGGATCAGGCGCCGGGTAAGCTGTTTCACCAATCGCTCAACGAAGCGAACTGGCTCGTCGCGACGTCGATCGCGTACGACTGCGTCTACGACTGGCTCAAACCCGCCGAGCGCGCGCGTTTCGAGAAGAATGTCTTTCGCAACATGGCCGATTGGCTCTCAGTGACACAGGCGAAGGAGTTCGATCGGATCCACAATCACGGCACGTGGGCCGACGCCGCCGTTGGCATGATCGGATATGTCATGCACGACACGTCGTACGTGAATCGCGCCATCTATGGCACGAAGCGCGACAAGACGGGCGGTTTCCTGCGCCAGCTCGATCTCCTCTTCTCGCCGGACGGCTACTACTCGGAAGGTCCGTACTACATCCGCTACGCGCTGATGCCGTTCTATCAGTTCGCCGAAGCGATCAACAACAATCAGCCCGACCTGCGCATCTACGAGTACCGTAGCGGCATTCTCAAGAAGGGATTGTACGCGGCGCTACAGACGACCTTCCCGAACGGCGTGTTCGCGCCGATCAACGATGCGTCGCGCACGATGGACATCACGACGCCGGAAGCAGTGCTCGCCGTCGATCTCGCGTACGGTCACTACGGCGCCGACGCCAACCTGCTCGGAGAAGCGGCGATTCAGCAGCAGGTGATTCTGTCCGGTGGTGGACTCAAAGTCGCACGCGATCTCGCGGCACGATCCTCGGCGCCGAAAGTGGCGTGGCCGAGTGTGGAGTTAACCGACGGTCCGGAAGGAACGCAGGGCGGACTTGGTATTCTGCGTTCGGGCTCCGGCGCCGATGCGACGATGCTGCTCATGAAGTACGGCGTGCACGGTCAGGGGCACGGCCACTTCGACAAGCTGCACTTCATGTTCTTCGATGCGGGCACCGAAGTCGTTCCCGACTACGGCTTCAGCCGGTGGATCAACATCGAGCCGAAGTACGGCGGTCGATATCTGCCGGAGAACGACTCATACGCCAAGCAGACGATCGCACACAACACGGTCGTCGTAGACGAGCTGACGCAGAGTGCCGGCAACTATCAGGCGGACGAGAAGAAAGCCGCGCAGCGCCACTTCTTCGATGCGAGCAATCCAAGCGTCCAAGCGATGAGCGCGCGTGCCGACGGCTACTACGATGGCGTTGGAATGCAGCGTACGATGCTCTTGGTGCGCGACGCTCGACTGCCCAATCCCGTTGTCGTCGATCTCTATCGTCTGACCAGTCAGGCGAACCACACGTACGACTATCCGTTGCACTTCCGCGGCCAGTTGATCGCCACGAACGTGAAGTACGACGCCCACACGACCGAGCAGAAGGCGTTGGGCGCGAAGGCCGGCTATCAGCACATTTGGAACGAGGCGAGCGGACCCGCGGATAGTGCGGTGCGCATGACATGGCTGGCGGGTCACCGTTATTACACGATCACGTCGGCCGCGGAGTCCGGCGCGCAGTTGATTCTCGGACGCACAGGTGCAGGCGATCCGAATTTCAACCTGATCGCCGAACCGCTGATGATCGTTCGGCAGCGCGGAGCCGATCAGACCTTCGCGTCAGTGGTCGAGCCGCACGGCTACTTCAGCGAGTTGGAAGAGCGATCGGCGAATGCTCGGGGCGTGATTCAGGGCATTCGCGTTCTCGCGTCAACCCCCGAAGGCACCGTCGCCGAAGTAACGGGCACCGGCGGCCTCAAATGGACGGTCATGGTCAACAATGGCGCGGCGTCCTCCGTCGCGAAGCACCGCGTACTTGTTGGCGGCCAGACGTACGAATGGACGGGGAACGTCGCGGTCACCGGATTGCAGCACTGATTTCAGAACTTTGACTCAGACAAATCGAATCATGCAAATAGATCTGAAGGGACGGACCGCGTTGGTCACCGGCGGCGGACGAGACATTGGTCGCGCCGTGTCGCTGGCGCTCGCCGAGTGTGGCGCGTCGGTCGTGATCAACTACAACAGCAGCAGCGACGCGGCGAAGGCGGTCGTCGAGGAGATCACGAGTCGCGGCGGTCGTGCCATCGCCGTTCAGGCCGACGTGACAAAAGCTGCCGACATCAAGCGACTGATCGACGTTGCGCGCATGGCGTTCGGCAGACCGATCGACCTGTTGGTCAACAATGCCGGTGGCCTGATCGCGCGTCGCACCGTCGACGAGATGGACGAAGAGTTCTTCGACAGCGTGATGGCGGTGAACTTCAAGAGCACGTTCCTGGTGACGAAGGCCGTCGCTCCGCTCATGCCCGAGGGCAGCACGATCGTCAACCTCGCGTCACTCGCGGCGCGCGATGGCGGCGGCCCGGGCAGCGCGATCTACGCGTCGGCGAAGGGTGCCGTGTTGACCTTCACCCGTGGCATGTCGAAGGAGCTGTCGGGCAAGAAAATTCGCGTCAACTGCGTGTCGCCTGGCATGATCGATACGACCTTCCACGATCAGCACACGAAGCCGGAAGCGCGCAAGGCAACGGCCGCGCGCACGTCGGTTGGGCGCGAAGGCACTCCGCAGGACGTCGCCAACGCTGTGGTGTTCCTGGCGTCGAACGCATCGTCGTATCTGAATGGCGAGTCGATCGAGATCAACGGTGGGCTGCACTTTGTCTAGCGCGGTGGATCGCCGAGGCGCGCCGTTCGCGCCAATGCTCGAGGATGGGTGGGAGGCGACCGGCCCCGGTGTTCGTCGCCAGATCCTCGCATACGATTCGGAGTTGATGATGGTGTCGGTACAGTTCACCAAGGGCTCTATCGGCCCGGTGCACTCGCACGTGCATCGCCAAGCGACGTACGTGGTGCGCGGCCGGTTCAGCGTGTTGGTGGGCGGTGAGCAGCGCGAACTGCGCGCGGGCGACAGCTTCTTCGCCGAGCCGCACATTCCGCACGGTGTGACCGCACTCGAGGACGGCACGCTGATCGACGTGTTCACCCCAGTCCGCGAAGACTTCCTCTCGGCGCAATGAGCGACGAGCGCGAGCACCAATTCGGTGGTGTTCGGTGGGTGATCATCGGCATGATCTGCATGCTGACGGTCATCAACTACATCGATCGTCAGACCCTGTCGGTGCTCGCGCCGACGATTCGCGAGGCGTTCGGCATGACGAACGTGAGCTACTCGCGCGTCGTCACGATGTTCCTGTTGGGATACACGCTGTCGCAAGCGGCGTCGGGGCGGATTCTCGATCGCATCGGCACGCGCCGCGGCTTCATGCTGTTCGTCGGCATTTGGACTGTCGCGTCGATGCTGCATTCGATCGCGGCCACTGTGTTCGCGCTTGGTGCTTTCCGGTTCTTGCTCGGCATTGGTGAAGCGGGGAACTGGCCTGGCGCGGCGAAAGCGGTTGCAGAATGGTTCCCGGTGAAGGAACGCGCCTTCGCGATGGCGATCTTCAACAACGGATCGACGATCGGTGCCGTGCTGGCGCCGCCGGTGATTGCGTTCGTCGCGCTGACGTATGGCTGGCGGTATGCGTTCTTCATTGGCGCGGGCTTGTCGGCACTGCTGATGGTGGCGTGGTACTTCTACTTCTTCACGCCCGACAAGCAGCCGTGGCTGTCCAAACAGGAACGCGAGTATATCCGCGCGGGGCAGGCGGTTGGCGATTCGGAGGGCGGACGCCGTCGTCCATGGCTGTCGCTGTTCGGATATCGGCAAGTGTGGGCCGTGATCGCGGCGCGCTTCTTCACCGATCCGATCTGGTGGTTCCTGATCTCGTGGCTGCCGAACTATCTGAAGAGTGAGCGTGGGTTCACGCTGCAGTTGATCGGACTGCTGGCGTGGATTCCGTTTCTCTTCGCCGACGTGGGCACGCTCACGGGCGGGGCGGTTTCTAGTTTGCTCATTCGCCGGGGCTGGAGCGTGGATGCGGCGCGCAAGAGCGTCTTGGTCGCGAGCATGACGCTCGTGCCGATTGGCGTGCTCACGATCGTGTCGACACGTAGCGATGCGCTGGCGATCGCTGCGATCAGTCTGATCGCTTTCGGTTTCCAGAGCTGGATCGCGAACATCCACACCATTCCGTCGGACTGTTTTCCGAAACAGGACGTCGGGTCGGTGTTCGGGATTGGCGGAACGTCAGCGGGAATTGCGAGCATGCTGTTCACGCTGCTCGTCGGCTTCGTCGTCGATCGGTTTTCGTATACGCCGGTGTACATCATGGTCGGTCTGATGGGGCCGATCGGCGCCGTGCTGTTCCTCCTGATCATGGGTCGAATCGAGCGCGTGCCCGCGCTGGGGCTGGCAGCGGGGGAGAGCGAGGCGACGTGATGTCCTCCGCGGGACCGCTGGCAATACTGCCGAAACTGCCGGCAGTATTGCCTCGGCTCCCGCTGCGGACATCACGTCGCCTCGCTCTCTGCGGTTGCCAGCTCCGCGCGGGGGGACGCGAGGGATTTCGCAACATGCTCGGCGTCGGAGCGCCGGCGCCGATCGGGGAGTGGGTGTCGCGCGGGTCGTCCGGTGCGCGAGCGATGAACTCGTGCTGGCGTCACGCGCCGGGACGAGGCGGGTTGGCGGCGGACTGTCCACGGCAAGCGACGCGCGCGTCGCCGTGTCGGATTCGCACGAGGCGAGAATCGCGGCGCCGTCTGACGCAGAGGGTAGACGAGAGCGAGGCAGCGTGACGCCTGGAGCGGGAGCCTAGGCAATACTGCCAAGCAGTACCGGCAGTATTGCCAGAGGTCCCGCGGAGGGCGTTACGCTGCCTCGCTCTCTGCGCGACGCTCTGTCCCCAAAGAGCCGCCGTTTCGGAAGCAGTCGCGAGACGCCAGAACGACTAGGTCGTCTACCACAGGTAGGCCTAGATGATCGGCCGGCGCGCCACCCCGGGTTTTCGTGGGACGGCAGGAACGTAAACGCTGGTCGGTCATCAACTTATCGACGTCTTCCCTGGTTCGATGACCGCACCGACCCCGCCCGGCGCATCCGCTCTCAATCTCCGCGTACTGCTCGAAGAAGTCATCGAGCGGGGCGCGTCCGACCTTCACATCACCGCCGGTGAACGCCCGATGCTCCGCATCGACGGCGACATCACGCGGTCGAATGTCGATTTCGTCATGCAACCGAAGGACACGCTGCAGCTCGCGTATTCGGTGCTGACGGAAAACCAAAAGAAGCGCTTCGAGACCGAAGACGAACTCGATTTCTCTTTCGGTATTCAGAACCTCGCGCGCTTCCGCGGCAACTGCTTCAAGCAGCGCGGCTGTGTGTCGATGGTCATTCGGCAGATTCCGTTCAACATCAAGACGTTCGAACAGCTCCAGCTGCCCAAGGTCATCGCCGATCTCGCCGACAAGCCGAAAGGCTTGATCCTCGTGACCGGCCCCACTGGCTCCGGTAAGTCGACGACGCTCGCAGCGATGCTCGACAAGATCAACAAGGAGCTGAAGGGACACATGATCACGATCGAAGATCCGATCGAGTTCATTCACAAGCACCAGAGCTGCATCGTCAATCAGCGCGAAGTCGGCAGCGACACGAAGAGCTTCCAGGCTGCGCTCAAGTACGCACTGCGACAGGATCCTGACGTCGTCCTCATCGGCGAAATGCGCGATCTGGAAACGATTCAGGCGGGCCTCACGATCGCGGAAACGGGTCACCTCGCGTTCGCCACGCTGCACACGAATAGCGCGGCCGAGGCGATCAACCGCATCATCGACGTGTTTCCGAGCCATCAGCAGTCGCAGGTACGCGCGCAGCTCGCGTTCTGTCTCGAAGGCATCGTCACGCAGACGCTACTGCCGCGTGCGACTGGAAAGGGCCGCGCCATGGCCGCGGAGATTCTCGTCGTGACGCCGGCAATTCGCGCCCTGATTCGCGACGACAAGATCCATCAGATCTATTCGATGATGCAGTCGGGCAAGAAGTACGGCATGTGCACGATGAACGACTCGCTGTACAACTTGTACATGAACAAGGTCGTCGCGCTCGAAGAAGTGCTTCGCGCCAGCCACGATCAGTCGGAGCTCACGCGCATGATCGGCATCTCGGCGGAAGGCGAATCGACGGGGAAAATTGCGGCGGTGGGCGGCGGAAAGCGGTAGTTGATGCGCTAGGTCGCGAGTGCGTTGTGATGTAGCTCACGGGGTCGTTTTGCTTTCTTCGCAACGTGCCGAAACTCGTAATGTTTGCCGTTGGTTAGTCGTCGAATAGACGCTACCCCGTCGCATTCATTGTTCGCGCTCGCCGTCGAGCGCTCAGCGACCGAAGAATCCTCGAGGCCCGATGCCGCAATTCACGTACACTGCCCGCGCCGTCAACGGCGAGTTAAAATCGGCGACGATCGACGCGCCGAATCGCGACGAGGTCATCAAGCAACTCAGGCAGCAGCGCCTGAACGTCGTGAAGATCGACGAGGGCTCCGCGCAGAAGAAGAAGAGCCTCGGCTCCGTGAAGATGCGCGACATCGTCATCTTCACGCGACAGTTCTCGACGATGATCAACTCCGGCCTGCCGCTGGTGCAGGCGCTCGACATTCTCGCGCAACAGAGTGAAAACCCGGCGCTCAAGGATGTGACGCGCCAGGTCGTGTTCGACGTCGAGTCTGGAAACACCGTCGCCGATGCACTGCGCAAGCATCCGAAGGCGTTCTCAGAGCTGTACGTCAACATGGTGGCGGCCGGTGAGGCGGGCGGTATTCTCGATACCATCCTGATGCGCCTCGCGGTCTTCATGGAAAAGAACGACGCCCTCATCCGAAAGGTGAAGGGCGCCATGATTTACCCGGGCGTGATCATGAGCGTGGCGGCAATCGCCATCACGGTGCTCTTGATCTTCGTCATTCCAACGTTCCAATCGATGTTCGAGAGCGCGCATATCGCGCTTCCGCTGCCGACGCGAATCGTCATCGGGCTGTCGCACGCGCTCAAGACGTACTGGTGGGTCGTGGTTGGCGGCGCTGTTGGCGGCGTATTCGTGCTCCGTCGCTATTACGCGACGCCTGGCGGCAAGCTGACGATCGACCGATTGATGCTGAAGGCGCCGGTGTTGGGCGACGTGCTGCGTAAGTCGGCGGTGTCGCGCTTCACGCGTACGCTCGGCACGCTGATTTCGTCGGGTGTCTCGATTCTCGACGGACTGGAAATCACGGCGAAGACGTCGGGCAACCGCGTCATTCAGGACGCGATCATGGAATCGCGTGCGTCGATCGCCGGCGGTGAGACGATCGCTGCGCCGCTCAAGAAGTCGCAGGTGTTCCCGCCGATGGTCATCTCGATGATCTCGGTCGGTGAGCAGACTGGTGGTCTCGACGAAATGCTCACGAAGATCGCGGACTTCTACGATGAAGAAGTCGATGCGGCGGTCAGCGGCTTGCTCGCGTTGATGGAACCGGTGATGATCGTGTTCCTCGGCGTCGTGGTTGGCGGCATGGTCATCGCGATGTACCTGCCGATCTTCGACATGGTGAACGCGGCGGGATAACCGGTCGCCGCGCGAGATCGATTACGTGGGGCGTTCGACGAGAGTCGAATGCCCCACGTTTAGTTTCGCGGCGCTCTCGATGCGGGATTGAATCAATGGCTCGCCGCGAACCGGCAAAATCTACATTCACTCGAGGGACGAAGAGTCCGGAGTGAGCGCGTCGTAGCGCACGCCGCGTCGTGGTTCGGCCATCATCGGCGCGACCGTATCACGCCACTTCACATAGTGCGCGGTGTCTTTGTGCTTCGCCGGATCCTCGGGACCGCGATAGATCTCGACCAGCACGAAGTGCGTTGGATCATCGCTCTGGCGAAGCAGGTCGAAGCGCATGATCCCGGGTTCGCGGATACTGTGCCGTGCATTCTCCTGCGTGGCAGCGACGAACGCCTCGACGGCATCGGGGTGCACATGGATGTGGACGTGAACGATGAGCACGCGCACCTGCGGTGAGTTAGGAGTGAGATACGACAGATTCCGTGTCGCACGTGAAATGAACTGCGATGAATTTCATGGCGAGGTCAATCGCGTGGCGGTGGCGCGGGCGTGAGACGAAGCAGCCCGCCGCGGATCTCGTTGACCAACAGCCACACCGCGCCGTCCGGACCAACCGCCACGTCGCGAATCTCGTGGCCAAGATTCCAACGCTCCGCCGGCATCGCGCCACCCTTGCCATCGAACGTGATTCGGCTCAACGATCGCGAGCCCAGGCCGGCGATCAGACCCGAGCCGTTCCACTGCGGGAACATCGCGCCGTTGTAGAGCGCGAGATTTCCGGGCGCGATCACCGGCGTCCAGTACAGCACCGGCTTCGCCAGATCGGGCCGCGTATCCGGATGCGGAATCACTTTGCCGTTGTAGTGTCTCCCGTACGACACCAGCGGCCAACCGTAGTTCTTGCCTGGCTCGATCACATTCAGCTCGTCGCCGCCGGCCGGTCCGTGCTCGAGCTCCCACAGTCGGCCGTCGGGCGTGAACACCAGACCATAGGGCGTGCGATGACCGCTGCTCCACGTCTCCGACGGCGTCAGGTTGTCGTCGGGAAATGTGTAGGTGTACATCGCGGGCGCATTCGTCGCGCCATCGGTGTCGTTTTGCCAATCGATGATGTCGACCGCCTTCGCACCGGTCTTGCCCGCCTGCGGATTGCCCGGCGCCGGCTTTCCGTCGAGCGTTAGCCGGAGAATCTTGCCAACTGGCTGATTCGGATCCTGCGCCGGGGTAATGCGGTTGCGATCGCCGAGCGCTAAGAACAGGAACTGCCCGTCGGGAGAAAAGGCGACTGCGCCGCCGACCTGTCCGCCTTTCCCGCGCGCGCCATCATGCCAGATCACCTGAAGTCCTTCGAGGCTCGCTTTGCCATCGGCGATCGACAGACGGGCACGCGCCAGCGCGAGCCCCGACCCGACCGGTGGGCCTGGCTCTGAATAGGTGAGGTAGATGTTGTGATCAGTCGCGTACTTCGGCGATATGTAGACGCCGAGCATGCCGCCGTTGTCTAGATATCCTCGAGTGTTCCCGAGGAACTCGGAGCGCGGCAGGTTCGTGACCGGTGTTTTCACACCGTCCTGCGTCACCAACCACAGTGCGCCCATTTTTTCCGTGATCAGCATCCGGCCATCGGGGAGAAATGCAATGCGCCACGGCAATTGGAAGGGCGCCACCTGCGTCACCGTGAACGGCAGCACCGGCTCGGCGGATCGATTCGCGTTGATCTGCGCATCCGCAATTGTCGATAACAACGTGAGAGCCACGGCTGCGCAACGCCCGCTCCAGGTCCGGTGATATAAGCGATCGTTAAACGTCGTCACGTGCGTGCTCTCAGGTGCGGATACGCGAACCTACGGGCGACGATTGCGAAGCGACAGAGCGAATTCGTGAGGCAAAGAGGCCGGCCGGTATGCGACGTGCGCTTCGCGGTAGGGTACCCATGCCGGGCCACTAGCTATGTCCGTTTCGGCGTACTCCAGCGTCCGCCCCGTGGGGCCGGCGCACTCGACACTTCGAGAAGGTGTCATCGCGGGAGGGCTGGGCGCGCTGGCAGTCGCGCTCTGGTTCTTGATCGTCGACGGCATCGCGGGTCGCGCGCTGCATACGCCCGCGCTGCTCGGTGCGATGGTTCTACACGTGCCGGATCCGATCGCGGCATCCGAGGGGCCAAATCGACTGCTGCTCGCGGCCCTCTATACGCCGATTCACTTCATCCTGTTCGCACTATTCGGCGTGGTCGTCGTCTTTTTGATGCATAGCGCGAAGAAGCAGCCAAGTCTTCTGATGCTGGCGCTGATGTTGTTCGCTGTCTTCGAAGGCGGTTTTACCGGCCTCGTTGCAATCCTCGAGCACTCGGCCCTCGGTGAGCTCGCGTGGTATCAGGTCGCAATCGGCAACCTCATCGCGGTCATCGTGATGGCCTGGTATGTGTGGCGTCGCCACCCGGATGTCCGCGCTATCTGGAGTCATCGCCTGGATGACAATGGCTGATGGCTGTTGTGACAAAACGATGAACTGACATAAGTGCGACATCGCACGGCGTCCTGGGACTGGATAACAATTCGCGGACCACTGTAACGAATCGGCCGCGGCTTACGCGGGAGCGTTGGCGCGAGGTTGATCAGAACTCATATCCCTAGCACATTCCGGCCCGCAGCTTGCTAGCAGACTCGACCGACACCCGCCAATCGCCGCGCGAATCGGGCGTTGTTGGTATGACCAACCGTTCCTTGCATTCGGAGGAGTCGATGTACTCGGGATTCCCAAGCTCGATGCTCGAATTGGTTCGGTGCCCCGCCGACGGCGGCACCTTGCTGCCGAGTGCTGCGTGCAATGAGGCATCTCAGATCCTGAACGGATCTCTCATCTGCGCGACCTGCGCGTCTGAATTTCAGGTCGAGCATGGGATCCTCGACCTCCTCGGCGATGACCGGCCGGCAGATCCCGTCAATTCCAGGGAAATGGATGCCCGCGATGAAGATTCCCGGAAGCTGTTGCTGAGCAACAGCCCACCCGACAGTAACCGCGAACGCAATGAAATTGCGCGTACGCTGATCCCGATGGGGAACGTTCGCAAACAAACAGTTCTCGAGATTGGTTGCGGCAAGGGACCGTATACCCGCCGCCTTGTCGCGGCGGGTGCCCGCGTGCTCGCGACTGACTTCTCACGCGACGCGTTGGTACTCAACGCAACGAAGTTGCCAGATTCCGATGGTGAAGTCGCTCTCGTGCGCGCCGATGTTAGCACTTTCAAGACGGCACCAGGACGCTTCGACCTCGCACTGTCGACTTTGTATTCGAACCTCCCGAGTCGCGAACTCAGGCTCGCGTCGTCTCGCATGGTCTGCGACGCTCTCGCACCGAACGGTCGATACATCGCCACAGCGCACCACTATCATTTGCGCGATGCATTGAGCCAAGCGCCGAAGGTGTCGACCTACAGTAATGGGATTTTCTTTCAAGCCTTTGGACGCTCGGAGTTCAAACAAGAGATTGCTGAAGTCTTCTCGAGCGTCTCGGTGAGTCCATTTGGTATTTGGATTCCGTATGTCAGTCGTTCGATCGCGCTTCGCCCGTACGTCTCGCGCGTCGCAGAGGTGGTTCCAGGTGTGAATCTGCTCGGGGAGCTCCTGCTTGCCGTGGCGAGGCCGGGGGCATCCGCACGCCGCAACTAGCAATTGACTGTGTCGCATTGGGCTCGTATGCCTGTCCGCTTCGCATGCAGCCGCCAACAGTGGAAAGCCACGTCAGCGTGCGGCGCACGGCCCGGGTCTCTCGTTGAGGCTATGACGGTTCTCGATTGCCGAGCGGTGATCACGAAATCGTGAAGAATCCGCTCGGCATGAACGGGGTTTCCCGGTTCTAAGTCATGGTCCGCAAGCGCTTTCCGTATTACAATTGAGCACCTCAACCAGGCATCGCGCCTCGATGTCGGATATGCGGCAGCAGCTGCACGCAGCAATTGTCGCCGCAGCCCGGCGCGCCACGCTGACAACAATCGTCGCCATCGCCCCGCGCCTGACGGCGCAAGAGGCCCCGGGCAGGACCGGTCAAGCGTGGACCATCATTCCGCTCACCCAATCCACGCTCGTCTTCGCTCGCGATAGTTCTCTCATTGGAGAGATTGGTCGCGAGATACGCCGGAGCGTGCCGATCGCATCGTTGCCGCCCTATGTGCCAAAGGCGTTCGTTGCCGTTGAGGATCAACGGTTTTACGCACACGACGGCGTGGACGTGCGCGCCGTTGGCGGAGCGATCGTCGGCAAGTTACTTCGCACCAATCGTGGCGGTGGAAGCACCATTACCGAACAACTCGTTGGTTACATGCACCCCGACGCCATCGACCGCCGGGAAAAGACGTACTCGCGGAAACTGCGAGGCGAGTCGGCAGCGCGCGAAATGGAGCGCCACTATCCCAAGGACACGATCCTCCAAGCGTATCTCAACCAGATCGATCTCGGACACGGATGGTTTGGCGTCGACGCAGCGGCGCGCCACTATTTTGGCCACCCGGCATCGCAATTGACGCTTGCCGAGGCGGCGACGATCGCGGGTCTGCCGCGGTCCCAGCCGCACTACGATCCAATCGCACATCCTGCAGTCGCGCTGGCGCGGCGAAATCTCATCCTGCAGATGATGGCCGATCAAAAGCTCATCACGCAGGCGGTGGCTGATAAGACCAAGGCGGAATTGCTTCACACGGCGCCGAATGCGGGTATGTCCGTGGCGGCTGGTTACTTCGTCGACGCGGTGAAGGCGGCGGCTACGCGCTCGACCGTCCTCTGGATGAATGGCGGCTATCGGATTTACACAACACTCAATCCGGTGCTGCAGCGGTCCGCGGTCGCTGCCGTCGTCGACGGAACAAAGCAGATCGAACAGGCGAAGGGGTATAAGCACGTCACGCTGGCAGCGGCAAAACCTGGGCAGACGGATTACTTACAGGCGATGACGGTCGCGATCGATCCGTCGAATGGCGACGTGCTCGCTCTCGTCGGTGGCCGAGACTACGGGCGCTCGCAATACAATCGTGCGACGATCGCCACGAGGCAGCCTGGGTCGTCGTTTAAGCCGATCGTGTACGCCAAGGCGATCGAGGACAGTGTCTCGGTCAATACGATCGTGCCAGATACGGCACTCGAAATCCCCATGCCCGCCGGACAGCCCGCGTACAAACCCGGTGAGGCAGATGGCGCGTTCTGGGGATTCACCACTGTGCGCGACGGGTTGCCAACGAACATCGCGATGACGATGCGTGAGGGGCTGGTTCACTCGCGAAACATGGTGGCGATACAACTCGGGCTTCGCGTCGGCATGGATTCGGTCGCCGCGCTGTCTCAACGACTCGGCATCGCCAGTCGAATCGCACCTGTTCCGGCCAGTGCGATCGGTGCGTCAATGGTGCATCCGATCGAAATCGTCGCGGCGTACACCGCGTTCGCCAACAACGGTGCGATCGTTCAGCCGCGATTCATCGACTGGATCGAGGACGCCAACGGCCGAAAGGTCTTCAGAGTTCCAGCATCGAGTCCGCAACAGGTGCTGGATCCTCGAGTGGCGTTCATCGTGCGGGACATGATGCGCGATGCCGCCGAACGCGGTAGCGGCATCGCTGCGCGGAAGGCCGTGAGGGAGGACGTTCCGATTGCCGGCAAAACAGGGACGACGAACGACAACAAGGACGTCTGGTTCGTAGGAATGACGCCGCAGATCGTCGCCGGCGTGTGGCTCGGCTTCGACACGCCGAAATCGATTGCTCCCGGCGCAGTCGGAGGACTGCTCGCGGCGCCGATCTGGGGGCAGATGATTGGTCGCTACTACGCCGATGAGCAGACCATCAAACCGTGGGGGGCTCCGCCGGAGGGACTCGTGTACGCCGAGATCGATCGCACCACGGGGCAGATCGCGACCGCGTCGACGGCGTTCGGAGCACGGTATACGGAGTATTTTCTTCCGGGCACAGAGCCGCTCGCTCTCCGCAACAACCCTTGGAAGGTACCGCAATGGGGGCCGCTGTTCGTTCCGCTCCCGAGGCCGCCGATCGCATATTAGAGATGCGGTAACAAGAGTAAGGGGCGGAACGAAACATGAGCACGGCTCATGCAGAACGTTCGCCGCATGACTCGTATAGGCCCGATACTCAGCATCGGCGTGACAGCGCTAGCAGTGACGGTCGCGTTCGCCGCCTGTAGCAAGCCGAAGAACGCGGTCGTCGACACGTCGACGCCTCAGCCTGCTGTGCCCGGCGCCGCTGCCGCGCCCGCCCCATCGGCCGACACCATGACGATGATTCGCGGCACGATCGCCAGCGTCTCGGCCACTCAGTTGGTTGTCACCACCGACAGTGGCAACAAGACCGTCACGCTCACGTCGCCCGTGACAGTCTACGATCGCGGACCGAGCGTGCTCGCCAACGTGAAGAACAACACCTTCATTGGCGTGACGACGGTCAAGCAACCAGACGGCAGCGAACGGGCGACGGAGATTCACATCTTTCCCGACGCGCTGCGCGGCCTCGGAGAGGGGAGCCGCATGATGACCGGCGGCTCGCAAATGACCAATGGTGCCGCCTCACCATCAGCATCACGAATGTCAAATGGCAGCGTCGCCAACAGCTCCGGCTCGGCGATGGTGGTGCAGTACGCCGGCGGATCGACGAGCGTCACGATTCCCCCGAGCACGCCGGTAACCGAGATCAAGGCGACGTCCAAGCCGCTCGCCGTCGGAAACGGTGTTGTAGTCATCGCGATGCCGAGCGCCGGCGGAACGCTCTCGACGAATCGCGTTTTGCTGACTGGCAAGTAGTACCCGATCCCAAGATCGGCGGCGCTCGTTTGCGCCGCCGCAAGCAAAAATGGCGACGCTCCGTTTCCGGAACGATGCAAAGTTGTTCGCATCAATTTCTCTTTCCGGAGCCATCGATGCCGACGCACCACCTGGACGGAATTCTCGCCGCGCTCAATCAGCACCAACAGCGCGCCACCTATAGCGCGGTCTCCGCGCTACTCGGCCAAACACCACGCATGCTCATGCGCGGAAAGCCGCGCGAGCAGAACAATTCATGGATCGTCTCGAAGACCACCGGCCGCCCCACGGGCTATGCCGACACCGACGTGCATCCGCAGCTCACTGCGAACGAGACCGTCCTGGCGACGCGCGAGGAGCTTGCGGCGTGGCTTGCGACTCGCGGCTAGCAAGGGACCGCCACGCGGCAGGCCCCGAGGTCGCGCCAACCGTACGCGCCTCTTCGTGGCCCGGCCCGTAGCGGCCAACCACGCACGCGACGACAAGCAGCGCCACCATCGATACGCCGAGTATGATGTCGCGTCGGAAGGTTTCGCTGTTCGGATAGTCGGTAGGCCTGAGGGCGCGTTCCACCGCCGGTGCCGCGCCAACACCGAGCGCGAAGAAGAGGATGATGAACCACGAGCGCGCGAGCTGTTTCCATGTGGCGCGAGTCTGAGTCACCACACGCGTCACCGCGCTGACCTTCGGCGTTCCGTTCACCAGGTTGTCCACCGCCTTCCGAATGTCGACGGGGGCTACGACCAATCGCGATGTGTCGGGCCGCTGCGTCTGGACGCCCTGCAGCGCGACGTGCTCGCCCTCGGACTTCGCATGTTCGGCGGCGAGTCGTTGCTCCGCCTCGACCCAGAACGTGGCGGGAACTCCGGGTGATTCCTGAATCTCCGCCGCCATAGTTCGGATGATCACCGGTAGCGTTTTGAACGCGCCGAGTTTGTCGTAGGTCGACGCCGTCGTCGGCAGCAGGTTGATCAGGAACGTGCCGACGAACACGAACATCACCGCCGCAATGGGATCTCCAATCCGCACCGCGTTGCGTTCGGATCCCGTCATGGCATGCGTTCCGAGTCCGATCAGTCCCCACCACGACACGAGCGCGAGCCACGGTGCATGGCCGAAGGCGATCGTCCAGATGATGCCCGTGACAACCGCGATCGAACCGCCGATCAGCAATCCGTCCGCGAGGAACTGAAGCAGGTTCTTGTCCTGACTTCGGCCGCGGCTCATCGACCAACCGATGATCGCGCCGGCGGGCACGAGCGACGCGAGCGACGCGAGGAACGGGCGGAGAAACTCCGCGACCATGTGTGCGACGAGATGTTCGGACGCGAGCGCGACGAATCCGAACCCCGTGGCCCAGAGGAGCGCCACGAGCGGCCGACTCGAGCCGTGGTGCCCGGGCGCTTCGCCGCGTTGCTCGCGTGCCGCCACGCTGACGTAGTGCTGAAGCCAGTGGACAACGAAGCCGAGCGCCGCGCCGACCACCACGGCGATGACCAATTGCCAGTCGCGCGCCTCGTAGGCCAGATACGCGAGCCACGCGAGCGACGCGCCGGCACTGCCCAGGACCGCGGTGGCCAGCGCGATACGATAGTTGGTGTAGGGAATGACTGACGCCTTGAGCGCGTCGCTGGTCAACGATGATTCAGTCACGGCACGTTCCCTCGGCAAAGAAATCCCTCTTGCTCCGGCCCGCATACCGGCCGCAGCGTCGGACGACGGATTGCGGCGATCTGCGAGAGCACCAACTCGATCCTTCCGTCGTACGACTCCATGAACGCCTCGAGCCAGTGCGAGCGTCCCAGGAGTTCCCAGTCGTGATAGATCGTTCCGCTCGGTGTTGGCCCGTCAGGGCCGACTGGCCCGATGATGGGTACGTCGAAGGTGATGCGCTTTCCGAGATACACCGAGCGCTCGCGGTCGCGAAAGATTCGAACGACTCGTGCGGTCGCGAGGATGGACGATGCGCCGCGACGTGGTTCCTGGCCGCGGGCCTGCCACAGTTGAACGTGGATGGGCGCGTTCGCTCGGGCGTCCTCGTACACCTGGGGCGACATCATGGCGATGGCTCGTTCGAGAGCGGCGAAAATACTCCCGCCGGCTGAGTGCGGCAAGCGTGGCCGCGCCAGCGTCGACACTCCTCTTGCTAAGCCAAAGAAGCCGTCGTATTCTCCTGTGGGCAAACAAAAGGAAGCCGTGGCACCCGACCATTCATCCATCGTCCCGGGCACGCTCGAGATGCTCGTGCTCAAAACGCTGTCGCTCGAGCCGATGCACGGCTGGGGGATTGGCGAGCGCATTCAGGATCTCTCGCGCGACGTGTTCACGGTGAACCAAGGCACGCTCTATCCAACGCTCGAGCGGCTGCTCCGCGCTGGGATGATCACCGCCGAGTGGCGGATTACTGAGAACAATCGTCGTGCGCGCTACTACCAGATCACGCGCTCGGGACTCAAGCACTTCGAGTCAGAACGCCAGGAATGGGAACGTTCGTCTCGCGCGGTGAACCTCATTCTCCGAACGACCTAGGCATCGGGGACACATGTCTCGACTGACGGGTTGGCTGTACTCCCTTCGCGCGTTCTTTCGGCGCAACGATGCCGATCGCGACATGGCAGAGGAGATTGCATTCCACGTCGATCGCCAAACGCGAAAGCACGAGGCGCGTGGATTGTCGAGCGAGGATGCGCGTCGGCGTGCATTGCACGAGTTCGGCGGCACGACACGATGGCGTGAAGAGGCTCGGCAGGCGCGAGGCAGTTCCGTGATCGACGTGATCGAGCAGGACGTTCGCTATGCGATGCGCGGACTCGTTCACCGGCCGGGCTTCACGGCCGTTGCCGTACTCACGCTTGCCCTCGCGATCGGCGCCAACACCGCTGTCTTCACCGTCGTGAACGGCGTGTTGTTGCACCCGCTCCCATTTCCGGAATCAGATCGCCTGATGGTCGTGTCGTACTGGCCGTCGTATGCGAAGGGCCGCCTCGGGGCGCCTGCGCTATTCGGTCGCGACTTCGTGACGTTCAGCCAAACGAATCGCTCGTTCGAGCGCGTTGCGATGCTCATTCCGTACGGTGTTCGACTCACCGGCGTGGGCGACGCCGCGACGATTCCTGGAGCCCTCGTCACTACGGATTTCTTTTCAGTTCTTGGCGTCAAACCAGCGATCGGTCGAACATTCGTGTCGGGCGAGGGAGCCCGATGGGGCGCGGGCGTAGTCGTGATCAGCAGCAAGCTCTGGCGAGAGCGATTTGCATCTGACAGCACCGTTATCGGGCGAGAGGTTTTGCTCGACGGCGAGTCACACACCGTCATTGGCGTGATGCCGGAAGGCTTCGATTTCCCGAGCCTGCCTGCTCAAGCGCCGGTTCGCGGTGTTTCTCCAAATCCTGGGGCGGAGTATTGGCGCGCCATTGCCGTGGATCCGATGTTCTTCGACGACAACGGGCCGGTCATCGGACGGCTTCGACCGGGCGTCACGCGCGAACAGGCGCTGGCGGAGCTCACGTCGATGAGCAAAACGTCATTCATTGCGCTAACCACGGGCTATCGATCGTGGAAGCCGCCGGCGGCAGCTAAGGCGAGCACTCCAGCGCAGGTGCTTCCGCTTCGCGAATTGCTTCTGGCTCCGCCGTCACTCTCTCCTGAGGAAAGTCGAAACGCCAGACGGCCGTTGCTCTTCTTCGCGGCTGCCGTCGCACTCGTGCTCGCAATCGCATGCTCGAACGTCGCCGGGTTGATGTTGATGCGCACGATGTCGCGGACCCACGAGATCGCGATTCGTGCGGCACTCGGCGCCAGCCGACGGAGGCTCATTCACCAATCGCTCATTGAGAGTTTGTGTATTTCGACGGCGGGTGCCGTGGCGGGAATTCCTCTGGCGTGGGCGGGCGTCCGCGCGCTGTTGAGCCTTGCCCCGCCCGGCGCCATTCCGCTCGCCAACCAGGTGCGCGTCGACAGCCGCGTACTTTGGCTCAGCGTTGGTATTGTCCTCCTCTGCGGCCTGCTCGCTGGAATCGCGCCGGCGATTCTAGCCTCACGTCAACGTCCGCAATCAACGCTCGGCCGCGGCGATCGCGTATCGGAACGTCATTTCGTGCTCGAAGTCACCACCGCCGCGGCGATCGCGTTCGCGTTGATGCTGCTGACAGGCGCTGGGCTACTCGTGCAGAGCTTCTTACGGTTGCAAGGTGTCCGACTCGGCTTCGAGCCCCAGGGCGTGGTGGTGATGCGGATCGATCCGCGGGGAAAGCAGTCGAGCTCACGCGAAGGGCGGCGGCACCTTCGTGATCAAATCCTCTCGGAGTTTGGGCGCCTTCCTCAAACGGTCAGCGTGGCTGCGGAAGATCGGTTCTTGGTTGGTGAGAGTCCTGGATTCGTCGGACCGATCGTCGTTGAAGGACGGGCGGAGAAGGAGCCGAATGTCGTCGTGCCGTTCGTCAGTCCCGATTACTTCCGCACGCTAGGAATGCCGCTCATTGCGGGTCGTTCATTCACCAACGCGGACGACGATCGCGCGCCAGGCGTGGCCATCGTCAGCGAGTCGTTCGCGGCCAAACTGTGGCCTGGACAGAGCGCGATCGGGAAGCGCGTCTGGATGTCCTGGCTAACTTTTCCGCCGAGTGACACACCTACGCCGAGCGGTTGGGTGTCGGTGGTGGGAGTTGTTGGCGATGCTATTCAAGGGAGCATCAAGCGATCGCCTCCGGGTACGGTCTACTTTCCGCTGAATCAGATCAGTCCGATGTGGGGGCCAAGTCTCGAGTTCTCCGTCAGGACCTCCGGCGATCTCGCGACTGCGGCCCTGGCGATGCGCCGCGTGATGCACGAGGTGGCGCCTGACCAATCGGTCGAACTTCTCTCGCCTCTGCCTGCCTTGGTGGCGACGGAACGTGCGCAGCCACTTTTCCAAGCGCGACTCATCGCCGCGTTCTCGGTACTGGCTCTCGTCCTCGCGGCGATCGGCACGTACAGCGCGCTCGCGTACTCGGTCGCGAAGCGCAGGCGTGAGCTTGCAATCCGACTCGCGCTCGGCGCGGAGCCGGCGAGGGTGGTTCGCCTAGTGCTACGCCGTGGCGTCCTGCTTGCCGCGGCCGGAATATTGGTGGGCGTTGTTGGATCTCTCATGCTGACGCGGGCGCTGCAATCCGCGCTCTACCAAACAAGCGCAACCGATCCTCGCGTGTTCGGGGTCTCCGCTGTGCTGCTCGTGCTCGCTGCTCTGTTGGCCTGCATTGTTCCCGCTCGGCGAGCGACGCGAGTCGATCCAATGGTAGCTCTACGCGAACTCTGAACGGCTTTAAGTCGCGATCGCCTAGGGCCATGGTGCAATAGCCGAGCACACGTCGTCCGAGCGTCGATTCGGGCGACATGGCTGACGACCGCTGGGACATACATCCGGAGATGCTCGACCGTTGGCTCGTGCGTGGAGCCACGGCGATCGTCGTGACGCTGCAGTTGACGCTCATCAATGATTTCGGCTACGGCACACGGTGGCTCGCGCCTGTGCTCGAGATCGCCCTTTTGATTCCGCTGACCGTGCTGTCCCTCCGGGCCGAGATGCTGGCGTGGCGCGCGCGCACCACTCGGGAGTGGGAATCAGCGAACTGGTATCGTCGATTCAACCTCGCGCTCGGCATAGCGCTGGTCGCGATCGTCAGTATTTCCAATGCACGGGCGCTATTTCTGCTGCTTCGCGCGCTGATGGCGGGCACGACGCACAACGGTCGGGCGCTGCTGATGGACGCGTTGAACATCTGGGCGACGAATGTCATCGTCTTTGCGCTGTGGTACTGGGAGCTCGACAGGGGTGGGCCGTCGTTCGACCGCCGCGCTCCGCGACGTCCTTCGGAGTTCATCTTTCCGGAGATGACGCTCCCGGCCGGCACGCCCCACGCCGACGCAACGCCTGGCTTCATCGACTATCTCTTTTTCTCGTTCAACACGTCGACGGCGTTCTCCCCGACCGATACGCTGCCGTTGACTGCGCGAATGAAGCTGTTGATGATGCTCGAGTCGGCGATCTCGCTCCTCACCCTGGCGCTCGTCGCCGCGAGGGCGGTGAACATCCTGGCCTGACGGGAGCGTTCAGAGTGGCTCAGTCACAGGCGTTTGTGGCCCAACCGCTTGCGTCGAACCGAGAGAGGGGAATTCGCATTCGCTCTTGGCCCGGGAGATCCGTCTCGATTTCGAGGACAGTTTTGCCGCTGATGAAGAGACTGCGCATCGCGTCGTATCGTGATGTTTCCGACGTCGCGAACGTCACGGTACCTGTGATGATGCTCTTCGTATTCGCGTTGCCTGGATAGCTCTCGATTTCCTGCACGGAGTTGAGTGCGCCGTCGAGCAGGCGGATGTGTTTGATGTGACCGGAGAGCGGACTTGGGGTTCCGAACGCTGAGTCCTCCAGCGCCACCGTCAATGACCGTGGCCATGGATCGCCGCGCGTTTCGTTGAGTGACACAAAGACGCGCGACTGGAGGTTCCCCGTCGGACCGCGGACCTCTGTGCTCGTCGACGTCACTCGGCTGGGATGTCCGCCAGGCGAGGACGGGTCGCACGGACATGCGGCCAGCCCGATCATGAGCGCGAGCGGCAGGTACTTCGTCACGGATAGTCGCATGCAGAAACTCTAACCACTGGACCGACCGTAGCGAGCCCGACGAATGCGCGCGCGCAGGCCCGCGCTGACGCTCCTAGCCTTACGCGACCGTGTGCTTGGAGCGCTGCGCCGCGAAGTACGATCCGATGATCAGCAGAGCTGCCAGCGCCTGCGCCGCCAGCGTTTCGACAGTCGGAAGCACTGCGAACCACAGACCTGCCCACCCGGGAAGGATGCGCTCGAGACTCGGAATCGGTGTCGTCGAAATCCAGTGCGCGAGCTGCATCTCCTGCGCTTGTTCGCCGACCATGACGAGCAACACCGCGCCGAGGAGAATTCCCGTCAACACGAGCATCCGCTTGTACGGTAGGCGACGACGCGCGACGAAGGTGAGCAGCGCCACCGATATGGTCAGAATCGTTCCGACGAGCACGCCCTTCAGGACCGTGGCGCCGCCCATTCGAAGCCGATAGTTCTGGAGAAACAGCACGACTTCGAAGCCTTCGCGATAGACCGACGTGAAGCCGAGGACGATGAAGCCCCACAACACGCCGCTGCGCGCGCGCTGCGGATCGCGCGCCGACTCGAGGAGCGTTTTCTTACGCTTCGTGTGCATCGTGATCCAGCCGGTCCAGTAGACCTTATGGAAGAACCAGTTCATCACGACCAGCAGCACGACCACCGCCAGAAAGCCGGTCGCCGCCTGCACGTGCAATGCAGGAATACTCTCCATCAGGTTGCTGACGATTCCGACGGCGACCATCCAGGTGACCACCGTCGCCAACAGCGCGAGGCCCGCACCGCCCGCGATGGGTTTCTGATAGTCCTGCTCGGAGCCACGAAGGCTGGCGGTGACGGCCGACAGTACGAGGATGCACTCCAGTCCTTCTCGAAAGACGAGAACCCCAACGTCGAACACCGCCGCGAGGCCGCCTGATTTCGCGGTGAGCGGATCCGGATTGCCAGCCGCCGTGACTGCCTGCCAGACGAGCACGCCCAGCACCAGCACGATCGCGAGCACCACCGCGATTCGCGTGTGGAGCCGCTCCTCCGAACTCTGCGCGTCGCGCACCAGCCCAGAGATAGCCGTCATACGGCGCGAATTTGCTGACAGGGGTACGGCATACGCGAGTCAACGAAGGGTTAAATACCGACAAATTCCATCGGGAATCTAACTAGCGTACTTTCCGTGGAAAATCGGGACAATCGGGAGGCCTCCCGCGGCCGGCCGGAGGGTCGAATCGCCGCGGAGTGTCGTATACGTCGAACGCCCGGTTCTATCCCCGGGCGAGCGGCCGAATCGTACCCACCACGAGGCAGGCTTCATGTTCGAGGCGACGACGTACGACCTCCGAATTGCCCTTCGGAGCCTGAAACGCGCGCGCGGCTTCTCCAGCGCAGCGATTCTCACGCTGGCCCTAGGAATTGGCTTGGCGACCGCGGTGTTCAGTGTCGCCGATGCGCTGCTGCTGCGACGGCTGCCCGTTCGCGACCAGGACCGCGTCGTCGTCCTTTGGGGGCAGGCGCGGAATGGCCAATACGACAACGTGCCTTTGCTGTCGCTCGAGGAAGCGCGGGACTTCAGCCGACGCTCACGCGCTCTGGCCAGCGTGGGCTTCGTGGCCCGCGAAGGCGCGTCCCCGACGCCAATCACGCTCGATAACAGCGTCACGCGTCTTCGCCGCGCGCTCGTGTCCGGGACGTTTTTCGGCGTCCTCGACGCCAAGCCAATCCTCGGCCGAGCGCTCACGCCAGAGGACGACGTGCTCGGCGCCGCTCCGGTCGCGGTGCTCAGCTATTCCGCCTGGCGAAATCAATTCAACGGCGACCCGCGCGTGGTGGGACGTCGATTTCAGATTCAACAGACGAGCGTTGACCTCACCGTCGTCGGTGTAATGCCGCAGGGCCTCGACTACCCTCGCGGAACCGACTTCTGGACGGCGGTCGCGCCGGCGACGGCCGCGTTCGGAACCGATCATCCATTCGTCGAACTCGATCCTGTTGGGCGTCTTGCACAGGGTGCCTCTGCGAACGCCGCGCGTGATGAAATGACGGTGTTCTTTGCGCGCCCCGATGCGCCGGAGATTCAGCGTGACGTGCACGGCGTGGTTCACACGCTACCCGCAATCATTCTGGGCGACGTCAAACCGGCGCTCGTCATCTTCGCAGTCGCTGTTGGATTGCTGCTGCTGATCACGTGTACCAACGTCGCAAACTTGCTGTTGGTCCGCGGCGTTGGCCGCATGCGAGAAATCGCGGTACGATCTGCATTGGGCGCGTCCCGATTGCGCATCGTTCGTCAGCTACTAGCGGAGAGCGCGCTGCTCGCAGTCGTTGGAGGAGTGCTCGGTGCGATCGTGGCGGTCGTCGGTCTCCGCTTGTTCGTCTCGCTGGCGCCGAGTGATCTCCCTCGGCTTGATGAAATCAGGGTTGGCGGTGCGACGCTCGGCGTTGCGATGACGATCGCCGCGCTCGCGACGCTGATTTTCGGCATCGCGCCGTCCGTCCTCTCTACGCAACAGGATACAACGACGACGTTGCGCTCCGGGAACAGGCAGAGCGGGACGCGGCGTGTGCGACGGGCGACGGAGTTTCTCGTCGCCGGCCAGATCGCGCTCGCGCTCGTGATTCTGTCGTCGGCCGGCCTCGTCGTGCGGAGCCTAATCGCTCTCGAGCGTGTCGACCTCGCATACGACGCCTCTCATCTGCTGATCGCCGAACTGACAATGCGCCGCGCGTCGTTCGGGGCAAAGGACGAACAGCTGGCGCTCCTCGATCGTTTGCTTCCGCGGGTACGCGCAATTCCCGGTGTGGAGGCAGTGTCGCCGGTTGGAAACGCACCTTTTCAGGACGCCGGAATCGATTTTCGGCCAGCCGTCGACGGGCAGACGCCCGATGAAGCAGCGAAGAATCCGTTCGTGAACATCGAAGCGGTGACGCCGGACTATTTCGCGACCTTCGGCATTCCGATCACCGCCGGACGGACGTTCACTGACGCTGATCGCGGCGGCAGCGTGCCTGTTGCGATCATCAGCAAGTCGGTCGCCGATCGGTTTTGGCCCGGTCAGAGCCCGCTGGGCAAACGGCTACAGCGCAATCCCACGTACACCGTCGTTGGCGTGGTTCCTGACACTCGGTATCGCGAGCTGCGAAATGCGCGGCCGAGTGTGTATCTCTCGCTTCGTCAGTCGCCGTTCCCATTCGCGCCGACGACGCTCGCCATTCGCGCGAGTGGGCGGCCGAGCGCCATTGTGAGTTCGCTGCGCGCCATCATCGCCGACGTCGATCCGGGCGTCGCGCTCGCGACGGCACGTTCGTTCGACGACTTGCTTGCACAACCGCTGGCCCATCCGCGTTTGAATACGGCGCTGCTCGTCGTGTTTGCGAGTGCCGCGCTGCTGCTCGCCGGAGTTGGTCTCTTCGGCGTAATGACGACAATGGTACGTCAGCGCACCGGAGAGCTGGCCGTGCGCATGGCACTCGGCGCAACGGCGCGTGAGATCGCGCGATTGGTGCTCGAGCGCGGAGTGCGGCTTGCGGCAGTCGGCGTGGTGGTCGGGCTAGGCGTGACGCTGATGACCAATCACCTGCTGCGAGAGATCCTGTATCACGTCACGCCGACAGATGCGACGACGCTGGTGGGCGCGACAACCACGTTGATTGTTCTCGCATTATTGGCCACGGTGCTGCCAGCTCGAGTCAGCGCGCGGATCCAGCCGTTCATCGCCCTGCGCGGCGACGACTGACGTCTCGGTGCGTCAGAGCAGAGAGGGCGCCGACATCGACGCCCTCTCTTTCGTTCAGCTACCGGATGTACACGGCCGTCTGGCCCAACAGCGACGTCGTAAGCGTCGCGCCTGTCAGGACGCCTGTGAAGGTGCGATTGCAGTCAGCTGTCGCCCCCGACTCGACGAACGTGAAGGTGTTCGAGACGAAGGTGTAGGTGCCGGTGCACGCTCTGGAAATCGTCGAAACAGTGCCGCCAAGCGTTTGACGGAACGCGGAGATGTCCGAGAACGTGTTGTTCGAGTTGATCGTGATCGCGCCAGACAGTACCTCGATGCGAAGCGGAGGACTGATGGAGTCGACGGCGACCGCCGGTAGCGCGCGGCCATCGATCGTCTGGAGGACGAAGGTGCCGGTGCGAGAGAGCGGAACGAGGATTATGTCATTCGTGTCGTCGCAGGCTGCGAGACAGAGGGTGCCGAGCAAGAGGCCGAGTGCTGCGATGCGCATGTGCATCTCCATAAGGCATGCAAGACGTGTTCAGGCGTACGCTTGCTAACCAAAGGAAAATCTGCGCCACAGCGCCCATATCGACGGGCTATTCGTCGCACGAACAGGCCGACTCGCCTTGTCGTGAGTGCTCCGCGGATGAGCTAGGACAAGGACGGGAGACGGTAGCCAAGCGCCAGGCCGATTACGACAATGTGAATGGCGAGCATCATCGCCAATACGAGAGTGTAGATCGACAGGTTCGATCCCAAGAACTTCCGGTAGTTGTCGCGATAAGGATCGACAGCAGGAGCGCCCGCCACCATGCCCCAGACGATCGCCATGATGAACGGGATGGTGAATGCGCCTAACGGTCGATTCGTCCATCCGTTCGGTTCGCCGTCCCCGCCCCAGTGAATCGCGATTTGGTCAGGGAGGTGGCGATAGGTCGCCAGCGAGAGCGCGAGCGCGGCAATGATGAAGACGGCAGGAAACCACTTTCGTGTCATCGTTTCCTCGGAGGACGCGACCACTCGAGGACCTGAGCGACGACGTCCTGGAACGTTGTGGTGTTGAGCTCGTAGACGAGCTGCGTGCCGTTGCGCTCCGAGAGGATTAGTCCGGCGTCGCGCAGCACGGCGAGGTGACGCGAGATCGTCGGCCACGACGTATCGAACTCGGCGGCGATCTCACCCGACGTTCGTGCGCGCTCGCGCAGCAGGGTGAGAATCTGGCGGCGAGTGGGATCGGCCAGGGCGCGAAATGCGTCTTCCATGATCGTATCTTATTAGCCAAATGGCTAATTACGCAAGGGCGTAAGTAGTCTTGGCTCGGAATGCGCAGAGTAGCGCCTGTTTCGGCGACGATTGGCGATGACGACTGACGTTCTGGTTGAAGGCGCGGCGACGGTCTATCGGCTGTACGACATCGGCTACGCGATCGATCTCGACCGCGCGGCCACAACGCTCGGCGAGAATACGCGGGGACGCGTTCGGCCGGCCAGGTTGGAGGCCCGCGCGATTCATATTCGCAATCCGCCGCTGTTCGTATCTCTGGGATCGGTCGACGTCGCCGTCGGCGGCGGGGCTCGTCGCGCGATGCTCGGCGCGAACCTGTTCGACTTCGGCGTCTGCTCGCTGCAGCTTCGCGTTCCGATTCTTCCCGGAACTGGCGTCACATCCCTGGCGGAGTTCGCCAATGCGCTCGACGCGACGGCCGACATTGCCGCACGGATGGATGCCGAGATCCGCAAACTCCTCGAGCGAATCACGACGTCGGTCGACAAGCCGAATGTTGCGCCACTCTCCGAGGAGTACAAGGTCTATCGTATCGATCGTATTTCGGGCGGCGACTCGGCTCGAAGGCCAACGTCTACACTGTTCACGGACGAACAGCTCGTCGCGCTACTCGTTGGTGAGCGACGGCGGTTGGCGCCGACCGCGTTGCGCGAGTTGATCCCGTATCGATTTTCGTACTACGAGGACGATCTCGTGGTTCTCACGTGGGAAAGCGCTCTCATTGTCGAGCCGCGCGCTGACGACCGCGACGTGGAGTACGTACTGGAGTTTGCCAACGCTCAGCTACTCGAGCTCCGGGTCTACGACCTTCAACTCGATGCCGAGTTGCCGAGGTTGTACGATCGCGCAGAGGCGGCGCGCGCTCGGCGGCGTCCGGTTCTGGCCGGCCGATTTCGCGCCGTGTTATCGGATTTGCAGACGCGCGTGGCGGATGTCACCGAAACGGTGGAGCGCGTGGAGAACGCCCTCAAGGTGACAAACGACGTTTATTTGGCGCGCATCTACGCTGCCTCGCTCGAGCTATTTCGCGAGGAGGCGTGGCGTCGAGGAATCGAGCGAAAGCTCGGGATTCTCCGCGAGACGTACGCGATGCTGAATACCGAGTCGCAGTCCGCGCGCGCCGAGTTGTTGGAGATCGCGATCGTCCTGCTCATCGTTGCCGAATTGGTCGTGGGACTCTGGCACCACTAGGGATGCCAGAGCGTCAGCGGCCGATCCGATCGAAGGTGACGTTGCCGATGCCGTACTGCTTCCAATCCTTGTAGTCGAAGTGCCACCACTCGCTTGGGTTGATGAGAAAACCCTGATCGACCATGGCGCGTCGCAGCACGGCACGGCGCCAGCGTTGCGCCATCGTGCCGCCTGGATAGTCGGCAAACGCGCGATCAGTGCTCTCGTCATACGTGCTCGGCATGTCGACGGGCTTGCCGGTCGCGAGATCGTACAGCGTGAGGTCGACCGCCGAGCCGCGGTTGTGCTTTGAACCTTGGCTCGGGTCGGCGACGAGCCATCGTCGGTCGAGCGGCGTCGCGTCCCAGAACATCTTGGTGACGTACCACGGGCGATACGCATCGTGAATGAGCAGCCCGTAACCGAGGGGTTTCAGAGATGCGTTGGCCCGGACGACAGCTTCTGCGGCGGGGCGCTGCATGAACGCGCGCGCCTGGTCATAGAAGCGAGTACCGAGGAAGTTGTTCGTCGTCGCGTAACGAATCTCGAGCTTGATGGATGGGTCGAGTCGCACGAGCTCGACGAAATCCGCCGGTTTGAAGTTGCCGGTTTCGCGCGGCGGGGATGCGGCGAGCGCTTCGACGCGGACTTGTTCGACCGGGCGCACGGGCGTCACCTGCAGCTGCGTCGTTCCGGGTCGCGGTTCGATGTCGCGCCGCGCGAGTCGTACGCCGCCGAGTAGTGCAGCGGTTGCGCGTCCGGATTTATCGCGATCGAAGCGAACGACGTCGGCGGTCTTCCCGAACATCGATTGTGCCTGAGTCGCCGAAATGGCATAGGCGTCGTTCGACGTCGCGCGCAGGGCCAATCGATGTCGCACGGTGTCGGCGAAGAACAGACGACCGCTGTCTTCGAGCACGACTCGCATTCCTGCGGGCGCGTCGTACTCGCCGAGCAGTCCGAGGAATTGCGATGGCGCCGGCGCGGGCTCGCCTGGATGTATTCTGCCCGCCTGAGTGACGGTTGAATCGCTGTGTGCTGCCGGGTGCGCGCAGGCTACCGCACCGAGGATCAGGACGAAGGGAATGACTCGCATTCCACGAAAGTACTCCGTCGAGACCGCCTAGTGCCATGGCTGGCATCGGTTCTGCCTAAGCGAACTGTACCCACACACCAGAAACGAAGGAGTTCGTATGTACGGTTCACTGAAAAACACGACGACAATCGCGCTCGCGATGGTGACCTTGGTCACCACGTCTGGCTGCGCGACGTTGAACAACAAGGAAAAGGGCGCCGGCATTGGCGCAGCAGGCGGCGCCGTGATCGGTGGAGTCGTTGGCAAGGCGACGGGATCGACGGCGCGCGGCGCGATCATTGGTGCGGCGGTCGGCGGCGCGGCCGGTGCGATCATCGGCCACCAGATGGATCAGAAGGCCAAGGAGATTCAGGGCAGCGTCGCGGGCGCCGAAGTGACGCGCGTTGGCGAGGGCCTCGTCGTCACGTTCGACTCTGGGCTGCTGTTCGACTTCGATTCCAGCGTGTTGCGCGGCGAGTCGAAGCGGAATCTCGATAACCTTGCGGCGAACCTGTCGAGCTTTGGCGACTCGAAGTTGCTGCTGGTCGGACACACGGACTCGCAGGGCGCGGACGAGTACAATCTCGAGCTGTCGCGCAAGCGTTCGAATTCGGTGGCGACGTACCTCGAGTCGATGGGCGTGAGCGCGACGCGCGTCGAGACGACGGGTCGTGGCGAGACCGAGCCGATCGCGGCGAACGACAGCGACGCTGGTCGTCAGCAGAATCGCCGCGTCGAGATTGCGGTGTATGCGAGCGACAAAATGAAGACCGACGCGCGCTCGCAGGCCGGCACGCCGTGATGCGCGCCCTTGACTGATGGTGGCTCATCTCATAGACATCTCATGAGAAGTGTCGAAGAATCTCATGAGTGATATGAAATGACCCATCAGCCAAGGCGGTATCAAATTGACCCTGCATTGTCAGATGTCACGTTCGTTGCTTCGTTCGTTCGTCGGAGGCGCGGTTTTGTTGGTGGTCGTTGGTTGCGACGATGGGCCGTGCATACAGCCGCCCTGTCCGCTCTCTTGGGCAGTCGCGGTGAATGTCTCGTCGAGTGTTGCCGGGCGCGCGATAGATAGTGCGTTTGTTCTTGTGAGCGGCTCGCCAATTCAGTGTTCCGTGTCGTCCCCGGCGGGGCAGAGTTGCATCGTTCACGGTGGCCCAGGCACGTATGAATTGGATATTGGCGCACCGTCTTTCCAGACGGTTCATCGCACGGTGAAGGTGTCGGGCGAGGAGGCAAAGTGTGGATGCGGTCACGTGGACAGCGTCACACTCTCAGTTGCCTTGGTTCCATCGGCGTGACGAGCGTTGTTCGACGGTAGAGATCTGTGAATTGGAAAACGAAACAGCCGGATTTTGCGGAAACTGCCTGATCAGGCTTTTTCCGTTGAATCCGGCTGTTTCCGTTGTCAATTCATAGATGCTGCCGCGTCGCGAAGGCAGCGTCAGCATCACTGGCCCCAGTCGCGGGTTCTCCCCTCAGACCTGAGACCTCAGACCAGAGACCTCACCCTGAGACCTCAGACCAGAGACCTCAGACCTCGCCCCCTAGTGCCGAATCTGATCCCCAACGACCGGCTCGCGCCGACTGCTTGCGGCGGCGAGCATGCCGAGCGAGTGCGCGCGACCAACGAGTAGTACGTCGTATCCGCGATCCTCTGGAACACTCGACAGCCACTTGGCGGCTTCGGCGTTGTCGCCAGTTGCGAGCAGCCATTCGCCAATCAGCACGCGATCGAGGCCGCGGTTGAAACGCAGCGTGCGACGCATGTGGACATACCGTGCTTCCGGTGAGCGCGCGATCTTGAGCGCTGTTTCGTAGTCGCCACGCGCCGCTGCGACGATTGCCGGAACCATAGTCGCCGACGACGGCAGTGGCGAAGCTGTCGGAGAACCAAGCCGCGCGAGATAGTACGCGCGAATCGAGGGACCGTCATCGCTGATCTCTTCCTCGAACCACGCGTCCGCGGCGGCGATGTGTCCGTCCCACGCACGCAGATCACGCACGACCGCCTCGCGTTCGCCGCTGCGGAGGTGCGAGGGGTCGAGGAGCAGGACGAATTGCGCACGTGCGCAGAGTGCTTCGATTGGCGCGTCGCTGCGTGCGGAGTCAAGTAATGCGTACGCGGCGTCGACGCGTCCAGCGGCAGCGAGAAAGTGCGCGCGCGCCACGGTGACGAGTCCGCGGCGACGCGACGCTGGGATCTTGGTCGCGACAACGGCGAGCAGGCGATCGGCATCCTTATATGCGCGTGCATAGTGCGCAGTCGTCCACGCGATACGCCACGCATCGCGGGGTGACGCGGCGCCAACATTCGCAATGAACCGTGCCTTCGCAGTGCTATCGCCTGCAGCGAACGTTGCGAGCGCGATGATCTCGCGGCCGCGCACATCGTTGCGCGCTTCCGGGTTCAACTGGGTCGTGCGACGGACGAGTGAATCGGTGAGCCCATCCCACGCGTCGAGACGCGCGAGGTGCTCGATTGCCGTGGGATTGGACGGGTCGAGCGACAATGCGCGTGCGAAGGCAGCGCGCGCTGAGCCTATCGGTCGTCCGTCGATTGGGTAGCCGTGAAAGATCGACTCACCCAATCCGATCCACGCTTCTACGTCCTCTGGTGCCGCTGACGTCGCCGCGCGGAAGTACTGCTCAGCTGCCTGAGCCGATCCCGCGTAGAACTCTGCGTGTCCGAGGACGAGCAGTCGTTCGACAGACGGAAGCCGGTCCGCAAAACGGCGCGCGGTGAATGCCATGATCGTTGCGTCGACTGCCTGCACGTTCGTCGCCTCGGACAGCGCGGCGCTGAGTCGCGCGTAGGCGCGACCGAAGGTGCTATCGGTTTTGATCGCGGCGCGATAGCTGACGATGGCCGCGTCGAAATGGCCGGCGCGGAACTCGCGCTCCCCGGCCATGAACGACTTGAGCGCGTCGAGCGATGGCGTCGTCGCGGCGGTAAGCTCGATGCGGTGTCCCGCCATTGCGGCAAGAATTCCGCGAGCGATGTCATCGACGGCCGCGGGCAGATCGACTTCGCTCTTGGCGTGCGCAGTGGCCACCGTCAGCACTTCGCCATCTGCGGATACGAGGCGCGCCGCGAGCTCGAGCGACTCGCCCACCTGCGTGACCGCACCGACGACGACGCGCGTTGCACCGAGCGACGAATGAAGCTCCGCCGCCACTCGCGCTGCATCGCCATCGGCGACGGGCGCGCGACCGGCAAAGCGCGACAGAATTGCGCGCGAGTCGATGGAGCGTGCCGTTCCCGCAGCATCGAGGCGAAGGCTGAGTAGATCGACGAGACCGTCGCCTAGGTATTGAACGTCAGTGTTGCCACTGATGGCGAAGGGAAGGACGGCAACGATTCCCGGAGCGTTCGCGTCGGTCGTTGGCGCACGGGCGATACGAACGGCCGACCATGCAATGACGCTGAGTGCAATCGCGAGCGTGGACACGATAGCGGTAGCACGCCAGCGAGCGCGAGGGCGCGCGACGGGAGGCGATGTGCGTTGCGGAGCCGACGCTCGCGTGGTCGCTGCGTTCGGCTCACGCGGCATTTCAACCGCGACTTTCACCGTCGGCGGAAGCGGCGCGTTGGCGAGAGCTTCGAGATCGCTCGACGGGTCGAGATCGAGCTCGTCGCGCAGGTAGCTCGCGTATCTATTGTATGCGGCGATCGCAGCGGAGCCGTCGCCAATGGAGCGATGCGCCTCGATGAGCGCACGCCACGATGCGTCTTCGTCAGGCGCGGTCTCGGTCAATCGCTGTGCGGCGAGAATCGCCGTCGGTCCGTCGCCGCGTGCGATCGATGCCGTAAAAGCGCCCGACACCGCGCGAAGTACGTCGCGTCGCACCAGCTCCCGACGCGCATCGAGCCAGCGATCGAATTCCGGCGCGTCGTTGACGTGTAGGCCTGGAGCAAACTGGCCCGCGCACGCGAGCGCCGCTGCGTGATCGCCACCCTTGGCGGCGGCGTCGAAATCCCAGAGATCGACGCGAATTTCATCGGGTTCGAGACGCAGCGCTTCGCCACCGACGCCAACGATCACTCGGTCGCCGAGTTCGCGTCGAAGAAAGTGGAGCGCGCGTCGGAGTGCGGCGCGCGCAGAGTCGGTGTCGCGCTCGTGCCAGAAGAGCGGAAGCAGCGTGTCGCGCCGAACAATTGCACCGCGACCCGCGGCGGCGAGAACGAGAACGAGTGCAGCGCGCTTGGGTTGCGCGACTACAGACGTGATGACACGGCCATCGTCGGCGCGCAAATCGAACGCGCCTAGCATGCGGAGGTGCAGCATCGTCGCAAACACTCCCGGGGGACTCGTACGGACGCCCCAGGGGACGACCAGGGGACGCGCACACGTACTATCGCATTTCGTAGCGTCGGTTTCCAGGGGACGACCGTTCTCGGAACCGATTCCCACTCTTCAGAGGTTGTCGAATGGAACGAATCGTTACAGGTACGGGCCGACGCCAGGTCCGGACTCTTGCTGGCCTAGCGGCACTCGCGTTCTCGATGTCGTTGGTCGCGTGCGGAGGATCGAGCAGCGACAGCACGCCGAGCACGCCCACTACTCCGACGCAAACACCGGCGATCGCGCTGGCAATCTCCGCGTCGTCAGGATCGGTCACCGCGGGCGGATCGACGACGGTGACCGCCACGCTCACGCGATCGGGCGGCTATACCGGTTCGGTCGACGTGTCGGTTGAGGGCGCGCCCTCCGGTGTGACGACGACGATTTCGCCAACCACCATTGCGACGGGAGCAACGTCGTCGACGATCACGATCAATGTTGGAGCAGCGGCGGCGGCTGGCACGGCGAGTCTCACGGTTCGCGCGAAGGGCACCGGCGTGTCCGACGCGACGGCGAGCTTTGCGCTCACGACGCAGGCGGCCGTTGTCAACAACGGTAGCTTCACGCTCTCTTCGAGCCCGGCGACGCTGAGCGTTGCGGCTGGTGCGAGTGGCACGAGCACGATCACGATTGCGCGCACGGCGCCATTTACTGCCGCGGTGAATCTCGCGGTGACGGGTGCGCCCGCAGGTGTGACGGCAACGCTGTCGGCGGCGAGCGTCACGGGCACGTCGGCGACGTTGACCGTAGCTGTTGCCGCAGGAACCGCGGCGAGCAGCGGCACGCTCACTATCACGGGCACGGCCACAGGTGTCACGACGCAGACGTCGACGGTCGCTGTCGCGACGACGGTTGCATCGAATCCGGGAACTGGCAACATCGTCTGGCGTTTCTGCGACGCATCGACCATCGCGTGGTTCGCGGTGCAGGACGGCAGTGGCGCATGGACGCGAGTCGTTGGCACCAACAATACCTTCAGCTTCAGCCTGACGAACGATCGCGGCGGCGTTGCGTACGTTGTTACAAACGGCGCAACGGCCTCGAATTTCATCTATTATGGAAACCGCGCTGAAGTCACGGCGCGCGGTATTCAGCAGTGCCCCGCGGCGACCGCCAAAACGGTGAACGGCACCGTCGCTGGACTCGGCACCACTGACCAAGCGTGGATCAGCCTTGGTACGCGTGCGGCGACGGTGGTTCCGTCGGCCAGCACATCCTTCTCGCTCAAAGGCGTTGGCGATGGCCCGCACGATCTGATCGCGGCTCGCACGACGCTCGCGCTGGTCGGCACGTCGGTCTCGACGTCGCTGGCCAAGGTCATCGTCCGTCGCAATCAGAACCCGGCGGACAATGCGACACTCCCTGTGCTCGACTTCGGCGCCGCTGAAGCGTTCACGCCAGGTACGGCCACGGCGACGATCAGCAATCTCGGCACGGATCAGAGTCTCGTGAACGTGCTGTATACGACCGCCAACGGAACCGCGGGTCTGCTCTACAGCGACATCGGCTTCGGTGGCGCATCGCGGACGTTCTCTGGAATTCCGAGCGGACAGCAGGCCTCGGGCGATCTGCATCTGCTCAGCGTGTCGGCATTCTCATCGTCGGTACTCACCGATCCGATCGCCGCCGCAACGCTGCGCTCGACCGCGGTGTACTTCACAGCGCTCGGCAACCAGACGGTCACGATGGGTCCGGCGCTCGCAACGCCGGCGGTCACGTCCGCAGCAACGGCGCCATACGTCCGACTGCGCGCGGTGCTAACGCGGCAAACCGAGTACAACCAGAATTTCCTCGCGAGCTTCCAGCAGTCGACCACGGCGGCTCGTTCGGCGCAAATCGAAGCGACGGTCACGTGGGTTGGTACCGGTTCGTTCGACGTCACGGTGCCCGACTTCAGCAGTGTCACCGGCTGGGACAATTCGTGGGGTCTCAAGACGGGCGTGAACACGATCTGGTTCGTGAACGCGTCGGGCTGGAGCGCAGGCACAAACGGCGCGCAGAATTCGGCGGCCGGTGTCACCGCACAGTCGGCACAAAAGGCAGGTCAGATGACACCGTAGCGCGAAAGGCCGACGCTGGCTGATCGCGTGAGAAGCCGTCTCCCGGGGTCGTCCGAGGAGGCGGCTTTCTACGTTTCTGCCAGCTCGCGTGCCCTGGCCGCACGCTGAATCTCGCTGCAGAATTCACTCATGAGAGCGACGATTACCGCGGTCCTCGGCCTGCTGGCCGCCGCAACCATCTCCGCGCAAACGCCAGCATCACCTCCGGCGTCAGCAATGGCCGTCGTCGACGGTATCGTGACGAACGCCGACGACGTACCGTTGCCGCAGGCCACGATCGCGATTCTCGGCAGCCCGATTCACGTCGCGACGGGCGATAACGGTCGCTTTCGCATTTTCTCACTTCCCGCTGGGCGATACATCTTCGTCGTGCATCGCCTCGGGTTCGTGGCGTATTCCACCACGGTGGAAATCGCAGCGGGCGATACGGTGCGTCCCTCGTTCTCGCTCGAGCCGATCACCAACGTCCTGGACACTATTGTCATCAAGGCGTCGTCGCGCGTTCAGCGGCTCACCGAGTTCGAAACGCGGATGCACTCGGGGCAGGGAAAGTTCATTACGGCCGAGGACATCGAGAAGCGACATGCGGTGCAGACGAGCGATCTGCTGCGGGCCGTGCTCGGCGTCAACATCATCGATCGCGGAGGGATCGCCTACGCGGCGTCGTCGCGTGGGTGTCTCTTCGAGATCTTCGTCGACGGCATGAGTGTGGGGAACGCCTACAACCTCACGTTTCTCCCCAAGCCTCAGGAAATTGCTGGAGTCGAGATCTATAACAACACGGCCACAGCCCCGATGCAATACGGACGGTCTCAGCGCGGGTGCGGCGTGATCCTATTCTGGACCAACGCCGGGCGCTGATCGCTACGCGGCCTTCGCGAATCGGCGGTCCTTTGTCGGGAGCGTGAACGAGAACGTGGTCGTTTCGCCGGGAACGCTCTCTCCCCACAAGCGACCCGAGTGCGCGTCCACGAGCCCCTTCGCGATGTAGAGGCCGAGTCCGAGCCCCGGAACTCCCGCGCTTCGATCTTCTCTGCGCCGGGCAAAACGCTGAAAGAGTTTCGGAAGCTCCTCGGGCGAGATTCCCTTGCCGTGATTGGTGACGGAAATCGTGACGACGTCTTCGTCCCGACGAAGATGAATCTCGACGTCGCTCGTTCGGTCGCCGTACTTGATCGCGTTCGAAATGAGGTTGCCGAGCACCTGGCCAATGCGCCCTGCGTCGGCGCAGACGGGAACCAGGCTGTTGTCGAGCACGACCTTCAGATGAATTCCCGGTGTGATGTGCGACAGTCGTGCAACCGCTTCGTCCACGATGGCGCGCGGATCGACCCATGTCCGATCGAGGCTGAGCCGGTGCGCCTCGAGTCGCGAGACGTCGAGCAGATCGTCGACCATGCGCGACAGCTCGACGGATGCCGAGCGAATGCGTTTGGTGACGTCCTGCTCTTCCTTGCTCACCGCGCCGTTGTGGAGTTCAGGTAGCAGCTCGGCCGCCATTTTGATGACGCCGATGGGCTGCCGCAGGTCGTGCGCGACGACCGACATCCATTCTTGCCTGAGCTTTTGCAGTTTTTTGAGTTCTGTAATATCCTGGGTCGTTCCCGACACGCCGATGATGTCGCCGGCGCGGTTGCGCGCGGGGACTCCGCGTACAGTCACCCACGCCGTGGAGCCGTCGGAGCGAATCAGTTCGGCATCCAGCTCGTACGGCGAGCCATCCTTGAGCAACTTCTGAATCGCGGCATCGATCTCGGCGGTACTCTCCGGCGTGAACAGCGGTTGTGAGCCGTGGAACACCAGCGGTGAATTGGCTGCCGGTCGGTCGTGAATTCGAAAAACTTCGTCCGACCAATCGGCTGTATCGGTGTTGGGATCGTAGAACCAGCTTCCGATTCGTCCGATACGCTGCGCCTCGCGCAGGTCGTGTGTGACGCTGTGCAGACGTTCGTTCGCGTTTTCCAACTGCGTCCGCGCATGAACGATCGCCGACATGTCGCGCGTGATCGTCGCCATTCCCAGCAGACGCTGCGTCACGGGATCTCGCACGGCGAAGTGCACGTCCCACACGGGAATGGCACCACCGGTTCGCCAATCACGAAAGAGCGTCTCGCCTTCCCACTGGCCAGTCTCCTGGACTGCCTTCAGGATCACGGTCGACGCGAAATTGCGAAGATCGTCGGGATAGAACTCTTCGATCGTTGCCGACTCGAGCGGAAAATCCGCGGGAAGGCCGACCATCTGGCGTCCTGCGGGATTGACGTAGATCGGAGTTCCATCGGGGCGCGCGATGCCGATGAAGTCGGATGAGTTTTCGATGAGCGCCGCGAATATCTCGCGGTCGGCCACGGCTTGTGCGAGTCGTTCGTTCAACTGACGCGTCGAGATGAGCGCAGCGGCAACGTCGCGCTTTGCCTGTTGAAAGCGTCGCTGAATCAGGCTCATGCCAATGCCCAGGCCGATGAACGTCGCTGCGGCGATGATGTGCCTCGGTTCGCCCTTCAATCCAACGTGCGTTGGCGGAACGAGGAACCACCAAACGAGAAACGCCGAGACGGCCGTAGCGGCGATCCCAGCGCGAAATCCTCCGAACCATGCACTGATCAGGACCGCGGCCAGAAAGAGCGACCACGGTCGGACAGTAGGGCCAAATAACCAATGACCGGCAAAGGCGAGTAGCGGGGGAAGTAGTGCCGCGCACGCCGTTGCCAGCAGCGACGCTCGGTCTGCGTCGCCGGCTGAGTTCTCGATCGTTGCCTCGCCAACCATATCGCCCACACCCACTGCTGCTCAACAGATCAACTTTGCAACGTCTATGCGTGCGGACTCCGGTACCGGGGAATCGATCGTGGGACGGAACGGTTTGCCGTTGGGGTGGGACGAAAAACGAAGTGGGTCCCTACCTTCCTTCCCGCTACAGACCGGTTGAGGTTTTTTGAGGGCGCGTCGCCGATGCGCTCGCAATCATGTTTCACGACAACCTGGTCGCACCCGTGTTGACTACTCCACGCGGGCGAGCGAATGCGCTCGCCGCGATGTCTCTTGGTGTGTTCGTCGTCGCAGCCTGCTCGAAGGCGTCGGCTCCTCCATCCCAACAGCAGGGCGCGGCGCCGCCGCCCCCACAGGTCGGAATCGTCTCCGTCGCGCCGGCCACGATCGCCGAGCCATACGAACTCGGCGCACAGGTGCAGCCGTATCGACGCGTTGAAGTTCGATCGCGCGTCGAAGGCATCGTCATCGATCGCCCGTTCGACGAAGGCAGCGTCGTCACGAAGGGCCAGGTTTTGTACAAACTCGACCAGGTGAAGTACGAGGCGGCGTATCGCAGTGCCGTCGCGCGCTTGGACAACGCAAAGCGCACGGTCGCTCGACTCGAGCCGCTGCTCCCCAAGCATGCCGTCGCACAGCAGGACGTCGACAACGCGCGCTCTGAGCTCGAATCGGCGCAGGCTGTCGTGGATGTCGCGAAAAAGGATCTCGACGACTGTGTGATTCGCGCCGAGATCAACGGTCAGGTCGGGCGCGCGCGACTGCAACTCGGTGCGCGAGTAACTGGCCCGGCGGATCTGCTCACGACAATCGATGAGCTCGATCCCGTGTACGTGACGTTCCATCCGTCGTCGCAACAGTTGGCGACGTGGGAGTCCGATCCGCGCGCTGGCGCGTTGATCCGGCCAGGCAGCAGTCTCGCGGTGCGAGTGCTCTTGCCCGACGGTTCGCTGCTCCCGCGCGCCGGAAAACTCGATTTCGTCGCGCCGTCGCTCGACTCGGCGAGTGGAACCGAAGAGTTCCGCGCCAAGTTCACCAACGGCGATCGGCGCTTGCTTCCGGGACAGTTCGTTCGTGTGCGCCTCGAAGGTTTTGCGCGGAACAGCGCGCTGGCAATTCCGCAGCGTGCGGTGATGCAGGGTATGGGACGACAGTACGTCTACGTGGTTGGGCCTGGCGATTCGGTCGTCGCGCGCGACGTCGTCACCGGTTCGTGGAATGGAACGCTCTGGATCATTGACAAGGGATTGTCGGCGGGTGATCGCGTGATCGTCGACGGAACGCAGAAGGTCGCACCGGGGCGCGTCGTGAAACCCGTTCCGCTCGTCGACAGCAGCGCGACCGCACGATGACGGAGGAGCCGCGCTACTTCTTCATCCGGCGCCCGATCTTTGGCGCCGTGATCTCGATCGTCATCACGCTGCTCGGCCTGTTCGCGATTCGTCTGCTTCCCGTCGCCCGGTATCCGCAGATCACGCCGCCGGCCGTGCGTATTGCCGCGAACTTTCCGGGCGCGTCGTCCGAGGATGCGGCTCAAGCTGTGGCCGCGCCGATCGAAGAGCAGCTCTCCAGCTTGCAGGGCATGCTCTACTACGCATCGACCAGCTCGGCCGATGGTAGCTCGAACATCGCGGTGACGTTCGACATCTCGCGCAATCAGGATCTCGCCGCGGTCGACGTACAGAACGCGGTGAAGCTCGCCGAGCCGCAGTTGCCCGACGCTGTGCGCACGAACGGCATCACGATTCTCAAAGCGAATACGGACATCCTCGGTATCGTCGCGCTGCAGTCGAGCGATCCGCGTTACGACGCGACGTATCTCGCCAACTATATGAAGTTGTTCGTCGTCGACGAGTTGAAGCGCCTGCCGGGTGTGGGCGACGCGACGCCCTTTCCGGCGCGCGATTTCTCGATGCTGCTCCAGCTCGACCCCGACAAGATGGCGCAGCTCGGCCTGACGGTGAGCGACGTGTCGGCCGCGGTGCGCGAGCAGAATGCGACGAATCCCGCGGGACGGCTCGGCGCCGAGCCGTCGCCGCCGGGCACGCAGCTCACGCTGCCGATCACAACGATCGGTCGCCTACAGACGCCGCAGGAGTTCGACGACATCGTCATTCGCGCGCGCCCTGACGGATCGATCATTCGTCTGCGCGACGTCGGCAAGACGGTGCTCGGCGCACGCAGCTACGATCTCGAGGGGCGACTGAACGGCGTGCCAACGGCGTTCGTGCTGATGTATACGCGCCCCGGTGCGAACGCGCTCGACGTGAAGGCGGCGATCCAGAAGCGTCTCGCGGAAATGCAGTCGGGCTTTCCGGCCGGCGTGAAGTGGTCGATGCCGTTCGATACGACGCCGTTCGTCAGCGCGTCGATTCATGAAGTGGCGATTACGTTGGCCGAGGCGATGGTCCTCGTGACGTTGGTCGTGTTCCTGTTTTTGCAGAGCTGGCGCGCGACGCTCATTCCGATGCTCGCCGTTCCCGTGAGCGTCATTGGAACGTTCCTCGGCTTCCTGCTGTTTGGAATGTCGATCAACGTACTGACGCTGTTCGGCCTCGTGCTGGCGATCGGCATCGTCGTGGATGACGCGATCGTCGTGATCGAGAACGTCGAGCGCATCATGGCGCAAGAAGGCCTGTCGCCGAGGTTGGCGGCGGACAAGGCGATTCGCCAGGTGGGGAGCGCACTCGTGGCGATCGTGCTCGTACTCTGCTCCGTGTTCGTGCCGGTGGCGTTCATCAGCGGTGTCACGGGGCAGCTGTTCAAGCAGTTCGCGATGACGATCATCATCTCGGTGGTGTTGTCGGGCGTTGTTGCGCTAACGCTCACGCCGGCGCTCTGCGCGTTGCTGCTTACTGAATCGAATGAAACGCACACAACCGGCTTTTTCGGTTGGTTCAATCGCGTCTTCGCGCGCGCGACGAAGCGATACACCGGCGCGGTGAACGCCGTCGTGGGCCGGCCGCCGATCTGGGTCGCGGTGTTTCTGACGTTCATCGTGTTCGCGGGGCTGCTGTGGCGGAAGATTCCGACAGCGTTCCTCCCAACGGAGGACAAGGGCTACATGGCGCTGTCGGTTCAGTTGCCCGACGCTGCATCACTGCAGCGGACGACAGCGACCGTCGAGAAGATCGAGAAGATTCTGCGCGCCGAGCCGGCGGTGGTGAACATCGTTGCGCTGGCGGGAATGAACTTCTTGAACAATTCGAATGCGACCAATGGCGCGACGGTGTTTCTCAACGTGAAGCCGTGGGACGAGCGCGGCCCGCACGACGCCCTCGATTCGATTGCGGCCCGCGTCAATCGAAAGTTGGCCGGACTGCCCGACGCGAGCGCATTCGGTTTCAACCTGCCGGAAGTCCCTGGACTCGGCACGACGGCGGGCGTCGAGATCAACGTGCAGAATCGGAATGGTCAGGACATTCGAACATTCGCGCAGCACGTCGAGGAGTTTCGGCAGGCAGTGAACAAGTTGCCGGCGGCTGGGGCGATCAATACGACGTTCCGCGCCAGCGTGCCGCAGGTGTATGTCACAGTCGATCGCACGGCGGCCAAGGCGCGCGGTGTGAACCTCACCGACCTGTTCGCGACGCTTCAGGCGTTCTTGTCGAACCTTTACATCAACGACTTCAACCTCGCCGGAAAGACGTATCGCGTGCAGGCGCAGGCGCAGACGCAGTTCCGGCAGACGCCGTCCGACATCGGACGGCTGTATGTGCGCGGCTCGAACAGCACGATGGTGCCGGTGTCCGCGCTCACGACGACGAGCTTCCGCAGCGCGCCGACGGTAGTCCCGCGCTTCAATGGTTTTATCTCGGCGCAGTTCACTGGACCGCCGAAGCCCGGACACAGCTCTGGCGAGCTGCTCAAGCAAGTCGACGAGCTCGTGCAGAATCAGTTCGCGTCCTCAGGTCTCGGCGTGTCGTACTCAGGGCAGTCATACCAGGAGCGCGCGTCGAGCGGTGATGCGGCGCTGGTATTCGTGCTCGGTCTCATTCTCGTGTTCCTCGTGCTCGCGGCGCAGTACGAGAGTTGGTCGGTGCCGTTCGCAGTGCTGTTCGGAGTTCCATTCGGTGTGCTCGGCGCGCTCCTCGGAATTTGGATTCGCAATCAGCCCAACGATGTGTACTTCCAGGTTGGCTTGATCGCCGTGGTCGGTCTCGCGGCAAAGAACGCGATTCTCATCGTGGAGTTCGCGAACCATCTGCGCGGCGAGGGCATGTCGATCCGCGAGGCGGCCGTCGAGGCGGCGCGCGAACGACTGCGCCCGATTCTCATGACGTCATTCGCATTCATTCTCGGCGTGTTGCCGCTGATGCTGGCGAGTGGCGCCGGCGCAGCGAGTCGCCACTCGATCGGCACGGGCGTGTTCGCCGGCATGCTGTTCGCGACGACGGTCGGAATCTTCTTCATACCGCTGTTCTTCCGAATCATCCGCGGACTCGCAGAGGGAAAGAAGTCTGCAGAGAAGGGCAAGGCTCCGACCGCGCACGCTGCGGGGCACGCATGATGCGGCCGCGCGCAGGAGCATTCGTCGTCGCGACGTTGGTCGCGGCATGCACCGTTGGACCGAAGTACACGCCCGAGCCAGCGATCCCTCAATCGCAGCGCGTCGGCGCTGATCGCGAAAGCGATTCGTCGCGCATCTTCTTCGACTCGCTCGCCGCCGCCCGGCGTCGCGATACCTCGAGTGCGTTGCGCCGTCCCGCAGTGAAGCAGTTCGAGAGCGGCGAGGCGCGCGAGGCCGTCGCGTGGCTCGACATCTTTCGCGATTCCTCATTGGTGCGACTCGTCGATGCGGGTATGCGTCAGAATCGCAACCTGCAGCTAGCTCAGGCGCGAATCAGCGAGTATCGGGCAGCAGTTGGTGTCGCGCGCGCGCCGCTCGTGCCGTCGGTGAGCCTCAACGCGTCGCAGAGCACGAATCAGGTTGTGTCGGGCGCGTTGCCGGCGACGTCGTTCCGTGCTGCGCGTGCAACCGCGGATCTCGCGTGGGAACTGGATTTCTGGGGGCGTCTCCGCAGTGGCGTCACCGCGGCGAACGCCGATCTCGGTTCGCAGGAGGCCGCTGCGCGCGCCACGAGCCTGTCGTTGGTTAGCGATCTCGCGACGAGCTATTTGCAACTCCTCGAGCTCGACCAGGAACGCGCGATTGCCGAACGAACCTTGAGCACGCGCAAGCAGACGCTCGACGTCGCTCGCGCGCGCTTTGCGCAGGGATTGACGTCCGAGCTGGATGTGCGGCAGTTCGAAGCGCAGGTCGCGGCGCCCGCGGTGACGCTCGCGCAGACTGAACGCGCGATTTCTACCACGGAGCACAACATCGATGTCCTCGTCGGCGAGCGTCCCGCCCCGATCACGCGTGGCCGTTCCCTCGTCGATGCGGTGCGCGCGTTGGAGGTTCCAGATTCGATCTCGGCGGTGTTGCTCGCGCGTCGGCCGGATGTGCAGCAGGCCGAGCGCAGTTATGCTGCGGCGACGGCGCGCATTGGCGTCGCGGATGCGGCCCGCCTTCCGACGATCAGTATTGTCGGTTCGCTCGGTGGCCAGGCCGGCGTGCCGGGTGATGTGTTCGGCGATCGCGGGCGAGTGTATCAGCTGCTCGCTGGAATTTCGTTTCCGTTATTCGACAACGGGCGTCTGGCCAACCTGTCGGCTGCAGCGCGTGCGCGTGCCGAGCAGGCGCGTGCGGCATACGAGCAGACGGCGCTCAATGCGCTGCGCGAAGCGGGCGATGCGCTGACCGGTGTTCGCGCGGCCCGCGACCAAGCGGTGGCGCAGGCGACGCAAGCCAATGCGCTTCGGCTGGCACTCGATCTCGCCGAATCGCGGTATCAGGCAGGCTTGTCGACGTACCTCGATTTGCTCGATGCGCAGCGGAGCTTGTTCCAGGCCGAACTAGGGCTAAGTCAGGCGCAGTTGAACGAGCTCACGGCGGCAGTTCAGTTGTACAAGGCACTTGGCGGAAGTTGGAGAACACGTCAGTAAGCAGTGAACGCGGAAACGGAGCGGGGGTGGCCGCGTCTGATATGCTCTCGTAGCGCCGCTCATTCCAAATTTGGAATTTAGGTGGCGCTAGCGGCGGCGGCTGTGGGTGTTACAGTCGGTTCGGCGCAGCGGGCGGCGGGCGGCGGGCGGCGGGCGGCGGATGCGGCGGGTACGGCGGTACGGCGGTACGGCGGTACGGCGGTACGGCGGTACGGCGGTACGGCGGTACGGCGGTACGGCGGTACGGCGGTACGGCGGTACGGCGGTACGGCGGTACGGCGGTACGGCGGGTACGGCGGGTACGGCGGTCGACGGGTCGTGGGGAGTAGAGCGCGTCGATCTACTCGGACGATGGCGTACTGTACACGGCCGAGATCGCGAATGCGTGAGTCGACGAGAGGAGCTGGCCGTTGCGGGTCAGCGACGAAACCCTGGAGTCTCTGGCGATCCGCACTGGGGTGTCGTTCGCGGCCGTTTGTCCCGCCGCGACGCCAAATCGCCGCACTACCAGCTATTCCAAATTTGGAATGAGCGGCGCTCCAGAGGACACACCGAGCGCCCGGTCAACCGATTTCGCGCCCGCGGCAGGTACGGCCGTCGGCCCCACCGGCGGAACCGCTGTTGGGACTACAGTCGGCACCGATGACCTGACAGCGGCCGGTGAACCACCCGCGGCCGCCAACTGTCGCCGCGCTCGCGCTGCGGCCATTCGCTTTTGCGTCCACTCACGTTTGGCGTCGCCCAGCGAAACGGTCAGCGTCACCGATCCGCCCAGCGAATAGATCCGCCGGACCAGCCACTCGACGCTGCACCGTTCAACCACACCTCGACTCAGCTCAGACATCCTCGGCTGCGGAATGCCGAGCGATGGCGCGATTGTGTGCTGACTATTCTCGCCGAGCGAGCGCGTGATCTCGGCGGCGAGTTGGCGGCGGAGCGAAGTGATGACTGCCTCGAAGGCGCGCGGCATTCGGCAATCTCGGCCGCGGGCCGTGTCGCGGCGATACCAAACCGCCGCGAGCGCTAGCGATACTCCGCCATCAACTCCGCCAGCGCCCCGCTTCCGGGACACAGCTCCTCGAACGGCAGATCGACGAGCGGCCGCGCCAGCGTTCCGGCGACGCCATGCATGTCGGCCGCGCTCTCGTCGATATACAGCAGTCCGGTGACGACCTCGCCGCGCGCTTGATGCTCGCGCACGTACGCGTACGCTGCGTCGCGGTTGCGCGGATCGTAAGTCGCGGCCACCCGCCGAAAGCGCACGGTGCTCCCATCATGCATCGTCACGCTCACCGCCGACGCGTCGCTCGTCTCGGCCGTGATCTCGCGGCGGAGTGGGATGAAGTCGACGGGCGCGATTTCGTGATAGTGGTCGCGCGTGTATCGATAGCTCTTCGTCGACGTGTCGTGATCGTTGAAGCTCACACACGGCGAAATGATGTCGATGAGCGCGAAGCCGTTGTGGCGGATTGCCGCTTTGAGAATCGGCGTGAGTTGCGCCTTGTCGCCTGAGAAGCTGCGCGCGACGAATGTCGCGCCCAAAGTCAGCGCGAGCAGTACGGGATCTATGGGCGGTTGCAGGTTCGGCTCGCCGCGCTTGGACTTCGAGCCGAGGTCCGATGACGCCGAGAACTGGCCCTTGGTGAGACCGTAGACGCCGTTGTTCTCGAGGACGTACGCCATGTTCACGTTGCGACGGATGGCGTGGCAGAGCTGACCGAGTCCGATCGACAGAGAGTCGCCGTCGCCCGAAATGCCGACGTACACGAGATCACGATTCGCCGCGTTGGCGCCCGTCGCGAGCGCAGGCATGCGGCCGTGCACTCCGTTGAAGCCGTGCGACTGTTTGAGGAAATACGCGGTCGTCTTGGACGAGCAGCCAATGCCACTCATCTTCGCGGCGCGGTGCGGCGGAAGGTCGAGCTCCCACAGCGCCTGCACGAGTGACGCGGTCACCGAATCGTGTCCGCAGCCAGCGCAGAGCGTCGACATCGCGCCCTCGTACTCGCGACGCGTCAGGCCGAGCGCGTTCTTCGGAAGCGATGGATGCCGAACGGGAGGCTTGGTGATCGATGTCATGACAGTTCCAGCAAGTTGGAGTCACGAACCAGCGCGATCGGAGTCGGAAATGCTGTCCGCGCGTGCTCCTCTCCTTCCATCACACCGGCGACCACACGATCGGCGGTGAGTGGCAGTCCGCCATAATCGAGAATCGACGACATGCTGTCGCGCGCGAGGCCGGTCTCGATCGCGAGCAGCGTCCGCAGCTGTCCGTCGCGATTCTGCTCGACGACATAACACCGCCGATGCGCCTCGAGAAACGCGCGCACGCTGGACGCGAACGGGAACGCGCGAACGCGCATGTAGTCGACCGACAATCCGCCAGCGCGCAGACGATCGACGGCTTCGATCACCGCAGAATGGCAACCGCCGAGCGAGACGATGCCAATCGGTGCCGACGCGCCGTTGCCGCTATGGAGATGCATCTCGGGCGCCGGCACCGTTCGCGCCGCCGTCTCGAACTTCCGCGTCAGGCGATCGACGACCTCCTGATACTCGGCCGAATCCTCGGTGTACGTCGCGTGCTTCGTGTGCCCCGAGCCGCGCGTGAAATATCCGCCGCGCGGCGACGTGCCGGGAAGCGAACGCGCGGCGATACCGTCGCCGTCCGCGTCGAGATAGCGCGAGAAGCGCTCGAGTCGCTCGAGGTCGTCGGCGTTCAGTACCTTGCCGCGATCGGGGCGATAGCTGTCGTCCCACGAAAAGCGCTTGCACATCCAGTCGTTCATGCCGATGTCGAGATCCGACACCACGAACACCGGCGTCTGGAAACGCTCGGCAAGATCGAACGCCTTCGCACCGAGATAGAAGCACTCTTCCGGATTCGCCGGAAAGAGCGCGATGTGCTTGGTGTCGCCGTGCGAGAGATACGCGATCGACAGTAGGTCGCCCTGCTGCGTGCGCGTCGGCATACCTGTGGACGGACCCGTGCGCTGAATGTCGAAGAAGACGCCCGGAATCTCGGTGTAATACGCGAGGCCGATGAACTCACTCATTAGCGAGATGCCCGGGCCCGCAGTCGACGTGAACGATCGTGCGCCGCACCACCCCGCACCGATCACCATCCCGGCGGCGGCCAACTCGTCCTCGGCCTGAATCAGCGCGTACTTACGCTGCTTGGTCTCCGGGTCGACGCGAAAGCGCTCACAGTATTCCTTGAACGCTTCCATGAGTGACGTCGACGGCGTGATCGGATACCACGCACCGACCGTCGCCCCGGCGTACACCGCACCGAGTGCGGCAGCCGAGTTGCCGTCGAGGAGAATGCTGTCCGTGGTCGCGTCCATCTTCTCGAGATGGAAGGGCAGCGGACACGCGTAATTCGCCTTCGCGCAGTCGTAGCCGAGCCGGATCGCGCGGAAGTTCGCGTCGAGCAGCGCCTTCTTCTTCGAGAACTTCTCGCGCAGCATCTCGCCGACGATGTCCATGTCGATCTCGAGCAACGCGACGAGCGCGCCGACGTACACGATGTTGCGCAGGAGCGTGCGATTGCGATCGCCCTCGAACGCGTCGACGCACAGCTTGCCGAAGGGAATCCCGAGGATCGTGATCCCGTCGCGCACGAGCTTTTCGTCGAGCGGCCAGGACGAGTCATACAGCAAGTAGCCACCGGGACGCACCGCTGCGACGTCTTTGGCGTACGTCTCCGGATTCAGCGCAACGACGAGATCGACATGCGCAGGACGCGCCGTGTAGCCGTCCTTGCTCACTCGAATCTCATACCACGTGGGCAATCCCTGAATGTTCGACGGAAAAACGTTCTTGCCGGTGACGGGAATGCCCATACGGAAGATCGCCTGCATGAGCAGACTGTTCGCGCTGGCCGAGCCGGTGCCGTTGACGGTGCCGATCTTGAAGGCGAAGTCGTTTACGCGAGACGGCTGAAGATCAGGCATGCTGCACCGCCTCGCGTGTCGCGTACGGAATCACGAGCTGGAACTGAGCCATGTCCCACGCGGCCGTCGGACACCGCTCGGCGCACAGGCCGCAATGCAGGCAGACATCTTCATCCTTCACCATCACACGCTTGGTCTGCGGGAGCGCCGCAGATATATAGATCTCCTGCTTGAGATTCAGCGCCGGCGCCGAGAGGTGTTTACGAATGTCGAAATCGTCTTCCGCGCTGTCGGTTGCAATCGTCAGACAGTTCACTGGGCAGACGTCGACGCACGCATCGCACTCGATGCAGAGATTGGCGCTGAAATTCGTCTGGATGTCGCAGTTGAGGCAGCGCTCGACCTCTTTCACCGTTTGCTCGACATCGAAGCCGAGTTCCACTTCGACATTCAGGCCCTGAAAGCGCTTCGTCAGCTCGGCGTGCTGCATCTTCGTGCGCGGCAGCGGACTGTAATCGTTGCTGTAGCTCCACGCATGCATGCCGACTTTCGAGCTGACGAGATTCATTCCGAACGCAGGCCGATCGCTGAGCGACACACCTTGGCAATGATTGTGAATCGAGATCGCCGCCTGATGTCCGTGCTCCACGGCCCAGATGATATTCTCCGGTCCCCACGCTGCGTCGCCGCCAAAGAACACGTCCGCGTGCGTCGATTGCATCGTCTTTTTATCGACGACGGGCATACCATTCTTGTCGAAGTCGACGCCGATGTCGCGCTCGATCCACGGGAAGGCGTTCTCCTGACCGATTGCGAGAATCACGTCGTCGCACGGGATCACGACCGTATCGACGACTTCACTCTTCTGCTTTCCGTTCTCCTCGAACCAGCGCAGCCGGTCGAGCTCGAGCCCAACGAGCTTGCCATTCTCGAGCACGAAGCGCTTCGGCGCGTGATTCTCGACGATCTCCACGCCCTCTTCCTCGGCGTCCTCCAACTCCCATGGCGATGCCTTGAAGTGTGGACGCGAGCGGCGTGCGATGACCTTCACATCCTTGCCGCCCAGCCGTCGCGACGTGCGGCAACAATCCATGGCCGTGTTGCCGACGCCGATGATCAGCACGCGTTCGCCGATTTTCTCGATGTGGCCGAAGTGTGCCGACGCGAGCCACTCGATGCCGATATGAATGTTCGGCGACGCTTCGGCGCGACCAGGCATGTCGAGATTCTTGCCCGTAGGCGCGCCACTGCCGACGTACACGGCGTCCCACTCGTCGTCGAGCAACGTGCGCAGGCTCGTGACGGGCGAGTTGTACCGAATGTCTACGCCCATGTCGAGGATGTAGCCAACTTCCTCATCGAGCACCGACGCTGGCAAACGAAATGACGGAATGTTGATGCGCATCAATCCGCCGGGCTCGCTGAGCTTCTCGAAGATCACGACCTCGTAGCCAAGCGGCATGAGATCGTTCGCGACGGTGAGCGATGTTGGCCCGGCGCCGATCAGCGCGACGCGCTTTCCATTCTTCTGAAGCGGCGCCTTCGGTAAGGATTCGCTGATGTCATCGCGATGATCCGCGGCCACGCGTTTGAGTCGACAGATCGCGACAGGCTTGCCGTCGACGCGTCCGCGTCGACACGCGGGTTCACATGGTCGGTCGCATGTTCGTCCGAGGATGCCCGGAAAAACATTCGATTCGCGATTGAGCAGGTACGATTCCGTGTATCGTCCCTGGGCGATCAGGCGGATGTACTCTGGAACGTTCGTATGGGCAGGGCACGCCCACTGACAGTCCACCACTTTGTGGTAGTACTGTGGATTCGAAACGTCCGTTGGCGCGCGAGGCTGCCGAGCTGATGCGGACATGCTTCGTTGGCTCCCGTGAAGGGCCGTGGCGATTGCCTATTCTCTGACACGGACCCTGGCGCGGCAAGGGCACAAGGTCGGCTGGCGCTTTTCAGGGCCTCCCGCCATGATTGCTGCCTAGCAATAGGGCGCCCCCGCCCGAGGGCGCTCGCGAAACTCGCGGCCGCGGAGGGTGGCCATGGGTCAGACGCTGCATCTGGGAAATCCCACAGTCGTCGAGGCGTTTGCCGATCGCACGCCATTCGGCGCAGTCTTCGAAGACGACGGCAAAGTCGCGTACTTCTACGGCCTCGATACACGACTCGGCGACAACTCGATTGTCGACTCGGTGTGCGTGTACAACGTGAGCGAATTGTTCACACGTCCAATCGGTATGCTCGACGTGCACGCGCCGTACGACGTGGAACTCGTGTGGTCGCCCGATCAACAGCGCGTCGTATTGCTGTTGAATCGCTATCCGCACGCGGCGTTCGACTTCGCGAGTAAGCGCGGATATTGTCGCAGCAACTTTCCGCCGGGCTCCGGATGGAGTGCGACGCACGCCTGGGACGACCGGGCCGCGGACTTTCTTAACGGCGATTTAGACACACGAATCGCTGACTGAGTCGAGTCAGCGTCTAGTCGAACTCTCGACTGCCTCCGGGCACGCGCGATGCCTTTTTGCGCGTCAACGGAGGTTGTGTTGTGAGATGTATCAAACTGTTGAGCGCTCTGTCGCTCGTCGTGTCCGCTCCCTGTGTTGCTAGCGGACAGAACCCAGCACCAGCCGCGCCGCCGCCAGCGCCGCGCCGAGAAGCCACGCCAATGCCGGCCGAGCGTCGCATGGAAGTGCGAAGCATGGTCATGGCGAGAGGCGCGATGGGCCCAATGATGATGCGCGACGGCATGGGCATGGGCGGAATGCGCGGCATGGGGATGGGAATGAACGTCGCCGAAATGTTTCTCGCGCACACGGGCGATCTGCAGCTGAGTGACGCGCAGGTCACCAAGCTCGCGGCGATTGCTCGGCGTTCAGAGGCGCGTCAGAAGGCGATGCATGCGCGCATGGATTCGTCGATGAAGACGATGCACGACCGCGTCGAGACGTCACGCGATGGCAACGGACCGCCGCGCGCGATGATGATGATGCGTATGCCGATGGTGAGCGACGCCGATCGCAAAGCGCAGCACGACGACGATCGTGAAGCGTTCTCGGTGCCGACGCCCGATCAGCTAGCGACGGCGTGGGAGATGATGCGCGGTCATCACGAGCGGTAGCGCGTACGCGCTACTGCGACGCGGTCCGCGAAGGAAGTTGCGCCTGGCGCGCCTTCACGGCCTTGATGAAACGCTGAGCGTCTTCTTCACGAAAGGTCTTGGACGTGTTGTTGTCGTTGCCCTTGCCGTTGACCTTGGTGTTGCCAAAGAGCCGGTGCGGCTTGCCGTCGGTCCACTCGAAGACGATCTCCTCGTTCTCGTAGCGAATGTCGCGGATGTCAGCGATCGGGAAGGCTGCGTGTGTCCCGATCGCGCCGGCAACACTCTTCTTCACGATCTGGCTGATGCTCGCGCCAAGCCCGCTCGTGTCGTTCTTCGCCGACGAGTCGAGCGCGCTCTTCACGGTGGCGATCGTTTTCGCCGAGAGTCCGGCGAGAATCTTGTCGCCCATCAGGACGAGATCCACCGAACTGTCGGCGTTGTAGATCCGAATGTCACCAGGTCCGAGCGAATCGCTGGGCGGCGGCGCTTGGGTTTCGACACGCACGTGGCTTACGCTCGACTTCGACGAGCGTCCAAAGCCGAAGTGACGGATGACGACGAAGCACGCGAGGAGAACGAGCCCGAAACGGAACAGGCCGCCAACGAAGCGTCTCGAATTCATGCGCGTTCTCCCGATCAAAGTGGCTGCCTCTGCTTACGACTTCCGCACGTTCATTGTTTCCAGCGGTAACTGCGGTCCGAACTACGGCGCGAGGTGGCACAATGCCCTCCGCGGGACCAGGCAATGTTGCCGGAACTGCCTGGCAACATTGCCTCGGCTCCCGCTCCGGACACTGTGCCACCTCGCGCGGCTCAGCGTAAGGGCACTACCGCTCGAAGGCAGTGATCGGAACGGACGTTGCTCTTTTGGCACACTGAATCATCATCGGAGTACGTCGTGGCAAACTCGACGACCGCGAAACAGGGAAGCATCGCTGCCGCGATTGGCTGGATGTTCCTGCTCGATCTGCTGCTCTTCTGGATCCCGGTCATTGGCCCATTGGTCGCCGGATTCGTCGGGGGGCGCATCGCCGGCAGTTTCGGCAACGCCGTCACGGCGGTCTTTCTTCCGGCGATCGTCTTTGGCGTCCTGTCGTTCGTGCTGACCACGTTTCTGTCGGCGATGCCCCTCATTGGCGCGCTCGCCGGATTCGGTGCATTCGTCTTCGCGATCGCGCACGTCGGCCCGCTGTTGCTCGGCGCAATCGCTGGAGGCCTCACCGCGCGCTAGGCTGGCGCGCGCGTTTTCGTCTTACTGCGGCCGGCGGAACAGTCCGACATACACCGCCTTGCCCAGCACGTGTCCCTGGATCGCCTTCAGTACCGCGGTACGTGTTGCGACGGCGGCGTCGACTGGCGTCGCTCCGGTGGACGCCGTGACGTCGATCTTTGTGTCGAGCGCGTACACCTCGAAGGTGTAGTGATGCAGCGGCCCATTCGCCGCGGCGCCCGGTCCGCGATACTGCGGTCCCGACGCGCTGATCTGATGCGACCCGTCGGGCAAATCGGCGCCGGGCTTCACGCCTTCGGGCATTCCGGTCGCTGACCCGGGGATATTCCAGACGATCCAGTGCGGCTGCGTCTCCGTTCCGCGCTGAATCGAGACGTCGGGGTCGAGCATGTTGATGACGAAGCTCACCGTTCCCGCAGGAACGTTCGTCCATTTGAGCTCGGGCGACGTCTGGTCGCCGGCCTGCGTGAACTTGGCGGGAATCTGCGCGCCGTCAGGCCAGCCGCTGATCGTGAGTACCATCGGCGTTGGCCGCGGAGCGCCAGCCGCGGGTGGATTCTGCGCTTGAGCCATGGACGCGACGGTCAAGGTGAGAGCTGCGGCGATCGAACGAAGCATGTGCGCGACACGGGTGAGGGTCTCAGCGTAAAGATGCTCGCGAGATCGCGTCCGGTAAGAGCGCCGCGCGAGGAGGGGCGGTATCCTCCGCGGGACCAGGCAATGTTGCCAAAACTGCCTGGCAACATTGCCTCGGCTCCCGCTTCGGACACCGCCCCTCCTCGCGCGGAACTTACCCGCGGAGCCCGCGACGCATGGCGCGCGTCGGCGTGAACGGAGCGCTCGACCTGCGCCCGGCTGTAGCGCGCGCACCTCCGTAGGCGGGAAGTTCGGCGCGACTCACCAACGCTGAGGGACGAGCGCGCAGCAACCCGTCCAGAGGTAGCGTGGCGGGGAGAGGCGGCCTGGGTGTCAGAGCGGGAGCCGAGGCAATGTTGCCCAGGCAGTATCGGCAACATTGCCTCGGTCCCGCGGCGACACCCAGGCCGCCTCTCTCCGCGGTGCGATACGCCGTGACACGCGCGACAAGCCCGAGCGTCGGCAGCACGGAATGCGTAAACTTGGCAAGCAACGCAACGACACGCCCCTCGAACCAGATCATGATGACGCGCCACCGATTGATCGTGCTCTTGGCCGCCCTCGCACTCGCGCCCGGAGCGGCGCGCGCGCAACGCATCGACCCGTCGATGTACTCCGAACTGCGCTGGCGCATGATCGGACCGTTCCGCGCGAGTCGAACCAAGGCGGCGGTCGGAATTCCCGATCAGCCAAACGTGTTCTACATCGGTGCCGTCGACGGCGGCGTGTGGAAGACCGACGACTACGGTCGAACGTGGAATCCAATCTTCGATTCGCAGCCAAGCGGGTCGATCGGCGCGATCGCGATCGCGCCGTCCAACCCGAACATCATTTACGTCGGGAGCGGCGAAGGCCTGCAGCGGCCCGACCTCTCGACGGGCGACGGTATCTACAAGTCGACCGACGCCGGCAAGACGTGGACGCACCTGGGGCTTCGCGACGGCCAGCAGATCCCGCAGATGGCAGTCGATCCGCGCGACCCGAACCGGCTCTGGGTCGCTGTCATGGGGCATCCGTACGGACCGAACGCCGAGCGTGGGTTGTTCCGGTCGAACGACGGCGGAGCGACGTTTCAGAAAGTCTTATATAAGGACGAGAATACCGGTGCAATCGACGTCGTGCTCGATCCCGTCAATCCCGACATCGTCTACTGCGCGCTGTGGGAGTCGCGGCAGGGGCCGTGGGAGAACGGCCAATTTTCTGGGCCCGGCAGCGGGCTGTTCAAGTCGACTGACGGCGGCGCGACGTGGAAACGGCTCGCTGAAGGCTTGCCGAACTTCGAGCAGGACGGCCTTGGACGCATCGGAATCACGATTGCCCCGAGTCTCCCCAGCCGCATGTTCGCGACGGTAAACTCGGCGCGCGGCGATGGGTTGTATCGCTCGGACGACGCCGGCGAGCACTGGTATCGCGCCACGACGGACATGCGCGTCGCCACGCGCGAGTCGGACTTTGCCGAAGTAAAGGTCGATCCGAAGAATCCTGACGTGGTGTACACCGCGAGCGTCGTGACGTGGAAGTCCACCGATGGAGGAAAAACGTTCAACGCGTTCCGCGGAGCGCCAGGCGGCGACGACTACCATCGCATCTGGATCAATCCGATCGATCCGCGCACCATGATCATCGCGAGCGATCAGGGCGCGATCGTCACGGTCAACGGCGGAATGACCTGGAGTTCGTGGATGAATCAGCCGACGGCTGCGTTCTATCACGTCGCGGCGGACAACGCGTTTCCGTATCGGCTATGCAGCGGCCAGCAGGAGTCCGGATCAGCATGTGTCGACAGTCGTGGCGATGATGGCCGGATCTTCGATTGGAATTGGCATCCCGCCGGCGTCGAGGAGTACGGCTACGCGGCGCCCGATCCGCTCGATCCCAACATCGTCTACGGCGGCAAGGTAACGCGCTACGACCGCCGTACTGGCCAGGTGCAGCAGGTCGGTCCGCATGCCGGCCGAGGAGCGCCAGGGTTTCGATCGGTGCGCACCGCGCCTCTCGTGTTTTCGACCGTCGATCCGCACGCGCTGTTCTTCGCTGAAAACGTCGTTTGGAAAACGCTCAACGGCGGAAAGAGTTGGACCCAGATCAGTCCTGATCTCACGCGCACGGACTCGATCGTTCCGGCCAACGTTGGCGCCTATGCCAACACGCCCGCGGCCCGCGCGCGGCACGGCGGTGTGGTGTACACCGTGGCGCCGTCGTACGTCGATATCCAACGAATCTGGGCAGGCACCGATGACGGCCTCATTCAGACCACGACCGATGGCGGCGAACACTGGACCGATGTCACGCCGCCAGATCTGAAGGCACGTCCGTGGAGCAAGATCTCGATCATGGACGCCGGCCGCTTCGACGCGCGCACTGCGTATGCGGCCGTGAACACCATGCGCCTCGACGATTTCCGTCCGCACATCTATCGCACGCACGATGGCGGCAAAACCTGGACGCAGATCACGAACGGCATTGCCGACGGCGCGGTCATCAACGTCGTGCGCGAAGATCCAAAGCGAAAAGGCTTGCTCTTCGCGGGATCCGAAGATGAAGTCTGGGTCTCATTCGACGATGGCGATCACTGGTCCTCGCTGCGCCTCAACATGCCCGCCACATCGATTCGCGATCTCATCATCAAGGATGACGACATCGCGCTCGGCACACACGGCCGTTCGTTCTACATTCTCGATGACATCGCCGCGCTCCGTCAGATCTCGCCGGCCACCGCGTCCGCTCCCGCGACGCTGTTCAAGCCTGCATCGGCATATCGATTTCGTTGGAGCAAGTATCCAGACACGCCGGTGCCGCCAGACGAGCCGGCTGGGCAGAATCCGCCTGACGGCGCAATCATCGATTATTACGTCGGAAACAGTACGACCGGCGACGCGACGCTCGAGATCGTCGAAACGGGTGGGCGGGTGATTCGACGCTACTCGAGTCGCGATACGTCCATGGCACCAACGGATATCGGTAACACGCCGCGCTACTGGATTCGTCCAACGCAGGTGTTGTCGGCCGCTCAGGGATTCCATCGCTTCGTTTGGGATCTGCACTACGCGCCGCCCGCCGGTACGAGTAGCCAGCCGGGCAACTATCCCATCTCGGCCGTGCCACACGACACCCCGCGCGAGCCACGTGGTCCGTGGGCCGTTCCGGGGCAATACACCGTTCGTCTCAACATCGGTGGAAAGTCGTATTCGCAAACGCTCACGATTCGCATGGACCCGCGTGTCAAAACGCCGGCCGCGGCGATCGCGCAGGAGCACGCACTCGCAGTTTCACTGTTCGACGGCGTTGCCTTCGATTCGGCTGCTGTCGCGCAATCGACTGAGATTCGCGGTCAGCTCAGTGCAGCGCGCGATCGTGCCGCGAGCGACCCAGCGCTCGTCGCCGCAATTCGCGCCGTTGACGACAGCATCGTTGCCGTAGCTGGTCAGGGTGCTCCGGGCGGCGGACGTCGCGGCGGCGGTGGTGGGCGCGGTCGCGGTGGCGCAGGCGCCGCCGGCCCGACGTTCGCGTCGGTGTCCGGCGAGCTGCAAACGCTCATGACCCTGTTGGAAGACGCCGACGTCGAGCCGACGACTCAAGCCACGGCCGCAGTGCGCGCTGCACTACAGAGCCAGGCAAAGCTCGTTGCGCGCTGGAACGTCATCCGCACCACCGCGCTTCCGGCACTGAACGCCAAGCTTCGTGCAGCGAAGCAAAGCGAAATCACGATTCCCAAATAGCGCCGGTCAGGCGCGAGCTACCAGAAGACCTTCTTGATTCCGGTCAGCTCGCGCTTGCCGCGCATTGTGAAGTAGATCGTCAAGCCGGTGGCGGAGAGGATCGCCAGCGCGATTCCCCAAAACATTGCCACCACCAGGCCGCCGTCGCCGAACGCCTCTCCGCTGTGCAGGCGATACAGGAACGGCTTGTCGGCGTAGGCCTCGTTCTTTACCAGCGCGCCCGAGTTTGCATCGAACACGAGCTTGCGATCTTCGCCGCCCGTCGGCTTGCCGGTAAAGATCGTGACAGTCGGGTGATCGCCCTTGAACTGTGTTTCGATCTTGTCGATGGGCGCGCCAGGCACAACGCCGTTGGCCGTCGTGAGCGCTCGCGCGATCGGATCCGACCACGCGTTCGCCGCTGACGACACCTTCACCGGGCTCACGAGATCGCGTGTCGCTTCACGAAGCGCTTCGTCTTCGCCGAAGAACTCCGTTCCGGCAACGAGAACGCCCGTGACTGCGGCGAAAAACAAGAAAATGGCGGCGGGAAATCCAATCCAACGGTGCCACTGTCGCCAGAATCTGACGTTCATTTGCGCTTCGCGATGCAAAGTCCAACGGCGAACGGCGGCAGACCTGCGTCTTCGCGTCGCAGATCGGCGTGGGTCGAATCTTCCATCGGCGCAAGGGCGATCTTCCCGCTAGCGTCGAGCTTGAACTGTGTGCCGTAGATCTGCTTTCGTCCCCAGATGAGCCGCAGGTGATCTTCGAACGTCGCCACGTCTGCGGCTGGAGACTCGGCAGGTCCGGCTTCCATCATTCGGTGCAGCGCGGCACGTGCGAGTCCTGTGTCGAGTTGCGTGAGCAGATAGACCGCGTGCACGCCCGCGGCACCGACAACACTGCGAGTGGGCCACACCGAGCCGCGCGTTGCTGCGAGTTGTTTGAGACGATCGCGCATGACGTCGGCAGTGGTGCCGAGCTTGGCGTCGCGGCCTTCGATCTCGACGCCGAATTGTACGGGAGCTTTGAGTGGCGCCGAGATGCCGGCGGCAGCGAGCAGCGCTGTGCGCAGCGTATCGTCGGACCAATCGTGCTTCGAGTCGTCGAAGAACTCGGCCTGACGCTTTACCCACGCGTCGCCCGGCTTCCACGCGCAACTCGCGGCAGCACGCTGTGCGTGGACCGTGGTCGGCGCAACGACAGCCCTGGCGACGAACGCCGCGGCGATGACGATGCCAAGGTTCATTCGCGGTTTCATTTGGCCGCCGGCGTTACGGTGAAATCGTCAAACTCGATCATGCTGTCCGTCTTCGACCAGACGCCGACTTTTCCAGATACGGGCTCTGACAGCGTGAAATCGTGCATCGGCTGACCGTCGAGCCATGACTTCAGCGATGTGCCGTGGATGCTGATCTTGAGGGTATGCCAGGTGCCCAGCTCGAGCGGCACGAGGGTCGGGGCGCGATTCACGAACTTTCGGACGCCCTTGTTGAACGTCCACAGCACGACGTTGTCCTCGGTGCCGTTGTATCGAACCGTGAGGTAGTCACCGTTCGGTTTGACGTTGAACAGAATGCCTGCGCAGCGATCGAGTGTACCACCGACCATCTGGAAGCGCACCGAGATGTCGCCATTCTCGAAGTTGTCTACGCCCTTGTAGACGGCAATCGGATAGTAGGCGAACGCCTTAACGCTCTCGATGAACTCTTCGTTGCGCGCACCGTACAGCTCGCGGGCCTTGTCGGCGAGACCGCCAGCCGGCTGGCCGCGCTTCCATACTCGGCCGTCGATGAAGAGCACGTTCTTGCCGGCGTCCTTTGAGATCACCCAACTGCCGACGACTGGCGCGAAAGTCTTTGGCTCACCGCCGACCTTTTCGCTCGCAAAACTCACTGGCTTTCCGGCGCCCTGGGCGCGCGCCGGCAGCGCAAGCGCGCTCGCCGCGACGAGTGCCCCGCCGGCATATCTCGCAATCCTTCGTGTGTTCATTGCCAATATCCTCATTTAAATACTCACTCGACGTAATCGTGGTCGTCGCACCGCAAACCAAGCTCCGGCAACCAGCAGCGGCCAGAGCACGAAAAACACCCACGGTGCTGCCGCCGACCGCGCGCGCAGCGGATATCCCGAATACGCAGCAGTCGTCGTTTCGTTCGGCGTCGGAATGCCAGCCAAGCGATAGATCGTTTCGAGCACGATTTCCTGCGTGCCCGATCGTGTCATCTCCCGACGTCCATTCAGCTCATACCACACTTCACCATAGTGATCGCTCGGGCGCTCGAACAGCCCGCTCCGACTGCCCGCGGCATACGTCACGTCGACCGACTGCATCGTGCGGCGGAGTTTCGACAGCACGTCGCGCTCGAGATCGACGAGGCGCGGATCTTCGGCCGCCAGGTACACGGTGACGTGCAGCGGCGCCGCGATCGAGCGCAGCGCACGTTCGTCGGCACGCGGGAACGAGTTGCGACGGTCCTCGCTCACGTCGCCGCTCGCGCGAATCTGTCCCGCGCCGACGCAGAGCAGCAGCACGCTCACGAGCGCCGCGACTCCACGTGTCGCTCTGGATCGCAGGGTGCGCCGCTCGTCGAGGCCAATCGCCGCGATGACGAGCCCTCCCACGGCGAGTATTGCCAACACGAGCACCGTCGACGCCCGGAACTCGCCGTGCTCGAACACGCGCAGTGCGGCCGACGGCGTGTACTCGGCCGCCGCCCCAATCGCGCCACCGCGCGCCGCGCCGACATACTCGAGCGCCCACGTCCCGAGCGTGATCGTGAGCGCGACGATAGCCGCACTCGCCGCGCTCGCGGAAATGGCCGCCGCCGCCGACGCGATGCCGATCGTCAACGCGCCGCGGAGCATGTAGCCCAGGAGCACGGTCCAGGTCTCCGGCGCGTACAGATGGCCGCCCATGCCGCGCCAAACGACCAGCGCCGCCACGCCGGCGAGCATCGCCAACACCCAGGACACGAATAGCACGATTCCCTTGGCGAGAACCGCGGCGCCGAGTGACGGCGGCATCTGGAGCGTCAACGTCAGCGCGCCCGTCTGCCGTTCTGACGCGAGGAGCCGAATGACGACGAACGGGAAGAGCAGCGTCGCTGCCAGGTCGTAGGCGCCGAACGTCGGAACAACGACCCCTTCGAGGGGCCTGAGTCCCTGCGCCAACGCCGATCCGCCCCCGGCAATTCCACTCGCCTCGGCATACAACTCGGTCGACGTCATGAACGCGTGGCCAACGAGCAGGCCCACGACGAGGAGTAGCAGCCAGTACGACCGCGACGCGGCCAGCTCTCGCATTTCGTTTCTCACGAGCCAGACGAATCCCGTCGGCCTAGGTGAGGGCAAGAAACACCTCCTCGAGGCCACCCGCTGTCACGCGAGCCGTGTCGCGCAGCTCGTCGAGCGTACCCTCGCCAGCGACGCGGCCGCCGCTGAGCAGCACGAATCGATCGCAGATCCGGGCGGCGTCGGCGAGTTGGTGAATCGAGAGAAAGAGCGTCCGACCCGCGGCGGCATGGCCGCGCAGCACGTCCATCATTTCGCGGGTCTGACGAAGATCCAGGCCGTCGAACGGCTCGTCGAGCAGGAGCAGTGGCTGGGGCGTCAGTAGCCCGATCGCGGTGAGTACCCGGCGATGCTCGCCCTTGGACAGGCGGCCGAGCGGCTCGCCGAGGAGCGGCTCGAGGGCTAAGACCTTGGCGACTTCGCGGATGGCCGCGGTGGCGGTGCCGTGAATGCCAGCCGAGAACTGGAGAACCCAGTCGACCGTTTGGTCGGGCCACGGGCGAATGCCGTCGGGCACGAAGTACATGTGCGCTTTGCGCCCGGCCGGCGCCACCGGCACGCCGTCGATCGACACTGACCCCGCATCGGCGGGCGTAAGGCCCGCCAGGCAGCGAAATAGAGTGGTCTTGCCTGACCCGTTTGGGCCGATCAGGCCCAAAATCTCGTTCGAATTGACGGAAAATCGGGCACCGCGCAGGGCCCAGAACCGGCCGAAGCGCTTTGAGAGATCGTCAACGCGAACACGGGGTGCCGAGAGCGGGAGCGCCACGTCGAACAAACTAGCAGAGCAGCGCGTACTCGTCGTAGTATCGTGGCCGCGCCGTCGTGGCCGCGAGCTTCCTCCATTCCCTTAGATGCCTACATGATGTCACCAATAACGCGCGGCGCGCGCCACACGGTATCGGCAGCTGTTCTGGCGGCACTCGCCACGGTTCTCGGAACGTCTGGCGCGGCCGCTCAGGTTCGCGGCGGCGACGTGCGCGGTACCGTCACCGATTCGCGGACGCATTCCCCGATCATCGGCGCCCGCCTTGCCGTCCTCACGCCAGAACGCGTGGCGATCACCGATCAACGCGGCGGATACACGCTGCGCGACCTGCCGGCCGGCCGGTATGTCGTCACCGCGAGCGCCATCGGTCGGAAGTCCGACAGCAGCACCGTTACGGTGCCTGCCGGCGGTTCAGTGACGCTCGACATGTCGCTCAAGGACGGATCGCTGATGCTCTCGAGCGTCGTCGTTTCGGCGACGCGCACGCAGGATGATGCCGCGAAGGTGGCGTCGACCGTCAATGTTCTCACGCCCGAACAGGTTCGACAGAGCCCGGCGCGCGAATCGCAGGATCTCCTGCGCGAAATTCCCGCGGTCGAGCTGCCGCGCACGAGCAGCTTGGTTGGCGGTACCGCGCAGATCGTCTCGATTCGCGGTGTCGACGAAGGCCGCACCGCGGTTCTCGCCGACGGCATCCCGATCAACGATGCCTGGGGCGAGTGGATCGACTGGGGTCGCGTGCCCAAGGCCATGCTCGATCACGTCGAAGTCGTGGAAGGCGGCACGTCGAGCTTGTACGGCAACGGCGCGATGGGCGGCCTCATTTCGTACTTCACACGCCCGTTGGCGCCTGGCGCCATCGACGCGCAGATCGACGGCGGCAGCCGCAGCTCGCGTCACACGTACATTGGCGCGGGCATTCCGCTCTTCGGTGCGCTGACGGCCAACGTCTCCGGCGATTACCAGGACGGTGGCGGCTACAACTTGATCGATTCGCCGATTGCCGGCTCGATCGACAACGTGTCGCAGATCATCCAGCGCAACGGCTTTGCGCGACTCAACTACGCGCCGTCGTCGCGTCTCTCGGCGTTCGTGGGCGGTCACTGGTTTGGCGATTCGCGATCGCTCGGCACTCCGCTCGCCTACGCCAATCGCGATCAGCGCGACGTGAGCCTTGGCCTCAATTACGGCGAAGGCTCCACGGGCATCTTGAGCGTTCGTGCGTGGGATGGCCGACAGATTGAATCGCAGCGTTCGGCCGCGTTCCGCTCGGCGGCAACGCGCGCGCTGGAGGATTCGAGCTTGACCGCGGTGATTCCGAGCCACGATTGGGGCGGTTCGGCGATCTGGACGAAGAACAACATCGGCATGCTCGAGTCGTTCAGCGTCGGCGGAGATTTCCGTCACTATCAGGGCGACTACAACGAGGTCGATTTCAACACCGCTGGTTGCGCCGCGAACGTGAACTCGGCGACCTGCCACACGCTGGCGCGCACTGTGTCGTCGGGCGGCAGCCAGAGCCTGAGCGGCATTTTCGTTCAGGCGATTCTTGCTCCGTGGACTCCGCTGCGCATCGAACTCAGCGCGCGCGGTGATCGCTGGGAGAACAACGACGGTCACTCGGTCGACAACACCCCGCCGTCGACCGTGTACAACAGCACCGTCTACGGTGACAGCAGCAAGAATGCCTTCTCACCGCGTGCCGGCATTCGGTACCAGGCCTTCTCGTCGCTGTCGTTCCACGCGGCGTACTATCGCGCGTTCCGCGCTCCAAACCTCGCCGAGCTGTATCGCAAGCAGGTGAGCTCGACGTCGATCACGATTCCGAATCCGTACCTCAAGTCGGAGAACGCCGAGGGACGCGAAGCGGGCTTTGATTGGCAGCCGATTGGCTGGCTGCAGGTGAAGGGCACGTACTACGTCGCCGATTACAACAACTTCAACGTCCCGACCAGCCTCACGGCAACGTCGACGCCGTCGTCGAGCATCTGTGGTACCATTGCCACCTGCCGCACGCGACTGAACGTCAACAAGTCGCGCAGCCAGGGCGGCGAGGCGTACGTCGCGCTGCGCCCGGTTTCCTCGTTGTACCTGAGCGCCGCGGTGAACTACGACGACGATCGCCAGCAGTCCGGCCTTCCGGCCACGGCGACCGATGCCACCAAGCCGCACATCAACCGCGTGCCGTCGCCCAAGCAGACGCTGCGCGGAACGTATTCCACAGCGATGTTCGGTGATTGGACGGCGATTTGGCGTCACGAAGGTCCGACGACGACGCTGCAGGGCGTGTGGTTGCAGCCGTTCACCGTCGTTGACGCGAACGTGCAGCGCGAAATCGTCCCGGGGTTGAGTGGCTTCGTGTCGGTCGAGAATCTGGCTGACAAGATGTATCAGGTGAACCTCGCCGGTTCGGGCACGGCAGCGAGCCCACTGATCGTCACCCGTGGCCTGCCGCGAACGATCCGTGCCGGCGTTGAAGCATATCGATTCTAGTATATGAATTCTCTATCACTCATCATGCGACCAACCCGTCTGGTAGTAGTTGCGTTGCTCTGCGCCGCCCCCGCGGCGGCGCAGACGCTCGACACGTCGATCGTCAACGCCTTCAAGTGGCGGAACGTCGGCCCGTCGAACTTCATGGGACGTCTCTCCGACGTTCAGGGCATTCCGAGTCCGTCGAAAACCATTTACGTCGCCACGGCGGCCGGCGGCATCTGGAAGTCGCCGAACAACGGTGTGAGCTGGAAGCCGCTGTTCGACGACAAAGAGATCGCGTCGGCTGGTCTGCTCGCGATCGCGCCGACCGACACGAACATCATCTGGGCAGGCACCGGCGAACCCAACTCGCGCAACACTATCGAGCCGGGTGCTGGCGTGTACAAGTCAACCAATGGCGGCGAAACGTGGACCTTCATGGGACTCCGCGAGACGCAGCACATCGGTCGAGTGCAGATCGATCCGCGCAACGCGAACGTCGTGTACGTGGCGGCGCTCGGGCCCGCGTGGAAGGCCGGCGGCGATCGCGGCCTGTACAAGACCACTGACGGCGGCGCGACCTGGAAGCTGATCAAGGCGGGAGCGAACCCAAAGACGGGCGCGATCGACGTACAGATCGATCCCTCGAATCCCGACGTGATCTACGTGTCGATGTGGGAGCGGTATCGCACGCCGTATTCGCTCAACAGCGGCGGCGTCGGTTCCGGCCTATTCAAGTCTACTGATGGCGGCACGACTTGGACGGAGATCAAGGGCAACGGCTATCCCGAAGGACCCAAGGGACGCATCGGCCTCGCGATCTCGCGGAGCAATCCACAGGTCGTCTATGCGTTGACCGAGGCCGCGTCGATCGCTCCGGGCCCCGTCGTGTTTTCGCGCACGCCGGCGGCCAACGGCCTCTATCGCTCGACGGACGGTGGCAAGACGTGGTCGCACATGAACAACATCGACACGCGTCCGTTCTACTACTCGCAGGTGCGCGTCGATCCCAAGAATTCTGATCGCGTCTACTTCTCGTCGACCGAATTGCAGGTATCGAACGACGGCGGCAAGACGACCATGAATGCCGCGCAGAGCGTGCACGTCGACGATCACGGCATCTGGATCGATCCAAATGACCCGGAACGGTGGTTCCTGGCCAACGACGGTGGCATCGCCATCACGTTCGACAAGGGCGGGAATTTCTGGTACCCGATGAACTTCCCGATCGGTCAGTTCTACGACGTGAGCTTCGACTTTGCGGTGCCGTACAACATTTGCTCCGGCGCACAGGATAACGGTGCATGGTGCGGACCGAGCAAACGCCGCAACACGCCCGCGAACAACAACCAGTGGTTCACGATCTCGGGCGGCGACGGCTTCTACACGGCGCAGGATCCGACCGACCCCAACATGGTGTGGGGCGAGTCGCAGAACGCCGGCATTCAGCAGACGAATCTCAAGACGGGCGAGCGCGGCCGCGTGAACAAGCCGTCGTGGAACGCACGCTATCGCGACTGGGAGGATTCGATCGCCATCGTGCGCGGCGATCCGCTCAAGCCCGCGACGAAGGAGATGCAGGCGCGCATCGACGTCCTCCGTGCGCAACAGAAGAAGGACTCGGCCGACGTCCAGATTCGGTACAACTGGGAGTCGCCCTACTTCCTCTCACCGCACAACCCGCAGGTCTTCTACCTCGGCGGCAGCCGCGTTTTGAAATCTCAAAAGCGTGGCGAGGATCTCTATCCGATTTCGCCTGATCTGTCAGTCAAATCGGATCCGGCACAGGAACGCGCGCGTCTCGCACGCATCGATACCGTCGAGAAGTACACGGGCGGTATCACCCTCGATCTCACCGGTGCCGAAGCGTACGGAACAGTCGTGGCGCTGCAGGAGTCGCCGGTCAAGCCGGGCCTTCTGCTCGCGGGGACCGATAACGGCAACGTCTGGATGACGCACACCGATGGCGCAACGTGGGAGAACCTCACGCCCAAGTTTGCCGCGCTGGGTGTTCCAAACGATGCGTATGTCGTTCGCCTCGAGCCAAGCCACTTCGATACGCTGTCGTTCTACGTGGCGTTCGAGAACCATCGCTGGAACGACTTCACGCCGTACCTGTTCGCGACGGACGACGGCGGTCGCACCTTCCGGTCGATCGTCAACAATCTGCCGAAGTCGAGTCCGGCCGATTACCTCCACGTGATTCGTGAGGATCCTCATAATCGCGATCTGCTGTTCGTCGGCAGTTCACGCACCGTGTACGCGTCGATCGACCGTGGCCGTACGTGGAACAAGTTCGCGAACAACTTCCCGACGGTTCCGGTCTTCGATCTACAGATCCATCCGCGCGACCACGAGTTGATTGCGGCGACGCACGGCCGCAGTCTCTGGATCGTCGACATCGCAGCGCTGGAGCAGATGACGCCGAAGACCTATGCGGCTGGCACATATCTCTTCCAGCCGAAGACGGCGTTCCAGTGGGGCGAAGGTCCGCAGCTCGGACTTCCGGGCAACGGTTATGGCCAGGCCGTCATGACGTACGCGAATCCGCCGTATGGCGCGGACATCGTGTATCGGCTCGCGTCTGCCTCCGCTGGTGGCGCGCGCGTGATTGTCAGCGACGCCGCGGGCGACACGCTCGCGAATCTCACCGGTCCGGGTGCGGTTGGTGTGCACCATGTGAACTGGAATTTCCAGGGCCCGGCGCCGCGCCGAGTGGTGGAACAGACGCCGTCGCAGCGTCGCGATAGCATTCTCCTTCGCGAGCGTGCCCCGGCTGTTTTGGATTCTCTAACGAAGGCCGGTTTCGACACGACGGCTATTCGTACCGTACGCGGCCAGGTCGCGGCGATGGTGAATCCTGCCGGCGCCGCGGGCGGTGGCCGCGGCGGTCGGGGTGGTGGTGGCGGCGGCGGTGGAGGTCGCGGTGGCGCTGGTGGTCAGGCGTGCGATCACCCGACGACGCAGTGGGAGACGTTCTGCGCGCGTCCGGCTGAAGCCGCGGGTGGTCGTAGAGGTGGTGGCGCCGGCGGATTCGGCGCCGACTCGGCAGGCGCACCTCCGATTGCGCCGCCGCCTGCACCTGCGGCTGCAGCCGCGGGACGCGGTGGCCGTGGTGGTCGTGGTCAGGCTGGTGCCACAGGCGACGCGACGCTCGATCCGGTTGGTCGCATCTGGTCATTGATTGGAATGAATCCGCCGGCACCTGTCGGTGGACGCGGCGGCGGCGGCGGTGGTGGTGCCGCCGGTGTTGCTGGTCCGACGACGGCGAACACGGGCGACTATCTCGTGACGCTCGTTGTGAACGGTCAGACGTTCAAGCAGACGTTCCGCGTTGAGCGCGTGAGCGGCAGCGGTGATGCCGGCTTCCAGTTCGGCGAGGATGAGAATCACGACCAGCTCGGACGGTTTACGCCGGCCAAGGCCAAGTCGAAGAGCAAGTCGAAGTAGTCGCAAAAAAAGCGGCGCGAGGGGGCACAGTATCCTTCGCGGGACCAGGCAATGTTGCCGGAACGACCTGGCACATTGCCTCTGCTCCCGCTCTGGACACTGTGCCTCCTCGCGCGTCTTGCGCGGGCCACGATTGCGAGCTCGCGCCGCAACGGCGCGTCTCGGGTAAGAGCGACGCGCGCGGGCACAGTGTGAATGCGGGATCAGGCATGGGCGCCGGAACGGCCTGGCAAACTGGCCTCGGCTTCGCTTTGGGTACAGCGCCCCTCGCGTTTGGGCGCGCGCACGAAAGTGCGCGCCAACTGAACGCACGCCGTAGTCCGTCGCGCACGGCAACACGATGAGGGCGAGGTGGTCCGGGTGTCAGAGCGGGAGCCGAGGCAATGTTGCCCAGGCAGTATCGGCAACATTGCCTGGTCCCGCGGCGACACCCGGGCCGCATCGCCCGGGGCCGTCCAGCCCCCGACGCGGCCAACGAACGCGAGTCAGCCCTTCGGCTTGATCAGCTGCTCGAATGGCTCGTAGCCCCAGAGCGATTCGAGATCTGTAAACCAGTGCAGCCGCCACCAGACGTTCCAGCCGATCCCTTCGGCGAACGTCTGCTCGAGCAGCGAGACCGCCTCCGCCTTGCGACCGAGATCGGCCGCGATGAGCGCGCGCTCCTGGGTGTGCGTGCCTTGAAGTCCGCGCCCGTCTCTCGCGGCGAGTTGGCTTGCGCGTCGCTCGGCCTCGACGGTATCGCCGCGCACGGCAGCGATGCGTCCGGCGAGGCCGATGTAGAGGATCGACGTGCTGTCGTACCGAAGGAGCGGCGCGAGCGCTTCAGCGGCCTTTGCCTCGTCGTGCACGGCGTGGTGAGCGAGAGCCCGTCGGAACTGGATCAGCAGATCGACCTCGCTTGGTAGGCGCGAATCCAGCCAAGCGATCGCGCCCAACTCGAGCTGTCGGCCGAGCGCGCGGTGGCCATGGGCGATGAGTTCCTGGCCAGCCTGCAATTCGAGGTCACCGTAGAACTGATACGTCGCGACGTGGCGCGGCATGGAGCGCGCGGCGGCCAGGAGGTCCTCTATGTGCGCCGAGTCGCCGCTCCACGCCGCGGCGATGAGCTGTATGCGCACAGAAGCAATGTCGTCCGGCGCGAGACGGCGAATGGCATTCGCCGCCTCGACCTCGCGGGCGTGGTCGCCAAGCGCGTGTTCGATCGCGGCGATGAGGCGCCAGCGACTGATGTCGTCGTTCGGCGGAACGGGACGGCCCTCGCGGTCGCGCGCAGGCGGCAATGAACCGAGCACTTCCAACGCCTCGTGCGGACGGTTCTGATCGAGCAGCATCTGTGGAAGCGTCGCGACCGCGGGCACCTGCGGCGCGACGGCGCGCATCCGACGCAGCGCCGCGATCTGGTCGGGCACCCGCCCAAGGTGGAGGGCGACGACGAGGTCATAGTACGAGCGTTCGAACGGCGTCAGCCGATCGAGCTTGCCCGAGACGTTGTGGATGACGCTGTCTCCGATCGTTCGGGACTGCGCCGAGTAAGAGACGGGAAAGTTGAATTGGATGAAATGCGCGCGCCAGATTTGTGCATCGGCGAACGCAGTATCGAGTAGCACGGCGCGCGTATAGTGATCGCGGGCCGCGTCGCGACTCGCCGAATCGCTACCCCGGCCTATATCGATTGCCGTCGCGAGCTCGCGCGCGGCCTCGAACTTTGGTGGCGCGCCGAGCGGCAGCGTCGCGGCTCCCATCGACGGGCTGCTCGCGAGGGTGAGCGTCGACAGGACCGGATCGAGCGCGACTCGCATCCCGTCATCATTCGTCGTCAACGCAACGTCGATCGGAATGGTACGAACCTGCTCACCCGTCGCCGTACTCGTGACCTGAAACCGGAAGCGCGCGCTGTCGCGTCCGATCGCTGCGACGGTGGCGGTGAGCAGCGTTCCACTCGATGCAGCGCGCGCGCGCTTGAGCGCCGCGGCATCGTCCAGCCCAGCCGCCGTTTCGACGTGGCGAATCGACGCAACGGTGCCGAGCCCACGGGTGAGCGCATCGGTCGACAGTGCGGCGAGCGCGGTGAGCGACGCGTTACCGCCAGAGGCCACGGGTGCGGCGATGAGTATTCTAGCAGTATCTAGTGCGTCGTTCGCGTCGGCGGTGCCGCGATTCGAGAGGAGTTTGGTCGCGACCACTCCGCCTGCCGCGAGCACGGCGAGTCCAACTGCAATAGCGGCAACGCGACGTGCCTTGCCGCCGGACCTGGGAGCGGCGACAGGGATTGGAGCTGATGTGGTAGAAACGCGCGACAGCAGGTCGACGATTTCGCTCGCCGATTGCGGCCGCGCATCGGGCGACTTGGCGAGGCACCGCATCACCAGCTCGGCGAGCGGGGCCGGAACGTCCGGCCGATGCGTCGCGACCGGCGCTGGATCCTGCGTCACGTGAGCGCGAACGAGCTCGTGGAGCGACGACGCTTGGAATGGTCGACCGCCGGCGAGCATCTCGTAGATCGTGACGCCGAGCGCGTAGATGTCGGCGCGATGGTCGGTGGTTGGATCGCCCATCGCTTGCTCGGGCGCCATATAGGCGGGCGTCCCGAGCGACGTGCCGACTTGCGTCAGCGTCTCGAACGGCGCGAGTGTGCGCGACGCGCTGATCGCCTTCGCGATGCCAAAGTCCGTGACGACCGCCGTGCCCGCGGAGAGGAGAATGTTCTCCGGCTTGATGTCGCGGTGCACGACGCCCTGGCCGTGCGCGTAGGCGAGTGCTTTGGCGACGTCGCTGGCGATGCCGATCGTCTGCGCGATACCGACGCGTGACTCCGTTTCGAGCAGCGTGCGCAACGACTGCCCGGTAATGAACGGCATCGTGTAGTACGGCAGTCCCGCTGCCTCGCCGGCGCTCAGCACGGGCACGATGTTGGCCTGCTGGAGCTGCGCTGCGAGGCGAACTTCGCGCGCGAAGCGGTCCGCGCTCACGCCGGCCGCGAGCTCCGGAAGGAGCAGCTTTACGACAACGCGGCGGCCGAGGGCTTTTTCGTCGGCGAGGAAGACGCGCGACATGCCACCCCCGCCGAGCTCGCGCTCGAGGGTGTAGCTAGCCTTGAGATTGTCGTGGAGTTGATCGAACAGCGACAGCGGCGTCGTCACGGGCGCGAAGTTAGGCGCGCGGAGGGCGAGTCGGAAGAGCGCGCGGAGCTCCGTTACCTGATCTTTCGGTAACTGCGGCGCGAGGGAGTACAGTGTCCTCCGCGGGACCAGGCAATGTTGCCAAAACTGCCTGGCAACATTGCCTCGGCTCCCGCTCCGGACACTGTACCCCCTCGCGCGGTTGCGCGGACGTGAGGCTACACTCGCCCCGCCGGGACCGCACGCGACGAATCACTCACGCGCGCAGCAATTCGGTGGCGCGCGCATGGACGAACTCGCGCATCGTGCGCTATGCGCACCGACGATCCGATTCCCGAGCTCAAACGCATCGCTGGCGCCGAGCTCGCGCGACTCGTCGAGGGCTGGAATGGCGACGACATGGGCGTCATGCTTGGCACCGATCGATTCCGCGTCGCGGACCTGCGCGCGCAGCGACTCGAACGGTTCTCACTGGAGACGCTGCTGCGCTACCTCACGCGCGTGGGCACGCAGGTGGAGATTCGGTTCACGCGCCCAGCGCGGCCGTACGCGAAGCGCTGACGCCATCGCCGTTTCGAGCGCGCACAAAGAAGGGAGAGGCGGGCCGGGTGTCAGAGCGGGAGCCGAGGCAATGTTGCCAGGCAGTTTTGGCAACATTGCCTGGTCCCGCGGCGACAGCCGGCCCGCCTCTCCCGCCGTCTTTGCGCCCCGCAGGTCGAACGCGGCGAGCGTCTTGCCCTATGACGAACAGAACCCGTAGCGTGTGGACATGTCACCCTCGAGAACTCGCCTCTCGCTCGTACTGCTGATGGCAGCGTCGCTCGCGGCCGAGGGCTGCATGATGGCCAGCCCGGCGCGCGCGCACATTGCGCCCGCACCGGCCAAGCTCGAAGCGCGGACTGTGATGTTCACGAGCGCATCGGGCAGTCTCATTCACGCATGGCTGTCGCGCGGACGCCCCGGCGCGGGCGCAGTGCTGCTGCTGCACGGTGTCGGCGCGAACCGCGAGGCCATGCTCGGCAGAGCGGAATTTCTTCACGCCGAAGGGTTCACCGTACTCGCGCCGGACTTTCAAGCGCACGGTGAATCGCCAGGCAAGCACATCACCTTCGGCGCGCGCGAGAGTCTCGATGCCGAAGCGGCGATGAACTATCTGCGCGAAATGGCGCCCGACGAGCGCGTCGGCGTGATCGGCGTGTCGATGGGCGGCGCCGCGTCGCTACTTGGGCCCGAGCCGCTCGACGCGAATGCGTTCGTGCTCGAGTCAGTGTATCCGACGATTCGCGATGCCGTGAGCGACCGGCTTGCGACGTGGTTCGGACCGCTCGCCGCGGTCGGCCGACTGTTCGCGTCACCGCTGATTAGTGTGCTCGGCGCTGAAGTCGGTGTGTCTGAGTCGGAGCTGCAACCGATCTCGCGCATCGGACGCATCCAGGGGCCGCTGCTGCTCATCTCGGGAACGATCGATCCGTACACGCCGATCAACGAAGCGCAGTCGCTCTTTGCGGCGGCGCCACCGCGCAAGTCGTTCTGGGCCGTGGACGGTGCGGGGCACGAGGACCTTCACCTCTTCGCGCCGCGCGAGTACGAGCGGCGCGTCGGAGGATTCCTCGCGCGGTGTCTGCGCGCCGACTCTACCGCTGCCGGCTGCTGAACCGGATCGTCGAATGCGCGGGTGACGGGACGCGTTCGTCGCGCTTCGCGGCGAGTGCGCGATCTACCTCGAGGCTCAGGTAGACGAAGATCAACACCGCCAACAGCGCCACGACTTTCTGCGCCGACACCTGAAGGATGAGTCCTTCCGGTGTGCCCGTCGTCGGTCCCCAGCCGATGAGCACGAGATAGCCGACGAGAATCGCCGTGAGCGTCGCCCAGGCTATCGACACGCGTGGCGGCACCGTTCGCGAGTACCGCGATGCGAGCGCGAGCAGCAGCGTCACCAAGGGGAACGTGCGAAACGCGAGCAGCACGAAGCTGATGTGCAGGTCCAGCCCGCGATTCTCCGGCGTCAGCGCGACGCCAAGAAATGCCGCGCACACGACGAGGGCGGCGCCCAGGGCGGCGCGCGATAGCCGGCGCGTGCCGGGTGACTCGGAGCAGAGGCGCGTGAATCCCACCACGCAACCACCCAGGCTGATCGCGACGATGCTCAGGCCGGCCGTGAAGAGAAATGCGCCGAGCGTATTCTGGCGGCCGTTGTACGTGACCGTCATGCCCAGGTCGCTCAGAAAATTATGAGAAAATGAATAGCCCGCTGCGGTGTGGTCGAGGCGCGAGCCGCCAGGATACTGAAAGACAGATCCCAGCGTGAGCAGGACGGCGGTCTGGACCGCCCATCGAGCGTGAGTAAAGACAGAGCGCTGCACGGAAGCAACCCGAAGTTAGCCGTTCGCTGTGAACAAAATGCGATTGTCGGACCAAACGGATTGCCAATCCTTACTGATGGCATACCTTCGCTCCGGGCCCAACGTCGTATGTTCAAGCGACCACCTCCGGAGTGATCTTGATGCGTTCGTTCGTCGCAGCCACGGTTCTCACCGCACTCTCGCTCGCCACCGCGTCGGCGCAGAAGCCAACGGTCGCGGCAATCACGCCAGCGGATCTCGAGCTTCGGCTCACTGCGCTTGCTCACGATTCTCTAATGGGCCGTGAGACCGGCAGCGAGGGCGACTTCAAGGCGGCCACGTACATCGCGGCAGAATTCAAGCGACTCGGGCTCAAGCCCGCCGGTGAGAATGGCACGTACTTCCAGACCGTGCCCTTCTGGCGCGTCGCGGCCGATCCGAAATCGCAGATCACTGTGGGCGGAACGACACTCGCGCTTCGCCGCGACTTCGTGCCCGCGGGTCAAGGCATGGCGATGCGCACGATCGACAACGTGCAGTCGATCTACGCCGGCCCGCTGAACGATTCGTCGCACTGGATCGCGCCTGAACAGGCACGCGGCAAGATCGTCGTCATCGACGTGCCTGCGGGAGCGACGCTACGCTCTGCGCCTTTCAACCCTGGGCGTTTCCCGGGCGCCGCCGCGTACGCACTCGCTGCGCTCGAACAGGTTGCTCCCGAGCAGCTCGCCCGCATCGTCGACGGGCGTCCTGTGCCGAATGGAACGCTCTCGCAAACGGCGACGCCCGTCATGTACATCTCGCAGCGCGCCGCCAGCGTCCTACTCGGCGCCGCACCGGCGTCGTTGACGCCTGGCGCACTCGGGCCGACTGCCACGCTGCGCGTCGGTCATACCAACGATCCCGTTCCGTTCCCGGCGCGCAACGTCGTCGCCATTCTTCCCGGCAGCGACCCGAAGCTTGCCGGACAGTACGTCGCGCTCACCGCGCACAACGATCACGTCGGTTTCGATCACGCGCCGGTCGATCACGATTCCATCCGCGCCTATAGCCGCGTCGTTCGCCCGATGGGTGCCGACTCGCCGCAGCGTCCGGCAACGGCGGAGGAGTCGGTCCGCATCCGCGCGATTCTCGACAGCCTTCGTCGCGCACACCCCGCTCGGCTCGATTCCATTCGCGATGGCGCCGATGACGACGGCTCCGGCACCGTCTCGATTTTAGAGATTGCTGAAGCCATGTCGCGCGGCAATCAGCATCCGCGTCGCTCGATTCTCTTCGTGAGTCACACGGCCGAGGAAGACGGCCTGCTCGGATCGGCGTGGTTCACCGATCATGCGACCGTGCCGCTCGATTCGGTCGTCGCCGAGATCGATCAGGACATGGTTGGTCGCGGCCGCGCCGACGATTTCCCTCGGCCGAACGGTCCGGCTGCGGGGCCGACGTACCTCGAGGTCGTGGGCGATCAGAAGCTGTCACGCCAGTTCGGTGAGACGCTCGACGCCGTGAACGCCAAGCAACCGGTGCCGTTCGTGTTCGATCGGTCGTACGCGGCGCCTGGCCATCCGCTGCGCTACTACTGTCGCGCCGATCACTACAACTACGCGCGCTATGGAATCCCGGCGGTCGCGCTGTCACGCGGTGAGCACCTCGACTATCACCAGGTCACGGACGAGTCGCAGTACATCGACTATCCCGATCTCGCTCGCGTGTCGCGAATGGTGTTCGACGCGGCCATGACGATCGCGAACTCCGACAAGCGTTTCACGCTCGACCTGCCCAAGCCCGTCGATCCGCACGCTCCGTGTAGGCAGTGATCGTCTAGCTCCGGGGGAACTACGGGGCGCTGCGGGGCCGCGATGTCTCCGCGCGACCTGGGCAATACTGCCGATACTGCCGGCGGTATTGCCACTGGCCCGCGCTCCGACACCGCGGCCCCGCAGCTTTGCGGTGACCGGTGACAAACGACGAACGCCCAGTGCGCGCGCGTCGCGTTGCCCGTCGGTCGTGCACCCGTCACGTGCTCGCGCCGGCGAACGGATCGTTCGGTTCGCGCGCGCTTAACCCGTCGCGCTAGTGATGCGTGGAGTCCGAACGATGACAGCTCGAGCCGGCCGCGCGCGAATGGGAGAGCGCCGAGCGCGCGCGTTCATAGGTTGTGAACCGCGCAACAAGGGTCGGGCAGGCCGGTGTCCAGAGCGCGGGCCAGCGGCAATACTGCCGGCAGTATCGGCAGTATTGCCCAGGTCGCGCGGCGGACACTGGCCTGTCTGACCTGGTCACGCTGTTCCGACCAACCAACGAACTACTTATGCGCGAGAAGCGCCTCGAAGCGCGGCTGACCGCGCAAAGGTGCAAAGCTCGGATCGAGGCGCAGATACGCAGGCGACACGTCGCTTGCGGGCATGTTGATCAGCGGCTCCAGCAGATCGAGCGCGTGCGGGTAGTCGCCGGACTGAATGAGCACGCGTGCGACCTGGAAGTGCACGTACGGCCGAACGGACGCATCGAGCGACGTCTCGCGAAGCTTGAGTGAGCTGTCCGCTTCGATGATCGCCTCGCGCCGATGCCCGCCGAGCGCGAGAGCGCGAGCGAGCAACTCATGAAGCTGTGCGCGTTCGGGGAAATTCTTCAGCTGCGCCTCGAACGCCACGCGAGCACTGTCGCCGTACATGCGGCCGCGCGCCGTGTCGCCCATGAGTAAATACGTATGGCCGAGCTTGAGGCCCCAGTGGCCGCGGTCGTTGCCGAAGTCTTGCACTGTGAGCTTGACGATCTTCGGCCAGAGCGCGGGCGGGAGCGTCCACATCGTCTCTTGGAAGAGCGCGAAGCGCGTGAGCAGCGCCGCCGTGTCGACCGTCGTCAACTTCTGCGCGACGAGCGTGTGGACGCTGTCGAGCATGCCGAGTGACAAATAGCCGAAGGCCTTGCCTTGAATGAGCCCGAGGTTCTGCGGCGCGAGCGCGAGAGCGCGGTCCCACGCGGGGAGTTCCTCGGAGAAGCGGCGAAGGTCGTGCAGCGAGGTGGCGACGCGTCGCGCCGTCGAGACAGATCGCGGATCGACCTTGAACGCTTGCTGTGCGTAGGTGAGCTCATCGTCGAACTGGCCGAGGATTCGGCTTACCGATGCCAAGCCGACGAGAAGATCGGCCTGGTTGGGCTCAGCCCGCAGGCCGGCCTCGTACTGCGCGCGTGCTCCCGCGTAATCGAGCTTGATGTCGCGCAGGTAGCCCGCCATCGCGAGATGTCCCTCGGACCGGTTCGGGCCGAGTGCCAACGCCCGCTCGGCCGCAATGCGAGTGCGCTCCACTCCCTCGACAGTCGGCGTGACGGTATTGATCGCCGTCAGCGTGCGTGCGAGCGCCGACCACGCATGGAGGAATGTCGAGTCGAGCTTTACGGCGCGCTCGTAGTGCTCGACGCTGGCGTTCAATCCTTTCGTATCGGCGGCACCGACATTCGCCGTGAGCTGCTCGCCTTTGAGGAATTCATCATAAGCGTCGAGGTTCGACGTCGGGTGTTCGGTGAGGCGCTGCTGCGCCTTGTCGGCCAGCGCGACGTGCATACGCTCGGCCACACGGGTCGCGATGTTCGACTGCACCGTGAAGACGTCCGACATCACCGTGTCGAATGGCTCGGACCATCGCGTCGCGGAGTTCGAGACCTGCACGAGCTCCGGCATCACCCGCACGCGATCGCGACCTGCACCCTTGCTCCAGCGCACGGTGCCGGTGAGCACATAGTCGACGTCGAGTTCGCGGCCGATGTCCTTCACCGTTTTGCGCGTGCGCTTGTACTGGCTCGTGCTCGTGCGTGCCGTGACCTGGAGACCGGGAATTGCCGAGAGCTTGCTGCGGACCTCGTCGGTCACGCCGTCGGCGAAATACTCTTCGTCAGCGCCACCGGCGTTCTCGAACGGCAGCACCGCGACGCGATATCCGGTCGACGCGTCGGCGCGCGAGCGTTTCCATATGAAAGGAGAGACGGCTGCGAGAACGATCACCACCGCGGCGATGATCCATGCGCGGCGGCGTGCTTTCCAAGGCGCCGGCGCTGGCGTCGCGATGCGCACGGGGCCGGTCGCCCCCAGCGCTGAGATCTCGTCGAGCGTCGTCGCAACTGCGCGTGCCGATGCGGGACGATCGGCTGGCGACTTGGCGAGCATGGAGTCGAGCAGCGCCGCGAGCTGCGGCGGCGCGGTGTCACGTACCGCCGTCAGCGTCCGCGGCGCCTCGGTCATCATGCGAATGATGATCGATTGCGCGGTTGGCCCAGTGAACGGCGCTTCACCGGCGAGCATTTCATAGAGCACGCAGCCGAGTGCATAGATGTCGGCACGCGCATCGACACCGCGTTCGCCCGACGCCTGCTCGGGGCTCATGTACGCCGGTGTTCCGACCGACATTCCCGTTTGCGTCAGTGCAGCGTCGCCAGTCATCGCGCGCGCGATGCCGAAGTCGGCGACCATCGCCTGCCCGTCGCTCAGCAGAATGTTCTCGGGCTTGATGTCGCGGTGCACGATGTCGTGACGGTGCGCGAAGTCGAGCGCGAGCGCGACCTCGCGCCCAATGCGAATTGCCTCGGGAATCGACAGCTGGCGCTCTCGCGTGAGGCGATCGCGCAGACTCTCGCCCTCGACGAACGGCATCGTGAACCAGAGCACGCCGTCGGCGTCGCCCGAGTCGTAGACGCTCAGGATATGAGGATGCTGAAGACGCGCGGCGAGCTTGACCTCGCGCGAAAAACGCTCGGAGCCGAGTGTCGCCGCGAGGTCTGGATGGAGGACCTTGAGAGCGACCGAGCGATCGTGCTGCTCGTCGACCGCGAGGTACACGGTCGCCATGCCGCCGCGGCCGAGCTCACGCTCGATGCGGTACCGTCCAGAGAGTCTTTCGCGTAGGCGATCGATCGAGTCGGGCATTTGTCGCTACCTGGGGTAATGCGGGACGCTGCGGGGCCACGATGTCTCCGCGCGACCTGGGCAATACTGCCGATACTGCCTGGCAGTATTGCCACTGGCCCGCGCTCCGACACCGCGGCCCCGCAGCTTTGCGGTGACGAGTGCGCGGTTTGCTGCGCGTCCCGTTGCTCGCTCGGTGGTTCGTGCGCCCGCTGTGCGCGCGCGTCTCCGAGGCGACCATTTGTGCGCGCGCGCGCCGATACGCTGTGATCCGGTTGGACAAGGGTCGGACAGGCCGGTGTCCAGAGCGCGGGCCAGTGGCAATACTGCCGGCAGTATCGGCAGTATTGCCCAGGTCGCGCGGCGGACATTGGCCTGTCTGACCTGGTCACGCCGTCCGCACCCACCAGACGCGAGCATCACGGCTTCGCCCTCCACCGCGCGCGGAGTTCGTTCGCCCAACCATGCACCAAGATAGTCTCGGACTGACCCTCGGCCGGCGCGACCATGAGGAAATGCTTACCGTCTGGCATTATTTCCCAATTGGCGTGCGATGGATCGGCCATGTAGGTGCCATCGAACAGACGCGTCGGCGTTCCCGCACTGAATCGCGGCGCGGTGGCGATACTCACCGCGAAGACCGACGAACGATTCCTGTAATACAACGTTTTGCCGTCCGGCGACCAGAGCGGCTCGAGGCCCCCGCCAGCAGAGACCCGATAGCGTTCACCGTACGCCGGAAACGAGACGACATAGACCTCGAATGAGCCACCGTCGTTGGCAGCCATCGCGAGCCAATGTCCATCCGGCGACAGTCGCGGCGCCAGGTCCACGACGCCTGCGACAGGCGTAAGCAGGCGCGGAGCTTCGTGCCCAGCGACCGGCTGTGCGTATAAGCCTGATCTCGTAGCGATGTCGCCCCCACGAAAAATCAGCCACTGTCCATCGCGCGATTCTACGGCCTCGAACGGGTCGAAGCTGGCAGGTACCAGGACCTCCGCTGAACCGCCACCGATTGGCTGTGAGAGAATTCGCTTCCCGGTCTGCTGCTGCATCGAGCGATAGATGACGCTCTTGCCGTCGGCCGACCATTCGGGCTGATCATTGAGCCCGCCGCTCGTGAGTCGATTGAAGACCTTTGCGACGGTATCGACGATCCAGATGTCGCTGGCACCACCCTTTGTGATGGCGACTGCCAAGCGACGCCCGTCCGGCGACCAGCGCGGATGCGCATACGACTGCGGGTCGATGCCGATCGGTGCGACGCCCCCGTGAGAGTCGATCGCAGTGAGTCGCATTGCGCGCTCGCCGCGCTCATACAGCAGCGACCCGCGCGCCGACATCGTGGCTTTTGCCGCGCCTCCGGGTCGAACGAGCACGCCCTCGAGAACCGTGGTCGGAGCGCCAATGGTTCCGTCACGATCGATCCGCGCGTCCATGACCACGCCCTCCGCCGTCACCCAGAGGACATGGTCATCGAGCGTTCCGATGACCGTTGTGCCGAGATGCGTGGTGGTCGTCGCTTTGCCCGTCTTGCGCGACAGAACGCCGATATGAAAACCGGAAAGTCCTTGGGCGCTGACGCTGACGTAAACGATGTGGCTTCCGTCGCCGACGATGCGCGGGCCCCACTTTGCGATCTCGCGGTGTGCCGTATCAGGCCCAGCGAGTACGACGGGCGTTCCCCCCGCTGCGGGAACTGCGGTGAGGGCGCCGCCGATACTTGCGATGAGCGTGTCGGTGTTGACCCATACCATGCCCGCATCCGACGCACCATTCAACTGCAGAATCGGAGTAATCGGACCACCATCGGTCGGGATCTTGAGGATTCTATCGTCGAGCTGGAACGCGATCGTACGGCCGTCAGGGGAGAAGACTGGCTGCGTCGGCAGCCCTTCCGTGCCGGCGAGGGGTCGTGTCTGCAGTTCGTCGAGCGAGCGAAGGTAGAGACGATCGCGCCCGCCAGGCCCGCGTCCAACGTAGACGACTCGTCGATCGTCGGCCGATACGGCAAAGGGAATTCCGGGTGTGGTGCTCGCGAGAATCCGCTCGCTGTCGCTCACCGTCAGCGGCAGCCGCAGCGTGAATTGCTCGGCCGCCGGCGTTCTGCGCGTCCAGCTCCATGCGGCAGCGGCCACCGCAACGGCGGCGATCGCCCACGGCACCGCGCGGAGCGCGCTTGGCTGGCCACGCTTCGCGCCAGCCAGCGCACGGTCCGACGTCAACGCATCGGCGAAATCGCGCGCCGTCGTCCAGCGATCGGCGGGCAACTTCTCGAGCGCGCGAGCGACTGCCGCACTGACGTTCGCCGGCACCGACGAGCGCACACTCGTTAGCTCGCGCGGCCGATCCGTGAGGATTCTCGCAATCGTCGCCTGCGCCGTCGCGGCGGAGAAGGGAGTCTCTCCCGCGAGCATTTCGTACACCACGCAGCCGAGCGAGAAGATGTCGGCGCGGGCGTCGATCACGCGGTCGCCGGTCGCCTGCTCGGGCGACATGTATTGCGGCGTGCCAAGCGACATGCCGGTCATCGTCAAGCGCTCGCCGGCGGCCCGTCGCACCGCGAGCGCGATTCCGAAGTCGGCGACGATCGGCTCACCGTCGGCCATGAGAATATTCTCAGGCTTGAGATCGCGATGGATCACGCCGTGCTTGTGCGCGTGCTCGAGCGCACTCGCGACGGCAACCGCAATCCGCATCGCATCGTCGACCGGCAGCTGTCGCTCGCGATCGAGCCGCGCGCGTAGCGTTTCGCCGGGGACGTACGGCATGACGTAATACAGCAGCCCATCTGCCGCGCCCGAATCGAACAGTGCGAGGATATTCGGATGCTGCAACTGCGCAGTCAGCCGAATCTCGGCCAGGAACCGATCCCCACCCACCGACGCTGCAAGCTCGGGGTCGAGCACCTTCACGGCGACGTTGCGCTCGTGCTTGGTGTCGCGGGCGAGATACACGGTCGCCATGCCGCCGCGGCCGAGCTCGCGCTCGACCGTGTAACGGCCGCTGAGAAGGGTGCTGACACGCTCGATCATAGGCGACAAACGTACGGCTCGGCGCGGAAAGCGGATAGCCGTTTAGGTTTGTCAATTCATCATGCGAAACGTCGTAGCAGTCATTCTGGGAACGTGCATCGCGGCGTGCAGCGCGCAGCCCGATGCCAAGGCAGGCGCAGCCGGGCGCGACACGACCCGCGCGGACACGGCGAAACGAACGCCGGTCGCAGCCACAACGCCCCCCGCGGCCGTATCAACGCCTGCGCCACCGAGGGAGCATGCCGCGCCGGCGCCCGCGGTGTCTGCAACTGGCGACACCGCCCGCCCTCAGCTCATGCCGGGTCGGACGAAGCACGACTCGTCGTCCTTCGCGTCGACCGTCGCCTTTGGCCGGCGTCAGATGGCGAAGTGGCCCGCGTCGCCTACCCCGTTGCCCGGCGCGATTCTCCCCGGACACAGGATCGTCGCCTTCTACGGCAACCCGCTCTCTAAGCGGATGGGCGTCCTCGGCGAGTACGCCCCCGATTCGATGCTCGCGAAACTCGACGGCGTCGTTCGCGAGTGGCAGCAAGCCGATCCGAGCACACCGGTGCAGCCGGCGTTGCATCTGATCGCCGTGGTCGCACAAGGCACCGCCGGTCGCGACGGCATGTACCGCGCGCGCATGGACTCGGCGCTGATCGAAAAGGTGTATGGATGGGCGAAAAGCCGGAACGCGCTGCTCTTCCTCGACGTGCAGGTGGCGCGCAGCACGATTCAGCGCGAGCTGCCGCACCTCATGCCATTTCTCTCACGGCCCGACGTCCACCTTGGCATCGACGCCGAGTTCGCGATGCATCACGGGAATCGCGAGGGAATGCCGCCCGGCAAGATGATCGGCCAGTTCGATGCGTCGGAGATCAACTGGGTGTCGCAGCAGCTACGCGAGCTCGTGACCGAGAAGAAGCTGCCGCCGAAGGTGCTGGTGGTTCATCGCTGGACAAAGGCGATGATCTCCGGCGCGGACAAGATCGAGCTGGATCCGCGTGTGCAGATCGTGATGCACATGGACGGCTGGGGTCCGCCGTGGATGAAGTTCGAGTCCTTCCGGGATTACATCGATCTCGAGCCGGTGGAGTTCACCGGGTTCAAGATTTTCTTTCACAACGACATGAAGCGGAAGGATCCGCTGCTGACGCCGAGTGAGTTGTTATGGCTCCGGCCGCGGCCGTTGTACATCCAGTATCAGTAGGTCGGCGGTTCGCGGAAGCCGCTAGCCGAAGCGAAGACGCGACCAACCAGACCCCGATATTCCGGCTCGCCTTCAAGCGCTCGGTATACAGGCCGCACGGCCAGATGCACCAATTCCGGATCCGCGTCGCGCTCCGCCTTTTCCAGCCACTCCAACGCGGACTGGTGTCGGCCAAGCGAGAGATCCACTTGCGCGAATAGAGCGGGCGAAACGAAACGCTGTTCCGCCGACGACGTTAGCCGCCCGCGAAGCGACTCTGCTTCGCCGATCCGCCCAGCGCGTGCGTGGGTCTGCGCCAAACCGGCGATCATCTCCGGCGTACCGCCCGTCAAAGCAATCGCCCGGGTGAACGCGTCGGCCGCTGGCCCAGTGTCGCCCGCGTCTCGAGCGATTGTCCCGAAAAAGAACTCCGCCATCGCGAAATACTGATCCAAGCGCGATGCCGCTCGAGCGGCATCCTTGGCTCCGCTGGTGTCGCCGGCGAAGTAGCGCACCATCGCTTCACTGGTGCGCATCACAGGTGAGAGTGGATCGAGCTCGCACGCGGTCTTGATGTTCTCGAGCGCCTCGGAGAATCGCCCGAGTGGAGCGAGGCAGTCGAGCGCATAACGCTGATAGACCGCGGGCAAGCGCGGGCTGAGCGCAATCGCGCGACGGAACGCTTCCTCGGCAGCAGGCCAATCGTGCGCGTACAGCGAATGCACGGAGCCGAGCCGGACCCACGCCTCGGCTGATGTGGGATCGCGACGCAACGCTTCTTCGGCCGCGGTCTTCGCGGGCGGCATGACCTCGTGCGGCGGAGCAATGCCGTAGATCGCCAACAGTGACAGACTGTCGGCGAGGCCGACGTGCGCCGCCACGAGCTCGGGCTCGATGCGCAAAGCCTCATGGAACAGGTCGACGCTCACGCGCAGTCCAGTCTCCGTTCGCGTGCGGTTCGCGTGCGCGCCACGGAGATAGGCGTCGTGCGCCGTGAGATCGCGTGTCGTCGACACGACCAACGGCCGCCTCGCTTCGCCGAGCAGGTGCACGTGCAGTGTCTCGACGATCGCACGCGCGATACTGTCCTGGATAGCGAACACGTCGTCGAGCTGGCGGTCGTACTGCTCGGACCAGAGCTGAAAGCCAGTCTCGGCGCTGATGAGCTCTGCGGACACGCGCACGCGCGTGCCGGCGCGACGAACCCGCCCCTCGAGAATGGTGCCGACTCCGAGGCGTTCGCCGACGACGCGCACATCTTCCGAGCGGCCGCGCAGCGCGTAGCACGAACTCCGTGCTGCGACGCGAAGCCCGCGCAGTTTGCCTAGCGCCGAAATGATTTCGTCGGCGACGCCGTCGGAGAAAAACTCCATGTCCGGGTCGCCGCTCGCGTTCGTGAACGGGAGTACCGCAATCGACGGAATCGCCGACTCCGCGGCGCCCGTGCTCGTGAATCCCGTTGCCGTTCCATCGGACAGCGCGGTGGCGAACGCGCCGACCGTCTCGAAGCGTTGCTCTGGTTCGAGCGATAGCGCTCGGCCGAGTGCGGCCTCGATCGCGGCCGAGACGTCGGGTCGTCGAGTGCGAATGCCGGCCGGCGGTCCGGAGAAACGCCGCGCGATCATCGCCATGGGAGAGAGTCCGGCGTACGGACTCGCACCGGCGATCATCTCGTACACGACGGCGGCGAGCGAGAACTGATCGCTGCGCCCGTCGATTGTCGTATCGCCGACCGCCTGCTCGGGGCTCATGTACGCCGGCGTGCCGATGGTCAGGCCAATCGTCGTGACGTTCGCGTCGTCGATCGGACGCAGGCCGCGCGCAATGCCGAAGTCCGCGAGCACGGCGTGCTGCTCGAGCAGCAGGATGTTCTCCGGCTTCACGTCTCGATGCACGATGCCCGCGGCGTGCGCGTAGTCGAGCGCGTCCGCCATTTCGCGGGCGAATCGAAGGCACACATCGAGCGGCAATCGAACATCACGATCGAGTAACGTCCGGAGCGTCTCGCCTTCGACGAACGGCATGACATAAAACGGCATTCCGTCGGCCACGCCGGAGTCCAGCACCGGCAGGATGTGCGGATGCGTCAATCGCGCCGCAATACGGATCTCGCGCACGAAGCGATCGAGTCCCAACTCGCCGGTCACGGCCGGGTCGAGCACTTTGAGCGCGACCTGGCGCCCGTGCTTCTCGTCATCGGCGAGAAACACGGTCGCAGCTCCGCCGCGTCCCAGCTCGCGCTGGATCCGATAGGCCGGTTGCACTGCGCCGGCGATGCGCTCCAGGAGCGCCATCGGGTGCCGGGACGAGAGCTCGCCGAGCGAAGGGGTATCCACGCTGCTAAGTTAGGCGACGCTCCCGCCAGCAGCCACCTGCTTTCGACATCTACAAAAACGCTCGTGACGACACCTATCGAGGTTCTCGAGGCTCGCGCTCGTGCACTCGTGGACAGTGTGGCCAACGATCCCGAAGGACGCTATCGCCTGCGCGAAGAATTCTATACGCGATGGGGATTCGCCGAGCAGTATGCGCAGGAGATGGCGCGACGGTCGGCGCGCGCCGGCGCCTCGCCGAGTGATTCATCGGCCGACCCGTACGGATACGGCACGTCCGAGCTGGCCTTCCTCCGCTGGGAGATCAGCCGAGGCGTGTTGAACCCCGTAGGCGGTGAAACCACCGGCAGCCCGTGGTGGCGGGCGGTCAATTCAGAATTCTTGTATTTGTCCGAACTCGCCGGGATGATTGCCGACGCCGGACTCGGCTCCGGAGTCGACAAGATCGAGTTGCGGTACTGGCTGGAATACATCGCCAGTCCGAGCGGCACGACCTGGTACCGCGCGCACAACGCGAGCATCGTCCACGCGTACCTCGGCCAACTCGACGCCGCCCGCGCCGAGCTCGGCCCTGAGCAGTTGCTGATGAACGAAGTCTTATATCGCCTCCTGTTCGCCGAGGCGATGGAGATGGGTGACGAGGCAGGATGGTTCGGCGAGATGGCGGCCGACCCGAAGCTGTTCGCGGTCGACTTCATCACGCATTGCCAAACGATCTATCCCGACCAGTACCAGCTCACGCCGCAGGATGTGATCGATGTACGCCACCTCGGCACCGGCCTCGAGGCGGACCTGGGGCGCTTTCTCGACGAAACGCTCATTCTCCAGCACGCCGACAGCCTCTATTCGCTCGTCGCGTCGGAGGTCGATCAGCCAAGCCTTCAGGACTTGATCAAGAACGGAGTGCCGATCTACCCGTCGCTTGGCGCTACCGCGGGGCCGGAGGCGGCCAAGGCGGCGCTCGCAAAGGCGAGGGCGGGGAAGCCGCCACGCCCGACGCAAAAGCAGCGTGTGCTCATTCTTGGCGCGGGCATGGGTGGATTGAGCGCGGCGTACGAGCTCACCAACTATCCCGGCTGGAACGACCTGTATGACGTGAGCGTTCTCGTCCTCGGATGGCGTGTCGGTGGCAAGACCGCCACCGGGCGTGGTGTGTCGGATCGCATCGAGGAGCACGGCATCCACATCCTTCAGGGTTGGTACCACAACCTGTTTCGCGTGATGAAGGCTGTGTACGAGGAGCGCGCGAAGAACGAAAAGCTTCCGCCGCTCCCATGGGCGGATTTCTACGCTGCGCTCGTGCGCAACAACTCCACGTTCCTCACCGAGTACATGCCGGAGCTGCGGCAGTGGGAGAACTTCACGTTGATCTTCCCGGAGACTGACGACCTACCGGGCAGCGGACCGCCGCTTCCGACGTGGGGCATCATCAAGAAGTTGGTCGGGATCACGTTCGAACTGCTACTGGGATCTCCCTACGCGAAGGACGAGGGCGCCCTCGCGCGCTGGATCCTCGATCATTTCTTTCCGCCAAACGGCGGCGAACCCGTCGCGCACAACGAGCCCAATCTCGCCGAGCGTGCACTCGGCGCGGTGCACAACGTGCTCGAGAAGATGCACCTCGCCGCTCACGCTTCACCCGACGCGGCCGGTCCGCCGGGAGTGAGCACCGGTGCGCTCGAGGTTGGCGCCGATCTTCTCGTGCTTCTGCAGAAGCTGATCGAGCGACTCGAGGGGCGACTCGCCGAGTCGGACATGCATGCGCGGCTCATCGTGTCGGCCGTGGAGTTTGCCGCCGTGAGTCTCCGCGGGCTGCTCGGCGAAGTCTGGGATCCGACAACCAAGAGCTTCCAGTGGTCGAAGATCGACGGTGAGGATTACCGTAGCTGGCTGGCCAAGTGGGGCGCCACCAGTCTCCTTCTCGACTCACCGATCGTTCGGTTCGCGTACACAGGGCTGTTCGCCAATCTCATCGATGGCAATGGCAAGGGTGGACTCGTGTCCGCAGGCACGGCGATGCAGACGATGATGCAGACGGGCGGCTACAAAGGTTCGTTCTGTTGGCAGTTTGCGTCGGGCACGGGCGACACGATGGTCATGCCACTCTACGACGTACTCGCCGCGCGCGGAGTCGATTTCCAATTCTTCCGTCAGGTCGAGCAGATTCAGTGGTCGGCCGGCACGATCAAGTCGCTCACCGTAGGCACTCAGGTGACGCTGACGGTTCCGTCGTACGATCCGGCGATTCAGGTCGGGCCGGTTCGCGCGTGGCCCGCCGAACCGCTGTACGCTCAAATCGATCCGAACCAGGCCAAGCTGCTTCAGGAGCGTCACGTAGATCTCGAGGATCCGTGGAGCAACTGGAGTCCCGTGAGCACATCCACGCTGACGCTCGGCAACGACTTCGATCAACTGATCCTCGCGATTCCTGTTGGCGCGCTCAAGGATTGTTGCAGCGAGATCATCGCCAACGATCCGCGTTGGGCGTCGATGGTCACCGGCATCCGTACGACTGGCACGGTGGGCGTGCAGCTGTGGATCAAGAAGTCGCTCGCCGATTTGGGACTCGATTTGAGCGAGTGGGGACTGGCGGACACGCTCTGCGCGCCGAACGCCGTGACCTATAAGAGTATTCTCTATTCGTGGCTGGATCAGACCGGCATTCTCCCGTACGAACGGTGGACCGGCCCCGACGCGCCGTTGCTAGCCGCGTATTTCACCGGCACGCTCGACGATCCGGGTACGTTCCCACCGTACTCGGATCACGCGTTCATCGACGAACAGCGCGAGCGAGTGAAGGGAATCACAGAGCAGTGGCTTCAAGACAACATGGGCTTCTTCTGGCCCAAGGCCACGACACGTGAGTACCCCCAAGGCTTCGACCTCGAGCTACTCGTCCATCCAACCAACCCCAAAGCGACTACCGCGGAGAAGTTCGATGCGCAGTTCTTCCGCGCGAACCTCAGCGGAACGAGCCGCTACACCATGTCGGTGCCGGGCAGCAGCGCATACCGTCTGCGCGGTGATCAGTCGGGGTACGCCAACATGTTTCTGGCCGGCGACTGGACCAACTTTGGCCTCAACGTTGGATATATCGAGGGAGCGTTGATTTCCGGAACGCAGGCCGCGCAGGCGCTGCGGCGCCGATTCTTTGGCCAGACGAACAACCGCGTCATCTGGACGGACCCGCACGCTCGATGACCGTTCCTCGGTCCGTCACCCCCGCGCGAACGATTCTCCACGAACGGCCGCGCACGACGGTCTACCTCGACGCCGGGGGTGACGCGCCGATCGTCATCAAAGTTCTCAACGATCCGCAGCCCACGGTCGAAGAGCTTGCGCGCTTTCAGCGCGATCTGTCGATCTCGCGTCAGCTCGACATTCCAGGCGTACGTCGCGGCGTGCGAAAAGATCGAGTCGGCGAGCGACATGCGCTCGTGCTCGAGCACGCACCCGGCAAACCGCTGCTACCGCGTGTCATTCGCAGCGAGAGTGACGTCCGTGATTTTCTACGCACCGCGATCGCAATTACGCGCGTGCTGGGCGACGTTCACGATAGGCACGTCGTTCACAAGGATATCAGACCCGCACATCTGATTCACGATCCGCTCACGGGCGCGGTGACGCTCATCGATTTCGGCATCGCTTCGCGCCTCGAGCTCGCGGTTGCCGACGCGGGTCGCCCGGAGCTCATCGAAGGAACGCTGGCGTACATCTCGCCGGAGCAGACGGGCCGTACCAGCCGCGTCGTCGACTGGCGCTCCGACCTCTACTCGCTGGGCGCAACGTTCTACGAACTGCTCACAGGCCGTCCGCCGTGGACGCTCGACGACGCCGGAGAACTCGTCCACGCGCACCTTGCGCGTACTCCCGCGCGCGCGGACGACGTGAATCCGGCGGTGCCGCAGCCTATCGCCGACATCGTAGACAAGTTGCTCGCCAAGGACGCCGAGGATCGGTATCAATCCGCTGGCGGACTCGCGTTCGATCTTGAACGATCTCTCGCGTCGTTGGAGCACGATGGGCGCATCGAGTCGTTCGCGCTGGCAACACAGGACGCGTCGGGCCGACTGCGCTTTCCACCACGCCTCTACGGTCGCGAAGCGGAAGCCGCCGCGTTGCTTGATGCGTTCGCTCGCATTCGCGCCGGCTCGCGTGAACTCGCGCTCGTCGCCGGCGATCCCGGCGTTGGAAAGTCGTCGGTGGTTCACGAGTTGGACCGCCCGATTGCCGAACGTGCCGGCCTGTTCATCGAAGGAAAGTTCGATCAGATGCGTCGAAGCGTTCCGTATAGCGCGTTGGAGCAGGCCTTTCGCCAACTCGTCGACACGCTGCTCACGGAACCAAACGCCGCCTTCGCTCGCTGGCGCGACGCGATCGCCGGCGCGCTCGGCGCATCGAGTGCGGCGTTGTTGCCACTCGTGCCGTCGCTCGAACGGATCCTCGGACCGCTGCCGGCTCTCAGCGACGCGTCGAGCGACGAAGTCCAGAATCGTTTTCGCATTGCAGTCCAAGCGTTCGTGCGTGCTGTGTCGTCGGCCGAGCGACCGCTCGTGCTGTTTCTCGACGATCTGCAGTGGGCCGACATCGCGTCGCTCGAGGTGCTGCGCTGGATTCTGACCGATCGCAACGGTGCGCACGTCCTCATCATCGGCACGTACCGCGACAATGAAGTTCCGTCGGGACATCCGCTGAACGAGCTACTTCGGGCGACGGCCGCGGCGGATGTGCCGACGCACACCCTGCGCTTGAATGATCTCGCGCTCTCCAACGTCGAGGCACTCGTCGCGGACACGCTGCATGTACAGGCGAGCGAGGCCGCCGAGCTCGCGGCGCTCGTCCACGCCAAGACGCGAGGAAATCCTTTCTTCGTTCGCCGCTTCATCGAATCGCTCGACGACGACGGACATCTGCGGTTCGAAAAGAGTGCACTCCGTTGGCGCTGGGACGTCGCGTCCATCGCGTCGCTGAACATCACCGACAACGTCGTCGAGCTCGTGGCGGCGCAGCTCGAGCGCCTCCCGGAAGAGACGCGCGCCGTTGTGCAGTCCGCCTCGTGCATCGGCGGACGGTTCGATCTGTCGATTCTCTCCACGGCTACGGCTCAGTCGTCGGATGAATTGCGCCGCGTGCTGTGGCCGGCGGTGAGCGCCGGATTCATCACACCGCGAGACCGTGCCGAGTCGAGCTTTTCATTCGTGCATGACCGCGTGCGCCAAGCCGCCTACGATGCGCTCGACGAAGGTGTGCGCACCGCGGCGCATCTCCGGATCGGACGAGCGCTACTGGCGAACACGCCGCTCGCCGACCGCGACGAACGCTTATTCGAGATCGTGAATCATCTCGACGTCGCGGCGACCCTCATCGACAGTGCAGCCGAGCGCCGCGGCCTCGCCGAGCTCAATCTCGCCGCCGGTCGACGCGCCGCGGCATCGGCCGCCTACGAGCCAGCGTGTCGGTATCTGTCTGCCGCCCTACCACTGCTCGGACAGAACGAGTGGGACGCCGAATACGAGCTCACGCTCGCCGTGCAGTCGGCATTGGGCGAGGCCGCGTATCTGTCCGGAGCCCTGGAGGATGCCGATCGGGCCAGCGACGACGTCGTGCGACACGCCCGCAGCGCACTCGATGCCGTCACCGCCCGCGACACGCGCGTCATGGTCGCGTACGCGCGCGACCGGCAGGATCTCGTACTCGAGCACGGTCTCGACGCGCTGCGGCAGCTCGGCGTGCGATTCCCGTCGTCGCCCACGACGGCGTCGATCGTCGTCGATCTCGGGCGTACGAAGCTCGCCCTGCGCGGACACGCCACCGAATCGCTCGCCGAACTTCCGGTGATGACCGACGCGCGCATGATCGCGGCGATGCACATGATCGAGCGGATGATTCCGGCGGCGTTCCGCTCGGGAAGCAAGCTCTTTCCTCTGCTCGTGTTTCGGCTCGTTCGCCTGTCGGTTCGTCACGGAAACAGTCCCGTGTCGGCCTTCGGATACTCGACGTACTCGATCAGCTTGTGCGGTGTGCTCGGCGACTACGAAGGCGGCTATCGTTTTTCGCTCGTCGGCCAGCGCGTCGCCGAGCGATTCAATGCGCCCGCGTTCCGTGCGAAGGCACTGTTCGTGTTCGGCAACTTCGTTCGCCATTGGCGTGAACCGCTCGCCGAGTCCATCGAGCCACTCGCGCAGTCGTGGCGCCTCGGCATGGAGAGCGGTGCGCAATTCGAGGCCATCTGGGCCACGTTCTATCGGCTCCTGTGGCTCCTGCAACTCGGCCGCGATCTGCCGGACCTCGAGGGCGACATCATCGCCATGGAGGGACTGCTGGCTCAGGATGTCGGCGCGGCCGATGCCGGGAGACTGCTGCGACAGGCGGTCGTGAATCTCGGCGCGCGAGATGGCGCACAGCCAAAGGACGCGGCGCGACTGTCTGGCCCATACTACGACGAGGCGACGATGCAGGCGCGCCACGCCGAGGCCACGGATCAAACGCACCTGTGTTTCTACCACGCCATCAAGCTGCAACTGGCCGTGTGGTTTGGAGCCGTCGATGAAGCGCGTCATCACGCGGAGGAGGCGGAGCGACGAATCGAGTCGGTGACGTCAATGCCGTACGTGCCGATCATCCGCTTCTACTCGGCGCTCGCCGCGCTCGACGCGCTGCGGGCGAAGCCCGAGGATCGTGCGCTCGGTCGACTGGCAGCCAAGCGCTCTGGCCTCCTGAAAAAGTGGGCAGAGCGCTCACCGGCGAATTATCGGCATAAGTATTTACTCATCGAAGCAGAACGTGCTCGAGCGGCCGGCAACGCGGGTGACGCGCGCGAGCGATTCGAAGCAGCGTTGACGGCTGCAAAGGCCAGTGGTCTCGTACAGGAAGAAGCACTCGTCCTCGAGCGGGCCGGCGCGTTCTATCAGTCGTTGGGGCAGGGCTTGCTCGCGTCAGCGCTGATCAACGAAGCGGTGCGCGCGTGGCGCCATTGGGGCGCGCATGCCAAGGTCGCAGAGCTCGAGCGCGAGTTTCCGTCGCTCGTCGTCCGCGACCACGATGGCCGTTCGCGCGACACCTCGGCACATCACGCGAGCGCGGCGGCAACCGCCGGGAGTGTGCTCGACCTCGCGGCGATGACCAAGGCGGCCGGCGCGATCAGCGGCGTCGGTGATCAACTACTCGAGCGCCTCGTGTCGGTGGCCGTGGAGAGTGCCGGGGCAACGCGCGGTGTGCTCGTCACGGCGCGGGGTGGCACACTCGTCGTGGCTGCCGTGCACGACGGCAACAGCCCCACCGAATTGGTGAATCGGCCACTCGATGCCAACGCGCCGCTCTGCGATGCCGCGGTGTTGTTGGCCGCGCGAACGTCTCAGGCGCTGGTCGTTGCCGACGCGCGCGCCGACGCGCGCTTTCGCGATCACTCGTGGATCACGAACAGTCCCGCGCGTGCGCTCCTTTGCGTGCCGATCATCCTCCGCCAGCAGCTCGGCGGCGTACTGTATCTCGAGAACACCGCACCCGGCTCGTTCACGCCGGATCGCGTGGAAGTGTTGACCGTCCTCGGCGGCGAGGCCGCCATCGCGCTCGAGAATGCTCGACTCTTCGACGCTCAGCTACGACTCACCGAGGCACAGCAGCGCTTCGTGCCCACCGAGTTCCTTCGCAGCCTCGATCGGATGGACATCGCCGAGGTCAAGCTTGGCGATGCGATCGAGAAGACGATGTCGGTCCTCTTCGCCGACATGCGCGGGTTCAGCACGCTGATCGAGGGAATGACACCAGCGGAGAGCGTTCGCTTCATCAATGCGTATCTCGGTGAAATGGAGCCGAGCATCACGAAGTACGGCGGATTCGTGGACGAATATCAGGGCGACGGCATTCTCGCTCTGTTCGACGCGAGTCCCGACGACGCGGTGCGTGGCGCGCTCGACATGCTGACGCGGTTGGAGGCGATGAATGAGCGACGGCATCGGAGCGGCCACGCGCCAATCCGCATCGGCGTCGGGATCAACACTGGACGGCTGATTCTCGGGACCATCGGCGGTGAACGTCACCTGAAGGCGGCGGTCGTCGGCGACATCGTCAACCTGTCGGCGCGCATCGAGTCGTTGACGAAGGCGTACGACGTATCGTTGTTGGTGGGCGGGGAGCTCGTGTCCGCGCTCAGCCGCCCGAGCGATTTCGCATTACGACCGCTCGACACCGTTCTCGTCGTCGGACGGGCGACGCCGGTGACGTTGTACGAAGTGTTCGATGCGGACCCACCGCCGAAGCGAGAGACAAAACGAGCGCTTGCCGCACGGTGGACAGAGGCGCTGGCATGTTATCAGCGGCGCGAGTTCGCTGCTGGGAGGGCGCTGGCGCTCGAGTATCTCGAGGCGGTGCCGGGCGATGTGGCGGCGGAGACGCTTGCCGGGCGGTGTGCGCGATATGAGGCGGAGCCACCGCCAGAGGAGTGGACGGCCGTCGAGAAGTTGCAGAGGAAATAGAACACGGGCGGCTTCGCCCGTTGGCCGTCAGCCGACGCTGTTCAGAACAGGTACGATACGATGGCGGCGACGATCGGCACGCGCTGCAGACGTCGGCCGAAGAACGTCGACGACACGCGGAACGCCGAGCGTAGAGCGGGAAGGGGATCGCTCAGTTGAAAGACTGGCTGAATCGCGCCAATCCAGGATCGCGCCCACTCACGGAGTGAGAGCTTCCCGACCCGCCGAAGGTCGACGCAGGCGAAGTAGTCGTAGTACGGATACACGAGCTTGCGCCCAACGTCGTAGCTCTCGACCGAGTCTACGGAGTGGCCCAGCGCGTCCTCGTACGCCATGCGGCACACGTCGACGCCGCTGCGCGCGGCGAAGTCGACGTACCACCACGCGCGCGTATTGACCTCGATGATCTTGAACACGCCATCGCGCGGATCGAGCTTGAACTCGGCGCTGAACATCCCGCGGTAGTTCACGTGTCGCAACAGTGACGTGATGGAGTCGACCGCGCCCGATGCCGCCGATGCAGGCACACTCACCATAAAGGTGCTGTTGCCGAAGTCGCGCGGCGACATGCGCAGACGCTGACGCACGAACGCCGCACGCACAGCGCCGGAGCGGTCGATGAATCCGTCGACGAAGTAGTGGTGCGACGCTGGTCCCGGGATGTATTCCTGCAAGATCACGGAGAAGCCCGCGGCCGTCGCCATTCGCAGCCGATCGAGTGCCGCTTCGCGCGTCGTGACGTGGAACGCCTTCACACCGAAGTGTTCGATGAACGCCTGCGAGTCGCGCGGCTTCACGATCGCGCTCGCAAAGAGGTCGTCGGGCGCGGACATGACGTCGGCCGGCGAATCCAGCGGATGCGATCGCGGATGCGGCGTGCCGGTTTCGCGAAGGAGCTCGGCGAACTGGCCCTTGTCGAGGAAGCGGCCGATCGTGCCGGCCGACGAGATGCTCGTCGGGAATCGTTCTGCCAGGGCCGGGTCGAGCGCCGCCACCTCGCGTGCCCAGTCGTCGGAGCAGGGCATGAGGACCGCGCGGTCGAACGGGAGCGTTGCCAGCCATTCGCCGAGTGGCGCTTGCATCGGCTTTGGCGCGCCAGGGACGCGCCGGAACCATCGCGAACTGCTCGCCAGGTGTGCCCGCGGCTCGACGGCGTACGCGCGAAGGCCGTCACGCGCCATGATGCGAATGACTCCAAGCCCGGTCACGCCGGATCCGAGCACGAGCACTGGCGGACGATGGTCAGCCATCGATCAGCTCTGCGCTCCGCCGCTGCTTTGGCAAATCATGTTGCGGCCCATCGACTCCCTGACGACAAACGCGATGCGACGGGCAACGGAGCCCGTCCCCCATTAAGCCCGACGAAGGATGGCTTGGGGTGTCACGAAACATTGTGACGGGACCGACATGGCGGCGCTAAGGTTTTCGGCGCCGGGGGCAGGCGTGAGGCGTGAGGCGTGAGGCGTGAGGCGTGAGGCGTGAGACGTGAGACGTGAGACGTGAGGCGTGAGGCGGGCGGCGAGTCGGGTCGGCGGGTCGGCGGGTCGGCGGGTCGGCGAGGCTCGGGATTCTTGATCGGGGCGGGAAATCCATTGCACTTTCGCCGACGCCGGATGACTCGTCATCGGGCGCTCCGGCATGCGAGCACTCACGCTCGTGATCGAGTGAGGCTCGCTGGACGATTATGAAAAAACACTAATGTTGCAGGTTGGTCTTGATGCGCTGACAGTCGAATAGCACCTTTGCTATCGTCGTACGCGCGATCACAAGCTCGCGGACGATCCGAGTAGTCATGATCAACCGCGATCTGGGAGTGGCGATGGGTGAGACGGCGCACGGCACGCAACTCGATCTGCTCACGAGCGCCACTCAACGCACCCTCTCCAAGTCCGACTTCAAGCTCGCCCGCACCTGCGACGCGAAGCTGTACTTTCGCGAGAATCGCTACCCGGACAACCGCGGGAGCAACCCGTACCTCGCGCTACTCGCCGAGGGCGGATACATGGTCGAGGCACTCGCTCGGGCGAAGTACGCAGACGGCATCCAGGTGGGCTACGGCGGAAGCCCGGCCAAGGACTACGCGCTCACGATCGAGCATCTAAAGCAGGACACCGTCACCCTCTTCGAGGCGACGCTACTCGCCGGCCGCCGGCAGGCCCGCGTCGACATTCTCGAGAAGAAGGGCAATGTCGTGCGCCTCCTCGAGGTGAAGGCGAAGTCGTTCGACGGCGCGAAGCACGCAGAGTCAATCGCCGAGGGAAAGAAGGGCGTGCTGCGCGGCGTGAAGAAGCCGTTCAAGTTGCTCAGCGACTGGGAAGAGAAGTTCGAGGAGATCACGTTTCAGACGATCCTCCTCGAGAAGCTGCGACCGGACCTCGTCGTGAAGCCGTATCTCGTGCTCGTGGACACGAGCAAGGAGTCGGGCATCGACAACGTGCCTGGCCTGTTCGAGCTCGTACGCCGCGACCGCGGTGCCGACACGATGACGGTCCACTCGGCGCGCTTCACAGGCTCCGCAGAGGACCTAGCGCAGCTCGATCTCGTGACCGAGGTCGACGTCTCAGAGGAAGTCGAGATGCTTCGCGCCGAGGTCGAAGAAGCGGCCGCCCGGTACGAGTCGCTGCTCGACGCGCCGCTCTCGGCGTACGCGGCGACGGTCGAGCGCAACGCGAATTGCGGGAAGTGCGAGTTTCGCGTCGACGACAGTGCCGTCGAGAGCGGATTCGCCGAGTGCTGGGGCGCGCTCGCGAAAGCCAAGCCGCATATGCTCGAGCTTTTCTCCGTGGGTCGCGCCAAGGCGTCCGACGGTACGCCGCTCGTCGACGCGATGCTCCGCAGCAACTCGGCGAGTCTCCTCGACATTCCGCTCGACGGATTCGAGATCAAGCCGGAGAGTCCGGGCGCGATCGGCAATCGGCAGCGCCGGCAGATCGAGTACACGAAGTCGAAGTCCATCTATTGGAGCGACGAGCTGCGCAAGCAGGTCGAGCAGCTCCGTGGTCGCGGCACGATGCACTTCATCGACTTCGAGACGTCGCGTCTGGCGTTGCCGTATCACAAAGGAATGCGACCGTACGGACTCGTCGCGTTTCAGTGGAGCTGCCACACGATCGACGCATTCGGCGATCGTCCGCGCCACGCCGAGTGGCTCAACATGAACGACATCTGGCCGAATCAGTCGTTCGCCGAATCGCTACGGAAAGCGATTGGTGACGAGGGGCCGGTGCTGACGTGGAGCCACTTCGAGGGAACGACGCTCAAGCAGATCGTTCCGGAGCTGACGAAGTTCGGGCACGAGGTGCCGGAGCTGGTCGAGTGGATGAAGGATGTCGTCGAGCGGCGGATCGTCGATCTGCACGACTGGGCGCGGTGCCATTATTACAATCCGGGTATGCGCGGTCGGACGTCGATCAAAGTCGTGCTAGATGCGCTCTGGCAGTCGGATCCGGTGATGCGGGAGCAGTTCGGTTTGTGGACTGGCCGCTCTGCGGAGGGCGTGGCGGATCCGTATCGGACGTTGCCGCCGGTGGAGATTGCAGGGGTGATGCAGGATGTGCATGAAGGGACCGGGGCGATGCGGGCGTATCAGGAGATGATGTACGGGGTGGATCGGGATGATGTCGGGGTGAAGGAGAAGTGGGCTCGTTTGCTAAGACAGTACTGTGGATTGGATACGTTAAGTATGGTGCTCATCTTGGAGCATTGGAGCCGTCTGACGGCATAGGTCCACTTTCGATTATTCGCGGAGTCTGGTTGTTCGGGAGACCACGAGCCGTCCGCGATGGAACCTGTTCCGCACTGGAGACGCTTGACGGCAGCGTCGGGTCCCATCGCGGCCGTGTTCCGCCAAGCGTATTCACGCTGCGCTCCTGTTGCGCGGCGGGTGCCTCAAGCACTCCGTTTCAGACACGCTTTGAAAAATCGAGTCGCGCCGAAACAAAAACGCCACGCTTCCGGAGGCCGCGTGGCGTTTGCTGCATGATTTCAAAGCAAAGGAAGGTTACCGTCGAGCCAGCTGGTCATCACTGAAACGGAATTTGCTGGCTTCGAGATATTCCTGCACTTCATCGGCAATGATCCATCGGCGATCGAGAGCTTCGGCGACCATTCCGGTGGTATTTGAGCCGCCGAATGGATCAACAATTAGGTCGCCCTCATCAGTCAGTAGTTTCACAAAAAAATCTGGCAACGCCGACGGGAAGCGCGCTGGATGAATCTTGAATCCCGCCTCTTTGCAGCGCTTGGTGTATACGTCGTTGGCGGCGTTGTTCCCAAATTTCAAGAGATCCGAGGCGACGTCTTCCTCGAACATGTTCGGCGGAATAGAACCTCCGGCGTCGACCTTGTTGAAGTCTTCTGTAATGTTGTGGCCTGAGGGTCGGACGGTCGCACGTACACCGCGCTTGTTAAGGCGGATCATATCAGCACTGTATGGCTTTAAGACTCGACGGTTATTCGCTTTCGGCCAAGGCGTCTTTGAAAACCACCAGACGTACTCCACCGCGTCCTTTACACGAATTCGGCGCACAGTAACCCACTCTGCTGGCATCGGCATTTTCGCCGGGTTGTACCAGAAAAGCTCCTGCGCTAGATAAAAGCCCAACTCTTCAACAAGGGCTAAGAGCAATTTGAAGTGATACGTTGAGCGGGATGGCTCGCCCTTGTTGTAGCTGCCGCCGATGTTAAGGATGAAGCTCCCGTCGTCGCGGAGAATGCGATGTATGTCTTTAGCAAACGTCAGAAACCATTCGACGTACTCGTTCTTATTGACATTGCCATACTCCTTCTTGAAATGAAGGGCGTACGGCGGGGAGGTGAAGACTAGATTGACCGATGAATCGGCTAAGCCCTTCAAAACGTCGCGCGAGTCCCCCAAATAGGCAGCGCCCCTCTGCGTGGTGTAGAAGGGTTTATGGCCGGATAACAGTTCCGCGGGATGCGGGTCGTCTCGAAAAGAAAGCGAATGCTGCTTCGGAACCGTCATTCGACGTTGTCTCTGTTAGGCGGGGCGAGTCATTCCTTGCGTGACGTGACCGGATGGCGAAGCTTAACATCGCGTCAGGCGTCCTCACCAACTCTTCCACTGCACCACGAACCTAAAAGAATTGGTTGTCGGTGTCAACCCATTTCGATGATTCTGACTGGATCTCACAGGCCGAGGCCGCACGGCTTCGCGGAGTCTCTCGACAGGCGATTGCGCGCCTTATCAAGCGCGGGCGGTTGGCGACGAGAGCGGTTGCAGGCTACCTCCTAGTGCGCCGAGCCGACGTTTTGAACTTCAGCCCCCGTAGTGCCGGCCGACCTGCAAAGGACGGAGCCAAGTGACAGACCTCGACGAGGTAAGGCGGCTCCTCGACGGAATGACTCTGGATGAGCGAAAGGAGGTTTTCGCCTACCTCCGCTTACTTCTTCCAAAGCACCCGATGGAAGAGAAGTTGATGATTTCACCTGAAGGCATGCTTGACGCCTTTGCACGTTCTGGTGACTTCACGGTGAGAATGATTCGCGGCGTTTTCGCCGAGGCAGCATTTGCAGCAGACGTGCTTCCGGGCCTGAAGAATTGGCACGAATTGCCGATGCGTGGTGACCCGCCGTACGACTTTTACCTGACCGATCGCGTGGGCGAGCTGATTCCGGATCCGGATCCGTCCCACACGACCGTAAAACTCCAGGTGAAGATGCAACGGTCGCAGGGCGGAAAGCCGATGTCTGCCGCAGATGTGTGGAAGAATGCAGTCAAGTGGCCGGCGTCGGATTTCGTCGTCGAAGTTCAGAAGAGTCGAAAGGGCGAGAAAAAGGGATTGAGTACTCGGCCGATGCGATTCGGCGAATTCGACATTCTCGGCGTATCCCTCGGCCCGTCTCGGGGACGGTGGTCGCACTTCATGTTCACGCTGGAACGTTGGTTGCTACCTACGCCGGGACGTACCGACGAGATCCTAAAATTCCAGCCGGTTTCGCCCGAAGAGACGGATTGTTGGACCAAGGACTTCGAGCGCGCCGTCGAATGGCTGCGTGCCGGGGAGAAACGCCGTATTTCGGACGAGATTCCGAAGACCTAGCGCTCATCGGAGGATATTCCAGCGGATTTCCCGCGATTGGGCGTGATTAGTAGAATCCCGGAGGCCGTATGACGCATCAGAAGAAAGAAGAGAAGCCAGAGGGATCGGTTGAGCAGAGCTACACACGACTGTTGACGGAGTTCGAGGCGACGGGCCGGCCCAATCGAGACGCGGTCACGTTCTTGGTTTCTCGAGGATTCACTCGCGGCCAGGCGCGGAACGCGGTGTACAGATTCCGGCAGAAGCGCGTTGATGCCTCCTAGGCCTTCCCGTTCTCGCCTCGCGGCGGCCGAATATCGAATGCATCGTCAACACGAATAAACGACTCGCGAATCTCATCCGTTGACTGCGAAGCGGCATTTCCCCCGGCGAGGAGGTCTTTCGAGCGCGTTACGGACCTCCGGATCTAATCGGTCGCGTTCACTTCGCTCGCGTGGAGCCTGAGCGGCATTGCTCGTTGGCCATCAAGCCGCCAGAGTGCTTCGACGACGTTGCCATTCCCGCCAAATCAACAGCGAACTTCCGACGCGTCCGGCACAAACGCTCGGTAGTTACCCACCGTTAGCGTTCCTCCCGCGGCCGCGAAGTACCGAACCCAGAAGTCTCTAATCGCCGCTTCACGCTGCGTCTTCGACCCAGCCCCCGCGACCACCACACAGACTCCGCGCACATCCGGCAGTCGGTTCGTGCTCTGACGAACCTCAATCCACTGCCGAGAGGGTATCCCCTCGTCTCGCTCCATCCGCATCTCGGCCGTCGAATTCTCCATGTCCGACAACAAAATCAATGTCGGCCGCCGGTCATGCGCTGCTTTCGCATAATCTGAAGCTCGATTGATCGTCCCAAACACGTCGGTGTTGTCGATCCTCCGCACTCGATTCGGATCGAACATCGCGCCGACAACCTGATGCGCGACGGCTTTGAAATCGTCGAGCCTCCGCTTGTCGCTCGGCGTGACGACGCCTGGCGTTCGCGCGCGCGGAACCGAATCGATCCACTGGTGATCCCCAGTGTCCGAGCTGCCGTACATCTCGAGCAACACTAGTTCATCGCCGTTGTGCAGTCTCTCGACGAGGTTGTCGAGGAGCCGCCGCGAATCTCGCAGCGCTTCCACGGTGCGACTGGCCGACAGATCGATTCCCACGATGAACTGATTCGTCGGCGGTGGAACCACCTTCGCGCCAGCCGACTGTCCGCAACCCAGCGCCGACAACCCGAGAGCAAACGAGACACATCCGAGTGCGAGCCGCGCCACCATCATACCGAGCTCGCGTCGCTGAGGTTGATCGGAATTCGCGCCGTCGCAGCCACGAAGTCGCGACGGGTCGCATCGAATTCCTCCTTGAGCCTTGCAAAATCGGTCGGCTCGGGAAAACCGCGCTCCGCTTCGAGGGTCGGTAGCGACAGCGACGGCTTTCCAGCAAATGCAAGAATGCTCGCCGGATCCATGTTGCGCAGCCGAGCATTCTCCCCGCGGAACAGTGGAATCACAACTTCCAATCGATCGGCCTTCGCGACCCACTCGGCCAGCGGACTCGCGCTCATCAAATGCTCGACACGTCCAATGCTCGCGCGAGCCTGTGATTCCGCCGCACGGCCCGCTCGAACCGCGGAGTGCGCGTCCGCTTGGAGCGATTGGCGATCCGCTCGAAGCTTGACGATCGCTGGATGCTCGGTCTTTCCGTCGCGCACGACTTGGCGGTAGGTCAGAAATCCCAGGACCGCAGCGCCGAAGACAAGCCCAAGGTTGAGGAAGAACAGCGGCGTATTGTTGTTCTGCACCGTGGTTGCATAAGCGCGATCGTCGCGGTGGATCTCGAGTGTCCGCGCTTGATCGCGAATTGCTCCGGCCGATCTGCCCATGGCGCCGAGGTCGCCAGGTGGAATCTGCTGTGCTTCACTTTTGAGCCGTTGCAACTCGAGGCTGTCGGCCGTCACTCGCTGAGCCGCAACCGAAGCGATGCTGGCGCGCGACAAATATAGGAACGCTAATACAGCTGCGACGCCGATGAGTGAGCCGAGCAGCGCGGCGAGGTGTTGCCGTCGAATGCTCTTGATGGTTGTCGTAGCGAGCGGCTGGTCCTTGGGTATGAGCGCGACGAGGACGCGACCCGATCCGCCAATCGTTTTGCCGAACAAGATGAGAAAGAGCACTGCGACGAGCGCGACGAAGAGCGCGTCTGCGTGGAGAACGATCTCCTTCATCTGCAGCGCCAAGCCCGCCCACCAGTCCGCACTGATCGTATCTTGCGCCGCATCTTCCGCGGCCTTTGCCAGCCCCGCTTTGAGCGGAAGAAGGAGGCGAAAGACCGGGAAGTTGGCGAAGAACTCCACGATCGTCAGCGCGATGGCGAAGAACCAGAAGAACAACCAACCCGGAACGATCGGCTCGAACCCGACCGGCGCCGCGTTCTCCTTTGTCTCAGCGCTGAGTTGCTGAACTCGGGCGTCGATTCCGGTGATCTCCGATTCGAGCCGCTCGAGTCGGATTGTCGACGCGCGCAACTCGACGAGCTTGTCACCGAGCGACTGGGCCTCGCGGGCGATTCGGTCGCGCATCGTCACGCGAACGCGATCGACCCATTGACGAAACGTCTCCGCGCAGCGGCCGGCGAGAAACTGTTCTACCTCGAGCGGCTCCGTTCGCGCGACGTCATGTCGCGGCAGTCCCTTGGTAGCCCAAGCCGCCGCGAATGTTCGTGCGTCGCGTTCAAGAACGCCGACTTCCCGATCGAACCAAGAGTTGGTCTCTTGCGTGATCGCATGAATGTCGCCGGACGCGTCGATGACGACCTCCGGTGCGGCCCGCTTGGCCCTAGGGATGAGCCTACCCAGCACGCTGCGCAGCCTTGACGTCGTCTTCGGAACGCGAGTTGTGCCAGGGTGAACTTCGACACTCGACGCGAGTGGAACCTCGAGCTCGATTCTTCTCTCGGCACTGGTCGTTGTTCGACCAAGTGCCCTGTCCGTCAAGTCGTGAGATTGACTGTCGTCGATCTCACGACGAGGCTTGCCGTTGGTCGTCTCCATTCTATTCGTCCCCTGGACTAGCAAGACTTTCAAGAAGCCTGAATACAAAGAACGGCCGCTTCGCCGGCTTTGTTTCGAGCTCGCTGAGGTCGGGGATGGGACACTTTCCGGGCCACGAACCGCGGCCGGCATCGAGCCGCGAAACATGGCTCCGGCGATCTCGACGGCCATTCACTAACGCTCCGGGCCGCGGCGGCGCTCGTGTGCTGACCTCGATCTACCACCGCATTGCGCGCTTTTGGTACGACGCGAATCGGTATGGTACCGGCACCGCCTGCGACGGACGTAAGATCAGACCATGGGCCTCACACTTCACTACGAGCTTCGTCTCCCTCCGCACACGTCGCGCACCGACGTCGCCGCGCGCCTGAACGCACTCCGCTCCCGCGCCGTCGCCACGCCCGCGACTCACGTCTCGCCGCTCTTCGACCTCACGCTCGACGACGGCCACCTCGATAAAGAGGACACCTCTTGCCGAGGATTTCTCGAATTCCACGCTGAGTGCGTCGGCGATCCGTACACCGACGATGACACGCCGCCCTTTTCCGGCGACCCGCGCTCAGCGATCGGCTTCACGGTCGATCCCGGCCGCGGTTCGGAGACCGCAACCTTCGCCCTCATGCGCCGTCGCGCCGAGCGTGGCGGCGCAGAAGAATGGTTCTGGCTGTGCAGTTGTAAGACGCAGTACGCATCCACCGTCAGCGATGACCATCTCGTCACAGTTCACACATTGCTCGTCACCATCCTCGACGCCGCCGCGGAACTCGGCTTCGATGTGACCGTCTGCGACGAGACCGACTACTGGGAATCCAGGTCGACGACCGCCCTTCTAGAGTCGGTCGCGAAGATGAATCGCCTCATGGCCAGGTTCGCCGGCGGTCTGAGCGATGCGTTGGGCGACGGTAACAGCGTCCAGGCCGCGATCTTCGAGCATCCGCGCTTCGAGCGGTTAGAGATGGGGGAGTGATGTCAGGCGCTCATTCCAAATTTGGAATGAGGCGACCTGGAGGGCGTGGTGCAGCCTGCGCGAGTTCCGAGCATGGATAGCTTCAGCCTAGCAACATCGCTAGCTCCTCCCGCCCGATCTGCGCCAGCACACCCTGATCCTGCCCGAGGATCGCCTCGGCCAACGCGCGCTTGGACGCCTGCAGATCCAGGATCTTCTCCTCGATCGTATCGCGCGCCACGATCCGCGTCGCAATCACGCGCCGCGTCTGACCAATACGGTGCGCACGATCGATCGCCTGCGCCTCGACCGCCGGATTCCACCACGGATCGAGAATGAACACGTACTCCGCCGACGTGAGATTGAGCCCCTGTCCGCCCGCCTTGAGGCTGATCAGAAAAAGTGGACACGTCGGATCATTCTCGAATCGGTCGACACGCGCCTGGCGATCGCGCACTCGGCCATCCAGATACTCGTAGCGAATCCCCATCTCGTCGAGCCGCTCGCGCAGCAGGCCGAGGAAGGTCGTGAACTGCGAGAACACGAGCACCTTGTGCCCTTCGGAGATGACCTCCTCGAGCGTCGGGATCAGCGCGTCGAGCTTCGCACTCGGCCCCGCGTGTCTGCGTGGATCGGCGAGGGCAGGGTGACACGCCGCCTGTCGTAGGCGGAGCAGCGCCTCGAGAATGTGCATGCGCGCCTTGCCCACACCCACGCGGTCGACGCGTTCGAGAACGCTGCGACGATACGCCTCGAGTAAATCATCATAAAACTTGCGCTGCGCGCCTTCGAGCTCGACGTGCAACGTTTGCTCGATGCGCGCGGGGAGGTCGGTCGCGACTTGAGCCTTGGTGCGACGCAAGATCACCGGACGCAGGGCGCGCGCGAGCACGTCGCGGCCGCCGGCTTTGTCACCGAGGCCGGCGAGTCGGGCCAGTTGTGCGAAGGTTGACGACGGGCCGAGCATTCCTGGATTCAAGTACTCGAAAATGCTCCAGAGTTCTTCGAGACGATTCTCGATCGGCGTACCGGTCATCGCCAAGCGATGGTCGGCACGTAGCAGGCGCGCGGCTTTGGCCGACGCCGAGCTTGGCGTCTTGATCGCCTGCGCCTCGTCGAGGATCGCGTAATCGAACTCGATCTCGGCCAGTTGTGCGATGTCGCGACGCAGCGTGCCGTACGTCGTGATCACCAAGTCGACCTTGTTGCCATCGATCGCTTCGATCTCACGACCCACGCCCGAGTGGTCGATCACACGCAGGCGGGGCGTAAAACGCTCGGCCTCGCGTAGCCAGTTGAACACGAGCGATCGCGGAACGACGGCGATCGACGGACGGCTCGGATTCTCGGGCGTACCGCGTCGCGCATCGAGCAGCGCGAGCACCTGAATCGTTTTGCCGAGTCCCATGTCGTCGGCGAGACAGCCGCCGAGTCCGAAGGTGCGAAGGAAGTGAAGCCAGCCGAGTCCTTCGCGTTGGTATTCGCGTAGCGTGCCGCGGAACGATCGCGGCGGATCGAGCGGCGCGACCTTGTCGAAGCCGCGCAACTCGGTGCGCGCCTTGGCGAACGTCTCGTCGACGTCGGCTTCGGGGAGCGTGGCGAGCAGGGCGTCGAGCAGCGCTGTTTGAGAACGCGAATAGCGCATCGCGCCATCGACGACTGTGCCGCCAGCAGCGATCGGGCCGAGTCGCGCGAGCCAGTCGATGGGAATGACGCCGCGAGTCCCATCGGATAGTTCGATCACCGACGCGCCCTTGCGTCGCGCGTTGAGCAATTCCTGCAGCGATACCTCGATGTCGCCGTATCGCACGCCCGCGCTGAGCTCGAACCAATCGATGCCCGACGTCACTGACGCTCGCGTGTGACCCGCAGCGCGATACAACACGCCCTCGGCTTCGACGCGCCAGCCGTCGTTCACGAGTTCGGTGATGACCGGAATCAGTTTGCTCGAGTGAATCGACAGGCCGCGCGCGCGACCGGCGACGGGCGCCTCTTCTTTCGCACCGAGTCCAACGAGACGCGAGCGCGCCGCACGTTCGCGCGCGAGATCGCGCGGATGCACCGTGAGCGTCTCGCGATCGAACAGCGTCGCGTCGGGCGTGTTCATGTCGACGCGCAGCGCGCCGTACATCGAGAACGGCTCGAGCCGATGATGTGCCTGACGCCAATCGCTTTCGTCGGGGAGAATCATCACGCCCGGCTCGGGCTCGAGACGCACCTCAGTGATGTGCGCGTCGGGCGGCAGCTCGAGTGCCGGGCGACGCGGCAGCGTGTACAGCGACTCGAGCATCGCGGGCAGATCGTCGTCCGACACGCGGACAGTCGGCTTCTCGCGGAAGAGCGACACGAGCGCGAACGCGCCCCCGTGGTCGAAGCGCGCGAACGAACCGCGTGCGAGCAGCAGTCCCTCGGAGTGCAGCATCGTCGGCTCTTGCAGCGACATCTCTTCGCCGTCGCGACGCAGCATGCCTTCGACCACACTCTCGCCCGCCTCGCGATGCGCGACGCGCAGGCGGAATTGCCACGCGGCCCCATCGTCGAAACCGACGGCGTCGACGGGACGTTCATCGTGTACGCGACGCACTCGGCAACGGCCCGTGGAGCAGATCAGTTGCAGCGTCGTCTCGAGCGCCGCGCCACGGAGCACGAAGCCCGACGTGCGCGTCGGTCCGACGCTCTGCGTCGGCGGCGGCGCGCCGATGAGCATTTGCGCAATCTGCCGATCGACCGGATCGGGCGCGGCTTGCCACGCGTCCGCGGCGATGCGGAACGGCATGGGCGGTTCCCACGAGCCGCCGGGTGTCTGTCGCTCAGTTGCCAGTTCCACGACGATGCCCGCCGCATGCGACGTGACCGACAGGTCGACGATGTACACGATGCGCTGATCCGCGGGCCAGAAGGCCTGCGTCGACGTGTCGAGCGTCGACAGATAGGCCATCTGCCGGCGCGCCGCGTCGAGGAACGCTTTCCATTCGGGCGGACGCCCCGATCGATTGCCGGACACGTCCTCTCTCCGAGTCGCGGCGAGCGCTGGGTTGGGGCCGGTGGTGTTCAAGAGTCGGTCGAGGCGACCCTCTGAGTCAGCCTGTCGCAGGCCGGCCCAGATGTGTTTGCAGATCCCATGGTCGGCGGCGTACCGGCAGGTGCAGCTCGCGGTGAGCAGATCGGGTTCGGCGCCGAGTTCGACGACATACCCGGTCGTACCGCGCACGAGCGCCGACAGACCCGTGGGTCCGGAGCGCGCGATTTTGACGTTGCGCGAGGAAAAGTACCGTTCTCCGCGGGAGCGGACGTCGGCAGGAAAGGCGGCTGTTATACGGCGTGGAATCACCCGATAAAACTATCGCAGCAACGCCTCGGCGATTGCCCGTTCCACGATCGGGCCCATCACGGCAAAGCCCGGCGCGGTCGGATGCACGCCGTCATTGGTCAGATTGCTCTTCAACCCTTGGCGTTCGTCTGCCATGGCGCTATGGAAGTCGCAGTACACCGCGCCCGCGCGCGCCGCGTATTGCTTGATCCACGCATTGAGCGCGACGATCTTCTGCGCCGGCTCGAGGCCCTTCTTCCACGGGTAGTCGTACACCGGCAGCACTGAGGCGAGCACGACGCGAATCCCGTTCGCCTTGGCGAGCTCGGTCATCGACGCGAGGTTGTCCTCGATCATCTCGAGCGTCGACGGTCCGGTGTTGCCCGCAATGTCGTTCGTGCCGCCGAGTATGACGACGACGTCGGGCTTGAGGGCGATGACGTCCTGTCGAAAGCGCAGCAGCATCTGCGGCGTGGTCTGCCCGCTAATGCCTCGGCCGATATATGGTTTGCCCGGGAACTGCGTGTCGAACTGTTTTGCCCACCCCTCGGTGATCGAGTTCCCCATGAATACGACGCGATGCTCGCCAGCGCGGACGGGCGGAAGCTCGGCGTTGGCTTTGGCGTATCGGCCGAGTGCGGGCCAGTCGGCCGAGGCCTGAGCGGCGAGAGTGTTGAAACTGAGGACGGCCGCGATGGCCGCGCCCAGGGAGATTCGGCGCCAGGTCATGGGGGCGAGGCGTTGGTGTGGGGGCCGCTCATTCCACGAAGTGGGATGTGCGCCGAGTGGCGAATCGGTTGCTCATTCCAAAATTGGAATACGATGCCCGGGTGGGGGCTGGACGAAATGGCCGTCGGCAGGGTCTCTAGCGAGTTACCGCTAACAAGTCCCGGCCGGTGGCGACCGATCGTCCCCGTATTCCAATTTTGGAATGAGCGTCACTGCGCAGACACCTTCTGCACCCGATCGAGAATCTTCTGCTCGAGATTACCCGTCGACGTGCATCCCTGTGGACCGCGAAACACGCCCGACACATCTCGACCACTTGCCACGGTCGCAACCCCAACTTTGGAGCCCGGGCCGGCCGGCCTTACCCAGACAACGACCGCGATTTCTAGGCGATAGGAATCGGCATTCGGCCCGATCGCGCTCTCGCCGCAGGCGAACGACTTCGACATCAGCGAACCAGCGAGGGTCCGCGTCCGCTCGAAGCGCTCGCTTCCGATGATGCCCTTGCCTCCATCCGTACGCCCCGTGGGAATTTCCAAGTCGGCAAAGGCTTTGAGCGCCGCCTGGTACGCCTTATCCGCGGGCACGCTGATTTCGTGCTCCTGGCGCAGGGTGTCCATCAACACCGACTCCTGCCACGCGGCGAGCTTGATCCGGACCTGGGCGCCGAGGGTCGGATGGGCGGTGGCGACGAGAGCGACTGCACCCGCGAGCTGACATAGGAAACGATGACGCAGTGACACCATCGGATACGCTCCTTCGCCGCCGTGCGGCACGAGTGGGTTGCTGGCACGAATGTATACAAAACCGAGTGGGAAGGCCAGAATCATTTTTGGCTCTCGCGGTAGGGCGGAAACTGCGGCGGAGTTGGGGCCCACGGTGTCTCCGCGCGACCTGGGCAATACTGCCGATACTGCCGGCAGTATTGCCGCTGGCCCGCGCTGCGACACCGTGGGCCCCAACGCCGCGGACGCACTTCGCTACCGAGTGCGTGGCGCCCGCACGATTCGCGGCCGGACGATGACGCGCGCTGAACCCCACGGCGCGACCATGCGTCATGCCTCGCGTCGATCCCATCCCTGCACTCAAAATCCAACTCGGCGCCGAGCTCGCCTCGCTACTCGACGGCTGGAACGGCGACGACGTCGCAGCCCTGATCGGGACGGACCGCGCGCGAATCTCCGATCTGCGCCGCGGTCGCCTCCGCCGCTTCTCGCTCGAGACGCTGATTCGGTATGTCGAGCGCTTGGGCCGCCGAGTCGAGATCGCGACAAGCCCGCGCCCGATCACACGCGCGCGATGAGAAGAACTCCGTGCCCGCGAAGCGGCCGCCGGTAGAGGCTAGTTGGGTGGCGGGTGGGCCGGCGTCCGCAGCGCGGGCCAGTGGCGATACTGCCGGCAGTATCGGCAGTATTGCCCAGGTCGCGCGAAGGACGTCGGCCCACTCGCCACCTCGCGCGAAGGACCAGGCCCGTCGTCGCGAGGTGGGCGATTCCATCGCGCGCCGTCAGCGGGCATCTTTGTCCCGACTCAACCCCAGACCAACATGCCGACCTCCGCCGACCTCGTCGACGCGAGCCTTGCTGCTATCGCCGAACACGGTGCTTCCACCAACGCGTTCATACGCGTCGACGCCGACGCCGCCCGAGCAGCGGCCAAGGTCGCTGACGACGAACGCGCGCGCGGAATCGACCGCGGACCGTTGCACGGCGTTCCGATCTCGATCAAAGATCTCATAGATATCGCCGGCCAGCCGACCACCGCGGCGTCGAACGTCCGCAAGGGACACATTGCCGCCGAGGATGCGCCGGTCGTGAAGCGGCTGCGCGAGGCGGGCGCCGTGATCATCGGCAAAACGAACCTGCACGAATTCGCCCTCGGCACCACGAGCGAGGAGACTGCGTTCGGCGCCGTGCACAACCCACTCGACCTCGGTCGTTCGGCCGGTGGTTCGAGCGGTGGATCGGCGGCCGCAGTGGCGACGGGGATGGGAGTCGCGTCGATCGGCTCGGATACCGGCGGCTCGATCCGAATTCCCGCAGCGGCGTGCGGGATCGTTGGACTCAAGCCGTCGCTCGGCGAAGTGCCGACCGACGGCGTCGTGCAGCTCTGCGCGACGTTCGATCACGTCGGGCCGATCACGCGCAACGTTGCCGACGCGGCGGCGCTGTGGGCAATTCTGGCGAACCGGCCGATTCCGACGATCGAAACGCCCGCGCCAAGCGCGGTAAAGCTCGGCGCGCTCGGTGGATACTTCACGGCGCTGCTGCAGAGCGAAGTGCGCGTCGCATTCGACGCGGCGATTGCGCGTCTTCGTGCGTGCGGCATGTCGATCGAGTCGCGCGCGGTGGAAGGCACCGACACGATCATCGATACGTACGTCAACATCTCGCTGCCTGAAGCGGCGAATTGGCATCGCATCGCACTCGACACACAGCCGGGCGACTATCAGCCGCCGGTGCGTGAACGACTCGAACGCGGTCGCACGATTCCGGCGGTGAATTATCTGCGCGGTCGTGAGGTGCGCGAGGTGCTCACTCAGGCGGTCGACGCGGCGCTCGAAGGGTGCGATGCGCTCGTGTTGCCAACACTGCCAATCGTCGCGCCGGTGATCGGATCGACGGAGGTGAAGATGGACAACGGCGAATCGCTGCTCGTGCGTGCGGCAATGCTGCGCCTGACTCAGCTATTCAACATCACCGGGCATCCGGCGATTTCGCTGCCGGTTCGAACGGACGGACTTCCGGTTGGACTTCAGCTCGTTGGGAAGCGCGATCGCACGGTCGACTTGCTAGCGGTGGCAAGTGCGTGCGAACGTATGCTATGAACCCGCGCCCCCCACGCACCGTCGCGATCGCACTCGCTGCGTCGCTGATCTCCGCAGGAACGTCCGCTGCTCAAACGCCGAGCACCAATCCGCGCATCGACTCGATCTACGCGTGGTTCGATAAGCGCGATTCGCCCGGCTGCGCGGTGTCCGTCTCCGAAGGCGGTCGAACGGTGTTTGCCAAAGGCTACGGCGCGGCGAGTCTCGAGCACGATGTGCCGATCACGCCCGTGTCCGCGTTCTACGCAGCGTCGGTGTCGAAGCAGTTCACGGCGTTCGCGGTCGCGCTGCTTGCGACGCAGGGCAAACTCTCGCTCGACGACGATATCAGAAAGTGGATTCCCGAAGTTCCGAAGTTCGGGAAGACGATCACCGTTCAGCATCTCATTCACCACACGAGCGGAATCCGCGATTACTTCGGTCTGCTCGGAATGACCGACTGGCAGTCGGACGGCCCGCTTACCGAAGCGCGCTTTCTAGATCTCGTAAGCCGTCAACACGCACTCAACTTCGATCCGGGCACGCGGTCGCTGTACAGCAATACTGGCTACGTGCTGCTGTCGATCCTCGTGAAACGAGTGTCGGGTCAATCGCTGCGCGAGTTTGCCGACGCGCAGATCTTCGCGCCGCTCGGGATGACGAACAGTCACTTCCGCGACGATCACACTGCGTTGGTGAAGAATCGCGCGCTTGCGTACGCGCCGCGTTCGCCGAAGGACGGCGGCGGCTGGGAGCTCGACATGCCTGGCTTCGACGTCGTCGGCGATGGCGGATTGTTCACGACGGTCGAAGATCTCGCGAAGTGGGCGCGCAACTTCGACGATCACACTGTCGGTGGCGACAAGGTCGCAGCGCTCGTGCTCACGCGCGGGCGCCTCAACTCCGGCGACTCCATTCCGTATGCGTTCGGCCTGTCGCTCGGCAACTATCGCGGGCTTGCGACGGTCGAGCACTCCGGCGGATACGGCGGGTATCGCACGAACGTCCTGCGCTTTCCGGCGCAACACCTCGCGGTACTCATGCTGTGCAATGCGGCAATCGCGAACCCCGTCGCGCTCAGCCAACAGGTTGCCGCCGTCTACCTCGGCGACAAACTCACGTCGACGACTGCGGCGACGCAGTCGAGCATCGCCGAGCCGACGGTGTCCGTGCCGCGAGAGCGCGTTGCGCGCTACGCGGGCGCATACTGGGACGCAACGAACGAAGCGCTCGTGCGCATCGAGATGCGTGGTGATTCGCTCGCCGTCGTCGGCGCGCCTACTGTATTTCGCCCCGTCGCTGTCGATCGCTTTCGCCCGATGATGGGGCCGAACGTCATCACGTTCCAGCCGGAGTCGAACGGCGTGATGCGCATGGAAGTCGCGACACCGCCGAGCCAGGTGGCGACGTATCGTCGAATGCCGGCGCCTCGCACCGATGCGGCGACGCTCGCCGGCTTTGCTGCCGACTATCGCAGCGACGAACTCGACGTAACGTGGACGCTCGCGGTCAAAGACGGCGCGCTCGTAGTGCGGCGTCGCGCGATGCCGGACATGGTGCTCCGGCCCGCGTTCCTCGATGCGTTTCAGTCCGACGTGGGCGTCGTGCGCTTCGTGCGCAACGACAAGAAACGCGTCACGGGTTTCGTCGTTGGCGCGGGTCGCGTCACCGGCTTCCAGTTCGCGCGACGCTAGCGATTGACGCGTTAAGCGCGGCGTCGTGCCGAGAGCGCGGCGCGTAACGTGTCGACGGCCGCCGCTGGATCGGCGACTTCGATGACCAAACGCGTATAGTGCTCGTGATTGAGCTCGAGCACGATCGTGTTCTCCGGATCGTGAACGTCATAGAACACGGCGCCGTCTGACTGATAGAACGTGCCCGCCGTGAGCACGCCGGGAATCTGCGTGCCCGGCAACCGGAGTCCGTGCCACCAGCCGCGCGCTGGCTCAGGGTCCGCCCGCACGGACGTCACGTGCTCGAGCGGAATCTCCAGTTGGCTCTTCAGCGCCCAGAGCTTGTCCCAGCCCTCGACTGTGAAGTGAACGCGATCATTCTCGATGGAAATATTGACCATTATCTAAACTCGGCGACGATGTTGGAGCCCATCTCACTCGTTGCGTACACGCTGAAGGTGGCGAACTCAGGACGAGACCGTCAGGGTTGAACCCCAGACGGCGTGTCTCCCTGGATCGGACGGCCGGCGCAGTTTCTCGCCATCATTACGTATGGTCAATTTCCTTCGCAGGTGTGCGCGCATCTCGGTTGTCGGCGCCGTTCTCGCCTGCGGCGGCGATTCGACGCAGAGTCCGACCACAGCCGCGCCCGCGCCAACCCCTGCCGCGCCGACGCTGTTGGCGTCGAATGGGATTCTCGCGGTCACCGTTGGAAACTCGGTCGCGTACGATGCGAGCAAGGGCGCGACGGTATTTTCCGATCCCGCGGCGAAGGGCCTCACGTACAAGGTGACGTTGGCTGGCGCGGCGAACGGACTGACGACAACCGGTTCGTCGATCTCCGGAACGCCATCGTCGCCAGCCGTGATGAGCGCCACCATCACCGCGACCGATGCACTCGGCCGATCTGTCTCCGATCAGTTCTCGATCGTCGCGTTCGCTGCCGGGCTCGCTATTCCGGTTCTGCCACCGTCGCTCGAACGATATGCCGACGCCGAGGTGCCCGTGCCTGGGCATTTCTCGGCCAGCATCGGAGGCACATCCGTCGTCGCGACGGACGCTACTCCGGCGACCAATCCCATTACTGACGCCGGCGCCACGCTCGGCCGCGTTCTGTTTTACGACCCGCGTCTGTCGGCCGACGACGGGACCGCGTGCGCGTCGTGTCACGTACAGTCGCTCGGCTTCAGCGACGCCGGGCAATTCAGCGTCGGCTTTGCCGGCGGGATGACGACGCGCCATTCACCCGGTTTGACGAACACGCGGTATTACAAACGCGGTCGGTACTTCTGGGACGAACGCGCGGCGTCCGTCGAAGCACAGGCGCTGGCGCCAATTCAGAACGCGACGGAGATGGGCCTGACGCTCGATGCGCTCGTCGCCAAACTCTCCGTCACGCCGTACTACCCGCAACTTTTCACGGCGGCCTTCGGTTCGTCCGCCGTGACGAGCGATCGCGTGTCGCTCGCAATCGCGCAGTACGTCCGCTCGATGGTGTCGGCGTCGTCGCGCTACGATCGCGCGTTCTCGGCTGCTGGCGTCGCTGATTTCACGACGACACTGACCGCCGAGGAGCAGCAGGGTGAACAGCTTTTCCGGTCGGCAGGCTGCGCGTCTTGTCACACGACCGTCGCCCAGCTCGGCGACTCGGTGCACAACATCGGTCTCGATGCTGTATCGATCGACACGGGCTCGGGCAAAGGCGCGTTCAAGGCGCCGTCGCTGCGCAATGTCGCTGTGCGTCCGCGGTACATGCATGACGGACGCTTTGCGACGCTCGCCGAAGTGGTGGAGTTCTTCGATTCGGGTGTGCAGGCGAATGTGAATCTCGATGCGCGTCTCAAAGCGGCGGATGGTTCACCAAAGAGACTCGGGTTGAGCGGTGCCGAAAAGAGCGCGCTGGTTGCGTTTATGAGAACACTCACGGATTCGACTTTCCTGACCGCGATCAAGTTCTCCAACCCGTTCGTCATCGGTGCTACGCCGCCGCCACTTCCCGCAGGGAGTGTATCGATCACGATTCAATCGATTGCGTATCATCCGAATCTGTTGACCGTGGCGCCGGGCACCATTGTCACGTTCACAAATCTCGACAACACTCGGCACAGCGCGAACTTCAGCTCGAGCGCCATCGGCGCGACGGGGATCTTCTCGTCGGGCAGTCGTTCGCTGACGATGCCGACGACGCCAGGGAGCTACTACTTCCAGTGCGCGATTCACGGCGCGGCGATGAACGGCACAATCATAGTGAAGTGAGTCGCCGGCGATGGTGGCGGACGGGTTTTAGGACTGGCTAGCATTCCTGGACCACACCAATCCATCGAGATCTTCATGTCGACGCATCGCCCCATTCACGATCCCAAGCTTCCAGCGCCGGTTGGCCCGTATTCGCCTGGCATGGGCTTCGAGCGCCTCATCTTCGTTTCTGGTCAGGGCGCGACTGTTCCTACCACCGGCAAACTCGCCGGTTCCGACGCGACGGCGCAAACTGCCCAGTGTCTGGAGAATGTGCGAACGATCCTACGCGCCGCCGGATCGGATTTGCAGTACGTCCTTCGCTGCGGTGTGTTCCTGCTCGACATGAAAGAATTCGAACAAATGAACGCCGTGTACTCCCAGGTGTTTGGCGACCACCGTCCGGCGCGGACGACGATTCAGGCCGCTGCGTTGCCCGGGGAGGGGCTGCGCGTGGAGATCGATTGCATCGCATATATCCCGTGACGTAGTTAATCCGGCAGTTTCCGGAGATCCGGCCGTTTCCGTTCATCTCGCTTCGATGCGTTGTTTTGGTACGACCATCAACAAAATGATGATCGGAAACGGCCGGATGTGCTGAAACTGCCGGATGACAAAAAACAAACTGGTGGATGAGGAGCTCAGCGGAGCTGTCATCGGGGCGTTCTACCGGGTGTACAATCACCTGGGGTTTGGGTTTTTCGAGACAGTGTACCGGAAGGCGCTGCAGGTGGAGCTCGAGCGGCGCGGGCTGCGTGTCCGGCGGGAGGCACGCGTTCGCGTTTACTATGAGGGCGTAGAGCTCTGTCAGTTCCGAATGGACATGATCGTGAATGAAACGTTGGTGGTTGAGATCAAGTCGACGCTCGACCTCCACCGGGCCGCAAAGCGGCAGGTTCTGAACTACCTCCGCGCGACGGACCTCGAGGTGGGGCTGCTCCTGCACTTTGCGCCGGAGCCCAAGTTTCATCGGGTCTACAGTCCCAATGGCGTCACGGCCAACCCAGAGCCGGAGGCGGACTAGCAGGGAGGCTGTAGTATTCGAGGACCGATGGCATAACCTCCAGCCGCTCGTCGAAACCATGACCAAATTCGCCAGCATTCTCGAGACAGTCGGTAACACGCCGGTGGTGAAGATCAACAAGCTCGCGCCGGCGGGCGTCGACCTGTACGTCAAAGTCGAAGCATTCAACCCACTCGGCTCCGTAAAGGATCGACTCGCCCTTGGCATCATCGAAGACGCCGAGCGTACGGGCGCGCTGAAGCCTGGGCAGACGGTGATCGAGGCGACGAGTGGCAACACTGGCATCGGCCTGGCGATGGTGTGTGCGGCGAAGGGCTATCCGCTCGTGTTGACGATGGCCGAGTCGTTCAGCGTCGAGCGTCGGAGGTTGATGCGCTTCCTCGGCGCCAAGGTCGTGCTGACGCCGTCGCCTGAAGGTGCGACGGGAATGGTTCGACGCACCGTGGCGCTTGCCGAAAAGAATGGCTGGTTCATGACGCGTCAGTTCGAAAACGAAGCGAACGCTGACTATCACGCGAAGACGACGGCGCGCGAGATCATCAACGACTTCGCCGGGCAGCGCCTCGACTATTGGGTGACCGGCTTCGGCACTGGCGGTACACTCAAAGGCGTGAGTCGCGTGCTCGACAAGGAACGTCCCGAGACGAAGATCGTCGTCGCCGAACCGGCAGACGCGGCGATGGTCGCGAGCGGAACGAAGCAGGAGCGCAACGCTGACGGCTCTCCGGCGGGGCGACACCCGGCGTGGAAGCCGCATCCCATCCAAGGTTGGAGCCCGGACTTCATCGCAAAGCTTGCTGGCGACGCGGTCGACGCCGGGTTGGTCGACGAGCTGATCTCCGTTTCCGGCCCGGATGCCATGCAGTGCGCACGCGATCTCGCGAAGAAGGAAGGCATCTTCGTGGGCACGTCGTCAGGCGCGACATTCGCCGCGGCCCTGCAGGTGTGCAAGGAAGCGCCGAAGGGTTCGACGATTCTGTGCATGCTACCCGACACGGGCGAGCGGTACCTGAGTACGCCGCTCTTCGCCGATATCCTGCCTGAGATGAACGACGAAGAGAAGGCGATCGCCGAGTCGATCTGAGTCTTGGCGGATCGGCCCTGAGGAATTGGTACAACGAAACAACCGGATTTTGCGAAAACGGCCGGATGAAAATCGGACACGATTTCATCCGGCCCGTTTCCGTAAAATCCAGCCGCTTTAGCACTCAGTCAATCGACTGCTAAACAAAAATCAGAATTGTGATTGTAGCTGGGGCCGGCGCGACCCAAGCCACGAGGACGGCGTCTCCTCGGCAGCGCGGGCTATCAAGTCGCGCTACGCAGCGTCGATCTGCGCTCGGATCGCTGTGCGGTACGGGAGCACCCACTCTCCCGCAAAATCCAGTGAGACAGTGACTGCCCCCAACAACCGCTTCTCCAAACTGTCCTCGTGAAACGTCCGATTCCCAGCACGCGCGCGAATTGTTTCTACAAGGAAATGAACGTACCAACTGCCCTTGAACACTACGTCGTGACGACCTTGATCATAGAGGTCCCCGACGAGCGAGCTGATTTCTTGTCGGCGCAACCGAAAGTCCGCCTTTGATAGACCAGCCTTCTCCCGGAGGCTGATCAGCCGCTTCGCATAGTCACGCCTGCTCAACGCGCTCCATGCAGAACTATGCACCGGCGACTGCAATTTGTAGGTGCAACCGCACCCAACCTGGTGCACGCGGTCATGCACACAAAGCTCGACCCACGGACGCCAGTTAATTGCGGCGGCCTTCATCCACTCTGCTTTATTTGTGAGGTCGGCAAACATCGTCGCAGGCAGGGAAGAACACCTCGCGGCGGCTGATACAAGATCAGCATGCCGGAAGAAGTAGTTCTCCATGTGATAGTGCTCGGTATAGACGATGCTCGGCGATCGAACCAAGGAGTTCGTCACGTCGTCGATGTCTTTATCGGGGAAAAACATCGCGACAGTCCGCTTCCCCTGAAAGTCGTTGGTCAGGGATCCAAGGGCGGATTGTTCGGCGAAGAGCTTTAGGAGTTGGTTCTTACCCCCCGACTCGCCTAGAACTTCCTCCGCGCTGGTGACCTCGAATGGTTCCTTAGCAGTAACAGCTGCCCGACAAATCTCCTCGTAGAACCAGCGGTCCGAAGGTCCTTCGACGAAGCAAAACAGAACTGTTTGCGACATCTGCATTGCTCGGCGGAACCCCGCTGGTGAATGCGCGGGACGAGCCTTCATAAGCGAAAGATCTTTTCGTCGGGTAGGTTCGCCAGAATCTCTGGCGAATGAGTAGCGAGGATCAGTTGCGACGTTGGATTCAATTGACGCATCGAGGGAATCAGCACTTTCTGCCAATCGAGGTGAAGCGAGATTTCTGGTTCATCAATCAGTATCGCGCTGTCACGTTGGATGAGAACTTCCGCGAGGATTCGCAGCGCCTGCTTTTCACCGGAAGAGAGCGAGTTCAAGCCGATCTCCTCCTGGTCTCGCGATAGGATCTCAATTCCACGATCCGTGAATTGAATGCGCTTTGAGCCGCTAAACAGTGAGCCGACGAGTTTTTGAAATCGATCGCGGAGAGCGGTCGCCTTCTCGATTCTGCGTTCTACTTGTTCAAGATCCACCGCCAGCCGGCGTAGCGCGGCGTTCTTCGCGTATCGGTCGCGGAAACTCTCCATCGAACCGAGGAGATTTTCGGAGCCTTGTCGTTCAAGAAAGGATTGCAATCTCGAATATGCAACTTCGACTGAGACCTTCTTCCTAGTCCGGCCTCCCTTTCCAGCCAGGACAGTTTCAAGAATGCCTGTGAGACCCTCAGCCTGAGCTTTGGAAACCTCCGACACGACTCCGACTGAATAACTTTGCCATAACGACGTCATTTGCTGAGCAAAGAACGCATCCAATGCTCGCTCTGACGCTTGCGGGCTGTGCCCAGCGAGCGCAGTTCTCGTTTGCCCCGACCGCCGACTTGAGGCGAGATAGAGGCGTGACGTCGGCAGCCAAGTGTGGCGCCACCCGGTCAGTTGTTTCCTATCCGGGGGATGGAGTTCCCAGTTAACGTCAGGCTCTCCGATCAGCGATAGCCCGGTCAATTCTGCGTGACGCGCTCCGGACGAGCGCATAGTTGCGGTTTCAGGCTTTGGACGCGTCGGCTTCGTCAGCGTATGGGTAAACACTCCCTTGAAGTCGAGAGAGTAGATCTGAACCTCAGCCCGACTAAAGGGAACGTCTTCGATGCCCTCAGTATTGTGGGAGAGCGCCGACGCCAAGAGACGCAACAACGACGTTTTGCCAGCCCCATTTAAGCCGAAGAATACATTGACGTCGTCATTCAGCTTGACACTATAAGGCTCGCTTCGACCGGCGAGGCCGTCGATGGTGAAACTGACGATGTGAGCCATTCTTGGAAGAACTCAAGTCAAGGAGGGAGCAACGATGGGACCTTTAGAGCCTACTCAAGATGCAGCGGTGGCAACCACACGTCCAGACTCGGCCAGAAATTGACTCGATGCACCCGGACGACAGGCAAAGAACTTCGTGGGTCTTCCCGCATACGGAACGACCCCACAGGTGTGGCTCACGAGTATCGAAGAAACTCGTCGCTAGGTTGTCGATAGACTTTGGCAAAATGAGAAAACTCGACGATATCGACTCGCCGCTGCCCTGATTCCGACTTCGGCTTGAGTCGCTGCGGCCAAATTCGGGCAACCTTACATGCCGCCAATGAACTTGGCCAACGCGATCAAATTCTCCGGTCGCTGATCGTCCTGCGTCGATAGCAAGATGTCGACGTCGAAACCGTAGCCATCGAAGGATCGGTTGTCTCCATAGCCGTCGCTCGTACCCAGCGCGATGCGGAAGGGAAGGCGAGTGTGCGGCAGCACCGAGTATCCCGGCTGAACGTACTGCGCAACGCCGTAGCTGTTGCTGCCAACGATCACCGCTTCGGGCAGCGACGCGAGCAGCATCTCCATGTACTCGCCGTCGCTGCCGACGCCGTTGTTCACGAGCACCATGATGCGCAGCTGTCCGTCGGTGGCGCCGGGTGGTTGCATCGCGTGCTGCCGATAATCCCAGCCGCTGTTGCTGTCCTCGAACTGGCTCGGGCAATCGGGCGCCGACGGTCTGAATAGATCGCGCATCGACGTCTGGAGACGCTGCGTCATCGACGCGGTCGCCGGCGGTTTGATCGACGACGTCGATACGGTGACGTATCCCCAGCGGAGCGCATGGTAGAGACACGACGCGCCTTGGTGGCGATGCGTCGCCTGGGCGCGTTCGGTACGTCGAACGTCGACCCAGCCGCGCAGGGTTTGCGTCGCGACGTCGCCACCTCCGTTGTCGCGCAAGTCGACGATCAACACTCGCTCGGCGCCCGTCTTCTTGGGCCAACTCGCGATGCGCTTCTCGATGATCTGGCCGTTCGCCACGTTGAACGTCGGCAAACGGAGATATGCGACCGTCGGTTCGAGAACTTTAAAGTCCGGTTCGTCGATGATCGCGCCGGACAGCGCGCGTACAGCGAGATCGCGCGCGGAGGCCTCCGCCGGCGAACGACTCGCCGGGTCGCCCGACGGCCACGCAGCGGTCATCGCGAGTGAGTCGGCGCCGCAGCGGATCGACATCGGTACACCGCGATTTGCCGGAAGACTGAGGTACGTCACTGGAACGAGAGCGTGTGCAGACGCATCCCAACGTTTCGCAACGCGCGGTCGTTGCGCGGGATCGTTGACGTCGAGCGTCAGTGAACGACCATCTGCCATTCGTACTTCCGTGCAGGGCGCCGTCGGCGAACCAGCGATCACCGCGGAGCGCGAGCCGCTCCCGAAGCGGGCGCCTCGAAGTGGGATCGTCGTGTGATTGTCGAGCTGAACGGCCATCAAGTCTTTCATCGGCGCGAACGCATCGATGAGCGCGAGCTTTTGCCCCGATCGCGCGTGGAGCCTCGTGGTCCAATCCGCGAACCACTTGTCCCAATTCCAGCCACGACGCTTGGCCGTGTCCCAACCGCCGTACGCGCGCTCCATCACCGTGGCGAGAATCGGCAGATCCGCCGCGAGCGCATCGGCGCTCACCGAATCAGGAATGGGTGCCGTGAACCACGCCTGCGGCATGACGTACGATCGTCGCGTGAATGGCGGGTCCCATGGCCGCTCGAGGATCACGCCACCTTCTGGAACGTTGACGCCGAGCGCGCGTAGCCGAGCCGACTCGGCATCGCGGTCGGCTTGGGGTACGATCATCGCGGAGTCCGCGGCGGGCGCGGCCAGAACCTCAGCACGCGCCGTGCGGATGGACAGGGTCGCGCCGGCCGCGAGAGTTGCCACCGTGCCGGCAAGCAAATACGCTGTGGTCGTTCGCATACGTCTCGCGAGTCGAATGACGCCGGCTATCTAGGGCAGTCCACCGGCCTGAACCAAATATGGGACCGGGATGGGGCGCGACAAGTACATTGAAGGGCTCGTCGACGCCGCCGTCGCGGGCCATGGGAAATCACCACGTTCGCTGCGATGAGACTTTACTCAACGATCATTCTGGCGACCGCGCTCGCCATCTCGGCCTGCGGCCACGCCACCAGCACCAACTCAACGCCGGAGAGGCCGACGCCGACTCCGGCCAACCGGCCGCTAGCGCACAGCGTCGTGCCCATCCCGTCGACGATCGAAATCGCGGCGCCTGACAGCTTCCTCGTCACAGTGCGCACGAACGTGTATGTCGACGCCGATGCCAGCGCCGAAGTCGAAGCGATCGGGACGTACGCGGCGAACATCATCGCGTCGAAATCGGGCGCGACCGCACAGCGTCTAGCCGCGGGAGCGTCGGCGCCGGACTCGAACGTCGTGCTCCGACTCGATCCGTCGCGCACGCAACTCGGCACCGAGGGATACGAGCTCGTGGCGACGAAGACACAGGTGCGCATCGTCGCCGCGCAGCCGGCCGGACTGTTTCACGGCGTGCAGACGATGCGGCAGCTGTTGCCCGCGTCGGTCGAGCATCAGGCGGCAGTGAATCGGCGACTCATCATGCCTGCCGCGCGTGTCACCGATGTGCCCCGCTTCGAGTGGCGCGGCGCGATGCTCGACGTCGCGCGCCACTTTCTTGGCCCGGATGACGTCAAGCGATTCATCGACCTGTATGCGCTGTACAAGTTGAATCGCCTTCATCTGCATCTCGCCGACGACCAAGGCTGGCGCATCGAGATCAAGTCGTGGCCGAATCTCACCGCGATTGGTGGAGCGACGCAGATCGGCGGTGGTCGCGGCGGATTCTTCACGCAGGAGCAGTACGCCGACATCGTTGCGTACGCGCGTTCGCGCTACATCACCGTCGTGCCCGAGATCGACATGCCAGGCCACAGCAACGCGACGCTCGTGGCGTATCCGGATTTGCGCTGCAATCGCACCGCGCCTGAGCCCTTCATTCGCGTCGGTGGTCCGCCGAACACGCTCTGCACGGAGCGCGATAGCGTCTACGGATTCATCGGCGACGTCGTGCGTGAGATCACTGCGATTGCGCCGACTCCGTATTTCCATTTCGGCGGCGACGAGGTCGCTGGACTCAACAAAACTCAGTATCACGGTTTCGTCGAACGTGTTGAGCGCATCGTCGACTCGATCGGCCCGCGGCCAATCGGATGGGGCGAGATCGCGCTGGCGAACATCAATACGCGCACGATCGTTCAGAGTTGGACGAAGGACTCGAGCGACGAGCACGCGAAGCGCGGCGGCAAGCTGATTCTGTCGCCAGGACCGCGGATGTATCTCGACATGAAGTACGACAGCGCGACGGTGCTCGGTCTCAAGTGGGCCGGATTGATCGATCTGCGGCGCGCGTACGACTGGAATCCGACGACGTTCATTCCGGGCGTGACCGAGTCGTCGATCCTCGGGCTCGAAGCTCCACTCTGGGCCGAAACGCTCATCACGCGTCAGGACTACGAGTTCATGTCTTTCCCGCGACTGACGGCCATCGCCGAGTTGGCGTGGTCGCAGCCGGATCGCGTGGGTTGGGACGGCTACCGTCGTCGCATCGCGGCGCACGGGGCGCGCCTCGCCGCGCTCGGCGTCAACTTCGCGCGCGTGCCTGGTATCGAGTGGACGTGGTAATCGCGAAAGGGCGGCGGCCGCGGTGGGGCCGGAGTGTCGCCGCGCGACCGCTGGCAATACTGCCAAACTGCCGGCAGTATTGCCCCGGCTCGCGCTCTGACACTCCGGCCCCACCGCGTCCTTAAGGGCGCGCGCGGGGCGACGACGGTAACGGCCCATCGAGCCCGGGAGGGTGTGGCGCGCACTCGGCGCTGACGAGACCGTTCAGACGACGCGCCGATTCGCAGTGGACGGAGGGGTGCTGTCCGCAGCGCGGGCCAGTGGCAATACTGCCGGCAGTTTCGGCAGTATTGCCCAGGTCGCGCGGAGGACAGCACCCCTCCGTCCACTCCCTCGGCGCGAACGGCTAACGCCTCACCGAGGCATCCCGTAGAGTCGCGCCGCATTACCACGGAGCACAGCACGGGCGATATCGACAGCTTGGGCGCGTGTGATCTCGCCGTCGGTCATCATGCCGGTCAGGGCGATCGCGAGCGCGTCGCGCGCCGAGGTCGTGGTCTGCCAGCCAATCTCTTCCCAGTCGACCTGCGGCGTGCCGGGCGAGAGATCGGTGCCGAACAGCACCTTTTCCGGATACCACTCGAGCCAATACCGAATGGACTTGGCGAGCTCGCTCGTTGGTAGCAGCCAGGTCTGTTCGGAGAAATCCGTGTACACGTTGGGCTTCATGAGCAGCGGCGCGATCGACGTCGAGAACGGCCCGGCGCCGCCGTGCAGCAGAACGAACGTCGTTTTCCGGAGCGCCGCGTCGTCGAGAATGGGTTCGAGCAGCAGCGGATTCGCGCCCGCGATCTCGAAGTATCCGCCGCAGCCGTAGCCCGTATGGATGTGCACGGGAAGTCCGAGGCGCCCAGCTTCGGTGGCGATATAGTGAAAGACAACGTCCTGAATGGCCGTGTACTCCCCGTCGGTCGGCACGCCTGACGACGCGTACTTGGCATACGCGCGATCGGCGGCGGCACGATCGCCACGAGTGAAGTTGAGAGGACGCAAATATGCAACTTCATATTTGATCGCGACGCCGCCTTCGCGCTTCAGCCGCTCGAGCGTCGGTGTCACCACCTTCGACAGGTATTCGCCGAGCGATCCGGGACGACGAGAGACGTTGATCGCGGACATGTATCGCTTGAGCAGAGCGTCCTCTCGCGCGAAAAAGATCTTGCGGTCAGGCGTGTACGCCGCGACGGCGCTGTTGTCGAGTGGAAAGAGCAGCGCGTCGACGAACGGCACCCAACGAAAGCGCGGGGCCGTGAGTCCGCGTCCGGGCGCCACGCGATTCGCGAGCTCAGTCTCGATGCCGAGTTGGTCGAGGACCCACGCGGGATAGCGGTCGCCCTGCGCGGCCTTCACTCGCTGCTTTGCCGCGAGCAGCTCACGCACGTGCGTCGAATCGGTGTCGTTGTACTTGTAGCCATAGAGCGCCTTCCATGCAGCAAGAAAGCGCGGATTGTCGGCACGGCTACTCAGTGCGGGATCGGTCGGCTCCAACGGGTCGCACGGCAGCGCATCGAACTCTGGATCACGTTGACCGGCAGGTGTAAGGGCCGGCGGGTGTGAGTGGTTGTCGATCGCGCGAATCGCTCGAATGGCGGTGACGAGCCGTGGGTCAGGCTGCTGGGCCCATGCGGGCGAAGCGAAGAGAATGACGAGGAGGAGGCGCTTCATCACGGTCCCGGAATAACGGTTTCGATGCGATGAGGAACTGCGATCCGGCTGTCTGATCGCCCTCGAAACTCTAACTCAGCGTGGGGAACGGCAACCGCGAAACGGCGGCGGCCGCGGTGGGCCCGAAGTGTCGCCGCGCGACCGGTGGCAATACTGCCAAAATGCCGGCAGTATTGCCCCGGCTCGCGCTCTGACACTCCGGCCCCACCGCAGCCGCGAAGCAGGGCGCGCGCTAGAACGGCGTAGACCCGGATAGCGCGCACCGGACCGGCGGCGAAGGGAGCGCGTCGGGCTCGATCTGCGGCCGACGAAGCGTCGGCTATCGCGCGCGACAAGATCTGCGCTCTGTTACTCGCACCACGGTAGACGGACGGGTGGGTGCCCGCAGCGCGGGCCAGTGGCAATGCTGCCGCAGTTTGGCAGCATTGCCCAGGTCGCGCGGAGGGCATCCACCCGTTCGTCTACCCCACCGTCGACCTGTAACGCTTTGCCGGGCCATGCCGCCCTCGATCGCACGCGAAACTCTGAACCAGACGACCAGTCTCTCTTGGCCGCCCATGGAAATTTATGTGCCCTAGTATCGGTTCGACCGTCTCATTTCTAGACGCACCGATGTCGGGGCGTAGCAACAACCCAATCGCACTGCGCGGACCTTCACGACCGACGACGGAGATGAAGAAATGAGGATCGCACGCGCACTTCCCACGGTTATCGCGCTCAGCGCTGGACTCGCGCGCGTAACCATGGCACAGACGGCGACGCAGACCGTCACGTACCAAGTCACTGCCATCAATCAAATTTCGATCACCGGCGCTGCGCCGACGTTGATCGTGAACAGCGCGACGGCCGGTGGTGCTCCAACAACGGCATCGTCAAGCGGAATTACCTGGGCAGTCACGACGAATCAGACGGGTGCCAAGATCAACGCGAGCATCCCGGCGAACATGCCGACTGGCCTGACGCTGTCGGCGAACCTAGGCGCACCCGCCGGCGCGACGAGCGCCGGACTCAAAGCGCTGACCACGACGGCTGTCGACGTGGTCACGGGCATCACGAAGCTCAGCTCGAGCGGATTGACTCTCACATATTCGCTCGACGCGACGGCCGCTGCCGGTGTTGTAGCATCGGGCACGCGACTGGTCACGTTCACGGTGTACGGCGGAACCTGACCCGTGGGCGGCGGGATGTCGACGGCGCGTCCTAACCGACGCGCCGTTTCCCTTTTCGCGCTCGCGCTGGTACTTGCTCAGGCGCGAACGGCTGTGGCGCAGGATGCCGTTCAGTTTCAGGCCGCCGCGGGATCGATGGTGATCAGCTCCGCGGTCGCCGGCGCCGCACCAACCGCACAGACGACGTCGACCGGGCAGTATCGCGTACGCGTCGCATCGGGCACGACGAAACAGATCAAGGCGTCGATCAACAGCGCGATGCCCGCCGGAGTGACGCTCACGATTTCGCTCGTCGCACCTTCGGGAGCGACGAGTGTCGGAACGGTGACGCTCACGACCACGCCGCAAACGGTCGTCACCAACGTCACCAACACGTCGTTCTCGCCGAACCTTGGCATCACCTACACGCTGAACGCGACGTCGCCGGCCGGTGTCGTCGCATCGAGTAACAAGACGGTGACCCTCGCCGTTACACCCTGACCCGTTGGTGAGTTGCGGATGTGGTTCAATGTAGGCGTACATGCACGTCGGTTCGTCGTCGCACTCGGCGCCATTGTCGCCGCGCCGCGGGCGATGCGCGCACAGCTCGCGGTGCTCACGAACCTCGTTGAAGAAAAAACGGCGAGTGCGGGCGATCGATATGTCGGTCGGATCACGGTCCGAAACACGACCAATATCGCGCAGTCAGCGCGAATCTATCAGACCGACTTTCGCTTTTCCGCGGACGGTACGTCACACACCGACGATCCTGGATCATCGGTGAGGTCGAACGCGGCGTGGGTGCATCCGCAGATGACGCGGATCTCCATTCCCGCGGGCGCCGAGGTGAGCGTCCCATACTCGGTGGACGTTCCGCAGAGCGACGCGCTGCGCGGAACGTACTGGAGCATGATCATGATCGAAGGCGCGCAGTCGGTGGCCGAGCTCAGTGAGGCGGCGAACGGCAAGGCGACTGTCGGTATCGGCTCTGTCATGCGCTACGCCATTCAAGTTGCGACGCACATCGGATCGACCGGCACGCGAGCCGTGCAGTTTACCGATGTCAGCGCATCAAAGAATCCTGATGGTCGTGCGACGCTGGATCTCGACGTCATCGATACGGGCGAGCGCGGATATCGGCCGGTGTTGTGGGTCGAGGTGTACGATTCGACTGGCGCGCTGCGTGCCAAAGGAAAACAGTCGCGCGGTCTGCTCTATCCCGGCACGTCGCTGCGGCAACACTACGACCTCGGCGCGCTGCCGAGCGGTACGTACAAGGCGCTCGTCTTTGCGGACACCGGCATCGAGCCCGTCTTCGCGGCGCAGTTCACCGTGGTCTTCTAAGCGCTTCCGCCGCCATGCGCCCCCGCCCCCGACTGCCTTTGCTCGCACTCGTGGGGTTGATCGCGACCACACCGCGCTTTGCGCACGCGCAGTCGCAGGTCGTGATTCAAGCAGCACGTCGCGATACGCTAGTCGTCGAATCGGGAAGCACCGTGACCGCTGCCTTCGACGTGAGGAATGCGCGCGACGACTCCGTGCGCGCCGAGCCGCGTGTGGCGCTGCCGAAGGGTTGGTCTGTCGTGGTTGGCGGCGCTCCGTTCACTCTTTCGGCGAACGGCCGCGAGCTCTGGCTCGTCGGAATCGCCCCAGCGTCGATGGCAGCGGCGGGAACGTACGCGATTCGCGCAACGGTCGCTGTTGGCGGCGACTCGATCCTCGCCGATTCAGTATTCGTTCGCATACCTGAGCGGCGCGGCGTCGAAGTGTACGCGGGCGACGCGCCGACGTATGCGATGACTGGCGACGGGTATCCGGTGAGTGCGTTCGTCCACAATCGTGGCAACGTCGCGGCAACGTTCTCGCTTCGGGCGTCGTCGAGCGTGGGCGCGGCTCCGTCGTTGGCGCGCAGCGTCGTGATGGTGCCGCCCGGAGCGACCGTCACGGTGCTTGGTCGCGTGGCGAACGAACGCTCCGGACTCGGCTGGGGCACGCACGAGAACGTCGTCGAGCTGCAAGTCGCAGATCAGGCAGACAGCACCGTCTCGTCGACCGTGTCGTTGCACACGACGATCGTTCCGCGCTCACGACGATGGCTCGATCAACTGTCTACGATGCCGGCGCAACTCGTTGTGCGCGCGGTCGGCGCTAACGGCGGCGTCTCACCAGCAACGCTGTTCGGAAGCGGCCAGCTCGGTCCGGAAACCAACACGCAAGTCGACTTCGTCTTTCGTGCGCCGGTGAGCGGCCCATCGTTGTTCGGTGAGCGTGACGAATACCGTGTCGCCGTCACCGCCGACCGATATCGAGTACGGCTCGGCGACAATCTATTTGGATTCTCTCAACTCAGTTCGAGTTGGCAATCCGGGTTCGGGGCCGAGCTTCGTGGGGAGGCGTCCGGTCTCACGGCGGGCGCGTATATCAAAGAAGATCGGTGGACACACACGCCCGGCTCCGAACGCGGCCTGCAAGTCGGTACATCTTTGCAAGCGCCTCTCTCGGTGTCGCTCATTGGCGTCGACCGTACTGGCGCCTTCGGAACGGGCGCGCGCATGGGCGCGTTCGCGTCGCAGGCGCACGTCGGCGAGCATTCGCTGCTCGAGCTCGAAGGCGCGATGAGCGACAGCGCGGGGGTAACGGGCGAAGCGCACCGCATACGAATGTCGGGCGACTATACGAAAGTGAGTTACGACCTCAGTGTCACTCACGGAACGCCCGACTTCGCCGGGCGCGATCGCGCGCAGACCAATGGGCACGCTGGATTCACCGCACACCTCGTCGATTGGGCGTCACTCACAGCGAATACGAATACTCTGACGTACGTGCCTGCGTTCGACCAATTGGGCTTCAGTCGAGTGCAATCGACGAGCATAGAGAGCAGTCTGCTTCACGATCGACTGGGCGTCGCCTACGAGCAGATGGATCGATCCGACAGCGGCGTGTTCGTGACGCTCGGCGGCGCCCAGCGCGGTGGCCGCCTTCGCGCCAGCGTTCCGCTCGGCTGGGCCGATCTTTTCGCCGACCTCGCTGGTGGGACGGCGAGTCGGCTCAATTCAGTCGAGACGCGATACTCATCGTTCTCGATGACACTTCACGCACCATTGCGACAGGTGGGATCGCTGGAATTCTACGTGCAGCGTAGTTCCGGAATGCTGTTCGAAACGTCCGGGCTGAATGCTGCTACGACGGCGATGCTTCACCTTCCACGCGCGACGAACATCATCATCTCGGCGTTCGGCAATCTGCCCACGGGCCAAAGCCGATTGTACTACGGCCAGATCGACGCCGAGGTTGGTCATACGTTGGCAAACGGGATGACGCTCGTGGTGCGCGATCGATTCACGAACTCCACGTGGAGCGCGGGCCAGCCGATGGTGAATCGGCTCTTCGTCGAGTTGCGTGCGCCGCTGCGAATCCCAACGGGCATCTCGCGTCCCACTGGTCTCGCGCGCGGACGAATCGTGGATGAAGAGACAGGCCGCGGCGTCAGCGGCGTACTCGTGCGACTCGGGCCCGAGGCCGCGGTGACCGACGCGCAGGGAAGAGTGTCGTTCGCGTCGCTCGCTCCCGGCCGATATCACGCGAGCGTCGACGGGGCTCTCGCGCCGCGTCTTGCCGATGCGCTGCTCACTGGTGACGTCGCGGTCGACGTAACGCCAAAGGCGCGTCAGGCGGCCGACTTTTCGCTGTCGCTCGTGCGTGGCGGACAGGTGCGCGTCGACGTGCGACAGCTGGACTTCGCGCAGACGCTCGCGAATTCGTCGCCTGATTCGCTCGTCGACGCCGGCGGCTTGGGCGGAGCGATGCTCGCGCTCGTCGGCCTGCGCGATACGATTTACCAGGTGACGAATCAGGATGGCGTCGCGGACTTTCGGGACGTGCCGGTGGGGCGATGGACCGTGCGCTTGATTGCGGTAGAGCTACCGGAGGCGCACGCATTGGACGATGAGGAGCGCGTCGTTGTCGTGCGCGCCCGTGAGCGCGCGACGGTCGGGTTGCGAATCGTGCCGAAGCGTCGGGCGGTGCAGTTCGTGCCACCGCCGGGCATCATCGTTGCGAGGCCGTCACCCAAGCAGGTAGTCGATGTGCACGTAGTCGCGGATGCGTACGACGCGGCCGTCCTGCCACCACAACCTGATCGCCGTATGCGGCTGCCAGTCGTTTCCGGCGCGACGTGAGTGGATGATCACCGGCATGTCACTGACCATGCCGAAGTCGAGTCGCCACTCCCACGGCAATTTCACGTAGTTCGTCGAGTAGCTCGCGCCCAAGCCAGCCATGTCTCCCTCGGCTTCGCCGACGATTTCCAGGCGCGCATCGGCGCTGACGAGGTCGCGCAGTGCTTCCCAGTCACGTCGATTGAAGACCTCGGCGTACGCCTCGAACAATCGCCGCTGATCGAGGTCGAGCGTCGAGAGCGACGGCGTTTCGGTGGTCGCGCGCAGCTTAGCGCGTCCGCGATGCAGCGCGGCCTTGGCGCCGCCGAGCGTGGAATCGGCGATGTCGGCGACCTCGGTCAGCGCGTAGCCGAGGACGTCTTTCAAGATTACTGAAGCTCGCTCCTTGGGCGGCAGCGCACCGACGAGCGTGATCAGCGCCTCGTCGATTGGCGCATCGGCAAGATCGTCGGCGTCGGACTCGTGCGCGCGATCATGGTGCTCGTCGTACGCAACTTCGGCCTCGTAGCGCTGGTTGCGACGCAGGAAGTCGACGGATTTGTGGTAGGCGATGCGAAAGAGCCACGGTTCGAAGCGGCTCGGGTCTTTCAACGAATTGAGTTTGAAAAAACCCTCGGCCAGCGTCTCCTGTACGACGTCCTCGCCGTCGAGCGACGAGCCGCACATCCGCGCGCAGAAGCGGTGAAGCCGAGGCCGCAAGCCGCTGGCGGCCTCGATGAACGCCTTTCGTGAGCGCGCGACGGACTCTCGCAGTGCGGGCGACAGATTGGGCGTGGCGTCGGTCATTGGGGTGAGTGCGAGGAAGGGGCCCGTTGTATGACGAGATTCCACCCCCGAAAGGATACGCGTCGGAGGGCGATGGGGTCGACGTATCCTTTCGCGCCTCAGAATTCGACAACAGGGTAGGCGCGGCGAGTCGCGCTACACCTTGGAGATTGGAGACGACCGATGAAACACGTAATGGTGCGCTATACGACGCGACCTGAGCGCGCTGAGGAAAACGCGAAGCTGATCACGGATGTGTTCGACAGCCTTCGGCGGAGCGCGCCGCCCGGATTGACGTATTCCTCGTATCGCCTAGAGGACGGCGTGAGCTTCGTTCACGTCGCATCGGTCGCGGACCCGGACAACAATCCGCTACGGCAGCTGGCTGAGTTCAATGCGTTCACCGCGGGGATTCGCGAACGGTGCGATATGCCGCCGGTGACGTCGGTGCTTCAAGAGGTCGGGCGCTATTCGGACCGCTGAGCCTCTCGAAAGAGGGAACATGTTTGTCGCGAAAACGGCAGTTTTCTGGCAGTTTTCGTGTTCCAAATCTTCCATTCGTCAACGCGCACGACGGCCAGTCGCCTCAGTTTATGGAAACTCAGGCGGCGCGACTCGCTTCTTTGTCGCCTGCTCGAACGCATACGCGAGCGCGATGAGCTTTGGCTCCGTACACATCGCCCCGGTGAAGCTCACGTTGAACGGCGCCGGCTTCGGCTCGAAGCCGGCCGGAAAGGCGAAGATGCCGGTTCCCTGCGGCACGGGCAGCAGCCCGTATGGAACTGTGACAGTCGGATAGCCGGGGCGTGCGGCGATGCCTGCGCTGCTCACGCCGGGAAAGAGCAGCGCGTCGAGATGATTCTGTTTCAGCGCCGCATCGATGCCGTTCGTCGCCGACAGCTCGATGTCCTTTCGACGATCGGACTCGTAGCGCGCGCGGTCGGCCTGGAGGTCCATCTCGTCAGAAATGTCGAGATTCGCCTGGCCGTACTTGATCGACCCCGCGCGCTGATGCGCGATGTTCCATTCACGCAGCGCGGTGAGCGTCTTCAACGGCGCCTTGGCACCGAGTGATTGGAGCCAGGTGTTGAAGTCGCGCTTCATCCCGTACTTGAACGCGACCGAGCAGCTGATGTCGAGCCCCTTCGCATTCTCGAGACCGCTGCATGGATTCCAGTTGATGAAATTGCGTCCCGCGGCGGTGTCGACGACGCTCGGGATGTCGGCGGGATCGACGATCACTGCGCCCTGCTGTGTGAGCGTCGCGATGACTTCCTTCATCATTGCCCGCTGGGCGTCGGTCAATCCGCCGCGCGGCGCGGTGGCGCCTGCCGACGATGGCTCGTAGAAGAACGCGCGGGGAATGCCGATTCGCATGCCCTTGAGCGCGCCAGCGTTTAGAAATCTCGTATAGTCTCTCCCCGGTGGCGGCGGACAATTGCGCGTTGCCGGGTCGTTCGGATCGGGACGGGGATTTTCCATTGCGCCGAGCATGATCGCTGCGTCGGACACGGAGCGGGTCATGGGGCCGGGGGTGTCCTGGTCAGCAGTAATCGGAATGACACCATACCGACTCACACGCCCCACACTCGGCTTGATGCCGACGAGCATATTCTGATTCGACGGGCTCAGGATAGAGCCCGACGTCTCCGTGCCGACGTTCGCCATCCAGAAGCTGACGTTCGTTCCGGCGCCGGAGCTCGAGCCACCCGTCGACAGAACGGGGCGACCGTCGAAGAATGCGTCGCGCGGATCTCGGCGCGGATCCCACGGATTCATGCCGTAGCCATTGAGTCCGTTGTAGTTGCCGGGCATTCCACTAGCGACCCAGTTGGCGAGCTCCGTGAGCTGTGTTTTGGCGAGAATGATCGCGCCGGCCGCTTCGAGGTTCTTCGTGAGCGTGGCTTCATACGGCGGCACCAGGCCGGCGAAGGCGAGCGCGCCGCCCGTCGTCGGCATGTCGGTCGTATGAATATTGTCCTTGAGCGCCACCGGAATGCCGTGCAGCGGGCCGTGAATCCGGCCGGCCGCTCGCTCGCGGTCGAGCGAATCTGCGATCGCCAAGGCGCGTGGATTCACCGTGATGACGGCGTGCAGCTTGTCCTCGTATGTCGCGATGCGCGTGAGGTATTGCGTCACGAGTTCGCGCGACGTCGTTCGGTGTTGTTCGAGGGCGGCCCGCGTGTCGGCGATATTCGCTTCGACTACGGAGAAGGGACGCGCCGTCTGCGCGGCGAGAGGAGCAGAAATCAGGGTGAGCAACAGGAGCGGCGAGCGCTTCATTCGAAAGTGGGGAAGAGACCGGTGAAAGGTGGGCACGATTGGGAGTCGGGGCCATAGCTGGCGCACTGGCGCCCCAGGCACTCTCTTAGATCGCATGCGACACACTACGAGTCACCGCGTTGCGTTGGCACTGGCCTTGGGGCTCGCGGGCCGCGCCATCGCTCAGAATCCGAGCGCGATCGAGCACCATCTTCGCTTTGGCGTTCGACTTCTCGATCAGCCGGACAGCTCGATCGATCTCGTCGACCGGATGCGCGCGTATCACGTGCCCGGTGTCAGTATCGCCATCATCGACAACTACAAAGTCGTCTACGCCAAGGGCTACGGCGTCGCCGAGTTTGGTAAGAGCAAGGCGGTCGACAGCACGACGCTGTTTCTGGCGGGCTCGATCAGCAAGCCAGTGTTCGCGAGCGGCTTTCTGCGCGTCGTCGAGGACCGCAAGCTTCCGCTCGACGCTGACGTGAACACGCTGCTCAAGTCGTGGCAGTTGCCGGCGAGCCGATTCACCGCGACAGAGAAGGTGACGCTCCGGCGTCTGCTCTCCCACTCTGCCGGACTCACGGTCTGGGGCTTTCCCGGCTACGCACTCGGCGCGCCCGTACCAACGGTGCCGCAACTGCTCGACGGCATGGCGCCATCGAACACTCCAGCCGTGCGCAACGACACCACGCCTGGCGCGCGATGGTTGTACTCGGGCGGAGGGATGACGATCGCGCAGCTCGTCTCCACCGACGTGACCGGCGAAGCATTCCCGAGCTTGATGCAGCGCGAGATGCTCAAGCCCGCGGGGATGACGCGCAGCACGTACGAGAATCCGCTTCCCGTGTCGCGACGCGCCGAGGCGGCGTCGGGCCACGAGCAGGTCGACACGCCAGTGCCCGGCGGATTCCACGTTTATCCTGAGATGGCCGCAGCCGGTCTCTGGACGACGGCGTCCGATCTCGCGCGATGGGCGATCGCGCTGTCACACTCGTATCGCGGCGAACCGGGCGGTGTGCTGTCGACGAACATGGCGCGCCAGATGGTCTCGAATCAGATGCGCGTACTCCCTCCGTACGGCAACGGCTACTGGGGGCTCGGAGTCAGCGTCGCCGGCGATGGCGATTCATTGTCGTTCAGTCACAGCGGCCGCGACGAAGGCTTCATCGCCAACATGATGATGTGGCCTGCACGCGGACGCGGGCTCGTCATCATGATGAACGGCGTCAACGGTGGCTTGATGGCCGAGATTCAACGCGCATTCGCCGAGGAGTATGGAGTGGGCGCGGTGCCGCGTGTCGAACGCCGGCTCGCGCCGCTCGGTGCAGAGAAGCTCTCCGAGTTTCGCGGGACGTACGTTGCCGTCGTGAACAAGGATACGACGACGTTCGAGGTGAGTGTCGCGCGCGATGGTAAAACACTCATGGCGTATCAACCGGGCCCAAAGCGGACGCTCGTGCTGGCGCCGATGGGCGGCGACACGTTCGTCGGAATGGACGGTGGCGGAGAGTGGACCTTCGAGCGCGCGGCGCCGAATGGCCCAGTGCGGGGACTCGCAACTGGAGCAGGCCCGAACCGACGAGTATTCGAAAAGAAAGGGTGAAGGGACGTTTCCCTTCACCCTTCTCGTGCTTCAACGAATGTCGAATGCCGCCGTTGCCATCGAGTCGCCCCACGCGAAGTCGATGGCACCGCGAGTTGCGGTGATGTTGCGCACGGTGATCGTGAAGTCCTCGACGTGGTCTGGCGTACGCGCAAAGTCCATCTTCACGCGACCGATGTCCTGCGACGCTTGATACTCAGTGCCCCACTGACCAACCTGTTTGTTGACGATCAGGAAGGTCCCGTTGCGAGTATGCTGAATCCACAGCGAATACAGGCCCGGCGCGAGGGTCATGTCGCCGAGTGCGATGGTCTTCGACGTTGCGAGGTGGGTGGCTTCGTTCGCGCCCGTTCGCCAGATCGAATCGAAGGGCACGAGCGTTCCGCCCCACACGGTTCGTTCGCGCACGGCCGGTCGCCCGTAATTCACGAAGATCGGTCCGCGATTGAAGCCAGCGTACGCGGTGCCTCGCGGCGACAACACGCCAGTCGGCTTCATCGCGGCGGCGAGTGCGTTGATGTCGGCGGCTCCCGCCGAACGCGTGCCGATCGACTTGTTCGTCGTCAGCGATCCGTCGGCGACCTGAATTCGTCCGTCGCGATCGAACCGCACCAACATCTGGTACGTCCCGCCGCGCATGCGCAGCGTGTCGCCGGAGACCGGCTGCAATCCGATCACGCTGATCATGTTCCCAGTCAGTCCGACAGCGAGCACCGAATCACGTCCACCTGCTCCGCGAGCGTTGATCAGCTCGAACGGCGCGTAGGCAAACACCGGCAACGCTGGAAACGCATTGGGTGCAGCGAACGATCGGACCTGCGTGCTGTCGCGCCACACGATCTCGCGTCGCGCCGAGTCGGCGCGAAAGGTGAAGCGCACTTCGGTGGGATTGTTCGGAATAGGCGACCCGTCAGCCTGTCGGCGTCGAACGGTGGCCGCGGTGACTTTTCCGCTCGCGAGTGTGAGATCGTATTCGGTGCGAGAGACGACCGCTCCGCTACGCGTGACCATTTCGCCGGCGAACCGGGTCGCGCTGCGTGAGAATCGCTCGACAGCGACGGTGTCGCGTCCGAGTCGGTAAACGATCGTCGCGTCTTGCGCGAGGAGGGGGGCGGGGAAGAGGAGGGCGAGGAGTAGGCGCCGCATTGGGTAGGTGTTGTGGGTGCGATGAACGTTCGCTAGCGGACGCTGTTGTGGGAAGGTCGCCCCGCGAGGACCGTTCGCGTCATCGGATTCGTTACGAACGGCTTTGTACACGAATGACACGAATGAACCCCAATCGAACCGTGTTGGTTCAGGAGGTCGACGTGGCCCGTTGCCTACGGGGCGTCAAGACTCGGGCTTGTATCGACTCTGCTGGGGCGCTTCGGATAGTCGACGAAGCGATGGAACTGCGGCACGAGACCGAAGTGGAGTATGAGTCCAACCTCGAAGGGCGTTGCGCAGAGGTAGCTGAGCAACTGAGGTGCAGCGGTGACCGGCAGCTTCGCGGTGGCCTTGTTTTCCACGATGACCTTGAGGTCGACCAGCATGTCGAGGCGTTGGCGTGCGACCTCGTGTCCCTTGTAGAAAATCGGGACGCTGTATTCACGATGAACCGTGTGGCCACGAGCGCGAAGCTCGCGAGCCAGCGCGCCCGCGTAAACGGCCTCGCTCAATCCGAAGCCGTAGTAGTTGTACACCTCGAAGAATGCTCCGACGATCGAGTAAACTCGCCGCGCTTCGATCAATTCGCCTCGCATGCGGCAACAATAGGCTCGCCGTGAAAGATCATCCCATCATTCTCGCGCATGACGATGCAAATCCATCGACGACCAACTGCTCTGAACACGAATGAGACGAATCAACACGAATCGAACCCATTGTTCTCAGGCGACATCTCGGCCCTTCAACCAGCCCGACTCGGGGCGATGGATGTGGCAATTCTCACGGTTGGATTCGTTTTCATTCGTGTTATTCGTGAAAAGAGTCGTCAACTCTCCGCGGCTACAATCTCTCCGGGGCGCATCGGTGAAGTCCGCGATAGTTGCGACCCGTGGCGATCGGCGTTCTCTTAACGAATCCGAACACCGACTCGCGTGAACACTCGACGCCAATTTCTGATCACGGCTCCCGTCAGCCTCTTGTCCGTCGCCGCGGCATGCCGGGGCGAAGCCCAGAAGCCTGACGCCCCGCCTTCGACCGCCGGCGCGCCGCCGACCTTCGGCACCATGCCCGCGGTTGGACCCGAGGTCACGGCAGCGACCTTCGCCGAAGCAGAGAAGCTGTCGCAGGTGCAGTTCACGCCCGCCGAGCGTGAAATGGCGGCGAAGAGTTGGCGGACGACCATGGCAGCGTTGCTCGAGCGACGCGCTGGCCCGCGCGTCATTGCCCTCGAGCCTACGGTAGCTCCCGCGAGCGGATGGAATCCATCGTTACCCGGAACGCCTGCAGCGCCCGCGCACGATCTGTTCGTGCGCTCGAAGATCGATCCGGGCCCACTGCCGACGAGCGACAGCGAGATCGCCTACGCTCCGGTCACGCAGCTTTCACGATGGATCGAGACGAAGAAGCTCACGTCCGAACGACTCACATCGATCTATCTCGCACGCATCGCACAGTACGATCCCAGGCTGCATTGCATCATCACCCTCACGCGCGACTCGGCCATGACGCGGGCGAAGAAGGCCGATGCGGAGATTGCGGCGGGACACTATCGTGGTCCGCTACACGGCATTCCGTACGGCGTGAAAGATCTGCTCGATACTGCCGGAATTCCGACGACGTATGGCGCCGAGCCATTTCGCAATCGCGTGCCGACTGCCGACTCCGCGGTCGTTGCACGACTCGACAATGCGGGCGCGGTCCTCATCGCGAAGTTGAGTCTCGGCGCGCTGGCGCTGAACGACATTTGGTTCGGCGGCCAGACGATGAATCCGTGGCTGCTCGAAGAAGGCGCGTCGGGGTCGAGCGCAGGGCCAGGTGCGGCGACTGCCGCGGGACTCGTCGGATTCTCAGTCGGAAGCGAGACGGGCGGCAGCATCGTGAGTCCGAGTATGCGCTGCGGCGTGACGGGTCTGCGTCCAACGTTCGGTCGCGTGCCGCGCACAGGTGCGATGACACTTTGCTGGTCGCTCGACAAACTCGGACCGATGACACGAAGCGTCGAAGATGCGATGCTCGTGCTGCAAGCGATCGGCGGCCCCGATGCGGGCGACGTCGCGAGTGTGCCGAGTCATCTGAATTTCGATGCGACGGCGGATGTGAAAGGACTGCGCGTCGGCTACCTCGCCAATTGGATGAAGGAGGCGCCGGCGACGGATGTCGATCGCGCAGCACTCGATACGGTGCGCAAGCTCGGCATGGTACCGACAGAGGTTACGCTCCCCGACTTACCCTACGATTCGCTGCAGCTCATCCTGTTCGCCGAAGCAGCAGCAGCGTTCGAAGGACTCACGCTCACGGGCGACGCGGCGAAGCTCAAGGTCCAAGTGCCCGACGCGTGGCCGAACATCTTTCGTCAGGCCCGTTTCCTCTCGGCCGTCGACTTCGTGCAGGCCGATCGACTCCGCCGGCGCGTCGCGCAGGAAATGGCTCGCGTGTTCGCCAGCGTCGATCTCCTACTCGTGCCGTCGTTGCGCGACGAGATGCTCGTCATCTCGAACTTCACCGGGCATCCGTCCCTCACGTTGCGCGCCGGGTTCGTCAACGTCGCAGAAGCGCGAAGCGATTGGGCGCCTGATCCGGCGAATCCGCTGCCGAAGTTCTCGCCGCCGCGTCGCGTGCCGCACGGCGTCACGCTGATCGGTCGCCTGTTCGACGAAGGCACCGTCGCGCGCGCCGGCATCGCCATGGAGCGCTCATTCGGCGTCGTGAAGGAGCATCCGCCCGCGTTCGCCTGACGCTGGCGGGAGCGCTTCGGTACCCTGGCCGACGGTATCCGTAGGCCATAGCTTCTCGCGCCTACATCGCTCATCTGCGAGGCCGCGATGACTACCGCCGGTACCGAGCGCTCCACGACATCCGCGACGCACTTCCTCACCTGCATCTCGGGACCGGATCAGGGAAAGCGCATTGCACTTACATCCGGCCGCCTGGTCGTGGGCCGAAGCTCACAGTGCAACGTATTGAGCGACGATCCGGAGGTGACCGACACCTTCGCCACGCTCAGCTTCGTCGGCGGCCGGCTCGAGATCAGAGCGCTCGCGATGCCGCTCCCGTTTGTTGACGGACACTCTGTGTCGGAGGCGAGTCTGTCGCCGGGACAGCAAGTTCGGCTTGGAAGATCCGTCTGGCAGGTGAACACTGGGATGGCCGGCGCCAATCACGGCGTATTCGACTTCGTGAATAAGATCGGCGATCAGCTCAGCCACGCTGCCGGGCTGGAGAAACCGACCGACTGGAATCCACGCGAGATGTTCTCGGACGTCGGCAAGAAGCGCGGCGACGACGAGATCGAGGAGTACTTCACCGTCGGCACCAGCCGCACGACGCCACCGCTGTCCGCCGTGGACGCTCGCTGGCCGAAGCCATGGGTATTCGTGCGCGTGTTCATCGCGTCGCTCGTTCTGTATCTCGGTTTCGTCGGGGCATGGAAGGAGTTCGAGAACATCTATCTCATCCCGGCGATCATCATGATCGGCTCGGTGGCGATGCCGTTCTCGCTGCTCATCTTCTTCTTCGAAGTGAACGTTCCGCGCAACATCTCGATCTACCAGGTCATTCGCCTGCTGTTCATCGGTGGCCTGCTTTCGATTGTCGTGTCGCTATTCGGCTTCAAGATGACAGATCTCTCCAGCCTGCTCGGCGCCGCCAGCGCTGGTATCATCGAAGAAACCGGCAAGGGATTGGCGCTGTTGCTGGTGGTGAACCGCCCGAAGTTTCGCTGGACGCTGAACGGCCTTCTCCTCGGTGCGACTGTCGGCACCGGCTTCGCCGTGTTTGAATCGGCCGGTTATGCGCTGCGCACGCTGCTCGAGTCGCAGAGTGCACTCGCGATGCGGGGGCTGATCATGGAGCGCGGAATCCTCACTGTCTTCGGCGGTCACGTGTTGTGGACGGGACTCGTGGGCGCTGCGCTCTGGCGCGTGCGCGGCGATCGCCCGTTCAGCCGAGAGATGTTGTTGGATCCGAAGTTCCTGCGCGTGTTCTTCTTCTGCGTCATCATGCACATGATCTGGAACACGAGCCTCATCGATCTGCCCTTCCGCGGGAAGTACATCGCGCTTGGCGCAGTCGCGTGGCTGCTCGTGCTCGGCTTCATCCAGGACGGCCTGAAGCAGATCCGCGAAGCCCAGGGAATCGAAGGCGCCAAGGTGGCGGCCGCCGCGACGGCCTGACCCGGCGGGACGTGGTAACCATCGTCGCGCTGCTCGCCATGGCGGCGCGGCCGGAGTAGCCCGCGCCCCGTTACAAAGTCCAATAGGCGCGAGTGCGACCGGCGACCAACGTGCGTTCAGTCGCGTCGAGAGGCGTGCGACGGATTTCGACGGGCACGGGTGTGGGGTATGGGGGGCCGTCGGCAAAGACCTCTCGGCGCGATCGCCAAGCGCAACGGCGTTGTCGCTTCGATTCGTTTGTTATTCGTCCAATTCGTGTCGCAGCAGTTTGCAGTTGTTCAGAACCGCTCAGGGCTGCAACCGCGGCGGAAGCGTCGGCGCGAAGTCGCAGGGTGTCGTAGAGCCGGGCGCGAGGCACTTCTTGGCCCGCTCGATCGCCTCCTCGATGCTGTGGAACCCAATCTGGTCCGTTGGCACTTCGACGTGCGGCCAATCCCACGTGTGATCGAGCGCGCCGAGCACATGAAAGCGCTCGCCAGTCGGTGCTCGATACGTCGTGAGCCAGGTCCGGAACGCAATCCAGTCCGCCTTCGTCTGCTTGTGCGCTCGATTGCCGTCGTCGACGACAATGTCGAGTGCGCGCCCGTACGAATGCGACGACGTCAGCGTATGCGTGCGGTTGCCGCCCATCGACATGAGAAATGCCTGCCGCTGAGGCGACCGATACGTTGCGATGACGTGAAGCTTGTAGCCGGCGGTCGCCGCGTCGTTGAGCATTTGCTCAACAGCGGGCCGAACATTTGGATCGAGGTCGGCTGTGGAACGACTCGACGGAATGCGACTGCCAGCGAAGCGCCGATGCGGCGTTTCCTTTACCCGGCGCTCGACCTGCTCCCATGACTCACCGGGCTGTCGCACAGACATGAAACCGACGTCGTAGCTGTCGACGTAGCACGTCCGACATGCCTTCACCCGCGTGTCGTATTTGAGGAGCTGCGTGTCGCTCGAGTCGGATAGATACAGACGGTGCGGATCTTCAATGCCGTAGGCGCGGCGAAGCAGGAGCGAGTCTTCCGCAGAGAACGACTGCGTGGCGTAGTGCGGAATTCCCTCGCTGTCGTGGCCCTCGTAGGCGACCGCGGCGTCGTCGCTGTCGGGGGCGATTCCGAAAAACGCCTCCAGGCGAGTCCACCATCCGAGCGCCGCCGGTGCCGAGTCCACGACCATATTCGGCGACGGCAAACTGTCGGCAACGGTTCCGCTCGCGCTCTTCGGATGTTGGCACGCGACCGCGACAACACACAGACCCATCATTCCCAGCACCGCGGCGCGACCAACGACTCCCATGACTGCTAAGCACGCGACGTTCCGTGCCTCACAGAGCGAGGGCGTTACAAAGTCCAATGGTCGGCGCAACGTGCGACTCGCGATCGTTGAACGATTCAGCGAGGTGGACATGCGTAGTACTCTTTGCGTAGGTCGTCGACTCTTCAGCGCGGCTGCTGCGTTCACTGTCGTCGTACTTAATCTACCGACCACAGCTGGCGCACAACTGGCTCCGGCCCCAATCGGCCCGGATTCGGCGACACGCCGTGACCCGTGCGCGCCGACTACGCGTGCGCCGCAGGCGCACTTCATCATCGCGCCGTACGCCTGGATGCCCGGCATCAAGGGCGACGTTGGCGTCCGCGATCTCACGGCCGATGTCGACATCAGCTTCGGCGATCTGCTCTCGAAGCTACGATTCGCCGCGATGGGGACCTACGAGTTCAGCTACGGCCACTGGCTCGGCATAGCGGACGGGGTGTACGCGTCGATCCACCAGAACAATACGCCGTCGGTTCGCGGCCTTACCGCCGATATCGATTTCAATCAGAAAATGCTGATCGTCCAAGGCTTCGGCGGCTATTCATTCCGCTTGCGACCCAACCTTGCCGTTGATCTGCTCGCAGGTTCGCGCGTCTGGCACGTCGACGTGTCGCTGCGTCTCACCGGTGAGGACGTCGCACGGGAACGACAGCGCATTCGCACCTTCGCCGACGCGATCGGCGGTCTGCGTGTCCGTTGGGAACCGGCGCAGCGGTGGTACGTCGGTCTCGCTGGCGACGGCGGGGCAGGCGCGTCGCAGGGAACCGGCGAGGGCATGGCAACGATCGGTTACGACGTATCGCGCCGCTGGAACATCTTCGGCGCGTATCGATATCTCTACGAGGACTACCGCGGCACCGATCTGTCGTTCAAAGGCCACCTGACTGGCCCTGCGATTGGTGGCGCCTACCGCTGGTAGGCGCTACGCGCGGAAGAGCATCGACAGCAGACCGAGAACGCCGAGCATTCCAATCAGCGCGGCGAGAACGCGCGAGTTCGAGCGCGGAATTGGCGGATAGCCGCGCTGCTCGGAATACTGCTCTCTCAACCTGTTCATGGCGTTGTGATGCTCACGCACGCTCAGGATGAGCGTGCAGAGCCCGATGATCATCATCGCGAGACCGAACTCGCGCGGTCCGATGAACCCGGTCGTACGGTCGGGCTTCATGTTCCGAAAGAACTGCTGGATGCTGAAGCCGAAGGTGATCAGCGAGATCGCGGTTCGGACCCACGCGAGTTCGGTTCGCTCGTACGCCAGTACGGTGCGCTCGAGTGCGAGCTTCGAGCCGGCGTCGACCTTGGGCGACTCGGAGTCGTTTGCCATACGCCGCGGTCCTACATGATTCACGCCAACTCTGGTGACCGAGCGCAAAAGCAAAAGGGCCGCCGAGTGATCGGCGGCCCTTCGAGCGTCGTCCAGTCGTAGGCGACGTGCTGCGGTCTTACATGACCTTGAACATCAGGCCGACGTTGAACGTCGCGGCACCAGCGCCGACGTCGACGTAGCCCGCCATGTTCGGCTGGAAGAAGTAGCGTGCGCCCGCGCGGCCGATGAAGTAGATCGCGCTGTTCGAGCACAGGCTGCTGCCCGTCGATCCGGTGAAATCGCAGGTGATGAGCTGATAGCCGAGACCAGCGCCAATGAACGGGTCGAACTTCGGCTCCGACACCTTGAAGTGATAGTTCGCCGTGACACCGATCGGGATGTACTTCCAGCTATAGAAGTTGTTGCTCCACGAGTAATAGTCGAAGCTCGCTTCGATGCCGAGCGTGCCATTTCCGAGATCGGGCAGCGCCTTGATGGCGTGCTCGAAACGTCCGCCAAACGACGCGCTGGCGTTACCAATGCCGCCGATGCCGATCGCCGGGCCGATGTCCGTGTAGCCCAATCCGAAGCCGCCAGCGCCGCCCTTGGCCTGTGCGCTCGCCGACTGCGCGCTGAAAGTCATGGCAGTCAGCACCGCCAACGTCGCGGCGGCCTTTCGTGCAAATGAGTGACGCATTGTGTTCTCCTAAAGGGGGGGAGAGGTTGGCCGTCATCGGCCGGGAAGTTGAGTCGAGCGGGAGACCTACCGATACAACGTTTGGGAATTGCGATCGTACAACGTTGGGTGGTACGCTTTACCCATCCGAGTTTGCGAGCTTACTGCCTGCATTGCGCAGGCAGGGACCGAAAACCGTCATTCCGCACGGAGACTCAGTGTCACACGGGCTGGACATGGGCGAATTTGGCGGAATGTTCGACGATGTCCGTCTGCTCGACGACCTGTTTAGTGCTACGTACGAGGAACTACGACGTCTGGCTTCAGTCGTGCGACGCGGCGACCCGAGTGCAACGTTGAGTCCAACGGCACTCGTCAACGAAGCGTGGCTGAAACTACGTGAATCCCCCCACCTCGCGCGAGCCTCTCAGGTTCATTTCAAGCGGATCGCCGCCCGCGCAATGCGGCAGGTTTTGATCGAAGCCGCACGCCGCCGACAGGCCGACAAACGCGGTGGCGGAGCAGCCATGGTGACGTTCGACGAGACAGTTCACGAGTCGGCAGCGTACGCCGAAGATCTACTCGCACTCGACGAAGCGCTTCGGGACCTCGCGAAGGTGCAACCGCGTCAGGCAACACTAGTTGAGAGTCGTTTCTTCGGTGGCTTGGACGTCGCCGAAACCGCAGAATTGCTCGACGTCTCGGAGTCCACGGTGTTGCGAGATTGGCGCGCCGCAAAGGCGTGGCTCGCTCACGAACTTCGCGGCGGATTCCAGTAAGTCATAGGTCCTTTCCGACCCAAGTCACTCCGACGGAGGCGTGACCATGGATGCAGTGCGCTGGGAACGATTGCAGTCGCTCTTTCACGCCGCCGCAGATCTTCCGGCCGCCGACCAGCGCGCCTTTCTCGACACAGAGTGTCGCGACGATCCAACACTCGTTGCCGACACGCTCGCCCTTCTCGCCGAAGACGCGCGAGGTGGATCGCTGCTCGATCACGGCGTCGCAGCGGTCGCGCACCAGATGTTTAGGCGATCCGCCTACGATCTCCCCGTCAACCGTTTCGGCCCCTACCGAATCACCAAATCACTCGGCGAAGGCGGCATGGGCGTCGTCTATCTGGCCGAGCGCGATGACCTCGGGACGCTCGCCGCGATCAAGATCCTGCGCGACGCCTGGCTCTCTCCAGCGCGACGCGAACGCTTTGCGAGCGAGCAACGCACGCTCGCGCAGCTCAACCACCCGCTCATCGCGCGACTCTACGACGCCGGCACGCTCGACGACGGGACGCCCTGGTTCGTCATGGAGTACGTCGAGGGCGTATCGCTCACCGCGTACTGCGCCAGCAACCACACGCCGCTCCGCGACCGTCTTCGACTCTTCCGCGACGTCTGCGCGGCCGTGCAGCACGCGCACCAACACCTCGTCATCCATCGCGACCTCAAACCGTCGAACATTCTGGTGAAGGCCGACCGCAGCGTGAAGCTGCTCGACTTCGGTATCGCCAAGCAGCTCGATAGTCTCGACGGACCAGCCGATCAGACGCGCACCGGCGTTCGTCTCATGACGCCCGCGTACGCCGCGCCGGAGCAGGTCAGCGGCGGACGCGTTGGTATTCACACCGACATCTACGCACTCGGGGTGATTCTGTACGAGCTGATCGTTGGTCGTCTGCCGTTCGACTTCACCGACAAGACGTCGGCAGAAATCGAGGCGCTGCTGGGCGCGCGCGACGCCGAGCGTCCATCGATCGCGGCGCGGGACACGTCGCAGAGCGCGAGCGAGTGGGCCGATCTCGACGTGCTGTGCCTCACCGCGATGCACAGAGATCCGCAGCGGCGCTACGCCACCGCCGACGCGTTGATCCGCGACGTCGATCACTACCTGAACGGCGAACCACTCGAGGCGCGTCCCGATAGCGTGCAGTATCGCCTCGGGAAATTTGTTCGACGTCATCGCGCGGCTGTCGCCGCGACGAGCGCCGCGTTCGCGATCGTCGTCGCGCTGGTCGTGTTCTACACCGTGCGCTTGACCGTCGCCAAGAACGAAGCGATCAACGAAGCAGCGCGGGTACAGCGCATTCAACGCTTCACCCTCGATCTGTTCGAGGGCGGCGACAAAGCTGCCGGACCCGCCGACAGTCTGCACGTCACCACGCTCGTCGATCGCGGTCTGCAGCAGGCACGGAGTCTCGACGCCGACCCCGCGGCGCAAGCGGATCTGTACATCACCCTCGGTGGCATCTACGAAAAGCTTGGCAAGCTTCCGCGCGCCGATTCGCTGATCAATCTCGCGCTCGAGCGTCGGCGCGCACGCTTCGGTCCAACACATCGCGACGTCGCCGCGTCGCTGATCGCACTCGGCGAACTGCGCATCGATCAGGCGCAGTTCGAGGATGCGGAGCGATTCATTCGGCAGGGATTGGACATGGCAAAGCAAACCTTGCCACCAAACGATCCCGGTGTCGTGAAGGCGACGGCAGCGCTTGGCCTCGTGCTGCAGGAGCGCGGTGAGTATGAGAAGGCGATCCCAGTGCTGCAGGATGTCGTGCGCCTCAACCAGCAATCGTCAGCCGGAACCGCTGATCTCGCTGCGAGCATGAGCTCGTTGGCCGACGTCCATTTCTACTCTGGACACTATGACGCGTCGGATTCGCTCAACCGTCTCGTGCTCGGCATGTACCGACAGGTCTACGGCGATCGACACCCGCTCGTGTCGGACATCCTCATCAACCTGGGTGCGACGCAGTTCGATCGCGGCAACTACGCCGACGCGGAGAAGTTCGAGCGCCAGGCGCTCGACATCACGCGAGCGTTCTACGGCGACGACCACTATAAAACGGCGGGCAACCTCACGATGCTCGGCCGCACGCTCGTGCGCGAAAAGCGAATCGACGAGGCGACGACGATCCTTCAACAGGCGCTGACGATTCGCGAGCGGGTTTACGGAGCAAAGCACCCGACCGTCGCGTCCACGGCGAACGAGCTTGGCAGCATCATGCTTCAAGCCGATCGATTCGATGAGGCGGAAGCGTACTTCCGCCGAATGCTCTCCATCTACCACGACGTCTACGGCGACAAGCACTACCTGATCGGCGTTGCGACGTCGAACCTCGCCAGCGTGTACAGCGGACGGAAGGACTTCGCGCACGCCGAGCAACTCTATCGGGACGCAGTGCGACGCTTCTCGGAGTCGCAGGGCGCGGATCATTTGAATACTGGCATTGCGCGCATCAAACTCGGTCGCTCGCTGCTTCGGCAGCGCAAGTTCGACGAAGCGCAGGTCGAGTCGCGCGCCGGCTACGACGTCCTCGCAAAACAGGCCAATCCAGCGATGGGCTTTCTTCAGAACGCGCGGAAGGATCTCGTTGCGGAATATGACTCGCTGAAACAGCCGTCGCGGGGAGATCGATTCAGGAAGGAGTTGGCCGCCGAATCGTTGAAGGTGGTGAAGAAGTAGTTCGCGCCGCGGACGTTTCCATGCGCGGAGGCACATGTCGCGCTCTGATCGCCGGCGAACGTAACGCTGACGTCTGCCCTACGGCCCCGCTCTGCAGCTCGACCGCCGTGATCACGGTCGCACGCAAGCTCTTCTCGTGTTCCTCGAGATACAGCGCCACCTGGTCGTCGCGGAATTTCGGCAGGAGCGGTTGTACGACGAACCGAACGACGATCGCGATGATCGCCAACCGCTAGTCACCAGCCGGCTGAAGCTGGATCTCCGCCTTCTTCTCGCGCGCTAACGCCCTCTCGACCCGCTTGTTGAGCGGATCAAGGTACGTGTACACCACGGGCGTGATGTACAGCGTGATGATCTGCGACAGCGCGAGACCGCCCACGACCGCGATACCGAGCGGACGACGCGATTCTGAGCCCATGCCCGTCGCCATCGCGACCGGAAGCGTGCCGACGAGCGCCGCCATCGTCGTCATCATGATCGGCCGAAAGCGAATGTGCGCCGCGTGTACGATCGACTCGGTCGGCGCTCGCCCTTCAGTGCGTTCAATCTCCAACGCGAAGTCGACCATCATGATCGCGTTCTTCTTCACGATGCCGATCAGCAGAATGATGCCGACGAACGCGAAGACGCTGAGTTGGATGTGAAAAATGTATAGCGCGAGCAGCGCGCCGAGCGCGGCGAAGGGCAGTCCGGACAGGATCGTCAGCGGATGCACGAAGCTCTCGTACAAAACGCCGAGCACCATGTAGATCACGGCGATGGCGAGGATGATCAGGACCATCAACCCAGCTTGCGTCGATTGAAACGCCTGCGCCGTTCCGGAGAACGCCGTCGTGATTCCACTCGGCAGGTTCTGCACGGCGAGTCGCTGCATCTCGGCCGTCGCAGCGCCGAGCGACGCATTCGGTGACAGATTGAACGTGATCGTCACCGAGGGAAGTTGGCCCTGGTGATTCACCGTCACGGGGCCGACACCGCGAGAGAGTTTGGCGACGGCGCGAATCGGGACGAGGCTGCCGTTTGATGACTTGAGAAAAAGCAGCCCGAGCGCCGAGGGGTCCTGCTGGTACTGAGGCAGCAACTCCATGATCACCTGATATTCGTTGCTCGACGTGTATATCGTCGAGACTTGGCGCGAGCCGTAGGCGTCGTAGAGAGAACCCTCGACCAAATCTGCCGTCACGCCGAGCACCGCTGCGCGCCGTCGATCGATGTCGACGTTCACCTGCGGACTGTTGTTCTGCATGTCGCTCGTCACGTCCTGCAATGCGGGCGACGTCAACGCGGCATTGATCAGCTTCTGCGCAGCCGGGTAGAGCACGCTCGCGTCGGACGCCTGCATCGTGAACTGATACAGGCCCTTCGAGACGCGTCCGCCGATCTGAATCGCCGGCGGGAGCGTGACGTAGGCCGTGATTCCCGGTATGTGCGACAGCTTGGGTCGCAGCTCGTTGACGAGATCCATCGCGGACATTCGCGTGCCCAGCGGTTTGAGCGCGAGAACGAGTCGGCCGTTATTGATCGCCGACGAGCCGCCCGTTCCGCCAACGACCGAAATCAGCGCTTGGACATTCGTGTCGCGCTGCACAATGGCGGCGATCGCCTGCTGGCGTCGCACCATATCGTCGTACGATGCGCCCTGCGCGGCCTCGGTGGTGATGTTGATCTGGCCAATGTCCTGGTCGGGAAGGAATCCGGTCGGACTCGCCTTGAACAGGATCACCGTCGCGACCAGCACCAGCGCTGAGAAGATGAGCGCGACTGGCCGATACCGCATTGTCCAGTCGAGTGTCCAACGATACTGATCGAGCAGCCAATCGTAGCCACGCTCGAACAGCATGTAGGCGCGATTGTGCTTCTGATCGGCGTGTCCGCGCAGGAAACGGCTCGACAACATTGGCGTGAACGTCAACGACACGACGCCAGAAACGAGAATCGCTGTCGCAATCACGACGGCAAACTCGCGGAAAAGCCGGCCGACGACGCCGCCCAGAAAGAGCAGGGGAATGAACACCGCCGTGAGCGAGATCGTCATCGACACGATCGTGAAGCCGACCTCGCGTGCGCCGTCGACGGCGGCCACGAGTGGCGGCTTTCCCATCTCGAGATGGCGCACGATGTTCTCGAGCATTACGATTGCGTCGTCGACGACGAACCCGACCGCGAGCGTCAACGCCATGAGCGACAGCGTGTCGAGGCTGTAGCTCAACGCGTACATGATCGGGAACGTGCCGACTACCGAAAGCGGAAGTGCCAAACTCGGAATCAGCGTCGCCCAGAAATTCCGCAAGAACAGGAAGATCACGACGATCACTAGAACGAGCGTAAGCACCAGCGTGCGTTTCACGTCACGCACCGACTCTTCGATGCCGACAGATCGATCGAAGAGGGTGTGAATGACCACGCCGCCAGGCAACTGCGCGCGCATCGAGTCCAGTGTCGCATTCACCGTCTTCGCGATCTCCACCGTATTCGTGTTCGGCTGTCGCTGAATCGCGAGGATGATCGCACGCTGCCCGTTGAACCAGCTCGCGCTCTTGTTGTTCTGTACATCATCCAGCACTCGGCCGAGCGCACCAAGAGTGACCGCGGCGCCATTGCGATAGGCGACGGTCATCGCGCGGAACGCCGCGGCGTCTTCGAGCTGACCGTTGGCTTGCAGCGTGTACGCTGTCGTTGGACCCCAGAGCACACCGGTGGGTTCATTGACGTTCTGATCGTTGATCGCTGTCGCGACTTCGTCGATGCCGATCTGCCGATACGCGAGCGCGGTTGGGTCGAGCTGCGCGCGCACGGCGTATTTCGCGGCGCCGTACACCTGCACTTGTGCCACGCCGTCGATCGTCGAAATGCGCTGGCCGATCAGCGTTTCGCCGACTTCATCGAGGCGCGAGATCGGAACGTTCTCCGACGTCAGCGCGAAGAGTTGAATCGGCGACGCTGCCGGATTCGCTTTCTGATAGGACGGCGGCGTGATGCCGAGCGGGAGCTGTCGCAACGTCTGCGCGATCGCTGCCTGCACGTCCTGCGCGGCCGCGTCGATGTCTCGGCTCAGCGAGAACTGCAGCGTGATCGACGTCGATCCCAAGCTCGACGTCGACGTCATGTTGTCGATGCCGGCGATCGTCGAGAATTGTTTTTCGAGCGGCGTTGCCACCGCCGACGCCATTGTCGTTGGGCTCGCGCCCGGAAGGCTCGCGCTCACACTGATCGTCGGGTAGTCGACGGTCGGGAGGTCGCTGATCGGCAAACGGTCGTAGGCAATGATGCCAAACAGGAGAATGGCGACCATCAGCAGGATGGTCATCACCGGACGGCGAATGAATTGCTCGGAGACGTTCATCGTCGCCTCGGCGCTGGTGCAACGTCGCCGGCGTCCGTCTTGGTCGTGGGGCGTGCGACCGTCGCGGTGTCGCCAAGTGGCGGTAGCAGCGCCACACTCGCTCCGGGAATCACACGCGACTGACCATCAACGATGACGCGCTCGCCGAGTGCGACGCCGCGCGTCACGACGGTGCGTCCGGCAACCTGCTGGCCGATCGTCACGGGGCGCGTTTGCGCAGCACTCTTCGCATCGACGACATAGACGTAGCTGCCCTGTTGACCGGTGAGCACGGCTTCGTTCGGCACCGCGATCACACCGCGGTGCATCGCCAGCTCGACCGTGAGAAAGACAAGCTCCCCCGGCCACAGTCGTCGTCGCGCGTTGGCGAAATTCGCTTTGCCCACCACGGTTCCGGTGAGCGAATCGACTTCGTTATTGAGAAACCTCAGTTCGCCATGCTCGACGTCGCCGCTGCTGTCGCTCGACACGGCCATCACGTCCAGCGGGTGCGCCGCGACGGCGCGTTGCACGGCAGTGAAGTCCTGCGACAGAACGGGAAAGCGAACGAGTACGGGGCTGATCTGATTGATCACGACGATTGGCCCCGACGTCGGGCTGACGTTGTTTCCGCGTCGCACGAGCAACACACCAGTGCGTCCGGAGATCGGCGCGCGAATCGTCGTGAAGCCGACGTTCACTTCAGCGGCACGGAGTGCGGCGCGATCGGCTTGCACCGTTGCTGCTTGCACCTTGGACGCCGCGCGAAACTGATCGGCCTGCGACGCGCTGACGTAGCCCATGTTCAACAATCGTCGGTAGCGCTCGTCGTCCTTCAGCGCCGCCTCGGCCTGCGCTTCGTCTTTTGCGAGCGTCGCGCGCGCCTGATCGGCAAGTGCACTGAGCGCTCGCGCGTCGAGACGGAAGAGCGGCTGACCCTTCTCGACGTAGTCGCCTTCCTTGAAGAGCACGTCCATGAGTGTTGCGCTCACCTGCGCGGTGATGTCGACGGTCTGCACTGGCTCGACGACGCCGGTCGCGACGATCGTCGTCGGCGCGTCGATGCGGACGGCAGCGGCCACGCGCACAGGCGGTGGCGCGGGCGCGCGCTTCGGTGCGGATTCTCGACATCCGGCGAGCGCCGCCCAACTCACGAGGCCGAGTCGCACTATTGTGCGCGTCATCGACGAACCTGCGGCGGACCGAGCGGAAGGTTCGGGCGTCCCGCGGTGTCGAGCGAACCGACGTCGTGCGCCAACTGCGCCAGCGCGGTCTGCCATTCCCACCGCGCCTGGACAAACTGTCCGCGAGCCGTGGCAAGCGCGCTTCGCGCGATCAACACGTCAGTGATCACCCCCACGCCTTCGCGATATCTGCCAATTGCTCCGCTCGACGACTGTTGGGCGCTGGCAATCAGCTCGATCGCCGACTCCATGCGATCGGTGGCCGTGCGCAGGACCGAGTACGACGTAAAGACTTCGAGCGCGATCTGACGCCGCGTCGACTGCACACGAGCCAGGCCCGCCTCGTAGCGTTCCTGCGCGGAACGAACATCGTACGCGCGCGAGTAGCCGTTGAAGATCGGTATCTGGAGACCGAGCTGCAGCGAATAGTTCGTTCCGTTGTTTCCCTGACCCTGAAGGCGACTGGCGAGCCCACCATTCGAGCTCAGTGTCAACGACGGAAATCCGGCCGACCGTGCAACGCGAATCTGCGCCGCCAACGCCTCCGCTTCAGCTCGCGACTCAGCGAGTTCTGGGCGCTCGACGATCGCGCGATTGATGAGTGTGTCGACGCTCGCCGTGATCGACGCGACCGAGTCGGCCGCCAAAATGTTCGGGATCTCGAACTCGACGTTCGCCGGAAAGCCGAGCGCGTTGGCCAGTGTTCCGCGTGCTGTGACGAGGTTGCCCTCGTACGTCGCGAGCTGAAACTTGGCCTGCGCGAGTGCTGTGCGCGTCTGGTAGAGGTCCTCGAGAATGCCGACGCCAACGCGCAGCCGCGCCGAGGCCGCCGATGTGTCGGAGCGCGCTTCGTCGACGCTGGTGACCTGTGCATCTCGCAGCGCGCGCGCCGCGAGAAAAGCGAAAAGCGACGACTCGGCCTGAAGCACGACGTTTCGAATCGTCGCGTTGTGAGTGAGATTCGCGGCGATGGCCGTCTGCTTCGCCGACTCGATCGTGCCGGAGCGACCGCCATGATCGAAGATCAGATAGAAGACGGAAAACCCCGGTGTGATCTGAGCGCGCGTGGACCCACCGCCACTAGCGAAGCCTCCGGTGCTGTCCGTCGTCGCGTTGTTATTGCTATTGTTGCTGTTATTGCTGTTGAATCCGCCAAAGCCACCGAAGCCGCCGTTGCTATTGCTGTAGTTCTGCGTGAGGTTGACGGTCCCGTTGATCGTCGGATAGCGTGCGCCACGCGCTGAGCCATACGCGTCAACGGCCGCGAGCGCATTGGCCCACGATTCCCGTGTCGCTGGGTTGTTGCGCAGCGCGAGATCAACGACGTCGGCGAGCGATAGATGGCGCGCCGAGCCAGCCGTCGCGGAATCCGCTCGCAACGCGTCGGTCGCATTCGGTGCAACTGGTGGATTGCGCGATGGCGCCGGCGTCCGCACGGCAGGCGGTACAACCCACGGCGCCGCGCGGCTCGGTGGTGCCCCCGCCATGTCGTCGATCTTCGGTGTTCCGGGCGTGGCGCACGCAGCAACGGCGAGAACGACAGTTCCAGCCAGCAGCGGTCGCGGTCGCGACCATCGAGATGAAATGCAAACACGCACGGTCATCGGCACCGTGCGTGGAATGCACATCAAGGACCGAGCGCGGCGCAATTCGCCGCTCGGTCGTGGCCGCCGGCCACAAAGAGTTGTGAGTGCTGAGTTCTCTGAGCGCGAGAACTCAGCGACTTACTACCAAATCCTCGCTCTCAGAGCCTCCGGTCGAACCATCGCATCACTGTCCTTGCATCCCCAGGCTGCTTTGAACTCCGGCATGTTCGCGAGCGGTCCGTCGACGCGCCATTTGCCGGGCGCATGCGGATTGGTCTTCAGGTTCTGCAATTCTGTTTCGGGCCGCGAGAGGCCGCGCCAAATCTGCGCCCACGCGAGAAAGAAGCGTTGCTCCGGCGTGAAGCCATCGATCTTCGTGCGCGGCTTGTTGCCGAGCGCTTTCTCCATCGCGAAGTAGGCGACGGTCAGTCCGCCAAGGTCGGCAATGTTTTCGCCGAGCGTCAGCCGTCCATTCACGTGCGACGCGCTGTCGACCACCGTGAAGCCGTTGAACTGATCGACGACGAGCTGCGCCGCGGCCTTGTACTTCGCGGCGTCTTCCGGCGTCCACCAGTCGCGAAGGTTGCCCTTACCGTCGAACTGACGGCCTGAGTCGTCGAAGCCGTGCGTCATTTCGTGGCCGATCACCGCGCCGATCGCACCGTAGTTCACTGCATCGTCGGCATTCGGGTCGAAGAACGGCGGCTGCAGAATGCCGGCGGGGAACTGAATCTGATTCAGTGACGAACTGTACGACGCGTTCACCGTTGGCGGCGTCATGCCCCACTCGGTACGATCCGGTGCCTTGCCCACACGCGACCAACTGCGCGCGGAATTCCACTCGCCAACGACGCGCTGATTCTCATAGTACGAACCCGATTTGATCGCGAGCGTCGAGTAGTCGCGCCACTTGTCGGGATACGCGACTTTGCGAAGGAACGCGTCGAGTTTCGCGACGGCCTGCACTTTCGTCGGCGCGCTCATCCACTCGAGACCCTTGATTCGATCGCGTAGCGCCGAGACGAGGTTGTCGACCATCTTCGACGCGCGAGCTTTGGCCTCAGGAGAGAAGTTGCGCTTCACCCAATCCTGGCCGACGGCTTCGCCTAATGCGGCATTCGTTGCGCTCGCGCATTGCTTGAGTCGCGACTCCTGCTGCTGCACGCCGCTCGTGATCTGCTGCCAGCGAAATGCTTCTTTGCGAAACGCCGAGCTCAACGAGCCCATCGCGCCACTTGTTGCGTGCCAGCGGAGATACGCTTTCCAATCGTCGACTGGCGTCGACGCGATCAGCCCGTCGAGCGATGTAAAGAACGCTGGCGCGCGAACGTTCACATCCGTCACGTTCTTGCCGCCCTGCTGCTGCACATACCTCGGCCAGTTGATGTGCGGCGTGGTCTTACCAAACTCGGCCAGCGTCATCTTGTGATACGTCGCCACTGGATCGCGCATGTCGGCCGGCGGGATCGTGATGTTCGCGATCGCGGTCTCGAGCTTGAGCACGGCGTCCGCGTCAGCCGACGCCTGTGTGCTGCTCTCACCAATCAGCGCGAACGTACGCGCCATGTGCTCGGTGAAGTCGGCGCGACGCTTCTGCGCGCGATCGTTCGTGCCGAGGTAGTCTTCGCGGTTGAGCGTGAGGCCGCCCTGATTGGCCGAGACGATGACCATGAGCGCGTTCTTGGGATCGGTCTGCGGTCCGAGTGAAAAGGGGGCGAGTCCGCCACCACCACCGCGACCGCCGCCGCCAGCACCACGCGCGCCGAACGTCTTCACGACGTCGTCGGTCGTCTTGATCGCGGCGATCGCATCGAGGGTCGGCTTGATGGGCTTGAAGCCAGCCGCTTCCATGGCCGTGGTGTCCATGCACGCCATGTAAAACGTGCCGATCTTCCAGTCGTTGCTTCCGGCCTTCGCCTCGCCGTCGCTTACCAGGTTGGCGTCGTCGATGACGATCTTTTGCACGACCTCCTGGTTCTTGTCGCCGAGCATCCCAAAGCTGCCGAGGTTGGTTTTGTCGGGCGGGATCTTGTTGCGCTTCAGCCAGTTGCCGTTCGCAAACTGATAGAAGTCGGTACAGGCGGCGCAGGTTGTATCGAGATTGGCGCGATCGAGCGGTTTGGCCTTTTGCGCCGCGGCCGCGGACGCCGCCAGCAGGCCGATCAGCGCCGGCAGAGGCAGGCGCGAAATGAAGCGAGAAAGCATAGCAAACTCACGAGTTGAAGACGCGACTTCGGATCCAATCCAAGAAAACCTGTCGCTCCGGCTCGCCACGCGCAAACAAGAATCCCTCGATGGAGGCAGCGGCTCGGGCGCGTGGGTAGACTTGTGTACTCAGTTCGGGAAAACCGCCACCCATTTCGCCAGGCTCAATGTCCCCGTCATCCGCGCGTTGCTCGCATTTCTCGCAGATCAAGGCGATCGAACCGAAGACTCCGACCGGCTGCGAGGAATGCCTGGCGTCCGGCAGCAAATGGGTGCATCTCCGTCTTTGCCTCGAGTGCGGTCACGTTGGCTGCTGCGACAACTCCGCAAACCGACACGCGACGCGACATTTTCACGACACGAAGCACGCGATGATGCGAAGTTTCGAACCCGGTGAAGAGTGGGGTTGGTGTTACATCGACCAGATGTTCTTCGAGCCGATGGATACCTTCGGACTGAAGACCACGCATCACCCTTGACGTTCCTTCCTCGCTCCTTCGAGCTCAGATGGCGACAGAACTAGAAATCGCGTTTCCCACCCTATCGGCGCGCGACATTGATTCACTCCGTCCCGCCGGACATGAACGCGACATCGTAGCGGGCGAGGTGCTCTTCGCCGAAGGCGACCGGGACTTCTGCTTCTTCGTCGTGCTCGAAGGATCGATCGAGATCGTCGAGCACTCGTCAGACGTCGAGCGCGTGGTCGTTGTGCATGGCGTCGGGCAGTTCACGGGTGATGTCGACATGCTCACCGGTCGCGCCGCGATCGTCACTGCGCGGGCCCGTGAGAATGGGCGCGTTTTGCAAATCGGCGCGCGCGATCTGCGTCATGCCGTACAGGGATTGCCCGACCTCGGCGAGACGTGCCTCAAGGCATTTCTCATGCGTCGTACGCTGCTCCTAAGAACGGGTTTCGAAGGCATTCGCATCATCGGTTCGCGCTTCTCGCAAGACGCGCATCGCTTGCGCGACTTCTCGACGCGCAATGCGATTCCATTCACCTGGATCGATCTCGAGCGCGACGAGCACGCGGAAGCGCTGCTCACGCAATTCGGCATTCCCGCGTCGGCAACACCGGTGGTGATGTGTCGCGGCGGCAAGTTTCTCACGAATCCATCGAATGCCACGCTGGCGCACGCGATTGGACTCGAGGCGCACGTCGAGCCGGGAGAAATGTTCGACCTCGTGGTCGTTGGCGCGGGACCAGCGGGGCTCGCGGCGTCGGTGTATGCGGCGAGCGAAGGCCTGCGCACGATCACGCTCGACGGTCTCGCTCCCGGCGGCCAAGCGGGAACGAGTGCACGCATCGAGAACTACCTCGGCTTTCCTACCGGTGTGTCGGGCGCGGATCTGACGGGCAATGCGCTCGTGCAGGCGCAGCGTTTCGGCGCGCGCGTTACCGTACCGGGCAAGGTCACGGGCCTGATGCTCGATGGTGCGCATCGCATCGTTGCACTCGATGACGGCACCGAACTCCGCTCACGCTGCGTGCTCGTCGCGAGCGGTGTGCAGTATCGCCGCCTCGACATTCCGGGCTTCGATCGCTTCGAGTCGGCAGGCGTGTACTACGCGGCTACGGAGATGGAGGCCCGCCTCTGTCGCGACGATGAAGTCGTCGTCGTCGGTGGCGGTAACTCGGCGGGGCAGGCAGTCGCGTTTCTCACGCGCTTCGCCAAGAAGGTGCACCTCGTCGTGCGCGGCTCCGACCTCGGCGCGAGCATGTCGCGCTATCTCGTTGATCGCGTCGAGACAATGCCGAAGGTGGAGATCCATCTCAACTGCCAAGTGAGCGCGCTCGATGGCAACGGTCATCTCAGCGCTGCGGAACTCACATATGGCGACGGAACGAAGCGCACCGTCGCCGCCGGCGCGATTTTCCTGTTCATCGGCGCGGCCGCACACACGGCGTGGCTGAGTGGTTGTGTTGCACTCGACAAGAATGGCTTCGTGCTCACGGGCCCAGAGATTCCCGGCGACAAGCTCGATGCGAATTTGTGGAGCGACGTCAATCGAAGACCGATGCACCTCGAGACGAGTCTGCCTGGCATCTTCGCGGCGGGCGACGTGCGCAGCGGATCGATGAAGCGCGTTGCGTCAGCCGTCGGCGAAGGTGCGATGGCCGTGAGTCTGGTGCATTCGCATCTGAGCTGATTGACTGCTGCGACGGGCTCCATCGGCCGGGATGGAAACGGCTCTGGACACGAATGACCCGAATAAACGACCAATCCAACCGTGTGCAGCTCCGGCGGCGTCACGCCGTGGATGCACATGGTTCGATTCGTTTTGATTCGTAGTATTCGTGTATAAGCCGTGTACGTCTTGTCCCAGTTTCCGACTTGAGTCTTGGGATTCGTCCAATCCGTTAATCCGTGCTGCAGTTACTCCCGTCATCGAAACCTGACCTGGCCACGATGACGAACACAAAAAGCACACGGATTCGCGGATTTGACGAATTTCGCGGATGACTCGCTGAATCGCTAAGGATGCGGATACTCGCGAGCGCGACGCGCAGCCTCGGCGAACGAGCGGCCTTGCGCATAGAACGCGCGGAGCATTCCCACATGCGTGGTGTCGCCATCCGCGACTGCGAAGTAGCCGCCGACCACTTCGCCGGTTCGCCGCTCACGCGCGGCGAAGTCGAGATTCATTTCCTGAATCTCGCCAAAGGCAAGGAGATCGTAGCCGCCAGTTTCATCTCGGATTCGCAGCATGCCGTCGCGCAGCTTGGGCGCCAGGTGATCCTGAACGTATTTGCGGAGCGCCGTAGTGTCAGTGCTGTTGAATGCCTGTAGCCAGACATCGAAAGCGCGCTTTGCCGGCGACGATGCTTGCGACTCCTGCGGCTGGCGCGGTGGAACGCGGATCGGCTCCATCGCGGCGACGATCACGACTGGCAGAACGTCGACGCCCTCAACGGTGAAGGTCGGCGAGTTGCCGTTAGCCATTTCTCGCTGGCTGGTCTCTGCGGCCATGAACCGACAGGCCATGCGGACCAATCCCGGCGAATCGAAGCGCCACGACGAAAGCGCGGAGCGCACGGAACTGTCGAACAGCGCATGCGATGACGAGAGAATCTGAATTGTCGACATTTCGACGAGTCCGTTCGCATTGGTCGAGAATTTCAACGTCACCGTACCCTCGACGCCAGCGGTCTTGAGAGAATCCGGATACCTCGGTGTCGGATTCCCCGGTACTGGCCGCGGATTGCTCGTCGCCACCGGTTGCGCGGTCGGCGGAGTGATGGGCGTCGGCGCCAGAACTTTCGTGACCACTTGAGCGAGCGGCGTCGTGTGCTTGCCCGCGGTGTATGCCGAACTCGAAACAGGGGCGAGCACGACGCGTCGTAGCGGTGTCGCGAGGGCGACCGCGTGCGATCGCGGAAGCGGTTCCGGCCGCGGCATCCATGCGGCCGTCGTGAGAACGACGAGCGCGATCACAGCGAAGGGAAGCGATGCAACGATAGGCCGACGGTGACGCGCGGTAGTCATGGCGTTGATCCTCGCCTCGAGATTCGTCGGGCGTTCAGAGAGGAACGCCGACATCGGAAGTCCGGCCGTGTGGCGCTCGCCGGCAGTGAGCAGCATGAGTCCGTACGAATGCGCGCTCTTCACGGTGCGAATGACACGTGCGTCGCAATCGATCTCGATCGCCAAGCGAAGGCGTCGTGACATCCAGACGATCGCGGCGTTCCACGGAAAGGCCATTTGCAGTAGCACCGCGCCGAACAGAACGCGCGTGTCGCCGGCACGCACGTGCTCGAGCTCGTGTCGGAGGAGTAGATTCCGCGTCGATCGATCCGCGTCGACCGCCCACTGCGGAATCACGATACGCGGCTGCAGTACACCAATGACAGCCGGGCCGGCGTCGCGCGCGACCAATACGCGAACTGCCTCGAGGTCCACCTCTCGCCAGCCGGCGCGGAGCCGTCGTTGGCGTAAAACCGCGAACACAACGAACGCCAACCATCCGAGCGATACCACGAGCCAACTCGGCGCGATCGACCTGTCGAGCAGTCCGTTGATCTGCCGCGCGGTGATCGGCGCGCTGACTAGACGCGACGGATGTTCAGCGAACGTATTCGCTCGCGTGGGCGCCGCGACGCTCAGCGGAGTTGTTGCCGGCGCGATGACAGGTGTTCCAACACGGCCCGTCAGGTGATTGCTCGGCTCCGGACGCAGCGCGATTGCGACACTCGCCAGGGCCGACGCGAGCATTGCCCCGATCCAGATGAAGCGTCGCGGCGCGCCGATGTAGCCAGCGATTCGGTCGATCGCCGATGCCGCCGCAGCGATGAGTGCGGAAGCGAAGATGGACCAGAGAATCCAGACGGTCATGGCTCGTCCCTCCCGTCGTCGACGGCCAGCCGCGCGTCGAGAATTGCGCGAAGATGACGGAGTTTCTTCTGATCGATGTGTCGGTCGCTCACGAGCTGTGCGAGCAGCAGTTCGTGCGATCCGGCGAACATCGTGTCGAGAATTCGCGACAGTGCGCTCTTGCCGGCGACGTCCGGTTCGACGGTGGGAACGTACCGGTGCGCTTTGCCTTCGACGACAGGTTTGACGTACCCCTTCTCGGCAAGCGTGCGAAGGACGGTAAGCACGGTCGTCCGCGCAAAATCGTCGGCCAGCGCCTCACGCACCTCGGCCACTGTCCCCGAGCCGCGTGCCCACAGCACGGCCATGACGTCGAGCTCTCGATCGGTAAACGCGATGCGCAAGGGAATCTCCGACTAGATGTCTAGTCGATTGTATTGTCCTTGGGCAACCGTGTCAACTAGTATTTTAGTCGGCGCAGTCGAGGACGCTCTGCGTAGGGCTCTAGTCGACTCGCGCCAGATCCTCGCCGCGCGTCTCGCGCGAGATGCCGATGCACACGAGCGCCGGCCCGGTCATCGCCGCTGCGTACAGCGATACCGGTATCGTCGAACCGTACACGTTGAGCAGCGCGACTCCGATCAGCGGTGCGACTGCGCCCGAGATCACGGTTGCGAGTTGATAGCCCAGCGAGAAGCCGGTGTATCGCGCCGACGTCGGAAAGAGTTCGACGAAGAACGCCGACATTCCACCGACGATCGTTCCATGGCATAAGCCGCCCACGGCCGCGGCGAACATCAGCGCCGGCACGCTACGCGACGCGAGCGGAAAGAGCGCGAACGCCCATATCGCTGCGCCGATCAAACCCGCTGCGGTGACGACGCGCCGCCCAACACGATCCGAAAGCGCGCCCGTCGCGAAGATCGTGACTATCTCGACGACCGAAGCCACTGCGATCGCGGTCAACGCGAGCTGTCGTGGCTTCTGCAGCATTCGTGTGACATACACGACGAGAAATGTGCTGAAGACATAGAACAGCGCGTTCTCGCCAGCTTTCACGAGCAACACAGTGAACACCGATTGCCAGTGCGCCGCGACCGTCGCTGCGATCGTCGTGTGTGGCGTTCGTCCGCGTCGTTCGGCGTAGGCGCGATATAGCGGCGATTCCTCGACGCGAGTGCGCATCCAAACGCCAACGCCGATCAACAATCCCGAAGCGATGAACGCCAATCGCCAACCCCAGGCAAGGAATGCAACGTCACCCAGCGAGGCGCCGAGCAACCCAAGCGCGCCGGCAGCGAGCAGATTGCCCGCCGCGCCGCCGATCATTGGCCACGCAGTCCAGACCCCTCGTCTCTCGGCCGGCAGACTCTCGGCAACGAGCAGCAATGCGCCGCCGACTTCACCGCCGACCGCGAGTCCCTGCGTGAGTCGCAACGCGACGAGCAGTATGGGCGCCGCGACACCAATTGTTGCATAGCTGGGAATGAGACCGACGGCGACCGTCGCCATTCCCATGAGCACGAGACTCCAGACGAGTGCGCGCTTACGCCCGTACCGATCGCCGAGTACGCCGAAGACGATGCCGCCGAGCGGACGGGTGATGAATCCGACCGCGTACGTCATCAGCGAGAGCAGCACGCCGGTGAGTGGATCGGCGCGCGGAAAGAACGCGCGATCGAAGACCAAGGCGGCTGCCGACGCGAACACAAAGAAGTCGTACCATTCGATAATTGTGCCGATCGAGCTCGAGAGCAGCAGGTTCCGCTTGGTCACGCTCGGCCAGACTCCACGTCGAGCGCTTCGAAGATGGCGGACATGACTTCGTCGATGTCGCCCTCGGTCATGCGATGCACCTGCGTACAGAGACGCAGCGAGAACTTTCCGCGAAGCTTGGTCGACGAGATCAGAAAGCGTCCCGTGGCATTGACGCGTGTGTTGATGCGCTCGTTCAATGCATCGATCGCCGGCTCGTCGAGTGCCGACGGCCGTGCACGAAAGCAGACGACGCCGAATTGCGCGGGCGACAGGACTTCGAAATCCGACCGCGCTCGCACGATCTCTTCAGCATACTCGGCGCGTCGAACGCCGCGGGCGATCGCCTCGCGTATGGCGTCGACGCCGAAGTACTGGACGGATAGCCAGACTTTGAGCGCATGTGACGAGCGAGTGAGCTGTTCACCGAGGTCCGCGAAGTTCACTTCGTGTTCTCGCGCGCGAACGTCGGTGAGATACTCAGGATGAACGCTGAACGCTTCTTCGAGCTTGCGTGGATCGCGAGCGAGCAGACAGCCGCACTCGAACGGCACGAACAACCATTTGTGCGGATCGAGCGTCACCGAGTCGGCGCGTTCGATGCCAGAGAGCGTCGTCGCGCCACGCGGCGTGAGTGCGGCGAAGCCGGCATACGCCGCATCGACGTGCATCCACAGCTTTTCGCGCTCGCATACGTCGGCGACGAGACCGAGCGGATCGACTGCGCCGGTGTTCGTGGTTCCGGCACTCGCAGCAACGAGGAAGGGAACGAGTCCCGCCGAGCGATCGGCGGCAATGGCGTCATTGAGCGCGTCGACGCGCATGCGAAAATCGTCGTCGGTCTCGATCGCGCGGACGTTCGTGCGCGGAATTCCCGCGATCCATGCAGCGCGCTGTACCGACGAATGCGCCTGCTCGGATGTGTAGAGCGTGAGCTGTGACACGAGATCGCCCGACGGATCGGCCGCGTGGCGCGCCGCGACGACGGCAGTGAGCGTCGCGGTGGATCCACCCGATGTCAGCAGGCCACTCGTGCCGGCGGGCATGCCGAGCCATTGCCGAAACCAGTCGAGTACGACGAGCTCGATCTCGTTTGGCCCCGACGCGACCGACCACACGCCAGCGAAGAAGTTGAATCCCGATGCGAGCCAATCTCCTAGCACGGCGGGGAAGGTGGGCGAGCTGGGGATGTATCCCATGAAATGCGGATGCGGCTCGCGCGCGTGATATGGGAACACGCGTTCTTGGAGCGTACTCAAGATCTGCTCGAAGTCGCTGCCTTTCTCCGGCGGCGGCGACGCGATGAGTTGCGTCGCGTCTGCGCGGCTGAGCGAGCGCTGCGCCGGCTGTTCGCGGAGAGTGGCGATGTGCTCCGCAACGAGTTCCGCTACGCGGGTGCCGTGGCGGAGCATTGTGTTGCGGTCGAGGTCGAGATTCGAGGGCTGGTGAGGCATGCGGAGAACGTACTCGGCCGTTGGTTGCGAGAACATGGCGACCGGGCCTCACTGGTTGCGCACTGTACTGCATGGACAGGCATTGGACGAATAGCATCGAATCGAACCAATCAAGGGTTGGTTGAGTCGTGGCACTTCGAGCTGTTGCCAGGCGGTTCGGCTGCGTCGGCTCCTCGGTTGGATTCGTTTCGATTGTTGTGATTCGTGTCCAAGTCATTGCAGTTGCTAACTCTGGCCCCCGCCGGGACTGCCAGGCGACCCAAATCGCTCGACTACGGAAAAAGCAGTTGACAAATCCAGCCCCCGGCCACACACTACTGGAAGACCAGTAGAACGGGTGCCTGATGAACGAGATCTATTTCCCGCCGCGCGAACTCGCGGTCATGAGCGTCCTCTGGCGGCTTGGATCCGCCAGCGTCACCGAAGTGCGTGACGCGCTCGAAGAAGACCTGGCGTACACGTCGGTGCTCTCGGCGCTACAAACGCTCGAGGAAAAGGGCTACGTGCGACACGAGGCCGAAGGTCGTGCGTATCGCTACTTCGCGACCGTCGAAGCGGAACGCGCGGGAGGCAGCGCATTAGCCCGAATTCGCGACGCGATCTTCCATGGATCGGCTGAGCGGATGTTCGCGCAAATGGTGTCCGACAAAAAACTCGGACGCAAAGAGCTCGAGCAGATGCGACAGCTGCTCGCCAAGCGACTGGGAGAAAAGCCATGATCGCCTGGATGCTGTACACGATCGTCGTGAGCACGTTCGTCGTGCTCGGTGCGCGCGCGGTTGAATCGATCGGACGAAGCATTGGCTACCCGGTCCGGTGGATATGGACCGGTGCGTTGCTCCTGCTCGTCGCGCTCACCGCCATCGCGCCCTACCGCGTCGCAAAGCAGCAGGCACCGATGCAAATCATGGCGAAGGTGCGCGAGGTGCCCACTGCACCTGCCATCGTCGCTTCCAGCTGGACGGATGTGATTCAGTCACGCGTCGAAGCCGTGCGTCAAGCATTCAACGCGCGGATCGGTTTCGTGGCGCGTGTGGTCGAACAAAAATTACCGCAACGCACGACGGCATATGCGTTGGGCTCGTGGTCAATCGTCACCGCGACGCTGGTGCTGCTCTTCGCGCTCGTGCAGCTGCGCTTTCGTCGGGCGCGTCGGGGGTGGCCACTCACTGACGTCCAGGGCGTGCGTGTCCGTGTCGCACCGAACATTGGTCCCGTCGTGATCGGCGTTGCCCGGCCGGAGATCGTCGTACCGCACTGGCTCCTCCGTCGCGCGGCGCACGAACAGCGGCTCGTCGTTGCACACGAAGCTGAGCACGTGCGCGCTCGTGACACGCTGCTGCTCGGTGCGGCGTGTGTCGTCGCCGCCCTCATGCCGTGGAATCCCGCCGTGTGGTACATGCTCTCGCGGCTGCGCTTGGCCGTCGAACTGGATTGCGATGCACGCGTGCTTCGGGCCGGTGCTGCTCCGCATTCATATGGCGCGTTGTTGATCGATGTCGCCGAGAACAATTCTGGCTTTCGTTTGGGCGCACCGGCGCTCGCGGATGATTCGTCTCACCTTCATCAGAGGATCCTGGCAATGAACGCAACACGTCCGAAGTTCGCGCTGGTGCGCGGTGGGGTTTTTGGTTCGCTGGCCCTCGTTGCGGTGTTGGCCGCATGTGAGGCGAAGATGCCGACGACCGCAGACATCGACAAAATGGACGCGGCCGCGGCTGAGCGAACGGCGACGAAGATGGCGCTGCTCAGCAAGCAGGGAGACTCCGGGACCGTCTATCTCGTCGACGGCGTTCGCGCCCCAGCGGCGAAGGCGAACGCGATTGCTCCGGCCGACATTGCGAGCATCGAGGTAAAGAAGAGCGATGGCCAGGGTGTGATCAGCATTCGGACCAAAGCGGGCTCGTCGTCACTCGGCGTTGATAGCGTGCGCACGACCGCATTGAAAGAGAAGGAGCACGTCATCCGTCGTCGTGACTCGTCAGCGGTCTCGCTGGAAAAGCTCGGGGAAAAAGCGCCGCTGCTATACGTCGACGGCGTGAAGATGCCGGCTGCGACGATCAAGACGCTGGCACTCGACCCCAAAGCCATCGAGTCGGTCGAAGTGCTCAAGGGCGCCGCGGCGGCGGCATATGTGAATGATCCAGACGCCGCAAACGGCGTCATCGTCATCAAGACCAAGAAGGGATCGAAGTAGCTCACTTTGCTGGGCAGGGAGAGCGGCGCGCCGGTCCCCCGGCGCGCCGTGTTTTTTGGGGGCATCCCGGTACCCTCGCGGGGTAGCGTGACGAGCGGTTAGCTTGGATTAACCGCCTTAATTGTCCCCCAGGAGCCCGCATGACCACGTTCACTCGCCGTGCGCTCTTCGCGCTGGCCGCCATTCTCTCGGCGTCGACCGCATTGCCCGCACAGGGCCGCGGCGGCCGCGATACGGTGCTCGTCAACCGACGCGACTCGCTCGAGAAAGAACTCCAAGCAATCGCCGTCGTCGACCGAAAGGTCATGGTCGCGATGGCTGACGGCACGCGCATTCCATTCGACATCTACCGTCCGAAGAACGCGACGGGAAAGGTGCCGGCGATCTTCGTGCGCACGCCATACAACATGAACTTCTGGGACGTCGCGCTTGGCGCTCCCGCTGACATGTCACAGCAGCTCGACGCCGTGAAGCGCGGTTACGCGTGGGTCGGTGCCAACGAGCGCGGACACTTCTTCTCCGAAGGCAACTACGACATCCTCGGCCCGCCGCTCTCCGACGGCGTCGAAGAAATCAACTGGATCAGCAACCGCCCGTGGTCGAACGGCAAAGTCGGTCTGATCGGATGCTCGTCGACGGCAGAGTGGCAGATGGCGGTCGCTGCGCAGTCGCCGAAGGGACTGGGCACGATCATTCCGCAGGGCTTTGGTGCCGGTGTTGGTCGTGTTGGCCCGTACTACGAGCAGGGTAACTGGTATCGCGGCGGCGCCGTGCAGATGCTGTTCATCGACTGGCTGATGGGCGAACAGAATCAGGTGCGCCCGATGCTGCCGAAGAATGCGACGCAGCAAGATCTCATTCGCGCCGCAAAGTCGTTCGATCTTGCGGAGCATTCGCCGCCGGTCGATTGGGCCAAGAATTTCTGGCACCTACCGTTGAAGGACATGATGAAGGCGGTCGACGGGCCGAAGGGCATCTTCGCCGATTCGATGCCTGGTATCGCCACGGGTGGTGCGATGATTCAGCGTACGCCGAATAGCGCGGCGTGGTACAAGGGCGGTCTGTTCAACGACGGCATGAAGATCAACGTTCCGGGGCTGTGGTTCATGTCGTGGTACGACGTGTCCGTCGGCCCGAACCTCGCGACGTACAATCACGTTCGCAAAACGGCTTCGCCCGACGTCGCGAACAAGCAGTACGCCGTCATTGCACCAACGCTTCACTGCTCGTACACGCGCGCCACCGAGAACACGATCGTCGGCGAACGCAGCATGGGCGACGCACGCTACGACTACGCGGCGCTGACGTACGGCTGGTTCGACATCTTCCTCAAGGGCGACAAGACCAGCAAGCTGCTCGACACGATGCCGAAGGTCCGCTACTACACGATGGGCATGAACAAGTGGCAGTCGAGCGACAGCTGGCCGCCGCGCGGCGCGCAGACGCTCACCTACTACCTCGGCAGCGGCGGCAACGCGAACACGCTCAATGGCGACGGTGTGCTCAGCCTCCAGGCGCCCGCCGCGGACAAGCCAGACAACTTCGTCTACGATCCGATGAAGCCGTTGATGTCGCACGGCGGAAACGTGTGCTGTCAGGCGAATGCACTGAGCGGCGGATCGCTCGATCAGCGCGAGATGGAAGCGCGTCCCGACGTTCTGGTGTATTCGACCGAGCCGCTCAAGGAGGCGATCGAACTGAGCGGACCGATGGAGTTCACGGTGTATCTCTCGTCGGATCGAAAAGACACCGACGTAACCGTGAAGGTGATCGACGTCTACCCTGACGGCAAAGCGTACAACCTCGACGAAACGATTCAGCGCGTGCGGTATCGCGACGGATACGACAAGCCGGCGAAAATGATGGAGCCGGGCAAGGTCTACAAAGTCGCGCTGCAGCCGATGACGACGAGCAACTACTTCCCGGCGGGTCACCGCATCCGTATCGAAGTGTCGAGCTCGAACTTCCCGCGCTTCGATCGCAACTTGAACACGGGCGGCAACAACTTCGACGAGACGGTTGGCTTGGTCGCACACAACACGGTGCACCACTCCAAGGAGTATCCGTCGGAGCTCAAGATCAGTGTGGTAAAGAAGCCAGTCCCCTGAGCTGACCGACCGCTCATGTCCTACGGGACTGTTCGACCACACGCCATCCTTCAGCTCGGACCTCTCGAGCTGGAGGGTGGCGTGATCGTTTTGGGGCGCGGAGGACCATGACGCTGGTTCCAGGATCGAAGCTCGGACCGTATGAGATTCTCGCCCCGCTGGGCGGCGGCGGAATGGGCATGGTCTACCGCGCACACGACGCGCGGTTGCGTCGCGACGTGGCAATCAAGGTGCTCGCGCCCGGGCTCTTGGCCGACGACGACGCTCGCCGGCGCTTTCAGCGAGAGGCACTCGCTCTCGCCAAGCTGAATCATCCCAACATCGCCACGGTGTTCGACGTCGGCGCGCAGGATGGTGCCGACTATCTCGTGATGGAGTTAGTACCAGGCGAATCGCTCGCGACAAAGCTGGCGTCGGGACAGCTTCCGGTGCGCGACGCGCTGAGCGTTGCGTCGCAGATTGCGGCCGCGCTCGAAGAGGCGCACGAGCACGGGGTCGTGCATCGCGACCTCAAGCCGGCGAATGTGGTCGTTACGCCCAAGGGCCACGCTAAGGTGCTCGACTTCGGCATCGCGAAGTTGATCGAGCCTACGACGTCGACGACGGGTCTCACGCAAACGAAGGGACCGATCGGAACGCCGCTGTACATGTCGCCAGAGCAAATCGCTGGCGAGCAGGTCGACGCTCGCACCGACCTGTGGAGCTTGGGGGTTGTGCTGTACGAATCGCTCACGGGTAGTGCGCCGTTCACCGGCCCGACCGCGATGGCGCTCTTCTCTGCGATTGCCACCAAGGCCGCGAGACCGCTGCGCGACGCACGTCCGGAGATATCTGGTCAGGTGGAGACGGTGGTCGGTCGCGCGCTCGAGAAGGATCCGACGCACAGATATCAGTCCGCCGCCGACATGCAGCGCGATGTGTCGGGCGCGCTCGCGCAACTGACCGCTACGCCGGCGCCGGCTCCTCGCACGCGCGCATCGGGTGCGCGAATGATTGGCGCCTTGGTTGTAATCGCGATCGTCGCGGGCGGCGGAGCGTGGCTGTACCACCGGTCGGAACGCCGTCACTGGGCGCGCGAAGATGCGGTGCCAGAGGTGTTGCGACTCGCAGACGCTGGGAAGGACATCGAAGGATTTAGAATTCTCCAACAGGCCGTGGCCTACCTTCCAGCGGATACAGGCCTCAAGCGACAGCTCGCCGAGAAGACGGATACTGTCGCCATCGTCTCGTCGCCGTCGGGAGCGACGATCGAAATCCAGGATTACGCCCAGCCGTCGGCCAACTGGTATCGCGTGGGGACGACGCCGATCGATCGCGCGATGATCCCTGACGGATACTTTCGCTGGAAGGTGACGAAGGCTGGCGTCGGCGAGTACATCACGGCGCCAGCGATCCGCGGCCACATGCGCTTTGACCTGGACTCGGCGCTCGCGGCCCCGCAGGGAATGGTGCGCGTGAGCGGCGGCACGTGGATGGACATGATCGACTTCGTTGGGTGGGTCGGTCCGTTCGAGCTACCGACGTACTACATCGATCGTCTCGAGGTCACCAACAAGGAGTATCAGGAATTCGTCGACCGCGGCGGATATACATCACAACAATACTGGAAAGAGAAATTTGTAAACAATGGCCGGGAGCTGGCGTGGAGCGACGCGATGCAGTTGCTGCGCGACCGCACCGGGCGTCCGGGCCCGTCGACGTGGCAGGGAGGTCGCTATCCCGACGGTCAGGGCGACTATCCCGTGTCGGGTGTCAGCTGGTTCGAGGCGTCGGCATACGCGGTATTTGCTGGCAAGAGTCTTCCGACGTTTCCGCAATGGTACCGCGCTGCGCCGCCAACGCTCACACGCGCGATCGTGCGGCAGAGCAATATCACGCGTTCGGGCGTTGCGCGCGTGGGTTCGTTCAATGGACTTGGTCCGTTCGGTACTCTCGATATGGCGGGCAACGTGCGTGAGTGGACGCAGAGTCTCGTTGAACCAGAAGCGCGTCTGATCTTGGGCGGAGCATGGAACTCGCAAGCGTATCTCTACGGAGAACCGCTCAGCCTTCTCCCCTTCGACCGCTCACCGGAGAATGGTATCCGGTGCGTGCGCAATCTCTCGCCGCTGCCAGTCGCGGTCACGGCACCGATCAAGCGCCTCGATCGAGACTTCGCAAAATTCCGCCCCGCGTCGGATGAGGTGTTCAACGCGTACAAGGTGATGTACGACTATCCGAAGACGATGGCGCTGCACACGGTGCTCGATTCGTCCACGGCGCAGGATTCGCCGGATTGGCGCGTGGAGCGAGCTACGTTCGACGCTGCGTACAACAGCGAGCGAATGTCGGCCTATCTCTTCATTCCAAAGAAAGTCCGCCCGCCGTATCAGACGGTCGTCTTTTTTCCGAGTGCAGCCGTGCTCGGAATTCAGTCGAGTCAAACGCTGGGCGATAAGTCGTTCTTCGACTACATCGTGCAGAGCGGTCGCGCGGTGCTCTATCCGGTTTTTCAGGACACCTACGAGCGCCGCGTGAAGTTCCAACTCCCGGGTACTGCGCACGATCTCGCCCTGGCAACTCAGCGCTCGAAGGATCTCGGCCGTTCGCTCGACTATCTCGCGACACGAACTGACATCGACACCAGTCGTATTGCGTATCTCGGTGTGAGCATGGGTGCCGCAGAAGGCGTGATCTACACCGCGCTAGAGCAGCAGCGACTCAAGACTGCGGTGTTCTTCGACGGCGGATACTTTCTCTTCTCGCCGCCGAAAGGCGGCGATCAAGCGGACTTTGCGCCGCGACTCAAGCTTCCCGTGCTGATGGTGAACGGTCGGTACGACTTCACCTTCTCATTCGAACGGGCCCAGCTTCCGTTGTTCAACACGCTCGGCACTCCCGCCGCCGACAAAAAGCACGTCGTTCTCGACGCGCCTCACGGCGTGAACGCGCAGCGCCCCGCGATGATGAAAGCAACGCTGGAGTGGCTCGACAAGTATCTGGGTCGAGTGAACTGAAGACGCGCTAGATCGGGCAGGAGACTTCGATCAGGATTTCGCCGGGCGCGCTGAAGTAGAATCCCCAACTGCCATGCATGACTCGCGGCGGGTCAATGGTGAATCCGGCTGCCGTGAGTCGGTCGTGCATTGCCTCGACGGGCGCTCGCTCTGCCTGGATGAAACCGAGATGAAAGTCCTTCGGATACTCGGGCTTCGTGCTCCGATCGAGATTGGAGACGATCAGCGTGAAGCCGGCATCGTCGCGCAGGACAGCGAGGCTGTCACGCCCCTTCCGTTCGAGTATCTCGAACCCGAAGAATTTCTCGAAGAACGCCGCGGACTCGGCGACATCGGGAACGCTGAGGTTGATGTGGTTGAGATTCATAGTCTCTCGAGTTGGCGCGCCTTGAATCTATGAGGACCGATGCCGCGGCCGGCGAGTTCAGCGCCTAGCGAGGTCAGCGGCACGCGGTATGCCTAGAGAAGACTTACCCCTCTCAGGCCCCGTTCCTTGTCTGCTCCCACGCTTCTCCTCGCGTTCCGCGTGGAGGAGATTCGATTTGGCCTTCCGGCCGCGTCGGTTGTCGAAGTTGCCCGCGCCACTGCCGTCAGCACGCTCCCTGGAGCGCCGACTGTCGTCGAGGGTGTGATCAACTATCGTGGAACGATCATACCCGTCTTCGATGCCGCGCGTCGGTACACTGACCGCGAACGCACCGTACGAGCGAGTCATTCGTTTGTGGTCGCCGATACGCCAACGAGGCGCGTCGCGTTGCATGTCGATCAGGTCGACGGGCTGATCGAGAGCGATGCGCCGATGACCGATCCCCCGGTTTCGTTGCCGCCGGAAATTCCTGTTGCCGGCGTGCTTCGGACCGATGATGGTTTGCTCATCGTGCAGGACCTCGGCCGCTTTCTGTCGCACGCCGAGTCGTGGGCGCTCGACAGAGCGTTGCGCAAACGGGCTGACGCCGCGAGCGGCTCGTGATCGCACCGACCGCCGACCTGCTTGGAGCAAGCGCCTATCCGCTCGCGATCGAAGTGCTCCGCGAACGTGGCGGGCTCGTATTCGCTTCGCCGCGGCGAAAGACGGTCGAGTCGGCGCTCGGGCGAGTGATGCAGCGGGTCGGAATTCTCGACGCCGATCGGTTCGCTGCAGTCCTTGCTGAGTCCGGGCCTGTGTTCGACGAGGTGATGGCGCTCGTCACTGTCGGCGAAACGTATTTCTTTCGCGAGGCGGCGCAGTTCACCGTGCTGCGCGATCGCGTATTTCCGGAGATCGTCGAGCGCGAAGGGGCGAGGCCCGCGCGCATCTGGAGTGCCGCTTGTGCGACTGGCGAGGAGGCGTACTCGCTTGCCATTGCCGCCGCCGAGTCGCGAGTGAACGCATCGATCCTCGGCACGGACGTGTCGCGGGCGCGGCTCGCGGCGGCGAGGCGCGGACGGTATCGCGAGTGGTCGATGCGTGGCGTTCCGCGCCCGACAGTCAATCGATACTTCACCCACGCCGACAGCGAATACACGATCACGGCAAACTTTCGCCGCCAGGTTCGCTTTGCGTACCTCAATCTGGCGTCCGACACGTATCCGTCGACGACGAACGATTTGTGGGGTTTCGACGTCATCTTCTGCCGCAACGTTCTCATCTATTTCGATGCGCCGACGATTGCGCGGGTTGCGACGCAGCTGTTGGAGTGTTTGAGCGACGCTGGCTACCTCTTTCTCGGGGCGTCTGATCCGCCGTTGATCGATCGCGTCGATTGCGAGATCGTGCAAACACCGGCAGGCCTAGTCTATCGGCGGGGCACGGCAGGACGGTCGCGCCGATGGGAGCGTCCTGTCGCCATGCCGGAGTTTCCAGCGCGTGCAGCTACCGCGCCGAACCTCGCTCCGGCCACGACTGCAGAACCGCGCGTCGAGATTGGTACGCCAACACCGCCTGACATCACTGTCGCGGCTATTGGCGAACGACTGCGAGCGGCCTATCGCAAGCGAGAGTATCGCGCTGCAGCGGAGATCGGGCGAACGATGTTCGATCTTGGCGATGACAGTGCCGACTCAATGGTCCTGACGATTCGCGCACTGGCCAACATCGGCGAGCTCCGCGACGCCGAACGACTCTGCGCCGAGGCGCTCGATCGGCATGGCGATGTCGCAGAACTTCGGCACTTGATGGCGATGCTGCTGTTGCACGCGGGCCACGCGCGCGCCGCTGCCACCGAAGCGCGACGAGCCATCTACCTCGATCGCACCGGGGGCGCGGCGTATCTCACGCTTGCCGACGCGCTCGCGCAGCTCGGCGACGGGAACGCGGCTCGGCGCACCTTGCATCGCGTCGAGCGCGTGCTGGAGTCGCTGCCGGCAACCGATGTGTTAGAACCTGATTCAGACGAGTCGCCGGCGCGATTGCTCGCCATCGCCCGGGCGCGACTCAAGCACTTTCCTGAGCTCACTGACAAATGAGCGACGCACACGCTGTCTCAGCCGTGGAGCGCGAGATACTCGAAGAGCGGGCGCGCGCGCTCGCTCGCCCGCCACGCGTCGCTGACGTCGACGTCGCGACGACGGTGACGTTCCGTTTATCGCGCGAGCGGTACGCCATTGCGGCGGCGAATGTCTTTGCGGTGTTTCGCCTGTCGACGCTGGTGCGCGTTCCCGGTGCACAGCTGCCTGTCGTCGGCGTCACTCGATGGCGGGGCGACGTGCTCACCCTGCTCGATGTGCGGTCGCTGGTCGGTGCGTCCACACATGCACTCGACGATCTCGCCGTGGTATTGGCGATCGGAATCGATCAACCGGAGTTCGGCATTCTCGCCGACGCACTCGACGCACCGATCGCGCTCGATTCCAACGAACTGCTCGCTCCCGTCACTCGCCTCGACGCCACCAACGAAACCGTGGTTCGTGGCGTGACCCGCGACGGTCATCTCGTACTCGACGCCGCAGCTCTGATACAGCGACAGACCGGTGCTGCGCGTCCTTCCACTTCCTCACCGTCTCGGTCTCTATGAACTGGACTATCAGCCGTCGCATCGTCGTTGGGTTTTCGATCATTCTCGTTCTGCTCTCGGTTGTTGCCGTGCTCGGGTGGTATACGCTCCGGCAAACGGCTCAGACGTACGAGGATGCGCTGGCGGATCGTCGTGCGTCGCTCGTTCCGGCGCTGCAGGCCGAGTCCGAGCTGCGGGCGGCGAACAGCGCGTTCCTCCGCTATCTCATCGAGATGAAAGACGCGGATCGGCACGAGCGCGACAGTTTGCTGGACATCAACGCGCGCCTGCTCACAGGCCTACGCGATTCCGCGCTGACGCCAGATCTGCGTCAAACCTGGACAGAGGCATCGCAGCTGCTGGCACAGTGGCGTGAGTCGGCTGACACGGCGATGGCGATTCGTGCGCGCGGAAATCTGGCCGGTGCCATGACCATGCGCTCGGAAACCACGGCACCGGTTCGCAAGCGACTCGAAGCGCTCCTGCGCTCTGGCGTGATTCGCGCGACGACCAGCGCCGACGCGACGGCACGTCGCGGCGCGAGCACGGCGAGTGCCGCGCGCACAATGCTTCTTGCCGGCGCGCTCATCGCGCTCATGGTTGGGCTGGTGTCTGCGGCAATGCTCAACAACGCCATCGTTCGCCCGCTGCAGGAAACGAGCAATGTGATCGCGTCCGGGACCGCGGAAATTCTCTCGGCAACCACCGAACAGGCAGCTAGCGCAAACGAGACGATGGCGGCGGTATCAGAGACCGTGGCGACGGTGGACGAGGTAACGCAAACTGCCGATCAAGCGGCGCAGCGCGCGAAAGCGGTGGCCGACTCAGCGCAACGCGCCGCGGAGCTCGGTCGTGCGGGACGTCGCGCCGTTGATGAATCGGTGGGCGGGATGCAGCAACTGCGTACGCAGGTTGAATCCATTGGCGGAAGCATTCTGTCACTCGCCGAGCAGGCCGAAGCAATCGGCGAAATCATCGCGGCGGTCACCGACATTGCCGAACAGACGAACCTTCTCGCGCTGAATGCCGCGGTCGAAGCGGCGCGTGCCGGTGAGCAAGGGCGTGGCTTTGCGGTAGTCGCGTCGGAGATCAAGAGTCTCGCCGAGCAATCGAAGCGATCGACCGTGCAGGTGCGCCAGATTCTTGGCGAGATTCAGCGTGCAACGAGCACAGCAGTGATGGTGACTGAGCAGGGGACTAAGCAGGTCGCTGCCGCGAATCGACAGATCACCGAAGCAGGCGAAACGATTCGAGGACTCGCGGACGCTGTGCAGGAGGCGTCGCAGTCCGCCGCGCAGATCGTGGCGTCGGCGGGTCAGCAGGCGCTCGGCATGGAGCAGATTCGTCACGCTGTCGCAAGCATTCATGACGCGACGCAGCAGAATCTCACGGCATCGCGACAGTCGGAGCAGGCCGCGCAGGATTTAACGCAGCTTGGGAATCGACTGCTCGGTCTCGTAGGGACGACGGGACGCGCTGGGTGAATCCCGAGGAGCTGTCCGCACGACTGCGCGCCACATTTGCCGCGGAGCTGGATGACCAGCTTCGCGCCGCCGATGCGCACCTCATCGCGCTCGAAGCCGATCCGGCGAACGCGAACGAGTTGCGGGCGCTTTTTCGCGTCATGCATACGCTCAAGGGCGCGGCGTTGGCAGCGGGCGTTCCAACTGCCGAACAGATCTGCCATCGCGCCGAGTCTGCACTGGCGAATGTTCGTGATCAGGGACGGCCGATCACGCCCGAAGAACTCGATTCGCTGTTCAGTGCTGTCGACGAGTTGCGTGGAATCCAGACACCGCGCGCGCCGGTCGCCAGGCCTGAGTCAACATCTGTCGTTGCGCCGCCAGTGGGGGATACGCCAGCGCCCGTTCGCGCCGAGCAGTCGGTCCGCGTTGCCGCGGATCGTCTCGACACGCTTCTTTCGGCTTCGAATCGGCTGCTTATCGCCTCGGGGCGTGCGTCGAGCGAGGCGTCGGCGCTGGATGAGTTACGCGACGAGGTGCAGCGGTTGAGCGGCGCGTGGCGACAGCAACATCGGATCATCCGGCAGCGACTTGGCGATCGCGCCGATACCCGCGAACTGACACGCGAGCTCGATCGCCTTGACGCGCGGTTGCGTCGCGTCGCGAGCGAGACCACTCGGCTCACGAGCGCGGCTGCTGATACCTCGCGCTCGCTCGGGGTCGTCAGCGCCGACGTCTCGGAGGGAATTCGCGTTCTGCGCCTGCGTCCGTTCTCCGATGCGGTCGACGGAGTCGCGCGAATGGTGCGCGACATTGGAGCAGCGAGCGGCAAGCAGGTGAGAATCGACGTGCATGGAGCCCACGTCGATGCCGACCGGTCGGTGCTCGACCTGTTGCGCGACGCGATGATGCATCTCATTCGCAACGCAATTGACCACGGCATCGAGCGGCCGGCGGAACGTGCCGCCATCGGAAAGCCGGAAACCGGTACGGTGACCGTTGCAGCAATGATCGTTGGCGATCGTATGCGCGTCACCGTTGCTGACGACGGCCGGGGCGTCGACGTCGCGGCGATTCGGCGCGAGCTCGCGAGGCGCGGAGAGCCAGCGGACGGCGACGATCGGACGGTCGTCGCTCGCCTACTCTCTGGCGCAGGCATCTCGACGCGCGCCGAAGCAGGAACGATCTCGGGTCGAGGCGTTGGTCTCGACGCAGCGAATGTCGCGGTTCAACGCGCTCGAGGGTCGTTGGCGATCGAGTGGAAGCCAGGACAGGGGACGACGTTCACGATCGATACGCCACTCACGCTCGCAACGATTCGCGCGATTCTCGTTCGCGCCGGCGATCTCACAATTGCTTGCCCAACGTCGTATGTCGACCGCCTTGTCCGCGTCCCTGCGTCGCAGGTCGAGGTGAGCGAGGGCCGAGCGGCCATCACAACGCCAAACGGTCCGGCGTCGTTGGCAACGCTTGGGGCCGTCCTCGGCATGAACGCCGAGCACGCGCCGGACGCGGCTGTAGTCGCGCTCATTCTCTTGGGACCGTCGGGCCGTTACGTCGCGCTGCGGGTCGAGGAGTTGGTTGGGGAGGGCGAGGTCGTCGTTCGTCCTATTCGCGCTCAGGGTGGAACTCCCGCGCGCCACATCGGTGGTGCAGCGCTTCTGCCCGACGGAACGATCGCGCTCGTGCTCAACGTCGCTACGGTGATCGAAGATGCGGCGGGCCGAGCGGATCTGGCGCCGCGCGCCGTCGTTCGCGCCACGGCGCCTGCGCGAAAGCGCGTACTCGTCGTGGACGATTCCATTACGACCCGAACATTGGAACAGAGCGTGCTTGAGGCAGCAGGGTATGACGTGGTCACTGCGGTCGATGGCGCCGACGGTTGGCGCCTGCTGCAGGAGCGCGGAGCGGATCTCGTCGTCGCCGACGTCGAGATGCCTCGCATGGATGGCCTCGAGCTCTGTCGCGCCGTGCGTGGGTCTCATCGCTTCGGCAATCTTCCTTTCGTCCTGATCACGGCACTCGAGTCGCCCGAAGATCGCGCGAAGGGAATGGAAGCTGGTGCAGACGCATACCTCGGAAAGTCGAGTTTCGAGCAGACTGCGCTAGTTGACGTACTTCGCGATCTCCTGGGAGAGTGATGCCGCAGTCCAAACGCCCCATTCGTGTGCTGGTGGTCGAGGATTCAACGACTGCGCGTCAGCTGATCGTCGAGCTGCTGCGGAGCGATGGTGCGTTCGACGTGGTTGGCGAAGCGGACAACGGCGCTGATGCGGTCGAAGCAGCACTGCGTCTCTCGCCGGATCTGATCACGATGGATGTGCACATGCCGGTGCTCGACGGGCTCGACGCGACGCGCCAGATCATGCGCGAGGCGCCGACACCGATCGTGATCGTCTCGGGCTCGTTCTCGAAGAGCGACGTCGATGCTGCACTGACTGCGACGCGCGCCGGCGCGCTCGTCGTCGTTCCCAAGCCGGGCAATCCGACGTCGCCGGACTTCGCGCTTCACCGCGAAGAATTCCTCACGATGGCCAAGGCCATGGCCGGAGTGCGCGTTGTGCGCCGATGGGGCGGTGCTGGCAGCGATCAGTCGTCGATTCGTCGTGCCTCGTCGAATGGCGCGCGAACGACTCCGGTTGGCCCGCCCAGGCTCGTTGCCATTGGAACGTCGACCGGCGGCCCTGCAGCTCTTCATAAAATACTCAGCGACCTGCCCGACGACTTTCCCCTTCCGATTGCGGTCGTGCAACACATGGCGCACGGCTTCATTCAGGGGTTGGCCGATTGGCTCGCGGCGAACTCCGGTCGTCGCGTGGTCGTGGCAAAAGCCGGCGACACCGTCGCCCCGGGCGTGACGTACATCGCGCCGGACGACCAGCACATGAGCATCTCGTCCGCAGGTCGCGTCGTGCTCGCCGACAGTGCGCCGCTCAACGGCTTTCGTCCCGCAGCCGACTATCTATTCGACGCGTGCAGCCGCGCGTTCGAAGGCGCGCTGATTGCCGTGATTCTCACGGGCATGGGACAGGACGGTATGGCGGGCCTCAAAACGGCGCATCGCGCCGGGGCTCACATCATTGCCCAAGACGAAGCGAGCTCGGTGGTCTTCGGCATGGCGCGGTCAGCGATCAACGAAGGCGCGGTCACGGAGGTGCTGCCACTCGACAGCATTGGCCACCGGCTCGGTCTCCTCGCCGCGCGGACGGGAGTCGCATGAACACGTCGCGCGAGTCGCCTCGTATCCTCGTCGTAGAGGACAGCCCAACGCAGGCCGTGGCCATCGCCGCGCTCCTCGAGGACTCCGGGTATTCGGTGGACGTCGCGCGTACCGCCGAGTCGGCCATCGAGAGCCTGGATGTCGGCGCCTATTCGCTGATCATAAGCGATGTCATAATGCCAGGAATCAGCGGCTTTGAGCTGTGCAAAACGCTGAAGTCGGACGAACGATACCGTCACATCCCGTTCGTACTGTTGACCAGCCTCGCCGATCCGCTCGACATCGTGCGCGGCCTGGCATGCGGCGCGGACAATTATGTCACCAAGCCGTACGACGCCGAGTTGCTCATCGGCCGGATTGCGCGCGTGCTCGAGACGCATGCCATGCGCCGCAATCAACCTCGCACAGGTGTCGTCGACATCAACTTTCTTGGATCACACTTCCAGATCTCGTCGGACAAAGAACAAATCCTCGACTTGCTCATCTCGAGCTTCGAGGAGCTGGTTCACGCCAACGAGGAGCTTCGTGCTGCGCGACGAGATGCCGAGGCCGCGCGCGCGCGAGCTGAGGATGCAAACCGCGCCAAGTCCGAGTTCCTTGCAATGATGAGCCACGACCTTCGTACGCCGCTCAATGCGATCGGCGGCTATGTCGATCTGATCACGATGGGCGTGCGTGGCCCGGTCAACGACGCGCAAGTGTCAGATCTCGAGCGGATCCGGCGCAATCAGCGACATCTGCTCACGCTTGTGAACGATGTCCTCAACTTCGCACGTGTCGAGCGAGGCGACATCCCACTACGTATCGCTCGCGTCCATCTCAATCACACGCTCAAGCCACTCGGCGCGGTCATTGGCCCACAGGCGCAGAAACGCAACGTGAGCTACGAGTTCCTCAGCTGCAAGGACGACGTCTTCATCAATGCGGATGCTGAACGAATGGAGCAAATCGTCATCAACCTTCTTTCGAACGCGCTCAAGTTTACGCCGGCAAATGGCAAAATCGTCATGACCTGCGCATCCGAAGGTCGGTACGGTGCGATCATCATCCGTGACACCGGCATTGGAATTCCCGAAGAGAAGTTGGCGTCGATCTTCGAGCCGTTCACGCAAGTCGATTCGTCCAGTGCCGGCGGCCGCGAAGGCGTGGGGCTTGGCCTCGCGATCAGTCGTCAGCTCGCACGGAGAATGGGTGGGGACATCGGCGTCGAGAGTGTACTCGGGAGCGGATCGACGTTCACGCTACGCCTTCCGCTCGCCATGGCGCCTGTACCCACCATCCCGGGCGGCGTATCGTAGTCAGCCACACGCCTCGACGTAGTCGACCGCGGGTCGGCGTCCGGCGCGAAAGCGCGTGACCTGTTTGCCATCAGTCTCGAATACGATGCGATGCAGCGTGTCGCCCACCGCGTCCACGATGAGATAGTGCCCGCCGGTCACGTACTTGTGCGGCAGAACCTGCACGCGATTGCCGTAGAGCTCTCGAATGCGCGCTTCCGAATCGCCGACGCCAGCGCCTTCGGCGGTGCGCACACCTGGACCGACGACGTCAACGCGCTCGAGGCGCTGGGGTGCTCCCGCAGAGTCACGCTCGACGAGAAAGCGCGCGTTCTCCGGCATGGCCTTCGACCGCGCCATCTGACAAACGTCGAGCCTGCTCGTGTCCACGGCGAAACCTGCGCCGAGGACCGCGTTCGCACGCTCGATCCCGACACCGAGCGGCAACGGACCGTAGGCGTCTGGGCGAATCGTCCACATGGTGATGTCGGCGCTCGAAGGATCGAGCCGCGGCTTCTGACTGTCTGACGTGCCGACGGCCTTCGGGCGGTCGCAGGCGAGGAGGGTGAGGAGCATGAGGGAACTCGCAAGTCTGGCAATCATGGGCGTTGGACGCTGGTGGGAAGCGATTCTGTCAGCGAGCCATAGCGCAGGTTCGACGCCAGCAGTTAGTCGCTCTGTCCCGTCGCGTCGTCCTCGAAGCGCGCCAGTTCCTCTGGCGTGAGCAAACGGCTGGCGAGCCAATGGCCGAGCGTGTCGGGCGTTGGAACGTTCGGCGGCACCTCGCCGCGCAGCACGCGCTCCGCAAAGTCGCGAACGAGAGCGGCCTTGGCGATGTGCCAGAGCGAGATCGCTACCGGGCGTGCACCAAGCTGCTCGCGTTGCGGCCGGCCCTCCGCCAGCACGACGCTCTTGAGATAGCCGGCGATGTGTACTTCGGTCGCGTCGGCCTCGACCATACCGAGAACGATGTTGGCCTGTTCGTCGAGCCAAACCGCGTCGGTGTCGCGGTTGCGCTCGAAGAAGCGCGCGAGCACCCGACGCATCGTGGGCACCGGCGACTCGCCGCGGTCCACCCAGTTGCCCGCGTTCTTCGAAGTGATCGTCGGCTTCATACCGACGGAATTTACAGCTTTCTCAACTCCGCTGCTGCGTCGAGCGCGATGCCGATGTCGCGCGACAGCACGCGCGCTTCCTGCGTGGCGGTGGATACGTCGCCGAGCGCGGACTCGATTCCCGACGATCTGAGCTTGACCAGATCGAGGCGAAGGTTGCCGAGTGCCAAGCCGGCGCTTTCGATCTGCCGGGCGAGTGCGTCGCGGCGCTGCGCGAGTTCGTCAATCGTGTCGCGTTGGCGGCGCAGCAACGACACTCGGCGTTGTGCGTCAGGTGTGGTGCCATCGCTCGCCACGCCAGCGATTCGCGCGTCGAGCTCGGCAAGAAGACTGGGATCAAAATCCGCGTCGAGGCGATGCAGCATACAGGCGAGATGTGCGACTCGGTCCACGAGGCCATTTACCGTAGGCTCGATGTCCGTGAGCATCGCGCGATCCACCTTCGACAACCCCGCGACTGTCTCGAGAATCGCGGCACGATCGTCGAACGCGCGACGAATCGCGCTGCCGCGCGGACCACTCAGCACGTCGCGCGGCGCGAGCTTTTCGAGTGCCTGGTCCGCGCTCGCCGGCGGAGCCGGGAGTGCCATCCGTGAGCGCGGCATGAAGAACACTCGCCGGAGCTTGAGCCCTGCTTCCTTCAGCGAGTCTCCACGCCGCCACAGCTTGATCCACATGTAAATCGGAACGAGCGGCGAGAGGACGAATGGAGGCGCGTCATCGACGCCAAAGACAAAGCCCGCGATTCCAAGCGCGGACATGCCGAGCGTGAGCAATGCATATCGCCGAGCGAGCTTCACGCGATCGAGCAAATTCGTGCGGCCGTGCCAGATGCGGAGGTCGATGCGCTGCGCGGCAGAAAGCGCGGCGTATTGCTGCGGTTCGAGCAACGTCGCGCTCGGCAGCTCTTGCACGGGAGTGGCTGGAACGACCGGCGGCGAGAATTCAGGCTCGCGTCGCGGCGATACCGCCATCGACGGCGCGTGCGGCTCGCGACGCGCGCGAGGTACTGGCGAGATGTACCGCACCGGTTCGCGATGCTCCAATCGCCACGACGACGCGACCGTCTCGTCCAACGACAGCGCGTCGCGCATGGCGGCAGCGGTCGGCCATCGATCTTCCGGCGCCTTCATCAATGCCCGATCGACGACGTCGACCAACGACTTCGGCGCCTCCGGACGGAGATCGGCGATGGGACGCGGCCGTTCATTGACATGCTTGAGCAGCAGCGCCATGGAATTTCCGGCGACGAACGGCACACGGCCCGTGAGCATTTGATAACCGAGAATGCCCAGCGAGTATATGTCGCTCCGGCCATCGACGTCGCGTTCACCGACAGCTTGCTCTGGCGACATGTACGTCGGCGTGCCGACGGCGATGCCGGTGAGCGTGAGCCGACTCCCGCCTTCCATCGCCCGCGCGATACCGAAGTCAGTCACCATCGCTCGGCCGCTGTCGGCGTCGAGCAGAATGTTATCGGCCTTCACGTCGCGGTGGATCACGCCGCGCAAATGCGCGTACGAGAGTGCGTCGGCAATTTCGGCGAGGAGGCGTCGTACTTCATCCACGGGACGGCGCGGCTGTCGATCGATCAACGCGGCGAGATTGCCGCCGTTGATCAGGCCCATCACGAAATACGCAATCCCGTCGCGTTCACCGACGTCGTAGATCGGAACGATGTTGGGATGCGACAGCTGGGCCGACGTTTGCGCTTCACGCGTAAAACGTGAACCGACCGCGGGATCGTGCGCCAGTTCGGGCGGGAGCACCTTGATGGCGACGGATCGATTGAGTCGCAGGTCGCGCGCGCGATACACGACGGACATACCACCGCGGCCGATTTCGCCTTCGATGCGGTACTGATGCCCGATCGCGCCGACGACTCGATCGTGGAGCGACTCTGCCGCCATGAACAATCCCGTGTGTGGTGTATCTGCCCGTCTACTTCGCGGCGGTTGGGCACCGCAAGAATATCTTAACGCTTCGGCCCGTCGGCCACGAGTCGAGCGGCCTTGGTCGTCAGGTAATTCCGTTCGGGGATGCTCAGCGTCCGCTCAGCCGCGGCGCGATAGTGCGCGATTGCTCGCTCGTTGTCGCCAGCCATCTGGTGCAGGTGACCCCGAACCGCGTCGAGGCGATAGTGGCCAGCGATTCGCGCATCGGTCTCGAGTTCGGCCAGCCGATGCAGGCCCACGGCTGGTCCATCGACCATCGCCTCGGCGATCGCCCGATTGAGCGAAACCATGGGATTGTCGGACATTCGCTCGAGCACTCGGTACAGAGCCAGGATTTGTGGCCAGTCGGTGTCCTGGACCTGGGTGGCTTCGTCGTGCACCGCGGCGATGGCGGCTTGCAGCTGGTAGGGTCCCGGAACCTGTCGTTGCAGCGCGGCGGAGACGACGGCGATCCCCTCATGGATCAGCGCTCCGTCCCATAGGGCGCGATCCTGCTCGTCGAGAGGAATCAGCTCTCCATTGTCTCCCGTCCGCGCGGTGCGTCGCGCATCTGTGAGCAGCATGAGTGCGAGGAGTCCGGCCACCTCGGCGTCGTCGGGGAGCAGCGCGCCAAGAAGTCGTGTGAGTCGAATCGCTTCGTTCGACAGATCTGTTCGCTGCAACTCGGCGCCACTGCTGCTGGCGTATCCCTCGTTGAAGATCAGATACAGTACGTGGAGCACCGCGCCAAGTCGCTCGGCGCGCTCGGCCTCCGACGGCATGTCGAAGGGAATCTTCGACGCTTTGATCGTCTGCTTGGCTCGACTGATTCGCTGAGCCATCGTTGCTTCGGGAACGAGAAAGGCTCGCGCGATTTCGCCCGTCGTGAGACCGCCCACGGCGCGCAGCGTCAGCGCGATTGCCGTCGGCGGCGTGACGGCTGGGTGGCAGCACATGAACAGCAGCACGAGACTGTCGTCTTCGTCGGGGCGAATCTCGCCGAGCATCGACGGGACGACTGTCTCGATTGCCGACGCTTCGGTGGCGATCGCGCTCTCGCGTTCGTGCCGCGCGATCTCGCTGCGGACATGGTCGGTGAGACGACGCACGGCAACGTGGTACAGCCAGCCGCGGGGGTTGGCCGGAATGCCGCTCGCTGGCCATTGTTTCGCGGCGGCGATCATCGCGTGCTGGACGGCATCTTCCACCGCGTCGAAATCCTGATGCCGACGGGCGACTGCGCCGAGCACCTGCGGCGCGAGATCGCGCAGCAGGTGTCCGATGTTGGCGGTCGATTGAGCTTCGTTCGAGTCCAGCGCTACACCTCGATCGGGGGGGCGCTCATCACCTGTCGGACTTCGACGGGAATGATGAGCGGCGTGCCACCGGGGCCGGGCGCGGACGACACTCGTGCGGCGATCTGGTGGGCGCGCTCCTCGCTGTCGACGTCAACGATCCAGAAGCCGGCGAGAAACTCCTTCGTTTCGGCAAAGGGGCCGTCGGTGGCGGGCGCGCCGTTCTTGCCAACGCGGACGAGTTTCGCGTCGCCCGGCGGGGCCAGTCCTTCGGCGGAAACGAGCTCGCCCGACTTGGTCAGGTCGGCGTTGAGCTGGTGCATGAAGCCGACGTGGGCTTTGAGGTCGTCGTGCGTCCATTGGTTCGCGACCCAATCGCCGCCGCCGCGCGGGGCGTTCATCATGAGCATATATCGCATGGTTCAATCTCCTCTCGGATTTGGCGCCGTGAGCGGCGCTTTCGTAGAGAAGTCGGAACCGGCCGCGCGTTCTCTACATCGTCGCGAAAAAAGAAATTGCGGGAACGCGGCGACCATCGCCACCGGGCCCGGCCGTTTGACCTCCCGGCACGCCGCACGCCGCGCCGCGCGCCGCACGTGCAGATTCCACTGCCAATGCGAGTGTCCGGCCGGCGCCGGCCCGAACGTCGAAGGTCAGGCGCATGACGCGACCCGCGTTGTGCCCAGTCATCTAGAGGCCCGAGAATACAGCAATGAGCGATTTCGTCTTTCTCTTTCGAATCGGTGCCGCCGAACAGCGCGAAGCCATGGGCACACCGGAGCGTGCGCAGCAGAGCATGCAGGCGTGGATGGCCTGGATGCATGGTCTCGAAACGAACGGGCATCTGTCGAACCGAGGCCAGCCGCTGGATCGGTCCGGCCGAGTCGTGCGCGGGCAGAGCAAGGTGGTCACCGACGGTCCGTATGTCGAAGTGAAGGATCTGGTCGCCGGATTCATAGTTGTCTCGGCGCGCGATCTCGAGCACGCGACCGAGCTGGCCGCGGGTTGTCCGATGCTCGCTGGCGACGGGTCGGTCGAGGTCCGCCCGGTGATGACGATGAATGCGCAATAGCGCGACGCGATGGAGCTGAGCGAGCACCTTTTTCGGCGTGAGTCGGGGCGAATGGTCGCCGCACTCACGCACGTTTTTGGAGTGCACAACCTCACGCTTGCAGAAGACGTCGTCCAGGACGCCTTCTGCCGAGCGTTGGAGGTGTGGCGGATTCATGGCATTCCAGAGAATCCGTCGGCGTGGCTGATGACGACCGCGAAGAATCGTGCGCTCGATGTTCTCCGTCGCGAACGCATCGCCGACTCTTCGACGCCCGAGGTGCAGCGGCGCATCGAACTGGAATGGTCGCCGCCGCAATCGGTCGACGAAGCGTTCGCCGCGCACACCATTCGCGACGAACAGCTCCGCATGATGTTCTCGTGTTGTCATCCGCGACTGCCCGAGGAAGTGCGTGTCGCGCTGATTCTCAACATCCTGTGCGGCTTCGGTGCGAACGAAATCGCGAGCGCGTTTCTCGTCTCTCGAGCGGCGATGGAGAAGCGAATCGCTCGCGGCAAGACGGAACTGGCAATGGCCAAGCGACTGTTCGATCTGGCCGACGCGGAGTTCGCATCGCGATTGTCGACCGTGCATCGCGCGCTGTATCTGCTGTTCAACGAAGGCTATCACGGTGCGTCGTCCGAGCACGCGGTGCGCGCCGAGTTGTGTGGCGAAGCCATTCGACTTGTGGCGTTGCTGTGCGAGCATCCACCGGCGAATGCGCCGGCGACGAATGCGCTCGGTGCGCTCATGTGTCTGCACGCGGCGCGGCTTCCTGCACGCGTCGATTTGGCCGGCGATCTGTTCGCGCTGACGGACCAGGACAGATCGCGGTGGGACGCGCGCCTCGTCGCCGACGGCCTGGAATTCCTCGAACGCTCGGCCGCTGGCACGGAGGTCACGGCGTATCATCTCGAGGCGGCCATCGCGGCGGCGCACGCGAGCGTTGCGTCGATCGACGACACGGATTGGGTGCTGATCGTCTCGTTGTACGATCGTTTGATGAACACCGCGCCGTCGCCCGTCGTCGCACTGAACCGTGCGATCGCAATTACGCAGCGCGACGGGGACGAGGCAGGACTTGCAGCGATCGATGCGATCGAGGAGCCCGATCGGCTCTCCCGGTATCCCTTTTATCCAGCGGCAATTGGGGAGCTCGAGCTGCGACGCGGAAATCGAATCGAAGCCGCCCGCCAATTCCGCGCTGCTCTGGCGTTGGCGCGGAATCCGTTTGAGGAACGCTTTCTCGAAAAGAGATTGCGGGGTTGTGACTCCGACTGACGTTATTTCTGGCTGACCTTGACCCGCGCTTTGCCGCGGGCTTCAGCGCGCACCACGAGTCCGCCCTTCGTGACGTAGAGACCGCGCACCGCGACCGAGTCGACTTTCGCCGACAGCGTGAGCGCGTCGCCGATTTTTCGATTCAGTCCGAGGAGTAGCAGCGATCGACCTCGTTCCAGTGCCGAATCGATCGGGACGTGCGCCTTCTCGCGAAAGGTCGCGCGCAGCACGTCGGACTGCAGCCACGCATATGAGTTGATCAGTTTGCTGTCGGTGGCGAGATCGTAGTCGAGATCCGGAACGACGATCTGGCGGTGTACGCTGTCGAGCACCGGTGTGCCGAGGAAGAGGAGCGTGCCGCGCGCGTCGCCGGAGAAATCGACTGCGAGAGCGACGCGACCCTTGTTCGTTGGGCCGATGCGCACCGCGTTCACCGTCACCGACTTTCCCGCTTCGGTGATTCGTTTGTTGACGAGCGCGCGGTTCACCACGGCCGACGCTGTCGCATAGTCGATCGTCCCGTCGATGAGAATGCGAAAGCCCGACGACGTTCCGCCGCGTGCGAGTGGCGGCGGCTTCGTCTCCGCGACGGCCGGCGGAGTCGCCGACAGCAAGATGCGCGGTCGCGCGCTCAGCGTGACGGGAACCGTGAGGATTTTATCATGACCGGTGACGTTTCCGATGGCGAGTCGTTCGGGGCCGATGAGCAGCCACACGCCGTCGGTCAGGCGAATGGGGCGGGCGAGGATGCTCCACCACTCCGCGAAGCGCGCGTCGAGGTTGACGTCGGCAATCTTGCCGTCGATGTCAGTGAGATGCGACGAGATGCCGCCGCGCGCCGCGTCGACTACGCGCGCCGTGACGTCGTGATGCAGGATGCTCACGTCGCACCGGTCACGCTGCTGGCCTGTCGCAGGCGAGACGTTCTCGAGCTGGACCTGCGACTTCAGATGCCAGTCGGGAGTGAGCGTAATCGGCGTGGAGAGTTCGAGCTCGAGGCGTGGACGCTCGCCCTTTCCTCCGCACCCAGCGCCGATCGTCGGTCCGACGATCGGTTTGTAGTAGCCCTTGGCGGCGTAGGCGAGCGTCGCCTTGAGATGCACGAGCCGCCCGTCGGCGTACGCGGTGAACGGTTCGCGATCGGCTTCGAAGGCGTAGTGTCGTCGCGTGTCGTTGCCGACGACTCGAACGCTGTCGAGGGAACCGAAGCGTGTGGGCACAACTCGTTCGACGATTCGCATGATCGGCGAGAAGTCGTACTCGAAGGGCACGCTGAACTGTGATAGCTCGGCCTGTCCTGGCGCTGGCGCCGCGCCGAGAATATCCGACGTGACGACGGCCGGCGGAGCGGCCGGCTTGTCACAGCCGGCCAGAGTCGCCGTCAGCGCCATCGATACTGCGGTCGCCAAGCGGCGCATGACGTCTTCGTCGGGGAAGCGGTGACCGGCGTTCACCAGTCTCAAGAATTTGAGTTCCCCGGTTTGGTCGGTCAATCGCGGGTCACGCAATCATTTGGCCGTTCGAACCTCGTCAACGAGTTTCAGGCCGAAAACGGTGCCGGGGGAGCCATTTGGCGCCCCCCGCGTTCGTTTCTGGCTCCGCCAAGACGATTTTGTGAAAATTGGGTGGCAAATGGTGCAGCGTCGGGGCGGGCTAACCCGTATTCTCAACGGAGTTTGTCTGTGTGTCCGCCGCCCTGTGGCGCCCTACCTCTCCCGGCGTTCCGGCGGTAATTTCGCAGGCTGACATCCTCGTTCCGATCGGGGGTTTTGCGTATGGCATTCTTGTACACACGTATCGCGACCGGGGCTGCGCTGACCCTGGCCGCCCTTGTGCTTCCGCACCAGCGCGCCGCTGGCCAAACGCCCATGACGGGCGTTCAGCAGGCACGGGTCGACAGCCTTCGACGTCCGTACACCGTGGCGGACATCGAATTCATGGCTGGGATGATCGGGCACCACTCCCAGGCCGTGAAAATGGCCGGGTGGGCCGAATCGCATGGCGCCAGCAAGTCGCTGCAGATCTTCTGCGGGCGAATCGCAATGGCGCAGACGGCAGAAATCGGGATCATGAGCGACTGGCTGAAAGATCGAAACCAGGTCGTTCCCGAGCCCGATCCGCGCGGCATGAAGATGAACATGAACGGCATGACGCACTACATGATGATGCCGGGCATGCTCACCGAGGAGCAGATGTCGCAGCTCGACAAGGCGCGTGGCGTCGAGTTCGATCGCCTGTTCCTCACGTTCATGATCCAGCACCACCGTGGCGCGATCAGCATGGTCGATTCGCTGTTCAACACTCCGGCGGCTGGTCAGGACGAACTCATTTTCAAGTTTGCGAATGACGTGCAGGCTGATCAAACGACCGAGATCGAGCGCATGCAGTTGATGTTGGACGCGCTTCCGGCCGCAAAGACCGAGCAGGACTGAGTTCTACTTCATCTCGTTGGCGTAGTGCGTTGTTCCTCCACCCGTGTGGCGTCCCACGCCACACACTCTCTCACCGGAATTACCTATGGTACCGGTTTCGAAGCATCACCGTGATCGCACGTCGTTGACGACGTCGCTCGTCGCGGCCGGTTTGGTCCTCACGTCGGTCATTGGCGCGGCGTGCGCAGGTTCGTCGTCCATGGGCTCGACGTCCGCCAGCCCGCAGCAGCAGGGTTCGCCCGACATGTCCGCCCCGCTCATCACCGCGCCGCAGCCCGACGCACGCGTCGGCCTCAAGGCGGGACTTCAGGACGCCGGTTCGGCGATCTGGAATATGCGGATGGTGTCGCACGTGCAGTCGCCCGCCGGTTTTGCCGGGATCACGAACTCCGACCTCGGCTTCAGCGGCACGAACGTCATCCAGGGCAACTACAACGGCTTCCAGATTTGGGATATCTCGAATCCCACGGCACCCCGCCTTCGCGTTGGCAAGCTGTGCCCGGCGTCGCAGAGCGACGTGTCGGTCTATAAGAACTTGCTCTTCGTGTCGGCCGAAGCGCCCACGTCGCGTCTCGACTGCGGCGCGCAGGCGCCTACGGCGCCGGTGAGCAAAGACCGCATCCGCGGTCTGCGCATCTTCGACATCACGGACATCGACAATCCGAAGTACCTCGCGAACGTTCAGACCTGCCGTGGTTCGCACACGCACACGGTCGTCGACGATCCGAAGGACAAGGACAACGTCTACGTCTACATCTCAGGCACGTCGGGCATTCGTCCGTCCGAGGAGTTGGCGCGTTGCAACGACAACCCCTGGGACCCGAATAACTCGAACTTCCGCATCGAAGTCATCAAGATCCCGCTCGCGCATCCGGAGCAGGCTGCCGTCGTGAGCTCGCCGGCGATCTTCGCCGATCCGACGTCGGGCAACCTGAACGGACTGTTGTCGCCGCAGGGTCACGGTGCGTCGCCGGCTGATGCCGAAGCGAATGCCGCGCGTGCAAAGTTTGACGCAGCGCGCGCCGCGCTCCCCACGCCGGTGACGGCGGCCGACTCTGCCAAGTGCGCGGCGTCGATCGACGCGCTCGAGAAGCAGTACGGTATTGCCGGCGGCGGCCGTGGCGGCCGTGGTGCGGGCGCACCGAGCTGCGGCGCAGCCGCCGTGGCGAACGGTGGTCGTGGCGGTCGCGGTGGCGGACGCGGTGGCAACGCTGCGCCGGTGACGAAGGAAGATTCGGCGCGCGTGAACTTCCAGAACGCGGTCACGGCACTCGGCCCGTTGACGTCGACGTCGAAGGCTGACTCGGCGACGTATCGCTCGAAGGTCGACGGTCTCGCCAAGCAGTATGGCGTCGCCTCGCCGTTCGCGCCGCGCGCGCTGACGCAGTGCCACGACATCACGGTGTATCCGGCGGTTGGTCTCGCCGGCGGCGCGTGCGCCGGCATGGGCCTGTTGCTCGACATTCGCGATACGCCGAACCCGAAGCGTCTCACGCAGGTCGCCGACTCCAACTTCTCGTTCTGGCACTCGGCCACGTTCAGCAATGACGGGTCGATGGTGCTGTTCAGCGACGAGTGGGGCGGTGGTGGTGCGGCGTACTGCCGTAAGGATGACCCGAAGAACTGGGGCGCCGACGCGATCTTCAAGATTGTGAACGGCAAGATGATCTTCCAGAGCTACTACAAGCTCCCGGCGCCGCAGACGGCGCTCGAGAACTGCGTTGCTCACAACGGTTCGCTGATCCCGATTCCGGGCCGCACGATCATGGTGCAGGCGTGGTATCAGGGTGGCGCGTCGATCTTCGAGTGGACCGATCCGGCACACCCGCACGAGATCGGGTACTTCGACCGTGGCCCGAACGACGGCACGCGTGCGATGGGCGGCGGTTTCTGGTCGATCTACTGGTACAACGGCCAGATCATCGGTTCGGAAATGCAGCGCGGTCTCGACATCTTCGAGCTGACGCCGAGCGGCGCGATCTCGCAGAACGAGATCGATGCGGCGAAGTCGATCCATATGGATTTCCTCAACGTCCAGGATCAGCCGAAGTTCGTCTGGCCGGCGACGTTCGCGCTGTCGCGTTCGTACACCGACCAGCTCGAGCGTTGGAAGGGTCTGTCGCCCGACAAGGTTGCGACGGTCCGCACGGCGCTGACGGCTGCTGAAGCGATGAGTGGTTCGGCGCGTCGCGATGCGTTGAATGCGCTCGCGGGTCAGGTTGGCGGCTACACGAACGGATCGTCCGATCCGCAGCGTGTGCAGTGGCTGCAGACGTCGCTCAAGGATCTGGCGAACGTCAGCCGGTAACGCAGTCGCAGGGTAGCAACAAATGAAACGGCGCCAGTCGAGAGACTGGCGCCGTTTTTCGTAGATGAAGCTCGCGAGTGATCGTCCCACGATGATTTTGGCGAAGATGCTGCTCGTCGATATCGGTTTTTGTGCGTTGTGTTTACCACGAAGATCACGAAGAACACGAAGAGTTTCTTCGTGCCCTTCGTGACCTTCGTGGTAAACGGACTATGGCTGGACCGTTACGGCCATTGCTCCCTTCACATTGGGATCGGCGACCAATAAGGCGATGATAGTCGCGGTCCCTTGTTTGCGCGCGCGAATCAGTCCACTCGTGTCAACGGTGGCGACGATCGTGTCGCTCGAGCTCCACCGGTAGCGGTCAGTCGGACTAGCCGAACACGCCGGAAGACCGACCGTCGCGCGAAGTGAATCTCCCGGATGCAACGTGGCCGATGCGGGCGACACCGCGGGTCCCACTGTGATGCAGTCTGCCGACGGACCGACGGGGGCCACGCCAGCGGACTCGTTCGAACTACACGCGACGACTGTTGCTGCGAGAATGACAAAGCACAATTTCATAGGCCACTTGAGTTGAAGGTTGTATCACGGTGTTGCGTGAACGACCGTCGCCTCTTTGATCATCAGCATGCGACTGTCGCCGCCGCAACGACTACGGCAAACACAGAAATACTTCTCATATGTTGGAACCTATAGAAGTACTTTCTTCAGCGCGATGGGTCATCCTCGACAGGATAGCCGCCTCCTCTCTGGCCCGCGAGGACGAGATCGACATGCGACTGCATCTCCGGGTACACGTCGGTCCGCGCTCCGAGGTCGAGCAACTCACGCGCGATTGCCGCGTAGTCGACGCCGTCCACCGGGTCGTTCAGCGCGAACCACACCGTGCCATCGAGCACTGTGCCGCCATAACTGTTCAGCGTCTCGAGCGAGGCGCCGCATTTCAATAAGAGTCGTACGAGATGCATTCGCCCAAGCGCGGCGGCGAAGTGCAGCGCGCTCGCGTCGTCGTCGCGTCCTGAAGCATCCACGCCCTTCTTCAGCAACAGCTCGACGACATCATCGCGACCAAACGTCGTGGCCCACGTCAGTGCGTAGCCGAGGTGTTGGGCAGGATCGTTGGACAGCTTCGGCCATGGGCCACTTGGCGGCGCAACAGGAGCACGCACGCGCCCTTCGTCGTCCACCATGCGATCGACGAGATCCGCACGACCTAAAGCGGACGCGGCAATGACATTGTCGACTCGCGCGCCGCGTCGCGCCAACGCTTCCGCTGCTTTCGGATAGTGAAAGCGAAAGGCCGTCATCATCGGCGAGCCGTCGTCCGCGACCCCATTCGGATTCGCGCCGAAGTCGAGCAAAATGTCGACGAGTCCGACCTGTACACCCGCTTTATGCGGGTGGGCACTCGAGACGAGCATCTGCATCGTCGTCACGCGATGACCGTACATGTCGGCGAGCGCATCGACCTCCGCGCCTGCTTCGAGCAGCACACGCGCGATCTCTACCGCATTCTTCGGGGTTCTCTGTCGGAAGCCCTCATGGCCGTTGGCGGCGATATAGTGCAACAGTGTCGCGTGATGCTCGCGCGCTGACCTTGCGTGAATCAGCGACGGATTGTCGCGAAGGAGCTCGGTGAGAGTCGTGGCGTCGCCACTTGCAATCGCGTCGGCGGCAATCTCGAATTGTGACACGGGCGAGCTGTCCTCCTGTCGCGCGTCGACGTGCGCGACGAACTTAGGCCAGCTATCGAAGCCGTGAAGGCGCGCGAGGAATAGCTGTGCATCGGACAGCGTCGTCGCTTCGGTCAGCTTTGCTGCGGAGACATCGCGAAGGATGTTGTAGGCGCGCCGGTCGAGTTGATCGGCAGTGACCGGCGTTCCGTGAAGACGAGCCATTCGGCTCATCCATGCTTCAGCCCATTCGCGCGTTGCGTCCTGGTCGCCGGTATGGCGAGCCTTGACGAGATCCTTCGCGAGCGTCCGATACTGATCGATGTTCGGACGAGGGGCGAGCGGCAGTGCATCGGTGGTGCGGACACGCAGCATACGAGACTCCTTTCGCAGGAAATGCCTGGAGTCCGCACTCGTCAGGCTGAAAGAAGAATCGTCGTTATATGGTGCTGTCCTTCCAGGTGGGCACGGCCCTTTCCGCGGACTGGATGCGCCCTGAGCGCTTGACGCAGCTTACGCTGACCGTCCGCTCGAGGCAAGCGTGCTCCGCTACTCGTTCATCGCGTTACGAACGTCCGCACCGCTGCCGATAGCGCCGAGCGGTTTGCTGCCTCCATGAACACGGAGTGTCCGGCGGGGAACGCCGCTCCCGTCACTCGACTGTTGACGACGCCGGCTTGATCGAGCGCGTATCGTGCCGCGTACAACGGCGTCGTGATGTCGAAATAGCCGCCTGTCCAGAAGAGACGAAGTTTCGGATCGCGTCGCATCGCATCGCCGAGCGATGGGTTCACGTCGGTTCTACCCTCGTGATTCCACGCTGAGTTCACGTCGAGGTTGAGTGCGTTGTACACCTCGGTCGTCGCGAACCCGAGGTCGTGCTTGAAGTACAGATCGACGGGCGAGCCAGCAACCGATGTCTGTGGCAGCGCCGGTCCCGTTCCCGGCGGAGCTTCCGGATCGTAGTTCATGCCAGGATCGTCATAGGGCGGCCGTCGCTTTGGCGCATCGAGCCGCACCGTCGCCCGACTGTCGAGCTGTCCCGTGCGCAGCGCGCGATCCTTCAAGAGGTTCAACATGAACGTGTCCTTCGACACGCGAAGGTCATTCGCTTCGATCAGCTGCGGCGACAGTCCGATCAACGACGACATCTTCTGCGCGATGCGCGCATGCTCGGCCGCGGGAAGACTCCCTCCACGAATGAGGGCCGAGACATACTCGGTGCGCGCGAATTCCACGGCTTGGTCGTAGACCTGTTGCACCGTCCGTCCGTTGCGCGGAATTCGCTCGAAGAACCACGCGGTCGTAGCGAATGCCGGGAGGCTGGCGACGTATGGCATCTCCTCACCAGACAGATCACCGACGATCGCGAAGAGCAGCACTCCGTAGAAGTGCAGTGAACCGGGATTCTTGAGAATGAGCGTCGCGCGCGTGGTGCCGTAGCTCTCGCCGCACAGATACTTGGGCGACGACGAACGGCCATTCTGCGCAATCCATTCTTCGATCACCGATCGCACCGACGCGGCATCGCTGGTTCGCGACCAGAAACGATGACCATCCACTCCGGGTAACGGGCGACTGAATCCCGTGCCAACCGGATCGATGAATACGAGGTCGACCACGTCGAGCGGACTATCCGGGTTGTTCACCATCGACTGCGCACCGGCGGCGCCAACGCGACGCACCGGCCCGAACGCACTGAGATGCAACGGCGTCGACGACGCGCCAGGGCCGCCGTTGAACAGGAACATCACGGGGCGTGCCGCACGATTCGCGACGTTGTCGCGTGTGTACGTCGTCGTCACGAGTGACGCGAGCGGCTTACCCGTCGAGTCCTTGAGAAAATGCTCGGCGACCGTCGCGGTGTACGCGACGTCCTGATTGTTGAAACGCCCCGAGTGATGCGTGACGGCGACCAGTGGTGCACGTGGCTTCGGTGCCTGAGCCTGCGAGTACGCAGGCATCGACAGCGCCATCGCGGCGCCGATCATCATCCGGGACGCACGGATCACGCGAGCGCCTCGAGCAGGCGATCGACGTCGTGAATGTCGTTGTACACCGATGGCGACAGCCGAATCCAACGCGACGCCACACGCGCGTTGACCTTCGCGGCGTCGAGCTTCTTCTGTACAGCCGCGCCATCCTTCATTGCGAAGGTAATGATCGGCGACGTGCTCTCGGGCGGCGTGACTGGCGTGAAGCCGAGTCGCGGCATCTCGTCGCGTAGCTTCTTGAGCAACGGCTGACGGTGTGCCTGGATGTTCTCGACGCCGAGGCTCTGGATGTAACCGAGCGACGCGCCGACGGCTGCCTTCACACTGCCACCGATGCTGCCAACCTCGAACATTCCCGTGGCGTCGTTGCTGAGCGTCCATGACACAGGATGCGTGTCGGCCTCCGGATCGAACGGCGGAACGTGCTCGTTCATGTCCGACGTGGAGTGATAGCCCCACTGTGAGCGCTTTACCTGTTCGAGCGCGCCTTCTCGCGCGTATAAAAAGCCGAGCCCGAAATCGCCCATCAGCCATTTGAAGCTCGAGCAGGCGGCAAAGTCGAGCCCCGTCGCGCGCACATCGATCGGAACGGCACCCGCGCCTTGAATGATGTCGGCGTAGACGAGTGCACCGTGCGCATGCGCGAGATCGCACACAGCCTTGAGATCGTGCTGAAAGCCGTTGTACATCGCAACGAGCGATACCTCGATCAACTTCGTCTTCTTGTCGACGAGCTTCTCCACGTCGCGAATGTCGATGCGGTAGTCGCGTTGCTTGGCAATGCGCAGATCGAGACCCTGCTTCTGCAATTCGAGCAGATGCACGAGCGCGCCGTCGAAGTGAAGCGCGTCGGTCACGACGTTGCCATCGAAGCGTGTGACGCCAAGTCCATTCAACACGAGGTTCTCGCCCGTGCTCGTGTTCGGGACATAGCTGATCTCCGACGGGTTGGCGTTGATCAGCTTTGCAAACAGCACCTTCGGATCGGGTTGCGCTGTGCTCGCAATCGGCGAGAGTGTGGCACGCGCATCAGCGGCACGTCGCGCAGCGTCGGCCGCCACGCGCGGCATTGGATGCGTGTATGCGCCGTTGATGTACGTGTAACCATCGGCGATGCTGAAGTCGGCTTTGCGCGGAAACTCGGGCGCAGACGGTAGGACTAGCGGCGACGCATCGGTGCGGAGCGCTCGCGGCACCTGCGCGCCGAGCTTGTTCAGCGCCGCCATGGCCGCCGCGCTGCCGACACCCGTGATCAGGTCTCGTCGATTGATCATCATGATCCTCCAGTCAAAGAGCGGCGCACACTTTAGCGCCGCTGCCATTCACCATACTCGGCAGCGCGCATCGGGAATAGAGTCTACGCGGACCCACTCAAATCCGTCGACCGACGGACCGCCCGTCCGTGGCGTCAATTCTGTGACGCGACGCACGAAACACGGCCCGAACGCATCAGACGCAGGCACGATGGTCGCGCCGCGAAGGATCACGCTGTCGAAGTCGCGGCGCGCCGTCGACCCGATTTCCCGCGTTACGGCGGCGATCCATGCGTCATGATCGAAGCGCTCGCCACGTGCGCGCTTCCGGAAGACGTCAAACATCAATGAGTCGAGATTCCGTCGCCCGTGCGACGCCGCGCGGATCTTGGAGTCGAGATCGGCGAAGTACAAGCTGCCACGCACGTACGGAATATGCCGCACGTTCTCGTCGTTGAAGCCGATCTTCACGATGGAGTCGGCGGACAAATTGCGCGCGACGTTGGTATAGTATTCACGAAAGTCGGTGTTCACCTGCCGACCGTACGAACTCACCGAATCAAAGCCGCCGCGCATTGGCAGCAATCGCGTGTAGTAGGTGTTCAGTCCCTCGGTGAACCAGCTCGTCACCCCGAGCGGGCCCTGAATGTCGCCCACCCACATATGTCCCATCTCGTGCGTCATCGTCTCACGGGGCGACATTGCCGCGCCAGCGTTCGTTCCGGCCGGCGATGCAACGAGCATGAAGGAGTTGGCGAGCGCCGTCGCCCCGCGCGAGTTCGGAAGTACGCGAATGAACACACGATACGGCGGCGGCGGATTCAGATACCGGTACGCCTTGCCGAGATACGCGTACATGCGCGACGCCCATTCCATCTCGGCCGGTGCATCGAACGCGGGCGTTCCTAGCCACACTGCGCTGAATCCCTTGGCGCTGCCGGTTCCACGGAATGCGCCGAGTGGGCCGGCCATGATCCATGTTTGCATCACCTCGTCGGGCGCGCCGCTGAGATCGAAGTCGCCTTCACCGAACGTCGTCGCTGCGATCGAACCGGGTGACAGATCGCTCAGGTCCCAGTGCACGCGTGTGTGCACAGAGTCGGGGCTATCGGGGAGGACGAGAAACCCGGAGCCGGCGCCACTCACGCCGCCGGCCGCAGCTCGAATGCCGAACGGAGGTCCGCCGCCAGGCGGCGGTTGAACGAGCGAGCGATAGGCAATGGTCATCGTCCCGCGAACCGGGCGCTCGGCCTTCCAGTGTCGGTAGTTGGGAAAGCCGCCGGGATGCGCGGGCTCGTTCTCGACGCTGAGCGCGACGTCGCCAACTGAATCTTTCACGACGAGTCGCTCGACACGATCGGCAATGCCGCGAACGCCGGCGTACGTAATTGGTGCTCGTAGCGAAAACGCATTCCGATTTGCCGGCGACGCGAGCGTTTCACGTACTTCGATCGCCGCGACCTCTGATGTGCCGTCGCGAACGGGACGCCACGACATCACGAGCTCCGGGAGCGGCGGTGCCGACGTCGCCACAACCTCCCCTCGACGAACGAAGGGGGGAGTGAGCAGTAGCAGCGTCGCCGCGGTCAGAGCTCGATTCGGCATTCGGCAATGTCGTAGACCCGATTATTCTGCAGCAACCTCATCCAAGACGGAATCGTGAACGACCGATCCAAGGTCATTTTGCTGCATTTTTCTCGACGTATTGCGCTGGCTGCGGCTATGGCCTGTGCCGTGAGCCACGTTGCTTGGGGACAAAAGCCCGGTTGGCACGCAGTAGCCGAAGCGAATGCCAGCACCCTGTTCGGGGCGACATCTCAGACCTTGACGGGACTCGCCGGAAGCGTCTCGCACACCGGCGAGGACTTCACCGCCGACGCGAGCCTCAAGTTCCGCTACGGCGAGTCGGAGGACGCGCAGAAGGTGAAGTTCGTCAACGCGCGGGGCTGGGAAGTGACGACATCGGTCGACGTCGCCCCAAAAAGCCGAGTGAGCCCGTTCGTGTTCGCGAGCACGGAGTCGAGCCTCGAAAAGAAGATCGACAATCGCAGCGCCGGCGGCGCCGGCGTGAAGTGGTTGTTCGCGAAAACGAACACGGGCGCCGCGAGCGTGAGTGTTGCGGTCCTTGGCGAACACACGACACCGCTCGGCGACAGCGCATCTTCCACGAGCCTGGCGCGATTGTCGTGGCGCGTGAAGGTCACGCAGAAGGTCGACGATCGGCTGTCACTGTCGCACGTGACGTTCTACGCGCCAGTCGTGAACGCCATGGATCGATACACGATTACGTCGACGTCCGTTGGCGCGTTCAATTTCACGAAAGCCGTGGCGCTCACGCTGACCTTCACCGACAACTTCGACACCGAGGCTCGTTCCCGCGGCGCCGCAAGCAACAATGACGGATCATTGTTGCTTGGGATTCGCGGCGCGTGGTAAAGGCGAGGCGGGGCTCAGCAGTGTACGCGCGGATTCCAGGTCGCGAATAGCCCCTTCGGATTCGTCCGGTGCGTCCAGACGTGCAACGCCCACACGCCAAACACGTCGTTCACAGCGAACTTCTGTCCGAACAGTTCCGGGGCCGGGGACGTTTTTGGGACCGCCGAAAACGGCACGAGGAATTCAACGCCGACGAGGCTCATCTCACCATTCGTTCCCGGCTCGTAGATCAGTACCTCGGGTTGCAGTCCGTCGACCTTTGCGTCGAATAGCTGCGTGTTGCCGAAGTGAATGCCCATCGCACCGTCGTCACCGTTCGACATGCAGTCGGTGATCGCCGTGTTGTACCCGGCGGTCTTGGCGAGTGCCAAGCTCGAGTAAGCGGCCATTGAAGTGCGCAACGCTTCCACCTGTGGTGGCAGCGCGGGCTCGGTCGTTTCACTGCCACCGCCACAACCCGCTGCAACGACCAACGAAAATGTCGATGCAAACAGGACACGTCGCATACCGATAGTCATACTCATGATCCTCATTGTTGTCTGACTGCCAAGTGCTCGGCTCACGACGCGAATTGGTGTGATGCGAACGCGAACCAAGCGAGTGTGCGCATGATTGTCCTCACTCATCGCCTCATTCTCGTTTTTCTATCGCCATCGTCATCGCCACCATCGTTACGCCACGTGAATCGTCTCACATTGTTCGGAGGAGCAGTCCTCGAATCGGAGCACCAGCCGATCACCGGTCGCGCGGCGCAGCGACATCGCATCGCGCTGCTCGCTCTCCTGGCTACCAGTCGCCGCCCGCATCACAGTCGCGATCAACTCATCACGGTGCTGTGGCCGAATGCCGACGCTGAGCGCGGTCGCCGGCTATTGTCGGATTCGGTGTACCGCATCAATCAGGCGTTGAGCGGCGATGCGATCGTCGCCGTTGGCGACGACCTGCATCTCAATCGCGACTTCGTCGGTAGCGATGTTGCCGATTTCGAATCGGCGATGAACTCGCTCGATTGGCGCGCGGCCGCAACGCACTACGCCGGCGTATTTCTCGACGGCTTCTATCTTCCCGACGCACCTGAGTTCGATCAATGGATGGAGATCGAGCGTTCGCGTCTGACTCGGGCCGTCTCCAAGGCGATCGAGCAGCTCGCCATCGAAGCGCGAGCACTCGGACGTGTCGCCGAGGCGCTCGATTGCTGGCAACGTCTCGCGGCGCTCCTGCCAGAGGACTCGCGTATCGCCATGGAGTTGATGCGCGCGCACGCGGCGTCTGGTAACCGCGCCGGCGCGCTACGTCACGCACGCGTTCACGCCGCGTTGCTTCGAGATACACTCGGCCTCGAGCCCGACCCGGCGGTTGAACAACTCGCCGAGCAGCTAGCGCCACCGTCAGCCGAGCCGTCGAGTCGCCGACCTTCGTACGTCAGCACGATCGAGCAGACTGACAACCATGGTTTCGCGCAGCATCCGCCACGACTCCGTCGCCGCGTTAGCCGATGGTATTTCCGCAGAGTTGGTGGCCGTTTAGGAACGCGATCATTTCTTGCGCGGCCTTTGCTTCGCTGACACGCTACGAATGATGAGCTTTCGTGCGACTGCATCGGGAAACACGCTCTTGGAGCGCGCGGTTGCGGCGACGAAGAGGGCCTCGACATCTGGACGATCGACAGTCTGTGGTCCGTCGACGGCAATCGTTCGCGTCTGATTGCCGGCTCCCCTCAAGATCTTCGTGGGGTCGGGAAGCTTGGCGCCGTGCATGAAGCAGATGCTCACTCCATTGCTGCCTGCGACAAGGGAGAGGATGGCCTCGGATGGTCGCTCGGTGGGTCCGAAGCCGATGACGAAAAAGTTATAGTTGTCATACGCGAGCTCCGTGGCAGTCGGAAACCGACTACGGAGCTTCTTGCGTACCGAGCGTATGAGCTTCTGGTGCGCCGGCGAAAACTTGTCGATGAAACGCTTCAGCCGTGCCTCAGCGTCTCGTTGCGACTCCGGTGCCGTGCGCGCCACCGTCATCGGTTGTATTCCGATAGCAGGTGAAACTGTCGCTCGGTCAACTGAAAGTGGCGTGGCATGCGAATCAGCTCGACGTGAATGGAGTCGCCGCGAATTGCCGTGTGAAAGCGAATCGTGTTCGTATCGGGACGGTCGTATCGCATCGTGAACAGGAACGTGCTGTCACGTGGAATCGTGGAGGTCTTCCATACCGCGACCGTATGCGCGACGGAGTCAGGCTTGTAGCGGAAGTAGCCGCGGTGATACCGCTGCCAGAAGACTGGGTCGGTGGTGTTCACGCTGCCGGCGCCGCGATTGTCGAAGATCACGTCCTTCCAGCGCAGCGAGTCGGTGTTCGATACGGGAATCGTGTCGTGGTTGACGACGTACCGTCGGACGTCGTAGATGCCAGCCTTGAACGGGCCGGAGTCCACTGAGCGATTGCCGTCTTGATATCGAGTCCAGCCGCTCTGAAGCGGAAGGAGCAAGAACTGATAGACGAGCAGCGCTTTCACCAAAATGCTTCCGCGGCGCTGCCAGGTCGTCGTGAAGTTCGGTTCGTACGCCGTCGTTGCGGCGGCGCCCTGGTTCAAGACGAGGAAGCCGAGCAGCCGTTTGGAGTCGAGCGCGAGTAGAAAGAGGCATGACAGCAGTAAGTGCGACGCGTAGATCTTGACCGGCACGTCGTACGCGAGATTGATCATCACGACGTTCATGAACGCGCCAGTCGCAGCGAACAGCCCTGCTGTCACCGTGCGCCGGTACAAGAGCAGGAGCCCCGCCACCGTTTCCATGGCGCCGGAGAAAATCTGGTAAGGCGCCGAGTAGCCGATGAACAGCCACGAGAAACGCATCGGGAGCAGGTCGCCGAGCGGCGTCGCGAGTTGGCTGAGTTGGGGAAACGGCATCTGCAGCATGAACAGCTTGATGATCCCGTAGCTCAACGCGGCGGCGGCGATGTAGTAGCGGACGATCATGCGAAGCCAAAAGCCCATGCGCGCGTAGTTGGTGCGCTTCCGGTCGATCACGCTCCAGACGACACATCCGATCGTCGCGAGGCTCAGGTACAACCAGATCTGGGCCCACGCGTATGACGTGTCGCCGCTTCCGTTCATCGGAACGAGCGTCTCGCGCACGTGGAAGTAGCGCGCGTTGCCGGCGTTCACCGCCCATGCGACGGTCTGGTTGTAGTAGCTGAAGATGAACGACACGCCCGGGATGATCCGAAACCAGTTCCAGGGCGCGACTTGAAGGACGAAGTAGATGAAGCAGAAGCGAAACAGCACCCGTTGCCAGAGCGGCCAGACCGGGATTGGGGCTGAAACGGCGGCCGGGGGCGGGGTGAAGTGCGTGAGGGGCGGTGCTTCGCGCTGCGTAACCGTCGATACGCTTTCCACTAGAGTCTCCAACGAGGGTGGGGCGGCGGGGCGGAGCGCCCCAAAAAGGGCGACGGGGGTCCGAGTTCGCAATTGGCCCGATGGACCGGTACCGAGAGTGCGCGACCGGGCGATAGTGGGCAAGTGATAAGACGAATTTCTCCGAAGGGTGACGTGTCATGCATCTCCCCGATGGTCTATATGAGTACTCTAATAATCGCGATATAGTCCGTGCGCGGAACAAATCCCTTACACGTTCTGGACTGCCTCGCCGAGACAGGCTCGAGCGTAATCGTGCAGCCGTCAGCGCGCTGTAAAGCGCGACACAAAGTTCCCGAACGTATTTGCGTGGTCGACCGCTGCGGTGTACAATCGACCCCGTAATCAATTGTCTTCGGTTCGAGGCGCACCGATTCCTCAGCCTCCCGACCGATTGGTAGTTCATCTTCGACTTTGTCGTAGTCAGCGCGTCCGTCGTCGAACGCGCTATCGCGTCACGCACACGCCGTCGATCCGCTGCACAATCCACATTGGGAGGAGGACTATGAGAAACGTTGGATGGACTCGCGCGACATGGCATACCGCTGCGGCACTCGCGGTCGTGCTATTCGCGCCCCAACGACTGCATGCCCAAGAGGGCGCCGTCGCCGGAACCGCAGTGGTCTCTGGCTCGCAGCGCGCGCTGTCGGGCGTGCAGATCTCGGTTAGTGGTCAAGCCGGCCGCGGCGCAGTTACCGATGCCTCCGGGCGCTTCCGCATCACCGGCGTCACCGGATCGCAGGTCGTGCTGCAGGCCCGATCCCTCGGCTATCGACCCGACTCAGTGTCGGTGCGTGTCGGTGCGACCGATGTGCGCATCGTGATGACGGAGCGCGCGCTCGAGCTCAACGAAATGGTCGTCACCGGCACTGCCGGCGGCGAACAGAAACGCGCACTCGGTACGTCGATTTCATCTGTCGACGTCTCCGACGTCACCGCAAAAACCTCAGTGCCGAGCGTCGACGCACTGCTCAATGGCCGAACGCCAGGCGTCGTCGTCCTTCCCGGAACGGGACAGGTTGGCGCCGGCTCGCAGATCCGCATTCGCGGCATCAGCAGCTTCTCGCTGTCGAGCAATCCGCTCATCTACGTCGACGGTGTGCGCGTCGACAATCAGACGGGCACCGGCATCAACGTGCAGGCGTTCAGTTCGGGTGTCATCTCGCGCTTGAACGACTTCTCGCCCGAGGAAATCGAGAATATCGAAGTCCTCAAGGGTCCCGCGGCGGCCACGCTCTATGGAACGGAAGCGGCGCGCGGCGTCATCAACATCCTCACGAAGAAGGGCGCGGCGGGAACCACCAAGTATTCCTTCACCGTGAAGGGCGGTTCGAACTGGTTCCAGGACGCGGCCGGTCGCATCCCGACCAACTACTGTAACTCGTTCACGAACTCCTCGTGTAAGCTCAGCGCGGGTGACACGTCGCTCTACAGCGTCAACGTCTATCAGACGGAGAACGCGCGCGGCACGCCGCTCTTCCGCGATGGCGGCATCCAGAACTACGCAGCGAACGTCAGCGGCGGCTCGCCACTGTTCCGATTCTTCGCGTCAGGTGAATGGAGCGGAAACCAGGGCGTGGACTACGCGAACGAGCGCATTCAGCAGTCGGCGCGAACGAACCTCTCGGTAACACCGAGCGAAAAGTTCGAGCTCGAGTCGAGCGTGGGCTACATCAAGAGCAAGACGAGCTTGAGCTGCGAAGCGGGCTGCGGTGGTACGCTCTGGGGCTCGCTCTATTCGAATCCTGTAAACACGTCCAAGTTCTGCGTCGGCAGCAGCGATCCGGCCTGCGGCTGGGGACGCGGCTTCAACAGCTCGCCGCCGGAGTCTGATCGCGCAGAGCAGTTCTGGCAGAACCTCAATCGCTTCACCGGCAGCGTGACGCTCCGGTTCAATCCCACGAGCTGGTTCACCAACCGCCTCGCGGTGGGTACGGACTACACGCTCGAGGACGACGTCGACTACCTGCCGTACATCACGAACGACACGATTGCGTACTTCTGGGGCTCGAGCTTTGACGGCTTCCGCTACCAGAACCATCACCAGGCGTTCTACAACACTTACGACTACACGGGCGCGATCAATCTGAATCTTCGCCCGACGCTGACGTCCAAGACCGCCGGCGGCATTCAGTACTACACGAACTACAACACGTACTTCTCGGCCGAGGGCGACCACTTCCCGGCACCGGGTCTGGAAACGATCACCGCCGCCGGCACAAAGATTCCTGCGAGCTCCGACGCGCAACGCAACAACACGCTCGGCTTCTATCTCCAGCAGGAGTTCGGCTGGCGCGAGCAGTTGTTCGTCACCGCGGCAGCACGCGTCGACAACAACAGCGCGTTCGGTAAAGACATCAAGTGGGTGACGTACCCCAAGGCCAGTATGTCGTGGGTTGCGAGCGAGAACCAGACGGTGAAGGCGCACCTGCCGTCGTTCATCGACAACCTGCGCCTTCGCGGCGCGTACGGCGGCTCGGGTCAGCAGCCAGCCTACAACACGGCACTTCGCACGCTGCGTCCGGTCGCGGGACCGAATAGCCAGTCGACGCTCACCCCGAGCACGTTCGGCAACCTGAACCTCAAGCCAGAGCGAGTGTTCGGCACGGAGCTCGGCTTCGAAGCGGGCACGTTCAGCGATCGCATCGGCTTCGACTTCACCTACTACAACGACGTTTCCAAGGACGCGATTCTCTCGCGCGGTGTGGCACCGGGCACGGGCTTCGGCGCGAGCACGCAGTTCTTCAACGCCGGTGAAATTCAGAAGTCTGGTATCGAGCTTGGAATCAAGGCGCAGGTCATCCAGCGCCGCGCCTACGGTTGGGAGTCGGCGTTCAACGTGTCGACGAACAACGGCAAGATCAAACGGCTCAACGGCAAGGACACGACGATCGACAACGGTTCGTACTCGCACCGCGTGGGTTACGCACCGTACTCCTGGTTCTCGTATCGCGTGCTGAGCGCGACGTATGATCCGACGCAGCGCAAGGCGATCAACCCGATCTGTGACGACGGCAAGGGTGGCTCGATGCCGTGCTACAACGCGGCCGGTGTGGTCCAGGCGCCCAAGGTCTACCTCGGTCGCGGCATTCCGCCGGTCGAAGGCTCGTGGACGAACACGATTCGCTTCTTCACGAACCTGCGGCTGTATGTCATGACCGACTACGCCACGGACTTCGCGCGTCTCGACAACAACCTTCGCATCCGCTGCCAGATCTTCTACACGTGCCTCGAGTACGTGCAGCCGGCGAAGACGGACCCGCGTCTGCTCGTGCAGATGCAGAGCAACGGTACGCTGCGTGACTTCGTGATCAACAACGCTTCGTATATGAAGCTCCGCGAACTGTCGCTGTCGTACGACGTACCGGAACGGCTGTCGTCGCGCTTCGGCGCACATGGCGTTGCGCTCACGGCGTCCGGCCGCAATCTGCACACGTGGTCGCAATACACGGGTCTTGATCCGGAAATGATGTTCGTCTCTGGTTCGAACCCCGGCGCAAACTTCGGTGTCGACCAGGCCGAGTATCCGCCGCTCACGTCGTTCGTGTTCACGGTCCGCGTCAACTACTAACTCCCGTCGAAGCCGCATGCTTTGCGGCTTCGCCACACATACTGGATGGACTCACTTATGATGAGAGTTGCAAAAACCATCAGTGCGTCGGTCGTCGTCGGGTTGGTCGTCGCGTGTAATACCAGCCGACTGCTCGACGTGAACGCGCCGAACGCCGTGCCGGTCACGGTGTTCGATTCACCCGCCGCTGCGAACCTCATGGTCGTGAGCGCGATCAGCGACTTCGAGTGCGCCTTTGGATCGGCCGTCACGGTCGAAGGCATCATTTCCGACGAGCTGGCCGATTCACAGCTCGGCGCCGCGCAGTGGCCGTATGACCGCCGCGACGCAAACACGCAGACGAACGGCATCTACGGCACGAGTGGCTGTGCGGGCAACCAAGGCCCCGGCATCTACACGCCGCTCTCGACGGCACGCTTCGATGCCGACAACGCGCTTGCGAAGTTGGCTGCTTGGACCGATGCGCAGGTTCCCGGCCGGCAGAAGTACATCGCGCAGATGAACCTGTACGCGGGATTCTCGTACTCACTGCTCGGCATGTCGATGTGCGGCGCCGCGTTCGACAACGGCCCGACGGTCGATCAGAAGGGAATGTTCGCCCTGGCCGAAAAGCGTTTCACCGACGCAATCGCCGCAGGACAAACGTCGGGACAAACTGCCGTCGTGAGTGCGGCGTACGTTGGACGAGCGCGCGTGCGCTTGTATCAGGGCAATACCGCGGGGGCAGCCACCGATGCGGCGCTCGTGCCAAAGGGCTTCGTGTACAACGCGAGTACCGACGCAAGCGATGGCGGCGGTCGTCGAGCCAATCGTGTGTACGCAGCGGTCCAGCAGACCGGCAACTACACTGTCGAATCCGTGTCGATCAACCTCAAGACGGAACAGGGTGAAGTCGATCCGCGATCGGCAACGGTCACCACGAACACTCGTCCAGCGGATTCACGCTCGGTGATCTATGCGCCGGCGAAGTACTCGTCAGGCCCGACGCAGAACAACACGACGGGTGACGCGATTCCGCTTCCGATGGCGCGATACGAAGAAGCGCAGCTCATTCTCGCCGAAGTGCAGGGCGGCGCGAGCGCCGTGTCGATCATCAATGCGATGCGTGCAACGGTGTCGCTCAAGCCGTACGTCGGCGCAACGGACGCGGCGTCGATGAAGAACCTCGTTGCCGACGAACGCCGTCGTGTGCTCTTCCTCGAAGGCACGCGCAATTACGATATCCAGCGCCTCACCCTGCCGCTGAACCCAGCGACGGGCAGCGTTTATCCGCGCGTCGGCGGCACGTACGGCACCACGGTTTGCCTGCCGTTGCCCGACGTGGAACGTCTCAATAACCCGAACGCGACCTGAGGTCTCGGTTCACAGGTCTCAGGTCTCTGGTCGGGGGTTACCCTGGCCTGTGATCCGGAGACCTGTGACCTCCACTCTTTCACGATCGAAATGATTCACATCACGAGACGAACGGTCGTCGCGCTTGCCTGTGGCCTTGTAGCCGGCGTTGCGGGCGCGCAGGGGCCCTCCGCTGCGCCGCAGTATGATGTCGTGATTCGGAACGGCCGGGTGCTCGACGGCCAGGGCAATCCTTGGATTCTCGCCGACGTCGCGATTCAGAGCGGTCGTTTCGTGAAGATCGGCAAAGTGCCGGGGCGCGGTCGCACGGAAATCGACGCTGCCGGGAAGTACGTGAGCCCAGGCTGGATCGACATGATGGATCAGTCGGGCTCCGTGTTACCGCGAAACGGTCGCGCCGAGAATAAGCTGCAAGAGGGCGTAACGACGGCGATCGGTGGTGAAGGTGGTACTCCGGTCCCCGCCGGTCGCGTGAGCGAATACTTCTCGAATCTCGAGAAGAGCGGCATCAGCATCAATTTTGGCAGCTATTTCAGCGAGACGCAGGCGCGCGTTGCGGTGCTCGGCCAATCGGCGCGCGCACCCACTGCGCCTGAACTCGCACGCATGCGTGCGATCATGGACACGGCTATGCGTGGCGGCGCGATGGGCATGACGACCGCGCTCATCTATCCGCCGTCGAGCTACAGCACCACCGACGAACTCGTCGAGGTCGCAAAGGCCGCTGCTGCGTATGGCGGCGTTTATGCGAGCCACATCCGCGGCGAGGGCGCCGAGGTCGTCGATGCGGTGAAGGAAGCGATCGCAGTGGGAGAGCGATCGGGCGCGCCGGTCGAGGTCTTTCACCTCAAAGTGGCGAATCAGCCAAGTTGGGGAATCCTCATGGACTCTGTGCGCGTCGCGGTCGATGCGGCGCGCGCACGCAACGTCGACGTCGCCGCCGATCTATATGTGTACACGGCCGGCGGTACCGGCCTCGAAGCGACAATCCCGAGTTGGGCACACGAAGGCGGAACAGACTCGCTCAAGTCGCGCTTGGCGAATGCGCAAACGCGGGCACGACTCAAGGGCGAAGTGAAGTCCGGATCGCCGGGTTGGTGGAACATCATCGATGCTGCGGGCGGCTGGGACGGCGTTGTCCTCGTGAACGCGCGCAACCCCGACAACGCGAAGTACGAGCAGAAGAACATCGCGCAGATCGCACGTGAGACCGGCAAAGAGCCCGCCGACGCGGCGTGGGACATCGTCGCGCAGGGACACGGACGCGTCATGGCGATCTACCACATGATGGGCGAGAAAGACATCGAGACCGCGCTGAGTTTCCCATGGACGAGCATCGGCAGCGACGCCGGCGCCGTCATGCAGATCGGCGTGCCCGATGAAACAGGCCTGCCGCATCCACGGAGCTTCGGCAACTTCCCGCGTGTCATCGCGAAGTACGTGAAGGAGCGACACGTTCTCACGTTGCCCGAAGCCGTTCGCAAGATGACGGGCTGGCCGGCCACGCGAATGCGTCTCGCCAATCGCGGCACGATCGCCGTTGGCAATTGGGCCGACGTCACGATCTTCGACTACGATGCGCTGCAGGACAAGGCGACGTACGAAAAGCCAATGGAGTTCCCTACGGGAATCGAATGGGTGCTTGTGAACGGCGTCGTGACGGTGGATCACGGCAAGCACACCGGAGCAAAAGCAGGCAAGGTCCTCTGGGGACCGGGAGCAGGCAAATGAACGCGCGCCTTCGTACAATCGCATTCGGTGCGACCCTACTGTCACTGTCCGCGGCACGCGCACATGCGCAGGGTCTCGCGGCCAAGATCGCCGAGATCAACGCGCGGCCGGAGCTGGTGCACGGAGCATTCGGTGTAGCGGCATACGACCTCGATGCGAAGAAGATGGTGTTCGGGCTCAACGCCGAGCAGCTCTTCACGCCTGGTTCAACGACGAAGCTGCTCACGAGCGGCACCGCACTCGCCTTGCTCGGCGCCGACTATCGCTTCCGCACACCGGTGTATCGCACCGGGCCAATCTCGGGCGGCGTCGTCAAAGGCGACATCGTGCTCGTGGGAATGGGCGACCCGAATCTGTCGGGACGCGCGGTCGGCGACACGTTGGGTTTCGCGAATGAGGATCACTCGTATGCAGGCGGCGGCGATTCTGTCGCCGTCGCGATCGGCGATCCCCTCGCAGCCATGCGAGATCTCGCGGCGCAGATTGCGGCGAAGGGAATCAAGTCGATCGAAGGCCGAGTGCTCGTGGACGCGAGCCTGTTTCCGCAGGGTGAACGCGAACTCGGAACGGGCGTCGTCATTTCGCCGGTGATCCTCAACGACAACGTCGTCGATCTTCTCGTGTCGGCGGGCAGCAAGGCGGGCGACCCGGTCAAGGTCCGGCCGTCGCCCGATCTCGGAATGTTCAAGCTCGTGAACGAGATCAAGACGACTGCCGCGCAGTCCGTCTCGAGCGTACGTCGGTCGCTGAGTCGCGACTCCGCGGGGAAGGTGACGGTCCGACTCACCGGCAGCTACGCGGCTGACGCGAAGCCGATGGTGATGAGCATCAACGTCGACGATCCGTCCGACTACGCGGCGCGCGCGCTCGTTGCGGCGCTCCACGATCGTGGCGTCACGGTTCGCGACGGCGCGAGTGGTTCGCAGAAGGACGTCGCACGTCTGGCCGCGCACTATGCCGATTCGACGCGTCTCGCCGAGCATGTGTCGCTCCCGCTGGGCGAAGAGGTCAAAGTCATTCTCAAGGTGAGTCAGAACCTGCACGCGAGCACGATGCCGTACATCGTCGGTTCGCTGGTCGGAAAGACCAGAGGGCGGGGCGCACTGCAGGCGGGCTTCGACGCTGAGCGCGAATTTCTGACGAAAGCCGGTCTCGACTTGATCGCTGCCGCACAGGGCGACGGCGCCGGCGGGGCACCAGGTGCGTTCTACTCGCCAGCGTTCATGGTGCAGTATCTGGCGTACATGGCAACTCGGCCGGACACGGCGGTGTTTCGCAAGGCGCTGCCGATTCTCGGACGTGACGGAACGCTCTGGAATATTCAACCCCAGTCGCCCGCCGCTGGGAAAGTGTTCGCCAAGACCGGAACGTTCGGGCTGGTCGATCCGCTCAATCAGCGGATGATCATCACCGGGAAGGGACTGGCGGGATACATGACGACAGCTAGCGGGAGACGCTTAGCGTTTGCTATTTACGGAAATAGAATTCCGTTCCCGCCAGGATACAAAGGCGACCCCGCGCTGCTCGTTGGCCAGGCGCTCGGTGAGATCGCCACGGCGATGTGGAACGACCCGCTGCCGTAGCGCAGCGCTATCGGCGACTCCGGGTAGCCCAATCGGAGTCGCCTTCTTCCGCAACACCGTCCCACATGTGCCACGCGCCGCGCTCTCCGTGCTCGGCAATGATCGTCGACAGGCGATCGGCGGCGTTGTGCCAGTTCATTTCCACGGCGTGTTGCGCTGCCTTGGGATCGCCCTTGGCAATCGCCGCGGCGATTGCTTCGTGCTCCTTCACCGAGGTCGAGAGCTCGTCGAGCAGGACGTTTACGTACAGGCGAGCGTACCGTTCGCACTGCGGCTTGATGGCCCGATGCAGGACGACGACGCGCGGTCCGGCCACGCCCTCGACGTACGTCGAATGGAACTTGAGGTCGAGAGAGAAGAGAACAGCCGGGGCCGCCTTGCCCTTCGACGCAACGGCGAGCTCCTTGTTCACCGCTCGCAGCTCTCGTACGAGCTTTTTGCGCGGTTCGGATGGGAGCATCGCGGCTCCCCGGGCCGCAAGCCCTTCGAGGTGGCCGACGATGAGGAAAACCTCATGGCCGTCGCCGCGGGTCAGCGGGGTGACGATCAGCCGCTGGTCGCCCGCCCGGCCGACGGAAGCGACGAGTCCTTCCTGCTGAAGCCGGTGCAGGGCGCTCCGCACCGGCGTGCGGCTCATCCCCATTCTGGCGACCACGGCTCGTTCGGCGACGCGAGCGCCGGGCGGCAGTTGGCCAGCGATGATGAGAGTACGCAGCTCGTTGTAGACACGAGTGACGTTGTCGACCGGCGTGCGGGAGTGCGACGACGCGGTGGACCCCTTGGACGAGCGGGCGGCTGGCCGCTTGGCGCGGCTCGATGACGATGCGGGCACGGAGGAAAAGATAGCTCTCGGGTAAATTGCCGAGCAAGCAGGCCTGGCGGTCGTAACATGGTCGTGACCTGATCATGACGGTATACCAAAACGGTCTTTCGCGTAAGCAGGAGGTGCGTTACGTTGGCTGCTCCCTCGCCCGAACGACTCATGAAATCCGTCGTCGCCGTCCTCGCTGGAGCCTTGCTGGCCGTGCTTCCGACCGCGTCCCGCGCGCACGCCCAGATCCCGCCGTCCGTCGAGTTCCGGGTGCCCAAGCCGCCAACCGTGGCGATGAGCGATTCGGGCGCGTTCCTCGTGTACGAATTACACGTCACGAACCTCACGGCCAATCCGCTCACGCTGCGGCGGGTCGAGGTCCTCGCCGTGGATGGCGGAAAGCCGGGACGCGTCGTCGCCAATCTCGCGGACAGTGCGCTGATACGGGCGACGGCACGCGTAGGGCCTGCGGTGCCGGTGGCCGAGCGAATGCGGATTGGCGGCGGAATGCTCGCGTACGTCTACCTGTGGATTCCCACCGACGCCAACCGTCCGCCTGCGGCGCTCACCCACCAACTGACGTTCACTCGCGGCACGAGCGATACGACCGACGTTATACGCGGCACCACGATTCCCGTGGAGCCGCGCGCCGTGGCGATTGGACCGCCGGTGCACGGCGAGTGGGGCGCACTCAACGGACCGTCGAATAGCTCGGGGCATCGTCGCTTGGTGCTCGGGCTCGACGGCCATACTGCGATCGGCCAGCGCTTCGCGATCGACTTTCTCAAGTTGGACTCGGCGGGCAATTCGTTTCGCGGCGATTCACTCAAGAACTCCAGCTATTACGCGTACGGTACGCCGCTGCTTGCTGTGGCTGACGGTATCGTCGTGGAAACGAAAGACAGCATTCCCGAGAACATTCCTGGCGCCAACTCACGCGCAGTGCCGATCACTCTCATCACCGTCGGCGGCAATCACGTGGCGCTCGATATCGGGGGCGGAAAGTACGCGTTGTATGCGCACGTTCAGCCAGGCTCGCTCAAGGTGAAGGTCGGCGATCGAGTGAAGCGTGGTCAGACGCTCGCGCTACTTGGCAATTCTGGCAACTCGACGGAACCGCATGTCCACTTTCAGATCGCTGCCGGACCGACCTTTCTGTCATCCGAGGGTTTGCCCTACGCCACGAATTTCGACGTCGTTGGCCGATGCGGCAGCGACGGGTGCAAGCGATCGACGCCAGTCCCAGTGAAGGGCGGTGTCCCTCTGCAGAACGAGATCGTTCGTTTTCCCTAATCGATTCGCCGGATCATTCGCGCGAACGGGACGTCCACGCCGCCCGTGAGCGACAGCGTCACTGGTTCTGCGACGGTGAATCCAAGGGCGGTGTACAGGGGCACGCCGGGCATCGTTGCCAATAGCTCGAGCGAGCGAAACCCGGCGGCGTAGGCGGCGCGAGCGCATTCAGTATAGAGACGGCGCGCCAGCCCGCGCCGAGCCCAATCGGGATGGACGAAGAATGCGCGAATTCGTGCGGATTCGGTCGCGGGATCGAGTCGCGGGTCGTCGGCGCCCTTTGCCTGATCGCCGCCAAAGAGCGTCCGACGACCACTCCAACCACCGCTGGCCGCGGGACCGGTCGGTCCGTCGACGACGTAGTAGGTCTGGTCGGCAATGAGCTGTGTGTCCACACCAAACAGCTCCGTCATCGCCGTTTCGATCTGCGCGGGCGAATAGAAGCCAACGCTCAATCCGCGCACGGACTGAGCGATCAGGCGTTGCAGTGCCGGTACGTCCGCCATCGTCGCGGTACGAAGAGTCGTTTGCTCGACAGACACGCCGGTCTTAGCGCTCGGGTGGAACGTTCATTGGTTGACTCGCAGCCGGAAATTACGGCATCTTGGCGGACCTCGCTCCTCTCCGCCAAACTGAGCATCTCCATGCACACTGTCCGACTCGGCCTTCGCCTCGCCGCGCTGCTCCTTTTCATCGCCTCCCGTTCGGAGTCGCAAGGTGCGGCACCTCAGCGTGCAGTGCTCGTTACCGGCGCGAGTAGCGGCATTGGCCGCAAGGTCACCGAGCGGCTCGCGGCGAATGGGTTCTTCGTCTACGCTGGAGCGCGCGCGCAAAAGGATCTCGACGACCTCAACGCGATCAAGAACGTGCAAGGCGTTCGGCTCGACGTGACCGTTCCCGCCGACATCTCGGCGGCGGTGGAGGCCGTAACGAAGGCGGGACGCGGACTGTACGGTGTCGTGAACAACGCGGGTGTACTCGTCATCGCGCCACTGATCGAGGCGGACGAGAAGGACATGCAGAATATCCTGAGCGTCAACACCCTCGGTCCGTACCGCATCACGAAGGCGTTTGCGCCGCTGATCCTCGAGTCGAAGGGGCGCGTCGTCAACATCAGTTCTCTGAATGGGATTGTCGCGAGCCCGATGATCGGCGCGTACAGCATGAGCAAACACGCCATCGAAGGTTATGGCGATGCCCTGGCCGCCGAGCTCGGGCGCTTTGGAGTTCGGGTCAGTCTCATCGAGCCGGGGAATTACGGCACCGACATTGGTCGGACCGTGGTAGCCCGGTTCGATACGAATACTCTGAAGGGATCGCGCTTTGAACCGCAGCTGCGGTCGACGCTGAACTCCATGCGCGCGTTCGAAAACAATCCGCCGCCCGACGAAGTCGCCGACGCCGTGCTCGACGCCTTCACCAGCGCCACGCCGAAGGCGCGGTATCTCGTCGTTCCTGTCGCCGGACAGGCGGCTATCCCGATCCGGAAGGTGATCGAGGAGCTCGTTCAGTTGAACGAGGGACAAAAGTTTAGCTACGACCGAGACGCACTTGTAAAGATGCTCGACGACGCCCTGGCGAAATCCAAGCAGCGCCGGTGACGAAACTCCGCTTGCGGATTTGCGTACAAATCCCCAGAGTTGATGCTGTCGGGAAGGCGTTGACGAAACCATAAAGCGTTGTCCGTGAGGCTGCCATGCGCACTCGAGCTCTGGTTGTTGCCGCGTTACTCGCATTTCCGCTGGGACTTACCGCCCAGGTTCTGCGCGTTCCGCGCCGCGGAGGCACGCCCGATCCAGCGCCGCTTCCTCCGCCAGCCGTGCCGGTCGCCCGTGCGCTCGCCTTGCAGCAATCGCGTTGGTCAGCCCAAGCGTATACGCTGATCAGCACCTACGAGATGCCTGGCGTTTCCCGATTTACGACCTTCGGCACGGGAACGCACGCCGACTACCTCGTCGGTCAGGGATTCTCCGCCAGCGTCGATCTCACGGCGTCGTTCATCGGTGGGCCGTCGAGAAGTCAGACGGCCGAAGCGGGAACGCGCTATTCACCGCTTGCGTGGAATCGCAAGATCCGCCCGTTCGTCGACGCGCGTGTCGCGTACGTGAACATGCTCGACCAATACACGGTGGCGGGCAACCGATCAGTCGTCGGCGCCGGCCAGAGCCTCGATGAGGGGAGCCGCTATAGTCGCGGATTCGGTGGCATCGTTGGCACCGGAGCAGACTTCGCGGTCACGAACACCTGGGCTGTGACCACCGAGATCTTGGCGATGCGCGACCGGATGGCGACGTACCGCCTGACGAACACGGCGAATCTTCCGGTCGGCACCAACTACATGATGAATTCGCTGCGGTTCACGCTCGGGCTGAAATTCGCCCCGGTCCGGACGCTTTCCCTGCAGCAGAATCCGCGCGGGTAGTTTTTCCGCGAGTGCGGCTACGATCCCGACGAGAAGGTGAACTTGAAGCCGTCGGGATCGGCAATCCGGAACATCCGCGGTCCCCACGGCATCGTGGCCGGTTCGGTCGACAACGTTCCGCCCTTTGCTTTGATTGCTGTGGCGAGTTCGTCGATGTCCTGTGCCGTGGTGATCTGAAGCGAGAAGCCTTCGCCTTTCGCGCGATCGAGTCCCTTCGCGCCGTCGTCCTGACCGATCAGGATGCGCACGTCGCCCGCCCGGAGCGACACTGCCATGATTTTGCCACCGCGCTCGTGCTCGCGGTCGACGGAAAAACCAAGGACATCGCGGTACCACGCCAGGCTCGCGCTCAGGTCTTTCACGGTCAGAGACGCGGCGAGGTTGCTTCCGTTCAGAGAATGAGTCGTCGAGGTCACAGTGTCTGGTTTGGGCTCGTGTTTCCTCCGTGGACTGCCAATGCGTGTTCAGGTATAACGTGATTCGAGCGGCGTCGCGAGCGTGCCGGCCGACAATTTTTCAACCTGTTTCAATTGTCGACCGGACTCAGCGAGCCCCGGACTGACCAGGCTCAGTCCCGCGCCATCGCCCCAGCGGCTTCTCGTTCGAGGTCGAGATACACGTCCTCGCCCACGTCGACTGCCACACCGAGAATCGTTCCGTCGGTAAACGTGTTCGGAGCCTCATACTCCTCGCTCACCCGATCTTCACTGTCGTATCCGACGCAGATTCCGTCGCCTGACAATGAGAAGTGTCCAGGCTGAGTCTTCATCGGACCTTCGGCGACGACCTTCTCGTCGATGTAGAGCTGCGTCTTGCCGATCGACTCACCATACTTGCCGCCCTTCTCTCGAACGAACGCCATGCCGACCGTGTGCTTTCCCGGCGACAGTTCCTCCGACGACACGAATTTCTGCTCGGGCTTGATGCCGAGGAAATTGTAGACGTAGGTCAGCTTCCGATCCTTGATGAAGAGCGCATGCCCACCGAAGCGTGAGCCGTGCGCGAAGATCACACCTGTGGAGTCGGACGTGATGTTGACGTCCGCAACGATCTTGTATGAGCGACCGCGCACGTTGACGCCAACCGCTTCCGGCACCGGCGACGTATCGGCGTAGTAGATGAAACGCGTGCGCGGCGGTTCGCTCGTTGGGTGCTGAATTGCCAATAGCTCGACAGGCCCACGATCATCGAGTGGAAGCACGAAATTCTTATCGGCTTCCTTGAACCACAGGTCGATGAGGCTCTTCAGCTTGTCGGGATTTTCCTTGGAGAGGTCCTTGGATTCCGAGCGATCCTCATCCACGTGGTAGAGTTCCCACCGATCCTGGTCAAAATGCCCAGCGCCGCTGATCGGCGCGTGTAGCGCCGCGGCCTTCCAGCCGTCTTGCCAAATTCCGCGTGTGCCGAGCATCGCGTAGTATTGCACCTTCTTCTGCGTCTTGGCGTTGGCATCATCGAACGTGTATCGCATCGAGACGCCGTTCAGCGGATACTGCTCGACTCCCCGGTACGTCTTCGGCATTTCGAGCCCGACTGCCTCGAGAATCGTCGGCACGATGTCCGTCGAGTGGTGATACTGATTCCGCACCTCGCCCTTCGCCTTGATGCCTTTGGGCCAGTGAATGACGAGCGGATCGCAAGTGCCGCCAGAGAACTGTGAATACCGCTTGAACATCTGAAACGGCGTGCTGAAGGCGACTGCCCAGCCGGTCGGGTAGTGATTGTACGTGTCGGGACTACCGAGCGTGTCGAGATACTTCATATTCTCTTTGATGTCGTCCGGGTATCCGTTGAAGAACTTGTTCTCGTTCACGGAGCCGTTCGGGCTTCCCTCGCCTGACGCGCCGTTGTCGGCGCAGTAGAAGATGAGCGTATTGTCGAGTTGATTCGTTTTTTCGAGATACTCGACGATGCGCCCGACCTGCGCGTCGGTGTATTCCGAAAATCCGGCGTACACCTCGGCCATGCGCGCAAAGAGCTTCTTCTCGTCGGCGTTCAACGAGTTCCACGGGCGTACCGCGTCGCCCGGGGCGGTCTTTGCAACGTCTTCTGGGAGTGGATTGATTGGCGTGAGCTCAGTGCCCTTGGGAACGATGCCCTTCTCGATCATCCGCGCGAGCGCCCACTCGCGATACGCTTCGTAGCCATCGTCGAACTTTCCCTTGTACTTGTCCGCGTATTCCTTGGGGCTGTGATGCGGCGCGTGGTTCGCGCCGGGACAGAACCACATGAACCACGGCTTGCTCGGGTTCGATGATCGCTGATCGCGTAACATCCGGAGCGCCTGATCGGCGAGATCCTTCGACAGGTGGTACCCGTCTTCCGGAGTGTATGGCTGATTGATGAATCGATTGTCTTCGGTGAGATCAGGGTACCAGTTGTTGGTTTCGCCACCAAGAAACCCGTAGAAGCGGTCGAAGCCTTTTTGCAAAGGCCATTCGGATCGACTGCCGCCGCTCGAAACGTCTTCGGTCGGCACGTTATGGTTTTTCCCTAACCAGAAAGTGCTAAAGCCGTTGTCCTGAAGCACCTGTCCGATCGTCGCACATTCGGCGGGGAGCCGGCCTGCAGCGCCGGGAAACCCGTCGGCGCCTTCTGAAATCGAGGCGCATCGATTGACGTGATGATTGCGACCGGTCAGGAAAGTCGAGCGTGTTGGCGAGCACAGGGCGGTTGTGTGCCATTGCGAATAGGTCAGGCCGTTGTCGGCGAGTTTCTGTAACGTGGGCATGTTGATGCGCCCTCCGTACGGCGACCACGCGGCGAAGCCCGTATCGTCGTACAGAACGATGAGCACGTTGGGCGCGCCTTTCGGCGCACGGGGGAGTTCGTAGGGTGTCCAGTCGGGCTTGGAGTCGCGAACGTCGAGCTTGATGACTCCCTTGAAAGGCTTGGCCATCGAACACCTCCTATGAATGTCCGTCTCCAACTCGACGATTCTCGTCATCGCGCGGCGTCCAGCAGCCTACCGACGCGGCCGCGTATGCTGCATTGGTCTTTGGGCCGCTACGAGCTCTGCCCATCGAGCGGCGGCGAGCGGCCAAGTCAGTCGTCAATGAAAAATGTAGAAAGAGCGATCTACATTGAGCGATCAGAGCCGAAGCGCTGCGTCGATGAACGCTATGCCCAAGACCAGCGCGGCGAATTCGCCGCTACGAACGGACACGTGCGGCGCGACCTGGCGCTTGAGCGGTCTCTTGTGGGGTGGCCCGGTCGCGCGTCGTTCTTCGGCCGCTGTCCACCGGCAGCGCTCAAGCCGTCCGCAGTGCTGCGCTCGCGAGCTTCAGCACTTCCGTGCGGACCGGCATCCATCGCAGTTGTCCGGATACCAGCGACAGACGATCAGCTCCGCACGCGCGCCCCGTGTCCTCCACCAGTTCGCTCAACACGTCGAGGATGGACTGATCCGCATACCCCGCCGCCTGGAGCTCACGAGTCGCATCGCCGATCGCGTCGCGAAGCGACTGCGGAGTACTGCTCGTGCGTGCGCGGAGCGCGCGAATGAATGCTCGCTCGAGTCGCGAACCCGTGGCGACAGTGAAGCGATGCGCGAAGTGAAGCAGCTCGGGAAAGTTGAGACTGGTCGGACTCACGTTATTGCCTTGAGGTCTCGGGACGACATCTGTTCCACCACTGCCGACGCGGCGGTGATGAGCGAATCCGCATCGGCCAATGGAAGCGATAGCGTGAAGACCGAACCAACGTCCTCGACACTTTCCAGTGTCAGGTCGCCGCCCATTGCATGAGCAAGATCGCGGCTGATGGACAGGCCAAGACCAATGCCCTGCTGCAGTGGCAGCGTCAGGTGGCGATTGATTTGAACGAAGGGTTCGAACACACGACTCGCGTCGGCGGCTCGGATGCCGACCCCTGAGTCTTTCACTCTGATTCGAACGGAATCGTCGGCGAGCTCCGACGTGACGTCGACCCTGCCTTCGGCGCCAGTGAACTTGATCGCATTTCCCACCAGATTGAGCAAAATCTGCTGGAGCCGCTCGGCGTCGGCTACGACGAGAAACGGTGAGGTTGAAGGCGTGATGGAGAGCGTAACGCCTTTGGCCTTGGCCTGCAGAGCGCAGAGATCCTCGACCTCTGCGAGTGCCTCGGTCACATCGACGGTCGCGAGCCGGAGCGGTCGTGCGCCATCGAATCTCGCAACAGTCAGAACATCGTTGATCAAACGCAGCAGATATGCCGACGCGCGCCTAATGCGATCGAGATCCTTGACCTGAGCCGTGTTCACCGCGCCACGAAGCCCGAGCTCCAATAACTCCGCGTAGCCGGAAATGGCGTTGAGCGGCGTGCGTAGCTCATGACTCATGCCGCGCAGGAAATGCGTCTTCGTGTTGTTCGCGTGCTCGGCCACCAAGCGTGCATCGCGCGCCTCGGCCAGCGCCGCCGCTGCTTCGACGCGCAGTTTGACGCGATCCATCGCCTGTGCGCAGTAGCGGGATACCGTGTCGGCGAACTGTTGATCGAGCGCCGAGAATGTTCGAGGTCCTGAGAATCCGAAGGCAAGCGCGCCGGCGCCTGCGCCGTCGATTTCGAGGGGAAGAAAGATCCATGCGCCGCTGGCGTCGTCTACCCCGACGTCCCGAAACGCCGGATAGCGAGCGACCATCTCTTCGAACGACTCGAGGTAGAGAGGCCGGCGTTGCGCTATGGCGTCGGTGTACGGACCGCGAACTACTGCCGGGCCGTCATGCGCGAACGACCGCATGATCGCGTCGAGCGATCCCGCCTCTCGGAGCAACACGAAGTCGGTTCGCGGCCCACCGGCGGCGATGACGACTGTGCCGGAGTCGCATTCGAGAGCGACAATTGCCTCGCGCAACACCGCATCGGCGACTCCTTCGAGCGTCACGCTGTTACTCAGCGCTGCGGTGATACTCTGCAGACGTGCCAGCCGCGCCGAGGCTGCGTCGGCAATCGCCTGCGCCGCTGCGACCTCCGCCGCACTTCGATCCAACTCTTCGTTCGCAAACTCGAGTGCGGAGAGCGTCCCGCGCAGCTTGCGCGCGTGATCTTCGAGTTCGGCCGCGCTTCGCTGAAACTCCTGGGCCAAGCTGGCGATACGCTGCGCATCCTCCGCCGCGGCGAGCGAGCGACGTCGATCGAAGCTCGGCAGGCGGGGGGCAGACGCGATCGCAGCTTGGTCGAGCTGAGGGCGCGTCAAACTGCCACGGCGTTCGTCGCGCTTGCGAAGGCGCTGATCGGCATCGCGGCAAACGACTGTCGGGCGAGCGGGAAGATGGCCATTACGGAGAGTAGGCCGAAGCTCGGCCGTGGCCCATCGCACGAACGGGTGAAAAAGTAGGTAGACCTGACGCTCACCCGTTCGGTGAGCGACTACCCTTCGCTAGGCCGGCCCGTCGCGGTGCGAGTACGCGGCTATCTGTAACCGCGTGTGCAACGCCAGCTTCTCCATGACGTTGCGAACGTGGCTCTTGACCGTATGTGCCGCGATGTTGAGCCGTTTGGCGATGTCCTTATTGCTGAGTCCTTCGCCAATCAGCGCGATCACCTCGCGCTCACGGCGGGTCATTCGGACGTCTTCGAGCACCTGTTCACGGCCGCGCTCGCCAGCGAGTTTCGCGATTTGTGAAAAGAGCGTTTCCGTCATTCGGGGCGGCAACACTTTCTCGCCAGCGGCCACCGAGCGAATCGTCTCGACGAATTCATCGAACGTGGCGTCTTTGAGAACGAAACCGGAGACGCCCACGTTCACGAACTCGGCGATTTCTTCGTTCACGGGAACCAGATCCATCACGATGATCTTGGCGTCAGGAACGTCTCGTCGAAGCGCTGCCGCCACGCGCAGGCTGTCCTGATCGCGAAGGCCGACGTCGAGCAGGAGAACGTTCGGATGCTCGGTGGCGAGAAAGGCCGGGTCGGCGACCTCCGATGCGACGACCCGAACGTCCGGAAGCCCATTGAGCATCGACGTGAGCGCCTCGCGAACCAGTCGATTGTCATCGACGATCGCGACCGTAATGATTTCGCCCGAAGGCGTCAGGCTAGCGCTGTGCGGATTATCAGTCACCACGGAAGGTACCGGCAAGCGGGGCGCCAGCAATGCCATGCCGCCAATCCTTTCGGGACCGAGAGGCTCGCGATCCAACGGAGTACGAGCGCCTAACACCGTTGTGCGATTGCGCCGTCCGAACGCTCGGCCTATCTACCGCACCTACGCCGGAGCCTCATGAAGCGAAGCGAGAACACGATTCCGATCACGATTCTCGTCTGTGACGATGATGCCGGCGCTCGCGATGCCACCCGGCAGACGATGGCCAATGCACGTCTCTCCAATGTCGTGCGGTACGTCGACGACGATGAGCAGTTGCTCGACTATCTGTATCAACGACGCGCCTACGCTGGCGAGACAGGAAAAGCACCCCGGCCGGGGCTGATTCTGTTGGACCTCAACGTCCCCGCGACGGAGCCACGAACCGCGGTGAAAATCGAAGACGTCGACGACACGCTTCGCGACATTCCCGTCGTGTTTCTGTCTTCATCGTCGCGGAATGGCGATGCCGTGTCGCGGTGTGGACTCGGACGCTCCGCCTCGATGACCAAGCCCGTGACGCTGCCAGGACTCTTGACTGCACTGCATTCCCTGGAACGCCACTGGGTCGAGATCGTCGAACTCATCCGGTTGCGTTAACGCTACTTCAGATAGTTCCAAAGGCCGACAAGGCCGAGCACACCGCCGCCCACTGCGATCGCAGTGCCGCCATTGCCGCCAACGATTGCGCCAACGAGGATTGCGGCGCCGCCGACAATCATCATTGCGGGGTTGCGCGAACCTTCCGATGACATGAGCGCGCGTGTTGGAACCATCTCCGTCGTGCGTGCGGGTGTATCGGCGGTGAAGTTCAAGCGAGCAGGCGCAACGAGTAACGCCCTTTCACTAACGAGCCCTGGAGCATTCAATCGCTCAACCGTGTCGATGCGAACGTCGCGTCGCGACGCACTGTCCGACAGGGGCTGTTGCGCGGAGAGCGGAGCGGTGATGGCGACAAGAGCGAGGACGGTCGTGATAGTCCATTTGCGTAACATCTGAATCCCTCCGGGATTCGAGAAAGCTTCGGGCGAGTCTCATGAGTAACGCAGCTGGGCGGCCATCACCATCGCACAGTTGGCGTACTCACTTAGCGTGCGGCGAGGCCGCCTGCTTTCCCGGAGGTTCGTATGGTGACGAACGCCGACTGCGATTCCACCCAGCCGGCGATTCCGCGCGCCTTGACGCGCCGCCACGTGCCGCGCGATTCACCGAGCTGCACGCGCGAGTTCGGTCCGAGCGATGCGACGATGCGTGAACCCTTGCTCGCGTCGGAGCGGACGACGACCCAATTTCGCGCCACAGAGTTGACCCACCGTGAGGTCACTCGTGCCTTCGGCGGAACAGGCGCTGGCGATTTCGCGGATGGTTTCGCAAGCGTGCTCGTCGTCGCGACCGTACGAGGCGCCGCCTGTGGAACGACCGGCGCGATCGGATCGGGCGCGGCGACGGGCGGCGGATCCGGAAAACGAAGACTATCCTGATCGATGCTCCCCGAACTAGCGATCGTCACTCGTGATGTCGCTGTGTCACCCGGTGCGATCGCGGTGAGTGTCGGGGCGGTGTCCACTTTCTGCGGCGCGGAATCCGACTTGTACACCGTGGTGACGTGTGCGTCGTCCCGCCTCGGCCGAGAGTCGCGCATGAGGAACGCAACGATGGCGAGCACAGCGAGCGCTCCCGCACCGACATATCCCCAGACGCGCGGCACGTTCGGAGGCGGCTCTGGTTTGGTGCCACACCAGCGACACGATCCGAGTGTTTCTGGATAATACGAGTCGCAACTCGAGCAGTAGGAGAGCGGAAGCAGCTGTCCGAAGCCGTCTCGCATCTCGAACAGGTGACTGCACTTGGGGCACTGAGACGCGGCCGTGAGCGCCTTGGTGCCGCAGACATCGCATCGCACAGAGCGCATTCGAACCGCCTCGTTGAGGGTGCGTTCCCCAACTACATCGCACTCGGAGATCGAGCGCGGTGCAGCAACCTATTGGTTGGACAGCATCACCTTCGAAAACGTCCGATAGTACCGTCGGATGTCGGAGATGTGCCCCTGGGTGCAATCGAGTTGCGCGAGCCGCCAGAACCGTGCCTCGTCGCTCGAAGCCGATTGCGAGGCTACGCGCTGCCGTTGAGCTGGGCGTACTACCCTTTCTGGCTTCGATGACTTTGTGAACGGCAGAAACGGGATTGCCGAATTTCACGGAGAGAGCGGATGAATGCGCCCGAGTCGTTTCGCCCCGCCTACCTGAACCTTGCCAGGAGCGCTACCGTTGGATCCATGACCTCGCCCCGTCGCGCGAAGCCGTCAGAAGACGGACCCGAGCAGCGCGTACTCCGCGCCTTCAAGGACTTTCGCGCCGTCGTTCTCCGCGATTCCATGCGGCAGACGATCAAGTTCCTCCACAGCCGCAACCTATCCCTCGCCGCTATCGCGACGGTGATGGCGCTGCGCGAGCGCGGCGATCAAACGATCTCCAATCTCGCACGCGAAATCGGCCTCAGCGTTGCCGCGACGAGCCAGCTCATCGAACGCCTCGTCCAGGATGAACTCGTGCGTCGAACTGAACATCCCGGTGACCGGCGGCGAAAGCAGGTCGCGCTCACTGCAAAGGGCAACGCTTTCCTGGCGAAGATGGACGGCTCGCACTTTGCCGCCGCGGCGAACGTGCTGGGCCGCGTACCGGCAGCATCGCTCAAGCGCCTCGAGGCGGCGCTCGTCGAGGTCATCGAGTCATTGTCTCCAGAACCGTAACGTCCCGGCGACGGCCGGGTCTGGTCGCCGAGCGGGCTGATATATTGCTTCCAAGGACCAAACTATCGTGCGTATCGAACTAATCTCTGATCTGGTCGCCTGAGTGTTCATTTCTGATTTTGCGATCGAAAAACCGATCATCACCGTCGTCACCATGATCGCGCTCGTCGTGTTCGGTCTCGCTTCACTGGCGCGGCTCGACACGGACGAGTTTCCCGACATCGACCAACCGATCGTCTTCATCGGCATCGCCTATCCCGGCGCCGCGCCCGACGTCGTCGAACGCGAAGTGGTCGGACGCATCGAGGACAAGCTGTCCGGCATCAGCGGCGTCGAAAAGCTGAACTCGACGTCGACCGACGGTTTTGCGCAGATCATCATCCAGTTCTCGTTCTCCAAGGACGTGAACCAGGCCACGCAGGATGTGCGCGACGCGATATCTGCGGTGCGCGCGCAACTCCCGGCGGAAATGCTCGAGCCGATCATTCAGCGCTTCGATCCGAATTCGCTGCCGATCGTCTCGCTCGCGCTCACGTCGAGTGTGCTCTCGTCACCGCAACTCACACAGCTCGCCGATCAAACTATCGGCGGCGAACTGCGATCGATCGCCGGCGTGGCGCAGGTCAACATCGCCGGCGGCGACAGCGCGCAGCTCAACGTCGAAGTACGGCCGACCGCCCTGGCGGCGTCTGGCATCGGAATAGACCAGGTGGTGAACGCGCTCCGCGCGCAGAACCTTGCGGCGCCCGTTGGCGAAGTGACCACGCCACTCGAGCAGCGCTCGATTCGCTTGCAGGGACGCTTTGACCGACCGGAAGACTTCGCCGGGCTCGTCATCGCGCAGCGAAACGGTCAGCTCATCACACTTGGCCAGGTGGCGACGGTGACAGCCGGCGCGGCCGAACCGAAGTCGGCGGCGCGGTTCAACGGAACGCAGGCGATCGGCCTCGACATCGTCAAAGCGCGCGAATACGCCACGACCGCGGTGAGCGACGCGGTGAAGAAGCGCATCGCCGAGCTCGAAAAGACGCTGCCGCCTGGAACGCGAATCGAGATGGTGCGCGACGCCGGTGTCCGTGTGCGAAACTCGGTGCGCAACGTCGAAGAGACACTGATTGAGGGCGCGCTGCTCACGGTGCTCGTCGTCTTTCTCTTCCTGAACTCGTGGCGTTCGACGGTCATTACGGGCCTGGCACTGCCCGTCTCCGTGCTGACGTCGTTCGTTCCGCTGCTCCTCTTCGGCTTCACGCTCAACGTGATGTCGCTCATGGGTCTCTCGCTCGCGATCGGTATTCTGATCGACGACGCGATTGTCGTCCGCGAGAACATCGTGCGTCACGTGGAGATGGGCGCCGACCACATGCGTGCCGCTCACGACGGCACTGACGAGATCGGTCTGGCCGTCACCGCCACGACCTTCTCGATCGTCGCCGTGTTCGTGCCGGTTGGCTTCATGCCAGGCATCGCTGGACAGTTCTTCAAACCGTTCGCCATTACGATCGCCGCGGCCGTTCTCGTTTCGCTCTTCGTGTCGTTCTCGCTCGACCCCATGCTCTCGGCCTACTGGCCCGATCCGCAGCTCGAGGCGCACGAACGTCGCAACCCGATTGGCCGAGCACTCGAGCGATTCAACAAGTGGTTCGACTCGCAGGCGGATCGATACAAGAACCTCATCGCGTGGGCACTCGATCACCGAGTGCTCATGGTCAGCATCGCCGCCGTCTCGTTCTTTGCGGCGATCGGGCTGCAGGTGAAGTTCGGCGGCTTTGGATTCGCACCGTTGAGCGACAACAGCGAATTGAACATCAACGTCGAAACACCGCCCGGATCCAGCCTCGAATACACGACGCTCAAGGCGGAGGAAGTCGCATCGATCGCGCGACGACACCGTGAAGTTTCGTACGTCTACACGACAGTCGGCAGCAGCTCGGGGTCAGGTGCCGTGGACAATGCGACGATCTACGTGCGCATGATTCCGAAGCATCAGCGATCGATCAGCCAGGACAACTTCGGCCAACTTCTTCGCAAAGAGCTGGCACAGGTCGGCGGCGCGACCGCGTACACTTACGCTGCGGGCGGTTTTGCCGGAAATCAGAAGGCGCTGCAACTCCAGTTGAAAGGCCCTGACGCGAACGTGCTGGCGAGACTCGCCGAGCCGATCGCCGATTCTGTGCGCGCAACGCCGGGCGCGGTGGACGTTGGACTCTCGACGCGCGGCCAGAAGCCGGAGCTCAACGTCGAAGTAAATCGTGGATTGGCCGGTCAGTTGAATGTGAGCCTGGCGCAGCTCGCGCAGTCACTTCGCTACGCGTTCGCTGGCGTCGACGCAGGCACATGGGTCGATCCCGGCGGCGTCTCGCGATACGTCCATGTGCGGCTCGCTGCTGCGGCGCGCGAAAATGCCTCGGACCTCGGGCAGCTGCCGGTGGTGCTCGCGCCAACAGTTGGCGGCGGTGCACCGACGTTCGTGCCGCTCAGTCAGGTTGCGACGATCACGCAGGGGTATGGCCCCGCGCAGATCGATCACTTTCAGCGTCAGCGTGTCGTCACGATTGGTGCGAATGTACTGGGTGCATCCGTGGGCAATGTCGCTCGCGACGTGATGTCGCGCGTCAACGCGGTTCGGCTGCCGCCCGGGTACAGCATTGATCAGGGGGGACAGATCGAAAGTCAGAATCAAGTCTTCACCGCGATGGTTCTCGCGCTGGGCATTGCCGTCATGTTGATGTACCTCATTCTCGTGATTCAGTTCGGATCGTTCCTCGATCCGCTGGCGATTCTGGTCTCGTTGCCTCTGTCGCTGATCGGCGTCGTCGGTGCGTTGCTCATCACGCGCGACACGCTGAACATCATGAGCTTGATTGGCGTGATGATGCTCATGGGAATCGTCGCGAAGAACGCGATTCTTCTCATCGATTTCGCCAAGTGGGCGCGTGAAGATCGTGGCGCGACGCGTCGCGACGCGCTGATCGAAGCGGGGCGTACGCGTCTTCGCCCAATCCTCATGACGACTCTCGCGCTCATTGCCGGCATGATCCCCGTTGCGCTCGGCTACGGCGAAGGCGCCGACTTCCGCGCGCCGCTCGGACGCGCGGTCATCGGCGGAGTGATCGCGTCGACGGTACTCACGCTGCTCGTGATCCCCACCGTCTACGAGATCTTCGACGAATGGCGTGAGTGGCTGTTCAGCAAGTTTGGAGCGAAGAAGCCTGCGCACGGAGTGACCGCCGCCCAGCCTGCACGGTTGGGCGGACATGCAGATAAATAGACGCACTTCAGTTCTGGCCGCGGCGGCGATGACGCTCCTCGCCGCGTGCGGCTCCGATTCCTCGCTCGGGCCAATCATCGATCCCGTAGGTGGCCCGGCGGCGTTGGTGACGGTCGTGTTTCCATCGCGACCGGCCGACACACTTCATGTGATCGTGACAGATTCTGCCACGATTGCTCAGGCAGAAGCATTCGTCAGGACGGGCACGGGCCCGAAGTTGATCACTGGCAAGATCGTACGAGGCCAGGGCCTCGATGCGAAGTACCCGTTCCACTACGTGCCCGAAACGGTGCGGATCGCCGATTTCGCCATCGAGCTTTGTGATGGGGCTCCGATGCGCACCGCCAAGGACGTCGATGACTTCTTTCTCTGGGGAACCGGGAGCGTTGCTTCGACCCAGGCGACATGGTGTCCCTGGGAGAGTAAACCGATCGGCGTCACACGCTTAGCGACTCTTTAACGCTTCGCGGCCTCGCACCGCGCGTCAAAGCTCTACACTGTTAAGAACGTCCTCAGTGTGGAGCTTTCATGCGTTTGGAGAACAAGGTTGCCCTCATCACCGGCGCGTCGAGTGGAATCGGCGCAGGTGTCGCGGCTCGATTCGCCGCGGAGGGTGCTCACGTCATCGTGAACTATCGGCCCGGGAGTCCGAAAGACTGCGCGGCAGCAGAAGAAGCTGTTGCCGGTTTCGGAGGTCGGTCCATCGCGGCAGAAGCGGACGTGTCGAAGCGCGATCAGGTCGGGGCGATGATCGAACGCATCGTGCGCGAGTTTGGTCGCATCGACGTCTGCATCAACAACGCGGGCATCGAGATCAAGCACGACTTCCTCGATACCACCGATGACGAATGGAATCGCGTGCTTGGTGTGAACTTGTACGGTTCATTCGTCGTGAGTCAGCTCGCGGCGCGCGCGATGGTGAAGCAAGGTGGCGGCGGGCGTCTCATTTATATGTCGTCGGTGCACGAGGACATCCCGTTCCCCGGCTTCACTTCGTACTGCGCGAGCAAAGGTGCGATTCGCATGATGATGCGCAACGTGGCCATGGAGCTTGCACCGCACGGAATCACGGTCAACAACATCGCGCCGGGTGCGATCGCGACGCCGATCAACCAATCGGTGCTCGATGATCCGGTCGCTTACAAGAACGCGGTGAGCGAGATTCCGCTCGGTCGATTCGGCAAGCCAGCGGATGTCGCCGCGGTTGCCGTCTTTCTCGCGAGCGACGAGGCGGGGTACGTCACGGGCAGCACGTACTACGTCGATGGCGGGCTGACCCAACAGGTGACGATGTATTGAGCACCGACGTCCGAGCAACCGAAGAACAGAAGCGGCTCGACGACTGCCACGCGGGAGTCGCCCGATGGCGTCTGTGGGGATCCTATCTCGCCGAGCGTGCGTGGGGCACCGTGCGCGAGGACTACAGTGCCGACGGCGATGCTTGGCGCTACTTCCCGCACGATCAAGCACGTAGTCGCGCATATCGCTGGAACGAAGATGGGCTGCTCGGCATCTCCGATGAGAGCCAGCGATTGTGCTTTGCGCTCGCGCTGTGGAACGGCGCCGACGCGATGCTCAAGGAGCGCGCGTTCGGCCTGACAGGCCACGAAGGCAATCACGGCGAAGACGCGAAGGACTACTGGTTCTACGTCGACAACGTGCCGTCGCACGCGTATATGCGAGCGCTATACAAATATCCACAGCGCGCATTTCCGTACGATCAGCTCGTCACCGAGAACGGCCGGCGCGGCAAGGACGATCCGGAGTTCGAGCTGCTCGACACCGGTGTATTCGACGACAATCGCTACTTCGACGTGTCGGTTGAATATGCAAAGCAGTCACCGACCGACATTCTGGTCCGAATCGCCATCGCGAACCGCGGACCCGACGACGCGCAGATCGACGTGCTGCCAACGCTCTGGTTCCGGAACACGTGGAGCTGGGGGCAGCACGCGTACCGCCCCTCGTTGTCAGCATTGCTAACGCACGACGGATCGGCGCAGATCCTTGCCGAGCACGAGACGCTGGGCCGATATCATCTCACCTGCGAGGGTGCACCCGAACTCCTCTTCACCGAGAACGAGACCAACGCCGAGCGTCTGTTCGAATCGCCGAATCACACGCCGTATGTGAAGGATGCCTTTCACGAATACGTCATCGCGGGTCGCGCGGATGCCGTCAATCCGGAGCGCGAAGGGACGAAGGCTACGGCGCGATATCGGCTGTCGGTGCCCGCTGGTGGAGAGCGGGTGATTCGCCTTCGTCTATCGTCGGAAGTGAATGGCGCTGAGGCGTTCGGTCCGTCGTTCGATCCGTTGTTCGCGACACGCGCCGCCGAAGCGGATGTGTTCTACCGGCCGCTGGCAGACGACGAAGTCTCGGACGACGAGCGATTGGTACAGCGTCAGGCGTTCGCGGGTTTGCTGTGGAGCAAACAGTTCTACAATTACGACGTGCATCAGTGGTTGTCCGGCGATCCGGATGGACCCGCGCCGCCGCTCGAGCGGTGGGGCGGACGAAATCACTCGTGGTTGCACCTGAACAATCACGATGTCATCTCGATGCCGGATACATGGGAGTATCCGTGGTACGCGGCGTGGGATCTGGCGTTTCACACTATTCCGCTGGCGATGATCGATCCCGATTTCGCCAAGCGGCAGCTCGTACTGCTGCTGCGCGAATGGTACATGCATCCGAATGGCCAGCTACCAGCATACGAGTGGGCGTTCGGCGACGTGAACCCACCGGTGCACGCGTGGGCGGCCATGCGCGTGTATCAGATCGAGCGCAAGGCAACCGGCATTGGCGACGTGAAGTTTCTCGAGCGAGTATTTCACAAACTGCTCATCAACTTCACCTGGTGGGTCAATCGTAAGGACGCAGAAGGGAGAAACGTCTTTCAGGGCGGCTTTCTCGGCCTGGACAACATCGGTGTGTTCAATCGCAGTGAGCCGCTGCCCGATGGGGCGCGACTCGACCAGAGCGATGGCACGAGCTGGATGGCGACGTTCTGCCTGAACATGCTCGCGATTGCTCTCGAGTTGGCGCGTGAAGACGAAGCGTACGAGGACGTCGCAACGAAATTCCTCGAGCACTTCTTTCACATCGCTCATGCGATGAACGATCGTGCGGCGGCGCTGGGAGATCCGGGCGTCGACCTCTGGGACAATGACGACGAGTTTTACTACGATCTGATCAGCTTCCCCAGCGGCGATCGTACGTACATTCGCGTGCGCTCGCTGGTTGGACTGATTCCGCTGCTCGCTGTGGAAACCATCGATCCCGAGTTGTTGGCGAAACTTCCCGGGTTTCATGCGCGGCTCGATTGGTTCCTCCACAACAGAACCGACCTCGTTGGCGATGCCGCGTCGGTGGTACGAATGGGCGAAGCCGATCGGCGACTATTCGCGATCGTCAGCGCGCCCCGCCTGCGTGCGATTCTCAAACGGATGCTCGACGAAAACGAGTTTCTGTCGCCGTATGGTCTGCGGTCGCTATCGCGCTGGCATGCGGAGCATCCGTTCCGTCTATGCGTGAATGGCCATGAGCTCGGTGAGGCGGACTACGAGCCTGCCGAATCGCGCAGCGGCTTGTTTGGCGGCAACTCGAACTGGCGCGGACCGGTGTGGATGCCGCTCAACTATCTCATCATCGAGGCGCTGCAGAAGTTCGATTGGTACTACGGGCCAACATTCACCGTGGAGTATCCAGCCGGATCGGGCAAGATGCTGACACTCTGGGAAGTGTCGGTGGAACTCTCGCGTCGACTGATTCGACTGTTCATCCTGCATGACGGACGCCGCACGGTGTTGGGGTCGTCGGAGCGGCTGCAGCAAGATCCGCATTGGCGAAATCTCGTTCCGTTCCATGAGTACTTTCACGCGGACACGGGCGCGGGGCTCGGCGCGTCGCATCAAACGGGATGGACGTCGCTTGTGGCAAAGCTCATTCAGCAGAGTGGCGTGCCGTCCGTCAGATAGGGCAAGTGATGCAGCGCTGGCATTCCTCCAGGCCGGACTATGATCTAGAGGAACCAGCGCGGCACCTTCGCTCGGTATGCAGTCCACGCCTCACCGTGCGTTCTGGCGAGCCATGGCTCCTCGCCGAAGATCACTCGAACGTGAAACGCGGCAACGACCAAGACCGCGTAGACCCAGAGCGTTTGCGAGTTGTAGAACAACGCCCAACCGCCAAGAATCGTCGCGACGGCCACGTACATGGGGTTGCGTGTGAAACGATAGAGGCCAGTCGTCACGAGGCGCTGCGGCGGCGCCCATGGTGCCAAACTGCCCTTTCCGACGACGTAGAAGTCTCGAACGCACCAAAGGAGCAGAGCGCTTCCAACCGCGAGGGCCGCCAATCCCACGGGATGCGTCGGCACGCCGCGCGGCCGAAGTAGCCACGGGAAGAGAAAGCCAACGGTTCCCGGTAGTGCGAGGAACGCGGCGAGTGCCTGCCAGAATCGAACGCCGCCCGCCGTCACCGCGGCCGTGCGGTGCCTGCGCCAGCCTGTCGCTCGAGCGCTTTCAGTTTTCTCCTCGTCGCTGTGTCGACAGGGGTCTTGGTTCGAATTGCAACGTCGATCGCTTTCTGAAACTGCCGGCGCGCCTCGGCGCGATTGCCAGCGGCGAGAAGCGCGTCGCCGAGGCTGTCGTAGGTATTCGCCGACTCAGGGTAGTTCGCGACATTTTGCGCGAGGATCCACGCGGCAACCTTCGGCGCCTTCAGTTCGGTTAGCGCCGCCAGCCCGACCGTGTTCACGAATGGTTCTGGCAACACCTCGGGAAGCTGCAGCGATCGCGCCGCACGCGCATACGCTTGCTGTGTTACCACGAACGCATTCGTGATCGACGCCGAATCTCCTTTGCGAATGCTCAGGACCGGTGCGCGCGTGAGCGAGATCGGCTCGAAGATGAATCGCACACCATCCACCAGGCTCGGAGCGGGCGTGAGCCCGTGGTCGTCGTCGGGATACCGTAGACGCGCGAATCCGAGATTCGCCGGTTTGATCTGATCGAGGCGCGACGCAAACCGAGTCGTCGACGCGTCGATGTCCGTTTCGATGCCGCCACTCGTCGCTACCAACCGCAACGGCGTTTTGACTGCCGCGATCGAGTCGGCATACGCCACGGCCGCGTTGCCGTCATTCCACCAGAGCGACGGGCTCATCGCAATGATTCCGGCGAATGCCGACGCTCGAGTGGCGGCGACGTGGAGCGCGAAGATACCGCCGAACGAGTGCCCCGCGAGAATCGTCGTCGGTAAGGTGCGATACTTCGTGCGAACGAACGGCAGCATCTCGTCAACGATAAACTGTGTCATCGCCTCTGCGCCGCCCGCGGTGCGATAGTTCCGTGCCGACGCGCCGGTCGCGCGCGGGGTCAAATCGCGCGTCCGATTCACGTTGGGAACACCGACGACGATGATCGGAGGAATCACGCCTCGGCTGGCGAGGAACTCGATGTTCGCGACGGCGGCGGCGAGTTGAAACTCATCGTCCGCGTCGAGCAGTATGAGGACGGGGTAGCGTCTGGAACTCGCGGCGTAGTCGTGCGGAGGCACGACATATATCGATCGAGCCTGATGAAGCTTTGTCGATTGGACGACATAGCGTATCGTTGGCCCGCGCGCAGACTCCTGGGCCTGACCGCGATTCCCGAACAGGGCCGCGACCGCGATGAGTGGTGACAAGCGCATAGATTGAACATAGTATGACAACTTTCGGTCGAGGTGACCAGCGTGTCCGCTCGCGATCCACGTCGTGTCCTCGGGTACCGCGGCTACGGCACGCGATGGCGCGCGCTTACGCTCGGGCGCGTCCTCGAGTCGCACAGCGTCGTGCCGGGCGAGCTGCACCACGGCGGCTGGCGAAACCTCGTCAACAGCGTTCGTCGCCTGAATAGCGATCCGCTGCCGCACGCGCGGCTGATTGCGTCCATCGGGGAGTCGACGCACGAGATCCGCGCCGACGACGAGGGCTTCATCCACGAATGGTTGAAGCTGCCGACCGCGCTCGCGGAAGATCAATGGCACGAAGTCGAGCTCGTGCTCGACATTCCGGATCGTGATACAGCGCCGCGTGCGACGTCGCGAGTGCTCGTCCCATCGCCACACGCCTCGTTTGGGGTGATCAGCGATATGGACGACACGGTGCTTCAATCCGACGCCACGACTCTCGTGCGTGCCGCGAAGCTCATGCTGCTCGAGAACGCGCGCACTCGGCTACCGTTTCCCGGTGTTGCCGCGTTCTATCGCGCGCTGCATGCTGGCGTCGCGAATGTTGTGAAGAATCCAATCTTCTACGTATCGAGCAGTCCGTGGAATCTCCACGACGTCATCGCCGACTTTCTCGACGCACGAGAGATTCCCGCCGGGCCAATGATGCTCCGCGATTGGGATCTTTCCTCGGCGCTGGCGGGGCACTCGGGGCACAAGTCGCTACTCATTCGCGAGATTCTCGACGCGTATCCGTGGATGCGCTTCATTCTCGTTGGCGACAGCGGCCAGGAAGATCCGGAGATCTATTCGACGCTCGTCAGCGAATATCCCGGACGGATCCTCGCAGTGTACATCCGCGACGTCACACGCAAAGCAGCGCGCTCAGCGGCGATCTCGGCGCTTGCTGAGCAGATGGCCGGGTTGCAATGCTCGCTCGTTCTGGCGAGCGACACGCTCACCGTCGCGCGTCACGCCGCCGAGCATGGGTGGATCGATCCGGCTCGCCTCGCGGAGATTGGCGGCGAGGCGAGTAGCTAGCGGACCGACGTCGCTCCACCAAGCTCGCGGCGAATCACCGGCGCGACCTTGGTTCCGAATAGCTCGATGGCGTGCATGATCCTGTCGTGCGGCATTGCGCCGAGTGCCATCTGGGCGAGGAAGCGATCATGCTTGAACAGCCCGTGCTCGAACATGATTTTGTCGATCACTTGCTGCGGGCTGCCAACGAGTAGCGCGCCACGGGCCGAGATTGACCCATCGAACTGACGTCGCGTCGTTGGAGGCCAACCGCGCTCGCGACCAATGCGGGTCATGACTTCCGCATACGACGGAAAGAACTCGTTCGCCGCCTGCGCCGAGTCGTCGGCAACGTACGCGTGCGAGTTGATGCTGACGCGGAGCTTCGATGCGTCATGTCCGGCGCGGGCGCCCGCCTCGCGATAGACGTCGATGAGCGGCGCGAATTGCTCGGGCGCACCACCGATGATCGCGAGCGCCAACGGCAGCCCGAGCGTTCCTGCGCGCACGACGGACTCCGGACTTCCACCAACCGCGATCCACACGGGAATCGGCTGCTGAACCGGCCGCGGATACACGCCGAGATTGTCGATACGCGCGCGATGGCCGCCAGGCCAACTCACTCGCTCGTTCTCGCGAAGCTTGAGTAGAAGCTCGAGCTTCTCGGAGAAAAGCGCGTCATAGTCGTTGAGGTCGTAGCCGAAGAGCGGAAACGACTCGATGAACGACCCCCGTCCCGCCATGATCTCCGCGCGGCCGTTCGACAGCAGGTCGACCGTTGAGAATTCTTGAAAGACCCGGACAGGGTCGTCAGAACTCAGAACGCTGACGGCGCTCGTCAGCCGGATTTGCTTGGTCCGAACCGCTGCTGCGGCGAGAAGAACCGCTGGCGCGGAGGCAGCGTAGTCGGGGCGATGGTGCTCACCGACTCCGAAGACATCGAGCCCGACCTGATCGGCGAGCTCGATCTCTTCCATGAGATTCTTGATGCGTTCAACCGGTGCGAGCGGCTGCCCGACGGTGGTGTTGGGCGCGACGTCGGCGAAGGTATAGAGTCCGAGTTCCATCGCGAAAAGCTAAGCGTGCGGCTTAGTCCCCTTGTCCAGCTCTTCGATCGTCGCGTTCGACGGCTTGCGCGTCTGCTTTAGCTTCGTCGAAACCTGCTCCGCCTGCTTGAGGATCCGCAGCACGTTGCCGTTCGCCAGCTTTGCGAGGTCGGCGTCGGTCCAGCCGCGGCGCGCCAACTCGGCAAAGATCGCCGGGAAGGTCGATACGTCTTCGAGACCGGTGACTGTCTCGGTGATGCCATCGAGATCGCTACCGATGCCGACATGATCTACACCGGCAATCTTGCGGACGTGCTCAATGTGGTCGGCAACCTGTGCGACCGTTGCGCCGGGTCGCGCATGCGCCTTACGCCAAGCCGCGACTTCATTCTTCACGGCGACGCTGTCGGTCGGATGCTTCTTCTTCGACGCGGCGGTCGCAGCTTCGAGCGCCTTGTCATCGGCGAACACCGCTGGCGAAACAAAGCTGGTGACGAACGGCACCATCACCACGCCCCCGTTCTTTGGCAGGCGCGCGAGAATGGAGTCGGGAACGTTGCGCGCATGATCGACCAGCGCGCGCGAACCAGAGTGCGAGAAGATCACCGGGGCTTCCGTGGCGTCGAGCGCGGAGCTCATCGTCCCCGGCGACACGTGCGACAGATCGACGAGCATGCCGAGCCGGTTCATTTCGCGGACGACTTCACGTCCGAACGGCGTGAGACCGTTGTGCTTCGGCGCATCGAGCGCAGCGTCGGCCCAGTCGAGCGTCACGTTGTGCGTGAGCGTCATATATCGCGCGCCGAGGTCGTAGTACTGACGAAGGAGCGGGAGCGAATTCTCGATCGCGTGGCCGCCTTCGAGTCCAAGCAGAGATCCGACGGTTCCGGTCTTGAAGTTCGCGCGGACCGCATCAGCGGTGAGCGTCCACTTGAACTCAGGGTACTTGTCGATGACGCGGCGCGCGATGTCGAACTGCTCGATCTGCACGCGCGAGTAGCCAGGTGTGCTCGCGACTGCACCCTTGGACTTGTAGGTATTGTCGCCCGGCTCGCCGGGGATGTAGATGGACCAGAACTGTGCGCCGAGGTGTCCTGCTTTAATGCGCGCGAGATCTGTCATCCCCGGTGTGCGCTTGCGAAGGTCATACGCTTCTACGTCGTGCGGGTGCACGGTGTCCTCGCGAATTCGCCATGGGAGGTCGTTGTGACCATCCATGACAGGATTGGCCGTGAGGACCTTGATGGCCCGCTGCATGTACTGATCGTTTTTCTGAGCGGGTGCTGCCTGAGCGGCGGCTGACGCAGCAGCGCGGACGGTCATGAGCGAGAGGGCGAAAGCGGCGAAAGCGATTGGCGCGCGCATAGGATCCAAAGCCGGGGAAGGGAAAGGTGCCCGAGGCGGTACCGGCCTCAAACATACGATAAAAACCGCCCAGACGCGGCTAGGAGCCGCCGACCTCACTAACTTTCGTTTATGACCGCCCGACGTCGTCCCATCGCCTCGATGTTCGCGGCGCTTCTCGTTTGGTTGACCGCGGTGAGCGCCGTTCAGGTGGCTCATCCGGACGAGATGCGCCTCGTTGGCATTGAAGCGGACGGGTCCGCGAGCCTGGTCATCGCCGCTGCCAGCGCGGTGGTGTCGACGCCGCGCATTCCAACGCGCCCGTCGACCATTCCGCAGCCGGATCTGCCGCTCGCCGAGCCGCAGCCGTCGCTGCTTCCGGCAACGCCGGACCGTCGCGAATCGCCCTTACTGCTTGCGCATGTTCGTCGCGCGCATGGGCTCGCGTCGACCTACGACGCCGTCGCGCCGCCTCGCGCCGCGTAACCAACCCGCCCTGACAACCTCGACGTTTTCGCCGCACCGGTAATTCGGCGCGCGATTGACGTCGTCCATCCACAATCTCTACACACAATGCACGACGTCGCTGACGTCGCGCTGGAGCCTACTCATGTCCGAACAAAAAAACACACCCGTCGCGTCCGCTCAGAACGACATTCCTCGCATGGAGCCCTGGTTGGCCATTACGCTCTTGTCGTTCGTGCCGGCACTGGGTCTCTTCATTCTCCCGACAGCGGCAATGATTCCGCTCTATGTGGTGATGGGCGCGCTGATGGTGACGGGGCTCGGGATGTATTTGAAGACCGAGTTCACACGAAAGCCGTAAACCGACGATGACGACCGCATGACTGAACCGATCAGCTCAGCAGTCATCCTCGCTGCGTTCGGCCTGTTGTTGACGGTCGCGGTGACGTTCAGTCGCGCTTCGGCGCGGCTGGGCGTTCCCCTCGCACTTGGGTTTCTCGCGATCGGCGTCCTCGCCGGCACGGAAGGGATCGGCAACATCCCTTTCGAGGACTATCACCTCACCTATCGACTGGGAACGGCCGCACTCGTTCTCATTCTGTTCGACGGTGGTCTCAACACTCCGATTGCTGCAGCGCGCGAAGCGATCGGACCCGCGGCGCTCCTGGCAACGCTCGGCGTTGCGCTCACGGCGATACTCACCGCGTTTGCCGCGCATCTGTTTGGAATGGAATGGCGTCTTGCACTCTTACTCGGCGCCATCGTCGCTTCGACCGACGCAGCCGCTGTGTTCTCTGTACTCGCATCGAGCGGAACGCACCTCAAGCGCCGCGTCGCGCACCTGCTCGAGCTCGAATCTGGTTTGAACGATCCGATGGCCGTCATTCTCACGACGGCGCTCGCGGCGAACCTGCTACGGCCGGGATCGGAGAGCTTCTGGACGATCCTTGGTCAGGTCGCGATCGAGATGACGATCGGCGCTTTGTGCGGCTGGGCGATTGGCCGTCTCGCGCGTTGGCGCGTTTCCAAGTTGCGACTGCCGGCGCCGGGACTCTATCCCGCGTTCACGCTCGGCATCGCGTGTCTAGCGTACGGCATTCCGACGCTCATTCACGGCAGCGGCTTTCTCTCCGTGTACATCGCTGCGGTCATGCTAGGCAACGGCGAACTCCCATACGCGACCGGCGTGCGCCGCGTGCACGACGCGCTCGGCTGGCTGAGTCAGGTCGTGATGTTCCTGGTGCTCGGATTGCTCGTGTCGCCGTCGCATCTCGTTCCCGTCTTCGGGATCGGACTCGCCGTGGCGCTGGTGCTCGTGCTCGTGGCGCGACCGCTCGTCGTCGCTATCTGTCTCGCGCCGTTTCGCTATCCGGCGCATGAGACACTGTATGTCGGGTGGGTTGGACTTCGCGGTGCAGTGCCGATCGTCCTCGCCACAATCCCGGTGATGATTGGCGCGCCAGGTTCGCGCGTGCTGTTCGACATCGTGTTTTTCATCGTCGTTGTCGGCTCGATTCTACCGGGCGCGACTGTACCGTGGGTGACACGCAAGTTGCGACTGCAGTCGACGGCGGCCGCCGCGCCGCCCACGATCGTTGCGATGGAAGGGCCGAAGGAGGAGAAGCAACTTCGATCGTTCTTCATCGAAGCGGAGCTCGCGGTCGCCGGCGCACGCGTGGGAGATCTGCCGTTGCCCGTAGGAGCCGCGATCACGATGATCGACCACTCGGGAACAATGTCCGCGGCTTTAGAGTCGAACGTCGTGCGGCCGGGAGACTACGTTTACGTGCTCTATGCGCGGGAGGATGCGGCGGAAATCGAGCTATTGTTCGGTCCGCCAACCGCGTAGCCCGGCGCGACAACGAGTGGTCCGCCGAGGTAATTTGGGAACGTAACGTGCTCAAGCGCTGCACATCGTGAAGACAATTCTCGTGACGGGTGGGGCGGGGTTCATCGGGTCGACGGTCGTACGCATGCTCGTTCAGGAAACCGAGCATCGCGTAGTGACCGTCGACAAGCTCACGTACGCCGGGAACATCGAGTCGCTCGCGGACGTGCGAGACAATCCGCGACATCGATTCGTGCACGCCGATATCGCCGACGCGGTTGCGATGCGCGCTGTGATCGACGAAGAACGGCCCGACGGCATCATTCATCTCGCGGCTGAATCGCACGTCGATCGCTCGATCGACGCGCCCGCCGCGTTCATCGAGACGAATATCGTCGGCACGTACACGCTGCTGCAGGAAAGTCTGCGGTATTTCCGCAGTCTCTCGCGCGATCGCGCGTCGATCTTCCGCTTCGTCCACGTGTCCACCGACGAAGTGTTTGGATCGCTCGGTCCAACTGGCGTGTTCGTGGAGGACACTCCATACGCGCCGCGCTCTCCGTATGCAGCGAGCAAGGCGTCGGCGGATCATCTCGTCCGCGCGTGGTTCCACACGTACGGACTTCCGACGATTACGACCAACTGCTCGAACAACTACGGGCCGTATCAGTTTCCGGAAAAACTGATTCCGCTCGCGATTCAGCGCGCGCTGCACGGACATCCGGTTCCCGTGTACGGCCGCGGAGACAATGTGCGCGACTGGTTGTTCGTCGACGACCACGCGCGAGCGCTCATTGCCGCCTATCACACCGGCGTTCCCGGCGAGACCTATAACATTGGCGGGCGAGGCGAGCGACGAAACCTGGAAATCGTCGAGTCGGTGTGCTTACTCCTCGACGAGCTCGCGCCGCACCCCGGTGTGGCCGATCGTCGTTCGTTGATCACGTTCGTAGCTGATCGTCCGGGACACGATCTTCGGTACGCGATCGACATGAGTAAAATCGAACGCGACATCGGTTGGCGCGCGCGTGAATCGGTCGACACCGGGCTGCGCAAGACGGTCGCCTGGTATCTCGAGAATCAGACGTGGTGCGCGCGCGTACAGGCAGGCACGTATCGCGGCGAACGCTTGGGTCTGCGGGCGGAGACATGAGTCGCAAGGGGATCATCCTGGCCGGCGGTGCCGGCACGCGATTGCACCCGCTCACGCTTGTCGTGAGCAAGCAATTGCTGCCCGTGTACGACAAGCCGATGATCTACTATCCGCTCGTCACGCTGATGTTGGCGGGAATCCGAGAGCTGCTCGTTATCTCCACGCCGACGGATCTACCGCGCTTCCGTGAACTGCTCGGCGACGGGTCGCAATGGGGCGTCTGCTTCTCGTACGCAGAGCAGGCGGTTCCCAATGGTTTGGCCCAGGCGCTCGTCATTGGTCGCGATTTCATCGGTGGCGCGCCGTCAGCCCTCATCCTCGGCGACAATATCTTCTACGCTGCCGGACTCGGCGATCAGCTCGCGGCTGCCGGTTGCCGCGAGAGTGGTGCGACGATCTTTGCGCATCACGTGCGAGACCCGGAGCGCTATGGCATCGTCGAGCTCGATCGCAACGGACGCGCCCTGAGTATCGAAGAGAAGCCGCGTGTGCCGCGGTCGAGCTACGCGGTCACGGGTCTGTACTTCTACGACCGCGATGCGTGCGATATTGCCGCGCGTCTCGAGCCGTCGAAGCGTGGCGAATATGAGATTACTGATGTCAACGCCGAGTATCTGCGTCGCGGGTCGCTGACGGTAGAGGTGCTCGGGCGCGGCGCGGCCTGGCTGGACATGGGCACGCACGAGTCGTTGCATGCGGCGTCGAGCTTCATCCAGACCATCGAAACTCGGCAGGGACTCAAGGTCGCCGCACCAGAGGAGGTTGCTTGGCGAATGGGATGGATTTCTGACGATGCCTTCCAGCAGCTGGCGAGTCGCTTTGCTGGGAATGCGTACGGTCAGTCGTTGCTCGAAAATCTCAAGGAGCCGAGGAGCTCGTGAAGGTCACTCCAGCCGAGATCGAGGGCGTCCTGTTCGTCGAGCCGAAAGTATTCGCCGACGCGCGTGGTGCGTTCAGCGAAACCTTTCGCGCCGACCGGTACGGGTCGTTTGGGAATTTCGTACAGGACAATCTGTCACTCAGCATGCGAGGCGTGCTGCGCGGGTTGCACCTTCAGCATCCGAATGGTCAGGGGAAGTTGGTGTTCGCCTTGCGCGGTGAAATCTTCGACGTCGCTGTCGACGTGAGGGTCGGTTCGCCGACCTTCGGCAAAGCTGTGGCGACGGTGTTATCGGCGGAGAACCATCGGCAGGTCTTCATTCCGCCTGGCTTTGCACACGGCTTCCTCGTCACGTCGGACGAAGCGCTCGTGGCGTACAAGTGCACGGACTACTACGCGCCGGAACGCGAACAAGCCGTTCGGTGGAATGATCCTGCGCTCGGAATTCCGTGGCCGAACGGTTCCCCGGTTTTATCTGAGCGTGATGCCGCTGCGCCGCTGTTGTCTGAGATAGCGCCGCGCAAACTACCCGCATATCGCTAGCGCACCATGAGCCGCCATTCGACTATTCTCATTCTTGGCGGTACCGGCCAAATCGGCCACGAGCTCGTGCGAGAGCTGTCGACGCTCGGCACTGTTGCCGCGCCCGCGCGACATGAGCTCGACCTGACGTCGGACGACGCGATTCGAGAGTCACTGCGAGCGATGCGGCCGGCGGTGGTGGTGAATGCGGCGGCGTACACGCAGGTCGATCGTGCGGAGTCGGAGCCTGATCTCTGTGCTCAGCTCAACGCGACTGCGCCCGGTGTTCTCGCCGCTGAATGTCGGTCGCTCGGTGCGATGTTCCTGCACTTTTCCACGGATTACGTCTTTGACGGTGTGCAGCGCACGCCGTATCTCGAGACCGACGAGCCGCGCCCGCTCGGCGTGTACGGACGCACGAAGCAGCAAGGAGAACAGGCGGTCATCGCGGCGGGTGGGGCGTTCATCATCGTCCGAACGTCGTGGGTGTACGGGCTGCACGGTCGCAACTTTCCCGCGACGATGCTGCGCCTGGCACGCGAGCGGGAAGAGCTTGCCGTTGTCGACGACCAGACTGGTGCGCCGACCTCGGCGTCGGCCGTGGCGAGTGGAGTGGGACAGGTCATGCGATCGCTGGCCCGCGAGCAGGACACGCGCGCCGCGTTCGAAGCCGCGTCCGGCATCTATCACATGACAGCATCGGGCTCGACGACGTGGTACGACTTTGCGCGGCGCATTCTCGCCGACGATCCGCGCTCCACTGAACAGGTGTGCCGATCGGTTCGACCGATCACGACGGATGAGTATCCGTTGCCCGCTCGTCGCCCGTCGTACTCCGTACTCGACAACACGAAGCTTGCTGCGCGATTTGGCGTGCAACTTCCGTCATGGAGCGATCAATGGCGCGCCGCGCTCGAGCACATGCGGCTCGGCAGGAGTGCCGCGACGACATAGTCCGCCCCTTTTGTCCGACGGCGGAGCTTCGGACAGTCGTCGACCTTTTCACCAACGGTCAGCGATACGGAGAAGACCATGGTCAAGCGTCGGGGCAAAACGGGCAACCACGCCGAAGGCGAGCACGGACCGCGCACGCGCGCCAAGCTGATTGATCAGCTCGAGTCGGGCGAGAGTCAGCTCCCGGCTGCCGAACGCCTCAGCCTCGCTCGCGGACCAGAGGGCGAAACCGGAAAACAACGCCTCGTCGAAGGGCGTCAGCAGCACGATGACGCCGAAAAGCAGAGCGAGCGTCGGCGCCTCGAGAATGAGGAGTGAGTCGCGATGACCGACGCTAACGTACACGGACAATCGAGCGGCGGCGTCCTTTCAGCCGGCACGCGCGCTCCCGACTTCGAGTTGCCATTCTCACCGGGGCACAAAATGTCGCTGAGCGAGTGGCGCGGTCGTCCGCTCATTCTGTCGTTCTATCCGGCGGACTTCAGTCCGGTCTGCGGCGATCAACTCGCGATCTACAACGAGCTGATCACGGACTTCGGCGAATACAACGCGCAGCTTCTGGGTATCTCCGTGGACGGCGCGTGGTGTCACGCGGCGTTCGCCAAAGAGAGAAAGCTTCGCTTTCCACTGCTCAGTGATTTCGAGCCAAAAGGCGCAGTGTCCCGCGCGTATGGCGCATATCGCACCGAAGATGGCACGAGCGAGCGCGCGCTGTTTGTAATCGACCGCGAAGGTGTGATCGCCTGGAGTCACCTTTCGCCGGTTGACGTGAATCCTGGCGCTGATGGCATTCTCAACGCGCTCGAAATAATGGTGCACGGCCGCGCGGGCGGTATCCAGCCCGAGGCTAGCGCAGATCGACCCAACGAGTCGCGCGAATGAGTCCGCGACTCATCACGCCCATCGGCGATCGCGATCACGTCATCGGCTCGAGCAACGCACCACTCACGCTCGTCGAGTACGGCGATTTTGAATGTCCGTTCTGCGGCCTAGCGTATCCCATCGTCGAGAAGCTGCGTGCGCGGCTCGGTGCGGAGATTCGTTTTGTTTTTCGGAATTTTCCGCTCCAGGAGTCACATCCTCACGCCGAGCACGCCGCAGAGGCAGCGGAAGCGGCGAGCGCGCAGGGAAAATTCTGGGACATGCACCACGCGCTGTTCGAGCATCAGGAAAAGCTCGACGATGGTGCACTGGCGGAGTATGCGTCCGATCTTCAGCTCGATGTCGAGCGCTTCTCGTCAGAGCTTGCGGACCACGTGTACGAGAGTCGAGTGCACGAGGATTTTCAGACCGGAGTTCGTAGCGGCGTGAACGGGACGCCTACGTTCTTCATCAATGGCGTTCGGTACGACGGTCAGTGGATGCACGAGGAGGAATTTGGCAGCGAACTCTCTCGCGTCATTTCCGAGGCCCACAAGGGCGCGCCTACCGCTTCGCGATAGGCGCGCACCTCGAACGCAGGACTACGATCTACATCTTGTGCTTTCCGCCGGCCATCGAGCCGTCCGGATGCAGGAGGTGACCCGTGGCTCCAGAGTCCTTGTGATTGTCGCCTTTGACATCGCCTGCCGCCTGATCGCCGCCATAGTAGTAGAGCCCCTTGCCGCCGTACGTCGCCTGCGCGCCGCTCGCGCCCGTCGTCGTCCCGATCATTCCCGCTTTGATCGACGTGTCGGTGCTCGTGGGTGCTGATGCGCCGCTGACCGGCTTCCAAGAATTCGTATCAGACGGAGTTCCGTCGAGGACGTAGAGTGCGCGTCCGCTGCCGTCGGCGAGGAACAGGCCCGTGCCCGCTCTCGACGCCACGGTAAGAATGATTCCCGTGGGAAGCGGCGCCATGGTTGTCGCGGCCGCCGCCGTCGTGTCTGGCCCAATGGCGCCCGCGGCCGAGCTCGTGTCCATGTTGTTCGCACTGCGTCGCGAGCATGCCGCGGCGAGGCCGAGCAGCAGCGCGACGGAATAGCGCGTGGTGGATTGAATTGACATTGCCTCTTCCTCTCCTGTGTGATTGACGCCTGACCTGCTGGACGTTGCGACGCGGTGGGTGAGACCGGTTGAACGGTGGGAGACTCAGCATGGGGCGCGCCGCTGCGGCTCAGACAGCACGGATTTCCGCATTTGATTTCTTGATGTGACGTGCGGCACAGGCGATGCGGACACCATCACGCGTCACGCCCAGGAGCACACATGTCCGTCACAAAGCGCCTCTCGCCGGAGGGGATGGAAGACTATTTCAACCGGTTCAACAAACGCTTCCTTCGCAGCGAATCCAGCGACGTCGCCGACGTCGAAGTTCTCTCATCCGGCCTCGGCGATCAGGTTGCCGCCGAGGGCGCGCACCTGCTCGGTATTACCTACGATCCACAAACGCAGTCGCTCGAAGTCGAGCTCGAATCGGGAGACCTCCGCGCCATCAAACCCAAAGAGGTGTGGGCGATCGAGGAAGACGACGGATTCGTTCGCGCCATCGAGATCATTCGGGATGATGATGCAAGCGAGATCGTGCGCGTACGGCGCATTGGGGTGCAACGTGCAGACTGATCAGGGAATGGATCCGCGGAGAGATCCGCGTACGCACGAGGCGATCGGAAAGATCACCGGCAACTGGTGGGCGCTCGCGTTGCGCGCGGTCGCGGCAATCATCATCGGCCTGTTCGCGCTGATGAGACCAGGGATCACGCTCATCGCGCTGATCACGCTGTTCGGTGTCTACGCAATGGCGGACGGACTCTTCGCGATCGTTGCGGCGATTCGCGGCATTCACGCGCGCGAGCGGTGGGGCTGGATGATGTTCGAGGGGATCGTCGGCGTCGTCGTCGGCGCGGTCGCGCTGCTGAATCCCGCGATTGGCGCGCTGGCGCTCACGTGGCTCGTTGCCGCCTGGGCCTTGTCCACCGGCATTCTCGAAATCATCGCCGGAATTCGACTGCGCAAGATCATGCGGGGCGAATGGCTCTTGCTCGTCGCCGGCCTACTGTCCGTGATCCTCGCGTTCCTGATTCTCTCGCGTCCGAGGATCGGCGTAGTGCTGCTCGTTTCGTGGGTGGGCGCGTACGCACTCATCTCCGGCATCGTGCTGCTCGGCGTCGCGTTCCGTGTCCGGGCATGGACGAACGCGCACCCGGTTTAAGCGAAGGCTCACTATCGCCATCGCGACGCGTGGTCGCGATGGCGATGCGGCTCAACGACCCTAGCTACCGGTCAGGGTGAACGTGACCGGCGGGAAGCCGGCTGCCGTGGCGGTGACCGTGTACTTCGCTGGAAGCAGATCGGTCGTGAACGTGACCTGTGCGTTGCCGCTGATTCCGGTCGTCGCCACAGTGGGTGCAAGCGTTCCGGCGTTCGATACCCACGCGACGTCGATCCCGGGAACTGGATTGTTGAACTGATCGACGGCGCGCACCGTGAACGATGTCGACGCCGATGCAACGACCGTTTGTGAGTCGGTGCTCACCTTGATCAGCCCACGCATCACGTCTGCAGAGCCGGTGGCGGTGATGGTCACCGCTACGCCAGAGACGGATACCGTCAGCGTGTTGAGGCCTGCAACGGTCCCGAGCGTCCAATCGGTCGACGCTCGCCCGCCGGCATCGGTCGTGGTCGTCGCCGCGGGGATCGTTCCTCCGCCCGACTCCACGAACCAGCTTGCCGTGGCTCCGCTGACGGTGCCCCCAGTCGAACTGGAGAGCGTTGCCGAGACATGAATCGTATGGCCGACGACAGCGATCTGCAGGTTGCTAGTGCTGTCGGCGGCAATCGAGAAGCCGTTTGCTGAGCTGCTGGTGATGTTGGAAGAATCATGACTGCACGCCGTGGCAAATGCCGCGCAGAGCGCAATCGTGGTGGCGAATTTGAGCTGCAAACGGAACTGTACCGCGGTCATGTAGAGGCCTCGATCGGGAGATTGGCTGGGGTCGCTCAGCGATCCATTGATTGACACGCGGACGGGCGACATCCCCCATCAAATGTCCCAATCGGGCATCAACTGGGCCGTGTACGACTCTATTTCCGGGCTGGACGCAGCCACATCGAGGCATCGAATATTGGACATGCGTTTCCACCCAGCGCCCTACGCCGTCGCTGCCGCCATTGTCACCGCGGCCGCCTGTCATACGCCGAGCGCGAGCTCTCCGACCGTCGCGCCGCCCACGCGGCCACCGAGCTCGCCTTCCGCGTCGATCGATCCGCGATTGCCGTTGACCGCGTCTCAGCGCCAATGGATCGACAACACGCTCGGCGGACTTTCGCTACGGCAGCGCGTCGGGCAGATGGTGATGATCTGGATGTTGGGCGACTACACCAACACACGCGACACGACCTACGCGCAGATCATTCGCTGGGTGGAGCAGGACCAGATCGGCGGCGTGTCCATGTCGCTTGGAACGCCGATCGAGGTTGCCGCCAAGCTCAACGACCTTCAGCGCCGCGCCCGCGTTCCGCTCCTCGTGAGCTCCGACCTCGAGCCGGCCCTCGGCAGACTCGAAAGCGGACTGTTCTCGCACTACCTGCTCGAAACGGGTGGCGCGACCGTGTTTCCGTCGGCGATGGCGATTGCGGCGACGGCGCGCGATTCCGACGCGTACGACGTCGGCCGCGCAATCGCGAGGGAAGGGCGAGCGGTTGGAATTCACATCAACTTTGCGCCCGTCGTCGACGTGAACAACAACCCGGCGAACCCCGTGATCAACACGCGTTCGTTCGGAGAAGATCCGCAGCGCGTCGCGCGACTCTCGGCGCTGTTCGTGCGCGGCACGCAGGACGGCGGCGAGCTTGCGACGGCAAAACACTTTCCCGGCCACGGCGACACCGACGTCGACTCGCACGTTGGATTACCAATCGTGAGCGCGAACTCGGCGCGGCTGGATTCGGTCGAGTTGGTTCCGTTCAAAGCGGCGATTGCTGCAGGTGCGTCGCTCGTGATGACGGCGCACATCGCGCTGCCGGCGATCCAGGGCGACAGCAGCACCCCCGCGACGCTCGCGCCTCGGATCATCACCGGTCTGCTTCGCGACACGCTCGGGTTCAAAGGCGTAGCAATCACCGATGCGATGACGATGGAAGGAGTTGGTAAAGGTTACACGACGGAGCAGAGCAGCGTCCTCGCCGTGAAAGCGGGCGCCGACATTTTGCTCAAGCCGAGCGATCCGACGCGCGCCATTGATGCGGTGGTGGCGGCAGTGGAGCGCGGCGAGATTTCGCGCGCACGGATCGACAGCGCAGTGCGGCACATCCTCGAGCTGAAGGTTCGTGCGGGTGTGGCGCAGAGTGGGATCGTGTCGCTCGAACGACTGCGGGAAGTCGTGGGCTCGCCCGAGCATCGCGCGATTGCGGCGAGCATCGCCCAGCGCTCTCTCACGCTTCTGCGCGATCGGGACAATCTCGTGCCCGTCGCTACGGACACGGGGCGAGTGCTCGTCGTTCGATACGCGCCGGAAACGGAGATCAAGGCGGGCAAGACGTTCGAAGCGACGTTTCGTGCGGGTCGAAGCGCGCGCGGTCGCCGTGGGCCTGTCGATGTGGCTCGTATCGCCCCAGGTGCAACGCGCGACCTCTTGGATTCGCTCGATCGTATGGCCGACGCTGCGAGCACCGTGATCGTGACGGCATATGTTCGGCGCGTCGAGGGGCAGGGACGCGTCGCCATTCCACAGCCGATCGCTGCGTGGATCGAGGGGTTGTCGCGTCGGCATCGGACGGTCGTGGTGGCTTTCGGGAATCCTTATCTGATCGGCCAGTTCCCGACGGTTGGGAGCTTCCTGGCTGGGTACAGCGTGAGCGAGGACCTGGAGCGCGCGGCGGCAAACGCGCTGCTTGGTCGCGCGCCCATCACGGGGAAGGCGCCGATATCGCTGCCGGGCGTGTTCAAGCGCGGCGACGGTCTCACTCGGTAGCAGGTCGCTCGTGACGGAAGCGGGACCGCATTCAGCGGTCCCGCTTTTGCTCGTTCGCCAGTGACATCCGAGCATTGTTTAACAACGCCCCGGCCTCGCCGTCAAACACCAGTCGCCAGCGTCGGTTTGTGACGTACGGCACAACCAAATGCTCGTCGCGCGACCCTCGCACTTTTCCTTCAACCCTTCGCCCTCGCCCCTCGTAGAGCTTTTAGGGGCGCGCATACGAATGGGTGTCTTGATTCGGACCTCTTCTCGGCGGATGACCGATCGATGAGCGAAGCAGCACAGATGCGCCGTTCGACCCAGAACGCTCCGCCAGCCCTCGTGCTGGCGCCAGTCGACCGCGTCGCCGTGTCCGTGATCATGCCGACGCTCAACGAGTCCCGCGGACTTCGTGAAACGCTCGCCGATCTCGATTGGGCCGATGAAGTCATCGTCGTCGACGGCGGTTCGACCGACGATACCACGACCATTGCGCGCCGAGCCGGCGCCCGCGTCCTCGTCGTTCCCGGGGTTACAATTGCCTCGCAGCGCAACGCAGGCATCGCCATCGCTCGACACAACTGGATTCTCGCCCTCGATGCCGACGAAAAGGTGACGGACGAGCTTCGGACGTCGCTCGCGTCTTTGGCCGGCGCCGAGTCGGGCGGGCCCTCTGCGTTTCGTGTTCGGTCGCGCAACTGGCATATGGGTCGCGAACTGCGATACGGGCCCTGGGGCCGCGACTGGAAGGTCCGCGTATTTTCCCGCGAGCGTCGATATGCCGACCAGCGCGTCCACGAACATCTCGACGCGCTCAAGGAAGTAGGAACGCTCGACGGTGCGCTGCTGCACCACCCGTATCGCGACCTGTCGCACCAGGTGCTCAAGATCGCGACGTATGCCCAATGGGGCGCGCAGGACCTTCGCTCACGAGGGCGCCGGGCGCACATCTGGGATCTGCTGACGCGACCCTCGTGGCGCTTCATCCGCGACTACCTCATCATGAGCGGCTGGCGCGACGGCGCGGCCGGGTTCGTCGTGTCCACGGTGAGCGCGTTCTCGGTCTTTCTCAAGTACGCCTGCCTTCTCATGGAAGGCCCGCCAGCGGCCTGACCAGGCTGTAAGCGCTGCCGCGGGCCGGGTGTCTTGACCCCGCCCCGATTCGGTCCGAACGTGTTGTATGACAACTCGACGCACGTTCGTCTCCTCGGTGCTCGGCGCAGGCGTGTCGCTTCCCGTCATGCGCGAGTCGGCGTTCAAGCAGCTCTTCCGCGCAGAACCAATCGCCGAAGGACTTTCCGCTACGGCGGTGGCTGAGGAGGAAGCGTATTGGAGTCAGATTCAGCGGGCGTTCGATCTCGATCGCACGATGATCAATCTGAACAACGGCGGCTGTAGCCCAGCGCCGACCCACGTGCTCGATCAGATGATTCGAGATCTGAGATTCTCGAATGAACTGCCGACGGAGCACATGTGGCGCGTGCTCGAGCCACGGATCGAATCGGTGCGTCGCGATCTGGCCAAGGACTTCGGTTGCGACCCCGAAGAAATGGCGATCGTGCGCAATGCGTCCGAGGCCAATGAGACAATGATCTTCGGCCTTGATCTCAAGCGCGGCGACGAGGTGATCTTCACGACGCAGAACTATCCGCGTATGCAGAACGCGTGGAAGCAGCGCGAACGTCGCGAAGGCATCGTGCTCAAGCGGGTGAAGATCGAGACGCCGGTGAAGAGTGTGAAGTCGTACGTCGATCAGATTGCGGCAGCCATCACGCCGGCAACGCGCGTGATCGAAGTCATGCACATCAGCTTCCAAACCGGATACATCGCGCCGGTGCGCGAGATCGTCGAACTAGCGAAGCCGCACGGCATTCAGGTATTCGTCGACGGTGCGCATGCCTTCGCGCACTTTCCGTTCACGCGCGATCAGCTGGGCGCCGACTACTACGGCACGAGCCTTCATAAGTGGATGCACGCGCCCATTGGCACCGGCTTCCTCTATGTGCGTCGCGACAAGATCAAGTCGCTCTGGCCGCTCATGGCGGGTGGCGTCGATCAGGAAGACAACATTCGGAAGTACGAGGAGATCGGAACGCATCCGGCTGCGAACCACAACGCTATTGCCGTGGCGATCGCGTTCAACCGCGGTATCGGCATGGACCGCAAGATCGCGCGACTGCGCTTCCTTCGCGATCGCTGGGCGAATCGTCTGCTCGCGGCGAGCGATCGCGTGCACATGATTACGCCGATCGGCCCGAATGCCAGCGGCGCCATTGGCGTCTACGGCATCGACGGGATGGACATGGGCAAGCTCGGCGGCTGGCTCCTGTCGAAGCACAACATCGTGACCACGCCCATGGTCAACGATGAATTTCAGGGAATGCGAATCACGCCGAACGTCTACACTACGCTCGACGAGGTCGACCTGTTCGCTGACCGCGTCATCCAGGCGATTCGCGGCGGAATCGCCTGACTAAATCGCGGAGAGCCCCGATGCCTCGGGGCGTTCTCCCGTTTGCTGCAAACGTCTGACCGTTCGCTGATTGCCGTCTCGCGCTGAATCCGCGCGCGGGCCACTGTGCTGGAATCCTGGCGGAGGCGAGACGATGGAAACCACCACAGTTCGCGGCGTGGCAGATGCCTACGCGCCACCCGCGCCGGCGGCATCCACGGCGGCGACGAAGCGCATCCCGTCGCTCGACATCGTGCGTGGTCTCGCCGTGGTGCTCATGGCGATCGACCACGTTCGCGTGTACTCGGGCCAACCAGCAGGTGGCCCGACATTGGGGATTTTCCTCACGCGGTGGATCACGCACTTCGTCGCGCCGACGTTCGTATTTCTCGCGGGAACGGCGGCGTATTTCTATGGTCGAAAGGTCAACGACACCAGAAAGCTCGCGTCATTCCTCGTGACACGTGGTCTGTGGCTCGTGTTCCTGGAGCTCACCGTGATTCGCGTTGCATGGACCTTCAATTTCGATTTTGCGCACTACATGCTCGCCGGCGTGATCTGGATGATCGGCTGGTGCATGGTGTTGATGGCCGGGATTGTCTTTCTCCCGCGCAAAGCGATTCTCGTCGGAAGTTTGCTGGTGATTTTCGGCCACAACACGGGAATTCTGTCACACCTGCTGGCAAGCGGCGGAGAAGAGTCCGCAAATCCGATTGCGAAAATTCTGTATCTCGGCGGAAGCTTCCAGTTCGGAGACAACGGGCCGCCGCTGTTGATCCTATTCGTGCTGGTTCCGTGGATTGCCGTGATGGCCGCGGGCTATGCGTTCGGCCCGATCATGGAACTGTCGCCAGCGCGGCGACGCGCGATGTGCATCAGACTCGGACTGGCCGCGATCGCGTTGTTCCTCGTTCTGCGGGGAACGGACCGCTACGGCGATCCACGTCGCTGGCATCGCCCGAGCGTGGCGACACAAACAGCACAGGCGCCCGCCACTGGAGCGACGGTCCAGCCGTCGGCGCCTCGGCCGCAGATGCCGTTAGCGCTCGCGTTCCTCAACACGGCGAAATACCCGGCGTCGCTTTCGTTTCTGCTCATGACGCTCGGGCCAATGCTCGTCCTACTCGGCCTCGTGGATCAAGCGCGAGGTCCAATCGCGCGCGCGCTCGAGACATTCGGTCGCGTGCCGATGTTCTATTACCTGCTGCACATTCCTGCGATTCATCTTGCGGCGGTAATCGTGTCGCTCATTCGCGAGGGGTCGGTGAATCCGTGGCTGTTTGGGAATCACCCGCTCAATCCGCCGCCGCAGCCGCCCGGGTACATGTGGAGCCTGAGCCTTTTGTATCTCGTTTGGGCGATCGTCATCGGCGGGCTCTACGTCGCGTGCAGATGGTACGACGGCGTGAAGTCGCGGAGTCGCTCGGCGCTGCTGAGTTATTTGTAGTACTGCGCAAGAGGAGTAACGATTTTCCCGTTACTCCTCTCCGTGGCGATCAGCTATCGGCTGTCGGACCATACACTGGCGGCAGCGGCACATCGTTCAGCCGCAGGTATACGCTGAGCTGTCCGCGATGATGAATGAGATGGTTCATCAGCAGCGATCGCAGCATTCCCGCACGCGGGCCGCTGACGAGCACCTGGCCGCCGCGCTTGAATGTCCACGGTGCCTGGTACGCCGCATCGTCCAGCTTAGCGATCGCCGCGCGGGCGAGCGAAACGTTCTGGTCGAACGCGGCGAGTAGCTCGTCGGTCGTGCTGAACTCTGGGCGCGCGGTAGGCGCGACGCCGGGGGCCGCCATATCCAACTCTGGCAGCGACGCGATCTGTGCGCCGAGTCCGGGCAGGTTGGCCACGTGCGACGCGAGCGCACCGATTCCGCGAGACTTGGTGTGCGGCTTCCACGGACCGTTCTCGAGGGGAACGCGCTCGAGCATGGTGCGGGTGACCTTCATTTCGTGATCGAACTCAGAGAGCAGGGCGTCGGTGAGTGCCATGAGATCGGCTTCGGCTAAGGGTGAACTCTGAACATAGGGCCGTCGAGAATGGCGAAAGCCGGTCAAGCGCCGCACCTCACTCGGCGCTGATATCTTTATACACAGCCCGTCGAACCCCGAATTCCGCCCGACAGCCGTGACCAATCCGCCAGCAGACTCGACCGTACCGATTAGACGTGACTTCGTCCGCGAAATGGTCGCGGAGGATGTCGCGAGCAACCGCTTTGGCCGTCAGATCGCGACGCGCTTTCCGCCTGAGCCGAACGGTTTTCCGCACATTGGCCACGTCAAGGCGATCTGCGTGAACTTCGGCGTTGCTCGCGAATTTGGCGGTCGATGCAACCTGCGATTCGACGACACGAATCCGGCGGCCGAGGACATCAAGTTTGTCGAGGCGTTCAAGAACGACATTCGGTGGCTCGGCTTCGAGTGGGACGAAGAGCTGTACGCCAGCGATTATTTCGAGAAGCTCTATCAGTTTGGCGAACTGCTCGTGATGAAGGGCAGCGCGTATGTCGACTCGCAGAGCGACGTGCAGATCCGCGAGAATCGCGGCACGGTCACGGTGCCCGGTACCAACAGTCCGAATCGCGATCGTTCGGTCGAAGAGAATCTCGATCTGTTGCGTCGGATGAAGGCGGGTGATTTCCCCGACGGCGCACACGTGCTGCGCGGTAAGATCGACATGGCGCATCCGAACATGCTGATGCGCGATCCCATTCTGCTGCGCATCAAGCACACGCCGCATTACCGTCAGGGCGACGCGTGGTGCATCTACCCGCTGTATGATTTCGCGCATCCGCTGTCCGACGCGATCGAGAACATCACGCACTCACTGTGCTCGCTCGAGTTCAAGGACAACAACGACATCTACAAGTGGCTCGTGCGCGAGTGCGGCTTCGATCATCCGCCCGAGCAGACGGAGTTTTCGCGCCTCGCGCTCGAGTACACGGTGATGAGCAAGCGCAAGCTGCTTCGTCTCGTGAACGATGGCGTTGTTGGGGGATGGGACGATCCCCGCATGCCGACGATTAGCGGAATGCGTCGTCGCGGCGTGACGCCGGAAGGTCTCCGCGATTTCGTCGAGACGGCGGGTGTGACGCGCAAGCCACAGCGCACCGAGTTGGCAACGCTCGAACACGCGGTCCGCAACGATCTCAACATGCGCGTGCCGCGCGTGATGTGCGTCGTGAATCCGCTGAAGGTCGTGATCACGAACTATCCGGAAGGGCAGGTCGAAGAGCTCGACGCATCGTACTATCCGCACGACGTGCCCAAAACTGGTTCGCGCAAAGTCCCATTCTCGCGCGAGGTGTACATCGAGCGCGACGACTTCATGGAAGATCCGCCGAAGAAGTTCTTCCGCCTTGCACCGGGCCGCGAAGTCCGTCTTCGGTACGGCTACTTCATTACGTGCACCGATGTCGTGAAGGACGGTTCGGGTGAGATCGTCGAGCTGCGTTGCACGTACGATCCAGCCACTCGTGGCGGCGATTCACCTGACGGTCGAAAGGTGCAGGGTACGATTCACTGGGTGTCCGTCGCTCAGGCGATCGATTGTGAGCTGCGCTTGTACGACAAGCTGTTCACCGTTCCGGATCCGGACGACGTGGAGGAAGGGAAGGACTTTCTCAGTGTCGTCAATCCCGAGTCGCTGGTGGTTGTGCACGGCGCCAAGATCGAGCCGAGCGTCGGCGACGATCCGGCCGGCACGCGCTATCAGTTCGAGCGCACCGCGTACTTCATCAGCGACGCCATCGACTCGGCGCCGGGCAAGCTCGTGTTCAATCGCACTGTCACGCTTCGCGATTCGTGGGCAAAGGTGAAGGGCAAGTAAGTCCTGGCTGCACATTGCGGCGCACCGCCGAGGACAAGTGTTCCAATCGGACGAAGGGACTGGGACACGAATTTGACGAATTGACGGCAATCGAACCGTGGTTGTTCGGCGTGATTTCTCCGGACAACGCACGGTTCGATTCGTTTTGATTAGTCCGATTCGTGTCCCAGTAGCGCTATCGGCTCTAAGCTGGGATCAAGTCGCGACAAACGAATGTTCACTTTGCCGAGAACACGAGGAAGAATAAGAGCTCTAATAATTCGAAAGGCCTGGAGCGTTCTGCGTCGCCTTGGCGTAGTATACAAAAGCTTATACAATTGCAGTCGACTCCTTCAGCGGGCTTTCCAATGCCAGGTGGTCGTGCCCTTCGTGCTGTGGCCGGCGTTTCCCTCGCCGCCTATCTCGCCGTCGGTGTTGCCTGCTCGGGCGACGCTCCAACCGTCTCTGCTCCGAGCCTTTCGGCCGACGTTCGGACGCCTGGCTTTCCTGAGGGTTGGTACGGCGGCACCCCCACTCCGTTCAGCACCGGGCTCGATAAGACAGAGCATCATGGCGGCAGCGCGTCACTCTTTATAACCACGGGCACCACGCTACCGAGCGCGGTGCCTACGGGATTTGCCAGTGTGACGCAGTCGATTCGTGCCGACGGGTTCCGGGGGACGCGCGTCCGCTACTCCGCCTGGGTCAAGCAGTCGAACATCGTGCCCGCGGGCAGCCCGACCGCGAGTGGGCTCTGGATGCGCGTCGATGGCCCCGGAACGCTCCTCGCTTTCGATAACATGTCGCCGCGGCCACTCCTCGGCACCGCCGACTGGCATCAGGTGTCGATCGTTCTCGACGTACCGCAAAACGCGCTCGGCATCGCGTTCGGAGTGCTGTTCAACGCGACCGGGACGCTCCTCGTTGACGATCTTTCAATGACGACCGTCGGCCTCGACGTTCCCACGACCACGCTCGCAGCCAACCAGCCATCTGGTGTCGACTCCGCGACGACTGCTCAGGGCTATGTGCGTGCTGCGTCGGCGGCGGTGAACACCGATTTCGAGGGGCTGCCTTCGGTGTCGGCAGCGACTGTCGATTGGCTGTCGCACAATACGCGCGCACTCTCGACGACCGATCCCACAGCGAGTCTGGACGATCTTCAACCACTCCAAGCGATAGTTGGCGGCGCGCACATCGTCGGCATGGGCGAGGACACGCACGGAACGCGACAGTTCTTCCAGATGAAGCACCGACTTCTGGAATTCCTCGTCACGAAGATGGGCTTTACGCACTTTGCCATCGAGGCGACGAGCCCGGAAGCGGACGACATGAATCAGTATGTACTCAACGGCTACGGCGATCCGAAGCGATTGCTCTCGCGCCTGTATTTCTGGACGTGGAACACGCAAGAAGTGCTGGACATGATCCTCTGGATGCGCCAATGGAATACAACTGCCGCCCCAGACCAGAAGGTGCAGTTCCTCGGATTCGACATGCAGACGCCTGGCGCGTCGATGGACAGCGTCACGGCGTTCATTGCTCGATTCGACCCAACGAAGTCCGGCGTCGTGACACAGGCTTTCGCGTGTCTCGGCCCGTATCGAAACCACGGAGCGACGTTTGGCGCTTCAACGGCGCCGTACGCAGGAGCGAGTGCGACCACGAAGGCGGCCTGCGCGTCCGGATTGCAGGACGTCTACAATCTCATTCAGAGCGGGAGCGCTCAATACCAGGCGGCGAGCTCGCCATCGGTGTATCAGCAAACGCTGCATCACGCGCGCCTCGTGCAGCAGTTCGAGGCGATGATTGCGATCAGCGATGTAAATGCATCGAGCCTTTCGCGCGACAAGGCGATGGCGGAAAACGTCGGGTGGATTCGTGATCACGCCGCGCCGAGCGCCAAGATTGCGCTGTGGGCGCACAATCTCCACATCAATGCGCTGCCGCAGCATATGGGTGGCTACCTGCAGAACACATATGGTGCGGACTACATACCGCTTGGCTTCGCCTTCGGAACTGGCGGATTCAATGCCGTTGGATCAGGGCTGCCGCTTCAGCCGTGGCAGGCAACGCTCATTCCAAAATCATCAATCGAAGCAGCATTCGTCGCGACGGGCCAGGCGATGATGCTGCTCGATACTCGTACGCTCGCTACCGGCGGGAGCGCGACGGCGTCGCTTCGCGGACCAATCCTGATGCGCGCGATCGGCGCGGTGTTCGATCCCAAGATCGAAACCAACTACTTCTCCAGCTACATCTTTCCCAACGACTTCAACGTCCTGGTCTTTCTGGCCACCACGACGCCGAGTACGCTGCTGCCGTACGCGCCCTAGTCCTGCGAACGCGACGATTCGTGTCCAATGACTCGAGTCGTCCTTGGGAAGGCGTCATCCTGGCCCGGCGACGCTCCGACCAGGCAATAAACTTGACTATGCGCATGTTACATTCGCGGCCGTGACAGCCGAGACGCGAGAATCGTCTCATTTGTACTATGAAAGCCACAAACGCTGTCACCCGCCTCTCGCTGATCGCGACGACGATTGTCGCCTCCGGGCTGTTGTCCGGCTACGCCCTGTCGCCGCGCGCGCCGGCCCGTTCGGCCGCCGAGGGTCGGAACCCGGGGTCTGGAAAGCACATGCTCTTCCGTGTGCGCGGGTCGACCGGCGCAACAGTGTATCTCCTCGGCTCGGTACATCTGCTCGATCCACAGGCTGGCAAACTGCCAGCGGAAGTGGATTCAGCGTTTGCTCATGCCAAGACTGTCGCGTTCGAAACGAGTCTCGACACCGTGCAAATGCGCGGCATGGAGATGATGGCGCGCGGGCAGTTCACCGGCGGGGCCACGCTGCGATCGAGTCTGTCACCGGCCGGCGTTGCCAAAGCGGACAGTGTGCTCAAACTGTACGGCCTCACGATCGACCAGGTGAATCGCTTCAAGCCGTGGTTCGTGTCGGTGCTCATGACGCAGATGGTCATTCAGAAGGCCAAGTACGAAGCGCAGTACGGCGTGGACATGCAGTTGAACGCTCGTGCCAAGGCGGCGAACAAGCCGGTCGTCGGACTGGAATCGGTCGACTTTCAGCTCGGTCTCTTCGATCGCATTTCCGCCGCTGATCAGGAGCGCATGCTCACGACGTCCTCGAGCCCGGATTCGTCGGCTCGGACCATGGCGCAGATCAAGGATGCCTGGGTACTCGGCGACGCGAAGATGCTCGACAGCCTTCTCAATCGCGTCGCGGGGGAGTCACCCGAGTTCTTCTCGATCATGGTCACGGATCGGAACAAGAGCTGGATTCCCAAGATCGAAGACATGTTGAAGGGCAAGGATGACGCACTGGTTGTCGTGGGTGCGGCGCACCTCGTTGGCACGCAGGGCGTCGTGTCGATGCTCAAGGCCAAGGGCTACACGATCGAGCAGATGTAGTGGTTGCCTAGTGGTCAGCGCGCGCGGCGTCTAAATTCGCGCGTGCTTCCGCTCATCGGCATCGTCGTTGTCGTCGTAGGCTTCGGCCTCCGGCTCAATCCTCTGCTTGTCGTGACGACCGCCGCGGTCGTCACCGGTCTGGCCGCCGGCCACGCGATCCTCGACGTCGTCTCCGCCTTCGGCAAAGCGTTCGCCGATAGCCGCTCTGTTGCCGTCGTGTGGCTGGCGCTTCCGGTCATCGGATTGCTCGAGCGCGCCGGCCTCAAGGAACGCGCGCGACGTGTGATTGCGAGCATCAGCGTTGCGACCACCGGGCGGCTCCTCCTCGCATACCTCGGTGTTCGCCAGATCACGGCTGCACTCGGGCTCACATCGCTCGGCGGGCATCCGCAGATGGTCCGGCCCCTGATTGCTCCGATGGCTGAAGCGGCCGCCGAGCATCGTCAGGGAGATCTTCCAGCGGAGACGCGCTACAGGATTCGCGCGCACGCGGCGGCCGCGGACAACATCGGTCTGTTCTTTGGCACTGACATTTTCATCGCGATCGGGTCGATCCTGCTGATTCGCGGTTTCCTCGATCAGAACGGGATTCATGTCGAGTCCACGGCTCTCGCGATTTGGGCCGTGCCGTCGGCGATCTGCGCCTTCGTGATCCACGGCGTGCGGCTGTTGATGCTCGATCGCTCGCTCGCGCGGCCAGTCGATGCCGTTGCCACCGAATACTCGATGGCCGCGCAGCCGCAGGACGACCTCGTCACATGATCAATCTCGAGTTTGTCTACGGTTTGATGGGGCTCATGCTCGCAGGCATCGCGATCGTGAACCTGCGCGACCAAGCCAGCAAGAAGCGTTACAACAACGCCGCGTTTTGGGGATTGTACGCGGTCACCTTTCTCGCCGGTTCACATCTTCCCAATCTGCTCAATGGTCTGATCGTGATCGCGATGGTGCTCGTCATGGCCATCGGAAAACTGGGCGGCGCTCCTGCGGAACTGTCGACGCGCGCCGATCGCGAAGCGAGTGCAGCGAGGTTTGGCAACAAACTGTTCATTCCCGCCCTCACGATTCCCGCGGTGACGTTGCTTGGGACATTCACCCTCAAGTACCTCGTGGTGAACGGAACGCCGCTCGTCGATCCGAAGCAGGTCACCCTGATCTCGCTCGGACTAGCGACCGTTGTGGCGTTGATCGTTGGCGTCGTGATGTTGCGCCCGAAGGCATCGACGCCGATCGTCGAAGCTCGTCGCCTGATGGACGCTGTGGGCTGGGCCGCCGTTCTCCCGCAGACACTCGCTGCGCTCGGCGCAATGTTCGCGCTCGCTGGAGTTGGGCCGATCATCGCCGGAATCGTGCAGCGATGGATTCCGTTGAACACGCCGCTCGCCGCAGTGGTTGCGTACACGGCCGGCATGGCGATCTTCACGGTGATCATGGGCAACGCCTTCGCCGCGTTCCCCGTGATGACCGCCGGGATTGGACTGCCACTGGTCGTCCATCAATTCGGAGGAAACATCGCCGTCGCAGCGGCAGTAGGAATGCTTTCGGGTTTTTGCGGAACGCTCATGACGCCGATGGCGGCGAACTTCAACATCGTGCCGGTCGCACTGTTGGAAATTCCAGACGAGTATGCGGTGATCAAAGCACAGATCCCGACTGCGCTGCTGATGCTGGTTGCCAACACCGCGATCATGTACCTGTTCGTCTACCGAAAATGACCGACGGTCTCACGCCCGCTCTGGCGAGCAAATTCGCGTCGTTGGCTCTCGCGCACGTCACGCGCGAGTATCCCAACAAACTCGATCACGTTCTGAACGGTCCGGACGATCTCCGTTCGCCGCGGCGCTTACACCCTGTGTTTTTCGGCAGCTTCGACTGGCATTCGAATGTCCACGGCTATTGGCTGCTCGCCACGATCTACCGGCGTGTACCTGAGCTGACCGAGCTGCGCGAGCAGATTCGCAATGTGTTCGACGAGCGGTTAACGCCGATGAATATCGACGGTGAGCTCGCGTACCTTGCCCAACCGATGCGGGGATTGTTCGAGCGTCCGTACGGCTGGGCGTGGGTCCTCATGCTCGCCGCCGAGTTGGCGCGACACGACAGTGATGAGGGGCGTCGATGGTCGCGCACTCTGCGGCCGCTCGACGAGGAATTCGCCGCACGCTTCCGCGAGTTCCTCCCGCGCGCGACGTATCCCATCCGTGTCGGCACGCACTTCAATACCTCGTTCGCGCTCACGCTTGCCATCGAGTACGCGGACACGATTCACGATCTGCCGTTCGCCGATCTGCTACGCGAAAAAGCGATCGCCTGGTACTCCGCAGATGCCGATTGTCAGGCGTGGGAGCCGTGCCTCGACGACTTCCTGTCGTCGGCACTCATGGAGGCCGAGTGCATGCGCCGCGTGCTCGAGCCAGACGCGTGGACGGACTGGATGCGACGCTTTCTGCCGTTCCTCGCCGTGCAGGATCCGGCAACTCTGTTCACGCCGGTCACGGTGAGCGACCGCACCGACGGCAAGATCGCCCATCTCGATGGACTGAACCTCAGTCGCGCATGGTGCTGGCGCTCGATGTCAGCGCATTGGCCCGAGGACGACCCTCGTCGCGCTCTCGCGTTGGAGACAGCCCAACGACATCTCGACGCGAGTCTGCCACACGTCGCCGGCGACTACGCCGGCGAGCACTGGCTTGCGACGTTTGCTCTGCTCGCGATTCTGGCGATATAGTCCGTCGCTACTTGCCTCGACGTTCCTTGTCGAAGGCGAGCACGGCGTCGACGAGCGGCTTGGTTTCGTAGCGAACGGGATCCGTTGTCGGGAGCCCGGTTTCCTTCGCGATGCGATCGATCATTCCGCGAGCTTCCGCATCCGAGAGGTCCGACGTGTTGAGCGACACGCCGATCGTTCGCGCCGGGCGTAAAGGCGCCGCGATCGATTCGTGCAGTTGAATCACGTCCTTCAGCGGCGGAATCGGCAGCCAGTCGTTGTGGCGGAAGGTCTTTCTCGACGGCTGATGGCAGGCGATGAGCGCGTGCGGAAGGCTGCCGTGCAACAGTCCGAGTGACACACCGGAATAGCCTGGGTGAAGAATCGACCCCTGGCCTTCGACGAGTACGATATCAGCGTTCTTGGATGCCTGAATCGTGACTTCTTCAGCCGCGCCGGCGATGAAGTCCGCGATCACTGCGTCGACGCACAGGCCCCAGCCTTCGATGAAGATGCCAGTCTGGCCGGTAGGAGCAAACGACGACCGCGCGCCGCGAGCGTTGAGCGCGGTGCGCAGCTGCAGCATCACCGTCATCTTGCCGATGTTCGCGTCGGTGCCGACGGCGAGCACGACGGTCGAGTCGAGTTCACGTACGCGGCCCGTGCCGACAGGAAGCTCCGGCGGCGGACGGCGAACGTCGTGGAGCTTTACGCCGCGATCTCGGGCGAGCACGGCCAGCGATGGATTGTCACCGACGAACAGGTGCAAGCCATTCCAGATTGCTAAACCCTTGTCGATCGCATGGTGGATCGCGGAGAGCAGGCTGTTGGGCAGGCCGCTTCCGTGCATCGCGATGCCGACGAGCAGGGAATCAGCACCCAGCGCGATGCCCTCGTCGACCGTTGCGACAATCGGAATGTCGCCGCCAAAGCCAAGAACGTCCTGCACTCGTTTCCCGGCGTGCTGACTGTCGAGCACTGCCGCGACCTGGTCGGCCGAGTAGCGAACTACAGAATTGCCCGTCTTGGAGGCCGGTGTTCCGAACTGGCCTTCGGAGAAAATGAGGTAGCGAGACATGGGAGGAAACCAACACGGACGGGCCTGCCGCCGAAACCCCTTGTGGTCCTTGGTTTGCTGAATAGTTCGCTGGAAACCGAGCCCTGGAGCCACTCATGCAGCACTTGCAAGACGGTCAGTGCGGTCTCTGTACCCATTTTGGCGAATCGCACCAGCGGGATGACAAGCTCGTCGCCATTCGACGGTCGCAGGAAGGGCCTGAAACGCTCGTCGACGAATGCGGACATCCGCGTCACGCCCCGCTACACCTGAAGGTGACTCCGATCAGCAGCTGTGAAGGATTTGCGCCAGCCGCAGTGGCGTAGCAGGAAGAAGCAGTGACGAGCTGAGCCGTCGCGTCGGGCCCTTCGGGGCCCTTGCGACGGCTCAGCCGCCAGAGTTCGTCCAGACCCCATTCGCTCGAAGCCCACTCCTCCCACACTTCCAGGCCCCGCTCAAGGGCTACACATGCGTCAGAGCACGGACGCTCAATCGGGTCGCGACCGATCGCGAACCAGGCCGGCCGCCAAAAGGCCGACGGCCTCGGTATCGCACGACCATGCCGTACAGTTCTACGAGAGCGACGCCTTCCTCGTGGGGGCAATCACTCGGTACGTCCTCGACGGATTCGCGCGAGGAGACGCAATCGTCATCGTCGCGACCAAGGCGCACCTAGACGGCGTGACTGAGGCGCTGCGCGCGGAGGGTCTCGACATCGCTGCGGCGCTCGGGAGTCGGCAAATCGCTTTCTACGACGCACACGAGACCCTGGCGACGTTCCTCGTTGACGGCGTCCCGAACGTCGAGCGGCTCGATCTCGTGTTCCGAGCCATTCTGCAAAACGTTCCTCGCGCCTCGGACGGAAAAGCGCCACGGCTTCGCGTCTACGGCGAGATGGTCGACATCCTGTGGAACGACAAGAACGCAAAGGCCGCGCTCCGGCTCGAGGAGCTGTGGAACGAGCGCGCCGTGCAGCACGATTTTTCCCTCCTCTGCGCGTACGCCATTCGAGGTTTCGCAGCGACGAAACACGCCGACGGTATCGCCGCTGTTTGCCGACAGCACGCCCGGGTTACGCCGACCGAACGATTCAGCCAGCACGATGCCGCGCGGCGGCGCGTCGAGGTGGTGTTGCTCCAGCAGCGCGCGCAGGCGCTCGAGACGGAGCTCGCACACCGACGTGACCTCGAGCGGCGCCTCCGACGAACGACCATTGCGGCCAAGAACGCGCGCGCTGCCGCCGAGGTCGCGAATCGTGCGAGGAGTCAGTTCCTCGCGGTGATGAGTCATGAGCTTCGCACGCCTCTCAACGCGATCGGCGGCTATACCGAGTTGCTCGAGATGGGCATTCTTGGCCCGGTGAGCGACGATCAGCACGATTCGCTCGAGCGAATTCAACGCAACCAGCATCGGCTGCTCGACCTGATCAACCAGGTTCTGGACTACTCCAAGCTGGAGACGGGCGCCCTGCGCTTCGACCTGGCGGACGTCGTTGTGTTTCAAGTGCTCAAAGCGGCCGAACAGTTTGCCGTCCCGAGAATGACTGCAAAGGGACTGCATTTCGCCCATGCCGGCGACCCGGCGCTCATGGTGCGCGCCGACAGAGACAAGTTCCAGCAAATCGTGTTCAACCTCCTGGCCAACGCCACGAAGTTCACGCGCGACGGCGGCTCGATCGACGTCGACTGCTCGTGCGACGACGCTCGGGTCTACGTCCACGTTCGCGACACGGGCGTGGGAATTCCCATCGATCGTGTGGCGACGATTTTCGAACCCTTCGTTCAGGTGGACACGGGGTACGCCCGAACCAGCGACGGCATTGGCCTTGGACTGGCGATTGCTCGCGAGTTAGCGCGAGGTATGAACGGAGATCTCACGGTGGAAAGCACGCCTGGGGTGGGATCGACGTTCACGCTCGCTCTTCCGCGTCTCGCTCGGTAGCTTTTTGACCGATATCACCCGGTCGAGGAGCTCATGTCGGTCACTCGTTGCCTCGTAGTTGGCGCCCTCGTCGCGCCGTCGCTCATGTTCGCGCAGGGCGCTCGTGGAGCCGCCGCGCCCAAGGTCGGTCCGCCTAACGGGACGGTCATCGTCGTCGGAGGCGGGTCGATGGGACCGGAGCTCTACTCGCGTTTCATCGAGGCGGCCGGTGGGCCCAATGCGCTGATCATCGACGTGCCCACTGCCGGCGGCGATTCCGTGTATACCCAGGATGCTCCGGGCGTACGTGGATGGAAAGCGGCGGGCGCCAAGAATGTCTACGTCCTCCACACCACAGACCGGAAGCTGGCTGACTCAGACAGCTTCGCGACGATTCTCGCGAAAGCAGGCGGCGTGTGGTTCGAAGGTGGTCGTCAGTTCCATCTCGTCGACTCGTATGCTGGCACGAAGTCGGAAAAGGGATTCCACGACGTACTCGCTCGCGGCGGCGTGATTGGCGGTTCATCGGCCGGTGCGTCGATCATCGGCGACTTCCTCGTGCGCGGCGCGCCGTCGAATAACAATTTCATCATGGACTATCCGGGGTATCAAAAAGGCTTTGCCTTCCTCCGGAACGTTGGCATCGACCAGCACGTGGTCGCACGCGAACGACTGCCCGACCTCGCAGACTCCATCATGCCGAAGTATCCCAAGCTCCTCGCCATTTCCGAGGACGAGGGCACGGCGTGGGTCGTGCGCGGCGACACGGCAACGATCGTTGGACGCAACAAGGCGTTTGTCTACGGCGGCGGCGACCCCACCGACGTCGGGCGTCCGTTCCTCACGCTTCATCCCGGCGACCGATACAATCTCGCAACGCGCCGCGTGATGCGTCGTGCGGCTGACGACTCGCCGGTCAAGCGTGCCTTCATCGACTCTCTGTTCAAGAAGTACGCTGACGCCTCGGCAGGCGGTGCGACGGTTCTCGTCGCGCAGAACGGTTCCGTGTTCGTCGATCAGGGTTTTGGTATTCCCGCGCAGGCGAAGTACATGCACACGACGACTGTGCCGCAGTTTGCTATCGGTGACATCGGCGAGGTATTCAAGGCGCTGTGCGCGCAGCTTCCCGAGCCGCGCGCGGGTCGCGGTGGCGCCGGTGCGCCCGACAGTGCGGGGCGCGGCGGACGTGGGGCCGCGGCGAACAACAATACGCCGTTCCAGAACTGCGTTACGCGTCAGGTCTCCACGCCGATTGGCATGCACAAGACGTCGGCCACCGCCGACGGCGGAGTGCTGTCCAATGTCGATGAGCTCTATCGTCTCGCGCTCGGTCTCGAGAATCCGCGAACATACGTGCGAGACACCACTCGCGCCGATGCCAACGGGCAGCGAGGGGTCGACTATTCGCGCGGCTGGCAGGCCGATACACAGCACGGAACCGCCAGACTCTCGGCCTTCGGTGCCACGGGTGGCAAAAAGAGTGCGTTCATCCGCTACCCGGACAAGCGCGCCACGATCATCATTCTCACGAACGATGATGCCGCCGATGCGAAGGCGATCGCCGACCGAATTGGCGACCGCTTGCTCGGCTCGAGTAAGTAGCCGATGGCGGCGCCCTCGGGAAATGGTGCCGCCGTCGGATCTTTGCACGATCAAACGCCTTCCCGTGGGATGATGCCGTACCGTCGTCGTCGGTCTCGGTGGGTGCGACGCCTCACTGTGTTCGCGCCTGCCGCGATCGTGTTGATCAGCGGTGTGCTGTCATACGGCGCCCTGCAACGCGGGTTAGCCAGCCGTCAGTGGGTCGTGCACACGCGCGATGTGCTCGATGCGTCTGGTCGCCTGCTGACCACGCTGCTCGACGCTGAATCGTCGTTGCGCGGATTCATCATCACTCGAGACACCACCATTCTCGAGTCGTCCGTGGGGGCAGCCGCGCGCGCGGACAGTTTGCTCGAGCGACTTCGCAATCTCACCGCCGACAATCGCTCGCAGCGAAGCCGCGTCGACACGCTATCCGAACGAACGCACGCGCGTTTTGCGTTCATCGATTCCGTCACGATTGCGGCGAAGCAACCCGGCTATGTAGTCGTGGCCACGGGACCGACCGGACCGGGGCGCCAGATGATGCGCGATATTCGCGCGCTACTCGATCGCATCGAGGCCGACGAGGAGCGGCTGCTCGCCGTACGCCAGCGCCAAGCGGCGAGCGCAGAGCAGCTCGCGTCGTTTGTGATCGTCATCGGAGCGTTTCTCGCCGGCATGCTGGCCCTCCTCGTGAACCAGAATCTCGATCGCGCGCTCCACGACAGACGGCAGGCGGTCGACGAACTTGAAGTCGCGAACGAACGCCTGCAGGAACAAGCCGTGGAGCTCGAAGCGCAGGCCGACGCCGCGCAGGCCGCCGCGGTCGAAGCCGAGCAGGCGATGGAGCACGCTCAGGTGTCGCTCGTTGCGGCCGAAGAATCAGAGCGACGCGCCGAACGATTGCAGGGCGCGACCGAAGCGTTCGGGGGCGCACTCTCAGCCGACGCAGTCGCGGGCCTGATCATCGATCACGCCATGGCCGCGCTCGACGCGCGGTCGGCCGCGCTCGCGACGCTCGAGGGAAAGGACACGCTTCGTTTCCTCGCCGCGAACAATGTGCCGAGTGTCGCGATGGGCAGCACAATGGACCTCAGCGAGAGGCGGCCGATCACGGTCGCGGTGCAAACGGGGAAACCACTCATCATGGAATCCCTGAGCGAGCTCGAAGCGAACTTTCCGGAATTGGGCGACAGGTTTCAGCGTGATCGCGTCCACGCGATCGCCGCATTCCCGATCGAAATCGATGGGCGAATCATTGGCGGCTTGAGCATCGCCTTTGGACAAGGTCGAATTCTGTCGACAGTCGACCGATCGTTCATGGCGGCACTGTCACGTATCGCCGCGGAAGCATTCGAACGCGCACGACTGTTCGACGCCGAGCGCGCAGCGCGGACGGCGGCCGAGGCGGCGAATCGCGCCAAGGCCGCATTCCTCGCGTCGATGAGTCACGAGTTGCGAACCCCTCTGCAAGCGGCACTTGGTTTCGCACAGCTCGTACGCTCGGGGCTATACGGGCCCGTGAACGATCAGCAGTCGGAGATCCTAGGCCGCGTCGAGCGCAGTCAGACACATCTCGCACGATTGATCGACGACATTCTCGACTTCGCGCGACTAGAAGCCGGCCGTGTTCGGATGGAGGTAGAACTCGTACCGCTCCACGACGTCGTCGCCGAGTTGGCGCCGCTCGTCGAGCCGCAGGCAGGAAAGAAGAACATCGAACTGTCGTTGCTCCCGCCGCCTGTCTCCATCTCCGTGCGCGCCGATCGTCACCGGCTCAAGCAGATTCTCGTCAACCTCGTCGGCAACGCCATCAAGTTCACGGGCGACGGTGGCAGCATCAGGCTGGACGCGTCGTCCGATGACGAGCGCGCAACGATTCGCGTCGTCGACTCCGGGGTTGGAATTCCGGCGGATCGACTGAGCGCGATCTTCGAACCTTTCGTGCAGGTCGACGACGGGCACACGCGCACGCACTCCGGCGTTGGGCTGGGCCTCGCGATCAGTCGCGATCTCGCGCGAGCCATGGGCGGCGACCTCACTGTCGAGAGCACACTGGGCGTCGGGTCGACGTTCACGGTACAGCTTCCGCTGAGCACGCGCGCCGATCGCGAAGCGGTAGTGACAGGCTGATCGTGTCGATCTCGCCGGAACTCGTGCGTGCGCTTGGCGGAGCGTACACGATCGAGCGTCCGATCGGCGAGGGTGGTATGGCAACGGTGTATCTGGCGCGCGACGAGAAGCACGATCGGCGGGTAGCCCTCAAGATGCTGCGACCAGAACTCGCGGCGTCGCTTGGGGTGGAGCGCTTTCGTCGCGAGATACGCATTGCCGCGAGCCTCAGTCATCCGAACATTCTGCCACTGTACGACTCGGTGGAGTCAGTGGATGGTGGTCCACTCTGCTTCATCATGCCGTTCGTCGAGGGAGATACGCTGCGAGCGCGCCTTTCGCGCGGCCCGCTCGCACTCGACGAGGCGCTCGGCATCGCGATCGACGTTGCGTCGGCGCTCGATCACGCACATCGCCGCGGTGTCGTGCATCGCGACATCAAGCCGGAGAACATCCTGCTGCTCGACGATCACGCGGTGGTCACCGACTTCGGGATTGCGCATGCCGTTGGCGAGGCAGGCGGCGATCGGCTGACGCACACGGGCATCATCCTTGGAACCCCGACCTATCTGTCGCCCGAACAGGTCGACGGCGTTCGTGCCATCGACGGACGCAGCGACGTATTCAGTCTTGGCGCCGTGCTTTATGAAATGCTCGCGGGCGTCGCGCCCTTTGCCGCGCCCACAGTCACATCGACGCTCGCCCGCGTTTCCGAGGCGCGAATTCCGCCGATTCCGCTCGACAGAAAGGTTCCGGCAGATCTCGTTGCGATCATTGGCCGTGCACTCGCGCGCGACGCCGACAACCGGTTTGCCACCGCACGAGAGTTTGCTGATGGACTCGCCGGCGTGCGCGCGAGAGCGACGGTGGGTGCCACACCCTCGAGTGCGCGTAGCAAGCTTGTCTATGTCGTGGCCGGCGTTTCCGTCGTCGTCGCGGGGCTCGCTCTCGTTGTGCGCGCGCGGCCCGCGGCGAGCCACGAGCTTCCGTCGGTAGCAATTCTTCCGTTTCAGAACGAAAGCGCGGACACGAGCGACGCCTACGTCGGCGCCGGAATCGCGGAAGAACTCCTAAACGCACTCGGCGACGTCCCCGGCATTCGCGTGGTGCCGCGCGCGTCGTCGTTTGCTGCGGGGACTGGCGGGAGTGCGCGACAGATCGGCGAGCGATTGCGTGTGAGTACGCTGCTCGAGGGAAGCGTTCGTCGAGCCGGGAACACGATGCGCGTCACGGCTCGACTCTTCGATGTGAAGGCCGACAGCCAAGTCTGGCACGACAACTTCGACGAGCCGGCGAGCGCGATGTTCGAGGTCCAGGAGCGAATCGCGAAAGCCATTGTGGGACGCCTTCGCGGAAGACTGGGCACAGACACGATCGTGCATCGACGCACATCGAATCCGCTCGCGCACGACATGGTGCTCCGCGCGGCGTCGATGTTTCGCCGTGGTTCTCCTACGCGCACTGGATCGCTGGCAACCGCAGCGCTACTCGATAGCGCCGAACAGCTCGATGCAACGTTCGCCGAAATTCCTGCGTTGCAGGCGGAAGTATTCCAGTCGCTTGCCGTGTTCCGCGATCAAGCGGGGCTGCCTGACTCGCACGGCGTGAGTCCCGGAGAGATGCTTCGGCGAGCCAGTCAGGCGGCACGGCGCGCAGTCGTACTGGATCCGCAGAGTTCGACGGCACACGCAGCCCTCGGCTTGTCGCTGTTCCGCTACAACTGGGACTGGTCAGGCGCCGAACGCGAATTCAAGGAAGCACTCGCGTTGAACCATACGTCGGGATCTTCATACGTTTTGTACGCGCGCTTTCTGCGATCGATGGGTCGGTTCACAGAAGCGCGCCAATTGCTCGACAGCGTTGCGAAGTACGAGTCCACTCCGCGCGAGTTGGCGATGTTGGGTCAGAGCCGCGTGTCATTTTTCGCTCACGACTTTGCGAGATCGATTCGTGAGAGTGCCGGCGCGGACTCGACCAGCCGCACCTGGGCAGTGTGGCTGACCGAAGCGCTGCTGGCTGACGGACGGACGGCGGCGGCCGAGTCGCTCTTCGTTCGCCATCCGAAACCGGATGACGCCGTGCGTCCGCTGACGCACGCGTTGATTGCCGCGCGACAAGGCCGCGCCGCCGAAGCCCGCAAGATCGTCGATGAGGTCCGCGGCACCGACTTTGAATTGCCGCCCGTCGAAGTGGGTGTTCTCCTGGCGCTCGGCGATACCGCGGCGGCGATCGACGCCGTGCGACGAGGGATCGATCGCCACGATCCGCTCGTCGTCGACTACAAGGTGACGCCGTGGTTCGATCCGCTGCGAAAGAATCCGCGTTTCGTCGAGATCTACGAGCGGCTGCATTTCCCGTAGTACGCGCTATCTAAGAAATCAAAGCCCTGCAGGCCTCTGGTCTCACCCTTAGACCAGAGACCTCAGACCTGCGATCTCATTTCGACGGCTTGCTCGACGGCGGCACCATTTTGTTCAGGCGCATGTACGTCACGATGTTGCCATAGTGCTCGTTGTCATGCGTCGCGTTCTCGAGGAGAACGTACAGGCGCGAACGCTGCTGCCCGAAAACGTCGACCATCGGTTCGGTCGCTTTGTCAGTTTGCTTATAGGCACGCGCGCAGTACGTGGTGGCTTCTTTGAGCGCGGCCACGATCGCAGCCTTGGACTTCGCGGCCTTTTCTACAGCATCCTCTGCGGGCGGCTTTTCTCCGAGCGCCATTGCGCAGAACATCTTTTCCGAACCGGCAACGTGACTGAGGAGCTCGCCGAAGCTTCGGACTTCGGGCGTCGGTTTGTACGCGTACATCGCTTCCGGCGCGTCGGCGGCCGATTGGCTGATGTATCGGCTCACATCCTCCCAAAGCATGCGAGCGTTTGCCACGTTCGGGTTGGCCGGGGCTTGGGCAAGGACCGGAGCGGCGGACAGCGAAACGAGTACGGCGAGTCGTCGGAACATGGTCGGCCTTTGGGGTGGCGGTGGTGCGTTTGGGTGGGGCTTGCTTGTCGTACGAACCTATTGAAGCCGAACCCGGACACCAGCCGGGGTGGGCGGCCAAGGGAAATCCTTGCAACTCTGCCCGGCTTCGCTGACCTCTGGCCGGGGCGCGTGAGACGGAGCAAGGGCGGGACGTGGAAAAATGGACCAAAATGTTACACTGGGGTTGCGCGAGAAAATCACCGGGGAGTGTGATGCACAGCACAACAGGGGTGTTGCGAGCGCTCAACACCTGCCCGAATCAGCCTCACAGTCGTAAGGGCTCATAATGGCGTAAGTGGTTGCGTGCTAAGGGATTGGGCGTTGTGCCAGAGTTCGGGGCCATCGGCACCTCGATTGCGTTGGGGTGCGCTGCGCCGACGCTTCTGGCGCAGAACCTTTTGCCTTTACTATCCAATGCGGCTGTACGCACTGCTTAGCGCAGGATCGTGTGTGGTTCTCCTCGCAGGATGTTCGGGGAGTCCAAAGACGCCAGGTCAACTCGCGCTCCGAGATGCCTCTGGGTTGGCCTCAGGGTCTGCCCACATCTCCGGTGGCTTGTCGATGACGTCCGCCAACGCGAACGTGGCTGGCAACGGACATGGCGTTGGTGGAGCGGCTGGCGGTGGCGTCGGCGGTTCGATCAGCCGAGCGCTGGCCAATCGCGGCGCGTCGTCGAGCTCCCGCTGGCAGTCCGGCTCGTCCGAGGGCGGACTGGTTCCGGTCTACTCGTCTTCCGGCTCGGGCGTGTGGCTGAGCGCCACGGCGCCGCAGGGCGGGAACGCGCACAACAACGTCTTCACCGAGCCGCGGAGCACGTCTGCCGCTGATCCCTCGTCGGGTTCGAGCGCAACGGCGCGCGCCATCGACACGGTGAATGTCGGCTCTGTGCAGATGATTGGCGATGCGATTGGCGTCGGCCAGTCGGCTGTCGGTCTTGGCAACCTGCTCGATGTCGGCGGTGCGTTCGGCGGCGGGTCGTCGGCGTACAACGGCTTCAGCCAGGTTTTCCCCCAGTCGTTCGGTCTCGGGTTCGAGGGCTATCACCAGGGCTTCAGCCAAGCCAACCCGACGCCGACCGCTCCCGACGGTCCGCACTACGATCCGCCGTCGCCCCAGGGTCCCCCACCCTCGTACTTCAACAACGATCATCCGCAGGGCGGCGAGTCGCCGTTCGCCGGCAGCCCGACGACGGGCTCGGACAACCGCCCGGACGATCACGGTTTCGACGACCGCGGTCGCGGTGGTCAGACGCCGCCGGTGACGGCGACGCCAGAACCCGGTTCGATCGTGCTGCTTGGAACCGGCTTACTCGCCATGATTCCAATCGTCCGCCGGCGCCGCCGCGCGTAGTCGTTACTCCGCGCGACCCGGCACCACGGGCAATGGGCTTCGGCCGCCAGGCGCTCCTTCGGGGTCGCGGGGCGGCCGAATCTCTTTTTAGTGCTACGAGTTTCGCGATTTCTAATAGACGGCGAGATCCCGACCAGACGCTACCGGCCCGTCGTATCGCGAGCGAACCTCACGCAGCAGGGACTCGTCGTTTCCACCCCAGTACAGCTGGTGATACATGACGAGCAGCTTTGGTCGCGCTCGTGCGGCGAGCGCGGCAAGCTCGTAGGTCGAGGTGTGGTAGGCGGCGTGGTAGGTCTGCCACGCAGGGGGACGCCCCTTGAACGTTTCGGCATCATAGACCTCGTGAATCAGCACATCGCATCGCTGGCATGCTCGCACGATGGCGTCCGACGGATGCGTGTCGCCCGATACGACAATGGTTCGGTCGCGCGTCTTGAAGATGTATCCGTACGCGTGTTCCCATTTGCCATGCGGCACTTCGAACGCTGTCACGACGACGTTCGAATCGCGATAGACCTCACCCGGTTTTACGTCCATTCCGGTCGACGCGTATCCGGTCTTGTTCGATGGTTCGCCACCGTGCAACCGCACTTCGATGTCTTCCGAGTAGGCCTGCGAGAGGAGCGAGACCATTCGCGCGGTTCCCGGTGGTCCGCGCACCTCGAGCGGCGAGGCTCGTTCCAGGACCCACGGCGAGAGCATGAGGTCGGGCAGTCCCACCGTGTGATCGCTGTGCAGGTGCGTGAGGAACACGCGCCGCAGATTGGGACTGCGCAGCGCGGGAATCGAATCCTGTCGCATCGCGAGCGCGGCGCGTCGCACGATTCCAGCGCCTGCGTCGACGAGATAAACGGCATCGCCAACAACGATGGCGACCGCGGGACCCGATCGCTCAGGGTCGGCGTTCGGGGTGCCCGTTCCCAGCATCACCACGCGTGTGTGCGGAGGTGCGAGCGGTACGCGACTGAATCCCGTCGAACTCGCGATCGCGACGGAAAGCGCTGCGCCCGCGATCACCGCGCGTCGCACCGGCTACTCGGTGCCGAGTAGGTGGACGCCGGTGATGTAGTACTGAGTGTCGCCGAAGCAGGACCCGGGCACGCCGACATGTTGCTGGTAGTCGAGCACGACGTGCTGTCCGGCGACTTTGTTGAGCGCGCCGGCGACTGAATCCGATCGCACCGTAAACAGGAATTTCTCCGGCGAAGCCCCTGGGACGGCCGTGACCTGCAGTTCACCTTCCCATGTTTTGCACACCCATCCGCGTTTCGAGAATTTTTGCAAGATTCCGGCGCGGACGCCGTTGGAGTAGGAGAAGTTGAGCGCGATCGCCGTCCACACCGTGAACGCGGTGAACGGAAGCACGATGATGAGTGCGAGGATCGTCAGGAGTGGTCGCCGACGAACGATGGTAGGGATACGCATGCCATCAAGATAGGGCGAAACGGCGACGGTCCGTGAGGGGGGCGGCGTGAGGCGTGAGGCGTGAGGCGTTCAAAACACCGGCTCATCAAACACCCGCCATTCCATCATCGGGTACGGCTGAACACAGAACAACGACTCCACTACCAGACCCTCACGGGCCACGGCGCGACGTAGATCCACCGCCGATGTCTCGAGAAAGCCCTTCGCGACCTTGCCATCAGCGCCACGATTTGGGAATACCAAGTCAGCCCCGTATAGGAGCTTGTGATCCGGGAAATACGCCATGAGCATTCGCTCCGCGTACGCTCCACCGACAGGATAGAGCTCGATCCGATTCTCGGCGCGGCCGATGACGACCTTCTGCGACACAGCAATGAACTTCGGCGCGCGAGGGGCTCGTGCGAGTGAGTCGGGGGCCATGGTATGTGGTGCCTTGGCAATCGACGTTAGAAACGGGATGCTGCGGGCGTTCGCATAGATCGGGATGCCCAGCGCGATCGCCTCGCGTACACCACCGATATGCGCCCACGGATCGGAGCTCATCACGATGCCCTTGATCGGCGCGCTCGGCCAACGACGATGCGCTTCGTCGATCACGTCGTGCAGGTATTGCGCACTGATGTGTGCCTCGAAGATCACGACGCCGTCGGGTTGCTTCACCAATGTTTGCGTCCACTGATCAGGAACGCGAACGATGCCGGGTTTGAGTTCCGTGGGCTGGCCGCGCATGCCGAGTCGAAAGCGCGAGAAGTTCAACTTCGATGCGGCGGCGAACTGCGCTCGTGCGGAGTCGGAAACGGTGAATGAATCAGGCGACGCCGCGGACGCTTCGAACGACACCGAGGCGAGGGAGACGTCCCGCAGCGGTTCACCGTTGAGCGACGTCTTCTGCTGCATCGGCCAGTACGCGCCAGATGGAGTGACGTTCCAGTCGACGTAGTCGGTTCGCATCGTCACATCGCCGAACGGCGCCCACCGAAAATTATCGGGGTACGGACGCACGATCTCGACGGCGTCGGGAAGGCGCGTCTCGCGACTCAGCTCCAGCCGCATCCGACCGTTGCGCCACGGGAACGACACGACGTCGTACGTGAGACCAAAGTGTTGAACCGTGCGGTCGTACGTCAGCGCGGGCGAGGCGGCTGCAAGGAGCAGGGCGCGATCGGGCGCTCCGTCGAGCCGGTCGATAATGTCCTCAAAAAAAGCGTGCGACAATCCGTTCTGCCGGCCCCCGGCGATCGTCGCAACGACGGAGTCGGCGACGATGGTGATGCGATCAGCGGTCTTGGTACCGGCGGCCGTTACGCCCTGCTCCGTGCGACGCAGGCGCCGACCGTCGAGATCGCGAAGTTCAACAAACTGTGAATAGCCAACGCGCCACGGTCCCTCTGCGCGCTCGGCGTTGCCGAACATGAACTCGTGCTGAACTCCGACCATGCGGAGGGAGTGCGCGTCGCGGAGGTTGGCCGACCGTTGCATCGCGGCAATCGCACTGTCGACGAGGGCGCGCGCATTCGGTCGAGGTGCGGGGAGGCGCGGTCCGAGCGAGAGGGACAGCGCCAGCGTGACAATGTGTGTGAGCATATCGCGGTTCGGAGGCAAGGCGTGAGTGTTCACTCACGTTGCCACGGGGACCACGACGAAGAAACGCGACTGTTGCCGGCGGTTGGATTTATGTCGTGAGCGGTCGCACGAGCGTGTCGAGAATCGCGCGCCGCCGGCGGCTGACGGGGAGCTCGATGCCGTCATCCATCACGACGCTCGGCCCGTTTGTCCGATCGCGCCGGATCTCCGTCACTCTATCACGCCGGACGATGTACGATCGATGGATGCGCGCGAACTGAGCGGGATCGAGGGTTCGCTCGAGTGTGTCGAGCGGCGTGCGAACGAGAAGGCGTCGCGAGCGCGTCACGACCGCGGCGTAGACGTCGTCCGCTTCGACGTAGTCGATCGTGTCGAGCGGAATGATCACGTCACGGTTGCCCACCCGTGACACGAGGTGCGGCACGTACGCGCCGCCGTCCGCTTCGGCCATCACTCCGTATCGATCGGCATGCCGGCGTAGACGGAGTTGCTCGCGTACGCGATCGAGCGCGGCGTCGAAGCGTTCCTCGGCGAGCGGCTTCGTGAGGTAATCGACCGCACCCGTGTCGAACGCCGGGAGGGCGAACGAGTCGTACGCGGTGACGAATACAACGAGCGGACCGGACTTCGCGTCGCGCGCGCGTGCGACGGCGAGCCCCGATTCGACGGGCATACGAACATCGAGAAAGACAACGTCCGGCTGCTCTGCGTCGATCGCATGTCTCGCCGATTCGCCGTCGCCACACTCTGCAACGATCGTCACGTCGGCATGGCGCTCGAGCAACTGATGGACGAGGCGGCGCGACAGTGCTTCGTCGTCGGCGATCAATGCGCGGATCACGTGACGCCGGCGGTGCGGAGGGGAAGCGAGATTTCGACGACCGCGCCTGGGCCGCCGGCGACGTTTTGTACCGACAGCCGCGCCGCCGAGCCGTACATTCGCTCGAGTCGTGCGCGTGCGTTGGCGATTCCTACGCCAGGCAGCGATTCTCCGTCCGGCGGCAGGCCACGGCCGTCGTCGCGAACGGTGAGCATGAGGCCACCGCCGTCGACTCGCGCATGGACCACAATCTCGTTTCCTGCCCGTTCCCGCAAAACGCCGTGTTTGAGAGAATTCTCAACGAACGGCTGTAGCACGAAACGAGGGACGAGTACGTCGTTTAGCGTCGCAGGAACGTCGAGCGTCACCCGGAGTCGATCCCCGAAGCGCACGCGCTCGATCTCGAGATAGCGCGCCACGAAATCGAGCTCGTGGGACAGCGTCGTCTCGTGCGAATCGCCGGCATTCACTGTGGCGCGAAGGACGTCACTGAGGAGGGAGAGCGCGCGAACCGCATTCGCTGTGTCCTGGTCGCGAACGAGCGCCATGATTGCGTTGAGACTGTTGAACAGGAAGTGCGGCTGCAATTGCATGCGGAGCGCGCCGAGTTGCGCTTCGCGCAACTGTGCTTCGAGTTCGGCGGCGCGGCGTTCACGCTCGCGCAGCGCGGCAACGCTTTCGAGAGCGTACGTGGCACCGATGATCGCGAAGTACGCGAGCGTGGTGGCTGGCAGCGCGGACAGAAACCAGTTCGTCGTCGAGGCGAGCAGCGACAAGCGTGATGGCCGGACCCACGAGTTCACGACGGCGTCGGCGACGGCGATGAGGTATCCCGCACCAACGCTGCCAATCACGTGCACGATCAGATTCGTGAAACGAACAGGGCGCCGGAGAGGGAAGCGACGCGCGAGCCACACGATTGCCGGTGTGAACACCACCCATCCGTACCATTGCGGCGCCTCAGCAACGAAGGCGCGCCATACGGGTATGGGCCGTTGCGCGAGACGGGCAAACATCACCGTCTCGAGAGTGGACAGCAGGGCGGGCACGGTCCACAGCGCCAGCAGCGCGCGCAGGCCGATGCGCCCATTGCGCTGCGGTGTGAGATCCAGCGTGGGTTCAGGCATCCACAAAGAAGATGGTGGAGTGCGCGGCAGGCGTCGAGCGTCGGCTAGCCGGAGCCGAGGGCAGCGTCGATATTCATCGCATCACCTACGGAGCCCTCATGTCCCGCATCTCATCCCTTTCGCTCGCGGCGTCAGCCCTTGTCGTCTCGATCCCAGGGTTCGCGCACGCGCAGGCCAGCGCGAAGTTGAACAAGTACGGCAATCCTGCGCGCGTTTCGGCGGCGCCCACCACCGCCGCGATCACGGCACGCGATCTACAAATTCGACTGTATCAATTTGCCGACGACTCGATGCAAGGGCGTCAGGTCGGCCGGCTTGGCAACTATAAGGGAACATCGATGATTGCCGCGGAGGTCAAGCGTCTTGGCTTGCTGCCCGCCGGCGACAACGGGACCTACTTCCAGGTGCTGCCGTTCCACATCAAGAAATACACAGACCATTCGCGGCTCACGGTCGAAGGAACACCGCTCAAGTGGGAACATGACTGGGTCGCTGTTCCCGGTGCGCGTGCGCCGCGGTCGATCGACACCGCGCAGGTGATCTTTGGCGGCACGGACGGCGACACGACCAAGCAGATCACCGCGGCGCAAGCGGCGGGCAAGTTCGTTGTGCTGCTTCCCGCGGCGCCTGTTGCTGCGAATGCGGGTCGCGGCGGCGGTCGCGGTGGCTTTGGCCCTCCGGTGCCGTCGCGCTTTGCCGACGCTGTTGCCGTTGCGACGATCAATCTCGACACACTGAACGCGAGCGCACGCGCAGCGATCAACATTCCGACCGTCGCGTCGCAGACCGCCCCGCCCGCGGCGGGTGGTGGTCGTGGCGGCCGTGGCGGAAATGCTGGGCCGCCGCCTGACTCGCTGACCATGGCGCGACAGCAGCTCGCGCAGCTGCTGCCGCAGGCGAACATCCGTCTGACACGCGCGGCGGCGACGCAGCTCTTCGGCCGTCCGCTCAGCGGCCTCACTCTCGGTGCGACGGGCGGCAAGGTCACGGCGTCACTCGACTTCGTCGAACTCCCGAGCGAGTGGGCGCGAAACGTCGTCGCGGTGATTCCGGGAAGCGATCCGGTGCTGAAGAACGAATACGTCGCGATCGGCGCGCACAACGACCACGTCGGTATGGGTGGCGCACCCGTCGATCACGATTCTCTCAAGGCGTTCAACGACGCCCGCAACAAGATGCTGCTCGCCAACAACATGATCGCGCTCACCCCGGAACAGCTCGGGTCGATCCACGTGAACATGGACAGTATTCGAAAGATCTATCCGAAGGTGCGCCTCGATTCTATTCGCAACGGCGCCGACGACGATGGCTCCGGCTCGATGGGCGTGCTCGAGATTGCCGAAGCGATTCAGGCGATGAAGGTCAAGCCGAAGCGTTCGATTCTGTTCGTGTGGCACACCGGTGAAGAGGCCGGACTGATTGGGTCGCGCTACTTCACGAAGAATCCGACCGTCCCAATGGATTCAGTGGTTGCGCAGATCAACATCGACATGATCGGCCGCGGTCGCGCGGAGGACTTGCCGGGCGGTGGCCCCGATTACCTCGGCGTCGTCGGCTCGTACTTCGACTCGAAGGATCTTGGCGAGACGGTGGCCAATGTGAACAAGAAGCAGGGCAAGCCGCTGCAGCTCGACTACAAGTACGACACGACGATCACGTGGTCGGGGTACAACAACATCTACGGCCGTAGCGACCACTACAACTACGCGCTGCAGGGCGTTCCGATCGCGTTCTTCTTTACCGGTCTCCACGGCGACTACCACCAGTCGACGGACGAAGCCGAGTTCATCGACTATCCGCACTACGCGCGGATCGCGAACTACATTCACGACATCATGATCGACGTGGCCAACGGCCCCCGTCCGCGGATGAATGGAACCAAACCGGCCCGGCCCCGTACGGTGACACCATGATGCGAGTCGTCGTATTGCCAATGTTGCTCATGACGTTGTCGGGAGCGGCGTTCGCGCAGGGCGGCGCGACGACGAAGGCAATCGCCACGAACGATCTGCCTGCCGTGGCATTGAAGGCGAGCACCCTTCGGGTCGAACCGACGACGATCACGGTGCGCGTTGGCGAGTCGATGGCACTGAGCAAGCTGACGGCGATCGTTCTCGACTCGGCCGGCAAGCTACTCGGCCGTCTGGACGGTTTCGATTTTTCGATTCCGCCGGGGCAATCGGCGAGCGCTGCCCCGTTCAAGGTGACGGGCGAAAAGGTTGGCACCACGCAGCTCGTCATCCGTTTTCCGGGCGGCCAGTGGTCGAAGGTTCGCAAAGACGTGAGACCAGAAGCCAAAGTGACGGTCGTCGTCAAACCATGAGGGGGCGATGTACGCCACCTGTCTGTTCTGCAACAAGGCGCTCGGCAGTAACGAAGCGCTAGAAAGTTTTCCGGTAGGCAAGCGTCTCGCGTTCGACGCAGCCAAGGGACGGTTGTGGGTGGTGTGTCCTCACTGTGAGCGGTGGAATCTTTCGCCGCTCGATGAGCGGTGGGAGGCGATCGAACAGGCGGAAAAGCACTATCGCGACAGTCGGCAACGCGTCGCGACGGACAACATCGGGTTATCCAAACTCCGTGATGGAACGACGCTCGTGCGCATTGGCGAGCCGCTCCGTCCGGAGTTTGCCGCATGGCGCTATGGCGACCAGTTCGGCCGTCGCCGCCGGCGACAGCTACTCTTTGCTGGTGGCGGCATTCTCGCGCTCGGCGCCGTCGTGGGCGCTGGCGCAGTGGCCGGCGTCGGTATCGGCGGATTCGGTTGGCTCCTCGCTCGATCGGGGAACAGCATCATCATGGGCGATCCGGATTCGGTCGTCGCGAAGGTTCGCAGCGACAGCGGTCAGGTGATCCAAGTCAAGCGTCGTCACCTCTCTGAATCCTCGTTGACGCGCGCGGATGATGGTTCGCTTGCACTCAACTTGCGGTTCAAGAACGGGAAGGCGACGTTCGTCGGCCGTGAGGCGGAGCGGATTGCGGCGATCGTCGTTCCCAAGCTGAATCGATTCGGCGGCGGCAAGGCGACGGTCTCGGCGGCTGTTAGAGAAATTGAACAGACGGGCGGACCGGAAGGCTATCTGGCGCGGCTGGCCGAAATCGGAGACACGTTGCCGCGGGCCGCCGAAGGGAGCGAACGTTGGCCCTGGAGTCGGCAGTCGTCGCGAGGCTATCAGCAAAAGGGTTTGTTTGCGCTGCCGCAGCACCATCGGCTCGCGTTCGAGATGGTGTTGCACGAAGAGGCGGAGCGTCGCGCGATTCAGGGTGAGCTGGCCGAGCTCGAACGCGCGTGGCGTGAGGCCGAGGAGATCGCGGGCATTTCCGATTCGCTGCTACTGCCGGACGATGTGAACGCGTCATTCGAGCGGATGCGCAAAGACACGGAGCACGGGAAATGATGCGTCACGCGCGATGGTTGTCGATCGGCCTCCTGTACGCTGCAGCAGCCAGCGCGCAGACTGGGTACGTCGCCATGTCCGATTCCGCTCGGCTGTACTACCGAATCATGGGACACGCGGCGGACACGATCATCGCCATCCACGGCGGCCCAGGGATGGATCAGGAGTCGATCGCCAACGACTTCGCCGTGCTCGCCGACAAGCACACCGTGATTTTCTACGATCAGCGTGGCGGCGGGAAGTCGACGCTGCCCACGGACACCGCGACGCTCGTTGCGGCGCGGCAGGTCCAGGATCTCGACGAATTGCGGCGGCACTTCAAGCTCGCCAAGGTGACGCTCGTCGCCCATTCGTATGGGCCGCTGCTGGCGGCGTCGTACGCGATCGCGCACCCCGCGAACGTGAAGCGGATGGTGTTCTTCGGACCCGTCCCGCCGCGGCGCGGCGAGTTTTCGCGGCGGTATGGCCAGAGCATCAACGGTCGGTTGGACAGCGCTCAGCGGGCGACCCAGTCGGCCGCGTCGCGGCGCGCGACCAACCCGGCGGCGACCGAGGCCGAGATTCGGCAGGCGTGTAAGGAGCAGTGGGCCATTGGGATGCGTCCCCGGCTTGCCGAGCCCGACAAGACTCTGCCGCTGGTCAAGTCGGACCTGTGCGCCACGGATCCGAACGGAATTCGGTACGGAAGCCGAATCGGAAACCGTGTGATCATGAATTCGTACGGTGACTGGGATCTTCGGCCGCAACTCCGTACGCTCACGGTGCCCCTGCTGGTGGTGCACGGCGAGGAGGAGAGCATTCCGATGGATCTCGTCGAAGAGTGGGTGACGTCGATGCCGAACGCCCGATTGGTCAAGGTGCCACGGGCCGCCCACTTCGCGTACGCGGAACGTCCTGAGTTGGTGTGGCCGGTGGTCGAGAAGTTCCTGGCTAACTAGCGACCCTTTACCGAGATCATCTCCATGCTCGTCGCCATCATCGTCGGAATCGTCGCAGGCTTCTTCGCAGGAAAGATCATGAACGATGCCGGTTACGGTATCCTCATGGATCTGGCTCTCGGATTGGTGGGTGGAATCTTCGGTCGCTTCGTGCTCGGCATTGTCGGCATTGGCGCGTACGGCATCATCGGGTCGATTCTCGTCTCGACGTTTGGTGCGGTACTTCTCATTTGGATTGTGCGCTGGATCAAGTCGAGCCGAGGAGCCGCGTAATCTTCACACGAACGCATGCCCGTGTCCTGTCCGGCCCATTAGGTTGTGGTAGCCTGATAGCCGACGGAGGCCACTGGCATGTCTGTTCGAGTATCTCGTGGAGACGAGTTTGCTTTGAGCGCGAGCGATGGAGCGGGATCCACTCTCGCGAATTCACCGGCCGATCGCATTCTGATCGCCGACGATATGGCCGACAACGTTTGGCTGCTCCAGGCGCTGCTGACTCAGAGCGGCTACGAGCATGTCTATTCGACGACGGATCCGCGAGACGTGATGCAGATGTACGCCGAGTTGCAGCCGGATATCGTGCTTCTCGATGTCCACATGCCGGGCGTCGACGGGCTGACGTTGATTCGCGAACTGCGCCGCATCAATCCCGCTGGCGCGTTCCTGCCGATCGTGATGCTGACGGGCGATCTCTCGTCCAAGGTCAAGCGCGACGCGCTCGAAGCGGGCGCCTCAGACTTCATCTCGAAGCCGTTCGACGCAACCGAGGTGCTGTTGCGCGTGCGGAATCTGCTGTCGCTCCGTCAGCTCCATCTCCGGCTGAGGAACGAGAATCTCACGCTCGAAGCACGGGTGAAGGAGCGCACCGACGCGTTGGCCGCGTCGCGGATCGAAGTGCTCGAGCGTTTGGCGATGGCCACGGAAGCGCGCGACGATCTCACGGGGGAACACACCCGACGCGTGGGCATCCTCGCGGGCGAGCTGGCGGAAATCATCGGACTGCCGGACGACCAAGTGGAGCTGATCCGTCGTGCAGCCCCCGTGCACGACATTGGCAAGATTGCGATTCCCGATTCGGTCCTGCACAAACAGGGTGCGTTGAGCGCCGACGAAACGTTGGTGATGCGGACGCACACGACGATCGGTGCGAGCATTCTCTCGGGCGGCGACAACTCGCTGGTGATTGCCGCCGAGCGAATCGCGGCGAGCCATCACGAGCGCTGGGACGGGCTCGGCTACCCTTTTCGCTTGAAGGGCGACGCCATTCCGATCGAAGGACGGATTACCGCGGTCGCCGATTTCTTCGACGCACTCACGCACGATCGTCCGTACCGTCTCGCTGTGCCGCGCGAGTTCGTTTTGCTCGACATCGAACGCGGTGCGGGAACACAGTTCGATCCGGTCGTTGCCGCCGCAATGCGGCACGCGGCCTCGGCGGGACGTCCGCGTGACAGATCCAGCATCAGTAAATCCTGATGACGAGCTGAAGGCGAGGCTCGCGCGGGCGCTTGCGCCGGCGTATGAGGTCGACGCCGAGATCGGCCGCGGCGGCATGGCGATCGTCTATCGTGCGCGCGACATTCGGCTGAAGCGGGGCGTGGCAGTAAAGCTCCTGCCGCCGGAACTGGCTTTTCGCGGCGACATCCGGACGCGCTTTCTGCGGGAAGCGGAGACCGCGGCGCGATTGAGCCACCCGAACATCGTTCCGATCTACACGGTCGACGAGCGCGACGGCGTCGTCTACTTCGTGATGGGGCTCGTCGAAGGGGGAAGCGTCGGCGATCGGTTGCGGCTCAGTGGCGCGATGGCGGTCGACGAAACACGCCGAATCATTCGCGAAGTCGCCGACGCGTTGGCGTACGCACATCGCATGGGTGTGGTCCACCGCGACATCAAGCCGGACAACATTCTGCTCGATGCGGTCACCGGGCGAGCCATGGTGACGGATTTCGGCATCGCTCGCGCCGCGAGTGACGGCGACGGGACACGGCTGACAGGCACGGGTGTCGTGATTGGCACGCCGGCATACATGTCGCCCGAGCAATGCGCCGGCGACCACGAGATCGACGGGCGGTCGGATCTCTACTCGCTGGGCTGCGTGGCCTATCAGATGCTCGTCGGATTGCCGCCGTTCAGTGGTGGGAACACGCCGTCGATCATGTTGAAGCAGGTCACCGAGCGACCGGTTCCGCTTCGAGAGCGACGACCGGATGTTCCCGCTGATCTCGAGAGAATCATCATGAAGCTTCTCGAGAAGGACCCGGCCAATCGTTTCGCCGATGGCATGGAGCTCGTTGCCGCGCTCGACGGAGCGCCGGTAGCCGATCCGATCGTGCCTGTGTCGATCTTTGCCGAGGCCGACGACGCGCGGGTGCAGCGTCAGGTGTCGGCCGCCATGGAGCGGATTCTAGCGCAGCATCAGACCCGACTGACGCGGTTGACCGACCGCGAGGCGAAGCGCGAGTCGCGTCGCCTGGAGAAGCAGCAGCGCAGGATCCTCACGCTGCCAAATCGCATTCGGAAATTTCGGAGAAACCTGCTCAGCTACACCGGAACGAGCGGATTCCTCTTTGGCATCAACTGGATGGCCAACGGCCATGGACACGGGCATTGGTGGTTCCTCTATCCCGTGCTCGGAATGGCTTTTGGTGCCGTCTCGGAAATGAGCTCGCTCATCGCGACAGACGGCGTGCCGTTTCGAAATCTGTTCTTTGGGCAAATCCCATCCGAGGCGTTGCCGAACGTGCAGGCGCCGGCCGCGATTCCTGCTCCGGCCATCGCAAGCGAAATCCTGCGCGGTCCGCACGGCGACATTCTTCGACAGGCGACATCGGACCGTCGTCGCATCGATGAGTCGATCGAAAAGCTGAGCGACACCGAGCGTAAGTTGCTGCCAAACCTGAAGGAAACGGCCGACGCGTTGTTCGGCCGCGTCGAGTCCCTCGCTACGGCGTTGCACCGTCTCGACGAGCAACTCGGCAGCGATCGCTCGTCGGCGATCGACGAGCGCATCGCACAGTTCGAGTCGGAGACGGGGAATTCGTCCGATCGTGAGCGACGCCTCGCGCTACTGCGCCGTCAACGCGAGATGGTGCTCGAGCTCGAACAGGCGCGTCCGCGACTTCGCGAGCAGTACGAGAGCGCCGGTTTGCTGCTACAGAATCTCGCGCTCGACCTACTCAAAGTACGATCGTCGGGACTGGACGCTGCGATGTCGGGGATCACGAGCGCCACGCAGGAAGCGCGCGCTCTATCGCGGGAAATCGGCTACGTTCTCGCTGCCGCAGACGAGGTTCGCGGAACCGTTCAGCGCGCGGAGTAACGACGGACCTCTCGCGCGCGATTAGAGCGCCGAGAGAACCTCTGCCGTCGAACGAACGCGCGAGATACGCGGAAGAATCTTGTCGATCGCGAATTGGTGCATCGAGGCTTCGCCGCTCGCGCACGCGTCTTCGACGACGATGACGTCGTAGCCGTGCTGCCATGCTTCGCGCGCCGTGCCTTCCACGCCGAAGTTCGTGGAGATGCCCGTGAGAAGAATCGTCTTGATGCCGCGACGGCGTAGCTGGAGGTCGAGCTCCGTTCCGTAGAACGCGCCCCACTGCCGCTTGGTGATCACGATTTCCGCGCCGAGTGCGGCGATCTCGGGAACGAGCTCGGCCCAGTTGGCCGGGAACCCACCCGGAGGCATGGCCATCGGCACGTCGATGGCTCCCTGCGGTCGGTCCGCGCCGCCTGGTGAGAAGGTCACGCGCACGGGCAAGATCACGCCGCCGGCTTTCTTCAGCGCAGTGCCGATTCGTGCCGAATTCTCGATGACCTTTGGTGCAGGGTGCGGCGCCGATTCACGCCCGGTGATGCCCAGTTGCAGATCGATGATGACGAGCGCAGTCGTGCGCGCGTCCAGGGCGAGTGCCGGGCGATCGTCGGTGGCCACGATCAGGGTACCCAGGTTGTATACGTGGAGGCTGACTCGCGCTTCTTCGGACCCGGCGTTTCAGCAGGCGTTCCGACGTTGACGATGGCGACGATTCGCTCGCCGTCTCGAATCCCCGCCGCAGCGCGTGCATCAGGATCGCTCATGACCGCGCCCGTCTTGATGTGCGTTCCGAGCCCGAGCTCGACCGCCACGAGCGACAGATTCTGCACCGCCATCATGCCGGCGGCGTAGTCTTCTTCGCGCGTTTCAGGATTCTCATTGTCGACGACGGCGACCGCGATCATTGCCGGTAGAGCGCGATGCTCATTTGCGACGTTGTTGCGCATCGTGTCTGCGGCCACAGCGTCCTCGAGCTTGCGTGCCTTGCGATTTCCCAGAGCTATGCCGTACGCGTGGCGCGCTTCAGGTCCGAGGACGTAGAAGCGCCACGGCTGCGTGAGCTTGTGATTTGGGGCAAGTGTTGCGGCGGAGAGGATCGTTTCGATCTCTTCGCGCGTGACTGCGCGGTCGGTAAAGCGCTTGATCGAGCGGCGTTCGCGGATGGCGTCGGAAGCATTCATGAATCGAAAGCTAGCGACGCCAACCCGTATCACGCGCTATTTGCGAGCGCCTTCCGACGTCCGGCCATTCTGGAGCAGCGCCACCTTCGTCGCTTTGCCATTCTCGACGGTGAAGGTGAGGCGAATATCCGGATCGAAGTCCACGCCAAAGACGTTGTTCCCGAACGGTATCAGCACGTTGGGGCCCTGTCCCTGAAGCTGCGAGTAGAGCTCACCGTCCTTCTCGAAGAAGGTGAAGTCGGCCTTGTTCGGACCGAATTGCATTGCATACACGCCGACATACCTGGCGCGCTCCGCGGCCGAGATTGCTACGCGCGGCGGGGAACGCTTGAGTGGAACGCCGAAGGTTGCGCGAGCCACCTGTGCGAGAAGTCGGTCGGCCCGACCCGCGCCGGAGTTGGTCAGCACCGTGATCGAGATGTCAGCGTCGGGGAAGTACGCGTTGGACGAGATGAATCCGTTGATGCCGCCGCCGTGAGAGATCACGGTGTGACCCGCCATCGTGTCGCGTCCGAGGCCGAAGCCGTATTTCGCCCCGGCTGCGGCTCCCGCCGGTGTGGTCATCGTCTTATACGACTCCGCCGACACAACCTTGCCGGTGGCAAGCGCGCGGTTCCAGCGACCGAGGTCGCCAACGGTGGAGCACAGCGCACCCGCCGAGAACGGCTGGCTCATCGCGAGGTAGGCGCTGTTGGCAAAGGTGCCGTTCGGCCCCGGCTCGTATCCGCTCGCACGCCTCATGATGATGTCGCGCGTCGAGCAATTGCGCGTATCGGACAGGCCGAGCGGCTTGGCGAATCGTTCGTGCACGTCGTCCGCCCAGGGGCGTCCGGCCATCTTCTCGACGAGCATTCCGAGGACGACGTAGCCGGAGTTGTTGTAGGCCCACGACGATCCAGGAGGGAAGGTCATCGGATCGTTGGCGGTGATGGCGACGATGGTGTCGGGCGTCATCTCCTCGCCCCAGCGTCGCAACCATCGTTGGCCCACGTTGGTGTAGCTCGGAATTCCGGACGTGTGATTGAGAAGCTGACGCACCGTGACGCTGTGCCACTTCGCCGGAAGCGTCGGCAGATACGTGCCGATGGAATCGTCGAGGCGAACCTTGCCGGCTTCGACGTACTTCATGACCGCCGCGGACGTGAACTGTTTCGTGATCGATCCGATACGGTAGACGCTTCGCGCCGTTGCGTTGACGTCGTCTTCGATGTTCGCCTTGCCCCAGCCTCCCAGCGCGAGCGTGTCATTGCCGTGAAACACGCCGATCGAGACGGCAGGCGAACCCTTGGTCGCAATGAAATCGGCGGCGAGCGAGTCGACCGTTTTCGCGACGACCTTCTTCGGCGCGACGGACTGCGCTCTCAGGGGAACGACCGCGGCGAGCAGCAGCACCGCGGCACGAGCGGAGAACGAGGCTGGTTTCATGAGGGTCCGGGATGGCGTTCGGTAAACAGTGCCCGGCCAAAGAGCTCAGTGTCAAGAAATCTCGCTGACAGTTCGGGAACCCATCCCCGCGCCCGCGGATTCTCGCCGTCAGACCTTCTTCACGACGTGGAGCGACCTAACGTGCGAAATCTCATGCAAGTGCTCGCCGCGGCGCTGATTGCGGCCTCGGTTGGATGTGGCGGCAGCAGTGACGGCGGAGCGGTGGTTACGAATCCAGGTGGTACAACGAATCCGGGCGGAACGAGCAACCCGACGACGCCGGTGTCGACGAGCTCCGTTGCCGTCAGCGACAACCAGTTCACGCCGAACTCGATCAAGGTGGCTCCGGGCACGTCGGTGACGTGGACTTGGGGATCCAACGTTGTGACCCACAACGTGACGTTCTCCGATGGAACCGGCTCGGGGGATCGTGGCGCTGGCGCGACGTTCTCGAAGACGTTTGCCACCGCGGGAACGTTCACCTATCAGTGCACGATTCACGCGGGAATGACCGGGACGGTTTCGGTCCAATAGGATCGCGCCGGGAACTGTGACGCGCGGCCACTCGCGCCGCGCGATCGAGGGCGACAGCTTATCGAGTCCGTGTCCGCGAACCCACTCGCAGACGCCGAGTCGATCTGAGGAGCCCTCCCATGGTCCGAATTCCGCTGCTTTCACGCTCGACGCGCGCGGCTACGCTGCTGCTCGCGATCGCCGCTCCGTCACTCACAGCACAGGCGCGCGGAGGCGGAGGAGGAGCTGCGGCTGCCGACGGCGGCGGTCGTGCGACGTGGGACGTGATGCAGGCGCGCGGACAGACACGCGACGTCGACTTCACCACATCCGAGGGCACGTGGACGTCCGTTGATCTGTCGCCCGATCGAACATGGATCACGTTCGATCTACTCGGCCACGTTTATCGCATGCCCGCCGCGGGTGGTGAAGCGACGGTTCTGACGCAGGCCTCCGGCGTGGCGCTGAACTTTCAGCCGCGCATTTCGCCCGATGGAAAGACGATCGCGTTCATCACCGATCGTCGTGGTCAGTACAATCTCTGGGTCATGAACGCCGACGGGTCGAACCAACGTCCGGTGTTCACAGATCTCAACGCGACCGCACTCGAGCCCGCGTGGACGCCCGACGGGAATTACATCATCGTGCGAAAGGGCGGCCGTGGTGGCGGTGAAGGTGGCGCGCCCGCCGGCGGCATCTGGATGTACCACAAGGACGGCGGTCAGGGCGTGCAGATCGTGGGCGCCGCGGCCGGCGGACGTGGCGGCGCTGGCGGAGCTGGCGGCGGTGCGCCTCAATGGCCGACCGTGTCCGGCGACGGCAAGTACCTGTACTACCAGGTGTCGTCCACAGTCGCGGACAAAGAGCCGCTCTCGGGTTCGCTACAGCTGAGAAGATTTGAATTCAAGAGTGGTGAAACCGTCGACATCACGGCCGGTGAAAGCAGCAATGCGGCGGCTGGACGATTCTCGAGCGGCGGTGGCGCTGCTCCCATGATCTCGCCCGACGGGCGCTGGCTTGCCTTCGCACGCCAAATTCCCGACGGCTTGCTGGAGTTCAAGGGCCACAAGTACGGACCGCGCACTGCGCTATGGCTTCGCGACATGAAGACGGGCGCCGAGCGTATGGTCATGGATCCGATCGAACCGATGGTCGCGAGCGGATCGAAGACGCTTGGCGTGCTGCCGCGATACAACTGGTCGAGCGACGGCAAATCGATCGTCATCATGCAGGGTGGCAAGATTCGCCGGCTCGACGTCGCAACCAAGGACGTGGCGACGATTCCGTACACGGCGAAGGTGCACCGGACGTTGTCGCAGATGGCGCGCAACGAATTCCGAATCACTGATGGTCCGTTGGCGGTGAAGTTTTTCCGCTGGCCAACGTCCACGGTCGATGGCGGAACGATTGCGTTTCAGGCCGTCGGGCACATCTGGCTCCAGGACGCGGAAAACAGCACGCCGCGCCGCCTCACGCCGAAGTCGTTCGATCAACTCGAGTACGCGCCGGCGTGGAGTCCGAATGGTCGCGAGCTCGCGTTCGTAACCTGGGACGACACCGGCCGAGGACATGTCTGGAAGGTTCCGGCAACGGGCGGCGCTCCCGTGCGGCTGACGAAGGACGAGGGCGACTACGTCGACCCAGTGTGGAGTCCAGATGGTCGCTCGGTGATCGTTGCGCGCGGCGAAGGCGCGACCGCGCGTCAGAGAACACTCACGCACAATGCGTGGTATGACCTCGTTCGTATTTCGGCGACACCTGCGGCGGGTGGCGACACCGATGTTGCGTTGGCGACGATTACGCGACCGAGCGGTTCGGCGATCTCCGGCGAGGCGCGTCGCCAGATGGTGCGTCCGTCGATCGGCCCCGAAGGAAGAATTTTCTGGATCGATGAAGTTTCTGGTACGGGCGGCGGGCGCGGTGGTACCGCGCTGCTCTCGGTGAAGCCAGACGGAAGCGACAAGCAGGAGCATCTCAGCTTCCCGGCGGCCGACGAAATCGTGCCGAGTCCGAATGGTGATTACGTCGCGTTCCAAGAGGGCGACAATGTGTACGTCGCGCCCATGGCGTGGGGCGGAATTGGCGGCGACGCGCAGCGCATCGAGAAGCGTCGCGGACAGTTTCCGGTCACGCAGCTGACGCGCGACGGCGGACTCTTTCCGCGCTGGCGCGATGCAAAGACGCTCGAGTATGGCAGCGGCACGCGCTACTACGTGCGACACATGGATACCAATCGCACGGACACCATTACGCTCAAGCTCAGTGTGCCGCGCGACATTCCGACTGGCACGGTCGCGCTCACGAACGCGCGCATCGTCACGCTCGACCACAAGAAGGTGATCGAGCGCGGAACGATCGTCGTGAAGGGAAGCCGGATCTCATGCGTGGGACAGTGCAGCACGAACGGCGTCGACAAGGTCATCAACGCGAGCGGCAAGACGATCATTCCCGGTTGGGTCGACATGCACGCGCACCACTATCGTGAATGGCGCGGCATGCGGCCGAAGCACGACTTCGAGCAGGCCATTTACCTGGCATATGGCGTCACCACGACGTTGGACCCGAGCATGTACAGTCAGAACATGTTCCCGACCGCCGAGTTGATCGAAGCGGGCGATCTGATTGGACCGCGCGGCTTCAGCACGGGCGACAACATCACGGCGGGTGATGCGGCGCGCGCGAATGAAATGAACACGCCGGCCGACGCGCTGGCCGCCGTGCGCAAAATGGCAGACTGGGGCGCCGTATCGATCAAACAATACGCGCAGCCGCGTCGCGATCAGCGTCAGTGGATGGCGGAAGCGTCGCGCACTGTTGGCCTGAACGAGACGTCCGAGGGCGGCCACTTCATGGAAGACCTGGGCTTCATCATGGATGGCCAGACGGGTTGGGAGCATTCGTTCAGCGAAGTGCCGCTGTATTCCGACGGCGCAAAATTCCTGGGCAAAGCCGGCGCGACGTATTCGCCGACGCTCGTCGTCGCAGGGCCGAGCGCATGGAGCATCGAGTACTGGTTCCAGCAGAGCGATGTCTGGAAGGATGCAAAGCAGCGTCGCTGGTTCCCGTGGCGCGCGCTCGTGCCTCATACGCGCGTTCGCTGGTTGCGTCCCGAGACCGACTACAGCTACCCGATCGTTGCGCAGGCGATGGCGGACATCATCGCCGAAGGTGGCTGGGGTGCGATCGGCTCACACGGCGAGCACCACGGACTCGCGTCGCACTGGGAAGTCTGGATGGGTGCCAGTGCGCTCGGGAACATGGGCGCGCTCGAGGTCGCGAGCATGCACGGCGCGCGTTTCCTCGGCGTCGACAAGGATCTTGGATCGATCGAGGTTGGCAAATTGGCGGATCTCATGGTGCTGAACACCAATCCGCTCGACAACATCAAGAATACGATCGACTCGAAGTACGTCATGAAGGGCGGCAAGCTGTACGACGCAATGTCGCTCGACGAGATCTGGCCGAAGGCGGTGCCGTTCGGACCGTACTACTGGGTGAACGACGACGTACTGCAGCAGAACACGAAGTCGACGACGACGTTTGACAAACAGCCGCCGGCGCCCAAGAAACCGTAGCTACGACGTAACAGCTACCGGGCTCCGCAGCGGTTTCTGAACGCGGCAGCGTCTGTTGCACCGGTGCCTTGAACGACAGCCCGACGTCGAGTGACGTCGGGCTGTTGCTGTTTGGCAGTCGTGCGCGACCAAACTTCAACTGGCCTGCGCCGGTGATCGATTTCTCGCCGACGGGTAGCGCGGCGAACGTTCATGTCCTTTCTCGCACTCCAGGCGCGTATTCGGTTGCGTAGATGATGCGCGGTCTGGCGGGCTCGGCGCAAAACAACGCTCAGTCCGCCGGGTTGTAATAAGAAATCTTGGGACACATGTCCTCTAGCCGACGATTCTCGCGCAGATATATCAACCACCATCACACTACAGCGAGGGTTGAATGAGCGCGCCCACTCCCGTCCCCAATAACCTTTCCGATCGGCTTCGCGATTTCAGCGCGCGCTTTCGGGGCGACCTTCTGCGGCCGGGCAACGAAGGCTACGACGCTGCACGCGTCGTCTGGAATGGAATGGTCGATCGTAAGCCGGCATGTATCGCTCGCTGTCGCAGCGTAGACGATGTGCAGGCGGCGATTCGTTTCGCGCGCGACAACGATCTTTCGATCGCAATTCGGGGCGGCGGACACAATGCGGCGGGTCTCGCCGTGAACGATGGCGGATTGGTCATCGATCTGCGCGGGATGCGCGATGTCGTCGTTGATCCAACCACGCGCACGGCGCGCGCCGGCGGCGGCGCGACGTGGGGCGAGTTCGACGCTGCGACTGCAGCGCACGGACTGGCCACGACGGGCGGCGCCGTATCTACCACTGGCATTGCGGGTCTGACACTCGGTGGCGGACTCGGTTGGTTGATGCGCAGCTACGGAATGACCTGCGACAATCTGATCGGCGCCGAGGCGGTAACGGCCGATGGGCAGGTGTTGCATGCGAGTGCGTCAGAGAATCCTGATCTGTTCTGGGCGCTGCGCGGAGGTGGCGGAAACTTCGGCGTCGTGACGACGTTCGAGTTCCAACTCCATCCCGTGTCGACCGTGCTGGGAGGAGCGCTGTTCTATCCACTGGCGCGCGCTCGCGACGTGCTGCGTTTCTATCGCGACTTTGTGCGTACGGCGCCCGATGCGCTGACCGTCTTCGGCGCGATGATGCATTCCCCCGAGGGCGTTGCTGTCTGCGCCATGGTGATGTGCTACAACGGGCCGGTCGACGAAGGCGAGCGCGCGATCAAGGCGATTCGAGATTTTGAAGCGCCGATTGCTGGTGGCGTTCAGGCGATGCCGTATACCGCGCTGCAATCCATGCTCGATGCTGGCTTTCCGGGAGGCCTGCAGGTTCACTGGCGGTCAGAATTCCTGACATCGATTCCCGACGAGCTGATCGATGCACTCGTGTCGGCGTACGAGCGCGTTCCGTCGCCGCTCAGCGCGATTCTCATCGAGCAGTTTGGTGGACAGGTGCATCGAGTGCCGAATGACAGCGCGGCATTCGACAATCGCGATTCCGACTTCAATCTCGTGATCGTGTCGCGATGGTCGGACGCCGCGGCGGCGGAGCGCAACGTGGTGTGGGCGAGGGCGACGTCGGATGCGGCAAAGCCGTTTTCGAATGGGCGCGTGTACGTCAACTACATCGGCGTAGGCGAAGCGCCCGATCGCGTGCGGGCGGCGTTCAGCCCGGAGAAGTTTGCGCGGCTCGCACAGGTGAAAAAACAGTACGACCCGCGGAATGTGTTTCGGATGAATCAGAACATTCCACCTGGCTGAGTCGTCGAGCACGGGCACGATCGCGAAGCGTGGCGATCGTGCCCGTTTTGTGGCGGTAGGGAGAAGTTGTTCGTAGCTTTTCGCCGATGCTCACCGTCCGTCGTGCGATACTGCTGCTTGTGGCACCGCTCCTTACGGCGGTCGCGCAAACGCCGCTGCCCATTACAGACGGACAGGTCATTCCGCTCTGGTCGGGCGCCGCGCCGGGTGCACTGGGCACTGACACGACCGACATCCCCGCGATGATGGTGTTTCTCCCGCGGACGATGAATGCGAACACGCCGGCGGTCATCGTGTGTCCGGGCGGGAGCTACATTCGCCTGGCGTCGAATCACGAGGGACGCCAGGTCGCGAACTATCTGAATTCGCTCGGTGTTGCGGCGTTCGTGCTTCGGTATCGGCTCGGACCACCGTATCACCATCCCGTAGAACTTGGCGACGCGCAGCGCGCGATCAGGCTGCTCCGATCTCACGCGTCCGATTGGCACCTCGATCCGGGGCGGATCGGCATCATGGGATTTTCGGCCGGCGGGCACCTCGCGATGACGGCGAGTACTCACTTCGACGCCGGAAACGCGGCAGCGCACGATCCCATCGACCGCACGTCGAGCCGGCCAGACATTAGCATTCTTGGATATCCGGTCATCTCGATGACCGAGGCATGGACGCACGCGGGATCGCGCACCGCGCTGCTCGGCGCCAATCCCGATCGGGCGCTCGCGGAGTCGCTGTCCGGCGAGCGTGCCGTCGTGAAGACGACGCCACCGACCTTTCTCTTCCAGACGAACGAAGACACCACGGTTCCGGCCGAGAACGCCACGTACTACTACTTGGCGTTGCGGCGCGCCGGCGTGCCCGCCGAACTACACGTGTTCGAGCACGGCGCGCATGGCGTTGGCTTGGCGAACGCAGACGCCGCGCTCTCTGAATGGTCGAAGTTGCTGGCGAATTGGCTGCGCGGCCGCGCATTCATTCCGTAGAACTTTCATCGCTGAACCAATGACACTCCCAGTTCGGATACTGCATCTCCTGCTCGATCGCGAACTCTCGAGCCTGAAGCGCGAAATCGAGGCTTACCCGACCGACGAAAGCGTCTGGGCGACGCCTCCCGGCATCTCGAACTCGGCTGGGACATTGGCGTTGCATTGCGCCGGTAACATTCAGCACTACATCGGCAGGTGTATTGGTGGCACGAGCTACGTGCGCAACCGGCCGGCGGAATTCGCGCTGCGCAATCTCACGCGCGGAGAAATCCTCGCCGAGTTGGATCGCGCCCTCGAGGCACTGCGCGGGACGCTGACCACCCTCGACCCGGAATCGATTCCGGTCGCGTTTCCCGATCTGATTGCCGGCCGTTCCGTGGACGCCGAGGAGTTTCTGCTGCATCTGGCTGCGCACCTCGGGTATCACATCGGCCAGATCGATTATCACCGCCGGATCACGACCGGTGACGGCACGATCGTGGATGCGGTCCGGGTCAGCGCGCTGACGGAAAGACTGGCGTAGATCCGGAACTCCGGGCGGGTGGGTTCCGTAGGGCGTTGGTCTACCGTTTCGAGCCGAATCATGAGCCTTTGGCAGAATGTGTCGCACGCGTCCCGATCCCTTCGGCGCGCGCCGGTTTTCAGTGCCGCCGTCATTCTCACGCTGACCATTGGCATTGGCTCGGCGGCGGCGATCTTCGCCGTCGTGAACGCCGTGCTCCTGCGGCCGTTGCCGTATGGCGATCCTGATCGCCTGGTGGGCGCGTGGTTCGACTTGCCGCCAGTGTCGATGACGCACGCGCAACAGACCACGGCGACATACAACACGTTCAAGAGATTCTCGAAAACGATCGAGGGAATCGCGCTCTACGACGACGAGTCGGCGAATGTCAGCGATCCGGACGGCCGTGCGCAGCCCGAGCGAATGCTCGTGACGTGGGCCACGTCCGATCTGATTCCCATGCTGCAGGTTTCGCCGATCCTTGGCCGGCCGTTCAACGAGAGCGAGGACAAGATCAGCGGGCCGAGCGTGACGCTGATCAGCGAAGGGCTTTGGCGTTCGCGGTATGCGGGCGATCGCAACGTGATCGGGAAAAAGCTGCTCGTTGCTGGCCACGCCACGGAGATCATCGGCGTGATGCCGGCCACGTTCCGCTTTCCGAGCAAGGGCACGCAACTCTGGCTGCCAAGAAAGCTCGATCCCAATGATCCGTATCCGGGCGGCTTCAATCACAACTCCATCGCGCGGCTCAAGCCAGGGGTAACAGCGGCGGCGGCACAGCGTGAGTTCGCCAGCATCCTACCGCGCGTCGTCGAAGTGACTCCGATGGTCGCGCCTGGCATTCCGATGCAGATGCTGCTCGATCAAGGCAAGCCGATTCCCAAACTGATTCCGCTCCGCGAGGATATCGTCGGCGACATCTCGAAGACGCTGTGGATGGTTGCGGCAACAGCGGTTCTCGTGCTGCTCGTGACGTGTGCCAATGTTGCCAACCTCCTGCTCGTTCGTGCCGACGGCCGCCATCGCGAGCTATCCGTGCGCGCCGCGCTTGGCGCGGGACGAGGTCGCGTGCTCGCCCACTTCTTCACCGAGGCGGCCGTTCTCGCGGGGATTTCAGCGGTACTCGGGCTCGCGGTTGCGGGCGTCGGCATTCAGCTCCTCGTCGACGCTGGGCCGACGGAGATTCCGCGATTGGGTGAGGTACACCTCGACGCAGCGGTGATCGCATTCACGATCATCGTTGCCGCGATCGTCGCGGTAGCGTGCAGCGCGATTCCAGCCGTTCGATTCATGCGTTCTGACGCATTGTCGGGCCTGCGCGACGGCGGGCGGAGCGGAACCGCCGGTAGTCGTCGACAGCGAGCGCGCGGGATACTCGTTGCGGGACAGATGGCATTGGCGCTCGTCGTCCTCGCTGCGTCGGGGCTGCTCTTTCGAAGTTTCCAGCGGCTGCGCGCGGTGCATCCGGGCTTCAACCCGGATGGCGTCGCGACGCTCTGGCTCTCGATTCCAGAGCTTCGGTATCGAGGCGACTCGAGCATCGTTCGTTTCTACGCGAGACTGGCCGAGCGTGCGGCACAGCTGCCAGGGGTGACGTCGGTGGGGCTGACGTCGCGCCTGCCGTATGAGTCTCACGGCATCAATCAGAATCCGATGTGGTTCGAGGGCGACGCCTCGAGCGCATCGAAGATACCGCCGCTCGAGCTCTACACGACGACTGATGCTGGATACTTCCGAACGATGGGAATTCCGCTCATCGCGGGACGGACGTTCGATCAGATCGAACGGCAGCGCGACAATGAAGTCGTCGTTGGGCTGGAAGTGGCAAAGACGTTCTTTCATGACTCGACGGGGCGGAGTGCAATCGGAAAGCGATTCCGCGCACTTCCAAATGGCGCGTGGCGAACAGTCATTGGCGTCGTCGGTCCCGTACGCGACACGGCGCTCGCGGCGCCGCCCAATCGCGTCGTGTATTTCCCCCATTCGGTTCCGAACGACACGATGGACAGCCAGCTATCGCGCACGATGGCTGTCGTTGCGCGAACGAGCGGCGACGTTGCGACGACGACGCGGGCACTGCAGGCGCTGATTCACGAAATCGACCCGACGCTGCCGACCTTCGACGTTCGCTCGTTGCGGCGTACGCTCGATAGTTCCATTGCGCGACTCACCTTCACGATGACGATTCTCGGTGTCGCCGCGGGCGTCACCTTGATCCTCGGCGTGATCGGTCTGTACGGGGTGATCGCGTACGTCGTCACGTTGCGAACGCGGGAACTCGGCGTGCGTATCGCGCTGGGTGCGCAGCCAAGGTCGGTGGAGGCGATGGTAACGCGACAGGGCCTGATGTTGAGCGGCGCCGGCATCGCCATCGGGCTCGTGCTCGTCATCGGGGTCGCGCGCTTTCTGCGAACCTTCCTGTACGAGATCGCGCCGACCGATCCCGTGACGCTCGGCGCGGCGACGGGCACGCTGCTGGTGTTCGCGCTCCTCGCGAGCTGGATTCCGGCACGTCGTGCTGCTCGGGTGAATCCTACAGAAGCCTTACGCGCGGATTGACGCGCGGCGTGCGATGAACAACATATTCCACCCGCGGCGCTCTTTGCGCCGCGGGTTTTCTTTCGACCTTCACCGCAGACCGCCGTGATTCTTCGGGCACTCAATCTTGCCGCGGTCGCCGTTCTCGTCGGCGTCGCTACGCCGCCGGCCGACATTACTGGAGTCGTATTCGCGGACCGGAATGCCAATGGTGTTCGCGATCCCGGGGAGGCCGGCATTGCTGGCGTCGCGGTCTCGAACCAGGACACGGTGGTCACGACCGATGCCAACGGAGCGTTTCGCATCACCAAGGCGGGAACCGGCGTCGTTTTCGTGTCGACGCCAAATCGATATCGCGCCGTTGGCCGATTCTGGCGCGCAGCGACCGATGGGCCGCTCTCGTTTCCGTTGGCGCCGCTGAGCGGAAGCCAGGAGTTCTCCTTCGCACACGCGTCGGATACGCACATCTCTCCGAGCTCCGTTCAACGCACGCAGCGCCTGCGCGCTGTCGTCGATTCGATACGTCCGGACCTATTGCTGATCACCGGCGATCTGGTTCGTGATGCGCTCCGCGTTTCCGAGGCCGAGGCGACGAGCTACTACGACCTGTTCGCTCGAGAGTCGGGCGCGTTCAAGACGCCGGTGTTCACGGTGCCAGGAAACCATGAGAACTTTGGTATCGAACGCGATACGTCGCACGTGAGCGCGTCGCATCCGTTGTACGGCCGCGCGATGTACCACCACTACTTCGGGCCCGACTATTACTCGTTCACTCGCGGTGGAGTGCACTTCGTCGGCCTCAACACCGTCGACATCGACGATCAGCGGTACTACGGACACGTCGACAGTCTTCAGTTGGCCTGGCTGGAGCGCGATCTCGCACTCGTCCCGGCTGGAATGCCGGTCGTCACCTTCGACCACATTCCGTTCTTCTCCACGTTCGAGACGATCAACGGCTACACGGACGGGGGGCCCGCGCCGACTGTCATCACCGTCAACGGCAAGGCGGCATTTCGTCATACCGTGTCGAATGCTGGTGCCGTGCTCGCGATCCTTCGAAAACGGAATCACGTGTTGGCGCTTGGCGGCCACATTCACGGCACCGAGCGCATCGAATACGAGATGGCCGGCGTGAAGACGCGTTTCAACCAGGTGTCCGCGACGATTGCCGGGCCGCGCGGCGCGAGCCTGGCGTTTACGTCAGGTGTCACGGTATATCACGTCAAGAACGGCGTGATCGATGCGGGGCGTTTTGTTCCGCTCGATCCTGTCAAATAACTCTCAATCGCTTCGCAGTACCGACGCCGGATCGACATTCGCCGCTCGGCGCGCGGGGAGCCATGACGAAAGCAGCGCTGTCGCAAGCAAGACGGCGCACGTTGCGCCAAGCGTGAGCGGATCTGTCGGACTGACGTCGTAGAGTAGTCCGCGAAGCATTCGTGTCGACGCGATGGCGCCGGCCAGACCGATCACGACGCCGACGGCGGCGAGCGTCACACCCTGGCGTGAGATCATTCGGCTCACGTCGCCCGGCTCGGCACCCAGCGCCATGCGAACGCCAATCTCACGCTGGCGAAGGCTCACGCCGTAGGCCATCACACCATAGATGCCAACGGCGCCAAGCACGAGTGCAACGAGACTCGCTGCGCCAAGCATGAGAACGAGGAAGCGCGCCTTTGCGGATGCGCTCGTGACGATTGTGTCCATCGACTGCTGGCCGTAAGTCGGAAGCCCAGCATCGAGATCGTGGACGATTCCGCGAATCGCCGCGGCGATGGGAGCGCCGGGTTGATCGGTCGCCACCGCGAGCGCGACGCGCGAACGCACGACCGTCGAATCGCCATCAGGCACCACGAGCGGGAAGTACACGGCTTCTTCCACCGGTTGATCGAGTGCCGTGAGGTGCACGTCGTCAACGACGCCGACGATTGTGAACCAATCGCCGTGAATGCCCTGGTGCACGCGGTGACCGAGCGGCGACCGATCCTTCCAATAGCGTTTGGCGAATGACCTGCTCACGAGCGCCTCGAGCGCGGGATGTGCCGGATCCTGCGCTCCGATCGTACGTCCGGAGAGAATCGGAATGCGCATCGTGGCAAACCAGTTGCTCGACACGTTGTTCACGCTGTGTACCGGCGGAACGGTGTTCGGCGCCAGCGAAAAGTCTTCGACCGTGACCGCGCTGTTGTTGGCGTCTCCCGTGAGTGGGAGCCACGTTGTGTACGCCGCGTCGCGAACGCCCGGTATGGCGCGCGCGCGAGTGCGTAGCTCCTCGAGAAAGTTGTACGACGCCGCGGTCGTTGCGTACTTGGCGCGCGGGAGCGTCACACGCGCCGTGGTCACGTTGGCGGGATCGAAGCCGGGTTTGACATCGCGCAGGCGCGCAAAGCTGCGCGCCAGCAGGCCCGACGAGGCCACGAGCAGCAGCGCCAGCGCGACCTGTGCGACCACGAGCGCGCTGCGGGTGCGGTGCTTGTCGGCACCTGCGGTTGCCGCGCGACCCGATTCCTTGAGTACCGCCGCAATGGCAATCCGCCTCGTACGCAGCAGCGGAACGAAGCTCACCGCAGCCGCCGTGACGAGCGTCATCGTTGCCGCGAACAGCACGACGATGGGATCGAGGCTGACTTCCGCGAGTCGCGGAACGTAAATGCCACTCGGCAGCGCCGAGAGTAGTCGGATGCCAAAGTACGCCAGCGTTACTCCGATGGCGCCGCCGCCGAAGGCGAGCACGATCGCTTCGCTCAGGTATTGCGCGACGACGGTTATTCCACCTGCACCGAGCGCAGTGCGGACCGCGAGTTCGCGCGATCGTCCTTCAGCGCGGACGAGAAACAGATTCGCCACATTGGCGCAGGCGATTGCCAACACGAGTCCAACTGCGGCGAGCAGAATCCAAAGAAGCCGGCTGACGTCGCCGACGATCACGTCTCGCAGAGACGTCACGACCGGTGTGAGATGAACTTTCTCGAACATCGCTCGCGGAATATCCGTTGGAAATTCGTCGAGCAAACGAGGAAGCGAGCGCGCGAGGTCGGCAACCGCCGCGGCGTTCGTCACGCCAGGCTTGAGCCGCGCGATGGCGTTGAAGTTGAAGCTGCCCGCGTCGGTGGTCGCGGGATCGATCTGCAGCGGATACCACACCCGCGTCGTCGCCGAGGGATAGCGGAAGGACGCTGGCATGATGCCGATGACCTGCCGCTCCGATCCGTTGACGACGATAAACTTGCCGACGATGCTCGGATCGGCGCCGAACTTACGTTGCCAGAGCGCGTCGGAGAGCATCACGACGCGTGGAGCGCCCGGGCGATCGTCGTCAGCCGTGAATGCGCGACCACGCGCCGGTGCGACCTGCAGCGTCGGCAGCCAACTCGCAGTTACGCCTGCGCCGAGCGTGCGCTCTGGTTCGCCGACCGAGCCGGGCGCGGGCGCGATGCTGACGTCTGCAGGCCGCGATAGGCCGATGTTCTCGAAGACCGAGTTGTGGCGCTGATAGAGCAGGAATGTCGCGTCCGATTGCTCGAGATGCTGGAGCCCGGAGATCGTCGCGGTGTGCGTGATGTCGACCAGCTGCGCCGACTGAGGGAAGGGGAGCGGTCTGAGCAGGACTGCGTTGACGATGCTGAACATCGTCGTCGTTGCACCCAGGCCAATGCCGAGGACGATGAGGGACGTCGCGGTGAACGCCGGCGCTCGGCGGAGACGACGCCAAGCGTACTGAAACTCCCTCGCGAGATCGGGCATGGCGCGGCTCCGTCGTTGATTGCGGTGGCAGGGCGACTGGGTCTTGGTACGAACCGGGGCAGACTCAGGTTTCGCGACGGCCAGAGTGACGGCATGGACTTCGGTCCCGGGCCGTGTCAAAATCCACGGACGGCTACCAGAGAGAGACGGGCGACGATGACATCAACAGCGGTGCAGGGAAACACGATTGGCGGCGGGATCAATCCGCCGCGCGAGTCTGTGGTCGATCGATTCCTCCGATATGTGAAGATCGAGACGCAGTCGAACGAAGACAGCGCGTCTCGGCCAAGCACACCGTCGCAATGGGCGCTCGCCAATCTGCTCGCCGAGGAACTCCGGCAGCTGGGCGCGCAGAACGTTCGGGTCAGCGAATTCTGCATGGTCTACGCGACTATCCCGAGCAACCTGCCGCTCAGCCTCTCGACCGGAATGCCGACGATCGGTTTCCTCGCGCACGTCGATACGTCGTCGGCCGTGACGGGGGCAAACGTGAAACCCGTCATCCACCGGAACTATCAGGGTGGCGACATCGTGTTACCTGGTGATACGACGCAGGTCATCACCGTCGCGCAGAATCCCGATCTCGCCAAGATGATTGGCGACGACATCATCACGACCGACGGAACGACGCTGCTCGGCTCCGACGACAAGGCTGGCGTCGCCACGATCATGACGCTCATCGACACGCTGGCGACCAATCCGCAGATCCCGCATGGTACGCTGGCGATCGGGTTCACGTCGGACGAAGAGATTGGCGCCGGCATCGAGAACTTCGATGTCGAAGGCTTCGCCGCCGACTTCGCGTACACGGTCGATGGGGGCGGGCTCGGTGAGCTCAACTCGGAAACGTGGAGCGCGCGGCAGGCGACGATAACGTTCCACGGAAAGAGCGTGCATCCCGGTACGGCAAAGGGCGTGATGGTCAACGCCATATACGCGTTCGCTGATTTCCTGTCGCACATGCCGACTGACATGCTGCCCGAAACGACCGAGGGACGCGTCGGCTTCGTTCACCCGTACTCCGGCGTGGCCGACGTCGAGGAATCGAGCATCAAGGTTCTCCTGCGCGATTTCGAGATCAGTGGACTCGAGGCCAAAGAGAAGCTCCTGCGCGACCTCGCCGCGGCGACGGAAAAGAAGTTCGCAGGCGTGACGGTCCGCATGGACGTGAAGGAGAATTATAAGAACATGAATGAGGTGCTGCGGGATCACCCGCAGCTGATGGACAACGCCTTTGAGGCGTCGCGGAGAGCTGGGCTCGAGCCGTTCATCGAACCGATTCGCGGCGGTACCGACGGATCGAAGTTGACGTTCCGCGGTCTGCCGTGCCCCAACATTTTCACGGGCGGCTACAACTTTCACGGAAAGCTCGAGTTCAACTCGCGTCGCGGGCTTGAGAAGACCACCGAGACGCTCGTTCACCTCGTCCAGGTATTCGCCGAGCGAGCCAAAGCTGCGGGCTGATCTTCTACTTGGCTTGCATCGCCTGCTCGGCCGATAGTATTCCGCGTTCGACGTAGATCGGTCGCACGTGTTCGCGTAGTGTCGGGAGTTTGAGAGCCAACCATAATGCTGCGGCCACGCAGGCCACGCCTCCAACAGAGATCGTGGCTTCGGCGCCGATGCGCGCGGCAACGAAACCGGCGAGCAGACTCCCCAGCGGTGCAGTGCCGAGGAACGCCATGGTGTAGAATGCCATCGCTCGGCCGCGCAGCTTCTCTTCGATGATCGTTTGTAGAATCGTGTTGGTCGATGCGAGCTGCACCATGAATCCGGCACCGACGATCGGCAGCACACCGAGCGCGATCCAGAACGACCGCACGAATCCGAACGCGATCAGTCCGGCGCCAAAGGCGAACGTCGCAGCCACCATGACTCGCCCTAACCCGAGCACGTTGGGGCGCGACGCGAGATAGAGCGCGCCAGTCACGGCTCCGAGCCCAGATGCCGTCATGAGAAAACCGAGCGTGTGCGCGCCGCCGTGAAAGACGTTCGTCGCGATCACGGGCATGAGCACGGTATATGGCATTCCCATGGCGCTCACGATCGCGGTGAGGATCAGCGCGGTGCGAACAGGCGGGAAGCCAGCAACGTATCGGAAGCCGGTGCGAAGATCGTCGAGCACCGAGCCTCCGCTTGGGCGGGGCGGCTTCACGGCAATCCGCATGACGAGGAGCGAGATGATCACGGCGATGTACGAGATCGCGTCGATCATGAAACACCAGCCTTCGCCGACCGCGGCGATGATCAATCCGCCGATCGAGGGGCCGAGGATCCGGCTCGCGTTGACCATCGTCGAGTTGAGCGCGATGGCGTTCGGCAGGTCGGCCGGATCGTCGACCATCTGAATCACGAACGACTGTCGCGCCGGCGTATCGAAGGCGTTGATGATGCCCTGTGCGATCTGCAGCGCGATGATCCACCCGACGGTGATCACGTGCGTGAGCGCGAGAATAGCGAGGGCGAGCGACTGCATCGCCGACAGCGCCTGCGTCCACACCAGGATAGTGCGCCGGTCCATGCGGTCTACCAGGACGCCGGCGAAGGGCGAGAGCACGAGCGTCGGAATCTGGCCCCAGAAGCCGACGACGCCGAGCAGGAACGCGGAGCCGGTGAGGCGGTAGACTAGCCAGCTCGTCGCGACGCGCGTGATCCAGGTGCCAACGAGCGAGACGCTCTGGCCGCTGAAGAACAGTCGAAAGTTGCGGTGCGCGAGAGCACGTGCGATGTGCGGGCGGGGCGCGTCGGTGGTCACGACGCGCTCTTCCGCACGGTCCCTGCCAAACTCCGTGGTGCGCTTACTTCTTTGCCCAGTGCGGTGCGGTCGTCCACGTCTTCACGTCGAACAGCGCGGCGGGGAGTGCGATGTCGGTTTTCCAGTCGGAATACTCCTCGGTCTGAATGACCTTGCCGTTGATGGCCATGACGATCTTGGTGGCCAGCCACGCCGGACCAACTGGTTCGTAGCCATCGAGGGCGATGTCCATCGTGCTCGTGCTGTCTCGCTTGAGGATGGCGCGTACGACGACGTTGCGCTGTTTGTCGACCCAGAATTGCGACGACGTCGTGTCGGACGCGGCCGCGGCTCCAACTACCCATACCGGGCGGTCGCGCCACGTTCCCGCGGTCACGCGTGAGAGATCGATCTTCATCGCACTCACCTCGGCGACAGTCTTGGCCATAGGCTGGACGTAGACGCCTTCGATCAGCGGCAGGAACTCGTTGCCGCTACCGTTCGTGCGGGCGAGCGCTCCGTTGCGAAGGACCCAGGATGAGTCCGCTGTGTAGAGCATGCCATTGCCAGCTGCCAATTCGCCCACGTCGATGCGAAGCTGTACGCCGGTTGCCGGTGTATAACGGAGACTCTCGTGCCAGGTCCCGACGTTCGGAGTTCCATCGCGGCCCGTCGTCGTCGTCTTTTGCACGAACGTCAATGTCTTGTACCACTTGCCGGCGTACGCGGCTCGCATTTGCTCGAGCACCGCAGCGCCGTCGCGCGGAGTCTGTGCGACGAGTAGCGACGGGAGCGCGAGTGTGAAGGCCGCGAGAGTCGCGAATGACCGGAGCAGAGTGCGTGTTGGCATCGGAGGATTTTGGAGTGGTTCCGGGCAACGTATGTAGCGTGCTGTAGCTGCGCCACAGGGCGGCGCCCATCCGACGTGGAACGCTGGGACTGTTTGCAATAAATTGACAACTTCACCAAGGAGGTCGAATGCGTTTCAGCTCTGGTTGCATCACCGCGGCCGCTGCACTCGTCGCCGCCGCCGCGCCGCTGTCAGCCCAAGCCTTTGAGGGACGGATCGCCTTCAAGGTGTCGAGTGAGAATGGGCAGACTCACGAGATGGAGTATCAGGTCAAGGACAACAAAGTGCGTTTCGATCCCGGTGTTGGCGGCCGGGGCGGACAGATGGGAATGGTCATGGATCCCGGCAATCAGAAAATGCTCATTCTGATGCCCGCGCAAAAAATGTACATGGAGCGATCGTTCGCGCCGGTCGTCGCGCAGGCGCGCGCCGGGCAGGCGGGAAAAGTCAACGCCACGGTCACGGCCACAGGAAAGAAAGAGACGATCGCGGGCTATCAGTGCGAGCACTTCATCGTGACGGATGACGACGGCAGCAATGTCGACGCGTGCATCGCCCACGGCCTCGGCTCGTTCCTCCAGCCGCCGAGCGGCAACCCAATGGCTGGCGGCGCGGCGAGCTCCGGGAACGAGTGGAGCAGCAAGATTGGCAAGGACGGATTTCCGCTCAAAGTGACGAAGGGCAACACTACGATCATGGAAGTCACCAAGATCGAAAAAGCGTCGCTCGATCCGTCGCTATTCTCGCCGCCCACCGGTTGGAAGAAGTTCGACATGCCGAACATGCCCGGCATGCGTCCGCCGCCGCAGCAGTAAGGGCGCGGTCCTGGGCGGATTGGAGCGTTTTGTGCCTTGCACATGAAATAGTAGAGTCGTAGTATTTCATGTGATGACAACCCCTCTCCGCCCAGCCGATCAGCGAGTACCGGACCCGGCGCCGGTACTCGCCAAGGCTGTGCTATCCGCGGCGGCTCGACTGGGCTTGCGCAACAAGCAGCTCGCGGCGGTGATCGGTTCGAGCGAGGCGTCGGTGTCGCGCCTGCAGCACGGCCGCGGGCTCGACCCGGCGAGCAAAGAAGGCGAGCTCGCGCTGCTCTTTCTGCGCGTCTATCGCAGCCTCGACGCACTCGTCGGCGGCGACGACGATCGAGCGCGCCAGTGGCTTCACGCCGACAACGATCACATCGGCGGCGTACCGGCCGAACGACTCCGCACCGTGGAGGGCCTGGTTGATGTCGTCCAGTATTTGGACGCGATGCGCGGGCGACTCTGAGTTTCGGTCGCTGCGGCTCACGCCGTGGCGCGCCGTCGAGGCGCAGCATCAGGTGTCGACCCGCAAGCTCGTCGACTCGGCCGAAGAGCAGATTCTCCTCGAGGAGTTGATCGACGGCGTGAAGCCGCCCGACCTGACGCGCGGCCGGTTGCACTATCTGCTCTCCACGCCCTTTCGCTATCCGCCCCTTCGCCACGGATCGCGCTTTGGAAAGCGACACGAGCGCGGGATCTGGTACGGGTCGGAGTCGCGCCGCACGGTCTTCGCCGAAGTGGCGTATTACCGCCTCGTATTCCTCGACGGAACGCGTGCTGACCTCGGCGTCGTGACTACCCAGCTGACCGCATTCACGATTCGCGCAAAAACGGCGAAGGGCATTGATCTCGTCGCGTCGCCGTTCGATGCACACCGACGCGCGATCGCGTCGCCGACGAGGTATGACTCGACGCAGGCGCTAGGTGCAGCGATGCGCGAGGCGGGCACCGAGCTCTTCAAATTTCCGTCGGCGCGGGATGCGGACGGAGTGAATGTCGGCGTCTTCGTGCCCTCTGTATTTGGCGGAGCGCGTCCGCGCGAGCTCGAGACGTGGCACTGCACCGCGACGCGGGAGCGAGTCGAGTTTACGACGCGCGACTACTTCAAGCGCGAAGCAATGACTTTTCCGCGCGAGAACTTTCTCGTCGGTGGGTCGCTCCCAACGCCGGCAGTGTAGCCACTGCCGGCGACAGAACGTCGGACTACTCGGAGCGCATCGCGATCACGGGATCGACCGCCGCCGCTCTGCGCGCCGGCAACCAACTCGCGAGAACGGCAACGCCGATGAGCGTCACGGCGACACCGCCGAATGTCGCGCCATCGATCGCGGCAACGCCGAACAGCATCGTGCTGATCAGGCGCGTGAGCGCAAACGCGGCGATGAGTCCGATCGCAACGCCACCGACCGTCAGCTTGAGGCCCTCACCGAGCACCTGGCTCAACACACGCTGCTGAGTGGCACCGAGCGCGATGCGAATGCCGAGCTCACGCGAGCGCTGCGCGACAGTGAACGAGATCACGCCGTAAATGCCGATGGCTGCGAGCACGAGTGCGATTCCGGCGAAGACCGCCAACATCGTCATATAAAAGCGTGGCTGCGCAACCGAGTCCGACACCACCTGCTCCATGGTCGACAGTCCGATGACGGGCAATCGAGGATCGATTTCGCGAACCTGCGCGCGCACAGCGTTTTCCACGGCCACTCGCGACGCGCGCGTCCGCATGATGATGGAGTTCTGCGCACCGGGAAACACGTTGTACGGCAGGAACACGCTCGGGAACAACTCCGCCGAGAGACCGCGCTGCTTCACGTCGCCGATCACGCCGACAATTTCGCCGCGTACACCGGCGGTGTCTGTGGGCGACGAGTTGTTGTAGCTCATGCCGAGCGTGATTTCTTTGCCGACCGGATTCTGATTCGGGAAGTACCGTCGCGCCAACTCCTCGTTGATCACGAGCACCTGATGGCCGTCGCGACGATTCTCGGCTTCGGTAAAGAAGCGACCGCGTTTCAGCGTCATTCCCATTGCGTCGAAGTATGACGGCGACGCCGCGTGCACTTCGGTGATAGTGCGATGCATCGGATCCTTCGGTGGCTCGCCGACGACGTCGAACATCGTCATCATCGTAATACGAGCGAGTGGACGTCCCACGGTGACGCCAATTCGCTCGGTTCCGGGCAGCGCCTGCAAACGGTCGACGACGCCTTTGATGGCCGCGATCCGCGCTTCGTCGCGCGCGTACTTTGCCGGCGGAAGCGACAGATCGAACGTCACGACGTTCTCCGTACGGAAGCCGGGATTCACTCGGCTCAGCGCGACGAAGCTCTTGATCAGCAGGCCAGCGCCGATGAGTAGCACCACGGCGAGTGCCATCTCTGCCACGACGAGTCCCGCACGCAGCCGATTGATCCCGCCGCGACTCGAGCCGCGAAGATTCTCGCGCAGCATCGACGCGATATTCGGTCGCGCAGCGTACAGCGCGGGGACGAGCCCGAATAGAACACCCGTGAGGACGGACACGATCGCGGACACCGCGAGTACGCGGCCGTTGACGGCCACGTCCTGCAGCCGCGGCAGAAGTCGCGGTCCCATCGCCGCGATCGCACTCACGACCCACGCCGCCGCGGAGACTCCGATCGCGGCACCGGCGAGCGTCAGCAGCAGTCCCTCGGTGAGAAGCTGTCGGACAATTCGCGCACTCGGCGCGCCGAGCGCGGTGCGCACCGCCATTTCACCGGAGCGGGACGTCGCGCGAACGAGCAGCAGGTTCGCGACGTTTGCACAGGCGATTAGCAGAACGAAGCCGACTGCCCCGAGAATGGAGAAGAGCGTCGTGCGCAGATTGCCGACCATCTGCTCCTGCAGCGGGTACACCGTTCCGCCGAACTCCTGATCGAAATCCGGATACTGTTCGCCGAGCCGCCTCGCGAGTGTTTTCACATCTTCGCGGGCCTGCGCTACTGTCACGCCATTCTTGAGTCGGGCGATGGCGAAGAACTGATGCGCGCCACGCGCGCTCGGGTCCGTCGACGCCACGATGGCGCGCGGAACCCACACGTCGACAGGCTGCGGGTAGTTCACCGTGCTCGATGCAACGCCGATGACTGTGAATGGTCGCTCGTCGATCGTAATGGATGTGCCGAGTATGCTGGGGCTTTCCGCGAAGCGCGTACGCCAGAGCTTGTCGGAGATCACCACGACGTTGGCCGAGCTCGGCCCACCTTCCGTTGGCGCAAAGAAACGGCCGAGCACCGGGCGAACACCGAGCACGTCGAAGAAACCGGGGCCAACATTGGCGCGGTCGAGCCGACTCGGCTCACCTCCACTCGTGGATGAGAAGTTCGCGCTACCGACTCCAAATTGGGCGAGGCCAGAGAAGCTCGTCGTCCGAGTCGTGTAGTCGAGGTAATCAGCGGGCGAGAGGGGAAACGCCTTCCCGTCGCGACCTGTCGACTCGAGCCGCACGAGTTGCTCCGGTGCCCGGAACGGCAGCGGCTTGAGGATGACGCCGTCAACGATGCTGTAGACAGCTGTCGTGGCGCCGATCGCCAACGCGAGGGTGGAAACGGCGACGATCGTGAACGCTGGCGCGCGAAGCAGCTTGCGCGCGGCGTATCGCAGGTCCTGGAGGAAGATGTCCATGGTTGGTCAGACACACTCGTGGCGCGAGGGGTTGCCGCCGCCTCAGTTGTCGTTGAGCCATCGGCATGATAGCATTTCGACTTCCTGGACAACGGTCACGCACTCGATTGCCCGACGGAACGAACGTACCCGCATCGCCTACGCGGGCGAGACTCAGCCTGGTCCTGCTGCTGTATTTTCTCGGCGTGATTGGAGTAATCACGCTGGCGCCCTTTCGTTTCTCCATGCCCACGGATGTAAATGTCTTGGCAACCGGTGGTCTGTTCGACATCGTCGCCAACATTTTGCTATTCGTGCCATTGGGATTTCTTTATCCGCTGTCGCGGCCCGGTGATCACGAGCCGTCGGTGATGCGCGTTCTGATGCTCGGCCTCTTGTTGAGCGCAGGCATCGAGACGACACAACTATTCGAGCGAGAGCGGTTCAGCTCCGTCGTCGACGTCATCACCAATGGTGCGGGCGCAGCGCTCGGCACATTCGTGCTTCGCGCGACAATGCGGCGCATTCGATCGAACGCGCAACTCGTCGGACGCCTGTCGCTCGAAATCCCGCTCATGGGTCTGATCTACCTGCTCGTCCCGCTGCTGCTGGTCGCGAGTCTGTCGGCGGTGATGGACCCATTGCGCATGGTGGCGCTGATTCCACTCGGCCTGACCGGTGCGCGTCTCATGGGAGCTGTGCAGCAGAATCACTTTGGTCCGAGCGAAGTGATCTCGCGCAAACAGGTGGGTCTCGTGGCCGCAGGCTGGATGGTGCTCGGCACCTTTCCAGTGATCCTGCAGCATCCGTTGCTCGGCGCCAGCCTCGTTGCGTTGGTTGGCGTTGCGACGTGGCATGAGTCGGCACCAGAGTCGCCGCGAGAGGGCGCAGAGCGGCGGTTTGAAGCCGACACGTTGCGTAGCCTTGCGCCATACGTTGCCGCGTATTTCATCGTCATCGTGTTCCTGCCGTTGGCGTCGGCTGTCGACGCTTGGCACTTCGAGCTCGGCTTGACTGGCGCGGGCAACAACGTCGATCAGCAAATGCTGCGGTTGTTGGAGCCAGTCGCTTCGCTGACGATGCTCGGCTACATCATCGCTGAAGCGCGCGGGCGACGCGAGCAGTCGTTCGGAGCGGTTGTGACTCGGGTCGCGCCAGAGTGTGGCGTCATCGCGCTAGTGATGGAGGTGAGTCGCGGTTTTCAGCCTGGCACCGGCGCGAGCGGTATCTCAGTCGGCCTGATGGTCGGCGGCGCCGTGCTTGGAGCGGGGATGTACCATAGCCAGCGCGAACACGTTCGCTGGACCCTCGCACACCGCGCGAGTTCGCGCCGAGATCAGGTTCTGCCCGCGGCGAATACGGCCTTTGCAGTTCCGACGTCAGAGTAGATTAGTCGCACACGCATCGAGTAAACCGACCGCATCATCGCAAGGAGCGTCCAATGTCCGACGAGGATCTCAGAGCAGAGCTGGAACGACTTCGTAAGGAGAACGATTCGCTGAAGAAGGGTGCGGCGAAGGGGATCTCGATGAAGGTGAGCGAGAAAGGCGGCCTGTCGATCTATGGCCTTGGCCGATTCCCGATCACGCTGTACAAGGAACAGTGGACCAAGCTCCTCGATATGTCCGATGAGATCCGCGCGTTCCTCGTTGCGAACGACGCTCAGCTCAAGACGAAGTAGCGGCCCACTCGCCCAGGCGTTTGCCCTGGGCCATTGCACCGGTGGCGCTCTGGTGTCCATTGAGCTCGGAATGTCCGATGGCGATGCGGCCAAATCCCTTGGCCACGACGTCGCGCGGCGCGGGCTTCCCGTCGTTGCCGTAGTACCAGCCAACGGGCTGCACCAGGCGCGCGTGGCCCCAACGGTTCAGGACGATTCCGGCGACATCCTTCTTCGCGTCGAAGCCGCTCGACGCGAACTGTCGCCGCAGTTGAGCCATGAGCATTCGCTCATAGTCGGCATAAGGCGTTGCCAATAGCTTGGCGCGATTCATCGTCCCTTGTTCCAGCGCCGAGTGGCCGGGCGTGTAGAGGCCAATGTAGTAGGTCAGGACGTTCGGCTTATCCGGGTCCACCGGCGCGTCGTAGCCACCGACGGTCATCTGGCGTCGAATGTTCGCCACGAAGCCAAGACCCTGATCGTCGAACCAGCGCGCGGCGGTGATGCCGAGGCGGTGCATGAACCGCCAGTTGGTGAGCGCAACGTTGACGATGAGCGCGGGCGCGTATTGGAATGTGTTGTATGCGTCGCGAATGTCGGCCGGCACGTCAGCGATGACGCGCTTGTTCACCCAGCCGCCAGTCGCCATGGCGACGCGTCGTGCGCGCACACTCAACAGTCGTCCGTCCTTGATGTACGTAACGCGAACGGCGTCGGCCGAATCGGGTGAACCAAGGTGTTCGACGCGAATCGCGGTGGTGCCGACGCGCACCCGAGTTGATGCGCCGCGCCGATCGAGTGCCGTCCAGTTCACGCGGCCATTGAGGATCCCGTCGAACGACGCGTCGCCGGCGATGGCATCCGGAATCAGCTTCTTCACCAGATGCCTGCCGTAGGTGACGTTGCCGCCGGGAAATGACAGCCCAGGGCCGCTATTCCGTCCGCGCGGCCGACTCACGCCTGGCATTCCGATCTGTTGCGCCGCGTGCGCGCTCACGGCATCGGGACTCGCGCCGCTGATCAGACCAACAATCGGCTCGATCACCTTCACGACGTCGTCGTGGTAGCCGGCCTTGTTGAGAAAATCCTTATACGTGATGGTATCGAGGTACCGCGCGAACTGCTCCGGCGTTCGCCCCTGGACGTTCGGCGGGGTGCTCCGCCATTGCAGCAGTTCACGCTTCACGTCGTCTGATACGGCGAGTTCGCTCAGGTCGTTCTGCCAGATGTTCTTGAGCCAGGTGGGCTTGGGCGTTCGGCCAAGCGACGACCGTTCGTCGAAATAGTAGCCGATATCGATGCCATACTCGCCGATGCCGTCCATCGGCTGGTAGTTGTCCTGCGCCATGCGGAGTTCGGTCGCGCCGGTGGCGCTGCGCGACCACGTAAACTCCCGCGGCATGCGCAGGTCGTCCCACATCTCGCTCTGCCAACCGGCGCCCTCTCGCGGAACGCCGAAGTCGTTCGAACCCTGCGGCGCGATCAGCCGAACGCCATTGACCAGAAACTCGTTTTGCTTCGCTTCGCCGCCGAAGATCGGATGGTTATCGAGTACGAGACACGTTTTTCCGTTCTCGGTGCTCTTAGCGAAGAAGTACGCAGCGGTGAGGCCGGTGATCCCGCCGCCAACGACGACGAGATCGAAAACTTCACCTGTGTCGGTGGCCTTTGGCGACGCGCCGTACTTGCCATCGCGAATCGTATGCGCCGCGTCGATGACGGCCTTCGTGTTGCCGTTCGATTTCGCGTAATCACCAACGCCACCTGGGCCGGTGAATGTGTCGGCCGGCGCCGATGCCTCTGCTGCCGCCGCCATTGCTGCGGCGGGCGACGGAGCGCTCAGGAGCGCCGCACCGACGCCAACCAGCGTGGCGTCGATGAAATCGCGCCGAGTAATGGCGCGCGGCGCTCCGTCGTCAGACGACGTTGTACTCTCCGGCGCTCACGCCAGCTTCGAAGCGGCCCCACCGCAGGCCGTCGATGTCGATCGTCGTCGATCGACCGTCGAGAATCTCTTCAGCGAGTGCCAGGCCCGCCGCGGGACCGTGCATCAGTCCATGCCCACTGAATCCCGCGCAGGCAAACAGACCCTCGACTTGCGGGAGACTGCCGAGGATCGGCTGATCGTCGGGCGTGACTTCGTACAGGCCGGCCCACTCCGCCGCGATCTCGGCTTCACCGAGCAGCGGAAGACGCTCCATAGCATTCTCTAAATGGTGCAGCCGCCACGCTTCGTCGACGCTCGTATTGAAGGCAGGTGGTTCGTCGCGATTCGACATCCCCGTAAGAATTCCGGGGCCTTCGCGGTGAAAATACAGCGAGCGCGAAAAGTCGATCACGAAGGGGAAGTCGGGGCGCAGACCCGGGATCGCCGCAGTGACCGCGATCTGCCGGCGAATCGGCTGAATCGGCAGATCGATGCCGGCCATCGCGCCGACCTGTCCCGACCACGGACCCGCCGCGATCACGACCGTCGGCGTATCGATCGTTCCCGTCTTCGTGACCACGCGCTGCACTCGGCCGCTGCTCGTGTCGATTGCGGTGGCTGGCGCGCTCGTGACGAGCGTGGCTCCAAGGCGGCTCGCGTTCGAGACGTAGCCTTGCAGCAGGCCGTGCGGATCGACCAGGCCATCGAGCGGGCACCAACTCCCGCCGATGATGCCCGTGATGTCCACCTCGGGCGCGAGCGCCGCGATTTCTTCCGGGCTGATGATCCGACTCGGCACACCGTGCGCGTTCTGCAGCGCGACGTTCTTGCGGAACTGCTCGAGGTCCGCTTCGGTGTCGAGCATGAAGAGATAGCCGCAGCGCTTGATCCCGAGCTCCTGATCCATCTCACTCGGAAAACGCTCCATCATCTCGAAGCTGAGCTTCGAAAGTTCGATGTTGACTGAAGTGGCGAATTGATAGCGAATGCCGCCGGCGTTCAGTCCTGTGGAACCGAGCCCGAACATCTCGCTCGCTTCGAGGACGACGACGTTGGTGCAGCCACGCTTGGCCAGATGGTACGCAGTGCTTGCGCCCATGATTCCGCCGCCGATGATGACGACGTCGGCAGTGGATTTCATGATGTCACGGATTGAGGACGAATCGGCATGGCCACAATCTGCCGGGTGCGCCACGCGCGCGGCAAGGCAACTAGGGGCAGCGCACCAAATTCGTTTGACGGTTCCGGATCGCAACGACCGACGTGATGTCGCCCGCGGGTGCTCCCGGTTCGTCCGGGATCTGCTGGATGCGCAACTCGAGTGTGCCGCCGTTTGCGTCAGTCGCGTGCCCTGTCACGCGCGTCGGCGTCGTGCCTTCACCTGGCATCGGAGGCACGCCGCCGATGCGTGACCGCTGTCCCGTGAGGACGAAGTTGCCCTGGTCGTCGGTGAGCAACGGCGCGCTGATCTTCACTAAGCCGCACCCGAGGTCGATGCTGGCGGATTGGGCGTCGGCATGGACCATGGCGTTCGACGCCCCGAAATCGCCGACGATCACCTGCTTCGGCAGCGGATCGGCTGATCCGCTGCAGGCGGCGAGGGTCGCGACAGCGACGAAAACGGCTACGGCACGTGAGGTCACCATGGCGAAACTATGCGAACTGCTGCCGCGTCACTCTGAGGCTTCCAAGCGCGTCGGCTAGGGCTTCGTCACTGCCACGACATTATCCTCGGGCGTTCGGTCGATCAGCTTGTTGTACGGATCGATGCCGGCCTTCTTCGGCTCTTTCGCTACGACCAAGTCGATTGTGGTCACCGGCTGCGTGATCCGAATCTTCTTGACCAAGAGCGGCTCGCCGAGTTTTTGTCCCGCGACATGTTCGCCAAATACGCCGACGTCGATATAGTCGGCGATCGGCACGTCGCGCGTGTTGCCGAGTGAGTCGCCCTTGAGCTTCTTCGACCGCAACACGAGATGTACGGCGTACGAACCATCGGGCCGTTTGGTGGTCGTCGCGCTATCGGCCTTGTTCTCGTAGAACGTGATCTCGTTGAAGAGATCATTCAGCACGTACTTGAGTGAATCGGGCGTGACGTGATCCAGCTCGGCGTATAGGTCGCGGGCCGTTGGGTACGGCGGACCCTTGAGCGCCCACTTGGCCAGGAACGCGCGCAGCGCCGTGTTCATCGCCGCTTCGCCGATGTAGTCGCGCAGCGCGTAGAAGGCGAGCGAACCTTTTTGGTAATGGATGTACGGTTGGTTCTCGACGAGCAGGAGCGGCACTTCCTTCTTTCGCTCGTTGCCGCGCCCGCGCAGATAGCCATCGAGCTCGCGTCGCAGGAATTTCTGCGCGGCTTCGCGGCCGTACCGCTTCTCCATGACCGTGAGCGCCGAATACTCGGCGAGGCCCTCGGAGAACATCGTCGAGCCCTGACCGTCGCCGCCAACGACCTGGTGTGCCCACCACTGGTGTGCGAGCTCGTGGGCCGTGACGAAGTACGCCCAGTCGATTTTGTCGTCGCCTTCTTCCTTGCGATACAGAAAGCCAATCGCTTCGGAGTAGGGAATGGTGTTGGGGAAGGCCTGCGCGAACGTCTGATACTTCGGGAACTCGATCACGCGGTACTGCCGATACAAATACGGCGCGAAGTTCGTAGCGAAGTAGTCGAGTCCATCTTCCGACGCCTGGAGCATCGACGGCAGCGCAAAGGCATGATCCGGCATGTAGTAGATCTCGAGCTTCACGCCGTTGTGCTCCGCGCGCTTCACGGTGTATCGCGCAGAGAGCGTGGCATAAAAGTCGAGGATCGGACGATCCATCACGTAGTGAAAGCAGTGACGACCGTTATCCGTCCACTCGCGCTCCAGGTAGCCGGGAGCGATCGCGATCTGATCGGTGCTGGTGCAACTCGTCTCGTCGAACGAGATCCAGTCGGCGTCGGAGGTGAGATAGCTGTTCCGGCGCACCGCGGGATCGTCGATGAGTTTCATTCGCGGCTTGGGCTTGAGCCCGTTGCGCTGGCGAATGTCGTCGTCGGCGAGCTCGCCGCCTTCCTGATATCCAAACGCCGGCACGTACTGCGAGTTCATGAACGAGCCGTTGTACGCGACATCGTTGTTGAACGCATCGTTTGGAAAGCCCTTTGGCTCGAAGCGACCCGCGAAGCGAACGGTCAGCGATTCTCCCGTCGCCAACGGTTTCGCGAGACGATAGAGCCGAACGCCGTTCGGGAGATCGTCGTTGATGAGCGACGCCTCGCGGTCGAAGACGAGCGAATCGATGGCCAGGCCAGTGCTCGATGCCGCCTCGAATTGATTCGTCGGCGTCGGACCGGTTGGCCGCAGGGAAATAAACAGGGTGTCGACCGAACGCTCGTTCTGGTTCACCGCGCGCAACGTGCCGTGCCACGCGGCCGCGCGGCGCTCAGGGTAATAGTCGTGTTGCAGCGACACGCCGACCAATCGAGGTTGGGCGAGCGACTCGAGCGGCTTGTATCGCGTCTCGAAGGCTTTCACACGGCGTTCGGCGGTGCGCACTTCGCTGTACGCATTGAGCCAGTTCGCGTTGTAGACGAAGATTCCCGCGAAGGCAACAGCAGCGAGGCCAAAGCCGCTCACAGCGAGCGCGCCGCCTGAGCGCCATCGAATACCGGCAGTGCGCCGTCGGGCCACCCAACTCGTTTCCGTTCCGCGCACGAGCGCCAGGTACCCGAGCGTCGCGATGGCAAGGCAGGCGAACGCGGAGTAGAAGCCGATCGTGAGAATTCTCGGAAGGTACGGGCCCCATCCAGCCATGTCCGAATACGTGAAGTCGGCAGGACGGCCGATCTGATAGATCCGATGGTCGAGTCCGAGCGTGCTCATCACCTGAATGCCAATCCAGTAGGTGATGATCACCAGATGTCCTACGAACTTCTGATTGACTACCGCGTGAACGCCCATCGACAGCGCGACGATGGCGAGCGCGATCGGCAGCGCGATGAGCCCGATCATCTGCGCGTACAGGCCGACCTGAAAGCGCGTGTACCCCTGCGCCGCCTGGATGATGATGCCACCCAACGTCGTCGCAATGAGCAGCACGACGATCGACAGAAAGATTGCGACGAGCTTGCCGCCAAACATCACCCACGACGGAACGGGCATCGCGTCCTGCAGCTGATCGGTCTTGAGCTGACGCTCGCGCCAGATCAACTCACCGCCGTAGAGAGTCGCGAGGAGTACGATGAACAGAAACGCGCCGCCCGTGACATTAGGTGCGATCGCCGACGTCACCGGCCAGATGGCCGAGTCGCCAGGATGCGACGCGTACCACGCACCGACCATCAGGTTGATCACGCAGATCACCGAGATCGCCAGGAAGGGCGGTTCACGCACGATCGATCGCAGGTGGAAGAGCGCCTGGTTGATCAGTGCGCGGCGCCACGACGCATTGTCGTACCGGAGCGACACGACGGGCGTGGGTGGCGCAACGACCTTCGTCGTTTCCGCGCGATTCGTCTTTTTGCGAAGAGAAATCCCCTGCTGAAGGCGCAGCCGGAAGACCGCGGCTACGAGCGCGAACAGTGCGAGCGCCGTGCCGATCCACAACATCCGGTTCTGCACCATCGATCCCGCGAACGGAATCAGTCGCGTGTTCTTCTCGGCAACACTCCAATAGCGAATGGCGATGTTCGTCGTGGTGATGGCGAACGGGTCGATCAACGCGGCGAGTGAGAGCTTGTCGAGACTCCCGACGACCTGCTGCGTGATTTGCCAGACGACGAGCAGGATGATTCCTGTGACGTAGACAGCGAACAGCTTCCGCGTGAGTGCACCGATCGCGAAGAGCAGGGCACTGACGAAGAGGAGGTTGGGAAGCGCGACGATGAAGAACGGTTGGAATGCCGCGGCGAGCGATACCGGGCCGAGTTTGTCGGCCGGCACCCACGGCATGAGTGTGCCAATGAGCAACCCAATCGGCAGCGCCGCGTAGATCACGACCATGATCACGAACGCGCCCGCAAAGCGACCGAGCAGATAGCCAGCTTTGGTGAGCTGTGTCGTGAACAGCAGCTCCTCGGTGCCGAGTTGTGAGTCGCGCAGCACGGCGGTGCCGGCGATCGCCGTCGTGATCACCTGACCGATGGCCGTCAGAATGCCGATCGCCGACGCGAGCACGAAAGGAGCGTTGCGATGGATCTGTCCCGTGCCGCCAATCGTTAGGAACGAGTCGCTCGCGGTCGAGAAGAACGCCATGAAGAAGAACAGCGCGAAGAAGAGCAGCGTTAGTGGTCGTTTGAACCAGTACGCCAGCTCGAACGTGAAGACAGTCCAGAACATGGCTCAGGCCTCCGCGAGCGCGCCGCCACCTACCCGATGCATGTAGACATCTTCGAGCGTCGGATCCACCGATGTAAAGCCGTCGCCGGGTGCGCTGTCGCTGAACACGTGCACCACTGGATCGCCGGCAACGAGTCGCACGCTGATCACCTTGAGCGCCGACTGTACCGCGGCGAGTTCCGGTTTGCGAATACGCTTTCGCCAGATGTGTCCGCGCACGTCATCGAGTACCTGGCTCGGATCGCCCTGCAGAATCACCTGACCACCGTTGATGATCGCCATGCGGCGACAAAGCTCTCGCACGTCTTCGACAATGTGCGTGGACAGGATGACGATGACGTCGTCGCCAATCTCGGAGAGCAAATTGAGAAAACGATGACGCTCGGTCGGGTCGAGTCCCGCGGTCGGTTCATCGACGATCAGCAGTTTCGGCCGACCGGCGAGTGCGATGGCGATGCCGAGTCGCTGTTTCATTCCACCCGAGAATCCGCCAACGGCTTTCTTTCGCGCATCCCAGAGGTTGGTCTGCTTGAGCAGCGCGTGCACGAGATCGCGTCGCTCACCTGCGTTCGCCACACCTTTGAGCGCCGCGAAATGATCGAGCACGCGCTCGGCTCCAAGGTTTGGATAGAAGCCGAACTCCTGCGGCAGGTAGCCGAGGACTCTGCGAACGTCGTCTGGCTGGGCGAGTACGTCGATGTCGCCGAGTCGGATGCTTCCTGAGTTGGGCTGCTGCAACGTCGCGATCGTCCGCATCAGCGTCGACTTACCGGCGCCGTTGGGGCCGAGGAGGCCGAACATGCCCGCCGGGATCTCGAGCGAGACATCGTTGAGGGCGCGCACGCCGTTGGCGTACGTCTTGGAGAGGCGATCGATGACGAGGTTCATGGCAGCCTGGTCGAAGGTGAGCGACCGGACGATTGTACGGCATCGGTCAGGCGCTCAGCAAGACGACTCAGGGGCTAGGGGCCAGATCCCTGGTCTCAGGTCTCTGGGAGCCCTCAGTGCGTCAGCGCGTAGATCAGATAGTTCACGCCGAGTTTGTACGCCTCGTTGCTCCCGGCAATCGGCTGAAATCCGCTCGCGGAGAATTCCCAGAAGTTCGATACGTCGGTATTGAAGTTCAGCAGGACCAGCAATCGCTTGTTGGGATCGTTGTCGGCAAAGAGTGCGCGAAAGATCGGCGGGCCGCGATCGTAGTACTGCTGGACGATGCTGAACGACGCGATATCGAAGAACGAGTGAAAGATCGGGTGCGTGATCGAGATGTCGACGAAGTGAAGCTCCGGGAACACGCGCGAAAAATTCCGGGCGATGTTGTCCATGCCCATGTTGCCGGGATAGCGACCGTCGCGTGTGTCATCGAGGATGAGAAACCCGCCACGCAGAAGGTATTTTCTGAGCGCGGCGCCCTCTTTGTCGGACATGATCCAGTATCCGCCCTCGGTCATGTACGACACCGGATACTTGAACAGAGCGGGGTCGTCGAGCGCGAAGACGTTCGTTCCGTCGCGGTGCGCGTCGAGCACGCTGACCTCGTGCGTGATTGCCAGCAGATTTTCTTCGGCGTGTGCGTAGCCGTGGGCCCACGCAGGGAGCCCGAGGTAGTAGTACCCTCCGGACGCGACGGCGTACTTGACTCGCGCGAAGGTGAAGCGGCCGTCATATGAAAGGTTCTTGACGACCGGATCGCCCTGCAACTCGCGGAAGCGTTGCGCGAGTCCGCTCGACGCGAATGTCGCGATGATCAATCCAGACAGGAGCGAGCGCCTCATACTGCTAGCTACGGCGGGTCGATCCGGTCAGCAAGCGAACGACTGCATCGCCACGTCCTTCTTAGCGAGTTCTTTGCGACGCACCCGAGAGAAACGCCGAGATCGTTTGATTCAGAAAATTGCGATCCTCGGGATTGCCACCGGCGCCGGCCGGGTGGCCCCACAACGACGGAATCGGAACGAGCGAGACAGTCGACATGAACTGTGCCTCGTAGCGCGCGTCGCCTACCGGGAAGTAGAGGTCAGTCTCCGACGGCATGTACAGAATCGGCACCTTGATCGAGCGCAGTGCGCGCTCGATGTCGCCGTTGAATCCGGGCGTAGTCCCAATGTCGTGCTTCTCCCACGTGCGCGCCTGGAGAATGATGTCGTTCGCATCGGCGCCGGAGAGAAAGTTCGTGCGGAATGTTTGCAGATACTGCTCGAGCGTCGTGCCAGGCGCGGCATTCGTCTTCCAGAGCTCGCGTCGCCACCACTCTTGAGAGTAGAGCCATGCCGCCCAGACCATCCCGAACGCTTCGAGTCCCTTCTTTGGCGGCGACGTGTAGTCACCGTTGTTGAAAGTCTGATCGGCCGTGAGCGCCGCGATCTGTCCTTCGAGCCGTGCGATGCCGTGGCCGTACGCCTTTGCCGTGCCCGACGTCGCGACGATGCGATCAGCAAAGTCGGGATGACTTACGGCCCACTGAAAGGCCTGCTCGGCGCCCATCGAAAAGCCAATAATGGCGCGCAGATGCGTGACCTTGAGATCGCGCGTCAGCAACTGATGCACTGCATCGACGTTGTCCCGAATCGTCATCACAGGAAAACGCGGGCCGTGAAACGGTTCCGGCGTATTGCTCGGTGACGACGAATGTCCGTTGCCGAACAATTCGGTCGCAACGAGAAACAGCGTAGCGGTGTCGAGCGCGCGACCTGGTCCAATCAGCCATTCGTAGCCGTGATGCGTCGCCATATAGTGCGACGGAAGCAGCACGACATTGTCGTGGGCGGCGTTCAGGTGGCCGTAAGTACCGTAGACGACGACGGCCTTGGGCAGGACGACGCCACTCTCCGTATGGAAGTTCTGAATCGCGAATTCGTGATGCTCGGCGCGGTCGACACGCTGGGCGCGAGCTGGACCCACGAAGGCGAGAGCGGCTGTGATGACAACGAAGGCGGAGGCGCGAATGGATCGCATTGTCTTTCCGGATGACGAATGCGTCAATCTTCGCACCTCGGCCTCGTGGCCCGCTAGCCGCCGACGAGAACTTGAATGCTCCTGATGCGCGGGCGTGCGCCGGCGTCGACCTCAAACTTCAGCGTTGCTGCGCCTTCGTTCGCCGTCATGATCGATGCTTCGACCAACTCGGCGCTGACTTGATCGAGGCCCGCAATTTTCAATGCGCCGAGATTGGCGTGCAATCCACTGAACCGCTCTGCGCGCTGTGTCGCCGGCGGAGATCCCGGCTCGATCGCGAAGTTGTCGCCAATGAACTTGGTCAGCGCCGCGAGATCGCCCCCATTCACAGCTTTGATAAAATCTCCGATCAGCGTTGCGACCGCCACCGGCGGGGCCTTCGCACTCGCTCGTGGACCAGCCACGGTCTGAGGCCCACCATCCACCGACGGAAGTCCAAGCGCCTCGGCGATCGGTTGGCGAATCGCGGGAAGTCGAACGTCTGGAGTATTCGACGCGATGATGATCTCGATGCCGCGCCCCGGAAGTCGCTCGTAGAGAAACGAGTTCACGAGATCCGACCCCGCCAATCCGATCGGCTCGTTCGGATTGAACCGCAGATTGCGCGTCGCCGGCTTGAGCAGCTTGTCGGTTTCGAACAGCGCCGTGTAAAACGCGTGCATGTCGCCGACCGTCGACAGCATTCCGCCGTTGCCGCGGAGATTCCAGTACGGACCATCGGGCGCGTGCGGCTTCGACAGCATCGTGCCCTGATCCGCGCCGCCACGATAGCCGTGGGACAGGCGCTTGAGATCGAAGCCGGGGAGCAACAACCCAGTTTCATTGAGCCCGACCGGTTTGAGAATGTTGTCGCGCACGAACTCGTCGTATGTCACGCCGCTGACGTTCTCGATCACGGCCGCGAGAATCGAGTAGCCGGTATTCGAGTATTGCTCACGCGCTCCGGGGGTGAAATCGAGAGGCCGCGCCATCGCCGCGTCGAGGAATGCCTGTCGCGTGAGCGGCTCGAAGTCACCGCCGAGTCCAATGGGAAAACCGGCAGTGTGTTGAACGAGTTGCCAGAGCGTGATGTTTCGCTTGTCCGCCGGCGCGTTCGGCAAAAACTTCGCGAGTGAATCGCGGATGCTGAGCTTGCCGCGTTCGTGCAGCTGCAACAGCGCGACGACGGTGAAATCCTTGGTATTCGAGCCGATTTGGACGACCGTGTTTGGCCCGAATGGCGATTTCGTTTCGCGATTGGCCAAACCGTAGCCGCGCTCGAGGAGCGTCGAGCCGCCTCGGTCCACGCGCACCACGCCGCTGAATCCTTTTGCCTCGAGCGCCCGCAAACCGGCGTCGATATGGGCCGCAGCTGGATCGGGCGTCTGGGCCCGGACGGACGCAGCCAGCAGCGAGCAAAGGGCGAGCGCGGTGCGATACGGACGGTGCATACATCCTCTCCAATACTTGGTGGGGGGCGCGCGACGGATCGTCATTCGACACGGCCCTCGACGGGAGGGTTTACTCGCTGTCTCTTTGGCTCCATGAAACGCTCCCACATTGCGGCCGCGCTGCTCGTTGCCGGCGTGAGTGCCGCCTCCGCCCCGGCCGTCGCACAATCCGTTGTTCCGTCGCAGCTCGACAGCATCATCCGCAAGACCGTCGCCGACAAACACCTCGTCGGTCTCTCCGTCGGCGTCATGCAGGACGGCAAGATCGTCCTCGCCAAAGGGTACGGCGTGAAGACGCTCGGCACCACCGACTCGGTGACGCCCCGCACGATGTTCGCCATCGGTTCAGTGACCAAACAGTTCACATGCTCGGCGATCATGATTCTCGCCGACGAGAAGAAGCTGTCGCTCACCGATCCGGTGTCGAAGTACTTCCCGAAACTCACGCGCGCGAAAGACATCACGCTCGTCGATCTCGGCGGGCACCTCTCGGGCTATCGCGACTTCTATCCGTTGGATTTTGTCGACAATGAGATGCAGAAGCCGGCGACGGCCGACGCGATCATCGAAGAGTATGCGACGCGTCCGCTCGATTTCGAGCCACGGTCGCGCTACTCGTACAGCAACACTGGTTTCCTCATTCTCGGACGAGTGGTCGAGAAAACGAGCGGACAGACGTTCGGTGATTTCATCACGAAGCGCCTGTTCACGCCGCTCAATCTGACGCGCACGGCGTTCGAGCCCACGTGGAGTGCGACGAACGACATGGCCAAGGGCTATTCGTCATTCGGATTGGCGCCGCCGATTCCCGTGCCGCCCGAAGCAAAGGGCTGGGCAGGCGCAGCCGGTGCGATTTGGTCGACGCCGACAGACTTGCTCAACTGGGATCGCGCGCTCGTCGAACACAAATTGATTTCCGCGCAGTCGTACGCCACGATGACTACGGCACGCCGACTCACCGATGGTCGGAGCAGCGGCTACGGCTGCGGCGAAGGCGTCAACGATCGTGCGCAGTCGATCACGCTGTCCCACGGCGGCGCGGTGAGTGGCTTCATCGCGCAAAATACTGTCATCCCGGCGACGAAGTCCGCGGTGGTCATGCTTGCGAACACCGATTTCGCCGCAGTGGGTGCGCTCAATCAGGAACTCGTTGCGAAGCTGATGCCGCAGGTCGACATCCCGCTCGTCAAAGGTGTGGCGGCGATCGACGCGGCTCGTACGATCCTCGCGGGACTCGAGAAGGGAACCGTCGACCGTGCGACGCTCGCTGTCGACTTCAACGATTACCTCACTCCCGCAAAACTCTCCGCGGCCAAACAAGCGCTCAACGCCCTCGGTCCAATCAAGAACATTCGCGTTGGCGGCACCGGAGAGCGTGGCGGCAGCGAGGTCACGACCATCCTGTTCGATGCCGGCACCACACCGGCGCGCGCCGTCATGTTCCGCACGCCGGCTGGCAAGGTCGAGCAGTTCCTGCTTTCGAGAAACTAGAATCCAACTCATGAGAATCTCATTTCGTTCGTCGCTGGCCGCGCTCGCACTATGCGCGGCCGCGACGTCAGTCAGCGCGCAGCGTCCGCTCAAGGTCTACATCTCGGCCGACATGGAGGGCATTACCGGCGTTGCGTCGGCCGATCAACTCGGGCCCACGAGCTTCGAGTATCAGCAGGCGCGCCAATGGATGACCGGCGAAGTCCTGGCGGCGATTCAGGGCGCGCGCGAAGCTGGCGCTACTGAGTTCGTGATCAGCGATTCGCATGGCAACGGAGAGTCCCTGCTGATCGATCGCTTCCCCAGCGATATCCCAATCACCATCGTGCGGTCGTTTCCGCGACCGCTTGGAATGATGGAAGGCATCGATTCCAGCTTCGCGGCGGTGATGTTCGTCGGCTACCACGCGTCAACGTCGAGCCTTACCGGCGTTCGCGCGCACACGATGTCGAGCGCGCTGCTCACGCGCATCGCGATCAACGGAACGTCGATGTCCGAAGCGGGCGTCAATGCCGCAATCGCCGCGGAGTACGGCGTGCCAGTCGTGATGATCACGGGCGACGATCAGATCGTCGCTGAGTCGAAGCAGCGCTTTGGACCAATCGAGGGCGTTGCCGTCAAACGCGCGATCGGATTCCACTCCGCGGCCACGATCACGCCCGAAGCGGGTCAGGCGTTGATTCGGCAACACGCCAAGATCGCGCTAGGACGGCGCGCCGAGATGCGCGCGTACAAAATGGCGCGACCGCTGTCGCTCGAAGTGTCGTTCAAGAACTATCGGCCAGTCGAGTTGCTCGGTTACCTGTCGAACGTTCAGCGCATCGATTCACACACTGTGCGATATGCGCCGCGCGACATGGTCGACCTGTCGAAGTTCCTCGAGTTCGTGACGAACTACGATCCGACGACGACGCCGTAGCTCGCGCTAGCCGCGGCTCCATTGCACGGCGCAACTACCTGGCACGAATGACACGAATGTAAACGAATCGAACCAAACATTGACGCGGTGGAGAACCGCCTCGCACACGGTTTCATTCGTCTGCTATTCGTGTCATTCGTGTTTAGGCAGTTGCCGGGGGTCGTACAAAGAAAGAACAATCCACGCTGTCGTCGAGCGCGGTTGAGCCTATTTTCGCGTCATGGAAATCGATCCGATGGAAGCCGCCGATTCGAATGACCGGGAACACTCGCGGCTCAACGCGTGGGTGGCGATCACCGTCGCACTGCTCGCGACCTTCATGGGCATTTGCAAAGTCAAGGACGACAACATCGTTCAGGCCATGCAACAAGCGCAGGCCGACAAGATCGATCACTGGAGCTTTTACCAGGCGCGCAACATCCGGCAGGAAATCGGGGCGGCCACGCTCGCTCAGTTGACCATTACGCGCGCAGTAGCCGCACCGGCGCAGCGGCCCGCTGTCGATTCGGCGATTGTCAAATACAAGGCGCTCGTGGCTGATCAGGCGGCGAAGAAGGACTCGCTCCGTATTCAGGCGGAAGCCGACCAGAAGACTTACGATTCGCTCAACTACCGCGACGATCAGTTCGATCTCTCCGACACGCTGATCGCGTTGGCGATCTCCATGCTTGCGCTCACGGCCCTCACACGAAAGCGCTGGCTCTTCTGGGCTGCCATGGTGCCTACGGCGCTCGGAGCGCTCATGGGACTCGCTGGCCTACTCGGTTGGGCACTGCATCCGGATTCGATCAGTCGATTGTTGTCCTGAGCCGTTCCGTATTGCAGTATTGGGCCATGACGACACCGACTGTTTCTGCTGAAGGCGCCGCGGCGATTCCGGCGACCTCCGTAGACCGAAAGATCTGGAGCGTGATCGCCGCCTCTTCGGCCGGCACGGTCATCGAGTGGTACGACTTCTACATCTTCGGCAGCCTCGCGGCAGTTCTGTCTGGAGTGTTCTACCCGGAATCGAATTCCACGATTTCGCTGCTCAAATGGCTGGCGACGTTCGCGGCCGGATTCGCCGTGCGGCCTTTTGGCGCGATCGTCTTTGGCCGCGTCGGTGATCTCATCGGTCGAAAGTACGCGTTCATGATGACGCTGCTCATCATGGGCGGCTCGACGGCGGCGATCGGTCTGCTTCCGAGCTACGCGGCGATCGGTGTCTTCGCGCCGATTCTCCTCGTCACGCTTCGCTTGTTACAGGGACTCGCGCTGGGCGGCGAGTACGGCGGAGCGGCCATCTATGTCGCCGAGCATGCGCCGGACGGAAAGCGCGGTTACTACACGTCGTTCATTCAGACCACGGCGACGCTCGGCCTGTTCGTGTCGTTGCTCGTGATTCTGGCGACCAAGCACTCCATGTCCGATGCCGACTTCAAGGCGTGGGGCTGGAGAATTCCGTTCCTGTTGTCGGCAGTCTTGGTGGTAGTGTCGTACTACATTCGCCAGCGCATGTCCGAGTCGCCGCTCTTCGCCAAGCTCAAAGCAGAGGGCAAGACGTCGAAAGCGCCGATCAAGGACAGCTACGGCACGGCCGAGCGATGGAAGGTGTTCTTCATCGTGCTTCTCGGAGCCACGGCGGGTCAGGCGGTCGTATGGTATACGGGCCAGTTCTACGCGCTCATTTTCCTTCAGACGATTCTGAAGCTGCCGCTCGACACGTCTTACGAGATCGTGGCGCTCGGCCTGCTGCTGGGCACGCCGTTCTTCGTCGTGTTCGGATCGCTCTCCGACCGGATCGGCCGTAAGAAGATCATCATGGCTGGATGCCTGCTCGCGGCGGTGACGTACATCCCGATCTATCACGCCATGTCGGCCGCGGCAGAGCCGCTGCAGTTCTGGAAAATGGTCGGGCTGATCTTCATCCAAGTGCTCTATGTGACGATGGTTTACGGCCCGATCGCGGCGTTCCTCGTGGAGAGCTTCCCGGCCAAGATCCGGTATACGTCGATGTCGCTCCCGTATCACATGGGCAACGGATGGTTTGGCGGCTTCACGCCGGTCATCGCGACGTCGATCGTGGCGTCGACCGGGAATCGCTACGCAGGACTTTGGTTTCCGATTGCTGTAGCGGCCACGACCTTTGTCGTTGGCGGTTTCCTGCTCAAGGAGACCAAGGATTTGCAGATTTGGAACGAGGTCGACTGAGGCGGCGACCCGGGTGAGGTGACGAGCGGCAGGGCGGCTGCTCTTGCGACTGGTTGGCTGGGTGCCATGATATACGGCCCAACCGTCGAGCGGAGGCCGTAAATGTCGCCAGATGCCCGCACCGCCTCACCCAGTTCGCTGACGCCTTCGAGTTTTCTCATAGACGAGGCCGCGCTCAAACGACAGTTTGATGCGCAGTTCGACTCGTCACTCGCCAATGCCCGTGCGCAACTTGGCGACGCAACCGCGATGGCGCCGAAAGTCGTTGAAGGTGCGTTCGTGAGTGCGTGGAATCAGCGCACGACCATCGCGACTGCCGACCAACTCACCGTCGTCCTCAACGATGAGATCCGTCATGGCGCCGCGCGCGCACTGAGTCGACGCCACTCCGCGGGACGATTTGCCGGCAGCGGCAAACAGGCGCACAGCACGCACACCGCGGCCTCCGAGGCTTCTGCCGACGTGTGGGCAAACGTCGAGAAGGCGATTCACGCGTCGTCGACGTCGAGCGCGCACGAGGCACATGCGACGACCGGTCGTCACGAAGCCGCAAGCCACATGAAGTCCGTGGGCAAGCGACCGTCGTGGATGGTGCCGGTCGCGATTGGCGCGTTTGCCATCATCGTGTCCGTGGGCGGCATGCTGTACGTCGACCGACTCGGCGAAGACGATGGCGCGCTCGCGCTCGTGAGCTCGGCGGCGATCCAACCAATTTCCACGAACGCGGGTCAAATCGGATCGACCACACTCGGCGACGGTTCCAAGATGAAAATGGGGCCGGAGACGAAGGTGTTCATTCCGGACGCATTTCCGGACAAGGCTCGCGTGCTGAAGGTCGAAGGAACTGCCCAGTTCGACGTCGCGAAAGCTGCGGACGGAAAGGCGCTGCCTTTCCGAGTCATCGCCAAGCGCGTGCACATGATTGCGACGGGCACGAGCTTTGTCGTCTCGGCGTTTCCGAACGACAGTGGAATGATGGTGCGAGTCAAAGAGGGATCGGTGACCGTCAAGGCGGGCAAGACGGTAACGACCCTTGGGCCTGGTCAGGCGCTACTCGTTCAGAATAACGTTCCGCGTCAGCCGACGGCGGACGAGAGTGCTCAGGGATTTGGTTGGGTAGACGGACAAATTTCGGTGCAGCACCAGCAGCTTCGCACGGTGGTGGCAGCGCTTACTCGCTGGTTCAATTACGATGTAAAGGTGCCCGATTTGCCTCTTCTGGATCGCGATGCATCGATCAACGTGCCTCTCGATTCGAGCCGACTGGCGATTAGCCAGGTTGAGAAGAGTGCAAACGTCAAGTTCACGTACGAGGGCGAAACGAAGGTCTTCCGTGACGCCACAAAAAAGAAATAAGCAACCGATCTCTTGAGGACTTCCATGCGCCGCGCTGTTCCTATTCTGCTCGCACTTGCGTCACTAGCCGCGCCGCTGGCGGCTCAGGCTCCGCAGGCCCATCCCGATTTCTCGGGGAAGTGGGCACTCGATACGACGACCGCTCAGGGTCCGATGGCGCCGCAGTCGATGACGCTGCTGGTCACCCAGGACGCCAAAACGGTAAAAGTCGAGTCCGCGGCGACAACGCAGATGGGCGAGCAGAAGGGGACTTCGGTGATCAACCTCGACGGGACAACGTCGAAGAACACGATGACCACGCCGAACGGTCCGCTCGATCTCACGTCGATCGGCGGATGGGACGGCACCACGTTCGTCGTCACGAACAACGCACAGATCCAAGGACAGTCGCTGCAAATGACCGAGCGTTGGTCGATGGATTCTGGCGGAAAGACGCTTCACGTGGATCGCGCCGTGGCGGTCGCGGGTCAGAATTTCGACGTGAAGTTGACGTTCATCAAACAGTAGGATGCGCCACGAGTAGGCGCGGGTCTTCACATGGGTCTTCGCGGCTGGACCGCCACGCGCATGCCAAATTCGGTGGCTACTCCCGTAGCCCTCGAGGCCGGGCCTCGGCCGCTGGACAACGAGCTGGATCTCTTCGGCATCACGCATCCGGGTAAGGTGCGGCCCGAGAATCAGGATCATTTCCTGTTGTGTACCGTGCATCCGCAGGTGGTGGTGCACGGCACGAGTCTGCCGAACGTGGATCACCTGCCGCTCCGTGGTCAACGATTGGCCACGCTGCTTCTCGTCGCCGACGGGGTTGGCGGCACGTCGAGTGGCGGAGAGGCAGCGCGCGTAGCCGCGGAAACGATCACCCGGTACGTGACGTCGACGCTTCGCTGCTACCACACCGCCGGCTCGTCGCGCGACGAGGAGTTTCACGAATCGCTGCGGTCCGCGGCCCGCGAGGCACACGAGGCGGTGCGCGCCGACGCCGAAGTGCGTTCCGGCGCTGGCGACGGCGCCACCACGCTCACACTCGGCATCGTCGTCTGGCCGTGGCTGTACGTTCTCCAGGTTGGCGACAGTCGCTGCTACACCTATTCACACGGTACGCTGAGACAGGTCACGCGTGACCAAACCGTCGCCCAGTCGCTCGTGGACCAGGGGCTTCTCGCGCCGGACCGGGTGAAGGCATCGCCGTTCAATCACGTCCTGGCCAGCGCGATTGGCGCGGAAGAGTCGTCGCCAGAGGTGGCGCGCATCGACATTTCAGACCGCGATTCAGTCACCCTGGTGTGTAGCGACGGTCTGACGAAGCACGTCAAGGACGAGGAAATCGCCGAGTATCTGGGCGCAATGCGGTCGACCGAACAGGTGTGCCGAGATCTCCTACAGCTTGCGCTGGAGCGGGGCGGGCACGATAACATTACGATCGTCGCGGGGCGAGCTCCGCGCGCTACCTCAACCGGTCGGTAGACAAATGCTTCGTCACCTCCTGGTCGCGGCTCTTGCCGCGACGCTCGTTGGCTGTGCGAAAGATTCGCAGCCCGCTGCCGCTCCTGTTGCGCCCACTGCATTCGACGTCGTGATCTCCAACGGCAAGATCGTCGACGGAACGGGCAACGCCTGGTTCAATGGCGATGTCGGAATCGTCGGCGACCGGATCGCGCGCATCACGCCTGCGGGCGCCCTGAGCTCCGCTCAGACCAAACGCCGAATCGACGCCAAGGGCCTCGTCGTCGCGCCAGGCATCATCGACATCCAAGCGCAGTCCTATGTGCAATTACTCACGGGCGACAGCCGCGCCGTCAGTATGATCACGCAAGGTGTGACGACGATGATCCTCGGCGAGGGCGACAACTGGGCGCCGGTGAATGCTGGCGTGCTCGCGTCGGCAACGGCACAAGCGATCGACACGTCGCAGCAGCGACTGATGCCCAATTGGCGCGGTGCACGCGGCTTCGATGCGTGGTTCCGTGAGATGGAGCAGCACAAAATGGCGGTGAACGTCGGCTCGTTCATCGGCGCTGGAACGGTCCGGGCGTACGCCAAGGGCATGTCCGAGGGACCGGCGACACCAGCCGAGTTGGACACCATGCGCCGAGTGGTGCGCGACGCGATGCTCGACGGCGCGATGGGGGTGGGCAGTGCGCTCATCTATCCGCCGGGCAGCTACGCCTCGACGACGGAGCTGGTCGAGGAAGCAAAGGCGATGGCGCCGTTCGGCGGCGTGTACATCACGCACATGCGGTCGGAGGGCGATCGCCTGGTCGAAGCGGTCGACGAAGCGATCAAGATCGGAAAGGACGGCGGTGTTCCGGTCGAGATCTATCACCTGAAGGCAGCGGGCGTGAAGAACTGGCCCAAGGCGAAACAGGTGGTCGCCAAGATCGACTCTGCACGCGCGGCGGGGCAGGACGTGGCAACGGATCAGTATCCGTACGTGGCCGGCCAGAACAATCTGTCGTCGTGCATTCCCTCGTGGGCGCACGCCGACGGCAAGTTGCTCGACCGCCTGCGCGACCCGGCGACCCGGGCAAAAATCAAGAAAGAAATGACGGTCGAGTCGCCCGCCTGGGAGAGTCTGTGTCTCTCCGCGACGCCACAGGGCGTCGAAGTCGTCGGATTTAAGGTAGACTCATTGAAGAAATTTGAAGGCAAGCGATTGCCCGACATCGGTAAGGCGTGGGGAAAAGACTGGGCCGACGCGCTCATCGACCTGACGTTGGCCGAGAAGAATGGGCTGGGCCAGGTCATCTTCGTGGCGTCGGACTCGAACGTAGCAATGCAGGTCCGTCAGCCGTGGATGAAGTTCGGCACTGACGCCGAGGCGTTCGATCCCGCCACCGCGAAGATCGCCACGCATCCGCGCGCCTACGGCACCTATCCGCGGATCCTGGGCCGTTTCGTTCGCGAGCAGCATCTGCTCACGCTCGAGGACGCAGTTCGCAAAATGACGTCAGGTGTCGCCGAGCGGCTGTCGATTCGTGATCGAGGCACGCTGCGGGAGGGGAATTACGCCGACATCATGATCTTCGATCCGAACACGATCATCGACAAGGCGACGTATGAGGCGCCGCACCAACTGTCGGAAGGCATGAAGTGGGTGCTCGTGAACGGCGTACCGATCGTTGCCGACAGCAAGGTCACGGGCGACAAGCCGGGTCGGTTGGTGCGTGGACCCGGGTGGCGCGGTACCGGAGCGGCGAACTAGTTAGTGGCGCGGGTGCGACCGAATCGCTTCGCGCACGGCGCTGTAGAGCGATTCGGCGTGGAACGGCTTTTTGATGAATGGCACGTCGGAGCGGCCGATGATGCTGCGTTCCAATTCGCTCACGTCGCCTGACACGATCGCGACCGGCATGCCCGGGTAGACGTTCCTGATCTGATACGCCAAGTCGATGCCGGTCATTCCCGGCATCGTCACGTCGGAGAGGACGATGTCGATGTCGTCCGTCCCGGCAGCGAGTCGATCGAGCGCTTCGCTGCCGCTCGAGGCTTGAACGACGGCAAAGCCGCCCGCTTCCAGCATTCGTGCGATCGTCTGACGCGTCGGGTTGTCGTCGTCGACGACCAGGACTCGCTTGCCGATCTCACCGTTCGTTGCGTCAGCCATTCCATCTCCGCTTGGATACGTTGCTGCCTGTAGAATGATACGCGGACCGGCGAGCGCAAGACATCGTCGGACCTCTGACCCCTCCGCCAACTGCCAATCCATGGCCTGGGAGGGCGCCACCGGGTATCTTCGGCGGCAATGATCAAACGAATTCTTGCCGTTGTCGCGCTCTTGGCTCTCTGCGCGCTCGCCATCGTTCGAACCTCGCGCCCGCCCGCCCCCGCTCCCGCCACGTCTCCCGATACGGTTTTTTCGGCGGAACGAGCACTGCGTCACGTCGAGGAAATCGCCGTCCGGCCCCACGCGCTGGGTATGCCCGACCACGATCGGGTTCGCGACTACATAACGGCGCAACTCACCGCGATGGGACTGCACCCACAGGTGCAGGCGACGACCGGCGTTGGTACGCGATACCAGGACGTGGGGCGAGTGCAGAACATTCTCGCGTCGCTCCCTGGCAGCGACCCCAATGGCAAGGCCGTGCTGCTCATGGCGCACTACGACGGCGTCGAAGCCGGACCTGCAGCATCCGACGACGGCGCAGGTTCCGCTGCGCTGCTCGAAGTCGTGCGGGCACTCCGGGCGAGGAAGACGCCGTTGGCTCACGACGTGATCGTGCTGTTCACCGACGGCGAAGAGTCAGGTCTACTCGGTGCGGCCGCATTCGTGCGAGAGCATCCGTGGGCGAAGGACGTCGCGGTCGTCGTGAATCTCGAGGCGCGCGGCACCACGGGACGTTCGCTGATGTTCGAGACAGGACCCGGGAACCTCGGCGCTGCGCGCGCGTTGCGATCGGCTGGAAGTGTGACTGCCGGCTCCGTGTTCGCCGCCGTCTACCGCGTGCTGCCGAACGATACGGATCTGTCGGAATTCGCAGTGCTCAACCTTCCGGCGCTCAACTTTGCTTTTGCCGACGGGGTCGAGCGTTACCACACGACGCACGATGATCTCGCGCACCTGAATCCCGGCAGCCTTCAGCATCACGGCGATCAGGCACTCGCGTTGGCGCGCACGTTCGGAAACGAGACACTCCCCAGCCCACGCACCGGTGACGCGGTGTATTTCGATTTTCCGGTGGTCGGGCTGATCGTGTACCCAGAGTGGTTTGCGTGGCCGCTGGCAATCGCGGCGATCGCGCTCGTGGGTATTGTTGCCTTCCGCGAGCGACGCGGAGTGATTGCCGGGATCATCACGGCAATCGTCGGAGTGGTCGTCGCCGGCGCGGTCGCAGGTCCGCTGTCGAACTGGATGCAGCTGTTGCAGTCGAGAATGCCGTGGGGCGGGGAACCACAATGGAGCGTGGTGTATGTCTGCGCGCTCGGACTCTTCGCCGCCGCGATCGCGCTCGCGTTTTACGCGCTCGCCCGGCGGTGGGCATCGGAACGCGGCCTCGATGCCGGTATCCTCGTCGTGTGGTTGATCATCGCTGTCGCGCTGACGGCGAAAGCGCCCGCGGCTAGCTATCCCTTCGTCTGGCCGCTGCTCTTTGCCGCGACCGCTATGATTGCGCCCAAGGATTCGTTCCTTTCCACGGCGCTCGGATGGATTGCTGCGTCGGTCGGTATCGTCGTCGTGTTGAGTCTTGCGTATGGAGTGTCGGGGGTGATGCTGGGCGTTGCAGGCGTCGGAGCAATGGCGCTTGCTGTGCTTGTGGCACTCACCGCGTTGTTGGTCGCGCCCCAGATCCGACCGATCGTTCGCGACAGTGCTGATTTCGGAGCGGCGACGCTCGCGGTTGCGGGCGTCCTGCTCGTGGTCGTTGGTCTCTTTGCGGTTCGACGGAACGCGGACCACCCGTGGCCGACGGCGCTCGCGTATGTCCAGAATGCTGATTCGGCGGGTGCGTGGTTGGGCACGATTGGACGATTCCGCGATCCGTGGACGCATGCGGCCCTGGGCGACGTCGGCGCTGGCCCGGCATGGGCGAACCGAACGTTCCAGGGGCTCGTGCCCTTTGCCGGTAGGCAGGTCACGCGCGTGCCGCTCGACGCGCCAAATGCCGCGTTGGTGCGTGATACGCTGATCAACGGAGCGCGACGCGTCGTGCTTCGTGTCACTGCGCCGCACGGGACGACGGCGCTGTTGATGCGCGCCTCGGGTGCGAAGGTGTCGACGTCGTCGATCGATGGACGCGTGGTCGATACGACTCGCTACCGTCGCCCTGGCAAGGATTGGGAAATGCAGTACTGGGCGGTTCCGGATAGCGGCGCGATCGTGGCCCTCTCCATTCCGCCCGGCTCGTCAATCGACTTCGAGATGACGGCTCGGCAGCCAGGCATCCCGACGATCCCCGGCGTCACCATTCCGCCGAGGCCGGAGTCGGTCGTGCCGGCGCAGATGGGCGACGCGAGCTATGTGTACAAACGGTTCCATTTCTGACGCAGGCCGTCCTAACAAGATGCTGACCCGGATGTGGTAGCGACCCCGGTGTACACACGGCATTTTGTGTGATGGTTTCCTGCCTTGTTCTTGTTGCGTCGAGCGTGTTGTGTCTTCCGCCCCGCTCGACAACGCCGCCCCCTCCGGCTGCGACATATGTTGGACGCGAAAATCAGCTTCAGGTGCGCATCCCGCGCCTGGAAGGTGAAGCCGCCCTCGACGACATCGACGGCTCGCTCAACGAGCCCGCGTGGTCGCAGGCCGCCGTCCTGACCGGTTTCTCGCAATTCTCTCCAGCGGACGGCATTCCGGCGGCGGACTCAACGCAGGTGCTGCTCTGGTACTCGCCGACCGCGCTGCACGTCGGCATTCGGGCATTCGAAGCGCATGGCGCAGTGCACGCGACGCTGGCCGACCGCGACAAGATCACGTCCGACGACAATGTGCAGTTGCTCATCGGCACGTTCAACGATCGGCGACAGGCGTATCTCTTCGCCGTGAATCCATTCGGCGTGCAAATGGACGGCACGATCGTCGAAGCCGGCGCGCGAACCTCCGGCGGATTCGCGCCGACGTTCTCGGGGCGGACCGCGCCGGATCTCAACCAGGACTTCGTATTTCAGTCGAAGGGCCGACTGACCGAGTACGGCTACGAAGTCGAAATGCGCATTCCGTTCAAGAGCCTCAAGTACAAATCGACCGAGGCGCAGGCGTGGGACTTCAACGTTGTGCGCCAGGTGCAGCACTCCGGCTACGAAGACAGTTGGGCGCCGGCGAAGCGGTCCGCGTCATCGTTCCTCGCGCAGTCAGGCACGATCGAAGGGCTGCGCGGGTTGAATCGCGGCCTCGTGCTCGATCTCAATCCGGTCGTCACGCGCAAGGCGACCGGGGCGCCGTCGCCGAATGGCTGGGGCTACACGCATCCGACGCCGCAGTTCGGTGGCACCGCGCGATGGGGCATCAGCAACAATCTCACGCTCACCGGCACGGTGCATCCGGACTTCGCGGAAGTGGAGTCGGATGCGGGTCAGATCGTGCTCGATCCGCGCCGCGCGCTGCGGTTTGCTGAGAAGCGACCATTCTTTCTCGACGGACTCGAGCAGTTCACAGTACCAAACAGCCTGATCTACACGCGCCGCATCGCGAACCCGGACGAAGCATTCAAGCTCACGGGCAAGTCGGGGAGCACGACGCTTGGGCTTCTGTCGGCGCGCGACGACCCGTCGCTGTCGCCGACCGGGCACGACGGCATCTACTACAACATCCTTCGCACGCAGACTGACATCGGCGGCACGTCGCGCATTGGAACGGCATACACCGATCGAATCGCGGGCGACGACTACAACCGCGTTGCCGACGTCGATGGCCGCATGCTGTTCGGCAAGCTCTATACGGGCACGTTCCAGTACGCGCGCAGTTTCGATCGGACGGGCGGGCAGTTTCGTGCGGCGCCACTCTGGGATGCGGCGCTCAACCGGAACGGTCGCGAGTTCGGCTTTCGCTATTCGCTCAACGGCATCGACGACAACTTCCGCGCGCCTTCGGGATTCATCACACGCGGTGCCATCGCGCACGGCGCGATCGATCACCGGGGCACCTGGTTCAACAAGCGCGGGAGTCTCTTCGAGACTGTCACCGGCGACGTGCTGTACGACGACATTTGGGAGTACTCGCACTTTGTTCGGCGCGGTGACGCGCAGGACAAGAAGTTTCACGTCACGCTGACGTCGAGCATGCGTGGAGGCTGGGGATTGCTCGCCGCCGTGTACTGGGAATCGTTCGGCTGGGACAAGACGCTGTTCGCGAACTACACGATGGAGCGAACGGTCGGCACGAAGGTCGACACTGTTCCGTTCACTGGTGTGGGGCGAATTCCGAATCGCGACTACGTCGCAACGTTGACGACGCCCCAGTGGTCGAGGTTCAGCGCGGCGCTGACGTACATCGGCGGGCAGGACGAGAACTTCTTCGAGTGGGCGCAGGCCGATATTCACTATCTGTCGGCGACGCTGAATCTGCGGCCGACCGATCAACTGCGTGTCGCCGCCACGTACGTCTACCAGGACTATTTGCGGCGGACCGATCACTCGCTCGTCGGGCGCAACGCGATTCCACGTGTGAAGACCGAGTATCAGTTCACGCGATCGATCTTCCTGCGTGTCGTCGGCGAATACGACCTCACCGAGCAAGACGATCTCCGCGATGAGACGCGCACGTTCTACCCGTTGCTCATCAACGGCAAGAAAGCGCTCGCAACGAGGAACGCGCAGCTCCACGGCGATTGGCTCTTCTCGTATCAGCCGAGTCCGGGAACCGTGCTGTTTCTTGGGTATGGAAGCCAGGCGAATGCGACGGCGAATCCACTCGACCGTTTCAACTTTCAGCCATTCGTCCGCGCGTCGGACTACTTCTTCGTGAAGTACAGCTATCTGCTTCGGATGTAGCGGTTGTCACGGCGAGCGACGCAAGGATCTGCGTTCTCGCCTCTTTCCTAACAACATCGGCCATGCCTTGCCCACCCCTCGTCGGCCTTTTCGTCGCGCTCTGTAGCGCCGCGCATCCCGCGCCAGGCGCGACCTATATCGGTCGTGAAAACCAATTGCAGGTGCGCATTCCACGTATCGAAGGTGAAGCCGCCCTCGCAGACATCGACGGCTCGCTGAATGAGCCCGCATGGGCGCAGGCTGCCGTTCTCACCGGGTTTTCGCAATTCGCCCCGCTCGACGGCATTCCTGCCGCCGATTCCACGCAGGTCCTCATCTGGTATTCGCCGACGGCCATGTACGTCGGTGTTCGCGCGTTCGAGGCGCACGGTGCCGTTCACGCATCGCTCGCCGATCGCGACAAGATCAGCGCCGACGACAATGTGCAGATACTACTCGGCACTTTTCACGATCGCCGGCAGGCGTATGTGTTTGCCGTCAATCCATTCGGTGTCCAGATGGACGGAACCATCGTCGAGGCTGGTACGGCGACGGGCGGATGGACCCCGACGCTTTCTGGAAGGACGGCGCCCGATCTGAGTCAGGATTTCGTGTACTCGTCCAAGGGACGTCTGACGGAATACGGCTACGAGATCGAGATGCGCATCCCGTTCAAGAGTCTCAAATACCAGTCTGTTGATGTCCAGAGTTGGGATCTCAACGTCATCCGGCAGGTTCAGCACTCCGGCTACGAGGATTCGTGGGCTCCGGCGCGCCGCTCGAATGCCTCGTTCCTTGGACAGGCGGGGACGCTCGACGGACTGGCCGGATTCGATCGCGGTCTCGTGCTCGACCTGAATCCAGTCGTGACGCGCAAAGCGACCGGCGCGCCGGGCGTCAATGGCTGGGGATACACGCATCCGCGCCCGCAGGTCGGCGGCAACGTGCGTTGGGGAATGACGAACAACGTCACGCTCAACGGCACTGTGAATCCTGATTTCGCCGAAGTCGAGTCCGACGCCGGCCAGTTCGTGATCGATCCTCGGCAATCGCTCTTTTTCCCGGAGAAGCGGCCGTTCTTTCTCGAGGGACTCGAGCAGTTCAACGTGCCGCACAACCTGATCTATACGCGGCGTGTGGCGAAGCCGGACGGCGCGCTCAAGCTGACGGGCAAGGTCGCCGGTACGAGCATCGGATTTCTGTCGGCGAGCGACGACCAGTCGCTATCGGCGAACGGCCAGTTCAATACGACCTACAACATCCTGCGCGCGCAGCGCGACGTCGGTGGCGCGTCGCGAATCGGTGTGGCGTACACCGATCGCATCGTTGGCGGCGACTACAATCGCGTGGCCGACGTCGACGGACGCATTCTCTTTGGTGGCGTGTACTCCGGTTCGTTTCAGTACGCGCAGAGCTACGACAAGACCAAGGGGGCGGTGACCAACGCGCCGCTGTGGGAAGGAATTCTGGCGCGCAATGGAAAGCGTTTCGGTTTCCGCTACACCATGACCGGCATCGACGAGAAATTCCGCACGCTGACCGGGTTCATCTCGCGTCCTGGCATCGCGCACGGCGCGCTCGATCACCGCGCAACGTGGTTCAACGAGCGTGGCAATCTGCTCGAGACGCTGACGGGCGACATTCTGTTCGACGACACGTGGCAGTACTCGCACCTGATGCGCGGCGGCGACGCTCAGGACAAGAAGTTCCACCTCAGCACCAGCGCCGGTTTGCGCGGCGGATGGACGCTCGGCGCCGGCGTGTACTGGGAGACGTTCGGCTGGGATCAGCAGCTGTTCCGCAACTATCAGATCGAGCGAACGATCGGCACCAAGGTCGATACGGTTCCGTTCACCGGCGTTGGGCGTATTCCCAATCGCGACTACGTGCTGAATTTCGCGACCCCGCAGTGGGCGCAGTTCGATGCGTCGATGCTGTACGTCTTTGGCCAGGACGAGAACTTCTTCGAGTGGGCGCAGGCGAACATCAACTACATCTCGCTGACGACCAACTTCCGCCCGACCGATCATCTTCGCATCAACGGCACGCTGAGCTACCAGGACTACTGGCGTCGTACGGACCATAGCCTCGCCGGTCGCAACGCGATCCCGCGCGTGAAGGTGGAATACCAGTTCACGCGATCGATCTTCCTGCGCGCCGTAGGGGAATATGATCTGTCGGAGCACGATGACCTGCGCGACGAGACGCGCACGTTCTTTCCGTTGATCATCAGTGGTCAGAAGGCACTCGCGACGCGCAGCGCGCAGTTCCACGCAGACTGGCTGTTCTCGTACCAGCCGAATCCGGGAACGGTGCTGTTCCTGGGGTATGGCAGCCTTGCCAACGCCAATCCGAATCCGCTCGAGCGGTTCAACTATCAACCGCTGATTCGCGCGTCGGACTACTTCTTCGTGAAGTACAGCTACCTGTTCCGGATGTAGCTAGAGCCTGAGAAATTTGGGTAGTTCGGTCGACCAGTCGTTTCAGGGCGAAGCAGTTCTCTGCGACCTCTGCGACCTCTGCGGTTCAACTCATTTCGTTTTGAACGCAGAGGTCGCAGAGGTCGCAGAGGAAAACCAGATCGCGGGCCAAGGAATTCGGTACGACAGATGGCGTCGAGCGATTTCGACTAGCGCCAATCCGGCGCCACGGCGTCCTTCCTCCCATCCAGATACTTGTCGAACCAGTATAGCTGCCAATTCATGCTTTCCACGAGGTGCTTCGGCTCGCCCGTTCTCGTGAGATTGTGATTCTCGCGCGGAAAGAACACGATCTCGGCGGTCTTTCCAAAATGCTTGAGCGCGCGGAACCACTGTTCGCCCTGCTCGATCGGCACACGGAAATCGTTGTCCGAATGCAGAATCAGAATTGGCGTTTTGACGTTTTGTACGTACTTGAGCGGTGACCGATCCCAGTACAGGTCGTGCTTCACGAAAATGTCGCCGTTGAAGTCGTCCTTGTGGCCGTACGCGCCGTCTCGCGTGCCGTCGTCGCTGATGAAGTTCGAGATGCTGCGTAGCGTGACCGCCGCCTTGAAACGCGACGTGTGGCCGACGATCCAATTCGTCATGTATCCGCCGTAGCTGCCGCCCGTGACACCCATACGCGTCGTGTCGATCCATGAATTCGCCGCTATGGCTGCGTTGACTCCGTTCATGATGTCGACGTAGTCCTTGGCGCCCCAGTTCAGCTCGATGCCGCGTGCGAACTTGCGACCGTAACCTGTAGAGCCGCGTGGGTTCGTGAAGAACACCGCCCAGCCTCGCGCCGCGTATACCTGGAACTCCTGATACCAGTCGACGCCGTACTGGCCGGCAGGTCCGCCGTGAATGCTGAGGATCATCGGATATTTCTTGCCGGCCTGCCAACCCACGGGCTTCACGAGAAAGCCGTCGACGTTCCAGCCATCCGCGCCCTTGAACGTCATGCGCTCAACCGGTGGCAGTGTGAGCTGCGAGAGTACTGCCGCGTTGTGATTCGAGAGCTTCTTCTCACCCTTCGCGTCGAGCGACGCTGCATACACATCGTCGAGGTGCGTGAAGTCGTTGACGAGATACACCATGCCGCGTCCATTCGCCGCGATGCTCGGCGAGCGGACGGCGCGCGATCCACTCGTCACCTGCGTCAGCCGATGCGCTGAGGGCTCGATCTTGAAGACCTGGAATTCGCCCTTCACGCCAGTGTCGAAGTACAGGGCACCATCGCTGGCCCACTGCAGATCCGTGGGGCCGAGGTCGAGGCTGGGGACCGGTGCGGTTGCGGCGCCGCCGGTCGCCGGCGCAATGACGAGCTGAGGTGGCGCTTCTTCAGCGGCGGCGGTGATGAAGGCGAGCGATGCACCGTCGGGCGACCAACGCGGCTGATTGTCCGGTCCGGACGCCGATGAGACTTTCGTGATGCAGTTGTCGGTCTGTCCGGACGAGGCCTGCTGCGACGCACAGCCATTGGCAGGAATCGTCCAGACATCGGTGTTGCGACCGCCGTCGAACTCCTTGCCAGTGCGGTCGGAGACGAACGCGATGCGTGCGCCGTTCGGCGACCACTGCGGGTCAGTGTCATTCCACGCGTCGCCAAACGTGATCTGTTTCGCATCACCGCTCGCCAGATCGACCATCCACAGGTGCGATCGCTTGTCGTCGTACCAGCCGGTGTCGTTGAACTTGTACGAAGACTGTGTGTAGTGGCGCACATCGCTGCGCTCCTTACCCGCCGGCCACTTGTCGCTCGGCCCGGTTCTGCTGAGACACACCGCCGCGCCGCCCTTGGGTGAGATTGTGCAGTTCGACACGCCGTTCATCACACTCGTGACCTTCTTCGGCGCTCCTCCGCTCGTAGCAACTAGCCAGAGCTGGGCACGCGGAGTCACTCGAGGATTCGCCGTGGTGTCGCCCGTACCGTGCGAAGACACGAATGCCACGGTCCCATCTGGCGCCCAGCGTGGTGCGCTCGGCGACCACGACTCGTCGACGATCACCTTGGCGGGCGTGCTGCCGTCGGTCGGCGCGATCCAGATCGACGGCACGCGACGATTCTGCGCGCGATCGACGCGTGAGACCACGTACACGACGTGCGACCCATCTGGCGAGATCCGTGGATCGGACACGAGCTCGAACGAGAAGTAATCCTCGGCCGTCATGCCGCGCTTTGTAGGCACTGACTGCGCAAAGAGCGGGACAGCGGAGACGGCGAATAGCACCGCCAGTTTGGAGAATCGCATTGTCGTGGTTTTTGGGGTGGACGACTTCGCTCTTACGCTGGCCGCAAGCGGCGCCAAGACGGTATCATTGGGGTCTCCCGCGCAGGCAACCTCCGGCGGATCGAATATGGCCACCGCGCCGAAAAAGAAGAAGAAGACCAAGCCGTCCGCTCCAGCGGCATCGCGTGGATTGGACGCGAAGCGACTCGCGAGTGCCGCGCCGCCTGCGGCCGTCGAAGCGCTCTCCCGCAGCATCGTCGCCGACGGCGGCTCTGTGCTCGCGGCGTATCGCGACCCGCTCGGCGGACACTGGCAGCTCCTCGCCGGGCTGCCGATCGATCACGTAGAACCGACTCCCTATCAGCGCGACCTCTCCGAAGCACACGTTGGCAAAGTTGCCAACGCGATCGATAAGCTCGACCGATATCTCGATCCAGTCATTGCGGTGCCGGCCGGCGACGGAAAATACTGGTCGCCGAACGGCTATCACCGACTCGGTGCGATGCGCGAGCTCGGCGCGAAATCGATTGTCGCGCTGGTGGTGCCGGAGCCCGAGGTGGCGCACAGAATCCTGCTGCTCAACACCGAGAAGGCGCACAACCTTCGCGAGCGTGCCTTGGAAGTAGCGCGGCTCGCAGAAGCGCTGGCTGAGCTGGACGACCGCCCAGAGCGCGAGTTCGAAATCGAGTTCGAGGAGGCGGCGCTCGTGACGCTCGGCCTGTGCTACCAGCAGAACGGGCGCTTCTCCGGTGGCGCGTATCATCCAATTCTCAAACGGTGTGACAAGTTCCTCGGATCCAAACTCCCAACGGCGCTCGGTGTTCGACGTGACCGCGCGGCGAAGCTGCTCGAGCTCAATGAAATGGTGAACGAAGCGGTGAAGAGCATGAAATCGCGCGGGCTCGAGAGTCCGTACCTCAAAGCATTCGTCGTGGCGCGAATCAATCCGCTCCGCTTTCAACGCAAACCAACCGCGGACTTCGACGAGACTATCGACAAGATGCTCGCCAGCGCGCGTCGCTTTGACGCAACGAAGGTCAAGGCGGACCAAGTGGCGCGCAGTGGCGGCGCGCCGTCGACTGAGGAATGACCGAAATGCTCGAGCGATCCCGTGTACCGCTATTCAATGGACCGTCTGCGGTCGAGGAAATGTCGCGTCTTCGCGCCGAGCTTGGCGCGGCTCCCAAGCTGCTCATCAAGCGCGACGATTCGATTCCGTTCGGATTTGGCGGCAATAAAGTTAGAAAACTGGAATACGCCCTGGCGCAGGCGCAGGCGTTTGGTGCCGACACTCTGGTTACACTCGGAGGTGTGCAGTCGAATCACGCGCGCGCGACGGCTGCCGCCGCGGCCAAGTTGGGACTCAAGTGCGTGCTGATCGTGAACGGCGCTCCGCCGGAGCGTCCGACCGCGAACGCGCTGCTCGACCGATTGCTGGGCGCTGAGTTCGAATACATCCCGTCGCGGAATGAACGCGCCGAAGCGACGGAGCGCGTGATGGCGCGTTTGCGTGACGAGGGTCGCCGGCCGTTCTTCTTGCCACTCGGCGCGTCAACGCCGGTTGGCGCGTTCGGATTCGTTGCCGCTATTGGCGAGCTCGTCGATCAGGGGATTGTCCCCGACGTGATCGTACACGCGTGTTCGTCAGGCGGGACGCAAGCGGGATTGATCGCTGGCGTCGCACTCTACGGACTGAAAACGCGCGTGATCGGAGTCAGTGCCGACGATCCCGCGGCTGCGATCGGCTCGACTGTGCGGCGAATCATCCGCGGCATCGACGGCCTCGAGAACTTTGACGGGGAAGTCGAGGTCGATGACACCTGGGTCGGCGACGGCTACGGTGTGCCGACAGATGCCTCGATAGAGGCACAAGCGCTCGCCGCGCGGACCGAAGCGCTCTTCGTCGATCACACGTACACCGCCAAAGCGTTCGCGGCATTCCTGTCGTATGTCCGAGCGAAACGCTTCGGTGCGGATCAGACCGTCGTGTTCTGGCACACGGGCGGTCAGGTCGGTCTTTTCGCATAGTGGAACACAGCCGGCGCAGCACCCGTACACTAGAGACATGATGCTGCGCTTCGTTTTCGCTGCCGCTGCGATGCTGGCCTTTGCGGGTCCGCCGCAGGATGATCGCGGTCGTCCGGTCATTCTGATGCTGCATGGCCGCGGCATGGGAGATCGCGACACCGCGGAGCTCCGTAAGATGTGGCTCGACGGTCTGACGAAGGGCGCCAAGCCGTTGACGCGCGCTCCGCTGGTATCCGATCGAGACGTGCGCCTCGTGTGGTACGCTGACGTACTCGATCCACGCTCCGCCGAGTCGTGCGACTACGCGGCGGACGATCCGCGCGCGCGACACGATGCGGCGACGGATCCGAATCTCAAGACCTTCGTGTCTCTCGTTGGCAATGTGCTCGGCGCGCTCACGATGGTCGTGTCGGACACCGAGTCTGCGGTGCAACTGCGCTCACTCGCCGCGGACGCGTCGTTCCTGAGCGACGCGCACAAACGATGCGCGTCGGAGCGACGGCTGTCGAACGCAATCGAGCGCGCGCAGCGCGAAGGCCGGCCGGTCATCCTCGTCGCGCACAGCCTGGGGTCGCTCGTCGCGTACGACTATCTCTCGGCGCGACGCGATACGGCCATCGTGCAACGCCTCGTGAGCCTTGGCTCCATGCTCGGCGCCACGGACCTGCGGCGCTTGCTCATCGGCGGCGACTCCGCCGATGCGTTCGGAATGCCCCGTAGCGTTCACGCCTGGGTGAACGTTCGCAATGAGGGCGATCCGTTGGCCGTGTCGCTGCCCTTTGGCAACGAGATCATCACCACACCGCCGCGCGACGAGATGGACCGCCACGAGATGATCGCGTATCTGCGCAACAGCTTCACCGCTGGTGCGATCCTCGAGGGATGGTGCGCCGCATTTACCGCGGCGCAGCCATCCGGTTGTCGCGAGCTCAAGCCGTAGCTACTTGGTCCAGGGCGGCTTGACGCCGATGGATCGTGAGTAAGCGATGAGTTGTCCGAGGTGTTCGTGCAGGTCGCCCGTCATTCCGAATGCGGCCGCGTCGATCGTCATGCCCCACGGTTTGTACTTGCCAGTGAGCTGTGCTGGATCTGCCGCCTTCAGTTGCGCAGCCAAGTATGCCCACGACTTGTTGAGCTGATCGACCACTTCGGCCTTCGAGGTGATCTTCTCGAGCGCGGGAAGCTTCTCCTTTGGAACGCCGAAGTCAGCGGGCTCTTTGCCGCCGAGCGAGCGCGGGCTGTAGAACCACCATTCCGACGCTACGTGCATGAGCGCTTCCGACACCGAGCGAACGCCGGCGGTGGGGCGCCACGAGTATTTGTCGGCGGGAATCGCGTTCGCGAGCGCGACGATTTTCGTGTGCACCGTGTCGAGATCGGCGAGGTATTCGTTGCGGATGTGCGCCGCGGCTTTCGCGTCGAACACGGGCGCGTCGGCCTTGGCTTGCTGCTGTTGAGCTCGAGCAGCAGCGGGCAGCGCGACGACGCACGCGAACGCGAGCGGCGTGACAGCGCGGACAATGTCGCGCACGCGGTGATTTTCAGAGAGGAACATGGAAGGCTCCGGAGTGAGGGTCGGTGCGTCGCTCGTAATACGCTCGTAGTCGCGGCCGACTTCCAGATGCGGCGATGCATTCAACAAAAACCTGACAACTGTTCGTACGTCTCGGCCCGGATGGCGCACGCCTTGCCCCAGATGACCCTACTATGCCTATCCGCAGACTCCGATTTCGCGCCGCGTTCGCTGTTGCAGCGACGGCGATTGTTCTGATCGCGCCGATTGCGTCGGCTCAATGGCGCGTCGGTTCCGACTCGGCGACGCGTCTCACTCGCCTCGGTCGCGCGATCGGATACGGGACAATTCTCGGTGTCGGTTTCGCCGCGGTAGATCAGTGGCAGAACGATCCGCCAGAGTGGGGAAGGGGTTGGCCAGGCTTCGGTAGGCGTACCGCGTCGAACCTTGGTGAGTTCTACATCCAGGAGACCGCGACTGAAGGACTCGCGCTCGTGATGAATCGGCCGCTCGACTACACGCCGTGCAACTGCCGCGACAACGGCGACCGAATCATCTGGGCCGTGCAAGGTGGCTTTCTCGATCAGCTGCCGAACGGCAAACGCGTCGTTGCGGTTCCGCGCATCGTGGGTGCGTACGTCGGAAGCTTTGCGCAGGCTGCTTGGCGGCCGTCCGGCGGCAACAATCGCTTGACCACGGGCCTCGTGAATGGAACGACGTCACTTGGCATTGGTGCGCTGATCAACATGTACTACGAGTTCAGACACCACGACAAGAGTTCGACGGTGGCCGGCGATCGCAAATAGAGGTTTGTAGAGCTGCAGCCTATCGAGTGCCGGGATCTTCGTTCGCCGTCGCCTTGCGGAGCGACGACGCATCCGGCATCCAGACCTCGAGGCCAAGGCTGGGTAGCGTCTTCGAATGTCCGGCAATCACCTGACGACGATAGTGGGCGTTATCGAAGTCGAACGGCGTACTCTGATCCTCGTCCACCACGAACATCTCGGCATCCGGCATATAGAGTTTCGTGAAGTGGAGCGTTCCGCCGCGGTAGAGCATGTAGTTCTTTACGGCCGGATCGATCGTCTGTCGCGGCGCAGCATCGGCGGAGTCGCCGAGTAGCTGAATGAGCTGGTCGCCGGAGATGTGTGCGCCGGTGAGCGTGCCGCGAATGGCCGGCGGTGGCAGAATCGCCAGCGGGTCGATGATCAGCGAGTTGTGGTCCACCGTCACGCCGTGGGCCTTCGATAGATCCATCATCGATTCGAGACTCAGTCCCAGTGCGCGCATGAGAGCGAGTCCGTCGACGCCGAGGATGCGAACGCGCTTGGCAGCGAGTTCGATGCGGCCGTCGTTCGTCACGGATACCGTCGACGTCATGTCGAACGGAATCCTCACTCCCTTGTGCAGCGTGCCGGTCTGCCGAACGCCGTCGGGCGTGATCTCGATTTTGAGATTCGAGATTGGTGCGCCCGAGTAGTTGAAGACGTACCGGTTCATGAGGTTCGTGAGGTCCGGACCTGTCAGGCCAACCTCTGCGCTCGCGACCTCGGTGACGTAGCTGTTGATGTCGTCGAAATCGATGACGCCACCACGGCCACGCATCTGCCCCGCGAGTCGCCGGATGTGGAGCACGATCCCTTCTGCAATGTGAAAATCCACATTGCGCATCGTGACGTTGGTCGGCTCACCGCTGGTGATGAACGGGACCTGGCGCGGCGCTTCGTGCTGTGATGGAGTATCCTGCGCCGCATTGACGAACGCGGGTCGAACCCGCACGTCGACGCGAAGCCCGGCCAATATCAGGATCCCGGCACCAACGAGCGCGCCGCGCAGCACGGTGATACGCACGAGGCTACTGGATACACGGTGCGTGCCGTGCGCGTGGCGAGCCGAACTGTAACGGCGCTACTGGTACTGGATGTACATGGGCCGCGGCCGCAGCGCGAGCACTTCCTTGGGGCTCAGCAGCGCGTCGCCCTTTCTCGTGTCGTTGTGGAAGAAGAGCTTGAAACCGGTGAATTGCACGGGCTCGTCGACTTCGCACCGTTTATACGTGTCGAACTTGAGCCAGGGCTGCCCCCATCCGTCCATGTTGATCACCACCTGCACCCGCGGGTCGAGTTTTATCTTCGACGCGTTCTGCACCATGTTGACCGTGAAGCGGTGAACCACGAGGACTTTCGGCGGCAGATTGTACTTGGTCACGAGCGCCGCGAGTTGATCGATCGCGTAGTTGATGTCCGCCGCATCCATCGCGCCGATCTTGTCGCCCGGAACGCGCCCCTCGCGGTTGTAGTGCATGTAAAACTCAGGATCCATTCCGAGATGCACGTCGGGGCGCTGCAGGAAGGGAAGTAGCAGCGGCAGCTCAGAGTCGATCGTGCTTTTTCCCGCCTGAATGTCGAGGATCGTCAGCGCGCCGCGCGCGTGAGCGAAGCCGTAGATCTTCTCGATCAGATCGGGGTCGGAGCGTTGCCGATGCATGCCGTCTTTTCCCGGTTGACCCTGCGCCACAGACACGATGAGATGGAGTGCTGGCTGCACCGGCGTAGCCGGGTCCGCTGCCGTCCATTCGCCCACCACCGTGTCGAGCTTTGCGAGCATCTGGTCGTACGGGATCTCGCCGAGGATGCCCATGCGCTTCGACAGCGGATTGCCATAGAACGCCACGATCCGCTTGGCTGGTAGTATTGACTTGGGCAGCGGAGTGGACGCGCGCACTGGCCAACGAGGATTCTTGAGCCCGGCACGGATCGATGCAGCAAGCGAGAAGCTGTCGGCGCGCGTGCGACTCTTGGGCTGCGTTGCCACGACAATCGCCACGGCCGAGTCGGCAGCGAGTTTACTGCGCGCCGCGGAGTCGAGCGTTGGCGGAAGACCCTCGCGCGACGCGGCGAGGTCGAGCGCCGCCGCGGGCGTGCTCACGCTGCCATCCGTTCCCCCTGAGTCGTGCGTCGTCCGCGTGTCCACCACCACCGCTTTCGATTTGGGTGTTTGGCTACAAGCGACCGTCAGAAGGACGTACAGCAGGGCACAGCGTGAGACTCGCATCGATAGTGAGAAGAGCAATGGACGCGCCGAGGGTGGAATCCGGGACGGGCGGCGTCCCGTGACCGTTTCGTGACAGGACGCCGCTGGAGGCGTGCAGGATACGGCGTACTCTGCCACTATGAAAATTGCATACCTTCCGGCGCTACTGCTCGCCATTGGCGCGGCGGCGCCGCTCAGCGCTCAGGCGGCCGCTCCGTCCACTCGGCCAGCACTCGTGGTCCTCGTTGCGATCGACCAGTTCCGAGGGGACTATCTCGACCGATTCGGATCGCAGTTGAACGGTGGGCTCGCTCGCTTTCACACCCGCTCGGCGTTTTTTCCGCATTCGTGGCAGGACCACGCGATGACGGAAACCGCGCCGGGCCATTCGACGATGCTGTCCGGCCGCGAGCCCGTGCACACCGAGATCATCTCGAACAATCGCGGCGTGCCCGACGTGAGTTCGCCGCTGATCGGGTCGAATTCGACGGGCGCGTCGCCAAAGCGATTCATGGGCACGGCACTGTTCGACTGGATGATCGCCCGCGACTCGAGCGTTCGCGTGCTCTCCGTGTCGCGCAAGGATCGCGGGGCAATTCTGCCAGTCGGTCGCGCCAAGGGCGACGTCTACTGGTTCGTCGACGGACGATTCACGACGAGTCGGTACTATCGCGACACGCTGCCGACGTGGGTCAAGAGTTTCGACGATTCGATTCACCTCGAGCGACTCGCCAACACGAGTTGGGATCTGCTGCTCCCGGCGAACCAGTATCCTGAACCGGACTCTGTGTTCGTCGAGAACGACGGGCAGGATTTCACGTTTCCTCACAAACTTCCCGACGCCGAAGGCCTCAAGTCGCGACTCGAGAAGTATCCGTGGATGGATTCCGTCACGTTGGCATTCGCCCTCGACGGTGTTCGCGCACTGCACCTCGGCCGACGCGGTCCTATGCCGGCCGGCGCGATGCCGGATCTGCTTTCGATTTCATTGTCGACCACGGATGCGGTTGGTCATGCATACGGGCCTGATTCACGCGAGATCCACGACCAAGTGCTGCGCGTCGACCGCTGGCTTGGCGCGTTCTTCGACCAACTACAGCGTGAAGTCGGCACCGATCGCATCGCGATGGTGTTGACTGCCGACCACGGAATCGCTCCGTTGCCGGAATTGGCCGCGATGAAGACGGGGCGCGGTGGACGAATCTCGCTCGTCGATATCGCCACCTCGATGCAGCGAACGCTCGAGTCGCGCTATCACACCGACTTCGGCATCGAGTTCGACACGGGCCTCTTCTACGCCGACGTCCTGTCGTTGAAGGCACACGGCATCAATGTCGACTCGCTCTCGAATGTGATCATGGCGGCGGCGAAGGGCCGGCGCGGCGTGCGCATTGGCTTCACGCCGAAGACGATCGGCGCGTCGAGTGACAGCGGCGCGGTTCGATGGAAGCGAACGCTTGCGCCGGCCCAGGGCTGGCTAGCTGCATTCGTCGCCGAGCCAGACTACGTGTGGTCTGCGGGCAAAACGACGGCCGAGCATGCGACGCCGAATGCACTGAGCCGTTTGGTGCCGATCGCGTTCACCGGACCGGGATTCGTGGTTGGTCGGTACGAGCGACTCGCGCGCACCGTCGACATCGCGCCAACGCTCGCGGCGTACCTCGGCATCACGCCGTCCGAGCAGCTCGACGGCAAGGCGCTCGACGAAGCCATCACCGTGAAGCGCAAGGCGGCAGACCAGAAGCGTTGACGATTTCGTGATGTGCCAAACGCGCGCGCCGCAATACAAACACGTCGCGCGCGTTACCGAGCTGTGGCATTCGTGATACCGGATCGCCTGACAGCTGCGTGTAAGGTTCGCGGTCGCATCGACAAGGATGCGACCGCGTTTTCATTTGCGCCCCGCCTACACCACTCCCCGCTGGCAGGTATCAACTATGTCGGTTCTTCGAAGGACGATCACGGCAGCCATTGCCGCCATCGTTCTCCCCATCGCGCTCACGGCCCAAACCGGGACCGGCGCGATCGTTGGACAGATCACCGGAAGCGACCACCGTGCGCTCGCCTCAGCCGCCGTCTGGATCGACGGCACGGCGATTCTGTCAACGACGAACGACGACGGCCGGTATCGGCTGCAGCGCGTTCCCGCAGGCCGCCACACGCTCATTGCGCGCTTCATCGGCTATGAAGTGACGCGTCGTGACATTACGGTCATCGCCGACAGCACGCTCGACCAGGACATTGCGCTCGGTCAGGTCGCACGCACGCTCGGCGTCGTGACAATCGAAGGCCAGCGCGATGCACAGGCTCGCGCGTTGACGCGCCAGCAGAACTCGGACGTCGTATCGAATGTCGTATCATCCGACGCCATCGGTCGTACGCCGGACGTGACGTCCGCCGAAGCGCTTCAGCGCCTCCCCGGTGTGTCTGTGCAGCGCGATCAAGGCGAAGGACGCTTTTTCCAGGTGCGCGGTACGCCGCCGGAATTCAGCAGCGTGAGCATGAACGGCATTCGGTTACCGGCGCCCGATCGTTCGACGCGCGCCGTTGCACTCGATGCGGTCATGCCTGACGCGCTCGCGACCATCGTGTTGAGCAAGACGCTCACGCCCGACATGGACGCCGATGCGATCGGTGGCGCGGTCAATCTCGTGACGAAGGCTGCGGAAGAGGGTCGTGTCACGCAGAACATCACCATTGGACAGGGCTACGATCCACTCGCGAAGGGCGCCATCGGCAACTACGCCGCCACGTACGGACGTCGCTTCGGACCCGATCAACAGCTCGGCCTTATTCTCGGTGGAGCGTTCCAGCAGACGCACCGCGGCTCGAACGATTTGGAAGAAGACTGGGCGCCGACGAAAGTCGGTTCGACGACGATCAACGCGCCGATCAACATCGAGCCGCGCGACTATCTCCTCACGCGCACGCGTCAGACGTACTTCGGAACGTTCGACTACGCGCCGAACTCGACGACGAATTTTTCGCTGCGAGCGAACCTCAACAACTTCAGCGATCAGGAAAACCGGTGGCGTACGCGCTACCGTCCGGGCACGTTCCAGACGGGAGACTCGGCCACGGCGTCGCGCGTCGAGCGCACGCTGCGATATCGCCGCCTCGACGACTACTTCCAGACCTATACACTGAAGGGCGAGCACACGGCGCAGAAGTACACGATCGACGGCACGGCTGGTTGGTCGCGCGCCCGCGAGACGAATCCATTCCGTGAAGAGGTCACCTTCCGTCAGAGCAGCACGACGATCCAGTACAACGTGCACGACCCGTACAATCCGTTGGTATCGCTGAGCAAGGGAAATCTCGACCAGGCGAATCTCTATTCGTTCACCGGGCTAACGCAGAATTTCCGCGACGGCACTGATCGCGATCTCAATGGCCGACTGAATCTCAGCGTTCCGTTCAACTCGGGTTCGTGGGCTGGCTCCTTCCAGGTTGGCGCGGCGTATCGCGGCAAGTTGAAGAACTCGACGGAATCCGACATCGTGACGACCAAGTTCCCTGGGACGATCACGCTGGATTCTGTGATGGGTACGCGGACCAACACCGACTATCGCTTCGGGTCGAACTACTTCGCACACTCGAACGTGGATCAGCAGTTGCTCGACGCCCTCATCGCGCGCTACTCGTCATCGCGCACGATCGACACGGCCGCCGCGCACCTGACGCGCGATCCGAACGTCTTTCGCGCCACGGAGAACGTTTCCGCTGGCTATGCGATGCTGACGCTCGACCAGGGAAATCTGCGCCTCATTCCCGGCGTGCGTTTCGAGCAGACGAACCTCACGTCGAACGGCTTCATCGTCAACACGAAGAACGGCGTCTGGACGGGCTCCACGCCGGCGTCGACGAGCAACGACTACACGAACGTTCTTCCGAGCCTCAACGCGCGGTATCGCCTCGATGCGCAGACGAATATTCGTGCGGCGGTGACGCGCTCGATCACGCGTCCGATCTACGACAACATCCGCGACTACGCGCAGCCCGATTTGCAGTCGCTGACCGTTGCCCTCGGCAACCCGACGTTGCACGCGGCGCTGGCCACGAACTACGACGTGATGGCTGAGCGGTTCTTCCAGGGTATCGGTGTCATCGAGGTCGGCTACTTCCAGAAGGACATCACCGATTTCATCGCGCCGATTCAGTACACGGCAACGACTGGCACCTACAGCGGCTACATCGTCACGCAGCCGCAGCAGGGTGGAAACGCAACGATCCGTGGCGTGGAGTTGAACTGGCAGCAACAGTTCACGTTCCTGCCTGGCTTTCTGTCGGGGTTTGGTCTGAACACGAACTACACCATCACGAAGTCCACGGCACACGTGCCGAACCAGAATCGCACGGCGGATTTCGTCGGCCTCGTGCCGCGCACCGGCAACGTCGCGGTGTTCTACGAGTCCGGCCGCATCCAGACGCGTCTCGCCTGGAACTTTAAGGCGAACTTCCTCGATACGTATGGCACCGACGCCACGACGGATCTCTTTACCAAGGAAGCGAACGAGCTGGATTTCACGGCGAACGTGAAGCTGCTCCGCGGAGCGCGCCTGTTCTTCGACGCGATCAATCTCACGAACCAGCCGCTCGATCGGTACAAGGGCAACATCAACCAGCCGATTCAGCAGGAGTACTATCGCCCGTGGTTCACGACGGGCATTCGCTGGGAGCCGTAAGAAGCTCGATTTGGATCGAGCAATCTCGACGGCTTGGAAAGCATAGTTCGAACAAGTAGGACACGAATTGCACGAATGAAACGAATCCAACCGATGGCATGACTGGCCGCGTTGCCGCCAGCTCGCCCTCGGTTGGATTCGTTTTTCAAATCGTGCAAGTCGTGTTCAAGAAGGTCCCGCTGTCCAGACGGAACCCGCCAACAAGGCGCTACGGCGTGGGCACCGCGCGCGCCTGCTGTTTGCCGCTCCCTTCCTCGCGCTTCCGTCCGACGGTCAAGTAGTAAACTGGAATGCCGAGGATGATGATCCCGAAGATCGCCAGCGTCGGCCAACGGCTGCTCTCGTCGATCAGCGCGTTAACGAGCAGATACAGCGTGGCGAGCACGAACAGAATCGGCGCAACGGGATAGAGCGGCGCGCGGAAGGGCGGTTTGTACCCGCGCTTGCGGAACACGAAGATCGACGCGACGCCGAGTGCATAGAACGGCAGGATGGCCGTTACGAACGTGTCGGCCAGCTGTTCGAAGGTGCGCAGCAACACGAATACAATGCCGAGTACCGCGGTGAGTCCGATCGCGACGTACGGCGTTTGATACTTCGGGTGCACCGCGGCGACCTTGCGGAACAGCAAGCCGTCGGCGGCCATTGCGAAGAACACGCGCGGGTTCGTGAGAATCGAACCGTTGAGTGTGCCGAGCGTGGAGAGCATGACCGTCAGCGCCACGAGCACGACGCCCGGTTGTCCGATCAGACGTGACGCGACGTCGGCGGCAACGAGCTTCGATTGGCCGATCTCCTGCACGGACATTACGCCGAGGTACGCGACGTTGGCGAGCAAGTAGATCGCGACCACTGCAATCGTGCCGTAGATCAATGCGCGCGGGAGATTGCGCTCAGGATCCTTGACTTCGCCCGAGATGAAGGCGAGGTCGGCCCAGCCATCGTACGCCCATAGCACAGAGACGAGTGCTAGGCCGAACGGTGTGATCGAGAAACTTCCCGAAGGCATTGCCGGCGTGAAGTGCCCGCCGGTTTTCGGTAGCCCAATCGCGATTGCCACGACGACGATAAACAACAGGCCGAAGTATTTCGCGACCGTCGTGATGTTTTGAACGAGGGAGCCCCAACGAACACCAATGCCATTCAGAATCGATATGACGAGGATTGCCAACGCGGCGACGTAGTGCACGTAGCCGTCATACGGCGCGAGGCTTGGATCGAATCCGAGCACGCGTAGCAGGTATTCGGCGAATGTCGTGGCGATCGCACCGACCGCAGCAGCTCGGATGATCGCCAATTCGGCCCAGCCGAACAGAAAGGCGGGCAATCGGCCAAACGCGTTTCGAATGAAGACGTAGATGCCGCCCGTCTGCGGAAACGCGCCAGCGACTTCGGCGAGCGTCAGCGCACCGCACAGCGCGACGATACCGCCGGCAATCCATACGCCGAAGAGCGGGAGCGGGCCGGGGAGTCGTCGCGCGATGCCGGCCGGCGTTCGGAAAATTCCCGATCCGATCGTGATACCAACGACGACCGCGACCGCGCTCCAGAGACCGAGTCGGCGGGGAAGGACGCCTGCGGGAGTGCTCGATTCGCTCATTGATTGGGCGGGATGTGAGACGCGAGACGCTCGACCTGACCGTCCAATATCCCCTACGGCGCGCTCATCGTCCAGCGTTACGACGATTTACGTCATCCGTACAGAGCAGAGCAGCAGTCCCCGGCGGAGCACAGCACGGAGCGTGTCGACACCTGGAGCAACGTCGATTGTGTCTGTCACCTGCTGAAAGTTGACTCTGCGAACCCGGTATCGATATCGGCCAGGGCGTAGCCCGGCGATCGTGAACTGGCCGGCGCTATCGGTCTGCACGGCGACCGAGTCACGGGTCGTGATCGAATTGAGGAGGACGGAGGCTTGCTCGAGCCCGGCGCCTGACGTGCTGTCGGCGGCGTAACCGATCAGTGTTGCGCTGACCATCGACGTCGCCGCGGGCGCAGCTGGAAGGGCGGCTTTGCCCCGCGATGGCAACAGCGCGTACGGTTTCGGGCAATCGCTTTCGACTGCTGCACTTCGATGGCAGGCCGCCAGCGCGGCGATCGCAATCGCACGAATCCAAAATCTCAACGGCTGCACTCCCTGAACGACAACGCGGGATACTGAACTCGAAAGTTCAATATCCCGCGCTGCTCACCTCTCAGGTAGTGTTGCGCACGCCGCACGCCGCACGCCGCACGCCGCACGCCGAACGCGACGTTACGGACGCACGCCCTCGCGTGCCTTCGCGCGCTCGATCCACGCCCCCTTCTCGTCTCGCGCGCTCATGTACACCACACCGCCGCGGCCGAAGCCGATGATCTGACGACCAGCGGGAATCTGCAGGCGATCGACGAGCTCACCCTTCCGATTCACCACGTCGTAGATTGGGCCGGTCACGCCGCCGGTACGAACCGCCGACGTCCGGATCCACAGATTGCCGTCGAGATCTGCACGCGCCGCACCCTGCGTGAACGCGGGACGGTAGTCCGGCAGCTCGCTCGGCGTGATGAATGTCAGCGGCGGAAGCGCGCCAGCCGCCATGCTCGTGCTACGAGCCGGCCCGTCGCCACCCATGCTGAACGACATCACCATTCGCTGCGCACCCTCGGCGGCGGCGGACGGATTCGCCGCCTGTGCTGCGCGCTGACGTTCCATCGTCGCCTTGGCCGAGTCGACCACGGCGATCTTGTCTTCGTCCGACAAACGCTGCCAGTCGAACGGGAGTTTGGCCGTTGGCGCTATGCCGCCTTCTGGACTCACCCAATCGATGTGATAGTCCTGACCACGAAGGATCGCGACCGATCCATCGCCTACGACCGCGAAGTCGTCGACAATCGGCATCGGGTTGATTTCGTTCGTCATCGACACGCGACCGTCGGTCTGCGTGATGCTCATCTTCGTTTTCGGGATCTTGTAGAACCCGACCGTGTCGACCTTTCGCGTTGCGAGATCGACGCGCATGATCGCCGACGAATCTGGGAAGTCAGGCATGGCCATGCCGCCGGGGCCAGCGCCCGGACCACCGCGTCCGCCACCCGCGATGATTCGGCCGATACCGCCGCGATACACGAGGCGTCCCTTTGAATCGAGCGCCGGAGCGCCGAGTGCATTCGAGCCCATCGCCGCGGCATCCTGCGAACGCGGCACGGCGGCCACGCGGGCGATCGCACCCTTCGGATCGATGACGAACATCGACAAGTCGCGCGGATCGATGAACAGCAGCGAGTCACCGAAGAATCCCGTGAGTGCGCCTGCCGACGGTCCGTACGAGTTCGCGCCGCCGCTCACCGAGTCCGCGATGATCGTCGTGGTGCCGAGCGTCGCATCGAACATCACGAGCTGACGCTTCACGACGTCATTCACGACGACGTTCCCATTCGGTAGCTGGCGTGCCGCGGCCGCGTTGCCGAGCACGGGCTTGGAGCTCGCGTCGGGTGCGTTGATGAGACGCACCGGCGGCGTTGGCGATTGCTGCGCGGCGAGTGGCGCGGCGACGAGAAGGAGCGGAAAGAGTTTTCGCATATGAGGAGTGGAATGATGAACGATGGGAAAGTTGCGAGGTCAGGGCGTGCCCGACCGGATGATGATCTGTTGTCCACCGCCGCCGCCGCCCATCATCGGCATCGCCATACCACCGCCGCCGGGGCCCATGATCATGCCAAGACCAGTCCCGGCGCTGCCGGAGCGAACCGACGCGAGATAGCGTCCATCGAGGAAGGGCGTGATGAAGGTCGGGAGTCGGCGCATCTGCTCTGCCGTCAGCAGCGACCGGACCGTCGGAACGACCTTGATCAGCGCGTCGACCGAGATCTCGCGCGCTTCGCGATACCGGCCGTACGCGTCGCCCTGGTCGTAGGTGGTTGGCAGGGCTGCGAGGTATTTAGCGACCGGCGACCACACGGAGTCGAGCTTGATCGAGAACGCGCGATTCAGCACGGCCATGCTGTCTGCCTGTTGCGACGTGAGCTCGAGCGTGTCGGCCTGGCGCAGAATCGCGGCCATCGGGTTCGTGATGCCGATCGGTCCGAAGGCCTTGAGCATCGCTTCAGGTGCCTTTGTTCCGTCGAGTGTGCGACCGCGATCGAGCATCTGCGTCAACGCCTGACGTTCACGCGTTGGGCCGACGTCGAAGCGCAGCATCGTCGTCAGCGTCACCGGCGTGCGCGCGATCGTCTGGCCGACCGCCGTCGCGCCGAAGCGCTGATTGACCTCATAGCGATAGCGCTGCGTCGTCGCGTCAAAGCCGCGGACGAACAGCAGCTGGTTCGACGGGATCGCGTTCTGTCCCCAGCCGTGCATGTTGTTCGGGCCATGCAGCATCATGTCGGCGGCGCCGAGCGGATTCGACAGCTGGAATTGCAGCGTTGCGCGCTGCGGCATGCGAACCTTGATCGGATTGAACGAGAAGTTCACGTTCGCCGTTGTCGTCCACGGACCCTGACAGCTGTTGCGGCCCGCGAGCTGTCCGAGCTGACTCTGGAGACAATCGCGCGCCGAGCCCGATCCGCTGGCGAGTAGCGAGCGCATGCCGTTCGCGAGCGCAGTGTCCGTCGTCGTGGCCGGGTTGAAGATGTACGCGCGATCATTCGAGTAGCCGTCGCCGTTGATGTCGCCGGTGACCGTTGGCGTGTACGGGGTGCCCGTGCGGAACGAGCCGTTCCACCCGATGCGTACCCAGTCGAACGCGTTGTATGTGAGACGGTATTGGAACTGATGGCGCGAGTCGAAACCGGAGCGTCCCCACGCGACGTCGAGCGGGTTGCCAGTCGTGCTCGTGAAGCCGCGATACTGCTCACGCGTCTGCGCGTAGACGTATGACAAGCCCCACGTCACCGTGGAGTTGAACGACGTCGGCGACACGCTGACGGTGAATTGCTTGCTCTCGGACTTCATGTCGGAGCGCAACTCGCTCACGTGCGTGTACGCGTTCGCGACGCGCGCTTCGCTCGATGCGATGGCGCCGGTCGTCGGCACGATGCCCGACGCGCGCGCAAACACCGGACGATTCCCTTCGGCCGTGAGCGCGAACTGCTGAATCGGATTGAAGTTCAGGTCATACGTGCTCGCCTGATTGAGGTTCAGCGAGTACGTCACGTCGGCCGACATCGCGAAGCGATTGCCGAGCGTGTTCCCCGACCAGTTGAGGTTCGACCGCAATGACCGCGGCGCCGTGTAGTTCTTGTCGAACAGGGCGACGTTCGGCGCTGTGCTCGAGAACACCGTGCTCGTCGTTCCGTCAGCGCACTGCGACGGCACCGAGCTGTTGTTGTTCATGTACCCTGCCCAGTCGGGCGACGGCGCGGCAAGTCCGACGCACGCCAACTGCTGCACGCCGCTCGCAAGACCGGTGTTGTCCATCGCCGAACCGATTGCCGCGACGTTCGGCGTATTCTGGAACATGCCGATGCCACCGCGCACCACGGCGCGCGGTCCGCGCAACGCACCCATGAATCCCGGAATCTCCGAGGCCTGTCCGTACATCCAGGAGAAGCCAACGCGCGGACTCGCGTACAGGCGATTCGGCACGTGATCGTTGGCAATACCGAACAGCTGCTCCACCGCCGGGTTCAGTACCGGCTCAGAGTTGAATCGATTGCCGTCGACGCGTACGCCGTATTGAATCTGCAAATCGCTGTTGGGGCGATACGAATCACCGAGCGACAGCGCGCCGACGTACTCGCTTTCGCTGCGCTTCCGTGGCGAGAGCTGTCGCGTGTACACCGACGGAATGCCTGCGTCGAGATCGGCGAGCGAATTGTACGTGAAGCTGCCGAAGCGATTCGTCGTGAGATCCTGCGCATACGAGTCGCGACGGAGTTCGGTCGTGAACTTGATGCGATGCTTGTTGTTCTCGCTGAACCAGGACAGCGCGTTGATGAGCTGTCCGCTCACCTGCGTCACGCTCGTATTGAGCATCGGGTTACCGCCGAACGACACGGTCTGCACGCTCGGCGTGCCATCGGCGAACGTCGAATTCACGCGCACCGAACCACTCGGCTCGTCGAGATATGGCGTTCCGTAGTTGCTGTTGCCGCTCAGGCCGAGCGACGTCTCGCTGAGAATGCCGAAGCCGAAGTAGTTCGTATGGCGACCCTGAACGCCTGCGTTCCACGAGGCGCGATCGCCGCTGTGGGCGGGCATTTCCGTGGGCGACATGGTCACGGCCGTCGAACGATTGAAGCTGCCGTTGAGCGTGACGTTGAACGCCTGGCCGGTCGTGGACGACGGCGGCGTGAAGTCCATGCTCGCGAGCATCAACGCCTGGTCGTTGTACCGGTTGTTCGGCACCGCGCCCACGGTCGACGGAACGTGCAGGCGATTCAGGATCGAGATCAACCGGTTCGCCGAGTCGGACGAAATGCCAGCGGTCTGCAGGCCGAGCGCGTCCGTCGTGAGCAAACTCTGAAGATCACTCTGCCGGCGGCCGAGCTGGTATGAGAGGTTGAAGAACGACTTGTCGGGCTGGATCGGGCCGGCGAATAGGCCGCCCACCGAGAGATTCGCATATTGCTGGTGCAGCGCTTGACCCGCGCGATCGGTCCACTGTGCGGCCGGAGCGTCGATGTTGGCGCTCGTGGTGCGCACGATGTAGTTCGATGCCCGGCCGGTGCGGATGCTGAGCACGCCGCCGCTGAAGTTGCCGCGCGACACATCATACGGCGCCAGAGCGAGCGACGACGATACGTTCGCGTCGCGCGGAATGCTCGAGCCACCGAAGTTCATCCCGTTCAGCGTCGTCGCGTTCTGATCGGCGCCAAGGCCGAGCACCGAGAAGCCGGCCGGCGAGCCATCTGCAGCGGGAATGAGTTGCACCCCGGGCATGGACGCCGCGAGAGCGGCGAGATCGCCGAGCGCGTCGGCAGAGACGTTCGATGTATTCACCGATCGCTCGGTGCCGCCGATGTCATTTCCGTTCGCATCGCGCTGCGGCTTGTCTCGATTCGCCTGGACCTTCACGGCATCGAGCTGCGCTGCCGATTTCGACAGACGCGCATCGGCGACGAGGATGTCCTGATCGCCGGTTCGCTTGATCTCGAAACGCTTACCGGTGAATCCGAGTGCGGCCACGCTCACCATATAGTCGCCTTCATCGCCTGGGAAGGTGATCGTGAAGCGACCGTTCTTATCGGTGCGAGCGTTGCGCGTGATGTTGCCGTTGAGCGACGTAACCGTAATGGTGGCTCGCTCGACGGGCACGCTGTCGGGGCCAGTGATCCGGCCGCGAATGACGTCGCTTTGCGCGTGGAGCGCTATTGGGCGCGAGATGGCCGCAGCAACGATGGCTGCGGTAAGAAAGAGCAGTCGGCGTAGACTCACGAGGCAAGCCGGTGGGTGTGAGACGGAGGAGGCGTCTGGATTGACAACGAGATTGGACCCGGGGGGGCGGAGAAGGGTTTACGCCCGCTTGAAGGGGCGGACTTCCCTTACATCCGGCTTTCATTCGCGTGGGCCGTAGGAGCGCTCGCCGCCGTCATTGGGCCCCAATGTTCACATTGAGGTGGCGAAAGGAGGGAAGGAGTACGCTAACGTGTTGCGCAGTCTCTCCCAATACAAAAAGGCGCGAGCGTAAGCTCGCGCCTTCCGATTCTCTAGCGCTTAGCGGCCAGCGCCGCGCCGTATCTCAGTTTTTCGCTCTTTCATATTGCTTCGGCCAGACGATTTCTTGCTTCAGATCGCGGGCCGCACGGAGCGGAAAGTGTGGGTCGCGCAGTAGCTCGCGCGCCAGAAAGACCATGTCGGCCTGACCGCTGCGAATGATGGTGTCGGCTTGATGCGCGCTCGTAATCAGCCCAACAGCCGCTGTCGCCACGTCCGCGTGTCGCCTCACGTGCTCGGCGAGATGGGTCTGATAGCCCGGGCCAATCGGGATGGGCAGACGCGGCAGAATGCTGCCGCTCGACACGTCGATGAGGTCGGCGCCGTCGTCCGCCAATAGGCGAGCGACAGCCGCGGCGTCGTCTGGCGTCCAGCCGTCGGGGTGCCAGTCCGTGCCAGTGATCCGGACGGACAGCGGCAACTCCTCCGGCCACACAGAGCGAATCGCCGCGACGACCTCGCGAGTAAGTCGAACACGATTCTCGAATGAGCCGCCGTACCGATCCGTCCGCGTGTTCGACAGCGGCGACATGAACTGATGCAGCAGATATCCGTGCGCCGCGTGCACCTCGACCATCTGCATTTCCGCCGCGAGCGCTCGGCGCGCTGCATCGCGGAAACCGTCGATCACGCGCGTGATACCGGCGTCGTCGAGCGCGACGGGCGTCTGATACCCGGCATCGAATGGCAGTGCGCTCGGCCCGACGAGTGGCGTCCAACCGCCAGCGCTCTCGTCAACGGGACGACCGCCGTCCCACGGACGTGCCGTGCTCGCCTTCCGTCCGGCGTGTGCGAGCTGCGAACCCCACACCGCGCCATGCGCGCGAACGAAGCGGCCGATGCGAAGGAGCACGTCGATATGCTCGTCCTTCCATAGACCCAGATCGTGCGGACTGATTCGTCCCTCAGGTACGACCGCCGTCGCCTCGGTGATGACGAGTCCTGCTCCTCCCACGGCGAATTGGCCGAGATGCACGACATGCCAGTCGTTCGCAAAGCCGTCAACGCTCGAGTACTGGCACATGGGCGAGACGCCAATTCGATTGCGAAGCGTCACGCTTCGAAGCTGCAGCGGAGTAAAGAGAGACATGCTCGAATGATACGGCCCATGGGAACGTGGCCGGCCGCGCGAATCGGCGGTATCGTCTAGCCATGGCGAACGACACCACGGCGCTCTTCCAGGCGATTCGCTCCGGCGACGAGCAGGCCGTTCAGCGCGAGCTCGACGTCAATCCGGCGCTCGCGACGGTCCCTGGCCCGCATCCCATCTGGGGCGGACGACCGACCGCACTGCATCTCGCCGCCGAAAATAATCGCCTCCGCATCGCCGAGCTTTTGTTCGAAAAAGGGGCCGACGCGAATGCCCCCAGCGACGCATACGATCACTGGACGCCGCTGCAGATCGCGATCAGTGGGCAGCGCCAAGCATTGATCGATCTCCTTCTCTCGCACGGCGCGCGCGTCGACGCGTGGGAAGCCGCCGCCCTCGGCGATGCTCACCGATTGCGCGCACTACTCGATGCCACGCCCGAAGTGGTTCGGGCTCGGGGGGTAAACGACGCGCCTCCGCTGCACTGCGCGTCCACGGTCGAGGTGGCGCGAATGCTCGTGGATTCGGGGGCGCCGCTCGACGTGCTCGATAAGTACGGCTCGACCGCGGCGCGCTCCGCGGCGTACGCTGGAGCGAGGCGTGCCGATGTTGCCAGATTTCTCATGGAGCGCTCGGGCGAGCGCGATCTGTGGCTGTGTGCGGCGATGGACGATGTCGACGGACTCACCCGACTGATCGCAGGCGGTGCGGACGTCAACGCTCTGCGAACCGGGATCAATCCCGGCAGCGGGCCGGATGAAACGCCGCTTCACACCGCGGCGGCGCTGGGCAATGTTGCCGCGACGCAGGTCCTACTCGCGCATGGCGCGTCACCAAACGGCATCGCAGGGAACGACGCGACACCGTTGCACTACGCCGCCAAGCGTGGGTCGCGTGCAGTCGTGGATGTGTTGCTGGCCGCTGGCGCTAACGTGCATGCGATTGACGCGAGTCACAGCGCCACTCCAGCTGACTGGGCGAGGTTCTTCGGGCACGGCGCGCTTGCGGCGCACCTGAACGACAAAGGGTGAAAGGCGAAGGGTGGAGACACCCTTACCTTCCACCCTCGCCGCGTTCTCAGTCTAAATCCTATTTCGCGATGTCGCCGACGCACTCCGAGCCGGCAAAGAATCCTTTGCGTAGTACGACTCCCGCTGGTGCGCCGTCGAGCTGCACGGTCACCTTCGCGCCACGACCATTCGCTGCCGCGACACGCTGCGACTGCGTGCTCAGTCCCCATCCAACGCGATAGCCATTCGGTGCGGTTTGCCAATCGTCGGCGGCATTAAAGAGTTGGAATGCCGCCCATGGGCCATTGAACGGCCCAGCGATCAGGAACTCCGGCCCGCCGTTGCTGGCCGATAGCTTCGCTTCTCGCGCTGCGCCAACCCAGTCGATGCGCGCCGACTCGATGTTCCCGCCCGCCGTCGCTTTGATGGTCTCACCGTTCAGCGTGATCGTCACGCTCGAGAACGGATCGCCCGGGAGTGGCCCGACCGTGAACGATAGGCGCGGCTGCTGCGCGTCATCCTTGAACATCACGTCACCGAACGTCGCCGCGCGATTCATGAACGTCACGAAGCCAGGCGCGAGCTTTACGGGGCCGCTCGGATTCGCCACGAACTGATTGCCCTGCTTCGGCAGCACCGACGCGAGCGCGTCATCATAGAACTTCCATAGGCTGCCCGTACCAGGACGGAGCAGCGCTGCAACTTCGCCGAGCGACGCTTGGGCAGTCGCGTCGGGATTGAACGGATACTTGGCGAGCAGCGGACGCGCCGCCGCGCAAAAGGCACGCGACCGGACGTTGATCTCGGCGGCGCCGAAATTCTTCAGCAGCGGCTCGGCGTACGCGATTGGCGCTTCCATGAGATTCTGAACGATCGAATGCACGTTGCCCTGTTGATCGATCGTAAAGCCTGACGCGATCTGACGTGCAGCGGTGCGCGCAGCAGTGGCGTTACCTGCCGCCTGTCCCGCGGCAGCTTCAGCAGCCGGACCCGCGGCGTTCGCCGTTTGGTCGAGAGACGACTGGAACGTGAGCAGCGCGTTGATGTAAGGTGCGTTCTTGTCGCCGATCAACTTGTCCGTGGCGGTCGGTGGCGTCACGAGCTGCACGGGCTGGAACGTGGTCGCGACTTCCGGCAGCGCGACGGCCGTGTTTTGCGACACCACCGAGAAGAGTGCGAGCAGCGGCGACTGATTGCCGCTCAGCACCGCGAGCTTCTGGGCGGCGTCCTTCACATTCGAGTAGTGCGCAACCGACGCCGACGACAGGAACTTGCGCCAGTGGCCAACATAGTCCGTCGAATATCGCGCGCTGAGATCGGCGACGAGCTTCGCCTTGTCGACACCACTGGCGTCTTCGCCCACCACCCAATTCTCGCCGCTGATGAACTTGTCGAGGGTCTTGAACGCGCCGAGCATGAACACCGAACCGCCCTTGGTGAACGCACCGGGCACTTCGTACGAATCGACGACGTACGGCGCAGCGCCCGCCACCTTCTTGTTGAACTGAATCGACGCGTTTGTCTTTGCCGCCTCGGCGAGCATGAACTGATAGATGCTCTCGGAGCCAGCGAACTGACGTAGGAACTTTCGCGCTTTACCGACAGTGGCGACGTCCGCCGAATCGGGATATGGATTTGCATATCGCAGCTCGGTCGCGTACGTCACGAACTGACGTCGTGCCAACTGTGCGCGCGTGCTGTCGACCGATCGACCGCCGAGCCAGCGCGTCATCAGTGCGGGCACCAGGAAATCGGCAGTGCTCTTTTCTGGATGTGACGTCGTGACGATGTACGCCTTGAGGAGACTGTATGTGTCGCCGTAGTCGTCGGTGGGCGTCGGCGTATCCGGCAGCGCACGCAACGTCGTGAGCATGTTGGTGCGCGTGCTCGAGAACATCAGCTTGCTGAATCCGGCGAAGTACGCATTTCGCACTTCGGGATAGAGCTTGGTTCCCGAGTAGAGGCCCCATCGCAGACCCAGCGGAGCGCCGTCGTGTTCGTACGCACTGAGCGAATCGAGTTGGATTCGCAGCGCGTCGAGCTTCTGCAGCGCGTCGGCTGGGGGAAGGTCGACTGGATTCGGCGCGAGTGACGCGATGCCGCGCGTTGCGTCGAGGGCACTCGCTTCCATCGCGTGGTTGCCGCGATACGACACCGTGAGCGCGATGGCGAAGAGGAGCGCTGCCGCTGTGACGACGCCGAGTCCAACGCGCCGCCAGAAGCTGACGCGCGCGCCGGCCGCGGTGAGTCGCACCGCGGCCTCGTCGCCGAATACCACTTCGCGCAGCACGCGCGGAAGGAAATCCCAGCGCGGAACTTTGCGCGTTCCACCCGCGGGCTTCGGCGCGGTTGCGGCCGCAGCGATGGACGCTGCGTTGAACACGCCAGTCGCCGAGCGCACGGCCGCTGCAGCCTGTGCCTGTGGCGCCGCGGCCTGATACTCCGGCGTGGTTTCGTTGACGAACACCGCTTGCACGCCCGTGAAATAGAAACCGCGCAATACCGGACTTACCGACAGCTCACTCGGCCGGCCGATCTCACGAAGGAAGTCGACGGCCAGCGGTCCGATCTTGTTGAACTCACGAGGAAACTCATACGCACCCGGTTTCCACTCGTCGCCGAACTCACGGCTCAGCGCCTGAACGCGACGGTCGGCCAGCGAGGCGAAGAGGTCGCCGAACGCTTGTTGCAGGCGCGGCGTGACGCGATCCGCGTATGTGCCGGCGCCGCCGGCGTCGGGATACACGCCAGCGCCCAGTGGCTCGCGCGCTTCGTCGGCGGAAAGGTTGCGCGTGTACGCGTCGAAGTACGGAATGCTATCCAGCTTCGTGAACACCACGTACGTCGGCAGCTGCATGCCGAATTGTTTGGCTGCCTCGCCGAGTCGATTGCGAATGTCGCGCGCGGCCGTGGGGACGCCTTCGCCGCTGCCAGACTTGAAGAATTCGTCGCAACCAAAGCAAACGATGGCGAGACGCGGTGACTGCGGTCGTCCCGTGAGCGCGGACATCAAACTGCGCGGTCGCAGCGAGCGCAGTAGACGATGCCACGTCGTCGCGTCTTTGAGCAGCGGGCCGCCCGCTTCGGCGATGACTGTGCTGTTGGCGAACCACAGGTTCACACCGGTCGTCGGCGCAACGGTCTCACCGCGAAACACGTCGCCGGCGAGTAGCTCGGGGTCGAGCCCGGAGCGAATGATCGTCGTCGTCTTGGTGCTCGACTCTGGGCCGAGCACGAGCAGCACGGGGAGTGCGCCGAACGACGGCTTGGCGCCGCGACGTGCCGTCGCCAGTTGCGTTGCAGCCGCAGCCAAGGTCGCATCGATGCCGCTCGCCGGCGTGCCTGCTACCGGTGCACGGAGATCATCGCGGAAGAACCAGAGCAGAATGCCGGCGCTGACCAGACCGAGTACACCGAGCGTGATGACGAGCGGCCAGAGTCGCGGACCGTGAAGCTTGAAGGCGAGGGCGACGATCACCGCCACGAGCAGATAGGCGGCAAAGACGCCGAGCGCCATCAGCCATGTTTTCGTTGGTCTTGTCATCGAGAAGACGGGAGAGTCCCCAGTTTCGCGGTTTCCGTTCTCATATCGGCAGTGCCGGAATGCAGGGACACCGTGAAGTACACGAACAGCCCGCTGGCGATGACGAGCGATGCAGCCGCGGCGATCAGCAATCGCGGCACCCACTGGTCGCGTCGTCGTCCGATGTCACCGCGCGACGGACGCCAATGCGGCGAGAGTTCGCCCGCCTGTCCGCGAATGCGATCCATCTTTTCGCTCAGCTGCCGGACGAGCACCGGAATGTCGCCGTCGTGCGTGCGGCTGTATCGACCCTTGAAGCCGAGCAGCAAGCAGAGTGAATAGACCTCGAGAATGTCGGCGAGGTCGGGTGAGTCCTGACGGACCATGAGCTGTTGCAGGTATTGGAAAAACAGCTCGCCCGCCATGTGAACTCCGAACACCTCTTCCTGCAGCGTTCGACTCGACCAGTGCGCAAACATCGGCTGGCCGGAGTTGAGCACTGTTTCATCGAGGAATGCGATCACGGCAAAGAGCGCGAAGCGTACGTCGTCGGCCGCGTACCCGTTCGTGCGCGCTTCCTGCTCGGCACTCGCGAGGACCTGTTTGATTCGGACGCGGAAGGCTTCAGCGTCGGTGGCGACCTGTTTGTTGGCACGGAGCCGCGCTACGGTTGTCAGCGCTTCTTGCAACGTGACGGCCAGGCGCGTGCGGCTTGGTGCGCCATCGACGCGAGGAGTCTCGAGCGTCGCAGAGCGGGGAGGGGCAGACGTCATGATGCGAAATTACGACGGGGAACGGTTGAAGGAAGAGCACGCGCGCCGAGCGCGGTCGTCTTACCGCTCCGCGTCGACGATGATCGCCAGCTCGAGCTCCACGTTCGGGATGGAGTCCGGAACGTAGATGCCGACTTCCTGAGTGGAGACGATCGTATCCCAACATGGTCCCGCACGCTCGATGGCGAAGTATTGCGTGTCACTGCGCGGAGAAATCGACGCCGGCGGATAGGGCTGATGGTCCAGCTTGAGCCCAGGGAACGCGCGCTTCACCAACTCGAGCACGAACTTGTTCGAGCAGACCTTGGTCAGCGCGGGCACGCGGGCGGCGAGTTCGTTGGGCAGGAGCGACGACCGAACGCCAAGAATCCATCGAGCTGGGCCGTACGATCGAGCATCGCGCACGGGAGCCGTGTAAAGATTGTCGGCGCTCTGCGTGAACTGAATGGCCGTCGGCCCGGTGGGCGCGGCAACGTCGAGGTGTGCGCGGATGTGGCGATCGAGCGCGTCGAAGCACGGCTCGGGGTGATCGTGATCGTACGCCGGCAGCGCACGCGGGTGTGCGTCGAGCGAAAACGTGCACAGCGCGCCGGAAAGACGGGCCAGTTCCACGTACAGTCGTTCCGGGTGAACGCGCTTTGCCTGCAGGTAGTGCCGCAGCGTAGGAACGCTCGCGTGAATGGCGTGCAGCAGCCAGAAGCTGGCGACCTCCCGCTGCGCGAATTCGTCGGACGAGCCGCGTCGGCCGTGCGTGATCGAATCGGCCTTGGCGTCGAGAACCTCGAGGAGGCGGTGCAGTACCGCCATGAGCCGCGGACTCGCGCCGATGTGTAACGACGGCGCAACGTATTCCGAATCGTAGATGAAATGGCCGGCGCCATCGCGACGCACCCGCGCAATCGGCAGCGCGATCATTCCCGCAGCATCGGCCTCGGCGATGTCGCTGTCGAGCATCAGGCGAAAGTTCTTTCGGCCGATGGTCAGCGATCGCTCATCACGCCCGGTCATATCGTCGCGGACGCTCGCGACTTCGGCGGTGTATCGCACTTCTGGCTGTCCGTACGTCGACGAGCCGTTGGTGGCAAAGTTCGCCTGATCCGGGCGATAGGCCGGAATCGCAAGCAGCACCAGATGGCTGTCCGACGTGGGCGAAAAGCGTTCGCGGATCGGCAGCGGAGCCACCGGCGCGTCGCCCGAAGGAATGTCGAAGGGTAGCCCGTCGGGCATCATCCCGCGCGCATGGATCAGCGAAACGGAATCGTTGAGCAATGCGTCTGCATCTAGTTCGCAGGCGATGATCCCGTATGGCCGAAAGAAGAGGTTCGTCAGCGCGAACTGAACGGTGTCTTCGAAAAAACGGCCCTGCGCCTGGAAGTGATGCTGCGCCAGGTGCATGCCTTCATTCCACACGATGTGCGAGAGTTGCTTCATTGCACCGACGTTGAAGCGATGTTGCGCGATGGGATCGGCGTTGCGGGGGTCGCGCGCCAACGACTATATAACTTGAACCGAACGCCAACCGTGAAGACGCGAACCGAGGCGGGTCTCGCCGTTAACGTACCCGTTCGCCCTAGCTGATGACAAGCGCCGAATTTGCCGCGAAGTACCGCGTTCTGAAGACGCTCACCGAAGTGGGAGCGCGAACCCAGATCGCGCAGGAAGTTGCGCTCGGACGAATGGTGATGGTTCACCATCTCGACCTCGGAACGTCGGCGGAACGCGAGCGTCTCTCGGCGAAGGTCGCCGGATTGACGCCCGACGCGATGGGTAAAGTGTTCGATGTCGTCGACGTCGACGGAACGCAGGTCGTGGTGACGCACTTCCTCGCGACCTTTCGCAATCTTCCGTCGTGGCTGGAGGAGAATAGCGCGTCGCCCGATCCGCTCGACGCGAAAACGGTAGTGATTCAGGCGCCGGAGATTCCGCCGCCGACCGCCCCGACTGTTCCCGTCGCTCCGCCCGCGACGCGCGCGCCGCTCGTTCCGCCTACCGTGCGAACCTTCACGCCGATCGCGCCGCCGGCGTCGGCTCCGCCGAGCGCGCCCGCCCCGTCGCCCGGTGGATTTACCGCAGTATTTGGTGCGAGCGGCGCACCAGCCAGCCCGCCTACGCCGACTGCGCCACCGTTCGTTCCGCCACGCACGGTAACGCCGCCGGCGCAGAAGGGTTCGTTCACGGAGGTGTTCGGCGGGTTGAACTCGGCCACGCCGATCGCACCAGCGACACCGCTATCTACTGCGCCGATGCGACCCGCGTCAGCGCCGCCGGCTCCGCAGTTTGCTGCGCCGCCAGCAACGATAGCTCCGCCAGCGGCGCCGCAGTTTACTTCGCCGCCACCAGCGCCGGTGTCGTCGCCGCCAAAAGCGGCTGAGGCAAGTTTCACGTCGGTGTTTGGCGCGCAGCCGTCGCGCCTCGATCCGCCGTCGGGGCTTCGCACACCGAATACGCCAAGTGCGATGCCGCCCGCGGGTCCGCCGATGTCGCCGAATGCAGCGCGTTTCGATTCTGTGATGCCGCCTGTCGAACCGCCGCGGCCAGCGCCAGTTCAGGCTCCGCCGCAGGCGCCGAGCGTGAATCCGGCGAGCAACGACTTCAACGCGCTGTTTGCGCGACTCGATCCCAACGTGTCGGCCGCACCACCGTCTGCTGCGCCGCCGTCGCCCGCCGCTCCCTCGTTCGCGCCGCCCTCAGCGCCGAGCATGGCCGCACCGCCGGTGCCGAGCTGGCAGCCGCCTGCTGCTCCGCCGCCGTCCATGCCGCCGATGATGTCTGGTCCACGGTCGCCCGCGGGGCCGAGCGAGTTCACGCGGGTGCTCGGAAAAATGCCGCAGCCGTCAGCCGCGCCGCCGGCCGCGCGTTTGCCCGACGTTGGGGCTTCGGCGCCAAGCTTTCCTACGCCGGCGATTGCACAGCCACAGGCGGCAGCGCCAGCGGCCAAGGCGACCAAGTCCTACCTGCCCGTGATCATCGCGCTCAACGTGGTGTTGATCGGCGCGATTGTCGTGGTCGTCTATTTCGTGATGAAACGCTAAACGCCTCGTCCTGCCGAATCAGGTTTTCGGCAGAATGATCACCAGTTCGAGCTGCGGCGACGGAAACTCGGCCGGCACGAATGCGGCGACGTTTCTCGCGCGAGCGATGTTGTCCCACTCCGCACCCGACTTCTGCAACAGGAAGTAGTGGTGATTGACCTTCACCGACACCGCGCTCGGCGGATTCGGTACGTAGGTCAGCGCCACGCCAGGCAACGCCTGACGAATCAGCGTGTCGAGCTGGCCGGCGGCGCTCACCTTCATGAGCGACGGTCCGCGCCCTGCGACGTCGGCGCGACCGTCGATCGTGACCGCGAGATAGATCTGCGGCGCGGCCAGATACCGATCTTGGTCGAGCGCGGCCGCGTACACCGACGGCTGCACGAGCTTCATTGGCAGCGACACGGTCGTCGCCGGCACCACAGTCTCCAATAGCTCGCGAACCTGTTCGTCGAGTTTCGCGAAGCACACGGAGAGATTGTCGTGCTCGTACGCCGGCAGGTCGCGCGGATGGATCGTTCCGGAAAACGTCGTGAGCGAGCCCGCGAGGTTGAGCATGGCGTTGTACAGCTCGGCCGGATGACCGCGACGCGTTTCGTAGATGTGGCGCAGCTCGGGGAACACGCTGTTGATCGTGTACAGCAACCAGAAGCTCGCGACGTCGGCGACGCCAAATTCGGCGAGACTGAGATTCTTCTGGCGGCGTCCCGATGCGAGCGTCGTGCTCTTGGCCGACAGGATCTCGACCAGTCGTCGGGCGATCGCCATGAGGTGATCGCTCGCGGCGAGATCGACGAGCGCCGGGACGAAATGCGGATCGAGCTGGTAGTCGCCGGTCGGCGCACGACGCACTCGCGCAACGCGCAACGCACTGGTGCCTTCGAGCGACTCGCCGCCGAACAGAATTCGGAAATTGCGACGCGCCACCTGAATCGGCCGCTCGGCCTGACCGGTGGTTTCGTCCCGGCGCAACAGTTCTTCGGCGCGATACCGCGCGTCACGATCGCGATTCATTCCCGAAACGTTGTGCCCACCGTATCGGTACTCGGGAATGCCGAGGTAAACGTCGAGCCATTCCTGATCCGGCTCGAATGCACCTTCGAGTGGCTTGGGCGACGGCGCGCCTTCGGAGTTCGGCATGTCGAACAGCAGACCGTCGGGAAGAACTCCCGACGCCGCCGCCAATGCGAAGCTTCCCGCGGCCAGCGCTTCTCGATCGATGTCGAGTCGCTGAAAGCCCCACGGACAAAACGTCAGCGCGGACAGCTGGAACTCGAGGAGATCCTCGAGAAACCGGTCCTGCGTCTGGAAGTGCTGCGGGCTGAGAAGAGCGCCCTTGGTCCACAACACGGGCTGCATTTGCCTCATGCGCGTCGAAGCTAGTTCAGTGACGCTGCAAGTCCAGAGCTTGCGCCGCTGGATGTGTGGGCGTCGCCAGTGCAGACTTCCCACCGCACCGGCGCGGGCGTCGACATTGTGGTCAACGAATTCCAGGAGCAACGGCGTGACTGATCGACTGCTCGAGGCGTACGAGAGCGTTCCGTACGACAGCAAGCCGATTCATTTCTCGCATGTTTCCCGACTCGAAACCGTCGGCCGACTGCATAGGCTCACGCCTCCGCCCAGCGATCGATGCCGAGCGTTGGAGCTTGGCTGTGCGTCGGGGGGCAACCTGATTCCCATGGCGGCGAACCTGCCGGGTTCACGCTTCGTCGGCATCGATCTCGCCCCGAGCCAGGTTGCCGCCGGTCATGAAGACATCACCGCGTTGGGCCTCGACAACGTGGAACTCCGCGCCATGAACATCGCGGACATCACGCGCGCTTTCGGCGAATTCGACTACATCATCTGTCACGGCACGTACTCGTGGGTTCCGCCGGAAGTGCAGGACAGCATCCTGCGCGTTTGCGCGGAGAATCTGGCGCCGAACGGGATCGCGTACGTCAGCTACAACATTCTCCCTGGCTGGCATCTGCGGAACGTCGCTCGGGACGTGCTGCTCCACCACGACGACGCGTCGCTACCGTGGCGCGAGCGAATCGCCCGCGCCCGCAGTGTGATCGAATCCATCGCGGACAACCTCACCGAGCCAAAGTCGGTCTACGAGACCGTCCTCGCCGAAGAGATGCGGGGCCTTCGGCGAGAGCCAGATGCGTACCTCCTCCACGAGCACCTCGCACCATTCAATAGTCCGGTTCACGTCGCCGAATTCGCGCGACGCACTGCCGAGCGAGGACTTCGGTACGTCGCCGACGCTAGGATCGAATCGAATGACGGGTCAACGAGCGGATCGGGCGACCGTGAGCCCGACGTGATTCGAGCGCAACAGTCCATCGACTTGACGCGCGGCGGCACGTTCCGCCGAACGCTGCTCTGTCACGATTCCGTGGTTCCCGCCGCCGAGCCGATGGTCAGTGTCGTGCGCGACCTGTACGTCGCCACTCGCGCCGTGCCCGCGGTCGTGTCGGACGAAGACGCGAAACGAAGCGAAGGAACGGCCGAGGCGTTTCGATCGCACGACGGCGTGGTCATGACCACCAACAATCCAATGGTCATCGCCGCGCTTCGGGTGCTCCTTCAGGTGGCGCCGGCGACGATGCCGTTTGCCGAATTGGCTCGCCGCGTCGAAGGTCGGTTGAGCGTTGGAGCTACTCCCGGGTTTCTGACAGAAGCTCCAAATCCGGTCGCCGGCCTCGAGGATGTCGTCCTGCAATGCGCACTCGGCGGAATGATTGAACTCACGGCGCACGCGCCTCCGATTACGTCGATCATTTCGGAGCGTCCAGTTGCAACTTCAGTCGCGAGGCGGAGAGCACAGCAGGGAGGAGCGGTTCCGAATCAACGCCACTATCCTGTAGCAGTCACTGGATTGGACCGGCTGATTCTACTTCACCTCGACGGCATGCACTCGCGTGGTGATCTCCTGGGGATCGCGTCGCGTGCGATTGCGCAGGCGCAGGCGACACATGGCAACGCGCTTCCGGACGACGCAGCCCTGAGCGCGACGATCGACATTACACTGCAGAAGTTTGCGGATACGGCCCTTCTGATTGCGTGACGCGCTGATCGGCGCGCCGACGATCGATCGGATCCACAGGAGCCATCGATGATTCACAACTTTCTGATCGCCGGCGATTTCGGCGGTCGCGAACATGCGGGGCGTGCCGCGAGCGAGCCGCTTGCTCGTCGTCGCACCTGGCGCGTCGACCGCGATGATCTCGAGGATGTCCTCGCTCGCGTCGCGCCTCAGGTGCGCGTCACGCTCGACGGGGCGCAGCCACCGACTGTGATCGAGTTCGCGTCGCTCGACGACTTTCATCCGGACCAACTCGCGCAGCGTGTGCCTATGCTGCGGGAACTTCGTGAATTGCGCGCCAATCTCGCGGCGCCCACGAGCCCAACGTCCGCGTCGCGCAATCCGATTGCCGCGCCGCACGGCGGCGATGTCGCCACGGCACTCAGCGGCGGCAGCCTGCTCGACCAGATCCTCGGCGACGCGTCAGCTGCCAATGCACCTCCGACGGCGCCGGCGCGACCAGCCGACGAACTCTCGGAGTTCGTGCGACGCGCGGTGCAGCCGCACCTCGTCGGCAATCCTGACGCGGCCCAGCGCGACCAGATCGCTCAGGTCGACGACGTGATTGCCGCGGCGCTTCGCGTCATCCTGCACGATCCGGCGTTCCAGGCGCTGGAGGCGCTCTGGCGTGGTGTCGACCTCGTCACGCGCCGTGTGGACACCAGTGAATCACTACACATCACGCTCGTCGACATCACGCGAGCCGAACTCGTCGCCGCGCTTGCCGACGAATCCGACGCGTCGGCCGGGGGACTGCGCACGCTGCTCGGGACGCCCTCTGCGAGCGGCAATGGTTCTCAATGGTCGGCACTCATCGCGGCACACACCTTTGGTGCGGTCCACGTCCCCGTTCTCGCGCGACTTGCTCGCATCGCGCGTGACGTCGGCGTTCCGTGTATCGCCGCGGCGTCGCCGGAATTCGCCGGTGCTTCGACTTTCGGCGACGGCGGCGACGTCGACGATTGGAGTTCGTCGCCAATTACCGGATGGGACGAGTTGCGTCGGAACGAAGCCGCTCCGTGGCTCGGTCTCGCGTTACCGCGCTTTCTGGTGCGCGTTCCATACGGTGCCAAGGGAGAGCCCTGCGAGGTCGTTCCGTTCGAGGAAGTCGAAGCGAGCCCGGCGCACGAGTCTCTCCTCTGGGGAAACTCCGCACTTCTTTGTGCAATCTTACTCGCCGAGTCCGCGGCAGAAGGCGAATCGTGGGTAACACAGGGTGCGATCGGTCGGCTGCCGTTCTATGTGACACTCGCGAACGGCGAGGCTAGCTCGATTCCGTGCGCCGAAACGCTGCTCACCCAGCGCTCGGTCGTCCACCTGCTCGACCGTGGTCTCACCGCGATCGCATCGATGCGCGACGGCGACGAAGTACGAGTTCCGCGACTGCAGTCAATCGCTGCGCCCCCGGCGCGGCTGGCGCTCAGGACCGACCAGTGAAATCGTGACGATGGTGGCGACGGCTCAGTGGGCGATCGAACCTTTCGCGGCGGCGAACTCTGAACAGTTTGCGCAGCTACGTGCGCTGTTCGAACGCGTCGGCTTCACTGAAGCAGGTATCTGCCAGGCCGCAGGCGCAGAAAGCGTCTACGACGTGCCGTCGTATAGAAAGCGGGATCGGCTCATGGACGTCACGGATCCGCAGGCGCTTCTCGTGCACCTGTTCATGGATGGGCTGGCTGTGCCGTGGAGCGTCGTGCGGTCCGCGCTTGCCGATGGCGATCTTGCGTTGCTCGCGGCGTTGGGACTCGTTCATAGCTCGATCATCGATCCCGAGAGCTGCACAGCGTCCGTCGCGCTCTACCCCAACGAGGGGCTGTATGTCGTCTCCGACAAGCACTCCAACCTCGACGCCGTCGCCACCGGCCTTCCGTCGGACCTCGTCTATTCGGCGCTGACGTCAGAAACGCAGCGATTCGTCCGGCTCATGCCGCGCGTACCGTGTGGCGATTATCTCGAATTGTGTTCGGGAACCGGTATCGCTGCGTTGGTCGCCGCCAAGACGTTTGCTCGCCATGCGTGGGCTGTGGACATCAGTGAGCGATCCACGCGGTTCGCCGAGTACAACGCAAGGCTCAATGGGCTGTCGAACGTCACGGCACTGACGGGTGACGTCTATGAGCCGGTCGCCGGTCAGACTTTCGACGTCATCTCGGCACACCCCCCGTACGTGCCGTCGCCCGAGATGGCGATGGTCTATCGCGACGGCGGCGAAGACGGCGAGCAGATCACTCGGCGGATCATTGCGGGCCTGGCCGAACATCTCAATCCGGGTGGTCAGTTCTACTGCGATTGCGTCATGACCGATCGCAAAGACGCTCCTCTAGAAGACCGAATCCGGGCGATGCTCGGGCCATTGCAGGGGGAGTTCGACGTTCTGCTGGGCCAGGCCGGCGTGTTCGACGGCGCTGGATACCTGGCGCGGCTTTCTCAGACGCAGCCGAGCGGGAAGGCGCGCGCCCCGGAGGAGCTGGCCTGGCATCGCGATCTGCTCGAGCGGCTCGAAATCGAGCGTTTCGTTAATGCCGCGTTCGTCATCCAACGGCGGCGTGGAGAGCGGCCAGTCTTTACCCGGCGCCGCGTTGTGTCGTCTGCAACGGCGAACAGTCATTATCAGTGGTACTTACGCTGGGCCGCCGCAACGGCGACGTCGCAGGGCGACCTGCAGTCGTTGCTGGACGCGCGCCTGCACCGGGTGACCGGCACGGAGCTGCGTTCACGATCGGTGTTTCGCGCGGGCGGATGGACGATGGTGGAATCGACGTTGGTGACGCGAATTCCGTTTTCGCACGAGCTCCCGAGCCCCACTTGGCTCGCGTCGTTGCTCGCTCGCTGCGACGGAAGCGTGACGGTACGCGATCATCTGCGTCACTTCCGCGACATCGGCGTTGTTCCAAGTTCGGCAACGGACGCGGAGTTCGCATTGCTGATCGGACAATTGGCGGACGGCGGATTCGTGGAGCTCGACGAATTCCGCTTGCCGTCGCTTGACGTTGGGGTAGCAGTTCGAGCATGATTGCGCATCTGCGTCGATGCCACGCAACCACACGGTTTTCCGGGAGTCCAACATGGCACGAGAAGGCACACAGAAGAAGCTGGAGCGCGTTCGTCCGCCGCGCGTGAACATCAGCTATGACGTGGAAACTGGCGGCGCGGTCGAGACGAAAGAGCTGCCGTTTCTCATGGGCGTTCTCGCGGACCTGAGTGGCACCCCGGCCGACGCGCTTCCCAAGCTCAAAGATCGGAAGTTCGTCGAAGTCACGCCCGACAACTTCGATGCGGTTTTGAAGAGCATGAAGCCGCGCGTGAATTTCGCGGTCGAAAACAAGTTGCAGGAAGGCGGCGGCAAGATCGGCGTCGACATCACGTTCGAGAGCATGGACGACTTCTCGCCCGAAGCCGTGGCGCGCAACGTCGGCCCGCTCAAGGAACTGCTCGAGCTTCGCACCAAGCTCGCCGACCTCCGCGGCAACCTGCAGGGCAACGACAAGCTCGAAGAAATCCTTCAGAGCACGCTCAACGACGCCGACGCAATGAAGAAGCTCCAGTCCGAAATCGGATCGCAGGGAGGCAGCAATGGCTGAGGCCCAGGCACAGAATCAGCAGGCCGCCGCGTTTTCCCCAGAGCTGAACCTCCTCGACAAGATCGTCGAAGAAGGCCGCATGGGTCGCGACGCCGCTGCCAAGGAGCGCGGCAAGGATCTCGTCAAGAACTTCGTGAGCGAAGTGCTCCGCGGTACGGTGACGCTGAATCCGGATACCGAAGCGATGATCAATGCGCGAATCGCGCAGATCGACGCGCTCATCTCGTCGCAGCTCAATGAAGTCATGCACCATCCCGACTTCCAGAAGCTCGAAGGCAGCTGGCGCGGTCTGAAGTATCTCATGAACAACAGCGAGACCGGTACGCAGCTCAAGATCAAGGTCTTCAACGTCTCGAAGAAGGATCTGCTCAAGGATCTTCAGAAGGCGCCGGAGTTCGATCAGAGCGCGCTGTTCAAGAAGGTCTACGAGGAAGAATTCGGAGTGTTCGGCGGCACGCCGTTCGGCGCGCTGCTCGGCGACTACGAGTTCGGCAAGTCGGGTCAGGATATCGAGCTGCTCGAAAAGGTGTCGCAGGTTGCCGCCGCGGCGCACGCGCCGTTCATCAGCGCGGTGAGCCCGGACATGATGAACATGGAAAGCTTCACGCAGCTCGACGCGCCGCGTGACATGGCCAAAGTGTTCGACACCACCGAGTACGCGAAGTGGAAGGGCTTCCGCGCCAGCGACGATTCGCGGTACGTCGCGCTCACGCTGCCGCGCATTCTCATTCGCGAGCCGTACGGCGCGGACACGGTTCCCGTAGAGGCGTTCGATTACGAAGAGCGCGTCGACGGTACCGACCACTCCAAGTACTGCTGGGCGAACGCGGCCTGGGCGCTCGGTTCGCGCATCACGCAGGCGTTCTCCACCTACGGTTGGTGCGCCACGATTCGTGGTGTGGAAAGCGGCGGCCTCGTCGATGGTCTCCCGGTCCACAACTTCAAGACCGAGTCGGGCGACATCGCCATGAAGTGCCCCACCGAGACGCCAATCTCGGATCGTCGCGAAAAGGAATTGGCCGACCTCGGCTTCGTTCCGCTCGTGCACTGCAAGGGCACCGACTACGCGGCGTTCTTCAGCGTCCAGTCGGCGCAGAAGCCCAAGCTCTACGACTCTGACGCAGCCACGGCCAATGCACGTATCTCGGCGCAGCTGCCGTACATCTTTGCCGTCTCGCGCTTTGCGCACTACCTCAAGTCGATCATGCGCGACAAGATCGGCGGTTTTGCGTCGCGCGGTGAAGTTGAGGCATTCCTCAACAACTGGATCCTGAAGTATGCGGTAGCCAACGACGACGCTGGCTTCTCGGTCAAGGCGAGTCATCCGCTGAAGGAAGCGCGCGTCGAAGTCGTCGACGTGGCTGGCAAGCCGGGCGTGTATCGCGCGGTTGCCTTCCTCCGCCCTCACTTCCAGCTCGACGAGCTGTCGATGTCAATGCGTCTCGTCGCCGATCTCCCTCAGGCGGCCGGCTGATTCAGCCTGCTGTAACGTCACATGTGGTCACGATATAGACCGCATGTGACGTGGATCCGGCAGGTCCGAACAGGCGCTGTTAGTATTGCCTGGCGGGAAGTTGCTACTGCAGTACGACACATCATCCCTCAATCGCCCCAAGCACGGAGATCGCGGCCATGGCAGTAGACATGTTCCTCAAGCTCGAAGGTATTTCAGGCGAATCCAAAGACGCAAAGCACAAGGGTGAGATCGACGTGCTTGCATGGTCATGGGGCGCCTCACAGAGCGGCTCCACGCACGCCGGCAGCGGCGGCGGCGCGGGCAAGGTGAACGTTCAGGACATCAGCTTCACCAAGTGGGTCGACAAGTCGTCGCCCAGCCTGTTCCTCACCTGCGCGAACGGCAAGCACATTCCCACGGCGACTCTCGTCGTCCGCAAGGCGGGCGAGAATCCCCTCGAGTACATCAAGCTCGAGCTCTCCGAGATCATCGTCAGCTCATGGACCACGGGTGGTTCCGGCGGCGAAGATCGTCTGACGGAGAACGTGACGTTGAACTTCGCGAAGATGAAGCTCAGCTACGTGCCGCAGAACGATAAGGGCGGCGGCGAGTCGCCGGTCGTCACGGGTTGGGATATTCCGCAGAACGTAAAGGTCTGAGCCGAGCAGTCATCCGCTGATGCAAGCTCGCCAGCTCTTTCAGGCTGGACGACTCGATGAGGCGATCGAGGCGTTGGGCGCCGAGGTTCGGGACAACCCGACCGACGCCCAACGCCGCGCGTTTCTCTTCGAGCTCCTCTGCTTTGCCGGCCAGTACGATCGCGCCGAAAAGCAGCTCGGTGTTCTAGGCACCAACGGCCGCGACGCCGAAATGGGCGCGCTGCTGTACCACGCAGCACTCCACGCGGAGCGTCTGCGACAGGACATGTTCGAGAAGCAAAGCTTTCCAGTTTCTTCAGCACGCGTCGTTGGCGGCACGATCAACGGCCAGCCGTTCACCACGATCAGCGACGGCGACTCGCGCATCGGTCCGCGCCTCGAAGTCTTCGCCGCCGGTCAGTACATCTGGCTCCCGTTCGAGCACATCGACACGGTGCGCGTCGAAGCGCCAAAGCGCCTGCGCGATCTTTTCTGGGCACCGACCATCGTTCGCCCCGCCGAGACCTTCAAGGGCCTCGAGTTGGGTGAGGCGCTGCTGCCTGCCATCGCGCCGCTCACCTGGCGGAATCCCGACGGCCCGCTGCGCCTCGGCCGCGTCACCGAGTGGTTCGAATCGGACGACGGCGCGCAGTTCCCCGTGGGACAAAAAATGCTGCTCGTCGACGATGAGGAATTTCCGATCCTGGAGCTGCGTGAATTAGAGATCGCGCACGCCCCAGCTGCGTCGATCTGAGGGAGGGAGATGTCGCTGCGCGATGAGCTCCTGAGTCCCGTCCCCGGAGGGAAACCCGGCGGCGTGGACCTGCGGTACGATCCGCTCTACGACAAGATCAAGGAAGCGCGTCGCGAAGACGACGATGCGCCTCAGGGCGACTGGGCCACCGAGCGGAAAACGGCTGACTGGCCGATGGTCATCCGCTTGGCGAAAGAAGCGCTCTCAACAAAGTCTAAAGACCTTCAGATCGCCGCATGGCTCGCCGAGGCGTCGCTGCGCCGCGAGGGCTTCGGCGCATTTGGCGAGAGCATCGATCTCATCGCCGGCCTCGTCGTCGATCACTGGGACCATCTCTTCCCCGAAATCGACGACGGTGACGCCGAGATGCGCGCCGCTCCGCTCGAGTGGCTGTCGCTCAAGCTCGACGTTCCGGTGCGCATGACTGCGCTCGATCGCGGCGGCTATGGCTTGCTGAAGCATCGCGAGGCTCGCCTCGTGGTGACCGAAGCGCAGGCCGCAGAGAGCGACGACAAAGCCGCATCGCGACAGACAGCTATCGCCAACGGCAAGCTGACGCCTGAGGAGCTCGATGCCGCGTTCACGTCTACGCCAAAGGCGTGGTTCAAGACACTCGCCGCCGATATCGGCGCCACGCTCGAGGCGATCAAGAAGCTCGACCAGGCGTCGCGCGAAAAGTTCGGTGACGTCGCGCCCAATTACTCGCGTCTGCGAGACGTCGTCGAAGAAGTGCAGCGCGTCGCAACGCAGCAGCTCAAGCGCAAACTCGAGCTCGAGCCGGATCCGGTCGACGTCGCCGCTCCCACCGATGGCGTCTCGGTGCCAGACGACGTCGTGCTTCCCGGTTCGGCGACTGCTGCCGCTGGACGCGGAGCGCTCGCGCCAGAGCCCACGTCGCGCGACGACGCAACGGCGCGCATCGTTGGCGCCGCGCGATATCTGCGCGCCAATGATCCGTACAATCCGGCCGCGTATCTCATGCTGCGCGGTTTCCGTTGGGGGGAGCTCCGCGTAAGCGGTGGCTCGCCCGATCCAAAGCTTCTCGCGGCGCCGGCAACCAACATCCGCACCAACCTCAAAGGGTTGTTGCTCGATTCACGTTGGGCCGATCTTCTCGAGGCCTGCGAAGGCGTCATGGGAACGCCACAAGGCCGCGGTTGGCTCGACCTCCAGCGATACACGCTCACCGCATGCGACGCACTCGGCAGCGATTATTTCGCGGTCGCCACGGCCATTCGCGGTGCGCTCAAGTCGCTGCTCGTCGACGTTCCGCAGCTGCTCGAGATGACGTTGATGGACGACACGCCCACGGCAAATGCCGAGACGCGCGCGTGGCTTCGTTCCACGTTGCCCGCCGACGCTGAGCACTCTCCGAGTGCGGATTCGTCTGGCGCATCGATCGACGAAGCCGCTGAACCGCGTTCGCGGGATCCGTTCGCACTCGCTACGGCCGAGGTGCGTGCTGGACGCGCTGATCGTGCGATTGCGCTGCTCATGCGTGAGACGTCGCGCGAGAAGACGAGCCGTGGCCGTTTCTTGATGCAAGCGCAGCTCGCGCGCATCATGGTCGACGCCGGGCACGAGAACGTGGCTATGCCAATTCTCGAACAGCTCATCGCCGATATCGAGACGCACAAACTCGAGGAGTGGGAAGCGGGCGAGCTCGTCGCGGCGCCGATGTCGCTGCTCTATCGCGTGCTCGAAAAGACCGACGGCGACTCGTCGACGCGCCAGAGTCTGTATCTCCGCATCTGCCGCCTCGATCCGATTCAAGCGATCAGCTTCGCGCAGCCCTAGACATGGCCAAGCGTGAGATCGAGCGAACCGTTCAGCCGTCGCTGCTCGACCGATTGACCGACGAAGATCCGCGCAGCTCGGCCGATGGCCGCATCAGCTATGCGGAGTCGCTCGCGCAGTTCAAGGCTGGCGTTCGACGCGATCTGGAATGGCTGCTCAACACGCGTCGTACGCCGTCGCCGGCGCCGGAAGAGATGGAAGAGCTTCCACGATCGCTGTACAACTTTGGTGTTCGCGACATCACGTCGATGAGCGCCGATTCACCGAGCGCACGCGCCGATCTGCTGCAGGACGTCGAGTCAACGCTAGCGATCTTCGAGCCGCGACTGGAGAACGTCCGTATCTCGCTCGTAGAACAGGAAGGGGAAGCCCGTCGCCGCGAGCTCCGATTCGTCGTCGAAGCAACGCTACGACTCGATCCCACGCCAGAGCAGGTCGTGTTCGACACCGTGCTGCACTACAGCAGTGGTCAGGTCGACGTGGCCGGCCGCTCGGTGAGTGGAGGACTGTCGAATGCGTGAGGCGCTGCTCCACTACTATGAGCGCGAGCTCACTTTCTTGCGCCGCATGGGCGCCGACTTCGCGCGCCGGTATCCCAAGGTCGCTGGTCGGCTCATGCTCGAGCCGAACAAGTGCGAGGATCCGCACGTCGAGCGCATGCTGGAGGCGTTCGCCTTCCTCGCCGCGCGCGTGCACCTCAAGATCGACGATGATTTCCCCGAGATCAGCGAGTCGCTGCTCAATATCGTCTATCCGCACTACGTTCGGCCAATCCCGGCGATGTCGATTGCGGAAGTTCGTCTCGACCCCGAGCAGGGAAAGCTGACGACTGGCTACACACTGCCACGTGGCACGATGCTGTATTCGCGCCCCGTGGACGGTGTGCCCTGTCGCTTCCAGACGTCGTACGACGTGACGCTTTGGCCGCTGACGGTTTCTGCCGCGCAGTGGACGTCGCCCGACCGTCTGCGTCCGCCTGCTCGCCTCGGCGATGCGCCTGCCGTGCTTCGCATCGAACTTCGCTGTCAGGCCGACATCACGTTCGCCCAGCTCAAGCTCGACACACTACGCTTTTATCTCGACGGCGCCGGCAATCTCACCTCGGCGCTGTACGAGTTGCTCAACACCAGTGGTCGCGAGATTGTCGTTCGCGAAATACCGGCGGCGGGACGCGCCGCGGTCTCGCCGAAGACCATCACGTTGCCTGCGTCGGCGCTGCGTCCTGCTGGGCTTGGGCCGGACGAAGGCATTCTACCGTACCCCGGCCGTTCGTTCGAAGCGTATCGTCTGATTCAGGAATACTTCGTCTTTCCTGAGAAGTACCTGTTCGTCGACCTCAGCGGCTTCGCGCAAGTTGCGGCCGCTGGCTTCGGTAACGCGATAGAAATACTCATTCCAATTCCTGCATACGAGCGCGCCGACTGGCGTCCGATGCTCGAATCTGGCGTGACGGCGTCGACGATGCGGCTTGGCTGCACGCCGATCGTCAATCTGTTCCCGCACTCGTCCGAGCCAATCCTGCTCAATCAGCGTCGGCCGGAGTACCAGCTCGTGGCCGACGCCCGGCGCCGGCTCACCACGGAGATTTTCTCCGTTGATAGCGTGAGCGCAGTGACGCCCGACTCCGAGCGCACGCTTCGCTTCCGGCCATTCTTCGCACCCGCTCGAGCGGCCGGTGGGGCGTCGGTGCAGGATATCGACGCAGACGAGAACGCGGGATTGTACTGGCTCTCCAAGCGCCGTGAGAGCGGCTGGCGCACAGACGACGGCACCGATGTGCTGCTGTCGTTCGTCGATCGGTCGGGCCGCACAGCGCATCCCGATCGCGACGCGGTCACTGCGCGCCTCACCTGCTTCAACAGCGATCTGCCGAGTCGTTTGCCGTTCGGCAATCCTGGGGGCGATTTCGAGCTCGACGGGGCGGCGCCGGTTCGAGAGATCACCGCGCTGATCAAGCCGACTCGCGTCGTTCAGCCACCGCTCGGGGGCGGCCAGACGTGGCGGCTCATCTCGCAGCTCTCGCTCAACTATCTGTCGGTGGTCGAGGCGGGCGGCGACGCACTGCGCGAGACCCTACGACTGTACGACTTCGCTGATTCCGTAATCGCGCGCAAGCAGATCGACGGCATCACTGGCGTGCGCAGCGCTCCGGCGTTCGCGCGCATCACGACTGAGCACGGACTCACCTTCGCGCGCGGCCGTCGGATCGAGATCGATTTCGACGAAGAGCAGTTCACCGGCGGCGGAATCTTTTTGTTCGGCACGGTGCTCGAGCGTTTTCTCGGTCTGTATGCGTCGATGAACAGCTTCTCCATCCTTGCCGCCGGTTCTGCTCAGCGAAAGCGCGCCGTTCACGAGTGGCCGGCACGTGCCGGGTGGAAGCCGCTGCTGTGATGGTCTCATGACGATCGATCCCAAGCTCATGGGAAGACTGCTCGACGAACCGCAGGCCTACGACTTCTTCCAGGCCGTTCGGTTGCTCGAGCAACTCATGCCGGAGCGTGCGCCGGTTGGCGAGTTTGCGGACCCGGGTAGTGAAGTCGTGCGTTTTGCGACGCCGAGCACTGTCGGTTTTCCTGCGAGCCAGATCCAGAGTCTCGAGGAAGGCGAGAACGATTCGCCCGCGCAGATGGTCGTGAATTTCCTTGGACTCGTTGGTCCGCAGGGCGCTCTGCCGCTCGACTACACGCTGTACGCCGCGCGACGCGAGCGCGCGGGCGACTACGCGCTCAAGGATTTCATCGGCCTGTTCGAGCATCGACTGATCTCGCTCTTCTATCGAGCGTGGACCAAGTCGCATGCTGCGCTTGGACTCGCTGCGCCGGCGCCCGAGAGTGACTCCGATTCCCTGGCCGGCCAACGGGAAGGGTGGCTCACCCAGCAGCTATTGAGCATCGTTGGAATCGCGACGCCTGGATTAGGCGGACGCCAGGAGATTCCCGACGAATCGCTGCTTTACTACGCGGGGCTGCTCAGCGTTCCTTCTCGCCCCGCAGTAGCACTCGAACAGATGGTCAGCGACTACTTCGACGTACCGTGCGAAGTGGAGCAGTTCATTGGCGCATGGTACCCGCTGCAGGTGTCGGCGCAGACGGCACTCGGCGACGAGCTGGGTGGGCTCGGCACTGGCGCCGTAGCCGGCGACGAGATTTGGGATCAGCAGGGCCGGGTGCGAATCCGCATCGGCCCGCTCGCGCGTCGCCGGTACGACGAATTTCTGCCGGGCGGCGCGTCGTACGCGTCGCTGCAGGCGTTGACGCGCTTCTTCGGCAACGATCAATTCGATTTCGAGATTCAACTCGTTCTCGCGCGCGACGAAGCGCCACAGTTCCGCCTCGACGCCGACGAGGTGCCGCTACCGCTCGGCTGGACAACCTGGTTGCACACAGCGCCGCTGGATCGCGATCCGGACGACGCACTGTTCACGTTATAGATCCTCTCCGTACTCACGTCGCACGCGAGGCGTTGCCAATGGCTGTCAATCTCCGCGCTCTCATCGGGAAGCTCAATCACACGACTCGCAGCGCCGTCGAGTCGGCCGCGGGTCTCTGTCTTTCGCGCACGCACTACGACGTCGAGATCGAGCATTTTCTAATGAAGCTGCTCGACAGCACCGACGGTGACGTCGCCGCGATCCTCAAGCAGTATGGGATCGACCGGTCACGTCTAGCGTCTGAGCTGTCGAAGAGCCTCGATCATCTGAAGACAGGAAATGCGCGCACGCCTGCGATGAGTCCGCACATCGCCGTCATGCTCGACGAGGCGTGGACGATCGCCTCGCTCGACTACGGCGCGACGCAGATTCGCACCGGGCACGCGTTACTCGCGCTTCTGGCGAACGAAGAGCTGGCGCGACTGATGAAGGACATCAGCCGCGAGCTGACGAAGATTCCGGTCGAGACGCTCAAGAAAGACTTCGCCGCGATCACGGCTGACTCGTTCGAGGAGACGTCGGCGACCTACGCGCAGAGCGGTGGCGGTGCTGCGGCGTCGGGCGGCGATGCGCCGCGAGCCGGTGGCGGCAAGCAGCCCAACCTCGACGCGTACACGGTGAACCTCACCGAGCGCGCCAAGCAGGGCAAAATCGATTCAGTCCTCGGTCGCGATTTCGAGATCCGTCAGGTCGTCGACATTCTGCTGCGCCGCCGTCAGAACAATCCGATCCTCGTCGGCGAAGCTGGCGTGGGCAAGACTGCCGTCGTCGAAGGCTTCGCGCTGCGCATCGCCAATGGCGACGTGCCACCGCCGCTGCAGAACGTCACTGTTCGTACGCTCGACCTCGCGCTGTTGCAGGCTGGCGCCGGCGTGAAGGGTGAGTTCGAAAACCGGCTCAAAGGTCTGATCGACGAAGCAAAGAATTCGCCGACGCCAATCATTCTCTTCATCGACGAAGCGCACACCATGATCGGTGCGGGCGGAACGGCCGGTCAGAACGATGCCGCCAATCTGCTCAAGCCTGCTCTCGCCCGCGGAGAGTTGCGCACGATCGCGGCGACGACGTGGAGCGAGTACAAGAAATACTTCGAGAAGGATCCGGCGCTTGCACGTCGCTTCCAGCTCGTGAAGGTCGAAGAGCCGACTGAAGACGTTTGCCTCCAGATGATGCGCGGCATTCTCCCGTCGCTCGAGAAGCACCACAACGTACGCATTCTCGACAGCGGCCTCGATGCGGCGGTTCGCCTCTCGCATCGCTACCTCGCCGACCGTCAGCTTCCGGACAAGGCTGTGAGCATTCTCGACACGGCGTGTGCGCGTCTCGCGCTCGGTCAGAGCGCTACGCCGCCCGCGCTCGAGAATGCAACGCGCCGCATCGAAGATCTTGCCGTACAGCGCCGCGTGTTGGAGCGCGAAGTTGCCGTCGGCGCGAATCACTCCGACCGTCTCGCCGAGATCGAAGCGGAGCGCGCGAAGACGGAGACCGAGTTGGCGGCACTTACCGCGCGATGGGAGAAGGAGAAGGGTCTCGTCAACGAGATTCGTGAGATCCGTCAGACGCTCGAGCAGCACCACGCCGGTTCAAAGAAAGCCGATGACGCCGACGCGCTGCGCGCTAGGCTCGGCACGCTCGACTCGCAGCTCGAAGCGCTGCAGGGAGAGACTCCGCTCATTCGCGTTTGCGTCGACGGATCGATCGTCGGCGAAGTTCTCTCCGGCTGGACGGGAATTCCCGTCGGCAAGATGATGCGCGACGAGATGGGCGTCATCCTCGAGCTCGAGAAGCACCTCGGCGCACGCGTGATCGGGCAAGGAACCGCGCTGGAGCAGATCAGCCGCCGAGTGCGCACGTCGCGCGCCGGCATCGAGGATCCGCAAAAGCCAAAGGGCGTGTTCATGCTCGTCGGGCCGTCTGGCGTCGGTAAGACGGAAACGGCACTGGCGATTTCCGACCTGCTCTACGGTGGTGAGCAAAACCTCATCACGATCAACATGTCGGAGTTCCAGGAGTCGCACACCGTGTCCACGCTCAAGGGTTCGCCGCCGGGATACGTCGGCTACGGCGAAGGCGGTGTGCTCACGGAGGCCGTGCGTCGCCGTCCATACTCGGTCGTACTACTCGACGAAGTCGAGAAAGCACATCCCGATGTGCTCGAGCTGTTCTTCCAGGTGTTCGACAAGGGTCGCATGGATGACGGCGAAGGCCGTGAGATCGATTTCAAGAACACGGTCATCATCCTCACGACCAACGCGGGAACCGACACGATCATGAAGCTGACCGCCGACGTGGAGACGTCGCCGTCGGCAGAGGGACTCGCGAAGGCGCTCAAGCCGGAACTCGACAAGACGTTCAAGCCGGCGTTCCTCGGCCGCATGGTCATCATTCCGTACTTCCCGGTGCGCGACGAGAACCTCAAGCAGATCGTGCGCCTCAAGCTCGGAAAGGTGCGTCGCCGAATCGCCGAGACGCATCGCGTGCATCTCGCCTACGACGAGGCGGTGGTCAGCGCGGTGGCAGCGCGATGCACCGAAGTCGAGAGTGGCGCGCGCAACGTCGACAACATTCTCACGAACACGCTGTTGCCGGAGATCTCGGGCCGCATTCTCGAGCAGATGGCGACGGGCGGCGGAATTGGCGGGATCTCGGTTGGAGTTGCGGCTGACGGAAACCTCACCTACGACGCGGCGCCCGCGGATTCATCGCGTGGCGTGTCTGCGTCCGTAGCGACGCTGCCGTCATCGTTCGGGGATGAGACCATCCCGGTTGCCTAAGGCAAGGAGCACTTCGTGGCTGAACTGACGCAGCACGACAAGCCGTTACGGCTGGAGACACCACTCGGTGCCGATGTTCTCGTCATCGAGCGACTCGAATGCACCGAGTCGGTGTCGACGCCGTTCGAACTGTCGCTGGACCTTCTGTCACTCGACGCCGCGATCGATTCTCAAAAGCTGCTGAGAAAACCGGTCACGGTCACGGTCGCGCTGTCGGCCGGAGGGCAACGCCACTTTCACGGATGGGTGCGCCGCTTCGTGCAGCTCGGCCGCTCTCTCGCCGGCGTGTCGTACCGCGCCGACATCGTTCCGTCGATGTGGTTCCTGTCATTGGCTACCGATTGCCGGATCTTTCAGGCCAAGACGGTGCCAGAAATCGTGAAGTCGGTGCTCAGCGAAGCCGGCATCACCGACGTGCGCGACGCGCTCACTGGATCGTACGCTGCTCGCGAATACTGCGTACAGTATCGCGAGAGCAATCTCGACTTCATTTCGCGGCTCCTGGAAGAGGAGGGAATTTTCTACTTCTTCGAGCACACGAAAGACAAACACACCATTGTTCTTGCCGATGCGTCAGCGGCGGTGAAGGCCGGTGCGGCCGCAAAGTTGAAGATGCAGGCCATGTCGTCGGGCGGAGGAACGCTGTTGAGCGAGGACGCCATCAACGAGCTATCGGTCGATACGGAGGTACGGTCGACCGGCACGGTCACGCTGATGGACTACAACGACAGCACCGCAAAACGACTCGAGGGCAGCGCAAAGGGTAAGAACGTCGCGAGCGCGTCGCAGCTCAGCCAGTTCGACTACCCTGGAAAATTCCAGGTGGTGGCCGACGGTGAGCGATTGGCGCGCATTCGCATCGAAGAAGCCGAATCGCTCAGTCACGTGGTGAGTGGTCGCACGCCCTGTCGCGCGCTCGGCAGCGGTCAGAAATTGGATATTAGCGAACACTATCGGCGCGACGTCAACATGTCGTACCAGCTGCTCTCGCTACAGCATGTAGCCGTTCAGGGATCGTATCGTAGCGGCGACTCGGACGGCGAGTTTGCCTTCCAGAGCGACTTCCGCGCGATTCCGCACGCGGTGCCTTTTCGTCCGCGCTGCGCTACGCCTAAGTCGATCGTACACGGGTCGCAGACGGCCATCGTCGTCGGTCCCAGCGGCCAGGAGATCTACGTCGACAAGTACGGTCGAGTGAAGGTTCAGTTCTATTGGGACCACCTCGGCAAGAATGACGAGAAGAGCTCGTGCTGGGTGCGCGTTTCGAGCACGTGGGCGGGCAAGCAGTGGGGCTTCATTCAGATTCCGCGAATCGGCCAGGAAGTCGTCGTCGATTTCCTCGAGGGAGATCCGGATCGCCCGGTGATCGTGGGTCGCGTGTACAACGGCGATCAGATGCCGCCGTACGACCTTCCGGCCAACGGCACGCAAAGCGGCGTCAAGACACGCAGCTCGGCAAAGGGCACGTCGTCGGACGCCAACGAAATTCGCTTCGAGGACAGGAAAGACTCGGAGCAAGTGCTCGTACATGCACAAAAGGATTTTCTGATCGAAGTCGAGAACGATGAGACCGTCCATGTCATGCACGACGTCATGCGGACGGTCGACAACGACGAGACGACGACCATCAAGGGCAAGCGGACGGAAACGGTCACCAAGGACGAATCCCTCACGTTCACCGAAGGGAACCAGAGCACCAAAATCGAGAAGGGCGATCAAACGTTCGTCATTGCCAAGGGCAAACAGGACATCACTGTCGAAGGAAATCGCTCGGTCAAAGTGAAGACGGGCAATCTCGAGACGACTGTCAGCAAGGGAGATGTCACCACGACCGTCGACAAGGGCGACGTAACCACAACCCTGTCGATGGGTGATCTCAACGCCTCGCTCAAGGCAGGCGCGATTACCTACGATGCCATGAAGGGCATCGAGCTGAAGGTGGGTGGCAACAGCATCAAGATCGGGCCGGATGGAATCACGATCAAAGGCATCAAGGTCGCGATTCAAGGCGATACGACGGCAGAAATGAAGGGTCTCATGACCACCGTGAAGGCAGACGCGATGGTGACCGTGAAGGGCGGCATCACGATGATCAACTAACGGCGGACTACCGATGACTGCTCCAGCCACCACGTCGCCGTCGTACACAGCAGGCCAAACTCCTCGCGGCTCCGCCGAGTTGTGTGCGGTCGCGGACGTCAGCGATGACGCTCGCGCGCTGCTGGCCGAAGGTGCGCGATCGCCGCGCGCATTCTTCGCCCTGCTCATCGACCGTGAGCTGAACGTCGACGCCATTCGCTTTCTCGCGCATGCGCTTCCTCGGCGAGAAGCCGTGTGGTGGGCGTGGGTCTGCGCACGAAAGGCGGCCGGTGCCACTCCGCCCGCGCCGGTCAAGGCAGCGCTCGACGCAACCGAACAGTGGATCGTTCAGCCCACCGAAGACAATCGTCGCAAAGCGATGCAAGCGGGTGAAGCCGCGGACTTCGGCACGGCTGCAGGCTGTGCAGCGCTTGCTGCGTTCATGTCGAGCGGCAGCCTCGCTCCGCCAGACGCGCCGGTTGTTCCTCCCGGGGAGTTCCTGTGCGCAAAGGCCGTGTCTGGAAGCGTGACCGTCGCCGTCGTTGCCACGGAGCCGGAGCGCGCGCCGGAGAAATTCAAAGAATTCTTACAGCTCGGCCTCGAAGTGGCCGAGCGCACGAAGCTCTGGCCGGCCGGCTCATGATGAACGGGAGACCCTGACCCATGGGACAACCTGCTGCTCGCGCCGGGGACATGCACGTGTGTCCGATGATGACGCCCGCGGTTCCGCCGATTCCACACGTCGGCGGACCTGTCATGCCTCCCGGTACGCCGACCGTGTTGATCGGAAGCATGCCTGCCGCCACGGTTGGCGGCATGTGCACGTGCGTCGGACCGCCGGCGCCGATTGTCATGGGCTCGGTCACGGTGATGATTGGCGGCAAGCCGGCTGCTCGCATGGGCGATCCGACTGGCCATGGGGGCAGCATCGTCCTTGGCTGCCCCACGGTACTCATCGGCTGATTTGCCGCGCGGCTAGTCCGCGCGGATGTCCAACCCGAGTGCCGTAGCGATCACGATTGCTTGATCTATCGTGATGATTGCGCCACGAAGATCGACGCCTTCCGGGTCGAGGTCGCTCAGGTCGCTGCCTCGCAGATCGCACTTGGAGAAGTCAGCCTTGTGAAGCAGCGCGCCCGCGAGATCGACGTCGCGGAGCGATGAGCCCTGACAACGCGCTCCGGTCAGATCCGCTTCGCGCATTCGAACGTCGGCAAACGACGCCGTGCGCAGATCGGCGCCAGGAAGTCCTACCCACGACCAGTTGCCACCTTCGACTTTCATGACGTCGAAGGTGCATCGATCGAACATGCTTCCCGTGAACTTGAACTGCGCAAAGCGCGTATCGAAAAACGTGCACCCGCCGAACGTACAATTGAGGAACGCGGCGTCAGTGTGCACCGATGCGTTGAACCGAGCGTTGCGAAACGTGCACTCGGTAAAGACCGCGCCGCGATTCTTCGCCTCCGTCAGGTCGAGGTCCACGAATTTGATTCGCGTGTGCGTCTGACCGGAGATGTCGGCGCCATACCAGTCGGCGCCGGTGATAGTCTGTTCGGTTGGACTCGGGCCCTTGTTGGACATCTTGTATTCTGAAAACGGAAACGGCCGGATGAACGGAAACCGCCGGATGCGACGATCGCCGTTTATCCGGCCGTTTCTGTCCAATCCGGCAGTTTCCGTTCCCCAAAATCACGGTGCTTGCGCGCCAAGAAATCCTATTCGGTGGCGCCTGAATCTTGATGCGCTTCTACGCTGTTAACGACAGACCGGGTACGACGGATCGGGACCCGCGATCGCCGGACGATCCTTACGCTGCGCAATCGCCCACATGATGTCGTGAATGAATCGGCCCACGCGCGCCGCATGGTCATACTCGACATACTGTGGCTCGTCGGTCTGTTGGTGATAATCCTCGGCGTATCCGAGCGAGAAGTACGTGACGGGCACGTCGTGGTGCACGTAGTTCACCTGATCGCTGCGGCAGAAGCGATTCATCGGATTCGCCGTCACATCCCACGACTTGTCGATGGCCATCGTTTCGGTGCGCGTCGCATTGACCGAATCGATGATGTCGCCGAACTCACGCGATAGGCGGCGCGAGCCAAGCATCTGGATGGACGTCGGACCACCGAACTTCACCTGATCGGCGCGACCCTTGGCCACCATGTCCATGTTGTGCGCCGCCACGATCTGATTGAGCGGGATCGTCGGATGATCCGTGAACCAGCGCGAGCCGAGGAGCCCGGATTCTTCGCCTTCGTGCGACACGAAGATGATCGAACGGGCCGGCTTTTCGGAGGCGAACTTTTCGGCGATCTCCAGCATCACCACCGTGCCGGAACCATCGTCATCGGCGCCGTTCATGATCGAGTCACGACGCGGCGGACGGATGCTTCGTGCGCGCTTGATCAGCGAGTCGATGAGGTGCTGCTGTTCGGGCGTCGGACGACACACCGGGTCGTTTCCACCCTGCTTGCGCGTGACCATGTTCACGGCGCGGAGCGAGTCGTGATCCACCGTCGTGGTATTCACGCCGACGTGATCGTTGTGGGCGCTCACCAACACGTACTCGCCGGCGCGTGCCGGGTCGGAGCCAGGCAGGATTGCGATCACGTTGCGAGCCGGCGTCTTCGACATCGTCCACGCGTAGTTCCACGTGCCACTCACGGGCTGGCCCGTCGCTCCGACCGAAAGCTGCTCCACTGATTTGCCGAACAGCTTTTGCGCAGCGCCGTTCGAGATCACTGCGCCCGCGGGTGCCGCAGTCGGCGCGGCAGTCGGCTGCATGCCGCCACGGCCGTTGAACACACCGCTCACCGTCGCCGCCGGAATGGCGTCGAGTCCTACGAACAGCACCGCGACCGCACCGGCAGCCTGTGCGCGCGTGTCGCGCACTCCACCGCCAACGCCACCTCTGCCGCCGCCGCGCCCACCACGACCGCCGCCAGCCGCACCTGCGGCGCTGTCGGCGGCACGCTGCGCAGCCTCGACCTTGATCGCCGCGGCCGCGCCGAACTTGTCGGGCACCGAGTCGCAGCGAAGAACTGCGGCCGCACCGCCACGTGCACCACCACCCGCAGGTGCCGCCGCCGGAGCGCCCGCGAACACGGCGACCTTGCCGCGGAAGATCGCCGGATCGAGCGCCGTGGTGTCGCCCCAACGACCCGCGAACACCGTCTGCACGTTCGAGAGATCAGCTTTGTTGCCGAGGCCATTCGTCGGTGCAGGCGCGAGCGGAATCCATTCGCTCTTCGTCGCGAGCGGTGCGCCGCCTGCCGTCAGACGCGTCGCGGAGCTGTCGAAGCCGATCGGACCGTAGGGCATGTCCTGGAAGAACGTCCCGTTCTCCCCGGCCGGCTTGAGGCCAAGTCGTTTGAACTCAGCTGCGATGTAGGCGGTGCCTTTGTAGTTCCCCAACTCGCCAATGCGACGGCCCATCATAGAGTCGTCGGCGAACTGGTAGAGCCGCGTACGCAGATCGTTCGCCGTGATGTCGGAGACCGTCGGCCGGGGCGCCCACTTCAGGGGGCCCTCGTCGGGCCACACCGGGCGAGTGGCTGGTTTCAGTGTAGAAGACGCAGGCCTATTCTGCGCGGCCGCGCTTGCCGCGAGGCAGGTTCCGAGGGCAAGCGCGAAAGGGATTCGACGCACGAAGTCACTCCTAGAAACGGAAAGCCGGCCGCGCGTGACACGGCCGATCGTATCCAGGAAATGTGCGGTGTCTCGAGGGCTGCGGCAACGTGAGCCCGCAGCCGAATCGCGTGTTAGTGCGGCGTGACGGGCCGCCCGGGCGGCAGACGATCGAAGTTGTCCGGCAGGTCGCTGATCATGCGCGCGCTGATGCGGTGGGCGGCTTCGAGCCGATCGAGCGCGTTCGTAGTCTGACTCAGCGCCTGTTCCAGGCGATGCATGCGGGCCTGAACGTCGGCCAGCTCGATGGGCATGGCTTCGTCACGGCCAAAATACCGGCCGAGCATCCAAACGCCGTAGAACAGTGCACCGGCCATCGAGATGCCGCCGCCGACGACGATGAGTGGGACGAGCAACCGGAGCGTGTGGCCCATTAGCATGCCTTAGGCAGGAGGTGGAAGCGCGATCGTATCGCCGACCGATATGCTAATCTACGAACGCGTCAATGACGTGGTTTCGCGACGCCGGTTCACTCGAAACGAGGCAGCATGGCTCTGTTGGGATTGCAGGACGTCAGCATTGCGTTTGGTGGCCCTCCGGTGCTCGACCGCGCGAGCTTCAGCATCGACCGCGGCGAGCGGGTGTGTCTCCTCGGCAGGAATGGAGCGGGGAAAAGCACACTCATGCGTCTGCTCGACGGCACCGTGAAGCCCGACTCGGGCGACGTCGTCCGCCAAACGGGAATCACCGTCACGCACCTCGAACAGGAAGTGCCCAACGACGTCGACGGCACCATCTTCGACGTGGTCGCCACGGGGCTCGGAGAGCCCGGTCGCCTGCTAGCGCGCTATCACGACGCCAGCGTCCGAGTCGCCCACGGCGCGGGCGACTCCGCGCTTCGCGAGCTCGATCGCCTACATCATGCGCTCGATGCGGCCGACGCCTGGCAGATGCAGACGCGCGTCGACACGGTACTCTCACATCTCTCGCTGGACGCGGACGCCGGCTTTGCCGCCGCATCTGGCGGACGAAAGCGCCAGACGTTGCTCGCGCGCGCCCTGGTGCGACAACCCGACGTTCTGCTCCTCGACGAACCGACCAACCATCTCGACATCGAAGCGGTCGAATGGATTGAGACTTTTCTCATCGACCGCGACGTGACGTTGCTCTTCGTCACCCACGATCGTGCCTTTCTCCGCCGCGTGGCAACGCGCATCATCGAGCTCGATCGAGGGAAACTCGTCGATTGGGGCACTGGCTACGACGACTACCTCACGCGAAAAGAGTCGGCGCTCGCCGCGGAAGCGCGCGAATGGGAAGCGTTCGACAAAAAGCTCGCGCAGGAGGAAGTGTGGATCCGCACTGGCATCCAGGCGCGACGCACGCGCAATGAAGGGCGCGTGCGAGCACTCGAGTCGCTCCGCGTCGAACGCGGTGCGCGGCGCGATCGTGTTGGAACGGTCAAGCTTCAGGCGCAGGAAGCTGAGCGTTCCGGGCGACTCGTGGCCGAGGCGCGCGATGTGAGTTTCTCGTATGGTGATCGTGCGATCGTGCGCGATTTCTCAACGACGATCACGCGTGGCGATCGCGTTGGACTCATCGGCCCCAACGGTTCCGGAAAGACAACGCTCCTTCGCCTGCTGCTCGGCCAACTCACGCCCACGTCGGGCACGATTCGTTTGGGGACCGGCCTCGAGCTCGCGTATTTCGACCAACTTCGCGAGCAGCTCGATCCCGAGCAGAGCGTGTTCGACAGTATCGCCGACGGCGCGGACTTCGTCGACGTTGCTGGCTCGCGCCGGCATGTGCACGGATATCTGCAGGATTTTCTTTTCCCGCCCGACCGTGCACGCACGCCGGTTCGCGCGCTGTCCGGCGGCGAGCGAAATCGGTTGCTTCTCGCACGACTGTTCACGCGCAAGTTCAACCTGCTCGTGCTCGACGAACCGACGAACGATCTCGACATTGAAACGCTCGACTTGCTCGAGGAATTGTTGCTCGAGTTCAGCGGAACGCTCATCGTCGTGAGTCACGATCGTGCGTTTCTCGACAACGTCGTCACCAGTACGTTGGTGCTCGAGGGCAACGGACGCGTCGGTGAGTTTGTCGGCGGTTATTCCGACTGGGTTCGGCAACGGAAGCCGGTGGAATCTGCGCCAGTCGCGAAGCGCGTAGTCGCGCCGCCGCCAGCACAGCCCAAGGCGAAAAAGCGAAAGCTCAGCTTCAAGGAAACGGCGGAGCTTGCATCGCTTCCCGATCGCATTGATGCTTTCGAGCAGGAGCGAGGACGGCTCTATGCGTCGCTCGGGGATCCGACCTTTCTGCGCGACGGTGCCGCGGTCGTCAGCGCTAAGGCGCGACTCGGGGAAATCGAAGTCGCGCTGGCGGAGCTAGTGGCGCGCTGGGAAGAACTAGAGACGATCGTTGCGGAATCGACGACTGCCTAGCGTCTGGCGCTCGAAGGTCCGTGGTCAGTCTCTGTACGGCGACTCGTCGTCGTCGGCTTCCAGCGCGTCGGCTGGAACGAGCGACCGAGCGAGATCGAACAGCATTGGGCTGAGGTGCGACCCGTAGCGAACGAGGTTGACCGCGCGAGGGCGCGACGCGAGTAGGAAAGCGAGAGGCGCCTGATCGCGCTTGGCCGAGTTACAGCCGGGGCAGGCGAGCACGAGGTTGTCGCGGCGGTCGTACGCAGTCTGACCGCGGCGGGGCGCCACGTGGTCGAGCGTCATGACCTGGGCGGTGAACCGGGTGCCGCAGTATGCGCATACGGGACCGTGCTGTTGAAGCAACCAGGCGCGCGTTTCGATGTACGCGTTTCGGCTGGTGGGAACAGACGTCAGCGAGCTCGGCTTTGCGGAGCGTCGGGAGGTCTGTTTGGAGGAGCGGCGACGGCGGCGGGACCGGCCAGGAGGCGGGGATGCGGCGTCGCGGTACGGTGATTCGTGAAGCAAAATGTCGCGAAACTGAGTGACTAGGACCTTCAGCAGGTAGACGCCGACCAACCGTCGGCGTCACAGAAATCTAACCCCTGCTGTGAGCGGTCACGTCACTTTTGGCCACTTTTTCTTTGGGCTCCAGCTATTTCATCGGGGCGAACTCGAGCGTACCGCCATCGTCGCCGAGGCCAAGAAAGAGGTGGCCATCCTGATACGAATACGAGCGCACGTAGCCGAGGTCGTTTACAAATCGCTCGTGCATCGAGCCCTCGGCGCATTTCATTTTCGTCATGCGCGCGCCGCCGAACGCGAGATCGGTCTCTTCGGTCGAGTGCCATGATGCCACGCCGCGGTTGCAGTCGGCGCGAATGAGCGCGCGCTTGTCCGCGCCGAACGAGAGCGTGTACTTCGTTCCGTCGTCGGGCGTCGTGACGCCGGCATGTCGCGCGTCGATCCCGACGAGTTGCCACGCGGTGCCGGATAGCGTCGAGGTCATCGACGAGTTTTTCGCCGCCGTTCCCGGTATGACGATCGCTGCCGCAATCACGAGCGCGCTCACCGTGCGACGAACGCGCGGCGTTCCGATCTCTGCTGTCCTCATACGACCATCCCTCATCCGACGAATCGGCGCGATGACGTTGTGTGTGCGTGCCTTCCAGCCTGCACAAAAAGCATCGGGCGTGCCGTAGGCCGGTACTCGGCGCGCAACCTGCACGCACCTCTCGGCCTTTCGACATCGGAGTTCTCATATGCCGTCGCTCACTCGCCGCGTCGCCGTCGTTGGCGCGTCTCTGGTCGCGTTCGCCCAGATACCTGCGCAGACCAACCCGCTGCCGTCGTGGAACGACGGCGCGGCACGGCGCGCAATAGTCGACTTCGTACGAAGCACCACCGACGCAGCGAGCCCGATGTTCGTTCCCGCCGACGAGCGAATCGCCACGTTCGACAACGACGGCACGCTCTGGGTCGAACAGCCGATGCCGACTCAGGGTATCTTCGCCTTCGCGCGCATTGCCGCGCTCGCCCCGCAGCATCCCGAGTGGAAGACGACGAATCCGTACAAGGCAATTCTGACGCGCGATCGCGCCGCCATCGAAGCGTTCACCGAGCACGACTTCGTCAAGATCATCGTTGCGACGCACGCCGGAATGAGCGTCGATGCATTTCAGAAAATCGTCAAGGACTGGCTCGCGTCGGCGAAAGACGACCGCTTCAAGCGTCCGTACACGTCGCTCATCTACCAACCAATGCTCGAAGTGATGACGCTGCTGCGGGCCAATGGCTATCGCACGTTCATCGTCACCGGCGGCGGCCAAGAATTCGTGCGCTCCTTTGCCCAGCCGACGTATGGCGTGCCGCCGGAACAAGTCATCGGTAGCGCGGCCAAGGTGAAGTACGAGATCACGAACGGGATTCCGTCGCTCATCAAATTGCCGGAGATCATGTACGTCGATGATGGCCCGGGAAAGCCTGAGGGCATCAACCTGGTGATTGGTCGTCGTCCGCGCGCCGCATTCGGCAATTCCACCGGCGACCGCGAGATGCTCGAGTGGACGCAAGCCGGTGACGGCGCGCGCCTCATGTTGCTCGTCCACCACGACGACGCCGTGCGCGAGTATGCCTATGGCCCAACGGCAAAGATCGGAAAGTTCGACGACGCGCTCATGCGCGAGGCCACGACGAAGAAATGGATCGTCGTCAGCATGAAAAACGATTGGAAGCGCATCTTCCCATTCGACGCGCCATGAGTTGAGTCAGCGCCCCTTCCGCCCGCGCGGACTTTGTTCGAATTTGGCTGACCGATCCGCCAGTTGTCGCGGACTTCCACCGATCAGTCGCCGGCCCGCGCGCCGGTAAAGGAGAGCTTTCATGCACCGCCGTTTGTTCCTCGCGCTGATTGCGCTGCCCACCGTTGCGTGCGCGCATTCGACCGCCGCGCCAGCCACATCCATGGCGACGCCCGCTCGAGGCAAGGAGCCGCTCGTCGAGTTCGAAATGATGACGTGGCCCGAAGTGAAGGCGGCCATGGAGAGCGGGAAGACGACGGCGCTGTTCTATACCGGCGGCACTGAGCAGCGCGGACCGCAGAATGTGAACGGCGGACACACGCTCATGGCACGTGCCACCGTCAAGGAGATCGCGCTTCGTCTCGGCAACGCCATCGCCATGCCCGTGCTCGCGTACACGCCGAACAACGCGAGCGCGCAGTTGCCGGGTACGATCGGTCTCACGCCTGAAATCCTCGGCGTCGTGCTCGAGCGTTTGTCGGAAGAAGCGATCAAGACCGGCTTCAAGACCGTCGTCCTCATGCAGGATCACGGCGGCGGCACGAACGTCTACGGCGAAGTCGCGAAGAAGCTCGACGCCAAGTACGCGTCAAAGGGTGTGCGCGTGTTCTTCTGCGACGAAGTCTACGCCAAGGCGCAGGGCGATTTCGACAAGTGGCTCGAGGCCAACGGCTATCCCGTCAGCTCGCACGCCGGCATTCCTGATACTTCAGAGATGTGGTATCTCGGCGGCGAGACCTGGACGCGCACCAGCCTCATTCCCACTGCACTCGGCGACGTTCGTCAGGCTGGCGCACCTGCTGGTGCTCCCGCGGCGCCGCGCGTGAACAACGGCATTAGCGGCGATGCGCGTCGCTCCACGCCGGAACTCGGCAAGAAAGCCTTCGAGATGAAGGTGGAGTACGCCGTGCGTCAGATCAAAGCGTTCCAGGCCGGACGATAGGTCTCCGGTCGAGGTCTCTGGTCTGAGGTCTCTGGTCTCAGGGGAAAACAAAAACGCTCGGGATGCGCATTTTGGCATCCCGAGCGTTTTTTGCTTTCCCCTCAGACCAGGGACCAGAGACCTCAGACCTGTATCAGGGTTGCGGCCGCGCCGGAGCCGGCGCCGGTACGTCGTTCCAGTTCATGATCGAGTTGAACACCATGTTGAACTCACCATGGTTCTGCCAACGGTAGATCGGGTTGTTCGCGAACATGATCACGCGACCATTCCCGTTGTGCGCCTTGGGTACGTCGACCGCGAACGCACGACCGCGCAGGTTGTCGGCGCCAGTCATCAAGCCGCTGAGCACCGAAGCGTCGCCGCCCACGTACGTCGCGAGGACGTTGCCCTGGTCCGCAACGCCCACGCGGAAGACCTGTGAGCCCTGGCCGTACTTGATCGGGAAGATCTTGTTGCCGTAGCCGTAGAAGACCGGTGAATCCGTCTTCGTGATCTCGGCTTGAATGAGCGGCTTCTGCGCATTGATGCCGGTCGGCGTTTCGAGATCGACCGTGTGTGCCAAGCCGAACTCGATCGGATAGCGCACCGCCTGCAGCGTCGTGATGAGCGTACCACCAGCGTCGAGGAACTTGTCGATCGCGTCGACGCCTTCCTGGCCGAAGCCGCCGCTGATGTCGGCCGATTCACCGTACATGCCCAGGAACTTGAACTTGTCAGTCTTCTGATAGGGCTGCGGACGCGCCGCCTTCGGTGCGAGCACCGATGCGCGGTTGATGTTCTGCGCCGCCATGATGATCACGTCGTAATCGTTCTTCAGATTTCCCTTCGCCACGCGCTCCTTGTAGATCAGGTCGAAGGGAATGCCGAACTGATCGAACGCGTGACGATACCAACCGAGTTCCTGGGTGCCGCTCCACTGCGAATAGATCGCCACGCGCGGCGGGTCGCCTTCATGCATTGCGACCGTCGGAACCGACGAGAGTGCCGCGCCAGTGAGTCCGAACTCGATTGCCGCAGTGCGCGCCGCCTGCTGATCGGCCGCCGATCCGGTGATGATGAACGAGCCGGCCGGGAACGTGACGCCCTCCGCCGTGAACGACTGCTCGGCGATCTTCATCGCCACGTTCTTCAGCTTGTAGCGGAACGCGATCATGTTGTTCGAGCCCAGGTGCGCGACGGCGAGGCCAGCCGTGCCGCTGCCCGCGATCTTTCCCTTGAGCTCCGCCTTCTTGATCAACGGTGCCGGCGCGGTGAGGATCGACTTGTCCTTGATCTCCTTCACGTCGACGTTGAACGCGTAGCCCATCGACCAACCGCTGTCGTCGTACGTCGTGAGTGCCGCATCCGGGTAGTCTTGTCGCTCGAAGAGGTTCTTTGCGAGACGTCCGTATGGCTGATTCAGCTTGATGACGTACGAGCCGGCTGGATACGAGTCGGTTCCGATCTTGAACTCCGACGAGAGCTCGCCGACTTCGATGCCCTGCGCGCGCATGATCTCGAGTAGTGCGATGACGCGCGTCATGTCGCGCTGCACGGGAATCACGTACGCGTACGGTGCCTTTGCCGCGCCCGCTTCGAGCGAGTGCTTCGTCTTGATGTAGAAGTTCTCGATGATGAGGTTCGGGAACATCGACGTGAGCTGCAGCGCCGACAGCACGCCGGTCTGCATGTAGTTCGTGTTGTTGCGACGCGTGAAGTTCTGGATGCCGTTCGGTGGAATCGGAATTCCGCGATACCACTCGCGATCCTGCGCGCCGCCGCAGCCCGTCGGAACGGTGGAGCGTCCGCCGTTGCACGCCGAGAAGGCGCCCGTGCCGCGACCGCCCCCAAAGCCACCGGGGAAGGGCGCGCCTGCCGGAACCAGACCACCGGTCGTAGGAGCCGTCGGGACCGCGGCGCCGGCTGGCGCGACAGCGCCGCCCGGTGCTGCCGCACCCGCGCGACCGCCGCCCGCACCACCACGTCCTCCGCGCCCACCACCAGCGCCACGACCACCAGCCGCACCGGCCGCATCGTTCGCCGGCGTGGCGGCAACGGTCACCGCTGCCGCGCTATCCGGCTTCGCAGCCGTGGTCGCCGCGGGCGTCTGCTCGCGACCGGACTGCGTTTCGTACATGCGCATCATGCCGTTGTGGTTGTACGCAACGGAGCCGAGGTAGCCCGGCGAATAGCCATCCATGAATGCGAACGTGTACACGCCAGGCATGCCCCACTTCGTCATCTGCGCCAACTCCCAGTTCGAGAAGAACGGAAGCTCGCCGAACAGAATCGGATCGAGGTTGGGGTTCTGCGGCGGGCCGCCGCTGTACGTGTACATCAACGGCTGTGCTTCGTGCAGATCGTGGATGATCGGCGGGTGCGCCGTGAAGTACCAATCCGTGATCGCGCGCATCGACATCTGCGACAGGTTGATGTCGCGATTGTTGTCGTGGAAGACGTACTTGCCCCAGTACGGGAGCTGTCCGCCTGCACCGCCGCCACGACCGCCACCAGGCGTCGTATCAGCTGGGAAGTCGAGGCTGCGATAGAACCAGTCGACGTTGCGATCGCGGCCGTCCGGTTCGGCGGCTGGCGTGATCGACACGATGACGTTGTTGCGGATTTGGTTGATCAGCGGCGACGTCTCGGTCACGAGACGATACGCGAGCTCCATTAGCATTTCCGACGGACCCGTCTCGCCGCTGTGCAGACCACCCATGAGGTGGTAGTGCGGCTTCGTCGTCTGGATGAGATCCTTGATCTGCGCGTCGCTGAGTCCGCGCGGATCAGCGATCTTGGCGAGCTTCGCTTTGTTCGCCGCGAGGTTCTTGATGTTGTCTTCCGACGACACGTAGATGATGACGAGCTCGCGCCCTTCGTCCGACTTGCCGATCGTCTCGATCTTCACCCGCGGCGACGCCTTGGCGAGCGCACGGTAGTACTTCAGGATGTCGGCGTAGTACGTGAGCTTCGCCGGCGCGCCGATGTAGTAACCGAGCACTTCCTTCGGCGTCGGAATGCCCGACACGAGCGGAAGGTGATCGACGAGCGGACTGCCGAATTCCGGCGAACGGGTCCACTCGGTGTAGAGCTTCGCGAATTCCGGATCCTGCTTCTGTTTCGGATCGCGCGTCTCGGTCACCATCTGCTGCGCTGGGAGCGCGGCGACGGTAAGCACGGTTGCGAACGCACCGAATACGGCGGTCCGCAGGATGCTGGTGTTGAGGCGGGGCATCATCTGGGATGACTCATCGAAGTTGGCTCCGCCCAGCGCGACGCGCCTGGGCGGCAATTGGGATCTTCGTGCTCGACAAGTTACCGGACGCGGCAACGCTGGACTAGAGGATTGAGCGTTGACCAGTCGTTGCGGTTCACGTGAATTACACCGCATGTCAACGAATCCTTCTCTGGCACAGTCGTCAGCGTCAGTTCCGCCGCCACTGGCGCGCGTTCTCGAGAGCGCGCTTTACGTCGACGACCTCGCCATTGCGCGTCGCTTCTACGTCGACATCCTCGGCGGCACTGTGCTCTTGGATACCCACCGCCTCCTCGCGCTCAGCATCAATGCGCCCAGCGTTCTGCTGCTCTTCAAGCGAGGCGCGACGAGCGAGCCGCTTCCTACGCCCGGCGGATTGGTCCCCGGACATGGCGGAACGGGAGTTCAACACCTCGCCTTCGCCATTGCGCCCGAGACGCTCAACGCGTGGCGCGCGCACCTAGTGCACCAGGGAGTGGCGATCGAAAGCGAAGTTCAATGGGAACGCGGCGGCGTCAGTCTCTACGTCCGCGATCCCGATGGCCACTCGATCGAATTTGCTACGCCGGGAGTTTGGGCTAGCTACTAACTGCGCGTGATGAGTTGCGGGGCCACGCTGTCTCCGCGCGACCTGGGCAATACTGCCGATACTGCCGGCAGTATTGCCGCTGGCCCGCGCTGCGACACCGTGGCCCCGCAACTCATCCGAGTAAGGCTGTGCACAATCGTGTCGCCGCAAGTCTTCGAGCGCGCGTGGTGCACGCGGACGCGAGGAACGAGCGCACCAGCGAGGCGAGATGCGCTGGACGCATCTCGGTGTTTCACCCCAACGCGAGAGACGGACGGGCCGGTGTCCGCAGCGCGGGCCAGTGGCAATGCTGCCGCAGTTTGGCAGCATTGCCACTGGCCCGCGCTGCGGACACCGGCCCGTCCGTCTCTCTCCCGCTGTTTAGCAATACGCGAAACTAAGGCATCTCCCCGTCGCGGCCTGCGACCTTTTTCCCAATCTCGATGGTCTTGAACCCGGGCTCGCCCCAGTTCATTACGAAAAGACTAAAGCCCTGCTTCATCCGCTCTTCGATGTCGTTCGCGGTCGCTGGGTAGCCGCAGGGCACTTTGAACTCCTTGCACGCGGCCAGCACGGTCTGAATGGCGTTCTCCCAACCCGCCGCGTCGAACTTCCGCTCGCCTCCGACGGTATCGGTGAACACGCCGCGCAGCGTGCCGGCGCCAGGGAAGAGCACCGCGATGCCCTTTACAGCGGCAATCTCACGGATGTGCTTCAGGCCTTCCTTACTCTCGACGATTGTCCAGTTCGTGAGCTCGCCGTTCGGATTGAGCGGCCACACGTCGGCCTTTTCTTTGTACTCCTTGTCGCTCATGCCCCAATACTTCGGCGCGTTGCCGGCGTCGTCCGGGCGCGTTCCGCCTTTCGACTTGAAGCGCATCGCGGCGAGACCCGTCTTCACTTCTTCCGCGCTTTCGACGCCGACAAACACAATGCCGCTGACGCCCTCGTTCAACTGACGTCCAATGCGCGACGCCGCGAGTGTCGGATTCTCGGCAATCTCGTGCGTCTTCACGAACATCGGATGATGAATCCGGCGTGACGGCGACGTTTGCGCGAAGCCGTTGTCCGCCATCCCCTTCATGAACTCGGCAAATGCCGGGAAGGCAGCGTCGAAGTTGCCCTCCATAGTGCCATCGAAATCGAAGTCGGCATTCTTGTACGCGATCGCGTCTTGCGCCAACTGCGCCGCGGTCTTCGGCGGTGGCGCGTCCGCCGCGGGAGCGGCGCCGCCACGCCCACCACGACCGTTGCGTGGCGCGTACACGCCGAACACCGGCTTCTTCTGCGCGAGCAACTCGATGACCGGATTCAGCCGATGCTGCGCCTGATGTACCCACGCCAAACCGGCGAACATCACAACCGCCGGAACTGTCATCATCCATTTAGTACGCAATTGGCCCCCCTCCACGCGTGCAAGGATGCATCTGTGTTTAGTCGGCGGGAAAATGCACAGGTTGCACTAAGAGCGCGAGGTCATCCGTGACGACGCCGGACCGGGCACGCGCCGTGCGGCGGCTGCCGAGTCCTGGCTGTCACGCGTCGCTACGATCAAGCGACGCACCGGCCCCAACCCTGAGGACCTTCACCATGGCCCACGACCACAGCTTCGATTGCCGTCAATGCGGCGCGCACCTCGACTCACAGGAAGACCTCACGAAGCACATGCGCGACAAGCACAGTCAACAAGCGTCGAGTTCGTCCTCCTCGCAGGGGTCCGGGTCGGGGACAGGATCGTCATCGACCCGGCGAAAAGAGTAACTCAGCGTAGCGCGCCAACTGGATCGATCCGCGCGGCCCGGCGTGCCGGAATCGCCGCAGCGGCAATCGCAACGACGACCAGAGTTCCCGCAACGACGACGAACGTCGCCGGATCAGTCGCCGTGATCTGAAAGAGAAAACGACTCAACACGCGAGTCAGCGCATACGAAGCGCCCAGCCCGACGACGATGCCCGGAACCACGAGCATCGTCGTTCGGCGCAGGACCATGCGCACCACCTCGCCCGACGTCGCGCCGAGCGCCATCCGCACGCCGATCTCCTGCGTTCGCTGTGCGATGCCGTAAGACAACACGCCGTAGACGCCGATCATCGCCAGCACGAGCGCGGCGAGCGAAAACGTCAACAGCATGCGCGACTGAAAGCGCGGCTCCGCGGTCGTTTTGCCGATGAGATCCGGCATTGCCGCCGCCGTCGCGATCGCGAGATTTGGATCGGCTTCGCGCACGACGTGCGTCGTTGCCACGGCAATCGGCGTCAAGGCTGCGTCCTCACGACGCTTTACGAGGAACGTCACGCGCCTGATAAAGAAGGGCACGTCGGTCTGCGCGATTGGAGTGTAGGTCGCGGCAACCCTGCCCCACTTCGCGCCGCCCTGAGCGACGTCTTCCACGACGCCGACGATCGTCTTCCAGTCGGACGGCATCGGGTTATTGGCCGACGTGATTCGTTTGCCAATCGGACTCTCCCCTGGCCAGAACTTCTCGGCGACTGAATGACTCAGGATCACCACGCGCGCTCCGTTCGTTCGGTCGTCTGCGGTGAAGTCGCGTCCGCGTTCGATACGAATACCCATCGCGCGAAGGTATCCAGGACTCGCGGAGAGGGCGCTCGCGCTATACCCCCTCGGAACTTCGCGTCCGTCCTCGAGAGAAAAACCTCCGGAGATGCCGTTCTTGCTGACAACCGGCACCGTGTTGATCGCACCCGCCGCTTCCACACCAGGAATCGCGCCGAGGTTCGCGAGAACGCGCGCGTAGAATTCTCGCATCGCGGTGGCGTCGGGGTAGCGCGCCGGTGGAAGATCGACCGTCACCGCGAGCACGTTGCGGGGATCGAATCCGAGCTCGACCGAACGCAAACGCTCGAAGCTGCGAAGGAGGAGACCGGCACCAGTCAATAGGACGAGCGCGAGGGCGATCTCACCGGCGACGAGGAAGGATCGCAGGCGCTGGCGCCCACCGGTGAGTGTGCGTGCCCCGGCGGCCAACGAGTCGCGTAGCCGATGCTCGGACGCATGGAGCGCCGGAATCGCTCCGCAGACGATCGCGGTGACGATCGCCAAACCCGCCGTGAACCCGAGCGTCCACGGGTCGAGCCGAATTCCGTCGGCCCTCGGCAACATCTTCTGCGGCGCAAGCGCGAGCAGCAAGCGGAGCGTCGCCCACGCGACTCCGATTCCGGCGACCGAGCCGATTGTCGTGAGAACCAGCGTTTCGGTGAGCATTTGACGAACCAGTCGCCAGCGCCCCGCGCCGAGTGCCGCGCGCACTGCCATTTCTCGATCGCGCGACGCGACGCGCATGAGCAACAGGTTCGCGACGTTCGCGCATGCGATCAACAGCACGAATCCGATCGCGCCGGAGAAGATCAGCAACGGCGTGCGCACGTCGCCGACCAGTAGCGTCTTGAGCGGGATGAGCTCAGGAACGAGTCCCCTGCGCGGGGGACCGTCGACGATCGGGAGATTCGGCGCAAACGCCGCGAACATCTGCTGCGCTTGTTGCGCCGACACTCCGGGTTTCAGCCGCCCGATCACAGGAAGGAGGCTTACGTTATTCTTTGGGTCGGCGATCACCCGCCAAGGCTGCCACACGTCAGTACCGGCGGGAAAGTCGAATGACGCCGGCATCACGCCGACCACTGTCCGGCTCACGCCATCGAGCATGACGTTCGTGCCGACCACCGACGGATTGGCGTTGAAGCGACTACGCCAGAGCGCGTCGGAGAGGATCACCGACGTGCCGCCATCGCTCGTTGCTTCATTCTCGTCGAACAAGCGGCCGACCTGCGAACGCGCCCCGAGCACGTTGAAGAATTGAGGCGTCACTCGCGTTGCACTCGCCTGCAATGGATCGCCAACGCCGGTGACGGTGAGAGACCTCGTCGTATAGGTCGCCAGCCGCTCGAAGATCGACGTGTCTTTCTCGAACAGCACGTAGTGATCGTCGAACATCACGGCCCCCCGCCCGAATTGCGTGGGCGAAGAGAACGATGCGGCGAACAACCGTTCGGGATTCGCGAACGGCAACGGGCGAAGCAGCACGCCATTCACGACCGCGAACATCGCCGTGTTGACGCCGATTCCCAGTGCGAGCGTGAGTGCGGCGACGACCGTGAATGTCGGCGCGCGTGAGAGCGATCGTGTGGCGAAGCGCAGATCTTGTCGCAACCGTTCGAGCCACACACCGCCCCACATCTCGCGCGTCACTTCTTTCACGTGGCCAACGTTGCCGAACTCGCGGCGAGCCGCGGCCTCGGCGTCGCTGCGCGATTCACCGCGCGCCATCCTATCGCGAACCGCCATCTCGAAGTGCGCGCGAATTTCGGCGTCGAGGTCGGCGTCACGTTGCGTACGTTGCTTCAGCTTGTTCATCATCGCAGGACCTCGACTGGATCGACGCTGCCAGCACGTCTAGCGGGAATCGCTGCCGCCGCGAGCGCGACGACGCCAAGCAGCAGCGCGACCAGCGCGAACGTCACTGGATCGGTGGGTGTCACTTGAAACAGGAATCGTCCGAGCACGCGCGTGAGCGCGAACGACGCGATGAGGCCAGTGAGAATTCCTGGAATCGCGAGCACTGCAGTCCGGTGAATCACCATCCGTATTACCTCACTTCGTGTTGCGCCGAGCGCGATGCGAACACCGATCTCCTGTCGTCGCTGCGCCACGCCGTACGACAAGACGCCGTAGATCCCAATCACGGCGAGCACTAGCGCAGCGAGCGAAAAGGTGACCAGCATTCGCGACTGGAACCGCGGTTCGCGCGTCGTATGCGCGATGAGATCGGCCATCGGTGTGACCGTTTCGACCGCGAGATTGGGGTCGGCTTCGCGCAGCACATGTGTGGCTGCCGCCGATATCGGTGCCGTGACGGCGCCTGCGTTGGGTCGCAGCACGAACGTCACGTGACCGAGGAAGAACTGCGACTTCGTTTGATCGATCGGTACGTAGCTCGCCGCATCGGGACTCGACGTCACGCCGTTCTGCACGACGTCGTTCACGATCCCGATCACGGTCAGCCAATCAGCGGGCGTCGGATTGTCCGACATCGAGATGCGCTTTCCCAACGCGGCGTTGCCACCCCAGAACTTGTTGGCAACCGATCGGCTGAGGATCACGACACCGGGCGCATCGGCGCGGTCTGCCGCGGTAAAATCACGGCCGCGCTCGATGTGAATTCCTATCGCGCGAAAGTACCCCGATGTCACCGACAGCTTGTCGACGAGATAATGCTTCGGGAATTCCGCGCCGTTCTCAATCTTGAAATCACCGGCGATGAGGGCGTCACCAAGAGGGCGCCAATTGATCGCTCCCACCGCGTCGACGCCCGGAATGGCCGCGAGGTTGCCGAGCACTCGACGGTGGAACTCTCGCATCTCGGCGTCGGTGCGATAGCGCGACGATGGAAGATCGACCGTCACCGCGAACGTGTTTTGCGGCTGGAAGCCAAGATCCACTGAACGCATTTGATGGAAGCTGCGCAGCAGGAGCCCAGCGCCAGTGAGCAGCACGAGTGCGAGCGCGATCTCGCCGATCACGAGCATCGAGCGAAGGCGCTGATGACCTCCGGCGATCGTGCGCGCGCCGGCGGTGAGCGTCGAATGCAGGCGATTCTCCGACCCATGCATTGCCGGAACGAGGCCGCACACGACCGCGGTCACGAGCGACAACCCCGCCGTGAACAGCAGCGTCCAGGGGTCGATGCGAATGCTCTCGGTTCGCGGAAGCATTCCTTGCGGCGCGAGCGAGAGGAGGACCCGCAACGCGCCATACGCCAGCGCCACGCCCAAAACTGCGCCGGCCATCGTCAGCGTCAGCGTTTCCGTGAGAAGCTGGCGAACGAGACGCCAGCGTCCAGCACCCAACGCGGTGCGAAGCGCAATCTCGCGGTCGCGCGATGACACGCGCATCAGCAGCAGGTTCGCCACATTGGCACACGCGATCAACAGCACGAACGCGATCGCGCCAGCGAAGATGAACAACGGCGCACGAACGTCGCCGACCATCGTCGCCTTGAGCGACCGCAGATCGGGAACGAGTTGCTCTCGTTTGTTGTCGTCGACGAGCGTGAGATGTGTGGCTTCCGCCGAGAACATCTGCTGCGCGCGCTCGGCGCTGAGACCGGCTTTCAGCCGGCCCAGCGCGGGAATGAGGCGCACCTGGTTCGGCGACACAGTCACACGCCAGGGCATCCACATGTCGGTGCCCGCCGGGAAGTCGAACGATGCCGGCATGACTCCCACGACCGTCCGTGAAACGCCCTCGAGCATCACGCTCGTTCCGACCACTGACGGATTGGCATTGAAACGACGATGCCACAGCGCATCCGAGAGCAACACCGTGTTTCCGCCCTCTGCGCCTGCATCCGATTCATCGAACGCACGTCCGAGCTGAGGTCTGACTCCGAGCACGGGAAAGAGCGAGGGCGTCGCGCGTGCCGCGCTCACGCGCAACGGATCGCCAACGCCAGTCATGGTCAACCGATCGATCGAATACGTGGATAGCCGTTCGAAGATCGAATTGTTCTTTTCCAGCTCGACGTAGTTGGCGTCGTACATCGCCGGCGTAGGCATGAACTGGCTGCGCGGCGGCATGTACGACGCCACGAACAATCGCTGCGCATTGGCGAACGGCAATGGACGCAGAAGCACCCCGTTCAGCACCGTGAACATCGCCGTGTTCGCGCCGATGCCGAGGGCGAGTGTGAGCGTCGCGACGATCGTGAAGCCAGGCGCGCGGGCCAGAGATCGGACGGCAAAGCGCAGGTCCTGAATCAAGCGCTCGAGCCACACGCCGCCCCACATCTCGCGCGTCACCTCTTTTACATGGCCGACGTTGCCGAATTCGCGGCGAGCGGCCGCTTCAGCGTCGCGCGGTGATTCGCCGCGAGCAATTCGGTCGCGCACCGCCATCGTGAAGTGCGCGCGAATCTCAGTGTCGAGATCGAGGTCACGTTGATCGCGTCGCCGCGAAAACTTCGGGAACCTCATGACTCGCCCTCGGTGAGTGGTGGCCGCATCACGCCGGCGATTGCAGCCGAGAGCTGCTCCCACTTCGTGCGTTCGACGAGGAGTTGTTTACGGCCGGCGGCCGTGAGCTTGTAGACACGCACGCGCTGGCGGTTCTCGGAGACGTCCCAGTCGGCCGAGATCCACTTCTTTCGCTCGAGGCGGTGCAGGGCGGGGTAGAGCGAACCGGTATCGACCTGCAGCGTGTCGTTGGAGTTGGCGCGGATTTGCTGCGCGATTCCATAGCCGTGGCGCGGACCCCAGCGCAGGGTCTGGAGTACGATGAAGTCCAGCGTGCCCTGAAGCAGCTCGATTCGCGAGAGGGACATGGCGCCCATGCGGTGAGGGTCGTGGGTGTAGAGCGCCTACACCCTTGGGGGTGTAGGATGTCTACATGCACACCGCGCGTCAAGAGCCCGCGCCGGATCGCAGCACATTTGACCACCAGCCCGTCTAGACGGGTAGTGTGTCGACGACCACTTTTCAGTCTGGCGTTCCGGACGCAGAACTCCCACCTCCGGATTGACGCTTCTCCCTCCCCGCTTCCCGCTTCCCGCCGTGGCTACCACCACCAAAACTTCCAGACGGACTCAGGCTTACACGGACACGCCGTCCAGTGTTCAGGCCGCCTCGTCACCCGTTCAGAGCCGATTCCTCCCGGCCCTCGTCTTCCTTTTCATTGGGAGCGGGTGCGCCGCGCTCATCTATGAGATCGTCTGGTTCCAGCTCCTGAGCCTCATCGTCGGGTCGTCCGCGGTGTCGCTCGGCGTGCTGCTCGGGACGTTCATGGGCGGCATGTGCATCGGAAGCCTGTTCCTCTCCAAGTACATCTCGCGCCGACAGCACCCGCTGCGCGTCTACGCGTTGCTCGAAGCGGCGATCGCAGTATTCGGCCTGCTCGTGCTGTGGGGCCTCCCGTACGTCGGCGGGTTGTACTTCAAGATTGCCGTCCACGGCATGAGCGGTGTGTTCCTCCGCGGCGTGTTCTGCGCGCTCTGCCTGTTGCCGCCCACGCTCCTCATGGGCGCTACCCTCCCCGCGATCGCACGTTGGGTCGAGACGTCGAAGGAAGGCGTGTCTTGGCTCGGCTTCTTCTACGGCGGCAACATCGCGGGCGCGGTGTTCGGCTGTCTGCTCGCCGGCTTCTATCTCCTGCGCGTTCACGACATGGCGTACGCGACGTATGTCGCTGTCGTCATCGACCTCGTCGTCGCCGGGGCCAGCCTCGCGCTGGCGAACGTCACGTATCACGAGGCGGTGGACGATGTGCCTTCGTCGATGTCGCTACGCTCGCTCATTCCACCCGGAACGTGGCCCGTCTATCTCACGATCGGCCTGTCCGGTCTAACGGCGCTGGCCGCCGAAGCGGTATGGACGCGTCTCCTCTCGCTCCTGCTTGGCGCCACGACGTACACCTTCTCGCTCATCCTTGCCGCGTTCCTCGCGGGCCTCGGCATCGGTAGCAGCATCGGTTCGATCCTGTCGCGCCAGATCGAAGATCCAAAGCGCGCGCTCGGTATCTGTCAGCTCTTGTTGACCGGCGCCATTGCGTGGGCGGCGTACACCATGACGCGTCAGATTCCGTACTGGCCGATCACACCGGGCCTCTCGCCGAACCCGATGAATCAGTTCCAGATCGACATGGTGCGCTGTCTGTGGGCCGTGCTGCCCGCGGCGATTCTGTGGGGCGCGAGCTTCCCGCTCGCCCTCGCGGCCGTTGGCCAGGACGAGAAAGATCCGGCGCGCCTCGTTGGAACCGTCTACGCTGCGAACACGGTCGGCGGAATCGTCGGTGCTCTGTTTGGCAGTCTGCTCGTCATCGCGTGGCTCGGAACGCAGAGTGCGCAACGCATTCTCATTGGCGCAGCGGCGCTCAGCGCGCTCGTCGTTCTTGTGCCGATGACGAAGGACATGGCGGCAAAGTCAGTCTCCAAAGCGGGCGGATTCGTTTGGGGCTTGGCGGCGGGTATCATCGCGGTTGCGCTCATCGGCAGCGTGCCGGCAGTTCCGCCGCTGCTCGTCGGCTACGGTCGTTGGTTCGCGAATCGTCTCAGCAACGAGAACGATTTCATCTACATGGGCGAGGGCATGCAGTCGTCAGTCGCGGTATCGCGACTGAGCAACGGCGTCCTCAACTACCACAACGCAGGTAAGGTGCAGGCGTCGAGCGAGCCGCAGGACATGCGCCTTCAGCGCATGCTCGGCCACCTCACGACGCTCATGCCGACGAGCACCAAGCAGCACGTGCTCGTCATCGGCTGTGGCGCCGGCGTGACCGCGGGCGCAGTCAGCATCAGCCCGGCTCTCGAGCGAGAGACGATCGCCGAGATCGAGCCGCTCGTGCCGAAGGTTGTTTCGAAGTACTTCGGGGCGCACAACTACAACGTCGTCACGAATCCCAAGGTGCACGTGCAGATCGACGACGCGCGCCACTTCATTCTCACGACGCAGGAAAAGTTCGACGCAGTGACGTCCGATCCGCTCGACCCGTGGGTGAAGGGCGCGGCGACGCTGTACACGCGAGAGTTCTTTGAAGTCGTGAAGGACCATCTGAACCCGGGTGGCGTCGTGACGCTCTTCGTGCAGCTCTACGAGAACAACGGCGACGCGGTGAAGAGCGAGCTCGCCACGTTCTTCCAGGCGTTCCCGAATGGCGTCGTGTTCGGCAACACGAACAACGGCGCGGGCTACGATCTCGTCCTCGTCGGACAGCTTGGCACGATGAAGATCGACGTCGATCAGGTCGAGAAGCGGTTGCAGCAGCCTGAGTATGCCCAGGTTGCGCAGTCCCTCCGCGAGATCGGCTTCAACTCGGCGACAGAGCTCTTCGCGACGTTTGCCGGCAATGAGCCGATGCTTCGCCCGTGGCTGGCCGACGCGCAGATCAACACCGATCGCAACCTGCGTCTGCAGTTCCTCGCCGGCGCGAGCCTGAACACGTACGACCAGGCGGGCATCTACAGCCAGATGCTTCAGTACCGTCGCTATCCAGAGGGCCTGTTCACCGGTATGCCCGATCAGATCAACCGCATTCGCGCGGGCGTCGGCGGACTGTAGACGACACGATGCAGGCGGGAAGAAGAACGGGCGGGTGACGATTCGATCGTCACCCGCCCGTTTTCTTTCGCTCGTGTGTGACCGATGGAGGTCAATCTACGAGCGCGGCGATCTTCTTCGGTGCGCGCCTGCGCCACGCGTCGCGAATGAGTTCCTGGATCTCGGCCCACGGCGGGTTCTTGTCCAACCACGCGCCGATCCAGCCACTCGGGCCAACGTATGGCGGCTTGAAGTAGCGATCTGGGCGCGCGCGCAGCACGAGGTCCTGCTCGACGTTCACGGAGAGGATCCAGACGCCCGGGCGGCCGGCGCCGTGATGATTCCCGGCCGATGCATACATCGCGAAGATTTTTCCCTTCACGCGAAAAGTCGGTGCGCCCCATGCCTCGACCTCGGTCGTCTCGGGAAGCGCCATGCACATCTCGCGCAGTCGAGCGATCGGATCGTTGCTCGGCGCTTTCTTGGCCGGTTTCGGTTTTGGCGTCTTTGCCTTCGGCTTGGCTGTCTTTGCCTTCGCCGTTCTTGACGCGGCGGCCTTCGCTGTCGCGGACTTTTTATTCGCTGCTTTCTTCGCGGCCATGAAATCTTCGGCGTGTGTTCGGTGTTGAAGATGTCGACGCCGCGCGGTCCGCGCAACTGACTTCGTACCGGCGTCAATTAGCTTCACGCGTGGCCACCGAACGCGACAGCCCCGCGCTGATTCACCACGGGACACCGGAATTCCGCCGGACGAACCTCGCGCTCTTTTCTGCCGGCTTTGCGACCTTCGCGCTGTTGTACTGCGTGCAGCCGCTAATGCCCGTCTTCGCGCGGGACTTTCACGTGAGCGCGACCGAAGCAAGCCTGTCGTTGTCGCTCACGACGGGACTGCTCGCCCCCGCGATGATCGTCGCCGGCGCTTTGTCAGAGGCGCGTGGCCGCAAATCGATGATGGTCGGTTCGCTCTTTCTCTCTGCGCTCCTGGCCGTCATCTCGGCGTTCGTGACTCGGTGGGATGTCTTTCTGTTGACGCGTGCGCTCGCCGGCCTCGCCTTCGCTGGACTCCCCGCTGTTTCCATGGCGTATCTGAGCGAGGAGGTTCATCCCGGCTCGATCGGCCTGGCGATGGGCCTCGCCATTGGCGGCAACGGGCTCGGTGGAATGGTTGGTCGCATGATCACGTCGCTTATCACCGACGCGCTGTCGTGGCGCTACGCGCTCGGAGCCATGGGGACCCTGGGTCTCATCGCGACGGTGATCTTCTGGCGAACGCTTCCGCCGTCCCGGCATTTCCATGCGCGGCCTCTTCGGATTGGTGCGCTACTCGTCACCTTTGCCGAACAGTTCCGTGATCCACGACTAGTTGCTTTGTATGCGGAAGGCTTTCTCGTCATGGGATCGTTCGTCACATCATACAACTACATCACCTATCACCTGCTCGAGCCGCCGTACTCGTTGAGTCACGCCGCGGTCGGCTTCATCTTCGTCGTCTATCTCGTTGGGATCTTCGCGTCGGCATGGATCGGGGCACGCGCCGATCGCACCGGTCGCCGGCGAATGCTCGTTGCGATGATCGTTGTGATGCTCGTGGGCATCGTGCTCACTGCCGCGCGTCCTATCGGGCTCGTCATTGTCGGCATTGCAACGGTCACCTTTGGTTTCTTCGGCGCGCACTCCGTCGCCAGCAGTTGGGTAGGGCTTCAAGCAAAGCACGCGAAGGCGCAGGCTGCGGCGCTCTATCTCTTCTTCTACTACCTCGGCTCGAGCGTCGCGGGCTCCGCCGGCGGCGTTTTCTGGGGAATCGCACGATGGCCAGGCGTTGTCGGGTTCGTGGCGGCGATGCTGGCGTTGGCGCTCGGAATCGCGATCTTCGGCACGCGTGATCCGCATCCGGCAGTCACCGCCGCGACCTGAGTATCATTGGAATGTTCGCATCGACTCGATCGTCAACCGGAACGACGTGACTGACATCTACGCGGTGCTCGCCGAGTTGGGCGTCGACTACACGCGCTACGACCACGAAGCCGTCTTCACCTGCGAAGCGGCCTTGGCCGCCGTTCCCGATCCGTCGTCGGTGCAGACGAAGAATCTCTTTCTGCGCGACAAACCGGGCAGGCGACATTTCCTCGTCGTTACCACGTGCGAGAAGGCCGTCGACATCAAGAAATTCGCTGACGCCATCAACGCCGGGCACCTGAGCTTCGGATCCGCTGAGCGACTGGACAAACACCTCGGACTCACGCCCGGTTCGGTGACCGTGCTTGGCTTGGCCAACGATCCAATGCACGCTGTGGAACTGTATGTCGACGCCGACGTCTGGCAACGCGACAACTGGAACTGCCATCCACTGATCAACACGTCGACGCTCGTGCTGTCGCGCGCGAATATCGAAAAGTTTCTCGCGCACACGGGGCACACGCCACACGTCGTGCGTCTCGAGGAGCGATCGGCGTGAACATTCTCGTGCTCAACGTCGGCTCGTCGTCGCTCAAATTCCAATTGATCGACACCGATGAAGCGTCGATTGCCGAGTCGAGCGATCGCCGTCTCGCGCGTGGCCAGGTGGAGCGCATCGGTGGCGAAGCCGTGATCAGTCTCAGTGACGCCGACGGTCATTCGACGAAGACGAGTGCCCAGATTCGCGATCACGCGGCCGCGGTCGAGTACATCATCGGATGGCTGACGAGCCCTGAGTCCAAGGTTCCGGTTTCACGTGTTGCCGAGATCGAGGCCGTTGGACATCGCGTGGTGCACGGCGGTGAACGCTTCACGCATTCAACCCTCGTCACGGATGAAGTCTGGCGCGGCGTCGAGGATCTCATCGAGCTCGCACCGCTCCACAATCCGCACAACCTGCGCGGCATTGCGGCGGCGCGCGCCGTACTCGGTGCCGGAGTACCGCAGGTTGCGGTGTTCGACACGGCCTTTCATCACAGCCTACCGGACACGGCGTATCTCTACGCAATTCCGTATCAGTTCTATCGTCGCTACGGTGTGCGACGGTACGGTTTTCACGGGACGTCGCATCGGTACATCGCCTATCGCTATCGCCAACTCACGGGCCGATCGCGCGAGGACACGAAGATCATCACGCTGCACCTCGGCAATGGCGCCTCTGCCTGTGCGATCGTCGGCGGCTCGTCGGTCGACACGTCGATGGGATTCACGCCGCTCGAAGGTCTGGTGATGGGAACGCGTTCGGGCGATCTCGATCCGGCGATTCTCGAGTACATCGCGGTGAAGGAAGGGATGACGCTCCGCGACGTCGATGCGATGCTGAACAAGCAGTCGGGGTTGCTCGGCGTGTCTGGCCTCACGGCCGACATGCGCGAGCTGCTTGCCGAGGAGTCGGAGCATGGTGATCGTCGCGCACGGCTGGCGGTCGACGTCTTTTGCTATCGCGCCAAGAAGTACATCGGTGAGTACCTCGCGGCGATGAATGGTGCCGACGCCATCATTTTTGCGGGCGGCATCGGTGAAAATTCACCGGAGATTCGATCGCGAATCTGTTCCAGCCTCGACTGGCTTGGTCTTCGTCTCGACGATGCCAAGAATCAGGCGGCGCACGGCACGGAGGGGCGCGTCGATGCCGACGGCTCGCGAGTCGAGCTGTGGGTGATTCCGACCGATGAGGAACTTCTGATCGCCCGCGATACCTGGCGCGTGGTGAACGGCGCGGAACTTCGCTACTAGGACGCTATGTCGCTCAAACTCAAACCGATCGACGCGAAAACCAAGATCCGCCTCCGCGACAGCGATGCGCATCGCCCGAAGAACGCACCATCGGGCGACGAGCTCGAAGAGTTGGTCGCGCACGAGACGGATCGAATCGCAAAGCTACAGCGTGTGTTCTACGCCGATGCACGGCACGCCCTATTGATCGTACTCCAAGGCCGTGATGCGTCGGGGAAGGACGGCACAATTCGGCACGTGTTTCACGAGGTGAATCCGCAGGGCTGCGAAGTCACCAGCTTCAAGGCGCCCACCGAGGCCGAGCGGTTGCATGACTATCTGTGGCGCGTGCACGAGCGTATCCCTCCGCGCAGCATGATTGGCATCTTCAATCGGTCTCACTACGAAGACGTGCTGGTCGAGCGCGTGCACCACGATATGCCGAAGCGCGTTTGGTCGGCGCGGTACGATCAGATCAACGACTTCGAGCGGATGTTGAGTGAGAATGGCGTGGTCATTCTCAAGTTCTTTCTGCACGTGTCGCGCGATGAACAGCGGCGCCGTCTCCAGGAACGCCTCACCGACGAGACGAAGAACTGGAAGTTTCGCGTCGGCGACCTCGATGATCGTCAGCGATGGGACGCGTACACCAAAGCGTACAAGGGCATTCTTTCGAATTGCAGCAAGGACCACGCGCCCTGGTACCTCGTTCCGGCCGACGACAAGGAACTTCGCAATTGGTTGATCGCGCGCACGATCGCGGATGCGCTCGACGATCTCGATCTCCGCTTTCCTCCGGCTGATCCCGCCGTGCGAGCGATCGAAGTCAAATGAACGCCAGCGTGACACCCGCGCTGTTGAACCGGCCGGCCGCGTTGGCCGCGCGCGTCGTCGCGAACGTGCGGCTCGACGCCTGCGTCGCTGCGCTCGACACGCTGGATACCGCAGCGCCCGAGGCGCTGCACGATCTCCGCGTCTCGCTGCGCCGGCTGCGCAGTTGGCTTCGGACCTTTCGCCCGTACCTCGACGACAGCATGCGTGGGCGAACGTATCGTCGTCTCAAGCGACTCGTTCGCGCCACGAATGGAGCGCGCGATATCGAGGTATGGCGCGAGTGGTTCGCCGAACAGGCAGATCTGAGTGTCCGCGAGCGCACCGGTGCGAAATACCTCGCGGCGTCGCTCGAGCGCGAAGGGAGTGCTGCACATGCAAAGGCACTCGAGAGTGTGCAGCGACGCCTACCAAAGGTCGTCGAGGCGCTTCGCCGCGATCTTGCCACATACTCACTTCACGTCAACGGCGGCGGTTCGGTCGACCACCGCATGTCTTCCGCCGTGGCGGACGCACTCCGAAGCGGAAGTCGCCGTCTGGCTCGCAGGGTGGAGCGAGTGGAGTCGCTCGCCGACGTCGACGCGATTCATGCAGCGCGAATTGCGGCCAAGAAGCTTCGCTATCTCGCCGAGACACTCGAGTCGACTGAGGCCGCGGATGTCGCACGTTCACTGTCCGAGCTGCAGGACCTGCTCGGTGTCGTACACGACATGCAGTTGCTGGTGGTGCGTCTCGTCGACGAAATCGAAATGGCGGGTGCGATCGACGCGCGGCGGCGCGCTCAGCTCAAGCTAGGCGTCGAGCCGGACGACAGCGGCTTGGCGCCGCCGCGTCGGGCGATTGCCGGACTCACCGCGATCGCGGCGCGCGCGCAGCACCGCGCGGAGAACGAGTTCTTGCGCTTCATGCGCGAATGGAAGACACAACGGCTCGAGCAGCTCGACGCGGAAATTGCGCGGATTGCACGAAAGATCGAGTCGTCGGCACACTGAAAACGAATTGAGCGGATGACGACGTGTCATCCGCTCAATTCGTTTGCTGTTCTGTTGTCTCAGTGAGCTGCTTTGCCGCCTAGCGTTCCTGCGTCGTTGTGATCGCACCGCTTGGCTTGCTGCCATACTTTTCGAACCAGCTGCGCAGGTACAGCTGCGTGCGCAGGAAGTTCGACGGTGTGCTCGACGTTCCGTGATACTCGTTGTTTACGCGAATGAGCGCCGTGGGCACGTTCCGCAGCCGGAGTGCGCGATAGAACTCCTCGCTCTGGGGCATCGGCGTACGAAGATCGAGAACGCCCGTCATGAGCAGAGTCGGCGTCTTCACGTGGCCGACGTACATGATCGGCGAGCGCTTGAGGTGCTCGCTCGGATCCTCCCAGAACGGCTTCTCGAAGTTCATGTACCAGCTCGCGCCGTCCGTCTCGCCAACAAAGCTGAGCCAGTTGATCACTGGGCAGAGCGACGCGGCCGCCGCGAAACGATCGGTGTGGCCGACCGTCCACGCCGTCAGCACGCCGCCGCCAGAGCAACCGGTCACGAAGAGATTCTTCGGGTCGATGTACCCGCGACCGATCACGGTGTCGACGCCCACCATCAGGTCATCGAAATCCTTGTCCGGATAGGCGTTCTTGATCGCATTGGTGAACTTCTCACCATAGCCGGTGCTGCCGCGCGGGTTCGTGTAGAGAATGACGTAGTTGCTCGCCGCGTGATCCTGACGCGAGAAGCTGAAGCCCACGTTGTACATCGCCTGCGGGCCGCCGTGAATGTCGAGAATGAGAGGATACTTTTTCGACGGGTCGAAGCCCGGGGGCTTCACGATCCAACCTTGAATCTTCAGACCGTCCTTCGACGTGTACCAGACTTCTTCAGTCTGCGCGAGCTCTTTGCCCGCGAGCACGTCGTCGTTGACAGCGGTGAGCTGCGTGAACGTCGACGCGGTGCCGGTCTTCGGAACCGTGAACGTCACGACGTCGTTCGACTTTGTGGGCGTCGAGCGAACACCAACGGCCACGCCAGTCTTAGTGAAGCTGCTGACCGTGAGCATGTGCTTGCCGCTCGTCACTGGGCGGAACTGACCAGCGGTCGACGCGAAATACAGATTCTTTGAACCTTCACTCTCGGCGCTGAAGTACACGCCGCTATTGTCGTCGGCCCAGGTCACGCCCGAGATCGGACGATCGAGGTTGCCCGACACGATGTGCGGGTTCGTGCCGTCGGCGTTCATCATCCACAGCTTCGTCTCGGCCCATGCCGAGTGATCGGTGGAGTCGGCCGACATGAAGGCGATCAACCGGCCATCGGGTGAATACGACGGGCCGCTGCTCGTGCCGTTGCGGTGGGTGAGCTGCTTCACTTCGCCGGTCGCAACGTTCTGAGCATAGATCTGCGATTTACGGAATGCGTTCTCGGCGCCCGGTTCACGCAGCGATGAGTAGGCGATCCACTTGCCGTCCGCGGAGAACGTTGGTGCCGAGTAGTTCCAGTCGCCCGTGGTGACCTGGCGCGCCGTGCCGCCGTCGGCCGGGATGACGAACACGTGACGATAGTAGTCGTCGGTGTAGCCAACGCGATCCGAGCGGAAGTTGAGTCGCGTGATGACCTTCGGCGGCTCCGTCCACTTCGCGCCTTTGGGAGGCGTGGGCATTGGAATACGCCAGTTGTCGCGCACCGCAACGTTCATGTTGAACGCGAGCGTCTTGCCGTCGGGCGACCACTCGAGCGCCGATGGCGATTCGGTGAGATGAGAGATCTGTGTAACTGATCCCTCGGCGTCCATGTACCGCACGAAAATCTGTGAGCCGCTCGGCTCACCCTTCGCGATGTACGCGACGCGCTTGCCGTCGGGCGACCACTGCACGTCGGATCCTTGCACCAACGCGCGTTGATGCGTGCCGTCTGCGTTCATCAACCAGATGGACGATTCCCAGCGGTCGTTCATCTTGTCGACCCATCGGCGGCCGAACAGGATCTGAGTGCCGTCAGGCGACAGCTGTGGATTAGAGACTTCTTCCCAATCGAGATACTGCTCCAGCGCAATGCGATTCTGCGGGCGTTGCTGCGCGGTGATTGGCGCGAGCGCGATGCTCGCAAAGGACAGCGTGACACCGGCAACGCGTAGAGCGCGCATGAGGCCTCCCGGAGGCGGTTGTTGACTCGGCGTAAATACTGTTGAACGCGCGCGCAGCCGGGAAGGGGCCTGGGTTAGGGATAGAACATGGGATACCAGCGGTAAGCCGGCGCGCGCTGCCACGCCACCCGCGCGGAATCATCAAATCGTAATGTCGCGTGCATCGCGGAGCGAAATGGCGGGGCGTAACATGCTCTCGACTCTCTAGCGTCGGAGCATCGGTTCGATGAGACGGGCGGTAACCATTGTTGGGTTCGCCGTAGCCATTTGTTTTGCCTTCGCACTTCCGATGCACGCGCAGCAACTGCGCGGTGTCGTGAGCGACAGCGCTGCCGGTGTGTCCGTGTCCGGCGCCGTGGTGTCGGTCATCGACTCGTCGGGAGCGACGGCGGCTCGCACGATTTCCGATGGCGCCGGCCGCTTTACGCTCGCGGCTCCCCGTGCAATGCGCCTGCGTGTAATTCGCATCGGATTTCAGCCGCGCGAGGTATCGCTGACGCCCCCCTTTGGCCAGCCGATTCCGATCTCGATGGCCAGATTGCCAACCACGCTGCTAGCCATGCGAGTGTCGGGACGCGAATTGTGTCCGGGGTCCGACGATCGCGGGCCGGCGTTTCAAGTATGGGAACAGGCGCGCGCTGGACTCCTCGCTACCGTTGTGGCGCGCGAGTCGAACCGAGCGCAAGCGACGTCGATGACGTTCAAGCGCCAGTTCGCGCCGACCAACGATCTGATTCTCCACGTGCAAACGCACGTCGCGACCGGTACGACGACGAGACCATTCGTCGCGTCAGCGTCGGCCGCGGAGTTTGCGCGAACGGGGTACATGACCGAGGGCGCGGATGGGCGAACGTTTTTTGCCCCGGATGCCGACGTGCTGCTCGACGAGTCGTTCGCGTCGACGCATTGCTTTCGCCTCGCGCCCGACGATGCGGCGCATCCCGGGCAGATTGGGGTCGCGTTCAAACCCGCTCCCGCATCCGCGCGCGATTCGCTCGTCGATGTTGCCGGAATCCTGTGGCTCGATCGTGCAACGCCGGCTCTGCGATCTCTCGATTTTCTATACACGGCGCTCGAGCGTCCGGCGATGGATCTCCACGCTGGGGGCCACCTCGAGTTTGCTACGGTAGCGAATGGCGTTTCGTTCGTGGAGCGATGGACGTTGCGCCTCGTGAACCTGGAGCTGTTTCGAACGCTGCGGTCGGCTGGCAATCCTCCGGCTTTCTCGCCTCGTCGTCGTGAGGATCGCACGGACGTCCGGGCCGTGCAGATCGACGAGACCGGCGGACAAGTGCTCGTTGCCGACTGGCCAGATGGCACGAGTTGGCGCGCGCCCGCGACGGGAATCGACGGACGCGTCGTGCAGACTGCGGCGAAAACCGGCGTCGCAAACGCCGTCGTCTCGATCGATGGCAGTCCGGACACCGTCGTCACTGTAGCCGACGGTGTGTTTTCGATCAGGCGCATGATCCCGGGTCGCTATACCATCACCGCGGCGGACACGATGCTGGTCGCGCACGTGCCGGCGCGTCGAGTGACGCAGGTCGTCGAAGTCCCGCGCGATCGCGTCGTCGACGTTCAACTCAAGGTGCCGCCGCTCACCGACCTCCTCGCCGATCTGTGCAAGGGGGCTCGAAGAGGGAAGAATACGACGGCGATCGTGGGCCGCGTTTCGCTGGTCGGTAGTGAGTTGCCGAGTGGCGTTGAGGTGTTGGCGCGGTGGCAGGCGGACTTTGAGAATGTCTCATCGGGGGGCGGCCCGGTTGCGGTGACGGTCGCTCAGCAGACCGCCAAAGTCGATCCCGATGGGCGATTCGTCGTTTGTGGCGTCGCCATCGATCGTCCGATTGGACTGCGCTTGAACGCAGGCGACCTCCATCTCGCCGACACGACGTTCTACGCGCGCGACGACACCTTCAGCCGGATGGAGTGGCGCGTTCCGCCGCGCTGATCGTCTCGACGCGGCCGGTCCGTCCCGTTTCCCTTGAACCCGTCGCGCGGTGCGGCGATGTTGAAGCCTCTCCTTTCGACTGCCTAAAGAGGGCTCGATGCCGCCGGCCGCACGCGACGATTTGCTGCAGGGTACGCTCGATATGCTCGTCCTCAAGATGCTTCAACTGGGCGCGATGCACGGTTGGGGAATCACCGAGCGCCTCGAGCAAGGCTCGCGCGGCGTGTTCCAGCTCAATCAGGGCTCGCTGTACCCGGCGCTCTATCGCCTGGAGCGACAAGGCCTCGTGTCGTCGACATGGAAGGTCACCGAGCACAATCGCCGTGCGCGATACTACGCCCTGACCGCTGCCGGACGTCGCGCCCTCGACGCCGAGCAGGGGAAATGGGAACGGCAGTCGGAAGCGGTGAACCTCGTTCTGCGATTGACCTGACTCGGACGAGGAAGCTCAGTTCGCCACCAAAACCTGCGCCCATCCAGCCTCTGAGGCCTCGTTTCTCGACGCAATTTCTTGTCGGCCTAGGCTTTGCCTTCTCTGCCATTCAACAGGAGGCAACAGAGATGAGCGATCATCGCAAAACTCACAATGGACGCGACATCGACGGGCGGTTCCGCGTCCGACAGGTTGACGTCGAAGAAGTTCTCGAAGACCCCAGCGGCGTCGATATCGTGCGCGACGACGTGCGCCTCGGAGGCGCAGTGGAGGACACGGGCATCAACGCTGCACGGCCGGCGGTCGAGATCGGCGAGCGCATCGCCGAGAATCGCGAGGACGTGGCCCGGGTGACCGGTCGTGTCCCACGCCATCGCGGCAAGGGCTCGCGAGGTCGCTAGAGCGGTAGCGTCTGGCTGACGCCGAGCTGTGTCTGCGCCTATCTTGGGTTCGAGACACCATGCCTTCGCAGCACATAGGTAGCCAGTTGATGGAGTCGGCCCCGCGGCCCAGCCGCGGGGCCCGGCCGTTCATTGCCAGCGTCGGAACACACGCGGCACTGATCGCGCTCTCGGTCGCCGCCACGCTGCATCCGCGCGCATCTGTCGCGAGAGCCGACGAGCAGGTGGCCGTGGTCGACCTGTCGAGGTTCGCACCCCCCACCGCGGCGCAGGTCCGCGCTCGGGAGGCTGCTGTCGTGCAACTTCCGGCGCGCGGCTTCCAGGTGCTCATTGCGCCGTTGGAAGCGGCTGTTGCGCTGCCGAACGTCGACGTGAGTCAGCCCGCGATCGCCCCAGAAGATTTCTCGGCACGTGGGATTGCCGGTGGCCTCGCGTCGGGCGTTGGTGCCTCGCTCCTCGAGCCAACGGTTCGGTCGAACGAACCGATAGACGGGAGCGCGGCGGACGAGCCGCCGTACATCCTGCCAGGGCAGATGGGCCCGTCGTATCCGGAACCCCTGCGCGCTGACCGGCCCGACGGCGTCGTCGTCGTGCGATTCGTCATCGACACGCTCGGCGTCGTCGAGACGCCATCGCTGAAAGTCGTGAATGCGTCGCATCCGCTCTTTCTCGATGCCGTTCGCGAGTCGCTCGAGCGCATTCGGTTTCTCCCGGGGAGATACTCTGGTCAACGTGTCCGCGTGAGCATGCAGCAGCGGTTCGAGTTTCACCTGGCGTCGCCGTGATCCGCCGGTCAGTTTGATCGCGATGATTCATTCCCGAAGGAGCGCAGCATGATTCACACTTTCTCTAACTACCTCACCCTCCGTCGAATTGTCGTCGCAGCCGTTGTCAGTGTATCGGGCACCGCCTGCGCCAGCTCCGCGTCCGAAAAAACGGCGACGCAACAGTCATCGCGGTATTTGCTGGTTCAGTCCGACATCGAGCGGGCAAAGGGCGACAACGTGTACGATCTGATCTCCAAGCTTCGCCCGGAATTCATTCGCGGGCGCAACGAGAATACGAGCTTCGTCCAACAGGCGACCAGCAGTGGCTCGAAGGACCCGGGTGCCGCGCCCGCCAGTTCATCGTCGGCGGGAACCGCGATTCTTACGAGCGGAGCGGCGGTTATGGTGTATAAGGACAACGTCCGCCTCGGCGGAGTCGACGATCTTCGTCAGATTCAGCCGTCAACCGTTCGCGAAATTCGCTATTTGCCCGGACCGGACGCCGTCATTCGCTTTGGGGCCAACCACAGCGCCGGCGCCATTCTGATCACGAGCAGGTAGACGCACCTGTGGGGTGAAGGATGGGACGTGCACTACGATTGGCGTGTCTAGCTTCGCTGCTTCCGGCGCTGGCGATGGCGCAGCTTCCTGGTATCGGGGGGCTCGGCCGCGGAAAGATCGGAACGATCGCTCGCGAACCCGGCATCGACATTCCAAAACCGGTGAACGCGATCAACCTACTGATCGAACACCGGCAGGAGCTGACGCTCAGCGACACGCAATTCAAGAAGGTCATCGCCATGAAGCGAGTGCTCGATTCGACTAATGCACCGCTGGCGCGCAAACTCGATTCGGTGCAGCGCCTGTTCAAGAAGGCGCCGTTGTTCAGCGAGCCGAGTGTGCAGCGTCGCGATTCGCTCGCCGATGCGCGCTCGCTGGTGCGTGAAATGACGGTCGATATTGAGCAGAACATCGCCGCGGCGCGCGATAAGGCGTACGCGTTACTTTCGGCGTCACAACTTGTTACTGCGGGACAGATCGAGGAGAAGGCGCGCAAGGCTAGCGAACCGCCGGCCCGAGGGCGATCTTAGCGGATCTCCCTACCGGAACTTCCACGCATGGCGAACGGCAACACCGGCGCAACCGCCGCGTCCGCTCGTAGCGTCATAATTCGTGTCGTCGCGTATTACATCGTTCTCATCGCGGTCGGCGCGGCTGTCTGGCACTATCTCCCTCGAACGCACCTCTTCGCTGACAATTCGCTCGACGCGCTTTTTGGCTCGAACAGCGACGTCGTGCGACAGGGGAAGAACCTCGTCGTCCAGCCGGTCGATCAAGGAAGTCTCGCGGCCACCGTCACCATGGCGATGGTCGCCGCCGCGCTACTGGCGATTCCGATTGCTTGGATCTACACGCTCACGCGAGCGCGGCGCGGCTACCAACAGTCTGTCGTTCAGCTGCTGATCATCCTGCCCGTGGTGGTGGCAGGAATCGTCGTCATGGTGAAGTACAGCCTCGCGCTGGCGTTCAGTCTCGGCGGCATTGCCGCAGCGGTGCGCTTTCGCAACACGCTCGACGACAGCAAGGACGCCGTCTACGTCTTTCTCGTGACGGGACTCGGCATCGCCGCGGCAGTCGACCTCCCGGTAGCGCTCGTGATCTCGGTGCTGTTCAACGTCGTGATCACGGCGCTCTGGCTCACGGACTTTGGCCGGACGCCCGTTGCACTCGAGGGCGCGCATGCAGAACGTCGCTTGGCGCGCGCGCGCCAGTTGGCGCGCACCGGCACGTTCGTAGCGCGCATCGATGATGAAGTGCTCAAGAACATGACGAGCGAGCAACTCGACGGCGTGGCGCGACGCGCTTGGTCGCGCGCCCGCGAGCACGATCCGGATGGCACGGTCGGGAAGGTCAAGCCCGAAGGGCGTGTGATCGTGCGTATGCGCGACGTGACGCGCATTCGGCCCATCGTCGAATCGCAGTTGGAAGAGGCGACGAAACGCTGGAGCGTCGATACCGTCGTGAAGAGCGAGGATGGTATGACCGCCATCCACTACACCTTCGTCGCGAAGAAGAGCAAAGGCCCGGACGAGTTGCTGTCGATGTTGCGGGCCGCTGGTGGCGCCGATCCGGTCGACGCCGAGCTGCAGTAGCGAACTCCAACCTGGCGAGCGGCTATGCGCATTCAGCGGTGGTTCGGGCTATCGAGGTTTGTTCTCGTGACGGCGTGCCTCGGCGCGTCGCATCTCGCGAACGCGCAGGCCAAGCCGCCGGCAAAGGGCAAGCCGGCAAAAGACAGCGCGGCCGCACGAGCCAAGGTGGTGAAGGACAGCACGCGCGCGATCAAGGACAGCGGTGTGGTCCTGGCCTTCTTTCGCAGCGAGGCGCCGATCTCCGTCACGCTCACGACGAACATCAAACGCTTTCGCGGCGACAAGGGCGAAGACGCACCTTGGCGCGCAGCAACGTGGACGTTCGCGGGTACCGACGGCGCGCCGGTTGTGCTGCCGGTGCGCATCAAGACGCGTGGAATCTGGCGTCTCAAAACCTGCGAGTTCCCGCCGACACGCCTGAACTTCACGAGCGAAGAGGTCAAGAAGACGCCCTTCAAAGGCCTCGATAAGCCGAAGCTCGTGAACTATTGCCGCAACAACGACGAATACGAGCGGTACGTCTTGCAAGAGATGCAGCTCTATCGCGTCTATCACACGTTGACGCCGGTGGGCCATCTCGTCCGGCTGCTCAAGTTGACGTACGCCGACAGCGCGAGCGGTAAGACCGAGGCGACTCGATATGCGTTCATTCAAGAAGAGCCGGAAGCCGTCGCGCGCCGAATAGGCGGCCGTGCGCTCAAGCTCGCGGGTGCGATGCCCGACGACCTCGAGGCCGACGACGATCTCATTTTCGGGCTGTTCCAGTACATGATCGGCAACACCGATTTCGGAATCAGCGCGCTGCACAACGTGGAGCTCGTTGGCCTGCGGTCGGGCGGCTACATCCCGATCGCCCACGATTTCGATTTTTCTGGTGCAGTCAACGCGCGATACGCGACGGTCGATCCCAAACTCTCGGTGCACAACGTGCGCGATCGTTTGTATCGCGGTTACTGCGTGCCGCCTGCCACGTATGCCAAGATCGTCGCCCTCTTCAACGCGAAGAAGGATTCGATCTACGCGCTCTACCGTGATCCGATCGGCAAGCTCTTGCCGGCCGACGCCTCTTTTGAAACGCTCAAGTACTTCGATGAATTCTACAGAGTGATCAACGATCCAAAGGCGTTGAAGCGAGAGATCATCGACCAGTGCATGAAGCCGACGTGAGCAGTTCCCGCGCGTGACATGACCGGTTTTCGCTGCGAACTGTTGTCGGCGGACCAACTCGCGGCGCTGGCGTCTGGGCCGTTGCCAAACGGCCTCGCGGCGAGCGAGGCGCGACGCGAGCATCACCGCGATCTGTATCTCGACACGTCCGATGACTCGTTGAGGCGACGGGGCATCGTGTGCCGTCTGCGAACCACCGCTGACGGTCGCGGTGCGTTTCTGCTAGACCTGGGCGGATCGAACGGGCATGGCCGCATCGAAGCGGCGACTAACGGCGGCGACGTCCGCGAGGTTCTTGGCGGCGACAGCGCGGTCGTCCGTCGCTTGCGCGGTGTGATCGATCCCGCTTCCCTCGAGGTGCGTGTGGATCTCGAGGTCGATCGTCTCTCCCGTTCAGCAGCGCGCGACTGGCTCGGCCGGCCACGACTCGATCTGCATCTCGACCGGATAACCGTTCGTCGAGGCGCGAACGGGCCGTCGTCCAGCTATTTCCAGATGTGCGCGCACCAACGTCGTGGCGACGGCGACGAACTGCGCGAGTTCGTTCGTGCGCTCGAGGAGGGCCACGGCGTTCGGTCGTCGGCCATGGGCGCGCGCGAACGCGCGGAGTTGGCGCTGAAATGGGCGCGACTCGACAACGGCGTACAGCGAAGTCCGCGTTCAGACCGACTCTATCGCACGACAGGAATGCGGTCGCTCGACGCATCGCCGCAATTCTTCAACTCCGAGCTTAGCCTGCTGTCCTTTCAGGACCGCGTGCTCTCGCTCGCCGAAGATCCGGCAACGCCGCTCGCCGAGCGGTTGCGGTTCGTGGCCATCGTTGGTGCGAACGTCGACGAGTTCTTCATGGTTCGAATGGCCGGACTCTCGGCGGCGGCGAGCGAAGCAAACGAAGAGCAGAGCGGTGACGGACTGACACCCGGTGACCAACTCGCCGCGATCCACGCCGCTGTTCACGATATCTCCACGCGGCAAGCCGCATGTCTCGCCCAGTGTATCGGGTTGTTGGCCCAGCGTGGATTGCGATTCAGGAACTGGGCCGATCTCACGGAGCCGCAGCAGGAGTCGCTGACAGCGCGCTTTCGCGACGTGATTCAGCCGCTGCTTACGCCGTTCGCGATGACGCTGAGTCCCGGCCATCCTCTTCCGCGGCTCGCGCATCTGTCGTTGGCGATTGCGACGATCGTTCGCAATCGTGCCGGCGGACCGCCTCGCTTCGCCGAGTTGGAACTGCCGTCGAGCGTTCCGCGTTTCCTCGAAGTCGACGATGATCCCGGTGCGGTAATCGCACTCGAGGAGGTCGTGCGATGGAATCTGGCGTCGCTCTATCCTGAGTCGCGCCTCGAACAGGCGTTCGTCTTTCGCGTGACGCGCAGCGCGGAACTCGATCTCGACGAAGCGCACGCGGATGACCTGCTCGACGAAGTTGCCCGCGCCGCCGCACAGCGAGGGCAGGGAATCGCCGTGCGTCTCGAAGTCGAGCGCAGTATGCCAGGAATACTTCGCGCGCTGCTGTTGGAGAATCTTCGACGCGAACTTCCGCCAGACGCGGTACCGCTCGTGTCCGATGTCGAGGAGGTCGACGGCCTGCTCGATCTCTCAGCACTGGCGCGGCTGCCGGTGCCTGCGGATCCGGCGCTACGGTTCGCGCCGTTTGCGGCGACGGATCCGTTCGCCGATGCACCGTCCGTGTTCGCCGCGGTTCGGCGCGGCGACATTCTCGTGCATCATCCGTATGAATCGTTCGCGGCATCGGTGACGCGCTTCGTGCGCGACGCAGCGGACGACGATGACGTGATGGCGATCAAGATGACGCTATATCGCGTCGGCAATCCGTCGCCCATCGCCGACGCCCTACTCAACGCCGCTCGGCGCGGCAAGGCAGTGACCGTCTTCGTCGAGCTGAAGGCGCGCTTTGATGAAAGTGTGAACGTGGCCTGGGCACGGTCGCTCGAAGCCGCCGGTGGCCACGTCGTTCGCGGACTGGTTGGCTTCAAGAATCACGCGAAGGTGGCGCTCGTCGTGCGTCGAGAGGAGAACGGTTCGACGCTGCGTCGGTATGCGCACATCGGCACCGGTAATTACAATGCGCGATCGGGCGAGCAGTACACGGACCTGAGTCTGTTCACGACGGCCGACGACATCACGTCCGATGTGGCGGATCTGTTCAACGATCTCACTGGGTCGTCCGAGCCGCCGCAACGAGCGTCGCGTGCACTCCTGGTGGCGCCGCACCATCTGCTGCCAGGCATTCTCGAGCAGATCGATCGCGAGGCGGCCCACGCGCGCGCGGGACGCCCGGCACATATCACGGCCAAGTTCAACGGACTGTCTGATCCAGACGTGGTTCGTGCACTCTACGGTGCGTCACGCGACGGCGTACAGGTCGATCTCATCGTGCGCGGAATCTGCACGCTGGTGCCGGGCGTCGCCGGACGCTCCGATCGCATCCGCGTTGTCTCGGCGGTGGGCCGGTTTCTCGAACACTCACGCGTCTATCGCTTCGCCAACGGCGGCGACGCGAAATACTTCATCGGGTCGGCCGACTTGCGGCCAAGAAATCTGCGTCGCCGAGTCGAGCTACTCGTGCCAATTCGCACCGAGCCACACCGCGTCGTTCTCGACGATTTGCTGTCGCGATATCTGAACGATCCGGCGGTGTGGCGGCTGGGGCCCGCGGGGTACTCGCGCTAATCGGCGCGCAGGGCGACGATCGGTGAAACGCGCGACGCGCGTAGCGCTGGAACGAGCACGGCAATCACGGCGCTGATGGCGAGCACGCTCACCGCCGCGATGATCGACAGCGGATCGAGCGCGTCGACGCCGTGCAACTGCGTTCGCAGCAACCGCGTCGACGCCAACGCGAACGGCAGTCCGAGCGCCAAACCGATCCCGACGACGCGGAGGGCGTCGACGAGCACCATTCGGAGCACATCGGCACGCTGCGCACCCAATGCCACGCGTAGTCCGATCTCGCCGGTGCGACGCGTGATCGCGTAGGTCATCACACCATACAGGCCGATTCCAGCGAGCAATAGCGCGAGTGTTCCGAATGCTGTCGCGAGTTGCGCGACAAGGCGCTCCTGCGCGATTGACTGCTTCATCAGCCTCGGAAGCGGATCGATTCCGTCGATAGCCAGCGACGGATCGACAGCCACGATTGCTCGGCGAACATCCTGTACGAGGGCCGACGGGTCCTGCTTCGTACGGACCTCGAACCGGAGCGAGCCTGGCGGACCGATCGCCGAGTCGTGGTGCACGTACGGGAAGTACGCGCGCCGGGACGGCGTGGCGTCGAGCTCGTGATCGCGAGTGTCCGCGAGGACACCGACGATCTGGATCGTGATCGAGTCCTGGGTGTGAAGGTACTTTCCGATCGCGCTCTCATTAGGAAAGTAGAACTTCGCCAGTGATTGATTCACCACGGCGACGCGGGCGAGATGACCTTCATCTGCGGGGCGGAGGTCGCGTCCCGCGAGCAGGTGGCCACCAATGGCATTCACGTAACCCGGGCTCACCTGGTCGTAGGCCATGGACGTGTCGCCAACGCTCTTGGCAATGAAGCCAGGTACCGTGACGGACATTCCCGACTCGGTCCCTGAGAAAATACCATTTTCCGAATAGCCCACCGCCGCGACGCCGGGAATCTGCGTCAGGCGATCCTGTAGCTGATGCACGAGTGCCGCCCATCGATCAGGCGTATAGCCACGCGCACCGATGTCGACGTCGGCGATGATCAGGTGGTCGCGATCCATCCCCACGTCGATCGACTGAACATTGCGCAGGCTACGGACGAGCATTGCCGCACCGACGAGAAGCACGACGGAGAGCGCAACCTGTCCCACGATGAGCAGCTTGCCGAGCGGTGCGCGTTGTCCGCGGGCGCCGAGCGCGCTGCCGGTAACCGAGTGCGCGTTGGCGCGCATGGTCGTTGCTAGATCGACGCGCGAGGCGCGCAACGCGGGCACGAGTCCGAAGAGCAACACCGCGAGCACCGAAAGCACGAGCGTAAAACCGAGCACCCACAGATCTGTGCCGAGGTCGAGCGACGCAGCGCCACCTCCGCCCGCCAGCACCAAGAGACCGCGACTGCCCCACCAAGCCACGATCATTCCCGTTGCAGCGCCGACACCAGCCAGGACGACGCTTTCCGTCAGCAGCTGACGAACGAGTCGTGCGCGATTGGCGCCGAGTGCGAGGCGGACCGCCATTTCGCGCCCGCGAGCAATGGAGCGTGCGAGCAGCAGGTTGGCGACATTCGCGCAGATGATGCACAGCAGCAGGCCAACGCCCATCATGAGCGTGAACAGTGGAGCCTGGAAGGTCTGGCGCACGCGCGAGAGACCTTTGGCGCCTGAAGAGAAGTAGTATTCTGGCGACGACGCGATAAAGTCCTGTCCACTCGAGCCCGTTGTATTCGCGATGATCGATTGCCGCATCGTCGCTGTGAGCTCCTGCTTCGCTCGCGCGAGCGTTGCGCCGGGAACGAGGCGTCCGAGTCCAACCAGAAAGCTCGTCTGGCGATCGTTGAGCACGCGCTGATTCGGATGCAGCGCATCCAGCATGCTCACCGGCAGCCACATGTCGGGCGACATGCCCACCACTTCGCCGGTGAACGACGGAGGCGTGATGCCGATGATCGTCATCTTCAGGTCGTTGATGATGACGGTGCGGCCAACGACGTTCGCGTCATTCTTGAACCGTCGCGTCCAGTAGCCATCGCTGATCACGACCATCGGGGCGTCACCGATGACGCGGTCCTCCGTGCCGTTGAAGACGCGTCCACGCGCGGCGCGAATGCCGAGTACGGAGAAATAGTTCGCGGTCACCATGCGACCGCGCGGGTGTTCGATTCCGGCACCGGAATCGTCGATGCGAACGTCGAGTCGCCCGGTGCGGCCTGTCGCAACGAGGCCGCTGAATACCTGATTATGATCGCGAAGATCGCGATACAGAGGATACGACAGCATGTCCGTGCGCGGAGAACCCTGGGACATGGAGTTCACACGGTTCGGAGTACCGATGATCACCAGTTGCTCGGGGTGACTCACGGGCAGCTGCCGAATCAAGACGGCATTGATCAGCGTGAAGATCGCCGTGTTCGCTCCGATGCCGAGGGCGAGTGCGCCGACGATGATCGCGGTGAATCCGATGTTCCGTCGCAGCGTGCGTACGGCGTATACGACGTCCTGTTGCAACTCGCCGATCACATTCGCTCTCTGCATCGCTCGCTCTCGTTGTTCATCCATGGAGACGCAGTCCTCGCGGACCGCGCCGATATCGCCGAACTGTCGCAGCGCTTCCTGTCGCGCTCGCTCTGGGTCCCAGCCCGCGGCGATGAGACGCTGCGTTCGCATCTCGAGATGGAACGTCAGTTCGTCGTCGACTTCCTGAGTGATTTGCTTGCCGCCAAAGGGCAGCCGAAACACGCGTCGCACTGGCTTAAGCGGGGCTTGGCGACGCGGCGCCGAGCGCCTTGCCAACGGCGCGCGCGTAGCGTTCCCACGAGGAGACCTCAGTACGCAGTTCGGCGCGTCCGGTGCGACTCAACTGGTAGTACTTCGCGCGCCGGTTGTTCTCCGAGTAGCCCCAATCGCCGACGAGCCATCCGTTCCGCTCGAGCCTGTGGAGGGCGGTGTACAGCGGGCCCTCTTCAACGAGGAGCTCACCATCCGTGACGGTGTGAATCCACTCGGCCACGGCGTACCCGTGGCGTGGCCCCCAACTGACCGCCTTGAGGATGAGCACGTCGAGCGTGCCCCGGAGCAAACCACCGTCCCGATCCAACATTCGAGCGTCCCCCTCTGTGATAGAGGGGAACGTAGGAATGCGCACAGGCGCGGGCAAGGGCCGTGGTCGCTCGCGGAGCGCGGGCGTGATGTTAGGGCTTGCTGATGGGGTGTTACGGCTGAGATTGTCTAAATACTCGCACTTCCCTCATCGGGCACGGTGTCTCAGTTTCTAGCCCGTGAGCGCGGATCAGGTTTCTTCACCGTCGTCGAAGCCGACAGCGGATCGGTCATCAATCAGCGACCCTCTCGACGGGTCTGTTGATTTTGAACGCGCACATTTCGGCGACTCCACTGCGATCGCTCTCGCGCGCCTTCGCGTCGCGCAGTTGCAAGGTCTCACGATGTCGCTGGCCAAGGCCACGGCCATCGATGAAGTCCTCGCGATCGTCGTGCGTGACATGTCCGCCACGTTCGGTGCCAACGTCACCATCGTTGCGCGCGTCGCGATCAACGGAACGGAACTGGAAGTTGTCGCGGGCATCGATCCGCGCGAACTTCCAGCCGAACACTACGAGTTTGCGTTGGACTTGGGCGAACGCCGTGTCGCGGGCGCGATACGCGTCGCGCCTCTGGAGCTGCGCCCGCTCGACGCCGATGATCGCGCTCTCGCCGTCGCGATGGCGACCGAGTGCGCGGTGGCCATCGAGCGCACGCTTCTCGTCGACTACGTCCGTCGTGCGCGATCTGAAGTCGACGCGGCGCGCCTGGCGGCAGAAGACGCGCATCGTTCGCGGAGCGACTTCCTCGCCGTGATGAGCCACGAGCTGCGAACGCCGTTGAATGCCATCGCCGGCTATGCAGAGTTGATCGAGATTGGCGTGCACGGACCGATCAACGCTGAGCAACGCGACGCCGTTCAGCGTCTACAGCGCAGCCAGCGACACTTGCTCGGCTTGATCAACGGCATGTTGAACTACGCGAGAGTCGAGGCGGGCGGCGTGCACTACGATGTGACATCTGTTCCGCTCGATGACGTCCTGGCTAGTTGTGTCACGCTGGTCGCACAGCAGGCGCGGTCGAAGGGCCAGCACGTATCGTTCGCACCGAACAGCGATCGCGTGATTGTGAAAGGCGATCGCGACCGCATCGAGCAGGTGTTGCTCAATCTGCTGTCGAACGCCGTGAAGTTTACGGAAGACGGCGGATCGATTTCCATTCGGTACGGCGCCGCCAACGACATTGCGACGATTGAGATCGTCGACACCGGCCGCGGTCTAGCGGAGAATCAGTTCGAGCGCGTATTCGAGCCGTTCGTTCAGGTCGACGCGCGCCTGACTCGCGCGCATGGCGGCGTTGGACTCGGTCTCTCGATCAGTCGCGGCTTGGCGCGCGGGATGGGCGGCGACATCACGATCGAAAGCGCAATCGGTGTGGGAAGCACCTTCCGATTCACGCTCCCAGTCGCGCCGCCGCCCGCCGCCCTCAATTGAGTAGCGTCCCGCGCAAGAAGATCAGCGCGACGCTGAAGTAGATCACCAGTCCGGTCACGTCGACAAGCGTCGCCACGAATGGCGCTGAGGCGCTCGCCGGGTCAAAGCCCAGCCGCTTGAGAAGGAAGGGCAGCATCGACCCGGCTAACGATCCAAAAGCAACGATGCCAACGAGCGCCACGCCAACGGTCACGGCCAAAATCGTGTGATGCGGACCGTAGTCGAACAGGCCGAGTGCTTGCCACAGTTCTATGCGTACGAACCCGATGATACCGAGAATCATGCCGAGCGTGATGCCGGTCGGGAGCTCGCGGAGCGCAATGCGCCACCAATCGGAAACGCGAACCTCGCGGAGCGCCAATGAGCGAATGATCAACGACGTCGCCTGCGAGCCGGAGTTGCCGCCAGAGCTCATGACGAGCGGAATGAACATCGCCAGCACAACTGCCTTCGAGATCTCGCCCTCGAAGCGCTGCATCGCCGTGGCAGTGAGCATTTCGGACAGAAAGAGCGCGCATAGCCAGCCCGCGCGCTTCTTGATCATGCGTGTAAACGGAATCGACGGATATGGCTCGTCGAGAGCCTCCATACCGCCGAATTTCTGGACGTCTTCGGTCACCTCGCGCACGAGGGTGTCGATGACGTCGTCAACGGTGACAATGCCGAGTACGCGCTTGTTCTCGTCGACAACAGGCAGCGCGAGGATGTTGTACTTCGAGATTACTCGCGCGACGTCTTCGCGATCGGTCTTTGGCTTGACGGTGAGTGGCGTGCGACGGTCGCTCGCCTGCGCCACGGGAATGCTCCGGTCGGCGACCATGAGCTCGCGCAGCGATACCACATGCAACAGTGCGCCGGTGTCTGGATCGGTGATATAAATCGCGTACACCGTTTCTTTCGCGCGGCCAACAACACTGATGTGTCGAAGGGTCTGTTCGACAGTCCAGTTGGCGGGAACGCTGACGAATTCCGTCGTCATGATGCCGCCGGCGCAGTCCGGTGCGTATTTGAGCAGATCCTTCAACGCCGCGCGCGTGTCTTCGTCGAGCGCCTTGAGCAAACGTGGGCGGTCGGCCTCAGGCAGTTCACGGAATAGATCGGCGCGCTGGTCGGCCGACATGGCTTCGATGAGCTCCGACGCCATCGGGTCGTGTACTAACCGAAGAATTTCAGCTCGATGATGCGCCAGCTCGGGTTCGTCGAACACCTGAACGGCGAGATCAAACGGCAAAGCACCGAGAATCTTTGCGGCGATGTCCGGCGTGAGCGTGAGCAGGGCTTCGGCAATGTCGGCAGCGCGGAATGTTCTCGCAGCCAACGCCAAATCTTCCGGCTCTCCATGCAGCAGATACAACAGCTCGGGGGCGGAACTCTTCGTAGCAGTCGTCATGTCAGCACCAAGGGGCGGCGGCGTGCGGTCGACCGAGTGTTGGCCGGACGCGAAGCAGCCTTCTATTTACCCCAGCCCGTGGTGTGTCGGTAGCTATTTATCGGCTGCGTCGAGCTACTTTGCGCTGCGACGTGCCCCCGCCGAGCCCGCGCGCGCGCCGTGGGCGCTGTGACGTGCGCAGCGGTGTTAGCAATGTCTCGATATCTCGGCCGACGAAGGGCATGACTCGTCCGTCGCGATTGATCGCCCACGTGAGCAACGACCCACTGGCAACCGCTTGCACAGCGTACGCGACGCGTCGGACGTCGCACTCAGCAAGCTCACCGGCGTCGATTGCATCGCGCAGGAGTGCTTCATAGCCCGCGAGTAGGCGCTGCAGCTGGGCGAGAGCAGGTCGTCGAAAGTCCGGATCGCTGAGATCGATTTGCAGGAACGCCAGGTGATTCACCAGCTCATTCGGCGAACGAACCCCCTGTGCCACGGCGGTCGCCACCGAGATCAGCGCAGCGAGCGGCGACGAGTGCGATGCACGTGCGGCGACGAACCGGTCGTCCACCATTCCCGGGCCTTGCCGAACGAACGCCAGCAGGAGTTGCCTCTTCGATCCAAAACGCTGAACGAGCGCCGCGGCGGAGAGTCCGACTTGGTTCGCGACGTCGGCGAGCGTCAGACGAGTGGGCCCGATTCGCGTGATCGCGAGGCCTGTCGCCGTGAAGATGCGTTCGTCGCTAACTGTACGCGGGCGTGACATGGTGCTGACGACTGCCCTCGATGACGCGATGGACGGCTAGTCCACCCACATCAAGTGAACGTTCATCAAGTACCGCACCCACGACGACCTTTCGACATCGCGCCGCTGACGGCGCGGCTCACCGAATGGATCGCTATCATCGCAACCCATGTCGGCCGGGACAGAGGAACGTCCCCCAGGCCCCAGGCGGTCGAGGAGCGAAACAGGGTCGTGGTTTCTTGCGCTCGACGCCGTCTCGCGTGGGGCGGCGGTGCCCTCACCGAGCGGCGGTGCACCCAATGGGAGTACGCGTTCGACCAACGCGCGCCGATGAAGCAGCACGCGATGCACTCGCACCTGATTGTCAGTGGAGGTATTCATGGTCGAACCGAGCGAAGCGCTGCGGAGCTCAACGTGCGGTCTGTCTGGCGACATATTCCGAGCCCAAGACATCCCGTGTGCGTTCCGGCGGCGGAACGACCGATGCGGCTGGCCACCTGCATCAGCAAGCTACGTGCACTGCAACATCGTGTTACATCTTGGGGAGATAAACGCCCCGTTCGATCGTCCAACCCCCATTTTGCGCCCTCGAGCGCGGTCAACCTGTCCGATACCCGACTGCGCACGATTCGACGTTGCGGCGCGAACGCCACACTATGCATCGATGCCGCGCCGTTGCAACGCGCGTTTGCTGAGCCACTTCAATGAAACAACTCTCATTGGTTCACCTCGTTCGGCAGCCGGCGCCCGATCCAGCTCGCGGGAAGCCGCCATTGCTGCTCCTGCTGCACGGGATCGGAAGTAATGAACTCGCAATGTCGGCGCTCTGGGACCGTTTCGACCGGCGCTTCCTCGTGATCAGTGCGCGTTCACCAATCCAGCTCAAGCCGTCGTCGTTCGCCTGGTTCCACGCGCGCTTCACTGCCGAAGGCCCGGTGATCGACCAGGACGAAGCCGAAGCGGGATGGGAGCAACTCATTGCCTTCGTCGACAAAGCGGTCGAGGCATACGGCGCCGATCCGGCGCGCGTGTACCTCGCGGGCTTTAGTCAGGGGGCAATCATGTCGCTTGCGGCGCTGCTCACTGCGCCCGAGCGCATCGCCGGCGTGGCCGCCATGAGCGGAAGACTTCTCCCTGAGGTCCTGCCACATGCCGTTTCGCCTGCTCGGCTCCGTGGACGTCCCGTGCTCATTCTCCATGGCACGGCCGACGATCGCTTGGGTATTGGATACGCGCGATCCGCCCGGGAGGAGCTCGCACGATTGGGTGTCGACGTGACGTATCACGAGCTCGACATCGGTCACACGACGACCGACGACAGCGTCGGCCTCGCGTCGACGTGGCTATCGTCCCGACTCGATGGAGCGGAGAGTATTAGCGAACGCTAACGACCGAGCGTTTCTTGATCGGCGATGATGCGATCGTAGAGACGGTCGAGTTCCGGGTCGAATGCGCTGCTCTGCGGTGGGTGCGCCTTCGCCACGCGTCGCATTCCCTCCCACGGATCGATCGGACAGTCGAAATCTCCGACGACGCTCTTGACCTTGCTGTTGTCGAAGATCACCGACGCCGACTTGTCACCGAGCAGCGGACCCTCCCACTCGGCGTGATACCTGACGAGCGTATCGCTCGCGACGTGCACGATCGTGCGCTTCGCGACTCCGAGCGCGGACGCAATCGCCTCAAAGATCTCGTTCCACGACCAGCTGCGATCGTTCGTGATGTGAAATGCGTCGCCGAGCGCGTGAGCGTTACCAAGCAACCGCGCGAAGGGACGCGCGAAATCCTCGGCGTGTGTGATCGTCCAGAGCGACTCACCGTCGCCGTGCAGGATGACGGGCTTGCCGCGCATCATCCGCGACACCTCGCCGCCCAGAGGCGTGGGCATGCGCGTGCGGTAGGTGTGGCTCGGACGGACGATCGTGTACGGAAGTCGGTCCTGCGACTGCAGCATCCGCTCCATTTCTGCTTTGTCGCGCGAGTACGCCCAGTGCGGATTGTCGAGCGGCGTAGCTTCGGTGATCGGCAGATTCCGCACTGGCTTCTTATAGGCCGATGCGGAGCTGATGAAGACGTACTGGCCGCAGTGACCCGTGAACAGCGCGATGTCGCGCGCGATCGCTGCCGGCGTGAACAGCCGGAACTGGCAGACCACGTCGAAGTTCTGTCGTACGGCTTGGGCGTAGGCCGCATCATCTTCGACGTCGCCGACGATGAAACGGACACCGTCAGGGAGCCCGGCGTTGTTCCGGCCACGGTTGAACACTGTGACCTCGTGCCCGAGTCTGATCGTCTCTCGGATGCAATCGAAGCTGATTTCGCCGGATCCACCTACGTACAGAATCCGCATTGCAGGGTGCAGGTCTGAGGTCGGGGGTTTCAGGTGCGTGTCCCACTTGCCCCCCTCGGGAACACGCGCCAATCTCCAGTTAACAGTAGTGCACTCAAGGAGATGCACGTGAAGAAGTCCCGTTCAATACCCCGGGGTGGTTATCGCCGCCTGACGCAGCCGCTGGTGCGCGAGAACGGCGTGCTTCGTCCCGCAAGTTGGGATGAGGCGCTCGATCGCGCGGCCGAGGGATTCCGTAAGTCGCTGGTCGAGAACGGCCGTCGTTCGACCGGAATCTTCAGCTGCTCGAAGTCGACCAACGAGGTCAACTTTCTGGCGTCGAAATTCGCCCGGGCGGTATTCGGCAACAACAACGTCGATAGCTGCAACCGGACCTGACACGCTCCTAGCGTCGTCGGTCTGACGACAATCTTGGGAGCGGGCGGCAGCACGAGCTCATATGAGGAAGCGGAACATGTTGATTTCTGCTTCCTCTGGGGATCGAATGCCCGTGAGGCACATCCGATCTGGTTTCACCATCTGCTCAAGGGAATCCAGAACGGAGCGCGGTTGTATGTCGTCGATCCGCGGCGGACGAGCTCTGCCGCGTGGGGCGACGCATGGCTTGGACTGAATGTCGGGACCGACATCGCGTTGGCCAACGCGATGGCGCGTGAGATTTTGTTTGCCGGTTTGGAGGACAAAACGTTCATCGAGCGCGGCACGTCGAACTTCGAGGCATATCGGGACGCGGTCGAGCCGTACACGCTCGATGTCGCGGAACACATCACGGGCGTTCCCGCCGATGTGATTCGCGACGCGGCGCATCAGTACGCCAAGGCCGATCGGGCGATGATCTGCTGGACGCTCGGCATTACCGAACATCACAACGCCGTGGATAACGTCACGTCGTTGATCAACCTCGCGCTACTCACGGGGCATGTCGGCCGATACGGGTGCGGCTGCAATCCTTTGCGCGGCCAGAACAACGTGCAGGGCGGCGGCGACATGGGCGCGCTGCCGAACAAGCTCCCTGGCTTCCAGGACGTCACGAATGACGAGCACCGCACGAAGTTCGAGCGCGCGTGGGGGCGTGACATCATTCCGGAGAACGGCTGGAATCTCACCGAGATGATCGACGCGATGGACAAGCGCGAACTCACCGCGCTGTACGTGATCGGCGAGAACCCCGCGCAGTCCGACGCCGACATGCATCACGTGACGCATGTCCTCGAACAGCTCGACCATCTCGTGGTGCAGGAAATTTTCCTGACGAAGACTGCGCAACTGGCCAACGTCGTATTTCCGGCGGCGGCTACGTGGGCCGAGGGTGAAGGCACGGTCACGAACAGCGAACGGCGGGTGCAGCGCTGTCGCAAAGCAGTTGAGCCGCCGGGTGAAGCGCGCGATGAGATCTGGATCATGTCGGAGCTCGCGCGTCGGCTCGGTGTGGATTGGGGACAGCCAACGGCCGAGGATGTCTGGAATGAAGTGCGCTCCCTCTCGCCGCAGTTGGCCGGAATGAGCTATGCTCGCCTCGAGGCGTTGGGCGGTCTGCAGTGGCCGTGTCCGGACGAGACGCACCCCGGCACCAAATTCTTACACGCTCGACTGTGGGACGAAGATCCGGCAAAGCGTGGACGCCTCGCTCCGTTTTCGGTCGTGCATCACGAGGGTCCGACCGAGCAGCCTGACGATGAGTATCCTTTCATACTTTCCACCGGCCGACGTCTCGAGTCGTACAACACTGGCGTTCAGACTGGCGGCTACGAATCGCCGTTGCACCGCGGCGAGACGGTGGACATGTCGCCAGAGGATGCCGAGTCGATGGCTGTCACGGCGGGCGACCTCGTTCGAGTGACGTCGCGCCGCGGCACTGTCGAGGCACCGGTGTACATCGACCGCGCACTGCGGCCGGGCATGGTCTTCATGACGCTGCATTTCCCCGACGATGTCGCGACCAATCTGCTCACCATCAACGCGACTGATCCCAAATCGGGTACGGCCGAGTTCAAGGCGTGTGCAGTTCGCGTGGAGCCTGTGCGTCGGATCGCGCCCAATGAGCTGCGCCGTCCGAATCGTCTCGCCGCGACTGGAGACGATTGATGGATCTGCACCTGCGGCACGCCGCCCCGACTGATGATGAGCGTGCCGCGGTGGACGCATTGCTGGGCCCACCGCGATCCGCCTGGGACGGAGGGGAGCGTGGCGATCGACGCGACGCGCACTCAGCCACAGGCGGCCGAAATGCCCGTGAGCAGCGACATCTGCTGCTACCGGCGCTCCAGGCGCTCCAAGCCCGCGTTGGCTGGATCAGCGAGACAGGGCTGGACTATGTATGTCTGCGCCTTGGCGTACCGCCCGCCGACGCGTGGGGCGTCGCGACGTTTTATGCTCTGCTCTCGACCACGCCGCGCGCGCCACGAGTGCTGCACGTGTGCGACGACGTGGCCTGTCGCTGCAAAGGTGCGGCGGAACTGGCCGAGCGGCTCGAGCGCGAAGTTGGCCCGGCGCACGCGCACGGGCCGTCTGGCGACCACGTGCACCTCGAGCCGAATTCCGCTGTATGGATGCGGTCGCCATGTTTAGGATTGTGTGATCATGCACCAGCGGCCTTCATGCAGGAGGCTGGCGTCGCGCCGCGCGAATCGCTCATCGCCGGTCTCACTGCCGACGAAGCGATCGCGTTCTTGACGAACGAGCGGAATCCGCTCGCGCCGTTCATTCAGGACAACGAAGCGACCGGTCCGGAACTGCTCAAGCGCATCGGCAGAGTCGACCCAACGGACATCACGGCGTATCGCGCGTCCGGCGGCTTCGACGCGCTACGCAAAGCGATCGACATCGGCCCCGAGGCCGTGATTCGCGAGGTCATCGATTCGAAGCTCATGGGTCGTGGCGGCGCGGCGTTTCCCACTGGTCGCAAATGGGACGCTGTCTCCAAGCAGGCAGTTCGACCGCACTATCTGATCTGCAACGCGGATGAATCGGAGCCGGGCACGTTCAAGGATCGAGTGCTTCTCGACGGCGACCCATTCGCAATCGTCGAAGCGATGACGATTGCCGGATTCGCCACGGGGTGTATGCGCGGTTTCCTGTACATTCGCGGCGAATATCCGCTAGGCGCCGAGCGAATCCAGCACGCAATCAACGAAGCGCGCGAGCACGGACTACTCGGCGCGGACATTCTCGGTCGCGGCGTGTCGTTCGACATTGAGATTCGTCGGGGCGCCGGTGCGTACATCTGCGGTGAAGAGACGGCGATCTTCAATTCGATCGAAGGTTACCGCGGTGAGCCGCGCAACAAACCGCCCTTTCCCGTGCAAGCAGGCCTGTTCGGTTTGCCAACGGTCGTCAACAACGTCGAGACGTTGGCGAACATTCCGTCGATCATACTGAATGGTGGCGCGGCGTTCGCGCGGATCGGCACCGAACAGTCGACAGGCACGAAGCTGTTTTGCATCAGCGGCAATGTTGCCAAGCCAGGCGTCTATGAAGTGCCATTCGGCAAGACGCTGCGCGATCTCATGGAGTTGGCGGGCGGAGTGGCAGATGGCCGTTCGCTGCAAGCGATTCTCCTCGGTGGCGCTGCCGGCGTATTCGTCGGCCCCAACGAGCTCGACATTCCTTTGACCTTCGAAGGAGTTCGTGCGGCGAAATCGACGCTCGGCTCCGGGGTCATCGTTGCCTTCGACGATCGTGTGGATCTGCGCAAGATCCTACTGCGCATCGCGTCATTCTTCCGTGACGAATCCTGCGGCCAGTGCGTGCCGTGCCGCGTGGGAACCGTCCGTCAGGAGGAAGCGCTCTATCGAATTGCCAGCGGTCGAACGCTTGGCGGCGTAGGAGGAGAGATCGCGCTGCTCGACGAAGTTGGTCTGGCCATGAAGGACGCGTCGATCTGCGGTCTTGGCCAAACGGCCTACGCGGCGATCGAGTCGGCGATTCATCGCCTCGGCGTACTCAAGGAGCAATCCACGTGACGGCGCTATCGACGCCACTCGTTCAGCTGCAACGCCCCACGATCGCGACGGATCAGTCGCGTCGGCGTTCGACGCGGGACGTTGCGTTGACGATCGATGATCAGGCGGTCACGGTGCCAGAGGGAACGACGCTGTTGGCGGCGTGCCGCGAAATCGGTGTCGAGATTCCGACGCTGTGCTTCCTCGATACGCTGCATCCGGTGAACGTGTGCCGCATCTGCGTTGTCGAGGTCGAAGGCGCCCGCGTGCTCGCGCCCGCGTGTTCGCGTGCCGTCGAAGACAAGATGGTGGTTCAGACCAACTCGCCGCGGGTGAGGCACAGCCGCAAGCTCGTCCTCGAAATGCTGGCGTCGTCGGTCGATCTATCGACCACGCCACAGGTGGCCGAGTGGATCGAAGAGTACGAGGCGAAACCGGAGCGATTCGGGCCGCCGGCGCCGCCAGCACCTGCCGGAACGCGCGACGCATCGATTCCCGGGCATCACGCGGAGCCCAATCCGGCATACGCGGCCACCGTCGCCGAGCCGACGAAGATCGACAACGACTTGTACGTCCGAGACTACGCGAAGTGCATCCTGTGCTACAAGTGCGTCGAGGCGTGCGGGCCGGATCATCAGAACACCTTTGCGATCGCGGTGGCCGGCCGAGGGTTTGATGCACACATTTCCACGGAGTTTGCGGTGCCCCTGCCGGAGTCGGCGTGTGTGTACTGCGGCAACTGCATTGCGGTGTGTCCGACCGGCGCGCTGATGGCGAAGACGGAGTTCGACAAACGCGCCGCGGGGACGTGGGACGAATCACGAATGACGCACGCGGACACGATCTGTCCGTACTGCGGAGTGGGCTGCACGCTTCGGCTGCATGTCGATGACGGAGAGATCGTCAAGGCGACGTCGCCGCTCGAGAATTCCATCACGCAGGGCAACCTTTGCATCAAGGGCCGGTTTGGCTGGCGCTTTGTGCAGAACCACGAGCAAGATCCCAAGGACAATGGCCGTTGATCGTTTGCTGAACCGGCTTGGCTATTCCGAGCCGTCATCGCAGCGCCCCATGTGGCGGTTGAGCGAAGGTGAAGGCGACATGGGTTTGGCCACGGTGGCCGAAGAGGTGCCTATTGCGCTCGTGTACAATGGCAGGCCGTTCGCCGTCGTAATGGGAACGCCTTCTGATCTCGAGGACCTTGCCGTCGGCTTCAGCTTGACCGAAGGGATTGTCGCGGGTGAGGGCGGGATCGAACGCGTGTCCGTCGTGAAGGCGAATCACGGCATCGAGGTGCAAATCGAGATCGGCGCTGGCGATGCCACGCGACTCGAGGAGCGCGGCCGGAGCATCGTGTCGCGCACCGGCTGTGGGCTGTGTGGTGTCGAGACGATCAATGACGCCATCCGTCTACCGAACCGGCTCGACTTCACACTCGATATATCACGCACGGCGCTGTGGCGAGCCAGCGAGGAACTCGCCCAGCAGCAGACGCTGAACAACGAGACGAACACCGTGCACGCCGCGGCGTGGGCAAGCAAAGAGGGCGAGCTGTTGTTCGTCCGAGAAGATGTCGGCCGGCACAACGCGCTCGACAAAGTGCTCGGCGCGCTGGCTCGCGAGCACAAATCGCCGACTGAAGGTTTTGTGCTCGTAACGAGTCGCGCGAGTTACGAGATGGTACAGAAGGTCGCGGTGTGCGGCGTTGAAATCATCGCCGCCATTTCGCGCCCGACGGGCCTGGCCATGCGAATGGCACAGGCGTCGGGAGTCACGCTGGTCGGGCTGCTCCGCGGCCGAACGGCGAATGTGTACTCGTGCCCGCAACGAATCACCTGAGGACCCGACAGCCGTGAGCGTCTCCGTCGTTCCTTCCGATATCGAAATCGCCCAGCGCGTGAAGATGCGCCCGATCGAGGACGTCGCGGCTGAGCTGGGGCTCGAGCGCGATGAGCTCGACCTATATGGAAAGTATAAAGCCAAGCTGCCGCTCGACGTTGCACAGCGGCCCATCCGCGGCCGGCTCGTCGTTGTCACGGCGACCAATCCGACGCCAGCCGGTGAAGGGAAGAGCACCGTATCCGTCGGGCTGGCGCAGGCGCTGCGACGAATGGGCCAAAAAGTCGCGCTCTGCATTCGCGAACCAAGCCTTGGGCCCGTCTTCGGAGTAAAGGGCGGCGCCGCCGGCGGCGGGTACGCGCAGGTCGTGCCGATGGACGACATCAACCTGCACTTCACCGGCGACTTCCACGCGATTTCGAGTGCGCACGCGCTGCTCGCGGCGATGCTCGACAATCATCTGCAGCAGGGCAACGCGCTCGGCATCGATCCGCGCCGGATCACCTGGCCGCGGACGATCGACATGAACGACCGTGCACTGCGGAACTGTATCATCGGACTGGGCGGTGTCGGCGACGGTGTTCCACGAGAAGAGCATTTCGTCATCATCCCCGCGAGCGAGATCATGGCGATCGTCGCGCTGGCGACAAGCCCGCAGGATCTCGAGGAGCGGTTGGCGCGTATCATCGTCGGCGCCACCGCGGGCGCAGCGCGCCGACCGGTCACGGCCGGTGAGCTACGGGCTACCGGCGCCATGGCGCTCCTCCTCAAGGATGCCATTCGCCCGAATCTCGTGCAGACGCTCGAGGGTGGTCCGGCCTTCGTCCACGCGGGACCGTTTGGTAACATTGCCCACGGGTGCAATAGCATTCTCGCAACGCGATCCGCACTCGCCCTGGCCGATATCGTTGTGACGGAGGCTGGCTTCGGCTCCGACCTTGGCGCCGAGAAATTCTTCGACATCAAGTGCCGCGCGGGCGGCCTGCAGCCCGAGGCGGCGGTGATCGTTGCCACGGTGCGGTCGCTCAAGATGCACGGCGGTGCGGACAAGAAGAATCTCGGGGCAGAGAACCTCGATGCGCTCGAACGCGGCTTGCCAAATCTCGAAAAACACATCGAGAACGTCCGGCATTTTGGCGTTCCGGGAGTGGTAGCGCTCAACCGCCGGTCGTCCGACACCGACGCCGAACTCCAGATGATCACGGATTTCGTATCGCGACTCGGCGTGCCAATCGCGCTGACCGAGGTCTGGGAGAAGGGAGGTGCCGGCGGCGAAGCCCTGGGCGCGGAACTGCTTGCCCTCCTCGACAAGAAGGGCGCCGAGTTTCGGCCACTGTACCCGACGGATCTGCCGATCAAGGAAAAGATCGACATCATCGTCAAGCGTATCTATGGTGGTGACGGCGCCGATTACACGCCGGAAGCGGATCGCGCGATCACGTACCTCGAGTCAATCGGACTCGGCAATACGCCGATCTGTATGGCGAAGACGCAGTACTCGTTGACCGACGACGCCACCAAGTTGGGTCGCCCGCGTGGATTCCGGATCAGCGTCAATCAAGTTCGGGCGTCGGCCGGCGCGGGGTTCGTCGTAGCCCAATGCGGCGACATCATGACCATGCCGGGCCTGCCGAAAGAGCCCGCTGCCGAGCGTATGGCTCGCCTCCCTAGCGGCGAAATCGTCGGGCTCTTCTAGGCCCGCTCGCTCGGCACCATTCCCCCGAATGTTGTCGGGAACAAACCGAGAAGAGGTCCGTACATAGTACCGCGAGCGCCCGGGACTGCCCGGCCGCCCGTGGTGCGGTGCGTTCCGTAACGGCTGCGAAACGGCCCCGCGCGTCGAACCAACGCTTCGGCCGCTCGTGGTGTCAAATGGTCGGTTCTCGTGTCGTTCTCGGCTGTCGACGCGGGTTCTTCATCATTTACTAACACAAAGTTCATTGCCATCATCGTATACGACTACTATGGTCATGCGAGATGGCGCGCTCGTCTGCCTTAGGCTCCCCAGCTCCACCCACGCTCGAGGGTCCCGAGATGCAACTGTTTCGCAAGCGCTGGCTTCAAGTTCTGATCGCTGCTCTCGTCATCGGCGGGCCAGTGGCGTGGTACAAGTGGCCCTCCACGGCATCCGCAGCCGAGGCCGCCCTCACCGCTCCGGTCCGACAAGGGGACTTTAAAGTCCTCGTAACCACGACCGGTGAGCTCCGAGCGCGAAAGTTCGTCCAGATTCAAGGTCCGAACTCGCAGGCAGCTCAGGTCTATCAAACGAAGATCACGTGGATCGTGCCCGAGGGGACGGTCGTCAAAGAGGGCGAGAAAATCGCCGAGCTCGATCGTGCGCCCGCCGCGACGCGCCTCCAGACTGTGATGCTCGACAATCAGAAGGCGCAGGCTGAGTTCACGAATGCGTCGCTCGACTCGACGCTCAACCTGGCCATCGCGCGTGAAGACGTACGCACCGCGGAGTACACGCTCGAGGAGAAGAAGCTTGCCAAGGAGCAGGCGACCTACGAGGCGCCGACGATCAAGCGTCAGGCCGAAATCGACTACGAGAAGGCGCAGCGCGCGCTCGAGCAGTCGAAGCGAAACCTCGACACCAAGACCAAGCAGGCCGTCGCCAAGATGGCGGTGTCCGGCGCGGACCTCGGCCGCCAGCAGAATAATCTAAAGATGGTCCAGGACGCGATCGCCGGCTTCACGATCATGGCGCCGTCGTCCGGCATGGTGATCTACGTTCGCGAATGGAACGGCAAGAAAAAGGGCATCGGCTCGCAGTGGCAGCCGTGGGACCCAACCGTCGCGACGCTCCCCGACCTCACGCAGATGGAGTCGCAGACGTACGTCAATGAAGTCGACGTGCGCAAGCTGAGCGTAGGCCAGAAGGTGGCGATCTCGCTCGACTCCGACCCCACGAAGAAGCTGTCGGGAACCGTGACCGGCGTTGCGAACGTCGGTGAGCAGCGCCCGAACCAGGACTCGAAGGTCTTCGAGGTGAAGGTCGAAGTCACCAAGGCCGACACGACGCTCCGTCCGGGTATGACGACGTCGAACGCAATCGAAGTTGCGTCTGTGCCGAACGTGCTGTCCGTTCCCCTCGAAGCGGTGACGAACGAGGGCGGATTCTCATACGTCTACAAGAAGGACGGTCGCAACGTCGTGCGGCAGATGATCGAGACCGGCGCAATGAACGACAATGAAATCGTCGTTCGCAAAGGTCTAACGAAGGACGATCACGTGCTTCTCACCGTGCCGACTGACAAGGCGACGATCAAGACGGAGATCATTCCGGGCCTCAAGCCAGTGACGCCGGGAGTGAGTGGCGATACTACCAAGGGCGTGACACTCCCCGCGAAGCCCGACGCAAAGCCGGATGCCAAGTCCGCGGCGCCGACGCCGGCCGCCAAGCCCGCAGCAGCAACCGCACCGATCGCCAAGCCCAAAGGCTGAGTCGTGGCAACGACTGTTCTCGAGCCGGGCGCGCCACCTCAGTCGCGCGCCCAGAAGCTCATCGCGCACGCCATGTTCGCCAGCCGCACCGCGGCTGAAGCCGTTGCGCACAACAAGCTGCGCGCTGGCCTCACATCGCTCGGTATTCTGTTCGGCGTTGCCTCCGTGATCGCGATGTTGGCGATCGGCAACGGCGCCGAACAGGAAATTCTCGAGCAGATGAAAATGCTCGGCGCCAACAACATCGTCATCACGCCAATCGTCGAGCAGAAGGAAGGGAAGGTCGATACCGATCCGAACGGCAAGAAGACGGCAAAGCGATTCACGCCCGGACTGTCGTATCTCGACGCCGAGGCGATCCGGAACACGATTCCGAGCATCGCCAACACCAGCAGCGAAGTGGTGGTCAATAGCGTCATTACTCGAGAAGGCCACCACCGTTCTGGCAAGATCGTCGGCGTCGACTCGAGCTACTTCCAGGTCATGAACCTCAAGCTGTCCGAGGGCTCGCTCTTCTCTGCCGCACACTACAACGCGTCGGCGCCGGTGACGATCATCGGCCAGGGCGTGAAGTCGCGCTTCTTCACGACGACCGATCCGATCGGTCAGACGATCAAGGTCGGCAATCAGTGGGTCACGGTCGTCGGGGTGCTCGAGGATCGAAAGGTTTCCAAGGAGACGGCACAGCGGTTGGGTATTCGCGACGCCAACATGGACGTCTACGTACCGCTGCCGACGATGCTGCTTCGCTATCGCAATCGCGCCGAGGTGACACAGCAGGAAATGGAATTGGCGGCTCGTGAGTCGAACAATGGCTCGTCGAACGATTCGTCCGAGACCGACGACGCGCGCGCCGAGAAGCGGAACTATCACCAGCTCGACAAGATCATCGTCCAGGTCGACAGGTCCACGGCGGTGACTGCGGTGACCGACGTCGTGCGCCGAATGCTTCAACGCCGGCACAACGACGTGACTGACTTCGAGATCACCGTGCCGGAGTTGCTGCTGCAGCAGGAGCAGCGCACCAAGACGATCTTCAACATCGTGCTCGGCGCCATCGCGTCGATCTCGCTGGTCGTCGGCGGCATCGGCATCATGAACATCATGCTCGCGTCGATTCTCGAGCGCATCAAGGAAATCGGCGTACGGCGCGCGGTCGGCGCCACACAGGGCGACGTGCGAGCTCAGTTCCTGAGCGAAGCGATCATGATCAGCCTCGCGGGCGGCATTGCCGGCATCATCCTCGGTGGAATACTGGCAGTCGTCATCGAGAGCGCGGCGAAGATCCACACGATCGTATCGCCGCTCTCAGTCGCCGTGGCGTTCGGCGTATCGGTCGCGGTTGGCCTCGTGTTCGGCATCATGCCGGCGTCGAAGGCGGCCAAGCAGGACCCCATCGTCTGCCTTCGGTACGAATAGCAGCGCTCGCACCATCTCACTCGCAACGGGCGACGCGATTGCCCGTCGGTTGGTTTCGCATCCTCCCCGAAGGTTCGTATGCGCCTCGCTCCCGCACTGCTTCTCGTCGCCGCCTCACTCGGCGCCCAGGCTCCCGCGCAGACGGTCGTTCAGCAAACGCTAACGCTGCAGGAAGCGATCGCGATGGCGCAGCGGCAAGGGCCGTCCGCCCAGGCTGCGCGCAGCACGCGAGACGGTGCGCGCTACCGCGATCGTGCGTTCAACGCACGCCTGCTGCCGCAGATCTTTCTGAATGGCAACGCGGCGAACCTGAACAAGGGCATCAACCCCATCACGCTGCCCGACGGATCGACGCAATTCATTTCGCAGGCGCAGAACCAATCGTCGCTCGGCGTTTCCGTCGCGCAGAAGATTCCACTGACTGGCGGGACATTCTCCGTTGGTTCGGCCGTGAGTCGCATCGATCTCTTCGGCAACCAGAACAACAAATACTGGCAGACGACTCCCGTCGTCATCAGCCTTCAACAGGACCTGTTCAAACCGCGCACCCTCGTGTGGGACGAAAAGGTGCAGTCGCTCAGCTCGAGCGTCGCCGAGCGTCAGTATCTCGAGGCGCGCGAAGACGTCGCCGGCAATACTGCGAACGCCTTCTTCGAGTTGTATTCGGCACAGATGACTCTCGCCAATGCGACGTCGAACGCTGCCGTCAACGATACCCTGTACAATCTCAGCAAGGGCCGGTACGAAGTTGGCAAGATCGGTGAGAACGAACTACTCCAGAGCGAGCTGCAGCTACTGAAAGCCCGCGCCGCAGTCGACGACGCACGTTTGACCCGCGACCGCGCGGAAGCCGCGTTACGCCGCAATATCGACTATCCGGCCGAGCGTCCGTTCGCCATCGTCACACCGGACTCGATTCCGATCGTGGATGCCGATCCCGATGTTGCGGTGAAGCAGGCGCTTCGGAACTCCAGTGTGACCGAAGGCGCGTCGTTGGCAACGCTCGCGACGCAACGCCGTATCACTGAGGCGAAACTCAACAATCGATTCAACGCATCGATTCAGGCGAGCGTCGGATTCAACCAGACGGCGTCAGTATTCGGTCAGGCCTACCAAAGCCCGCTCGCCAAACAGTCGCTGCAGGTTGGCGTGAACATGCCGATGGTCCAATGGGGTGCCGGCAGGGCCGACGTCGAGGCCGCACGGGCCGACGATCAGCGCACGACCGCCTCGAACAAGGTGAATCGCGACGCCCTCGTCGAAGATGCCCGCTTCTCCGTGCTTCAACTGCAGCAAGCGCAGCGCAATGTGCTCATCTCGGCCAAGTCCGATACCGTGGCGCAGAAGCGCTTCGAGGTCGCGAAGAACCGATACGTCATCGGCAAGATTGGCATCAGCGATCTGTTCATTGCCCAAGGAGAGAAGGACAATGCAGTGCTCTCGTACGTGCAGGCGCTGCGCTCGTACTGGACCGCGTACTATCACTTGCGCCGCGTCACGCTGTACGACTTTGCCGCCAAGCAGGAATTGGCTGATCTGCCGGACAGACGCTAAGGACTGGCGCTAGCGACAAGGAAGGCCGCCGCGACGATGTCGCGGCGGCCTTTCGATTCCTGCGGATCGGCGAATCAATTGCCGTTGCGCAACGCCTCGCTCGGATCGATGCGCACTGCTCGCAGCGCAGGAAGTGCGCACGCGACGAGCGTGACCACGGCGAGAAGCACGATCGCGCCGGATAGGGTGACCGGATCGCTCGGCCCGACTCCAAACAGCATCGTGCGAAGGAAGCGCGTCAGCGCAAACGCCCCGCCCAATCCAATCACGATCCCGATGACGGCGAGTCCGCCACCCTGTCGCACGACCAGCGCGACGATCTCGCGCGGCGTCGCGCCGAGCGCCGCTCGTAGACCGATTTCTCGCGTGCGCTCGGCCACGCTACCGGCGAGTACGCCGTAGATACCCGCGATCGAGAGAAGCAACGCGGCCAGCGCGAACGCGGCGAAGAGGACGAACGCCAGGCGTCGCTGCGCCGTTGATTGCGCGATCACCTGATCCATCGTCGCGACGCGAATGATTGGCTGAGTTCCATCGACCGAGGCGATCGCGTGGCGAACCGCCGACGTCATCGTGGCCGGATCGGTCGCGGTGCGAACGATGAGCCTGATCTGCGAATCCGAAAAGCTCCACTGACGTTCTGGTGCGTACCACTGCATCGTCGTCGTGGCGTCGAGTCCTGAGTGCTTCACGTTGCCGGCGATCCCGATCACGGTACGCGGCGGCGCGGTCGGGCCGCCAAGCCTGACGTGATGCCCGAGTGGATCTGCGCCCGGCCACAGGCGATCGGCGAGGGCCGCGCTAAGTACGACGACGCGCTGTGTGCTGTCTACGATGTCGGCTGCCGTGAATGCGCGTCCGCGCAGTACTGGCACGCGCATCGTCGCGAAGTAGTCCGGCGTGACCACGTACCTGTCGCCATACGGCGCGAGTTCGGGATTCGCCGGCGGATTGTCCGCATCGACGACACCGTAGGCATCCATGTTGCCGCCGAGTGGCATCTGATTCGTCATTGTGACGCCGCCGACGCCAGGAATCGCGCGTACAGCGTCGCGAACGCGGTCGTGGAATGCGTAAACCGACGCGTCGGTGTCATAGCGCTTGCCAACAGCATCTACTTCGAGAGTGAGCAAGCGTGACGCATCGAAACCGGCGTCTACGCCCAGCAGCCGTACGAGGCTGCGCGCCAGCAGGCCGGCGCTGATCAGCAGCATCACCGCAACCGACACTTCCACAACGACGAGTGTCGACCGCGTGAAGTGTTGCATTCCACCAGCGAGTCGCCGTCCCGAGCGCAGCGATGCACCGAGGTCGGCACCGCGCGCGCGGCTAGGCACCAGTGCCATGACGATCGCGAGCAGCATGACCGTTGTGCCAACGAGAGCGAGCGTCGTTCCGTCGAGGTGAATCGCCGACACCCGCGGCAGCGCCGCAGGCAGATGGCTCACGAGCAGCGGCAACGTGGTCTGGGCTACGATCGTCCCCGCGATACCGCCGCAGACGGCGAGCACCAAACCCTCTGCGAGGAGCTGACGTGTTACGCGCCATCGACTGGCACCAAGCGCCGTGCGAATCGCGAACTCTTCGTCGCGTCGAACGGCTCGGGCGAGTTGCAGGTTCACGACATTGGATATCGCGATGAGCAAAACCAGAACGACCGCACCGGTCAGCGCGAGCAGCGCTGGTCGGAATTGTCGCGTGACTTCATCTTGCAGTCGTACGACGCTCGTGCCAACCGAGGCGTACTGTGTTGGAAATTGCTTGAGCATTCCCGCGTGGACGTGATCGAGCTCCGTCGATACACTCGCGAGAGTCGCGGTTGGCTTGATACGAGCCACCATTCGCAGGTGCCGGCACGTCCGACAGGCGAACGACTGGGTCGCAGAATACCCAAGCACGCGCCAGATCTCGGCGTTTGGCGCCACGACGTTGTCGAACGATTCCGGCATCACGCCGACGACGCTCACCGGGTTGCCGCCAATCGAGATCGAACGCCCAATGATCGATCGATCACCACCGAAGCGGCGCTGCCAGAGTCGGTGGCTGAGGATGACGACCTGGTTGTGGTCTGGTTGATCGTCGTCGGCGAGGAAATCGCGGCCGAGCGCTGGTTGTACGCCGAGTGTTTTGAAATACGTCGCCGACACGCGGCTACCCGAAACGCGTTCTGGGTCGACGTCACCGATCGATGGCTCCCACGATCCAACTGCCGCGGACGTCTCGAGCGTGCTCGACTGCGCGGCGATATCGGCAAAGGTCGAGAAGCCGACGTTGCTGCGTCCGCCGTCGCGGTCGCGCTCCCACACGAACACCAGGCGATCAGCGCCCGCATACGGAAGCGGTCGCAGCAAGACTGGGTCGATGACGCTGAAGATCGCTGCCGTCGCACCGATCGCGAGGCCGAGCGTGATGATCGATGTGACGGCAAACGCTGGTGCGCGACGCAGCTGTCGCACTGCGAGTCGAACGTCGTTGACGAACGTAGCCATGATGGCATCTCCCCGAGAGCGACTGCGAAGTTGAATGAGCGCGACCAATGTTTGTCGGCAGATCCAGAGCGTGCCGCGAGCCTGCTGCTCGACGATGTCGCCGATCACGGGATCGCTGAGGTGATCGGGAAGGAAGCGCTCGAGCAGCCAGAGACAGAGGCGCGTCATGTCGGCTCGAGCCCGATGTCGACGCCAGCCGACATGCGCTGCAACGTGCGCAGTGACGCCTGCAGTGAGCGCTTCCCGGCCGGGGTCACGGCATAGCACCGTGTACGTCGTCCGCCGCGCTCCGCCGTGGGTTCGCCGATATGAGAAACGACGAGCCCTTTGTCCTCGAGGCGCGTGAGCGTTTTGTAAATCGTGCCGAGCGTGAGATCGCGTCCAGCGCGGCGCTGAATCTCGTCATGGACGGGAACGCCGTACGCGTCCCGTCCTACGCGGAGCACGCCGAGCAGCACGAGCTGTTCGAGCTCGCCGAGCATCAATGCCTCTATTTCCTAGACAATGCCGAGGATATGTGTGTGCTCAGCGGCGCGCAAGAGCGGAGGGACGACCATGCGACTTTCTTACACGCCGAATTGTCGCAGGTGATGGTCCAGGTGCTTGGCCTGCAGCTCGCTCCACTGGCGACCGTTCAAGTCGCCGAGTCCCGCGGAGTGTCCCCAGTCCGCAGCGTCGAGCGGTCGTTGTGTGAATTCATTGATCAGGGCGCGGCATCGATCAAGCTCCGCGTCGAAGGAGTAGCGATCTCTCGCTTTGACTTCGGGCAGCGTCGGCGAGCCCTTCGGCCACGGAAGGCGAATGACAATGAGCCGAAGCAGAAACTTGGGGAGGGGAATCCGCATGTCCGCCGGTCGAAAGTGACCGAGACCATTCCGCAGCATTTCATTGACGTGCCAGAGCATTTGGTCCACCGACATCGCTCCCCATTTGCGCTGCGACGTGGGCGTCAGCTTTTCGAAGCGGGCGCGTATCGAGGCGGCGACAGCGGGATCGTGAAGGAGGGGCATTCAAACTCCGGTACGAGAGGGTCTGTAAGGATGCGAGTTCACCGGGGCCGAGGTCAAACATCGAGGGCGAAAATGTTCCAGCTTGACACATCGCTGTCTCGCTCGTAGCCTTCAGTCCATGACGCCCGCCAAGACCTACTCCTACTATTACTACTACGCGACCCGCAACACGGGCCGTGGTTGGAGTATGCGGTAGCGTCGACGAGACACCGCACCAACCCCAGCGACCCGTGATTCTCACGGGTCGTTTTTTTTTGCTCCTAGCTCCCATTTTCCGCAAATGATCATCATCACTCGGCCCCACGTGACGGACGCAGAAATCGACCACATCCGCGAGCGCATCGAATCCGTGGGCATGCGCACGCACCTCTCTCGCGGTGAGCACCGCACCATCATCGGCTGTATCGGCGACGAATCGCTCCTTCAAGAGTTGCCGCTGCGCTCGTTGCCCGGCGTCGAGTCGGTGACACCCGTCCTGAAGCCATACAAGCTTGCGTCGCGAGAGTTCGCGGCGGAACGAACCATCGTTCGTGTCGGCGGTCGCGATGCATCAGCGGCGTTCGGCGGCAAAGCAATCACCGTCATCGCCGGCCCGTGCTCCGTCGAGAACCGGGACATGCTATCGAAGACCGCGCTCGCCGTGCGCAATGCCGGCGCGACGATGCTTCGTGGCGGCGCGTTCAAGCCGCGATCCTCGCCGTACGCATTCCAAGGACTTGGCGCGGAAGCACTTCGTATTCTCGCCGACGTGCGCGCAGAGACAGGTCTTCCGGTCGTGACGGAAGTGATGGACGCGCGGCAGATCGATCTCATCGCCGAACACGCGGATATGCTCCAGGTGGGCGCGCGAAACATGCAGAACTTCTCGTTACTCGCCGAGCTTGGCCGCGTTCGCCGTCCTGTGCTCCTCAAGCGAGGCCTTTCCGCGACGATTAAAGAACTGTTGATGGCCGCCGAGTATATCATGGCGAATGGCAATCACGACGTCGTACTGTGCGAGCGAGGCATTCGCACTTACGAGACCGCGACGCGCAACACGCTCGATGTCGCAGCAATCCCGGTCTTGAAGCGTGAGTCACATCTTCCCGTCATTGTGGACCCGAGCCACGCGGGCGGCGACGCATCGCTCGTCGCACCCTTGGCGTTCGCGTCGATTGCTGCTGGCGCAGATGGTCTGATCGTCGAAGTGCATCCGGATCCCGAGTGCGCACTCTCCGACGGCGACCAGTCGCTCGCACCGCCAGCATTCGCGCGATTGATGGAACAGGTAGGTGCCTTCGCCGCGGCCGCTGGGCGCACGATGAGCAGCCCGGCGACGGAAGCGCGAGCCGTCGCATGAGCGATTCCAATCCCGCTGACGCGTTGGTGGAGCTTGCCGCGTGTCGCGACGAGATCGAGAAGATCGATCGCGAAATCATCTCGCTGCTCGCGCGTCGGCTCCTCGTGGGCAAGCGAACGGGCGATCTCAAACGCCTTGCGGGGTTGCCGATTCTCGACCCAACGCGTGAGGCAGCAGTGATTCGTCGCGTGACGACGGTCGCGCGAGAATCCGGCCTTCCGTCCGAGCCCGTACGCGAGGTCTTCTGGCAAATCATCGGTATGTCGCGCGCGATACAGCAGAACGCGCGATCGGAGCGCAGTGAGGGCCAGGCTGAATGACGACACTGGAGAGTGTGGCGATCGTCGGCCTTGGTTTGATCGGCGGCTCGATCGCGCGAGATCTTGCGTCGCTGGGAGTCGAGGTGCGTGCCTACGACTCCGACGCAACCCGCCTCGCCGCCGCAGTGCGGACGAAGGTGATCAGCTCGGCCATCGATGCGTCGCTCGACGGCGTTCGTGACGCGGACGCGATAATCATCGCTGTTCCGGTTGACGCCGCCATCGACGTGCTTCGCAAGATCGCGCCGCATGCGCGACGCGCGAAGCTCATTACCGACGTCGGCAGCACAAAAACGCGAATCGTCGATGCAGCAACCGAGCTATCACTCGGCGACCGGTTCGTCGGTGGGCATCCGATGACTGGCGATCATCGATCGGGCTGGGAAGCCTCTCGAAGTGGTCTGTTTCGCAACGCGCCGGTCTATCTCTGTCCAACGCGTGAGTCGAACGCCGACGCGGTGAATGCAGCGACGTCGCTCTGGCGATCGCTCGGCGCGCGTCCCGAGTGCATGTCGGCGACGCAGCACGATCTCAAGCTGGCGTGGACGAGTCATCTACCGCATATGGTGTCCGCATCGTTGGCATTGGCGCTCGCGAACGCGGGTGTAGATCGCATCTTCCTCGGCCCCGGTGGGCGCGACACGACGCGCTTGGCGGGTAGTTCGCCGGAGATGTGGACCGCGATCGCGATGGAAAACGCACCGGCGATTGCGGGAGCTCTCAAGCAGGCTGAAAGAGAAATGGCCGATCTCCGCGCGTCGCTCGAGCGGACCGATCCGCACGAGCTTCGTGCTCGATTCGAGAATGCTAGAGCCTGGTTTCAGCGCGAAGAAGGAGCTGGTAAGGGAGACGAGGGGTAACGCAGGCAGGTTGCGGGTTTGAGTTGCGGGATACAGCGTTTGGAACAGCGGGGCGCGGCTATTGCGACCGCCGCGCGTTTCATCATCGTTTCCCGCTTCACTTCCACCCTCTGTCTCTCCGGCCAATGTCTGACTTCATCTGGCACGAGCTCACGACCGACGATCCGGACGCGGCGAAAGCGTTTTACACACAGATTGCGCCGTGGGAAACGAAACAGTGGGATGATTCGATCGACTACACGATGTGGACGCGCGGGAGCAAGTCGCTCGGCGGCGTCGTCGCGCTGTCGGCGGATTTGAAAGCGCGTGGGGTTGGTGCGCACTGGTTGCCATATGTCGGCGTGTACGATGTCGACGCGACCGTGCGGCAAGCGGCGTCGCTCGGCGGCACCGTGCGGATGGGGCCGAGGGAAGTCGCGAGCATCGGAGCGTGGGCAGTGATCGCCGATCCGCACGGCGCGCCAATTGGTGTGTTTGAACCGACCAACGCAGCGCCGGTGACGAAGGGCGACGCGCCGATTGGGGAATTCTCATGGCACGAGCTGTCGACGACCGACTACAAGGCCGCGAGCGAGTTCTATCGTGCGCTGTTCAAGTGGGAAACGATCAGCGATTTCGACATGGGTGAGATGGGCATGTACCGAATCTTCGGTCAGCGAGGAACGACCTTCGGAGGCATGTTCAATCGTCGCGACGATATGCCTCCCGCGAATTGGCTGTCGTACGTTCGCGTCGATAGCGTGAAGCCCGTAGCCGAAAAGGTGAAGGAACTCGGCGGCACGGTGTTCGGCGGGCCTATGGAAGTGCCGGGCGGCGACTGGGTCGCTCAGTGCGTAGACCCACAGGGTGCGGCCGTCGCACTGCACGCCAAGTAGCGGTTGGGCCACGACCGGCGCCGGCCGATGCACGAGTCCGGCGCACGTCGTAGTTTTCTGCGCATGACAAATCTGCGCTCTCGCCCGGTGGTGGCTGGGATCATCGCCGCCGCCGCCGTGCTCCTCATACCAGCAATCGTCTTTGCTTGGGGCGACGCTGGGCATCGCCTGACGGGCGAAGCCGCCGCCCTCGAAATGCCTCCGTCGACGCCCGCCTTCTTTCGCAATGCGTCGCGTCAACTCGGCTACCTGAACCCCGAGCCGGATCGCTGGAAGGATCGCGCGGAATCGGCGATCGATCAGGCGCTCGATCGTGGCAGCTTCCCCGATCACTTCATCGATATGGAAATGGTGTCGCCGAGTGTGCTCACGTCGGCACTCAAGGCGAAGGATCGGTTTGGCTATCTCGACACGCTGGCGGCCGCCGGCGTCAAAGGCGCGACCATGGGAACGCTCCCGTTCCAGATGCTCGAGCTATCGCAACGACTTCGCGTCGACTTCCGCAATTGGCGCGCTGCGCCTGACTCGATCAAGCCATGGATCGAAGCGCGCATCATCGATGATGCTGGTTTGCTCGGCCACTACGTTGCCGACGGATCTAATCCGGCGCACACCACGATTCAGTACAACGGTTGGACGGGTCCGAATCCGAACGGCTACGCAACTGACAAGCAGTTCCACGCTCGGTTCGAGTCGGGATACGTTGGGGCGAACATCAAGCTCGCCGATGTCACGTCACGAATGGATACTGTCGCGCGTGTGCTGCCCGATTTCCGCGCGGCGATCATCGAATATCTACGGCAGAGCAATGCCCAAGTAGAGCCGCTGTACAAGATCGATAAAGCTCATCCGTTCGACGCAGGCTCGTCCACGCCAGAAAACAAGGCCTTTGCTGCCGATCGCCTCGCCGCTGGTGCACGGATGTTGCGCGACATCTGGTGGACCGCGTGGGTAACGAGCGCGGCGTCAGGCGGCTCGCCGCGCTGACCGGTTGGTCGTGCCCGCTGATTTCGTGCGGGAACATGCCTTGCTTTTGTAAGCCCGTGAGAAGGGGAGGGCGTGCGAGTCACGCCAGATGAACGGGCAGCAAACAGAAGCGAGATGTGATGTCGATTCAACGCAACTATACAAGATTCCGAATGGCGGCGCGCCGATTCAGCGGAGGCGCGCTTGCCTTCGCCGGCATGTTGGCCGCCGCCGGATGCGCGAGCAGCGGCTCGTCGGCCTCGGGAACGTACCGCCCGAGCCCGATGCTAGGCAGCAGCAACGGCGCGTCGTGGGCCGGTGAGCCGTCGGGTGTTCACATCAACGTGGACCTGAGTGAGCGAAAGCTCTACCTGAAGAACGGAACTGAAGTCGTGCAGAGTTACTCCATTGGTGTCGGCAAGGAAGGTTATGAGACGCCGATGGGTGACTACTCGATTCGTCGCATCGTCTGGAATCCGCCCTGGAATCCACCCGACGCCGCATGGGCCGAGGACAAGGAACCGCAGCCGCCCGGCGCGGCCGACAACCCGATGAAGGTCGTGAAGATCTACTTCAAGGAGCCGGACTATTACATCCACGGCACGGGCACGGTCTCCAGCCTCGGCGGAGCCGTATCACACGGATGCCTTCGTATGGCGCCGAGCGATGCCGCGGCACTTGCACGTTATCTAATGGAGCACGGCGGCTCGTCGCGTGATGCGGCGTGGTTTGCTCGCGTGCAGAGCTCCAATGAAACACAATCGGTGTCGCTCGACATGGCGATCCCGATGCACGTCGCCGGCTAGCTGGATTCGGCGATAGGACGCGGCGTGAGGCGCGGAGCGAAACGCTCCACACTCACGACCGCGATGCCAGCGAGGACGAGCGCACCGCCCAGCAGTTGACCAGGGCGGATGCGCTCTCCGAGCATCGGCCACGCGAGAATCGCCGTGAGAGGCGCCTGACCGAGTAGCGCGATCGACGTCAACGTCGCCGGCAGCTTGCCGAGCGAGTGCGCCACGAGCACCTGGCCGATCACCTGCGACACGACCGCGAGCGCAATCAACGCGGTCCACGATCGACCACTCAGCCCGACCAGCGGTTGCCGCGCGAGCAGACACACCGGAAGCAGGCAGAGCGCGCCAACGCCAGTCGACCACGCGCTGAAGCTCAACGTGTCCATTCCTGCGCGGCTCCGCTGAACGTACACGATGTAGATCCCGTAGCAGAATGCGCCGGCAACGGCGAGCAGATCCCCGACGCCGAGTGACGGATGCACGAGCACGTCCATGCCAACGATGGCAATCATTCCGGCAAGCGCGAGAAGAAATCCTGCCCAGAAGCGCGTAGTCGGACGCTCGCCGGTCAGCAGCCACATCCCCAGAGCGACGAAGATTGGTGCGTTGACGCCGAGCAGAGCAGCGTTGGCGGCGCTGGTCGCCATGACGGCGGAATTAAAAAACGCTAAATCCGCCGCGAACAGAATGCCGGCGATGATGGCGGCGCGCATGGCGGCCGGCGTCGACCTGGTACTCTGGCGAGGCGCCAGCAGTCGCCACGGCACGAAGACCAGCGCGGCAAACGCCAAGCGATAGAAGGCCGAGACAAGCCCCGAGACCTCGGACCATCGAACGAAGATCGCCGACCACCCGATGCCGAAGACGCCGAGCGCCAGCGAGATCGCGGCGCGGCGGTGCGACAGCGAGGATGTTGGCGAATCCGGTGTGGGCATCCGCGCAAACTAATCGCCTGCACAGTGCGATTGTCGGAGAGAGCTACGGTCGCGTTGCGGACATGTTCAACCGCCAGTAGTCGAGCGTGAATGCGGGGCTGTCGTCGGCCGCGTGTGCGACGATACGATCGAGAAATGCATTGCGTACGTCGCCCTCTGGCAGGCGCGCGACGAATGGGCGCATGACGACGGTCGTGATGAACGTGCGAAACGCATCGGCATTGGCGAATGTCACCGGCGACTCTTCGATGTTCGTGCGGACATCGCGAAAGCCGGCGCGCATCAGACGATCGTGCGTCACCTCGGCGGTCGCGAATTCCCAGGGCTCTTCCCAATCGGCGAAGTACTTCGCGAATTCGGGCGTCAGCATCAAGTCGTGCACGCGGTGGTGAATGCGCTCCAGGTTCCGTCCGCCGCCGCATTGCGCGTGGAGTCGGCCGCCAGGAAGCAGCGCCGCGAACAGCGCGGCAAATAGGCGATCGTGATCGCGAACCCAGTGGAACGTCGCGGTGCTGAAGACGACGTCGAATACCGAGCTGAATGGGAGATCGGAAAGGTCCGCGGCGACGACGTCCGCGTTCGTGAATCCGCGCAGGCTTTCATGTGCAACGCTCGTCATGTTCACCGATCGATCCACCGCAACGGCACGACCGCGCGGGAGTCGATCGAGGAGCAGCGTGGTCAGGCGCCCTGTGCCGGCTCCGGCATCCATCACGCGCTCGTCGCCGCGTAGCGTCAGCGTCGCGAGCACGCGTCGGCCCCACTCGAACTGGGGTTCGGACACCGTGTGATAGGAACGGGCGTCCCATTCTCGCGGCGGTTCGGAGCCGTCCGGAGGCACATCGTTCATAGCCATGGCTGAAGTCTGATCAGAGTCAGAAGAGGGGCACTTGGAGTCCGCTATTGACTTTTTTCGTGCACTGTTGAAAAATCAACACAGCCGCCTACCGGGAGTTTCGCTTGTCCAAAGAGTCGCCAGCCGCTGCCACCGCCGCCCTTTCGCGCCGCGAACGGCAGGTCATGGACATCCTGTACCGCCGGGGCGAGGCGACGGTGGCCGAGGTCATGGCGGACCTTCCCGATCCGCCGACGTACTCAGCCGTTCGGTCAATTCTCCGCATCCTCATGGAGAAGGACCTGATCAACCATCGCGAGGATGGTCCCCGGTACGTCTACCTGCCTGCCGTGAATACTGACCGGGCGCGCGACGACGCCCTCAAGCACGTGATCCGAACCTTCTTCGACGGCTCGGCCGAACAGGCGGTGGCTGCCGTACTGCGTGTATCCGACGCGAAGCTCACCGACGCCGAAGTCGAGCAGCTCCGCGAACGTATCAAGAAAGCCCGCGTGAGCGGGAGGTGATGCCATGAATCCGATCAACGCTCTCCTCACCGGCACCGGCCCACTGGTTCTGTTCCTGACCAAGGCGACCGTGCTGCTCGTTGGCGCTGTCATCGCCATGATTCCCCTTCGCCGCAGCACGGCGGGCGCGCGCCACCTCGTGTGGCTCGCTGCACTGGTTGGCGTACTCGCGCTACCGTTGCTTTCGCGAATGTCGTGGCTGCGGATGGATATTCTGCCGAGCAGCCTGGCCGGGTCTGTCGCGACGCCGGCGCCGTCGATTCCAGCTCTCGCCGAAGTCGTGGTTGCTCCGGAGTCGCCGGCCGTGCGTATGGTGACATCGCCGCCTTCCGTTGCAATGGTCGTGGGCGCCGCGGCCCCAGTAGTGGCGATTGCTTCGACGCCGCCGGCGGCGTTGCCACTCATGCCGGAGTCGTTCGATGGCGCGCCGTTCGCCGCGTCGTCCATTCTCACGATCATCGCAATCGTCTGGGCGAGCATTGCATTCGCGCTCGTTGGGTGGCTCATCGCCGGCGCGGTTTCCGTGCGCCGCATTGTCGCAACCGCAGCGGAGCTCACGACGCCCGATTGGACAACGCCGCTCTGCGAGGTTGCCGATCGCCTCGACCTCGAGCTTCCGCCGCGTCTCGTCATGAGCGATCGGACCGAGATGGCGTTCGCGTGTCGCGCACTTGCTCCGACCATCGTCCTTCCCCTTGCAGCAGAGTCGTGGTCCGACGATCGCCGTCGGGCGGTGCTCTTTCACGAGCTCGCGCACGTGAAGCGCCACGATCTCCTTAGTCATACGCTCGGACGCCTGGCGTGCGCGCTGTACTGGTTCCATCCGCTCGTGTGGACCGCTGCGAAGAACCTTCGCAACGAGAGCGAGCGTGCGTGCGACGATCTCGTCCTCAGCTGTGGCGCTCGCCCGAGTGAGTACGCGCAGCACCTGCTCGACATGGTGACGAGCGTTCGTAACTATGGAGCGCCAGTGATGGCCGTGCCGATGGCGCGCAAGAAAGAATTCGAAGGACGCATGCTCGCCATTCTCGATCCGGCCATCCGCCGTGCGTCGCCAGGCCGACTGCAGGCCGCGGGCGTCGTGGCGATGATTGCTCTTCTATCCGTCACGGTCGCCGCTGTATCACCGGCCACCGCCACGGAAACTCCGGCGCCGGCGATCGCGCAGGCACCGTCTCCTGCACCGACGCCGCCTGCCGATCGGCTTCCGCAAGCGCTCGCTATGGAACACATGCGCACGGACACGATCACCGACACCACGAATTCGCAGTCGATGTCGATCGGTACAGCCGTGTCGCGCTCAACCTCATCGCGTTCCAGTTCGGCGGCGCAGGCACAATCGTCGCCGCTGCCGGGCACGTTCGTCGACGTGATTGCGCAGACCGCGGTGAACGCCGCGAGCGCAGGGCTGTCGCTGGCCAGCCGCGAGCTCAATCGCGATGTTGGCCGTGATGTCGCTCGTGAAATTACTCGAGAACTGCAGCAGTCGACGAAGCGTGGCGACACCGCGCGCGTTGGACTATTGATTCAGATTCTCGGTGGTGACGGCGACGCGAGCGTCCGGCGCACCGCGGCGTGGGGATTGAACGACGTGCAGACCGCGAGCGTTGCGCCGGCGTTGATCAAAGCGCTCAAGCAGGACACCGACGCATCGGTGCGAGAAATGGCTGCGTGGGCACTGGCCGAACATCGATCCGCGAACACCGCATCGTCGCTCGCTGACGCATTGCTGCACGACAAAAGCGCGCGCGTTCGAGCAACTGCGGCGTGGGCGCTCGGGGAAACCGACGCGCGTCAGGAAGCCAGCTCGATCGAAAGCGCGCTCGTCGATCCAGAATCCGAGGTGCGATATTCGGCGATCTGGGCACTCGGGCAGTTCGATCTCAAGGCTGCGCCGCGCGGCCTGACGACGACGCTCACCGATCAGTCGCAGCGCGTACGACTCATGACCGCATGGACGCTCGGCGAAATCGAAGACAAGTCCACCGCTCCGGCCCTCGTGAACGCGTTTCAGACCGAGACGGATGCGCAGGTTCGGTCCGCCGAGCTCCGCGCGCTCGCGGTGATGGGTCAGGCCTCGCAATCGGTGATCGACATCGCGCTGAAGTCGAACGATCCAGAACTTCGTCGTCGCGCGGTCGCAATGCTCGCCGGCTCCGACAACGGTGCATGGCCGTGGCCATGGCCGTGGCCGCAGCCCCGTCCCAATCCGTAACTGAATCCGCGCGGCGCCAATCTCGGCGCCGCGCGCGAACCGCGAACAAACGGCGATGAGGTTTTTCTCACGCCCTATAGTGCTGAAAAATCAACAGAACTTCCTAGCCCCTGAGGACGACATGTATACGAGATTGCTCATGGTTGTTGCTGCGGTCGCGATGAAGAGCGGCGAAGTCGGAGTGCTTCCGCAACGGACGAACGAAGTGACGGTCGGGCGAACTGCGGGCGACACGCGCGCCGATGTGCGCGAGCTGCTGTCGTCCGCGCGCGGCGTTGCGCCCACACTCTGTGCGCTCGCCGCCGACGGTGCGTCGTCCGGATGGGGCGGATCATGGGATGCGCCTGAACTCGCCATACGCGCCGACGTTCGGCAGTTGATGCGGAACATGCGCGCCGAGTCGATGAATCATGAGGAGTCTGTTGCGCTGCTCGATGCGCTTGGTTCCGACGACGCGTGCGTACGCCATATGGCCGGCACTCTCATCGGACGATCGGGGGATCGTGCCTTCGTTCCGGCGTTGACGCAGAAGCTCACGTCAGCGTCGCCCCAGGAGCGCGCTGGCGCCGCGCGCTCTCTTGGATTACTCGGCGAGCGCAGTGCCGTAGACGGAATCATCCGCGCGTTGCGCGACGCGACCCCAGCAGTGCGTGCGAACGCCGCGTGGGCGCTAGGCCGCATTGGCGATAAGCGCGCTGCGCCAAGTGTCGCGCAGCTCGCACGCGACGAATCTCCAGAGGTAAGAGGCGCAGTGGTCGTCACGCTCGGACATCTGCAGGCGGCCGACAATGTCGAAACACTCCTGCGCGTGCTGAAGGATGACGACAACGCGTCGGTGCGCCGTGCGGCAGCGTGGGCGCTCGGCCAGATTGGTGCACGCTCGGCGTCGCAGGGACTCGCCAACTCCATGCGCGCCGACAAGAGTGACGCAGTGCGCGAGATGTGTGTGTGGGCGCTTGGCGAGATGGAGTCGCGCGAAGTCGTCGACGCGATTGCCGACGCACTCAAGCGCGATGAAAGTCCGATGGTTCGCGAAACCGCGGCGTGGGCGCTTGGGTCTATTGAAGAGAAGGGAAGCGCCGATCTGCTCGCCAGCGTGTCAGCGTCGGACAAGTCTGCGAACGTTCGCGGCACGGCGGCGTGGGCCGTGGGTCAGTTGAATCCTGGGCGCGCTCCCAAGGCGTTGCTGACCGCCCTGCACGACACCGACGACGACGTGCGTCTCAAGGCGGCGTGGGCGCTGAGTCAGATCAGCGACGCGGACGTGATTCATGAAGTCACCGAAGCGCTGCGCGTCGAGCAACGCGATCGTGTGCGTCAGGCGTTGGTGCGCGCGCTACTCGAGTCCGGCGAACGGTCGTCGGAGGTGTTCAAAGGCCTGCTCGAGTCGAAGGACAAGGATACGCGCGAGATGGCTGTGCGTGCTCTCGCTGGTCGTCGCGGACCCTGGCCGTGGCCGTGGCCCTGGCCGCGCCCACGGCCGAATCCGTGATTGCGTTTTCGTCTCGCGGATGCCGGCGGACGTTACTTGCGCGCGCTCCAGTGAAGCTTGACCGCTTTGCCGAGCGTTTCCGCGAGACCGATTGCGGCAAGTCCAACGAGTAAGTGTGCGATGCGGACCACCCAGTGTCCTGCACCTAGGAACAGGGTGGTCTGCGCCATGCCAAGCCAGAGCACCAGGGCTCCCCAGAGGAGCGCGAATAGTGCAATGCCGCGTTTGGACAGCGCAAAGAGCGCGATCGCGGCGATGATCCATAGCACGAGCACGAACACGGAGCCGAGCGCGCTGTGAAGCGCCACGACGTTCGGGGTCCAGCCGAACCAGATCGTGAAGCCAATCAGGATCTGCGCGGTTCCAAGAAGCCGCGCGAGCATTTGCAGGACGGTGACGGTCTGTCGCATGAGGGATAATACCGTGGACTGACAGCGTGAGCGACGGTTCGTCCCGTCGGTTGCGCGATTCAGCACGAGGGCGGCGACGGGCGAGTCCGCATGTCGCATCGTACGCCATGCGCATTCATCTCCGGTCGCTCATCGCGTGCGTCGTTTCGGCGGGGTGCCTGTCGAGTGGCGTCACCTCGCCGACGCTGGTAGGCGAAGGTCGCCATCTCCTCTTCATTGGCAATAGCCTCACCTACTTCAACGACCTTCCTGGCATCGTTCAAACGCTGGCTGACTCGGCGCATGGTGAGTCGCTGGCCGTCGAAACGATTGCTGAGCCCGACTTCGCGTTGATCGACCATTGGAGCGCCGGCCTAGCGCAGCGGGAGATCGCGAAAGGCGGATGGTCGTTCGTCGTGCTGCAGCAGGGGCCGTCATCGGTCGAAGTGAATCGCGACACCCTGCGATTGGCTACGAAGTTGTTCGGTGCCGGAATCGCCGCTGTCAGCGGTAGGCCGGCGTTGTTCTCTGTTTGGCCAACGGTTGATCGTCGACAGGATTTTCCGCGCGCGATCGAGTCGTATCAACTCGCTGCGGCCGACGTAAACGGCGTGTTTTTGCCGGTGGCGTCGGCGTGGATAGCGGCGTGGGATCGCAACCCCAACATCGCACTGTACAACGCCGATGGGTTGCATCCGTCGCCGACAGGATCGTACCTATCGGCGCTCGTGATCTATGCGAAGTTGGCGAACCACTCGGTGCTTGGCCTGCCGAGTACGCTGCAGCTTCGCTCAGGTAGCCGCATCACGGTCGATCCGGTGATTGCGCGAATGCTGCAGGAGGTCGTGACCGACGTGCTGTCGAAATAGCGCGCGTCATGTTCGCGTTCTACCTAGGTGCGCGACCATTCCCTTTCGCGCAGCGTCGAGTGCGGCATGTGGCGTCATTCCGTGCGCCTGACACACGCGATGAATGCCGACGCGATAAGTCGTTGGCGGTTGATGCGGCTTGAGCTGCGTACTGAATTCGCACGCGATCATCCGGCAGCTTTCGTCGACCTTCACTACCCACGCGCCGGTGAGAAAGTCGATATTCTCGTCGACGGTGTGTTCGGCGACTGAGGGGCCGAGTCCGAGTTGCCAGACGTTCGCGTCGCGCGCGAGCGGCTTGCCCATCAAACTGAGATTCTTGCCGAGCGAATAGCGCTCGACGATTAGGTCGCGATATCGCTGCGCGCGATCGCGGTTGGTGAATACGGCGAGCACAGAATCGTGCGGCCGGCCGTCGGTGGTGAGCCAAATCTTCCCCATCTTCGCACCCGAATAAAAGCCGAAAGTATGTTAACTCGGGGCGGGGGATTTGGGGAAGAGATGCGATTCAGTCTCAGCCTTTACAGAGGTAGTCGAGCGCAACCTTGGTCATGGATCCGCCAAGTGCCGGACCGAAGCCGGGCTGTGCGTTGACTTTTTTCTCGACCACGTGTGTGCTCGCTTCGTCGCTGTAGTAGATGCTTTCCTTTGCGGCGACGGTGGACTTCGCGCAGTCGAACATCGCGAGGTGTTGCGAGGTCACCCATGTGCCCTGAGGCGTTGGTACCGGCGTGGCAAACTTGACGCGAATCTTCGCCGTCACGACGCCGTTGACCTTTTTGACGGTGCGTGGGTCCACGTACACAGGATTGCCAACGGACGTCTTGCCGATCTCTTTCCATCGGCCCTGAGCACTCGCTTCAAGGACCGGCGCTGCGAGCAATGCAACCGCAAGAATGAAGATGCGCATGACTACACTATGCACGGCATGGTCGCATCCGACAATCGTTGCTCTGCCAACGCACAGCGCGATTGGATACACGCACGGCACAAATGCGTCTTAACGTCCAGAACCTAGCGTCGTCCACTCGTCGACGAGTTGTGCGCCTTTGTACTTGTTGGTGATCCTGCTCACGTCTTGCGCGGGCCGTCATAGCCATGTTGCACGGCATGGAATCGACGCCGCTCTTTCGCAGGTGAGGACACTCGAATGCGCTCTTTGAATTCCGCGTCCCGCTCCACCTCTGCGCCCGAATCGATCGGTGCCGAGTCACAGACATCGACCGAGCCTCTCGAAGCTGAGGTCGAGGAGCGCGTCAATGAGAAACGATCGTCGCGACGATCGTTCTTCGCTGGTGCGCTTGCCGCCACGGCGTTACTTCCCGCGGCCGCGAAAGCGCAACAGGCGCGTCCGCGTTCGCGAAAGCCAGTGGATCGTGCGCCGACCGATGGGTTCCTGACGGTTCCCCAGAACGAGAGCGTCGCCGCGTTCAAAGAGTGGGACGTTGCCACGACCAGCCGGCTCGTTCGCCGCATCACGCTTGGCGTGACGCCGGCTGATGTCGCAAAGGCGAGTCAATTGGGATGGCAGGGCTATCTCAACTACCAGCTGAACCACACGCGCATCAACGACGACGCGGTAGAAGCGGCGATTGCACAGAAGTGGCCGCTCATGTCGCAGACGTCGGAGCAATTGTTCGATGCCGACGCTGGCCAGGTGCAGGTGCAGCTTCGCGAATCCACCATGTATCGCGCCGTGTTTTCGCAACGCCAGCTGTATCAGCGCATGGTCGAATTCTGGACCGACCACTTCAATCAAGACATCGACAAGGTTCAATACCTTCTCGTCGCGGATCTGCGAGACGTCATTCGCAAGAACGCGCTCGGGACGTTCCCTGATCTACTCAGGGCGAGCGCGCATAGCGCGTCGATGATGGCGTATCTCGACCAGAACGCCAGTCGCAAAGGCGCGCCGAACCAGAACTACGCTCGCGAGATCATGGAGCTTCACACGCTCGGCGTCGACGGCGGTTACACGCAGGACGACGTCGCCGAACTGTCGCGCGTGCTGACCGGCTGGACGATTCAGGGCAAGGGCCAGTTCGTGTTCAACGCGTCGATTCATGACACGGGCAACAAGACCGTGATGGGTCAGACGATCACGGGAATTACGGGCGCGAACGGCATCAATGAAGGCGAGGCGATGCTGAACTTCCTCGTCTCGCATCCGAGCACGGCGCGGTTCATCGCCACGAAGATGCTCAAATGGCTGCTCGATCCGAATCCGACCGAAGCGCAGATCGCCACGGTTGCGTCGGCGTACAAGGCGACGGGCGGCGACATCAAGGCGATGATTCGCGTCATTCTGAATGACACGTGGCTCCCCGCGGCGCCAATGAAGCTCAAGCGCCCGTTCCACTTCATCGTGTCGTCCGTGCGCTCGGCCAATCCAACGGTCGTCACCATTACGCCGGTCAGCAATCAACTCGGCAATCTCGGGCAGACGTTGTTCGCCTGGGACACGCCAGACGGATATCCCGATAAGGTCGAGTACTGGGCGGGCAATATCGTTCCGCGTTGGAACTACGGCACGACGTTATCGACGTTGAATTCCACGACGTCGATGGTGGTCGATACCACTGCGTACCGTGCGGGTTCGCCCGCCGCCGCAGTCGACCTGCTCGACCAGAATTTCTTCGGGGGCGAGATGCCGCTTGTTACGCGGACCGCGCTCCTGGCGTACGCCGGCACGGCCGCACTCACTGACGCCAAGGCGCGCGAGATGATCGCGCTCGCTGTTGGCGCCAACGCCTTCCAGTGGTACTGACCCGGAGCGAGACGATGGACGACCAACACGAAGTCGACTGCGGCTGCGAGGAATACAACGAGTTATCGCGTCGCCAGTTTGTTGGAAGGGCCGCCGGCGTATCCGCGATGGCGTTCTTTCCTGATTGGCTGCCGAAGATCGTCATGGCCAAGAATTACGCCGCGAATCGCGACGTGATTGTCTCGGTCTTCATGCGTGGCGGCGCCGACGGACTGAGTCTTTGCGTGCCGTTTGCCGACGCGAACTACTACACGTCGAGAACGACGATCGCCATTCCGCGTCCAGACGCGTCGGTGGCAACCAAGGGCATCAATCTCGACAACTTCTTCATGTTCCCGCAGGCAATGGCGGGACTCGTGCCCGCGTATCAAGCGACGGACCTTCTCGTCGTTCACGCCGCGGGACAGACGAACAATTCTCGCTCGCACTTCGACGCACAGCGGTACATGGAAGTCGGCAAGCCTGTCGATCCGGCGCTCGTCACCGGATGGTTGGGTCGTCACCTCGCGAGCATTCCGCCGCTTAAGCCAGATGCGCCGCTACGCGCCCTCGGCGTCGCGAGCGGACTTCAGAAAACTCTCGTTGGCGCGCCAAAGACTCTGCCCATCGCCGATCCAACGAACTACTCCATCGGTGGATCGTCAACGACGCAGCCGCAGCGTCTCGCATTCATGAAGGGCGATTACGCGGGTGCCGATGAGCCGATTCACTCGGCGGCGCTCGATGCAACGAACACTGTCGATCTCCTCAAGGCGGTGAACTTCACTGGCTACAAGCCGGCGAACAGCGTTGTATATCCGACGAGCTCGTTCGGTCGCGCGCTGCGTTCGGTGGCGGTGTTGATCAAGGCGAACGTCGGTATCGAAGCAGCGCAGGTCGATGTCGGCGGTTGGGACACGCACTCGGCGCAGGATCCGATCGCCGGTTCGATGTTCAACACGATGAAGGATTTCTCCAACTCACTCGGCGCGTTCTACGCCGACGTGATCGCGACGGGTGCGAGCGTGACGCTCGTTGCCTTCTCGGAATTTGGACGCAACGTCCGCGAGAACGGCAGCAACGGCACCGATCACGGGCGCGCGTCGGCCTTGTTTGCAATGGGCAAGGGCATCGCCGGCGGTCGCGTGCTCACCAAGAACTGGCCGGGCCTGGCGAAAGAGAATCTCGACTCGGGTCAGGATCTCAAGGTCACGATCGATTATCGCGACATTCTTTCCGAGATCGTGCAGAACCGTCTTGGCAACACGAATCTCGATTTCATCTTCCCGACGTGGAAACCCACGCTGCTCGGCGTCACGCGGTAGTCGCGTAGCCGAGCAGGAGGGTTGAACTACTGAACGATGATCTGCGCGTTCATTCCTGGGTGAACGTCGCAAACGTACGAGAAGGTGCCGGCCGCGGTAAAGACACGCGTCGCAGTACCAGTCTTGAGCACGTTGATGTCAGCTGGAGATGCGCTCGTCCGTGGCGAGAACCGAACGTTATGTCCCTGTCCATCGGAGCCGCCGGCAAACGTCCAGCGAACGGTGTCTCCAACGGCGACGGTGGGAAAAGTTGGACTGAACGTATCGCCGACGGTAAACACGTCGACCGTCTTGTTCTTGTTGGTGGATCCGGGCGGTGTCGTTGTCGAATCACCTCCGCCGCAAGCGGAGACGACTAAGGCGACGATCAACAGGTGAACACGCATTGGCGGGTGGACTCCATGAGAGAAGCGCGACAGCAGCACACTACATCACGTTGGACGATTCGTCGAGCGCAGACGTTAGCTCTCGCCGCCGGATTTGTCGGCATCGTAGCGGCATCCGCGTGTAGCAACGATTCAACGGCGCCGGTGACGCAGCCTCCGGCGGCAACGCCGAACGGCAACTACACGATGACCACTGTGAATGGCCAGGCGTTGCCGTTCGCCGTCGCGCAGGATGGGAACTACAAGTACGAGGTCTCGGCGGGCACGGTGAGCCTCACGACGGACGGGCGCTTCGCCGCAGTCGTGACGTATCGCCAAACCATTCCTGGGAACGTGTCGATGTTCGTCGACAGCAGCGCTGGCACGTGGGCGCAAACGGGAGCCAAGATCGCGCTCGTGTACTCCGATCCGACCATCCCGCCGGACACTGCGGCGTGGGCCGGCAGCACGCTCACGCTTGTCGGCACTGCGAACAAGGTGTCGACGACGACGGTCTATACGAAGAAGTAGTCGTCAGGCGTTCGGGAGCATCGCCGTGCATGCGGCGATTGCCGATCTCACGAACGCCTCGCACTGTTCCCGCTGATTGGACGTCGAGACGTTCGATGCCGGGAGCACGGCGCCCATCCATTCGTGTGTATGCCACGCCCCGCCTCCACTGAGCGCGGGGCGAGTCGCATCCGTGGCTGGCGGTGGCGCCATGTTCACGTAGAAATACGGTTCCGCGTAGTACACATCGCCCGGCTCCATGCCGACGCCGACCGTTCTGTGGGGCGACACCTCAATCAACGTCGCGATATCGAAGTGGTGCGGCCAGCAGCGAACGACGGAAGCGCCTGGCGTCGTTGCCGCAATCGTCGTGAACAAGCCGGCCGCGTTTGAATACCACGCGGAGAGCTGCTCGAAGTCGCCGAGGTGCGTCGCATCGAAACCTCCATGCTCCGCGACAGGATGCCTCGGAATGGCGTAGTGACGCTTAAGCGTGTAACGCGCTGAATCGAGACCGAAGCCGTCGAGCTGCACGCGAATCCAGCGCGCAGCGCCATCGATCGTTCGTCCGTTGAGGAGCAGCGTCGCCGCCGGCAGGTTCGATTCATCGAGCACCAACACCGACAGCGGATTGGCGCGCACGGCAATCCGAACGGGCGTGGCGTCGCGTACGATGTTCGATGCCAGCGCATCCAGCTCGGGCAGCCATTCGAGATTCGTGTGGCTGTCGTCGGGTTGAGCCGGGAGGTACGAGATGCCGAGTGCGGTTGCGAGTTGCGCCGCGTGATGAAACTGGAGGCGTGCGTCGGCCAGCCCAGGGCCTCGCTTTGGATCGACCTCTCGCCATGCAGCACGCGTCGTTGGTAGCGTCATACGCCCCCGTACCACTCGTAGCCGCGATCCGTCCAGTAGCCCCCATTGCGTTCGGGCATGAACATGATACGCGTGAGGTATTTCGTATTCTTGTATCCTAGCTTGACCGGTGAGTATACGCGAGCTGGTGCGCCCCACGCTGGGTTCAGATAGTGCCCGTCTTGCGCGTAGACGATGAGCGTTTGTGGATGCGTCGCGCTTTCGATGTCCCAGCTCTCGTGATAGCCACTGTCGAACGATTGAAAGTCGACGTACTTGGCTTGCGGCATGGCGCCGACGAGACGAGCGAGGTCGGCGAGGCGCACGCCCGTGCGCGTCGCGACGGCCGTCCAGCCTTCGACGCAATAGTGATCGAGCTTGTACCCGGTGCGCGGCAGCGCAGCGAGATCTTCGAGCGAGAGCTTGAGCGGATTGCGAACGAGTCCGCCAACCTCGAGGCGCCACGGACCCCGCGCGGCGGTGTCCCAGACGGGAACCTGCGGAGACACGAAATACGAAGGGAAATGTTCTCCCGCGGGCAAAGCTCCTCGCCTCGGAACGTCCATGGACGTGTGGCTGAACAGCGCACGCTCGACGGTCTCGTTCTTGTGTTCGGCGAACTTGAGAAGTGGCGCGGCGGACTTCGGTCCCATCGAGTCGCACGCCGCGAGAAAGAGCGCGCCCATCGCACCGCCGCTCGCGAGCAAAAAACGACGACGATCGATTCCAGCCCGCTCGGCAGGATGGCTGCGCATGATGCGCTGCACGCCGCTCAAAGGAAGCGCGAGATCAGACTTTCGGCGTTCCATGCTCTGCCGGTGGCAGGAGATGAACGAACGGGCGCGCGTTGCGCGCCTCGGGAGACAGGTCCTCATTGTACCTGCCGGTGATCATCGATCGAATCGAGTACGGATCGACGCTGAACACCATGAAGACGTGGCCAACGGTGAGCGCAACGAGCAGCAGCATCGCCCAGAAGTGCCAGTACCTCGCCCACACGTAGCCGCCCATCAGGTTCGTCAGCGGCGATAGCTCGACTGGTTTCCAGATCGCAATGCCGGTGATGATCGCCATTGCTGCGACAATCGGCATGGAGAAATACGCGAGGCGTTGCAGGGCGTTGTTCTTCCCTTGATGCGGATGATCCTTACGCACGGTGAGATAGAACCGGACCATTTGCCACGCATCGCGCAAAATTCCGCGACGCGGAACGAGATCGCGCCACTCGCCGTGCAGATAGATGAACGTCAGATAGACAAGCCCGTTCACCGCGAGCACCCACATCATTGCGAAATGCCAGTTGCGGGCGCCGGCGAGCCATCCGCCGAACGTCAGCGCCGCTGGAATTGGATGGTGTTCGAAGGGATAGCAGCAGAATGTCTCACCGCGCCGCGCGAACGCCGGATACGCGTTGAAGATGCGCAGTCCACTGCCGATCATCACCGTCAGAGCGACGACGTTCACCCAGTGGGTGATGCGGACTACGGCATGGTGTCTTTTCACGCTCGTCCGAATACCAATCCGTAAAGGAGTAGAGCCAGCACGACCGTCGTGATGGCAACGTACACGCGATCGCGTTGAAGTATGAACGCCACGAGCGTACATGCTACTCGTGCCACCGGTGTGGCAATAAGCAGCACCAGCCCCAGCTGCACGATCGACTCGCTACGAAGCTCGAGCACGCCCCGCGCAATCCCACCCAACGACGTCACGTAGTCAGGCTGGCCATTGAACACTCGATAGTCGGGCACGCTCGATCCGTGTTGCACGAGCAAGAGCGTACCGCCTATGACGGTCACGATCGCAGCCAGTAGAACGCCTAGTTGCAGCAGGCGCCCGATCATCTGCTCCACGGCGTGGTCGGTCCAACGCGATGTCGGCGCCTTCATAGCGAACCCGTGGCGCCGCGATACAACATCTCGAGTGCAGTGATCACGACAATGGCCGTAAAGATTTTCCGAATCCAGTCTGTTTTCCCTCGCGTGAGCACCTTCGCGCCAAACAGTGCACCGCCAAGGACGCCGAGCATGACGGGGAAGGCGAGCGTGGGATCGATGTATCCGCGATGCAGGTACACGCCGGCACTTGCCGCCGCGGTCACGCCAATCATGAAGTTGCTCGTCGTCGTCGAGACCTTGAACGGCAGGCGCATCATCTGATCCATCGCCAGCACTTTGATGATCCCAGAGCCGATCCCGAGCAACGCCGACAGAATGCCGGCGAGGAACATCAACGAGAATCCCGCCGGCACGTGCTGAACAGAGTACGCCTGCTTTCCCGCAGGCGTGGGATAGGTCGAGTCGAGTCGCAGGCGCTCCGACCACCTGTCCGGCGTGGTGAGCAGTATGTGGTCCTCGCGCGGCTTCATCGATCGATACGCCGTGAACAGCAGCACGAGTCCGAACAGCACGCCCAAAGCGCTCGTCGGAATGAATCCGGCCAACGTCGCGCCGATCAATGCGCCGATGGTCGTCGCGACTTCGAGCAGGATCCCGACGCGCACATTCGTGAATCCCTCACGCACGTATGCCGCGGCGGCGCCTGACGACGTGCCGATGACCGAGATGAGCGACGCGCCGATCGCGTAGCGGAGTTGCACGTGGAAGCCGAGCGTCAACAGCGGGACGATGATGATTCCGCCGCCGAGTCCGGTAAGCGATCCGAGAAGGCCGGCAAAAAACGAGGCGGCGCCGATGATGAGCGCCAGAGTCAGTGTTGTCATTACCGAGGGAATGTGGATCCGACGGGCCCCGTTCGCCACGACCCGGAGTAAGCGCCCTCTGCACTGGCCCGTATTTCGCCTTTAGAAAGCGCACGGAACAGAGCCGACACCCAACGAGACAATGAAGCCTCCCCAGCGTTCGAGATGGATCCTCACGGCCGGACTGATCGCCGCCTCCGCGGCCATCGTCTCGTGCAAGTACAAACGCCACGCGGATGGTGAGGTCAGTCGCACGTGGACGCCGCCGCAGCAGGAACAATACATGGGCGTTCCGGCCGCCGACGCGCAGGCCGCCATTCAGCGACGCCTGGCCGCGACGGCACCAGCGCAGCTGAGCGCCGACGAGTGGAAGCACGTCAAGAATCTCTACGGCGGCTTCGGCCAGAACCTCCTGTGGCTCGACGACAAGGGCGTGCATCAGCCGCGAGTCGCCGCGCTGCTCACGGCGCTCGCGAGCGCGGACAGCGAAGCGTTCCGGCTCGACGCGCTTCCGATCTCCGATTTGAGTCGTTCGTTGACGGCCGTGCAGGGTGGTAAGCCCACGGCGGACCAACTCGCGGACGCAGATGTCCTGCTCTCGGCGGCGTTCACCGCGTTTGGCGAACAACTCCTCACGGGTCAGGAAAAACCTTCCACGCTCGGACAAGCGTGGCACATCAATCCGCTGGAAGAACGCGTCGATAGCGCGCTGGCTCGCACGCTGCGCGAAGACGATCTCGCTGCTGGCTTAGCCAGGATGCGCCCCGAAGACCCCGGCTATGACTCGCTACGCATTCAGCTCGGCGTTCTGCGCCACGCGCTCGCCAATGGCGGTTGGCCGACGCTGACTGCCGGCCGTACGCTGTCGCGCGGCGACGCTGATTCACCGCGAGTCGTTGCGTTGCGCGGACGTCTACGCGCCGAAGGCTACCTGCCGGATTCGGCAACGCAGTCTGGTGTCTACGACGCCACGCTTGCCGCGGCCGTCTCCGATTTTCAAACGCACCACAACCTCGCCGCGACGGGAACCGTCAACAAAGAGACGCTCGACGCGCTGAACATTCCACTACAGTACCGCCTCGCGCAGATCGCGGCGAACATGGAGCGCTATCGCTGGTTGCCGCGCTCACTCGGCAGTCGATACATCCTCGTCAATGTTCCGCAGTTCAAGCTCACGGCGTTCGACAGCGGCGCCAAGTCGCTCGAGATGAAAGTGATCGTGGGCAAGGACTACGAGGACAAGGCGACGCCCGTGTTCAGCGACTCGATGGAGTTCGTGATCTTCCGACCCTACTGGAACATCACGCCAACGATCGCGGCGAACGAAGTCTTTCCGAAGGGTCCCGACTACCTCGCGGCGAACGACATGGAGGTCTACAACGACCACGGTCGCCAGGCGGTCCGCCAGCGTCCCGGCCCGAAGAACGCTCTCGGGTTCGTGAAATTCATGTTCCCGAACGACTTTAACATTTACTTACACGACACGCCGAATCACGAGCTGTTCAAGAAGGACGTGCGTGCTTTCAGTCACGGATGCATTCGGCTGGAAAAGCCCGCGGAGCTCGCGCAGTGGGTGTTGGGTTGGTCGCCGGACAAAGTCGACGAAGCAATGCACGGCGCCGACAATCACCAGGTGAACCTTCCGTCGAAGATCCCGGTGTACATCGTCTACTTCACCACCTACGTCGACGGCGGACGAATCTTCTACGGCAACGATCTGTACGATCGCGACAGCAAGCTGGTGCAACAGCTCGCAACCTCGGCGGTTCCCTCGCCGGAAACGATCCAGGCGCAAGGCACGCTGCGAGAACTCGCGAAGAACTAACGATCGGCAAAGGTCTGAATGAGCGACAACGCGGCCGGTGCCATCGGCCGCGTTGTTTGTTATTCCAACCCGCCCACCTAGATGTGCGAAAACTGTACGGTCCGTTGCGAGTTGAACGGCCAATCAACAGAATGGCCGAGTGTCGTCCTCGCGATCACCTTTTCCACATCTCGCCATGAATTCTCGCGCGCTGTCTCTCGCCACCGTGATCGGCACCGTTCTCCAGGTTGGAATGGTCGTCGCCGGACACTCCAACAAATCGATCGCCGCCCTGTTCGCGGTTGGAGGAATGGGCATCTCGCTCCTCGCTGGACTGATCTACGGCTACTTGGCTCGCGGAGGCTCGACTCCGTCGCTTGCCGTTGGTGGACTGATTGCTGGTGCGCTGTGCGCTGTCATTGGCATCTTCGTGTCGTACATGATGGGCGACGTTCCGGCCTCGCTGCTCTTGCTCGGCACCGTGAGCTCCGCGGTCACCGGCGCGATCGGAGGGGCGATTGGGCGCTTCTTCGGGGGCGCGGCGCCCGCCTCCGGCGCCTATCCGACGAATCGATAGCCGTCTTCCCGCTCGGTGACGGGGTGACGCCGATGTGTCGTGCGAGGGCCGGGTGTATGGATTCTGTGAAAGTCGGTGACACTGATCGTCCGTGAGATGCGTAGTGGAAACGTCACCCTCAAGACCACCATGCCCGCCCTCGTTCGACGTTGCCTTGCCGTTCTCTTCGCGTCCGCCACGGCTACGGTCGCCAGCGCGCAGGATCAACCGCCGATCGCGCGCGTCGTTCCACCGGCGCCTAATCCAGCACACGTTTTCGTGCTCGACTCGGCGCATATCCTGTCTGCGACAACGATCACTGCTCTCCAGGACAGCGCGCGCGCTCTGCAGACTGAGACGCAGGCCGATGTGGCTTGGGTGACGTTGCCCACGCTGAACGGCAGGCCGATCGAGGAGGCCGCGCTGTACATCGGGCGGACGTGGCGAATCGGATCGGCTGGCAAACCGGGCGATCCGCTGCGGAATCGCGGTTTGGTCATCCTGTTCATTCCCGATAAGCGGACGACGGCGGGCTCCAACTTTCGCATCGAAGTCGGGAACGGACTCGAAGGGACGATCACGGACTCGCGTTCTCGATCGATCAGCGCGGCAATGCGCGAGGATCTGAGGGCCAAGCGTTACGATGCGGCATATCTCGCTGGCTGGACCGTCGCTGCGTCGCTGGTCCGCGAGGATTTCGCGTCGCATGGTATCGAGGCGCCAGCGCCGCACCCGGCGCCGGAACCGGCCGTTTCGACCGGAACTGGTGGGGGAGGGCTCCTCGTCACGTTGCTGTTCATCGGGGTCGGCATCGTGATCGTCGTGATGATAGCGGTGCGCCGGCGCAACGTCGGCACTGGAGCGCCGGCGCTTGCCGGCTTTGCCGCCGCCGCCGCCGACGACGACGAGGACACGAGGCGACGCGGCAGTTGGTCGTCGTTCGACAGCGGGTCCTCGAGCAGCAGCGATAGCTCGTCGAGCAGTGACGGCGGCAGCTTTGGTGACGGTGGTGGGTTCTCAGGAGGCGGCTCGTCAGATACAATCTGACATCCAAAACTCCGCCGGGTTGCCATGCTCCGTCGTTCAGTCGCCGTGGGTCTGCTCTCAGTCGCTGTTGCCTGTCACACCGTGTCCAGCAGCGGATCCACCGCGGTCGCAGCACCGGCGGGATCGCCGCGTGAGTTCCGCGTTGACGAGACGTCGATCTCCGCAATCCACGACGCGATCAAAACGGGTGCGCTCACCTGTCACGCGCTCGTTCAGGCCTATCTGCGGCGCATCGACGCATACGACAAGCAGGGGCCGTCGATCAATGCCATCACCGTCGTCAACCCTGACGCCATAGCAACCGCGGATTCGCTCGATCGACGCTACGCAGCAACGCACCAGCTCGGGGGTCCGCTGCACTGCGTCCCGATGATCGTGAAGGACAACTTCCAGACGATCGGACTGCAGACGGCCGCGGGCAACCTCGCGCTCAAGGGTTACACACCCTTGAAAGATGCCTTTCAGGTCAAGCGTATCAAGCAGGCGGGCGCGATCGTGTTAGCAAAGTCTAACATGGCCGAATTTGCGTTTAGCCCAGTCGAGACGGTCAATTCACTCATGCCCGGCTACACGCGCAATCCGTATGCGCTCGACCGCGTGACGGCAGGCTCCTCGGGCGGCACAGCTGCCGCCGTCGCCGCTGACCTTGGCGAAGTCGGACTCGGTACCGACACCGGCAATTCGATTCGGGGCCCGAGCTCGCATCAAGCGCTCGTTGGAATTCGTTCGACGATGGGTCTCGCCAGCCGTGCTGGCATCGCGCCGCTGAGTCTCTTTGCCGACATCGCCGGCCCTATGGCTCGCTCTGTCGCCGACGCGGCCGCAGTGCTCAACGTCGTGGCCGGATACGACCCCGACGATCCGGTGACCGCGGCGGTGAAGGACAAACCAATCCCCAACTACTCGGCGTCGCTCGTCGCTGGCGGTCTCAAAGGCGCGCGCATCGGTGTGCTGCGTCAGGCGTTCGAAGGTCCGACGGTCGATCCGGAAGTGCGGGCCGTGTTCAACCGCGCCATCGACGATCTGCGCCGCGCCGGTGCGATCGTGCTCGACACCGTCATCATCGCCGAGTCGGATTCGATCCGTCGGTCTGGTCGCGGTGCGTGCAACCCGTTCAAGTACGAAATCAATCGTTGGCTGGCCGACCAGGGCGATCGCGTGCCGGTGAAGACCATCGATTCGATCGTTCGCTCGGGCAAGTATCACCCGTCGATTCAAACGCGCCTCGAGGCCGCGGTTCGCGTCGACCTGCCGCCCGACTCGGTTCCAGGCTGTCAGTCTCGTCAGCGCGTTCGCGATGGGCTCCGCGAAGCGGTCACGCGCACGATGGATCGGCTGCAGCTCGATGCGCTTGTGTACCCCACATGGAGCAATCCACCGCGGCTCATAGGGGACATGACGACGCCAGCGGGCGACAACAGCCAGGTCTTTTCGCCGACTACGGGAATGCCCGCGATCACCGTTCCGATGGGTTATACGCGGAACAACACGCTGCCGGCGGGCATGACGATCTACGGTCGAGCGTTCGACGAGCCGAGGTTGATCAAGCTCGCGTACGGCTACGAGCAGGCCACGAAGTGGCGTCGTCAGCCAGCGTCGACGCCGCCAATCTGAGCGTCGAGCGCGGCATGACCATATGAGAAAAACGTACAGGCAGCGCTGACGCTGCCTGTACGTTTCTCTCTCCCCCACCTAACGAGCCGCGCCCCACCTTCAGCCGCCGGAGCGGCCCTCCCTTTCGCGGTCTCGCGGTATGTACTAGAGCAGGTGTCGTGCCAACTCGCCGCCCGATGTGAGAAATCTCAGGGAACCGCACCGCGCGCTGGACGGGGAGCCGGGAGCGGCTTCCGCGGCAGCTTCTCGTCGCGCTGAGCGGTGAGGTACGCCATGGTCGCGACCACCGTCGCCATCTGCTTCATGTCCTCGGGCTGCACGCGGTCGACCACGTCCATGTTCGAGTGGTGCGTCCGCGAGTTGTACTCGTAGCGCTCCTGCACGAACTGAAATCCGGGAAGGCCGACTGCTTCGAACGCTTGGTGATCCGTCGACGTCACCGAGCGCGGACTCAGAATGTCTACGCCGAGATCCTTCACCGGCGCGGTGAGACCAGCGAATACCGGCGCGACGCCGGAGTTTCCCTGCATCCAGATGCCCCGAATCTTTCCTGTGCCGTTGTCGATGTTGTAGTACGCTGAGAACTTGGCGTGGTCGGGCTTGAGTTGCATCGTCGACGGATCGCCGAGGTGCTCGCGAACGTACGCCTGCGACCCGAGCTCGCCCTCTTCCTCGCCGCCCCACAAGCCGATGCGAATCGTACGGCGTGGCTTGGCGCCGATCGTTTTGAGAATTCTCATCGCCTCCATCATCGCGGCGTCGCCGGCCGCGTTGTCCGTCGCTCCGGTCGCACCGTGCCATGAATCGAAGTGTGCGCCAATGAGCACGATCTCGTCCTTCAACACCGGGTCGGTGCCAGGAATGTCGGCGATCACGTTGAAGCCGCGCGGCGTGCTCTCGTCATAGAAGCGCGTCTGAACGTTCAGTTCCATCTTCACCGGCACGCCCTTGCCGATGATGCGGACCATCCGGTTGTAGTGCTCGACGGCGAGCGTGATCTGCGGAAGTCCGGTGACGGCGGAGTCGCGATTGCCTGCGCCGCTCTGGACGAAGATCGTGCCGCCGTCCACGCGCTGCGTGTACCACGACAGATCGCTTCCGCCGGCTGACGAGTCCGCGTCGGAGCCGCGGTCGAGCAGTGCGACGACGCCTTCGGTTTTATAAAAACTCTGAAGCTGTGTCGCGAAACTCGGTGCGCCAGCGGCACCGCGTCCACCGCCACGTCCGCCGCGACCCGCCACGCTATCGGGCGCATGCATCGCTTCGGCAATGTCTTTCGCGTCGTACCGCAGCACGATGCGACCGTCGAGCATGCGAACCATGCGCGCTGGCTGCGTGAGAATGATCTTTCCCTTCAGCTTGCCGCGGTAGCGATCGAAATCCGCCGCGGTGCGAATTTCCGGCATGACGACCTCGCCGGTGACAGGACCCTTGGTGCCGGGTGTCCACGCCTTTGGCAGTCCGATGAGCGGCTGAACCTGCGGTTCAGTCATCGCTGCATCGAAGTGAACGAGCGACCAGCCTTTGCCGAACTTCCACGGCTCGAGGTGTGGATTCGTGAGGCCCCAGCTGCCGAGCGTCTTCACCGCCCACGCACCGGCCTGTTGGAAGGTTGGGCTGCCCGTGAGGCGCGGCCCGTAGACGTCGGTGAGCCATACCATGTGGTCCATCACCTGCGAGCGATTCATCCCCTCGTCGCGAATCTTCGCGACCGTCGCTCCGTCGATCTTTTCAGTCTGCGCCGCAGCGAGCGCGGGAATTGCCAGCAATCCTGCGACGGCCAATGCTCTGATCATTCGAACTCCGAAGGTTTCGCCCGCCGTTAGTTTCTCTAAAACGCCTCGCGTTCGCCAGCCGTCGCCCGAACCGCCTCAATCCTTCGTTCCCGCTTTGTCGCCTTTCCTCGCCCGACTCGCAGCGTCAGCTCGCGGACCGCTAGCCGTATTCGCGCTGGTGCTAGGCGCGGGTGCGCAGCCGAAAGTGCTCGAGCCGCCGCCCGCCGTTCCGCGAGAGTTCCGCGCAGCATGGGCGACGCCGATCTGGGACCGCGGCTTTCGCGACTGGCCATCGGTCGCCGGACTGTCGCCTGACTCGCAGCGGGCCGAATTGCGGGGAATGCTCGACCATGCCGCAGCGATCGGACTGAACGCCATTCTGCTGCACGTCAGAATCGCGAGCGACGCGATGTATCCGTCGCCGTACGATCCGTGGTCGGCGTACCTGACGGGAAAGTCCGGCGAAGGCCCGCGCCCCGCATACGACCCGCTCGCCTTCGCCGTCGAAGAGGCGCATGCGCGCGGTCTGCAGTTGCACGCGTGGTTCAATCCGTTTCGCGCGATGATGCCGATCTTCGCGGGAAAGGCCGCACCGTCGCACGTCACGCGAAAGCATCCGGAGTGGATTCGAAAGTACGGTCCAGAAACGTGGATCGATCCAGGCGATCCCGCGGCTCGGAAGTATGTGCTCGAGACCATGCTCGACGTCGTGAAGCGATACGACATCGATGGCGTGCACATCGACGACTACTTCTATCCGTACGTCGAGACACGTACGGTCGTTCGTCGCGTGAAGAAGAAACGGATTCGAGAAAAGGTCGAAATTCCGTTTCCCGACGACCGCACGTGGAAGAAATATGGAAAGCCTGAAGGCTTCGCCGATCGTGGCTCGTGGCGCCGGTCGAACATCGACGACTTCGTGCGGTCGCTGTACCGCGGCGTAAAGGCGATCAAACCGACGACGCTCGTCGGCATCAGCCCATTCGGCATCTGGCGCTCAGGCACTCCCGAAGGCGTGAAGGGACTGGACGCGTACAGTGAGATCTACGCCGACTCGAGAAAGTGGCTCGCTGAAGGGTGGCTCGACTACGTCGTGCCGCAGCTCTACTGGCAAGTCGATGGCTATCAGGATCGTTTCCGCGCGCTCGACTCGTGGTGGCGGTCGGAGAACAGGCAGGGAAGGCACGTCTGGCCGGGCCTATATACCTCGCATGTGTATGGCGGTTATGATGCGTGGCCGCTCGGCGAGATTCGAAAGCAGGTCGCGACGTTGCGCGACGATCGCTTAGGCAGCACCGACGTGCCGGGGCACGTGCACTTTCGCCTTGGTGCGCTGTTCGCCAACAACGATCAACTCGCGCGCGATCTGGCACCGTTGTATCGCGATCGCGCGATCGTCCCCGCGTCGCCCTGGCTTGCGTCGCGCGCGCCGGCTGCGCCACTGGTGTCGGTCGTCACCACCGATGGACCAACACGCTTCAGCGTGACACCGGGCGACACCGTACGTGTTCGCTGGTGGCTGATACAGACACGTGGCCGCGACGGGCGTTGGACGACGAATCTACGTCCGGCAGGCGAAGGTCGTCTCGACGCGTCTGCGTTCGGCACGAACGATCCCGACGAACTTGCGGTGACCGCGATCGGTCTGGCCGGAGTCGCCAGCGGTCCAACGTTGATTTCGCCGTAGCACGGCACTCTACTCTTCATCCGATCTCAATGCGCGCGGTCGTCATTGTTGGCGCAGGCGGGCCTGAAGTCCTGGAGATTCGCGACCGGCCCACTCCAAAGCCGGCGCCAAACGAAGTGCTGGTGCGCGTACACGCCTCGGCGCTCAACCGTGCCGACCTGCACCAGCGCGAAGGGCATTATCCCGCGCCGCCAGGCGCGCCTGAAGACATTCCCGGTCTCGAGTTCGCCGGTGAGATCGCCGAGCTGGGCTCCGACGTGAAGAACTGGCGCGTTGGCGATCGCGTCTTCGGCATCGTGGCCGGTGGTGGAAACGCCGAGTTCCTCGTCACCGATGCGCAGACCATCGCGCGCGTACCGGAGCGGCTGTCGTGGACGGATGCGGCGGCGATTCCCGAGGCGTTCATCACCGCGTACGACGCGATGGTGACGCAAGCGGGTCTGTGTGCCGATGAGAATGTACTCATCCACGCTGTGGGCAGCGGTGTTGGATTGGCGGCGACACAGCTGGCGCGGGCGTGGAAGGCGATTCCCTATGGTACCGCGCGAACCGCAGAGAAGGTCGAGCGTGCGCGCGAATTTGGATTGCAGAACGGAATCGTCGTGTCCGATGACCTGGAGATCATTCCTGTCACCACGGAGCTGTGGACCGCGGGGAAGGGAATGCACGTGACGATGGACCTCGTCGGCGGCCCGTACCTCGCGATGAGCATTCGCGCCGCGTCGGCGCGCGGACGGATCATGCTGATCGGCACCGTCGCTGGGCGTCACGGGACCATTCCGGTGGGCATGATACTCGGCAAGCGCCTGACGCTCCGTGGAACCGTGATGCGCGCGCGTTCGCTGGACGAAAAGCGCGCGGTGAACGCGGCGTTTACGCGCGATGTCGTGCCGCTACTCGAGTCTGGCGTGCTACGACCGAATATCGATCGCGTTTACGATCTGCCGGAGATCCGTGATGCTCACGTGCGGCTCGCGAGCAACGCGACGTTCGGCAAAGTCGTCGTGCGCATCGGATAGTTCGTCCTTGACGGGACGGACGTTTCGCTGTATTTAACCGATGGGATAATTAACCCGTCGGTTTAATGCAAACGGATCATCTCAGCCTGACATTCGCCGCGCTCGCCGACCCGACCCGTCGCGCCATTCTCGCGCGCCTGTCGACCGGCGAGGCATCCGTGAGTGAGCTCGCCAAACCATTCGAGATCAGCATGCCCGCCATCTCGAAGCACCTGAAGGTTCTACAGCGCGCCGGGCTCATCACGCAGAGTCGTGAGGCCCAGTGGCGGCCGTGCAAATTGGCGCCTGAACCGCTCCGGGAAGTCGCTGATTGGGTCGGCGAGTACCGTCGGCTCTGGGAGGAACGGTTCGACCGATTGGACGAATACCTGCGCGAGATGCAGTCCCAAGGGAAGAAATCCAGCCGCAAACGGCGATAGGAGTCAGAGGTATCATGCGCGACATCCGCTACGCCCTCCGAAGTCTCTCCCGTGCACGTGGCTTTGCCATCGCCGTCGTGCTCACGCTTGGACTCGGGATCGGCGCCAACACGGCGATCTTCAGCGTCGTTCGCGGCGTGATGCTCCGGCCGTTGCCGCACAAGAACGGCGATCGACTCATGTACCTGCGCCAGTCGGCGTCCGGACCTGGTCGCGACAACGTCGCGTTCTCCGTGCCCGAGATCAACGACTTCCGATCGGCGTCGAAAACGCTCGAGGGAATCGCCGAGTACTCGCCGATCACGTTCAGTCTCGTTACGGACCACGATGCGGTGCGAATCGACGTGGGGCTCGTGACGGGCAACTACTTCTCCGTGATGGGCCTGTCGCCAATCCTCGGCCGCAGCTTCGACGCGAACGATGACGGCAAGAGTGCGGCGCCGGTGATGATGTTGACGCACGAGTACTGGAAGAAGCGCTTTGGCGGCGACCCCAAGATCGTTGGCCAGACACTGCGTGTCGCCGGAAAGGCCGTAACGGTCGTCGGCGTGTTGCAGCCCGCTCCGTATTTCCCGGCTCGCATCGACGTGCTCATGAACATGGTGAACAGCGAGCATCACTTGAGCGCGATGATGGTCACGGGTCGCACCCATCGCATGACGGAAATGATTGCGCGATTGGCGCCAGGTGCGACGGTACAGCAGGCGCGCGCCGAAGTCGGGACGATCACCGCGCGCGCACACAAGGAATTTCCGGAAGCGTACGACGCCGGGTCAGGCTACCACGTGACGCTCACACCCTTCCAGGAGATTCTCGGCCAGAAGGCGCAGCTGACGCTTTGGTTGTTGATGGGCGCGGCCGCATTCGTGTTGATCATCGCGTGCGCCAACGTTGCGAATCTCACGCTCATGCGCGGCGTGCGTCGCGAACACGAGCTCGTGGTTCGCGCGGCGCTCGGCGCCGGGACGTCGCGCTTGCGCCGCCTGCTGCTCGTCGAGAACCTGCTGCTCGCGTTGATGGGCGGAGTGCTCGGTCTCGTGTTGGCGTTCGGTGGTGTGCGGATGCTCATCAGCTTTGCTGAGCGCTACAGTCCGCGGGCCGGCGAGATTCGCATCGATGGAATGGTGCTGCTGTTTACACTCGGGTTGGCGATGTTCGTGGCAGTGCTGCTTTCGTTCGCACCGTCACTTGCGCAGGAACGCACGTTGAGTGCGTCGCTCGCCGCGGGCGGACGCCGCGCAACGGGTGGCGCGAAGCGGCAGCGTACGCAGCAGGCGCTCGTCGTCGCGCAGGTCGCGGTCTCGGTGATTCTCCTCACGGGTGCTGGACTTCTGACGCGCACCATGCAGCGGCTGGCTGTCGTGCAGACCGGCATGAACGGCGACAACGTGCTGACGATGGAAGTTCCGAAGGACTACAATGGCGAAAAGCCCGAAGCCGTCGTTGCGCAGTATGAGCGGATCCAGGCGCAGCTCGCCGCGTTACCCGGCGTGAGTCAGGTTGGTATGGGTTCGACGATTCCGCTGCGCGCCGCGGGCTTCCTCCTCGACGTCAAAGCAGAGAACCATCCGATTGCGCCGAATGAACCAACGCCGCAGTCAGAGTATCGCACGGCGAATCCGGACTACTTCAAGGCTTCCGGCATTGCGCTGCTCAAAGGCAGAGAGTTCTCGCTCACCGATCGTGCGACGTCGCCGCGTGTCGTGATCATCAACAAGACCCTGGCCGACCTCTTCTTTCCGGACAAGGATCCGATCGGTCAGCGGATCGCGTGGACGGGCGAGGTGTTGAAGTTCATCGGCGTCTCGGGCGATTGGCGCACGATCGTCGGCGTCGTGGGAAACACGAAGGACGGCGGACTCGATGCGCAGCCCCTCCCGGTGACCTTCATTCCGTTTGCGCAGGGCGATTTCCCGTCGGGCGGTTTCGTCATTCGAACGAAGGGTGATCCCGCCGCACTCGGCGCCGCCGCGACGCGCATCGTGCGATCGGTCGCGCCCCAGCAGCCAATCGAGAAAGTGCTGACCGTCGAGCAGATTCGCGACGAAAGCGTGGCGCCGCGCCGATTGAACGCCATGCTCGTGACGTCGTTCGGCATGCTCGCGCTCATCGTTGCGGCCATTGGCATCGCCGCAGTGCTCGCGTTCTCCGTGAGCGCGCGGACCAACGAGATCGGCATTCGGATGAGTCTTGGCGCGGATAGCGGCAAGGTACAGCGCATGATTCTGTCCGAGGGCGGCCGGCTCGTCGTGATCGGCCTCGCGCTCGGCGTGATCGGCGCGTTGTCGTTGTCGCGACTGATGCAGGGTCTTCTGTTCGGCGTTGCGGCGCACGATCCGCTTACGCTTGCCGGTGTGGGCGGTTTGATGGCGGCGGTCGGCATTGGCGCGTGCTGGATTCCCGCTATGCGTGCGGCGCGTATCGATCCAGGAATCGCCTTGCGGGCTCAGTAGCAGGCGGCGTCACACCCAACGTCAGATACTCAACACAGTGACAACGATCTCGATGGTTACGGTGATCTCTCAAGGCGAGGCCATACGATGAGTGCGTCGGTGTCTACCACGGACCGCGAGATCATCGTCACGCGCGTTTTCAATGCGCCGCGTGAACTCGTGTTCGATGCGTTCAGCGATCCGAAACACATCTCCCAATGGTGGGGTCCGCGTGGTTTTACGACCACCACTCACTCGATGGACTTCCGCGTCGACGGTGAGTGGAGATACACCATGCACGGCCCCGACGGCACTGATTGGCCAAACCTCACGGTGTTTCGCGAGATCAAACGCCCAGAACGTTTGGCGTATACACACGGTGCCGAACGTCGTGGCGAGCCCTCAGAGTTTCAGGTGACGATCACCTTCGTCGATCAAGGCGGCAAGACGAAGCTGACCATGCACTCGGTGTTTGCTTCGCCTGATGAACTCGAGCGCGTCAAGAAGTTTGGCGCGGTCGAAGGCGGGAAGAACACGCTCGATCGTCTCGCCGAATATCTGGCTGTCGAATAGGTCGACGGCCAAATAATCACGATGAGATCGGCTATGCGTCGGCTCGATCCGACGCTTTCGCCCGCGCCGTGAGCAGCGCCTGTTCGCGCGCATTCTTCGTCAACGAAGCTGCGCGCTCGAATTCGGCGCGCGCTTCGCGATGACGGCCAAGTTTTGCCAATAGATCGCCGCGAACACTCGGCAGCAGATGATACGATTTCAGCGCGGCGTTGTCGGTGAGTGCGTCCACCAGCTCGAGTCCTGCCGCGGGACCCAGCGCCATCGATACGGCGACGGCGCGGTTGAGCTCTACGACCGGTGTTGGAATTATCTGCGCAAGCTCGCCATACAGCGCGGCGATTCGAGTCCAGTCCGTTTCACTCGCCACGCGCGCGCGCGCATGGCAGGCGGCGATCTCCGCCTGCAACCGGTACGCACCACGCTCGGTGCCAAGCGCTTCCGCGCGAGCCAACGCAGCGAGGCCGCGATTGATGAGCACATAATCCCATCGCGCGCGATCTTGGTCGAGCAGCAAGACTGGCTCGCCGCCGGCCGCCACGCGCGCGGGTGCACGCGACGCCTGGATTTCCATCAGCGCCACGAGTCCGTGTACCTCGGCCTCGCGAGGTACGAGCTCAGCGAGAATACGCCCCAGGCGAAGCGCATCCTCACACAGCGCGGGGCGAAGCCAGTCATCGCCGGCGGTGGCGGAGTATCCCTCGTTGAACACGAGGTAGATGACTTGGAGCACCGACGACAAGCGTTCCTCGAACTCCGCGCCACGAGGAACCTCGAATGGAACCTTGGCGTCGGCGAGCGTGCGTTTCGCGCGGACGATGCGCTGTGCGATCGTCGCCTCGGGAACGAGATACGCGCGCGCGATCTCCTCGGTCGTGAGCCCGCCGAGGAGTCGAAGCGTGAGGGCGACGCGCGCGTCGGTGGAGAGCACCGGGTGACAGGAGATGAAAACCAGGCGCAGCAGATCGTCGCCGACATGGTCGTCGATCGCAGCGTCGAGATCGGGTACGGCGCGTTCCTGCTCAGCCTCGAGTTCGTGGCCGAGCTGTTCGTGCTTGCGATCGAGCAGCGTGTTGCGGCGCATCATGTCGATCGCACGATGCTTTGCAGTGGCCATGAGCCATGCGCCGGGATTGTCCGGCACGCCGGACTGTGGCCAGCGTTCGAGCGCCGCGACCAGGGCGTCCTGGGCGAGATCCTCGGCGAGGCCGACGTCGCGAACGATGCGCGTCAGACCGGCGATGAGTTTCGCCGATTCGATTCTCCAGACCGCGTCGATCGCGCGGTGTGCATCGGTAGCCGTCACGGCTACCAATCACACCAGAGATGTCACTTCGTGCAAGACTCCGCCGAGCTACTTCCTTTCGGCGAGTCCGACCTCGAGCATGCGATCGATCGCGGGGCTGGGGCCGAAGTCTTCGTACTCGAACAGCTGGCGAATCTCGATCTCGACCTCGCCGTGACCATCGAGCTGCGGCCAGCGCTTCACCCACTCGATGGCTTCCTCTTTCGACTTTACCTGGAGGATCGAGTAGCCGGCGATGAGTTCTTTGGTCTCGCTGAATGGTCCGTCGATGACTGTAGGCTTGCCGCCGGAGAACTTGACGCGTGCGCCCTTGGCGCTGGCCTGCAATCCGTCGGCGGCGATCATCACCCCGGCTTTGACCATCTCTTCGTTGTACTTGCCCATTGCGGCGATGACCTCTTCCGGCGGCATCACGCCCGCTTCGGTCTCTCGATCGGCCTTGCGAATGACCATGAAACGCATTGTCTGATTCTATCGTGTGAGTGTGAGTTGCGGTTCGAAGTCGGAAGACTCGAAGATTTGTCGCAGTTCAATTTGGGCCCGGGCTTCAAACGGGAGTCGTTTCGCCCACTCGATGGCTTCCGCTTTCGACCGCACTTGGATGATCCAGAAGCCAGCGACGAGTTCTTGGGTTTGGGCGAACGGCCCATCGGAGACGGCTCGCTTTCCGTTTTCGAACGTCACGCGGGCTCCCTTCGAGCTTGCTTGGAGTCCTTCGGCCGCGAGGAGGACGCCAGCCTTAATCAGTTCTTCGTTGTACTTATCCATCGCGATGAGGTCTTTTTCGGACGGCAGCTTTCCCGCTTCGGAATCGGCGTCGGCTTTGACCAGCATCACGAATTTCATCGAACGGGGCTCCGTGATTGTGTTCGGGTTTCGCGCGGGTCCTTTCCATCGTGCGGAACGGGGCTCTACTTACACGTCGAGCGGCACGCCGCTGGATCGACATGATCACAGAAGTTTCTTCCGGGTCCGAATCCTTTGACTGACGTCACCGCGCCAGCCGATCGCAATACGTCTGCCTCATCCGCTCCGACGCCGCCGCCCAACACGCGGCGGTACGATCGGTCGATCGTCGAGGGACCGCTCTCGCGCGCGGTGTGGAAGATCGCTTGGCCCACGATGCTCGCCAACATCATTGGCGGAATGCAGGGCATTGTCGACCACGTCATGGTGGGACACATCGTTGGCTTTACCGGCAATGCGGCGATCGGCGTGTCGTGGCAAATCTTCATCATCGTCATTGCATTCATCACCTCGCTCTTCACGGGGATGAGTGTGCTCGTCGCCCGCTTTGCTGGGGCCGGTGAGGAAGAGAAGGTCGATCGAACGGTGTATCAGGCATTTCTCACGGCGATCGGGATCTCGTTGTTCATCATGGCGCCGTTGGGATATGTGTTGTCGCCGCACCTGCTCGATCTCGTGAACGCGGCGCCGAAGGTCAAGGCCGAAGCGCTGCCGTTCCTGCGGATCATGTTCATGTTCAGCAGCGGGATGCTGGTGTTCTTCATGCTTGGCGGCGCGCTGCGCTCGGCCGGTGACGCGCGCACGCCGATGGTGCTTGGCATCGCGACAACCGTGCTCAACATCGTGCTGAACGTCGTGCTCATTCGCGGCCTGGGTCCGATTCCGGGTTTCGGGACGACCGGCGCCGCGATGGGGACATGCATCTCATCGGGCCTGGTTGCGCTGTACGCGCTGATGAAGCTCACTCGCGGCGGTTGGGTCGTGTCGTTCCCTCGAGGGCAGGGCTACGCCCCGGACTGGACGATCATCAGATCGCTATTTCGCTTCGGGCTACCCACGGGCATTCAGGGAATTGCGATGAACATCGGCGGCGTACTCATGCTGTCGTTCATCGGTTCGCTCGCGCAGAGCGCAGCCGCACAGGCGGTGTTTGCTGTGTCGTATTCGCAGCTCTTCTCGCTCATCACGTGGACGTCCACCGGATTGATGGGCGCTGCGGCGGCGGCCGCTGGACAGAACCTGGGTGCGGGAAAACCTGATCGCGCTGATGAGGCAGTGCACGTCGCCGCGCGAATCGCGATGCTGGGCGCCGGTTTTATCGGTCTGTTCTTTCTCTTCTTCCCGGCGCAATTGCTTGGTGTATTCGGTATGACCGAGCCCGTGGTCGTCGAGATCGGATCGGAGCTGTTGCGCGTTCTCAGTCTGTCGGGATTGTTCATCGCTGTGGCGCTCACGTACACGGGCGGCCTTCAGGGAACGGGTGACACGAAGAGCCCGCTGTACATATCAGTCATCTCGCAGATCATCGTTCCGCTCGGGATCTGCTTCGTGATCAAGCACACGGGGACGCTGCAGCCACTGCACATCTGGATCGCCATTCTCATCGGCCACGCGACCCGCTGCGGCTTGAGCGTCCTGCGTTTTCGCCAGGGGAAGTGGCGGTCGATCTCCGTCGATATCAGCGGCGGTGGGCGCTACTGAGTTGCTGGGGCGGTATCCGGTTGCCGTCCCATAAGCCCGGAAATGAACGGCTTGGCGATGCAGTCGTAGAAACTCTTGTCGCCGCACATCGCTTCCGCCTGGTTTTCGACGAAGGTCTTCACCTTGTTCGGGTATGTCTTGCAATTGGGCGTGTGGCTGCCGCTCACGCAGCCGTTATAGCGAAGCAGCCCTTTGCCGACATTGCCTTGCGTTACGCTGCCAGAATCGGATTTGATGTACTGTTTGAGGATGTAGATACCGTATTTCAAATTCGTTGAATCGGACGCCAGATCTTTACCGAACTTGGCGCTCAATGCCTTGAGCCAAATCTTCGGATAGACCTGCATGAGGCCGACCGCGCCAACGTCTGACATGGCGCCGCTGATGAATCGGGAATTCTCGGTGAGCATGACGCCGAACACCACCGCCGGAGGAATGCCCTCGACGTACGATTCGCGGACGGCGTAGTAGGCAATCGAATCCGCGCGCGCCGGATTTACGCGACCTGTCTTCACGAGGTCGGCAGCAAACGCCTTCCGATCGGCCTCGAATTGAGGCGTTTTCATCATTTGCGCGATGCGACTCGTATCTACCGCGCCAGGCGTTGGCGCCGGCGTCAGCACTGTCTTCGCGAACACCGGCGCCTTCTTGCTGATCGCCTGAACGACCGTTGGCTGATTCGTGAAAATCGGCCGAGTCAGCGTGATTGCCGCGATGATGGCGAGCAGAGCTCCGCCGATGAGCGCTAGATCTCGTCCGGCGATTCCCAGCAAGCGGGCCGAACGGCTCGGTTTTGCATCACGCCGACTAGCCGAGGGCTCCGCGCGGCGATCGTTCGCCTCGCGACGCTCCGGTTTGGGTGATGAGAGCGGCTCGGACATGGTGCCGTAAAACGCAAGCGCCGCACCGGGTTCACCGTCGGAGCGCGTTGCCCGCCCGGCAGGTCAGCGTTTTCCGACCCGCTTCATTTCATAGACGGTCACGCGGTCGTGGCCGCCCAGGCCGGTGCGTGCGGTTGCCGTCCACGCGTTTGCGCCCTGCGACGACCACGCGAAGCTGTTGTTCGCGTTCGCTTGCGGCACGAAGTACGCGCCCGTCTCGTCGATGTGCGTCGCGGCCCAGCGGCCAGGCCCGAACGTATGAAAGATTCGGCCGACGGACAGATAGACGCGGCCACTGCCCGTCGTGCGCGTCAATGTCGAGTCGCTGTAGTACGTGATCTCGATCGTTGAATCATTCGCGAACTGATAGCGCTCGTAGAAGGTCCGCTCGCCCGTGGCGTTTCCTTCCCACGTGCCCTCGAGCCATTTGAGTCTGGCGAGGTCTGCCGTGCCGAACGCCGCGCGCGGTTGTCCGCGTTGCGCCTGTGCCACCGTGGCTGCGGCCGCTGTCACAACCGCCGCGAGAACGACGAGCAACGAGCGCCGAATGGCGGGCGAACGCGAAATGCTCATCCGCCCGCTTCGTCTCCCATCGCGGCCATTCGATCGCAGGACTCAGCGCATGATCCGCACACGTCGGCGCAGTGCGCAAGCTGCTCGTCACCGCTGATGGTGCGGCAGGCTTCTTCGCAGGCGCGGCAGAGTTCGGCGCACGCGCCGCAGGTGACGACATGATATGGAGATCCGCGCAACATGAAGTTCGCGCTCGTCTGACACATCTCCGCGCAGTCGAGTAGCAGGCCCACGAGGTTGACCTCAGTGTGGTCGCCGCCCGTCGCGAGGCAGTGCTGCAACGACAGCGTGCACACCGCGTGGCAATTCAGGCACTCCTCGATGCACTCTTGGAGCGCGTCGTGGGTGTGCTCGTGGGCGCTATCGGTGTCGTTCGTGGCCATGGCTGCTCCGAGAGTGTAAACGCTGACGACCGGGGCAGGTTGCGTACCGCGGCGACCGACCGGTCAAAATCCGACTTTCAAACCCATGAAATAGTTGCGCGGCGGGAGGACGAAATAGTACGACACACCGTCGCTCGCGTAGCCGCTCCCGTACTTCTTGCTGTCCGTCAGGTTGTTGCCGCGCAACAGGATCTCGTATTCGCGGACGTGAAACGACACGCTGCCGTCGAGATTGAACGCGGCAGGAAGAACGTAGCGCGAGTCGTTGGTGTTCTGCAGGAACGCGCGGCTGGCGAAGCGGGACTCGAGCGCGAACGAGACATTCTGCGTCGCCGCCAGCTGAGCTCGTTGGAACGTCGTGAAGTGCGGCGTGAGCAGCGGCTCGACGTCGTGATACGTGAGCGGCGTGCTCTGGCTCGAGTCGGTGTACGAGCGAATCCGATTCATACTCGCCGCGAAATTGGCGGTCAACATCAGGCGAGGAATCGCGCGATAGGTCACGTCGGCCTCGATGCCGCGCCGGTAGCTGGCGCCAACGTTCTTACGCAGTGCTGATCCAGTGAGGCTGAGTGCACCGATCGGTGCGATCTCGTTTCGAAAGTCCATCGAGTAGACGTCAACGTTCAGGTCGACGTTGCGCGTGCGGTACGCTGCGCCGAGCTCGAGATCGTGAACCGTCTCGGGTTTCACGCGCGTCAGATCGCCGACGTCCGCGACGTTCGAAGCGTCGACATTGTCCGCTCCGGCAAACATGTCGCTGCGCGCCGGTTCGCGAGAGTTCTTGCCGTATGATGCGTAGACCGACAGGGGCTCGCTCAGCGCGTAGGTGATTCCTGCCTTCGGATTGACGAACGACCACGAGACGGATCGCTCGGCGATGCCGGCGTTCGCGTCGGGCGAGTAGCGGAATTCGGCATGACGTGCCTGCGCGTCGCCGAAGAGCGTCGAGCGGCCAGCCGTGTACGCGAGTTTGACGAACGCGCTCGCGTCCTGCTTGTGGCCGGTGTTGAAATAGACCGCGTCAGTGAGGTTGGGCCGTTCGTATTCGGCGTGATCGCGCGCGTACGTATTCGCGTTGACGCCCACGTCTACCTGGAGCGCGTCGTGCCGATAGCTCCAATCCGACGTCACGCCGTACCAAACGAACTTGAGATTGAAGTTGTCGAGCGAATCGATGAGCACATCGTAGTCGCCGCTCGCGGAGATGCGATACGCCGTGGTGGACAACGACGACGACGGGCCGAGTAGCCGCGTGTACGAGAGTGCGGCAATGCGCTCGCCGAAACCGTCGCGTTCGCGCGGCGTGAGCGGATTGATACGACGATCGGTTGCGAGATCGCTCTCGGCGACGGCGAGATACGCCATCGTATCGCGCATCGTGCCGGTCGTCACGGTGACCTTGGCGATGTCGCGGTCGCCGAGGTAGCCGGCGGAGAAGAAGAGTGAACGTCCTTCGACGCCCGAGTGGTAGCGATAGCCGTCGGTATGCAGCGCCGACACCCGCGCGTACATCGCGAAGCGACTTGGCAACAGACCGCTCGAGAATTCTGCACTCATGCGCTTCGAGCCGAACGAGCCGCCCTCGAGCTGAACTTCGGCGCGACGCGGGGCAGCGAGTGAAACGCTCTCCATGTTGATGGAGCCTGCGTACGCCGCGGTGCCATTGCTGCTCGTGCCAACGCCGCGCTGCACTTGAACGGAGTTGAGGCTATTGGCCAAATCGGGGAAGTCGGCGAAGTACAGCACCTGATCTTCCGGATCGTTCAGCGGAATGCCGTCGAGCGTGAGGTTGATTCGCGATTGATCGATGCCGCGAAGCCTGATGTAGCTATAGCCCCAGTAGTTGCCGGTCTCTGCGTGCGCCGTGAGTGACGGCGCGGCTCCCTGCAGGAGCATTGGCACGTCCTGACCGAAGTAGCGTGGCTTCACCTCGCTCGAGGTGATCGTCTTTTGCGAGATCGGTGCGGAGCCGGCGCCGCGCACGGCAGATATCATGACGCGTTCGAGTTGCTGCGTGCGACTGCTGTCGGCGCGCGCGCTGTCGCGGCCCGCAGCTTGGGCGCCGAGCGTGGTGCTGGCGATGAGAAGGGTGAGCGACGCAGTGGCGATCGCCCGGGTGCGGCGCGCAGGCGCCGATGGGAACAACACAGTCATCTGATTGACTCCCTACGCCGGTACAAACCGGATCAGGTTCTACGGGTCTCTCTCAGCCTGCACCCGACGTGGGCAGGCACCCCGGTCAACGGCGAAACATAGCGACGCAATCGTGGCACGTGGCCTGCCTTTTAGTGCGGCATGCCATTCACACAAAGAAGGCCACCAATGACGAAGCGCATTCTCTCAACACTGATTTTCGGGCTCACGATCGCCACCGTCGCGTGCGGGAAGGGTCGATCTGGCGCCGCGGATACGACCCTGAATAGGGATCTCTCACTAGCGGCACAGCAGCATTCGCTCGATAGCCTCGCCGACGCGCCAGCCCAGTCGTCGGCACCGCGAACGGCCACGACGACTCATCGGACATCATCGTCTGGTGATGTGTCTCACACCCGGCGGAGCGCGGCGAGTACTTCGACCGTGTCATCGAGCGGCTCCGCTCCGGCCTCGACGGGCGGCACAGTCGAGAAGCACACGCAGCGCGATGCGGCGATCGGCGCGGCGGCGGGTGCTGTTATTGGAGCGACGACCAGTAAGAACAAGGTGAAAGGCGGGGTGATCGGCGGCGTCGTGGGCGGGATTCTGGGCGGCGTGATCGGCAACAACGTCGACAAGAAGAAAAAGCCCTAGGTAGGCGGCGCCGCCTGCCCGGCGGCGCGTCTTACTGGATTTCGACCGAGGCCCTATACTTGTAGCTCCCGTGTACGTCCATAACGAGGGTTCATGGCCAAGGAAGAACCGATACAACTGGAGGGGCAGGTGACGGAGGTGTTGCCAAATGCGACCTTCCGTGTGCAGTTGACCAACGGTCACAACGTGCTCGCGACGCTCGGCGGCAACATGCGGCGATTCCGGATCCGCGTGCTTCAGGGCGATCGCGTCACTATCGAGGTGTCGCCGTACGATCTCACGCGCGGCCGCATCATCTTCCGGCACAAGACCTGATTGTTTTCGGCGCGCGTCGCGGGGCGCGCGCCTGTCGTTCTGCCTTCACGGCTCCAGATCGTCCCTCCGTCGCAACGCCTGCCTTCCCCCCGTTCGCGGCTCAATTTGTCCCGCCGGTTTGCGAATTCCGGTCCTGCCGCTGCTTCCTGATTGGTATCCCCACAATGCTACTGCGCCACCTCCGCGCCCGTTGGGCGGCCGTCACGATCGTGTCGTGTGTAATCGCGGCGCGCGCGATGGCGCAGGACAGCGCCACGACGCCGCGGTTGGCGCCGGGTGCGTCGCCATCGTTCATTCCGACGTTGAGCATTCACGGATACATCCAGGTCTACTACCGCGCCGGTGATCCGTTGACCAAAGACGGATTCCGATTGCGAAAATCCGATCTGAAGTTTGCCGGCGATGTGTCGCCCAATGTTCAGTGGCGTGTGACGTTCGACGCCGGAAAATTGCTGACGCTGACCAACAAGACCACGGTCATCGCCGATTCGGTCGCGCTGAGCGATGCGGCGATCGATCAGAAGTCGAAGCTGCTCCAGGATGCGGCGCTGACGTACAACGTCAACAAGGATCTCAATTTCGACATCGGGCAGCAAATCATCCCGCTGACGCTCGAAGGCAAGATTACCGCGGCGCAGGTCGAGACGATCGAACGAAATCTCTTCACGAGCGAGCGGTCGCGCGCCGTGGGGCTCGGGGATGTGCGCGACATCGGTGTGTCGGTGAATGGCTTTGCGGTGAATACCATCGAGTATCACGCCGGTGTGTTCAACGAGACGGGCGATGACGCCGGCAGCACCGATACGAATCAGCAGAAGGCGTTTATTGGCCGCATCTCGATTCACCCGTCGCCGTTTCCGGCACTGCAGTTCGGCGCGAGTGGCGGCTACGAGGGCGGAGCGCGCACGCTCCAGCGACGTCGTGGCGCGACCGAAGTCCAGTTTCGCGTACCGTTGTTCACGCTGCGCGCCGAGTCGATGTCGGCGCGCGACGGAAATCTTCGCCGCTTCGGCTGGTATGGACTCGGCGCTTTGCGACCGACGTCGAATGTGCAGCTCGTCGCGCGGTTCGACTCGTGGGACCGCGATTTGAGTCGTGATGCGTCGGTCGCCGACGCGTATGAGCGACAGGTAGTGCTGGGCGGGAGCTACGGGCTCGATCTAGCGACGCGCGTTTCAATCAACGTCATTCGGCAGACGTTTCCGAACGTCAACAACATTCGTGCGGCAACGTTTCTCATGACCGCGTTCCAGGCGTCCTGGTGAGCTGACCGCCGCGCTTATCGCGCGGCGCGCTCGAGTCGGTCACGCACGCCCGTCCAGTCGTCGCTCACAGGCGGACGTTCGACGAGGATCACGTCGCACCCGCCGTCGTCCATCGCGTGGAGTGTCTCGTACAATCGGCTTGCGTAGCCAGCTGACGTCGACGGCATTCGCGTCAGCACCGCGACCGTCGCTGCGGTCAGGTCGGAATTGATCACGACCGCGCCGATGACGTGGCCGCGCGCGCGCTCGCGAGCCACTGTTTCCGCCATGTTGGATGCGTCGACGAGAATGAGATGCGCGCGCGGGGAATAGTGCCGGTCCAGCATGCCGGGAGAGGGACGGGCATCGCTCCCCTCGATGCGATTCGCCAGCATGAGAGGGCCGATGACGCGATTCAACTCCTCGGCGCTGATCGTCCCGGGGCGCAGCAGCGTTGGCGTTGGTGTCGTGAGGTCGACGACGGTCGATTCGATTCCAACTGTCGTAGGACCGCCGTCGAGAATGACGTCGACCGAATCGCCAAGTGATTTGGCGACGTGCGCGGCGGTCGTCGGCGATAGCATCATCGAGCGGTTCGCACTCGGCGCGGCGACCGGAATAGCAGCGGCGGCGAGCAGTGCGTGGGCAACTGGATGTGCCGGAACTCGTATCGCGACAGAGGGAAGCCCTGCGGTGACACCATCGGGGACGTTCGGCTTTTTGCGAAGCACGATCGTGAGCGGCCCGGGCCAAAATGAGCGGGCCAGTAGCTCTGCGTGTTCCGGCCACTCTGCGGCAATGATCGATGCGTCGAGCGCGTCGGCGATGTGTACGATCAGCGGATTGTACGCCGGGCGGCCCTTGGCCGCGTAGATCCGCTCCACGGCCTCCGCATCGAGCGCATTCGCGCCAAGCCCGTAAACCGTCTCGGTCGGAAAGGCGACTAGGCCGCCAGCACGGAGGACCTCTGCGGCGCGTGAGACGACTGCCGGATCCGGCGTTTGGGGGTCGACGTGCAGGAGATCCATGTGGTGGAAGGTATACAGAACCGTCACTGCCCGGGCGAGATCGTTCGTCGAGTTGTAGCTTGGAGTCATGGGACCCGCAGTGCGTTCATCCAGACCAACGTCACCATGTCAGAGATGACTCAGCGATTTGCTCTTCTCGCCGCCGCGGCCAGCGTGGCGATCACCACGCCCGTCGTTGCGCAGGTTCGTCGTGAGACGCCGACGGCCGTGCAGCGCTACCTCGAGCTGACGCGCCCGCTGTTTTCGGGCGATCGCGCCTACGATCAGGTCGCGTTCATGGACCAGTACTTCCGCTGGCCAGGGAATACGGGTTTCAACGCGAGCATTCGTCGCGTCGAGGAAACTCTCAAGAACGCCGGCTACGTCGAGGAGTCGAAGGCGAAGAAGGGCGATGCGCTCACGTATCGCATCGAGCATCGGCCCATTCGCCAGCCGGCGTGGGAGCCAGTCGACGCGAGCGTCACGATCGTCGGCGAGTCGAAGCCGGTGCTCCAGTTCGCGACGAACCGTAACATGCTCGCTATCGCGTCGTTCTCCACGCCGGATACCGGCATTCTTGCGCCGCTCGTCGACGTTGGAAAGGGGACACCGGCCGACTACGACAAGGCGTCGGTTGCCGGCAAAGTTGTTCTAGCTGACGGCGGCATTGGTCGCGTGTTTCCCGAGGCGGTACAGAAGCGCGGCGCAGTTGGCGCGCTCGCGTATAACATGCCGGCGTATACGCAGCCCGACGTCCACCGCACGTCGATTCAGTTCGGCTCCGTGCCGTACGACTCGGTGAAGAAGAGCTGGGGCATGCCGATCTCGCGCGACGCGGTCGATCGGTTGCGCGCGGCGTTGGCCAAGGGCCCCGTGATGGTGCGCGTCAAGACGAAGTCGAAGATGTACGCGTCAGATGAGCTGACGCTCGTTGCTGAAGTTCACGGCAGCACGCTGCCGGATGAGCGATATGTCGTGAGCGCCCACGTGCAGGAACCGGGGGCGAACGACAACGCCTCGGGCGTCGGCGACCTCAGTGAGATGGCGCGTGTGCTGGCGACACTCGTGAAGAACGGATCGGTGAAGCCGAAGCGCACGATCACCATGTTGTTCGGTCTCGAAATTCAGCAAACGCGAAATTTTCTCGCAGACGATTCCGTGCGCACCAAGGGCGTGCGCTGGGGCCTGAGCCTCGACATGACCGGCGAGGACACGAAGAAGACCGGCGGGACGTTCCTCATTGAGAAGATGCCCGACCCGTCGGCGGTGTGGACGCGTGGCGACGACCACCACAGCGAGTGGGGCGGGCGTCCGATCGCGAAGGCCGACATCGTACCGCATTACTACAACGACTACTTGCTCTCGCGCTGCCTCGATCAGGCCGCGGCGACGGGTTGGGTGGTGCGTACGAATCCCTTCGAAGGCGGAAGCGATCATACGCCGTTCCTCACGGCCAAAAAGCCAGGCGCACTGTTCTGGCACTTCACCGACGTCTACTACCACACCGACGGCGACCGTATCGACAAGGTGTCGAAGTCGGAGTTGGTCAACGTTGGCAATGCGGCGCTGGCATCGATTCTCACGCTGACGTCGGCCGATGGCCCAACGGCCCGCGCGCTGGTGGCGGAGTTGGAGCGCGCGGCAATCGCGCGCCTCGACACGGAGCTCAAGCTCAGCAAAGCTGCGCTCGCCGCGAACGGCAATCGCGCGACCGAAGAGGATATTCTCAAGACGTGGACCGACTACTACGTCGCGTCGTTGCACACGATGACCGACATTGAAGTGGGTGGATCGTCGCCGGAAACACTCAAGGCGATCGATGCGGCGGCGGAGCGTGTGAAGGCCGCAGGCGATCAGCGACTGGCGGCCCTCAAGCCCTGACGTGACAGACTTCTGCGTTTGGCTCGCAGGCCACGGCTCGAGTTGTCTCGAGGCCGTGGCCGTTCTGTTTGGGGTCGTGAGCGTGTGGCTCAGCGTGCGCCAGAACATCTGGAGCTGGCCCACGGCGCTCGTGAACGTCGCACTGTATTTCGTGCTGTTCTTCAAGTCCGGTCTGTATTCCGACATGGCGCTCCAGGGCGTGTACTTCGCGCTGTCGATCTATGGCTGGTACGAGTGGCTGTACGGAGGCGAAGGTCGCACCACGCTCGCCGTTTCACGCACCACGCCGCGCACCTGGGCCGTTCTGTCGATCGTCGGCATTGCCTTCTGGGCCGTTGACGGATTGATCACGTCTCGGTTGCCGGGCGCCGTCGTTCCGTATCTCGATGCCGCCACGGCGACGACGAGTCTCGTTGCGCAGTACATGATGACGCGCAAGTTGCTCGAGAACTGGATCGTGTGGATCGTCGTCGACGTCGTATACGTCGGCATGTTCATCTGGCGCGGCCTGTACCTGACCGCGGCCAACTACGCGATCTACCTAGTGCTCGCGGTACTCGGCTATATCGCCTGGAAGCGATCGCTCGAGGCGACGGCGTGATTCGTGTCGTCCTCACAGGCTCCGAGTCGACGGGCAAGTCGACTCTGGCCGAGCGTCTCGCGCGCCAGTATCACGCGGAGCTCGTGCCCGAATTCGTGCGCGGCTTCGCTGAAGCGCGCGGCGGAGTGATCGAGTTCAGCGATCACGGCCCGATTGCGCGCGGGCAGATCGCGCTCGAGGATGAGTATATCGCACACGGCGGGCGGCTACTCATCCAAGACACGGATTTGCTGAGTACCGTGGTGTACTGTCGGCACTACTTCGGGGCGTGTCCGGCGTGGATCGAAGAGAAAGCGCTCGAGCGTCGTCCCGATCTGTATCTGCTGTGTGAGCCAGACATTCCCTGGGTCGCTGACGGTGTGCGCGATCGTGGGCATTTGCGCGAAGAGATGCACGCGCTGTTTCGTGACGCAGTGATCGCGTCTGGCGCGGCGTACGTTGTGATTCGTGGGGACGGAGAGCCGCGGTTTGTTAGTGCCGTCCGGGCCGTCGACGCGCTGTGGGCGCGGACGCCATAAGCGAATTGGTTTTCGTGGCGCTAGTCGTCCGCACGCGGATGTTCGAGGTGAATGCGCCGTAATTCGCGACTGAACACCACGCGAATTCGTAGGTAGAGGAATAGGGCAACGGCGGCGAGCGAAAACACAAAGCCCCACCAGAGTCCCGCTGCGCGCATTGCCGTATGAAAACCCAGATACGCGCTGACTGGAACGCCGACCAGCCAATACGCTCCGAGCATCACCAAGAGTGGGGCCGTGGTGTCGCCTGCGCCGCGCAGCACACCGGCACCCACCGCCTGCGCGCCGTCGAACACCTGAAACACCCCGGCGATCGGAATGAGAACCGACGCAAGGCGAATCACGGTTGTGTTATCGGTAAACGCGCGTGCAAAAACACTCGGCGCGGTCAGGAATGCCACGGCGGTCAGCGTCATGAAGCCCACGCCGCATAGATACCCAGCGCGAATGGCGTAGCGCGCGCGGGCGTCGTCGCCGGCACCAATCGCATGGCCCACGCGTACGGAGGTCGCCGTGGCAACGCCGAGCGGCACCATGAAGGTGAGCGACGCAAGCGTGATCGCGATCTGGTGCGCCGCCATCTCGATGGTGCCGAGCACGCCCATCAACAAGCCGATCGCGGAGAACGCGCCCGCTTCGAGCGCTTGCTGCACGCCGATAGGCAGCCCGAGCGTGAGCATTCTTCGAATCGCGGGCCACTGCCAACTGTCGCGTCGAATCGGAATGAGATTGGGACGCAGGTGCTTCCAAGCCAGCGCCAACAGAAGAATGGACATCAACCATCGGCTCACCGCTGTGGCAATGGCACTGCCAGCGACACCGAGCGCTGGACTGCCGAGATGTCCGTACACGAACACCCAGTTGAGCGCGACGTTCGCGGCGTTCGCGAGTGCGATCGTCCAAACGATCGGCGCAACGCGATGCATGGCCTGAAGACTCTGTCGCAGTACGACGAAGGCAAGAAACGGTAGCACGCCCGCGATCGAGATCAGGAGATAACGCGCGGCGTCGGGTGCGATCTCCGCTGGTTGATGTACCGCACGCAAGAATGGGCCAGCAGGCGCGAACAGCGCAGCCGCAAAGACCGACAGACCGAGCGCGATCAGGAGGCCTCGCTGCATGGCGCGCGCGACCGACGCGCTGTCATCGGCACCGATCGCCTGTGCGACGAGTGGATCGAGAGCCATCAACGTGCCCGAACAGAAGAACGACACCGTCATGAAATACAGATTGCCCAACGCCACCGCGGCGAGCATCGTCGCCGAGACCTGCCCGACCATGAGCGTGTCGACCGCGCCCATCGCCGTGAAGCCGAGTTGTACGAAGACGACAGGAATCGCCAGCGAAACCGTCGCCCGCAACTCCGATTGCCGGGCACTAGCTTTGAGCGCATGCGTATCTGGCATCTCGTCACTGTAGCGGGGCTCGTGCTTGCGCGCGACTCGGCCGCTCAGGCCGTGTCCGTTGCGGCGCAGGCAATTCCCGTGGTGACGCGCGCCGACCCGACCGCAACGGGGTCGGCGCTCACTGAGGCCTATCTCACGCAGCCGATCGTCATGGGACACGCTGCGTGGAACGTGTTTCGGCTCAACGCGATGTTCAACTTCGAGGGGCTCACGCTCCAGCGCGGCGAGTTGAGCACGGGCGGCTACGGTGAAGGGTACGTCGATCGACGTCATCCGCACGCGTATGTGCACGAACTCGTCGCCGGCGCGGACGCAACGAAGTTCGGATTTCAGGCGTCAGCGTTCGTCGGGCGCGGCTTCGCCCCGTTTGGCAGTGATGATCCGATGGTGCGTCCATTCGAGAAGTACCCGATCAACCATCACCTCGCGCAGGTGCTCGAACGCGCCGTTGCGATTGCCGCTGTTCAGCGCGGGCCGGTCATTGCCGAAGTTGGAACGTTCAACGGTGACGAACCATTGAATCCCGGCAGTTCACCGAATTGGAATCGCTTTGGCGACTCGTGGTCGTCGCGTCTCACGCTCTTGCCGCTCGCGGGCATGGAATTGAGTGGAAGTCTGGCTCGCGTGCGCTCGCCGGAAGAACGAAGCGGGGCAGGTCTCGACCAGCACAAAGCGAGCGTCGTGGGCCGATATGCGCGACAGATGTCGACGTCAGCGAGCTACGCACTCGTGGAATGGGAGCGCACGAACGAATTGGATCGCGGCGAAACAATCACCTCGTTGTATAGCGTGCTGGCTGAGGGCGCGTACTGTCGCGCCGGAGTCATTGTCGCTGCTCGGGCCGAGCGCACCGATCGCCCCGAAGAGGAACGCCTCAGCGATCCCTTTCGAACGCCACGCCCACCGCACGATTTGTCGAACCTTGGCGTGTCGCGGTGGACGACGTTCACTCTCTCGATTTCGAGTCCGGCTGCTCGCGCCGGTATTTTCTCGGCCCGTCCATTCGTCGAGATCGAGCGGATTGGCGCTGCCGCCGGCAATCCGCCGGGAATCTTCAATCCGGACCTTCGCTACGGCGCAAACCGAATGTGGATGGTGTCCGTAGGCGCACGGCTCGTGGCCGGAATGCCGCATGTTCGGATGGGGCGCTACGGAGCAGCCCTACCAAGTGCAAATTTGGGAACTCGCGCGGTGCCAGGTGAGTCTCATAGCATGCCCGGAATGCCGGACATGCCCGATATGCCGAGCGGCGCGCATGATATGTCGCCAGGTTTGTCAGCCCACCCCCTGACTTCCCAATGCAGTCTCTGACACGAACCGCTGTTGTTGCCGCCGTCGTCGGCGGTATTGCGCTCGCCGGCTGTAGCGGCGATGCGTCGTCGCCTGGTACGGGATTCAATGGCCCGTCTTCCTGCGCTGGCATCACCGTCGACCCGCAGCCCGCGAAGACATCGCCGGCGACGCTGCCAGTTCTCGGCATCGGACTCGATACGACGCGGTACACCGCGGAAATCGCCGTGCGCGGTAGCATTGCCTATACGTCGACATGGAATGTGCGACGTGCTCAGGGCAACAAGATCAACATCTGGGACGTCAGTGGCGCGTGTCCGCAACTCGTCGACTCGCTGATCATCAGTGGCGTGACCACAACGGGCGACGTTGCCATCAGTGACGACGGCAAGACGCTCGTCGTGGCGACGGAAACGTCGAATGGATCGATCGTGACGTACGATCTGACCGATCCAAAACACCCAGCCCTCCTGGCGCGATTCATCACGCCCGAGACGAGCGGCGGCGTCCATACCGCCGAGATTGGTCGTGTGAATGGGAAGCTGTATGGCTTCCTATCGATCGATCCGAGCAGCGCGGCTCCCGCGCACATCGTGATCGTGGACCTGTCGGTTCCGGCTGCGCCGAAGCAGGTGTTCGTGAGGCAGGTAGGCAGCCCGTACGTTCATGACACCTACGTACGCGACGGATTGCTGTTCGTGGGACTCTGGAACGATGGCATGGACATCTGGGACGTGGGCGGCGGCGGGCGCGGCGGCACTCCCGAGAGTCCCGTCGTGCTCGGCAACGTCAAAACGCTCGGGGGCGAGGTCCACAACATCTGGTGGCTCCACGATGCGAGCGGCGGGAAGAAATTCGCGTTCGTTGGCGAGGAGGGCCCGGGGTCGATCGGCTCGAGCTCACGCGGCGACATCCACGTGGTGGACGTCAGCGACCTGACACAGCCGAAGGAGGTGGGTGTCTACCACATCGACGGCGCGGGAACGCACAACTTCTCCGTCGACGAGACGAATGGCGTGCTCTACGCGGCGTACTACAACGGCGGCGTTCGCGCGATCGACGTCCGAGGCGAGTTGGGCAGCTGTACGGCGGCGCAAAAGGTCTTGGATTCTGGCTCCGGTCTCTCTCGGTGCGACCTCAGGGCGATGGGTCGCGAGCTGGGAACGGGATTGATCGAGCTGAATCGGCCTGTGTATGTCTGGGGCGTCCAATACCTGGCTGGCAACGTGTACGCCTCGGACATGCTGAGCGGGATTTGGAAGCTGGGTGCGGCGAAGTAGGGATCCATTTGTACGCATTTCGTAAAAAACGGTGCGACAAGGCCTTAGCGAGTGACGGATACCACTCGTCCCCCGAGTTTTTTGTTGACAAGATTCGCGGCAAATCTTAGTCTGCACCACAGCGGCACCCCTCTCGAGGAGTGATGGTATGACCGGGTCGATCGAGCGTGGCTGGGGGAAGGTTACGAGGCACTCCCTCGCGCCGGTCATCATGCTCGTTGTCGGCATGAACGGCCCGGTCGATCCCACGCGACGCTCCTCCGGCTACGGCGGTGTCGTACCGATTCCGGCTCCCGCAACTGCCGCCGTCGCCCCCACGACGCGCCCTGAGCCGCTACTCGACCAACAGCGCCGCGACCTTCGCGCCGCCCGCGGTCGTGTGTTGTACGCCGACGGGCATACCCCGCAGGCAGTGGCCCCCCGTACCGAGCGCAAGGCACAGTGCCCCGAGCGCCGCGTCGAGGGTCGCCCGAGCACGTCGCCAACCTCCTGAGCGACCAACCAGCTCTCTAGCACTCAATGCCACGTTTTCGCACTGCGGCAGCGGCGTCGCTGCTCGTCGTACCGATCGTCGCGGGCGGTTTCCTCCTCCAGGAACCGCCCGTTCACGCGAATGCGCAACTGTTCGATCAGGTCATGTCGCTCGTTCGCCAGCAGTACGTCGACACGCTCCCAACGGCCGCGGCATATGAGAAGGCGGCGCGCGGGCTGGTCAAAGAGCTGAACGATCCGTACAGCGAGCTACTGTCGCCAAAGCAGTCCGAGGACTTCAATCGCTCCACCGGTGGGCGCTATGGCGGCACTGGTATGGCGATCGTGCAGCAGTCGCCGGGGGTGATCGTCGTCGATCGCGTCTTCCCGAATTCGCCCGCAGAAGAAGGCGGAGTCCGCGAAGGCGACCACGTGCTCTCGGTCGACAACAATTCGACGTCGACGCTGGAGCTCGGCAAGGTCTCGAACCTTCTGCGCGGCGAAGTCGGTTCGCAGGTGGCAGTCACCTACTCGCGCCCAGGCGTCAACGAAACGATCAAGCTGCGCTTCACGCGACGCATCGTGCGAGTGCCGGCAGTCGCGTTCACCGGCATGTTCGGCGACCACATCGGGTACGTCCCGCTGCAGACGTTCAACGAGAACGCTGCGGATGAAGTTCGCGCATCTGTTGACCAGTTGGTGAAGCAAGGCGCACGCGGTCTCGTGCTCGACATGCGCGACAACGGCGGCGGCATCGTCGAACAGGCCTTGGAAACGTCGAGCTTGTTCCTGCGCGAAGGGCAGGAGATCGCCAGCGTTCGCTCACGCAATCAACCCACTGAAGTTCTCAAGTCAGCCGGCCGGCATCTGGCGCTCGACGTTCCGCTCATCGTGCTGCTCGATGGTGGTTCGGCCTCCGCAACCGAGATCGTCGCTGGTGCGCTGCAGGATCATGACCGCGCGCTCGTGATCGGTTCGACGTCGTTCGGCAAGGGACTCGTCCAGTCGGTGTACTCGCTGCAGGGTGGATATCAGCTCAAGATCACGACCGGCAAGTGGTACACGCCGAGTGGTCGATCCATTCATCGCGAGCGCACGCTGCTGCCGAACGGATCGTTCGTCGAAGTGCATCCGGATTCGCTCAAAGACACGACGCAGCGTCCGATGTTCAAGTCGGACGGGGGTCGTTCGGTCGTTGGCGGAGGCGGAATTCGCCCCGACATCGTCGTGGCAGACGACACGATCTCCACGTTGGAGCGCGATTTCCTTCGCACACTCGCGCCGCAGCTCCAGGCAGTCAACACCGAGCTTCAGGACTATGCGTTGTCGCTGAAGGGAACGGTGTCGAAGGGCTTTACGGTTCCGCCCGAATGGACGCCAGAGCTCATGCGCCGGCTTGCCGCGGCCAAGGTCAAGATCGATCCCAAGTTTGACGCGACCGCCCGTGCGTTTCTGACGCACGATCTCGCGCACCGCGTGGCGCGCATTGCCTTCGGCGATGCTGCAGCCAAGCAGCGCAACCTGTCCGAGGATCACCAGCTGGTTCGGGCGATCGATCTGCTTCAGCGTAGCACGACGCAAGCGCAGCTACTTTCCGCAGCCACGCCAGGCGGCCGCTAGCGTTTAGCCGTCATCACGCCGAGCGAGTACTTTTCTCGGCGTGACTGATACGAGACCACCTGCACCGCGCGCGCATCACATCCGCGTTCAACGCACGGCGCGCTACTACACTCTCGGTGGCGGAAACACCGCGCCGCGGACCGTGTGGTTCGTATTGCATGGTCATGGACAACTCGCGGGCGAGTTCGTTCGTTACTGCTCCGTTCTCGCGAATGACGAGTCGTTGGTCGTCGCGCCCGAGGCAATGAATCGGTTCTATCTCGTGACGCCGGAGACGGCACCGGCGAAGGACCGGCCGGTCGGTGCTACGTGGATGACGCGCGAGGATCGCGAGAGCGAGATGGCCGACTACATCGAGTATCTCGACGCGCTGTACACGGAAGTCGCGTCGTCGGCCGTGAGCGATGGGGCGACTGTCGGTGTGCTGGGCTTCTCGCAGGGCGCTGCGACCGCCACGCGCTGGGTTGCCGCGGGGGGCGTACCAGCAGCGAGGCTGGTGCTGTGGGGAGGGCTCACACCGCCTGAGACGGATCTGTCGCGGGGGCGGGCGTCGCTGCACGATGCGCGCGTGACGATCGTCATCGGCGAGCACGATCAGTACGTCAACGCCGCAATGGTCGCCGTCGAAGAGGCGCGTCTGATGGCCGTGGGAATTCCCGTCGACACCATTCGCTTCGACGGCGGACACGCGATCAAACGCGCGGTTCTCGAGCAGCTCGGCGTGCCGTAGGGCGCCAGGCAGTCAGCGCCGTTTGCGGTCGATGAAGCGAGAGAGGTCGCGGCGGTCCTTCTTGGTTGGCCGGCCCTTTTCTTCGTAGACGAAAGCGGCGGGCGCCATCTTGAGTTGTGCGGCGAGCCGCTCGCGCTCGAGACGACTGGCTTCGGTTTCTTCGTACAGCGTTTGCGCCACCGATGCGGGCCCGCGACGTTCCCCGAGTTCGCGCACGATGAGAGTATGCTCATACGGTCCAATCCGCAGGCGGATCTGGTCGCCGCGTTTCACGGCCTTGGACGGTTTGGCGCGGTCGTCGTTCAGATCGACCTTGCCCCCGGCGATCGCTTCCGTGGCCAGCGATCGGGTCTTGTAGAACCTGGCCGCCCACAGCCACTTGTCGAGCCGAACGGAATCCATGGTGTCGAATGATAGGAATAATCGCGCGCCGGTTGACCTGCTCTTCTACATTAGTGGGTAACTCCCAGCCAGAACACGGCGAACGTGACCGACGCGCTCGAGAAATACGTACACCGTTACATCCCGCCTGACGGCGACGATCCGCGCACGCTCCTCCTGCTGCATGGGACGGGCGGCGACGAAAACGATCTGATCCAGCTCGGCCAAATGCTTGCGCCGGATGCCGGACTACTGAGTCCTCGCGGGACCGTTCTCGAGAACGGCGCGCCGCGCTTCTTTCGGCGATTGGCCGAGGGTGTGTTCGACATCGAGGATCTGCATGCGCGCACGAAGGATCTCGTAGCGTTCCTCGGCGCAGCGGCGAGCAAGTATGGGTTCGATGCGAATCATCTCATTGCCGTTGGATTCTCGAATGGAGCGAACATCGCGGGGAGTGTACTGCTCTCCGCGCCCGACGCGCTGTCCGAAGCGATTCTCTTTCGGCCGATGGTCCCGTTCGTTCCCGAGCAGCCGCTGTCGCTGTCGGACAAGCGAATTTTCATTGGAGCTGGTAAGACGGATCCGATCGTACCGCCCGATCATCCGGAACGGCTCGCCGATCTACTGCGTGTGTTCGGCGCAGATGTCACCCTGTCGTGGCAACCGGGAGCGCATGCGTTGACACGCGGTGATGTGTCCGCAGCCTACGATTGGTTGGAGAACAACCGCCCCGAGACGTAGCTCCCGGAGCGCGTCTTGCCAAAGCACCCCTCCGTTCGTGCCTAAAAAACTCCGGAGGATGTATGCGGCGGCTTGTACTGCTCTGTGCGGCGGTGGCGGCAATTGCGTGTGACAGCAGCAACAACTCAGTCGCACCGGCAACGCGCGGTGTCCAAGGCGTGTACGCGCTTCTGAGTATCAACGCGGTTCCCGTTCCGGTTCTTCTCGGACAGAACGACACCGCCAAGGTGGAGTTGACGCAGAGCGTGATGACGCTGAGCAATGATCTCAGCTACAACGAGATCTATTCGATTCGGCTCACCGCTCCCGCCGGAATTCAAATGCAGGTCGACACGTTGCGCGGCACGTTCGTCGTCAATGGAACGACCGTGACGTTCCAACCGTCGGATGGCAGCGGCGGGTATCAGATGGTATTGACCGATGAGCATACTCTAACGGAGAACGATCCAGGGTATGTGCTCGTGTACCGGCGAGACTAGTCGGGAATCAGGGCGCCGAGAGCGCCCATCGCAGGCGGCCTGAACCCTCGGGCCCGCCTGCGCCGGGAACGGCGGGCCCGAGCGATCAGCCCAGACCCTTGCGATAGGGGACTGGGTTGCGTGGGCGGCCATAAGCGAATATCTTACTGACGCGTCAGTTATTTTCTCTGACGCGGAAAAGCGGTTAAAACGCTGGCAGTAAGGTGTTTAGATGGCCCACGCCCACGATCAACAGAATCCAGGAGAACCACGCTGGCGCCGGCTTCCCGGCGAGCGGCCTGGTCAGATCCTGAACGCCGCCCTCGAGGTATTCGGGGAGCGGGGGCTGTCGGCGTCGCGCCTCGAGGACATCGCCAAGCGAGCTGGGCTCTCCAAGGGCACCATCTATCTGTATTTCCCGAATAAGGAAGAGCTGTTTCGGGAAATGGTCCGACACACCGTCGTGACGCAGATCGAGCAGCGCGAGCAGTTGATGAGCGCCGCGTCTGGCACGGCGAGCGAGCTCCTCGTGCTGTTCATGCGCGACTACTGGAAGTTCATTCGGTCCGCGCAGTTCGCGCCGCTCTTCCGGTTGATTCACGCCGAGATTCAGAATTTTCCAGATCTCGCATCGTTCTACGCGCAGGAGGTCGTTGCGCGTGGGCACCGGCTCATCTCGTCCATCATTGTCCGAGGCATCGAGTCGGGAGAGTTCCGCAACATCGAGCCGCTGGTCGCGGCGCGCATGTTGGCGTCGATGTTCGTGATGCACGGGCTCTGGTGCACACATCGCAACTGTTTTGAATCCGTTGCGAACAAGAACGACGAGCAGGTCCTGAGCGAGATCATCGATTTTTATCTCCACGCCATACGGGCAACCGGTGCGCAAGAGCGCGCGCTGAGCGCCGTGAAATCATGAACGCGACATTTCCTCGAATCATTCGTATTGGCGCCGGGCTTTCGTTGCTCGTCGCCTTGCTTGCTTTCCTCGTGCGCTCGGCCGAAGGCCAGACACCGACTGAACCGCGGCGCTTGACGCTCGGCGATGCGGCTCGACTGGCCGCGGCGCAGACGGCGAACGTCCAGAACGCGCAGCTTCGCGTTCAGGAAGCGCAGGCGCGCGTCAATCAACAGAAGGCGGCGTTGCTTCCACAGGTCGACGCCGAGCCGAACTGGTCGAGCCGCACGGTGAATAGCGCGACGTTCGGATTCAATCTCCCAACGGCGCCGGGCGAAAAGCCGATTCTCGATCCGAATGGACAGATCCTCGGTCCGATCAAGATCTGGGACTTCCGCGGACAGGTCGTTCAGTCGGTATACGATCCCGCGGCGAAGCAGCGCGTCAACGCGGCGAAGGCTGGTGTTGGCTCTGCGACCGCCGATGTTGCGACCGTCGCCGAACAGTCTGCGTCGAACGCAGCGATCGCGTACGTGCGCACGCTGCGCAGCGACGCGACCGTGCAGGCGCGTATCGCTGACTCCACGCTGGCCGCGAGTCTGTTGCAGATTGCTCGCGATCAGTTGACCGCCGGCGTCGGCATCGCGCTCGACGTCACGCGCGCCGAATCGCAGTTGGCGAATGCGCGCGCGCAGCTCATTGGAGCACGGAACGATCGCAATCGCGCCGCGCTCGATCTGAGACGCGCGCTCAACATCTCGCTCGATGCGCCGTTGCAGCTCAGTGACTCGCTGGCGTCGCTGCCGTATTCGGAAGCGACGACAGAGGAAGCGGCAGTCGACATCGCGCTGCGAACGCGCCCTGACCTCAAGGCTCTCGATGCGCAGCTCAGTGTCTCGCAGTCGCAGCTGTCGGCGATCAAGGCAACGAAGCTCCCGCGCGTCAGCGCATTCGGTAACGACGGAGAGATTGGTTTCATCAACCATCTCCTGAACACGTACACCTACGGCGTGCAGTTGAGTTGGTCGGCGTTCGACGGCGGACGTCGCTCTGCGCAGGAGCAGGAACAGGAAGCGATGTCGCGCGAAGTCGAAGTTCGACGCCGCGATCTTCGCCAACAGATCTCGCTCGACGTGCGCAGTTCGTTGCTCGACCTGGCGTCTGCGCGCGAACAGGTGGACGCGGCGCGTGAACGGCAGCGTCTGTCCGAGCAGGAAGTCGCGCAGGCGCAGGAACGTTTCCGCGCGGGCGTCGCATCGAACGCAGACGTCATCACGGCATCAGTCACTCTCAATGCGGCGCGGACGGGTTTGATCGACGCGCTTACGTCGTATCAAGGCGCCCGAGTCTCGCTAGCGCGAGCCGAAGGGACCGTTTCACAGCTTCGTTAACAGAACACCCCATCGACACCGGTTCCGACCATGGCAACAGCTCTCAAGCAGGAAGTCAACAATCGCGATGCCGGCGCTGCCGGTTCGGCGGCACCTCAGCCGCCGAAGGGCGGCAAGCGTCGCGTCGTTCTCCCCATCATGCTCGTTCTCGCAGCGCTCGCCGCGTTCTGGGGCTTCAAACAGTGGAGCTATGGACGCGCGCACGAGTCGACAGATGACGCAGCCGTCGACGGCCACCTCGTTCCCGTGCTCGCGAAAGTGAGTGGGTACGTTCAGGCGGTCAACGTGGGCGACAACGATCACGTGAAACTCGACTCGTTGCTCGTGACGATCGATCCGTCGGAGTACAAGGTTCGCTTGGCGCAAGCTGAGGCCGATCTGGCCGCGGCGCGTGCGACGGCGGGCGGCGCTGGCTCCAATGGCCAGGCACAAGCGATGGTCGACCAGGCGTCCGGTCAGCGCGCGTCGCTCGATGCGCAGATCACGGCCGCTCGCGCAAACGAGAACAAGGCGAAGGCCGACCTCGCGCGCATGGAAGAGCTGGTTGGCAAACAGATCGTGTCACGCCAACAGCTCGACGCAGCTAGAGCAGCGGCCGAGGCGGCAGCGGCAAACGTCGTGGCACTCCAGCGGCAGACGACGGCAGCTGGCGGCACTATCGCCAGCGCGGAAGCGGGCGTGAGACTGGCAACCGCACGCATGCAGGGCGCACAAGCGGCGCGCGACAACGCAGCGTTGCAGCTGAGCTATACGAAAGTGCCGGCGCCTGCGACGGGCATCGTGTCGCGCAAGGCAGTCGAGCCGGGCCAGTTGATTCAGGCCGGCCAGCCGTTGCTCACGATCGTAACGGATACCGGCGTGTTCATCACGGCGAACATGAAGGAAACGCAGCTTGCCGATATTCGCGTTGGTCAGCCGGTCGAGATCGAGGTCGACGCGTACGGCGGCGCCAAGGCGACGGGTTGTGTCGAGAGCTTGAGCGCAGCCACGGGTTCGAAGTTCGCGCTACTGCCTCCTGACAACGCGACTGGCAACTTCACCAAGGTCGTGCAGCGTGTACCGGTTCGTATTCACGTAACGAAGGGCCTTGGCCCGAATGAGCCGCTTCGCCCGGGCATGTCGGTGAACGTGCACGTCGATACACAAGCAGCGCCTGGCAAGTGTGATTGATCTCTAGTGTCTAGCGCGTAGCGCTGAGGACCTAGTTATGGCAAACACGACACAGCTGACGGCAGGTCCGCGCATCGGAACGTTCGGACCTGCAACGGCCGCTGCTGCCAGCAGCGACAAGTACAAATACAAATATCTGATCGCGATCGCGGTGACACTCGCCGCGGTGCTCGAGCTGATCGATACGTCGATCGTGAACGTCGCGATTCCTCACATGATGGGGAATCTCGGCGCCACGCTCGATGAGATTTCGTGGGTTTCCACGGGCTACATCATTGCGAACGTGATCGTGATCCCGATGTCAGGATGGTTGTCGGCGTACTTCGGCCGCAAACGCTATCTGACCGGATCGATCATTCTGTTCGTCGTCGCGTCATTCTTCTGCGGTGCGGCCACGTCGCTCGGCGGGCTCGTTCTGTGGCGAGTGATTCAGGGCATCGGCGGCGGTGCCCTGTTGTCCACGGCACAGGCCACGTTGTTCGAAGCGTTCCCGCCGGAAGAAGTGGGCATTGGCCAGGCGATGTTCGGCGTCGGGGTCATGGTCGGACCAACGATTGGGCCAACGCTTGGCGGGTTCATCGTCGACAACTACAACTGGCCGTGGATCTTCTACATCAACGTGCCGCTCGGCATCCTCGCCGCGCTCATGACGTATTCGTACGTCCATGACGCAGAGCATCAGGAGCGGGCCGAGAGCGTCGATGTCATAGGGTTCCTGCTACTTGCGACCTGTGTTGGCTCACTGCAGTTCATGCTCGAGAAGGGCGAGCGGTACGATTGGTTCGAGTCACGACTCGTAACGGGGCTGGCACTCACGTCGATCGTGTCGTTCGTGTTGCTGATCTGGCGCGAGCTCACGATCGATGAGCCGATCATCAACTTTCGAGTTCTGAAAAGTAGGCAGCTCGCTGCAGGCGTAAGCATTGCCGCGGTGCTCGGTCTCGCGCTATTCGGATCGATTTTCGTGCTGCCGATCTTCTTGCAGAGCCTGCACGGACTGACCGCCAATCAGACTGGGCTTGTGATTCTCCCCGGCGCAATCGCGTCGGCGTTCACGATGGCGTTCGTTGGCAAGAATGCCAACAAGCTCGACGCGCGTTGGACCGTGGCCATCGGCTCGGCAATGTTCTTCATTGCCATGTGGATGCTGTCACGCATGACGCTGGTGAGTGGTCCGCACGAAACGTTCTGGCCGTTGATTCTGCGCGGCGTGGGCCTCGGATTGATCTTCGTCCCGCTCACGGGCGCGACGATGGCCGAAATGAAGGACCACGAGCTCGCGCAGGGTACGGGCATGTTCAACCTGACGCGACAGCTTGGTGGATCGATGGGCATCGCGATCATGGCGACGCTGTTGACGCGATTCACCGTACAGAAGAAGGCGCTGCTCACCGAGCACCTGACTACGATGGATCCCACGACGCTCGGTCGGCTCGAGCAGATTACTCGCGGACTCGTCTCACGCGGGATCAATCCTGCTGCGGCGAAGCAGCAGGCCCTGATGATGCTCGACCGTCAGATCTCGGCGCAGGCGAGCGTGTTGGCGTTCTCACGCATCTACATCATCAGCGGCATCATCCTCATGGCGTCCGTTCCACTCCTGTTCCTGTTCAAGACGGGGAAGGGCCGCGGCTCGGCGGGAATGGCCCACTAGCGCAATCTCAGCCTGCTCGGGACATTTGTCGTCCCGAGCACACCAGAGGTTTTCGTGACCGAATCCACCGCGCCACTCATCGAAAACAATGTGGCCGCCAACCGATTCGAGATTCGGTTTCCCGAGGGGCTCGCGCAGCTTCGATATCGCTACGATCGAGACGGGAAATTGGTGTTGATTCACACCGAAGTGCCCGAAGCCCTGGGTGGTCGCGGCATCGCCGGCCTTTTGGCCAAGACGGCGCTGGACTTCGCTCGCGCGAAGCATCTCTCGATCGTGCCAGACTGCCCGTTCGTGAAGACGTATCTGGAACGTCATCCCGAATATCAGGACTTGGTCGCGAAGTAGAAATCGCGACCAAGTTCCCGTCGCTGCTATAGCGAGTAGCCTCGACCCCGCGCCGCGACTGGCCAACTCGTCTCCACCGCGTCGCCGCGAATGCCGGCGATGACGTCGTTCAGATGCACGACGATGCAGACGTGATTCGGAATGATTCGCACGCGATCGCCGACCGTCGGCCGCCACGACGATTTGGACAGGTCGAGAATTCCGTGCTCTTCCGACATGCTCTTCACGAACACGTCCTGGTGATCGAGCACGCATCCGAAGCCATCCACTGTATCAGCGCCGCGCATCGGTTCGCGGCCGAGTGCCTTGGTGCCCGCGTCGATGACAGCTTGGCCAGGGACAGCGGTACTCACGACCGTCGCGAGAACGGTCAGCGCACAATCTTCCCAAGCACACGCGCCGATCGCCGCGGTCGTGCGATCGTTGTAGACGTACGTGCCTGGGCGAAATTCCGTGACGCCGGTCAGTTCGTGCGTGCGCCAGAGCGTGGGCGTCGAGCCGCCACTGACGGTCGCCGGGTGTAGGTCGGCCGCGTCGAAGGCGGCAATCGCGGCGGAAATGGTTGTCTGCAGCTGATCGAGCTTGAGTGTTTGCTGATCGACCGGTTCGCGCACGTGGCCCGGATAGAACGCAATTCCAGCAAACTCCAGCGACGGCCGGTCACGAACGACGCGGGCGAGCGCGATGGCGTCGTCGACGACGGGAAGTCCCACGCGATGCATACCGAGATCGAGTTCGATGATCACGGCGATGGTGCTACCGGCTTCAGTCGCGGCGCGCGACAGCTCGTCAACGGCCTGCACGGAGTCGAGTGCAACGGTGAGCCTGACTTTCTTGGCCAGTGTGGCAAGGCGGGCGGCGCGGCGCGGTCCGACTGGAGGGTAGGCGACGAGGATGTCGCTGCACACCTCGCTCATGACCTCGGCCTCGAAGGGCGTTGCGCACGTCACGCCCACGGCGCCACGACGAAGCTGCTCGCCGGCGATGCGCGGTGACTTGTGCGTTTTGATGTGTGGACGCAGACCCAGGCCGTGTGCGGTTGCGTACTCGGCAGCCCGGTCGAGATTACGGTCGAGTCTATCCAGGTCGACGACGGGAATCGGCGTTTCGAGCTCGGCGATCGTCAGCGGCATTTCAGTGCGCGATCCTCATTCAGTGGAGACCGAAAATGGCACAGGGCGAACGGCAGTGGCAATCGGTGATGCTTGGCGGCGACGTACCGCCGCCGGTTGGTGCGTACTCACCCGCCGCGCGTGCAGGCGGCTTTGTCTTCGTCTCGGGTCAAGTACCTCGGGACCCGGTGACCGGCGCGCTCGTGGGCGACGACATCGAATCCCAAACGAAGCAGGTCATTGCCAATGTACAACGTGCGCTCGTCGCTGCGGGGGCTTCGCTCTCCGATGTCGTCTCGGTGATCGTGTACCTGGCAGACATAGACGATTGGGGTCGGTTCAACACAGCGTACAAGGAGCTGATGCCATTCCCCTATCCGACGCGAACGGCGCTCGGCGCTGACCTACGAGGAATTCTGGTCGAGATCAGCGCCGTCGCGTACACGGGCTAGGCGACTGGCGTTTGTTCCAAAGTTCCAGCGGCTATTGGACTTGGCTCGCGTCGAGGTCGTATTAACGCGCGACGCGAGCGGACGTCTACCGGGTGAAGGCGCAATCGTGCGCCCCAACCTTGAATGGTGGAGGTCCACCATGAGACATATTCGTTTGACGCTGGCTGGCGCTCTGCTCACGTTCGGTGGAGTTGCCGTCGCGTCTGCCCAACAGCCGGCGACCGCTGCTCCGCACGCACACGCCGGAGCCGCCGGTCGTCATGGCCCAGGTCGCAATCCGCTTCTGCGCGGTATCACGCTGAGCGACGCCGAGAAGGCGAACCTCAAGTCTGTAGATGCGCAGCATGCGGCACAGATGAAGACGCTGCGTGAGCAGAACAAGCCGCAAATGGAAGCAATGCGTGCCGCGCGACAGCGCGGAGATACCGCTGCGGTTCGCGCGCTGTGGGAGAAGTCCAAGGGTCAGCGCGATCAGATGCAACAGTTGATGCTCGCGCAACGCAACGACGTGCGCAACGCACTTTCGGCCGAGAATCAGGCGAAGTTCGACGCCAACGTCGCAGCGTTCCAGAAGCACGCCGCAAATCGCGCGGCGAAGGGTAAGGGGCAGAGATTCGGTAAGCCCGGCATCTAGGGCTCCAAACGGAGTGCCGACGCGCGAGTGAGCGCGGGCGTGCGGGTGGGCACGTCCTCTCCTCCGCGGCGATGAAACAACGGTCTGAAGGTTCGCCTTCAGGCCGTTGTTTCATTGCGAAAGGCACGATGACTGTTGGATTCTGCGAGCGATGGTGGGCCTGGGCGTACGTCGCGTGACGAGTCGGGGGATTGGGCGTTTAGCTAGGTAAGGCTGATCGACCTCCTCCAGACCGGCGCCGACGCCGCAATGCAGCCTCACTCGCAAACCTTTCCCGTCCTCGCGTTCGTGGGTGTCGTCGTGCAGTTGGGCGGCGCTCTGATGCTGATTGCCCTGTTCCTGACGCTGCGCCGCTTCGTGTTGCGGCGCGCCTATTTCTCCGCCTGGGCGTCGGCGTGGGCATCCTTTGCCGTGGCGATCACGGCCCTCGTCATCCGCTACATCCTCGTTCCCGGCATTACCGGAACTCAGCTCGACGAGGGGGATTTCGCCACACGCTGCCTCTATCTCGTCTATCAGGCGAGCAAGGTGGTGGGCTTCGTCTTCTTCGTGCGCGGGACGGTGATCTATCTCGTCGGCACGACCGCCGGAATTCGAGCGACGCGCCACCTGTGGCTGTTTGGCGCCATTTTCGGAACCGTGTCGTCGATGCTCGTTCGCCGAGGGCTGAACGAGATGGTCGTGTGGCAGAGCGCCATTGCCTTCCCGGTGTTCGGTTACTGCGCGTGGACCATGCTCTCGCTGCCGCGACCGCGCAGAACGGCGGGAAGCACCGCGACGGGCGCTGCCTTCGGACTGCTCGCCGCGCTCTGGTGCGTGTACGGTGCGGTCTTCGTCGTAATCCTCCTCGACGGCCCTCGTCCGTTCGTCGACGCCTCGCTCTGGATCACCGCGTACAACTCGTACCTCGATCTCAGCGCCAACGTGCTGCTCGGCTACTCGATGATTCTGCTCCTCATGGAGGACGCGAAGCGAGAGGTCGACGACGCCCAGGCCGAGCTTCGATTGACACACGATCGTCTGCGACGCGACGCGCTGTACGACCCACTCACCGACTCGCTGAATCGTCGAGCGTTCGCCGAAGGCGTGGGCTTGGAAATGGTGCGCGCGACCTTCGGCACGGTGGTCATTGCCGATCTGGACAACCTGAAGCGGGCGAACGATCAGAACGGGCACGCGGTCGGCGACCAGCTCATTCGCCGCTGCGCCGACGTACTGCGCGGCGCGCTGCGTCCGTACGACAAGCTGTACCGTTGGGGCGGTGACGAGTTTCTCCTCGTGCTTCCCTCGGCGCACGCGTCCAACGTCCTTGGGAGGCTTCGCCACGCGATCGACACGGCCGAGCCAGCACGCACGGCGTCGGGTGAACCGATCGCCCTGCAGGTCAGCCTGGGGACCGCCGATTACGCGAGCTCGGAGCAGCTTTCCACGGCGATTGAGCGCGCCGATCGTGCGATGTACGTCGAGAAGGGGGCCCGTAAAGCCCACGCGCGTCGCGACAGCGGTGCCCTGAACCTCACGCCAGCCTCTTTGCGAGCGGTACGCTGAGCGGTACGGTTCCTGATCTTCTCGCTCCAGCATGAAGCGCTTTCTTCTGTGCGTCACAGCAGCCCTGCTCGCCTGCAATTCCTCGCACGAATCGAATGCGGGCGGAGAGGTCGCGTCGGTCGCTTTCGGGCAGGATCCGGCAGCGGGCGAAATAGCGCGTAGCGCACCCCTCAAGCAGGCGCAGGATGCGATCGACCAGGGACATCCCTGGCGGGCGACGCAGATCATGGCTCCCGTGCTTCGCGACAGCCGGCAACGCACGCCGGCCGCGCTGCTCGTTGCCGCGCGAGCAGCGGCTGGCTGGGGCGGCTGGCAGGAAGTCGAAAAGCTGATCGCCAAGGAGACCTGGCTCGACGCGTCGTTCGAGGGTGAAGGGCGCGAGCTTCTCGCGCGCTCGGCGCTCGAGCGTGGCGCGGACACCGCGGCGCGGCCACGTGCGACCGCCGCGCTTCGCGACGCAAAGAGCGACGGTGTGCGAGCGGTGCGACTCACTCTCCTCGCGCGTGCCTTCGAGCGAAACAACATGTTCGACAGCGCGGCCGCCGCATATGTGCGTGCAGCCGAGACGCTTCAGCCGGTGCGCGCATGGCTTTATTTGCGCGCCGCGGGCAGTGAGGTCGATTCCGCGGAACGCGCCAAACTCTTTGCGAAAGTCTCATTGGCTGCAGCGAAGCCGCGCGTCAATTGGACTGAAGCGCAAGCGCGTGAACGATTCAACGACGCGCTCGGCGCCGCGTCGCGCTACACGCGACTCGGCGCAACGGTGCAGGCGCTTCGTCTGCGACTTTCGGTCGCATCGGATACCGCGACGCGTGACGTCGTCAAGAACGAACTGCTTGCCGTGATCCGCGCACGTCCGAATACGGCTGATGCACGGAGCGCCGTGGACGTTCTCGATCGTGGCTTCACCTCGTTCTCCCCCGCCGAGGAGCTTGTGATTGGGCGCGGCACGTCGACGAATACACCAGCGCGCGCGGTCACCGCGTTCGCGCGCGCCATCACGGCACCGACGCTCATCACGCCGAGCGACCGTTTGCAGTACGCGCAGGCGTTGGCGCGTGTCGGTCGTTCTCGCGATGCGCTGGCGCAACTGCAGACGGTGCAAGGTCCACTCGCCGGGCAGGCCGCGTATCAGCGCGCGCGCGTGCTGCTCACGTCCGGGACGCGCGACGAAACGGTGGCTGCACTTCGCGCGACGGTTGCCGGATTTCCGTTGGATACGGCGTCAGCGGGTGCGGCGCTCTTTCTGCTCGCCGATCTCGCGACGGACGACGGGACCGACGATGTGGCGCGCGGAATGTATCAACAGCTCTACCGCGTGTATCCCACGAGCGCGCGTGCTGCAAACGCTCGCTTCAACGCGGCGATCATTGCGCTCGCGGGCGGAAACCCTGCGGCTGCTGCACAGGAGTTCGATTCGCTCAACACGCTGATGCCTCGGTCGGAGGAATCGCTCGCCGCGAGCTTCTGGAGCGGACGGGCGTGGGCTGATGCAGGCAATCAAGCGTTGGCGAAGGAACGGTGGCAGCGCGTGATGACGCAACAGCCGGTGTCCTACTACGCCTTCGCGAGCAGCAAGCGACTGGGCGATCGGGCGTGGTCTCCACAGAGCACTGCCGACTCGGTGCCGCGCATGCCTTCGGTGGACAGTGCCATCGCTCGAATTGTTTTACTCGAGCGGCTTGGCATGGACGTCGAAGCGCGTTTCGAGTACGACGCGCTCGACGAAGCAGCGAACGCATCGCCGCAACGTTTGTCGGCGACAGCGCATGCGCTGATCGATCATGGCCAGTCGTCGCGCGCGATTCGACTGGCGCAGAAACTGGTCGACACCGGGCACCGAGATCTGCGCACGTACCGTTTGCTCTTTCCGCTTCTGGATCGAGACGAGCTTGCGCTCGACGCAAAGACAAACGCGCTCGATCCAGTGCTCGTCGCGGCGGTGATTCGACAGGAATCGGCGTTCAATCCACGCGCCGTATCTGTAGCGGGAGCGCGCGGGCTGATGCAGGTGTTGCCATCAGTCGGCGAAGAGGTGTCGCGCGCGTTGACGTATCCGGTGTGGTATCCTGCCCTCCTGTTCGATCCGGACGCGAACCTGCAACTCGGCACGGCGCATCTCGCGGCGTTCATCAAACAACATGGCGCGGTGCCGCGTGTGCTCGCGGCGTACAATGCCGGTGGGTCACGCGTGACGCGCTGGGTCACGAAGGCGGGCGCGGCCGATCCGGAATTGTTCGCCGAGCGAATCCCGTTTGCGGAGACGAGAGACTACGTGCGGCTGGTGCAGCGGAATGCTGAAGTGTATCGGGAGTTGTACGATTGGAAATGAGGCGCTAGGGGCTAGGCGCTAGGCGCTAGGCGCTAGAGAAAAGGACTCGCGCTGCGCGCGTTTGGTTGTGATGGTGGGGCGTGTCTGGTTGATACTTGCTGACCAGCAGCGAGTACACCATGAGCGATTTCAGAAAGCTCGAGATCTGGCGGAGGGCTCGAGTCCTATCGAGGCGAGTGCATCTTCTCGTGCAGAAGCTGCCGTTGATCGAGCAGCGCCGGCGCGGCGATCAGTTGATACGGTCCGCGATTTCGATTCGCCACAACATCTCGGAAGGTCGGGGCGGGGAACGGCGAAGGAGTTTGCGCGCTTCCTTCGCATTTCCGTGGCGTCGGCCAATGAACTCGATGATGGTATCGAGGAATTGAGCGACGTCGGTTTGCTTCGCGATGAAGATCGCGATCTGATGGCTAAATCGCGCGAGATCGCGGCCATGATTGTCGCGTTTCGGGAAGTGGTGATAGCCCGGGGCGATCCTCCGTGAGGCTTCTTCGGCGGGGCTCCTCCGCGACCCGTAGTACCCGTCCACGCCCTTACAGAAAACGAAAAGCGCGGAGCAAAGCTCCGCGCCTTCCGAATCTCTAGCGCCCAGTGCCTAGCGCCCAGCGCCTCATACTTACCATCCCGGCGCCAGCTGGAAGCCCCACACCCAATTCTTCTGCGGGCGCTGGAACGGGTGCGCGAGGTACGCTTCCATGATCGCGTAGCCCATCAGGTTGAACCGGAACGAAAGACCGGTGCTGAACACTGGAATGCGATCAGCGCACGGATAGTACGCCTGTGCCTGAATCTGCTGCGGTGTTGTCGTCGACGTTGCCTGACACTTGGCCGGAATGTCGTTCGCCGATCGGGTAAAGCGGAAGTCGGGCGATTGATTGTTCGTGTACGACACACCGCCATCGAAGAAGGGCGAAACTTCCGTCGGCAGGAAGGGGAAGTTGATCAGACCAAAGCCCTCCGTGCCAAAGAGCGGAATGCGCAACTCGGCGTTGAACACCGCGGCCTTGCTGCCGAACAGACGCTGGAACGTCGGACATCCGACCTGCGCCGCGGCACTGCCGGGCGTCGTTCCGTTCACCTGACACTCGTCGTTGGAGAACGAGTTGTATCCGTAGCCGCGGATCATCGTTTCGTCGCCGAGGTAGATCGGCCACGTCGTGTTTGGATCTTCGGCGCCGCTGCCGTAGCGACCGAGCGAGATACCGCGGAACGCCGCCGTAAACGGGCGCATGAATATGTATCGACGATAATCAGCCAACGCGGTCTGATAGGTCACCGATCCGAATGTTGGCGTGACCTGAAGTCGATATCGCTCGCCCTGGACCGGCGATGTGAATGCAGAGAATGAGTTGTCGCCGACGAGCGCGATCGACGGCTCGGCGAACCACACGGGTTTGTACAGCGACGTGATCTTCTCGTCGCTCTGATCGACGATCGTGTTGCCGACGAACGTCGTCTTGAAGAGTTCTGTGTCGAAGCCGTAGTGCGTGATGTTGCCCGTAATCTCGAGTCGCTTCGTCGTCGAGAATGGATACTGGGTGAACGCCGACGCTTGGTCGATGTAGACGCGCTGTAGAATCTGGTTGATCGAATACGCCGCGACGGGGCCACCCGCCGAGCTGAGCGTGGTGTCTTGGAGATATACCTGCCCCGTCAGGTACGGTATGTGTTCGATTCCAGCGCCGTAATTCCAACGGTTCTTCATGTTGTAGTACTGCAGCGCGCCACCTATGTCCTTCACGCTTCCATTCGCTTGAATCGCGGCGAAGATCTGTCGATCACTCAACTGATCGCCAAAGATCATTGATACGCCGCCTGCGACGCCCGTTCCGAACGGTCCGCCTGCAACTACGCCGAGGCTCGGCTGGCCGATGGCGTCGAGTGAGAACGACGAGCGATATGGCTCGACGGCGAACTCATTGCCGCTCGGCAGTCCGGCGATGGGGTCTGCGAGGTAGCTCGTGACGAGGCTGCGCGTCACCTGTGGCGGCGGCAGCTGCGCACCTTCCCACGCCACCGATGGCGCGGCTACGGCCTCACCGACGGTCTGCGCCGCGTCGAAGCCACGGATTTCGTTGCCCTGATCGTAGAACGTCGAGAACAGCATCTTGCCAGTCTGACGCGACACGGAGAGCGAAGGCGAAATCGTCGTAATGCCGCTGACGCCCGTGGCAACCTTCGTGACGCGGAAGACCTGACCGCTTGCGAGGTTTAGCCGATAGATGTCAGGGAAGCCGTCCTGATCGGAGACGAAGAAGATTTCCTTGCCGTCGGGCGAGAACTGCGGATTGATGTGCTTGCCCTTGGCGAACGGCGAGAACACGCTGATGCGGCCCGTTGCCAGGTCATACGTCGCCAACTGCAGCGGCGAGAATTTGAGTGTATTGAAATCGGTCTGTGCGCCGCGATCCGTCGAGAACGCGATCGTCTTGCCGTCCGGCGACCACGTGGGCTGAATGTCGCCGTACCGATCGTTCGTCAGCTGACGAATCGTTTCGGCTTTCAGATCGAGCAAGTACAGATCGCTGATACCGCCGGCCTGTCCGGAGAAGGCGAGCGTGTGGCCATCGGGTGACCACGACACGCTGTTCACGGCGCCAATGCCTGGAAGCTTGATACGGCGTTCGACGTTCGTGCTCTTCGTGTTCAGGATCGCAATTTCGTTGGCGCCTTCAGCGTACACGACGAAGGCGAACTCGCTTCCGTCCGGCGACCAATCGCCCGCGGAATTGATGAAGCTGATGGCGTCGAAGTGCGGATCGCTCGACGGGCCACCGAGTTTCTTGATGATCTTCCCAGTCTGCGCATCGCCGACGAGCAGGTCGATACCGAAGAGGTTCTTCTTCGATGAGAAGAAGGCGAACAGCTTGCCGTCGGGGCTGATCGTTGGTGCAAGGTTGTAGTCGCCGCTGCGCGACAGACCAACGAGCTTGGTTCCGATGCTATCCGGATGCTGGCGGCCGGCCACCTGCGGCAGATACATGGCGCGGTTCGCGGCAGCCCAATCCTTCGACAGTGAGTCGCTGTTCTCACCGAGCACGCGCACGAGTGCGGCGTCCCAACCGAGACGGAGCGCCGAGCGGTAGACGTCGACGATTGCGCGATCACCCCAGCGTCCGCCGACGTACGCCCAGAGCGCCTGACCGTATCGATACGGGAAGAAGCGCGGGTCCATCGTCAGCTGCTTGATGGTCGGGAACTTGTTGCGCATCACCGCGTCGCGCATCCACATCGCCGTCAGTGGATCCTCGCGGCCGAGCGAGAAGTACTCGGCCATACCTTCGATGAGCCACAGCGGGAGCGCGTCGAGGCGCATCAGACCGCCGCCGGGGGTTCCCTCGGCGATGTTGTATTGAAAGACGTGTACGAGCTCGTGGCCGAGCACGTGATCGTTGTCCGAGTAGATGCCGGTGAACGGCATGATCACGCGGGTCCGGTTCGACTCGGTGACACCGCCCGTGCCTTCTTCGAGCTGCTCACCAATGACGTTCGTCTGTTCGAAGTCCGGGTGATCGGCGTAGAAGACGAGCGACTTGCGATCGAACGCGTGTCGGAAGGTGTCCGAGTGACGCGAATACCAGCGTTCCGCCATGCGCGCCGCGTCGTGGACGATCAGCGATTCCGGCGGATAGAAGAAGTTGTCGAAGTGGTCCGACTTGAGGACCTTCCACGGAAAGGTCTCGTACTGGACCTTGTTCCGGCCGAAGTACTCCTGGGCCTTGGCTGGAGTGAACGCAACGAGCGCTGCGAGCGGCACGATGGCCGCAGCCCAGCGCATGCGAAGTCGGGTCATGTAAGGTCCCCGCGGAGCGATCCGCAGCAAAGAGTCTTTCCGAGATCCAAGCGGGTGGTCCACTCGGGGTTTTGCCCTCGCACGGGGGCGCAAGGGACGTGCCCCATCCAATTCCACCGGATCTCGCCGAGACCGGCGCAAGTCCCAACGCGCCAACTCCCGGGTGCTGCAACTTCAATGTTATGAATACCAAAGAAGGACTATCCGATCCCCCATCCCGTCAAGATGCTGCCCGGGTCGCTTGGCCTATCGCTTCAAGCGGTCCTGCCTTCATCTGGGCGATTTCTTTGTAGACACTTCACGTGCAAAGTGCCCCGGTGAGCGGGATCGACCGTCGCTGTTAGGAAAAAGAAAAGGGGAGGCGGAAGACCGCCCCCCCTTTCCGTCTCTCGGTGGGCCGAAGCCCGACCGAGTGCCCCAATCCTACGCCTTGCGATCGATGCAGGCGGTGAAGTTCGGATTGCCATTCTGCTCGTCGGTCGTGACCGGCAGCTGGAGATCTCCGGCGAAGTTGCCACCCTTGTAGTGCTGGCCAATCGGGTAGCCGCCGGTGTTGGAACCGTCCGCCGCGCGACCGTAGTCGCGAATGAGCCGGCGGAGGTCACCCAACCGGAAACCACGGCTGAACGTCCAGAACGCCTTCTCGCGGAACAGCAGGTTGACGCGACTGTCCGTCGTGCCTGGATCGGTCAACGCCGGAAGAACCGGCACCGTCCAACCCGCGTGTGTGCCCGTGGAGCTCGGGCTCGAGACGGTGATGACCTGCGTCGACGCCCGCAGCCCGTTCAGGAACGACATCATTCCAGCCGGGTTACCCGCCTGGAGCGCGGCTTCCGCCTCGATCAGGCGTGCATCGATGCCGGCAGCGACGGCGACTGCCGTCGACGGACCCCAGAGACTGTCGACCTGGATGACGAACGTACCGCCATCCTGCGACTTCGTGGTGTCCTTGCCGTTCGTGCCGATCTTGTAGTGCGCCGGAACTCGACGATCGTTCGCCGAGAAGAACGGAATCGCATTCTTGACGAGGATGCTTCGACCATTCCCCTGGACGCTATCGCCGACGGTGTAGCGGTTCTGGCTCGTCGCCTGGTCCCACAGGGTGTTGGTGCTGGTCAACGATGCCGTGACGTCGTACCGGAACGTCGTCGGGATCGCCGTCACGAGAGCGGCGGCGGCCGGGGCGTTGCTCAGACCGAGGCCGAGCAGCGCACGTGCCTTACCGATACGCGCCGCACGGTTGACCTGAAGGCTTGCCGCGTCGGTGCCATTGCTCAGTGCCATTGCCGAATCGAACGAGGCGCTGGCGACAGTGAACACATCCTTCACCGGCAGTGGCTTGCCGAGCGTCGCCGTCTCGCTGGCGCCGTCGCTGAGCGGGATGCCGTTGCAGAAGTCAGACGCCAACTGCAGTTCGGCGAATCCACGAGCGAAATACATCTCGCCGATGTCGGCCGCCGGCTGCGCCTTGTACGTGTTCAGCAGGGCGATGGCCTGGTTTGCCGATGTGCGTACGCGATACAGCTGACGCAACGTCGAATTGACCGTGGCGTTGTTCAACTGGATCTGACGCTGGTCGGTTTCGTCGTTCTGAACGAACGTCGAGCTCGTGGCCCACTCGTCGACCAGAAGGCCGCCAAACAGCCAGGAGCTTTCGCCGTCGGCCGTTGCCGTGCGAAGACGCGACAACGCGCCGTTACGAACTGCCGTCGCGCCTGCGGCCGACTGCACCGCCGACGGATCGATGATCGACGGGTTGACCGCGTCGAGCAGGTTGTCCTTGAGCGTATCGCACGCCGCCAGACTGACGAGGGCCGCGATAGTCAGAGACGCGGTGACCGCTCGGCCACTTCTCATTTGCAATCTCATATCAGTGGTTGGCGAAGGGTCAGAAGTTGAAGTTCAGGCGGAATTGGAAAATCGTCGGCTGCGCGAACGTCTGGAACTCGCTCGGTGCATCGCTGCCGCCAGTTGCTGTGTAATCGCTTTCCGGATCGCTGCCGCGGTAGTTCGTCCACTTCTTGATGTTACGAGCGGCGAACACCAGGCTGCCACCATGCGCACGCGTGTGCGAGAGCAGCGCCTGCGGGATCTCGAACGTGACGGTCGCTTCGCGCCACTTCACGAAGGCGCCCGGCTGCATGTACCCGTCGAGCGTCTTTTCCGGTGCGAAGATCGCCGCAACGTCCATTGCTTGCTCTTCGAGCGACGCGGCGGGGTTGAACAGACCGTTGCAATTCGGGCGCGTGCAGCGGATGCGCTCCGTGTTGTTGTAGTAGCGGTTGCCACCGCGCCAGTCGAACAGGTTCTGGATGCGGATCTTGTGATTGAACAGGTCGATGCCCGACGTGAACGACGTCAGGTAGCGCGGCTCCGCGTAGCCGCGGAAGGTGCCGACGCCGAGAACCGACTTCAGGCCAGTCTTCGGATCAGTCGCCCAAACGGTGTCGGAGACGATCTTGACCTCGTCGACCGTGAGGATGCCGTCGCCGTTCTTGTCGGCGTAACCGACGATCGGCTTGGCCCAGATGCCGCTGATCGGATAGCCGGGAACGATCCAGTTCGAGACGCCGATCTGCGGCGCGGTCGAACCAAGGCTCACGACCTTGTTGGCGTTCATCGACGTCGTGAGGTGGAAGTCGAGTCCGAGCGCGCGGCGATCGAGCAACTGTCCGCCGACGGTGACTTCCAGGCCTGCGTTCTTGATCGAACCGAGGTTCGTGTTCTGACGGGTTGCGCCGGAACCGAGGGACGGAGCGATGATGGCGCTGATCAGTGCGTCGTGCGTCACGCGCGAGTAGTACGTCACGTCGAGCTGCACGCGGTTGTCGAACAGCTTTGAGTTGAAGCCGGTTTCCCATTCCGTCGAGCGTTCCGGCTTGAGGCTGTCGTTACCGATCGCCGTGAACGTTTCGATCGGCGTGTCCGTGTTCTTGATGCTCGCCGAGTTCGCCGAGTACGTGCGGAGCGCGTCCGTCGGGCCAGGCTGAACGCCGGAGGCACCGTTCGCGAGACGCAGCTGCAGGTTGCTGATCGCGCGGAAGATGCTCGAGCGCGGGAAGAAGTCTTCGTCCGAGATGACCCACGAAAGGCTCGCCTTCGGATAGTACACGCGTTGGAACTTCGTACCGAACGCGCTGTTCTGGTCGGTGCGGACGGCGGCCGTGAGGTACAAACGATCGCGCAACGCAGCCGACTGTTCGACGAAGATGCCCCACGTCTTCTGGATCGTGAAGCCTTCCGACGCCGACGCGACTGCGCCAGCGCTGGCGGTCACGGCACCCGGCGGCAACGTCGTACCGCCCGCGCTGTTCTGGTCGAGACGGTAGTTGTTGTACTGCGTGCCGACCGTGGTCTTGAGGTTCAGCCAGTTGAAGTGCGACGGATTGTAGTTCGCCGTGGCGCCGAGGTCGGCCGAGAGGTTCGTGATGTTCGTACGGGCGTTGAACGCCTGTCCGTCACGATACGTCGCCGTGAGCGGCCAGCCTTCGCCGTTCATATGGAGGCGCGTGTCGTTACGATCGGCGAAGTCGGTACCGAGGTTCGCGCGCGTCTGCAACCAGCTCGTCGGACGCCAGTTGAGGTTCGACGACAGCACCATGCGGTTGACGTTCTGCTGGAGCTTTTCGGCCCAGATCTGACCGGGCGTTCCAGCGCGATAACCGACGAGCGAATCCGTCAGACCGCTAATGAGACCATTGTTACGGTAGCCTGGGCCGCCGAACGCCTGCGAACCGATGCCGACCGTGTTGTTCGACTCGTTGCTGGTCAGCGCTTCGATCGTGCTGTAGCCAAAGTTGATGGCGGCGTCGAACTGCGGATTGACCTGGGCGCTGATGTTCGCGCGGAAGTTGTTCAGGAGACGGCTATTCGGACGCTCCTGCCACGGGTGAATCGTGATGCCGAGCGAGTCGAAACGATTGCGCTCGTAGTCGTCGAGCTTGAACACGCCGACTTCGTTGTCGCGGCCACCAGACATGAAGTAGCGAATCGTTTCCGTTCCACCGTTCACCTGGATACCACCAGCCTGACGATTGCCGAGGCCGAGCGGGGTGACCGTCGGATCCTTGATCGGGCTGTAGACGCGAAGGCTGTCGTAGCCCTTGGTGCCGTCGCTCTTCACGCAGGTGCCGAGGGAAACCATGACGAGGTTGCACTGGCCCGAGAGGACCAGCTTCGCCTTCGTCGTCGGGTTCATGCCGGCGAGCGTGTAGTTGTCGGCGTACCAGTTACGGTCGTCGAGGATACCGCCCTCGCCGTAGACCGTCCACTTGGACGAGCCGGCGCGGCCCTTCTTGGTCGTGATGACGACGACGCCGTTCGCGGCGTCGGTGCCGTACAACGTTGCGGCCGACGGTCCCTTGACGATTTCGATATTCTCGATGTCTTCTGGGCTGATGTCGCCGAGGCGGCTGAAGTCCGCACCACCGTTACCGAACGAGGTCGAGCCGTTGTTCGAGCTCATACGAATTCCGTCAATGACGAAAATCGGTTCGTTCGAAAGGCTGATGCTGCTCACGCCGCGCACGCGAATGCGCTGTCCGGCGCCCGTCTGCGTTCCCTGCTGCACCATGACGCCCGGGACGCGCGAATTCAGCACGTCGGAGATGGTACGCACCGGTGCGGTCTCGGTGAGCTTGGAAACGGTCAGGTTTTCAATGGCGTTTCCAACTTCCACGCGGCGCTGTTCACCGGTGGCGGTGGTGACGACTTCCTGAAGCTGAACGACCGTCGCGCTCATCGCGAAGTCGAGCGTTGCTTTCTGGCCGTCGAGAATGCGAACGGACTTCTTCTGCTCCTGATAGCCGACGCGAATCACACGGATCTCGGCCGTACCGGCCGGGATGCCAGGGATCGAGTATTTGCCGTCTGGTCCAGTGGAGCCGACGCGGCTCGTTCCAAGAATCAGGATTCGAGCTTCCTGAAGTGGGGTCCCACCGGGCTGCGTCGTCACAGTTCCGGTAAGCGTACCTTGCGCGCCAGCAACGGCGGCAGCGACCGTCAGCAATGCAGTTGATACTGCAAAACTGGCGAGGCGGCGAAGCCTCTTCGATGTCATCGTACTCGCCTCCCTAAGGGAAGTGGGGGGGAAAAGCTCGGGTCCAAACACTCCGGCTTTGGCGCCGCGTGGGAGCAGGCGGCGCGCGTGTAACATGCGACCGGGGGGAAGGGACCGGAACGGGTACGACCCGGCGAATTTGCGCCGGGTCGACATCCCCTCAACCGCTCCAGCAACGGCGCAGGTCACGTCGAAACGTGTAATAGTCGTGTCGCCACATTCGTCAGTCTCTTGCGTCGTTCAAATGCCGCCGTTTATCGCGTCGCGGCGGTCGCCGAGTGTAAAAAAACTGGCGAAATGAATGCTGTCCCATCGAAATGGTCCCACTCAATGTCCGACGATTCGCGTCTATCCAGCGTCCAATCGCAGACTAAACCGGCCGCTCCGTACAAGCCGACGATGTTCGATCGGCATGGGCCAGACGGGGCGCTGATCCTTCGCGCGGGCATGTTTGGCGTGGCGACGTTCGCCATCTCTCTCGCGCTGTTCTCGGCGCTCGCGCGCAAGATTGACCCGCAAATGCAGCCGCTCATGGCGGGAGCGTTCACGCTGGGACTCAGCGGCGTGGTTGGCGCATTCTCCGTTTGGGTAGGTGTCGCAACCTCTCGCTTCGCCGGCCAGCTGTTCGCGCGCTTCACAATGGGAGGCAGCACAACACCCTACACAGAGCAGTACTCGCGTGAACAAGCCCTCGTCATGCGCGGCGACGTGGATGGCGCCCTGCGGTCGTTCGAGGCGGTGATCGCCGGCAACCCAGAAGCGATCGACGCACGAATCAAAGCCGCCGAATTGTATGCGAAAGAGAAGGGCAACCATCGGCGGGCCGCCGAACTGTTTCGCGAGGTCCAGCGGCATCCCGATGTCACGCAGGGGCAGGACGTCTACGTGACGAATCGGATTGTCGATCTCCATTCCGGGCCGCTCGCCGATCCGGGGCGAGCCTTAGTCGAACTTCGGCGACTCGTCGAGCGGTATCCCGGATCGGCCGCGGCGACCCACGCGCGGTCCGCGCTGGCCACGCTCAAGCCGCGCGTCCATCGCGAGGGCTAATCGTCGGTTCGACGGTCGCGCTTTTTCTCACTCTGGCGCTTTTTCTCGGTCAACCGCCGCTCCTTCGACGCCTTTGTCGGCTTGGTTGCGCGACGTGTCTTCGGAATGTGCAGCGCATTGCGCACGAGCGACGCGAGGCGAACGTCGGCCGTCTGACGGTTCTGTTGCTGGCTGCGATGCTCACTCGATACCACGCGCACGTTGCCATCGGCGTCCAGGCGAGCCGCGAGGCGCGTCGCAATGCGGGCGCGTTCGTCTTCCGTAACCGCGCGGGAGTTGGGGAGATCCCATAGCAACTCGATCCGCGTGGACGACGTGTTCACGTGCTGTCCGCCCGGGCCGCCCGCGCGCGATGCGCGATAGCTCAACTCAGAGCGGGGAATCCACAGCGTGGGGGTCACGTTCAGGTGTGTCGCGTCTTCCATAGCCTCTAGCTCTTAGCGCCGAATGCCGGGCGTCGACCCGTAACCAGAGTCCGGCGGAGATCGTCAACGCTGGTAAGGCGCTCTAGCAGATTGCAACGATTTGCGCTGCTCAAGAACTCTCGCAGTTTGCAACTCCCCTCCACGTGCGACTCGCGTCCCGCCAAACCCAACCGGCGCTCAAACTGATTCTCGATCCGAGGCGACTCGTCCGATGGGTGTACATCGGGCGAATGTGTCTCGCGGTCGCGATTTTCATTGCCGCGATTTCCAGCTGGTCGGAGATCGCGGCCGATCGCACACTCGTCGCCGCTCTCGTTTTCGCGCTCTCTACCGTGATGACGGTGGTATCCGCCGTCTATTCGGAAATATATAGAAAGCCGCTCAGCTCCACGTTCCTGTACGCGCAGGCGGTTTTCGATCTCGCGCTCGTTACCGCCGTCATCCATGTAACGAACGGCGTCGGATCGCCATTCTCGGCGCTGTACATCCTGGTCATTGCGACGTCGTCGCTGCTCGTTCCGGCCGGAGGCGGCCTGTTCGTGGCCGCGACAGGGCTGATCTTCTACTTCATAGAAGTCGTCGTGTTTCTGCGTCCGCCCGGTACGCCGCCTGGTGTGTGGCTGCCAGAGCCGACCGTCTGGCTGCAGATCACGATCATCGCGATCGTTGCGCTGGTCATTCGGTACCTGAGCGCGGAATTGCGCGCGACGGGCGAGGGCACTGACCAACTCGTCGCCGCGCTCCAGCGCACGCGACTTCAAGCCGAAGACATTCTGCGCAACATTCGCAGCGGCGTCGTCACGGTCGACGTCGCCGGTCGGCTACTCTATGCCAATCCGACCTCCGAGCAGCTACTCGGTCTCGAGCTCGCGGATCGAATTGGCGAGCCGATTCTCGACGTGATCAGTCGAGTGGCGCCCGAGCTGTCGCACGCTATTCGTCAGGCGGCCGAATCGAAGATCCGTACGACGCGCGGTGAGCTGTTCGTCACCAACCCAACACGGCGTCTTTCGGTCGGCGTGACGACGACGTACACCGACCATGACGAAGACGGCGGCGGACGCACGGCCACGGCGATCTTTCAAGATATCTCAAATCAGAAACGGCTCGAGGTGCTCAAGCTGCGCGCCGAGCGCCTCGAAGGCATCGCAGAGTTGAGCGCGTCGCTTGCACATGAAATCCGAAATCCGCTGGCGTCGATTCGCAGTGCCGTCGAGCAGATCTCGCGGATGCCCGCGATCTCCGACGACCACAAGACGCTGAGCGGTCTCGTGATGCGCGAGTCTGATCGGCTGTCGCGGCTGCTGTCTGAATTCCTCGACTTTGCTCGCGTCCGCGTAGCGCGCACCGAGACGGTCGATCTCGGCGTCATGGCGCGCAGTGCTGCCAGTCTGGCCATGGCGCACCCCGACCGCCCGCCCACGGCGCAGGTGTTCTGCGACGTCGCCGATGGCGACCCAATTCGCGTGGAGGGCGACGAAGACCTGTTGCACCGCGCGATTTTCAACCTCGCGCTCAATGCCGTGCAGGCATCGTCCGATGATGGAGAAGTACGTATCGAAGTCGTACGGGGCGGCGGCGATCAGGTGCCGCCCGGTATGGCCATGGAAGGCGACACGGTGACGATTCGCGTGTCGGACAACGGGCCGGGCATTCCGCCGGAGATCCGTGATCGAATGTTCGATCCGTTCTTTACGACGAAAGCGAACGGATCGGGATTGGGGCTCGCGGTCGTCCATCGCGCTATCGAGGCGCATCGCGGGCTCGTGTTCGTAGACAGTGGAACGCACGGGACGCGTTTCACTGTGATTCTCCCTTCGGCAAAACCGGTTGCGACGCGGCAGCCTGGCGTACCTCAGCCGGCGCAACGCGTCCCCCAATTGGCCGCATCGGGCCAGGGAATTCTCTCGTGACCGAAGTTGCAACCAAGCCGAGTGTGCTCGTCGTCGATGACGAAACGGGTATTCTCGACTCGTTGAATATTCTGCTGCGTAACGAAGGTTTCTCGCCGCACCTCGCACACGGTGGACGCGCGGGCCTCGATCGCATTGGCGACATGTCGCCGGACATCGTCCTCACCGACATTCGCATGCCGAACGTCACCGGCGTCGAGATCCTCGCCGCCGCTCGGCAGAGCGATCCCGATGTTCCAGTGATTCTGATGACGGCACAGGCCACGCTGCAGTCAGCGATGCAGGCGGTGAACGAAGGCGCCTTCTATTACATCCAAAAGCCATTTCGGAACGACGAGCTGGTCGCGATTCTTCGGCGCGCTGCGGAACACCGCAAGCTTCGCGTCGAGAACAAGTCGCTCAAGCAGGCCATTCGACGCCACGAACGGCAGGGCGTTGCGCGCCCCGTGGGATCGAGTAAGTCGTGGATCGACGTACTGCGACTCGTTGAAACGGTAGCGCCCACCGACTCCACGGTGCTGCTCCAAGGTGAGTCCGGGACCGGTAAGGAAATCATCGCGCGGTATATCCACGAACTATCCACGCGCACCGAAGGCCCGTTTCTCTCCATCAACTGTGGTGCGCTCCCTGAGAGTTTGCTCGAAAGCGAACTGTTCGGACACGTGAAGGGATCGTTCACCGGCGCGATCAAGGACAAGGTCGGTCTGTTCGGCGCGTCGACGAAGGGAACGTTCTTTCTCGACGAAATCGGCGAAACGACTCCGGCGACGCAGGTAAAGCTGCTCCGCGCGTTGCAACATCGCGAAGTCATCCCGGTCGGTTCCACAGACGCCATTCCCGTCGACACCCGCGTCGTTGCCGCCACGAACCGTGATCTCGACGAAGAGATTCGCGTCGGCAACTTTCGCAGCGATCTGTACTACCGACTCAACGTCATTTCGCTGCATCTGCCGACGCTTCGTCAGCGTCGCGATGACATTCCGTTGCTCGCCGAGCATTTCCTGCATCGCATTGCCGAGCAGCGCGGCGAGTCACCAAAGCACATCACCGAGGACGCACTCGGCGTGATGGCCGAGTATCCGTGGCCCGGTAACGTCCGCGAGCTCGAGAATGCCATCGAGCGCGCAATCATCCTCACACCGGGCGATGCGATCGACGTCGGCGCGCTGCCCGAGCGCATCACCGAGCCGCGCACCGAGCCGCTCGTGTCGACGCGCACGCCGCCCAATCCAACGCTCGAAGCCGTGGAGCGCGCGTACATCATGTGGGTGCTGCAAACGGAGAGCGGGAACAAGTCTCGCGCTGCCGAAGTGCTTGGCATCGATCCATCGACTCTCTATAGAAAGCTGTCACGGTACGGAGTCGAAGCATGACGACGCCCGCATCGCCTGTGCGCACGCGCACGCCCATCGACCGCGCTGCCGTCAAGCTGTCCGTGCTCATTCCGGTCTACAATGAACGGAATACGATCGAACTCATCATCGATCAGGTGCACGCGACGCCGACGCCGAAGGAAATCATCTGCGTCGACGATCACTCAACGGACGGCACGCAACAGATTCTCGAATCGCTCCTCGCCGAGGGGCGCATTGCTCAGCTCTATCGTCATCCTGAGAATCGCGGCAAGGGCGCGGCGATTCGCCAGGCGCTATCGATGAGCACTGGCAACATCGTGATCGTCCAGGACGCCGATCTCGAATACGACCCGGCCGATTGGCCGACACTGCTCGAGCCCATCCTCGATGGTCGCGCCGACGCGTGTTTCGGCTCGCGCTTTCTCGGTGGACCACACCGCGTGTTGTACTACTGGCACTCGGTCGGCAACAAGGTTCTGACGACGTACAGCAACATGTGGACGAACCTCAACCTCACCGACATGGAGACGTGCTACAAAGCCGTGCGTGGTGAGCTCGCGAGGTCGCTGTTGCCCAAGCTCACCGCACAACGCTTTGGCTTCGAGCCAGAGATCACGGCGCGTCTGTCGCGATCGGGCGCTCGAATCTTCGAGGTGCCCATCAGCTATTCCGGACGCACATACGCGGAAGGAAAGAAGATTGGTTGGCGCGACGGGATCGCCGCGTTCTGGCACATCACCAAATACAACCTGTCGGCATGAACGCGCGCTCCTCTCGCTGGCCGGCCGCGGCCATCGCGTTGCTGGCTGTCGTCTCGTCGGCAATCGGCATCGTCAATCAATTCACCTACGACGACCGCTACATCATCGAGAAGAACCCCGCGATGCGTAGCCTCGCTCACTGGTGGAGAGTGTTTCTCTCGTCGTACTGGCCGGGCGCCTGGGGCGGCGACGGATATCGTCCACTCACGATGCTCGCCTTCAAGATCGAGTACGTGATCGGAGGCGGCCGACCAATCGTATTTCACGCCGCGAATATCCTGCTGTACGCTGTGTCCGCGGTGATGGTGTTGCTCCTCGCTCGGCGGCTCCTGCCGTCGTGGGCTGCATGGCTCGCGGCCGCGGCGTTCGCCGTCCACCCGATTCACGTCGAGGCAGTCGCGAACGTGGTGGGGCAGTCGGAGCTTTGGGTTGCTATCGCGCTGGTCCCCGCAATCCTGTTGTATCTGCGCGATCGAATGAAGGGGCCGCTGCAGCCGCGCACGGCCGTTGCCGTCATCGTGCTGTACGCGATTGGCTGCTTCTCAAAGGAGCACGCTTTTGTGCTCCCGGCGATTCTCGCCGCCGCCGAGTTCACGGTGATTCCGGCCGACGGTACGCTGACCCAGCGCATCGCGCGCGCCCGACTGTTCTATCTGACGTTGACGCTGGTCGCCGTGAGTGTGCTCGCGCTCAGATCTCACGTGCTCACCAATCAGCCGCTCGGCGGCTTCCAACCGTTCACGCCGTTCAACAGTCTGCACATCACCAGTCGTGATCGCGTGCTGACGGCGCTTGGCGTCGTGCCGGCCTGGATTCGTCTTCTGTTCTGGCCCGTGCGTTTGTCGTCGGAGTACGGCCCACCGGACATCGAGATTGCGCAGGGATTCAGCTTCAATCAAATCCCGGGACTCGCGCTACTCGTAGCGATTCTCTCACTCGGCGTGTTGCTGCGTCGCCGGCAGCCAGTAATCAGCTTCGGCATCGCGTTCGGATGCATTGCACTGCTACCGTCGAGCAATTTTCTCTTGCCGGCGGGAATCGTTCTCGCCGAGCGCACGCTCTTTTTGCCGAGCGTCGGCGCGATGTTGATTCTCGGCGGTGTGATCGTGGTGGTCGCGGATTCTTTGCGCGATCGATTCGGCTCACCCGAGCGAGCGCGTGCCTTTGGCATTGCGTTAGCGACGTTGGCCATCGTGGCGGCAATGGGTCGAAGCATTCAGCGCACCACCGTGTGGAAGGACAACGATCGGTTGTTCCGTCAGGCGGTTCTCGATGCGCCCCGCGATTACCGCGCGCACTTCATGCTCGGTGCGTGGAACTTCGAGCAAAAGCGTCTGCGTGACGGTGAGGCAGAGTATCGCACGGCGCTCACGCTATTTCCGTACGATCCATTTCTCTCGTACGATCTGGCGGAGGAGTATCGCAACGTTGGACTGTGTGGTCCCGCGATCCCGATGTACAAATGGACTCACGGTCTCGATCCACAATTTCCGCTTGGCCGTGGCGCGCTCGCGTGGTGCCTTCTCAATGAAGGGTATTACAAGGAGGCAAAAGCCATGGCGTTCGAATCCATGCGTTTCGGTGGCGACATAAAGGCATTGCGGCGCCTGGTCGTGTTTGCCGATTCGGTGTATGTCGCAGAGGGCGGGGACAAGTCGGGACCGGCCGTTACACTCACCGGGAGCCCTAGCAAACTGCCAGACTCCGTGCAAAAGGCACGTCCCCGCGCGGGCATGCCGCCGATCGCTGAATCCATAAGACGTTGATATAGCGCCATTTAGGTGTGGCGAGCCAATCGGGCCCGTCCGTTGCTTTACTCGGGTCGCGAACACCCCTCGAACACCTTCTCTCGGGAACCAAGCAAATGCTTAAAATGCGCAAGGGCTTTACCCTCATCGAACTTCTGATCGTCGTCGTCATCATCGGCATCTTGGCCGCGATCGCGATTCCGAAGTTTGCGAACACGAAGTCGAAGGCGTACGTCACGGCGATGAAGTCCGACCTCCGCAACCTCGTCACCGCGGAAGAAGCGTTCTTCTCGGACAGCTCGAAGTACACGCAGACGATCACGGACCTGAAGTTCCAGAGCTCGACTGGTGTCAGCTCGCCGACGATCGTTGCTGGTTCGGGCTACTGGACCGCGACGGTGACGCACTCGCAGCTGCCGGCTACGCAGCCCTGCGGTATCAGCATCAACACGACCAACCCGACGATTACGACCGCGGCTGAAGGCGAGCCGGCTTGTAAGTAAGGTTGGATAAGCACAGGCACCGGGCTTGATGCCCGGTGCCCAGCCCCGAGCGAAGGTGCTTGGTCCCAACCCCTGGTAACGCGAAAGCGTTGCCGGGGGTTTGCTGTATCTGCGCTATGCCGATGCTCCGACATCTGGCACTGCGCGCGCTCGTTTGATGCGAGTTTCGCGCACCACGCGCCTACGTTGGCGCCATGCATCGTCGCCGCGGGTTCGCGCTCATCGAAGTGCTCATCGCAGTCGTGCTCGTCGACGTCGGGCTACTCGCGCTCGTCGCCGCTGGCTCGGTGCTTGTCCGTCGGACCAATGAAGTGCGTCTGCGCGCTGCGGCGACGCGCGCCGCCATCGATCGACTCCAAGTGCTTGGTGCAGGATCCTGCATGGCTGCGAGCGGCACAGCCACCAGTGCATCGGGGCTTAGCGAGTTCTGGACGGCGATGCCGCCAACGAAAGGCGTGCGTGAGCTCTACGACAGCGTGTCATTCAATGTGGCCGGCGTCGAGAAAGCAGTCGCGTTTCGCACACGCTTGCCATGTTAGCTCGATCCCAGTCGGCGCGTCCGGGCGTCACGTTGCTCGAGCTCCTGGTCTGCGTGGCGATTGTCGGTATCGCGCTGTCGCTGGTTGCAACGATCAGCATGCGCGAGCAGCGCGTCATTGCCGATCTCGAGGACAACGCGGCGCTATCGTCGCAGCTCGGCGACGCGCTGGCGATTCTTCCTATCGATTTGAACGCAGTCGCTAGTAGTGCAAGAGATATTCGCGAAGCGCGCGACACATCGATCGAGATACGAGCAACGATCGCGACCGCAGTCGGATGCGATACGAGTGGTGCTCGTTTGGTCCTGGCGCCTGCGAGCCAGGGGGTTACCGCGTATGCCGGAACTCTCTCAGCGATCGAGGTCGGCGACACCGCCTGGGTTCTCGTTGCGAATGATTCGGCGGAGCAATGGCAACCCTTCCGCGTCGGAGCAACGGCGGTTGTGGGGCCAGGGGATTGTTCGCCCGCTGGGCCGAGGCTCAGCGCTGCAGCGAAGGCCTTCACTCGCGTCGCGCTCGCACTCGACGGATTCACTCCACGCGACCGGCTCGGTGCACCACTGCGTGTGACTCGCCCAATGCGGTACAGCCTATATCGCGGATCCGATGGACAGTGGTATCTCGGCCAGCGCGATTGGAACAACGCGAGTCTGCGTTTCAATACCGTGCAGCCCGTGAGTGGTCCCTTTCTGTCGCCGGCGTCCAAAGGACTCACGTTTCAATATTTCGATAGCGCGGGTGTTAAGTCCGCGTCGCCCGTTGCCGATACTAAATCAATTGCCCTGATTCGAATCGACGTTCGCGGTCAGGCGCGGAATACGGCGCGCGCACTCTCGACGACACCCGGCAAACGTGTCGACTCGATTGGCGAATGGGTTTTGCTTCGCAATCGGCGATGATGCCCGATCGACGCAATCGGCGAGGAGTGGCGTTGCTCGCGGCGCTGATGATGATCGCACTCATTGCGCTACTCATTGGCGGTGCGGTGTCGACAGCAACATTGGCGCAGCGATCGTCGGAGCTCGGCAGAGAGGATGCGTCGCTGATGGCGAGCGCTGACGCTGCTGTGCATTCGATGCTTTCCGGGGCGATCACGACCAGTCTCGCCGATCTACCGCTGGGTCGCGCATCGATCTACGCGGCGAGTGTTGCGTCGGCGCTACCGATCGAAACGACTGTTGCGGCCACGCGACTCCCGGACAATACGCTGTGGCTCGTTGCGGACGCGGAGCTATCGGGTCGAGACGCCGGACGACGCCGCATCAATGTCGTGGCGCGATGGCGACCGCTCATACCACTTCCGACGTCTCCGTTTACTGCACGCGGCTCGGTGCGACTCCGTGGCGGACTGGCGATAACAGGAGACACCGCCACCGATGCCGATTGCGCGATGTCGTCGTTTGCCGGCGTTACGGTGCCTCCAGGAGCCACGGTTGCGAGCCCGGATAGCGTGCGCGTCGCCACAAACGCGCGTGTTGGTGATGCAACTCACTATGCGCAGGCCGAATGGCAGCAACAGCTGATCGAGGCTGCGAGTGGAGCAATTCACATTCGTGCCGATACTGTCATCAGCAACAGTTCGTTCCAGGGTGTTATGATCGCGGACGGGAGTGTTTCGATCGTTGGTCCGTTCACGATGAATGGGCTGCTCATCGCTCGAGGCCCGATCAGTATCACGACGAATGAGTTGATGCTCACAGGCGCGATGTTGTCGTTTGCAAATCCGCCTGCGGAACAATTCGCAATCGATGTTGGTGGTGGCGTCGTACGATTCTCTCCATGTGTTGTTGCTCGTGCATTGCGTCGCATCGCACAATTGCGCGTCGTGCAGCAGAGAAACTGGACAGAGATCTTCTAAATCCTGTGATGCCAATCACCTAAGCGCACTCTGCTGTTACTTGCTTGAAAGTCGGTCGTGTTCGGTGGGAATGACAGCTTGTTGATGCGAAGTCGCATCGACAGACACGGCAGACGAATCGCAACACTCGCTGTTCCTACCGTCATCGCAATTTGCGATTGCTGTCTCCCAGCAAGCCGTCCACTCGCTCACTGAGCACTACCATGGCTTTGTTTGGTCGGAAGAAAACAACCGTCGGTCTCGACATCGGATCGGGGTTGATCAAGGTCGCTGTGATCGACCATTCGAAGCGCGAGCCGGAATTGGTTCGTGTGACGATCACGCCGCTGCTCGCAGATGCGATCGTCGAAGGCGAAGTCATGGATCCCGGCATCGTTGCCGACGCGATTCAGACGGCGCTCGCCAGTGCACAGATCACCAACAAGGATGTCGTCACCGCCGTTGGCGGTCGCGACGTCATCATTAAGAAAATCTCAATCGAGCGCGTGAAGGAGCAGCAAGCGCGCGAATTGATGCGATGGGAAGCCGAGCAGCACGTGCCGTTCGATATGGAATCGGTCGAGCTCGACTTCCAGATTCTCGATCCAGAAGGCGATGGCGTGGAGATGAGCGTGCTGCTCGTCGCCGCCAAGCGTGAATTGATCGAGTCGAAGATTCGCGTATGCACGGATGCTGGACTCGAGCCGGCTGTCGTCGATGTCGAAGCGTTCGCGCTGCACAACGCGTTCGAAGTGAATCACCCTGACGCGATGAACGGCGTCGTCGGCTTGCTCAACATCGGCCACGACGTCACGAACATCAATATTCTCGACGAAGGCGTTCCGCTCCTCACGCGCGATCTCACCGTGGGCACGCGTCGCTTCCGTGAAGATTTGCAGCGTGAGCGCGGTCTGAGCGCCGAAGCCGCGCAGCAGCTCTTGCAGGGCTACGATCGTTCGCCGCACCTGGACTCGGTCATCGAAAGCCGCGGCGAGGAAATCGCCGTCGGCGTCGAGCGCGCCGCGGCCTACCTCGCGCAGAACTCGCGCGCCGGTGCCATGCGATCGCTGTACACGTGTGGTGGCGGCTCGCGCATCCCGGGCCTCAACGACATGCTCGCCGCTCGCCTTCGTCTCACCGTTCGTCAGGCCAATCCGCTGGCGAATCTCAAAGTGCGCGATGGCGCGCTCGCATCGCTCGTCACCGATGAGATTGCGCCGCTGTTGATGCTTCCCATCGGTCTGGCGCTCCGGGAGGTCGCATGATCTCCCCGAACGGCCGCTAAGCCCCGAGGCCAGCCAATGATTGAAATCAATCTTCTGCCAGGTGCCGGACGCAAGAAGGCCGCGCGCGCCAAAGCCGTAGACTTCGGCGCAATCGCCGCGGGCGTCTCGAACCGTCTTCGCGACAAGTTCCTCATCGGTTCCATCGCCGCACTCGTCGTGAGTGCCGGAGCCGTGGCGGTTTTGTACGTCATGCAGAACACCAAGGAAGCGACGCTCGGTGAGCGTCGCGAGGTCGCGCTGCGCGATTCGACGCGCTATGCAAACTTCCTCAAGGATCGCTACCGCGCCGAAGCAACGCGCGATACGCTCCTCCGCCAGGTCAACGTCATCCGCAGCATCGACGAAGACCGGTACGTCTGGCCGCACGTTCTCGACGAAATCAGCCGCGCGCTGCCGCAGTACACGTGGCTCACCGCCGTGTCCTTCGCCGGTACGCCACAGGGCACGAACAACGTCGTCGTGACGCCGAAAGCCGGTGACGACACCTCGGCCGCCGCGAAGAAGCGCAAGGCGCCGAAGCGCATGGACACGGTGATCCCAAAGGATGTCATCTCGATTCGCGTCTCCGGGCGCACGGTCGACATCCAGGCCGTTACGCGCTTCATGAAAGATCTCGAAGCATCGCCGTACCTCTCCAATGTGCAGCTCGACAAGTCCGAGCTCGCGGTGGAGCAGGGTAAAGAGGTCGCGCAGTTCCAGTTGACGATCGGGTACGTCCGCCCGGACTCGCTGATGCTGCATCGCGTGCCGCTCACGCTGTCGGTCAGGTAACCATGGCGCTCCTTCCGCAGAATTCCCGCGATCAGAAGCTGTTCATCCTCGGCGTGCTGGCTGTCGCACTCGCCGGCGTTTATCAGCAGCTCGTCTGGTCGCCCAAGAACACCGAGCTTCATGCGATCGAGTTCCGTCTCGATACGCTCGACTCGTTGAACAAGCTCACCAAGATCGAAGTCGCCAAGGGTAGCGCGACCAAGATGAAGCTCGAAGCCGATGGCTTCGGACGTGAGCTCGAAGTGTTGCGCCGACTGGTGCCGACAGAAAACGAAGTGCCGGCGTTGCTCGAGTCGGTCTCGACGGCCGCGCGCCGTGCGGGCCTCGAGCTCTCCGATGTGCAGCCGGACGGCGTCATCAACGGCGATCAGTTCGACACCTATCGCTACAAGATGGGCGTCACCGGCCCCTGGCATGAAGTCGCCGAGTTCCTCGGCAACGTCGGTTCGATGCCGCGCATCGTGTCGCCGATCAACCTCACGCTTACGCCGAGCAATCGACAGGGCGAGCGCCGAGCGAAAAAGAACGAGCAGTTCCTCGATGCGAGGTTTGGCATTCAGACGTACGTCGCTCACACTTCCGTCAAGCAGCCGACGGCCGCCAAGGTAGGTGCCCCGTGATGCGCGCTCTCATTCTCGGCGCAGCGCTCGTTGTTGCGAGCCGCACGGCCAGCGCGCAGGATCCGCTCGCCGCGGCGCGTAAGGCAACGCAGAAGGCGGTGAACGCGACCAACGCGCACACCGAAGCCGAGCAGCATCCGGAAGCGCAGGCGGTGAAGGCGGCGCCGGTTCCGGCCGCGTCGACGCCAGCTCCGGCGGCGAAGAGCGTTGCGCCGGCTGCGAAGCCCGCACCGGTGAAGACGGTTCAGGTTGCGTCGGCCGGCAAGGGTGCGCACGCGGCTGACAAGGCTGCTGCGCCGGCCGCGCCTGCGCCGGATACGGCTGGCCCGCCGCCGACGATTTATCGCGAATCGTTCATGTATGGATCGGATGGACGGCGCGACCCGTTCAATTCGCTGCTCACTACGAACGAACTGCGTCCGGCGATGAGTGATCTTCGCCTGACCGGTGTGTTGTACGACCACACGGGACGTCACTCGGTTGCGACGCTCCGTGATATCGGCACCAACGCTCAATACCGTGTGACGACGGGGTCCACGCTGGGGCGCATGCGCGTTTCAAACATCCGCTTTACCACCGTCGTGTTCACGATCGATGAATTCGGCACGACGCGACAGGACTCTCTAGTTCTGCGCGACACCACCAAAGCGAGGGGAAAATGATTCCAATCCGGACGCTTGCCTCGGCAATGCTTGCTGCGTTCGGCGCGATCGGAGGTCGTACTGCTGACGTTCCGGCAACGCCGACCTTCAATGACGCGACCGTCGTATCCCTGAGCGTGGTGCCGCGCACCGGGCGCGCCGACGTCGTCGTACGCGTCGATGGCTCCGTGACGTTCAAGCACTTCACACTCGCCAAGCCCGACAAGATCGTGCTTGACCTGGCTGGCGCAACGCTTGGGCTGCCCGATGGCGACGCGTATGATGGCGTCGCACGCGGCGGCATCACGCGCATCCGCTATTCACAGTTTACGAAGACGACCGTCCGCGTCGTGTTGACGCTCGACGCGCCGCATTCTTATACGGTGTCGAACGACAACGGCGAGCTGCACATCAGCGTCGACGGGTCGACCGACAAGTTCGAGCCCTGGCAGGCTGGCCAGAACACCGCGAGCACGGTGCGCGAGGTGTCGGCGCCGAAGACGGTTGTCAGCCAGCCGACAGTTGCGACGCCGGCGGTGCCCGCGATCGTAATTGAAAAAGAAGTGCCGGTCCCGGTGCGCAAAGAGGCGTACGCCCCGACGTCGGTGATCGATTCTGCCCCGCGTCGTGAGCTTGCGTTTGCGTCGCGCGACAATCGCTCCGCGGCGCAGGTTCGTCAGCAGCGCCAGGAACCGCACATCACGAACAACTTCGAAGACACGTCGATCGCTGACGTGCTGGCGACGTTCAGCGCCTTCACCGGCCGCACGATTCTGCCTTCGAAGAACGTCACTGGCAAAGTGACGGCGAGCGTCATCGACCTTCCGTGGGACGTGGCGCTGAAGGAGATCATGAACGCCAACGGCTATGACGTCTCGGTCAATCCCGATGGCGTGATCGTCGTCGATACATATGAAGCGATCGCGGCGCGTCAGGCGACGATTCCGCTCGCCAACCGCACGGTGCGCCTCAACTACTCGCGCGCCATGGGTGTGAAGGAAATGGTGGCCGCGCGACTGACGCGTGTGTGTTCGGCGGTTGGACCGTCGGCTGCTGCCCAGGCGTCGGCCAACTCGGTGCCGGGCGCGATCCAGAGCGCAACCTGCCCGGCGCGCGGCACGGTCACGGCGGATACGATCACCAACTCGATCAGCATCACTGACGTTCCGTCGGCGCTGCCCGAGCTCGTGGAATACACCAAGAGCCTCGATCTGCGCCAGCCGCAGGTGAACATCAAGGCGAAGATTATTCTCGTCGACCGCTCGACGCTCGAGGGTCTCGGCCTTCGCTACGACATTGGTTCGAAATCACAGTTCTTCAACGACATCATTCCGCGACTCGACTCGCTGGGCAAGCCGTTGACGGACGCTGGACAGATTCTCCTCGGCGGCAACGCGGTGTCGGCGATTGCTAACGCGTCGGCCCGCGTCCCAGGCGCGGCGCTGCAGCTGGTCTACTCCACGGCGATGGGCAACTACGACTTCAGCACCTTCCTCGAAGCATTGCAGACGAACACGCTCCTCGACGTTCAGGCCGAGCCGAGCGCGAGTGTTCTGAACAATCGCACGGCGAACCTGACGGCCGGTACACAGGTTCCGATCCGCGTCATCGACGCCGGTTCGGCGTCTGGCAATACCAGCAACGCACCGCGCGCTCAGGTCACGATGCAGCAGACCGGCGTCATTCTCACGGTCACGCCGCAGATCACCGCGAATCGTCAGGTGCAGATGCGCGTGCACGTCGAGAACTCGGACGTACAGTTCCAGGCCAACGACGTCGGCGCAGTGTTCCCGACGCAGAAGGTCGACAACGAAGTGCTCGTCGCCGACGGCGAGACGGCAGTCATGGGCGGTTTGACGCAGACGACCGTGAGCATCAGCAAGTCGGGAATCCCCGTGCTCGTCGATCTCCCGATCATTGGCCGACTCTTTGGTGTGACCAACCGTCGGGAGACGAAGCGCGATCTCCTGATCCTGATCACGCCGCACATCATCGATGACGGGCAGCAGCCCGACAACCGTCAGTAATCGGGCTTCCGGAGCCATACGATGCGATCTGTTTTGATTCGCCTAGCCGCGTTGTCCGCGGGAGTCATGATTGTCGCGAGCTGCGACACGCGACTCCCAACGGCGACCACCCTTCCGACGACGGTCGGTTCGTCACCGTCGTCGTCCTCCAGCACCACGGCGCCAACCGTCGTGATCGACTCGCCGCTTGCCGGCGCGTTGATCAACGTCGGCGATTCCGTCCTCGTGACGGTTCGTCTTCACGACGCCAAACAGCTGAAGAACGCGACGATCGTCGGGATGACCGAGAAGGGCAGCGTCGATCTCGGCACCTACACGCAGACGGCGCGGTACAAGTCGGTCTCGATTCCGGCCGTGGGAACCTTCCGCACTGGTCTTCGCGACACGACGATCCGCCGCTACCTGCAGCCGATCAGCGCTGCTGACACGTCGCTCGACAGCCTCCGAATCGTCGTCATCGCGACGGATTCGCTGGCCGCCGACACGGCCAGCCGCCTGATCGACATCGTCGCTGGACCAAAGGTCAGCGTCGTTGCTCCGACCACGGGCGACAGCATTCCTGCTGGCGTCGGCTTGAACGTGTCGGCTCGCGCGCAGCATCCGAATGGCGTTGGCCGCATCGATATTCGCGTCACCGGTGAGGCGAACTGGCCCACCAAGTTCGATACGTCGTTTAGTCAGGTGTACACCACCAATCCGCGAGACGTCACGTTCTCCGCGGTGGCGCGTGTTCCTCTGAATGCACCGCTCCGCGGCCGCATCACGATCACGGCATCAGCCGTGGACGTCGACCGCCAGCCAGGCTCTTCGACGCCGGTCGCTGTGTACGTTCGCAGCGCCAACGCGGCAATCCCGCGCGTCGTGCAGACCGTGTTGCCCAAGAGCGAATATTCTGATTCTGTGGTTGTCCGCGCGACTGGTGAAGCCATCACTCGAGTTGGCATCGTCATCCGCGATAGCAGCGGTACGATCATCCAGCGCGACAGCATCCTGTTGGCGCCGCCGTTCAACGCGAACGTGCAGGCGAGCGTTCCGCTCGCGGTGCCGCCGTCGCAGCAGGGCAAGAAGCTGAATATCACGGCGTTCGCCGTCGACCAGGCCGGTCGAGTTGGTTACGCGGTTCCGGCAACGCGCGGCAACTCTGAGAGCGACATCAACGCCGCACAGCGCGACTCCACGCTCATCGTCTACGGTCGCACGTACACGCTGCCGCAGCAGGGCACGATCGGCGACATCGCGGTCGATGCGGCGCGCGGTAACGTGTTCCTTTCGAACACCGCGTTCAACCTGCTCGACGTCTGGCAGAGCTCGAACAGTGGAAAGGGCTTCGCGCCGAATGCCATTGCGGTCGGCTCGCTCCCGTGGGGTCTGTTCATCTCGAACAATCCTGACACGCTGCTCGTCGCAAATTCAGGCGGTACGAACATCAGTCGCGTCTACATCGGATCGACGAACGCGTCGAGCCTGCACGAAGACTTGCCGAACCGCATTCTCACCCGAAACACCTACGTGTTCACGGTGACGGTGCAGCGCGACGAAACGACCGGCAAGATCAAGCTCAGCGCGGCCGGACCGTTCAGCTACTCGGATCGCCCGCAGTACATCGCGCAGTCGCGCGGCGGCCGCGTGTTCTACTCCACGCGTCCCACGCCGACGGCGCCGGCAGGCACCATTCGCTGGCTCGATCCGAGCCTGCCCGTTCCGGATCCGCGTCAGATCTGGCAGTACGGCGACGTCACCAAGACAACCGAACAGGTCTACGCGCTGTTCAACGTCGACTCCATCGCCCTCATCCAGGCGCCGCCGTCGTCCGATTCATCCGACAAGCTGGTCATCTGGGATCACCCGTACGGTCAGCGCAGCGGAATGATCCAGACGGTCGATCCGCTTCCGCAAAACGCAGTAGCCGCGGCGCTCGCCGGCGGTAGCGACGCAGAATTGGTTCGCGGTCTCGTGGTGCCGTCACTGGCACTCACCGACACCACGTTTGCGGCGGCCAGCGGCGATCGTAACTGGATCGCGTTCGGCGAAGGACACAAGACAGGCGCCGGTCGCGTCATCATGGTGGCCGATTCTGCGGGACCGGTTCCGAACTTCTTCTCGCCGCTCGTCACGATCTCTGACCTCACCGACAACGCGTCGGAACAGGTCTTCGGATTGGCGCTCGACGTCAACGGTGGAACCGTAGCCTCTCACGGTTCGCAGTCCTTCTTCTCCGCGGTGAGCGATCCGTTCCACCTGCGCTTGCAGGGTAAGTACGATTCGTTCGACAACGGCGCCGGCATCACGTTCCATCCGAACGCAGCCGGAACGCTCTCACCGGCCAACCAGCGTCTCGCCTTCGTTGGAGCGGCGAGCGGCGTCGTCGAGATCGTGGACGTTGCCTACTACATCAACCGCGGCAAGCTCCAGCTGAAGAACCCGATCTATGGACCGCTCCGCGCGAGCGGACCAATGCCGGGTGACGCGCCAGACGTCGTGATGAAGCTCTACGCCGTCGGTCAGCAGGGTCTCGTCGTCATCGACCTCACGGCCGCCGATATCAAGCCTGGCCCACCGTGATTCTCAGATCGTAGCAGTAGTGAGACGGCGCGCGTGGTTCACGCGCGCCGTTTTACTGTTTACCCTTCACGATGCACCTTCGATTCACTACCGCCGGCGAATCGCACGGCCCAGCCCTCGTAAGCATTTTGGAAGGAATGCCCAGCGGCATTCCGTTGCTTGCTGACGACGTCAACGTCGAACTCGCCCGTCGGCAACAGGGCTATGGTCGCGGACGACGTATGCAGATCGAGAAGGACTCGATCGAATTCCTGTCCGGCGTCCGCGCCGGTGAAACGCTCGGTTCGCCCATCGCGATGCTGATGCACAATCGCGATTGGAAGAATTGGCAGGCGATCATGGATCCCGCTCCCGATCCTGCACTCGCGGCCACCGGCGAGAGCGCGGACACCGCAGCGCAGCCGCAGCGCGTGACGCGTGCACGCGCCGTGACACGCGTTCGCCCTGGCCACGCCGACCTTACCGGAATTCTCAAGTACGATCGCGACGACGCCCGTGACATTCTCGAGCGCGCGTCGGCGCGCGAGACCACGGCGCGGGTTGCCGCCGCGGCGATCTGTAAGCGTTTCCTCATGGAGTTCGACGTTCGCATCGGCAGCCATCTCGTGCACCTCGGTGGCATCGATGCGGTGCGGCCATCCACGATGCCCGCCGACATCAACGCCGCCGCCGATGCGTCGCAGTTGCGTACGCTCGACCCGGCCGCGGAGGCGCGCATGATCACGTACATCGATGAGATCAAGCGCGCGGGGAACACACTCGGTGGCATCTGCGAGGTCGTCGTCGACGGATTGCCCGTCGGCCTCGGCTCGCATGTCTCTTGGGATCGCAAGCTCGATGGGCGCATCGGCGCGGCGATCCTGTCCATTCCCGCCGTGAAAGGCGTCGAGATCGGAATGGGCTTCGACACCGCGCGCGTCACTGGCGCCGACGTTCACGACGAAATCGAAATGGCGCCCGGTCAGGTCCGATCGGGCAATGTCCGTCGCAAGACGAATCGCGCTGGCGGCCTCGAGGGTGGAATGACGACGGGGGAACCGCTCGTCATTCGTGTCGCGATGAAGCCAATTAGCACGTTGATGCGTCCTCTGGGTACAATCGATGTCGCGACCGGTGCCCCAGCGGCCGCGGTCGCCGAGCGTAGCGACGTGACCGCCGTACCCGCGATGGGAGTCATCGCAGAAGGAATGCTTGCTCTAGTGCTCGCCGACGCGTTCCTCGAGAAGTTCGGGGGCGATTCACTCGGGGAGATCAAACGGAACTATGACGCCTATCTTTCGCACCTCGCAGCCCGGCTCGGTAGCTGATCCGTCGAAACCGCACCTGATTCTGGTAGGATTGCCGGGATCGGGAAAGACGACGGTCGGCCAAGCCGTAGCGGACAAGACCGGGCGCACCTTCCTGGACTTTGATCTCGAGATCGAGCGACGGGAAATGCGCTCGATCGGCCAAATCTTTGCGGAGCGCGGAGAGCCGTATTTTCGGAAAAAGGAGCGTGAGCTTACGGAAGAGCTCACTCTGGTGGGGAACATGGTCGTGTCGCCGGGCGGTGGCTGGATTGCCAACCCCGACGTCGTCTCCATCGTCCGACCCCCTAGTCGGCTCATATACCTTAGAGTGCACCCAGAGACCGCGTTGAAGCGTTTAGGCCCCATGCGGAGCCTCCGACCGCTGCTTTCGCGGCCGGATCCGCGTGCCGAGCTCGAGCGTCTCTTCGAGGCGAGGAAGGCCGCATACGAAGCGGCCGATCACGTCATAAACACGGAACTCTATAACCTACAAAGGGTTATAGAGAAGGTGATCGAGCTTGCCTCGGCGGGGGTGTAAGAATACGTTACCGTTCCAATAGGGTGGCGGGGCCGAATGTGAAGGATTCGACAGGGAGAGGATCGATGCTACCCGCATCAGACATCCTCCCCTTCTTGCTTTTGGTCCGGCCTGCGCGTCCAGAGTAGGAGATGATGACTTTTCGAGTGTTGGGTCCGCATGAGCGCGGACGGTTTGCCCCCGAAGCCTGGGGTCATCTTTTGGCGTTGAAGGGCTCCGGCGCGCTGAACGCTGCCGAGCTCGAGCACATTATCGAACGGGCACTACTACAGATCGATGGCCGCATTGCCCTGGACGACCTCCGCTCCCTCATGGAAGGGGCGGGCTTCGGCGAGCCAGGCGAGAGCGACCAACACCAGACGGTACACTGAGCATGGCAACACGAAAGCGCCCCTCGAGCGCCAAACGCGGGACTGCGGCGGCCAAGACCGCCAAGCCTCGCGCATCGGCGAAAAAGGTGGCAAAGAAAAAGGCGACGACTAAGGCGACTGCTCGCCGGGGTCGCGTCAACGTTGCAGACGACGTATCGGAGTACGAAGCCGAGGCCGCAGCCTCCGGCGGCACCAGCACGCTCGTCATCGTCGAGTCGCCGGCCAAGGCGAAAACGATCGGCAAGTACCTCGGCCGCGGCTACCGCGTTCGTGCAACGGTCGGGCACATCATGGATCTGCCCGAGAAAAAGTTGGGCGTCGACGTCGACAACGGCTTCACTCCCGACCTCGTTCCGATTCCCGGAAAGGAAAAGACCATCGCCGAACTGAAGAGCGCGGCGAAGGACAGCAAAGAAGTGTTGATCGCCACCGACCCTGATCGCGAGGGCGAGGCGATTGCGGCGCATGTGGCAACGCAGATCGCGCCAAAGCGTGGGGCGCCGCAGGTGCCGATCCGTCGTGTGCTCTTTCACGAGATCACGAAGGACGCAGTGCAGCGCGCGATTCAGAACGCTGGCGTCATCGACAGCAAGAAGGTCGAGGCCCAACAGGCACGCCGTCTTCTCGATCGTCTGGTGGGCTACAAGGCCAGCCCGGTGCTCTGGAAGACGGTCAAAAAGGGCGTCTCCGCTGGCCGCGTGCAGACCGTCGCGCTCCGACTCATCGTCGAGCGCGAGCGGGAAATTCGTGCATTCAAGCCTGTCGAGTACTGGACCATCGAGGCGCTGCTGGAGCAGGACGGTCAGCAGTTCACCGCCAAGCTCCATCACATCGACGGCAAGAAGGCCGAGATCCACAACCAGGCCGAAGCCGAGCGTATTCTGGACGACCTGAAGGCGCGTCGCACTTTCGACGTCACCGAGGTCAAGCGACGCGAGCGTCGCAAGAATCCATCGGCGCCGTTCACCACGTCTACGCTCCAGCAGGAAGCCGCGAAGAAGCTCTCGTTCGGCTCCAAGCGAACGATGCGCGTCGCTCAGGATCTGTACGAAGGTGTCGACATCGGTAACGAAGGTACCGTTGGTCTCATCACGTACATGCGTACCGACTCCACCCGCGTCGCTGAGAGCGCTGCAGCGCAAGCCCGCGACTATCTGCGTGTGCTGTTCGGTGAGGAGTTCGTCGCCAAAGCGCCGCAGCTCTACGGCGCCAGCGAGAAGAAATCAAAGAACGCTCAGGAAGCCCACGAAGCGATTCGTCCGACCGATCCGACGCGTCGTCCCGACGAGATGCGGAAGTATCTGAGCGCCGATCAGCTCAAGCTGTACACGCTCGTCTGGCAGCGCTTCATGGCGTCGCAGATGACGCCGGCCGTGTTCGACACCACCACCGTCGACTTCGACATTCCGTCGACGATGCAGCCGGACATCGGCCGTCGCAGCTATCTGTTCCGCGCCACCGGCTCGATCATCAAGTTCCAGGGCTTCCTCGTACTCTATCGCGAGTCCCGCGAAGAGGGCGAAAGCAAGGCGCTCGAGGACGAGCAGGCGCTGCCTGTCGTCGAAGTCGGCGAAAAGGTGCCGTGCAAGAGTGTCACGCCGAGTCAGCACTTCACCGAACCGCCGCCGCGCTTTTCGGAAGCGAGCCTCGTGAAGGAACTGGAACGGCTCGGCATCGGCCGACCGTCAACGTACGCGTCGATCATCTCGGTGCTGGCGGATCGTCGCTACGTCGAGCTGAATCAGCGCCGCTTCTTCCCGACTGAGCTTGGCGAGAGCGTCGAGAAGGTGATGGTCAAGCAGTTCCCCGACATCTTCAATGTCGACTTCACGTCGGCCATGGAAGGGGAGCTCGATAAGGTCGAGGAAGGCGATCTCGGTTGGCAGAAAGTTCTCAAGAACTTCTATTCGCCGTTCGCCAAGAGCCTCAGCAAGGTCGACGCGCCGTCGCTCATCGCCGAAGCGTACGATCTCTCCGCGGTTCCGGAGCTTCGTTGCCCCGATTGCGGTGGCAAGCTCGAAGCACGCGGGGGATTCTTCGGGCCGTTCCTCGCCTGCGAGAATCATCCAAAGACGTGCAAGTACACGCGACCGATCAAGGGCGAGAAGGCCAAGCCCGTGATGACGGAGCACATGTGCCACGTCTGCGGCGCGCCAATGGTCATTCGTCAGGGTCGCAGCGGCCAGTTCCTCGGCTGCAGTACGTTCCCGAAGTGCCGCGGCACTCGCTCTATGCCGACGGGCGTATTCTGCCCGAAGGATGGCGGTGAGCTCGTCGAGCGTCGCTCCAAGAAGCGTGGCACTGCGTTCTATGCGTGCTCGAACGAGGAGTGCGACTTCGTAGCGTGGAACAAGCCCGTGGCCGAGAAGTGTCCGGAGTGCGGTTATCTCGGCGCCGAGATGAAGTTCACCAAGGCGCGCGGAGATTTCCGTAAGTGCCTCAAGTGTGGCAACGAGTGGGATGTTCCCAAGCCGGATGATGCGGCTGAAGAAGTGGATGCCGAGGCGCTAGCCGGATAGCGCCGCGGCGTCGCGTTCCCGTAAAACGGAGAAGCACGTGACTGCTCGTTTGCGCCGGTTGGGTCTCACACGCGTGCTCGCGCTCGTCGCGAGCTACGCGCTCTCCTCGGGAAGCCTTCACGCCCAGGCTGCCAGCACCATCCCACAGCGCCTCTCCGACAAGGAGCTGTGGCAGCTCAACGCCGATTTCTCCGAGCCCGCCGGATACTTCCGGTCGGATAACCTGCTCTCGAACGAGACGGGCTTTCAGTTCGTCATTCCTGATCTCGTTCGGCTGATCAAGCCGGGCAGCGTGTATCTCGGCGTCGGGCCCGAGCAGAATTTCACGTACATCGCTGCGCTGAAGCCGAAGATGGCTATCATCTTCGACATCCGCCGCGGCAACATGATCGAGCACCTGATGTACAAGGCGCTCTTCGAGCTGTCGGCCGACCGCGCTGACTATCTGTCGCGACTCTTCTCGCGCCGCCGGCCGGCCGGACTCGATTCGTCGTCGACGGCGCAAAAGCTGTTCGACGAATTCGTTCAGGCCACGCGCGACTCAGCGCTGTACAAACAAAACCTCGCGGCGATTCGCGACCATTTGACGAAGGATCGTGGCTTCGTCATGGCGGATAGCGACGAGAAGTATCTCGAATACGTCTACTCGGCGTTCTTCACCGGTGGACCACAGATCAACTACAACTATCCGAACGCCGGCGGTGGTTTCGGACGCGGCAACATGCCGACGTATGCATCGCTGCAACTCGCGACCGATTCCGCTGGACGGAACTGGGCGTATCTCGCCACCGAAGCGAACTACCGTTGGCTCAAGGATTTCGAGACGAAGAATCTACTTGTCCCGATCGTCGGCGATTTTGCTGGTCCCAAAGCGATTCGCACTGTAGGGCAGTATCTCAAGGATCACCACGCCGTCGTGGGGGCGTTCTATACGTCGAACGTCGAGCAGTATCTCTTTCAGGGCGTCGATGAGTGGAAGCGGTATTACACCAACGTCGGAACGCTTCCGCTCGATTCTGCCAGCTCATTCATCCGATCCATCGGCGGTGGTTTTCGCGGCGGTGGCGGTGCTCCGCTGCGCGTCGCCGGCCAACAGATGCTCCTCGGCGGACGTTTGCCGTCGGTGACGTCATCGATGCTGGATCTGCTGAAGGCGTTCAACGAGGGAAGAATTCTCGGGTACGCCGACGTGATCAACATGTCGCGGTAATTACCTTTCGCGGCATCTATGTCTTCAGCGCCAATCCATATCGTCGGCGGCGGACTCGCCGGAAGTGAAGCCGCGTGGCAGCTTGCCGAACGCGGCCACGACGTCGTCATCCACGAGATGCGCGGCGTGCGCGGAACGCCAGCGCACAAGACTGACCGTCTCGCCGAACTGGTCTGCTCGAACACGTTCAAGAGCACCGAAACGACGAACGCCCACGGCCTGCTCAAAGCCGAAATGCGCGTGCTCGGCTCGGTCGTGCTCAACGCCGCAGACGACGCGCGCGTTCCCGGCGGCAGTGCGCTCACGGTTGACCGCGATGTGTTTTCGTCTGGCGTGCATGATCGCGTCACGTCGCACCCGCGAGTCACCGTGGTGCGCGAAGAAGTCGCGTCGCTGCCGAGTCCCGGATTGATCGCGACCGGGCCGCTGACATCTGATGCACTCGCCGAGGCGATCCGCGCGCGACTGGGTGTCGCGTCGCTCGCCTTCTACGACGCCATCGCGCCCATCGTCGCGCATGATTCGATCGACGAGTCGATTGTATTTCGCGCATCGCGCTATGGTAAGGAAACGATGGCCGAGGCGGGAGAGGAGGGCGCGTATCTCAACTGCCCGTTCACGCGCGATCAGTACGAGGCGTTCATCGACGCACTCACGGCGGCCGATCAGCACCACGGTCACGAGTTCGACGAGGTGCCGTACTTCGAGGGCTGCATGCCGGCCGAAGAAATGGCGCGCCGAGGTCGCGAAACGTTGCGCTTTGGTCCGATGAAGCCGGTTGGACTTCAGGATCCACGCACCGGACGCGACGCACATGCGATCGTGCAGCTGCGGATGGAAGATCGTGCCGGTCAGATGTGGAACATCGTTGGTTTCCAGACGCGACTACGCATTCCGGAGCAACAGAAAGTCTTCCGAATGATTCCGGGATTAGAAAACGCTGAATTCCTCCGCTACGGTTCGATTCACCGCAACTCGTACGTCAATTCGCCAGCGTCGCTCTCGCCGCATCTTTCGCTGCGCGACGACCCCATGACACTGTTTGCCGGACAGCTTACGGGCGTCGAGGGCTACACTGAAAGCACGGCGACGGGTCTGCTCGCGGGAATCAATCTGTCCCGCATGCTCGCTGGCGAGGCGCCCGTTATTCCGCCGCCAACGACGATGCTTGGCGCCCTGTATCGGTACCTGCGAGAGGCCGATCCAAAGCACTTTCAGCCGATGAACGCCAACTTCGGTCTGGTTGACGATCTGCCGACGCGCGTGAAGGACAAACGCGTCAAGCGCGAAAAGCTTGCGGAACGTGCGCTACGCGATATGGCCGAATTTGCGTCGACGGTACTGCACCGCGGGCCAGCGCAGCATGTCTGACGGCGGTGACACGCCCGGCGCCCTGCCGGATGCGATCACCGATTATTTGCACCACCTCGCCAAAGAGCGCGATGTCTCACCGAATACCGTTCGCGCATACGAACGAGATCTGCGCGAGTTCGTCGCATACCTGAGCCGGTACTATGCGGGTGCCGCGTGGAGCTGGCAGGGCGTCGACCGTCTGGCAATGCGTGGTTTCCTCGGCGCGCTCTCCAAGCGCGGGCTCGGCAAGCGCTCCATGGCGCGCACGCTGTCGGCGATCAGAAGCTTCTATCGATACTTGCACCGCAACGAGCTCGTCGACACCAATCCTGCGCGCGCCGTCGGTGCGCCGAAGCTCGACAAGTATCTACCGGGCTATCTCGATCGCACGCAGATCGACCTGCTCTTTCAAATGGCCGAGCTTCGAGCGTCCGAAGGCAATTTCGTCGACGTGCGCAATCTGGCGATTCTCGAGCTTTTCTACTCCACTGGAATGCGTCTGTCGGAGCTGCAGGGGTTGAGTCGCGGCGAGCTCGACATGATCAGCCAGCAGGCGAAGGTGCGCGGAAAGGGAAGGAAGGAGCGCATCGTTCCGATTGGCGATCACGCCATGCTCGCGCTCCGCAACTACGAGGCTAAACGCGACGATCTGATTCGAGGGATTGGCCAGGGCGCAGACCGAAACGCTGTGTTCATCGCGCGCACTGGGAAGCGCATTGGCGTGCGTGCGGTGCAAAAAGCCGTTACCGCTTTCCTCGAGATGATCGATGAAGACGCCGGGCTGAGCGTTCACTCGTTGCGTCATACCTTCGCGACACATCTGTTGGACGCTGGTGCCGACCTTCGTGCGGTCCAGGAGCTACTCGGCCATGCGTCGATCTCGACGACGCAGATCTACACCCATACCAGCGTCGAGCGACTCAAACAGGTGTACCAAAAAGCCCATCCGCGCGCGTAAGGGTCCAGAAACTGCTTCATGAGGCCGATGATGACCGATCTCGGCCTCGCGAATGCGGATTGAAATACTCCCACTCATTGTCGGACTCCTGATGGCCCTCGTCGGCTTCGGGCTCCTTTTCGACGCCTGGACGCCCGACGATCTACTGGTGAAGCGCGAGCGACGCCGTCGGCCGCGCGTGGAGCGCAACCGGGGCGGGGAAGCGTGCATCGGCCTCGGTGTCCTGGGAATGGCGGCGGCGTTCATTGGTCGCGACACGTGGCGGTATTCGGTCATCGCCGTGGTCGCCGGGACGGTGTTGCTGTTGTACGGAGTCATCCGCAACTGGCGTTTCCTGGGCGAACTGATCTCGAATCGTGGATCGCTTCGCCGTCGCCCCGAAACGCCGGGCGGCCCCACGCCGCCGGACGTCACCAAGGCTGAGCGACGCGCCTAGGTCAAGCCGTTGGGTCGGTTTGCGGCCTGCGCTATGTTCCGGTCATGTCGACAGTACTTCCCCGCATGCGGGCGACGACCATTCTCGCTGTGCGGCGTAACGGAAAGGTCGCGATCGGCGGCGATGGCCAGGTGACCGTTGGTGAGACGGTCATGAAGTCTCACGCGCAGAAAGTTCGGGTCCTTCGCGGCGGTAAGGTTGTCGCCGGCTTTGCCGGTGCCGCCGCCGACGCCATGACTCTGTTCGAAAAGTTCGAGGAAAAGCTCGAGCGATATCCCGGAAACATTGCGCGTGCGGCAGTCGAACTCGCAAAGGAATGGCGCAGCGATCGCGTGCTTCGCCGCCTCGAAGCGCTACTCATCGTGGCCGACAAGGATCACGGCTTCATCGTGTCGGGCACTGGCGAGTTGATCGAGCCGGACGATGGCGTGCTCGCGATCGGATCGGGCGGGTCGTATGCACTCGCTGCTGCGCGTGCTCTGAGCGACAACACGCAGCTCGATGCGCCGGAGATCGTGAAGCGCGCGATGCACATCGCCGGCGAGATCTGCATCTACACGAATACGAACATCACCGTTCTCGAAACAACCTGAGCGTCGCGCGCCGCGCGAGATACGTCCCGATGACGCGGGGCGCAATCGCTCGTCGTGTGCCGTGCATCTATGCCTTCGACTCGCACTCAGCAAGCGCTCGCCAAGCTCGCCGATCTGACGCCACGCCAGATCGCGGCGGAGCTGGATCGGTACATCGTTGGGCAGGCCGACGCGAAGAAGGCCGTCGCGATCGCGCTTCGCAATCGGTGGCGCCGCCAGCGCGCGCCGGAATCGATTCGCGAAGAGATCTCGCCGAACAACATCATTCTCATCGGCCCCACGGGCGTCGGTAAGACGGAGATCGCGCGCCGCCTGGCCAAGCTCGCCGGCGCGCCATTCATCAAGGTCGAGGCGTCGAAGTTCACCGAAGTCGGCTACGTCGGTCGCGACGTCGAGTCCATGGTGCGCGATCTCGTCGAGAGCGCCATCGACATGGTTCGCAGTGAGCGCGAGACGGAAGTCGAGGAGCTCGCACACGAGCGCGTGGACGAGCGGTTGCTCGACCTGCTGCTTCCGCCGCCTCCGCCGACACCGGCGCCCACAACGCCGACCGACGCCGCTGCGCACGATCCTAAGCGCGAAGAAGACGCGCTGGGTGTGTTTCTCGTGTCCGGCACCGGAGCGGTGACGAAGGAAGCCAACGATCCTGCACAGGATCGATACAAGCGCACCCGCGACAAGCTCAAACAACTGCTGCTCGACGGAAAGCTCGAAGAGCGCGAAGTCGAAGTCGAAGTGACGCCGCAAGCGTCGCCAATGTTCGACGTGCTCGCGTCACAGGGCGGCAACGAAGGCATGGACAACATCTCCGACATGCTCAAGGAGATGATGCCCAAGCGAAAGAAGAAGCGCACGGTGAAAGTGGCCGAGGCGCGCCGAATTCTGTTCGAGCAGGAGCTCGAGAAGTTGATCGACCTCGAAGACGTCACTGCCGACGCGCTCGATCGCGTCGAGAAGCTCGGCATCATCTTCCTCGACGAAATCGACAAGATCGCCGGCGAGCGCTCGCAGATGGGAGGCCCGGACGTGTCGCGCGAAGGCGTGCAGCGCGACCTACTGCCGATCGTCGAAGGCTCGAACGTCCAGACGAAGTACGGCATGGTGAAGACCGACCACGTTCTCTTCATCGCTGCCGGCGCGTTTCACGTATCCAAGCCGAGCGATTTGATTCCGGAGCTGCAGGGCCGCTTTCCGATTCGTGTTGAGCTCAAGCCGCTCACCGAACAGGATTTCGTCCGCATTATGACGGAGCCGGAGAACGCGCTTACCAAGCAGTACGTCGCGCTCGTCGAGGCGGAGGGAGCTAAGCTCGAATTCGCCCCCGATGGAATCGCCGAGATTGCGCGAATCGCTGCGCTGGTGAATCAGCGGATGGAGAACATCGGCGCGCGTCGATTGCATACCGTCATGACCACGCTGCTCGAGGACGTTCTGTTCGACCTTCCGGATCGCGGGACGGCCACGATCTCGGTGAATGCAGAAGTCGTCTTGGATCGATTGAAGGCCATTGTGGAAGACGAAGATCTGAGGAAATACATTCTCTAGCGTCTAGCGGGCCGCAACTAGCACCTACTCAACCATGACCTCCGACTTTCTAGCCATACCGGATTTCACGCGCCCGGAGCTCGAAGGCCTTTTTCTGTTGGCCGAACGGATGCGCGGCGGGAAGTACGACAAGAAGCCGCTCGCCGGAAAAACGCTCGCCATGATCTTCATGAAGTCGAGCACGCGAACACGCGTCTCGTTCGAGGCTGGCACCTACCAGCTCGGCGGGCACGCCATGTTCCTCTCGGCGCGCGACGTTCAGCTTGGCCGCGGCGAGCCGATCGCCGATACGGCGAAGGTGTTGTCGCGCTATGTGAACGGCATTCTGATTCGCACCTTCGCGCACCAGGACGTCGAAGAGCTCGCGAAGTACGCCGACGTGCCGGTGATCAACGGTCTGACGGATTTGTTGCATCCCTGTCAGATCCTCGCCGACCTTCTCACCGTTCGCCAACACCTCGGCGACATCAACGGAAAGAAGTACGCGTGGATTGGCGACGGCAACAACATGGCGAACTCGTGGATCAACGCCGCGTATCGCTTCGGCTTCGATCTCGATATCGCGTGTCCGGAAGGCTACGAGCCGGCCGACCATCTGCTCGCGCGTGCGCAGAAAGTCGCGAAGGTTCGCATCGTTCGTGATCCGATGGAGGCGGCGAAGGGCGCGCACGTCGTGAACACTGACGTGTGGGCGTCGATGGGGCAGGAGCAGGAGCAGAAGGAACGCGAGCGCGCGTTCCACGGTTTCTCCGTGACGCCTGAGCTGATGAAGCAGGCGGACAAGAACGCGATCTTCCTCCACTGTCTTCCGGCGCACCGTGGCGAGGAAGTGTCGGCCGAGGTGATCGACGGTCCGCAGAGTCGCGTGTGGGATGAGGCGGAGAATCGCCTTCACATTCAGAAGGCGATCATGGCCGTGCTCATGGGTGGAGAGACTCTATGATTCCGAAGGCTGGCACCCTCGCGCCGGACTTCACGGCGCCCACCGACACTGGTGAGTCGCTCACTCTGTCATCGCTTCGTGGGCGCCCAGTCGTGTTGTTCTTCTATCCGAAGGACGACACATCGGGTTGCACCACCGAAGCGTGCTCCTTCCGCGATCACCTGCCGCGTTTCGACGGCCTCGACGCAGTCGTGCTCGGCATCAGCCCCGACTCGGTAAAGTCGCACCAGAAGTTCAAGGAGAAGTTCAATCTGCCGTATCCCCTCGTTGCCGACGAAGACAAGAAGATCGTCAACGCATACGGCGTGTGGGGCGAGAAGTCGATGTACGGCAAGAAGTACATGGGCGTGGCGCGCACCACGTTCGTAATCGATCGCGACGGCAAGATTGCGCGCGTGTTCGAGAAGGTGAAGCCGGCGGATCATGCCGTTGAGGTCGCAGAAGCGGTCGCGGCACTGAAACTGCCGTGAATGGGCGGGCCGGCCGCGCGATTGCGCGCGCCCGCCCTCACCCCTTCACGCCAACTCCGCCATGGAAGTCTCGCTCGAAAAAAAGCTCGACGACCTGTACAAACTCATCGACGGCATCGAGACCGCGATGGTGACGACGCGACGGGCCGACGGCCATCTCATCTCGCGTCCCATGCAGACGCAGCGGCGAACGACCGGAACCGATCTCTGGTTCATGACGAACGCCGAAAGCGAGAAGTACGAAGAGCTCGTGCACGACGACCACGTCAATCTCTCGTACTACAAGGACCGCACGCGCGAGTGGGTGAGCGTCAGCGGACGCGCGATCCTGTCACGTGATCGCGATCTCATCGACGACCTCTACCATCCGAGCTGGCGCGCTTGGCTCGGTGATGTCGGCGATGGAAAGCGCGACGGTGGTCCGCACGACCCGCGCATCGCGTTGATTCTCGTCGAGGCGGATAGCGTCGCGTATTCAAAGACGGACAAGCCAATGCCGCTCGTCCTCTTCCACGTCGTGAAGTCGATGATCACCGGCGACAAGCCAGACGTCGCCGATCTTCGGCACCTCGGCCGCGACGAACTGGAAGCCCCGCGCGAGCGCCCAGACTTGCGCTGAGGTCGAGGTCCCTGATCTCTGGTCTCTGGGTTACCCCTGAGACCAGAGACCTCAGACCAGTGACCTATCTCTTCGGGTCCAGGATCTCGCCGATCCGGTGATCGGCTGCCTGCAGGTGCATCTTCGTCTCGCGATCGGCGGCCTTATCCGTGCCGCGACGAATCTCTGCACGAAGCGAGACCAGCTCGCCTCGAACCTGAGAGCGGGCATCCTCCGAGAGCGGCTCGATGCGAATGCCGAGTGCTGCGAGCTGCGCAATCTGTGCAGCAGCGGCCGGCGACGGATTCAACTTTCCGTTGACGACCGTCAGATAGTTGTTCTGCAGCAGCCGGCGATACGCGTCGATCTTTGGCGTGCCGGTATATAGCTCAGACCACACACCGTGCTGCAGCTCCTCGAGCATCTGTGCGAGCGAGTAGGCCGTCTTCGGATCGCTGGCCAGCGCCGGACCTTCGATCAATCGGTTGAGACGCTGATCCTGCATCACCTGCACGAGAATGCGATTCTGCGCGCCGCCGACGCGCGTCAGCATTCCACCCGCCTCGATGCGCGCGCCGATCTCAGGGCGAATCAGATACGTCGGCGTCTTGAACACGCTGTCGTTCAAGAAGTGCATTGCGCCCTGTTGCCGCGCCTTCGAGAGCGGCACGTACACCGGGCCGGCTTGCCCACCTGCCTTGTACTGCACCGTGCCGCCGCCGATCATCGTCGCCGGATGGCCTGCTTCCGTCGCCCACTGACCAACGGTGCGGTCGTACAGCGCCTGGAGCAGGTCGTTGTCCTCACCTTCGCGCGTCCCGGCTTGCACGACGTAACCCATCACGCGCGCGATGTTCTTGAATCCGAGCCCGGTCGCCTTCACAGGATCGGCATCGCCCACTGCCTCTGACTGCGTTCCGTATCCGCCGAATGGATTGTTGCCAGAATACCGATACCACGGAATGGTGTCCTGCATCCGAATCCAATGCTCGAGCGTCGATCGCTCTTCCTCCGGCGTCTTCGTGCCGGGAATCTCACGATAGCCATATGAGATCGTGTATTTGTCCCACGGCCCAACGCGCGGCAGAATGTCTTCGAGCGCGAGCTTGTCCTCCGGCTGCGCTACGTAGTTCATGCGCGAGTAATCCATGATGCTCGGCGCATGGCCCATGCGATGCGCCCACGACGCGCTGCGCAGCGAGTCGACGGGATACATCGAGCTTCCAATCTGATCGTGCGGTAGGCCGAGCGTGTGGCCAATCTCGTGCGCGACCCCAAACTCGATGAGGCGCCCCATCAGCGAATCGGGGAAGGGAATCTTCCGCGCGCGGACGTCGAACTGCGACGCCTGCGTGAAGTACCAGTACTGCATCAGCTCGATGAGATTGTGAAAAATCATCGACGAGCCGTTCAGTATCTCGCCCGTTCGCGGATCGTGCACGTGCGGTCCGACAGAGTTCTCCACGGTCGATGGCAGCCAACGCACCATCGTATGGCGGACGTCTTCCGGCGACCAATCTGGATCTTCCATCGGTACATCACCGGGGATGATCGCATCCTTGAAGCCTGCGGCCTCGAACGCCGGCTGCCAATCGAGAATCGCCTTGCGGATCCACGGCTTCCACTGATCCGGCGTGTCCGGATCGACGTAGTACACGATCGGCTTTTTCGGGAAGCAGAGATTGCCCTGTCTGCGCTCGGAGCACTCGAGGCGCCAGCGTGTGACGAACTGCTTCGTCAGCGCTACTTGCTCGCGCGTTCCGAAATCCACGGTGCTCACGGTGATGAAGCCAATGCGCTCATCCGCTCGACGCGGCCGCATGGGCTGCTCCGGGAGACGGACGATACTCCAGTGCGCCACGACGCTCTGCGCGGGCCGCGCGCCGCCGAGTCCGGGGAGTGTCGGACCAGTTGGCGTGGGGTTGCCGGTCTGCGTCGCTTCAATTTCGATGTTATCAGGAAACGCAATCGCGCGTTCGATATACGATCGCGTCGGATCGATCGCGCCGCGAATAGCCGCGAACTCCGGCATGTTTGTCGTGAACAGCCTTGTCACGTCGACGACGGCCGCGCTGTCGGGCCCGTAGGCTTCGACGTTCAGAACGGCGATGACGGAACCATAATTCGAATTCTGTACTGACCGAAACACCGATGTGCCGCTGTCGGCGGTGATGGCATATGAGACCGAACGAAGGATGACGCGGTTGCCGCTGCGCTCCCAGCGCAGCGTCCGTTCGCCAAACCGATCGCCCGCGTATTCACCGAAACCGTCCGCGGGGCCGGGCGTTTGATTCCCCGCCGCCGCGCGCGCGAGCCGGCCCACGACGAGTTCGTCCTTATTGAGTTCCTTTGATGGAATCTCGAACAACAGTCGTTCGCCGACGCGGTGTACGATCAGCATTCCGCGCCGAGTCTTTGCCTCGCCTGTGACGACGCGAGCGTACGGTCGCGGACCGCCCGGAGGCGGAAACAACGGACCGCCGCGCCCCTGAGTCGAATCTGGCGCTGTGGGCAGCGCTCCTCCAGGCGGAACGGTCGGTGCGCCGCCGCGACCGGAGGCATTCGCCGTTGTTGGCGCTGGGCTGGTTGGCTGTGGCGCCGAGGATGGTTGGCGTGGCGAACAAGCGGCCGCGGCCAGCACGGCCGCGCCGAAAACAATGCGACGTGTCATGTCGGAAGAAGCAGGGAAGAGGTCTCTTGGAAACTGCGGGCCGATCCTGCTCCCCGCAATCGCTACAGATGTCCTATCGCGGCAGCCACCAACTTGCCTTCACGAGAAAAACGTTGTCCGGACGCATCGCGAGTAGCGCCGTGCGATCTCGCTGGAATTCCAGATCGCCGAATTCCTGTGAGCCGGAACGCGATTGGGTCCATGCCACGTAGAGCACCGATCCTGGTCGGTATTCCCAACGGAATACTGCATTGCCGCGCAGCGACTGCTGGCTGAAATCCGGATTGTCGATCGAGAACGGCTGCGCCGCACCGTTTCCGTCCGGATCGATCGTGTACGACAGCGCGTGTCCCGACGCATCCTTGGTCGTGGACAGCGTCCCGCGATCGCGACCGTAGACGACCAGCCGCGAGCTGCGTGGCGCGGAGAACTCTTCGAAATTGGAGTACCGCCCGGCCGCGAAGAATGGCTGGACGTACAACTCGAGCGTCATTTTTGGCGTGAACGTCACGCTCACGCGCGTGTCCAGGCCGAGGGTACGCTGGTCCAGATCGGACATGACGTATCGCGACCCGTAGAACGACGTCGCGGTCGGATCAGAAAGGGCTTCGACATACTGCGGCGTGCCGTGCGACCGGCTCCACGACGGCCCGAACGACAACGTCAGGTTCGGTGCCGGCCGATAGTCGGCGCTGAGTGAGATGGACGGACTCGCTCCACCGCGAGTGTCCCAGTAGTACGAGAGGTTCGCGTTGCCGACCCACGCATGTCGCGAGTCAGTCGAGACGTTCGTCGAAGCGAAGTGACTGGCGGGCGTGCCAGCTACAGGGCCTCCACGCAACAAGCGATCGTCGATCGCTGCCGCGCGATAGATGTGGAACAAGGACAGATTCCAGAACGTGGGCGTCGTTTCCGCGAAGTACTGATGCAACTGAGTCCACGTTCGGTCACCCTCGTAGTTGTACTGCACCTGGCCGCCAGCGAGCGCGCTCAGCGATCGATACCACGACGTCGGCTTCGTCCACGTCCGCGCGATGTTTGCCAGACCAAACGTGTAGTCAGCGCGCTGCTGGAATGCGTAGTCGTTGGTCTCGTAGCCCGGCGTGCGTGTGCTGAACTGCACTTCGCCGAACACGTCGCCCGCGTCTTTCGCGAGTCTGGCGTACGCACCCATGCCTCGCAGCGATGTTGCCGTCGAGTCGTACCTGCTCGACAAGAATCCGTCGGAGCCGCCGGCGCGATCTGGGCGCTGGAAGTATCGCGCACTCGACTGCTGCCGCAGCAAAATCTCTCGCGCGTCGCCCGACACGTTCGTCAGCGCAACGTTGGCGCGAAACGAATACATGCGGTCGCCGAAGGTGTACAGCACGTCGCTTCCAACCATCTCGGCGTGCTTGGCTAGGCGCGGCGCAAACGTCGAATCGATGTTGCGCGCTACGCCGCTGAACATGCCGCCGACGACGAGGTTGCCCGCGTCGTAATCACGCTTCACTCGGCTGACGAGATAGTTCGCCAACGGCTCGACCTCCTGCGTCAGCCGCTGTCCCGCCGTGGTTTGCACCCGCGCGTTTGCCTGACCGGTGACGGCGTCGAGGAGGCCAACCGTGAATCCTCCGGCCGTGCGTCCGGTGATTTTTCCGGCGCCGAGTATTGTCGTCGCGTCTGGAACGTCGGCCCAGGCGTAGTTGTCGGTCGCGAGACCGGCGCCCGTTGGCGACCGTCCGATGCGTCGAGAGTAGAATCCACTCATTCCCTCGACGTTGCTGCAGAAGTTGCAGTTGACTCCGCCGAAGTCGAACACCTGCGATCCCTCGACGAAGAACGGCCGCTTCTCCGGGAAGAACGTTTCAAACGCCGAGAGGTTGAGCACCGCTGGATCCACTTCGACCTGCCCGAAGTCCGGATTGATCGTCGCGTCGAGCGTGAGGTTGGTCGTCAGCCGATCTTTGAGATCGAGCCCGACGCGCATCGTCGGCCGCCCTTGTGTGTTGAACGGATCGTTTGGCGCTGTAGCGATCGACGAGGATTTACTCACCGCATAGGGCAGCAGTTCGAGCTTCGACCGCGATGCGCCAATGCGCAGTCCTTCGAGATGGCCAAAGCGCGCCGGTCCGCCGCCTGATTCGGTTTTGCCCCACCACGACCACTGATCCTGCTCGTCGCGCCGCTTGATGAAGCGGCGTACCTGCAATCCCCACGTTTGCACCGAATCGCGGGAAAAGCGCAGCTGACTGTACGGAATCCGAATTTCCGCAGTCCAGCCATCTTCGTCCACGTGCGTTGCCGCTTCCCAGATCGGGTCCCACGACTGGTCGCAGCAGGACGTCCCGATGCCGATGTAGTCGCCCTTCGATCCCGACGGGTTCACGTCGAAGAACGCGCGACTCAAATGGTCGTGATATCCATCGATGACCACTTCGAAGTAGTCCGAATCGAACGAAGCGTCGCGCCGCACGAGCCGGGTGATGACGCCGCGGCCGCCTTCGGTGTCGTACATTTTCGCGCCGATGTACAGCGCCTCGTCATCGAACAGGAATCGAACCTCTGTCCGCTGCGATGCCGGCTTTCCCTCTTCCGGGTCGATCTGGCGAAATTCCGTAATCGGCGGCGCTGCCTGCCACGCCGGCTCGTCGAGTCGCGCGTCGAGCACGACTGCGCCGACTCGGCGAACGGCCTTCGCACTCGGGACAGCCACCGAGTGACCGGCCGCGATCACGGTGGCTGAGGTTGCCGGCGTCGCGGGGACTTGCGACGCGAGTGCCGCCGGTGTGAAGAGGGCGAGCAGGATGAGTGGGCGCATAAACGACGTAGGCATAGGTGGTTCGACACTAACGGCGTGCACATGGTTGGAGTGTCGAACTCCGCGAATTCGAACAGCAACTTTACGCGGGCTTACATGGCGTTGACTCGGGCTCGTCAGGCCGCTAGCACGTACGGCCCAGAGCCAAGCATATTCCTTCGATGACTACTGACACGCTTCTCAAGCGCACCCCCCTCTACGAAAAACACGCTGCGCTCGGCGCCAAGATCGTCCCGTTCGCCGGGTACGAGATGCCGGTCCAGTACGCCCAGGGCATCACGGTCGAGCACAAAGCCGTTCGCGAGCATTGCGGCCTGTTCGACGTGTCGCACATGGGCGAGTTCATGATTCGTGGCGCCCGTGCCGTCGATTTCGTGAACTTCGTAACGACGAACGACGTGGCGGCGCTGGCGATTGGCCAGGTCCACTATTCGACGATTCTCAACGATCGCGGCACGATCGAAGACGACTGCCTTGTCTATCGCTTTCCCGACCATGTCATGATGGTCGTGAATGCGTCGAACATCGCGAAGGATTTTGCCCACATCGCGCGTCACGCGGACCGTTTCGGCGTGACGATCGAAGACGTCAGCGACGATATGGGATTGCTCGCGCTTCAGGGCCCCGAAGCGGCGAAGATTCTCCAGCCGCTGACCAAGACCGATCTCTCGGCGATCAAGTATTACCACTTCGCCGAAGGTGAGGTTGCCGGGATGCCGATGATCATTTCGCGCACGGGATATACGGGCGAGGACGGGTTCGAGCTCTATCACGACGTGAAGTACTCGACCAAGCTCTGGGACGCGTTGATGGCTGCCGGAAGTGTAGCGCCCGCCGGCCTCGGCGCGCGCGATACGCTGCGCCTGGAAATGGGAATGGCGCTCTACGGCAACGACATCGACGATACTGTCACGCCGCTCGAGGCCAACCTTGCGTGGCTGGTGAAGCTCAAGAAGGGAGAATTCGTCGGCAGTCCCGTACTCAATGAGCAAAAGGCGAACGGCGTGTCGAAGAAGCTCGTCGGCTTCACGCTCGGCGATCGCAACATTGCGCGTCACGGCTATCCGGTCTACGTCGCCGGCGAACAGAGCGGCGTGGTGTGCAGCGGTACCATGAGTCCGACGCTCGGCACTCCGATCGGCACGTGCTATGTGCCAACCGCATTGGCCAAAGAGGGAAGCACGTTCGACGTCGAGATTCGTGGCAAGCGAGTTCCAGCCACCGTCGCCAAGACACCGTTTTACAAAGACGCTTCTCATCTGTGAGCCGCGGAGCACCACGGCACGCCAAGCGGGTTGCTGAATGCGAATCGCGATTCTGACTGTCTCCGACGCCGGCGTGCGTGGCGAGCGCGCCGACACGTCGGGCGACGCGATCGAAGCGTGGGCCCGCGGCCGAGGGTACGAGATCGCGGCGCGTGAAATCGTGGCGGATGACACGGCGCAGATCGTCGCACGCCTCACGGTGTGGTCGGATACCGACGCCGTGGAGCTCGCGCTGACCACGGGTGGCACCGGTCTCGGTCCGCGCGACATTACGCCCGAGGCCACGCGAGCAATCTTGCATCGCGAAGCGCCGGGCATCGCTGAGCGAATTCGGCTACTGTCGCTCGGCACCTTTCCACGCGCGGCCCTTTCACGCGGGCTGGCTGGCACGCGCAATCGGACGTTGATCGTGAATCTTCCCGGCTCGCCTGGTGGCGTCAAAGACGGATTGGCCGCGCTCGATCCCATCATAGATCACGCGGTCGCCGTTCTGCGCGCGGATCATCTCGACCACGACGCCGCGCCGCAATGAAGATTCTCTTAACGCTCCAGGACGTCGAACCTGCTGTTCGCCTCAACGCACTCCTCGAGCAGGAGGGTGTGGACACTGCGCTCGTGTCGCCGCTCGACGACATTCGCGCAGCGCTCAAACGCGAGAAGCCGGACATCATCGTCTTCACCGGTGATCTTGCCGATCCGTCGACCGTCGCCGTGGTGAAGGAACAGCTCTGGGACGGGGCCGCGGTGGTTGGCCTGTCTGACCATCCCGACGCGGCGAACGTGGAGCGCTTACGCGGACTCGGCTACGTCGACGTTTTCCCCAAGCCCGTCAATCTCGACGAAGTCCTCGGCGGGCTTCATCGCCTGTTGGAGCGACGCCGTCTGCAGCAGATCACTGGATTGATCGGCGAAAGCGACGCGATGCGCGAAGTGATGGTGAGCGTCGAGCAGATGGCGCCCGTGTCGAGCACCGTGTTGATCGAGGGCGAGAGCGGAACGGGGAAGGAACTCGTCGCGCGCGCCATTTCCATGCTCAGCCCGCGCAAGAACAAGCCGTTCATTGGCGTGAACGTCGGCGCATTGCCCGAATCGCTGCTCGAGAGCGAACTGTTTGGCCACGAGAAGGGCGCGTTCACCGGTGCGGCCGAGCGGCGTCTTGGCCGTTTCGAGTTGGCCGATACGGGCACGCTCTTTCTCGACGAGATCGGCGAAATTCCGCCGCACACGCAGGTCAAGTTGCTCCGCGTGTTGGAGGAACGCGAGTTCATGCGCGTTGGCGGTGCGCAGCCGATTTCGGTGAACGTGCGCGTCGTGGCCGCGACGAATCAGCCGCTTCGTGAACTCGTCGACGAAGGGCGCTTCCGCGCCGATCTGTTCTATCGGTTGAACGTGCTGCGCATCTATTTGCCGCCGTTGCGAGAGCGACCGGACGACATTCCGCGGCTCGTGCGCCGGTTCATTCAAGAATACTCAAAGCAGCATGATCGGCGTTTCCACGGGATCTCGTCGGAAGCGATGCAATTCCTGATCGACTATCCGTGGCCGGGGAACGTCCGTGAGCTTCGGAACCTCATCGAGAGCATGGTCGTGCTTTCGCCAGGGCACGAGATACAGCCCGACGATCTGCCGCGGCAGATTCGCGATCAGGGAGGAGCGCGATTGCTGCCGGTCCACGTCGGCCCGATCGTGCGCGGCCAGGAGCACGCGACCGGTCGAGAGCTCGAGTTCATCGTGCGCAGCTTGCTCGAGCTCAAGCTTCAGGTCGAGGAGCTGCGGCGGAGGATGGATGACGACCGTCCGCCGGTTCGCGACGGGTGGATAGGTGACGTGCAGCCAGCGACCATCGCGGGCTCAGGGTCGGTCCAGGCGATCGAGCCGCGCGATCAGGCGCCACCGCCGAACGTCGTCACGATCCAGCCGGGGACAAAGATGGCCGACATCGAGCGGTCGGCTATCGAGGCGGCGCTCAAGGAGACGCGCGGGAACCGAAGAAAGGCCGCAGAGATGCTTGGTATCGGCGAGCGGACGCTGTATCGGAAGATCAAAGAGTACAGAATGCCCGAACATTTGTACCAGGACGGCTAAGACGTCGGTCAGGTTTGCCAAACCGGGCTGAACTGGACATATTGGCCGAGCGTTCTACTCCAGTCGACGCCGACTGTGACGGTTCCCACGCGGCATCGTCATCCTCCCGGACAAATTGCCTTTCCTCGCTGGAGTCGCTGTGCCGTTGCCAGCCAACAATCCGGGACCATCCGCGGAGCAATCGCTCATCGCGGGTAGCGTCCTTCCGATTCAACGCGCCGAAGAACTCCTGGCCACGCTGCCTGGGGTGATTTCGGCGCGCATTGTAGCGAGCGTCAGTGGGGCTGTTGAGGAGATTCACATCCTCACGACCACGGATGTAACCCCCAAGCAGACCGTTCGGAACGTCGAAAGCGCGTTGATCGCGCACCTCGGCATGCACGTGAGCCACAAGAAGATCTCGGTGGCGACGTCGGACGACGGTCAGCGTGGCCCGCGCAACGCCGGCGCGTCGTATACGTTGCCGACCCCCGGTTCGCAGCCGGTGGTGAGCAGCAGCCGGGGCCAGGCCCATGGTAACGGGCAGGGGCAGGGACCTGAGAGTGCAGCGCCCGTACTGGCGAAGGCCGTGCGTCGCCGCCTGTATTTCGAGGATGTCGAGGTTCGTCGCTCGCGGACGCGGGGCATTGCGTGCAGCGTGACGCTGCGGAAGGGCGATCAGACTTTTATTGGTGAAGCCGAGGGGCTCGAGAACGAGCGTCTGCGGATCGAGCTGGCCGCCCGTGCGGCGCTGGCGGCGATCCGTCAGGCCGAGGGTGAGGATCGAGTCGTCGGTTTCGAGGGGTGCAAGATCATCGAGGCGTTCGAGCGCGAATTCGTGTTCGCGGGTGTGATCGTTCGAGCGGGTCGGGAGACGTCGGTGATTACCGGGAGCGCCGAAATCCGCGAAAGCGCGGAGACCTCAAGCGTTCTCGCGGTTCTGGATGCGACGAATCGCTGGCTGGATCGTTAGTAGTACGGCGACTGTGATGTAGGTCGCAACAAAACGATACAGTTCTGGCAGCCGAAAACCATCTAAACGGCTGCTTGTCGATACTGACTCATGTGGAAAGTGTGTTCGCCAGGCGCCGGGCGAGGTTTTGTCCGGTGGCAAGTCCCTTCGATGCCCGCGAGGACGCGGTGGCGTGAGGGCTGGTGGGCGGAACGATGTCAGGGCACTCCCACTTACGAACACTATTTAGAAAACTAAAATAACGGCCCCCTCCCTCGCCGAAGCGAAGACGAGCGGAGGACAATTCGGTCCAGTGTAGTTGAGCGGAGCTCACTTTGGAGCACACGGAGACGTGTGACTGATGTACCAAGGGGGTGACGCACATGGAATTCCTGATCGCGCTATTCGCGCTACTGACAGGTAGTGTCAGCTGGAATTAGTGAGCTGGAGGGGGTCGCCTTCCTATGCGTTGGAAGATTCGTACGTACGTCGGGGCTACTGCCGTAGCCGCTCTCATTTGGGCATTAGCTATGTATCGCGGGGCGTCCAGCGTGGCGCCTTCGATGCTGAGCGACGTGCTACTGCTTGGCGGCCTCGCCGTTACCGCAGAGTTTCTGCGGTACATGTTGCCGAGGTCTGCTGACGGAACCGTCGCCTTCATCCCGTATTTCGCGGCGGCGATCATCGTTCCGTATTGGGAGAGTGTCCTCACCGTTGTTGTCGTCAAGATCGCGGCCGAACTGTGGATTCGCCGTTCGACCATAAAGGCCGTGCTGAATATCTCGGCGCACGCCCACATGGAATTGGTCGCGATTTCCGTTTATACGCTTCTCGGCGGAGTAGGGTTACGGTCCATCGGGAATTTGCTCGACCTCGCGCACGTCACGCGCGTCGCAGGTGTTCCGGCGCTGATCGCTTTTTGCCTCGCGCTGATTTGGAACAACCTCTTGGTTCACACGGCAATCGCACTCGACAGCGGTCGATCTGTTCGGAGCGTCCTGCAGGAGAATCAGCGCGCTACGGCCGGGTTGACACTACTCGCAACGCCCCTGGTCTTCGTCTTTGCGTGGGTCTACGCCGCCTTTGGTGCCATCGCTGCCGCGGCTCTCTGGGTGCCAATTCTCGGTCTCCGGCAGTTTCAGCAAGCGAACGTCGAACTTGCCCAGACAAACGAAGAACTGTTGGAGTTGATGGTCAAGTCTATTGAGGCGCGCGACCCTTATACATCAGGACACTCTCGTCGCGTTCAGCAATTCTCAACCGTCATTGCCAAGGCGATCGGCCGCTCCGGTCGAGACATCGAGCAAATCGGCCGGGCAGCGCTCCTGCACGATGTTGGGAAAATCTATGAGAAGTACGCGGGCGTTCTCTCGAAGCAGGATAAGCTGACGGCCGAAGAGTGGGCGATCATTCAGGAACATCCTGAGGATGGTGCCAACCTGGTCGCAACGATGACTCGTTTGCGAGACCTGGTTCCTGCCGTACGCCATCACCATGAAAATTGGGATGGTACAGGGTATCCAGATCGCATCGCTGGCGATGCCATCCCCTTGGCCGCGCGGATCATCAGGTTTGCAGACACCATCGATGCGATGACTACGGATCGTCCCTATCGACGCCCCCTTACGGAGGCACAGGTCCGCGCGGAGGTCTTGCGATGTCGAGGGACGCAGTTCGATCCAGAAATCGCGGATAGGTTGCTAGCAAGCCCCCTCTGGCACACCCTTTTCGCCCCTGCGAGCAACGATCGAAGCATCGCTCCACTCGCGGTTGTGACTACAACACCACCCGCCTCGCATCGTCAAAGTCTCTCGAGGGCATTGCGCGGGGCCTAATTCGGCGCCGCCGTCGCGAATTGGCCGTGGCCAGGCGATTCTAGAGTTTTGTTTGGCCGAGTCCACCCAACGACGCTGATTGCGTGAGCCAGGCATCTGGCGTACGGCGCGAGACTACGACGAATCTCGTCGTTGTGCCGTTGCATCAATGCTCGAGCACGCGCTGCCTCTCCGTTGTCGTGGAGAAGGAGCATCGCGAAAGCAGTCTCAAGATCAGCCGCGTCACCGAGCTCGCCGCCTCGCTTCTGAAATTGCAAAAGCGATTCGACGGCTCGTTCGACGTCAGCGGGTTTTCCCCGCTCAAGATGCTGGATTCTTGTTCCTAGCGCGGCGCGAAATCTTGCCAGCCTTGACGCGGGATTGGTTGGCGTCTTGCTCGCCGTCGTAGCTAGCAGGCGCTTCGCCTCGGCGAGCTCGTCTCTCGCCAAAGCGTCTTCGGCCAGAGACGTCGCTGCGAGCAAGTCGAAAGGCCAGTCAGGGTTTTCAGCTGCGAGGTCCTCGAGTCGCTTCCAATGAGTTGCGGCTTCATCATCAAGGTTTAGGCACCGAAGCCAATCGACCAGCGCGATCCCAATGCGAATCTCAAGTCGCGAGAGTCTCGCGACGCGAGCGCTGGCGGATGCGCGTCTCATGATCACCAACGCTAGTTCGGCGTCTCCGGCGACCCAGAGTGAATTCGCACTTTTCCGCTGAATGTCTGCGGCGTTTGCGGGAGCCGCTGCATCGGCTATGTCAACAAGGCGTAAGGCGACACGTCGAGCCTCCGCGAGACTTCCGAATCTCGAGTGATATATCAATTGAAAAGTTAGGATAGTCGATTCATCCGCAGACTCGCGCTCTACTCTTAAATCACCGAACGCGAGCCAGACGCGTTCGGCAAGCGGCCAGTCGTCGCTTTGCTCCGCCACAAGGAGGAGAGCAAGCGCCGTCTTTATTCGATGGGCAAGCGGCATGTGAGGAGCGAGCCCGCGTCTTAGACGCGCCTCAGCATTGTCGATCTGTTCCCACTCACCGATCCTTGCATACATCTCGCTGAGTTCTACCTCATCGGCGTCCTCCATGGCGCCGGAACTCCTGGCGAGTTCCGCCGCTCGGATCACGAGGTCATGATCACTCGCCGCCTCGGCAATTCGAATGGCCGCTCTGGACAAGTCGCCTCGTTCAGCGCCAGCTACCATCTGCGCAGCCCGGATTAGCACCTCTGCCGCCTCACGCGGTCGCCCGATCTTGCGTGAGTGCTCCGCGCACTCTCGAAGAATCCGCGAGGCCCGGTCATTGTCACCGGCCAAAGTCCAGTGTTCCGCGCAATCCCACAGCGTTGTTACCGTTCCTCCGTTCGCCTCAGTCTCGAGCGCCAACGCCGCGCGGCGATGAAGGAACTGAAGCGCAATCGGGGAGATGAGGCGATTCGCGGATTCGGCCACCAGCCAGTGCGCCGCCTCGATTGTCCCACTTGCCCGTCGAATCACATGCGCCGCCTCGAGCTCGGAGACGGCATCGTGCAGTTGTATATGCGGCAACTCAAGCGCCGCAACAATACGGTCCGGCGTTGCGTTTCTCCCAAGGCAAACGCAGATCCCGAGGACCGCCTTCGCGTTCTTCGTCAGGCCTCCGAGCTGTTGGTCGAGTACAGCTGCGATTGTTGGCGGGACGACGAATCTCTCTCTTGTCGCCTGGAAATGTGAGAGCAAGCATCGCAGGAAGAACGGATTTCCTCGCGCCGATTCCAGAAACCATTCCCGAAGGACAGAGTCTACGGGTCCGGTTTCGCTTTCCAGCGCCTTGTCCACGATGGCTGCGACCGAAGACCCCGAAAGAGGCGCGACCGAAACGCTAGTTGCTTTGCCGGGGCAGTTTGCAAAGGATTGAATGGTCGTGCGATCGCGGCTCGTCACGACGAAGAGGACTTTGCGGTGCCTGCGAGCTGACACGATTGACGCAATTGTCGATCGAGAGAGATCGTCACCCCAGTGCATGTCATCGACAAGCACGACGAGCAACCCCTCATTCGCTATAGCGTCGATCAGGTCGGAGATAGCTCGCGTGACGGGCCAAGAGGATTCTTCGCCGATAGCGGTGGCTCGGGCCGTTTCATCGTTCGTGGGCTCCCGTTGCGTCAATCGGGTCAACGCTGCCATCGACTCGGGGGCGCAACCTAGTGCCCCCGGAAGGCGAAGCAGCTCCGGAACAAGATCAACGAAGATCCCGAGGGGGCGATGCGCGTCGTGAGGCTGCGTGGAAACGCGCCGGACAAGGGCGCCTGACAGGCCGGCGTATTTGCAGAATTCCTCGCCGAGTCGAGTCTTTCCAATACCCGCGTCTCCGAAGAGAACAACGCAACGGGCGTCGCCGGCCCTCGCGGCGTCAAGCTGCTCGCGAAGAAGCCGGATTTCTGGATCGCGACCGAGAAACGGAAGATCTGTTGGCGCGACGTACTTGTCGCCCATCCGCTCGCTGATTCTTCGTCGTACTAACAACGCTGGCAGTCGCAGTTCATGCGATTGCTTTCCCACATCGCTAGCATAGCGGTCAAGCAGCTCAATTGCCTGAGCCTTTGCGCCGCGCATTGCGAGCGTCTCAGCGAGAGACAGCGTGGCCTCTTCATTGACCGAGTCCAGTGCGAGGCACGCTCGGGCAGCTACCTCAATTCGCTCCCACTCTCCGGCTTTGCGACTATCCGTCATTTGCCGCACGAGCGTTCCGCACAGGCTCAGCGTTGCTCGCGCCCGATAGACTTCGAACCATTCACCAAAACTCTCGGAATCGTGTGGGGTGTATCCAGGGAGAAACCCCTGACCCATAGTTTGAAGTCGCTCAAGGGACAGGGGAGCACCGTCGGCGATGTCGTCGAGATCGAACGCGGCGAAATCGCTCGACAGGCTAACGGCGCGAGGGGTCGATTCGACGCTGACGCCGAGTCGCCGCATTTGATAAACAAGCTCCCGCAGCGAATGCCGCCCGTTCTTCTCCGTCTGATCCGGAAAGATCAGATCCTGGAGCGTCGACCGTAGCACAGGGCGCCCCCTCTCCGCCGCCAAATACAGCAACAGCGCAAACTTCCGAGGCGCCGTCGGCAGAATCCGCGTCTCACCGATCTGGATCTCCGCCGTGCCCAACGTGCGAACGACGATCATATGCCTGACTCCGAACTGCCCTGGGTGGGGGCAACAACGTCGCGGCACCGCGTCATGCCAGCGTCAAGCAGATGATGATGCCAATCCTCTGAAGCGGCTAGGGCCTATATGAGCCTTTGCTAAACTCGCACGCCCGCCGACCCCAAAGCCGAGCCGCCCCTTCACCTTACGCCACCCGAGCTCCGGCCGGCCCGGGCCAGCGCACTCGGAACCTTCACCCCATCCCGCCCGTATATTCCTCCCGAACCCTCGCCCCTCGGGACACCGCATGGCCGAAGACATGTTGGTCGACATCCTCGTATTCCTCGGCCTCATGGCCGCCCTCGGGACGTTCGCCAAACTCTCCCTCACGCTCCTCAACCGCCGACGCCAACCCTCCGAGCTCGGCTCCGGGCCTACCGTCGAGCAGCTCTCCGCCCAGATCGCCGCCCTCCAGAACTCCGTCGACGCCGCCGCCATCGAGATCGAACGACTCGGCGAGGGCCAGCGCTTCACCACAAAACTCCTCTCCGAACGCCCCGCAACGCCCCAGAATCCGCCGCGCTGAACTTTTTTCGCCCTAGTCCGAACCTTTTTCGCGATCCCGACGTCTTACCTTCAGATCATCTGAAGGAGACGTCCATGCCGGCCACCGCGCCAACCTCCGATCGCGCCGAGCTGCTCCAGGGAACCCTGGAAATGCTCGTCCTCAAAACTCTCGCCCTCGAGCCGCTCCACGGCTGGGGCATCGCCCATCGCATCCAGTCGATGTCGAAGGACGTCTTCCTCGTCACCCAGGGCTCGCTCTATCCAGCGCTCGTTCGCATGAAACGACGCGGATGGGTCAAGACGAGCTGGCAGGTCACCGAGAACAATCGGCGCGCCCGCTACTACGAGCTCACCACCGCCGGCCAGCGACAGCTCGACGCCGAGCATTCCACATGGCAGCGCGCATCGAGCGCCATCAACATCATCATGAGCGCCACGCTCGTACCGAGCGGCGCATGAGCATTTTCTCAGATTTCTTGGAGCGCGTTCGCGGCGTGTTGTTCCGCCGGTCCGAGGAACGCGAGTTGGCCGAGGAGCTTCGCTTTCACGTCGAGATGGAGACGGAGCACATGAAACGAGAAGGCGTGAGCGACGACGATGCCCGACGGCACAGCCTCATCGCACTCGGCGGCGTCGAGCGCGTGAAGGAAGATGTACGCGACGCGCGCGGCACGCGGTTCTTTGACGACAGCAGGGCAGACATCTCGTTCGCCGCGCGCACGTTGCGCCGCAATCCAGGCTTTGCGTTGGTCGCAATCGCCACGCTGGCGATCGGCATCGGCGGTACGACGGCGGTTTTCAGCGTTGTGAACGCCGTGCTGCTGCAGCCGTTGCCCTATTCGCAGCCAGGGCAGCTCGTCCGTCTATATCAGAACTACACCGCGGGTGCCGACGAGCGCGGATTCGTCACGCCGGTGCACTATCTCGACTATCGCGCGCAAATGTCTTCGTTCGAAGCGACGGCCGCGCTGCAAACCTATGACGAGGTGGGCGCGGACATCGGCTCGGGCGACGGCGTACGGCGAATTCGCCTGCTCCCTGTGACGCCGGAATACTTCGACGTCGTGCGCGTGCGCCCACAACTCGGCCGAGGCCTGCAGGCGCAGGACGAGAACGTGGCAGTCGTCGTGCTCAGCCAATCCCTGTGGCGCGACCAGCTTCGCGGAGATCCGTCGGCGATCGGGAAAACACTGACGATGAATGGCCGCGCGTACGTGATTGCCGGCGTGATGCCCGATGGGTTTCGCGATCCCGTCGTGGGCGCGGTCGATGCCTGGGTTCCTGTCGATCTCTCGCCTGGCCGCGACGCGAGCAACGCCAACAATCATTACTTCACGGTGGTCGCGCGGCTTCGCGGCGCCACATCGATCGCACGCAGCCAAGCCGAGCTCGATGCGCTCAGTCTCACGTTGGCGAAGCAATATCCGGCCGCGAAGCAGTTGCGCGCGCACCTGTACCCGTTGAAGGAAGACATCGTTGGATCCTCGAGTCGTGCGCTCACGATCCTTCTCGGCGCGGTCGGATTGGTGCTGTTGCTCGTCTGCGTCAATATTGCCAACCTGATGCTCGTGCGCGGTTCGGAGCGCGCGCGAGAGTTCGCCGTGCGTGCGGCGATCGGTGCCGGCCGCGAGCGGCTCGTTCGACAAATGCTCATCGAGAGTCTGACGCTCGCGTTGGCCGGCGACGTCGCAGGGCTCGCGCTCGCTCGTGTCGCGATGTCGGGTATCGTCCGACTGGCCGGCGGGGCAGTGCCTCGCCTCGAATCGCTCTCGCTCGACCCACGGCTGCTCGGGTTCTCCATTGTCATCGCGACGGCGTGCGCCCTGATCTTCGGACTGGCGCCGGCCCTGCGGATCGCCAAGACCCAGCCTGGCGATGTGCTGCGGGGCCAGAGCCGTTCATCGACCGGCGGTGCGGCACAGATGCGATTGCGCGAATGGCTGGTCGTGTCGCAGGTCGCGCTCGCATTCGTGCTCCTCGTCGGGGCGGGCCTGCTGCTCTCGAGCTTCCAGCGTATTCGCGATGTCCCCTTGGGCGTCGCGCCCGCAAACGCATTGACCTTCGAGGTTCATCTCCCGGCGGCGCGATACGACTCCACGAAACGGTTCGCGTTTTACGACGACCTCGACGCCGACCTGATGAAGATTCCAGGCGTACGCGCGGCCGGAGGGATCTCTCGATTGCCGGCGACGGGAGCGTACCACGTGTGGGGCACGCAGGCGTTGACGGGCTCGCTCGCGCGAACTCCGCGCGGCGACATTGGTGCGCAACAACGCGTCATTTCGGGAGACTACTTCCGCGCCGCCGGGATTCCGTTGGTCGAAGGTCGTTTATTCGACGCGCACGACGTGTCAGGCACACCTGGTCGCGCGGTCGTCAGCCAAAATCTGGCGCGTCGGCTTTTTCCCGGCGCGAGTGCGATTGGACAACGCATCGAAGCCGGCGGACGCCAGAGCGAGATCGTCGGAGTCGTCGGCGATGTGGCGCTCGATAACGAGGGCGGCGAGGCCGCGTACGTCTACTACTCGCACCGCCAGTGGGCGGGGGACCGTCTGTGGTCGTTGACGCAGGTTCTGTCGCTGTCGGCCTCGCGCGATCAGGTGGACAAACCGATTGCACGCGCGATCGCGTCGATCGATCCGCAACTCGTGATGTTCAAGCCGGCGATGCTGGAAGACGTCATCGGTCGAGGCGCCGCGCAACGCGTCTTGATGCTTCGCATTTTGGTGCTGTTCGCCGGAGTCGCAATTCTGCTCGCCGCGCTGGGCCTGTTTGGAGTTCTCTCATTCGGTGTTCGCCTGCGCGCTCGCGAGTTCGGAATTCGAATGGCGCTCGGCGCGGATAGCGGCGTGGTTCGCCGTATGGTGTTGCGAAAGGGCTTTGCCGTCACGGCGGTTGGACTCGTGTTCGGCATCGCGGGTGCGGCGCTCTCGTCGAAATTGATCGCGTCGGTCCTCTTTCATGTCAGTCCGCTCGATCCGCGCGTGATGGTCGGGTCTGTCGTATTGATGGGCGTCATCGCCGGTTTGGCGGCGTACCTGCCTGCTCGGCGCGCAACGCAGTCCGATCCGTTGAGCGTTCTTGGATCGGAATAATCATCCGAGATTTCAGCCCGGACGTTGTCGTCGCTGAACATCGTCGAGCCACGCCAGCTCGGTTTCGAACTGGCGAATGCCGAGTCGCACGATCATCGCGGCGTCGGAGCTCGGCGACGTTTCGGCGATGACGGCGTCGAGTGCGGCGCGATCTTCGTCGAGTTGTTCGAGTAGAAAGCGGCGGCGGCGTTCGATCTGCGCAATGAAATCGCGGGGGCGCGCCTGCCACGACAGCACCATCCACGTGAGGAAGGGCGACGGCGGGCGTTGGGTTGCCCACTCGGCGCGGCCGAGCGCGTCGGAGAGTGCGCGTCGCCCCGAAGGGGTGGGTGCGAGCGTGCGCCGTTCGGGGCCGAGCGTCGCGTCCACGTCGCCGACCGGTTCGACGTGACCGGCGTTCTCGAGCTTATTTAGAGAATAATAAACTTGCGGCCGAGAGATAGCGGCCCACTTGTGTACCTGACGCCGCGTGAGCTCCGTCCACAGCTCATGGCCGTGCGTCGGCCGCTCGGCGAGCAGGCTGAGCACGACGAGGTCGGGCAGCGATAGAGTCGAGCCGCGGGCCATACGCGAAGATTCCCTCTTGACGACGCTTGAAGTCTAATTTAGACTAGCTGCGTCGTCAACCACGAGAATACCATGAGCTCCACATCGCCGTCGTTTGGTGTCCGCACCCTTGCTCCCGTTCTGATTGTCGACGCAGTGGAGCCAGGCATTGCGTTCTGGGCCGACAACCTCGGCTTCGAGAAGGAGAATCAAGTTCCGGGACCGGATGGAAAGTTGATCTTTGCCAGCGTGAAGAAGGATGGCGTCGAAATCATGTATCAGACACGTGCGAGCGTCATGGCCGACAGCCCTTCGACAGCGTCGGACCTGAACGGGCACAGCGTGGCTCTGTTCATCACAGTTCCGTCAATCGCTGATCTCGACGCAATCGAAGCGCGGATCAAGGGCGCGCCGGTGGTGAAGCCGAGGCACGAGACGTTCTACGGCGCGACGGAGTTCTACGTGAAGGAACCTGGTGGGAACGTCGTTGGATTCGCGGCGTTCAAGAGCTAGACAGAAAAAGGCCCCGAGCAGTGGACGCTCGGGGCCTTTGCTCTTTCGTGTCTTACGGGCGATCTGGAACGGTGACGAGCTTTTGCGGCGACATTCCTTCTGCTTCCGCTTGGAAGTTCACAACCACGCGGTGACTGAGCACCGGCACGGCCATGGCGTTCACGTCTTCGAGATCTGGAACGGAGCGTCCGTCCATCGCCGCACGAGCCTTGGCGCCGAGGATGAGGTACTGTGACGCGCGCGGACCTGCGCCCCAGCTGACGTATTTCTTCACGAGCGACGTGGCCTCGTCGGTTCCCGGACGCGTCGACCGCGCGAGCTTGACGGCATAGCTCACGACGGTTGGCGGCGCGGGAATCCGGCGCACGAGATGCTGCAGCGCCGAAAGCTGCTCGGCGTTGAGCACCGGCTTAATGTCCACTTCGAGATCGCTCGTCGTCGCGGCGACGATACGCTCCTCTTCCTCGCGCGTGGGATAGCCGATCGTCAACTGCATCATGAAGCGATCGAGCTGTGCTTCCGGCAGCGGATACGTGCCTTCCTGCTCAATCGGATTCTGCGTGGCGAGCACGAAGAACGGCTCGGGGAGCCGGTGCGTCTGTCCGGCGGCCGTGACCGCGTGTTCCTGCATGGCCTGCAACAGCGCCGCCTGCGTTTTCGGTGGGGCGCGGTTGATTTCGTCGGCGAGTACGACGTTGCCGAAGATTGGGCCTTTCGCAAACTTGAAAAACCGTTTGCCGGTGGCGTGATCTTCCTCGAGCAGCTCGGTGCCGGTGATGTCGCTCGGCATGAGGTCCGGCGTGAACTGCACGCGGGAGAACTCGAGGTCGAGCGCTTGGGCGACGGTCTGCACGAGCAGCGTCTTGGCGAGGCCCGGTACGCCGACGAGGAGGACGTGGCCACCGGCGAGCAGGGCGGCGACGAGGTCGTCGACGATTTTGTGTTGGCCGATGATGCGGCGGCCAATCTGCTCGGTCAGCGCGGTGCGCGCGCGGGCCAGCTGCTCGAGCAGCTCCACATCGCGTGAGTCGTCGATCGGCTTCTGTCGCGTTGCCACTCGCGGTGCTCCCTATGGTGGTGAGTTCAGGAAGCTAACGCCGCCTGGCGGGCGGGGGAAAGGCAGCCGGGTTGAGCCGACCGGCGGCCCGCGACGAGGCCGTGCTCGGCTGTCGCACTCCTAGGGGCGGACCCCGAGCTGCGGACGGGGAACCAGGGGCGCAAAAAAGCGCGGCGCCGATGCCGGCTGCCGCGCTTCGAGAAGTATTAGCGAGTTGTAATTACGGAATTACAAACTCTACACGTTGCTCGACGGGGAAGTTCGAGCTGTTCAGCGTGGCGATGGCGGTGTACCGGCCCGACTGCGTCGGCGCCTTCCACGATTCATCGACCTGCATGGTGTCGCCGGTGCCGAGTTGTTTGTTCTGTACGCCTTGCGTGAACATGTGGCCGTTCGACCAGTGCCACACTTCGCGTCCAACGGAGTCGACGACGACGAAGTCGTAGGACTTTCCGCTGGGGAAGCTGAGCTCGACGTGTTTGGCGCCAACGTTCGTGACGTTGAGTGCGAAGCGGATTTCTTTCTTGGCGACCTCGACCTGAAGCTTCGAATTGATTTTCGGTTCGAGCTTTGAGGCGGCGTCGCGGCGCTTCGGGTGTTCCGCGCTTTTGCTGGTTAGGTGAACCGGCAGCGCGCTGGCCAGGGACTTGGGTTCCGAGCGCGATCGCGGTCCGCACGCAAATGCGAGCGCACCAGCACAGAGCAGTGAAATGATCAAGCGTGTGTTCATGAATCCCGGCGGCACGATCCGGTGGCGACGAATTTGTAAGCGCGCGGCCGCTCACAAATCATTGCGAATGGCAACTTATCAACCGACAGACGAATAGTCAACGTGAGCAGTCACGGCCGAAGTTTCGGCACATCAGTGACTTAAATGAAGTGCCAGCTTCTTCGGCGTACCTTCGGTTTCGGGCTGCCGATTTGCTTGCGAAAAATTTCACAAGCTCCTAGATTCCGCCCCGAATGAACGAGGGACGTGGGACCCGTGGTCCAGGGCGCGGTAACCCAGTTTCCGGTGTCGAATTCGCCGGAATCGGGATCCAGTTCGCCGCCACCATCCTGGTTTTCACGTTTGCCGGGGTTTGGGTGGATCGGCGGTTTGGAACGTCCCCCTGGTTTGTCCTACTCGGAGTCCTCGTTGGAGCTGGCGGCGGTTTCTACTCGATGTATCGGTTAGTGACGCGCCACACGGCGCGAAAGACGAACGACTCGGAGCCACGGACGTGACGAAGGGGTTCGGACTGTTCGCCCTGGCGACGATTGGGATAATCGGAGTAGTTGGCGGTTTGCTGGCGCTGGTGTTTCACGGCCCGGGCGACGTCGCGGCGATCGGAATCAGCGGCGTGCTCGCGCTGGTGGTTCAGCTCCTGGGCTTCGTTCTCGGACGGGCCGCTGGAGCAAATAACCTGATGGCGCGCATGGGCATCGGTGCGCTCTTGCGGCTGTTGACGCTCGTCGTCTACGCGATTCTGGCCGCGAAAGTCCTCATGCTTCCACTCGTGGCCGCGCTGGTAAGCCTGGCCGCGTTTTTCTTTTTGTCGACGTTGATCGAACCACTGTTGATCAAATGATGAAACTGCGTTTTGGAGTATCGGCACTGGCCCTGTTCGCGGCGATGGCGCTCGCGCCCTCGGTACGGGCGCAGGAGCCCACGGAACCGGCGGCGCAGATCCACAAGCAGCTCGGCCCTGCGGACATCATCATGCCGCACATCACGGACTCGAAGAGTCTCGACTATCCGTGCTTCAAGAGCCTGCAAGAGTGGAGCTGCGAGATCGAGTTGCCGAGCTGGCCGGTTACGATTGGCGGCAAGACTTACGATCTCGGCCTGACGAAGCATGTCTTTTTCCTCATGCTGTCGGGCGTCCTGTGCATGGTCCTGCTTATCGGCGTCGCTCGATCGCACGCGCGTTCGTCGACCCAGGTCGGCCGCCCCAAGGGCTTCGCGGCCGGCTTCGAAGCGATCGTCCTCTACCTGCGCAACGAGATCTATCTCCCTGTGCTCGGCGGACATGGCGGCTCGCGGTACGTGCCGTTCTGCCTCACGCTCTTTTTCTTCATTCTGTTCTGTAATCTGTTCGGCCTGCTACCGTGGGGCTCGACGCCGACCGGAAACGTCGCTGTGACCGCCACGCTCGCGATCATCACGTTCTTTGTCGTGGAGATTGCCGGGATGAAAGCGCTCGGAGCGGGTTACATCGGAACGATCATCTACTGGCCGCACGACATGCCGCTGGCGCTCAAGCTGCCGCTGACGCTGATCATGACGCCGGTCGAGCTCGTCGGAAAGTTCACCAAGCCGTTCGCGCTCACGATCCGTCTGTTCGCGAACATGATCTCCGGCCACGTCATCATCCTGGCGCTCATCGGCCTGATCTTCATGTTCGGATTCTTCATCGCCTTCGCGTCGATCCCGATGGCGCTGTTCATCATGGGCATCGAGATTCTCGTCGCGTTCATTCAGGCGTTCATCTTCTCTCTGCTCGCCGCGGTGTTCATCGGGCAGATTCGCTCGGCGCACCACTAACGGAGAGGTCGCTGGTCCTGGTCAGTGGTCTCAGAACTACAAACGTAGGTTGCAGTGCCGGTGTGTCATCGCTCCACACACATCGGAGTCGTAGCCAGGCGAACGCCTGGTGACATCCGTTGAGCCCCGGGGCTCGGTGACGGACAGCGCCCTTGCCGCACGATCGGCGCGGAGTATTTGAAGTTCAACGATTTTGATTGTTTGGAGAAATCTCAATGGTAATTTTCCCCCTCCTGCAGGCCGCCACCACGTTCACCAAGGAGTACATGGGTGCGTGGGCGATGCAGGGCGCCGGTATCGGCGCCGGCCTCGCGGCGATTGGCGCGGGCCTCGGCATCGGTCGTATCGGTCAGGGCGCGACGGAAGGCATGGCGCGTCAGCCCGAAATGGCCGGCACGATCCAGACGGGTGCGCTGATTCTCTCGGCGTTCATCGAAGGCGTCGCGCTGTTCGCGGTCGTCGTCTGCTTGCTGATCCAGCTGAAGTTTTCGTGATTTCGATCGCGTGGAGGCGCCCCGGGGTGCCTCCACGCTTTCACCTCGCTCGTTGCTCAGGGCGACGGACCTCTTCTTAATCTGAGATTTCCAATGCGCACGCTTTCGGTTTCGACCGTGTTGCTTCTCGCCAACGCCGCAGGCGCGGCCGCCCAGGAACACGGCGGCGCGAGTGGTGGTGGTGGTTTGATGAGCCTCCAGGTCAACTTGATGTTCTGGACGCTGATCATCTTCGTCATCCTGTATTTCGTTCTATCGAAGTTCGCGTTCGGCCCCATCACTGCCGCTGTCGAAGCGCGTGAAAAGGCGCTCGAAGAGGCGATCGAGGGCGCGAAGCGAGATCGTGAGGCCGCCGCAACGCTTTTGGCCGAGCACCGCGCCAAGATCGAAGCCGCTCGCGACGAAGCGCAGAAGCTGATTGCCGACGGTCGCTCGGTCGCCGACAAGATGCGCGCCGACATGCTCGATCAGACACGCAGGGAGCAGCAGGAAATGCTCGAGCGTGCCCGACGCGACATCGACGCCGAGCGTGAGAAGGCGATCGTTCAGCTCCGCAAGGAAGCCGTCGATCTCGCACTCGCCGGCGCCAGCAAGGTCATCGAGCAGAACCTCGAGTCGCAGAAGAACCGCCAACTGATCGAGAGCTACCTCTCGTCGATCGGAACGCTCAAGGTCACGCAGTAAATGCGCGAGCCAACGATCGCTCGGAACTACGCCGAGGCGCTGCTCGAACTGGCCACTCGCGATGGCGATCTGACCGGTTGGGGCAAGATGATCGACCAGATCGCCGGTGCGATGCAGTCGGACCGCCGGTTTCGGGTGTTTCTCGAATCGCCACGCGTTAGCGCGCAGCGAAAGAACGAGATTTTCCAGTCGGCACTTGGCGCGCAGTTGCCGCGCAACTTCGTGCGCTTTCTACGCGCGTTGGTGAGTAACCGCCGTCAGATGCTCATTCCGGCGATCGCCGAGGAATTCCACAACCTCGTGGATCGTGTGGAAGGTCGTGTGCACGCGTCGGTAACGGTTGCCCGTGAGACCGATGAGGCCGAACGCGCGATGATCGCCGAGCGGCTGTCGAAGACGCTGAACAAGAACGTGGTGCCGCACTTCCAGGTGAACGAGTCGATCCTGGGTGGCGTGATCGTTCGCTTTGGCGATACGGTGATGGACGGTTCAGTTCGCCGTCGTTTGGCCACGCTCCGCGGCAAGATGCTCGGAGGCAGGTAGCTCGACTCGTCGCTCACCGTCGCGTGGTTCGACGGTGAGCGAGATGACGAACTTCATCCCGCCGCAAACGTCGGCGGAGGCGTCGTGGCTGGAGCTCGGCCGACGCGCACGTGCGGCTGCGATCAGACAGTCGACGTCGGTGATGGCGATTGAATCCCATCGCAGTACGCCACCCATTGGGTCGCGAACTTCCAACAGATTGCCCGCTCCAGGGCGAGTGATTTCCGGGAGAGCCGCCAGCCCAGCGACCGTGGGATGGAAGGCTCCCGTGAGCCTTCGCGGCGATGGCCGCAGTTCCAACCTGGTCTCGCCAAGCCGAGTGCCGTTCGCCCACACCGAGTAGGTCATCGTTTCCGCCACGTGGTTGTGGGCGGAGAATGGCGACGGATGGGAGGCGATGTGCCATCCATTCGCCGCAGTGCGGATCCTGACAACGTCCTCGCCGCGAATATCGTATACGTAGGTTGGAGCCCTCCTGCCCGAAGCCCCTCTTTTCGTGGAGTCCGCAATGGTCCGCTTTTCCCCGTCGTGGCGCGCGATCGTAGTCGCCGGGGTCGCCGCCGCCGCCCTGCCACTCGGCGCGCAGAACGTCGCCCAGCAAGGCTGGAATCCGAAGGAAGTCCTTGCCAAGGAGACGTACGTCAAACCGCCCGAGATCGTCGAGCGAATCGTCACGGCCCCACGGAACAACGTGGCTTTCACGAACCCCAGCCCTGACAAGAAGTTTTTCCTCAAGACTGAGAGTGAAGGTCTTCCGTCGATCGACGCGTTCGGCAAGCCGCACTATCGGCTCGGCGGCCTAGAGATCGACTACAAAGCCAACCGCGTTCGTGCGTTGACGACGCGTGGCAGCATTGGCCTCACGCTCATCGATCCGACCAACGGCTCGACGCGCACGATCGAGACGCCCAAGGGCGCGCTCGTCAGCGGCGCGACGTGGTCGCCCGACGGCAAGAGCATCGGTTACCTCGCCAACTCCGATGCAGCGACGCACGTGTTCGTCGCCGACGTTGCCACGGGCAAGTCGGTGCAGATCACGAAGACGCCGTTGCTCGCGGTTCGCGTGTCGACCTTCGATTGGACGGCCGACGGCAAGAGCATCATCGTCGTACTGCTGCCGGATAATCGCCCCGCCGAGCCGAAGCGTCCGGCCATCGAGACCGGACCGCTCGTTCGCACGAGCGACGCCGGCAAGATTCTGCAGAACCGCAACTATGCGAGCTTGCTGCGCGATCCGTACGAGAAGGATCTGCTCGACTACTACACGATGGGTCAGCTCGCGCTGATCGACGTGAAGACGAAGGCCGTGAAGAAGATTGGTCAGCCGTCGTTGATCACGAACGTCGATGCGTCGCCAGACGGTCAGTACTTCCGCGTGACGCTGCAGGTCAGACCGTATTCGTACCTCGTGCCGGTCGCGAATTTCGGCACGGTCGAACAGCTGTGGGATGGAAACGGCAAGTCGCTCGCCGAGATCGCGAAGACGGTCATGCGCGAAGGCACGGGCGGCGCCAATGATACGTCGGCATTCGCTGGTGGCCCTGGGTTTGGCGGCCGTGGTGCTGCCGGATCGGATACCGGCAAGCGCAATCTCCAGTGGAGCCCAGTCGGTCCGGGCCTCGTGTACATGCAGGCCGAGGCGGCTCCGGCAGGCGCTGGCACCCAGCGTGGTGCCGCGGGCGGTGCTGGACGCGCCGGTCGCGGTGGTGCGGGCGCCGCGGGCGCAGCCGGTCCGGCGCGCAAGGATCGCCTCTACTCGTGGATGCCGCCGTTCGCGGCGAGCGACGAGAAGGTGCTGTTCGAGGCCAATAGCCGCATGACGACCGCGGAATTCAGCCCGGACGGCAAGACGCTGTTCGTGAACGAGGGCAACGATCTGTACGCGGTTCGCCTCGCTGATCCGAGCAAGCATTATGAGATTGCTAAGGGCGCGACGATCTCCGCCGGTGGTCGTGGCGGACGTGGCGGCGCTGGTGGTGGTGCCGGTGGTCGCGGCGGCGCCGGCAGCGACTCGGCGTTCTACAACGCGCCTGGCGCGCTGCAGAGCAAGCGCGGTCCGAATGGGCAGCCGGTGGTGCTCGTCGGTTCCGACAACAAGACCGTCTTCCTCGAAGGCACGAAGTACTTCCCGGATTGGGCCAAGCAGGCGCCGCACAACTTCGTCGACAAGGTCGACTTCGAGACGGGTCAGAAGTCGCGCGTCTTCGAGGGCAGCGGTGCTGTGGCCGAAGACGTCGTCGCGCCTCTCGATGACGATTACACGAAGGTCGTCGTTGCTCGTCAGTCGCCGACGGCGGTACCTGACTCATACTTGCGCGACACAAAGTCGGGGAACGAAACGAAGCTGACGAAGAACGCCGACTTTGCGCCCGAAGTGTCGCAGGCGATTCGTAAGCGCCTGCTCGTCGAGCGTCCGCGCGACAATTACAAGTTCTATATCGACATCACGCTGCCGAAGGATTATCGCGAAGGCACGCGTCTGCCGGGCATCATCTGGTTCTACCCGACGGAGTTCTCGACGCAGGCGGAATACGATCAGCGTCGTCGTACGACCAACATCAATCAGTTCGCCAACGTCGCCGCGCGCAGCCCGGAGATCTGGGTCACGCAGGGCTACGTCGTCATCCAGCCGGTCGACATTCCGATCGTTGGACCGACGGGTCGTATGAACGATCACTACATCGACGAACTGCGTGAGGATCTCGATCTCACGATCGACGCTGTCGAGAAGGCCGGTTACCTCGATCGCGATCGACTCGGCATTGGCGGTCACAGCTACGGCGCGTTCAGCACCGTGAACGCGATGACGCACACGCCGTACTTCAAGGCGGGCATTGCCGGCGACGGCATGTACAACCGCACGCTGACGCCGTTCGCGTTCCAGAACGAGCGTCGTCCGATCTGGGAAGCGAAGGACACGTACTTCGACATGTCGCCGTTCCTCGTTGCCGATCGCTTGAGTGGCGCGCTGCTCATGTACCACTCGCTCGAAGATCAGAACGTCGGCACCGATCCGATCAGCTCGATTCGCATGATGCAGGCGCTGCAGGGCTTGGGTAAGCAGGCCTCGCTGTTCATGTATCCGTACGAAGATCACGGTCCGGCAACCCGTGAGTCGGATCTCGATCAGTGGGCTCGCTGGATTGCCTGGTTCGACATCTATGTGAAGAACCCGCAGAAGAAGGAGAAGCCGGCCGCGGTCGTTCCGTAACGGTTTCGAAAGCAGCATGAAAGAACGTCCGCCGGCGACTCGCGCTGGCGGACGTTTTTTCGTAGCATCTCTCAATGGCTGAACGCGATTACGGACACTGGTCGCCCAAGCGTCCACGAACGATGGTCGTTGCGTGCTCGGATGGTCGTTTGCAAAGCGCGACGGACGCGTTCTTGAACGCCGAGCTTGGGCTCGCGGCGTTCGATCGACTATATGTGCCCGGCGGCGGTGGAGCGCTGTCGGCGAGCGATCGAGACGTGTTTCGCGCGCAGCAGCTGCGTGGCGAGTGTAAGTATCTCGTCGAGCTTCATCAGGTAAAGCAGGTGGTGTTGCTCTTTCACGGCCCGGGAGTGAACGGGCCGGAAGAATCGGTATGCGCGGACTATCGTCGAAAGCTTCCGTGGGCGTCTCCCGACGTGCTTCGACAGCGCCAAGCGCGCGACGCGCACGAACTCCTACAGATTCGCGCGGAGTGGGCGGCCGAGGCCGATGTCGCGGTGTATCGCTGCGAGGTCGGTGCGGGGAAGGAAATCACCTTCCGCACGCTCGATCCGGCACGTGAGCTCGATGGGACCGCGTGGGGCGAGACGTTCGTTCGGCGCCGCTAGCCGGACTTCTACTCGTACAACTTGGGCGGCGTGAGCTCGTCGTCGGAGATGGCAGCGATCTGCTCGGCGTCACGCCACGCGGCCTCGAGTACCGCGAGTTCGCCTTCCATGGCGCGGCGCTCCGTTTCTTCGTGCACCGACATCTCGAGGGCGAGTCGCTCCGTAGCCGAGAGTCGCATGGCACCGAGTTGCCGGTAGTCGTTGAGAAGCGACGTCAGGCGACCGCCGCGCCAACCGTTGCGCGTCGACGCTTCGAACAGAAAGCCGCTCGCGTCGCCCGCATTCTCGATTTGCCGAACGGCGTCGCGCACACGCGCTGAGTCCGCACCGAATCGGTTCGCGCCAGCGATCAGTACTCCCGTAGCGTGAATGGCCGCCGTTCCGTCGAACTCGCTCCAGCCATGATCGTGTGGAACGGCGAGGGTCGTAGGGCCGTCGTGGCCACGGACGGTGAACTCGATGTCGTCGAGGTGCTTCGCGCGGACCGTCAGGACATGTCGGTCGTTCGGGAGTCTGGCGACGATGCGATCATGGCGGATGTAGTCGCGCGCCGCGAGCATACCGATGACCGGCACGGCGCCGGCGACGGTCGTGAGTCCAGGGATGGCGACGATCGAGATCGTTCCCAGGGACAGCAGTGGTCCGATCGTTGCCCCCAGGGCAACGGCGGCAATCGCGGCGGCCGCGATGCCGGCGCCGGCGACGTACTGCGTTTGCCGACGCCGGATGCCAAAATTCCGTCCGTACCGCCACGCCGCGAATTCGGGGCGAAGCGGCGCGCCGACTCGAATGAGCTCGAGACCTTCACCAAGTCGCGCGAGTCCGACATTGCCGGTCGAGACGCGAACGTTCGTGCCTCGAAAGCTGCGCTCGCACTCCTCGATCGCTTCCCAGCGTTCCTCGAGGGGCGTGAGGTTCCAGCGGCTACAGAGGTGGCAAACGACCCAGAGTCGTCCTTTGGCGGCATCGAAGGCAAGCCGACGCCCGACCGGAAAGTGCTCGATCGAGTCGTTCGTGCCGAGCGCTCCGTTGCAGAACAGGCAGGTCGAATACATACGCCCCCTTTATATGCCGTGGGCGGTGTGCGGCGCAAGTCGCGAACCGCCCAACCGGCGTAGCGAACCGAACTGCTAGAACGACTTCGGCAGAACTGGCTGTGAAGATAAGCCCGGTCCTTGGTACAATTCAGCCATGATCTTGATCCTTGGGATGGCTGCGCTGCTCCAGCAGGGCGCGTTTACGGGTGCATCGTCACCGCCGTCGGGCGACACCGTCGGGTACTGGCAGCAACGAGTCCGCTACACGATCGTCGCGACGCTGGACGAGGCGCAGACGAAGATGCGAGGCCGCGGAACACTCGTGTACGTCAACAACTCGCCGGACACGCTGCGCGAGATGTTCGTACACCAGTACCTCAATGCGTTTCGTCCCGGCTCCAAGTGGAGCGCGGTGGACGAGCGGGAGAATAGAGACCGCTTTCAGAATCTGCAGGAGCCGGACTACGGGTACGAGCGTTTCACGACGCCGCCCGTCGTCGATGGCACGCCGGTGTTTGTTGACTACCCCGGTCAACCTGACAGCACTGTGGCGCACTTCAAGCTGCCGGCACCATTGGCTCCGCGCGACTCGGTCCGCATCGTCTTCGAGTGGGATGCGCGTCCGTCCACGGTGACGCGGCGCCAAGGGCGTCGCGGGCGCACATATGACTTTGCTCAATGGTACCCGAAGGTCGCCGTGTACGACCGCGGCGGATGGCAACCGAATCCGCTCGTTCCTGCAGGCGAGCTATACGGGGAGTACGGCACGTATGACGTGACGATGGTCGTGAAAGACGATCAAGTGCTCGTGTCGACGGGCGTTCCTGTGAGCGGCGACCCCGGCTGGGCGCGCGTCTCTCGAACGGGTCCGCCACGACTCGCATCTGAAGCGTACGGCAATTTGCCGGCGCCGCCGGCTGCGACGGTGCCTGATGGATTTCGCGCGGTGCGGTTCTTTGCGGAGAACGTGCACCATTTCGCATGGAGTGCGTCGCCGGACTACCGGTATGAGGGTGGCGTCGTCGTGCGCTCCGTGCCGAAGCAGCATTTTCAAACGTGGGACACAATCTCCGTACACGTGTTGTACAAGGCGGGCGACGACTCGACATGGGGTGGAGGAAAGGCGCTCGAGCGCACGATCTTCGCGGCGAACTGGTTGGAGTCGATCTGGGGACCGTATGCGTATCCTCAGATTTCGAACGTGCACAGACTCGATCCGGGCGGCACCGAATTCCCAATGATGATCATGGACGGATCTGCCTCGCAGGGGTTGATCCTCCACGAGTTCGGCCACGTCTTCACGTACGGAATCCTCGGCAACAACGAATGGCGATCGGGCTGGCTCGACGAGGGCCTCACCGACTACCAGACGGATTGGGCGCAGAACCTTACGCGGCAAGAGTTGGCGGCTCGTCCACCGATTCCGCCGCGGCTTCCAGAGGGATATCGCGTCAACGCGCTGACGATTCCGCCGTACGACAGCATCCAGATGGCACTCTGGCGGGGCGAACTGCTCTGGCAGTCGCAGCCGATCGGAACGCCGGCGTATGAGTTTCGTGATTTCGGCGTGTACAACGAAATGATCTATGACCGCGCCAAGCTGATGTACTCACAGCTGCGCGACGTGCTGGGTGATAGCGCCTTCAAGGCGTTCATGCACGATTACTACAGCCGCTGGGCGCTCAAGCACGTCGACGAGCGGGCGATGCGTGGATCGGCCGAACGCGTGTCGTACAAGAACCTGGGCTGGTTCTTCGATCAGTGGGTGCGCGGAACGGGATTGATGGACTACGCGATCGGCGCGGTGAGTGTGAATACCGACGGCGCGAAGTACGAAACCATCGCGCGTGTTGTGCGCCGCGGCGAGCTGCGACATCCGATGCCGGTGGGTGTGCATACGGCGTCAGGTTGGACGTATGCACGCGCAGAGCCGCTGGCCGACGAGCAGGACGTTCGCATCGTGACGACGGAGAAGCCGGACAGTGTGAAGCTCGATCCCAACCACGTCACGTGGGACTGGGATTGGCGCAACAACATGCAGAACGGTTCGTTCCTGTTCGTCCAGGCGCCGCGCGTGACATACAACTGGCCGTACCTCGACCAGTCGGATCGTGCGCACACGACGGTCGCGGTGTCGCCCATGGCCTGGTACAGCAATCCGCAGGGGCTGGTCGGCGGCGTGCGTGCGCGCTCGAACTATCTGTCGATGGTCGATCTGTACGACGCGGGAATTGGCGTCGCGACGAGAAATCCGCGCAATGCGAGCGGCGAAGGTCCGGCATTTCCGACGCAGCTCCAAGTGTTCGCGCGCGCCGAGAATGTGTATTGGCGCGGAATGTCGCGTCCCATGATGGGTGCGGGCGGTGGAGTGAACTACCTGGACGGTCTGTTCAAGGCAGACCTGTTCCAGGATTGGGACTTCAGTCCGTTCGCGATGGTGCTCGGTCCAACGATCAAGGCGAGAACGTACATCACGGTCGCGTTGCCGACGTCGTCGTTGCTGCTGCCCGAGCAGTGGACCAAGACAAACGTTGGAGAGCTTGGCGCAAACGGTTCATACAAAACGGTCGTCGACGCCGACGGTTCGTACACGATCGCGCGCGCATCGGCCGGCGTTGGCTTCTCGTCGAGCAGCGCGAACGAAACTCCGATTCCCTCGCGCGGCTACTTCCGGGGAACCGCATCGATCGGCATGGTGCGGTCGATCGTCAGCTCGACGACACAGGTTCACCTGCGCGTATTTGGTGGTGTGGCGCGGGGAGCGCCGGCGCAGCGGTCTATCTTCGCGTCGTCGCAGGATCCGTTCGAGACGTTCAACAACGATCTGTTCCGCGCGCGTGGCGCGTTGCTGAAGCAGAGCGGCGTGAACTATCTCCCGCTGGGCGGAGCAGGATTGCGCGGGTTCAAATACAATCTGCCTCTCGACGGTGTGGCCGCGGTGAACGCGGAGTTCGTGCAGCACCTGCTCAACGCGAAGGGGGAGTGGGGAAGCGCGAGCTTCTCTCTCAGCCTTTTTGGCGACGCCGGGGTTGGCTCGTCGCAGATCGTCAATCTGAACAACGACTCGATGAGCGACGCGGGAGCGGGAATCATCACCCGGGCGCGGCTGTATGACCGCGACATCTACCTGCGTCTGGACGCGCCGATCTTCGTCAATCAGGCCGGGCTTGCCGGCTGGCGCGGGCTCGGAAACGGGTCGGTCGCCCCCCGGTGGACCGTGACGATCGGAGACCTGTGGTGATCGGGCCCCGGCGTGCGGTTCGGGCGCGCCGGAGCCGATACTTATCTGGAATATCGCCGAGCGTTGGCGTCACTCACTCTCTCTTTACGCGAACCAAGCAATGACCGGACCTTCGACAGTCAAAACTGTCCCGAAGCCATGGGGGCACGAAACCATCTGGGCGCATACCGACACGTACGTCGGTAAGATCCTGCACATCACCGCGGGACAGGCGCTGTCGGTTCAGTATCACAACATCAAAGACGAAACCGTCTACCTGCTGTCGGGCAATCTGATCTATCGCGTGTGGGATGGTGATACGCCGCGGAACATCGGTCTCAAGATCGGCGAAGCGTATCGCATCACGCCGGGCACCGTGCACCAGATGGAAGCGGTCACCGACTGCGACATTCTCGAAGTATCGACGCCGCACCTGGACGACGTCGTCCGACTCCAAGACCGCTACGGGCGGGAAGGAACGAGCGCACCATGAAAGTGATCATTCCGTTGGCGGGAAAGGGCACGCGCCTTCGTCCCCACACCCACATCACGCCCAAGCCAATGCTCAAGATCGCCGGGAAACCGGTGATCGACTACGTGATGGACGATCTGCAGAAGCTCGGCAACGTCGAGCAGGTCGTGTACATCACCGGGCATTTGAAGGACAAGGTCGAGCAGTACGCGCGCGCGAACTATTCCTTTCCGGCAGTCTTCATCGAGCAGAAGGTGCAGGACGGCACCGCGGGCGCGGTGGCGTTGGCAAAGGAGTATGTCGACCAGCCGGTGTTCATCATCTTCGTCGACACGATCTTCGACGCCGACTTGTCGGTGGTGAATCGTACCGACGCCGATGGCATCATCTGGGTGAAGACAGTCGAAGACTATCAGCGCTTTGGCGTTGTGGTGACCGACGACGCGGGCCACATGACGAAGATCGTCGAGAAGCCGTCGACGCCGATCTCGAAGCGCGCGAACATCGGTTTGTACTACATCAAGAACTGGAAGTTGCTGTACGAAGGCATTGAGCACGTTCTAAGGCAGCCGAAGAACAAGGGTGAGTACTATCTCACCGACGCGTTCCAGTACATGATCGACCACGGCGCCAAGATCAAAGTGATCGACGTCGAAGGTTGGTACGATGCCGGCGAGCAGGGAACGCTGCTCGAGACGAATCGCACGATGCTCGACAAGGGCCATGCGCGAGTGCCAAAGTCGATTCCCGCCGGTGTGCGCGTCATCGAGCCGGTGTACATCGAAGACGACGTGACGTTGATCGCATCGACCATCGGGCCGAACGTGTCGATTGGCGCGGGTAGCCGAGTGGAGAACTCGCAGTTGCACGATACGATCATTGGTACGGGCGCTGTGGTCACTGGATCGACGCTCGCATCGTCGATGATTGGTGATGGCGCCGTCGTTGACGGTGCGAAGGGTCACGTAAACGTGAGCGATCACTCCGTCGTGAAGATCGAGAAGTGATCGCCCCACGGCGGACGACGCGCGGCGGTCGATGATCTCCGTCCGCGGGCTGACGAAGCTCTACGGCGATTTCACGGCCGTCCGTTCGATTTCGTTCGACGTTGGCGTTGGTGAAGTGCTCGGCCTCGTGGGGCCGAACGGTGCTGGGAAGACGACGACGCTGCGCAGCCTTGCGGGAATCATTGCGCCGTCGCAGGGCACGGTGACGATCGCCGGGCACGACATTCAGCGTGACTCGATCGAGGCCAAGCGCGCGCTGGCCTTCATTCCCGACGAGCCGCATCTCTTCGACTATCTCACCGTCGAAGAGCATCTTCGTTTCATTGCCCGGCTCTATGGCGTGGTCGATGTCGAAGAGCGCATTCCGGTGCTGTTGGCCGAGCTCGAGCTGACGGAGAAGCGCCGATCGATGCCGGGGGAATTGTCGCGTGGTATGCGCCAGAAGTTGGCGATTGCCTGTGGGCTATTGCACTCGCCATCGGTGCTGATTCTCGACGAGCCGTTGACCGGGTTGGATCCGGGCGGCATGCGACGAATGCGTGAGACGATCGCCGCGCGGGCCACGGCCGGCGCAGCGGTGATTCTCAGCTCACACCTTCTTAATCTCGTCGAAGAGCTCTGTACCAAGCTGCTCGTTGTCCGTCGCGGTGAATGCGTCGCGTACGGCACGGTCGACGAAATCATCGCGACGCACCCTGAGCTGGCCGGCCATTCGCTCGAAGACATGTTTCTCGCGCTTACCGGCGATCGCAGCTCGTCGGAATGAGCGCGTTCTTCTACCTCATCTGGTCGAGCGGGCGGAATCGCTTTCTCTCCAGTGTGCGTCGTGCGCGCAGTCCGAGGTACGCCGCCGCACTGATCGTCGGCCTGCTCTATCTGTGGGGTTTCCTGCTGCGGCCGACGACGAGCGGCGCAGTCACGTCGATCTTTCTCAATCACCCCACGGAGATGGTCGTCACGCTGCTGCTGGTCGTGACGCTGATGGGTTCGTGGGTATTCGGATCGGACACGACGGCGCTGGCGTTCACGCAGGCAGAACTGTCGTTCCTGTTTCCTGCGCCGCTATCGCGGCGCGCTCTGATCCGATACAAGCTGTTTCGCGCGCAGATCATCGTGTTGATCAATGCGCTGATCTGGGTGTTCGTGCTGCGGCGCGGTGGCGGGCCGCTGCCGTCGATCCTTCGTGCAATCAGTCTCTGGGCGCTCTTCTCCACGTTGAACTTGCATCGGCTTGGAGCGGCGCTGGTCCGGTCGTCGTGGCGAGAGCACGGGGCGTCAGGCGCTCGGCGTCATCGCTGGTCGATCGCGGCGTTCGTGGCCATTGGAGCAGCTGTCGCGACGAACTTGATTCGACATCGCGCGGCGATCGGAAACGCATCGGGCGTTGGCGACTTCTTCACGACGCTGGCGAGTGCACTCGCGTCGGCGCCCGCCCTCTGGGCGCTGTTCCCGTTTCACGCCGTCATTGCGCCGACATTCGCCGCCTCGATTCCGGAGTGGGCGCGCGAGATGGTGCCCGCGGTGCTGGTGCTGGCGATCCACGCTGCGTGGGTGCTGCGCACGGACGCCGCGTTCGAAGACGCAGCGATCGACGCGTCTGCCGAGCGTGCACGACGTCTCGAGGCGATGCGTTCTCGCCGCACGATGGCCGCAACGGCGGCGCCTCGCGCGGTCAGGTCGCCGGCCGCGTTGGCGGTTTCGGGGCCTCCAGCATTCGCGATTTTCTGGAAGAACATTCTCTGTCTGCGTCGCACGGCGCAGGCGCGACTGCTCATTGGGCCGTTGTTGATGTCGATCGCGTTCGGTGCCGCCCTGTCGACCGATGGCGCGGAACCAGCGGCGATCGTCACGCGAAGCGCGGTCGTGCTATCGGGACTCCTCGTGGTATTCGGCGGGCGATTGATTCGAAACGATCTTCGGCAGGACATGCAGAATCTCCCGCTGCTCAAGTGTCTGCCGATCGCGCCGGGCGACCTGATGCTGGCCGAGGTTGCGTCGGCGGCGCTACCGATGGCCGCACTACAAATGGTGCTGATGATCGTCGCGTACGTCGCGTCGCTACTGTGGGTCGATGTGCCACTCACCGGCAGCATGCGGCTGGGAATTCTGCTCGCGTCTCCATTCGCGATTCTCGCGATCAACGGAGCACTGTTGACGATTCAGAATGGAATCGCGGTGCTCTTTCCTGCGTGGATCCGACTTGGTCCAGCGGTGACGACTGGCGTGGAAGCGCTCGGACAGAACGTCCTGGCGACGATCGCGAATCTCTTTTCGCTCGGAGTCGCGCTGATCATTCCGGTCCTGGTTGCCGTCACCGCAGTGAGCTCGATGGACGCGCCCGGAGTTACTTCGCTCGCGTTGGCGATCGTGGTCGCGGCGGGAATCCTCGCCGCCGAGACGTACGGGGCACTGCGATTGTTGGGTCGAGCGTTTGCGAAGGCGGAGCCGAACAACTAGGCGCTAGGCACTAGGCACTAGGCGCTAGGCACTGGGCGCTAGAAATTCGGATTTGAGTTTCGTTTGGTAACTGCTAACCGCGTACCGGCGCGGTGGAGAGGTCCAGGTTCGCCGCGCTCATGACGATGGTGAGCGCCCGCGCAACGCCGACGGTTCCATGAGCATTGTCGAACCATTCGCCGTGCGTGTGCGCATCGCCACCGCGTCCGCCCGCACCAATGGCGATGGCCGGAATCCCCTGGCTGATCGGCACGTTGGCGTCGGTCGAAGCGAGCGCGAGATCCGGACGGCGGCCAACGAGGCGCGTCGCCGCGATCGCGGATTGAACGAGCGCGTGATCGGCGGAGGTTTCGCCGCACGGGCGTGAGCCAATCGATTCGACCGAGACGCTGAGGGCGCGCGTGCCAAAGGCGCGCTTGCCATTCTCGTCATCGGCTGCAGCTTGGGCCACTCGACGAACAGCGCGCTCGAACGCGTCGAGCTGTGCGGCCGCAGTCGATCGAACGTCGATCTCGAGCCACGCCGAGTCGGGGATCGAGTTCACCGAAAGTCCGCCTCCGATGCGACCCACCGAGAGCGTGGTGCGCGGCGAGACAGGGAGTGGCAGTGCCGCGAGTCGCGCTGCAGCATCCGCCGCGGCGTGCACTGCGTTGGCCACACCGAACGCCGCCCACGAGTGGCCACCGGGGCCAGCGAACGAAATCCGGAAGCGACGCGAACCGAGCGCGCGGTGGATGATGCGTTCGTCGCCGGCGCCATCGATGGCGATGGACGCGTGGGCGTCACGGCCGCGGCCGGCGAAGTAGTGCTTGGCGCCGCGGAGATCGCCGATCCCTTCCTCGCCCGTAGTGGCGACGAATTCGACCGGATGTTGTGGCCGGAGACGAACACCATCGATCTCGCCAGCGAGAGCGAGCATGACAGCAAGACCGCGACCGTTGTCGTTGATGCCTGGTCCCACGAGACGATCACCCTGACGCCGAATCGAGAGATCGGTGTCGCGGGGAAAGACCGTATCGAGGTGCGCGCAGATGACGACGGGCGGAAGATCGCTCGAACCGTCGCGTCGCCCGATCACATTGCCTGCGGCGTCGGTGTGAATGTCCGACAGGCCGGAATCACGGAAGCGACGGGCAATCCAACCGCCGCGCTCGTGCTCCTCTCCGGTGGGGGCGGCGATCTGTGCGACGGTGATTTGCGAGCGGACGATTGCATCATCGTGCGCCGCGAGACGCGCATGCGCAGGCGCGAGCCAGCGGTGCGTGAGGGCGGTATCGTCCAGAGTTGGTACGCGCAACGTCATCCTTCATTTGGCGCGATTGAGCGTCTGGACGCAAGTGGTAGATTGGCGGAAATGGATTCTGGGACGAAGGTCGACGAGCCGTCCCCGACCCCGGCTGCTGGAACGCGAGCCGGGTTGGGACGCAATGTGTACGCACTCGGCGCGGTGAGCTTTTTCACCGACGTGTCGAGCGAGATGATCTATCCGCTGCTGCCGGTCTTTTTGACCACGGTACTCGGCGCGAGTGCTGGCTTCATTGGCGCGATCGAGGGGGCCGCCGAATCGACCGCCGCGCTGTTGAAGTTGGCGAGCGGCTGGTGGTCCGATCGGGTGCAGCGACGGAAGCCGCTCGTCGTGGCGGGATACGCGCTGGCGTCGATCGTTCGTCCATTGGTCGCGATCGCACAATCAGCGACGCAGGTCCTGCTCGTTCGCGTTTCCGATCGCGTCGGCAAAGGGCTGCGAAACTCGCCGCGCGACGCGCTGATCGCCGACTCGGTCGACCCGAGCGTACGAGGGCGCGCATTCGGCTTTCGCAGTGCAGCCGACAACGCGGGCGCACTGTTGGGTCCGCTCATCGCGTTCGCGCTCCTCAAGCTCTTCGGACTCTCGTTACGTACGGTCTTCTGGCTGTCGGCGATCCCCGGCGCGATCGCGATTCTCGTTGCCGTGGTCGGCGTGCGTGAAGTCGAGCGCAAAACGGTCGGCAAAAAGGCGGAGCTAGGCGGAGGACTGGGTAAGAGGTTCTGGGCGTTTCTCGTAGTGATCTTCGTCTTCACGCTGGGCAACTCGACCGATGCGTTTCTGTTGTTGCGCGCGCAGCAGCTTGGCGTGCCGATCGCGCTGGCGCCGATTCTCTGGGCGCTGCTGAATGGCGTGAAGAGTGTGTCGAACACTCCAGGTGGCGCGTTGTCGGATCGTATCGGGCGACGACCGACGCTCATCGCCGGTTGGATCGTGTACGCGCTGATCTACTTTCTCTTCGCGCGCGCCACGCAGGCGTGGCATGCATGGGCGTTGTTCGCTGCGTACGGTGTGTACTTCGGCCTGACCGAGGGAACGGAGCTCGCGCTGGTGGCGGACGTTGCGCCGAGTGTGCGTCGAGGTGCGGCGTACGGATGGTACTACTTGGCGATTGGGATTGGTGCGCTGCCTGCGTCGATCGGTTTCGGCATTCTGTGGGATCGATTCGGATCGCCAACTGCGTTCGCGGTTGGCGCCACGTTGGCACTCGTTGCGGCGGCTGGGCTATTGATGATTCCGCGTCATGCAGCCGAGTAGGCCGAGGCGATCGCTGCTCGGCCACTCCACGAAAAAACGCAGGACTCTTCAATTCGAAGAGTCCTGCGTATTCATGCAATCGTTCTCAGCTCCCGATTTCCGACTCTAGCAACACCGCGACCCAGGGCGACTGTAACGATCGACCAATCGTTGACGCTCGAATTCTTGGGCCGTCAGCGGCGTCTCGTCCGGATGATGTGCGCGCGTGTGTGCCAGATAGCGGTCGTAATCAGGCACGCCGATCACGCGGCGCACGATGCACGCCGCGCGTTCAATCGACTCGCGCGCAGACTGAACCGCTTCGCGCGCGGTCACGGAAGATTTCCCCCGATGGCCGCTGCGCTTTGTGACGCCGACTTGCCGCGTCGGATCGTCGTCTCGAACAGGTTGAAGATTCGAGAATACTCATCGGTCCACGAGTCGGGGCGCGTGAATCCGTGGTCCTCGACCGGATACGGAACGAGCCACCAGCCTTTCTTGCCGAGCTCGATGAGGCGCTGTGTCAGACGAACCGAATCCTCGAAGTGCACGTTCGTGTCGACCATACCGTGGAGAATGAGGAGCGGATCCTCGAGACCTTCGGCGAAAAAGATCGGCGACGACTTACGGTAGGCGAGCGTGTCCTTCTCCGGAAAGTTCAGAATGCGCGCCGTGTACCCGTGGTTGTAGTGCGCCCAGTCCGTGACGGGACGCAGGGCGGCGCCGGCGCCGAAGTACTTCGGCTCGGTGAACAGCGCCATGAGCGTCATGAAGCCGCCGTAGCTGCCGCCATACATACCGATCCGCTCGTAGTCGATGCCGAATTCTTTCTTGAGATACTTCGAGCCATCGACCTCGTCAGCCAGGTCGCGTCCGCCCATCCAGCGGTAGATCGCCGTGCGCCAATCGCGACCGTAGCCCGCTGAACCGCGATAATCCATGTCGAGGACGATGTAGCCCTTCGACGCGAGGTACTGATTGAACATGTACTCGCGCGAATACGTCGACCAATAGTTGTGAACGTTGTGCAGGTACCCGGCGCCGTGAACAAAGAGCACCGCGGCGCCGTTCCCGGACGCCTTCATGTCTTTCGGACGATAGATACGCGCCGGAACCTTGATGCCGTCCGATGCCGGAACCATCACGATCTCCGGCACGATCCAATTGAACGCCAGCCATTCCTTGCTCGGCGACGTGGTGAGCTGTGCCGACTCTGCGCCAGCGCGCGCCGACTGCACGAACAGCTCGGGAGGCCGATTCGACGTCGAGAAGACGTCGGCGACCATCGTCTCGTCGGGTGACAGGACGCCGGTGTGCCCGCCGACACGTGCGGTCAATTTCTCGCGATTGCCTCCGTCGACCGACATGCGGTAGAGGTGCTGCTCGAACGGCGACTGCTCGCTCGTAGTGAGATAGAAGTTCTTGCTGTCGCGTGAGAGCGAGACGGCGTTGACCTCCCACTGTCCCTTCGTCAACTGCTTTTTGTCGCCGCCGTCGGCAGCCATCGTGTAGAGATGCGCGTAGCCGTCGGCTTCGGAGACGTAATAGAAGCGACGTCCACCGTCGTACCAACCTCCGCAGCCGAAGCACGGGCCCGCGACCCACGCGCTGTCGTGCAGGGTGTCGACAAGTTTGAGCGTGCCGGAGTCACCCGAGACGGTGTGAATCCAGCGATCCTTGAAGTCGGTGCTGGTCGAGAAGAGCAACGCCTTCGAACCGTCGTCGTTCCAGCCAACGACCTGCGCCGCCGACGTTGACGCATCGTTGCCGATGCGAAGGAAGCGCACCGTACCAGACGGCAGCGACATGAACGCGACGCGACCGCTGTTCTGGTAGTCGCCCACTTTCGTGCGGCCGTTGATGTCTTCGGTGTAGCCGCTCTCGGTGACGTAGTTGGGCACGCGTGTGGCAAGCGCGCGGTCGTTCGGAATCGACGTCGTGATGAGGACCGAGCGACCCGTCGGCGACACTGAGAGATTGCTAATGCGCTCGCCCGCCATGAGCGTCAGCGGACGAATGCGCAGTGCTGCGCGCGCCGCCTGCTCCGCGCGGTTTACACTGTCGGTCTGCAAGCGATCGCGGATGACGCCGAACAGCTCGCGCTGTTGACGCTCGAGCGATCCGCGCTGGCCAGTGTCGGCCTGCGCGGCAGCACCGCCTCCGGCACGACCACCGGCAGCTCCGCCGCGACCGCCACCACCGCCGCCGCCGCGCCCGCCGCGTCCGCCGGCGTCGGCAACAACTGGCCCCGTGGCGCCCGACGCCCGAATGTCAGTGAGCTGACGGATCATGCCGCCATCGAGCGTCAGCGCATATGCGTTGTCTTCGCGAACGAAGAAGATCTCCCGCCCGTCCTGACTGAAGGTCGGATTCGTTTCTCCAGCGATCGTCTGCGTGAGACGGCGAACGCGTCCACCGCCAACATCCACGAGATAGAGGTCGCCGCCGCTGCTGACGACGCGCGTTTTGCCGTCAGGCGACGGACGTCCGCCGTCGAGCAATGGAGCGACGGAATCGGCCTGCGCCTCGGTGACGCGTTCGGGCTTTGAGCCGGCGACGGCGCGCACACGGAACTGCTTCGAGGGGAGACGCCAATCGGATCCGGCTTCGAGCCAGTTGAAGTAGATCCATTTGCCGTCGGCGCTCCAGCGGACGCCCTGCGGTTCGCGGCCGTAGAGTTCCGGGCCACGCATCATGTTCTTGATGCTGAAGTCGAACTGGGCGACCTGCTGTGCACCGGCGCTTGCGGCTCCGGCGAGCAGCGCCGCGGAAATGGCGGTAGTGATTCGGTTAATCATGAAAGCAGAATGAGTGTTTTCAATCGCCCGCGGCCGGCAGGGCCGTGAACGGAACTTCCGATGACGTGACTTGCTTTCGGCCCATGATGACGACCGTCCATTCGCGAAGGCTGTCAGCGATGATGACGACGACCGAGATCATGAAGAACGCGGCGACCGCAGCGTCGAGATAGTCGTTGAAGACCATGCGGCGCGCGTCAGCGATGGTTTTGACCACCGCGGGCAGCGTGGACGTCGCGATCTGGTTTTCGACCAGGTGAGCATGAGCGAGGAAGCCAAGCTTCGGATCGGGCGAGAAGAGCTTCGCCCAACCGGCGGTCATCGTCACGATCGCCAACCACGTCATGGGCAGCAGCGTGACCCACGCAAAACGCGCCTTGCCCATCTTGATGATGATCGTCGTGCCGACGCATAGCGCGACGGTGGCCAACAACTGATTAGAGATTCCGAACAACGGCCACAGTGAGTTGATGCCGCCGAGCGGATCGATGACGCCCTGGTAGAGGAAGTGTCCCCACATGGCGACGATCACACCGCTCGAGATCACGATGGCTGGGTACCACGACGTTCTGCCAATCGGCGCCCAGATGTGCCGTCCGAGATCTTGCAGCATGAACCGGCCAACGCGCGTGCCGGCGTCGAGCGTCGTGAGAATGAAGAGCGCCTCGAACATGATCGCGAAGTGGTACCAGATCGCCAGCGCGGTGCCGCCGCCGATGATGTTCGAGAACAACTGCGCCATGCCCACGGCAAGACTCGGCGCGCCACCTGTGCGCGACAGCAGCGAGGACTCACCCACTTGCTTGGCGAGCTGCTCCATCTCTGCCGGATTGAGCGTGAAGCCCCAATGACGAACCGCTTCGGCGGCGCTGGCTGCCGTGGTGCCAATGGCGCTCGCCGGCGAGTTGATCGCGAAGTAGACGCCCGGGGTGAGCGCGCAGGCTGCAATCAACGCCATGATCGCGACGAGCGACTCCATGATCATGCTGCCGTAGCCGACCATCCGTGCGTCGTCTTCTCGCGCGAGCAGCTTTGGAGTAGTGCCAGATGACACGAGCGCGTGAAATCCTGATATCGCGCCGCAGGCGATCGTGATGAATGCGAAGGGAAAGACCTTACCGGCGAAGACAGGTCCCGATCCGTCGACGAACTGCGTCAGCGCCGGCATGTGCAGCGGCGGCAGCGAGACGAGAATACCGACGGCGAGAGCGATGACGACACCGATCTTCACGAACGCAGATAGGTAGTCACGCGGAGCGAGCAGCAGCCACACCGGCGCTACCGACGCGGCGAAGCTGTAGACCATGATCGCCAGCGCAATCGTTGGCCCGCTGAAGGTGAACGTCGCTGCGAGCGACGGGTGTTCGCCAACCCAGCGGCCGGCGTAGAGCGCGACGCCAAGCAGCACGAGGCCCATCGCCGTTGCCTCGAGAACGCGGCCCGGGCGAATCCAGCGGAGGTACACACCCATGAGGATCGCGATCGGGACGGTGAGTCCAATCGTCACGGTGCCCCAGGGACTCGACTTGAGCGCGTTGACCACGACCAGCGCCAACACCGCGAGCAGCACCACCATGATGCCTAGGACCGCGACGAGCGCCGTGACGCCGGCAACCGGCCCAATCTCCTCGCGGGCCATCTGACCGAGCGATTTGCCGTCTCGGCGTACAGAGGAGGCAAGGATGACGAAGTCCTGTACCGCGCCGCCCAGGGCGACGCCGACGATGATCCAGATGACGCCGGGGAGGTATCCGAATTGTGCGGCGAGCGTAGGCCCAACGAGCGGGCCAGGGCCGGCGATCGCGGCAAAATGGTGTCCGAAAACCACCCACCGGTTGGTCGGAACGAAGTCCCGTCCATCGTCGAGCCTGACCGCCGGTGTCGTGCGTTTGGCGTCGAGCGCGAAGATCTTGGACGCAATGAACTTGCTGTAGAACCGATACGCGACGGCATAGCTGCAGACAGCTGCCGTAAGGATCCAGGCCGCGTTGATCGTTTCGCCACGCGTGAGCGCAACGTGTGCGAGCGCCGTTGATCCGGCGATCGCGATCAAAAGCCAGATACTCGCGCGGAAGACCTTCGTCATGAGGTGGGAGCTCCGGTGAAGTCGGGGCAAATTGTTGCGCGGGCCGACCGCTAACAAGGGTCGGGGACGCAAACGACGGCAACCCTTGGTACGCGCGGGGCCAAGTTTCGTTGATACACCTGCGATCCACCAGCTAGGTTCTTGTCATGTCGAGACTTCGTTCAATGCTCGTGAGTCTGTGCGCCATCACACTTTCCTGTGGTGGAGGACCGCCGAAAACGGCGCCAGAGCCGCCAGCCCACGCCCTCTCTGGGCTTGCCGCTCAACACGTCGCCGTGCTGCCCACCTATATGGTGCGCCTGGCGCCAGGGCTGGCCTGGTCCGCGGCCATGGGCCGACCGGCCGACGTCAGAACGACTCTGGACGCCGACATCCAGGCGGCGCTCGAGGAGCATGGCATTCGCAAGGCGTGGCTCCTCCCAGCCGACCTCGCGCTGAGCTACAAGCGAAACACGACGTACGCGGCCGATCCATACGGCCTGGCCGAGGAACCGCTACGATCTCCATCGCTGGCGATCGAGTCTCGGCTCGCCGAGCCACTGGCGTCGCAGGTTCGGACGTTGGTCGCCCTGCATGACGACGTTCGCTTCGTGCTCGCGCCGGTGGAGATGCGCATCGAACCCACGGGTACGGCGATGGGCCAAGGGGTGCTCCGTGTCGTGCTGCTCGATGCGCGCATGTCGAACGTGAAGTGGATTGGCGAAATCACGAGCGAGCCGGTGTCCGCATTCGGTCCCGCGATCATGGCGAGCATCGCGTCCAAACTGGCTGACGTCATCTCGGCGCAATGACTCCGCCAGGGTGCGGAAACGCACAAGGCGGAACGAACTGACGTCGCTAGATTTCGCGGCACGTCGCGAGCCGGAACGACAGGTTCGCGTGCTCTTACAACTACGTATTCGGATCCTGTGGCTACACCAGTAACGCTCATTCCTGGCGACGGCATTGGCCCGTCGATTAGTGCGGCGACCGTCAGAATTCTCGACGCGGCCGGTGCCGATATCGAGTGGGATACGCAGCTCGCCGGCATGGCCGGTGTGGCGCGCTTTGGCGACCCGATTCCCGACGCGACGCTCGATTCGATCAAGCGAACCAAGTTGGCCCTCAAGGGCCCGCTCGAGACGCCCGTCGGCGAAGGCTATCGCTCGATCAACGTTGCCCTTCGCAAGACGTTCGATCTCTACGCCAACGTTCGGCCGGCGTATTCGATCATCCCTGGCGGACGGTATCAGGATCTCGACCTCGTGCTGATTCGCGAGAACACCGAGGGCCTGTACGTCGGCATCGAGCACTACATTCGCGTCGGCGACGACGCACGTGCAGCCGCCGAGTCGATCGCGATCATCACGCGCGGTGGATCGGAGCGCATCGTACGTTACGCCTTCGACTACGCGGTGAAGCACAACCGCAAGAAGGTGACGCTCGTCCACAAGGCGAACATTCTCAAGTTCTCACAGGGACTGTTTCTCGACACCGGACGAATGGTGGCGCGCGACTACGCCGGGCAGATCGAGTTCGAGGAGCGCATCGTCGACGCAATGGCGATGAACCTCGTCCTGCACCCGGAGCGCTTCGACGTCATCGTGACGACGAATCTCTTCGGCGATATTCTCTCCGATCAGATCTCGGGGCTCGTGGGCGGACTTGGTCTCGCGCCGGGCGCGAACATCGGCGTGAACGGCGCAATTTTCGAAGCCGTGCATGGGACAGCTCCGGACATTGCGGGCAAGGGCATCGCGAATCCGGGTGCTGTGATCCTCGCCGCGTGCATGCTGCTCGATCACATCGGTCAGACTGATCGCGCGCGAAGAATTCGCACGGCGCTCGAGACGACGGTGCGTGAAGGCAAAACGGTAACGCAAGATCTCGGCGGCACCGCGACGACCGATCAGTTCACCGACGCCATCATCGCGAAGCTGTGACAGTCACGACCCTCTTCCACTGCTCCGATCTCCATTTCGGGCATCCGGCGGTTCCGGCGCAGTACGAGGCGATCGAAGCAATCATTCAGGATCGGAAGTATGACGTCGTCGCAATTTCGGGCGACGTCTCGCAGCGCGCGCGTGCCGGCGAATTCCAGCGCGCGCGCGAGTTCCTGAAAAAGGCCGAACGAGTCAGCCACACCATCGTCGTGCCAGGGAACCATGACGTGGCGTGGTGGCGCTCGCCGCTCGGTCTTGGCGACGAAGCGCGGATGTACGAGAAGTACCGGCAGTACATCAGCCCGGACCTCGAGCCGGTGATGCGCATTGCCGGCGCCACGATCGTCGGGCTGAACACGTCGCAAGGCGTGATTTTGCGAACGCTGACGTGGAACATGCGCGACCTGTCGATCATCGGGCATCTGTCCCGCGGCCAGATTGAACGTGCGCGGTCGGAGTTCGAGCGTTCGCGGTCGGGCGACGCGCGCATCATCGTGATGCACCACAATCCAGTGAAGGGCGAGCTGTCGCAGCGCCACGGCCTCAAGAACACTCAGCGAGTTCTGGGCGCATTCGCTGAGATGGACGTCGAGCTGGTGTTGTGCGGCCACGACCATCAGGAGGCCGTTCACTACATCGAGCACACGAAGCGCGGCACGATCATTTCCACGTCGGGGACGATCAGTAACCGGTCGCGCGGCGGTCGTCCGAGCTCCGTGAACAGCATCAGCATTACGGATTCCGAGATCGAGGTGTCGACCCTCCTCTGGTCGGACGAACGGAAGGATTTCGTCGCCGGACCCGTGAAATGCTTCAAGCGCTAAAGTCGGTTTTTCGACGGCGACGCGACACATCGCAGCTCACGCTGGAGCTGGACGGCGCGCCGCGCGACGCCGCTGAACTGCTTGCACGACTCCGCGCTCTCGGACTTCGGCGAATCGGCGACTGTCGCCTGACGCGCAATCGGAACGTGATGGTGAGCTATCGCGGCAACGAGCTTCGCGTGCACGAGGGCTACCTATCGGCGCCCAGCGAAATTCACCAGGCGATAGTCCAGTTCATCGAAGGGCGGTCGCGCGCCGAGCGGAAAGCGGCGCAACGGCAGATCGTGTCGTTTTCGGTCGAAACGCCTCCGCGAGGTCCCTCGCGCCGTGAACGAACCCGCCCCGAAGACGAGCCGGTAGCCGCGAAGCTGACGCTGTGGCATGAGCGGTACAACGCCGACCACTTCGCGGGCACGCTCAAGCCGGTTCCGGTGCGAGTCTCCCGTCGGATGAAAAGCCGCCTCGGCCACTATTCCGCGGCGAGGCGGGGCGAGGAGGGTGAGATCGCGATCAGCTGGCGGCACATCCGCCGCCATGGCTGGGAAGAGGCGCTCCACACGCTGCTACACGAGATGGTGCATCAGTGGCAGGACGAAACTGGCCGCACCATCGATCACGGCTCCGCGTTCCGCGCCAAGGCCCGCGAGGTGGGTATCGAACCGGCGGCGCGTCGCGCACCCGGTGTGGCCGCGCACTCCAACCACTAGGCGGCGCAAACAGCCATTCGGCTGTAGCTTCCATGCATGCTTGATTTCTTCAATATCGACAGCCTCCTCTCCGAGGAAGAGCGTGCTGTGCGAGACAGCGTCCGTCGTTTCGTCGACGAGCGCGTTTTGCCAATCATCGGCACCTGCTATGTAGAAGGGCGCTTCCCGCGCGAACTCATTCCGGAAATGGCCCAGCTCGGTGTGCTCGGCGCCAACCTGCCTGAGGAATACGGGTGCGCGGGGCTCAATAACGTCGCGTACGGCCTGATCAATCAGGAACTAGAGCGCGGTGATTCGGGCCTGCGATCGTTCGCTTCCGTGCAGGGTTCTCTGGCGATGTACCCGATCTACGCGTTTGGCAGCGAAGAGCAGAAGAAGACTCATCTGCCCAAAATGGCCGCCGGCGAAACGATCGGCTGCTTCGGCCTGACCGAGCCTGACTACGGATCGAATCCGTCGGGCATGATTACGATGGCGAAGGAGCAGAAGGACGGTACGTGGCTGCTCAACGGCGGAAAGATGTGGATCACGAACGGATCCACCGCGCAGATCGCCGTCGTGTGGGCCAAGACCAATGGAGATCCGAGCGACGCGTCGATCCGTGGTTTCGTGGTGCCGACGAACAGCAAGGGCTTCAAGGCCAAAGATCAGAAGGGCAAGCTCTCCCTACGTGCGAGCGACACGAGCGAACTCGTGTTTCAAGATGTCGTATTGCCGGCCGATGCGATTCTTCCGAAGAGCGGGGGCCTCAAGAGTCCGTTGATGTGCCTCACGCAGGCGCGCTATGGCATTTCGTGGGGCGCGATCGGCGCGGCGATGGCGTGCTTCGAGGAAGCGCTCGAATACTCCAAGCAGCGCGTAATGTTCGATCGGCCAATCGGCGGATTCCAGATTCAGCAGGTGCGTCTCGCTGACATGCTCACGGAGATCGTGAAGGCGCAGCTCGTGTCGCTGCACCTGGGTCGTCTGAAAGACGCGGGCACGTTCACGCCCCAGCAGGTGTCACTCGCCAAGCGTAACAACGTCAACATGGCGACGGACATCGCGCGCGAGGCGCGCCGTATGCTCGGCGCCAATGGCATTCTCGCCGAGTACTCGGCGATGCGTCACATGGAGAATCTCGAGAGCGTGTACACGTATGAGGGCACGCACGACGTGCATTCCCTCATCCTGGGTCAGGCTGTGACCGGGCTCAACGCGTTCAAGTGATCACGAGTCAACCCAACCATTCGAGCGAGGTTCGGCGGTGAAAATTGCCGTCTGCATCAAGCGAACTCCCGATTCGGAGTCGCGCTTCAAGATTGCCGCGTCGTCGACATCCATCGACGAGACGGGGCTGAAATTCGACATCGACGATTTTGCCAGTTATGCGGTCGAAGTCGCGCTGCAGCTGAATGAGAAGCAGGGGCCGGGAGAAACGGTGGTGTTTGCCGTTGGCCCCGACGCCGTTCAGGAAACGCTGCGCAAGGCGATGAGCATGGGCGCCGACCGCGCCGTGCAACTGAAGACCGACGCTGTGCCGTACGACGGACTCGCCGTCGCGAAGGCGCTTGCCGCTGAGTTGAAGGCTGGTGGCTTCGATCTCGTGCTGTTCGGCAAGCATGCGTTCGATACGTCGTCTGGCGTCGTCGGAACAGCAACGGCCGAGCTGCTTGGCGTTCCATGCGTGACCGCGGCGACCAAGCTGGATATCGCCGGCGGAAAGGGAACCGCGCGACGTGAACTCGAAGGCGCTGCGGAGATCGTCGAGTTCCCACTGCCGGCCGTCGTGACCATCGACGAAGGCATTGCGCGTCCGCGCTATCCGTCGCTCAAGAACATCATGGCGGCGAAGAAGAAGCCACTCGAGACCAAACCCGCGCAGCTGGGCGAGGTGCGAGTCACGGTGAAGGGAATGGAGCTTCCGCCGGAGCGCCCCGCTGGCCGGATCATTGGCGAAGGCGTTGCGGCAATTCCGGAGCTCATTCGTTTGCTGCAAACCGAAGCCAAGGTGCTCTGATCGATATGGCAAACGTTCTTGTCTTTGCAGAAACGCGTGGCAATGCGCTGCGCAAAGTCGCGCTCGAGGCGGTGACCGCAGCGCGCGCGTTGGCCGATGCATCGGGCGGCGGGGAAGTGCACGCGCTCGTCGCCGGAACGTCTGGCGTTGGTGCAGCCGCGGATCAACTCGGCCAGTATGGCGCCGACGTCGTGATCGCCGTGGAGCACGCCAATTTCACAAACTTTGATCGTGAAGCGGTTGCGTCAACGATCGCCGCACGTGCGAAAGGTGGGAAATATCGCGCGGTGGTGCTTGGCTTCTCGTCGCAGGGTCGCGACGTCGGACCGCGGGTCGCCGCCAAGCTCGATGCGCCGATCGCCGCTGACGTGACGGACATCAAAGTCGAAGGCGACGCGCTCGTCGTGAAGCATCCGGCATACGCGAACAAGGTGATCACGACGCTCTCGATTCGCGGACCGCTGGCCGTTATTGCGGTGCGTCCGAGCGCGATCACGGCGCAGGCCGCGCCGCGTCAGACAAAGAGCGAGACGATGGCCCCGGCATCCGATCCATCGGCGTCGCGCGTGGTGGTGAAAGAGATCATCGAAGGCGGAAAGGGAAAGATCGATCTCGGCGAAGCGCCGGTGATCGTGTCTGGTGGTCGCGGACTCAAGGCGCCGGAGAACTTCAAGCTCGTCGAGGATCTTGCGGCGGCGTTCGGTAACGCGGCGGTCGGTGCGACGCGCGCGGTGACCGACGATGGCTGGCGTCCGCATAGCGATCAGATCGGACAGACCGGGCGACAGGTGAGTCCGCAGCTGTATGTCGCCGTGGGAATCTCCGGCGCCATTCAGCACCTTGCCGGCATGCGCACGTCGAAGACGATCGTGGCGATCAACAAGGACAAAGAGGCGCCGATCTTCAAGGTGGCTGACTACGGGATCGTGGGTGATGTGCTCGAGGTCGTGCCCGCGCTGACCGTAGCGGTTCGCGAGGCCAAGGCGCACCACTGATGGCGGCGTCGAACGGGCTGTTTCTGTTCGTGTTGACGATTGGCGCTGGTTTCTTCGCGCTCAACGTCCAACGCCTGGTGTCGTACATGCGAATCGGTCAGGCCGACGATCGCTCGGACCACCCGTTCGTTCGCCTCAAGAACGTCCTGACGATCGGTATCGCGCAGACGAAGATCTTCCGTGATCCCGTCGCCGGCGCCATGCACGCCACGATCTTTTGGGGCTTCATGGTGCTTACCGCCGGCACCGTCGAGATCCTGATTCAGGGCGTCTTTCCAAAGTTCTCATTCGGCCTGTTCCTGCCGAAGCCGATTTTCCAGCTCTACGGTTTGTCGCAGGACGGCTTTGCCGCACTCGTCGTCGCCGCGATCGGCTTCGCATTCTATCGACGGCTCGTGTTGCATCCGCGTCGACTGGAAGGCGATAAGCTCGAGCACACGGACGCGCTGATCATTCTCAGCATGATCGGCGGCCTGATGGTGACGCTGCTCCTGACGAATGCTTGCCAGTATCTCGTCGACCCGCTGACGGTTGGACCGGAGAAGGTGTTCTCGCGTACGCTGGCCAACGTCATCGCGCCGTTCGATGCGCACCCGGCCAAGCTCGCCGCCACGTTCTGGTGGATGCATGCGCTGCTCATTCTCACGTTCCTGAACTACCTGCCGTACTCCAAGCATCTCCACGTCGCGACGTCGCTGATCAACGTCTATCTGTCGAATACGAGCGGGCCAGGACAGAAGGGCGTGATGCGTCCGATGGATCTCGAGGCAGAGGTCGAACAGTTCGGCGCGTCCGACGTCGAGAACCTGACGTGGAAGAATCTGCTCGACGGCTACTCCTGCACGGAGTGCGGTCGTTGTACTGCGGCGTGTCCAGCGAATCTCACCGGCAAGCTGCTCAGCCCGCGCAAGATCGTCGTCAATGCGCGACAGCGGTTGATGGAAAAAGGTCCGCTCGTGACGGGCGACCGAATGGAGTTTTCGCATCCGCGCCTGGTCCACGGCGAAGGTGGCGACGCCGGCGCGACAAGCGCTGCGCAGGTGATGGCCGACCGTCTGCTCGACACGTACATCACCGACGAGGAACTATGGGCGTGCACGAGCTGTCGCGCATGCGTCCAGGAATGTCCTGTCTCGATCGACCAGCTCGACGTGATCAATGAGATGCGCCGCTACCTGGTGCTCTCGGAATCACGCTTCCCTGAAGAAATTCAGCCGGCGTTCGAGTCGCTCGAGCGAAACGGCTCGCCTTGGGCGTTCAGCCCTGGCGACCGCGCGAAGTGGGCCGAGGGGATGGACATCCTCACGATGGCCGAGGCGATGGAGCGGGGCGATCGCCCGGACGTGCTGTTCTGGGTTGGGTGCATGGGTTCGTTCGACGACCGCGCGAAGAAGATCACGGTGGCCTTTGCGAGAATCCTCAAGGCCTGCAACATCAACTTCGCCATTCTCGGCCAGGAAGAGCATTGCCACGGCGACCCGGCACGTCGCATGGGCAATGAGTATCTCTATCAGATGCTGGCCAAGGACACGATCGAGACTCTCGATCGCTATGAAGTGAACACGATCGTCACGAGCTGCCCGCACTGCTTCCATCAGATGGGCAATGAATTCCCGCAGCTCGGCGGCAACTACGAAGTCATTCACCACTCGACGTACATCGAGCGGTTGCTGCAGGAGAATCTGGTGCCGCTCAAGTCAGCCGAGGGCCAGCGGCTCACGGTGGCGTATCACGATTCGTGTTATCTCGGCCGCTACAACGACGTCTACGAGGCGCCGCGCGAGACGCTGAAGCGTGCGCTGCCGGTGATCAATCTCGTGGAGCCGAAGCGCACGAAGGATCGTGGCTTGTGCTGCGGTGCTGGTGGCGGGCGGATGTTCATGGAAGAGCGCACGGGCAAGCGCATCAACGTAGAACGCACCGAGGAGCTTCTCGCAACTGGCGCCGACACGATCGCGGTCGCGTGTCCGTTCTGTATGACGATGATCACTGACGGTGTGAATGCCGCGCATTCGGAAGTTCCGGTGCTCGACATCTCCGAGGTCGTCGCGGGACAGTTGCTGCAGTAACTCGGCGACAGAGGAAAAGAGAACGGGCGACTGCAGCATGCAGTCGCCCGTTCGTTTTCTATGAGGCCGAGTCGGAATTATGGCGCGCCGGCGGGGCGGGGCTTGCCATCGCCGGTCACCGGCGGCAGCGTGGGTGATGCGGACGTGCGCCGCGGCTTGGCCCGAACGCGCTCTTCCACGACGCCCTGTGGATCGTACGATGCGACCGCCGCAATTACGTGGAGGCCGGTTTCGTCGTAGAGAAGGGGTGAGTCCGCGGCACCGAGGAAGAGCTGTCCCGCACAGCCGACCGACAGGCCAGTCAAGCCGACAGTGATTTGGTGGGCACGAATGCTCGATGCAGGGATAAGCGAGCTCGCGGTGCACGCGTACACCGCGCTCGGCGACGGATCCACGGTGAGACTCGAACCCATCTTCGAGAGGAGACTCGCTTCTGCCGCCACTCCGCCTGTGGAGGAATAGTACGGTCCGTAGTCACCGACGTAGACGACTCGACCGCCCTGGCCCATGAAATCGATCATCGTATTCAGCTCAAAATCCTGAAAGGCGTACGATGGTGTCATGAGCAAGATCGTCTTGATCGACGGGTCGACAGTCGACGGGAAACTCGCTTCCGGACCGAGAAAGGAGACTGAGTAGTTGACTTGAGCCAGAGCGGACGTAATCGTCGACAGGTTGGCGGAGTTGCAGGCGTCATCGGAGTAGCACAACGAGCCATTGCCGTAGTACACGAGCAGACCTGTCGCCGTCGAGCGTGGCTTGCTCCCGCCAAAACCCATCAGGTTCCGAATGAGGCGCGCCTGATTTGTCGGATCGACCGTTCCTCCGACCGTCGTGTTGAACATGTTGAAGTCCTGGAACACGACGAGGTCAGACCCACCTGCGCCCATCGACACCTTGATGTCTACCGATCCGGTGAGGGCGCCGGAAGTGCCGACGATGTGTGCGGTGCCGACGCTGACTGCCGTCAACACGTTGCCGGATATGGTGACGATGCCGGGGGTCGTCGAGGCGTACGTAGCGGTGGCGTTGCTAAGCGGATTTCCCTGCGCATCGGCGAACTTCGCCGACAGTATCGCAGTTTCACCAACTGTGATTTGAGTCTTGTCCGCATTGACCACTAGCCTGGAGATCGTCGGTGCGACACTGAAGGTGGCGACGTCGGACTTCCCGTCGCTCGCCGCAGTTATCGCGACCGATCCGGAGCGTAGGGCGACCACTGTTCCGGTCGCGCCAGCGCCACTCACCGTTGCGATCGTGGGATCCGACGACGTCCACGTCACCTTTGGCGATTCGATCTTGATTCCCTTGGCATCGACGAACGCCGCGGTGAACGTCGCGGCGGAGCCGAGCGACGATACACTCGCAGCGCGAGGCGATACGGTTGTGGCAGCAGCAACCTGTTTCACGGTCGCATCGACCGACGCCGAGAGTCCGTCGATTGACGCCGTAATTCTCGCGGTTCCGTTCGTGACGCTCGTTGCGACGCCGGCGGCATCGACCGACACGACGGCCGGCGCGCTGCTCACGAACGTCGGGACGAGACCGTCGACGGAGCCACCCGCGATTGGTACGAGCTTGGCACCGACTGAAAACGCCTGCGTGAAGGCGTTGAACTGCAGGCTCGCCGACCCGATCTCAATGTGATCAACCGGCGTCACTACCGTGACACCGACGCTCGCGCTTCTCCCTTCGGCGGCTGCTGTAAGTGTCGCGCTGCCGATCTTGTTGGCCGTCACCGCCCCTGCCGGGGAAACGCTAGCGACCGTCGGGTCGGATGAGCTCCACGTCGCGCTTCGGTCGTCGATCACATGACCGCCGGCGTCGCGTAGCTCCGCGCCCACCGGAGTGGTCTTGCCGCGCGGCAGCGTGAGGCTCGATGTCGTGACGATCACCTGATTCACGGCGGCCAGCACTTTCACGCTGATCGAATCCGCTGCTGCACTGGCCGTGCGGGCGACGATGGTGGTCGCGCCCTGATTCACGCCCGCGGTGACCACGCCATTCTGGTCGACGGTGGCGATCGTCGCATCCTTTGACGACCAGCCGACACGAATCGGCGAAATCGTCTTTCCGCTGGCGTCCGTGCCGGAAACCGACAGCCCGGCGGTTGCGGACGACTTCAGCGTGAGTGCGCCCGACGAGATCTTGATCGCCGTGACCTTGGCGTCAGGAGCGTCGTAGACGAGTTCGGGCGACGGTGGAGGTGGGTTGTCGCCGGGATGGAGAGTCAGCTGCTGGCTGCTCGTGTACGCAACCTCGCCGCGCGTGTCGAACGCCGTGAGGCTCAATGCGAAGAGGGCCGACGATCCCGTGATCGGCACCTCGAAGGTCAAAACAGCGCTATCGCCAACGAATGGCGCGTCGGCCGGATAGTGCTTGCCGTCAGGAGCGATCAGATCGGCGACGAGCTTCGACAGAGCAATCGCGGGGAATCCCGGCGGCAGCTTCGCGAAACGTGGGGCGAGCGAGAACGCGGCGTGGCCGGGGGCCACTGTGCGTGGAGCAACAGGTGGTTGATCGGAGCAGGTAGCCGCAACTACTAGTGCTGCGGCGCCGAGGATCGCTTCGATCCGCGCCCGACGCGTCGATCGGCGGGCGCTCTGAAAAAACATCACGTGCTCCCCCTGAGTATCAGCGTGGCCTATTCAGCCCATCCACAGTAACACTTCCCGCGGCGCGCGGCGCGGTGTGAGGTACGCTGGACCTGACCTGCGATCCGGAACTCGATGGGTCGGGCTTCAGAACTGCTGCCAGTACCAACGTTCCACTGGGATCGAGAAAGAGCGGAATGTCCTTGGGACCGACCGTGAGGTCCGATCCGCAGGCGAACGTGAAGTTCGTCATCCCCACCGTGATCTGGTGTGGCCGTATGCTCGACTGCGGAATGCTGTAGGGAGATGTGCAATTCACCACGGAACTGGTGGTTCTCGTCGCAACCCCCATCGACGTAAACAGTGCATTCTCGACCGGGATGATGGCGCCACCCGCGTAGTTCCCATGCTCCCCGACGAAGACCAAACGCCCGCCCTCGGCGATGAATTGCTTGAAGTTCGCGACTTCGGTCGGGTCGAACGTGGTGGTCGGGTTCATGAGGAGGACCACTTTGACCGACGCAGGCACCGGGGACGAGAAGTTCGCGGCCGGATCGAAGATGTCACTGACGGAGTACCCCGCGACCGTCGTCAGATAGTTCACGATGTTCGCCGTGCGTGTCTGATCGCACTCTCCGGTTGACTGACAGTAGGAGGAGTGGCCGCGGAAGATCATCACGTTCGTTTTGGACGTCCGGGGGCCAGTACCCGTGTAATTGACGAGGTTCCCAAAGAATCTGTATTGGTTCGTCGGATCGTTCACCGTGCCGACGACGTCATCGAAGGCGTTCATGTCGTTGACGGCGATCAGATCGCCGCCGACACCGGCCACCACCCTGATGTTCGCCGACCCGGTGAGATTCCCAGCCACCGCGACGACGTGCGCCGTTCCCGGTGTGATCGCGATGAGCTGATTGCCCACGACAGCGGCGACGCTCGGCGTCGTCGTGGAGAAAGTCGCGACGGCGTCGCTGATCGGATTGCCGTTGATGTCGGCCAGCTTGGCTGAAAGCGTCGTGGTCTGACCGGGAGTGACCTGCGGCAGGTCCGAGTTGACGACAAGTATCGAGACGGTGGGAGCGATCGCGAACGTTGCCACGTCAGACTTTCCGTCACTCGTTGCCGTGATGATCACGGAACCCGCGCGGAGCCCGGTCACTGTCGCGGTCGGACCGCTTCCACTGACCGTCGCGATCTTGGGATCCGACGATGTCCATGTCACTTTCGGCGCGTCGATCTTCTGGCCCTTCGCGTCGAGGAACACGGCGGTGAACACCGCCCCTCCGCCGATTGCCGCAACGCTGACGGCACGCGGCGATACGGTCGCCGCAGTCGCGACTTGCAGTACGCGGACGCTCGCGGTGACAACGAATCCGTCGACAGTCGCCGTGATTCTCGTATCGCCATTAGTGAGCGCCGTGACGACGCCGTTCGTATCTACCGTCGCTACCGTGGACGACGTGCTGGCAAACTTCGGCTTGAGCCCGTCGACGGACGCACCGGCCACTGGGACGATCTTCACCAGGAGAGGAATCGCCTGGCCCAGGGAAGTGAATCGTACGGTGTCGTTGGGCGTGAGCTCGAGGTGATCGACCGGCGTGACGACCGCGACGCTGACGCTTGCTCCTTTGCCCTCCGCGAAAGCCGCGAGTGTTGCAGTGCCAATCTTGTTGGCGGTGACCGCTCCGCTCGGCGTTACGCTGACGACGCTTGGGTCGGAAGAACTCCACGTTGCGGCGCGATCTTCGATCGTGTGGTCGTTCGCGTCGCGCAATTCGGCGGATAGCGCGAGCGTATTTCCGCGGGGCAAGGTCAGGCTGGGCGCGCCCACGATGACTCGGCCGACAGGCGCCTGCACCTTCACGCTTACGGCGTCGGTGGCGCCGGACGCCGACAGCGCTGTGATGGTCGTCGAGCCCTGATTCACACCTGCCGTGACGATGCCGTTCTGATCGACCGTCGCGATGGACACGTCTTTGCTCGTCCAGCCAACACGGATCGGCGAGATTGCCTGACCACTCGCGTTGGTGCCGGTCACCGCCAGGTTCGCCGTGTTTCCCGACTTCAGAGTCAGCGCGCCCGACGTGATCTTGATTGCCGTGACCTTCGCGTCCGGCGCGGCATAGACGAGATCCGACGTCGGCGGCGGGGGATTGTCGCCCGGACGCAGCGTCAGGTCCTGCGTGCTGGTATATGCGACTTCGCCGCGCGTGTCGAACGCGGTGAGGTTGAGACCGAACACGGCAGACGCGCCGGAGATCGGCACCTCGAACGTGAGCACCGCGCTATCGCCAACGAACGGTGCTTCAGTCGGGTAGGTCGTACCGTCGGGCGACGTCAGGATTGCCGCGACCTTCGACAGCGCGACGTTCGGCACGCCCGCCGGCAGCTTGGCAAAACGCGGCGAGAGCGAGAAGGCGGCGTGGCCAGGGGCCACGGTGCGTGGTGCGACCGGAGGCTGGTCAGAGCAGGTGGCGCCCATGAACAACGCGGCGGTGGCGACTGTTGCGCGAAACCAGGCACGCTGCGGGGCTTTGCGGGCGCTATTGAACAGATTCACGTGCTCTCCCTGCGCAGGCGACACGAGTCGGATGCACCGAGTTGTTTGTGGTCGAAACGATTGGCCGTGAGGCGCGCGTCGGCGTCGTTTTCGCGAGCGCCGCGGTGGCGTTATGCACGTCACCTGTCACCATCACCTACGACGCAGACGGGCGGTAAAAGTCAAATACTACGGGTGCTCCTCGGCGGCGGTCGCACGCGCCCTCACGACCTCGAAGATCGTGATCGTTTGCCGCACCTTCTCTTCGGCAAAGCGGTGCGGCGTTTTGGACGCCACCCGAAGGCCGAGTGGCTCGAGTGCGTTCACGAATTCTTCGCGTCCGACGCGCCCAGGGTCGGCGATGAGCGCGACGCCGTCGTTGCTCAAAGTGCGGCCGAGAACCTTGGCCACGAGCGCGCCATACGGGCGCTCGTAGAGCACGTCAGACGCAATCACGACGTCGAAGCGCGGAAGCCTCGGCGGGAGGTAGCGCCAGTCCAGCATCAGGCCGCGCACCTGCGGCGCTCCATTGTGCCTGGCGTTCACGCGGGCAAAACGTACGGCGTCCTCGTAGTAGTCCGACGCGACCACGGAAAACCCGGCGAGAGACGCGCAGGTGGACACTAGCCCGGAACCACACCCGAGTTCGAGCAGGGTCCGACCAGCACCCACTAACCCGAGGACCTCTCGCGCCATGATTCGCGAGGACGGCCACAGCTCGGCCCAGTAGGGCAGGCGTTCATCTTCCTCGAAGGCCCGCTCGTCGATCAGGTCTTCTGCGCTCGCTGGGTGCAGCAGCGAGAGCTTCGTTCCGTCCACCTTGACGTTCGTTTCCACGACGCGAAAACGGCGGCGTAACGATGCCTCGACGGCGGCGAGACTCGAGTCGGTCACACGTCGAATGTCGCGGCCGCTTGATCGCCCAAGAGCAGCGCGCGCGCCGACTCGCCTGCGCGAATCATTGGGCGATCAGGCGGCACGATGAGCAGCGCAGTTGCGCGCGCCATTGAGGTGAGCAGCCCGGAACCCTGTGGCCCCGTGAGCCGAGCCCAGACGCCGTCGGACTCCCATTCGAGCGTCGCGCGCATGAAGTGTGTGAGCGGAGCGGCGATCGAGACGTCCTCACGCACTCGCACCGGAATCGCCCGCGGAAAAACAGTCGATTCGCCGCGGAGGCGACGAATGAGCGGCCGCCCGAACAGCTCGAATGTCACCATCGCCGACACCGGATTGCCGGGAAGTCCCAGCCACGCCATGTCGCGCAGTGTTCCGAATCCCACGGGCGCCCCGGGGCGCATGATCACGCGCCAGAGATGCAGCGTTGCGCCCATTTTCTGGAGCACGTCTTTAGTAAAGTCGAATGCGCCCACCGACACGCCGCCCGACGTGATCAGCAGATCGCACGCCGGTGCCGCGCGCAGTCGTTCCTCGTACGCGGCCGGGTCATCGCCGACGATCCCGAGATACACCGGCTCGGCGCCCGCAGCGAGGACGCTCGCTTTCAGCGTATAGCTGTTCGACGACACGATGCGCTCACCGCGCATGACTTCGTCGAAGCGATCGACGTCGACGAGTTCATCGCCCGATGCGAGAATGGCGACGCGTGGCCTGCGATGCACCGAGACTGTCGCGGCACCTACCGACGCGAGAACACCGATCTGGGCGGGACCGAGCACCGCGCCACGCGACACGACGAGATCTCCCGGCATGAGGTCTTCGCCGCGCGGACGCACGTTACGACGGACGTCGCGCGCGTCGCGAACTATGACGCGCTCAATACCGGCATCTGTGTCCTCTACGCGAATCACAGAGTCCGCGCCGCTCGGAATCGGCGCACCCGTCATGATCCGAATCGCCGTGTTCGTTGCAAGCGCCATGGTCGGACGCTGACCGGCGCGCACAGTTTCCAGCACCGGAAGTACGACCGGAGCATCGGCTGTCGCCGACGCTACGTCATCTCCGCGCACGGCGTAGCCATCCATCGATGAGTTGTCCCACGGCGGATGCTCGATTCCCGACCGCACGTCCTCGGCGAGCACTCGGCCGAGCGCATCGTTGAGTGAGATGCGCTCGACGCCAACGGCTTGCACGCCGGCGAGAATCCGTTCGCTTGCTTCGTGGACGGAGAGAGCCATCTAGCGGAGCTGCATCGACGCGAGCCGCGCGGCGATCGCGTCCTGCACGCGTTCAACCGAGCGAACGGGTACGGTCCAGTTGTTCGCCAGAAAGCTGAAGATCAACATGCGGCCGTTGGCTGTGGTGACGTACCCCGAAAGCGATCGCGCGAGTGCAACGGATCCGGTTTTAGCGTGAACGTTGTTCGCCGCGGGCGTGCCCTTCATGCGATTGCGGATCGTTCCGTCCACGCCGCCGATCGGCATCGCGTCATAGTAGACTTTGAAGGTCGGCGCGCGGCGCATTGCGTCGAGAATGCGAACGACGGTGCGTGGCGAGATGTAATCGTACCGTGCGAGGCCACTCCCGTCGCGCACGACGGCTTCTGTCGGAACCGCCACGCCCCACTTGGCGATTTGGCGCTCGACCACCGCTTGCGCGCTATCGCTGCTGCCGATTCCCGTCGACTCCAACGCGACGGTGTGAAACAGCATCTCGGCGATCTGATTTTGCGACGGTTTCATCAACGCCTTGAGGATTTCACTCAGGGGCGGAGACGAAAGCGTTGCGAGAGTTTCGAGGTGCGCGGTCGTATCGGACGTTCCGTTCTCGATCGCGATTCCTCTGTCGTGAAGCGCTTCACGGACCGCTGCGAGGTACGAAGTCGCCGGATCGTGATCCGTCACTTCGATCATCGCGGAGTCGCGCGCGACGATGTCGCCCTCGACATAGATCTCCCAACTCGTGCTGTCCTTCCGCGCACGAATCGTGGTCGCGCGTCGCCGCGTCGCCGAATCGGTGGGCATGGCAATCGTGCGTGCCGTTACGTGGACGCGCGGAAAGCTCTTCGCCGGTCGCGTTTCTACCCGCACAGGATCGCCCGGACGCTCACCGGCCCGTATGTGCAGTTCGCTGAAGCCCTCGTTGAACAGCAGCTCGTCGGTCGGGGCGGAATATGAATCCTCGAAATCGTCGTACGACCAGCCGTAACCGAGGACTTCCCCCGGAAAGGCGTCGCCGCCCGCGACGACGCGGCCGGAGATGCGTTTGATGCCTCGTTGCGCCAGCGAATCGGCAATGGCTCGTAGGGGGAGCATCGCGTCGCGCAGCATGTGATCGCTCACCGACGGATCGCCGCGACCAACGACAACGAGGTCGCCGTTCAGCGTTCCGCCGCTCGCCGATCCGCGTGCCGCAAAGGTCGTCTTGAACCGATAGTCCGGTCCGAGCTGCGCGAGCGCCGTGGCGCTCGTGAGAATTTTCATGTTGGACGCCGGCATGAACAGCTTACCGGCGTTCCGTGAGTAGAGCGTGTCGCCACGCTCGGGATCGACGATGAGGATTCCCCAATGCGCATTCGAAAATTCCGGCGCATCGGCCATCGAATCGATGGCGGTGCGAAGCTCCACGACCGAGCCGCTGGACCCGGCACTCGGCGCAGGGCGAGCCACCGTCGCGGAGTGACAGGCGGCGACGCAGAGAAGAGACAGCAACGCGGAATGGGTCGGGCGCATCCAGGCTCCGTGCGAGGGGCGGAATCGTCGGCGGAGAAGGATACTTCGCGCGACGCGACTCTGGCGAGTCGCGGGCGACTTTCTCAGCGAATCGCCGCGAGCCGTTCCGCTTCCTGCAGATCCTCGGCGTTGTTCACATTGAAGAACAGCCGATCTGGATCACCGAGGGCGCCGACGTCCGTGATGCCGATCCGCTCGAACTCAGGCAGTCGAGCGAGAAGGTGCGTCATTCGGAGATCGTCGGCAGCGAGCGCCGCTTCGATCCACGGCAAACACTTTGGCGTATACACGGCGCAAAACGGCTCCAGTCCGGAAACGCTCGTTGGCACCGCCGCGAAGCTGGATCGTGGAGCCCGATCGCGCAGCAAGCGGAGAAGCTCTCCCGTCACGAACGGCATGTCCCAGGCGACGAGAAGGATCGGTTCATTTGCCGCTTTGAGCGCGGCGTGGATTCCGACCAGACTCCCTCGCTGTTTCCAACCGTCTGGCACGATACGAACGCCTGGTAACCACGCGGACGCACCCGTGATGCTCGTGATCAGCATCAAATCAGAGCTCGCCGAGCGCACCGCGTCGGCAACGCGATCGAGAATTCGTTTGCCGCCGACCGAATACAGCCCCTTCGGCGCACCGCCGAAGCGACTACTCTGGCCCCCCGCCACGATCGCGCCGATCAGTTTCGAAGCCCTCGCTGTTGTGCTGCGTCGTCCAGCCCCGCGGTCAACGTGCGTTCGATGAACGGCTCGTGCGTGAGCCCCCCACGTCGCTCCTTCAGATATCGCCCGCACGCATTGCAGATCGCGAGTTCGTAACCCAGATACGGCGACGGAATCCGAACAACAGTTGGAGGCGCGGTTTCACCGCAGCCAAGGCAGCCTTTCTCGTTGGTGCGCCACGCGGTATCGCAGCGCCAGCAGACGAGGTAGCGCCGCGCTTCAGTTTGCAGCGCCAGGTCGGGCGACGCGCCACAGCACGGGCAGATTGAACGCGTCCACGCGAAACGCGACACGCCTGCCATCACATCGCGCGAGAGGCGCGAAAGAATCGCATTGCCAACGAGGCCCGCGATGCGGCGCGCCAGGCGAAGCGACGGATCGACCGGCGCCGACTCGGCGTTGGCCCAACTAAGCGCGTTTGCCGTTGGATCGACGCGCAACGCTTCGAGCGACCGAACGCTCGACGTCGACGCAATTCCGGAAAGTTCGAACGCCGCGGTCATCTGCATGAATGCTGTCGACAGATCGCCGGCTTCCTCGAGAAGTTCCCAGGCGTCAAACCCTGTTCGTCCCGACCGAATGCGCGTCTGCGCGCGTTCGACGTCGGTGCTTCCGTATCCGTGACTCTGAATAGTTCGATGCGCATCCACCACCGGACGTAGCTGCTCGGCCAGCGTGCGGCTTGCGACTGTAGGGCGACGTGTGGATACCATCACCCTTTGGAAGATCAACGCGTACTATGGTCACGCGACTGCGGCGGTTTGTTCAGTCCGGGCGGTATGTCGCGCTCAGGGTTGCGTCCTCCGCTACGGTCACGCTCGTCACTCGCGCTGAGTCGCCGAGTGCCTGCTGCACGCGATCACAGATGAATCGGGCGAGCTCTTCACCGGTGGGAATGAGCTTTCCGTCAGCGAACTCTGGTACATCGAGATTGATGTTGCGATGGTCGAACCGGTCGCGCACCTCGACCGCCAGAATGCGATCCAACAATCCGAGATCGACGATCATCCCTGTCTCGCGATCCAGATCACCGGTGACCGTGACATCGCAGAGATAGCTGTGCCCGTGAAAGCTGGGCCTGGCACACGCGCCGAAAACGCGTGCGTTGCGCTCATCAGGCCAGTCGGGTCGGCTATACCGGTGCGCCGCCGCGAAAGCGACGCGGCGGGTGAGGAACGTGGCCATCTGCCGGGAAGGGAAGCAAGAAGCGGGAAGGACGGAAGCGTGGGAGAACTTATAACATCCTCGCTTCGTACGCTTCCCGCATCTCGGTTCTGACCGCCCGTCTAGTGGTCTTCGCCAGTCTCGTCGCGGCCGAGCATACCTTCCTGCGTCGGCGATTCGGGCGGAATCCAGGCGGTGCCATCGGAGATCGCGATGTGCACGTCGGTCGTACCGTACAGCTCTGAGTCGAGCGACGGTTCGCTGTCCTCGACCTCAGGGCTGATCGGCACTGGCCGATCGCCGAGCAGCAGTCCTTCGCGCTGGGCGTCGTCGACGATGCTCTCGTCGGCGGCCTCGGGGCTGATCGCGCGGCGCGTTGGGTCGACGAAGACGTCGTTTCGGAAGTTGCTGATGCCCAACACGTCGGTGACGATGTGCTCGGCCACCATTCGCTCGCCGTCGGTGCCGACCCGACCGGCGAGAATCACTTTGCCGTCGTGTGCTTCGATGGTGAAGTCGTCGATGTCGAGCGCATTGTGCGCCGCGAGCTGTTCGCGCACGAGGCCACGCAACTCGGCGTCGCTCAGGTCATCGATGTTGTTCAGATCTTCGAAATCGCGCGCCATGGTTCACTCGCTTCTGCTGTGACCCTGGCGCGGGTGGCGAGGACCGCCGCTAGAACAACCGTGACACGCCGAGGGTGAATGCGGGATTGTTCGTCCAGAAAGATCGTGCTTGCGTCGACGCCACTACGGCCGCTCCACCCGTCGGAACCGCGTAGAAAGTTTCCGGATACGAGAGCGTATAGAGCTTGTTGGTGATGTCGCCGCGCACTGCCCATTTACCGCCGGGCACCCAGCGGATTCCGCCGCCCCAATTGATTGCAAAGCGGGTGCCGAACTTGAACCCGCCAGTGTCGGCCTGCGAGCGAAGGTCGGAGACGAAGCCGAGTCCTGACGCTAGTTCCGGTACGATGTGGTGCCAGCTCTTCGCGCCGGTGAGACTCAAGCCGAGTCCGACGTTTGCGGCGTAGAGCGGACGGTTCAGGTTGCCGAGCTCGCGCCCAGCTCCAACGACGAGCGGATTCACAATTCGTGAATTGGACGATGTCCGCGTGATCTCGCCGATCAGGTGCGCCGGGCCGCCTGCGCGCCACTCGTAGTGCGCACCGATCAGGAATCCGCCAGTCGGTGCGACGTCGGCAGGATCGCGATGGCCATGGTACTGGCCGACGATGAGCGTCAGCTCCTGCGCATGCTCGAGGTCGAGATAGGGACTCCGCGTCGGCGTGTAACCGATCTGTGCCGCCGCCGTCGTGCTCACGATCATAAGCGTTCCAGAAACCAATCCCGCGAACCAATTCTTCACGCGCGTTCTCCTGAAATCCGCAGGTCTTTCCCCGTCATTTCCCGGGGTAGCTCGAGTCCGAGCATCGTCAACAATGTTGGCCCCACGTCGCACAGCGCACCGCCAGATCGCAGCGTAAAGTCGCCGCGCGGATCGACCACGATGAACGGTACAGGGTTCGTCGTGTGCGCGGTGTGCGGTCCTCCAGTTTCCGGATCGATCATCATCTCGCAATTCCCGTGGTCGGCCGTGACCATGAGACGCGCGCCGGCACGATCGGCTGACTGAAGAATCCGAGTCAGACAGGCATCGACCGTTTCGACCGCCTTGATCGTAGCAGGCATCGATCCAGTGTGTCCGACCATGTCGCCGTTCGCGTAGTTGCACAGAATGAAATCGTGCTCGGCCTTTTCGATTGCGCTGCAGAGTACGTCGGTCACTCCCGGTGCGCTCATCTCGGGCATCAGATCGTAGGTGGCGACCTTCTGGCTCGGCACCAGGTGTCGATCTTCGCACGGGAAGGGCGTCTCGATACCGCCGTTGAAGAAGTACGTCACGTGCGCGTATTTCTCCGTTTCGGCGGTGCGGAGCATGGTCATGCCAGCCTTGGACACCACTTCGCCGACGATGTTCACCATCGACTGGGGCGGGAAGGCGGCCGGGAGATCGACCGTGCGGTCGTACGCCGTCATCGTGACCACGTTGAGCGCCGGCCGGCCGCTGATGTCGAAGCCCTCGAAATCCGGCTGCGTCAGACATCGGATGATCTGGCGCATACGATCCGCTCGATAGTTGAAGCAGATCACCGTGTCCCCGTTGCGCATGGGCGCGACCGGCTTGCCGTCGCGGACGATGACCGTTGGCGTCACGAACTCGTCGGTCTCGTTGCGGTCGTACGCCGAGCGGATGACTTCGAGGGCATCCGCGCCTTCGGGTCCGGTACCAGTCACGGACGCGCGATACCACTTCTCGGTGCGGTCCCAGCGCTTGTCGCGGTCCATGCCGAAGTACCGTCCGCCCAGACTCCCGATCACCGCGCGGTTCCCGGCGTATTCGATCAACTGACGCATGTACCCGAGCCCGGAGCGCGGCATCGTGTCGCGCCCGTCGAGCAAAGCGTGGATCGCGATCCGCGGCACGCCACGCTCGGCGCAGAGGTCGATCAGCGCGAACAGGTGCTTGTCGATGGCGTGTACACCGCCGTTGCCGACCAGCCCCACGAGGTGGACCGTACCGTTGTTGCGCTTAGCCTCATCGCAGGCGCGCGTGAACACCGGATTGTCGAAGAACGACCGGTCGCGAATGGACTCGCTGATACGCACGAGGTCCTGCATCACGACGCGTCCGGCGCCGAGGTTCAGGTGACCGACCTCGCTGTTGCCCATCTGTCCTTCAGGTAGCCCAACGGCCAAGCCCGACGCATCGAGTAGGGTACCCGGATGGCGCGCGACGAGCGCGTCCCACGTGGGCACGTTCGCCAGTGCGATCGCGTTTCCCTCGCGTTCCGGGCGATATCCCCAGCCGTCGAGCACAACGAGAACTACCGGACGCTTCGGCACAATCGCAGGTGTGAGGAGTCGAGCAAGGTGAATTGAAGGGAGGCGGGCGAGCGCGAGCGGGGCGAAATCTATACAGTCGCGCTCTCGTCCGAACCGGGAGAATGGTGATTGACTCTAACTCGCGTTGCCAAAGGCGTTTGCGGTTCGTCGAATCGTAGATATGACCCGCCGCGCTCGCCGACGGCCGCGCAACGTTCGGCCCGTCCGTCCCCCGACAGTCCCGGTTCCCCTCGTTTCGCGGCGATTCGCCGCGGGAGCCGCGGTCATGCTCGCGCTGCTCATGCCGGGCGCAGACGGAGCCGGAGCGCGGACCGGCCCGCCGTCGCCGAGCACCGAGATCGAACGCGTCGTGAATGCGTCGTTCCGCGGCGAGAGTGGACGACTCCTTGCCCGATTCGTGGCGGCGGACGCTCACGACCAAGCACTAACTCTTTTCACGCATTTGTTCGGAGCAGATGCGGTGCGGCGGTCAGGAGTGTATCGTGTGGAGCAGGCTGAAGGTGCTCGCCCGTTTTCGTTCGTGATGCTACGTTCGTTCTCGGACAAGCAGGGTGATCGGCTAGGCGCGTATCGTCTCGGCTACTGGCCAAGCGAGCGTCGGACCGTTGGGTCGGCGGCGTACGACAATCCCGCCGGATTCATCGAGGTCACGCCGGACAATCAGGATTTCTATTTGTCCGAGCACTTTCGTCTGCGCGATTTTCTCACGCACGACCAAGCGAACGTGTGGCCCAAGTACCTCGTGCTTCACGAAGCCTTGGTCGACAAGCTCGAGTTGGTGATCGCTGAGTTGGAACGAAGCGGCACGCCAGTGCAGCACATGACTGTAATGAGCGGATTTAGAACACCGCTGTACAACGCGACCGGCGGCGACACGACCGGTCGTGATGAGCTCAGTCGCCACATGTATGGCGACGCGTCCGATGTGTTCGTGGACAACAATGGAGATGGGCGGATGGATGACTTGAATGGCGACGGCCGCATCGACTACCGCGACGCGCAGGTGATCGTCGACGCGGTCGAGCGCGTCGAAAAGTCATTTCCTTCGCTGATTGGCGGAGCCGGCGTGTACAAGTCCACGGCTGTGCATGGTCCGTTCGCTCACATCGACGCCCGCGGCGATCGCGCGCGCTGGGGTTTTGTCCGGTGAAGTTTTGGCCGGTGACGCCGGTGGGCTTTACGCCGCCGCGTCAGAAGCGGACAACTCGAGGAGCAACGCAGGTCGGCGCCATGTTGATCATGGTCACCGCCGCGCTTGGTGTCGTGCAGTTCTATCATCCGACTCCTGCTCCGATCGAACCATTCGCCAATGTCTCGCGCCTCGCGGCCGGGGCGTCGATGAACGCGTTCGGCATGAGTCGCGAAGTAAAGCTGAGCTTCGCGCTTCCGGGTGGTGCGGTCGAATTCCCGCTCGAGGTGAGCGGAGATCCATCCGCGTTGAGCTATGAGTGGGTTGCGTCGCGCGATTCGTCGGCGGTGGAATCCGTTCGCCCCGTGACGGGCGCCGCGTTCGTCGCTCCGACCAAGCCCGGTTTCTATCGCCTCGCGATCGTGCGCGGCACCGATCGCCAGATCATCCCGGAGCCTACGCTCGCGGTGATGGTTCCCTTTAAACAGCGCGTCGGCGGCATGCTCAATGGCTATCGTATCGGCACGTACGTCGCCGATCGCCTGGCCCATCACGATCATCCAGACGGCTTCCTCGAAGTCGGCGAGGCCGATCTCGATCTTCGCATCACGACGCACCTGCGGTTGGGCGACTTCCTGACACACGATTCGCAAACCGACGTATGGCCTAAGTACGTCGCGCTCAACCCGCGATTGCTCGACAAACTGGAACTCGTGTTCGCGCAGATCGGCGCGCGCGCACGACTCTCGCACGAAGGCGATGCGTCGCAGCGATTGGCATTTGACGTGCACAGCGGTTTCCGGACGCCGGCGCATAACGCGGGCGTCTGGCGTGCAGCAAGCGACAGTCGGCATCAATACGGTGACGCCGCCGACGTCGCCATCGACGCAAACGGCGATGGGCGAGTGACCGCGGCCGACGAAGCTCTCGTTGCCCGGGCAGTCGACCAGGTGGAAAGCGAACACCCGGATCTCGTGGGTGGGCTTGGGCTCTACACCAGCGGTCTGTACCATACGCCGTACGTCCACATCGACACGCGCGGCACTCGATCGCGCTGGAAAGGCTGACCTCAGGAGAGCACGAATGAACGAGCATCTGCGCGACCGCATTCTCAGAAAGTTGGAGACCCTGTCGGATGATCGCGGATATCAGGTGCTCGATTACGCGGAGTTTCTCGAGTCCAGATACGCCGAGCGCGAGTCTCCAACCGCGAACACGTTCACGCGGTTTACGGAGGCGATCGAAGACAAGCTGCGCGCTGGCAAGGTCTCTGCGAGCGCTATCGCCGAAACGGTCGGGTTCATGAACCGCGCGGCGAGCGTTCTCAACAACGCGGTAGAGACGGGCAAGAGTATGGCGAACGAACTGGTGAACACGGCGCGCACGTCGACAACGCCGCCGCCAGGGCCGCCGCCATCCACGCCCGAAAACGCGTCGTCGCCGGCACACGAGACGAAAGATCCAGGCGGATCAGGAGAGAAGCTCTGATGGCAACACGCGCGCGCGCAGCATCGAGCCGTCGCACAGCGACGGACGAAAGTCCAGCGATCGGTGCACCGCGCACGGGCGCGAAGCGCACGGTGATGTACTACATCAGACATCTGCCGCAGTACGTGCGACTGCTGGGTGGTCTGATCACCGACAAGCGCGTGTCGAAGGTCGATAAGCTGCTCGTTATGGGCGCGGTTGCGTACATCGTCATGCCGATCGACCTGATTCCTGATTTCATCCCGTTCTTCGGTGAGGTCGACGACCTGTTCGTGCTCGTCCTCGCGCTCCAGCGGTTGATCTCCAATGCGGGTCGCGTGGTGCTGCTCGATCACTGGACGGGCAATCCCACGGACCTCGCGGATCTCAACCTGCGCGGGGCGCTGGCGGCTGCTGCGTTCTTTCTGCCGAAGCGTCTGCGGCGTCGACTGCGCGTGATCGGCAGGGCGTAGCGCTCAGCGGTCCGGCGGGAGTGGCGTCGCGCGAGGAGGGCACCTACATTTCGCTATGGCGACCAGAACTCGACTACCAGCTCGGCCCGCAACCTCGGATCAATCGGGGAGCGGGCCTTCGCGTCTTCAGGAACCGTCGAACGGGGCGGAATCGCGCGTACGGCAGGATCTCGCGCTGACGTTCGACGACGTTCTTCTCGTTCCAAGACATTCGCTCACTCATCCAAAGGACGTCTCGGTCGTCTCGCGTTTCTCGCGCGGCATCGAGCTCCGCATTCCGCTCGTGTCCGCCGCGATGGACACTGTAACGGAATCCGACATGGCCATCGCGATGGCGCGCGCTGGCGGCATTGGTGTGCTCCACAAGAACATGTCGATCGACCGTCAGGCGGCCGAGGTCGATCGTGTGAAGCGATCGGAAAGCGGCATGATCCTCAAGCCGATCACGCTTCGTCCGTCCGATACGGTTCGTGAAGCGACTGCGCTCATGCATCGCTTCCGAATCTCCGGCGTTCCGATCGTCGACGAGGAAGAGCGTCTCGTTGGCATCATTACCAACCGCGACCTGCAGTTCGAACGCAATCTCGATCGCCCGCTGCGCGAGGCGATGACTGCTGACGGCTTGATCACGGCGCGCGAAGGCACGACGCTCGACGAGGCCGAACGGATTCTCGCCGAGCATCGCATCGAGAAGCTGCCGGTCGTCGACGGCGAAGGCGTATTGCGCGGCCTGATCACGATCAAAGACATTCACAAGCGTCGTCAGTATCCCGACGCGAACAAGGATCGGTTTGGTCGCCTGCGCGTTGCCGCCGCGATCGGAGCCGGCGGCGACTATATCAATCGCGCTCGCGCGTTGATCGATGCCGGCGTGGATGCGATCATCATCGACACGGCGCACGGCCACGCCGGCGCAGTGCTCGACGCCACCGCCAAGGTGCGCGAGGCGTATCCCGACATCCAGCTAATCGCTGGCAACATTGCTACGCGCGAGGCTGCGGCCGCACTCGTTGAGCGCGGCGTCGACGCCGTGAAGGTCGGCGTCGGCCCCGGCTCTATCTGCACCACGCGCGTCGTGACTGGCGTCGGCGTTCCGCAGCTCACCGCGGTGTTCGATGCGGTCGAGGGCGCCGGTGACGTTCCGGTCATCGCCGACGGAGGCATCAAGTACTCGGGCGACGCCGTGAAGGCACTCGCTGCGGGCGCCTCGAGTGTGATGATGGGCTCGATGCTCGCCGGCACGGAGGAGAGCCCGGGCGAGACCTTCCTACTCGAGGGTCGCCGCTTCAAGATGGTTCGCGGAATGGGCAGCCTGTCGGCCATGCAGGACGGCAGTGCCGACCGGTACTTCCAGGAAGGCGAGCTGTCGCCAAAGAAGCTCGTTCCGGAAGGCATCGAGGGCCGAGTGCCGTATCGCGGCCCCGTGTCTGACGTGCTCTTCCAGATGGTCGGCGGCTTGCGCAGCGGCATGGGCTACGTTGGCTGCGCCAACGTCGATGAACTCCGGACGGAGACGCAGTTCGTTCGAATCACGACCGCGGGTCTCCGCGAGTCACATCCGCACGATGTCACCATCACCAGGGAAGCGCCGAACTACTCGGTCTAGGCGCACTGGGCACTGAGCACGAGGCGCTAGGCACTGGGCGCTAGAGATTCGGAGGACGCCGCGAGCTTCGCTCGCGGCGTTTCCATTTTAAGCGACGCGAAGCGCCGCCATCCGATTCTCTAGCGCTTAGCGCCCAGTGCCTAGCACCTATCCCGGACGAGTCTCTGACAGTTCTAAGCGGTCCGATTGCTTGACAAGCCCGCCGCCCGGGACCAACTTCCGCGCGCTAACTGTATACAGTTCTGAGGGTTCGCGCGATTCTGCCCAGTCTGGTGAGGCGGAATCGTCGTGTCACACGTTCGCTCTGGAGACTCCGGCAATGGGTTTGTGGTCCAAAAAGAGTATCACCCTCCTGCAGGCTGAAGCAGCTGCCGAGGGACAGGAGGTCACGCTCAAGCGGGCCCTCGGAGCGCTGAATCTCACGATGCTTGGCATCGGCGCGATCATCGGCGCCGGCATCTTCGTGCTGACGGGAACGGCGGCCGCGCAGTACGCTGGCCCCGCGATCGTTCTCTCATTCGTACTTGCTGGAACCGGCTGCCTCTTCGCCGGTCTGTGTTACGCTGAGTTCGCGGCGATGATTCCGATCGCCGGCAGCGCGTACACGTATGGCTACGCAACGCTTGGCGAGCTCGTCGGCTGGATCATCGGCTGGGACTTGATCCTCGAGTATCTCTTCGGTGCCGCGACGGTAGCCGTTGGTTGGTCGGGGTACTTCGTCGCCTTCCTGAAAGAGCTCGGCATGAACCTGCCGGCCGCGTGGACCCAGGCGCCGCTCAACGTCGAGGGAACGCACAACCTCGTTCGCAACCTGCTCTGCATCAACCAGGCTGGCGAAGCGATCGCCGCCACGAACGGTGTGTGCGCTGCGGGAATGACGCTCTCGCCGGGCATGATCAATTTGCCGGCAATGCTTCTTGTCTTCCTGATGACCACGCTGCTCGTCATCGGCATTCGGGAATCTGCGAACTTCAACAACGTGATCGTGTTCGTGAAGGTCGCCATCGTTCTTCTGGTGATCGGCTTCGGCTTCATGTACGTGAAGACGGCGAACTGGCATCCGTTCATTCCGCCCAACACCACTGGCGAGTTCGGCCACTTCGGATGGAGCGGTATCGTGCGAGGCGCGGCAGTCGTGTTCTTCGCCTACATCGGATTCGACGCGGTATCTACTGCCGCACAGGAAGCAAAGAATCCTCAGAAGGACATGCCGATCGGCATTCTTGCGTCGCTCGGAATCTGTACGGTGCTCTACATCCTCATGGCGCTCGTCATGACCGGTCTGGCGCACTACACGGACCTCAACGTTCCGCATCCGGTGTTCGTCGCGATCGAAGCAGCTGGTCCGGCGCTCAAGTGGCTCACGTACTTCATCAACATCGGCGCGATCCTCGGTCTTGCCTCTGTTGTGCTCGTGATGCTGATGGGTCAGCCGCGCATCTTCTTCTCGATGAGCCGCGACGGTCTGCTCCCGCCGGTGTTCGGCAAGATCCACCCGAAGTTCCAGACGCCATATGTCACGACCATCCTCACGGGTATCGTGGCCGCGGTCGTCGCGGGCTTCTTCCCGATTGCACTGCTCGGCGAACTGGTTTCTATCGGTACGCTGCTCGCGTTCGTGATCGTATGCGTCGGCGTGATGGTGCTTCGCTACGCCCGCCCGAACATTCCACGTCCTTTCCGTACGCCGCTCGTTCCGATCGTGCCGGCCCTTGGCATCTTGATCTGCGGGTACATGATGACGAGCCTTCCGTCCGACACGTGGATTCGATTGATCGTGTGGATGGTGCTCGGTCTCGTGATCTACTTCGCCTACGGCAAGTCGCACTCGCGCGTCGGCAACGACCCCAGCCTGGCTGCGGGCGACTGATCCCGGGTAGGGTTAAGTTTGAAACGGCGTCCGAGCTGCTCGGACGCCGTTCCTTTTTTCTATGGCCTGATGTCGCGCAGCGTTCGAGATTTTCTCACGATTCCAGAGTCGCGCCGCGCCGCGATCGCCCAGCTCGAACGAGAATTCGTTCCGGGTAGGCGCGTGGCGCTGTCTACGCACATGAACGCTGACGGCGACGGCTGCGGATCGGAGGTCGCGCTCGCACGCATGTTGGCGCAACGCGGACTCAAGGTTCGCATCGTCAACCCAACGCCCTGGCCAGAGCTCTTCCGGTTTCTGCTCGGCGACGACGTCGTCGATGAGACCGCCAAGGGTCCAGCTGCGCTGCGCGATATCGATCTGCTCATCGTTCTCGACATCAGCGATGTGAAACGCCTCGGCAACCTCGCTGAAACGGTGCGCGCTCTGGACGTTCCGAAACTGGTCATCGATCACCACATTGCGTCGAGTGATCCTGCAGGAACGATCAGTCTCACAGACACGACCGCGTGTGCGACAGGAGAGCTCGTCTACGATCTTGCCTGCGCGCTCGACTTCGACATCACGCCGCAGATCGCTCAGGCGCTCTACGCGGCGATGCTCACCGACACCGGTGGATTTCGGTTCAGCAATACCACTCCGCGCGTGCACGCTGTTGCTGCTGACCTGCTGGCGAACGGCGTTGATCCGGAAGAGATGTACGTCCGCATCTACGCGTCGGCCCCGGCTGGACGCCTGCGACTTCTCGCCGAAGTTCTGAGCACACTCGGCATCGACGAGGAACATGGGCTCGCCTGGCTGTCGATGAATGCTGGCGCGCTCGAGAAGTACGACGTTCGCCAGGAAGATCTGGACGGAATCGTCGAGCATGCCCGATCGATTGCCGGTACGCGGATGGCGCTGTTCTTCCGCGACCTCGGCTACGGAAAGGTGAAAGTTTCATTTCGCAGCACGGGACTCGTGGACGTCAACGCTTTTGCTCGCCAGTTCGGCGGCGGCGGTCACGCGAAGGCGTCCGGTGCATTGGTCGTCGGTTCACTGACCGACGTGCGCGAGCGTGTCATTGCCGCCGCGCGTCAATTTCTCGAGACAGGGTCGCCCGTCGCGACCTGAGCACGGTATAGGAACTCTTATGGCTCTCAATCTCCAGCAGCGTATCGATCAAGCGCTGTCGCGTATCCGTCATCCTCGTACCGGGCGCGACGTCATTGCCAGCAACGTCTTGCGCGACGTCGCCACGACACCGGCGGGCAAGGTGCGCCTCACGCTGCTCCTGGCGCCCGACGACGATCCCACGCTCGCGCGCACGATTCGGCAGTCATTAGAGAGTGTTGAAGGCGTGACGAGCGTCCAGGTCGAGATTGGCGACGCGACGCATGCTGCGTCCGCCGAGCCGCCGAAGAAACCCGCAGGACGTGCGCTCCCGGTGATGACCGACGCGCCGGCGCAGTCGCGCGTTGCTGCGCCAACGCCGGTGTCGTATCCGAATCTCGGACGCATCATCGCTGTGTCCAGCGGCAAGGGCGGTGTCGGCAAGTCCACGGTCGCAGTGAATCTCGCCGTCGCGCTGGCCGCGAGCGGCGCGCGTGTCGGCCTCATGGACGCCGACGTTTACGGGCCAAACCTTCCGCGCATGATGGGCGTGAACGAACCGCCGATGGTGATCAACGAGCGAATCGTTCCGCTCGAGGCACACGGCGTCAAACTCATTAGCCTTGGCTTTCTCATCGATCGCGACCAGCCAGCTATTTGGCGCGGTCCGATCGTGATGAAGATCATCACGCAGTTTCTGCGCGACGTCGCCTGGGGGCAGCTCGACTATTTCATCGTCGACATGCCGCCAGGAACGGGCGACGCGCAGCTCTCGCTCGTACAAGCGACGCAGGTGAGTGGGGCAATCATCGTGACTACGCCGCAGGAAGTATCGGTCGGCGATGCGCTCCGCGGCGTGAAGATGTTCGAGCGCGTGAGCGTTCCGGTGCTCGGCATCATCGAGAACATGAGTTGGTTCGAGTGCCCGCATTGTGGCAAGCCGTCGCCGATCTTCGGTAGCGGTGGCGGTCAGCGCCTCGCCGACGAAGTCGGACTTCCACTGCTCGGGCAGATTCCGCTCTATCCACCGGTGATGTCTGGCGGCGATCAGGGCGCGCCGATCGTGGTCGGAGATCCGCAGTCATCGGCGGGTCGGGCGCTCGCGGCGATTTCCGGTCGTGTCGCCGAGGCGATGGAGGCAGCGGCGCGCCGCTGATCCAAACGTGCTCGATCCGACGAGAGCACCCTCGCTTCCGGTCGAGACGCACGAAGGAATAGCGCCCGTCGCCGTCACAGGTGATTGGCAGGCAACACACCTCGTTTCCGATTCGCTGCGCCGCACGGTGCTGCGCATCGCATTGCCGGCGGTGGCGTCGTCGCTCCTGATGACGCTGTTCTCATCGGTCGATGCGTTCTGGGTCGGTACGAAGATAGGCGCCGTCGCGCTCGCGGCCGTATCGACCTCGCTCTTCTGGATCTGGATGATCATCTCGCTCGCCGAGATGATTGGCGTTGGCCTCACAGCGGTGGCGGCGCGCCGCCATGGCGAACGCCGAGGCAGCGAAGCGGCGCGTATCGCCGGCGACACGCTCGTGTTTGGCGTGCTGCTCGGCGTCGTAGTTGGCGCGCTCGGACTCCGATATCTGCCCTTGCTCTTCGTGATCATGGGCACGTCGCCCGAAGTGAGCTCGCTCGGGACGACGTACCTGGGGACGTTCCTGCTCGGGACGCCGCTTGTGTATGGCTTCTTCGCGATCGACGCCGCATTTCGCGCGGCGGGCGACACGCGTACGCCATTCGTGCTGCTACTCGCCTCCGTCGCGATCACGCTGGTATTGGATCCGGCACTCATTCTGGGAGTCGGACCATTTCCGCAACTCGGCATCGCTGGCGCTGCGATTGCGACGATCGTGACGCGTGGCGCCGCGTTCGTCATGGGCGCTGTCATTGCGTGGCGACGTGGATTGCTGCGTTTTGGCCGCGTACGCTTCGAGGCGCTGCAGAGTGTGTGTCGCGTTGGCCTGCCGACGGCAGTCACGGGCATCACGTTCAGTCTGATTTACGTTTTCCTCACGCGCACCACGACGCGCTTCGGAACGCCGGCGCTCGCGGCGCTTGGCATTGGCCATCGCGTCGAGAGTTGGCTGTTCATGATTGGTGTCGGATTTGGTGCGGCTACGGCGGCAATCGTCGGGCAGAATCTTGGCGCCGGGCGCACGGACCGTGCGGCGAACGCCGGCTGGATCGCTACAGGATTCTGTACGATGCTTGGCGTCGTTGCTTGTGTGCTCGAGCTGACCTTCGCGCGTGAGTTTGCCGGACTATTTACGAGCGATCAAGCGGTAATCGCCGAATCGGCGAAGTACCTGCGCATCGCCGCGATCTCGCAGCTCGCGGTGTGTTCGGAGATCGTGCTCGAGGGCGCGCTGGGCGGGGCAGGCGAAACGGTCCCGCCCATGATCACGTCGACGGCTCTCACCGCCTCGCGCATTCCGCTTGCCGGCTGGGCGGCGAATCATTGGGGAAGCACGGGCATCTGGTGGGTCATCTCGATCACGGCCGGTGCGCGCGGGATTGCGATGGCGCTGCTCTGGCGCTGGGGGCGTTGGAAGCGCAGATCAGTGTAGTATGCGAAAGCTCATCACTCTCCTCACCGATTTCGGCACCGCCGATGGGTACGTCGGCCAGATGAAGGGCGTGCTGCTGTCGCTCGCGCCGGACGCCGACATCATCGACATCACGCACGACATTTCGCCACAGGATGTCGACGCCGCACGACTCGCCCTCGCCCACGTTTGGCGTCGCTTTCCTCACGGCACCGTCCATCTCGTTGTGGTCGATCCCGGCGTCGGCTCGTTGCGCGACGGTCTGGCGGTGGCCAGCGATGGACGGTTCCTCGTCGGCCCAGATAACGGCGTCCTGTCGCCAGCGTTGCTCGTCGCGGGCGCGCGCGTCGTGAGTCTGCCGCTGTCGCCGACCGCTGCGCCAACATTTCATGGCCGCGATGTCTTCGCTCTGGCCGCAGCGGCGCTTGCACGCGGCGAAGCGCTCGAAGGGCTGGGCGTCGAAGGCCGACAACCGATCATTCGTCGCACTCCTGAGGCGACGCGTCGCGCGGATGGCGGTGTTGATGGCGAAGTGATCGCAGTTGATCGATTCGGAAATGCGATCACGAATCTCATTGCGCCGCGTGGCGGCACCGTGGAGATCGCGTCGCGCCAACTTCCGATTCAGCGCACATATTCCGAAGTCGCAGTGGGCGCCGCCGTCGCAGTGATCGGATCAACCGGCTTCGTGGAGATCGCTGTGCGGAACGGGAACGCGGCAGCAACGCTGTCGCTGCAGCGCGGTGCTCGCGTCACCCTGCGCGCGTAGGTGTCGCGGGCGAATCCACGATTACTAAACGACCCAGCCGGATGAAACGAAAAAGCCGGATCCGGCCGATTTTCGGCGGATCCGGCTTTTCGTTCACCGACCTAGTTGGCGGCGCTGACCTTGACCTTTCGTGTTGCCGCGGCCACACCCGTCACTGGAGTGGGCGTCTGCCAGGAGTATTCGTCCGTGGCGGAGGACTTCGAACCTGAGAGCAGCGCGCGCTGCGTTCCGGCTCGCGATGCGAGTGCGGCGCCCAGGCCGAGCGTCGCCGCAACCCACGTGACGGCGATGGCGACCGCGCGAGCGACCGCGCCTACAACTGGATTCCACGCGAACAGCGCTGCGATCATCCAGATGCCAAGGTAGGCGACCAATCCGATGACGAGCGCGCGTAGGTGCACGCCGCGCGGCGAGGTCGTGCCGCGATCGGACGCCAATGCACCACCCGTGAGACGAGCCACTGCCAGGAAGCCCAGCGTCATCAATCCGGCCGCGGCAATCACGAACGCCACGATCGCAAATGGAATGAGCAGAACACCAAGTACGGTGATCGCCAAGCCGAGGACGAGAACGAGCAGGGCGGGGAGGAGCGCGACCTGTCCGGCGAGTCCGAGCCAGAACGAACGCGCAAAACCTCTCTCGAGTGCGGTGACTACTCCGTCGAGATTTGGCTCGGCGAAGACCATGACGCCAATGCCGATGATGACCAAGAGCGCGAACCACGCGCAGACGAGCTTTGCGGACTGCAGCGTCGAAAGCGGTTGTCGCGGATGGAGCTGCGAGAGATTTGGAATTGCTGGGGGCGTGATGGCCACTGATCGCTTCTGGCCGTCGATCGTTCCGCCCTGGACAATCACGCTGCCGGAGACAGCCCAAGCGTCGCCGGTAACGCGCGCGCCCTTATGAACGCGTACGTCGCCATCGAGCGCGAAGACGCTTCCGTTGACCGTGCCGTAAATGTCGAGATTTCCGCGAGCGACGGCGATTGGGCCGTCGACCACTGTGTTCACGGCAATCGAGCGGTCGCCCATTGTGAACACGTCGGCGTCGGGCAGGTAGGTCTCGCCAGCAGCGCGCTGGCGTGTGACCTCGTGCTCGATGGCCGCCTTGGTGGTATCAGGGGCCGGAGCTTGGGCCTGTGGCTTGGCGGCCTGACGGGTCGGCTGAGAAGCCGACTGTGCAGGCCGCGCCTGGGCTGGCGCTCGGAAACTCCCGAGGGCCAGGGCGACGAATGCGAGCAGCGCGCGCATTGTTACGCCCGTCGTCGACTGGAAACGGCGGCGAGGGCGCGGAGTCCGGCGACCGAGCCTGCGGCGGCGGTCGCCAAGCCAATCAGCGCCACCGTGATGCCGATCGTACCCGTTCGTTGGATGATCGCAAACATCTGATCACCAAAGACGGTCGATAGCACGCCGCGGCCGACGCTGAGCACCAGGCCCTGTACTCGGTCCCCAGCTGCTCCAGAAGCCAGCGCCACGACGTCTGCCTGCGTCCCGATCCAAAGGATCGCGAGCGTAAGCAGCGAGGCCATGGACGTGGCAAGCGCGGCTGCCGCAACGCGGGCTGGCCGCGACTGAGGTAGCCACTGGCGCACGGTTTCCCGAGCGCTGGCGTGCCACGGCACAAAGACCGGAACCTGCGACATCACCCGGTCCGAGAAGGCGTGGGAAGGAGCGAAATGGGGGAGATCTTCCAGCGCATCCACGACGAACTGTGCCTCATCGAGCTTGGCTCGGCAGTCCGCGCAATCGCGAATATGGGCCTTCAGGGGAGCAACCCCGAAGCCCACCTCGTCATCGAGGAGGAGATCGATCTCGTCTGGAAGTAGGTGCCTGTGATTCATTGAGTCTCCGGGAATGCTTACGGAGGGGTTGAATGGTTGGTTTCAGCCGCTGTTTCAGGTCTCAGGTCTCAGGTCTCAGGTCACTGGTCACGGGTCTCGGGGGACTGTGACCTGTGACCTGTGACCTGTGACCTGTGACCTATGACGTGTCGCCGCGTAAATGCTCCAGCGCCTCGCGAAGCTCGTGTCTGGCGCGATGGATGTAGGTCTTCACCGTACCGAGCGGCAGATCGAGCGTCGCGGCGATCTCTTCGTACGATCGCCCCTCGACGTGCCGCAGCATGATGCACGATCGGTACTCGGGACGAAGCCCGGTGATGGCGCGCTCGATCGCGGTTCCCAACTCGCGTGCTTCGAGCTCGTCGAGCGCCGTTTCCTGCTGATCGACGACGTCGAACGACGTCGCCTCGATGGCATCGGCGCTCTGAGCGTGCGGCGATCCGTCGATACTGATCGTGTCCAACTGTCGTCGGCGCAGGTGATCGATCGCGACGTTGTTGGCGATTTTGAACAACCAGCTCGAGAGCTTGAACTCGGGCCGGTATCGATCGATGTGGTTCAGGACTTTGATGAACGTGTCCTGCGCCAAATCTTCCGCCAGTTCGCGGTCGCGAACCATGCGGAAGATCAGCGAGAACACCGGCCGTTCGTACCGCCGGATCAGCTCGCGGAATGCCGAATCGCGCCCTTGCTGGGCCAGCGCGACGACATCGGCATCCGGAAGATTGAGAAGATCGAGTGCTGGCAGCGGAGGCATCGGCTGGATGGACCGCGACGCATCGTGATGCGCCCGGCCGGGTCACCACCAAAGTACGTGGCCAGTGTTCGGCAAACCAGCCGCTTCGCCTTGATTCACCCTCGACGCGCCGGCAACTTACGACGATGCCCGTGAGCGAGTTGGAATCGGCAGAAGCCCAGGCCGCGGCGGCCGGCGGTGATGAAAAGCGTGCGTATGTGCAGCGGATCTTTTCCCAGATCGCGCCGCGTTACGATCTCCTCAACCATCTCCTCAGCTTCAATATCGACAAGGCGTGGCGCCGGCGAGCAATCGCGGCGCTCGACTGGGAGCGCGCGCCCACCGGAACCTTCGTAGACCTGTGCGCTGGCACGCTCGACGTGTCGGCGCAGCTGTCGCGAGCCAAGGGCTTTGCCGGAAGAGTCATTGGCGCCGACTTCGCCGAACCCATGCTTCGCGCTGGCGTCGGCAAGAGCCCAAGCTCTGTGGTGACGCCCGTCGTCGCCGACGCGCTCGACCTCCCCATCGCCGCCAATAGCGCCTCGGGTGCGATCGTGGCGTTCGGGATTCGCAACGTCGCAGACCTCGATCGCGGTCTGCGCGAAGTACACCGCGTTCTCGCACCCGGCGCTCGGTTCGTAATCCTCGAGTTCACGACTCCGCGCTCGGCGATCGTTCGCGCGATGTACCACATGTACTTCCATCACGTCTTGCCGCGTATCGGCGCGCTCGTCAGCGGACATCGCACCGCCTACGCATACCTGCCGCGCTCCGTCGCCAACTTCCCGATCGAGGAAGACTTGGCTGCACGTATGCGCGGCGCCGGCTTCACCGACGTTCAGTGGCATACGCTCACCCTTGGAGTCGCGGCCATCCACCGCGGTACCAAGGGTTGAGCTGACCTCTTTCCCTACAACGTGAGTATCAACACTCTCACCGACTTCGTTGCGCAGCTCGAGCAGGCTGGAGAGCTCGTGCGCATTTCACATCCTGTATCGATGAATCTCGAGCTGTGCGAGATCGCCGATCGGGTCATGAAACAGCCCGGCGGTGGCAAAGCGCTGCTCTTCGAGCATCCAGTGCTCATGAACGGCACGCGATCGGCATTCCCCGTTGCGATCAATCTCTTTGGCTCCATGAAGCGCATGGCGATGTCGCTCGGCGTCGACTCGCTCGACGAAGTCGGCGCCCGCATCACGGAGCTGGTCGAGATGAAAGTGCCCGAGGGACTCATCGGAAAGCTCTCGATGCTTCCTCGCCTCCTCGAAGTGGGAAAATTTCCGCCGCGCATGCGTCGCGGCGACGCGCCGTCGCAAGAGGTTGTGTGGCAGGGCGATCAGGTCGATCTCGACAAGCTGCCGCTCATCAAATGCTGGCCCGACGACGGTGGCACGTACATCACGTTCCCAATGGTGATCACGCGCGACCCCAAGCGCGGCATTCGCAACGTCGGCATGTATCGCATCATGCAGACGGGCAAAAAGACGCTCGCCATGCACTGGCAACGCCACAAAGTCGGTGCGGCCCATTGGCGCGAAATGGCGGAACGCGGCGAGAAAATGCCGGTCTGCATCGCCCTCGGTGCCGATCCTCCGTCCATGTATTCGGCGAGCGCACCACTCCCGCCGACGGTCGACGAGTTTCTCTTCGCGGGCTTCCTGCGCAAGGAACCCGTATCGCTCACCAAGGCTGTGACCTGCGATCTCGAGGTGCCCGCCGAGGCGGACTTCGTGATCGAAGGGTACATCGATCCGTCGGAGGAACTCGTCACCGAAGGACCGTTTGGGGATCATACGGGGTTCTATTCGCTAGCGGACCTGTATCCGCAGGTCCACGTTACCGCGATCACCATGCGGCGCGCGCCAATTCTCCCGACCACGATCGTCGGGCGCCCGCCGATGGAAGACTTCTATCTAGGACACGCCACCGAACGAATCTTTCTTCCGCTGTTGAAGTTGACGATCCCGGAGATCGTGGACTATCACATGCCCGCGGAAGGAATTTTTCATAACCTGGTCTTCGTCTCGATCAAGAAGGAATATCCGGGACAAGCGTACAAGGTGATGAACGCAATGTGGGGGCAGGGGCTGATGTCGCTGGCCAAGGTGTTGGTCGTGGTCGATCACTGGGTCGACGTGCGCAATCCACAGGAAGCATGGTGGGTCGCGCTGAACAACATCGACCCGGAGCGCGACGCACGCTTCACCATGGGTCCGGTCGACGTGCTCGATCATTCCAGCCGAGCGTTCACGTACGGATCGAAGATGGGGCTCGACGCCACGCGCAAATTTCCCGAGGAGGGATTCACGCGTGAGTGGCCAGACGTGATCGAGATGGACGACGCGACCAAACGAAAGGTCGATGCGATGTGGAAGTCACTCGGCATTCCGGGAGCGACTCGATGAACGCGCACGCACCGCTCGAAGGCCAGACGTTCGCGCACCGTGGCTCACGCTGGCTCGTCTACGCCAACTTCGTCAAGCTGCCGCACACTCTGTTCGCCATGCCGTTCGCCCTTGTCGGCGTCGTGCTGGCGTCGTATCACGCGCCCGTGTCGTCGTCGCGGATTGGATGGGTCGTGCTCGCGTTCACTTGCGCGCGCTTTGCGGCGATGGGCTTCAATCGTATCGTCGATCGCGAGATCGACGCACGCAATCCACGAACGAAGCAGCGTGAAATCCCGAGTGGCGCGATGCGCGTTACCGAAGCTGTTACGGCAGTGACGATCGCGTCGACGCTGTTCGTCTTCGCCGCGTGGCGACTCAACCCGCTCTGCGCGATGCTGTCACCAATCGCGCTGGCGTGGGTGTTCTTCTACAGCTACACCAAGCGCTTCACGCGCTGGTGTCATCTCGTGCTCGGCGTCGGTATGTCCATCGCTCCCGTCGGCGGTTATCTCGCGGTCACCGGCCAATGGAGTCATCCGTGGTGGATGCTGATCGCGCTGGCACTTGCAGTTGCGACGTGGGGCGGCGGATTCGACATCTTGTATGCGCTGCAAGACGTAGCGTTCGACAAGAGTCAGTCGCTGTACTCGTTGCCGGTGGCGCTTGGTGAACGTCGTGCGCTGCTACTCTCGCGCGTGTTTCACGTCTGCACCGTGACGTGTTTGGCCGCGGTTGGTGCGGCTACGTTCGGTGGCACAGGCGCCGGCGCATACTACGCTCTCGGTGTCGTCGTGGCTGCTGGCCTGCTCGTCTATGAGCATTCACTGGTGAAGGCCGACGACTTCTCGCGCCTCGACGCGGCGTTCTTCACGATGAATGGCGTCATCAGCATCGCCTTCTTTGTTTGCGTGCTCACCGAGCGACTGATCCATCCGACGTCGATGCTGTACGCGCTGCACCGCATCGGCGGATGACTGCACGTCCGATCGTCGTCGCGATCACCGGGGCGTCGGGCGCTCCATACGCAGTGCGATTGCTCGAGTCGATCGTTGCGGCTGAAAGACCCGTACAACTGATCGTCTCGAGTCACGGGTTCCGTTTGCTCGATACGGAGCTCGACATCGCGTCTGTCGAAGCGCTACGCGCGCGGGTTGGTGCGGTGGCGTGGGATCGGTGGGTCACCTGCTTCGACGACGGGGATCGCGGCGCAGCGCCCGCATCGGGTTCGGCGCTCAATGGCGGCATGGTGATTTGTCCCTGTTCCATGGGAACGCTGTCCGCGATCGCTGCTGGGTCATCGCGTTCGCTCGTCGAGCGCGCCGCCGATGTCGCGCTGAAAGAACGGCGCCGCCTCATCCTCGTGCCGCGCGAGTCGCCACTCAGCGCAATTCACCTCGAGAACATGCTGCGCGTCACGCGCGCGGGCGCGGTGGTGATGCCCGCGGCGCCTGGCTTTTATCATCGACCGCGCGGAATCAGCGATCTGGTCGACTTCGTGGTGGCGCGCGTCCTCGACCACCTCGATGTACCGCACGCACTCGTGCCGCGGTGGGGAGGGGGCGGGGGGGAAGACTTGGAATGAGCGAGACACGCACGCACGTCATTGGCCTGATCTCGGATACGCACGGACTCGTGCGACCCGACGTGCATACGGTTCTGTCCGGCGTCGAGCTCGTGCTCCACGCAGGCGACGTTGGTGGCGACGACATCCTCGATGAGTTGGAACTCATCGCTCCAGTGCGCGCGGTCTATGGCAACACCGACATCCCTGGAAATCCACGACTCGCAAACGCAGTCGACATGGTGATTGGCGGGGTGCGCATTCACGTGAGCCACGGCCACGAAGTGGGAAGTCCCACGCCGGCCAAACTGCTCGCGAAGTATGACGCGGATGTCATCATTTACGGGCACACGCACAAGCAACTCATCGCGAATGCCGACGGTCGCTGGGTCGTCAACCCGGGAGCGGCTGGCGCGCGACGCTTCGATTTGATGCCGAGCGTCGCGAAGATGATCATTCGCGACGGTCAGGTCGCAATCGAGATCATCGAACTGGCAGCGTAAGCGAGAAGATCTCGCTTCTCAGACGACCTTGAAGTGTGACATAGGATACAGGAAGTCGTCACCGGAATCGTCGATGATCCGGTAGAACGACCCGCGGCCTTCAATGCCAAGAGTCTGATAGATCTTGCCGAGCGTGAGATCGTGGCAGCCGCCAGGTTCTTCGCATCCGGGGTAGACGAGCCACGGACGCGTGCTGATGCACTGAACTAGCGTTGTTGGTTGCCAGGAAACGGTCATCCGTGCTCCACAGTCGGGTCGGGCGCATCGCGCGCCGGGCACCGGACATTGCACGAGACGCGCCACGCGTCGCTTCAGGACGCTGCGGCGAGCACTCCGACACCTGTTCCCTTCGCGGCGCTCGTTCGGTCGAGCTCCGATGGAAACCGACGGAACCACGACGAGAGCAACAGCAACTCGTCGATTTCGTGCGTCGGAATTTCTCCAGTAATTCGCTCTGTCGGCGTGAATACGTCGTCGATCATGCCAAGCAGTGCGACCGCTTCCTCGGGCGTCTTGGGCGTTGGAGCCTGCGCTCGCACGCGACCTCGCCGAATGAGATACACGCGGTCATCGCCCTCGTACCCGGGCACGTTGTAGACGAACGACAGCGTCTCCACCGCGAAACGCAGACGCCCGAATTGTCCGCGAAGCGCTTCGAGGCGTTTGAGCTTGTCGCGCAACGTCGCTGCGCGTTCGTATTCCAACCGCTCGCTGGCCGCTTCCATTTCGCCGCGAAGGTGCTCCATCGGCCCGTCGTCCGCGCCGTCGAGAAATTTCCGCGCGAGACCCAGTCGGTCGTCGTACTGCTGCACCGTACACCCGCCCACGCACGGGCCGAGGCACTTCTTGACCTCGAAGCGAATGCAGCCAGGCGTTCGCGGAAAGATCGAGAAGAGTTCCGGCTGATCCGCAAAGTTCATTCGCTGATCGAGCGAACAGTCGCGAAGCCCGAGCACATCGTTCAATTCGCGCACTGCTTCGCCCACGCCAAGCGCGCCGACAAACGGCCCATAGTAGACCGACGCGTCGTCGTGACCAGGGCCGCGCACGACGACGAACTTCGGTGCCGCGCCGCGCGTGAGCTTGATGAAGCAGTAATTCCGGCCGTCGCGCTTCATCGCCACGTTGAAACGCGGACGATACGCCTTGATGAGTCGAAGCTCTTCGAGCAGCGCCGCGAACTCGCTTGGCATGTACTCCCACTCGATCCGCTCGGCGTCGCGGAGAATCCGTGCGCCCTTGTCCTCCGGATACTCGCAGCGGAAATAGCTCATGAGTCGCGAGCGCACGCTCTTCGACTTTCCGACGTACACCACCTCACCGTCCGCCGCGATCATGCGATAGACGCCAGGTTGATCGGCCGCGGTGGACCGAACGTGCGATCGCATGACCTCGATCTGCTCGTCCGACGTCGGCGGGCGCGTGAGCGCTACTTTTGACAGCGCGCGCATAACACGGTGGTTCGTCCGTCGACGGCGTGTGTACCGATGAGCCGAGCGCCGCAACGCGGACACGCTTCGCCCTCGCGGCCATAGACGGCGAGGTACTCGACGAAGCCGCCTTTGCCGCCGCTTGCATCGCGATAATCGCGAAAGCTCGTGCCGCGATGCCCGATCGATTCCGTGAGCACAGCAACGATCGAGTCTCTCAGCAGATCTGCCTCCACTGTCGTCACGCGGTCTGCCGTGCGCGACGGATCGATTCCGGCGCGCCAGAGCGCTTCATTCGCGTAGATGTTGCCGACGCCGGCGAGGGCGCGCTGATCCATCAGCACCTTCTTGATCGCTTGGCGGGAACCTCGAAGAAGTTCCGATAAATGCGCGCCGGTAAACGCGGGGTCAAGTGGCTCGACGCCAAGGTCCGAGGTGTACTCGGCGAATCGCTCTCCGTTCATGAGCGCAACGGTGCCGAGCCGGCGAATATCGCGGTAATGAAGGACTCGGTCGTCGTCGAGCGACCACTGGATCGTCGAGTACTTTCGTTCGTCGTCCGGGAGCTGGCCCGCGTCGATCAACAGCGCACCGGTGAAGCGCGGTTGTACCACGATTCGATCGCCTGTCGACAGCTCGAGCACGACGAGCTTGGCCCGACGCCAGACACGGTCGATCGTTGCGTTTGTCGTACGTGTTGCGAGTGCGCGAGCGCTGACCTCGCGCAACACGTCCGGCTTGACGACGCGAACGCTGGTGATGCGGCGGCCTGCGATCGCGCGGTCGAGATCACGCGCGATCGTCTCGGTCTCAGGTAGCTCCGGCACGCCTGGTCAGTTCGCGCCAGCCGATGTCGCGGCGGAATTGCTTGCCGTCGAACGACACTTCACCCGCAAAACGCTGACTCGCTGCTTGAGCGTCATCGATCGATTCACCGAGGCCGGTGATTCCAAGGACACGCCCGCCTGCAGTGACGAGCGACCCGTCGTTCGCCCGCTTAGTGCCAGCGTGAAACACGAGCACGTCGGACGGCGCTCCCGGAATACTGATTCGATCGCCTGAACGCGGGTCGTCAGGGTAGCCAGCGGCAGCGAGCACAGTCGTGACTGCCGACCGCGCGGTGCTGAGTGCGACACCGGCCGGCAGGCGATCGCCACGTGCCACGTTGAACATCAGCTCCGAAATCGACGCGTCTGCTGAGAGTGCGGGGAGTACTGCCTGCGTCTCAGGATCACCAAAGCGACAGTTGAACTCGACGACTTTGGGTCCGTCATTCGTGAGCATGAGTCCGACGTACAGCAGACCGGTGAATGGCGTACCTCGCGCATTCATCGCGTCGAGCGTGGGACGCGCGATGCGTTCGAGTGTGTCGTCGATCACATGCGGCATTCGCTCGACCAACGACACCGGTGCGTACGCGCCCATCCCGCCGGTGTTCGGCCCTGCGTCGCCTTCGAGCAATCGCTTATGATCCTGCGCCGCCGGTAGGGCGATCACACGTTCGCCGTCGGTGAGCACGAAGACGGAGAGCTCTTCGCCCTCCATGAACTCTTCGACGAGCACGGTTTCTCCCGCCGCACCGAACACGCTCTTCTCGAGCATGCCCGTCGCAGCTTCGTTCGCCTCGTCGATGGTGTGGCAGATGATGACGCCCTTGCCGGCGGCGAGACCAGATGCTTTGACCACCACCGGCGCCCCGAGTTCGGCGATGGCGCGCTTTGCTTCGACGAGCGTGCGGCAGGTGAATGCTCGTGCCGTGGGTACGCCGGCTTCGATCATGAGCATTTTCGAAAACGCCTTCGACGTCTCGAGCATCGCCCCAGCGCGCGACGGTCCAAAGATCGCAAGTCCGTCGGCCTTGAATGCGTCGGCAATGCCAGCAGCGAGCGGCGCTTCAGGACCGACGAGGGTCCAGTCGACCGACTCCTGGCGCGCGAGTGTCTTGAGCTGATCTACGTTCGTCGCGCTAACCGGAACGCAGCGCGCGAGTTCGGCGATTCCCGGATTTCCCGGCGCCGCGAGGATCTCGACGTTCTGATAGTCCTGCCGCAGGCGCCAGGCGAGCGCGTGCTCACGCCCGCCTCCACCCACAAGCAACACCTTCATCGATTGCGCCACGCCGAGTTGACCGCGTCCTTGGCTTTGGTAAAGCCGTCCTTGAAGGAATCCACAGTTTCGCGAGTCTTCTGGCCGTAGTATCCAGCGGCGTCGGCGTAGTCGTCGGACAACGGATGACCGCCGTCGTTCTGGCCACGACGGATATAGTCGCCGGCGAGAATCTTGTTGTAGCCGCCAGAGCGCTCCCATCGCAGCAACTCAGCCGCGCGAACGGTGTGCATTGGGTGCGTGCGCATGACGGTATTGAGAATCTTGAGCACCGTGTCCCACGCGTCGCCGCCGGTCTCATACTGCTCCGCCTGACGAATGAACTCTTCGACGCGCAGTTGATCGCCGTAGGCCTTTCCGCCGGCAAGCTTCATCTCGGTGCTCATCACGATGTTCAGGTCCTGCGCCACGAGCAGGCCCGCACGATCGGACGAGAACTCACTCTTTCGCTGCCACTCGAGCAACGCGAGTTGGAACGGCAAGATTGCCGCGGCCGCGAGGAAGGGCAGGTTGCTCAAGCCAAAGTACAGCAGGATGTACGCGATCGTGCTGTACGTCGTGTGCCCGCTCATGATGTGACCGAGCTCGTGTCCGAGGACGGTACGAAGCTCTTCTTCGTCGAGAATTTCGAGCAGTCCGGAATGGATGATGACGAACGGCTTGTCGAAACCCACCGCCATCGCGTTGGCGATTGGCGTCTGCGTGACGTAGAGCTCCGGTCGTTCAGGCCAGTCGAGCGTCTCGAGCACCTCCGTCCACATCACGTTCAGTCGCGGACGCTGCGTGGCGCTGACCTTCACCGCATCGCCGAGGAAGAGCTGGCGAATGCCGCGCTCACCGAAAAACCCGGCAACCTTGCGCACGATTTCATCAAACCCTGGAATCGCACGCAGGGTGTTCAGGGCCGCGCGATCTGCGGGATGTTCCCAAGAACGCGACGAGATCTGGGTCAAAGGCACTCGAGACATTTGGCGGGATGCGAGAAGTGGAAGGAGATAGCCGCAAAAGACGAATTGCGCCGAATACCCTACGGCGTGGCGCTCCCGATTGTGTCTCGCTTTGTCCCGCTTCCCGCCATCTGCTTGCCCGTTCCAGGCATGCCTTCGAACGCCTGCTCGAGATCCGCGAGTAGGTCTCCCACGTCCTCTACACCGCAGGACAAGCGAACCAGCCCATCGCTGAGGCCGATTGCCGCGCGGCGCTCGGGAGGAACCGACGCGTGGGTCATTCCGGCGGGCTGGCTAATGAGCGACTCGACCCCGCCCAGCGATTCGGCGAGTGCGAACACCCGAACGCGTCCGAGCACGTGAGCCGCGCGTTCCCGCGTACCGAGCTCGACGCTGATCATGCCGCCGAAGCCCGTCATCTGGCGGCGCACGAGGTCGTACTGCGGGTGCGTGGGCAGCCCGATGTAGAACACGTTCTCGTGACCGACCTGTTCGACGAGCCAGTTAGCGATGTCGCGTCCATTCAAGTCGTGCTGGCGCATGCGCAGGTGCAGCGTCTTGGTCCCGCGCAGCGCGAGCCATGCGTCGAACGGACCCGCGACGGCTCCAGCCGCATTATGAATGAACTTCAACTGCTCGGCGATGCCGTCATCGATCACGATCGCGCAACCGCCGATCATGTCGCTATGGCCGTTTAGGTACTTGGTCGTCGAGTGGTACACGATGTCGGCGCCCAGTTCCAACGGCCGTTGGAAGTACGGCGACGCGAAGGTGTTGTCGACGATCAGCCGAGCGCCGCCGCGATGGGCGATATCGGCGGCAGCGGCAATGTCCGTGACCCGCATGAGCGGATTCGTCGGTGTTTCGACGAGCACTGCGCGAGTCGCCGGCGTCATTGCGTCAGCGATTCGCTGGGGATCGCGCGTATCTACATAGCTGAACGTCAGCCCGAAGTTCTGCAGAAGCTTGTCGAACAGACGGAACGTTCCGCCGTACACGTTCTCGCCGCAGACGATGTGGTCGCCGGAGCGGAACAGCTTCATGATCGAGTCGAGACATCCCATCCCGCTCGAGAAGGCGAACCCATGTCGTCCATTTTCCAGCGCGGCCACATTCCGCTCGAACGCTTCGCGCGTGGGGTTCTTTCCCCGAGCGTACTCGTAGCCTTTGTTCTGGCCGAGGCCCTCCTGGACGTACGTGGACGTCAGGTAGACGGGCGTCATGATCGCTCCCGCCAGCGGCTCGGGGCGCTGTCCGGCATGAATGGCTCGCGTGCCAAACCCCGACGTCAGGTCCTCATCAAAAACGCGCGTCATGTCGATACTCTGGTTTCCGGAGGTGCGTGGAAGATAACCGCGCACCCCGGGCAGCCGTAACCGAATGGGGCGATGACTGATTCAGAGCTTTTGCCGTACTGTCTGATCGTCGACGACGAGCCGCGCTTGCGTCAGGTGATGGTGCACCTGATGCGTAGCGACGGCTTTCAGTGCATCGAAGCAGGGAATGGACTCGAAGCGCTCGATCAGCTCGAGCGATATCCGGTCACGCTCGTGTTGAGCGACCTGCGCATGCCCAAGATGGACGGGCTCGAACTGCTTCGAGAAATCCGCTCGCGTTTCCCCGACGTCGCGGTCGTCATGATCACGGCCGTGGCCGACGTCGAAATTGCGGTGAACTGTCTTGCAATCGGCGCGGCGGACTACGTCATCAAGCCCTATCAGCTCGAGGACGTTCGGGCTCGCGTGGCACAGGCGATGGAAAAGCGCCGGCTCATCCTCGAGAATCGAGCCTATCGCGAAAGGCTGGAGGAGCGGGTCGCGCAGCAGGCGCGACGTCTCGAGGAGCTATTCCTGGCCAGCGTGCAGTCGCTCGCCGAAGCGCTGGAGCTCAAGGATCCGTACACGCGCGGTCACTCTGTGCGCGTGAGCCTGTATTCCAAAGCCGTTGCCACCACGATGGGCCTGTGTGGCGAAGAGCTTCGCCAGATCGAACTCGGCGGCCACGTGCACGACATCGGCAAGATCGGTGTGCGCGAGTCGGTGCTCAACAAGGCCGAGCGACTGACGCCGGAAGAGTATCAGCATATCATGACGCACCCCGTGCTCGGCTGGCGCATTCTTGCGCCGCTCCTCGGGGAAACGCCGAGCGCGCTGAACATTGTTCGCTCGCATCACGAGCGGTTCGATGGTTGTGGCGTGCCCGACGGACTCAAGGGCACCGAGATTCCACTCGAAGCGAGAATCGTGTGCGTCGCTGACGCGCTCGACGCAATGACGAGCGATCGGCCGTATCGACCGAGCGAGATGTCACTCGACATGGCGATCGACGAGCTCCGCCGATGCGTGGGAACTCAGTTCGATCCCGACGTCGTCGAAGCTCTCGTCGATGCCTCCGAACGCGGCGAGCTGCAACTCATTCCCAAGGCGGAATCTCAGCTCGTCATGGCGCGAGTTTAGAGAACGCGAATCACGGCTGGCTGTTTGTACGCACTGAGCTGCGTCGTGCACCAGGTTTTGACGTGTGCCTCGGTCACGCGGCCCGTTACCTCGAGTTCGATGTCGTCTTCGCGATCGACGCCCACGAGCGCACGCACTCTCGCGGTTTCAACCCCGGGCATCTCGCGAACGACGCGCTCGATCTCGCGCGGGTAGATGTTGAATCCATTCCGCGTGAACATCGGCTTGATGACGCCCGCAAAGGTGATCTGACCGCCAACCTCCCGCACTCCCAGGTCGCCGCTGTGCAACCAGCCGTCGCGGACCGGTAGTCCAAGTTCTCCTCCGGACACATACCCGCGAAACACGTTGTCGCCGCGTACGCAGATCTCCAACGCGCCAGATTGGTTCGCGGCGTCGGGTTCACTTGTGCGAGGATTCCCTGCTTCGTCATAGGCGATTGGTGCGCGCAACTCTACTTCCACGCCAGGAAACGGAGTGCCCAGCGTTCCGCGCGCGTTGGGCGCGTCGATGCGATTGAAGAGGCACACCGGCCCGGCTTCGGTGAGTCCGTAGCCCTGACGCAGCTCTACGCCGGTGGCGTCGAACCAACGCGTTTGGAGCGATTCGGACAGCGGTGCGCCGCCGCAGATGCAGACCCGCAGTGAATCGAGCTTGGCGCCTCCCCGTTTCGAGATCGCCGCGAGAAGCGCGCGGAACACGACCGGAACGCCGACCACCATCGTGATCGCGTTCCGCTCCATGATGTCGACCGCCTTTGCGGGGTTGAATCGCCGCATCGTGAACACCGATCCACCGGCGAGGAGCGGAGCGCATCCGGTCACGGTCAGGCCGAACAGATGGGCGTACGGGAGCAGAGCGAGGGTGCGGTCATTCGACGACAGCGCCGCTGCCTCGATGGTCGATCGTGCATTCGCCAACAGATTCCGGTGCGACAGGACCGCTCCCAACGGGACGCCGGCCATCGCCGACGTGTAGACGATGACTGCCTCGTCGGTACTTCCGCGTACATCCGAGTCACCCTCGATCGTCATTCCTACGTGCGATCCGAGGTCAATTTCGCGATTCGTTCCGTCTATCAGTACGCGTGCGGTTCGTGGTGCGTCGTCGAGCAGCACGCGTGGCGTGGTTATGGGCAGGGCCGCGGCGAGCGTGGTGTTGGTGAACACTGCGCCGACGTTCGCGTCGCGAAGCTGATGAATGATTTCGCGCGGCGACGTGAGCGGATTGATGAGCACCGCGCCGCGGCCTTCCGCTGCAGCGAGTGCAATGAAGAACGCTGGGCTGGTTGGCAGCAGTAGCGCGGCGCGCTTGCCACTGAGTGCGCGCACGAGTGGAGCGGAACGCTGAAGGAGTGTGAGACCGGCGGCGACGAGCTGCTGCGCCTCGAAGTCATCGACGCGTCCGCGCTGCGCGGAGAGTGAGAGTGGGAGCAGGGAGAAGGGGTCGAGCACGTGATAACGGTCAGGTTAGTTTTCGGTCAACTCGAGGGAGATTGAATGTCGCACGACGGCTTGATGGTTGGAGTTTCCGGCATCCGAGGACGGGTGGGCGAGGCGCTGACCCCCGAGGTTGTGGCGCAGTACGCCGCCGCGTTCGGCGCGTGGGCGTCCAGCAAGGGCGGCTCGAAAAAAGTTGTCGTCGGGCGCGACAGTCGCGTCTCCGGCCCGCTCTTTCATCGCGTGGTTGTTTCCGCACTGCAGTCCGTTGGCTGCAGCGTGATCGACATAGGTCTGACGACGACACCAACTTGCCAGCTCGCGGTCGAAGACCATCACGCGGCGGGCGGGCTCATGATCTCGGCGAGCCACAATCCGATCGAGTGGAATGCGCTGAAGTTCATTGGACCGACCGGACTGTTCCTCGAGAATTCCGAGGGCGTCGAGATGCGAAGTCTCGTCGAGCGAGGCATTCCTCGCGCCCAATGGAACGAACTCGGCAAAATCGAAACCGACGACCGTGCGGTTCAGCGACACATTGATCGTGTCCTTGCGATACCGTACGTCGACGTCGATGCCATTCGCAGCCGGCGCTTTCATGTCGCGCTGGACTGCGTACGTGGCGCTGGCGCTGTGATCATGCCCGCGCTCCTCGATCGGCTAGGTTGCCGAGTCACGGCCATCAACATGCAGCCCGACGGACATTTTCCTCGGCCGCCCGAGCCGGTCGCCGAAAATCTTGGCGAACTGGAACGTCTCGTGCTTGAGTCGAGCGCGGCGATTGGGTTTGCGGTCGACCCCGACGTCGATCGGTTGGCGTTGGTGTCGGATGCAGGTAAGGCGATCGGTGAGGACTTCACGCTGGCGCTGGCCGCAAAGCTTGTTCTTCGCCATCGGAAAGGGCCGTTGGTGACGAATCTTTCGACCAGCCGGATCGTCGAGGATGTGGCACGGGCCGCTGGGATGGAGGTCATCCGGGCGCCGGTGGGCGAGGTGAACGTCGCGGTTCGAATGCGCGATGAACGGGCACCCATCGGAGGCGAGGGCAACGGCGGAGTCATCCTGCCAGAGGTTCACCTCGGGCGCGACGCGCCGATTGGCGCGGCGCTACTGCTCCAGCTGCTTCATGAGGAGGATCGGCCGCTGTCCCACATCGTGGCCGACCTTCCGCGGTACGTAATCGTGAAGGATAAGCTCAACCGGCCGAGCGCTAGTCTCGATACTGTGTATGAGGCACTGCGTGCGGCGTTCCCAGCCGCCGCGGCCGATTCGCAGGACGGCTTGCGTCTGTCGTGGCCGGATAGGTGGGTGCATGTGCGACCGTCCGGCACGGAACCGATCGTGCGGGTGATCGCAGAGGCACCAACCGATCGGGAGGCTTTGGAGCTGGTTCGGCTGTCCCGCGAGCCGCTCGACGCGCTGGACGCGTAACACTCATCGAAGGAACGTCAACATATGTGCGGAATCGTCGGATACGTTGGAAGTCGGGGTGCCACCGGAATGCTCATCGAGGGGCTCAAGCGCCTCGAGTATCGTGGCTACGACTCGGCTGGTATCGCGATGAGCAACGGTCACGGGCTCGAGACGCGGCGCGCAAAGGGTAAGATCTCCATGCTCGAGGGCGTCGTGAGCAACAGACCGATCAGCGGGACGATCGGCATTGCACATACGCGCTGGGCGACGCACGGACCGCCGAACGAGATCAACGCGCATCCGCACACGGACTGTACCGGCACGATCGCCGTCGTTCACAACGGCATCATCGAGAACTACAGCGCCCTGCGAAAGATGCTCAAAATGCAGGGGCACACCTTCAAGTCGGACACGGACACCGAGGTGCTCGCGCACCTGATCGAGGCCGCGTTCGACGGTAAGCTCGAAGACGCCGTCATCGATGCGTTGCATCTGGTCGAAGGCACCTACGGCATCGCTGTGATCTCGAGCCGCGATCCGGACAAGATCGTCTGCGCGCGCAAAGGCAGCCCGCTGCTGATCGGTCTTGGCGAAGGCGAGTTCTACGTCGCCAGCGACGTTGCCGCCATTCTGCAGCACACGCGACAGGTCGTGTACCTGGACGATGGTGAGATGGGCGTGCTCACCAAGGCCGGATACGAAGTGCTCGACCTCAATCAGCGTCGCGTCAAGAAGGGTGTGAGCCGTATCGATTGGTCGCTCGATGAGATCGAGAAAGGCGGCTACGACCACTTCATGCTCAAGGAAATCTTCGAGCAGCCGGCCACGATTCAGGAAACGATGCGCGGTCGCCTCGTCGTCGAAGAAGGATTCTCTAAACTCGGCGGATTGAACCTGAGTCGTGAAGAGCTGTTGTCGTTCGATCAGGTCGTGATCACGGCGTGCGGTACGAGCTGGCACTCAGGGCTGATCGGCGAGATGTACATCGAAGAGCTTGCGCGTATTCGGACGGAGACGGAATACGCGTCGGAGTTCCGATATCGCAATCCGATCGTGACCGACAAGACGCTGTGCGTCGTCGTGTCGCAGTCGGGTGAGACCGCGGATACGCTCGCGGCGATGCGTGAAGCGAAGCGTCGTGGCGCAAAGACGCTCGGTCTCGTGAACGTCGTCGGCTCGACGATCGCGCGCGAAGACAACGGCGGCATCTATCTGCACGCCGGGCCGGAAATCGGCGTCGCGTCAACGAAAGCGTTTACGAGCCAGGTCATCGCGCTCGCGCTGTTGACGCTGAAGCTCGCGCGAATTCGAAACATGTCGGTCGTGAAGGGTCGTGAGACCGCCGAGGCGATGCTCGCGCTGCCCGAGCAGGTGCAAACGATTCTCGATAGTGCCAGCAAGATCGAAGCAATCGCTGAGCGCTTCAAAGACGCGACGAATTTCCTGTACCTGGGTCGTGGCTACAACTTCCCGGTCGCGCTCGAAGGCGCATTGAAGCTGAAGGAAATCAGCTACATCCACGCCGAAGGTTATCCGGCGGCGGAGATGAAGCACGGTCCGATCGCGCTGATCGACGAGGAGATGCCTGTCGTATTCGTTGCGCCGCATGACGCGGTGTTCGACAAGGTCGTGTCGAACGTGCAGGAAGTGAAAGCGCGCGGCGGAAAGGTCATCTGCATCACGAGCCAGGATGAACCGGTGCTCGAGGGACTCATCGACTTCGAGATTCGCGTTCCGCAAACGATCGACATGCTGTATCCCATTCTCACCGTGGTGCCGTTGCAGCTGCTGGCGTACTACATCGCGGTGAAGCGCGGGTTGAACGTCGATCAGCCGCGCAACCTGGCCAAGTCGGTGACGGTGGAGTGAGGCGGTATGGTGCTGGGGCTGGGCGCTAGGCACTGGGTGCTAGAGGTTCGGAGGGGCCGCGGCGATGCCGCGGCCCTTTTGATTTGGTACCGACCCCGTCTGCGTAACCAAACTCAGCCGCAGTCGGCAGCTGGTGACAACCCCTGAACCCCGCCCTTGACGGAAATGCGTGTTGTAACTAGAATACAGTCATGAACGATCGGGATGTGAACGAGACGAGGGCGACGAAGCCCGCGAGCGATGTCTTCTCGCTCCTTCATGCAGCGCATGCGCTCGAGGATCGCATCGAGCAGGCGCTGGGGTCGGTTGGCCTTTCAATGCCGAAATTCTCGGTGATCAGCGAGCTGGAGCGGGCGGGCAAGCCACTTTCTCTGAGCGACCTGGCTGCCAGGCTGAGCTGCGTGAAGTCGAACATGACGCAACTGGTCGATCGCCTAGAGGCTGACGGGCTGGTGAAGCGAGTGGACGACCCGACGGACCGTCGCGCCGTAAAGGCGGCGATCACGGAGCAGGGAAGGATCAAAGCCGCAGCAGGTGCTGCGGAGATCGATCGGCTCAATGGCGCCCTGACCGCGGCCCTACGCGGCGAGGACCAAGCTGCGATCGAACGAGTGATGACGGCGCTGCTGTAAGCTCCCTTTTTTGCGCCTGTAGTTCATATATGAATTTTTGAGATCACGATCTTACAGTGCAGAACGATTCAACCGACGCCGAGGACACGACCATGACTGCAACCACTACTGAAAAGAACGCCACCGCCGCCGCCACCAGCACGTGGACTGTGGACCCCATGCACGTGGAAGTTGGCTTCGCGGTGCGACACCTGATGATTTCGACCGTTCGCGGCCGGTTCGGACGCGTTGGCGGAACGGTGACGCTCGACGAAGCGAATCCGAAGAACTCCAAGGTCGCAATCGAAGTCGACATCGCGTCCATCGACACGCGTCAGGAACAGCGCGACGCGCACCTTCGTTCGCCCGACTTTTTCGACGCCGAGAACTTTCCGACGATGACTTTTGTCAGCACGAAGATCGACGGCGACGTGGATGGTGATTTCAAGATCACCGGCAACCTGACAGTGCGCGGCACCACGCGCCCCATCACTCTCGAGGCGACGGCCGAAGGTCGCGGTCGCGATCCGTGGGGAAATGATCGCGCTGGCTTTGCCGCGAAGGGTAAGTTCCTGCGAAGCGATTTCGGCCTGACGTGGAATCAGGTTCTCGAAGCCGGCGGCGTGGCGGTCGGCGACGAGGTCAAGATGTCGATCGACGTCGAGCTGATTAAGGCAGCTGCCACCGCAGCCGCTGCGTAAAGCCTCGAGGCTCGATGAACGAAAGCGCGCCGTCCATGTGGACGGCGCGCTTTTTCTTTGACCCAGAGCGAAGACGCTATTCCTTCGAGGTGAATCCCTTGCCGCGGAGATAGCGCTGCTCAGCCAGGATTTCCCCGAACGGAATCCCTGGGGCATCCAGGGAGAGGACCACGATGGTGCCGCGGGTCCGAATGACCTCGCCAGATATCTCGACGAGTGCGCCTTCGCGCCGGAATTCGACGATCCCGCCGAGTGGCGTTCCCAGCGACGGTAGCCGGCGGTTGGGGACCTCGTAGCGCAGGCCGCGCTCGGAGCAATCGATCACCTGATAGGCGTACCGCCCGATCCGGAACGTCGGACGTTCCGCCATCGGATAAGCAATGCGATAAAGTTCGCGGCGTGACGAGAGGGGCATTCTGGACGGCAGAAATCGGTGATCCGGATTTCTAATACGACGCCGCGAATCGTCGTGCCGTCACGGCCCGCTGCCCCGCCTATCTTTCCGCCTCCGCCGGTTCGTTCCACGTCTTCTCATCGACCATGCGTGTTCTTGTTCAGCGGGCCCTTCGCGGGCAAGTGCGAGTTGGCGATCGCGTTGTAGGTCAGATCGGGCGCGGGCTGGTATTGCTGGTGGGGCTCACGCACACCGACACCGACGATCAACTCCGTTGGATGGCAGAGAAAGTCGTTGGCCTTCGCATTTTTCCAGACGACGAGGACAAGTTGAACCGGTCGATTGCTGATGTCGGCGGCAGCCTGCTCGTCGTGTCCCAGTTCACGCTCTATGGCGACGCTGTGAAGGGCCGTCGACCGAGTTTTGTCGACGCGGCTCGTCCCGAGGCGGCCCTTCCGCTGTTCAATCGCTTTGTCGATTTACTGCGAACGTCGAACGTTCCGGTTGAGACGGGCGAGTTTGGTGCGACAATGGAAGTCGAATTGGTCAACGAGGGGCCCGTAACCCTATGGCTGGAACGATGAATCGTCCCAAGGTGATCCTGGCGTCCGCGTCACCGCGGCGCCGCGAGCTGCTCACTCTCATCGGTGTGGACCACGTCGTTCAGCCGGCGAACATCGACGAAGCCTATCTGGCTGGCGAGACGCCGCGAGAGCACGCGGAGCGCCTGGCGCGTGAAAAGGCGGCGCGGATCGATGAGCCGGGAGCCGTGACCGTCGGCAGCGACACCATTGTCGTCGTCGACGGCGATGTGCTCGGCAAGCCGCGCGACCGAGCGCACGCAGCGGCAATGCTTCGTCGCTTGAGCGGACGCTCGCACGTAGTGATGACAGGCGTCGCGGTGCGCTTCAACGGACGCACCGTGTCAGGCCTCGAGGAAGTTGGCGTAACGTTCCGCGACCTGAGCGACGACGACATCGATCGCTACATCGCCACGGGCGAGCCGATGGACAAGGCGGGCGCGTACGGCATTCAGGGTTTTGGCGCCACGATCGTCGAGCGCGTCGACGGCGACTATTTCGCCGTCATGGGGCTCGCGCTCAATCGACTCGTACGCCTCTTTCGCGACCTTGGACTCGGCTACGCCTTTGGGCCCGTCACGCTCGATCGCACAGCCGACTGATACACTGAGCGCCACCGTTCCACACGATCGAGCACATCGCGCACGGTGATTCTCGGCATGCGATCAAGTCGGTTCTCCATCGTGATGCCATACTGCTCGCCTGGGTTGCCGTACGCGTCGACAATGAGATCGTGAAATTTTCTGTACGGGCCTGTGCGCTTGGGATTCGTGTAGCCGATCAGGCTCACGACTGGCCGGTCGAGCGCCACGGCCATGTGCAGCGGTCCGGTATCGGGGGCGAGCACCAGCGACGACGCGTCGAGAATTCCCACGAGGTTGCGTAGCCCGCTGCCGAGTGCCGAATGCGCGGCGTGTTTCGCGCGTGCAAGGATCTCTTGCTCGGCATGCACTTCGCGCGGCGATCGTCCTCCGACGAGCACTGGCTGCAGCCCGAAGTCAGACCAGAGTGCGTTCACGACTTCTGCCCAGCGCTCCGGCAGCCAGTCTTTTTGCGCTTTGCTCGTGGCAACGACGATCGACGCGAGCGGCCGGTCGAACGGCGCGACGAAGTCGCGTTGCCACGCGCGTTCATGCTCCCACGGTCCGAGATCCCAGACGACGGGTTCGGAAGGAACGTTGAGGGCCGTGAGAAATTCGAAATACTGGTCCTGAACGTGTTGCTGCCCGTGGGGCGGTATTCGGTGCGTTGTGAACAGCCAGTTGAAATCGCGCGCGCGTGCGCGGTCGAAGCCAAGCTTGACCGTGGCGCGCGTGAATTTCGTGACGATGCCTGCCTTGAAATACACCTGCAGGTTGATCACGAGATCGAAGGAATGCTTCGCTAGCTCGCGCCGAATGTCCGCAAATGCGCTGAGCCCCTTCGCGCGGTCGAAAATGATGATCTCGTCGACGGAGCGGTGACCGCGCACCAGCGTTGCCGGGCCAGGTTGTAGGACCCAGGCAATGTGAACATTGGGCGAGTGCCGCTTCAGCGCGTTGATGACTGGCAGCACGTGCACGGCATCGCCCACCGCGCTCATCATGACGATGCAGACGCGGCGAAGAGGTACGTCGATCATGACGCGGAAGTTAGACGAAGGGCGTCGATCTCGTGAAGGATCGTTTGTGCGGTGATGCCGTCTGGCCGCGGGCGGCTGATCATGCGCCACGGCCCGACTCCCTGCGGAAAGGTGCGGGTCGGTTGACCAGGCGCAAAGACGCCGACGACTGGAACGCCGAACGCGCCCGCGACGTGCAGCGGACCGGAATCGTGACCCACGAAAAGCGTGGCGAGCGAGAGCGCCGCGGCGCTTGCGGCGAGCGATCCGCCTCCCAATTCGTCGACGTAGTGCGCTTCAGAGGTCTGCGACGACGTTCGCAGCTCGCCGAGTTCGCGCGACGTTCCGATCCAGAGCACCGGGAGTCCGCGTGCAGCCAACTCCCTAGCGACTCCGAGCCACTCGCCAATAGGAACGCATCGATCGCGCGCACCGGCGAACGGGTGCAGCGCCGCGAATCGCGGCGGTAGCCGTCGAGCAACGTCGTCGCGCAGGGAGCCGAGTCTAGACGCATCGAGTCGGTACTGCGGGTCGACCGATGTGATGCCGAGGGGCGAGAGCAATCGGGCTTGCTCCGCGAGCACCGGCTTGTTCACGTCCTGCGCGGCCAAAATATCAGTGAGAAATACGGAGTTGCGACGCCGAGCAAGTCCGATTCGCCTGGGGATCTGTGCGGCGGCCACGGCTGCCGCGACGCGCCAGGGCGCTTCGCTCAGAACGGCGACGTCATAGCGCCGTTCGCGCACCGACGACACGCTTGCCACAAACCGACGAATCGACGGCCTGGGCATGTGGCGCGGGACGGCCCAGAACGGATCGGCCGCGATGACGTCGCTGACGTGCGGAATGAGCCGCGCGACGGCCGATGTGTATTCCTTGCACCAAACGTCGATCGTCGCGTCCGGAAAGGCGCGATGTAACGCTGGCGTCAACGCGGACGCAAACACGAGATCGCCGAGGTTGTCGAGGGCGACGAGCAGGATTCGATGTGGCGAATATTTCGGATCGAACGTCACGCTGCGCCTTGCGTGCCGAGTCGCGACAGCGGAAGTTGCCCGGCGTGAGCATCAACGTGCTGCACATCGATACGGAGCGCGGCTGGCGCGGCGGCGAGCGACAAACACTGTGGCTCGCCGCCGATCTCGCTCGGCGCGGCTATGGTTCGCTGATCGCGGCTCGCCCGCGCGAGCCATTGTCGAATCGCGCGCGCGAGGCCGGCATTCAATGCATTGACTGCGCGCCGGCGTCGGAGCTGGACGTGCGCGCGGCGTGGCGTATCCGCCGGGCAATCCGCGCCCACAAGGTGAACTTGGTGCACGCGCATACCGCGCACGCTGTTGCGTTGGCTGCGCTCGCCACGGTGCGGCTCGACGTTCCGATGATCGTGGCGCGTCGAGTGGATTTCCGGTTGCGCGACAACGCCGGGACTCGGTGGAAGTATGGTCGCGCCGCGGCGTTCATCGCGGTATCGACGGCGGTGGGTCGCGTGCTCGAGGCGAGTGGCATCGCTCCGCAGCGCGTGCATGTCGTCCCCGACGGTGTCGACGTGAACCGCCGTGCCGATCGCGTGAGCCGTGAGGCGCTCAAGGCGCTCGGCGTGGCTCCGACTGGGCCGCTCGTGGTGCAGGTCGCACAGCTCGTCGGCCATAAGGATCCTGTCAACTTCGTGCGCGCGATCTCCCGCGTGCGACAGGTCCTGCCGGACGTCCAGGCCCTCATGGTCGGCGACGGTCCGATGCGGCATGACGTCGAACGCGAGATTCATGGACTGGAGCTCGGCGACGTCGTGCATCTCGCTGGATATCGCACCGATGCAGACGCATTGCTCGCGGCCGCTGACGTCGCCTGTCTCAGCTCGCGCGAAGAAGGCATGGGCTCCGTGCTTCTCGACGCGTTCCTGTTCGGAGTTCCCGTAGCGGCAACGCGGGCCGGTGGGATTCCAGACGTTGTCGTCGACGGCGAGACGGGCGTTCTCGCCGAGCCGCGCAATCCGGTCGCGCTTGGCGACGCGATCGTGTCGCTGCTCGCCGATCGACAGCTCGGTGAGCGGCTCGCCGCGAACGCCCGTGCGCGAGTGGATGACTTTTCGGTCGAGCGCATGTCCGATCGGACGATCCGTGTCTATGAGGAAGTACTCAATGGCATCGGTGGCGGCCGACGCTCGCGTACGAGTCCAGCCAGTTCGTCCAACTCGGCGTCGGTGACCAGCGCGCGGTAGCGCGTTTGCCATTTTCTCGCCGATCGCAGGAGGCGAGCAAGGTTCAACTCGAGCACGATCTCCGGCTCGTCGAACGTGATGCGATCCACGTCGAGCACGACCGCGTCGAGCGAGCGATCGTCGTTCGTGCGCAGGAGAATGTTCTTGACGTTGAGATCAGCGTGGCGAGCGCCGACGTTGCTCAACGTGAGCACGAGGTCGGCTGCGGCGCGAATGGCTTTGGCCCGCTCCTCTGCGTCCGCCGACATAATGGCCGTGGAAAGGTCTGCGCTGCTCGGGACTTCCCGTGTTGCCACGTCTACGCGCTTGAAGCCCGCCACGACGGGATAGATCGCGTACGCGATGATCGCCGGCGTCGGCACGCCGTATTCATGCAGTCGCTCGGAGATCCGGAGCTCATACGGCGCGCGGGTCGCGCCACGGAACAGATCGCGGGTAAATCGCGCGAACATTCCGCCATGATGGTTGTGGCGAATGACGACGTTTCCGCCGTTCAAGGGAAGGGGCACGGCGAAAACGACCCCGCGCCCCATGAGCGTTCGCGCATGACGGTGCGTTGCCGCGTAGTCGAACAGCGTTCCGGCGCGCATTGCCTCACGGACCGCGTCCAACACTGGCTCCGCGCACACCACCTCCGACCCGTCGACCGTGAATCGAGCGAAGCCGGGCGGCAGTTCGTCGTGGCGCATCAGTTCAGAACGACGCGATACACCGTGACGGGTTGATTCTTGTTCTTGAGTTCCATTGGCGGACACTCGACCACGCGCGGCGGATGATTCAGCGCGCGCCGGAAATCGTCCGACAGCAAGATCTGTCGTGGGCTCGCGTTGCCGCACAAACGGTTCGCCGTGTTCACGGTGTCGCCAATGACGGTGAACTCGAGGCGGCGATCCGAACCGATGTTGCCCGCGAACGCCTCGCCGTAGTTCAAACCAATACCGATTTGCAACTCGGGGCGACCGGCCGCACGCCACTTGGCGTTGAGCTTGTCGAGTTCATGGACCATCTCGATCGCCGCGGCCATGGCCTTGTCGGCATCGTCGGCGCCGCCGATTGGTGCGCCCCACTGCGCCATTACCGAGTCGCCGATGAACTTGTCGAGCGTGCCCTCGTGCCGGAACACGCAGTCGACCATCTCGGTGAAGTACTCGGTGAGCAGGCTCGCGATTTCATCCGGGCGCATGGTCTCCGCGAGCGCCGTGAAGCCGCGAATGTCACTGAACAATACCGCCACGGTGCGCTTGTCGCCGCCGAGTCGGATCGTCTCTGACGATTCGGCAATTCGCTTCGCCAGTTGAGGCGTAAAGAAGCGCTCGAAGTTGCTGCGTGTGAGCAACTCGCGCTGAATGCGGAGCGCATACTCACTGTTTTCGATCGCCACGGCCGCGATGCCCGCGAACGCGATGCAAAACTCGAAGTCGTCGTCGCTGAAGCGGTGCGTTGCCGTCACGTTGTCGACGTACAGAATGCCGAGCGCTTTCTCTTCGCCGCCGATGAGCGGTACGCAGATCGCCGACCGAATCTGCTGCATGAGGATCGACTGGCCGCCGAAGCGCGTGTCTTCGCCGGCGTTGTCCGAGAGAATGGCGACCTTATCGTTGAGCGCCGTGCGCGCGATGGACTGCGGAACAGCGCGCGCACTGTCTCCGCCGCGCTTGTCGCGCGCGATCTTCGGGCGTAGTTCGCCGTCTTCATCGAGCAGCAGAATCGCGACGCGATCGACGTCGAGAATCTGGTACGCGTACCGGACGATCTTCTCGAGCAGCGTGTTGATGTCGGTCGCTCGACCGAGGCCCTTTGACACCTCGAGCAGCGTCGCGAGCTTCGCGCGATTCTTGTCGAGATCGGCCGCGCTCTGCTCTCCGATCGGGACCTGCCGAATGACGGTCGCGTTGGGAGGCGTGAATTTTGGCGCGGCTGGTTGGGTCGACGCCGACTGCTGGAGCCGGAAGGCGACCTTACCAAAGGTGACGACGTCGCCGTCTCGGATTCCGGCGCTGTCCACGCGCGCGCCGTTCACGAACGTGCCGTTGCTCGATCCGAGGTCTCGGACGGTCACCCCGTTGTCCGTGCTCTCCACCTCGGCGTGTCGCCGCGAGATGGTCGGATCGATGATCGGAATGTCGCTGTTCGGCGCCCGCCCTACGACGAGTGCCGCGCCGGCGCGGAGCTCGAATGAGTGCGTGCCATCAGCGGAAGTGAGCTTGAAGGGCATCGACTGAAATATGGGCCGGGGGCGGTCCGTCGGCCATCGGGCGATGGTCGACAGAGCGCCCTTCGATCCACCGCTACCGGCGCACTTGGCCGATTGCGGTCAGTAGTGCTCGTGCCTTGTTCTGGTGCTCGAGGAACTCACGTTCGGGGATCGAGTCATATACCACGCCGGCCGCCGATTGCACCGACGCAACGCCGTTCGCGATCACGCAGGTTCGGATGGTAATGGCGAGATCCATCCGCTTCACCCCAGCCGAGATGTATCCCACGGCACCGCCGTATGGGCCGCGACGTTCGGGCTCCATCTCGTCGATGATCTCCATGGCGCGGACTTTCGGTGCTCCGGTGAGCGTACCCGCGGGGAAGCCCGCTCGAAACGCGTCCATTGCCGTGAGGCCATCGCGGAGCTGCCCGTCGACCTGGCTGACGAGATGGAGCACGTGCGAGTATCGCTCGACCACCATCAAGTCGCTGACTTTCACCGAGCCGTATTTGGCGATGCGACCAACGTCATTTCGGCCGAGGTCGACGAGCATCAGGTGTTCGGCGCGTTCCTTCTCGTCGGCGATGAGCTCATCCATCATCGCGGTGTCTTCCTCGTCGCTCCGCCCGCGACGTCGCGTTCCGGCAATTGGCCGCAGCGTCACTGTTCCGGTCGCGCTGACCCGAATCAGAAGCTCTGGCGAACTGCCGACGATTTCCACGCCGTCGAGGGCGAGATGGTACATGTACGGCGACGGATTGATTACTCGCAGCGCGCGGTACAGGTCCGTCGACGAAAAGTCGAAGGGTAGATCGATGCGACGGGCGACTTGGACCTGGAACGCGTCGCCGGCAATGATGTATTGACGCACACGTTCGACGTCGGCGAGGAACTTGTCCTTGTCGTATCGAGAAACGCCTTCGGCTGGCGGCGCTGACGTGTTGAGATCGAGTGGGCCGAGTGCGGCTGGCCCGCGGAGGCGCTCGATCGTCGCGTCCACCGTGTGCATGGCCAAGTCGTGCGCGCGCTGAAGGTCCTCGTCCGACGCGTTCGCTTCTATCTGCGCGCCGACGACGACGCGCGCTTGCGAGCGCAGGTTGTCGAAGATGACGAGGGCGTCAGTGAAGACAAACAGCGCGTCGGGGACATTGACCCCGCGCGCCGGCGGCGCCGGGAGCCGTTCGATCAGTCGCGCGACATCGTAGCCGAAGTAGCCGACCGCGCCGCTCCAAAACTCCCCGACTTCAGGCGCTTCGACCGGCTCGTAGCGTTTGAGAAGCGCCTCGAGGTCGGCGAGTGGATCGTCCGGGCGACGTTCGTTGTGCCAGCCGTCAGCGGCCGTCCAGTCGTGCACAAGGCCCTCCTGCAGCCTCCACGCTGACCGAGGAGTCGAGCCCATGAAGGTGTACCGTGCCCACGTCTCACCGCCCGCTGGAGCGGACTCCAGGAGGAAGGCGAACGGGCCGTCGCGCAGTTTGGCGAACGCGGCTACCGGTGTTTCGGCGTCCAGAAGCACGTCGCGCCACACGGGAACGAGCCGGGCGTGACTCGCCGATCCGCGCCCAGCGCGATTACGAAACTCTTCTACGCTCATCGGCCGGGTTGCTCCGGTCGTGCCGCCCGGCGATATTCGCCAATCATGCGTCAAATCCTCGCGGCGCTTCGCGCCGCGTGCTGTCTGTTCGTTTTCGTGAGTATCGCGCGAGTTGCGGGTGCGCAGACGTGGAACGATTCGTTGACTCTGGATCTGGTCAATCGAGCGGTCACGCGTCGCGTTCAGCAGCTTGGCGACACCGGACTCGTCGACTACCGGGCCACAGCGCACGGCTATGTCACTTTCCTCGCGCAACTCGGCGAGGGTTTTCCAACGCCGCCCAAGATCGTCAAGGCTGACGAACTGGAGTTGGAAGTCTACTGGCACGCGCCCAATCAGAGCAAGCAGCGAATCATCGGTCGTCGTGACACGTTGCTGCTGCCCACGGACATCGCGTATCACCGCGACCATCTCGCGATCGTGCAGAACAACTTCGCGAGCATCATTCGCATCGGCGATGGTGATGAGGTCCGGGGTGTCCCGCATCCGCTCTCGCCCATCGGCTTTCCGCTGTACGATTTCGCGCTCACCGACAGCTTCGCGATCGGTTCTGGTGCGTCGCGCATTCGCGTCTACGAGCTGAAAGTTCGGCCTAAAGACGACCTTCAGCCCCGGATCGTCGGGGCGTTGTATCTCGATCGAGCGACCGCTGACGTCGTCCGCATGAACGTCAGCTTCACGCGAGCGGCACTGATCGACAAAGCGCTCGAGGACCTGTCGATCGTGCTCGAGAATCGACTCGTCGCCGGCAAGTACTGGCTCCCGAGTCGCCAGGAAATCGAGATTCGGCGCAACGGCGACTGGCTCGACTATCCGGTGCGCGGAATCATTCGCGGCCGTTGGGAGATCAGCGACTACCAGTTCAATCTCAGTCTGCCGCAGGCGTTGTTCACCGGGCCCGAGGTGGTGCAGGACTCTCCACAGGCGCTGAAGGCGTATCGCTGGAGTGGGCGGATTCTTGATTCGCTACCGCCAGACGTCCGCGCCGTGTCCGATCCGGACATCGAACGTGTGCAGGCCGAGGCGCGCGCGTTGGTCCGGACTCGCGCGCTGCAGCGTGCTCAGGGCGCCACGCTATCGGCGCGGAACGTGTCCGACTTCGTGCGTGTCAATCGCGTCGAAGGGCTGGCCGTCGGCGGCGGTGTTGCGAAGCAGATTGGCAACGGCGTGTCCGCGACGGGGCGTGGACGATACGGTATCGACGATCACGACTTCAAAGGCACGCTCAGCATCGCCAAGACTGAGCCCGACGGCTCGGCCATGCGTCTGTTTGGTTCGCGCGAATTCCGCGATGTGGGCGACGTGACCGAGCGGTCGACCGCGGTCAACAGTTTGGCGGCGCAGGAATTCGGTAGCGACGACACCGATCCGTATCTGGTGCGAAGTGTCGGGCTGAGCGCGGATCTTCCGACGGTGAAGGGCCTTCGTCCGCGTCTGACTGGCGCGTACGAATCTCAGTCGGCGCTTTTGGTCCACGCGCGGCCGGTGACTGGTACGTATCAACAGACGATCGGCGCGTTCGATCAGCAGGCCTATCGCTTCACGCTCGGTGTCACTCGTCCGCCAGGCCTGTGGCTGCTAGGCACGGAGCTCACGCTGCGCGCGGAAGCAGCGTTACGCGCGCCGGAAGACAGGCGATCGGGGCGCACCTCCGAATCGTTCACGACGGGTCGAGGCGCGCTGACGGCGAACGTCGAGCGTCCGTTCGGCGATGAGCGTTTCGTGATGGCCACGACCGCGGCTGGACTTCTCAGCGGGTCGAGGGAGTTCGAAGCGATTCCGCCACAGGAGTTGGTGTTCTTCGGGGGCCCTGTGTCGGCTCCGGGGTACGACTACCATTCACTCGTCTCACGCGCCGGATTCAGCCAACATCTCGAGTGGCGTTTCCCGACGCCGTTCATTCCGTTCTCGCTCGGACGATTTGGCAAAGTGCCGGCGCGCGGAAGCTTCGCGCCCTTCTTTCACATCGTGGGCGTGACTGATTTCACCCACGACTGTCTGGTGCCGGTCGTTCCGGGTGACACGCAGTTCCGATGCACGTCGACGCCCGGCGGATTCTATCCGTCGGCGGGTGCGGCGTTCCTGTCGCCGTTCGATCTACTGCGCATCGAGGTGGCTCGAGGCTTTGCGCGAGGCGGTCGGTGGACGTTCAATATCGATTTGAGTCGCGAGTTCTGGTCGATTCTCTGAAGTGAAGTGGAAACCGGTCGGACGCGATTTGCGCCGATTCGCAGTACGGCGATGATGCTAAGTCACGGAGGGCGCGCCATCGTTTCCGCGTGAATTCTCGCGCATCGATTCCCGCCCCATCGATCGTTGACCTCGACGCACTGGCGCGTCGCTTCAGGCTTCCGATCGCCGACCTTGCGCAGGCGTCGGCTCAGGCCGTGAGCCTGGTGCCCGAACGATGGGCGCGACGCTTTCACATCGTACCCATCGCAGCAACCGAACACGAACTGCTCATCGCGACCGCCGATCCGCTCGACGTCGATTGCGAACGAACGCTCGGCTTTGCGACCGGCCGAAATGTGCGACTGTCACTCGCCACGCCAGAGGACATCGCCGAGCGCATCGAGGAGATGTATCGGACCGAGGGTTCGGAGCGCGATCACGCGTCCCTCCTCGAGGTTCAACATCTCACGAATGATCAGGAGGGTGCGCCGCCGCTTCCGGGCGAAGAACCTGGCGGATCGATCACGCACCTCGTCGATGAGCTGTTGGCTGGCGGAATCGCTGGCCGAGCGAGCGACATCCACATCGAGCCGGAAGAGCAGGGAATCGCGGTTCGCCATCGCGTCGACGGGGTGCTCGCGCTCGCGAGGACACTACCGCGCGCGGTCGGTCCGGCGCTCGTGTCGCGCGTCAAGATTCTCTCGGGGTTGGATATTGCAGATCGACTGCGCCCTCAGGACGGACGCGCGCGCGTAGCCGTGAACGGTGTGGCGGTCGACCTACGTGTCTCGACACTGCCCGCGTCGCACGGCGAGAAGGTCGTCATCCGCGTGCTCGATGGACGTTCAACCGTGCCGACGCTCAACGGCATGGGCTTTCATCCCGAGGAACTCGATCGCGTCGAGCGTCTGCTCCAGTTGCGCGAAGGATTGATCCTCGTCACTGGGCCAACCGGGTCGGGCAAGACGACAACGCTCTACGCCGCGCTACGACGTCTCAAGGACCGCGGCGTGAACATCGTTACCGTCGAAGATCCGATCGAATACCGGCTTCCCGGAATCGTGCAGGTCCAAGTGAACGAGAAGGCTGGGCTCACGTTCGCGTCTGCGCTTCGGTCGATCATGCGTCAGGATCCCGATGTCGTTCTCATCGGCGAAATTCGAGATCGCGAAACGGCGGAGATCGCTATTCAGGCGTCACTCACCGGGCACCTCGTGCTGTCGACGCTTCACACCAACGACGCGCCGAGTGCGGTGACGCGCCTGATTGATATTGGCGTGGCGAGTTACAAGATCGCTACGGCAGTGAAGGGCGTGCTCGCACAGCGACTCGTCCGGCGAATCTGCGCCACGTGTCGCGGGGCCGGTGCGTGCGAGGAATGCGGCGGCTCTGGGTTCCGCGGACGCTTGGCCCTGGTCGAGGTGTTGATCGGATCGTCGGAGTTCGAGCGTCGCGTCGCGGCCGGCGAGTCGACGGAGCGGATCGCTGACGCAGCGCGAAATGACGGCATGCGAACGCTGTGGAAATCCGGCGTCGCGCATTCCGCCGCCGGCCGCACGACGATCGAAGAGGTGCTGCGCGTTGCGACGCGAGACGACGAACCGGCGGCGGTGTCGGAGCCCGCTGCCGCCTCGCTGCTGCTGGCGAAGCCCGCCCCGCTTCAGCTAGCGCCGGACCTATTCGGCGGCGACGCCTTCCGCATTCGCGACGACCTGGATCGCGTCGTCGACCGCCCATTGCGCCGGCGACATAGTTTTCTGCGCATGGCACACGTAGAAGTGGGAACCGTCGACGTATTCGTGATCCGTCCGCTGCCTTCGGGCTGGCGCGTGCTCGCGCTGCAGCGGACGACGAATACTCGTTGCCCGTTGTCGTGGGAGACGGTGCACGGACACATCGAGCCGGGTGAGGAGCCTGAACAGGCCGCCGTGCGAGAGGTGCGCGAGGAGTCGGGGCTCGCCGTGGAACGGCTGTACAACGTGCGCGTACAACCGTTCTACCTGCACAAGCTTCACGTCGTTCAGCTGGCGATCGTCTTCGCCGCGTTCGTCGGTGAGGGCGAGGACGTCGTCATCGGCGGCGAACACCAGCGGTCCGAGTGGCTGAGCGTCGACGATGCGCTCAAACGGTTCGCCTTTCCGTCGGAGCGCGTGTCGCTGCGCGAAATCGTCGAACTCCTCGCCTCGGGCGATGCCGGCTCCGTCGACGACGTAATGAGAGTATTCTAACCGGCAGCGACGAGGTCAGCCCTACTCCGTCTTGCGATCCTTGCTCGTGCGAAGGATCGTCGCCGCTTCTGGCGCGTTCGGTTTCACGCGGACGCTCTTCGCCGGGATGCCGACGTAAACGTGATACGGCCGCACGTCCTTCGTGGCGACAGCCATGGCGCCGACCATGCCTTGTTCGTTCACGTGCACGCCAGCCAGGACCGTGGCGTGATACGTGATCCGAACGCCGTCGTCGATACGAGTCGTAGCGTTCGTGACCTCGCGCTGTTCGACGATACTGTGCGTGTGGCTATAGATGTTCGCGTAATCGCTGATCGAGACCTTGTTTCCGATCACGATGCCACCACGGTCGTCGAGCAGCACATGCCGATGGACGACCACATCGTCGCCGACCTCCATGTTGTACCCAAACGAGAACTCGACGAACTGGAACGCTTTGAAGTTCTCGCCGCATCGCTTGAAGATGTGCTTGGCGAGCAGTCGTCGGAGTTCGACGCCGAGCCACACATTCTGGCCGCCGAGCGGGCTGCGGTCGAACGAGTACCAGAGCCAGAGGAGCGGCTTCACGCGCTGGAAGCGCGCATCATCGCAATCGGCGTAGTACTCGGGTTCAAGTGTGACGTTGCGTGGGTCCATCGACGCGAGCGCGAGTCGCGTCGGCATCGGCAGCGATGGGTCTTCAACGGCTGTCTCCCAGTTCTCAGCGAACTGCGGATAGTACAGGCCGGTTAGAGCATCGCGGCAGAGCAGCGATCGATCGGCTGACGAGTCGCCGAGGGTTGCAGCGAGGCCTTCGAGCCACTCCGTAGCGGCGCTACGGGTACGAGGCTCGGAAATCTTGCGAAGCGGTAGAAAGGGCATCGTCGTTCAGTTCAGGTGTGAACCTGCGTTCTCGAGCTATGGCCGACTCGCGGCGCGCGCTCGAATCGTCGCTCGTTCCGCGTCCAGCTTCTTCAAAATGCCATTCGTGTCCCAGTCCACGTTGCGCTCGGCGCCCATGGACACGATGAGCCGCTGTGATACGTCGACGCCTTCGTCGAATAGCAGCAGGCCGGTCTGTGTGTCGCGTGGCTGCAAGCGCTGCTCCCCGAAACCCGCCGAAATGGGGACGATGTCGAACGGGCGATAGTCGCGTCCGCCGGATGTCACGGTGACGTCGGTCGCGACGAAGCGTGCATCGGGCGCGCGCCCGTAGAAGCGGACGTACCAGACGCGCGGATCGCGAACGCCGCGCATCGACGCGCGCTGTGCGATCGTGGCGCGCTTGCTATCGAGGGTGGCGCGTAGCCGTCGGTACGAGTCCGGCGCGAGCGTGCGGGTTACGGATTCGTCGAGTGGAATCGCCGCGACGTGCACGCCTTCGGGCTCGAGAACGATTTCGACGTCAGACTGCTTGAGCGTGCCGAGCCCGGCGGGCAGCACCGAGCCGGAGTCGATCAGAGAACGCTCGGATTCGATCGTCGTGCCCGGCGGGCGCGACGTTGCTGGTGGCGGCGCGCCGCACGCCGTAGCGACCGCGAGGCCGACGACAGCAGCGCGCAGGCGACTCATGCCTCCGCCGCCTTCCACGAAGGTTGAGCCAACAACTCGTCCACCGCTTCCGCCAGCTCGTTACGTCCTTCGCCAGTCACGGCGCTGAACTCGAGCACCTGCTCGGGTTCGAGGCCAAGGCTCGAAGCAATTCCCATCGCAGATTTCTTTCGCTGAGCGGCGCTCAACTTGTCGATCTTGGTGAGCACGACGATCGTGGGGACGCCAATCTCACTCAGAAAGTCGAGCATGTCGCGGTCATCGCTCGTTGGATCATGGCGCGCGTCGAGCAATTGGACGATACCGCGGAGCTGCGGACTCGATCGCAGGTAGCTCTCGATGAGCGGCTTCCACTCCGCCTTACGCTCTTTGGAAATCTTGGCGTAGCCGTAACCAGGAAGATCGACGAGCACGAACGTCCCGTTCACCTTGAAGAAGTTGATTTCGCGAGTGCGGCCAGGCGTGTTGCTGACCCGCGCGAACTTCTTGCGATGGACGAGTCGGTTGAGCAATGACGATTTTCCGACGTTCGAGCGTCCGGCAAATGCCACTTCCGGCATAGTCGGCTCTGGCCGCCAACCACCGACGGTTGCCATGCCGCCGATGAATTCGAGCGACCGAATGACGAGGGGTTCTGGGCCTGTGGATGACATCAGTGCGGCGCCACGGCCGGAACGTCCGTCGTGAAATCGGTGTGCACGAGCGCGAGCGCCAGCACTTCGTCCATCGTCTTCACCGGATGGAAGGTGATGCCAGCGCGAACGTCTTCGGGTAACTCCTCGATGTCGCGCGCATTTTGATACGGAATGAGCACGTGACGTACCGCGTTACGGTGCGCGGCGACTGCCTTTTCTTTGAGTCCGCCAATCGGCAGAACGCGTCCGCGGAGCGTGATCTCGCCCGTCATCGCCACGTCGCCGCGGATTGGAATTCCCGTTAGCGCGCTGATGATCGCTGTCGCAATCGCGATACCCGCCGACGGACCATCTTTCGGCGTTCCACCGGTGGGGATGTGAACGTGGAGGTCACGCGTGCGGTGAAAGTCGCGTTCGATGCCGAGCGCGCCAGCGCGAGCCCGCGCGTAGCTGAGCGCGGCGCTCGCCGATTCCTTCATGACGTCGCCGAGCGTGCCGGTGAGTTGCAGCTTGCCGCGTCCACCGATTGCGGTGACTTCGATCTCGAGTACTTCGCCGCCGACGCTCGTGTATGCGAGTCCGGTGGCGACACCGACCTTGTGATCAAGACTCAACCCAGCGGGATCGTACGGCGCGACACCGAGTAACTCCTTGAGATCCGCGGCGTGAACGCGCGTCTTCGCGGGCACGCGCGCTCCCGAATCGGTCGAAGTAGGGGTGACGTCGCGCGTTTCGGCCTTGCGTCGCGCCAGCTTGCGAGCCACGCGGCCGATGCGCCGTTCGAGTTCTCTAACGCCGGCTTCGCGCGTGTACGAATGCACGATCGACGGGACGACGTCGCTGTCCCACTCGACGGAATCCGCTTCGAGGCCGTTCAAGCGAAGCTGCTTGGGCACCAGGAACTGTCGCGCGATGGCGAACTTCTCCTGATCGACGTACCCCGACAAGCGAATGATCTCCATGCGGTCGCGGAGTGGCTCGGGCACCTGCGGCAGATAGTTCGCGGTCGTCACGAACAACACCTGTGAGAGATCGTAGTCGACCTCGAGGTAATGATCGTTGAACGCGCGATTCTGTTCCGGGTCGAGCACCTCGAGCAGGGCCGCCGACGGATCGCCACGATAGTCCTGTCCGAGCTTGTCGATTTCATCGAGCAGGATCACCGGGTTCACGACCTCGGCTTTCCGCATCGCTTGAATCACTCGACCCGGCATCGATCCGATGTACGTACGACGATGACCGCGGATCTCCGCTTCGTCGCGCACGCCGCCGAGCGACATGCGCACGAACTTGCGGCCAAGGGCGCGTGCGATCGAACGTCCGAGCGATGTCTTACCCACGCCTGGTGGACCGACGAGACAGAGGATCGGACCCTCCATACGATCGACGAGCGAGAGCACGCCGATGTAGTCGAGGATGCGATCCTTCACTTCCTCGAGGCCGTAGTGATCCTCGTCGAGAACGCGACGCGCGTGCGGTACGTCGAGCACGTCGTCCGTGCGCTCGTTCCACGGCAGACCAAGGATCCAGTCGACGAAATTGCGCGCAACGGTGGACTCGGGCGACAGCGGTGACATCCGCCGAAGCTTCCGAACCTCGCGCAGCGCGCGCGCGCGAACGGCGTCGGGCAGCTTGCGCGCCTCGATCAGCCGCTCGAGCTCACCGACGTCGTCGGTCTCGTCCTGTCCAAGCTCGCGATGGATCGCCTTGAGTTGCTCCTGGAGATAAAACTCGCGCTGATTCTGGAAGAGTGATCCGCGCACCTCTTCATCGAGCTTTCGCTCGAGGCGCAACAACTCGATTTCTCCGCCGAGCACCTGGCCAAGAGCATCGAGCAGCTGCGGAAGCGAAGGCGCCTCGAGCAACGTCTGTCGAGTCTCGACGCGCACTGCGAGGTGGGCGGCAATTCCGTACGCCTGCCGCTCGACTGAATCTGCGCCCTGAACGACGGCAATGACTTCGTTCGGAATTCGGCGGTGCAGCGCGACGTATTCCTCGAAGAGCGCGAGAACGCGCCGTGCCACGACGTTGAGATCGGCGGCATCGCTCGGCTCGGGCTGCGGCTCTTCGGCGAGCGCCGCACGCAGATAGCCGGAGGCGGGGACGTACCGCGTTACCCGCGCCCGAGAAACGCCCTCGATGAGAATTCGCGCCGTGCCGTTCGCCTGACGGGTAGCCTGGACGATTCTCGCCATGACGCCGACGCGATGCAGGTCGCCGGCGGCCGGCTCTTCCAGCTCGGCGCTCCGCTGGGCGACGAGGAACAGCATGCCGTCTTCTGCTGCCGCTGCCTCAATGGCGGCCAGTGACGCCTGGCGACCGACGAGGAGGGGCATGGCGACGTGGGGAAAGACGACAACGTCGCGGAGCGGCAGGACAGGCGGGCGAGAAGGCATTCAGGAATATAGGGGCGACGCAGGGCGCCCGCCTTACGCGGCGCGCCTCACGAGAACGACAAAGGGCCCGCGCAGTGCGCGGGCCCTTTGTCGTTCGATCTCTTTTTACGCCTCTTTCTTCTTTCGCTGTGGCGAAATCTCGAGGAGGGGCGCTGTGCCATGCAGGACCGAACTCTCGGTGACCTTGACCTCTTCCACGTCCTCGCGCGTCGGGAGGTCGAACATAACCTCCGTCAGCAGTTCTTCGAGAATCGCGCGGAGACCGCGAGCGCCTGTGCCACGCTTGAGCGCCTTGCCGGCGACGGCGCGCAGGGCGCTGTCTTCGAAGGTCAGCTTCACTTCTTCGAGCTCGAAGAGCTTGGCGTACTGCTTCGTCAGCGCGTTCTTCGGCTCCTTGAGGATCCGAACCAGCGCTTCCTCGTCCAAAGCCTCGAGAGCGACCGCGACCGGAAGGCGGCCGACGAGCTCGGGAATGAGGCCGAAACGGAGCAGATCGTCCGGCTCGACTTCGGCGAATGGGTTTTTCGCCTGAGTCGGGGTACGGCTCTCTTCGCCCTTGTTGAAGCCAATCTGGCGACGTCCGATGCGCTGCTCGATGATCTTCTCGAGTCCGTCGAAGGCGCCGCCGCAGATGAACAGGATGTCCTTGGTGTTGATCTGGATGTATTCCTGTTGCGGGTGCTTGCGGCCGCCCTGGGGCGGGACCGAAGCGACGGTGCCTTCGAGAATCTTGAGGAGCGCCTGCTGAACGCCTTCGCCCGACACGTCGCGGGTGATGCTCGGGTTCTCCGACTTTCGCGCGATCTTGTCGATTTCGTCGATGTAGACGATACCGCGCTCGCATTCGGCGACGTTGAAGTCACCCGCCTGGAGAAGACGGACGAGAATGTTCTCGACGTCTTCGCCGACGTAGCCGGCTTCGGTCAACGTGGTGGCATCGGCGATGGTGAACGGCACATCGAGGATGCGCGCCAACGTCTGGGCGAGCAACGTCTTGCCCACGCCCGTGGGGCCGATGAGCAGGATGTTCGACTTATCGAGCTCGACGTCGTCATCTCGCAGCGTTGCCGAGTTGATACGCTTGTAGTGATTGTAGACGGCGACCGAGAGGGCTTTCTTTGCCTTCTCCTGGCCGATCACGTACTGGTCGAGCGTGTCTTTGATTTCCTGAGGCGTTGGGACTTGAGTAATCGCCTCAGCGACCTCGCGTTCCTCGTCCTCCGCCAGGATCTCGTTGCAGAGCGCGATGCACTCGTTGCAGATGTAGACCGACGGGCCGGAAATGAATTTCCGGACCGAGTCTTTGGATTTCCCGCAAAACGAGCAGCGTAGGTGTTTGTCGTGCGACATGACAGATCACTCAACGGGTGACGCAGAGACCCAACGAGCCGACATCCGGCAGATACGGCTGGGAGGAGCGGGGAACCGAGGCAGGGACTAGGAAAGAATTAAGGACCCGACCACGGCCTAGCAAGAGACGACCGAGGCCCGTGAACGTTTTCACGAGCCCCGGAACGGCCCCTTTATCACTTAGTTACGGCTGCAAGGGCGCTGGGCTCGACGATTTCGCCCCGATTTGCAATGACATGATCCACAAGGCCGTATTCCTTCGCTTCGTCGGCGGAGAGATAGCGGTCCCGGTCGGTGTCGCGCTCGATACGGTCGACCGACTGGCCAGTGTGTTTAGCGAGCAATTCGTTCATCTTGGCGCGGAGATAGAGAATCTCCTTGGCCTGAATTTCGATGTCCGACGCCGTGCCGCCACCGCCCGACTGAGACGGCTGGTGAATCATGATTCGCGAATGCGGAAGCGCCGAACGCTTCCCCTTACGACCCGCGCCCAACAGGAACGCGCCCATGCTCGCGGCGAGGCCCATGCAGATCGTGTTCACTGGCGACTTCATGTACTGCATCGTGTCGTAGATCGCGAGTCCCGCGGAGACACTACCGCCGGGGGAATTGATGTACAAAAAGATGTCGCGATCGGGGTTGTCTGCTTCTAGAAACAACATCTGCGCGATGATGATGTTCGCGACGTCATCGTTCACGGGCGTGCCGAGAAAGATGATGCGGTCCATCAATAGCCGGGAAAAGATGTCGTAGCTTCGCTCGCCGCGGGGGGAGCGCTCGATGACATACGGTGGGTAGATCGTAGGCATGTTCTCCGAAAGAGACGCTAAGTGCTTGACGCTGGAAGGTAGAAAATGGAACAGGATCGTGTTGAGGGTCAGGTACCGACTTCGTTCTTCTCCATCAACCAGCCGAACACTTTGTCCTCTGTAATACTTTGCTCAATCTCGCGCAGTCGTCCCGCCTTTTGGAGCGACGCGTAGACCTGGCCCGGATCGGCGCCGCGCTGGCTCGCTACGGCAGCCACGCGATCGTCGATATCGGCTTCGGTCGCCTTGAGATTCTCTCGCTCGGCGATCGTTTCGATGATCAGATCGCGGCGCACCTGGCGCTCGGCGATCGGACGGAACTCACCGCGGAAGCGTTCCTTCTCTTCGTCAGGCACCTGATAGGCCTGGAGATAATTCTCCATGAGCTGACTGACCCAGCTCGCCGGAATATCGAACGGGTTGGCGGCCGCGATCTGATCGATGAGCTGCTGGCGAACGCCGGAGTCGGCCTCGCGAACAGCGTGCTCTTCGAGGTCCTTGCGGACCGTGGCGCTCAGCGCGTCGAGCGATTCGAAATCACCAACGCCGCGTGCGAACGCGTCGTCGAGGGCAGGGAGCGACTTTCGCTTGACGTCGAGCAGATGCACGCGCACCGGTTTGGTTTTTCCGCGCTGCTCTTCGTCGGGGAAGTCCTCGGGCCAGCGAACTGACCGCTCGAGGTCTTCGCCCGCCTTCATCTCCATGATCAACTCTTCAACGCCGGCAATCGCCTGGCCGCTACCGAGGACCAGCGGATATTCGCGGGCTTCGGGGAATTCGCCCGACTCGTCGGCGGTGGCGAGCTGCACGCGCACCATGTCGCCCGGCGCGGGCTTGTCGTCGACCGGCGTCCACGATGCTTTCTGATCGCGCATCTGCTCGATCTGCTCGCGCACGCTGTCATCGCCAATGGGCGTCTGCGCGCGCGTCACGCGGAAACCTTCCGTGCGTTCGAGCACGATGTCGGGACGGATCTCGACATGGAGCTCGAAGCTGAGGGGTTCGCCCTCTTCGAACTTCAGGTCGTGCACGTGCGGCTGCGACGCAACTTTGAGTTGCTCGCGATCCATCACTTCCTTGAAGGCTTCCTGAACGAGAGACTCGATGACCTGCTGACGAATCGCGTCTTTGAAGCGCTTTTTCACCATGGCCGGCGGCGCCTTGCCCGGACGGAAGCCCGGCAGACGAACGCTGGTCGCATAGCGCTGAGCCGCTTGATTCTCGGCGTCACGGACTGCATCAACCGGCACACGAACCTGAATGAGGCGTTCGAGGCCGTCAGTTTTCTTCGGCGTGATTTCGATGTTCATGAAGGAGAAAGCTAGTCGCGGGGGGATAGTGGTGGAACGGTACTACGGCAGCGGCCCGGGCCATCAGTTATGCTCCTATGGAGCCAAGGGCTCAGACGTAGCGGAACGGTCGCCGGGCGGACGGGTACAGCCCGGCCTGCTACCGTTGATTCCAGATGAGGAGAGGCAAAGAATGCGGAAGCGTTGTTTGTTTGCAGGACTGTTGACGATTGCGCTTGCAAGCGGCGCCACGGCTCAGGTGGGGCGGGGTACGTTGATTCCCATTCCATTTCGCACGTACGTGGCGTTCGATCCGTTGCTGGTCCCGTTCGATATCGGATCGTTCGAGGTTGAAACTGGTATTGCTCCCGGAATCACCGCTGGCGGGGTCGCGTCGTACACGAACGTCGATAACGATCGGTATACGAGCTTTGATCTGAACCTGCGATATTATCCCGGCGAGGTTGTGCTGCGCGGGTTTTCAGTCGGTCTGAGTGGCGGCTTTCTTCGATATAGCAGTCACGTCGGTCCCAACGACACGCGCGAGTCGGTCGACGCACCGACCGTTGGTGTCGTTGTCGACTATAACTGGATGCTTGGCGTGAATCGACGGTTCCTGGTTGGAACCGGTCTTGGGGCAAAGCGGGTTCTTGCGGGAGAGACTGAGCGCGCTGCCGTAGGACTCGGGCGTGCCTACGGAACGGTTCGATTCGTCATAGGCTACGCGTTCTGACGTTCGAGTCGTAGTAGGCCTGAGTAGTTGCGAGGGTGGCGGAATTGGCAGACGCACCAGACTTAGGATCTGGCGCCGAAAGGCTTACGGGTTCGACTCCCGTCCTTCGCATTCCCACAAATTCGAGGTGGCGACTATGAGTCGTCGTCCGCTAGTCTGGTTGGTCGCAGCGCTGATCGGCTGTTCGGGTTCGAACGACAGCACCTTCACGTTGCCTGTCACGAGCACGAACGTCGTTGGCACCTTCGCGCTCACGAGTTCCGATGGCGTGGCGCCGCCGTTCACCGCGTTTACAACCGCGACCGAACAGTGGCGCCTTCAGACCGACTTCGTCGCTCTCGCGTCGGATGGAACGTGGACCGAGACGACCAACTACATCGTCTTTTTGCTGAGCGATGGTAGTGCGACGAGTCGGCAAACGGTGGTCTCTGGCACGTACGTGATCGCGAACGGACAGATCAACTTCACGATGACCACTGGCGGATCGTCGACGTTCATCGGGTCGGTAAGCGGCAACGCATTGCTCCTCGTGTTCGGCGGAAAGCAGTTCGCGTACACGAGGTAGGTTGATCGGAAGTGAACGAAAGCAAAACGAGGGAATCGCGCTTCGCGATTCCCTCGTTTCGTCTCAGGTGGTTCGTGCTTCGTTCAACTACTTCGATACGGCAATGCTGACGACGCGAGTCTGGTTTGCCGGGATGTCGTAGACCTTGAGCGAGACGACATCGCCTGCCTTGAGGCTCGAGAGAACCTGCTGGAGGTCCTCAGCCGTGTGAATGTCCTTCTTCACCGGATTCAGGACGCCGATGATGACTTCGCGCTCGAAGAGCTTGCGCCACGCCGGACCCTTGGGAGACACCGTCGTAATCAGCAGACCGCTACGGTACGGAGCGGCGAGCTTTTCGCGCTGCGCGAGCTCAGGGGTCACTGCACCGACGCCGATTCCAAGCTTGTCGTACTGACGGGCGCCAACGTCGTTCGCGACCGTGCCGGGTGCCTCGTCGTTATTGTCGGCAACCGTGGTGCTCGCCTCGGCCGGCTCGCCGAGCTTGACCTTGAAGGTCTTCTTCTGGCCAAAGCGCATCACGTCGACGTCGACGACATCGCCGGGCTTGAAGCCGCGAATGACGCGCTGCAGTGTGCTCACCTGATCGACCTGGTGGCCCGCGGCCGCGACGATCACGTCACCAACCTCGATGCCGGCTTTCTGCGCCGGGCTGTTCTGCTCCGGATTGAAAGCGCTGACGAGCGCTCCGCCGATCTGCGCCATGCCCGCGGCACGCGCATCTGTTGCCGACACTTCGCTGAGCGAAACACCAACCACGGCACGCTTGATCTTGCCGTACTTGATCAGGTCGTCCATCACCTGCTTGGCCAGCGTGATCGGAATCGCGAAGCCGTAGCCGGCGTAGTAGCCAGTGCCGCTCGCGATTGCGCTGTTGATGCCGATTACGTCGCCGCGGATGTTGAGCAGCGGACCACCCGAGTTACCTGGGTTGATCGCCGCATCCGTCTGGATGTAGTCGGTGATCGCGTACGGGTTGTCGCCGCGCGGATTGAGCAGGCCCGACTGATTGCGGCCCTTGGCGCTGACGATGCCCGCCGTGACCGTGAAGTTGAGTTGCAACGGATTACCGATCGCGAGCACCCACTGACCAACGCGCGACTTCGCGTCGTCGCCAAGGGACAGCGTCGGCAAGTTGGTGCCGTCGATCTTGATCACTGCGACGTCGGTCGTCGGGTCGCGGCCAATGACCTTCGCGTTCTCGAACACGCGCTTGTCATACAGCGTGACCGTCACCTTGTCGGCGTCGGCGACGACGTGGTTGTTCGTGAGGATGTAGCCATCATCCGACACAATGAAGCCGGAGCCGCTCGCCTCTTCTGGCTGATCGTTCGGCGCCTGATTGTCGAACTGCTTGAAGAAGTCCTCGATTCCCGGAGGCAGCTGCTGCTGCCCCTGACCGCGACCACGACCGCGCGGCTGCGCAGTGGGACGCGTCTTGGCAAAGCGCTCTGTCTCGATGGAGACAACCGCTGGCCGTGCATGATCAGCGACTGCTTCGAACGCCGTCTCAGTTTCAGCAGCCGAGGCGATTTGCGCGGGGGCCGGTTTGGCGGCTGAGCCTACACGCGACTGCGCCCAGCTGAAGTGCGTGAGGTCGAAACCGGATGCGAAGACGAGGCCGCAGAGAAACGCGACCACGAGTCCGGCACCAAATCGTGCACGGTGATACCGATTGGACATAGACGAGCCACCTGAAATTGAGATGTTGACGTTATGTCGTACCCAAACGACTAACGCAAGTTTCGGCCGCTTAGGCATGGCTATCGAAGCCCATCATGAATTTGACAGGCTTCGACGTATATGACACGCATGAGTCGGCCCGCGGTTTCCACCGCGGGCCGATTCACATCAAAACCTTACTTACTTCTTTGTGTCGTCGACGATCTCGTAGTCGGCCTCGACGACATCCTCTTGCGGCTTCGCGCCGCCCGAGGTCGATCCGGCGCCACCGTCTCCTGGTGGAGCACCGCCGGCATCGCCGCCGCCCTGATCGCCACCCTGGTTCTGCGCGTAGAACGACTGGCCGGCCTCGCTGAACACACGGTTCAGCTCTTCCTGCGCCGCCTTGATCTCGTTCATGTCGTCGCCGCGCAGTGCCTTACGTGCTCGCTCCACGGAGGCTTCGAGCTTCGCCTTGAGATCCGGGTTCAGCTTGTCCGACCATTCCTTGGAGTTCTTCTCGACTTCGTACGTCATGCTGTCGAGACGATTCCGCGTATCGATCTCCTCGCGACGCTTCTTGTCTTCCGTCGCGTTCTTCTCGGCGTCCTTGACCATCTTGTCGATGTCGTTGTCCGAGAGACCGCTCGACGCCTCGATGCGAATCTTCTGCTCCTTGGACGTCGCCTTGTCCTTGGCCGAGACGTGCAGGATGCCGTTCGCGTCGATGTCGAACGTCACCTCGATCTGCGGCATGCCGCGCGGAGCGGGTGGAATCCCCGTGAGCTGGAATTTCCCGATCGTACGGTTGTCGCGAGCGAGTTCGCGCTCGCCCTGCAGCACGTGAATCTCGACGGTCGTCTGGTTGTCGTCGGCCGTGGAGAACGTCTCCGATTTCTTGGTCGGAATCGTCGTGTTGCGGGGAATGAGCACAGTTGTCACACCGCCCAACGTTTCAATTCCAAGAGAAAGCGGCGTGACGTCGAGCAACAGCACGTCCTTCTGCTCACCCGTCAGCACGGCGCCCTGAATTGCAGCACCGATTGCCACGACTTCGTCCGGATTCACCGAGCGGTTCGGCTCCTTGCCGAAGTAGCCCTTCACGACTTCCTGGATCTTCGGAATACGCGTCGAGCCACCGACGAGAATGACTTCGTCGATTTCACTCGGCTGCAGACCGGCATCCTTGAGCGCCTTTTTCATCGGCTCGAGCGTGCGCTGAATCAGATCGTCGACGAGCTGCTCGAACTTCGCACGCGTCAACGAATAGTTGAGGTGCTTCGGGCCGCTCTGGTCAGCGGTGATGAACGGCAGGTTGACGTCCGTCGACATGGTGCTCGACAGCTCCATCTTGGCCTTCTCCGCGGCTTCTTTGAGACGCTGGAGTGCCATTGGATCCTTGGAGAGATCGATGCCCTGATCGCGCTTGAATTCACCGACGATCCAGTCGATGACGCGCTGATCGAAGTCATCACCACCGAGGTGGGTGTCGCCATTCGTCGACTTCACTTCGAACTGCCGCGAACCTTCGACGTCGTAGAGCTCGAGGACCGAGATGTCGTACGTACCGCCGCCCAAGTCGAACACGGCGACCTTCTCGTCCTTTTTCTTGTCGAGACCGTAGGCGAGTGCGGCGGCCGTGGGCTCATTGATGATGCGCAGAACGTCGAGTCCGGCGATCTTTCCGGCGTCCTTGGTCGCCTGACGCTGTGCATCGTTGAAGTAGGCAGGTACGGTGACGACGGCCTTGGTCACGGTGTGGCCGAGGTAGTCTTCCGCGGTCTGCTTCATTTTCTGGAGAATCATGGCCGAGATTTCCGGGGCCGAGTACCGCTTGCCCTGGACCTCGACGGTCGCGACGTCGTTTCCGCCGGCGACGACCTTATATGGAACGCGCTTGGACTCGTCCGTCACCTCGCTCATCTTGCGGCCCATGAACCGCTTGATCGAAAAGACGGTGTTCGTGGGGTTGGTGACTGCTTGGCGCTTGGCAACCTGGCCGACGAGTCGCTCGCCGTCCTTCGTAAAGCCAACCACCGAGGGAGTCGTTCGCCCGCCTTCGGCGTTGGGAATGACGATAGGGTCGCCGCCTTCCATGACCGCGACGACGGAATTCGTCGTTCCGAGATCGATGCCAATGACTTTGTCCGCCATTGCTTCCTCAATCGAATGGAAATGGCGCGTTGCGGGGGTCGCATCGCGCTTCGGCGGCGCAACAAAGCAAGAGCGGGACCCGATATTTGCGCCAACTTGGCAGAACTCCAGGGCTCCCAGGCGGTCTGCCCATGCATCCGCTGTCAGTCGGTCAGCCAGCGGCGGCGCGAACTTCGCGAGTCCTGCGACGACGACATGATCCCAATCAGCGACGAGAATCCCACCCTCCGGACTCCGCTCATGACCTGGCTGCTCCTCGGGGCCATGTTCGCGGTCTGGCTCACTGTGCAGCAGGGCGGTTTTGATCAGGACGCGCTGGCGCGGAGCGTTTGCAACCTGGGAATGGTCCCTGGCGAGCTGACGCATCGCGCGGCGGTGGGGTTGGCAGTCCCGCTCTCGCCGACGCTCGCGTGCGTCGTGGACCGTGACGCGGTCAATGTGGTGACCCCGCTGACGTCGATGTTCCTCCATGGGAGCTGGGGGCACATCCTGATGAACGCGATCTTTTTCTGGGTCTTCGGCAACAACATCGAAGACAGCATGGGGCCGGGACGCTTTCTCGCCTTTTACCTCCTGTGCGGGTTGATCGCTGCGGCAACGCACGTGCTTGCCCAGCCGGCTTCGCCCGTTCCAACCGTCGGAGCCTCTGGCGCGATCTCAGGCGTGTTGGGCGCGTATCTCGTGCTCTATCCGAGCGTCCGCGTGAACATGCTCTTTCCACCGTGGATCTTCCGCACCTTCGCTATTCCGGCGTGGCTGGTGCTGGCCTGGTGGTTTGGGCTTCAGGTTTTGTCGGCGTATGCCGCGCCACGCCATCCCGATGAAGCGAGCGGGGTTGCGGTATGGGCGCACATTGGAGGCTTCGTCGCCGGCATGCTCCTCATCAAACTCTTCGTGAATCCTCGGCTCGTGTCGCAGAGGAACGCCATTCGCGAGAGCCGGCAGCTGCAGCCGGTCGTCGGCTAAGCCGGAGACCGTCCGCGACTTTGACCGTCGAGGTCGACGGGGTATCTTCGACGGGCCGTGACAATGCAGGTCACGCCGCGCGTGGGGTTCACGCGCTCCACCCGAGGAAAACCGATGCTGGGCCGCCTTCTCCCGCGCGACGATCAATTCTTCGAGCTGTTCGATCAGCTCGCGGCGCACCTTGCCACGACCGCAAAAATGCTGGATGCGCTGTTCGGCGACATACAGCACATGGAAGAGCACGTTCGCGCGATCAAGGACATCGAGCACAAAGCCGATCTGCTCACCCTGACGATCAATCAGCGGATCGACAAGAGCTTCATCACGCCGATCGACCGCGAGGACATCCATACGCTCGCGTCGCGCCTCGACGACGTGATTGATCTCCTCGATGGCACGTCCCGCCGCCTCGAGATGCTCCACATCCACTCGGTGCACCCGCGCGCCAAGCAGCTAACGAACGTGCTCTGCCGCGCGGCGAACGAGATTCAGGCCGCGGTCAGCGAGATGCGGAAGCCGCCGATCGTGAACCAGCACGTCGCGCTGATCAAGCATCTCGAAGAAGAGGGGGACGCGATTTACCAGGAAGCCGTCGGAGCGCTGTTCTCCGGTACGCCAGACCCGCTCGAGGTCCTGAAGTGGAAAGAGATGTATGACACCCTCGAACGGGCGATCGACAGCTGCATGGGCGTCGCGCAGGTGCTCCAGAGCATCTCTCTGAAAAACGCGTAAGGGAGATCGCGCTTGATCTTCTATGTCGTCGCGATCGTCCTGATCGCGTTCATCTTCGATTTCATCAACGGCTTCCACGATTCGGCGAACTCCATCGCCACCATCGTCGGAACACGGGTGTTGAGTCCGCTCGCTGCCGTCGTGTGGGCAGCGGCATTCAATTTTGCCGCGGCATTCACCGGTTCCCTCGCCGTCGCGAAAGCGATTGGCGGCGGAATGATCAATCAGAGCATCGTCACGCCCAATGTGATCCTGGGCGCATTGCTCGGCGCGATCATTTGGAACCTGATCACCTGGTATTTCGGAATTCCCTCGAGCTCGTCGCATGCGCTCATTGGCGGATATGCCGGGGCCGCGATGGCGCGCGCCGGTCTCGCCGGCATCACCTGGGGACCGAAGTGGGTTCAGACGCTTTCGTTCATCGTCATCTCTCCGCTCGTCGGTCTCGTTGCCGGCTACGTGCTGATGGTGGCAGTGTTCTGGATCTTCCGGCGCACGTCCCCGGCAGGCGTCGATCGATTCTTCAGGCCAGCGCAGTTGGCGAGTTCCGCGCTCTTGTCGTATTCGCACGGCGGCAACGATGCGCAAAAGACGATGGGCGTCATCGTCGGACTGCTGGTGTCGGCCAATACGCTATTCGCCAAAGAGCAGGGCTTCTTCCGGCATTTCTACCTCGCCGACAACAAGACCGTCCCGCACTGGGTTGAGATCTGCGCGTATACTGCGATCTCGCTCGGTACGCTCTTCGGTGGATGGCGGATCGTGAAAACGATGGGCACGCGCATCACCAAGCTTCGTCCCGTCGGCGGCTTCTGCGCGGAGACGGGCGGTGCAGCGGCGATTCTCATTGCCACGCACTACGGCATTCCGGTGAGCACGACGCATACGATCACCGGCTCGATCGTCGGCGTTGGTGCGACGCAGCGACTGTCGGCGGTGCGTTGGGGCCTCGCCGGCCGGATCGTCTGGGCATGGGTCCTGACGATTCCGGCGGCGGGAATCATGGCCGCGATTTCCTACCGAATTCTCGCGACGCTCGTAAAGCTCTGACCTGTCGCTAGTCGCGGCTGTAGCTGGTCCAGCCCACCCACCATTTCGCGCCGCCCGGCGCTGCGGCACCAAGGTACGACGTTGGCGTGACGAAGTTGTCTGCCTTGGTGATGATGCGCGTGTTGAACTGCGTGAGGCCACCCGAGATGATTGCGGATGTCGCCTGCGGCGTCCAGTCGAGCGACGAGAGCCCAGTAGGCAGAACTCCCGGCGTCGGAAGCGCGGTAAAGAGCGACTGCGAGATAGCCCCACCGGGATTCAGGTTGTTCTTGGCGAGGTCGAGCGAGAACTGCGTCTGTGTAGGATTCGTCGTTGCTTGGAACACCGGCGACCCGCTCTCCGTGAAGTAGATATTTCTAATCTGGAGATCGGTCGAGCCGACGTCGGGCTGCACCACGCCGCTCGAGTGTGAGTACGTCTCGACATCGCGCATCGAGATGCCGGCGACGGGAAAGCGCGCCACCACGCCGTTGATGAAGAATCCACCGGTTCCGCGTCGGACCAAGAGGCCCATGCCGCCGCCGGTGCCGCTGCACGACGGGCTACCGCAACCGACGAGCGTGAAGTTGGCGACGAGTGGAATCGTGAGCGGCAGTTGGTTGAAGCCGGCGTCGCAACCCGTTCCGTTACAGCCGTCGCTCTCGATTCCGACGATGTCTGTGGACAGGCTACCGGCCGCGGCGCGTGGCGTCAGCTGCGTCGAGTTGTAACCGATGAGGAACTGCAGCCGGCCCGAGAAACCTTCCGACATGTTGAACATGTCGTCGCCACTCTCGTACGCAACGAGATGATCGCCATCCAGCGCGCCTCCAAAGAACTCGAACGCGTCGTCGAGCGACGCCAGCGATTCGACGTACGAAACCTTGGTTCCAGACCCAACGGCGGCGAAGGTGAACGCGTTGAGCGCGCTGCCGACCGTCGGAGCGTATCCGGCAAACTCGACGCGGACGTAGCTGAGCGTCCCGGAATTGTCAGATGCCGTCGTGCCGCCGGTGTAGAACACTGAATAGTTCTTCCCGCCAACAACCGCTGCGCCGTCGGTGCCCGTGCCCTCGACCGCGACGGATCCGCTCCGGCTGTCGAGACCATTTCCGACGACTACGAGGCCACCCCAATCGCCTGGCTGCCGCGAACCCGCCGGGCGCGACGACGTGAAGATGATCGGCGCATCGGCCGTTCCGACGGCGTTGATCTTGGCGCCACGCATGATGAAGAGCGACGACCCGAGCGTGTTGTAATCGCCCTTAATGACCGTGCCCGGTCGAATGGTGAGCGTCGCCCCATTGGCGACGTGAATGAATCCCTTGATCGTGTACGTCGTCTCGGCGTACAACGTCCTGCTCGCAGTGATATCGTTCGTGATGTCTGCGACGCTCGCGCCGCCGGGCAGCGTCGTGGCGGTTGCTTCGCTCGACGGACTCGATGAGCTCGCTCCGACGACAGCAATCACGCGATATCGGTACAGCGTGTTCGGTTTGAGATTCGCGTCGTTGAATGAAACGCTGCTGGCCGACGCGGGCGCAGTCGCTACACCTGCCGAAGAGAATGCGCCACTGGCGCCTTCGGCGTGTTCGATCGTGTAGCTGTTATCGCCGGCGCGCGACGTGAAGCCAACGCGAATCGACGTCTGAGAGACCGCAGTGGCCGTGACGCCACTGATCGGCGTGATCGTCGGATTCTGCGTTCCCTGGCCGGGGTTCGTCGGCTGCGGGGCGCTGGTCGAATCGCCGCCGCATCCCAATGCTGCGCCAAGGAACGTGAGCGCGGCGACCGCGACACAACGACGAGTGTTGATCATTTCGAGTGGTCTTTCAGGGACTGCACGCGGTGGGAATGCCAGAGACACGGCATTAGGCCGCAGGGATGCGGCCTCTTCAAGCTACCCGCCCCGCTGACCGCGCTCTGTGACCAGCCTCACTCGCTTAGAACTGATTGGCGTAGCTCACGAACTTGAATTGCCCATTTCGCTCGATGATGCTGCCAAACCAACGCTCGGTGGCGGTGGTGCCATTGGGCGCGGTCAGTCGAAGGGTGCACCCGGACCACAGGCGATTTGCGCCTTGGACTTCGGGCGCAGGTTTGCACGTGTGGTCCACATAGCGGAACGCAATTCCGCCCCGTCTGTTCGTGAGTCGCTTGAAGCCGCTGACGCTCGGGTTCACGATCTGCATCCACACCAAGGCAGGCGCCTGCTGATAGGGCGGTCGCACATACGGCGACGACGGGTATATGAGATCTGCAAACTCGCGCGCCGTGAGAATCATGGCGCGCAGTTCGACGGTATCCTGCGCCGCGAGCGCTTTCACCAACCGGCGAACGAGCGCCTCGCGCGATGGGCTGCCGCCAGCGAGTTCGGTGACCGGTGATCCGCCAATCGCAGCACGAAAGCGGCGCAGTTGCTCGTCGATTGGAAGAATCGAATCGACGACATACCCAGGTTGCGCACGATTGATTGAATCCTGACGCACTCGCGCGAGCGAATCCGCACGAAGCGAGTCGGTGTGCCGCGTCGATGCCGAGTTCGAATCATGCGAGGAACTGCACGCCGCAACGCCCACTACAAGGGCGAGCGCGCCGATGAACTGCCATCTCATACAGAAATCGTCGTGGGAGAAAGCGAGGAGCCGCCGGCGCCCCTCTCGGACGCCGGCGGCTCAGTACAGAATATTGACTGCGTACGTCACTCGTCCAGCGGCGCGCGAGTTAGTTGCGCGCGTAGGTCGTCCAGCCGGACCACCACTTCGTGCCGCCGATGCCAACGGCGCCGACGTAGCTCGTTCCCGTGACGAACGTGCCAGCCTTCGTCGCGAGCTTGCCGCTGAACGTCGCCAAGCCGCCTGCACCGATTGGCGCACCAGCGACTGGCGTCCAGTCGAGCGCGGCGACGCCGCTCGGACTCGTGCCGATCGCCGGAATTGCCGTGAACAGCGCAGCGCTCGTTGCCGTTCCCGCGGTGAGGGCGTTGCCCGCCGCGTCGAAAGCAAACTGCGTTGCCGGCGTTGCGGTGTTGGCCTGGAACATCGGGCCACCCAGCTCGGAGAAGTAGATGTTGCGGAGCGCCAGGTCGGCCGTTCCGAGATCCGGCGTCACGACGCTGCCAGCGCGCGTGTAGGTGTCGGCATCGCGCAGCGAGACACCGGCAGCCGGGAAACGCGTGACCACGCCGTTGATGTAGTAACCGCCGGTTCCGCGTCGAAGCATCATGCCGAAGCCGCCGGCCGGACCGACGCAGGACTGAGCACCGCAACCAACGAGCGTGAAGTTCGCAATCACGGGAATCGTGAACGGCTGCTGGTTGAAGCCGTTGTCGCAACCCGATCCGTTACAGCCGTCGTTCTCGATGCCTTCGAGATCGGTCGCGAGCGAGCCCGCACCGGTGCGCGGCGTGAGCTGCACGGAGTTGTAGCCAACGAGGTACTGGAGTCGGCCGGAGAAACCTTCCGACATGTCGAACATGTCGTCGCCCGTCTCGTAGGCAACGAGGTGATCGCCGTCGAGTGAACCACCGAAGAACTCGTACGCGTCATCGAGGCCGCCCAATGCTTCCAGGTACGAGATGCGCGTGCCCGAACCAACGGCCGCGAACGTGAACGCGTTCAACTCGGCATCAGTCGCCGGCGCGAAGCCAGCAAACTCCACGCGAACGTACTTCAGCGTGCCGGAGTTGTCGGCCGCTATCGTACCGCCAGAGTACTGAACCGAATAGTTCTTGCCGCCAACGACCGTCGCGCCGTCCGTGCCCGAACCTTCGATGAGCACAACGCCACTGCGGCTGCTCGGCGCATTGCCGACGATGATCAGACCGCCCCAATCGCCGGGCTGGCGCTGACCGGCTGCACGCGACGACGTGAAGACGATCGGTGCATCGGCCGTACCCTGCGCGTCGATCTGCGCGCCGCGAAGAATGAACATCGACGAGCCGAGCGTGTTGAAGTCGCCCTGGATCTTCGTGCCAGCCTGAATCGTGAGCTTCGCGCCGTTCGCGACGTGAATGAAGCCCTTGAGCGTGTACACCGTATCCGCGAACAACGTGCGGTTTGCGGTGATGTCCGTCGTGATGTCGGCGTTCGCGTTGCCGAGCGACAACGTGGTGACAGTTGCTTCACTCGACGGCGACGACGTCGCCGAGCCGATCACGGTGATGACGCGATAGCGATACAGCGTTGCCGGCTTGAGGTTCGCATCGTTGAATGTGACCGTGCCGGGTGTTGCGGGAGCCGTCGCCGTACCGACGCCGGAGAAGGTGCCAGCAGCGCCTTCAGCGCGCTCGATGTTGTAGCTGTTGTCGCCGGCGCGCGACGTGAACGTGATCTTGACCGTCGACGATGACGATCCCGTGGTTGCCGTCACGCCGATCACCGGCGTTGCCGTTGGTCCCGTTGGTGTCGTGGTAGAATCGCTTCCACATGCGCCCGCGAACGCGAAAGACAGTATGGCGGTTGCCGCGGCGAAACGCCGAGTCAGAGACATGCGTGTGGCCTCTTGTGCTACGAGTTGGGTGGGTGAGCAAACGCGAATGAGCGTACGGTGCTAATGAAGCGCTTGCATCGTTCGACCTCGTCATGAGCGTGTCACGACGAGGTCACATGTTCAGATTTCTTAGCGTCGCCAGGTTACGCCAGCTTGCACGGTGCGTCCGACGCGATACTCCTCGCGCGTGACGGTGCCCTGCGTCGTGCGATACGGAGCGTCGAGCAGGTTCTTGGCATCGATGCGCGCCGAGAACGCGCCGGCCACGGGAAGGCGCAGCGACAGGTCGAGCGAGCTGCGGGCGTTGATGACGACGTCGGGAAGCGGGCGGTCGCCGGCCGCATCGATCCGCGGGCCGACTTGATTGAACAGGATCGTCGCGCTCGTGCTGTTGCCCGATGCGAAATACGTCAGGCCGCCGTTGACGACGTATGGCGCTTGACCAAACATGCGACGCGTAGAGTTTGTCGCGCTTGAGCGAGTGTCGTCGCCGAGGTGAATTCGGCTTTCCATGACGGTGAGGTTCGTGAATGCTTGCAAGCGACTGAATGCATCGGAGACGAACGAGAGGTTCTTCCGAATCTCGACCTCGGCGCCGTAGTTGCTCGCGCTCTTGGCATTCGTATAGAACACCGTGCGCGCGCCGGACGTCGCCTGATAAACGCGCTCGATCGGTGCATCGAACTGCTTTGCAAATACGCCGATGCTCAGGACTTCGCCGCTCGACGGGTACCATTCCCAGCGAACGTCCGCGTTCGAGATGCGCGTGCGCTGGAGGTTCTCGTTCCCCAGCACGTCGTCGCCATTCAATACCTCTCGGCTCGTGATGGGAGCGAGCTCGCGATACTCCGGGCGGGCGAGGGTTCGGCTGCCAGAAATGCGAAGCTGCTGTTGTTCGTTGACCTGAAAGTTCAGTGCGAGAGAGGGAAGCACGTCGGTCCAATCCTTCTTGACATGCACCGGACTGCCGAGCGTAGAGAAGGCGTTGAGCGAGAGCTGGTCGTTCTCGAGGCGCGCGCCGCCGATGAGTCGGGCCCGGCTCGACAGACCGATTTCAGTCATCATGTATCCGGCGGCGAGGTGATCGCTCGCATCGTACGATCCACCCTGGGCCAGCGGTGCGAGTGCGAACACCTTGTCGTTCGGATTCGTGAAACGGCCATCGAAGATCTGCTCAGGATCGAGCGCAACGACGTTTGCGCCGGCGTTTGGTGCGCTGATGGAGTAGGCGCGATTGTCCGCGTCGCGTGACGTCTGACGTGCGAGTCCGCCAATCTTGATGCTGTGATCGCGCCCGAGCGCGCCGAAGTTGAGCTGATAGTCGCCCTTGAACTCGTTGGCGTTTTCGGTAAGCGCAGAGAAGGTGCGCACGGCGCCTTCATTCCCGGTGTTGAGCCACTGCAACCGCTCGGTGCCACTCGTTGTCCCGGGCGAGATGACCTGCACGAACTCGGAGCGATCCGGCTGGTCGCGGCGCACGCTGCTGCGCGTTGCCGACCAGTCGAGCTTGTGCGAGCCGTACTGATGTTCGCCGCCGAACTGCGCTGAGCTGACCGCACGCTCCACATACTGCATACGCGTGATCTTCGCGTCGAACCCTTCGTTCTCGAAGTGCCCACGCTCGACGCGAGCGTCGTTGTCGGCCGTGCGATTGTACATGCCATTGAACGACAGGCGCGTGCCGTCGCCGACCATCGTGCTCAGCGTCGCGAGTCCGCCCCACAACACGCTCTGTCCCGCGGCCTGTCCGACGAACCGGTCGATCGTCCGCGTCTCACCCGGCTGGCTTCCGCGATCAGCCTGTGCGCGGACGGCGTCGTCCTTCAGGTCTGTCGAATAGGAATAGGAGCTCGAGAGCAGGTACCCAATGCGATGTCCGAGGATCGCGTCGCTGCCGCCGAGAGAGAGCGCGGCGGAGCTATTCGGCGCCGCCGTGGTAATCGTCGGCGTCCACGCATTGCGAAACTGCTTGATGAGAAGATTCTGATCCTGCTGATTGAGGTTCAGCAGGTTGTTGCTCACATCGTGAAACAGCGACGGAAGGTTCCGGCTCGAGTTGGCCATGGCGAACGCTTCGCCGCCCACGCCGCGTGGTGCGATCAGCCGCGCGCCACTCGAACCCGTCGCGTAGCCGCCGGTGAACGCCGCGGTCAGCGAACGTTCCGCGGGATACTCGCGCGTTTGAATGTTCACGAGTGCGCCGGCGAAGTCGCCTGCCTGATCTGGTGTGAAGGTCTTTGCCGTCGTGACCGACTGGATCAGACCAGCAGGAAAGAGATCGAGCGGCACGACCCGCTTCTCGGGTTCGGGGCTCGGAACACGCGCGCCATTGAGCGCAACGGTCGTGTATCGATCAGCGAGACCGCGCACGGCGATGGACTTGTTGTCCTGCACCGTTACGCCACTCACGCGCTGAATGGCCTGCGCCGCGTCGCCATCCGGGCTTCGGCCGATCTGCTCGGCGGTGACTGAGTTGACGACACCAACCGCAGTCCGCTGCTTGTCGAGTGCCTCGTTCACCGTGCCGCGTTCGGCGGACGCCGTCACCACTTGCGCAGCGATGCGCGCCGCGGCCGTGACCAGAGAGATGTTTTGTTCGAGCGTCTGTCCCGCGGCGAGCTGAAGGCCCGTGACCGTCTTCGGAGTAAACCCAAGACGACGCACCGTGATCGTTACGGTTCCGGCCGGGACCGAGGACACAGTGAATCGGCCATCGACGCCAGACTGGACGCCAAGTGTGGTGCCAACGACTTGGACGCCTGCTTCAGGAATCCCCTGTCCGGTGCTTGCGTCGATCACTCGACCGACGATGCGACCAGTGGGAAGCGACTGCGCACCGAGGGCAGATGCGGTTAGCGCGAATGCGACAACGAATCCGGCCGCGCGCCGCGGAAGGAGGAGGCTCATAATTCGGCAGTTCGGGGGTGGGGGATTTCAACCGCCGAACTGTGCGGGTGAATCGTCTCCGAACCGCATAGACGGTGCAACGAACGCGTCACGACCGCATAGGTCGTGACGCGCCGTGTCACAGTTGCAAAACGGACTTGCTGGCTACATCCACACTACAACGGCGCGCTGGATCGATTGCGAACGCCGTTGCGTCATCGACTAGAAGTTCACGACGAAGTGCAGGAACCAAGTCGTTGCTCGCGGCGTCGGGCGGACATTCGTTCCCGTCGCTGCCGGGAAATCGGTCGGCGACTGGTTCTGGTAGTCGCCGGTGAGCGTCATGCGCTGGTTCACATCCCACGAAGCACCGAGTACGACGAAGTTGTAGGCCGGGGTCGTTCCAGCGTAGTTCGCAGCGCCCGGGGTGCTCGAGTTCGGATCGGTCTGCGGCGTGAAGTGATCGTAGCGAGCGACGAGGCTGAGCGGCGACTTGTGCGACGGGTCGATGAGCTCGAGCGGGCGAACGAAGATGAAACCATCAGCCAATGAGCCGGTGGAGTCATGCAGAACACGCGGACTCGCGAGCGTGTTGCCACCGTTGTCGCTCTCGTCTTTGCGGCGCGCGTATTCGGCGCCGACCGTGAAGCGGCAGCGGCCGCCGTTACGGAAGTCGCACGACGACGTGTCCTTGAGGGCCACGAGGATACCGTAGCGATCGCGCGCCAACCCATCGGTGATGGCGCCATTCGTTCCCGAACCGACCTGTCCGGCGCCGCCCGACTGGAATGCGCTGCCGTTGAAGCCCTTGTAGTACCACGGTGTGATCGCGAGGTACCGAACGTAGTGCGTCAGGTCCGGCTGATTCGCGAACGGCGTCACCGAGAAGCGGAACGCGACGTCCTTGAATCGATTGGACGTCACCGGCTGACCAACGGTGCCCGGATTGTCGTACGAGGAATAGCCGCTGCCGTTCGTGACCGTGCCGTAGAACTCGCCCCACTTGTCGCCGAACGTCGCGAGGACGGCGGCTCCAGCGTCCGACGACGAGAAGAATCCATTCTTCTCCGTCGCGGCCTGCTGGAGGTAGCGCGGCCAGAATTGCTCCGTGTAGTCGACGACAACCGTGTGCAGCAAACCAATGCGGCCTACGAGGCTCGATCCGTTGCCCATCGAGTTCCGAGCGCCAGTGTACTGGAGGTACGCGTACTTCAGACGCACCAACCAGCCTTGGTAATAGGCATTCTGCGCGACATTCGTATTCTGGAAAATGTCCGTCGTGATGCGGATCGCACCGTTGTCACCGGCGGGCATGCGGAAGGTGAGGTACGCGCGATCGACGCCGAACAGATTCGGGCTCTTTCCGCCGAGGTTGGCCTTCGACGCCGAGTCCGTTTTTAACTGGTAGCTGCCAAAGATCTGGCCAGAGAAATCGAATGCTGGAGTGACGACGACTGGCGTCGCGGGTGCCTGCTGCGCACCGCCCAAGACAGGGAGGGCGACGAGTGCCACGGCAGCGGCAAGACGTCGCGCGATGATTGAGTTCATTGGGAGCCGTTTGGAGTGAAGTCGAGGTGGCTGCGTTACGGGCCTCGTAACGACGGAGCCAACAGTGCCGAAAATGCGTCGCACATTTTTCACGGAAGGGTCACGGCGGCGTAACGGCGAACGGTGTAAAGAAAACAAAACGCCGTCGGCTGTTGGCCGACGGCGTTTTTCCATCTGTGCAGTCCCCGAGCGTCTTATTTCGACGCGACTGCCTTGACCGTGGCGAGTCGCTTGTCCAGCATCGCAACGATCGACTTCGGCAGCGGCGAGTAGTCGAGCGTCGGCGCAACCGCTTCGCCGTCGTGAATCGCCCACTTGAGGAAATCAGTCAGCTTCTTCGACTTCGTCGCATCCGTCTGGTTCTGGTAGACGAGGATGTACGTGAATGCCGAGATCGGATAAGCATCGGCGCCCTGCGCGTTCACGATCGACAGGCGAAGGTCGCTGGTCGGCGACAGCTTGGCCGTGGCGTTCGCGGCGGCAGCAGTGACCGACTCGATGGTCGGCGCAACGAACTTGCCGGCTGCGTTCTGAACGAGCGCCTGCGGAAGCTTGTTCTGGCGCGCGTAGTTCAATTCGACGTAACCGATCGAACCGGGGAGCTGGCGAATCTGTCCCGTGACGCCATCGCTGGCGCGGCCGCCGAGACCCACCGGCCACTGAACTTCCTTACCCTTGCCCGGGCCAGATGCCCACGCCGGGCTGACTGCGGAGAGGTACTCGGTGAAGATGTACGTCGTGCCGCTGCCTTCGCTGCGGTGAACGACGAGGATGTCCTTGGACGGAAGCGTAACGCCCTTGTTGAGCGCAGCGATTTCCGGCGCATTCCATTTGGTGACTTTGCCGAGGAAGATGTCGGCGATCACTGGGCCCGTGAGGTTCAGCGGCTTCGTGACTTCGGGCAGGTTGTACGTGATCACGACAGCGCCCAGCACTGTCGGGATATGAAGGATTGGGCTCTTTGCCTTGCCGAGCTCTTCATCGCTCATCGGCGCATCGGAGGCGCCGAAATCCACGGTGCCTTCGAGAAGCTGCTTGATGCCACCGCCGGAACCGATGCCCTGATAGTTGATCTGGACTTTCGCCGACTTGGCGTACATGTCGAACCACTTTCCGTACAACGGCTGCGGAAACGTCGCGCCAGCGCCGGTCAGATCCTGCGCGACCGCCGGAGCGGCGGCCAAAACGGCGCCAGCCACAGCGAGACCGGCTAGCTTGGTGAGGCGTGCGATCACGTAGTGCTCCTGTTGGTGTTGTTGGGTCCGCGGAATTTTTACAATCCGTGTAAAGGACCGTGGAGCCGTTTGTAACGCTTGCGTCACCGCCTGGGTCCGTTTCGACGACCCCGCCCAGGAAAAGGGCGTTGTTACATGGCTGTTACATGACGTTACCTGGACGGTTGCAGACGTACGCGACCGTTCGCGGACCATGAACACGCCCGCCTGTCTCGCCGCGCATCGATCGAAGAAGGCCGTTGTCGCCGTCGCGCTCTTGAGCGCGTTCGCGGCTGCGTGCAATCGCGAATCGGCCAAGCGCGGAGATAGCTCTGCGACGATCGCGACGTCGAGTGGTGGCGTGGATCTCACTGGCGCAGGCGCGACGTTCCCGTATCCGATCTACTCGCGTTGGTTCGCCGAGTATGCGGCGAAGACCGGGGTGAAGATCAACTATCAGGACATCGGCTCCGGCGGCGGAATCAAACAGCTCAGCGAGCAGACCGTCGACTTTGGCGCGTCCGATGCGCCGATGTCAGATGAAGAACTCGCGGGAGCGAAGGGCGGGCCGGTGTTGCACATCCCGACGGTCGTCGGTGTCGTCGCCATCTCGTACAACCTTCCTGGACTGACACAACCACTCAAGCTCACTGGTCCGCTCGTCGCCGACATCTTCCTTGGCAAAGTTGCCAAATGGAATGATCCGCGCATCGTCGCGCTGAACCCGGGGGCCAAGCTTCCTGCGAGCGACATCCTGTTCGTGCATCGCAGCGAAGGGAGCGGAACGACGTACATCCTGACGGACTATCTCAGCTCTGTGAGTCCTGCGTGGAAAGCGGGGCCAGGGCAGGGAAAGAGTGTTCAGTGGCCAACGGGAATCGGCGAGCGCGGCAACGAAGGCGTGTCCGGTCACATCAAACAGACGCCCGGCTCCATTGGCTACATCGAGCTGGCGTATGTAAAGCAGAATCGCCTGAGCGCAGCAGCGCTACAGAATGCCGCCGGCCAATTCGTCGAACCGTCTGCCGCATCGGCGACTGCCGCGGCCGATGCGGCGATGAGCAAGCTGCCCGCGAACTCCGACCTCCGTGTGTCGATCGTGAACTCGCCCGGCGCACAGACCTATCCGATCACGTCATTCACCTGGTTCCTGGTATACGCGAAGATGCCTGATGTAACGAAGGCCAAGAAACTGGATGCGTTCGTTCGCTGGGCGCTGACGGACGGACAGAAGAATGCGGCGGCGCTCGACTACGCGCCGTTGCCCGCCGCTCTCGCAGCGACGCTCATGAGCCGCGTCGATTCAATCACGGCGGGGCAGCCGAAATGAGTGACGCGTCGATGATTCCGGCCTCCGCCGTGACCGCGAACTCGGCTCCGCCGGCGCCTGCCGCAGATGTGCAGATCGGTGGTTCGTCGTTCGGCGATCGTGCGTATCGCTGGGCGACGACCGGAATGGCGTTGGTCATTCCAATTCTCTTATTGCTCATTGCGATCGGCGTATTTGCCGCCGGTTGGCCGGCGCTGAAACGATTCGGCTTCGACTTCTTTCTCTCGAGCGACTGGGACGCGGTAAAGGGAAAGTTCGGCGCGGCGCCAGCAGTGTTCGGTACGATCGTGTCATCGGTCATCGCGCTCATCATTGCAACGCCGCTCGCTGTCGGCGTGGCCATCTTCCTCTCCGAGTTCGCGCCGAAGTGGCTTCGCACGCCCGTCGCGTTTCTCGTCGACCTACTCGCCGCGATTCCCAGCGTCGTGTACGGTCTGTGGGGTGTCCTCGTGCTGCTGCCGTTCCTGCGCGAGTACGTCATGCCGTTCATCAAGGACACGCTGCATCTCGGCGGAACGCCGCTCTTTTCCGGTCCGGCATACGGACCGAGCATGCTGGCCGCGGGATCGATCCTCGCGATCATGGTGCTTCCGTATATCTCCGCGGTCACGCGCGAAGTGTTGATGGCCGTGCCTCGCTCGCAGCGAGAGGCGGCGCTCGCACTCGGCGCCACGCGATGGGAAATGATCTGGGACGGCGTGCTGCCGTACGCTCGATCGGGCATCATCGGCGGTGTCATCCTCGGGCTCGGCCGCGCGCTCGGCGAGACGATGGCCGTCACCATGGTGATCGGAAATCGACATGAGATCTCGGCGTCGCTCTTTGCGCCGGGCTACACAATGGCGTCACTGATCGCGAACGAATTCAGTGAAGCGACGAACGACTTGCACGTGTCGGCGCTGATGGCCGTTGGCGCTGGACTGTTTGTCGTCACCATCATCGTGAACGTCATCGCGCGGTGGTTGGTGTGGCGCACGAATCGGATTGGAGGAGGTTGACGATGACGACTGCAACAACGACCACGGCGCAACGTCGTGCCGCAACGCGTTCCTATCGCGACGAACTGGCGGCGAGCACTCAACGCACGCTCGCTCGGCGCCGGGTAACGAACGTGGTCATGCTCGGACTGATGTATCTCTCCGCACTCCTGGCAACGCTGCCACTGGTGTTGATCCTCTGGCATTTGCTCAAGCAGGGCGCGACGTCAGTGAGTTGGGACTTCTTCACGAAGATGCCCAAACCGACTGGCGAGACCGGCGGCGGCATGGCCAACGCGATCGTGGGTAGCGGCATCATCGTTCTGATCGCATCGGTGCTCGGGCTTCCAATCGGCATCGGTGCCGGGCTGTATCTGGCGGAACAGCGCGGCGCGAAGCTCGCGACGGCCGTTCGCTTCCTGTCGGATGTCTTGAACGGATTGCCGTCGATCGTGCTCGGCATCTTCGCGTGGCAAATGCTCGTTCGGCCGTTCAAGCATTTCTCGGCACTTGCCGGCGGGATCGCACTGGCAGCGATGATGATTCCGCTCGTGACGCGTGCAACCGAGGAAATGATTCGCCTCGTGCCCGTGTCGATGCGTGAGGCAGCGTTGGCGCTCGGCTACACAAAGTGGCGCACGTCGCTGAGCGTGGTGTTGCGAACTGCTCTTCCTGGAATCGTGACTGGCGCGCTCGTCGCGGTGGCGCGCATCGCTGGCGAAACAGCACCGCTGATCTTCACCGCGTTCGGCAATCAGTTCTGGTCGGTGTCACCAACGCAGCCCATTGCTGCGCTACCCATGCAGATCTATCAATATGCCACAGCTCCCTACGACGATTGGCACGCCCAAGCCTGGGCGGGCGCGCTCGTCCTCCTCGGACTCGTCCTCGTCATCAGCCTCGCCGCTCGATTTGTCACGCGGTCACGCTTTGGACTCAGCGGCGACTGATCGTGAAGTCGGCATTCCCGCGACTGCAGCGGGTGACGACGCCAGCGCAATGGCGCAACCGATGACTGAACCGGCACGTGCAGTAGACGCGACTGGGCACATCTGTCTCTCGGTCGAGTCGCTCGACGCGTATTTCGGCGCGGCGCGCGTGGTGCGCGACGTGTCATTCGCGGTCCAGAGCGGACGCGTCACGGCGATCATCGGACCGTCGGGTTGCGGCAAGTCGACGCTGCTCCGCTGCCTGAATCGCATGCACGAGACGGTGCCTGGCGCGCGCGTCGAGGGCGAGGTGCGCTTTGAAGGGCGTGACATCTACGCGTCGGCGGTGAGCGCGATTGGCGTGCGCCGGCATATCGGCATGGTGTTTCAGCGCCCAACGCCGTTCCCAACGATGTCGATTCGCGACAACGTCGCTGCGGGTCTCAAGATTCTTCCGAGAGCGTCGCGTCCAACGAAGCGTGAGACCGACGACATTGTCGAGCATGCGCTCCGCCGCGCCGCGCTCTGGGACGAGGTGAGCGATCGTCTTGGGTCGAGTGCTATCGCGCTCTCGGGCGGACAGCAACAACGCCTGTGCATCGCGCGTGCGCTCGCCACGTCGCCAACGGTACTGTTGCTCGACGAGCCGACCGCGTCGCTCGATCCGTTGAGCACTCAGCGCGTCGAAGAGTTGGTGTACGAGCTGCGCGAACAGGTCACGATCATCATCGTCACACACAACATGCAGCAGGCGGCTCGCATTTCCGACCGCACGGCGTTCATGCTGTCAGGTGAGATGATCGAGTACGGCGCGACGAACGCGATGTTCACCACGCCGAGTGATTCGCGCACCGAAGCATATATCACGGGACGATTCGGATGAGCGCGGCCGCAACTCTTGCCATGCCCGAGACGACGACGGATCGTGGCCTGGTCACGGCAGACAAATTCTCGTTCTGGTATGGCGAGAAGCAGGCGCTCCACGGCATTTCGATCGCCGCGGCCCCGCGTAGCGTCACTGCCCTCATTGGTCCGTCTGGCTGTGGCAAGTCGACCTTCCTGCGCTCGATCAATCGCATGAACGCGCTCCTGCCAGGCGTTCGGCACGAGGGATCGATCGTGCTCGACGGCGTCGACGTCTACAGCCGGGAAATGGATCCAGTCGCACTGCGCCGGAGCGTCGGCATGGTGTTTCAGCGCTGGAATCCGTTTCCGAAATCGATCTACGGCAACGTTGCGTATGGTCCTCGTGTGAACGGGATTCGCAACCGCGCCGATCTCGATGCGATCGTCGAATCAGCGCTGCGTCGCGCGGCGCTGTGGGAGGAAGTGAAGGACCGTCTCCGCGAAAGCGCACTCGGGCTGTCCGGCGGCCAGCAGCAGCGTCTATGCATCGCACGAGCACTGGCGAACGAGCCTGACGTGCTGTTGCTCGACGAACCAGCAAGCGCGCTCGATCCAATCGCGACGCAGAAGGTCGAAGAGCTGCTGTACGACTTGAAGCGCGAACTCACGATCATCATCGTCACGCACAACCTGCAGCAGGCGGCTCGCGTGTCTGACACGACCGCATTCTTCTACCTCGGCCGGCTCGTGGAAACGGGCCCGACCGATAGAATGTTCACGAGTCCGGCGAACGAACGGACCGAGGCCTACATCACCGGGAGATTCGGATGAGCCCGTCCGACGCATCAGCGGTTGGTTTCCGTCACTTTCACGACCAGCTCGCGCACCTCAAGCAGCGCCTGCTCGACATGTCAGATCTCGCAACGTCGCTTCTCGACATGTCTGTCGACGCGCTACTCAGTCGCGATGAGAACATGGCCGAAACGGTGATCACGGGCGACCGCGAGCTCGATGCACTCGAATTGGAAGTCGAGGACCAGGCGATCGGCCTACTGGCGTTGCAGCAGCCGATGGCGCGCGACCTTCGATTCATCATCGCCTCGATCAAGGTGTCGAACGATCTCGAGCGCGTTGGCGACCACGCGGTCAACATCGCGCAGAGCGCGATTCGACTCGCGTCGCACAACACGGTCATCAAGCCTGATCCGGAAATCGCGGAAATGGCTCGACGGGCGCGTCAGATGCTGCGGGACTCACTCACGGCGTTCGTGCGCGCGGACGGTGCACTCGGTCGCGACGTGTGCCGAGCGGACGACGAGGTGGACGCCATGCACAATTCGGTGTTCCGCATTCTCGTGACGCATATGATGGAGGACGCTCGGACCATCACGCCGTCGCTCGAAATGCTGCTCGTGAGCCGCAACCTGGAGCGCGTGGCTGACCTCGCGACGAACATCGGCGAGGATGCGGTATTTCTTGCGGAAGGAAAGCAGATCAAGCATCACGCCGAGGAACAAGCGGCAGTCGCCGCGGCGGGATCGCACGCGTAAGGCGTTGTCCCGTAATCCGTTACGGGACGCGCTTTTCTCGCGATACATCCGCTTGATTCGGTAACGACCTGAGCTGTGACACCATCGTGACAGCTTGTATCACGATCACGCTGGCTCGAAGTCGGCCGAAACTGGTATAACTAAGGGGTCGGATCAGACCCTCCTGCCGAACAGCCCAGAACATGTCGAACGGTCATACTAGCTCGTCCCTCTACCTGAACCGAGAGCTGAGCTGGCTCGCGTTCGACAGCCGCGTGCTCAGTGAGGCACTCGATCCGCGAGTCCCGCTGCTCGAGCGAGTCAAGTTCCTGTCGATCTTCAGCGCGAACCTCGACGAGTTCTACATGGTTCGCATTGCCGGGTTGCGGCGACAGGTTGCAGCCGGCGTGACCTCGGAGGGGCCCGACGGTCTGACGCCTCAAGCGGCGCTCGATGCGATTTACGCCGAGGTGGCGCGGCTGTCGCGAATGCAGCGCGAGTGCCTGGCTCAACTGTTCGACGAGCTCGCTCCTCAGGGCGTTCGGTTGCTCACGGTGCGCGACCTCACGTCGAGCGAGTGGGGCGAGATCGACGAGTATTTCGAGTCGCAGATCTTTCCAGTGCTCACGCCGCTCGCCGTCGATCCCGGGCATCCGTTCCCGTACATCTCGAATCTTTCGCTGTCGCTCGCGGTCGAGATTCGTGATCCGCAGGGTGGGTCGATTCACTTCGCGCGCGTCAAAGTGCCGAAGAGTCTTCCGCGCTGGGTGCCGGTGAACGGCCGGCCATTTCACTTCGTTCCGCTGGAGCAGGTGATCGGCGCGAACCTCGGCTCGCTCTTTCCAGGGATGGAGATCGCGGCGTGGTACACCTTCCGAATCACCCGCTATTCCGATTTGGACATTCCGGTCGAAGAACCAGAGGATCTGTTGGCTTCGATCGAGGAGCAGGTCTTTAAGCGTCGCTTTGGCGAAGTGATTCGCGTCGAAGTGCAGGACAGCATGCCGCCGCATCTGCGCGCGCTCCTGCTCGACGAGTTGCGTGAGGACGATGTACCGGAGAGCGGGCAGTTGGCGGAGCGAGACATTCAGGACGCCGGTCAGTTGCTCGATCTCAGTGATTTGATGGGCCTCTCGTCCCTCGATCTGCCAGCGCTGAAGGATCCGCCGTTCACGCCGATGATTCCGGCCGAGCTGCGCGATACGAGCAGCATGTTCGACATCATTCGCGACGGCGACCTGTTGGTGCACCATCCATTCGATTCGTTCACCGCGTCTGTCGAGCGTTTCCTCGAGGAAGCGGCGTACGACGACCAGGTGTTGGCGATCAAGCTGACGCTCTATCGCACATCGGGCGATACGGCACTCGTTGCCGCTCTCGTCGAAGCTGCGCAGCGCGGCAAGCAAGTGGCGGTGATCGTGGAGCTCAAGGCGCGCTTCGATGAAGCGAACAACATCGTGTGGGCCCGTCAGCTGGAAGACGCGGGCGTTCACGTGGCGTTCGGGTCGGCGACGCTAAAGACTCACGCCAAGACGGCGCTGGTGGTCCGCCGCGAAAGCGATGGCATCCGCCGGTACATCCACCTGGGCAGCGGCAACTACAACTCGCGGACGGCGCGGTTGTACACGGACGTCGGTCTCTTCACGTGCAGCCGCTCGATCGGTGCCGACGTGAGCGATCTCTTCAATTCGCTCACCGGGTATTCGCGTCAGCGATTGTATCGCAAGCTCGTTGTCGCACCGGTCAATCTGCGCAACCGCGTCATCGAGTTGATCGAGCGCGAGGCCGCGCACGCTGCGGCGGGTCGTCCCGCACGGATCGTTTGCAAGATGAACGCGCTGGTCGACGTCGACGTGATTGACGCGCTCTATCGTGCGTCGCAAGCTGGTGTCGACATCGACCTGATCGTTCGAGGCATCTGCTGTCTGCGCCCAGGACTCCCGGGCATCAGTGAACGGATCAACGTCATCAGCATCGTCGGCCGTTTCCTCGAGCATTCGCGTTTGTGGAATTTCGCGAACGGCGGCAACGAGGAATTCTACCTTGGCTCGGCCGATTGGATGCCGCGCAACTTCGATCGTCGCGTGGAGGCTGCCGCACCGGTGGAGAGCCCGGCGCTGCACGAACGGCTGCGTGCGTTGTTGTCCGTGTACCTCGAGGACAACCGTCAAGCATGGGAGCTCGGCTCCGATGGCGTATGGAATCGTCGCGTCGCCACGGGTGCCATGCGGGCATCGCATGACGTGCTACAGCGCAATTCGTGGGGATTGTTCCGGGATGCGTTGCCGGCGAGCAGCGAGTCAAATCTTCCTGCGCGGGCGTCGGGCGACTGACGCAAGTTCAGGCGGCCTGCGCCAACAACTACGAAAACTGGTTTTGACCGCAGAGGACACAGAGGTCGCAGAGAATGGCCAATACACGTGGTCTTTTTTCTGCGACCTCTGCGTGCTCTGCGGTTCAGTTGTCCTTCAGGGTATGAGTCGTGTCGAAGCGAATTCGAATCTGCTATTCGATCTCGCTCGTTCCGATTTCGTCTGAAGACAGTACTCGCCCGTCGCGGCCGACGATTTCAACCGGAATGCCAGCTAGTTTCGCGAGGAGCGCGGACTTTCGGTTCGCTCCCCACATCTCGAGGCGCATTGGCGAGCGTGAACTCGACGGCACCGGTGTAATGCGGAGTGCGCGTTTGGTCCAACGAACTTTGAGATCGCCGACTGCGCTCACGTGACCGCGGTCAAAGCCGTCGGCAACGCGCAGCAGCGCAGAGAGTCGTCGGATGCGACGGCGGAGCGACTTGTCGAGCATGCCGAAGTTGCGATGCTTTCGCTTCGGTTCGCCACCGCGGTGGTAGCGCGCAACGTTCGCGATCACCACTTGCTCCGACGGAGGCATGCCGAGCAGGTCGGCGTGCAGGATAAGGTGATACGAGTGCTTGTGGTGCCGCTCGTAGCTGATGTGATAGCCCACGTCGTGCAGCAGAGCCGCGTCCGACAGCGCGGCGCGATCATCCTTTCCCAAGCCCAGACGCTCACCCAACGCGTCAAAGAGTGATAGCGCGAGTTCGCGAACGTGCGACGAATGCGGCTGCTCGGCGTGGCAGCGAGCGGCGAATTCGCTCACCGAGCGTGCCCGAGCTTCTCCTGGGTCGGCAATCGTTGGTGCCACGCGCGCTGCCTCGAGTAACAAGCCTTCGCGGATGCCGTAGCGCGACACGACGATGTCCCGCGCCTCGATGCGACGGACGACTTCTGCGGCGACCGCAATTCCGGCGACGATGATGTCAGCGCGCTCCGGATTGAGTCCCGGAACCTGACGGCGTTCTTCGGGCGTCATTTCGGTGAGCATGTCGAGAATGTGCTCGAGATCAGCGCGCGGAATATGCGCCGCGTGCACCGAGCGCGCGGTGAGAATGCCCTGCCTCGCGAGGTAGATCCCAGCGAGGTTGGTGAACGTTCCACCCGAGCCGATCAACTGCGCGCCGCGCCAATCGCGAAGCGGCAGCTGGTCGCGAATTCCCTCGGCGACTTCGCGTCGGAGTTTGCGGACGCCCTTGGGCGTGATGCCGTTCGAGAGGAATTCTTCGGTGAGACGAATCGCGCCAAACGGCAGCGATCCAAGGCGTTCGATCACACCCTCTGCGCTGAGCGCGAGTTCGAGCGATCCGCCGCCGATGTCGACGATTACCGATCGTCCAACGCCCATGTCGAAGTGGGCGACGGCGCTACGGAAGCTGAGACGCGCTTCTTCGTCGCCGTCGAGCACACGGACCTTGAGCCCCGTCGCCCGCGCGATCTCCGCGAGAAAACCGGCGGCGTTGGATGCTTCGCGTACCGCGCTCGTGGCGACGGCGTCTATGCGAACGGCACCGAGCTGTCGGGCAAGCGTCGCCATGCGATCGAGCGCTTCGAGCGCAGCGCGAATGGACACATCGGACAACTCTCCCGTCGCACTCAGGCCGGCCGCGAGACGCGGCGCGGCTTTCATCTCATCGACAACCTGAATCGACCCTTCGGGTGAGACGTCGGCGACGATCTGTCGAATCGAATTCGAGCCGATATCGATGGCAGCGACGCGGCGGTGTCCCGGGGCGATCGAACGCCGAGAGCCAGACTCGCGGACCAACGGAAGAATCGTGGACACGGTGGCGCGCCTCCTGATTCCATCGCGTCAAAACGCCGCGCGTGTCGCGGCGGGACTCTCGAATATATCTGGAGAGGCCGCGAAACGCTTCGACGAATCCGACGTTTTACCGAGCACGTCGCGATAGCTGTGATCGAGTCGATCGAGTTCCTCTTCCCAGTCGAGCGCCACGGCCGTGAGTCGCGCGCCGCGTGACAATTCGTTGCGCCGCGTCACGTCGCGAGTGAGTGCGACGATGGCGGCGGCCATATCATCGATGCCGTCGGCGGGAACGGCAATGCCGTTCTCCTGATCGCGCAGATGGTCGGCCACGCCGCCCGCGGGCGTCGCGATTACCGGAAGCCCGCTCGCCATGGCTTCGAGCACCACGAGGCCCAGCGTCTCCGTGAGCGACGAAAAGAGGAATGCATCGGCACTCGCGTACAGCCGCGGCAGGGACCGCTGTCGGTCGAGCACTCCGAGGAAGAGGACATCGGGTCCAGCGAGCGTTCGCAGCGCCGTTTCCTCTGGGCCGGCCCCAGCGATGATCAGGCGAGCGGCGCCGGCAGGGAGCAGGTCGCGCGCTCGAAGAAATGCCTTGACGATCTTGTCGACGCCTTTTTCCGCGGCGAGTCGCCCCACGTGGAGAAACACGACCGATTCGTCGATGCCGTACGCCGCGCGGAGTGGCTGGCTTCGTCGTGCTGGAGAGAACGAGGCGATGTCGACGCCTCGACCCCACACCTCGACGGATGCCAATCCGAGCGCGTTCAGATCATCCCGCGCCGGCGCTGACGGCGTGAAGACTCGGGCACTTCGACCATGAAAACGTGCGATGTACTTCGATACCGCCGGACGCAGCCACGGCATTCCATACGCTTCAGTGTATCGACTGAAGTCCGTGTGATACGACGAGAGCCGGACGACGCCGGCTCTCTTTGCTGCGATCTGACCGAGACGACCGATCATGAATTCGGTCGCCGAATGAACGATGTCCGGCTTGAAGCGCCGAACGACATCGGCGATCCGCGAATACGATGGCGCGGCGAGCCGAATGTCGGGGTAGGGCGGGAATGCGACGCTCGGGATCTCGACGAGGTTCGCGTCTGGCTCGCGGGTCGCGGGTCCCTGGGGCAACACCGCGGGATACCGAGGGGCAACGACAGTGCACTCCCATCCTCTGGCGCGCAGACCGGCGACGGAAAGCGCAGTCACGACGGAGACGCCGTTGACCTGCGGCGGATAGGTATCCGTACAGTACAAAACGCGTGGAGCGGCCGCTTCCGAGCGATCTCGCATTACACAATCCGTGATGGCGGGTTGGCAGGCGGGCGACGATCAACTGTGCCCAACCTCGACGGTGCGTATCACTCTCGTGTGTAGGTCATGTCACGATTTGACCGAGCTGGTAGCGCCCGGTGTCGCGAGACCTCTGGACCTCCGTTACCTGTCCGGCACCGCGTTGTCCCACGTTGTTGACGGGATTCCCCGAACGTTTCAACCCGTGGACTTCCTCAATGACCCCCACGGAGAACGCATGCGATACGAGAATCCCGTTCGACGCGTCGTGGTCGCCGTCCTCGACGGTCTGCGGCCGGATGCGATCGAGCGCTTCGGGCTCGAGCATATGCAAACACTCATGGCACGCGGTGCCTCGACGCGAAGCGCAACGACGGTCGCGCCGAGCGTAACCACGGCAGCCATGACTTCGCTGATGACGGGCGTGTGCCCGGAAACCCACGGCGTCGCCAGCGATCGCCTGTTCATACCCAAGCCGCGGCCAGGACTCGTTGCCATTCCTGACTGGCTCGCACAGCATGGCTTTCCATCGTCGGCGTTCATGGCTGAAGTACCCGTGATATTTCGCGGAATCGCCGCGCGCATTGGCCGGCGCCTGGGGCTGAGTGGACTGCACCTCGCTGGCGCTGATGCGGCCGGCGTGCTGGCGGCTTCGCGCTCAACGCTTCGTACACAGCGCCGTGGACTGATCCTGCTGCATTGGCCCGACGCGGATCGCGCCGGGCACGCGCATGGATGGATGTCGCCAGAATATGGCGAGGGCTGCCGTCGTCTCGACGCCGCACTCGGCGAGTTGATGTCGCTCTGCAACGACACGGGTACGATGCTCGTGGCACTTGCCGATCACGGTGGCGGCGGGAAGAAGCCAACCGACCATGAGAGCGACCATCCACTCGATCGAACGATTCCGATCGGATTCCTCGGAGCGGGCGTTGCCCTGCGAGAGCTCGGGCCGGTGACGCTGATCGACGTGCCAGCCACGATTCTGCATTCATTGGGATTGAGCATTCCCTCATCGTTCGAGGGTGAAGTGCTTCGTGATGTTTTCGTTGGGTCGAACGAACCCGCCAGCGCGGTAGCGTGACATGCAGACGAGCATGATTCTCGAGCGGCTCGAAGCGCGCGATCGCGAACTCTTCGTTCGCTGGTCGATCTTCGAGAGCGCGTCCCGACGGGCGCGGCTGTTCTGGACAATCCTCACACACCTGGGCGGGGTGTGGTTCAGCATCGCCTGTGCGGTTGCACCGCTTGGCCTGGATGGTCCGCTCGGTCTCGCGGCACGACGCGCGCTGGCCACACTCGTGCTCTCGCACATCATCGTGCAGTTGGTGAAGCGCACGGTGGGGCGCCCTCGCCCATCGCGCGTGCTGCACAACCAGACGCTCGTCGTCGAGCCGGACCGCTTCTCGTTCCCGTCGGGACACTCGGCCGCCGCAATGTCGGTGGCATTCGTTTATGCGCTGGCCTTTCCCCCGCTGGCCATCGTACTCATTCCACTCGCGGTGCTCGTCGGCGCATCACGAGTGTGCCTCGGCGTTCATTACCCGGGCGACGTGCTCATTGGCCAGCTCATTGCCGTGTTGACCGCCATTCCAACAGTGCTGGGTTGATCCACGAGCCGCGGACGCGACCGAAGTTCGCCGGAACGAGCAGGGAACTGTAACGTGACTCGGCCGCTGCGCGCATCGCGCCAGCGGCCGAGCGAGCGTGCAACACGAACGAATGCGCTGGGGTCGATCAGGTCAACCGCGCGGATGTCGAGACGCAGCGCATGGATCTGCGTGGGAAGTCCGCGTACCAACTCCTCGGTCCGCAGCGCGGCGTTGTCGCACAGCCAACCGGCGACGTAGATCGTCGCGCCGCAGTGGTGAGACTCGAAGAACACTTGTGAGAGTTGCATCGGCACATCCGGGGCGATTCGATGCGTAAACGTCGCCCTCGGCGGTCACGGTGTATCAGACCGGCGGTCACGCCCGCGTAACAGGCCTCGGCGGAAAGTGCACCGTGATCGTGGTGCCTTGGTTCACGACGCTCTCCGCGCGCACCGCGCCGCCGTGCGCCTCCACGAGATGCCTTACGATCGCGAGGCCGAGACCGGTCCCGCCTTCTCCTCGTGCCCGGCCTGAGTCGACACGATAGAAGCGTTCGAAAATTCGACCGATGTGTTCGCTCGGAATGCCGCTGCCGGTATCGGTCACCGTCACGGTCGTACCGCCCGCCGCGGGCGACTCTGCGCTTACCGTCACCGAGCCACGAGTCGTATGGCGAACGGCGTTCTCTACGAGGTTGCTGAGGATCTGGCGAAGGGCGGTCGGATCAGCGTCGACGCGCCGGGCAGCACTCGGAGCGTCGAACGTGAGTGTAATGCCTTTCTCGTCCGCCGCGCGGTGAATTCCGGTGAAGACGTCTGAGACGATCCCGCTGAGATCGTTCGACGTGACGTTCGGGACCCAGCCGCCCGACTCGTACCGCGAGAGGTCGAGCAGGTCGTCGACGATGCGCTGCATGCGCCGCGTGTTCGATTCGATCGTCGAGAGAAATCGCTCGCGATCCTCCTGCGAGAGATCGAGGTCGCGCAGCGTCTCGGCAAAGCCGCCGATGACCGTAAGTGGCGTCTTGAGCTCGTGCGACACGTTCGCCACGAAGTCGCGGCGAATGGTCTCGAGGCGACGACGTGTCGTGAGATCCATGACGGCGATCACCGCGCCGCCGTCAGGGAGTGGACGCGCCGTGATCAGCAGCGTGCGATCGCCCAGCGCGAGTTCGCTCGGCTCCGTCGCGACGCCGCCCATCGCGCCGCGTACGGCTTCGCGCACGAGTCGCTCGTGCGGCAGCAGATCAGTCGAGAAGGGAACGGGCGCGTCGAGCGAGAGTAGCCGTCGCGCGCTTTCGTTGAGGCGGACGACCTGGCTCCGAGCGCTCACCGCGACGATGCCTTCGTCGAGCGAGTCGATTACGGCGCTGAGCAGCGCGTCTTCGGCTTCGAGTGCCGACAGTCGCGCCGCCAACTGCTCGGTCATTCGATGTAACGCGACGGCGAGGTCGCCGACTTCACCCGGTGCCGACAGCGTTGGCCGCCGCTCGAGTTCGCCTGCCGCGATCGCTTGAGCAACGTCACGAAGCTCGGTGATCGGCAGCGACACGCTTCGCGAGAATGCGAATGCGAGAATCATCGCGCCGAGCACGGCGATGAGTCCAGCACCCAGCACATCCTGTCGCGCTCCACTCACGATCTGTCGGAATTTGGCCGTGCCCACAGACACGCGCGCATAGCCGAGCGGATGGCGCACCGCGACGTAGATCTCGTCGTCGCCGGCCGAGGGGCTGAGGCGCATCGACCGCCCGACGCCACTGTCGCGCGCTTGCACGACCTCGGGACGCTTCAGGTGATTCTCGAGCTGGCGCAGGCCTTCACCGGAGAACTCTGAGTCGCCGATCACGACGCCAGTCGAGTCGATCAGGGTGACTCGGCGCCCGAGCGCAGCGCCGGCAGCGTCGGCAAGAGAATCGGCGTTCATACCTGCGTGCCATTCGACGCCTACGAGACGCGCCTCGCGTTCGAGCCCCTGTCGGGTCTCTTCAGCGAGTCGAGTCTGAAGGCGACTGCCTGCGATCGCGACAACGCCGGCTACTAGTACGACAACGAGTACTAGCGAGCCGACGAGCAGCCGCTTGGCGAGTGTCACGCGCTACGCGAGTGTCCGCTCTTGAGGCGGTAGCCGAAACCGCGAACGGTCTCGATCAAATCACCGGCCTCGCCCAGCTTCGTGCGGAGTCGTTGAACATGCATATCCACCGTGCGAGTCTGAATGTCGGGTGCGGCTTCCCACACCGTCTCGAGGAGATGTGCACGACTCTGCACCCGGCCGCGTCGTTCCGCCAGGATGAGAAGAAGCTTGTATTCGGTCGGCGTGAGGTCGATCAGTCGCCCGTCGACCGAAACGCGATGCTCCTCGCGGTCGATCGTGATCGAACCGATCGAGAGGATGTCGGCCGGCCCGGCGCCGCCGGCGCTGAGTCGTCGGAGGATTGCTCCGACGCGCAGCACGAGCTCCTGCGGGCTGAACGGCTTGGTGAGGTAATCGTCCGCGCCGAGTGAGAGTCCGCGAATACGGTCGGGCTCTTCGCGGCGGGCGGTGAGCATGAGCACCGCCATTTCGCGCGTTGCGGGTTGAGCGCGCAGCTGCTCGAGGACGTCGTAGCCAGACGAACCGGGCAGCATGAGATCGAGAACGATGAGCGCGGGGCGCTCCTGTCGCGCGGCGGTAAGGGCGTCAGGACCCGAGGATGCTGTCGAGACGCGATAGCCGGCTTTGACGAGGTGATATGCGACGAGTGCGACGATGTCCGCCTCGTCGTCGACGACGAGCACGCGCTCGCCGGTGGTACTCTGGAGGGCTGTCACTGGTTTGCGGTCCGCGCGGCCGTAAGCCTGCGCTGGATCTTGGCGACGATCATTTCGATTGCGATGGTGTTGTGTCCGCCGCGAGGGACGATCACGTCGGCGTAGCGCTTGGATGGCTCTACGAACTGCAAGTGCATCGGCTGAACGGTCGTGAGATATTGGTCGAGCACTTCATCGAGCGGCCGGCCGCGCTTTGCGATATCGCGGCGAATTCGGCGTATGAGTCGAATGTCTGCATCCGCATCGACGAAGACTTTGACGTCGCACAGTTCACGCACACGAGCGTCGCTGAACAGGAGAATGCCATCGATCACGACCACCTGCGCGGGCGGAACGACCACGGTGCGGTCGCTACGCGTGTGGCTGACGAAATCGTAGACCGGCTTTTCGATCGACTCGCCTTTGGACAGCCTCGCGAGCTGATCGATCAGCAACTCCCAATCGAACGCATCCGGGTGATCCCAATTGACCTTGCGACGGTCGGCGAGCGGCAGATGCGCATGGTTCGCGTAGTACGCGTCCATGTCGATGAACGCGACCGACTCCGCGTGCAGCGCCTGCGCGACGTTCCGCGCGACCGTGGACTTGCCGGATCCCGACCCACCGGCGATTCCGATGATCAAGGGCTTCATCAGTCCGCCGTTACCCTGGTCATGCGCGAAAGAAATTGCCGGAATTCTCGCGCGAATAGAAGCGGTGACACTGTCACAATCTGGTATCGGGGGGTGAGGCGCCGCTAGCTTCTTCCCATGCGAAGGAAGTTCACGATCGGCATAGGCTTACTGCTGTTGGGCACGGGGTGCCAACAGCCCCGGCTCCCTCAAACTTACGGCCCCCTGGACCTAGTCGTGGCCGCCACCACGGACGTGCACGGGTCCGTCCGCGGATGGGACTACTACGCCAACGCGCCAGACACGCTCAGGGGCCTCTCCCGTGCGGCGACGATCATCGATTCACTCCGCCGCGTCTCTGGGACCTATCCCATCGTCGTCGACGCCGGAGACCTCCTGCAGGGCAATCCGCTCGCGTTTGTCGCGGCCCGTGTCGACTCGACGATGAAGCACCCGATCATTGCCGCCATGAACGCCGTGCAATACGACGCGGCGGCAGTTGGGAATCATGAGTTCAATTACGGCCTTGGCACGCTCGACCGTGCCGTGAAAGAGGCGCAGTTCCCGTTCATTTCAGCGAACATTTTTCGGCCAGACGGCAAGCCCCGCTTTCGGACGTGGGCGCTGTCGACCAGAAAGGGCGTCAAGATCGCCATGGTCGGCGCTACGACTCCCGGCGTGATGGTCTGGGATCGCGACAACGTGAGCGGGCACCTGACGGTCGGCGACATCGTGCCCGCCGTGCGCGCCACCGTGGAGGAGGCGCGCGGCGCCGGAGCGAACGTCGTCATCGTCGTCATGCACTCCGGGCTCAACGAGCCATCGAGCTATGACACCGTGGGCACCGGCGTGCCGAGTGAGAACGTTGCGGCGCGAGTTGCGCGTGAAGTACCCGGCATCGATCTCATCGTGTACGGACATTCGCACAAGGAGATGGCGGACACCGTCATCGGCAAGACGCTGCTGATGCAGCCCAAGAACTGGGCGACGAGCGTCGCGATAGCTCACCTCATGCTCGAACGTCGCAACGGGCGCTATCAAGTCGTGTCGAAGCGAAGTCAGGTCGTACAAACTGCACGGCACAAAGAGGATCCTCAGGTCCTCGCGGTCACTCAGGAAGGACATCGTGCCGCGGTGCAGTACGTGACGACACCGATCGGATCCACGCCCGTGCCGTGGCGTGCCGATTCGTCGCGCGTCGTCGACACACCGCTGATCGACTTTATTCTCGAAGTCGAACGAAAGGCCGCCGGAGCTCAGCTCGCGACCACAGCCGCATTCTCGCTCGACGCGTCGCTTGCGGCTGGTCCGATCACCATTTCGCGACTGTCTGCGCTGTACCCGTACGACAACACGCTGCGCGCCGTTCGAATCACCGGCGCGCAACTCCGCGCATACCTCGAGCAGAGCGCGCGGTATTTCCGGATGAGCGACGATGGCAGCGCCGGCGTCGATCCGTCGATTCCCGGATACAACTACGACATCGTGTCCGGCGTCGATTACACGATCGACATCTCGAAACCCGTTGGCGAACGCATTACCCAGCTCGACTACAACGGGCGGCCCGTCGCGCCGACCGACACATTCACGATGGCGCTCAACAACTACCGCCAGACGGGCGGTGGTGGCTTCTCCATGCTGCACGATGCCCCCGTCGTGTACGACCGTCAGCAGGAGATTCGCCAACTCCTCATCGACGAAGTGCGCGCCAAGGGCACGCTGACGCCGGCCGATTATTTTCATTCGAATTGGCGCATCGTGCCGGCCGCCGCTGTTGGCCGTCTACTCAGGGCAATGAAATGACCACTCGAATGGTTCGTGTATTCGTCAATGCGGCCGGTGTCGACGTTCCAGCTGGATCGACAGCACTCGACGCAGTGCGTACGTGGAATTCCGACGCCGCAAGCGAAGTCGCAGCAGGAGCGCGACTGATCACCGACAGCCGCGGACTTCCCATCGACGCAGACAGCGCGGTCGTCGGCGGCTCGATCTTTCGCCTGATCGCCAAGCGCGATCGCGCCGCAACCGATACCGCGGACGAATAGTCGATGACGCTCGTGAGTTCTGAGCTGCTCCGCCGGCTGCCCAAGGCGGAACTGCACTGCCATCTCGACGGATCGGTTCGGCCAGAAACGCTCATCGAGCTGGGGCGCGAATACAAAAAGCCGATGCCGGCCGATGACGCCGACGCGCTCCGTGAGTATATGCTCGTCGACGACGCGCACAATCTCGAAGAGTATCTCGCTCGCTTCGACGTCACGCTCTCTGTAATGCAAACGGCCGATGCGCTCGAGCGAATCGCGTACGAACTGGCGATGGATGCGGCGCGCGATGGCGTCCGGTACATCGAAGTGCGCTATGCGCCGGTGCTGAACATCGTCGGCGGACTCACACTGGATGCGGCCGTCGAAGCGCCGATTCGTGGCCTCGAGCGCGCCGAACGCGACGGCGGCGCAATGGGGCGCGTGATCGTGTGTGGGTTGCGCAATCTCGAACCGGGCATGTCGCTGCAGCTCGCGCAGCTAGCCGTCGCATTCAAGCATCGCGGCGTGGTCGCATTCGACCTGGCTGGTGGGGAACTCGGCAATCCAGCGTCGGCGCACGCGGCGGCATTTGCGTTCGCGCGCGAACACGATCTCGCGTGTACCTGTCATGCAGGAGAGGGCGACGGCGCGTCATCTGTGCGCGACGCCGTTCACGTCTGCGGTGCGCATCGCATCGGGCATGCGACCCGTCTGATCGAAGACGAAGAGCTCACGCAGTATGTGAACGACCGTCGCATCGCGCTCGAGATCTGCCTGACCAGCAACGTTCAAACGCACGCGGCGGAGTCGTACGAGCAACATCCGCTGCGTGCGTACTTCGACCGCGGTATGAACGTCGTGCTGAATACCGACAATCGCCTCATGAGCGGCACCACGCTCACCGACGAGTACACGCACGCGGCGAAGTCGCTCGGTTTCTCGTTCGACGAGCTGAGCACCATCGCGCTGAACAGTTTCGCGAGCGCATTTCTGCCGTGGGAAGACCGCGAGCGTTTGATCGCTCGCGCCGTCGCGGACATCGCAGCGCTCAAGGTTGGTGGCGCATGACCGCGCCCTACGGTGCGTCGCACGCGCGTGAAGCCGCCGGGGCGATTGCGTCGCGCGTCGGCAGGCGAACTCCAGAGATCGCGATCGTTCTGGGGTCCGGACTCGGAGGGCTCGCCGATGATATTTCTCCAATCGCGACGATTCCGTTCCGCGACATCCCCGGTTTTCCCACGGCCACAGTCGCTGGTCACGCGGGCGCCCTGATCGTCGGCATGCTCGAAGGGAAGACGGTCGTCGCGCTCGCCGGCCGCTTCCACATGTACGAGGGGCACGACGTCCGGCTCGCCGCGTTTCCAGCGCGCGTCGTGCACGCGCTTGGAGCGAAAACGCTGATCGTGTCCAACGCCGCCGGCGGCATCAACGCCAAATGGCAGCCGGGCGACCTGATGCTGATTCGCGATCACATCAACTTGACGTGCCGCAATCCGCTCATCGGTGCTGTCGAGGAAGGCGATGTTCGTTTTCCCGACATGTCCGATCCCTACGACGAGAAACTGGCGGACTTGGCCCGTTCCGTGGCGGCGGAGCAGGGCACGCGCTTGCGCGAAGGCGTCTACGCGGGCCTGCTCGGCCCGGCGTACGAAACCCTCGCCGAAGTGAAGATGCTTGGAATCCTCGGCGCCGACGCCGTTGGGATGTCGACCGTTCCCGAGGTGATCGTCGCCCGCGCGATCGGAATGCGTGTCCTCGGCGTCAGCTGCATTACCAATCTGGCAGCCGGCCTTTCAGATACGCCGATCACCCACGCCGAGGTGCTCGAAACGACCGCTCACGCAGCCGGTCGTTTCAAACAGCTCATTCGAGGCGTAATCGCCCGCTGCTAGGAACTACCTGTTCGCCGCAACAGGCGGGGCCGGCAACGTGCGCACCCGCGCCTTGAAGTCGTTGAAGCCCTGAGTATTCGTCGTCAGACTGCGAATGATCGCGGGGCTGATGTGCGAGATCTGATCGCGCGTTGCCTGAATGCGAGCCTCTTCGAGCGGGTGGTCGGTGAACCACGCGTCGAGTGCCGTCGGCTTGGTCTGACGTTCGGCCAGGAGCTTCTCGAACATCGACGGCATGCCGTTCGGGTTGATACCTGCGCGAACCAACTCGTCGACACCCGCGGCGTCAGCTTGGGCCTCGTCGTCGCGGCTGAATTTGGCGAAGACGGCCTGGCCGGCCACGTTGATGCCTGCTTGCGTCAGACCGTTGTTGCAGACGCCCGTGAGGACGCAGGCGAGGGTTACGCCGATATTCGCGCCGTTCATCTGCTCCATCTGCTTCACGGAGTGCCGGAGCACCACGTGCCCGATTTCGTGCGCCATCACGGACGCAAATTCGTCCATATTCGTAGACCGCTCGGCGACGCCACGGTTGATGTAGATGTACCCGCCCGGTAGCGCGAAGGCGTTGAAATCGTTCGTGTTGACCATGAAGAACTTCCACTCCAGGTCCGACCGCGATGTGACCTTCGCCAGCGAATCCCCGAGCACCTGGAGATATCGATTGACCACAGGGTCCTTCACGATTGGAAGCTGTGCGTTGACCTGCTGAGACTGGTCAGCCCCGATCTGAACCTCTTGCTGCTGCGAAATCCCGCAGGCCGTCGAAAGTCCCACCATTACGGCCATTGCCGCGCCCGCAACAAATCGTCTCATATAAGTCAGTCCGTGGTTCATCATCGTTTGAGAGCAACTCCTCTCACAAAGGCAAGACATATTCCTAATGGCCAATAGACTCCTCACGCTCGCCCGCAACTTACGTCGCCGAAAGGCGCGAGAGCGCGAGAACCTATTCGTCGCCGAGGGCATTCGGAGCGTCGAAGAACTACTTGCTTCGCCGCTGGACGTTCAAGGAGCGCTGCTGACCCCTCGGCTGGCCGAGACCGACCGAGGTGCCAGCCTTTTGGAGCGACTCCGGTCGTCCGGGGTGCCCACCGAGGAGGTGGCGCCAGACGAGTTCGAGAGCGCCGCTGAGACCGATTCCCCTCAGGGGATTTTGGCGATCGCGGCCGTACCGGTCCAGCAGCTTCGAGACCTTCAAACTGCCGAGTCGATCCGGTTGCTCGTCCTCGACGCTGTGCAGGACCCGGGAAACGTCGGCACCATGCTGCGCACTGCAGTAGCCTTCGGAACGACGGCAACTTTTTCCCTCCCCGGAACCGTTGACCTATGGAACGCCAAAGTCGTCCGTAGCGGGATGGGCGCGCACTTTCGCCATCCCTGCCTTACTGGTACCTGGGACGAGCTCGACTCGTTCCGGCGCGAGCTGTCTGTTGACGTCTGGGCCGCCGATGCCGGCGGGGAGTCGATCGAGGGACTGAGTCCTCCGGATCGACTGGCGGTGGTGGTTGGAAACGAAGGCGGCGGACTGTCGTCGCTGTCGCGGGAGCGGGCTGATCGTCTGGTCGCGCTTCCCATCACGGCGGGCGTGGAATCACTCAACGTCGCTGTGGCTGCAGGAATCCTTCTCTATGAGCTTCGCCGGTGAATAGTTCTCTCGGATCGCTTCTCTCGCAGATCTACGCGTTCATTCTTGGCGCGTGTATCGGCTCGTTCCTGAACGTCTGCATTGTTCGGTGGCCGCGCGAGCGCTCGATTCTTCGCCCGCGATCGCGGTGCCCGCGCTGCGCGAACCAGCTGGCCTGGTTCGAGAACGTTCCGATGGTGAGTTGGATCGCCCTTCGCGGGAAATGCCGCTGTTGCGACGAGCCGATCTCGCCGATGTATCCGCTCATCGAGTTCGTCGTAGCGGTTGGCTGGACGCTGTCGGTATATCACTTCGGACCGACGCTCACCGCCCTGCGAGTTGCCGTCTTCGGTACGGTGTTGCTCGGCGTGGCGATGACCGACGCGATGCACTACCTGATTCCCGACGGCTTCACGCTGTTCGGTCTCGCGTTCGCGCTGGTGACGTCGGTCATCGCGTTCTTCCGGGGCGAAACCCAGGTGTTCGCGACGCCGTACAATGCTCTCATCGGGGCGTGTGCTGGCGCGGGGATGATCGCAATCGTCGGATGGCTCGGCGAAGTGATGACCAAGCGTGAAGCGATGGGCCTCGGTGATGTGACGTTGATGGCGTTCGTGGGTGCGGCGCTCGGTCCGTCGCGCGCGCTGATCACGGTGTTCATAGGCGCCACGCTCGGTGCCGTCGCGTTTGCTGGTGTCGTCATTCCCGTCACGCTTCTTCGCCGCGGGCACTCGCGTGAGCAAACGGAACTCGCGCTCGGTTCGCCGCCGTTCGAAACGCCGCTTGTACCGTTCGGTGTGTTCCTTGCGCCCGCTGCGCTGCTGACGTTGTTTTGGGGTGATTCCCTGGTCGCGTGGATAACGCGCGGGTAGCGTGAAGCAGGAAGGGTGAAGCGGGGTATGACGATCTGAGCACGATGCGCGAATCGCTTCCCGAAACTCTTCCCACGCTCACCACTCTCCGTTTCCCGCTACCCGCCCATGATTGGAGATCTTCTTCGCAACGATGCTGCGGGCGGCGTGCTAGCGCGCTTCACGCGTGACCTGACTGCCGACGCCCGCGCTGGGCGTCTGGAACCCGTCCGATGCCGCGACGCAGAGGTCGCGCGCGTCATCGACATCCTGCTTCGTCACGGCAAGAACAATCCGACGCTCGTCGGACCGGCCGGCGTCGGCAAGACGGCCATCGCCGAGGGACTGGCGCAGCGTATCGCGGCAGGGAACGTGCCGCTCGTCATGCGCAAGGTGCGCGTGCTGTCGCTCGATCACGTCTCGTTGCTTGCCGGTACCACGTATCGCGGGCAGTACGAAGAGCGCGTTCGCGCCATCGTGGCGGAGACGACCGCGGCGAGCGACGTCATCCTGTTCATCGACGAGCTGCACAACCTGATCGGTCAGGGTACGGCGATGGGCACGGCGATGGACGCGGCGAATATGTTGAAACCGGCGCTCGTGCGCGGCGACTTCCGCGTCATCGGCGCCACGACGAGCGACGAGTATACGCGTTGGGTCGAAGGCGATCCCGCACTCGAGCGTCGCTTCCAGAAGATCGTCGTTCGCGAACTCGGCGAATCCGAAGCGCTCGAGATTCTGCACGCGCGCAAAGAACGGCTCGAGCGCCATCACAATGTTCTCATTTCCGACGAAGCGCTGCAGGCGTCGGTGAGGCTGACGGACAAGCACGTCCGCGATCGCATGCGGCCGGATAAGGCTATCGATGCGCTCGACGAAGCGTGTGCGCACATGCAGGCGATCACGGAGTATACCGGTCGAACAGAGGAGCTGATCAAGCAGCGCCTCGAACTGCTCAGGCACGAAGCAACCAACGATCGCGAGAAAACGCGTCGTGAACCGGAGTCGCGTTCCGAGGAAGGCGTGGGTGCACTCGAACGAATCGGTGCGGAGCTCGAAGCCTTTTTTGTCGGAACGCCGGCCCCTGTCGCCGCTGAGGCGCCGCGTGCCGCACCGGCAACGGAGACCACCGTACCGCGCGCGTTGAGTCTTGCGCCCCTCGAAGCGGATCTCGCGCGCCAGCTCATGGAAGAAGGGATCGTGATTCGCGGCCATGACATTGCCCGCGTCGTTGGACTCATGGCCGGAGTCACCGTGGAATGGGAGCCAGAAACAGCTCGATGATACGACATTGGCGTGGACAGGTCGCGCTGGTTGCGTTGACCGCTTTGATTGGCAGTGCGTGCAGGGCGAAGCCAGACGCCGCCGAGGACACATACGCCGACAAGGTGGCGGCGGACGTCCCGAAGATCGAAAAGGCGCTAGGCGTGAAGTTCAAGACGCCGCCCAAAATGGAAGTGCGTTCACGCGATCAGGTTCGCGAGTTTCTTCTGCAGAAGCTGAATGAACCCGCGGTGCAGAAGCAGCTCGCCAATCAGGAAACGACCTTCAAGCTCCTCGGCATGATTCCCGACTCGCTGCACCTTCGGGACTTCTACGTAAAGGTGCTCAGCGAGCAGGTCATGGGATACTACGATCCCAAGACGAAAGTGCTCTACGTCGTGAAAGATGCGCCGGAAGAGTATGCCGGCCTGACGATCATGCACGAGCTCGTGCACGCGCTGCAGGATCAATACACGAATCTCGACTCGCTCGAGCGCATTGCCGGCGATGACGACCGCGCCGCGGCGGTTCAGGCGGTGATCGAGGGGCAGGCTACCTACGAGAGCACGTTCTTGATCGCTGGTGGGAACGGGAATCTCGCGGCGCAACTGCCCGGTGGGTGGGAAAGCATGCGCTCGTCGATCCGCGAAGGACTGGCGACACAGGCGGTATTTTCGTCGGCGCCGATGGTAATTCAGGAAACGCTCATCTTCCCGTACATCAACGGCGCCGACTTCGTCCGCCGCTTCAAGGCACAGCGTCCTGGCAAGCTGCCGTTCGACTCGCTGCCCGTGTCGACCGAACAGCTGATGCACGACTCGGCCTATTTCGGCCATCCGCCAGACCTTCCAAGCCTGGTGACGCTGCCTGCGATTCCCGGCACCGTGGACGAGAACAATTTCGGCGAGTTTGGTACGCGTCTGTTCATCTTCCAGCACACGCGCGACCAGGACCGCTCGATTCGCGCCTCGAATGGATGGGACGGCGACCGCTACGCATTGGTGAAGACTGCGCAGGGAAATGCACTCGTTTGGGCCACAGCGTGGGATTCTCCCGGCGACGCCGCCGAGTTCATGTCGGCGATCGATGCGGTGATGGCCAAGCGCTACTTCGTCAAACCACGCGTCACTGGTGAGCATCGCCAGTACGATGCGGGCAAGCGCACCGTCGACGTCGACGTCCGCGAGATTGGCGGTCGTCCTGTCGTGCTGTATGTCGACGCACCAACCGGTGTGTCGAACCTCGTCGACTTCGCGAAGGTCAAGGTCACGGCGCGGTGACGCTGCCGTCGGGGGGGCGAGAGCCGTCGTCGCTCGTGCCGGCGCCAACTCGCGGGCCTGCGCCACCGTCCGGTCCGCGAGCCATGCAGTTGCTCCAGGACGAAGCAACGCGACAGGCCGCGCTCGACAAGATGAAGGGTCGTGCGACGATGCTCCTCATCGGCGCGACCATTCTCTTCATCGCGACACGCGCTGTTGAATCGCGCTATCCATGGATCGGCATCATCCGCGCGACGATGGAAGCGGCAATGGTCGGCGGACTCGCCGACTGGTTTGCCGTCACCGCGCTCTTCCGTCACCCGCTCGGCATCCCCATTCCGCACACGGCCATTGTGCCGGCGAAAAAGGATCGTGTCGGCCGAACGCTCGGCGCCTTCGTCCAGCGAAATTTTCTATCGCGCGAAGTCATCGAGCACCGGCTGCGGACGATGCAGATTGGCCGTCGAATGGCCGAGTGGCTGGCCGATCACTCCAACGCGCGAACCATTTCACGCAGCGCCGCGACGGCGATGAGTTCCGCCGCGCAGATGCTCCGCGACGAAGACGTGCAGGAAGTCATCGACCGGAGCCTCGCCAAGCGAGTGCGCACCATGCATCTCGCGCCGCTGCTCGGAAAATTCCTCACCGTGATGACGGAAGATAACCGTCATCAGGACGTGCTCAACGAAGTCATTGGGCTCGCGTCGCGCACGGTGAACGAAAACGCCGATCTCATTCGGGAACGCATCGAGCGCGAGACGCCGTGGTGGATTCCGTCTGCGGTCGACGACAAGATCTTCAAGCGTGTGCTCGGGGCGATTCAGCGTCTGCTTGGCGAGCTGAGCGCCGACCCGTCGCACCCGTTGCGCGAACGGTTCGATGCGTCGCTTGCGACGTTCATCGAGCGACTCAATACGTCGCCAGAGTTTGCCGCTAAGGTCGACGCGTGGAAGGAGGACTTCCTCGACAACGAGGCAGCGAAAAAGTTCTCGGCTTCGCTCTGGCAGGACGGTAAGGAGGCGCTCGCGAAGTTCGCGACGAACCCGCAGTCCGATGCGCCCAACGTCATCGAGAGCGCTCTGACGGCGTTCGGCCAGAAGGCGCTCGACGATCCGGAACTGACGGCGAAGCTCGACGAATTCGCCGTCGACGTCGCGGTGTTCCTCGTTGCACGCTATCAGGATGAAGTCGCTGAGCTCATCGCGACAACCGTGGCGGCGTGGGATCCCGAGTTGACGTCGCGCCGTGTCGAATTGGCGATTGGCCGCGACCTACAGTTCATTCGGATCAACGGTACGATCGTCGGCGGGCTCGCCGGAATGCTGATCTATTTGATCTCGTCCCTGTTCCCGTAGCCATACGAGTACGGCCGGGAATCGAGGAAACGAATCGCACGAACAAAAACGAATCGAACCGTGAGCATGCCGGGTGCGACTCTCGCGGCATAGCATCGGTTCGATTCGTTTCAATTAGTCCAATTCGTGTCCTAAAACAGTCTCGCGCTGGGCCGGCTGCTAGTCGGCCGCCGTGGTATCGTCGCTGCGATCGGCGGGTGTTGTAATCCCGGCGAGTCCCGGCGACGGCTCCGGCTGCACCTTGTCCGCCAACTCTTCCGACACCGGCGGCAATAGCGCGAGGTGCAACACCTCGTCCATCCGCTCGACGAACGTGAACGCCATGTTCTGTGCGACCTCTTCCGGCACGTCGCGCAGATCCTTCTCGTTCGACTTCGGCATGATCACCTGCCGCAGTCCCGAACGATAGGCGGCCAGCACCTTCTCCTTCACGCCGCCAATCTCGAGAACCTTACCGCGCAGCGTCACTTCGCCGGTCATCGCCAGATCGCGACGTACGGGACGACCGCTCAGGACACTCGCGATCGCGAGCGTCAGTGTAATGCCTGCGCTCGGTCCGTCTTTTGGAATCGCGCCTGCGGGAAGGTGCACGTGCAGGTCGTTCTCGCGAAACGCACTGTCGGGAATTCCCAACTGCTTGCCGCGCGACCGCACGTACGAATGCGCCGCATCGACCGACTCGCGCATCACGTCGCCGAGCTGACCTGTCACCATCAGGCGGCCGTTGCCCGGCATCTTGAGAGCCTCGATCACCATGATGTCGCCGCCCGTCGACGTCCACGCGAGGCCCGTGACCACACCGACTTCCGGGATCTTCTCCGCTTCCTCGACGGCGTAGCGTGGAATGCCGAGCACCTCTTCGACCTTCTCGACGTCGATCACCCACGCGCCTTCCTCACCCTCGGCTTTCTTGCGCGCACGCTTGCGCATGATCGCCGCGAGGTTGCGCTCGAAGTTTCGGAGGCCGGCTTCGCGCGAATAGCGATTCGAGATGAACGACAACGATTCGTCGGTGAACTGAAGATCCTTGTCCGTGATACCGTGCTCTTCGAGCAGCCGCGGGAGCAGGTACCGCCACGCGATCTCGACTTTCTCCTCGACCGTGTAGCCGGCGATCTTGATCACTTCCATGCGATCGCGCAGCGGAGCGGGGATGTCGAACAGATTGTTCGCTGTGCAGATGAACAGGCACGTCGACAGATCGAATGGCAGGTTCAAATAGTGATCGACGAACGAATTGTTCTGCGACGGATCGAGCACTTCGAGCATCGCTGCCGTCGGATCGCCGCTTGGGCCGCCGCCTGACATCTTGTCGATCTCGTCGATCATCAACACAGGATCTTTGACCGACACGCGACGTAGCGCCTGAATGATCAGGCCCGGCATCGCGCCTACGTACGTGCGCCGATGGCCGCGAATCTCCGCCTCGTCGCGCACGCCACCGACGGAGATGCGATAGAACTCGCGCCCGATCGATTTGCCGATCGCTTCGCCGAGGGACGTCTTGCCGGTTCCCGGTGGGCCGACGAAACAGAGAATGGGCCCATGGGGGTCGCCGCCGCGCAGCTTCCGCACGGCGAGGTATTCGATGATGCGCTCCTTCGCTTCATCCAACCCATAGTGCCGATCGTCGAGCGCCGCTTCGACGCGCTTGAGGTCGATCTCTTCTTCGCCCGATTTCTTGCCCCACGGCAGCGACAGCACCCAGTCGAGATAGGTGCGCACGACCTGATACTCGCTCGATGCCGGCGACAGCATGCGCATGCGATCCGTTTCGCGACGCGCTTCCTGAGCGACTTTGTCAGGGAGCTTCGCTTCTTCGATCTTCTTGAGCAGATCGATCGCTTCCTTCTCGCCCGGATCCGCCTCGCCGAGTTCGGCCTGAATCGCACGGAGCTGCTGGCGCAGATAGAACTCGCGCTGATGCTGCTCGATCTTGATCTCGGTCTGCTTCTTCACATCCTCCATGACTCGCGCGCGAGCAACTTCGCGCTCGAGCCGAGTGAGGATGAACCGAATCCGTTGGCCGACATCCAGGCGCTGGAGCACCTCGTCCTTGTCGGCTATCCGGAAGTTCATGTTCGTCGCGGCCAGGTCGGCGAACCGGCCTGGATCGGAGACGTTCATCTTGAGGATCGCGGGCACTTCGTCCGGGATTCGATCCACCAGCTCGGCGAGCGTTTCCGCTGCCGATACGACCCGCGATACGAGATCGTCGAGCTCCGACGGGTCAGGCGGCGTCTCCCGTGCGGCGCGAATCACCGCGACCGGATACGGGTCCGTCTGCTCCATCTCGTCGACGACGATACGCCGCAGTCCCTGGAGCGTGATCTGCACCGTGTCGCCGGGCAGATTGATTCGCTCGTGGACGCGAGCCGCAACGCCAACGCGTCCGAGGAAGCGTTGCGAGTCGATCGGCTCGTCGTGATCGCCGTTCGCCACGACCAGGGCGACGATCAGCCCTGGCTCCTCGTGGGCACGCAAGAGCGAAAGGTTTTCCGGAGCCCCCATTTGCACAGCGATCGTGCCCAATGGGTAGACGATCGTCGAGCGGAGCGCCATCAGCGGAAGCGTTGGTGGCAGCTCCGACTTCAGGATGTCGTCCTTACGCTGTGCTTTAGCCATGTCAGAGGGCTAGGGCGGAAACCGGTGCTGGAAACCAACGGTGACCCACGCGTAAGTATAACAACCAGAAGCCAGTAGCTAGTAGCCAAGGCGCGGCGTCGAGCCCGCAATCGCCGTTCGCTGGCGACCGGTCAACAGGTTGCCCCAGCGGCGGTTGCCTCATGCGCCAGCCTCGAGAGTCGCGACGCCGTGCGGTTCGCCAATTTCGCCTCCGATGGCGAGCTCTGGGCTGGACCGGCCATCCGGGCGAGCCAGAAGCGACTTCGAAATTCGCGAGCGCTCGAACCGGTGAACCGTTTGACGCAGGGGGACACCGCCCCAAAACACGAATCCACAGAGCCGGTGTTAGAGGGCGTCAATTAAGAAATCTTCATGGGTCCACGAGTGACGACCCGGCTTGCGGCCGTGGTTGGATGGGCGAGATTCGCACTCGCAAGACCAGATCGCGTTCGCTCTGGGGGGCGGCGACGATAGCAGGAACAGGCGTGTCGCTCGAGGTCACCCACAGGCCTCGATGGAAGCGCGACGGCGTTCCCACCCGTCCTCGCGACCGTGCAGGTCAACCCCCAGGGAGCGTGCCTCATGAAATTGAAGCGCATGTGGAATGGCAGACCACGTCTGCATTCCATACTTGCTGTCCTCGTCGCCGTGGCCGCGCCAGCGATGGCGCAGGGCCAACAGGCGGTCGTGAGCGGGCGAGTTACTAGCACGGGCGGCGAGCCTCTGACTGAGGCGCGAGTCCAGATCATCAGCACGAGCGTGTCCGTGGCCACGAACTCCGAGGGCCGCTACACCCTCCGCAGTGCCCCAGGCGTCATAGAAATTCGCGTGCTCCGCGTGGGCTACGTCGAACAAAAGAAGTCGGTCACCGTTGCTTCCGGCGCAACGGGGACATTGGACTTCGTCATGACGCCCGCGGTCGTCAAACTGCAGGAAATCGTCACGACCGCCACGGGCGACACACGTCGAGTCGAGATCGGAAACTCCGTCGCGACGCTTGGCAACGTCACCCAGAACGTTGAGCAAACTCCAATCGTCACCATGGCGGACCTCATGGTCGCCAAGGCGGCGGGCGTCGTCGTGCTTCCCGGCGCGATGACGGGCGCGGCCCCAGTGGTTCACATCCGGGGCACCAACTCGCTCTCGCTCAGCAACAACCCGATCTACATCATCGACGGCGTTCGGATGGCGACGAACAACCTGTCGTTCGGATTCACCGGCACCAACGCGAGTTTGATCAACGACATCGATCCGAACGAGATCGAAGACGTCGAAATCGTGAAGGGTCCGTCGGCCGCAACGCTGTACGGAACGGACGCGGCGAACGGCGTTGTCGTCATCACGACCAAGAAGGGTCATGCCGGTGCTACGCGTTGGTCCTACTACGCCGAAGGCGGCGGAGTGGACGACCGCAACAAATACCTGTCCACGTACGCATCGTGGGGGCATGACTCCAAGGGCGCGCTGACCCGTTGTACGCTCGTCACTGAGAGCCAGGGCACGTGCACGCTCGACAGCCTCACGTCGTTCAACGCACTCACCGATCCGTCCACGACGCCGATTCATCTCGGACATCGCAATCAGTACGGAATGAATGCGAGCGGTGGAACCGATCAGGTCCGGTTCTTCGTGAGCGGCGATCTCCAGAACGAGCTTGGTCCGATTCACATGCCGGCCTTCGCCCAGCTGACGCTCGACTCGCTTGGTGCCGGCCAGCGTGATGAGTGGACGAACCCCGAAGCATTTCAGAATCAGAACATGCGCGTGAACCTGAACGCGGCGTTCTCACCCAAGTTCGACTTCAGTGCGAACGCTGGCTTCTCGAACACGAGCCAGCGCCTGCCGCAGGTCGACAACAACACGTTCAGCTTCATCTACAGCGCGCTCAACGCGCCAGGCTTCAATCACGCCGCGACCGGAAGCGGTCTGGCGTACAGCGAGTACGGCACGCTTGGCGAATTCAAGAACGGGTACGGCGGATTCAGCCCAGCGCAGATCTTCCAGGTCACGAACGAGTACACCACGCAGCGCTTCCTCGGCTCGACCGACGGCGTGTGGCGTCCGCTCAACTGGATGCAGAACGAAGGTTCTGCCGGAATCGATCTGTCGAACACGACGCGCAACAATCTGTGCCGCTTCAACGAATGTCCGAACTCGGGCACGACGCGGCTCGGCTTCGTGAATTCGAGTTCGAACAACGTTCGCAACTTCTCGGCGAAGCTCATCAGCAACTCGACATGGCAGGCAATGTCGAACCTGATCGTGAAGACCACGATCGGCGCCGACTACACGAACCAGGAGAACGACGGCGTGTCGGACGGCAGCACCAGCTTACCGCCGGGCGCGCAGAACGTAGGGCAGGGAGCCGTACAGACCGTGAGTGCGACCACGACCAGCTTGCAGACGGTCAACAAAACGCTCGGTCTCTACGTGCAGGAGCAGGCGTCGTTCCGCGATCGCATGTTCTTCATCGTCGCAGCGCGCACGGACCAGAACAGCTCCTTCGGCACCAAGTTCCAGCGCGTGGTCTATCCGAAGGCAAGTCTCTCATGGCTCATCTCGGACGAAAGCTTCTTCCCGCATCCGACTTTCCTCAATTCGTTCCGCCTGCGGAGCTCGTACGGCTCGTCCGGCGTGCAACCGCAGGGAACGCAGGCGCTCCAGACGTTCGCCGCGAGCACGGTGAATATCATCGCTGCCTCGCCAGGTTCCGCCGGTGGCTCGGATACGCCGGGCATCATCGCGGCCGCGCTAGGCAATGCGGCGCTGAAGCCTGAGCGCTCGACCGAGTGGGAGAATGGCTTCGAATCGAGCGTGTTCAACAATCGCGTGCACCTCGATGTGACGTACTACAACAAGAGCACGCACGACGCAATTGTGAACAAGCCGATCGCTGCATCTTCCGGTGCGTCGCAGCTGACGGTGGTGACCAACATCGGATCGGTCCAGAACAACGGCATCGAAGCGAACCTGAATACGACGATCATCGATCGTCGCTCGATCGGCTGGGACATCTCCCTCGTCGCGTCGCACAACAGCAACAAGATTCTGTCGCTCGGCGGCCAGCCGACGATTGGAACGGGCAACACACGCGACTCACTCGGCTTGCCGGCGAACGCGCTGTTCGGTCGTCCGTTCACTTACGCCGACAGCAATCACGACGGCATCATCACGCCGAACGAAGTGAGCGTGAGTCCGAACGTGGTGTACGACGGCTACTCGACGCCGCGTGACATCGCCGCCATCACGAACGGCTTCGATCTCTTCAGCCGGAAGGTGCGCATCACGATCCTCACCGACTATAAGGGCGGGTACAACCTGTTCAACTCGTCGGCGCAGTTCTACTCCAATCAGACCAAGTCGTATCCCGACGTGAACCTGAAGTCGACGTCGCTGTACCTGCAGGCCCGCGCCGTCGCCAACTCCAGCGCCAAGAATCCGGCGACGCCGATTGGCTTCTTCGACAACGGCGCCACGTGGAAGCTCCGTGAAGTCTCGGCCGCGTTGACGTTGCCGAACGTGATCGCCCAGCGAATCCGTGCGCACGACGCACAGCTCGTCTTCTCGGCGCGTAACCTCGCGACATGGACGAAGTACACCGGTGTCGATCCGGAGGCGAACTACAGCACCGGCGACGTGCAGACCGATTTCTCCACGACGGCGCCACGAACGTACTTCACGTTGCGCGCCAACCTCCACTACTAGAATCCTTCGAGGATGAATTCTACGATGAGAAGACTCATATATCTCGCTCGGGGGACGGCAGCCGTCGCGCTGATGGCAGCGGGAGGGACGTTCCTCACGGCGTGCGATCCGAAAGAAGAACTGCTGTCGCCACAGCAGCCGGGCGTCATCACGCCGGCCGCCGTCCAGAACCCGACCGCGGCCGACGGATTGTACCTCGGCGCCATTGGCCGCCTCAACTTCGCCATGAACGGCGGTGGCGGAAACCTCGAAGGCCTCTGGCAAGAGGAGGCGCTGTTCACCGACGAAGTCAAATCGACGGACACGTTCTCACAGCGGAACGATGCCGATCAGCGCAACCTGCAGACCTTCGACGCCGACCTCACGGGCATCTACCGGAAGGTGCAGCAGACGCGCGGGTTTGCCCGGAGCGCCATCAACAGCCTCGTGGCGTATGACAAATCTCAGACCGGCGTGCTTCACGTCGCCGAGATGTACATGGTCATGGGCTACGCCGAGATGAAGCTGTCGGGTGTGTTCTGCAACGGAATCCCATTCGGTGAAACGCCCGATGGAGCGCCGGTGTACACGCCGCCGATCAGCGACGCCGATGGCAGCAAGCTCGCCATCGCCCGCTTCGACTCGGCGCTGGCGTACATCAACGCCATCCCGACGACGCCGGCGTTTACCGCGGCGTTCACGGCGGCGGTCGCACAGGTCAAGAACGCGACGCTCGTGGCGAGAGCACGTGCGCAGGTCGATCTCGCGGACTTCGCGGGGGCAGCAACGACCGTTGCGGCGGTTCCGACGTCGTTCCAGTACAACCTCAACTACTCCATTTCGAGCCAGTTCGACAACGAGTGGTGGGTCATGGGCCCGAGCGTGCTACGCTACTCGGCAGGCGATAGCGTCGACCTCACCGGTCAGGTGTTCAACGCGATTCCGTTCGCGCACTTGAACGACCCGCGTGTCCCGGTCACGGATACGCACAAGCCGGCCGAGGATCTTCAGTCCAACTTCGTTCAGATCAACATCTGGAACCGCGACGATCCGGTTACGATGCTCGCGGGAACCGACGCGCGCCTGATCGAAGCCGAGGCGAAACTGCAGACGGGAGACATCGCGGGTGTGGTCGCGATCCTCAACTCGCTTCGCGCTGCGCCGCCGACCTTCGGCCTCTTCAAGCCGACGGCAATGCCGGCTCTGACCGCGCCGACTGACAAAGATGCGGCGACGGATCTGTTCTTCCGTGAAAAGGCACTCTGGCAGTTCGGTCGTGGCTATCGCATGGACGATCTGCGTCGGTTGGTTCGTCAGTACGGCCGGACGCAGGACAAGGTCTTCCCGAGCGGCAACTTCATGCGCGGCGGCCAGTACGGGTCTCAGACGAATTTCCCCGTGCCGGACGACGAGAAGACCAACACGTTGTTCACGGGTTGCCTCGACAATAAGGCGTGAGGCAGGTCGGAGGTCTCTGGTCTCAGGGTTTTCCCCTGGGACCAGTGACCCGCGACCAGTGACCTGAACTCGCTAAGTCCAACAACGAAAGGGTTCTAGGCCAGTTCGCCAGCTTGTATCGAGCCCCCGGTCCGGATATCTTTCCCGGTCTATGTTCGACGAGCTGTCCGAAAAACTCGAAGCGACCTTTGCGCGCCTGCGCGGTCGCGGCGTACTGACTGAAGCCGACATCAAGGAAGGCCTTCGGGAGGTCCGTCGCGTCCTGCTCGAGGCCGACGTCAACTTCCAACTAACCCGCGAGTTTCTCGAGCGGGTCGAGAAGAAGGCCGTCGGCGTCGCCCAGCTTCGTACCGTCTCCCCCGGCCAACAGCTCGTCAAGATCGTCTACGACGAGCTCACCGTCATGCTCGGCGAGCGGCGAGAGGGGCTCAAGCTCAGCTCCGTTCCGCCAACCGTCGTGATGATGGTCGGACTGCAGGGTTCGGGTAAGACGACCACTGCGGCAAAGCTCGCTCGCCGGCTCAAGCTCGAGAATCGCCCGACACGGCTCGTCGCGGCCGACGTCTACCGTCCTGCCGCCATCGATCAGCTCGAGGCGCTCGGCGCCCAGCTCGACGTGCCGGTGTATTCGGAGCGCGACACGAAGGACGTCGTGCGCATCGCGAAGGCCGGCATCGAGCAGGCGAAGCGTGCACGCGATCGCGTCGTCATCGTCGATACCGCCGGTCGTTTGCAGATCGACGACGACATGATGAAGGAGTTGGAGCGCCTGAAGGACGCGATCCGACCCGATGAAATCCTGTTCGTCGCCGACGGCATGACCGGACAGGACGCCGTGAAGATCGCGCAGGGCTTCGACCAACGGTTGAACGTCACTGGCGTGATCCTCACCAAGATGGATGGCGACGCTCGCGGTGGCGCAGCGCTTTCGATTTACGGTGTTACTAAGAAGCCCATCAAGTACGTCGGCGTTGGCGAAAAGCCCGACGCACTCGAAGAGTTCCACCCGGACCGCATGGCCGGACGAATTCTTCAGCAGGGCGACATCGTTTCGCTGGTCGAAAAGGCACAGGGCGCCTTCGACGCCGACGAAGCAAAGCGACTGGAAAAGAAGGTCCGCAAGGAAGGCATGGACCTCCAGGACTTCCTCGCCGCCATGAAGCAGATCGAGCGCCTTGGACCGCTCGAAGGCTTGCTCAAGATGCTGCCCGGCGTCAATTCGAAAATGCTCAAGCAGGTCAAGGCAGCTGATCCAAAGCGCATGAAGCACCTCGAGGCCATCGTGCTATCGATGACCATCGAGGAGCGGAAAAAGCCTGAGCTCATGAACGGCTCGCGCCGTTCGCGCGTCGCCAAGGGTGCTGGACGCCCAATCAGCGAAGTGAATCGCTTGCTCGAGCAGTTCCGCGAAATGCAGAAAATGATGAAGAAAGCCGCTGGGGCTCCTGGCGGCGGCGGAAAGTTCAAGCCGAATATGTTTGGGGGAATGCGGTAGAGGTCACTGGTCCGAGGTCTCTGATCTCAGGGGTTCCCCTGTGACCTCAGACCAGTGACCAGAGACCTGAAGTGCCGGGTGCGGCGAATCGGTTGGTTCGTGCGCGAGGAGCCCGGAAGTATCACGAAACTCGAATGAGGTTTTGCAATGGTCAAGATTCGCCTCCGTCGTACGGGCCGCAAAAAGCAGCCCACGTATCGTATTGTCGTCGCAGACTCACAGAGCCCGCGCGATGGCAAGTTCATTGAAATCGTTGGCCAGTACGCTCCTCGTTCGGGTGAGCAGGCCCTCAATCTCAAGAGCGAGCGCGTGAACTACTGGCTCGACTCTGGCGCGCAGCCCACGGATACCGTGCGCTCACTGCTCCGTAAGGCCGGCCTGCTCAAGGCTCGCCACGAAGCTCGCCTTGGTCGCAAGCTGAACGCGGCCGCCGTGCCGGTTTCCAACTCGGCCGAGTAGTCGATACACTGTAGTTCAACGATCGCGGGCGCCCGGGCGCGGCAACGTGCCGCGCCGGGCGCCCGTGTCGTTTCCGCGATCCTGTTGTTCATCACACGTCGGTCTGCAATCGAGCGTAGCTGAATTCATGTCCGAACCGTCGCGCGAAATGATCATCGTTGGCCGTGTGCGCAAGGCGCATGGCATTCGTGGCGATGTCGTCGTCGAAGCGATGACAGACGCGATGGAGACGGTGTTCGTTCCCGGACGCCGTTTCTTCGCGGGCGACGCCAATGGTGATCAGGCGAAGAACGCCGCGGAGCTCACCATCGCCATGGCTTCGCCGTTCAAAGGCGGTTTCATCGTCCACTTCGATCAGATCGCCGATCGGACAGGTGCCGAGATGTGGCGCGACCGGTATCTCCTGCTTCCGGCGGACGAACTCGAGCCGCTCGGTGAAGACCAGGTCTATGTCCACGAACTCCCGGGTATGCGCGTCGAGCTCGAATCGGGCGAACTCGTCGGGAGCGTAATCGATACGTACGATCTGCCGCAGGGGCTCACACTCGACGTACAACGCGAGCGTGGCTCGGTGATGATTCCGTACGAGCGCATCGTCACGAGTGTCGATCGCGAGGCGCGCGTCATTCGTATCGCACCGCCTGCGGGACTCCTCGATGACTGAGGCGCACGAAAACGAGCCGTCGCCCGACGCGACAGGCGATGACGAGCCAGCCTCGGTAGTCCCGTCACGCCTCGTCATCAATGTCATCAGCATTTTTCCGCCGTTTTTCACGACGCCTCTCGGGTTGAGCATCCCCGCGCGCGCGAAGGAGGCGGGCAGCGTCGAGTACCGCGTCGTCGATCTGCGCGAGTTCACGCACGATCGCCATCGCACCGTCGACGACTATCCGTATGGTGGTGGTCCCGGCATGGTGATGAAGCCCGGCCCGTTCTTCGAAGCTGTCGAGGCAATCGGCGCCACATCGCCGATCGTGCTCATGTCAGCGCGCGGCCGCCGGTTTACGCAGGCCGATGCCATCCGCTTTTCACAGGGCACGGAGCTCACGTTGCTCTGCGGCCACTACAAGGACGTCGACCAGCGTGTCGCTGACCATCTCGCGACCGAAGAGCTGTCGCTAGGGGACTTCGTGCTCAGCGGCGGCGAGCCTGCGGCGCTCATGGTCATCGACGCAACGGTTCGCCTGCTTCCCGGGGCGATGTCGGACCTCGACAGCGCGCGCTCCGATTCCTTTTATGGTCGTGAGCTCAGCGCGCCAAGTTACACGCGACCACCGGTTTTCCGCGGCCATGCCGTCCCCGACGTGCTGCTCTCCGGCGATCACAAGAAGATCGACGAGTGGCGCGAGCGAGAGGGGCGACGGTTGAGCGGCGAACGGCCGACGTAGCGTCTGTAAGACCGCCACCCAGCGATTGCAGAGGCCGCTGGGCGGGATCGGCTGGAACCGGGCCGCAGCCGGGGTGCCGAACTGGCTGCTCCGACCACTAACCCCGTTCCAACCCTAGACTTCCGCGGCTAGTCGGCTTAATATCCCAGGTCTCTACCAAATCACGTCCTACCCGGGCCCTTAGCCCCGAGCGTCATATGCATGCCTTTATCGAAACCCAGAAAGAGTGGCTCCGTAACGTCCCGGCTTTCCGTCCCGGCGACACCCTTCGTGTCAACGTGCGGGTGAAGGAAGGCGAGAAAGAGCGCATTCAGGCGTTCGAAGGCGTCTGCATTTCGCGTCGCGGCAGTGGCGTCAGCGAGACGTTCACCGTCCGCAAGATCTCCAACGGCATCGGCGTCGAGCGCATCTTCCCGGTGCACAGCCCCATGCTCGCCGAGATCAACGTGGTGCGCCGCGGCCGGGTTCGCCGCGCCAAGCTCTACTACCTCCGCAACCTCACCGGTAAGGCCACGCGTATCCGCGAAAAGAAGGTCCGCGTTCCTGAGACCGGTAGCGCAGCCGCCGAGTAGACGGAGAACAGCGTGGGCCGAGATCGGTGGAAGCCGATCGAGCGGGAGCTTCGAAAGACCGCTGGCCCGCTGATCGCCGGAGTGGATGAAGTCGGACGGGGCCCGCTCGCGGGCCCCGTTGTCGCATGTGCGGTCATCATGCCGCCCGACATGCGCGCCATTCCGGGGGTAGACGACTCCAAGCAGCTTCGCGCCGACGAGCGAGAGCGCCTCGCCCTGAAGATTCGCGAGCGCGCAGTCAGTTTTGGAATCGGCGCCGCCTCGGTGCGCGAGATCGATCGCGTCAACATCTATCACGCGACTGTGATCGCGATGCGCCGGGCGTTGGCTCGTCTATCGGCGACGCCGCACCATGTGCTGATCGACGGGAAGCAGATTCGCACACTCGAAACGCGGCACACGGCCATCGTCGGCGGCGACGACGCATGTTATACGATCGCATGTGCGTCCATCCTCGCGAAAGTCACGCGGGATCGCCTGATGCGAAGCCTCGCTGCACGGTATCCCAACTATCTGTGGGAACGAAACGTCGGATACGCGACGTCTGCGCATCTGGATGGTCTGGCGACGCACGGAGTCACAGCGCATCACCGTCGCTCGTTCATTCCCGTGCGTCAGCTCAGCCTCGATTTTTCGAGTGATGGAGCTGCGACGATCGACGTCACAGCGCTCGCGGCATTGATAGACGGTGATTCGTCGTCAGATGTCGATCAGATTTTCCCGAGTCACTGACGCGATCTCGATTGAAAGCGATTGTCCCGTCGTGAGTTAATGCTCAATGACGCGTCGCTAAAGTCGTTCCTCGGAACTCCTTGCGATCATCGCGGATAGCTCGTACACTCGTCCGCGTAGTCCTTCATCCCACGATGCAGCCCGTTCATCATCGCTCAATAGGGCGCGATTTGATGTGACGGTGAGGCTGTATTGGGGGTTTATCCGAACGACTCGCCCCAGTTCGACGTTTCCCCACCTGGCCAAAACTGCGCGCTGACCCTTCGCGCGCACTGCCATAGCGTTGATACGCAGTGATTTAGAGACTGCGCACGGTGTGAGGCCTCGCCTTCGGCCTCGCTTGTCCCGCGTGAGGCGCATCTGTCGCCGCGCGTTGCAGCACGTGTAGTCCCAATATCCCTGGGGGGAGATACATGAGATCGACACGGTCGTGGAACGCCGCGCGTGCGCTGCGTTCCACACTCGCCGGCCTTGCCGCCATCGCGGCTCCGGCGCTCGCGCAATCGCAGCAGGCCACGGTTAGCGGTAGGATAACCGATCAGGCTTCTGGGCAGCCGATTCAGGAAGCGCGCATCATCGTCATTGGAACGTCGCTCTTCACGTCGTCTGGCATCGACGGCCGCTACACGGTTCGCAACGTGCCCACGGGCACCGCGGAGATTCGCGTCTTACGCGTCGGCTTCCAGGAGCAGAAGCGTTCGGTCGCCACCGTCGCAGGCCAGACCGCGACACTCGACGTCGCGATGAAGCAAACGGTCGTGCAACTCGATGAGGTCGTCACGACCGCAACGGGACAACAGCGACGCACAGAGTTGGGCAACGCGGTCACGAATCTCGACGCCACCAAACTTCTCGCGAACGCGCCGATCCATCAGATGGGAGACCTCCTCGTCGCGAAAGCGCCTGGAGTGCAAGTGCTCCCTTCGAACATGACAGGCGCTGGTAGTCGCGTCCGTGTTCGCGGAACTGCGTCGCTCTCACTGTCGAATGATCCGATCTACATCATCGACGGCATTCGCATGACGAGCGACAACGGTGCCGGCGGAGCGAACACGAGCCTCAGCGTTGGCGGCACGGCGCCGAGCCGCGTGAACGATCTCAGCCCGGAAGACATCGAGAATATCGAAATCGTGAAGGGTCCGTCGGCCGCCACGCTCTATGGTACTGCGGCGGCGAACGGCGTCATCGTCATCACGACGAAAAAGGGCAAAGCCGGATCGCAGCGGTGGAGCTTCTTCACCGAGCAGGGTAAGGTGCAGGACAAGAACAAATACCCGGCGATGTACGCCATCCTCGGGCACTCGCCGGGCACGACGACGCTTCGTAAGTGTTTGCTCAAGGAGCTCTCGGTCGCGGCAAGCACCAGCGGCGTCACGTGCATCATGGATAGCACGTCGAGCGTCAACCTGTGGACGGATCCAGACGTCTCGCCGATCAAGGACGGCTGGCGCAACGATTACGGCGCTCAGCTCAGCGGCGGCACGGATGCGGTTCGCTACTTCAGCAGCGGATCGTTCGAAAACGAAACCGGACCGCTCGGACTTCCGCCGGCTTCTGCGCGACAACTGATTGCCGCCAAAACACCAATCCTTGGCGAATGGAATCGCCCGGAAGGCCTGCAGAAAACTTCTATTCGCTTGAACGTGAACGCCGCGGTATCACCAACGCTCGATCTGTCGATGCAATCCGGCTTCATCAAACTCGATCAGCGCTTGCCGCAGGTCGACAACAACGTCAACAGCTTTTGGTACAACGGCGAAACCGGCCCCGGCTACAAGGCTGCTGGTCCAGGTTACACTGGCGTTGGCACGCTCGGTCAGCCGCTACTCGGCTGGGCGCAGTTCACGCCCGCTGAGATCTTCCAGGAAACGACCACGCAGGGCATTCAGCGCTGGATCGGAAGCGCGAATGCGAATTGGCGTCCGTTCAGCTGGTTTGCTGGACGCGGTGACGTCGGCTTGGACCTCGCTGACCGTCAGGACAATCAGCTGTGCCGCGTTGCTCAGTGCGCGGACTTCAGCACCAATCGCCTTGGCTTTGCGACCGACCAGCGTGCCAACACGCGCAACTTTACGGCGAATGTGAGCGGCACGGCTTCGTGGAATCCAATGCAGTGGATTGGTTTCAAGACCACTGGCGGCGGACAGTACGCGAACTATGCGCTCGATCGCGAGTCGGCGACCGGTTCGATTCTGCCTCCGGGCGCGCAGACCCCATCGCAGGGTACGACGCCGTCGATTACGAACGCAGTCGTGCTGTCGAAGACGCTCGGCGTGTTCGTCGAAGAGCAGGCAGCCATTCGCGATCGGCTGTTCCTCACCGCGGCCGTCCGCACCGACCAGAACAGCGCGTTCGGTACGAACTTCCAGCGCGTCTACTATCCAAAGGCATCGCTCTCATGGGTGATGTCGGACGAGAGCTTCTTCCCGACGTTCGGATGGCTCAACTCGTTCCGCGTTCGCACGTCGTGGGGATCGTCTGGCGTACAGCCTGGTCAGACCGACGCGCTGCGTACGCTCACGACGGTTCTCACGAGCATCAACGGCGCGGACATCAGCGGCGAGCGCACGAACCTGCTCGGCAACGCGAACCTGCGTCCCGAAAAATCCACCGAGTGGGAGAGCGGCTTCGATTCGCGTTTGCTCAACAACCGCGTGACGCTCGAAGTCACGTACTACAATAAGCTCAGCAAAGACGCCCTCATCGATCAGATCCTCGCGCCGAGCACCGGTGCCGCGGTCAATACGGTGAAGGCGAACCTCGGCGCCGTGCAGAACACGGGCTTCGAGGGCCTCATCAACGGTCAGGTGATCGACCGTCGCTCGATCGGATGGGACGTGACGTTCAACCTTTCGCACAACAGCAACAAGCTCAAGTCGCTGGGTGTGGATGCCAGCGGGAAGGCGATTCCGCCGATCATCGGTACCACGACGCGCCAGTTGGAAGGGTATCCGGTGAACGGATATTGGCAGCGGCCAACGAAGTGGGCCGACGCCAACGGCGACGGCATCATTACGCCGGACGAAGTCACGGTACAGTCGACGGGCGGACCGCTCAACGACGGCTTCGAGTTCATCGGCTACTCACAGCCGCGCGATGAGATTTCTATCATCAACGGCATCGAGCTCTTTGGTCGCAAGCTTCGCTTCTCCGCGCTCGTCGACTACAAGGGTGGTGCGAACCTGCTGAACAATGAAGAGAGCTTCCTCTGCCAGCAGTCGACGTCCTGCCCGGAAACGTCCACGCTGCATCCGGAGCTTTGGCGTCAGGCGCGTTCGGTTGCGCAGCGCGACAAGGCGCCGACCACGCAGTGGGACTACTTCGAGAAGCTGCAGTTCTGGCGCTTCCGCGAGCTCACGGCGACGTACAATCTGCCGGATCGCATCGCGAACAAGCTGACGCGTGCGCAGTCCGCGTCGCTCGTGTTCGGCGCTCGCAATCTCAAGGTCTGGTCGAAGTGGACGGGCGCCGATCCGGAAATGAACTACAGCCAGGGCGACGTGCAGGCGACGCTGCTCACCGCTGGACCTCCGATGTACTACACCGTGCGCGTCAACCTCCGCTACTGAAATGAGGCAATCTCTCATGCATGTTTTCAGAATGAGCGCACGACAGGCCGCGACGGCCGCCGCAACGGGTGCGGCGCTCCTCGTCGGCGCTGGTTGCGGCGCCAAGAGCACGCTGCTCGATGCACCAATTCCTACTGTGATCGATCCATCGGCCGCGAACTCCGCGGCCGGCGCGGATGCGCTGCGCCTAGGTGCACTCAGCCGACTCCGTCAGATCACCGCCGGTTCGGGCGCGGGCGACAGTCCGTGGATGTTCGCCGGATTGCTCACCGACGAGTGGAAGTCGAGCGACACCTTCTCGCAGCGCAATGAAACCGACCAGCGACAGGTGCAGGACAACAATGCGAACCTGACGCCGGTGTTGCGTGATCTCTATCGTACGCGCACCAGCGCGCGCGAAGCCGTCACCGCGTTGGTGCAGTACTCCCCAACACCGGCGGCGAACATTGGTCAGATGTACATGGTCATGGGCGTCGCCGAGACGTACATCGCCGAGTGGTTCTGCAACGGTGCGCCGCTGCCGGATGCGTCAACGGAAACGCCACCGCCATCGCCGGGAGTGAGCAACGCCGACATCTACAAGGCCGCTGTCGCGCACTTCGACTCCGCCCTCACGGCCTCCACGGCGACCGACGCGTTCTCAGTGTCGGTCAGGTACGCTGCCGCGGTCGGGAAGGGGCGCGCACTGCTCGAGCTGGGCAGTTTTCCGGAAGCGGCCGCTGCGGTCGCAGCTGTGCCGACCAGCTTTCAACTGCTTGCGACGTTCTCACTCACGTCTGGCAGCAATCAGATCTGGAGCCTTGGGCAGAGCGCCAAGCGCTGGACGGTTGGTGACAGCTTCGACGTGACCGGCGTGCTCAAGAACTCGCTTCCGTACGCGTCGGCGAAGGATCCGCGCGTCCCAGTCACCGGCACGACGCTCGGCACATCGCCAGCGGGGCGCGGCTTCGACAACGCCACGAATCTCGTCTACACGACGTTGTTCGCTCGCGTCGATCCAACTCCGATCCTTTCCGGAATCGACGCACGTCTCATCGAAGGCGAGAGCCGTCTCAAGGCTGGCGACATCGCTGGAATGATTTCGATTCTCAACGCGCTGCGCACCGCGCCGCAGAATCTCGGTGTAGTCGTGACTCCGGTAATGGCGACGCTCACCGCGCCGGCAAATCAAGCGGATGCAGTGAGCCTCTACTTCCGCGAGAAGGCATTCTGGACGTTCGCTCGCGGACAGCGCCTGGGCGACCTGCGCCGTCTCATCCGTTCGTACGGCCGTGCTGCGGACGGATCGGATTCGTTCCCCGCAGGTGCGTTCTTCAAGGGCGGAAACTACGGAACGGACGTGAACTTCCCCGTGACCGTGGATGAACAGAACAACACGTCGTTCAAAGGCTGCACGGACAGAAAGGCCTAGGCCGCTCGGGTTTGTTGGAGTTGTGAATCAGCGAGGGGCGCCGCGTTGCGGCGCCCCTCGTCTGTTTTGGCATGGTGATCGAACGACGGTCGTGTCAGCTCGTCGTTCGTGGAATCTTTCCATGCTTGGAATGATTTACGCAAAAGGTTGGGATGCGGTATCTCTCCCGCCACGATTCGGTACGCTTGGTCCCGATGTCGTTGACAGCTGTCGTGCGACGACGCAGGATGGTGTCGCGGGGCAGGCACATGAGGGACATCGAGATGATGAATCGTCCGAGTGCAGTGTGGGTGACCGCGGCGCTAGTCGCGCTGACGCTGGGCGCAGCGACGTCAGTCGTCAGCGCACAGTCGTCAACGTCTCAAGCGCCAGTGACCGTTTGGTATTCGGTCTCCGGAACGGTTGCTGATCGCGATGGCAATCCGGTCGTCGACGCCGAAGTGGCGTTGCTGCAACGCGACACCGCAACACGCTTTGTCCGCACCGATGAGAAGGGTCGATTCCTCATCGCCGACCTCCAGGAGTCGGGGCCAACATTTCGCGTGCGCCGCCTTGGCTATCGCGCCAAGACCGTTCCGGTGAACATCACGAGCGCGAATCGCTCGGCGACGATATTCGTGACGCTCGATCAAAGCGTTACGTCGCTCGATCCGATGCGCGTCGTCGATGACGATGGAGACGCAGCGCTCCCCGATGCACGACTCGAGGCGTTCTACAAGCGGGCGCAGACGAACAGCTTCGGGCGATACATCACCGAAGCGATGATCGAGAAGGCACACCCGCAGCATGTGAGTGATCTCATGCGAACGCTCCCCGGCGTGGTGATCCGTCCAACGCGGCGAATCGGGAACACCGTGCGCTTCCGCAACTGTGGCGTTCAGCGCGAATCGCCGGAGACGGTTGGCCCGCTGGTCTGGGTTGACGGAGTTCGTATGCCTGGCGCGGAGCTCGACGAGGTGGCGCAGGGCACCGACGTCGCCGCAATCGAGGTGTATCCGGCGCTGGCGGGAATTCCCGCGCAGTACTTCGATCGAACAGCCGTGTGTGGGACGATCCTGGTCTGGACGAAGATGCGATAGTGATGGCGCAGGAATGAGAAGCAAAAAGGGCGGACCGAAAGAATCGGTCCGCCCTTTTTACGTACATCGAGCCTCGAGCGAGCGACTACTGCGCGCCGCAGGTTGCGGTGTACGTCGGCGCTGAGCTGGCGGCCTTGTCCCAATAGATGCGCGTCTGGAACGCATCTGGACCCTGGCGCGCGATCGCAGCGTTGAGCTGCGCGCCGTTCACCGACACTTCGGTCGGCGAGTACATCAGGCGGCGCGGAACCGTCGGGCTGGTTGCTGCGGGACCCGGCTTGATGGTCTCGGGTTCGCAGGTGCGGCGCCACTCCGTCCAGGCCGTGCCACCGTCCGTGTAGAGAGCCACGTACTTCTCGATCGCGATCTGTTTCAGGCCAGGCGTGCCGGCCTTGTACGCGACATTCGCCTGAGCGATGTACGTGTCAGCCGCGGCGCTCGACGCGCCCCACTGGGCCATCGAGGCACGAATGCCGGCCTCGTAGTAGCCCTTCGCCGCGGACGGCGTCAGACCGCCAAGGCTACGCTCGGCTGCTTCGGCGAGAATGAAGTTCACTTCGGCCGCCGTCATCATGTTCGACGAGAAGGTCTTGCCGGCACCGCCGAAGAAGCCGTATGCCGTTGCACCCGGGAACATGATTGCACCAATGCGCGATGCTTTGTTCGAGTACGGACCTGCGTTGGCCGCCGTCAAACCGTTCGGCATTCCAGCGTAGGTGTTCGTCGTTCCCTGCACGGGCTGCGCATAGATGCCGATGCGCGGATCGTTGTTGGCAAGGAGGATGTTCATCAACGTCTGGGACATGCGGTTGTCGTCGCGTGTCTGGAAGAACGATGCGAACGGATTGTCGTACACGCCGTCGCCCGGCCACACGAGCTTCGCGTTGTCGGCGTTCACCGTGATGAGTCCACCGGGGCCCGTGAACGCGTTCTTGAGCTGCGCGCTGGCGGTTGCCGGATCGACGTTCACGAGCGTCAGCGCGAGACGCGCACGGAGCGAGTTGGCGAACTTCTGCCATTGCGTCGGGTTGCCGGCGTAGATCGGATCTGCACGGCCGAGATCGCCCGCCGGAGTCGAGAGCGCCTTCGCAGACGCATCGAGTTTGGCGAACATGTCCGTATAAATGTCCTTCTGCGCATCATACGCGGGGGTGACCGACGCGCCGACCGAGTCGCCCTTGAGCGCGGCCGAGTACGGCACGTCGCCGAAGGTGTTCGTCATGTAGTGGTATTCCCACGTCTGCATGATCTGCGCAGGCGCCCACACGTTCGGCTGCTTCGTCGCGATGCCCTTCTGGATGACCTTCTGGAAGTCTTCCAGCTCGCCTGGATACGGAGTGTCGAAGACGCCGCGTGTGTTTGCGGCGTTGAGGCGCGCGTAGCGATCCTCATCCGGATACTGCGCTTCAGCCATGTGCTGAATGAGGAATTCGCCGGCGCGCAGGTTGTACAGCTGACCCATCCAGTTGTTGACCGCGGAGCGCGCGCCGTTGGTGAACAGCGTGCTCGCCGGGACGTCTTCCGGACTATTCGGGTTGTTATTGAGGTCCGTGATCGTGTCGTTGTTGCAGGCCGCCGCGCCCGCGAGGAGCGCGACGACGATGCCGGACTTCAGAGTTCTATGGTTCATTCTGGTGATCTCCGATGGATGCCGTTACGGCGTGACGCGCAGTGTCAGGCCAACCGAACGCGCGTTCGGCAGTGCGGCGAACTCCGCGTAATTGCTCGCGGCGCCGGTGGTGTACGAGAACTCTGGATCGATGTTCGGAACGTTCGTCGACATCCACAGATTGCGGCCGACGAGCGAGATGTTGGCAGACGACATCCGGATCCGGCTGGCAAGGCGTGCCGGAAGATCGTATCCGACGCGGAGCTCGCGAAGCTTGACCCAGTTGTTCGTGTAAACCGATCCTTCGGTCACCGGATAGATGTCCTGGAAGTATTCCTCCGAGGTGACGTTCGTCGTATTCGCCTTACCACCAACGCAGACGTACGAGCCGTCCGCGGCCGTGTGGCTACCCGCGCCGCAGCTCGCCTTGTCCAAACCCTTCACGACGACACCGGGGTTGTTCCAGTCGACTTCGCGGCCCATCAAGCTCGCCTGCGTCACGCCGGAGTAATCACCGAACCAGTTCGAAACGCTGAAGAACTGGCCGCCGCGACGGACGTCGAGGAGAACGTTGACCGAGTAGTTCTTGTACGTGAACGTGTTGTTGAAGCTGCCGACCCACTTCGGCTGGCTGTTGCCCAGCACCTTGAGCGCACCCGCCTGCGTCAGACCACCGCTCGTGATGAGCTGGCCCGTCGCGCTATCGCGCAGGAACGAGGGTCCGAAGATCGCGCCGTACGGCTGACCTTCACGCGCTTCCATGTTCGTGCCCCACGTCGTGCCGAGGACGATCGTCTTGATTCCCGGCGAGAGCGAAACAACCTTGCTCGCGTTCTTCGAGTAGTTGACCGTCGACGTCCACTCGAAGCCATTCGACATGCGGATCGGAATGACGGTGAGGAGTCCTTCGAAGCCCTTGTTATCGACGCGGCCGGCGTTGATCGCCTTCGACGAGAAGCCGTTGGTCGACGAGATCGTGATGTTGAAGATCTGATCGCGCGTCGACTTGCCGTAGTAGCTGGCGTCGAGCGTGACGCGACCATCCAACCAACCGGCTTCGATACCGCCTTCAGCCGACGTCGTCAGCTCGGGCTTGAGCGCCGGGTTCGAGATCGTGTTCGAGAGCGAGAACTGCGGAAGTCCGTTGAACTTGTTCGGGCTACCCGTGTAGGTCGTCGCCAGCTGATACGGCTGCGCATCGGCACCGACCTTCGCGTACGAGCCGCGAAGCTTGAGGAACGACAGTCCGCCCTTCTTGATTCCTGGCATCGCGTCCGAGAGCAGGATGGACGAGTTGACCGAGGGATAGAAGTACGAGTTCTGACCCTGTGGAAGCGTCGACGACCAGTCGTTGCGCGCCGTGCCTTCCACCGTCCACCAGCCATCCCACGTTGCGCCGGCAGAGCCGTAGACACCGTTGACCTGGCGTCGCGTGACGTTCTGCGTCACCGCCGGAGTAATGGCCGCGTTGGACACGTTGTAGATGCCGGCGACCGAGATGCCCTTGGTCGCGGCTTCGTTCGATGTGTACTGCTCCGAGCGCAGATTGCCGCCAGCCGTTCCATTGAACTGGATGCGGCTGGTGAGGGCCTTGCTGGCCGTCACGAGCAGCTGCGTGTTGTTCTCGTTGCGATACTCGTTGAAGAAGTCGAAGCCGCCCGAGTACGACGGGTCCGTGCTGAAGATGTTTCCAGCGGCAAAACGCTGATCGATGTTGTAGCGGTAGATGTCCGAACCGGTGCTCAACGATGCCGTGAGCCAGTCATTCAACTTGTAGTTGGCCGAGGCGCTCGCGATGAAACGATCGCGCGAGTCGAGTTCCGGGTTGGCTTCCTGCAACCACCACGGATTGTTATGGAAGTTGTAATTCCAGTTGTACTCACGACCGTCGATGCCATTGTTCGACGCACCGCCCGCATTGAAGTTCTTGAGGGCGTTCATGTCGACGTTGCGGCCGAACCAGATGAACTGCTCGAGGATGCCGGCGTTGTAGCCGACGCCCGGACGATTGCGCGCAGTGTTGTGGACGTACTGCAACGTTGCGTTCGTGCTGAGCTTGTCGTTCACCTGCAGCGTGCCGTTGAGCAAGCCCGAGGTCTTCTGGAAGAAGTTGTCCGGGATGATGCCGGCCGTGTTGTCAGCACCGAGCGAGAGACGCGCGCTGGCGCGATCGGTTCCGCCAGTGACCGAGACGTTCGTCGACGACGTGTGACCCGTCTGGAAGAAGTCCTTCACGTTGTTCGGATACGAGACCCACGGCGTTGCCGCGTTGGGGCTCGTGAACTGAAGGCAAGGCGCCGACTGATCGTAGGTGGTCGTATTCGGCACGAACGTGCAGCCGTGCGTACGGCCGTCCGTCCGGGGTCCAAAGCTCTGATCGAGGCCGTCGTTGACGCCGCCACCCTGGCCGTCGACGTACATGAATTCGCCACCGGCGCCCTGACCGTAATTGTTCTGGTAATTCCAGAGGCGAGACGGCGAATCGAACGTGAAGACCTGGCTCGCATCAACGCGGGTACGTGAACCCGTGTTGCGACCCTTCTTGGTGGTGATGACGACGACGCCGTTCGTGGCGCGCGAGCCGTAGAGCGCCGCGGCGTTCGGTCCCTTGAGGACCGACATCGACTCGACGTCTTCGGGGTTGATGTCGCTGATCGCGCTGCCGAAATCCCACGAGCCATTCTGGCTACCGCCGTGCGCGGCGTTGGAGATCGGGACGCCATCGATGACGAACAGCGGCGTGTTGTTGCCGGTGATCGAGTTCTGGCCGCGGACGACGATGTTCGTCGAGCCGCCCTGCGTTCCAGCGCCCGTGATCTGGACGCCGGACACCTTGCCCTGCATCTGATCGACGATCGACTGACCGCGCGTGTTGTTCAGCTGAGCCGGCGTGATTTCCTGCTGCGCCGTACCGAGCTGGCTCTTTTCCTTCTGGATTCCCAACGCCGTGACGACGACACCGGTGAGCTGCGTGGCGCTGGTGGCCAGCGTGAAGTCCTGCGTGATCGCGGCGCCAGACAGCGTCACGGTCACGTTCTTCGCGGTGTAGCCAATGCGCCGAGCGGAGAGCTGCACGGCCTGTCCAGCGGCGCGCGCGGACGGGACCGAGAACGAGTAACGACCCTGCGCATCGGTGTACGCACCGGCGCCGAGGGTCGGGATGCTGACACTCACGCCCTGGAGCGGAGCCGCCGCGTCGCTCGTCACGCGACCGCTGATGGTTGTACCCTGTTGCGCGAGGCCGGCCGCCGGGAGTGCTCCCAGCAGTGCGCTCGCGGCCGCGACGATGCGGCGGAGGTGTCTCGTCATGACTTGTTTCTACCTCGTGTGAATGACCTGGGCCGAACTGCCGCGATCGACGGACTTCGGCGATGGGGGCGAGCGCCGTGCAGCGCTCATCACAAACCTGTAACGGTGGTTGGGACCACCGGGCCAAGGCTCGCGACAGGCGTAACTAACTGGTGTGTCAAACCGTAGTCAACGGGCGCCCATTTGTATTGCTGAGGTCGATTAAGATCGTATAAAATAAGCAGTTAGCCACTTGACATACAAATGACAGTTATATGAAGAGTGGGCCGAGTCGGTTAAGTCTCGATTGGGGACCTTTGATTTAGTTTTCCACACGGCCCGTCCGCGATTTGGACGAAAGTCGGCCGCGGCTGTCCTCTAGAGCCGACATGTCCGAGCACGACAGAGCCCCATGAAATCATCTCATGGAACTCAGGAGGCCGGTTTCTGAGGGCTCGGCGCGTGGCCGAGGATACCGCGAACTACTTGTGCGTCGGTGCCGAGACGGCCGATTTCGCCGTGGGACGAATGCTCTTCTTCGTCAGTGTGTCGTGCGCCGCGAAGGGCTCACCGAGGGCGAGCAGATCGCTCGGATCGATCGTCAGCGCTCCGAAGCGCGCACTCCAGTGCAGGTGCGGTCCGGTCACGCGACCGGTCGAGCCAACAAGCCCAATCTCCTGGCCACGCTCCACCGTGTCACCAACAGCGACTTCCTGCTGGCTCATATGGAAATAGCCGGTCACTAGACCGTCGCCGTGGTTCACGTACACGACATTGCCCGCGAGAAAGAACTCGGCGACCAGTGCAACGACGCCGCGATTTGCTGCGAAAATCGGTTCACCGGTCGCGCCGCGATAGTCCACGCCAAGGTGACTGCTCGACACTCGGCCGTTGAACAGTCGTCCGCTGCCGAAGCGACTCGTGACCTTTGTCTCCCGGGGGCGTAGGAAGGGAAAGGTCCAGAGCTGTGGCGTATCCTGCGCGCGACGACCAACTTCCTTGGCAAGTTCATTCTCGCGCTCGATTCGTGCTTCTGTCTCGGTATCCATGCGCCGAGTGAACCGCGGATCGACACGAAGTCGACGCGCTGGCCCTGACGAAGCACTTCGACGCGCAACCGTTGGCGTCGCTGCAGCAGGAGCCCGATGAGGATAGCTGAGCGTGACGTGAAGAGTGTCGACCGCGCCGGATGCGCGCGACAGACGCACGCGCACTACCACCGAATCGGATGCGTCCAGCGGCACCGCACCAAGCGCCTGACGTCGATCATTCGACGCGGCGATGAAGTGCACCGGCTCATTGCCGAATTCGCCAACAATCGCAACGACCGAGTCGCTTTGTGCGAGATGGTCGACGGTCAGACGAACGAGCGAGCCGCCCGACGGTTTCTTGGGGTCGAGCGAAAGCCTGGGACCAGCGGGCACGGTCGGACGACTGGCCGCGGCAACGGGTCGCGCTTTCGTGGTTCTCGTCTGCGCCGAGGCTGCCGACCCCAATGCACCTACGAGACCAAGCACTGGAATGAGTCGGTGCACTGGCATCTCAACAAAATAGACCGATCAGCACGGCGCGGGGCAACTCGGCATCGTGCGTCGGGTACGATGAATCGATGCACGTAGCACGCCGACTTTCGCTGCTGATCACCGCGCTGACCTTGGGCGTCGCGGTGCTGCTCGGTGTCGTGAGCTCGCGACCGACAGTGAGCGCCAACGCCGCGCGGTCTCTCGCGATCGCGACGCACTATTTCGATTCGACCACCGTGCTCGCCCGGAACGCGCGGCCCAGCGGCATTCGAGGCGACGAGCTCGCAATCTCGTTCGGGTATATGGAGCGGCTGCGTCTGGGACTCGGCAGCCCCTTCCGCTTGGTGCACGAAGCGCTCGTTGATCCGCGCCTCGATCATGCGTTCCAGAATCGCGTGTCGTGGGCGCTGCTCGGACGGCTGCGACGTGGCGACTCGTACATCATTGACGCATCATCCTTCGAGGGCGTGGGACCATGGACGCCCGGCGGCCACGGAGCCACCGGTGCGGCGCACGTCGCATTCATCGAGCGTGTCGTTCGCTCGGCGTCCGATCCGCGAGTCGGAGAACTCGCCGTTCGCCTCGCTTACTCCATTGAATCCGCCAAGGGCACGCTCTCGGCGTCGGCGGTTACGATCGCGGCGCAAGCGGCAGCGCTCGCGCGCGATCGAGCGCTTGCCGAAGATGACGTGCGAGACATTCTCGGCGACGCCAGCGAGACGCGTCAAGGCGTGATGCAGTTGATGATCGACCGACGCGCCTCTCGTACGCTTCGTGTCGAGCAACCGTCGCTCGCGCCGTTGAGCTCCGCGCAGCAACTCGCCGCGATGGGTGAGGTTCCGATGTTGGTCGCCGCACTCGACACGCTCGACCGAATTGCCACGCCGGATCTCGGCGGCGCGCGCAGCACGCTGCTCAACACCTACTTTGCCACGCGGCTTCAGGCGCTCGGTGCACAGCGGCCGACATTGGCGCAGGTCGGCGTCACGCTGAACACGCGGGCCCAGAGCGCAGTGCGCGCGACGAATGACGAAACGCTCGCCGCGAGCTACGCGCTGACGCTCGCCGACAGCGATTCGTTGCGTCGAGCGAATTCACTCTCTATGCTTGCGGCCGCCGTGGCGCTGCGCTCCCTGGCGCAGTCGGAGCCATGGTTTCCTGGTGACGCAGGCCCCGACGCCGGCGATCTGTATTCGGAGTTCGGGCTGGCCGACGTCGCCTTCTCGCGCAGCGTTCCGCTCGCGTGGCGCCCGTACTATTTGAGAGAACTGCAGACGGCGTTGCGCGACATGCAGCGAGTGTTGCCGGCGTTCACCGCGAATGGGCTTCGCGTCCGCTTCGGCAACGAGGTGCTTCGCGATTCGGCTCTCGCCATGCACGAGCCGCGAACGCGAACACTTCAGCTGTCGATTTCGACATCGGCGGGGACGATTGCACACGAACTGTCGCACGATCTCGATTGGCAGGCGGCGCGCCGGCTGTTCGCCGACGGCACGGGCTATAGCACTGATCGAGCAATGCGAGAGCGCAGCGGCCCTCTCGCGAGTTCGGTCCGTGGGCTCGCCGCCGCGCGAATGTTCCGGCCGTCAAACGGAGCGGCGACGCCGGGAACTGGCATGAGTCGCCCCGCCGAATTGTTCGCCCGCGGCGCCGATTGGTTCGTGGCTACTGCGCTGGCGCAGCAAGGGCGAAGCAACGGCTTTCTGACTGTCGCGCAAGACGCGCTTCTCCCTGGTTACGCGGCTGGCGCGCCGGCGGCCCTCGGGTCGGCCGGAACCCAATCGCTGCTCACGGCGATTGGCGAAATGACCTATCTGCCGGATTCGATTCGAGCCGGCTTCGAATCGCAGTGGTCTGATCCGCGCGTCGTGGACCCGTCGCTGCTCGTGCGTCGCGTCGTCGAGACACCGATCTCGTTCCGCGGTGCGTGGTCGCGTCAAACGCCAGCCACGGCGCTCCTCTCGGTCACGCGACCAACAGCATGCGTGGCTGACCGTTCGGATGAAACGGTGGCTCGTGAGCGTTTGGTCACAATGGCAATCGAGGCTCGTGCCCGAGCCATGGCTGCGCGTCGCGCCCGCTTCCGACCGATCATCGCGGTTCCGACGGATGCCGAGCGGCTTCTCGACATGCTCCGGTCGTCGCTTGTCGCCGAGCTGACGTCGGCGCTGCCGGATCAGGGACTGATGCCGTTGGTCCCCGCCATCTTTCGTTCGAGCGCAGCCATCTGCTCGAGCATCGCTCCCTGACGCGCCTCGAGCTTCGCGAGTAAGCCGATCGTTTCGTGATGCCGAACGTCGTCGTCGCTTGGCTTCCGTTCGATGAATGTGAGTGCGCCGCCGGTTTCGAGCCGGCACTCGTGCACGTGCGCGAGAGACGCGATCCCCTGGCGTCGCGCCGCAGCTTCGAGCTCGGCGACGGTAATCAGTTCGCGCTCGAGATGATGGCGAACCAGCCGCCCTTTTTGAATGAGCGTGTCCGGTTTCCCTTCGATCGCGTCGAGTTTGTGGAAGTGGTACAAGGTGCGAACGACGAGCGCATTGACCAGCAACAGCGCGCCTCCACCGACAAGGCCACCAATGAGTGAATTGTCATTGCCGATGATCGCGTTCTGCACCGTGTTCGAGAGCAGGAGCAGCACGACGAGGTCGAATGGATTGAGCTGCGAAAGCTCGCGGCGGCCGGCGAGGCGCAACCCACCGAGCAGGAATGCGTAAACGGCGATCGTCCGAATGAGTTTCTCGGCGATCGGAATGCCAGGCGTGAGGAGTTCAGACATGTGGCAGGAAGCGGAGGCGGGAAGGGGCACTGCGGTGGGTAATCAAGCATGCCCCACTTCCCGTACGCTTCAAGGGGTGGATCGCTTCGCACGTCCGGATATGGCTTTCTTAGTCTCCCGTGGTCGTCGCGCACGGCGCGGTGCGGCGGCTTCGTTCGACTGTTGGACCAGATAGTCGATGGCGAAGACGTGCCGGGTGTGGTCTCGGTCACGGCGAAAGACGACATGCGCCCAGCCGTGCATTCCGGTCGGCGTGTACCAATCGCCACCGATCCGCCGGGGACGTTGAGCGATTGCGTCGATGAACACACGCTCATACCCGGATCGGAGGAGTGCGTGTACGGTGAAGAGGTTGTCCCAGGCGCACAGGCGCCCCACGCTCTCATACGCCGCGGGCCTGTCGTCGAGTTCGAGCAGCGACGGAACGCGGCCGCTCATGACCGACGAAATGAGATTGAGCGATCGCTGGTCGCCCGTGCTCTCGATCGATGGCCAGAAGTACCGCGTGACTTGTTGGGCGATCTCGCGGAGCGAGAGATTCTCGTCCCTGCGCGTGCGCCATCGAGAGTCGTCGACGCCGGCCATGAACGGATTCTCGCTGAACGACGACACCCGCGCGACCCAACCCTTACGAGAACTGTGGGCTTCGGGCTCGAACCGTTTGAGCACCGGGAAGGCCCGTTCATCGAGTGCGTCGATTTCATAGGACGGCCATTCCATCACGGCGCGCGCGATGCCGATGATGAGGGTGGCCGTGGCGATCATCAACGCGGCGTCGGGCGTGAAGTCGGCTGTGATCTCGATGCGATCGACGCGCGGACGTGCGCCAATGCCGGTAGAGCGACGATTCGCCGCGAGCAGCATCACCGGCACGGGCACGATGTACGTCAATAGCTTTGCGAGCTTCTCGACGGTGCGATGCGGCGTTTGCTCGTGCTTCGGCACATTGAACGAAACGTTGTAGTGCGTGCTGAAGCCGGCAAGGTGCACGTCGTGCCCGTGGCGCTCCTCCCACGCATCGAGCTCTCCGCGAAGGAAGCAAATACTCTCCCACAACGAACGGCCGGCTCGTGCGGCGCAGCCTTTATCGATCTCGATCACCGGCGTCGCGATCTCGATGACGCCAGTGTCGAAGTACACGGCGCCACCAGTGGGTAGATGATACGAGCGGCCGGTGCGGTGCATCATGTGGCCGCGCACGATGTTGGTCGGACTGCGAAAAACATCTTCGGGCTTGGCCGATTCACCATCCAGGAGGACGGAGAACTCCGCCTCGAGTCCCACCGCCGATAGCGCATTGGCCGGACGTCGATGTCGCTCTTCGCCACCCTTGCTCGATTTGGTGCCGAGTACGCTCATGACAATCCCTGCTCGGGTTCGAAACTCCGGTGGTCTTCCGGAGCATTGCGCGGTGTCGACACGACGTAGCCGAAATCGATGTGCAGATGGTCGTCCGTTTGACCGCGATGGAATCCGAAGGGGCGCGTCCATGCGCCAGGCAACTCCTGGCGTGCGATGGCGGCGTAGCGCTCGATCTGCTCGCGGTCGTTGAGATACGTGTCGCCGATCTTGTAGACGTTCACGGCCGTTCCCCAGCTATGGGGCGTGGCGCTGGTGCTCAGGGCATGCCGCGGCGAGCGGTAGCCGCCATTAGCCGCAACATGGACGAACGTGCCGACCGCGTCGCGAAAGCGCTCGAGGCACAATGCGAGAAGTGTGATGGCACACGGCACGTATCGCGGAAAGCCGCGGAGCGGTGCGGCCTCGCGCACGTCGGTCTGGATGAATTCCCAAAGGGCAAAGCTGCGTGACAAGCGCAGCTCCATTGCGCTACTCCACGCGGGAATCTCGTAGAAGTAGCGCGGCAGTTTGCGTTCGTGTCCAGCGCCGTCGAGCACGATGCGGCCGGGCAGCAGGGCGTCGCGCACGGGCTTTTCCAACCGCAGCCCGTCGACGACGTGGAGCGGAAAGCGCGGATCTTCAGCCACCGTTCGAGCCCTCGCCTGCAAGCAGTTCATACACCGCATGCGAGACCTCGGCGATCGTCGCCGACCGACCGGTGGTGTCTGGCGACCATTCGGTGAGAATGGCGATCACGTAAGGCTTCCTTCCGGGCGGATAGACCACGCCGGCATCGTGCGCAATCGTCGAGATCTCGCCGGTCTTGTGCGCTACACGCACGGCACGTGGCAATCGTGCTGGAATCCCGTTGCGAAATTCCTGCGCGTGCAAGATCTCCAACATCTCGTGAGAGAGCTCTGGCGAGAACGCGCGCTCTTCCGCGATCAGTCGCAGCAGTTGAACGAGACCGTCGGCAGTTACGCGATTGTTGATGCCGTGCTCGAACGCGCGTTCGTCCTCCACGCCGCGGCGAATGTCAATCCCGTCGATCGCGAGCTCGTCGAGGCTGCGTTGCACGGTGTCGAGGCCAACCAAGTCCAGGAGCAAATTCGTGGCGAGATTGCTGCTCGTCGCGATCATGTGTAGCGCGAGATCGGCGACGCGCATCATCTTGCCGCTGGCGTCGTGCACCTCCGAGTTGGCATCGCGATCGGCGATGACGCGGAAGGGCGATCCGTCGACGGCGCTGATGAATCGATTCCGCACGTGCAGTCGCGACCGCGGCAGGAGCCAGCCGCGGTGAATCGACGCGTATACGCCGAGGAGGATCGCGACCTTGATGGTGCTCGCGGCGTGAAACCACCGATCGGACTGCCGATGGAAGCTCGTGTGCGTCTCGGTGTCGTACACAGCGACGGCCAGCGCGCGCGCGCCGGATTTTCGCTCGAGTGCATCGAGACGAGGGTGCAGCGCGTCCATGACCTCCGAAACTGGTGTCGAAATGGTCTGGGAGGTCGGCGAGATGGGCGCGAAGGTGGAGGTTGGGGGGCTGGGCATCGCGCGTCTATTGCGAGCAAGGCCAGTGCCGAGGGCGTCGGCTGTGTTGAGGTCGCTTGCCGGGTGGACTACAATCAGCAGATGTCCAATGAGGATCGAGAGATCGAGCGGAAGTATCTGCTACGCGCGCTGCCCAGCGGCGTGACTGCGCATCCTGCTGTCGAGATCGACCAGGGGTATATCCCCGGGATCAAGGTTCGCGAGCGCGTTCGCCGCATCTCGGCTGGCGCACTCGTGCGCTATGTGCGCACGATCAAGGTCGGGACCGGTATGAGCCGATTCGAATTCGAAGAGGATGCGACCGAAGAGTTCTTCGCGACAGTTTGGCCGCTGACGCAGGGACATCGGCTACGAAAGCGGCGCTATCGCGTGCCCGGCGTGACCGGCGTGTGGGAGGTCGACGAGTTTCTCGATCGCGATCTCGTCCTGGCGGAAATCGAGCTGACCGACGTGGATCAGGCCGTCGAGGTTCCGGATGAAATCGCTGCGGTGATGGATCGCGAAGTCACCGACGAGCCGTCGTTCAGCAACTACAAACTGTCGCGATAGGTCGTTCGCGGGTCGCTGCTCGTTCCAGGGCTGACGACATCGGCGCGCAGCACTCGCGGGCGCGGGTACGGCGGACTCGCGACTCCCGCGGCTCGTGTCGGAAGGGCCAGGTGAAAGACCGCACCGTCGCCATCGGTGTTGTTCGCGGCGGTGAGTTTTCCTTCGTGCGAGTTGACGATCGAGCGACAGATCGCGAGGCCGAGGCCGAGCCCGCCGGACTTTGTCGTCACGAATGGCTCGAACACTTTTTCAAACTGCCCCTTCGCGATGCCCGTCCCCCGATCGGATACGGAAATGATCACGTGTGTTCGATCGTCGCTGCGCGCCGTGAGCGTGAGCCGCCGATCGGGGGCGGGCGTATCGAGCATCGCGTCGCACGCGTTGAGAATGAGGTTGAGCAACACTTGCAGCAGCTGAACACGATCGCCGGTGACGGTGGGCAGCGACGAATCGAAATTCGTCGTTACAGAAACACCGCGCGTGAGCAGTTCACTACGAACGATCGATAGTGCTTCCGATGCGAGCTCGGGAACGCGAAGCGGAACGAACAGCGCATCGGCCTTCTGAATGAGAAGGCGCAGTTGTCGAATGACTTCTGCCGCGCGCGCGTCATCGCGAACGATGTCGTCGAGAATTTCGCTAATCTGCTCGAGGTCGCCGGGGTTGACCGCGAGTAGCCGCTTTGCCGCCTGCGCGTTGCTCAGGATCGCCGTGAGCGGCTGATTCAGCTCGTGCGCGAGCGCAGTGGACAGCTCTCCAACCATGGCCACGCGGCCGAGGTGGGCCAACTCCTTGTGTTCCTCCTCCACGGCGAGCGAGAGGTGTTTTCGCTCGGTGACGTCCATCAGCACACCGCCGAGGTAGATCGGCGTGTGTGAATCGTCGAGCCGTGGGCGTCCCTGCATGTTCAGCCAGCGGATTTCGCCACTGGAGAGGATCACGCGGAATTCAACCTCGAAGGGCTCGTGGTCCGTGATTGCACGCTCGATGGCGGCGCGGACGCGATCGCGATCCTCGACGTGCTTGATCGCGTAGACTGTATGCCGCGTGACGGGAATGTCCGGTGGAAGACCGTAGATTCGCCGAGCATGTTCGGAGAGCCACAGCACGTCCGACTTGAGATCGCGTTGCCAGAAGCCGAGGTTCGCCGCGTTGGCGGCGAGCGACGTTCGCTCCTCGCTTTCGCGCAGCGACTCTTCGGCACGTTTGCGTTCCGTGATGTCGGTCTGGGTTCCGGTGAGCCCGCGAACGGTGCCGTCTGAACCGAGGGCTGCAGCGCCGCGCGTAAAGAACCACCGCGGCGTTCCGTCTTTGTGCATCATGCGATATTCGGTCTCGAAGGACGGTGTCGTCCCTTCGAGAAGCAGCAGCGCTTGGACGCTGATCCGAGCGGAGTCCTCGGGATGCAACAGCTTCTGCCACTCGCTCACGTGGCTTCCGATTTCATCTCCGGAGTACCCGAGGGCGGCGAGAATCGGGTCGTCGACGAACAGTTCGTTCGTCGCGCGATTCCAATCCCACACTGCAACCCCGCCGGCGGTCGTCGCCAGACGATATCGATGCTGGCTCGTATGAAGCGCTTCGGCCACGCGCTCTCGTTCGCGTACGAGCGCCGCGAGCACCGTGAGCGGCAACGAGACCATGGCGAGAAAGCCGTGCAATGCGAGCATGTTTGCCGCCGGCGTACCGTCGACGAACGGACCAAGCCCCTGCATCGAACTTCTGATCGCTAACGCTGAAATGAGTAAAATGGAAAGACTCGTTCCCGCGGGTCCGAACCGGACCGCGGCCCAAAGCAGCAGCGGAACGGGCGCGACGAATCGTTCGGCGGGGGCGATTAGCTGTGATCCGACGCCCATGAGCGCGATCGCGCTGACGACCGTCATCGCCGTCGCTAGCACCAGGGCTTCGACGATTCGCGCCGTCGATGGGCGTTTCAGTTGCGACGGTCGAAGCGTGACGGCGATCAGCAGAGGCGGGAGCAGGGTCAGCGCCGTGAGGGCATTCGACAGGAACCATGCTCCCCACATCTGCCAGTAGGGACCGCCCGTATCGTGGACCACAATCCCGGCCCCGACGAGGGCCGCGATACCCGGAGCCAAGACCACCGCGACGGAGAAGAAGACCGCAACGCCGTCGAGCGAGTTGAACAGCGGTCGTCGCGCGTACCGGCGAAGGCCTACGACGGCAACGAGCGCGCGAACCCAATTCGCAACCTCGGACAACAGGAGCCGTTCCACCGTCCAGACTCCCTGGCCGGTTACTTGATGCGCGACGGCCGACGCCAGCAGGAGCGTCCACCAGTAGCGTGGCCGCGTGAGCAGCAGCCCGCAGAGAAGGATGACGTATGGCGGGTACAGGATCGCTGTCCCGAGGGTCGGGAAGCGCACGGCGGTCGTGAAGATGCCACCGAAGTAGCAACCCACCCCAACAAGCAGCGCCGCGATTGCCGCCGCACCCGGCGTCGATACTCGGTCGACCTCAGCGAGGACCGAGTAGCTCTTGGAGGTGCGACGGAGGGAGGTCATTGGGGGTCGGTTCCGTCCCGGACAGGGGACTCGCTGCGGGCCGGGAGTTTACTCGGAACCGGCTGACTTCGAATACGCCTGCCATTCCGCGCGCAGAATGGGACGAAAGGCCAACGGCCTCGCGGCGTCCAACCGGTTGACAAATGGCCCGGTCCGCTAGCGGGATTTTGGCCAACCGCGGTCACCTACCGGGTGCGATTCTCCAGAACGGCGACAACGTCTCCGAACCGAACTCCGGCCGCACGGGCCGCGACGAGCGCGTGATACAGGACGTCGGCGGTCTCTTCCGCTGCTCGTCCCGAATCGCCGTCGGCGAGTGCCGCGATCAACTCGGCGCACTCTTCGCCGATCTTCTTCAGTCGAAGGTTGCGATCGCCGAGCAGGCGCTGCGTATAGCTCTGCCCGTCGGCGGGTTCAGTCGCCCGCCGATCTATCACGCCTGCCAACGAGGCAAGCGCGTGCGCCTCGATCGCGGCTTCGCCGAAGCACGACGTGGTTCCCGTGTGGCACGCGGGTCCGGCGCTTCGCACGCGTGCGAGAATCGCGTCGCCATCGCAGTCGCGCGTTAGAGAAACGATTTGCTGGACGTTGCCGCTCGTCTCGCCCTTTCGCCACAGCCCGCGTGAGCGCGAGCGATAGTGCATCTCACCAGTTTGCTCACAGAGTTCGAGCGCTTCGCGATCGGCGTGAGCAACCATCAACACTGCGCCGCTCGCGGCGTCCTGCGTCACGACGGTCACGAGGCCGCCGCTCTTCGCGAAATCGAGTGAATCGAGATCGAGTCTGTCTGCCGGTTTACTCTTCACGCGCCCACTCCCAGCATTGTGTGAGCGGTCGTGGCGAGCGCGCTGTTCGTCGCGACCGCGCCGTCGCCAAATGCGGTTGCCTTCCCTCTGTAGTCGACGAAAACGCCGCCCGCTTCTGAGATGATCGGGATAAATGGCGCAGCATCCCACGGATTCACGATGCCGTCGACCATGACTTCGGCGCGCCCAGTAGCGACGAGCAGGTACCCGTAGCAATCACCCCACGAGCGCGAGGTGGCCGAGGCATTAGCGAGACGCGTCCAACCCGCACGACGATCTGGCGTCGGGCGAAAACGCTCGTCCGTCGTCAACACTGTCGCACGATCGAGCGACGCGACCGACGACACAGAGCAACGGACGCCGTCGGACCACGCGCCCATACCCAGCGCGCCAGCGATCGATTCACGAGTTGCCGGATACGAGGCGGCACCGGCAACAACGGACTCTCCATCGCACAACGCCACGAGCGTTCCCCAGAGTGGAACACCAGCAACGAACGTTCGCGTGCCGTCGATCGGATCGATGAGCCAACGCCAACGTGCCGTTGGATTGTGCACTCCGAACTCTTCGCCCAGGATGCCGTGATCGGGAAAACGTGACGTGATCCAATCGCGAGCAAACTGTTCGGCGGCGCGATCTGCCAAGGTGACTGGCGAGCCATCCTGTTTTCGCTCGACGTCGATGCCGCGGCGAAAGTGGGAAAGCGCAATCTCACCAGCACCGGTCGCCAATTCCGCCACCGCCTCGAGCCAATTCGAATCCGTCATCGCGTCAACACCTCGGTGGTCGTGGTGCGTACGCCAAGGCCGGCGTGCGCGATCGTGTGTTTGATGTCGGCGATCGTCGTGATTCCGTTGTGAACGATGCCAGCAACGAGCGCTGCATCGGCGCCCGCATCGCGGAGCACATTCAGGACGTCTGCGGGACTTCCAGCGCCGCCCGACGCGATGACAGGCACGTCGACGGCGTTCGCCACAGCACGAGTGAGTTCGAGGTCGTAGCCAGTGCGAGCGCCGTCGCGATCGATGCTTGTCAGCAAAATCTCTCCGGCCCCCAGTGACGCGAGTTGACGTGACCAGGCAATGGCGTCGAGGCCGGTCGCGCGTCGTCCACCGGCGGCATAGACCTCCCAACCGCTCGCCGTCCGTCTCGCGTCGATGCTCGCGACAACGCATTGCGCCCCGAAGCGTGCGGCCGCAGCGCTAATCAATGATGGATCCGTCACAGCTGCGGAGTTCACGCTCACCTTGTCAGCACCAGCGCGAAGGGCGCGCGCGACGTCGTCGATTGATCGTATCCCGCCACCGATCGTCAGCGGAATGAACAGGCGATCGGCGGCGGAGCGCGCAACGTCGAGCGTCGTTGCGCGATCTGATGGCGTTGCGCCGATGTCTAGGAAAACGATCTCGTCGGCGCCGTCGGACTCGTACTGCGTTGCGAGCGCCACCGGATCGCCGACGTCGGCGAGGTCGACGAACTGCTTTCCCTTGACGACTCGCCCGCCTCGAACGTCGAGGCACACGATGACGCGCTTCGTGAGCGTCATAGCGCGACCTTCAGACCGACGACGCCCTTGGTGCTGAAAGCCGAATCGCCTTCTGTGAGTGCGTCACGGAGCGCGAGGCCGAGCGCCTTGAAAGCCGCTTCGACGATGTGGTGACGGTCCGTGCCCCGCAATACACGAAGATGCAGCGTCGCGCGTGCGTTGTCGGCAAAGGAGCGCATCCAGTGATCGTATATTCGGCTCGGGAGTGGCCCCGCGTAGAACGGGCGTCCGCCGAGGTCGAGTGCACAGTGCACGAGCGCATCGTCCATGGGAATGGTGCGATCACCGTAACGCGCGGCGCGCTCCGGCGTTCGTGCGGCGACGGCGAGGCCGAGTGCGATCGCTACGTCCTCGATGATGTGATGGCGCAAGTCACCGCTGGCATCGACCGTCATACCAATTCCAGAATAGCGGTTGAGCGTGACCAGCATGTGATCGAGGAAGGGAACCGTCGTAGAGATACGCGTCTCGGCTCCCGCATCCAGAAGCTCGACGCGAATCGTCGTCTCTCTCGTATTGCGCTCAATGCGCGTCATTGATCGAATTCCTGAGCAATCGCGGTCGCGTCGAGCGCGCCGCAGTAGAGGGCCATGCCAATGACAGCCGCGGATGCGCCGCAGCGCGCCAGCGCGCGGAGGTCGTCGGTCGACGAGATCCCACCGGATGCAATCAGATCTTTCGTGGTGGCTCGCGCTGCGTGGGTCATCAGGTCGAGATCGGGTCCCTGCAGCAGCCCCTCGCGATCGACCGCTGTTACCAAGAAACCAGACACGTCGATCGAGTCGAAGCTTCGGATCGCATTCGGAGCTGTGTCGTCGAAGGGTGCCGTCCAGCCGTTCGTCACGACGCGTCCCTGTTTTACGTCGGCGGCAACGATGATCTGGTTGGACCAACGAGCGGTCGCGTTGCCAAGCCATTCGGGATCGCGAAATGCGCGAGTGCCAACTACGACACGCGCCGCGCCCGCATCGAGTATTCTCTCGATGGCGTCGTCCGACCGAATTCCACCGCCAACCTGCACGGCAACATTCGGGAGCGACGCGAGCGATTCGACGATGGCGAGATTCGATCCGGTTCCCATCGCCGCGTCGAGGTCGACGACGTGCAGGCGCCGAAAACCAGAGTCGATCCACCGAAGCGCAACGTCGAAAGGGTTGGGCAGACGGATGCGCTCGTCGGCGAACGAGCCGCCAACGAGTTGTACGCAGCAGCCGTCGCGCAGATCGATTGCCGGGATCGCGATCACGCCGCCACCTCGGCGATCATCGCACGGAGCAACGCGACGCCGGCGGCCGAGCTCTTTTCCGGATGAAACTGCATGCCGCAGATCGTGCCGCGTCGAACGATCGCCGGAAAGCGATCGTTCTCGTGCGTCGTCCACGCGGTGACGAGAGAGTCGTCCGCGGGGCGGCACGCAAAGCTATTGGCGAAGTATGCAGTGGACAGCTTGGTTCCGTTCGTGACGGGCTCGATGGCGTTCCAGCCAATGTGAGGCAGGCGTTTCGCGCGGAGTCGCGTCACCGTTCCCTCAAAGACACGTAGTCCCTCGCCGGCGCCCTCTTCGCTCGACGAAAAGAGGAGCTGCATGCCGAGGCAGATCCCGATCATCGGCAAACCGTTTAGCGCCGCGCGCCGAATGAGATCGCGACTCGCCGCCAACTGCGCTGCAGCGAATGGGAAGGCGCCGACGCCAGGCAAGACAAGAAGGTCGGCTTCTAGCGCGCGCGCCGCGTTTGCCTCGACGCGCACGGAGATGCCGTCGTCCTCGATCGCCTTCGCGAGCGAGTGCAGATTTCCCGCGCCATAGTCGAGAATCGCCACGATCATGTGATGCCGCGCTCAGCACGTTCCGCTAGGGCCGCATCGAATGCTGCGAGCGCTGTGGTCATGACGTCGTCCGGACCCACGGTGATCCGGAGCGCTGCGCCATTCGCTGCCGCAAGTCGATCGTCGACGACAGGTAAATTGGCGAATGCGCGCACGGCGACGCCGCGTGTGCGCATTGCTGCCGCGACGCCGACGGCGTCGCGCAGCGGCGCAAAGACGAAATTGGAATCAGATCGGACGCAGTCGACACCGCGCCGTGCGAGTTCGGTTCGCAGGCGTTCACGCCCTTCCACGGCCAGCGCGGCCCGTTGCCGCACCCAGTCGAGATCATTCTCGAGCACACGCTGCGCCGCGAGCGCTCCAACAGCGCCCACCTTGTACGGTCCGCGCGCCTTCTCCAGTTCGACGGCGGCTTCGACCGAAGCCAGCGCGTATCCTACGCGAAGTCCGGCGAGCCCAAACGCCTTGGAGAAGGTCCGTGCGACTACCAGCCTGGGAAAACGCTCGAGCAGATCAACGGCGCTCGTTCCCGCAAAATCCACATACGCCTCATCGAGAACCACAAAGCCGGGCGCGCGCGCAACGATTGCCTCGATAGCGTCTCGTGAAAGCGATCCGCCCGTCGGGTTGTTGGGTGAGCAGAGGTAAATGATCTGGGCGTTCGTTGCGAGGAGCGCATCGACGTCGGCGTCGTACTGGTTGGTCAGACGCACAGGAACCGGCTCGAGCCCGTTGGTCCGCGCAAATGCGGGGACCATCACGAAGGTGGGCGCGATGTATGCGACGCGACCGCCAGGTACGGCGAGCGCGCGAAAAGCGCAATCGAGGATGTCGTCGGACCCGGCGCCGGTCACGACCTGATTGGCGCCAACGCCGGCGTAGGCCGCGATCGTCCGCTTGAGTGATTCCGAATACGGTTCGGGATAACCTCGAAGCCCGCCGCTCGCGATACCGGCGAGCATCCGTGCCACGCTCGGCGGAGTGCCCCAGAGATTCGTGTTATCGCTCAGGTCAATCGCGCAGGGTCCCGTGTCGTCGGTGTACAGACGGAGGTCGCGATAGTCGGCTCGACGAATGTCACTCATGATGTGCTCTCCGATCCGGCGAGTCGCGCAGCCGCCGCGTGGCCGAACAGCCCTTCGGCCTGGGCGAGCAGCGCAACGTCATTGGCCAGTGCGCGCGCGGCGCGTGGCTGGATTGTTTGAATCGTCGTCCACCGGAAGAAATCCAGCGTCGACAGCCCGGAGTAGGATTTCGCGAGGCCACCAGTCGGCAACACGTGATTTGCCCCAGACATATAATCACCGAACGATACCGACGATCTTTCGCCAATGAAGACAGTACCGGCGTTCCGAAGCCGTGGCAGTATCGCCATGGGATCGTTGACGACGACGAGCAGGTGTTCCGGCGCGTAGTCCGCCGCAAACGATACGGCGTCGGAAAGACTGTCCGCCGTGAGCAATGCGCCGCGCGTCGCTAGCGACTCCGCGATGATCGCTTTGCGTGGTTGCTCATCGAGTGCAACGGCAAGTGCGCCAGCAATGCCATCTGTCTGAGCCTCACCCACGACGATTGCCACGACACACGCGAGCGGATCGTGTTCCGCTTGTGCAATCAATTCTGCCGCAACCGACAGCGGATCGGCCGAGTCGTCGACAATGACGAGCAATTCACTTGGTCCTGCCGGCGCATCGATGCCAACGAAACCACAGAGCTGCAGCTTGGCCTCGGCGACATAAGCGTTGCCCGGGCCAACGATGCGGTCGACGCGCGGAACGGTCGACGTCCCGAATGCCATGGCGGCGATTGCTCCCGCACCTCCGATGGCGAACACGCGATCCACGTTCGCGATCTCAGCCGCGGCCAGCACGAGCGACGATGGCAACCCGGAGGAATTCGGCGGCGAGCAGAGTACGATTTCGTCGACGCCAGCCACTCTCGCTGGAACTGCGCACATCAGAACGCTGCTCGGATACGCGGCGCGTCCGCCGGGAGCGTACACACCAATGCGGGCGAGGGGGTCGGCGCGTCGCACGATCGCGATGCCCGGCTCCGGTTCGCATGTTGTGATCACCGGAAGGTTCGCCGAGTGCACCGCCGAGATGTTCGCCGCGGCGCGCTCCATCGCGGCGCGCAACGGGAGAGCGAGCTTGTCGAGCGCGCGTCGGCGATCAGCCCGCGAAACCTCGAGGGATGCCATCCGCGCACCGTCGAATCTTTCGGCGAGCTTGAGCAGGGCGGCGTCGCCATCGCGCCGCACCTCGGCGATGATCGCTGCCGTCGAATCGCGAACTGAATTGTCTCTCGACGTCGATCGGTCAAGCAGTGACGCGCGGTCGGCGACGGGCAGGTCGGCAAGGCGGCCGACGAAGCGCACCAGTGGTGTAGTAATGACGCTCATGGCATCAACCGTTCGATGCGCGTGACGAGAATGCCCTCGGCGCCGAGTGCTTTGAGATCGGCGATCGTGCGATAGATGGCAGCGGCGGCGACCACCGCATGGACCGCAACGAGCTTGCCGCCGTCGAGAATGTTCACGACCGTCGGTCCGTTCAGGCCGGGCAGTACGCGACGCACGTCATCGAGGCGATCGCGCGAGACGTTAGCCATGACGTATCGCTTGCCACGTGCTCGAAGCACTGATTGCAACGCGGTCACCAGCTCGCAGGCGATCGTGTCGTCAGGCCGCCGATCGCGCGAAACGACCAACTGCGCTGATGACTCGAGCACCGTCGCGACCTCGCGCAGACCGTTTACCCGCAACGTCGATCCGGTCGACACGAGGTCGACGATGACATCGGCGATTCCGATGTGTGGCGCGATCTCGGCCGCGCCGGAGACGGGGACGATGTCGATGTCACACTCGGCGCGCGCAAAGTACCGTGCGGCGACACGCGGGAAGCTCGTCGCGACACGGGTGCGCTTTGGGAGATTCTCGAGCGACGTGATACCGCTGTCGTCCGTTGCGGCGACGGCGAGCCTGCAGCGGCCGAATTCGAGATCGACGAGTGACTCGAGCGCGCGATCAGATTCTTCGACGAGATCGCGGCCGGTGACGCCGGCTTCAGCAGCGCCGTCGGCAACAAACTCAGGAATGTCACGTGCGCGAACGAACACCGCTTCGAACGCGTCGCCGAGCGAGGCCGTGAGGGCGCGTTCGCCGCGCGCTCGGACCTCGAGCCCGGCATCGTTGAAAAGCTCGCGCGTCTCGTCGGCGAGTCTGCCTTTATTGGGGAGTGCGATTCGAAACATGAGAAGGATGGGTACGAAAAAAAACGGCCCGTCGGGTGACGGGCCGCTGTAACGAACGGATAGTGTTTGCTCTGCTACTTATCCGCGCACGCGTGGCTCGCCCCGACCCAGATGGCCGTGAAAATGATGCGAGTGGCGATGCGTGCGTGAACCGAGCATGGAGTGGATCATAAGGTGGTTCAGCAGCAGGCGCAACTACGACCGCGTCTTGTTGTGTCGCCACGCACGCTGAGCCTGGTGTTTCTTGCCCTTCAGTGCTCCCAACGCGATGATTCTTTGATCGCACGAATGGCGCATCGTGGTAGTAGTCGTCCTCGATGGAGCACCCATGCAGACCATGTCATCGCCGGAATCCTCAAACACTGCTCGGTTTTTTGCGGCATGTGACGCGGGCGATCTTGCAGCGCTGCGCGTGATGCTCGAGGGCGAACCGGCGCTCGTGCGCGCGAGCGACCCGCGAAGCCCGCATGCGGGTTGGACCTGTTTGCATTCCGCGGCCAAAGGCGTGCGCGTGGACGCCGTTCGCCTACTGCTCGATCGCGGCGCTGACCCGAATGCGCGAGAGATTGGCGACAACACATCTCCACTATTCTGGGCGGCGGCGACGGGTGAGCCCGCGACCGTTCGCGCGCTCTTGGATGCAGGCGCCGATGCGTCGGCCACGGGCGACGTGCACGAGCTCGAGGTAATCGGGTGGGGATCGTTCTACCATCATCCCACCGAGGAGGGTGTTCGCCTCAGTGAGCGGCGGCGTGAAATGCTTGCGCTGCTAATCGAACGTGGCGCCAAGCATCACATCTTCTCGGCGATGGCTGTCGGGGATCTCGATCTCATTCGAGACGTCGTGAAGCAGCAGCCCGACGCGCTCGATCGGCGAACGTCGCCGTTCGAGGGTGGTCAGACGCCGGTGCACTTTGCCATGCAGCGCAAGCGGTACGACGTCCTAAGTGTACTCATCGAGCTCGGGGCCGATCTGAATGCGCGCGACGCCAACGGTCATACAGCGATGGAGCTCGCCATGCTACAGGGCGATCGCGACGCGATGACGAGGCTCGCTGCGGCGGGAGCGGAACAGCCGCAATTCTCGCCATCGCGGGATTCGGCGTCGACGATCGCCGGCCTGGCCGGTTCCGTGAAGAAGAGCGTTCCCATGATCACGGTTCCAGACGTTGCGCGTGCGCTCGACTGGTACACGTCGATTGGATTTCGGGAACTGCAGCGCTACGCCGACGACGGTGTCGTCAATTTCGGCATGGTCGCACTCGGCGCGGCTGAATTGATGATCAACATGAACGGAACCTCGGGCCCGCACGACGTGAGCCTTTGGTTCTATACCGATCAGGTCGATCGCATCTACGAAGCGCTCAAAGCTCGGCAGTTCGAATACGCGCGTTCTGTCCTCGCGGGGAGCGCCGATGATTCTCGACGCGTCGAGTTCGAGCAGGACATCGACGACATGTTCTACGGTGCGCGGCAGTTCTGTGTTCGCGATCTCGACGGTTACAGTCTGTACTTCATTCAAACCGTCGACGAGCCCGGTTAGCGCGGAGCGCAGTGCTTGCAGTGGATGGAAGCGGTTGGTGGCACGACGACGCCCCGCGCTCACGACGGAATGCAGAACGCTGAACAACAGTCAGTCGCAACAACGTCGGTGGCCCCGCGGGCTTGGCTTCCTCTCGGGTTCGTCATCGGTGCACTCGTTCTGCTCCTCGCAACGCCGTTCGTTACGAACCGCAGGTTGACTCACATTCGCGCCGACCTCGTCGATGTCGTTGGCGAGGCGCGCGTCGCCGCGAGCGAATTCGAGGGCGCGTTCGCGGAGGAACTCGTCATTGCCAGCGCGGGTCCACCCGGTCCGCTTGCCCCGGATGACCTCACTCGCGATCGCGCGATCGAACGAGAGCGCGCGGCGGCGCGCGTGCTCGATTCACTGGTGCAGCGCGTTGGCGGAAAGGCGCTGGAGTTATTCGCCGCTCTCAAAGGCGCCGAAGGGCAGTGGCGAGCATTGAATCCTCCGGGGGGCGTGCTTGCTCTCTCGGACGCCGGACGGGATCGCCGCGCGGTCGTGGGGCGCGCCGTGATCGACGCCGCCGAGTCACTCGATCAGTATTTCGTCACGGAGTCGAATCGCGGCCGCGACGAAGTGCGTCGCCTGGAACGCATCGATGCTCTCGTCTCGATTGGCTTGGCGAGCATCGCATTGATTGCCATGACGATCGTGGTCACGCTCGAGCGAAAGGTCCGGGCGTTCGCCGCCGACGCCGATGACCGGGCTCGCAAGCTCGAACGATCCATCGAACTCCGCGCCAGCCTCATCACCGGCGTCGTTCACGACGTGAAGAATCCGCTTGGGGCAGCCGCCGGCTACGCCGAGCTTCTGGAGGAGGGCGTGGCAGGCCCGATGAATGACCAGCAGGCCGAGATGGTCGGTCGATTCAAACGATTGATCGCCACCGCGCAGCAGACGGTCGCGGAGCTAGTGGACCTCGCTCGTGTGGACGCCGACGAGTACACGATCGATCTTCGCGACACGAACCTCGTAACCGCGCTTCGCCGCATCGTGGACGACCATCAGGCCCAGGCAGAGCGAAGATCAATGCAGTTGACGTTCAGTCCACCTGCCGACGCCCTGTGGCTCAGAACGGACGCAATACGAGTCCGCCACGTCATCGAGAATCTCCTTTCGAATGCTCTCAAGTACACGCCCGACGGCGGCACCGTAAATGTCGCTCTGCGTATCGAGGAGAATCCGCAGCGCCACGCGTGCATCAGCGTCCGCGACAGCGGCCCGGGTATTCCGCACGAGCTGCGCGACCGGATCTTCGACCCGTTCTATCGCATCCCGTCGTCGGAGCACAAGGCTCAGGGCAGCGGCCTTGGACTCGCCATCAGTCGCCGAATTGCCGGCTTGCTCGGTGGCGCGCTCACCGTTGCCGATGCGCCCGGAGGCGGGTCGGATTTTGTTCTGACGCTTCCAATGGATCAGGAGGGGTCAGCGACCACGCAATCCTAAAAGCATGTGAAGACATTTCGATCGAATGCCGTGAGTCTTTACTGACGAGCTCGACGCGTGATGCTGGGCGCGGTGGCACTCGAATCGCCTGTGGAAATGGAGTCGACATTCCCTTTCACCAGGCGAGTTACCCATGGCGGCTCCGGCCCTTCGATCAATGGTTCGCAACGCGGTTCCGGTGCGCCGGCCGCGCGTGGTGCGTCGTTCCTCCGCTGAGATCGCGCGCGAGTACGGACCGCTGCTCGCTTTTCTCGGCGTCACCGCCGCTGCTGCTGCCTATGGTGCGCGATTCAATCCGAGTTCGGAGCATCGCATGACGCAGCTCTGGTATGCGACACGACGCAAATCGCGGCTGAATCCACCGCCGGAGGTATTTGCGCCGGTCTGGTCGACCTTGTACACGTTGATTGCCGTCGCCGGTTGGCGCGTGTATCGGGCGCCGCGGAGTCGTGCGCGAACCCGCGCACTCGCGCTCTGGGGTGCGCAGCTCGCCTTCAACGCCGCGTGGACGCCACTGTTCTTCGGCCAGCGCCGGCCGAAGGCTGCGCTCGCCGATCTTGGCGCGATGTTCACGGCGACTGCGGGCTTCGCGGCAACAGCTCGCGAGGTGGATCCGATCGCATCGCGACTCATGCTGCCGTACCTCGGATGGACGGCATTCGCGGGGTACCTCAACGCTGTCGTCGCGCGCGGGTAGCGACGACGACAAGAGCACCCGCTGTCTTACTAGTCGGCCCTGAGTGTGACACCTGGGTCCACTGCCGCTGCGCGCCTTGCAGGGATATAGCTCGCTGCCGCCGCGACGAACATCAATAGCATCGTTGCCCCAACGGTGCTCGCCGCATCCCTCGGTGCTACGCCATATATGAGAGTGCTCATGGCGCCCGCCGTGGCGACGGCGAGCAGCAGCCCAACGGCCGAGCCGGCGATTGCCATGGATGTGCCTTGCCACACAACGAGCCGGGTGACATCGCGGCGGGTCGCTCCAAGTGCGACGCGGATCCCGAACTCGCGCATGCGGTGCGTGACGCCATAGGCAACTACGCCATAGATCCCAACCGCGGCGAGCAGCAGTGCGATGCCGCCGAAGCCAATCATCAAGAGCGTGGTCAACCGCCGTTGCGCGAGCGAACTATCAACGATGTCCGACATAGTGCGAACGTCGAAGACGGACTGCTCCGAGTCGATAGAGCGAATCGCCTGGATCATGGGAACCGACAGCGCGCGCAAATCACCCGCGCTCTTGACCGCGAGCACCGCGCGGATCTGCGTCCACTGACCGTAGCTCCAGTACACCTGGGGCCGAGGATCGATCTCCACGCCCACCGTGTGCAGATGCGCGACGACGCCAACGATTGTTGTCCACCTTCCGTCTGGTCCGCGAAAGCGTTTGCCGATTGCGGTTTGGCCTGGCCAGAGGGTTCGCGCTATTCGCTCGTCAACAATACCGACCGGCGGCGACGACGCATCGTCGTGCTCGGTGAACATTCGGCCGGCGAGCAGTCCGATCCCGAGCGTCGCGAAGTAGTCTGGCGTGATCGTTCTCGAATCAACGTCCGTCGACTCTTCGGGTGTGCCGACGGGGTTCTCGAAGTGCACGGGATTCGTTTGTGCGCCCGAGAGTGGAATGCGATTCACGATGGCCGCACTGGTCACCCCAGGCACGGCGCGCACGGCTTCGACGAGCCTCGCGTAGTAGTCGGCGACGGCTTGATCCGATTCGTGCTTGCTGCGCGATACCTCGAGCGACATCGTCGTCACATGCTGGGGTTTGAAGCCAAGCTCTACGCGCCCTACCTGAATTGCGCTCTGAATGAGCAGGCTCGCACCCACGAGCAGTGGAAGCGCGAAAGCGATCTGAATCGCGACGCCGGCTCGGCGTGCGAGCGTCCGGCCGCGCCCAGATGTCGACGACCGGCCGCCATCCTTCGTGATGGTCGTGAAGTCCGAACGTCCCGCCTGAAGCGCCGGCGCGATACTCGCGGCAATGCCAGTGAGCACGAGTAGCAGCAGTGAAAAGGCGACGACAGGCAAACTGATCGAGATACTTTCGATGCGAGGCAACCCTGGCGGGGCGGCCGCGACGAATTCGTGCACCGCCCACTGTGCGACGAGAATGCCGAGCCCTCCACCTGCGACTAGCACCGGGGCCGCTTCGGCGATCGCCTGCGAGATGAGGCGAGCGCGTGACGCGCCAAGGGCGAGTCGAATGGCGAACTCACCGCTGCGTGCAGTCGCGCGCGCGCCGAACAGGTTCGACAGATTCACGCAGGCGATGAGCAGCAGAAGCGAGACAGCTCCCAGCAGCAGTTGCAACGCGGGGCGCACGTCTCGCACAGCGTCGTCGAGCATCGCGTCGACTGAGAAACCAGCGCCAGCATTCCAGCGATGCTCGTTTCCGAGTCGCTTGGCCAGCGCGGCGGCTTCGCGGCGCGCCTGCCCGGGTGTCGCGCGCGGGTCGAGTCGAGCCACGACGCGATAGTTGTTGATCGTCTCGCGTGTCAGTTCGCCTGGTTCGAGTACGGCTGGCACCCACGCTTCGAGATTCGTCACCGGATACTGAATCTCTGGCGGCATCACACCAATCACAGTGTGCGGCGATCCATTGAGCTGAATCGAGCGGCCAATGATCGCGCGATCGGCATTGAATCGTCCTCGCCACAGCGCGTCGCTCAGGATTACGACGTGCTCACGACCAGGTTGGTCTTCATCCTTCGCGAATGCGCGGCCGAGCATGGGCGAAACGCCGAGCACTGAGAACAGATTCGGCGAAACGCGCGCGCCGAGGAGGCGTCGTGGCTCGCCGTCGCCAACGAGATTGAGATTCGTGCTGCTGCGCACTACAGCGACGTCATCGAACACGCCGTGCAGCGCACGCAGTTCGGCCGCGTCGGCGGCGCTCGGATAGGAGCGGCCGTTGGTACGCTGGAGCCAGATGCTGACGAGTCGCTCGGGCTCGCGGTATGGAAGCGGTCGAAGCAGCACGCCGTAAACGACGCTGAAGATTGCCGTCGCGGCGCCGATTCCAAGCGCAACGATCGCAACGGCGGTAATTCCGAAGATGGGTGCTTTGGCGAGTAAACGTGCTCCGAGGCGGACGTCGCGAACGAGCTGACGCACACCGGCGCCAGGGCGATCGTCGCGTGAGAGTTCGTGCGTTGCGTCGATGTTGCCGAAGGTCAGTCGCGCAGCTCGCCGTGCCGCGACGGGCGACATTCCGCGCGCCACGTTCGCCTCTGTCTCACGTTCGACGTGAAAGCGCATCTCATCAGCGAGGTCGGCGTCGATGATGTTGCTGCGGAACACTGAACGGAAGATCGCGATGGCTTGATAGATGACTCGCATAGCGCGTCTCCTCGCTTAGGCTGTTCGCATGACGAGTGAGATTGCCGCCGACAGTCGTTCCCAATCGGAGCGCTCCTGTTCGAGGCGGCGACGACCCGGCGCCGTGAGTTTATAGAAGCGGGCGCGTCGATTGCTCTCGGATACGCCCCAGTCTGCGGTGATCCAGCCCTGGCGTTCGAGTCGCTGTAGGGCAGGGTAGAGCGATCCTTGATTGACCTGCAACACCTCGTTGGAGAGCTGCTGGATTCGCTGCGCGATTGCCCAGCCGTGCAGCTTCTCGCTCGCAATGGTGCGCAGGATCAGCAGGTCGAGCGTGCCTTGGACGAGGTCAGTCGGTTTCGTCATGGTTCGCCTTGGTTATCTACACGAGAGAATGGTCGCCGTGTTGTAGATAAGCAAGGGGAGTGGTGCGGTCCGGCCCATCGCCGCTGCGCACCGGCGCGCGAGCTTGCTCGGACGGGTGTTCGGCTGCATACTCGCGCGGAGCGGTCCCAACCCAAGACCACACTCGACGGAGTCTTCTAGTGGACGAGCTGACCCGACTCTTCAGCGCTTACGATCGCGCCGCGATTTCGCGTCGCCAACTCTTTCAGGCACTCGGTATCGCCGCGGTGTCGATGCCACTCGCCCGTGCGCTCGGACAGGGAGCCTGCGCCGGCCGCGACCGCGACTCGACGGCCGCATGCAACAAGACGCCATTCAAGGCGCCCTTCGAGGCGACGGGATGGAAGACAGTCCTGCTTGATCACTTCAATATGCAGGTCACCGATCCCGAGCGCGAAGCAGCGTTCTACGCCGCGTTTCTCGGCTGGAAGGTGCGCAGCAACGATGGCAACGTGATCGACATGGACATCGGCGACTGGGGTGGGGTGAAGATTCGCGGCGGCTATGTGAATCGTGGCGGCGGTCGCGGTGGCAATCGCGGCGGTGGTGCCGGTGGCGCAGGCGGCGGCCGAGGCGGCGCAGGTGGTGACAGCGCGGCAGCGCGTGGCGGGCGTGGCGGCGGAGCGGGCGGTGTCAGACCCGCCGGCGATACCGCCGCGACTCGCTTTCCACCTCCGTGCAACACGCCGCGCGCCGAAGGTGTGGCGAACGGTGGCGCCGTGTGGGATGGCTTCTGCTGGGGCATCACACCCTGGGATACGAACAAGGTCGAAGCAGCTCTCAAGGCACGTGGCCTCAATCCGGTTGCGGACCACAACGGCAACGACTTCCGCAGCTTTCACGTGAAGGACCCCGACGGGATGGACGTGCAGATCAGCAACGGCAACAAGCAGAATCGTCGTCGTACGCCGGCGAACGGAAAGCTGAACGTCGCGCTGCCGTTCGAATCGACCGGTTGGAAGACGATGTATCTCGATCACATCTCGTATCGCTGCACGAGCTATAAAGAAACAGTCGCCTTCTACGAAGCCCTCCTCGGCTGGCGCGGACTTGGCGACGAGGGAAGTCAGAACGAGACCGAGATTTCTCCGGAGATTGGCGGCTTACTGATTCGTGGCGGCAATGCCACGTCGCCAACCTTCGCGATGCCGCCCGTGCGCAGCGCATCGATGGATCACATCTCGTTCGGCATCTCGCCGTTCGATCCCGACGTCGTTGCGGCGGAACTGTGCAAGCGCGGACTCCAGGCGCAGGTCGACACGGGCGCAATCGCGTCATCGCCGGCGATCGAGAAAGACATTCACACGGCGACATACAAGAGTTATCACACGCGGACGCCAAACAATTTCAACTTGCAGTTCAGTTCGAAGATCTCTGCGACGATGAAGACGGGTCCCGCGGATCTCGATTTCGATTTCTAGCATGACGGTTCGACAGGGACCGTCGAGTCAATCGGACCGCGTCATCGTCATTCGAAGACCGGGCGCGAGCGCGTTGCGGCGCGCTCGCGTGCCGCCCGGATTTATGATGAACTGAAGGTCCGGCTGCACCGAGAGCCAGTTGCCGAATTGGGCAGCGTACGTCAACTCGATTGCCGTTTCTCCCGCGGCGGTCAAACCATTCGCCGACTGTTGACGCACGAAGTGTGAACCATTCTGCGCGGCGGCAAAGGCTAGCCCAAGCTCGTCCTGCGCCCGTTTCGGGAACGGAGCCGTCACCGTCACTCCGCCGCCTGCGTAGCCGCCGATCTGATTGACCCGCGGATCGCCGAGTCCGAGTTGCACAAACGCGGTGACGAGGGTCGAGCCTCCAGGTGGTGCGCGCCAGACTGTCTGATCCGCGACTACGTACGCTCCCGCGCTTCCATGATGTTGAACGAGAGCGCCAGTCGGCAGCGTGTCGACGAGGTCGGGAAACCGAGCCGTGTAGTACCACGCGCCGAGTGCGACCTTGCCCGAGTATGGACGTGGCGCCCCTCGCCCGATCTGGAAACGTCGGTGACGTGGCACTGCCGTCGTGTCTGGGCGTGCGAGCAGCGCAAACTCTCCAACGAGCAACGCGCCATCGCCTCGCGCGAATAGGTGAATGCCACCACCGGGCCGATCGACCGGTACGCCATCGAGCACCGCGGCATGGACGACGGTATTGAGCGATGGTTTGACGTCGACGCGCGCCGCCGCGGAGGTGAAGGGAAAGATCGACGGGCCTTCGATGCCGCTCAGTCCAAACTCCGGGCCGATCCCCAGCGAACTATTGACGAAGAGATTTCCTGATTCGGTGAAATAGAACTCGGTGCTCAGGTCGTACCGTCCGACGAGTAACGACACGTGATTGCCGAGCATGTTCTGCTGCAGCCATGCCTCTTCGAGACGCAGGCCGGGAGGCGCCTGCAGATTAGACAGTCCTTGTACGTCGCCGACGAGACCGCTCGGTGCTCCGCCGTTCGTGCCGAGCGCAAAGACGAATACGCGCGCACCGCGCCATCCAACGAGTTGACGAAGTCGGAGTGTGAGTTGCAGGGCGCCGGCGCCGGCGAACACGGTACCACGTTGGACGCCGCCCGCGACGTCGTTCACGAGCTCGCCTGTGTATGAGTACATCGTCGAGAGCGTGCGCGGCGTGCTATCCGTCGTAGCCGCTTGAGGCAGGGCTGCCGCGATCTCAGGCGTCGCTGCCGACGCGGCCAATGCCGCGCTTGCCCAGAGCACGCCACGTATAGCGGCGCGACTACATCGTCCCATGCGAGTGCCGAGGTCTCACGCGTCGACTCGAGGCACACGTCAGGCCATGGTTTGCCGAGCTCGCGTGGGCCGTGAGAGTTCTCGGCAGCGGTCAAAAGTCCGCGCCGAAACCAAACGTCTATCCATACGTAATCGAATCCTAACTTTGATTCTCTGCATCTCGCACGTAGATAGTAGTCCCGCTACTTACGTCGCGTTCGGTCCACTTTGACGTGGCCAAATTGCGACGGGGCCTCCTTATCCCGATCGCTCATGCGTGCAGTCGCCGCTCTCCGCGCCGTCGTCGCCGCAGTCTGCGCATTGACCTGCGTCGTCTCGTCAGCTCGTGCCCAAACGCCATCGCCCGAAATACTTTCGGGCACAGTGAAGTCGGATAGTGGCGTTTTTATTGGTAATGCCTCCATCACCGTCACTCCCGCCGGGGCCGGCTTCAGCGCTGCGGTAACGGTTCGCTCGAACGCTGCGGGCCGTTGGACTGCGTCGATACCGAATCGCGCCGCTGAGTACTTCGTCACGGTCAGCGCGATCGGTTGGATTCAGCAACGCACCACGGCAAAATCTGCTGGTGCGAATTCCACCACGCCGATCGTGGTCGATGTCGTCCTCAAGAAAGCTCCTGTCGTCCTGGGAACCGTCCGTGTCACGGAGACAAAACGCCAGCCTCCACCGCGAGATCAGTTGATCGGCGCGGACGTCGCACAGACGGAGAAGGGAATCCTCGCCAGCTCAGAGGTGTTCGCCGTCGCCGATCAGGGCGATCTGCTCGGGATGATCTCGCAGGTTCCTGGCATCACGATCACGAATGATCCGTCGGGCGGACTGCCCGGCTTCTCTGTCCTCGGACTTTCGAGCGCGCAGAACAGCGTCACGCTCAACGGGCTCGCATTCGGCGGGGGCGACGTACCCCGCGACATCATCGGGGCCGTCCGAGTGAGTGCGTCCACCTACGACGTTTCGCGCGGCGGTTTCAGCGGCGCGCAGCTTTCCGTCACGCAGGCGCCGGGCAATAACTTCGTCAATCAAATCGTGCACGTGACCCTCGATGCGCCGGGACTTCAGGCGACCGACCGCATCGGACGACAGCTCGGCCAGCAATACACCAACGCCATTCTGAGCGGCGGGTTCAGCGGGCCGATCGTGTTCGACCGAGTGTTCTACAACGTGTCGGTGCAGGGCGGGCGACGATATAGCGATCTGTCATCGCTGCTCACCGGGGATCCCGCTACGCTCGCCGGACTGGGCATCTCTCGCGACTCGGTGTCGGCGCTCACCACCGCCGCGTCGGCGCGCGGAATTCCGGTCAACGCGCTCGGCATTCCCGATCGGCGGCAGACGGATCAGACGTCGATGCTCGCGCGCTTCGATTGGACGCCGACTCAGAATGCGATCGGCAACATCACGACGTCGCTCCGTCACAGTAAATCGCTCGCGTCGTTCGTTTCTCCCACCGCACTCCCTGGACATGGCGGCGACCTGACTCGGAATGGCGGCGACATTACCGGAGAGTTTTCAGCGTTCTTTCATACTGTCATTCTCAACGATACCAGAATCGGCGCGCACACCGACGCGACCGACGCTACGCCATACACTCGCCTCCCCGATGCTCGTGTGCTCGTCACGTCGCAACTCGCCGACGGCTCGACTGGACTCGCATCGCTCGTGTTCGGCGGAAATTCAGGGCTGCCACGCACGACACGGACATCGGGCGCCGAGCTGTTCAACCAGACGTCGTGGAACTCGGCAAACAATCGACACCGCTGGCGCCTGACGGCGAATGCTCGCCTCGACCGATTGACGCAGACCGAGGGCGGCAACGCGCTCGGGACCTTCGTCTACAACTCGATCGCCGACGTCCAAGCGAATCGCGCGTCGTCGTTCTCGCGCTCCTTCGCCTCGCACGACATGGTCGCCGACGTCCAAACCGGATCGCTCGCGCTCGGCGATCAGTGGCGCGCCGGCGATCGAGTGAACGTCACCTACGGCTTGCGCCTCGACGCAAACGCCATCGGCAACTCGCTCGCCTACAATCACGCGGTCGACAGCGTCTTCGGCCTGCGCACCGATCGCGCGCCGCGCGAAGCAGTTGTGAGCCCGCGCGCGAGCTTCTCGTGGGGCTTTGGCAACAACGGTACAACGGGTATCCCAGGCTTCGGTGCACCGTGGGGCTTCTTGAGCGGTGGGATCGGCGAGTTCCGAAACGATCTGCGTCCCGGACTCATCGCGCCTGTCGTGACGAACACCGGGCTTCCTGATGCCTTGACCCAGATTCTCTGCGTTGGATCGGCCGTGCCTGTGCCTGACTTCTCGACGTACATGACGAACGAAGGAGCGATCCCCACGACCTGCGCCGCCGGATCGCAGTCGGCGTTCGTCAGCAACCGTCCGAATGTCTGGGCAATCGATCCGAGCTTTCAGTCGCAGCGGAGCTGGCGCGGAAATCTTACGTTGCGCGGCCCGTTCATCACGAAGCTCTTCCGCTTCTCCGCGGATGCGACGTACTCGCTCAATCTCCACCAGCAGTCGCCGGTCGACGTGAACTTCAATGGCATTCAGCGCATCACGCTCGGTGCCGAAGGTGGACGCCCGATGTATGCGCAGCCGACGAGTATCGTCCCGACGAGTGGCGCAGTGACGAATGCCGACTCGCGTGTCGCAGCGCTCTTTGGAAATGTGAATGCGCTTCGCTCCGACCTCGAATCGCGGGCCGCGCAGTATACGTTCACCCTCCAGCCGATCGGCTTCAGCACGATCAATACGCGCTGGACCCTGAGCTATGTCTACTCGGACCTCCGCGAGCAGACGCGCGGCTTTGGCGCGACCACGGCCGGCAACCCGAACGCGGTGGAATGGTCGCGTGGCTCGATCGGGAGCAAGCATGCGGTGAACATCAACCTGTACACTCGCATCAGCGACCTCTTCTCCCTCGCGCTCACTGGGCGTGCACAGTCGGGTGTGCCGTTCACGCCAGTCGTTGCCGGAGATGTGAACGGCGACGGGCTGTCGAACGATCGGGCGTTCATTTTCCGCCCGTCTGGCGGCGACGCGGCAGTGTCGTCGGGGATGAGTACACTCTTATCGACCGCGTCGTCGCGCGTGAAGCGCTGCCTGACGAATCAGTTTGGAACGATCGCGGGCCGCAACTCCTGCGAAGGCCCGTGGACGGCAACCGCCGCCGCAACGGTGACGCTCAACCCCGAGAAGCTCGGGTGGGACAACCGTACGACGTTGTCGCTCAACATTTCCAATCCATTCGCTGGCGTCGACGAGCTACTGCACGGCGTGAATCACATGCAGGGTTGGGGACAGCCAGCGACGCCCGATCCCACACTGCTGCGCGTGCGCGGGTTCGATCCGGTGTCGAGTACCTTCAAATACGAAGTGAACCAGCGCTTCGGTGACACGCGTTTCGCGAGCTCTTCGTTGCGGCTTCCCTTCATCCTCAGCCTCGAAGCGAAGGTGCGCCTCGGCGGCGACGTAGATCATCAGGGTTTGGCGAACATCATTCTCCCCGGACGCAGTCGTCGCGGCGAGAAGCGGAGTGCGCAGCAGATCAGACAGCAGCTCCTGCAGTCTGTGTTCAATCCCCTTCAGGGCATCCTTCAGGTGAAGGATTCGCTGAGCATTCTGAGCCAACAGCAGATCGACCGACTGACGCAGCTCCAGCGTCGCCTCTTGATGAAGCAGGATTCGATCTGGGCGCCGGTAGTGGCGTATCTCGCTCCGCTGCCAAACACCGTCGACATGGACGAAGCGGTGGAGAGGGTCCGCCCGGCGCGGCAGGCGGCGTTCGATGCGATGGTCGATGCGATGACCGAGGTGTTGAAGATTCTCACACCAGAGCAGATCGCCGACTTCCCGCCCGCGTTGAGGTCGTCGTTCGATATCGAGAGTCTGAAGGTGCAGCGGCCGACGAGGGGGTTCTTCCCAGCGTACTAAGAAGAACCGAAGGGCAGGGATCGCTGGACGCAAAACCACGCGATCGTTTGCCCGTGGCGCGGGATTTCCCTCCTTGCGTGGCCAACGGCAACAACGCGCTTGGCCACGCCGGTGTCCTCACGATCGGTGTCTCCTCCCGATCAGCCCAAGCGCAACCCGGTCCGTGACGATGACGATCGCGGAGTCCGGCGTTACACGCTTGGTCTCATGGAGACACACATGCGCATTGCAGCGCTTACCGTCTTGGTCGGAACCCTTTGTCTCGCAGCCTGCGACGACACGAACAACGTCGTTACCGTTCCCGCATCTGCCGCCGACACATTCATCCTTCAGACGGTGAATGGCCGAGTGTTGCCGGCCACGATCGCCGATTCCATCAGTCCGCCGGTCAGAATCGACGTGCTATCCGGCGCCATCTTTCTCACGACGACAAACGGATTCACCGATGTCACCACGTTCCGCCGAACGGTCAACACACCGCTCGATCAGCCAACCGTAGGCACCGCGGCCGTCACGACACCGACGGTGACGTGCTCCGGAACGTTTTCTGTCGTCGGAAACGTATTCACTTTCGTCGAGTCCGTCTCCGCGCCGCAGTGCGGCCGCACATTCACGGGCGTCCTGAACGGTGCGACGTTGAGCACGTCAGTCCTCGGCATACCGGCGGTGTTCAGCAGAGAGTGAATTGAGAGAACGCTATCAAGCGCGCGATATTCTTTACGTCCAAACACAACGAGGCAGGTCGCTTAGGCGCCTTGCCTCGTTTTTGCGCGCGAGTGCTCGTTGGAGTTCTCGCATCATCGAGCGTCGTTACGGTATGTCCCAACGCTGCTTCGCAACAGCGCCTGATCGGTGGGAGGCAGATGATTCGGGAAGGCTCGCTGGGTTACGGGTGTTTTCGGGCCTCTAGAAGGGCCTGCCCGTTTCGCGGACCGGCCTTCGGTCGTCCTACCAGACGCGATCATTGCGGGGACGCTGGTCTTCCCGAGGCATCGTGCCATATGGCAACGCGCCGTTGCGCTGACCATTCGATAAAAACAATGGTTTTGCACCACTCGATCCGATAATTAGGGGACGAGGCATTTCGGCGAGGCATTACGGCACGGTATGCATATGGCTGACACCAAAGCGTTGTTTACCCAGCGGTTCGATGCAGCGCGCGCGGCATTGACCAAGGGGGACGAGCTCGCCGCCGCCGAGTCCCTTCACTCGGCGATAGTCGTGGCGCGCAGCGATCCCAGCCTCCGGCGGGAGCTCGCGTCCACCCTCTTCCATCTCGGAAAGCTCTCGCGGAGGTTCGGTCGGGCAGGCGAAGCGGAAGCAGAGCCCCTCCTCACCGAAGCACTCGCGATCAGCGAAGAGCTGTTCGGCAGCGAGCATGCGGCGCTCGCGCCGCTTCTGAACGAGTTGAGCCGGCTACACCTCCGGCGGTCGCAACACGCGCGCGCCGAGGAAGTCCTCCAACGTTTGCTCGAGATCGCACGGAGGAAGGGCGAGGAGAACGCCGATGTCGCCACCGCACTCGCTGGCCTCGGCGATGTGAAGCGCAAAATCGGTGATGACGTCGCGGCGGAAGCACTGTACAGAGATGCGTTGCGCATTCGAGAGAAGGTGCTCGAGCCGAGTCACATGGTGACCGTCGTCACACTCGAGCAACTCTCGCAAACGTGCGCGGCGCGTGGCAACTTCGCCGAATCGTTGGCGCTGCTTCGGCGCGCCCTCGCAACACGCGAGGTCGTGTTGGGGCCTGGCCATGCAAGCGCGCAGGCCGCGCGGGCGCGCGTGGCCGAGCTCGAGTTGCAGGTCGCCGTCGCGGCCGACACGGCGGCAGCTACTGCTGCCAAGGCCACCCGGGGGGCAATCCCCACTCCGGCCTGGTTCAAGCAGGTCCCGGATTCGGCGGCCAATACGCCATCGACCGCGGTGCCGTCGCCGATCAATTCGCCGAAGCTCGAAATCCTCGGCGCGCCAGAGCCGCGGGCACCTCGCCCAACTGCTCTCCCTTCGCGCGACCGTATGAAGACGCCAGCGGTTACGGCCGCGGTGGCGGCCGCCTCGTTGATGGCATCGCCGCTACAGACGCCCTCCGTTTCCCAGATCGCCATCTCTCAGCGAGAGAGCGCTCATCCATCCGGGAGCGTCGCCAGTCGTGAATCGACCATCGCGCATCGCGATGGCGTTCTCGCGGATGTCGCCTATAGTGCTGTCACGAGTGCCGATGCGGCGCTTGGTGATTTGCGATCGACGATCGCACCGGCACACGCCGATTTGCCGGAGCCGGTGCGCAAGAGACGAACGGTGCTGTACGCCTCAGTCGGGGCGGCCGCGGCTGCGATCGTGGGGCTGCTCATACTGCGCCCGGTCGCCGGTGGTGGCAGCAACCCCGCCTCCACTAAGACGGGCGCTGCGCAGCTCACCACTACGGCCGGCGCTCCTGTCGTCACTGCACCGGGGACGATGACCGGATCCCTCGCGACCGGCGCGGCAGCCCTAGCCGGTGCCAAGCGCGCCGACTCGAGCCGCCCCGCGAGTGCGACGCCCTCGGCTACCGCTCCGGTGGCCCAGGCAGAGAAGCGCGCGCCGGACGGCGCTGCACCTGAGCTCCGCCTGCCGCGCGTCGAGATTCACCTGAATCCCATAAACGTCGCAGTCCCGAGCGTCTCGGCGGCTCCTAGCTCCGACTCGATCGTACCTTCGCCGCCGGAGCGGCCGCGTGCGTCCGACACCGGTCGGGCTGCAACGAGCGATCGAGTCTCAGTCCCCGCGTCGGCGGCGGATGTCGATGTGGTGCTTATTCCCCCCAAGATTGTCGGACGCGCGCCGGAGCCACGCTTCCCCGACGCGCTCCGCTCGAGACAACGCGAAGGACAGGTCGTTGTGCGCTTCTTGGTGAACGACCGCGGGAGTGTCGACGTCGGGAGCATCGTCGTGGAGCGATCGGATCACGACTTGTTCACGGCTGCCGTGCGCGAGATTCTGCCTCGCTTTCGCTTCGAGCCAGCCCGTACGCCCGCACCGGAATCGAAGCCGGTTGCCACGTGGGTGAGCCTGCCCTTTCTGTTCACGACGAAGAAATAAGGCGGGCTTTGGTGGGTCATCTTACGCGAACGGCCGCCTCGATGGGCGGCCGTTCGCAATTTCTGTCGGTGATGACCCGGGTGGGGCACGATCCCACGACCTACGGATTAAAAGTCCGTTGCTCTACCAGCTGAGCTACCGGGTCGACGTCAGATCAAACTTCGCTACCTGGAACCACTTGGACAACTCTTTCGGCGAACGTCGCGTCGTGCTCAGTCCGACGGCGCCTGACCCGGCTCTTCCCCAACGAAGGCCGGCTTCACCGTAACCGCGATCAACGCTCCGCCATCACGCGGGGTTACGGACCACGCGAGCGGCTCGCCGTCCCACCAAACGCCGCTATTCGGCGCAAGAGCGTGTTCGTTCGCGCTCCACGCTCCCTGAGCGGCGAACAACACGCCCGCACCGCACTCGCCAAGCAACTCGGCTTCACGAATGACTCGAACGTCGGCGCGCATCGCGGAGCGTCGCGTCATGACGTTGAAGTCGGTCGACGTTCCATTCAATAGTCGGGCGGAAATCGGTTCGTCGCCAGAAAACGAGAAAGGCACGAGCGGTGTATCGAGACGGTGGTCGACCGACTCCATGTCCACCCCGCCGCCGTCGAGCAGCACGATCACGCGATCCACGCCGGCGAAGCGCGAGAAATCGCCGTCGGCCGAAATCTCAGCGATGCTCACGCGCCAATCGAACGACTCCATGTCCGCGCCGAGCGGCACGCGGACAATCTCGCGCGTCACGCCGCCGCCGTTCTTCCAAGGTGTCGCAACGAGATGCGCCCTGTCGAATCGCTCGACGCGCTCATCGTGCATGAGTATTCCGGCATGTCATCGCGCTCTACGCTCCTCGAGCCATTCGAGCAGCCGAGTAGTCGGCCAACAGTTGATTACGCGCTCGCTCGGGATGCCAGCGAGTCGCGCATGGGCTATCGCGATCTCTGCGTGGCGCAATTCCCACCGCGAATGCGCATCGCTGTCGAGTGCGAAGAGACATCCTGCGTCCTTCGCGCGAGTCAGCATCGTGAAGTCCAGGTCCTGTCGCATCGGATCGCCGTCGACCTCGATCGCGATGCCGGCGCGCGCCACGGCACCGAAGATCTCGTCCCAGTTTGCGCGCACACCCGCGCGCGACCCGAACACGCGGCCGCGCGGATGTGCGAGAATGTGAACTCCCGGAGTTTCGACGGCCGTGATCATGCGCCGCGTTTGGTCGTCTGCCGACCGAAGATCCGAGTGCGGTGCGGCCAGCACGAGTTCGAGCCGTGACAGCTCCGCCGAGGTCATGTCGACGGAACCATCAGGTCGAATGTTCGCCTCGATGCCCTTGATCAGCCGAAAGCGTCCTTCGTACTTCGCGTTCAGGGCGTCGATCTCCTGATGTTGCCTCTCGACGGTCGCCATCGACATACCGCTGGCGATCGCCAAGCCCTGTGAGTGATCGGTGACGCCGCTGAACTCGTATCCACGCGCGATGCACGCTTCCACGATCTCTTCGAGCGTCTGCGTGCCATCGCTGAACGTCGAGTGCATCTGGAGATCGCCGCGATATTCGTCGACCAGTGGACCGCCGAGTGTCGCGTCGCGCAGCACTCCGCGAACACGCGACCAACTCATGAAGTTCTCGCGAAGCCCGCGTCGCTTGAGCACGTTCGATGCTTTGGCGCTTTCGCCAACCATTTGCTCGGCGGTCGCCGATTCGCCGGTGCGCAACACCTCGAGGATGACGCGCTCCGACTTTGGTCCGATGTTCGGAATCTTTCGCAGCGAGCCGTCGGCTTGAGCGAACGATTCGATCGGGTCGTCCAACCCAAGCACCGTTTTGGCGGCGCGCTCGTAACCCATCGCGCTCTGCTTCGATGCGTGCGACGCGGCGAGGTCGAGCAGCAGCGCCCCGATGATGATGTTGGTGTCGGGCTCGTCCCAGTTCAATTGCTTAGCCGCCGGCACATGTGAGTCATGACGAATATTGCCCGTGCGATGCGCAATCGACCAGACGGCGATTCACGAGCGCCACCACGCAACAAGGCCCGCGCAGAGTTCGCGCGGGCCTCGTTGACGTCTTACGGTTGAACACTCTTCGGCGGCGGACCGCCCTGGATCAGCCAGTAGTCGAACCACTGACGAATGCGTCCAAGTCGATCGACGAGCAGCCACGGCTCTCCCGACCGTGACAGTTCGTGCGTCGACCGCGGATAGCGGACGAATTCCGCCGGAACGCCCTGCGAGCGAAGGGCCGTATACCACAGGTCGGCGTTGCCCATTGGCGTCCGGAAGTCGTCTTCGGACTGAACCATGAGCGTGGGCGTCTTCACATTTTTCACATGGCGGATTGGCGACAGCGAGTCGTACATCGCCTGGTTCTCCCACGGACGGCCGAAGAACTCGCCATTCGTCAAACCCTGTGCGTCCGACGCGCCCCACCAATACGTCCAGTCACTGATCATACGATCGGTCTCGGCGGCCTTGAATCGATTCGTCTTGGTCTCGATCCACGCCGTCATGTAGCCGCCATACGAACCGCCGGTCACGCCCATCTTGGTCGAGTCGACATCGGGCCGTGCCGCTGCCCAGTCGACGCCCTTCATCAAGTCGATGTAATCCTTGCCGCCCCAATCTCCGCGGCTCGCGTTGGTGAATGCGCCGTTGGTACCGCTCGATCCGCGAGGATTCGTGAACAGCACGAATACGCCGCCGCCCGCGAGACTCTGGAATTCGTCGAACCAGCCTTCACCGTACGCCGAGTGCGGGCCGCCGTGGATGTACAACACCACTGGATACTTCTTGCCGGGCTGGTAGCCGTACGGCTTCATCAGCCAGCCTTCGATCTCCAGGTTGTCCACCGACTTGTACGTGAACCGCTCGGCGTCGGAGAATGCGACTTCCTTCTGCAGCTCATCGTTGAAGGTCGTGAGCTTTTTCTCATTCTGGCCGTTGATGTCGGACACGTAGTACTCGGCGAGATGCGACACGTCGCTCGACGTGTACACCATCTTCGTCATCGCCTTGTCGACGAGGATGCCTGTCACTTCACGACGACCGCCGAGGACCGCGGAGATCTGTTTCGTCGCCGGGTCGATCTGCCAGAGACCGCGCGAGCCACCCGTGCTGGTGGTCATGCGGATCTTGCCATCCTTGAACCACTCGATCTGGCCCGGCTCGTACTTCCACGCGCCGAGGATGTCGACTGCTTTGCCGCCGTCGACCGACGCGAGGAGAAGACGCGAGCTGCTGAACTGTCCCGGACGTCCGACAAACGCGAGCTGCTTGCTGTCGGCAGACCAGATGATGTTCGACTCGCCGCCGAAGTATTCGATCTTCTTCGGCTTGCACGACGCAGCGTTGCCCGCTTCGCAGTCGGCGACGGGAAGGATAAAGAGATCGGTGTCGTTGCGATCCGACTCGTCGCGTGCGCGATTGAACGGCAGCTTGGCGAGGGAATCGCGTTCACGCGCGACGAGCGAATCCGAACGAAGCTTGGCGTCGGCAAGGAATACGACCCATTTGCCGTCGGGCGATACGCTCGGCGCGCTGTGCGTGTAGTTCGTGTTCGTAATCTGCTTTCGCTCGCCAGCGCCGCGCTGAATGAAAAGCTGAACGGGCGCGGTTCCGGCGGGCGGAAGGAAGGCTCCACGACCGCCGCGACCACCGGGTGCTGCGGTGGAATCCGGGTCTGCGCCGCCGCGACCACCGCGACCGGTGCTGGCAACAAAGCCTGCGTCGTTCGAGCGCGTGCGCTCGTCGATGAAATGACGACCGTCGAATCGCGCCGGGTTGAGTGGCTTGGTGATCGAACCCTGCGGCGGACGAGCCAACGGACCCATCTTGCTGTACGGATCATTCGGGTTCGCCGCGAGTTCGACTCCGCCGTTCGCACCGCGCCCAGCACGACCGCCGGCTCCAGGCGCGCCTCGACCTGCTGCGCCGCCCCCGGCCGTGATCGTGAAGCTCTTGTCGCTCGGCTGTGCACCAGCGCCGCCGCCGAAACCACCGCGTCCACCACCTGCGCCGCCGCGTCCACCGCGACCCGCTGCGCCCGCACCACCGGGTGCCTCGACGGGGAACGCTTCACCGCCTTCGTCCATACGGACTGCCCATGTCGTTCCCTTGCTGCCCGGACGCGTCGACGTGAAGTACAACGTCTTGCCGTCATCGGACCAGCGTGGAGCAGTGCTCTCGAATGCCGGCGCCGTCATGCGCCGCGACGGTCCGCCCGACACGGCCTGAATCCACACCTCGGTGTGGCGAGCGTTCTTGTCCTCGAGTACCGTGGTCACGGTGAACGCGAGGGTGTTGCCGTCTGGGGACAGGGTTCCGCCGCCGACGCGTGCGATGCGGTACCAGTCCTCGGGATTGAATGCACGACCGCTCCCCTGAGCGCCAAGCGATGCGGCGCCAAGGAGGAGAATCGTGCAAGCGCGGAACATCGAAGTCTGCATGATGGGATCTCCGGATCTATTGGGAGAGTGGGATGTCTGATTTACGTGGCAAGCTGGCCCATCGCTGAGACGGATCAAGAGCCCGCCACCGCGAGTTGGGAACGGCGAAATGCGGCAACGGATTTGCGGAAACGACGGCGCCGCGAGAAAGAAAAATCGAAAAAAGACGAGTGCGGTCGTCTACGAACGACGGAAGAATTTACAGAGCAAAAAATGCTGCCGAACGGGACCAGAAACTGTTCCGAAAGGCCGATTGTGCGCGCGACGGTGCGACGCAATGTTGTCAGACCGAGCATCACTAAGGAGCGTTTATGCCGCGCACGCTACGTCTTTGGCTCGTCGCACTCCTCGCTGGATCGTCCGTCGCCGGAGCGCAGGCCGTGACAGTCGGCGCCCCCGTACGATTGGACGGAATGCAAATTGGCCGTCCGCAACCTGGTGGGCCAGAGCTTGGGTGGGGCCAGACGTTCCAAACGCCCGACGCGACAGACACGTTCCTCAACTCCTGGTCGTTCTGGCTGATTCCCGGCTTCGATCCGAATGTCTTCGCGTTCCAATTCCAGATTGCCGAATGGAATGGAACGAGTCTGAGCGGTCCACCGATCTTCTCGACGAGCGATCTCGATCCGTCATCGTCGGGCACTGAGAAAACGTTCGACGTCGGTGTGTATCTCGATCCGCTCAAGACCTACATCGCGTACATCAACCCCGATGTCGCCGGCGGTGGCAACGATTCGCGCGGCGTCTTTTTCTACAGCTGCACCGAGTGCGCGTTCGGATTTCCAAATCCGACCGACGCGTATACCGGTGGCGCATTGGTCGGACTCCAGTCGACCCTCGCGAGCGACGGTGTCACCTATCGCGACCTCTCTGACCATCCGTCGGCCACAGTCTTCGACAACATCGACTGGGACGGACCGGTCGGCGTTCCGAAGCATCTCGACGCGCAGTTCGAAGCGACGTTCACTCCAGCGCCGGAACCCAGCACGCTCGTCTTGCTCGCAACTGGCTTGTCTGCGCTCGGGATCTTCGGCGTGAAGCGTCGTCGCGCGCGTTAGCGCCGACGACTGCAACGATCGACTCGATCAGACACGCCGACGAAGCGAGGTCGGCGTGTCTGGTACTCTCTTGGTCCACTGGTTCGCCCTCGAGCACTGACCGAGACTGAACGCCCGCCGTGTCGCACGCTGTGTGGCTCACGGAGCCCAGCGTTGCGCCAGCCAGGCCTCTCTCGAGGAGATCCACATGGCAGAACGTCCGACTGACACGCTCAAGCGTGATGTCCTTCCAATCCCCGACATCACACCGATTTCCCTCACAACCTTCGACGCGAAGGACCCCGAGACAAAATTTCCGCCTATCGTTCCGCTCCGCCCGCCCGCCGGTGCGCCCAACGTGCTCGTCGTTCTGATCGACGACGTTGGCTTCGGCGCGTCGAGCGCGTTTGGTGGTCCGATCGCGACGCCGGTGTTCGAGTCGCTAGCGCAGGACGGTCTGAAGTACACGCGGTTCCACACCACCGCGCTCTGCTCTCCAACGCGAGCTGCGCTGCTGTCAGGCCGCAATCATCACACGGTCGGTATGGGTTCGATCACCGAGCTCGCGACGTCGGCGCCCGGACAGAACTCCATTCGCCCCAACACCTGTGCGCCGCTTGCCGAAGTTCTCAAGCTCAATGGCTACTGCACGGCGCAATTCGGGAAGTGCCACGAGGTACCCGTTTGGGAGACGAGTCCGCTCGGACCATTCGAACATTGGCCGAGCGGCGGCGGTGGATTCGAATACTTCTACGGTTTCATCGGCGGCGAGACGAATCAGTACTATCCCGCACTTTTCGAAGGCACGACGCCAGTCGAGCCACCGAAGACGCCGGAGCAGGGCTATCACCTCACCACCGATCTCACCGAACATGCGATCAAGTGGGTGCGGCAGCAGAAATCGCTCATGCCCGACAAACCCTTCTTCATGTACTTCGCTCCCGGCGCAACGCACGCACCGCATCACGTCCCGGCCGAGTGGTCAGATAAGTACAAGGGCAAGTTCGATCAGGGCTGGGACGCACTCCGCGAAGAGACCTTCGCGCGCCAAAAGAAACTCGGCGTCATTCCGAAGGAAGCTGATTTGACGGCGCGGAACGAAGGAATTCCCGCGTGGGACACGATCAAGCCCGACATGAAGCCAGTGCTCGCGCGCGAGATGGAGATCTACGCGGGCTTCCTCGAGCACACCGACCATCACGTCGGGCTACTCGTCGATACGCTCAAAGACCTCGACATTCTCGACGACACGCTGGTGTACGTCATCATTGGCGACAACGGTGCGTCGGCCGAAGGATCGCTGCAGGGAACGTTCAACGAGATGATCACGCTCGGAGGCTTTCCTCAACTAGAGACGCCAGAGTTTCTCAAAAAACGTCTCGACCTGTTCGGCGGGCCCGAAGCGTACAATCACTACGCCGTGGGCTGGGCGCACGCGATGGACACGCCGTACCAGTGGACGAAGCAGGTCGCTTCTCACTGGGGCGGGACACGAAACGGCACGATCGTTCACTGGCCCGGCGGCATCAAGGCAAAAGGTGAGACGAGATCACAGTTTCATCATGTCATCGACATCGCGCCCACAGTGCTCGAGGCTGCGAGTCTTCCGGCGCCCACATATGTGAACGGCGTGATGCAGAAGCCGCTCGAAGGCGTCAGCATGCTCTATTCCTTCGATGACGCCAAGGCCGACGAGCGCCACGAAACGCAGTACTTCGAGATGTTCGGCAATCGCGGCATCTATCACAAAGGGTGGACGGCGGTCACTAAGCATCGCACGCCGTGGGAAACCGGCGTCGTGAAGACCATTCCCTTCGACGACGACAACTGGGAGTTGTACGACACGACGAAAGACTGGACTCAAGCGCACGATCTGTCGAAGAAAGAGCCAGATCGACTTGCCGAGCTGCAGCGGCAATGGTTGATCGAGGCGTCGAAGTACAACGTGCTCCCTCTAGACGATCGAATGGTGGAGCGCGCCGATTCGGTGCGAGCCGGACGGCCGGAACTCGCGCACGGCAATCGTCAACTCTTGTTTGGCGGAATGGGCCGGCTCACCGAGAGTTCTCTGCTCAACCTTCACAACCGTTCGTACTTCATCACGGCGGACATCGTCGTTCCCAAAGAAGGAGCGGACGGTCCAATCATCGCCATGGGCGGAATCACTGGCGGATTCAGCCTGTACGCCAAAAAGGGTACGCTCAAGCACTGCTACAACTTCTTCGGCCTGAACGAATACGTCGTCGAGAGCAACACAAAAATTCCGGAGGGCCGCCATCAGGTCCGCATGGAGCTCAAGTACGACGGCGGAGGGATCGCGAAGGGTGGCAACGTCACGCTGTACATCGACGGAAAGCCCGTTGGTGACGGCCGTGTCGAGCAAACCGAACCTGGCCTCTTCTCGGCCGACGAGACGTGTGACATCGGCACGGACTACGGGTCGGCCGTGACCAAGGACTACGACACACGTGAGTTCACCGGCACGATCAACTGGGTTGAACTCGACCTTGGCGACGTTCCGCCGAACGACAGCCACATGCTCGAGGCAGAGCATCGTTTCCGCGTCGCGATGGGCACCCAATAAACAAGATTATCGAGCTCGGCCGGCAGCTGTTTAAGATTCTAAGATCGGGACCGATACTTCGGCCTGATGAACCTGTTTATCGCTCGCCGGCCGGTCTTCGATAGTCACGAGAAGATCTTCGCATACGACCTCGCCGTTCGCTCTCCCGTGGGTTCGACCGGGATGCATGAAGAAGTTCACCCGGAGCAGCTACTGGCCGAGGTGTTTCTAGAAACCGGCATTGATACCGTGACCGACGGTCAGGGCGTTCTGCTCACCGTCGGCCGGGACATGTTGATTTCCGGAACCCTGCCGCTCCTTCCCGCCGACCGCGTCATTCTTCAGATCCCCGCGGAAGCGGGTGCAGATTCGGAAGTGATTTCTGCGTGCCGCGATCTTGTCTCCGGCGGCTACCGTCTTGCGGTCCATGTCTCCGATGCGGACGAGACGGCGGCGATTCTCGAGTTCGCGCATCTGCTCAAGGTCGACATCATGGCGGTCGGCCCGATGCGACTCTCCGGTGTCGTCCAACGGCTGAACGAATACTCGGCGCGCTTGCTCGCGACCAACGTCCGTCACCGCGGCGAGCGCGATCGATGCGCAGAGTTGGGCTTCGATCTGTTCGAAGGCTTTCGCTTCTCGGCGCCAGAGTCGTACACCCGTCGCGATATCGGTATCGAACATCTCGTGACGTTTCGCGTGCTGAAGCTCGTTCGCGATCCGAACGCGAACGATCAAGAGATCGAAGAGCTGCTCAAGAGCGACGTTGGACTCTCGTACAAGTTGCTGCGCATGGTCAACTCCGCATCGAGCGGCGGTCGAGACATTTGGTCGATCGGGCATGCTTTGCGGCTGTTGGGCCGCGAGCAGGTCGGACGCTGGCTGAGTGTGTTGTTGGTGACCGACGGCGAGAGCGACGGTGTTCGCGGAGAGCTGATGCATCTGGCGCTGCTGCGCGCGCGCATGTGTGAGCGCCTCGCGGACATCACAGGACTCAAACAGGCGCGCGGATCGTTGTTCCTCATCGGAATGCTGTCTGTGCTCGATCAGCTGCTCGAGCTCCCGATGGCGGCGTTGTGCGACGCGATGGATTTAGCTCCCGATCTCCGGAATGCACTGCTGCAGCGCGCCGACTTTTTCGGCGCGGCGCTTCGACTCGTCGAGGCCTATGTGTCGGGCGATTGGCCGGAGGTCGAGGCAGTGGCTGGGCCGCTGGGGATCAAACCCGCGGCGTTGCAGCCGGTGTATCTCGAAGCGCTGGGATGGGCGACGTCACACCGTCGCGTCGAACAGACGTAAGAGCCGAACGGTCGAGCGCGCCGCGCGTGCGTGACTACGCGCTGACCTTCGGCAGGTGTCCTGTCTCGACGAAATGCTGTAGTAGCGCGATCCAGTCGCCGGAGAAGTCGTCTGTTCGAAGGACGACTTCGACGCGCGCCGCTGCTGCGCCTTCGAGCGATCCAATGATACGAACGGTGTCGTATCCCACGCTTTCGATCAGCTGAACGAGACCTCGGCGCGGTGCGTCGGAAGATCGCTGATTCGGTTGGGCGAACGAGAGTGTTCTGCGCTTCTGCGACTCCCCAGGGATCTTGGCGCTCGTAGCCATATTCGCATTCCCCTCATCGGAAAAGTCTGAACAGCCGCTCCATACAACTTGGTGGTTGAACACAGAATGCAAGAACGGCACCGCGCTCGACTACGACGGCTGGATTGTCGTGTCAATTTCGAGGCGACGAATGCCTGACAGGTCGAGGAAGGTCCGCCCTGGGGCAACGATGAGTCGCAGCAGAACGCCGGAGCAATCAGTGCATCGCAGTACCGTTCCCGCGGATTCGTAACAGCGGGCCGCGCCGAGCGGGTGCATCGCGCCGCATCCCGCGCAGGTGAAGCGCGCCATTGTCATTTCAGAAACAAAGATTTGCGATAGCAGGCCGGCTGCCGCATTTCCGTCGAGTACGAGTTCGCTCACGTCTTTCATCGTCAGCTCCTCACGTTCCGGATGGGCCGAAGCGTTCCGTCAGGATGTCGTTGGCAGGGTGGCCGAGTGCAACGAGAATGTTCGCAGTCGCCTCGACCATTGGCGTTGGTCCGCATACGTAGGCGATCGGTCTTTCGCCGACCGCGCCGAGCGCGTCCATGAGCATTTCTCGATCGATGCGGCGCCGATAGCCGCGCCAATCAGTTGGTTGAGCGCGCGTGAGTGTATACACAACGTGAAGCGTCGAATCTGAGGCGGCTAGGGCATCGAGTTCGTCACGGTAGATCAACTCATCGATGGATCTCGCCGAGAGCAGCAGTAAAGCGGGGGTGTTCTGATTCCCACTGCCGATGCTCGCACGATGGCGAAGCATGGACATCAGTGGCACCACGCCTGAGCCACCGGCAATGAGCGCCAGTGAACGCTCTGCCCGCGTATTCCAAACGAAGTACCCGCCGATTGGCCCACGCAGTTCGATCAGATCACCGGTCGCGAGGATGTCGGTGAGATAGGGCGACACCTCGCCGTCATCGAGTCGTTCGACCGTCAGTTCAACGTGTGCGCTCTCCGGCGCCGACGCGATGGAATAGCTTCGCTGCGCCTGATAGCCATCGGCTGCGGTTAGCCGGACGTCGACGTGTTGCCCCGCGCGATGTCCCGGCCATTCGGGGAGGTCGAGAACGATCGTGCGCACGCGCGGGGTCTCTTGCCGGACATCGACGACTCGCGCGGCTTGCCATCGGAGAGGTGCGGTGACTTGCGACAATGCTAATCCCCGGCGTATCGCTGTTCCCGCCACGGATCGCCACGATTATGGTATCCCGCTTCCTCCCAAAACCCTGGGCGATCGGCGACGCCAATGTCGATACCGCGGACCCACTTCGCACTTTTCCAGAAATAGAGATGCGGCACCAGCAGTCGCACCGGGCCTCCGTGTTCTGCCGGGAGCGGGCCGCCGTCGTAGGTGTCTACCACCCACGCCTTTCCGCCGGTGACGTCGGCGAGCGGCAGGTTGGTCGTGTATCCGCCGTCGGAGAACGCCAACACGAATGTCCCCTGCGGCTCGACATCGCGCAGCAGCGTGTCGACGGACACGCCAGCCCAAAGCGTGTCGAGCTTCGACCACTTTGTCACGCAGTGAATGTCGACGTGCACATCCTCGCGCGGCAGCGTACGAAACTCGTCCCAGGTCCAACGCCGTGTTTGCCCGACCGCGCCGCGGACTTCGAACGTCCACGTCGCAGTGGACACACGGGGGGTCGGCCCGGCCGACAGCACTGGAAAGTCACGCGTGACATATTGGCCGGGTGGAACGCGGTTCGGCGGCCCGCTGTCCCGGCGCCGGCCGACGAAGCCTCGCGAAATAATCGGTTCTGACACGACGTATCCCGTGGTGATGGTCAAGTGAAAGGTGACTCGCCCTTCCTTGGCGGCAATTCGCCAAACGGCGAATGAGCGGGCACTGGCACGGCAGGGGCCGGCGGGATAGTCTCGCTGCATGGCCGAGCCTGTCGAGCGTTCCTTCGGCTGATATTTTGGATGCGCACCCAGCGCTACTTCAGGGGTAGTACGATCGCGGCCCTGTCCGCAATTTTCAGAATCCACCTCACGCGCCTTTTGCCCCATGAATAAAGCGACTCGATCCGCATACACCGCCCGCCTGTCGCTCTCCGCGTTGGCTCTTTCGTTGGCGAGCCTCGCCGCTGGCTCTAGCGCTGGTGCACAGGCCGCCCCAGCAGCGCCGGCGTCTGCGTTCGCGGTCCTTCGCGGTACCGTTGGCGACAGCATTCACAACGCGCCACTCACCGAGGCCACGGTCGTGGTCGACGGAACGGGGCGGACCGGGCGTACCAAGGCGGACGGGACATTTCGCGTCGACAGCATTCCGCCTGGCTCGCATCGAGTTTCGATCATGCATCCGCTGCTCGATACGATCGGCGTACCCATGCGCAGCGGCGTGATCAGCTTCTCGGCAGGGCAAACTCAGGACATCGAGTTCGCGGTGCCGAGCGGCGACCGTCTCGCCGCATTGCTGTGCACGGCGGCGTGGCGTGAGCGCTTCGGACCCGCCGTTGTGATGGGCTTCGTCCGTGATCCAGATACGAACGGTCCCGCCGCCGGCGCAAAGGTCGAGGTCGTCTACACGGGCACTGACATCATCGGCCGCAAGATGCCGCCCAGCTCGCGGAGCGCAATCGTCGACTCCACTGGTCTGTATCACATCTGCGGACTTCCGGCAGACATGACCGGAAAGGTGCAGGTGTTCCGCAGCGGCATCTCCTCGGGCGAAGTGCCGATTTCCATTGAGCGCAACATCGCGGTACGCGCGTTCAGCGTTGCCGGTCAGCAGACAGTCGCGATGGTGAAGAACGACAGCGGTAAGGTCGTGCGTGTGGCCACTGGAACGGCGCGACTCACCGGAAAGATCACAGACAAGAACGGACGCCCACTCGAGAATGCGCGCGTGATGCTCCAGGGCGGAGCAACGATGGCGATCTCGAAGTCGAATGGTGAATTCATCCTCGACAGTCTGCCGTCGGGAACGCAGGCGCTCGTCGTGCGACGACTCGGCTATGGTGTCACGGAGCAGGCGGTCGAACTGTCGGCGAGCCAGCCCGCTCGTGCCGACGTGAAGTTGTCCGAGTACGTGGCGCTTCCGACGGTCGTCGTCGAAGCCGCACAGGAATCGGGGCTGGCCAAAATCGGATATCTCGATCGCAAGCAGACGGGCATGGGCCAGTTCATGGATGGCAAGACCATCAACCATGACGCCATGGCATTTTCTGACGTGCTGCGCATGGCGCGCGGGCTTCGCGTGAGTCCGGCCGGCGATGGACGCACGTACGTCGTCACCGACTCGCGGTCGACCGGCGGATGTCTGAATTACTATCTCGACGGCACGCCGTGGACGACGATGAATCCGGGCGACATCGACGACGTCGCGCATCCGAACGAGATCGTCGCGGTGGAGATCTACCACGGCGGTGAGACGCCGCCGCAGTTCACGAAGCCGGGCGAAAGCAGCTGCGCAGCGGTGGTCATCTGGACCGTGGCTCGCGTTCGCGACACCCCGAAGAAGAAGAAGTAAAACTCCGCGTCGCTTACCGCATGTTGCCCGTATGCCCGAGCGAATATCGCCCGGGCTGCGGCCACACGCAGAGTCCGTGAGGTTCGCGTCCCACGGGAATGCGATGGGTCAGTTGGCCTGATTGCGTGTCGATCACGTAGACCTCGCTGTCGTATCGACCAGAGACCCACAACTCGCGTCCGTCGGCCGTCACGTTCCCCATATCTGGGCTGCCGCCGCCGGGAATCGGCCACGTCGCGGTCACCGTGTTCGTTGCCGGATCGAGTACGGAAATCGAGCCCGGTCCACGCAGACCGCCGCGGATGATGCTCCAGCCACGGTTGGTGACGTAGAGCAGCCGCCCATCACGACTGGGATAGATGCCATGCGTGCCTACGCCGGTCTTTAGAAAACCGGTACGACGAAATGCATATGGGTCCATGGTCCATACGCCGCCCGCCATCATGTCGGCGACGTAGAACGTGCGACCGTCGGCCGAGGAGCGAATGTCCTGCGGCATCGACTCCTTTGCTGGCCGACCTGGATCGAGATCGAGGTACCCCAGCACGCGGTTGGCCGCGAGGTCGACCTTCACGACCTGTCCAGAAAACTCGCACGTCGCGATGGCGTAGCGACCGTCGGCCGTGAATTCCATGTGGTCGATGCCCTTGCACTCGTCTACGCGGAGCGATCGCACGAGTGCCATCGTTTCGGGATCTCGAAAGTCGAGTCGGCGTTCCGCTTCGGCGATGACGATCGCGAGTTTGCCGTCGGGCGTGTAGTACATGTTGTACGGATCGGCCACGCGAATCCGCTCGCCGGCGGTTCCGGTGGTCGGATCGATTGGCGTGACGGTGCCGGCCTTGTTGTTGAGCACCCAAAGCCGCCGCATGTCGAATGACGGGACGACGTGCTGAGGTACTGCGCCAGTTGGGAGCGTCTGAATGACCTGATACGTCGACGGGTCGATGACACTGACGCTCGCCGACAGCGAGTTCGGCACGTACACGAGCGGTTTGGCTCGCTTGGCCATTTCCGACAGGTCGCCCGCGCCGCTGTGTGCGTAGATGTTGGTGCCTGCCGCTGCAACGTCGCCGGAGGCTGCGCGCTCGCGGTCGCGCGCTTTGCCGCAGACGACCGTGCCGACAACGATCGTGAGGGCGACGAACCAGCTTCGCTGGGTAAGTCTGCCGACGACCCGGGATATCGATGTGTGCGGTCGCGGCGACGGCGAATCCATGTCATGGCCTCCGCCGCCAGAAAGGCAATCAGCACGCCCCGCGGCCCCGCGAAGACGGGCTCCGGCGGGGGAGTGGGAAGCTTTCTTTACCCGGGAAAATTTCCCTGTTCCCCGATGTCCGCGGCGAGGGGCACTCGGTTTTCGTCTCGTAAATAGATGTGAAATAACGAGTTACGAAACCAGACCGTTCGGCACCGCGATTGCTTTAGCTGGTGCCTGCAGCCGAGGGGCAACCCCGGCAGCGAAGGTGTAAGTCGGCTGGCGTGTGCTACGCCGGAAACAGTCCTTTAGCCCAACGGTGTTCCCCATGAAAATGATCCGATTCGCTCCAGTCGCTCTCGTCGCCGCGGCAGTTCTCGCGGCCTGCAACGGTGAAGTGAAGCAGCAGCTCGCCACCGTCCAGCACGTCGACTCTCTCCGCGTCGATTCACTCGGCAACATCCGTAAGGAGTTGCTCGAGGAAGTCATGACCTCGACGCAGTTCGTCAATCAGATCAACACCGAACTCGCCAAGGCGAAGGCGCTGTCGGCCACGACGCCCGCTCAGCTCGAGACCAACGCGGAAGTCTCGCAGGTCAACGAAGAGCGCAAGCGCGTGATGTCGAAGATCACGCACCTCGTTGCGCGTCTCGACTCGGTCCAGGGCCGCGTTGCTGGTCTCCGCACCCGCGTCGCCCAGATGTCGCAGAAGGATTCGGCGCTCGTCGCCCAGGTCGCTGCCTACGAAAAGACGATCTCGGATCTGCAGGCGTCGGCTGAGAAGCAGCGCGCTGAGTTCCAGGGCGTGATCGACAAGCAGACGACGCAGATTGCTTCGTTGAACAGCACGGTCGATACGCTGACGCACGTCAAGCTCGCGCTCACGGACACGGTTGGTCAGCTCACGACCGAGAAGAACACGGCGTACTACGTCGTCGGCACCAAGGATGAACTGATCAAGAAGGGCATCCTCGTCGAAGAAGGCCACAAGCGCTTCATCCTCGTCGGTGGCCGCAAGACCGAGCCGGCTCGTGACCTTGATCCGGCGGCGTTCACGAAGATCGATCGCCTGTCGAACCGCACGATCTCGCTGCCCGATGGCGAGTACGAAATTCTCTCGCGCCAGAACCCGACGTATGCACAGCCGCAGGCGCAGAAGGACGGCAAGATCGCGGGTGGCCTGACCATCGACCAGCCCGAGCGCTTCTGGGGACCGTCGCGCTTCCTGATCATCGTCCGCAGCTGATTGTCGAGTTGCAGTACAGCTCCAGCGTGACATCGGACGGGGCGTCGAGCGATCGACGCCCCGTCTGCTTTTTCTACTCTTCGAACCCCGCCGCGCCTTCAAGCGCAGAGCCTTTCCGCACAGATTACGGATCGATGGAATCCACGCCTTTCTCCGTGCTCGTCGTCGACGACGAAGACGCCCTTCGCGAGGTGCTCTCTCTGCGCATCGCGGACTGGGGCTTCGACGTCCGGACCGCCGCCGACGTTTCGGAGGGTGAAAAGGAACTCGATCGCCGCCGGCCCGACCTCGTGCTATGCGATGTCGTCATGCCCGGCGAATCGGGTCTCGAGCTCCTCAAGCGCATCAAGCGAAACGACGAACGGCTTCCCGTCGTGATGATGACGGCCCACGGTGACGTGGACGGCGCGGTCGACGCGATGAAAGCGGGCGCAGCAGACTTCCTGACGAAACCGCTCGACTATCTCGTGCTTCGCGCGTTGATCGAAACGCTTGCCGACGAGGCTCGGCAACGACAGCAGAGTCGGTCGCTCGATCGCCGGCTCTCGCGTCAGGACGGCGCAACTGGTCTCGTTGGACAGAGTCGATCGATGCGCGAGTTGGAACGCGTGATCGAAGTACTCGCGTCGAGTGACGCGTCGGCGATCATCACCGGTGAGAGCGGAACGGGCAAGGAGGTTGTTGCGCGAACCGTGCACGCACTGAGCGCGCGTCGCGATAAACCGTTCATCGCCGTGAACGCTGCCGCAATTCCCGAAGGGCTGATCGAAAGCGAAGTGTTCGGCCACGAGCAGGGCGCGTTCACCGGCGCAGCGAAAGCGCGTGCCGGTGTATTCGAACTTGCGAACGGCGGAACGTTGTTCCTCGACGAAATCGCCGAGATGCCGATCTCGCTGCAGCCCAAGCTGCTGCGAATTCTCGAAGACGGACGCGCGCGCCGCCTCGGTGGAAGCAAGGAACTGAGCTTCGACGTACGCGTGTTGGCGGCGACGAACCGCGACCCTGTCAAAGCGATTCGGGACGGCCAGCTGCGCGAGGATCTGTTCTATCGACTCAACGTGTTCGAGCTGAAGATGACGCCGCTGCGCGAGCGCGCGGACGACATCGGGCTTCTCGCTCAGCACTTTGTTCGTGAGTTCGACCGGAAGCATCACCTCGAGGTCGAGGGTGTTGGCGACGCCGCGCGCGAACTCCTCAGTGCGCATCCGTGGCCCGGAAACGTTCGCGAGCTCCGCAATGTCGTTGAGCGCGCTGTGATCGTCGCTCGCACGGGATGGATCGAGCCACGCCATTTGCCGCCATACCTTCAGACTCTCCGCGCCGGCGGCCAGTCTACGCTAACGCTTCCTGCCGGCACGACGCTGGCCGAAGCAGAAAAATTGCTCATCGTTCAAACCCTGGAGCGCGTGGGGAACAACAAGGCTGAAGCAGCACGCCAACTCGGGCTCGACGTCAAAACCATTCGCAACAAACTGCGCAGCTACGGACGCGACGAATGAGCGTCGCCACAAAACTGCGCGGCGCGTTCGCGCTCTATATCGCGCTTCTCACAGCGCTGCTCGTGTATCATGTGCGCACGATTCAGCACACCGTCGCCAGCGGGCACGCGCTCGCCGAGATCTCGGAGCGTCTGAGCGTCACGTCGACGGAACAGATCGGACGCATTTCGCAGATGAGCAGCGATGCCGAGAAGTATCTCGTCACGCACGATCACGGCTATCTCGAAAAGTTGCAGCAAACCGCGCGCGACTACGGCAATGAGCTGCGGCGGTTCGAGGCACAACCGCTCGATGCTGGCGAAAGACGGCAGCTCGCGCCTCTCACGGCCGATTGGCAGCAGGCGGAGGCGCTCACGGGCCTTCTCGCCGCCGGCGAAAGCGCGTTGAGTCCCGCAGCCCAATCCGTTCCTCGTCTCCAACAAGCACTCGATCGCGTCCGCGTCGGCACTCAGCAACTCGGCGAAGCATCGCAGGACGCCATGACGCGTGAGCTGAGCGCGTCGGAGCACGCTGGTGCCGACGCTGAGCGCGTGTCGTGGTTCGCGGCGATCGGTGCGCTCCTGCTCAGCATCGCGCTGTCGGCACTACTCGCGCGATCGATTCTCGAGCCGCTGTCTCGCCTCAAGCATGGCACGCGCGAGGTTGCCGCTGGACGCTTTGGTCATCGCCTGGATGCGAATGGGCAGGACGAGCTCGCGCAGGTCGCGCGCGATTTCAATTCCATGACCGAGCGTCTCGACGAACTCGATCGCATGAAACGCGATTTCGTTTCTAAAGTCTCGCACGATCTGAAGACGCCACTCTCCTCGATGCAGGAGACGAACGGTGTACTACTCGACGAACTCCCGGGACCGCTGACGCCGAAGCAACGCCGGTTGCTCGAGATTCAGCAGGAGAGCGCTCAACGTCTGGCGGCGATGCTGTCGAAGTTGCTCGACCTCTCGCGCATTGAAGCTGGCCTGGAGCCCGACTTCCAGATGCTCGATGTCGCGCAGCTCGTGCGCGGCTCGGTCGATCGAGTGTCGGCGGCGCGTTCCGAATCCGGAGTGTCGGTCGCGTTTGCCGAGCCCTCGTCGCGTCAGCTCGTGCGCGCCGACGCGGAGGGACTTGCTCAAGTGCTCGACAATCTGATTGAGAATGCGCTGAAGTTCTCGCCTGCGGAGGGTCAGGTGCGTGTAGACGTGGCCGACGTCGCCGCCGGAAGTGAGCGAGTTCCATCGGAGCAGTGGTCTGCCGTGCGCCAGCGCGGACTACACGACGGCGCGGTTCTCATCAGCGTCGTCGATCAGGGGCCAGGTGTGCCCGACGACGAAAAGACTCGAGTTTTCGATCGATTCTTCCAGGCACAAGCGGGCCGAGCGGTTCGTGGGCGCGGCGTCGGCCTCGGGCTGACGATCTGCCGCGAAATCGTGGGACAGCACGGCGGAGCCATCTGGGTTTCGGACAACTTGCCGCACGGCGCGGTGTTCAACGTATTGCTGCCAGGTGCGGTTCGAGTTGGCGGTGACGCCAGCGCGCCCGCCCTCGCCGGGGCCGGAGAACAGCCATCATGACGCGTCGTTCACGTTTTGCCGCGATGTTCTCGATCGTTGGTGTGCTCGCGGCCACTGGATGCGCCACGACACAAATTCGTCACAATATTTCGGATCAGCAGTGGAGCGCCGAAGCGCGCGACTTCGATGCCAATCCTGCGCTGATGAACGACGAGCGTGCCTTGTATCGCGCAGGCGTGCTCTTCGGTACGCCGGGCCGTCCGACGTACGATCCTGCCAAATCGCGCACGCTGCTTCTCGCGTTTCTCGAGCGCTTTCCGGGCTCGGATCGTCGCGACGATGCGACCGACCGTTTGGCGCTGCTCGACGACATCGTACGGGTGCGCCGCGAGGCTGCAACGCGTCAGCGTGACCTCGAAGCGAAGATCGATGTCACGACCGCCGAGACGCGAGTGTTACGCGAGAAACTGGATTCGGCTTCGCTGCAGGGTGATCAGATGCGGCGCAACGTGACACGTCTCGAATCTGATTTGCGAGAGCGAGAAGACCAGCTGCGAGCGCTCAGATTGGAGCTGCAACGATTGAAGGAAATCGACCTGAAACCGCGTCGCCCCTAAGCGAATGCTCAAACCGCGCGCGATTGCGCGGGAACATGTCTTGCGGCGCAGGTAGGTCGGCGCCGGTCACACCGCTTCACGTCCTCTTTCTCGGCGCCGCTGGAGCGTGGAATGGTTCAAGTGACGACAGCAGGTCGCCTTCTCGAAGCGCTCAATGGGATGTCACCAGCCGCACGCGACGCTGTCGCGGTCGCCGCTGGCTTGAGCCCGGAGCGAGCGGACGCAGCAATGATCGGCGCGCTGCGACTCTCCCTTTCCGAGCAATTACGACTATCCGAAGCCACGGTCGTGCACGCACCGAAGTTCACGCGTCACGCACTTCGGCTTCGCGGGCAGGTACTGGCCGCACGAAGCTTTGAGGCGCGCGAATTGGTCGACGCGCACTCGGAGACCCCGCCCCAACGCTGGGAGGTCTCGCCGCGGCTCCCGCGCTAGCGGCGAGGACGGATCGCCAGTGTGCACCGCGACACGCACACTGGCCGGTCCTGTTCGTCTACGATTCGAACATCCCACACGTGAGTGGTGCGACCAATGTGGATCGGCGTAGCCGTTGCGGTAACGACGCCGTCCGACTTTGCTCGCAGATGATTCGCATTGATCTCCAGCCCGACAGCCAGAAAGTCTTCGCGCTCGACGTTCGCGGTGGCGCCAAGTGACGCAACCGTCTCGGCGAGTGCCACGGATGCACCTCCGTGAAGAATTCCGAACGGCTGACGAGTTCGGTGGTCTACCTGCATCGTCGCGACGACTCGCTGCGGCGAGAGTTCGACGACATCGATGCCCAGTGCGTCTGCGAGCCCGCGGGACGCGATGGCGCGAAGATTGGCCAAGAGTGGAATTGGTTCGGCGTCTGGCATCCCAGTAATCTCGACAGATGAAGACCGCGGTGCCAAGGTGGGGGCCGGCACGACGTGCTGCCATCGTCGTTGGTATCGTCCTGGCTGCGACGATACTCACGATCCTCCTCGAATCACTGATTCGATTCGCCGGCTTCGTGTTCTTTTACGGCGCCGTGGTGGCATCGGCGGTGTACGCCGGCGTTGCCGGCGGAGTCGCAGCTACACTCATCGGTATCATCGTCGTCGAGCACGAACTGGTGCCGCCGCGCGGCGCGTTCCAACTGCGCGAGCCCGAAGGGTTCGTTGCGATCGTCGCGTTCGCCGCCGTCAGCATGCTCGTCACGGCATTGGCGCAGTCACTACGCGTGGCCCGACGCACAGCCGAGGCTCGCGCCGAAGAGATGGCAAAACAGGCGGCCGAGCTCGAGATGCAGCGGCGTGAAGCACAGGCATTGGCCGGCGAACTCGAAGAGTCGAACGTCGAACTCGAAGCCACGATCGACGATGCAAAGCGCGCTCGTGACACCGCACTGGCCAGCGAAGAACGTCTTCGACTCGTCGATCAAGCGAGCCGTGTGCTGACGTCGTCGCTCGATTACGAAACGACCGTTGCCGCGGTGGCGCGGCTCGCGGTGCCGGACTTCGCCGACTGGTGCGCCGTCGACTTAGTCGTCGACGGCGACATCAAGCGCCTCGCGGTTGCGCACGTTGATCCCGAAAAGGTCCGTTGGGCGCGCGAAGTGGTCGACGCAAAGTTCCGTCCCGCCGCCGATGCCGCGACCGGCGTCCCAGCGGTGATCCGAACGGCCAAGCCGGTGCTCGTTCCCGTCATCACCGATGAAATGCTTGCCGAGTCGGCGGAGAACGAGGAACACCTCTCGATGCTGCGTACAGTCGGCGTTCACTCCGTGATCATCGTACCCATCACCGCACGATCGAAGACGCTCGGAGCCCTCACGCTGATCAGCTCTCGCGCTACTCGCCACTTCGACGACTCTGATCTTGCCATTGCCCAGGACCTCGCACGCCGCGCTGGAGGGGCGATCGACAACGCCCGGCTGTATCGCGCCGCGCTGGCGGCGAACGAAGCAAAGGCAAACTTTCTGGCCACGATGAGCCACGAACTTCGCACGCCTCTCACCGCGATCATTGGCTACGAGGCACTGCTTGCCGAGGAGATCAGCGGACCGATCGTCGAACCGCAGCGACAGCAGTTGAGCCGGATCAAGGTGAGCGCAAATCACCTGCTCTCACTGATTGATCAGATTTTGCTCTTTACAAGAGTCGAAGCAGGACACGAGAAGCCGCAAATGGAGCGCGTGTCCGTAAGAGGCGTCGTGGACGACGCAGTCGCCTTTGTTCTGCCCGCGGCGGCGGATCGCGGCATCTCGGTTCGCACGGAGCCGATCGATCCGACGCTCCTGATGCGGACGGACCCGGGGAAGCTTCGTCAGATGCTGACGAACCTGCTGAACAACGCGGTGAAGTTCACCGCCCAGGGCGAGGTCGTGGTCCGAGCGGATCTGCGCGGCGACAAGGTCGTCTTCGAGGTTCAGGACACTGGCGCCGGCATCGCGCCCGAAGCGCTCGAACACATCTTCGAACCCTTCTGGCAGGTGCAGCAAACCACGACGCGCGAGAGCGGCGGAAGCGGTCTCGGTCTCACGGTGACACAGCGGCTTACGCGCCTACTTGGCGGAACGCTCACCGTAGAGAGCGCAGTCGGAAAGGGAAGCACCTTTCGAATCACGCTTCCGAAGGACCCGCCCGACGCTACTCCTCAAAGCCAATGACCTTGTTCAAACGCCGGCGATGTCGTGCTGCGTCGGAAAACTCGGCATGGAGAAAGGCACGAACCACTTCGATAGCCAACGCCGGCCCGATGACGCGTGCGCCGAGCGCGAGCACGTTCATCGCGTCGTCCTCCACGCCCTGACGCGCCGAGAACGTGTCGTGGCAGAGCGCCGAACGGATGCCGGCAAACTTGTTGGCCGCGACGGAAATGCCCACACCGCTGCCGCAGAGCAGCACGCCACGCTCCGCCTTTCCGTCGAGGATCGTTCGCGCCACCAGCTCGGCGAAATCCGGATAATCGTCGTCCGGTGACATCACGAAGGCACCGCAATCGATGACGACGTGGCCCGCATCCCGAATCAAGTCGACGACCACTGCCTTGAGTGCAAATCCCGCATGGTCGCTGCCGATCGCGATGTTCATTTGCTGGCCGTTGCTGGCGTCATGACGTGGGCGTACACGATTCTGGAGATGTCTGCGATCAACGGCCGCGCGACCTTGTCGTCGGGAATTCCGCGCGTAAGCACGACGAGGACGTAGGGCTTTCTGCCTGGAGGATACACCACCGCAGCGTCATGAAGTACGCCGGTGATCCAGCCCGTTTTGTGGGCGACCTTCGTGCCCGGAGGAAGTCCCGCCGGGATTTCGGTGTTGAATTCCTGCCGCAGCAGCACCTCTCGCATGACGTCGCAGCTCGATTGCGACGCGACGGTGCCACGCTCGATTCCTTCGAGCAGAACCGCCAGGTCGCGCGCCGTCGTGGTGTTGTTCAGGCCCGCCCGAAAGGCCTTGTTGTCCTCCACGCCACGAAGGACTTGGATGTTGCGCGCGCCGAGCCCGTGAGCGGTAGCATTCACCCGGTCGGCGCGCACCAACTCAATCAGGGCGTTGGTGGCCAGGTTGCTCGACCGAGTGATCATCCGGTCGATCAGCTCGCGCACCGGCACGCGACTCCCGACACGTCCGTATGCCGAGCTATCAGAGTCGTCCGACGCGTCGAGGGAATAGGGCGATCCGTCCACGATCGACCCGAACTGGTTGACGAGTAGGATTCCCTGATCGAGCGACAGGCCACGGCTGTCCACTCGTCGCATCAGCTCGATCAATACGGGTACCTTCATCGTGCTCGCAGCGTGAAAGCTGTCGTCGGCGTTGATGAAGAGACTGTCGCCGGTTTGCAGATCATGAAACGCAATCCCGACAACCGCGTCCTTCACCTGCGCGACCCGACGTGCGATCTGGATGGACGTGGAATCGGCGGCCGTCACGGGCGTACGGGGGTGCCCGGCAGGCGCAAACGGGTAGGCCAGGGCGAGGCTCAGGAGCAATAGGGGTCGGATCATGGCGGCGAATATGGAAACGCGTGACGCACGTTACAAGCTCTTTGCTGTTGCGTTCCCCATAATTCGCTCGTGTAGCAGCGGGTGCGAAGTAGCTCCTGATTCAAGCTTCGACAGAGGCTCTCATGTCCCTTTTTCTAAAGCAGCAGCGCAATCCAAGCGCCCCGGTGGTTATCCCGCTCAATCCGCGCCGCGAACGGCTCAAGTTCTCCGATTTCAGCTTCACCCGCACGCAGTCGGGCCAATGCTCGGCCGAGGTGACGCTGGAGTGGGACGGCACCATGTACGTAGGCCGCTCGATCGGCCAATCCAGCCCCCTTGGGGATTTTCGTGTTGCGTCTGAGGCGACCCTCAGGGCTCTGGAAGACTTCGCCAAAGAGGAAATGCACTTCGAACTGCTGGGCGTGCGACACGTCCGGGCGTTCGACGCCAACCTCCTCATCGTCTCAGTGTCGTTGCGAGAGGACTCGCAGCTGACGCGCCTGGTGGGCTGCTACCTCGCGGAAACGGATACACGCCGAGGCGCGGCGATGGCCGTTCTGAACGCTACGAATCGTGTGCTCGGCAACTACATTGCGACTCGGTAACGAGAACGCAGGTGTGCCGAGGTGAACGACGTGGCGCGCTGACACAGCGCGCCACTTTTCATTTTTACCCGTTCGTGCCGTTCGCTCGTCTACTAACGCAGCGTCGTCCCAGGAAGGGCGCCGCGCGGGTGTTCTTGGTCAGTTACTCCGACAGATTGTCCCCGTGAAAAAACTCTCACTTGCCGCAGGTGCCGCCCTTTTGGCCGCGTGTTCTCGCGGGCCGAGTCCGTCGACCAACCCGACGCCGGCAGCCCGTGCCTCAGAGCCGCCCGCCGCGCCGCGCGTGGGTACGCAGCAGGCGCAGCCACTGACGTCGCCCCCGCCGGCGATTCGTGAGGCGTCGGACTCGGGGCGAGTGAATCCATCGGATGTGAGTCGCCGCGCGGTCGAAATGTTCGGCGATTCGGCGAGTGCCCTCGCGGTGGCTGATTCCGGGCCCTCATGGGATATCGACGTCCATTCGTATGAGTCCACGGCTCGGGTCGAGCACTACGTCCGCCTCTTCACCGGCCCGGCCAAAGAGCACATCGAAACGCGCCTCGAGCGCGGAACGCGCTACGAACCGATGATTCGCGCCAAGATGCGCGAGGGCGGGCTGCCCGAGGACATGTATTATCTCGCCCTCGTCGAGAGTGGCTTTGATCCAAATGCGTATTCGCGAGCCGCCGCGGTGGGCATGTGGCAGTTCATGACGTCGACCGCTCGCGACATGGGACTGCGTGTCGACTGGTGGGTCGACGAGCGCCGCGATCCGGTGAAGTCCACGACGGCTGCCGTTCGGTTCATCAAAGGACTCAAGGAACAGTTTGGGTCATTGTACCTCGCCGCGGCCGCGTACAACGGTGGTCCTGGACGCGTAGCTCGCGGTCTGACTCGCTATGCCGACGCCCTGGAGGGAACGAGCGGCGACGATCTCTTCTTCGCGCTCGCTGAGAAGGACTATCTGCGAAACGAGACCCGGGAATACGTGCCGCAGTTGATCGCGGCGGCCCTCATTGCGAAGGAGCCGGAACGCTACGGCATGTCGATCGCGGTGCGAACGCCGTTCACCTACGACTCGGTGCGCGTTGGACCGGCGACGCCAATGGCTGCAGTGGCGCATGCTGCGGCGACGCAACTTTCCGATCTGATGGATCTCAATCCGCAGGTGCTCCGCGGAATTACGCCACCGGTGGATTCGTCGTTTGTCCGTGTCCCCATGGGCGCTGCCGACAGCTTTGCCGTCGCGTTCGCGAACCTTCCGAAGAGCGAGCGACTCGGGACCCGCACCATGGCCTCGAAGAAGGGCGAGAGCTTCACGACAATCGCTCGTCGCGAGGGAATCGGGGCGCGTCAGCTGGCGCTCTATAACCCGACGCTGAAGGTCCTCAAGAGCGGCAACCTGGCGCCGGGACAGAACGTGCTGGTGCCCACGGCCGCCGTCGCATCCGCCGCCGTCGCGGTCCCGGATCCGAGTCTCGAGCGGTACGGCACGAGCTCCAAGTCCACGGCCATGCACGTTGTGAAGTCGGGCGAGACGCTGAGTGGCATCGCCAAGAAATACCACACGACGACGGCCGTTCTGATGCGCCGGAACGGGATGCGTCGGGCGATCATCTTCCCGGGTCAATCGCTGGTCGTATCGGCGAGCGCTCCGAGTGCCTCGAAGGCCTCGAAGGCCCCGAAGGCCAAGGCGACGACGTCCTCGTCGAAGGTGCTTCTGACCAAGCCAGCACCGGTGAAGGCGACGTCGACGAAAGCCGCGACCACGAAGAAGAGCGTACGAAAGAACTCGTGATCTGAGCTCGGCCCCAAAGGAAAAACGGCTCGCGTTCAATTGAACGCGAGCCGTTTTCTTATCGTGATTGGGCGCTAGTGGAGCAGGCCCTTTCCCTTGTAATCCTGCATGACGAATCGATCGTAGCCGTTGCCTGGATTCACACCGGCGCGGACATCGCGCCACACGGCGTCTTCGCCGCGATTATAGGCAAGCAGGGCAAGTCTGACGTCGCCGTGATACTGGTCCAGGAGGTTGCGGAGATAGCGGAAGCCGATCCGAAGGTTCGTCTTCCCGTCAAACAGGTTGTCTCGCGTAACGCCCTTTTCCCACTGCTTCGCCGTGCCCGGCATCAACTGCGTAAGGCCAATCGCACCGACCTTACTGATCGCGTGCTCATTGAATTCGCTTTCACCGTGAACAAGGCGGAACGCCAGATCGGGGTCGATTCCTTCCCGGAGTGAGGCATCCAACACGTTCGTCGACATTCCTGCAGGAATTCTGTACTTGATCGAGTACTGAATGATCTTGTCGGCGCGCTCGAACTGGGCGCGCACCAGACTCAGCTCACCCTTGGTCGTCGCGAGCTCCGTACGAAGTCCCCGGGTTTCTCCATAGGAGAAGTACGTGTGGTTCCCGGACACTACGGGCTCGGCTTCCGCCGGAGTGGTCTTGCGGCTCGCTAGGACGAGAACCGTCAAAGCGATCGAACCGGACGCGAAGAGCGCCTGTTTCAGCTGACTTCGCCACCGTGCCGCGTCACCCCTGTGGACGTACGTCCCACGTAGGTTTCGCATAAGTTTCTATTTGGCAACGGGTTAACTAAACAACACCCTATACTGCTCACACACGTTATGGTGTTCGGCCCGGTCGATCAACTCTTGAAAAATCGCCGCGGACCCCACCCGATTTCGATGCCAACGATATATCGGAGATCTCCATCCGTTTATCGACGGCCTTCGCCATGTCATACACCGTTAGGAGCGCGACGGACACGGCGGTCAGCGCTTCCATCTCCACTCCAGTACGCCCGGTAGTGGTGACAGTCGCCTCTGCCTCGATACCGGGTAACGCAGGATTCGGGCTCAGCACCACTTGGACGTCGGTCAGGAGCAGGGAGTGGCAGAGGGGAATCAGGTCGGCCGTTCGCTTGGCTGCCATCACGCCGGCAATGCGCGCAACGCCCAACACGTCGCCCTTCTTGATCTCCGCGTTCACGATTGCCGACAGCGTCTCCTGCTCCATCCGGATGACGCCAGTCGCACGGGCCACGCGCCGAGTCTCGGCCTTGTCCGACACGTCGACCATTCTTGCCTCACCCGAGTCGCCGACGTGCGTGAGTTTGTCCGTCATGACATGCGCGTGGCGATTCGTTGGAGAAGAGATGCGGCGACCAACTGCGGATTCACGTTGCCGTACGCCAGCTCCTTGGCTTCCTCGACGACGTCCACCGCGCGAGCTGCGCCGCTAGCCTGACGTTCGTTTCCGCGTTGAGCGGCAGCGCGAGCGCGCTCATTCAAAAGAACAGTGAGAGCGTCGAGCATGTCGCTGAACTTGCCGCGCGCCCCGAAGCCACCCTGACTCAGCGCCACGCGTAGGCGCGTTCCGCGGTCCGGCGCATCCACCGCTTCGAGCATCCGTCGTGCTTGGGCAAGGGCTGTTTCCCACGCTTCGCGTCCGACCAGACGTCCGGGCGCGCCAGCGGCGAGTTGAATCAGATCGTCGGCGCGTGGCCCCGTCGGGACGTCGAGCCGGTTCGCGACGGTGGAGTCGGCGAGGAAGGCACGCATCTCGTCGGTCGACAGTGGCGCAACGCGCACCGACACGACGCGCGACCGAATCGTGGGCAGCAACGCACCCGGCTCGCTCGACGTGAGCATGATCGTGGTGTCGGCCGGCGGTTCCTCGAGCAGTTTGAGGAAGGCGTTGGCTGCTTGGTCCGAGCCTTCCTGCGACACCATTCGGTCGGCGTCGCCGACGATGAAGACCTTCCGCTTACCCATTGCCGGCGACATGACCGCGGTCTGAACGAGCGCGTGGATGGTCGAGATGAAGATGCCCTCTTCGCCCCCGGGGGCTTCGTACAAGCCACCGCTCGCCATCCGCTCCGCGGTGGCTTCGGCCATGTCTTCGCGGACGTCATCGGCGTCGGTGTTCGACGCGTCCTTGGGTCGCGGGCGAGGGAAGAACCAGTGGAGGTCCGGGTGCTGGGCCTCCAATGACATGCGGCACGACTGGCACTTTCCGCAGGGAGCTTCGTCGCGTCGCTCACAGAGCAGGAAGCGCGCGAGCCACAGAGCTAGTTGCTGCTTACCGATTCCGCGTGGCCCTTGGAAGAGCAGGCTCCCGGGAAGTGAACCCTGTGTGGCGGCGTCGCGCAGTCGCTGTTGCAGTCCAGCGTGGCCGAAGAGGGGAAGGAGAGGCACCGCAAAAACTTATCGTACCCGCGGCGCTCCAGCGAGGATTTCGCGGTAGAGCGCGACCGACTCGTCGTCGAACAGGCAGGCGACGATCCGCTCGTACTCGGATTCGTGCGCGAGCATAGACGTCACGGCAATGCGGGCGGCATCGCGCTTGGGAAACCCGTACACGCCGGTGGAGATCGCCGGAAACGCGATAGTGCGAACGCCGTCGGCCTCGCGCGCCCGGGCGAACGCGTTCTCGTACGCGAGGGCGAGGAGTTCGTGCTCGCGCTGATCGCCGCCCTCCCACACTGGACCCACCGCGTGAATGACGAACCTGGCGGGCAGCGAATAGCCATTAGTGCGCACGGCGTCCCCGGTCGGACACCCGGACATTGTCCGCAGCTCCGCCATTAGTTCTGGGCCGGCGGCGCGATGGATCGCCCCGTCCACGCCTCCGCCGCCGCGCAGCGCACTGTTCGCGGCGTTGACAATGGCGTCGACTGCGAGCGTCGTGATGTCTGCCTTGATGATATCGATCATCCTGTTAGTACCCCCGAGTTGCCGTTTGGCCGAGGCGGCGGTACGGTGAAGCGATACACTGGGCACACAACCGTGAGCAATCGGGCGAAGGCCATGCGTCTTTTCATCGCGCTTCTTGCAATGACCCTCACTTCTATCACACCAGCGGCGGCGCAACGTGCGCGGGCGCGCGACCTAGGCGTCAAGCCTGGCGTCTTTCCCACTGGCAAGCTCAACAGCATCACCGACGTCGCTGGCGTTCGGGTCGGACAGACGACCGTGGTGCAGGGCGATGGTGTCCGCACCGGCGTTACGGCGATTCTTCCGCACGGCGGGAATCTTTTCACCGATCGAGTGCCGGCGGCGCTGCACGTGGGCAACGGCTTTGGGAAGATCACGGGCGTCACGCAGCTGCGAGAGCTGGGCGAACTCGAGACTCCGATCCTTCTCACCTGCACGTTGTGCGTATGGAAGGCCGCTGATGCACTCGTCGGGTGGATGCTCGAGCAGCCTGGCATGGCGAACGTTCGTTCGATCAATCCCGTCGTGGCGGAGACGAATGATGGAACTCTGAACGACATCCGCTCGCGACCAATCACACCCGAGCATGTGCGAGCCGCGTTGGCGTCGGCGTCGACCGGCGCAGTAACCGAGGGCGCAGTCGGCGCCGGAACTGGCACGGTCGCGTTCGGTTGGAAGGGTGGAATCGGAACGTCGTCGCGGGTGTTGCCTACTGCGCTCGGAGGTTGGACGGTCGGTGTGCTCACGCAGACCAACTTCGGCGGCATCTTTCAGGTGCTCGGCGCACCGGTGGGAAAAGAGTTGGGGCAGTACGCGTTCAAGCGCGAAGCCGAGTCGCCGGGTGAGCGCGGCGACGGATCGTGTGTGATGGTGATTGCGACGGACGCGCCGCTGTCGGACCGCAACCTGCAGCGATTGGCAGCGCGCGCGATCATGGGTCTCGCGCGCACGGGTTCGTCGGCGTCGAACGGGTCGGGCGACTATGTGCTGGCATTCTCGACGAACGAAAAAGTTCGTCGGCCGGTCAACGCGGCGCGATTGCAGACGGAAGAGTTGGCGAATGAGCCGATGTCTGGTTTGTTCGAGGCCGCGGTTGAAGCGACTGAAGAGGCGATCTACAACTCGATGTTCATGGCAACCACGACGACGGGGAACGGCCACACGGTCGAAGCGATTCCGCTCGACAAGCTCAAGACAATTTTGGCGAAGTACGGCGTGAGATAGCAGTCGGCGACGACGGCGACTCGGCACGCTTTCTGACCTGTTCCCTTTGACGCCAAACTCAGCGAGGGAACATGGGCGGCAAGCGACCTGACCAACACAATATCGATCCAGCAGCGGGCAGCTCGACCAACAGCAGTTGGCGTGGCGAAGGGCGAAGTGCGGACGAGCATATTGAGAACGAACAGAAGCGAGAACTGCAGTCGAATCCGCATGACCAACCGATGATCCCGGAGTCGGGAACGAATCCGGCTGGTCGGGACCTTCGCACCAAGAACGCCGAGCGGGTTCGCGATGCCGAGCGAAAGATTGCGAACCAGGCAAATGCGGATTCGCGCGAGGAAATGACGGAGGACGAGAAGCTCGACGAGACGATCGAGGAGAGCTTTCCGGCGAGTGATCCGCCGGCTCATCCGTAAGGAATCCTTTACGTCACAAAGTACTTGCTAAGGATGGCGTAGCAGGCTATGCTACGCCTCCATGGCACCCGTCATCCCGCTGCGTCCTCGCCGTTCCGAACCGCCCGAAATGCAGGCGCGGGCGATGGACAATCTTCGGTTCATTCGCGGCATCATGGAGAGCGCGGCGACGTTCACCGCCCTCTCCGGCTGGGGACAGGTCGTCATTGGGATTACGGCCGTCGCTGCGGCGATCGTCGCCTCCCGACAGACGGCGCCGTGGAACTGGATCGCCACCTGGTTGGCCGAAGCGGGAATCGCCGCCGGGATTTCGGTCGCCTCGATGGCAATCAAGTCGCATACGGCCAACGTGCCGCTGCTTGCCGGCCCGATTAGAAAACTGGTATTGAGCTTTTCGCCTGCGATGATCGTTGGTGCGGTGCTCACCGGGGCGCTCGCGCAGCGCGGGTTGCACGCGTTGCTGCCTGGAGTATGGATGTTGCTCTATGGCGCCGCGGTCGTGAGCGTCGGCGTGTATTCGGTGCGCAGTCTGCCTGTCATGGGCGCCGCGTTCATGTCGCTCGGTACCCTTGCTCTCGTGACGCCGGCTTCGTGGGCAACGGGTTTGATGGTCGCCGGGTTCGGAGTCCTGCACATTGGCTTCGGTGTCTGGATCGCCAGGAGGCACGGTGGGTAAGCCCACGTCAGGGCGCCGAGCGCCTGCTCCTGAGAAGGAGATCGTTGCGCCGCTGCGTACGGTCCGAGGGCGAGCCAAGGCTGAAGGCCCGCTGGACCTCGATCGGCTGATTCACGAGCGCCTTCGCCTGGGAATTCTGAGTGCGCTGGCGGTCAACGAGTCGCTGACGTTCAACGACCTGAAAAAGCTGATGCAGACGACCGATGGGAACCTGAGCGTTCACGCGCGAAAGCTCGAGGAAGCTGGGTACATCGGGTGCGCAAAGTCGTTTGAAGGGCGAGTACCCAAGACCGAATACACCATTACGGCGACTGGCCGACGGGCGCTCGAGCGCTACCTCGACCACATGGAAGCCCTCATTCGGGCGACGCGCGAGCGTTAACGTCCCCGCCTCTCAATCGTCTTTTGACCATGAAGCGATCGGCCGTCAGCTCTTCTCCTTTCAACGGCATTCACGTTGGCATCATCATGGACGGTAACGGCCGATGGGCCGCCGCCCGTGGGTTGCCGCGAACCGCCGGCCATCGCGCCGGTGTTCGAACTGCTCGCCAGATCGTAGAAGCGGCGGCACGTTCGCCGGGCGTCGGCACGGTCACGCTCTACGCCTTTTCGTCGGACAACTGGAGCCGGCCGACCCCCGAGGTTGGCGCGCTGATGCGACTGTTCCGCCGCGCGCTCGCCATCGAGTCGAAGCGGTGCCTCGCGAACGGCGTACGTCTCAGCATCGTTGGCCGACGTGATCGTCTTCACCCAACGCTCGTTCGGGCCATTCAGGAAGCAGAATCGCTCACCGCGCACGGCCGCAACCTGCACCTTCGCGTAGCGATCGACTATTCGGCACGCGAATCGATCATGCAGGCCGCCGCGCTCGCGCAGGGTGAGCCGCTCAACCGCGATCGTTTTGCGCACCTTCTCGCGCAGGTGAACCACGACTGTCTCGTGGTGCCCGATGTGGATCTGCTCATTCGTTCGGGTGGCGAACAGCGGTTGAGCGACTTCCTGCTCTGGGAATGCGCGTACGCCGAATTCTACTTTACGCGTTGCATGTGGCCCGAATTCACGGAGAAGGAATTCCTGGCCGCGCTGAGTGAATTCGAAATGCGCGAGCGGCGCTTCGGCGGCGTGCCGGCGCAGGCGGCGAGCTAACGCCAACGTGATCCGACGCAGCCTGTGATCAAACTCTAATCACAGGCTGACCCTCGATCGATCACGTCTTGATCAGGTGGACGCGCCCCGAACCGCTCTCGATCTTGATGCGGCCGCGCCCGTCGCCGATCGTGCCGCGAATGTGGTTGCGTTCCAGGTGGCTCGTTTGCACCGCGAAGTCGCTCTCGATGCCGCCGCTGCCCGTTTCGATGTCGATCTCTGCGCCCTGAGCGGCGGGCAACTGCACGGTCACACCGCCTGAGCCGGCGTCGATCGCGAGATCCTCCACGACGCTGAGCAGTTCGAGATTGAGGCCGCCGCTCCCCACGTCCACGGCCACACGACTCGCCTTGAGTCGGCCCATGGAAAGTCCGCCGGAGCCAACGTCGGCTTTGAACGACTTCACGTCCACATCGTCGACGCGGATGCGGCCTGAGCCCGTATCCATGTCGAGGTGATCCCCGCGAATACCGTTCACCGTGACGCCGCCGGAGCCGCTGTCCAACACGACGTCGCCCTGCGCATCCGTCACGCTCACGGCGCCTGATCCGGTGTCGAGATCGAGCCGACCGCGCGTGTGCTCAGTGGTCACTGTTGCTGATGCGACGCTCAACCGCAGATCGCCGTCGACGTTGCTCACCGTTGCGTCGCCGACGCCCCAATGAATCGCCAGGCGCTGGCCCTTTGGAACGCTGACCACCAGATCTGCGTGCGCTTCGATTCCGCTTCCCGAATCGCGAATCTCGACTCGATCGCGCCCCGACCAGTCATTCCCGCCGTCTCGATCATCGAAGGTGCCGTCGCTGTTCACGCGAAGCTGTGTGCGTCCACGCGAGCGCATGTCGGGGTACACGACGCGATCGCCGGGATACACGATGCGCAACGACTGAAACCCGTGCAACTCTCCCGATGCGATCTTGAGTTGCCCCGCGTCTCGTCCCGCGCGTGTTACGTCGACGGTTACCTGCGAGCCAGTTCCCGCCTGAACGCGCAGGTGCCCGGCAAGGTTGTAGATCGCAATGCGATCGCCGCTGAGTGCGCGACGCTCGGTCTGCGCGAAGGCCGACGTCGCAACGCCGGCGGTGAGTGCGCTAGCGACGAGCAGCTTGGTGCGGAGGGAAGTGGAGGTCATGCGACGTGGCCCAATTCGGAGGTGAGTGACTTCTCGAAAGGGTCAGACAGACGCGACCATGCAAAGGTTTGAGCCGTCGAGCTCCTAGACGATGTGCTCGATGGCCCAGGTCCAGTAGACGGCGTCTTCAGGGGTCATGTTGCCCCGTGGCTGCAGCCGAGCGTCTTCGTAGCCATAGCGGCCGATGTCGAGCAGATACTGCGCGCGCGAGGTGAGGGTGCCCTGGCACACTCGGTCGTCGCACTCCGGGCCACTGATCTCGGTTTGCAGGCGCGCCGTCAATTCGTTGACGACACTCTCTGGAATGCGGTGACGCTCGGACGGATAGATGAAGCCGAACAGCACGAGATACGAGAGCAACAGCTGCCAGTAGCGGTCGAACCGGCGCATGATGCGGTCCCAATCGAGTGTCTCGGCACACGACCGCAGAATGTGCGCGACGTCGGCTCCGTCGTAGCGCTCGCGCTCCATGACGAAGGCTTTCTGCCACAGCAGCTCTTCGACGGGCGCAATCTTGACCGGCATACCCAGCACGTCGGCTTCGATGGCGAAGTCGAACCAGGCGTCATCCACACGGCACACGCCGTTGCCTGAACTGAAGACGAGGTCGACGACGTCGTTGCCCTCCTTGGCCTTTGCGAGCCAGTGCGGGAACGTGACCTCGGTGTGGTAGCCCGCGGCTCGCAACGCATCGAGTGCCGCGTCGATATCGGCGTGTCGCAGGAACAGATCGAAATCCTTTGTCTCGCGTACGATGCCCGTGTAGTTCAGCAGGGCATGCGAGCCGCCGACAAGGAACGGGACTCGTGCGTCGCTGAGCACGTGGAGGGTACGACGATAAAACGCGTTGGTGTCGCGCCCGGGGCTGTCGAACGTGCTCTGGTAGGCCATAGCGCTCCCACAAGTGCAAGAGCGAGGCTAGCGGCTCAGCCGCAGCCGTGGCCCGAAACGTTCGGTACAGGGCGCCATGCCCATGGCCAATACTCCGACCGTTGTCCGGCTCGCCGCGCTCGCCGACATCCATTACTCGAAGACGTCGCAAGGCAGTTTCCAGCCGCTCTTCGCACAGATCGCCGAAACCGCCGACGTGCTGGTGCTCTGCGGCGACCTCACCGATTACGGTCTCGCCGACGAAGCGCGCATTCTCGCGAAGGACCTCACGCCGATCAGCATTCCGGTCGTCTGCGTGCTCGGCAATCATGACTTCGAGGCCGGCGAGGAGGCAGAGATTTCAAAAATCCTCACGGACGTCGGCGTACACATGCTCGACGGCGACACGTGGGAATTTCATGGAATCGGCTTCGCAGGTGTTCGCGGCTTCTGCGGCGGATTCGGCCGAGGAGCGCTGGGGCCGTGGGGAGAAAAGATCATCAAGGACTTCGTGCACGAGGCCGTGCAGGAAGCGCTCAAGCTCGAGTCAGCGCTCGCGCGCCTCACCGTAGATCATCGCGTCGTGCTCATGCACTATGCGCCGATTCGCGGCACCGTCGAGGGCGAGTCGCCGGAGATCTTTCCCTTTCTCGGCTCGAGCCGATTGGAGGATCCGCTGTCGCGCTTCGACGTCACGGCAGTGTTCCACGGCCACGCTCACAAGGGCGCGCCCGAAGGGAAGACGCAGACGGGCATTCCGGTATTCAACGTTGCGCACGCAGTGCTGAAGGCGAATTACCCGGATCGCCCGCCGTTCAGACTTTTTGAAGTACACACGACAACCACGACCGATCAGTCGGTCACGCCGATCGGCGATGCCCAGCAGTGGGGCCGGCGTGCGACGGATCGATCGCCAGCGCAACCGATCGCGACGCCGACCGAGCCGCAGTCAGGCGGGTGAACCTTCGGTCGGCGCTCGCGGGGCAAGCGATTCGAGGTAGTGGCGCGCGTGAAGGAGATCATTCTGCAGCCGCTTCTCCTGTGCCGGCCCGAACAACGTTCGAATGGCGTCCTGCACGCCGGTGTGCGGCGGACAATACGTCGTTTCGAGATCGACGCGTGTGCGCGTCGGCGACAGCACGGTGAAGCGCACGAGACTCTTCATGCGGACTTCGCTGCCCGACGTGCTTTCCCAGGCGATGACGCTGCGCGGAACGTATTTCGTGACGACGGTATCCCAGGTCACGACGTGTCCCGTCGGCGTGTACGCCTCCCAGTGCGCTCGACCGTCCTGGTAGTCGACGACCGAACGAAGATTTCCGATCACGCGCGGAAAGTTCTCGAAGTCATTCAGGAATGCGAACACGTCTGCCACGTTTCGCTCGACGTCGATCGACGAACGCATGACGACCTGGCGCCGCCGATCTCCAAGGTCGCGAATCATTTCTTCGACGAGGCGTCTGGCGGCTAGCCCGAGGAGCGCGACGCCGGCCGCGCGCATCAACCGTCCTTGGCTCTTGCCCGGAGCGACGCCGATCAGCGCGCCGCCGAGAATACCGGCGGCAAGCTCGGGGAGTGACGTCGTCGAGCGCGTTTCTGTTGGTGGTCGCGATGGGTTCACGCCACGGTTGAGGCGCAAACCTGGTGCCGTGATTCTACGGCTGCCGGCTAAAACGTTCGAGGCACTCGAGCGCTTGGGGCATATCACGTCTGCCAAAGCCGAGACGGAAGCGATTGCCTGGATATCCGAACTGCGAGGCCGGAAGGATGAGCACGCCTTCCGCTTCCACTAACGCGGCGGAAAACGTGTCGACGTCCCGATCGATTAGCCGCGGAAAGGCGACCGTTCCGGCGCGCGGTCGAACCCAAGCGAACTGGTCAGAACGCCGCTCAAAGAAGTCGTCGAGCACGGCCAGATTTTCTTGAACGATCGCATTCGTTCGCTCGACGATCCGATCGCACGCGCGCAGCGCGATGAGCGACAGAATCTCGCTCGGCGCGCTGCTGCAGATCGTCGTGTAGTCCTTCATGCTCGCCATTCGCGCGCGTAAAGCGGCGTCGCGCGTTGCAATCCAGCCGATGCGAACGCCGGCCATGCCGAACGCCTTCGACATCACTCCAAGGCTCACGCCTCGCTCGGAGCTTTCCGCTGCAGTTGGGAGACGTGGAGCGCTGTGTTCGAGGAAGCGATAGACCTCATCCGAGAACAGCGTCGCGCCGTGGAGCTCGGCGATTGCGACGAGCTTGGCGAATTGCGCGGGATCGATCTGCGCGCCGGTCGGGCTATGCGGAAAATTGATGACGATGACTTTGGTGTTCGGCCGCATCGCCGCGGCGACTGCGTCGACGTCGAGCGACCAGTCTCGCGGGTTTAGCGGCACGAGCGTGACTTCCGCGCCCGCTGAGCGCGCGACTTCATGCAGAGACTGGTAAGCTGGCCACACGACCACGGCGTGATCGCCAGCATTCAACAGCGCGTGCATGCACAGGAAGACGCCTTCTTCGGCTCCAGCAAACGTGATCACGTCGTTCGCGTCGAGCCCTGGATACAGGCGCGCGATTTCGGTGCGGAGCGCTGGCAGCCCGAGCGATTCCGTGTAGCCGAGTCGCAGCGAGTCCCAGCGTTCGCGTGCATCGTCGTCGGCGAACGCCAGCAATTCGTTCATCCCGAGCGGCTCGGCGTCGGATGCGCAGAGAATGTGGCGAACGGCGAACTCCCACTTGGCGAAATACCGTTCGAGCGCAAAGTCGGCGATGTGCATCGATCAGCGGGGGACGATCACACCACAGGCGAGACGCGAACCAGAGTTGCCCGCGGGCTCGGTGATGTAGTCATCGCGTGCCGTGTGTATCACGATCGATGCGCCGGTCGGTCCGAGAATTCCTTTCGACCCGCGAAGCGTGACTCCCGCCATCAGAAACTCAAAGTGCAGTGTACCGGCCGCCGGCAGCTCGATGTTTGGTAGGTCGCCCGCGTGGTGGCCGTCCATGCTCTTGAACCCGTGACGCTTCATGCCCGAGTTGAAGTGGTTGCCGGCGCTGGCAAACGGCGCCTCACACTTGCCGTTCTCGTGTATGTGAATGCCGTGAGCGCCGAGGCCGAGCCCCGTCACCGTAGCGGAGACGAGCACTCCAGAATGAGTATCGTCGAATGTCGCCGTACCCACCTTCATTCCGGCGATGTCACGTATGGTCGCGGTCGCACTGATTGGCGGGATAGGCTTTGCCGTCGGCGCTGCGGGGGGTGGTGTAGTTGGCGGCGGCGTGGTGCGAGTCGGCGTAGGCGGGGGTGCGCAAGCAATCATCGAGGACCAGATGACGACGCGCAGCCAACGACGACGCATGACATACCTCGTAATGAACGGGTTGCGAAGCGGTCACGCCGAGACGCCAAGCGCCGCAGCCGCCGCACGAACACGCGCGAGCGCGTCGTCGGGCGTGGAGCCGGTCGCCGAAAGGTGACCCATCTTCCGTCCCGCGCGCGCACCACGCTTCCCGTATAGATGAACGCGAACCCCCGGTTGCGCGAGTGCTGCTTCGAACTTTGGTGGCCCGTTCTCCCAGAGCTCGCCGAAGAGATTCACGATTGCTCCAGGCCTGAGTACGCTTGGATCGCCCAACGGCAAATCGCAGACGGCGCGCACGAGTTGTTCGAACTGACTCGTCGAGCACGCTACTTCGGTTTCGTGATACGAATTGTGCGGCCGCGGCGCGAGTTCGTTCACGAGCAGAGAACCGTCACGAAGCAAAAACATCTCAACTGCGAGAATTCCTTCGAGTTGAAATTGCTCAGCTATACCGCGAGCGATCTCTTCTGCGCGCGTGGTGACGTCACGCGGGAGCGGTGCCGGGATGACCGACCATGCGAGAATCTGTCGTTCGTGGTGATTGAGGGCGGCAGGATATACGCGCACCTCGCCACTCGGACGTCGCGCAACCATCACTGACAGTTCGGCCTCGAGGTCGAGCGCTTGCTCGGCAACCGAGTTTCGTCCGCCGAGTGCGTTCCATGCGGCGACGACTTCGCTTTCATTGGCGACGCGGGCCTGGCTTCGACCGTCGTAGCCGCCACGACTCGCTTTGACGAACAACGAACCGAGCTCGCGCGCCGCATTGGCGAGATCGACGTCGCTCGTGACGTCGCGATATGCGCCGATTGGGAAGCCGCTCGACGAGAGCCAGCGTTTCTGTACCGAGCGGTCCTGAACGATTTCGAGAATGCGCGGACTCGGACGAATTGGCGCGTGACGCTCGGCGGCAGCGAGTGCCTCGGCGCCGATGTGCTCGATCTCGAGCGTCACGACGTCGCAGTGCTTGGCGAGATCGGCGGCGGCGTCGGCGTCATCGAAGCGTCCGGCAACGACGCGGTCCGCTACGGGCGCGGCTGCGCAATTCGCATCGGGATCCAGCACGTGCACGTTATAACCGAGCGTTCGTGCGGCCATCGCCGTCATTCGCCCGAGTTGTCCACCGCCCAGAATCCCGATTGTCGAACCGGGAGGAATGATCGCCATCAGCGCAGCGGGGTGATCGTGGTGTTGGCGAGGACGTCGTCGGTACGCTTGCGCCGCCATGCGCGGAGTCGCTCGCGAATCGCCGGACGAGAGCCCGACACGATCGCCGTTGCGAGGAGCGCGGCGTTGATCGCACCAGGTTCGCCGATCGCGAGGGTTCCGACCGGAACACCTTTGGGCATTTGTACAATCGACAGCAGCGAATCGAGCCCGTTGAGCATCGTGGCCGGCACCGGAACGCCGAGCACTGGCAGCACCGTCTTGGCCGCCACCATGCCTGGGAGGTGTGCCGCACCGCCGGCGGCGGCGATGATCACTTCGATGCCGCGCGGTTCTGCTTGAGACGCGTACTCGAACATCCAGTCGGGCGTTCGGTGCGCAGATACGACGCGCGCTTCATGCGGCACGTCGAGCTCGGCGAGGAGATCGATCGCCGGTTGAAGAAACTTCAGATCCGAGCTACTGCCCATGATGACCGCTACTAGCGGGGCGTCGCTCGAGGTCGATGAATCGGGCACGATTGAGTTGCGGGAGAAGTGACGAGTTCGGCCGGAAATATAGGGGACGCGAGGGGCGTGAGGCGTGAGGCGTGAGGGGGAGCGCCCTACCTGGTTCGATCGACGACGACGGTGCCGCCCTTCATCACCCACTTCACGTTGTTCAGGACGACGTTGATGTCCGATAGCGGATCTCCGGATACCGCGACGATGTCGGCGAAGTATCCCGGTGCGAGTTTGCCGAGGCTTGATTCCATGCCGAGGATTTCCGCGCCGTTCGTCGTTCCGACCGCGAGGGCCTGGGCCGGTGTCATTCCGAGCTTCACCATCCAGCCCAGCTCACGCGTGTTCTGGCCGAACATGTGAAAGACCGCGTCCGAACCCATTCCCATCTTCACGCCGGCTTTGAATGCCCGTCGCGCCGTTTCGAAATTCCTGAGGCGAAAGGAGTCGAGCGCAGCGGCCTGTTGATCGGTATAGCGGAAATCAGTCTTGTACTCAGAGTAGTATCGATTGTGGTCGATTGTTGGCACGTAGAACGTTCCGCGCCGTTTCATTTCGGCGAACGTCGCGTCGTCGAGATCGATCGCGTGTTCGAGCGTCGTCGCGCCTGCACGCACCGCGTCGCGTCCACCATCGGGGCCGTACGAGTGAATGGCGATGCGCTTACCGAATTGTTTCGCGGCGTCGACGGCGGCTTTCATTTCGTCGAAGGTGAACGTCTCATTGCCCGTGACGTCCGCGCCGCTGCCCGTGGAGCCGTACATCTTGATGTAGTCGGCGCCTGCATCGACCTGCTGCTTCACCGCCTCAGAAACCTGTGAGATGTTGTAAACGCGCCCGCGTAGCGTGTGCGTCGTATCGACGCCGGCGCGGAAGGGGGGACGCGCGCGCTGCAATCCCGATCCTGCAACGAACATCCGCGGGCCGACCCAGCCGGCTTTGTTGATCGAATCACGCAGCGCGATGTCGGTGTAGTTCGATGCACCGAGATCACGAACGGTGGTAACGCCACTCTCGAGCGTGTGCAGCGCATTCGCTCGGGCGGCCGAGACCGTTAGCTCTGGCGCACGCGCCGGCTGTCGCCACGGATCTGTTCCAGACGCCGGGTCCCAGTAGTACGTCATGTGCGTATGCACATCGATCATGCCGGGAATCGCGGTGTACTTCGTGAGATCCACGACCGTTGCGCCGGCGGGGAGTGCGTCGCGCCGGCCGGCGATGCGTGAGATCTTGTCGCCGTCCACGATCACGACGCCATTCGGGATCACTCGCCCGGTTCCGTCGACGACCGAGCCGAAACGCAGGGCTTTGGTTTGCGCGTGGGCGTTCGCGACGCCGAGCAACGCCGCGAGTCCGCCGCCGAGCAGAGAAGGAGAGAGTCGCATGCGCAAACATCGTTCGCCTGGGGCGGATCGTCCAGCCACTCGACCCGCTTTCGCGGCCAGTTGTTGAGGAATTGACCACGTAGGTCACGAAGGACACGAAGCCTGCAGACACGGTAAATCGCGCGTAACTTCGCTGAGGTATTTCTTCGTGACCTTCGTGACCTTCGTGACCTTCGTGGTCCAAAATGCTGCCGACTCTCTCGCGACTGATTGGGTGTTTACTCGTTGTTGGCCTGGCCGCGTGCTCCCACCGAGGGAGCGCGCTTCTCGATCCGTCCGCCACGCTCTGGCGAGACCGAGCGCCGGACGTGTACGAGGCGCATGTCGAAACGACCAAAGGACCCTTCGTCATCGAGGTCGTGCGCGCGTGGTCGCCGCTTGGCGCCGATCGCTTCTTCAACCTCGCGCGCGCCGGATACTACAATGACACGCGCTTCTCGCGCGTCGTGCCGAAGTTCATCGCGCAGTTTGGCCTCGCGAAGGACTCAGCGATCAATGCCACGTGGTCGGGACGAACGTTCCCGGATGATTCCGTGAAGCAGAGCAACGTTCGCGGCACCGTCGCGTTCGCGATGACCGGACCCAATACGCGAACCACTCAGGTGTACGTCAGCTTGGTGGACAACAGTCGCCTCGACGCGCAGGGCTTTTCACCCATCGGACGCGTGGTGCGCGGAATGGACGTCGTCGACGAATTGTATTCCGGCTACGGGGAGAACTCAGGCGGCGGCGTGCGAGCAGGAAAGCAGGGTCCGCTCCTCTCAGGTGGCAACGTCTACGTCGACCGCGAATATCCGAAGCTCGATCACTTGATTCGGATCGTCATCAGCGATCGAAAGTGACGCCGCCAACGATCGATGCCCACGGATGCCACTTTGGTCCGTCGGCATATGCGCGGCTGGACGATACCGCGCGGTAGCTCAGATTGAGCGCGTGGTAGCGCAGTTCGATCGCGGCCTCTCCCGATCCGACGAAAGGCTCATGTCCAACGCGCATGCTCGTGTTGAGCGTGTTGCCGTCGAGGAAGATGTCTCGCGCCACGCCCCGCGCCGAGGCGCCAGTCACGAGTGCGATCTCTAGGGCTCCAGAATGCGGAAGCCACGGATGTTGGATATTCCAGCCCACTCGGGTCTGAAAGCCAATCTCGGCGGCGGTCAGAACGTTGCCGGCGGAGACCGACGCCGAGGGAATGATGTCCAACCCAAGCGATCCTGATTCGAGCGACGCGAGCAACCGTCGTTGTTCGTACCGCAGCACTCCGCCCGGTTCGAAAGCAATTTGTCGCGTCCAATCCGTTGGGCGGTTGAACTCGGGCGCCATGTTGTGCGCTGCCTGCTGAGTGAACCGTGCGAGCGACGGCGGGCCTGTCACGCCGAGCGTGATGGTGAATTCATCCGACCGGTCTTCGCTCAGCGTTCGCGACGACTGGCTCAGGTACAGCCAACCGCCATTCGCTCGTGATCCCGCGGCGGCGTGCGGATCGTCGCGGCTCGTGGCCGGCGTATAGATGTCCTGGCCCAACTCGGCGCGTGCGGTTTTGCACTCGGTTGCGCGCTGCACACAGGCTTGCCCCGATCCGAAGAACACTCGCGACCACCATGGTACGCGACCGCCGTCGTAGGTGATGTGAACGCCGCTCGTGTATTCCTCGTCGGGGCGATTCCACGGCGGCATCCAGAAATCGAATGCGTCGTTGTCGATGCGCAGCGACCACGTATGGGGCGATTGCGCAAAGGCCGCTCCAAATGGAGCGGCCGTTACGAGGAGCAGTGCGATGAGTCCCGCGCGCTTTAGCAATTACTGATACTGGATATAGAGGGGACGTGGCCTGAGTGCCAGGACTTCGCCAGGCGTCAGGAGGGCGTCGTTCTTCCGGACGTCATTGTGATAAAAGATCTTGAAACCCGTGAACTGCACCGGTGCGGCCACTTCGTAATCGCGATACGAGTCGAACTTGAGCCACGGCGGGCCCCAGCCGTCCATGTCCATCACGACCTGCACCCGCGGCGTCGGCTTGATGTTCTGCGGATCGGGCACCATGTCCTGCCGAAAGCGATGCACGACCAGAATCTTCGGTGGAAGTTTGTTCGCCGCAACGAGGCTGTCGAGGGTGTGGATGACATAGTTCACGTCGCTAGCCATCATCTGCCCGACCTTGCTGCTCGGACGCAGACCCTCGCGCTTGTAGTGCATATAGAACTCGGGATCGATGCCGAGGTGCACATCGGGCCGCTCGAGATATTTGAGTAGCAGCGGGAGCTCAGCCTGCAGCGTGCTGTGGCCAGCCTGGATGTCCACGAAGAAAAGTCCCTTCCGGCTCTTGGCCCAGCCGTAGGCCTGTTCGATGGTCTTCGCGCTTTCGCGACGGCGCCAGCCGCCGTCGGGGCCGGCTGCGCCCTGCGCAACGACGGCGACGAGGTGAATGGCCGGCGTCACTGGCGTAGACGGATCGGCCGTGCGCCACAACTCGACCGTCTTGTCGAGCTTCGAGAGCATTTCGCTCTCCGGATACTCGCCGAGCACGCCCATCTTCTTCGAGTGCGGATTGCCGTAGTACGCCACGATCCGCGTTTTCGGGAGAATCGCTCCTTCGAGCGCCTCGGGCCCCTTTGGCCAGGTCGCCATCGCCTTTTTTCCCGCGCGCACGGCAGACTGGAACGAGTTGTTGTCCTGTTTGCTCCGCCCGTCGATCAGTCGCGGGGTCGCCGTGTCCGACGTGGGGAACATCACCGGGCCGCCTGCTGCGGTCCGAGGATCGAGAGCTCCGCTGGCCTTACCAACCTCGCCGTTCGATGCATGCGTGGTGGCACCATTGCCGCCGGACGCCTTTGCGTCGGGACGTGCGCTGCATGCGACGACGGACGTCGCGAGAAATACCGCTACGAGCTGGGCAAAACGCAGGGACATGTCGTTCTCGCAATGCGAAGGTCGAACCCGAAGTAGCCGGTTCATGACACCGTACGTGGCAGTGCGTGTGCCAAACCGGGATGAACGGGTGGCGTCGCGCTGCTCGACGATCGTCGCTCTGTATGACGATCGGGTGTGGAGGACGTGAAAAAGGCCGCCACGTGGACGGCCTTTTTCGAGCTCCCCGAGTAGGACTCGAACCTACGACCACTCGATTAACAGTCGAGCGCTCTACCAACTGAGCTATCGGGGATCAGACCGAGAAAAGTAGCGATCCTCCTCCCGAAGTCAACGTCACGAAAATTACGCCCAAGCGCAGATGTGGCATCGACTTAAACCGCTTGCGGGACGCGAGCATCCGCCGGCGCTCGCTTTGGCCGCAGCGCCTCGTACTCCGGGAATCCCGGAAGCACGCTCCGTAGCCATTGTCCTGTGAACGAGCCGGGAACGCGTGCGACCTCCTCAGGGCGGCCGGCGGCAACAACCTCACCGCCTCGATCGCCTGCTTCCGGTCCGAGATCGATGACCCAGTCGGCGAGCTTGATGACGTCCATGTTGTGCTCGATCAGGACGAGCGTATGTCCTGCGTCCACGAGGCGATCGAATACCTGCGCCAGCTTGCGGATGTCGTCCAGATGCAGACCCGTCGTGGGCTCATCCATCACATAGAGCTTCTTTCCGCTCTTCTTGTTCGTGAACACCAACTCGCGCGCCACCTTGAGCCGCTGAGCTTCACCACCAGACAGCGTCGTGGCCGGTTGGCCGAGTCGTAGATAGCCCAACCCAACCTGCTGCAGCTGCCACAGCGCCTGGCCGAGCTTTTCCTCGCGCGGGAAGAATCGAATGGCTTCGTCGATCGTGAGCTCGAGCACGTCGTAGATGTTCTTGTTGTTCACGCGCACGTCGAGTACGGCGGGTTTGAATCGTTTTCCGGCGCAGTCGTCGCAGGGCACGAACACGTCGGCCATGAACACCATCTCGACTTCGAGATAGCCGGCCCCTTCGCACGTTTCGCAGCGACCACCAGCGACGTTGAAGCTGAACGTGCCCGCCGTATATCGACGCTCGCGCGAGAGCGGTGCATCGGCAAAGATGCGACGAATCTCATCGAACGCCTTCACGTACGTCACCGGGTTCGATCTCGGCGACTTGCCGATCGGGCTCTGGTCGATGCCGACGACGTCGTCGATCGCTTCGACGCCCGTGAGGCTCGCAAACCCGCCGACCTTCTCGCCGAGGTGTTGCTTGGCGCTGTGCTCGCCATGGAGACGAGTCTCGATGGCGCGCAACAGAACGTCGTGTATGAGAGTGCTCTTTCCAGATCCAGAAACACCTGTCACGACCGTGACTGCGCCGAGCGGAATCTTGATGTCGACGTTCTTGAGGTTGTGCTCGTTGGCGCCGGTGAGTGTGATCCATCGCGGTCCGAGCCGGCGTCGCTCCGCAGGAATCGGAATGGACTTCGCGCCGGTGAGGTACGCGCCGGTGAGCGGGCTCTCGGAGATCCGGCTGATCGGACCCGCGAAGACGAGTTGTCCGCCCTTTTCACCGCTCGCTGGCCCGAGCTCCACCATGTAGTCCGCGGCGCGAATGGCGTCGGGGTCATGCTCCACCACGAGCACCGTGTTTCCAGTGTCGCGGAGGCGGTGCAGCAGGCGCAGCAAACGATCCATGTCGCGCGAGTGCAGGCCGATCGACGGCTCGTCGAGAACGTACAGCGTGTCGACGAGTTGTGATCCGAGAGAGTTGGCGAGTCCAATGCGCTGCGCCTCACCACCCGAAAGTGTTCGCGTCGCGCGATTCATCGTCAGGTAGTTCAAGCCGACATCGCACAGGAACAGCACACGGTCACGCGCTTCCTTGAGAATGTGCGACGCAACCTGTCGCTCGAAATCCGAGAGCTCGATCGACTGCAGCCACGCGAGTAAGCGATCCACCGGCAGCTCGCACACCTCGGCGATGTTGCGGCCTGCGACGCGAACTTGAAGCGCCTCGGGCTGCAACTTCGTTCCGTGACAGTCCGCGCATTCCTGTGCGGTCTGATACTGTCGCAGGAAGACGCGGATGTACTGCTTGTACTTCTTGTCCTCGAGATCGACGAGGAAGGGGAGAATGCCCTTGTACCCCTTGGCCTTGGCGGTCAACAGCTTTTGGCGCGCGGTAGCTGGCAGCTTTTGCCACGGCGTGTCCATTGAGATGCCTTCACGCTTGGCGTATTCCGCAAGCGCGCGACGCTTGTTGTCGTACCGCGGTTTCGTCCACGGATCGATCGCACCCTCGCGGAGCGTGCGCGTGGGGTACGGAACGATGAGCGCTTCGTCATACTCGAGGGTGGCGCCAAAGCCGTTACACCGACTGCACGCACCGCGCGGGCTGTTGAACGAAAAAAGTTGCGGCGTGGGCGACGGAGCGCGAGTGCCGTCGTTAGCGCACTCGTACCGCTCGGTGAAACGCAGGGTCGTCGACGCGTTCGGCGTGAGCGGCGTCTTGATCGGCTCAGTGAACACGATGATGCAGTCGCCATCGCCTTCACGGAACGCAGTGCCCACGGCCTCGGGAAGGCGACCGCGCGCCTCGTCGGACACCGCAAGCCGGTCGACGACGACGAGCAGCTGCTTGGCGAACGTGACGTCGATTGGTTCGGTGAGGAGGTCGTCGAGATGCATGATCCTGCCGTCGACGACGATGCGTACGAACCCCTGTGCTCGCAGATTCTCGACCACGACCTCATGCGTCACCTCGTCCGAGAGCCGCATGGGGAAGGTGACGTAGAAGCGAGTTCCGGTCGGAACGGCGAGCACGGCGTCGGTCACCGATTGCACCGTATCCGGGCGCATCTCGCGACCACAAAGCGGGCAGAACGTTCGGCCTACGCGCGCCCAGAGCAGGCGGAGGTAGTCGTAGATCTCGGTCGCGGTGCCGACGGTCGATCGCGACGTCTTGGTCGGGTTCTTCTGCTCGATGGCGACTGCTGGCGACAGCCCCTCGATCGAATCGACGTCGGGCTTTTCCATGCGCTCGAGGAACTGCCGCGCATACGCCGACAGCGACTCGACGTACCTCCGTTGGCCTTCCGCGTAGATGGTATCGAACGCCAGCGACGATTTGCCCGAACCGGACGGCCCCGTGATGACGGTGAAGGCTCGTCGCGGAATCGCGAGGTCGAATCCCTTGAGGTTATGCTGCCGCGCGCCGCGGACGATGATCGAGGCCTTCATGACGCGAAATGTAGCCCGAAGAAACGGCGAAGCTAGCTGTGCGCCGCTCTGCGCAGTCGGCTACTTCTTTCGACGCGCGAGGCGTCCGATCAGCAGCAGGATGATCGCGCCGAAGGTGGCGATGCCGATCGACCGAAGATCGAGCGTGCCCTGATCGATCTTTCCCCATCCGAGCTGCGTGCCGATCAGGCCGCCGAGGATGGCGCCGACGGCGCCGAGGAGAATCGTGAAGATGCACCCGGAAGGATCGCGACCCGGTACGAGGAATTTCGCGAGTGAGCCCGCGATCAGACCGAGGAGGACCCAGAAGAGCCAGAGGTGCACGGACGCTCAGAGTTTAGGGTTGCAGGGTCGACCGTCCAGTAGAAACTAGTATCATCGAAAACAGCGCACGCAGCAAATGACGGCCGACGTCGGCCGCCACTCGCTGCGTGCATCCTGCCTCGCTTCCAGACCTACAGATTCGTCTTGGTACGCGACCGGGTGGTCGCTCGATAAATCCACAGCAGGAGAAGCGCACCCACGATCGCCAGCACGATGCTCCATAGAGAGAAGCCGTTGAGGCCGGATCCCGTGATCATGCTCCCGAGAAAACCACCGAGGAACGCGCCAACGATTCCAATCAAAATGGTGACGACAATTCCACCCGGGTCGGGTCCCGGCATGAGCGCTTTAGCGATCGCACCAGCAATCAAGCCGAGCACGATCCACGCGATGATACCCATAGCCTTGCCTCCTCAGAGGGATCAGAAGACGACGCGCGGAGGTAACGCAACCGGTGTACCAAGCGCGGCATAGCATGCCGACTTCGCTACGATAGATTCGCGCGCGACGGCGAGCTCGACGCGCACGCCAGCGATCGCTCCTGACGAAAACGGATAGTTTTCAGTCATGAGCGCTCCTGCCATCGCCGCCCCTGCCGACGAGGACGTTCTCGGTAAGGCGTACGACGCGCGTCTCATGCGCCGCCTCTCGAGATACATTCGCCCCTACAAACAGCTCGTTGCCTCGGCACTCGGCTGTCTGATGCTCGACGGCCTGCTGCAGCTCGTGGGACCGTTGATGACGCAGCGCGTCATCGACGTGGCGCTACCAACGCGCGACTATGAGCTCGTGTGGCGATCGGCCCTGCTGCTCGCCGGCTCGTTGGTCGTTGCATTTGCCTGTCAGTATGGCGAGACGATCTTCACGAGCCTTCTCGGGCAGCGCGTGATGCGCGATCTCCGCCGCGACATTTTTGGCCACGTGCAGCGATTGCCGGTTGCGTTCTTCGATCGAAATCCAGTCGGCCGGCTCGTTACGCGCGTCACGTCCGACGTCGAAGCACTCAACGAACTGTTCACTGCTGGCGTGGTTGCCGGATTGGGCGACCTGTTCACACTTCTGGCAATCAGCTCGTTGATGCTGGCGACCGATTGGCGTCTCGCGCTGGCGGCGTTTGGCGTGATTCCGTTCGTCTGGCTCGCGTCGCGGCTGTTTCAGCTCAAAGTCCGCGATTCGTATCGCGACATTCGGTCTCGCATCGCGCGTATCAATGCGTATCTCCAGGAGCGAATCACGGGCATGCGCGTCGTTCAGCTATTCGGGCGGGAGGCCGATGAGGCGCGGCGCTTCGATGAGTTGAATCGCGGCCATCTCGATGCGAACCTCAAGTCGATCACGTACTACGCGCTCTACTTTCCCGCGATCGAAGTGCTGACGTCGATCGCGCTGGCGAGTCTGATCGTGGCCGGTGCGCGACGCGTGGAGGTGGGGTCGCTGACCGTCGGTACCGTCGCGGCGTTCTTGCAACTCGTCCGACGCTTCTTTCAGCCGCTGCAGGACCTTTCGGACAAGTTCAACACGTTGCAGCAAGCGATGGCGTCGAGCGAGCGTGTGTTTCGGTTGCTCGATACGCCGGTTGCGGACGTTGGCGGGAGCGCCACCAGCGCGCCTGCGGTCGATGTGGTGGAATCCCTGCCGAAGCGCGGTAGTGGTGCCGGGGTGACGATCGAATTTCAGGACGTGTGGTTCGCATACGATCTCGGCCATGTCGCCCGCGAAGGAAGCCCGTCCACGTCGCCCGAGTGGGTGTTGAAGGGTGTCGGGTTTAAAGTCGAGCCAGGAAAGACCCTTGCCCTCGTTGGCCACACCGGGGCGGGGAAGACCACGATCATCAATCTGCTGCTGCGCTTCTACGACCCGCAGCGCGGGCGGATTCTCGTGAACGGGATCGATGTGCGCGAGCTTCCGCTGTCGGAGCTGCGGTCGCTGATCGGATATGTACAGCAGGACATTTTCCTCTTTGCCGGCGACGTTCTTACGAACATCAGATTGTCGAATCCTATTTCTGAAGAGGAAGTGGCGGTCGCGGCGTCGCGAGTGGGGGCCGATCGGATCATTCGTCGCCTGCCGCACGGTTATTCGCAAATACTTGGCGAGCGCGGTGCGTCGATCAGCGTGGGTGAGCGGCAACTCCTGTCCTTTGCACGGGCGATTGCGGCGGATCCGGCGCTCCTAGTGCTGGACGAGGCGACCAGCGCGGTGGATAGCGAAATCGAGGCGGAGATCCGGAGGGCTCTGACGATACTCATGCAGGGGCGGACGACGATCGCCGTTGCGCACCGATTGAGTACAATCGTCGATTCAGACGAGATTCTGGTTCTGCACCATGGCCAGGTGCGCGAGCGTGGCAATCATCGGGAGCTCATGGCGAAGCGAGGTTTGTATGATCGTCTCTATCGGCTGCAAGCGGGCGCGGTGAACGATGCGTTACAAGCGGGCGCATGACGCTTGCCAGCCCTGGGGGCGATGGGGTAGTTTCTGCCTCGGTAGCTCCCGTTCCCCGACGCCGGCGTCGCGAGCCTTGCTCGCGCCCCGGTCCCTGACCTCGGACCGTCGCGCTAGCATATAGTCATGCCGGTCATCACAGTCGACAACAAACAGTTCTCACTTCGGCCCGGCCAGAATCGACTTGGCGCGGGCGACGACGTGGACGTGCGTGTCGACGGAAATTCCGGTCTCGGTGTTCAAGCGATCGTCGAACTTGGAGACAACGCGCAGGTGGTCATTCGCCGGACGCTCGATGCATCTTCGGTTCGCGTGAACGGAATTCCGCTCGTCGATCCCACCCCGCTGATTCATGGCGACAAGGTCGAGATCGCGGGGAAGGAGCTCCTGTTCGCCGACGACACCAAGTCTGGCGACACGGCGTTCGTCTCAGCGGCCGACATCGCCGCCATTCTTGCGGCGAAACGGGCAGGCCCGGCGCGCGCGACGGCTGCCACGGGCGGTCGGTTGGTATCACTCGTCGACGGCAAGGAGTACTCGGTCCCCGGCGAGGGAATCGTCATCGGGCGCGACGCGAGCGCCGATGTCGTGGTGGCTCAGAATGAAGTGTCCCGCCGTCACGCCGAGGTGTCGCCGGTCGAAGACGGGTATGAGCTGCGGGACTTCAGCGCGAACGGTGTGTTCGTGAATGGCGCTCGACTCGAGCGCCCGCAGATTCTGTCGCGCTCCGATGTCATTCGCGTGGGAAGCGAGGAGTTTCGCTTCTACGCCGACGTCCAAGCAGCGCCACCGGTGGCCACCCCGTCGCCCACGCCCGTTGTACCGACGCCGTTCGTTCCCCCGCCGACGGCCGCGCCAGCTCGCGTTGCGGCTCTCGCCAACACCATGTCGTTCGCGGCCATCCGGGATTCTCTCCCGGCGGCTCAGTCGGCACCGCTCGTGACTCCGCCTGTCGCCGCTCCAGTTCTCGCGACGCTCGAGATCACGAACGCCGGTCCGACCAAGGGACAGGAATTCAGCATTCATGTACCGCTGGCCCACGTTGGACGTGGCGCTCACAACGAAATCGTCCTGGTGGACGACAGCGTTTCAGAGACGCACGCCAAGTTGCAGCGGCGCGACGACGGTTGGTACGTCGTGGATTTGGGATCGACGAATGGAACGTACGTCGGCGGTCAGCGATTGAACGCTGAGCGTCGACTAGATGGCGCCCCTGATGTACGCTTCGGTGGTGTCAAAATGGTATTCCGCTCCAAGGACGCCGCGGTGGGTTCGCTGGCCGACACACGCGCTATCGCGGTGGGTCGTCCGCAACCGCCAGCCGCGGCGCCCGCTGCTCGTGCTCCAGCTCCAGTTGCCGCCAATGCGTCCGCGAGACCATCTTCGCGCCCCGGTGTTCCTGTGTGGGTGTGGGTCGTCCTCGTGCTCGCCGTCGGGGCGGCGGTCGCCTTCTCCTTGCTGAATCGCTAATGGTGCGTCTGCTTCACGCTGCCCGGACCGACGTCGGCATGATCAGGTCTGGGAACGAAGACAACTATGCCGTCAACGCGAACGGCGACCACGGGTTATTCGTCGTCGCGGACGGCATGGGCGGCCATGCCGCCGGCGAGGTCGCGAGCGAGATGGCCGTGCAGACGATCGAGCGCGAGCTCGGTCCTCTCCGAAACCTCGATGATCGCGGCGTCGCTGATCGTGTGAGCGACGCGCTCAAGATGGCCAACCGCAACATCCACGATCGTACGATCACGGAAGTCGACAAACAGGGCATGGGCACCACAGCCTCTGTTCTGATCGTCTCGGGGACGCGATACATGATCGGCCAGGTTGGCGATTCTCGCGTCTACCTACTCCGCGACGGTGCGCTGCAACAGCTCACGAAAGACCATTCCTACGTCCAGGAGCAGGTCGACGCCGGATTCTTGACGCCGGAACAGGCGCGATACCATCCGTACAGCAACGTCATCACGCGCTGCGTCGGGGCCAGCCCCGAGGTCCAGCCGGACGTCTATCAAGGCGAGGTCAAGCTCGGCGATCTGTTCCTGGTCGCTAGCGATGGTTTAACCGGAATGGTCGACGATCGCCGCCTGCAAATGCTGCTCATGTCGCGCGCCGAGCCAGACCGCAAAGTCCATTCGCTCATCGCCGAGGCGAATGGCCGCGGTGGGCTGGACAACATCACGGCAATTGTCGTTCAGGTTGCGCCAGAAGACGACGATGCCGCCATGGCGCGGACGCAGGAGATACCGACGGCGTGACCGTCGGCCGCGGGTCCTCGCAGCACGCGGGGACCCGCTCGCGTATTCCCAGTAGCCCTAGCCCCTACACTCGTCGGGAGAGTTGCTCATGTCCTACCGGAAACCCGCCGGACGCCTGCTCGTCGCAGCCGCCGGCGTTCTCGCGCTATTCGCTCCACCAGCCATCGCCCAGGAAAAGGCGAATAAGGCCAATTGGGATCTGGCTGAGAAGTTTTCGTCGACCGCACTGCGCTCGCGCGTTTACACCAGCGCCGTCAACCCGCGCTGGCTTGGGCAGAGCGATTCGCTCTGCTACGACTGGAAGGATCACAACGGCTCGACCTTTTTCCTCGTCGTCCCAACGACGAAATCCAAGAAGCCCTTGTTCGATCAGGTGAAGCTGACTGCGCAGCTCTCCGATCTGAGCCATCACGCTCACGATCCCCAGAACCTGCCGTTCAACTCGCTGACGTTCTCGAAGGATCACAAGAACTTCACTTTCAACGCCGACAGCTCGCGTTGGGAGTGGGACATCGCGACGGAAACACTCAAGCGCCTCGGACCGGCTACGCCGGCTGGCGGTGCGGGTGCGGGCGGACGCGGCGGCCGAGGTGGTCGTGGCGGCGGAGTCGGCAACGCTGATGCCCCGCCGGCAGTGCAGCCCGATACGGCGAACACCTGCGGCGGCAATGGCGGCGGACGTCAGGGCGGCGGCGGTGGTGGCGGCGGTTTCGGTGGCGGTCGCGGGGGTGATTTCCGCAACTACTCGCCGGACAGCAGCATGTTCGCGTTTGCTCGCGAACACAATCTGTACGTCGTGAAAGTCGCGACAAAGGACACCGTTCAGCTCACGCGCGATGGCGCGAAGTACTACAGCTTCGGCGCCCGTGATACGCTGCAGGAACGTCAGCAGAACGAGTTGAATCAGCAGCAGCAACAGCAGCAGGACGACGAGAACGGCGGCGGTGGCGGCGGTCAGGGCGGCGGCGCGGTCAATCGCGATCCGCGCGTTCGCGCCAACGTCACGTGGTCGCCGGATTCCAAGTCGTTCGTCGTCTCGCGTCGAGATCAGCGCAAGGTTGGTGAATTGTTCCTCGTGAACAACACCGCCAATCCACGTCCGACGTTGATGACGTACAGCTACGCAATGCCGGGTGATGAGAATGTCGCACAGGAAGAACTCTTCATCTTCAAGGCGGGCGACACGAAGCTCACGCCGGTGAACATCAAGAAGTGGAAGGACCAGCAACTCTTCGACCTGCATTGGAACGGCACGGGTTCGAACAAGTTGCGCATGATTCGCCGCGATCGTACGCAGCGTCACTTCGAGCTCATCGAAATCGACGTGCCGACGATGGCGACGACGCAACTGTTCAAGGAAGACATCGAGAACAACTCGAGCGAGCGTCAGAACATCCGCTACGTGAAGGCTGGCGGCGACATGATCTGGTGGTCGGAGCGCAGCGGCTGGGGTCAGTACTACCTCTACGACAACGCGGGCAAGCTCAAGCGTCCGCTTACGTCGGGCGCGTGGCGCGCCGAGCGTATCGTCGAGCTGGATTCGATCAAGGGAATTCTCTATATCGCTGGTGTTGGCCGTGAGCCGGGGGAAAACCCGTACTACACGCACACCTACAAGGTGAATCTCGACGGCACCGGCTTCGCGCTACTCGATCCGGGCGAGGCGCTTCACAACGCGGCTCTCTCGCCGAACAAGAAGTGGATCGTCGATAACGCGTCGCGCATCGACATGGTGCCGAAGGCGGTGCTCCGTGATGCCACGGGCAAGGTCGTGATGGACCTGGAGACGATGGACGTCTCGAAGCTCGTCGAGATCGGGTGGAAGATGCCGCAGCGGTTCGTGACCAAGGCGGCCGATGGTGTCACCGACATCTATGGCAACATCTGGAAGCCGTTCGATTTCGATTCGACGAAGAAGTATCCGATCATCGCGAACGTCTATCCGGGACCGCAGACCGAATCGGTCACGTTCCCGTTCGCGGCGACGCCGGTGCCGCAGCAGCTCGCGCAGCTCGGCTTCATCGTCATTCAGATTGGTAATCGCGGCGGAAGCCCACAGCGCTCGCAGGAATATCAGGGCTTCAGCTACTACAACCTCCGCGACTACGCGCTCGCTGATAAGAAAACTGGTATCGAGCAGCTCGCGGCGCGTTACAAGTGGATCGACCTCGATCGCGTCGGCATCTATGGTCACTCGGGCGGCGGGTTCCTCACCGCTGCGGCCATGATGCTTCCGCCATACAACGAGTTCTTCAAGGTCGGCGTGAGCGAATCGGGCAACCACGACAACAACATCTACAACCAGAACTGGAGCGAGCAGTATCACGGCCTCAAGGTCGTGGCCAAGACTGGTGATCGGAACGGTGTGCGCCTCGCCGGCCGACCGGCCGGAGCCAACACCGACGGCAACGGAAACGGGAATGCCGGCACGGCAGCGAGCCGTCTGCTCGACGGTTCGATCGCTGCTGATGACACAACTGACGCGTTCCAGATTCGCATCCCGACGACGGTCGATCTCGCGCCGAACCTGAAGGGCAACCTGTTGCTCGAGACGGGCGACATGGACAACAACGTCCATCCGGCGAACACGATTCGTCTCGTGAACGCGCTCATCAAGGCGAACAAGCGGTTCGATTTGATGATCCTTCCAGGCAAGCCGCACGCGTACGGCGACATGACGCCGTACACGAACCATCTCATGTTCGAGTACTTCTCCGAGCACCTCCTCGGCGACTACTATCGCAAGGACGCAGTCATCAAGCCGTAGCAGGAAGGCGTAAAGCGGATTGACGCTGCACGCCACGAACAAGAACGAGCCCCGCGCGATTTCGCGCGGGGCTCGTTTGTCTAGCGGCTGAGGTTGCCTGCGCCTAGTATTGTCGCGTCTCGACCCGGCCGATGCCGCCGCGCCGCCCGATGGATGATCCGACCCGACGCTCGTTCGTCCGCTTTCTCGCCGGCAGTCCACTTATGGCAGTTGCCGGAGTGGAACTCGCGTCGCTCGAGCGCATGCTTCACGGGTCGCGCCGCGAACAGTCTCGCGCTCTCGGCGCGGTGCAGCAGGCCACGCAGGAGCCCGAGCTGATCACGGCGGCGAGTGAAGCGCTCAACGTGTTCGATTTCGAGCCCGTCGCACACAAGAAAATCCCCGTCGCGCACTGGGGCTATCTCAACACCGGCACCGACGACGACGGAACGATTCGCGCCAATCGCGATGGCTTCACGCGCTGGGATCTACGCCCGCGCCGACTCGTGGACGTCAGAAAGATCGACCAGTCGGTCCAGCTGCTCGATACCAAGTGGGAAACGCCGATCATCATCAATCCACTCGGCAGCCAGAAGGCCTTTCATCCTGAAGGAGAAATCGCCGTTGCCCGCGCCGCGAAGGCGCGCGGCCATTTGCAAATCCTCTCGACCGTCGCGACGTCGTCGATCGAAGACGTCACTGCGGCGCGCGGAGCGCCGGTCTGGTTCCAGCTCTATCATCGTGAGGATTGGGCCCAGACGCGCCAGATGCTGAAGCGCGCCGAACGCGCGGGGTGTCCGGCGGTCGTGTTCACCGTCGATCTCATTGGCGGCAGCAATCGTGAGACGATGATCCGGGAATCACGCCGCGATACGCGAAACTGCGCGTCGTGTCACGCTGGTGGGCCGCCGCTGCCCGGCGTACGTGGCGGCGGCATTGTCGCCGACGATCGTCGCAAGCCGATGCTCTCCGGCCTCGTTCCCGAAACGCCGAGTGTCGACGCGGGAACGCCGACGTGGGATTACATCAAGCGCATCCGCGATACGACCACGATGAAGGTGTTCGTGAAAGGCATCGTCGCGCGTGAGGACGCGCAGCTTGCGGTGGAGCATGGAGCGAGCGGCGTGTTCGTCTCGAATCACGGCGGTCGCGCCGACAACACGATGCGCGCGACGATCACGAGTTTGCCTGAGGTTATCGACGGCGCGCACGGACGCATTCCGGTGATCGTGGACGGCGGATTTCGCCGCGGCACCGACATATTCAAGGCACTCGCACTCGGTGCCACGGCAATCGGTATCGGCCGCCCCTACATCTGGGGGCTCGGCGCGTTCGGACAAGAGGGCGTCGAGACGGTGCTGACGCTGCTGCGCCGCGAGCTCGAGATGACGATGAAGCAGGCGGGCACGGTGTCGATCAAGCGGATCACTCGCGAGTACATCACCGCACACGGCTAGCGTGCGCAGACGCGCGCCGCGCTACGGACGAAGAGGGCGTCGGGCGAGCGAGTCTCGACGTAAGGAGTCGATTCGGATCGAGTCGACCTGCGCGATCGCGCGATCTTGCAGCCGGCGGAGTCGAAGCTGGTTGTCCGCGTCGATCGTCGCATTTCGCTTTCGTTCTGCCGGCGACGGTCCTGGACTGAAGAGCGGGAAGGGAATGCTCACACCCGCGCCGACTGTGCCGGCCGGCGCTGCCGCTGTGCTGAACCGTCCGGGACTCGCGAATTCTTGACGTGACGACTCGATTGCGTCGGCGACGCGTTTCGTCACGAGAGAATCGCGCTGCACCGTCGTCAAAGGCGCAGACGCGATCGTAACGCCCGACGGTGCGAGCGGCGCGCCGCGCGCGGCGACGGATGGTTTATTCGACGGCGTGAAGGTCGGCACGTCGCGCATCGGGACGAGGCGCGTGAGCGGAGACTCTGTCGGGACGGCTGTGCGCGACGCACTCGATGAGTCACGCGGAACGCTGACCGGGGGAGCCGACGGTGCGGCGACGACTGGAGCAGGCGGAACGATGGTCTGCTCGCGCTTTGGGACCGGCATGACTGGCGCCGGTGCGATCGCTCGAGGCCGTTCGACCGGTTTTGGCAACGGGTCGACATGAGTCGTCGGCGGAAAGAAAACGAGCGTTGGGTGTTCGTCGAACGAACGCGTGCGGTCGACAGGCTCGCGAAGATTTGTCATCGAGGCGAGCGCTGCGGTAAACAGCGCGGCCGTTATGAATAGCGCGACGCCGCCGCTTCGCCAGGGCGACGCAGGGTGCCGATCAATCCAGAGTTGGCCGTTCGCATGATGCATAGCCGATTCGTAGAAGCGAGCGCGACTCGATGTTCTGCAGGTCGCACATACCGAGCTTGACTGTGGGCAACAATCGCAAGGAGAATCGCCCCTCAATCGCTACCCGGCGGATCACGAATCGGTCCTGCGGAATTGAGGCTACCACGACAGCAAGGGCTCGCCGTCTTTGAGCCGCGCGCGGACTTCGGCGGCGGTCTTCGTCGCGAGGTTGACCACCGAATCTGGATCGAGCGCGACGCGCGGCGCCGTGTACACCCGCAGCCACCGTGCTGAGCGATAAAACTCTTCCGACAGCTTCGGAAGATTGATGGCTCCCTCCCAGCCGCTCGCGGTCAGGCGACGGACCTCGCCATCGCGCCGCTGGACGAGCAGGTCGAGTCCGAGCATCTGCGTCTTCTCGGGATAGTCGAGCAGCAGGTCGCCGGGAGCGAGTCCGAGTTCGTCGGCGAGCGCGTTCTCCACCGCGACAGTCAGCGCGCGATCGTCGGCAATCCACTCGGCCGCGTCGGGTGGCAGGGTCGCAGCCGGGCATTCGAAGGCGCGTTTGTGCAGTCGTCGCTCGCGCAATCCACGCAAGAGCGAACTCGGGACGCGCTGTGCGAGGTCGTGTAGTAAACCCTCATCGGTGAACGCGGCGAGTGTCTCCGCGTCCAGTGCGCCGGTATCGAGCGCGTCGGCAACGAGACGCTTGTACATCGCGGTCGCGCTGCGAACCGCATGATGCCAGTAGACGTTCCGGTACATCTGATACTTGGCGAACAGCAGCGACTCGAGTGCCGACAGACCTTTCTCGACCATGCCCACTGTTGGCCCACCGGTGTCTGGATGCCGCACGAGCGTCAACGCATTGAGCAAACGGTCGACGTCGATTTCGCCGTAGCTGACGCCGCACATGAATGCGTCGCGTCGGAGGTAATCGAGCTTGTCGAGATCGATCGAACCCGAGATCAGTCCCTGCAGCGGACTCTCACTCTTGCCGCGAATGAGCGAGACGATTCGTTCCGGCGCGTCATGGCCGAGCTCTCGTCGAAGAATGGCCGCGACCTCGCCGTCGCAGATCAGCGGCCGCGCGACTTCCTCGTGGTTCAGCGCGCCAATCTCTTCCAGCGCGTGCGAAAAGGGATAGTGCCCAATGTCGTGCAGCAGGGCAGCGACGCGAATCAGCATGCACTCGTCGCGACCCAGTGATGCGTAGTCCTCGTGCTCCTCGAACAACGTGAGCGCGCGTCGAGCCAGGTGGTACGTGCCCAGCGCGTGCTCAAAGCGCGAGTGCGTCGCACCAGGATAGACGAGAAACGCGAGCCCGAGCTGCCGGACGTATCGGAGCCGTTGGAAGGCCGGGGTGTCGATCAACTCGAAGGTGAGTGGATCGAGCCTGATGTTATTCCAGAGCGGATCGCGGATGATTTCGACGGACATGGCGAGGCTGGCGGTATCGTCGGGCGACTGGCGTGCGCGAGTATGATAGTCGCCCCGGCCTTGAAACGCCGTTACCGTATCCACGTAGGGAGAAACATCCCCATCCTGGGCCCGTAGGACTTCCCATGCCGACACCAACTCTGCTGCAGAAGCCGGACATTCCAGCCCCGCCTCCGGCGTCGCCCAAAGCTGTTCCGATCCAAGGCGCCGAGGTGCTGGGCGACGATGGGTTGATGGTGCTGGTTCAGCGATTGACGCAGGAGTTGGCCGGTCTTCAGGCCCAGCGCAGGGTGCTCCGCCAGCAAATCGGGTCTGCTCAGGCCGATGTGGCGACGTCCGCGGGCCTGCAACTCGGCAAGGTCGAAGGGGAGATCGCCCAGGTGAGCGTCCAACTCGCAGACGCTCGTGGACGGCTCAATTCGAGACAGGGGCAGCCGGGCTCCCGGCCGCAGTTTGGTTTTCCTCAGAACCCTGGGCGGAGGCCCGGTATGGATTCAGGTGACGTAACCGCGATCTTCGTGACGTTCATTCTCGCCGTTCTCATGCCGATTTCCATCGGCATTACGCGTCGAATCCTTCGACGGGCCCCGAAGGACGCCGTAGCTCCAGACGTCATCGCCCCGCGGCTCGATCGGCTCGAGCAGGCCGTGGATGCCATTGCGATCGAAGTCGAGCGCATCGCCGAAGGGCAGCGCTTCGTGACGAAGGTGATGACGGAACGCCCGATCGTGGCGCCGTCGCGCAGCACGCCAGAACCGACGGATGCGGCCTCCAGCGCACTCGGCGAGGCGAAGCCATTCCTGGCCCTCGGCGCCGGCCCAATCGAGCCGATTCGGGTTGCCGAGCGCCAGGCCGTTCGCCAATCGATCACGCCGCACTAATGGTGGCGTAGTCCGAGGTAGTGCCGTCTCCAAGCAAAGGGCCGCCGCGACGGAGTCGCGGCGGCCCTTTCCTTATTTCTAGCGCCTAGTGCCTAGCGCCTAGCGCCGAACCGTTAGCCCTTCGGTCCCGCCGCCGTCACGCCGCCGTCAACGAACTTTTCGAACTTGCTGAAGTTCTCACGGAACATCGACGCGAGCTTCTTGGCCTGTTCGTCGTAGGCGTTCTTGTCCGACCACGTGCTGCGCGGCGACAGAACGTCGTTCGGGACGTCGGTGATCTGCGTCGGCACGCTGAGGCCGAACACCGGATCGACATCCATTTTCACCTTGGCGAGATCGCCACGGAGGAGCGAGTGCACCATGGCGCGGGTATGTGACAGCTTCATGCGCTTGCCGGTGCCGAATGCGCCGCCAGTCCAACCCGTGTTGACGAGCCACACATCCGAGCCGTGGTCGTCGATCAACTTGCCGAGCATCTCGGCGTACTTGGTCGGGTGCCACACGAGGAAGACGGCGCCGAAGCAGGACGAGAACGTCGCCTGCGGCTCTTTGACGCCGCGTTCGGTGCCCGCCACTTTTGCCGTGTAGCCGGACAAAAAGTAGTACATCGCTTGTTCGCGGCTCAGCTTCGCCACGGGGGGAAGCACGCCGAACGCGTCGGCCGTGAGGAAGACGATGTTCTTCGGATGTCCGCCGCGTCCCGACTTCACGTAGTTCGGGATGTAGTGCAACGGATACGAGGCGCGCGTGTTTTCGGTGATCGACTGATCTTCGAACTTCACCGTGCGCTTCGTTGGATCGAGCACCACGTTCTCGAGGATCGTGCCGAACATCTGTGTCGTGCGATAGATGTCGGGCTCGCCCTCGGGGCTCAGGTTGATCACCTTCGCGTAGCAGCCGCCTTCGTAGTTGAACGTGCCAGTCGGCGCCCAACCGTGCTCGTCGTCGCCGATGAGCGAACGCTCAGGATCCGCCGACAGCGTGGTCTTGCCGGTGCCGGACAATCCGAAGAAGAGAGCCGTGTCGCCCGCCTTGCCGATGTTCGCTGAGCAGTGCATGGACAGCACGCCCTGCTTGGGCATGTAGTAGTTCATGACCGTGAACATCGACTTCTTCAATTCGCCGGCGTAGCGCGTGCCGGCGATGAGGATCATGCGCTTGGAGAGGTTCAGCACGATGGCCGTGCTGGTGCGCGTACCGTGCTTCGCCGGATCGGCTTCGAACTCGGGCGCGTGAAGCACCGTGAAGTTCGGGTCGAAGCTCGGTAGTTCGTCCGCCTCGGGGCGGATGAACATGTTCCGCACGAAGGCCATCTGCCACGCGTTCGGCGAGACGTACCGTACGGAGAGGCGATACGCCGGATCGGCACCGCAATAGAGATCTTCGACGAAGAGTTCGTCGCGGCCGTTGAGATACTGAACGATGTCGGCGCGAAGCGTTTCGAACTGCGCTTCGGTGAAGGGCTGGTTGACCTTGCCCCAGTCGACGTCCGCCTCAGATGACGATTCCTTAACGAGGAATTTGTCATTGGGCGAGCGGCCGGTGTGCGGCGACGTCACCGCGCAAAACGGCCCCATGTCGGCGAGCTGGCCCTCGTTGCGGCGAATGGCGCTCTGAATCAGCGCCGGCGCAACGAGGTTCCAGTGCACCTCGCCCTTCGGGGCGAGACCCTGCGCGGACAATCCCACATGTCCCTGCAAAACGGCATCCTGCGGCTGAATACGAGTCGCCATCATAGCCTCGAGAAGACTGTCGGAGTGGCGCCGTTCGCCGGGCGAGACGGTTCCACGGGATAGGTTCGTTCCTGCGCGTCGACCACGGCCACTGCAGCCATGTTGACGATGTCCTGCACGTTTGCGCCACGTTCCAAAACGTGAACGGGGCGGCTCATGCCCACCAGGATGGGTCCAATCGCAGTCGCGCCACCCAGGTGGTTCAACAATTTGTATGCAATATTTCCCGCGCTCAAGTTAGGAAATATGAGCACGTTCGCTTCTTCTTTCAGGGTGCTGAACGGGTAATCGCGGTTGATGATTTCCGGCACCAGGGCGGTATCCGCCTGCATTTCGCCATCGACCATCAACGATGGGTCCCGTTGGCGCAGCAGGGCCACGGCGCGCGCCATCTTCTCGGCCTCGGGATGTCTCACCGACCCGAAGTTCGAGAACGACAGCATCGCGATGCGCGGCTCCATGCCCATCGTCCGCGTGATGCGGCTCGCCGTGAGCGCGATCTGGGCGAGCTGCTCGGCCGTCGGATCGATGTTCACCGTAGTATCGGCGCAGAACACCACGCGCTTCTCGAAGACCAGCATGTACATGCCGCTCACGAGGCCTGCCTTGGGGTGCGCACCGACGACTTCGAGCGCCGGACGAATCGTTTCCGGGTAGTGCAGGTTCACCCCCGACACGAGTGCATCCGCATCGTTGCAGCTGACCATGCACGAGCCGAAGTAGTTGCCGTTGTACAGCCGACGCCGCGCTTCGTCGAGGCTCATACCCTTTCGCTGGCGACGACCCCACATGTACTTGGCGTACTGCTCTCGACGAGGTGACGTGGCCGGATCTTCGATCTCGATGCCATCGAGCGGAATGTTGAACGCACGCGCGTACTGCTCGATCGTTTGCGGATTGCCGAGTAGAGTCGGCTCAGCGATACCGTCTTCGACGCAGATGCGAGCGGCGCGAATGATCTTCGGCTCTTCGCCTTCCGGGAACACGACGCGCTTCGGATTGCTCGCCGCACGATTGATCAGCCCACGCATCACGCCGCGCGCGCGGCCAAGACGCGACTCGAGGCGCTCGCGGTACTCGTCGAGGTCGATGAACTCTGACGCGGCGCCCGAGGCGACCGCCGCCCACGCGACGGCCGGCGCGATCCACAGCAACACACGCGGGTCGAACGGGAAGGGAATCAGATACTCCGGACCAAAGCGCACTTCTTTCAATCCGTACAGCGACGCCACGCTGTCCGGAACGTCCTCTTTGGCGAGCAGCGCGAGCGCGCGCGTCGCGGCCATCTTCATCTCTTCGTTGATTTCCGTAGCACGGACATCCAATGCGCCGCGGAAGATGAACGGAAACCCGAGGACGTTGTTGACCTGATTCGGATAGTCGCTGCGGCCCGTCGCGATGATTGCGTCGTCGCGCACGGCCCGCACTTCCTCCGGAAGAATCTCCGGAACAGGGTTGGCGAGCGCGAAGATGATTGGGTGCGCCGCCATCTTGCGAACCATGTCGCCCGTGACGGCGCCAGCAACCGATAGACCGACGAACACGTCCGCGCCGTCGAGCGCGTCGGCGATCGTGCGCTTCGGCGTGTCGATGATGAAACGCGCCTTGTACGGGTCCATCTCGCCTTCGCGACCCTTGTAGATCACTCCGTCGCGGTCGCACATGAGAATATTCTCACGGCGCACGCCAAGGCGCACGTAGTGCTCGGCAGTGGAAATCGCTGCAGCGCCGGCGCCGGAGAACACGACGCGAATCTCGGCGATGTTCTTCTCGACACACTCGAGCGCGTTGAGCAACGCCGCGCCGGAAATGATCGCCGTGCCATGCTGATCGTCGTGGAAGACGGGAATCTTCAGCGTTTTGCGGAGCGTTTCCTCGATGTAGAAACAGTCCGGTGCGCGAATGTCTTCGAGGTTGATGCCGCCGACGGTCGGCTCGAGGAGCTGACAGAACTTGATGACGTCATCGGGATCTTCCGAACCAACTTCAAGATCGAAGACGTCGAGATCGGCGAACTGTTTGAAGAGATTGCCCTTACCTTCCATGACGGGCTTGCCGGCCATCGCGCCGATGTTGCCGAGCCCCAACACAGCCGTTCCGTTGGTGACGACGCCGACCAGGTTGCCCTTCGCCGTGTACGTGTACGCGAGTTCGGGGTCGCGTTTGATTTCCAGGCAGGGTTCGGCGACGCCGGGAGAATAGGCGAGCGACAGATCCCGCTGGTTGGCGAGGGGCTTGGTTGGAACGACGGCGATCTTTCCCGGCCTGCCGTTCGCGTGGTAGTCGAGGGCGTCCTGGCGTTTGGTCATGGGGAACATGAACAATAGCCAGGTATGAGTCGTAAGTCAGTCGGTGACTGGCCCTTGACTCATGTGCCTGAGGTATTCAGGGTCTATGCCGAGGCCCGGCGGTTGCGTTGCCGAACGAGCTGTCCACTCTCAGCGAGGTCGTCATGGAAAGATTGCTTGCCCGATAGTCTCGATCCGCGCCGATGGAGGCGCATTGGCGTGCTCTTCGCCATCGCCGCAGGGCTCGAGCTCGGGCTGACATTCGTCGCTCGCCTCGCCCCCGCGATGCGCGGGCTAATGCAGCCCGCGTACGTCTTCGTCGCTGTCGTGGCGGCACTCATGATTTGGCAAGCATCGCGGCGGCGCGACGGGAACGATCGTCGTCAGGATGAGCGACGCGATCCTGAGCCAAACGACAGCGGAGCGTGAGCGGCTCGCCAGCTATGAGCGAGCCACCTCGAGCGTGTCGTACCTTTTGAGCCGATAGACGAGGACCGAAACGCCCCAGCAGAGCACGAACACGCCGATGATCAGATAGCCAAGGCTGCCGAAGTTGTTGTTCAGCGCGGCGATCGAGTCCCAGAACGCGCCGTGGAGATCGGCTCGCTTCGCGATCAGGCCAAGCGCCTCGATGCCGCCGACGAGCAGCGCCACGACGACCGATACGAACGTGATCGTCAGATTGTAGTAGAGTTTTCTAATTGGCCGGCTGAACGCCCAACCATATGCGCCGACCATCAGGACGTTGTCCGCCGTGTCGACGAGCGACATGCCAGCGGTGAACAGCGCTGGAAAGACCATGATCGACCAGATCGGCATTCCGCGCGACGCTTCCGCGGCTGAAATGCCGAGCAAGCCAATTTCCGTCGCCGTGTCGAAGCCGAGGCCGAACAGCAGGCCAAGCGGGTACATGTGCCAGCCCTTCCGAACGAGACCGAACACCGGCCGGAAGATACGCGCGAGCAGACCGCCGCCGCTCAACAGGACGTCGAGATCGTTTTCCGCGTAGGTGCCGCCGTTCTTCACGCGATGGAACGCGCGGTACACTGACGCGAGAATGAAGAGGTTCATCACCGCGATCGCGAGCAAAAAGATCGCGGAAACGCTCGTGCCGATCAGTCCTCCCACATCATGCCAGGACGCGAGGTCGGCGCGGAGTGCGGTCGCCGTTGCGGCGATTGCCATCGACGCGAGGACGACGACGGTCGAATGGCCAAGCGAAAAGAAGAGACCGGTTGTGACGGGGCGCTGACCGTCCTGCATCAGCTTTCGCGTCACGTTGTCGATGGCCGCGATGTGATCAGCATCGATGGCGTGACGCAGTCCCAAGCCATAGGACAGCAGAGCAGTGCCGAGCAGTAGCGGATAATGTCGGAAGGCCAGGAGTGCCCATGCCCACGCGCCAAGATTGGCCGCGATGAGTGAGGCGAACAGCAAGACGACGCGCCGTCGAATGATCGGCGCGTCGTCTTTAGTCGGCGCGAAGACGGGTGGTTTCACCCCACAAAGCTATCACACTTCGAGGTGATCGTCCTCCCGAGCCGTCATCACGTACAGCACCGGCATGAGGAACACGCTGATCAGCAGGCGAGAGAAGAGACCGCCAACGATTACCAGCGCGAACGGCTTCTGCGTATCGGAACCGACGCCGGTCGAGAGCGCCGCTGGCAACAAGCCGAGCGCGGCCACGAGTGCGGTCATCATGATCGGCCGCAAACGCAGCAGTGCCGCCGACCGAGTCGCCTCGGCGATGCCAAATCCTTCAAGCCGCAATTCGTTTGCGTACGAGATGTACACGACTGCGGTTTGCACCGAGACGCCGAAGAGGGCGAGGAAGCCGATCATCGACGACACCGAGAACGGCGTCTTCGTGACGAGCATCGCGAGCAGACCGCCCAACGGCGCCGAGAGAATGACACCGACGACGGTGATGAGCGGGAATTTGAAGTTGTGGTACAGGACGAACAGGATGCCGAAGATGAGGATGACGGTGATTGGCAGCACGATGTTCATCTGTGCGCGCGATGCCGTGTACTCCTCGAACTCTCCGCCCCAACGCGTGGAGTAGCCGATCGGCAGCGAGATCTGCTTGTCGACGGCGGCCTTCGCTTCGGCGACGGCGCTCGCCAGGTCGCGACCTTCGACCGAGTATTGCACGCCGATGTACCGCGAGTTGTCCTGGCGATAGATGAACGCCGCACCATTCGCGACTTCCACGTTGGCGACTTCACGCAACGGCACCTGCTGACCGTCTGGCGTCGCGAGCAGGATGTTGCCGATCTCCTCGGGCGTTGCGCGATATTGTGGCTGGAGTCGCACGACGAGATCGAACGTCCGCTCGCCTTGCACGACCTGTGTCGCTGCCGCACCGCCCACTGCGGCTTCGATGAGTCCGTTCACCGCGTCGGCGCTCAGGCCATACCGCGCCAGCTTGCCGCGGTCCACGGTGATCGTGAGACTCGGCTGTCCGAGTTCCTGCACCAGAGTTACGTGATCGATACCAGGAATCTTTTCGATCACGCCCTTGATCGCGCGTCCCTTCTGCTCGAGCAGCGCGAGGTCGGTCCCGAAGACCTTCACGTCGAGCGACGCCTTCAGGCCCGTGAGCGCCTCATCCACGGCGTCTTCAGCGGGCTGCGTGTAGTTGAAGGTGATTCCGGGGAAGACCGCGAGCTTCTTCTGAATCGCTTCGATCAACTGATCCTTCGAATGGAAAGCGCCGTTCCATTCGCCGTACGGCTTGAGGCCGACGTAGAACTCGGCGTTGAAGAAACCCGTCGGATCCGTGCCCGCGTCGTCGCGACCGTGTTCGGACGCCACGACCGTTACTTCGGGGAAGCTTTGGAGAATCGCACGAACCTGCGGCACGATCTTCGACGATTCCTCGAACGAGATGGTGTATGGCATCGTCGCACGGACCCACAGGGCGCCTTCGTCGAGCTTCGGCATGAACTCGCCGCCACGCGTGACGGCAATACCCGCCGAGACGGCAAAAAGCACGAGCGATGCAACGACTGTCGCTACACGATTCCTCAGGCACCAGTCGAGTCCCGATGCATACCGGTCGCGAATCCACTCGAACACGTGATTGCGGCGCTCCTTCACTCCGCCGCGCAGCGCGATCGAGCAAAGAACTGGAATGACCGTGAGCGTGAGTGCGAGCGATCCGACCAGCGCGTAGATCGTCGTGTCGGCCATGGGGCGGAACAGCTTCGCCGCCGGGCCAGTCAACGCGTAGATGGGAAGAAAGCCCGCGACGATGACGGCAGTCGCATAGACGATCGGACGATTGACTTCCGCCGCCGCGTCGAAGATCACGTCTTTGATCTTGTACTCAGTGCCGTGTCGTCGCGCGAGCTGTCGGTAAATGTTCTCGACCATGACCACCGCGCCATCGACCAGAATGCCGAAGTCGATTGCGCCGATCGAGAGCAGATTGGCAGGAATGCTTCGCAAATCGAGACAGATGAACGCGATGAGCAGCGCCAGCGGAACCGTGACCGCTACGATCAATCCGGAGCGGAAATCGTACAGGAAGAACACCAGCACGATCACGACGAGCACAATGCCGGTGAACAGGTTGTGCGCGACGGTGTGCGTCGTGAGCGCGACGAGGTCGCTCCGGTCGTAGTACGGTACGACCTTCACGTCCTTGGGCAGAACGTGATCGTTGAGCTCACGCGTCTTGGCTTCGACCCGCTTGAGCACCACCTGCGCCTGTTCGCCGGTGCGCATGAGGATGACACCTTCGACCGCGTCGTCCGTCTTGTTGAAGCCGAACTGACCGAGGCGAGGGGCATGTCCGATCTCGACGGTCGCAACATCCTTTACGAGGACAGGGACGCTGTTCTTCACAGCGAGGACGATGTTGCCGATGTCCTCGAGCGTGACGACGCGACCGAGACCGCGCACGTAGAAGAACTGTCCGCCCTCGGAGATGAACCCGCCGCCGCCGTTACTGTTGTTCGAACTGAGAGCCGCGGAAACGTCGCTGATGGAGAGTCCAGCGCCGGCCAGCTTCGTCGGGTCGACGAGAACCTGATACTGCATCGTCTCACCGCCGAGTGCCGCAACGTCAGCGACGCCGGGAACGGCGCGGAATGCTTTATCGAGCACCCAGTCTTGCAGCACGTGTAGTTCTTGCGCCGATCGATCCGAACTTTGCAGCACGTATCGGTAGACGAGTCCCGACGGGGAGAAGGGCGCCTCGACTTCCGGGCTCACGCCATCTGGCAGACTGGCACCCTGCAAGCGTTCGAATACCTGCTGACGCGCAAAGTAGAGGTCGGTGCCCTCTGCGAACGTGACGCGAATGTTCGACAATCCATACAACGACACCGAGCGCGTGACGACGAGATTCGGAAGCCCGTTCAGCTCCGTTTCGATCGGAACCGTGATCAGTCGCTCAACTTCTTCCGCGGCATGTCCCGGCCACTGCGTCGTCATTTCGACGCCGGTCGGCGACACGTCCGGATACGCGTCGACGGGAAGTCGTTTGAGTGAGAAGATGCCGGCGAATATCAGGCCGAGTGTGAGAAACGCGACGAGGAGCGGCTCGTTGACGGCCGCTTCGACCAGTCGCTGCACCGCGCCCCGTCGCGCCTGCGTTGGCGCGTTGGGCACAGGTGTGCGTGGAGGACGTGTCGGTTCGCTCACTGGCTCTCCGCGAATTGCAGGAAGAGCGCACCGTCAGCGACGACCTGATCGCCGGCGGCGAGTCCGGAGACGATTTCGTAGTTGTCGCCAACACGGGTGCCGAGTGTGATGCGGCGCCGTGCGAAGCCGTTGTTGCCAGCGATCACGAAGACGTACGGAAGATTCTGATCGTCGCGAAGAACCGATGCTACGGGCACGAGGACACCGCGGTGCTCGTGGCCCGACTTGATCTGCACGCGCACGAACATGTCGCGGCGCAGTACATGGTTGGTGTTGGGCACTACCACGCGCACAGACACTGCCTTCGTGCCTGGATCTGCGAGCGATGCGACGTAGTCAACGCGACCGGCGACTGGTGTGCGGCTCGCATCGGAAAGCACATCGACGGGCTGGCCGACCGCGACATCCTGCAAATCGTTCGCGAAGACGTTGGCCATCACCCACACGGTGCTCAGATCAGCAATCGTGAACGTCGGCGTGCTTCCCGCCTGAAGCAGTTGCCCCTCGGCGATGAGTTTCTCGACGACTGTCCCTTCGATTGGCGCTCGAATGATCGCTTCGATGGCGGTCGTCTTTCCGTCGCGCACGGCCTGGATTTGCGCCTCGTCTACGCCCAGGGCTCGCATGTTCTGAACGGCGGCGTCGAGGTCTGCTTCGGCGGCGGCGACATCGGCTTGCGCCTGTTCGAGATCGCCGCGGGCCAATGCGTCATTCTTGAAGAGGAGCGAATCGCGGTCGGCAATTCGTCTGGCATTTCGAAAAGCCGTTTGCGCTTTACGATAGTCGGCCACTGCCGTCGCAAAATCGGGCGACGAGACGTACGCGAGCGGCTGACCGCGCGTCACGACCGCGCCCGGCGATACGACGATGCGCGTGGCTGGACCCGAGACGGGCGAGAGCACCTGCGTCGACTTGTCGCCGTTGAAGGCGACGTTGCCGGTCGCTTCCACGAGCGGCCGGAACGCGACCTGTTCGACCGTCACCGTCTTGATGCGGGCGCGTTGTTCGGAAGTGAGCGTGACGTTGCGTGGCGTGTTGGCGAGCGACGTGTCGCCGGCGACGGCGACGGATGGCTTCTCAGACGAGCAGGCAGCGATAGACGCCGCAGCGAGGATGGCGCCCGAAGCCGAAACGGAACGAAGGAATCGCGAGATCATCTGTTGCTGGCTCCAATGGCGGGAACGGGTGCGCCGAGGGCGCGTTCGAGATCAGCGCGCGCGGTGTTCGCGGCGGCGTATGCATCGACGAGTTGGCTCTGCGCGCTCAGAAGTGCGCTGCGAGCCGTGAGGACTTCGAGGGCCGACGATCCGCCGAGGCTGTAGCTCGTGGATGCGACGCGGTACGCTTCGCGCGCTGAGGGGACGAGCTCGTCGCGAATGAAGATCACCTGTCGCATCGCGGTGCTCGCGTTGGCGTACGCCGATCGCACGTCCTGCGTGACCTGTGCGCGCGTGTCGCGATACGTGGCTTCGAGTTCCTTCTCGAAGTGCTGCGCCTGCGCGATGTCGCCGCGCGAATGCTGCCAGTAAAGCGCGGGCAGAGGCAGCGAAATGCCGGTCGTAAAGAGTGGCGAGCCTGGCGAGACGTAGTCGCGTTGGACGGCGAATACGAGATCAGGCATCCAGAACTCTTTGACGAGACTCGTGCTCGCGTGCGCGCCGGCCTGTTGCTGCTGGAGAATGGCCAGTTCGGGGCGATTCGAGAGAGCCGTACGTTCGATCGTCGCCGAGTCAGGCAGCGCGAGCGGAATTTCGAGCGAGTCAGTTGGCGAAATGGGCGCGCCGATGACGCGACCCAGTGTTCGATTGAGCGATGCCTGTGCCGTAGCGAGATCGCGTTCGTTGCCGATCAGGTCATTGTCGGACTGCGCCAGCCCAACCTGCGCCTGAATGACGTCGAGCTTTGCCGCGGTGCCTGCGTCATATCGTGCCTGTGTCTTCTTGAGGAAGTCCGCGGCGAGTGTGCGCGCCTCGCGTAGGTACTCGCGATGCTTGAGCGCGGCGAGCAGCGAGTCGTACGTGGCAGACGCCGCGAGCGCGACCGTTTGCTGTTGCAGTCGATAGTTGGACTCGCTCGCACCGATGTCCGCTTTCCCGATTTTATTGTTGAGCCGGAACTTGTCGGGGAAGGGAATGGTTAGGTCGATCCCGACCGGACGCGATCCGGCGCCGCCGAACGAGAACGGCCCCGACGCCTGATCGAACGCGGCGGTGAGCGTTGGGTCCGGGATGGCAATGGCGGTCACGCGTCGCGCCCGCGCCTGGGCGGTTTGCTCGCGCGCGATCTCGAGCTGCGCGTTGCGCGTGAGCGCCTCGGCGATGGCCTGTCGTCGAGAGAGCTGGAGTGAGTCTGTCCCCTGTGCTCCGGGGATTCGATTGAATGCGGACGTACCCGCTCGCGCACTCGACAGGGGAATTCCTGTCGAAGCCTGCGCAAGCGCCGCGCTGCCCGATGAGGCCAGCGCGCACAACGCTAGAATTAGGCGCATTTTGTCCCTAAATGGTGGATCCGAGGCGTACTACGACTGCACCAACGACTCAGATCACCGAGGGAGGAGCGCGCGGATTGGCTGGGGAGTGTGAAGCGCTGGAAACGCCGTGGTCCGCAGTCGGGACGATCGTTGCGGCGGGCGAGGCGTCGGCCAGCATGGGGACGGCCGCGCGGGGCGCGGAACCGTGGATCGAACGCGCTTGGCAGGCGGCGCACGCCGCTTCATTGTGCGCGCGATGTGTCTGCGCGCCGCCAGCCTCCACGTGCGACTCCATTCGCCGGTCGCGAGACTCGGCGAGGGGAGCGACCGCCACGATCAGCTGTGCCGTCATCACCAAAATGGAGAGGACGGAATACAGCCAGCCGGAGCGGCGGGTCGGAGGCACTTTGCGCGTCATTCTACATAACCCTACGGACGAGCCTGGACAAACGCTAGAGAATTCGACCGGCCGTGGCCCAGGACGACTGTCCATGGGTCTCGGAAGACCAGTCATTGTCATGCTTTGCGGATCTTTCGCAGACTCCCCATTGTGTCTCGGTAGTCGGCGTCCGACCGAGCTGCGGGCGAACTCATTCTGATACACCGGGTACCAGACGACCGCTCCCTTTCCCTATGAATGCTCGCGACCTGACAGCGCTGGTACACCTCGTTGGTTTCACGACCGGCATCGTTTTGTATACGATGCTGGGCGCGATGACTCGACGACGGCTGTCATATGTTGTGTCGCCGAGTGAGCGAGGGACGCACGACCGAGTCCCGCTGGTGGCCGCCGGGCTTGGTGTGATCTGGAACGTCGGCGCGATGCTCGTTTATGCGGTGCGCGACTTCGGATTGGCGTATCCGCTCCCCTGGGTTGGCGCGGTCGCGTATACGGCGCTCGGATTTCTTCCCGCCGTCGTCGTTCATTCCACGCTGCGCCGCTTCGATCGACGCGGGACATGGATCCTCGGCGTCGCATACGGTGCGAGTGCCGTCGCCGGAGTCTCGCACGCGATTGCGGCGACGACTGGCGGTCTCTACTCGGCGTTTGGACTTCTGGCGCTCACAGCCACGTACGCCGTGCTGCTGACGGTGCTTGCCGTCAGCGAACGCCGTCAGCCCGGATTTCAGCGGAGCATCACGGCCGTTGCTCTCGCTGCGTTCGCGGTATCGGCGCTGCATCTCAGTCGTGCGGCCGGGACGCCCGACCAGGATCCGTGGCTCGTCGAACTCATCGGGCATCACGCGTCGCTGCCCCTCGTGTTGGCGATCCTGTATCAGGATTATCGCTTCGCGTTCGCAGACGTGTTTCTCAAGCGAGCGCTGTCGTTGCTCGCGCTCGTTGGCGTTGTATCGCTGCTGTATGTGGGCGTTGCTGCTCCGCTGGTGGACCCGCACGCGATCGCCGCGCGTCGCGCATTGGATGACGGATCGCATCTGGCGATCATTGGCGCGCTGCTCGGTCTGTGGATCCTCACGGCGCTCGCGTATCCGTTCATTCAGCGCCGCACCTATCGGTTCGTCGATCGCGTGATTTTGCGGCGAACGGACTATCGGGAGTTCCGTGCGGATCTCGGACAACAGCTCGCACGGTCGCGCGATGCTGATTCCGCGCTCGACGTCACGTGCGCCCTACTTGCTCACGCGTTGGGCGCGAAATCAGCGCGCTGGCAGGTGAGTGATGTCACTGAGGCGCGGACCGTAGCACATCCGACGATCACGCTCGGTCGGCCAGGTGCCGAAGCGGTCATCTCGATTCCAACGGCGCTCGCGCCGTCGTTCGCAATTCGCGTCGCCGAACTGAGCGGCGGCCGCGCGCTGCTTTCTGACGATCTGATGATGATCGACGCGGTTGCGTCGCTGGTCGGACGGCGTATCGATGAGATTCGCCTGGAGAAGGACCTGCGTCAGCGCGAAGAGCGTGAGCTCGAGATGCAGCAGCTCGCAACGGAGGCCGAACTCCGAGCGCTACGAGCGCAACTCAACCCGCACTTCCTGTTCAACGCACTGAACACGCTCGGCCATTTGATGCAGGCGGCTCCTGATCGCGCGCTCACTACGCTGTACCAACTGACAGGGCTGCTTCGCGCCGTGCTGCGGCGAACGAACGGACAGTTCGTCGCGCTGCGCGAGGAGCTCGAGATCGTCGAATCATATCTCGCGATCGAACGCGAGCGCTTCCAGGAACGCCTCACCGTGTCCATCGAAGTTCCAGCGGAGCTGTTGCACGCGCGCGTACCTCCGCTGGTGCTGCAGCCGCTGGTTGAAAACGCCGTCAAGCACGGCGTGGGTCCAATTCGCCACGGAGGTCACGTTACGGTTCGCGCCTGGCGCGATGTGACGATCGGTGGCGAGGTTGGCGTGCTTCGGTTGCTCGTTGTCGACACTGGGACTGGCATGCCTCTGACTCGCGGGCCCGCGACCGATGGTGTTGGTCTCGCGAACATTGAGAATCGTCTGCGACACTACTTCGGCGCGTCTGGTGGAATGACACTGCGTGCGACACCCGGCGGCGGAACGACGGTCGAGTTGTACATGCCGTGGATCGCCGCCGATGCGCCCGCGCTCGCGCGATCGGTTCCACCCGCCGCATGAGCAAACTGCGTGTCATCGTCGTTGACGACGAGCGGCCTGCTCGCGCGTTCCTCGCCGGAATTTTGCGCAAGTTCGAGGACGTCGAGGTCATCGGTGAAGCGGCGGGCGGCGCTGAGTGCGTCGAGATGATCGAACAACTCTCGCCCGATCTCGTGTTGCTCGACCTACAGATGCCGGAGGTCGACGGCCTCGGCGTTGTGCGATTGGTTCGCCGAGACAAGCTTCCGCTGATCGCGTTTGTCACGGCGTACGACGAGTATGCGGCGCGTGCCTTCGAGATGAACGCCGTCGACTACTTGCTCAAACCAGTCGACCCGACGCGACTGCGCAACACGGTCAATCGCGCGCTGGAACGCTTGGAGCGCGCGGAGCTGCGTCCGGGCGACGCGGATCGCCTCCGCGCCGCGGCAACGGAGTATGCCGATTCACTGCCGCCGACGCTGTTGCGCCGCATCCCGGTGCGAAAGCGCGATGATATTTTCCTCGTTCCGGTCGAGCATGTTGCATCGATCGTCGCCGATGGAGAACTGCTACATCTCCTGACGCGGACTGGAGACCGGCACACGATCACCTATCGGCTCAAGGATCTCGAGGCGCGGCTCGATCCCGCGCAGTTCGTGCGCATCTCGCGCGGCACGCTGTTGAACGTGACGATGATTCAGAAGATCACTCCGATGCCTGGCGGCACCTACGTCGCGGTGCTGCAGGGCGGCGCCGAGCATCAGGTGAGTCGTATTCGAGGCCGAGTGCTGCGGGATCAGTTGCTCAAGCTGTAGCGCGCTTCGGGATCTAACGACAACAACTCTGTTCACGAATCACGCGAATAACGCGAATGAGACGAATCAGTCGTCTACTTTCGGCCAGAATTCCCTCATAGTGGAGAGCATTCCGCCAGCCGCTAGAAGCTCGCCTTCATTCGCAGCTGCACACTTCGCGGCCGGCCGACCGATGCGCCGCTGAAGAACGCGCCTTTGAGGAAATACTGCTTGTTGAACGCGTTCTCGACGTAGAGTTCGGGCTGTAGCACCGTGCGTCCGGCGACGAACGTGTATCCGCCGCTGAGGTTCACGACCGTGTTCGGGTCGACGTGAATCCCCTTGTTGAAGTCGAAGAGGCCGCGTCCGGTCGAGCAGTCGCAATCCGCCGGATCGACGCCGTTGGTAAGGCCTGAGCCGTAGATCGCCGTTCCGCTGAGGAAGAAGCGTCCAGGGGCGAACGTAGCGCTGCCAACCATCGACAAACGCTGATCGTGGTCGAGGTCGAAGAACGACGTCGACGGTGGGGCGTCGGGGAAGAAACCGCCGGTAATGGTGCCGACGCCGTACGCGTGATTGAGTGCCGCATTCATGTACGCCGTGAATGGACCACCGGGGCGGAACTCGAGTACCGATTCGAGTCCGGTAATGCGCACCTGCGCGATGTTGACGTCCGTCACGATCGACGAACCGGGGACTGTGTTGTCGTCGATGCCCGGATCGCTGCGCTTGTGATACGCCGACAGCTTGGCGATGAGTCCGAGTCGCGGTAGGCGCTGGATCAAGCCTGCTTCGAAGAAGTCGTCGCGCTCTGGCAGCGTGCCTTGATTCACCTCGCCGCCCTGCGCCGCGCTCGTGATGGCGCGCAGATCCTCGATGTTCGTCGGCATGAACTGACGACCGTAGTAGACATACGCCGTCGTCGATGTCGACGGAAACACACTGAGGCGAACGCGCGGGCTCACCTGCGACTGCGTGCCGACGAAGGGGGCGTTATGCGTGTCGTACCGAACGCCCGTGCGAAGTTCGACCCACTCCTTGGGCGTGTACGTCGTCTGCCCGTAGACGCCGATGTCGTGTCCCGAGAGGTCGGAGTTCGACTGCGGTCCCACGGCGCCAGTCGCGTTGAACGTCGAGAAGTCTTCGTGGCCATTCGTGATCGACGACAGCGTGCCGACTTTGACTTCCATGTCCGTCGACGGATGCATCGCATAGTCCAACTTTAAGCCGACGACGTTGGCGTTGCGGCGTTCGGCGAGATTGAACGTGTCGGTAACGTTGGGATAGAAGACGAACTGCGGCTGATCATTTGGATCAGGGTTGTAGTTCAGACTCGAACTGCGCGCGAAGAAGCCGGCGAAGAGATTGGAGCGTCCCGAGCCGTCTCCGTTCAAGTCACCGAATTGATGGCGCCAGCCAAGATTCACGAAGCTGTTCATATCGCGCTGATGATCGTTCTGAAACGTGCCGCCAGACGAATCGAAGGGAATCGCAAGTCGCGTCTGCGACACGTTGAGTTCGAGATCGACCACATCCCGAACTCCGGGTGTGTATTGCAGCTTGCCGAAGCCGAAGTAATCCGTACCACTGTTGTGGAAGTTGACGATGTGTTTGTCCGTCTCGTCCATCACGACCGGTTCGAGTCGCATGTTCGACATCTGCCGTCCGCCTGACACGAAGACTCCCAGCGGCCCGCTGTTCGTGCTCGCGCTGAACGACTGACCATTGAACGATGTTGGCCCAGAGGTCGACGAGCGGTCGAACGAACCGGCATAGCTGCTCAGACTTCCGTGAAAGCCGCCGGATGGAACCTTCGTCGTCACGTTGATCACCGCCGCGTTCCGCCCGCCATACTCGGCGTCCCAGCCGCCCGTCTGGAAGTTGATCTGGTTCACGACCGACGGATCAAAGAGCTCGTTTAGAGAACCGGAAATCCCTGGTGGCACCGGGACGCCATCCACGTAGTACGTGTATTCGGCGTGCTGGCCGCGGATGTGGACTTCGCCGGTCGGTGCGCGCACCGCGCCAGCAATCGATTGCTGGAGGATCTGCGACGTCGTGTTGGTCGGCGCCCCGTGGAAGTCATTCTGCTTGAAGACCTGATCGCCGGTCCGCGTGTCCACGGAGATCGGAACCGTGGCGATGATCTGGACGACGTCGAGGTTTGTGCCGATCGATGTCATCGCAAAGCGCATCGGGGCAACGCCGCCGGCGGTCGGAACAGTGAGCGGCCGAGTGATTGGTCGGAAGCCGAGCAGGTGCACGCTCACGGAGTAAGAGCCGGGCGCGAGGTTATGGACGACGAAGCGCCCGAACGCATCGGTACTCGTTGTACCGACGATGCCTCCCGTCGCCCGCACAACGGCGATCTCGGCCGACTGAAGCGGTTGGCCGCTCGACGAATCCGAAACAGTGCCGGCGAGGTCGACGTTAGCGACAGTGGCGCGGCGGGAAATCGGTGAGATGGTTCGCGTCGCCGCAGTCGCAGACGCGGCGGGAAGAGCGAGTGCCACCGCAAACGCGAGGCATCGCACGGGAGTTGTCACGTTGGTCATCGAAGCTCCGGAGCATGCGTAGGAGACGACCAGCCGATCGTCGATCGACGGCGTACTCGTACTGCATGCTACGAGCGGAGTTCAGGGTGCCGCAGAGTTGTTCAACGTGTGGTTCGCGACGCCGTGCGAATGGTCCGTGGCAACCGGCGAATGGAACCGCGGCGGTAGGCTACCGGCGAACCTGGTGCGCGAAAAAGTCCGCGATGAGCTCACTGGCGTGAAGCTCTGACATCGGGGCATCGGAGCCCGGTTCTCCGGGCCAACCGTGCGAGCCACCGTCAATCGTGTAGAGCACGACGTCGGCGGAGCAGGGTGTCAGCGCCGTTCGCCTAACGTGCTCACTGATCTGCGTAATGGCGCCATCACGACAGCCGTTCTCCGCGACCCAGAACTGAACGGACGACGGCAGTTCCGACGCCATCTCAGGTACGGCCCCTGGCGCGGATGTCGCGGCCTCTTCCCCAAAGGCCACCTGATCGTCGTCGGTTCCGTGAATTGCGAGAACTGGTACAGTGGTCCGTGGAAAGCATCCGTCGTCGACGAGACTTCCGGACACGACGGCGATTGCCGCGATGCGCGTCGACAGTTGGCAGGCCACGTGATATGCCATGCGACCACCGTCGGAAAACCCGGCGATGTAGATGCGCGACTGATCGACGCGAAGTTCGGTCGAAATTCGCGTGATGAGCGCCGAGATGAACGCGAGATCGTCGACGTCTTCACGATAGGCCGCGCCACAGCACGTGCCTGCATTCCAATCGGATGGATAGAGGCCGAAGCCTCCTTCCGTGCCGTTTGGATATGCAACGATGAAACGGCGCGCATCGGCGAGCGAGTCCATCTGCGATGATTCTCGAATCGCCTCGCCGTCACCGCTGCTCCCGTGAAGCACGAGGACCAACGGAAGCGGCGTATCCGGCTGCGCATCTGTCTCGACCGACGACTGCGATGCACCAGGTGGTACGTGGAGCAAAAACGTTCGTCGAATGCCATCGATGACGATGTCGTGCGACGAATTGCTCGAATTCCAATCACTCGGCGCAGACACGGAATTGATGCGATCTGGGTTGCACGCCGTCACGAGCAGCAACAGCGCGCCGACGACCGACACGGCCGCGGCAATGCGACGGCCGAAGCGCGCTTCGGTCCGTCGCGAGGTGCTGTTGTTGCGTGGTGCAGCGTCCAGAGACATCAAGGTCGAGCTCGGTGGCTGAAGGTCCCCTGCGTACGACGTCGGAAGATGCGTGACGTTACGGCGCGGCCCGGTGACGAGCACCCGGTCCCCATGACAATCCGACACCTAACTGCGTAGGTCCCCCGGTGATGAAAATCCGTTGAGCGTTCAGTTCGATCCCAAGGCCGGTCGGGAACCGCCACACTCCGGCTGCTCCGAGCGAACCTCGCGTCCCCGATTCCACACGATCCGAGTTCACGATCCGTCCGTACCCGAACCCTGGAAACACGGCCGCATCCAGATAGTATCGGCCAATTCCCCAACCGAGCCCAAGGGGCGCCGCCGTGGCGACAGACAGAGCGCTAGATGCTTCGGATCCAGAGTTTCGTGCGCCTCCGAAGCTTGCTCGCAGTCCCGCAGTGGTTGTGACCGGGCTCCGTCCCGACCGCGGCGTCGAATGACTCCAGAGCGTCGACTCGAGGTCGACGCCGCCCATCGCCCAACTCGAACACCCGCCACACTGGAGCCAGAGATACGCGCCGGTTGCTGACACCCGTGCATGAGCGAAAGGCAACTCGCGCACCACCGTCAGCCCAAAGTTGTTGTGGGTCGCGTCATCGCGTGCGAATTCCCAACGCCCGTAGCTGAGCAGAAGATCGGTGCGCGGTTGATTCGCCGCGTTGGTGTTCGTCACAAATGGTGGGAGAGCGCCGAACGGCGACAGCATGAGCGCGTCCCACGCTCCGAGCTGGCTCGCGGTCTGGGCCCATCCTCGACTTGCGACGCCTAGAAGCAGCACCGCCAGGAGAGTGCGCCGACGAATCCGATGTACCCGGGCCGCAAAGTGAGGCAACAAACCACCTCGGAGAGAATCGCGCACAAGAGAATAACGCTGACGCGGGTCGCGGCGTTGTCTATCGCCGAGCCACGTTTTCCGTTGTGCGCTGCGTCACTGAGTTGACTGCGTGTTCACTGCTGTCGGCGTCGCCCATCGCGTTGGCGCGCGCCGTCGAGAACTGGACTAAACGTCACGCTGAGTAGCGGGCGTCGCACGACCGAGCTGCTCGACGCGACCGGAAAACCAACATCGGCTCGAAAGGATGACGCATTGCCGTTCGCCGACAGCACACGAAGGCGCAGTCCGGTGACAGCTACGGCCAAGGCGGACTGCGTCGTCGCCGGCGCATCCCAACGCACCGATCCCGCACCAAATACTCCAAGATCCAGGATCGACGCTCGGCCAAAGGGTCGAATGTGAACGGCCCGCTCGAGCGAACTAAACGCCGCGCGATCGGCGAGGCGAAACGGCCCCGGGATCGCGGCGAGCGTTGGATCGTTCGCCGCGGTTGCGAGCGAAAAGCGGCGGAGGTCGGAGTCGAGCAACAGCATCTGCTCGAACGACGCGTGGCCAGCCCAATAGCCACGCGTCGCCTCCTGCAGCGCGCCAAGCGCGATTCGGTCGACGTGGTTCGCGCGTACGTTGCCGAGAAAGCCTGAGATCCAACCGTCGGCAACGAGCATCGTGCCGCGTCGAGGAATCCAGACCTCACCGAGCCATGCGTCATACCGCGCAGCAGCAGCGTCTTGCGCGCGATCGCGCCCGAGCGAAATGAGCGCGTCGGCTTCTACGCCGACGGGCACGTCGAGAAAGCCACGGTGCGGGGCCAGCCAGCTGACCGTATCGAACCGCGCCGTCTGACGCAGTACTCCAATGTCTGCCCCGACGAATCGGCGCGTATGAACGCTGCTCACACCGTCGTCGCCGCGCCGAATGGCCAAAACCTGCGCGCTGTCGAGTTCAGCGCCGATGTACGGAACGACGATCGCCCATCGTGGATCACTTGCTAATCGGCCGATGTGCGCAGCCGCGAAGATTTCCCCGAGCGGATGCTCGGTTGCCGACGATTCTGCGAATCGCTGGCGATCTACCGACAGTTCGGCGCGCCACGGATCGTCGTCGCTGATGTCGCGATGCCGAACGGACGCGCGAAATACGTGGGCGCCGGCGACGTCCGAAAAGCGGATGCTTCCAACTACGTCGGATCCGAAGAGCCACGGGTCGGTCAGTGAGATTGAGCCGCCGTGTCCGCGCGGTGTCTGATCGTTCGACACCGCAACGCGACGGCCGGTGCCGAGGATGTTTCTGTCTTCCAGGCCCAGCGAAACCGTGGATGGTGGGACGATCCGCGCCACGGGAATGAGCGTCCACGCATCACGCGTCGTGACGATGAGATCGACGGAGTCTGGTCCAGCGCACCGAACTGCGGTGAGCTGGACATCCGCGTAGAGACGTTGATCGCGGAGGCGTCGCAGCGTTTCGGCCACGCGTGCGCTGTCCACTGGCTGTCCCACGCCGAAGAGAAGTTGGCGCCTCACTACTCGCTCTTCCGTGGTTCGCCGCATTGGCGCGAGCACGACGCCGGCAACTGGCAGCGCGGCAGGCGCGTCGGTCCTCGTCGTTACCGAACGCACGAATCGGCCGTGAATTCCGGCGGGCGCGGTTCGCGTGACGAGCGTATCGCAGGCTTGCGCAGCCGACGCGTGAGCAGCCGCGCCGACACACGCTGCCGCGAGACTGCACTCGCGCCATCGTCGGCGCAGGCGACCAGCGGGAACGGTCACGTCGGCTACGGCTGTGACGCTGCCGTGCTATCAGTCAGAAACCGAACCGCGCGAGAGATCAGCGGGCCGGCGACCAACATCGTCGTCAGCGAGTGCGCGGCCATTGGGATCACGAAGCGGCGAAGCCGCGGTCCGCCGGCTGCGACAAACGCTGAATCGTGAATGCGAAAACGATCTTTGGCACCTCGGACGAGGGCAATGCGCACCGACGGGTCGATCTTCTTTGCGGCCTCGACGGTTGAAAAACTCCACGCCCCAGACGCTTCTTCGTTCATCCAATCGGCGGGTGTAATGAAGAGGTGCCCGCTGCCGCGAGTGTTCAGGGCGAGCACCCCCACGAGGTGCGGGGGAGGCCGGTTCAGCGCGACCCAGAATGCGAGTTCTGCTCCGAACGAATGCCCGCCAATGACCAGGGGAAGGCTGTCTGCGTGAAAGTCGTGTCGTGCTCGGGCAATCAAATCGGCGATGGCCACGCCAAACGCGCTGTCCCGCTGTGGTTCCGGAGAGGGGAGCGTGGCCAGGAATCGCCGCAGATCGACGCCAATCACGTCGCTGCCGTCGCCGGCGAGGCGCCACGCCAGGTCCTGATGTGGTTCCCAGAAGGAGACGTCATTCCCGAACAGCACGACCACGGCATGCGCCGGCCCGGGCCGTGCGCCGTAGTAGTACATCCAGGGTTTGCGCAGCGACGAATCCGTCGGCACATAGCTGGACGGATGCCCCTTGGAGGGGCGGTGGACGTACCACACGCCGGCGGCGGCGATGACTGCGACCACACCGAGGGCGGCCGCGAGTCGGCGAACGAACGTCTTCGTCAAGGAATGGGTCCGGGGGCCAGCGGTGCGACGGTCGGGCAGGAGGGGGAAGCGAGCCGGGTGCTCTCGACTAAGCTTCATGCCGACGAGAATGTACTAGAAGGACTCGCCAGAGTTTAGCACGGTTACCAGCTGATTGCATGCGAACTTTTCTGCTGCCCGCTCTCTCGCTCGTGTTGGCGCTGGGGATCGTCGGAATTCTTCGGCGAGTCCCAGCGGCGCGTCGCATTGCCCGCATTGGCGGGGATTGGGTGGGGGCGCTGGCGCCAACATTCTTTGCTGTCGCGACCTTCTTGGCTGGCGCGATTCTGCTCTTCTCGGGCGCCACGCCCGCCCGTGCCGGACGTCTTGGATGGGTGAACGACGTTCTGCCGCTGCCGATCGTCGAGGCATCGGCGTACTTCTCCAGCATTGCGGGCGTGGGACTGATCCTGCTGGCGCGGGGGCTTCAGCGACGGCTCGATGCCGCGTACCACATGACCATCTGGCTGCTCGCCGGTGGCATCGCGTTCTCGATCGTCAGCGCCCTGGATATCGAGCAGGCTCTCGTCTTGTCGCTCATGCTCGTCGTGCTCGTGCCGAGCAAGCGATTCTTCTTTCGCAAGGCGTCGATTTTCGAAGAGCGATTCACGACCGGCTGGATCCTCGCCATTGCCGTGGTGCTCCTTGGCACGGGTATCCTCGTTGCGTCGGCTTACGGGCGCGAGGCGCTAGGAACGCACGTGTTCTGGAGCTTTGGCAACGACGACCAGGGCCCGCGTGCCGGTCGCGCCCTGGCGTTCGCGACGATCGCCGTCATGACGTTCGCCGTGGCCCGTCTGATTCGTCCGGCGCGCGAACTGACTCGCCTGCCGGAGGCGTCCGACCTGGATGCGGTGACGCCCATCGTCTCGAACTCCATCCGCGCCTCGGCGCAACTCGTCTTCCTCGGCGACAAGTCGATCATGTTCAACGAGGAGAAGACGGCGTTCATCATGTACGGCATCTCAGGCCAGAGTTGGGTGGCGCTTGGAGATCCCGTTGGCCCAGTGCCAGACGCGGTCAAACTGCTCGACGAGTTCATTCATAAATGCCATCTCGCCGGGGCGTGGCCGGTATTTCACCGCGTTCCGCCGGCGCTCCTCCATCTCTATCTCGACTACGCGTTGGCGGTCGTGAAGCTCGGCGAGATTGCGCGTGTGCCGCTCGCTGATTTTTCGCTCGAAGGCCCGAAGCGCCGCAACCTCCGGCGCGTTTGGCGGCGCGCGATCGACGAAGGCTGCACGTTCGAGATGATTCCGGCGGACCAGGTTGCCGCGGTGTTGCCGACGCTACGAGAAATCTCTGATGAATGGCTCGAAGCGAAGGCCACCAGAGAAAAAGGATTCTCCCTCGGCCGCTTCGACGAGGAGTTCATTGCGCGCACGTCGGCGGTTGGTGTCGTGAAGCAAGGCGGCCGCAACGTGGCGTTCGTCACGCTGTGGCGCTCAGGTCGCAAGGGCGAGGTCGAAGTGGACCTCATGCGCTACTCACGTGAATCGCCGTCCGGCATCATGCGGTATGCGCTGATCGAGGCGATGTTCTGGGCGCAGCGCGAAGGGTACGCGATGTTCAATCTCGGCATGGCGCCCCTGTCCGGAATCCGAGCATCACGCATTGCTCCGCTCTGGAATCAGGTCACGGTTGCGGTGCGCGGCGTTGGAGAACGCTACTACAACTTCGAAGGACTGCGCGCCTTCAAGGATTGGTTCTATCCCGAGTGGGAGCCGAGCTATCTGGTCTCGCCCGGCGGCCTCCGTCGCCCGGCGATCCTCGCGAACATTTCAGCGCTGGTGTCGGGCGGCGTGACGGGAATCTTCAGGAAGTAGCGCGCGTCGGCGTTCAGGCCGACGCGATATATCCTCGAAGCCGCGCGAGCATCTTCGCATCCATCACGGTGGGATCGGCGCCCTTTGGCGTTTCGATGACCTTGGGCACGTGTGCGAGTTGCGGATCGTTCATGACGTTTTGGAATCCGAGTTCGCCGATCGAACCCTCGCCGATGAGTTCGTGGCGATCGCGTCGAGAATCGAACGGCGTCTTCGAGTCGTTGAGGTGCATCACCTTGAGTCGCGCAATCCCCAGCAAGCCGTCGAAGCGATCCCACACGTCGCGATAGGACTTCACGAGATCGTAGCCCGCTGAATACGCATGGCACGTGTCGAGACAGATGCCGATACGCGCGCGATACGGTTCAGGCACCGCGGCGATGAGCTCAGCGAGATCTTCGAACGTCGCGCCGATGGCTGTTCCGCTGCCTGCGGTGGTTTCCATGCAGAGAATCGTGCGGCCGGGAACGCGGCTCAACGCCTCGGTGATTCCATCTGCGTTGCGCTGGATGCCGCTGGCGCGATCGTCGATGTAGTTGCCCGGATGCGACACGAGATATGTGATGCCGAGCGCTTCGCAGCGCTGCAACTCGGCGGCGAACGATTCTATCGACCGGCGGCGGAGTATCTCGTCCGGGCTCGCGAGATTGATCAAATACGAATCGTGAGCGATCGTTGCCTTCACGCGCGTTTCGGCGAGCGCCGTGGAGAACGCAGTGCACTCATCACCCTCGCACGCGCGGTCCGCCCAGCGGTTTGCCATCTTCGTGAAGATCTGCATCGCAGTTGCACCGATCGCGCGCGCACGCGGCGGCGCTTCGTGCGTACCGCCAGCAATCGACACATGAGCGCCGAGCAATAGCCCGTCGTCCCAAACCGGAGCTACCCAATTCGGGTCGTTTGCGCTGTCTTTTTTCGGGTTGAACGGCGGGCGCTTGCCGACGACTGCCGGTTCTGCCGCGATGGCCTTTTTCGCACCGGCATTCTTGGCTGCGGGCTTCTTGACCGCGGGCTTCTTGACCGCGGGCTTCTTGGCGACCGCCTTTTTGACGACTCGCTTCTTAGGCTTCGAACTCCGACGACTTGCCATGAAATGCCTTCCCGCAACGCGGACAGTGGACTGGACCAGACTCGGGCAGCGCGTAGTCGAACTCCCGTCCGCACGCACACTCAGCCTCGAGCGCGTCGTGGCCGCAGATGATGCAGTACTGGTCGTCCTCGTGGTAGGCTCGAAAACGGCCACACACGGCGCAGCGCTTCGCGATCTCGCGCGACATATCGAAAGTTAGTGAGTCACGCGGTCAGCGTTGATCCTTCAACCACTTCGCGGGATCGACGGCGACCGGACGCCCATCTGTGCCGTGCCGGATTTCGAAGTGGAGGTGAGATGCGAGATCGGGATCCGAGATGCCGACGCTGCCGATCTGCTGTCCCTTCGCGATGGTTTGTTGCGGGCGTACGTCGGCGCGCGACAGTGAGCCATAGATGGAGTAGTCGCCGCCGCCGTGATCGACGATCACGGTCAAACCATACGTCCCGAGTTGGCCCGCGCTTACGACACGTCCGGGTGCCACGGCACGAACGGCTGTCCCAACCGTCGCCTTGATGCCCACGCCGTCCCAGCGAATCGTCGTGTTGCTCGCCGTCTGCGCCTTGCCGAAGGTGTACAGCAGCGTACCATCCACCGGCCAATCCAGCTTACCGTAGTCACTCGTCTTGATCGAGCTGCCCGCGCGCGTTGCCGCAGGCCGCGCACTTTCCGCACGTCGGCGATCGGCTTCCAACGAGGCGATCGCGTTGGATAGTTGAGCTTCGGTCGCTTTCAGTCGATCGAGACGATCTTCCGTTTGCTTCGCCTGCTGTCGCGTCTTCGCGAGGCTCGACGATCGCTCGCGTTCGAGTGAACGGAGTCGCGACTCCTCGCGTGCCTTGTCCTGGCGATTGTCCTCGAGCGAGCTCTGAAGCGCGACGAGGTTGTCACGCTCATGCTGCACCTGCGCATGAAGCTCCTCGACGCGTGCGACGAGTGAGCGATCGCGGATCGCCAGGAGGTGAAGGTATTTGTACCGAGCCACCAACTCGCCGAACGATCGCGCCGAGAGCATGGCTTGCGTGGCGAAGAGCGGGCCGCGCTTGTAGATGTCCGCCAGCCGCTTTTGCAGCGCGACCTTCTTTATCGCGAGTTCAGTCTCCGACTGCTTGACCTTGTTCGTCGAAGCCGTGAGCTCTGTGGTGATCGACGCGAGTTGATCGTCGAGCACTTTCACGAGTCGTGCAGTTGCATCGGCCCGGCGATCGAGGTTCGTCACCTCTTCGTCCAGGTCGTGCATGCTGTTCTGTAGATCCACGGCCCGACGCTCGAGGTCCTCGCGCTCGCGGCGAATGCGTTCGAGCGTATCGCGTTGGGCGCGAAGGCGTGCGTCCTGCGCGTGCGCCACCACCGGTGCGGACGCGAGTAGCGTGACGAGCAGTCCGACAAGGCGTAGCGTTCGCGCCACGCGACCCGAGGTCATATCCGTCGCAAATGCCGGCCGACCGACACGGCGCTGCCGAGCAGCCCCATCGCGGCACCGAACAGAACGCCGAGCGTTGCGAGCCGGCGATCGAAGAAGACCGTCTCGAAGTGCAGATATTGCGCGAGCAAGCGCATCGCCATGTAGGTGAGCACGAGCGCGAACACTCCGCCGAGCACACCCTTGATCGATCCTTCGATGAGAAACGGACGACGAATGAACCCATCGGTCGCACCGACCAATCGCATGATCGAGATCTCACGGCTACGCGCGAGCACGGCCATGCGGATCGTTGCGCCGATGATGATCACCGCGACTGCGGCGAAGGCAAGTCCGAGGGCGGCGCCAGCGACGCCGGCAATGTTTCGTAGACGATAGAGCTGCGTGATCCACTCTTCGCCGTAGCGTACGTCATCCACGAATTCGAATTCGCGAATGCGGTCAACGACTTTGCGCACCGTGGCAGGATCGCGAAAGCCGGGCTTGAGCTTGACGTCGAGCGACGCCGGGAGGAATTCGGATTCGAACACGTCCTTGAACTCACCGAGTTCCTTGCGCGCGCGCTCGAGGGCCTGTGCCTGCGACACGACGTCGACCTTCAACACTTCGGGGAACTTGGCGACGACATCCGAAGCCGTGGTCAACTGCTCGACCGTCGTCTTGTCGGCGACGAATGCGCGGATCTCGACGCGTTCTTCAACGCGCAGCAATGCGTCCTTGATATTCAGTGCGACGAGACCAAACAGGCCGAAGGCAAACAGCGAGAATGCGATCGTCGTCACGCTCAACGCGCTGAGCAGGGGCGCGCGGCCGAACGCGACGACCGCCGTACGAAAGGCGTTCATCAGTCGACCTCGACTTCGATGTTCGGGACGTCCGCCGAATCGAAGACGATTCGGCCGTGATTCAGTTCGATGGTGCGGAATTCCGAGCTGCGTACCAACTCGAGATTGTGCGTCGCCATGAGCACCGCAGTGCCCGACGCATTGATCTCACGCAGCAGTTGAAAGATTCCACGTGTCGCGCGCTCATCGAGGTTGCCCGTTGGCTCGTCGGCGATGAGGACGAATGGATCGTTGACCAGGGCGCGCGCAAACGCCACGCGCTGCTGCTCGCCGCCCGACAGTTCCTTGGGCAGGGCGGTGGACTTGGACGCGAGGCCAACCTGTGTCAACGCGCGCGAGACCTTGTTCGGAATGCTCGCTGGCGGTGTGCCGATGACTTCGAGGGCAAACGCCACGTTCTGTTCGGCGGTGCGATCCTCGAGCAAACGGAAGTCCTGGAAGACGATGCCGAGTCGGCGTCGCAGCTTCGGGACGTCTCGCTGCTTGATGTCGTACGAGTTGTACCCGCTAATGCGCACCTCACCGGTGGTGGGGCGCTCGTCCATGTACAGCAGCTTGAGGATGGTGCTCTTGCCCGCGCCGCTTGGCCCGGTCAGGAAGGCAAACTCACCCTTGGCAATCTTGAAGCTGACGTCGTGCAGCGCGGCTGCGCCGGGGGCGGCGCGCGGGTAGATCTTCGTGACGTTGTCGAAGCGTATCATGGCTAAACTTCAGACGCATTGATCCTCCCGGCGTCACCGCCATCCGGACCGTGATCTGACCATTCCCACGCTGGCGCCGACGTGATGGTATCGAGGATTGCCTTGAGTAAACCGATGAGCATCGGGCCCAACAGTATCCCGACCAGGCCAAAGGTGTAGACGCCTGTGACGAGCGCCACAAGCATCCAGTAGAAATTGAGCACTTTGGACCGCTCGGCGGCGATCTTCGGCCGCAGGAAGGTCGAGATGTACAGCGTGTTCACGAAGAATCCGATGGCCAGCATGGCAACGGCCTGGATTGGCGAGTCGCGGAACACCGCCAGCCAAGCGGCAACGGGGACGTACACGCTCCACGAGCCCACGATCGGGAAGAATCCGATGATGAACGACACGATCGCGAGCACGCCCGCTAAGGGAACCTGGAATGCCAGATTCATCGCGAGAATGATCAGCGACTTGATGCCCTGGGTGAGGAACGTCGAGTAGATCGCGCCGTAGAGCACTCCGCGAACATTCGATTCGAGCGCTTGCGCCAGCTCACCGTATCGCGGCGGAATCCGTCCGCGAATGTAGTGCATGATCCGCTCGGCATCGATCACGACGTAGTATGCCGTGAACATGAAAATCGTGGCCGCAACGGCGAGGCTGGTCAGCGCCGACCGAAGGCCGCTCAGGATGTTCGTGCCGTAGTCGGACGCGGCGATCACGTAGCGCTTTACCGCTGCCGACGTATTCGCCGTTCCGAGAAAGGGCAGCTTGTGCAGCGATGCATCGATCCGCGTTGCGATCTCGTCCTGATGCTGACTCACGTACGCTGCGCGATCGGCGATTTCCTCGTAGCTGTACGCCGTGAGCGCGATGAGCGGCAGGATCAGCATCGCGAGCGTGAAACTCGCCGCAACGATTGGCGACCGAAGTCGCGCGACCAGCCATCGATAGGGCGGCCGCATGTACATCGCCACGATCACGCCGAGGATTGCGGCGATGATGACATTCCGAACCATCCACAGAAACAGCACCAGCACGGTCACGAGCAGAATCGTCGTGACCAGCATCCGGCGTAGTTCTGGTAGGGTCAATTCGGCGAGCGTCGGATTGGTCCGCCGCTCTAAGCGACGGCGATCTGACGCCGCCGCCACAGTTTCGGCCATTTAGCGCAGTGCCTGTTCGATATCTCCGATCAGGTCATTAGCACTTTCGATGCCGATGCTCATCCGTAGAAATCCGTCAGGGATCCCTACGGCTGCACGCGCCTCTGCTGTGAGGTGCGCATGCGACGTGAATCTCGGTTCGGAAACCAGCGAATCGACGCCTCCGAGGCTCGGCGCGTGGCGAATGATCTTGAGCTTCCGGATGAACTTCTCCGTCGCGCGAATGCCGCCGGCGAGCTCGATCGCCAACATTCCGCCGAACCCATCGAGCATGGTTGACGCGATCTGGTGGTCCGGGTGGTCGGCGAGCCCAGGGTAGTGCACGCGCTTGATCTCCTTTCGCGACGTGCACCACTCCGCGATCTGCATGGCGTTCTCATTGTGTCGTTTCACGCGCACGTCGAGCGTCTTGAGTCCGCGCTCGAGGAGCCATGCGGCGAACGGATCCGGCGCCTGGCCCCACAGAATCATTTTCTGGCGAACTTCCTCGATGTACGAGCTCGTTCCGCACACCACGCCGGCGAGCACGTCGTGATGGCCGTTGAGATACTTCGTCGCCGAATGAATGACGACATCCGCGCCATGCTCGATCGGACGGAAGTTGATCGGGCTCGCGAAGGTCGAATCGACCACGAGCGCGATACCGGTCTCTTTCGTGATGTAGCTGACGGGCTTGAGGTCGAGCACGCGACACGTCGGATTGACGGGCGTCTCGAGGAAGATCGCACGCGTTTCCTTCCGCATGCGGCGTCGCCACACGCGCGTGTCGAGGGGATCGACGTGCGATACTTCAACGCCGAGCGCCGTGAATTCCTTGGCGAGGAGCGCTGTGGCGCCGCCGTAGATCCACGAGCTCGCGATGAGGTGATCACCGGGGCGGAGCAGAGCGAGCAGCGCACACGCCGTGGCCGCCATTCCGCTACCGAGTAGCACCGCTGCCTCGGCCCCTTCGAGTGCCGCCATGCGCGCTTGAACCACCTCGGCGTTCGGCGAGTTGCCGTAACGCGGATAGCGCAGCCCGGCTTCCGTGCCGATCTCTTGAATGAAATTGACGGACTGATAGATCGGCTGAACGACCGGCGTGTCGGGCTCGTGCGCGTCGGTGCCGGCGTGCACTGTGAGCGTGGACAGGTCAATCGAACGTTGCTTGCGTGGCGACACGAGGAAGTTCCTCAGGCGAGCGCGGTATTTGGTCCACGGCGACCGCGGCTATCGAGTTCGGGCTTGATCACGCGCACCGTTTCGGACGGAGACGCGCCGACGAGATCGCGAAGGACGACATTGCCCGGTCGCAGCTCTTCGTCGATGGCTACGGTGGCGAGTTCATGTCGACGCGGGCCGTACACCCACGCCAATTCGCCCTCACTGAGCAGGCGCGCCGTCGCGTCTGCAGGATGCATCACGACGAGCGGGCCGCGCTCGTCGTCGCTCGCACGTGTTGCGATCAGTTGCGCAACCCGAAGCGGACGGTTGCGCGAGTCGTTATCCACGAGCCCCGCCAACCACCACGTAATCGTCGTCGACGCGCATCATCAGACGCCGGCGACAGAGTGTGTCGAGCGCGCGAAGCGCGTCCGCTGGATCGCCGTCGACCTGTCGCGCGACATCCGCGGCGGGCGCGCGACCCAAACGATATGACGCGTCCCACACCTTGCGCTCGTCGTCGGAGATGACGCCCATCAGTTCGATGCGATCGGCTGCTTCAATGGCGAGCGCCAACCCGTGTCGCTCGAGCACCGTTTCGATCGCGTCGCGGTGATCTTCGGTCACGCCGCGGAAAATGAAGTACGCGTCCTGCGGCGCGTCATCCGAGCCGTAGAGAATCAGCAGCTTGGCGATGACTTCATCGGCGCATGAGAAATCCATCATCGACACCTGTGAGAAGTCGATGACCGTCAGCGCACGGTCGTGCGATTCGCTGAGTAGCTGTTCGATCAACTGGCGCACCGCTCGCCCCGTGCCTCGTGTGACGAGGTTCGAGTAGAGATCGCACGCGAGTGTCTGACGCAACACGCTGCTGATGTCGATGTGGTTCATCACCGCTCCGTTCCTCCGGCGATCGCCTCTGGAATGATGACCTGAACCTGCGCGCCTGGGAACGGCGCCAAACCTTCGGCGAGCGGGACGTCATCGTCCCACGCCGGTACGATCGAGATCCTTGCCGTTCCACTCCGGACAGCCAGCTTGCCGTTCCATCGACCAACATAATTCCGTGCGCCCGCCAAACCCTGTCCGCGACCGCGGTCACGAAAGCGACTCACGCCGCGAATGACGGCCTCCTCGAGCGCAGACGCGTCATCCCAGCGTGCGCTCGGCACATGCGCCGGTGTCATCTCCAGCGACCGGCGAAAGCCCAGGCCTGCGTCGCACACGGCAATCACGACGACGCGCCGGCCGAGTCGCTTGGTCCACTTGTAGCTCTGCACGGCGACCCAACCGCCCTGACCGGCGTGCTCGATGATGTTCTGACAGACTTCGCTCAAGGTCATCGCGAAGCCCATGATCGCCTTGGACTCGAGCTTCAGCTCGTTCTTGATGATCGCTTGCGCTCGCTCCTGCACGCGCCCAACGACGTTATGCACATCCTCACTTTTTGTGATCGGCGTGATGTCGAGGAGTGCACTGGAGTCGGCCATTTCACGGCGCTTGGGATACGAGCCATGCAGGTCGTATAGCGCCTCGGCGTGGTGAAAGAATGCCGCACGCGCCCAGTACGACGCCGTCTCGTCCTGCTCGGGAACCGCGAACGCCGGGCGTTCCTTACGCGTCTGCGCGAGCGTCAGCAGAGCGGTGAGGCCGTACGGTGACGCCCATCGCGCATGTCGTGCGTCGACGAGAATCTTGGCATCCAGGGGGAGGGGCGCCAACTGCTCCAGCACCTGTTCGAAGGAGTGGTCGTCGAGCGAGGGCGGAACAGTGATGACGGTCGTCACGTGAGGCAGCGGATCCCGAGCGAGAGGCGCAAGCGTGGCGCGTGGTTGGCGTCGCCAAAGTTACCACTTCGTCGCGCTACTCGGCAGCAGTGATTCGCAATCCTCGCCGAAAAAATCGGCGCTAGGCCAGGCTGATCGTCCCGCGCAAATGATTCGCGAGACCCGTCGCCCCGCGGTGGCTCACATTTCGTGCGGCCGCAGCGTGTGCGGCGGCGATCGCATCGCCTATCACGTCGCCGGCGAGCAGCCGGGAGAAATACGTCGACCCCCAGACATCGCCGCAGCCTGTTGGGTCGCCGTTCTCCGAGACGTGATTCACCGGAATCAGCGCAGTGCGCAGCGGCCCAACCGCCGCGCTGAGTGGACGTGGACGACTCAGGTCTGCTATACGCTCGAAGTCCGACGGCGCGAAGTACACCACGCCTCGCTTCCCCAACGTGACTGTCAGGCTGCGAACGCCATTCGCGAGCGCCGTTGCGGCGAGCGCCATCGGATCGGGCGCCATCATCGCCATCTCGTCCTCGTTCATCTGCAGCAAGTCGAAGCAGCTGCACCACTCGCCAACATTCGGCAGCGGGCGAAGTGTTCGCAGCCCGCTCGGCTGCACTGCCCAGGTGAGCATGTGCAGGTCGCAGTACATCGGGCCGCGAAAGTGCTGGCGAATGAGTTTGGCCGTCTCGAGATCGAGCTCCCAGCCGCTGAGAAAGTTGATGTACAGCGCGTCGAGTCGAGCAGCGTCGAGCACGGGCTTGAGGCCAAGCCAGTTCCATCCGGGCACGCCGCCCGTCATCATCTCGCTTCGTCGTTCGTCGTCGTAGTAGCGAAGCTCGACGCGATTATTGGGGTAGGGCACCTCGATGACGCTCGCGTCCGGAGCGATGCGCTTGAGCGTTCCAAGAAACTCTCTCGCGCGAGCGGCGAGATCCTCGCCGACCTTGAGCAGCGGAACGATTTCCCACTCGGGGGTCAGTGCCGCATCGAGCCCGCTGAGCGCGTAGCTGATGCCGCCCCATTCTTGTGCGGGTGCGACGCGTGGTTCACGTCCGTAGATCACGTCCCAGACGAACGAACCGATGACTCCCAGACGTGGCATGCAGCTACTGGCGGTGCGCTGCGCTCACAGCGCGCCCAGGTGCTGCATCTTGAACGTCGCGACGGCACCCACCACGCCGGCCGTTCCCGGAAGCTCGCCAGGGACGATGCGTGTTGCGTCAACGGCTGGCCGGAACGCGCGACGGCGAACTTCTGCCTGCAGCGGCGCGAAGAGCGCATCGCCCGCCTGCGTTACACCGCCAGCGATCACCACGACGTCGGCGTTCAAGATGTTGAGCATATTCGCAATGCCAACTCCGAGGTACCGAGCCGTGTCGCGCACGATCTCGCTTGCGACGGCGTCGCCCTGCGACGCGGCGCGATACACTGTTTCCGCGGTGATCGCGTCGAGCTTTCCGCCGACCATCGACGGAAGCAGCGACGCCGTTTCTTCGCGGACGAGAACCTCGCGCGCGCGCACGGCGATCGCCGGCCCCGACGCATACGCCTCGAGGCAACCGTAGTTGCCGCATTTGCAGTGACGGCCGTTCAAGTCGATGGTCGTGTGTCCGATCTCGCCCGCCACGTCGGACGCGCCGTGAAACAGCTGGCCGTCGATGATCAGGCCGCCGCCGATTCCCGTGCCGATCGTCATGCCGATGACGTTCGTGCCGCCGCGCGCCGCGCCCTGCCACCATTCGCCGACCGTCGCGCAGTTTGCGTCGTTGTCGAGTGTGGCCGGCAGGTTGAGCTTTTCGCCGATGCGATCGCGGAGGGGAAAGTTTCGCCATCCAAGATTTGGTGCGACGATGACGATTCCCTTATCGCGATCGAGCGGACCAGGCGCGCCAATGCCAACGCCGATGAAGTCGCGTCGAGCGGCATCGGTCTGCGCGATGGTATCGAGAATGACGCCCTCGATCGTGCCGACGATGCGATCGGCGACTGCCTCGGCGCCCGACTCGGCGCCGGTAGGAATCGACCGCATGGCGTAGTGATGCATGCCGTCGGCAGACATTGCACCCACCACGACGTTCGTTCCGCCGAGGTCAACCCCGATGATGTACTGCTGCCGCTTCTTCGTGGCCATGTGTCACGAGGTCCGAGGTGTGAGATCCCGCACGTCGCGCAGGAGGTCGCGCGCCAGTCCTGCAACCATCAGCGGTGTAATCTCGCGCATGCAGCGCCAATGTCCGAGGGGGCACTTCTGCGGGCCATGGCGATCGCACGGGCGGCATGCGAGCCCGGAGAGTCCTGCGACCGCCGCGTTCGTCGCGAGTGGGCCGAACCCGAATTCCGGCACCGTCGGTCCGAAGACGGCGACGGTCGGCGTATCCATCGCCGAGGCGAGGTGCAGGGGTAGGGAATCGTTCGTTACCAGGAGCGCGGCGCGGCGGATCAACTCCGCAGATGCCAGGAGGGACAGCCGTCCCGTTGCGTCGATCGCGCGACCGGACGCGCCGTGTGCGATTTCCTGCGCCAGACCTGCATCTGCCTCTCCGCCGATGACGACGACTCTCGCGTCGGTCGCCATCAGTTGCGCCAGTTCAGCGTACCCCGGCCAACGCTTCGTCGCCCACACGCTCCCCGGCGCGACAGCAATGAACCGGTCGCCCAACGCGTCGTTGGCTTCGAGGAATCGATCGACGGCAGTCCGCTCGGTGTCGCCAGGGTAGAGCGTTGGCCGCAGCGCATCATTCGAGATCTCTCGTAGCGGATCGCGTGTTCCGAGCGACAGCAGCCTCGCGGCATGGTGAACGTTCTCGGGCGACGCGATTCGCGTCGTGTAGAACGATCGTCCTGCTGACGTTTGAAATCCGACCCGATCTGAGATGCCAGCGGCCAAGGCCAGAGCGCCGCTGCGAACTGACCCCTGCGCCATGTACGCGCTGCGATATCGACGCGAGCGCAGCGCCGCTGCCATACGCAGAAAGCCTCGCGCGCCGCGAGCGGTGCGTCGCTTGTCGTAGACAAGGCATTCGCGCACCGCGGGATGATTGGCGAGCAGCGCACTCGATGCCGGCGTGGTCAGTACGTCGACCGGGCCGGACTTGGCGAGAAACGCGAGCAACGGTGTGGTGAGCACCGTGTCGCCGAGAAAGGATGTTTGAATGACGAGTGAGGATTCGCTCATGCCGCCCCGCCCGTCGGAGACCTCAGTCGACCTGCAGAACCGCCAGGAACGCTTCCTGAGGAATCTCGACGGCGCCAACCTGTTTCATGCGCTTCTTTCCCTCTTTCTGCTTTTCGAGGAGCTTGCGCTTTCGCGAAATGTCGCCGCCGTAGCACTTCGCGAGCACGTCCTTACGGAGGGCCTTCACGCTCGAGCGCGCGATCACCTTGTTGCCGATCGCCGCCTGAATCGCCACCTCGAACAGCTGGCGCGGAATGAGCTCCTTGAGCTTGTCCGCGATCTTGCGGCCCCACTCGTACGACTTGTCGCGGTGAATGATCACCGAGAACGCGTCGATTGGATCGCCGTTGATCAGCATGTCGAGCTTCACGAGATCGCTCTCGCGGTACTCGAGCATATCGTAATCGAGACTGGCGTAGCCGCGGCTGATCGTCTTCAACTTGTCGAAGAAATCGAGAATGATTTCGGCGAGCGGGAATTCCCAATCGAACTCGACACGGCTCGTGTCGAGATACGTCATGTTCTTGTAGATGCCGCGTCGCTCCGTGCCCAGCGTCATGATCGGCCCGATGTACTCGGCGGGCGCCATGATTCTGGCCTTCACGTACGGCTCGTCGATGTGATCGATCACGCCGGGGTCGGGCAGCTTGGCGGGACTCTCGAGCAACTCCATCGTGCCGTCGGTATGGTGCACGTGATACTCGACGCTCGGAACCGTGGTCACGAGGTCGAGATCGAACTCGCGCTCGAGACGTTCCTGCACGATCTCCATGTGCAGGAGTCCGAGAAAGCCGCAGCGGAAGCCGAAGCCGAGTGCCGTCGACGTCTCCGGCTCGTAGTTCAGCGAAGCGTCGTTGAGCTGCAACTTCTCGAGCGCGTCGCGCAGCGTTTCGTACTGGGTGGTGTCCGTCGGGTACAGACCGGAGAACACCATCGAGTGCACGTCCTTGTAGCCGGGCAGCGGCGGCGTATCTGGCAGGGCGGCGTCGATCAGCGTATCGCCAGCGCGCGTCTCCTTCACGGTACGCACGTTTGCGACGACGTAGCCGACTTCACCCGGTCCGAGCTCCTTCGCTTCGACCTGACGCAGCTGGTTGTAGCCGACTTCCGCGACTTCGTACATCTGGCCGGACCCGGCCGCAAACTTGATCTGCGTGCCCGGTTTGATCACGCCGTCCACGACGCGAACGCTCGGGATTGCTCCGCGATAGCGATCGTAGTACGAATCGTAGATCAACGCGCGGAGCGGAGCGTTTGCGTCGCCAACCGGCGGCGGAACACGCTTCACGATTTGCTCGAGCAGCTCCGGAATGCCGATGCCTTCTTTCGCGCTCACCAGCAGAATGTCGTCGGGATCGGCGCCGATCAGGTCTTGCACTTCCTGCTTTCGCTTATCCGGTTCCGCGCCCGGGAGATCGATCTTGTTCAGGATCGGAATGATCTCGAGGCCGGCGTCCAGCGCGAGGAACAGATTCGACAGCGTCTGTGCCTGAATACCCTGCGACGCGTCGACGACGAGAATCGCGCCCTCGCACGCGGCGAGCGACCGCGACACTTCGTACGTGAAGTCGACGTGTCCTGGCGTATCGATGAGGTTGAACTCGTAGTCCGAGCCATCCAGCGCCGAGTACGTCATCCGGACGGCGTTGAGCTTGATGGTGATCCCGCGCTCACGCTCGAGGTCGAGTGTGTCCAGGACCTGCGCCTTCATTTCCCGCTTCTGGAGCATGCCAGTGGCTTCGATCAGTCGGTCGGCCAGGGTGGACTTCCCGTGGTCGATATGCGCGACGATACAAAAGTTGCGGATGTGATCGAGCTTCAAGACACACTCAGCGAAAGCGCGGACGGAATGAACGGCGGACGGGGCGGAACTAGTTGTGCGGTCGGAATATAGCGACGGCTCACAGACCCACAAAACGAACGAGCCGCGCACCAATCGTGCGCGGCTCGTTCAAATGTGCTTGGCGTGACGGTACAGCTTTCCTTGAGCGTCGGTTACGGAGTACCCGGACGTCCCGTTGCCGCGCCACCGCTCGACGACGCCGGTGACGACGAGGCGGGCGCGGAAGCGGGCGCACTCCGCGGTTCGGACGTCGTTGGAGCACTGCGCTGCACGGGCTCGCTCCGAGCGGGTTCGCGGTACACGGGCGCGCTGCGCTGAGCCGGTTCGCTACGCTGAGCCGGTTCACTACGCTGGGTCGACGGCGCTTCGCGGCGTGGGCTGTCGTTCGACGGCGCGCGATAGATGCCTCTCGCGTTGCCATCGTCTCCACGCGGGTTGTCGGAACGAACCCGGCGTGTATCCGAGCTGTTGGAACCGTTGGCAACGTTTCCGCCACCGGGGCCATTGTCGCGAGCGTTTCGCTGAATTCGCGACCATGCATTCGCGACATTCGACGGATCGCCGCCAGCACTCTCGGCGTTCTGCATGCGATGCGTCATCATGTCCTGAATTGCCGGACGCTGATGGTCCTGCAGCGCGGTGCGAGCGTCGATGCGCGGCTCGTTCCGCCCCGAGCGCGGCGTCGGATCGTCAGCCGTGATCAGACCTCGTTCGCGATACCGCGGCGACACCTGCGGGAGTTCCGCCTTTCCATTAGTGCCAGCGTCGGCGACGTCGGTCGGGATGCCGTGCGGCGTCTGCGGCTTTGGCGTGAACGGTGTACGATGGCCTGACGGATCGAACACGCGCGGTCTCGACGGCGGCGTGTAAGGCTGCGGAATACCGGCGATCTGATATCCGTTGTAGTAGCCGAGGCCCGGGGTACGGTAGACAGGCCGGTAGCAATCACCGAACGAATCGGCGTAGTACTGCGTGCCCCGATACCAGACGGTGTTTCCGCCACCGAAGCCGATCGGCTGGAAGAATGCGTTCGATCCGAAGAACGGGTTGCTAAAGCCGAATTGGTTGAACGACGAGCAGAAGCCAGAGCCGAAGGACGAATACGTCGAGCCTCCGAAGCCCCCGGCGTACAGGCCCTGCGTCGTGGAATAGCGGGCAAAGTCGACGGTGTACGCCTCGCGATTCTCGCCTGCGAGAATCGATGCGAACTCCTGAATCGCGTAGCGCGGATTGTTGAGCGAATTCTGATCGGCCAGCTCGAACGTGTCCCAGCGACTGTCGGTCTCGAAGCGGTCGAAGTGCATCGGGCGCCACGACGCGACGATGAACATGTAACCGTAGCCGCGATCGTACGAATCACGCGTCGAAGCGGCGGTCAGGAACATCGACGACTGGTAGCGCTGTCTATAGGAGTCGATGAAGCCAGCGAAAACTTCTTGCGTCTGATACGTCTTCGAACCGCGCACGAATCCATCGTCCTGCGGATTGAGCGGGAAGATCACGCGAACCGTTCCGTCGGCGTCGATGTGGCCGACGAGAACGTACGCATCATCATCGACGCTGAACGTGCCTTGCACGCGTCTCGATCCGGAGATGTTGGCGAAAGCCGCACGCACCGAGGCTTTGGGGCCTTCGCGGTCGGCGATACTCTGCGCGAATAGCGAATCCTCCATGGCGATCGCGGCGTGTATTCCGGGCGTTGACGTCGTCGCGGGAGAGTAGCGCGAGCTACCCGTTCCGCTGGTGGTCGCGCATGCACTTGCAATGCTCGCAAGTCCGACGGCACTCAGTGCTGAGTACAACACCCGCATCTGCCGCATACGACGCGTCTCCGAAGAGTTTGTGTATACAAATAAGCATACACCAGTTGCAGAACGCAAGAGCCAGTTTCTAACCTGGCTCACCAGCATGACGAATGCCAGCCTCGGGCCGGCACGGAGCTACCTCGAATGGCCCGTCTCCCAGAGCCGATTACCTTTCCCGGCTCTATGGAATCCGCCCGCGCCGTCCGAGCCGACCTATTCGACCCCGCCAGCCTTGCCGCGCTGGGGCGAATCGAGATCATCTCACGGTGGATTGTCGACGGCTTCATGTCCGGGCTGCACCGGTCCCCGCGCAAGGGATTCTCGGTCGAATTCGCCGAGTACCGCCCGTACCAGTCGGGCGACGACCTCCGGTACATCGACTGGAAGATTGCCGCGCGCTCCGACCGGTGGGTCGTCCGACAATACGAGGAAGAGACCAACCTTCGCGCGAGCGTCGTGCTCGATGTCAGCCGGTCCATGGCGTGGAGTGGCGCCCAGATGCGCGTCGGGCCCAACGCCGCTCCTGCAGAACGATTGACCAAGCTTGCCTACGCGGAGCGACTGACCGCTGCGCTGACGCTGTTATTCCTTCGGCAGCGTGACGCCGTCGGGCTGGTTCGCTTCGACGATCAGATTCGCAGCTCCATCCCGCCGCGCGCCCGTAACGGACAGTGGCGCCGGGTTGTTGCTGCGCTGCAGGAACCAGGCACGGGTAAGGCGTCTAGCGCGCCGGATGCGCTGCATCGCGCCGCGCGACTCATCAGCCGTCGCGGTCTGATCGTGCTGATTTCGGATTTACTCATGGATCCGCCAGAGGTCGAACGGGCTATGCGAGCGCTGCGCGCCGCTGGACACGACGTCACGGTCCTGCACGTCATGGATCCCGCGGAACGAGAGCTTCCCTCGAGCGGAGAAGCCCTCTTCGTCGACCCCGAAAGCGACCTCACCGTTCCGGCGAGTATCGCGGACGTTCGGCTCGCGTATCACAACACGGTGGAGGAAGTCATTGGCGAGTGGCGGTCGATGTTCGGCTCGATGGGAATTGGCTACGAAGTGATTTCCACTGACGCGCCGTTCGGCGTCCCGCTTCGCCGGGCATTCGCGGCGCGTCAGCAGCTGCCGTGAGTTTCCTCGCCCCGCTGTACCTGCTGTTGGCCGGTGCCGTCGCGGTGCCGCTGATCATTCACCTCATGCGTCGCAAAGTCGGCGTGCGAGTGGAATTTCCGGCGGCTCGCTACCTGGCCCGCGCCGAGAAGGAGCACAGCCGCACGCTCCGTATTCGAAATCTCTTATTGATGTTGCTGCGCGTGCTCGCGCTGCTGGCCATTGCCGTCGCTGCCGCACGCCCGGTGGCGCGTTGGGTGGGCTCCGGCCACGCCCCGTCTGCCATCGCCATCGTCATCGATAACTCGCTCAGCTCGTCGGCGGTGATCAACGGCCGGCCGCTCCTCGATCAATTCAAGTCGATGGCGCGCGACGTCGTCTCGGCCAGTGCATCGACCGATCGCCTCTGGCTCGTCACGATCGACGGACGAGTGCGCGGTGGATCGGCCAGCACGCTCCGCGATGAGATCAGTCGCCTGGAGCCGATTGCCGGCGCGGGCGATCCCGCCGCCGCGCTGTCGCGCGCTTCGGGGGTCGTACGCGGAAGCGGGATGGATGCGCGCCAAGTCGCTCTTGTCACCGATGGTCAGCGAACGGAATGGCAGCGCGTTCCTCCAATTCCGAATGTGCAGCTCGTTCTCTACGTGCCAACGATCGCGCCCGCGCCCAACCACGCCGTTGCGCTTGCCGAAGCGCGCCCGGTGCGCTGGACGCCGCGTGGGACGGTTGCGGCGCGCTTTCTCTCGCGCGACTCCACGACGTATCGCATCACGCTCAATGGCCGCACCTTCGCGCGCGGCACTGCGGCGCCGAATGAGGAAGTCGTGGTGCGCGCCTCGCCGCCTGAGCGCGGTTGGGTTGCCGGCACCGTCGAGCTCGAGCCCGACGAGCTGGCTGGCGACAACATTCGCCATTTCGCCGCGTGGATTGGTCCGGCGCCCGGCGTGACGATCTCACCGTCGAGCGGCCCATTCGTGAAGAGCGCCTTCGACGTGCTGCGTTCCACAGAACGCGTCACCGATGGCGGCGACATCACCGTAGTGGGCGCCGACGAGTTGGCCAACCTGCCCGCGCTCATTGCCGCGCCGCTCGATCCAGTGCGAGTCGGCGCGGCTAATCGTGCACTCGAGCGAGCCGGCGTTCCGTGGCGCTTTGGTGCTCGGCGCACTGGCGACGCGACGGTCCGTGGAGCCGGCTTCGAAGGTGTGACCGTCGCGAGCCGATATGATCTCGTAGCGCAGCCCGGTGCACAGGCGGAAACGCTCGCAGTCGTCGGTCGCGATGCATGGGTCGTCGCTGGCCCCCGGTACGTCCTCGTTGGCTCGCCGATTACAGCGGAGGCCACGACTCTGCCGGTGCGAGCGACGTTCATTCCGTGGCTCGGGTCCGTGCTCACCGAACGGCTGGTTGGCGAACCCGGGCAGGTGATCGAAGCGCAGCCGGGTGTGCAGCTACCGCGGCCTCGCTGGGCAGACGCCCTCGAAGGCCCCGATGGTGAGCGCACAACACTCTCCGATGTTCTCGACGTTCCTGCGCGCGCCGGAACGTTCTATCTCATTCGTGGCGGTCGACGAGTTGGAGCGGTTGTCGTCAATCCGCCGCCGGATGAATCGATCCTCGACCGTTTCACTGGCGCCGAGCTCGGCGATCGTCTGAAAACTGAACGCACACTGGTCGCGCCGAACGCTTCCTCTTGGGCGTCGATGGCGTTTCGCGCCGCGGCGCGCCGATCGCTCATTGAACCTGCATTGATTGCCGCACTCCTGATGCTGATCGTCGAGGCGATAGCCATTGGTGCGCGAAGCCGTCGAGTGGCCTGATGGCGCTCGACGCAGTGCTCGATGCAATCGAGCGCCTTCCCGCATTTACGAGAGTTCTCAACACGCTGCCCGCGCCGGGCGCGCGGTTGGAAGTGGGCGGTCTCGCAGGATCGTCCGACGTTGCGCTCGTCGCAGCGCTCGCGCGCCGTCTCCCGACACGCTTCTTCGTCGTCGTCGCGGAAGGAGTCGGCGACGCCGAGCGGTGGCTTGCTGACCTCGAGACGCTCAACGCCGACACGCCCTTTGCGCTCTATCCCGCGCGCGAAGGGTTCGGTGAAGCCGAGCCGCACATGGAAGTTGCCGGTGAGCGCATCGAGACACTCGAGCGGCTCACGCGCGGCGAACTGCGAGTGTTGCTCACGACCGCCCGTGCGCTGCTCGAGAAAACGCGAATGCCGCGCGCGCTGCAAGACCTGCGCATCGAGTTGCGAAAGGGTGCGACCTATCGATTGACCGAGCTGGCCGAACATCTCGAACGAATCGGGTTCGAGCGTGTGCCGATGGTCGAAGACGTCGCGCAGTTCAGCATTCGCGGCGGCATCTTCGACGTCTACTCGTTCGGTATGGCCGAACCAGTGCGTGCCGAGTTCTGGGGCGACGAGATCGAGGACCTCCGCCACTTCGACCTGGCGTCGCAACGGTCGAAGCGCGTCGTCGACTACGCGCTCGTCCTGCCAGTCGACGGCAACGTCAGCGACGATGCAGGCGAGTTCGAACGCGGGTCGATTCTGTCACTCTTTCCGCCGGACACGCTGCTCATCGTGCCGCGCGGGTCGCACATCGCGCCGGAGCTCAAGCGCACCTGGGACGACGCGCAGCATCACGTCGAGCTGGCCCGTCGTCGCGGCGACGACGTTCCGCGCCGCGACGAACTGTTCGAAGCGCCCGACGCCGCCAATGCCGAGTTGAGCAAACTCGCATGGATCGTCGATGCGAGCGCGCCCGATGAGTCGCCGGAAGTGGTCTTTCCGATTCGGCCGCCCGAGCCGATCGACCGCGACATCAAGCAGCTTCGCCGACTCGTCCGTGACGGAACGGCCACGATCATCCTCTGCGACAACGAGGGTCAGGCCGAGCGCCTCGACGAGCTGCTGAGCGGCGATGATCGCGGACCGTCGCCCGCGGCGCTGTCGATCGGCGTGCTGGACGGCGGATTCATCGTCGGAAGCGGAACGCGCGACGCGAGCAGCGGAACAACGACGCGCCTTCGGATTCTCACGGACCACGAGATCTTCCGCCGAGAACGGCGCATCCGCCGCGCGCGCCGCTACATCACGGCGACCGCGCTCGACACGGTCTCGCTCAAGCCCGGCGATTTCGTCGTGCATCTCGAGCATGGTGTCGGGATCTACCGCGGCATCGAGACGATTTTCGTCGGGCAGAGCACCATCGAAGTCGCCGTTGTCGAATACGAGGGCGGCGATCGGCTGAACGTTCCGCTCTATCGCATCGATCAACTCGAGCGGTATCGATCGGGCGACGACGTCTCGGAAGATTCGCCACCGCCGCGCCTGCACAAACTCGGCGGCCGCCGTTGGGCGCAGCAGCGCGAGCGAACGCGCATGGCGATCGAAGAGATGACCGTCGAGCTGCTCGATCTTTACGCGCGTCGCAAGATTGCCATTCGTCCGGCGCACGTGCCGGATACTCCGTGGCAGCGCCAACTCGAGTCAGCGTTTCTCTTCGAGGACACGCCCGACCAGCGTACGGCGACGACGCAGGTGAAGGGCGACATGGAGAGCACGCGTCCGATGGATCGGCTGCTCGTCGGCGATGTCGGCTACGGCAAGACCGAGATCGCGGTGCGTGCGGCGTTCAAGGCGGTGCAGTCGGAGCGGCAGGTGGCCGTGCTCGTGCCGACCACGATTCTCGCCGATCAGCATTTTCGCACGTTCACCGAACGTCTGGCTGATTTTCCCATTCGTGTCGCCGCGCTGAGTCGCTTTCAGAATGCAAAGGAGCAGGCCGCGGTTCTCGCTGAACTGAAAGAGAAGAAAGTCGACATCGTCATCGGCACGCATCGACTACTCAGTCCTGATGTCGAGTTCACCGACCTTGGACTCATCGTCGTGGACGAAGAGCATCGCTTTGGCGTGAAGCACAAAGAGCGGCTCAAGCAGCTCAAGCTCTCGACCGACGTATTGACGCTCACCGCCACGCCCATTCCGCGCACCCTGCATCTGTCGCTCGCCGGTCTGCGCGATATGACGTTGATGCAGACGCCGCCGCGCGATCGCTCGCCCGTGCTCACGTATGTCGAGCCGTGGGACGACGGTTTGATCGACGAAGGCATTTCGCGCGAGTTGGACCGCGGCGGTCAAGTGTTCTTCGTTCACAATCGCATCGAGACGATTACAGCGATTGCGGACCATATCAAACGCGTCGTGCCGCGAGCCCGAATTGCCGTTGCGCACGGCCAGATGCGCGAGAAGGAGCTCGAGGAGTGCATGCATCAGTTCGTGAGCGGCGAGGTCGACGTGCTGGTGTCGACGATGATCGTCGAATCCGGACTCGACGTGCCGAACGCGAACACGATGTTCATCAACCGAGCCGACCATTTCGGTCTCGCGCAGCTGTATCAGCTGCGTGGACGCGTCGGTCGCTCGCACCGTCGCGCGTACTGCTATCTCATCGTTCCTGAGTCGGTCGATCCGGACGCCGAGCGTCGCTTGCAGGTGCTGGAGCATCACACCGAGCTGGGTGCGGGCTACCGCATCGCGCTCAAGGATCTCGAGATGCGCGGGGCGGGGAATCTCCTCGGCGCCGAGCAGTCGGGGTTTGTGCACGCGGTGGGCTTCGACCTGTACCTGCGCATGCTCGAGGAGACCGTGCAGCGGCTCATGTCGGGAGATGCGGCGCCCAAGATGGTGCCGTCGGACGTGACGATCGATACGCCGAACTACCTGCCCGACGACTACGTGGTCTCGCAAGATGCGAAAATCGACGTGTACAAGCGTCTGGCGCGCTATGAGCAGCCTCAAGAAGTGGAGTCGTTGCGCACTGAGCTGCGTGACCGGTTCGGGCCGCTTCCCCAGCCGGCGGAAGCCATGCTCGCGCTTGCCCAGTTGCGGATCATTGGCGGCGCATTGGGGATAGAAGGAATCCTGGTGCGTGGCGACGAAGCTCGTGTTACTTTTAGAGGTTCTGCGGCACCCAGGATCAAGGGGCTGTCCGCGGCCTTCCACGACGTCCAGTTTCAGGCGGAAGTCCGTCGCGCGGTTCCGCTGTCCCTCAAATTGACGCGCCTTGGCGGCGCCCCCATGCTTGACGGTCTCGTCCGCGCCCTACGCGGCCTTGTCGTCTAGCACGTTCCGACCTCAACCCCTCGGTTTTTTCATGCGCTATCGTTTCCTCATTGGCATCGTGGCTGCCGGTACGCTGTTGACGGCCTGTGATGGGCTGAAAGAAGCTCTCACCGCCCATGTCGACGTCGTAGCCAAGGCTGGCTCGCAGGAGCTGTCGGTCAATCGGCTCGGCGACCTGCTCGGCGGCGCCAAGATTCAGGTGCCGGTGAACCGCGAAACGGCGGCGATCCTTGCCGACATCTGGACCGGCTACCAGCAGCTCGCATACGCCGCGGCTCACGGTGATTCGCTGAACGACAAGAAGGCGATCGACGCCGCTGTCGCTCCGATTCTCAACGTGCAGAAGCTCTCGCACTTCATGGACTCGGTTCAGAAGACCTTCAAGGTCGACTCTGGCAGCGAGGCCGCGTACAACCAGGCCGCAGGCGGACTGCTCGCCGCGCGCCACATTCTCGTCGGTTTCAAGAATCCTGGTGTTCCTGCCAGCGCCGCCGAGAAGGAAGAAGCGAAGAAGAAGGCTGAGCAACTGCGTACGCAGGTGACGGCGGCCAACTTCACGGAAATGGCCAAGAAGTACAGCACCGATCCGAGCGCCAAGCAGAACGGCGGCAACCTCGGCGTCTTTGCTCCGGGCGACATGATCGCAGCGTTCCAGAGTGCGACCGCAGCGCTCAAGCCGGGCGAGATTTCGCAGCCGATCGAAACCAATTTCGGCTACCACATCATTCAGCGTCTTCCGTACGCCGAAGCGAAGGCTGACTTCGCAACGCGCTACTCGTCATCCGCGGTTCGCATCGCCGACAGCACGTACATGGCGCAGCTCGCGACGACCGGCAACGTCCAGGTCAAGGACAACGCGCCGACGCTGATGAAGGACGCGCTCAAGGATCAGTCGAAGCACCGCAAGGACAATACGGCGCTCGCCACCTACAAGGGCGGCACGCTGACGGTCTCCGACTTCCTCGGCTGGCTCGAGACGTTCCCGCCGCAGCAGCAGATGGCGCAGCGCATTCCGCAGGCGCCGGACTCGGCTCTCAAGCCGTTCGTCAAGCAGCTTGCGGTGCAGGAGCTGTTGCTCAAGCGCGCCGACAGCGCCAAGGTCGACGTGTCGCCGACCGAGCGCACGCAGATGTACACGCAGATCGGCGAACTCGTGAATAACGTCTGGGGCGCACTTGGAATCGATCCCAAGATGCTCGCCGACAGCGCCAAGAGCACGGCCGAAAAGGAGCGTCTCGCGGCCTCGCGCGTCGATGCGTATCTCGATCGCATGATGGCCGGCCAGGCTCAACCGATCTCGGTACCGGCACCGCTCAAGAAGATGCTCGATGCCAAGTACGAATCGTCGGTCAACTCCGCCGGCGTCGATCGGGCGTTCGAACGCGCTCAGAAGACCCGTGCGTCGGCAGACTCGGCGCGTGCGGCCAGCCAGCCCAAGTCGTCGATCCCGATGCCGGGTGGTGCAACGCCGCCAGGCGCGCCTCCTGCGGGTGCGCAGCAGCCGGCTGCTCCGCCAGCGAAGCCTGACGTCAAGAAGCCGTAAGGCATTCACTCGGAGGGCCAGGGGCGGACCCCTGGCCCTCATTCGTGGGTACACCGTCGTATGATGAAATCCATCCTCCTCGCACCAGCACTTCTTCTCGTCGCCGGCCAACTGGTCGCGCAACAGCCTGCTGCTCCGGCTGCTGCGCCCAAGACGCCTGTGCGCCTCGACGCCATTGTTGCCATTGTCGGCGACCAGGCGATCACGCGCTACGACCTCTCCGAGGCGGTCCTGACACGGATCCAGCGTCACGAGGTCGAAGAGCCCAAGGACAGCGCGGCGACGATTGCGCTCGACTCACTGGTCCTGGATGAGATGATTCAGGACGAGCTCATCGTCCAAAAGGCGAAGGATCTCAAGATCACCATCCCGGACGCCGATGTGGCGCCGCAGGTCGATCGCCAGGTGAAGGACGTGCGCGCGAACTTCGAGAGCGACGCGCAGTTCCGCGCCGAGTTGCAGAAGGCGGGACTCGGCACTCCGGATGAGTATCGCAAATATCTCATGGAGCAGTTTCGCCGGCAGTTGATTCGCGATCGCGTCATCCGCAAGCTCACGCAGGATGGCAAGATCGTTTCGATCAACGTCACAGACCCGGAGATCTCGGCCGAGTTCGAGCGCGCCAAGACGTTCCTGCCCAAAAAGGCAGCAACGGTGACGTTCAAGCAGATCGTCATTGCACCGCAGGCGACCGCTGCCGCAAAGGAAGTCGCGCGTGTTCGCGCGGAATCGTTGCTTGCCCAGCTGAAGTCCGGTGCGGATTTCGAGAAGCTCGCCAAGCGCGAGTCGATGGATCTGCAGAGCAAGGAAAGCGGCGGCGACCTCGGTTGGTCGCGACGTGGAACGCAGGTGCCCGAGTTCGAGCGTTGGCTATTCGGTACGCCGTTCGTTCCTGGAACGCAGCCGGGTCAGCTCACGCCTGTGTTTGAGACTTCGTATGGCTTTCACATCGTTCGTGTCGATCGCGTAAATGGCGCCGAGGTGAAGGCTCGTCAGATTCTCATCGCTCCGAAGATCGATTCGGCGGACGTCGAGCGTACGCACAAGCTCGCCGATAGCGTGGCCGCAGCATGGAAGGGCGGGGCAGCGTTCGACTCGCTCGCGAAGAAGTATCACGACTATCGCGGCGCAGAAGAGACGAGCATCCTCACGCCGTTCTGGCGCGACAGTCTCCCCGTGCCTTACCAGAAGGGGTTCCTGCTCCGTAAGGCGGGCGACATCGTCGTGTTCCAGATCGCTGGTTCGGCCAAGCGCCCTGACGTGCCCAAGTACGTCGTGGCGCAGCTACTCACGGCCGACGAAGGCGGCGAGCGAACGCTGCCCGAGATGCGTGAGGCTGTGCGCAGCGAACTCGCGCAGCGCGGTGGCGTGCGTCGATACATCGATGCGCTGAAGAAGCAGACGTTCGTGATGGTGCGATTGAACGACGTGGCCGCGGCCGAAGGGTCGAAGCCGGCGAAACCGTAGCAGGTCCACTTCACGAGCTCCGTGCACGAACTCTCCTCCAAGCGTCCTCGACTCGCAGTCACGCTTGGCGACGTTCGCGGCATTGGTCCCGAGATCGTAGAAAAAGCGGCGGCGTCGCGCGAAGTGCGCGACGCCGCCGATCTCGTTTTTGTCGGTCCGTCAGGCGCTGGTGTCGATGTAGGCGAACGCACCGGCGTGTGGGGCGACGATCGATCGGCCGCCAATGCTGGGCGGTTTGCCGGACGCGCCGTGGAGCGCGCGGTCGCATTGGCCCTCGCTGGCGAGGTCGACGGCATCGTCACCGCGCCGCTCGACAAGGCAGCGCTGCTCGCTGGGGGTTACGCCTACCCAGGACACACGGAGATGCTCGCTGGGCTCACTGGGCGCCGTGTAGCGATGATGCTCGCCGCCGCTCGACCGGCGCCTGGCTCCGCGAATCCGCTGCGTGTCGTGCTTGCCACCACGCACATCGCGCTGCGAGACGTTGTTGCCGCCGTCACGCGCCGCGCGATTCTCGACGCCGCGGAAGTGACGCGCAATGGACTTCGTGACTGGTTCGGAATCGCCGAGCCGAGGCTCGCACTCTGCGCGCTGAATCCGCACGCGGGCGATGGTGGACGCTTCGGTCGCGAAGATGACGAACTGCTGCGTCCGGCCGCGGAAGAGGCTGGCATCGCTGGTCCGTTTCCGGCCGACACCGTTTTCGTTCGTGCGATGCGCGGTGCGTTCGACGCCGTCATTGCGCCGTATCACGACGTTGGAATGACCGCGATCAAAGTTGCGTCGTTCGGAAGCGCGGTGAACGTCACGCTCGGTTTGCCCTTTCCACGGTGTTCGCCGGACCACGGCACGGCCCTCGATATCGCGGGCACGGGAAGCGCAGATCCGGCCAGCATGATCGAGTCGATTCTCCTGTGCGCCGACATTGCGCGTCGCACAGCTCGTCGCACCATGGAGACCGCATGAGACGCAACCTGATCGTGTTCGTGCTGGGCCTTTCGTTCGTTGCGTGCGCGCAGCCGCAGCCAGGAACGATCACTCCAGCGGGATTCGTCGCGTCGGGCCGAGTGCAGTCGCCCGTTCGCGCGCCGATGAGCGAGGAGACGATCGCCCGTCTGATTCACGAAGGCATGGAGAACTCCCATGTCGACGCCGATCTGATGTACATGCTCGACGTCATTGGACCGCGGTTGTCCGGCAGTCCGGAGATGCGTCGCGCGAACGAGTGGACGCAGCAGAAATTCCGCGAGTACGGCGCGGACAAGGCCGATCTGGAGAGCTACAAGTTTGGCGTCACCTGGACGCGCGGGCCGACCACCGCACGAATGCTCGTTCCGCAGCGTCGTGAGTTGATCGCCGTGTCATGGGCGTGGTCGCCGGGCACGAACGGGCCGCTCGCGGGCGACGTGGTGTACGTCGACGCGCGCACTCCGCAGGAGTACCAGCGACGTTTCGCGGGTAAGCTGCGCGGCAAATGGGTGATGATTGGCGCCGCGTATCCCAACGTGAATCCCGATGGTCCGCCGCTCACCGCCGCAGATTCGGCGCGTCTCGATTCGCTGCGACGCGCGCGGTTGCCGCAGACAGACGAAGAGCGCCGCTTCATGCCTGGGCGCTACGGCCTGATGGAAGACGAGAAGGTTGCCGGCGTGATCTGGGATGGCGGCAAGGAATTCGGTCTGCTCACGATGAGTGGCGCGCCCGATGCCATTTCGCCGTTTCCACAGATCGTCATTTCGAACGAGAACTATTCGCAGTTCCAGCGGCTGATTCAGCGCGGTGAACGCGTTGCGATCGAAGCGGACATCAAGAACACCTTCGGTCGCACCGAGGTTGATCAGGCAAACACGGTCGCCGAAATTCGCGGCACCGAAAAGCCCGATGAAGTCGTTTTGCTTGGCGCGCATCTCGATTCGTGGGACCTTGCGACCGGTGGCACTGACAACGGAACCGGCGCGATTGCCGTGCTCGAGGCCGCGCGCATTCTCAAAGCCGCCGACGCAAAGCCGAAACGAACGATCCGCTTCGTGCTGTTCAGTGGCGAAGAAGAAGGGCTATTCGGCTCGCAGGCGTACGTCAAAGCGCATCGTAAGGAGCTCGACAACATCCAGGCGGTGCTCGTGCTCGACAACGGCACAGGGCGTATCACTGGAATGGCGCTGCAGGGCCACGACGCCTTGCGCGACCTCTGGAAGTCGATGATGCAGCCGCTGAATGAACTCGGTCCGTTGGCCGTACGCTCGGGCAACAAGACGGGCACCGACCACCTGTCGTTCATTCCGTATGGTGTGCCGTCGTTCAACTACGATCAGCTCACACGCGGCTACAACCACACGCACCACTCACAGGTTGACGACTACAATCATGTCGTGCCGGCCGACGTTGCACAGGCAGCGACGGTCATGGCCGTGAATGCGTGGCAGTTGGCGAATCTTCCGCAGCTGCTGCCGCGGGGCAGCAAGCAGTAACACACCGCGTTACGCCGAACGCTCCGTCGATCGTCGATCGCCGGCCGAGTGCAGATCCACGGCCAGCGATTCGATGCGTCGGCCATCCATTTCGCGAACTGTGAACACCGCGCCACCGGCCGTGACGCGGTCGCCCACGACCGGTAGGCGTCCAAGCGCGCCAAAGACGAAGCCACCCACCGTGGTGTAGTTGTCGTCGGGAACGCTCAGGCTAAAGCGTTCGTTCAGTTCGCCAACGTTGGTGTTGCCAGGTACGATCACCAGGTCCGCGCCTTCGCGCTCGGTCTGCTCCGGCGGCTCGTCGTACTCGTCGAGAATTTCGCCGACGATCTCTTCGAGCAGATCTTCCATCGTGACCAAGCCCGCCGTACCACCGTACTCGTCGAGCACAATCGCCATGTGCTCCTTCAATCGTTTGAAGTCTGCGAGCACCTCTTCGACTTCGCGCGAACCAGGGACGACGTGTACTGGTCGCATGATCGACGTGAGGGCGAAGGCCGGACCGTCGGACGGACGCGCTTTGTGCAGAACCGGGATGAGGTCCTTGGCGAGGATCAGGCCGACGATGTTGTCGATCGTGTCCTCGTACACGGGATAGCGCGATCGGCCGCTCTCCTCGACGAGCGCGAGCGTCTCATCCAATGTCGCGTCCACCGAGAGCGCGTCGATGTCGGTGCGCGGAGTCATGACCTCTCGCGCGTTTTTCTCCGAGAACTCGAATACACCTTCGAGCAGCGTGGCGTCGTTGGTCTCGAGCACGCCGCTCTCCTCGCTCTGTTCTACCAGAATTCGCAGCTCGTCCGGCGAATGCAGCGACTCCTCGAGCGGCTGCGGCTTCTGTCCAAACGCCCGAAGCACCAGCTCCGACGATTTATTCAGCGTGACCGCGAACGGGCGCATGATCCATTCGAAGACGAACAACGGCGGCACCAACCAGCGCGCGACCCGTTCGGGGTAGGTGAGCGCCATCGACCGCGGCGCCAACTCGCCGAACACCACGTGGAAGTACGTCACGAACGCGATGGCGAATACGGAGCCGAGCGCAACGCGCACGGACAGTTCGATCGCGAAGGGAAGTCGGGTGACGAGATGCGAGAAGTAGTCGCTGAGTGTCTCCTCGGTCAGCGCTCCTAGAGCGAGCGAGGCGAGCGTGATCCCCAGCTGACTGGCGGAGAGCATTCGCGCCAGGTTGCTCGTCGCCTTGATGACGAGGCGCGCCATGCCGTCGCCGCCGCGCACCATTGATTCCAGCCGCGTCCGCCGCGAGCGAACCAGCGCGAACTCGGCTGCCACGAAATAGGCGTTCAGCAGCAAAAGAACTACGATGACCGCGATTCGTCCGAGCACGAAGGAAACTTAGGGTACCAAGACGTTCCGTCTAGGCGCGTGACCGATGACGGTCGGCCATTTGCTTAGTACCTTCCGATCCGTATGGCGCATAATCACGCCGGCCACTCGCACTCGCACGGTCATTCCCACGGGCACTCGCACTCCCATGGCTTGGGAGCGCACGCGCATCCGCACGGGGCAGATCACACGCGCTCGACGCGAGCCCTGACGTGGGCCCTCATCCTCACGGCGTTCATTCTCGTCGTCGAGGCTGTTGGCGGGTGGATGTCGAACTCGTTGGCGTTGCTCGCCGACGCCGGCCACGTGCTGACCGACGCAGGAGCACTCGGCCTTTCGCTCTTCGTGGCTTGGCTCGCCAAGCAGCCTGGCTCGAGCGCCAAGACCTTCGGCTATCTCCGTTGGGAGATCCTGGCCGCGTTGATCAACGGCGCCACACTGCTTGGCATTTCGCTCTGGATCGTGTTCGAAGCCATCATGCGCTTCAGGCATCCCGAGCCCGTGGCCGGGTCGACGATGCTCATTGCAGCGACGCTCGGCCTGATCGTGAATGGTATCGCCGTCTGGCTGCTCCATGGCGTCCGCGAGGGGAGCCTCAACGTTCGCGGCGCGTATCTGCACGTGCTGGGTGACATGCTCGCGTCGGGCGGTACGGTCGTCGCCGCGCTGTTGATTCGCACGACCGGCTGGCTTCGCGCCGACCCCATCGCGTCGCTGGTCACGACGGTTCTCATCGTTCTTGGCGCGTGGCAGCTCGTTCGTGAATCAGTCGACGTGCTGCTCGAAGCGTCTCCCGCACACATTCCGCCCGATGAAGTGCGCACGAAGCTCGAGTCGATTCCGAACGTGGAGTCGATTCACGATCTCCATGTCTGGACGGTGACGTCAGGTATGGTCGCGATGAGCGCGCACGCCGTGGTCCGTGAAACGGAGCAGCACCAGACGGTGCTCGAAAAAGCGCACGATGTGCTGACGGAAATGGGGATTCAGCACTGCACGATTCAGATCGAGCGTCAGGAGATGTTCGAGCGCGAGCAGCATCGGCATCCTTGAAGGGCGCGTGCGGCGTGCGGTGTGACGGCGCCCGGGGGAAAAGCAACAGCGCACAGGGGTCCCGTCCCGTGCGCTGCGATCTCACAACAAAAAGGCGAGTCGACGTCGCTCAAGAAGAGCGAATCGGCTCGCTAAGTTCGGGTGTCCATCCGGGACTGTCCGTCTAGAGACTCTCGCGAGTCGGACACGAGGGATCCGCCTCCGTTGAGCTCTCCGCGGGCCTTTGCGTATTCGTCCCTCTCGGCGTAACCATACCCGCCGAGTACCTCTCCGCCGCGCATGTAGTCATGCCCGTAGCCGCGCCCGTGCGGATAATTTTCGAGCGCTGCCTCCTCGGATTGATTCATGGAGCCACCTCCTGCGTTTGGCGTGTTGGGACCATTGGCCAACATTCCAGGTGCAATCACCTCAATTGGCATTGTGGGTGCCTTGTAGCTGTGACGCAAGGGTTACTTCAGTACAGGCCTGAGTCCGGTAGGGTTGGCTTGTATGCGTTTTGGCCGCCCTGCTATACTTCAAGGCTATGCAAATCCGTAACATTGCCATCATTGCGCACGTCGATCACGGGAAGACGACCCTCGTCGACAAGATGCTCCGTCAGGCGGGCGCATTTCGAGATAATCAGGTGGTCCAGGAGCGAGTGATGGACTCCAACCCGCTCGAGCGTGAGCGCGGTATCACCATTCTCGCCAAGAACACCTCCGTGCGTTGGCACGGAACGAAGATCAACATCGTCGACACACCAGGGCACGCCGATTTCGGCGGCGAGGTGGAGCGCATCCTGCGCATGGTGGACGGTGTGTTGCTCGTGGTCGATGCTTTCGATGGTCCGATGCCGCAAACGCGCTTCGTGCTGCGTAAGGCGCTCGCCCTCGGCCGCACGCCGATCATCGTCATCAACAAGATCGATCGTCCGGGCGCGGATCCGCTGCGCGTCCATGACGAAGTGCTCGATCTCTTCATCGAGCTCGAAGCCGACGAGTCGCAGCTCGAGGCGCCGGTCGTCTACGTCTCTGCGCGCGACGGTGTCTCGACGCTCGATCTCGACCAGCCGCTGCAGGATCTGACGCCGCTGTACGACACGATCGTCAAATCCGTTCCGCAGGCGCCGAGCGACTCCGAGAGTCCGTTTCAGATGTTGATCTCGACGATCGATCACTCGCCGTACCTTGGACGTCTCGGCATCGGCCGAATCGAGCGAGGCACGGCGCACGTGGGCGACGTGATCGCGCTGCTGCCGCTCGACCCGAATCAGAAGGCCGAGCAAGCGCGCATCACCAAGCTGTTCGCGTTCGAAGGCCTGGAGCGCATCGAGGTGCCGCAGGCGGTCGCTGGAGAGATCGTGGCACTCGCGGGTCTCGAGGGCGTCGAGATTGGGTTGACGATCACGGATCTCGAGCATCAGGAGCGCCTCGAGGGCATCGCGGTCGAAGAGCCGACGATCTCGGTCGACTTCATCGTCAACAACTCTCCCTTCGCCGGCAAGGAAGGGAAGTACGTGACGTCGCGTCAGGTGCGCGAGCGGTTGTACAAGGAGCTCGAGCGAAACGTGGCGCTGCGGGTCGAGGATACGGATTCGACGGATACGTGGACTGTATCGGGCCGCGGCGAACTGCACCTCACGATCCTCATGGAGACCATGCGGCGCGAGGGGTTCGAGTTCCAGGTGTCGCGTCCGCGCGTGATCACGCGCGAGGGACCGAACGGTGAACGCACCGAGCCCTACGAGGAACTGTCGATCGACGTGCCTGAGGAATACCTCGGCAAGGTGATCGAGGAGATCGGTCCTCGCCGCGGTGAGATGTTGGAGATGAAGAACCCGGGTCAGGGGTTGGTGCGTTTGTTGTATCGCATCCCGGCGCGCGGATTATTTGGGTACCGGTCGGAGTTTTTGACTGATACACGCGGCACGGGAATCATGCACCATCGTTTCCTGGACTACGGTCCGTGGGCTGGCCCGCTGGCTGGAAGGATTCGTGGCTCGCTGGTGTCCATGGAGGGAGGCACGATCGTCGCGTTCGCGCTGTTCACGTTGCAGGACCGGTCGACGCTGTTCGTGCAGCCGGGCGATGACGTGTACGAGGGCATGGTGGTCGGCGAGAATTCTCGGCCGGGCGATATGGACGTGAATCCGACGCGCGAGAAGAAGCTGTCGAACATGCGCAGCAAGGGGACCGACGAGAACATTCAACTCGAGCCGCCCCGGGAGTTGACTCTGGAAGCCGCCCTTGAGTATATCGAGGACGATGAACTGATCGAGGTGACGCCGAAGACGATTCGGTTGCGGAAGCGATTCTTGAGCACCTCGGACCGGAAGCGGCAGTCACGTGAAGCAAAGCGTGAACGCGTATCGGGTTGATTGCGTAGTAGGTTTTGCGGGGCGTGTTGCAGTATCTCTCTCGATGGAATCACCTCAAAAGCTCTGCAAGGAGAACCGAGCAATGTCGGCCATGTTCGAGTCGTCCGATCGATTGTCGCTGTCACCAGCGCGCGATGATGACGATCTCGACGACGAGCCCCTCGACGATGAGGATGTCGACGAGGAGGACGAGGACTTGGATGAAGATGAAGATGTCGACTTCGACGATGATGACGACGACGACGATCTCGACGACGACCTCGACGATGATGATGACGAGGAAGACGACGAGGACGAAGACGACGAAGACGACGACGATGATGAGGACAAGGAATCGGACGAGTTTGACGATGAGCTCGTCGACTTAGACGATCAGTATGACGACACGGACGAGGAGGATCGTCCGGGTCGTCCTGGGCGCTACGAGGAGTAGTCGCGCGAATCCGCGTCTATTGGCGCGTGATGAGGCGTGTGTGAAACGCGAGCGTTCTGCGCGACGCGAACAATTTTGATTTGCGTCGCGCCAAGCCTTGATATCGGAAGTGCGTTCGCTATACTTCGCGTTCCCCCGCCAAGGGGGAAGTCGAAGTTTTGTTTGACTTTAGTGCTGTTTGAAAATCGAGTGTGTGATCGTGTAGTGGCTCTCGTTGATCCGTTGTTCTCGTGAGCAACGGGGAGAGATCAATTCACGAATTCATTGATTCCGGATGCTGTCGTCAGACAGTGTCTGATGACAGCGTTTGGAGAGCTATTTCAAACACTCTTGGAGAGTTTGATCCTGGCTCAGGACGAACGCTGGCGGCGTGCTTAACACATGCAAGTCACGGGGGCCCGCAAGGGCAACCGGCGAACGGGTGCGTAACACGTGAGCAACCTACCTCGATGTGGGGGATAGCCGGCCCAACGGCCGGGTAATACCGCATACGATCGTGACGGGGAGTCCCGTTACGAGGAAACCTCCGGGGCATTGAGAGGGGCTCGCGGCCTATCAGCTAGTTGGCGAGGTAACGGCTCACCAAGGCGACGACGGGTAGCTGGTCTGAGAGGATGGCCAGCCACATTGGGACTGAGAGACGGCCCAGACTCCTACGGGAGGCAGCAGTGGGGAATCTTGCGCAATGGCCGAAAGGCTGACGCAGCGACGCCGCGTGTGGGATGAAGCATTTCGGTGTGTAAACCACTGTTGCCCGGGACGAACAGCTTCTTTCGAGGAGCCTGACGGTACCGGGTGAGGAAGCACCGGCTAACTCCGTGCCAGCAGCCGCGGTAATACGGAGGGTGCGAGCGTTGTCCGGAATCACTGGGCGTAAAGGGCGCGTAGGCGGCCCGGCAAGTCAACGGTGAAAGCTTGGGGCTCAACTCCGAGTCGGCCGTCGATACTTCCGGGCTTGAGCACTGTAGAGGCAGGTGGAATTCCGGGTGTAGCGGTGGAATGCGTAGAGATCCGGAAGAACACCGGTGGCGAAGGCGGCCTGCTGGGCAGTAGCTGACGCTGAGGCGCGACAGCGTGGGGAGCAAACAGGATTAGATACCCTGGTAGTCCACGCCGTAAACGATGGGCACTAGGTGCTTGGGGGAGCGACCCCCTGAGTGCCGGCGCTAACGCATTAAGTGCCCCGCCTGGGGAGTACGGCCGCAAGGCTGAAACTCAAAGGAATTGACGGGGGCCCGCACAAGCGGTGGAGCATGTGGTTTAATTCGACGCAACGCGAAGAACCTTACCTAGGCTTGACATGCATGGGAAAGCCCTGAGAAACCAGGGCCCCTCTTCGGAGTCCATGCACAGGTGCTGCATGGCTGTCGTCAGCTCGTGTCGTGAGATGTTGGGTTAAGTCCCGCAACGAGCGCAACCCCCGTTTCTAGTTGCCAGCGAGTAAAGTCGGGGACTCTAGAAAGACTGCCGGTGCCAAACCGGAGGAAGGTGGGGATGACGTCAAGTCATCATGGTCCTTACGTCTAGGGCTACACACGTGCTACAATGATCGGTACAGAGGGTTGCCAACTCGCGAGAGTGCGCCAATCCCAGAAAGCCGATCTCAGTGCGGATTGGAGGCTGCAACTCGCCTCCATGAAGCTGGAATCGCTAGTAATCGTGGATCAGCTACGCCACGGTGAATACGTTCCCGGGCCTTGTACACACCGCCCGTCACGCCATGGAAGCTGTGAGCGCCCGAAGTCCGTGTCGAAACCCGCAAGGGATCAAGCGGCCGAAGGCGAGCGCAGTGACTGGGGCGAAGTCGTAACAAGGTAGCCGTAGGGGAACCTGCGGCTGGATCACCTCCTTAACGGATCGCGAGTAAGCTCCAAGACTTCGGTCTCCGTGAGCGGAAAGCGTTCGTAAGTCGCAGCCACTACGCGGACACACACTCGATTGCTCTTTTTCGCAGGCCCGGCGCGCTCACGCGTGCCGGGCCTGCGTTGCATTTACCCGGTGCATGCGTCAAAGTCCTTGTAAGGCCAACTCCTCCACCACGACCTCGCCCCGGCCCAGCCCACACTCCCACACCACGACCTCACTCGTGAGTCTGTGAGTCCCGACGTGCCCCGCTTGCCCCGTCTGCGCCGACCGCCCGTCGTCTCCCTCTTCGCCGCCCTCTCCATCGCAGCCGTCGGCTTCGCCGCGACGACTGCCAACGCCGGCGCACGACTCGCCGCCGATCAGCCTCCCGCGCCAGCCGCACCCGCAACCCGCCGGCAGGCCACGGGACGCATCGAAGGCATGGTCGAGATCTCCAGCGCGCTCACCGCACGACGACCGCAATTCCGGCCGTACTCCGACCCAGGCTCAGGAGTCACACCCGGCGCAACTCCACGCGATCCGGTCGCCGAGGAGGCGCGCAACGTCATCCTCTATCTCGAGGGTGATACCACACGCCTCCCAGGTTCGCCCGCTCGCGTCGAGACCCGCCGACACGGTTCGATCACCCAGCGCGACCAACGATTCGTCCCACACGTTCTCGCAGTCATGCAGGGCGCGACGGTCGAATTCCCGAATCAAGACGACATTTTTCACAACGTCTTTTCGCTGTCGGTGGCCGCAGGCTCGGGCGGATTCGACCTTGGACGCTATCCCAAAGGCTCCTCACGCACGTGGACCTTTCCGCGGCCGGGAACCGTTCAGGTGTTCTGCCACATTCATTCTGACATGAGTGCCATCGTGCTCGTGTTGGCGAATCCGTTCTTCGCGTCTCCCGACGAGGGGCACCGCTTCGTCATCGACGACGTGCCCGAAGGCGACTACACGATCGTCGGCTGGCACGAACGCATCAAACCAATTTCCCGCCGTGTGCATGTCGGCGCCGGGCAAACGACCGTCGTCGACTTCAACATCCCGCTGCCTCAGGGCGGCCCGCGCTAATGCCCGCGCTCGCGCCGCTGTCCACGCGGCTGCGTCGTAGCTCGCTCGGCGTAAAGCTCGCCGCGCTCGGCGCCGCGGTTACCGCGGCCGTAGTCGTCGTCACGTTCTGGGGACTCAGCCTGGAGACGCGCCGAAACACCGAACTCGTGTTCGCTCGGCAACTCGAACGCAATCAGCGCACGTTGCACCAGCTCCAGGATAGAAGCGCGCGCGAGATGCTCATCACGGCGCGGCTCATCTCCAAGGCGCCCAATTTTCAGTATTCTCTAAAAACTTTCCAGCTCGAAGCGAATCGCGGACAGGCACCGTCGGCCGCTTACGTGCGCGAGATCCAGGACCAGCTCGGCCAACTCGCACTAGACGTCGATGCCGACCTGTTGGTGGCTACCGATGATTCCGGTCGAGTGGTCGCCACCGTTGGTCCGCGCGCGCCGGCCGTGCCGCGTGGAACACGACTCGGCGCGCTACGCGCCATGCAGCGCGCGCTCGATCCGAATGTGCCGGCCGACTCCGGCGGCCTGGCGGTGCTGCGCATCGCGTCAGGCTACCTGCAGGTCGCGGTGTACCCGCTCGTGCAAGACGGATTCACGATTGGAGCGCTCGTGATGGGCGAGCCGCTCGATTCTGTCGTTGCTCGCGCCCGCGCGTCGTCCGACGCCGATGTATTGCTCGTCGCGGGAAATACTGCAGTGGCGTTCAATGACAGCACGCTCGCGCGTCCGGAGGTCGCGGCGTATCTCGCCCCGCACGCCAAGGATGCTCGTGCGTCGACCGTGCGGTTGGGGAACGAAGACTTCGTCGCCATGGCGCTGCCGCTGGGTGAGACGCAGAACGGCGAGCCCGTCAGGCTCTGGATGCTGCAACCGCTCACGCAACGCGTGGCCGCGCTCGTCGAGCCGCTTCGGCGCGAGTTCGTGATCTTTGGTGCGTTGGCGATGCTGATCGCCGCGCTTGGATCCGCGCTCGTTGCGCGTACGGTGCTGGGGCCATTCACCCGCTTCGTTCGATACATGCGATCGGGCGCCGCTACCGAACAGCGGCAGGATCCATTCAACGCCGAGAATGAAGCGGCTGAAGTGCGAACGCTCAATGCGTCGTTCAACCAGCTCATGGATTCGTTGGCGGTCAAGCGGCGCGCGATCGAAGAGCGCACGGCAGCGTTAGCGGCCGCGAACGTGGTGCTCACCGATGAGATCAGCGAGCGCACGCGCGTCGAGGCGGCGTTGCGCGAGAGCGAAGCGCAACTCCGTCAGTCGCAGAAGCTCGAGGCGATCGGAACGCTCGCCGGAGGCATTGCCCACGATTTCAATAATCTCATCACGGTCATTTCTGGCTACACGCAGTTGGCGTTGATGCGTGCCGACAAGAACAGTCCGGCCGCCGACGACCTTCGTCAGGTGATCGACGCGTCCGATCGTGCGGCGAACCTCACGCATCAACTCCTTGCGTTCAGTCGCAAGCAGGTCCTGCAGCCGACAGTCCTCGACCTTGGCGACGTGGTGAGCGGCATCAGCCCGATGCTGCGCCGCATCATTGGCGAGCACATTCAGCTCGATATCGAAAGCGACGAGGCACTCTCGCGCGTGCGCGCCGACCGCGGGCAGATCGAGCAGGTGCTGCTCAATCTCGCCGTGAATGCGCGCGATGCGATGACCGGCGGTGGATCGTTGACCATCGCCACGGCGAACATCGGTGTGAATGCCGGTGACGCTTCTGACCGCGGTGCGATGCCTGGTGTCTCACTCGTGGTTCGCGACACCGGTACGGGAATGTCGGACGAAGTGAAGGAGCGCATCTTCGAACCGTTCTTCACGACCAAGGAAGTCGGGAAGGGAACAGGACTCGGACTGTCGATGGTGTACGGCATCGTGAACCAGTCGGGCGGTACGATCGCGGTCGATAGCGCGGTCGGACAGGGTACGACATTCACAATCACGCTTCCGGCAGCGGAAACTGCGGCTGGCGTGGCGACAGATTCCATCGGCGACACCGAGCTTCCGAACGGCACAGAAACGATCCTGCTCGTCGAGGATGCTGAAGATGTACGCATTCTCGCGCGTCGCACGCTCGAGGAACGCGGCTACAATGTGCTGGCCGCGCGCAACGCGGCCGAGGCGTTGGAGATTTCCGCAGTCGGCGACATCGACCTGTTGCTCACCGACATCGTCATGCCGCAGATGAGCGGACCAGAACTCGTCGCCGAGTATCTCGCGACGCGTCCATCGACGCTGGTGATATACATGTCGGGATACGCCGACGATGCGCTCGCGCGATACGAGCTCGATCCGTCGAGCGTGTTTCTTCGCAAGCCATTCTCGCCGGCGTTGCTTGCGCGCACCGTGCGCGGCGCGCTCGACGCGTGGCAAGCTGCCTCCACACAAACCACAGGGTCGAGCCATGCGGCTGACTAATCGCGCTGCGAGAGTTCTCGCAACACTTGCTGTGGCTGCCGGCGCGTCGGTCGCCGGTGTGCGGCAAGCCGCCGCTCAGTTCCCCGTTCCCGTGCTCGTGGAAGGGCTGACCGACTGGGAGTTCTGGTCAACGACGGCGAAGTCGAACCTGCTGACGCGAAATGCCGGGAAGTGGGAAGGGATTGCGAGTGCACAGCTCTGGGGCGCGATCGAACCGCTGCCCGGCCTCGTGTTCTACGGACAGGGGGAGTTCGCGGGGGCGGGCATCAATTCGGCGACGCGCTCCTTCGATGCCTATGCCGACCAGTTCGGCGCTCGATACATCTTTGGACAGGCCTTCGTGGTCGACGCGGGAAAACTTCAGCCCATCGTCGGCACGTTCGCGGCGCGTCGCTTTTCCAATCGCAATCCGCTCATCGGCGCGCCCGACGGCTACTCGCTCGAGTACCCACTCGGTGTCGAGCTGTCGGGCGAGTTGCAGCATGTCGACTATCGTGCGGCGCTCGTGAGTCTGCCGTCGTCGCACGAGGGCTACGTTCCCGCGGCGACGCCACGACTTCGTCCGGCAATCGGCCTTGGTGTGACGCCGTTCGTCGGCTTTCGCATTGGCGGTTCGTTCACGGCGGGCTCGTATCTCAACAACAGCTATACGCCGGCACAGCTGCAGAACAAACCGTGGTCGGACTACAACCAACGCGTCATCGCGCTCGATGTGTCGTTCGCGCGCGGGTATCTGGAGACACACGCAGAGGCGGCGCGTGGATCGTACGACGTGCCAGGTCGCGCGCACGAGGTGATGGGCTACACGTACTATGGCGAAGCCAAGTATACGCTGACGCCTCGATTCTTCGTGGCCACGCGAGTGGAGCGGAACAAGTATCCGTTCATTCGCGCGTTCGGCGCGAACTGGGTGGGTCGGTTAACGGACTTCGTAGACGGCGAGTTTGGCGTGGGGTACCGATTGGGGCAGACAACGCTGCTCAAGGCGTCGCTACGGGCGGATCAGTGGTGGATTGCGCCTGGGTCGACGTTCGCGGGGGATGGCGGTCCGGCGTTCGCGATGCAGGTATCGAAGTCGTTCGATGCGCTGAGCTGGTTTACTCGCGCGAAGTGAAGGGCGTCGATTGACCGAGCGGCGGGGTCTGGTTAACTTTTCAGACTCTGAAGGAGCCCGTAAGGGCCTGTAGCTCAGGTGGTTAGAGCGCACGCCTGATAAGCGTGAGGTCGGAGGTTCAACTCCTCCCAGGCCCACTTTCGCAAGTATAAACCCCGCTTGAGGCTACGGCCTTAAGCGGGGTTTTCCTTTGCCAGCTGGCGGGCAGGTGTGTCCGTTCAGTGTGTCCGTTGCGACTAGCCTGCCGCCGTCCGTCCCTCTGTGCGCGCCGCGAGCGCAGATCGCATCGTCGCCTCGTCAGGCCGCATGTAGCACTTCAGGATCGTGTTGTGATCCTTCCACCCGCCGAGACTGCACAAGTCGGCGAGCGGCGTTCGCTTCAGGTCGGTCGCGAATTTTCGTCGCAGGGAATGCCAGCCCCGGCCTGGAATGCGCTGCAGCTTTGCGAGCTTCTCCAACTTCTGCCAGGCGTCTCGTAGTACGTCCCGCCGAACGGGTCGCTCTGCATCCGTCGGTGAAGGGAAAACCCAGCCGTCTCCGATGCGGCCAGCATCTTTCTGTGCTGCTCGGAACTCCTCGCCCGCGTCCTTGAGTGCCTTCGAAGCCGCCTGCGAGAGGGGAACGGTGTGCTCAACGCCGATCTTGTCGAACTCCGCTCGCCACGTCATCAGTCCCTTCTCTACGTCGACATCACTCCATCGGAGCCGACCAACAGCCGAACAACGGTGGCCGGTTTCGTGCGCGAGGAGCAAGTACAGCTCGACGTCCTTCCACGGCTTGTTTTGGTTCTCCTTCCCGTCCTTCGTCGGGGCCTTCGCGACTGCCGCTAACTGCTTCGCTGCGACAGTGAGACGGCCGAACTCGTCGTCAGTGACGACGGGACGCCTCGGATTGGCTTCGACGGGAATCGGGAAGCCCCTGAACGGGTTGCGTTCTAGCATTGGAACGCCCTTCACTCGAACCGTCTCGGCCCAGTTGCAGACGGCGAGGAGAAAGCGAAGGTCGTACTCAATCTGTCGATTCTTTACGCCAGCTTCGCCTTTGTCTTTTGCCTTGGCTGCTCTGCCGTCCGGTCTCACCGCACCACTTCGACGTCGTGAGATGTAACGGTCCCAATCGCGTCGGTCCAAGTCCTTCACGATGGCGCTCGTTCCCCAACATTTCTCGAAGAGCTTTCGTGTTCGCCGATCGTGTGCCTGCGTCGTCATCGCCTTCGTCGGCGTGACCTCACGTTCGTAGTTGTCAAACAGCGCACGCAGCGTGAGTTCCTCTGTGCGTCGCGGACTCTCGTTCTTCAGTAGCGCCGCCGCGAGTTCATTTGCTGCGATTTTGCCCTTCGTCAGGTCGTCGTGCCCCAGCGCAATGCGCTTCTTCGCGCCGACCTCGTCGCGGTACTCGACGTACAGAGTACCGTATTGCGGATGCGGGTAGAGCCGCACTCGATTGCGACCCTTCTCACCAGCGACATACGACTGTCGCTTCCGCTGTTTTGGGCTGTTCATCGTTCGCCTCCTGCTTGGCGGTTGATGACAGCTCGCGCAACCCGAGGATGGCATGTGCGAGCGCCAGCGTCCATTTGAGTAACGACGCCCCGGCGCGCAATTCCCTCACGGTATTCGTCGCCGCCGCCGGGTCGAACTGGATGGTCGGCGTCATAGCGGCTGGTGTTGCGGGTGTTGGCGTCATGGCGGGATTCCGGTGGTCTCGGAGGACGGGCGGTTGTTGATGTTGCAAGGGGACGTCGAGAAGGGCTGCCTACTGTCCGACGAAACGCGCGCGTGCGAGACACGCTCGTTCCAACGCGATGTAGGGCACGGTGGCATCAGATACCTCCGCCAATCGATAATGCAGGCGCCCTATCCTCGCGCCAGAACGTATCTGGAGCAACAGCCTCCGCAAGCGTCACCTGAAGACGCACTGGCGGGCCGCGCACCGATGTTGTAACGTTAAGCCCGACGTTCGATGGGCTTACTGTTACGGAGTCATATGCCGACGGGCTCGTATGTGGCGTACTTTCGCGTCTCGACGGCGCGGCAGGGCAGGAGCGGGCTGGGGCTCGAAGCCCAGCGTGCTTCCGTTCTCGACTACCTGAACGGCGGCAGATGGACCCTCAAAGCCGAGTTCACCGAGGTCGAGAGCGGCGGAAACGATGCGAGGCCGGAGTTGGCGAAGGCGCTCAAGGCGTGCCGCATCTACGGCGCTCGGCTCATCGTCGCGAAGCTCGATCGGTTGTCGCGCGACGCTCGCTTCCTGATGAACCTCAAGGCCGAAGGCGTCCGCTTCGTAATTGCAGAGATGCCGGAGGCGAACGAGCTCACGGTCGATCTGTTCGCCGTGCTCGCCGAACACGAACGCCGCGTGATCTCGGAGCGAACGAGGGCCGCGCTAACTGCGGCCAAGCGCCGCGGCGTCCAGCTTGGTGGCCATCGGGAGCGAATCAGCGCCGCGGCAGCAAAGCGTGGCTCGGCCCAGAGTGCGCGACTGCGCTCCGAGCGCGCGCAGCTCGATGCCGAAGCGTTCGCCGATACGATCCGTGATCTGCGCGACGACATGGTGACGACGCTGCGAGGGATAGCGAGGGCACTGAACGACCGCGGGATGCCTGCGCCGCGGGGAGGGGAATGGACGGCGATGCAGGTCTCGCGACTTCTCGGGCGACTCGACCAAAAGCCGCAATAGATCCCGACGGTTCGAGACCATCCCCAATCCCGTGCCCAGGGAAGAGCCCCCCCTTATTTCTGACGCCCCGCCTCGCAGTGCGACGGTACCGGACGAAGGCGTCGCCGCTCATCGGTCCAACCCGTCTATTGTCCCCGCGATCACGCACCGCGTGTATGGACAAATAAGCGTTCTCTAACTATATTTAATGCATGCTACGAGAAAGTTGCGCTGCGGCGCGCCCGCGGTTCTCACCCCGCGTCGGTTTCTCGTCGGCCATCCACCGGCAGTACTCGGATCTCACAATGCTCAGCGTAATCCGCTTCGTGGGGCGAGCCGCGCGCGTCCCCTTTTTTTTCACCGGCGGTCTTGTCGCTCTGTCGTAGGATGCCGGGCGCACCCATGCGCGCGCGCGTCTTGCGAGCTCTCGCCGCCCGTGCCGAACGCGAACTCGGTCCTACCGCAACGATCGTCGACTACGCCTGCTCGTTCGTCGCTGCAGGTGGACGGATAGGACAACTGGCTCTGCTCATTTCTCAGGACCTCGGAGAGCCGGTCAGCCGCCCGTTCGTGAGCGGCATCCTTAACAACGACAGCGATGACGCGAAGGGTCGGATCGCAACAGCGCGCCGTGAGAGCGCCATTGCTCTCGTCGAAGAGGCCGCGCAGATCGCTGACGATGTCGAACCGAGTACCGCCGCAGTTCAAAAGGCGCGACTCCAAGTGGGCACGCGTCAATGGATGGCCGAGCGGTTCGCCCCCGACCAATTCGGGGCGAAGCCGGGAGTATCCATCGATCTCGGACAACTGATGCTGGAGGCCCTTCGCCAGCCTCCGCCGCCACGCCCGCCAGAACTTGATCGCGAGTCCCCTCTCCATCCCTAGGTTCACTTCGGCTCAGGATTGCGGAGATCGCGGTGGGTTGGTCACGAGACGAGGCTGTGCTGACTTCTAGTCGTTCTAGCTAGCCAGTACGATCACGACGTGATCGCCTGATAGGCAGCCTCGTCGACAGAACTGGACCAACGCTCGACGCTCTCGCTCATGAACACGCTATGCGTGATCGGTTTCCTCGCCGTGGTGGGCGGTTCTCGTTACACATCTAAAACGCACCGCCGAATACTCGGGTGGTGGCGAGCAGGGTCTCGAATTGTTCGGCGCAATCGGCGTCGAGGCGCTTCGACTTATGGAGCGTCCTGGCTGTTCTCGATGACTCCATTCCAGTCGAAGGGGACATGAACCAGTCCACTTCGCTCATCTACAAGGACACCCGGCGAAGGTGGTGGCACCGTTGGATCGAAAAGAAGCCTGACCTCCTCTTCGTCCATGTGTTTTGCATTCACGGTAGCCGCGCTGCGCGCCAGCCGCAGCCCCCGTGACTCAAGTCGGCTGAACACTCCATCAGGTGATTGCATCTCTGCGATGCGTTTCGCACTCACATAGTCAACCTCGAACAACCACGTTCGATGCATATACACCGGATCAGAAGGATTCATCAGGCGATCCAGCAGTTTTCCAACGCTTGTGGTAATCCGGACCGGTTCTCGTCCGTGCGCGAACGTGGACCAATCCTCGGGTTTCGCCCTAGAGCGGCGCGTCCAGCAAAGTGCGTGGAATCCTCGAACCAGGTTACCGAGATCAATTCGCAAACCAGTAACCGGGTCTGTTTCTGAGACGCCGGAGAGGGGATTCTCAAGGGGGTCTTTCCACATACCGGCGCTCGCCAACGGGAACGTCAAAACGTTGTCTGCAATGTCCCTGTCCAGAAACTCACGCTGAAAGATTCTGTGAATCTTCTTCTCAGGTTGTAGGTCGCAGGAGTTCCGCCTCCTGTATTCGCGGACCATGAGCTCCGAAGAGAAAGGGCAATCATTCGAGAAGAGCCGTTCGATTTGCTTTTCTGCACTAGCGAACGCTTCCCAATCGGGCACGTGTTATCTCCAGTTCAATGTTCGCGGCCACCGTCGCGCGGTGATTGGCTGCAGCATCGCATGCAGCTACTTGAGCGTTCTCTCGGGATCGCACGATTTCACGGCAATCCGCTTCCGGCACTCACTTCACAGCTTTCAGAGCTGTGAGCACCGCCGCTTTTGGTAGCCCTTTTAAGGCGTTTGCGACGTCGGGGTCGCTTAACAGGCTTTCAAGCCCCGTAGCGACGGCTTGCGCGTGCTCATCTTCAGCGAAGTACCGATCAGCGATTCGCGTACGAATCTCATGCTGCTCTCCCTCTGGGAGTGGGGCGAGATAGGGACCGAGAGCCGAGAGGTCCATCTCACGCCGCCGGTTCTTCCGAACCGTGTCTCTCGCGATCTTGGCTTGAGCCCCCGTATAACTGGCTAAGAGCGTGGCGATGACGGCGACCATCATTCTCGCACCGCCTATTCCCCAGTTCCATCCGTCCTTCAAGGCGGGAACGAACTCGAAGATCGCGCCGAAGAGCAGGGTGCTCATGACAACTACCGTCATCCCTTGCCAAATCCACATCTCAGATCTCGCTTCGTTCGCCGTCTTCTGGTATGACGACGTGACGCCGCGCTCGCCGATAAGACCTACTAGCTTATCGGCCTCTTTTCGTTGAGCCTCCAAAGCGGCAACTAATGCATTGGCGGTCTGTCGGAACTCCGAGTCAAGCATGAGCACCGTCGTGCGTGCCGCATCCTTGGCGCCGTTGACGGCTACATCCAGTGCCGCGAGCGCGTCGTTACCCTGCGTGGCGTTGCGCTCAAGGAGCGCCGTCGCGCTCTCTTTCAAACTCGCCACTTCGGTTGATAGAGCGGCTCTGGTGGCCGTGAATTCGGCGTCGAACATCTGCTGACGCTGTACCTGCATGGAATCGAACGTCTGCTGACGCTGCGCTTGCGACGTTTCAAACGTCTGCTGGTATTGGCCGATGACCCCATCGATACGCGCATCTGTGCTAGTGGCGCGCTGCTCCAAATTCGCCATTGCCGATGAGAACTGCTCGGCGCGCGTTTGGAACGTCGATAGCTGGTGCTGTGCGCTAACCGCTGACTTCTCGACTATTCGATGATAATCCTTGAATGCTCGACTCAGGGCCTGCGGGTTCGCTGCGAAAGGCTGCGGTATCTTGGCTAGCGTTGAAAGCACCGCATCCGCTTCGACGGCCGCGTTGCTCAGATACCCACCTCCGGCCCCGGCTGCGAAACTCGCTACGTGACTCGCGAGGTTATTCAGCTGCCCATACAGAATGTCGAGCGTCTGGTCCGATATCAACGCGGGGGGCGCGTCAGTAAGGACTTCCAGGGCGTACGCGCGGACAGCCGCAACGTGCGCGAGCTGCGAAACAGACGATGGATCGATGTCCGCTCGCGCGCTGGCTTGATCTAGCGGCGCTTGTAGAGACTCTAAAATCTGCAGAGCGGAGTGCTGTTGTACGCGTAGCGCCTGGTCTGTCATGTGCCGAATGAAGAGAATGGTGCAAGCCTTGGTCTGGGCGGCGTGCCAAACATACGGCCTCCTTGCTAGTCGCACTACTGAAACGCGGATAACGCGAGTTAGCGTCCGCGCCCGCAAGTGGCGTCGTATCAACTAGCCGCGATCAGGTCGTCGAAGTCGACCAACAAATCCGTGGTGTGGTACGCGGGGCACGGAATCCAATGGAGGCCGCGGGGCAGGGCAGCATGTCTGATCACGTAACCGCAGACGTAGTTCGTCAGCGCATCGACCGCTCCGACAGACTTGAGCTGGGCGTTCAGCCCACGCGCTGGATTCCGCCGACGCCACGCGGCACCGATTGCACGGATCTTCGCACCCAAGGGCCCAGCGAGAACGTGCGCATACTGCAGCGATAGTGTGGGCTTCAGGATCTCATCGCGTTCACGCAGGACGCGAAGGCCGCGGTACTCGCCGTGTCGCTGTACGTAGGCTGGCAGCTCGCGCTCAACGATCGCGCGGCCGCGAGGCAGGAGCGTCGCGGTGATGCGGTGCCGCGTTGGCTCTTGTGCTACCCAAGCGGCAGGAACGCGCAGTGCAGCCTGGCGAAGCGCATCGGCGCTGCCCATCACGCGGAACAGATCAGCGTAGGGCGTGGCAGCTCGAACCCAATCGGCAATCGAAACGGCGTGGCCGTTGGGTCGATCATAGAGCCCATGCAGCAGGGCGAGCTGCGAGTGGCCTAGAACGATCTGCCCGAACCGATTGACCGACTCCGGCCAAGCGCGTGCCTTGTGTCGCATAGCGCACCTTTCGCGTGTGAGAATCCCGTCTCATCGCGCACATGGGTCCAACGACATCCATCGCCGTTGGTCGGCTGGGCCACCGTTCTCCGATCTGGAGGTGACGGATTGGCGGGCGGTCGTCGAGCCGGTTCTCTCGCGCCCTCTTCATGTTGGCCGCCGAGACGGAGGCGGCCGACTACAGCGTCAATCTACGGCTTTCGCCCGGTGTCGCTACTCTTCGTCGTGAGGGTCGCAGCTCGTGAGGCGCGGAGACGCGCACAGAAGTCTCATCGGAGTTCTTCGACAGCTGGGCAGTGCAGCTCTATGTTTATGGTGTGCCCCTACCCAGCGAAACCATGGATATACGTCTTGGCAGCACCGTCGACGGCCCGGACGGCGGGAAGATCACCATCGATCGGTGGATCGGTGCTGGTGGATTCGGCGATGTCTTCGTCGGGATTGCATCTGACGGCACGCGCGTCGCGATCAAGACGATCTCCACAGGTGCGCTGAACGCCGATGCGTTGCGTACGTTGCAGAACGAGGCGAAACACGCGGTGGAGGTAGTGCACGGCAACGTCGTTCGTGTCCTCCACGCGAACGACGGTGAGGCCACGCCCGGGCAGCCACCGTATCTGGTGATGGAATTCGTGGACGGCGGGACTCTGAGGGACATGATCGCGAACCAGCGGACGGCCGCAAAGCAGTTCGAGCCGAACGAACTCCGCGCAATCTTCACGCAGGTCGCCGATGGCATGGCTGCGGTCAACGAGAAGCTGGTGCATCGCGATCTCAAGCCAGCCAACGTACTCGTCGCGAGCGGCGGCGCGTTGAAGATCACCGACTTTGGTCTGGCGAAGTTGGCCGATGCGGCAACGCGAACGGATACATTCAAGGGTTGGGGCACACGTGCGTATCAAGCCCCAGAGGCTTTCGAAGGCGGGCCCAATACTCCCGCGATGGATGTGTACGCGGGCGGCGTCATGTTCTTCGAGCTGGCGACGCTGGTGCTCCCAATCGAGCCAAAGGTTACCGACGTCGGGTCGATGGCGTGGCGCAACGCGCATTTGCTTACCGCGCCGAAAGACATTCGACGACTGCGACCCGATCTACCATCGGAAACCGTCCAGCTCATCCTCCAGATGCTGCAAAAGGACCCGGCGAGACGGCCGCGCTCCTTCGCTGAGATCTCCGAACGTCTGAGGAATGATGTTCCTGCCGGTCCCGGCCCAGACGTGCGTGCGCTTGTCAGCAAAGCCACCGCGACGCTCGTCGAGCGAACGGAGGCGGAGGCACGGGCCCGAGAGGAGCGCGAGCGCCGTCAGGAACGACTGGCGCTCTTGGAGATGGCTTTCAAGGAGCCGGTCGACGTGCTCACGTCGGTAGTCGATGCGTTCAACTCTGCGTCGGCGGTTGGCAAGCTCACCGTTCAGAGCTCTGCGCCCATGCGCGTCGAAGTACGGTCGCAACACTCGGCAATGCGACTCATTCTCGCTGGTTCGATTTGCGACGACATTGCGGCGCCACCGTTGGGTACTGCGCGCATCATCGCTGTAGCGGATCTGGTGCCCAACCCCAAGCCAGCGACGCGCGACGACTTCTTCCGACAGGACACGTTCGGAAGCTTCAACATGATCTACCGAGTGCAACGCGCTGAGGAGCGTTTTGGATCGTGGGAGCAGATCCGGTTCGAAATGAATCCATTTGTCCAGGAGACGGCATTCCCGCACTGGTTCGGACTCGAACTTCAAGACCTGCCGCGTCAACTCCAGGTTCTTCAGGCAATGGGACGTTTCCAGCACCGGCATCTGCCGCTCGACGACGGGTGGTTCAAGGCGTTGTTGGAGCAGATACTTTAGGCTCCCGTCACAGGCGCTCGACACGCCGCGCGGCCTGCCTGGGATCGCCGAAACCCAGCCCATTCAGTCCCGTTTCCAGCTTTGCGCGTAGCCAGTGCGCGCGCAGCGAATCCAGCGTTCCGCGGGCCGTGCCAAATGCTGCGATGCATGACGTGCTGTGGATATGAACGTAGCCAGCGTTTTCGCCGGTGCTTTGGAACCGCCATGCAGGGCGGGCGATTACGGCGACAATCAGTACGTGAGAGCAGCCAGGGTGCCAGCCTTGACCCTCGAGAAAGAACTCCCTGCCGATCGTTTCCGCTTGGCGTATGACTTCGGCATCGGCGGCATCCGGATTCGAGTCATGCAGGCAGTCGGTGATGTCAATCACCAAGCCGCCCGTGAGTCCCGCGCCTTTCAACTGGTCGGCTGCGTCCTTCGCTCTCGGCAGGCCGTTTTTGCTCGCAGTTGGCCGTTTGACTTCAAGCGCATGTGTTGTCGCACCATTCTCCAGCAAAATGTCTGGCTTCTTGCCCCCTTTAGAGCCGGAGTGCGTCGGCTGATACGGCTCGACCCCTGCTCGAAATAGTGCCGCTCTGACAACAAGCTGCGTCTGTGCCTGCAGAGGTTGGAAGTCATCTCCCGCCGACGCGATATGTCCGTTGCCGCAGAGTTCCAGGTCGCGTCGCAGGTCCGCGATCCGAGTGGCGGGGAGTGATTCCGCGATGGCGATCGTATCTAGGGCAAGCTCAATCGCCCTCATTGTCTGCAACTCGTCCGCGCCGTCCGGGGCGAACAGTCCCGAGCCGCCGACCAGCTCGAGAATTGAAGCGGCCTGATGGTAACGGGAGTCAGCTGGTAGTGGACGGTTCATCCACGCCACGAGCCCTGTAATCGCACGCCGCAACCGCGCCGCAAGGTCCACCGCGAATCGTCCGATAGGCTCAGGTTGACGAACGATCTTCTCCGTCTCGACTCGTCGCTCCATTGAACGGCCAGAAAAGGTGGAAGGCCAGTCGGCCCAGCACACCTGCGGGCGGCGGGGCGAACCGTCGAAAGAAACGTATCGCTGTGACCGCGACTTCGGCTCGTCGAGTGCGGTAGCGAGCCCATCCTGCGCCCCATATAATTGCGATCGAGACTCGCCGCCCAGGGCGACGCTGTCCGATGGGTTCAGGCGAAGACCTCCCCTGGTGATCCCACAGGGTTAGCTGTGTCCGTTACTGTGTCCGTTGGTTGCGGCAAAGTCCGTCATCCGGGGTAGGGAATCCCGGCAGAGTGCGTGAGCTGCCAGAGGGAAAAATGGCTTTTCTCGGTTTTCCCCGCCCGGTGCGGACTGCCTGATAAGCGTGAGGTCGGAGGTTCAACTCCTCCCAGGCCCACTGATTCATACGAAGGCCCCGCATCGACTTAGTCGATTGCGGGGCCTTTCTCTTGTCACTGTGGCCGGAGGTCAGTGTCCCCGCCAGTGCCAACGATCTGAGCCGGCTAATCGCTGTACTCGTATTCGTCCTCGCGAGCTGGACGGAAGCGACCGTTGCCCGGCTCAAGAACGCGACAGAACCCCATGCGCCGCCTAGACCCGTCTCAGGCGGTGGAGCGTGAGAGCGATACGCTCATGGTGGCGTTCGCCGTGAAGAACTTTTCGGGATCGCCGATCGCGGACAACATCGCGTTCGAGATCCCGTATGCGGCGGTCGACAACTTCGTCGAGCTGTTTCGACGAGTGATCGTGCGAGCGCGAAAGAATGGCCTTCTGCCGGAGCGGGAACGATGAGCAACCACGGGGGCGATGCCTTGGCTAAGACGGTGGTCAGTATAGCTCGTGGCTCAATCAAGTCGAGCTGTGGTTTGCGAAGATCGAACGGGACATGATCGCCCGCGGCATCTTCACCTCCACTGCGGATCTGCGCCGCAAACTGCTGCAGTACATCTGCGCGCACAACAAGGCGTGCCAACCCATTCAGTGGTCGTACTCGAACGTGAAGCATCGCATTCGTGCACCACGAACTTCAGTTACAAGCCCCTTAGGCCAGGGTAACGCTATGGCTCAAGGCTGAATCACGAAGCTGAGCAGATATCCTAGTAGGGTCATCATTGTTGTAAAAATGGCTGCGTTTCCCAGCCGAACATGTGGGGGGCCACCCTGGACCAAGGCATTGGCGGCGAAGTAGACGCCAGCGGATACAAGAACTAGCACTAGACTATGCCCGGCGAAGCCAACAACCTGCAGCAACAAGCAAAGCGCCAGCAAGCTACTGACATAGACTACCCATTCGTCGCTGGCGCGCCGGTCAGACGGTGAACTCAAGCGTAGAGCCTCGCTGAGGGTTGGAGTTCAGGACTCGCACGGGGGGCCGAGGACCTTCAGCCGACAAAAATGTAGCTTGTGCTCGCCTAGCGCGCTCGGTGGCCCGCACGAACGATGCTCCTGTTACTTCGTTAACAGTCCAGTAGGGTCCTATCAATCCAGAAAAAAGAAGACCCGGCCCCGAGACCATCCGGGGCCGTCGACGTTGTGGGACCGGCGATTCTGGTGCAGCGCGCGGTGCTCCTCCAACTCAAGTAGCGTCGTTGTAGCGGTCGAGCATCCGAAACCGAAAGATCCCCTCCGCCGCGATCGGGTCGCCCTCGACCAACAATTCGGCCGCGAACGTTGTCTTGTGTCGCGGCGTCTTGGGCGAGAACACGTCGTCATACTCGAAGCATCCCCAAACGAATGCGCGCATCTTCTTGTCGTGAGCGAGCAGCATTGCTTCGCCAACGTCGAGATAGTACGGCGATCCGGAAACCCTCGTTCGGCGCCCAGGAGGACCGATGCTCGCATGCGTATCGGTCGACACTGGGGCGAAGTCGTAGTCTGCCGGGAGATCGGCAGGCTGCCGAAGGTAGTTGACCGTTAACCGAGTGTTCCGGGCTGGTGTGTTGCCGGTGTTTTCGAACCGAGGCGCGATGAGCCAGCCGACGTTTGCGTTCCCTGGTTGCGGCTCGGGGTGCGGATCCGCTCGGAAGTTGCGAACGGAGACATATGCTCGCAGCTGTCGCCGAGCTGATTCGCGTGCGTCCGTCGCGAGGTCTCTCGTCGCCAAAACAGACCAATCGTAAAGAGCGCGAGAATACCGGTTGCAGCTCCGGTGATTTTGATCCAGAGCAACGTCGATTCGGCGTCGCGGTGCTCCGCGCTAGCCGTCGCGGCGAACGAGCTAAGTCGTTGAAAATCATCATTGGAAGAACCAACTGACGCTATTGAGGTCGTCTGATAAGCGGAGGTCGGAGGTTCAACTCCTCCGAGGCCCACTTTTCAAAGCCATTGCCCTGCGACGGTTAGCCCGTTGTGGGGCTTTTGCTTTTGTGGCTTCCGGGCTCTGCTGTCCGCTCGTGCCGACCACCGTGCGTCCAATCGCTGGGGTGAACTCTCCCTTTCACCGGCACAAAATTTGGTGGATGCGCCCGGCACCTCTTTACTCGGTGCGACGATGCGCTTGGTGACCCGAACTGTTGAACTCGTCCGGACCGAAGGTGTTCGGTCAACGGCGAAACGCGTTGAGACCTACCTCCACCGGCAGTACGTGGTGTATCGCGACCATCTCTCGTTCGACCGGAAGTACGGAACAGAGACAGCTCTCAACGAGATGGCGTACCTCGCGGATGTTCAGTCGTCACATGCGTCGCACTCGCCCGGATACGAGGCAAGCACGTGGCGCGATTTCTCGCGCATCATGAAGGCGATTCCCGTCGATCCGCGCGAGTACGCGTTCATCGATGTCGGGTGCGGGAAGGGCCGGGCATTGTTCTTCGCTGATCTCGTCGGCTACCAACGGATTGTCGGAATCGAGTTTTCGGAACGGCTCGCAGGCATCGCGCATCAGAACATCGAGCGATTTCGCGAGCGACGGCGATCGACGTCTGCAATCCAGCTGCTCTGCCAGGACGCGCTGACGTATGAGTTCCCTGATGCACCGACGGTGCTTTACCTCTACAACCCGTTTGGTCCCGACGTGATGCGGCCGTTCATCGAGAATGTTCGGCGATCGTTCGACTACGGCCATCACGATTTGTATATCGCGTATCGCGCAACGGCCTGCGGCCGGCTATTTGAGGAGCAGTCGTTTCTCGACGTTGTCGAGAAAACGCGCGCGCATGCGATCTATCACGCGCGTCGTAGCGGTTGAGCAGGGGCAATTTGGGCGGCAGGCTTACTGTCGAGGCCCTTTCGTGTTCGCGCGCCGGCTTGCCCAGAAGATCGCGGCACCCGCTGCGATCGCGATCGCGCCGTAGATCGCCCAGATCCTTTGACCTGTCATGAAGCTGCCGGGCAGTACGCCGATGCCCTGAAGTAGCCAGACACAACCGGCCAGAGCCACCAGAATTCCGAACACAGTGCCGACGGTCTTCATCGTTTGCTCGCTTCGCAGGTGAGCTGAAGATCGCGTGCGTGTGCCGATCTGTCTATTGACATGCAGGTAAATACTTGCCTATTATCCATGCACGATCTGGAGACAACGGCAAAGGTCCCAAATCGCTGGCTGGCCAGCCGAGTTGCTTTTGCCAAACACAACCGCACGCGCTCGTCGAACCACCAGAAGGAGGATCGCACATGCCGGACATTCTGCATCAAGTCGGAATCAAGGGCTCCATGAACACGGTCTACAACGCGCTGGCGACGCTCGAGGGCGTCTCCGGGTGGTGGAGCAGAGAAACGAAGGGCAGCGACAAAGTCGGAGGAGTGATCAGCTTCCGTTTCACGAACGGCGGCGTCGAAGTTGGCATCATCGACGTGAAGGTTCTCGAACTCCATCCCGGCAAGAGTGTGCTGTGGGAGGTCGTTGCAGGACCGGCCGAGTGGATCGGCACGACGATCGGGTTTGACCTGCGACAGGAGGACGACTACTCCATCCTCCTCTTCAAGCACCAGGGTTGGAAGGAACCCGTGGAGTTCATGCACCACTGCACTACCAAGTGGGGGACCTTCCTGATGAGTTTGAAATCGCTCGTCGAAACCGGGAAGGGTGCTCCGAGTCCCGACGACGTGAAGGTCACCAACTGGAACTGATGCGCTGCTGATTTCGCGCTGGTAAACACCATTGTCCACCGGTCTTTCGCACATCGACAAAGTCTTCAAAGCGCTGGCTGACCCAACGCGCAGGCGCCTCCTCGACCTGCTGCATCGGGACAACGGCCAAACGCTCACGGCACTGTGCGGGCACATGGACATGACACGCCAAGCCGTGACGCAGCACCTACAACAACTCGAGGAAGCAAACCTCGTCGCCATCGTCTGGCACGGGCGCGAGAAGCTTCACTACCTGAACCCTGTGCCGCTGCACGAGATCTACGAGCGCTGGATCGAGAAATTCGAGCGCACGCGTCTCGATGCGTTGGGCGACCTCAAGAGGAAACTCGAAAGTGACGACGACGACAAAACCTAGTTTCGTGTACGTGACGTACATCGCCACGACGCCAGAGAAGGTGTTTCGCGCGTTGGTCGATACAGACGTGACACAGCAGTATTGGGTCGGCGTGAGCGAGAAGAGTCCGGCTCACGTGAACGTGTCGGATTGGAACGCTGGCTCTCGATGGGAACACCAACGCGTTGACGACGCGCGCACGGTCGACGTCGCCGGCACGGTCGTCGAGAACGTGCCTCCCCGTCGCCTGGTTCTCACCTGGGCGCGACCGACAGAATTCGAGGATCAGTCGAAGCACTCACGCGTGTCGTTCGACGTCGAGCCGCTCGCCGCGGGGCTCGTTCGCCTGACGGTCACGCATGAAGATCTCGAGAAGGATCCCAAGATGCTTGCAGGTATCTCGGGCGGCTGGCCGATGGTTCTCGCCAACCTCAAGACGCTGCTCGAGACCGGAACTGTGCTACCGCGCACACCGGCCTGACGGACAATCAATGCCAACGCCCCGCTCCAGTCGCTTCGACCGGACGGGGCGTTGTGCAAGGGCGCTATCGATTGGCGCCCGTCGTTCCATAGACGTGGCCATTGGACGCCGAGCGATGCGCGAGATAGAATCCGCCATCTTCGTCGAGAGGCCTCTGTGCATCAGCGTGCATCGATTGTCGCGCTCACCATGATGTTGGGCGTCGCCGCCTCCTCCGGCGCGCAAATGCGAACGCCGCAGGATTCCGTGGCGCGGGCCGTCGATCGTGTCTTCGACGCCTGGCGCGGCACACAGGGGCCGGGCTGCGCGGTTGGCGTCGGACGCAATGGCAAATCCGTCTTCGAGCGCGGCTACGGTATGGCGAACCTCGAGACAGACACGCCGATCGGGCCGTTGTCGATTTTCCACGTCGCGTCAGTCTCGAAGCAGTTCACCGCGATGTCGATCATGCTTCTCGAACGCGACGGTAAACTCTCGGTCGATGACAACATCCGAAAATACCTGCCCGAGATTCCGGACTACGGCACGCCGATCACGGTTCGCAACCTGTTGAACCACACCAGCGGGCTTCGCGATCAGTGGAGCCTGATCGGTCTGGCGCGCGGGCGTTTCGAAGAGGACCGCATCACCGAAGCCGACGTGATGGACATCGTCCCTCGGCAGAAGGCGCTGAATTTCACGCCGGGCGCGGAATACATCTATAGCAATACTGGCTTTACGCTGCTTGCGGTCATCGTGAAGCGGGTCAGCGGCAAGTCTCTGCGCGATTTCGCCGATGAGAGAATCTTCAAGCCTCTCGGTATGACGAACACGCACTTCCACGACGACTACACGATGCTCGTCCGCGGGCGGACGTCGGCGTATTCGCCGCGCGGCAACACGTGGTCGGTGAGCATTCCGAACTTCGATACCTACGGGGCGACGAGCCTGTTCACGACCGTTGGCGATCTGCTCAAGTGGGAAGCGAACTTCGACGCTCCAACGGTGGGCGACCGCGCGCTGTTCACGCGCATGGAGACGCCAACGATCCTGACGAACGGCGACACGTCGACGTACGGTTTCGGTCTGGTCAGCGGGCGGTATCGCGGCGCGAAGATCGTCGAACACAACGGCGCCGACGCTGGCTACCGAAGCTACGTGGGACGTTTTCCCGATCAGGGGCTTTCCATCGCCGTGTTGTGCAACGCCGCGACGAGCAACACCACGGCGTTGGCGCGGGGTGTCGCCGACGCGTTCCTCGGCTCGTCGCTCGCACGCGTCGAGCCGCCGGTCGTGCCGCAGGGAATCGCGCTGGGTGCCGATGCAGTCCAGCGGCGAGCCGGCGTGTACATCCAGCCGACGACGCTCCAAGTGATTGAGCTCACCGCCCGCGATGGAAAGCTCGTCGTCGGTCGCGACCTGGGTCCAGCCCTCATTCCCGTGGCCGATGGACGCTTCCGATTGCCGAACGCGCCGGCGGAATTCGTGTTTGCTAATGGCGACCACGCTGGCTTTGAACGCCGCGCACTTGCCGGCGGACGCCCGGTGCCGTTCGAGTGGCGCCAACCGTTGGTCGCGACGCGTGCGTTGCTCGCCGAGTACGCTGGCCGATACGTGAGCGACGAACTCGGTGGGTCGATCTATACGGTCAGTTCCGCGGATACCACGATCGCACTACGAACCGGCACCGAGGATCCGACCAACGGAAGGCTGATCTTTGCCGACACGTTCCTTGCCGATGGATACACGATTCAGTTCATCCGAACCCGAGGCAAGGTGACTGGCTTCGATGTGACGGACGGTCGAATGCGCCACGTTCGCTTCGAGCGACGGCAGTAACTACTCTGCGCGTGGTTGGATGATCGGGAACAGCGCGCGTGCGACGTCGTCCGGCCCAAACGGTTTCTGAAGCAGGCCAACGCTTCGGTACTTCTCGGGTATCGTTGGGTCGCTGTAGCCGGTCGCAAACACGACCGGCACCCCGCGCGCGAGTAGCTCGTCAGCGACGAGGTACGCATGGACGCCGCGCAGGTTGATGTCCAAGAGCGCGCCATCGATCCGTGGCGTCGACCGGCAAATCGTCAGCGCCGCTTCGATCGTTGCGGCCGGACCAACGACCGTTGCACCCCACACGCGGAGCATCCGGCTCATCGCTTCCGCCACGATGTGCTCGTCTTCGATGATCAGTATGTGCCGTCCAGCCAGATCTGGCTCGATCATCGGACCCCCGCCTGTTTAGTCGATCGCCATCGTGACGATGCAGCGCACGTCGTTCGGACCGATGTCGAGCCGAGTGTGCGCGTCGAGTTGAAAGGGCAGGGACTGTTCGATCAACGTGCGACCCAACCCAACGCGATTCGGCGTTGCCGGTGTACGACTCCAGTCGATCCCGCGCTCGAGCCAATCGAGCGTGAGTTCATCGCAACCGTTCGTTTGCGTCAGCTTCCAGGTCACCGTGAGTTGTCCGTCTCGAGAGCCGAGGGCACCGTGCTTTCGCGCATTCGTCGCAAGCTCGTGGAGTCCAAGAGCGAGTATCTGCACCGAGCGGTTGGGCAAAGCAACTTCGGGTCCGTTCACGATGACACGTCGACCATCCGGCTCCGCGCCGAGCGCACGCAACTCGAGATCGACCAATTCTCCGAGCATGACTGGACTCGACTCACCGCGCGAGAGGAGTCCCTGCACGCGTGATAGCGTCGCGAGACGTTCGCGAAACGGTTCCACGAAGTCCTGCAGCGATTCGCACGACGCGAGCGTCTGCTCCGCCAGCGCGCTGACGACAGCGAGCAAATTCCGCGTGCGATGCTCCAGCTCGGCAATCAACACAAGGTTCGTTTGCTCGGCTCGCTTTCGTTCGGAGATATCGAGCACCACGCCGTGAAAACTCGCTGGCTGCCCATTCTCGAAGAGCGTCTTGCCGCGCGTCGTTACCCAACGCAATGAGCCGCCATGCACGCCGATGACGCGATACTCGATGTCGCAGATGCCGTCGCCTTCGGGGTCCACGCTCGCGCCGAGCGCAGCTTGGACGCGCTCGCGGTCCTCGGGATGAATGCCGCTAACGAACACACCGAGGTCGACAGGCGCCGATGCCGGCAGTCCCCAAATGGCCTTGAGACGCGGATCCCACTCGATCGCCTGATTGCGACGGTCGGAGTGATACCGTCCCAAGCCGATGAGATCCACCGCGGCACGCAGTCCAGTCTCCGACTCACGCAGCTGCTCGAGCTCACGCGCGCGCGTTTCCGCGAAGGTGCAGAACACGCCTACGACGGTCCGGTCGTCGTCCCCGAAAATCGGCGTACACGAAACGTCAGCAGTCACCTCGCCGGCCGGTGCCTTCGGGCTGGAAAGCACGACGTGCGGACTGAACGTGGCGCGACCGCCGAGCGCGTCGGTTGCCATCGGGCTGATCGAATCCCAGAGCTTGCCGAGTGACGACGGCAAAGCGCCGTGCTGGACCGCGGGCGAGCCCTCGTGGACGAGCCGTGCGAAGGCGTCGTTGTACAGAACGCGGCAGTCCGCGCCGACGGCCAGCAGGACCGGACTCGGCGAGTGAAGGCAAAGCCGAATGACCGCCCGCAGGCTCGGCGACTCCGTGGCGCCGTTCAGATCGAACCCAACAGTCATGCGTGGTAAGATAGCGCCTATGCGCGGCAATTCTATTGCTTGCGCGACAGAGACTCATGGCAACCAACAGAGGGGCGATGGTGGCGGCCTGGTGGCGTATCCCGGCGATATTTGAGAACAGGCATTATGAAACAATAAAAACGGGGCTCGGCACTCACCGAGCCCCGCCTTCACGCGTTCGTGTTACGGATGGCTACGCACTACGGTCGGTACACGACTGCGTCGCCGACACATTCGGGTTGTTTGCCTCGGCTTGCGGAACTGGGAAATTGATGTCCGCGTTGTAGTTGCCGCCTTTGTGCCACGCGCCCGTGGGGAAAACCGTTTCAGCCGGACGTTGATACTGGCGGATCAGACGACGCATGTCGCCCAAGCGTGAGCCGCGACCGAACAGCCAGAACGCGCGCTCGCGGAAGAGCAGGTTTTCACGCGCGGTGTTCGTGCCGGGATCCGTGAGGTTCGCCGCCAATCCCGCGACGCCGCCTTCGGTGCGCGCCTGGTTCAACTTCTGGACGTATAGCGAGTAGTTACCAGCTTTGTACGCTGCCTCGGCTTCGATCATGCGCGCCTCGACGCCACCAGCGATTGTGACCGATGCGTCGCGCGTCGGCCAGATGAGCTGCGTATAGACCGGCGTGCCGAGATCATCGCGCGTCTTGAGCGCAAACCCTGCGGCGGTGCAGGCCGCGTCCCCGCCTTGGCAGACCGGAATGCGAGGATCGGCGGCTGTGGCGAAGTTGATGCCGTTCGTCCCTTCGCCGATGCTCACGCTGTAGCGACGCTGGATGTTGTTGTAGTTCCAGATCGCGTTGTCGCTCACGGTCTGCGCGTGAAGGTTCTGATACTTGTAGCTCGTGGGCACAGCTGCAACCGCCGCCGCTGCGTCTGCCTGGCGATTGAGGTTCGTGAGGATACGCCCGCGAATCACTGCCAATGCGTTCTTGACCTTGACGTCGGCCGTTGACGATCCGGTGACCAGTGCGAGGCCGGAATCTGCGTGCGCGAGCGCAAGCTGGTACGCTGTCGTCGTCGTGACCGGTGCGCCGTACTTCTCCGCGCCATTCACGACGTCGCTGAACACGAGACCGTTGCAGTAATCCTCGGCCATGACGTTTTCGATGTACGCCTCGACGAAGTACATCTCGGCAACGTCGGCCGCCGGGCCAGTGGGTATGTACTGCTTGAGCAGCTGCGTCGCCTGTTCGGCCGAGATGCGTGCGCGATGCAGCATTCGGTCGACATCTGTGAGGAAGCTGTTCGCCGTCGTGATAACGCGCTGATCCACTTCCTGACGCGCGATGAACGAATCGCCATTGATCCATTCGTCGGCGAGTAGTCCGCTGAGCAGGAAGAGCCCTTCCGAGTTGCTGCTACCGCCGGTCGTAGCGGCGGTCAGTCGCGCAATGGCGCCGATACGAACGGCGCTCGCTCCGGCAGCAGACTGCACATCAGTCGGATTGATGATGTCCGGGTCAGTGACGGTGAGGACGTCAGACGGCGTGCACGCGATTGCCACGCCGGCGAGCCCGAACGCCACGGTCGTCGCAGCGCGACGCAGGCGTGATTTCCCTGGAGCTCCGATGTATGAAGTCATTCTCATGATATCCTAGAAGCCGAGGGAGAGACGAAGGACGTAGTACGTCGTCGGCGCGAACGCCTGAAATTCGGACGGAGCGTCGCCCGTGGTGCCGAACGCTTCGGGGTCCACACCGTCGTACTTGGTCCAGAGAATTCCGAGGTTGCGCGCTGCGAGCGTCGCCGAGAGTGTGCGACCGCGGAGCAGCGTGTTCACGAAGTGCTGCGGCGCCGTGTAAGTGACATTCAGTTCGCGGAAGCGAATGAAGTCGCCGTCGCCGATGAAGCCAGCAACCGTCTTTGCGGGGTGATCGCGAACAGCGGCGGTCCGCGCCTGCTCGAACGCGGAGGCTTTCGGATTCAAGAGCCCCGAGCAGTTGTTGCGGCTGGCGCAACGAATACGCTCGGTGTTGTTGTACATCTTGAAGTCGCCCTTGTAGTCGACCATGCCGCTCACGCGCAGGGCGTGATGGAACAGCTCGATGCCGTTGGTGATGTTGAGCTCATACTTCGGCAGTGGGTTGCCGAGGTACACGGCGGTATCCGAGACGACGATCTCGCTCACGTTCGGATCGGTCGCGTACGCGATCAAACCGTCGCCGTTCTTGTCGCCATAGCTCGTGAGGCCGCGCGACCACCAGCCATTGAGCGGATAGCCCTCGCGCTGCTGCTGCGTGCTGCTCGAGACGATCGTCGGAACGCCGCCGAGCGTGACGAGCTTGTTGGCGTTCGTCGAGCCATTGAAGCTGACGTCCCAGCCGAACGCGTTGCGGTCGATCACCCTGGCGGTGATCAGCGCTTCGACACCCTTGTTCGTGACCTCGCCGAGGTTTTCGAGACGCGCGGTGGCGCCGATGCCGAGCGACGGCGGCAGCACACGGCTGATGAGTGCATCCTTCGATGTCTTGTTGTAGTACGTGATCTCGGTGGTGATACGGTTGCTGAAGAACGTTCCGTCAACGCCGAGTTCGAGTTCGGTGGAGCGCTCGGGCTTGAGATTGCGGTTGCCGAGCGTGGTGAAGACGACCGCCGGAGCGTCGCCGCTCTCCAAGCGTGCGGTGGAAGACGAGAAGTACTGCACGGCGTCGATCGTGCCAGGCTGGACGCCGGATGCGCCGTACGCCGTGCGAAGACGGAACTGATTCAACCAGCTGTAATGCGGAAAGAAGCTTTCGTCGGAGGCAACCCACGACGCGGCAATCTTCGGGTAGAACACCGTCTTGAAGTTGGCGCCGAACGCGCTGTTGCGATCGGAGCGTAGGCCGCCCGTGAGATAGAAGCGATCTCTAAACGCGACATTCTCCTCGACAAAGCCGCCGAGCGTTCGGGTGTCGCTCGTGGATTCGTCCGCGGCCTTCACCGCGCCGGATGTGACAGTAGTGGCTCCGGGCGGAAGAATTGTTCCAGAGGCGCCATTGCGATCGAAAAAGCTGCGGTTGAACTGTACGCCCGCCGACGTCTTCGACTGGATCGTCGCGGTCAGCTGTCGAGACGCCGTGGCACTCGCATCAGCCGCGTACGTGAAGAAGTTCGAACGATTGTCGATCTTGTAGCCCTTGCGGCTGTCGCCGCCGAGGTCCGGGCAAGCGCCGAAGCGACAAAGCTGCGTATCGAGACGGCCTGCGTAATCGAGTCCGGCGTTTGCGCGCGCCGACAGCCATTCCGTCGGGCGCCAGTTGCCATTCGTCGACGTGATGAGGCGATTGATGTTCTGGTTCGTGTACTGCTGGTAGATGTCGCGTGGCGTGATCTGGCGCCAACCAAACAGCGTGTCGCCAGTCGCCGAGAGATTGTATTTGAAGCCAGGACCGCCGTAGGTGTTGGCCGCGACACCGAGCACACCGGAATCGTCGCTCATCGGAAGCCGCGTGTCCTGAGCAGTGTACCCCGCGTTGATTGCGAGGTCGATCTTTGGATTCACCGCGACGTTGAAGTTTGCGCGCGTCGTGATGCGGCCCATGTGGTTCGGGCTGAGCTCTTCCGGGCGGAGCGTTGCGCCGTGCGAAGAGAGATACCGCTTGTCGAAATCGGGCACCTTGAGCACGCCGTTTTCGCCTTCCCATTCGCCGTGTAGGAAGTAGCGGAGCGCATCGGTGCCGCCGCCAACCTGTAGGCTGTGCTGTTGACGATAGCCAATACCGTTGGGCGTCGCTTCTGGATCGTTGTACAGGTTGTAGCTCGTGACGCTATCCACCGCGCAGGCCTTCGCGACCACCTGCGAGATGAAGCATTGGACTGTGTTGGCCGCCGTCGAGTTGGTGGCAGCAGTCGAGCCCGAACGCCACGCGCGATACGCAGTCGGGTACGTGTTGTTGTCGACGTGCGCGCCTTGCTCGGTCGTGTAAGTCAGCTGCGGGCGACCGGCGACGCCGCGTTTCGTCGTGATGACGATGACGCCATTCGCGGCGTCGGTTCCGTATAGCGTTGCCGCGGATGGGCCGCGCACGACTTCGATCGATTCGATCTCTTCGGGATTGAGATCGTTGATGCGTGCGGGCGTCGTTCCGCCGACGCTCAGCGTCGACGAACCCGTAGTTCCTTCCACGCGTGTACCGTCGACGATGTAGATCGGATTGTTCGCGAGTGAAAGAGAGCTCGTGCCGCGAATGCGAACGCGTGTGCCAGCGCCCGTTTGCGTTCCAGGAATGACGAGTACACCGGGCGCGCGCGCGGTGAGCATGTCGGCGACGTTTGCTACCGCGGTGCCAGCGACGGCCTTCGCTGCATCGATCTGCGCAATGGAGTTGCCAACTTCCACTCGGCGCTGATCGCCAGTCGCCGTCGTGACGACGGGATTCAACGTGAGACCGACAGGAGCCATCTTGATGTCGAGCGACGCCGTCTGTCCCGCGGCGATTGTGACCGCCAACCGTTGCTCGGCGTAGCCCACGCGGAGCACTCGCACTTCGACTGAACCAGTGTGCACGCCGCGCAGCGTGTATTGACCCTGATCGTTCGTTTGCGTCACGCTCGTTGTGCCAATGACGCTCACTGCCACCGACGGTACGGCGAGTCCAGTCGTCGCGTCAGTAACGCGACCGCTGACGGAGCCTTGCTGTCCTTGTGCACTCAGCCGACCTGACAGGCTCGTACAGACGAGCGCAGCCAGCATGAGTGTGTGGCGTACTCTTCGAAATTGCATGAGACCTCAGTTGCGAACGGGTGGGGAACTGAGAGGAACTGAAAAGCGAAGTTGGGCAGGTGGTTGGCTACTTTTTCTCTCCTGGTCGATAGCGTACGACGGTTTGCTTCACGATGTCGGCTTCGCTCCACGCGACTGGCTTGAGCTCACCGCGCGCGAACATCGCCGCTTGGTCGCTGAAGAAGGGCGACTGCGGATCCGGACTCTCGCCATACGCGAGCACCGAGTACGCTTTAGGCTGATCGCCGAACTCCACGGCGAGGACCCAACCATCGCCGCCGACGGCTTGGCGCTTACCATCTGGATCGTCGCGATACTGCAGCACGCGAAAGCAGCCGATGTCGCCGCTGCATCCGCCGACGGGAACGTCGACATCGCCGCGGCGCACGCGATGCACATCGCCCCAGGCGACGTCCACGCGTCCGTATCGTCGCGCGGTTTCCGTCGTTGCCCACGCAAAGGCGTCGACGGCGCGCGCGGGCGACTTGATGCCGCGCGGCGTTTTGACTGGAGACTTCGGATCCCACTGTACCGCGTACATCGTGTCGGCACGCGTTCCGGCGATGTACCGGCGCCACCAGAGCTCGAACAGCACGCCGCCACGGCTCGTCGGCGCCACCGTCTTGTCCCATTTGGCGATTACGTCGATGGCTTTCGTCACGTCTGCCGACGGATGCGACGCCCGCACCGCGGTGACGAGATCGTCGCGCACGCGATCGCCCAGCAACATTCGATATGAATGCTTGAGCGCAATGACGTCGGTGAGTGAGAGCTTGTTCGGCGTGTCGATCAGCGTAATGGCGAGCTGACTGCGCAGGCCGAGCTTCGCTTCGGGGAAATAGGCGGGGAAGGATGCGGGGTCGAGCTGCGCGTGCAGATTCGTGTAATACGGCGGATCGTTCTCGTTGTGGACATATCCGCCCTTGGGGTTGAGCACCTGCGGCAGCGAGTCGAACGGGACGTAGTGCGTCCAGATGTCGGCGACGCCGCGAGCCGGAACCGCGACCGTGTCCGAGCTCGGGCGGTTTGGCAGCGACGGCGTCGCCGCGTTCCATACATATAGAATGTTTCCGGCGCGATCGGCGTACGTGAAGCTCGAGTTCAATCGCGCCTGCATACGCATCGCATCCTTCCACTCGGCGAGCGAGTGCGCGCGCATCATCCGAAGGAATTGTTCGCCGGCGCGGAAATCTCCGTCCATCGCGGTGCGCAGCACGTACACGGTGTTGCTATCGCGATAGATCACCGGACCAAAGGGCGTGCGCGGCACTTCGCGTGACTCGCTCGACAGTCCGCTGCCGTCGCGATACTCGACGCGCACGGTCTGCTTCTGTATCGGATACGATACGCCGTCGAGCAGATAGTGTTCGGCGTGCGCGCGATCCGCGTCGAGCGCGTAAATCTGCGTGAGAAGTGGATCGTTGTTGGTTGTCGACCAACCGAGATCGCGATTGAACCCGCCAATGACGCTGAACGGTCCGCCAATGCGGAAGTCGCCGTAGTAGTCGACGACGCCGGGAACCGTCATGTGAGCTTCGTAATAGCCCGCGTTCCACTGGAGGTGCGGATTGCGCAGCAGAATAGCGCGCTTGGATTTCGTTCGACTCGGCGAGAATGCCCACGCGTTCGAACCTTCGTCCGGCGGATCTATCCATTCGCCCGGCGGAACTTCACCCTCGGCGGGACTTGGCGTAGCTGTCGCGCCGCGTCCACGACCGCGATAACTCGGATCGTTTCGCGCGAGAAAGCGCGCCGCTTGTGCGGCGGTGGCCATGCTCACGTCGTGCGCGAGCACGTCGTAGCCAGTAAAGTGCGGCGCGAACCCAGCGGGGAACTCGTCCGCATGCAGTTCGACGTAGCGATTGGCGCCGGCGGCAAAACCCTCGTACACCTCGCGCGTGTCGCCAGCGAGGAATGGGTACGTCTCGACCGCGCGGTTGTATGCGAGCTTCGCGGCGAAGTCGCGTTCCATACTGTCGCGGCCGAACCATCGGCCCATCTCACCTCGTGCGCGCAACAGGTCGAGCGGTACGCGAGCGCCGTAGTCTTCCGACTGTACGTACGCGAGCGCGAACTCCGCGGCGCCGAGGTTGTCTGCTTTGATGTGCGGGACGCCATGCGTCGTACGGCGCACCTCGACGTGCGCGATGTATTCGGACGCGGGCTTGGTCGTTCGCCTGACCCCGCTGTCGTACGCCATGAGCGGAGTGAACAGCAGCGCGCCCATGACGATGCGAGCGCGGCGTGGCGAGCGATGGTGTGATGCCCTAGCCGAAGATTGCTGCATGAACGCTCCGTAAAGCCGCGAAGGGTCTGGCGGCGGGCCTGGGCCGGCCTCTAGCCGGTTCCATATAATGGAACTAGGTTCCGTAATCGCGCCAAAGTATGTGAGGAGGCCGTATGCTGCGCAAGGCAATGGATGTACTCGCTCTGTTCACGATCGAGCGGCGAGAGCTCGGCGTACTCGAAGTTGCCGACGTGCTCGGTCGTCCCAAGAGCACCGTGTCGCGGTGGCTTTCGGCGATGGAGGACGCGGATTTTCTGGATCGCGATCCAGAGACATCGCGGTACAGACTTTCGCTGCGGCTCACCGCACTCGGCGACGTCGCCCGACATTCCACTACGCTGCAGCGCTCGGCGCGTTCGTCGCTGAATTGGCTCGCGCAGCGAACTGGCGAAACAGCGAACCTCACACTGCTCGTCGGTCTCGAAGCGGTGAACGTGGAAGTTGCCGACAGTCCGCGGCCGGTGATGCACGTTGGCTGGGTGGGTCGTCGGCTCCCCGTGCATGCGACTGCATCGGGCAAGGTGCTGATCGCGCATGCCGATGATTCGACCGTTGCCGCAGTACTCGGTGCACCATTGCAGCGGTACACGCACGAGACCATTACCACCGCTGCCGCGTTCGATCAGGAATTGGAATCAGTTCGCAAGCGCGGCTATGCGACCGTGTGGGCAGAGCTCGAGTCGGATCTCGCTGCCGTCGCGGCACCAGTGCGAGATTTTTCTGGCGCCGTTGTGGCTGCCATCGCGATTGGCGGGCCCGTGTCACGCTGCGCGCGATCAAAGCTGCACGCGTTGGCGATCGATGTCGTGAGTGCTGCGACCGCTGTGTCGGAACGGATGGGGTATCGGGCGGCTGGCGACGCCTGAGCGCGAGCCGGTTGCGGAGTGCGATGCGACTGGTCAGATCTCAACAGCCGCCGTGGAGCGTTGAGATGCGATTCAAGATGATTTCGTTGAGCGTTGTTGCCTGCGCCGCAATCGCCTGCTCGCGCGACCAGACGGCGACCGAGGCGGGTAATATCGCCGGCAGCGTTACGGAAATCGTCGCGACTGGTGAGTGCGCGACGCCGCGCGCTGGCTGGATCTTCTGCGACGACTTCGAGAGCGATCGTACATCGAAGTACTTCGAGTACGACAACGCTGGCGGGAAGTTCGTACGCGCGACCGGAACTGGTGTTGGCGGTTCGGTCGGCATGCGCGCGACATACACAAAGGGCAGCGCGGCTGCGGGCAGTCTGAAGCTCGCGTTTGGGAAGACGCCGAGTGCGTCGTTCCGGCCGGTGGATGCGGGGACGGCGAACTATCGTGAGATCTACTGGCGCTTCTATGTGAAGCGCGAAGCTGGTTGGGTGGGGGACGGACCCGGCAAGCTGACGCGCGCGACCGTGTTCACGAAGTCTGATTGGAGTCAGGCGATGATCGCGCACGGTTGGTCGGACGAGACCGATATGCGGTATCTGCTGCTCGATCCTGCGTCGGGCGTCGACGCGGCGGGCGCGACGGTGACTGTCGGCTACAACGACTTCAACAATCTCAAATGGCTCGGCGGCGTCCGCTCTGCCGCGATGGAGAATGACCAGGCGCACGTGGGGCAGTGGTCCTGCTATGAGTTCCACGTCAAGCTGAACGACGCCGGGCAGTCGAATGGCGTATTCGAGCTACTGGTGAACGGTCAGCCCTCGGCCAAGAAGACGGGGCTCAACTGGGTGGGCTCATACAATGCGTACGGGCTGAATTCCGTGCTCCTCGAGCAATATCAGAATGAGGGAGCGCCTGCAGCGAATGTTCGTACACTCGACAACTTCGTGGTGAGCACGCAACCGATCGGGTGCGGCGCGAAGTAGATCGCAAATAGCACATTCTCATTGGAAGGAATCCCCGTCTCGGCGAGTACTGCGACGGGGATTTTGCTGTCGAGCCTGCGTACTCACCGGGTCGTCACAGGGCCCGGCGTGGTCGGGCGTGCGACTTGCTTTTTTAGGCACTGCCTCAAGCAGGGAGCTGCAATGATCCGAAAACTTACAATGATCGCGACCGCGGTTGCCGCGCTCGGCGGATGCGCACGTACGAACGTGCAATCAGCGAGCGGCGAACTCGGAAGCGCGGTACCGCCGAACGCTCGGCGGCTTACGGTTGGTACGATGATCGAAGTGAAAACGAACTCGAAGATGGGTTCGAAGCAGAACAAGGTCGGTGATACCTTCACGGCGACGGTATCCGACGCGGTAAAGGCACAGAACGGTCAGACCGTCGTGCCGGAAGGCTCGATGGTGTACGGCCATATCACCGGGCTTCAGAATGCGCCGCATACTGGCGACCCGTCCGTGATTCGCGTGGACTTCGATCGCATTGCGATCAATGGCCACACCTATCCGTACAACGCCAGCGTGTCAGAGGTTCGTCCGCCTAGCGCCAGCAACGAGACGCTGAAGAAGGCGGGCATTGGTGCGGCGGTTGGTGGGGCGCTCGGTGCAATCGTCAGCGGTGGAGATCTCGACAAGCTGCTCGTTGGTGGCGCGCTTGGCGCGGCCGCTGGAACCGTGATTTCGTTGGGCACGGATCGCGAGCCAGAACTGCCGTCGGGTACGAAGCTCATGCTCCGCACTTCGCAGAACATCGCGCTGAAGTAGCACAGGCGACTGAGTTTTAAGGAAAGAGGCGGCGCCGGACCTTGGTCCGGCGCCGCCTCTCGTTTGTACGGATTTGGTATTGGTTGCGCCCGCTGTTGCGCGTTTCTAGGGCTTCGATTCAGTCCGATCTGCGCTGGACGCTGGCTCGGGCCGCTGATTACGGATGCGGCCGGCCCACCACTCGGTGATCTGGTGTTGGACCGCTTCGACCGAATGATCGGGCATGACCGGCGGTCCGAGGAACTGTTGAGCGTGTTCGTCCATGAGCGCCCAATGCGGCTGACTCTCGTTTCCTGTCGAGACGATGGAGCAGCGGAAGGTCTTTCCGTCGTCCGTTCTGACGATGATGGTTTCGGCGGTCTGATCGGACTTTCTACGACGTCGCATTGGCGGCCTCCGGACTAAGAAAAGGCAAGGACCGGACCGGACCGTCAGGGGCGATCTTAACGATTGAAGTGCCCCGCGTTAGCTTTGGCGGGGCGCTGAAGACTTCGGTCGATCTCAGCCGAACACATTGCCCCATCTGCACGTACTACCAATGATCGCTCGCCCGGCCTAGTCAGGTTGCGGACGAGCCCGCCGTACTGCGCCCCCGTCGCGCCCTCGCACTCAACCACTGATTTGCTCTGATGACCGGATTGCGACTCGACCATCGTCGCGCATCGTTGCTGTCTTTCGCTGCTGCGCTGCTCGTCCCCGTTGCATTCACCGCCTGCAAAAAGGCGCCGCCGCCTCAACAGCGACAGGCCGCCAGTGTGTCCGTTGCGGCGGCTCGACGTGCGACGGTGCCATACGTTATTGAAGCGAACGGCGTCGTGACGCCAATGCAGAGCGTTTCCGTCACGCCGCAGGTCGACGGAATCATTCTGTCGGTGGACTTTCAGGAGGGCGACGAGGTCCGCACGGGCCAGCCGCTCTTCCATATTGATTCGCGTCCATACCAGAACGCGTACGATCAGGCGCTTGCCGTCCTCGCGCGTGACAGCGCGAACTTCACACAGGCGGCGGGTGAAGCGGACCGGTATAAGAAGCTGCTCGCGCAGCGCGTGATCACGCCTCAGGAAGCGGGCGTCCAGTTCAATACTGCGGCGACCACGCAGGCAACGATGAACGCCGATCGCGCCGCGGTTGCCAACGCCAAGTTCAATCTCGACAACGCGATCATTCGCGCGCCGATCTCGGGAAAGACCGGTGGCCTATTGGTGAAGCGCGGTAACCTGGTTCGATCGGGCGGAGCGTCGCCGTTGGTCGTGATCAATCAGGTGCGTCCGATTTACGTGCGCTTCGCGGTTCCGTCGTCGCAGCTTCCGCTCGTGCTCCAATACGGCGCCAAGGGCGGTCTTCCGGTGGCGGCGGTGCCGGGCGGGATCGCTCCGCCGACTCCGTCGATCGATTCGCTCGCAGCGGAAGCGATGGCGCAGCCGGCCGACCCGACGGGCCAGCAGGGCAACGGCGGCAACGGCGGCAACGGTGCTGGTCGTCGCGGACGCCGCGATGCCAATGCCGCCGGTGGGGCCGGTGGCCCATCTGACGCGGCGAGCAACGGCGGAGCAGGCGGACGTCGCGGCGGTCGTGGTCCGGGCGCTGCGGGCAACGGTGGCGGCAATGGCGGCGGTGGTCAGCGCGCGGCCGCGCAGAGTGGCGCCGCCCCGGTGCAGCAGGCCGCACCGGTCAACGAGTCGATGGCGGGCAAGCTGTCGTTCATCGACAACGCGGTTGATACCGCGACTGGCACCGTGCAGCTCAAGGCGACGTTCGACAACTCGACTGGCCGCCTCTGGGCTGGACAGTTCGCTACGACGTCGCTGCATCTCTACGATCAGGAAAACGCGCTCGTCGTACCGCAGCAGGCGATCGTCACAGGCCAGCGCGGCTCGTATGTATACGTCGTCGATCAGGCGGACACGGCGCGTCAGCGCGCCGTGGTCGTTGAGCGCACGGCGGGTGGTCTTGCCATCATCTCCAGCGGCATTCACGAGGGCGATCGTGTCGTGACGGAAGGCCAGTCGCGCCTCACGCCCGACGCGCCCGTGCGCCTTCGCGGCGCGGGCGATGCGAATGGCCGTGGCGGCAATGGTAATGGTGGTGGACGCAAGGGTGGCGGCCGCGGTGGCAAGCGCGGTGGCGGCAACGGCGGCGGCGGTAGCGGCGGCGGGGAATGAGCCTCACTGGGCCGTTCGTGCGGCGCCCGGTCATGACGACGTTGCTCATGATCGGCATCCTGGTGTTTGGCATCGCGTCGTACCGGAAGCTGCCGGTCAGCGATCTGCCGGCCATCGACTATCCAACGTTGAACGTGAACGCCAATCTCCCGGGCGCGAGCCCGGAGACGATGGCGGCCACGGTCGCGACGCCGCTCGAGAAGGCATTCTCGGCGATCGCCGGCATCGATGAGATCACGTCGAGCAGCAACACCGGCGGCACGAACATCACGCTGCAGTTCGGGCTTGATCGCGATATCGAGGTAGCGGCGCAGGACGTGAACGCGGCGATCGGCAAAACACTGCCGTTCCTTCCGTCGACGATTCTCCCGCCGAACTACCGTAAGAACAATCCGAACGCGTCGCCGGTCATGACGATCGCGCTGACGTCGAACGTCCTCCCGATGACTCAGGTGGACGAGTACGCGCAGACGATGATCGCGCAGCGCCTGTCGATGATCGAAGGTGTTGCGTCGGTCAACGTGTTCGGCTCGGCGAAGTACGCGGTGCGCGTGCAGCTCGATCCCAAACAGCTCTCGGCGCGCAATATCGGCGTGTCGCAGGTCGCGAACGCAATCCGTCTGAACAACGTCATGCTTCCGACGGGCGTGCTATATGGAAAGGACCAGACGCTGACGATCAACGCGACTGGTCAGATGAACAACGCGTCGGAGTTCCGCCAGCTGATCATCTCGTATCGCAATGGCGCGGCAGTCCGGCTCGGCGATGTCGCCAACGTGCTCGACGACATCCAGAACAACAAGTCGGTCAGCTATTTCAATCGCGAGCGTTCCATCAACCTGTTCGTGCAGCGGCAGCCCGGCACGAATACGATGGAAATTGCGCAGCGGGTGAAGGAGAAGCTCGACGAGATCAAGCTGGGCCTCCCGCCGACCCTGAACGTCTACGTTCAGTACGACAAATCGATCATGATCGGCCACTCTGTGGCGGACGTGAAGGAGTCCCTGGTCATCGCGCTCGTGCTCGTCGTGGTCGTCATCTTCCTGTTTCTGCGAAGCGCGATCGCCACGCTGATCCCGAGTCTAACGCTGCCGCTAGCTGTCATAGGCACGTTCTCGGCGATGTACGCGCTCGACTTCAGTATCGACAACCTGTCGCTCATGGCGCTCACGCTCGCCGTGGGCTTCATCGTCGACGACGCGATCGTGATGCTCGAGAACATCGTGCGCCACATCGAGATGGGAAAAACCCCGATGCAGGCGGCGCTCGAGGGCTCCGAGGAAGTCGGGTTTACAGTTCTCTCGATGTGTCTCTCGCTCTCAGCGGTGTTCATTCCGCTGATGTTCATGGGCGGCATCATCGGGCGTCTGTTCCGCGAGTTTGCCGTAACGATCAGCGTGTCTGTGCTGATCTCGGGCTTCATCGCGTTGACGCTCACGCCGATGCTCTGCAGCCGCTTGCTGAAGACGCACTCGAAGGACGAGAAGCACGGCACCCTCTACAACATCACCGAGCGCGGTTTCCAGACGATTCTCGGCTGGTATGAGCGCAGTCTCAACTGGGTGATGGAGCGCCGGCCTTTCACGCTTCTCTTCTCGGCGGCGGTGCTGGTCGCGACGTACTTCGTGTGGACGAACATTCCGAAGGGATTGTTCCCGCCCGACGATACCGGCACGCTGAACGCGAACGCCGAGGCGCCGCAGGGAACGCCGTTCACCGAGATGATGCGCCTGGGCCAGCTAGTGAGCACCAAGCTGGCGACGGATACGAACGTCGCGTCGTATACGATGAACATCGGCAGCATGGGGCCGTCGAATCAGATCCAGTTCAACGTCACGCTCAAGCCGGCGGGCACGCGTCCGCCTGCGGATGCCATGGTGTTCGAACTGCGACGTCTGATGTCAACGCCAGGTGTGGACGTGTCGGTCACGAATCCGCCGAGCATTCAGATCGGCGGCCGTGGTGGCCGGTCGTCGTACCAGTACACGTTGCGCGGGCCGGACATTCAGGATCTCTACGCGCAGGGCGAGAAGTTGCTCAATCGCCTGCAGGACAACCCGATGCTCAGCAGCGTCAATTCGAACCTGCTGAATCGTAGTCCGATCGTGAAGGTGAAGATCGACCGCCAGAAAGCGCTTCGCATGGGCACGACGCCGTCGGGAATCGAGCAGGCGCTGGCGAATGCGTACAACCAGCAGCAGGTGTCGACGATCTTCATGCCGACCAATCAGTACACGGTCGTGATGGAGACGGTGCCGAGCGCGCAGGTGGATGCGTCGGTTCTCGAGCACTTCTATGTGCCAGCGTCGGGCGGACGACAGGTTCCGTTGCCCGAAGTGGCAGACTTCGAGCTGACCACCGGTCCGCTCAGCGTGGCGCACTCCGGTCAGATGGCGTCGATGACGATCTCGTTCAACCTGGCGCAGGGCGTCTCGCTCGGTGACGCCACGGCCGAGGTCGAGCGAGTCGCGAAGGAAGTATTGCCGGCGCAGATCACCGGCGGATTCTCGGGCACCGCGCAAGCATTCCAGGATTCTCAGAAGGGCATGGGCGTCCTGTTGTTGATCACGGTCTTCATCATCTATCTCATTCTCGGCGTTCTCTACGAGAGCTTCATCCACCCGATCACGATTCTCACGGGCTTACCGTTCGCGGCGTTCGGCGCGCTGTTCGCGCTGTACATCACGCACGTGGAGCTCGGCGTGTACGGCTATGTCGGCATCGTCATGCTGATCGGCATCGTGGAGAAGAACGCGATCATGATGATCGACTTCGCATTGGAGCGTCAGCGCAGCGGCAACATCAGCCCAACGCGTGCGATCGTCGAAGCGGCGAGTGTGCGCTTCCGACCGATCATGATGACGACGGTTTCGGCAATCGTTGGTACGCTACCGATTGCAATCGGTGTGGGTACGTCGGCGGCGTCGCGGCGTCCGCTGGGTATCGCGGTCGTGGGTGGTCTCGCGTTTTCGCAGGTCGTCACGCTGTACGTGACGCCTGTGTTCTACTCGTATTTCGACGAGCTGCAGTCCTGGATTGGCCGTCGCGCTCATGCCGCGATTCCGGTCGAGCCAAGTCCTGTGGCTGGCGATTAGTGGTCATCCCGAGCGAAGCGAAGATCTACTAGAACGTCACAGTAGGTTCTTCGGTCGCTCTGCTCCCTCAGAATGACAAGCAGTCAATGAATTTTACCACGCTGTTCATCAAACGCCCCGTCATGACGACGCTCGTCATGATCGGCATCCTCGTATTTGGCATCGTCGCCTACCGTCAGTTGCCGGTGAGCGACTTGCCGAACGTCGACTTCCCGACGGTGACGGTGAGCGCCACGCTGCCGGGCACCAGTCCGCAGACGATGGCTGCCACGGTGGCGACGCCGCTCGAGAAACAATTCTCGACGATCGCCGGCATCGACAACATGACATCGACGTCGAGCCTCGGGCAGACGCAGATCGTCATTCAGTTCGCGCTCGACCGGAACATCGATGCCGCTGCGCAGGACGTGCAGGCTGCGATCGCGCAGACAGCACGTCAGCTGCCACAGGGAATCATTCCGCCGGCGTATCAGAAGACCAACCCCGCTGACGCGCCGATCCTGACGCTCGCGCTCACGTCCACCGAGATCTCGCTGTCGCAGCTCGACGAGATCGGCGAGACGTCGATCGCGCAGCGCCTATCGATGGTCGCTGGCGTGGCGCAGGTGCTCGTGTACGGCGCGCAGAAATACGCCGTTCGTCTCCAGCTCGATCCGGGACAGCTCGCCACGCGCGGCATCGCGCTCGAGGACGTGGCGCAGGCGATCACGCAGCAGAACGTGAACATGCCCACGGGCGTCCTCAATGGTCCGCGTACGGCGCTCACGGTGCAGGCGACTGGTCAGCTCGAGAACGCCAATCAGTTCAGCGACGTGATCGTGGCGTATCGCAACGGCGCGCCCGTGCACCTCGACGAGATTGGGCGCATCACCGACGACGTGCAGAACAACAAGACGGCCAGCTGGTACAACGGCGCGCGGTCGATCGTGTTGGCGATTCAGCGCCAGCCGGGCACGAACACGGTGGACGTGGCCAACCGCGTGAAGGCGTCACTTGGCAAGATCGGCCAGGAGATTCCGCCGTCGGTCGCGATGAACATCCTGTACGACCGTTCGGAGACGATCAAGGCGTCGGTAGATGACGTCACCTTCACGCTCGAGCTGACGCTGTTCCTCGTCGTGGCGGTGATCTTCCTCTTCCTGCGCAACTGGTCGGCGACGATCATCCCGAGCCTCGCGCTGCCGATGTCGATCATCGGCACGTTCTCGGTGATGTATCTCCTGCATTACTCGCTCGACAATCTTTCGCTGATGGCGCTCACACTCGCCGTCGGTTTCGTCGTGGACGACGCCATCGTGATGCTCGAGAACATCGTCCGACACATGGAGATGGGAAAACCAAGGATGCAGGCCGCGATCGACGGCGCATCCGAGGTTGGGTTCACCATCTTGTCGATGACGTTCTCGCTGGCGGCGGTGTTCATCCCGTTCTTGTTCATGGGCGGCATCATCGGCAAGCTGTTCCATGAGTTCGCGGTCACGATCGGCGTGGCGATTCTCGTGTCCGGCTTCGTGTCGCTGACGCTCACGCCGATGTTGTCGAGTCGTTTCCTCAAGTCGGATCATGGCAAGAAGCACGGTCGCTTCTACGAAGTCACCGAAAACTTCTACAACGCCTGGCTGGGCGTGTACGAACGCTCGCTCGCCTGGGTCATGGCGCGCCGGCCGCTCACGCTCGTGTTCTCGGCGGTAATCCTCTTCGTCACCGCGTACCTGTTCTGGTCCACGCCCAAGGGACTCTTCCCGACGGACGATACCGGCCAGCTCCTCGTGACGACGGAAGCACAGGAAGGCGTGTCGTTCGACGCGCTCACTCGCCAGCAACAGGAAGTGGCCGAAGTGATCCGGAAGCATCCGGACGTTCGTTCGGTGACGTCGTCGGTCGGTACGACTGCGGCCGCGAACCAGGGCCAGATGACGATCGATCTCAAGCCGATCGACGAGCGTAAGCGCAGCGCGGAGCTGATCGCGCGCGACCTGATGGTGTCGACCGCCAGCGTGTCTGGCATCACGACGTTCATTCAGAATCCGCCGGCGATCTCGATCGGTGGACTCGCGTCAAAGTCACTCTATCAGTACACGCTGCAGAGCGGCGACATGGCGGCGCTCAATACCGCCGCGCGCACGATCGAAACGCGCATGCGCGCGATTCCCGGTCTCATCGACGTGACGAGTGACCTGCTGATCGAGAATCCGCAGGTGACCATCGACATCGATCGTGAGCAGGCGGGCCAACTCGGCGTGTCGGCCAGCGAGATCGAAAACACCCTCTACGACGCGTTCGGCCAGCGCCAGGTGTCGACGATCTATACAGCGACTAACGAGTACTGGGTCGTGATGGAACTGCTCCCCGAGTATCAGCAAGACGTCGATGCGCTCGGCAAGCTCTGGGTGCGGTCGTCGCGCGGACCGCTCGTGCCGCTCAACACCGTGGCGAAGTTCAAGTTCTCGGTCGGCCCGGTGACGGTGAATCACTCGGGCCAGTTGCCGGCCGTGACGGTGTCGTTCAACCTCGCGCCGGGCATGTCCATCGGCACGGCGGTCAAGCAGGTCGAGGCGGTCGCGAAGGAAGTGCTTCCGTCGCAGGTCGGCGCGAGCTTCTCTGGAATGGCCGAGGCGTTCGTCACGACACAGCAAGGCCTGCTCGTCCTGATGCTCCTCGCGGTGTTCGTGATCTACGTAATCCTCGGGGTGTTGTACGAGAGCTTCATCCATCCGATCACGATTCTCACCGGTTTGCCGTTCGCTGCGTTCGGCGCGCTGGTGACGCTGCTTCTCTGCGGCCTCGATCTCGATATCTACGGCTTCGTGGGCATCATCATGCTCATCGGCATCGTCGAGAAGAACGCGATCATGATGATCGACTTCGCGATCGAGAAGCAGCGCGACAGCAATAGCTCGCCTGCCGAGGCAATCCTCGAAGCGGCGAGCGTTCGTTTCCGTCCGATCATGATGACGACGATGGCCGCGCTCATGGGCGCGATTCCGATCGCCGTCGGTTGGGGCGCGGGCGCGTCGACGCGTCGTCCGCTGGGTGTTGCCGTCGTTGGCGGTCTGGCCTTCTCGCAGCTCGTGACACTCTACGTCACGCCGGTGTTCTACACGTACCTCGACGAGTGGCAACAGCGCTTCTCGCGTCGCCGCGCGAAGCAAGCGGGTGGTGTAACGCCGCCAGCGGACGCAAAGCTTCCGACGGCGCACCGACCGGAACCAGCCGCCACCTGAACTGCATTTACGACTCGAACGGGCGCCCTGAACAGGGCGCCCGTTTGTTTGGCCTGTCATCGTCGCGACAGGTGCTCAGGGGTAACCTCCGGCACCATCCCAACCGCCAGGAGTCTTCATGAAATACGCTTCTTTCGCCGGCGCGCTCGTCATCGCGGCGCTCGCCACCCCCGTGGTTCACGCGCAGGCTACCTACAAGCGCGAGTTGCCGGATTCGCTCGTCAAGCAGGCCAAGATTACCGAGGATGTCGCCTCTGCAGCCGCTCAGAAGCGCGTTCCCAAGGGCAAGATCGAAGGTGTTGAACTCGAGAAGGAAGGCGGAAAGCTGATCTACTCGTACGACATCAAGACCGCCGGTAAGAGCGGCATCGATGAGGTGCAGGTGAGCGCGATCACCGGCAAGGTCGTGTCGTTCGAGCACGAGACGCCGGCGGACGAGAAGAAGGAAGCCGCCGAGGATGCCAAGGCAAAGGCTGCGGCCAAGCCGAAAAAGCCGTAGTGTCGACGTGACCGCCGCGTTGCGAGTAGTTTGATCGAAGGAACCCCTCATTCAATTCCTGCGCGGCGATGCGTGTCCTGTTGGTCGAGGATGATCCGGAGCTTTCCGAGGTCATCGAGAGCGGATTAGGCGAACATGGCTTCCAGGTCGTGCGGGAATCGACCCTGGAGGGCGGACGACTGCGCGCCGTGCTCGCCGCGTATGACGTCATTATCCTCGACGTGATGCTTCCCGGCGGCAGTGGTTTCGATCTCTGCCGATCGCTTCGTCAACGCGGTGTCGGTGCGCCGGTGCTCATGCTCACGGCGCGCGACGCCGTCGACGATCGCGTGCGCGGTCTCGACGCCGGTGCCGACGACTATCTCACCAAACCCTTCGCCTTCCGCGAACTCGTTGCTCGTCTGCGCGCGCTAGCGCGGCGACGCCCAACCCCGCTGCCCGAGACGCTGACGATCGCCGATCTCGAGGTCGATCTGCGCTCGCACCGCGTGCGCCGCGGTGGACGTCCCATCGAGCTCACGGCCAAGGAGTTCGCGCTGCTCGAGTTTCTCGTTCGTCATCACGATCAGGTCGTGGACCGTGCGGCGATTACCGCGCATGTGTGGGACGAGAATCACGATCCGTTCACCAACGTGCTCGAAGTTCTGGTCCGCCGACTCCGACTCAAGATCGACGAAGGTTTTTCGGTCAAGCTCATTCACACGCTCCGGGGCGCGGGATACCGGCTCGGGGAATGAGCACAAGCCAGAACGGAAGACGTTCGGCCGTTGCGGTTCCGAGTTCGCTCGGTCGTTTGCGCCTTCGCCTTACGGCGTGGTACGTCGGGACATTCTTCGTCATTCTCGCCCTGCTCGGCGGCGGAATATTCGCCACCATCACTCGGCGCTTCGACCACGAGCTCGATGAGTCGCTGCGCGACGCGACACATGAACTCGCGCGCCTGGCGCGTTTGCGCGTCGCTGCGTCACACGGCGACGTGACTCGACTCTTCGATCCGTCGGCGGATTTTCGTATTCCTGAGCGTACGCTCGTGCTTCTCGACACCACCGGCCACGCGTTGAGCGGTAACGAGCCGGCGTCGTGGGTACGGTCGCTGGCGCGTGATGCAGCCAAGTCGCACACAAAGGCGCGTACGCACAGCGATCATGACGATGGAATTCTTCGCGCCTACGCCGAACGTGTCGACCTGCCCGATGGCCCGCCTGTCGTCGCCGTTGCCATTGCCAACGAAATCGAGCTCGAGGATCGGTACGCGTCGCTGATCGCCTCGTTCGGTGCCGCTGCGATCGTCGCGCTGATATTGGTCGCCGCCGGCGGTTGGATTCTCGCGCGCCAATCGACTGTTCCCGTGGAACGTGCCATCACGCAGATGCGCCAGTTCATGGCGGATGCGGCCCACGAACTGCGAACGCCGATTGCCGTCGTGCGAAGCCGCGCCGAAGTTGCGATGCAACGCCCTCGCGGACCGGATGAATATCTGATCGCGCTGCGCAGCATCGAACGCGAAAGCGAGCGGCTCGGTGGGATCGTTGAGGATTTGCTCATGCTGGCGCGCGCGGACGCCGGGGAACGCACCGTCGCGCGCAGTCGCGTGTTCTTCGACGACCTCACCCTCGATGCAGCGGAAGCCGTGCGCGTTATCGCCGACCGAAAGTCTGTCCGCCTCGAGGTGGACGATTTCGAGGAGGCTCCTGTCTACGGAGATCCGACCCTGCTGCGACAGTTGGTCGTGATTCTGCTCGACAACGCGATCAAGTTCACTCCGGCCGGGGGAATGGTTCGGATTGGAGTGCGCGCTACACCCGCCACCGCCGAACTCACCGTGTCCGATACCGGAGTCGGGATCGAACCGGACAAACTTCCTTTCGTTTTCGATCGCTTTTTCCGCGCAGACACGTCGAGAACCCGCGCGGCGTCGGAAACGACGGCCACGTCGGAGGGCGTCGGACTCGGTCTGGCGATCGCTCGATGGATCGTCGACGAACATGCGGGGACCATCGCGATTCAGTCGGACGTAGGGCGGGGAACGCGCGTAGTCGTTCAGTTGCCGCGAGACTTGTCCGCTACGCCGGTGTCATCTTCCTGACAGGTCCAGGCCGCTAGCCTTCAGCATCCAGCTAAATACCGAGGTCATGCGCGTTCGCATCGCCCTGCTCGTGGCCTGCGCGGCCTATGCTGCGCCAGTCCAATCACAGACAACTCCGCTTTCGCGCGCCGGCGCCATTCAGACCGCCCTCGAGCGCGGCGCCCGGCTCGGCGTAGCCCGGGCCGATACCTCGGTTGCCGGCGCAGCGGTCATCGCAGCGCGAGCGCTGCCGAATCCGGCGCTGACCGCGAGCTACAGCCGCTCCGTTCCAAAATATCATTTCAGTGTCGACGTTCCGATCGACTTTCCCATGCTCCGCCAACTGCGAATTCGCTCGGCGGGCCTTGGGTTGGACGCGGCACGGCTTCGCTATCAGTTTGCGCGGGCGACCATCGCTCTCGACGCCGATACTACGTACACTCGCGCGCTCGCGGCGCGAGAGCGACTCGCACTGTCGCAACGCAATGCGCTCGACGCCGACAGCGTGTTGCACATGGTGCAGCGTCGCCGAGATGCGGGCGATGCGAGCGAGATGGACGTCGAGCTCGCGCGCGTCAACGCGGGCCAGCAGACGAACCTCGCCACCGGTGATTCGCTCACGTTGGTCTCGACACTGCTCGACCTTCAGGCCGTTCTCGGCATGACGACCGAACGGTTGGAGATTCTCGCGACCGATTCACTCGCTCTTCCGCCAGGAGCCGCTACACCCGCCACCACGCTCAGCGAAAAGGCTGCGGCCATCTCGCTCGAGTCGGCGACCGCGGCGGCGCGCCTGCAGCATCGCTCCATCTGGTCGCTACCGAGTATCTCGTTCGGTTTCGAGGCGGGAGATCCTGACGTTCCTGGCTTCCTTCCCACGTTTGGCGTGGGAATAGGCTTGCCTCTTTTCGATCGGAATCGCGGCGCGATCGCGCAGGCGGAAGCAGAACGCGTTCGAGCAGCGGCGGAACTCACGCTCGCTCAAGTCGAAGCAAAGAATCAGATCGCTCACGCGACGCGCGAACGCCAGGTGGCGCTCGCGCGCGTCGAGCGGGATCGCGCGCTCATCACGAGCGCCGAGCGCGTGTCAGCCATGGCGCTCACAGCCTATCGCGAGGGCGCATCGACTCTCGCGAACATTCTCGAAGCACGGCGCACCGCGCGCGAACTCTTGGCGCAATACGTCGACGATCTCGCAGCCGCGTGGATTGCGACCGCCGAGTTGCGTGCGCTTGCGTTCTCCACTGCGGATTCCCAGCCATGAGGCATTCCTACCATCGGGCGATCGTCGTTGCCCCGTTGATCCTTCTCGTCGCGGCCTGTCACAAGGCGGAGGCACCCGCGGCCGAGAAGCAACCGAGCGTCAGCGCCAAGACCGCCGTCGTCGCAGCCGAGCCATTTACCGAAACGCTCGGTGCGATCGGGACAGTGACCGCGCGCGTCGGACACGTTGCGAGTCTCAGCGCGCCTGCCCCTGGGCGAGTCGGTCAGGTTCTCGTGGCGATGGGTCGAGCTGTGCGCGCCGGCGATCCGTTGATCGAGCTGGATCAGGCGCCATTCCGTGCGTCGCTAGAGGCCGCGCAGGCGAGCTATGACGCCGCACAGAAGGCGAACGAGCGACAGCAGCGCTTGGCGCAGGAAGGCATCACGCCGCGAAAGGACGCCGAGCAAGCTGCTGCCGATTTCGCGCGCGCGCGCAACGAACTCGATGTCGCGCGCCGCGCTGAGAACCTCTCTATCATCAAGGCGCCGATCTCCGGCGTCGTTACTCGAGTGGTCGCGACGATTGGATCGTCGGTCGATCCGTCGCAGCCGCTGATTGAGATTTCGGATCCGAGCGCGCTCGACGTCGTGTTGAGCGTCACCCCGTCGGACGCGGGTCGCGTTCGTCCGGGCGCCAAGACGATTCTCACGGCCGGTCAATCGCAGGGCGGTGAGCAGCTCGGCGTTGGCACCGTGATCGACATTGCGAGTACGATCGATTCGACGACGCGAAGCGTACCGGTGCGGGTGCAAGCGCCGACCACGAAAAGACCGCTGCGAATTGGTGAGACCATTTTTGGCGCGATCGCCCTGCTGACGCACACTGGCGCGATCGTCGTTCCAATCGACGCGCTCGTTCCGGACGGCGACTCGTTCAAGGTGTTTGTCGTGGATGCAGACAACGTCGCGCACGCACAACCGGTCACCGTCGGCGGTAAGACCGCCACGACTGCGCAAATCACCGACGGACTCAAGGTCGGAGAACGTATCGTGACGTTCGGCGCGTACGGCATGCAGGATGGTGCCAAGGTGGTTCCACTCGCGCCGCTCAACGACTCGGCCAAAGCGGAAAAGCCGTGACCGAGCAGCGCTCGTTATTCGGGCTTCTCGCGCAGCAGCGACGCTTCGTCTATCTCGCGATCGCTGTTCTCAGCGGCGCGGGAATCTGGGCGGCCGTGCGGCTGCCGTCGGCGATCTACCCTGAGCTCACCTTCTCGCGCGTCACCGTCGTCGTGAATGGCAGTTCGCTCGGCGCTCGGCAGGTGCTGTTCAGCATCACGCGCCCGATCGAGGAAGCGATCAGTATCATTCCGGGCGTAACGAGGGTGCAGTCGCGCTCGATTCGCGGCGGAAGCGAGACGAACGTCACCTTCTCGCCGTCGACGGACATGGTCGTGGCGCTGCAGCAGGTGCAGGCCCGCGTCAATCAGGCGCGCAACGACCTGCCGGCCAACCTCGACATCGAAATCGAACGGCTCACGCCGTCGGTCTTTCCAATTCTCTCGTACAACCTCGAGGGCGGTGATCCGGCAACGCTGTACGACATTGCCCGGTATCAGGTCAAACCGCTGATCTCACGCGTGCCAGGTGTTGGCCGCGTGGATGTGCAGGGAAGCGATGTGCGCGAGATCGAGGTCGTGGCTGATCCGGCGCGCCTGGCGATGCAGCAGATGACCTTCGCCGACGTCGCGAATGCGATTCAAGCGGCGACGACGGTAAGCGCCGTCGGTCGCATGCCGCAGGACTACAAGCAGTACTTGATCGTGACGACCAGCGAGGCGCGGTCCACCGACGACATCGCGAACATTGTGATTGCCCACGGTCTGCGCGTCGGTGACGTGGCGACCGTGAAGAGCGGCACCGAGGATCACGTCCGCATCGTGGCGGGCGACGGCAAGCCGGCCGCACTGATCAACATCACGCGACAGATCGGCGGCAATACGCTCGGGATCGCCGACAGCGTTGCCCAGATTGCCGCCAGCCTGCAGAAGACACTCCCGCAAGGTTTGGTGCTCAAGCCGCTGTACGATCAGGCCTCGCTCGTGCGCGACGCCGTAAAGTCGGTGCGCGACGCGATGCTGGTCGGAGCGTTGCTCGCCGTGATCGTGCTTCTGATCTTCCTGCGTCACGCGCGCGTGACCGCGATCAGCGCATCGTCGATCCCAATCACGATGGCGATCACGGTGTTCATCATGTCGCTCGTCGGCCAGACGTTCAACCTGATGACGCTCGGCGCCATGGCCATCGCGATTGGCATCGTCATCGACGACGCCGTCGTGATCACGGAGAACATCGTTCGACACGTCGCGCTCCAGCCTGATCGTACGCTTGCGATTCGCGACGCGGTTCAGGAGCTGATCTGGCCTGTCACTTCGTCGACGATCACCACCGTCGTCGTATTCCTGCCGCTCGGGCTGCTCACTGGCGTTGAAGGACAGTTCTTTCACGCACTGTCGGTCACGCTCACGATTGCCGTTCTCGTGTCGCTCGTCGTAGCCCTGACGATCATTCCGTTGCTCAGTGAGCGCTATCTCACCGTGGCAGACAGCGATTCGGAAGCCAAGAACGCGAAACCATCGCGCGGTCCGCTCGCCTGGATCGGTCGCGGTGTCGACGCGCTCTCCGATCGCTACGAACGTGCCCTGGGCGCCGCGCTCCGACACGCGCGTTGGATCGTACCTGCCGCGGCTCTTCTCGTGGTCGCCGGTTTCCTCGTCCAACGCGTAGCATCCACCGGCTTCCTTCCTGAAATCGACGAGGGCGCGTTCGTCCTCGACTACTTCAGCCCAGGCGGTACTGCGCTCGCCGAGACGGATCGACAGGTACATCAGATCGAGCAAATCCTCATGAGCACGCCTGAGATCACGGGAACATCCCGTCGACTCGGCGCGGAGCTCGGCCTCTTCGCGACAGAGCAGAATCGCGGCGATATCGTCGTGCGTCTCAAGCCGGAACGCGAACGCGATCGTTCGACGCAAGAGGTGATTGACGAGGTGCGCGGCAAGGTCGAAGCCGCAGTCCCTCGAGTACGCGTCGAGTTCGTGCAGATTCTCTCCGACGTGATCAACGATCTCGCCGGAGCCGCCCGTCCGGTCGAGATCAAGATGTACGGCGCTGACCTCAATGGCCTCGAGGCATACGCCAGACGGCTCGAGCCCGGGCTGTCGAAGGTCGACGGCGTCGAAGATTTCTTCAACGGCGTCAGTGAGCCGAGCGCGGAGCTCGATATGACCGTGCACCAGGCTGAGGCCAATCGGATCGGGCTAACGCCGGTGCAGGTGGCCGATCAGGTGAGCGGTGCACTGCTCGGGCAGCAGGCTGGCGAAATTCGCCTCGACGACCGCTCGGTTGGTGTGCGCGTTCGCGCGCCGGATTCCGTCCGCTTCAATCCGCAGCAGCTTGGCGCGATTCCCGTGTTCTCGGCGCAGACGCGCGCCACGGCGCCGCTTGCGTCGCTTGCGTCGTTCCAGCCGACTGAGGCCCGCGGTGAACTGCTGCGCGAGAACCAGCAGCAGATGATCGCTGCGCACAGCGATTTGGCGGGTCGCGCGCTCGGTGACGTCATGACCGACGTGAAGGCGGTGTTGGCCGAGAAGCCGCCGCCGGCCGGAGTGCGCGTGGAATTGGCTGGCCAGTACGCCGGCCAGCAGCAGGCCTTTCGCGCGCTACTGCTCGTTCTTGCTCTTGCCGCGGCGAGTGTCGTTGCTGTGATGGTGCTGCAATTCCGTTCGTTCGTCGAGCCAATCGTCATTCTGCTCGCTGCACCCCTGTCGTTCGTCGGTGCGGTTGGCCTCCTCGTGATCATGGGTGTGCCGCTGAACGTCTCGTCGTTCATGGGGCTGATTCTGCTCGTTGGACTCATCGTGAAGAACGGCATCATCCTGCTCGACTTCACGCGGCACCTCATGCGTTACGACGGTCTGTCGCTCGAACCGGCGCTACGTCAGGCCGCGCGCATTCGGCTTCGTCCAATTCTCATGACGACGCTGTGCACGCTGTTCGGACTACTGCCGCTCGCGCTGGGCATTGGGGCGGGGAGCGACATGCAGAAGCCGCTCGCACTCGCCGTCATCGGCGGTCTCGCACTTTCGACGCCGATCACACTGTTCGTCGTTCCAACGTTGCTCGTCGCGGTGCGTGGGCGTGGCTTCACGCTCGCCGCGCGAGACTAGCACTTCCACTTTCTCGAGGTCGAACCATGCGCGTTCATTCAGTTGCGACAGCCGCGGCGTTCGCGGTAGCAGCATTCTCCGCCAGCGCGTCGGCGCAGAAGTACAAGGTCGAGAAGTACAACATCGGTGGCGACGGCGCGTTCGACTATCTGACGGCCGAACCGCTGTCGGGTCGCGTGTTCATCTCGCGCAGCAATCACGTTATGGTCATCGACGGCGCCAATGGCAAAGTCGTTGGCGATATCATGGACACGCCGCGTGTGCACGGCATTGCGTTCGCGCCAAAGGCGGGGTTGGGCTTCACGACCAACGGTGGCGATTCCAGCTCGTCGATGTTCGACATGAAGACCCTCGGCGTGAAGAAGAAGGTCAAGGCCGGAAAGGACGGACTCGATGGCATCATGTACGATGATGCGACCGACAAGATCCTCACGATCAATCACAGCAAGCCGTCGGGCACGGCGGTGGTGATCGATGTAAAGACCGGTGAAGCTGTCGCGACCATCCCGCTCAGCGGAACGGCGCCGGAAGGCGGCGTGAGCGACGGCAAGGGCCGCATCTTTATCAACCTCGAAGACAAGAACGCCATCGACGTCGTTGATACGAAGACGTGGAAAGTCGTTGCGACGTGGAGCATCGAGCCGTGTGACGGACCGACCGGCATCGCAATGGATCGCACGACCAATCGCATCTTCTCGGGCTGCGGCAAGAAGTCCGTCGTCACCGACGCGACCACCGGCAAGGTCGTCGCCGAGATTGCGAACGGCGACAACGTTGATGCGCTTGGTTGGGATCAATCGCAGAAGCTGATGTACATCCCGTCGGGCACCGGCAACGTGACCATCGTCCACGAGGATTCGCCGGACAAGTACACTGTCGTCGAGACCGTCCCTACGATGCGCGGTGCGCGAACTGTCACGGTTGACGACGTGAAGCACGTCGCCTACGTCTTCACGCCGGAGTATGGCCCGAGCACACCGGCGACGACGCCGGGTGGTCGCGCGACGCGCGGTCCCGTCACCGCCGCTTGGTTGATCGCGATCAGACACTAAAGCGACGCGCAACAAACGCAGAAGAATGTGCCGGCCGGTTCACGTCGTGAACCGGCCGGTTTGTGTCTATGGCGCTTGTGCACGCCGCGGTCCGGCTGGTATGCTAGCCACAGCCCCCACCCGGGACGCACGAATGAGAACTGGCATCCTGTTTCTTGCATTCGCACTCTCTGCGCCGGTTGTCGGTGCGCAGACCGCAGGACGTGCGCGCGATCAGGACAAGACGCTCCTCGAGCTACTCACGATCGAAAAGGACATCGCGAAAGCAAATCGCGACTGCGACTATCGCTACTTCGATCGCATCGAGGCCGACGAGTTCATCTTCACGGACGCCTCCGGTGGCGTGACGACGAAGAAAGAAGATCTCGCCGGCGAAACGAGCTGCAAGAAGTCGTCGAGTATCGAGACTCTCGACGAGCCGCGTCTCCAACTCCACGGCGACGTCGCGATTCTCAACGCGCGAACGACTGTCACAGGCACGAATGGCGCCGGACAGTCGTACACACGGAAGAATCGCTTTACCGACGTGTTCGTGTGGCGCGACGGACGCTGGCAGCTCGTCGTCGGGCATTCGTCGCGCATCCCATAGTGCAGCCTATTAGGAAAGTATCAAGTCGCGAGTCACCTGCTCGAGGGTCGAGCAGCCGCTCAGCGCCATTGCCAAGTCGAACTCCGCCTTGAGTTGCTGCAACACAGCGCGAACCCCGTCGGAGCCGTCGAGCGTCAGGCCCCACAGCACCGGGCGTCCAACGAGTACCGCGCGAGCGCCAAACGCCAACGCCTTGAGGACGTCTGTTCCGCGCCGCACGCCGCCGTCGATCAGTACCTCCACGCGACCGGCCACGGCCTCTACGACGCGCGGAAGCATCGTGATCGGCGCTGGCACTGAGTCGAGCTGCCGGCCGCCGTGGTTCGACACGATGACGCCGGCCGCCCCATGCTCCACGGCGAGGACCGCGTCCTGCGGCGCCAGAATGCCTTTCACGATCACCGGCAGCGGCGAGATCGACTGCAGCCACTCGACGTCGGCCCAGCTGAGCGTCGGGTCCCACATGGCGGCAATGTACTGCGCCAGGGCTGAACCCTTGCCTGCGCCGTGATGATGATGCTCGGTGTGCGACGCCGGGAAATTCCCGAGCTCAAGGTGCGCTGGCATGCGCAGCGAGTTCCTGCGGTCGCGCTCGCGATGGCCGGCCAGGGGCGTGTCGACCGTGAGGCAGAGCGCGGTATAGCCGGCGGCGACCGCACGGTCGACGAGAGCGCGGGTCATGCCGCGGTCGCGATACACGTAGAGCTGAAACCACCGCGGGCCCCCCGACGCCTGAGCAATCGCTTCGAGGCTTTTGTTCGACACCGTGCTCGCACAGAAGATCGTGCCCTCGGCGCTTGTGGCGCGTGCCGTCGCCTCTTCGGCCTCGAGGTGACACAGTCCGTGGAACCCCATCGGCGCGACGAGAGCGGGGAAGGAGACCGGCGTTCCGAGGACTGTCGTCTCGGCCCGTCGGTCGCCGACGCCGCGCAACATTCGCGGCAACAGCTGAATTCGCGACCAGGCCGCTCGGCTCTCCTGGAGTGTCCACTCGTCTCCGGCACCGCCGGCGATATAGTCGAACAGCGAAGGCTCGAGCCGTTCACGGGCCAAGAGCTCGAGGCTGTCCAGGTTCAGAATGTCGATCATCGCGTCTTGGAAATGGGGTGTCCAACAGGTGCACAACGTTCGCGAATCGGCGAGCCCGGTGGAAGACTGGCGCTTGTGGCCCGACGGCGATCCATCGAGCTTTCGACCTTCTCGCGCCGTGGCTTTCCGATCGCCGACACCGACCCCCACCCCCACCCGGGCCTGTGACTAGCGGATGCTCGACGTTGTAAATCAGTGGGTCGGTCAGTACGGGTACGTACTCGTCGCCGTCTTTCTCACGATCGAAGCTGCTGGTGTTCCGGTTCCGGGAGAGACCGCGCTTGTCACGGCGGCCGCACTCGCGGGGCGAGGGACGCTGTCGATCGTCGGCGTTGTCATCGCCGGATGTGTTGGAACGATCCTGGGCGGACACGCTGGCTACTGGCTCGGTGTTCGTGGCGGTCATGCGGCCGCGAAAAAACACGGCAAGTGGATCGGTCTCAACGAGACCCGCCTTGCCAAGACGCACACGTTCTTCCAGCAGTACGGATCGAAGACCGTCGCACTCGGACGCTTCGTGGCGTTCCTGCGCAGCTTCATTGGAATTTTCGCCGGCATCTCGGGCATGCCGCTGCGAACCTTCGCACTCTACAACGCGATCGGCGGCATCATCTGGGTCGGGACATTCAGCGTTCTTGGATATGTCTTTGGCCGCAACCTGCCGCGGCTGATTCATTACATCGGCCGCGTGAGCCTGCTGCTGGCCATTCTCATCGCGCTCGTCGCCGGCCTCGTGTTTCTCTGGCGCTGGTTCGACCGAAACCGTTCGACGGTCGTCGCGTCGCTCGATGAGCGCTACGAGCGTTCGTCGACCACGGCGCGCATGAGCGATCTGCGAACGCATCACCCATTCGCTTGGCGGCTCGTTTCAGGCCGATATGCGCAGAGCCAATACCTTGCGCTGCATCTCTTCATCGGCTTTGCGCTGTGCCTCGCGGTGATCGCAATTTTCGCGTCGATCACCGAAGGTCTCGTCGAGAGCTCGCCGCTGACGCGCTTCGACGTGGTCGTTGCTGGCCGGCTGCGCGACTCGGCAACGCCGGGTGCGCTCGGGCTGTTCGGCTTTCTCAGCAGCCTGGGTGGACGCGGCGCGATGACGTTGCTGCTCATCGGCGGCGGTTTCGTCTTCGCGCTCCGGAGGCGCGGCCTCGAGGCGATCGGGTGGTGCGCCGCGTTCATCGGTGGTTCACTGCTTGACGCCACACTTCGCCTTGTGGTCCGTCGCTCCGAACTTCCGTTCGCCGACATCGTGCTCATCGACTGGGGCACCGGATTGGCGAGCGGGCACGTACTCGGCGTCGTCGTCGGCTACGGAATGCTTGCCTATCTCGTCCTGACGTTCGTTCGCAAGCCGCTGGTTCGCACGCTCGTGCTTACGACCGCCGTCGCGCTCGTGGCGGCAATCACGGTCAGCCGGCTATACCTTGGTCAACACTTCGTGAGCGACGCGAGCGCTGGACTCGCCGCAGGTCTCATCTGGCTCGCGACGTGTGTGTCCGGCATCGAGATCGCGCGCCAGCGCCACTGGAAGCGTTAACGCGCGGCCCGCGCCATGTGGTCGCGTACCCAGCGCCGTCCGATGGGCGGCGTTTCGGTAACCATGGCTGCGTCTAAACGCGGTCCGTGTGCCCCGAGAAGGTCGCTGCGCGAGAGGATTCCGACCACCTGACGCGTTCCGCCTCGGGCGACGACGGGCAGCCGTCCCACGCTGGCGCGTACCATGTGATCGGCTGCTTCGCGCAACGTGTTGTCTTCGTACACGACGACCGGCGCTCGTGTGAGCAGTTCTCGAACTCTCATCGTCGCAGCATGACGCTCCTCGACGAGATCACGACGCGTCAGGACGCCAAGTAGCGCGCCGTCGCCGTCTACCACCGGGAACCCCTGGTGGGTCGTCTCTCGCGCTTTCGTCGACAGCCATGCGCGAATTGCGCCAACCGATTCATCGCCGGCGATCGTCACGACATCGCGCGCCGCGGCATCACGCACGAGTACGCGATCGAGAAAATCTGCGCTGTATTCCGTGCGCACCTGTGTTCCACGCCGCGCCAGCTTTTCCGTCATGATCGAACTGCGTGAAAGGAGCAGAGCGAGCAGGTAGGCGGCGCTACAACCCGCCAACAAGGGAAGAAGGCCCATAGGCTGCCGCGTCGTCTCGAATGCGAACACGATCGACGCGAGCAGCGCGTGCGATGCGCCGGCGAAGATCGACGCCATGCCAACGAGCGCCGCGACGTGCGGATCGACTCCCAGGCCTGGAGCGGTCCGAGAGACCACATCGCCAAAGAGAGCGCCAACGCCGCCACCGATCGTGAACAGGGGCGCAAGTGTGCCGCCGGACGTGCCGCTACCCAAATACACGGACCACGAGATGAACTTGAGAACGATCAGCATCACCAGCGCGCGTCCAACCAGGTTACCGCTGAGAATGTTTCCAATGTTCGCATAGCCCACGCCGAGCGTTCGCTGATCGACTAGCCCAATCAGGCCCACGACGATGGCGCCCAGTGCTGGCCACCACATCCAGTGGATCGGGAGTTCTTCGTAGAGATCTTCGATCCAGTAAACGATGCGAGTGGTAAACGCGGCGAGTACACCAATCAACGCCCCGAGCCCCATGTAAATGAATAGCGCGCCCAACGACGGTTGCGCCAACGCAGGGACGGCAAATGCCGGTTCGGCGCCGACGAACCACGAGCGGAACCCAGTCGCCGCGGCCGATGCAAGCGCGACGGGAATGATCGATCGCGGACGGTATTCGAACAGCAGAAGTTCGACCGCCAGCAGCACCGCGGACACCGGACTGCCGAACGTTGCCGCCATTCCGGCCGCCGCGCCCGCGGCGAGCAACGTCTTTCGTTCGTCGGCGGTGACGTGGATCAATTGCCCGATCAGTGAGCCGAGCGCGCCGCCCGTGGCGATGATCGGGCCTTCTGCGCCAAACGGTCCGCCCGTGCCGATTGCCACCGCGGCCGATAGCGGTTTCAAAAACATGATCTTCGGCGAGATCTTGCTGCGGTTGTACAGCACCCGCTCCATCACCTCGGGGATGCCGTGCCCGCGAATCGCCGCAGCGCCATAGCGCGCCATGATTCCGACGATCACCGCGCCGACCACCGGAATCAGCGCCGAGGCCGCGCCGAGTCGGTCAGTACTCGGCGCGGTGAAATCGGTCGACCAGCGACCGAAGTATGAGATATTTGTAATGAGCCCGATCAGCCGGGCCAGCAGCCCGGCAACGACCGCCGCGCCAGCTCCTACGAGAACTGATATTCCCGAGACCAGCGCGACGCGTGAGTCGACTGGCGAATATTCCGGAGGGACGAGGAATGCGTCGAGCTCGGGTTCAAGCGAGGGCGCAACGGGAATTCCGTGCGCCCGGTCCAACGGAAAACCATCTGCTTCAGGCACTCGCTGAACGAACCTCGGGTTCATCCTCTCCGAGCATCGGCGGCGCCGCGAGATCGATGTTCGCATCGCGAACCCAACGCTCGAGCAGCCGTCCGAGCGTGTCGCGCTCGGGAGAGGTCATTAGTTGAAGTGCGCCGACGAGCTGGTTCGACACGGTGGTCGGAGCTCCGGCGAGCAACAGACGTCCCGACGGGGTCACGGCGATTTCGATTCGTCGCTTGTCGGTCGAGGACGCAGTGCGTGAAACGAATCCACGTTCGACCAGTCGTCGCACCACGACGGACACCGAGCTCTGGTGTGTCGCTGTGCGTTCGGCCAGGTCATTGAGCGAATCAGCAGGGCGTTCGGCGAGCTGTTGGAGTACGAACAGCTGAGCCAGGCTGATGCCCATCTTGAGTTCGATTGCCCGCGTGTTGACGCGGAGCGCTCGGACGATGCTGCGGACAGCGTTCATAGAACGCTCAACGGCCTGTGCGTCTGTCGTCGTCGACTGGATGCTGTGCATTGGTTTGGCGCCCATGTTATAAATCAACGTATGGACCCAAGGTCCCCGAGGCAAGACTCGAGGTTGGGAGTGGGGGGAAGCACGAATGTGCTCCCTCGCACGCGAGCCCGCCAGAGACAAAGAACGGATGTAGCCACTTTTTTCTGGGACGAGTCGCCTGTATACAATACGAGGGCGACGGCGACGAGGGTCTTGTCGCTGCGGCGCTAGCGCACGGTGACGTCGCGACTCGCGACGACCGACGCTCCGTCGTCGGCTGAGACGGCCAGCTGCATTCGATAGCGCCCCGCGCGCAGCCTCGACAGGTCGACACGAACGCCGCGACCAGCGATCCCGTTGTGCTGTAGCGGAACCTCGTCCCATTGCACGCGCAGCGCCGACGTTGGATCGGAGAAGCGCAATCGCTCGGCAACTCGTCGCACGAGTCCGACCTCAATCTCCTCGACCGTCAGCGAAAAGTGGACGGGCTCGCTCTGCGGACGCAGCCCATACGTCTCCCAGAACACACCGATCGCGCGCGACCCGGGAACGACCGTGCTCGCAAGTGCGCTGTCCCGAACGGAACTCAGTTCGGTCGGCGCCGACTCCGACGAGGTGTAGAGCAAGAGATCGGATAGCGCGAGACGTTCGGGCGCGCGGGGAGCGATGCCGATACGCGCGCGACCAGCGCGCCGATCGTCCTTGGCCAGCAATTCGAGACTGACGACTCCGGAGTCAACGATGCCAACCACCGAGAGGTGTCCGATCGCCTTCGCGTCGTCCTGTCGAGCGATCGTGCCGCCCGCGCCGAGTGGTGCGAGAACGAGCGCAGCGTCGAGACGTCGACCGATGAGGGTCGTGTCGCGACGCGCATCCCACGCTGCGACGGCCAGCGTCGAATCGCCGCGGCGAAAGAGTGCGAGCTGGCTCGGCACGTCGTGCATCGAACGGGCGTATTGTGGCGCATAGCCCGTGAGCGCTCGCGGGTCATCGAGCTTCCAATCTTGACCGTTCACCTGGCCGACGTGCTCGATCGCACGGAGCGTTGGCAGGTAGTTGTAGGGCAAGCCTGCGTCATGCCCGGTGATCGACGGCGCGCGTTGCGACCCAAAATCGGGAAGCGTTCGACTATACCATCTGGGCCAACCGTATCGCGTCATCAGCTCGCGCATGTCGTCGCCCCACACTTCGCCGTCGACCGTTGCGGAGTGCTCCGCGATGCGCGCGCGCGTGATGCGCGACAGATGCTCCGTCATGAGATCCGTTGTGCTGACGGAATACAACGGCGCGCCGAGCCAGAATAGCTGCCGCACGAAGCCTTCGCGCGCCGCGCAGTCGAGTCGATCGAATCGTTTGGCGAGATCGCCGTCCATCATGTTGGACGGATCGAGCCATCGGCAACGCTCGGCCGTATCCATCGCGGCCAGAGCGAGTGTGAATGCCGAGTCTGCGGCGGCGAATCGCTGCCCGCTGTGTGCCGCGTATCCGGCGAGCGCCGCGCACCATGTCGCGCTGCTTCTGCAGTCGGTTGTTGCAAATCGCCAGGCGTCGTCCGTGCGATTCGCCTCGACGAGATACCGGACCAACTGACCGGCGACCCACGCGTCACCTGCGAGGAGACGTGCGGTTGTGTCGAGCCCTTTGAGCATCTCGTCGCGACGTGCGCGGATCTCCGGCGCTTCGATCGGCGGCGGTTTGTCGTCGTCATCATCGCCGCGCCAATAGCAGTAGCGCCCGATCCGAACCTCGCAGGGTCCGCTCGTGTGTCCGCCAACGGGCAGGCGGTTTCTCCGATACGACTCGAATGATGTCTGCGCAGATCGCGCCGCCCTGACGAGCCGAGTCGAGTCCACCGCGGACACCGGTGGCATGCGCCGCGCCGCATCCGTCGACGACGTCTGCGTCAGGGTTTGCACGACAAGGGTGCTCAGTGCGAACAGGAGCATTTGGAGTCGACCGGGATACCTAGCTTACAGCGCGGTCATATTCTCGCAACTCCAAGACCGTGCGAGCAAGTCACGCGATCAGACTGTTGCGCGTTGCTGAACCGTGTCCGAGATTCCCTGCCGTGACGCCCCCTTCCGGTACCCGTGACGTAGAGTCGCTCAGCCAGGTGGAGAGCCGGTATCGGGGTGCGATCGCGGCGAGCCTCGACGCCTTCTTCTTCTGCGAGAGTATCCGCGGCTCCGCGAACGAGATCATCGATTTCCGAATCGTCGAGCTGAATGAACGCGCCGAGCTGATGCTTGGTCGCGATCGCATCGATCTCGTCAATCACACAGTGTGCGAGATCCTTCCCTCGGTGCGCGAGACTGGACTGTTCGATCAGCTCGTTCAGGTAGTCGAAACGGGGGATTCCTTCGAGGACGAACTCCGCCTCGAAGATGATGACGGCGACGTGCGGTGGATTCGGCATCAGGTAGTGCGTGTCAACGACGGCATTGCCATCACGTCGCGCGACATCACCAAGCGTCGGCTTGTCGACGACACACTCGCACAAGGCGAGACGCGGTTCCATCAACTCGTCGAAAGCGCGAGCGATGCGATCTATCGCATCGATACGCACGGCGTCTTCCTCTACGCGAATCCGATCGCGTCTCGGTTGATGGGCTTCGAGGACGAAGCCGGAATCACCGGCCGTATGTATCTCGAGTTCGTTCGACGCGATCATCACGAGCAAGGCATCGCGCTCTACAAACGACAGGTGCTCGAGCGTATTCCCGTCACGTACTGGGAATATCCGGTTCTCACACTCGACGGTCGCGAGCTGTGGATCGGACAGAACGTGCACATCGAACAGCGGAACGGCGCGGTCACATCGCTGTTCGCCGTGGCCCGCGATATCACGGAACGAAAGACGGCCGAGATCGCGCTGCGGGAGAGTGAGGAGCGATACCGCTTCCTGACCGATCATTCAACGGACTTGTTGTGCCGGCAGACGTCGTCGGGGACCATCCTCTACGCGTCGCAGGTCAGCATGGCGATGCTCGGCTACTCGCCCGACGATCTCGTTGGCATGTCGATATTCGAGTTCTGTCATCATGACGATCTCGAGTCCGTACGCGCCGCGACCGCTCGCCTCGCCGGTCACCAGAGCACGGAGACGATGACGTTCCGGGCGCGGCGGCGCGACGGTCAGTATATCTGGCTCGAAACGACAAGCCAGGCGGTTCGCGATCCCGTATCGGGAATGATCGGCGAAGTCTTGTCGGTGTCGCGCGACGTGACGCAGCGCCGCCGGCTCGAGGAGGATCTCCGGCAAGCTCAGAAGATGGACGCCGTGGGACAGCTGGCCGGCGGTGTCGCGCATGATTTCAACAACCTGCTCACGGCCATTCGCGGGTTCACCGATCTGCTCGCGCGGAGCCTCGAACCCGGCGACGCACGGCGCCGGGACATTGCGGAAATTCTCAAGGCCACCGAGCGCGCGGCGTCGTTGACCCGGCAGCTCCTTGCCTTCAGCAAGCGCCAAGTACTGCGCGCCGAATCGTTGAGCGTGAACGCGATCGTCACGGACATGTCGAAGATCATTCGACGTCTGCTGGGCGACGGCATTCGCGTCGACACATCGCTTGACCCAGATGTCTGGACGATCCGTGCAGATCCTGGTCAGCTCGAACAGGTGTTACTCAACCTGTCGTTGAACGCCCGCGATGCAATGAAGCAGGGTGGCACGTTGCAGATCAGCACGCGCAACGTCGAAGTGGCACCGACCAGCGCGCCGGAGGCGGTGCTTCCCGCAGGGCAGTACGTCGTGCTCGAAGTCCGCGATACCGGAATTGGAATGTCCGAGGAAACACGCTCGCGCATCTTCGAACCGTTCTTCACGACGAAGGATCCTGACGGTCGGACTGGTCTCGGCTTGGCCACCGTCTACGGTATCGTCGCCCAAAGCGGTGGCCATGTCTCGGTGGCGAGTGATCTCGGGGAAGGGGCAACGTTCACGATTCACCTTCCCGTTGCCGACGGCCCGAACACGGGTGGCATCCGCAACTCGGCCGACGTGCTCCGCTCCAGTGCCGGCAACACCATTCTCATTGCCGAAGACAACGAGGGCGTGCGCGCGCTGACCGTGCGAATTCTCGCCAGCGCTGGCTACAGAGTCTTCGAGGGATGCGATGGCGTCGACGCAATCGAAACGCTGCGCTCGCTCCCAGAGCCGATCGACCTGCTGATCAGCGACATCATGATGCCGCGCATGAACGGGAGTGAGTTGACCGCGCACTTCCAACGCATTCAGCCCGGTACGCCGATCCTCCTGATCTCCGGATACGTCGACGAGGATCACGTCCGCCGCGCCTTCAGCGCGCCCGACGCGATCCTCGCGAAGCCATTCACTCCCGACGCGCTCCTTGCACGCGTTGCCGAGTTGATCGGAGTTCCGACGCGATAAAGAAAAGGGTGAAGCGGGAGCGCTTCACCCTTTCTCCTTCTTTCTACTTTTCGAACCGTCCGGCGGTTGCCGAGATGCCGATGTCGTCTACGACGACGGTTCCCGCGACGAGCCGATCGAAGACTAGTCGAACCGATCGAAGGTGCGTCGGGTCGAAGCCGGGCGACGCTTGCACAAAGTCCGATAGCGGCATGACGTAGGTCTGTAGCACCAACTCGAACTGCGTCGGATAGCGCTGCTGCTCTTCATCTCGGCGCCGCAGGATGTGTACGTCCAGCGGACGACGCGGAACGCCGTATTTGGTGATCGGGAGTCTCGCCGTGTGGCCGCCCGCATCCACGACCTCGATCGTGAGATCGACCGGAGTGGAATCCTTCGCCGGCTTTGCGTCGGCCTTCTTAGCCGGCGGTTTTGCCTTGTCGTCCTTCTTCGTGCTGTCGGCCTTCTTCGTCGTATCTCGTGCCGGTGCGCGCGGACCAGGCTTGGCGTCTGTCGGGGCGAGTGACAGATAGATCGACGAGCCGCGCGTCACGTCGAGTGCCTGCGTCAACGAGTCGCTGAGCGTGATGGTGTACGACGCGGGACGACCGAGTTTTGTGGTGTCGTCGCCGCGAATGTGATTGTTCCAGCCCAACGTGACGGCCTGCGTATTGAGCGGATCGTTTCCGGTGCGCAGCGAGAGGGGATTTTCCTTCCACGTTGCAAGGCTGTCGCCGCTCAACGTCACGCCCTTTACCGATCCCGTCGTCACGTCCACGTCTTCGTCGAACGTCGCGAGCGGCTTGAATCCGCTTTCCTGAAAGCGCGTGATGTACATCGTCTTCGGCAGCCATGCCCCAGCTGCGCGATGATCGCGGAACATCGGCAAGTACTCTGACTTGCCGTGGAGCGTCGCTTCCATGAACGCGCCGATCGTCACCTTGCTGAACTGCCGCTGATCCTCTTCGCTGATCAAACCGCGAAGGTCGAGGTACCGGCCGCTGCGTGGCCCGTTGTCCTTGTTGCCCCACACGGTGTTCCACTGACCGTGGTTGGCGCGGTACACGTACCACGCGGTCTTGAACCACGGCTTGCCGTCGGTGAAGCGAATGCGCTGATAGGCGCGCAGTCCGTTGAACGACGAGACGTCGCCGTCGTGCGAACCGTGAATCACCATGTAGTTCACATTCTCGATTGGCGTGAATACGCCAGCCGGCTTGTACTGACCATCCACGGGCGCGATCGCGAAGACAGCCTTGATGTTGAAATTGAAGTTGAACTTCACATTCGCATCATCGGGATAGTGGCTCAGGCGATTGAACGCCGCGGCGATTCCAACCGCTTCGCCGCCGCGTGAGTGCCCCATGATGCCGATGTTGTTCATGTCGACTTTATGGTAGAACAGACCGCCGGTGCTGTCGTTCAACGCCTTCCAGACTTCGAGGTGTTTGAGAAGCATCCAGGCGCGGCCGTCGCTCTCGCCTCGCAGTCCGCCGTTGATGAAATTCTCATCGACCGACACGAGGATGAATCCGCGCGACGCGAGCAGCTCGCCCAGATAGCCGTAGCCCGGGTCGGAGTAGTCGAGCGGATCGTGGTTGCCGTGAACGATCAGAATCAGCGGAAACGGACCCTCACCCGCCGGATACCAGACGCGCCCATTGAGCGGGAACTTGCTCGTGCCGAAGCCCCAATCCTTCTCGCGCGATTTCGCGACGGCCGGTTCCATCGATACGAAGGGCGACGCGTCAACCGTCTTCGTCTTGATCGTGACCGAGTCTCGGAATTCGGCGCGACGCTTGTCAGTGCCACTGCCGTAGAACATCGTCTTCACGGCGAAGCTGCCTCGCTCGCCGGGATTCGGTGCGCTGATTGTTTGATGCGAGAGAACCGTCGGAGAGTCGTCGGTGGTCAGCTTGAGCGCCTGTGTGCAGCTGACGACTACTACGGCGAGCCCGAGAGTGATCGCGGGCAGTGCGCGTCGGAAAGTGGGAAGCGATTTCGGCATCTATCGGATCCTCAGGCCAACGCGGTGACCGATGTGGGAGTTCGACAACGTTTCGAGTGCGTAGTCGATGGTCAGTCGGTCCATGGAGAAGCCGGCGCCTGCGGTAAATCCACCTTCGCCGGGGATTGGACGCCGTCCGCCAGCGCGCACCGCGATCGCGTAGCCATCGAGCCAGCTGTAGCTCGCCTCGGCGCCGCCGCTCGGGATGAAGAAGTTCGTTCGAAGCAATGACACCGCGGCTGTTGCGGAAACATCGAACTCGCCGAGCTGTCGACCGGTGCTCGCCCCGAGCGTCGTGCGGAGCGGTAGCCGAGCCGTCGTCGTTTGTGTAAGCGCCGCCGTAGTGCCCGGCGGTCCTGGGGGCGGCACGCATTCACCGTCACGCGCCGACGTCGCGATGGTGCAGGGAACTGCCATCGAGCTGCCGATGTTTTGCACGACCAGTCCCACGGTGTAGAACCGCAGGAAATCACGCGACAATCCCACATCGAACGCCGCACGGCCAACGCGTTCGGCTGGGACGTTGTCTTCGACGTACTTCGCCACACCGCCAATGCGCACGCCTTTGATCAGCTGCCCGATTCCAATCGACGCTTCCACCGACGTTCCGCCGGCAGGCGCGGAGTTCAGCAGCGTTGCGCGGTCGGCGGGGAACGCGTTGTTGGGCGCGTCGTAGTCCACCAGCTTCATGCCGATCGCCACTGCGCCCGTGCTGAATGGTGTGATGCTCGACATCGATCCGCCGGCTGACGACGACGAGTACCGTTCGACCGATGCTGTCACGCCGCGTCCGACGACCAACTGCGCGGGGTTGTAGAAGAGTGGGTCGTCGCGGCCTGCGACGCCCGTGTTGCCCATTCCAAGCGCTCGCGTATTCGCTGGGAGCAGCAGCACGACGGGAGCGTACGGACCGCCGGGGAGCTGCGCGGTCGAAACGATCGGAGCGAGGAGCGCCACAGCGAGGGCGGCTCGGCGAAGATTCATGAGTCTGGCTTTGAGAGAGTAGGGCTACTGCTGCGGGAGGGTCTTGAGGAATTCGCCCAGATAGCCTTTCCAGATCGCCGGGAGGGAATGCGTCCCGTGACCGCGAGTCTGGTCGGTGATTGGGAGGAGCACGAACTTGGCATTCTTCACGCGCGCAATGAGCGGCTCGACGACGCCCAGTTCGGGCGGATTCACGAAATCGTCGGCCGAGTTTATCGCCAGCACGCGGGCGGTGATCTTCTCGAGTTCGCGCGAAGGGTCGTAGCTCCGCGACGCGTCGAACTGGTAGATGACGTCATTGCCGTCACGCGTGCGGGTGTTCTGGTCCATGTACGCGCGGATCGACGAATCGGCCGCGTCGCGGGTCGGGGCCGCGCGGAGTTGAACCTTGGGCGCCGACGTCATGATGAAGAGCATTCCCATCGCTTGGCGAAGGCCGGCAGGCTGGATGGTATAGTTGCCGGCGAAGTAGCCTGGATCGTCGCGGATGAAATCCATGATCATCGTGCGGATCATGCGATTGCGGCCAACGATTGCTGCAGGCGCACACGCCAGGGGAACGAGTCCGTCAACGAAATCGGGGAAGCGCTCACCCCAGACCCAGGCATGCATGCACCCCATCGACGTGCCCATCACCAACCGCAGATGATTGATGCCCAGGCCCTTGGTCAGCATCTCATGCTGGGCGTCGACCATGTCGTTGTACGTGTACTTCGGGAATTTGGCGCGAAGTCCGTCGCTCGGCTTACTCGACTTTCCGTGACCAATGCCATCGGGGAGCACCACGAAATACTTACTGGTGTCGAGCATCTGACCTGGCCCAAACAGCTCGCCGGCAAAGTTCCGGCTGATGAACGCGCCGCCCGTTCCGCCGGTGCCATGCAGCACCATGACCGCATTGCGAACGACTCCGGCCGAGTCGCGCGTGGGCTTGCCTAGAGTGACGTAATGCAGCCGCAGTTCCGGCAACGACTCGCCCGTTTCGAACTTGAAGTCCTTGGCGATGTAGTCATTTCCGGCTGGCCCCTGCGCCTCGGCGCGCCCGGCGGTGAGGTTGGGAGCCGTGAGGCTGGCGAAGACAATCGCGGCAGCGGCGAACGAGCGATTCATCGTTGTGATCGGCCGGAAAGAGTGTGACCGACGTTAGTCGCTCATCGGCGAGTTCGACAGTGCAATCGCCGTAAGGGTTGGCTTCGAGCTGCAGCCCAACAGCGCGACGCCGAATCATCGGCCATACCGTATCGAGAGAATAGTTTAACTGCCAACGAGTAAGGCGTTGGCAGATAAGACTATGCTAAATCGGTTGATGTGCCGAAATATCGACCAATTCGTGAATGGCCGGCCGGTACGCCGACGGGCGATCTCGCATTGCGTCGACGTCAGCCGACGCATTCAGATTGGCTAATGTCCGCCGGCAGCCGCGCGCGGCGGTGGGGCGTCGTCTGATCGACGCTGGTGTTCAGCGGCCCAGGCGAGTGCCTCTCGATAAAGCGGCGACAACGCTTCGGGGCTGACCCCAACCTCGCCACTCAGCAACTCGACCTGATTCCACCAGCCCTGCTCATAGGCTTCGACTAGTCCGAGCACCGCGCCGTAGAAATCACCGCGGTGGAGAAGGGCATCGCGCACGTCGGTCGCCAGCTCCATCGAGTCCGCGAGTGACTCCATCGGCGACTCGAGCAGTTGGTCGAGTGCGGAGAGCATCCCAACGAGAAACAGTGGGCCACGAGCCCGCGGAATTCCCGATGCTTCGGCGAGGAGTTCGCACAGTCTCGCACGAACGAGCGACAGGTTCATCAGCTCCGCGCGGACGCCATTCTTGGCGCCATCGGTGACCAGCAGTAGGCCGAGCCAGCGCGCAACTTGCTCGCGGCCAAGGAGCCGGAGTGCATGGCCAATCGACCAAATGTCGCGTCCACCGGTCGCCGCCGAGTTGACCATTCGGAGAAGCTTGTACGACAGAGCAACGTCCCGGCGAAGCACCTCCTCGATCTCGGCGTCCCCAGAGTTTGGGTCCCGAACGAGCTTGAGAAGGCGAAAGGTGTGGACGTGCGCAACCGGCAAGTCGCGTCGAACGAGGGTCTCGGGGGCGTTGAAGCGGTAGCCCTCGAACAGTTCGAAGCCGAGCTCGGAGCAGCCGTCGCGCTCGACCCGATGGCGCACTCCCATGGCCAACAACCGCACGTGGTAGGTCCGCAGCCAAGCGGCGAGATCGGGCAACATCTCGCTGTCGGTCACGGACATATCGACCTTCACAATCTCCGCGAGGCGAAGCAGCTCATCTTGAAGCTCTGCATGGTTTTGGCTGGTTATCGCAAAACGATAGCCGGCCCAAACCAACTGACTGCAGGCCTCGAGCAGCTCTCCATCCGGAGCGAGGGCGCCGTCGATCTGAAGCACCACGCGGTCAGCCGGAAGCAAGCGCACAGCCCCGCCAACGAGCATGTCCCGGTCGACCGGAAGGAAGGCCCGGCGGCCCGCCGCGACCTGATCGAGCCCAATCCCCAGCAAGGTGTCGGCGACCAGCTGCTCTGGGAACGCCTGGTCGGCGCCTAGCCCACCGGGCCGGCGCAGGACCAGGTCATAGCCATACAACTCCTCGCGCCGATCGAAGATCGGCTGCCTCGCGACCAGGATTTCCATACACCCGAGTATCGACCGCCAGGCCCCTGGGCTGAAACGAAACGTTGCAAAAGCGTGACTTCGTCCGTCCCATGTGTAAATTGGGTCTTGTGACGGGGCTCACCAAAATCGTGCGACCCGGATCTCAACAGTACATCATCCACAGCACGACCCCGAATTCCAGAGTCGCCGCCACGATCCCGAAAACCAGCGCTCCTCGAAAGATTCTCTTGCCTCTTTCTTCGATCATGACCAATAGGGTTCGCTCACTCGGTTTTTCACTGCTAGCTGGTATCGGTGCAGCAGCACTGATCGGCTGCTCTGAAACTACCGCGCCCGCGCGCCGCTTTCCGGTCCTGGCCGATGTTGGTGAGAGTCAGTGGTCCACGGTGACGGTTGGAACCGACCACACGTGCGGTCTGCGCGTGAGCGGTGCGGCGTTCTGTTGGGGCAGCAATCGTTCGTACCAGCTCGGCGTCGCACACGTCGATACGAGCTGCGGCGCCACCACCTCGGCGTATGACTGCGCGCTCACGCCGCAGGCCGTGCAGCCGGGTACGAAGTTCGTCTCGATCAGCGCCGGCGCAAAACATACCTGCGCCATCAGCACTTCGCGCGAAGCGTATTGCTGGGGTGCCAACGACGTTGGTCAGGTTGGCGATTTCGGCGTGAGCTCGCCGACGCTCGTGCGAGTTCCTGGAAGCCTCGGCTGGACGCAGATCAGCGCCGGCTACTCGCACACCTGCGCGGTGCGCACCGACGGCGCGCTCTTTTGCTGGGGCGCAAACGATCGTGGTCAGCTCGGCATCGGCTCGTTGACGGGAAGCGCCAGCATCTCGCGCGTTCCGCTCAGCGTTCCGATCGCATCGGTGAGCACGGGGCAGCAGCGCACCTGCGCACGCTCGACGCTCGGCGCCGTCTACTGCTGGGGCGCCATCTGGACGGAAAGCTCCGGTGGACTCGAGATGACGCGGTCGCAGAGCACGCCGCTGCTCGTTCCCAGTTCGCCGGCCATGTCGTGGGTGAGCGTCGGATCGTTCACCACGTGCGGCGCCGACGTCTCGGGCTTCGCGTACTGCTGGGAAGGCAACCCGCGCGGCCAGATGGGCAACGGTACGCAAGACGGCAGCACGGTTCCGAAACGCGTCGTTTCTGATCTCGAATTCGTCCAGGTCAGCGCCGGCATCGTTCAGAGCTGCGGCGTCACCACGAGCGGAGCCGGATACTGCTGGGGCGACGACACCTTTGGCCAGTTGGGTGTCTCTCCGTCGGCGCTCGTCGAGCGTTGCGGCGCACAGAACCTTCCGTGTGCAACCGTTCCGACGCAGGTCTTCGGCGCGCAGAAGTTCACGGAAATCAGCGCCGGCTTCGGCAGCCACGTCTGCGGCGTCACGGTGAAGGGCAACCTCTATTGCTGGGGCCTCGGCGTCTCCGGTCAGCGCGGCGACGGTACGACGGCCTACGCCACGTCGACGCCTATCCAGGCTCTCGAGCCGGGCGCAAAGCCGTAACTCGCAAGCTCATCCGCAGCGCAAACGAACAGAGCCGGAGCAAAATGCTCCGGCTCTTCGCTTTTACGGCCCTGCGCGCGCGCTAAGTTGGAATGACGAAACACTTTGCCACGTCGTCGGTACTACGACCTTCCGGCCTTGACGCTCTCCCGCTCGTGCGTCGTTTCGCCGTGCTCCTGCTTACCGCCTCTCCCTTCCCGTATGCGCCTCGACAAGAAGTTCCTCCAGCGCGCCTTTCTGGCGTTCACGACCGGCCTGTTCCTCGCCTGCGCCGCGCGCGTGTCCGCTGCCTCCGGTGCGACGCTCACCGACGTTTCGTCGATCTCTAGCCGCTAGCCCTCGCGCAGCGCCGCCATTGGCGTCTCGGCGAATACGTCGCGACCCGTGAGTAGTCCAATGGCGATTGCGAGTGCGATCATTGCACCCGCCACGATCGCTGCTGGAACCAAGGCCGGCACGAAGGCCGAGCGGAAGATGAAGTGCACGAGCGCCCATCCCGCGAGCGTCGATAGCAGAACTCCCGTCATTGCCCCGAGCGTTCCAAGCAGTGTGTACTCGGCGAGCATTATGCGAATGATCTGACGGCGAGTAGCGCCGAGGGTCTTCAAGAGCACTCCTTCGCGCAAGCGCTCACGCCGCGTTGCCGCGACCGCGCTGAACAGCACAGGAACGCCGAGCGCGAGACTGATCAGCGCCAAGAAGCGAACGGCCATGGTGACTTTCCCAAGCACGTTCGCCACCGTTTGCTGAACGAGCGACAAGTCTAGGCTCGATACACTCGGGAAGCGTGCGACGACGTCGCGCTGTAGATGCGCGATCGCTGTTGCATCTGCGGCATGCGCGAGAATCGCAAACTGCTTCGGCGCCTTCTCGAGCGACTTCGAATCGAATACGGCAAAGAAGTTCGGTGAGAAGCTCTGCCACTTCACCGAGCGCATGCTCGTGACGACCGTGGGAATCAGAACGCCTTGAACGTTCCACGTAATCGTATCGCGGAGCTTCACGCCCAGCTCACCGGCCGCGATGGTGTCGAGCGATACCTCGCCGAGTGTGTCGCGGCCCGTTCGCGAGAACCAATGGCCCTCGACGATGTTCTCCGACTCCGTCAGCGTGTCGCGATAGGTTGACCGGAATTCTCGGCGCAGCGTACCGATTCCGCGTCGCTCGCCGTTCCCGCGGCCGCGCCCGCCGCCGCGCCCTGTTTCGCGCGCCGCGCGTCGAGCGCGTTCGAGATCGGCGATGATATCACTCACCGGTCGTCCGTTGATCGACGCGATGCGCATGGGAACGATCGGCGTCTCGTCGATCAGCTCCACGTGACTGGTGTGAATGATCGAATCGATGCCTGGTCGCTGCGACTCCTGGACGTCGAAGAACACGACGTTCGCGCGCGCCTGACCGAGTCTCGTGTCGAGTGTGCGAAGAATGTTGTACTGCAGCTGATACAGTGTGCCCATCAGGAACACGCCAAAGCCCAGCGCGAGCACGACTGCGCGCGTCTGATTGCCTGGGCGGTAGAGGCTCGCAATGCCCTGGCGAAGCGGAAACGGCCACGACGGTCGCAGCGCTTTTCGCGCGACCCACGACAGCAGAATCGCGCTCAGATATAGAATGCCAATCGCGCCGCCGATCGCCGCGGTGAAGCCGAGGCCGCGCTGCACGGTGTTCGCGCGCATCAATCCGAGTTCCAGCACGCTTGCGACGATGGCGATAGACAGGAAGATGCGGAGCGGATCCCAACGCGCGCGCCGCAGTGCTTCGGCGTCGGGACTGCGTCGCAGTGCCTGCAGCGGCGACACACGTCGAAGCGCCACGAGCGGGCGCATCGCAAACAGCAGCGCGACCCACACACCGATCCCGAGGCCAAGGAGCATCGCCTGCGGCGCGAGCTTGACGTCGACGTCGACCGGCAGGAAGTCTTTCAATACTTGCGGGAACATGAACTGAATCACGACGCCGAGCACCACACCGCCAGCGGCGCCAATGAGCCCCATGATCGCGGCCTGCACGGCATAGATCGCGAGTACCTGCCAACTCGTGGCGCCGAGGCAGCGCAGAATCGCGACGGGATCGATTTTGCGCATGGCGAAGGCGTGCATGCCACTCGCGACTCCGATTCCGCCGAGTAGCAGCGCGACGAGGCCGACGACGGCGAGATAGTCGTGTAGCTGATCGATCGCGCTGGCCAATCGTGATTCGTTGTAACCGGCCGCGCGCATGCCGCCCGTGGAACCTTGAGACATTCGCCGATTGTATCGCGAGACAAAGAGATCGCGCGACATCGCCTCGGGAAGCTTGTACAGCGTCTCGTACTCAGCGCGGCTGCCGAACACGACGAGGCCCGTCTCATCCACGAACTTCTCGGCGATGTACACGCGCGGCCCAATCGCCGCGGTGATGCCGACGTCGCCAGGAACGCTCTTGAGCGTTCCTGTAACCAGGAATTTTGCGTTGCCGAGCGCGATGCTGTCGCCGATTTGCCCGTCGAGCGAAACGAGCAGAGAAGGGTCGACAATGACGTTGTGCCCCTGCTGCAGCGTACTCCACGAAGCGAGAGGGGCAGTAATGATGTTGCCGTAGAACGGATACGCCGGCGCTACCGCGTGAACTTGTACGAGTCGCGTTCCGCCCGTGCGCGGGATCAGCGCCATCGACGAAAAATTTGTCGCGGTAGTGAACGCGACACCGTGATGCGATAGCGAATCGAGCAGAGAGTCGATCGCCTTCGTGCGCGGCGCTTGACGCGTTGACGCAACATCGCCGCCGAGGAGCGCGCGCGACTGTTCGTGCACCGACCGAATGACATTGTCGGAGAACGAATCGATGGCGACGAGTGCGGCGACACCGAGTGAGATCGACGACATATAAAGAAGGAGTCGTCGCCGTGCCGTTCGACTCTCGCGCCAGGCGAGACCAAAGAGCTGCCGCGTTCCAGCCATTAGGCGGCCTGCTCGCGTTCCGTATCGGAAATGACTCGGCCGTCGCTCAGGCGAATGATGCGCTCGGCCTGATTCGCCAACCCGAGATCGTGCGTCACGAGAATGATGGTCGTCTGCGATTCACGATTCAGCTCTTCGAGCAGCTCGACGATGCGCGCGCCCGTATCGCTATCGAGATTGCCCGTGGGCTCGTCGGCAAAGAGAATCCTCGGGGAGTTTGCGAACGCGCGGGCGATGGCAACGCGCTGCTGTTCGCCGCCGGACAGTTGCGTGGGAAAATGATCGAGACGATCGCCGAGTCCGACGCGCGACAGCAGTTCGCGAGCGCGCTCGCCGGAGCCACTTTCGCCGCGGAGCTCGAGGGGAACCTGTACGTTCTCGAGGGCCGTGAGCGTAGAGATTAGTTGAAAGCTCTGAAAAACGAATCCAACTTTCTGGCCGCGCAGCTGCGCGCGTTGGTCTTCGCTCATCGCCGTCATGTCGGCCCCATCGAGGATGACCTGTCCGCGCGATGGCGTGTCGAGGCCGGCCAGCAGTCCGAGGAGCGTCGTTTTGCCGCTTCCCGACGGACCGACGATCGCGACGAACGCACCCTGCGGAATGGAAAAGTTTACATCGCGGAGAACGGTGAGCTTGTTCTCCCCGCTACGATATTCCTTGGACAGATCACGGGCGACGAGCATGAGGCTAGGGAAACGGGGAAGGGACGGGCAGGCGCTGTTGACGGCGGTATTCGTCGCGGCGGCGTTCGCCTGCTCTAAACCAAACGAGAGTGTGCAGCGCAGGGATTCGGCCACAGCGGCCTCGTCTCGAGAATCTAGCGCGCAGCCGGCGTCGCCCGCTCCGAGCGCGAAGGCGGCGTCCGGTCGGAAGGTGGTGCTGTTCGCCGGGACGAGCCTCACCGCGGGGCTTGGGCTTGACGCTGACAGCGCCTACCCAATGCTCATTCAACGAAAGATCGACTCGGCGGGGCTGGCGTTTGAAGTCGTGAACGCCGGAGTGAGCGGCGAGACGTCGTCGGGGCTGCTCGATCGCCTGGACTGGCTGCAGCGGGGGACCTTTCAGTTCCTGGTGCTCGAGACCGGGGCGAACGATGGTCTACGGGGTATTCCGCCGGCCACGCTGCGAACGAACCTCGAGGCGGCGGTGGATCGGCTCAAAGCCCAGCGCCCCGATGCCCGAGTTCTCTTGGTGCAGATGGAAGCGCTGCCGAATCTCGGCCCCAAATACGCGGCCGATTTTCACGCGGTGTACCCTACCGTGGCAAAGGAGAAAGGCGTGACGCTGCTTCCGTTTTTGCTTGACGGAGTGGCTGGCCGTCGCGAGCTGAATCAGGGCGATGGGGTCCATCCGAACTACGTTGGCGAGCGCATCGTTGCGGCGACGATGTGGAAGGCGTTGAAGCCCATTCTGGACTCGGCGCAGCGGGCTGAGGGCGCTCGGTAACCGTTCAGCTTGACGATCGGCGTCTTTCCATCTAAGTTCAAAGGCTGTCTAGCTTTACCGACCGACTTTTCATTCATCGAGTTGAACGATATGGCAATCCCGGCAACCCAGATCCGTCGCGGCATGGTGATCGTGTTCGAAGGCGAACCCTGCCGCGTGGTCGAGTTCCGTCACCATACGCCGGGCAACCTGCGCGCGATGGTGCAGGCGAAGCTCAAGAACCTGCGCACGGGTTCAGGTTTCGAGCATCGCTTTCGCGCCGCTGACTCGATCGAGCCGGCGTCGATGGAAACGCACGATCTCGAGTTCCTGTATCAGGGTGGCGAGACCTACCACTTCATGAATACCGAGAACTACGATCAGCTCGAGATGGATGAAGAGATGCTGGGTGACAACGCGCAGTGGATGCAGCCGGGAATGAAGATTCAGGCCGAGTACTACGATGGCCGTCCGGTGGGCATCAAGCTGCCTAACTCGCTCGTGCTCGAAGTCGTCGAGACCGCACCGGTCATGAAGACGGCGACGAAGAATGCGTCGGCGAAGCCGGCCAAGCTCGAGAACGGCGTCACGATCAACGTGCCGGAGTTCGTTGGAACTGGTGACAAGGTCAAGGTGAACCCGTCGACTGGCGAATATCAGGAACGCGCGAAGAGCTGAGCGCGCACAGGCGTTCAGCGGTTGATCGAAGCGCGCGGTCCCGTTACTATGCAAGTCTCTATGCCGCAAGGCAGATGAGGGTGTCAGCAGGATCACGGCACCGCCATGGTGGCTGTAGCTCAATCGGTTAGAGCACCGGTCTGTGGCACCGGGGGTTGCGGGTTCAATTCCCGTCAGTCACCCTGCTGGAAATTCGAAATAGGTCGGTAGCTCAATTGGTAGAGCACTGGTCTCCAAAACCAGCGGTTGGGGGTTCAAGTCCCTCCCGGCCTGCGTCTTTGAAAAGTGAAGTGTTGTGCGGGATTTGAGTGCTCGGCGGATTAGTCGCGATCGATGCGACGGCGAGCACTCACGGATTCAGGTCTGAGGTCTCGGGTCTGAGGGGTTGTTCTGAGACCTGTGACCTGAGACCTGTGACCTAGTCTGGCGGTATCGTCTAGGGGACTAGGACGGGGCCCTCTCAAGGCCCAAACACGGGTTCGAATCCCGTTACCGCTATCGATGTCGTTCGTTCATAGATCCTCGGGCCCGTTCGTCTATCGGTTAGGACGGCACCCTTTCACGGTGCAGAGAGGGGTTCGACTCCCCTACGGGCTATCGTGAAGCGTGTACCCGGGTAGCAGCGTCATCCGGATGTGCAACGTGGTTATAGTGTAGGACGCTGGTGTTGGTGTTGGACTCACGGCGCGCTCGCGCATCGTGATCGTGTAGTTGGGGCAGGTATGTGTTGGGGGCGTAGCTCAGTTTGGTTAGAGCACTCGACTGTCACTCGAGAGGTCGCGGGTTCGAGCCCCGTCGCTCCCGTAGTAGGCAGCTCACAGAGAAAGCGACTTTTGAATCGGTCATTCCGATTTTCTAATAGCTGACCTGATGGCTGTGTGAATTAGTTGGGCCCTGGTGGTGAAATTGGTAGACACGCCATCTTGAGGGGGTGGTGCCGCAAGGCGTCGCGGTTCGAGTCCGCGCCAGGGCATGACAACAGATCTTTCGCCACAGTAGCTCAGGGGTAGAGCACTCGATTCGTAATCGAGCGGTCGTCGGTTCAATTCCGACCTGTGGCTCTGAACGCTTAAAGGCGCCTTCTCAGGCGCCTTTTTTTTGTTCCAAAGCCTCGATTATTCTGGCCCGACGAGATCCCACAGGTTGCCATAGAGATCTCTAAATACCGACACCGTACCGTACGGCTCGGTCCTCGGCTCGCGGACGAACGTGACGCCCGCCGCACGATAGCGATCGTAGTCGCGCCGAAAACTGTCGGTGTACAAAAAGAGGAAGACGCGACCGCCGGTCTGGGCACCGATGCGAGACTCCTGTTCCGGTGTCGACGCCCGCGCCAACAGCAGCCGAGCGCCGTCGCCACCCGGAGGGGCAACGACGACCCATCGCTTTCCCTGCTCAGGCACGGGCGAGTCCTCGATGAGAACGAAGCCAAGCGTCCCGACAAAGAATGCAAGCGCCTCGTCGTAATCACGCACGACGAGAGAGACGAGACCAAGCGACTGTTTCACAGATCCTCGGAGTCTGATTGGTCCGGGAATCTACTCCAGCCTGAGCGCTCCTGGTCCCGCCGCCGCTGCCCGGCGCGCCGGAACCCAGCATGCAACCAACGAAACCGTCGCCAGTAGTGCGACCACGGAAACGAGCACCGCTGGATCCACAACGGGAACCTGGAACAACAGTCCCTTCATGGCGCGGCCGAGCAACACCGATACGATCGCGCCGCCGACAATTCCCGTCGCCACGGGTCGCATCGCTTCGCCGAGGACGAGCCGATGTACGTCGATCGGCCGAGCACCGAGCGCCATGCGAATGCCGATCTCGTTCGTCCGTCGCGCCATTGCGTGCGCGATGATACCGTAGATGCCGATCGTCGCGGTGATCAACGCCGTAACCGCAAACAAGCCGATGAGCACGAGCTCGAAGCGCCGCAGCGCGATCGCCGCGGAAAGGACCTCGGCAACCGTGCGGACGTTCGAGATCGGCACGGCGGCCGACACTCTACGAATGGCGCGGCGAGCATCCGCAGCGATGGACGCCGGGTCGCCCGCCGTGCGTACTAGAATGCTCATGAACGGCATTCCGTTCTCCCAATACGGCCGATAGATGGTCAGGCTGCCCTCCTTCTCGACGCCGGTCGACTTGACGTTGGCTGCGATGCCGACCACCTCCGCGTACAGATCGTTGTTGTTGTCGGCGTGCACCAGCTTGCCGATCGGGTTCTCGTTCGGCCACAGCAACTGGGCCGCGCGTTCAGAGAGAATTGCCACGCGACGGCTCCTGTCAGCGTCAACGAACGGTTGGCCGCGTTTGATGGGAACCTCGAGTGTGGAGAAGAAGCTCGGCGAGACAAAGCGAAAGTTCGCGGCGTACGAACGCGCCGCGGGTCCTTCGCCGCGAATGTCGTCGATCCATGACTCGCCCTCGACCGGCAGCTGGCTCGTCGCGCCAACAGCGGTCACGCCCGGTAGTGCGGCCACCGAGCGAAGCGCGTCGTCAAAGAACTGTGATCGACTGGCTCTCGCGCGGAAGGTCGTCATCGGCAGCGCAACGTCGAGTGCCAGCACTCGCTCGGCCGAAAACCCCTTGTCGATGCGCGCTACGTTGACGAAACTCTGAAGGAACAACCCGCCGCCAACGAGTAGCACCGTACTGAGGCCAACCTGTGAAGCAATGAGCAGTGATCGCACGCGAAGGCTACGACGTCCGTCGGTTGCGCTGCGCGTGTTTTCCTTGATCGCCTCGCCCGGCGGTGTGCTCCCAAAGCGAAGCGCGGGTACGAGCCCGAACGCGAGTCCGACGATTGCCGACAAGAGTAGCGAGATGGCAAGGACACGACCGTCGATTCTGATCTCGGACAATCGTGGAAGATTTGCCGGAGCCAGCGCGAGCAGCAGCCTGAGTCCCCAGCGCGACAGAACGACGCCGACTGCGCCGCCCAGCAATCCGAGCGCGAGTGTCTCCGTCAGCGCCTGACGGACAATCCGGCCACGGCCAGCGCCGAGCGCGATGCGCACGGCGGACTCGCGCCGGCGCGTTGCGCTCCGTGCGAGCAGCAGGTTGGCCAGATTGACGCAGACGATCAACAGCACCGCGCCCACAGCGCCGAGAAGGAGCAACAGCGGTTCCTGCGCCGAGCCGACAATCTGTTGCTGCAGCGGAACGATGAGTGTGCGGTCTGCCTTCGATCGCTCCCCGGGCCACGTGAGCTGTTCGACGTTCGCGCGATTGATGCCGTCGAGTTGATTTCGTAGCTCGTCGGGCGTCGCGCCGGGTCGAAGGAGCGCGAGGACGGCGTAGTCGTGTTCTCCCGCCGTCGTGCGTTCATGGTTGTTCAGCGCGAGCGGCGTGAACGCGTCGACACGATTGCGAATCGACAAAAGTGCGCCGAGGTCTTCGCCTTCCGGCGTTCGGAAGTTCGGTGCGAGAATACCGACGACGGTGAAGGGCAGATCGTCGAGCGTGACGGTAGTGCCGACGATGTCGCGTCGGGCCGAGTATCGTTCGCGCCAGATGGCGTCACTGAGCACGACGAGCCGTTCGTTGCCGGGCCGATCGTCGCCAGGAGTGAACAGTCGCCCGAGCTCGGGACGCGCGCCGAGGAGCGTGAAGAAGTTGTCGGAGACGCGGAAGGTCCCGAGGCGAACGGGTTCGCCAGCGACGGTCAGCGTGCGCACGTGCGGACGCAGCGTGAGCATCCCGTCACAGACCGTGCAGCCTTCCTTCCACGCGAGGTAATGCGCCGCGTTCGGCGGGAAGGTCGGTGTGATGCTCGCGAGCTGATCGGTGAGTCCGCGAACGCTCACCAGCCGATCGGCGTTGCGATAGGGCAGCGATCGCAGCACGACGTGATCCGTCACCGAGAAGATGACGGTGGTCGCACCAATTCCGAGTGCGAGCGTCAGTACGACCGTCAATGTGAACGCGGGTGTTCGTCGCAACACGCGCGCGGCGTATCGGAGATCCTGAAGCACTTCTTCAGTGAACCGTCCGCCGAGCTCTTCGCGCGCTTCCTCGCGAAAGCGTTGTCGTCCACCGAACGCCATCGTGGCGAGTCGGCGTGCTTCGTCGGGCGAATGTCCTGCTCGTTCGTTCGCCGAGGCCTCCATGTCGACGTGAAAATCCATCTCGCGATTGAGATCGCGATCGACTCGGCCGCGAAAGAAAAGGGCGCGGAGCGAGGTGCCGATGCGCTTGAGGATTTGCATATGTCCTACTGGTCGGCGACGAGAACGAGATCGACGGCGGAGACGAACTGTCGCCAGTCGCTCATTTCAGTGGCGAGCGCGCGTTTGCCCGCAGTGGAGAGCTCGTAGTACTTGGCTTCGCGGTTGTTTTCCGTCGTGCGCCAGGCGCTCTTCACGAGGCCTTTCTTCTCGAGGCGGTAGAGAGCGGGGTAGAGCGAGCCCTGTCCGATTTGCAGTGCGTCGCGCGAGAGCTGTTGAATGCGCTGGCTGATACCCCAGCCGTGCATGGGTGTCAGCGAGAGCGCTTTGAGAACGAGAAGGTCGAGCGTCCCTTGGAGGACGTCGGAGGATGAAACGGCCACGCGCCAGCTCCTGTCGGGTGATCAAGGGAGAGGATGGCGCACTTCTGTCGAACCGTCAAGGGAGCGGGGGCGAGACGGCTAGGGGGGAGGGGTGAGCGAGTTGATCGAGGTGGGGGCGCGAGCTAGGTTGAGGGGACGCGGGCGTAATTCAGTTGGTAGAATGCCAGCTTCCCAAGCTGGACGTCGCCGGTTCGAGCCCGGTCGCCCGCTCCTAAGCATCTTGTTGAATAACAACACGTTGAGAGCCCCGGTGCACTTGCACCGGGGCTCTTCAGTTTTATCGAGGAAGCTGGGCTAAGCGCCCAAGCTCGCGATTCCAATTAGAGAGTTGACAATCAGCCTATGAGATAAAATATTGTCTCTTATAGATAAGAATTTATCCCAGAGGCCGCCATGGGCCACAATCGCTGTATTGTCCTGAGTGCCGTCTGCCTCATCGCCGGCCCCGCGACTGCACGCGCGCAAGACTCGCTCGCCGGCGCCCCGCGCGCCAAGGCCGCCCTCGCCATGCCCGGTCACCGTTGGCGCTTTCAGCGCACCCCCAACGCGGACATCTACATTCTTGCGGGCTCGGCCGCCGAGTCGCGAAGCAAATGGATTCATGACGCCGTTGAGCGCGACCTCAAGACTGATCTCGACTGGATTCACGAGCCTTCGCTCGGCACTCGCCTTCGCCTGTTCTTCGTCGGCACGCGCGCCCAAATGAAGCCGCTCACCGGAACAACGTACGGTGGCATTCCATTCATCGACGAAGGAAGTGTCTTCTTCGTCGCCGACGACAGCCTCCCGCCTGCGCTCCGGCACGAAATGATGCACGTGGTCTCCTGGCGCGCATGGGGACCTCCGTCAACGGAGTGGCTGTCGGAGGGAATTGCGACGCTGCTCGCCGGTGGCTGTGGAGGCTACTCGATCGATGAGACGGTGGCGACGCTTTACCACGAGAACAGGCTCGTGCCGCTCGAGACCCTCTGGCATCAGTTCGACGTCCACGGCGAGAAGGGCGTTATCTACTACATGCAGGCGGCCAGTCTGTTCGACTTCGTCGATCGTACATTCGGGCGCGCCAAGCTACGCGCATTCTGGCCCATCGGCGCGTACGCAAGCATCCGCCAGCGACTGGGCGTCGATCTGGCGACGCTCGAGAAGCGCTGGCTCGCCGACGTGGCCCGCCAGAAGCCGAGCGATTCGTGGGCCACGATTTGGAGCGCGACAAAATCTCGGGGCTGCGAGGGCGCCACACGTCGGCCGCCATCGTGATTCGCGAGGCCCGGAGTGCGGATCGATCATCGGGGTCCACCGAGGGTCCACCGAGTCCGTTTTCTGAAACGGATCGACCGTTTTGTACCGGTGTTCCGGACGTCCTCCGTTCAAGTACCGTCGTAGAGTCGAAGGTGCGTCCGTAGACCGGTCTCCTTCCCAAGCTGGACGTCGCCGGTTCGAGCCCGGTCGCCCGCTCTGTTAGCTTCTAAATTGATGGATTGATCGACGGCCTGCCCATTTTCGGCAGGCCGTTTTTCGTGGTGCGAGGGTGACCAGCAGGGTCACCGTTGAGCGACGTTGAAATAACGGAGACGGCAGCAGAGATCAGCTCCGCAGCGCCTCCACCGGGTCGATGCGCGCCGCGCGCAGCGCCGGGATCCAACACGCCAGCAGTCCGACGATCGCCATCACCACCGACACGCCGGCGAGCGTCATCGGATCGTGCGGCTGCACGCCGAACAGCAGGCCCTGCATGAGACGCGACAACGACAGCGCGCCGATCACACCGATCACGAGCCCAAGGCCCACGAGCAGCCCGCCCTCGGAGACGATCATCCGCTGCACGCGTCCGCCGTCCGCGCCGAGGCTCATGCGAATGCCGATCTCGTTGGTGCGCGCGCTCACGGAGAACGCGAGCACGCCGGCGATGCCGACCGCCGCGACGATGAGCGCCAGCAAGCCGAACGACGACACGAGCACCGCATTGAGCCGGCGAGGCGCGACGCTCTCGTCGCGAATCTGCGCGACCGTCATCACGTGCTCGAGCGGCTGCTGCGGCGCGATCTCACGCAACGCCTTTGTCGCTGCCGGCGCCAGTGCCGCGGCGTCGCCCTTCGCGCGAATCACGAAGCCGCCGATCGGGAAATCGCCCTGCGCGAACGGCGTGAATACCGCGGGCAACGGCACCGCGTCGAGCCCACCATCCTTCGTGTTGCCGACGACGCCAACGACGGTGCGCCACTCATTCTCCGCCATACCGATGAAGCGCAACACGTCGCCGGTCCACGCGACTCGCTGGCCAATCGGATCCTTGTCGCCGAACAACCGCTCGGCCATGGTCTTGTTGAGAATCACGACCTTTGCCGACGACCCGTCGTCGTTGTCGGTGAACACGCGTCCCTTCAGCAGCGGAATGCCCGACGCTGTGAAGTACTCTGGGTTCGCCGTGCGATACTCGGCGTGCGGCTGGGCTTCACCGGGTGCGAGCGGATGCGTTTCGGCCTTGATGTCGAGCGCGACGCCGCCGGAACGCAACGGCATCGTCGAGCCGAGGCCGACCTGCTGCACACCAGGCAGCGACGCGAGTTGCTGTCGCATGCGCTGGTAGTCGAGGATCATCTCTTCCCGCTTCACGCCGTTGAAGTCCTTCGGGACTTCCATCGTCAGCGTGTTCTCGCTCGTGAGGCCGGTGTTCACGACCGACAATTCCTGCATCGTTCGTGTGAGCAGTCCCGCGCCGGTCAGGAGGATGACGGACGCCGCGACTTGCGCGACGACCAGCGTCTGCTGCAACCGTTGGCGTCGGACGTTCGTCGACCGTCGTGCGCCCGCCGAGAGCGCCGCGCTCAACGACGCCTCGTTTGCCAGGCTCGGCGCGAATGAGAGGACCGTCGACACGATGATCGCCAGCAGCAGCGTGAATGCGAGCACGACGCCGTCGATGCGAATCTCGTCGGCGCGCGGGCTGTAGCGCGCCGCGAGCGCGGTCAGCATGCGCACGCCTCCGAAGGCGATGGCGAGTCCGAGCGTGCTCCCCATCAACGCGAGCAGCAGATTCTCGACGAGAAGCAGTTTGCGCAACCGCGCCACGCCCGCGCCGAGAGCGGCGCGCACCACGAGCTCGTGCTCGCGACGCACGCCGCGCATGAGCGTGAGGTTCGCGACGTTGGCGCATGCAATGATGAGGACGAACGCGGCAGCGCCCATCAACAGCCACAGCGTGAGCTTCGCGTTCTGTCCGAGCACTTCGCGGTACGGCGTCAACGTTACTTGGTAGCCGGAGCCCGCATCGTAGAATTCCGGATATTGCTTGTGCACGCGGCCGGTGATGCCAGCGATTTCGGCGCGCGCCTGTTGGACGCTCGAACTCGGCGCGAGGCGCGCGATCATCTCCGTCATGCGATGACTGCGCCCAGTGACCATCGTCGCGCTCAGGTGATGCTCACTATTCACCATGTTCATGAGCACGTCGATCTTCGCGGGGAAGTACGGCGCGGCCTGCAAAACGCCGACGACGGTGACCGTCTTTCCGCCGACGCGCAGTGTCTTGCCGATGATCGACGGATCGCCGCCGAACTTCTTCTGCCAGTACTCGTGCGTCAGCATCATGACCGGTGCCGCGGCCCGGCCGTCGTCCTGCGGCCCGAATGCGCGGCCGACGACCGGCGACAGTCCCATCACGCTGAAGTAATTTCCCGTCACGAGCCCCGCCGACAGCCGCTCGGCCTCGTGATCGCCAATGAGCGTGAAGGTGATCGGCGAATACTCGGCGATTCCACCGAGCGCCTTCGACGACTCACGGAAGTCGTTGATCTCGGGCACCGAGAACGCGATGTTCTCGCCGCCGGGTCCGTTGTTCGATTGCCGCAGATACACGAGGCGGTCGCCGTCGCGATTCGGCAGCGGGCGAAGCATGACACCGCGCACGACACTGAAGATCGCGGTGTTCGCGCCGATGCCTAGGCCGAGCGTCACGATGACGGTGAGGGCGAAGCCGCGCGAGCGGGCGAGGCTGCGAAGCGCGAAGCGAAGATCCGACATGAGCATTGGATGTCACCTTGGTCTTTCGTCGCGGCATTCCGACCGGAGATGCGCAGCGCACTAAGGAAGAAGCAGTTGCCAACTAGAACTTGATTTTCGCGATTTCTTTATTCGGCGTAAATCCTTTGCCGAAGTCCTCGATCAACACAAATGCGTTGGGCCTTGGCGGAGGACCCTGTTTGCGACTCTTACGTCGCCATGGCCATGACAAGAAACGCATCAGCCCTCCCGAGGTCGGTTAGTCCGGGTCGCCGCGCGCCTCACCAATATGTCGAACGAGAGCGGTCAAAATCGACATGCATGTAAGAAAATCGCAAGCTCTAGTCTTCAAGGGACTTAGCGTCATCTGCCGTAGTAGCCTCGCGGCTTCCCAAGCTGGACGTCGCCGATTTGAGCCCGGTCGCCCGCTTTGGCGAAATCGATGAAGTGAGAAGTAGTGGGCGAACGCCGCATCCGAGAGGATCGCGGCGTTTTGCGTTCGAGGCACTTCGGTATGGCGATCAGCCTTTGAGCGTAGGGAGAAGCGCTGCGAGGTTGGAGAAGCCGGCTTCCATGCCGGTTGTCGCGGGTGACTGCAGGACCGAGTCGCGCACCGCCTGGTTGTCGTATCGGAGGAGCATGGTGAGCGTCGTGATGCCGTCGTTCTCCTCGAGCGTGACAGTCTCGACACACCCGCCCTCATACCATTTCTGGTCGAATGACTCCGACGAGACGATGCGGTGGGGCGGGGTGATCTCGAGGTACGTGCCGCGCATCCCCATCTCGAAGCCGTCGGGGCCACGCCACACGTAACGGAACGTTCCGCCGACGCGGAGGTCGATCTCGCAAACGGCGAAGGTCCAGCCCGGCATGACCCCCATCCATCGGGTGAGGAGCTCCGGTTTCGTGTAGGCATCGAACACCAGCTTGCGCGGCGCATTGAAGACCCGGGTGAGACGGATCTCGCGATCGGACGGTGTCGAGATGTCGAGGGCACCAGCGGTTTTCGTCGGATTCATGTCTCTACTTGCCTCGGGTTCGCCTGCGTTTCGGCGCGTCCGCCGCCTTGAGTTCTTCGAGTAGCGCATCGAGCCGCTCGTAGTTCGCTTCCCAGTATTTCCGGTAGCGCTCCAGCCACTCGTTCGCGACGGCCAGTGGCTTCGCCTCGAGGCGCCGAGGGCGCCGTTGCGCATCTTGTGCGCGCGAAACGAGCCCGGCGCTCTCGAGCACCTTGAGGTGTTTGGAGATCGCCGGCTGGCTCATGTCGAAGGGCTCGGCGAGCTCGTTGACCGACGCGTCGCCAGATGCGAGGCGCGAAAGGATCGCGCGCCGGGTCGGGTCGGCGAGGGCGGCAAAGATCGCGTCGAGCTGTGGGGAGGAAAGGGTCGCGCTATTCATAACTGATTGGTTATATAAGGCGACAATAGAATCTGGGCAAGGGGCAAAAAAGAGCGCCCGGAACCTGTTTCCGGGCGCTCCTTTTTTCAAGCGTGGGCCACTCGACCAGCTCCGATCTACCTCGTCTTCATCACCGAGGCCATGAGCTTCCGCGCGACATTCCGGTCATCACTCGAGAAGAGATCGTGGCCGCGGGCCTGATGATACGAGGCTAGCACTTCGTCGCACAGGTCACGGAGGCGGAGCTTCGTGCGGCGATCAGTGGCAAGATTCGCATGCTCAGTGGAGACGTCGGCGTTTTTCATATCGCTAGATGGAGAATGGGTTGCGCCGTCGATCAGATGTCGATCGCGTTGTGTAGCATCCTTCGTGGTGCTCGTGAAGATCGTCGGCTCGACCACAGTAGGCAGAACTCGGGCCACCCACTTGCATCAATGCGACATTTGTTGATGCCTCACCGCTCACGAGTCCACAGCAACAAAGCACCACATCGAGCGGACGTATGATTGAACTCTATCGGAAGGCGACCGGTACTCGGATACCATTCGACTGCGGCGAGATCGCTGACGTCGAACGCGGAAAGATCGATTGGTGGAGTCGTATTTATTGTGGGTCTATTCCGACCGGATGACGTCGGCATCTCCGTAACCGCGACGCCGTCAACAAAGACGGCGGGAGGACCTGCTTTGGTTCCGTCCATGCATTGCGGCGATTGCATGAGATAAGAATGGTTGCCGCCTGACCGGTTCACCACAACACCGGGAGCAATCGCGGAGAGAACGTTCGCTAGAGGCCGACCGTCGTTCTTTCGAAGCTGATCCTCGGCGATGAAATATCCGGATTCTGTCTTGCGGCGCGTTTCGAACCCGCGGAGTCGAGGCGAGATGTATTTCTCGGCGTCTCCGGTCGTTACGACCTTGGGCAGTTCCTGCACACGCTCCAGAAGGATCGTAATTCCCTCTGTGTCTCTCGGAGATATTTCGACCGGAAACGTTCGAGCTGCGTAGCCGAGTTTCATGACGCGTATGATCGAGGCTCCTTCGGGCAAGAACGAGAGGCGCACTGCGCCACTCGCGCCGGTTTCAACAAACGATCCGGAGAGAACGTCGGTTACTCGAACGCCTACCACAGGCTCGCCAAGGTTTGCGTCGTACACGCCCAGGAGTCGCATGCGGTAAGTGGGAAGACGAACCCCAACCGACGAATTTTGCTGCGAGATTGCGACAATCGGAAACAACGCCGCTAGTGCGACGCCGGCAAATGATTGGGCGAGCCAGTTTCGTTTCATAACTCCCCCGGTGGACCAGGTCGTAGGCACGGATTCTCTCCGTTCGCGACATTCCGCAGCTGACGCGAGTATGCAGCCGGCAGGAGACCCCGTCAACGACCCAAATCCACATGAGAGTTTACGAATACGTGCTCGGGCGCGTGCGTTCGGCTCGATTGTGGCTCGCAAGTGCGCGGAACAGGCGAACTCCCGTCCGTTACGCGCTCTGAAACCCTACGTGGCTCGCTGGCCTGTGAATCATGCGTGCTGTACCGTATAATCACAGCGACCATCATCCGCGCCGACGGAGGTGCCCCGACCATGCTCGCTCAACTCAACGCCGCTCTCGAAGACCGCTACTCCATCGAGCGCGAGATCGGCCGCGGTGGCATGGCTACGGTGTACCTCGCCCGCGACCGTAAGCACGATCGCCGCGTCGCGCTTAAAGTGCTCGATCCGGAGCTCGGCGCCGTGCTTGGCGTCGAGCGCTTTCTCGCCGAGATCAAGGTCACCGCCAATCTGCAGCACCCGAATCTGTTGCCGCTGTTCGATTCTGGCGAAGCAGGCGGCCTGCTGTACTATGTGATGCCGTTCGTCGAGGGTGAGTCGCTCCGCGCCCGGCTCGATCGCGAGAAGCAGCTCCCCGTGGACGAAGCGGTTCGCATCGCGGCGGCGATCGCCAACGCGCTCGAGACGGCGCACGCCCAGGGCGTGGTGCACCGGGATCTCAAGCCGGAGAACGTGCTGCTCCAGGCGGGCGAGCCGATCGTTGCCGACTTCGGCATCGCGCTCGCGGTATCGCGTGCCGGTGGCGCGCGCGTGACCCAAACGGGATTGTCCCTCGGCACGCCGGCGTACATGTCGCCCGAACAGGCAACGGGCGACCGAACGATCGACGCGCGCAGCGACATCTACTCGCTCGGCGCCATGCTTTATGAAATGCTCACGGGCGAGCCGCCGCACACCGGAGCCACGGCCCAGTCGATCATCGCCCGCGTCGTGACCGAGACGCCGCGCCCCATCCGCGCCACGCGGACCACGGTTCCGGAGCACGTCGACGCCGCGGTGCTTCGGGCGCTCGAGAAGCTGCCCGCTGACCGCTGGCCGAGCGCGGCGGCATTCCGCAGCGCGTTGTTGAGCGACGCACCGCTCGCGTCGTCATACGCGACACGTTCGCTCGCGGCAGCGCGCGGATCTCGGCGCACTTCGCGGGCGCTCACGGGCATCGCAGCCGCGGCGAGCCTGGCGTTCATCGGAATGCTCGTCGTCCATCTCCGCGAACCGCGAGTTGCGCCGCAGCGATTGCGCTTCGCGATGCAGGCCAAGGACGTCGTCCCGAGCGACGAAGGCGAATACTCCGACGCGCAATTCGCATTCTCTGATGATGGAACGGTGCTGGCGTTCATTGCGCGCGACACCAGCGGCACGCGGAGCCTGTGGCTCCGCCGCATGGAGGAATCGTCGCCGCACCGTGTCGCCGGTACCGATGGCGCCGCGAGCCCGTTCTGGTCTCCCGACGGGCGGTCGATCGGTTTCTTCGCGCACGGCAAGATCGAGCGATACGACCTGAGCGCTAGCGGACCGAGGACAGTCGCCGACGTTGGCGGCGATCCGAGCGGCGGGGCGTGGATGGCGAATGGAGATTTGATCGTCTCGCGCGGGACTGGACCGCTTCTGAAGGTGTCGTCGAGCGGCGGAGCGATCACGGCGGTCACCCAACTCGACTCGGCGCGCGGCGAATTGCAGCACGTAGTGCCGGTTCGGCTACCCGACGGCCGTCATTTTCTCTACATGGCCTACAGTTACAGCGCGAACTTCACCGGCGGGCTGATGTACGTCGGATCGGCGGACGGAGGAAAGTCGACGTTCGTGAGGCGCGGCCGGGCTGACTATGCGCCACCGAATCACCTGTTGGTGAAGCGGGATGCTGACCTCATCGCCATTCCGTTCAATCCCAGAACGTTCGTGGCGGACACCGCCGAGCAGACGGTAGTCAGCGGAGAAACGGTCGGTCCCCTCACGGCGTCGGCGAGCGGTTCGATCGCGTGGCTGCCAGGGGCCTCGAACGGGCAAAAGTATGCCGCGGGTTGGAACGACCGCACGTCCATCGAGCTCATCGATCGACAGGGCCGTACCGTTCGCGTGATCGGACCCGCGGAGGATGGCGTCAGCCGCGAGTACTATGCGCCGCGTCTCTCGCACGATGGACGCGTTCTGGCCGCCGAGCATCACCTCGGGCAAGGCGGCGGCGACATTTATCTCTTCGACGTCGCGACAGGCACGCAGCGTCGCGAGACCTTCAATCCGACGAACCACAGTGGCTTCGTCGCGTGGTCGCCGGACGACAAGCGCATCATCTTCAATACGACGCGCGGTGGCGGCGGCACGATCTTCACGAAGACGCTAGGCGCGGCCGATGAGAAAACGCTCATCGGGGCCGTGGCGTCGAGCTGGCCGTCGGATTGGTCGCGCGACGGGAAGAACATCCTGTTCGACCGAGTGTCGACGCCGACGCAGAACGACGTCTGGGTGGCGCAGGCCGACGGCAGCGCGCCGAAGGCGATCCTCGCGACGCCGGCGAACGAGATGCAGGCGGTCTTCTCGCCGGATGGGAAGTGGATTGCCTACGCATCCGATGAGGAGAATGGACGATTCAACGTCTACGTACGTCCGTTCCCACTCACGGCGGAGCAATGGAAGGTGTCCGAGAACGGCGGTGAGGCACCGCGGTGGCGAGCCGACGGCAAGGAACTCTTCTTCCTCGTGCGACACGATCACGACGCTTCGATGATGGCCGCGCCGGTGGAGGCGAGCTCCGGCTTTCACGCCGGAAGGGCAGTCGAGCTGTTTCGCCGTCCAGTCGCCCTTCACTCGGACATCCTGCGCTCCGGCGTCTACTACGACGTGACGCCGGACGGTCAGCGATTCGTCGCGACGCTCTTGACGCGCGCACCGGCCCCGAGCGGCGCGGGGTTCCAGGTGTTCGTGAACGCGCTGGCGACCGTCAAGAACCGATAGTTGCTCTCGGACTGCGCGGAGAGTGCTACGAGTGAATCACCTCGTGCCGCTCCAACATGCCGACGAACTGCTCGATCTTCTTCGCCCGCGTCTCGGCTCTTTTCACCGTCTGGATCCGGAACAGGATGGCGTATCGGTTCGCGCTATTCAGGGTTGCAAAAAACGCCTTCGCTTTCGGGTGTGCGTCCAGCGCGAGCTGAAGGTCGTCCGGCACGCCGGCGGTGCGATGCGAGTCGTACGCGGCGTCCCACTGACCGTTCGCCTTCGCGCGGTCCACCGCCTCGAGGCCGGGTGATTGCATGCGGCCGCTCTCGACGAGACGCTGCACTTTCTCGCGATTGATTTTCGACCAGATGCTCCGCTTTCCGCGCGGCGTGAACTTCTGGAGCCAGGTCGCGTCGTCGAACGACTTCTTTTGCCCGTCGATCCAGCCGTAGCAGAGCGCGACGTCGAGCGCCTCGGCGTACGACACCGATTTTATGTTCGACGCCGCCTTGGCGATCCGCAGCCACAAACCGGTGGACTTCGCATGCTGCTTGGCGAGCCACGCCTCCCATGCCGCGTCATCCTTGAACAGGCGCACGGGCAGCTCGGTGGGCTTGGGGCTCTTCATGAGCCGCCCTCGAGAAACCGCTGCACGTTTTCTACCGCCCGACGCAATCCTTCCGCGATCACCTCCGGAGTCACGCCCGCGTTGTGCGGCGTGAGCACGACGTTCGGCAGGGATCGAAGCAGATCTTCCGTCGGCAATGGCTCTTCGTCGAAGACATCAAGCGCTGCGCCGGCGATTCGCTCCTCTCTCAGCGCGTCGAGCAACGCGTCCCGATCGACCAACGCGCCGCGCGCGGTGTTGATCAAATACGCCGTCGGTTTCAGAAGCGCTAACTGTTCGCGTCCGAGAATGCCCCTCGTCTCGTCATTCAAGCGAAGATGAAGGCTGACGACGTCGGACTCTCGAAGGAGCTCATCGAGCGGCACATGACGCGCGCTCAGCGCGGCTGCTCGGCCGCCGTCAGCGCCGGCCGTCGTTACGAGAATACTCATCCCGAATGCGTCCGCGAGCTTCGCGACCCGCGAACCGATCGCGCCCAATCCCACGATCCCAAGGGTCTTTCCTTCGAGCTGCGCCGACAGACCGCGCGGCCATTCTCCCGCGCGCATCCGAGCGTCCATCTGCGGAACCTTGCGCATGATCGACAACATCAGCGCCATCGTATGCTCGGCCACTGCATGTGCGTTCACTCCGGCGGTGGTCGCGACCGCAATCCCTCGTCGCGCACACGCGGTGAGATCGACGTGATCGGTTCCGGTGCCCCACACCGAGATCAATCGCAGCTTCGGGGACGCATCGAGGACTCGCTCACTGAACCGTGCGTGCGCGCGAATGTTGACGACGCACTCGGCGTCGGCGATGCGGCGGATCAGCTCCGATTCGTCATCCGCGCCACGTTCGGTGAAGATCCGAACAGCGCGTCCTAGTGCGTGAAGTCGCGTCTCTACTGGCGTGCCTGTGAGGACGGACGGAAAATCGTCCGGGACGACGATCGTCACGTCAGCTCGCGGCCGCGGGTCTCCGGGATGCCCACCCACGAAATCGCACCAAGAAGAAACGCGGCGCCGCTCACGAGAAAGGCGATACCGAATCCACTGCTGCTGGCCAGGCTGCCAACCGTGAACGGCGCCGCGGCGCTCGCTATTCGGCCGATGTTGTACGTGAACCCCTGTGCCGTCGCGCGGATCGAAGTCGGATAGATCTCTGCGGTCACGGCGCCGAAGCCGCTGAAATAGCCCGTGCCAAAGAACGCGACGAGTGGTCCGAGCAGGAGGAGCGCCGTCGGCCACTTCATGAATCCGTAGAGCGGTAGCAGTATGCTCGCAGCGAGCAGATACACCACGTACACGCGCTTGCGGCCGAACGAATCGCTGATGTATCCGAACGAGACGTATCCGAGCCACATGCCGACCTGCATGGCGACGATGAACCACGACATCGTCGCCGTGCCGAGTCCGATCCCACCCTCGGCGGCCGGCAGCCGGAGATATGCGGGAATCCAGCCGTTGAGCCCCCACCAACCGAAGAGCGCGCACGCATTCATGAACGTGACGACCGCGGTGATCTTGAGCATGCCGCCGCGGAACATGTCTCGGAAGCGTGCCCTTGGCGCGGAGGTGTTTGCACTCGCACGCCAAATCTCGGGTTCCTTCACGCGCCGCTGCACCCAGATCGTGAACAGGGCAGGGAGCACGCCGATGAAGAACACGGCTCGCCACCCGAAGCGCGGGCCGACAATCGCGTTGACGATCGCGGCCGCGGCGAATCCGATCGCCCATGCGCTCTGCATGAAGCCGAGGACACGGCCGCGGAGGTGCGACGGCCACGTCTCGGAGACGAGCGAAGCTCCGGCTGCCCACACGCCGCCCATGCCCAGCCCGAGGAGCGCGCGTAGAACAGCGAACTGCCACAGCGATTGCGAGAGACCGCAAGCGCCGGTGAAGATCGAGTAGATGAGCACCGCGCCCATGAGCGCCTTCGTTCGCCCGAAGCGGTCGGCGACGTGGCCGAAGATCAACCCGCCGACGGCCGCGCCGAGAAGGGTGACGGAGCCGAGGGCGCCGGCTTGTGTCTTCGTGAGACCCAGGTCTCGTATGACGTCCGGCAGCGTCAGCGAAAAAAGCATGACGTCGAACGCATCGAGGCCCCATGCCATGGAAGCCGCGATGAAGGCGCGCTTGCCGTCGAGCGTTCCGGCGCGCCACCAGCCGAGAACGCCGGAATCGTCGAGGTCTATCGCAGCTGCAGTCGTCATATCCGCGGCAGAAAGTAGTGTCGCGAGCGCGGATTAGCGAGACGACAGCTCGCGTCTCACTTCAAGCGAAGCGCCACCCAATCGGCGACGAGCCCCAACACGTGCGAATCGACGCGTATTGGCGCAGGCAGCTTCGCGTAGTTGCCTGGAAATCCGTCGGGATCGACGACGAATAGATGGTTCAGGCCTGGCAGAATCTCACCGGTCACGTCGGTGTTGCCCGCCGCGAGAAATCCTGCCATCCAGTCTGGAATTTGTTTCGCGTCGGCCTGCTGATCGTTCGAGCCGGTCAGGATGAGAACCGACGGCGTTTTGAGCTGGCGCGCCGTGGCCGCTGGATCGTGAACGAGGAAGTACGCCATCCAGGGATCGGCGGCCATCATCTTTTCGATCTGACTTGGAATCGCGGTGATCGCCGAGTCCTTTTGCGTTTGCGAAAGCTTGTCGTTGTGATTGATCAGGTTCTTCATTTGAAACACGAGTACTTCCCGTGCGGGGCGGGCGACACCGGCCAGCAGCACCAACGCGCGGAGCTTCGGTTCCTTCAACGCGGCGATCGGTGCGACGAGCGCACCTTCGCTATGACCGAGCAGGCCAAGGCGGGTGCTGTCGATTTCCGGCCGCGTGCGCAGGTATGCGAGTCCGGCGCGAATGTCCTCCGCGAAGTCGGCGCTCGTCGAGCCTTTGAACGTGCCGCCGGATGCGCTCGTACCGCGATCGTCCATGCGCAGCACGGCAATGCCGCGACGCGCGAGCGTGTCCGCGTACTGGCGGAACGGCCGATAGTCGCCGAAGCCGAGTGATTCGTCGCGGTCTTGCGGTCCTGAGCCCGTGATCGTGACGATCGCGCCGACGGGGTGTGCCTTGCTGGCCGACGAGGGCAGCGTCAGTGTGCCGGCGAGCTTGTGGCCCATCGGTGTCTGCACGACCACCTCGATGGCCGTATACGGTGCGCCAGGAGGCGCGGAATAGTCGGGCTTCGTCGCTCCCGCACGCTGCGCGGCGAGTGGTCGCGAGAGGAGTGGTGCGACGATCGTCGCGATGACGAGCGACGAACCCATGTATGAACGCAGACGCGACGGCAGGTGGCGAAACATGAAGGCCAAGGAGGGGAGAGGATGTTGTATACCGGATAGGTACACAGCGCGAATCTACGGTCGAGGAAGTGGTTGTCAAATTCGTCGCGCGGGTGTCGGCCGGTTCCGGTGTCTCAAGAGTGTCGTCCGAACGATTGACCCAGGGTCTACCACCTACGATGACAGCAAATAGCTACACAAGATTGTGCGCCTTCGCCGCCGCTCTGGTGAGCAGCGGATGCGCGTCGCGCGGACAGCACAGCATCGAGTATGATCCCGCGGCGATCGCGGCGGTGCGCGCCGACCTTCGCATCGTGGCAGGCGAGACCACGTGGGTCACTCGAGGGCAAGGCTACGAGCTGATCGGCCGCTCGAAGGCCGACCTATTCGCGCTCCAGTCGCCGCTGGACCGCGAGGCCGCGATGATTCAGCGCGTGTTCCCCGAGGACACCATCGCCCGACTCGTCGTGACCGTGCGACGCGCCGTCGCCGCAGGGCAGCCTTTCGTATCGACGGCCCCGTACCCGCCAACGACTCACGGACCCGTCGTCGAGGTGGTGTTGCCCGACCCGAAGGCGAAAAGGGACCCGGAAAAAGGAAGTCCAGCCGCTGCACTGGGCATTGGGCTGTTGGCTGAACGAACCCCTACGCTCCCGGTCGTGCGCGCGTGGCTCTCCGCGCATGCAAGCACCGCGATGGGGGCGCCGGCGCGCGCAGCCGAGGCGACGGGCGAGTTCGAAGATCCCAGAATTCCGGCGTGGGCTCAGGAAGTGATACCGTCGCTCACGGCCGACTCACTCGTCGATCGGTTCTTGAAGCTGCTCGCTTTGCATCCGGACGATATGATCCGGATTCCAACGTACTTCGCCATGGAGCGAGCGCCCGCCGGTGATCAGGTGATGGTGCAGCGCGCGGGCGAAGGAGAACGTGGTGGCGGCGCCGGTGGTAGAGGTAGCGGTGGTGGCGGCGGCATGGGTGGGCGCGGCGGAATGGGCGGCGGAGGACGCGGCGGAATGGGTGGTCGCGGTGGCGGGCGAGGAGGCACGCCATCGCGATCACAAGACGATCAATCGCGGGGCCCGCAGGGAGCTGCCCTGTTCGATGCGCAGTCCGTTCTCGTTGGCCGCTACCTCGTCGCTCGGCTCGGATACAACGTCATCGGTGAGATGATCGATGCGCACATCTTCAACCGGCCGCTCGACGAAGTGTTCAAGAGGCACAAGGCGATCACGCTCGCACAGATGGATCTCGACTGGTACGCGTGGTTCTTCGATCGGTCGGCTGCGGTATCGCGGTGAAACAATGGATGATGCGTCGCGCCTCTACCGCCAGCCCAGAGCAGGTGCGACGTGCGTGAGAATTGATTCGATCACGTGCGCATTGTATTCGACGCCGAGTGTGTTGGGCACCGTCAGAAGCAGTGTGTCAGCTTCGGCGATGGCCTCATCACCTCTGAGTTCTTCGACGAGCACGTCTGGCTCAGCGGCGTAGGATCGACCAAACACCGCTCGCATGTTGTCGATCACTCCGATCTGATCACTGCTTTCATCGCGCCCGAAATACAGGCGGTCGCGATCGTTCATCAACGCGAAGATCGATCGCGACACCGACACTCTCGGCACGCGCGTATGTCCGGCGTCGGTCCACGCTTGTCGGAACAGGCGGATCTGGCGAGCCTGCTGGACGTGAAACGGTTCGCCCGATTCATCGGCCTTGAGCGTGGAGCTTTGCAGGTTCATTCCCTGTTGCGCCGCCCAAACCGCAGTCGCGTTGGAGGCTGAGCCCCACCAGATACGGTCGCGCAATCCCTCCGAATGCGGCTCGAGGCGAAGCAGTCCGGGCGGGTTCGGAAACATCGGCCTCGGATTGGGCTTGGCGAATCCGTCTCCTTTCAAGAGCTGGAGAAAGACTTCGGCGTGACGCCGGCCCAGGTCCGCATCGGTTCCGCCTTCCGGCGGTGCGTATCCGAAATGACGCCAACCTTCAATGACCTGCTCGGGCGAGCCGCGGCTGATCCCGAGCTGGAGCCGACCGTTGCTTATCAGGTCGGCCGCGCCCGCATCCTCGGCCATGTAGAACGGGTTTTCATATCGCATGTCGATGACGCCCGTTCCGATCTCGATGCGGCTCGTCCGGGCACCGACTGCTGCGAGGAGCGGGAAGGGGGACGCGAGCTGTTGAGCAAAATGGTGTACGCGAAAGTATGCTCCATCCGCGCCGAGTTCTTCCGCTGCTACAGCGAGTTCAATGGACTGCTGCAGGACGTCGCGCGCCGACCGCGTGGCTGATTGGCGCGAGGCGCTCCAATGTCCAAAGGACAGAAAGCCGATTTTCTTCATCGATGAAGCTTACTAGAGCCGACAAGACCGTCGCCGATACCGCTGAACGCGCAGCGGCGCCTGTCCGCGATCAGTGCGGCGCTGAGGCCGAAGGCGGTAAGTGCAGTTGACCAGCAGTTATGAAAACAATGAATCGCTTTCCCTGAAAGGTCGAGCGTGCATCGAAGTCCCAGAGGTACCGCGCCGTGATCGACGCGACTCCTGGAAGCGCGAGCGGAAGGGCCACAGTCATCTCTGGCCCGGCGGTGAAGATTCTATTCTTCCCGAGCGCCAAGCCGCCGGGGAGCGCGAGTCCGATATGATCATCCGTCACCTTCCACTGCGCGCCGTAGACCGGACCAAGCGTCAACTTCTTTTTGAAGAACGCGCCTCCCGCGCCTCCTTCGATCGTGAGTTGATCGCCAGCGCGAAGATCTGTGTCGCGCTTTTTCGAGTGGATCTCGTTGAATGCAAGCGCGGAGATACTCCACACCTTTGCCGAATCGAAGTAAAACGTTGTACCGGCCGATTGCTCGAACGACCACATCCCAAGTCCCTTGTTGTCGTTGGCTCCTTTCGTGTACCGACCGGTCGGCGTATAAGCGGCGAGGCCCGCTTGAAAATCAGCTCGCGCAGAGTGCCACCCAAGATTGATTGGCTGGATGTACAGATCTCCGAACCCGAGCGACGACGATGTCGAGAAGCCGAGTCGCGGCAGCTCGAGAGAATTCGACATCGTTGGTGCGACAACCATGAAGCCGTAGTTGGCGCCCCAGAGCTTTTTCGGTGTGACTACCCATATGAGCAACGCCGCGGATTTCACGTCGAACCCGCCGATCGGAATCTGCTGGCCAGATCTGCCGCGGATTTCGTGAACGTCCCACTGCACGTACGTGGGTGCCAGCAGCACCGACGGCGGCGGCTGCGTACCAGAGTTGATACCGAAGGCGATGAGAGCGTGCGCACCGGTAAGCTGCGCGTGTGCGCGCGGTGACACGAGCGCGACTAGAGCGGCGAGTATGACGGCGCGGCAGGAGACCATTCGGCGAAATGTCGGCCTCGCACCAATCGTCACCATTGGACGAACTACTCACCCATGCCAGGTCCGGAACACTGTGGAAAGGCAAGCGTGAGAACGCGATAGTATCTTGGCAACGACCTGTCGGGTTCGGCATAGTCACGCGACCGCCAAGTCCGTTGTTGTTCCGATCGAGCGTTTCAAAGGTGTTCTGGACGTAGCCGGTTAGAGTGCCGTTCTATACCGGAGTCTGTGTCCGTCAACCGGTCTCCACTCGCCGATATGTCTACTCTTCGAACGCAGTTCATCTTCGCCGCCCTTATCGTCACGGCGGTACGCGCCAGCGCGCAGCGTTCGCTGACGCCCGGCGTCCAGCCTTTTGTGAGCATCGACGCTCCGATCGTTGCGCTCACGCATGCTCGGCTCGTCGATGGCACCGGCGCGCCCGCACGTGTCGATCAAACAATCATCATCAGTGGCAATCGCATCGACGCCGTCGGGCCATCGAGCACGACGCCGGCGCCGGCCGGCTCACGGGTTATCGATCTCACAGGCCACACCGTGATGCCAGGGCAAGTCGGACTTCACGAACACACGTACTTCGGCGGAGTGCAACGTCTCACCCAGATGAGCACGAGCGGGCCGCTCGCGTATCTCGCGTATGGCGTCACCACGGCGATGACCGCGGGAAGCCAGCTTCCGTATCATGAGCTCAACATGAAAGGTGCGGTCGATGCGGGCGTGCTTCCCGGTCCGAACTTTCTAATCGCGGGCCCATATCTCGACGGAGGCCCGCCACGCAACGGCATGGCGAAGCGAGTCACGTCGCCGGCGGAAGTACAGACTGTCATCGGCTACTGGGCCGGCGAGGGCGCGACGTGGTTCAAGTTCCTCGGATCAGAGACGCGCGAGGTGCTAGGCGCCGCGATCAAGGCGGCTCACGCGCGTGGGCTCAAAGTCACCGGCCATCTGTGTTCGGTCACGTTCGCCGAGGCGTCGGCGCTCGGCATCGATCTTTTGCAGCACGGGTTCATAACGAACAGCGAATACGTCGCGGGCAAGGCGCCAGACCGGTGTCCGCCGGAGAACATGCGCGCACAGGCCGACGTGGACGTCGCGTCGCCCGCAGTGCAGGCGAGCATCAAGCGCATTGTCGCCGCCAAGACGGCGGTGGTCTCGACCTTGGGTGTTTATGAAACGTTCATGCCGACGCGCGCGAAGCTCGACCCGCGAGCGCTCGAACTCCTCGCGCCTGATACGCGCGCCGAGGTCGAGGCCACACACGCAGATCTTGCGCGGAGTGGATTTGTAGTGCCCGATCGCCTGTTGAAGAACATGATGCGCTGGGAGCGCGACTTCGTCGCCGCCGGCGGACTGCTTGGCGCCGGATCCGACCCGTGGGGCACTGGATTTCTTCCCGGCGTTGGCAACCTCCGTAACTACGAACTGCTCGTCGAAGCGGGCTTCACGCCAGAGCAAGCCGTGCAGATCATGACGCTGAACGGCGCGCGCATTCTCGGCCTCGACGCGAAGGTTGGATCGGTCGCAGTGGGTAAGGCGGCGGACCTCATGATCGTGCGCGGTGATCCGATCGCCACGCCGTCGTCGATCTACGACGTGGTGACCGTGTTCAAGGACGGAATCGGATTTGACTCAGCGCGGTTGCGCGCTGCGGCCAAGGGCCGTGTCGGTTTGAACTGAACGCACTGCAACCAAGTCGATTTCTATCAGGGCGCCCGACGAAGCGGCTGGCAGAACGACTTGCACGGTCGTGCGCGCCGGTTTGTTCGGCTGCGCCTCGGTGCCGAAGAACTGGGTATAGCCGCCCATCATTCCGGCAAAATCCATCTTGTTGTCCTTTGCCGGATCGGTTCCCAGGTAGACGTGCATCATCACCACGTCGCCGAGCGTCAGCTTTTGCGTTTCGAGGAATTTTTGAATGTCTTTGATCAGCCCCACCGCCTGCGACTGAGTGTCGGTGTGTGCCTTCCGGTCAGGGTCGAGCCATCCGCTCACGTAGAGCGTGTTTCCTGCCCACACTGCCGCCGACGTTCCGGTTGGGAGCCCGGCATTCTGAAGCGAGATGCGCGTTGTTTGCGCTGAAGCCGGCAGGGCAATGAACAGGGCGACCGCGAAAACACGAAGGTGCGTGATCATCATGGGTCACTCCGGATTGTCTGTTTGGTGAGGCAGAATCTTCAGTGGGCGTGCTGATAATCTATAATCTACGATTCAAGTGAACGGCGCCAGTGTTCGCTGTAGCCAGCTAGGATTTGTCGCTGGAGGATCTGCCCTTGATCTACGATGTCGTGATTGCCGGTGCCGGACCGGTCGGCTTGTTTCTCGCCGTTGAGCTGCGCCTTGCCGGCCTCACCGTGTTGGTGTTGGAGCAAGCCGAGGATCCGCGCTCTCCCTTGAAGCGGCTGCCGTTCGGCATGCGCGGTCTTTCGGTGCCCACCATCGAAGCGCTATACCGCCGCGGGTTGTTGAGCGATATCACGCCGCCGCCCCGCAGACAGGACGATTCGAGTAGCGCTCCTGCGGTGGCCGCGCCGCATTGGATGCAACAGGCGCGTCGCCCGGGCGGCCACTTCGCCGGCATTCAGTTCTACCTCGACAACATCGACTCTGGGCGGTGGCAATACCGCCTGCCAAGTCCGGCCACTTCCACCATGGCAATCGAGATGGAGTATCTCGAATCAGCCTTGGCCGCTCGAGCTATCGCGATGGGAGTTGAGATCAAGCGCGGCGTCGGTGTCGAAGGGTTCGAGCAGTCGGACGACGACGTGACCGTTCGCGCGAATGGTCAGAGTTTTCGCGGACGCTGGCTCGTCGGTTGTGACGGTGGCCGCAGCACCGTTCGCAAAGCTGCTGGCTTTGAGTTCGCCGGCACCGATCCGGAGTTCACCGGCTATTCCGTCGAAGTCGAGATGGTTGATCCGGACGCGCTCCGCTTGGGCCGTCACTACACGCCGACGGGCATGTACACGTATTCACGTCCCGGGACGATCGCGATGGTGGAGTTCGACGCGGGCGCGTTTCATCGCGCGCAGGCAATCACACTCGATCACGTTCAAGGCGTGTTGCGCCGTGTCTCTGGTAGTGATGTCACTCTGACGTCACTTCACATCGCCACGACCTGGACCGATCGCGCGTACCAGGCAACCGCGTACCGAAAAGGGCGGGTGCTTCTCGCCGGCGACGCGGCGCATATCCATTCGCCGCTCGGCGGTCAGGGACTCAATCTCGGGCTCGGCGATGCGATGAACCTCGGATGGAAGCTCGCGGCAACGCTTCGTGGCGACGCGCCGGAAGGTCTGCTCGACACCTATTGGAGTGAACGGTATCCAGTGGGCGCGCAGGTCCTCGATTGGTCGCGCGCGCAGGTTGCGCTCATGCGGCCGAGTCGGAGCTCGCGTGCGCTCGAAGCCATCGTTCGAGATCTCATCGACACACGCGATGGCGCGACATACTTCGCCGAGCGCGTGTGGGGTGTCTCTCTCCGGTATGATCTTGGCGGCGGCCACCCGCTCGTAGGGCGCAGTGCGCCGGACTTCGAACTGATCGACGGGACGAAGCTCGGTGAGCTCCTTCGAAATGGCAAAGGTCTCTTGCTCGACTTCAACGCTGGCGCGCCGCTTCGGTCGATCGCCAGCCGCTCGGGCGATCGAATCACCTACGTCGCGCGAGATGCCAAGAACCGACTGGGCCTGAGCGCAGTGTTGGTGCGCCCCGATGGTTTTGTTGCGTGGGCCGCTGACGCTGCCCCAAACGGGGGCGAAGCTACGCAGGCTGCAATGCGATGGTTTGGCGACTCCGAGTAACCAATATCAAGATCTCTGCGCGTCGGCGAATGAGTCTTGACACGCGTGCCGGTCATGCGGATGCTCTATGACTCTCTCATCGGAGCCGTTCGATGCAAAAACGCTCATCGTTGACGCTCGCTGCACTCGCCGCATCGCTCGTCGTCGCATCCGCCGCTCCGAGCCTGCTCGGCGCTCAAGTAAAGCAGGCCGGCAAGGCTGCGGACAACACAGCCGCAATGAACGCCGTGAAGGCGGCGCTCGATAAGTACAAGGATCCGATTGCGGCGGTGCGGGACGGATATCTGTCAACGCTCGGGTGCGTCGATTTCCCAGCGGGTGGCTCAGAGCACGGTTCCATGGCATACAAGCCGGGCGCCATGGGCGTGCATTTCGTCAACATGGCGCTCGTGGGGCCGAAGCTCGACTCTACCAAACCTCAAGTCCTGTTGTATGAACCTGTCGGCGATAAGCTCGTCCTTACGGGTGCCGAGTGGTTCGTTCCAACGGCCGTCGCAAAGACGCCGCCAACCATCCTCGGCCACCAACTAATGGGTCCGATGGAAGGACACGCTCCGATCATGCCGGCCGATCTACACCATTGGGATCTGCACGTGTGGCTCTGGAAAGCCAATCCGAACGGCATGTTCAGCGCGACGAACTCCGCGGTGCATTGCCCGGCGGCCGCGTACACGTTTGCCGACGGTCCGCCGAAGATGGTGAAGCCGTAGCCTTCGAACTCGGGCTGCTCACGTAAACCTGCTCCGCGAAACTCAGCCGGGTTCGAGAATTCCGGTTACCGTTGCGACGTAGTGTTTCCAGTTCGCGATCTCGGCGCGCAGCATCTGCCGGCCTTTTGTCGAGAGCGAGTAGTACTTCGCTCGGCGATTGTTCTCGGATACGCCCCACTCCGCCTCGACGGCGCCGGAATCTTCGAGGCGGTGTAGGGCCTTGTAGAGCGCCGAGTCAACGATGCCGAGGTCGCCGCCAGTGCGTTGGTCGATCCATTTGCTGAGGGCGAATCCGTGCATTGGGTCGGTCGCCAGCGCGCGGAGAACGAGCAAGTCGAGTGTGCCGTGCAGCAGGTCTTTTGCGTCGTGCGCCATACTCCCTCCACTTAGTGGAATGAAGGTGTCGTGTGAGCTGTGCCGACGTCAAGCGGGTACATGACGAGCGCCGATTGACTGTTGATGAAGAGCAGGCGGGCGGGAGGGGAGCCGTCGTGCCGATGCGGCATCGTCTCTGCACCCCCAGCAGTAGTGCCCGGGCCATCATATGAATTCGCGCATTGCATCGTGTGTGGCCACGCAGACTCCGAGGTTGTGGCCGATCAGGAGGAACTGCGCGCGGAGGTAGAGGCGCTCTGGGCATATCATGAGCGGCGGCTGCGCGTTGGCACGCCACTTGATCGGCTCACGGATCGAGTGGCGTTCTCGCAACACGCGCCGATTCGACTCGTCCGTTGCACGAGCTGCGGGCTGATCTACCGCAATCCTGTCGAACGAACGCACGAGCTCACCGAGATCTACGCGCGCGCCGAACCAACGCCTGCCACCTATCAGTCGCTTCACGACACGCAATTGCCGGCTGTCCGCGCACAGGCGCGTGAACTTCGCCGGCTAATGGGGAGAGGCGGCTCGGTGCTCGAGGTCGGCAGCTACGTGGGGGCATTTCTCACCGCCGCTCGTGAGCTGGGTTTGGCGGCAGAGGGCGTCGACGTCAACGCGCCGGTCAACGGTTTCGCACGCGCGATGGGATTCGCTGTCCACGAGGGTGAACTCGCGAGCATCGACATCGATCGCACGTTCGACGCAGTCGCGATCTGGAGCACGTTCGATCAGCTCGCGGACCCTCGCGCCGTGGTGCATGCAGCATCGAAGTTGCTGCGTCCGCGCGGTCTGTTCGTCGTTCGCGTACCGCATGGCGCGTTTTACGCGCGGCTTCGTCGATCGATGGTCCGCGCGCACGCGATGCAGAGGGCTGCGGCACGCGCGCTCTTGGCGCAGAACAATCTGTTGTCGTTTCCGTATCGATGGGGATTCGGCGTCCTATCACTGCGGCGATTGTTCGATGAGAATGGATTCGAAGTGGCAAGCGTACGGGGCGACGTCCTGGTACCGACCGCCGACGAATGGACGCGGCCCTGGGCGCGAGTCGAGGAGGCGTGGACGAAGGCGCTGATGCGTCTCGCTGCTCGCTCGTCGCGTCGCTATGCCCCATGGATCGAGGTGTACGCGAGGCGGGTGGGTGCGGTCGCGGTGGGGCGGTAACAGACGTACGTTTCGTCACCCCCCTGGAGAATCACATGCTGCGTTCCTCCCGTCTCGCCGGCCTGGCGATGCTCGCCGGCCTTTCGTCGGCCACCGCGCAACGTTCGACCATCACCCGCGACGCCTATCGTTCGCGCGCCGACTCACTCGTCTTTACGTATCTCGCCGAATCGCATGCGCCGAGCGCATCGTTTGCGGTGATTCGCGGGAACGATACGCTCGCGTATGGCGCGCACGGACTTGCCAATGTGGATGCGTGGCGCGCGCCAACCGCCGCGACGATCTACGAGATCGGATCGAACACGAAGCAGTTCACGTCCGCCGCGATCATGAAGCTCGTTGAACAGGGGCGCGTGAAGCTGGACGACGACCTCTCGAAGTACGTCCCACAGCTTCCGCTTCGTGGAAAGAAGGTGTCGATCCGCCAACTGCTCAATCACACGTCGGGTATCCACAGCTACACGTCGTCGCCAGAGTGGTCCAAGACGTGGAACGACGTGCTGTCACCGGACGCGATCATCAAGTTCGTTGCGGCGGACACGTTCGACTTCGCGCCTGGCACCGCATACCGGTACAACAACACCGGGTACGTGCTGCTCGGAATGGTGATCGAAAAGGCGACCGGCCAGAAATACGCGAGCTATCTCGACGCGCAGTTCTTCAAGCCGCTCGGTCTGCGGCAAACGTCGTATTGCCCGTCGAGAACGTCCGATGCCTCATTCGCGTTAGGGTATAGCAAAGGACCAAACGGCATCACACGCGCACAGTTCATGGACCTCTCGCATCCATTCGCCGCTGGCGCACTGTGCTCCACGGTTGGCGACTTTGCGAAGTGGCAGCGCGCCCTCGACGGCGGACGGGTGGTGTCGGCGGCGTCGTACGCCCTCATGTCGACCGCCGATACGCTCAACAGCGGACGTAAGATCAACTACGGTTTCGGTCTCGTCCCCGGAGTGTTCAACGGTCATAAGACGGTCTCGCACACCGGCGGCATTCCCGGGTTCGCATCGGCAGCGACCTACGTGCCCGACGATAGTCTGAGCATCGTGGTATTCACGAACTTTGATGGCGAATCGCCTCAGGCGCTGGTGCAGAATCTTCTTCGCGTGGCGTACGGTGTTGCCCCTGTTGGACGAGGGGCCGGAGCCACCCAAGCCGCCGCGCCGTCGCTTTCGACGGCCGACCGCGATGCGATCGTCGGCAACTACACGTTGCAGTTGCCCGGTGGCCAGGCGTTGCCAATCAAGTTTTTTGTCGACGGCGCGCGCCTCATGGCGCAAGCGCAAGGACAGGACGCAAACGAGATTCGCTACCTCGGCAACTATACGTTCGGCGTTGCGTTCGATCCGGCGTTGCGATTCACGTTCACACTCGACGGTGGCAAAGCAACCAAGTTGACTCTTCTGCAAGGCGGCGGGAGGATCGAAGGACTGAGAGTTCCCTAACGACGGGTCGTCCCTGCGACCCGTGACGCCTGTACGGATCCGGTAAATCGTTTGATTTCATCGGCGCTTCGCGATACCCATTCTGCTCTCGCGAGGTGCCAATGACCGGTTCAGCCGTACTCTGGCCAACGCTGTTGGGGCTTTTCTTTCTCGCCGCCGGAACGATCGCCTATCGGCGCGATCTTCATGCCGGTACGTCGGGCGAAGCGTTCGGACTCGTGGTGCTCGGACCGACCTTCGTCGCCGCCGCGCTCGCGGCGTTTGCCGGTGAGCACTTCACGGCGGCGACGAGTCTCGCGCAGTTGGTGCCGAAGTGGATGCCGGCCCGCGTGTTCATCGCGTACTTCGTGGGCGTTGCTCATCTAGCGGCGGCGTCCAGCTTCGTCGCCAGGCGATACATTCGCTGGTCGTCGGTCTGCCTCGCTGTGATGTTCGGACTGTTCGTGGCGACGATGGATCTTCCGGCTGCGATCGCGCATCCCACCGTTCGGATGGCGTGGAGCTTGGCGGCGCGCCAGACCACGTTTGCCTTGGGCGCGTTGGCGCTCTTCATCACTGCGACGCGCGGCGACCGGCCGGAGTCGGAGAAGATGATGGGGACGATCATCAGGATCTGCACGGCGTGCGTCCTGGTCTTCTACGGGGTCGAGCATTTCATCCGCCCCGATTTTGCGCCGGGCGTGCCGAGCACTGCGCGCACGGCGTCCTGGGTTCCATTTCCGCTAATGCTCGCATACGCGACGGGTGTCCTGCTCGTCGCGTTCGGGGTTGCTATGTGTATCGAGAAGTACGCCGCCGCTGGTGCAGCGCGAGCAGGATTGCTGATGACGGTGCTCACGGTTGGGCTCTACGTGCCGCAATTCTTCCTGGCGACCGACACGGCGGGCCGCGTTACGGCCATCAATTTCATCTTCGATACGTTGCTCTTCGCGGGCATGATGTTCGTCATCAGTACCGCAATCGCGGCCAGGGCCCCGCGGCCAATCGCCGCGCCTCGCAGCCCGATAGAGCCCGGTCCGCTTCCCACGGGTCGGCCGAGGCAACGCGTCTAGCGCGAGAGGCAATGGGGGAGGTGCCGCACACCTTCACGCACTCCGCTAGCGACTCCCGCGCTTGACGGAAGCATAGCCGTCTGTGTATTCATGATCATCACACTCAGACGACTAGGTATCAGATGCCTCCCAACCGCGACACACTTCGCGGCACTCTCGACGCACTCATCCTCAAGACCCTGAGTTCGGGGCCGCGTCACGGCTATGCGATCAGCCGCTGGCTGCGCGACACGAGCGAGGATGCAATCCAGGTCGAAGAAGGATCGCTCTATCCAGCGCTCTACCGTTTGGAGCGGCATGGATGGATCGTCGCCGAGTGGGGCGTGACAGAGTTGGAGCGGCGCGCGCGATTCTACCGGCTGACACCAGCCGGCCGCCGACACCTCGTCGCCGAGGTTGACGGATTCCGCCGCTTCGTTGATACGGTATCCCCAATCTTGCTCGCGAAAAAAGCGGCCAATGCCTGACGAGACGCGCGATCATCGGCTCAACGTCAAACGCATTGCGTCACTGTTCCGTCGCTCCGCGCGCGACGAAGTGAGCGAGGAGCTGGAATTCCACATCGATATGCGCGCGCGCGAATTGATTGCAGAAGGACTGACCCCCGCAGCCGCGCGGGCCGAGGCGTTACGCGCCTTTGGCGATCTTCAAGCAGTCTCCGCCGAGTGCGCGACGCTTGGCAACGCGCGCGACCGTGAACAAGACAGACGCGAATGGCTCGGCGAGCTGCGGCAGGATCTCGCATACGCTATGAGACAACTCGCACGCACGCCGGCATTCACTGCAATCGCGGTGCTCACGCTTGCGCTGGGTATCGGCGCCACGACGGCGATCTTCAGCGCGCTGCGCAGCGTCGTATTGCGGCCGTTTCCGTTTGCGCATCCGGAGCGCGTGGTGATGGTCTCTGAGCTCTGGCAGGGAAACAACGGTTCTGTTTCCGACGGAAATTTCGTCGACTGGTACGCGCGCCAGACGGGGTTCGACGCATTGTCGGCCGAGCAGTTCGCCGAATTCACCCTCGCTGACCGAAGCTCTACCGACCGTCTTTCGGGCGGCAAGGTGACGAAGGACTTCTTCGCCGTGTTCGGTGTCCAACCGGCGTTGGGGCGCACCTTCCGCCCGGAAGAAGACGAGCCGGGGAACGACGCTGTCGTGGTGCTTTCCGACGCGTTGTGGCGCTCGCGTTTCGGCGGCGACGCGAGCGTGGTGGGGCGCGCGGTGGAACTGAACGGCCGCGCGCATACCGTCATCGGTGTGATGCCGCCGACATTCGACCCAACGGCCTCGGGGGAAAACCTGTGGGTGCCGCAGGCATTCACTCCGGAGCGCAGGGCGCAGCACGACCAGCATCATAATATCGTCATTGGATTACTGAAACCGCGCGTGCAGGCGTCGCGCGCACAGGCAGAGCTCACTGCCGTACAAAAGGAACTCGACGATCGCTATCCGAGTGTGAACTTCAACGGCACCGTCGGCGTGCGTCCGTTCGCCGAGGCCATCGTCGGTGATTATCGCGAGCGGTTATTCGTGACGTTGGGCGCCGTGGGATTTGTGCTACTCATCGCCTGCGGCAACGTGGCGAACCTGCTCCTGGCACGTGGTGCTGCGCGAGCGACGGAACTCGCGGTGCGCGCGGCCCTGGGCGCCGGCCGCGCCCGCATCGTGCGGCAACTCCTCACCGAGAGCATGGTGCTCGGGCTGGCGAGTGCGCTTGTTGGCCTGGCACTCGCGTACGGCGGAATCCGAGTGCTGGTTGCGTTGGCGCCGGCGGGAATCCCGCGCTTCAGCGAGACGCGCATCGACGTCGCGGTGTTGGGGTTTGCGGTAGCGATGTCGCTCGCGAGTTCTATGGTGTTCGGACTCGTGCCATCGCTCCGCGCGTCGAAGCAGAACGTGCAGGCCACACTACGCGCGGGGGGACGTGGCGCCGGCGGGGTGAAAGATCGCGTGCGGCAGGCGCTCGTGATCGCGGAGGTCGCGCTGGCATGTACACTCCTTGCTGGCGCTGGGCTACTCGTGCGTACGGCCATCTATCTGCAATATGTGAAGCCCGGCTTCGATCCGGCCGGCGTAGTGACGGCGCGCGTAACGCTACCAGAATTGAAGTACAAAGATCCCGCGAGTGCGCTGCAGGCATTCCACTCCGTCGCCGAGCGACTGACGAATCTGCCCGGCGTGAAGGTGGCATCGCTCAGTTCCCCGGCGCCGCTTGCCGGTGGGGATTTTACCAACGGGATCGCCCCGGAAGGGCAGGTGGTGGGGAAGGAGCACTCCATTCAGGCCGCATCGCGCTTCGTTGTGCCGGGGTACCTCGCGACGATGCGCATTCCACTCCTCCGCGGGCGCGACTTCACTTCGTCGGATATCGAAGGGGCGCAGCGCGTGACGATCGTGAGCGAGATGCTCGCCAAGCGCGCGTGGCCAAACGAGGATCCGATCGGCAAGCGGTTCCTGTGCTGCGACGGTGCCCCCGGTGATCCTCGGTGGAAGACGGTCATCGGCGTCGCTGGCGATGTGCATGCGGACGGCCCAGCCGCTCAGGTGCAGCCGGAGTTCTACATTCCGCTCGACCAGATGCCGACCGACGGGTGGGATTGGACGCGTCGAACCGTGACGGTCGTGGCGCGGGTTGATGGCGAGGACGAGGCGCGAACCGCGAGCGTGACGGCGGCGATCCGCGCGGCCGTCCGGAGCGTGGACCCCATGATCCCGGTCTACCGTGTCCGTCCGATGCGCGAGTTGGTCCGTGGTTCCACCGCGGAGGCGCGCTTCAACACAGTGATGTTGAGCCTCCTCGGCGTGGCGGGACTCCTGCTCGCGGTCGTCGGTATCTATGGCTTGGTAGGCTACTTCGTCACGCAGCGGGCGGCCGAGATCAGTCTGCGCATGGCGCTGGGTGCGTCGCGTGCGGACGTGTTGCGGCTGGTCACGCTCCAAGGAGCGCGGCCCGTCTTATTGGGCGTCGGCGTGGGCGTGGCGCTCGCGTTGGCGGCGATGAGACTGCTGCGCACGGCGGTTGTCGGTGTGAGTCTCAGCGATCCGGCGGCGCTCGCAGCAGCAGCGGCGGTGCTGTGTGTCACGGGATTTCTGGCGACGTTCGTACCGGCGTGGCGGGCAACGCGCGGTGATCCGGCACAGACGATTATGAGAAGTTGAGAACGGCAGCTCGCAGCTTGCTCGACAATACACAAAACACTAAATACTCTCCTGGACGGTTCCGCCCGACCTCGCGCGCTGGGGGCGTGGCTGCGCGACGATTGGGTTCTGGGCGCGACGGACGCTTGGTCTTCCGAAGTCACGCACGCTTCGGTCGTAACAGGTCGGTCACGCTCTATTTGAGTCTCCGAATGACTGGCGGCTGCCACGACTCATCGAGAATGGGCTGTTTGCCCCAGTACGCGCGAATGTAGAGCGAGAAATGCGCGGCCGGCGCAGGCAGCCAATTGGATTCCTTGTCCGAGCCCGGCGACGCCTGGCCGGCGTAAATCGTGAGCGAGCCGTCCGCATTCTTCTCGAGCCCGGCGTTCTTGGTGCCGAGCGAATAGCGCTTCACATCATTCGGGTGGAAGAAATGTTCGCCGTCGTATAGCGTCATCGACCAGAAGCCGCTGACGGGCGGCTCCGCGTCCGGTGGAAACGTTACCGTGTATGCGCCACGGCCGTCGAGTCGCTCGCCGTCGGAGTCCTCGTCCGTGTAGAAATACTGCGTTTCCGTGGGTCTATTCTCGAACATGTTCGACTTCGCCGTTCCGGTGCGATTGAAGTAGTCGTAGCCGAAACGCGCATTGTTGGTCGAGCGGTTCCAACCGTTTCCGGCCGGTCGCCCGTTGTGCTTCCACTCGAAGAACGGGGCGATGACGTCATGCTCAGTCTCGAGTGCCGCTTCGAGGAGCGCGCTCGCGATCGCCGAGTCCTTTGCCGCGGCGTCAAGCATTGCTCGAAATTGCCCGTAAAGTGTTTGTTCGCCAGCGAGTGGCGGAACTGTATCGAGGACGGTGCCAAGCTGCTCGAAGAATTTCTCGGGCACGACCCACTTGGTCTCGCTCGCGCCGCCGGCGGGGCCGGGAATCGTGGGGGCGTGCGCCCAGTCCTTCGTCTTCATCGTTCCGTCGAAGCGCTCGAGCGGGTAGAACACGATCTGGTCAATCGCGGCTTGAATGGCCCGATGATCCTCAGGTGTGTCGTTCATGAACACCCGCGGAATGGCATTCGCCAACGATGTAGAACTTCTAATCACCACTTCGATGCCGTCCGGCCTTTCTCCTTTCCAGTTCGGACCCACGAGCAGGTAGAAACCCGGCTTTGTTTTGTAGGCCTTGCCGAGCTCGCCGAATTGATCCGTGCGTGCGTCGTAGAGGGCGTACATCCAGAAGCGATCACCGAAGTCGGGAACCTGTGCGACGACGGGCTCATCGTCCAACGAGAAGTATCCAAGGCCGTACACCACATCCTGATTCGGGCACGTGACGAAGTTCTGACCGGGATCGGCATAACCGGAGAGCATTGCGATCTCGCCGCGAGGCGCGACCGGTACGGCGCCGTTGAGAAGGCCAGGTTCGGGCGCCGTAGTGATGGACGCGCTGCGGTTCAGCATGTTGACCATCGGCCAACCCCAGATGTACGCGAATCGCCCAATCACCTTGGCGTACTCGGCGTGCATTACGATGCCGGTCGCTGGTTCGGTTACGTCGGCGATTTGGGTCGGACGCGCCCGCCCCGATCCATCGGCAGCACGCGGCTTACTCGCCGGGTGGGCGACCGGACTCCGGGGCAACCTGCGACGGGTTTTGCTCATTGTCTGCTCGCTGTTGGCGTGTCACGACGCCGTTCGCGTCGCAGGGCCGCGATCGGGTCAAGAATGATACGAGCGACGCGCGAAGAAGCCCGGATCCCCCTCGCGGGAGAACCGGGCTTCTGTGCTTCGGCGACGCTCGACGAATCGATTCGCTACCGCGACCGCCCGCCCATCTCGGCGTCGAGGTCGCGCATCGCTGCCTCATAGTAGGGATCGGCGGCGGGAAGCTCACGCAGCGGCGTCGGAGAGGCCTTTGCGGCAGGTGCGAATACAGAGCGCGCTACGCGCAACAGACCGTATCCGACGAACGCGACGCAGGCAAGTTTGAGCGCGACGATGGCCAGGCCTACGAGTGTCCCGACGACGCCCGCCATCAGTGCGAACGCCACGATTCCGAGCGGGATCGCGATCGCGAGGCCAAGAATCACTTTGAAGAGCGTCCAGAGAATACGCATTGAACCTCCCACAGTCGTTGGGCAGGCCGATCCGCGTTGCGGCGTCACGTTCGCGCGCCACCACGCTGCGGCGGCCATACACCAATCCCTACGGATTGAACCACGCTCTGGTTCCAACCGCCCTGTTCGCTGCCGGGCTCACCCATTTGGGGGGGGAAACGGTGCATGGCTTGACAGGTATATACGCGCACGAGTATATACGTAGCGTGGAATCTACCTTTGGTATTATCTCGGAACCGAATCGTCGCGCCATCCTGAGTCTGCTTGCCTCGTCGGAGCGGTCCGTCAGCGAGATCGAAGACACGCTGCGGATGCCGCAGCCGTCGGTCTCCAAGCATCTCCGAGTGCTCCGCGAGGCTGGCTTTGTCGAGGCACGAGTCGACGCACAGCGCCGCGTCTACCGTATCAGACCTGAGCCGCTCATGGAAGTCGAGGAGTGGCTCGCTCCGTTCCGGCGCTTCTGGTCTGCGCACGTCGACGCGCTCGAACGCCATCTCGATCGAATGGAAAAAGCACCTCCACGGAAACGAAAAAAGCGATGATCAGCCGCGAAGCGTATGCGCCGGGCGCAGCAACCGGCGCTACCGTACACAAAGATGGAGACAGGTGGACGCTCGTTCTCGTGCGAGAACTTCGTCACCCGCCATTGAAAGTCTGGCAGGCGCTCACCGAACCGGAACAGCTTCGCCAGTGGGCGCCATTCGACGCCGATCGGAGACTCGACACCACCGGACCTGTGAAGCTGTCGACGATCGGGCCGCGCACGCCACAGGTCTCGGAAATGCGCGTCAAACGCGCCGACGCGCCGAAGGTGCTCGAGTACAGCTGGGGCGAGAATGACATGCGGTGGGAGCTCGAGCCGCTGGGCAACGGAACGCGTCTCACGCTGTGGCACAACATCGGTCGCAAGTTCGTGGCGATGGGCGCCGCTGGATGGCACATCTGCTTCGACGTACTCGACCGATTCCTGGACGGTCACCCCATTGGCCGCATCGTCGGCGGTGATGCGATGAAGTTCGAATGGCAACGGCTGAACGCCGAGTATTCCAAGCAGTTCGGCGTTGAGGCTGCGAATCCACCAACTACCACGTGATAGGAGAGATCGCCTTGAAGATCAAACTCACCAACATCTATGTGAACGACCAGGAAAAGGCGCTGCGCTTCTACACGGAGGTTCTCGGCTTCGTGAAGAAGGCGGACTTCACTAACGGACCCTTCAGGTGGTTGACGGTTGGTTCACCCGAGGAGCCGGACGGCGCTCAGTTGCAACTGGCGGCAAATACCAATCCGGCGGCTCAGGCGTATCAGCAGGCCATGTTCGAGCAGAATCAGCCGGCCGCTCTTTTCTACGTGGACGACGTGCAGCGCGAGTACGACCGCATGAAACCGCTCGGCGCAGAATTCACGATGCCGCCGACCAAGGTGACCGGCTCGACGATCGCGATGCTCAACGACACGTGCGGCAATCGAATTCAGATCGTCGCGCTCGAGCGCTGGCAGGGCTGACATGAAAAAGTCGATCGCGAGTGAAGATCAATCGGCATCGGCGCAAATCTCGAAGAGAATTGCCGACCTCGGGGACTGGCGCGGCGAAACGCTCGCGCGGATGCGCGAGCTCATCAAGCAAGCAGTCCCTGATGTCGTCGAGGAGTGGAAGTGGGTCAAGGCGACGAAACCCGGCACGCCGGTTTGGTCGCACGACGGCATCATCTGCACTGGCGAGTCTTACAAGAAGGTTGTGAAGCTCACCTTCGCCAAGGGCGCGTCGCTGAAGGATCCGGCCCATCTCTTCAACTCGAGTCTCGATGGTAACGTGCGTCGTGCGATCGACATCCCGGAAGGAGAGGAAGTCGACGAGTCCGCCTTCAAGGCACTCGTTCGCCAGGCTGCGGCTCTTAACAGTTCTGGAAAGGCGAAAGCAAAGAAAGCGAAGTCATAAACGATTCTGAACGGACCGATGCACAAATGGCCTGCCGACTTCGGCAGGCCATTTTTCGTTCCTTCCGGTGCGGATTCGATGGGTACCATCGTCCAATGCGGCGCGTATCGCGCGCTTGAAAGATTGACTCCACTGGATCAGTGAATCGCGTGGCGCCATCGCCCAAATGCTGTACTGCAGCCTGGGAGCCGCTGGATGTCTAAAACGCCCGATCTCGATCGCCGTCGTTTTTGCGGCGTTGCAATGGCAACCGTCGCTGCAGGTCCGCAGGGCCTTCTCGGTATCCTCAGGAGCGCGAATGGTATGACTGACGTCATGACTGAAGTAGAGACGAGCAGTGAAAGCGCTGAGGTTCGTCCATTTCACGTGAACATTCCTGACGCCGACCTCGCTGAAATGCGCCGGCGCATCAACGCGACGAGATGGCCTGATCGCGAATTGGTCGCGGATGATACGCAGGGTGTACGTCTCGAAATGATGCAGGGACTCGCGCGGCACTGGGGAACGAACTACGACTGGCGAAAGGTCGAGGCTCGGCTGAACGCGCTACCGCAGTTCATCACCGAGATCGACGGGCTCGACATCCACTTCATTCACGTGCGGTCGAAGCATGAGAAGGCGCTGCCGCTCATCGTGACACACGGATGGCCGGGATCGATCATCGAGCAGATGAAGATCATCGATCCGCTCACGAATCCCACGGCACACGGCGCGAGTGCGTCCGACGCGTTCCATCTGGTGATTCCATCGCTGCCTGGCCACGGATTCTCCGCCAGACCAACGGCAGTCGGCTGGAATCCTGCGCGCGTCGCACGAAGCTGGGCCGTATTGATGAACCGTCTTGGCTACACGAAATACGTGGCGCAGGGTGGCGACTGGGGCTCGATGGTGACGGACCTGATGGCAGCACAGGCGCCTCCGGGATTGCTTGGTGTTCACAACAGCATGCCGGGGGCGGTTCCGACAGAAATCGCGAAGGCACTCCAGTGTGGTGACCCGGCGCCGTCTGGCCTTTCGGCAGACGAGAAGGTTGCCTATGAGCAATTAAAGAACTTCTATGCGACGGGCGTCGCGTACGCGCTCGAAATGGCGACGCGTCCGCAGACGCTTTATGGAATCGTCGACTCGCCCGTAGGCCTTGCGGCTTGGTTGCTCGACCACGGCGACGGTTACGCCCAGCCTGCGGCGTCGTTCACGTCCGCGGTGTTCGGGCGCACGGTCAACGGGCATCCAGCGGGCGCACTCACTCGAGATGATGTACTCGACAACATCACGCTCTACTGGGTCACAAACACGGCAACGTCCGCGTCGCGCTTCTATTGGGAAAACAAGCTCGGCTTTTTTGCTCCGAAGGGCGTCAAAATTCCGGTGGCCGTGACCGTTTTTCCGGGCGAGCTGTATCAAGCTCCGCGCAGTTGGGCACAGCAAGCCTACCCGAAACTCATTCACTACAACAGAGTCGACAAAGGCGGTCACTTTGCGGCCTGGGAACAACCGGAGTTGTTCTCACAGGAAGTGCGCGCTGGTTTCAGATCACTGCGCACATAGTGCCGGCTCCTGGCACCGGCGCCTTCACCGAGCGCACACCAGAACTGCTCGGCCAGACGGTCGTCGTCATTGGCGGTAGCGCGGGCATCGGGCTCGAAACGGCCCGACGAGCCCGCGCCGAGGGAGCCAGCGTCATTCTCACTGGGCGCAATGCTGAGCGGCTCGCGTACGCAGCCCGCGAGCTCGGTGCGCGTGACACCGCGGTGTTCGATGCGAACGACCCGGCAGCGGTGGAATCGTTCTTTGAGGATCTCTCATCACCGGTCGACCATGTAATGGTGACCGCCGGAGCGCCCAAGTACGACTCTCCACTCGAGATGCCGCTCGATGACGTACGTCGGGGGCTCACCGAGCATTTGATGCTTGCACTCGAAGTCGCACGCGGTGCCGCGGACAAGGTCATGCCGCCTGGCTCCCTGATTTTTATGGGCGGCACCGGCGCACGTCATCCGCGGCCCGGACTCGCGATTGCCTCGACGGTCACTGTCGCGCTGCCGGCTCTCATTGCCAATCTGGCGCTCGACCTCGCACCGATCCGGGTCAACCTGATCGCCGCCGGCTTCGTGGAAACGTCGCTTTCGGCGTCACTGCTGGGCGACAATCTCGATAAGCGACGCGAGGAACTCCGGACGAAGCTCCCCATTCGACGCGTTGTTGGGCCGGCCGATGTCGCTGCGCTGGCCGTTCACATCATGAGCAACACTGCACTCACCGGCGCAACGTACGATATCGACGGCGGCCAACAGCTCATCTCATGACTCAGCCGAAGGTGAAGGCGAACGCTCGAACGCCGGGATCGAGAAACTCGATCTCGAACGTGTGATCGGATAGATCGCCCGATTGGCGAATGAGTTGATAGAGCCGTTGCTCTGTCACAACGCCTTCGCCGCGATCATTCGTGTCCGCGCCGTGAGCGTTCCCCGGCGCAACGCCGTCGATCGTTACGCGAAAGCGTACCTGCGGTTGGCCCGCGATCGGTCCGAGAACGAGGTGTACGTCGCGCGCGTGGAATCGGAACGCGATGCGACCCGGCGCGGCGTTCAGCGCGGCGTCTTCGCGGCCGATTGACCAGTCGCCGCTCAACCCCCACTGATTCAGCTGCAAGCTGGTGGGCAGCGTATAGACGTGAGACGCGTCCTTCACAAACGGGCCCGACGCAAATCGGTCGCCGCGCGCATATCCCACATACGTCTCGGGCGACTGGACGTCCCGTCGATTCGAGGCCGCCATGGCGCCGCGCGCATTCGGAGTGACCAATCCGCCTGGGACATCGCGATTGCCGGCCTCCATGAGCAGACTCTGAATGATTCTCTCCGCCGTATCGTACTTGCCTTCGCCGAAGTGATGGTGGCGAATGCGACCCTGGGCATCGATAAAGAAGTGCGCAGGCCAGAATTGATTGTTGAACGCACGCCATACCGCGAGCGTGCTGTCGACCGCGACTGGATACGTGATGCCGAGGTCTTGGACGGCGCGGCGCACGTTGTCCACGCTCTTCTCGAATGCAAACTCGGGCGAGTGGACGCCGATGACCACGAGCCCGTGGTCCTTGTACTTGTCGTACCACGCCTGCACGTAGGGCAGGGCGCGCAGGCAGTTGATGCACGAGTACGTCCAGAAGTCGACGACAACCACCTTGCCGCGTAAGCCTTCGGTGGTGAGCGGCGGCGAGTTGATCCACGCATTCGCGCCGGCAAGCGACGGCATCTGCCCTTCGACGGGAATCGTGCTTCCGGCGACTGAGTACGTTTTCGTGGTGTCTGCAGGGCGCGCACGGCGCAGCAGCGCTTCCTCGAACCCCGTCGTGCCGCCGAGCGACAGCTTCGTGAGGAGTCCGGTATCGAGTCCCGTCGCAATAGCGACTACACCGAGAAGCACGGCGACGCCGAGACCGCGGCGGATCCATTCGCCGGCGCCGAGCGAACGCTTCATCGCGGCGAAGACGCGTCCACCGGCGAGCAGCGCGACGGCAAGGGACGTCGTTGCGCCGAGCGCGTAGGCGAGCAGGAGGAACGTGGTGTTGGCACTCGCCCCCTGAATTGCCGCGCCGGTAAGGACGAGGCCGAGGATTGGTCCGGCGCACGGCGCCCAGAGCATTCCGACCGCGATCCCCAGAAGGAAAGACGAAGCGACCACGGCACCCGACCCACGCTCTCGATCCGATGTTTGCGAAAGGCGATTGCCGAATCCAACCAACGGTCGCGTGAGTCGCTCGGCGATCGACGGGAAGAGCAACGTGATGCCGAAGATCGTCAGCAGTACCATCGCCGTGATGCGTCCGTACTGATTGGCGTGCACGGCCCATCCGCCACCGAGTGCGGCGAGCGTTGCGACTGCGGCGAATGTTGTCGCCATCCCGACGAGCATCGGAAGGTGACTCTTCACGAACGGCTGTTCGGCGCGCGCGAACACGAACGGCAGCACTGGGAGAATGCACGGGCTGAGGATCGTGAGGACGCCGCCGAAGTACGAAAGCAGGAGAAGAAGCATGGCCGGTGCGAAGAGTCAGGACGATATGCCCAGTGCGGTACATCGAATATCTAACACGAGTAGGCCAGCTTTCGCCGCCTTCTTCTGCTGCGTATGATTGTCCGCCCTCGCCCAGTGGAGTCGAAGTGAGCGGATCCATAGCGGAAAGGCTGCAAGACCAATTTGGAGAGATCGACGTCTACCTGTTCGATCAGTTGCTACGTGGTCGGATCGTCGAGGGCATGAAGGTTCTCGATGCCGGATGTGGCGGGGGGCGCAACCTCATTTTCCTCCTGCGCGCCGGCTTCGATGTGTACGCGGTCGACGAGAGTCCGCAGGCGGTCGCTCATGTGCGAGCGGTAGCCGCCGCAATTGCGCCCAAAATCGCCGCCGAGAATTTCCGCGTCGAGCATGTCGACGCACTTTCGTTCGCCGACGCGTCGATGAACGCGGTGATCTCGAGCGCAGTTCTCCATTTTGCTCGCGACGATGCTCACTGGCTGGCCATGGTCCGCGAAATGTGGCGCGTGTTAGCGCCGGGAGGAGTGTTGTTCGCGCGACTCGCCACGACGGTGTGTCAGCCGAAGCTGAAGCCACTGGGCGGAGGCCGGTACGTCATTCCGGATGGCCAAACACGATATGTCGTCGACCACGAACGGTTGATCGCCGTCACCAGTGAACTTGGCGGCTCGCTCATCGATCCGATGAAGAGTACCGTCGTGCACGATCAGCGTTCCATGGGGACGTGGGTCGTCAGGAAGAACGGTTGACGATCGACCCTATCGACCCGCTCGGGCATTGGGTTTTCTCTTCGCCTTCGTCTGCACTGGCTTCGGGGCCTCAGCCGCGGGTGCCTCCGCCTTTTGGCCGGCGACGAGATACACCACGGTATCCCACGCGTTATGAATTGCGATGAACAAGAGACCCAACGCCGCGGCGGCGACTCCGAACAGCGCGTGCTGCGTATCGGCCAGTAGCAGCAGCGCGGCGATTGCCAATACGGCGTAGGCGCTGAATGGCAGGATGGAATGCCACAGCCAATCCTCCCAGACGGGAGCGTAGTCGGTTTGACGCCGCGCTCGGTAGATCACGCTCGCGGTGTACAGGGCTCCGCCGATTCCAGAAACTCCTATCGCTACCGCGACCGCGAAGAGCGATGGCCACGGGGAACTCATGATCGCCGAAACGAGCAACGCGCCTGAGAGGTGCGCGACCGTCGGCGTTCCGAACGCGCTGATCGTTCCCGTGTTCGTCGCGGCTCGCGTGTCCTTGATCAGCGCGATCACGACGAACTGCAGCCCGATGAGTGCAGCGCCCGATGATCCTACGATCACATAGAAGCTTTCCCAGCCAGCAAGCGCGGCATGCGCACCTTCGATCATCGGCGTTCCTCGAGGTGAGACCAGCTGAGTTCGCCGACGGTTGCGCTGCTGCTGCAGCCTGGACGTCCCCCAGCGCCCGGCGGACGGCACTGTGGAGTAACACTTAACGGCTCCTGAGCCTTCGTCAAGTAGATCGGCCGACCAAAGGGGGCTTCATTACATGAGCGACAGTCGAAGAGCGAAATTCACACGGTGCGAAGAGTACTCAGCGTTCCAGTTCTCTAACGAGCGACAACGATCATGGACATCAAGCGTGCCGGCTCACAGCCATCGACGAAGGGCCGGGCAAACGCTCATTGTCACGTCGGGCTCCGGCCTCGCTCAGCGCGAAGGTGGTGCGATCGAGGAGATTCGCCCGGGAGACGTGATCTGGTTCGCGCCCGGTGAAAGACACTGGCATGGCGCGTCGCCGGCAACAGCGATGACGCATATCGCCGTTCAGGAAGCGCTCGACGGCAAGGCGGTCGATTGGATGGAAAAGGTTAGCGACGAACAGTACGCGTCACGGCAATCCAACACACGGACCAACTATGTTGACCACACGAAAGCTTGGAACGCAGGGCCTTACTGTTTCGTCGCTCGGTCTCGGACTGATGGGAATGAGCCACTCGTATGGCACCCCGGAGCAGCGTGACGAAGGCGAGTCGATCGCCACGATCCAACGCGCACTCGAACTCGGAGTGACGTTCTTCGACACGGCCGAAGCATACGGTCCGTATGCGAATGAAGAGCTGTTCGGTCGAGCGCTGAAGCAGCTCAAGGCTGCGCGCGACAGCGTCATCATCGCCACCAAATTCGGCTTCAAGTTCGACGAGAAGGGCATCGCTGGCCTGGACAGCCGACCGTCGCACGTACGCGAAGCGGTCGAAGGTTCGCTGCGCCGACTGCAGACTGATCATATCGATTTGCTCTATCAGCACCGCGTCGATCCCACCGTCCCGATCGAGGACGTCGTTGGTGCGATGGCCGATCTCGTGAGCGAAGGGAAGGTGCGTTTTCTCGGTCTCTCCGAGGCGGGCGAAAAGACGATTCGTCGCGCGCACGCCGTGCATCCGATCTCGGCGCTGCAGAGTGAGTATTCTCTGTGGGAGCGAAACCTCGAGCCGCACATCATCCCGCTGCTCCGTGAGCTCGGGATTGGCCTCGTCCCGTTTGCGCCGCTCGGCCGCGGATTTCTGACAGGCGAAGTGATGCGCGCCGAGGAATATCCGGAGGGCGACTTCCGTCGCAACGATCCACGGTATCAGGGCGAAAACTTCGACGCCAACATGCGAGCCGCGTCCGCTGTGCGCGAAATCGCCGAGCGAAAGCATGCGGCGCCCGGACAGATTGCGCTGGCGTGGCTGCTGCACAAAGGCCCGGACATCGTGCCGATCCCAGGCACGAAGCGCCGACGCTATCTCGAGGAGAATGTCGGCGCAGCGGACCTATCGCTCACTGCCGATGAGGTGGTGACACTCGACGCGACGCTGTCGCCCGAGAAGGTGGCTGGCCCGCGATACAGTGCGAAGCAGATGGCGACGGTGGATCGCTGATGCCGCGAGGCTGGATCGCGATCCTCCAAAGCAACAACGGAGAACTACTGTGAAAGTCGGAATCATTGGGTCAGGGCTGATGGGTGGCAAACTCGGAACAATCTTCGCCCGGACTGGCCGCGATGTCGTGTTCAGCTATGCGCGCGATAGGGAGAAGCTCGAGCGCCTGGCGCGCGAGGCGGGTGGTGCTGCTCGTGCGGGCACTGTGGCCGAGGCTGCGCAAGACGCAGACGTCATACTGCTCGCTGTGCACTGGTCGCGCATCGACGACGTGCTGACGCAGGCGGGCGACCTGACCGGAAAGGTCATCGTGAGCTGTTCGCTCCCGATGAACGATGCGAACACAGAGCTGATCATCGGTCGAACCTCTTCGGGCGCGGAGGAACTGGCGAAGAAGGTTCCTAACGCGCACGTCGTCTCGGCGTTCAACACACTTCCCAGCGAGGTGCTGTTCAGTGTCTTCGAACGCGCTAGCGCCGAGTTGCGGCCCAGCGCGGTGTATTGTGGTGACAATGCGGACGCGAAAGTCGCGGCCGTTCGTCTCATCAGCGATGCCGGTTTCGAGCCGCTGGACGTTGGTCCGCTGCGCATTGCCCGATACACGGAGCCGTTCGCGCTACTCGTCGGGCAACTTGCCTACGAGGGAGAGAAAGGGCCGGCGATGGCGTATCGCTTCGATTGGTTCGAGGAAGTCATCGCTCCCGCCGACGCGCCGAGATAAATAGCATCGCCCCGATCGATCCGACGAGCCATACGACGGACGCCGCCCACCTCCAGTGAGGTGCCGGGAACTCGAGTTGCTCGACCGTCGCCGGCGTCTTCGACGCCGAGTCGCTGGTCGTGACGGTCACGACGTAGGTGTCGCCACCCCAGGTGGTGATCGAATTGGCGGTCGCGTCCTCGTGCTTGTCACCGCTCGATCCGGCGCCGAGCGTTGCCCAGAACAAACCGTAGCGCCCGACGATCGGCGCACCCCATGCTCGGAACAGCCACTTCGGTGCGGAAGCGACCGACATCGGCGCCCACACGAGCGCGTATACAGTGAGGCAGCCGAAGAACCAGCGGGCGGGATGTGCGGAGACGAGCGTGACGACGGAGGCGACGCAGTAGAGCGTCAGGAGTCCAACAGCGTATGCGGCGACGTCGGCGAACGATTCTGCATGGGCCATCATGCCGAGCGGCCAAACGGAGACGTAGTCGCCGACGAGCAGCATTCCGACGACAACCATCAGCCAGAGTCCGCCCGCCGCGATGCGCGCGAGATCGTGGGTGCCGCGCGCCACCGGTAGTGACCAGTGATAGTATCGTCGTCCAAGCGCCTCGCCGCGCCAGAGCAGGGAAGGCCAGATGGCGACGAGCAGCAGGCAGTAGAGAGCCCACTGTGCCCACGATCTCCCACTCCCGCCGCCGTCCCCCCACGCTGGACCGAAGAGCGCGAGCACGTATAGCGCGGCGGTGCCACCAATGAGCTCAACCCAACGCCCGCTGCGCGCAATCAGCTTGAACTGAATGGCAACCAGCCGTAGCCACGACGGAGTTGTACGGGGCGGCGTGCCGAGTGCGATTGATGTCATGCGGCCACCTCGGTGGACAGGAGTGCAACCACGGCGTCGGCGAGCGTGAGCGGTGCAACTGATCGAAGATCGACGCCGGGTGTATCGAGCATCTGTCGGATGGATTCAGGTTCGCCCCAAATCGTCCATTCCTTCTCGGTTCCCGATCCCGCTCGATCTACGACCGCGACCGAGGTGTGCTCAGGAATCTGCCACGAGTCTGGCGCGTCGAAGCGATACCTGTTGAGCGTTCTGCGCAGATGGTCACGCGGCATCTGTCCAATCAGGCGTCCGGCTTTGATGATCCCGACGCAATCGGCGAGACGCTCGACCTCGTGCACGAGATGCGTCGAGATCAACATTGTCGTTGGCGATTCTGCCGCGTGCTCGGCGAGCAGATGAAGTGCGCGCTCTCGTACGACCGGGTCGAGTCCGTCCGTCGGCTCGTCGAGCAGGAGTAACGCAGGACGGTGAGCGAGTGCCAACACGAACGCGATGCGTCGAGCCTGTCCGCGCGACAGGGTGCGCACGCGTGGTGTGAGGTCGATTTGCAGTTCGTGTATCAACTGCGCGGCGTACTGTGCATCCCACGTCGGGAAGTATTGTGCGTGGTGCGCAATCAATGCGCCGACTCTGAGCCAGCCGTACGGGGTGATATCGCCATCCGAGAGGTATCCAATCTCGGCGCGTGCTCGGACAGCGTCACGTCGAACATCATGCCCCAGCACCATGATCGCGCCCGCGTCGGGCTCCTCGAGATGCAGGATGTGGCGAATCGCAGTGCTCTTTCCCGCGCCATTCGGGCCGGCGAGTAGGTAGATGGAGCCGTCTGGCACGGCGAGGTCGAGGCCGTCGAGCGCCACGCGCTTGCGGTAGCGCTTGCAGATTCCGGTCGCACGAATTGCCGTCGGACCATCGATGAACGTCGGCAGTAAGCTCATGACTTTCTCCCACGTGCGTTTCGTTTCGCGGTGCGCTCGAGTGCGTCGATCAATTCATCTGCGGTCAGGCCATTTCTCGTTGCGTCGCGCAATGCTCGCTCAGCGACGCCGGCTGCGAGCGACGCTCGGTCCTCACGCAGGGCGCGGCCACCGGCGACGTACGTTCCGTTGCCGCGCTCGACGTACGTAACGCCGAGTCGTTCGAGCTCCTGATAAGCTTGCTTGACCGTGTTGGGATTCACCCCTAGCTCGCCGGCCAACTGGCGAACCGATGGTATCGGCTCGTCCGGTTTGAGCGTTCCGACGACGACGGCACGCCGCACCTCGTCCACGATCTGGACGTAGATGGGGCGTGGGTCTGAGACGTCGATCGCGATGAGAGGCATGCCGTCGTATAGTGGGCTAGTTAGCTAGTACACTAATTCACCGGTCGTGGGCGTCAAGTGGTGCCGGCCCTTACCTTTCAGGTCGTCCACTGCCAACGGCCCGCATCCCGACCTTTCGCGACCTGGTATGAAGCACGCCGCTCTGAGCACAACCAAAGAGTATTTCGCGACAGTCGTCGACTCGCCAGTCGGCAAGCTTACGCTTGTCGCGGCTGGCGACGCGCTGACGGCGATTCTGTGGGACAACGACCGACCGCACGGGATTCCGCTGGATCTGGTGAACACGCAGCCAGACCATCCCGTGCTCGTCGATACGGCGCGGCAGCTCGAGGAATACTTCTCCGGCGCGCGCACGCGCTTCGACGTGCCATTGGATTTGGTCGGGACGGAATTTCAGCGCAAAGTCTGGAACGCGCTGCTCACCATTCCCTTCGGCGAAACTCGCTCCTACGGGCAGATCGCAACGCAGATCGGACATGCGGATGCTGTTCGTGCCGTCGGCGCGGCCAACGGACGAAATCCGATCTCGATCATCGTGCCCTGTCACCGCGTGATCGGCTCGACGGGGAAGCTGACAGGTTTCGGCGGCGGGCTGCCGGCCAAGGCGCATTTGCTCAGCCTCGAAGGCGCGTATCCTCCGCTCCTCTAGTCGCCTGTGTTCCTATTGACAATCTAGAGGACCGCCCGTAGACTGGCTCCTATTGCCGATCTAGAGGAGCCGATGGCCGAGCGGAAAACGGATCTGTTGCAGGGAACCCTCGACTTGATCGTGCTCAAGATGCTGCGCGCCGGTCCGGCGAACGGCTGGGACCTGACGCAATCCATTCAGGTCGTCTCCAAGGGAACGCTCGACGTCAACTACGGATCCCTCTATCCCGCGCTCCGTCGTCTCGAGGCGCACGGATGGATCAAGGGCCGTTGGGGAATGTCCGAGAACAATCGGCGCGCGCGTTTCTACGATCTCACATCATCTGGCGCGACGCAGCTCGACGCGGAGCGACGCGACTGGGAGCGATTCCAACGCGCCCTGACGTTGATTCTTCAGACTGACTGAGTGCCGATGTTGTCCAAGATGTTGACGCGCCTCGGCGCGCTGGTCCGTCGCGAAGCGACGGATGCAGAGCTCGACGAAGAGATTCGCTATCACCTCGAGCGCGAGATCGATCGAAACGTCGCGAACGGCATGTCCGCAACAGAGGCTCGTGATGCTGCGCGCCGCGCATTCGGAAATGTGTCGGTGGCGACGGAACAGGCACGCGACGCGTCGCGCTGGCGGGCATTCGAAGAATTCCGACAGGACATCGTCTATGCGCTGCGGACGTTCCGCCGCGCGCCGACGTTCGTGCTCACCGTCGTCGTGACGATCGGTCTCGGCCTCGGCCTTCTGTGCTCGGCGTTCACGTTCTTCAACGCGTATGTCCTGCGGCCAATCGCTGTCCGCGATCCGTATTCTCTGTATGATTTGCAGTGGGCGTCCGCAAATGGCAGCGGACACCGTTTCACGTGGAACCAATTCCAGCGGCTCTCGGCGGCGAAAGAGGTATTCGCCGAGGTACACGCGTACAACAGGATTTCTCCGCGCGTCCGTGGTCGGACGACTGGCGCGCAACTCGTCAGCGGGAACTACTTCGACATGCTCGGTGTGACGCCGGCGCTGGGCCGAACGCTCGTTCCGGCTGATGCGGAGCGCGACAGAGCGAATGCCGTGATGGTGCTCAGTCACCAGACTTGGTTGGACATGTTTGGCGGCGATTCGTCGATCATCGGTAAGCGCACGAGTGTGAATGGCGTGTCGCTCGAGATCGTTGGCGTTGCGCGAAAGGGGTTTGGAGGTCTGACGGATTCGCCGTACAACTTCTGGCTGCCGATCACGATGGCTCCAGCAGTCGGGCTCGCGCCAACTCTGTTTCAGCGACGCGATACTGAAGGCGTCGGCATCGTTGCGCGATTGGCGCCGGGGGTCACTGAGGCGCGAGCAAAAACCTGGCTCCGCGAATGGCTGCGCGCAGAGACCGCGGAGCGTGCGGAGCCGGACCGTGCGCAAGGCGTTTGGCTGATGTCGAAAGCGACGTCCATTCCACCGAGCTCGGAGACAACGGGAATCTTCGCTCCGGTCATCGCGGCGTTTCTTCTCGTGATGCTCATTCCGTGCGCGAACGTCGCCAACGTAATGTTGGCGCGTGGCATGGCTCGGCAGCGCGAGATTGGGATTCGCTTGGCGTTGGGTGCCGGCCGAGCCAGAATCGTCCGACAGTTGCTGGCTGAGGCGTTGCTGCTGGCTGTGCCCGCGGGCGTCGCTGGATTGCTGCTGTCGCGATTCACGCTCTGGGGCGCGGTGAAGGTGCTGTTCGCCACCATGCCCGCGGATGCCGCGGCGTTCGTGCACCTGATTCCGCTCGACGTCGACGTCCGCGTCGTCGCCTTTGCGATGCTAACGGTCCTCGCGGCCGCCGTTGGCTTTGGTCTCGTGCCAGCCATCCAGGCGACCCGGCCGAACATCGTGCACGCGTCGCGCGGGGACTTCGATACGCCGTTCCGTCCGTCCAAATTGCGCAACGGCCTTGTCATCGCTCAAGTGGCGATGAGTGTTCTCTTACTCGTGTGCGCCGGTCTACTTCTGTCAGCCGCGCGCAACGTAGCGCGCCTCGACCCGGGCATTCGAACGACTGGCGTCATCCAGCTCGACTTGCTCCCTTCGTTTCGACAGCGCGGCCTCGACGCTCTGCGCAATGAGCCGCTGGTCCGCGAACTGGCCGGCGCGAGCGCCACGGTACTCGATGCATGCTGTCGCAAGGTCTCCGTCACGGCCGGAACTATGTCGATCTCGCGGACGAATGTGCTTTCGGTATCCGACAGCTGGTTCTCGCTGCTCGATCTGCCGATCGTTCGCGGCAGAGGCTTCACCGCAGACGAAGCGAGAGGTCGCGCTCCAGTGGCGGTCATCAGCCAATCGGCGGCAGCTCGTCTCTGGCCCGGGCGCGACCCCATTGGTGAAGCGCTGACGATTCCGCCGACGGATCCGGAAGCGCGCGCCCTCGAATCGTATCGCAACGCGCGCGTGATCGGCGTTGCGCGAGACGCGGTTGTCGGATGGGTAGGGCAGGACAGAAGCACCCCGGTGGTGTTCTTCCCCGAGCCACTCGACTCGAGTACGGCCCACCTCGTGGTTCGCGTGTCTGGTGACGCGGCGGCTGCGAAGGTAACGCTCGATCGAATGCTTGCGACCGTAGATTCCGCGGCCGTGGTCCAGATCCATACGCTCGACGACGCAGCCGCCCTTCAGGGATATCCATTTCGCGCGATGTATTGGGTTGCGTCGGCGCTGGGTGTCATTGCCTTGGTTCTGACGCTGATCGGCGTCTACGGAGTCGTGTCGTACCTCGTCGTACAGCGCCGCCGCGAATTCGGAATTCGGCTCGCACTCGGTGCCGCAAAGCAAACGCTCATCGCCCTCGTGCTCCGGGATGCGATGCGTCTGGCGGCGCTCGGATTGACGGTCGGCGTCGCACTAGCGCTCGGGGTGTCGCGCCTCTTCGCCAGCTTCATTCCGGGTCTCGACACGTACGATCCTATTGGATATCTCATCGGGATCGGGCTCGTGCTCGTCGCATGCGTCATCGCGACGCTTGGTCCATCACGCCGAGCGGGCTCGATCGATCCGGTAGAGGCGCTGCGCGCAGACTCGTAGCGGTGGCGTTTCTGAAATAGGTTTACCGCACGCCAACGCAACCGCCTCCGATCTAGATTGGAGTCTGCTGTTCTCGCGGCCCTCGCTCCCCTATCGACATGGCGACTCAGCGCAAACACGTGACGAAGAAATCAGTTCGCAAGAAGTCCGAGCAGGTCGCGCGGAAGTCGTCGCCAGTCCCTCGGGCCAGGCGCTCTCCCGCGGGGAGGCCTGGCCCTGTGAATCAGTGGATGGAACTCCGCGGCTCTCCAATCGACGGACTCGGGGCATTCGCGGCGAGGGACATTCCCAAGGGCACGCGTGTGATCGAGTATGCGGGCCAGCGAATCTCCAACGCGCTTCTCGAACGGCGATACGGCGATGAGTCGTCGGATAAGCATCATACGTTCATCTTCATTCTGTCGAGCCGAACGTGTATCGACGCGGCGTACAATGGGAACGAGGCGCGCTTCGTCAATCACTCATGCGAGCCGAATTGCGAAACGACGATGCGAGGCAGTCGCATCTGGATCGAAGCGATCAAGGACATTCCCGCAGGGACCGAGCTTGCGTACGACTATATGTACGACGACGATCCGGCATACACAGAGAAGGATCTGCTGTTTCAAGCCTGTCGATGTGGCTCGGCGATGTGTCGCGGCACGATCGTCAATACAGACCGGCTCCGGAAGTAACGTCTCGGCGACAAACGGCATCGAACTAGCAACCGTTCAGGTCGCTAGAGAGATTAGAACTGTCTAATGTAACCGCGCGCGCCTATAGCTCGTCCACGAATTTGTAGCCACCAATTCTACACTTTCGGATGAGCAGTAGAGCCATCTAATGGAATTCCTCAAGAGATTCGCGCGCGCGCTCGAACCGTACGGAGACTACGCACACTCGCGCCTTCGTCGCTTCCTCGTGCCGCTCCTCGCCATCATCGTCGGGTATACGCTCGGTTATCAGGACGCCTTTCGCGGACCGGCCTCGCTCGGATGGAAGCTCAGCGAGTGGGTGGACAAGTTCACGCCGGAATCCGTCATCGACGCGCGGAAGCGCAACGCCGAGGCGATTCGGGCGCGGGCGCAGGAAGGGTTGGCCCTGCCGCAGTAGGGCCGGGGCGCTCGCGGGTCGCGAAATTGGGTGAAGCGATATATTCGTTACGGTATATCGACTCCACATCGACCACAGGTCGGTCTCGAATGAAGCGATTCCTCCTCTGCGTCGCGTTGGCTTTCGCCACGCCGCTCGTTGCTCAGCAGCCCACGCCGTCCCTCGCGGTCACCGGAGCAGTCACTCAGCCGCTGACGCTGACCGCTACTGATCTGGCGGCGATGCCTCGTGCAACGGTCTCGACGAACAGCAATGGCATCGCGACGACGTACGAAGGTGTGTGGATCAGCGACGTCCTGAAAAAGGCTGGCTTGCCGCTCGGATCTGGGATGCGCGGTGCGGCCCTTTCGTACTACGTCGTCGCATCGGCGTCCGACGGCTATCAGGTCCTCTTCTCGCTCGGCGAGCTCGATCCGGATATGACCGACGGCCAGTTCCTCCTCGCCGACAAGGCGAACGGAAAGCCGCTGTTCGGTGAGAATGGTGCGTTTAGGCTGGTCGTGCCAAAAGACAAGCGCGGCGCGCGGTCGATTCGAATGCTCACGGCGCTGAACGTCGTACAGGTCAAGAAATGAGGGGCAGGTGGGCGCCGATCGTCGCGCTCGTATCGGTCGCGCTGCTTGGTGGCGCAGTCGTGCAGGAGTCGGCGTTCCAGTGGGACATTCCGGCGCCTTTTCCAAAGCCACCGGTGCCGTCGGACAATCCGATGAGCGCCGCGAAGGTCGAGCTCGGGCGACGGTTGTTCTACGACAATAGGATGTCCGTCACGCGCGATCACTCGTGCGCCAGCTGCCACCGTCAGGAGTTGGCGTTCACCGACGGACAGCCGCGCTCCGAGGGAGCGACCCGCGAATTGCATCCGCGCGGGAGCATGACCCTCGCGAATGTGGCGTACAATCCGGCGCTGACCTGGGCGAATCCACAGGCCACGTCGCTCGAAGATCAGATGCTCGTGCCGATGCTCGGCGACGATCCCGTAGAGTTAGGACTCGGTGGGAACGAAGCACGGTTTCTCGGCGAGGTCAGTCGCGACACCCTGTATCGCAGGCTGTTCGCGCGCGCCTTTCCCGATGGCGCCAACCGCTACTCGATGACGAATGTCACGCGCGCGATTGCCGCATTCGAGCGGACGATGATCTCGATGCGCTCGGCGTACGATCGATACCGATATGGCGGCGACCAGACCGCCATTTCCGAATCGGCCAAGCGCGGGGAGGCGTTTTTCTTTTCTGGCCAGCATGGCGGCTGCTTCCAATGCCACGGCGGCTGGAACTTTAACGGCGACGTTCGCTACGAAGGCCGGCCTGACGTTCGAGCGGCATTCTTCAATACGGGCTTGTACAACATCGCTGGCGAGTTTTCATATCCGTCGCCAAATACCGGAGTTCATCAGATCACACACCGCGCGGAAGACATCGGAAAGTTTCGAGTGCCGACGCTGCGCAACGTGGCGGTGACCGCTCCCTATATGCACGACGGCAGCATTGCCACGCTCGGAGAGGTCCTCGATCACTATGCGGCAGGTGGCCGCACGATCACAACGGGTGCGCGCGCGGGCGTCGGGCACGACAATCCGAACAAGGCGCCGAACGTACATGGATTCTCAATGACCGCGGCCGAGAAACGCGATCTCATCGCGTTTCTCGAGACCTTGACCGATAGTGCGTTCCTGCGGAATCCCGCGCTATCGAATCCCTGGAAGCCGCTGCCGCCGTGAGGGCGAAGATCACCATCGTGATGCACCACAGCATCCACCCGTGGCGCGCGATCGGAAGTTGATCGGCCCGGGAACTGATATGGCCATCGTGAAGCCGGAGTTCTTCGACTGCCCAGGACCACCATTGGGCGACCGCCAGCCCAGCGCCGGCAGCAAGCGGCGTTAGCACGGCAAGCAGAACAATCGCGATCGCGCGATCTTCCGGGTCGAAACGGCTCCCCACGCGTTGGGCGACGTAACGACTGACGACGACGAACAACACCGTCATCGGGAGGAACACTGCCGCGAGATCGACCCACAGCTCGCGCGATCCTATCAGCGCCTGAACCTCGTCGGCAGACGCGCCGTGCAGCACCATGATTGTGCGCATCGACTGCGACGTACACTCCGATCGCAATCGACTGTGCATGGGCGTGTTGACGTGCCCGGCGACGGCGTCGGCGTGGCGAATGCCGAGTTCTTGCCCGAGTCGAACGTCATCGACCAAATGCGCTCGCCTAGCCGGGGCACCAGGCTGTGAGAGTGCTGCGGAGTCTCCCGTCCAAATGCACGCTTCGTTGAGTCGCTCTGTCGGAATGCAGCCGATCGCGAGAAGACAGAGACCGACAACGAATATGCGATGTATCACTGCGTCGCCCCTCGAAACCGGAGTCGCAGAATCTTGTCGTCGCCTTTCCGCGGTCGGCCGCGACCGTCGCGATTGCTCGTGCTGACGTACACGCTGCCGTTCGGCCCCGCTATCACGTCGCGAAGACGCCCATAGCCGACAAGAACCGAGTCATCCGCCACGGAGATGTGATCGCCATCAATTGCGAGGCGGATCAGCCGCCCGCTGAGAGTCGCCACCAGCATAGAGTGCTGCGCGGATGCACTGTCGCCGACGAAGAGTGCGCCGGTGGGCGCGACATGAAACACTAAGGCCGGGTCGACGAATCGCGAATCGCCGGCTTTCCCTTGGACATTCGGCCAGCCGTAGTTTCCTCCGCGAACGAGAATGTTGATCTCGTCGATGACGCTGTCGCCGTGTTCAGTGAGGTAAGCGGTACCGGATCGCGAATCCCACGCGAGTCCCTGCGGGTTGCGATGCCCGCGAGACCAAACCGGAGAGCCCGGCGTTGGATTGTCAGACGGAATGGAGCCGTCGCGGTTGATGCGCAGAACCTTGCCAGCGAGTGACGAGAGATCCTGCGCCGGTGCTTTGCGATAAGCGTCGCCGGTCGTGACGTACAGCTTTCTGTCTGGCCCAACCTTCACTCGGCAACCGTTGTGATAGTTGCCGCCGGGAATTCCATCGACGAGAATCGTCAAGTCTTCGCCACGGCCATTGTGTTCGCGCAGTCTCGCGACGCGATTCACGAACGTTCCGGATTCCGATCGCTGGGTATAGCAGAAATAGACGTACGGCGTCGATGCAAAGTCGGGATCGAGGGCCAAGCCCATCAACCCGGTTTCCGTGTTGCTCCTAGCTCCGTCGAACGCCTGAATGTTGGCCCAAGGTTCGGCGACGAGACCGTCGTTGGCGACGACACGAATGCGTCCGGGGCGCTCCGCAACGAACAGCCGACCATCAGGCGCCAATGCCATCGACCACGGAGTCGCAAGACCAGTCGCGATCACGTCGACGTGAAGATCTCCCCGCTGCGGGGGCGACGGGTCTGGTGCACACGCAACCGTCGTCACGGCGGTCAGCACGCCGACGTGCCGAGCGACGCGGAGCTTATTCCGCACGAAGACTGCGCACGGGGTCTGATCTCGTCGCGCGCAGGGCCGGCGCCACGCACGCGGCGAGACCAGCGATCGCGAGCGTCGCAATCACGACGGCGATGATGCGGGGATCGTTCGGCTGAACTTCGAACAGCACCGCGCCGGCCAACCGTCCCACGCTGATGCCGAGGAGCGTGCCGAGCGAGACGCCGACAACGAGCTGTATGGCGCCATCACGAAACACCAACCGCACAACGTCCATCGTGGCGGCGCCGAGCGCCATGCGGATTCCCATCTCGCGTTCGCGTCGGCTGACGGAGAAGGCGAGCACCGCGTACAGACCGATCGCGGCTAGCGCGAGCGCGACGATGCCGAACACGACGAACAGGCCGCCGAATACACGTACGTCCCATCTGGCCAACGCCAGAGCGTCCGTCATCGGTGACAGCGCAAAGACCGGAAGATCAGGGTCGAGCGATGCGATCAACGAACGCAGCGGCTGTGCGAGTGCCGTTGGATCGCCATCGGTGCGAATGGAGATCGTCGCAGCGGCGTTCGACTGCTGTCGGAACGAAGTGAGCATCTCGGCGGGCCAAGGCGTTTTCCGATTGATCGAACCCTGGTCAGTCGCGTAGAGATTCGGCATGACGCCGACGATCGTCACCCAAGTCGCGACCGAATCCTCCGGCGTGATGTTGACTCGTCGGCCGATCGGATCCAAGTCGCGGAATTGCAGGTCGGCGAACCGCTGATTGATCACCGCGACCGGCAGCGCACCTGCGCGATCTTCGACGCCAATCGCTCGGCCGCGCGATACGTTGATGTCGAACGTCTTGAAGAACTGGGGCGACACCGCAAGATGTCGAGTCGCTGGAAAGCTGTGCGGGCGAGAGTAATCGCGTCCTTCGATGGCGATGGCGCGTCCGCTCCATCCGCTTCCGAGCGGATTCGAGCTGAGCGCGGCCGAGTTCGCGCCGGGAAGGCGCGAGAGTTCGTCCTCGACGCGATCAAAGAAGGCCGCTTGCTTCGCTGAGTCGCGAACGGAGAGAGCGACTCGTCCAGTGAGGATTCCTGCCGTGCGAAAGCCGGGTTCGATCGAACGGAGATTGAGGACGCTCTTGGTGGTCAGCGCAGCGACGACCAGCAGCGTGGATGCGAGTACGAGCTCGAATACGACGAGACCGCGACTCAGCTTGCCGCCGCGGAGCGAGGACGCTCCGAGCGACTGATCCTTCAGGACGTCGGCAACGTCGCTTCTGGATGCGACGAGGGCCGGAAGCAGTCCGGCGACAAGACTCGCCAGGAGGGCGATGAGTGCAACGAACAGAAATACTTGCGGGTGCAAACGAAAGTCCGCCCAGAACGGAGTCTGTCCCGCAATCGCGCTTCGGAATGCGGTGACTCCCGCCTGCGCGATCAACGCGCCGATGGCGGCCGAGATGACGGCTAGAACGAACGCCTCGACGAGGAATTGCCGAGCGATCGCGCCGCGGGATGCGCCGAGGGCGACGCGAACGGCGACTTCTCGCGTGCGGTGCATGGCGCGAGCGAGCAGCAAGTTGGCGACGTTCGTGCACGCGACGAGAAAGACGAGGCCAACCGCGCCGAACATCGCATACAGCAGCGCGTAGACGCGCGTTGGGATCGTCGCGCGAATGTACGGCTGCACGACAGCACGAACCCCCTTGTTCGACTCGCCGTGCTCGGCTTCGATGCGCTTGGCGATCGCGATCAGATCGGCGTTGGCTTGATTGTACGTCACACCAGCGCGCAATCGGCCGACGCCATTCATGTGCGTTCCCGCACCCCATGGCAACGCCGAGGGATTGAGCCGAAGCGGGACCCACAACTTCGTGTCGCGTGGAAACGCGAAGCGGTCGGGCATCACGCCGACGACCGTCGCCGGTTGCCCATTCACCCGCACGGCGCGCCCCACGATTCCAGAATCGCCGGAGTAATGGCCGCGCCAGAGCGAGTGAGACAGCACCACGACTAACGCACCGCTCGGGACTTCGTCTTCGGCGCGCAACGTGCGACCGAGTTCCGGACGCACCTTCGTAACCTCGAGCGCCGCGGCGGTGACTCGCGCTGCGTCGACGCGTTCGGGACGGTCGTCTCCGCTGATGTTGACCGTCATCGGCGACCACGCGCCGAAGCTCTCGAACGAACGCTGTCCGTCGCGATAGGCAAAAAAGTCGTGCATCGACAGCGAGAGTTCCGGCTCACCCTGTGATGGATTCGCTTCCATGACCATCGCAATGCGCTCGGCCTTCTCGAACGGCAGGCCGCGAATCAGCAAGGCGTAGATGACACTGAACATCACCGTCGTGAGGCCGATGCCGAGCGCCAGCGCGATCGTGGCCATTGCAGTAGTGCTGCGGCTGGTTCGCAGCGAGCGCCAGCCGAATCGAAAGTCGCGAGCGATGGCCGACCATCCACGTGCTCGGGACCGCGAGGCGTCGACCGTTGGTGACGGTCGATGCCGCGGTTCTACCGAGGCGTCGCGAAGCGCCGGATCGTTCACCTGCGCGAGAATACGATCCCGCCCCGCAGCTTCACCAATCCGCGGTTGCAGCTCGGCGAATTCCTCCTCGAGGTGCTGCTCGAGCTCATCGACGATTCCTGCTTGCTCTTCGGGCGACAGACCCCAGCCAGAGACGACGATGCGAAGTCGTGCGCGCCAATCATCCATATCGCACTCCGGTGACTTGGGCGACGGCTGCGGCAAAGGCGAGCCAGCCATCTCGTAGCTCGTCGAGTGCGCGGCGGCCAGCCGCGGTGATTGAATAGAAGCGGCGTCGCCGCTCTCCGGCCTTCTCTACCCATCGGCCCGCGATCCAGCCTCGACTCTCCATGCGATAGAGCAGGGGATAGAGCGAGGCGATGTGAAACGTCAGGACACCGTTGGACCGCGACTCGATGAGCTTGTTGAGCTCATAGCCGTGTCGTCGTTCGTGCTCGAGCAACGACAACACAAGGAATTCGGCGCTTCCTTTCTTGAGATCCGGCGCGAGCATGACGGTATATGTAGTGGTGACGTATATACGGCGCAGACGTATATGCTGTCGCCTGTCGTCGCGGGCAAGACGGGCTCCGTCGACGTAATCGACTCTTAATCCGCCACCGGTCGCGCTTGACGGCGGCTGAACCGAGTGCGAAGCTCGTCGCTTCCAGCGCGGTACGTCTGGCGCCGGCCCCATCTCGACCGTCTTCTCGATCCGGAGTTACACGATGCGCGTACGCCCGTTGCCACTTGCCGTCGCACTGTTGGCGTTCGCCGCGGCGGCGACCTCGGCGCAGCAATCGGCGACCGATCTCGATGCGACGGTCAAGCGAGTCATGGCCGAGCAGCATGTGGTTGGCGCGTCGGTACTCGTGGCGCGCGATGGTCGTGTGCTACTGCATCAAGGCTACGGCGTGGCCGACCTCGGCCTCGAGGTGCCCACGAAGAATGAAACGGTCTACCACATCGTGGGGCCGATGCTGCCATTCACGGGCGTCGCCGTGATGCAGCTCGTCGAGCGGGGCAGCATCAAGCTCGACGACGACATCTCCAAGTACATCCCGGAATTTCCGTTGCAGGGTCGGCGCGTCAGCGTGCGACAGCTACTCGACCATACCTCGGGCATCGTCGACTACCACTACCTCGGCGATCCGATCGAGGCGACGAGCCGGCAACCGAAAGCGCTCGATGAAGTGATGGCGCTTTACGCGGGAAAGACGTGGGTCAACGAACCCGGGGCCAAGTGGGACTGGTCGATCTCCGGATTCCAGCTGCTCGTCACGATCGTGGAGCGCGTGTCGGGTCAACGCTTCGCGGACTACATCCAGAAGAATCTCTTCGCGCCGGCGGGCCTCGAGCACACGACCTACTGCGACGACTACTCGCTCGTGCGCGGGCTATCGCACGCGTATCGCCGATATCAGGACGGGTTCGTGTTGGCGAACGAGAACGACATGGCGTACAACGCGGACCTTCGCATCTGCAGCACCGTCGGCGATTTCTATAAACTGTGGTCGGCGCTCAAGGCCAACAAACTGATTCGCGCCGAGACGTTCAAGATGATGGAGACGCCGCAGGGTGCGGCGGCGCACATGAGCGCAACCGATCCGAAGTCGCAATACGGCCTCGCGCTCACGATCAACCACGAGGACGATCACCGACGGTACGGGCAGAACGGCTCCCTGTTTGGATACAGTGGTAGCCTGTACGAATTCCCCGAAGACCACCTGACGATTGTGGTGTTGAGTAACACCGAGGGGCAGAACGCGTTTGCGATTTCCCGCGCGCTGTCGCGACAGATTCTCGGATTGTCGCCGCTTCCTGCCGGCCCGACGCTCGCATCCTCGCCGCGACCACTCGACGATGCGGCGACCACGCCGGCCGAGCGTCGGCAGCTCGACGGGACGTTTGTTCTCAAGCTCGATCGCTTGTCGGCAGACTTGCACGACTCGTACGCCCAATACCGCCGCACCTTTCGCGTCTTCGACGAGAACGGTCGGCTCATGATTCAGGCGCTCGGCGAAGGGCCGGAGCAGCTACTCAAGCAGTTAGACGGCAGCTTTCTTCGCCGTTCGGCGCCGCGAAATCGGGTCACGATTGCGGTTGAGAACGGTAGAGCAGCGTCGCTGAAGATCGAGTCAGCGTCGATGCCGCTTTCGGGGGCACGAGTTGGAGCCGGAGATCCGGCGACCTTTCATGCGCAGCTGAAGTAGGCCAGCGCGCGTCGAGCTGTTGTACCGCGGAGTCGCTTCTATATAGAAGCGACTCGCCTAGCTCGCGTTGGACGTGCTCGCGCGCTGGTTCGCATCGCCACGCAGACGATCCATCAGCGCTCGCATCGCACGTTTGTGCTGGATGTCGAGCACGCGGGCGTACTGACGAAGCTTCGTTGCCTCCTTCAGGATCTGGAGTGCGAGGCGTTTGTCGGTTGGACGCACCTGCGCAGCTTGATCCTCGAGTCGGTCGGCACTCGCGGCGATTTGTTCGGCGGTATCGAGAGCAAGCCGATTACGCGGCGTGAGCCTGCGCGCCTGGCGCGCGCTGTCTGAATCCATGTTCTCCTCCTTCCAGGCGAAACCCGCGACGGTGTGCCTGGTATGCGTGCGTGGCCGGGGCAGCGTCGTCCGTGCCCGTCGAGCGATCGTATTCGCTCGACGACGCGCATGCGTCAAATCGATCGCGGCAATATGATAAGTTTTATCGCAGCGGCCTGTGCGCGCGATCACGTCATGCGTTCGTTACGGACGAATCCACGGCATTCGACGGAAGATTTCTGCTTCCGTGCTGTACGTGCCGCGTTGTCTTTCGCGATTCGCGCTTTGTTCTGCAGACGTTGGTGGCAACGGCGCGGGATCGGGCGCTCGCTCACTCGTTGTGTGCGGCGCTGGCGCGGGCGTCGTTGCAACGACTGATGCGTGCGGCGCCGGAACTTCAGGCGGCGCGACTGAATGCGTTTCCGCACGCTGCGGAGCCGGATGCGACACTGGCTTCGCGACCGGCGCGTGGGTCGCGCGCGTCGGTGCTGCTTGCGGTCCACCTTCGAGTGCGGAAACGACGACCTGCGAGGGCGCAGCGTGCGGCGCCAACTCGAGGCCAGAGCCCTTTACTGCGGCAAGATCGCGCGCCAATCCATCGTCTCCCGGCGCGCTGCTCTTACTGCACGCGGCCACTGTGATGACCGCTAGTGCTCCGATGAGTCGTCCCGCGGTGTGTTTGGTTGTCATTGTGGTTCCTCCGGGGTCAACATCGTCGCAATGTTCAACACCGCGGCGGTCACAACGATCCGCCTCGACGAGCTCAGCCTTGTTACAGCGGCGGGGCGCGGCTCCCGCGCCCCGCTGAAAGGCATCATCAGTGCGCGACGAACGGGATCGACACGGTACCAAGGCGCGACCCAGAATTCGCGTCAGCGACCTCGACATTGAGCGTAAGCGTCTTCGCGTCGCGATGCAGCGCCTCGAAATAGACGAAGCCCTCCGCGCGACCTCCAGGCGAGAGCACTCCTTCCGGCAAGGCGCGTTGCACCATGTCGGTCGTCGGGAGCGCGACCTGTCGGTACCGCGTCACGTACGGCGAGTAGTACGATGCATCGTAGCCGAAGGTGCCGCCGTAGCGTGAGAAGCGCGGATACCACCGCGACAGATACGGAGCGATCGCGAACCGATTGAACCCATACACCGGATTCTCGACTGTGAATGACTGGCTCACCGTTCCGTCGATATCGTACGGTGGCATCACGGCGAATCGGTGGCCGTCAGCGTCGGTGAGCGTGATGCGGTTGTAGCGAACGAGGACTGGCTGATCGCCATTGTTATCCAACTCGATCAGGATTGGCGTGACCTTGTTCGTGAGGTCAGTCGGCTGCCACTTCCACGCTTGCGCGCGCGCCGTGACGACGACTCCCGCGGCCGACGCCCGTGCCCCGTCGCCGATTCCCGAGACACTGTTCGCCCCGGGTGCGGGGCTCAACGTCGCGATCGTCCGCGAGCACGCTGTTCCGGCAAGGGCGCCGGCGGCGCCGAGTACCATGAGTGTTTTGAGATGCATCTCCCCTCCTTCTCTCTGTGTGATCCGCCGGTGTTGTCGCGGCGGGGAACTTCACAACCACAGGGTGGGATGGTGCTGCACGATCGATACATCGCATCGTCCATGCCCGCCGAGCTGATTCGCGACGACAAGCGGGCGTGTCGCGATCGAATGTGCGGGAGAATTGGTGATTGACAGCGAGGCCTGTCGCGCGGTAGGCTCACGCATCCACTCCCTCCGAATGACATGACGACAAATCGCCGTGACTTCCTCAAGACCGGAGCTGTCGCTGCCGCGGCCCTCGCCGCGCCGCGCGTGCTCTCGGCTGCGGGTTCACCCTCCATTCTTGCGCCGCTTCCGGGCGAGACGTTCGCTGACGATCTCGTTGCGGAGGCGCTCAATGCGGCGCGCGACGCTGGGGCATCGTACGCCGACGTCCGCATTGGCCGATATCGGCGCCAGACCATCAATACACGCGAGCGCCAGATCACGGGCGTCGCCGATACGGAGTCATATGGAATCGGCGTGCGCACGATCATCAACGGCGCGTGGGGGTTTGCGGCCACCAACAACCTGACCAAGGACGGCGTCGTGAAAGTCGCGCGCGAGGCGGCTCGCCTGTCGCGCGCAACGAAGATGAAACGGCCCGTCGAATTGGCGCCAGCGCCCGTGGTCAAGGGCACGTGGATGACGCCGATCACGCGCGACCCGCTCGACGTGCCGATCGAAGAGAAGGTCGCGATGCTGTTCGCAACGAACGAGGCGGCGCTCAAGGTGAAGGGCATTCGCTTCGTGACGTCGGGCTTGCAGCTGCTTCGCGAAGTGAAGCAGTACGCCAACTCCGAGGGCACGGCGACCACGCAGACGTTCGTACGCGTCGGTCCATCCTTCGCGGCCACCGCGGTCGGCAGCAACGGCTTTACGCAGTACGAAGAAGAGCTCGCGCCGCGCGGCGCCGGGTGGGAATACGTCGCGTCGCTCGACATGCCGGGACACGCCGGTGAATGGGCGCAGATTGCCGTCGAGAAGCTCGGCGCGAAGTCCGTCGATCCGGGGCGGTACGACGTCATCATCACTCCGCAGAATCTCTGGCTCACGATCCACGAGTCGATCGGCCATCCCACGGAGCTCGATCGTGCGATGGGCTACGAAGCCAACTTCGCGGGCACGAGCTTCGTTGCACCGCCGGAAAAGATGCTCGGCAAACTCAAGTACGGATCCGAGCTGCTGAACATCCAGTGCGACCGCACGCAGGAGCAGTCGCTGTCGCGCGTGGCGTGGGACGATGAAGGCGTTGCCGCAGACAAGTGGCTCGTGATCGAGAAAGGAATCTTCAAGGATTACCAGACGACGCGCGAGCAGGCCGCATGGATCACAAAGCTGAACGGTGTGAATAAGTCGCACGGCTGTTCGTTCGCCGACTCGTGGGACAGCGTGCAGTTCCAGCGCATGCCGAACGTCTCACTGCTTCCCGGGACGAAGGAGCAGGGACTCGACGACATCATCGCGGCGACCGACCGCGGCATCGTGATCAAGAATCGCGGCTCGTGGTCGATCGATCACCAGCGATACAACTTCTCGTTCTCCGGCCAGGCGTTCTATGAAGTGCGTGGCGGCAAGATCGTCGGGATGTTGAAGGACGTGGCGTATCAGTCGAACACGCTGCAGTTCTGGGGCGCGATGGACATGATCGGCGGACCGAAGTCGTACTGGCTTGGCGGCGCGTTCACCGATGGCAAGGGCGAACCGTCGCAGTCGAACTCGATCAGTCACGGCTGTCCGCCGGCGCGCTTCCGCAACATCAACGTCGTGAACACCGGGAGGGAAGGCTGATGACGAAATCCCTCTTTGCGGCTGATACCGATTTCCTGAGTCGCGAGCAAGCGAAGGCGTTGGCCGATCAGATCCTCGCGCTCGCGAAGGCCGACGAAACGCGTGTGACCATCGCAAGCTCGTGGTCGGGCAACACGCGCTTTGCCGGCAATCAGATCACGACGAACGGCGGAACGACCGACACGATCGTCACCGTCACGTCGACGATCGGGCGTCGGCGCGCGTCGGCGCAGACGAATGTCCTCGACGCCGAGAGCCTCAAGCGCACGGTGGCGTTCGCGGAGTCGCTGGCGAAGTTGAGTCCCGAAGATCCGGAGATCATGCCGGAACTCGGGCCGCAGCAATACGCCACCGTGAACAGCTACTTCGACACGACGGCGAATCTCGGTCCGGAGACGCGCGCGTCGGCCGTCGGTCGCGCGATCGCCGCTGCCGAGCAGAGTGGAAAGGCGGCTGGTGATGTCTTTGTCGCGGGCTTTCTTCAGGCGAATGCAGGCGCGCAAGCGATTGCCACGAGTCGTGGACTATTCGCCTATCATCGTAGCACGACGAGCGACCTCGGCGTGACCGTTCGGACTCCCGATGCAACTGGTTCTGGTTGGGCACGCGGAGGTTCGCGCGACTGGACCACAGTCGATGCGGTGTCCGTTGGTCGCGTCGCAGCGCAGAAGGCTGTGAAGAGTCACGCGCCGAAAGCGGTGGAACCGGGACTGTACACGGTGATCCTCGAACCAGCGGCCGTCGGGCAGCTCATTCCGCAGTTCATTGGCGCATTCAACGCGCGCGCCAACGATGAAGGTCGCGGAACGTTCAGTAAGCAGGGCGGAGGCACCAAGCTCGGTGAGAAGATTGCCGACGAGCGCGTGACGATCTTCTCAGACCCGACCGATCCGGATCTCCTCGCGTCTCCGTTTGCGCCCGACGGCACGCCGATGAGCCGGCTCGTCTACGTCGAAAATGGCATTCTCAAGAACTTCTCGTACGATCGGTACTGGGCGCAGAAGCAAGGCAAGACGCCGACGGGCGGCGGTGGAGGTCGTGGTGGTGGCGGCGGCGGTGGAGGAGGTGGCGGTGGCGGTGCGGGTATCAAGTTCGTCGGCGGCACCAAGTCGGTCGACGAGCTGATCGCCGGGTGTACGCGCGGCATTCTCGTGACGCACTTCTTCTATATCAACTCGCTCGATCCGCGTACCGTGTTGCTCACCGGCCTCACGCGCGACGGAACGTTCCTCATCGAGAAGGGCAAGATCACGCAAGCGGTGAAGAACTTCCGTTGGAATGAGAGCCCGCTGTTCATGCTCAGCAAGATCGAAGAGATCGGTAAGGCTGAGCGTACGGGCGCGGGGCAAGTCATGCCGTCGCTTCGCGTGAAGGATTTCAACTTTGCGTCGCTGTCAGACGCAGTGTGACGTGAGTCACTAGTGCGTGAGGGATCTGCATTTAGAATTCTATATATTGCAGATCCCCACGCCCGGATGATCCATGCTCGTGAAGCAACCAGCCGACAGTCTGAATCGCCCGATCCTCCGCGGCGCGTGTGCGGTTCTCCTCGCCCTTGGAGTCGCTGGATGCGGTCTGATCACCGGGCTCCAGGGATGTAAGGCGTACGCGGCTCCGTCCTTCTCAGTCACGGTGCGGGATTCAATCACCCGCGTGCCGATCGCGTTCGGGGCAGAGGTGTCCTGGACCGGGCCTGTCTCTGGCTCAAGTCAGATTCAGTGGAATGATCCCTCGGGTCAGCCGCCGGCAGCTGGCCTCGATTCCATCTCGATCACTGGTCCGTTCGAGGCCGCTGGGAAATTTGATATCACGGTGCGAAAGACCGGATATCGCGACTGGACTGGGAGTATCAAAGTCACGGACGATGGATGTCACGTTCGACCGGTCTCAGTGACCGCACTGCTTCAGCGCATCCTGTCGTAGCCACCGCATAAGGATTCCTTGATACGCTTAACGGCGCTCCCGAGCGCGCCGTCAAAGTTGGTACCAAGTCGAAGTCCGGCCGCTGTCGATGTCGACGCCACCCGAGCCGGGTCAAGGAAACTTTCTTGTCAGCGGAGGAGTGGCACATGCAGCATCGTACAGTGAGCTCGCGCTCTCTTGGGCGCGCATTTTCGGTCGTCGCCATCAGCATCGTCGCTCTCGCCGGCGCGGCGTGCAGTGATTCGGGCAACACAGAACCGCTCGTCGCGACCAACATCGTTGTCGGCGCTGGCAGCAACGCGCAGACAGGTGTTGTCGGGCAACCGCTCGCGACACCGATCACGGTGACGATCACCGATCAGAATGGAGCGCCAATTCCCAGTGCGGTCGTCGGATGGACTGTTTCGGCGGCCGACGGAACCGTGAGCGTACCGACGTCGCAGACTGACGCCAATGGCGTTGCATCGATCACGTGGACATTGGGCACGACAGCAGGAATCGATTCGCTCATCGTGGCGCTTCCGGGCGGGACGACGACCACGATCACGGCAACCGCGGCGGCCGCAGGTCTCGCGTCGCTCTCTGTTCTGAGCGGCAATGGGCAAAGCGTGACCGCCGGTTCGGCCACGGCACCACTCGTTGTGAAAGCGGTCGACCAGTTCGGCAATCCCGTACCCAACGTGAGCGTCGGATGGATGGTGGCCGGAGGTGGGACGCTGAGTGCATCGACCTCGATCACCGATGCGACTGGCCAAACGCAGGTCACGCTGACCACTGATCCATCTCCTGCGACGTATGCGGTGACCGCGACATCGGGTGGCGCGGCGATCGCTTCGTTCACGATAAGCGGAACCTGAGTCGCGTCGAGAACGCTCGCGACGGAATGGGTCGTATATTCCCCGAAGCCCATTCCGTCCGAGCGTGATATGAAACTCCTTGTCATCAGGCACGGCATCGCTGGCGACGCCGAGGAATTTGCCGCGAGTGGACGCAGCGACGACGAGCGTCCGCTCACGGATGAGGGCATGCGCGAAATGGCGCTCGTGGCAGCAGGGCTCAGGTCGATCATCGATCAAGTCGATATGCTCGTGCCGAGCACACTCGTGCGCGCGCGACAGACGGCAACGATCGTCGCGAACGCCTATCGCATGGACGTCGACGAACCGATCAACATTCTCCAACCCACGAGCCCGCTCGATGGATTCGCGAAGTGGGCGAGTGCGCTATCCTCACGGAATACGATCGCCATCGTCGGACACAATCCGCATCTCTCGCGACTCGTCACCTGGCTGATCAGTGGTGAGGACACCGAGGGCATAGCGCTCAAGAAGGGCGGAGCAGCGCTATTGAAGTTTGATGATACCGTGGCCCCCGGTGCCGCGACGCTGCGCTGGCTCATGACGCCGGCGCAGCTCATCGCGTTTGGCGAACGTGGACGACTAGCGACTAGCGCGCTCAGCTAATAGCGCCTGCGCAGCCTCGATCGCCTGGCTCCGCTCGAGCAGTGCGCGCGCAACATCCGGCGCACGTTGCTGCGCGAGAGCCGTGAGCGCGGCGAGATACTCCATCAGGTCCGACGCTGATAGACCGTGCACGCCGTCTTTCCACAGCGTGACGAGGCGCCAACGTCCCCGCCATGTGCGGTGCGAGAGGATCTTCACCTGATCGTGCTCGTCGAGCACCAGCGCACCGCTGAGTCCGCGAATGCTCGGCGTCTCTGCTTCCGCGAGATGACGGCCGGTCAGCGCCCAATGACCAATGCGTCCCTGTCGCGCGGGAAGCGTATCGGCTGAGACCGGTACGAGCTCGAGCACATTCCGCATTACGAGTACTGCCGCGGCGAGCGCGGCTATTCGCAGCTCTTCAGCCGCGGTGAGCTCGGTGAGATACCGGTTGATCTGCGTGCAGCGCGCGACCAGGTCGGCAAGGGCGCGAGGAGTAGGGGCAAGAACCGGATGCTGCATGACGACTCGGCTGCTAGAAAAAACAGGGGCGCGTCGGCGTACCGTCGCACATCGAAGACACTACCCCGAGGCGCATCATGAGTGCCGCGAGAACAGCGCGCGTCAACGTACCGATCGGGCAGAGCGAGGTCGCGCGTAGGGGTCACAGGGCTCGCGTGACTGATATCACAATCGTGATATCGGTGCTCGCTTTTTGCTTTGTACACGCTCAGACCACTTCCGCCAACCCAATAGAGGAGATTCAACACATGCGTTATCACGGCGGATCGATGCTCGCCTGTGCCGGCACCCTCGCGCTGCTCTCCGGATGTGCGACATCCGGCGCGCTACGTCGCGCCACGGAGCAGCAAGAAGCGGCGCTGAACGCCGAACGGGCGCAACGCGTCGAGAGTGACAGCGCGCTGCGACGAGAGCTCGCGCAACAGTTGGGCGAAGTACGCGGCGACATCGTTGCGCTGCGCAACGAGCTCAAGGCAATGCGTACGGACTTCGGTGCGAAGATCGCCGCGCTCGAGAACGGACTGCAGTTCGCGATGCCGGTGAACTTTGCGTTCAACGATGCGATGGTGCGACCGGAGGACGTCCCGGTACTCACGCGCTTTTCGCAGATCGTGTCGAAGTACTATCCAGGATCGAAGGTCACCATCGAAGGCTTCGCCGATCCGGCGGGATCAGCACGGTACAACGTTGCACTGTCCGAGCGTCGCGCGGTCTCTGTACGTGACTACCTCGTGACCAAGGGCCTGACGAGCAATCAGCTCAACGTCGTCGGCTACGGAAAGACGCGACTCGTCACGCCAGGCGCATCGGGGAATACTCCGGGCGCCGAGTTGAACCGACGTGTCGTGTTCGTGATCGAAACGCGTCCAGTGAAGAGCGTGGCGCTCGCGACGCCGGCTACCAAGTAACAGCCTGCTCGTGTAGCGTGGTCCCGCGCTCACTGCATTGCGCAGTGGGCGCGGTTCGCGTTTACTCGTGTGGCGACGCGCGCTCTGCCGTCCGTCCCCAGTCGGAGACGAAGAACCGATAGGGCGCCGTGGTCGGCATCTGCGTTCCGCGAGCCATCGCTTCGACGACAGGAAGCACGAGCTCGAGGTTGCCTCCTCTCGCGGTCGTTTCCATCACGTTGTGTGGAAGGCGCAGCGCCCCGGGAAACTGATACACCGAAACGAGGGACGGCCCTTCAGTCCAGCGACGCGCAAGATCGAGCGATGCCGCGTCGTTCACCGTGTGATCGTTCTCATTGAGCAGGAACATGATCTGGTGCGCGCCCGCTGGAAATGTCGCCGCATCGGCGCGGATGGCGTCGCCAAGACGAAGTACCTGAGCGAGACCGCGCGTTGTGATGCCTTGGATGTAGTCGGGGCGCTCCGAGTCCGGCGCCTCACTGCGCGTGACATTGGGCAGGCGCGTACCGGCGACGAGGAGCACCCGGGCGATCTCATCTGACACTCGTCCAGGGGCAATCGCGGGCGCAATCAGCACAACGCGATGCACGTCGTCGCGTCGCTGCGCGATCGATGCGGCAACGTTTCCGCCAGCGCTCAGCCCGACGACGATGATCGTATCGCCAAGCCCACGCGCAATGTCGATCGTCGAATCGCCGAACGCTGCGAGCTCGCCGGCCGTGACGCGAGTGAGTGCGCGCATGCGCGCCTGCACTTCTGCGTGATGCGGCAGACGCGGGATGTAGACATTGTCGCCCGTCGCAAAGAGCCGCTGGCCGAGCGCGGCGAATTGTGTTGGCGAATCGGTGAAGCCGTGCAACAGCACGTACACACACGACGTGCGATCGCCATGACCAAGAAGGATCGAGCGCCCGCCGATCGCGACGACGCTGTCGTCCTCTGCCTGTCGAAGCTGCGCTCGCGCGACAGCGGTCGAATAGTCCTGCGCGGGCGACGACGGCCGTTTAGCCGGGCCGAATGCAACGGTACCGAGGAGTGCTGCGCCAGCAACCGCGGAGATGAGGGCGTACATGGTGCGCGTTGAGAGTCGTACAAGAACGGCCGGTCCCTGAGTACTACGGGCCGGCCGTTCCCATGTTTCGCACCCCGAGCTACCCCCGATCAGAAACCGTAGCGAACCGCCAACTGTAGCTGATACGGGTTTCCGCCCTTTTGCAGCACACCGAAGTTCTCATTCACGGTGTACGTGTACTGCTTCGTGGCCTGGTTGAAGCCAACGACGTTGAGCAACGGAATTCGCTGCACCACAGGGTTCTGATTCGAGATCCCGACCGGCAGCTGATATTCGGCGCCCCAGTTCTTGTTGAGCAGGTTGGCAACGTTGAACACGTCGAGGCCAATCTCGGCGTACTGGCCCCGAATCGATTTGATCGTCTTGGCGAAGCGCAGGTCGATTCGTTCGGTCCACGGGGCGAACGCGCCGTTGCGCGATGCAATCTGGCCGAGGTTCGCGCGCAGATAATCGCGGGCGACGTTGTTTGGATTGTCGAGGACTTTGCGCATCGACGCCGCCACGGCCGCCGGAGTCGACGGATCATTCGGATCGAAGACGAACGCGAGGTCGTTGCTCGTCGCTTCGTCGCCGTTGATGTCGCCATTTACGATCGCCGAGAAGGGGCGGCCGTTCGAGCCGACGTATCGTCCGCCAACGAGCACGCCCCAACCGACAGGAATAGAGCCGGCGACGACGAACTTGTGCCGGAAGTCGAGATCCGATGGTCCCCACGAGCCGGAGAGATCGCGCGGATCGCTCTTGATCGCCGTGTACGTCGTCGACGTGCGCGCGAGGCAGCAGCCGAAGCTCGTGTTGTCAACGGCCCGGTTGTGAGTGTACGACGCATCGATCGTCGCGTTCAGCGGAAGCCGTGCTGTGGCTTCGACAATTGCGGCGTTGTCGTGTCCTTCACCCGTGCTCGTCAACTCCAACACACGGCCGAGTGCCGGCGCCGCGAGCGCATTCGCGTTGAGCGTGCGCCCTGCGGCGTCGATCGTCGTTGCCGGAACGAACACGGCGCGATTGCTCTCGTTGCTCAGCGTGAAGGCCGGCGATGTGCGCAGATTGCGATCGACGTACATGTAGTTGTCCGTCGTGCGCGAGTAGAGCAGGGTACCGGTGAGCGTGAGTCGTTCCCCAAGTTGCCGGCGATACGTCGCGTTGGCCTTCCACACGCTCGGCGTGCGGAAGTCGGGGTCGACGAGATTGACGTACGGCGCCGGCGCCGCTGAACCGGCAGGCAATCCCGGGTTAGTCGCCGAGTTGGCGCGATACGATGCGTAGTCGGGGATCGGAATCGCCGCGCCGCTGAGCGTGATGTCGGCGATGCGCGCACCGTTGTTCAGTAGTTGATTGTGCTGCACGTAATAGGGCGCTTGCTCGGCGAACCGTCCCGCGCCAACGCGGATGACGTCGCGCCCCGTACCGTTGATGTCCCACGTGATCTGCGCGCGGGGCTGGAACTTGGTCCAGTCGGTTGGACTGCGATCGGTGCGTTCGCCGAGCACCTGTTCGACGAGCGGAGTGCGCGCCGGCTTTGTGAGGAACGCGGTGCCGTCCCAGCGAAGACCGAGCATGGCGCTGATGTTGGAGCGCGGGCGCCACTCTGCCTGCGTGAACGCGCCCAACTCGAGCACACTCTGATGCGTTGTCGGCTGCGCCTCGGCGAGAGGCAACGTACGGCTGTATCGAAAGGCGCGCTTAGCCTCGAGATCGGCGAGCGAATTGAACTCGAACAGACCGCTCTGCGACTCGGCGATGTAGGTGGACATACGGCTCAGCGTGTTGTCGGTGCCGATTGTCCAAAGGACGTCGCCGCGCTGGATGTAGGCGTGATCGATGAGCTGTGTCTCGAATTCGCGGCTGTCGTCTGGCGCGAGGCGATTGCCGCCGAATTGCACGCGAACGTCGCCGTTGGTGCCGCCGGCGAGCTTGGACTGAATGCGTACGAAGCCGCGCGGCGCCGAGCTGTTCGGCGTGAGCTTACGGTTCGAAGTAGAGACGCCGATCTTGAACTCATTCTGCAGCCCCGACGCGAACGTCGAATGCAGCGACGCGAGCGACAGGTTTTCCGACGTTCGATAGTTCGAGCGTCCGTCGTAGAGCGTGATCGGTTGATCGACGCCGCCGCTGAGCGGACTGTCCCACCCGCTGTAGTCGTTCGTGAGACTCAGCGTATGATGATCATTGAGGCTCCACGTGAGACTTGCGAATGCGGTGTTGGCGACGGGCTGGCGATCGAGTCGCCCGACTTGCGACCGCGTCGTATCGAGTGCGTAGCTGGTGCTCAGGATCTTCACTAGGCGGGCGAGCGAGTCGCGCGCGATGCCACTCGAGACTTCATCGCCCGGCGTCTGCACGAAGCCAGAGAAGAGCGGCTCGTTCGAGTTCCAGCGATCGAGCGCGATGAACATGTGCACCTTGTCGCGCACGATCGGACCGCCGACGCTGCCGCCCCACTGCGTTGCCGAGAATTGGCGCTGCGCACGCGAACGCGATTGAAAGTCCTGGCTCGCCGTGAGGTCGCTCGCGCGATAGTACGTGAACGCCGAGCCCGACCACGTGTTCGTTCCCGTCTTCGTTGCGGCACGCACGGAGCCGCCGCCCTGTCGACCCTGTGTCACGTCGTATACGGACGTCGTGACTTCGAATTCGCGGATCGCTTCCATCGATAACGTGAAAGGCCCCGCGCCGAACTCGCCTGCGCGAAGCATGTTACGCGCTTGCGCTCCGTCGACGCGAATGTCCGTCGACGTCCAACGTTGTCCGAGGAGCGACGACTGAACTCCGGTCGTTGGCGCGAGCGCGGCGAGATCGGTGAAGTTGCGGTTGACGGCCGGCACCGCCTCGAGCTGTTCGCCCGTGATATGCGAATTCGCCCCCATGCTCGGCGCGCGCCGTTCTCCCGCGCTGCCAATGACGACAACGGGCGCGAGTTCGGCGGCCGCACGTCCCATGATCACATCGACGACGATGCGGCGTCCGAGCGTGAGTTGATACCCGCTACGCGTTTCGGAGCGATAGCCGACGTGCCGCATGGTCAGCGTGTACGGTCCGCCGAGCGGAAGTTGGAGAAACGCGAAGCGGCCGGTGGATGTTGTCTGAACGGTCCACGACACGCCGGTTTCGAGATTCTTTGCCGTGACTGCGGCGCCGGTTAATCCCGTGCCGCTGGAATCACGAACGCTGCCGAGAATCGCGGCATCGACGGTTTGTGCACGGCCGATTGTCGGGACGAGGAGGCTGGCGACAGCGACAGCAAGGACAAATACGCGCATTGGGTGGATGCGAGAGGGGAGTGGGGCGCCTTCTATCTTGGCGAGCGATGTACCGGCGTGAATATATCGCGCTGCGGTCTCGCCGCACGCCGCACGCGCCACGCCACACGCCACTCCTGTTGACTTCCTACAGGACGATTTCTACGTTCTGTAGAAACTCGACAGAACCCCATGGGCAACGACCAAGCTGACGTCCTTCGCGGCACGCTCGATCTCCTGATTCTCAAAACTCTGACGCTCGAACCCATGCACGGGTGGGGCATCAGCGCGCGTATTCAACAATTCTCGCGCGGCGTTCTCGACGTCAATCAGGGCTCACTCTATCCAGCCCTGCAGCGCCTCGAGCAGCGCGGTTGCATCGAAAGCGATTGGCGCACGACGGAGAACAACCGTCGCGCCAAGTACTACCAGCTCACGACTGCCGGCCGTCGTGCCGTCGGTGCAGAAACCGCAAGCTGGCGGCGCTACGTCGAAGCCGTCGAACTGATTCTCGATATCGCGTAGAGGGACGTATGGGTGTTCTTAAAGGATTGCGGGCGCGCATTCGCGCGTTGACGCATCCCTTGTCTGCCGATCTCGAGCTCAGCGAAGAAATTCGCTTTCACATCGAGCTCGAGACGGAAAAGAACCGGCGCGCTGGAATGTCGGAGTACGAAGCGAGGCGGGTGGCGATGGTACACTTTGGCGGAGTGCAACGAGTGCGCGAAGAACATCACGATGTCCGCAGACTGCAGTGGCTCGAGGACTTTGCCAGCGACATGCGCTTCGCGTTGCGATCGCTGCGACGCACGCCCGGTCTTGCGATTGCCGCGATTGTCACGCTCGCCCTCGGCATCGGCGCGAACGTCGCCATTTTCTCAGCGGTCAACGCCGTCGTGCTGCAGCCGTTGCCGCTGCCGCAGCAGGATCGCCTCGTGATGATTTCCGAGGAGAATCCAGAAAAGGGATGGCACCTCAACGTTGCCGCGCCGGCGAACTATCTCGATTGGCGTGAGCAGGTGCCGGCGTTTCAAGACGCTGCCGCATATGCTTCGTGGCAATCGCATCCCGTGCTCACGGGCTACGGCGACACGCGTCTCCTCTCTGGCGCTACGGTCACCGGCAACTTCTTCACGACGCTCGGCATCAAGCCGCTGCTCGGCCGTGGACTACGCGATGAGGATACGTGGATCACGCCGACTCCAACGGTCATTAGCTATCGAGCGTGGCGCGACGTATTCGGCGGTGACTCATCAGTAGTTGGACGAACGATTCAGATCAACGGACGCGGCGTTCCAGTGGTCGGCGTCATGCCGCCTGGCGTCGAGTTTCCCTATGAGAAAACCGATCTCTGGTCGTCGATTGGCTGGACACCATCGCAGCGCACTGACGTGTCGTTTCGCCGAGCGCATTGGCTGCGCGTGATTGCGAAATTGAAGCCTGGCATCACCGTCGAAGCCGCCGATGCGCAGTTGCAAACCGTCGTCGAGCGACTCAAGAAGCAGTATCCGGCCACGAATCGCGTGATGGGCGCCGGCCTCATGTCGCTCCATCGCTTCCTTGTCGGCGACACTCGGCTCCCGTTGCTCGTCCTGCTTGCGTCTGTCGCACTGCTTCTATTGATCGCGTGTGCAAACGTTGGAAGTCTCTTGTTGGTGCAGGCCGCAGCGCGTGAGCGCGAAGGTGCGGTGCGTCTCGCGCTCGGCGCCGGAACATTCCGGTTGGTTCGACAGGCATTGGCCGAGAGTCTGGTGCTGTCGCTGGCGGGCGGAGCGTGCGGTCTGTTGCTCGGTTGGGCAGGGACGCACGTCCTTGAAGGAATGCAGCCGCCGAACATGCTCCGCGTCAGTCACTTCAGCGTCGATCGAACAGTGCTGCTGTTCGTCACGCTCATCTCATGCGTGAGCGGAATGCTGTTCGCTGTCGCGCCGGCACTGCGTGCGCGTCGACGCGACCCGGCGGACGCGCTCTCTGGCGGCGCGCGCGGCGGCACGCAGGGCAAACGTGCGCGACGCTGGGGCGACGCACTCGTCATTTCCGAAGTCGCGATCGCGCTGATGCTGACGATTGGCGCGGGTCTGCTCGGGCGCAGTCTGTGGCGCTTGCGACAGGTCGAGCCCGGCTTCGATCCGAATGGTGTAATAGCGGTACAGATCGGACTGAATCGCACTTACGACAGCGCGACGGTCGCGAACGCGTTTTGGAATCAGGTCATGGAGCGCGCCAAGGCGATTCCTGGCGTGACGAAGGCGGCGCACGCGAGCAGCCTGCCGCTCATGGGCTTCTCCTATACGAGCGACTTCATTGCGGCGGATCGTCCGGCCGACGGTTACGGAGTGGAAGTCGCGCATCGCAGCGTGTCGCGCGATTACTTCGCCGCCATGAAGGTGCCGGTCATTCGCGGACGCGCATTCACGGCCGAAGATCGCATCGGAAGTCCGCGCGTCGTGCTGATCAACGAGCGTCTCGCCAAGACGTACTTCAAGAACCAGGATCCGATTGGCCAGCGCGTCACCTTCGACAAGGTGCCGAACGAGCGCTCCACATGGCGGACGATCGTCGGTGTTGTTGGCGACGAGCATCAGGCCGCGCTCGACGCAACGCCGCAGATCGAGTTCCTCGATCCGATCGAGCAGGAGCCGTGGGGCTCGGACTATCTCGTCGTGCGTACGACGGGAGACGTGGCCCAACTGGCGCCGGCAATTCGACGAATCGTCCACGACATCGACGCGTCGCTCGTGATCACGTCGAGCAAGCCGATGACCGAGATTCGTGATGCATCGCTCGCACGCGCGCGCTTCCTCACGACGCTGCTCGCATCGTTCGCCGTCGTGGGGCTCGTGCTGTCGATCGTGGGTGTATACGGCTTGCTCGCGCAGCTCGCCCGCAATCGCACGCGCGAAATGGGCATTCGTCTCGCGCTCGGATCGCCGCGTTCGCGCGTGCGCTGGCTCGTGGTTCGCCGAGGGTTGATCGTCACCGCGGCAGGACTGTGCATTGGTGGCGCCGCCGCGCTGCTTGCGACGCGCGCCATGAGCAAGCTGCTCTTCCAGACGCCGCCGAACGATCCGGCTACAATCGTTGGCGTTGCGCTATTGCTCGCGGCCACGAGCGCGCTGGCGTCGTGGCTGCCGGCAGTGCGCGCCAGCCGTGCCGACCCGGCGAGCGCGCTGCGCGCCGACTAAGTCGGCGGCGGAATTCGATCGTCGGGCGGCACGAAGTTCGAGAGAAACAGCCGCTCCTCGGGTGTGAGACTGTTCAGGCCTTTCGCGCTGATCTTGTCGAGGATGCGGTTGACTTCGTCGCGATTCACTTCGTGGATGGACGTCGTCTTGATCTGCTTGTAGTTCGAGAGAACATCCTTCCCAACGGGCGCAACGGTCTTCGTTCGGAACTTCTTCACACCCGCGCGCCGCTCGATGTACTTGAGGTAGAGCCAACCGCCGACGAATCCGCCGAGGTGAGCGAAGTCGGCGACGCCGCCACGTGAGCCGTTGAAACCGCTCCACAGCGCCATGGCAGCCATGAGCATCACGGCAAAGCGCGCCTGCAGCGGAAGGAAGAAGAAGAACAGGATCTGGACGTCGGGCCAGTAGCGCGCGAAGGCGAGCATCACGCCGAACACGGCCGCTGATGCGCCCACGACTGACGCGAACGGCGCGAAGATGAACGAGAACGCCGCGCCGAAGACGCCGCTGATCAGATACAGCGTGATGAATTTCTGCGATCCCAGCCGCTCCTCCACGCGAGGCCCAAAGAAATACAGGCCGAGCATGTTGAACAGGATGTGCGTGATCCCGTTCGGGTCGTGGAGGAACATGTACGTCAGAATCGTCCACGGCTGATAGAGGACGGCCCGCGGAGTGAACTCCAGCAGGGGCACGAGTCCCCGAACCGTCTGCTCGAGAAAGAAGACGATGACGTTGGCGATGATCAGTCGTTTGACCCAAGGGGTCACGGGCGAGGCTCCTTCAGAGAGGAATCGTCGTTAAATTACCAGCCGTGGCCGAGGGCGTGATCCTGCGGGATCAGGCCCTCGATGCGTTCTACTCCTCCAATGAAGGTAGTTCCGTTGTCGCTCGAGCTCGATAGCCGATTGCAGGAGGCGGTTCGAACCCGCCGGACCTTCGCGATCATCAGCCATCCCGACGCCGGCAAAACGACCCTGACGGAGAAGCTCCTCCTGTACGGCGGAGCCATCCATCTGGCAGGGTCGGTCAAGTCGCGTCGAGCGGCGAGGCATGCGACGTCGGACTGGATGAAGCTCGAGCAGGAACGCGGCATTTCGGTCACGTCGAGCGTGATGCAGTTCGAGTACGAAGGCTACCACATCAATCTGCTCGACACGCCTGGCCACGAGGACTTCTCCGAGGACACCTATCGGACTCTCGTCGCCGCCGATAGCGCGGTCATGCTGCTCGACAACCGCAAGGGTGTGGAAGATCGGACGCGGCAGCTGTTCAACGTCTGCAAACGGCGCCGGACGCCGATCTTCACCTTCGTCAACAAATGCGACCGCGTCGGCGAAGATCCGCTCAAGCTCGTCAGCGACGTCGAGGCGGATCTCGATATCGCCTGTCATCCCATCACGTGGCCGATTCACCGCGACGGTGCGTTCGTCGGCGTGTATGACCGCCGCCTGAAGCAGGTGCACCTGTTCGAGCGCTCCGAGGATCACGGCGCGCGTCGCGCCGAAGAGCACACCGGTTCGCTCGAAGATCCCGCGCTACGCGAACTCCTCGGCGAAGAGGCGCACGCGCGTCTGGTCGCGGATATCGGCTTGCTCGACGAAGCCGGTCATCCGTTCGACGAAGCGGCGGTGCTGTCGGGCGAGCTGTCGCCGGTGTTCTTCGGAAGCGCGCTCACGAACTTCGGCGTCGAGCCGTTTCTGCGCGAGTTTCTCGAGTTGGCGCCCGAACCGGCGCCGCGCGAATCGACGACGGGAACGATCAATCCGACCGACGAACAGTTCACGGGCTTCGTGTTCAAGATCCAGGCGAACATGGACGCAAAGCATCGCGATCGCGTCGCGTTCGTTCGCATCTGTTCGGGGCGGTTCGAGGCGGGAATGCCCGTGAAGCACGTTCGCACCGGCAAGATGATGCGCCTCGCGTCGCCGCAGCAGTTCATGGCGCGCGAACGCACTGCGGTCGAAGAAGCGTGGCCCGGTGACGTGATCGGCGTGATGGACCGCGGCACGCTGCGCATTGGCGACTCACTCTCGACGGGCGCCGATCTCTCGTTCAGCGACATTCCGCGCTTTGCGCCGGAACACTTTGCGCGCATCATCCTGTCCGATCCGATGAAGCGAAAGCAGCTCGACACGGGGCTGCGACAGCTCACCGAAGAAGGTGCGGCGCAGGTGTTCTACACGTCGGGTACGGAGACGTCGGGACCGACGCCAATCGTTGGCGCGGTGGGAATGCTGCAGTTCGACGTCATGCTGCACCGTCTCGAGCACGAGTACGGCGCCGCGTGTCGCATCGAGAAAATCTCAGCGCGCTATCCGCGCTGGGTCACCGGGCCGCAGGATGAAATCGAACGCATCGCGCGCGATCGCGGCCGCATGTTGCTGTACGATGCCAAGGGCTATCCGCTGATCCTGTTCGAGGATTCGTGGGGACTTCGTTGGGCGCTCGAGCGTGAGAAGGACGTCCAGTTCCACGAAGTCTCGCCGTAGGCACCGCGCTCTCACCGTCCCGCGGTGAGTAGGAACTCGAGTTCTTTGCCGTCGCGCCGCACTGTGAGCCGAACCGAGTCCCGCTTGTCGATGCGCGCGAGCGCCAATGCGCCGTCCGCGTCGACGAGCGGTTTCCCGTCGATCTTGAGCAGCACGTCGCCAATCTTGACGCCCGCGCGCTCGGTCGGACTGCCGGGACGAATCGCGGCGATCGACGGCGGCGCGTCGTACCTGTAGTACGTGTAGATCAACGGACCATCGTTGTCAGTTGCCGCGGTGCACGCTGGCTCGCACGACACTGCAAACCCATATCGGCCGATCCTACCCGCGCCAGCACTCGCCCAACTACCGTCCGCTCCGTTCTGCACGACGCCGTCGACGATGATCAGTGGTACTGTATCGATGCGCGCCAGACCGCGAATGGACAGCCGTCTCTCGCCGGCGACTCCAACGAAGCCTCCGCCGCTTGCGCCGCTGCCAACGCTCACTCCGCTTCCTGCGCCGGCGGAACCGGTGGCCGTTCCGACTCCGACGCCCGTACTTGCTCCGACGCCCGTACCGCGGCGCACGGCCCCGCCTAGTCCCTCACACATCGATGCGGATACGATAATACGAATAGTCTGATGCTCCCGCCCACGACGCACCGTGACGTTGTTCTCGCCGAGGGAGGGATACGCGAACAGGTCGCTTCCTCCGCGCGTCGTGATCGGTTGGCCGTTTACCGCTTCGATCACGTCGCCGGCCGCGAGCTTGCTCCCCTCTGCCGCTTCGAGCACCACCGGCTCGGCGAGAAACGAATACGACGGCCGCTGTCCCTTCGCGCGACTGAAGCTACAGTTGGCGCACTGATAGCCAACGATGCCGAAGGGCACGCCCGGGCCCGCTGGGCAGCTCGTGTCCTGCGCGGCGATTGGAGCTGCAGCGAAGACGAACGCCGCTACCTGTAGAACACCAGTGTGCAGTCTCATTGTCAGAACCAGATCACGGGTTTGCGTGTTGCCGACACGGGCGTAACAGCGCCGGGCTGGAGCGCCGACGTGAGTCGCGCCGAGAGTCCGGCGTCGAGGCTGTTGCGAGCGACGGCGTGCGCTGCGCCGATCAACACGCGGCTCGCCACGTCCACAGCGTTCGAATCAACCTTTGCTGTTGCGTCGGCGTAGCTCTGCGCGGCGCGCACGTACGCTGACCCCGCACGCTGGAGCAGCAACACGCGATCGTTCGCCGTGAGATCGCGTCGCGACAGCAACTCTTCGAGCGAGTTGCGCCGAGCATACGAAACACCAACGGCCGTTCCGAGCACGAAGAAGAGAAGGGCAGCGGCGGCTGCGAGGGGCCAGACGAATCGTCGACTGCGCTGCACAAAGAACCCGGCGGATTTGAGCCGTTCGACCGTACGATCCACTTCGCCGGGCGTCAGCGCCGCTTCGCGCGGAAGCTGCGCGAACAGCGCCGACTCGTGGTCGTCGTACGAATGTGGGTTCTGCTCGTCATCGAGTTGCATTTGATACTCCAGTCGTCAACATCTGTCGCAACGCTTGTCGCGCGCGAGAGAGCGCTGCCTTCGACGATCCCGGCGCCATACCGAGTTGCTCGCCGATTTCTTCATGGGTGAAGCCTTCGACATCGTGTAGCACCACGACCAATCGCTGCCGATCGGGAAGCTCGGCCATTGCACGCTCGAGATCGATCGTCGTTGCCGGCGCGGCGTTCGGTGAAGCCACGATATCGTCGTAGAGCGCGACATCGTCATCGACTCGGCGAGTGAGCGACGCATAGGCGGCGCGCACGCCGATGGACGTCAGCCAAGTCGACAGCTTGGCGTCGCCGCGATACTGCTGCAGCGACCGACACGCCGCGAGCCAGGTTTCCTGCAGCACGTCATCCGTGTCGTGCGCGCGGTGTCCGAGCAATCGCCGCACGAGCATCTTCAGTCGCGGCGTGTGTCGATCGTAGAGCGCACGGAAGGCCCGCTCGTCGCCGTCGAGTATGCGGCGCACGAGAGTGAGATCCGACGGTTGGCTGTCCAGCGGGGCAACGGTCACGCGCATTGAGAGGGCCGATATGCGGAAAGGGTTGCAAATCCCTTGATCCGATGATGCGGCGTTGCGCGGGCCGTCGCGAGGGCGCTACATCGAGCGCTCGTCCTCGTAATAGTGCTGGATCGTCCAGGCGATCACGTCGCGATACACCTCGGTTTGGGCGCCAATGGGCGGCCGCGGTTCGGCGGGTGTTGCGTACGTGGCCCGAAGGCCGGCGTCGGCGAGAATCGCCTTGACGCGTAAGACGATCTGTTCAGGCGGAACGCTCTCGCTTCGCCAAAGCGCGACAAGCTCGCGCACCGCCGGTTTGAATCCGTCGCTCGGGCCGGTGCCGTCTGCTGCTGCGGACACCGCAAGGCGCATGCGTTCGGCGGCGCCCTGAAGCCCGGCATTTCCTGGTGTCAACGCGATCGGATTGTCTGGGGTTTTTCCTCGTGACTCCATGGTTGTTTGTCCGTTCTGGTTGTCTCGATTCGTCGATCTAAGTGCCGGTACCGAAAGGTGATCGAGGTCCCCCGCTGCTCGGGTCGGCACCCTGCTAAAAGGCAAGCAGCGGACCAGCGAATCGAATGGTCTCGGAACCAGTGGCGTGATTCTTTCATTCTCGTGATCGGTAGTCACCTCGCTGGAATCGACATGACCTCCCAAATCCAAAAGACAGTACTCCTCGTCGAAGACAACGAGGACAACGCGATCATCTACACCACCATCCTTCGCTACGGCGGGTTCGACGTCATCGTCGCACGCGACGGGCAGGCGGGGATCGAGGCAGCCAAGCTGCATCAGCCGGCGCTCATTCTGATGGACGTTTCCATCCCGATCATCGACGGTTTGGAAGCAACGCGCCGCCTGAAGGCGGATCCCGATACGGCCGACATTCCGATCATTGCGCTCACCGCGCACGCCCTGGCGTCCGATCAGGTGCGGGCGATGGAAGCCGGATGCGACGGGTACATCCCCAAGCCAGCCGAGCCGCGTCTGGTCCTGGATACGGTCGTGCAGTACCTCGGGATGGCCGCGGCGGCATAAAGGCTCCGTGAGACGGGCGTCGCGCCCTTCCACGGCGCGCCGTTTCTAGCCAGCTTGAGTCATCGCTTTCCCCAAGCCGATGACTGATCGCCCAGCTCCACGCTTGTCCACGCTGTCCCAGACCCTTCGCGGCTCCGCGATTCTCGCGATTGCCGGAGAGGTTCGCGCCCTCGTGAAAGAAGGGCGCCCTGTTCTCGACCTGACTGTTGGAGATTTCTCATCCAAACAGTTCAGGATCCCGCGCGAGCTCGAGGACGGTATCGTCGACGCGCTCCGCGCCGGCGAGTCGACCTATCCGCCGCCGATCGGACTCGACTCATTGCGTGCCGCGGTTCGCGAGTTCTACAAGCGACGCCTCGGACTCGACTATCCGATCGAGTCGTTCCTCATGTGCGCCGGCGCGCGCCCAGCGATCTACGCCACGTATCGCGCGCTGATCGATCCAGGTGACGCGGTCGTGTTCGGCGTTCCGTCATGGAACAACGACTACTACTGCGAGATGATGGGCGCCGAGGCGCGCACGGTGGAATGCGATGCGCGCACGCGCTTCCAGCCGACCGCCGACATGCTTCGCCCGCTCGTGCGCGGCGCACGGATGGTCGCGCTCAACTCGCCGCTCAATCCAACCGGCACTCTGTTCGACGCCGCGCAGCTCGGCGAGATCTGCGATCTCGTGCTCGAAGAGAATGCTCGGCGCGGTCCGAACGAGCGTCCGTTGTACATGATGTACGATCAGGTGTACTGGATGCTCACGTCGGGCGACGCCAAACACGTCGACCCGGTCACGCTACGGCCAGCAATGTTGCCGTACACCGTGTACGTCGACGCAATTTCCAAGGCATTTGCCGCGACGGGCCTTCGTGTGGGCTGGGCTGTCGCGCCGCCGGAGATCATTCGGCCCATGAACGCCATTCTCACGCACGTTGGCGCCTGGGCTCCGCGTCCCGAACAGGTCGCGTCGGCAAAGCTGCTCTCGGATCACGCGACCGTCGACGCATACATCGACAACATGCGCCACGAAACCGGTCTGCGTCTCGACGCGGTATACGATGGACTGAGCGCCATGCAGCGTGACGGTCTGCCGGTGGAATGCGTGCGGCCCGAGGGTGCGATTTACGTGAGCGCTCGCTTCGCGCTCCACGGCATGAAGACGCCCGACGGGACGACGATCGAGTCCGATGAAGGCGTTCGAAAGTATCTGCTGAATGCCGTCGGTCTCGCGGCGATTCCGTTCAACGCCTTCGGCTCGCAGAGCGATGCGGGCTGGTTCCGTCTGTCGATCGGCGTGGTGTCGGTCGAACAGATCGAAGCGGTGCTGCCAAAGCTACGACAAGCGATCGAAGCGCTCGAACCAGCGCTCGCCTCTCGCTAGTCGCTGTTAGAAGCTGAAGCTCACGGAAAGAGGAATCGCGCGTCCGGTCACGGGCGCGCGATTCGCTTTTCCGAGAAAGACGCGATCGACCGGCGTGGTCGGGTGCCCGTGCGAGTACTGCACGATGCGCCATCCGTAGAACGTGCCGACCGCGGCGCCGGAGAGAATGTCGCTCGCCCAATGTTGGCCGAGGTACATGCGCGACAGCCCGGGTGTGAGCGCGAAGGCGTACGCCGGAACGCCAACCCACCACGTCGCACCCGGACTGCGCTGGTGCACCTCGGCAACGAGTACCGACGCCGCAGCGAAGCCAGACGATGAGTGGATGGAAGGGAAGGCGCGATTCTGAAAGTGCGTGAATCCCTTCATGAACTGGAAGTCATACTGATTCTCGAATGCCGGTGTCGCATCGCGCGGACGCGTGCGGCCGAGTGGTCCGCGAATCAGTTGATTGGAGATGCTCGCGGCGGCCACGGCTTCCGACACGTGGAACGCCACCGTTGCCACCGTATGCGCCCGAAACACGCGTGCGATCGTGTAAACGGCGAGTCCGCCGACCGTGAGCGTCGACTCGTTGACCCGCGTGAAGATGTCGTCGAAGCGTTCGCCGGCGCGAACGTGCAGGTGCGAGGTGTCCTGGAAGTTGCGGGCGATTCGCGCGTCGAACGCGCTGAGCCCTGCGCTGGCGCCGAGGATTCCGAGGCCGATGAGACCATCGCGCCCGGTGAAGAACGTCTTGTTTCCTCCCGGGTCGTTCGCCTGTGCCGACGCCGAGTGCCACGCCAGCAACAGCGCGAGTACGACCTTCGAGTGCCTTCCGATCACGCCGACGTCCGGGTTTCCGTTGGCGGCGCAGAGTGCAGCGACCGTGCCGACGGCAACCACGACCCCACCGACCGCCAGGCAGCGGCCGGGTTGGTCACATCCAAAAAAAGAGCGCCGCGGTCAACCCGCGGCGCTAATCAGCATCGAGACTCGGTCGCGAACGGCCCGCCCTACTGGCTGGGCAATCCGGCCGGCGATCTCGGGGATTCTCCGGCCCTGCCTCGCGGCGTCCGCCGCCGCAACGAGCAGCGTCCGGAGCTCGCGACGGCGTCCGTCGGCCCCCTCACTTCGATTCGAGCTACTGTGACCGCCAGTTTGATCCCGCATAACGCCCTCTTCCACTTGGCTTGGTTCGGTAGAACTTCTTCGTCCTAGGAACCCCTTGGGCAAACGGAGTGCCGTTTTTTAGTATCGGTTGGTTTGCCCGTGGCTTTAACTTTTCCCTATGAAAAGCCAGGAGAATCCGCGCTCCCACCCCCCTGAGACCCTCGAGGGCTGGTATGCGTTGCATCAACTTTTTACAGTCGACCGCACTTCGCTCGCGCACGAGGGCGACAGTCGTAGTGTGGACGCCACGCCGCACTCTGTGTCGGCGGCCGAGTCACATCCGAATGGCGGCTGGACGGCTTGGGCGCGTGTCATCGGGTCAAAGGTCGACGTCATGGCCGTGCACTTTGCGCCGACGCTCGACGCCATTGGCGCCGTGCAGGATACCTTCCGCGCCTCGGCGGCGGCACAAAGGCTCACGCTGCAATACTCCTTTTTGAGCGTGACCGAGGCGGGCCTCTATCATCTCACCTCCGAGCTCGCGCGCGAAACAACGGAGCGGGGAGGGGTGGTGGGCGACGAGGTGTACGCCGAGGAGCTGGCGCGTCGCGTCGCCAAGGAACGCGAGAACTCGCATGTCCAGCGGCGACTGTATCCGCCCCTTCCTGAGGACATGCCATACATCTGCTTCTATCCAATGTCCAAGCGACGCGGACCGGAGCAGAACTGGTACGCCCTCTCGCTCGCTGAGCGCAGCCGCCTGATGCAGGCGCACGGCAAGACGGGACGACGCTACGCGGGTAAGGTCGTGCAGATCATCAGCGGCGCCATCGGCTTCGACGCGTGGGAGTGGGGCGTCACCCTGTTCGCCAAAGACCCGCTCGACTTCAAAAAGCTCGTAACCGACATGCGCTTCGACGAGGTCAGCGCGAATTACGCCGATTTTGGCGACTTCTACGTCGGCAAGGTCGTGCCGGCCGGCAGCCTGGAAACACTGCTCGAAACCCTCTGAGCCTGGCGCTCGTAGGGCAATCGGAAACAACACCGAGGCAGAGCGATGTGGTCGGCAATTCGTTGGATCGTGTTGCAGTTCGCGGCGATTCGCTGGCTCTTCAAGCTCGGCTGGCTGGGAACGCTCATCCCCATCGTGCTGCTGCTCAAGACGATCGGGCTGCCGCTGCTCGCCATTCTCTCGGTCGTGGCGATCCCGCTGCTCATCCTGCTGTTTCTGTTCGGCCTTCCGATCATCCTGGTGCTCGTCTTCGGCAGCCTGATCATCGGCTTCCTCGGCATGCTCCTCACGCTCGGCGTCGTCGCGCTCAAGTTCGCGCTGTTCGTCGTGCTGCCCATCTGGCTCATGATCGTCGTCGGCCGAAAGCTGTTCTGCTGGATGTTCAAGCGTGGCGACGGAGACACTGGGAGCAGCCCGTCGGCGCCAAGTGAGCCGCCACCGCCCCCGCCGACTCCGGCGATGGATTCGGCAGACGGATTCGACGCAGCCTAAGCTCGTCAACGTCGTTCACAGTCGTCCTACGTCGTCCTCATCGAGGCTGACATGTTTGCCCTACTGCGTGGGCTGTTCTTCGGAGCGCTTTCGCTAGTTCTGCTGATTCCCGTCGCGATCGTTCTGGCGACTGTGGGTCTGCCAATCGCGCTCGTCCTGTGCGTGCTCGCCGCGCCGGTTCTGCTGGTGCTGTTCCTGGTCGGCTTGCCGTTCTTCATCATCTTCGCGACGGTGATCGGCCTGCTCGGCGCCGTGTTCGGCGTTCTGATGGCGTTCCTTTCGGTGGGACTCGTCGCGCTGAAGATCGCGATCGTGGTCCTCATCCCGCTGGCCATTCTCGCGTGGATTGCGCGGCGAGTGTTCGGCGGGCGCGAGGCAGCGCACTACTAAACGGAACGTGAGGCGTGAGGCGTGCCGCACGCCTCACGCGCTCTTACGGATTGAGTCGCGGACCAAAGGCGAGACCGATCGCCGTTCCGGCGACGCACGCGATGACGCTCAGCGCGATATAGGTCAGCGCCTTTCCCCATTCGCCGCCGTTGATCAGGCCTACGGTCTCGAGGCTGAACGTCGAGAACGTGGTGAAGCCGCCGCAGAATCCGACCACCAACGCGGCGCGCGCGTAGGGCTCCGTTTGGCTGTGCAGAAAGAATCGCGTCAGCATGCCGATGGCGATACTGCCAACGACGTTCACGGCGAGCGTGCCGAAGGGAAAGCCGGCGTGCGCTTGCCGGCTGACGAACTGGCCGAAGAGGTACCGAGCGACGCTGCCTACGGCGCCGCCGAGGGCGATCAGTAAGAGAATCATCAAGCGTGTGGGTCGTGAGTCGTCCAAGTCCGGGCCCGCTGCGCCCTGACAGAAGCTACGAGCACCCCCGCGCGGCGACCAGCGTTTGTCGCCATCATTAGCGCGTATGACACTCTCCACGACCACGCTCCTGCTCATCGCCGCGATCGCGGCGGTGCGCATCATGCTCCACTTCTGGCCGCGAATCTTTCCGCGGTCGACGACTGCCCATGTGCTCCGCGCACTCGACGCGGATCGCACGGAGCGCCATGGCGACGTCGAGCTACTGGCTGCGTATCATCGCCTGCGAACACCGCTGGCCGATGACGAGTCGCTCCCCGAACGCACGTGGCGCGACCTCGATCTCGACGACGTCTTCGCGTCGCTCGACTACGCCGAGAGCGAGCCTGGCCGCCAATACCTGAACCACTTGCTGCGGACGCCGACGAACTCCCGCGAGCGGCTGGCAAAACTGGAGCGCGCAGTCGCCAGACTTTCAGCAGACGAGGCGACTGCTGCGGCAGCACGCACGGCACTGCGACGATTGAGCGATCGTCGCGCTGCGCGCCTCGCACACCTCCTCTTCAGCGATCTCCCCGCTCGGCCCAGCGGCTGGTGGATCTTTCCACTGCTGACGGCGACGTCGATTGCTTGTCTCGCACTGATTCCGGTGTGGCCGCGGAGTCTACTGATCTGGGTTGGTGTGTGCGTCGCGAACATCGGCGTGCAGCTCTTCTACAAGCCGCGGGTGAAGGAATTCATTCCGGCGATCCACGAGCTCCCCGCGTTCCTCGCCGCGGCCGACACACTCGGCGCGCTCGATGCCGAGGAGTTGGCCGAGGAAACCTCCGTGCTCCGGCGCAGCGGGCGGCAGTTTGCCGTGCTGCGACGGGCGAGCTGGTGGCTGATGTTCGAGCCCGATCAGGTGAACGCCGAGCTCGCGTCGTTCTTCGAGTACGTGAACATGCTGTTCTTGTTCGACGTCAACGCCTTCGTGTTCGCGACGGGAAGCATTCAGCGCTCGAACGCCGAGTTGCGCGAGATCTTCGAGGCGATTGGCTACATCGATGCGGCGCAGTCGATCGCGAAGTGGCGGTCCACGCTGCAGGAATGGAGCCGGCCGCAGTTCACCGATACGAAGAAGGCGCTCGATGTCGTGGACGTGGTACATCCGCTCCTCGATGAGCCAATCGAGAATTCGCTGCGCGTCGAGCAGAGTGTGCTCATCACGGGCTCGAACATGTCGGGCAAGACGACGTTCGTGCGCACGCTTGGCGTCAACGCGGTGCTCGCACAATCGCTGAACACCGTATGCGCCAAACGATGGTCGGCGCCGATGCTACGCGTGCGCACGTCGATCGGTCGCGCCGACAGCATCATGGAAGGGAAGAGCTACTATCTGGCCGAGGCCGAGTCGGTGTTGGGCCTCGTGCGAGCGGCGGGGAGCGACGTTCAGCATCTCTTCCTGCTCGACGAGATCTTCCGCGGCACGAATACCACCGAGCGCGTTGCGGCGGCGTACGCCGTGCTCGCCCATCTCGATCGCGGCGAGGATATCGTCGTCGTCGCGACGCACGACCTTGAAGTGCTTGACCTCCTCAACGATTCGTATGCAGCGCGTCACTTCCGGGAGCAGATCGAGAACGAGGCGCTCATGTTCGACTATCGCATTCAAGATGGGCGGTCGTCGACGCGGAACGCGATTGCGCTGCTTCGGTTCATGAAGTATCCGGACGACCTGGTTGCCAACGCGCTCGAGCACCTTGACTGGAACGCGCGCAACGCGCTAGACATCTCATGAGAATAATGGAAAGGCCCTTTCTCGTGCGGAGGTCTCGCGTTGATCCTGTTTCGTCAAATTGTTGGGTTCGGTGTTGTGTTGGGGTTGTCGGTCGCTCGGATGGTTGGTGCGCAGAACGCGACGGTCGCTCGGGCTGATTCACATCGTTGGGCAATCGCGCCGGCGCTTGATTTCGGCACGGTGCCCGACGAATACTCGGTTCGCTGCGATGACGGCATTGTCCCGTCGTATGGCGGCGGTGTCGCCGTCCTGTTTCGGCCGAAACGTTGGCTCGTCGTCGAGGGCGATACGCGACTCAGTACGATTCCGCGGATTCGGTGTCGAGTCGTCATCCCTCCTGGCAGTTCGATGTTTCCGCCGGGCTACATCTTTCCGGGCACACAGGAATACCCGGCGCATTCACCGCACCTGTCGCTGATTCGGAGCGCCGCGCGCTTCGGTATTGAGACTCCATCGGACCTCCCGCTCTTTCGTGCGACTGCGGGCGTTGGCGCCATTTGGACTGGCCGAGTTACGCCGTTCGAGACGGTGGCGATCGGCACTGGATCTCGTGGGCCCAACGCGCGGTTCTTCGCCGAGTTCGAGCTGAGCACCAGCCAGTTCCGTCTGTCGGTCGCACGATCTTTACCGCTGGACTCAGTGTCGCACGTCGGATCGACGCGATTTGTGTCCCACGTCGCGCTGCCGACGTGGGCGTCGCTGCGCCTTGGCGTGGAATTCCCACTCGGTCCAAGCGATGACGGCTCACGGTGAGCCGATCCGGGGTGCGACGCAGCTGCCAGAACAGCGTGCCACTGGCGCGTGACCCGCTTAGGTGGCAAATCATTGGAACGTGAAGAAAACAGCACCGTACTCAAAGCCAACTTCAGACTACGCGGCTCCCGCGGAGCACGCGGCCGCCGGGTCGCACGCTCCTGACGCCGGTGGGCGGAAGCGAATCCCAAGGTTGGCGATTGAGAGTTTGCTCATCGTCCTCAGTGTGCTGCTCGGATTCGCCGCGAATCAATGGCGCGACCGTCGTGCGGAGCGAGAGCTGTCGGCGCAGGCGCTGGATAGCTTTCGCCGCGAACTGAGGCGAAACCTCGCGCTACTCGACAGCGTCCAGCCGCGGCACGAAGTGATGGCCGATCGGTTGGATTCAGCTGCGAACGTACGACACGCCGGCGAAACGGCGTTCGCCGCACTCGTCGCTGCAATGCCCGGCGGCGGTGTCTCGACGCCGCTCGTTGGCGACGCGGCTTGGCAGACAGCGGTCAGCACCGGGGCGCTCCGGCTGCTCGGTTACGAGCGGGTCGCGCGCCTGTCGGAGACGTACGAGGCGCAGCGTTCAGCGATCGGGTCGACAGGGCAGCGACTCGAGGATCGGCTTAGCAGTCCGCAGAACTTCGACCCGGCGTATCGCGAGCAGACAGATGTTTCGAGCGCAGAGTCTGATTTTTCGAGAGCTGAGCGGGCAGGAGGGGTTTTTGACGGGCGTGTATCGCAGTACGCTGGCGGCGCTCGATTCGGCGGCGAAGTAGTGGCCGGCTCGGTAAGCCACTGAGGGGCGGCCGGTTGTTCGGGGGCGTTCGGCCGACTATAATCCCTGTTCTGTCCGTGAAAGCGGCGGGCGGGACGTAGCGCAGTCCGGTAGCGCACCTGAATGGGGTTCAGGGGGTCGCGGGTTCAAATCCCGCCGTCCCGATTATGTAAGTTGTTGCCCTGCAGTTATTTAAAAATGTCGACCGATTCTAGGATCGGTCGACATTCTGTTGTTTGGTGCCAAAATGGTGCCGAGATTTGTATCGCCGCAGAGGCACCGCCTCCGCGATATAGTCTCTACTCTGCGTCCGGGACTGACGTAGGACGCCTCAGCGTCGTTGACGGGCCTCCGGCCCTGGGAACGTTCGCCTTACGGCGCGGTCGCCGTTCAGGCTCGCCTCGCTCGCGACCCCGGGTTCATCTTCGCGGAAGAAGCGACCGGGGCGCCCCCCACCCGCGCGGTAAGAAGCTCCTGGCCATCGCTGTGTTCTGTCGCTCATTGCCCGGCGGTCACCGCGCCAGCGTATGGCGAAGCGCTCGTTGTACTCCTCTAATACTGCTATCTTGATGAGCACGGTGTCGTGGCGGGAATAGAGCCGAGGCGCGCCGTCCCTATGGTAGCTCAAATTCCCTCCCATACGAATGCCTGGCGCTCAAAAGCACCCGACCCCATTCCTTGAAGTGCGCGTCAAGGAGTTCGCGCTAGAACCGCCGCTAACGGCTCTGTGCGCCGGGTATGAACTTGGGGAGTGGCGATCCAGGCAACTCTCAAAGCACCTACTTCAGTGGCTTCCGGAATTCGCACTCAAATACAGCGAATGGAAGGGACTTGATGCGAGTACAGCGGTGGAATTGATCGGGAAAGCCGCGCAGTCTGTTTATCAATCCGATCACTACAAGACGCGGGGGGAATTCGGGGAAATCCTCCTACACGCCATCGTTCGCCAATGCGAAGGGTCAGTCCCGGCTATTTCGAAATACTTCTACAAGGACAGCCGCAATGATACGGTGAAGGGGTTTGACGCGGTCCATGTCGTCCCCACTGCGGGTGGTTGGGAATTGTGGCTTGGGGAAGTGAAATTCTATGACGACTTCAAGCGAGCTGCGGCCGATGTGCTCAAGGAGTTAGAAGACCACCTCAAACGCGACTATTTGAGGTCGGAGTTTACGGCAATCACTAACAAACTGGACGATGAATGGGATGGTGCGAAGCCGCTTCGGCAGCTCTTGAGCACGCGCACGTCGTTGGACAAGATTTTTTCCGCAGTGTGCATCCCTGTCCTCCTGACGTACGACAGCGATGCTGTCCAAGGCAATGAGTCGGTGTGCGCCCAATACGAGGCTGCATTCGCGGCGGAAGTAGCGAAACATCGGGAATACTTCGAGCAAAAATATAAGAAACTCACTGCGGCGAATCGGCTTCCCGGAACCCTTCGCGTGCGGCTCTACCTCCTTCCGTTGCGGAGCAAGGCCACGCTTGTTCAGCAGATGGATGAGGCGCTCAAGCAATGCCAGGCGATTATATGACCTTTGAGGAACTGAAGCGGCGTCTAATCGATAAGGCAGAAGTACAAAGCTCCAGCTTCGAAATCATGCATGCATTATGTGAGTACGCGAATACCCGCCCGGCGGACGCGGACTTGCAGGAGCTGGTGCTACGAGCGCTTGAGCACCGCGAGGTGCTCGGGGGCAGCCGTCCAATTCTAGATGCCCTCGTACGGGAAGTCGGGCTGTTTCCCTATCTCGACGATCCGGACCGACTAGGGCTAGCCGATCGTCTCGCGTACGAGTTTCATCGCCCCGCCAACATGGAAGATCGTGGCATCGTCTTCCACCGGCCGCAGGCTCACGTATATCGCGAGTTGATGGCCGGGCGAAGCGTCGTTCTCAGCGCGCCAACGAGTTTCGGGAAGAGCTTAGTTATCGACGCGGTTATAGCGTCCGGTAAGTACAAGAATATACTCATCATCGTACCGTCTATCGCCCTCATCGATGAAACGCGTAGGCGCTTGGCGTCATTCGCGCGACAGTACAAGTTGATAACGCATCCATTTCAGCGTGCGGACGAACGCAATATCTATATCCTCACGCAGGAGCGGGTGCTCGATCACCCTGATCTGAACGCCATCGAATTCTTTGTCGTGGACGAGTTCTACAAGTTGTCGCCAGCTACGGGCGACGATGACCGGTCCGCGTTGCTCAATCAAGCGTTCTATGAGCTAGCAAAGCGTCGAAAGCCATTCTACATGCTTGGTCCTAGTATCACCGGGGTGATGCCCGAGCTGAAGAATCGGCTTGAATTCACGTGGATGCATGAGCCGTACAATACTGTCGTATCGGAACTCCATCGTGTGAATGTCGGTGAAGACGAGATGGCGACGCTCGCTGAGTTGTGTTCCAACCTTGAGGGCCAGACTATTATTTTTTGCCGGTCCGTTCCGCGTGCCACCGAGGTGGCGCAGGCGCTGGTTGAGCGCGGCGTGGGTGCTTCCGTTCCGGATCTCGACGCGGCGGCGAATTGGATCGCCACAAACTATCACGAGGAGTGGCATTTCGTTCAGGCGTTGCGGAACGGCATCGGCGTTCATCACGGCCGCATTCCACGCGCGTTGGCTCAATTCGTCGTGCGAGCCTTCGATTCAGGCCTGTTGAAAGTGCTCGTGTGTACGTCAACGCTAATCGAGGGCGTGAATACAAAGGCCGAGAACATGGTCATTCTTGACAACAAGATTGACCGAACGCGATACGACTTTTTTACATTCAACAATATTCGTGGCCGCTCTGGCCGAATGTTTCAACACTTCATCGGCCACGTCTATCTCTTCCATGACCCGCCGGAGGAGGCGCTACCGCTGGTAGATATTCCGGCATTCTCCCAAGCAGAAACGGCCCCTGACCGCTTGCTCGTCCAGCTAGATGACGCGGACCTCGAAGAGCGGTCAAAGGAGCGACTTCAGAAGTACCGCAACGATCCATTGCTCTCCTACTCTGTTCTTCGGGAAAATGTTGGAATCGAGCCCGAAGCACAGCTAGCGATCGCTCGTCGAATAACGAGCGACCTTCAGAGCTGGCATGGGCTGCTGTACTGGAGGCAGTTTCCTAAGTACGAGCAACTAAAGGCAACGTGCCAACTCATATGGGAGGAGTTCGGCGGCGGGCGTCTTGGGGCGAGCAGCATACGCAGCTACTCTCAGTTGGCATATCAAATCAACGCGTTGAGGAATTCGCCGCGGCCGCGAGATATGATTCGCGAAAGGGTGGAGCGAGGTACGACAGCCGACGAGGCAGTTCAGAGCGTCCTCGATTTCTTGCGGTTGTGGGCCAATTTCCACTTTCCGCGACTCCTCCGCGCAGTCGATCGCATTCAAGGCGATGTGTTTGAGCGGGTCGGACTGCGATCAGGCAGCTATGAAGTCTATGCGGCGCGCGTGGAGAGCTACTTCCTCGACCCGGCTTTGGTCGCGCTCGACGAGTACGGAGTTCCAATAGAGCTTGGTCGACGACTTGCGAAGCCCCTTCATGCGGATGGCGATCTTGACGCAGTACTGGAACGACTGAGAGAACTCAACGTTGGCGCCTTGGACGTCAGCGCGTTTGAGAAGGAGCTATTGCTAGACGCGAAACGGCATCTATAGCCCCAGTTAGTTGGCCGGGTTTTCGATGCGCCGCCATCGGCGCCAAGCCCGTGTGTGTCGCTTCCGCAGCGTCACATACATCGAAGGTAAGTTGCGGGCGAGTCGCGCTCCCAAATGCGCTCATTAGACGAGTTAGCCCGTTCGTAACTTGCGCCAGAGTCGCACCAATCGTCGGATGGGAGGCTATGGGTCTACCGTTTAAGCTGGATTTAAGCCTTCTAACGCGGTTTACGCCACCCGGCGTATTCACGCGCATCGATCCGCAAATTGCTGCGCAACTTGCTCCATTGCCGGAAGTGGAGGAGCGAGTCAATGGCTGCGTGACCTTCTGCCATGCAATCGGAGCGTCCATCAATGCGGACGATATGCGCGACGTAGCGTACCGTAGGAGGTACCTTCGCGCGGCTCTCTCTGAGTTTGCTTCGCTGGACGACGCAGCGCAGCTCGATTTTGCCCGCAACGGCCGATCTGATCCACCGCGAATGCGGGACTCGCTCGATCCGCGCATCCATTCGGTGCGATTGCTCAGGCACGCCAACGTTCATCTGTCGGCGTCAACGTTGACGAGTGAGCAGCGCGAAGCCGCATGGAACGGTCCTTTGGGCCGTCAGGACTTTATCTATCACATGATTCTAGTGAACGACCTCCCTGCGTCCGTTCGGGGAGTGAGGGACGCCAGCTCATACGGCGACTCTACTCTGGCCTCACTGATTGATTGGCTGGACTACGAGCAGCACCAGTGGGGGATAAACAATGTCGTTCTTCGGACGGCCGAACTATACGTGCGCGCGATTGTGGACGCACTCTAGCTGCTGCTCGACTGGAGGCGCTCCGAGCGACTGGGCTCGGAACTGGGGATCGCCGCTCGCTCGGCAATGCCTTCGGCGCCAGAACCACCGATTAAAGGAGCCAAGAAATGAGAGTCATCTTTGATACGAACGTTGTCGGGCCGTTGGTGGCGCCTACCCGATATCCTGATCACCTCCATGCGGAAACTCTCGCTGCCATCCATCCTCGAATTGCATCCGGTGCGATACAGGGTTTCGTGTCACAGAGTACATATGGCCTTGAAGCGTTGGAGCGCCACGTCAGAATTGACGAATTCTTTCGTGCGTGGGCCAAGAACTCTGGTAACGTCAAGCTGCCGAGCCCCGAGCCAGTGCGCGTTGCAATCCTTGAGGAGTCTATAAAACTAGGCCTAAAAGTGTTGCGCGTACCGCGAGTTGCCCTTGGGCCGTTCATAGATGTTCCAGAATCAGCGTGGGCCGAAGACACTGAGGTTTCTCGCGAGCAACGACAAGCGCGAACGTCTGCCTTTGCTCAGATATTTGCGCACAAGGGACCGTACGCGATCAAGACGCTCGGTTCCGATCTTGTCAAGTTGCATACCCTTGACACGTCATCGATTCCTTCGTTCCCAGGATTGCCCCCCGCCGAAGATGTTCTATGGCTTGACGGGCTAGTTGCGGAGTATGACAACCCGAAGAGATTTCCAACAGCCGAAAAATTCTCTCGCGCGCTCCGGGACCTTATGGGCGAGTGGGCCGATGTCGACGCATTGGCCTCAGCATACGGGTACGATATTCACCTGTTCTGCACGCTTGATCGATCTGCGAACTCGGGCACTGGCGGACTGCTTCACCCGGTCAATGCGCCTTTCCTCCTCAGCCGGTTCGGAATCGTCGCGGTGACGCCAGACGAGCTTCTGGCCCGGTGTGGGTAGTGACGGTCAAACCCAATGGCGATGCGCGGAGGCGTTATCCTCATTCGGAGCGGGACAACCCGAAGGCTTCGCTGAGCGTTTGCGTGGCTTCATCCTGCATCGTCGGTAGAACGTGCGAGTAAGTGTCGAGCGTTTGCTTGATGCTGGAATGACCTAGTCGCTCAGCGGAGACTTTCGGGTTCACGCCACGTGACATTAGTGTCGTCGCCATCGTGTGTCTCAAATCGTAGAGCCTTATATCTGGTAGCTGAGCCTTTTTCAGTAACGGGCGAAAGTGACGCCGCTTGAGATTGCGCGCGTCGAGCGGGTCGCCGGTTTGATCCGCAAACACGAGTGAGTTTGGCGCGTAGGATTTCCCGCTGCGGACTGTCTCGGCAATGAAGGCATCTTGGTTCCGGCGATGAACGGCCAACGCGTCGCCGACTGGGGCATCGAGAGGCACCGTGCGGCGACTGTTCGTTGTCTTGGGTTCGTTGAAACTCCAAGCTTTGCCGACCCATGAGAGCGAACGCTGGATGCGAACGCGACCGCCTTCGATATCGGACCATTTGAGCGCCATCGCCTCACCTGGCCGCATTCCGGTCGTGAGGAGCACCAACCACAGGGCGTATGTCATTTCAGCGGTTGCCTGAAGATGCCGTTGATGCCGGGCAGACGATTCGAGTCGCTTTGCTGCGTCTTCTCGTCGCTCAGCGATCGCAGCCTGTCCGCCGTTGCGAAATTGTTGAGCTGCGCCTCTCAAGATCTCGGCGCGTCGCTCGCGCGTTGTGGCTTCGGCGGACAACTCCTCGACTTGCTTCCGCGCCGTTGCGACTAGCTTCGCAGACTGTTCTTCAGTCAGCGCGTGCATCTCCTTCCGCTGCTGTCTTGGCAACTCTACATCTTCTGCGGGATTGCGAAGGATTAGCCCGCGACGCACCGCCCGCTTTAACGCCTTATTGAGGAGTGCATGGATTATGTGGATCGTACGCGCCGACAAAGGGTGCGTGCGGTCGTCCGATCGCAATGAGGCGTAAAGGCGGGAAATGTCCCCCTCACTGACACGTGCGAGGGGTATTGAGCCAAACGATGTCTTTCCGATGTGTCGCGCGAGAAGGGAACGGTAGTCCGCGAACGTGCGCGGACGCACAGAGTCGGCAGCTTTCAATTCATCGAGCCAGGAATCGACGTATTCCCAAACCGTCTTGCGACTAGGTGCGCTGGGCAATCCCCCTTCTACGGCCTTGAGTCGTTCGCGCAATACACGCTGCGCGTCTCGCTTTGCGCCATGCACGACTTCGGACGGATAGACTCGCTTCCCGAGTTGATTGCTTGTGATAGGATCGAACCAACGGACGCGAAATCGTCTCGGACCCAGCTCCGTGATGCTGCCATTAGAACGGCCCGCCATAGCGTCTCCTGTCGTGGTCTCCGAGAAAATTAGGGATCGCCGTGATGCTTCGCACCGGTTCTCGCACCATACCGGGATGTGTTGTCAGTTAAGCTATTGGTGAAACGTCGGTTACAAATCAACGACCCCCTGAAGTCCTATCAGAGGCTAAGCTCTCGATCGTCCGGCGAACTGTACCGTGGCCAGCGAAGACAGAGTCTGCTACCACTGGGGCCGAATCCAGTGATAGACAGAGCGGCACCCAAACCGCACGCGGGAGAAGGACCGCGCCCCTTTTACGTCTCACAGCTACCACGCCTCGGTCTCGTCGTACGTGACGAAGCTCGATGCCAGCGGAACCGAAAACGCTGCGACGATCAGCGGTGAATCGGGAATCCCAATCCCGTCACCCAGTGCGAGCACCAGCGCATCGGCACGGTCCGGTGAACGGCCCAGACGTCGTCTTGCTTCGTCCTTCGCTTCGATCAACACCTTTCCGGATTGATCGAACGTGTAGCGGATAGCGGCGAGGTCGGTAATCAGTTCGTCGTCGTCGGGAAGTGCGACCGTTCCGGCTTCCAGTAGTTCGCGGAGCGTCCAGTACATTTCTGCCCGCTTGTTTCGGAATCGAGTCGGGTCCTTCGCCGCACCACCGAAGTGAACTTCTTCCACGTCGAAGCGAAGTTGTCGTAGTCGATCGACTACACCGCCGCCGACGCCACCAGCATCGACGTAGACGCGTTTTGGTTTCGGATTCGCGCTGGACGCCTCGTGGACAACGCGTGCGGTGGTCGCCATCAGATCAGGCGATCGCCAGAGCGAAAAGCGCTCTACGCGACCATTGCGAGCGATGCACACGCAATTCTGGTCACCTGCAACGCTGCGCGCGACATCGACACCTAGCTTGGTAACGCCTTCGCCGCTGATCGTTCGTTGAGTCGCTGCTTCCAGTAGTGAGAGACCGAAAAGCTGTCCGTCGGCCGCGTCAGCGAAGATCCCTTGCACCCTAGTCTGATACAGCGCCGAAGTCGGAGACCATTCCGCTTTACGGTCCTCGATCCATTCCGGCGAGACGAGTGAACTGTCCTCGCTCGATAGGTGGATAACGTTCCAGCGGTGCGTCGTATCGCTACATGCTCGATAGAATGGTCCGCTTGGTCCGCCGGGAGTGCTCGCAACGACAAGCCGCGAGTCATCACCACCCGTCAATGCTCCTTGCAGCGCGTCGAATACATCTTGGGGCACAGCCTTCGTCTCATCGAGTACGAGAAGCAGGCCGCCAACCGCGTGCATTCCTTCGATTCGCCCGGGTTCTGTGGCAGGCAGGCCGGTTAGTGACCAATCCGCACCGTAGCCGTTAACGACGACGCTACCCGTTTGCACGTCGACCGGTAGTCTGGTCTTGGCTTTCCGAACGAGTCGACGAAGCTCGGCGAAGATCACGCCTCGGATTTGCCGGTCGAACTGTGGTGCGACGATCGCCACCTTGGACTCTGGACGTGTCACGAGCCACCACAGGCCGAGCGCCGCGAGCGTTCGAGATTTTCCAACACCGTGTCCGGCTACGATCGCTGTTCGCGGGTTGTTCTGCGCCGAGACAAGAATCTCGTCCTGATACGCTGAGCCGTCAGAACGTCGCGCTGCAGAGGGAAATCCTAGAACATCCTCACGGAATCCGACTGGATTGTCTCGGTAGACCGTGAAGTCGAACGCCTCAACGGTCTCGACGTTCTTCTCTGTGAGTCGGGCAAGTCGCTTCTCGGCGGCCAAGATTCGACGGTCGTCCTTCATCGGCGCGTCACTGACAGCTGTTTCTCAAGCTCGCCGATCTGTCGTTCGAGTTCGCGCATACGGGTGCGGTCGGCTTCGGCCGCGTTCGCACGAATCCAAATGTCGATTGCCTTCACAGCTGCACCGGCTTGCGAGCCTGTCAAAACTCCCGCGACAGCCAGCCACTGAATGACGGCGAGATTGTGTTTCGCATCGTCTAGCGTGTTCAGCTCGTGAAGTTCCATCGCGCCGGTCAGCATATCGGCGTTCCTGTTATCCCGTTTAGCGAGGCCACCCAATCGGCCAGCGGCTGCTTTGTCGTTGTCGGTCATCGGTCATTTCCTCCTGCTATATCGTTCACGCGCGGGGACGCGCGTTTGAGTCGGGGGTTTGGGCTCTCATTCGGAGCCTGAAAGGCGGTGTCCTAGGATGCATCATTTATCGAGTAGCGTCGTCTTCCGCCTCGGCGGATAGGTAGTCATCGTATTCCGTCGCACTGAAGGTGTCGGCGAACGCGCGTTCCGTCGTGATATCTGCAGCACGATTCGCAATCGACTTCGCGCGGTCGAGTGCCTTCCTCACGAGTGGATCACTCTTTCTTCGGGCGCGAGGTTCTGGCTTTTCGCGGTCGTCACCGGGTTTGACGCGCAGGCTCGCTTCGTAAAGTGTTCGTCCCTCTTCGGTCTGAAGCGCGGCGACGATGGATTGAGCATCCGTCAGTGCTGCGTTCCGCTGTCTGAGGGTTTCGGCAATCTCTTTGATCGCGGTGGTGAACTGTTCTGCCGTCAGATGGTCCGGCACCCTGTCGGCCTTCAGGACGGCTTTGGCGACTGCGATAGTCAATGCTGTCGTCATGGTCTAGTTCTCCGCTGCTAGGTGTTTCACGATCGTCAGTTGCTCGGCGAAGGTGTCGTAGCAAACCGGCTTGAGGTCACATCGCTCAATAATCGTTCGGCCGTGCGCAGCAAGCGCTGCGGATACGCTCCATCGGGGATCCAGAGTTTCGTGCGACATGGCGTGCACGTCGGTGTAGGCCGCGAGCAATCGGCGGATTTCAACGACCTGAGTGACGTAGTTCGCCAAGTCACGCGCTGCCTTATCGGCTCGATGCGAAACGGTTGTTAGATCGCGAACAAGCGTCGCGACCTCGCTCTTTCGTTGGGCATGGCGAGTGGCGGCTACCTGTTTAAGCGCACTCGCCTCGTGGCGCTCGGCCGCTCCAATGGCATCGTGAATCGCAGCCTGTCGTTCCTTCGTGATCCGGATTTCGTTTGCAACGTCTTCGAGCGCTTCAGCGGCTGCGGCGTCACCGTTAGCCGCGCGGTATGCCAACTCTCCCCTCTGAAGCTCTAGACTCGTGATGCGTGAGGCAGTTGTGAGTGCGGATTGGCGGAATTTTTCGAGAACGCGCGCCGGTTCAGAAGTCGGCGTCGCCTCGTCGGTCGGCGTTGTTCGGGTCTTGGTCATAAGGCTCCTTCGGATATCAATTGGTCGATTGCCGAACGCAGGAAGCGCGGACGGCCACTAATGCGGTACGAGGGGAGAGTCCCGTCTTTCGAGAGACGATAGGCTCGCCACGTCAGACGTTGACGTTCACTCGCATTGGTCGCCCGCCAAACGGAACGAGCAATCAGATACGAGACGAGTTGTGCGATAGTGAGGCTGGTGTCCGTGTCAGGCATTGTGCACCGGCGAGTCCGATGTGAATCAGTGTGCAACAAAGGTTTCACCAATTGGTAAACGGCGCCACGATCACGTTAGGCGAACAATGAGTGATGTCATACAGCGATGAACGCGGTAGCGAAATGCGCGTTGTTGCACTCCGTTCGACGATGAAGCGGCGGCTATTCACGTCGCGTATACGAAAACGGGCGCCCCGTAACAGGGCGCCCTTTTTCGGACGATGGTCTCGTGCGAAATCTGAATCAGTACGCGTCTCTAACTATCGACGCCAACCGCCTCCGCTTCCTCATGGTACTCTTCGCTTCGTTGAAACTCACGAATGATCTCCCACTCCTCCTCGGTAAGCGTATCCGTGGACGGCTCACCCCCACCACGATCTTCCCCTTTAGGGGGAAGATCGGCGGTGGTGACCGAGATCCTTCCGTCTGAGGCCGTTATTGAGTCGCCCCCACTGGGGGTTACCGATGATTTGGCAGAATCACCAAGGAAATACCGTTTCAGCTTCTTTTCTCCTGTCGAAGAAACCAAGCCACTCTTGACGAGTGATTGTGCTACCCGATCAAACGTGGAATCCGCGAGTCCGGAACGACGCCGCCACTCGATGTTGGACAAGCCGTTGGGATCTTCTGCATCTACGAGAATGGTCAGTGCTTGACGTTCGTTGTTCGACAAGCCGGTCGCCGCGACCTCACACGGAACTAGCACGCACGACCCGTCGATGGCTTCGAGCCGACAGGTAACGTCAGGGCATTCCGCAGCATCGCGCTGTTTCTGCCAACAAAACGATACTTCGCCGCCCTTCTTGCGTACGCGGATAACCGTATCAGCCGCACCTCGGAGCGCGCTTGATCCGCGCTCCGACGTGCCACCCTTTCCTGAGTGGTGCACAATGAGAATGCAGGCGCCGTGATCGGTGCGCAGCGGATCCAGGTTGGAGATCAACTTACTGATGTCGCGCGCATCGTTCTCATCGACGTCGGCTCCGAGGCAACGAGCGAGGGTGTCGATGACGAGAAGGGAGAATCCGCCTCGGCCGTTGCTCCGTGATTCCTCGAACAGCTGCGAGATCGCCTCTGCTACGGCTGTAGTGTGAAGGGGCAGTGCACGCCCAACGAAATTGAGCTTATCGATGGCCCGCCCAGCGATACCGTGATAAGTCTTCCAAGCGTCGCACCGCTGCTGTAAGCCCCCGACGCCTTCCGCCGAGATGTACAACACGTTTCCGGCTTCCTTATGTACCGAGCGGCCAAGAAACGCGCCGCGCGTCGCGATGCCGAGAGCCAGATCAAGCGCCGCGAAGCTCTTGGCCGACGCGGGCTCTCCGTACATAAGTGCCAGCGATCCAGAGGGTAGCATGTTGTCGACGAGCCAACTGGGCGCTGCGAGGCTCCCGAGCTTAGACTCGGGCACCATGAGCCGTTGCAGCTCCGCAGCGCCAAACGTATTAGTCATTGCTCTCGGTCTCGGCTTTGATCTGCCGCCACAGTTCGGGATCACGAACGTCGCGTAGCAGTGTTGCTTCTTCGGCTCGAAACCGATCAAACGTCGTTTGCTCGACTGGAAGTGCTTCGGTGGCAATCGCGTCTCCGGCTTCTGCGTCGACGATGTCACTCCCGATGGATTGAGCGAGCACTCGAATCGCTACCTGCTTTTGTTTGAGATCGATGAGCAATTGATGAAGCCGCGAGTTAGCTGCGGCCGGGCTGGTCAAGCGCATGAGGCCTCCTTCTTCCAGCCGCCAGGGAATGCTTTGCCGCCGTCAGCTATCCACTTCTCTAAAGCGGAGCGTCGGAACATGACTCGGCGACCGAGCCGAAAACTCGGAATAATGTCCATGTGTGCGTACCTGTAGACGGTCTTGTGCGCACGGCGCGCGGCCGTGTCGTCGTCGGCATCGAAACCCATGCCGGGGAATTCCACCGCTAACAGCCTACGGACGTCTTCGACGTCTCCGGCTTGCCAGCGGTCAGTGCGTAAGCGATCCATTCTCGAAAAACTCAGGGTTAGGGGATAAAAAAAACTGGACACGAACAGGCGTCGCGCATTTGCGAGACGTGTTCGACCCAGGTTGATTTCAGTGCATGTCTCCGTTCATCTCCGGCGGAGTACCGGCGTTGTCATCGTTGGCTACATGGGAGGACTCTCAGAGTTTGGGTCAAAACGCTCGGGCGGGCAGCCACCGACGTCGATCGCTGCAGCCCTCTGAGAGTTAGACGCGGCAAGCATAGAAAGGTCACAAATCTGCTTGCGGATTTCGTGGCAGAGACCGCACAATCGCCGAATTTCGCGTCCTGTCTCGACACATCGCAAGCCAGCAGGCAACGCCACGAGGGACAGTGATGAGTAAACGCGAAAATGTCAGGATGTCGAGGATCGGCGCCGGTCGTGTTCCTTCGGTGCTTGAGGATATCCAACCGGCTCGCTATGGGGTGAATGAGTCGCCGCGTGAATACCTTGCAGCGGTCCTCGGTCATTCGGTCGCGATTCTGTGCGGGAGCGCGCTTGCGCTCGCACTTCTATTGTACGGCCTGCTGTCTCGCCAGAGCGTTCCGCTCTGGATCGGCGTTCCGTCACTTGCGATTACGCTAGTCGCCGCGCCGTATCGCGCATGGCGTGAAGAGCGCCGCCGACGTGAGGCAATTCGGAGCAACGCGATCATGGCAATTGGAGAACGCGATGCGCTGATTGCACAGTATGAGGATTTGACACCGACGATGGTTATCGAGGGAATCAACGTGCGCGAGTCTCGCATGGCGTACGTGCGGTTCAGAATCAACAATCCTGACGGCGTACGTGTCGCATTTCAGGAGTCTCGATTGAGAGTGGAACGGGACGATATTCTACCGTTCGATGTCGTGGGATCGTCTGCCCCCGGCCCTGTTGACACCGGGATTCACGGCAAGGCAGCCGGCTTTCTTTACGACGGGTCCTTCTCAGGGCCCAACGTGCTGGAGAATGCGAAGCTGACGCTTACTCTCGTCGATGGCCGTCGCCGTTCCATCATCGGAACGTACGAAACTGCTTCGATTACGAACGGAGAGCTGTGAGAACCCGAATGGTGCGAAAGATGGTGCGAAACTCGCCGGACGTCCCTTGAACTGTGCGAGACTCGTCGAGACCGGTCGTTGGTCGCTCTCAGCTTAAGGCGCAGAGTCATAAGGAGTTCCGACGACTTGCTAGGACTGGCGCTGATTCGCTAGAAAATTGAAAAAAGAAATGGGGTTCAGGGGGTCGCGGGTTCAAATCCCGCCGTCCCGATGGCGTAAGAGATTGAAAAATCGTAATTTACGGGAGCGGTGTCGGGATTGCCCGGCACCGCTCTTTGCATCGGGGACCACATAGGGACCACGCCTCCATATTCAGCCACCCGGGATTCCTCGACCGTGATTGGATCGCGCGTGAATGTCTGGACGCCGCCAGGTTTTGTGTGCGGTGACATCAGCGGTGACGAAGACGGCATTCTTACTGCCGGCTGCTACCTCGGCCTAGATGATCAATGGGCGCGGGCCGTCGAAACCTGGAACGCGATCCTTGCCGACGCCGGCGTCAGCGTGTTTCACGCAACCGACTTCTACAACGCTCGGGGTGCGTTCAACGACGACCGGTGGAGAACGGAGGTTCCGGGTCGAGGGGTGGTGGTCGGTGGTCCGCTGCACGTGGAATTCTCGCAGCGGTTTTCGTCCGCAGCGGTAGATGCTGGCCTTATAGGCTTCGCGTTCGGGATGGACTCGCCGTCTTTCCGCGGAATCCTCGCGCCAGAGTTGGCGCGGGAGGACAGGTTCTACCGGTCGACTCACCCAAGGACGCACGCCGTCATGAGCGGTCTGGCTGCGGTGTCGGACTACCTGACCGGCACGAGCTATAGGTTCGATGGCCGCATCCCTGTCATTTTTGAACACGAACAAGGCGCCGGAAAGTTCAAGGATTTCTTTGAGGAATCTCGAAATCGACGCGAGCGATGGACCTATTGGTTCATGAATTTCACCACCATTGGAAAGGACTTCGCGCCCGTTCAGATGGCTGACCTATTGGCCCACGAGGCGTGGAGGCGGGTCAAAGAGCACGTCGCCGAGACTCCGCGGCCTCTTCGTAAAAGCTTTGTACGGATGCTTGCGGGACAGCAGATCGACGTAAGGTGGCACGGTCCCGATTACGCCAGCCGTAACGCACAACACGTTCGAGATCTGCTTACGCGCTACCCCGATGGGCGGATTCCGCCAGAGGAAGTGCGCGAGGTCTAGCGACAATCGCCTGACTCGCCTTAGCATCTCCGTATCGGCGACGCGCCTCTCCGCTAACGATGCGCCGCTTAGTTCACGGACGCCAATCAGCAATTCATGACGCAGACACCAGCGCCAAAGGCGTTTCTCTCCTACAGCTGGTCGTCGGAGGAGCACGCAGAGCGGGTCGTGCAGCTGGCGAATCGTCTACGGGTCGATGGCATCGACGTAGTCCTTGATCGCGCGCACCTAACGGAGGGCCACGACATCGACGCCTTCATGGAGCGCTCGGTCAATGACCCCACGGTTACTCATGTTCTGCTCCTTTGCGATCCACTGTATGTAGAGAAGGCCGACGGTCGCTCTGGGGGTGTTGGTAAGGAGACGATGATCGTTTCGTCCGAGGTATATGCGTCGGCGACACAGTCGAAGTTCATTCCCGTAATCCTGGCACGAAGAGACGATGGGAGTGTCCCACGGCCCGCGTATCTAAGAACGCGCCTCTACTTCGACTTGTCGGATCCACTCACTGAGGAAGAGCAGTATCAGCGTCTCAAGCGGCGGTTGCATGGGAAACCCGATCTCGAGCTCGCGCCCCTCGGCAAGCGACCGGCGGATCTTGACGATACCGCGCCGCTCAAGTTGACCGCACACACCGCGAAGGCCTTCATGGCTGCGGCGGTTGGCCACCGACCGCAGCGATGGGCGCTTCTTGAGGATTATTCAAACAAGGTTGTGGAAGCTGTTAGCAGTCAGCGCATCGGGCCTGGCCTCAAGAACGCCGAGGAGATACGGACTCTCCATTTCGTAAGCATCGAGTCATTTCGCCCGTACCGCGATGAATTCTTCGAGGTCATGCGAACAATCGCACGCCATTGCGACGACAGCGAGGCCTACGACCGACTGCATCGCCTATTCGAAGAGCTCGCGGTTGTCGTCTGGGACGAGCGCGTCAATGACTATCGGGAGGAGTTTGCGCGCGCCAATCTCGTGTTTATCGTGCGCGAGCTCTTTATGTATGCCGTTGCAGTCCTCCTAGAGGCATCGCGACTGGACGGAGTGCGTCGCTTGCTGTCAAGGTACTACGTCGCGTCGACTCTCCACGACGGTGGCACCTTGCGCACCGTTGAGGTCTTTGACCCGGCACCAGGATGCCTCGAGCGGTCACACAGCGGGAGCGAGAACAACACCGCAAGGTTGCTCCGCGAGCGCGCCACTCTCCCGCGCGTCGATATTGCCGCGCTGCGCGACGTTGAATTTGTCTGCGCTGTCCGCGCGCGGCTTGACACATCGTACGACAGTGGGCAACCCGTGCGTGCCAAGCTCTGGTGGCCGCGACTGCAAAACGACTTTGGCTTCGCGGGTGGTGAGTTGCGGCTAGTCACGCGACTTAGAGATCCAGACTTTCGCGAGCGTCTTGCGCGAGTCTTCGATGCCGATTCGGCTGACGCGTTGCGATTGCGAATCACTGCACTGCCGGACTTGCCGTCCGGGCTGAGTTCTTTCGCGTGGATGAACGCGACAACGCTTCTCGCGTTGTTCGGCTTCGGCGAGGGGCGCAGGTGATTTTCGTCGGGTGTGAAGCGTGAATCGAGCAGGAACCTAGAGGCCGGCAAGGTCGGTCAACCGGCTTTCGATATGCGCATCGTTTGGTGCCGTCCCTCCCCGGTGGCACGTCGGGTTTTGCGCGTGAGGGCGTTACCATCCTGGTCGTGGGTTTCATTCACGGTCGGTGCAGCCTTCTTCCCGACTTCACACCCAATGCCTCAAATGCTCTAGTCGCGCGAGTTCGGCGCCGCGGTGCTTCCTATTCCGAGAATCGTTCAGGTTTTTTGCGAAATTGGCCAAGCAGGTTCATTCCCGCCGTCGTGAGGAAGTTCGCTACGACCCCTGTGGCAACGGCGACTACCAACGGCATGTTCCCGTAAAGACTGTACAGCACCGCGAAGGCGACCAGAGTCAGCCCAACTTGGAGCCAGACTTTATGAGAATAGTACTGAAGCCTCTGCTCGATAGAGCTGATGACCGGTCCGTAGCTCTCCTCTACCTGCGCAACGTCATAGTTTCCCAATAAGCTGCGTTTTAGGCCCTCGTCCGCGTAAAGATGCGTCGGGACTGGCCAAATCTTCGTCGCGTATCCGTGCTGTCCGTTGTATGGCCTGTCAACGTGCTTCGGGAGGACTGTGAATTCGATCTTTGCAATTGGTTCTCCAGGACGGATGATTACGGACCGATGCGAGACGTTGCAAAGTGTTATCCCCAGCTGACCATCAAATCCAGGATCGGCATACGTGTTTACGGGGAGAATGCCAACGGAAAAGAGCTGCCCTTTGGTGAGGACGCGCGCTAAGACGTTCGATGGAAGCTGAATGCTCTCCTGCACGATGCACGTGACGTATGTGTGAGGATGTAAGACGTAGCCATTGCCCGGATCGGTTATCTGTATCCGCCGTTCCTCCTCGCGTGCTCTGGTGTTGAAGAATGTTTGGCTCGCGCGGAGCTCGTAGCATGCCTGTTTCACTCCTGCTGGCGCGAAGCCCTCGGGAATCAACTCGCCAGCCGCTACCAACGCTCTAATGTCGGAGTCCACCAGAGTTCCGGGGCCGATGCCGGCCCATGGTGATACGCGTGCGGTCGTCATGAGCCTAGATGTTGGGGTTGACCGCGCATTCTAGATGGGCGGCACCGCGGCTGAAGTAATGACACTTGTTACGGAGCTCGCAATGAACAACGTCTTCGGACTGGCCGCTGAAACTTTTCTCGGCCACTCTAGGATCAGCAATGAGCGGGCGGCCAAGCGCTATGAGGATTCGCGGATCCAGAGGCACATCGAGTTGCTCGAGATTTGTTATTCGGCCTGCGATGATGAACAATGCGTCTAGTCCATCCATAAGCGCCGGCAAAAAACCGGGCGTAGACTGGTCGACTGTGTTCGGCTCCTGGGTAGATCAGACGCCGATCTAAGGTGTAGAACCCCGAGGAATAGTCGACAGCGTCGAAGCCCTCACTGACAAAACGTTGGGCGAGCGTATGTGTTTGCTCTACCTCATCAAGAGGATCGCCTAGGCCCGTGAGCACACTGAGGCGGACGCTTAGCAGCGACGATGGCACTATCGCGCGGGTTGCGGCTGCGAATGCTTGAATCCACGCGCCATCCCAACGGTATGCATCGGGTCGCGAGTTGGTTAGCGGATGCGTTAGTAGGGACAGTAAATACCCGTGCGCGGCATGAACTTGAACCACGCTGAAGCCTGCATCGCTAGCCAACCGGCAGCTTCGCGTGATTCGCTCGAGTTGTGCGGCGATCTCCTCACGTGATAAGGTGCGAATCAAGGAGCGAAGGCGCTCAATCTCCTGTTGTTTGTCCTTTGGTTTCCAACCACGCGGCGGGTTCAACGAGGGGAGGGAATGCGCCAGTTGGATACCCGCGAGACTCCCAGCTCGCTCGATCGCTCGAGCGAGTGCTGCAAACCGGGGACAGTCGGCCGCGTCGCGCAACATTGGTGTATTGGGGTTGCTCCGCGCGCCTTCGTGGACGGCAACGTTGCCGACCATACTAATTCCGATTGATCGTCCGGAGCGCTCCTTGTGAAAAGCGAGGAGGCGCCCCGTCGGAACGCCATGTCTCGCGAACCCGGTGTTGATCGGCGCAAGAGTAATACGCGACGGAATGGTCCAGCCGCGGCGAGAAACGGGTTGCATCGCCCACCGAATTGCGTCAGTCAGCATTTTGTTATCCTTAGGCAGAACGCTGGTTGGCCGAGGTGCCCGATCGGCTATGCCGACCCGGTGCTGCCCATTCCGCCCGACCGACCAGTATCTTGGGCGACTGCGCCCGCGCTCCAACGGACTTGAGGTACCTCCGCGAAAACGATTTGGGCGAACCGTTCATTGTGTCGAATGGTGGCTCCACGGACGCCGGCGTTCAGAACCACTACCTGCCACTCGCCACGGTAGTCCGGGTCAATGGTGCCTGGGGCATTGGGAATTGTGAGTCCGCTACGGAACGCAATTGAGCTGCGCAGCCGTATTTGGGCCTCCAGGCCGCTCGGCAGCGCAGCCCGAAAGCCGAATGGTATAATGGCCCGATGGCCGGGCGCGATATACATCGAGTCGTCGCCGTGCAGGGCCGCTCCTTGGGTGGTGTCCACACCGTCCGTAATCATGACGGCTCCGGACTTCAAGTAGGCTCGCACGTCAAAGCCAACGGAGCCGACGGTGGCTCGCTGCGGTATTTCTACCTCGTCGTACAGAGGTTCGAATACAACATTCCAGCTAGACATTGAATCTCCGCATCGCGTGTTGTCCGGGGAGGCCTCGATTTTCTACATAGGTGCATTCGATCGGGCGTACGGTGCCTCAAAGAAATTTCGATCGGCGGCAGTTCACGAGTAGCACGTTCTGACCCGTGTACGAAAGATCGGTTAGATAGAAACCCCCGCGGCGCCAATAACGATTACGGACTGGCGCAATCGCAGCCTTTTTCACTCGGCATGGGGGAGGGGAACCAGCCAAGCGGACGCTTGGAATGCGCGAAGGCGCTGCCGGAGTCGGCTGATGATACTTCTAGCCAGGGCCGCAGCTTCCCCTGCAGTCGGGTTGCTCGTCATAAAACGATGGACTTAGCTTTTTGCGGATCAGCACCTGTCATTTTTTCCCACGGAACGTACGATGAAGCCAGAAGAAGCCCACGTCCGGAAGTACCTGGAGGGCCTCAAGATGGGATCGGTCGACTATGAGCCGATCAAGAATGAAACGCCAGACTTTCTCGTCGGTGGCCGAATCGCCGTCGAGGTGCGGCGTCTCAACCAGAACCACTCATCGGGCCCCGCCGCCAAGGCCGAAGGGTTGGAGGTCCAATCGATTCCCTTGTTGCAGCGCTTGCGCAAACTTTTGGAATCGTATGGACCTCCCGTTGGAGGTAGCGCCTCCGTGATCGTCCGTTTTAGCCGACCATGGAACTGGAAGGCCCTCGAACCAAAGCTTCGCACGGAATTGGAACGGTTCCTGGCGAACGAGCCGCGGGTCGTAGTTCGTGCGCAGATAGATTCATCATTCTATGTCGGGATTCAACCTCTATCCGTGCCGCTGGCGAGCCAGTTTCGACTTCACGTCACATCCGATCAGGAGTCTGGTGGGATGGTAGTCGATCTCGTAAAGCGAAATCTGGAAATCGTCATTCCCGAAAAGGAACGGAAGATCACAAAGAACCGCGCCCTCTACCCCGAATGGTGGCTTGTTCTGGTCGACTACATCGGGCTCGGCTCCGATCCGATTGAGCGATCTAGCCTTCGTGAGGCGTTCGACCTGCCGCACTCGTTTGACAAACTGGTTATTCTCGACGCCGCTAACGCCGAGAGCGCGTTCGAGCTCTAGTGAAAAGCGGGCCGTCGTCGACGCGCGTCAATGGAGAACGGGCGGATCGACGTATGGTCTTTATCGAGGCCGTTGAGTCGAATCGTCGTGCTATGGTTACGAATCGGCGAGCGCGCCACCGTGTGATTCTAGAATGCGCTTAAATCGTTGGGGTCGGACTTCTCGTACCGATGTCGATGCACAGTGTATGCGTGAGTTATGAAATCGACGCGCGCGATTTCGTGAACCACGACAGAGTCGAGAGCGACCCGCAGTGACTCGAATCGAGGATCGACTCGTTCGACCGGCCACCAATCCCGCGGATCTGGGTTAAGCAGCGAGTTCTTGGGCGAAGCGGCATCGACCTCGGGTGCCGGTGAGCTGCGAGGCACTTCTTCCCAGACCGAGTAGTACGGTTCCCACCCGTCTTCGGTCGTCAAGCTTGTATCAGCCGTTATTTCTGTTCCGTCAGGGATCTCTAACTGCTGAACTCTCGACGCCTTATGAAAAAGGACGACATTCACTGCGCCGTTCGCCGCCTGAACCGATGGAAACATGATGCCGTCCAACGTCGGGGCTTCCTGTGCAGCGAGGAAATCGGAAATCGCTTGTGTTGGTAGATAGTCGAATGCCTCATCGTCGGGCATCACCGGTTTGCTCAAGCGGTCAGAGAGTGATCCCAAGAATGTTTCGCGTTCGAGCCGACGAGAGAATTCGGGATCAAAGATGCTCCCGCTACTGCTAACGCCGCTCAGTGCTGCAAGGTCCAGCAGCTTCAGCTCCCGAAGGAGGTCGAATCGCGCGACGATGACGCGGCTACCTACTGGCGGGCGAACTTCCGCGATGGCGACCTTCGGGTCGTTCGAGCCGTAGAAGACCGAAATGCCGCTTGGATTCATCCGACCGGCCGTCGCGAGGCGCGTGGGCGGAGGGCCGACATGTAAGTCGGGGCGGCAGAGTGCTTCGGTTAGCGGATCTTCTGATTGAAAAACTCGAGCGCGGTAAATGGCCGCGATCGTTTGCCCGGGGCCGGCGGCCGCAATCACCGGCCGGTCGTCCAGCGTTGCCATGTTCTCTATCCCGTCAAAAGCAGCAGCGAGATGAGTCGATGCAGCTTGGCCAAAGAACCGGGCTTCGGTTTTCAGGGAGTGTTCGAACGAATCCCACTCTTCGTGCCAGGTCCGGCCGTCGGGGCGCTTCTCGGCGTAGTACGATGTCTCGGCGAATTCTGTCTCGTCGCCCATCTTCGCCGCTTCGAAGTCGTCGTAGCGGTCCTCGAGAATCCGTTGTACGTCTCCCGCCACTTCCTCAGTGATGTCGGCGGCGTCCATGATCGCTTGCACCACCTCGGTACCTTCTCGCTCCCGGTCTGATCCTCGCCATCCGGAAGGCTGGTCTGACGTGCGATAGTAGTGTTCACCAAAAGCGGTATCGATCCGATCGGCCAGTTCGCATAGTCGATAGGTGCGTCGAGTCTTCTTACAGTAGGTGCACTTGCGCCGACTGCCCATCCGCTTGATCTCGTCACTGAGAAACGGCTCACCGACGCACTGGAAGCAAACGTTCCTTGCGTTCAGGTCATCGATGTCGTCGGAACTCGCAGACGTGAGCTTCCGATGCCAACTCATGGGGATCCGGGTTCGAACGAGGGCGTGTCGCCGGCTCGGCCAAGACGCCGTTGCGAAGAGGCGTCGCGCTCAATCTCGGCGAACCTCGAAGCCGGCCGTTCGCCGAGGTGAAGCGCTTCACCGTCGTCCGATCCGCGCGAGCGAGGTTCGCTTCTCGTTAACCCCATACGTGCGATAGCGGGATGCGGTTTGCGCCAGCCAGGTTGACGAATGCACGGCCGGCAACGATCAGCTGAGTGCGAACCGATAACGATTTGTTCAGAAGGGTGATGAACGGCTCGACCAAGTAATTCTCCTCGTCCGTCAATTCGCTATCATCGGCAAGGGTTGGCGGGAAGTCGACTATTGCCAAGCCGGGATAGTTGCATCCACTGCGACCCGACAGCGACATCAGCGCGTAGTGATATGCGTTCAAGAAGAAGCATCCGAGTGTCGCACCAAGCTTGGTGTGCCACTCGGCGTCGTTCAGAGTGATTCGGAAGTCTCGCTTCCCGAGACGGACGGCGACTTGACCCTCGGGCCAGCGTCCGAGGCTCCCCGTGTTCAGGGCGTTGAAGTATGTGTTGAAGCCATCAGCCAGTGTTGTTGCTGCGCGCTCGAATTTTACCATGCGTGTCCGTGCCTCAACCTCGACCTCTAGTGCTCCAGCCTCAGTTTCGATCCTTTCGATTCGCTCGGTCAGTGCATCGCGCTGGGCCAATACTTTCGCGACGCCGTCGAGTGTGCCGAGTCGCTCCTCGATTCCGCCCACCATTTGATCGAGCAAGCTCAAGTCCGGAGGGAGCACCGCAGCCGCGGCAACCTGTGTAGGCCGAAGTAGGGTCTCGATCCGATGAATGCTCTCGTCGACTTCGCTCAATCGAAGTTGCAGCTCATCGCGGCTTCGCTGGTGACGAGCGAGGACCTCCCCCAGTTCGTCTGCTTCGACCCGAAGCTGTTCGGTCTCAAAGGCGATGCGTCGTGATCCCGCAGCGCCAGCCACATCGAGCTCGCGATGCGGCTGGAGGCAAAGGTAGCATTCCTGCGCGCTCGTCCGTCCCTGTTTGACACTTTGATCACAAACGGGGCAGTGGGTGACTTTGAGCTCAGATAGCTCGGCGCCGGCGACGCTCGCACGCTCGAGACGGTCCCTCTCGCGATCGACGGAGGCGCGGTAGTCCGCCAGTTCGCGGATACGCTCATCGGTTTGTCTGACTTCGTCGCGAAGGCCCTCCCGCTCACGTCGGGCCGAGGTTAACGCGGTGCCGTGCTCCTCGACCAGGCTACGATGGTGCTTTTGTGCTTCGGTATGCGACGCACCAGCCGCGTCGGCGAGGTCGCGCAGGATGGCGAGACGACGCGCACCGGCCTCATCCCGCTCGGCTCTCAAGCGCGCGCGCGCCGCTTCGAGTGACTCAGGCGTAATGGAGACTGAAAGCTCCGCGAATCGGTCGAGTTCAGTCGTGACTCGATGAAGCATTTCTAAATACGATGCCTTTTCGGCCTGCAACCGCTGTATCTCACGTCGTTTCTCGACGAGTTCTCCGTACTCTGTGGAGAACAGGGCTTCTGCTACCCCGAGGAACTGCATGAGCGCAGCATGCTGTTCGCTCTCAAACTGCTTGTCGGCAAGATCGGACCAGAAGCGCTCTTCCCGATAGATGTGTCGGAACAGAGAGCGCCATGAAAGCACTGGCCACGCGCGGGGAGCGTATGGGTCGCCTCGCGGATAGTGCACGAGAGGGATACCCAGTAGCCCAAGGAGATGCTGACCAAAGTCTTCCGCCGACATCGCATTGCCGTCAACCAACACCTTGCTCCGCATTCCCGGCTCCTTCCACTGACGCTCGAGATGCACCACGCGATCGAGCGCGTTACCGTCGTCGTCTGCGTCTATCGGGTCTTGCTCGCCAACGGCCGCCTCATCTAGTGGGTTGGCGACGCCGTCCGGGGGCGACGCGCCCTCGGGTAGTGCGGACACCTTGTCGTTGCGCGCTGTCATCTCACATATGCGGAGCTGCATGTCAGCGCTCTTATACTTTGCCGTGAGTTCCGGACTCAGCGTGGCGTCCGGGTTGTCCGTGTCGCCCAATAAGAAGTCAATAAAGCGGATCCATTTCGATTTCCCCGTGTTCGGCGGTCCGACAAGCAGATTGACGCCGGCGACGAAGTCCAGGCGTTCTGCCTCTCCTACCTCGGGGACTCGCCGCACGTAGTCAATGACGAGTGTTCGTCTGGGCCGCTGGAAATCGTTGACGTTGTCCGGCGCGTCACCTAAACGTCGCATCTTTTGTGAGGCGGCCGACTCGTTTTCGTCACCGAACTCCAGTGGAATCTGGCCCTGTCCGTCTTGGCGAGAAGTCACCGAATGACCTCGCCTAGCAATCGACGGGCGACTTCCCGATCGAACTGCTCATAAATGAATCGCTTCAAAGTGTCGCCGGATTTGGCGCCGAAAACACGCTTCAAGTGAGCCATCTGATCGACAAGCGGCGTGAACGCCGCACTACCACGAAGGGATTCGGCTTTGACGACACCATCTTGCGTGAGTGTGAAGCGGTACGCGCCGTTAGGCTGCACTTGGACGGTTAACAAACGCGTGCCCTCCAGAAAACCGAGAATGTGGTAGTAACGCTTGTCCCATGGTCCGTAGTGGTGTCGAACCATTGGCGCCTCAATCCCGTCTCGGACGGGTGGAGCGCTGACGCCGACGGCCGCACAGGCAGCCGCGTAGAAAGCCGGGTACCGCACGAAGAAATCGAGCTTCGCGAGCTTCGTCAGACCGTCGATTCGATTCTTGACGCCGCAGACGCGATGAAGCAGCAGAAGGCGCGCCGCGTGAAACTCGAGAAGATCCTCGGCGAGCAACGCAGTTCCGGCGGGGAAGGCGCGCAAGTTCCTGATAGATTTCACGCGGCCTCGCCGGGAGGCGTATCGCCGGAAGACGGAAGCTCTCCAATAGAGAGCCTGGTGAATCGATGTTGACCGCGAGCCGTGATGTCGTACATCGCGCCCTGGATCCAGCCGAGTGGGGCTCGCGGCACGAGGGTCTGCAGACCGCGAACCGCGGACAGGCAACGGCCATGAAACTGTGTCGGCGTGTCGCTGAACCCGTCGGCGAGATAGGTCGAGAGGAGTTCGTGTAATAGAGCGCGTACCTCGGTCTCAAGTAGCTCATGCTCGTCCAACCGCAGGAACTCAGGGCGAAGCCTATCCTGTCTGTACTTGCGACGTAGCTCCCATGCCGAGTCAATCTGCTCGTCGCTTAGTCCGGCATCCCGAAGCCGCGAGCGCAGATCGATGGAGCTTGCGCCGCGCGACGGATGTTCGGCGCGCTGAATCTCATCGCGCATGTACTGGAGCAGCCTTGCGCGAGCCTGCTTCTTTTTTTCCGGGTCGGGCTGCCATGGCGCGTCGGCGGCCGCCTTCGCTCGAACAAGCAGTTTGGTGTAGAGGTCCACACGTTGATCGGGGGCTAGATGACTGCCGTGAGACGCCACGAATTCATCAAGCGCAATGAGATTGTGACTGCGAATCGAGGCTTCGGATTCGCGGACTTCCCATAAGAGTCGTCGTACCCAGGATCGTGCGTCACTTCCCTTGGCGGATACGAACCGGCGGCGACGTTCAGCGCTCGCTGCAATAAGGGCGACCAACTCGTCAAACGCCGCCTTTCCCTCCGCCCGATCACTGTGGCCTACAGGAAAGGTGAGCAGGGCAAGTGAGCTGTCGATCGGGATGGACGTGATGAGCCGAAACGTACACGGTTCCGCGCATCGCTCGTGGGCGAGGGATTTCTCCAACACCGTCAGTGGCCGTTGTTCCACTGGGTCCCCCTCTTCGTCCGGAGCCGCGCCATCGAGGCGGCAGAGGAGGGCGGCCGTCCACAGCTGGCCGGGGTTCTCGCTCTTTACCTGGACGAACTCGATGGACTCGACTGCGCTTCGCCAAATCAAGACGACATCGTCCTCGGCTTCGCACCATACCGAGGCTAACGTCTCATCGGTAAGCATCTGCAGGTAGAAGGCGACGGCCACGTGGTCCTGATACGAAAAACCACGTCGCGCGACAGGCCCGCCTTGTTCGCCGGGGGCCAGGGCGTGAATGGACGGGAGTTCTTGTGACAAGAGCGAAGAAAAGTAGTGAGCAATCCAGCATGTGCCGCGCGCGCAAAGAAAGTAGTTGTACCCTGTTGTCTCCGCGAGGGCGGCGCAACAAGACGTAAATAAGAGAGCGTTAATGAACGGATGACTTACTCGCGGAGCGACACCGGCGGTCCACGTGACGGGAGGAACTCCATCCGGTTTTCGGCCAGCGACATTTCCACGCATCGGCTGGACCGGGAAGTCGGAAGTTGTCCGTCAGGATCTCGACCGGCGCGCGCGGCCCGGGAGTGCCGTGAGGGTTGTCATCGAGACGCCTTCGTCAGACTCGTGACTCGCAATGTCCGCGCGGATTCGGCTCGCCGACGGAAGGGTATTGAGATCGGCTGGAATCGCCCCGACATGCCGTGATCGCCGCCGGGAGACCCATCGACCCACAGGAGCTCGCAGCTTGACAGACGCCGGCTTGGTTTCGGTGGCTGCACACACGGCCGATCCCGACGAGGCAGCGAGCCCTCCGTCATCGCTTAGCTGATGGCGGGCTTTCTGTATTCGCGACCGGTTCGCTGTTGCCACGTCTGTACTGCTACGAGGCGACCATCGCGGCGGCGTGATGGTCGCCTCGTGCTGCTTCCGCGTTTCCTCGTCGCTGCGAGGATGTCCTCAGCCTCGCGGTAGTCGTAGTATGTATGGATCGTTTGATGCTCTGTGAACACGCCGGCAGCCGCCACAGCTGTGACAGGATCGTGTCGGCGCTCGGCACGCCAATTCCTTGGGTAGGGGTGAGTCGCGCCCTGGCCAGCTCGGCAACCCGCGATAGCTTCTGCCGCTGCGGCCAGGGCGCGTGTCCAAATACCTGCTTTCGTGAGCCACCCCTGATCGCGGGCGCTCTTCATGCGAGGAGCTGTAAGTCCGCCTCACCGGCCCAGCAGGGACTGAGCATTCTCGGGGTCACACAGGCTGATACAGACTGTCGAGCAACAGATGGTGGCCTGTAGCGCCTTCTAAGATCACTCACGTGCACAAGCCAACGACGCTCACGTCCGGCCTCTTCGAGTCGCCTCGTGCGAGTGCGCTAGCGAATCGCCTAGCTATGGAGCAGTTCAGCACGCACCGCGGACAGGACGACGGAACCGGCGACAGGTGTCGTCGCGCACGTGAGAATGTGGCGCGCCGGCGAGATTCCGAACGCGTTAACAGAAACCACCAAAGTCTTTCTCAGATCCCTCTCGCCACCCGCCTTCTTTCGCTCCGCCTGAATTCGACTCTTCGTCCCTTTCGCGCACATGATTTTCCATGTCACGACGTTGCTGTTCGTCGCGCTGCTTCAGCATTTCCCCGTAGGCCCGGTACATGTCTCGGCAGGCTATTGAGTCGTGGCCGCAGGTGTCGCAGATGTGATCGAGGATGGCCTTTTCCTGTGGAGTCAACTGTCCCGCATCGAGTTGCGCTTGGAACTTCTGGCGTGTCTCCTGGAGGTTGGCATCGAACGCGGCGAGTTTGCTCTCCGACATGTCGAAGCGTCGATCCTGACCGCCGACGTTCAGAATACCTGTGAAACCCTGCGCAGCGGATCCTTCGAGCCGCCAATATGCCTTGTCGGAGAAATACGCGACGATGTCAGCGAAGGATCGCAGACCAATGAGGAACGAATCAGCGTCGGTCCACGGTACTGAGAGGAAAGCGCGGGCGGATTCGGGAACGGAAGCAGCGACATCGTAGAAATCCGCGACTTGGCTTAACCCCGATGCATCGCCCTCTCCATGGCGAAGCGTGCGTGCGATTCGCTCATAGGCCTGAGCATCGACGAGGACAGTCCGCGTGATCGTGACGTCAACAACAGCAACGGGCTCGCCCATGATTGTGCGTACTTTTGCCTTCCATTGATCCGCCATTGCAGCTCTCCAGGGAAGTTGTGGAGCGGGAAGCTGGGGCCGATTCAGGGTCGGCGCTATACCCCCGACACTGTCGTTGCGAAATCGACACAAGACGAGAATCAGACGCTATTCTCTGTGTTCCGAGAAGGCGCGGCAATTAACGAGGTTCGTATCACGGATGCTCTTTTACGAGTGCTCAGTTTCTTGGAATTCGGTCAACGGTGATGTTGTCGCTACGCAGTCGATTAGGCGTTTCGAGTTTCCGCTGGCCCTACCGTTTCGATGTTTGCCCGCTACGCGGCCGGCTGATTGGCCGTTACATCTGCCGCGGCGCGAACAGGATCGTCGAACACGTGCGCATACTTAGCTGTGGTCGCTGTTTCTCGATGCTCGAGGAGCTCGCCGATCACCAGGGGCGATCCCGCTTGTGACGCAGCCACGGACGCGAAAGAGTGCCGGACATTGTGAAGCCGCACGTCATCGAGTTTCGGGGCATAGCGAACGGCATACCAGACACGATTGATTTCGAGCAGCGCCTCGGTGCGCCGTCTCGCTTCTCAGACAGTTGGTCAGGGAACACGTAAGGTGATTTCCCGCCCGAGGCACTTCGGGCGGAAGAAAAGCGGCCCAATCGCGCGCACTCTCTTTCTAGTCCTGGTATCAGTCAGGGTTACCGGCCATGCTCAAGGTCGAGGTCCGGCCAACTGAGCGTCAACGCTGGGACCCACCATGGATCACGGGCGGACGCTATGCGCCTCGTTCAACTGCGATCAAAGACAAGCGATTGTGCATGTGGCTTCGCTCCCGTCGCCTTTCGACTTCGCGGAACCGCGATTCGCTAGATGGAGTGAATCTGGGCCTGCGAAGGAATGATGCATATCGAATTGGAGGACATCAATGGTGAGTTGCTTAGGCATTGCAACAGGTCCAATAAGCGCGGAGGGAAATGGTGATGTTTCCTATGGAAATTATTTGTGGTTGCGTATATTATCGTGCCAGTGAGAGCAGACTAGCATTAAAGACCGTATATATTGAAACATCCTCAAGGCAAGCCCATGTATGGTCGCGTGAGCCGAGTCGGTGCAGAGATCACCGCCCTTATGATGGCGTTGTCGCTTTCTGCGCCGTTGGCCCTTGCCCAAGCTCCTGCGCCTCGGGCAGTGCCAATCACGCCGGCGCGACTAGTCCGGGCGTGCAGTTTCGAAGCGCTTCGGGCGGCGCGAGAGCGAGCGCTCGATGAGAGGGAGGCGCTTGGGGCGGTTGCCGTCGCCGACACGTCAACGAAGCAGACGATGGTCAGGGAGTTAGTGACTTCAAAGACGTCTAACGCCAATCGTGACCAGTTGGTTCAGTTCTGTGCCTCGGCACCCGTCGATTCGCTTAAGCGACTTGGAATAATCGGATATTCCAAAGTGTGGCTGCGAGGGATCACGCCGCCATCGGCGATCGTCGTGAATGCCTACGCGGACAGTGCGTTGGAACTTGCCAAATTGGCGCAGGAGGTCACGGTTCATCGTGCTCAGATCCGATTCGATGTAGGAAAGTCGAGACTCACAGTGGCGGATTCAGCGCGCATAAGAATATTCGTTGATTTATTGCGCGAGCGAAGCGCCCTTGACGCACCAGATACGATCCAGGTCAAGGGCTACGCCGATGCCGTTGGACCGGACAGCTTGAACACGCGATTGTCTCTTGCTCGAGCGGAAGTGGTCGCACTATATCTTGTCGATCTAGGCGTTCCATACCGTCGGATTGCCGTTTCTGGTCAGTGGGCGAACAATCCGAGCGCTAATCAATCCGAGCTTGCGCGCTCGACCAATCGCTCCGTGGAGATCGCGTCAGCTTTTAAAGCTGCAGATGTCGAGGCGATCCAGACCGCGTCTGCGCTAGGCGCTTATGGGCAGTCGAGCATTGCTAGGCAACTGACAAAAGATGGTCCGGCTTTCGCCGAGTCGCCACCGACGGATGCCGCGAAGCGGGCCAGTTCGGTCGCCGATATCGCTGCTGACCTCGTGATCAACAAGGCAGAAGAGCAATTGCTCACCTGGTTGATGCGAGATGCCACACAGCAGTTGTGCGGCGATTCTACGTCACTGCCAGAAGTAGTTACGTATGACCGTCATCTCAGGGAGGTGCGAAGCAAGATCGCCGCTGGAAGGATGACGCAACCCCAAGGCGCTGAAGAACTCCTTCTCGATCGAAAGAAGGCCGAGGACGCGCGGGCCAAGATCATAGTCTTGCCAGCCACTTGCCAACTCTTTCGTCGGTTTGCCCGCGATGACTACATCCCGAGCGTCGCCACCTTGCGAGAGATCGTGAGGCAAGACCTTCGCGCCGTTCCCGAGCAGTTGGCCATGCGTACGTTGGCACGGGCGGTCAAGGACACGAGTCACGGTATCGCCGAGGCATCAGCGACCGTCCTCTTGACGCTATATGCCGTTCGTGCGATCGACGAAGGACAAACTCTCGAAGATGTTCTCGGCGCCTATCCAACGTTGCGTGAGCGCATCGGGATTAACGCTGACGCGCTTGGGAACGCCGACCGCGCGTTGCTTCGTTTTGCTCAGTTCGCGTCTCTGTATCAGGATGCGTCGCGCGAGCTTGCTCTTCCGAGCGGCAATCGTCCAAGCATCGATAGTCTCGCCGTCATCTCGCTCAAGACGCTTGCCGTCAGATCCCCGAAAATGCTCGACTCGACGCAGGCTGCCGTCGTACTCGAAACGGTGCGAGACCTCGAGAATCTTCGAGGATCCATCGCTGCCATTCGATCCGACCTCGTGGCGCCGAACTCCAACAAGTCTGACAGCTCAGGCGATCGCGTCAAGCAATACGCGCAACTCGTTGCGTCCGTGACGGACATTGCGACGATGGTGCTAAAGCATGATCCGGCTCTTCAGGACTCTAGTTACTATCGACTCTGGAACGCCGTGAACGTAGTGCATTCGCTCTCGCTAGCTATTGCTGCGAACGACTACCGGGACGTCCTGTTCGGACTAGTATCGCTTCAGCTAACGTTAGCGCCCGAGTTCGAGCCCCTCATCCCGGTTTTTGGTCCTATCGCCGCCGTTGAATCGAAGGAACTCTTCCCGGTAATGCTGGCGGCGGAAACGCGACCGCCGGATCTGGCTGCGCTGGTGATGTCGGATCTTCAGCAGACTGCCGTCCGGCTGCGATCGAGCCCGGCAATCGTCAGCAATCCTCAGTTGCGAACGTTCCTCGTCCTCGCGGATGTGGCGATGGCGAAGAGCGAGGCTGATGTGCAGGCCGCCTTCAAGCGGTACGACGGCGGGAGTTGGGGATATCGCGAGAAGCGGACCGGCGGCAGGTACCTTGCGCTCAACGCCTACCTCGGTGGCGCGGCGGGCGCGGATATCGGTGCGGGACGGACCGTCTCCGCGTACGCAAAGCCCTTCGTTCCCGTCGGGTTCGAGTATGGTTGGACTACGCGTGGGATTTCCAACGGAATTCTGATCGACTTTCTCGACGTCGGAGCCATTGCGGTTTCTCACCTGACGAAATCGCCAATTGATGATTCGAAGGACCGGTTTGCGCGTATCCCAGTGCTCGGCGCGTTCTACGTCTGGGGCTTTCGCAAGACGCCGTTCAGCGCGGGCCTGGGCGTTCAGTGGACGGCGACTCCGATCAAGGATGGCGGAAGTGCGAATCTCGCGAGGTTCGGTATGATCGCCGGGATTGACGCGCCTCTCCTCCATCTGAAGGACTGGCGCTAAATGGCGGCTTTTCAGGAACCGTTCGCGGAAGTTACTCGTGAAACAGTTCTGTAGGGCTCTCGGGAAGGCGTACGTCGTTTCGAATCAGCAATGACTGCTTCCGAAGTCTTGGACACGCCAGGGAGGTTGCGAATGCGGTGCACGTTAGAGATTGGTCGTTGTCTTTCGCGCGCATGTCGCGGGGGTGAAATCCCGCCGCCCGACCAATTAACGACCAGAAATCGACGCTGATAAAACGACGCCCCGTCCTCTGAAACGGGGGAATGGGGTGCTCTCACCCTGCATTCTCCTGCAACGCAAAACGGCTCAATTTCGATTTGCAACATCTTTCAGCGCCACGAACGCCTCGTTGCCACGATCGCACTTCTCGCTGACATGTGCGACGTGTTCGTCACGGGGAGAAAATTGCAGCCGCGATAGCCAGTGTAGCTCGCGCTTTCATGCACCCGAAAGTCGATTCGGCGGCGAGCAATTCACCCCGTCGTGAAACCGGTGACGCGGCATCTGCTGCTCCTCCGCGGATGTGGCGATCACTCGAACGTGCCAACGGCGCCGAAATCGTCGGGGCCTTTGAATATCGGGGTGTGATTCATCAGTCAGCCCGCGCATCCGAACCGTCGGTGCTTGGTGTTGTTCGTGACTCTAGGTCTCCACGACGTTTCGCGCGATACACGGTGGTTCGGTGAACCCCGAGGAGGCGGGCTGCACCTCCGATCGTTCCGGCCTTCGCAAACGCCGCATCGACATCAGTCTCTGTAATGGCTTCCGTTGGCGACCGTGTGGGTCGGGCAAGGTATTCTAGTCCGTCGGCACAATGGTCAAGTGTGAGTTCTGATGATCCGTTCGCATCGAGGAGAAGCCGATGTATCGTTGCGTCGAGTTGCCTCAAATTATTCGGCCAAGGAGCGGCCTGCAGTGCGTTCATGAGTTCGGGCGACACACTCGGCTCCGACACCCCGATTCTTCGCGCGTGCGAGCGAAGGTAGGCTTCGACAAGGATCGGGATATCCGCGCGACGTTCCCTGAGCGCCGGGAGTCGAACGCGAAATACCTGTAGTCGCGCGAAAAGGTCTGACAGGAACGCGCCTTGTTCAGACAAACTTTCAAGAGGCTCATTCGCGGCCGCGACGAGCCGAACGTCAACGCGAACATCGCGATCCGACCCGACCGGTCGCAACTCGCCGTACTCAATCACATGTAGGAGTTTGTGCTGCACCGCCCGTGAGCATTTGCCAATCTCATCCAGGAAGAGGGTTCCACCATTGGCGCTGGCGAACAGGCCGGCACGTGACGACCGCGCGTCAGTAAATGCACCCGCCACGTGACCGAAGAGTTCAGATGCTGCAAGGCCATCGTCGAGTGCCGAGAGCGTGAGTTGATAGAATGGACCAGAGTTTCGCGGCGAAAGGCGGTGAACATGGCGTGCGAGCCGTGTCTTCCCTGTCCCGGACGCCCCCTCGATCAGAATGGTTGCGGTATCATCGCGTGCGAATCGTTCGATGTATGAGAGTGCTCTGAGGAATGAAGAACTCTGAAAGGTGTCGAGGGGAATGCCCGCGTCTGGCAACGCGCCTCGAGGCGTCGCGCGGTATCCGCGGTCCTTACTTGGTGAAGACACAGATTGCGGGGCGGATGTCAGTCCCGGGTGGCCTAGCGACGGCCAAATGGTAGGGGGCGAAAGTGTGGACAGCATAGCGCCCGTCTGCAAGGTCCCGAACCCCGGACGATTGAACGCGAATGATTAGAGCGCTCTAATCTGCAGGTGTCGACGCCCTCCGCCTCGGGTGCGAGCCAATCGTCCCGCCGATGTTGCGCATCGTTCGACTGGCTTTTTCGCGAGGTTGCGCAACGTGCGGCTAGTCGTACCAGTGCGCGCAAGGCCAGCAGTCGCAACGCGTTAGATGAGCAAGGTCATCGGTCTAGTCCTTGCCATCGTCGGGTGAAATGGAAACGCCAATCAGTCCCCAGTTCGCGCTGCCAGACTCGGTGTCGCGCGAGTACCTCATCCACCATCGTGTGTGCCCCGTCCGGTTGTTGGACGATGGGCGCGTCGTTGTCGCTGTTACAGAGCGTGCGCGGGCGGAAACCCTGGACGAAATCGCCGCCGCCTGTCGTGCTCCGATTGCTGTCGAGCGAGTCACGGACGCGGACCTTGATCAGTTGATCGAGCGGATCACGGGACAGCGCGAACGTCAACTCGAAATGGCAGCGGCGACGGATGACGGCAGTGGGTCGACAGACATTCGCGAACTCGCAAGTCAGGCGCCGGTTGTCCGCTATGTGAACATGCTCGTCCGCGAAGCGCATGATCTCGGGGCGAGCGATGTTCACCTCGAAGCGACGGCCGATGGTCTTGCCGCGCGCTTCAGGCTGGATGGTGTCCTGTGTCCGGCGCCGGAGCCAGCGGCTCAGTTGCATCACGCCGTCGTATCGAGAATAAAGTTGCTCGCCGACCTCGATATCGCGGAGCGTCGACGTCCTCAGGACGGCCGTATCCGCGTGAGATTAGAGAAGCGTGAACTCGATTTACGCGTCTCGACGGTTCCGACCATTCATGGAGAGAGCGTAGTCTTGCGATTGCTGGACCGTGGTGGTCAGCCAGTATCCCTGGCCGAACTCGGACTCTCTTCGTCGATGCTCGAATCGTTTGAGCGCCTAACGCAACGATCTCACGGGATGATTTTGGTCAGTGGTCCGACAGGCAGCGGCAAGACGACCACGCTGAACGCTGCCGTCCAATCGCGGATGCGTGCGGTAGAGAAGATCATTACAGTCGAAGATCCGGTGGAATACCGCCTGACGGGAATCACCCAAGTGCCGATTCACCGGCAAACCGGTGTGACGTTTGCCAGCGCGCTCCGCGCGATCCTTCGTCAGGATCCAGATGTGCTAATGGTCGGCGAAATGCGCGACGACGAAACGGCAGAAATCGCGGTGCAAGCAGCAATGACCGGCCATCTAGTCTTTAGTACTCTGCACACAAACGATGCTCCGAGCGCGATACCGCGATTGGTCGACTTAGGCGTCCCACCATACCTCGTCGCCGCGACTCTGGAAGCGGTGCTAGCCCAAAGGCTGGTGCGCAGAACCTGTTCCCACTGTCGCACGACCTATGAGCCAGCGCATTCGATCGCTGCTGCGCGCGCCGCCGGTCACGGGCTTGACGGTCCTTTCACCCGAGGAGCTGGATGTACGGCGTGTCGTGGCACCGGGTACCGAGGGCGAGTTGGCATTTTCGAGCTGCTTGTGGTTACCGAGAATCTCAAACACGCGATTTCCAGGAATGCGACAAGAGCAGAACTCCGTGAGGCCGCCACATCTGACGGCCTGGTCCCACTTCGTATCGATGGATGGAACAAGGCAAAGGCAGGAATCACGACGGTTGAGGAGGTCCTTCGTGTCGCGTCGGAATAGTCGCAGCTCTGAGCGTCGTGCCTTCACATTGATTGAACTCCTCGTCACGCTTGCGATTGTCGCCGTGCTCGCCTCGGTGATCGCGCCGTCGCTCTTTGGCAATATCGGCGATGCACGAGTGAAGGCAGCGAAAAGCCAAATCGAGGTTCTCGCTTTGGCACTCGATGCGTATCGCGTTGACATGGGAGATGTTCCTACAACTGAGGAAGGGCTTCAGGCTTTGCGCGTTCCTCCATCGGGGGCAATATCAGACCGCTGGCGCGGACCATACTTGCGCCAAGAGGTTCCAGTTGACCCGTGGGGTAGGCCGTACACGTACGTCGCGCCGGGCATAGAGAATCTCGACTCTTACGATCTGTTCACGCTTGGCAAGGATGGCCGGCCCGGCGGAGACGGTGAAAACGGCGACATCACGTCTTGGAATGGGCCGATTCGCCAATGAATTCTCGACGCTCCCGCCAAACCTTCCGGTATGCCGCGCTCACGAAGACTGGCAATGTCGAGCAGGGCGAACTAGTCGCGGTGGACGAGGATAGTGCGCGACGAGAGTTGGCCGCACAAGGTTACCTAATTTTGGAGTGGCGCCTCGTCAGATCGTGGAATGGGCACGCGCGACTGAATGCTCGCGATCTCGCCCTCGGCCTTCGCATCCTGGCGAACCTGGTCGACTGCGGAATGCCAGTGAACGAAGCGCTCGCCACGTTTGTGGATCTCGCTCCACCAACCTGGTCAGCGGAGGCATCGCAGATGTCCAAAGCCGTCGGGGAAGGGAGTTCCATCTCGCAATCTCTGATCGATTGCTTGGATACTAGAATCCCGTCAACGGTGATAGGGCTCATTCGGGCAGGCGAAGCAGGTGCCGGACTCGCCGTTGGCCTCAAAGAGGCGGCAGAATGGGCCGAGAATCGCGCTCGCGATCGAATGGCACTGCGAAATGCATTGGCCTATCCGACAGTGGTCGCGGCGGTAGGCGTCGTATCGATCGGCGTCATGGTGCAGGTTGTACTCCCTCGATTCGCACGAATGCTGTCCGACCTTGATCAGGCGATGCCGCCCCTCACGTCCGCAATACTCTCAGTTACGGATGCATTGCGCCGCGGGGCGCTGCCGGGTGTGCTGATCGTGAGCGCACTGTTCGTGTTTGTTCGTACAAGCATCGATAACTCGAGCGAGGGATCTCGATGGGATGAGCTGATGCTGCGTATTCCTGTTGTGGGTCCTCTGCGCTTTGCGTCCGTTTCGTCGCATACATTGGCGTCGCTCGCCGCACTGCTTCGCAACGGGGTTTCCTTGCCCACTGCACTACCACTTGCGGGCAAGGCGTCGGGCGATGCTGCGATAGAGCGGCGGTTGGCTATCGCGGCGGGCCTGGTCAGCGCCGGACAATCGCTTGCGAAGTCGCTTGCAGAAGTGGGTGCCGTCTCAGCGACAGCGGCACGTCTGGTCGCCGCAGGAGAACGATCCGGTCGACTCGCAGAAATGTCGGCGCATGCCGCCGCGCTTGAGCGAACGCGAGCGGCGGCGTTGACCGGCCAACTGCTCCGAATCCTTGAACCGGTGCTTCTCTTTTCCGTTGCCGGCGTCGTTGCCCTGATCGCCGTGGCGATGTTGCAAGCGGTCTACAGCATTAGGCCGGCACCGTGAGCGCGCGCCGCAGGGGATTCACGCTCGTTGAATTGCTCATTGTGCTCTGCATTCTCGGCCTCATTCTGGCTGTGGCCACGCCTACATCATCTCCGCGCCCCCTACAAACTGATTCGCCGGTTGATGCAATTGAAAACGCTCGGCATTCAGCGATTCATGATGGTAGGGCAGTGTTTCTTCGTTTGAACATCGCGGGAGCGTGGTGCGTTATTATCGCCCAACCTGATGGCAGCATCTTGGCGGATTCCACAGCTGGATTCGATCGGTCTTCAGGAGCTAGACGCAAGTATGCGACAACGCACTAAGACTGCCGGATTCGCCCTCGTGGAGGTGCTTGCAGCGACGGTCTTGCTCGCGCTCGCAAGCGCGGGCTTCGTCAGCCTCCTTGTTCAATCCGGCGCGGTTGTGGCAAGGAGCAGACGCGCAGAAACTGACGTTGCCGCTGCCACTGAGGCACTGACTAGAGTCTCATTGTGGACACGAGAACATCTGCAGGCCGAACACGGTTCGATTCTCGTCGGCGGTGCGACAATCGTCATCACTGAGGTGCAACCGAACCTGTTCGAGATTGTCGCCGCCGATCGAAGTGGCAGGGCGCTCCTAAGAACATCATTGCTGCGGCGGGCCGATGTCCCATAGTCACAAAAACGGATTCACAATCCTCGAAGCTATCATCGCGATCACGCTCGCAGCAGTTATCCTCGTAAGCGCGCGGTCGCTCTTCGATCAAATCTCCGAAACGACATCGCGTTTTCGCAGATCGGCGATTCGGAGTGATCAGGCGGCGAACGGACTTCGCCTAGCGCGGCGTCTGTTTCAAAACGCCTACCAAGATGCAGATTCCACGGTTCAATTTGCCGGTTCATCGGAGCGCGCCACATGGAGTAGTTGGTGTGATGCTCCGGGTGTGGGACTACGGCGCTGCCGCGTGGCCGCCTTTATCCGCCAATCCGCAGCCGCGACGAATCTCTACCTTCGCGATGTCTCAACTGATTCAGTGCTCGTTGCATCCTTACCCGGCAACGCACAACTGCTGTTTTGGGATGCCACAACCGTGCGTGGTTTTCTCTCGACCTGGGATGGCCGTCGGGATCTACCAAGCGCGGTCGCATTCGCCAGCAGTCGCGATACGCTGACATTCGCCCTATCCCTCCGATGACGCGCGAGGCGAGCCGTCGTGGTTTTATCCTTCTGACGATTGTCTGGGCTGTCGCATCTGCTGCCGCGCTGGTCGGAGTCGCAATTGCGATCGCAACCAATTCGGCTGGCGCTAGCCGCAACCGCGTTGCGGCCGAGCGTGCGCACTGGGCAGTTACTGATTGCATGAACCGCACGATTGTCATGCTTGATAGCGCTTTGCGGGACACTCCGACAGACCGCAGCCGTCGCGCGCTGACGGTGGATCTCGGTGCCCGGCTGTCGAGTCAGGCGTCTGTTGCCAGTCTCCATTGTGCGATTGAAATTGAGCCAGCAGGAACACGGCTTGATGTCAACAGCATGAGCCTCGATCAATTGCACCGGTTGGTTTCAGCGATCGGAGTGCAACGAAATGCAGATGCGCTCTGTGATTCGATAGTGGAACTATTGAATGCAACGGAGAAGTGGCGAACCAGCGACGTGGATTCCGCAGGTTCCCACGAAGGCGTGATGCCGCCACGCGCTGTCATCGAAGATCAACAGCAAATCCGTCGCGTCGCGGAAGCGGCGAATCTCTTGCGGTTGGCCGACTTACTTGGAACGGAGTCGGCGCCTGTAAGTCTGCGTTTCGCCAGTGCGGAGCTTCTATCTGTCCTACCCGGATTAACGCCCAGCGCGATAGCCGCCATCGTACGCTTGCGGTCACGCGACTCTCTTCCAGAGGAGCTCGTCGCCCTACTTAGCCTGCTTCCTTCGCGCGCGGCTGATACCCTGCTGTCGAAGTTTCCCGAGTTCTCGCGTAGTGCCGTCGTCGATCCGAGCGTGTGGACTCTTCGGTTCGAGGTGGTTGACAAATCGCGCCCCAGCGTTGCCCACATTGAAATGGTGGCTGCGTTTCGCAGACGATTACTCGTGCAACGTTTACGGAGCGAGTGGTGACCACTATTGCCGAAGTCTCCATCGCGCCGGACGCCGTGCACCTCGTTGCGATGAATGGGCGCCGCAACCTTGGCACGTGGGCGGCGTCTCGCGCGGTAGGGCAACTCGCGGATGACCTAAGCAGTCTAATTCAGAATGTGCCGAAGCCGCGGTTCGGTCGGCTTCGCCTGGTCGTCATGCTCGGGGGCACCGACGTTCAGATCAAGCGCATCGAGGGGCTGCCACCTGTCAAGAGTAGCGCAGTGATCAGGCAAATAGTCGAACAACAGGCCAGGCGATTCTTCGTCATCCAAGCCGCAAGAACGCCTCGAGTAACGGCCCAGGTACGTGGTGGGCTCGCCATCGCCGCCCTATACGACGATCTAACCATCCAGGCGATAGTGGAGGCGGCGGCCCGCACTCGAGTGAAGCTGATCGCCGTTGTTCCGGAGTCGGTCGTCGAGCGAGGGCCTAATCATGGTCTGTCCGGTTCTACTCTCGGAGCCGCCGCCACTTCGCTTGCGTGGCGGCCATCGGCGGTACGCTACAAGAAGCAGACAGCCTTAAAGGTCTGCCGCTCCGCCGCGATGATTGTCGCGCTTGCGCTTATCGCCGCCGCGCGCGGCATCCGAGCGACTCTCGATGAACGAGCAACGGACAGGCGAATGGCGGTATTGAGTCACGACGCAGTGAGTATTGAAGCGGTTAAGAACGAGCTACATGAACTTGAGACCCGGGATTCCGAGGTGGATCATTTCAAATCGGGACGACGGTACGTTTCCGAGCTGCTTGCCCTTCTGGCAACAAATCTTCCTGAGTCGACCGCTGTTGTCACACTGCGTGCCGACAGCGCAAGCGTGACTCTCTCTGTTATCTCGAGCGACACGCGAGCGATAGTCGAGGCGTTGCTCGATGATTCATTTTTCGCCGATATTCGATTGCAGGGAGGTGTCGTTGAACAAACGATAGGAACAGCGCACTTTGAGCGAGCAACTATAGTCCTTTCGACTCGGTATTCGGCGCGACGCGCCCCCCGCCAGCGATGAGACTTTCTGGATCACGCGTCCGTGATGCGCGCCCCGTTGCGCTTGCAGCCACGGCAATCCTCGTTCTCACAGTCCTCCTTCGCGGCGTTCCCGCAGTGCATTTGTGGGAAGAGACAAAAATCATGTCGGCGACCGCAGCCCGCCAACGTTGGGTTGAATTGCGAGCCGCTAGTGCCGAACGGCATGTTCTCGAAGCGAACCTCACCTTGGCTCGTCAACGAGACGCCAGGAACGACTCGTTGGTGCTTGAGGGGAGCAGTGATGGCTTGTTGGCTGCACGCCTTGTGGCGATAGTCCGCGAGATCGCGGACACCGACGAGATTGCGCTTCACTCCATTCAACCGCGGATCGAGGCGATGTCTGGGCGAGGCGCGCGGTTAGCGACTGCCCGAGTGAGTCTCACGGCGGACGTGCAGTCATTCTCGGCCTTTGTGAAGGACGTTGAGAGCGCTTCGCCGCTGATGCGGATCGCCGAGCTGTCTATCGCGGCGCAAGATGTGATGGCGCCGGTGGACCGGATGGAAATTCTGAACGTCGAGCTCACGATACAGGGAATCGCAGTTCCTCGTCGGACGCCACCTCAGATACAGCGATGACCTCGCGGCTTCAGATACTTCTCCTTGTCTCGCTGGTCGCGGTCGGTTTGGCGAGAGGACTCTCCGTTCGCCTGTACCCGAGCACCTCATTGGTGATCTCAAAACGCGCGCGGCCCTCTATCCATTCTGTGTCCACGGACTCGCTCGAATCACTTGCGGATGCAACCATTCGCAACGACCCGTTTCGCCTTTCGAACCAACCATCGTCGACGCGATTCACGGGAGGTACCGCCGAGGGTGCTGCATCGACTCCGCCTGCGCGCCACATCAAGCCGCCGCAGCCGACGCTCGTATTGCGCGGAATCGTTGGCGGGCCACCATGGCGGGCCATCATTGATGGCTTGCCCGGCGCGCCGTCGGCGACTGTGGTACGGGCCGGAGAGCGGATCGGCCCACTGGTCGTGCGAGAAATTCGTGCGAACAGTGTTGTGGTCGGTGGCTCAGACACTACGTGGCACCTTTCCTTGCAATCCTGGGCCAAATGATCCGTACGTCGTTATTGCTCGCTCTCATCCTCGGCTTCGGTGCTGGATCTGTGTCGTCACAGACTCCACTAATGACGCGAGCCGATTTACTCCCCGGCGACAGCATCACCGTCCGTATCGTGAGCGCGGATCTCCGCGCTGCTGTCCAGGCGATAGGTCAGTACTTGGATCGGCCCGTGATATTCGTGCCTGGCGGAAGTTCGCCGGTCGTGACGGTCGAGACGCCGAAACCGATTCCACGTCATGACGCGGCGCGCCTTCTCCGTGGCGTGCTCGAATCACACGGTTTCGAACTAGTCGAGGACACCGTCGCCCGAATCTTTCGCGCGCGACCTCGCGAAGTTCGTGCACAGCCTCCGCTGGTCCCGCCCGGGCTCGATGCCGGCAGACGTCAATCCGCCGGTCCCGAGCTCTTTGTCATCGAGCTACACCATGCGCGCGCATTGGACGTCGCCGCGACAGTCAATCTGCTATTTGGTCGGGGCGCTGGATCGGATTCGCCGGTGCCGCGCCCGGCTACGCTGTCGGACGAACTTCGTGCCTCTCAGATCCCACCAGTCGGTTCGGCAATTCCGCAAGCGATACCGGGTACGAGTGGGCGCATTGCGACACTAACAGGGGACGTCACGATCGTCGCGGATCCACGGGCCAATAGCCTCTTAGTCCGTGCCAATCGCATGGACTTTGAACTCATATCCGCGGCCGTGGCGCAGGTCGACGTTCGTCCGCTGCAGGTACTAATTGAACTGCTGATCGTGGAGGTCAGTCGCAATCAAAGCCTTGAGTTTGGTGTCGACGTAACCGTGCCCCTTCAACATGTGAAAGGAACGGTCAACACCCAAGTCGGTGGCTCCCAGATTATGACGGCCGGGTTGGGCGATTTCGCGCTAACCGTGATGGGGGTGGGCGGAATTGATTTGGCAGCGACGATCAAAGCGGCAAGCAGTCGTGGCGAAGCAAGAATCGTAAGCCGCCCGGTCGTGCTCACGGCGAACAATACGCAGGCTGAAGTGGTCGTCGGGAGTCAACGACCCTTTGTTCAGGTCTCACGTGCCCTCCCAACGGACGCGGCCGCCAGAGACGAGGTGGTTCAGTACAAGGACGTTGGAACGAAGCTGGTTGTCAGGCCGACGATTAGCACTGATGGATCGGTCCAACTCGAGGTGGTTCAGGAGGTCAGCAGTGCGACTAACGAGACAGCCTTCAATGCACCGGTAATTGCGACGCGATCTGTCCGCACGAGTCTCCTCGTGCAGGACGGTCAGACGGTCGCGCTGGGAGGACTCACTGATCGACAACGCGAGTCGATTCGCGGAGGAGTCCCGTTTCTGTCAAGTATCCCCGTGATCGGCGCATTATTTAGCCACACGAGCAATCAGGCGATAGAGACTGAACTATTCCTGTTCATCACGCCTCGCGTGATTAGAAGCCAGGAGGACGCGACGGGCCTCACTGATTCGCTACGAAAACGAACGGGGGAGATCCGGCCATGAGTGCCGCCGCGCGCCTGTTGATCGGAGATTCTCAAGCAATGAGTCGGCTTCGCGAACTCATTCGCGTTGTTTCGCCGACTCGTCTGCCAATTCTCATCAGCGGAGAGACTGGAACGGGGAAAGAGCTCGTTGCGAGAGCTATTCATGAGGATAGCCGGCGAAAAGGAGCTCTCGTTTCATTTAATGTCTGTGCCATTGCCGAGACAATGTTTGAGGATTCCTTGTTCGGCCATGTCCGCGGAGCCTTTACAGGAGCGACTTCCGACTCGCTCGGGTTGCTACGCGAGGCTCATGGTGGCTCGGCATTTTTCGACGAAGTGAGCGGGCTCCCAGGCTCGTTGCAGGCGAAGCTGTTGCGGGTCGTCGAAACCGGTATCGTTCGCCCGGTCGGCGCGTCGCGCGATGTCCACAGCGATTTTCGCCTAATCTCGGCCACCAACGAGGCGCTTTCTCAGCTTGTTGGCGAAGGTCGTTTTCGATCTGACTTGGCGCACCGGTTGTCGGGGGTCGTGCTCGACGTTCCGCCGCTGCGATCACGGGCCGAGGACATTCCGATCCTGGTGCGCCACTTCGTGGGGATGTTTGCGCCTGGTTCCATCACAAAAGTCGACGCGTCAGTGTTGTCGCTGATGATGCAGCGTGAATGGCGTGGCAACGTTCGTGAGTTGCGGCAGGTCGTCGAAGCGGCTGCGGTCTTGGGCTCGAATGTAATCGACCGAGACAGCTACGCGCTCGCTCTGTCGAGTCGGGACCGAACCACTTCGGATGTCTTGCCCCCTCGCGTATCGGCGCGCGGACGCCTCTTGGCCGAGTTGGAACGCTATGAGTGGGATACGAGGATTGTCGCTCAGCGTCTTGGAATCCACCGCACCACGGTCTATCGGTGGATGCGTCGATTCAACTTGGATATTCGAGGAACGCCACTCGAGAGAGCTGCCCTAGGCGATTAACTAGCATCCGAGCGATGACCAAAGCGACGGCGCGGCGAGAATCGGCGGCGACAATGCCGCATCCTGGGTCGTTCGAAGATCCTTCCTTTCGCGGCCGATCTGCGGGCGGTTGACCGCTCCGGCAACAGCTGATTCCACAGCACGCTTTTTGAGCGCCGTTCGTAGAAGCTCACACCGATAGTGGGATGATGAGTGATAGGTGCATCGACGATCGTACGCCCACGTTTACCGTGGTCAGGAATCGCATGCGTCGGGCGCTTGGGCCTAGCACCCATGGTCAGCAGTGCCTTGCTCATTGGAGACCGCTTGCACGAGGGAAGACGCGAAGCTGCCCCGTGCCGCGTTGTTCGGCACAGCGACAAGTCTTTAGAGTCTTCCGCGCAGTTAGTGTTTGCACATTCGCACGAGTTCGCATCACATTAGCACCGCGATGCAAAAAAGGAGAATCGTAGGTCAGTATGCATATTGTAAATATAGAAGTAGCAAGGACATAGAAAAAAACTAGACCGGCTCGGTCTCTGCTTTTGGGTCAAGTGTGCGATGCTCTCTCCTCGCTCAACGCCCATCAAGAGGCCACCATGCATCTCAGAGTTGTGAGTCGGTCAACTGTTCGTGCGTCTGCAATACTCCTCGTCATTGTCAGTTCTCTGGTCACGGCAGCGGTTCAAGTCCGCGCGCTGCGCAGTGAGGAGAGCCCACACCCGATCCGTACGCGGAACACCGGGTCGCCATCGGCGGTACGCGTGGCAACCGCGAATGGTCGAGGGGCGACGACAACGCTGTCCCTGCAGGGCATGAACCCAGGCCCGGCAGTGGATAAGAGTCGGTGCCTCACGCTTCCCGCAGGACGATTCGGCACATATCAGTGTGGCTACCTTCGTTTGACCTACCAACTTCCATCGACGACTACGCTCGGCCGTACGTGGTCACCTACGCTGGTGTACAATAGCGATCAAATCGCGTCAGCGATTCGACTCGCCGCCGACGTGAGTTTGCAGTCGTCGTCGAGTATCGATTCAGTTCAGCTGAAGGCCTACTGGGGCACAGCGGACACGATTTTTCGAAGCGTCTCGGTGCCTGCAGACGGCGCGACTCGTAGAGTCGTGCTTGAGTTATTGAGAGATAGTGCACTGGCGTTTCCGGCAACCGGTGCGTTTCCGTACACAATTAAGGCGATAGCCTGGTCTGGGTATTCGCAGCTTGCCGTTGCGACTGACACCGGCACGTTCGTCGTCGTTGATCGGCGCGATGCGTACGGGAACACCAATGGGCCGGGATGGTGGCTTGCCGGGTTAGAGCGCCTCGCTGGTGTCGGGAGTACTAAGACGCTATGGATTGGCGGAGACGGTAGCACTCGCCTCTTCAAGCAAGTGGGCACCTCCGACGTCTGGATCGCGACGCCAGCGGTTGACCGCCCCGATACCTTGATGCGAGTAACTAGCATATCGATGTGGGGCGATACGACCACGACCTGGCAGCATCACCTCGGTGATGCGGCGTTCACCGAATTTGACAACGCTGGTCGACATACCGCCACAGTCAATCGACGCGGCTATCGCACTCGCTTTACATACTCCGCGGGTGCCTTTCCCGATAGCCTCGTTCTTCCAGTACCATCCGGTTCGACGGCCAAGCGCGCCTACAAGTTCGAGTTCACGACAGACACCGGGTATGCGATACCTGGTGGTGTCTACTACACTCGACACCTGCGCGTTCGGGCGCCTACGGTCAACGGGACAGCACGAATAACGCACGTTTTGCGCGGAATTAGTTTCCTTGACGGATCAGTCAGCGCCAGCGCAAGGGTGGTAAACCCGAGAGGCGATACTATCTCGTACATCTTGCCGGGCACTTTTTGGACCGGCTCTCAGGTAAGGGTCATCGACCGGGTCGGCAACAGCGAGTTCTTTACCATGCAAGCCGATGGCCTGTTGCGGTCTGTAAGTGATGTTGTCGCCCTCTCGTTAGCCGATACGGCGACTGACTCAACGTCGTTTTGCCCGACAGAAATGGTTTCGCTCGGCGGCTGCGGCGGTGGAGTGCAATTATCCTCGACCGTCCGGACGATTGTCGACGGGCCTCGCACCGACGTAAGCGATACCACACGCTTTGCAATCAATCGCTTCGGCGCGCCGACGCTTGTCAGAGATGCGTTGGGCAACGAGACGTCAATTTCATACGGCGATACGCGTTTCCCCGCTCTCGTGACATCGGTGGTTCATCCGGGAGGGTTCACCGAGCAACAAGCCTACAATAGTCGTGGTCTCGTTGATTCAAGCGTTGCGGTCAGCCCGTATGGCGGAGCCAATGCGGTGACAAAATACAGCTGGCATTCTTGGAGGCCTCAACTCACAAGCCGCAGGGATCCCACCGGAGGGTCGACGCAGTTCAGCTACGACACGTCTGGGAATCGCGTGTGGCAGCAAGTCGCTTCGAACTCAGCAACGCGGGTCAACTATACGTATGATGGCGACAATCGGGTCACGTACGTTCAGTTGCCAAATCACACAACATCGCAGCGGGAACACGTCGAATACGACTCACTTCTCGGCAATGTCTTGCGCGTAACCTCGCCAATTGGTTTTTACTCCGAATATTCCACGGATTCGATCGGCCGCGTTTTCCTAACGTCATCGCCATTCGACTCGGCAAACACGCTGCGGCGTCGAGATACGGTAGTGTATGATATCTTGGATCGCGTCGTGTTAAGGCGTTCCGACCAGGGGTCCATATCATACTCGTTTCCTGCGACGTCGGGCACCGTGTATGGTGGGGTCATGTACGATACGACGATCTACGATCGCGAGGGGCGTGCGACACAGCGCCTTCAACGCTACGCTGGCGCCTCCGGTGACGTGACGAATTCGTACAGCTGGGCGTACGATGCCGAAGGGCGAGTAAGTCGAGAGACCGGACCTGGCGGCGACCATTTCTTCACAAGAGATATTCTTGGAAATATCGTCGGGACCGATGGCGTTTCGCGGGAGTACGACGCGGTAGGTCGTGTGACAAGACAGGTTACGACCGGAACCCAGTCTGGTGCAACGTGTCACCCGATGATCGCCAGCGTATTTGGTGGAAGCTGTTCAGCCAGCGATCTTCATTTTCCGATGTATGGCGGCAGCCAGTTTGTTGTGCCGACGGATACAGCGTCGTTCACCTACGATGCCCGCGGCAATATTCTGACAGCCGACAATATCGATGGTCGAGTCAAGCGATCGTACTACCCGAATGGACAGATCAAGACGGACACGCTTCGTATTCGTACCTATGCGCGCACATCGAACGCGAATACTGATTTCGGCGTGCATGCTTATGCACTACAGTATGAATATGATCTTAGCGGTAGACGAAAGAAGATGTACCATCCGGCGTCCCTCGCGTTTGGCTGCGGTTCGAGCTGTTCGCAGACCTATACTTACGATACACTCACCACGCACCTGACCGCAGTCGCCGATGTTCGAGGGCATTCGTTTGCCTTCGGATACGATGACGAGGGTCGGTTGGCAACGAGTTCTGCCCCGGGCGGAGTTCAGCAGACGCTGACGTATGATCTCGACGGTCGACTGATTCAGCGGCTTGATCGGCGTGGCCTCGGAACGGTCGATACCGTGCATCACGACTTTACGTCGTTCGATGCCGCAGGACGCGTTCTGCGAGATACGACGACCGGGCTCGCAGCGTTTCAACAGGTGACGCGGAATGCGTACAATCTGAACGGCCAACTCATCGCGACCGAGTACGACCAAGTATCGCCAGCGAAGACCGTAGTCGAGAAGTGGACTCTCGATCCGATCGGGAACGCCACCGACTATCAGCGGAATTCAGGAACACGTGCGAACACGTTCGAGGATGGGACTGCGCGTTTGTTAAGCGCCACTGGCGGTGGTTCTGGACCGACAACAGATCAGGTGACGTATCACTACGACGCGCGCGGTCGCCAAGACCAAAATGCGACGTATCGCCATTTCGCGTCCGGCCTGAACACCTTTTTCTATACGTGGAGCTGGTACGCCGGAAACGGAACTATGTACGGTTTCCAACGGCAGGGTGCTGACACTGCGGCAGATACGCGGTCGGTGCTGGAGGAGTATCGCTATGATGCATTCGGTCGACGCATCTTACTCCGGTCGCGGTCAGATTCGAGTTGTTCGGCGAGCTTGTGCAAGTCGGCGATCCAACGATTTGTGTACGATGGGGATCAGCTCCTCTATGAGATACGCGTCCCGGGAGCAAATAGCATTTCCTCAAGCGCGCTCGAAGTCGATACCGCGTCCGGTCCCTATTACGGCCGAATCGGTTATACACAAACCGTCGGAGCTGTCGGCCCGCTCTCTCTCGATCGCGACGGCCTGGTTATCGTGCCGCACACTAACTGGCGGGGTCTCTACGATGCTGGAACGGATACGCTCGGCGTCGCCTGCTGCTCCACAATCGATTGGATCGGCAAGAATTTTGGGGCGTATCTGGATGGCGCCATTGTGAATAGCCCGACTGGATGGGGAGGAAGCGTCATTACGGGAACTCGCGACGAGTCGGGCCTCATGTATCGGATGAATCGATACTACGACCCTTCCACGGGACGGTTTGCGGAGACTGACCCTATCGGGATCGCGGGTGGCCTCAACGCGTATGGATATGCCGGAGCGGATCCGATCAACTATCATGACCCGTATGGGCTGCTACAAGCCGACCGGGGGGCGTGCACGATTCTGGCCCGCTCGTGCGGCGATAGCTATTATGATTCGGTTATGGAGGACGTTACCGGGGGCGGACCGGGTGATCCCAAGGTTTCAGCCGGTTGGGCTGCATGTGTGATGGCCTTCGGGCTTTGGATTACGAGCGCGCAAGTCACGCCTGGGTCAGATTTCGTCAACCAACTTAACGACTGTAAAGCAGCTCTCGCAGAGGTTGAAAAAAGAAAGAATCAAGTTCAGCAAATAATCAAGGACTACGAGCAGATGGATTTCTTCACTAACGGCGGCTCGGGGTTCAACTTGACCCTCACTCTCTTGATCAATCCTTGTGCGGTGGCCAAGAGTCTGCCACCTGGGAGCCCGCAGCTCAAGGACCTTCCGAACCCGGCTACTTGCAGCCTGTTCGGCAATCCGTCGGTCCCCAAACCGCCGCCGGCCCACTGAACTAATTTGCACGGTATGGCACTCTAACACTCGATGCAGGGCGTCGTGAAATCCGGAAGACAGTTAGTTCGGATGAAGTTTGAGATCGAGTAGTGCACATTCATCGAACCCGGCGTACCGGCCATTTACGTCGATTGGGCCGGTGCGTCGGGAACGCGCCGTCAATCGCTGGGATTCGGTTCGCTACACTTAAACACCTCAATTCGATGGACGAATTAAACCCGACGCCAGAGGAGATGGATGCAGCGCGCCGAACTCTCAGTTCTAGCGCAGTTGTCACCGCAATTTCAATCGTCAGCTCCGTCAATTCTGGCATGTTTGAATTCGATGTAACGTATTCATTTACTCAATTCGGTCCCGTGGATGGGCGACCGATTGCATTCGTGTTCAATTCTCTCCTCCGCCTCAGTCAGATGGTAGCGGATAACGCGAGACTATCGCGGCCTGAGGTCGACGCCAATGCCGAGCTGGCGAACGCCCCGTTAGTCGTGGTCGAACCCGACGTCGGTATTGAGTGGAGTGCCATCAGAGTTCGGCTGCACCTTATTTGGGCGACGGGCGGTCACCCGTTGAAATTCGAAGCGCTCACCATTCCCGGACACCTTCCTGTCGTTGTCACGGCAGAGACGGCGCCGGCGAGCATTCGGCCGATCCGACGCCTTACGTTGACGGCCGAGGCATCCGCGCGGGCGGGTCTCGCGAGTTGGACGGCTTCGGGAGTAGACCTGCTGTCGGATAGTCCGGCGGAGATCCAAAGCGCTGTGTTCGTTTCGCCGAGCTCTCCAGTGTTCCCGATGACCGTTCCGCCTGCCATCGCGGATAGAGTCCGTCATCAAATCGCCTGCACCGCGAGTGTGCTCGCTGAGTCGACCGAAGAAGAACGCCTATCGTTCGTTCGCACGGTGATGCGGGCGCATGCGATGGGTGAACGGATATACGGTGAAAAGACAACATCACGGTTTCTCGTCGTAAGCCCCGAGCAATACACAGAAATGCTTCCGACCGGCAACGTTGTCCGATTCGATAGCCCCGATTCGTTTAGGGAAGGAACTGGGTGGTTATTGTTGCTCCACCTCTACAATTCGGTTGCCTTCGGGTGGTGGGGTGAAGGCGTCACGGTCAGCGGTCCACGAAGTCTTTCGATAACTCGCGCCATCTGCGGTTCAACGGCTCTGCGATGTTTGCAAGCGGACTCGCAGGGCCCTCTTGACGCGAACGAAATGTTCTCGTTTCAGTCAGGTGATACTCGCCGGACCAGTGCAGGCGATCCGATACGTGCTTCGCTGATGATCGCGCTCTTCGTACGATTGCGCTTCGATCCGGCGCTTCAGGAAGAATTTCGCGCGCTCACGCAAAGACTCTGGAAGAAGGTTGTTCCAGAGTGGGAGTTTTTGGGGTGGTGCCGTCGACATGGCGTCGTCTTGTCCGAAGAGTTATCGTCAGACACTAGTCTATCAAACGGCCCCACCCGCTAACCTCGCGAGAAGGCCGACGTGACGATTGCATACGTTTGGCCCTGCCAGATCAGCGGACATTGGTCGAGCGTACTTCCACCGTATTCTGGGGACGTGGTTCCTGATGGCGGCGTGCGCCCAGAACTCATCCGGATTTATGCGGTACCGGTCGGCGTACGCGCCCTGAACATAGGCCGTGCGAAACAAGCGCCTCGCAACTCATCGCACTGGATCGCCACGCGATAGTCGCCGACCTTGCGCCCGCGGTTGCGACGCTTCGGTTCCTTCGGCACAGGTTGGGGACGACGCGCGAGTAAAGGTTCAACGGGCCCACGCACCCCCCTCGCCCAAGATGGTGGACCTCATCGACTTTCGTCTCGCGGACTTCGGCGGCATTGAGGCGTATTTCTGAACCAACCATCCTGGTGTAATACAAACCCAAGGATCACGCCTGCGATAGTACTGCTCTCGACTAAGTGGTGGCGGTCGAGGTTGGAACTCGGACTGCAACAATACTCTGGTGTGCGGCGTGAGAGACAGCGGCCGCGGAGAAGCGTTATTTGTGACGACCACATCATTAGTGTTTTAATGATCACTGCGCGCGAGTTCCTCGAGTGAGGATGACGCGGCCATGACGCCACGATCGTAGAGTTGGGCTTTCGCCATCCCACTCTTCAACGATGACGAGTTACGTGGAGTGCGTCGACGGCCCGTACTGCGGCTATTTCGCTCACGTCAAGGACGGCCAAGCGTTCGTGATGATCCGCCCGCGATACGGTGACTTCCCACCGTTGCGATACAGCGTGATTGCGCAGGCCGACGCAGAGCCAATCTTGCGTTACGCCCCCGAGATCGACCCGAGGCTTTCGGCCGAGAAGTAGCGGAGGGATCGCGGCGAAGATGTGAATCGAGCCCGGCAACGCGAACGTTGCCGGGCTCGAAGTGCATCACGTCAGACCAGCTACGTCCAGCTGATGACCAGATTCCAGCTCACGCTGCCGGCCAGAATGCAAATAGCAAATTCAATCATGAGATCCTAAGTAGAAGTGAAGGGCACCGCGGCGTGTACCGACGCGCGCGGAGATACGACGGCGATGATGCGTGCCGCTCAGAGTGTGATTCCCGTTCCGACGAACCAGCCCCAGTAGCCGGACCCGTTCCATCGAACGATCCGGCCGGCGCCGATGACGAGCGGTTTGAATTGCAGACGTCGCCCTGCCTTCGCGCGGAGTAGCGCTGGCGACGCGCATAGATCCGGCGATTGCTCGAGTCGATCGAATCGCACGGTTGCCCACAACGGGGCTGTGGCGGCAAGCGCCGCGGTGCGAATGCCGTCCTCGTTCGGCGGCGAGCAACTCATCCGCGCATCGAGGTGGATCGGATCGAGCGCAACGCGCAGGTTGATTCGCGCTGTGTCGGTCCGCATCGACAAGCCGACATCCGCCGCGATCGTGTACGGTGCCTGACGCAGCGCAAATTGAGCGCGCCGCTCATCGCTCGTCGAGTCGTAGTGTTCGAGAGCAACGGTCGATTGAATCAACGAGTCGATCGCCGTCGAAAGCGTGTAGCGTGCGCGCCGCTCGCGACCGAGTGCGTTGTCGATCGCGTCGCGGCTCTGCTCCGGTTGCATGGCTCGCCGTTCCACGAGATGTAGCGAGTCGCCGAGTAGTGCTGCGGTCCTGCGATCAGTCACTGCAACGGCGCGCGTGCTATCGCGTTCCGCGGCGGTGTTGGCTTCCCTGAGCGCCATCGCCGAGACGCGTGACCGTTCGGCGTGAATGCGGTGCTGCTCCACCGCGAGTGTGCATGCCAGCGCGGCCGCGAGCACGACGATTATCCTCAGGGCTGTCATTCGGACCATTCCGGTCCTCCAAGTGAGTGTTGGATGTGTCGCGTGATCAGGGCGATGTCGACAATCGGCTTCCCATCCGGGCGGCGCCCGGTCGGGTCGACCTTGCGACCGACCGTGCCCCACAGCTCACGCCGTGATGTGTATGCGCGTGTCCAGACGGCCTGCGCGTCGTGCCCAACGATCCGCGCCGCTACCGAATCCGCAGTCCATCCATGGAAACGCACGACGGCTGTCGCGATGGCGATCATGGCTGTGAGCTGACATTCTGTCGCCGGAACGAGTGAGTTCGTCGCCGCGGCTATTCCATAGAAGGCGGAGTTGGCGTTCGGGGTCAGACACGGGCCAGCGTGGGGCGTACGCATCGCCGGGTCAGCGAGCTCGATGACGCGTCCGTCATCGAGCACCAACCAGGTGTAGCCGTTCGTGCAGCGTGGATCGTGGAACCACTCGACGGCCCAATCGTCGCTCGACGAATCGTCGTAGTGCAGCATGATGCCGCGGCGCGGCGCTGCGAGCGGTGCCTGAAGGACACGCGAATGCTGTCGATCGTCGACGACGAGCTCGGGAATACGAAGCGTGTTGGCGTTCACGCCTTGTCGTCTCGATGATCATCGAACTTCGACGGCTCCTGCGAGAACACACTTCCTGCTGGACGTACGTCACCCGCGCCCAACCGAGAGACGATAGACTTCGCGAGATCCAGCGCCTCCGTCGGACTGAGGCGTTCGAACGCGCCGAGGATCGGGAGCGCGAGGACGATCGCCATTGAGAGTGTGGCGTCGGGCCAACCCGCGACCCCGGCGTGCCAGATCTGGCGGAACAACGCGATCGCGAATGCGAGCACGATGACACGGCTCATCGAGAAGACCACTGGAATGTCCAGTGACAGTGTCTTGAGGACATTCTTCTCGAGCAACGGCGTCACAGCAGCGAGCGCGATGTTCTTGGCAATGCGCGTTGCGGAGCGATGGCGTGAGGAAACGCTCATTGGCCACGCTCCGCGTCGTTTGTGGCGTCGACGTTTGCCTCCAACCGGTCGAGTCGGCGATCGGTGCGTGACTGCCAGCGCGCCATCCGAGCTCGATGCTCCGACGAAATGGATACGACGTGGTCGATTGCCTCGAGGCGGCGTTCCATCCGATCGAAGTTCGCCGTCGACTCCTCGCGATGGGCCTTCACCTCGGCAGCAACATTGTCCCGCGTGTTCTGCATCTCCTGTCGCCAGACTCCGAGCCGGTAGATGAGGACTGTGAGCGTTCCAAAGACGCTGGCACTGGCCAGGAGTCGAACTCCGGTATCGACCGTCGGCGTGACAGGGGCTCCGATTGCTTGGAGCGCTCCAAGCCAGCCGACGTACACGAGCAGGGCACCGCGCATTGCTACCTCCGCGGCGGAAATGGATCGACGCCGTGGCTATCACGGAGTCGAATGCGGCCGAGCCGGTCCTGCACGATCAACTCGCTCCGATTCGCGCGTGCGATCAGGCGCGCGATCTTCACCGCCGTCCGTTGGGGCACGGGCGGAAGCAGAAGGGTCGGCGAGCCCTCCTCACGCACCGAGAACTGCCGGGCGTGTCGAACGACCCAGACGTTCGGTCCAAGCTTGCACGATCGCACTCGCTGCTGCTGAGGCATGCGGCCTCCAATGGAAGAAACGATCAACTGGCCGCAGGTAGCGCGGGCGCCGGTGTCGGTGCCGGCGTGGGACTCGGAGTCGTTGTTGGAGTGGGAGTCGTCGTGGGAGTCGTTGGAGTTGCACGAACAGGTACGCGCTGCACGCGCATCACCATGCTCCAGTTGGCGAGCAACGACGGATCGTCCTTCAGCGCACTCTTCACGAACGCGTCGAGCACGCGGACGATCTTCCGGCCCTTGCGCAGCTTCTCCTTGAGCCCCGTCGTGGCGCCTCCACGCTTACCGCGGCTCTGCGTTCGGTCGTTGATCGCCAAGAGCATTCCGTCCGCCGCGCCGTTGAGCTGCGCAACGAAGTCCTGCGGTAGGCCAGCGGCGATGAACTCAGCGGAGAAGGGAGTCGCCGCCTGCGCCATACCATATGCGAGCGCAGCCAACGTCTCCGCTGCCGGCTTACCTCTCGGCATCTTGAGTGGTTCGACCTCCGGCGAAGCCGGGAGTTCCGCCGCCGCGATGCGAGCGATCGGAGCCATGTGATCGCGGAGGAGCGAAGCGCGAAGCGACGCCTTCTTTTGTGTCGCGCTCTGTGCCGCGAGATTGTGGCCCGTTTGATCCGACGCGTGGGTCGACAATTGTGCGATCGCGTCATCCAGCCGTTGCCGGGCTCCCGTGTTGACTACACCCGTGAGCTTGGCCGCGTTCTCATCGAGGAACGCGTGTACTGCGCGCAGTGATTGTAGCATGTTGCCCTGCGCTGTTTGCATCAAAACCTCCGTCGTCAAGTGTGTGGCGCGCGGTGGTGCGACGGTTGGCGTGCGCGCCTCGGCGCCATTTGGTGGCAATGGCTTTCGTTTTGTGGGCAGTGCCTCCTGTTTTGCGGTCGGTGTCGTCGAATTGTGCGGCGGTCGACCGAAGGGTCGAGAACAGTTCTTTCGCTGCGCGGTATGGTGATGTGCCCGTTCGCGCCAGCGTCCCGATCACCGATGCGCGACGTCTCTGCGCGACAACTCAGTTAGCGCGCCAATTCATTCTGCTCGAGTGCACCGCAGGCGCCGCGAACTCCACGATGCGGCGCCGCTGGCGCACGCATCGCTCAGCCAAGTGCACGCGCGAACACGTCACCTCTCAGATCGGGACTGTTGGCGCGCCGAGTGGTTCTCCTACATGAATGACCAAGGCGATCGTCGTCGCGACGCGACCGCTCAACGGCTTCGCCGAGCGAATGCCATCGTGAACTGCGCCAAGGATCTAGACGTGGCGGCGGACGAGCTGCGCGACCAGGCCAAGCACGTGATGTCCGCGGCGCGGATTCCTACTGCGAACTAGCCGGTCGCCTGAACGAGGCGACCGATGATGTCGCGCGATGGGCGACTCGCGTATACGCCGAGCGTCGCCCATTCGTCGCTCAGTCACCTCGTCTCTGCGATCGTTTGCGTCAGCTCCACACGAAACGCGATCCGCATCGCGTATTTCCTATTCGCCACCGAGCACGGAATGCACACCCGTCAACTGCGAACGCAGTGAAAGTGCGGTCTGCTCGTCATGCGCCGAATGACGCAGACATGACACGGCCCGGTTATTAATCTCCGCGAATGAGAGTTACCGAGTTGCAACCAGCGGTAAAGAAATTTTCCACGTGAGCATTGTGAGAACCTCGGCGAATTGGTTAGTGCGGCCGCACGCGAGTGCGGCACCCACCCGCCCGCATCCTCGGAGCCGTACATGGACACACCCACCCCGCACGCGACCTCGGCCAACGACACGCTTCTCATCGAGATCTCGATCCTTGCTCGCCGCTACGCCGGCGACATCGTCACGCGCGACGTCGCGGACGACATCGCACAAGACGTGGTCCTCGAGTGTCTCCTCAAGATGCGCGCTGGTGCGTGGCGCGTCGACCGCGACGCACTCGGGGCATTCGTACGCAGCGTGGTGCGACGGCGAGCTGTGGACTGGTTGCGTCGAAGTCAGCGCCGCTCGGAACGGAACGCCGAGCATGCGCGTGAGATCAACGAGAGCACGCATGCGTGGATGTCGCCGGAGTTGGCAAGTGAAGAGCGCGACCTAGCTGAGTTTCACGATCAAGCGTTGGCGAGTCTGCCGCGCGCGTGTCGTCGCGCCTACGTCATGGTGCGCGAAGAGCACGTCACCTATGACGATGTTGCGCAGCGACTCGGTGTCACGCGCAGCGCGGTGAGCTCTTTCGTGGTCAAGGCACAGCGGCGGTTCCGACATCAATTGTCGGAACGGGGAATTGAGGCGCCGATGGGAACAAAGAGGAAGGGAAGGCAGGAGCCGCGAAAGGCCACGCGGTGATTCCTACAGAAAGCGACGACCCGCATCGCGGTGCTATGCCGGCCTTCACGAGCTCACGCATCTGATCGCATAGGCGAACGATCTCGTGCAGCCGCACAGTCTGCGAGTCGAAACCCGTCGGACTGATCAGCGGTCGCGATCGCAATCGAGATACCGCTGGATGCTTTGTTGATCTGCTGCTTACGCTTGGCAATCTTGCCCGCCGTCTAGTTTTTCTCGCGGCTGTTCACGGCTTTGAACTTGCTTCCGCCGTTTGCGACCATGTCGCTCGACGAGCGTCAGTTCGCTACACAACTCGACGAAACGTCGGCGAACGTTGCATATGGCAGCACCGCCGTCGCGGCGGAAGTCAGCGATCATCTTGAAATCTGGCGCCAGACGTCCCGTCAACCACGTGGGTTCAAAACGCGCGTTTGCTTTCAACGCCACAGCGCTTCCTCGTGCTCGCCAAGCAAACGCGCCGGTATATGCGGTATCGCGTGCATCAGACGGCGAAGTGTAGGGCAAGAGGACTAGCCTTCGCAGACACAAGTTTTGGGCAAATGAAAGGACGGCCTATGGCTACCGCACTTTTGTGTCGTCGTTGATCACCATAGCTGCGTGTTCTTGTGGAATCACGACCTCTTCGGAACTTGTGTGGTCCAGCTCGATCAGCCTTGCAGCTCTTGGTCTGTCATAGGCCGATTCTTGTGCTCGATGCGTTAAAGCGCCGGGAGCAGGGGCGTCGCGCCGACGGACATTTGGAGATCCATCGCAGCGTTGTCGGAGTGCGCCCCGCTCGCACGTTTTCAGAGACTTCGAAAGAAGCCGCTAGCAGCATTCGCGATGCCTCGCGGAGTACCGGCACTTCAATCAATCACTTGTAGGAGGTACCAGCGATGCCTACGATCACCACTCCGGACGGCGTAGAGATCTTCTACAAGGACTGGGGGGCCGGTCAGCCGATCGTTTTCAGTCACGGCTGGCCCCTGTCGGCCGACGACTGGGACGCCCAGATGATGTTTTTCCTTGACCACGGCTACCGAGTGATCGCCCATGACCGGCGTGGGCACAGTCGGTCCGAGCAAGTCGGCACCGGCAACAACATGGACCACTGGGTCGCCGACCTTGCTGCACTGACCGAACACCTGGGCGTCCGCGACGCGATCCACATCGGGCACTCCACCGGCGGCGGTGAGGTGGCCCGCTACGTCGCTCGCCACCAAGAGCGGGTCGCCAAGGCAGTGCTGGTGGCCTCGTTGACGCCTAACATGGTGAAATCCGACGCGAACCCTGCAGGTCAGCCGCCGGAGTGGTTCGACGCGGTTAAGTCGGGCGTGCGTGGCAACCGGTCGGAGTTTTACCGGGCAGTCCCGGAGGGTCCGTTCTATGGGTTCAACCGTCCGGGCGCCAAGCCGTCTGAGGCCGTGATCGCGAACTGGTGGCGTCAAGCCATGGCCGGCAGCGCCCAGGCCCACTACGAGACCGTATTCTCCTGGCTGGAGGACTACACGGAAGATCTGAAGAAGATCACCGTGCCGGTGCTGGTCATGCATGGCGAAGACGATCAGATCGTCCCGTTCGCCAGTTCGGTGCCCCGCGCGGTCGAGCTGCTCGCGAACGGGGTGTTGAAGACATACTCTGGCTTCCCGCACGGCATGCTGACCACCCACGCGGACGTCCTTAACCCTGACCTCCTCGAGTTCATCAAATCCTGACGGGACGCCAGCCCCCAACAGAAGTAGGCAATTTGACTGGCGCGCTGCAAGGGTACGCCACTCGACCTACGTGGCCGCTCAGGGTCGTCAACATTCATCGCTCCCTAACGCGCGAATCCCGCTGACAGCGCCTCATTGAAAGCGCGCGGCACAATCGCTCCGACGTTGAGAGACTGCTGACCACTCGTCGATCGTTCCTGGCACGATCGAGATGCTCGGGCGGATCGAAGCAGGTTTGCAAATCGCCGTCTTGAGGCATCGCCAGCGCTTTGGCACAACGAGGCGCCGCGCGTCCCAATCCTACGGTTTAAGATTCCGCTTCTCGACGATCAGCTTTAGTGCGGTGGTGAGCGCGTCTGGAGCCGGAACCTTCACGTCGGGCTCGACACCGGTGCCTTCCCAGTTCGTCTTCGTGATCGGGTTGATCGCGCGGGCGAAGGGAACGCCAATCATGAAATGCTCATTGATGCGCTGGCCAGCGACCGGATGCGCGCCGCCGCCCGTCGTTTCGCCGACGATCGTCGCGCGCTTGAGCGCCTTGAGATTGTTCGTGAACTCTTCACCGCCGGAGAACGTGCGTATCGACGTCAACACGTACACGGGCTTGTCGTCGGGAATGCGCTTCCCGCTGACGTCGGTGTTCGTCCAGTACTCTCTCGTCTCGTTAGTGCGGCGCGTCCACAGGTCGTTGAGGTGGGTCCGCTTCGAGAAGAGATACGAGGTGATGTATGCGACCATCGCCGGGTCGCCGCCACCGTTGTCGCGAAGGTCGATGACGAGTGCATCGACGTTGGCGAGGAAGTTCATCGCGGCGCTTGCGGTCGCTCCGCAGACCTCCGGATCGGCGAACATGTTGAACTTGAGATACCCGACGTTGCTCGCGAGTTGCTCGGCCTTCACGAACCCGCAATTGATCGACTCCATCTGCCGCTGATATCGCGCGACGGCGTCCGGCGACGGCGCGGCGGATGCCGCCGGCTCGGGCGGGAGCGTGCCCGGAAAGAAGTTGACGCGCAGGTGTTTGTCGCGGCTGACGTCCTGAAAGTGCTCGGTGAGCTTCGCGGCGAAAGCGACGCCGTTCGTCACGTCCTCGTATTCGCCACGTTTGAGGCGGCCCCGGACCGCTTCGGCCATCTTCTTCGCGACTTCGGGAAAGACGTATGACTCGTCGAGCTTCGTGATCGCGCCTTCGATCGCGCTTGCGCGCGCCGCCGCGTCGATCTTGAAGTCGGCAACGCGGGCGCCGGGCGGAAGCGCCGCGAGTACGCTCGCCGCGCTGCCATTGTCGTTGATGTCGAGCTGACCGAACCCGAGCGTGCCGTGGTTACGCTCTTTCAGCACATACTCGATGTGCCGCGGCTGATTCTTCTCGATGCTGACGAGATCGAACCCGCGCGCAGTGAGACCGAACGACACCTGGTTATCTACGTTCTTGTGCGGCTCGTTCGTGCGGATGTACGCAGCGATCTTCGTCGAGTCGACGCTGTTGAAGGCTTCGAGCCAGGCCGAGAGCATCTTGCCGGCCGGGCTGTCCGGGATGGCAACCGGCGTTTTCTGTTGCGCGACGACCTGCGCGTGTGTGATGGCGAGTGGGATGACGATCGCCAGGGTGGCCGCGACAGGAGCGAACCGTTTCATGTGACCCTCGATCTGTTGTGGGACGCGGGAGCCAAACGAAGATCATGTAGTAACGCTCGTGGGTTCGCAACAGAAATGCGAGTCGTTAACCGACTCATCCGCGACTAGCGCCCGTTGGTCGACCGGGACGATAGCGACCGAGCGTCACGTGACATAAACCCGGGAGGGCCACCCACCGAGGCCTGGGAACAACGAATCTCATGGTCGATTGCGCAACGGAACTGTGCGGTTGGTCAAGCCTCGACTGTACGCTCTAACCAAATGGGCTGCAATCCGTTGCCGGTCGCGCACTCGCGATCCTCAGCCTGAGAAGTGGCGCAACAGGGCTTTTCGGCGCAGTTTTGCGGGCGGTTCTCCTCGCCCTTGCTTCGAACCGGCGCATGCACCTTCCCGAGCAGCCGACCTCCGGCCTTTCACCCGGCTACACCCAAATCACGTCGGCACTCGGCGACCGTTACCGCGTTGAGCGAGAGCTTGGACGCGGGGGCATGGCGACCGTCTACCTCGCGCACGACCTCAAGCACGATCGCAAAGTCGCGATCAAAGTTCTCAAACCAGAACTTGCCGCCGTTCTCGGCGCCGAGCGGTTCGTGGTCGAGATCAAGACGACCGCGGCGCTTCAGCATCCTCATATCCTCCCGCTGTTCGACTCGGGCACAGCGGACGGGCTGCTCTACTACGTCATGCCCTACATCGAGGGCGAGACGATCCGCGAGAAGCTGAACCGCGAGACGCAGTTCGGGGTCGAGGAGGCGATTCGTATCGCGCGTGGGGTGGCCGACGCATTAGACTATGCTCATCGGCACGGCGTGATCCACCGCGACATCAAGCCCGAGAACATCCTGCTGCACGACGGCCGCGCGATGGTGATGGACTTCGGCATCGCGCTCGCCGTGAGTGCCGCCGCGGGCGGACGGATGACCGAGACCGGGTTGAGCCTCGGCACGCCGCACTACATGTCGCCCGAGCAAGCGACGGCCGAGAAGGACATCACGCCGCGATCGGATATCTATTCGCTCGCGAGCGTTCTCTATGAAATGCTGGCGGGGAGTCCGCCGCACACCGGGGCCTCGGCGCAACAGGTGATCATGAAGATCATCACCGAATCCGCCAAGCCCCTTACGAGTTTACGAAAGTCGGTGCCGGACCAGGTCTCTGCCGCCGTCGACAAAGCGCTCGAGAAGCTTCCCGCTGACCGATTCGCGAGTGCGCGTGAGTTCAGCGATGCGCTCGGGAACCCAGCGTTCACCGCTGCCAGGAGTTCGGCCGCGGGAGCACCGAGCTTCGCGCGCGTCCGCCGGCGCGAAGTTGCCGCGTGGGTAATGGTGATGGCCCTGGCCGGCATTGCGGGTTGGGCGTACCGCTCCCGTCCGGTCGTCGAGCCCTCCGGCCACGCGATGAAGTTCGAGCTGACGTTCCCGAGCATGCAGCCCCGACTACTGTCGTCCGGCAGACACCTTTCCATCTCCGCGGACGGGACGACGCTGCTGTACGAGACGGTCGGACCGGTAGGCATTCCGCAGTACGCGAGCCGCCGCATCGACGAGACGGTGCCGACGCTGATCGCCGGCACCGAGAACGCGACGTTTGCCACGTTGTCACCCGACGGCCGCTGGCTTGCCTTCTTCCGGGACGGCATGCTCAGGAAGGTGCGGATCTCCGGGGGATCGCCTACGACGCTCGCGACCACCGCGCCCGGATTCATGAGCTGGGGATGGAACGATACGATCGTCGTCGGTGCTGCGGTCACGGACGCGGGGCGCGGACTTTCACTCGTCTCGGCCGCGGGCGGTTCCGTGCGCGACCTCGTCCGGCCTGATTCCGCGAGCCGCATTATCCGATACCTGAACCCGCGCGCGGTCGGCGAGGGCGATGTCGTCCTGTTTACGGCGCTGTTGACGTCCGGAGAACAGCGCATCGGGGTCACGTCCTCCAGAACTGGTGCAACGACGATTCTCAATCTCGTCGGAGTCCCGCTCGGCATGCTCGACGACCGCCTGGTCTTCTCGCGTCCCGACGGATCGATCGCCGCGATCCCGTTCGACGCTGCGAAGCGCCACGTGTCAGGTGAGGCGGTGATCGTCGTCGATGCGGCGATGCCGACGGGTGCGTCACTCTCGGATGACGGCACGCTCGTATACGAGACCGGGACCGCCGCCGCGAGGCTCGTGCTGGTCGACCAGCAAGGAATGTCGCGGCCGTTGATTCCAGCGCCGAAACCGTTCAGTCATCCGCGATTCGCGCCCGACGGGAAACGGATCGCCGTAGCCGTCGGCCTGACGCCCGCGAACACCGACATCTGGGTCTACGACATCAGCGTCACCGGCGCGCCCCCGACGGCGATTCGCCTCGCGTCGCAGGAGGGCGTCAATCACCTCAAGCCCGAGTGGACGCCGGACGGAAAGCGCATCCTCTTCGCGCTGACGCGGCCGGACTTTGGGGACATCAACAGCATCTGGTGGCAGGTAGCCGATGGCAGCGCACCGCCCGAACCGCTGTTGCGCATCCCCAATCGGCCGGTGCCGGAGGCGATTCTTTCGCGGGACGGTAAGTGGCTGGTGGTCCGTACCGGAGGCAGGGGCAACGGCACCAGCATGGACATCCGCTATCGATCGCTGCTCGGCGACACGACGCTCAAGCCACTCGTCGCAAGCCCCGCGGCCAGGAGTCTCGAGCCGACGCTGTCACCCGACGGCAAGTGGCTCGCGTACGTGTCGGATGAGTCCGGGCAACGTGAAGTATACGTGCGCGCATTCCCGGGCCCGGACTCGAAGTGGCCGGTATCGTCCGGCGGTGGCACCGAGCCAATGTGGGCTCCCGATGGCCGTCATCTCTACTACCGCGCACCGGCGAAGATCATGTCGGCGACGGTCGCGGCCAACGGTGCGACCTTCGCGGTCGCGGCCCGCGAGGCGCTATTCGACGATCGGTTCCTGCGCAACACCGTCCACGCGAACTACGACGTCGCGCCGGACGGTAAGAGTTTCCTCATGGTCCAGCGGGCAGACTCCGCATCTACCATCATCCTGGTGGCGAACCTTGGCGCCGAGCTGCGGAAGCGCGGGAAATAGGACGCCGATGCGATACCGTTCCCCCCGCGGCCTCGAGCCGATCGTGCGCGAGGTGATAGCTGTCCTTCGGCTTGGATCGTACCTTCACCGCCTTGACCACTCTCGATAGGAGATCACGATGAAGAATTACGTCACGGAATTCATCGGCACGTTTTTCCTGGTGCTCACCATCGGGCTCACCGTGCTCCAGGGTTCGCAGTTCGCCCCGCTCGCGATTGGCGCATCGCTCATGATCATGGTGTATGCGGGAGGGCACGTCTCGGGTGGTCACTACAACCCGGCCGTCTCACTCGCCGCGATGTTGCGTGGCGCGCTGGCGAAGAGTGAGTACCTCCCGTACGTCGCGAGCCAGTTGGCCGGCGCGACCGTCGCCGCGTACATCGCCTACCTGATCTTTGGGAAGACGTTCGCCCCCACGCCGGGTGCGGGCCATTCCGCCGGGCACGCCGTGCTCGTCGAATTCCTCTTTACGTTCGCGCTGTGCTACGTGGTGCTGAACTCCGCGGTGGCGAAGAAAACCCAGGGGAATTCGTTCTACGGACTCGCCATCGGGTTCACGATCGTCGTGGCGGCGTTTGCCGGCGGCGGCGTCTCGGGTGGCGCGTTCAACCCGGCGGTTGGCATCGGTCCGACAATCATCAATGCGACCGTCGGCGGCGGCTCGTGGAGCGCGCTGTGGATCTACTTAGTCGGTCCGCTGGCGGGGGCGGTCGTTGCCGCGAGCGTGTTCGGTGTACAAGAAGGGGTCAGCTCAACGGATGTCAGCGCTGCGCCGGCGCCGTCCCCCGCGAAGTCGTGATCACAGCGACGTCTTTCCAATCCGGGAGAGATCGTTGAGCTACACCCAGCTGTCGTCGGCGCTCGCCAGCCGCTATCGCATCGAGCGCGAGCTCGGCGCGGGCGGCATGGCGACCGTCTATCTCGCGCACGACGAGCGGCACGATCGCAAGGTCGCGATCAAAGTTTTGAAACCGGAGCTCGCCGCCGTGTTGGGCGCCGAGCGGTTTGTGGTCGAGATCAAGACCACGGCGGCACTTCAGCATCCTCATATCCTCCCGCTGTTCGACTCGGGCACGGCGGACGGGCTGCTCTACTACGTCATGCCCTACATCGAGGGCGAGACGATCCGCGAGAAGCTGAACCGCGAGACGCAGTTCGGGGTCGAAGAAGCCGTCCGCATCGCGCGTGAAGTGGCCGACGCGTTAGACTATGCTCATCGGCACGGCGTGATCCACCGGGACATCAAGCCCGAGAACATCCTGCTGCACGATGGCCGCGCGATGGTGATGGACTTCGGGATCGCGCTCGCTGTCAGCGCGGCCGCTGGCGGTCGGATGACCGAGACCGGCCTCTCGCTCGGCACGCCGCACTACATGTCGCCCGAGCAAGCGACCGCGGAAAAAGAGATCACGCCGCGCTCGGACATCTACTCGTTGGCCAGCGTGTTGTACGAGATGCTCGCCGGACAACCGCCGCACATCGGCGGTCCAGCGCAGCAGGTCATCATGCGCATCATCACCGAGCCCGCGCGGCCGGTGAACGAGTTCCGAAAGAACGTCCCGCCCAATGTCGTCGCGGCGATCGCGCGAGCGCTCGAGAAGCTGCCGGCCGATCGGTTCGATTCGGCGAGAGCGTTTGGCGATGCGCTCGCCAACGCGGGTTTCTCGCATGCGATACTGTCGGCGCCGATCGGAACGGTGACGCCGCGTGACACGCGCCGCGGATGGAGCGCCCGTGAGCTCGTCGCCTGGAGCGTGGCCGCCGTCGCGCTTGTTGGCGTGACGTGGTACGCCACGCGAAAGTCATCGGTGCCAATCGCTGGCCGCTTCACCGTCGATCTTCCCGACAGCGTTTCTCTCGGACCGACTGGCACGAGCCATGGACGGATTGCCATTTCGCGCGATGGCTCGGCGCTCGCGATTGTCGCCCGGGGCCCCGGGTCAGGCTACCGCAACATGCTCTATCTCCGCCGCGCGAGCGATCCGACGGCAACACCGATTCGCGGCACCGAGGATGCCATCTCTCCGAGTTTCTCGCCGTCGGGCGACGCAATCGTGTTTGCCGCGAAGACAGGTCTCAAGCGGGTGCCGATCAACGGCGGAGCACCACAGACCCTCGCACCGGCCGGGGATTCAGGGTTTTCATACAGCAGTTGGGGCGACGATGGCCGGATCATTTACCAACCCGCCAACGGCTTCGGGCGGTTGATGATCGTCTCCGCGAATGGCGGCGATTCGCGACCGGTTGCGGCTCCCGATACTACGAAGCGGATCTTTCAGCTCCGGCAGCCTGAGATGCTCCCGGGAAGCAAGCACGCGCTCGTGTCGTTCGTGCGAGGATCGCGGACAGCCAATGCCGCGCCGGACTCGATCCGCCTCGGCGTAATCTCGCTGGCCGATGGTTCGCTCACGGACCTCGAGATGCAAGGCGCTGAACCGCACTATGTCGCGCCGGGATATGTGTTGTTCAATCGAGGATCGGTCGTGCTGGCGGCGCCCTTCTCGCTTCGCAAGCGGGCATTCACCGGTCCGGCCGTGCGCGTTCTCGAAGATGTGGCGGGCGTGAATCCGGTGACCGCCGATTTCGCGGTTTCGCAGAACGGTTGGCTCGCCTATCAGGGCGGCGGGACGAATTTGACTGCGATGTCCGCGCTCTGGGTGGTCGACTTGCATGGCGTCGGACATGCGCTCGAGACGGAGGGCAGGAGCGTCGAGTCGCCCGCGGTCTCGCCAGACGGGAAACGCGTTGCCCTCGCGATCCGCCGCTCGCGAACGACTATTGACATCTGGACCATGGATCTCGCGAGCGGGGCACTCCGTCCACTCACCAGCGGTGGCAGAGACTTCAGGCCGACATGGTCACGCGACGGATCCCGCATCTACTATGCAGCGAACTCCCCAGATCCATCCGTGATGGTCCGAGCGTCGGATGGAACGGGCACGTCGTCCACGGTCGCGCCCTCCACCCCGGCGGCTGACTTCGCCCCTGGCCCCGCGCATGGCTACTCCGTGTTCCGGACGCCGGGCGCTAGCGGCGATCTCGTCATCGCGCCGACGGATTCGCTCATCGCGACGCGGGCTTTCCTCACGACGCCGGGCGCCGAGGTCGCTCCCGCCATTTCGCCGAACGGGCGTTGGGTTGCCTACATGTCGGATGCTTCGGGGCGCTATGAAGTCGTCGTGCGCGCCCTGCCAGGTCCGGGTGGAGAAGCGGCGGTGTCGGTCGGCGGCGGCGAGCGACCACAGTGGTCACCGGACGGAAAGACGCTGTACTACCGAGGTCCGCGACACATGATCGCCGCACGAATCGTGGAACAACCACAATTCGCGGTCACGAAGCGTGACACTCTCTTCATCGATACGTTCGCCCGTGGACCGGGCAACGAGTTCAGCATCTTTCCGAGCGGCCAGCAGTTCCTCATGGTGCAGCGCGGGCAGACGAAGGCACAGCTGTTCATGGTGGTCAACTGGCAGCAGTTGATCGGCCTATCGGCATCGAGCACAGATCTCGGTTCGACACCACCGTGACTGCCCCAGTGTCGTCCTTGTCCGCGGCGCTCGCGGACCGCTATCGCATCGAACGCGAGATTGGTCGCGGTGGGATGGCGACCGTCTATCTCGCGCACGATGTGAAGCACGATCGGAAAGTCGCCATCAAGGTCCTCGATCCGGAGCTCGGCGCGGTCATCGGCGCCGAACGATTCCTGAGCGAGATCAAAGTCACGGCGAACCTGCAGCATCCGAATCTGCTTCCGTTGTTCGACTCAGGATCGATTCCGGGTGATCCTCACCGAACCGATGGATCTGCTGTCCTCTACTACGTCATGCCCTTCGTCGAGGGCGAGAGCCTTCGCGCGCGCCTCGAGCGCGAAAAACAGTTGCCGGTCGATGAGGCCGTACGAATCTCGACGGCGATCGCCGCCGCGCTCGACTATGCGCATCGCAAAGGCGTCATCCATCGCGATCTCAAACCGGAGAACATTCTTCTCCACGAGGGGCAGCCGCTGGTTGCGGACTTCGGCATCGCATTAGCAATCTCGAATGCCGGTGGCGCGCGGATCACGCAAACGGGTTTGTCGCTTGGGACGCCGCAGTACATGTCGCCCGAGCAAGCGACCGGCGACCGCGTGATCGACGCGCGTACCGACATCTACTCACTCGGCGCGTTGGCCTACGAGCTGTTGGTCGGTGAGCCGCCGCACACCGGTGGGACGTCGCAGGCGATCATTGCCCGCGTGTTGACCGAAGCGCCGCGCTCCATTCGTGCGACTCGCCCCAGCGTGCCCGAGCACGTCGAAGCCGCCATCGGGCGCGCCCTCGCGAAGGTTCCTGCCGATCGTTTCGCGACGTCGAAAGAGCTCGCGGACGCACTGAACGGCCGCGCGTTCCCGTCGATGCAGTCATCGATCGCGTTCTCGGGAGCGGAGACTCGCTATTCAAGCCGAGAGCGTCGCTTCGCGATCGTCGCCGGCGTGCTCGGCGCGGTGGCCCTCACGATGGCCGGCCTTGCCTGGCGCTCCAAAGCTACGAACAACGCCACGCTGCCGCTCGTGCGCTTCACTTTCGACACGCCGAAGCGCTCATCGCTGCAATTGGCGATAGCGCCGGACGGTCATGCCGTCGCATACATCGCTCTGACGCCGGCTTCCATTCGCACCATCGTGCTGCGACAGTTCGGATCGCTCGTGCCGGACACGATCAAAGGCACCGACGACGTGTTCGGACTCTCATGGTCGCCGGACAGTCGAGAGCTTGTCTTTCACGCCAAGGGAAAACTCAAGCGGGCGAACATCGCGGACCGAAGCGTTCGAGTGATCGTCGACTCGGCGCTGTCCGGACAGGCGCCCGCAACGACGTGGAGCTCCACCGGCGTGATCGTCTTTACGGGTCCCGGAGGACAGCTCTTTCAAGTGCCAGAGAATGGAGGAGCCGCCGTCAGGATCGGCAATACATCTCCTGCGGTTCGATGGCGCGCGCCGAGCTTTCTTCCTGATGGGCGACATATCCTCGCGCTTCGGTACTCGGCCAGCGCGTCGGCGGACAGCTCCGGTCTATTCGTCATTCCGCTCGACGGAAGCCAGCCGATCCGCGTGGCGGCGCAGGCGTCGCGCGCGACGTTCGTCGCACCAAACCAGTTGCTCTTCGTTCGTGATCGCGCGCTTTACGCGCAACGATTCAACCTCACGAACTTCCGACTCGAGGGAGAACCGCAGTCGATTCTCGAACCTGTCGGCGAGAATACGGCGAATGGCGCGGCCGGCTTCAGTGTCTCGGACAACGGAATCCTCGTCGCATCCGGCGGAGACGCGGCGGGACTTTCGCGGCTCGCGTGGTATTCGCGAGCCGGCGCGAGGCTGTCGTCGTTGGGCGACAGCGCTCGCATCCTGGAGCTCTCACTGTCGCCCGATGATCGTTGGGCCGCCGTAGCCGGTGCCACGAGCGACCGAGAGATCCGATTGATCGACATCGCCCGCGGCGTCTCGAGCTTGCTGACACAGAGCTCGAGGAATGTGGTGTGGAGCCCGGATTCCCGCTCCCTGACTTATCCCATCAAGGGTTCCAGCGAGCTTCGTCGAATGCGACTCGGGGCGGGGCAGGACTCGCTCTTGTTCCGGGGAAGCGATGGAATGTGGCCACAGGACCACCTTGCGGATGGTTCCTTTCTGTTTGTTCGCCGGGACTCATTGTTTTCCCTGCCCGCGGCGCCGGCCGCGGCGCCGCGATTCCTGGCGAGCATAGCGGGCATCAACAAGGTTCGACTGTCCCCCGACGCGAAGCAGATCGCGTATCAATCGACTGAATCGGGAACGTGGCAGGTGTTCGTCGCGCGATATCCCGCAATGGACGAACGACACCAGATCTCGGCCGCCGGGGGAGTGCAGCCGCGATGGCGAAGCGACGGCCGCGAGTTGTTGTTCCTCGATTTGCAGGGGCGCGTCATGACCGCACCGCTTCGCGCTGGAAGCTCGACGGAGTTTCTCGCCCCGGCGATGCTCTTCCAGTCACCTGAGGCGCGGCCGCCCGTGACGTTCGACCAGTGGGCTATGACCCGAGACGGTCAGCGGTTCTTGTTCTTGGAGAACATCTCACGGGACGATCCGGCGTGGTCGTCGGTGAGCGTCGTGATGAACTGGTCGAGCCTGTTGAAGCGATGACGCCTGCGGCGCCGGCGAGCAGGGCTCATCGCCAGCACGCTTGAAGAACGATGATCTGACGCTGCTACGGAAAAAGTAGTTGACGGACCGCGAGGAGGCCTTTAGTCTACTGGATAACCCGTAGATAGAGCGTCATGGACCTCGAGGCGGTGTCCGGACGGCAACGCGTCGTTGCGTCCGCCGATCGCCCGCGTTCGCCGGCGATGAGACAATGCGAATAGTACGCCGCTCTATGTACGCCGGCCTTCGCGTCGGCCTCGCCGCGTTCATACGTTCCGACTCTCACCAGTCCCCGAGGATTCGCGAATGCGTCATCACATGAGTCGTGCGATCCGCGTGGTCGTGCTGGCCATGGCGTTGCGCGCGCCGTCGATGCTTGCGCAGGGAGTGCCGTCGATGGCGCCGGTCGCGGCCGTCGATCCAAAGGACGTTGTTTCTCCGGACGCTATCGTCGGCGCGCTGTACGATGTGCTGTCCGGCGCGGGAACCCAACAGCGGAATTGGGATCGATTCCGGTCGCTATTCATCGCCGGCGGCCGGCTGATGCCCACGAACGTCAACGCGCAGGGAAGCAAGCTGCTTCGCGTCTTCACCGCCGATGAATACGCGAAGATCGTGGATCCACAGCTCAAAGGCGAAGGGTTCTTCGAGCGCGAGATCTTGCACACGAGCGATACGTTCGGCGCCATCATGCACGTCTTCAGCACGTATGAGTCGCGCCACGCGCTAAGCGATCCGCAGCCGTTCGGCCGAGGCATCAACAGCATCGAGCTGTTCAACGACGGCACGCGGTGGTGGATCATCTCCGTGCTTTGGGACCGCGAGCGTCCGAACACGCCCATTCCAGCGAAATATCTGCCCGCGACGCGTACGCCGTGACGGCGGATTCGGTAACCGCTCGGTGAGGTGATGATATAGCCCGTCGCAAATCGTCGGCACGAGCGCGACCCGGCGAGAACTCGTCGTGTCCATGGTGCGGACCGTGTCCGAGGATCTTCACATCCTATCTGGGCATGTGCTTCAACAGCGCGGAAACAGTTCCGTAACGCAACGATCTACCGCCTTCGGGTTCCACCGCCGCGATCCCTTATTGTAGCTGCCTCGGCCCTTCACCTTGCTCGCGCTCTGGTGACCGAGTGACGCTCCCAACTCGACATCGCGCCCGCAGGTGACAGCATGAACATCGGATTCTCTAAACTCGTCTCGCTTGGCGCCGTCCTCACGATCGCGGCCAGCCAGGCGTTCGCCCAAAATGCGAACCGTCACGTCGTGGTAGTCACCATTGACGGCTTTCGTCCCGATTTCTACTTGGACGAGAAATGGAATGCGCCGAACCTTAAGGAGATGAAACAAACGGCGTACGCATATGGCGTGAACAGCGTGTTCCCGTCGATCACATATCCCTCGCATACGACTATCGTGACGGGCGTGCAGCCCGCCAAACATGGCGTGTTTTACAACGGCATGTTTGCAAAAGATGAAGCGACCAAAGGCAAGATCTACTGGCGCTTCGACCAGATTACGTCGCCCACGCTGTGGGGCGTGACCCAGCAGGCCGGGTTGAAAGCGGCGTCGGTGAATTGGCCCGTGTCGGTCGGCGCGCCCACGGTGTTCGATATTTCGGATGTGGGAGACCAGGGGCCACAGGTGATGAACGACTCCACCACTCCGTTGGGCATTAGCAGTGTTCTGAAAGAGAAGTTGTTTAACAATGCGCCGAGGATTGCGAACGGAACCGATCAGAACGTGGCTCGAATTGCCGCGTGGGTGATCGCAACCGACAAGCCCAACTTCATGACCGTGCACCTGTTGGGTATGGATGGCCAAGAGCATCGACACGGGCGCAACGGCCCGGAAATCGAGCATGCCATTGTCCTAGCCGACAGCGCTGTGGGCATCATGCGGAGGGCGATCGCCGATGCCGGGCTCACGGACAGGACGATCTTCATCGTGACCGGCGATCACGGGTTCGATGACGTCACCACCACGGTGAGTCCGAACGTGTGGCTGAAGCGGTGGGGCCTGCTCGACAGCGACGATCAGTGGAAGGCGAAGTTCCACGTAGCCGGCGGGGGAACGTTCTTGTTTCTGAAAGACAAGAGCGATACGGCGTCGCTCAACATCGCGCGCGCCGGATTGAAGGCGTTGCCCGAAGCCGAGCGCAAGTTCTTTGTGATCGAAGATCGGGCGAAGCTGGACTCCATCGGAGCGGACCCCAACGTTGCGCTGGCGCTATCAGCGATCAATGGCGCGGCCTTCGGTGCACGAGTCGAGGGTTTGTCCGTCGACAAGGGAAGCGGCGGCACGCACGGCTATTTCCCCGACACGCGAAATATTCAAACGGGCTTTGTGGCCGAGGGCAGTGCGTTGAACAAACACGTGATGCTACAGGAAATCAACTTGCGGGACATTTCTACGATCGTCACGAAGTATTTGGGGTTGCGAATGCCATCATCAGATGGAACGCTCCCGAGCGGGTTGTTCAAGTAGGCGCGTCTGCTTCATGCTCGGCCGCTTCGGGCTTCTCGGATAGTTGCACCGAAGCGATGGAGCGAGGTCGAAGCACCCGAGCATGAGCCCGGTGCCCAGATCTGTTCGCCGCTCGTGAGAACCGGACCGAGGGGCAGGTCGCTACGTAAGCTTGGGGTAGACCGCTAGACGACATGGGAAGACCCGCGTACAATCGTAGTCCGCCGGCGGCGATGCGTGCGTCGGCGTGAGACGCGGTCGGGCAGAAGCACCAGCGATGAGGAGGGTGTGATGAGCAATGTTGAATTGGCGCGGGACCTGTACGCCAAGTTCGCCCGTGGCGATATCCCGGGTGTCCTTGCGGGCTTCACGCCCGATATCGCCTGGCGTGAGGCCGAGGGAAGTCCCTACAGCATGGACGGATCTGCCTGGATCGGCCCGCAGGCCGTGTTGGAAAAACTCTTCATGTCGCTCGGGACCGAGTGGGACGGATTCGCGGTGAACATCGGGACGCTTCACGACGCCGGCGACGTTGTGGTGATGGAAGGGCGGTACGCGGGCACGTACAAGGCGTCGGGGAAGGCGATGACCGCACAGACGTGCCACGTCATTCGCTTTCGCGATGGCAAGATTGCGAGCTTCCAGCAGTACAGCGACACGGCGCAGTGGCAGGCCGTGATGACGCCGATCGCGACCGCGGCGCAGATGCCGGTGTCCAGCACAGCCGTCGGCGCGCACTAGGCGTTGGACGTCGGCACCACCCGTGGCGTGACGCAACCGACCCTCCGGTGCACGTTTTTCGGAGGGTCGTTGCGGCTGACGGTAGCGGACTCGCGCCGTTCGCGATGGAAGGCTAGTTTCGACGCGGCGCGCAGGCGACAGCGAAAGTCCTACCCACTGCCGAGCATCCGTGACTCGATTCCGCGTACCGAAGATCGACGCGTTCGAGTTCCTAACCCGCCTCGGGCACGGCGCCGCCGAAAACACTCTACGCCGAGACGAATCATGCACACGATGGCTAAGCTGGCTCGATTGACCGTTGCTGGCACGTTGCTCATGGCGAGCGTCGCGTCGGCCCAAGCAGGCACGAAAGCGCAGAAAGAACTGGCGACCGCAATGCGCGGTGCGAACCACGTGGCGCTCGTGGACGCGATCACGACGGCCAGCGCCTCCGGCAAGCCGATTTCCGCGAGGTACGAGTTCGAGGATGGCAAGCTGCAGCTCACGGTCTTTGTCGAAAAGGCGGGAGCGTTTTCGGAGGTGTTCGTCGATCACATGACCGGCAAGGTGGCGAAGATCGACAAGATCACCGGCGGCGACGACATGAAGGATGCAAAGGCCCAGAGCAAAGCCTCGGCGAAGGCGACTGAGGCGCTCGCTTCGGCGGTCGCCAAAGCGGTCGCGGCTAATCCCGGTTACACGGCGTTGGACGTTACGCCGATCCTCGAGGGCAAAGTCATCGTCGCCGAGATTACTCTGATGAAGGACGGGCGGTTCAAGGGAGTGTCGCAGCCGATCGGTTGAGATCAGCGATCAATGAACGTGCAACGACTCGGCGCGCTCGTCGTTGTGGTCGTTGCCGTTCTCGCGCTCGCTGGGTGTCGGTTTCCGTTGGTGAGCAGAGGGCCCGTTGTCCAGTTTCACGGTGAGGCGACGGACCCCATTGGCGACACGGCGTTCGTCGCTGATGCGCGTGTCGCGCGTCCGGCGGACCTCGTCTACGCCAGCATCCAAGTCACGAAGGACGCACTTCGTCTGACCGTCCGATTTGCGCCGGGGTCGTTCGACCCGACGACCACCGGTGCGACGTTCCTCCTCGACACCGATCTCAATCTGGAGACCGGCGTGAGTAGTCCCGGCCTCGGGGCTGACTATCTCGTGAGTCTGCACCCGGGGCCGGCGCGCGAGGCGACGGTCGCCCGCGCGGTGACGGACGCGAATTGCGAACCCCCCGCGAGTCCGTGCCGCTACGAGCCATTCGAGCGCGCCGGCGTCGCGCTCTCGAATGACGAGATGGAAGCGGTCGTTCCGCGATCGGCGTTCGCCCGGTTCGACGGACGACTCAATTTTCGAGTGATCGCCTATGCGATTCTCGAGGGTGGTCGTCAAACGCGGACCAGTGATCACATGCCTGACCTGCCTGCGCAATTCATCGCCGTTCGATAGTCGGCGTCATCGACTCTTAATCTTTCCCGCCAGCATTTGCGCTTGACCTACAGGCTCGCAGGTTGAATCATGCTTCCTCCACCAGGTGGAGGAAGTCATGGACACCGACTCGAAGGGCCTCCCGCGGGGCGTACGCCGCTTCTTTCGGCTCCCGGTGACACGCGAGCGACTCCTGCAAGACGCCGATGACGAGATGCGCACGCATCTCGAGCTCTGGGCGCAGGAGTTCCGCAACCAAGGCATGAGCGGCCCTGATGCTGAAGCCGCTGCCTTGCGCCGGTTCGGCGATCTGAGTGGCTATCGGGATCACGTTGCGCAGCGCGCCGAGCGGAAAGCACGGTGGCAGCGAATCACCGACTGGTTCGCCGAGTGGCGGCAGGACGTGCGTTTCGCGCTACGGCACTTCGCGAAGGCTCCGGCCTTCACGGCCATCGCGGTGACCACACTGGCACTCGGGATCGGCGCGAACACCGCGATCTTCAGCGTCGTTCACCGTTTGCTCATCGCGCCGCTGCCATACCCAAACGGCGACCGTGTGGTTGCGCTCAAGACACTCGGCAAGGTTGGAATGGCGGGCGGCCTGGCGAGCAATGCCGCCGATGCGCCGAGCGATCCGCCGAATGAAGTCTTGCAAGCATGGGCTGAACGAGCGCGATCATTCGCGCAGGTCGCTGGCGTCGAGCAGATCTTCATGTCCATCGGAGCGAATTCGCAACCGGACACGGTGAGCTACGCGTTCACAACTGCGAATCTCCTCGACCTGCTCGGGGCAAGACCGTCGCATGGAAGGATGTTCACGCGCGACGAGGAGAGGCCTGGCGCTAACCACGTTGCGATGATCAGTCATCGCTGGTGGCAGGCGGCCTACGACGGCCGTGACGATGCGCTTGGGAAAACCCTCGAGTACGGCGGAGCGAAGTACACCATCGTCGGTGTGATGCCGGCCGGCTTCACGATCCCGATGTCGGCACGCGTGGTCGATGCGCCGTCGATGCCGCCGCCCGACGTCTGGCTTCCGGCACCAATTGAAGACACATCGATCGGATTCGGGTTGCTGCGCCCCGGTATTTCCACGACGGCGGTGACGAACGAGTTGAACGCCATCGCGAATGCGGCCGACGCAGTCGGGCCGCCGATGCGCGCGGGGCCGCCGGGTACGCGGGACTCGATTCGTGCTCGCGCGATGCGCGCGCAGGATTTCCTCGGCGATCGTGAACGTCGAACGATCGAGATTCTCTTCGCTGCGGTAGGCGCACTTTTGCTCATCGCCTGCGCGAACGTCGCCAATCTGCTGCTCGTGCGCGCCTGGACGAGGCGGCGGGAGTTCGCGGTTCGCATGGGACTCGGGGCAGGGCGCGCGCGGCTCATTCGACTCGCGCTCACCGAGAGCGTGCTTCTCGCGGTCGCGGCCGGAGCACTCGGCGTGTTGGTCGCGTGGCAAGGACTCCGTGTCATCATCGCGCTGCGTCCGCTCGCGCTCGATCGTCTCGCCGATGTGCAGATCGATCCGACCGTGCTGTTGTGGACAGGCGCGATCTCGATGTTCACCGGTGTACTGTTTGGTGGTGCGGCAGCTCTCTTCGTGGCGTCGCAGGACGTGGCGGAGTTGTTACGAAGTGAGACGCGAGTTTCTTCGGGCGGCGGCGCGTCACGTCGCGTGCGCTCGTCGTTGATCGTCGTCGAGATCGCGCTCTCGTTTGCGCTGCTGGTCGGAGCGGGGCTGCTCACGCGTTCGTTCGCTGCACTGCAACGCACTCCGCTTGGTTTCGATCCACACAACCTCGTTTCCGTCGACGTGTTCCTCGGGCCGGCGATCAGACGTGCCGGTCGCACGATCGAGGTGCGTCACGCGATTGTCGCGCACCTTCGCGAGACGCCGGGCATCGTCGGCGTGTCGCTCGGAACACTTCCCACTGCAGGCTTTCGCGATGCGCCTGCGCTCGAGATGGAAACGGACGCCGGCCCCCGAACCGTGGGCATCTCGCAGTTTCAGAAAACGTGGATTGAAGGAGACTACTTCGGCGCAAGCCGCATCAAGCTGCTCGCTGGGCGTGCTCCGAACGCCGGCCCATCGGATGAGACGTCGAGCCATGGAATGGGTGCGTTTTCCGAAGAGGTTGTCGTGAGCCGCGCTCTCGCACGGCGCATTGCACCAGACGGCAACGCGATCGGCGCACTCGTGCGCGCTCGGGCCGCGTCACACCCATTGCCGCCGGGCCCGCCTCCGCCGGGGCTATCTCTCGGACAGATGCCTGCGCGCGCCGCTGACGCGTGGTCGACGATTGTTGGTATCGTGGACGACGCTCGACTGCCTGGCTCGCACGGAGATCTCGAGACCTTCCAGGTGTATCAAATGCCGGTCATGCCGCTGGGTGCGACGACGTGTGTCGTCCGCTTCGCGAGCGTTCCGTCGCAGGTTGAATCCGTTCTTCGAAAGACGATTCAACAGGTCGACCCGACGATCATCGTGCGGCGCGCCCGAGTCGCCGATGATTACCTGCGCGAGGCTCTTGCGCCCACGCGGTTTACGCTCGCGCTGCTCGGCGCGTTCGCCGGCGTGGCGCTCTTCCTCGCTATCGTCGGTTTATACGGCTCGATTGCGTACACGGTGAGCCAACGGACTCGCGAGATCGGCATTCGTATCGCGCTCGGAGCATCGGCGAAAACGGTTACTCGTCTCGTCGTCGGCGATGGTCTTCGGTTGGCGCTCGTGGGATTGGTTGTCGGCGCCGGGATCGCTGCCGCCGCGACTCGCACTCTTTCTAGTCTTCTCTATGCGGTCACGGCGAGCGACCCAGCTACCTTCGCTGCGATCGCGGCTCTGATTGCGGTCGTTGCACTTGCCGCGTCGTACTTGCCGGCGCGCCGCGCCGCGCGCGTCGATCCGGTAGATGCACTGCGATCGGAATAGAGATGATCTCGCGCATCGGGCTGCGATCCCTCGCCGTTTGCGCATGGTTGGCCGCACTCGGCTGCTCCGATGCACCGCGTGTCCGTGGAGTCGTCATGCTCTCGCGATGGCAGATGCGCGAGCCCGCGGCGTCCGTGGATGTCTACGCGCTGCCGGCACGCAACGAGATCGATCGCGACCTCGCCGAACTTTGCGCACACGATTCGCTGCTGAATGCGATTGGCGGACCGGAAATGCCAATTGGTCCGGTGCGTATCCGGGCTGACGGGATCGAGCTCGGCGCAGCGCTTCAGAGCTCTCGCCCGAGCGAGCGACGAGATAGCATGCCTACGGTGAAGCTCACCCCGTGGGCGAGGCGAGACGCGTATCTCGCGTTTCATGCGCGCATGGATTCGCTGCTGCGACGGCGGGCGATCGCGAGTGCCCGCACGGACGAGACGGGGCTTTATCAAATGCCGCTGTTGCGCCGCGACTCGATTGAGCTGTTCGCTTTCGCACGCTTCGACGACCGCGGCTCGTTGCTGATTTGGCGCGACCGGGTTCCGGGTGACGGCACGCACGATCTTCCGAAGCCGATTCGTCACATGAATCACGTGTATTGCGGCGAGCCATGAGCTGACGGCCTCATCAGGCGCACGGCGGCGTAAATGAAGGCCCGACACCGAAGCGGCGGAGCCGGGCGCCTGATCAACTCGATTTCGAGTGGGCCATGAACGCCATAAAGTGCGCCTTCTGCGCCGTGGTTGCATCGGGACGCACTTCCAGGGTCCACGCTTTGGTTGGGTCGGAATTCGGAATGAAGCGCAGCCCGAACCAGTCGAGCATTTCCGTATAGTCGATTTCGTCAGTGGTCGCGATCAACGAGTGCAACAACGGCTTCAGATCGAACCCGACGGCATCGGACGCGGTTTGATTGAACTGCTCGGCGGTGTAGCCGCGCGCGCCTGACCAGCGCTGGTACTCGAGGCGGATGACGTCGTCCATACTCTTCTTTCCGTCGGTCATCTTGCGGATGTGCGCATCCAGAATGATCCCGACGACTGGACCCTTCACGTAGTAGTCGACCGTCTTGTCTCTCGGCAGGCGCTCGAACATCTGCGACGATGATTGTTCGAGAGTCTGCGACAGACGTCCGGGACTATTCTGGAGATCGGTGATGTGCTTCGACGTGAGGTTGAGGTACTCTGTAGGTCCGCCGAGTCCCGCTCGCTCCGCGAGTAGATCGCCGAAGTACGACGTGAGACCCTCCGCCACCCACAGTCCGGTGGTCACGGGCGGATGCTCGTAGTCGAATGGCCCGAGTTCCACCGGGCGCAGGCGTTTGACGTTGATCGCGTGGAAGTACTCATGGCTGATGAAGCTTGCGGTGCGGAACTTCGACTCCGGCGTGGTTGGCGTTTTCGCTGCGCCGGTAATCGCGACGGAGTTGAGATGCTCGATACCGGAACCGCCGCCGGCGGTGATGATGTTGAGGAATGAGTATTTCTTAAATGGAAGGCGTCCCCAAAACCGGAGGTGCTCTTCCATGAGCGGCGTCATCGCCTGAGCCGCCGCGGGGGCATCCCACTCGGCGTTGCCGAGGTAGACCCAGGAATGCTTTGCGCCGCCGACCGTGAAGTCGGCGGACGTGAGGTGGACGCCGGCGATAATCGGCGAGTCCGCAAGGATGTCGTAGTCGGGAGCGACGAAGTGATTCGGCTGGCCGTCTGGCGCGGCGTCGAGCGAGGTGGCCGCGGGCTTCCACGTGGCGGGGAGCTCCAAGCGGAGGTCCGCGGGGCGGTGCGCTTGCTCGACGAGCGTGATGTAGGTCGCGGGGCCGACGATGACCAGCGAGGAATCCGTGACGCCATTGGACAGGTTGCTGCCGCGCGGCGCAGCCAACGTGTACGACACGATGACGGACGGGCGACCACCCGTGCGCACGATCCATCGGCTCGGGGTCGCGTTGGAAACGTCGAGAAGCGTGCCGTCGGGTGCCTTCGCCGTGAACGCGGAGACCTTATCGGCGTAGTTCTGCAGCACGTACATGCCCGGCGACCAGACCGGCAGCATCAGCATCACCGAGTCGCGCCTCTCGGTTGGTACTGTTATTTCCACGCTGAACGTCTTGGATGCCGGCTCGGGAATCCGAACGGTGTACTTCAATGGATCGAGTTGCCGAGATTGCGCGTTGCTCTCGTTCGGCACGAGCGCGGACAACGCCAAGAGGGCAGAGGGCAAGGTGTTCGAGAGGCGGCGACGTTTCGGCATTGAGTCTTTCCGAGTTCGTGGTTAAAAGCCGGATAGTTTGGTGATCCGACCGCGCACTCCCACAGCCCATCCGGCGCGCGGCGATGCGAAGCCAACTGACCAGTATTCGAGCGAGTCGATCGTCGTCCAACTTGCGCCGTCATTGCGCGAGAACACCGCGCCTCCTGGTCCAACTGCGACGACGGTCGGCACACGCGGCGACGGGACATAGGCGCCGCCCCACACGCCGGTTCGCAGCGGCGGACTCGCGCGCGTCACCCAGGTGTGTCCACCGTCGACGGTTGACGCTGCGAGAGCATCGCCACGTTTGGCGGAGTTCCCACCGCCCAGCACGATGCCATTTTCATTATCGCGAAAGGCGATCGACTGGGGCCCCGAGCCTGAGCGCGTTGTAAGCGGGAGTAGGTCGGTCGTCCAAGTGCGGCCATAGTCGCCAGTGCGAAGGACTCGGCCGCGCGCCTCGTTGCTCTCGACGATCCATGCGCGACCTCCCGGACGCGTGACGAGACACGTTCCGCTCGCGGCGAAGCTTCCGTCTCCGCGCTGCGCTGCTGGAAGACTTGATTGCGCGACGCGGCTCCACGTGGCACCGCCGTTCGCGGTCGTCAGGATCGCGACCTCCGTTCCGATCGCGTCGCCGATGACGATACCATGATTCGCATCCCAGAAGTCCATGCAATCGAAGAAGCCGGCTGAATCAGGATTCGTGTACTGCAGCGTCCAGTGCTCGCCCGCATCTGTCGTTTTGTAGATGCGCGATTCGGAACCGGAACCGATGCTCAGCAGATATGCCGTCGTGGCGTCGACCGCGTGGACATCGCGGAACTGCAGGGAATCAGCGCCGGCAACTCGACCCGATTCCCACGTTGTTCCGCCGTCCGTCGTGCGCAGCCACGTTCCGCGCGATCCGCTCACCCATACAACGCGCTCGTTGACCGGGCTCACTGCAATGAGTAGCGCGGTCGTACCGCTGGCCTGGTCGGTTCGCGCGATCTGTGTGAGCGTAGGCGCGACCGCCGGTGGGCGACCGCACGCGAGCAGCGCGAGACAGAGACCAATACTGCAGAGTGGTGCGGGGAAGGCCGTGTGACATCGGGGCGCCACTGATCATTCTTACTCCACGCCGGTGACGCAGCGAAATCCCGTGTTTCCGCGCGCGCCGGCGAATCTCGCGCAGCCAGTCGAGGTCCTGCGCTTGGTGACGTTGGCGAACGGGACGACCGCCCAGGCGGGTTGGTGAATCAGCGCGGCTGGTCGCCGAGGCGGGGCTGACGCATGGCCCCGAAAGTACGGATGGCGCGCGCGAGCCGCTACCCTCGGAGTTCGGCGTGCGCAACCCTCTTCCTAGGCGTACCTTGTTTAGATGCGTGAGCGGAAGGATGCGATCGGAGCGGCACCTGCCGGCAAGCTCTCCACTGAGCAACTACTCTCGATCGTTGCGGGCGTGGTCGTGTTGCTGGTCCTGACGGCAGGAATCGGGATCACGTGGTGGACGCTGACCAACGCGTCGCTGCACAGTGCACAGGACCGACTAGACCGAAGCGTGCGCCAACTCGCAGCGGTCAGCGCCACCGGCATCCGTCAAACGCAGAGTCGATACCGAGCTGTCGCGAGGAACGCGAGCGTGCAGGCCGCGCTTCGTGCGCGGGTGAATGCAGGCGGCGCTACCACGCGCGAACTCGTCGCGGCGCTTCAATCTCTTCGCACTCCGACGGACTCTGGACTTCCGATCGAGCTATGGCGCGCGGCGGATGGCCGACGAGTGGCGGTGGACGGCGTCGATGTGGCCAAGGGAATTGAACTCGGAATGCCCGGAGAGCTGGCTCCGGCAAACCGACCGCTGCGGCAGGGACTCGACTCGCTCGCGATGCGCGATTCGTTCCAGGTCGGGCAACTCTATCTTCAGAACAACCGTTCCCATTTCTGGGCGGTGTTGCCGGTGATCGATTCGGGGCGAGTGCTGGGATTCGTCCTGAAGCAAAGCCGCATCGCGACCAATCCGCAGACCGAACGAACGATTCGCGAGTTGAGTGGCGACTCCGTCACGGGCTATTACAGAAACGTAGACGGAACGGGTTGGACGACGTTCGGTGGCACTCCCGTGTCGGCACCCACGACGACGGGGAATCGACGCGAGCGTTCGCAGTCCGGATCCGTCTTGTTCTCGGAGCAAGTGGTTCCCGGTACTCCGCTCGTGCTCGTGATGGAGATCCCGCGTCGCTTCATCATTTCGGGCGCCGCCGCATCGATTCGTCGTCTCAGCATCCTGGCGATTGTGTTGACGATCGCCGCCGCAGCGCTTGCGTGGTTTGCGGGGCGTCGCGTGGCGCGTCCGCTCACGGTGGTCGCCGGGGCCGTCGAGGATTTCGCAAAAGGTGACTATGAGCGTCGTGTCGATACCGCAGGCACGCGAGAATCGCAGTCGCTCGCCATCGCGTTCAATACAATGGCCGAGCGAATCGGCGAGTCACGGCGGGCACTTGAACGGCGCGAAAACGACCTGCGTGCGCTTTCGGACGCGTTGCCGCAGCTCGCCTGGATGGCCTATCCGGGGGGAGACATTTTTTGGTTCAATGCCCGCTGGTACGAATACACGGGATTCGCCACGACGGACGACTACTCCGAGCAGTGGGCGGCAGCACATGATCCAGGTCTACTCCCTGACGTAACGCAGCAGTGGAATGCCTCCGTCGTTTCTGGATTGCCTTTCGAGATGGAGGTGCGCTTGAAGCGCGCCGACGGCGACGCGCGATGGTTTCTGACGAGAGTCGTTCCCCTCCGCGACGGCGACGCGGTGGTGCGATGGTTCGGTACGAGTACCGACATTCAGGCGCTTCGCGAGGCACGCGATGTCGCAGAGTCGGCGAGCCGGGCGAAGTCGGATTTCCTGGCGGCAATGAGCCACGAGCTTCGCACACCCCTGAATGCAATCGGCGGATATGCCGAGCTGATGGAGATGGGGCTTCGCGGGCCGATCAGCAGTGAGCAGCAGCGTGATCTCGCCCGAATCCGCATGAGTCAGCAGCATCTTCTGGGATTGATTGGCGGAATCCTTGACCTCGCCCGCATCGAAAGCGGTCGTGTTCAGTACACACTTGCCAGTGTCGCGCTCGATCCGGTCTTGGAAGACGTCGAAGCGCTGATTGCTCCGCAGGCATCTTCGCACCATCAGGATCTTGATTTCCGCGGCGGTGAGCATGGGCTCGTCGTGAACGCCGATCGTGAGAGACTCCGCCAGATTCTGTTGAACCTCCTCTCGAATGCCGTACGGCACACGCCACCGCGAACGCAGATCGCCGTCGCCGCTTCTACCGATCCCTTCGGGTGCGTACAGATCGCGGTGAGCGACACCGGTCCTGGAATCGCGGCGGACGTGCAGCAGACGATCTTCGAACCATTCGTGCAGCTCGAGCGTTCGCTAACGAATTCGGTACCAGGGGTCGGCCTCGGTCTCGCGATCAGTCGCGACCTCGCGCGAGGAATGGGCGGCGATCTCACCGTCGAGAGTGTGCCGGGGCAGGGCAGCACCTTCTGTCTCACCCTCGCCGCCGGCGTGCTCGATGACACAACGATCATAAAGCGGACGAGCGAGCTTCAGGCCGTTCCGGGGCGAAGCAATAGAGCCTGAACGGAAAGTTCGTCGTGCAGACGACTACGCCTGCCGACCAGAGCCGTATCGGGCGGCACGGGAGAGTAGCTCAAGATCGCTCCCCGCTCGCTGAGCCGGCGTTACGCTTCCTAGACACATCGGTGGCAGCGAAACGCTCCGAGTTCGCGAATATGAGAGAGTCCCGTGAGGTGGGAACGATGGAGGGCCACGGTACCAGGATCGTCGCGCCCGCGAATTGCGGGATCACCCACCCTTGGCCAACCAATCGTTGATGAACCCAATCCGCGGAGATTCCGAACGTGAACGCAAACGAATCGGCTGATTCATCGTTCGACACCAGCAGCATGGCAGACCGTGAGGCCCTCAACGCTGACGATCTCGAGAGTGAGATTCGCCGGCACGCGTATGAGCTTTTCCTTTCGCGTGGCAGAGGAGACGGCAATGATCTCGCGGACTGGCTCGAGGCGGAGCGATTGGTTCGGCGTGATCGCGAACCCGAGATTTCGTGAACCACGGGTCCGCGAGCCGGCTCTCACTTTGCTCCGCCGCCCAGCGAGAGAATTCTTAGCGCGACACTTCGCCGCTCGCGGACGTATGTGATGTAGACGCAAGGCGAGCGGATCGGTCGAAGTCTCGGGTGGGAGACTCCTCGGCCGGTCCGTTCTTGCGTTCCATAGAGGTGAGGCCGCGCCTGCAGGTCGCTAGTTCTTCGCGCCGAGCCGTGCCACGCGCTACTCGTCGCCGGCGCTCGTGTTGGCATCTCTGGCCATGAAGCTCAGAAGCCGTAGAAGAATCTGCCCTTATAGTCCGGCGTCGTCACCATGTCGCGAATCGATCCTGGCAGCAGCACGATCTGCCCTGGTGTGAGCGTCTTGAGGAGAAAGTCTCGCTCGCGATAGATCACCTGCCACACCGAATCGCTCGCTGCGCGGACGCGCGCCGCCGCCGCCTTGCGATCGAAGTCCTCCGGAAGCGCCGCGAGATAGTCCGCGAGTGGTGCGTAGATCGCGTCCGCCTTCAGCTTGAGCTGGATCTCCTGCGCCTGAACGCGCTCGAGCTGGTCACGCGACAGCGCCAATGAGTCGCCAAAGCGCAGCATCACCGCATAGATGTTACTGAAGCTGCTGCGCAGGTAGCGCGCCTTTACCGTGTCTGCCGACGCGCGCGTGCCGAGCATGCTCGGTCGCACGCGAATGTTCTGCTCCACCTGCTGTTCCTGCGTCGACGGCCCGAGATCGAGTTGCAGGTCGAGCGTGATCCTGAATGGATTGCGCCGCGTCGTTGTCGCCGGGCTCGACGAGCCGAAGCGCGGATTCACTTCATAGACGAAACGCTTTGCGGCGGCGTCGAAGCCGCGCACCTGGTAGAGCGTCTGATCGGGGAGCGGCAGCAGACCCCAACCGCGAAGCGCGTTGCCATGGAGAAGATCATCGAGCGCACCCGGCAGGTTAGCGAAGCTCAGATAGACGCGCGCTCGATTGTCGGTCCGCGGAATGTTATTGATGCCGATGTTGCCGTTCATCGTCGCATACCATGGGCCGACGCAACTGTTGCGCGCGGCGATCTGACCAAGCTGGCGCGCGAGACAGTCGCGCGCGGACGATGAACCTGTGCGCAGCAGCGACTGCATCCCATTCGCCACCGCAGAATCGCGCGCCGCGGCCGGGTTGAAGACGAAGGCGCGATCGTTGGAGCTGCCGTCGCCGCTGATGTCGCCGGCTACGATCGGCGTATACGTGAATCCCGAGGAGGCACGCAGCGCGGCGGAGAGGCCCAGGTCACCACCGAAGAAGAAGCGCGAGAGCTGCAACGTCACCTGATGCCGCGGGGTGAACGACGACGGCGCCCACTCCATGGAGCGCGGGTCACCGGCTGTGCTGCCGTCGAAACCGCGCGACTGCGTGCTGGCGTCGATAAACGTGTAGCCGAGGATGACCACACCCACATTGAACGGCAGATTGGGGATGGCGTAGACCGTGAGCTGTTTGGCGTTCGACCGGAGGTCTGAGACGCGCTCGCTCACTCGGCCGAACTGCCCACTCGTACGCGACTCCACCGACGAGATCGATCCGGTCAGCGGGACGATGCTCGCTGGGCTGACGAACACCGGGCGATTGGCTTCGTCGGCCAGTGAGAAGCGTGGTGTTCCCGCGAAGTTGAGGTCGAGTGTGCCGGGTTGGTGCAGATTGAGCGAGTACGTCGCATCGATCGCAACGTACGTCTTGAGGAAGCTTGTCGACGTCCATCCAACGTTCGCGCGCCAGCTCTCGGCGGGCTGATAGCCGCGATCGAACAGCGTCACCGCCCGGGCCGTGTCGGCAAACGTCGAGGCGCCGCCAGCGCAGGCTGTCGGCACGGCCGCTGTCGTTGACGCGAAGCGCTGCCAATCGGGCGTCGGCACGGCGTCTCCCACGCAGAGCAACTGCTGCATGCCGCCGGGCAACCCGGTGGAGGAGATCGCATCTGCGAGCAGCGTCGACGGCAGCACGCTGCGGAATTTCCCAATCCCGCCGCGCAACGAGGCGGACCCGCGGGTCACCGTCGCGTTGCCGGTCGACAGCGCGCTGTAGCCCGTGGAACCGGTGTACCGCCAGACGAACCCCAATCGCGGGCTCACGCCAAAGCCGTTCGGCGCATGATCGGTCCGTGCGCCAAACAGTCGCTCCACATCGGCGTTGAGCTGAGGAGCCGCAGTGAAGGCGTTGGCCTCGAGGCGCGCCCCTCCGGTGACCGTGACTTTGCCGTTGATCCAATTCCCCCCGAGCGCCGCAGCGCCGGTCCATTCGCCGCCCGAACGATCGGACGCATTGAGTGTTCTTAAAAAACTCGACGGCCGGTTCGCGGCAAGATCGGCAAGCGAGTTGAACCCGAACCGGCCCAGTCGATTGGCTGAGAGCGACTGATCGAATCCGTCGAAGCGCGATTGGAGATACACCTTGATCGGAAGCGACTGGCGTCCGCGCACCAACAGGCTTGTCTGGTTGATCGTTTCCCAGGTCCAGTTGCGCGAGTCGTTCGACAGCGCGCTGTTGCCGCCGAACGCCAGCGACCCAAGCCCAATGTCCGACGCGACGAGCACGCTGCCACTCGGGAGCGTGACGTACGGCGAGCCCCGATTCGTCGAGATGCTAAGGCCCGACGTGGTCTCGCTCACATAGTCGCCATCTTTGCCGAAGTAGCGTGAGTAGAGCCCCTGCACACCGGCGAGGCCCGCGGTGGACTTTCCTGCGAACGCCGGCGCGATGGTCGGTGATAGCGACTGCGCCTCGGCTTGAGACAGGCGCCCGAACACGGTGGCGGCCATCACTGGACCGGGTGGCGCGTTTGCTGGCGCGAGCGCCGCTGCGCGGTCGATGCGTTCGATGAACGAGAGCGTGTTCGTCGTTCGAGCGTGCGGAATACTGTTGGCACCGATCGGCACGCCCATGCTAGACAGCAGTTGCACGAGATGCGCTGCCGAGTCGGGTGCGATGCCGGCGTGGGCGAGCGCGTCGGAATCAAGGTCGGCGAGCGACGAGACCGACGCTGTCTGCCGCGCGGCGTGAACACCAAAATTGTAATAGTAGCGGTCGAGCCGATACGCTCCCGTACCGCCCTCGTCGAGCGCGATGTTGGTGAACTTCTGTCCGAGACGGCTGGCGACGGGATCAGAGAGCTGGAGGCCTGGCGCGTCGAAGGTGACATGGCCGCGCCGGCGGATGATGTTGCCACCGCTCGACAGCGATGCCGATGTCTGCACACCGGCGAATCCGCCGACCGTCGGATCCCACGGCGAGGTTCGAAAGCGCGTCGACGTCTGCGCGTCGCGCGGCAGATCTCCGCCGGCGAACGCCAGACCATTGAGCGTCGTGGAGTTCGCATCGGCCGCGAGTCCGAACGCGGAAACCCCGTTCGGACCGAGCGCTAAGCCTGGAATGAGCGACGCCATCGCCTCGAGATTTCCCTGGAGGTCGGGAGGTAGTGCGCCCGAGACACCGTCCACCGTTTTGTCTGTCGCGTCAGTACCCGCCGGCCCGTCGGTGCCGAGTGAGCGCGGCGGTCGCGCCTTGCGGGCTTCTACGCGCACCGCGGCCACGGTGGCCACCGCCGAGCCGAGCGATGCGTTGACGACGGCGACCGAATCGGTCGCGGCAATCGTTACGCGCTGACGAAACGGCTTTCGTCCGAGCGCGCCTATGTAGAGGAGGTATTCGCCTGTGGGTTTGGCGATGACGACGCGATAAATACCGGCCGAATCGCTCTTTTCCACGACCGTTTCGGCTGATGGTGCAATGGTCACGATGATGTCGGCGCCAGAAATGACGACGCCACTGTCAGTAGTGACCCGTCCCCTGATGACGTGGGGTGAGCGTTGCGCGCCAGCGGCGATCGAGAGAGCAACGCTCAGAACGAATGCGCACAAAAGGTGCGACGCCGTGATCCGCCAGGCCGACTGCCCGCCATTTCCCGCGCGTGGTCGTTGTTGGCGCATGCGTTATTTGGAGAATCCTAGATAAGGCATGACGGGATTCTGCCCATGAGACACTGGGTAGCTCGCGAGCGGCCGCCGACGATGACAAACTCTGCATGAGCGTCTCAGTATTCAGCAGTCGACGTCGCCGGCGTCGGCCGCAAGAGAATACGGAGCAAGTTCTGGATCGGCAACCGCGGCGACAACGAAGTGTGTTTCCGCGCGGCACTTCGCCGGCGACTCGTATGCTCACCCTGACGAGGCCGTCAGCCATGGCGGAGGCGAATAGCTTCCGTTGGCACGGGGTGATTCTTTCGATCTGAAATCAGGGTAGGGGAGCTATGAAGCTACGCCAGCTAGGTCGTGTCGGCCCGCAGGTGTCCGCCATCGGCTACGGCTCGATGGGTCTGAGCTCGGCGTACGGGCTGCCCACCGATCGGCAGGATGCGATTGCGATCATCCGCGCCGCCATCACGCGCGGCGTGACCCTCTTCGATACCGCCGAAGCGTATGGTCCCTTCACGAATGAAGAACTGCTCGGCGAGGCGGTCGCTCCGTTTCGCGAGCAAGTCACCATCGCCACGAAATTCGGCTTCGGCATCAATCCCGACGGTTCGCGCTACGGCCTCGATTCGCGGCCCGAGCACATCCGGAAGGTGGCCGATGCCTCGCTGCGTCGGCTGAATGTCGACGCCATCGATATCCTCTTCCAGCACCGCGTCGATCCGAATGTGCCCATCGAGGACGTTGCGGGCACGGTGAAGGAGCTGATACACGAGGGGAAGGTCCGGTTCTTCGGCCTATCGGAGGCGAGTGCGCCGACGATCCGTCGTGCTCACGCTGTTCAGCCGATCGCCGCGGTCCAGAGTGAATACTCGGTTTGGACGAGAGACCCTGAGCGGAACGATGTACTGGCGACGTGCGAAGACCTGGGGATCGGCTTCGTAGCGTTTACTCCGCTGGGCGCCGGATTCCTCACTGGGAAGATCGACTCCACCACGAAGTTCACAGCGAACGACTTCCGAAACATCTCGCCGCGCTTCGCCGAAGACGCTCGCGCAGCCAACATGGCGGTTGTCGATCTGCTCAAGCGCGTGGCGGACGAGAAACACGCCACGCCCACACAGATCGCACTCGCGTGGCTGCTCGCTCAGAAGCCGTGGATCGTGCCGATTCCCGGCACCACGAAGCTGCATCGCCTCGAGGAGAACCTCGGCGCGATGAACATCGAGCTCACAGCCCACGACCTGCGCGAGATCGAGGATGCAGCCTCGAAGATTCCGGTGCAGGGGGAGCGGCTGCCGGAGTCGTTTCTGAAGCTCACCAACGGATAGCTCACCTCGTCAGTCCGTCGAGCAGGCCCGGTGTGCTCTTGTGCCAGCATTGATGTGTACGCATCATTATGATGCATACACATCAATGAGGACGCCCAGTGCAATCAGCCACCGCCACGTGCGTTGCGGGAACGCTTCGCCGCGCCACGCGCTCGATCAGCCGAGTCTACGACCAGCATCTCGCGGTCGTCGGGCTCACGAGCACCCAGTTTTCGCTGCTGCGCGCCGTCGAGCGATACGACGCGCCCGTCCCGCTGAGCGAGTTGGCGAACGATCAGGTGTTCGAGCGCACATCGCTCTATCGCGCGCTCGAGCCGCTCGAACGTGATGGCCTCGTCACCATCAATGCCGGTCGCGGTCGCGCGAAGGTCGTCGCACTGACCGCGAAAGGGCGTCAGCGCATCGCGCGAGCGCTTCCTCACTGGACGTCGGCTCAAGAAGACTTCGTCGCCCGCTTCGGGCGGTCGGAGTGGAATCGGATGTCAGTGCAACTCGCCGAGATCGTTGAGATTGCGCGGGCGGCGCGGGGCGATGCAGACTAGCATTGTCGTTGCGGCCGCGGCCGTACTGCCGGTGATCCTCGACTTTGCCTTCGGTATCACCGGAACTCGTCAGTACCGCAAGCCGTGGGGACCAGCCGGCGTGCTCATCGTGAAGAGGATGAATCGCTCGCATGCGGCGTTGACGCGTTGGGCGCTGAGTCAGGTGACGATCGCACCCAACGCGACGAGTCTCGACGTTGGCTGCGGCGGTGGGCAAACGATCCACACGCTCGCCCAACTCGCACCACTCGGCACAGTGCAGGGCGTGGACTATTCCGCCACGTGTGTCGATACATCGCGTTCGCTCAATGCGGCGCTCATCGCGGAGAAACGCGTCGACATTCAGCTTGCGTCGGTATCAAAGCTTCCCTTCGCCGATGCGACGTTCGATCTCGCCACTGCGATCGAGACTCACTACTACTGGCCCGACCTCGAGCACGACGCTGGCGAGGTTCGCCGCGTTCTTGCGCCGGGGGGGCGACTGTTGATCGTTGCCGAAGCGTACGACCGCCCGGGCGCGCCAAGGGGCCAGCGTCGGCTAATGGCTTCAATCAAAGCAAAGTATCTCACGCGCGATGCACATCGTGCCTTCGTCGAAGCCGCGGGCTTCGCCGACGTTCAGACATTCGAGAACGAGGCGAAGGGATGGCTCTGTGTGGTCGGCACAAATCCCCGCTCGGGCCACGAAGAGGTTGACGCGGCGCCAAATGGTGGAGGCTCGTCGGTTGGCTAGAGAAGGAAGCAGAACTGCCCTCGGGGTCGCGATGATGCGCGCGGCCCACATGGTGCTCGATGGCGAACCGAAGATTCTGAATGACCCAACGGTGCTCCGGCTGGTGGGCCCAGCGGCGATCGAACAGATACGCGCGGTCGCGGGCACACCTCAGGTGCGCTTGTCTCGCGAGCTTCGAGCGCACGTCGTACTGAGGAGCCGGTTCGCGGAAGACCGTTTGGCCGAAGCGGCGAAGCGAGGCGTGACGCAGTACGTCATCCTCGGGGCCGGGGGCGACACGTTCGCGTACCGCCAACCTGATTGGGCGAAGTCGATCCGCATTTTCGAAGTCGATCACCTCGCGAGTCAGGAAGACAAGCGGCAGCGACTTGCCGCCGCCGGAATCGGCGTGCCAATCAACGTGCGGTACGCGGCGATCAATTTCGAGACGACCACGCTGCGCGATGGCTTGATTGCCGGTGGCGTCGACCTCGCCGCACCGACGTTCTTTTCCTGGCTCGGCGTCACGATGTATCTCACGGAGGCGGCGATCGATGCCGTTTTGAACACGGTGGCTGCGTTCGGACGGGGCAGCGAGATCGTCTTCACGTATGCGCGCCGGGAGCGCGCCAAGCGCGACCCCGCCGACGGACCGTCGCCGGCCGAGATAGCGGCGGCCATGGGCGAGCCATGGCTTTCGTATTTCGACGTCGAGGAGCTCGACCAGAAGCTCCTGTCATTGGGATTATCGAATACGTATCATCTGACAGCGGCCGATGCGAGTCCCCGCTACTTCGCTGACAGGACCGATGACCTGCAATCGCCGCCGTATCCGTCGGTGGTGAGCGCTGCGGTGTGAGCCGCAGCGCATTCACTCGATTCGTTTCGCCCTCCTATCGCTCCCGTTCTGGTGCAGCACGAGGGCTGTCGCGCGACCCTGCTCGTTCACCTCGAAAGTGATCTGCGCGTCCACCGCCTTCAGGAAGAAATCGCGCGACGACGACGCGAACGCTTCGAGCTTTTGCTGCCCCGTTAGCTGAACGTAGAAACGTTCGCTGTCGCGTGAAACTTCTATCGCGATCTTCGGCGTGAGGGCGTAGCGGCCAACATACGCGTCGAGCACGGTCGGCGAGACGCGAATTTCGGCAAGCGGGGCGCGATCATACAGCGGTCCGCCGCCCTGAAGGAGATAGAGTCCGATGTCGTCGCCTCCCTCGACTACAGACGCGTTTGACAGCACGATGACGCCGACGCGTCGCGCACGATCGAAGCCGACAAACGCGCGAAACCCGGTCGTGCCACCATTGTGCCAGATGATCTCGTGGCCGGTCGGCGTAGACACGTGCCAGCCGAGCGCAATGTCCAGGTTCGGTGTTCCGCTGGGACGGCGAACGGTGAGCATGTCGCTCATCGCTGCGGAGAGCGGCGACGTGACATTCCCAATGTTCGCGGCGAGGAACGTCAACATATCGTTCGCGCCCGAGTATATACCGCCGGCGCCGAGCAATGCTGGAAGACGGAAATACGGCGCGGGCTCGAGGCCGGCGTCGTGGCCGACGGTCAGACGTCCTTGGGCGTTCAATGGCACTGTGATGTTCGTATTGCGCATGCCGAGTGGATCGAGCACGCGCGATCGGACAAGCGACTCATAGTCCGTGCCGGCGCGACGCGCGAGCGCTTCGCCAAGCAACCCGAAACCAACATTCGAGTACTCGTATTTCGCGCCGACATCCCGCGTCAACGTGTAAGTCGCCAAGAACTGGTAGAGATTCGCCGTGGTGTAGTCGGCGAACGGATTGCTCGGGTCCTTGGGGGCGAGATTGGTGGGATCGCGCGGGAGGCCCGACGTGTGGGTGGCGAGGTCGAGCAGCGTAATCTGGCGCCCCGCACGCTCGGGTACTTTGGTGCCGGCAGGTAAGTACTTCGCAACGGGATCGCTCAGCGCGACCTCGCCGCGACGAACCATGTCCGCGAGGACGAGCGAGGTAAAAACCTTCGTCACGGATCCGATCTCGAACAGCGAACTGCCATCGAGCGGCGCGTCGTCTCCCTTCGCGCGGTGTCCGTATGTCACGATACGACGCCCGCTGGAATCGATGACCCCGACGACCATTCCGACGCTTCGCTTCTGCTGGTCGATTCGCTTGGCCAGGATCGCCCGGATCACCGAGTCGGAGGCCAGGCGCGTCGGGTATGGGAGCGCTGTGCCCGATGAGAGTTCCGTGACGCGCGCCAATCGCAGTGGGGTCGCCGCGCTCGGGTCTTTAAGCAATCCATAAAGCGAGTCACGAGCGGGAGTCATCACCGCGGTATATACGGCTTGGCCCCCCGCCCAGGAGACGACGACCGTATCGCCGTGCGTCGCGCAGGTCGCTGGCAGCCGGAGGTTGCCGGCGTCGAGGTTGGTGATCGACGCGATGGGCGCGCCGGCGGAATCACGCTTGATCCGAAGGCCAAGTCGCGCATGCATTCCGCCGACATCGAGCGTGCCTTGCCACGTCCCCGGAGCACAGGGAAGAAGTGTCGACTTCGGTTGCTGCGCGAGAAGCCGGTGTGCCGCGCACAGCAAAATGAGTGAGTGAAGAACGGACCGCATCATCATCTCCGGAATGGGATTCCGAGAGACAGTCGCCGGGTTTCGATTTCTCTTACAGCCGTCCGCGCGATTCTCTGAATCGCTCCATTTCGTCGTACGTCGCAATCGCGTTCCGGCGTCCCCACGAGATGACGGCCACGTGAAACCCCGCGTATACGACTGCCATGCCAGCGATGATTGCCCGGGAGGCGGGCTCTGCGACAGCGGCACCGGCGAAATAGATCATCGGTGGAACGATCAATCCGATATAGGCCGGCCATCCGCCGCCGGCGAGCCGGGCGCGACGATCGATTTCGCGGAGGACTCGGTAATACTCGATCGAGGCTAGCTCCGATACGCTGAGCGATGCCGCCGCCAACCGTCGATGCCGATGAATGGCGAGACCGGCGTTCCATACGTACGCGAGGGCGGTGACAACCGCTCCAACGCGCATCAATTGGTTCTCAGCCAACGCTGCGAGGACGCCCCACGTCCCGATCGTAACTACGACGGCCGCCGCCATCGCGCCGACAGCGGTCCGCGCTTCGCCCCCGATTCGCTTCGCGGCGCGCCGAATCTCGGTCGCGCTAAAGGCCTGTGGCTCGGCAGGCTGCTCGCGCCACGCGGCGACGACCTCGTCGACGTCATTCTGTTCAGTCATCGGGCACCTCCGCCGCGCGAGCGCGGCGCGCGATCACGCGCTTTATCCGGTGAATCTTCGTGGCGACATTCGACGCTGAGAGCCCCGTGACTTCGGCGATCGCCGCGGCGTCGAAGCCTTCGAGATAGAGCAGCACGAGTTCGCGATCGCCGGGCGTCAGTTGCTCGATCAGGGAATAGAGACGCTGTAGCAGCAGGCCTCGATCGAGCGCGTCTTCGGCGGGATGCGGCTCCGGGATGTCGTCCAGCTCCTCGAGACTAACCAGCGTCGAGGTCCTGGCGCGGCGGTGCCGAAGGATGAACGTGGCGCCGACGTTGTGCGCGACACGAAAGGTCCACGTACGAAGCGAGCAGCGACCATCGAACCGGGCGAGGCTGCGCCAGAGTGCGAGGTGGATTTCCTGGCGAAGATCGCGCCGGCGCTCGGGGTCGCGCTCATACGACCGCACCAGTCGGTCGATCGCGCCGCCGAATTGTGCGGCGGCGTCGTCATAGAGGGCGTGTGTACGCCCGAGCTCCTCGGGGGTCTCCGGTGACATCTACCTAGATAGTCGCCGGATCACCCCGGGTCTTACAGCGGTCCAGTGTGAAGGCTGGCCGAGCGTTGATGGTTCAGAACACCACCGGCTTCCCAGCGACGACCGGATCAAGACCAAGCTTCACGAGAAGCCCGTTGAACGTATGCAGATCGACGTTCAGCACCTTCTGAAGGTGATCCATCTCAGTCTTCAGCTCGAGCTTGAGATCCGTGAAGATTGGATCGGCATTCGCGATCGGCTTGCCGTCGCCCGACGTGACGACGCGCAGCAACGACGCCAGGCGGTTGTTTGTCTTGATGGGGAAGTTTAGCGGGTCTTCGCCTGCGGCGTTGCGCACCTGATACAACTCCTCTTCGACACCACTCAAGCTTGCGCTCAACCGGTCGCCGGTCGTCTTGAGCGTCGTATCCTGCGACTTCGTGAGCCGGTCGCCGATCTGCTTCTTGAGAGCGCGAATTTGAATGACCGCGTTGTTTGCTTCCGTGACCTTATCGCGGATTTGCAGCGCGAGCGTCGTCTGCGCCACGAGATCGGCGTCGGTCGCTTCGTGCAGCGGGTGACGCTTCATGATCAGCGGCGCCGTGGTCGTCTTGCCGTCGGCCGTAAAGCGCACGGTGTACTTGCCTGGCGCGGCGAGCGGGCCATTCGTCGTAGCACCCCAGAGAATCATTCCCGGAAAGGTCACTGCATTCGTGTAGCGACCGTCCCACGTGAACGAGTTGAGGCCTGCGGTCTTCGCCGGGCCCTGCGGCGCGCCGCCGCGGCCACCTCCACCCCCACCCCCTCCGCCGGCGCCGCCACGCCCGCCGGCGGCAGCGGTGTCCGGAAGGCTGCGTACGAGTTGGCCCCGCGCGTCGAGGATGTCGATGCGAATGTTGTTCACTGGGTGCTTGAGCCAGTACTGCACCGTCGCGGGCGTGCCGGAGCGAATCGCCACCGCGGGTGTGAACAGCACGACGTCATGTTCGGCGACCATCGCCGGTTTGTACTGCCGCAGCGGCTCGATGTTGTCCAGCACATAGAAGCCGCGGCCATGCGACGCGATCGCGATGTCGTGATCCTCGACCTCGATGTCGGCGATCGGCACGTCTGGCAGATTGAGGGACATCGAGTCCCAGTGGTCGCCGTCATCGTACGAGATGTACATGCCGTGCTGCGTTGCCGCGTAGAGCAGGCCTTTGCGCTTGGGGTCCTCACGCACGGCGTGCACGTAGTCATTCGCGCGAATGCCGGTGACGATCTTCGTCCACGTCTTGCCGAAATCGTGCGTGCGGAAGATGTACGGCGACTGATCGTCGAGCAGCGGACGCTTCACCGCAGCGTACGCGGTCGCTGAATCGAAGGCCGAGGCGTCCATGACGCTGACGCGTCCGAAGTCCGGCATGTTCTTCGGCGTGACATTCGTCCACGTCTTGCCCGCCGTGCGAGTGACGTAGATCAAGCCATCATCCGATCCAGTCCAGATGACGTTTGTCGTCTTCTTCGACGGCGCGATCGTGAAGATCACGCCGTACACCTCTGGTCCGTTCATATCGTGCGTGATCGGACCGCCCGACGGGCCCATCGTCGCCGGATCGTGACGCGTTAGATCAGGGCTGAGCTGATTCCAGCTTTGGCCGCCGTTCGTCGTCGACCAGAGATGCTGCGATCCCGTATAGAGGATCTTCGGGTTGACCGGCGAAAAGATGATCGGGTACGTCCACTGCCAGCGCTCTTTCAAGATTGCTGATTCTTCGCCAGAGAATTCGCGCGGATACGGGTTTACCTCCCGCTGTTCGCCTGTGCGGCGGTTGAGACGGGTGAGGAACGAGCCGTTGTTGCCGCCGGCGAAGAAGACGTCAGGGTTGGTGGGATCGGTCGCGATGTACCCATCCTCAGAGCCGCCGGCGCCATAGGTGTCGGCAAGGGTCAGCGGGGCAGCGCCGCCACGCCCGCCACCTCCGCCGCCTCCGCGCCCGCCAAAGCCACCGCCGACTTGAGGAACGTGCACGCAGATCGTGCCGTCATCCTGCTGTGCGCCGCAGAGATCGTACGGGATGTGTGCGGTCGCGACGACATGGTACAGCTGCGCGGTCGAATATTCCTCTGGCGACCAGTTCTGGCCGCCGTCGTTCGACACCGCGCCGCCGCCGTCGTTGGCCAGCACGAGGTGCTGCGTGTTGTCCGGGTCGACCCACATGTCATGGTTATCGCTATGCGAGCCGCGCACAGCGGTGATCGTCTTACCGCCGTCGGTCGATTTGTAGGCCGAGACGTTGAGCGCGTAGAGGAGGTCGGCGTTCTTCGGGTCGCCGACGATATGAGTAAAGTAGAAAGCGCGCTGACGGATCTCGTGGTCGCCGCTGATGAACGCCCAGTTCGCGCCACCGTCTTCCGAGCGATACAGACCGCCGCCCGGCTCGTTCTCGATCAGCGCGTAGACACGATTGGGATTCGCCGCCGTGAGTGCGATGCCGATCTTGCCAACGAGACCCGTGGGCATTCCGGGACTGCGCGTAATCTCCGTCCAGTGTTCGCCACCATCCGTGGATTTGAACAGTCCACTACCCGGGCCGCCGCTCGACATCTGGTACTCTTTGCGATACGCCTCCCACATTGCCGCGTACATGATGTTGGGATTCGTTTCGTCGATCTCGATGTCGACGGCGCCCGTTGCCGGGCCACGATCGAGCACCTTTCGCCACGTCGTGCCGCCGTCAGTCGATTTGTAGACGCCGCGCTCCTCGCTGTTGACGCTGTATTTCCCGAAGTCGGCGACGAAAACGATGTTCGGATCGGTTGGGTGGATGCGGACCTTCGCGATCGCATCGGAGTTCTTGAACCCGACATGCCTCCATGTCTTGCCCGCATCGGTCGACTTGTACACACCGTCGCCGGGCATGATGTTGCCGCGAATACACGACTCGCCGGTCCCGATGAAGACGATGTCGGGATTCGACTCCGACACAGCGACCGCACCGACCGACGCGCTCGTGATCTGTCCGTCGGTGACCGACGCCCACGTCGTGCCGTTGTCGGTCGTCTTCCAAAGGCCGCCACCGACGGCGCCGAAGTACGCTTCCTTGGGGCGGCCCTTCGCGCCGCTCACGGCGATGGAGCGACCGCCACGCGGCGGACCCACGTTGCGCCACTTGTACGAGCTCCAGATCGCGGAGTCGACCGGCGGGGTAGGGACGGGGGGCGCAGCGGCAGTGTGAACAATGCCGACGATGCTCGTGATACCGACAAACGCGACTGACGCCGAAAGCGCGAGTCGGCGGGAAAACAGCGACATGAAGATCTCCGAAAAACCGATTGGCTTACGCGAGAAAAGAAATTTGCGCGATTACGGCTGCACGGGCGACTGGCCGGCGGCCTTGAGTTTTGCGTTCAACGCGCTCAGCCCAGTCGTTCGTAGACGATTCCAATGCGCGAGGACGGCTGTCGCCGTTGCGTGCGCCTGGTTGGCTGTGGCGACTTGCGTCGCCGTCGGCGCGACGTCGGCACTTTGCATTGCCATTGCGGCGCCAAGCGCGCTGGTGCTCGCCGCGTCGAGCGAAGGCGGCGCGTTGTTCGGCGCACCGCCTGCGCCGCCGCGACCGCGACGTCCGCCGCCTACCGGCGCGGCAGGAGCGAGCGAATCAATCTCCGCTTTGAACATGGCGGCGTCGTTACCGGTCACACCTCCCAGCTTCGCGACCAACCCACGCGCCGCTAGCGCCGCGGCGTGGGTGTTGACGGCGTCGTCATACAACGTGCGTGTCAACGCGAAGAGCTGCGTGAGCGCAACCGCCGGCGTTTTCACACGTGGGTCGAGCTTCACTACGATTGGCTGCGTGTACGACTTGCCGTCCACGGTGAGACGCACCGTGTAAGTGCCTGGTGGCGCCCACGGCGCGTTGATCGCGGCGTAGGTGCGATGCGGAACCGCTCCGCCGGCGCCGCCACCGCCACCGCGACCACCGGTCTCTTCGCCGATCGGATCGAACCGCAAATCCCAGTTGAACCGATGCATCCCGCCCGTCGTTCCCAGCGTCAGCGCGGGCGCGGGCCAATAGAGTGGAAGTCCGCAATCGGCCAGCGACGGGTTCTGTTGGCAGAGCGTGTTGTACTTTGCCGAATCAGCGGCTGGATCGGTCCCGCGAACGAGCAGATCGTCGCTCGAGTATGACCGAACGACCTTGCTTCCACTCAGGATGTCGAGCTTTACCGGCCCGCTTGTCGTCGCCGGAAGGAAATAGTCGATCAACGCATACGGCGGCGGATTCTCGCCGGCGGGGACCTCGGGCGGCCACGGTGTCGGATCGTTCGTCGCGAACCGGACGCGCAACCCGACAGCCGGCTTCACGAGATACGCCGACCGGGAATTCTGCGCAGCGGCGATCGCTGCTGCGGCACGCAGCGGCGTGACGTCGTCGAGAATATAGAAGCCGCGACCGTGCGTGCCCGCGATGAGATCCGAGCACTGGCAGGTGCTGTCGTCCTTGAGTTGCAGGTCGCGCACGGAGATCGCCGGCATGTCGAGACGAAGCGAGTGCCAGTGATCGCCGTCGTCGTACGACACCCACACCTGATTATCCGTGCCGGCGTAGAGTAGTCCTTTCTGCCGCGGATCTTCACGAATCGTGTTCGCGACGTTGCCGCCGGCGATGCCGTTGTCGATTTCCGTCCACGTCTTGCCGCCGTCGTGCGTGCGAAAGAAGTGCGGATTGAGATCATCGAGACGGAAGGTATTCGCGGCGGCGTACGCGGTCTGCGTATCGAAGTGACCAGCGTCGATGTTGAAGATGCGCGTCCACGCTTTGATCGTTGGCGGCGTCACGTTCTTCCATGTCGTGCCGCCGTCCATCGTCGTCTGGATGTTGCCGTCGTCAGTGCCGGCCCACAGCACTTTGACATCGCGCGATGACGCGGAGAGCGCCGTGATCGAACCCTGCGGTGCCGGCGTCACCTGTGACGCGTACTTGCCGACCGTCGCCGGCACGTCCCACGTCTTGCGCGTGAGATCGGGGCTGATGCGCGTCCAGCTGTGCGCCTGATCGGTCGTCTTCCACACGACGTTCGACGCGTAGAACAGCACGCGCGGATCGACCGGCGACCACAGGATCGGCATCGTGCGCACGTTGCGTCCGAACTCGGTACCGCGCTGCTCGGTGCTCGGACCGAGGGTGCTCGTCTGGCCCGTGCGACGATCATAGAGCGACACGTTCGTGCGCTGGCTGCCGAACACCAGGTCGGGATTCTTCGGATCCGGCGCGGCGACGCCGTATTCCTGGATGTTCACCGGATGCCAATCATGGAAGGTGATCTCGCCGTCCATCGACCGGCTGTCTACACATGCCGACCCCGAGTCTTGCTGCCCGCCGCAGACGCGATAGGGGAAGCTGTTGTCGGTCGAGACGTGGTACATCGCGGCGGTCGGCTGCGTGTACCAGTTGCTCCAGCTCTTGCCGCGATTGCCCGACACGACCGCGCCCTGATCCGCTACGACGATGATGATGTTCGTGTTATTGGGGTTGATCCACGTTTTCTGATAGTCGTCGCCGCCCGGTGCGCCGCGTACCGCCGACCACGTCTGCCCACCATCCTCTGTTCGCCAGAACACGGTCGAGCAGCTGTACACGACGTTCTCGTTCTTCGGGTCGACGGTGATCGTCGGAAGGTCACCGCCGCCGATGCGAACGAGCGGGCGTTGATCGGTCACACGCGGCTGGCCACCGCGGCCGCCGCTCGCTGCGTCTGCGGCGAGCGCCCAGTGCTCGCCCGCGTCACTCGACTTATAGAAGCCGACGCCGCCGCCGGCCGGCGCACCACCGCGACCCGCGCCGCGTCCGCCGCTCGCCGGGGCGATGCCCGCGACCATCGCGTACAGCACGCGCGGGTTGCTCGCCGCGATGGCGATGTTCGCCTGAATGACGCCGGGCAGCCCCTGGTTGATGGGCTTCCACGTGGTGCCGCCGTCGGTGGACTTGAAGATCCCGTTGCCGCTGCCGTCGCCAGCCCCGCCAAAGCCAACGCCTTCAATGTACGCCTGCTGCTGCTCCCAGAGCGCCGCATACACCGTGTTAGGATTGCTCGGATCGATACGAACGTCGTTGCCGCTCGTATAGTTATCTTTAAAGAGTACTTTCTCGAACGTCGTTCCGCCGTCCGTCGAACGGAAGATGCCGCGCTCTGGGTTCGGCCCGTACGGGTGACCCAAAACCGCAACGAACAGCCGATTGGCGTTCGTGGGGTCGACGTCGATGTGGGCGATCATTTGGCTTTGGCGCAGACCAAGATGTGTCCACGTCTTGCCGCCGTCGGTCGACTTGTACATGCCGTCGCCGGTGGCGAGGTCTGGGCGAATAATGCCCGCGCCAGTGCCAACGTAGATGACGTTGGGGTCGGACGGCGCCACGGCAATAGCGCCAATGGACCCCGTCGCCTCCTTATCGAACAGCGACTCCCAGTTCGCGCCGTAGTCGGTCGAGCGCCAGACCCCGCCGTTGTCGAAGCCGGCGTAGGCCACATTCGGCTGCGACGCCGCACCAGAGACGGCGCGGGCTCGACCGGCCCGCGTCGGTCCGATCTGTCGCCAGTGCATGGCGGTGCTTGGCTCAGTCGTCTGCGAGCCTGCCGTCAGGAGCGGCGTCGCGAGCGGCGTCACGGCGACTGCGGCGGAAACCGCAAGATGGAACAGGTGTCTCGACACGATTGCTACCTTTCCCTGGCGCTGTAGTCTGGCTGTAAGGTTCGCCGGCGTCGACGAACTTCCGTCGTGAAGTAGACGTTTCAGGTCGACAGGGCAAGGATTGACCGCGCAAATTATGACAAATCACGCTCGTCCGGTTTCCGATATGAGGAGAATGATGTCCGCTCGTCCTTCCGCGATCCTGCTCGGTGCTGCGAGCCTTGGTCTGGCCGCACTGACTGCGCCCGTTTCTGCGCAGACGCGCACCGCCGCGACTTCAAAGCCGATGATGGCCTCAGTCGACACGATGCTCCTCCACGGGCTTCGCTATCGCAACGTGGGTCCACCGCGGGGGGGACGTGTCACGACAGTGACTGGCGTGCCGTCGCAGCCACGCACGTTCTATATGGGCGTCGCCAGCGGCGGGCTATTCAAAACCACTGATGCCGGCGCGAGCTGGATTCCCATTACCGACGGCAAGGTGCCGGTTGCGTCGACGGGTTCGGTCGATGTCTCGGATTCCGATCCGAACATCATCTACCTCGGCACCGGTTCCGACGACATTCGGTCGAACGTCTCGACGGGCCGCGGCGTCTACAAGTCGATCGATGCCGGCAACACGTGGAGCTTCGCGGGCCTCTACAACTCCGGCCAGATCGGCGCGCTGCGCATTCACCCAAAGAATCCGAACATCGTCTGGGTCGCCGCGAACGGCGACGCGTTCTCGCCGAACCACGAGCGGGGCGTTTTCAAGACGATCGACGGCGGCAAGACCTGGAAGAACGTGCTGTTCATGAGCGACAGCGTCGGCTCGTCGGACGTCGAGATCAATCCCGCGAATCCGGACATTGTTTACGCATGGATGTGGCGAGGCCAGCGCAAGCCGTGGACGATCATCAGCGGCGCGGCGGATGCGCTCAACGGCTCGTTCTTCAAGAGCACCGACGGCGGCGAACACTTCACGAAGATCACCAACGGTCTGCCGACGAATCTCGTCGGGAAGGGAAACCTCGCCGTCACCGCGGCGAATCCCAATCGCGTGTACGCGCTCGTCGAAGCGAAGCCCGGTGGTGGTCTCTACCGCTCTGACGATCAGGGCGAGTCATGGAAGCTCATGAACTCGACGCCGGGCATGATCGCGCGTCCGTTCTACTACACCACGATCGGCGCCGATCCCACGAATCAGGACGTGGTGTACGTTGGCGCGGAGACGTTCTACAAGAGTACTGACGGCGGCGCGACGGTGCGCGTCATGCCGACGCCGCACACCGACAATCACGATATCTGGATCAGCCCGACCAACGGGCAGACGATGATCCAGTCGAACGATGGCGGCGCGAACGTGTCGTTCGACGGCGGAAAAACCTGGTCAACCCAGAACAATCAACCGACCGCCGAGATCTACGGCGTGTGGATGGACGACCAGTTCCCCTATCGTCTGTACGGCGCCCAGCAGGACGCGTCGACAGTGATCGTGCCCAGCTTCCCGCTCCCCGGCCAGTCCGCTCCGTTCGAGGATGGCCCAGGTTGCGAGACCGGCCCGATCATTCCGCATCCGAAGAATTCTCAAGTCGTCTACGGCGCGTGCAAAGGCCAGTTCGGCCGCATGTTCATGAACACGCGCACGGAGCAGAGCTATTGGATCGGCAGCCAGTCGCTGTATGGCAACGATGCGAAAGATCTTATCCTGCGTTTCCAGCGCGTCGCGCCGATGGAGACGTCGCTCTTCGACTCGAGCGTGGTCTACTACGGCTCGCAGTATGTGCACCGCTCGAAGGATGGCGGCGTGCACTGGCAGAAGATCTCTCCTGATCTGACGGCAAATCCTCCCGGCGAGTCGCAGCTCGGTTCAGGCGACCCGATCACGCGCGACGTCACCGGCGAAGAGTTCTACTCGACGCTCTACGCGATCAGTGAGTCCAAGCTCGAGAAGGGTGTCATCTGGACGGGTGCGAACGACGGGCCGTTCTATCTCTCGCGCGACGACGGCAAGACCTGGAAGAATGTCACGCCGAAAGACCTGCCGAAGGGCGGACGCGTGCAGTACATCGAGACGTCGCCACACCGCAAAGGCTCGGCGTACTTCGCGGTGTATCGCTATTTGTTGGGTGATTACCAGCCGTACATCTACAAGACGGACGACTACGGGACGACGTGGAAGCGGCTGACTGATGGAAAGAATGGCATTCCTATGGACTGGCCGACGCGTGTCGTGCGTGAGGATCCCGATCGCGAAGGGTTACTCTATGCCGGCACCGAGTTCGGCATGTTCATTTCCTTCGACAACGGCACGCACTGGCAGCATTTCGACCAGAATATGCCGACGGTGCCGATCACCGATATCAAGCGTCATCAGAAAGATCTAATTGTCGCGACGCAGGGTCGGTCGTTTTACATCATGGACGACGTCACTCCGCTCGCCCAGCTCACAGCGCAGACCGCGTCGAGCGGCGTGACGCTGTTCAAGCCTCGCGACGCGATTCGCGCGCGAATCGGCGGTGGGCGTGGTGCTGGACGCGGTGCGGCTCCAGGCCAACCGGAGTTCCCGCAGTATGGCGCGACGATCAATTATTACCTCGCGTCGGTGCCGACTTCACCAGTGACGATCGCGATTCTCGACGCGAACGGCAAAACGATGCGCAGCTTCTCGAGCGAGGCGCCCGTGCGTCCCGCTGCTCCCGCGGACGCTCCCGTTGCTGCTCCCGACGATGAGGAGAATGCGGGTGGCGGACGCGGACGCGGCGGGCCGCCCCCGGTTCGTCTCACGACAAATGCGGGAATGAATCGCCTGATCTGGGACTTCAATGACGCGAACGGACTGATGTTGCCGCCAGGCAATTACCAGGTTCGGTTGACCGCGAACAGCAAGAGCGACACTCAGGGCCTCACTCTTACGATGGATCCTCGTCTCGTCGCGAACCATTTGACGGCGGCGGACCTCGCGGCGCAGTACGCGCACAATGTGAAGCTGCGCGAGATGGTGAACGAGACGAACCGCGTTGCGACGCGTATTCGCACGGCCCGCACGGGCGCCGAGAAATCGAACGCCGCGAACCTGAAGGATGTGCGCGACCTCGGTGTGACGATGTTCGGAGTCGGCGAGGGGATTCGCTACGGGCAGCCCGGGCTGCAGACGCAAATCACGTATCTCGCCGGTGAAACGACGCGTGTCGATCAGCGCGTCGGGCAGGATGCGATCGACCGTGCCGTGGTGTTGCGCAAGGAACTGGACGCTCTGGAGGCGAGGGTGAACAGAGTGCTCGGCGTGCAGCCGTAGCTTCTGGGCTCTAGAGAAGCGACAAAGGACTCCGGTGCGTCGAAGCATTCTCGACGCACCGGAGTCCTTCGCTTTTCCCGGAATGACACTCTTACTTAGGAACCGGCGGTGGATTGAAGGTCACGCCATTCCGCTTGAGCGTTTGCGATAGTGTGCCTGCGCGAACCAGCAGGGCGTTCGCGTCGCTCACCGCTTTCGGCAGCGCCACCTTCACCTCGCTGTACTGTTGTGACAGCGACGAACTCGGCATCTCCCAGATGCCGACGAGTGCCGTTCGAAGCGCCGCCGTGCGGCCGTAGACGTTTTCCGGATCGACGCCACCACCGCCGCGCCCACCGCCACCACCTCGACCGGCGCCCGGAGCCGGCAGCGGAACGCCGAACTTCTTTCTCACGACGTCGAAGTCTTTGATGAACGTTTCCACCTGCGTCTTCACATTCGCTGGGACGTCGCTCTTCGCGGCGACCGAGTCGCGCAGCGCGTTCACCATCGGATACATCGCGTTGAGCGCCGTCTGCATTTTGAGCCCGCGAGACTGCAGCGCGCCGAGGTCGGCGATGACCGCGTTGTACTTCTCGTGTTCGCCGGCGGCGAACTTCACGTCGGGGTCCATCACGAGTCTGAGCGGCTTCGAGTCGAGTACCTTGCCGTTGCTCACGAGCGCCACGGCGTATACCCCGGGCATGGCGTAGCCTCCCGGTCCGCCTGCGGCGCCCCCGCCCGCACCACCGCCGCGACCACCGGCGCCAGGCGCTCCGTCGATCGCGCAGGGATTGCTACCATTGATCGGCGTCGGGACAGGTTGTGAGACACCTGCGATCGCCGGCGCGCCGCCACGACCACCACCACCGCCACGACCTCCGCGTCCGCCGCCCGCCGCGCCGGCCGCGGCTGAGTCGCTCGCCGCGGTGATTCCCTCACCTCGCATATCCCAGCAGATCGTCTGAATTCCCGGCTGATTCTTGGCGTTCGGAACGTCGAGCTCGCGCACGATGTGTCCCGCTGCGTCGCTGATGCGGAGCCTCAGGCCAGGCACGGTGCGCTTCATGTCGTACTGGATCACCGCGTCCGTCGGTGGATTCTCGCCGATGAAGTACGCGTGGCCCCAGAATTCGTCGTTGCGATCGTCTTTGGTCTTCCACTCGAGCGCGGGCCCTGGCGTGAAGAGCTTCACGTCGCCGCCGGCCGCCTGCGCGGATGAGTATTCTTGAATCGGTTCGAGGTGGTCGAGAACCCATATCGCGCGTCCGTGCGTCGCCACTAGCATGGCGTTGTCGCGCGGATGGAGCGTGATCTCGTCCACTCGAACATTCGGAAAGTTCGCCTTGAGACGTTGCCACGACTTCCCGCGGTCGAGCGATAGGAAGATGCCGCTCTCGGTGCCGATATATAGTACGTCGCGATTGCGCTGATCTTCCGTGAGCGTACGGACATTCTCGCCGGTGAGATTGCCGACGATTGATCGAAATGTCTGTCCGTAGTCCGTGCTCACCCACATGTACGGCGCGTAGTCGTTCTCGCGATGGTTGTCGACGGTCACGTACACAGTGGCCGCATCGAACGCCGATGGCACGACCTCGCTCACGAAGGCATTGCCCGCTGGGAAACCCGGGATGTTCTTCGTCACGTTCGTCCAGATCTTTCCGTCGCGCGATACTTGGACGTTGCCGTCCTCGGTGCCCGCCCAATACACGCCTTTCTGCTTCGGCGACTCGGCCAACGCGACGATCGTCGGCCACTGCGACATGCCGTCGTCGCGTGAGATATGAATGTCCGAGCCCTTGAGTCCCATCGTGACGATGGTATCGCGATTCGCTTGCTTGGTGAGATCGGGGCTGATCGCGGCCCACGTATCGCCACGGTCGTGCGACACGAATACCTTGTTGCCCGCCGCGATGAGCGTACCCGGATCGTTGGGCGACAGGATCATCGGCGTATCCCAGTGGAAGCGATACGTCTCCCCGGCCTTCGCCCCCGCAACGTTCTGCGGTGTCGGACGAATGCTTTTCGATTCGCCGGTCACCTTGTTCCGGCGAATCATGTTGCCGTCCTGCGACTCGCTGTAGACGAAGCGCGTGTCGCGGCGATCGGGCAGGGCGACGAACCCATCGCCGCCCTCAACCTGGAACCACTCGTGATTGAAGATGCCCTGTTGTTGTCGCGAGCGGCTCGGACCGCACCAGTCGTAGTTGTCCTGCATCCCGCCGCACATGCCGAATGGTGTCGCGTTGTCGTAGTTGACGTGATAGAAGAGACCGACTGGCAAATTGTTCTGGAACACCCACGTCTTGGAGCCGTCGTACGATTGGTAAACGCCGCCGTCGCCGCCGATGAGCAGATGATCGGAGTTTGCCGGATCGATCCAGATTGCGTGCGTGTCGTCGTGCGCGACTGTGTTCGCCGACGTCTCGATGGACTTCCCGGCATCGGGCGTGACCGACATCTTCACGCCGCCTTGATAGACCTTGTTAGGATCGTTGGGATCGATACGCACCTGGCTGAAGTACATCGGACGCGGATTGTTGGTCGAGATCTTCTGCCACGTCGAGCCGGCATCGTCGGAGCGATAGAGCCCCGTGACGCTCGCGTCAGCCGCGCCGCCCGCGCCTCTGCCACCACCGCGTCCCGCGCCGCGACCGCCGCCGCGACCGCCTGCAGGAGGCGTGGCCGCCGTTGATGCCGCCGCGGCGCCAGTCGAATCAGGACTATCCGCATTGTCGCCACCACGACCCGCGGTCGGTCCTTCGATCGACGCGTAGATGATGCGTGCGTCCTTGCGATACACATCGAGTCCGATCCGCCCGAGCTGGCCAGTCGGCAAACCCCCTCCGGCGAGACGCGTCCATGTGTCACCACCGTCGGTGGATTTCCAGATGCCGCTGCCTGGTCCGCCGCCGTTCATGCAGCATTCCGAGCGACGTCGTTGGTACGTCGAGGCGAAGATCGTCTTCGGATCATTCGGCGACATGGCGAGATCGTTCGCGCCGGTCTCGTCGTCGACGAAGAGCACGCGCTTCCAATTCGCGCCGCCATCGGTCGTTTTGTAGATGCCGCGATCGCCCCCCGGACCGAAGAGCGGCCCTGTCGCGGCGACGATGACGTTGTTGTCGTTCGCCGGATCGATGAGGATGCGATTGATGTGCTTCGAGTCCGCGAGTCCCATCTTCTGGAACGTTTTGCCGCCGTCAGTCGACTTGTAGACGCCGTCGCCCCATGACGTGCTCTGACGATTGTTCGACTCGCCGGTACCGACCCACACAACGTCGGGATTGGTCTGCGACATCGTGACGTCGCCGATCGACATCAACCCGATCTGCTCGAAGATCGGCGTGAGCAGCGCGCCGTTGCTCGTCGTCTTCCAGACGCCGCCATGTGCGGTGCCGACGTACCACACGGCGGGATTTTTCTCGTAGACTGCAAAGTCGGCGATGCGCCCCGACATGATCGCAGGTCCAATCGACCGGAAATGCAGTTTCTCGAATTGCTGCGCGACGGGCGCCTGTGCGCCTAGTGTCGACGTCGCGATGAAGGCCAACCCAAGCCGACGAACTACGGACATCACCCCTCCTGGCCTGTCTCGGTAGAACTACAGAGGGGCAAAATTGTAATGCCTCCCGTCGATTCCGGCGAGACACACGACAACTCTGGCGGCGAGAGGTCGCGAGGCTCGTATGAGATCAGCGCGCGTGCTGTATTGGTGCGTACAACCAGTGGGGGAATGACCCGCACCACCGGTCGTGCATAGTTTGCTTGGTCGCCGTCCATCGCACGCCGGCCGGCGCGAGCTTACCCGCAGCCGCTCCTTCTCCCGCCGCTTCGATTCCCGAATTTCGTGCGCAAGACTCTGATCCTTACTCACCGCTGGCTCGCGCTCATCGTGGGCGCAGTTCTGCTGGCGACCGCGCTGAGCGGCGCCGCGCTCGTGTTCGAGGGAGCGATCGATCGCGTCCTCAACCCGTCGCTATGGCGCGTGACTCCCGGCGCAGTGACGCTGCCACTGGACACACTCGTCGCGCGAGTCGAGGCTTCCGTCGCCGGCGGACATGTCGCCTCGTTGAGCGTGACGAGTGCGTCGGATCAGGCGTGGACGATGGGCGTCGGCCCACTCACTGTCTTCGTCGATCCCTACAGCGGTCGCATCACGGGGACGCGCACCTCTGCGCAATCGCAAGCGACGTTCGCGCGGCGCCTGCATGTGTTCCACGTTGAACTCGTCGCCGGCTCGGTCGGTCGTTCGATCGTCGGCGTGGCGACTGCCGTCGCGCTTTTTCTCCTGATCACCGGCATCTTTCTCTGGTGGCCGGACAAGCTGATTCGCGTTCGCACGACCGCGAGCTGGAAGCGCATCAACTTCGACCTGCACCATGTCCTCGGGATCGCCGCCTCGCTGATTCTCATCGTGATCACGTCGAGCGGGCTTCTGATTCACTACGACGCTCTCGCAAACCTCGTAAAATCGCTCGGCGCCGTTCCGGCGCCGCACATCGCGCCGCAACCACCCGGCCCGGCGAATGCGCCGCGTCTGTCGTTCGACAGCGTTGCTGCGGTGGCACACCGCACGCTCCCGGGAGCGACGATCAGGAGTCTCTCGATGGGCAGTGCGAAGAATCCTGTGACCATTGGAATGCGCTTCCCCGACGATCGCACGCCGGGTGGCCGCAGCCGTGTGTTTCTGAACCGATACACAGGCGAAGTCCTGGGAGTGGTGAGCACGCACGATGCACGCTTGGGCGCGAGGATCGACAACCTCAAACGCTCATTGCACACCGGCGACGTGCTCGGTAAACCAACCGAGGCACTGTGGATGCTGGCGAGCTTGGTCATGGCCGCACAGGTGCTGACGGGGACGCTGATGTGGTGGAACGCGCGCCGTGGCCGTCGCCGCGCCTAGCGCCCTCGGTTCACCGCGCCGCTCCCGACGCTAGACAGCACGATAACCGCGCCGACGATAACCGCGTTCAGTGTCCAAGCCTGGCTGTCCGAGAAGCGCAGGATCCATGGCGAGGCGATGAACCACAGACCGATCAGCGCGTTCACCCAATTGGCCTGCGGACGTAAGGCATCGCCGTAGATCAGCGACGACAATACCATGACGGCCAACCCGAGTCCGCAGCCGCTGATGCGCCCGGCAGCATTGTGGGCCGCCACGAACGACGTGATGAGCATGTAGGCGCCAGCAAGAAAGATCACACCGGTCGCGAGCTTGATGCGATGCTCGCGCGCGGGCTGGAACTGCGGTGGATGCGTCGCGCTCGTCATTACGGACTCCCTGCCAATGAACTTGCACCAGGGAAAACGGCGAAAAGCATGCCCTGCGCCCCGATGTCACCGTGCGACGCGCTGAAGTAATTCTCGATTCGAGGTGCTGTGCTCACCCTGATAGCTGTACAACATCAGCCGGACTCGGGCACCGTTGCTGTCGTTGAGTGTGTCGACGGAAAACGCGACACACGTTGGCGCGCGCCGGCCGATTCGATTTCCATAACAGATCTGACGATGTGCGCTGTCGGCCATATCGCCGCGAAAGTACCACGTGGCGTAGCGACGGTCGGTCCGTTTCCACTCGGTGCTTCCGTCGACGGTGCGAAGATGCGCATTGCCGTCATAGCCATCGGCCCGGAGTACCCACAGCGACGTGTCCGCGGCGGTGGACTTCGCCGTGTCCACCCATTCGCCGACGAGGACGGGTGGATGCTGGAATCCGACGAGCGACATCGATTGCACTCGACTGCACCGAGTGAAGAGCAACGGCAACAACATCGCGGCGATCGCCGCGCGAGGTATGGACGGGCGACCTGATTGAACGCGTTTGGTGATCGCAAGGAACAGCGCCGGCAGCACGACCAACACGAGAAGCGTTCCAGTTACCAGTCCGCCAATGATCACGACGGCCAACGGTTTCTGAGTCTCTGAACCGATCCCGTGTGAAAGCGCCATCGGCAGCAACCCGAGCATGGCAAGGAGTGTCGTCATCAGCACGGTCCGCATGCGCAGGAGCGCGCCTTCGATCACAGCCTGTTCGGGATCATGCCCCGCCTCGAGTAGTTGATTGAACACCGAGATCATGACGACGCCATTCAGCACTGATTGTCCGAACAGCGCGATGAAGCCGATTGCCGCCGACACGCTGAGGGGAATGCCGGTGATGAGCAGCGCGACGATTCCGCCGATCATGGCGAAGGGCACGTTGAGCAGAATCAGCAGCGTGTTCTTCACCGACTGGAACGCGCTGAAGAGCAAAACGAAAATGAGGAAGACGCTGACGGGGACGATGAACATCAAGCGCGTCATCGCCCGCTGTTGATTCTCGAACTCGCCGCTCCACGTGACGCTCGTACCCGGCGCGATATTCAGCTTCGATACGCGTCCCTGCATGTCCTTGACGACGCTGCCCATGTCGCGCCCCGCGATGAACACGCCGATCGCCACAACCTTTCGCCCATTCTCTCGGCTGATGTTCATGCTTCCGCTCCCGACGGAGAAGCGCGCCAAGTCGGCGAGCGGAACGCGAGAGCCCGTCGGGGTGTCGATCATGATACGATCGAGCTTCGCGAGTTCGCGGTCGGCCGCGGCCAACCGTGGGACGACGGCGAAATGCTTCTCGCCTTCCCAGAGGTCGGTCACCGATCGGCCGCCAAGCGCGAGCTCGATCTGATCCTCGATGTCTCCGACACTCAAGCCATACCGCGCTGCAGCGCCATGGTCGATCTCGAGGCGCGCCTGCGGCACTTCGCCGGCACGATCGACGAACGCGCGCGAGACACCGCGAACCTTGGTCACCTCACCGAGCACTTGCTGTGCGGCGGCATGCAACGCGTCAGGTTCGTCGCCAAAGATCTTGATGACGACCTGGCCGTCGATCTGCGAGATGCTCTCCAGGACGTTGTCGCGAATCGGTTGAGAGAAGCTGACTTCGATGCCCGGAAGGACGGCGAGGGCAGCGTCCATCTCATTCAATATCTGCTCTCGGCGGACACCCTTTCGCCACTGCGATGCCGGCTTTAGCCCCACGAAAATTTCCACCATGTTGATTGGCTTGGGATCAGTGCCATCCTCCGGGCGTCCCGCCTTCGACACGGTCGTCGTGACTTCGGGAACGGTCGCGAGCCGCGCGCGCGCTTTGGCCAGCAACGCCATTGTCTCGGGCACTGAGATTCCCGGCGGCAGGTTCAGGTTGATCCAGATCGTTCCTTCGTTCAGCTCGGGCAGAAACTCAGTGCCGAGTCGCGGCGCGAGCGCGAAGCTCACAACGAGGGCGAGGACCGCAGCGGCGAGCACTCGCGTCGGAAAACGAACCGCCCAGCGGAGCACCGGTTCATAGATCCGTTTGCACGCGCGGACGACGGCGTTCTCTTCGTGCGGGAGTGGCCCCCGCAGCATGACGTAGCAGAGAAGGGGGACCAGCGTGAGCGACATGATCAGCGAGCCGATCAACGCCGACGTCACGGTCCACGCCATCGGCGCGAAGATCCGGCCTTCGTGGCGTTGGAGCGTGAAGATCGGAATGTTCGCCGCGATGATGATGAGCAACGAGAAGAACGTCGGCCGGCCGACGTCCACCGTCGCATCGAGGATCGTTCGCTTCGCCAGCGCGGCGTCCGCTTTGCTTGGAAGTTCCGACAATCGCCGAAAGACGTTTTCGACGACGATCACGGCACCGTCAACGATGATCCCGAAGTCCATGGCGCCGAGCGACAGCAGATTGGCCGGGATGCCACGCCAGGTGAGCCCAATGAACGTCGCGAGCAACGACAACGGAATGATCAACGCGACGATTGCGGCCGCGCGGATGTTGCCGAGGAACAGCAGGAGCACCGCGGTCACGAGCAGCGCACCCTCGAAGAGGTTCTTGAAGACCGTCTTGAGTGTTGTCTGAATCAGCCACGTGCGATCGTAGAACGGTTCGAGTCGCACGCCCTTCGGAAGCACAGTCGTGTTGAGCTCAGCGACTCGTGCCTTGAGCGCTTCGAGGACGGTCGACGGATTCTCGCCCTTGCGCATCAGCACGATACCGGTGACGACGTCGTCATCGCCGTCCTGCCCGACAACCCCTTGGCGCGGTACGGCGCCGACGGTCACCCGCGCCACATCTTCGACGAGCACTGGCGTCGTGCCTCGCGACGTGACGACCACTTTCCCAATGTCGTCCGCCGACCGAAGCAAGCCGATGCCGCGCACCAAGTACTGCTGCGTCCCTTGCTCCACGTAGCTGCCGCCCGCATTGGCGTTGCCTCTCCCGAGCGCCGTGGCAAGTTGCTGCAGAGAGATGTCGTAGTACCGCATCTTGGCCGGGTCCGGATTGACCTCGTATTGCTTGACCAAGCCGCCCATGGTAACGACGTCAGCAACACCTGGCGTCATTCGCAGATAGCGTGAGACCGTCCAGTCCTGGAGTGTGCGGAGGTGGGTCGGGCTGAGATGATCGCCGCGAAGCCGATAGCGATAGAGCTCACCGATCGGCGTCGACAGCGGCGCGAGTTGCGGCGTCACGCCGGCGGGAAGATCGGCCGATTGCAGACGCTCGAGAATCTGTTGGCGGGCGAAATAGTCCGTGACATTGTCGTCGAACGTCAGCACGACGAACGAGAGACCGAACTGCGTATGCGAGAACATGCGCACATTGTGCGGTAGTCCGGACAGCGCGATCTCGACCGGAATCGTCACTTGCTTCTCGACTTCTTCGGCGGCGCGACCCGGGTAGAGCGAGACTACGTTCACCTGAATGTCGGAAACGTCAGGGAACGCCTCGATCGGCAGTTTCACGAACGCGATGATTCCACCGCCGATGAACAGCACAGCGAGGAGCGCAACAAACAACGGTTGATTGAGCGCGAACGAAACGACTCGGCGAATCACAGATTATGAGCGCGGCGCGCTTTGAAAGAGTTGCTCCAGCAGAAGCGGAGCGGTGGTGACCACCCGGTCGCCGGCAGTCAGCCCGTCGAGCACCGGCACCACGCCGTTGTGGGCCGAACCCACGCGCACTTCACGTCGCACGTAGCGTCCCCGCTCGCGCTCGACGAACACGATATGGCGATCGCCCTCGAGCATGACGGCCGACTCCGGCACGGCCAAACCGACCGCGGTCGGCATTGCGACATCGACAGTGACGAGCATCTCCGCCCGTAAAACGCCGCTCGGATTATCGATCACGGCACGCACCTTCATCGTCCGCGAGGTGGGATCGATGGCGCCTGACGTCAGCGTGATCGTTCCATGAAAGGTCTGCTCGGCGAGGGACCGAGTACGCAGCGTGATTGGCAGCCCTGGATGCACGAAGCGCGTGTCGCGTTCGGGAACATCGAGCAGCACCCAGAGCTTCGTCGGGTCGGTCACGACAAATAGCGGCGCGAATAGCTGCGGCGCGTTGGCGAGCATTTGGTCAGGTCGAACTTCTTGGCCGAGCGTTGCATTGCGCTCGACGACGATCCCGCCGAACGGCGACCGCAGGGCGAAGACCTGCATGGCGGAACTCGAATCCGCGCCGTAGAGCGCGAGGCGCGCGCGTGCTCGCTGATCCTCCGCGCGAGCGCGCTCGACGTCCGCCTCGGCCGCTTCGACGTCTTTCTGCGCGACGACGCCGTGAACGAGGAGGTCGCGCTGCCGAACTAGCGTACGATCGGCGAGCGACAGATCCGTCGCCGATCGCCGCGCGTCGGCCTGAGCCTGTCCAAAATCAGGGGAGGCAATCGCCGCCAGCTCCGCGCTCGAGCGCACCGACTCTCCAACATTGGCCGCCAAGCGAACGATGCGTCCGGCGAACGGTGAGAACACGCGAGCTGTCGCGTCCTCGTTCCAGACAACACGACCGTTCAAGGTGACTGTGCGAGTCGTGTCCGCGGCGACCGGTCCGGCGAGGAGCGTCGCGGCCTGCGGGCTGTTCGCCGCGAGAAAGACGCTGTCTCCGGCAACGCGCGCCACGGTAGAGGAGTCGGCACCAGCTGCGTCGGCGCCAGACGCGTGACGACAGCCGATCGAGAATGAAAGCAATGCATGCGCGAGAAGCGCGCTAATACGAGGTGATGGCATCGAACAGAACATCGCCACGTACACACCACCCCAACGTTAAGACTCCGCTAAAGGCACACTAAAACTCCGCTAAAGTGGTGCGCGACTCAGCATGGATGTTGGCGCGCTCGGTATTCCTAGTCATGCGTTCTCCCATTCTTTCAAGCCTGGTGCGCCTTCTCCTTGGCGCCTGTTTCGTTCACGGAACGTCAATCGCCGCGCAGACCGCGCGACGGATCACACTCTCCGAGGCGCTTGCAGCGGCCTTGCAGCAGAACCCAGATCTGCTCATCGCCGGCGCGACGGTCGACTCGGCGCGCGCTGAACGGCGGATTGCCGGCGCGATTCCCAATCCAACGCTCGCCGGTACGCCGAACTCGCCGTACCAGTACTCGATTTCGATGCCGCTCGATGTCACCCCGCAGCGTCGTTATCGCACGCGTGTCGCGGAATCCGCAACCGCGGCTGCTGCGCTCGATCGCCGCGACGCGGTGCGACAGGTAACGCTGGCCGTTGCACGAGCGTTCTTCGACGCGCTCCTTGCCGAGGAACGCCGCGAGATTTCGGCACAGCGGCACGCGGCAGTCGTCCAAATGCTCGCCGCCGATTCGGCGCGGTATCGCGCCGGCGACGAGGCGTGGCGCAACCTGTCGCGCAGTGAAGTGGAACTGGCACGGGCCGACGCCGACCTTGCGCGCGCTAGCCTCGATGTGCACACGAGTCGTATCGCGCTCCAAGGCGTCATGGGAATCGCGCACGCCGACACGTCAGCGCGGCCCGAAGGAACGCTGAGCTTCCGCCGAATCGATCTGCCGAGCGACTCACTCGTTGCGATCGCGCTCGCGTCGAGGCCGGACCGACAGGCGAGCACTCAGCGAATCGACCAAAGCCGAAACTCCGAAGGACTCGCTCACGCGCTGCTCGTTCCAACGCCACAGGTGGCCGTCGTTCGGCAGTTCAATTCTCCGTTCGAGAATGGCTCATACTATTCGTTCGGTCTGCAGTTCGAGCTTCCCAGCTTCAACCGATACGACGGCGAGCGAGACAAAGCGCGCGCAGGGCTGAATGCCGCGTTGGCCGCCGACCGACGCTCGACCGCGCAAGTAGAACGCGACGTGGCGATTGCCCTGTCGGAGTTTCGCACCGAGCGAGAGCTCGCAGCGCGCTACAGCGGCGGCGTACTCGACAAGATGACGCAGTCCGTCGAGGCAGCGCGCTACGCGTATACGAGAGGAGCCGCGTCGCAGCTCGAGGTTCTCGATGCATTGCGGGCCGAGCAGGACATGAGGACCGATTACGCCACGGCACTGCACGACTACTGGATCAGCGTCTATGCGCTCAATGCGGCGGTGGGACGCAACGTCTTGGGAGTCGAACCCTAGCCCTGCGTTGCTGCGTTGAGACTATCGCTCGCTTCGAGGTCCGAGTGAGCCACATTGGCGGCGGGCAGACGCAGGATGAACACACTTCCACCGCCAGGTCGCGGCTCGTACGACAGACTGCCACCCTGAAGCTCGGCGAGTTGGCGCGCAATCGAGAGACCAAGCCCGGCGCGACCAGCGTCGGGAATCTCCGACCTCGGCCGATAGAACGCGTCGAAGATTCGCGTAGCTTCCGCGGAGACAATTCCCGTCCCGCGATCAGCTACGCGAACCACGATCTCGCCTCCCTCCGCGGCCTCCTCGAGTTCGATGACACCGTCGGGGGCCGAATACCGTATCGCGTTGTCTATCAAATTTCCGACGATGCGTAGCGACTGCACGAGATCGAAGCGACCGACGAGCGCCGGTGCGTCGAGATCCAGACGATGGACAATCGTTCGGCCGCCGCGGATTCCTTCGGCGCGCCTGATCGCGGCACCAAGCAGATCTTCGACCGTGTTGAGCTGAACGTCCAACGCTACTGCGCCCGCGCGAATGCGCGACAGCTCGAGCACGTTCGTCACGAGCTGCGAGAGTCGGTCGGTCTGTTCCTCGATTGGTATTGCTGTTGGTTCGCCGCGCGCCTTGGCCTGTTGCGCGAGTAGCTTGATCGTCGTGATGGGCGTTCGGAGGTCGTGCGACACGGTTGCGAGAACCTCGTCCTTCGCGCGATTGGCCTCTCGCAGATCGCGCGCAGCCTGCGCCTCCTCGGCAAGTCTGACACGCTCGGCGCTCAGTACCGCAATCTCGTCAGCACGGTGCCGCGCCGTTTCGGCTTCGGCGCGAGCGCGGGTGAGCAACTCGGTCGCAACGAACGCGACGCCGAGAAACGCGAGTAACACAACCCAGTCGAGCGGCTTGCCGACCGACATCAGATCGTACGGCGGCTGGAAGTAGTAGTCGATGAGGAGAAAGCCGCCGATCGCGAGCGTGAAACCAAGTCGGCGACCAGCGCTGGCGCTTCCGCCAAGCACGAGGAGGAGGAAGGTGAGAACGACATGCACCTGATCGATCTCGCCGCGTGCCTGTCGTAGTAGAACTGTGATCACCGCGAGCGCCGAAAGCCAGAGGCCCCAGCGCACGGTCGTGCGTGTCCTAGTCATCACCGTTTCCGAATCGATATCCCACGCCTGGCTCCGTGATGATGATCCGTGGAGTGGCGGGAGCTTGCTCGATCTTTCGGCGCAGGTGCGTCACGTACACGCGGAGATACTGCTGCGGATTGCCGAAGTCGCGTCCCCAAACGCTGTCGAAGATCTGTTGATGACTGACCGGCCGTCCAGCGTTGATCGCGAGCGTGCGCAAGATCGACCACTCGATCGGCGTGAGCGCGATCGACCGGTCATCGCGCCGCGCGCGTCGGCGTTGAAGGTCGATCGTAAGTCCGTCGCATTCGATCAGCGACGGATGGTCAGTCGTCTGTGCACGACGCAGGTGCGCCTGCACTCGCGCGACGAATTCGGCAAGACTGAAGGGCTTGCTTACGTAGTCGTCCGCACCCGCCTCGAACAAAGAGATCTTTTCGCTCTCCGCATGCCTGGCCGAAAGCACGACGATTCTCGCCGAGCACCATGCGCGAATCGCGCGGCAGACGTCGATGCCTGGCCGATCCGGAAGGCCGAGGTCTAGAACGACGAGGTCGGGATGGCGAGTCGCGACGTAGTCGACGCCCTCGGCTCCCGTAGCTGCAACCGCGATGCGTGCGCCGGAACTTGCGAGGCCCTCCGAAAGCACGCGGCGGATCTCCGCCTCGTCGTCGATGATGAGGATGTGGTGGGACGATCGTACCATTGGTATCTCAGGCGCTACTGCGTGTGTCCGAAGTGTATCATTGGCGCAACGCGCAGATGACACGCCGAGCCCTAACGTTTCTTAGTGCCTGTTGGTCTCGCCGCGAGCCGTGACGAAGAACGGCCCGTCGAGTGCTTCTCGACGGGCCGTTGTTGCTCGATGGTCACTCCCTCTCGGGCTTGTTATTCCGAGCGGAGGATCGTGATTGGGTCGAGCCGCATCGCGCGTTGCGCCGGGATATAACTGGCAGCAAGCGCGACTCCAGTCAGTGCGACGGTGACGCCAGCGAAGGTGGGGAGATCCGTCGGCGACACGCCGTAGAGCAATCCGGCCATGAGGTGAGAGACAACGAGTGCGCCGACAACACCTAGCACCGCGCCGGCCACAGCGAGACGCAATCCTTGGCGCAGAACCATGGTGAGGATATCGCCTCGTTCGATTCCGAGTGCGAGACGAATGGCGAACTCACGTCTCTGTTCGTTGACAACGAACGAGATGGTTCCGTAGATGCCAAGTCCGGCAAGGAGCAACGCAGTGGCTGCAAAGAACGCCACCATCTCCATCGAGAATCGCCGGATCGAAAGTGAGTCGGCGACAACATCGTCCAGCGTCTGTACCTGGAACACCGGCAACGTCGGATCCACCAACCCAACTTGCTCGCGAACCTGTGCGGGAATGGCGCGCGGATCGAGGTGTCCACGAAGAAGGATGGTGACACCCTTGAAAGGATGCTGGTACACGCTGCGGAAAATCTGCGGAGTGACGGCGTTCACCAACGACTCCGTGCGGGCATCGCCAACTACGCCGACGATCGTCGTCCAATCAGAATTGACCGACCCGCGCGTGTTCCCATCGCTCGCCGAGCTGAGACGGACGCGTTTGCCAACCGGATTCTCGCCCGGCCAGTAGGCGCGCGCCGCAGCCTGATTGATCACCGCAACCTGGGGCGTCGACTCGAGGTCCTGATCGCTGACCACGCGTCCACTCAACAGCGGCATTCCTAACAGGTGGAAGTATTCTGGTGAAACGACGGAGCCGCCGATCACGGGTGCTTCGTTCTCCTTCGTCCCCAGACCTTCGCGAACCATAGCCATCGGCTTGACGTCGCCGCGGCTGTGGCCGAGGGGCAGGGCTGCCGCGTCGCCGATGGCTGCTTCTTCGACGCCCGGGAGACTTCGGCTGCGCCGAAGAATCTCGCGAAGCAATACCGATTCCTGCGTGGCGGTCCGATAGATATCGGCCGCAGGATCGTTCGGCCCCGGGAGCCAGCTTCGAATCGCCATCACACGGTCGGGATTGAAACCCGGCGGAACCTTGTACAAGTCCCAGAAGCTGCGCAGCAGAAGGCTCGCAGCGATCATGAGCACCAGCGACAATGCCAATTCACTAATGACGAGAATCTGGCGCGCGCGTGAGCGTTCCTTGGAACCCTTTGAACCGCGTGAATCCTGGCGAAGCGTGCCAATCAAATCAGATCGGCTCATGAGCCATGCGGGACCAAGGCCGAAGATCGTTCCGACTGCGACGGAGAGAGCCACCGCAAACCCGAGTGCGCCCCATCCCACCGCGATATCGTTGAGGTGTGGGAGACTGTCAGGCACAAGTCGCAGCAGGAAGTGCTGGGCGGAGAAGAGAATCGCAAACCCAGCGAGGCCGCCAATCAGGTAGAGTAGCAGAATCTCGGTCAGAAGTTGGCGCATGAGACGCGTCCTCGGCGCTCCAAGCGCCAAGCGCACTGTGATCTCCCGACCGCGCGCGCTGGCCCGCGCGAGCAGGAGATTGGCGACGTTTACGCAACTGATCAGAAGAACCAATCCGACGGCACCGAACAGCAGAACGAGTGATTGGCGAACGCCGGCGACGACGCTATCGCTGAGCGGAATCAGACGTACGGTCCACGCAGTCTGCGTCGGGTAATTAGCCGGATACTGCTTCTTCAGTGATGCAACCAATGCCTCGAGGCGCACCCGCGCGGTGGCAACCGAGATCCCAGGCTTCAAGCGCGCGGTGACGGCTCGCCGCAGCCGAACACCGCGCTCCGGACGTGGGAACGGCAGGCCGGAATAGCCCGCGCCCATCCACAGCTCCACACCTTGTTCGTCGCTGGTCGAGCCCTGGTCGCGAAAGCCGCGCGGCATCACGCCGATGACCTGATACGGGTCGTTGTCGAGATTGAGAACTTTGCCGACGATGTGCGGGTCGGCTCCGAACTCTCTCCTCCATAGTCCGTCGCTGATCACGGCCTGCAGGTTGTAGCCGGGCGTGGCATCGCGCGGATCGAAGGTGTGACCCAGCTGCGCGTCGACCCCGAGGATCGCGAAGTAATTCGGCGTGACAGCCTTGAAGCTGAGACGCTCCGGTTTCACCCCGCCAACGAGATTGACGTTTGCGCCGTGGCCGGCAATCGATATGGATTCGAATATGCCAGAACTCTCGAGGTCCCTCCACTCAGGGACCGAGATGCCGACGTCCTGTGCGCCCGCGCCAGGAAGGTCGGCCTCGATGTGAACGAGTTCGGTGGGGTGTGGATACGGCAAAGGGTGCAACAGCGTGGCGTCGATCACGCTATAGATCGCGGCGGTCGCTCCGATGCCCAGCGCCATGGTGGCGATGGCGATGAACGAGAACCCTGGAGAGCGCAGCAGCACGCGAACCGCGTACCGTAAGTCGGAGAGCAGATCCTCGATCATCGGACAATCTCCAGGCGGGGATGGTGCGTGAGGGGATGCTGAGCGGCGGAGCGCTCAGGCCGCGTCGACAGCGTTAGCGCTACTGCGGAGGCGCTCGACCAACGCGGCGCCGGCCGCGCGGATATGAGCCTCCAACAACGCGCGCGCCTCTGCTCCGTTGCGGCGTGTAACGGCGTCGAGAATTCCCCAGTGTTCGGTATCTGAGCGTGGCTGCCAGTCGAGCTGTTGCCACGTCGCGAACAGAAAGCGCGCGTCGCTCCGATGCAGATCGCTGATCGACGCGATGAGACGCGGCATTCCGCAGGGGACGGTGAGCGCGAGATGAAAGCGCCGATTCGCCGCTTCCCAATCCGCGATCTGGTCGCTGGCCTCGCCTGCGACGAGTGCGCTGCGCGCAGCATCCAGGTCCCCAGCGGTCAGATGGGGCAGGGAGTGGTGAAGCGCGAGGCTCTCGAGGGCGGCGCGCATCTCTGTGACTTCGAGGACCATTCCGGGATCGAGCAGCGACACGCTTACGCCGCAGCGCGGTTTGCTGACGACGAGACCCTGAGCTTCGAGCTTCCGGAACGCTTCGCGAACGGGCACGTGGCTGGCCCCGAACTCGGTGGCGAGATGGTCCTGCATCAAACGCGAACCCGGCGCGAGCTGGCCCATCATGATCCGATCGGCCAGCGCCTGTGCGATGCGACCCGAGAGAGACTGGTCGATGTCAGCGGCAGGCGTCGGAGGCGACGATTTGTCAGTCATAGATTATCTATAATCCTCGAAATACGCGTGCGCAAGCATCCGGGCTGGAGGTAGGTCCGAAGCTGCTCAGCGCAGGTACGCGCGCATCAAATCGATGAGTTGTTCGGCGGCTTCGGCCTGCTCGGAATCGGGCGCGGTGTCTGGATCGATGACGTGATAGCGCACGTGATCCTCGAGAATCTCGGCCATCAATCCATTGAGTGCGCCGCGACAGGCAGCGAGTTGCTGAAGGACGGCTCCACAGTCGCCTTCACGCTCGAGTGATTTCTCGATCCCGTTGAGCTGGCCTTTGATCCGCTTCACGCGGTTCATCAGCTTCGTCTGATCGCGAACGGTGTGTGGCATGGCGGGGCAGGGTGGAAGTCGCGGGATGCTCTAACTATACTCCCCTATAGTATAGACTCCTGCGTCCTTTCACGGCAGAGCCGGTGCGGCACCAGCCTTTTTCCAATCAACGATGACGCACTCGCACGCTCACTCTCACGCGCACGACCACGATCACGCGCATTCGCATTCACACGGTCATTCGCACGGACCCGGGCATGCGCACCACCATCATCATGTGCCGTCCAGCTTCGACCGAGCGTTCGCGATCGGAGTAGCCCTCAACGTCGCGTTCGTGGTCGCCGAAGTGGTGTACGGCGTGCGGGCTCACTCGCTCGCACTGACCGCGGACGCCGGCCACAATCTCGGCGACGTACTCGGTCTGGTCCTCGCGTGGGCGGGAAGTGTCTTGGCGCGGCGCGGCCCAACCCCTCGGCGCACCTACGGTCTGCGACGGTTTTCGATTCTGGCGGCGATCGCGAATGCTGGATTTCTGCTCATCGCTGTCGGCGCCATCACGATGGAGGCGATCACGCGACTGCGACACCCGGAACCTGTTGCGAGCGGCACCGTGATGCTGGTCGCCGCGATCGGCATCGTGATCAACGTCGGAACGGCGCTCGGCTTCATGCGCGGCCGGGAACATGACATCAATCTGCGCGGCGCCTTCTTGCACATGATGGGGGACGCGGCCGCGTCGGCCGGAGTCGTCGTAGCGGGACTGCTGATCGGAGTCACGGGTTGGCTGTGGCTCGATCCTGCTGTCAGTCTCCTCCTCGTCGGGCTCATCCTCTGGGCGAGCTGGGGGCTCGCTAAGGATTCTCTAAATCTCGCACTTGACGCTGTCCCGCCAGGTGTCGATCACGTCGCGGTGGAGCGGATGCTCCGCAACCTCGACGGCGTCGTCGAGGTGCACGATCTGCACATCTGGGCGATGAGCACCACCGAGGTTGCGCTGACCGCCCATCTTGTGCGGCCGGGTGGTGAAAACGACGACGCTCTCATTCACGCGGCCTGTCACCAGCTTCGTTCGCGCTACGGCATCGTACACGCCACGTTGCAGCTAGAGCGTGGATCGGCGAATCATCCCTGCGAGCTAGCCGTGCCGGGTACCGTGTGATCGTTCCTCGCATCGATCGCTGCGGTGCCGACGTCGATCACCCACGGACAGTGGATGTAATCCACGATGCGTTCGATGCGGTGACTGATGACATCAAGACGGACCGTTGAGTAGGGAATCCACGCATCTGCCTGACTTTTGAGAATCAGAACTACCGATTCACCGTCCAATTCGCCCAGGGCAAGGTTCCACGGCCACGGCCATCGCTCGTAGTTCGGAAAGTACGACGCGTCCGACAGCTTCCCAGCAAATCGGTCGAGCACATTGAGTCGTGCGTCGGCGCTGACGAGATCCCGCACGCCATTCCAATCACGGCGGTTGAACCGATCGACGTAGAGTTGCATGACCTGTTTCAACTCTGGGCTCGCGGTACGAGTCGACTGCGCCGGTGGAGAAGCCGTCGCAAGCTTGGTTCGGGCGCGGCTGAGCGCTGCCTTGACGGCGCCAACGGTCGAACCCGTGAGGTCCGCAATCTCCTCGAGCGAGTAGTCCAACACATCCTTCAAGAGAATCGATGCGCGTTCTCTTGGAGGCAGAATGCCGACGAGGTGCTCAATCGCTTTGCTGACGCCAACCACCGGGAGTTCGGCTGGCGAGGCGACATCCGGCAGAGCCGCAGCCATCGACGCTTCGTCCCGAACGCCTCTGCTTCGCAGGAAGTCGATGCAGCGATTGTGCGCGATACGGAACAGCCACGGCTTGAGCGGACGGCTCTCGTCGAACTTGTCCAGTTTTCGGTAGGCTTCGAACAGCGCCTCCTGCACCACGTCCTCGCCATCCATTGCCGAACCCGTCATGCGGGCGCAGTACCGGTGCAGACTCGGTCGAAGCGCGGAGATGGTCGCCAGGAACGCGAGATAACGTGCGTCAGCAGCACCGTGCATCCGCAGATTCTGGTCGTTGTCTATCGTCATTGAGAGAGCCCGCTACCGGCTATTTGGGCAAACACCATGTCTCTTTGATCTTGCACAGCCTGCCGAGCATCTCTTCGTATTCCGTCGTGAGTGCCGCGGTTTCGGTCACGCCGAGAAACTGAATGTGGTACGCGTGTGGGCCGGGCATGATCACGAAGGGCGATGGACTGGCTTCCCAGCGACCGTGCTGACTGTAGTAGCGCAATGCGTCGGGCGTAGGGATTGCCCCTCCGACGTTTTCATTGGACACATTCGGCGCGTAATGCATGACGTGAGGAATGTTGCTCGTGGCCACAGCAGCGTCCAACTCGGGATTCAGGTATGTGCGGAGAATCGGAGACAACATGTACGAGACACCAGCGCGTTCCGGCGCTCGATACGTGTTCGTTTTGAATCGGTGCTGTACGATCCGCTTTGCTTCTTGAGGAGCCACTCCTTTCGCTTGCATCTCCGCGATGTCCAGGAAGACGCGGAGCTGCGCCTTAGCGCCGGCTTGGTCCCATGAAATAGGGTAGAGAATGTTGTCGGGATATTGTGTCAGCGGCCACGACCCTCTCATCGCATCGTCACCGGTGCGCGCGACGAGCGCGTGAAAGCCGTTCGTACCCGAGCGGGCGACTTCGAATCCTTTCGCAGGATTGAGCACGTAAACAGTCGCTTGGTCCCTCAGATGCGCCGGCAAAGAGCTGAGCGCGAGCTGAATCTCCAGATCGCGCGGCAGCTGTTCGATCGCGCTGGCTTGCTTAGCGGGTTGCTGACCTTGCGCTCCGGCTGTCAGCAACGCCAACAGACAGAGCGCGAGTACGCGTGTGGTTCGTGTGGTCGGCACTGATCTTTCTCCTCCGTTCTATCGCCTGCTCGCGCAAGCTCCTGTCGATGTTCGTTCGCGTGGGCTCTGCTAGTACGGCTGCCGACGCCGACAGGATACGGACCAGTCGTTAGAGCGGAGTGACCGGAATGCACAGCTCGCAGCCCAGTACGCCCGTTGCCGGATCGTACGTGGAGTCCACGGCGTAGTACTCGAACATCGGGCGCGCATCGAGCTGCATGCCGCTTCCCGGGAGCCAGTCGCGCAACAGCGCGCTCCACGCGGCGACAAAATCCGCGGTCGTGCCTTTGAATCGCATCGACGCGTATTTCCCGCCAGGAATCACGCTGATGTGGAACGGCCCAGTGCCCGCAAAATCCGAAGCGACGTCGACGCACGCGTCGTACCGGCACTTGTCCGGCGCGGTGATCCCGGGATCGTCGTGGCTGATGCCGTAGCGCGGCCGTCCCATCAGGCCGTTGGTCAACATCCACGGCGCGACGGTGTCCTGCCAGAATGCGCCGATGTTCTCGCCGTATGGGCCGATGTGGCGGAGATATGCGACTGTGGTGGGCTGGCGATCGATCAATGTGACTTTCATGAAAGCCTCCGTTGCAGAAGTGCGTGAGGCTTCACGATAGGATCGATTGTCGATCGTTTCTTGATCGAGATTGCTATTCACCTGATCGAGCTTGCGCTGCGTGCGTTCTTGCGCGCGCCATGCGCTAGGACTGCTTCCAAAACGCGTCTTGAACGCCCGGGCGAACGCCTCGGCAGAACCGAAGCCGACGGAGAGCGCCACGGACAGCACCTGCGTGCTCGGCTGGGTCACGAGGCGCATCGCCGCAATCTCGAGGCGGCGGCGCCGCAGATACTCGCCGAGGGTCTCGCCCATCCAGGCGGAGAACAGCCGGTGAAAATGGAACGCGGAGAAGTGCGCGACAGTCGCGAGGCCGTCGAGCTCGAGCGGCTCGTCGAGATGCCGATCGATGTGCTCGAGCACGCGATGCATTCGCGACGCGTATTCGGAACGGCTGTCTTGCATCCGCACGTTTTGGAAGATGTCCGCTCGCGTTATAGCCGGCGTGTCGCTCTCAACCACTCAACCGTCGATCTAACGGTCTCGCGAGCTCCGCGAAAGGTCACGCCGAGCTCGCGGCGTGCCTTGGCGTTGCTGACAAACCAGTATCGAGTGGCGAACGGAACTACATGCGGGTTGAACGGAACGGGAACGGACAGCCGTATCGCCAGCCTCGCCACCGCGCGTACAACAGCCGTCGGCACGCGGACGGTTGGGACGCGACGTTTCGTGATTTCGATGACAAGTTCGGCGAGCTCGCGAATCGTGAGATTGTCGCCGGCGAGTATGTAGCGCTGGCCAGAACGGCCGCGCTCGAGGGCGGCCAGTATCCCCGCCGCGACGTCGTCGACGTGCACGACCGCCGTACCCCCGTCACAGACGAGCACCGGGGTCGATCGGGCGAAGTCGATCAGATTGCCGGCTGTGACGAGCGTGGTGTCGCCGGGACCATACACCTCGGCCGGATTCACGATCACGGCATGCGCGCCGCGACCATGCGCCTCGAGTACCAGCGTCTCGGCGCGATGCTTGGCGTGCGCGTACATCAGTGCAGGATCGCGCACAGTGAATTCCGCGTCCTCATCAAAGACGTGCGGCGTATCCGACGCATTGATCGCGGCCGTGCTGGATACGTAGATCACACGAGCAGAGTGCATCGCCGCGGCGCGGAGAACGTTCTCGGTACCGCCTTCGATGACGTCGGCCAACAAGGCCGAACCCGAATCTCCCCATTCGCCCGGAGCGGCGAGATGCACGACGCACTCACAGCCGCTCATGGCGGACTGTACGCTCGCGAAGTCGCGCACGTCGCCGAGTGCGCGCTCGAAGGGAAGATCGGCGATGCGATCGGTGTTGCTGGTTTCACGGAGGAGGCAAACGACGTGGTGGCCGTGCGCAACGAGGCGCAGAACCGTCGCAGATCCCATGAATCCGTTGCCGCCCGTGACGAGGATTCTCACATCGTTGGGCTCATGCCGGCAGCGTCCGAGCTAGCGCGTCGACGACGCCGTCGATGTGCTCAAGGGTGTGGTGCGCGTTGAGCATGAATCGGAGGCGACTCTGGCCAAGTGCGATCGCCGGGAACACGATGGCATCGACGTGAAACCCTGCTGCGCGAAGACCACCGGCAATGCGCACGCACTCGTCTTCGTCGCCCACGTGCACCGGCACGATCGGCGTGGCGGTCGTCAGCGGCACGAGTCCTCGCGCTGCGAGACGCGATACGAAGTAGCGCTGGTTTTCCCACAGTCGTGTACGTCGTTCCGGCTCGTCGACGACCATGTCGATCGCTTCCAGAACTGCCGCCGCCTGGTCGGGAGGCAGCGTCGAGGTAAAGCCAAACGCGGAGCAGCCAAACCGTAGGATCTGAGCGATGTACGCTTCCGTCGCGACAAACCCGCCGATGCATCCATAGGCCTTGCTGAGCGTTCCCATATGAATGATGCGGGGACTCTCGATGCCAAAATGCTCAGTGGTGCCGGCTCCGGTGGCGCCGAGTATGCCAGTACCGTGCGCGTCGTCGATGTAGACCATGGCATCATATCGCTCCGCGAGCGTCATCATGTCGGGGAGGGGAACGATGTCGCCGTGTTGGCTGAACACGCCGTCCGTGACGATGATCTTGATCTGTGCCGGCGAGCCGCGGAGCTTGTCCTCGAGGTCGTTCATGTCGAGGTGCTTGAACGCGAACGACGGCGCGCCCGACGCCCTGATCCCTTCGCGAATGCTCAGGTGATTGAACTCGTCGGTGAAGAAGGCGTGCTTCCGATTGGTTGTTGGTGAATAGCCGAACGCGCGGGCGAGGTTCGCCGTCTTCACCAGCGTCGGCAACACGCTCAGGTTGGTGAGGTACCCAGTCGCGAAGACGAGCGCCGCCTCCTTGCGCTTTACGGCGGCAAGGCGTGCTTCGAGCCGATCGTAGAGCTCGAGATTGCCACCGAGGAGTCGCGACTCACAATTGCCGACACCGTAGCGATCGAGCGCTTCACGCGCACTCGCCTTCATCCGGCTGCTCGTGGCCAGCGCGAGGTAGTTGTTCGTGCTGAACGAAACGAGCGTGCGTCCGTCGCTCTCGAACGTCGGATCAGGCAGCGTGGTTGGCGTGAGGTCATCGCGATGTGTGCCGCGTGACGCCAACCAAGCGCCAACCTCCTTCAAGTCATGCATTATGTGAATGTCCTAATGATCGTAGCGCCGCGCGATGAGCACCGCGTTCATGCCCCCGAATCCGAACGAGTTGGACATGACGGCATACAGGGCGACACGACGCGCGCCGTCAGACACGTAGTCGAGATCGCACGCTGGGTCACGGACCTCGAGGTGTGCAGTCGGCGGCACGGTGTTTTGCTCCAGCGCCACGATGGCGGCTAGCATCTCGACTGCGCCAGTCGCTCCCATGAGATGACCGTGCAAGGCCTTCGTGGATGAGACGGCCAACCCTGGCGCGCGATCGCCGAAGACCTGTTTGATCGCGCACGTCTCCGTCGGATCGCCAACGGCCGTCGCAGTGCCGTGCGCATTCAAGTACCCGATGGCCGACGCGGCGAGGCCTGCGTCGGCGAGAGCGGAGCGCATGGCACGCGCTTGTCCGTCGGCGTGCGGTTTGGAGATATGGTTGGCGTCAGCCGTGTTTCCATAGCCAACGACCTCGGCGTATATGTGCGCGCCGCGGGCAACTGCGCGATCGGCGCGCTCGAGCACGAGCGCCGCTGCGCCCTCGCCCAGCACAATGCCCGCGCGATTCGCCGAGAATGGCTTGCAGCTCCGCGATGGGTCGGTCGCGTCGGCGTGTGCGAGGGCCTGCATCGCGTCCCACGCGCGAAGGTTCCCATTGGTGACCAGCGCTTCGGAGCCACCGGCGATGATCACGTCGGCGTAGCCGTGCTTAATCATTCGATATGCTTCGCCGATCGCCGACGCCGACGACGAACACGCGGTCGACACGTTCAGCACCGGGCCGCGCAAGCCATTGGCGATGGAGATCTGTCCGGCGGCGCCATTGCTCATTCCGAGCACGACACTCGTTGGCCGCACTCGCCCATTGCCGCCGTAGAGCTGGCGATACGATTCCTCGATCGAGGTTGCGCCGCCGAGGCCCGTGCCCCAGTACACGCCAGCTCGCTGCGCATCGTCGTCATCGAGTTCGAGTCGCGCATCGGTGACTGCCTGTCGCACCGCAATAAGCGCGAACTGCGCTGCACGATCAAACTGCGATGCTTGATGCGCGGGCCAGTACGCTGTTGCGTTGAAGTCGACCTGTCCGGCGACAAGTGCGCTCGGTCCGGTGTACAGGCTCGGCGATATCGGGCGAATGCCCGACCGCTCGTGGACGAGATTGTCGAAGAGCTCGTCCACGGCTTGTCCCACGGGGCTCACAACGCCCATACCTGTTACGACGACGCGCGACACAGTCTGCCAATCAGCCTTGAGCGACAGCCTTGCTGGCAATCACTCCGTCGATCGCTACTGCAAGTTCTCCGAGCGTGCGGACGGTCGCCACTGCTTCTTGCGGAATCGAAAGGCCGAACGCGTCCTCGAGTTCGAACAGAAACTCGAGAAAACCCAGTGAGTCGATTCCGAGCTTGTCGACGGGAGCGTTCTCGTCGATGTCGCCGACCTCACCGCCGAATTGTTTGGCGGCAAGTTCCTTGATGGTGAGTAGAGTATCCATGATCTCTAAATCGCGAGCGGGTAAATATTTGATGGCTCGATGGTATCATATACTCGTGCGCGCCTGCCGCGTGCCCGAGTCATGCAAAGGTCTCTTAGTGCCACCTTACGCGAAGCTTTCACGCGGATCCGTTCCTCTGCTCGTTGGTGCGCTGCTGCTCTTCTCGGCGGTAAGCGTTCGGGCGCAAGCCACGCCGGTCGGATCGTGGAAGACCATCAGCGATTCCGACGGCCGGCCGACGGCAACGGTCGAGATTCGCGAAGTCGACGGACGGTTCTTCGGCATCGTCCGCGAGTTGCTCGTACCGGCAACGCACGAAGACAGCGTCTGCGGAAAATGCTCCGATGAGCGGAAGGGACAGCGAATCATCGGAATGGAAATTCTGCGCTACATGCGCGCCGACGGCGACGAGTGGAGCGGCGGCGAGATCCTCGATCCGGAGAACGGCAAAACCTATCGAGCGAAAATGAAGCTGAGCGATGGAGGAGCGAAGCTGATCGTTCGCGGCTACATCGGCATCTCACTCCTCGGCCGATCACAGACGTGGATTCGCCGATAGAGCCGGCGACTATACCCGCAACTCCCAAAGGATCGCGTCCCACGCTTTCTCCCAAGCCGTGGCTCTTTGGACTCGCGGCAATGCCCTATGGCGCGTTCAATGGATTGATCGCCGTGGCGCTTCCGTATCTGCTGCGCCAGCACGGCCTATCCGTTGACCGGATCGCATCGATTGGCGCCATCGTGGCGTTGCCGAGCGTTTGGTATTTCCTCTGGGCGCCTGTCGTGGACGTGAGGTACCGGCGCCGGACGTGGGCGCTGTTCTTGAGTATCGCGAGTGGCGTCTGTGTCGCGCTCGCGCTGACACGGGACGTGTCGGTTAATGAGCGATCTCTCATGGTGCTGCTCGTCATCGCGTCCGTGTTCAGTCAGCCTGTGTCGAGCGCCGTTGGTGGCCTGGTCGCGGCGGTCGTGCCGAACGAAGTGCGTGGCCGCACCGGCGGCTGGTCTCAAGCCGGTATTCTTGGCGGCGGCATTCTCACGGGTGGGCTCGCAGTGTGGTTGAGTGATCGCGTCTCGACTGCGGTAGTGGGGCTCGTTGCGGGCCTGCTGATCATCGCGCCCGCATTCGCGGTGCTGACGATCAACGAACCGGTGACCTCGAGGGAACCTCTTCGCGAGCACGTCACTCGGATGCTTCGCGAAATGCGGACGATGCTCAAACGTCGAGACGTGTGGCTGGGACTCGCGTTTTTTCTGAGTCCCATCGGCGCCGGCGCGCTAATGAATCTTTTCACCGCCGTGGCGGTCGACTTCCACGCCGCGTCGACGCTCGTGATCTGGGTGATCGCACTAGCGGGGTTGTTGACACCGGTCGGCGCGCTGCTGGGTGGGGTCGTTTGCGACCGCTTCGACCGCTGGCGAGTGTATCCGATTGCCGGCCTGACGGCCGCCGCGGCGGCGGCGCTGACGATGATTGCGCCCCTAAAACCGGTCAATTTCATTGCCGGCGCGGCTGCGTATGCTCTCGCCACGGGTTTCTCGTACGCGGCGTTCATGTCGCTCGCCTTCGAACTGCTTGGCCCGGGCAGCGCGTCGAGTGGGACACAATTCACACTGTTCATGGCCGCGGTGAACGTCCCCATCGTGTACATGCTTCGGTTCGACGGGCTCGGACACGCACATTATGGGGTCCGCGGCATGCTCGCCGTGGATGCCACCGCCAATGCGGTGTTCGGGCTCGTTTTTCTTCTCGGTGTCCAGGTCTATCGAAAGCGCGAGGCAATGGGTTCGCCTGCCCGTGCGGCGTGAGCATGGCCCGCGGGGGAGCAGCGAGCCAGCCGTTCCCCGTGTTATCGTTCAGACTTCATCCCAACACACGACTGGAACCGATCTTCATGCGAATCGCGCGACTTCTTTGCTTGGCGTCTGTCGGCGCCGCTATGCTGTCAGCCTCCGTTGCCGGAGCACAGGACTCCCACGAAGTGGTGATCCGCCTGCACCGTGCGGGTGATACCGTGTCCATCCGCGGCGCGGTCGTGACAATCGATCATACAATCGAAGCTGGAAACACCGATGCCGCCGGCATTGTGCGCATTCCCGACCTCGAGGATGGTGGGCACATCATCGAAGTGGTGGCTCGCGGCTATCAGGCGTATTTCGACAACTTCATGACTGGCCCGTCGATCAAGCAGCCCATCCAGCTCGAGCTTCTCCCCGTCATGGCGGCGGACACGGCGAAGGCGAAGGGAAAAGCGACGAACTTGACGTTCGCCGGATTCGACGCTCGCCGAACCAAAGGGCAGGGCAAGTTCTTCACGCGCGCGCAGCTCGACGCGGCCTCTGGTCGTCCGCTCGCCAATTTCCTCAAGACGGATGCGGGTGCGTTTATGGCATCGGGACCGCACGGCGAGTCCCAACTTGCGTTGCGGGCGCCGGCGAGTGGGGCAGCGCCTTGCTACGCTGCGGTGGTTCGCGACGGCCTTCGACTCTATCCGTACCCGGGTGCGAGTCCGCTGGACCTCGACAAGGTCTTCGCCGAGCAGCTCGTGGGGATCGAGCTGTATGCGCGACCGGCGATTGTGCCCACGGAGCTTCGTGATGCTGCGAACTGCGGAGTGCTCGTTCTCTGGACTCGCGAAGGGAACCGCTAGCGGCGACGAAGCGCCGAAGTAGTCGAAGTACGGTCAGCGTAAACGAACGAAAGGCGCCCGGGATCCGGGCGCCTTTCGTTTTCCAGCGTAGTGCTGTCTGCGTGCTGCTTGCAGTTACTTCGAGACCGCTGCCAAGCGACGGATCTCAGAGGCCAGCGTCTTCACGCGTGCCGAGTCCTTGGCGCCGGTCGCATCCTTGTCGACTTCTGCCGCCAACTTGGTCAGCGCCGCGCCACGCGCTGCGCCGGTCTGCTTCTCGGCGGCGTCGAGCGCGCTGCTGATGGCAGTCGTGCGAGCGGCCGCGAGACCGTTGTTGCGCACGAGCTGATCGACGTACGAGCGCACCACCGGGAACGCCGCCGGCCAGACGAGCTTCGGCTGGCTCTGCGGATTGTACTCCTTCATCGTGACCAACTTGGCCGCGGCGATTTCATTCGCGGTGAGCTGGGCGCTCGGCGTCAGCTCGAAGATGTCGAAGCCGCGGTCGAGTTCCGACGAGTAAATGTGGCCGTTCCAGTAGTACGCGCCCCACGAACCGCCGATCGTACCGCGGCTTCTCGCTGGTGCTGCGCCACGTCCTGGTGCGACTGCGCCCGGCAGCTCAACGCCACGAGCGGAATCGGCCGGCGGCGGCGGATCGATCGAACCACGATCGAAGTAGCCGATTTCGGTCGGATGGCTGGCATCCGTGAAGTCCATGATGTCCACGCCGCCCTGGTACCAGCCCTGCACGTAGAGGTCGCGGCCTGGAACCGGGATAAGACCACCGTTGTGCGACACGCAGTTCTCTTCCGCGGACTGCGCGGCGGGGAGCTTGAAGTACGAGCGCTGCGTCTGCTTCTTGGCGTCGGCGCTGAGCGAAATGATGGTGTTGCCGCCGAGTTCCATGATGCTGCCGGCCTGACACATCGGACCCGTGCCGCCGCCCCACTCATCCGTCATGATGATCTTCTTGCCATCGTTGCTGAAGCCAGCGGTGTGGCGGCCCTGGAAATTGTTCGTGTCGGTCAGGGCGGACAGACGGACCGGCTTCTCGGGGTTCGAGATGTCGACCATGATGGAGTGGCTCGAGCACGCTGCTGCGAGCAGGTGCATGGCCGGGTACGCCGTCACGTCGTGACAGTTGCGCGGGCCCGTGTGGACCGGGACAGCGACTGGAGCGCTTCCGGCAGCCGGGTCGCCAGGACGTGCACCACGCGGCGGACGGCGATCGCTCGCCGGTGCGCAGAGGGTCTTGCACTCTGGTGCTGCATCGAGGCCCGTGAAGATTCGCGCGCCCGGGATCACCGCTGCCTGCTCGGGATGGTCGAGCGGAACCCGGATGATGTCGAGCTGGAAGAGCGAGTTGCTGACGTCCGCCGGATCGTCGCCGTTCTTGCAACCGGCAAGCTCCGTCTCGGGACGGGCAGCCTGCTGTCCCGACACATAGAGGTAGACGACCTTGGGGTTCGTCGGGCTCGGGATGACGGTGTGCGTGTGCGAGCCTTTGCAGGTCTGCACGTTCTTGATCAGCTTCGGCGCCTTCGGGTTGGATACGTCGAAGATGCGGATGCCGGCCATGTGGTCCTTCGGATCCTGCACGCCGCCCTTGCCGCAGTCATTGCGGTTGCCCGCGCCTTCAGCGGAGACGAACAGCAGGTTGCCAAGGATCGTCGGGTCGCCCTGCGACGTGATGCACTCCACGACCGACTGGAGCACCGGCTTCGCTGGGTTGCTCACGTCCCAAATCGTGAATCCGGCAAAGTTGCCCTGGTAGGCATAGTGGCCGTTGCCGAAAGCCACGTCGGAGTTGATGAAGGTCAGGCCGCGCACGGTGTCGAACTGCGCCGGTTTCGGCGAGAACGAGACCAGGCGCATGTTTTTCGCCGCGACTCCGGCGTCGAGCCGGCCCGGCTTGAGGTTGCTCCGCGGATCCGCGGCGCTGGGGTAGGTCTGCGCCGGCAGGATGGCCGGTGCAACGAGGAGAGCGATTAGACCGATCAGCCTGCTTGGACTGCGCATCGGGGGGGACTCCGGTGTGTGGTGTAGGGCGGGAAAATCGCGGCGGGTTTACTTCGCCGGGAGCTGCGTGAGCAACTTCTGCATGATGCCGATCTCGGTGGTTTGCGCCGTGACGACATCATTTGCGAACACGTTCACGTCCACTTCCTGTCCGGCCTGTTTCACGTTGAAAAGGTCGTCCACCATTTTCAGCGCTCCGGCGTGGTGCTGGATCATCATTTGGAGGTACGCGCGGTCGAAGGCGACTCCCTTGGCGGCGTCGAGCTCCTTGAGCTGTGCGGGCGTCAGCATGCCCGCCATCGTCATCTTGCGCCACGACGACGTATCGGGGGCGTACTGCTTGTAGCGCAGGAGCCACCCCTGCATGATGCGAATTTCTGGCACCTGCGACTGATCGATCTTGTTCGAGAGCTTCAGCACCTGGGGATTGGCGCCGTGCGACTCGGCCATCCGGGACATGACGATCGCCTGCGCATGGTGCGCGATCATGCCCTGCATGAACTCGACGTCGGCTTTGGTATACAGTGCGCCCTTCGGAATCACGATCTCGTGGCCCATGTCCATGTGGTCCATGCCTGCCATGGAGGCACCCTGGGCGTGCGCGAGCGATGGGCCGCCGATCAATGCGATAGAGAGCACGAGCGTACTGGCAACTCGTTTGGTCGTCACGATGACCTCCTTCAGTCGGTCTGCTCGACGAGAGAGTGTGTTGGATCGGCTCCAGGGGAACTGGAGGTACAATAACGCCGTGTCGGCCCCGCGCACTAGAGAAGGAGCCCCGATTCTCGTCGCGGCGATCGAGCTTTGTGCCGCGAGGCAGAAGGGGCGTGCAGGGCGGGGGACTGCGTCCGGGGGCCCGGGGCGGGAGGCTGGCCGGTTCGGCTGATCGGCCCCGGCGTGCCGACGACTCGTCGCCTGGGCCGCGGCCGTGAGCACGGCCGGCAGCCTCGACGGTCATCGGGCTGGTGTGTCTGCGGCGCCGAACGCCGCCGCCTCACTGCCACATCGACAGCGGGTTTATAAATCTCGAAGTAGTATTGTTGGAATGATGGTAATGCAGTGGTAGATGCAAATCGTGCCAATGGAGAGTGGCGGTGTGGGCGGACCGGCGGGCTCGCAACCTGCGAGGAAGCAGATCTGCCCGAAGCTGAACATGATCGATTTGCAGTCCATGCATGAACCCCCGCCGTTGCCGCCCCCGATCTGCCGTTGCCTCCGCGTACGCACGCGAATGTCGTTTCTCCCCGTTTTTTCGCGCCATGCTTCCACGGACTTCTTCAGTTTGGCGAGAGCTGCCTGTAACTCGGGCGTTGCAGAATCCGCCGCGAGGTACGCCAGGGTCAACGCCCCGAGCCTGCGGGTGAGTTGCGCAAGCTCCGCATCGCCGGGCGCCTTGCTCGCGCGCGACCGAGTGGGCTTTGCAGTGGCAGCCCGTTTGGACTTTTTGGCGGCGGTCTTCGTACCACGTTTTGAGCGGGCGGCCATGGGCACCTCCGTAGCGAACACGCCAGGTTCGCGATAGGGACGACGGCAGGATGCTACATCGAGGGAGGAATCGTGTCGCCACGTTGCAGACACGCCGGTTGGTTGCAACCCTGAGAAAATGAGAAAATCCACACAGGGGCGCCAACGTGCCTTAGCGTACTCCGCCTAAGGCGACGTGTAAATAGCACGCTAGAGAATTTGTAACCAGGACACGTCGGCAATCCTCACGATGCGCGGCAAAAACCCAACGCCGGTCCGTCCAATACCAAACGGCCACCTGCGGCAATCCGCTCGGGCGTTGCCGTCCACGCACGCACAGGAGACGCGATCATGGGAGCGCCTAACGTCTACGAACTGTTCGGCGCGCACGCCGTTCAGGAACTCGGCACCGTCCTCACCAGTCCGTCGCCCAGAGATCGACTGTTGGAGCTTGGCCTTCGCCGAACGCCACAAAGCGATTTAGGGGATCTCAACGTCGGGTCGATTACCTGGAAGCGCATCGTCGGAAAGCCGACGACGGTGCCCATGTGCAATGCGTTCAACATCGACTGCGGCATGTGGGACGATTTGGGCGTCGACCGTATCACGCGACGGAATGTGTTCGGCAAAACGCCGCACGCCGCGACATTCTGGGATGATCCGGGCGATGACGAGCACTATCGTGTCGGATTCATCATCAGACTTCCGGTAAGTCCGCCGTTCGATCCAGCCCTGCCGAAGCGTGGTGTCTACGATTTCACGCTCACCTTGAAAGACCCGCATGCCTGGCACACCGACGCGCTCTCGGAACTGCACCATGTTCGCGCAATCACACCGGGCCCGTCGTCATTCAGGGTGGATGCCGGTCAGCCGAGAAGTCTGGCCTACCATGTCGTGTCGCGAGACCGCGCGGAACTGAACGCCATCGGTCCGTGAGGACGTGCGTGTAGAGCTCGCCGCGTGAATACAGCGCGCGCTGGTCGCCGGTGGAATGGCGTGGAGTATGCCGACACCGGCGCCAACTGCGAACCCCGCGAGCAAGGAGAATCGATCGTGTCGCACCACTACTCTGGCCCCGACTTTGGCTTTCCGCATGGCGATGCCCGCTTGGACTTCACCGATTTGTACGCGTTCCCGAAGCCGGGTGACGATCGAGTGTCGATCCTGATCATGAACGTGCACCCGTCGGTTGGTGTGAAACCGGCCGGACCGACCACGGGCGACGCGTTCGCGCCCGACGCACTGTACGAACTCAAGATCGACACGGACGCGGACGCAGTCGCGAATATCGCGTATCGTGTGCGCTTCTCGCCGGGCAAAGACGGAAAACAGACGGCGACGCTGCGACGCGTCGAGGGCGCGGACGCAGCGGGGACCGGTGAGGAGGGAACGCTCATCGTCGAGAATGCACCAGTCTCAACGGGCTCACAGGCACTCGTGACGGAGGGGAAGGGCTGCCGATTCTTCGCTGGTTGGCGGAGCGATCCGTTCTTCTTCGACGTCGAAGGCGCGCTCAACAACTTGCAGTTCACTGGGAAGGACTACTTCGCGAACAAGAACGTCTGCAGCATCGCGCTCGAAGTTCCCAACACGGACTTGGGATCGAAAAAAGTCGGGCTCTGGGTTCGCACACTCGACCGGACGAGCGGGAGTTTGGTGCAGGCCGACCGCGGCGGACGACCGCAGATCGCGGTCTTTCTCCCGGGCGACCAGAGAGATGCTTACCTCGCAGCGGAACCGGCCGACGACGCGCGGTTCGTTCCGGCGTTCGCCCATTCGTTGGAGCACGCCGGTGGCTACAAGCCCGACGAAGCACGACGCGTGGCCGAGACGCTCCTTCCAGACGTTCTGACATACGAGCCGGCGCGTGCGGTGGCGTATCCTAGCAACGGACGTGCGCTCACTGATGACGTCGTCGACTACTTCTTACCGCTTCTCACGGGCGGGAAAGTAAAGGAGGACGGCGTGGGGACCCATCGCGATCTGCTCACGGAGTTTCCTTATGTAGGACCTCCGCACGCGATGTGACTGAGTACGCGGCGCTGGCCGAAGCTCAGTGAGGCGCCAGCGCCCGTACGAGTTCGCGGAAGTTCTCGAAGCTGTCGCCTGGAACAATGAAATGGTCTGTCGCCTCGACCATTCTCACCGCGACGAGGTGTTGATCGGGGTAGATCACGATGTACTGCCCGAACGAACCGTTTGCTTCATAGCCGATCATACGACCGTACTCGCGACGCTCCAGAGTTATCTGCGTGCGAGTACGGGCTTCGCCGATCGGCTCCCAGTACTTCTCGCCGAACGCCGTGCGCAGCGCAGCCTCATACGCTTCGACCGATTCGTACCGTCCTCGCGCGGTCGGGGCCCTGCGGATGAATGCCGTATCGGCTCCCGCCGCGGCGAGTGAGCGAATGCGCTCGTCATCGACGATGAACGAGGTGTGTTCCGGAATGAGCCACCAGAGCAGTCCGACGCGAGGTTCGCGTGGCGAACCACGCATGATTGCGTCGAACCACTCGGGCGCGATCAGTTGCTTTCCGTTCCAGCGTCCTCGGTTCAGCGCGAGCTGTCCCAACTTCGCCATATCCTCGGGGAGAATCTCGAGCCGCGCATACGAGTAGGGATTTCCGGCGCTGTCTCGCACCCACACAAAGTCCGTGATGCCGAGCGGGCCGAAGACGTCGCTGCGGAGGAGCGCATCCATCTTCTTGCCCGATGCTTTCTGTATAATGCCCGCGAGGAGGTTTACCGCCTTGTTGTTGTAATAGAAGTGCGTTCCCGGTTCGTCGGTCAGTTCGGCCGCGAGCGCGAGCTTCACGACGTCAGGGCTCGCCTCTACCTCGTTGGCGCCATCGCTCTGCATTCCAGAGGTATGGTCGAGTAACTGTCTGATCGTGATCGCCTGCTTTTTTCCCTGCTTCCATTCGGGGTAGTACTTCGACACCGGGTCGTCGATCGACCGGATTGCGCCGGTCGTTACGAGCCGGCCGATCGCGAGGTTGACGATGGACTTCGTGGCGGACATCGCCTCGATGCGCTTTGGCTTTTTCCCGAAGTACCAAGCCCCGGCCTTGCGGCCGTCCTTCCAGACGACGATAGCGTCGGAGTGCGCGGCTTCGGCGGCACGAAGGAGCTGTTGGAGTGCCGATGCGTCGAGGCCTGCAGAAGGACGCTGGCAGGATCCGCGAGACGCCGCAGATGGGACGAGAAGTGCGAGTGCCATCAGGCGTCGTAGATTCATGGCGGATATATTGAGCCGCGTACCGCCCGTCGCTAGAGCTGCTGTGAGCTCCAACCACCTCGTCGTCCGGGAGCAGTCGCCATGAGTAGCCTTCGAACATTCGCGCTTGGCCCTCTCGCCGGAGCGCTGGCCATCGCCGGCAGCGTCGGCGCACAACGTCCGACGATCGGTCCCAACGTTCGCCCGTATGTGAAGGTCGATACGGCGATCGTTGCGCTGACGCACGCACGTGTCATCGACGGAACAGGCGCACCAGCACGAGCCGGTCAGACGCTCATCATTCGCGACGGCAAGATCGCTGCCCTCGGCAACGACGGCTCCGTGCAGATTCCGGCCGGCGCTCTCACTATCGATCTGACTGGAAAGACACTCATTCCCGGCATCGTCGGGCTACATGAGCATTTGCTATATCCGGTCGGTCCGGTGCGCGCGTACACCGGTGAATCGTTCTCGCGACTCTACCTCGCCGGCGGCGTGACGACGATGCGAACCGCCGGCACGAATAACGGCTTCGCGGAAATCCGGCTTGGCAGCGACATCGAAGCCGGAAAGAAGCCCGGCCCGTGGATCGACGCGACCGCACCGTACCTCGACGGCAATGGTCCGCAGGCGTTGGCGCACGTGCTCCAAGGACCGGAGGACGCCGAGAAGTTCGTGAACTATTGGGCGGATGCGGGGGCGAAGTCGTTCAAAGCCTATACGACCATCTCTCGCGCGGAGTTGGCGGCGGCGATCAAGGCGGCGCACAAGCGCGGGCTCAAGCTGACGGGACACATCTGCTCCGTGACGCATCACGAAGCCGCGGAGATGGGCATCGACAACATCGAGCACAGCTTCTACGCCATCAGCGATTTCGCGGCGAACCGAGTGCCCGATCAGTGCCCGCGTGGGGCCAGCGTCGCCGACATGGACATGACGAGTGCGCCGGTCCAGGCGTTGATCAAAGAACTGGTGGCGAAGCACGTCTCGTACACGTCGACGCTTCCCGCGCCTGAGACGCTGACGCCCGGACGGCCGATGCCGAAGGGACTCGAGGTGCTCGTGCCGTCGCTCAAGGCGGATTTCGAGAACAATTATCAGCGAATGAACAGCGGCAACGGACGCCCGGGTGTGAAGGCGGCCGGCCCGAACGGAAATCTCGAGGGCACGCTGCTCGGAAAGGTGATCCAGGGCGACTTGATGTTCTATCGCGCCGGCGGCCTGCTCGTCGCGGGTACCGATCCTACGGCTGGCGGCGGCGTCATTGCCGGCTTCTCGAACCATCGCCAGTTCGAGCTCATGGTCGAAGGCGGTTTCACGCCGCTCGAGGCACTCAAAGTCATGACGCTGAACGGCGCGGTCTACATGGATCGCGATAAGCTCGTCGGCTCGATTGCCACTGGAAAGCAGGCAGACCTCGTCGTCATCGCCGGCGATCCATCTGTCCGCGCCTCGGACATCAACAACGTCGAGACCGTGTTCAAGCAGGGCGTTGGCTACGATCCGGCGAAGCTGATCGCGTCGGTCATGGGTAAGGCCGGGCTCTGGTAGCCTGGCGTAGTCAGGGCACGACGTCGAACATCATGTGCATACCGCTCTCCATGTGCTCGGCGATATGACAGTGCAGCATCCACGTGCCGGGGTTCGACATCTCGACCAGCAGATCGACTGTCGACCCGGCCGGGACCAGCGCGGTATCCTTCCATAAGAGATTGTGCATAGGGTCGCCGTCCACGGCGACGACGAGGAAGCGCTGGCCGTGAATGTGAATCGGATGCTGCATCGGATGTAGAATGCGCGCGTCGTTCACCAGCCGAATGCGAACGAGGTCGCCCGTGTGAAAGCGCCACCCGACCTTCATGTTCTCGCGACGCGTCGCGGAGTCACGTAGCACCCAACGCAGTTGGCGTGATGTCGCGAGCCAATCCATCATCGGCATCGTACCCGTCCACTCGACGGGACTTCCGGGCCAGACCTCGTTGCGCAGCACCTGCCACAGCTCGAACGGAAGCGTCTGCGCGGTATCGAGCGTCAGTTGCAGCGTGTAATCGGGCGGCGCGGCGATGCGCGATCGATACCGCTCGATGTCGCGCGCCACAGTCGTATTCTCGCGCAGACGCTCGAACGCCGCGGCCGCCGGTGCCGCCGCAGGCGCAGTCCTCGGCTTGACGGTGACGACGCCTAGCGTGTCGATCTCGTCGAAAAACGCGCCGCGATAGCGATCGACGCCCTGCACGTGATTGAGCAGCGGCGCGCGTCCGATCGAATCGAACCGCACGTCGACGATATACCGCTCCGCCGGCGCAATCACGACGCTCGATACCCATGTTTCGTGCGCGATGAGCCCATCGTCGCCGCCGACGAGCTTGAGGCGCGCGCCGGGAATCGAGACGTTGAACACGCGGGTGCTCGATGCGTTCGTGAGAAACAAGCGAACGACGTCTCCCTGCGAGACGTTGAGCGCGTATTCCGGCGACCCGTTCACCAGAAAGAGGTTGCCGAACCGGCCCATCAACGCGTGCGTTGCTGCGTCGGCGCCGTAGGGAACGGGGGCGCCTTTGCCATCGACCAGGAAGTCGTCGAGAATGAGCACTTCCTCACGGTCCGCCGGCGCGAAGAAGCCAGCGTCTGGCGATCGCACGAACAGATTGCCATAGAGGCCGAGGTCCTGCTGGCTATCCTCGCGCACGTGTGGATGGTACCAATAGATGCCGGCGTCGGGGAAGTTGATGACGTAGCGGAACGTGCCGCCCGGAGCCACCGCGGATTGCAACGTCATCGGCGTGCCGTCGTAGCGGTTGTCCAACCGTACTCCGTGCCAATGGATGCTCGTCGGCTGGTCGAGCGCGTTCGTGAAGTTGACGACGATATGAGAACGCTGATCGACGCGAATCATCGGGCCGGGGCTCTGGCCGTTGAACCCGTACATCGTCACCGGGTGGCCGGCGATCGTTCGCCGCACGAACCCGGCGACGAGCGAGATCGAATCGCCGTCTTTGAGCGTGATCACCTCACGCGGCCGCATGGCGGCGACAGTCGGGGCAGTCGTCGGCATCCATGGCGCGACGCTCGGCATGAGGCCTTCGAGCCCGGGTGCCATCTGCGGAACTTGTCGGTGCATCGGCGGCATCACCCAGCGCGCTGAGCCGGAATGTACGTCGCCATTCATCACCATTCCCCCGTGCGCCGTATCAGGCGTGATGGGTAGCGCGTCATGCGGCTGTAGCGCCCAACTCGGCGACGTTCCGTTGAGCAACGCTGGACCAGAGGGTCGGGTGACATCGAGTGAGCGCTCGGCCGTGATGGTGAGAACGAACTGATTGAGCGCGACGACACCGACCTCGGTGCGGCCATTCTTTACGGCGCCTAACTTCACTTCGTGCGCTAGATCGGGCGTCACTGCCCACGCGACGTACGTGGAGTACGGGCCGAGTGTGTTCGGCTCGGGCAGGTTGCTGAGTGTGATCACGGGCGCGAACAGCTGATGGCCACTCTCGTCCACGCTCACCGTGAACGGCGACGACGGCACACGATGAAGCTCGGCGAATCCGGTCGCGGTGCTAGTGTCTCGCGCGATCAGACGAATGCACGCCGGCGCACGTCCCGTGATCTGCGGTGCGTCGACGACGTTGGCGTCGCTGCAACCGTTCGCGGCGATGGAGTTCGGCAGCGTCCCGCGCTTGGAACACGCGAGCACAAAAGCGAGCGCGATGAAAGAGCGCCAGCTGCTATTCACTCCATACCTCGATCGCCTCATGCGGGCCGATTGCGAGCCCAGTCCTCACGACTCTGTCCCCAGAGATCGACCGTTTCATGATCGAGCGGCGGCGGCATCGTCGCTTGGCCTTGAATCGTTGAACCAAGCCGCCGTGCAAGCGCCTGCGACCGCGCGTTCTCCGGATTGATGCAGTGGATGACGGCGGTCCAGCCGAGTGAGTCGAACGCGAAGTCCATGGCGGCGACGGCGGCCTCGAGTGCGTATCCCTTGCCCGCTGCGTCGGGGTGAAGCGCCCAGCCGACCTCGCGCCCAGGCCACGCGTACGGTTGCCACGGACCCACACGACCGATCCACAGGTTGCGCGCCTTCTCGATCACCGAGAACATCGAAATGCCGGTGAGTGCCCACGCACCGCGAACCTGCGTGACCATTCGCCACGCGACTGGCTTGGGGGCGACGCCGCCGATGAAGCGCGCGGTGTCTGGGTCGGCCATCATCTCGGCCCAGCGATCGAAATCGCTCACCGTAGGTGGTCGAAGGATCAGACGTTTGGTTTCGAGGATGGGCTCTGCGGTCATTGACGATGAGGATAGCGACAGGACGTCGTTCATGACAGTTTCTGTCTAATGAGTGTAAACCGCGTCGTCATTGTCGCCGCGCTGATAGTCACTTTTGTCCGGGAAGTAGCCGGGCAATCGCCGGCGAGTGCCCGCAACGCCGCACCGTACATCTGGTCTCGTGTCACCGATGCGGCCGCGTTTGACGGTGCCTACAACTTTCCCGTCTTCGTCGTACGCGGCGAAATGTGGGCGTTTCATCCGCGCGGACACTGGTCGTCCTCCGACGGAAAGGTGTGGACGCAATCGAGTCTTCCGGCGTCGGGGCTGAATTCCGGATACCAGAAGTATGTCGCGTTCCACGACGCGGTCTATGCGCTCGGCACCATGCATGGGAACTATCTCGATCTCCATCTCACGTCGCGGATTGCGCGCACCCGCGACTTCAAGCAATGGGAAGTGCTGGCCGCGGAGTCGAACCTGCCGCCGAGAGTGTTCTATGGGGCGTTCGTCTATCGAGACAAGATGTGGCTGCTCGGCGGCTTCGATGGACACGACTACTACAACGACGTTTGGAACTCTGCCGATGGAGTGCATTGGACGCGCGTCGCCGAACACGCCGCGTGGAGTCCGCGCGACGTCGACATGACGGCGGTGTTTCAGGGCAAGATGTGGATCATCGGCGGCGGCGTCATCGACGGCCAACGCGAAATCAATCCGAACTCGAAGCGCGAAGTATGGTCGTCCACTGACGGCGTTAGTTGGACCAAGAGTCCGGACCGGTCGGGTTCTGCGTGGGGCGGATCACCCGTGGTGTTCGACGATCAACTCTGGCTGATTGCAGCGAATCGAAACTCGACGTTCGCGCCGGCAATGTTGACGACGGCCGACGGAAGCACGTGGCATGAGGCGGCTGCACCCTGGTCAGCGCGCGGCGCGCCAGCCGTGTGGGTGTTTGGCGATAAGCTCTTCATGGCCGGCGGAAAGTATTCCGTAACCGAGAACGGAGCGCAGCGATTCATTTATCGAAACGACGTTTGGGCGCTCAGTCGATCGCCGAAGTAGTCTGTCTCGATGCGGCGCGGTATGAGTGATTGTGATTGACCCGTTACTGTACGCGCGGTGCGTGGCGTCGGTGCTCACATCATCTTGTGCGATGAGACTCTCACCGCCAATGACACTCCGAGCATGAGCTTTCGCGCCAATCTCGTCGTCACCGTCGCAACGTGCATCCTCTCGAGCGCGACGCTCGCACAGCAGGGCTTCGGCCCAGGCCAGCGCGTGCTGCTCGATGCGCACAACGCATATCCGCAAAATGATCGTTGGACCGATCGCATCGATCGCGCGCTGTCGACCGGTGTGCCCGTCGCGATTGAGCAGGACCTCTATTGGGTGAAGAATCCCGGGAGCGATCGTTTCGAGATCCGCGTCGCGCACGACAAGTCGGAACTCGGCCGCGCACCGACGCTCGAAGCGTATTTCTTCGACAAGATTCGGCCGATCATGGAACGCGCGCTTGCCGAGAACAAGCGCGATACGTGGCCGCTGATCGTGCTCAACCTCGACTTCAAGCAGAACGACGCACCATTGCTCGACGCGGTGTACACGTTGCTCGGGAAATACGAGCCGTGGTTGACGACTGCGACCAGGACAGCGACGCCCGACGTGGCCGAGCCGCTCACTGTTGGGCCGTTGCTCGTTCTGTCCGGATCGAGCGAAGCGCAACGCGCACGCTTTCACGATGCCGTTCCCGTTGGACAGCGCTTGCGCGCCTTCGGTGCGATTCCGTCGGCGCCGGCGCCGGGCGCGAACGCGGATGAGCGCGCGGTGAACCTGAGTCGCATGCCCGCCGAGCAGATCATTGCGCCCGCGGCGTCCAACTACGCGCGCTGGGTGAACTTCCCGTGGGGCGTAGTGGAAGCAGGAGGGCAGACGAACGCTGGAGATTGGGACATGGCCGACAGGGCGCGGCTCGACGCCTTGGTAAAGCGGGCGCACGCGCAGCATCTGTGGATTCGCTTCTACACGCTCGACGGATTCCTGAACGGCGATGGCGACGGGCTCACAAAGTCCTACGACTTTGGAAGCGATGCCGCGGTAAAACTGCGATGGCGAGCCGCGATCGAGGCGGGCGTCGACTTCATTGCGACCGACCACTACGAACGGTTCGACAAGGCGCGTCGGGAACGATAGATGCGCTGATCGCCCCAAGGAGCCGACGTCCTGAAGGCGAAAAAATGCAACACTGCCAATCGATCGTTCGTCGAGCGTTCGCATGAGCGCGACGGCGCGCCTTGCCGCGTCGTTGGCGATGATCGCCGGGTACATCGATGCGTACGGCCTCATGACCTACAAGACATTCCTGTCGTTCATGAGCGGCAACACGACGATCACGGGCAGCAGCCTAGGGCAAGCTCACTTCGCGGATGCGTTTCCTTCTCTCGTTGCGATTGTCGGATTCGTGATCGGCTCGAGCGTCGGAACGGTTCTCGTTACGACGACGCAGCGTCAGCGACGGCCGATCGTGCTGGCACTGGTCGCCGCGCTGCTGCTGCTGACGACGCTTCTCGTGCGCATCACGGGCGTTACGGTCCTAACTCAGATAGCGACCATTGCCTTTGCGATGGGGATACTCAATACCACCGCGACGCGCATCGGCGCGCAGTCGGTAAATCTCGCGTTCGTAACCGGCACGCTTGCCAGGCTTGGCAGCCACGTTGCGCTGGCCTGGCGTCGAACACCGTTGGCCGACGCCACTGGACCGTCGGACACGCACGTGCATCGCGCCGCGGAGCTGGCGGGGATGTGGACATCGTTTCTCGTCGGCGCTCTCATTGGCGGATTGGTGACGCCGCGCCTGATGACGTGGACACTCGTGCCGCCTACCGCCGCACTGCTCGGCCTCGCGTTGGTCGATCGAAAGTGAGCGCAGTGATGGTTACGGCACCGCGTGCTGTGCCGCGTCCTTGATGACGGCCGCGACCTCCTTCGGTCGCGCTTCATAGACATCGTGGCCCACGCCTGGCACGACGGTCATGTGACTCCGGGCGCGGACGTACCACATCTTCTCGACGTCTGGATTGATGATCTTGTCGTCGCCAGCGACAATCGCCCAACTCGGCTTCGTCGTCCATGCGGCGACTGTGAGCGGAGTGCGAAATACCTTCGCCGATGCCATCACCTGCGAACGCGACGCGAACGCCGCACGATCCGGCGGGAGATCAGGCGCAAAGAGCGTGAGGAATTCTGCGGGCTTCAGAAAAGTGAATCCGTCAGGCGTCACGACCACAGCGCCTTTCGTCTTGCCAAGCACGCTCGGCATCTTTTCTTCGTCTTCGACTTCATAGTGGCCGACCGACGGCGCCGCCGCCGCGACGTACACCAAGCCGACGACGCGCGGATGTACGCCCGCCTCCGTGATCACTGAGCCGCCGTAGCTGTGCCCCACAAGGATGCAAGGTGCGGTCTGAAGATCGAGCACGCGCTTGGTCGCGGCGACATCGTCCTGAAATGACGTTTCCGGGATCTGCACGATGGTCACGTCGTAGCCGTCCTTGACGAGGATGTCGTAGACGGGCTTCCAACCCGAGCCGTCGACCCATGCGCCGTGAACGAGCACGACGCATTTCACTGGCGCGGCAGCGAGCACCGGGGCGGAAACAATAGCAAGCAACAACGCGGCGACCTTCCAACCGCGAAGCAGCGAAGCGTTCTCGATCATCGAGCGGCTCCGGAATGGTTCGGGTGTGCTTGACGCGTGCGCCGACCTCACGCTGGAACGATGCCGTGACTCTCTTTCGGCAGCGTCTCGAAATCTTCGCGGGAGAGGTTCAAGTGCTGCATGACCAGTTCAGGCGGAACGTGGCCTAACCATTGGGCCAGAGAGATCTCTTCGTATCTGGGCGCGCGAAACACGCCCACGAACTGAAGCACCTCGTTGCCGGTGTTCTCGACGTAGTGGCCGAGGTTCTTGCGCACAACGCCGACATCGCCGGCGCGGAAGTCGGTGGTAGTCGCTTTCGGTCCGGTGTTGAAGACCGTCATCCGGGCCTGGCCGCGGAGATAGTACTGCCACTCGTCGGCGTTCGGGTGCCAGTGCATCTCTCGCATGCCGCCGGGCTCAATGGTAATCAGGGCCGACGCCACGGTTTTAGAGATCGTGAAATTGCTGCTGTCGGCGAACTGAATGCGGCCGCTACGAGTCTCCTTATGCGGTTTGGAGCGCGAAAGCCGAAACACGACGGACTCCGTTCCCGGTTGAACGCCCGCCGCGGTCCTGTCGGCGGCGAGATCTCCCGGCTCCTCGCCCTGAAAGATCCAGAGGTTGTTGAGCGGAATGTTGTCGAAGAGTTCGCGAGGCGCGCCGAAGTTCTTGGCCAGGACGTCGGGTGGCGTGTGCGCGATCCAGTCGGTCACGAGTAGCGTATTGCTCTCGGACTGTTCGCCATCGTCGAACGCGAGCACGAACTCGGTGCCGTCGGGGCCGAGGCCCTGCAGCGAGTGCGGCAGGCCGGCCGGAAAATACCAGAGGTCGCCCTCCTCGACGTCCTCGACGCTGGGTCGTCCCCGAACATCGATCGTCGTGATGCGACACTTTCCGCGCGTGACGATGGCCCATTCGGCGGTCTGGTGCCAGTGCAACTCGCGGATGCCGCCGGGCGCGAGATGCATGTTGACGCCGGCGATCTCATCGGAGATAGCGAAGTCTTTCGACGTCAGCTCGCGCGCCCAACCTCCATCTTGAATTCGCTTGGGCGAGATGTTGAACGATGACCAGAAGAACGGCTGTGTGCTGATGTCAGTGGCTGGCGGGTCCATCTGCGAGGGGAACTGACTTTCAATCGCCTCGTTGTGCGGGCCGTCGCTGCGAAGACTCTCGGGATTGTCGGTGGTGTTCAGCTTGCCCTCGGGAGGCAAGTCAGGATTGCCGAAGCTCGGCGCTGGACGACTCTGATTATTTCTCGCCTTGATCGTCCGGCGGGTGTTGGGCATCGCTCGTCCTCGCGCGAAGTGGGTTCGTTCGCGTTGACGATAGACACGCACTCACGCCGTACCATTGGACCATGGTCAAGCGGCGCGATTCTCTCTACCGTTGCGCCAGACGGGGCGTCGTGTCACACAATCGTTGCGTGCTCGTGGGTTGTCTGGCGTACGGCGTACGCGCACCGTGTAGCCATGTCGACCAACACTCCAGAGCACCCGCTGAATCAGCCGATCACACGCCGCCGCTTGCTGAGCGCATCTGCGCGCGCGGCCGCAGCGTCACTTGCCGCCTCACTAATGCCCGCGAACGTTCGGCGTGCGCTCGCGCAGCCGGTACGCGGGGGCCAACTGAGCGATATCAAGCATATCGTTCTGCTGATGCAGGAGAATCGATCGTTCGATCACTACTTCGGCACGATGGCCGGCGTGCGTGGATTCAACGATCCCAACGCGCTGAAACTCGCGAATGGTCGCTCGGTCTTTCATCAGCCGGATGCAGAGCATCCGGACGGCTACATGTTGCCGTTCCACCTCAACACACGCACGACGAACGCGCAGAAGATTCCATCGACGAGCCACGCGTGGTCGGTGCAGCACGAGGCGTGGAACAACGGACGGATGGACCAATGGCTCCCGGCGCACCGTAAGGCGGATGGACCGAACGGCCCGTACGTGATGGGCTACTACACCCGCGCCGACATTCCTTTTCAGTTCGCGCTCGCCGAAGCGTTCACGATTTGCGACGCGTCGCACTGCTCGGTGTTCGGACCGACGTGGCCGAATCGCATGTACTGGATGACGGGTACGATCGATCCAGACAGCCTCGCCGGTGGTCCGCTGTTGAGCAATACGATTCCGCCCGATCGATACTTTCACTGGACGACGTATCCCGAGCGACTCGAGCAAGCCGGTGTGAGCTGGAAAGTGTATCAGCAAGCTGATAACTACGGCACGAACATGCTCGAAAACTTCGAAGCGTTTCGCACGGCTCCGCCCAAATCGGCCCTGTATCGCAAGGGCGTCGTGCGCGGGCCGGAAGGCGACTTCGAAAGCGATGCGATGAATGACCGTCTGCCGACGGTGTCGTGGATCATGCCGACGGCCGCGCAATCAGAACATCCGAACTACATGCCCGCAGACGGTGCGGCGTTTGTGGCCAGCAAGATCGACGCGATCGCCGCGAACCCCGAGGTGTGGGCGAAGACCGCGTTCATTCTCACGTACGACGAGAACGACGGCCTGTTCGATCACGTCGCTCCGCCGGTGCCGCCCGAGGGCACGCCGCAGGAATTCGTCGGCGGCCTGCCGATCGGCGCCGGCTATCGCATTCCCACGATCATCGTGTCGCCCTGGACCGCGGGCGGATGGGTGTCGAGCCAACTGTTCGACCACACATCGTCGCTTCGGCTGCTCGAACGTATCACCGGCGTGAAGGAGCCAAACATCAGTGACTGGCGGCGCGAGACGTTCGGAGACTTCACGTCGGTGTTTCGCTTTGACGACGCGAAGTCAGCGCCGCCAACATTGCCAGATACGACCGGACAGCTAGCGCTAGCGCGGCGCGAGGCGGCGTCATTGCCCAAGCCAAATCTCGCGGCGCAGCCCCAGGCCGAGCCGTCGCAGGAGAAGGGAACTCGGCGACGGTTGCGTTAAGGGCCAACGGCGACCGAGATCGCGGGGATCCCGTCCGCAGACAATTCTTAGTGACAGCTCGGTCGCCGACTCTGCGCAATGCGTGAGTGAGAACTCACACTAACCGCGGAGGAGTACCATGGGCCTGATGCCAGCGGGGGGAGCGAATCCCTTCACCAGAGTGGATGCGCGCAGCGTCGTTGGCACGTTCAGAATGGCGGACGCGCGAGATCCGGACGTGCTGCACGCGCAACTGCAGACGCTTCTTGCGCCGCCAAAGCAGCTCAAAACGCTTGCCGTGCTTCTCATCGGAATCGGCGCGTTCCTCACCGTCACGGTGGTGTTGGCCATCGCCGGAATTCCGAGCATACTCTTCGGGATCTGGGTGTGGCGATTCGGAACCAAGAACATCGCTGCTATCGAAGCTGGATACGCGGAGTATTCCGCGTCCATTCGCGGCTAGATAGTCGAATCGACGATTGCGCCGAGCGAGGTCTATACCCCTCGCAACGATCGATTCAGCGCGATCATTTCGGGGAAGTGGTAGACGTCCGATTTCGCCGGCGTGTTCAGTGACGTCGCTATCATCGCCTTCGAGATCTGCTCGACGGTGATCGATCGGTAGTTCGCCGGCGTCACGAACGAGAACAACGGAAGCACTTTCCCGAGCAGCCAGGGTGTGTGTTGCGATCCGATGATCATCGCCGGGCGAAAGATGCTCACAACGGCCGGACCAGCCGCTTTCACCGCTTCTTCGGCCTCACCCTTCACGCGAGCATAGCGCGCCATCCCCGCAGCGCCCGATCCGGTCGCTGCCGCTGTGGGATCGGCGCCCGCGGCGGACATAAACGCGAAGTGCTTCACTCGCCCGGAAGCCTTCAACGCTCGCGCAAAGGCAGCATTCAACTTCACGTCGATTGCGCGATGCTCGTCGATCGTGAGTTTCGCGGTTCCCGCTCCGATGCCCAGCACACTCAAGCCGACGACGTCGCTGTCGAGCGAGCGAATCGCATCTGCGGTCGCAGCTTCGAGACCGGGTGGATCCATTGTGGGAACGAGCGTTTCGCGCAGTTCGACGCCCGCGTTGCGTGCCATTGCGACCTGATCCGGTTGCGAACGACGCACCAGCGTCACGATGGGTTTGAAGGACCCACTGAGAATCAGTTCCTTGATCAGCGCGTTACCCACCGATCCCGAGGCGCCGAGGACAACAGCCGCGTGCTTGTTCGACATAGAGTGCCCTTGGTCGATGTGCTCATCAGCGACTACCCACTCGTTCACAAGAATAGCGCAGGCCAAAGTCCAATGCGGTCAAATCTCACAACGCACATTCATTAGGGCGAGGCGCGGAGGTATCGGCATTCATCGAAGAGGTGTATCGTGGCAATGAAGACCAAGCCAAGCATCGTGTTCGCGCACGGCCTTTGGGCAGATGGTTCGTGCTTCAACAAAGTCATTCCGGCCCTGCAGGCCGCAGGGTACGAGGTCGTTGCTGCTCAGAACAGCCTCGACACATTGCAGGGCGATGTCGCGGCGGTTCACCGCGCGCTGGGGCAGGTGAGCAGTCCCGCAATTCTTGTCGGGCACTCGTATGGTGGAACCGTCATTACCGCCGCGGGAATCGACGATCGCGTCGCCGGCCTGGTATACATCGCCGCGCTTGCACCGGACGAGGACGAGACATCGCAGAGCTTGCAGGACAAGTTTCCAAAGACGGATGTCTTCAGCCAAATCGAAGCGGTGGACGGACGGATCTGGCTGCGCGCCGAGGGGACGAAGTATTTCGCGGGAGATCTCTCGGAGTCAGACCAGAAGCTCGTTTGGGCGGTTCAGGGCGTGCCTGCAGCGGATCTCTTCAACCAGAAGGTGAAGGGCACCGCATGGAAGTCGAAACCGAGTTGGTACATCGTCGGAAAGAACGATCGAACGGTGAATCCTGAACTGGAACGCTTCGTCGCAAAGCGGATGCGCGCGACCGTCACCGAGTTGGATAGCAGTCACGTTCCGATGTTGTCCCAGCCGCAACGAGTGATCGAAGTGATCCTGGCCGCCGCGGCTGCGATTCAGAGTACGACCGCAGTCGCAGCATAAGCGAGTCTGCGCCGATCACGTCACGGCAAGGCGAACACCGCTGGCACGCCGCCTAGAACCGACGCCGTGAGTGTGGTACCGAGTACGACGCCAGTGAATGTGCGACCGCAGTCCGTTGATGGCGTCGTCTCGACGAATTGGAAGACGGTCCCTACGACGGTGTAGGGACCTGTGCACCTTACAGTTCGCGTCGAGGCGACTCCGTTCAGCGTTTGCCGAATCGTAGTGAGGTCGCCAAACGTGTGGTCCGCGTTGATGATGATCGCGCCCGAGAGCGCGTCGATTCTCAGCGCTGGGTTCGCGGAATCAATGACGACGGCGGGCGATGCTGCGCCGTTCACCGACTGTAGAACGAAGGTACCAACCAGGACATTCGGAACGACAGTCACGTCGCCGCTGTCGTTGCAGGCCGCGAGGCCAATCGTGCCGAGCAAGAGTGCGATTGCTGTGATGCGCATGGGCGCGTCCATGAAGCGTGGGGAACGCGTCAGCGGAAGTTCCGCGCCACGTAACAACGACGAGCTCGTGCGCGATCTACAGCGCGTTGATCGCTCGCGCGACGAGAACGACTACCGTGGCCAGCGAGATCACGGCCTGGATCATCGTCAGCACCTTGGCCCAGCGCGACAGGATCGGCACGTCGGTCGGCGAGAACGCGGTGCTGGTGTTGAACGAGACGAACAGATAATCGATGAAGTGCGGGCGCCAGCGTTCGTCCTGTCGCTGGGTGTCCATCATCTGCGGAAAGAGGAATGCTCCGTCGTGGCGTCCCGGTCGATGTGCCCGCGCGAGCGGACCGCCGGCGTCGAGTCGCCAATACCACAGGGCGAACGTGATGACGTTCGACGGCCAGAGAATCACCGCCGACTGGAGTAGGACAAGTGGCGGCTGGCTTTTGGCGAGCACGGCGAGAATGAGCCTGGTCACGCCTGTGATCACGCCGCCCGTGAGTAGCGTTACGATCAGATAGCCGACTCGCTGATTCAGCAGCCGGTTGTCGGTCACCGCTGCGCGGTAGGCCACCGCGGCAAGCGCGAGCACCACTCCGGCGCCGACCCACGGCGGCCCAGTGCGCATCGATGGCGGAAGCGCGAAGTGCAGGGCAACTGCCACGATGACGCCAGCCAAAGGCGGCCAACGCGGCTCGTGAAGGTCGGACGCTGGAGTTGTCGGCATACCGCGAAGCTACGCGCGCGGCTGCCACTCCGATACGATCATCGTGTTCGAATGCTCACTCAGCCGGTTTTCGGCATGAAGTGTTCGACCACGTCCCCGACGCTGAAGCTCGAAGGCTTCTGACGGATCGGGAATTCCTTCAACGACTCCAGCCACTGAGCGACGACGGCCTGCGCAGGCACGAGCAAGAACGCGCGGTCCGCCATCCACTTGTCGTAGAACAGAGAACTGTCGGTGCCTTCCTCGAACGGATCGCTCCGGAGATTGTAGAGCTTCGGCGCGCGAAGGTTGGAGAAGTCCTCGCGCCAGACATCGAGTCCCTTGGCGCGCTGCTCCATGAACACCGCTTTCCAGTTGCCAACACGAACGGCGAGCAGATCGCCGTCATCGCTCCAGTAGAGAAAGCCCGGACGCGGACTCTTGTCCACGTCGCCTCGCAGGAACGGGAGCAAATTGTAGCCGTCGAGATGGACCTTGAAGGTCTTTCCGTCGGCGGCATAGCCCTTCTTCGTTTTCTCCACGAGATCCGGTTCGCCCGCCGCGGCGGCGAACGTCGGAATCATGTCCTGGAGCGAGCACACATCATTGATGACGCGACCCGGTTCGATGACACCGGGCCAACGCATCACGAATGGCACACGCCATCCGCCTTCGCCCTGCGTGTCCTTTTCAGCATGGAACGGTGACGTTCCGCCATCCGGCCACGACATCTTCTCGGCGCCGTTGTCAGTCGTAAAGCAGACGATGGTATTGTCCACGACTTTCAGCTCCTCGAGTTTGGCGAGCAGCTGTCCGACATAGCCGTCCAACTCCACCATGCCATCCGGATACACACCGAGTCCTGTCTTGCCGACCGACGACGGTTTGAGATGTGTGAAGATGTGCATGCGAGTCGTGTTCATATAGCAGAACCAAGGTTTGCCCTCCTTGGTCTTCCGCTCCATGAAATCGAGCGCGGCGCCAACGAACTCTTCGTCCACCGTCTCCATCCGCTTCCGGGTGAGCGGGCCGGTGTTCTCGATGGTCTGCTTACCCACCTTTCCGAACTGTGCGTCGATCGTAGTGTCGTCCTTATCGATTGCTTTGCACCGGAGCACGCCGCGCGGACCGAACTTCTTCTTGAATGCGGGATCTTTCGGATAATCGGGATTCTCGGGTTCCTCTTCGGCGTTCAGATGATAGAGGTTGCCGAAAAACTCATCGAAGCCGTGCACGGTCGGCAGAAATTCGTTGCGGTCGCCAAGATGATTCTTTCCGAACTGCCCCGTGGAGTAACCGAGCTGCTTCAGGAATTGAGCGATGGTCGGATCCTCGGCGCTGAGGCCGATGGTCGCGCCCGGAAGCCCAACCTTGGTCAAACCCGTTCGAATCGGTGTCTGCCCGGTGATGAAGGCTGCGCGGCCGGCGGTGCAGCTCTGCTGGCCGTAGAAGTCCGTGAAGAGCGCGCCCTCTTTGGCTATCCGATCGATGTTCGGTGTGCGATACCCCATGATGCCGAGGTTGTACGCACTGACGTTGAACCAGCCGATGTCGTCGGCCATGATGAACAGAATGTTGGGCTTGGTCTGCGCGGCCACATGTCACTCCGGCGAAGGTGCCCGGAGTGTGCGCGTCGGTCCTCATGCGTCACATTGGACAAAGGGCTACGCGTTACTCGATATGATGTACCGGCGATTTGCCCACCAACCGATCGCCGCGGTAGCGAACGCCGCAACACCACCGAGAATCATCGGAGCGCGACCCCCGAACGTATCCGCCACCCAGCCGAGGATTGGCCCACCCACAGCCAACGGTCCGCCGATGAGCACCGTCTGCAACGCAAGCACTCGACCGTGCATTTCCGGTTTGGCTTCGACCTGAGCGATCGCCGTCGTCGCCGTCATGTAGAGAATTCCGGCCGCGCCGATGAAGAACGCGATCGGCGCAGCGAGCAGTGCCGAGGACACTGGTGCAAGCAAGAGCATCCCGACGCCGAGCAGGATGGCGCCGAGGATGATGTGGCGCATCCGAGTGAGACCGCGGTGCGCAATGAATAGCGAGCAAACGACAGCGCCAACACTCATTGTCGACGTGAGGAGCGTGTAGGTGCGCGCGCCGCCGTGTAGGACCTGCGTGACGAACAGCGGCAGCGTAACGTTGAAGTTGTACGACAGCGTGCCGAGGATCGCGAGCATCACGAAGCTGATCCAGAGCGCCGGCGTGCCGAAGACATAGCGTAGCCCGGCGCGTACGGCGCCTTTGCGCTCCATCTTCTTGCCGGAACGATGGAGTTCGTCGTCGCGCATGAGGAACAGGCAGACCAACACGGCGAGATACGACGCGGCGTCGATCGCGAAGCACCAGCCGTAGCCGACACTCACGATCAATGCGCCCGCGAGCACAGGTCCAAAAATGCGCGAGCCGTTGACGATCGTGCTGTAGAGCACGATCGCGTTCGGCAGATCCTCGGGCGCAACCATTTCGGTCACGAACGAGCGTCGTAGCGGATTGTCGAAGGCGAGGAAGATGCCGCCGGCAAGCGAGATGAAGTACAACGCGATGAGCGGCGGGCTTGGCGTGAATGCCAGAACGGCTAGACCGATGGACTGCGCCATCTCGAGGAGTTGCGTGACGATCAGCGAGCGCCGTTTGTTGAAGCGGTCGGCGACGACGCCCGCGTAGGGCGAAAGAAGCATGATCGGGCCGTACTGACATGCGGCGAGCACGCCGACACGAAGTCCGCTGCCGGTGATCTTCAGCACGAGCAACGTTATCGCAACGTTCGTCAGCCAGTTGCCGGTGTTCGACACCATCTGGCCGATGAAGTACAGGCGAAAATTGCGGTGACGAAGCGAAGAGAAGGTGCGGCCGATCACGCTGAGGCCTGGCTCAGCCATCAATCGCACCGGCGTCTGCGGATGCCAGGCGCTCGAGTAGGTCGATTGCCTTGGCGAGTGCCGCTCGTTCCTTCGCCGGTACCTGCGTGGCGATCGCGTGCATCAGCCAGGCATTGCGCGACTCGGCCACGGCATCGAACAGCTTCAGGCCGCTCTTGGTGATGCTGACGAGCGCCTTGCGACCGTCGTCGGGATCGCGCGTCGTCTTTACCAAGCGGGCGCTGCGCAGGGCGGCGACATGCTGCGCGATCGCCTGTTGGCTGACGTGCTCTGCCACCGCGAGCGTGGCAGCGGTGGTCGGCCCGTCGTCGCGCAACCGTTTGAGAATCGCGAGCTGGGAGACCGGCAGCGATTGGACGGGGGACGGCCACGTCTCTCGCAGCCGCGCACGCAGGCGCTTGACGGCGAGCACGAGACGGATCGCAAGTTCTTCCTGGGGCTTGTGTGAGGCCATACCGTAGAATCGAATACACAAGGAAGTTACACAAGTACCTTGTGTAATTAGTCGTGCCGCCTTAGACCTTCAGCATGCCAAACGACACAAGCACAACCGCCCTTCTGGTCATGGACGTGCAGCCGGGCATCATCGATCGCATCGATGACCGGGACGCCTATCTTGCGCGCGCGACCTCGGCTGTCGCTCACGCTCACACGCACGGCGTGCGCGTCATCTACGTCGTCGTGGGATTCCGTCCCGGCGCTCCCGAGGCGAGCGCATTCTTCCGTCCGTACGCCACGGCCCTGGTCGATGCGCAACCGGTGATGACGCCGCGCGAGAATGACGTCGTCGTCACGAAGCGGCGCATCAGCGCGTTCGCGGGGAGCGACCTGGAAGTGTTGCTCCGCGCGAGCGACATCCGCCATCTGGTGCTCTGCGGGATTGCGACGAGTGGCGTCGTCCTATCGACGCTCCGCGAGGCAGGCGACAAGGATTACTCGATGACGGTGCTGTCGGATCTCTGCGCAGATCAGGATCCCGAGGTCCACCGCGTGCTGCTCGAGAAGATCTTTCCGAGGCAAGCCACGGTCATCACGGCAGCGGAGTGGGCGGCGTCGGCCGATTAGCGGGGCCTGCGTCACCGAGCGGTAAGGTGCGCTCGCTAGTGTATGAAGCGTCCGTTTCGACGCTTGTACGCCTGCGCCCCCGATCAACTGATGCGCTGTTCCGCAATTCGCCGATTTCTCGACCGGCTCACCGGTCTTTTCGTTAGTCTCTTCGTTCCACTTGCCGCTCTGCACGCCCAGTCTGCCGCTGGAAGCAGTATCCGCGGTCGCGTGGTGCATGCGGCATCCAACGCGGCGATCGCCGGTGCGGCGATCGATGTAGCGAACGTTGCGACGGGAGCGCCCGCGGCTCGCGCGACCACGGCTGCCGACGGCAGTTTCCGGATATCGATCGCACGTCCTGGGCAGTACCGTGTGATTGTCCGCGCGCTGGGATTCGCACCGAAGACGCTGCCAGTCGTCGAGCTCACGGCGGCGCGGTCTGACGTCGACGTCGGTGCGATCACGCTTGCCGAAATCCCGCTGCAGCTCGAGAAGCAGGCCATCACGGCCGAACGCGACGGGGTGCAGATTCAACCCGATCGCACGACGTTCGTCGTGCGCGACATGCCGACCACCAAGGGAGGCACGGCGCTCGACGTGCTCCGCAACCTTCCGTCGGTCGACGTGGACATCGACAACAATGTCAGTCTCCGAGGAAACTCGGGCGTCGTCATTCAGATCAACGGCCGACCGAGCGCTCTCAAGGCGGCACAGCTCGGAAACTTTCTCGCGCAGTTGCCCGCCGATATGGTGGATCATGTGGAGATCATTCCCAATCCGTCGGCGCGCGACGATGCTGACGGCGTCGCCGGGATCATCAACATCGTTCTGCGGCAGAAGCCCGACGCTGGGACCACCGGCGGCCTGACGGCGGGCGCCGGTACCACGGGGCACATCGATACCGGCATCAATGGCGGCTGGCAGCGCGGCGCGCTGTCCACATATGGCAGCTACTCGCTCCTGCGCGACAATAGCCCACGCTATGACGCGATCTTCCGTCAGAATTCGTACGACACGCCGCTCACCTATCTCCGAGAGAGCGGAACACGCACGCAGATCCCACTCATCCACACCGTTACCGGCAGCGCGACATATCAGCCGAGTGACCGTGACGAACTCTCCGCCGACGCCTTGTACAGCCAGCGTCGGGAGTGGGAGACGTACGGCATCACATACCACAGCCTGGATACGTCGCTGGCCCTGACCAATCTCACGGACCGTCACTCCCGCGACGTCAATCACGAGGGCAGCGCCGAGACGGCGCTGAACTACAAGCACGACTTCGCGACGAAGGGCCACAAGTTGTCGAGCGACCTCCAGTTCGAAGAGCATTTCGAAGGCGGACCTACGGACATCCTCGACCGGGCGCTCTGGCCGACGAGCGCGTCACCAACGACGACACTGCAGCAGACCCGCACCGTGTGGACCCACTCGAGTGGCACGACGTTCAAGCTCGACTACGTGCGGCCGCTCGCCAACGGTGTGCGAGTGGAAACGGGGTACAAGGGGTACTTCCAGCGGATTCGGACGACGCAGGACGTTCAGAACTTCAATGCCTTACAGTCGGCAATGCTGACCGACACGACACAGACAAGCGACTTCTCCTACGACGAGTTGGTGCACGACGCGTACGGGATGGTCGTTGCGAGAGTCGGACGCGTGCAACTTCAAGGCGGGCTTCGTGCCGAGCATGCAGGCACCGCGTTCGATCTGCGCATTCAGGATCGGCGGTACGATAATTCGTACAACAGCCTGTTCCCGAGCGGCCTCATATCGTTTGCGGTCGACGACGCAGACCAACTCAAGTTGTCATATTCGACTCGAATCCGGCGGCCCGACGATCCGGATCTGCTCGATCCAACACCACACGCGCTCGATGCGCTGAACATCTCCGTCGGCAATCCGTTTCTCCGTCCGGAATACATTCGCGCGCTCGAGCTAGGTCTGCAGCGTACCGCCGATCGTGTGACGCTGCAGCTCACGCCCTTCTATCGGCATTCCCTCGATGCGGTGCGGAGCATTCGCACGATCGATTCGGCCGGCGTGACAACGCGCGGCTACGCCAACATTGCCACCATCGACGCCCTCGGTACCGACGCCACTATTGCGTTGCACGGCAGCCGGGTCAGCGGTTTCATTGGTGGGAGCGCATTCCACCAGCGAAGCAATGCCGGCAATCTCGATCCGACGCTGTCGGCGAGCACGTTTGGTTGGAGCGTCCGCACGAACACGGCGTTCCACATTTCGCGGAAGGTAGATGCCCAGGCGCTGGTGTCGTACGTCGGGCGCACGACGATCGAGCAGGGTTGGAACGGCGCGCGTACGCGCGTCAGCTTCGGCGTTCGCGATAAACTCGCGGCCGACCGTCTCAGTCTTACGCTACGCGTGATCGATCCCTTCAGCACGGCCTGCGAGCGATCGGGCACTCTCGATCCAGCGTTCACGCAGACCAACGAGCGCACGCGGGCGATTCGCGGCCTTCAGCTCAGCGCAACCTGGACGTTCGGTCGCCAGACCAAGAAGGGCGATGACGCGATCGATCTGAATCCCAACAGTCAGTGAGCCGTCGGTTGCGCCGAGAGTAGTCTCTCACTTACGGGCCGAACTTCGAGCAGCCCTTGTTCGCCGACCAGCCGGTGATCTTCCCATCGCGCGACACGATCAGCGATTTCACACACGGCTGCGCCTTGCGATCCGCCTTCGTCGAATCGGCAGCATGGCTCGCGTGCGCGGAGTCGTCCCAGGTGTAGACGGTCGCGCTGTCGGGTCGCACGACGGTGCGATCAGGCGTGCCCCACTGCAACTCGGCGCGTCGAATCGGTTGGCCGACGAGCGCATCGAAATCCTGGGCGTCGGTCGTGATCCCCATGCCGTTCAGCATCATCGTCGTGCACGACATCGCGGGCATCAGGACGGACGTCGACAGTACGCGAACGAGTGCTCGGTTCATCAACAACTCCCTACATATCGAGGCGGCTTCAGAGGATTCCTGAACCTAATCGCGAGTGCATGTCACACGGGTCATTTCTATCTCGTCATGGTGTCATCATCAACCATGAAGGACCTGACAATGACTGCCAGATTGAATCCTCTTGCTGCTTCCCCGGATCTCATGAAGACGTGGTTCGACGCATCGGTGAAAATCGCGTCGAGTCTCGAGCCGAGTCTTGCTGAGCTCGTTAAAATTCGCGCCTCTCAGATCAACGGCTGCGCCAACTGTATCAACATGCACACGGTATATGCGCGTGCCGAGGGCGAATCGGAGCAACGTATCTACCTTTTGTCTGCGTGGCGCGAGGCCCCATGCTACACCGATCGAGAACGCGCCGCGCTTGGCTGGACCGACGCGTTGACACGAATGTCCGAAGGACACACGCATGAGCGTGCGTACGAAGCGCTCAAAGCTCACTTCACGGACGAGGAGCAGGTGAATCTCACGCTGACGATCAACGTCATCAACGGCTGGAACCGCATCGCGGTCGGGTTCGGCGGCTTCGTCGACCCGGCAACGATCAAGGCCCGAGTAGCTGCCGCGTGATATCGAATGAAGGGGCTGACGATGCAGCGGCGGATTTCTCGCCGCTGCGTCCGATGCTCATACGCGTTGCGTATCGCATGCTCGGCTCGGTGGCCGACGCCGAGGATATCGTGCAAGAGGCGTTTCTCCGGTGGATGAAGGTGGACCGTAGTGAGGTGCGCGAGCCCGAAGCGTTCCTGCGCCGCACGGTCATGCACCTCTGTCTCGATCAGCTCAAGTCCGCACGACATCAGCGCGAGACGTACATCGGTCCGTGGCTTCCTGATCCCGTGGTGGAGGAGGAGGATGGGGAAGACGTCACGTTACCGTTGATGCTTGCCTTGGAACGCTTGTCTCCGCTCGAGCGCGCAGCGTTTCTACTGCACGACGTGTTCGGTCTTGAATTCGAGGAAGTCGCGCAGACGATTCAGCGCGATCCGGCAGCCTGCCGTCAACTCGCCGCTCGTGCGCGCGTCCATATTCGCGAGGCGAGACCTCGATTTCAGATCGAGAAACAGCGCGGGCTGGCGATCGCCGAAGCGTTTTTCGCGGCGTCGCGCGGCGGTGATATGAAGGCGCTTGGTGCGATGTTGGCGGCTGATGTCAGTGTTCACGCCGACGGCGGCGGCAGGCGTCCGGCGGCCTCGGAACCGATTCTGGGCTTCGACGCCGTCATGAAGTTCTTCACCTTCCTGGCGTCTGTTTTCCGAACCGAGCCATTCAGCCTGGTTCGTGTGGGGTTCATCAACGGCTTGCCGGGTTTCATCACGCGCGATGCCGATGGCGAGTTCTCGACCACTGCGCTGGAGATCGAGGAGGGAAGAGTCGAGGCGATTTACGTGGTGCGAAACCCCGACAAGCTGAAGCATCTTCACGCGGCTCCTGTCTCTGAGGACGTGTGACGCTGCGTGGCCCGACTGCTGCGCCTATGCGTGGGCATGTCGCGAACAATTGCCGTATTGACCGCCGCCCTGTTCGTCGCGGCCGGCTCGTGCGTAAAACACATTCCGGAAAATGCCCTCCCCGGTGTCGTGTGCACGTCGGGAGATTATCTCGAGGTCGTCAACGAAACTGGATTGCGAGTCGATGTCTACGCGTTGAGGGGCTCGAGCATGCTCTTGCTCGGGACGATTGGGGCCGGGCGTTCGACGTTCGCGCTCCCGGATAATTCCGCCTCGGGCCTCGTCTTCGCCGGCTATCGCGAAGGAACGCGAGATCCCGCCTCGCAGCCCTGGAGAGGAAATCCGTCAGGCGGGCATCTCGAGTTCAACCAGAGATGCCGGTGAGATTGCTCCGCCGTTAGCGCAAGATCTCAACGTACCCTTCCGTTCCATGCACGCGGATTCGCTGCCCATCGCGAATGAGCCGAGTGGCGTGCTCGACTCCCACGACGGCGGGCAGACCGTATTCGCGCGCGATCACTGCGCCATGTGTCATGAGGCCGCCCACCTCGGTTACCAAGCCTTTGATCGCGACGAACAGCGGCGTCCAACTCGGATCGGTGAACGTGGTGACGAGGATGTCGCCAGGCTCGAGGTCGGCCTCTGCCGTATCGAGGATGACGCGTGCACGTCCCTCGATGGTCCCGGCGGAAACCGGCAACCCGACGAACGCACCGGCTGGAAAGTCGTCGCGACGATAAGATCCCGTGATGATCTCGCCATCCGACGTGATCACGCGCGGCGGTGTGAGCGCTGCGTATGACAGGAATGCGGATTTGCGCTCGCGAATGAGCTGTTCGTCTGCCTGCTGCGTACGCACGACGTGCTGAAGCTCCTCGAATCTGAGATAGAAGATGTCTTCCTTCTCAACGAGCACACCGGCGTCGACGAGACGCTGTGCCTCGCCCATTAGAGCTTGCTTATAGACGAAGTAGCGGCTGACCATGCCGTACTTTGGGTACTCGCGGTAGCCAATGAACGTCCGAACGCGGTCGATCATTCGCTTCGTGTCTTCGGCCTTTCGCTCGCCATCGGGCAAAGCTCGCAAGCGCTCGAGCACCTCTGTCTCTTTCGTCGACGCCTCTCGCAGTCCTTGGTCGAAGTGCCGCTTAGCTGCGCCCGGGGCGAAGCTCTTGACGTTCCCGAGGAGCATGGGCAGGAGCAGGGTGGGGCGTTCAGTCCAGCGCGGTCGCGTGATGTCAATCTCGCCGACGCCACGCATGCCGAACCTGTCGAGCCAGGCTTGGATGGCATCTCGCGCCTGTCGTCCGCCCAAGAGTGACGGCAGTTCGTCGAGGAAATCGTCATGCTCGACACGCTGTAGAAACGCCACCACGTCCGGATACGGACGGATCGCGTCCGCGACGTCCATCAGCGCCAGACCCATTTCCGCCGTGACGTTGTTGGGAACGGACTGCGTGAGCGTGTCGGCCACGTTTTTCTCGCCGAGCCACGTTTGTAGGTGATCATTGAGCCACCAAGTGGCCTCCATTCCCGCCATGATCACCTGCAAGCTTCGTGGATCAAACTGGAGCCGCTTGGCCTCCTGGATGCTTTCGAGAATGAAGTCGAGGAGGGCCGATCCGGATCGCTGCCGGATTTCGCGTTTCAGCGTAGCGATCCACGCCTCGCTCTGCGCGATCGACTCAGCGGGAATGGCCGGATCGGTCTCGAGCGACGCGTGCCCGCCGCCCGGCGCCTTCCAGCCGGGCGCTGCGTCGGGAAGCGACGGGACGAAGTCACCACGGTCGACAATTGTCTGGAGCGCGTCTCCGATTAGCGGATCGGATTTTCCTAGCCCCTTCATCAGGCTATCGCGACTCGCGAGTGAGGCGAGACCCTTCGTGACGTCAACGAACAATCGACCGCCGGCCTCCGCCATCGTCGCTGGTGTCGTCAATTGCCATACGGAAAGGCCCAGCGGCTTCATCGGGTCGGTCATCATCTGCTGATGGCCGACAGAGACGTACACATGGTTCTCCGGATCGGAGGCGCCGGGGATAGGGAACAGCGTCGTGATCGGCCGGCTCTGGACGATGTGATAATCCTCATTGGCCAAACACCATTCGATATCCTGCGGACAGCCGAAGTGACCTTCAATCTGCCGGCTAAGGTGCGCGAGTCGCACGACCTGGGCGTCAGTCAGCGTCGGCGCGGAGCCAACGGTCCTGTCGACCACTTTGCTGTCGCGCACCCGATAGACGTCCGCGTTCACCGTACCGGAAACGAGCGCTTCGCCAAGGCCAAGGACGGCCTCGATAGAGCAAACCTTGCGGTTGCCAGTGAGAGGATCTGCCGTGAAGAGAATGCCGGCCACCCGCGGCGCGATCATCTGCTGTACGACCACGGCCATGCGAACCTTGCGGTGGTCGAAGCCGTTGCGAAGACGGTAGGTCACCGCTCTCTCGGTGAAGAGCGAGGCCCAGCACCGACTGACGTGTTCGAGGATCGCCGGCGCTCCCACGATATTCAGATACGAATCGTGCTGTCCCGCGAAGGAAGCCGTTGGCGAGTCCTCCGCCGTTGCACTCGATCGCACGGCATATGCGGCGTTCTCGCCCAGCCGAGCAAGCGATTCGGTGATCACGGCCACGATGTCAGCAGGGATGGTGATCCCTTCTATCGCCCGACGGACCCGCGAGCTCAGGGCGCGAATCTCATCGCGATCATCGGGCTCGAGGTGCGACAGCTGAGCGAGCAAGCCGTCGATTGGCGGCGCTTCGGCCAGGATTCGTTGAAACGTGTCCGTCGTGACGCAAAAGCCGGGCGGAACGCGGATGCCTTCTATTCGCGACACCTCGCCCAAGTGCGCGCCTTTGCCACCAACGAGTGCGACGTGCGTGTGGTCGATCGCCTGAAAACCCAAGACGTAGCTAGCCATCCGCCTCCTCCATGTGCGTTCTCTAAAGAACGCTGCAGCGCCGCATCGGTCAGGGTGTCTGGCCGAAGTCAGCCACACTACCTGAGGACCCCGGGCTTGCTGCAAGCCCACCGGCTGGCTACATATTGAAAGTGGGGAGGAAGACCGGTGATCCGCGTGTGTGCCGAGCCGCGACCGTGTCTACCTACCCGGCGCCGGCCAAAGGAAAACGCACTCGGCGATTAGGATGCGCGCCTTCGCGTTCGCGGCGAAGCGTATGCGCTGCTCGTCGCTGAGCAGTAGGTCTCGTATGCGCGCGTCACGCGACTCCACGAGTTCCTGCGCTTGCCGGCGAAATGAGCTCGTGTCCGCAGCAAGCTTGTCGCGCCGCTCTATACTCTCGCGGATCGCCTCACGAGCAACCGAGTCCTGCGTTGCTGGCAGCTGAATGCCGTCGAGCAGCGTGCGATAGATCGTCGTCTGAAGTCTCTGACGCATCTGGTCATCGCGAACGCACGTGGGGTTCGTGCCCTGAGCGGAGAGCTTGGCCGCGATCGCGACGGTGACTCCGAGGCAATAGAAGAATCTCATCGAGTAGCTCCGATAGAGACGAGTGCCTTGCACGCGGCGCACTACTCCGCGCGCAAGGCGCGCGCCGGATCGACCTTCGTTGCTTGGCGAGCGGGCAGATATGCGGAGAGCAACGCGATCAGCATCAACAGCAACGATGCAGTGGCTATCGCGAGGGGATCAACCGGGCTGACCTCGAAGAGCAACGAGACGAGAAGACGCGATCCAATGAGCGATCCAATAAGCCCCGCCACCGTTCCGGCGCCAGCGATGGTCAGCGCTTGTCGGAGTACCATGTGCCGCAACATTCCCGGCGTGGCTCCGAGTGCCATGCGCACACCGAACTCGCGCGTTTGCTGCATGACAGCGGATGCGACAATTCCATAGAGACCGATCGCGGCAAGGACCACCGCGGCCGCGGCAAAGATTGACAGCAAGAGCGCGTCGAAGCGCGGAACCGCGAGCTGCGGCGCAATGAAGTCGCTCATGGACTGGCCAGTGACGTACGCACCGCCAACTCCAGCATCCTGCACGGCCTGGCGCATTCCACGAAAGACCGAGGCCGACGGAGCGCCGCGCGTTTTCGCGATGATGTAGCCTTGCGCGTACGTCTGGCGGAACGGCCGGAAGACGGTGGGTGTCGCGTCGCGATATTCCCGAAAGTGCAGGTCCGGCGCGAGCCCCACAACGGTCACTAGCAAGGCAGGATCGCTCTCACCCGGATCGTGAAAACGCTTTCCCAGCGGATTCTGATTCGGCCAAAGCCGGCGCGCGACACCCTCCGTGATCACTGCAACGCGCGGTGTTCCCTCGCGATCCGCATCGGTGAATCCTCGTCCCTTCAGGATGGGGACGCTCAACGTGCGGAAAAATTCCGGACCTACCAGGTCATAGCCGAACCACGGGTTCGCCTTGCCCTCCGATTCTGACTGCTGTTCTGCGACAATCTTCTTGGTCCACACGTTGGTGCCAAGGAAGGGCGGTGCGCTCACTGGCGATGCGCTTTCGATGTCAGGCATGGTTCGCAGCTGCGTCATGATGCGATCGTGCCCGTCGAAACTCATTGCGTCAGCGCACGTTCCCCACCGAAGTGTGTCGGCGCGGTTGAGCACCGCTCCATTGGGGCGACAGGCCGCGGCAAACTTCTGCCACGGAAGGGACACGGAGAGGAACACGACATCGTCGGTCGCATAGCCCGTCTTCAGATTCGTGAGCCGCGAAAGACTGCGAGCCAGCAAGCCAGCACCGGCGAGCACTACGAGAGCGAGGGCGATCTGCGACGCGGCCAGCATTTGTCGAACCCGCCGCATCCTTCTACTCTCGGTGCCAGAACGCGCATCGGCGCGGAGCGGCGACGACAGATCGAGACGCAACACGGCGAGCGACGGTGCCAAGCCAAACACGACGACGGCTGTTGCAGTCACAGCTGCACCAATCGCGATGGGCGCACCACCGAGAGCGATGACATCCGAGCGAGGCAGACTACTCGGCGCGAGTCGCACCAGACTGTCGAGCGCTACTCGCGCGACCATCAGGCCGAGAATTCCTCCTGTTGTGGCGAGTACCACGCACTCGACGAGGAGTTGCATGACGATGTCGCTCGAAGTTGCGCCGATGGCGCGGCGAATCGCCAGCTCGCGCATGCGCCCTACTGCGCGGAGCAACAATAGGTTGCCAACGTTGACACACGCGAGAAGCAGCAGTAGCACGCCGGCCGCCGAGAGCGCGACGAGCGCCGGCTTGGCGTCGCCGGTCACGGTCTGCGCCATTGTATGTACCTGCGCGCCGACCGTCCCGGTTCCGAGCGACTTGATCAGATCTGGATCGTGATCGAGGAAGGCGAGGAATTCACTGCGAGCGGTTTCTGGCGTTGCTCGCGGCGACAACCGCGCCACAACGTCAGCGCCGACGTAGTTCGCGGCGAGCCAAAACTCTACGCCACGCGGATAGTCCAGTCCCGGCGGCGCCACACCGACCACGGTCAGATTCCAGCCAATCTTTGGCTCGAGCAGGCGCCGGCCGATAACGGCCGAGTCTCCGCCAAAGGCGTTTCGCCAAGCGAGATAGCTGAGCACGACGGCGGTCGTTCGATTTGTCGTCACCGCCCATTCGACGGCGTCTCCGGTCTGAAAGAGCCGCCCGAGCGCCGGTTTCGCACCGAGCACCTGAAAGAAATTGTCGGTAACGACGGCCTCGCGGAGGGGGATCTGCCGATCGCCGTCGTGAAGGACGTCGGCGACGACCCGCCAGTGGGCGAGCGCAGCGACTCCGCTCAACGTTTGGCTGGACGCGGCGAGGCGACGAATCTGCGCCGGAACCAATGGGTATTCGGTAGCGGCGCCCTGACCAACCCCAGCGAGTTCGACGATTCGATCCTGGTCGTGAACCGGAAGCGGTTTCAAGACGACAGATTCGAATACCCTAAACATCGCGCTCGTCAGGCCAATACTGAGCCCGAGAATCAGGACGACGGCAATGCTAAAGGCCGGCGTTCGGCGCAGTGCGCGGGAGGCGTAGGCGAGATCGCGCCGAAGCGTTTCCATCGCTGATTGACTCCAGTTGAGCTTCAGACGTGCAACCGGTGGTTGTGGCTAGGACACTCGATGTCGCTCGAACCCCGAGTTGCCGGCGATCACCCGCCGAAGACTCGACCTACTCAGCCGCGACCCATCCAAGCTCGCGCGCCACGCGCGCCGCCGCCGTCCGATTCTCGACGCCAAGCTTCTCGAAGATGTGCACGAGATGCGCCTTCACCGTCGGCTCCGCGATGCCGAGCGTAGAAGCGATCTGTTTGTTGCCGTCGCCGCGGGCCACGCAGCGAAGGACGTCGAGCTCCCGTCCGGTGAGCGTCATCCGTACGGGCTGCTGCCATCTGGTCATCAGCCGTTCGGTGACGACCGGCGCAAGGTATCGTTCGCCTCGTGCCACCGCCCGCAACGCCCGAAAAAGCTCCTCGTGCGGAACGTCTTTGAGCAAATAGCCTACGGCGCCGGCTTCGATGGCCCGAAGCACCTCGCCATCCGACGCGTAGGTCGTCAGCACCACGATGCGTGTCGACGGGTGCGCCGCGAGAATCGCGGCCGAGGCATCGACGCCGCCTCGAACCGGCATCCGCAGATCCATCAATACGAGATCTGGCAAGAAGCGGGACGCTGCGACAATAGCCTCGTCGCCATTCGCGGCCTCGCCAACGACGTCGAAGTCGGGCTGGCTCGCGAGTACGCTCGTGATGCCGCTGCGAACGATCGGGTGGTCGTCGACGACGAGAATGCGAACCCGGTTCATACCGGAGCCGCAGCGATCGCGGCGAGGGGAAGGGCGACGGTGATGCTCGCTCCGGCGCCGGCTTCGCTCTCGATCAAGACACGCCCGCCGAACGGGCGGACACGCTCGCGCATCCCTGCGACGCCCATCTTCCCAACACCAGCCTGCTCGGCGTCGCCAAACCCGCATCCGTCGTCTTCCACCGAGAGGAGCACGAGTCCATCGACGCAGTGCATTGCGACCGCGACGTGAGTAGCGCGCGCGTGCCGCGCCACGTTGCTCAGGGCTTCTTGGGTTGCGCGAAGAAATATCACGTCAGCATCGGGTTGGAGCGCAGGAACGCCGGCAATCGTGCAGGTTGCGGCGACGCTGTTCGCGTTGCTCCATTGGGTGACAATGCGCTCGATTGCCGCGGGCAGCGTCTGCTCGACGAGTTGCGGGGGACGCAGCGCCCAAACTAGGCGGCGAATCTCGGCCAGACTGTCTCGCGACACGGCCTGCGCGTTCGCCAGATGCGGCAGTGCGCCGCGCAGTACTTCGCTCGGTTCAACGCGTGAGGCCGCGAACGACAACTCGACTGCCTCGAGATGCTTGATGACGCTCGTGAAGCCCTGCGCGAGCGTGTCGTGAATGTCTCGCGCCAAACGCTGTCGCTCCTCCTGCGCTCCCGCTTCATGCGCCTGCGCGGCGAGGTCGCGCTGCGCTTCCTCGAGTTGGCGCAACAGCCGTGAGCGGATGGCCGAGTCACGATTCGAGCGATGGATGTACAGCATGACGGTGCCGATCATCGTGCCCATCGCCAGCACGCTGACGACGCGGGCGACCATCAGGTTCATCGTTTGCGGCGCGGGCCGCATGACGATCGCCGCCGCCGTGAACAGTATGACCGCCGCGAGCGTCACGATGCCCCACGTGAAGGGCAGGAAGATGAATCCCTGCAAGATCGCGCCGAGGATCAGGACGCTGAACCCACCGTGCACGGTGGTTGCCCCCACTATCATTGCCCAGCCGAGCGGAACGAACAGGAAAACGGCCCAGGGACGCTGCATCATCCATCCGTGGGCGCGAAAGCCGATCACGTGATAGGCGACGAGCAACACGATCGCGACCAGCGATCGGAACGTTGTGGGCGAGGCGATGAACGCGCGGATGCCGCCCGCCGCGTCGATCAGCCCATAGCACGCAACGATCAGTGCCACCGTTTGCGTCACGGCCCACACGCGAAGCCATAGCCGCTCGTTGTACGCGAAGAGCGGTTCGATCGGTGGTCGGTCAGCGGCCATGGTCATCCCGGTCATCTTGGCACGTCGGCGTTCGGCGCGCATCCATCGAAAGTTGTACGATGCCGCCGTCCTCTGGATGATATCGGCGCGCTGCTGGCGGGCATAAGGTGTAACCATGAACTTCGTGACCCGGGCGTCGCTTGCTGAAGGACTCGCTGCAATGGCGGTCAATCCGCTGCGAACTGTGCTCTCGACGACCGGGGTCGTCATGGGCATTGCGTCGGTGATCGGCACGCTTGCTCTCGCCGACGGCCTCGAGGAGTACGCGCGCCGCCAGGTCGCCGCGCAGACGGATGTCCAGTCGATCGTCGTCGCGTCGAGAACTCAGGAAATTCGCGAAGGGTTTGCGTTTCCGAATAGCACGTACCCTGTCTTCGCGCTCCGTGATGCCGACGACTTGCAATCGTTTCTCGGTCCGAAGGTAGACGTGACGATGACCGTCGGCGGCTCGGCCGTCGTCAGCACACCGACGTCGGCGGCTCACGCCGCGTCCGTGACCGCGACGCTCGCGAACTACCTCGTATTCGGCCTCCGTGACGTGTTAGCCGGCCGGTATTTCACGGATGTGGAAGTCACACACAACGCGCCCGTCGTCGTTCTCTCGTACAAGCTCGCCAGCGAGCTGTCGCCGGACGGCGATGCGCGGACCATGATCGGCCGAGAAGTGCGGGTCCGTGGCCGTGCGATGACGACAGTCGGTGTCATGCCGGCATTCCTCGGCGAGACGACCTACCAAATCTTCATTCCACTACGCGCCGCCGCGACCGCGCTCGGGGTGCATCAATCGCTCACGCCAACGCTGTTCGTCCGCGCTGCGAGCATCGAGTCGGTCGACGAAACGAAGGAGAGTGTGATCGAGTGGTTGGCGACGCGCTATCGCGATTGGGAACGACAAGTGCAGGTCACCACTTCGCTGGCCCGACTCGAACAACTGCGCGCCGTGATGATCGTTCTCAAGCTGGTGCTCGGCGCGTTCGCGAGCATCGCGCTCGCCGTGGGTGGTGTTGGGATCATGAACGTGCTGCTTGCTAGCGTCACCGAGCGCACGCGAGAGATCGGCGTGCGAAAGGCGCTCGGCGCCAGCCGCCGGGATATTCTCCATCAGTTCCTGGTCGAATCAGTCGCGATCGCGAGCGTCGGGAGTGGGCTGGGAACGATGATCGGTTTCGCACTCGCGTTCTCTGTGGCCGCGCTGGTTCGTTGGCAGGTGCCAGGCGCTCAACTTCATGCGGCGATCACACCTTCGACGATCGCGATATCGGTCGCCTCCGCGGCGAGCGTGGGGCTCGTGTTCGGAACGTTTCCCGCATTGCGCGCCGCGAGGCTGTCTCCGATCGATGCGATCCGGCACGAATAGTCGGCGTACCTGCGGCCGAGCGAGCGACGGCATCTTGCGAACCGCTTTAGGCTAAGGGGCGTCTCCTACCGTCACCGTCACTCAAATGCCCGATTTGATCAGGATCACCGTCGCGAAGACGTTCGTATTCACGGCGAAGCTTCTCACCGATCGCGCGCCGAAGACCTGCGCGGCATTCACGGCGCTGCTTCCGTATCATCAGCGCCTTATCCATGTCCGGTGGAGCGGTGAAGCATGTTGGATCCCGCTCGGCGACTATCAGCTCGGCGTCGACTTCGAGAACCATACGAGTCATCCTTCGCGCGGCGACGTGCTCTGGTATCCCGGCGGAATGAGCGAGACGGAGCTGCTATTCGCATATGGCTCGTCGCGCTTCGCAAGCAAAGTTGGTCAGCTTGCCGGAAATCACTTTCTCGAGACGATCGAAGGTGGCGACCGGCTCGAGGAGATGGGACGCTACGTGTTGTATCACGGCGCGCAGGACATCGTGTTCGAGAGGGCGTAACATCACGCGACGCGTAGCCGGAACGTCGAGCCGAGCCCGCCTAAGGATTCTCAAGGCGCGGGGAGTGTCGCGGCATGACGACTGCCTTTGTGAGAGTCGTTGACGCATTCAGGAGTTGTCAGGTGCAGCGCAGTCTTCGAGTTCGGGTCGCGCTCGGTTTCGCCGTCGCGAGTGTGGCGTGCGGTCATGGAAAGAACGAAAACAGCGCGGCAGGAAACGTCGCCACGCCGCCCTCCACGCAGCCCAATGTGGTGCCTAGCACGCCCTACGGTGCGCCCGTGACGGGTGCAGACACGGCGGCCGACACCACGGCGAAGCATCACAGCAAGCTTGGAGGCGCAGCCGCCGGTGCTGCGGCCGGCCACATGCTCGGTGGTCACGCGGTTGTCGGCGCGGCTGCGGGCGCACTCTTGCAACACGAGCGAAACAAGCACAAGAAGTGACCACGCGGCACGATCAGGCGGTGAAGCCTTCGAGCGAGCTTCCGAGTTGATTCGCCACCGAGGCTAGTCGCAGCGTCGACTCGTGCAGGGTCGACGCAACGACACGCTGTGACGCCGCGAGCGTCGATACCTGCTCGGCAGACGTTGCGTTGTCGCTCGCAGCCGAAGCGATGCTCGCGACGTGCGACGCGACGACGGCGGCATGTTGCTGTTGTCGCGCCGCTTGATCGGCGATCGTGTGCGTGGCATCACGCGTGGCATCGATCGACGCAACGATTCGTTCAAGCGCGTGCGACGCCGTCTCCACCACAGCGATGCCGGCGACGACGCGCGTGTCGACCTCACGCATGCCTGCCGCTGTTCGGCGTGACACCGCTTCGATCTCACCAGAGAGGCGGCGAATCAACTCGAGGGCCGCGTCGGTCGCAACGGACAGCCGGCGCACTTCATCCGCCACGACTCCAAAACCACGACCGTGCTCGCCGGCGCGTGCGGCTTCGATGGCCGCATTGAGCGAGAGCAAGTTCGCCTGATCGGCGAGTTGACTGATCGTGTGGGCGATGGTTCGAATCTGCTGCGATTTCGCCTCGAGCTCCGCTACGGCGGGGAGCGTGGCTGCTGCCACGACACCGATTTCGCGCATGGCGCCGCGCGCAGTCATCGCCTCGTTGGCGACGCTCCGCGTCGTGCCGCTGATCTCGTCGGCGGCAGCGCGCGCGCGTCCGGCCGCATCGGCCACGATCGACGCTTGGTCGGCGGCCGTTCTTGCGAGATCAGTGATCGAGTCGATACTCGAGCGCTGGACGTCGCTGGCGCGTGCGATCGCCGCGGCCGCGCCGGCGACGTCGTCGCTGATTTCACTCAGCCGCGTCGACCCAGAGGCAACGTCGTCGGCTGCCGACGACACCTCGGAAGCACCGCCGGAGGCATCGCGCAGAACGGTGCGAAGATTGTTCGCGAGTTCGGACAGCGCCGATGCAATGACGCCAAGTTCGTCGCGCCCGGTGAGGGACATATCGACGCGAAGATCACCGGCGGCAAGGAGACGGGCACGCGACGCAAGCGACTCGATGCGACGCGTCAGACCTCGAGCGATGCCGAGCGCGACCAACACCGCGACGGCGACGGCGGCGACAGGATAGACCATCAGGCTTCGCACGATGCTCGATGCTTCAGCCATGACGGTGGCGCGAGAGGACGTGGCCACGACCAGCGCGACAGGGATCGTCCCGTCGAAGATCGGTGTTGCGGCGACGAGGCGGTCGTTTTCGACGAACCACCAGCGTGAGGCGTTGCCGCCGCCAACATTCTCGAGACTGTCGGTGAGTCCCGCCGGCGGAGTCCATGCTACTGCACGTGGCCGGGGCATCAACGGCCACGCCGCATCCGCAACGACGCTGAACTCTCGGCGTTTGAAGGCGACGATGGCGAACGATTCGTGCGACGAGGCGGAAAGCGTTTCACCTCGGCGCCAGTCGAATTGTCGAAGCATTTGGCGCGCGACGATGTACGGAACGGCCGCGTTGCTGTCGCGCACCATGACCCGGACAGAGTCCGCTGGAATCGCGACGCTGGCGCCTTGAGCGGCAGCTGAAAGACGCTCTCGATAGATGTCCAGCGACCTCCCGCGACTCAATAGAAGGAGAGGCGCCAGCATGATCGCGACCGTCGCGATGACGAGTCCCGTGCAGGCAAGAACCAGCCGGATGCGATACGGCGTTGTCGCCGCGGCGTCCGCGGAGTTTCGAGTGATGATCGGCATTGGCCTCACATCGTAGGGACGCAATACGCCGGAATGCAGAGCCCGCTGGTCACGACCCTGTCACTTCGCGAAACACGTTGTCGCGGGAGCGTTACCGCACCGAAACACGCCGAACTGAACCGCGTGATGGGCACAAAGAAAAATTCACACTACCCACCCACGTTAGGAGCAGTTCGACAATGCGTCGTTCATTTCTCACCGTCGGCGCCGCATCGGCGGCGCTGACTGCGGTCGCGATTTCCTGCAGCGACTCGAAGAGTCCGACCGAGGCCGGCCCTCAGCCATCCCAGGTCGTTCTTCAGAACCGATCGGTTACACCATCGCTCGTCAAGAACGTTCTGTCTGGCGTCAGCGTCTACTCGCTGCTCTCCAGTGACGATGTTCTTCCACAGTCGCCGGCGTATGTGTTTGGCGGCGCGGCCGACGGCGCGGGCCTGCTGCACAACGCCGACGGAACGTATACGCTGATCGTGAACAACGAAGACAACTTCGCCGTCTCGCGCATAACGCTCGACAAGACGTTTGCGCCGCAGAAGGGCGAATATCTCGTGAATTCCAACGGCGCGCTCTGGCGTCTTTGCTCGGCAACGCTGGCAACCGTCGAAGAACACGGGTTCGGACCGCTCTTTCTCACCGCCGGCGAGTCGAACAGCGAATCGATGATCTCATCGCTCAACCCGTTTGCTGCGGCTCCGGTCGCGCTCACCAATCTTCCGGCGCTCGGCAGATGGAGCGCGGAGCAGGCGTTGCCGCTGCCGAAGACTGCCTACCCAAACAAGACGGTGATCGTCGTGAGCGATGACGATTCCGGCGCCGATGGCGGACAGGTCGCGCTGTACGTCTCGAATACCGTCGGCGATCTCAATGGCGGAAAGACGTATGTGCTCGTTCGCGATGATGGAAACATCAAAGAGACGGACATGGCCGTCGGCACGTCGTATCCGGTGACGTTCAAGGAGATTCCGGCGATCGGCTCGATGACCGGCGCGCAGGTCAACGCGCAATCGACGACGCTCAAGGCGATTCGCTTTGGTCGTGTCGAGGACTCCGACTATTCACGGAGCGGCGCGAACAAGGGACGCGACGTGTATTTCACGGTCACTGGCCAGGCGACGACCGGCGTCAATGCCGACAAGTCGCGCACGAAGTACGGCCGCATCTACCGCCTCACTCTCGATGCGAGCGATCCGACCAAGGGCACGCTCAACGTGCTGCTCGACGGCGACGATCGCGCCGGTCCGGCGAAGATGTTCCAGGACCCGGACAACATCGTTGTGACGGAGAACTATGTCTACTTCATGGAGGATCCGAACGCGTACGGCGACGAGACGCACGACGGATACCTCTATCAGTACAACATTGCGACGAAGGAACTCAAAGTCGTCTTCGAGCTCGATCATCGGCGAACGGCCACTGACGCCTCGAAGTACAACGTCGGCGGAGCATCCGTACTCGGTAGCTGGGAAGCATCGGGAATGATCGACATCTCGACGCAAACGGGCGTGTCAGGACTGTTTTTGATCGGTGTTCAATCGCACACGTGGACGGGTACGAAGTACGCCGGTGTAGACGGCGGCACGTTGCGTGGGACGTTCAACGAAGCGAGCCAGCTGCTCCTGCTCTCCGGGCTGCCCCGCTGACGACGAAAATGCATCGCGTCGCGGGCGCTCTCGCGCTCGCGACGTGCCTGAACTGCCAGCGCCCACCGATCGACACCGCCGAAACCGCAAAGCCGGTGTGGTTGGGCGCGTTCGCCTCCTTCGACAGCGCACTTGTTGGGCTGTCGGAGGCTGCGAGTACCGGCGACTCGACGCGTATGCGCGCGGCGTTCGCGAGTTCGCGCGATCAGTTCAAGCGTGCCGAGGGCATACTCGAGTACTTCGCTCCGACGGCGGCGCGCCGAATCAATGGACCGCCGCTCGAGAGGTTCGACGACGATGCGCCGAACCTCAGTCTTCCGCCCGAAGGACTTCAGGTCGTGGAGGCGTTGCTGTATCCCGAGATCGGCGACAGCGCCACGGTCGTGATTCCGAGACTCGCCGTTCGCATGCGCGGCCATCTTGCACGCGCGAGACAGGTTCTCGAATCGTGGCCCGTGACTCCGGCGCAAGCGTGGGATATGTCGCGGCTGGAGGTGACGCGCCTCTCATCACTGACACTCGGCGGAGTCGATTCGCCGGCAGCCGAGCGTACGGCGATTGAAACGACGCGCGCGATCGAAGGCGTGTACGCCGCGCTGCGACCATGGACGATGCTGGTCGAGCGGCGCGATCCGGCGAGGGGCGCAGCTCTTCGTGCAGCGTTCGACTCGGCAAGAGTCGCCGGCGCGCGCGCGTCGCGCGAGGGAGCCGGTTTCGATCGGCTGGCACTTCTGACGGACGGACTCATTCCACTCGCGCACGCACTTAGTGAGGCGCGCGCGGCGCTGGGTGTGCCGACAATCGCAACGCGATCGCTATTGCGATCCGAGGCTGCGTCACCGTACGACGCAGGTGCAATGGATCCGGGCAGCTTTCGCTCAGGGCCTGCGTCGCCAACTGACGGCGCGTTGGCCGCGCTGGGTGCAAGCCTGTTCGCGTCGACGGACCTTTCACGCGACGGCTCGCGCAGTTGCGCAACGTGCCACATGTCGTCTCTCGCGTTTTCGGACGGGCGTGCGAGAAGCCTGCCTTTGCGCGGAAGCACCGCGCAATTGCGCAATGCGCCGTCGCTCATCAATGCGTCGCTACAAGCCGCTCAGTTTCTCGACGGGCGAGTGACCTATCTCGAAGATCAGGTGTCGGCGGTCGTCAGCAATCGCGATGAGATGCACGGGAGTCTCGACGCCGCCGCAGCACGGTTCGCGCGAGACGCGTCATGGGGCAGCGCGACCAAGGCGGCGTTTCCAAAAGACTCAACGAGCACGCTCACTGGCGCACAGCTCAGGGCGGCGCTCGCCGAATTCGTCCGATCGCTGGTTGCACTCGACTCGCCGTTCGATCGATACGTGCGAGGCGATCGCAGCGCGCTGTCGGTCGAACAGCATCGCGGCTTCAACGTCTTCATGGGCCGCGGCAAGTGCGGAACCTGCCACTTCCCACCTTTGTTCAACGGCACCGTTCCGCCAGCATTCGCCGACCAGGAGTATGAGGTCATCGGCGTGCCTGACGCCGCCGGCTCGCATCGCGTCGACTCAGATCGTGGACGGGAGCTAGTGACACGATCACCGCTGCAGCGCTTTGGTTTTCGTACGACGACGGTGCGCAACGTAACGGTCACCGCACCCTATATGCACAACGGAGCGTTTCGAACGATCGATGAGGTGATCGAGTTCTACGAGCGCGGTGGGAGCTCAGGACTTGGCCGCCGTCTCGAAAATCAGACGCTGCCGTTTGATCGGCTCAATCTCAGCGCGCGCGACAAAGCCGATCTGCGCGAGTTCCTCGGTGCGCTCACCGATACGATAGTGGTGGCGCCGGCAACGAGGCGATAGTCGGATGCCGTCGCGTCGGGACGTCATCCGCTGTATTACAAGCGCGCTCGCAGCGGCGGCGTGTGGCGGACGGAGCACAACGGAGTCGGACGATTCATCGACCGGCGTCGAGATCGCGGGCAATACCGTGACGGTGTCTTTGACGTCCGTGCCCGCGCTTGCGACGATCGGCGGCCATCTCTTTGTACCGCCGGCACAGATGGCGATCGTGCATCCGTCCGCGACGTCGTTCCGCGCGTTTACCAACGTGTGTACGCACGCTGGTTGCGGCATCACACAGTACGACCGCGGTCGCTTGATCTGTCGCTGTCACGGCTCCGAGTTCGACGGCGAGGGGATCAATGTTGCTGGCCCCGCGCCGTCGCCGCTCGCCGAGTACGTCGTGCAACATGATGCTGTGATGCAACGACTGATCATCGGTACAGCGGCCCACTAACGTTTCGCTGGCCATCGAGCGGAGTAGCGCGTTGACGCCTGCGTTCGCGCTACTCCGCAATTCGAAGTGTACGTTGCTAGAAGATCTGAGTGAACAGCCAGTAGAGGCTACCCGATAGTACGATGGCGACTGGGAGAGTCAGAACCCACGCCATCAGAAGATTGCGAACAGTCGACCACTGTAGACCGGATCGGTTGGCGACCATTGTCCCCGCGACGCCAGATGACAGCACGTGCGTCGTTGACACCGGCATACCGAACATGTCCGCCGCGCCGATCGTTGCCATGGCGACCAATTCTGCGGAAGCACCTTGTGCGTACGTGAGGTGCGTCTTACCAATCTTCTCACCAACGGTGCGGACGATGCGCTTCCAGCCGACCATGGTTCCGAGGCCGAGCGCGATCGCGACGGCGACTTTCACCCACAGCGGGATGAACTTGGTCGCGGCATCGATCTCCTTCTTGAACTCGGCAAGATTCTTCTTCGCGTCGGGGTCGAATGGGACCTTGGCCTTGGTCAGCGCGTTGATGCTCTCCGACGTGAGGTACATGTCGTTGCGGACGTTCTTTACCGCTCCCGCCGGCACCTTGGACAGCGAGCCGTAGACCTTGACCTGTTGGCCGATATCGCCGACGAGCGCAGCGACTGCCGGCACGACGCTGTCGTTCATCGTCTTCGTCCGCACGTATTCGGTCAGCAATCGGCGCGGATCGGCCGGCGCTGCGACGGTCGTCGACTGTGCGAGTGACTGCTGTGTGACCGCAGCAACCGCGGAGAAGCGCGTCACTTCGCTCACGGGCATGGCGCGATTGAGTCCGTAGGTTAGCGGTACCGTGCCGACCAGAATCAGCATGATGAGGCCCATGCCCTTTTGCCCATCATTCGAACCATGCGCGAACGACACGCCAGTGCAGGTCAGCACGAGAATGCCGCGAATCCACCACGGTGGCGGCGCATCCGTCTTTGGTTCCTGATACAGTTCGGGATTCTTGACGGTCAGTTTAAGCAGGAGCATCAAGAGTGCAGAAACCCCGAATCCAACGAGCGGCGATAGCATGAGCGTGTAGCCTACGCGCGTCGCCTGCGCCCAGTCGACTCCCGCGGTTCCAGAGCGACCGTGCATCAACGCGTTGGCGATGCCGACGCCGATGATCGAACCGGTCAGCGTATGCGTGGACGAGGCTGGCAACCCGAGCCACCACGTGCCGAGATTCCAAACGACGGCGGCGATGAGGAGCGCGAACACCATGGCGAACCCGGCGCTGCTCCCAACCTGAAGAATCAGTTCGACTGGCAGCAATGAGACAACACTAAAGGCGACGGCGCCGCTCGATACCAGAACGCCGAAAAAGTTGAATACGCCCGACCAGACCACTGCGAAGTTCGGCGGCAGCGAGTGCGTGTAGATGACCGTCGCGACGGCGTTGGCCGTGTCGTGAAAGCCGTTGACGAACTCGAAGCCGAGGGCGATGAGCAGGGCAATGCCGAGGAGGGCGAAGGGCAGCTGTTTGGACGGATCGATACCCGATGCGTTGACATCAGCCACCAGGCTATAGCCGATGTAGATCAAACCGCCGAGGAGCAAGCCGATGAAGATGGCGATTGTCGTGATCGACGGTTTGCTGTCGAGGCGCGGCCGACTGTCTTGGGGCGTGGGCGGCGCATACGACGGTGCTACATGCCGCGTCGTTGTTTCCATTGTGTCTCCGGAGACCTGCAGATGGCGAGGGGCGAGCGACCGAAGGTCCGGATCGCCGAATCCGCCAGCAAGTGCGCCGGGAGAATCGCTACCGTGTGAATGGAGACCCGTGAAGAAACAGATACCGCACCGTTACGCCGCAGCGTCAGGGCGAACGGTGCGCGCCGGCGCGATATGAGAGATTGCTAATAGGAAAGGGAGGCCGAGCAGGCAGCTCGCGGTGGCCGGCGGCGGCTCGTCGGCAGCCGAACGGCGACCGCTCGCCTCGGCCGACCCAGGGAGGAAGTATGGATTTGACGCGCAGCGTTGAACCCGTGGGGTTTACCCCCGTTCCTGCCTCGACAAGCGGTCTAAACCGCATACCTTGGGGGCGCATGGCGAACTCTACTTGGGACAGGACGCCCGCCGTACCATTCCTTCTTACGAGCCCTTGGGGATGAAGGCCCAGAGTTCAGTGGGTCGCAGTCGCGCTTGTTCGCCGAGCCTGCACCAGCCTGACGGGTATCATGGCAAGACCGCCGACGAGGGTCGCACCGCTTGCAACGCCGCTAATGGCTGCCAACCCCAACACCACAGGCGCCGTGACGAGCGGTCGACCACCAGCTCCGAGCGAATCGACAAGTGCACGGATTGTTGGGAGACGTTCGATGGCGAATACCACGAGCGTGGATCCGACAAATCCAATCAGCCCCACGACAAATGCGGCGATGAGTGTCGTGAGCATGCCGCGCCAGATGCGGCGAGGAGCGGCATTGGCGTCCTTCGTCACAATCAAGAATGCCGCAGCGCCCGCGATGACGGGCCAGATAAACGGATATGCCCCACAATTCGGGATCGTCACGTGCACCAAGAACGCCATGCCACCCACGATCCCGCACCGCACCGCAACGCCTCGAACGTCGTGCATTCTTATCCCCTGCGTGAATGCTCGTGCCCGACGCGAATCACGTACCAGCAGCATAATCTGCTTTCAATCAGGCGCTGTGCGTCAAATCCATACTTCTCGCCCAGGGCGATATGTTCGTGGGGGCACTGAGGTTAGGTCATTGAATCCACGCTGGAGACTATGAATGGTGCGTAAAGCGTGGCTTGCGGGCGTGATGGCGATCGGACTGAGTGCTTCCGTCGTTCCCGGCAGACATGCAACTGGTAGAGGTTCCGGGCCCGCATCGGGAACGTTCACGATCCTGCATACCAATGACATCCACGGCGACCTACAGGAATTCGTCGTCGATACCGGCGACGCGACATCTCAGACCGGCGATCCAGGTCGTTCGTATCAGGAGTATCCGCGCCGCGGGATGATTGGCGGCTTCGCGCGGCTCGCGACGGCCGTCAATCTCGTGCGACGGGCGCGTCCAGCTGGCAGCGTGATTCTCGTCGATGCAGGTGATACGTTCGGCGACGGACTCCTCGCCAACCTCACGCGCGGTGAAGCGACTGTGCGGTTGATGAACGCGTTGGGCTATGCCTTCATGGCCCTCGGCAATCACGACTTCGAGTACACAGCGGACCGCACGCGCGAGCTACAGTCCCTGGCGCAGTTCCCCATGCGCGCCGCGAACGCGGTCGCCACCACAACGGGAGCGCCGTTCCTCGGCGACCCGACTCTAGTCGTTGATGCTGGCGGAGTACGCGTCGGATTGCTCGCTCTCGGTTATCACAACACCGACCAGACTGGCAACAAGGACAACACGCGCGGGTTGTCGTTCATCAGCGGCATCCAAACCGCGCGGGAGCTCGTTCCCAAACTGCGTGCGCGTGCTGACGTCATCGTCGTCGTGTCGCATCAAGGGACCACGGTGGACAGTGTGTTGGCGGTTCAGGTGCCTGGAATCGACGTCATCGTCGGGGGGCACTCGCACGATCGCCTGACACCGCCCAAGCGTGTGGCCAGCAGTTGGATTGTTCAGGCGCTGTCCGACGCTTCCGCACTCGGCGAACTGACGATCACCGTGTCCGATGGTCGTGTGACGACGGTATCAGGAACCGTCCGAGAGCTCTACGCCGACGCCTACGCACCCGATCCACGATTTGCGCAATTGCTCGACAGCATGCGTCGTCCTTTTCGCGATACTTTGCAAGCGGTGGTCGGGACAGCTGCGACGCGATTGGGGCGGCAATACAAATCGGAGAGTCCCGTCGACGTCCTCGCGGCGGACATCCTCCGACAGGCTGGGGAAGCTGATGTCGCGTTTCTGCCGGGCCTCGGTTTCGGTGTCACCATTCAACCCGGTCCGATCACGCGCGAGATGCTCGTTGGCCTGTTCCCGCATCCAACAAGCGTCATTCACGAACGCCTGTCGGGCCGCCAGATCCTCGCCATTCTGGAGCAGAGCGCAACGAACCTTCGACCGCTCAATGATCTGGACCGAGTAGGCGGTCTTATCCAAACTTCAGGCCTGCGCTGGAAAGTCGACTTGACGCAACCTGTCGGTCATCGCGTGAGCGACGTCCGCGTAGGTGAACGTATTATCGATCAGAACGCGCAGTATCGTGTCATGACGAACGGCGGACTCCTGCAGGGGACCCATCGTCAAACTACGTTTGCAGAAGGAAGCGACATCGTGCGCGACGCACGGCCGTTCGCCGTCGTATTGGAAGAGGGTGTGCGAATGCGCGGGACAATTCACGCTCCAGCGCTTGGGGCGGTGACGCTGGTGAAATGACACACGTACCGATGGCGCGATTACGCAGGTTCCCCACGGAGCATCGGCAATGACGAAACACGCAGACGATCGGCAGCCTTCCTCGGCGCGACGCGGATTTCTCGGACGTCTTCTTGGCGGCGCCGCAGGCATCACACTCCTAGCCGCAACGCCAGAGCGTTTGCTCGCGAGCGACGGACTCGAGACTCGCGGTGGGTTTGGTCCAGGTGACGACTGGATGCAAGAGCTCACCGGAAAACATCGTACCGTTTTCGATCTCGCCGCGCACCGAAACGGGAAGCCGTTGACGCAGGCGAAAAACTATCTTGACGCGTGGCGCGACGCGTTCAAGGTACCCGATAGCGATCTGAACCTCGTTCTCGGTGTACATGGCGACGCCATCCCGGTCATTCTCAACGATTCGCTCTGGGCGCGCTACAAGCTCGGCGAGCAGTACGAGGTCCTCGATGGTGGCACCAAAGCCGCAGCCGTCCGAAACGTTTTCAGCGCGCCCCATTCCACCGATGGCGGACTCGTGACGCCCGACCAGTCGGTCGAGGGTCTTCAGAAGCGCGGAGTACGCTTTCTCATTTGCATGAACTCCATCGCTGGCGCGACGAAGAAGCTGTCTGCGGCGGGACTTGGCGGAGCCGAGGAGGTTCGCGCCGCTCTCCTGGCCGGTTTGCTTCCTGGAGTCATCATCGTGCCGGCCATGGTCGTCGCGCTGACGCAGCTGCAAGAGCGCGGGGTCAAGTACGTGAAAGTCGCCTGATTATCGAGATCGCTTCAACTCGTACCGCCGAGGGATCGCTTCGCCGCGTATTCGCGAACGACATGCTTCGGAATGATGTGATAGCCGTTATTCGGCTTGTGCCGCGTGACGTCGTCGGTCGGTTCGAGGTGAACGAAGTAGCCGTCCACATGAGCAATCTCCAAACAGTCGTCCACGTCGAAGAGATCGTCGGTGTGGACTGACTGCGCACCGCGGAGGAGTGCGTCTTTGGCGCGCACCTTCACGGTGCGCTCGTCCGGCGCAACGAGGATCGTGTTGGCGTGCAATTACGTGAACTCGCCGGGACGATACCCACCGAGGTTGATGAAGTAGAGTTTCTCGATACGTGGATGAATGAGAACGGCCTCGAAGTGATCGAGGCCGTTCGTGTCCTGTGGAACCATCCTCACTGCAACGGTTGCGTCATTTCAGAAACTTCGCAACGCCGCCGTGCTTCGAGCAGGCGCCTTGATGCGTCTTGGCGTGCGAGTACGTCCCATCCTTGCACTGCGCGGTCGCGTCGGTCGCATCCGTGTTGCCACCTTTGGCAACCGATGATTTTGGTGCGGTCTTGGTGGGAGCAGCGGCGGCCGGCGCAGCGGCTGCCGGGGTAGCAGCGGCCGGCTTAGCCGCGGACGTCGCTGCGAGGGGAGCCGGTTTGGCCGCCTGCGTTACAGCGCCCTTGATACCGCCGTGACCGGAGCACGCGCCGCGGCCCGACTTGCTGGATGATCCGTCGGCGCATGTTACTGAGGTAGACGCCTGCTTCGCGGCGGCCGTTGCCTTGGCGTCGACACCGCCGTGACCCGAGCAGGCGCCCTTACCCGTGGCGGCGGACGTCGTGCCGTCGGTGCAGACGCTCGACGAAGCCTGGGCCTGAGCGGACGGAGCGAACGCGATTGCTGCGAAGATGCCGAGCGATGCGAGTATACGTGCGCGCATGGAGTCTCCTGGGGATGGGGTTCAACCAATGACGCAACTTTCCGCGCGGCGTCACGCATCTTAACGGCCGGAGAGTCGACTGTGGCGAACGCTATGCCGGGACAAGCAAGCGCGCGGCACCTCGTAGACTGATCGATGCCCGGCGAGACTGACAGGGCATCGCGGTGCCCGCGCGCTCATCGTCGATGTGCACGTTTTCATGCGGCCAGTCCAGCTCGACGTGTCGCACGCGGTGCGTTCGAACAGGGAGCGGTGAAGTCATTGGCGTACGCGACTCGATAGCGTCGGCTAGCGCGATTTGTTGGTCGCGAGTCACGAGCACGAGGTCGAGCCATCCATCACCCGCGTCGGCATCTGGCGCGAGCACGATGCGCGGACCCACGGCTTGAATGTTCATCATCTCTACGGTGACGTAGTCGCCGGAAAGATCCTCGCCATCTGCCGTAATCGCGAGCGAATGCACCGGTTGTTCGCGCAACAGAGTGGCGACGTATCGCGCGGTGCTATCCCAATGATCTGCACCACGAGCAAGCGCTCCGCGAACGCGCCGCCACAAGCGGCCGACGGTTTCGCCTTCACGATCGAGCATTGCACCGATCACACCGATCCCAGCAGCCTCGACGAAGCCCTGCTCGCGGTCGACGCAGGCTATCTGCCACACATCGAGTTGCGTCGATCGCGCGCCCGAGAGATATGGGAGAAGACTTGGGATACTTCGTTCGCCGATGCCGAAACTCGACGCAATGTTGTTCGATGTTCCGGACGGGAGAATGAACAGCGGTGTATCGGAACCACAGAGCGCGAGCGCCGCACTCGCGACCGTTCCGTCGCCTCCAGAGACGACGATCACATCGGGGCGGCCATTCATGGCCGCGAGAAGCCCCTCGGAGCTGAGTCCAGACACACTCACCGAATGTCCGAGCCGACGAAGCATCTGGACGAGATCATCGACCGAATGCGCTTCGTCGCCAGCGGCTTCGTTGTGAATCAGAGTGATTTGCAAACGAGACTCGTGGCCAGACGGCTCAGTCAGCCGCAAACGTCGGGCGTTTGGTGCAGGAGTTGCCCCGCTCGACGCGCTCTGAACAAGCAAAACCTATGCGGATACTTCTCGCGAACGACGATGGGATTTACAGCCCGGGTTTGGCCGCTCTCGCGTCAGTCGCGTCGACGTTTGGGGAAATCCACATCGTCGCGCCAGACGTCGAGCAGTCGTCGATGGGCGCCGCGATCACGCACTCACGTCCGATCTCGATTCGCCGCACGCCGATCGGTGGCTTCGACGCGCATCGCGTCAATGGCACTCCAGCCGACTGTGTTGCGCTCGGGGTGGACCTGTTCAAGAACATCGACGTGGTGCTCTCCGGCATAAACCTCGGACCGAACATCGGCAGCGCGATCTGGCATTCTGGAACGCTCGCCGCCGCCAAACAGGGCACGCTGCTGGGGCTACGCGGCATCGCTCTCAGCACGCCGATGGGCGAAACCGAACCCGACTTCGCGCGACTCAGTCCGTGGGTGTCGAAGGTGCTCGAGCTTTTACTTGCGTCGAACGTTCGTCTCGCGAACGTCAACTTTCCACCAGATCCGATCGGAGTGCGCTGGACGCGTCAGGCCGTATCTCACTATGACGGGAGAGTAATGCCTCTCACCGATCCCTATGGGCGCTCAGTGTTCTGGTTGACCGTGCGGCGAGTAGAAGAGCTCGAAGAGGGAACCGATCGCTGGGCCATGCGAAATGGCTTCGTGTCGATTACTCCACTCAGAATCGATCTCACCGACGAAGTCGCGTTGGCGGAAATGACAGCGCGGCAGTAACGCCACAGGCCGGCAAGACGTGAATCTGAGAATGCTCAAGCGTCATATGGCTCGCATTCTGCGAGACCGCGCGGCCGACATGCGCTTAGCACTCGTCAGTGCGGCAGTCGTTGCGTGACTCTTGGCCGGAGGGCGCGCGCGCTCACCCCGGCCAAATGCGAGGGACGTACAGATGCGCGAGAAGAGCAAAACACTCCTCATCGACCGGCCTGATCAGCTCTACGAACTTTCGACACGTCGAAAATTCCTCAAGCTGCTTGGCGTCGGCGGAACCATCGTGCTCATGCCGTCCGTGTTTGCCGCGTGTGACGACAAGGCAACCGGCGACCTGGTCCTCAATCCAGGTACCGGCGGATCAACCGCGATTGCGCTCGATCTGTCTAACGACTTTGGCATTCTGAACTTCGCCTACGCGCTCGAGCAACTCGAAGCGGCGTTCTACACGGCCGTCGTAGGATCTACCGCGTTTGCAACCCTGAACGCCGAGCAACAGGAGGTGATGCTCGACCTCCGCAATCACGAGGTGATTCATCGTGAGTTCTTTCGGGCGGCGCTCGGTTCGCACGCGATTGCGTCGTTATCGCTAAACGCTGCTGCCGTCAATGCCACGCTCACCGACGGGCCAACCATTCTGAAGAACGCGGAAGCGTTCGAAGATCTTGGCGTGTCGGCCTACAACGGCGCAGGCAAGTATCTCGTGAGCGCCGACTATCTGACGGTTGCCGGCAAGATCGTTTCCGTCGAGGCGCGCCATGCCGCAGCGATTCGTGATATTCGCGACGCGCTCGGTGTTCGCGGGACCGATACCGCGAATACGCGCTTTGCCGGTGATTCAGTGGTAAACAGCCAGGGCCTGGATGTGAAGCTCGAGCCGAGTGCGGTGCTCGCGCGCGTGGCCGCGACCGGACTCGTCTCGAATACCCTCTCTGCAACTGGACTTCCGACAAAAGCCGGTACACCCGACTTTGGCCCGCCATCACCCACCCCCTGAACTCGCGATCCGAGAGGTATTCCCATGCATACGAATGAACGCATTCTTGGATCGATTGATCCGGAGATTGGCGATCGACTCGCCGCGGCAAGCGCCGAAATCGAACGGGGAAGAACGGTCAACAGCACAGTCGCCGCGGGCCTGGCGATGGCATCCGTGCCGATCGCGCTTGCGGCGCTCGCGCGCGATGCATTTGCTCAAGCGCCAACGTCAGTGGTGGGCGTGCTCAACTTCGCGCTCATTCTCGAAATCTTCGAGAACGAGTTCTACAAGGCGGTCCTAGGAACGAGTTCCTCCGCGGCGCAGAACACGGCGTTCGCGACCGTACGAGCGAAGGCATCGGCGGCTGCGGTCGCCGCGTTGCAGCAAATCCAAAAACACGAGGCGGCCCACGTCGCGTTTCTTTCAGCAGTGTCCGGCGTCTCGAACACGCTCGGCCTGACGGCGAGCAGTTTCGATTTCACTGGCGCGCGCGGCGCAGGCAATGGACCATTCGCCGCCGCGACGACTGATCTCAATTTTCTGCTGCTGACAGCGCAGGGCGCCGAAGACACCGGCGTTCGTGCGTACAAGGGGCAGGCGCCGGTGCTTCAGGCGACCGGCGACACCGCCACTCTCGAGTACGCACTTCGCATCCATTCGGTGGAAGCGCGACATGCAGCGAAGATTCGCCGGCTACGCCGTCAGACTGGCGCGACCACCGTGAAGTTCAGCGGGACAGTGACGGGCGGCGGTGCAGCCGCTGCGGGCGCAGACAATATCACGAATCCGCCGGCCGGTGCGGTGACGGCCCTTGGCCTCATTTACGCTGGCGAAGACAACACGACTCAACTCGGCATCAATGTCACGTCGCTGCCGAATCTCCCGTCGGCGAATTTCACCTCGACGACGGCGGGGACCGAGGCGTTCGACGAACCGCTGACGCGGGCGCAGGTCATCGCGATTGTCCAACCCTTCTTCATTCCTACCATACCAGGTTAGCGGCTTACTTCGTTCGAGACGGCGCCGGGGGACAATCCTCGGCGCCGTCTCAGCTTACGGGCCCTGGAGTGGCACGGTCGCCGTAAACACCGAGCCGACACCAACGGTGCTGGCTACCGTCACATCGCCCCCGAGCAGCCGCGCCAAATTCCGGCTCACAGACAAGCCGAGTCCCGTCCCCGAGGCGATTCGCCCAACGCTCGGCGTACCGCGAATGAACGGCTCGAAAATTCGACCGAGCTCGTGCTCCGGAATTCCCGGTCCGGTATCGCTGACGGCAAACGCCACGCAGTTCGGCTCGACGAGAGTGACGTTGATCCCAATCGTGCCAGTATCTGTAAACTTTGCTGCGTTGCCGAGCAGGTTGATCAAAATCTGTCGGGCCTTCGTGACGTCGGTAATCATGCTGACCGGCGTGGCGAGTGGCACAAACGTCAATTCGAGTCCTTTCTTGCCCACGAGCGGCTCGACGGCATTGATCGCCTCCTGAGCCAGCGTCGATGCGTCGATTGGTGTGAGCGAGAGCGTTTCGCGGCCAGCTTCGATGCGCGCAAAGGTGAGAATTTGCTCGACGATACCCGTCAAGTGACGGCCGACGGCCTTGATCCGGAGTAGTTGCTCTCGCTGCGTCTCGAGAATCTCTCCGAAGACTCCGTCGGCGAGCAGATCGGCGTACCCAGACATCGCACCGATCGGCGTACGCAACTCATGACTCATCGAAGCGAGGAAATCCGATTTCGCACGATTGGCCTCCTGCGCCACCGCTACCGCCGTGCGCAATTCGTCCTCGCGAGCAACCCGCTCGGTCACGTCTTGAATGAGCGCGACCGCGCCCCGCGATTCGCCGTCCGCGTCGCGAACCGGCAGGATACGAACGCTCTGCTGCATGCGCTCGAAGCCGTCGTAGCCGGTTGGCGCCGGAATGTCGAGAAAATACCCGTGAAGGCGTTGGGACAGAACGACGGTCGCGCCGCCCATCGCGCGCTCGAGCGCGGCGCGCGAATTGGGCCGCAATCCTGGCTCGATGTCGAGCAGTGGACGACCGACGACATTCGCCGCCAGCTTCCCGGTCACGGATTCGAGCCACCGATTCCAACCCGTAATGACCATTCGCTCATCGACGCCGAGGATGCCGACATCCAGTGCGTCTCCGATTGTTTCCATCGAAGACGGTGCGCGACCGATCGAGGACAGACCGACGTCGTGCATCGATCAGATCCGCTTGACCAGTGCTTCTGAAATCCGCATCAGCGACTTGGCGCCGACAGCGACGATCAGATAGCCATCGATGGCGAGCGCGCTGAGACGAAACCGTGTCGCCGCGATGACCGCGTATTGCACTTCGTTCGAATCGACGAGCAGAGAACCCAGAATCGTCTTCAGCGACTCGATCTGCATTCGAGGAATGGAAAACGACACCGGCAGTTGGAGCATGTCGCCAAAACCGCTCAGACACGCACCAAGCACGATATTCCCGACTTCGACGAGGACTTCGCGCGCCGATTGATCGAGCCGGCCGCCAAGTGCGGCCTCGCCGTCCGTCATCAATTTCGCGAGCATCGCGGCTTTGTCGTGTTCGAGCAGCAACACGGCATCGCCGGCCACTGCGCCGCCGAACATCTGATGGACCGTCGCGATCTCTCCCCCAACGAGATCGGCCAGCCGCTCCTCGATCTCAGTGATGGGGCAGATCACCAGGCGAGGCATGTCGACGAGAATACGCTGCCCCGTGATCTCCGAGAGCGACGCCGCGGCTCGGTGGAGTCCGACGTTGAACAGCTCGCCAAGCGCGTCGGAATCGATATCGTTGAGATTCACGGAGCAGGCTCGCGCAACGCGGCATTGACCGCGGCAGCCAAGCGCTCGGCACTCGCCGGCTTTGCGACGAAGGATTCCGCACCCGCGGCCATGACGGCCTCTTCGGTCGTGCGTTGCACGTCGGCGCTCACGACGATCACGCGCGCGTCGGCATCGAGTGATCGCATGGTGCGCAATACGTCGAGGCCACCAATGTCCTCCATCGAGAGGTCGAGCACAACGAGGTCCGGGTGTTCCAGCGAAAAGGCTTCAATGGCACCCGTTCCGGTAGCGGATTCGATGACAGTATGGCCCGCCCGCTCGAGCATTCCGCGGTGCACCCGGCGCGCATATGCAGAGTCGTCGACGATCATGATCTTGCCCATTATATCATCTCAGTGATTGTGCTGGCCATCTGGTCGAGCGACGCCTCGCGATCGCTCACGCCCGCTTCGACGACAGCGCGGGGCATTCCGTACACCACGCAGGACGATTCCGCTTCAGTGATAATTCGTCCACCCTTCGCTTGAATATGGGCGGAGCCGACCAGACCGTCAGTCCCCATCCCCGTCATGACGACGCCCAGAACTCGAGAGTCGTAGACCTCGGCTGCTGATCGGAAAAGCACATCGACAGAAGGGCGATGCAGGGAGTCGAGGGGGCGGTCGCCCAGACAGGCGCGCACCCCGCCATCCATCTCGCGGACGAAGGACAAATGCTGCCCCGCCGGTGCAAGGTACATCCTCCCGCCTTGAATCGTGTCCCCGTGACGTGCCTCGACGACATCCAGCGCCGAGATGTCGTTGAGACGCTGGGCATACATGGCGGTATAGCCGATCGGCATGTGGAGCACGACGGCAATCGGAATCGGAAAGTCGCGCGGAAAGAGCGGAATCATCTGGCGTAACGCCTGCGGTCCACCCGTCGAAATACCGATGACGACGATATCCGCGTGGGGCGCGGTCAAGGTAGACGCGCTCGCATCGCTCGCGCCAGGCGCTCCACGGACGAGAACTGGCGCCGCTGCCCGTGCGACCCCCGCAGAGGCGATGCTCGCCGCGGCCGCGGCCTTGACCTTTGCGATTAATTCATCAGCAATCTCGAATACCCGATCGGTGGCCAGCGCCGTCGGCTTTTGGACAAAATCAACGGCTCCCAGTTCGAGTGCCTCGAGCGCCGCCGCGCCTGACTCGTGGCTGATGCTGCACACGACGACTGGAATCTGTCGCACCGCCATTTGCCGTCGAAGGAACTCGAGTCCATCGACCCGTGGCATGACGAGGTCGAGGGTCACGACATCAGGCTCCAGGCGATCAACCATCTCGCGGGCTTCCTCGCCATCGCGCGCCGTGCCGACGACCTCAATGAATGGGCTGCGGCTCAGCATCTGCGTCACGACTTTTCGCACGAACGCAGAATCGTCGACGACGAGAACGCGGATCACCTGAGTCATTTCAATCCTGTATGCTGCGGCGTCGCTCTGTGCGCAACCGTCGGTTCAGACGAGGGGCGCCGAACACGCTCCACTGCTTGTCGTCGTCCTTCTTTCACATAGCCGAATGCTCGCCCGATCTCCGCCAGCTCGAGATCGACGCTCAGCCGGGTCAAGGACTCCGATGCCCCGACGAATAGATATCCGTCGTGCGGCATGCACTCAGAGAACATACCGACCACGCGACGAACGACGTCATCGCCGAAATAGATGAACACGTTCCTGCAGAAGATGACGTCCGCAGCAGCAAAAGGCCGGACGTCGGCGGGTTCTACGAGGTTGGCGACTTCCCAGCGTACGGCACGACGTATCTGTTCGATTGGCCTCCAGCCAGCGGGACCTGGCTCGAAATACTTTTCCTTGAGCGAATCGCTGATCTGCCGGAACGACCGCGCTCCGTACCAGCCGCGTTTCGCGCGTTCGATCATCGCGACGCTGCCGTCGGTGCCGACAATTTCGATCGGATGTCGATCCAACAATCCGGCCTCGGCCAGCGCAATCGCAATGCTCAGCGGCTCCTCTCCGCTGCAGCAGCCGGCGCTCCAAATTCGAAGCGGCCGACTCGGTTGCGTCGCAAAATGCGTTGGCGCGACGATCTCGGACAGCGCCTGGATTTGCTCCGCCTGTCGCCAGAAATACGTCTCCGGCACGGCGAGGCGATTCATCAAATCGACGAGGTGCTGCCCGGCGGCGTCGTCGTACTTCAACAAATAGTAATAATCGAGAAACGACGTCAGGCCATTCTGGTTGACGAGTTCCGACAACTTGTCAGCGAGAATGCCTCGTTTCGGTTCATCGAACAGAACGCCGGTACGCTCGAGAATAAAATCGCGCAGCAAGGCAAACGAGCCGTCAGGCAGAGCGAAGACTTCGCTGTGCCACGCCAACTGCGAGCGAACTCGGATGCCGTCGCCGGCCATCAGCCGTTCACCAACGATCGGCGTGAATCGTCCGGCCGGCGCGTCGTTCCACTGGTGGGCGCTGTTCCAACCGGCAGATACGCGGCTCGAAGGTCGAGCCGCCGAATGCCGCGTTCTGCGGCATCGCGAACACTCGGCGACGGGTCGTCGAGTAGCGATGCCAACAGCCGATCGGTGCCGGCGTGCTTCATTCGTCCGATCCCGTCCACGAGCAGGACGCGAACCTCATCCGATACTCGCGGTAGTTCACGCTCGAGCATCGGCAAACAGTCGCTGCGGAGTTGCGCAATCGCACTCGTCACCCGCTCGGCGTAGCGATGGTCGCGACCGAGAGACGCGAGTGTGGCGACCGACGACTCGTCTCCGATGGCAACCAATGCTTGAAGTGCGAGTTTGCTCGTCGTTTCATCGATGGATTCACGAACTCTCGCGGCGAGGGCGGGAACGGCGTGAGCCGCATCGCCGCCCTGGCGCTCGAGTGCAAGGAGAGCGGCCCGAACTCGCGCGACGTCGGGTCCAGTGACCGCGCCGATGAGCGCCGACGCTGTCCGGGAAGCATCGAAGCCCCCGAGGCCGGCGAGGGCCGCGCAAGCGATGTCTGCATCGCTGTCGCGCGACAATTCGAGGATTGTCTCAATCGACGTCGGAACGGCGAGCTCGCCAAGCGCATCGATTGCCGCGATGCGGACGGGCGTTGCGCTATCATGCCGGGCGCGTTCCGTCAACGCAGCGACAACATCATCCGTGGCTTCGCCACGACGCGCGCACGCGCGGGCCGCGTAGTACCGCACCCACAGATTCGGATCCGCCAGCGCGCGTACGAGGACGGGCAGAGAATCCGCCGAGTTCAACTCTCCGAGCACGCGCGCCGCGGCTGCTCGGACTGTCGCGTCGGCATCGTTCGTCATCACGCTATCGATCTTCGATGACACCGCGTCGTCGAAATTGGCGAGTCCTTCAACCGCGGCACGACGAACGAATGGCTCGTCGTCGTCGCAGAGTTCGATCATTCGATCGACGCACGACGGATAGCCAAAATATCCGACCACTCGTGCGCCAGACTCCCGTACGCGCGGCGAAGGATCGTCGAGGCGGCGGACGAATTCGGCTTCCATACTCGGATCCGCAATCGAATTCAACGCCGCGATGGCCGCTTGCCGAACCGTGGACTCTGCGTGATCGATCAGCGGAAGCAGAGCAGGGAAGGCACGTCGATCGCCGATCGCGCCGAGTGCGGCGGCGGTGGCAACGAGCACCTGGGATTCGCATTCGTCCGTCAGCATCGCCATCAACGCAGGAACGGATGACCGGCTCCCGATCCGCCCGAGCACGAAGGCCCCCGCGGCGCGAACGTCTGGTGCGTTGTCGGCGTGGAGAGCCCTCTCGACGACGGGCGCCGTACCACTGCCGCGACGACCAAGTCGATCCGCGACGAACTCGCTGAGTTTCTCGTGCCTCAGGAGACGCGTGAGTTCGCGATCGACGCCATCGAAGGGCAGCCACGAGAGCACCATCGCCAACGCCCGTAGTTCGCCGACGTCCCCGCTCTGTAAGGCGGCAATCATCGCGTCTGACACGTCCTTCGTCACTACGCCTTGTACGACATCGGCAACGACGGTCGCGTCGCCCAAGATTCGTTCGACACGCTCGTACACGCTGCACAACGCAAGCGCTGTATCGACAAGTGGAGCACCCGCGCGGCCAAGTACCTCGGCGAGGTGTCCAGCGATGTCTTCGGTGCCGACGGCACCGAGACAAGACAAGGTCGCCGGGAGAAGCAGTTCGTCATCGAGCAGCGGCAGGAGACGGTGCGCCATCGACGGATCACCGATGATGGCCAACGCGTCGAGCGCCGGAAACGCCAAGAAGAAATCGCGCTGCTCCGCGACGCCGATTAGCGCCTCGACCGCTCGGCGATCGCCAATGCGGCCAAGCGCCTCGATGGCGTGATAGCGGACGTTCACATCGGCGTCATCGAGGCGCTCGAGCAACCCGGGCACCGCGCGCTCGTCGTCCATGAGACCCAGCGCGAGCGCTGTATACGTACGAACATCCGCATCTTCGTGCTCCAAGAGCGGAATGATCGCCAGGGCCGCGTCGTCGCGAGTTTGAGCGAGCGCCGTGATGACGGAGTTCAGCAGTGCCGGGTCGCGATGATGTTCGCGAAGCGCTTTGACGAGCGTTTCGACTCTATCCGTGTCACGACCGGCGGCCATGCCCTCGGCGGCGACGCGTCGAACGCGCCAACTGCGATCGCTCAGCGCCTCGCTCAATCGTGATGATGTTTCGCCATCGGCTGCGATCGCTTTCGCGGCGCGAAGGCGGACCGCTTCATCTTCGCTATCGAGATCTGCCGCCCACTGACGGTCGCGCTCATTGCGCTCGGTGACATCTTCGATCGTGACGATGATGCCGTCGATTCGATCGCCGTCTCGCAGCGGCGCTATCGTGACGAGCTGACGCATGCGCTCGAACGCCGATGATCGGTCGCGTGGAGGGCAGGGGATCAGATACTTGTGCAGCGCAGGCGCTAGCACCTCGACACCTGCTCCATCGGCGACACGCCGCAGGCGCGCGAGGAGCCCGCGCTCGGACAGTTCGGGATAGAGGCTAACGAGCGGCTCGCCGCACGCTGCGATCTCCGAAACGCCAGTCGCTTCCGCGAGCCACGCGTCCCACGTCTGAACGACGAGCGAGCAATCGGTGGTAAAGGTGCCAGTCGAACCGTGGCGCGACGTCACGTAGTCAGCTCGCCGCGTTCTGACCGAGCCTGTAGGCTCGCTCGCGGAGCTGCTCGGTCAGGAGACTGGTTTCCTTCGTGCCCTGGACCGTGCCACGTCCGAGGCGCTGCGCCTCGCCGAGATTGGCGGCCAGGTCAGCCATGGCCTTGGACTGCTCCTTGTTGGCTCGAGTGACGAGAATGATCTGCGACGCAATGTTGCGCGTCGCAGCCGTCAAGTCTGACGCCGCCTTTGCCTGCTCGGACATACCTTTGCTCGTCTGCTCGGTCTGTCGTCGAATTTCGTTCGCAGCGGATCCAACCTGCGTCATCGCCGTTGCTTGTTCGCCCATGGCGTTACTGACCGATGCTACCATCTTCGTGAGACGTTCGGCCTCGGCACTGATCTGCGTGCCTGCAGTTGCCTGTTCGGCCAGCGCGATTGCCGTCGTCGCCGCTCCTCGGCGAACTGCGTCGGTGGCACTCGAGATCTGCGTCGCCGATGCTGCCTGCTCGTTCATTGCACGACGCACCTCCGAGGCGAGCTTCGCACCGCTTTGTGCGGCCTTGATGATCTCACGTGATGACTGCGCCTGATCGATCATCGCGCGGGCGACATCCTGGCCGACGACCCGCATGCGGCCTGTGGTGCGAACAATCCCTTGCAGGACGCGGGCCTGCTCGGCTGTACCGACGGATACCTGCTTCGCCTGTGTGGCGACCGCGCTGACCACCGCGACCACGTTTTGTCCCGCCGATAGCTGCTCCTCGGTGGCTCGAGCGATCTGTTCGACCTTGCTCGTGCTCTGTGAAACACTCGCAATAATTCTCTTGAGCCCAGCCGAGCCATCGGCGGCAAGCCGAGTGCTATCGTCGGCGACTCGCAGTCCGTCGGCAGACGCCGTCACTGCGTCTCGCACGACACTCTGAAGCGCCTTGATGATTGTCGCGATCTCCGAGGTTGCTCGAGCCGAGCGGTCGGCAAGATTTCGAATCTCTTCGGCAACCACGGCAAACCCGCGGCCGGCCTCGCCGGCGCGCGCGGCCTCGATCGACGCATTGAGCGACAACAGATTCGTACGCTCGGCGATCAGATTGATCGTGTCGACGATGGACGTGATGTCTTCGGTGCGATTCCCGAGCTCCTTAACGACGTTCGCCGACTGCGTCATCGATTCGCGAACCCGCGTCATTCCGTCGATCGAGCGATCGATCGCCAGCCCGCCTTCCTCGGCGTCGCGAACCGCGCGCTGAGCGAGGTCGCGCGACTCGCCAACGAGCGCCGACACACTTTTGATCGAACGGTCGAGCTGCATTGCGCTGGTCGAGGCATCGGCGGCGGCTTCTGTAATCGAGGCTGCACTTTGGGCAACGCCGTCCACCGAGCGGGCGGTCTCCTCGATTGCGGTGGCAGCTTCCTCGATCATCGCCGCCATGTTTTCCGTACTGGCTCCGACCTGTTCGATCGACGACGCCATTTGGTTGATGGAAGTCGACGTTTGTTCCGACGCCGCGGCGAGGTCGTCGGCGTTCGTTCGAACCGAGTCGATTGAGCGCGCCATTTCTTCGATGGCTGCGGCGACCTCGGTGACCGATGTCACCAGCGCGTCGCCCTCGTTCTTCACACCTTGAATCGAGGCGGCCATTTCGATCATGCCGTTCGCAACTTCGCTCGCGGCGTTCGTCATCCCACGACCCGTTTCGGCAACCGCGGCAATCGAGCGGTTTGTTTCTTCGAGCGACGCGGCTGTCTCTGACATCGCACTCGCAAGGCCTGTCGTGCCCCGCGTGATCTCTTCGATCGACGCACCGAGCTCGTTGATCGATGACGCGAGCTCTTCGCCAGAAGTAGCAATCGAGTCGGCCTGGTTCGCTGTACTGCGCAGCGATTCGGCGACCTCGGTGGCGGCAGCCATTGCTCCTTCGATCACGCTTGCCTGCGCCTCACTGCCTTGAGTGATCACCGTAAAGCCTCGGGCGACCGCAGTGGCCGTGTCGGCGATATGACCAGCCTCCACCTGAAAGGAACCGCGACCGTTTTGACTGACGAAGGGATTGCGCATTGCAGAAGTCCTGGGAGACGGGCGTTAAACGATCGACGGGAGAAGCGCCGCGGCGTAGGGAGCCGGTGCATCGGTGACGCGAAGGAGTTCGGCGACGTCGAGAACCAACACGAGCCGTTCGCCGAGGTGTGCCAGACCGCGAAGATACGCGGAGCTCAGATCGGACATTCCTTCGGGCGGCGGCTGAATCGACGACGCCGGAATCGTGGCGAACTCGCGTGCGTTGTCGACGATCAGGCCAACGACGCGCGCGTCGGAGCGAACGACGACGAGACGCGTGCGCAGATCATGCGGAGTGCGTTCGAAGCCGAAGCGTGCGCGCAAACTGACTGCCGGAATCACTCGGCCGCGCACCGAGGTCACGCCGTCAACGAACGAAGGCGAGTTCGGCACCGGAGTAACCTGACCGATCATCTCGAGCTGCTCGATGTCATCGCTACGCAGCGCGTAAGTCGTCCCTGCCAACTCGCAGAGCACGTACGAATCGGAACCTGCTGCGGTCACGACCATGATTCTTCCATATCGTCGTCCTTACCCGTGAGACGCAGCGCGCCGGCATACGACGGCGTTTGCAACCGCGCCGCCGATCCGTGTCGATCGCGAGAATCGCGAATCAATGCACCGGCATCGAGAATGAGACTCACTCGTCCATCGGCGAGCTCCGTGGCACCACCAATTCCCGGTACAGCAATCATGGGATCGGTCACCGGATGGACGACGATCTCTCGTAGTCCGATGAGGCGATCGACAACGAGCCCAGTTTGATGCGCATCACTACCGACGATCAGGACATGGCGCCGCGCGTCGGGCGATGATACCAGGTTGAAGCGCGCCGCGAGATTCAGCAGCGGAATGACGCGGCCGCGATACGAGAGCACTTCGTTGTTCTCGAGCCGCGTGATGGACCCGTCCTCGAGCGCGATGATTTCACGCAGCGACGTTTGCGGAATCGCCATCGATTGGCCGCCGACCTCGAGAATCAGCGCGTCCGTGATCATGAGCGTGAGCGGCAGCTCGATCGTGAAGCGCGTTCCCTGGCCGAGGACCGAGTCGAGAAGGAGCTCGCCGCCGAGGCTGCGAATCGTCGATCGAACAACGGCCATTCCAACGCCGCGACCGCTCGTCATGTCGGCCGACTCTCGCGTCGAGAATCCCTGTGCGCAGATCACGTCGAGTAACTCGTCTGGCGTTGACAGTTCTCCAATGACACCCAATCCGAGATCGCGCGCGCGGCGCGCAACGCGCCTCGGATCGACTCCGGCGCCGTCGTCCTGAATCTCAATGACGATGCGATCACCGGCGGCGCGCGCCCGAAGCCAGATCGTTCCCTCCGGCTCCTTGCCTGCAGCAACGCGCTCGGCACGGGTTTCGATGCCATGGCTGGCCGCGTTCCGAACGAGGTGCAGGAGCGGCTCCAACATTCGATCGACGACCAGTTTATCGATCTCGGTTTCCTGCCCGCTGAACTCGAGGCGAATTGCCTTCTGCGTTTCGCGCGCAATGTCACGCATGGCGAAGCGCATGCGCTCGAACACCTCGCCAACGGCCACGAGACGCACGCGCATCACGCCTTCGCGAATCATTCGAACCTGTCGCTCGATCGCCTCGTTGGTGTCGTTCAGGTCTTCGCTGATGGAGGCGGGCAACCGATCGCTGAGTTGCGCGACGAATTCTCCGAGACGTGCGCGGGCAACGACGAGCTCACCGACCATGCGCATCAAATCGTCGAGTCGTGAGAGATCGACGCGAACGACGTTCGAGGCCGCCGCCGGAACCCACGCCGCTGAAGCGTTGGGTTGTGGTGCGTGCACGACGAGCCCGACGGTTGGCTCGACTTCGTAATCTTCATGCGCCTCCCATGACAGACCGTCGTTGCGCCACGATTCGTCGGGCGCGAGATCGGCGCGCAGCAGCACAGAGAACTCGAACTTCACGCCGCCTTCAGGGCGAACCCGCGGCACGGTCGCGGTGATGTCGCCCAACGACGCCAACCGCTGCCGAATGACCTCGACGCCGATGCCGCGACGCGCGAGCTCCGCCGACGGCGTGAACTCGAACACGCGAGCCGCCGTTCCAAGCGACTGATTCCCGTTTTCGATTCGGGCAGGGGAATTCGACGTGGACGATGGCTCAGTAACCGGGATGCGCTGAAGGACCTCGCGCATCCGATCCACGAATGGCCCTGGCGATGGCGGAAGTGCATTCGAACGCCGAGCGGTGGTACAGGCTTCGAGCAGCGCTTCTCCAGCGAACAACGACTCGAGCAGCTCCGGCGGAAATCCCTGATCGCGCGGAAGCGCTCGAACCCCATCTTCCATTGCGTGCGCGACCTCTTCGGCCGACGCGAGACCGACCATGCCTGCTAAGCCCTTCAGTGTATGGAGCGCTCGGAGCAAATCGGCGATATCGGCCGGCTGGGGAGCCGCCTGCCGGGTGTCCTCGATCTTCAAGAGGACCCGGCGAACCGTCCCGAGGTGCTCCTCCGACTCCGAGAAATAGTCGTCGATGAATTGGTCGACGAAACTGCCTCCGCCGCCCATTTAGGCGTCCTGCAACAACGGCGCGACCTGAGACGCGATCGCGGTCGGCTGGAAGGGCTTCGTGAGATAAAGCGTTGCTCCATCTCGTAGCGCGGCGAGTCGACTGTCCTCGTCCCCGCGCGTCGTGAGGATGACGACCGGCAGATCGCGCAGCGTTTGCTGGCCGCGTATGAAGCGAAGGACCTCGAGCCCGTGCACGTCGGGCATGTTCAGGTCGAGGACGACGAGGTCGATGTGCGAGAGCGTCAGGCGCTCGATCGCCTCCAGACCGCTAACGGCCTGCTCGAAGCCGAGCCCACCGAGTTTGGCGAGGGATGCGATGATCATCCTTCGCATGGTAGCGGAGTCATCTACCACGAGAATTGTCTTCATCGACCCCAGCAGGAACAGGAGTTTTTAAAGGTACGCGACGTAACTAGTCGCTGATAGGCGGGCGGCGAAACTCATGATGCATGAAGCGGGCCCAGCCAGTTACCGGGAGCCTCAACGGCGCTTCACGTCGTTGTGCACGGGCGGGACGGTCCTCAGATACAGGTACATCGCTTTCAGATCGTCATCGGTCATCCGGCGGAGCGTTGGCCACGGCATGATCGGATTGAGCGTATCGCCCGTCGGGGTCACGCCCGTACGCATGGTTCGCACGAATTCCGCTTCGCTCCAGCGTCCGATGCCCGTCGCGCTGTCGGGCGTGATGTTCGACGGATTCGCCGGAAACTCTTTCGGTGGCGAGGCGTCGCCGGCGTACGCGAGTCGATCGTCATACTGGTCGCGGATGCCCGATCGCGGCGTGTGGCAGTGCGCACAGAGCGCCACGTGATCCGCCAGGTAGTTGCCATACGCTGCAGTCGGACCGCGCGGCGGCGGGATCACGGCGACCGGATCCTGTGGCGCCATGAACAGTCGCGCGAACTTGAAGACGAGATTCGGATTCTGTCGAACCTCGTTCCGCACGGGTGGCTGCGACTTCAGGTACTGCGCCACAGCGAATGCGTCGACGTCGGACATTCGATTCAACCAATCGAAGGGCATCACGGGCGAGATGAGGCTTCCATCCTTCCGCTGTCCATCTCGGAGTGCGCGGACGATATCCGCCTCACTCCATGTGCCGAGGCCGGTGGCGGAGTCGGGCGTGAGATTCGATGCCCGAATCGTTCCTAGGCGCCAATCCCTGAACTCGGTGCCACCACCAAGCGGCCCGTCGGGATTCTTCTCACTCGCGGAGTGACAACCACCGCAGGTCGCGGCATTGCGGACGATGTACTCGCCGCGGGCTACGAGATTCATCGTATCGATCGCCAGCGTTCCCGCCGCCGACGCGACGACGAGGGGTGGTCGCTGACAGCCCGAGAGGCCGACGACGAAAGTGATGATCGCGACCGTCCGCGTGGCGTAGCAGGTCATGCGTGAGCCGCCTGTTTGCGTGAATGCCGTCATGCAGCGACGCAGCAGGCGTACCACGCGAGCCGTTTTGTTGAACGGCTCGCAAATCACCTCTCGAGCTAGGCGGCCCCGAGGCTTGGCTCGGCACTCGATCGAGATGGTGTGATCACATCATGCTGCACCGACGAGGGCGATGCAGAGGTAGTAGAGCCCCGCGACCGACACCGCGCCCGATCCGACGCGCTGCAACATTGAAAGCGCGTGCTGCTGCGCGGCGCCCTGCGCGCGAAGGCGACGCGTCAGCTTGAGCGACGCGAAGAGCGGAAGCAGAACGATCTGATTCCCGGCCTCGACGCCGAGGCTGAAGCCAAAGATCGCGAGAAGGATCGTCGTGGGCGGCATCTGACGCATGATGTCGAGCAGTCCGCCGGCGAAGCCGAGCCCGTGAAATAGGCCGAAGCAAAACGCGACAAGTAGCCGGCTGCGCCCATGCGACTGGTCGGGCCAGAACACATTCTGCACCGCCACGAACACGATGCTTCCCGCAATCAGCGGCTCGACGACGCCACTTGGCAGGTGCACCCACCCCAACGCCGCGAGCGTCAAGGTGATTGAGTGCGCAAGGGTGAACGCCGTGACGACCTTGACGAGATCCCACAGCGTCGCGGCGCCAAGGACGAGCGCAGCGAGGAAGAGAAGGTGATCGAACCCGCTCAGAATGTGCTGAACGCCGTGCCAGAAGTAGGTCCTGATGAGCGCGGATCGGTCGCCGCGCACAAGCGACTGCTGCGCGTCGGGTGGAGCATTTGCCGCGAGAGCGGACCCGCCGTCGGCAAAATCCAACCGATACGAGGATTGATCGCGGGATCGATCTTGCCCTAGAACGCGGATCGCCGGATCCTCGGGAACGAGGGTGTTGACCAGATAAGCCGCGATCGACCGTTGATGATGATTCTCGAATGTGAGCCGGTGGTTCACAGCGGCTCGCGACATCGTGCCCGCGAAAGTCAACACGACATCGCCAAGCCCCTGGCGAACGTCGCTTTCGAGCGGAAAGGAGGAAGCGATGAGCGTTAGTTGTATGTTGCGGTCATCGACCTCGAGCGACAAATCCTTGCGAACCCTGTCGGCGTAAGACTGCCGCTCGGCCTCGGAGATGATGCCGTCTCCATTGGAATCGATTAATGCGAGGACCTTTGGCGCCGCGGCTACACCTGCCGCGAGTCGGAGACGAAGCACCACACGCTCACCCGTGAGGGTGATCGTTGCCGCCTGGAGATATTCGTCGAGCCGATGCGCGAACGCGGGAGCGACGGCACTCAGAACAGCGATACACGCGATCGTAACCGAGATGAGACGCCGCTTCATTTCTTGACGTGAGCCGCGCCGTAGTCGTTGGTCGGGTCGCGATAGATCGTATGAACGTGCAGAGCAGGGTCGTCGCGCTGCGGCGCGAACTCGATCACGAGGTGTGGGCCCTGAATGCGATAGTATCCTGTGATATTCTGGCCCGGCGCCGCGGTCGTCGCGCCGCTCCACGCGAAGTACGTTTCGCTCAGGTCGCCTGCGAGCTCCGCCATACGAATCGCTGCCGCGCTGTCGTTGACGATGCCCGCCCATTCTTTGATGAGATCGAGCAGCATCGCGCGCTGACTGGCGTTCATCGCCGAAGCCTTGAGACCTTCTGGAAGAATGGTCTTCGCGTCCTGGCCCGGCCCGAGTACGAGGTCGGCGACGTCATAGGTGAGAATGGCCTTCGTGCGCTGCGCAGCGTCGAGCGCGTTGAGCAACGCCAGTCCTTTGTCGCTCTCGCCGCCGAGCGGGCGAATCGTTTTGCCCTGCAGCGTATAGAGCGAGGGCTGTGCACCGGTGAGCGTCGGCGTGATGATACCGCGGTCGCCGATGATGGTGATGTTCAGGGCGAGGTGATGTCCGCCATACTGCAGCATCCACGGCGCGGTCTCGGACGGTGTCCCGAGGATGGAGATGTAATAGAGATCGCTGCCGAAAAGGTCACCGCCAGCGCCACCACGTCCGCCAGCACGATTGCCGCTCGGCGGCGGACCACCCGGTTGTGCTCCACTTGGCGGTGCTCCACTCGGCGGTCCACCGCGCCGACCGCCCCCGCCGCGTGGACCTTGGCTCTGTGCAGTCGTTTTGAAGACCTCGTCCGCCTCCATGGTCTGTTGCACTTTCTCATAGCCGCGTGCACTCAGCACGGTCGAGACGAGCGTCATCACGGCAGCACGCTGGTCAGCACTGAGTTCACGAAGATTCAGTCCGGCACGTGGAACGACGCCAGTCGGAAAGTTGGACCACCGTCGTCGTTGCTGGTCGTCGTCGAAGGCAAACATCACGCGTCGTCGCTGCGCCGTATCCAGCGTAGCGAGGAACGCGTTCGTGGCGCGCACGACTCGCGTGGTTGCTGACTGCGCGCTGGCGATCTTCGAAGAAAGCGCAATGAGTGCGAGGGCGCTTGCGCGTCGAAAGCTGATCAAGAGATGCTGGTGCGTCATGCGGTGCAGATGGGCGGGAAGGGAGTTGACCGGCCATTCAGTGATCGCGCCTCGAGAGTTGAGGCGTGACCACGATTCAGTCATCTCATTGACAGCCGCACTGCGAATTCATTCCATCTCGGCGCACCCAACGGGGCGCTACTCATCGGCCGATGGAAAGAGCGAGGATCTCGCCGGTGATGTGTTTGACGCGAAGATCAAAACTTGAGCGCGACTTCCGCCGGCTGCCCGAGGCGCCGCATGGAAGCGGTTTATAGAAGTAGCCAAAAGAAGTCGCGCTATTCTGTCTACTGCACCACGATCGTTCCTTTCATACCGGCGACAAGGTGTGGGACGCAGTAGTAGTGATATGTGCCCGGAGTCGCACCGGCGAACGAGACGGTGTAGGTCTCGGCGGCCGTGGCGAGCAGAGGACCGTTCAGCGGCGCCATCGTCTGCGGCATGTTGGCTTGCAGTGCCGAGGTTGCACCGCTCGGAATGCTGTCCGGCCAGAACGCGACATTGTGCGGCGGACCCGATACGAGCGTCCATTTCACTCCGTCACCAACCTTGATGGTGAGGTTCGGGGGATCGAATCGACTCCCCTGCGCGTCGACAATCATCTTGACGTCCCACGTCTTGCCGGTTACGGGCTGCGGTGCCGCGGGCGCGGGCGGGGTTGCGGCCGGAGGAACGGCCGACGCCGCAGTGGCTCCGGCGCTTGGCTTCTCCCCTCCGCGTCCACACGCGATAGCAGACGCGGCGAGAATGAGCGACAATGAGCGAATGTTCATGATGGGCCTCCGTCGATGGGCGGTCGAGACGAAGCGCCCGCGAGCAAGCTCCGGACCGTGACAGTGTTCGGTTCAGGTCGGACCGTCGTCGGCCCGCCCGCGCTCGACTTCGTCGGACAGCCGCGTGTGCTCGCTGTTCTTCTCGGCTTCGTCGTGCTGCTCGCGGTGCTCCACCAATCGGCGCTTGCCTTCGAATGCTGCCTTCGATCGGTCGTATTCGGCGTGCGCTTCTTCCGACGACTTCGGTTGCCCGGACTGCAACTGTTCGACGATGCGCGCCTCGGTCTTTGCGCCGTGCTCGCCTTCGGCGTGCGACGTGTTTCGTGTGCGGCGTTTGCTCATGCTCTGCTCCCCACCGGTGAACTCGACGAAGACGATGTTTGAACAGCGGTCGTTATCGCGAATCGCGCGCCCCGAAGGGAGCCAAAATGCCCGAGAGGGGCCAATTCGAGCCCACCAGTCGACCCTGCTTGCGCCCTTCGATCGGAGGGGCCCAACTTTGCGGGCTATGGACCACCTTCCGTGATGTCGGAACGAGCCCTGCTGCGCGAACTCATGAGTCGCGCCGCGAGCGCTGCTTCGCTCGACGCCGTATACCAGTCTGCGCTGCAATGCGTGCAGGATGGAATCGGCGTCGAACGCGCGTCGCTCCTCCTGTTCGACGCCACGGACACCATGCGCTTCGTCGCATGGTCCGGCCTGAGCGAGGAATACCGTCGGGCGGTCGACGGGCACTCGCCGTGGTCGCGCTCTGAGACGAACCCAGAGCCGCTTCTCGTCAGCGACGTCGAATGTGATCCGTCGACAGCTGGGTACGTGCCTGTCATGCAGCAGGAAGGAATTCGTGCTGTTGCGTTCATTCCGCTGCAATTCGGCGCGACGCTGCTCGGGAAGTTCATGCTGTACTACCGCGAGCCGCACGTCTTCTCCGCTGCCGAGATCGCGACGGCCGAGCAGATCGCCGACTACGTCGTGTTTGCGCTCGAACATCACCGCATCGCGGTCGCGCTCGAGGAGCAACTCGTATCGGAGCGCCAACTGCGTGAGCGCGCTGAAGCGGAGGCGGCGCAGCGACAGGAGGGCGAGAGCCGGCTGCACGTGGCGCTCGCCGCCGGGCGCATGGGCGCGTGGGATTGGGACATGACCACCAATCGGGTCCGCTGGTCGGAGGAACTCGAACGCATGTACGGCCTGGAGCCCGGTGCGTTTGACGGCACACTTCAGACTGTCCAGCGATTCATTCATCCGCTCGATGCTGACCGTTTCGCGCGCAGCCTGACCGATACCGATGCGTCGCGCTATGGCGGGGATCGAATGGAACTTCGTATCGTGCGTGCCGATGGCGTCGTACGGTGGCTAGGGTGCATGGGCCGCGTACTCGTAGACAGCGACGGGCGGCCGAGTCGGATCGTTGGCGTGTGCACTGATATCACCGAAGCAAAGCGACTGGCGGAGGCGGCCAGCGAAGCCGATCGTCGGAAGGACGACTTCCTCGCCACGCTCGCGCACGAGCTGCGCAATCCGTTGGCCGCGGTTCGCACCGCTGCCGCCGTGATCCGAAAAGCGGAGGGCGATCGGGAGACGGTTGTCGAATACTGCACGATCATGGAGCGACAGCTTCGACACGTCACGCGTCTGGTCGATGATCTGCTGGACGTCGCGGACATCACGCGGCGCGGACTGCCGGTGGAGCAGGTCAGAGTCGAACTATCGTCCGTGGTGCGCGTCGCACTGGAGCAGAGTCGTGCTCTCGTCGAACAAGCGGGACATGAGTTGTCGGTGAGACTGCCGTCGGAGTCGATAACGCTTCACGCCGATCCGGAACGGCTCGTCCAGGTGTTGACGAACCTGTTGAGCAACGCAGTGAAGTACACGCCGCGTGGCGGTCGCATTGCATTGACTGCCGAGCGTGACGGCGGCGAAGTGCGTCTCTCCGTCAAAGACTGTGGGCTTGGTATTCCCGTCGACAAGCTCGACTCCGTCTTCGAGATGTTCAGTCAACTCGATCGATCGCTCGAGACTGGGAATAGGGGATTGGGCATCGGCCTCGCGCTGGCGAAAGCGCTCGTCGTGTTGCACGGCGGCAGGATCAAGGCGTACAGCGAAGGTCTTGGGACGGGCAGCGAGTTCACCGTATGGTTGCCCGTCGCGTCGTCGGTCGATGCGGTACAGCCAGCCGCGACGCCGGAGCTATCGTACGATCCGCAGGTTCCCGCCGGGTGCAGAGTGCTCATGGTCGACGACAATCAGGACGTGGCGCTGTCGACCGTTCGATTGCTGCGACAGATGGGGCACGATGTCCGCGTCGCGCTCAACGGCGCCGATGCGATGGAGATCGCCGACGATTTCCGCCCCGACGTCGTGCTACTCGATATCGCGATGCCGAAGGTGAACGGGTACGAAGTTGCTCGAACACTGCGATCGAACACGTGGGGCCGGCAGATGACGCTCGTTGCGGTGACCGGCTGGGGACAGGAGGCCGATCAACGCCGGTCGGCCGAAGCAGGATTCGACCGACACATGACAAAGCCAGTTGATCCGCTCGTGCTCGAGGCCTTTCTGGATTCCATCGCGCGCCCGCAAACTGTCGCGCCGCGGGCACCTGGTTGGCGCTGAGCGAACCCGTGCCGAACGTTGTCGCGCTAACGTGCCGCGACGTTGCCGTACGTGACTGACGTCAACGACAGCGTCAGCGAGAACCGAGAGAACTTCGTCTTGAGCAGCACCGGTAGGCGGCGCTCGTCAGTCGTGAACCAGACCTGAGCCTCACCGTTCTCCGAGAAGATTCCACCAGTTCTGATCGTCGGACGAACGACGATTGTCGGAAAGGTGCCGGCGCCGACGGTGACCGTGTCTTCGCGCAGCCCGGTCAGCACCACCGGGTTGCGATCCGGAACGAAGTAGCGATCGTCGCGCCGGGCTTCGCCAACGCGGATGCCCGCCGCTCTGACGGCATAGATGAACGACCCGTCGTCGAGTGGGTTCGCGACACTCGGCTGTACGGGCTCGTCGTTCTTCTGATACTCGCCTCGCTCGGGCATGATTTCATACGTCGTGTTGCGCTTGTACCGCCCTTCGGAGATCTGCTGGCGATGCCGGAGCGACGACAATGTTTCGATGTCGATCCAGCTGTCGTAGCGATCGTGAACGCGAAAGAGTGGAACACCGCCTTCGACGGTGAAGATGACGTGATAGGCTGCGCGCCCGCGCACCGTGTCGATTGCTTCCACGCGCATGCGCGCGGTGCCGGCCGGGAGCACGCCGAACTTGGCGTGAAACACCAGCTCTTCGCCCACCGAGAACGGAACGGGGGCCGCGACGGGTACCTGAACCGATATCGCTGGCTGTGCTGGAAGGCGAGTGGTCGTCCCCAGCATGACCGCGCTGGCTGCTGCTATACGAAGTAGAGAACTATGAAATCGAAACATTGGGTGGTTCTTTCGGTCGAGTCGGGGGCGCCGAGAGTGGCGCCCCCATGAGGCTGAACTGCGGTTAGCGGCCGACCGTCAGCCCGGCGGTCTGTTGAAGGGGCGCCGGCCTTTGCGCCTGGACGCGCACTGCGTATGCGGCGAATGCCGCCACGACCGCGAGCGTGAGTCCCGCCCGTAAGGTAGAGGGGCGAAGCGCAGGTGGAACAGTCGCGGCCGCGGTATTCATGCTTTTGCGAGACATTTGGTGGATCTCCTTCGGCGCAGGGGCGCCGAACCTCCGTGATGAAAAGCTCATCGATTCATCGGTGTGCCGCCGGCCGCTTTGTACACGGCAACGAGCGCCGTCGCGGCCGAGGTGTGTGCGTTCGCCAATTGATTCTCTGCGTCGAGCAACGTCCGCTGAGCGTCGAGCACCTGGAGGAAGTCCGTGAGGCCTGCCTCGAAGCGCTGCTGGGCGAGCGCCGCCGCGCGCGTGCTCGACGCCACCGCTTCCGTTAGAATCGCCACGCGTTCGTGTGCGCGATCGTACGTGACGATGGCGCTCTCCGTTTCCTCGACCGCACGCAGCACAGTCGCGGTATACTGCGCTTGCGCTTCGTCCTGCCGCGCTTCGGCAAAGCCCACTCGTTGTCTAACGCGACCGAGGTCGAAAAGCGGAAAGCTCACGACTGGACCAACGAGCAATCGTGACGTGCCCGTACGCGTCAACGATTCGAATCGGTTCGCCGTGTACCCGGTACTGGCCGCCAACGAGAAGCGCGGCAGATATTCCGCGCGCGACGCGCCGACCGAAAGCGACTGGGCAGCGAGTTGCCGCTCTGCAGCCAACACGTCTGGCCGATTGCGCACGACTTCGCGCGGCGAGCGGATCGTCACGGAGTCTGGAAGACGCGGCGTCGGACCGTCTACCAATAATTCGGCCGGTATTGCCTCTGGTGCCCGCCCGAGCAGTACCGCAATGCGATAGCGCCCGATGGCGATTTGCGACTCGAGCCCTGGCACTGCCGCAAGCGTGAGCTGGAGTATCGAGCGCGCGCGTTCCACATCGAACGCCGTTCCACGACCGGCCGCCAACCGATCTTGTGTCAAGCCAACGGTCCTACGCTGAACATCGGCATTGCGGCGTGCGACGGCGAGCTGTCGTTGAGCACCGCGTAGCTCGAAGTAGCTTCGCGCGACTTCCGCGGCGAGACTCAGTTGCACGTCGTCGACGGAGTGCTCCGCGGACTCGACGAGCGCGCCGTTGGCGTTCACGGCGCGTCGCGCTCGGCCGAAAATGTCGAGTTCCCATGAGGCGTCGAACCCGACGTCGTACATGTCCTGCTGCGGCAACGGCGTCGTAAGTCCTGGCACCTGCGCAATCGACTGTCGTGTGCGCAGCGCGCTGCCATTTGCGGTAATCGTTGGCGCGAGATCGAACGCCGACAGGCGTCGTGCCGCGCGTGTGGCGTCGAGACGTGCTTCAGCGACACGGACGCTCGTGTTGGCGTGCAGAGCCTCGACGATCAGGTGGCTCAATGCGCTGTCACCAACCTCTTCCCAAAACGGCGACGTGGCGGTGACCGGCCGGAATTGCGCCGACTGTGCGACTGCGTGTGCTGGTGCAATGGCGACCGACGGCGCCTGGTATGCCGGCGAACCAGCGCATGCGGACAAAACCACCGCCGCGGCCACGACCCCTGCCTTCGCTCGCTTCGCGACCAATCCACGCACGATGATATAGAAGAGTGGCGTGAACAGGAGACCGAAGAACGTTACGCCGAGCATGCCGGAAAACACGGCTACGCCCATCACGTGACGCATCTCGGCGCCTGCACCACTCGCGAGAACGAGCGGCACAACGCCCATGATGAAAGCGAACGACGTCATCAGAATCGGGCGGAGTCGAATGCGAGCCGCCTCGAGCGCTGCCGTCAGACGATCGTAGCCCTGGCGTTCGAGATCACGGGCAAACTCCACGATCAAGATCGCGTTCTTGCACGCGAGCCCGACGAGCACCAGCAACCCGATCTGCGTGAAGACGTTGTTGTCGCCCCGCGTAATCCACACGCCGGCGATTGCCGATAGAAGGCACATCGGCACAATCAGAATGATCACCAACGGCAGCGACCAACTTTCGTACTGCGCCGCGAGCACGAGGAACACGAGCAGCATGCACAGCGGAAAGACGAAGACCGCGGTGTTGCCGGCCAGCTTCTGCTGATACGTCAACTCAGTCCACTCGGCGTTGACGCCATTGGGCAGCGTCTCCGCCGCGAGCTGCTCCATGCGCTGGACGGCTTCACCTGCGCTGATCCCTGGAGCGGCGTTGCCGTTGATGTCGGCAGCCGGGTAGCCATTGAAGTGCGTCACCTGATCTGGCCCGTAGGACTGCTTGACCTCGAGCACCGATCCGAGTGGCACCATCTGCCCTTGAAGGTTGCGGACCTGGAGACGTCCAATGTCCTCCGCGTTCGACCGGAACGGTGCGTCGGCCTGTGCGATCACCTGATAGGTGCGACCGAACTTGTTGAAGTCGTTCACGTACGCCGAGCCCAGATAGACGCGCAGCGTTTGAAAGACATCGGCGAGCGGAAGCCCGAGCTGTTTCACCTTGTCGCGGTCGACGTCGGCGAAGAGCTGAGGAACGTTCACCTGAAATCCCGAGAACTCACCAGCGAGTTGTGGCGTCTGATACGCGCGACCAAGCAGCGCCTGCGCCGACGCGTAGAGCACCGAGTCGCCGAGTCCCGCACGATCCTCGAGCATCAGCTTGAAGCCGCCAATTGCACCGAGTCCGTTCACCGCTGGCGGCGGAAAGACTCCGACGTAAGCGTCCTGGATCGCGGAGAACTTCTGGTTGAGCGACGCCACGATCGCGCCCGCGCTGGTCGCCGGCGTTTTGCGTTCGTCGAACGCCTTGAGCGAGACAAAGATGATTCCCGCATTGGACTTGTTGGTGAACCCGTTCACCGACAGGCCAGGGAAGGCAATCGCCGACTGCACGCCTTCCTGCTTCAAAGCGATATCAGACATCCGGCGAATGACAGCCTCGGTCCGATCGAGCGACGCTGCATCGGGCAACTGTGCGATCGCCACGAGATACTGCTTGTCCTGGCTCGGGACAAACCCGGCAGGAACCCGCATGAATCCGAAAATACCCAGCGCGACGAGTCCACCGTACACGACGAGCGTGATCGCCGAGCGTCGAGTCAAACTCCGCACGATGTTGCTGTATCGGCCGGACATGCTCGCGAACGCGCGATTGAATGGGCGAAACAACCAGCCCAGCGCCGAGTTGAGTACGCGCGTTGGCGCGTCTTCCTTTGCACCGCGCGGCTTGAGGAGGAGCGCGGCGAGCGCCGGCGAAAGCGTCAGCGAATTGAACGCCGAGATGAGGGTAGAGAAGGCGATCGTCAGCGCGAACTGCCGATAGAACTGGCCCGTGAGTCCGCTGATGAATGCAACGGGCACGAACACCGCGCACAGAACGAGCGCGATCGCGATGATCGCACCACTCACTTCCTCCATGGCTTTGTGGCTCGCCTCGAGCGGAGTGAGACCCTCTTCGATATGGCGCTCGACATTCTCGACGACGACGATGGCGTCGTCCACCACGATGCCAATGGCCAGCACCATGCCGAACAGCGATAGCGTGTTGATGGAGAAGCCGGCCGCGAACATCACGGCGAAGGTTCCGACGATCGAGATCGGCACTGCGGCGAGCGGAATCACGGAAGCGCGCCACGTCTGCAGAAAGAGCACGACGACGATGACGACCATCAACGTCGCCTCGAGTAGCGTCCGGATGACTTCGTGGATCGAGTCGCGAACGAAGACCGTCGGGTCGTACACGGCCGACCACTGGACGCCCTGCGGGAAGCGCGTCGCCAGCTCGGCCATGGTCGTCCGCACGCCGCTCGATAGCGCGAGCGCGTTCGACCCCGGCGCTTGAAAGACGGCGATCGCGACCGCCGACTTGTTATCGAGCAGCGCGCGTAATCCGAAATCGCTCGCGCTGAGTTCTACGCGTGCGACGTCGCGCAGGCGAGTGGCTTCACCGTTGGCGCCCGACTTGACGACGATATTACCAAACTCTGATGCATCGGCGAGACGTCCCTTTGCCGTGACGGTGAGCTGATAGGCCACATTGCTGGCCATCGGCTGGCCGCCCACGACGCCTGCGGCGACCTGCAGATTCTGCTCGCGTATCGCCTGCACGACGTCGGTCGCAGACAACCCGCGCGCTGCGACCTTGTTTGGGTCGAGCCACACTCGCATCGCGTAGTCGCCGGCGCCGAACACGAGGACCTGTCCGGCGCCTGGCAGCCGCGCCAGTTCGTTTCGGACATTCAACATCGCGTAGTTGCGCAGATACACGGGATCGTATCGTCCATCAGGCGATACGAGGTGCACCACCATAGTGATGTCGGGCGACGTCTTCTCCGTCGTCACACCGAGCGCGCGGACTTCTTCGGGAAGTCTCGCGAGCGCCTGGCTCACCCGGTTTTGCACCTGCACCTGCGCGAGGTCGACGTTGGTTCCAATCGCGAAAGTGACGGTGAGATTGAGCACGCCGTCCGCCGTGGCGGATGACGACATGTAGAGCATGTGCTCGACGCCGTTCATCGCGTCTTCGAGCGGAGTGCCGACGGTCTGCGCGAGCACCGTTGGATTGGCGCCGGGATACATCGCCCGCACGACGATCGTCGGTGGCGTGACCTCGGGATATTCACTGATGGGCAACGCCGAGATCGAGATCAGACCTGCGGCGAGAATGACGAGCGATAGCACGACCGCGAACACCGGTCGGTCGATGAAAAACCGCGAAAAGCGCACGATGAGACTCTAGAAGAGTGTGAGTTACTGACCGGCGCGCGGCGGCACCGCCGCTGGCGCGAGCGCGAGCATGGTGCCGGTCTTGGCCGCCACCTTCATTCCTGGCCGAACGCGAAGCAGGCCGTTGATCACGACGTTGTCGCCCGCCTTGAGGCCAGACTGGACGACGCGCAGCCCGTCGACGACTCGACCCACACTGATCGCTCGGTACTCGAGGGTGCTATCCGGCTTGAGCACGAGCACGAACTTGCGATCCTGGTCGGTGCCGATTGCCTGGTCCTGAACCACGGTCACCGTGCGACGCTCGCCGCCAGCGAGACGAACGCGAGCGAACAGCCCGGGCGTGAATTCGTGATTGGGATTGCGCAGCACCGCGCGAAGACGAATCGTGCCGGCGCTTCGGTCGAGGTGATTGTCGACGAAGTCCAGCGTGCCGTCGTGCGTGAAGCCCGTCTCGCTTGCCAATCCGATCTGCACTTTGCGCGATTCGTTGCGCTGTGTGCCGGTCGCGCCGACGTACTTGAGGTACGCGCGCTCGTCGGTGTCGAAGTAGACGTAGATCGGATCGAGTGAGACGATCGTCGTGAGAAGCGACGGAGCTGGCGCGCCACTCTGCACGAGATTGCCCTCGGTGATCTCGGCCCGACCGACACGGCCGGAGATCGGGGCGCGAATGGTTGTCCAGTCGAGGTTGAGCTGCGCGTTGCGAAGCGCGGCCTCTGCTCCGCGAACCTCCGCCGCCGATTCGGCGACGCCGCTCGTGCGCGCATCGAGTTCCTCGCGCGAAATCGCCTGCGTGCTCACGAGCCGTCCGGCTCGCTCCAACTCTTGATGCGCGAGTTGGGCGTGGGTCTTCGCCTGCTCGAGAATTGCGGCAGCTCGCGCAACCTCGGCCTCGTACGGTCGCGGATCGATCGTCACGAGCGCGTCGCCCTGTTTCACGATGCTTCCTTCTGGGAAGGAAACGCGTTGAATGAACCCGGAGACGCGCGGGCGAACGTCGACCGACTGAGCGGCTTCGAAGTGTCCGGTGAACTCATCCCAGTCGGCGACGTCGTGATCGATGACCGAAGCGACGGTCACTTCTGGGGCTTGTGGGGCAACCTGGGGCTTGGCGCACGAGGTCGCGACGGCCGCGGCGAGGGGCAGGGCGGCGAGCACACTGGTGAAACGGGGCGCGATGTGTCTCATTACAGGTATCTCAGGGAACGAGCGGGCCGGCTCGGAGTAGAAAAGCGGGTGGTACCGATCGGTAACATTGCCTATGTTACCGATCGGTACCACCAGAGTCAAGCCCAATACCTGTCTGCCAACCGTAACGATGTCCGTACAGCCACCTCGACAACGAATCCTTGCTGCGGCCGACGATCTCTTTCGTCGAGTCGGGATTCGTGGCGTCGGTGTGGAGGCAATCGCCGAAGCGGCTGGTACGAACAAGATGACGCTGTACCGTCACTTCCAGTCGAAGGACGAGCTCATCGCCGAGTGGGTGCGCGGCATCATCGCCGAGAAAGAACGCGCGTGGGACGAACTGGTCGCGGCGCATCCTGGCGATCCTGGCGCCCAGCTCGTGGAATGGAGCCGACGCACAGCTGCGGCGTTCGAGCGAATGGAGGAGCGCGGCTCGCCCATTCTGAATGCGCTTGCTGAGTTGCCTGAGCCTGATCACCCGGCTCGTCGCGTGATCGACGAACACCGGCAGGGTGAGCATGCGAGAATTCTTCAGCTCTGTCGCGAGGTTGGCTTTCCGGATGCGGAGCTCGTCGCCGACGAGATGTTCTTTCTGCTCGAGGGCGCCAAGTCCTGCGTGCAATGCATCGGATTGAAGCGTGTCGGCCAGCACCTCATGCGGCTCGTCGATTCGATCTGTCGTCGCGACAGGAGTTTGCCGGAGCGCTGACGCCGCGGGCGCTTCGTTGCGCGAGCGACTGGCACGCTCTACGCCTGTCGTCGGGCCTCGTATCCGATCCGAGGAGCGTTGCCATGGCAACGAACGAATCCGTCAGTACAAGCGCGACCATTGAACGGTCGTACGTGCAGATCGCGCTACCGTATGAGCGAATAGTCGAGGCATTCGAAGCGGCAGTTGGTCACCTCGATCCGGAAACCGTCGCCGCGTCAATCGAGCGTGGCGCATCGTGGACCGAATTGGAGGCAGCGCTGACACGCGCAGCCGGACCAAGTGGCCTGATGATTCTTGGGAAATTCGATCAGGGGCAGGCCGCCACGCTCAGCGGCGCCCCAACTCGGTGTCGACTCTACCTCGTCGGAAATCCCGCGATCGCTGCGCAAATCGTGAAGATCGATGCTCGCGCCAGCCTGTACGTTCCGTTTCGCGTGGCGATTTACGTCGAAGAGCGGTCTCAGGCACCGACGATTTCATTCGATCGCCCATCGTCATCGCTGGGAGTTCTCGATCGCGTGGAGTTGCATCCCATCGGACGGATGTTGGATCAAAAGATCGACGCTGTCGTCGAATCGATTCGTCAAATTGCCAAGACGGGCCGCGCCGCGGCCTGACGGCGATCGGGATTTTCCGTGGTCGGCAAAGATTGGAGTTCTTTAATGATCGGCCGACCGTCGCGCGCTCGGTTGTAACTCTTACGCCTAGCGGTATTTAAGCCGTAGCGCCCATCCGCTAGGTTCAGTTGCTGTGCGTAGCGCGATCTTTACAGGTGACGGCCGCGGTGGCTCGTGCGTCGTTGCTTGGTGCGCCGACGATCCTTGTCTGCCGCGCTTTACGCGTTGTTTACACAAATGGCCGAGTTTTCGGCCGAAACCTGCGAGCCGTATTGGCCGTGGTATAGAACGAACGGCCGATCAAGGGTGTCAAACCCATCGCTACAGGTCACGGCGCCCCGCCGACGGTAGGCCGGGTCCGATTCACTGATGACGCCCAGTCGGCGCGTGACTGGTCCAAGAGTCGTCAGATAACTGCAATTCAACTATTACAACGACTGATGCATAGTTCACGAGCGCTCGTTCGAACCGGCCTCGCCCTGGTGTTTTTCGCTATTGCCGGAGCACATCGACTCATCGCCCAAGCGCCGCCCGCGGCTCGTGTCGCGGCCGGAATTGGTGAAATCCGGGGACGGCTCGTCGATTCGACGAGTGGCCACCCGGTGACCGGCGGATCGGTCGCGGTACGTCGCGCCCAGGATTCGACCTTCGCGAGCGGCGCGTTGCCGAAAGAAGACGGTTCCTTCCGCGTAGACGGTCTGCCGGTCGGCCGATATACGCTTCGCGTTCGAGCGATTGGTTTTGCGCCGGTTCTTCGCGCCAACATCGTCATCAGCGCCGACAAACCGATCGTCGATCTCGGCCCAATCGGGTTAATGACCTCCGCCACGAAGCTCGACGCGGCACAGGTCGTCGCTGAGCGCGAGGAGACGGTGCTCGCGCCGGATCGGAATAGCTACAGCACCAAGAACATGACTACCGCGAGTGGCGGCACTGCCATCGACGTGCTTCGCAACATCCCGTTGGTGGAGGTAGACGGTTCGAACAACGTCAGCCTCCGCGGCAATGCGAATGTCGTGATTCAGATCAACGGCCGTTCCACGCCGCTCAAGGGCGACCAGCTCGGCGCCTTCCTCGCGCAGCTCCCGGCGGGAACGGTGAAGAACGTCGAAGTCGCAACGAATCCGTCGGCGAAGGACGACCCCGAAGGTACGGCTGGCATCATCAACATCGTGCTCAATCAGCAGGCCGAGCTCGGATTGAGCGGCGGTCTGTCGCTCGGCACGGCGTCCACCGGTACGCTCACCGCGAACGGCAACATCGGCAAGCAGCAGGGCAAGCTCACGATGTTCCTCTCGGCGAACGTCTATAGCGACCACCGCTCGACGTCGGGTACGATCGCACGCACCAATCTCGTGCTGCCGGTTCCCGCGTTCACCGAGACCAATCTCGCCGGCAAGCAGTCGCCACTCTCAGGCGGCGGAACCGTGCGCAGTGAGTATCGCTTCACGCCGCGCAATTCGCTGTCGCTCGACGCATTTCTCTTCGGCGGACATTTCGGCGGCGACCAATCGTCCGCGTACACCGATCTCGATGCGACGCATTCGGTCATTGGGCTCGTGGCACAGCGCACGTCGCAGCTCTCGCGGAATCTGTCGCAAGACTACGATCTGACCTTCCGGCGCATGACGCCCAAGAACGCGCCGCTCTTTTCCATGGAAGTTGAATACTCCAACAACTACAACAGCAACAACATCGATCTATCGGGCGACGTCGTTCGTCCCGATGCGTCGACTCCGATGTCGATTCCGACGGAGCGCGATCACACGGTCGGCAGCTTTCCATACTTCAACTGGAAGACCGACTACACGATGCAGTTCGGCGATGCGACGAAGTTGGAGTCGGGGGTCAAGGTGACGCAGCGCCTGACGTCGAATGACTTCGATGCAGCGTATCTGAACGCCATCACGTCTCAGTACGATGCGGTTGCAGCGCGCAAAACATCGTTCGACTATCACGAGGACATCGGCGCTGGCTATCTGCTCCTGTCGAACAAGATCGACAAGGTGCAGACCCAGGCTGGCCTTCGCCTCGAAGACGCGGCCACGTATCTCGATCTGCACACGGTCAATCAGCGCTACGACCGTCGGTACGCGAGCGTGTATCCGAGCGCGATCGTGTCGTACAACTTCACGCCGCTTCGCCAGGCGAAGATCAGCTATTCGCGTCGCGTCAGCCGTCCGAATCCTTTCCAACTCAGTCCGATCGAGTTCAAGCAGGATACGCGCAACGTGTTCCGTGGAAACCCGGCGCTTCGCGCAGAGTACACGGATGCGTTGGAGTTTGGGTATCAGGAGTCGCGGTCGTGGGGATCGATCCAGCTGAATCCATACCTTCGTCGCACTCTGCACGCCGTGCGCAACATTCAGTTCGTCGACTCGACAGGCGTGTCGGTGAGCACGTACGACAACGTGGCGAGCACGATGACGGTGGGTTCAGATCTCAACGTGAACGCACATCACGGCCCACTCCAGATCGGTGGCGGCGGAAGCGTCTATCACTACTCGAGCGACGCATCCAATCTGAGCGGCAATCTGTCGGCCCATGCCATGGTGTGGTCGGCCCGAACAAACGCGACGTGGCGTTTCGGAACGATCGCGGATGCGCAGGCCTTCGTGTTTTATCGTGCGCCCTTCGCGACCGAGGGCGGATCGCAGCTCTCGTCCGTTTCGATGAACCTGGCAGGCCGCTACAAAGTGTGGGGCGATCAGGGTAACATCTCGCTTCGCGTTTCGGATCCGTTCAAGCTGCAGAAGTTCGGCTATCGAACGGCGAACGGCACGGTGGTCGAATACAGCGAACGCTTCTTCGGGTCGCGCGCGGTGTTCCTCACCATCACGCGCAACTTCGGCAAGGCGATCAGACTCCAGCCTAAGCAGCAGGACCCGGATGCTTCGTCGGCACAGTCGCCGCCGGGCTCCACGCCTCCGTGAGCACGCTCGGCGCGTCAGGTGGCATACCCTCTGCTTTTTGCCACTATAACGCCTGATGGAGCAGAGGATGACCAGTCGAAACGTCGGATCAAAGCGCCTCGACACGGACGACGCCGACGTGCCTGCAGAGTTGGCGAGACGCGAAGCGCAGGATCGCCGTAAGGGCGACGAGCGCGGCGGTCAGGCGGAGAGCCCCGTCGATTCGATGCACGTTGACGCGCCGAAACAGCAGGACAACGCGCGCGGACACAAGCGGAAACGTCACGGCTGACGCTACGCGCGGCGCTCGAGCCCCATCGTCAACTCTCATGGGGCTCGCGATGGGCAAGCGCATCGATGTCCCAGCCAGCGAGCGTCGCCGCTGCATCATACGTGCTCTGCAGGAATTGCGTGACTAGAAGTTCTGGATGACGCTCCTTCCTCACCGCATCGTAGGGGAGAACCCACTCGCGTAGCGTCGGGTGATAGCCGGCGGCGGCCGGCTCTATTTGCGCGGCGCGACAACCATCGGGTTCGGGATACGCGTACGCGTAGAACGCTGGCTCTGTCACAGGTCCATCGAGTGAGCCTGGCCACCATCCCGCGCTGATGCATTCGTGCGAGTACGCCTCGCGCGTCACGTAGTCCGGGCAGTTGGGGATACCACCAGGATGCGGCGGTGCTCGCCTACCTGAAAACCGCGTACAGGCAATGTCGAACGCGCCCCACCACAGGTGCGACGGACTGCATTTGCCGACAAATGCTCCGCGAAAGTCTTTGAGTACCTGATCCACGCTGCTCAGAATACGCCACCATCGCCGGACTGCGCCGCTATCGTACGTCGCGTGCGCCTCGTCAATCGAGAACGGGGTCGTGTCAGGCACCTCATTCGGCCACGCGTGAATCGGAAACGCCATCCCGGCCGAGGCGAATGCGTCGCAGTACGCCTGATAGAACGCGGCGACTGACTGCGGGCGCAGCGGGACGGTCTGCGTTCGTCCGTCGTTCACGCGAACGAACAGCGTATCACTCAAGAAGTCGAACTCGACCTCGACGTTCTCTCCGCCAAAGGGCATTGGCGATGTCGTCAGGCCGCGCGCCGAGACGTAGAGCGCGCAGTGCCACCAATGATTCTCGAACGGTGATAGTGCGAGGCGCGTCTTCCCGACGATCTGCATCCAACGGTTGAGCGTGGTGCACGTTGGCGCCCACTCGGCGAGTGGTAGCGGCGGCCATCGTTCCCCAGTTGTCGTCTGCTTCCCAGGCATTGGCCGCATCTCGTTGGTGTCGGACAAACGGAGGCTCGGGTCACTTCTGCGCGAGCGCGGCTGCAAGTCACTAGCCATCGACGGATACGCGCCTGAGTCCGCAATCGTCGCGATGCGTCGATCGAAGTGGCGACGGAATTGCGAGTTCCGCCGCGGAAACTCCGTCAGGAGATGACGCATGGCAGAGGCACTCGACGAGCGCGCGTTCGACACGTTGTTCCGCGAAGCGCGAACGTATTCCAAGTGGCAAACGAAGGACATTCCAGAAGACACGCTGCGGGCGCTCTACGACCTGCTCAAGTGGGCGCCAACGAGTGCGAACGCAACGCCAGGGCGGTTCGTCTTCGTCCGGTCAAAGGAAGCGAAGGAGCGCCTCCGTCCGGCACTCGCGCCTCTGAACGTCGAAAAGACGATGACTGCTCCAGTGACCGTGATCGTCGCCTACGATCTGAGATTCTACGATCACTTGCCAGCGCTCTTTCCCCAGAGGCCAGCGCTCGTCAAGAACTTTCAAAACAGTCCAGAGCTCGTCGAGGTCACGGCCAAGCGAAATTCCAGCCTTCAGGGCGCGTACATGATTCTCGCGGCGAGGGCCCTCGGTCTCGACTGTGGACCATTGTCCGGTTTCGACAATGCGAAGGTCGACGAGGAATTCTTTGGGGCAGGGAAGCCGTGCTTCGGTTGCGAGCAGGAGTTCTTCGTCGAGGGGCACGTGAAGAGCAACTTTCTGTGCAACCTCGGATACGGCGATCCAAGCTCGCTCTTTCCGCGGCTTCCCCGGCTATCGTTCGATGAAGCCTGTTCCGTGATGTAGTCGCGTTCAGGCCAAGGCGCGCGCCAGATACGCCGCCGTGCGGCTCTCGGCCGACCGGGCTACGTCTTTCGGCGAACCGGCGGCGACCACACGCCCGCCCTCTTCGCCGGCGCCGGGGCCGATGTCGACGACCCAGTCACTCCGTGCGACGATCCGCATGTCGTGCTCCACGACGATCACGGTGTTCCCGGCGTCGACCAGCGCATCGAGCTGCGTGATGAGCGTCTCGACATCAGCTGGATGCAGGCCCGTTGTTGGTTCGTCGAGTATATAGAGTGTGTCGCCGCGCTGCATTCGTTGCAGCTCTGTCGCGAGCTTGATCCGTTGCGCCTCGCCTCCCGATAACTCGGTCGCAGGCTGCCCGAGGCGGAGGTACCCGAGACCGACTTCCCGTACGATGCTCAGCGACCGATACACCGACGCTTCGTCGGCGAAAAACTCGGCCGCAGTGGCGACGGTCATTCCGAGCACGTCGGCGATGGATTTATCGCGATACTTGATCTCGAGAGTTTTTGCGTTGTACCTCGCACCGTGACAGGTGGGGCAGGGCGCGTACACGCTTGGCAGAAAGAGCAATTCGACCATGACGAAGCCCTCGCCCTCGCACGTCTCACAACGTCCCTTGGCAACGTTGAACGAGAAGCGCCCTGCGTCGTACCGTCGCGCGCGCGCCGACTTCGTCGCGGCAAACAGCCGACGGATGTGATCGAATAGCCCAGTGTACGTCGCGAGATTCGAGCGCGGCGTGCGACCGATCGGCTTCTGATCGACCTGTACGAGTCGTTTGATGCCGGCGAGGTCTCCGGTGATGCGGCCGCTACCCGCTATGACGGCGTCGGCTTCCAGCGCTTCATCCTCTTCTTCGACGGGGATTTCGTTGCCGAGATGCTCGCTGACCAACTCCACCAAGGCCTGACTGACAAGACTCGACTTGCCAGAACCCGAAACGCCCGTCACCGCGGTCAGCACGCCAACCGGTAAGTCGACGTCGAGTTCGTGCAGGTTGTTTCGAGTGATCGCCGCGAGGCGCAACCATTCTTTCGGCGAGCGAGGCGAGCGAGCCGCGATGGGCAGATGATCGAACAGATACAATCGAGTCTGCGATGCATCGACGCGATCGAGGCCCGCGGGGGGCCCACTGTACAGAACGTCGCCGCCCAACTCACCGGCGCCAGGCCCTACGTCAACTAGCCAGTCGGCGTGCCGGATGACGTCGAGTTCATGTTCGACCACGAAGAGTGAATTGCCTGCGCGCTTGAGCTGATCGAACGCCGCGAGAAGTGCTTCCGTGTCCGCGGGATGCAATCCGGCCGATGGCTCGTCGAGCACGTACACCACGCCGAACAGATTGGACCGTATCTGCGTGGCGAGCCGCAGACGCTGCAGCTCGCCGGGCGAGAGTGTCGGCGTGCTTCGCTCGAGCGTGAGATACCCGAGCCCGAGATCGATCATCGCCTTGAGGCGAGTGATGAGATCGTCCGCGATACGTTCCGTGACGAGCGCTTTCTCTGGATGCTCGGTCATCATCTGCTGCAGTTCGGGCGCTGTGCGCTCGGCATACGGGCGCACGACATCGCTCAATCGCTTCACCGCCAACCGAGAGATGTCGGTAATGTCGTAGCCGGCGAATGTGATTGAGAGCGACTCCAAGCGCAGTCGCTTTCCATGGCACAGCGGACACTCGGCGCTGAGCATGTACTGCGACACGCGCCGCTTCATCATCGCACTCTGTGTATTCGCGAACGTGTGCAGCACGTAGCGCTTCGCGCTCGTGAAAGTGCCATTGTAGCTCGGCTCTTCTTTCCGTTTCAGCGCGCGGCGGACTTCGTCGGGCTCGAGCCCCGCGTACACTGGCACTACGGGTTGCTCATCGGTGAAGAGGATCCAATCGCGATCCTTCTTCGACAGTTCCCGCCAAGGCCTATCGACGTCGTAGCCGAGCGTGACGAGAATGTCCTTCTGATTCTGGCCTTGCCACGCGAGTGGCCATGCGGCGACGGCGCGCTCCCGGATCGTGAGCGAATCGTCCGGCACCATCGATTGTTCGGTGACTTCGTAGACTCGTCCGAGGCCGTGACATTCAGGACACGCTCCTTCCGGCGTGTTTGGCGAGAATGCTTCGGCGTAGACGAGTTCCTGTCCCGGCGGATAGTCGCCCGCTCGCGAGTACAGCATGCGAAGCAGGTTGGACACGGTGGTGACGCTGCCAACGGTCGAGCGCGTCGTTGGCGATCCACGCTGTTGCTGCAGCGCGATCGCAGGTGGCAGTCCGTCGATGTCGTCGACGTCGGGCACACCGACCTGATTGAAGAGTCGGCGCGCGTACGGCGCCACCGACTCCAGGTACCGCCGTTGCGCCTCGGCGAAGAGAGTTCCGAACGCGAGAGAGGACTTGCCCGAACCAGATACGCCGGTAAACACAACCAGCGAATCGCGCGGAATCTCTACGTCGATGTTCTTGAGGTTGTGCTCGCGTGCGCCGCGAACACGTACGAACCCTGTAGGTCCTTTAGTTTGCTTGCCTTCTGAATTGCTTGCCACGTGCACTCGTCGTTGCGGATGTGATCACTCCGCTTGATGCAAAAAGAGATCTCTGGCGCTCTCGATCACTCGGCGAAGAGGCCCTTCTGACGCATCAGCGCTTCGATGAAGAAGTAGTCGGCGTAGACGATGCCGACGTCGACTTCGGACTTGAACGGCATCGCGCCGGTTGAATGCGCCAGGATCGCGCCGCGCGGCGACGGCGCGGCGGCGTAGTTCGACGCCAGCGACGACAGAATACGGTCAGCCGTTGCTCGATAGTGATCTCTCACACCCGCGTCGCCGTAGCGCGCGAGATCGTAGAGCCCCGATGCCGCGATCGCCGCGGCAGACGCGTCTCGCACGGTGTTCGGGACTGCTGGATCGCGAAAGTCCCAGTAGGGTACGGCGTCGGCAGGCAGGTGTGCGATGAACCAGTCTGCGGTGCGCTGCGCGGCCTGCAACAACTCGGGTCGTTTGGTGTGGCCGTAGGACGCGGTGAAGCCGTGAATCGCCCAGGCCTGCCCACGTGCCCAGGCCGAACTGTCGCCGTAACCCTGCCACGTGGTGCGGCGTTCGAGCGCGCCCGTCGTCGGATCAAACAGCGCGATGTGCGCGGTGCTCCCGTCATCGCGAACGTGCGCCCGTGCCGCAGTGAGGGCATGTCGCTCGGCGATGCGGAACCAGGCGCTGTCACCTCCGTGGGCCGCCGCCCAGAACAGCATCTCGAGGTTCATCAGGTTGTCGACGATCACGGGGTACTTCCAATCGCGCCTCGCGTCGGCAACGCTATCGGTATCCCACGACTTGATCGCGCCGACGCGCGGGTTGTAGCGCGTCGCGAGCGAGCGGCTCGCCTGCATCACGACGTCGCGGTAGTGTGCGTTCCCCGTGAGTAAGAATCCGCGACCGAAGCTGTCGAACATCATGAAGCCGAGGTCGTGCGTGTTTGTGCGATTCTTGTTCGGCTCGAGACCGGTGGTCCAACGCTCGGCGAGTGTACGCCACTCGGTCGCACCGGTCTCCTGATACATGGACCAGAGCATGCCCGCGAAGAACCCACTCGTCCATTCAGTCGCCGCGCGTTGGTCCAGATTGCCGGCCGCATCAGTCGAGCGCGGATAGCCGTTCGCCGGATCGAGCGCCATCGCCGTACGTCGCAGTTGATCCGCGGCACGATCGAACGCGCGTTTCGATACAGCTTCGAGCGGAAAATTGACGGCGTCGGGATCCTCAGTTCGAAGGCCGAGCGGGATGTGTTCGAGCGCGCGTGCGAACGCGGCGTTACCGAATTGTGCGGCCGCCCGGCGCAGCGGCGGAAGAAATTCGCCTTGGCCTTGCTCGGCGATATCGGGTGTCGGGAATTTCACAGTACTGTCCGCATACGGCGCGATGAAGAGAATCGCCTTCTCGAGGTTGCCGCCGCTGGGCGCAGTGTAGTGCCACAGATCGATGCCGACGTGCCGCCCCATTTCGGCGAGCATCGTGAACGCGTCGAGATTGAACAACGTGTAGTGCAGGGGACGCGTGCGCTCGAGCTCTCGCTTCTGCTTTCCGTCTCCGTCGATCTGGTTGGCAATCCTGCTCTTGCCGCTCTCGCCGATGAGTTGCTTGGCCATCGCGCTATCACCAATGAAGACTGCGAGCGCGGCGGCCTGCTCGTCGAAGAACACGCCGTGGTTGTTCTTGGCGGCGCGCTCCTCTATTCCATTCTTGCTCTCTAAGAGCCATTTGAGATACGCACCGCACCACGCGACCATCCCGTCTGCGTCACGCTGTGTCCAGCCGGGTGCGTTATCGAGCAGCCGTAGCGCGTCGACCAACTCCGGCATGTCGCGCGTATCGATGATGCCGAAGCTCCGTCCCTCCGTGACGCCGAGCACTGCCTGGGCAAAGCGCAGGTTTGGGTTCATTCGCGTCGCTGTGTCGAGGAAGAACACGCGCAGACGTTTCGCGGCGTTTTCGGAGTACCGCGCGTCGCCCGTGAGGTACCAGGCGAGTGCGAGAGCATGCACATGGCTGACGGTCTGTTGCAGCCGGAGGCCGTCATGGTCCTTGCGACTTTCGGGATTCATCTCGCCATCACGATTCACGAACGGAAGTCCGTTCGGCGTCGCGGGATTCGGCCAGAAGTACGGCGCCATACTCATGTAGTCGTGCTTGTCTCCACTCGACGGAGTGCGCCCCTTCTGCATCACCGAGAGCAGCGGGGCTGCAAGCGCCACGCGGGCCGTCTGCAGCACGGCGTCGACGACGGGCTTGACCGACGCGTCGCCGATCGTGAATAGACGCTTCGATTCGGCGAGGCGTTCACCGCGGAGGAGGATCGTACGCGGAACGCCGGCCGCTGTTCCTGGATCGCGTTTCGGTGAGCCAGCGGCGCTCTGCGCCAGGCTAGGAATCGGAACCGCGGTTGCGATCACGGCGAAGAGCGAGAACGCTCCAATCGCGCGGACAGCGCGAGGGCGAATAGCTGGCTGCATTACAAAGCATCCTCTGGCGAAACTTGTGGTGAAGCGAGCTCGGTCGCCGGCGACGGAACAAGATGTCCGAATCCGTCGGGTTAGAAAAGCGGTAAGAAATCCGCGCGTACTCGCGGGGCGCAAACCGCTAACTTGAAGGTGCTGGTGTGTGGCGCCCGCGCCACCTCCCCCTGGTCTCCTGTGCCTGTCGATCGGCCATCGGACTCGAGAGCCTCTCGGTCCAGCGCTGCTCGTCGCAACGACAGGAGTCAGAATGAACCAGCCGAAAACTGGCGCGCCGACGGCGCGCAATCTCACGGATCTCGCAGACGCAGCCGACCTTCGGTCGGTCGTCTCAGCCGCTCTCGCGTCGAAGCCAGTCGACCAACAAGCACTTCGACGCGGCGTATGGACCTACGTTGGCGTCGAGCGGAGCGCCGGCACCTCACCGGGCCATGTCATTGCGACGCTGTCCGAACTCGTCGAAGCGGCCGACATTACGCCGTTGGCCGAGCACACGGAGCTGATCCGACAGGTGATTCTCTGGAGCGTCGAGGCGTATTTCGGTCACCTCGGTGGCGAGCCCAGCGCGACTTAGGCGAACGCGTCGAAGATGTCGTTCAGCCGCTTGCTTGGTGCGCCGCTGGCCAACCCGGCGAACGATCCCGCCTTCATCTGCTCCGCGGCGGACAGTACCGCGGACCAGCCGACGCGCGCGAGCGCGCCGCCAACGCTGATTCTGCGCACGCCAAGGTCCGCGAGTTCCGCGACGCTGGGCCCAGGGCCCATCATCAGAACATTCACAGGTTTTGGTGCAACGGCGCGGACCATTGCGGCGATGTCGTTCTTGTCGCGCACACCAGGCGCGAAGAGACAGTCGGCACCAGCGTCGGCAAAGGCCACCAGCTTGTCGATTGCCGGCGTCACCGCGGTCGCGTCGGTCAATAGACCCTCGGTGCGCGCGACGAGAATGACGTCGTGCCCGGAGCGATCGATTGCGGCACGTGCGGCGCGAATTCGTTCGACGGCGAAGGGTGTATCGTATAACGCGAACGGCGCTTCGAGTGCACGGTCCTCAATGGACAGACCGGCGACTCCTGTCTCGATTGCGAGGCCGACGTTCACTGCCACGCGTTCGGGATCGGCCGCGAATCCCGATTCGAAATCTGCGTTGATCGGAATGTCGACAGCGGCGCAGAGCGACGTGAGGTGTTGAAGCACGTCGCTCAGGGTCACGTCGTAATCGGGGCGCCCGGTGGTCCAGGCGAAAGCCGCGCTGGATGACGCGAGCGCGGCAAAGCCGAGATGCTGCAGCAGTCTCGCGCTTCCAACATCCCAGGGATTGGGAATGACGAAGCAGCCCTGCGTGTGGAGGGCGCGGAAGGCGGCGCGTTTGCCGGCGATCGTACTTGTCATGAGGTAGTTCTTTGCGACCGCCGGCCTTGGAGCTCCGACGGTCGCTGACGCGCGCTAGTGCGCGTGATGGACGACGAGGCCGCGGGTACGTGCAGCGTCGCTGACGAGCAGCCACTGGAGATATGCGTTCACCAGAATCGGTGGGCCCTGCAGCAGCATGTACCGCGCGCCGCTGCGTGCCTTCTCCACCTTTTCCTGCTTGCGAAACGTCGCGTGCAACGATGCTTCGGCCTTGACGAGCTGATTGTCGGCAAGCGTAGCAATCCAGCGCGCGTCTACTCGGTCAGGAATGGTCATTGATACCTCGTGTCACATCTTGTGACGGAAAGTGATACGTCCCCTAGTGAGATCGTACGGCGAGACGGCGACTGTCACGCGGTCGCCGGCAAGAATGCGAATGCGAAACTTCCGCATCTTTCCGGCGGCGGTGGCGAGAAGCCGATGTCCGTTGTCGAGGTCGACACGAAACATGGCGCTCGGCAGCACCTCGTACACGATCCCTTCGAGCTCGATCGCTTCTTCCTTCATGATGCCTTTTGAAAGGGTATTCGGCGGCGACGCGAAGCGAACACGCTATCGGTCGTGCCGAGGCTGTTTGCGCGCCTTGTCGCGGGCACGCTGAGCCGCTTTCGATTTGATTTTGCGCGCTTCGCTCGGCTTCACATGATGCCGACGCTTACGAAGCTCGCGCAGCACGCCGGATTTCTGAACCTGGCGCTTGAACGTCTTGAGTGCCCAATCGATGCGATCGGTTTCGCTAAGATGAATTTCGGCCATGAATCCTCGAGCTATTGCGCAGTGATGTCGCGGAACCGGACGAGCCTTCGGCGGTCCTCGTCCCAAAGAGCCAGACGTAACGCCGCCATGCCCGACGACAGCGTCACGACGGGAGAACGCTGAAACAGCTCGTTCTCATCGTGACATCGCTGCAAGCGGTAGTTCGGGATACGTGGCGCGACGTGATGAACATGGTGAAGTCCGATGCTCCCGGTGAACCAGCGGAGCACTGGAGAGAGACGAAGATGTGAACTTCCCTGGAGCGCCGCCGTGACGTAGTCCCAGTCATCGTGCGACTCCCAATACGCATCTTCAAATTGATGTTGCACGTAGAACAGCCAGACGCCTGCCATCGCCGCGATGTAGTACGGGATGATGTAGGCGACGAGCACGCTCTTCCAGCCAATCAGAAACACAGCGGCCGCGAGTAGCAGTGCGAGCGCGATATTCGTGCTCCAGACGCTGAACGTCTGCCGAGCACCGGACGCCGCGCCTGGACTACGAAAACGCTGCGTGATCCCGAGGTAGAACGGTCCACCGACGAGCAGAAGCACAGGGTGGCGGCTGAAGCGGTACATCAGGCGGTCCCAGCGGGACTTTTCCATGTACTCACGAACGGTGAGTGTGGGCACGTCACCGTGGCCACGCCGATCGAGATCGCCCGAGGTCGCGTGGTGAATCGCGTGATCGCGACGCCACTGCGCATACGGGGTCAGTGTCAGCACACCGGTCACGAATCCGACCGTGTCGTTCACGACGCGCGACGGAAAGAACGATCCGTGCGCGCAATCGTGCATGAAAATGAACGTGCGAATGATCAGGCCCGCCGCGGGAATCGCGAGCAACAGCGCCGCGACGAGCGAATGCGGCATGACGGCATAGATCAGCCAGACGATCAATGCGAGCGGAACGAGCGTCGTGACGAGCTGCAACGACGCGCGCCGTGCATCCGGGCCGAGGTACGGCCCGACTGCACGGCGCCAATCCGCTCCCTCGCGGGAGACGGTGGGGCTACTCAACGAGCCAACTTCGTGAGATTCTCGGCGGCCGGGCCCTTGGGACCCTGCACGACGTCGAACTCGACTCGATCGCCTTCCATGAGCGACTTGAAGCCTTCGCCCTGAATGGCCGAATGGTGCACGAAGCAATCCTTCGCGCCACCCTCTGGGGTGACGAAGCCGAAGCCCTTCGTGTCATTGAACCACTTGACGGTTCCAGTTGTTCGCATCGTACTACTCCTTGTTGCTATGCTGTGTTGGGAGTGCGGAGATGCGGTACCAACCGACACAGTGCTTCGTGATCTAGCCCTCACGATGGGCCGCTCCGCGGATTGCGGAATGACCGTCCCCCGAAACACAAAAGAGCCTGCCGGCAATTCGGCAGGCCCCTAAAATATCCGGAACTTGTCCACGCGGTCTCGCGTGTCTCGCTGCTATAAGTATAGCAGGAGACACCCCTTGGCGCAACGCGACGGCCCCGTTCTAGCGAAGTTGTAAAGACCGCTCGCTGGCGGGGTTAAGCCGCCGCGATCAGTGCGTTCGCCAGCCACTCCGCCGCCAAATTCGCGGTCGAGTGCGCTCGGCCATTTGCATCTTCCGAGCGCCAGCGCCACCCCTCACGATCCGACGCCTCCACGCGATACACCGTCTCGCGAACCGCCGTAGCAGCGGCCAGGGACCCAGCGCCGCCGCGACTGGCAACCGCGCCCTCCCATTCGATGACCAACAGACGGCCGTCCGCCACGGTTCCAAGTCGCCCCGAGACCCAGGAGAAGCTCAGCGCCACCGAACCGATTTGCAGCACCAACCTGTTTGGCAACGTGTGAAGTTCAGTGGCGTGCTCTGCCGGATCCGTCGCCGGTCGCTTCGCGCGGGGCGTCAGCGCCACGGCGAGCGCATCGAGCTCGCGGCGTAGCGACGAGAACGCGCGCGGCTGCGCGAGAAACGGCGGCGGAGCGCCCACACTGCGTCCTTCGGTCGGCGACGGAGTTGGAGCGGACTCGGGAACCAGCGTCATGTCGCGCGCGTAACCTTCGCACGCGACGACCGCGTCGACGATGAAGTCCGTCACGCCGTCGAGTCCGAGAGCGCTCAACGAACAGCGCGGAACGGACGCAAGCCACTGCGGAAGCGGATGCGCGTCGAGCGCCACGACTCGCACGGAGTCCGGCCGTGTGCGAAGACGCTGAACGATTTCAGCCGCGTCGTCTTGCGTCGTCGATTCGTGCTGCCACAAACGCTGATGCAGCACGATCGTCACGCGCGATGCGTCTTCGCTAAAGGGCGATCCGACATACTCGACGGCATCGGGTGCGGCCGCGTGTCCGCTCCAGTGCGAATTCGAACCGAGTCGCGCCGCGAGGCGTTCTGTAAGTTCGGTGACGAGAATTGCGTCGTACGGGACGGCGGAAATCGCCAACTCGTGTCGATAGATCGGAACGTGGCTCGTTGCGAGGAGGCGAGAAGTCATGCGGCCACCATCTTGGCAACGAGGCGGGCATGCTTCGCACGCAAAAATGACATTTGCAGCGGCACTGGCGGCCTCGGATTCGTCGAGGGACCACTGGATCGAAACGACTCTCGGGAGCCGGCTAGCGGTGCTCGACGCCAGGCGACTGGAGAAAGGAGCGGATCAGGTCCGCTCGCCAGTATGATGTAACCTAACCCCGGGACCGAATCGCGGCTCGACGAACTGCGTTGTCATCCTTGGCGCCGTAACTTGAAGCGCATGGAACCACTGATTCTCATCCATGGCGCTCTCGGTAGCGCGTCGCAGGTCGCGCCATTGAAAACGCTACTCGCGCACGATCGCGACGTGCACATTCTCGAGCTCGAAGGGCACGGTGACACGCGGTCCGAGGTGAGTCAGTACACCATCGAGCGCTTCGCGCAGAATCTGCGCGACTTCATGCGTACGCGCTCGATCGCGAACGCATCGTTGTTCGGTTATAGCATGGGCGGCTACGTCGCGCTTCACGCCGCCGCCGAACAATCGGAGTTGGTGACCTCGGTCGTCACACTCGGCACCAAGCTCGCGTGGACACCGAGCGCCGCCGCACGCGAGACGAGTCGCTTCGATGCGGCCACCATTCGAGCAAAAGTGCCGCGCTTCGCGGAACAGCTCGAGACGCGACACGCAGGCGCCGGTGGTTGGGAAACCGTGCTCGCGAAGACATCGGACCTCATGCTCCGCCTCGGCGCCGAACCGATCGTCGATACCGCGCTGCTCGCGCGAATACAGCAGCCTGTGCGCTTGATGGTTGGCGACCGCGATGCACTCGTCACGATCGAAGAAACAATGACCGCCGCGCGAGGAATGGCTCGCGCCGAACTCGCGGTGCTGCCGGGAACGCCACACCCGTTCGAACAAGTGCGTACGACGCTCGTCGCGGCGATGCTTCGCGAGTTCGCTGAAAACCGCAGGTAGGCGTTACGGCTTCAGCGAGAGCGGGACACGTCCGACCGTGCTCGCCTCGAAGCCACCGGAACCCGTCGGCAATACCTGCCACCAATAGATCACCACGTCGGTCGTCTGTGCGTTCAGACCGGCGACGTCCGCAAGCGGGACGGTCGCGACTCCGCCAGGCTTGAGTCGCAGGCACGCCGGCGACGGATCCGAGCAGGGCGCAAACAAGCCGAGAAAATTGGGATTCCACACCGCGTAGCCCACAGCGCGCTCGGTTCCGTTCGCAATGGCGACGCCGCCAGCGACGCGCGTAGCGGTCACGCTTCCCGCAACGATCGATGCCGGCACAGCCGCTTCGGTGGGAGCGCCGCGGTCGCCGCATGCGGCCAGAGCGATCAGGGCGGCCGCGGCAATGCCACTCGCGGCCCGGATTGGATTCATCGTTTTCATAGTAAATCGCTGAACCGGCCGGCTCGCGTGGTCGTCACCGGGGGACCTTTGCAATCGTCTGGTGTACTCCAAGCCGCTGTCGCCCCGTCTCCTGCCGGAGGTCCCGTTGGTCCCCCTCGCATGGCTCGCTGGCTCGGCCGATGAATCCAACCGCTCCACGGTGATCTAATGCTCATTCGCCGTCTCGATCGGTATGTGTTCGGCGAGTTCTGGAAACTCTTCCTGGTGACGATGCTCGGGTTTCCCGTGCTCCTCATCATCAGCGACCTTGCTTCGCGCCTCGATGACTATTTGAGTCGCGATATCCCGTGGCGCGACCTCGCACTCAGCTACGTCTATTGGCTGCCCGATTCGGCGTTCATGGTCGTGCCCGCGGCCGTGCTGTTCGCGACCGTGTTCACCATCGGGTCGCTCACGCAGCACGCCGAGCTGACAGCGGCGAAAGCATCCGGAATCAGTTTTCTTCGAATGATCGCACCGATCTTCGCTGGGGCAGTCCTGGCGACGGGTGTGGACATTGGCCTAGGAATGGCGGCACCACGCGGGAATCAGCGACGCGCCGAGTTGATTCGAGAAGATCGCGTGTCCAACGGCACGAGCCGCCACAACTTCGTGTTCGCCGGTGGACTCGGCCGCGTGTACAAGGCGTTCGAGCTTCGCGCCGATTCCGGTCGAATCCAGGAGCTGCAGATCGAGCGGAAGGGGTTGGGGCGATCGTACCCCACGTATGTATTGGCGGCGGACCGCGCAGTGTACAACACGCGCACTCGCGGCTGGCGCTTGGGCGCCGGGCAAATGCACATCGTGCGCGACACTGGCGATATGACGACAATCAACTTCGCGTCGGCGCGCGACAATCACTTCAGTGAACGGCCGCTCGAGATGCTGACGCGTCAGCGCGACCCGCACGAGCTGAGCTTCGGCGAGCTGACGCGAATCATCGTGGCTACCGAGCGTTCTGGCGGCGACGCGAATCTGTTGCGCGTCGAACGCATGCTGAAGTTCGCCATTCCGGCGACGTGTATCATCATCGCGCTATTTGGCGCGCCCCTCGCCACGAGTTCGCAGCGCGGAGGCTCGGCATACGGTGTTGCCGTGAGTCTCGCGACGACAATGATCTTTCTGCTCATGATCCAGCTCACGCGCGCGATCGGTAGCAAGGGCGTCGTTCCCCCGGACCTCGCGGCGTGGATTCCTGCGGCGATCTTCGGCCTCGTTGGCATCGGCCTGCTCGCCCGCGTCGAAAGCTGACCCAGGGCGGGGCCTGCGTTTACGTCGACTGTTCGAGCAATGGAAGCAGCGTATCGATGTCGACGGGTTTGACCAAGTGCGCGACAAACCCGGCGTCGCGTGATCGCGCGCGGTCCGACGGCTGACCGTACCCCGTGATGGCGACGAGCCGCGGGCCGGTCGGTTGTGAGCGGCGCAGCCGGCGCGCAAACTCGTAGCCGTCCATTCCCGGCAGCCCGATGTCGACGAGAATCACCAACGGCTGCAAGTCCTCGACGATCTTGAGCGCCGTCGGGCCATCTCCGGCCCCGATCGCCTGATACCCGTGAAGTCCGAGGAGCCGGCAGAGGCTCTTTCGAACATCCTCATTGTCATCGACGACGAGGATGTTGCGTGGCGCGCCGGCGCGGAGCGAACGCCCCGTGGTGCCGGGCGCGAGGCTTCGCGACGGAGACGCGACGGCCGGCGCAATCGGTAGATCGACTACGACGACCGTTCCGCGCCCGCGTCCCTCACTGTTGGCGCGCACTGTTCCGCCATGCAGCGTGATGAGATTGCGAACGATCGTGAGTCCCAGTCCCAATCCGCTCTGGGCGCGATCGGCAGGTTGGCCGCGCTGAACGAACAAGTCGAAAACGCGATCCAGCATATCGGGGTCGATGCCTTCGCCCTGATCCCGTATCTCGGCGACGATGCGCTCGCCGCGCCGCTCGGCGGCGAGGTACACCTCCGTGCCCTCGTCGCTGAACTTCGCAGCGTTCGTGAGAAGATTCGCAAAGGCCTGCACGAGTCGCGACGGATCGGCGTCGACCACGAGACCGCGCGCGGCGATATCGACGGTCAATCGCTGACGCTTGCGTTGGAACAGCGGGCGCGCCACCTCGACAGCTTGCGCAGCAACGACCGACAGCTCGATGTGTTCGGTGTGCAGTTCCACCTTACCGCGGGTGATGCGTGAGACGTCGAGCAGGTCGTCGACGAGTCGGCGAAGGTGCGATACCTGGCGGTCGATCAGCTCGAGCTCATCGTCGTTCCGCCCGCGGCGACGAAGGATTTCGAGCGCGGTCACGATTGGCGTGAGCGGGTTGCGCAATTCGTGGCCGAGCATGGCCATGAACTCATCCTTATCGTGCGATTTGCTTTCGGCTCGACGGGCGGCTTCTTCGTTCGCACGCGACTCAGTGATGTCATCGCAGACGATGAGTGCCGTCGCGCCGTCGGGACCGTCAGCGACGCGCGTCGTTTCCTTCACCCACATCGTCGAACCATCTTTGCAAATCTTACGGAACGACTGTTCGCGCACGACTCCGGGCTCGTTGTAGCACGCGGCCAGGTGCTGCGTGACGGCAGCGCGATCTTCGGGATGGACGATCTGCAGAACGCTGTGGCCGAGCAGCTCATCGGAGGAGTAGCCGAGGTGCTGTGTGGCATACTGATTCACACTTCGTACGGCGCCGGCGGCGTCGACGGTGAAGAACATCGACGGCGTGGAGTCGTAGAAGAGTCTGAAGCGATGCTCGCTCTCGCGAAGTTCGGCGTCGGCGCGTTCACGCTCTCGCATGAGCTCGAGCTTCATCAGCGCGAGGCTTACCTGGTTGGCGACGACCTGAACGAACTCGAGCTCGTCAGCTTCCCAGTCGCGATCGCGCGTGACCTGATTGAACGCGAGCAGATAGAAGCCATCGTGTCGCCGGCCAAAGGGAAACCAGAGCAGGCGTTCGATGGACATCTGTCCGTGCAGCAGCACGTCGGCGCCGTCGGCGGCGAGAAGCGGATTGACCGCGGAGCGACTGCTCTCGAGTGCCGCACCAGTCCGCGAGACTTCGATGGCCGCGGTTCGGAACAGATGCAGCGGGTACGTAGCTTTGGTCGACGTGACACCGCTGTCAGGCTGCCGCCATTCACATAAACCAACCGCGAGCTGTGGCGTGAGCTGAATGTCGTAGATCAGCGCCCGGTCGGCGGGCAGAATCGGTCCCGCGATGTCGACCAGCGATTGCAAAACATCGGACGTCGTGTCGCCGCGTAGAATGGCCTCAGAGAGGCGATTCACCGCCTGTGCAAGCTCGAGACGTCGTTCCTGGGATATCGTCGTCGACATGTCCTGAATGAACGCGGAAACGAACCGAACTGCGCGGCGGATTGTTCGCGCGACAGCCTGGTGAACGTGCACCAACGGAAGGCTTTCGTGCAACCACCGGCTGGCTCAAACCCGCTTCGTTTACTTTGGGCCGATTGACAGGGGGAAACCGACCCAACTACAGGCAAGGCTCGGCCGAGCGGCGATCTCGGCCGTCGAGGGTGGAGAGGGGCAACCCGGAACCGCCGACGGACGGCGATCCGCTTCTTGCCTCTTGCACCGACGGGGCGCGGCCGTGTGACGGCGCGCCGATGCTCGAGGATGCTTGGAGGTTCCGATGCGTGGCAAGTCAAAGGAACGAGCGCGGCGAACGCGGCGCGATCAACCGATCGCAGCAACGACCAACATCACGCGTGTCACAGAGCCGGCTGATTTTCGCGCCGGATACCCCACCGAAGCTGGCGAGCGCCGCCTGCGCGACGACCTGCTCTACGTCAACGCGGTGTCGGCATACCTGTGGGCGCTGCCAGTCCTGAACATGTACGCCATGAAGGAAGGATCGGAAAAGGCCTTCGGCCGAGGATACAATGTCTTGCCGATCTGGAAAGAACGGCTCAATGCAAAAACACTCATCGCGACGCCGAACTCGGACGTGATCTATGCGATGGGCTATCTCGATCTGAAGGAGGATGGTCCCGTTGTGATCGAGGCGCCGCCGGGTCTGCAGGGATTGCTCGACGACTTCTTTCAGCGGCCGCTGCGGTCGGTGGGTCGGATCGACGGACGGGTATGGAGCGGCGACGTCGGGCTCACAGGACCCGACCGAGGGAAGGGCGGCAAGTATCTGATCTTGCCGCCCGACTACGACGGGAACGTTCCCTCGCCGTACTACGCGTATCGTTCGCGGACGTACGGCGTTTTTGTTTTCTGGCGGGGATTTTTCGAAGATCCCAAAGCGCTCGAAGCGCCTGTTCAGGTCATGGAGCAGACCCGGATCTACCCGCTCAACGCCGGCGCGGAGGCCCGGGCGATGGAATTCCCCGACGGGTCGGGCGTTGCCGCGAACATGCTGGCGCCGCGCGACGACCGCGCATTCGACATGCTCAAGCGATTCGTGGATCACGAGTACGTCGACTGTCTCGACATGGACATGCGGGGCGTGCTCGCGGCCATCGGCATCGCGAAGGATCGGCCGTTCGAGCCGGACGCGCACGTGCGAGATGTGTTGTCGCGCGCGGCGAGGCGCGGATCGGAACTCGCGCGCTTTCAGGCGTACGAGCTGATCGCGGAGCGCGACGGCGGGAAGTATTACGAGGACCGCCAGTGGATCAACGGTTTTCCGCCGTTCCCCGGAAATCCAGAATTCGTCGCGCCGACGTACAACGACGTCGATCTCCGCGCCGGGTTTTTCGCGGCGGCCTACTCCACGAGTCCGGCGATGGCGCTCGACATGCCGAACGCCGGCGCAAAGTATCCGTCGGCGTTCAAGGATTCCGACGGAGAGTTCCTCTCTGGCGATCGTGCGTATCGTCTTCATCTGCCTGCCGAGATTCCGGCGAAGATCTTCTGGTCCGTCACGCTCTACGACGCGGAGAATGCGTCGGGTCTCGACAATGGTCAGCCCTTTCCGTCGATCAATTCGATGGACAAGCCCATCGTCGACGCCGACGGATCGATCAGCATCGCGATTGGTCCGCGTCAACCGACATCCGGGAATTGGCTCGCGACTGTACCGGGCAAAGGATTCTTTGTGATCCTCAGACTCTACGGTCCCACGAAGGCATTTTTCGATCGAAGTTGGAAGCCGAGCGACGTTGAGAAGGTCGAGGTAGCAGCACAGGGGTAACCGCTGCGTGGCGTGTCTCAACAGAGTCATTCCTGATCACTCTGGACACGTCATTACATGAAGCAGTCAGTACTCGCACTTGCCGTCGGAATTCCCCTCGCAAGCGCTGCGTGTTCGCGAGGGTCGCGCGCGCCGCAGGTCGATCCGGCGGTGCTCGCCGCGACGCACGGCGAACTGCGACTCGTTTCGAGCGAGACCACGTGGGTGGCGCGCGGCAGCGGTTATGAGCTTGTCGGTCGTTCGAACACCGACCTGGCGATGGTGCAGCCACAGCTGAATCGCGACGCGGGCGTGTTGGCGCGCGTCTTCCCGATCGAAGGCGTGACGCCTGTCACTGTTACGATTCGACGCGTTGTGCCCGAGGGAAAGCCATTCATCATGCGCGCGCCTTTGCCCGAGGGCGTGCACGGCGCGGTCGTCGAAGTGGTGCTTCCAGATCCCTCGGCAAAGAAGCAGGACGACAAGGCACGTGGTCCTGGAATGAGCTATCGTCCGCTTGCAGCGGGTTCGGCGACACTGCCGGTGGTTCGCGCATGGACATCTGCTCACGCAAGCGCGATCACACACAAGCCCGCGGTCTCGACGCAGGCCGACGGTGAGACAGACGATCCTCGCGTGCCCGCGTGGGCCGCGACGATGATTCCATTGCTCACGGCGGACTCTCTCGTCGATCGATTTACGACGACTCTCGCAGCTCACCCCGACGCGCTCTTTCCCTTGTCCGAGTATTTCACCATGGAGCGACCGCAACCCATGGTACTCGCTGAAGGTGGGCGCGAAGGGCGCGGATCAGGCGGTGGAGTGCCTGGTGGTGGGGCCGGCGGTATGGGAGGAGGAGGGATGGGCGGTCGCGGGGGAATGGGTGGAGGAGGACGCGGCGGCATGGGTGGAGGAGGCCGCGGTGGAATGGGTGGACGCGGCGGCGGAGCGTCGTCGGGGCAGGGGCGGGCGGCCGCGCCGCCGCTGCAAGGCAGTGCGCTCTTCGACGCGCAGTCACTGGTGCTCGGCCGCTTTCTCGTCTCGCGCGAGGGATACGATTTCATCGGACTCGTTGCCGACGCGCAAATTCTGGGACGACCGATCGCTGACGCGCTCAAGTTGAAGAACACGCTCGACCTGGCGCAGCTCGACGTCGAGTGGCACAGGTGGCTCGTGGATCGCGCGGCGGTCGTGAGTCGCTGACGCAAGCGTCCAAAGCAAAACGGCCCGTCAGATCGCGTATCGATCTGACGGGCCGTTGTGCAATCAGCGTTTGCTCACGGCTCTTTGGCGAGCGTGAACTGGAACGGCATCTGGACCAGCTGCTTCACGGCTTTGCCACCCACCTGGGCGGGATGGAAGCGAAGGCCAGCAAGATTGTCCTTCACCGTCTGCGTGAAGAGCTCGTGCGACGATCGAAGAACTTTGAATGTCGATACCTCCGCATAGCCCAAGGTATCCACCGTGAATTGTGCGAGCACTTCGCCCTCGACGTGTGCCTCTCGGAGGACGTCCGGGTAGCGCGGGGCGATGTTCCCGCTCATCGGCGTCGCGCCCTGTTCGACCTGAAAGTCGAAGAAGGTCTGATCGGAGGTCATCGGCGTTGGCGATGTGCCGACGACGCCCTTGGTAGTGACGACAGGATCCAACAGCGCAACCCTGGGCGCATCGTTCGGTCGTACGCCAACCACGACCACCGCGCCCGGCGGGAGATTCTTCTCCATGCCCTTCAAATCCTTCGCGGTTTGATCTGCCATCAGGAACACATACGGAATCTGCACCGTGCTGTTCGCTGGGCCGTACCACGTTTGGAGCGACGAGCGGACCGATTCCGAGAAGAGATCGTGTGTCGACATGAGCATGAGGGCCGAGCTTGGGATCGCCCGTCCATCGGCGTCGGTGCTGAAGCGCACGAGCGTGGCACCTTCGATGCCCGCTGACAGCAGCATGTTCGGATAGCGCGGTGTTGGCGTTGCCGTGCTCTGTACGGCGTCGAGTTTGAGCACCTCGTTCCGATTCGCGCCAGGCTTCCCGGGTGCCGGCTTGGGAACTGGAATCGTCTCGGAGCGAATTGCCGGCACCGCGCGCGCGGCAGCGCGAGCCACGGCGTCAACAACGTTCGGCTTCTTGAACGACGTGCCAGCCGATTGCAGTGAACTAGCAAAGGCGAGCAGCGACAGCGCAATGATGCTTCCGCCATACATCGTCGTGCGTGCGAGCCTGCGTGTGGTGGTGCGCATCGCGAGAATCCTCCGCTCGAGATTGGTCGTTGGTTCCGACAACATTGGAGCAAACAGCGTGGGTGCGACCGAACGTCGCTGCGCGATCGTCAGGATCAGCATGCCGTAGCGTTCCGGCGACGGGTGCACGCGTAGCACTCGCGCGTCGCAATCCATTTCGATGGCGAGCCGAAGGCGACGCGCTTGGAACCAGAGCGCCGCATTCCACGGCATGAGTGCGACGGCGATGGCGGCGCCAAAGAGGAGATACGGATCACCCGCCGTGCGGTGTTCTTCCTCGTGTCGCAGGACGATGGCGCGCAGCGATTCGTCGAGTGACAGGATCCATTCCGGAAGCACGACGTCCATCGAGCGAAGGCCGACAACCGCGGGCCCGACGTTATCCGATAGTTGGACACGAACACCGTTTACGCGACCGCGTTTCCAGGTCGCACGCGACCGCTCCAACGACGCGACGCCGACCGCCAGCCGACCCAGGAGCAGCACCGACAATGCGATCCACAGTCCGATGAGCGAATCGTCAATGATGCGTGCGCGCCGAGCGGCTGCGGCGTCGTCGGGAGAGATCACCATTGGTGCTTGCACGACGATCGTGAATGGCAGCACGCGAACCGGTCGCGCCGTACTCGGAACAAGACGGGCAATCGCCGGCGCGAGTGGCCAGCCGAGCGAGAGGGCGAGCGCCGCTGCCCAGACAAATCGCGTTGGACGCCCACGCGATGCCATGGCACGCTCGGCGGCAACGGCAGCGGCTGATAAGAGAATGCTGATCAGCGCGGTGTAGAGCATCCAGGACGCAATCATCGGCTACTTTCCTCCCTTCTTGGCGCCAGACTTCGGGGGAGCCGCGAGCAGCGCGCGGAGGCGCCGCAGGTCTTCAGGGGACAGATGTTCGTCTTCGACCAACTGCGCGACGAGTTGCTCCGGCGAGCCATGAAACAGCTTATCGACGATCTTTGCGATGGCGCTGCGGCGCGCGGCCTGACGCGCGACGCGCGGGAAGTAGCGGTGGGCTTTGCCTTCGCTGGTGTGACGGAGGAACTCCTTCGCCTCGAGATTGCGAAGAATCGTGAGTACGGTGGTGTACGCGAGGTCGGCGGGGAGTTTGTCCCGCACTTCGGTGACGGTGCCGGAACCAAGATCCCAGAGCACGCCCATGACATCGAGCTCGCGATCGCCTAGAACGAAGTCGTCCATGAAATGTCCTGTCTACTAGCGTGGTAGTAGTTTATGGCCAAGGTGTGGTGTTGTCAACTACGAGAATAGTAGATGAGCAGTTTACCGCGCGGCTGACGGGCCCTTCAGCAGGGGAGCGAACGTCTCACGAACGGATTCGGAGAGCGCGCGGTACTCGGTGAGTACCGTGCGACCGGTGGTGGTGAGCGAGGCGCCGCCGCCTTCGACGCCGCCCTTCGCCGTGGTCACGAGCGGTGACCGAAAGCAGGCATTCATCGTATCGACGAGAAGCCAGGCGCGCCGATAGCTCATGCCCATGGCGCGCGCGGCGCCGGAGATCGAACCCGTGTCGGCGATCGCGTCGAGCAGATCGGCTTTGCCGGGACCCATCGCAACCGACGAGTCGGCGAGAACACGGACGCGGACATCGGCGGACTTGCCGGTACGCGCGGGGCGTTTGGGACTCTTGGTGGTAACGCTCACTGTCGGCGTCTCCCTCGAATGGCGGCCTGCGAATTGACCATCATGAATCTGTGCTTCGGGCGATACTAATGTTACCTACTACCGCCATAGTAGATAATGTGCCAGATTGGTCGCATGACCTTCAATCGCCTCGTGCTGCTCGCCGCGGTTGTCCCGTGGCTCGCGGCCAAACGGATCGATGCACAGTCGCCGGCGCCGCGGGCGTCGGCAGACCAGAGCACCATTGAACTCTCGCGGCTGGTGCGCGGCCTCACGACGACGGCGCGCGTGCTCGTCATCGGCATGCACCCCGACGACGAGAATACGCAGCTCATCACCTGGCTGTCGCGAGGGAAGAACGTCGAAACGGCGTATCTCTCGATCACGCGCGGCGAGGCGGCCGCGAATTTCGGCGGCAGCGAATCCGGAAATTCGCTCGGCGCCATTCGCACGGAGGAAGCGCTAGCCGCGCGCCGGATCGACGGCGCGGCGCAGTACTTCACCCGAGCGTACGACTTTGGCAGCGCTCGCAATGAGAGCGATGTGCTCAAGCGGTGGAATCGCGATTCGATCGTCGGCGACATCGTCGCGGTCATTCGATCATTCCGACCGCAGGTGATCGTCGCGATGCTGCCGGATTCGGCGGGCGTCGCCGACGGCCAGCACGCGGCGCTGGAGTTGTTCGTGGCGCAAGCGTTCCTCGCGTCAACCGATGCGTTCCGGTTTCCGGTGACGCCGTTCGGTATTCCCTGGCTCGTTCCACGCATTTACCGGCCCGGCCATGGCTTTACGGTCGAGATGACGGGGTACGACCGCGCGTCAGGCAAGACATACACTGAACTGGCGCTCGAGTCTCGGTCGCAGCATCGATCGCAAGGGTTGAGAGATCTCGCACAGCCAGCGGCTACGCATCTCGATCTCCAGCGACTCGCGCTCAAAGCGGGCGACGATGCCGCCGGGGACAAATCACTCTTCGCCGGGATCGATACGAGCTTTGTGCGACTAGGACGCGACGCGCCCTCCGGTTCGGGCGTCGCAATTCTGTCGATTGCGGCGTACGCGGATTCGGCGCAGCGCGCGCTCGACGTCCTCAATCCGTCGGCTGCCATACCGTATCTCGCCGAGGTCGTCCGACTGACGTCGACGATTCGGTCGGCGGTCCCATGGTGTCGTCACCCGTCGCCAATCGCCGCGCCGCCGGTGTTGCCCAAAGGCACGTGCGATCCGCGGGTGCTCGATCTCGATGCGGCGATCGATCTCGTGAACTCGCGTGCGCAGGCAGCGCTTCTGACGGCGGCCGGCGTGTCGTTCCAGGTGAGTGCCGATCGCGATCTCGTCGCTGGTGAGGATACGCTTCTCGTCACGGTGACGATGGCGAATCATGGCACCGCTCCGGCGACGTTCAGCGATCTCGCGGTATGGGGCAACGTCGATGCGCGCATGACGTCGATTGTGGTTCCCCCCGACAGCGTCGTGCAAGTAACGGCGCGCGTGCATGGGTTGCCCGATCCGCGTCCTTGGTGGATCGGGTCGCGCGGTGGCGTAGGCCGGGGTGGTGATCGATTTGCCGCAGTGGTGTCGTCGGTCGACGGATTGCTGGAAACCGATCTGATCCCCGCCGCACGCACGCTGCTCGGCGTCGCAATTCCCGAGACCATTCGTCGTACGTCCGACGCGACCGCGACCGTCGTCGTGGGCGGGGCAACAGTGATCACGAGCCTGGGTCCGATCGTGCATCGATACGCGGACGCAGTTGTCGGCCTTCAGAATCGACCGGTCGCCGGTGTGACCGACGCGACGCTGCAGTTCGCGCGCGGACTCGAGTGGATTCCTCGGAATAAGCCGTTGACGCGAGCGTTGCGCGTCGCGGTGAAATCTCATTCCGATCGCGAGCAGGATTTTGCGCTCAAGATCGTCACGCCGAAAGGCATGCCGAAGGGCATTCGCGTCGATTCGCTTCCGCCGCGACTGCGGCTCGCGCCGCACGAAAGCCGCGAGCTCTTCGTGCAGCTACGCGGAAATCTCACCGACACCGCGCGGCTGGCGATCGCGCTCGTTGGCGTACCACGCGGCGCCGCGAACGAGGAGGAGAAACAGTATCAAACGGGTTTACAGATCGTGCAACGCGATTACCTGCCGCCCATTCGACTCATGCCGACGTCGGGCGAATGGATTCAGCCAATCGACATTACGGTTCCATCAAACCTCTCGACGCTGTATGTACCTGCCGGTATCGACGACATTGCGCCGGCGCTCAGGCAGGTCGGCGGGTGGGTGACCGAAGTCGAGTCGGCTGACCAACTGCTCACCGTCGATCTGGCCAAGGTGACCACCGTCGCGATTGGCGCGCGCGCGTTCGATGTGCACCCCGAATTGTTGGGCCAAGTGCCGCGCCTGATCGACTTCGTTCGCCAGGGCGGCACATTGGTCGTGCTCCGCGGCGACGCACCGACAGTGGAGTCGCACCTCTTTCCGTACCCGTTATCGTTGGCGCGTCCGACGGCCGAGCGGGTGATGCAGCCCGACGCGGCGGTTACGGCGGTGGATCCGAATGCGCGCGTACTCAACTGGCCGAACAAGATCGTGGCCACCGATTGGGCAGAATGGGTTGGCGAACGCGCTCAATTGGTGCCGACGACCGCGGACCCTCGGTATTCGAGCGTGATCGAAGTACACGACAACGGCGAGCGAGAGAATCGGAATGCGATTCTGGTCGGGCGGCTGGGGAAGGGGACCATCATCTATACGACGCTGACGCTCGAACAACAGATCGCCGGCGGCGTGCCCGGCGGGCTTCGGTTGTTCGTGAACCTATTGAGCGCGGGGTTGACTCCACGGTAGGCCGCCAGTGGGCGGGGCCGCAGGGCCGGCCACGGGTCGCTGGCCGGCCTGCGTGACAATGGGGCATATTTAGGAGCCCACGCCGTGAGAGGAGCTCCGCCATGTGCCGCAACATCAAAGTACTCGCCAATTTCGAGCCGCCCGCCACGGACGACGAGATCCGTGCGTCCGCGCTGCAGTTCGTTCGGAAACTCAGTGGCACGTCGAAGCCGTCGCGCGCAAACGAGGTAGCGTTCAATCTGGCGGTCGATGAAGTGACCGCCGTCGCGACGCGTCTCATTCAGTCGCTCGAGACGAATGCGGCACCGCGCAATCGCGAAGAGGAAGCACGGAAGGCGCAGGAGCGTTCGCGTCAGCGTTTCGGCTAGTCATTGCCGCACGTTCCCTCACCGTCGCAGCGAGAGGCGATCGAGGCGGGACCTCGCTCGCAGCTCGTGCTCGCGGGACCAGGTGCCGGCAAGACCTACTGCCTGACCGAGCGTATTCGCTTTCTCATCGATCGCCTCGGCTTCGATCCGGCGCGAATCTGTGCGTTCACGTTCACGAACAAGGCGGCGGGCGAGATCGCCCATCGTCTCGAGACGAGCCTTGGCCCGGCGGCGGCGCGCGTCAAACGCGGGACAATCCACGCGTTCTGCGCGGAACTACTCCGCGAGTTCGGATCGCACATCGGCCTCGATCCCGGTTTCGGTATTGCCGACGAGGAGTATCAGCTCAACGTCCTGGCGCGAATCGAAGGCCCGCGTCGCTGGCATCGAAATACGCTGACGCGTTTTTCCGCGCATCGCTTTCGTCGCGAACCGTTGATGCACAACGACGCGGCGCTGTTCGAGCAGTACGAGCGATTCTTGAGTGCTCGTCGGCTGCTCGATTTCGACCTGCTGGTGATCGAAGCGGCGAATCTCCTGGAGAAGCCAGACGTTGGACCGCTAGTTCGATCGAGGTGGGATGCGATCCTCGTTGATGAATTCCAGGACGTGAATCCGGTGCAGTACCGTGTGATCCGCGCGCTGGCCGTGGATCACAAGCACGTGTTCGCGGTTGGCGACGACGACCAGTCCATCTACTCATGGGCCGGCGCCGATCCGACCGTGTTCAAGAACATGGCGAACGACTTCGACATTGCGCGCGAGATTCACCTCGAGGAAAATCGCCGCTGTCCGCGCGAGGTCTTCGCGCTGGCGCGGAAGCTCGTCACGGTGAACAAACCGCTGTTCGGCGACAAGATTACTCCGAAGGCCGAGCGTGAGTCGGTGTTTCCAGTTGGGACGCCGAACTTCGAGACGGATCAGGAAGAAGTCGCCTGGATGATCGATGACATCCTTCGCGACCGCGCTGAGCATGGCCACGAGTGGGGCGACGTGGCGCTGTTGTATCGCAAGCACGAGATCGGCGACGCGCTCGAGGGTGCATTCCTGAACGCGGGCATTCCGTGTCGGCTGGCGCAGGGCCGCGCGCTATCGGAGGATCCGGTCGTGGCCTACGTGCTCGCGGCGCTGCGAGTGATCTCCAGTCCGACCGACGTCGTGTATCGCGACGCGCTGTTTGCGGCGCTGCTTCCGCGACCGTTGTTCGACGAGGCACGCGCGCAGGCCGAAGCGAACCGCCATGACCTCCGGCGCCAGCTCAATCACATGGCGACGCGATTGCCGCGCGCTGACGAGAATGGGCGTCAGATCCGTCGAGCGCTCACCGATTGGAAGAACCTCGATGCGCTGAGCAAGCGACACACGACGCTGCGTTCGCTGGTTCAAGAGCTGCTCTCGCGCCGAGTGGGCCGCACGCGGTCGGTGCTCGACGATCGTCGCGACGAGCTGACCGATCCGGCGGGGCTGCCGGATGTCGTCGCCCTCGCGTCACGCCTCTTCGCGGTGCGAGCACGGAACGGCGAGTTGTGGATCGAGAGAATGGGTGGCGTCGAGATCGCGCTCAAGAATCTTCTGACGGCCATTGGGTGCACGGTTCACATCGGCGGCCAGCGCCCCGCGAACGCCGAACGCATCGACGTCGAGAGCACGCCGTCTGTCGGATTGCCGCTTGGCATCTTTAAGGCGGCGCAGCTGATGGAGATGGACGAATTCGGCGCAGCATTCTCGAACTTCACAGCGATCGATCTCGAGACGACCGATAACGACATCGAGAAGGCGGAGATCATCGAGATCGCCGCGGTGCGCGTGCGCGACGGTGAGATCGTCGACTCGTTCTCGTCACTCGTCAGACCGATCGGCCCAATAGCGCCAGGTGCGTCGGCGACTCATGGTCTATTCGCGGCTGACGTCGCAGACGCGCCGCCATTCGAGGAGATCTGGCCGCGCTTCCGCGAATTCTGTGGCGAAGACGTCATCGTTGCACACAACGGATACGACTTCGATTTTCGGATTCTCAAGCGGATGGCTGGCGCGGTGAACGAGCGCTTCGACCTCTGCACGTACGACACGCTGCCGCTGGCGCGCGACCTGTTTCCGACGAGTCGAAAGCTCGTGGACCTTGCTCGCCTTTTCGACATCCCGCCCGGACAATCACATCGCGCACTCGACGACACGCTCGCGCTCGCGAAGATCGTTGTGGCGTTGGATGGCGTGAAACGCGCGCGAGCTCGAACCACGGCGCTCGTCAATCTGCTCGACCATCTCGGCGTCGCGCTCGCGCTGTGCGACGAGGAGACGCTGGGCGACGAGGCGACGTTGTTTCGGGGCATCACGCGCGTGTTCGCGCTGAGTCGCTACAGCACCTGTCTCGAAGCGTACGATCGCGAGCGGAAGCACGACGAATCACTGCCGAGCGTTGCCGATGTGATCGAGCGGTTGGGCGGCGTTGACCTGATGGCCAAGATCCAGACGGACAAGAGCGCCGACGAGCGGTATCCTGCGGCGATGCTGCGGTTGCGACGGTTGATCGTCGACCTGCCCGAAGCGTCGCTCGACGCACAGCTGCGCCTTTTCCTCGAGCGTGCGGTGCTCTCGAAGTGGGATGGCAACGAGCCCGAGCGGATGCGCGTGAATCTGCTCACCCTTCACTCCACGAAAGGCCTCGAGTTTTCGCGCGTTTACATCGTGGGTGTCGAGGATGCGCAGCTTCTGACGGCACCGGCCACGATGGGTCCGAAGCCCGAGGAAATCGAAGAGGCGCGTCGACTGCTGTACGTCGGCATGACGCGAACGAAGGACAGGCTCGTGCTCACGCGCGTCGCAATGCGGGGAGGCAAGCCAACGCGCGGGCATCAGTTCCTCGATGAGATGGGGCTATCTCCACAGCTGGCGACGGAGCCTGTATGAGCGACGCAACGTGGCGCATTGCCGTTGGGGCAGACGAAACGACGGCGGAATACGACGCAGCAACCTCCGGCGAGGATCGGGCAATATTCGTATGCGCCCATGGTGCAGGCGGGAGCATGTCCGATCGGTCGACGTTGGCGGCGGCAAACGCGCTGCGCAAACAGGGATTCGGCGTTGTTCGTTTCAACTTTCTCTATAAGGCCAAGGGCTCCGGTCGGCCCGATCCCATGCCGCGACTCATGACCACGTTCTCCACCGTGGTCGATCGCGTTCGCGCCGAGCTGTCGCCGAAAACGCTGATCGTCGGCGGGCGATCGATGGGCGGCCGCGCCGCGTCGATGCTCGCCGCCGAGGGATTCGACGCGGATGGGTTGCTGCTGCTTGCGTATCCGCTTCATCCGGAAGGACAACCGGAGAAGTTGCGCGATGCTCACCTTCCGCGGATCACGATGCCGGTGCTGTGCATCAACGGCACGCGTGACGGGCTCTGCACGCCCGCGCTGATGGAGCGCGCGCTCACGACGGTCTCGGCGCCGTGGGAGATGCACTGGCTCGACGGAGCCGACCACAGCTTTCACGTCCTCAAGTCCTCCGGTCGCAACGACGCTGCCGTCCTGGGTGAGGTCGGCGAGGTTGCAGGACGGTGGCTGGTGTCAAGTTTTCCCAAGTAGCCGCCGCCTGCTTCCCCGCACGGCGTTCCGGTCGTATGCTAGCGGCTGGCTCTCACCCGCCTCGAGTCGATTCCCGACGAAGCACGCCGGTTCCCCCAACCGGTGCAACAGGAGAATGGTCCGTGAACCAGATCACTGACAGGTCCCGCAGGATATCCAGCGTGTTGGCCGCGACCGCATTGGTCGGCGTTGCCATCACCGCTCAGCCGACCGTCGGCAGCGCGCAGGCCGCGCCGAAGAAAGTGCTGACGGTAGAGGATTACACCCGGTGGCGTAGCATCGGCGGATCGGCGATTTCTGGCGACGGCAAGTGGGTCACCTACGTGCTCTCGCAGACAAACACAGCACCGGCCGACGCAAAGCCCGTGACGCACCTGCTGCGCCTCGACACGAATCAGGATGTCGAGATCCCCAATGCGTCTGCGCCGGCATTCTCGGCTGACTCGCGCTGGATCGCCTATCAGATCGATCCGGCGAGCGGCGGACGCGGCGGACGCGGTGGTCGCGGCGGTGCCGGCGGCGCAGGTGCTGCAGCTCCGGCTGGTCAGAACGGTCGAGCGGGAGCGCCGGCGGCGCAGCCGCGACGCGTTGAGTTACGCAACCTGGCGACTGGGGCAGTGCAGTCGTGGCAAGACATGCAGTCGTTCACCTTCGCGGCGACATCAAACCAGCTCCTCTTGCGCCGACGTGCGCCGGGCGGCGCTGGCGGTGGCGCAGGTCGAGGCGCAGGTGGTGGTGGCGGTGCGCCGGGGGCTGGTGGCCCGGGCGGCGGAGCCGGCGCAGAGCCGACCGGACCGCGCGGCGCCGATGTCATTCTCCACGACCTCGTGTCGGGACGCGATCAACTCCTCGGCAGTGTTGGCGACATTTCGTTCAACAAGAAGGGTGACTTACTCGCGTACACGGTCGACGCCGCGGTGCACGACGGCAATGGCCTCTTCGTGCTCGACCTGCACAGCGGTCGCGTGAATGCGCTCGACAACGATGCGCGCTCGTACAACCGGCTGACGTGGAACGACGACGGCACTGGTCTGGCCGTGCTCAAGGGCGTTGACGTCGACAAGATGCGTGAGCGCGACAACATCCTTCTGGTCTATCCGAACGTGCAGGCCGCGCTTGGCGACGCCGAGTATTCGCCGGCGAAGCTGGACCCGGCAAAGGCGTCGAGTTTCCCGAAGGGTTGGGTGGTCAGCGATCGTGCGGCGCTCGTGTGGAGCGACGACAACAAGCGAGTCTTCTTCGGCATGAAGGAGCAGGTTGCCGCGCCTGACACGTCGACCCGTCGGCGCACGGGTGATGAAGTGGCCGATGTCGACGTCTGGAACACGAAGGACGAGCGCATTCAGTCGCAACAGATGACGCGCGCCGACGCGGATCGGAATTTCACCTTCCGCGAATCGTTCGAGTTGAACGGCGCGAAGTTCGTGAAGCTTGCCGATACGACGATGCGTGAAGTGGATGTGAGCCAGGATGGTCGCTGGGCAATCGGTCGCGACGTTCGCGGATACATCTCGGACTACAAGCGCCCTGCCGCCGACATCTATCGCGTGAACACGGCGACGGGCGAGCGAACGCTGATCCTCAAGAATCAGCTAATCGGTCAACACGTGCTCGGTATTTCTCCGGACGGGAACTACTTCCTCTACTGGAAGGACAACAAGTTCCAGGCGTACAACATGGACGCCGCGACAACGAAGACGCTCGGCGGCACTTCAAATGTGAGTTTCGTCGACCTCGAGTTCGATCATCCGGGGCCAAAGCCGTCGTACGGCATCAGCGGCTACACCAACGACGGTAAGGCGGTCATTGCGATGAACCGCTACGACCTCTGGATGATTCCGCTCGATGGATCGGCGCCGACCAATATCACGAACGGTGCGGGGAACAAGGGCGAGATCCGATTCCGCTACGTGCAGATCGAGGCTGATTCGAACGGTGCGGCCGCAGCGCCAGGCGGCGGTGGTGGTGGTGGGCGCGGCGGGCGTGGCGGTGCGCGTGGAACGATCGATCTGACCAAGCCGGTCACGCTGTCGGCATATGGCGAGTGGACAAAGAAGTCGGGCTTCTATGAGCTCGCGAATGGCCAGCTGAAGCCGCTCGTCTACGAGGATGCGTCGTTCAGCAATCCGACCAAGGCGGCGAAAGCAGACGTCTTCCTGTTTACGCGCCAGACGTTCACTGAATTCCCGGATCTCCGTGTTTCGGGTCCCGGTTTCGCGAACTCAAAGAAGATCAGCGATGCGAATCCGCAGCAGGCCGAGTACCTGTGGGGCCATCGCATCTTGTTCGACTTCAAGGATCGCGATGGACATCGGTTGCAGGGTATTCTCGCGATTCCGGACGACTACAAGCAGGGCGAAAAGCGTCCAATGCTCGTGAATTTCTACGAGAAGAACTCGCAGAACTTGAATCGATACAACGCGCCGTCGTACCTCACTGGCATGGGATCATCGCCGATCGAGGCCACGACGCGAGGCTACATCACGATGTTGCCCGATGTGTACTTCCATACGGGTTCGTCGCATAGCGACATGCTCGACGCGGTCGAAGCGGCGACGAAGAAGGTGATCGAGATGGGCTACGTCGATCCGAAGCACATCGGCATCAACGGTCACAGCTTCGGCGGTGAGGGTGCAGCATTCATCGGCACACGCTCGCGGTTGTTCGCGGCCATCGGCATGGGCGCTGGTGTGACGGATCTCTATCAGGACTTCAGCCAGAACTGGGGCTGGGGCTACCAGGTGCCCGGCGGCAGCGGTGCGAACGGCAACGATTACTACTTGTACGGTCAGGGACGCTGGGGCTTCTCGCCCTGGGACAAGCCCGACGTGTACATGCAGGAGTCCGCGCTGACGCACGTGCGCGAAGTCACGGCGCCGTTCCTGATCATGCACGGCACGTCGGATCCGACGGTTGCGTTCCAGAATGGACTCGGCTTCTACAACGCGCTGCGATACAACGGCAAGAACGCGGTGTTGCTGGCGTATACCGGCGAGGGTCACGGCCTGCGCGGCCTGGCGAACCGGAAGGATCTCACGGTCCGGTATTTCCAGTTCTTTGATCACTATCTGAAGGATGCGCCGGCGCCGAAGTGGATTACGGACGGCGTGCCGTTCCTCCAGAAGGACGCAAACCGGGATCCTGGAATCGTCCCGTAGCCGACCCAGTCGGTAAGGCTCAGGATGAACGAAAAAGCACAATCGCAAACGCTCGCGATTGTGCTTTTTCTTTCCTATGCGGCGAACGTGCGTGTAAGGGCCTGTTCAGTTGTGACGCGGCGGGGTTCCCCGGCCTTGGAGGGTGTGGCAGATTTGCCCATGACTTCGTCACCGAGAGACGCCTTCATGCGACGCATCTTTGCGCTAGCCGGTTTGAGCGCCGTTCTTTTCGTTAGCCAGACAGCGGCTGGCCAACAGCCTCCCGCCGGCGGAGGTGGACGCCAGGGTGGTCGCGGTGGCGGACGTGGAACTCCGATTGCCGCGGGCGAGTCCTGCCCGGCGGGCACGACGGAAATTCGGCCGCGCACGTGTATGGCACCCGAGGCGCCGGCGCCGAGCATTCTGGACTATCGTCCGCGGTCGACGCTGGTCGTGCCCGTGCACATGGTGAAAACGGCCAAGTATCCGGCGATCGACTTTCACGGGCACCCCGCTGGCCTGATGAACAACGAGGCCGGCCTGCTCAGCCTCGGTGCATCGCTGGACAGTTTGAACGTTCGTATGATGGTCTCCGCCGACAACACGTCTGGCGATCGACTCAAGTCGATGATCGCGGCGATTCGTGGTTCGGCGACGATGAAAGACCGAGCGGTCGTACTCGCGGGGATCAACTTTCAGAACGTCGGACCGGGTTGGGCAGAGAAGGCGGTCGCGCAGCTCGAGGCCGACGTCGCCGCTGGTGCGGTTGGTGTTGGCGAGATTCCGAAAAGCTTTGGACTGTCGGTGAAGAAACCCGATGGCTCGCGACTCAAGATCGATGATCCCGAGCTCGATCCAATTTGGGAAGCGTGTGCGCGGCTGAAGCTGCCCGTGTTCATTCACACGGCCGATCCGCAGGAATTCTTCAAGCCGATCGACAACAGCAACGAGCGTTGGCTCGAGCTGTCGCTCTTCCCGGACCGCCGATATCCGCAGGATCGCTTTCCGAGCTTTGAAACGCTGATGACGGAGCGCGACAATCTCGTGCGTCGCCATCCGAAGACCACGTTCGTCACCGCCCATATGAGCTGGTATGCGAACGATCTCGGCCGGCTGGCCAAGATGTTCGACGACATGCCGAATCTGTACACGGAGGTTGGCGCGGTACTGTACGACATCGGTCGCCAGCCGCGTACCGCGCACGACTTCTTCATCAAGTACCAGGACCGCATTCTCTTCGGCAAGGATTCCTTCCAGCCCGAGGAGTATCCGTACTACTGGCGCGTGTTCGAGACGGCCGACGACTACTTCGACTACTATCGCGGCTATCACGCGTTCTGGAAGCTGTACGGCGTGAATTTGCCCGACGACGTGTTGAAGAAGGTCTACTATAAGAATGCGCTAAAGATCACGCCGCTGATTCCGCAGAACGGCTGGCCGAAGTAGCGTCTAGAGTCGCGCCGCGATTGCGCGTGCGACGTCCACGGTGGTTGCCGCGCCGCCGAGATCGGCGGTGCGGGGTGCAGTAGGATCGGACACTACTCGCTCAATCGCAGACTCGATCGCGGCCGCCGCGTCGGTCTCGCCGAGGTGCTCGAGCATCATCGCGCCGGACCAGATCTGACCGATTGGGTTCGCAATCCCACGGCCCGCGATGTCAGGCGCTGAGCCGTGGACCGGCTCGAACATCGACGGATAGTCGCGCTCGGGATTGAGATTCGCGCTCGGCGCAATGCCGATCGAGCCCGCGATTGCCGGGCCGAGGTCCGAGAGGATGTCGCCGAACAGATTGCTCGCAACGACTACATCGAACCAGTCTGGGTGCCGCACGAAGTGCGCGCACAGAATGTCGATGTGGTACTGATCGGTCGTGACATCTGGGTGCTCGCCGGCGATTGCTGCGAAGCGCGAGTCCCAATACGGCATGCTATGGAGGATGCCGTTCGACTTGGTGGCCGACGTCAGATGCTTACTTCGGCGCGTGGCGAGGTCGAACGCGTAGCGCATGACGCGATCGCAACCGCGGCGTGAGAAGCGCGCCACCTGCGTCGCTGCTTCGTCCGGCGTGCCAGCGTCGACGATGCCGCCGACGTCGGAATACTCGCCTTCAGTGTTCTCTCGTACGATACAAATGTCGATGCTTCCGGCTTCGCGCCCGCGGAGCGGCGACTCGATTCCGGCGAGCAGGCGCACCGGCCGAAGATTGACGTACTGCTCGAAGCCGCGGCGAATCGGGAGGAGGAGCCCCCAGAGCGACACGTGATCGGGTACGCCCGGATAGCCGACTGCGCCGAGGAAGATGGCGTCGGACGAGCGAAGCTGGTCGAGCCCGTCGTCGGGCATCATGCGCCCAACGTGGGCGTAGCGTTCGCAACTCCAGTCGAACGGCTGCCAGTCGAGTTCGAAGCCGTGGCGGCGCGCTGCAGTGTCCAGCACGAGTTGGCCGGCGGGAACTACCTCTCGCCCGATGCCGTCGCCAGGGATCACCGCAATTCGATGTCGTCGCGTCATGGGCTGAAGTATCGATTGGTCGGGAACGCCTGGCGACCCTCGCCAATCGTACGCGAGGAGGATGCTTGGCTCGGTCCGGCACGACCCCTGCCTTTGCCGAACCAGTCCGACGACGCGGAGGCGGCGCGCGAGTGCTCGAGATTCTCAAGGGTGCATTCAAGGGATTCGGCAAAGACGACTGCGGCATGCGAGCCGCTGCGCTGTCGTATTACACGGCGTTCGCGTTGCCGCCTCTCTTAATCTTGCTCGTCACGATCGCCGGCAAGATCTGGGACCCGGTTCAGGTTCGACAGGGACTCGAGGGGCAGTTCGCAAAGATTGTTGGTCAGGGAGGCGCGACACAGATCCACGAGATGATCGAGCGTGGACCCGCGACCGTTGGCCGTGGAGTTGTGGCGACGATCATTGGGTCGATCGGCCTGGTGCTCGGTGCAATGGGCGCGTTTCTGTCGCTCCAGAACGCGCTCAATCACGCGTGGGAGGTGAAGCCAGATCCAGCGCAGGGCGGCATCAAGAACTTCGTTCTCAAGCGGCTGCTGTCGCTCGGAATGGTGCTCGGGCTCGGGTTTCTGCTCGCGGTATCGCTAGCCCTTTCCGCGGCGATCGCATCGGTGGCTGGATCGATTGCCGGGGAGGGCGCCACGACGCTGCTGTTCGTTGCCGATCTGGTCGTGTCGTTGCTAGTTCTGACGGTTCTCTTTGCGGCGCTCTTCAAATTCCTGCCGGACGCCAAGATCGCGTGGCGCGACGTCTGGGTTGGCGGAATCGTGACTTCGGTTCTGTTCATCGCCGGAAAGTTCGTGATCGGTCTGTACCTCGGACGCAGCAAGCCCGGGGACGCATTCGGCGCGGCGAGCGCACTCGCCGTGATCCTCGTGTGGATCTACTACGCCGGGCTGATTTTGCTCTTTGGTGCCGAGCTCACGCGCGAATGGGCGGCGTGGCGCGGCAAGCGCGTTCGCCCGGTCGAAGGAGCGGAGCGCGTGATCGAGCGCGAGGTCCACGTAGACGAACGCACGACGTCCCGGTCGTGACCGCCCGCCGCGTATACGCTCCCGCGTGCGCAACCCGGCTGGATGAGATAGCTTCGATGTGCGAACCGCAACAGCTCAACGCGACCTCTGAGAACGGAGTAAAGGAATGCGACGTGCCCTCGTTGTAACGATTCTTACACTGGCAGTTGCCTGCGAGAAGAAGGCAGCGACTAGTGACTCGACGAACGCAGCCGCGGCGGCCGCTGCTGCAGCGCCGGCAGCAGCTCCCGCGGCACCCGCCGCTCCTGCGACGGCGGTGCGGATTGTGTCGCCCGCCAAGAACGACAGCACTGGTCACGATGTGACCGTGGTGCTGGCGGAGACGGGCGTCACCATCGCCAAGGCCGACGGCAAGAAGGTGGAAGGCACCGGTCACTACCACCTGTTCCTCGATACGCCGCCGAGTCCGGATGGAGCGCCGATTCCGCCGACGAGCAAGACGATCGTGCACATCGGCACCGGTGACTCGACGTACACGTTCAAGGGACTGACGCCTGGGCAGCACGAACTCATCGCCGTCATTGGCTATGGCGATCACACGCCGATGGCGACGCAGCGCGACACCGTGCACTTTGTCGTCAAGAAGTAAGCACGCGATTGGAGAATTAGCATATGGTGACGAGACGGTCGGTCATTGCACTCGTGGCAGGCATCGCGGCGATCACGATTGGCGCCGCGTGTCCTGACCGCGCTGGCACGAGTGTGAGCACGACGCCCGCGCCGGATTCATTTCGCGTTGCGTTCGAGACCTCGCGCGGCACGTTCGAGGTGGACGTACTTCGATCGTGGGCGCCGAAGGGCGCGGATCGATTCTACGATCTGATCCAGTCGCAGTTCTTCGACGGAGCTCGGTTCTTTCGCGTCGCGCCAGGTTTCGTCGTCCAGTTTGGGCTCAACGGCGATCCGAAGCGCAATCAGCGGTGGCTCGACGAACGGATCCTGGACGACTCGGTCAAGCAGCACAACGTTCGCGGCACACTCACGTTCGCGACGGAAGGGAAGGATACCCGAGCGAATCAGGTATTCATCAACCTCGGCGACAACTCGCGGCTCGATCAGCTTGGCTTTTCTCCAATTGGCCGTGTCGTAGAGGGCGGTATGGCGGTCGTCGATTCGATCTACAGCGGCTACGGCGAAGACCCCGACCAGCACATGATTCAAACGCTCGGCAATTCCTATCTCGAGCGAATGTTTCCGAAGCTCGACTACATCAAGACGGCGCGGATCTCGACCAAACCGTAATGAGCATTCATGGATGAATCCTGGTCCGCGCGATGGAGTCGCGGCGAATGGAATCACGCTGTGCGGCAAGAACGTTGAGTCTCTGAAGGCGCGCTTGATAGTCGATGTTGAGACTATCTTCGCGCCTTCGATCTTTATGACCGCTGATCGAAATGACGGTGTAGGCGACGCTCGCTCCGCCGTTCATCGTCGGCGCATAGATCGCCTCGCCGGGAAGCCGAGCGGCGCGCCCGTTTCGAGGAATTCCCGGGGCTCGCTTGTCTTGCAGCGCGACCTCCTCTTCGTGGGTGAGCTGTCGCCAGCTTTCTATTCCTCTCGAGTGAGCCGCAGGCCCGCCCGGATTGGGCGACGAGACGCCGGCGCGATCCGAAAAGGGAGCGCCTAGAGTCGCTTCGCCGCGAGCGCCGTCGCCGATGCCTACTCCGCCAGACATCGGGATCGCGGGCAGTGCGCGCGCGGGCGCCGGCAGAAACGCGGCGCGGTTTAGCTCCGTTGTTCGCGCTGGCGCAACGGAGGCTGTGTCACGAGGCGGTGCGACCGGCGCGACCACGGTTGGCGTGCCCGGGTCGGCCGCTTTGGGAGCGGTCGGACCTGCGATCGGCGATGTCGTGCGCGAGACCCGTCGAGGCGGTGCGATTTGCGGCACGGTAACCGCGGGCACCGGAGGGAGCCGAAGCACAGTCGTCCGTTCGCGGGTCTCTCGCTCGCGTGCGGATTCAGCGAACACCCGGGTCATCGAACGAACGGCCAGCACGAAGAGAGCGGCGGTAATCGCCGTTCCCGCCGCGCGACTGGTCCACGACCCATCGATAGGCGCATTGGCCGCCCATCCACGACGTGTATGACCCACCGGGCTCCCCCGAAGATCGATGGCGCTTCTTCAACCACGGGGACGGCCGGGATGTTCCAAGATTCTCAACGTCGCCGCTCGACGTCCAGGCGGCCGGCGGTCCGGGCCGGTGTCAGGTAACTCGAGTCAGCTGGCGCGGCGTGAGGATTGGGCGCACCGTATCGAGGGATGGAGCAAACAGAGAAAGCTGATCAGGGTCCGCGAAGACCACGGCGAAGTCTTCGGCGGTAAACGCCCGAGCAAGGCGCGCCGCGAAGGTATCGCGAAGAACGCGCGAGTAGTGATCGACGTCGTAGTCCCGTGCACCGGCCGCGGCAGCCACGTCATTCTCGTCGACGTCCTCGGCAATGCGGCCGGCGCCGCCAATGGTGCGATATACGCGCACTCGGTCGCCGACACTCCACGTGTTTCGGCCGCTGGCGAACATCGCCTCGTACGCAAGCTCGCGACGAACCTCGCGAGTCATCCGATAGCGCTCTGGCGACTTGGTCAGCCGCACGCGCTGCGACACGTCGCGCGTCGTGAGCGCGCGCAGACGCAGCGCATCGAGTGTTCTCAAATACGCATCGCGCACGCCGACGACGTCGCCAACCAATAATCGGCGAATCGACGTTTTGAGGAAGGACTCGCCGAACGGTTCGGCGCGACTCGACCGAAAAGCGACGCCGCGGAGGAGCAGCGAACCATCGTAGTGCATCAGCGCGTAATTCTTCGGCTCGTGCGAGAGCATCGCTGCATATCGTCCTTCGAATTCGAGCTGCACGAGCGGCGGAAGGAGTGCTGCGACTTCACCGACGACGCGCCGCTCATCCTGCTCGGTCCACGCCGCTGGAACGGAGAAGTACACGCCGTCTGTATCGGCCTCGACCAGCGTGACGCCACGGTCGCCGAGCTCGCGACACATCATCTCGAGCGTTTCGCGTCCGCGCCGGGTCACCTCGTTGGCAGCGTGGACGTCGGCGAAGCGCGTGAGACCGCCGCCAGCGGCGAGATATCCGTACGCCGAATTAACGACGAGCTTCATCGCTGCCGACGTTGCTTCGTGCACATACCGCTCGGCTGATCCCGCCGGCGCCGCGCGCGCTGCCGCCTTGGCTGAGAGTCGTTGCTCCACGAGGCGATCGACGAGGGCGAGGAGAGCACCGAGCGAGTCGCGTGCCGGCCCGATGCGGTACGCGCGCATGAGCGACGGATATAGACTCGCAACGTCTGCCTTCACCACGCGCGTGGCGACGCCGGTGGCGAACAGGTGCAGCGCGGCGCCGCTGTGCGGTGTGTGATCGCCCTCCGCATGCGCGGGGAGAGCCGTTCCAGCGCGGAGGTACGCGCGAACGAGTAGCGGATCGATGACTCCAGTGGCAGCACCGGCGTCGGCCAACCGTTCGTATCGCCGCGGCGCCATACGCGCGAGCGCGAAGGCTGCGCCGCCGAGCATCTTCGCGAGCGCGGCGACTTCGTCGACGTCGGCGGTGGCGTAGCGACGGACGCGATCCGGATCCGTGAGATACGTGGTGAAGATCTGATCGCCGCGAATGAGCTCGCGATTGGGCCCGGCGATGCCGAGGTGTCGCGCGACGGCCTTGAGTCCGTGACCCGGCAATTCGCGCGTCGAGAAATCGTACCGGCGAACGGCGTCGAGCGTGTCGATGAACTCGCGTCCGGGTGCGACGAGCCGAATGCGACGACGGCCGTCGTCGTCGCCGGGGGCGCTGCGTCGCGCGGGGCGTTGCTTCAGTCCAACGGAGCCGAGCCGGCCGATCGGCAGCGGGACGCCGAGCGTCCGCGCGCGTCGCTCGACGAACGGCAGGTCGAAACCGTGAAGGTTGTGGTTCTCGATGACGTCGGGATCGGCGTCGACGATGGTTTCGACGAGACGCTTGATGAGATCCGCCTCGCCGGCATCGCCGCGACCGGTTGCCTCGAGTACGATCCCCGTACCTGACGGGTCGCGTACGGCGACCATGAAGATCCGGTCTCGGCGCGGATCGAGCCCTGTGGTCTCGAGATCGAACTGCAGGCGACGGAGTTGGTCGAATGACAGATCTCGAAAGTACGTCCGCCCAGTCGAGACCAGATATTGTTCTTCCGGCTGAAGCACGAGGACCGACTCGGAGCCGAGCTCGCGCAAATGCCGGATTTCCTTGCCGAGCCGTTGCGATGCGCCGTGAAGGACAGCAGTGGACAACGTTTTGGTATCGCTGGCGCTGACGAGAAAGCGGAGCGCACCGGGGCCAGTCAACTCGCGATAGGTGACGGCTGCGTTCGGCGTTCCATCGACGGCGAGGGACGCACCGAGGTGCCGGAGGTCGTCGAGACGATCGAGAAGCGCCCAGGGGCGAAAGCGGTCGTCTTCTCGGACCAGCTCACCGGTGGCTGGGATGCGTCGCCAAACGATGGCGTGGCCGGACTGCTCGGCCCATACGGAGACGATGCCAGGCGTGGGGTCCCAGCCCCAGAGCCATTCGTCTTCGGAGGTGAGGGTAGGCGGCGTGCCGAGCGGCGGCTGAGACTCCATGCGTCGAGACATAGTGGGGTGGCGTGCTGTCGCAAAGACCACGCTGGCATTCCCGCGGCCGCGCGGGCGGCTCGTATTGACATCCTATACGACGCGCCGTATCCTCGTACAGAATGTCTATACGACCATCGAACGAGCAGGCGAAACTGCTCCAAGGGACGCTCGACCTCCTGATTCTCAAGGCGCTAGCGCTCGGTGAGCTGCACGGGCTCGGCGTGTCGCGGCGGATCGAGCAAATCACCAACGGGACGTTCCAGGTCAAACCCGGTTCGCTCTTTCCAGCATTGCATCGCATGGAAGAGGCGGGGTGGCTCGCGGCCAAATGGGGCGAATCAGAGTCGAACCGTCGGGCGAAGTACTACAAGCTCACGGCAGCCGGGCGACGACAGTTCGAGACCGAAACCGAAGACTGGAACCGCTACACGCTCGCCATCTCGATGGCGTTGCGGACCACCTGACCCCGATGTCGGCTATCGCTCGACTGCGGAGCGCCGCGCGAAACCTCTTTCGCCGGGAGAAGGTAGAGCGAGAGCTGGACGACGAGCTTGGCGCGTACGTCGACGCGTTGGCCGCCGAAAAGGCGCGTGCTGGAATGGACGGCGCGATGGCGCGACGCGCGGCGCTGATCGAAGCGGGCGGCGTGGAGCAGTTGAAGGAGAACGTCCGCGACGCGCGAGCTGGAGCACTGATCGACGCGCTTGTTCGCGATGTGCGGCATGCTTTGCGCGGCCTGCGTCGTTCCCCCGGCTTCACGCTTGCCGTGACCGCGACGCTGACGATCGGCATTGGCCTCAACACGTCGATCTTCACGCTGGTCTACGCAACGCTCGCGCGCCCTCTTCCAGTTCGTGACGCCGGGCGTGTGGTGAACGTGTATCAACAACTGCGTGGTCGCGGTATTCGCGAAGTGCGCGGTACGACATCGTGGCTCTCATACGCTGACTTCCAATCGTACGCGCAGTCGCCGGCGTTCTCGTCGTCGTCGGTCTATGCGCCGTCGACCCTGATCGTCGGTGGTGCGGATGCGCCGATCGCGTCGGAACTCGTGTCGTGCGCCTACTTCCGCACAACCGCAACCCGTATGGCACTCGGCCGAGCGTTCACGGTAGACGAGTGCGCACAGCCGGGATCCGGGCCAGTCGTCGTCCTCAGTCACGCACTCTGGTCGACGCAGTACGGTGGGGACTCGACGATCGTCGGCCGCGTCATCCGCGTGAATAGCCTTCCGCTCACGGTCATCGGCGTTGCCGAGTCTGGATTCAATGGGATTTCGTTGCAGCCGTCGGCGCTGTGGGTGCCGGTGACGATGCAACCGGCGCTCGCGCACGGTCGTGACAGCATTCTCGTGCACCGCAACGCTAGTTGGCTGATGATGGTCGCTCGCCTCGCTCCTGGAGCGACGTTCGCCGAAGCGAATGCACAGGTGACGGTGACCGGTAAGCGTCTCGACTTGGATTATCCGGGACGACGTGTCGTGCCGTCGGTCGTACCGGGGGCATATCTCAACTTCCCGGAAGTAGCCCGCGAGGGACGTGTACCGATCGTGTTGACGATCTTCCTCGGACTGACGATCGTCGCCATGGCGTGCGCCAACGTCATGAATTTGCTGCTCGCGCGGGGATTGGCGCGACGACGTGAGATTGCCATTCGACTCGCGATTGGCGCGGGGCGGCGGCAGTTGATTCAGCAACTACTCATCGAGAGCGGCTTGCTCAGCTTGTGCGGTGCGCTCCTTGGCATGGCGTTCGTTCTGGCGCTGCCGCGCCTGTTGGCCGCGATCTCGCCGATTGGGGCGCTCCAGATCGATCCGTCGCCAGACGCTCGCGTTGTTGCCTACGCATTCGGCGTCGCGGTCTTCACAATGATGCTCGTTGGACTCGTTCCGGCTCTTCAATCCACACGCGTCGATCTCGTATCGGCGTTCAAGGGTGTGACGATGGTTGGACGGCTACACGTTCGTCCGTCGCGCATTCGAAGCGCGGTGATCGGCGTTCAGGTGGCTGGCAGCGCGATGCTCCTCGTCATGTCCGCGCTCTTCGTGCGCGGTGCACTGCGCGCGACCCGCGTCGATCCAGGATACGCAACGCACAACGTCGTTGCGTTTTCGCTGAATCTGGCGGCGCTCGGTTACGATGCGGCGCGGGCCGACGCGCTCTATGGGGAAGTGATGGGTCGGATCGTCCGCACTCCTGGTGTGGCGGGCGTGGCGATTGCGGCACGGCTACCCCTGATCGGACGCACGACGGAGACGGTACAACTCGACCGCGATCACGGCGGGGCGGCAGACGCGCATACCGTGAACGTGACGCGTGTGTCCGGCGCGTACTTCAAGACGATGGACATGCGCATCGTGCGCGGCACGACGTTCGACAGTTCTGCCCTTGGCGACGGCGATCGCGCTGCGGTGATCAGCGGTTCGATGGCGACGGCACTGTGGCAGAGCGCCGAGCCGATCGGTGAACGATTCAAGGCGGCGGGCCGATGGTTTCGCGTTGTTGGAATTGCGAGCGAAGCAAGTGCGTCGACGCTCGCGCGGACCTCCGATCCAACTGCCTACCTCGCGATCGGTTCGGCACTCGACAACGCGATCGTCGTGCGCACCAACCAATCGCCGGCGTCATTGATGCAGGCCGTTCCCGAATGGGTGCGCACCATCGATCCTCAGGTAGTGGTTCAGACCGAGCGCTTCGAGGATCGAATTGCCAGTGTTCTCGCACCCACGCGCATGGTTGCTACGGCGATGGCCGCGCTGGGTGCGCTCGCGCTGCTGCTGGCGGCGATCGGTGTCGCCGGCGTCGTCAGCTTTGGACTCGGTCAACGGCAGCGTGAGGTCGCGGTGCGGCTCGCGCTCGGTGCGACAAGTCGGCAGGTGATCGCTCTGATGATGCGTCAGGGCACGACGCCGATCGTTGCGGGCGCACTCACTGGACTCGCGATAGCCGGCGTTCTCGCGCAACTCGCACGTGGTTTCCTCTTTGGCGTCAGCCCGCTCGACCCCGGTGCGTATGGAGGAATGATCGTCGTGCTCGTGGCCAGCGCGGCGCTGGCCACATACCTGCCGGCTCGCCGCGCAGGGCGAATCAGTCCGGCCGCGACGCTGCGCGAGGATTGACGCGATATCCGTCGGTGAGCGTTTTCAGAAAGGCGATGATGTCGCTCATGTCCCGATCGGACATCGCTGGCGCCTGTCCGCGCGCCCGATTGAACGGTGCATCGCTCGTATCGACGTTGCCGTGGTATTGCGTGGGAAGGTCGTTGAACCGCTGCACACGACCCTGTAACGTCGGGTAGATCCGTTCAGGGCGAACGTCGCGAAAGTTGTAAAACGCGAGCACGTCGTCGAGCGTGCGATAGACGCCGTTGTGAAAGAACTCTGACCGCGTGGCAGTGTTGCGCAGGGATGGCGTACGGAACATGCCGCAGTATTGTGTTTGGCCGCGGAGATCGGTGCGCAAAGGGCCGCATGCGCCGAGATCTGTGCCGCGCGCCAGCGTATCGCGAGGAACGCCGAGCGCCTCGTACTCGTAATCGGTGAACACGGGAGGCAGGCCGTCGCCGCGTGGACGATCGAGATGGCATGCTGCGCAGTTGCCGCGCTTTTCGTCATCGAACGCTTGCAGGCCGCGCCACTCGCTCGGCGTAAGGCGAGCTTGTCCCTCGAGGAAGTAGTCGTATTTGCTCGTGTACGGGTGAAACGACGCGTCCTCGATCTGAAAGCGCGCGACGGCGAACATTGCTTCGTCGACGAGTCGGGTGGGCTGCGCAAAGACGTTCACGCCGAAGAGCGTCACGAACTGCGGGACGTACGTCGACTTGCGGAGCTTGGCGACAATCGCATCGATGGACGTATTTCCCATTTCGTTCGCATTGAACAGCGGGCCCATGGCCTGATCTTGCAGCGTATTTGCGCGCCCGTCCCAGAAGAGACCACCGCGAGCGACCATCACCTCAGAACGAGCGGCACCGCCGGCGACCTTGACTGGAGATGTTCCCGGCGCAGGCGGCGCGCTGGCTGCGGCGGTCATGTCGTCGGCGTCACTGAGTTCCGGGCCGACCGAGAAGTTGGGCGCGCGATACGCGTATCGCAGACTGGGAACCGCGCGCACGATTCCATGATTCTCGCGCGGAGCTGCCAGCACGATCGAAGACCGAGTGGGCGACGCGTACGCGTTCTCCGGTCGATGACAACTCGCACACGACCGCTTTCCCGACGCTGACAGATTCGTGTCGTAGAACACCAGGCGGCCGAGCTCCCCCATCGCGCTCAGTGGGGATTCGGCCGGTCGTTTGAGCTGGACGGGATGCGGATTCGCAATGTCGTCGGTGTCGCTCCCGCAGCCGACCACACCCCACGCAACGACACCGAGCGCGACGACACGCAGCGCTCGGCGCATCAGCATCGCCGGCGTTAGCGACGCGCTGGCGGCGTCGAGACGACCGTGCCCAACTCGGCGTCGAGGTAGAGGGGCGTCGTACGCGGCTGGGCGGAGAAGTCGAACATACCGGTCATATTGCCGGTCGTGGCGTCGAACGAGCCGCCGCCGAGTCGCTTGCCGCCAAGCCAGTTGTCTTCGATGAAGCGAATGATCGACGACTGCGTGATCTGCGCGTGGTCAACGTAGTTGACCCGGGCCCAAGGCGAGATGACGATGAACGGTTGGCGTGTGCCAGGCCCGCAGCGACCGTGAACAGGCTTGTTGCTCGCGACGCCGCGCGCCTGCGGCGTTCTACCACGAACACCGCACCGTCCGGGACCCGAAATCTGATCGGCCGTGGAATCGAAGGACGCGTTGCCGATTGGCGCCATCTGGTGGTCGTACCAGCCGTCCGAGTCATCGTAGGCGAGGATCACGACCGTTTCGCGCCACGCCGGTTGTTGCTGCAGGAAGTTGACGACTTCGACGACGAAGCGCTGCTCGTCCAGTGGGTCTGAGTTGCCGGCATGAGCATTCTCATATGCCGGCGCCTTGAGGAACGATACGGAAGGAAGATTCCCGGCTGACACCGCGGCGTAGAAGTCGCGCACATCGTACTGATGATTCCCCGCGGTATCGCGTGCCGTACCGATGGTCGCGATTGAAACGGGTCGTGCATGCCGGGGATTTACGGTCGACGCATAGTATTGGAACGGCTGGTGGTGCGGTACATAGTCGCGAACGTCAACATTGGTGACGTCGGAATGCGTCGTGCGCACGCAGCCCGTTGAACCATTGGCATTTGTGACCGTGAGGTCGAAACCACCCTGGAACCATCCCCAACTCAGCCCCGCTTCGTTGAGCAAATCGCCGATGTTCTTTCCCGCCATCATGGCAACGGCACTTTTGCCACCGGCATTCGAGCAGGAGTCGCGACCAGGATCGACGTCGCCGATCATCGTTCGCCCACCCTGGCCGTCGTCTACCGCGTATGACGGCTTCGTGGTCACGTTGATGCTCAGGCCATTTGTCTGCCCGGAGATGAGATTGAGCGCGCCGGGAGTGGACGGCCCGTACTGATCGCCGTACGAGTTATCGCTCATGGCGAAGCGCTGCGCGTAATTCCACATCGCGGTGACGGTGTTGCCGTCGAAGTAGCCCATGACGAGCCCCTTCGTGGCGAACGCACCAGTGCCGCCACTACCGGCGCGCCCCGTGTACTTCGGAAAGAGATCGAGCTTGCCGTCGTTGTACGCGCGCTGTTCCGGCGTGTAGGCGTGCCCCTGGTCGGAGGTCGCGGCTTGGGTGCGATCGAGGCGAAACGGATTGGCTGCGCCCGTACCGTTTTCGTCGTTCAGGTTCGGATTCTTCGTCAGCAAGTCGCCGGTCAAGCCGTTCACCGACGGCGTGTTCGCAACGGCGGCGAATGCCGGTTCACCCGGCGGGTTCGTGGCACTCGGGTAGAGGCCGAAATAGTGATCGAACGAGATGTTCTCGCCGTAGATCACGACGACGTGCTTGATTGGCGTCGCAGTGGTCGCCATCGACGCACGACTCTCACGCGGGCCGCGAGCGCCAGTGGCGCAGGCGTAGGCCGCGACAGCGGCGAATGCGATCGATGGAAGAACGAACGGGCGCAGATTCATGGCCAAAATCTTACTAGCCATGCACCCGTGGCGAAACCGCTGGCGTCGGTAACGTTCTGGCTACACGCGAAGTGCAGCGATCGATCGAAGGAAGCCGTCCACCGCGGGCGGGCCCGAGCCGACGCCCTCGTCGTGCTTGAAGTAGACGTGTGTCTCGTTCCAGGGCTGCGCCGCGATTCGCTTGGCCCAATCCGTGAGCGACGCTTCGTCATAGTCGAAGCGATGCAGACGCGCATAGCCCCACGTGGCGGTCGCGACGAATGGCGCGGAGAATTCAGCCTGATCGATGATGCACATCGCGATGTCGCGCGCGCGCAGCACGTCGAATACATCATCTTCGAACCAGCTCTCGTGTCGGAACTCGATCGTGTATCGCCGATCGCTCGGCAGCGTATCGACGAAGGTGCGCAGGCGATCGAGATCCTTTTTCAGATTCGGCGGAAGCTGGAACAGAATCGGCCCGAGGCGGGCGCCGAGCGACGCCGTGTTCTTGAGGAGAAACTCCACGGCGCTCGCACTCTCAGGCTTGAGGCGCCCGTAGTGCGTAATCCGTTGACTCGCCTTGATGGCGAACGTGAACGGCTCGGGAACCTGTGCTGCCCACGATTGCAACACCTCCTCCTTCGGGAGGCGATAGAAGGTGTTGTTGATCTCGACGGTTGGGAATTTGCTCGCGTAGTAGCCGAGCATTCCATCGTCCTTGAGATCCTGCGGATAGAACGAACCCTTCCACTCCTTGAACGCGAAGCCGCTCGTACCGGCCTTGAGGTTCATGACGCCTTTGCGGTGGCGTCAGGCTTGGTTGCCGCGAGGCTGGCCTTCAGCGCTTCCATGAGATCGATGATCTTGCCGCCGCCGTCTGCCGGCGTGTCGGCCGACGTGATATCCTGGCCTTCGATCTTGCGCTGAATCGTCTCGAGCACGCGCTCACGCACGGTGTCCTTGTACTTCTGTGGCTCGAACGTGTCGCTCGCCGTCTGCTCGATGAGCTGCTTCGCGAGCTTGAGCTCCTGCGGCTTCACTTCGCCTTCTGGTACCGTGACCTCAGTGGTCGGACGGACTTCATCGGCGTAGTGCAGCTGCTCCATGACGAGAACGCCGTTGAGCGGGCGGAGAAGCACGAGGTGCTGTTGGCCGCGCGCAGCGTACTGGCCTAGCGCAGCACGACCGGTTTCCTGGAGCGCCGCGGCGAGCAGGCGATACGCGCGATCGCCGCCCTTGTCGGGTCCGAGGTAATACACCTTCTCGAGATACTCGCGATCGACTTTGTCGAGCGGCACGAACTCGATCACGTCGATCATGCCCGTCGCCTTTTCCTCGAGCGCCTTGAGCTCTTCGGGATTGAGGATCACATACTGATCCTTTGCGAACTCGTAGCCCTTTACGGTCTCGTCGCGAGTGACGATCTCGTTGTCCTTGGGGCAGGTGTACTGCTGCTTGAGTCGCGAGCCGCACTTTTTGTGCAGCATGTTGAACGACACGCTCGACTTGGATTCGGCCGACGAATACAGGTTGACGGGGACCGAGACAAGTCCGAACGAAATTGTGGCGGTGCCAATCGTGCGAGCAGGCATTGGGCTGGACGCGAGAGGGGAAACGAGGGGACGGGAAGTATCCACGACGAGTTAAATACTACCCCAAACAGCGGCAAACGGTGCTCGATCATGGGGCAGTATTGACCGGTTCGCCATGGGTGATTGAACCGTGCACCGGTCCGGTGCATACTGTGAAAAATCAACCCTTCTCGAATCCATCGCAAATGCGTTCGTCGCTCGGTGTCTCCTTTTGCCTCCTGTGCCTCGCTTCGTCCCTTTCGGCGCAGTCTGCACCCACGGCTCCCGCGGAGATCGTCCCGGCAAAGCGGTTGAAACAGCTGGGTGACTCGCTCACGCCGGGCGCGTCGCGCACAGCACAACTCGGCAAGGGGCCAGGGTTCACCTACGGAATCACCCATCGCGATAGCACGGGTGGACTCGAGCGCCACGAAGCCTGGACGGACATCTTCATCGTCGAGTCGGGGAGCGCGACGCTACTTACGGGCGGCGTCCAGGTTGGCGCCACGGAGAGTTCGCCGGGTGAATGGCGCGGCGGCACCGCGCGCGGCGCGACACGCGCGCCGTTGCACGCTGGCGACATGGCGACGATTCCCGCGGGAACACCGCACCAGATGATCCTCGCCCCGGGGGAGCGCGTCACGTACGTTGCCGTGAAGGTCGCTGCTCCGTCGAGCGATAAACGACCCTAGCGTAGCAGCGACGCGTGCCGGGCTATAGTTTAGGCGCGCGGTGTACTCCAAACAATTCTGACTCAGCGCATGGACCTGCGTAGCCAACTGCAGTCCACCCTCGGCGCGGCCTACACCCTGGAGCGAGAGCTCGGCGGTGGCGGAATGTCGAGGGTCTTCGTTGCCACCGAGACGGCGCTCGGCCGCAACGTTGTGGTCAAGGTCCTTCCGCCCGAGTTGGTGCAGGGCGTCTCCGTCGAACGATTCAAGCGCGAGATACAGCTCGCCGCGCAGCTGCAGCATCCGCACATCGTGCCGGTGCTCGCATCGGGTGAGACGGAAGGCCTGCCGTATTACACGATGCCGTTCGTCGAGGGCACGTCTCTCCGCGCGCGTCTCGCGCATGGCGACGCTGTGCCCATGGGCGAGACGATCAGCTACCTGCGTGACGTCGCCAAAGCTCTGGCGTATGCGCACGATCGCGGTGTCGTGCACCGCGACATCAAGCCCGACAACGTGTTGATCACGGGTGGCTCCGCCGTCGTCACCGACTTTGGAATTGCGAAGGCGTTGTCGGCGTCACGCACGCCGACGCCCGGCGGAACGCTTACGCAGTTGGGAACGTCGATTGGGACGCCGGCGTACATGGCGCCGGAACAGGCTGCCGCGGATCCAGCGACTGACCATCGGGCCGATCTGTATTCGTTCGGCTGCATGGCGTACGAGCTGCTTACTGGCCGAGCGCCATTCGTTGGACGCACACCGCAAAAGCTGCTCGCGGCGCACATGGCGGAGGCACCACAGCCGGTTACGGAGCTTCGGCCAGACACGCCGCCGCTGCTCGCCGACCTCGTCATGGCCTGTCTCGCCAAGGACGCCGACAAGCGGCCGCAGTCGGCGATCGATCTCGTGAAAGTCCTCGAGACCGTGACGACGAGCGGCGGCGCCCACCCGGCCATGGCGGGGATTCTCCTTGGCGGTCGCCAGCGGTTGTGGCGCGCACTGGCGATCTACGCGGCGGCGTTCGTCACCGTGGCGATCGTCGCTAAGGCGGCAATCGTTGGCATTGGATTACCGACCTGGGTGTTGCCCGGCTCGGTGATCGTGATGGCGCTGGGTTTTCCCGCGATTCTCTTCACGGCGTTTGTGCACCACGGCGCACATCAGGCAATGACGATGGCGCAGATCACGCCGGGAGGTTCGCCGGCGACGCAATCGACGATGGCGCGCCTCGCGGTCCGCGCGAGCCCGTGGGTGAACTGGCGTCGAACGACGATCGCCGGCATTGCCGCGTTTGGCGTGTTTGTGCTGCTGGTCGGCGGTTACATGGTCATGCGCACGTTTGGTATTGGACCGGCGGCCTCACTGCGCGCGGCGGGTACGTTTGGCGACAATGATCAAATACTCATTGCCGATTTCAAGAGCCCGGCGTCGGATACGAGCCTCGGACCGGTGGTGACGGAAGCGTTCAGGTCGGATCTCGCTCAGTCGCGGCAGCTGCGAGTCGTGCAGCCGACGACGATTCGCGAGACGTTGAATCGAATGCAGAAGCCGCTCGATGTATCTCTCGACTTCGCGCTCGCGCGCGAGATCGCGACGCGCGATGGCATCAAGGCGGTGATCGACGGAGAGGTGTTGTCGCTGGGCGGCAAATACGTCATCGCGGCCAAGCTCTACTCGGCGCAGACCGGCGAAGTGTTGGCGACGTTCCGCGTAACCGCCGACAAGAGCAGCGAGATCATCGCGGCCATCGACCGACTATCGCGCGACGTGCGCGCCAAGGCGGGCGAATCGCTGCGCTCGGTCAATGCAGCGATGGAGCTCGAGAAGGTGACGACCCCGTCGCTCGAGGCGCTGAAGAAGTACGTGCAGGGCATTCGAGCGTTCCGCGAGCACAACGACTTCAGTCGTGGCGTCGAGCTGATGGAGGAGGCGATCGCACTCGATACGAGTTTTGCGATGGCGTATCGAAAGCTGGCGATCGAGCTCGGAAATCGCGGCGGCTATACATCACGCCAGGTCGCGGCGCTCGAGAAGGCGTTTCAGCACAAGGATCGGCTGAGCGATGCGGAGCGCTATCTGACGCTCGGCTCCTACTACGACTTCGGGCCACATCCGGACGTCGAGAAAGCGATCGCCGCATACGAGGCGCTGATCGAGATCGATCCGAAGAACGCTAGCGCGCTGAACAATCTTGCCAACGACTTCAACACCGGCGGCCAGTTCGAAAAAGCGGAGGGGTACGCGCAGCGTGCTGTTGACGCGAGTCCCACAGGATGGACCTACTTCGCGAATCTCTATCAGAGCCAGGTCGCGCAGAAGAAGTTCGACGCCGCGGCAACCACGATCGCGGAATGGAAGAAATCCCTCCCGTCGAATCCGACCCCGATTTTCATGTCGTCGCACCTTGCCGCGGTGCAGGGTGAACTCGACTCGGCGCAGGCGACTCTGCTGAAGCTCCGGTCGTCGACCGATGACCGAAGCACGCGGAGTGCCGCGGACGGGAATCTGGCCGACATTGCTCGCCTGCGCGGCCGCTTGAACGAGGCGAACAAGTATGGCTCAGAAGCGGCGACGCTCAGTGAACAGCAGGGCGCCTTCGCGGCGCCGCTCGTCGACGCTGCTACGACGGCGACTTCCGAGGTCTGGTTCCTTGGAGATACCGCTCACGCATTGCGCACCCTGCAGGCCAGTCTCGATGCTCACCCGCTCGAGAAGCTGTCACCGCTCGACCGCCCGTTCTACGCGCTGGTGCGGGCCTATGCCGTTCTTGGGCGCGCCGATCGGGCGAAGGCAATCCTCGCCCAGTACGATCAGGCACACCCGAACCCCAGCAGATTCGATACTGGCGATCGGCACTACATGGTCGCGCTGATCGCCATCAGCGAGAGTCGATTCGATGCTGCGATCAGCGAGTTACGCGACGCCGGCAAGGGGGCGTGTCCGGAGTGCACTATGGGCGATTTGGGGCGCGCCTACGACCTCGCTGGTCGCGCCGATTCTGCGATTGCGGTCATGAATCGCTACATCGACGGACCACCATCGATCGACCGGTTCACCGTGGACGGATGGTTGATGGCCGGCACTCAAAAGCGCCTCGGCGAGCTGTACGAGGCGAAGGGCGACCGCCAGGCCGCTGTGGCGCACTATACAAGATTCCTCGAACTGTGGAATCATGCTGATCCCGAGTTGCAGCCAAAGGTCGCCGAGGTGCGTAAGCGACTCGCGCGACTGAGTGATTCCGAGAAGCGTTGATCGTGGTGGACGACCGCGACGACGTACCCGCTCCGGACAACCTCAGCACCTATCGCGCGAAGCGATCGGCCGACACCTCACCTGAGCCGGTCGGCACGGTCTCGGCGGTTCCTGGCCGTTTGTTCGTTGTGCACAAGCACGCCGCGACGCGACTGCACTTCGACCTGCGTCTCGAGATGGACGGCGTGCTTCGCTCGTGGGCCGTGCCCAAGGGGCCGTCGTACGACATGAACGACAAGCGCCTCGCCGTGAAGGTCGAAGATCATCCGCTCGAGTATGGTGATTTCGAAGGCGTGATCCCGAACGGCAACTACGGCGCCGGCGGCGTGATCGTCTGGGATCGCGGCGAGTGGATCGCGCTCGAAGATTGGCGCGAAGGACTCGAGAAGGGAAAGCTGCTGTTCGAGTTGCGCGGCTACAAACTTCACGGCAAGTGGACGCTCGTGAAGATCAAGAAGAGCGACAAGGAGTGGCTCCTGATCAAGGAGCGTGACTCGTATGTGAAGTCGCCGGGCGACGTGTTCGTCGAGACGTCGGTACTTTCGGGTCTCACCGTCGACGAGGTAAAGTCGGGCCAGAACTCGGCCGGAGCGCTTCGCGTCGCAATCGAACAGGCGGGCGCGCCGAAGACTCGAGTCGATCCAAAGTCTGTGAGCGTGATGCTTGCCGAGTCGTCGGATACGGCGTTCACACGCGATGGGTGGGTGTTCGAGCTCAAGCTCGATGGATACCGGCTGCTCGCGAGCAAGTCGCGCGGCGAAGCGCTGCTGCTGACGCGCAATGGGAACGACTACACCGCGGTTTTCCCGGAAATTGCGCGCGCGATCAAGGCGCTGCCCTTCGACGAAATCGTCGTCGACGGAGAAGTTGTCGTGCTCGACGCGAAGGGGAAGCCGAGTTTCTCGATGCTTCAGCAGCGCGGGCGACTGAGTTCGCCGATCGACATCAAGGCCGCCGCCGTCGAATTGCCGGCGACGTTCTACGCATTCGACCTCCTCGGATTCGAGGACTACGACCTGCGGCCGTTGCCGCTGGTTGCGCGCAAGAAGCTCCTCATGAACGCGCTCCCAAAACTCGGCGCCGTGCACGCGCTCGATCACATCGAGCGTGAAGGGGAGGCGTTTCTGACACAGGTGGCGGCGATTGGCCTCGAAGGAATCATCGCCAAGAAGGCCGACGCGCCGTATCGCGGCGGACGCACGGACAACTGGATCAAGATCAAAACCGAGAGCACGGGCGACTTCGTGATCGTTGGATTCACGGAGCCCAGGGGGAGCCGGAGCTTCATGGGCGCGCTGCAGCTTGCCGACATGGTAGGCGGTTCGCTCGTCTACGCTGGTCGCGTTGGCACGGGCTTCAACGATGCACTGATCGGCGAGCTTCAGAGTTTACTCGAACCGATCGTGCGCCGGGATCCGCCGTGCGCACCGCCGCTTGGCGGGGCGACCGCGATACCCGAGACGAAGACGACGACGTGGGTCGAACCGCTCTATGTGTGCGAGGTCCGGTTCCGCGAGTGGACGCCGGACGGTGTACTGCGGCACGCAGCGTTCCTGCGAATGCGTCCCGACAAGGATCCGCGCGATTGCGAACGACAGGGTGCGTTGTCCGAGCCGCCGGCGACCGCACGGCAGCAAGCTGTTGCAAGCGCGCCCGTCGTTGCTCCGACTGTGCCAAGCGCCAAGATCGAGAAGACGATCGCGTTCTCGAATCTCAAGAAAATCTATTGGCCGGGCGAGGGCTACACGAAGGGTGATCTCGTCGACTACTACCGCGCGATCTGGCCGTGGATGTCGCCGTATCTGATCAACCGTCCGCTCGTGCTGACGCGCTTCCCCGACGGCATCGACGGAAAGTCGTTCTACCAGAAGGACGCGCCGGAGTTCGTGCCGGGATGGATTCGCACCTTCCCGATCTGGAGCGAAGACACGCAGCGCGATGTGAAGTACTTCGTCTGCGACGACGTCGAGTCGCTGCTGTACGTCGCGAACATGGGTTCGATTCCCATGCACATCTGGAATAGCAGAGTGGGGTCGCTCGAGCTACCGGATTGGTGCGTGATCGATCTCGACCCGAAGGAAGCGCCGTTTTCCGATGTGATTCGCACGGCGATCGTGTTTCGCAAAATCTGCGAAGCGATCGGAATGCCAAGCTATGTGAAGACGACGGGCAAGACGGGCCTACACATCTTGCTGCCGCTCGGCCGGCAGGTGACGTACGCGCAGTGTCGCACGTTGGGTGAACTCCTTGCGCGCTTGGCTCTACGTGAGCTCGGCGACATTGCTACGATCACGCGACACGTGACGAAGCGCGGCGACAAGGTGTATCTCGACTATTTACAGAATCGTCATGGGCAGCTGATCGTGTCGCCGTATGCCGTCCGACCGCTGCCCGGGGCGACTGTGTCGATGCCGTTGGTGTGGGACGAGGTCGATCAGTCACTCGATCCACGGAACTACACGATCAAGAATGCGATCGAGCGGTTGGAGCGGCTTGGCACCGATCCGGTGGTACAGGTGTTAGCGGACAAACCGGACCTGGGCGGGATCCTGGAGCGGCTCGCCGCGCTCATGGCTGGCTAGACGGCGTCGGTAGACGCGGACGTGGAGGTTCTTCGTCTGGTCGCCGTTCTGCTCCTGTGCGGGCCGCCGCTCATTCCAAATGTGGAATGAGCGGCCGCGGACGAGACTAACGTCGGAGCAATCGGCTGGGCAATCGTAGAGCGGGCAGCCGACTCCCCTTGTGCGGCGCACGCGCTCAGCCGGGCGGGCGCGCCGGTGTACGTCGCGTGCTATCAGCCGGAGTCGGCGGCGGGACCGGATCGTACTCCTTTTCAGGAATTCTAAAGCCCTTCGCGATCGCCGCGTCGCCCTCGATGCCCATGACGCGTTGCGCTGCGTACTCGCCGATCACGGGGCTGAACTTGAAGCCTTCTGCGTTTCCACCGGCGACGATCCAAGCGTTCGACATTGCGGGATGGACGTCGATGATGAAGTTGCCGCTCGACGTCGACTCGTAGTGACACGCATGCGTCTGCGCGATCGGCGCATCCTTGAGGATCGGGAAGCGATGCGCGACGAAGCGCCGCGAGCCTTCGATGCGCGTCTGGTCGGCCCAACGATCGCTCGTGTCGGGATCTTGCTGCGCCAACGGTACGTCGGCCTGTTGTCCGCCAGCGGGACCGCCGGTACCAGCGCCCGCCGCTCCGGCTGCGCCACCACGACCGCCGCCGTTCGCGCCGTTCCCGCCAGCGCCGCGGCCACCGCGACCATCGGCCGGTGCTCCGGCCGGTGCGACGCCCGCGGGTGCTGCGGCGCCGCCACGTCCATCGCCACCGCGACCACCTGCCACCGTTTCACCCGGAGGCGTCGGTGCACGCTCGGCGCCACGAACGCGGAAGCCGCGGTTGTCGACGGGTAGCGCTGGCCAGCCCGTTACACCCGGGAAGTTGAAGCTCGGGAGATTCGGGAAGGTGAAGCGATGATCGCCAATCGGTGTGCCGAAGTAGCAGACGTACCCGATCGGGACGCGCGTCTTCTTCGCGAGAATATCGGGGAACGTCTTGCCGAGCCACGGTCCCACGGCGAACACGAACTTGTCGGCGCGGAGCGTCTGGCCGGTGTCCAACGTGACCTCTTCGAGCGTACCATTAGAGGTCTTTGATGGGGTCGCTCGGCCGATGACGATCTTGCCGCCGAGTTTCTCGAAGACAGCCGCAGCCGTCTGAGCAGCGCGGCGGGCGCGAACGACACCGGCGTCGGGCTCGTAGATCACCGCGGTGATGTCGTCCATCGAGATCACCGGGAACGCCTTGCGAACGTCGTCCGGATTCAGGATCTGATACGGGATCTTGTTCTTGTCCCACCAGACCTTGGTGCGCAGCTGGAAGTTGTCCCACTCGGTGCGCATGATGAGATCGCCCGTGGTGTGGAACAGGTTGAGCCGGAATTCACGACCCCACTCGTCGTCGAACGCCACCCAACGCTTCATCGCTTCGCGTGCCCATAGCATCCATAACTCGCCGAGCGCGCCAGTCTTGTCGCCGTACGACGAGCGCACGCCGCGCGACTCGTCGCCAGACGTCGACCGTGAGTTGCCCGGACCGTACGCGTCGACGAGCGTAACCTTCGCGCCCATCTTGCGGAGGTTCATCGCCGTGAAGCTGCCCCATGCTCCAGCGCCAATCACGACGATGTCGGCGGACGCACTGGCCGAGCGCACCGATCGCGTCGCCTTGAGTCCGGGGACTCGCAGAGAGCCGCTGCCGATGCTCGTTCCGCCGACCAGAAGTGCACCAGCGCCAGCGCCGGTCACCTTGATGAAATCACGACGGTGTAGGGAGCCAGGATCGACCCAACCGCTCGGCGGAGTGACGACGATCTGCGCGGAGGATGCGGCGGATTCGTCGGACGTCGAGGGAGAGGAGGGAACTGGCGACTTCGAATCGTTCATCATTATCCGGAATGCCGTGGGGGGGACACGTTAAGATGGGCTTCGGCAATGACGAAATCAAACGAATCAGTCGGATTGTTGGAGTCGCCAAATGCCGACCGCGCGGTATACTTATGCGTCCGAATCGAAACGACGTGACTGGGGGGAGGATTTCGATGCGACTGAGTCGCGGAAGTGTGTTGGCAGGAACGGTATTCGTCGCGGCCTGCGCGAGCGTCGCGACCAACGTGCGTCCACCGATCGAGGCGCGGCTTACACCCGCTGCTCGAACGGGCGCACCGGTTCCGCTGCACGTTGATCCGAATGCGAAGGTGATTCTGTCGAGTGCGGCCGGCCTTCCTGCCGCGTCATTCCTCGCGTCGCAGGCTGCACGCGGCGAGAAGGTCTACGAGGAGACCTGCGGCACCTGTCACGGCCCGGGACAGCTCATTGGACAGGGCTTCGTGGAATCGTGGAATGATCGGCGCGTGTACGACCTCTACGCCGTCGTCCGCGGTACGATGCCGCTCGACAAGCCAGGCGGCATGAAGGAACAGGAATACCTCGACGTGATTGCGTATCTGCTGCAGGCCAATCACGCACCGACGGGCGCCGACTCACTAAAGTCTGATAGCACGGCGATGAGGAAGTCGCGCATTTCGGTCAAGTTCCCCTGAGGTCACAGGTCTCTGGTCCCTGGTCACAGGAAAAACCCTGAGACCTCAGACCTGAGACCAGAGACCTGCCCGAAAACAAAACCGCCCCTGAACGCATTTGCGTTCAGGGGCGGTTTGCTTTCGGGCCTTACTTCGTCGCGTTGGCGAGATCGCCGACCGACGTCGCGAACGTGTGCGCCTTTGCTTCATCGCGCGCGCCGCGGGCATCCGTGTGGAGCTTCGTGGCGAGTGCCGTCAGCGCATCCTTTCGCGCTGAGCCAGACAGCTTTTCAGCAGCCGAGAGACCAGCACGCGCGGCCGACAGCTTGTCGGACGCGAGACCGCCGTTGCGCTCGAGCTGATCCGCATACGCGCGGGAGAGCGAGAAGCTCGCCGGCCAGACGAACTTCGGCTGACCCTGCGTATTGAGATAGTCCATGTGGACCGTCTTCGCCGCGTCGATTTCGTTCTGCGAGATCGCTGCGCTCGGCGTGAGCTCGACGATGTCGAGACCGCGCGCGATTTCGGAGCTGACGATCACGCCGTTGTACCAGTACACCGACCACGAACCGCCCATCGTGAAGTGCGTGGCGTCGACCGGACCACGGTCGAAGTACGCGATCTCCTTGGCGTTCGCGGCGTCGGTCCAATCGAACACCGAGATGCCGCCCTGGTACCACGCCTGCACCATCACGTCGCGGCCCGGGATCGGGATGAGCGAACCGTTGTGCGCGACGCAATTCTCCATGTCCGTCTGTGCAGCCGGGAGCTTGTAGTAGCCCTGGAACTGCATCTTGCCGTCCTTGATCGTGAAGAGCGCGTCGGCGCCCCACTCCTTCTTGTCCGTCGCGCGGCACTTCGGCGCGCCACCACCGCCCCATTCATCCGAGAACAGGACCTTGGTGCCGTCGTTGTTGAACGTGGCGGAGTGCCAATACGAGAAGTTTGAATCCGCGACCGCGCCGATACGAACCGGGGCCGTCGGGTTCTTGATGTCGATGAGCAGACCGTAACCTTCGCACGCGCCGCCGGCGTAACCGATCGCCGGATAGACCGTGATGTCGTGGCACTGCGTCGGGCCACGCGGCGGACCGTTCGAGCCGCCGCCCATCATCTTGGCGACGATGCCCGGAAGCGCGGCGCGAAGCGCGCTGCTGTCGGCGCCGGTCGCCGCGCCCGAACCATTGCGCGAACGAACGATGCTGTCGAGCATCGGCTTGATGAAGTTGTCCGGGGCAACCATCTGCTGGCCCTGGATCTCGAGGACGTACGCGCCGCGAGCGCGGGCAGCGTCAGCGGCCGCCTTCGCCTTGGCAATGTCGCCCGGCGCTTCGCCGTGGTGCGGCGGAGCAGCGAGGTCGTTGAAGATGCGCGGCGACGCGACGATCGCGGCCTGCTCGGGATGCGCGAGCGGAACCTTGATCACTTCGATGCGGAACAGCGCGCTGGCCGCGTCCTTTTCCGGCATGGCGCCGGAGCAGCCTTCGAGCTCACTGGCCGAGCGAACGCCGGCAGAACCCGAGACGTAGACGTAGACGTTGTCCTTGTCCTTGGGATCGACGAGCACCGTGTGCGTGTGCGAACCACGGCACGTCTGCACGTTGGCGACGTTCTTGGGGTGCGCGATGTCCGTGATGTCGAAAATGCGCACGCCGCGGATGCGGTCCTTGCTGACCGGATCCTTGATGCCCTGATCGCCGCAATCGATGCGGCCCGTGTTGCCTTCGGCCGACACGAACAGGAGGTTCTTGAAGACCGAGACGTCGCTCTGCGACGCCGGGCAGTAGTTGCCGACCTTCAGCGTGGGCGCACTCGGATTCGAGATGTCCCAGATCTGATAGCCGTTGTAGCTGCCCTGGATGACATAGTTGCCCGTGAAGGCCATGTCGGAGTTAGTGCTGCCGAGGAACTTGGGCGACGGCGGCGTCTTCGACAGGATCTTCAGGTTCCACGTTGCTTCAGCCGCGTCCATCACACCGGCGCGGAGTCCGACGCGCGAGTCCGGGCTCGGCGGCGAGATGTTGATGCCGCCCATCTGCTGCGGGCTGGCGGCCGACGACATTGGGGTCGAGTGGGAGCACGCGGCCATGGACATGAGTCCGATGGCGAGCGACGCCTTCGACAACGAGAGTTGGGACATGATGTTGGTGGGTGAGAGGAAAATCATGGAGCTTGCTGGGCGCCGAACAACACGACGGCGAGCATCTTCTCCATTCGGGCAATCTCGGTCGTCTGATCGACGTTGACGTCAGACGCGAACTTGAAAATGAGTTCGTCCTGGCCGGCGCCGTACGTCGCAAACAGGTCGGAGACCATCGACGTGGCGCCCTTGTGGTGCTGAATCATGAACGTGAGGAAGAGCCGATCGAAGTCGGAACCCTTCGCTGCGTTGAGCTCCTTCATCTGTGCTTCAGTCAGCATGCCCGGCATGAGCATGTCGTGCTCCATGCCGTTCATCATCATCTTCATGCCCATGGGGCTCGCTTCGGGCACGGGCTGATTTCGATCGCGGAGCCAGCGCTGCATCGCGACGATTTCGTCGGTCTGCGCATTGATGATGCGTGATGCAAGAATTCGAACGGATTCACTCGCGCCGTGGCTTGGCGCCCACCGCGACATGACGATCGCCTGCGAATGGTGCCCGACCATCGCGGTCATGAAGTGGATGTCGGCCTCGGTATACGGATACCGAGTGCTATCCGCCCGCGCTTTGGCGATTGCCGAGGGCGTTGCTACGCCGCTTGGAATCACCAACGGCGCCGACGCCGATCGCATGTTGCTTTGGCCGGCGTGCGAGCATGCCGTCATGGCTGTCGCGGCGAAAAGAGCCGTGACGATGCGGCGGTGCTGTGATGTGATCATGGCAGTCGATTATCGTGGAAGACCCGGCCGATTTGAGGCCGGATACACGCGTAATGAACCAATAGTATCAATGGGGCCGGACGCGGGTAAGCGGTTCTCACGTAAGGATCTGTGTATCCAATATTCGGGGTGACGGGCGTCCCAAAGTGGCGTGCGATCGGTCACCGTCGTTAGGCGGAGTTGGCCGCCGTTGTCGGGGACTTGGCGACCAGGCCTGGACCGGATCTCGATCCGGGTGGTGTCAGCAGTACGGTGGAGGCATCGAATGGGGTTCAACTTTTTTCGCGCCGCACTTATTACTGGCGCCATCGTCGGGTCCGCTGGCTCGCACCGAGTGATCTGAGCGGGCCAGCCTGGGGCGCGGAGGCGGTAGGGGTCGACAACGCGTAGGGGTTCAGGCAATGGGGGCGGTCGCCTACAGCAGTCCAAGTGGTGTCGTTGCCACACCGGCCGGTTTGCGAGGACCGTCGCACGCGCAGGTGTCGATGGCCTCGGCCCAATTCCTGGTCAATTTCGCGCCGAGGGCCAGCGCGGGGGGCGATCGATCCCGTCGGGCGTACAGGCGCACCGGTAGAAGTTCTCGAACAGGGGCGGCGGACCGACGTCCTGCTGCACGCTGGACTAACCATCAAGGCTGGCTGAAGCTGTAGACGGCTCCCGCTCGTCGCCGCCGATAGCTGGGCGCGGTGGAACATCTTGGCCGAGGCGGGCGGGGGGGCGGCGTGGCAGATTGGCGACGCAGGCTGACCCGGCCATCAAGGAACCGCCAGCGGACGTCGAAGCTCTGAGCGGATGTCCGCTTTGACTGTGCAATTCCGTTACAGCACCGCGCAGTCCGCTTGTCGACGTCGCGATACTTTGGTGTCGTACATAAATTCTCAAATCCCCCCAACTATGCTGAGCGCGCGACTGCACTCTGCATAGTCTTCTAATGGGTACCCGACGATTTCTCCCAATCGTCGCTGGTCCCTGAACGGCCCCCGCCGGCCTCGCGACACCGCACGATGTCACTGGCAGCCTACCAATCCCCCTGGATGAACGAAGAGCTTGCGACGTTTCGCGGCTCAGTTCGGCGGTTCGTTCAGGAGGAACTCGCGCCCCATCAGGATCGTTGGCGCGAGCAGCATCATCCTGACGAAAGCGCATGGCCGGCGGCGGGAGCGGCCTCGCTCCTCCTGACCGACATTCCCCAGGCGCTGGGTGGCCACGGTGGAACGTTCGCGCACGCCGCCGTCGTGACCGAGGAGCTCGCATTCGCCGGAGTGTACTTCGGCGTCCGCGAGCAGAGCATCGTGGCGCAGTACATCAAACAGTATGGCAGCGCGGACCAGCAGCAGGCTTGGCTCCCACCGATGGCGCGCGGCGAGCTCGTCGCGGCGATCGCGATGACCGAGCCGGGAGCTGGCTCGGATCTGCCCGGTATCAAGGCAACGGCGCGACTCGAAGGCGACGAGTACGTGATCGACGGTTCAAAGACGTTCATCACGAACGGACTCCACGCCGGACTGGTTTGTTTGGCCGTGAAGACCGACGTGCGCGCCGCGGGACCGTCTGGCATCTCGATGATACTCGTCGAGACGCAGGGGCTTCAGGGTTTCCATGTCGGGCGCCCGCTCGAGAAGATTGGCCAGCGCGGCCAGGACACCTGCGAATTGTTCTTCGATGGTGCGCGAGTGCCCGCGACGAATCTTCTGGGCGGCGTACCAGGTAAGGGATTCGCGCAGATGATGGAGCAGCTGCCATACGAGCGCCTCACTATCGCCCTTTCGGCGGTTACGACGTGTGAGCGCGCCGTAAAACTGACCACTCGGTACGTCAAAGAGAGAAAGGCTTTCGGAAAGCCTCTCATCGACTTGCAGAACACTCGCTTCAAGTTGGCCGAGTGCGAAACGGAAGCGCACATCGGGCGGGTGTTCGTCGATCACTGCGTGGGTCGGCTCATCGCGGGCGAGCTGGACGGAGTCACCGCGGCGATGGCGAAATATTGGCTGACTGAACGGCAGAGCCGAATCGTCGACGACTGCTTGCAGTTGCACGGCGGCTACGGGTACATGACCGAATATCCCATTGCGCAGATGTATACCGATACGAGAGTTCAGCGGATCGGTGGCGGGACGAATGAGATCATGCGCGAGCTCATCGGCTGGGCACTCTAGGACGAGGCAAAGAGTTCACTGTGAAGAGTCATACGAGTCCCGACGCCAAAGCGGCTTTGAACCCATCTGTTTCGCGAGACCCGAGCGAACACGAAGCGCTCGTCGTCGCGTACAATGACACGGCGTCGCCCTACCCGTCGGACAAGACGGTCGTCGATCTGTTCCTCGCGCAAGTATCGCGGGTGCCAACAGCGCCCGCCGTCCGTTTCGGCGATCAAGCGCTCGACTATCGCGAGCTAAATGCGCGCGCCAATCAGGTTGCGGCGCATCTCCGCGCGCTGGGCGTTGTGCCGGGCGACGTCGTCACGATTTCGATGGCGCATTCGGTCGAAGTGGTCTGCGCCATTCTCGCGGTGTTGAAGGTCGGGGCGGCATATGTCCCGGTCGACCCAAGCATTCCGAAGGGCCGTCTCGCGCGCATCATCCAGGAAACGGTGGCTGGACCGAGCGACACGCTGCCGGTGCTGATCACGCAGTCGCGGCTCGCCGGTGATCTGCCGGACGATGTCGCGCGCGTGTTCACGCTCGACGCCGACTTCGCGTCGGTCGATGCGTACCCAACGGCTGATGTCGCGTCGGCGGCAACGCCCAACGGTTTGGCGTACGTGATTTTCACGTCGGGATCGACCGGCACGCCCAAGGGCGTGATGATCGAGCATCGCAGCCTGGTCAACTATGCGTGGTGGGCGAACGAGAAGTATGGTCAGGGCGAACCGCTCACATGGCCGCTCTTTTCGTCGCTGGCGTTCGACCTCACGGTCACGTCCATCTACACGCCTCTGATTTCTGGCGGTTCGATCGTCGTCTATCGCGAAGACGTCGGCGTGAACAGCATGGTCGTGTTTCGCGTGATCGACGACAACGCGGTCGACATCGTGAAGCTCACGCCCGCGCACTTGGCGATGGTGAAGGATCGAAGTCTGCGGTCGACGAAGATTCGCAAGCTCATCGTCGGCGGCGAAGACTTCAAAACCGAATTGGCGCGTGACATCACGCAGGCGTTCGGTCGCACGATAGAGATCTATAACGAGTACGGTCCGACCGAAGCGACTGTCGGCTGCATGATTCATCGCTTCGATGTCGCCGACGATCGCGCCGCATCGGTGCCGATCGGCGTGCCTGGAGCGAACGCCGGGATCTACGTTCTCGACAAGGATCTCCGCCCGGTGCCGCCGGGCGTGATTGGTGAGATGTACGTGGCCGGCGACGGTCTCGCGCGCGGCTACCTCAATCGCCCAGATCTTACCGAGCAGCGATTCATCTTCGCCGATGACCCGCGCGTGCTCGGCCCGAACGGCCCGCAGCTCAGACTTTACCAGACCGGCGACATTGCGCGCTGGACGACCGAGGGAAGGTTGGAGTTCCTCGGCCGTGCCGACCATCAGGTCAAGGTTGGCGGCGCGCGCATCGAGCTTGGCGAAATCGAAGCGCGTCTGCTGTCACACCCCGACGTGCGCGAATGTGTGGTCGACATCGTCAGCTCCGTATCGACCGACGCGCCGACTGAACTCCGCCACTGCACCCGGTGCGGCGTGAAATCGTCGCTCCCAGGCACGACGTACGACGAGGACGGCGTCTGCAACATCTGCCGCGGGTACGACCGATACGTCGATACTGCGCAGGCGTACTTCAAGTCGCCAGACGAATTGAAGACGCTCGTTGCACGCATGCAGGCGGAACGTGCCGGCGACTACGATTGCTTGGTACTGCTGAGCGGCGGCAAGGACAGCACGTACATGCTGTACCAGCTCTGCGCGCTCGGACTCAAGCCGCTCGTCTTCAACCTCGACAACGGGTTCATCTCGGACGAGGCGAAGGAGAACATTCGGCGCACCGTGCAGGCCCTCGGCGTCGATCTCGTGTTCGGCCAGACGCCGCACATGAACGCGATCTTCGTCGACAGCCTCAATCGGTTCTCGAACGTGTGCAATGGTTGCTTCAAAACCATCTACACGTTGGCGACGAACCTCGCGCGCGAAAAGAAGATCGGGTACATCGTCACCGGTCTATCGCGCGGCCAGTTCTTCGAGACGCGTCTCACCGAAGACGTCTTCCAGCAGAAGGACTTCGACGTCGACAAGTTGGACAAGCTCGTGCTCGATGCGCGAAAGGCGTATCACCGCCGCGAGGACGCCGTGTCGCAGCTGCTCGACGTCGAGGCGTTCAAGGACGACGCCATCTTCGAGCAGATCAAGTACGTCGACTTCTATCGCTACTGGAGCGTGCCGCTCGAGGAGATGTATGCGTTCCTCGACACGCATGCGGCGTGGACCCGCCCGACAGACACCGGTCGTTCGACGAACTGCCTGATCAACGACGTCGGCATCTATCTGCACAAGAAGCAGCGCGGTTTTCACAACTACTCGCTGCCATACAGCTGGGATGTTCGCCTCGCGCAGAAGACGCGTGACGAGGCGATGGAGGAGCTCGAGGACGAGATCGACGAGTCGCGCGTCAAGGCGATCATGACGGAGATCGGTTACGTCGAGCCGCCGCCGCCGGACGAGACGGGAATCAATCGGCTCGTCGCGTACTACGTGAGCGACGGAGCGCCGACCGTTGCCGATCTGCGCGCGTACCTCGCGCAGGAATTGCCGGACTACATGATTCCGCCGCACTTCATCAAGCTCGATGCATTGCCGCTCACCACGAACGGCAAGGTCGATCGCCGCGCGTTGCCGGCGCCGAGCTCGGAGAATCTGCAACTCGCGCACGATTTCGTTCGGCCGAACACGGAGACGGAGAAAGCGCTCGCCGTGATCTGGTCGGAGTTGCTCAAGATCGACAACATCGGAATCAACGACGCGTTCTTCGACCTCGGCGGACATTCGCTGCTCGCGATCCGAGCGGTGTCGCGCATTCGCGACGTGTTCGGCGTAGACATTCCGTTGGACGTGATGTTTGCCACGCCGACGATCGGCGGACTCGCCACGGCGCTCGGCAAGGCCAAGGGAACCGGCGGCGCCATCCGACAGATCACGCATCGGTCGGACGGAGGACCGTTCCCGTTGTCCTTCGCGCAGGAACAGCTCTGGTTCCTCGACCAGCTGTCGCCGGGCAATCCGTTCTACAACATCGTCGACGTCGTGCACATCGAGGGCGCGTACGATCAGGACGCAATGCGCCGTGCGATGAAGGAGTTGGTACGTCGCCACGAAGTGCTGCGCACAGTGTTCTCGGACGCGAGCGGGCAGCCGATGCAGGTAGTGTTGCCCACGATCGACGTCGCGCCGAAGGAGATCGACCTCAGCGCGCTCTCCGACGAGGCGCGTCGCGCCGAGTGGGGGCGTATTGTGAAAGAGCAGGGACGAGTGCCGTTCGTGCTGTCGCAGGGACCGCTCGTTCGCGGAACGATCGTGCACATGTCGCCGCGGCAGCATCAGCTGCTGCTGACGATCCATCACATCGTTGCTGACGAGTGGTCACAGGACCTCATTCAGCAGGAAGTGCGACAGCTGTACGATGCGTTTGCGCAGGGACTGTCGTCTCCGCTCGCGCCGCTGCCGGTGCAGTACGCCGACTTCGCGTCGTGGCAGCGCGAATGGCTGCAGGGCGAAGTCCTCGATCGCCAGATTGCGCACTGGAAGAAGGAATTGGCGGGCGCGCAGACGGTGTTGCAACTACCGTCGGATCGCCCGCGTCCCGCGGAGCAGACGTTCCGTGGCGCCATGGAAGTCTTTCAACTGCCCGAGCATCTGCTCGATCAGGTGAAAACGCTCGCGCGCGAGGAAGACGCGACGCTGTTCATGACGCTCCAGGCAAGCTTCATGGCGCTACTGCGTCGCTACACCGCGCAGGACGACATTCTCGTTGGAACGCCGATCACTGGGCGCACGCATAGCGAGACCGAGCGCCTGGTCGGCTACTTCGTGAACATCGTCGTGCTGCGCAGCCAGTTCTCGGCGCGTCTCAACTTCCGCGGATTGCTGCAGCAGGTGCGGGAACGTGCACTGGGCGCGTATGCGCATCCTGATCTGCCGCTCGAGCGCGTGGTCTCTGAGCTGTCGCCTGAGCGCGACCCGAGCCGCACGCCGCTCTTCCAGGTGATGTTCGTTCTGAACAATCCGGAAGCGGTGTCGCAGGTCTCGAAGGTGTCGGGTATCCGCGAGCTGGAGACGGGCACGTCGAAGTTCGATCTCACGATGTTCCTCGCAGAGTCGAATGGCCGTCTCGAGGGGATGATCGAGTACAGCACCGATCTGTTCGATCGCGAAACGATTCAACGGATGGGCAAGCAGTTCAGCACCATGTTGCAGGCCATCGTCAGCAATCCAGACCGTCGCATCGACGAGCTGCCGCTGCTCACGACCGCCGAACGTCAGCAGGCGATCTCGGGATGGAACCCGTCGACGGCGTTCACGTCTGACCGCTGCTTGCACACCCGCTTCGAGGAGCAGGCGGCGCGGACGCCGAACGCAATCGCCGTGTCGTGCGAGGACAAACAGCTCACGTATGCGCAGCTCAACGCGCGGGCGAATCGTCTTGCGCATCGCTTGCGCGAACTCGGTGTTGGACCGGATCAGCTCGTCGGTCTGCGCTGTGAGCGCGATCTCGACATGGCCGTAGGGATTCTAGGAATTCTCAAGGCCGGCGGTGCGTATCTGCCGTTCGATCCTGTTTATCCCAAGGATCGCGTCGCGTTCATGGTCGACGACGCGAAGGTGAAGTTCGTCGTGACGGCCAGCCACATGGTTGCCGATCTCGAGGGGATTGGCGTCTCGCATGTTTTGCTCGACGGTGCGCTGTCGACCGACGAATCGAATCCGACGAACGTCGCCACGATCGACAATCTCGCGTATGTCATCTACACGTCCGGGTCGACGGGTACGCCGAAGGGCGCGTTGATCACACACCGGAACGTCGCTCGGCTGTTCGATGCGACGGACGCGTGGTACGGGTTCAATGAAAAGGACGTGTGGACGCTGTTCCATTCGTACGCCTTCGACTTCTCAGTGTGGGAGCTGTGGGGCGCGCTGTTCTATGGTGGCCGCGTCGTCATCGTTCCGTATCTCGTCAGTCGGTCGCCTGAAGCATTCCGCGCGCTGCTCGTAAAGGAGCGCGTCACGGTGCTCAACCAAACGCCATCGGCGTTCAGACAGCTCGTGCAGGCGGACCTCGCTGAAAAGCCAGCGGACTACGCGCTGCGATACGTGATCTTCGGTGGAGAGGCTCTGGAACTCCAAGGTCTGCGTCCGTGGTTCGAGCGATATGGTGATACTCGGCCACAACTCGTGAACATGTACGGCATCACCGAGACGACCGTGCACGTCACGTATCGGCCAATTCGCTTGGCGGATCTGGAAGCAGGGTTGGGGAGTGTCATCGGAGTTCCGATTCCGGATCTCCAGGTGTACATCCTCGACGCGAACGGTCAGCCGCAGCCGATCGGGGTTCCGGGCGAGATGTATGTCGGCGGCGCCGGCGTCGCTCGCGGGTATCTCAACCGCACGCAGCTATCGTCAGAGCGTTTCGTTCCGGACCGACTTTCGACAACCAAGGGCGCTCGGCTCTATCGCACGGGCGATCTTGCTCGCCGACTGGCGACGGGCGACATCGAATACCTGGGACGAATCGACACGCAGGTAAAGGTTCGCGGCTTCCGCATCGAGCTTGGCGAAATCGAAGCGAGCATCGTGCGTCATGCCGGTGTTCGGCAGGCGACCGTCACGGCGCGGCGCGACGCTGACTCCGACACGCGACTAGTGGCATTCGTGGTCGCCGAGAGTGCGTCAGCGGATCTCGTCGATCAGCTACGTGCGCACATTCGTTCTTCGATGCCCGAGTACATGGTGCCGTCGCACTTCGTATTGCTGTCTGCGCTGCCGCTGACGCCCAATGGCAAGGTGGACCTCAAGGCGTTGGCAAAGATCGATGTCAGCGCCGAGGCGCGCCGTGGCGACTCGGTGGCACCACGCACTGCCACGGAGACGAAAGTCGCCGCCATCTGGGCCGAGGTACTTCGACTCGAGCGAGTTGGCGTGGACGAGGATTTCTTCGAGATCGGTGGACACTCGCTGCTCGCGACGCAGGTCGCATCGCGCGTTCGAAGCACCTTTGGTGTCGCGCTCCCATTGCGCGATCTCTTTGCTGCATCGACGGTCGAACGATTGGCGCAGCGCGTCGACGCGTTGGCGAGTGACTCGCAGGTTTCTGGTGGCCGCGAAACCGTGGAGCTATGACCGAACCCGCACTCATTGGCGAACTTGCCGAGCGTGACATCCATCTGTGGGCGGTCGGTGACCGTCTTCAGGTGGATGCTCCGACCGGTGCGCTCACTGGCGACCTTCGTGCACGACTCGTCGAGTCGAAGGGGGACATTCTCGCATTCCTGCGCGAGCCCGCGCCAGCGTCGTTTGCACAGCAACGACTTTGGGTGCTCGATCAGATCGAGCCCGGCGGAGCGACATACGTCATTCCCGTCGCGCTTCGGTTGCGCGGTGCGCTCGACGTGCCTGCCTTGGAAGCGGCGCTCAATGCGCTCGTCGCACGGCACGAGTCGCTGCGTACGACGTTCGCGGAAGTCGATGGGCGCGCGGTGCAGGTCGTCGGCGAGCCAGTAGCGACCAACCTGCCGATCGTTGACCTCGCCGGTCGTGGCGACGAACTCAACGCGCGACTGAACGCCGAGGCTGCGAGTGGTTTCGATCTGAAGGTAGGGCCGCTGTTCCGTGCGATGCTGTTTGTCCTCGGACCGGACGAACACGTGCTCTCGCTCGTGCAGCACCATATCGTGTCCGACGCGTGGTCGCTGAGCGTACTGCAGTCTGAGTTGGGAGCGTTGTATCGCGAGTACGCCGCATCGCAGGCGACGACGCTACCGCAGCTATCGATTCAGTATCGCGACTTCGCACGTTGGCAGCGCCACGACCTCGCTGGGCCAACGCTCGCGCGACGCGAAGAGTTCTGGCGTTCGCACATCGGCAGTGCGCCACAGATGCTCGATCTCCCGACTGACCGCGTTCGACCGCCGGTCGAGTCGCACCGCGGGTCAGTTTATTCGTTCGACTTGCCGCGAGAACTCGGCGAGCAGATCAACGCGCTGTCGCGCCAGGAAGGCGCGACGCTGTTCATGGTCTTGCTTGCGGCGTTCGAAGTCTTGTTGTGGCGATACTCGGGGCAGGACGAACTGCTCGTCGGCACGGCGGTCGCCAATCGCCATCGGCAGGAGCAGGAACATCTCGTCGGTCTGTTCGTCAACACGCTCGTTCTGCGCGGCGATCTCTCCGGAAATCCCACGGCGCGTCAGCTCATCGCGCGCGCGAAGGAGGTGTGCCTCGGCGCGTATGCGAACGAAGACATGCCGTTCGAGAAGCTGGTCGAGGCGCTCAAGCCTGAACGCGAGTTGAGCCGCAACCCGCTCTTCCAGGTCATGCTGGTGCTGCAGAACGCGCCTGTCGAGCCGTTCGTCGCTACGGGGCTCGACGTCACGCCGATCACTGTTGATCGCGGCGCGTCGCAGCTCGATCTCGCGTTGAGCGTGGAGCAAACTCCGCACGGGCTGCGAGGCACGTTCGAGTATGCGACCGACTTGTTCGAGCGCGATTCAATCGTGCGCATGTCCGGGCACCTCGGCGCGGTGTTGCAGGGAATGGTCGCGAACCCCGATCAGGCGATCGTCGATCTTCCGCTGATCACGCCAGGCGAACGCACGCTGCTTCGCCAATGGAATGCGACGGACGCGGCGGTTTCCGACGTCTGCGTGCACGACCTCATCAGCCGCGTGGCCGCGGCGGCTCCGACGCGTGCGGCGGTGGAGTTTGGCGGCAAACTGCTGACGTACAAAGAACTCGAAGAACGCTCCGATCGAATCGCCGAACGTCTTCGACGTCGCGGTGTTGGCCCGGGTGCCCGCGTCGGTGTGTACATCGAGCGGTCGTTCGAGATGGTGATCGGTCTGCTCGGCGTTCTAAAGGCGGGCGGCGCCTACATCCCGCTCGATCCGATGTTCCCGGCCGATCGATTGGCGTTCATGGTAGCAGACGCCGGTACGACCGTTCTGCTCACGACGACATCGATGGAAGCGTCGCTACCGACGCGCGATCATCCGATCATGCTCGTCGATCGAGACAACGACGGCGTTGCGCACCCATCGATGGCGTCGAGCACGCGCGCCGGCCTGGCGGACGCGGCGTACGTGATCTACACGTCCGGGTCCACGGGCCGTCCGAAAGGCGTGGCGGTACCGCATGGAGCGCTCGTCAATCTGCTCGAGTCGATGGCACGCGAGCCAGGCTTCACGTCGAACGACGTTTTGTTGTCCGTCACGACACTGTCATTCGACATCGCTGGACTCGAGCTATACCTGCCGCTCATTCAGGGCGGACGTGTTGCGATTGCAACGCGCGAGGAGGCGTTGGACGCGGACGCGCTGCTCGCGCGAATGAAGGCGACCGGCACGACCGTGATGCAAGCAACGCCAGCGACGTGGCGGATGCTGATCGATTCGGGCTGGAAGGGGGCGCCACGCCTGAAGGTTCTTTGCGGCGGTGAAGCGCTGCCGCGGGACATGGCCGAGGCGTTGCTCACACGCGTGGGCGAGCTGTGGAACGTGTACGGACCGACGGAAACGACAATCTGGTCGACGGCGGGCCGCGTTGTTTCTGGCTCTGGATCGGTATCGATTGGCCGACCCATCGCCAACACGCAGACGTGGGTGCTCGATGCCAAGCGAGAGCCGCTACCAATTGGTGTGCCGGGCGAGCTGTACATCGGCGGTACTGGCCTCGCGATCGGCTACTGGAATCGCGACGAGTTGACGGCGGAAAAGTTCGTCGCTGACCCATTTGCGACGCCGGGCTCGAAGATGTATCGCACTGGTGATCGTGCTCGCTGGCTTGGCAATGGTACGCTCGAGTGTCTTGGACGTATCGACGATCAGGTCAAGGTGCGCGGCTACCGCATCGAACTCGGTGAGATCGAATCGGTCATCGGCGATTTTGAAGGCGTGTCCGCGGCGATCGTCGTGGCGCAGGACACGCCGAGTGGCGATAGGCGCCTGGTTGGATACGTGGCGCACGGACAGGGTCCGCGACCCGATGCAGCCCGGTTGCGCGACCACCTCGAGCAGCGACTGCCGGCGTACATGATTCCGTCGGCGTGGGGATTTCTCGACGCCCTGCCGTTGACGCCCAACGGCAAGGTGAATCGGCGTGCGCTGGCTGAGATGAAAGTGAGTAGCGGCGCCGAGCCGGTGAATCAGGTTGCGCCGCGCACGCCGACAGAGCATGCGTTGGCGAAGATCTGGATTGAAGTCCTCGGTCTCACGTCGGTTGGGACCGACGAAAACTTCTTCTCGCTGGGCGGCAATTCACTCAGCGCGGTTCGCCTGATGGCGCGCGCTCGCGCTCAGTTCAATATCGACGCGGGCATCCGGGCGCTGTTCGAACGTCCCACGATCGCCGGTCTCGCGGAGTCGATCGACCGCACGGACGTCGTACAGAGCGGGCCACGGTCGATCATTCCGATCAAGGCTGAGGGCACGCGCGCGCCGGTGTTCGCGGTTCCGGGGCACAACGGCGACGTGTTTTGCTACGTGGCCTTCGCGCGGTACATCAATCCGAATCAGCCAATTTTTGGCGTGCAGCCGCGCGGTCTCGAAGGCACCGAGCCGTTCGACAACATTCCAGATCTCGCATCGTACTGCGTCGAGCAGATTCGCCAGTTCCGTCCTTCTGGCCCGTACAACATTCTCGGCTTCTGTGCCGGGGGATCGGTGGCGTTCGAAATTGCACGGCAGCTCGAGGCGTCCGGCGCAGAGGTGTCGACGCTCACGCTGCTCGGCAGTCCGGCTCCCGCGACGTATCGCTGGGGATGGACGGCGCTGAGAGCTGTGAAGTACTACGCCAAACGCTCCGCGTTTCACGTACGTGCGTCGTTCACCCGACCGTGGTCCGAGACGGTGGCGTTCATCAAGTCCAAACTCCGTCCGCAGCCCATCATCACGGCCGACGGGGCGACGTACGTTCCATCGATCGCGACGCAGCGCCTCGAAAAGGCGACGCTCGGCGCGATTCGCGCGTTTCGGCCGGAGCCCTACGCCGGGGAAATCGATCTCGTGGTCCCGTCGGAGACGTGGCGCGATTCCGGGCCGCAGCCGTGGCGGTGGGCGAGGCTGTCTCGCGGTCTTCGCCAGCACATGCGTCCTGCGCCGTGTACGCTGGACGAAATGCTCCTCGAACCGCATGTCGGTCTCACTGCCAACATCGTCGATCGACGGCTGGACGAGATCGCGACGCATACGACACCTATCGAGCGTGACGCGGACTCGCGCCGCTATAGCGCTGCCGACTAGATCGCGTGGCGTTTCCTACCGTTCTTGCATCAGGGGTGTTCGCAGATGAGCGATACTAGCGGCGCACGGTACAGCCGTTCGGAGAATCCTCTCCAACTGTCGTTCTGGCTTGGCGAGGTTGATCCGCGACCGGGTGCGATTTTCCGAATCGCTCTCGGACTGACGGTCCTGCACTACCTCGCCGGACTGTCCGTCGACGTCACGGCGTTTCTGTCCGACGACGGCATTCTGCCTCGCGCCGCCGACATCCTGCGTCCGGGCCTGTTCAGTCTCGTTGGCGATCCGTGGTCGGTCGGTGCGGTGTACGCGGCGGGTGTACTCGCGGTTGCGTGCTTCACATTTGGATATCACACGCGTGTCGCAACCGCGGCATCGTGGATTTTCATGATGTCGATTCTCCGCCGCGATCACTTCATCGCCGACGGGGGAGACGAACTCGTACTAAATCTGCTCTTCTTGTCGATGTTCACGGACCTCGGGCGAGCATTCAGCGTCGACGTCGCGATCGGTCGCAAGAAGGTCAGTCCCGTGCCGGCGCTCGGCGTTCGCTTTCTCAGCGTTCACATCGCGCTGCTGTATTTCCTGACGGGTTCGATGAAGGCGCTGAACGGCTGGTACTCGGGCAATCCGATTTTCGACGGATTACAACTCACTGGCTTCCTGCGGCCGCCCGGCGCACTGCTGCTCGAGTATCCGGACATCTGTCGCTTTTTTGCCGTGGTCACGGTGACGCTCGAGTTGGCGTTTGCGCCGCTGGCGTTCTCCCCGTTCTTCGTCTCGTTCTGTCGAGGAGTGGCAGTCGCGGCCGGCACTGCGGTGCAGATCGGGATTCTGATCACGATGCGGGTTGGCGTCTTTACAGAGGCGACGACGGCGGCGGCGTTCATTCTCATTCAGCCAGAATGGCTGGATTGGGTTGCGGCTCGCTGGAAGCGCGTGCGCTTCGTGGCGCCGCCTCTTGTGGCGGCAACGCCGACCCCGGCGTTCGGTTTAGAGAAGTTCTATGGTCCGCTCAAGATTGCGGCGTTTGGCTTTCTCGCCGTTCACTCGTGGGCGTTCCTGAACTCCGGTCCGTTCTCGGGCTACTTGCCGGGATCGAGCAAGTTGGCGGAGGAGCGGCATCTGTTGACGCTCAACCAGTCGACCAACCTGTTCACCGACCACGATTCGATCCCCGTGTGGCATTCACCGGGCGTCACGGTGAAGGGCGATTCGGTCGACGTGCTCGCCGCAACTCGACCGGGTGTCGTGCCGACGGGCCCAGGATGGAGAATGTCGCGGTGGTACAAACTGAACTTTCACACACGAAATGCCGGATTCCCGTTTCAGGGCATTGGGCGTGTGTTGTGTCGTGATTACAAGGAGCGCACGGGCGTGGCGCTCCAGTCATTCGCGATCATCGAGACCGTTACTCCGCCACGCCGGCCGAACGAACCTGCCGAGCCGGCGATTCGCCGACAGTCAGTCCAACTGACCTGTCCGTGAGCCGCGTCACGAGCACGGACCAGGTCAACGCCCCGGTTTGTGCTCGCGAATGGCCGACGTGGCGCCGTCGAGGCGCTTGATGTAGTGGCTGGCGCTTTCGTCGGCCGCACGAGAGGGAATGACGAATGCCGGGTTGTCGGGCTCTCCGATCTCGTCGGCCGGGGGCTCGTCGACCATCAGATCCCCGCCGTGGCGCTGGACGGCGCGTTCGAAGGCCTCGACGGCGTTGAGCAGACGCACGAGATCCTCCGGCGAGTCGTCGTCGTAAACGTCGACGCCACTTCCACGTAACCGGCTAGCGACCTCTTGTGTGACCCGAGCGATGTCTCGGCTGTCATTTTGGAGACGTTCGTTGTGGGGTGCGCTCATGGTGTACTCCGCGGGTTGAACACGTGTCGTCATGCAATTTCGATGGCATCCCGGCACCGGGCCCGAGCGCTCTTGCGCCCATCGATATTCGATGGACATTCCATGCCGGGCTTCTCCTCGTCGGTGTGAGCGGGGAAGGCCGAGACTTCTACCTTTTGCTGCGTGAGAATGACCCAAGACGGGGGATCGGCCGGACCGCACGCGCATCGGGTCAAACCCGACGGTACGATCGAACAGGTTTCGACCGACTCGACGCGTGATCATCGCGTTCGCCGACATAGCGGTCCGTCTAGCGACATCCCCGTTGCGAACATCGACGAGGTTCGCGAGCGGTCGTTCTACCCGCGCCCGCACGAGCGCAACAACACGTTTCGGCGTCGGCTCTCGAACTGGCTTCGAGAAAAGGTCGGATTGGAGCGCAAGACGGTCTGAGCCGCCAAGGCGGCCGTCGGTCCTTACCTGATCGTTACGCGATCGAATTTCTTTGAACGAGCGCAACCGGCATCATGCGATGATGCCATTGCGCCGTCGTGGTCTGACTCCGGCAATCGTGAGCGTGTGTTGGATCGCGATTGGAGTCGCCACATCCGCCGTTGCGTCGCGCCTGCTGCGTCCGACGCTCTTTCGTCCGCGAGTTGCCGAAGCTCGTCCAACCCCTCGAGCCACCGCCGCGAGACGTGTGTTCGAGCGCGATCTCGACGCGCTCTCGGCCAGCCTCGGCAAACTCGATACGACGCTGGCGCGTGGCGAGCGCGCTGAGATCGATCGCTCGTTCCTCGCGGCTCGGCTGAGGTACAAGCACGCCGAATCGTTGCTCGCTCTCTATTCGCCAACTGTGGCGGGGCAGCTCAACGGTCCGGCGGAGGAGGGCGAGGCAGATGATGCGCCGCGTCCGCTCGGAGCGGCCGGTGCATTTCAAGAGCTGTACGACGTGATGCATTCCGACGCATCGGTGGCGACATCACCCGCACGCGTTGCCGTAGCGCGAATGCGAAAAACCGTCGCGGGGCTTCGTGCGGCGACGCGATTTCTCGACGTCGCCGATTCCACCGTGCTAGACGCAGCGCGGTTGGAACTCGCTCGCGTCTCTACGATTGGCGTTGCGGGTGGCGACGGACTTCCGGAGTCGGCGCTCGCTGAGAGTGCCGCCGCAATCGACGGGATCCGTGCGGCGACCGATTCGTTGACTCGGGGAAGGGACCAGGTCGCAGCTCTCGGACGCGGCCTGGATTCGGCAGCCAGTTTCCTTCGAAGCGCACGCGGCTTCGACGACTTCAATCGCCTGACATTCGTCGCGGCGTATGTTCGTCCGGCCGCCGAGCGCGTTCGTGATGTGCGTGTTTCGATAGATCGTGCTGCGCCTGCGTCACGGCGCCTATGGCGTGCTACAGCGGCGACGCCCTTCGAGGCAAACGCATTCGATGTGTGGGCGCTCGCTCCGGAGTTCGCGTCGGCGCCGACGCCGGAGCTCGTCGCTCGCGGGCGCGCGTTGTTTTCCGATCCGCGACTCTCAGGTCCGGGCACGCGGGCTTGCAGCACCTGTCACGATCCGTCGCGCGCGTTCGCCGACGGTCGCACTCGACCCGTCGCGCTGTCCGCGACTGCAGTTCCGTTGCGCAATACGCCAACGCTCTTGAACGCCGCGCTCGAACCAGCGCTCTTCGCAGACGAGCGAGCGGGTACGCTCGAAGATCAGGTTCGGGTGGTGCTGGCCAGCGTCGCCGAGATGGAGAGTTCGTCGGAGCGCGCGGCCGCGCGTGTCGGCATGGACGAGCGATCGCTTCGCCTAGCGATCGCCGCGTACCTTCGATCGCTCGTAGCGATGAACTCGCGCTTCGATCTTGCGGTGCGCGGCGACACGAACGCGCTCACCGCCGGCGAGCGACACGGCTTCACGCTGTTCATGGGCAAGGCGCGCTGCGGTACCTGTCACTTCGCGCCGCTGTTCGACGGGAATCGTCCGCCGGAATTCACGCGGTCGGAACTCGAGATCATCGGTGTGCCGTCGACGGCCACGCTGCATCGTGGAACGATCGATGGAGACCCGGGTCGTGCGGGCGTGGACGGAGAAACGCTGCACCGACATGCGTTTCGGGTGCCGTCGTTGCGCAACGTCGCTTTGACTGCGCCGTACATGCACAACGGCGCGTACAAATCGCTGGAGGACGTTGTCGCGTTCTACGATGCTGGCGGCGGCGCTGGGATTGGAATCGATCAGCGAGTGCCGCCGCAGACGCTGTCGCGCGATCCGCTACATCTGACGGATCAGGAGAAGCGCGACCTCGTCGCATTCCTCGGCGCGCTCACCGACACGGTTGTCGTCACACCGAGTCAATATGCGCGTGTTGCTCATCCGTGACGCGGCCGTCGCATGATTCCGGATTGCGTGAGTGAGATTCGACAATCCTCACAACATCCCGCGCTCAGAGGTCAACCGACATGCGCTGTCCGTGGTCATTTCGCACTTCCGCCGGGCTTGGCTCAGCGGCTGCACTCATCATAGCGGCAACGTCCTGCTCCGACAGCACGACGTCGCCGAAGGCCGGTGACATCACGAAGATCAATCACGTGGTCGTCATCTATCTCGAGAACCACAGCTTCGACAACATGTTCGGCGAGTTCCCGGGCGCCGACGGCCTGTCGAATGCGACGGCGACGACCAAGACCCAGATCAGCGCCACTGGAAGCGCCTACGCATCACTGCCAGAGGTAAATGGATCGCCGATTCCCACGTCGGTGGCGAACGGCCCATTCAATATCGACCAGTACGTTCCGCCCACGGTGGCGACGCGCGATCTCGTGCACCGGTATTATCAGGAGCAGATGCAGATCGATGGCGGCAAGATGGACAAGTTCGCGCAGGTGAGCGATGCGCAGGGCCTGAGCATGGGGTACTACCACACGGCCACGCTGCCCCTCGCGATCGAGGCCGCCAAGTACACGCTCGCCGACCGCTTCTTCCATACTGCATTCGGCGGATCGTTCCTCAATCACCAGTTCCTCATTGCCGCGGCGGCGCCAACGTTCCCCGGCGCGCCTGCGAACATCACGGCAATTCTCGATGCCAGCGGCGCGCTTCTGACCGACGGCGCGGTGACGCCAGATGGTTTTGCCGTCAACACGTCGTACTCCGTCAATCAGCCGCATCCGGCCACCGCGGCCGCGAACACGCTCGTGCCCAACCAGACGAACCCGACGATTGGCGACCGTCTAACCGACGCTGGCCAAACGTGGGCCTGGTACTCAGGCGGTTGGAACGATGCGCTCGCCGGGCGCCCGGATCCGCTATTCCAGTTTCATCATCAGCCGTTTGCCTACTTTGCCAAGTATGCCGACGGAACCGCGGCAAAGGCCGAGCATCTGAAGGATGAAACGGACTTCATCGCCGCCGCACAGGCGGGAACGCTGCCGGCCGTGTCGTTCGTGAAGCCGATTGGAGCGAATAACGAACATCCGGGGTATACAGACCTGATGACGGGCGAAAATCACGTCATTCAGTTGATCAATGCCGTGCGCAACGGTCCGAACTGGAAGGACGCCGCGATCATCATCACCTACGACGAGCACGGCGGTTTCTGGGATCACGTCGCGCCGCCCGTCATCGATCGCTGGGGTCCGGGCGCGCGAGTTCCTGGAGTGATCATTTCGCCGTACGCAAAAAAGAGCTACGTTGATCACACGCAGTACGAGACCGTCTCGATCCTGTCGTTCATCGAGACGCGTTGGAAGCTCACTCCGCTCAATAGCCGCGACGCCAAGGCCGCTAACCTCACCGCCGCGTTCGATTTCTCGCAGACGCCGTAAGCTTCGCTCGGACCCTCGCGTCCGTCGAAGTGGAGGCAAAACACAACCCCGCAAGCCTCTGGCTTGCGGGGTTGTGTGCGTTTTGTCGAGATCCGCAGGCGACCAGGTCGCCTGGCGAGGCATCGGCGATGGTCGTCGGTATGCATAGGAATCTGTATGTCCCTGACGGCGTGATTGTGGATGGGTACGGTGAGACTGTCTTCGTTCATCAAAACGCACATCGAAGAAATCCTCGGTGAGTGGGAGGAGTACGCCCGCTCGCGCGCGCCAGCCGGCGCCGAGTTCGACGGGTCGATTCGCGATCACGCCGACGCCATGCTCCGCGCTATCGCCGAAGACCTCGAGACGTCGAAGCCCGAGCGCGAACAGGACGCGCGAAACAAGGGACTAGACGACGCCTCAGCACCAGGCGCGGAGGCGGCGGCGGAGGAACACGGGGCGGGGCGCGCCGCGTACGGATTTTCGCTGAAGCAAATGCTGTCGGAGTTTCGTGTGCTGCGGTCCACGGTTCTGAGGCAATGGCGTGTGTCGGCGACCGACGTGAGTCTCACCGACTTCGACGACCTGAATCGGTTCGACGAGGCGATTGACCAGACGCTCATGGCGTCAGTGTCGCAATACATCAAGGAGCTCGATCACGCCAAGGAGACGTTCCTCGGAATTCTGGGGCATGACCTCAAGACGCCGCTGTCGGCGATCATCATGTCTGCGCAATTCCTGCTGGAGTCGGAAGAAGTCAAGGAAGGCAACCGAACGATGGTCGCGCGCATCGAGCGCAGTGGTAAGCGCATGAATCAGATGGTGGGTGACCTCCTCGACTTCACGCGCAGCCGGTTGGACAAGGGAATTCCGATCGAGCGGACGGAGTGTGACCTCGAGAAGGTGGTTCACGAGACGGCCGACGAAGTGAGGGCGTCGCACCCGACGCGCAAAGTCGAGGTCGAGACGACGGGATCACTCGCCGGGGTGTGGGACCCGAAGCGGATCAGTCAGGCGCTGTCGAACCTGATTGGAAATGCGGTTCATCACGGCGAGGAGAGTGCGCCGATCGCCGTCACGGCACGCGGGGAAGACAACGAAGTGGCGATTGCCGTCCACAATGAGGGGCCGAGTATCCCCGAGGACAGAATCGTCCAGCTGTTCGACCCGCTTGCCCGCGTCAATCCTCGCAGCTCAAAGACTCACGACCCCAATCATCTCGGGCTCGGGCTGCAGATCGCCAAGGCGATTGCAAACGCGCATGGCGGTACGATCGAGGTCGATTCGTCGGCGCAGAACGGAACGACGTTCACGATCCATCTGCCGCGAGAGGCCTGATCGCTCCGTGCGCGCAATGCTTCTGCGTCACCCGGCGGCGGTGACTGCCGACGCAGCCCCATTAGAGTTGTCCGATGTGCCGTCGCCTGTGCCTGGCCGCGACGAGCTCCTCATCTACGTGACCGTGTGCGGCGTGTGCCGCACGGACCTGGATATCGTGGAAGGACGGATCACGGCGCCAGCGTATCCCGTGATTCCCGGCCATCAGATCGTCGGGCGCGTCGCGGCCGTAGGCGACGACAGTGGCAATCACCGAATTGGCGACCGCGTTGGCGCAGCGTGGATCCACTGGGCGTGCGGGGAATGTCGTTGGTGTCGTGCGGGTCAGGAGAACCTGTGTCCGCGCTTTGTCTCGAACGGATGTGGAGCCGCAGGCGGATACGCTGACGCGGTGACGGTTCCCGCGGCGTTCGCGTTCGCGCTCCCACCGGAAATCGGCGACGTCGAAACGGCCCCGCTGCTCTGTGCGGGTGCGATCGGATGGCGGTCGCTGCGCCTCACCGAACTTCGCGACGGCGATCCTCTTGGCCTTGCTGGCTTCGGTGCGTCCGGTCATCTGGTGCTGCAGCTCGCGCGTCACCGGTATCCATCGTCTGCGGTCTACGTGTTCGCTCGCAACACTGAGGAGCGCGACTTCGCGCTGAGTCTGGGCGCGAAGTGGGCCGGCGACTTCGGCGAGACGCCGCCGTCCCCGATCGGTGCCGTCATTGATACGACGCCCGCGTGGAAGCCGATTGTCGACGTGCTGCGGCATGTGATGCCGGGTGGGCGGCTCGTGATCAATGCCATTCGAAAGGCGTCGGCCGATCAGGATCGGCTCCTGCAGCTCGACTACGCGCGCGATCTCTGGATGGAGCGAGACATCAAGAGCGCAGCCAACGTTACGCGCGACGATGTGCGCGAGACACTCGCCGCTGCCGTCGCGATTGGACTGCGTCCGACGGTCGAAGAGCTTCCGTTGGCACGAGCGAACGAGGCACTGCGAAAACTCCGAAGCGCGGCGGCCGTTCGCGGAGCAACGGTATTGAGGGTCGCGACCCTATGATCCGTTGCCGCGCGCGTGGGTCGCGCGCAGCATGCCGAAATGCGCTGTAAACCAATCACGCGCCAAATCAGCAACCTGCTCTAGTGCTCCAGGCTCTTCGAACAGGTGCGTCGCCCCCGGCACGACCTCGAGGCGCGTAGGGGCCTTCATCTCATCTCGCGCGCGTCGATTGAGCGCCAGCACGATGTCATCGTTTCCGCCGACGATCAGCAGCGTCGGTGCTTTGACGATTGGCAGAGAGTCGGCTGCGAGGTCCGGCCGGCCGCCGCGGCTCACGATCGCAGCGACGCGACGAGAACGTTGTGCGCCGGCAACGAGCGCTGCCGCCCCGCCCGTACTGGCTCCGAACAGGCCAACAAACAATTCCGACGTCGAGGGCTCCTGCTGAAGCCAGTCGATCGCGGCAACCAGTCGATCGGCGAGGAGCGGGATGTTGAAACGATGCTCGGCCGTGACGGCATCGGTCTGTTCCTCTCCGGGAGACAACAGATCGAGCAGCAGCGTGGCGAAGCGGCCCTCGTTGAGCACGCGAGCGACGAAGCGATTTCGTGGGCTGAAGCGGCTGCTCCCACTGCCGTGCGCAAAGAGGATGACGCCGATCGCGTTTGGCGGAACGTCGAGATTTCCCTCGAGCGAGGTTCCGTCGACGGCAATCGACATCGTCTGAGAATTGTCACGCGGCATGGTTCCTCGGCGGGTGCATGAGGAGATCGTGAACCTCTTCATCGCTCGTCTGCTCGAAGTCTTCGTACCAGAGCCCCACCGACTGAAAGGGTTCTGGCGTTTCGACGCACACGATCTCGTCGGCGATCGCACGGAACGCGGCGCATGTATCCGGCGATGCAACCGGTACGGCGACGACGATGGTCGCTGGCTTTTGCGCGCGGAGCGCCATCACCGCGGCGCGCATCGATGATCCGGTAGCGAGGCCGTCATCGATGAGGATGACGGTCTTGCCGGCGACATCTGGTGCTGGCCGGTCATCGCGATACTGATGTTCGCGGCGCTCGAGCTCAGCCGACTCCAGTGCCGACACGCGATCAATGTCAGAGGGAGTCACTCCGGTTGCGCGAATGATCGCTTCATCGAGCACGCGAACACCGCCGCTGGCCAACGCGCCCATTGCGAGCTCCTCCTGTCCCGGAACGCCGAGCTTGCGCACGACGAACACGTCGAGTGGAGCGCCGAGCGCCGCGGCGACTTCTGCGGCAACCGGAACTCCGCCGCGTGGCAGCGCGAGGACGACAACATCCGACCGTTGGGCGTACGAACCGAGCCGCAACGCCAACGCCTGTCCCGCCGATCGCCGATCGTGAAAGCGTGTGCGCATCCCGTCTCCCTCCGATCCGACTGCGTCGACTCCGCCGCAGCGCGATGACCCGGGGTAGCACGGCCTATGCCCCGCGAATAGGCATGGATGGAATGGTGCTGTTCGGTGGTTCGGGGAGCGGAACGCTGACGGCAGCGGTAGCCAGCGAATTGGGAGTTCGCGTCGGCAATCGGCGAGTCGAGCGTTTCCCGGATGGGGAGACGACTGTCGTGCTCGACGAAACGGTGCGCGGACTCGAGGTCTTCGTTCTGCTGTCGACTTCGCCGCCGGTGAATGACAGTCTCGTCGAACTACTGATTTTCGCCGACGCCTGTCGTCGAGCGTCAGCGCAGCGCGTCACCGCGATCGTACCGTACTTTGGCTACGCACGTTCCGATCGTCGCGATTTACAAGGCACGGCGATCACCGCGAGTCTCGTCGCCGATCTGATGCAGCGTGCTGGCATTGGTCACGTGATGTTGGTCGACGTGCACGCGCCGCAAATCGAGGGGTTCTTTCGCATCCCTGTCGATCATCTCACAGCTGTTCCGGCGCTTTGCAATGCGCTACGCGATCGGTTGCTCCCAGACACGGTCGTCGTGTCGCCCGATTCTGGACGTGTGCAATCGGCCACCGAGTATGCGCGGCAACTCGACTTGTCGCTCGTTGTTCTGAACAAGCATCGGGGCAGCGGGCACGAAACGACGGTGACACACGTCGTTGGCGACGTGCGAGACCGTCCGTGTCTGATCATCGACGACATGATCTCGACAGGCGGGACGATCGCCGAGAGTGCACACGCGCTTCGCGACGCCGGTGCGCGCGGCGAGTTCGTCGTCGCGGCAACGCATGGTCTATTCGTGGGCGACGCCTGCGAACGCCTGCGCGCCGCAGGCGTCGCCCACGTGTACGTCACCAATTCGATCGGCAATCCTGATCAGCGATGTGCCCTTGCCAGAGTCGTCACGATCGCGCCGCTGATTGCCGAGAGCATCAGGAATCGCCTCGACGGCTAGTCGTGTTCCGGCTCTCGGTGGAGCTGTCGTTCGGCGGCGCGTTCACCGGTGACGCTCGCCCAGAACCCGTGGCGAACCTTGAGTTGATTGTCGACGTCGTCGACCCCGAGCGTGTCGTCGGCAATCAACTCGGCAATGCGCTTTTCGTGGCGGCTTTCAACCGTCCCAATCATCGTGACGATAGCACCGTCGACATGCACTTCGAGATCTGACGCGTCCACGTCGGGATGGGCGATGAGGCGATCACAGATGTCCTCGCGGATCCGTTCATCCGAGCGCCGATAGTTCTTTGGCCCGCGGCCAAAGAATCGCCCGTGCCCCGGACGGAGATCGACCTCGCGCGCCGTTCGGTCACGCTGGATATCGAAACGTCCTTCCGATCGTTCGCCAACGCGCGCGTCGTCAGGCAGGCGATCGATGTGTCTATCGGTCACGTGAACCTCCTCAGCGTGGCTTGATGGTGCCGACCAGTCCGTGCGCTTCGTCGTTCGGTCCCGAGGCGAAGTACAACGTCGTCGAGCCGGCGGCGGGACCAAACGTCAGACCCCAGAGACCGTCGATCACGAGCGGAATGGCGTTCAGATCGTTGATATAGCCGAGGAACGAGCCATTGTTGGTGTCGTACGCGCCTATACGGCCGTCGCCGAAGTTGCCGACGAGTAGTGCGCCCGCGAAGGGACCAAAGCCCGAGGGTGCGATCACCATCGCCCACGGCGAGTTCAGATTGCCGTTGGAGACGAAACGACTCGCGACCGTGCCGTCCGGGTTGAAGACGTCGATGAAGCCGTTGCCCGCGCCGGCAAGGTCGTCATCGTTGTCAGGAGCGAGCTGCTTGGCGAACGACACGTACAACCTGCCGCCGATGTTCGCGATACCGAACGGCGCGAAGCCGGCCGGAATATTGGGATCGGTAAACGACTTCACAAATGCGAAGTTCTTGTCGAACACGTCCACATGCGCGTTGTGGAAGTCGGCGGCGTACAGAAAGTTCGCGCCGGCGTTCGACGCGATCGCCAGGCTCTTGAACACAGCATTCTCCGCGGTGCGGCTCGCAACGACCTTGGCGTCGGCCGCCGCCGCATTCCAGGCGGAAATGATGCCGTCCTCGCCCGCGAAGATGAACAGTGCTGCACCCGAAGTCGCGATCGCGAAATCGCCTGTGGAGTTCGCGGCGATTCCCGTTGGCTTTCCACCGGTCGCCGCGGCGGGGCCAGGAATATTCACCGTGAGCTGCTGCTTGTTGCCGTTCGCGTCATACACCGTCGAGGTACCGGTGCCGTTGTTCGCAACCCACAAGTTCCCCGTGCTGCCAAACGCGAGACCCCAGGGATTGACGAGGTTGGGGTCGATCGTCGTCGCGCCGAACGTTGCGACATCGGCGACGAGCGGCGTGATGGCGAAGCCGGGAACGCTGATGGGAATGACGACGTTGCCCGTTGGCTTGTCGTCGCAGGCGGACACAAATACTGCAAATCCAACGGCCGCGATCGCCGATCCAACGAGCGAGGCTGAATAGCGTTTCATGATATCTCCGGTTGATCTCGGCTCGATTCGAGCAGCAACGCCCGGCGAGAGAGAGAAAGTCGCGGGGGGCGAGTAACAAGAAGCGCACCTTGGTCAGGCAATTCGTCCGATCCGCCGGCACTGGTTGTATCTCTTTGCACGACCTGACTCGGCCGTGACTCCCTTGCTGGGGCAGACCGCACGCGCCAATTTCGCTGAGGTCGCGATGGATTCTCTTCGAGTGTTTCCGGAGTGTGGGGAGGAGCGCTGATGCCGACGCGTTCGTACGAGACGCTTGCACGCGAGTTGGCGGCGATCGGGCAGCGATTCTATGCGCGCGGCTGGGTGCTGGGAACGAGCGGCAACTTCAGCGCGGTCACGTCGCGCGCGCCGCTGCGCCTCGCGATCACTGCGAGCTCGGTCCACAAGGGTGTGCTCGGTTCACACGACATCGTGCAGGTCGACGAGCAGGGAACGGTTGTCGGGCGGAGTCGCGCGCAGCCGTCCGCCGAGACCTTGCTTCATCTCGCGATCGTGCAGCGTTTCGGCGCCGGAGCCGTGTTGCACACCCATTCGGTGTGGGGTACGATCCTCTCTGGGGCTCCGCGCCATCAGCGAGGCTTGTCCATCGAGGGCTTCGAGATGCTCAAGGGTCTTGGTGGCGTCCGCACGCACGAGCACCGCGAGTGGATTCCGATCGTCGACAACGATCAGGACATGCGGCGCCTGGCAATCGCAGTTGGCGCGGCCCTCGATCGTGAACCCGACGCGCACGCGATCCTGCTGCGCAAGCACGGACTGTATACCTGGGGCGCAACGCTCGCTGAGGCGGAGCGCCATGTGGAGATACTAGAGTTCCTATTCGAGGCGATTGGGCGAGGGGCCGGCTTCAACGCAAACGCAACGGAGGTGCATCATGGCGCTCTTGAAAATTCCTGACGAGAATCGCACGCTCACCGACGACAGCGAAGTCACGGCATACCTCGCTGCGCGCGGCATCGAGTATGAGCGACTCGGCGCCCTCCCGATCGAGTCGGCGGCCTCCTCGAATGACGCGTTGCTCGAAGCGTACGCCGGAAAGATCAATGACCTCAAGGCGCGGGGCGGGTACGTCACGGCCGACGTCATCGACGTTACGCCCGTGACCCCCGGTCTCGATGGGATGCTCAAGAAGTTCAGCAGCGAGCATTGGCACGACGAAGACGAAGTTCGATTGATCGTCGATGGGCGTGGGCTCTTTCACATCCATCCGACTGACGGACCGGTATTCGTCATCGAAGTGACTGCCGGCGATCTCATTCGGGTGCCGCGCGGAACACACCATTGGTTCGATCTCTGCGGCGAGCGACGCATCCGAGCGATTCGGCTCTTTCAGGACATGTCAGGATGGACGCCGCACTACACGCAAAGTGGCGTCGACAGCCAGTTCCAGCCGCTCTGTTTTGGCCCCGCGTATTTGCCGCCCGCTCGTATCGCGCCGGCCGTAACGGTGTGACCGACACACTGAGAGCTCGCAACGTCTCGGGCGTCGTTCTCGATGTCGAGGGAACGACGACGCCCGTGTCGTTTGTGTACGACGTGCTCTTTCCGTATGCGCGCGAACGTCTCGATCAATACGTCGCGGCCAATCTTGGCACCGCCGAGTTCGCGGAGACTGAGCGAATGCTGCGCGTCGAATGGGCGGAGGACGTGCTGCGTGGCGAGCCTGTTCCCGAGTGGCCCGAAGCGACGTCGGCGCTCGCTGCCGACATCACCGGCTACCTCGCGTGGCTCATGGAGCGCGATCGAAAATCCACAGCGCTGAAAGCGATTCAGGGGAAGATCTGGGAAGCCGGGTTCCTCGGCGGCGCGCTGCGGGGTGAGGTGTACGACGATGTTCCGAGAGCGCTGACCCGTTGGCACGATGCCGGATTGACCATCGCGATCTACTCATCGGGCAGTGTTCTCGCGCAGCAACTGCTCTTCGCGCACAGTGTGGCGGGCGACCTCACGCCTTATCTCGACCGATACTTCGACACCGCCGTGGGACCGAAACGCGCGGCGACGAGCTACGCGCGAATCGCATCGGCGCTGGATCAGCCCCCCGGCCGCTTGCTGTTCATCTCTGATGTGAAAGAAGAACTCGACGCTGCAGTAGCCGCAGGGTTCCAGACGATCCTCTGTGTCCGGGGCGCGATGTCAGGTAAGCCGAGCGGACGACAGATCATTCAAAGTTTCGACGAGGTACCATGAAGATTAGATCCATCTCCGCGATCACTACGTTGGTCGCGCTGCCGATTGTCGCTCAAGCACAGGACTCCGTCGCAGCCACTGGCCGCGTCGTGTCTGTGGCGAGGTCCCTCGCGACTCTCGTCGAACACGAACGCGCGCAGAAAGGGATTCCCGCAATTTCGATTGCGATTGTCGACGGCCAACGCGTGGTGTGGTCGAGCGGTTTTGGATTCGCGGATTCGGCGGCCGGCGCGCGCGCAACGTCGAGCACGGTGTATCGCGTGGGGTCGGTATCGAAGCTGTTCACCGACATCGGCATCATGCGACTGGTGGAGCAGGGAAAGCTCAACCTCGACGTGCCCGTTCAACGTTATCTCCCAGAATTCAAGCCGACGAATCCATTTGGTGGCGAGATCACACTCAGGGAACTGACGTCGCATCGCGCAGGGCTGACGCGCGAGCCGCCGGTTGGGAATTACTTCGACGACACGTCACCGACGTTGGCCGCGACGGTAGCAAGCCTCAATCGTACGTCGCTCGTGTACAAGCCGGGAACGCACGCCAAATATTCGAACGCGGGCATCGCTGTGTTGGGCTATGTGCTCGAGCGCACGCAGGGCGAGTCGTTCTATCCCTATTTGCGTCGCTCTGTGCTTCAACCGATGGGCCTCGACCACAGTGCGTTCGAGCCACTTCCGGAACTCCAGGCCAAGCTGGCGAAGGCGAGCATGTTCACCATCGACGGCCGGCGCTTTCCCGCGCCGACCTTTCAACTCGGCATGGGGCCGTGCGGCAGCATGTACAGCACGGTGCTCGATCTCGGGCGCTTTCTACAGGTGCTCTTTGCTCGCGGTGCCACGTCGAACGGTCAGCGAATTCTCGCGGCGGCCTCGATCGATACCATGTGGACGCCGCAATTTGCCGCGCCGGGCGCTACCAGCGGCTTCGGGATTGGGTTCAACATCGGCCGATTGAACGGGCATCGCACGATTGGCCACGACGGCGCGATCTATGGATTCGCGACAACGTTGCTGGCTCTGCCGGATGATTCGCTCGGAGTGGTGGTGACCGCGACGCTGGACGGTGCGAATGCCGTGGCCGATCACATCGCGCAGACGGCGCTGACCCTCATGCTCGAAGCGCGACAGGGCCGCGAGGTTGCGTCCCTCGACACGACGGCCGATCTGCCAAAGGGTCGTGCGCTCGAGCTGATGGGGCGCTATGAGAATACTCGTAACACGATCGACCTGGAGGAGTACGAAGGACGCCTGTATCTCACGCCGGCGCTGGGTGGCTCACGGGGCGAGCTTCGCCGTACGGTCGCCAACGGTCCTGCGCCAACCGGCTTGCTGATGGTTGATGACGCGCTTGCGTTCGGCGAACGCGTTCGCGCGCTCGACGGCGCGCGAATTGTCGCCGGCCGCGATACGCTCACGCGGAAACCAACCCCAGACGGCGCCATCGTGCGCATGGCGGATACGAAACCAAAGGCTGCCGCGAATGAATTCGCGTCGCTCATCGGCGAGTACGGCTGGGATCACAACGTCCTGTACATCCGCGAGAAGGACGGCAAGCTGAACGCGCTCATCGAGTGGTTCTTCGAGTATCCGCTCGAGCGAGTGACGAAGGATGTCTACCGTTTTCCCGCGTCGGGATTGTACGACGGTCAGGAGATCGCGTTTCGACGAGGGCCGGATGGAAAGGCGACGCTGGCAACCGTCGCGACTGTGCCGTTCAAGCGTCGAGTGCTACCGGCGGACAACGACAAGGTGAACTTTCGGATAACGCCAGTTCGTCCGCCGGCAGAACTGCGAAAAGAGGCGCTGGCCGCCAGCCCGCCGCGCGAATCGCCGGATCTGAAAAAGCCGGACCTCGTGGAACTGCGCGGGCTCGATTCCACGATCAAGTACGACATTCGCTACGCGACGTCGAACAACTTCATGGGCACGCCCTTCTACACGTCGGCACACGCGTTCATGCAACGTCCGGCCGCGGAAGCCGTCGCGCGGGCCTCGGGCGAACTGCGCAGACTCGGATATGGTTTGCTCATCCACGATGCATATCGCCCGTGGTACGTGACGAAGATGTTCTGGGACGGCACGCCGGCCGACAAGCACGTCTTTGTCGCCGACCCGTCGCAGGGGTCGCGGCACAACCGCGGATCAGCCGTCGATCTCACGCTCTACGATCTCAAGACGGGCACGCCAATCCGCATGACCGGCGGCTACGATGAGATGACGGATCGATCATATCCGCTCTATCCGGGCGGAACGTCGTTGCAACGCTGGTCGCGCGACCTCTTGCGTCACGCCATGGAGGCGCAGGGCTTCAACGTATTCGAGGCCGAGTGGTGGCACTTCGACTACGGCGACTGGCGGAGCTATCCGATTGGCAATCTCACCTTCGAGCAGCTCGCCAAGGCGCGCGGCACTTCACCGCAGCCGTAGGTTGGCGAGCGAGACGGCGATCGCGTCAGCGACGCGGTCGACGTCTGCTTGTGCGACTGTCCAGTTGTTGCACAGGGTGCTGAATTCGAGCAGACGTCCGTCGGCCGTGCGCACATAGCCGGAGAGCGATCGCACCATCGACAGCGTGCCGGTCTTTGCGTGCACGTTGCCTTCGGCCGCAGTTCCCTTCATGCGCGAGCGAATGGTTCCGTCGACGCCGGCGATGGGAAGCGATTCGTAGAACAGATTGAAGTTCGGCGATTTGCGCATCACGTCGAGAATTGCGACGACGGTCTCGGGCGAGATCAGGTCGTTTCGCGACAGCCCGCTCCCATCGCGCACGACGAATCCGTCGGCGGGAATCTTCCAGTCGGAAAACTGTCGTTCGACGACCTTGCGTCCGCTATCGGCCGTGCCGACGCCTGTGCGCTCCAGTCCAAGAGTGCGGAGAAATACTTCGGCGATTTGGTTCTGTGACGGCTTCATGACCGCGGGCATGATGTCGCTGAGCGGCACGGATACGATCGTGAACAGCGAGTCACCGCGCGCCTTCGTTCGGGGAAAAGCCTGATTGTCGACGGCAATACCTCGATCGCGCAGCGCTTCCGTGAGTGCAGCGACGTACGCCTCGTCGGGATCGTGTTGTGTGATCGTGAGATTCGCGGAATCGCCGATGGCGATCTGTCCGCGAACGACCACGTCGGACGTCACGGTATCCAACGACGCCGAAAGACGAGGACCGCCGGCGCGCCCGCTGCGATTCGTGGTGGGAGCGGAATCGCGAACGACGGTGATCACCATGTTCTTGATCGACGGATAGGTGCGAGCGGGCTTCGTCTCGATCGTCGCCGGGTCACCAGCCTTGGCGCCTGATTTCACGTGAACCGTTGCAAGCCCTTCATTGAACAGCAGCTCATCGACGCCGGCGAACGATGCGCCGTTGAGGCCATCCCACGGCCAACCCGCGCCGGCGACCGGACCTGGAAACGCGTTGCCGACGGCGACAACGCGCCCGGTGATATGCCGAATACCGCGTCGCCAGATGGAGTCGGCGATCTGACGCATCGGTATCATCGCGTCGCCCTTCATATGATCGCTCGCCGTCGGATCGCCTCGTCCGATTACCGCGAGATCGCCGTTGAGCGTTTGCTCGGCGACGGCACCGCGTGTCGCAATCACCGTGCGAAAACGATAGTTCGGTCCGAGTTGCTCCAGCATCACCGAACTGCTGACGAGCTTCTGGTTCGACGCTGGGATGAACAGGCGCTGCGCACTGTGCGAGTAGAGCGTATCGGCCGTCAACGGGTCGACGATGAGGATGCCCCAGTTTGCGGTGCGAAACTGTGGCGCGGTGACCATCGAATCGATCGTCCGCGTGAGCATGGCGCGTGCTGCACGAACGCCATTACCCGATGACGGACCTGTCGATGCGTGAAACACGCCGCAGCCGCTCAGAACCACCGGAAGCAACAGGGTACGCCACGTCGCGCGCATTGTTGGAAATCCTCTCGAGAACGCCTTGGGTGACACATGGCCGGTTTTAGCGGCGCATTTCGTCTTCGAGTCTGAAGAGATTTGGCGCGCGACACAAGACCCACGCGCTAGCCAAAGAGGGACGGTCCGCCCGCGGCCGAGTGTGATCGGGCGTTCGGTCAGGGCAATGGGACGCGCTGGTGTGATGCATCGTGGCGACGCCATGAATGCGCCACGCGCGTCACGCGGAAGTTGTTACAACTCTTTGAATCTCTTTTGTGTCAGAGGACGTACGCTCACACACGACGTGTTCTACAGTTTCGCTTTGTCTGAGGAGGTTCGAGGATGTCTGTCGCTGCTCCGCTCGTTGCGCTTGCGATCATCAGTCTCTCAACATCACCCTCACCGTCGATTCCGCGCGCGCATCATCTCGCGCCGACGACGTGCATTGCCCCGGAGCGCACTGGAACGTTCCGCATTCTTGCCGCAAAAGCCGACGGCAGCCAGCCGGTTCCCGCGATGCTCGTACTCGAGAACATCGAAGGCTGTCTAGAAGCGTCATTCGTAACGGACGATCGCGGTCCGGCGATCATCGATCATTTGTCGATGTCCGGTGACACGCTGAAAGGGTCGCTCAACGTCACCGGCAGTCCGGCTCAAGTCACGTTCCGCTTCAATGGCACCACCGTAGCCGGAACGATCGTCGAGCGTCGCCAAGAGTGGCGCGTCGAGGGCAAGCGCACGAGCTGATTCGCCATGGCGCCGGCGCGAGGCATGGGCCAATTTGTGCGCATGCCTTGCTCCTGCCGTAGTCAGGTCGTTCCGCGGGCCACTCGGGCGCTCCGCTGATGCAATCCACCGCGGACGTCGTCATCTGTGGTGCGGGAATTGGAGGTATTGCCGCCGCGTACCATCTCGCCGTGCGGCAACGGGTCGGCCGAGTCGTCATCGTCGACGAGCGCGAGCCGCTTACGCTCACGAGCGACAAGGGCACCCAGGCGTATCGCAACTGGTGGCCAGGCCCCGATGCCACGATGCATCGCTTCGTGTCGCGAAGCATCGATCTCCTCGAAGAATCAGCGCTCGAAAGCGGCAATGCGTTTCGGCTGAGTCGTCGCGGCTACCTGTTCGCGACGGCGCGCGAAGCTCAGGTCGCGCGCATCACGGAAACGGCGAACCAAGTGTCGTCGTTCGGCATGGGTCCGGTGCGTACGCACACCTCGAGTGCGACCTACCAGCCTGCACCCCCCGAGGGCTTCGCCGATCAACCGATCGGTGCTGACGTCCTGTTGGGCGACGCCGTGCACAATGCCTTCCCGTATCTCGCCGGCGACACGATCGCCGCGCTCCACGTGCGTCGCGCTGGATGGCTGAGCGCTCCCGCGCTCGGCGCATGGCTACTCAAACGGGCGATTGCGAATGGCGCCGTGTTCGTGCGCGATCGCGTCTGCGGCGTACGGTCCGAGGGCGGCCGCGTTCGCGAAGTGCAGCTCGCATCAGGCGACCTGATCGGCACGGACCGATTTGTCGTTGCCGCCGGACCGGCACTACCCGAAGTCGGTCGCATGATGGACATCGACTTTCCGGTGCTGCACGAGCTGCACGGCAAGATGACGATTCGCGATCATCGAGGCGTCGTGCGCCGCGACGCGCCGTTCGTCATCGGACTCGATCCCGTGCACCTCGAGTGGAGCGACGCCGAGCGTCGCGTGCTCGAGCGCGACGAGCACACGCGTCGCCTGATCGATCCACTGCCAGCTGGCGTGCATGTTCGTCCGGTCGATCTCGCGCATGGCGACGAGCTCTTTCTTATCTGGACGTATGAGACCGACGTGCGTCCGTATGTCTGGCCGCCGACGTTCAGCCAGCACTATGGCGACGTCGTGCTCCGCGGATGCGCAGGGATGATTCCTGGGCTGTCGGCGTACGTGGCGGCGGGAGCCACCGGATTCGTAGACGGCGGCTACTACTGCAAGACACGAGAGAATCGTCCGCTCATTGGTCCGCTGCCACTCGAAGGCGCGTACGTTCTTGGTGCGCTCTCGGGCAGCGGCGTCATGGCCGCGCACGCGGCTGGCGACCTTCTGGCGCGACATGTGGCAGGCGCTCCTCTGCCGGAATACGCGAAGTGGTTTCTGCCATCGCGGTACGATGATGCCGCATACCGTGCGCTCGTCGACGAATGGGGACCGCTCGTTGGGCAGCTGTGACTAGACGCAGTCCATGATTCTGAGTGGATTGGCGGCGCTGCTGCTTGCGTGCGGCCAAGGCGCGACCGCACCCGCGGAGTCGGCGCTGAATTGTCTGACGTTGTATCCTACGCCCGACCTCGGCGGCGTCTCTGGCGAAGTCGCGCTCCTGCCAGCGCAGTCGCCGTTCGGTGTCGCCGTGACGGTTGACGGTCGGCCGCGCCAGCACCTCGTTGCCACCGTCCGCGGACTTCCCGACGCGAAGTCGCTGGGCGCGTACACGACCTACGTCGCGTGGGCGTATACGCTCTCGCTCGACAGCGCCGTCAAGCTCGGACCGATCACCAACGGACGCATCGATCTCGGCGAACTCGACTACGTGCAGTTCCGAATTCTCGTCAGCGCGGAACGGTCTGCATCAGTTCGCACGCGAACGGGACGACTTGTGTTACGTGGCACGTCGCCGAGCGCGCGATTGATGGCGCATCGCGATGTGACGCAGCCGTCGGCACCGGGAGCGCCACGCGATGCAGCATCGTCGAGCTCGATGACTGGCGCGCATGAGATGCATTCGGTCGCTGGTGCGGGGCAGTGGTCAATGCCGCCGATGTCGCCACGTCTTGCAGCGATGCCCGGAATGTCGGGAATGCTGCCAAACACCGGGCCGTTCCTTCCACGACCTGGCGCATCGCCAGCGAAGCCGCGCGCGATTCTCCGCCCGAAGAGTGGCGATACGATCGCGCTCGAGCCTGGCGTTGTCACCGCAACGATCGCTGAGAAGGCCGTGACGATGTTCGCGTACAACGGCAGCGTGCCCGGTCCGCTCATCGACGTGAAGGAGCGCTCGACGCTCAACGTTCGGTTGCGAAACGCGCTCGAGCAACCGGGGTCGGTGCACTGGCACGGCATTCGGCTCGACAATGCGTCGGACGGCGCGGTTGGTCTGACGCAGGTGCAGGTGGCTCCGGGCGATTCGTTTCTGTACAAGCTTCGCTTTCCCGATCCGGGCATCTACTGGTATCACCCGCACGTTCGCGAGGATCTGCAACAGTCGCTCGGACTCTACGGAAATATCCTCGTCCGCTCGACCGATCCGGCGTACTTCGCCCCGGCGAATCGCGAGGAAGTGTTGATGCTTTCCGACCTTCTAATCGGCGCCGCGGGACCGACGCCGTTCGGCGCGGATTCGCCGACACACGCGTTGATGGGCCGGTTCGGAAACGTGGTGCTCGTGAATGGAGCCACCCGCTACCAACTCGACGTGAAGCGCGGTGCGGTCGTGCGTTTCTACCTGAGCAACGCGTCGGCGGCGCGGATTTACAACCTGTCGTTTGGCGACGCCCGCATGAAAGTCGTTGCGGGTGAAGCCGGCAAGTTCGAGCGCGAAGTGTTCGCGTCGAGCATCGTGATCGGACCGGCGGAGCGATATGTCGTCGACGTCGAGTTCGCGCGCGCGGGAAGCGTTGCGCTGGTCAATCGCGTTCAAGCGCTCGACCACATGAGCGGCGTCTATTCACCGGAGAGCGACACGCTCGGCGCCGTCCACGTTCTGGCGGAGCCCGAACCATCCAGCTACGCGACGAGCTTCGCGCGGGTTCGCCGGAATGCCGACGTCCAAGCATCGCTTGCACCGTTTCGCCGGGAATTCGACCGCCCGGTCGATCGCGAGCTCGTCCTCAGCCTCGAAACTCGGAACCTCCCGGCGTCGGTCTCGAACATGTTGATCGGCATCAACGCTCCCGTTGAATGGAACGACGGGATGCCAATGATGAACTGGCTGACGACCGGCAAGGAGATTACCTGGGTGCTGCGCGACCCGGCGACGGGAAAGCAGAACATGGACATCGACTGGCGCTTTCGTCGCGGCGATGTGGTCAAGGTCCGGATCTTCAATGACCCGTCGACCAGCCACGCGATGGCGCACCCGATCCACCTCCACGGCCAGCGCTTCCTCGTGTTGACGCGCGACGGCGTACGGAGCGATAATCTCGTCTGGAAGGACACGGCAATCATCCCTGCCGGTCAGACGGTCGACCTGCTCGTCGATATGTCGAATCCGGGGCGATGGATGATGCACTGCCACATCGCCGAGCATTTGAGCACAGGGATGATGGCGTCGTTTGTCGTAGAGTAGGGCAGCACAGGGAATCCCACCCACGTCAGGAGAAGGGCAATGCGTAGTCTCGGCCGTCTCACCGCCGCGCTCGCGCTCTGCGCGCCGCAGCTCCTCGCGTCGCAAACAGCGGCGTCGCAGGCGGGCTCGCCACAGAGTCGCACGCTGTCGCCGGCGTATCGTCAATACGTTGCCGTCGACGCGCCCGTCGTCGCGATTACCCACGCAAAACTGATCGATGGCACTGGCACGCCAGCCAAGAACGATCAGACAATCATCATTCGTGGCGAGAAGATTTCTGCCGTCGGTTCGGCGTCGAGTGTCGCCGTTCCGGCCGGGGCGCAGGTGATCGACGCCGCTGGGAAATCTGTCGTTCCTGGGTTCATTGGTCTGCACGACCACATGTACTATGGCGGCATGCGCTTCATGGGTGTGAGTTATCCGCGGCTGTTTCTCTCCGCGGGCGTCACGACGATCCGCACCACCGGAAGCGTCGATTCCTATCAGGAGCTCAATCTCAAGCGACAGATCGATTCGCTGCTCATCCCAGGCCCGGGCATCGTCGTGACCGGCCCGTATCTGCAGGGCGCGGGCGTTGGGCCAGGCGCAATGCATCCGCTCAAGGACACCGCCGACGCGGCGCGCATGGTTCGGTACTGGGCGGAGGAAGGCGTGACATGGTTCAAGGCGTACACGCAGATCTCTCGCGCCGACCTCGGCGCAGCGATTCGTGAAGCGCACAAGCGCGGCGTGAAGGTGACCGCTCATCTGTGCTCGGTCGGATTCCGAGAGGCTGTTGCACTCGGCATCGATCAGCTCGAGCACGGTCTGCTCACGAACACCGAGTACTTCCCTGGGAAAAAGCCCGACGCCTGTCCGACGGAAGGCGACTCGGTGCTCTACGGCGCGCTCGACATCGACAGTCCGGACGTCCAGCGCACGTTCAAGGAAATGGTGGCGCACAACGTGGCGATGACGTCGACGCTCGACGTTTTCGAGCTGTCGTCCCCGAGTCGCGTGCCGTTCGATCAACGCGTGCTCGACGCCTTGTATCCCGATGCGTCGAAGTCGGTCGCGACGTTTTATGAGCGCGGCAAGACGGCCAGCGACAGCATCCATCGCGTCGCGTTCAAGAAGGCGATGGCCTTTGAGCGGGCGTTCGTCAAGGCGGGCGGTCTGCTCGGCGCAGGCTCAGATCCGTGCTGCACGAGCGCGATCGCTGGGTACGGAGATCAGCGGAACTACGAGCTGCTGATCGAGGCCGGGTTCACGCCCGAAGAGGCGGTGAAGATCATGACGTCGAATGGCGCCAAGATCTTGGGCTTCGACAAGACTGTCGGTACGATTCAACCAGGCATGCAGGCTGATCTGGTCGTCGTGAACGGCGACGTCGTTCGTACGCCAGGCGACATTCGGAAGACGGACATCGTGTTTCGTCGCGGGATTGGTTTCGACTCGGCAAAATTGCGCGAGTCGATCAAGGGACTCGTGGGCCTGAGGTGACAATGTCGACCCGACGCACTTTTCTGAAGACATCTGCCGCCATCGGCGGTGCACTGAGCCTCGATGGACTTTCGGCGCTCTCGTTGAAGGCGCAACCCGCCGCGCCCGCGAAGCCGCGCGATGTCGGCAAAGCGCCCGCCTCGCTGAATATTCTCATTCTCGGCGGCACGGGCTTCACGGGTCCTGAGCAGGTCGACTACGCGATCGCACGCGGACATCGCGTGACGCTTTTCAATCGCGGCGTGACGCGTCCCGGCGTGTTCAAGGGAAAAGTCGCCGAGGAATTGATCGGCGATTTGAACAACGACACGAGTGCGCTCAAGGATAAGAAGTTCGACGTCGTGATCGACAACCCGACGACAGCGCCAGCGTGGGTGCGCAATGCGGCGAAGTATCTCGCGGGGAACGTCAAGCATTACATCTTCGTCTCGACGACGTCGGTCTATCGCGATCAGAGCCAAATCGGGATCAACGAGGAAAGTCCGACCACGCCGATGCCTGACGGTCTCGATCCGTACACGATTGACGCCAAAGCCATCGCGGGGAATTACGGGGCGCTCAAGACGCGCGCCGAAGAAGAGGTCCGAACGCAGTATCCGGGGATCAACACCATCATTCGTCCGTGTTTGATCGTCGGTCCGCTGGATCGGACCGATCGCTTCACCTATTGGCCAGCCCGAATCGATAAGGGAGGGGAAGTTCTGGCTCCCGACAAGCCCGACGATCCGTGTCAGTTCATCGACTCGCGCGATCTAGCCGAGTGGACGGTGCGCGTAGCGGAGGCGCGTGAGTTCGGACTGTACAATGCGATTGGTCCGGCGCATCCCATGACCATCGCCGAGATGCTGTACGGGGTGAAGGCCATCACGACTGCGGGAGCGAGCTTCACCTGGGTACCGTGGGAGTTTCTCCAGGCGAACAAGATCAGTCCGTGGCGGCACATGACGGTGTGGCAGCCGCCCGTGGGAAGAACCGCCGGCTATCAGCGTCGGAGCGCAGCCAAGGCGATTGCCAAGGGCCTGACGTTCAGGCCTCTCGCCGTCACTGCCAAGGACACGCTCGACTGGCACAAGACGCGTCCGCAGAAGGAGCAGGACGCGACGTTGAACGGTGAGATCAACGGACTCGCAATGTCGAGGGAAGCCGAAGTGCTTGCGTTGTGGAAAGCCAAGCAGGCTGACGGCAAAGGCTGATCGACCGAAGTCTCAGGGTCGATGCAGGCGCTGCGCGTGCACTAGTTCATGCACGCCAGCGCCTGATTGTTATCCATGATCCTTCCAGCCTGCGATGCCTGAATGAATGCGGCGATCGGGCAGAGTGAGCGCGTGGGGCCAGCGCCCCCGCGTCGCATGGAGTACGGGCGAATGAACACGCTGCTCGAGTCCATCGGCAGCGTCGCGACGTTCGCGTAGAAGGCCTGCGCATGTCCGTCGCCGAACAGATACTGCTCGACGTTCGAGACATAGAACGCGCTCACACGACCCGCGTGCTCGCTGACATAGGTGCCGATCGAGCGAATCGCTTTAGGCCCGGCAAAGTCGCCGGACACTGGCACGATGAGATTTCGCTCATGCAAGCCCTTCAGGTACCGATAGTTGTCTTCCGATGAGAGAAAGCTCTTCGGTTGACCGGTCGCGTCCACGGAAAAGCCGGTGAGGTCGGAGAAGTCTCCGCCGCGTCCGCTGAACGCACCGCGCGTCGTGATCGACGGACCGAACTGATAGAACGCATCGTACACGCGCCGAAGCTGCGCGAGTTCGTCTGTCGTGAGTGCAAACCCGTGCGTCTTCGTCAGCCGGTCGAGAACGCGCGCGTAGTTCTTTCTCCCCAGCGCCGAGTCGGTTCGAACTGATCGGTACGCTTCCCAGATGGCCTGAATGGTCGTAGACGTATCGAGACCACCCGGGCGCGGTTTTGCGAACAGCAGCGAGATGAAGTCCGCGCGGTCGGCAGCGAGCTCGAACATCGCCTTGAACATCAGATGCTGAACGACGGCCTGCCGGCGAATGTCGACGATGAAGGCCATCTTCGGCCGGATGGCGGCGATGTACGAGAAGTTCTGCTCGGGACCGACGCCCATGTATACGCCGCCGGCCACCTGCGACGTGCGAAGCTGCGTGAACAACTGTCCAACTTCCATTTCGTTCGACGTGAAGTTGTCTTCGATCTGAAAGTAGCCGCCGGGCTCCGAGATGTCGGTCTCGAGCTTCCAGTACTCGGCGTCGCTCAGCTTTGTCGGCAGCGCAGGAGCAGGCGGAGGCGCAGGCTGTGCAGCCGGTGTGACGTACACGGGCGCCGATGCGGTGACCACCGTAGTGCGCGAGCAACCGGCGAGCAGTCCAACGAGCACCGGTGCAGCAAAGAGCGACAGTCGTTTCATGAGGTCCTGTGCGTCACAGTCGGGAATCAGGCCGAACGGCCGGCGCCGTTGGGCCGCTCTGTCCATTCTACGCCGAGCATGGCGCTCCACACCAGCCCGCATACATTCGCGCAACCCCTAAATCAGCAACGGAACGATCGATGCCACGCCTTCCAGCTCCCGGATTCCTGACGACCACCTCGATTTCCATCGACGGGTACGACGTCGTTCAAACGTACGGCGTCGTCCGGGGTATCGTTGTTAGATCCCGCTCGGTCTTCGGACAGATCGGGGTGAAGTTCCAGACGATCTTTGGTGGCAACATCACCCTGCTGGAGGAACTCTGCGAAACCACACGCGCCGAGGCGTTTGCCAAGGCCGTGGATAACGCTGTGTCGCTGGGCGCGAACGCGCTCGTCGCCATTCGGTACGACGCCACCGAGATCATGCCGGGCGTCTCCGAAGTGCTGTGCTACGGCACGGCGATGCGCCTCGCGCCGCGACTCCGTGGGCAGGCGAGTGGGCAGGGCTAGTCGAATCTCTTACACCGTTCATACATGTTCAGCGTTTCCCGTCGTCGCGCGAGCGTTGGCCTCGCGTTTGGAATTCTTTTCGCCGCGCCGGTGGTCGCCCTCGCGCAGGCGCCACTCACCGTCGCACGCATTTTTTCCGGCGAGTTCAGATCGGACTACGTCGGCCCATCGCGTTGGCTAGACGACAGCACCTACACGATCCTGGCGCCCACGTCGGGAGGGCAGGGCGCCGACCTGGTTCGCGTCGATGCCGCCACGGGTCAGCGCTCGGTTTTGATCGCGGCGAGCAAGCTCGTCCCAGCAGGCGCGGGCGCACCGCTGGAGGTCGAGGACTACGACTGGTCTCCCGATCATCAGCGGCTCCTCGTCTTCACGAACTCTGGCCGAGTGTGGCGCGGCAATACGCGCGGCGATTTCTGGGTGCTCGACATTGCGTCGGGCAAGCTCCGGAAGCTCGGCGGTCCGTCGGCCAAGCCATCGACGCTGCAGTTCGCCAAGTTTTCGCCCGACGGCAAACGCGTGGCGTACGTTCGCGAGCACAACATCTACGTTGAATCGCTCGCCGACGGAAAGATCACGCCGCTGACGAAGGACGGCTCGAAGACCGTCATCAACGGCACGTTCGACTGGGTGTACGAAGAAGAGCTGAGTCTTCGCGACGGATTCCGCTGGAGTCCAGACGGTCAACGCATCGCCTACTGGCAGCTCGACGCGAGCGGCGTGCGCGACTTTCTGCTCATCAACAATACGGATTCGCTCTACTCGTTCACGGTTCCCGTGCAGTATCCAAAGGCGGGAACGACGAACTCGTCGGCGCGCGTTGGAGTCGTGAGTGCCGCCGGCGGCCCGACGACGTGGATGAAGGTGCCGGGCGATCCGCGCAACAACTATCTCGCGCGCATGGACTGGGCGGCGAATCCGACCGAACTCACGATCCAGCAGCTCAATCGACGGCAGACGGTGAACACCATGTTCATCGCCAACGCCAAAACTGGTGCGGTAAAACCGCTGTTCGTGGACAAGGACAGCGCGTGGATCGACATCTACGACGATCACAACGATTGGGGTCCGGGACCGTCGCTGCATTGGCTCGACGACGGCTCGGCGTTCGTGTACCTCAGCGAACGTGACGGCTGGCGCCACGCATTCCTCGTGTCGCGCGACGGGACGATGCGTCTCATCACGCCCGGGAAATACGACGTGATGAAAGTCTCATACATCGACACGAAGGGTGGCTGGCTGTACTACTACGCGTCGCCAGACAATGCCACGGAGATGTTCCTGTGGCGCATTCGCCTCACGGGCGGCGAGCCGCAACGCCTCACACCAGCGGCGGCGCGCGGCAACCACGACTACGACATCGGACCAGGGGCGCGCTTTGCGATTCATACGGCATCGTCGTGGGGCGTGCCGCCGGTGACCGATCTCGTTCGCCTGCCGTCGCACGACGTCGTTCGCATGCTCGTCGACAATCACGTGCTCAAAACAAAGCTCGAGGGGCTCGCTCAGGGCCCGGTCGAATTCGGGCAGGTCGACATCGGCAACGGTGTGAAACTCGACAGCTGGCTCATGAAGCCCGCGAACTTCGATCCGACGAAGAAGTATCCGATTCTGTTTTACGTCTATGGCGAACCAGCCGATCAAACCGTGCGCGATTCGTACGGCGGCAGCCGTTGGCTATGGCACCTCATGCTCACGCAGCAGGGCTATATCGTCGCGAGTGTCGACAACCGCGGCACACCCGGTCCTCGCGGCCGTGATTGGCGCAAGGCAGTACACAATCAGATCGGTTCGCTGCGCGTGCGCGAACAGTCCGAAGCGGCGCGCGTGATCGGGCGTCGTCCGTACGTCGACTCGACGCGCATGGGCGTGTGGGGCTGGAGCGGTGGCGGCTCGTCGACGCTGTTGCTCATGTTCCGCGCGCCTGACGTGTACAAAGTGGGAATGTCAGTCGCGCCGGTGGCCGACGTTCACAACTATGACACGATCTACCAGGAGCGGTACGTCGGACTTCCCACCACCGACTCGGCAGCGTATCGCGATGCGTCGGCGGTGAATTTCGCGCGCGGCCTGCGCGGCGATCTACTCGTCGTCCACGGCTCGGGCGACGACAACGTGCACTTTCAGGGAACGGAGCAACTCGTCAACGCACTCGTTGCCGCGGGGAAGCCGTTCCAAATGATGGAATACCCGAATCGCACGCACGGCATCTACGAAGGGCCGGGAACGACGCAGCACCTGTTCAACCTGCTGACCAGGTACCTCGAGGAGCATCTCCCCGCAGGCGGTCGACCGATTACGCCGGGGCCGGCGACGCCTTGAGTTTGATTGACGCGAGTAACGGTTTTCAGTTGGGAGTGTTCGAGGGTTCGAGTTCTCGACAGCTCAACGACTGAAGGCCGTTACTCAGTCAGCCTGCTTTGAGTTCTTTGTACCAGGCGTCGAACGCGCGCGGGAAGAAGCCCTTGTTGAACAGCACCCACTCGCCGAGCGACGGCGGAAGTGTGAATGCGGCGCCGGCTTCAGCTGCTGGGGTTCCCGCCGCGTAGGCCTTCCGCGCACCGCGCTCCAACTCCTCCAGCATCGCGACGTACCGATCATACTCGGCCGTCTTTCCAATCGCTCCGTGCCCGGGGATGTACGTCGTGTCGCGCGTCCGCCGCAGTGCACGCACCGAGGCGGCAAGCTTCGTCGGGACCGCGTCGACGAAGTTTGGGAACATCGCATTCCAGAATAGATCGCCGCAAAAGACGATGCTCGGATCGTCGAGCTCGAGCGAGACATCGCTCTCTGTATGACCGCTGCGCGGCACGACGCGAACGGTACGACCGCCGAGGTCGAGTGAACTCGCGTCGCTGCCCGAGAGTAGAACGGCGTCTTTCACTGCGGCAATCCGCGATGCATCCGCGGGCTGATTGCGCTCTACCACGAGGTCGCGCGTGCGAGCCGTCGAACGAACCGTTGGGTGATCGGACTCCGTGAGGTAGCCCGCCACACCATTCGCGTGATCCGAGTGATAGTGCGTGAGCGCAACATGCGTGGGCCAACGACCGGTGAGCTCTCGCGCCTTACCTGCGAGCCACACTGCGCCTTGCGGTTTGTTGAATCCCTCGATCGCCAGCACGGCATTCCGTCCGACGATGATGCCGCCGTTGGATACCGTCGTTGCGTCGCCGTTCAACGGCGTCGAGATCAGCGCCCAGACTCCGTCGCTGACCTTTTCGAGATTGCCGAATGGCTCGCGCGCGACGACTGACCCAGGAGTGCTCGCCGCCCACTGCGCGCGTGCAAGCGACGGCATGAACGTCGCCGCCAGCGCGAGGTGCGCAGCACACGATCCGCTGCGCGCGAGGAAATCGCGACGATTGAGCTCGCGCTCTGATCTTTCACTCATTTCGGTGCCACCCAAGGAGCGGGTTCTTTGACGATTGGAATGATCGTGATCAGCGTCGCGCCCTTGGCCATCGAGGGCACGCCCCGCACGAACGTCACGAGACCGTCGATTGGCGCGCGCAGGTCGCCAGTCGGGCGACCAAGCAGATCGGTGGTGTGACCGACGATCTGGCCTTTGTGAACTTTCGTGTCACGCGCCACCGCCGCGAAGAACACGCCGGCGCTGTCCGCCACGATGCGCGATCCAGGTCCCGCGAGCCAGACTGGGGCGCGGAGCGGTGCCACTTTGCGCGGGAGCATGTCGAGCGACCCGAGCACGTTCAGAGATCCTTCAACGAGCGACGTGATGTCGCTCGGCGCCACCACGCCGCTGCGCCCCGCCTCGGCCACGAGCACGGTCTTGCCGCGGACCAGCGCCTGTGTCGATAGGCTGCGGCCAGGGTTCGACCCAGCGTCGATGTCGCTGATGATGACGTGATCGAGGCCGAACGCCTTCACGAGCTTGAGGCCCGCCGAATCCTGCGCCGGCTTGCCACCACGGAACCAGTAGCTGTACGGGCGAAGGTCTTCGTCGAGATCTCCGCCGTGCAGATCGACCACGACGTCCGACGGCATGAGGATCTGCGTTTGCACCGCGGCGAGTGCGCGCTGCGTCTGCGTCCCGTTCACGTCGCCCGGGTACCCCGCGTTCATGCCCTTGCGGTCTGTCGGGTTGACGTGCGGCGTCATCTGGAGGAACGACGGAACGTTGAGCAGCGGCGCGATGATCACCGTGCCGCCCAACGTCTTTGCATCGATCCGCGCGACGAGACGCTGCATGGCGATGATCGACGAATACTCGGTGCCGTGAGCGCCAGAGACAAAGGCGACGGTCGGGCCGGCCTTGGTGCCGCGAATCACGACCACCGGCATCTTCATCGCGGAATCGCTGCCAGCGGCGATGGCGATTTCGCCAAACGCCGTGGTTCCCGGCGCCGCCGTGGCCGTACCGACGGAGAACGGCGCTTGCTGTGCGGCGAGGGTCGGCGCGGAAGCGACCGTGAGAGCCGCGAGAAGCGCGGGAATGCGTTGCATGAGCCTGTCCGGGTCGGAGTGGGTGACGGTGACGATACCACTCCGGCCCGGCGCGCGCCAACCCGGGGGGCGACCTACCGAAGTATCACGCCGCTGTTGTCGCCCGCCGTCGATGACCGGAGGAACTTGAGCACGCGGGTATCGAGATAGTTGGCGATTTGCATCGGCAGCTTGCGGCGCTGCGACGATGTCAGGACGTCGTTCACATTTGGAACGAGCTCCAGCAGATAGTCGACGGTTCGTTCGCGCGCTGAGACGTACCGATCATAGGCGCGACCCTGGCTGTACGCGTCCGGCAGGGCTGCGAGCTCGATCGAGATTGGCGTCCAAATCGAATCCGCGAAGGTGGCAAAGGCGTGGCTCAACGTTGCGAGACTGTCCGCCTGCGTCCGCGACAGAAACAGCGAGTCTGCCGACTGAAGGATCATCGACATCGGATTCGGGATCGAGCTGATGCCGAGGATCTTCATCGACTCGGAGGTCTGCTTCGCGCCCGGGTGTCCGCGTCCCAGGTCCAACCGCTGTGAAAGCAGCTGACGTTCGCGTGGCGCGCCGATATCGAGCTGCACCGAAAGACTGATGAAGGGAAGCAGCTGCGCCGTCGACTGCTGCGGGCGTGTCGATCCGAACCGTTGATTCACCTCGTACTTGAACTGCTTCGTTCCCGGATCGAAGCCACGGACATAGAGCAAATTCTGATCGGGCGCGATATTCTGCCCCCATCCATGCGCTCCGTTGCTGCCATGCAGGGCCAGGTCCGCGAGGGCGAACGGATTCTGGACCGCGAACATCACCGTCGCACGCTTCGGGAGGCCGATCTTCTGCGGATTGAGCTTGATCCCGAATCCGCCTGTCGCGGTCCACGGCGCCTGACAACTGCCGCGCGCCGCGAGCGCGCCGAGCTGTCGGTCGAGACAGTCGCGAGCGGCACTGGTGCCGGACGACAGCAAGGAACGCATCGCCGCGGCCGTCGACGAATCGAGACTGCCCCTTGGATCGAACACGAATGCGCGGTCGTTTGCGACTCCGTCGCCATTCACGTCGCCGCCGACCATCGGCGTGTATCGCGGGCCGGACGTCAGTCTCACATTAGCCGTGAGATAGAAGATGTCTCGAATCGGAAAGTCGCTCCACTGTAGGAGCAGTGTGTGGCGTCCTGGCGCGAGGTGCGGCCCCCAATACCTATCGAGCGGATTGCTCGCAGTGCTCGTGAAGCCGTAGACCATCTCGTTCACGTCGACCAGCGTGTAGCTCAGATCCCATTTGAGCCGCGGGTTGACCGTGACGGGCTTCAGGTTCACAGTGAGCTGACGCGAGTTGACGCGCAGATCGGAGCGTTGCGTCCACACGTGCTGAAATGCCGACGATACGCGCCCCGCGCTCGGCGCGATGGCGCCTGTGGTCGGAACGATCGTGGTCGGGTCCGCGAAGATGGGACGTCCGCCCTCATCGCTCAGCTGAAAGCGCGCGACTGGGTCGAAGTTCGCATCGATCTGCCCCGTCTGCGCGATTCCAGCCGACGCGATTCCCTGAACGCCAAGCACAAAACGGTTGTCGAGCACGGGGCCAGACCAGTCAGCTGCCGCGCGCACGGATTGCGGCTGGCGAAAGCGTGAGTCGAAGAGCGTCACGTTTGGCGCCGCGGTGGCGAACCCGGGTCCAGTCGAGCCGTCGGCGCAGCGCGACGGAATCGAGCTCCGATCGGTGACGAATGCATTCCAATCGGGGAAGGGTACCGCCGAGCCGACGCACGTGATCGTTTGCGTCGACGTCGACAATCCCGTGGATGCTACCGCGGAACTGATCAGCTGCGACGGAGCCATGTTCTGGAATACGCCGACACCGGCGTGGATGACGGCGCGCGGCGGCCGGGCAGAGCCGGGCGCATATGAGATCTTTGGTGAATCGCCGTAGTACCACTGCACGCCGACGCGTGGACTGACATAAGCGCGGTTCGGAACGACGTCGTTGCGGAGGCCAAGTGCGTCGCTCACCGCGGAATTGAACCCCGGCGTCGAGAGGAAGTGATTCACGTCGACGCGCGCACCGTACTGCACCTGCACGTTTGGCGATGGACGCCAGTAGTCGCCGAGCGATGCGGCGCCGGTCAGCTGACTGCCCGCGCGCGTGTTCTTTGCCAGCGTTCGCGTGAAGCTGCTCGCGCGGCCGGCCTCCAGATCCGCGAGCGAATTGAACGCGAACGAACCGAGCAGACTCGGCGTGAGGTCGACCGAGAACGCGTCGCGCGACACGCTGGATGTCAGCTTGATCGTATGCTTGCTGTCGAGCGAGAACCAGCTCAACTGGTTGGCGAGTTGAATCGCTTGATCTGACGACGACGAGAGCGAGGCGTTGCCGCCGAACGTCAGCGACTTCACTGACGCGCTCCCGCCGGGCAGGATCGAGCTCACACGCACCGTGCCTTCGGGCAAGTTCTCATACGGCTCGGACGAATTGTTTGTCGTGGCAAGCCCGAACGTCGTCTTGGACAGCACACCGAACCAGAAATAGTTCGTGTGAGTGAGTGCGACGTTCGCGCCCCAGAGATTCGCCTCGCCCGCATGCGCCGGCGTCGTGAGCAGCAGCCCTCCGCGACTCACAGGCTGCGTCCGCTGGACATTGCCCCCGCCGCCGAGCGTAAACGAATGGCCGGCGCCAGACGCGCTCGGCGAAAGATCGATGTTGCCAAAGATCTGCGCGACGTCCTGCGATTGAAGAGTGGGCGCGGAGGCGAAGGTCAGCGGAACATGTTGGTTGCGTAGGATAGCGAGCAGCCGGTCGGCGGAATCTGGGGCGACGCCCGCTGCCGCGAGGCCCGCCGGACTCGTGTTGAGCAAAGTCTGAATATCGCTGAACCGCCTGCCAATGTTGTACGCCGAGTTATAGAACGAACGATCCATGGCGATCGGGCCGGCGGCGTTGCCTCCCAGGCGCATGAACGTGTACTGCTGTCCCTGTGCTGCGGCTGTCGCATCCGGCCACTCGAGCGACGGGCTGATGTCCGAGTTGGTCATCGCCCGGCGGGAGAAGTTCGAACCGGGGATCGTCTGGATCGCTATCTGTGCGCCGCTGAACCCACCTTTCGCCGGGTCGAACGTGTACGGAAGAATCGATGTCGTAGCGAGAATGTCCGGCGGCAGCGCGCTGATGCCGGAGCCGAGTCCGTTGAACGTCGTATTGTTCTGATCGCCCGACAGGCCGAGCAGCGAGAACATGTCCGCCGCACCATCGAGGCCGGGAATGATTTGAATGCCGGAGACCGTGGCCGCCATTTGCGCGAGATTGCCTGCTTGATCCGGGGGCAGCCCGTTGTTGGCGAGCGGGCGTTCACCCCCTCCAACGTCAGGCGCGTTGCCGTTCCGATTCGGCAGCGCGCGATTGCCCTGACCCGTCACCTGCATCGCGCCGAGTGTCTGCACCGTGGTCGACATTCGCGCGTCGCCGAGGAGTACTTCTTCGTCGCCGATACGTTTGATCTCGTATCGCTTTGGCGCGAAGCCGATCTTGGTGAAGTCGAGCCAGTAGTCGCCCTCACCGTTGATGTAGACGATGGTGTATGAGCCTCGCTTGTCCGTCGTCGCGGTCTTGACCACGCCGCCCGCGTATGATGTCGCGCGCACGTTCGCACCCTGGATCGGTACGGAATCGGGGCCGGTCACTCGGCCGCGAATGACGTCTGTCTGCTGCGCTGCGAGTGGCGCAGCGACGAGCAGGAGCGAGAGTGCGACGCGCGCGTTCATCGGGGAAGCCGTGTGCGCTCGAGGGTGAACCCGTTCGTGATGTCGCCGCTCGTGAGATAGACGACGCCACCTTTCGCGAACCCGGCGATTGCGCGACCGAGCGGCAGTCGCACTCGCTGGAAGAGCTCTCCCTTCGCGTTGAGCACGTCGTACACGAGTTCTCCCTTCTGTGAGAGTTTCGTCGTGCGCGGTAACACCCAGAGGTTGCCGTCCATGTCTCCGACAGTGGAACCGGGCCGAATTGCCGCGTCGTAGTCGTCGATGCCGCCGCTGCGATACAGATCCGCGAGCGGAGGACGTGGCGTTCGCATCACGCCGAGCGCCGCGCCGACCAGGTTGTTCTCGAAGTGCGTACAGTTGCGAGGCCCGCTACTGCTGTTGGTATCTGGCCGCGACGCCGCGGCCGCGTTACCGCCGCGCGCTACGGCTCCTGGTGGCGGACTCTGATTGTCGCAGGGGCCATCCACGAACGCGATTTCCGCGAAAGGATAGCCCGTAGCGAGCAAGTCGTTTTGCGCCGTGCGCACTGAATCCGCGAGCCGCGCTTTGTCGTCGTCGCTTCGCCGCTTCCAATCGAACGGCACCTTCGGGCTCGAGCTGGCATCACCGTCGCCTCGAAGCCAATCGATGTGATAGTCATGGCCACGCACGAAGGCGACCGCTCCGTTCGAGAGCACGGCGAACTCGTCGTCGCTCTGCAGCGGATCGAGTGCGATCAACGTGGTCACGTGACCGTCGGCGCTCTTTTCGGTCGTGAGCTTCATGAACGGTCGAGCGACTTGGCCGATCGTGTCGACGCGCCGCTGTGCCAGATCCGCGCGCATGATCGGTAGGGAATCCTTGTATTGATAGTCACCTGTGCGAAGACGAATGGGCGGGCGGCTTGCGCGAATGATCAGTCGGCCCTGGGCGTCGACACCGGTATACCCGCTATTCACCGCGCCGAAGTACCCGCGACCAGGGATGTCTACCGCGCGCGCGACCTGGCCGTGTGCGTCGAGTAGCAGCATTGTTTGCGAGTTCCACTCCGCGATGAGCGAGGAATCGCCGAGGTACGGGATGAGCGGCGTTCCGAGACGGCCGTAGCTCGTCGCGCTGCCGGGCACCGAATCTCGCACGATCGTCGACGTCGACAACGTCGAGTCGAAGAGCTTGAGCTGACGTCGGCGAGCATCATTCACGAGCACTTTACCGTCGGGCGCCTGCTTGAGGCCGAGGATCGCGCCGAACGTCTCCGCGGTGCGCAGCGTTGCGGCCGGCAGGTCGATGACGGGAACTACCTTCTGCAGCGGTGCCACGTGCGGCGCCGGCGTGGCCGGTCCACAGCTGAACGCCGCGAGCGCCGTTCGCACCGGCATCGCACGGAGAATCGCGAACGCCGACCCAGACTCAGGCGCGCGCGTGGTCGTGCTCACATTGTGCTCGATCCGGGCGACATTTGCCGTCATGGAATCGACTTCTGCTTCGGCCGCAACCAACGATGCTCGCGCGGATGCGCCCTGCTGCGCCGCGAGCTCGACGAGTCCGGCGCGCGTGCGAGAAAGCTCACGGCGTAACGTCGCCAGTTGATTCGTCACCCGACCCGCGGTCGCGGCAATCTCGTTGCGCTCACGCTCCCCCTGCACGCGCGCCGATGCGTATCCAGTACTCGTTCCCCAGACCATCCCGACGGCGAGTAGCAGCATTGCCGCGATGACTGACGCGCCGGCAACGGCGAGCCTTCGCGGCGAATACCACGGACGCTCAATGTGTCGCGCGGGATTCGTCGTGACAGGTGCATGGAACGGCGGCGTCACCGAGGAGACTCGGTCGGCCAGTTTGTGAAAGCGCGCGCGGAGATCGTCGTCATTCTGCATGATTGCCGTTCTCCCCGAGGATTCGGCGCAGCTGCGCCTTGCCTCGCTCGTAGTGCACGCGCGCCGAACCCACGGACACGCCAAGCACGCTGGCGGCATCCGAAATTGTGAGGTCCTGATAAAACACCAGATGGAGGACCTGGCGCTGGCGCGACGAGAGTCGCTCGAGCGCGGCCATCAATTCGCGCGATGATTCGTCGAGGATTATCGGTTCCAGGCCGCTGTGTGGAGCGCTTTCCGCCGCGGGCTCGTGTCTCAGCGCCCCAAGCGTCAGCGCTGAGCGAATCGCTTGGCGACGTCGCTCTTCACTTGCGGTTCGTCGTATGACGCCGAAGAGGAAGGTTTGGAACTGAGCGCGCCCGTCGAATCGGGCACGCCCGTCCATCAGTTTGAGATAGGCGGTTTGCAAGACATCCTCCGCGGCGGTTCTGTCCCACCGGCAGCACGCGAGCGCCCAGCCAAAGGCTGCCCGGTGATGGTGGGAGAGTTGTTCGTCGAGTTCGGCCACGATCGACGGGTGAAGGGTCGGGGTATGCAGATGAGTGACCCGACCCGCCGATGTGTATGACACGCCGTCTCGAACTACTTCTTCGCCGCGCCGCCAAGCGACGTTCGCTCGAGCGTGTAGCCCGTCGCGATGTCGCCCGTGGTCATGTAGACAACGCCGCCTTTGCCGAAGCCGGCAATCGCACGTCCCGCAGGAACTCGCACGCGCTGGAACAGCTCGCCGTTGGCGTTGACGACGTCGTAGACCAACTCGCCGTGCGGTGACAGCTTCGTCGTGCGCGTGAGGATCCACAGGTTTCCGTCGCGATCCGCCATCGTTCCGCCGACGGAAATCGGTGGATCGTAGTCGGAAATTGCACCAGCTCGTGCAAGGTCCAACATCGGAGGAATCGCAGGCAGGGTTCGCCCGGGCCCGCCGCCGCCGGTGAGCATCTGGGTACATCCGCCCTCGGGCGGAGGCGCCCCGCCGTTGCCCGATCGACCACTGCCTCCACTGCGACCACCACCGTCAGCGGGGCCTCCACACGACATAGGTCCGCGCGTTCGCAATTCAGCGTATGGATAGCCGGCCGCGAGCAATGCGTTCTGCGCACCGCGTACCGAGTCAGCGAGTCGCTGCTTATCATCGTCCGTGAAGCGCTTCCACTCGAACGGTAGCTTGGCCGTCGACCTGAGTGAGCCGTCTGGTTGAATCCAATCGACGTGGTAGTCGTGGCCACGTATGATCGCGAGGGCGCCCGTCGACAGTACGGCCCATTCGTCAACGGGCTGGAGCGGATCGACGGCGTAAACGCGTCCGCTCGATCCATCGCTGTATTTCTCGCTGCTCACCGCGATGAGCGGTCGAGCGAAGCGCGCAATCGTGTCTGTCCGTCGCTGATCGAGGTCCGCGCGCACGATCGCGATCGAGTCTGGATAGTCCAGCCCCGTTGGATTGGCGCTGTGTACAGCATTCCGCGCGGCGCGAAACACGATACGTCCCTTGGCATCGACGCCGGTCCCTGGAGCCGAGATGGAGCGGAAGTCTCGCTGGGATGGCAGCGCGAGACCACGCGCGATCTGCCCGCGTGCGTCCAGCACCACGAGTGACTGTGCATTCCAATCAACGAAGAGCGACGAATCGCCGAGGAAGGGCATCAAGGGCGCTCCACGCGGACCGTAGCTGTTGGATTGGCCAGATGTGGAATCCAATGCGACGGTCGACGTCGCGAGCGTCGAGTCGAACAGTTTGAGCTGGCGATGCACGGCGTCGTTCACCAGGACCTTGCCGTCGGCAGCCTGTCGCACGCCGAGAATCGCTCCGAATGTCTCAGGCGCTTTGGCGGTGGCCGGCGGCAGATCGATCAGCGGAATGCCCCGCTGAATCTCCGCGACCTTGGGCGGAGGCGCGACCGTCCCGCAGGTGAGCGCGGCGATCGCATTGCGTACGGGCATCGCTCGCAGCAGATCGAGCGGCGACCGATCGCCGCCGCGATGCCGCTCGTCGAGTCCTTCAGCCGACGCGTAGCGTGTGTTCGCCCCGAGCACCAAGCCGACCGTCAACATGATGACCGCACCCATCGCCATGCCAACGACCATTCCAAATCGTCGCACATGATTCATGCGCCGAGCAGCGCCGAATTGAACCTCACTCCGAAACGCTCGCGCAATCTCGCGCTCCAACGATGCGCGGAACTCCGGAGTCGGCTCGTGGTTGTCGGTGAAGTCAGTCATGCGAAGCCCCCTCGTTCGACCTTCAATGTGATTTCCAGTTCCTTGCGAAGCCGCTCGCGGGCGCGACGTAATCGCCCTTCCACAGCTCGCTCCGAAATTCCGTACGCCGCGGCCATCTGTGCGACCTTGATGCGATCGTAGTGAAACGTCTCCAACAGCTGCGCCTCGGCCGTGGGTAACCGCAGTAGCGCCTGCCGCACCACCGACGCGATTTCCTCAGAGTCGCTCACCGTATTCGCCTCCACCGCCGCGAACACCTCGGCCGGCGACACTGAATCGAGCGGCACTGTCTCGCGCCGCCTGAGGTGATTCAGAATGAGATTCCGTGCAACAGTCGTCAGCCAACCCAGTGGATTGTCGGGCACACCGCTGCGTCGCCAGTCGCGCACCGCGCGCAGCCAGGTTTCTTGTGTCACATCTTCGGCAAGCTCCCGCTGACCATCACACCTGCGCGACACGAAGCCGTACAGGACATTGATGGTTTCGCCGTAGATGCGGCGGAGCTGCTCTTCGGTGATTTGCTCGTGCATCCGTTGGGCTTGGGTCCGTACCTTATGACACATGATGGGCCAAAAACCCACGCGGACCGTAGACGCGCGGCGCGATTGTTCGCAGAATCAAGTACATCCGATTCCGGAGATGAAGGCCGATGGCGCTGCTATCCTTTCTCGACCGTGAGCATTCAGTCGCTGGAGACAACTACTCGCGCTGGTTGGTTCCGCCGGCGGCTCTGGCCATTCATCTGTCGATTGGCCAGGCGTACGCCTTCAGCGTCTTCAATCTTCCGCTATCTAAGCTCGTTGGCATGACCGACTCCGCGCCAACGGATTGGAAGCTGAGCACACTCGGCTGGGTGTTCAGCGTCGCGATCGTCTTTCTCGGGCTCTCGGCGGCGGTGTTCGGCGCGTGGCTCGAACGCGTCGGACCGCGGCGCGCGATGTTCGCGTCGGCCATTTGCTTCGCGGGCGGATTTCAGGTCGCGGCACTCGGCGTCGCACTGCACCAGTTCTGGCTACTGTTGCTCGGCTACGGTGTGATCGGCGGAATCGGGCTCGGACTCGGGTACATCTCGCCTGTGTCGACGCTCATCAAGTGGTTTCCAGACCGTCCGGGTATGGCAACGGGCATGGCGATCATGGGCTTTGGTGGCGGAGCGATGATCGCGTCGCCTCTTTCGACATTGCTCATGGCGCGTTTCAAGACCCCCACGTCGCAAGGGGTTGCCGAGACGTTTGTGGTGATGGGATTGATCTATCTCGCGTTCATGATGTTCGGCGTGTTCAGCGTTCGCGTGCCGAAGCCCGGTTGGCAGCCGGCTGGTTGGACCAAGGCGCCATCGGCAAAGCGTATGATGACCGCCGGTAACGTCACCGTCGACCGCGCCGTGAAAACGCCGCAGTTCTGGCTTCTGTGGGTCGTGCTGTGCATGAACGTCACCGCGGGAATCGGCGTGCTTGGCCAGGCATCGCCGATGATTCAGGAAATGTTTCCGGGCGTGATCTCGGCAGGTGCCGCGGCGGGATTCGTTGGGCTGCTCAGTCTCGCCAACATGGGCGGGCGTTTCTTCTGGTCGTCGCTGTCGGACGTCGTTGGTCGCAAGACCGTCTACGCGACCTTCTTCTTGCTCGGTGGAATGCTCTACGCAGTGATTCCCGCCACGGGCCGAGCGGGAAGCGTCACGCTGTTCGTGCTCGGCTACGTCGTCATTCTCAGCATGTATGGTGGTGGCTTTGCGACTGTCCCGGCGTACCTACGCGACATGTTTGGCACCGTGCAGGTCGGCGCAATCCACGGCCGATTGCTCACCGCTTGGTCGACGGCCGGTGTGCTCGGCCCCATGCTCGTGAACTACATCCGGGAATATGAGATTGCACATGGCGTCGCAAAGGCCGACGCTTACACGACGACCATGCACATCATGGCAGGGCTGCTCGTCGTCGGTTTCGTCTGCAACCTCCTGGTGCGTCCGGTCGACGAGCGCCACGTCGAGGCGGAGCAGCCTCTGATGTCTCCCGCCAATGCCTGAGGATCATTCGATGAACTCGCGATCGCCCAACTCAATCGGCGTCAAGCTGCTGCTCGCCTGGTCGCTCGTCGGCCTCCCGCTGGTGTGGGGCGTCTGGCAGGTGTTCAAGAAATCGCTCGATCTATTCAAATAGCCGGAAACGACGAAGCCCCCGACCATGCGGTCGGGGGCTTCGTTGCGAGCGTCGGTCGCGACCTACTCGACCTTGAACTCCTTGACCATGCCGTGAACGATGTGCGGCTTGCCGTCTTTGGCGTCGGGGATGAAGCAGGCGAGGGCATAGTTGCCGGGCGTCAGATCGACGTCGAAGTACGCGGAACCACCGGCGGCCACACCAGCCACGCCGCCGAGCGAGTTGCCAGGAACCGTGGCGCCGGGCGTGTAGACCGCCGCATCGATGTCCTTGAGAGTCTTGCCTGGGGCAATGCGGAAGACCGCAACCTCGTGGGTCTGCGGGCCCTTGTTCATGACCTTGATCGTGTGATGGCCGCTCTTCAGATCACCGGTCGTGGAGAACGCGTAGTCCGCTACCGTCATCGTCAGGTCGGCAGTCGGCTCCGTCGAGGGTGCCGTTGACGCGACCACTGTCAGCGGACGCACCATGCCTTTGGCCATGTGCGGCGTGCGGTCCGGCGTGTCGACGAAGCACAGCATCACGTACAGGCCCGGCTGCATGTTCACCGCACCCACGGTGCTCGCGCCTGGATCGGCCGCGTTGGGTCCACCGACTTCAACGAGCCACTTCGGCGGCGGCCCCTGCGACTTCATCGCGTTGGCGACGTCGGCCATCGTCTTGCCGCTGTCGACACGAACGAGCGAGAGGTGGTGCAACGTGCTGCCGCCGTTTGTCAGGTGAAACGTCGTCCAACCGGCCTGAATCGTATCTGGTCCGGCAAACGCGAAATCCGTTGCCTTGACGGTTGCCGTGCGAGTGGCGGGATCATAGCTGCCACCGGCGTTGGCGACCGCGCCAGTCTGAGCAACCTTCGATGAGTCTGGCTTTGCTGCTTCCTTCGGACTGCACGCGCAAAGGACGGCTACGCTCGAGAGCGCGATCGCCGCGATGGAACGTTGCATGTTTCCTCGTGTGGGGTGTCGATGTGGGGCGGGATTCCAATTGCGTGGAACCCTGCACACTGTGCGGCTCGCTGTCAACTCCGAGAACCGCGCGTGACGTACGCCTGGCGCGTTGTTACGGTTTCATCGACTCCGGCGCCGATGGACGACTCATCCACCGGTTGAGAAAATTGAATTCGACGTCGGTCACGAGGAGCATGCTCTGCATGTTGTAGATCGCGCCGTGACGCCCCGGCGGATAGATGCGTGCTTCGATGTCCTTGCCGGCGTTCGTGAACGCCGTGAACAGCTGCATGGTGTTTTGCGGATGGACGTTGTCGTCCATCATCGAGTGAATCATCAGCAGCTTGCCCTGCAGCTTGGGCGCGTTGACGACCACGGAGCTCTGTTCATACCCCGCCTGATTGTCGCCCAAGATCGACATGTACCGCTCGGTGTAGATCGTGTCGTACAGCCGCCAGTCGCCGACACCGGAGTTCGATAGGCCAACCGAGAACACGTCGGGGTACATCTCCATTGTGATCATGGTACTGTAGCCGCCGTAGCTCCCGCCCATGATGGCGATGTGCGCGCCATCGACGAACGACATCGTCTTCAGATACTTGGCGGTCTCCGCAAAGTCTCGGCTCTCGTATTTGCCGAGTTGCTTGTAGACGACCTTCATGAAGTCGCGGCCGTAGTTGTTCGAGCCGCGATTGTTCACGTTCACGACGATGTAGCCGTGCTGCGACAACCACTGCGTCCAGCCATTCGCGTCGAACGAGTCGTACACGCCCTGCGATCCCGGACCGCCGTAGATCCCGAACACGACAGGGTACCGCTTGGCGGGATCGAAGGGAGTCGGCTTCACCATCGACGCATCGATCTTCACCCCGTCCGACGTCGTGAAGCTGAACATTTCCGGCGCCGCATACTCGTGCGTGGCCAGCCACTTCGTGGTGCCGTCGTTCGTCTCCATCGTCCGCAATTTGCCGCTGGCGGTCGACCAGATCTCGACCTGACGCGGTTGTGTCGTTGACGACCAGCGATCGATGAAATACTCGGCGTTGGGCGACATGTCGATGCTGTGTCGGCCTTTCGTCGTCGTGATGCGCTTGAGGCCGGAGCCGTCGAACTTCACCTGCCAGAGTTGGCGCTCGAGCGGCGACGGATCGGTCGACGTGAAGTAGATGATCTGATTCTTCGAGTCGGTGCCTTCGATGCGCGCCACGGTCCAGCTTCCGTGCGTGACCTGCTGAATCAGCTTGCCCGAGTAATCGTACCGATAGATGTGCTGATAGCCATCGCGATCCGACACCCAGAAGAACTCATTCGCATTGGAAGGGAATGACATCAAGTCCTGCACGCCGGCGTAGAAGTCGTACACGTCGATCCAGGTCTTGGACGTCTCCTCCATGACCTGACGCGATCCGCCGGTGTTCGCATCGAAGAACAGCAGCTTCATGTCGTTCTGTTTGCGATTGAGCACAATCACCGCGAGCGTATCCGGGCGACTCGTCCAATAGATGCGCGGGATGTAGAACTCACCCGTCTGCTTGGGATCGAGCCAGATCTTCTTTCCGGTGCGTGGATTCACCACGCCGATCTTCACCGTCGGATTGGAATCGCCGGGCTGCGGAATGCGAACGTGATCCCACTTGGGATGCAGACCGCTGTAGTCGGTGAGCTGAATCTCAGGCTCCTTTCGCTCATCGACTTGCCAGAAGGCGATGTGTCGGCTGTCCGGCGACCAACTCCACGCCTGCGCCAGGCCGAACTCCTCCTCGTACACCCAATCAAAATGGCCGTTGTAGACGTGCTCGGTCGCGTCGGTCGTCAGACGCTTTTCGGTGCGCGTGCGAAGGTCGAACACGTACATGTCGCCATTGCGTTCCTCGCCCAGCATGCTGCCGTCAGGCGACAGTTCGGCGGTACGCGCGCCTTTGCCGGCGAGTTGCAACGACTTGTTCGCGAGGTTGTAGACGTGAAAGTCGGAAGTTCCCGAACGCCGATACAGCTCCTGGAAGTTCGACTGAAACACGATGTTCTTGAAATCGCGCGCCCACTGGAACGACTGATACTCGAACGCGTTCTTCGTTCCGGGGACGGTCAGTCCATCGCCGCTGAACAGCAGCGTGTCGCGCCCGGTTACGGGATCGTACGCACGGATCTGTGAGCGACCCGCGGAATCCGTGGTCGTAAACGAAAAGCGTTTGCCGCCGTCGATCCAGACGACTCCGCGCGGCCCGTTGCGGCCGGAGAGAATGCCCCCGGCCGATAGCGCCTCGCCGATGTTGGCGAACCGCTCCTTCTGCTGCGCGGCGGCAATGGGAGCAATGACAACGAGTGCGATCTGCGCACAGAGCGCGACGCGAGTGGTATTTCGCATTCGATAGGTTTGTAACGGTGTAGTGGGGCGACGTAAGGCGCCGAAGACAGAAAATCTATCGGTGCCCGCGGTGGAACCGGTCGCCCAATCGTAAGGATTCCTTGTGTGGCCGCCTCGAGCATAGCCGCGGGCATCTCGCCATCTTGCTGCAGGTATCGCCTCGTCCCATATCTAGAGGCGATTTCGATCGCTCTTCCCCAACAACTCTCTCGAGAGAGACGAATCATGCGCCGCATCACGCGTCAAGTCGCATTCGCCGCGACGATCGTTGCCATCGGCTCACCAGCCCTCGCCCAACGCGGCGGTCGCGGAGGAGGAGGCGATGCCGCGGCCGGTGCGGGCCTGCCGCTCACGCCGACCAAAGCCCTCAAGTTCACGACCGACGAGGGCACGTGGCTTTCGCTCGACCTCTCGCCCGACGGTCGAACGATCGCCTTCGAATTGCTCGGCGACATCTACACGATTCCGATCGAGGGAGGAAAGGCGACGCGTCTCACGAGCGGTCAACCGTTCGACGCGCAGCCCCATTACTCGCCCGACGGCAAGTCGATCGTGTTCGTAAGCGATCGCAGTCAGTCGGACAACCTGTGGATCATGAATGCCGACGGGACCAACCCGCGCGCATTAACGCGAGAGAATGACCAGAAGTTCCAGTCGCCCGCCTACACGCCCGATGGCAAGTACATCGTCGCGTCCAAGGGCAACGACATCTTCATGTATTACGCAAATGGCGGTACGACCGCGGGCATGCGCCTCACCGGCGACACGGCCGCTGCCGGTCGCGGTGGCGCTGCACCGGGTGGTGGACGGGGCGCCGCTGCGCCGAACGTCTTCCTCGGACCGACGCCGAGCAAGGATGGTCGATACCTGTACTTCGCCATGCGCAACAGCACGGGCGGCGGATACAACCAGACCGCACTCGGCTGGCAGATCGGCGTGCTCGATCGCGAGACGGGCGGCATCTTCACGAAGACCAACGCGGTTGGCAGCGGCATGCGTCCGGAGATCAGCCCCGACGGCCGTTGGCTCGCGTACGCAACACGCAACAACGCCGAGACGTCGCTGATGATCCGCGATCTGTCGAACGGCGATGAGCGTTTGCTCCTCCCGAAGATTCAGCGCGACGATCAAGAGTCGCGTCCCAATCGCGACGTCGTGCCGACGTATTCGTTCACGCCCGACAGCCGGTCGATCGTGATCGGACATCACGGTCACTTCTGGCGCGCGAACGTTGCCGACGGTAAGGAGACGATGATTCCGTTCACCGCCGACGTCGACATGATGATCGCCGGTCCGCAGAAAGAGACGTATGCGATGAACGACACGGCGCTCACGGTGCACCAGATTCGTGACGTCGCGGCGTCGCCCGACAACAAGCGCATGGTGTTCGTTGCGCTCGACCGCCTCTGGATCATGGATCTGCCCGGCGGCACGCCGCGCCGGCTCATTCCGAATGAGAACGTTGGCGAGTTCCAGCCGACGTGGTCGCCCGACGGTCAGTACATCGCGTACGTGACGTGGAATGACCTCGACGGCGGATCGGTGTCGCGCGTCCGCGCCGACGGCGGTCAACCTGAACGCCTGAGCAACAAGCCCGCGTACTACGAGAAGCCCGCGTACTCGCTCGACGGACGTCGGATTGTCGTCGGCCGCGGCCCACGCAACATGCGAAAGGATCTCGAGGAACTCGAGCGTCCGCCCGCACAGGCCGTGGGAGTGGAACTCGTGTGGCTTCCCGGAACCGGCGGTGCGGAAACGCTCATCTCGCCGATCAACAATTTCGGACGTCCGCACTTTGTGCGCGGCGACACCGTTCGCGTGTACTTCTCCGAGGGAAGCAGCCTCGTGTCGATGCGCTGGGACGGCACCGATCAGAAAACGATTCTGCGCACCGGTGGCGGCGGCGGTCGTGGGGGCGGTGGTGGTGGCGGCGAGTTGATCATGGCGCCCGACGGCAGCAAGGTGCTGATGCAAGTGACCGATCAAGCCGGCCCGCGGGTGTACGTCATTCACGAAATTCCAAAGACGGGCGTTGCGCCAACGATCAACGCGACGAATCCCGCGCAGTCCGAGGTTCCGGTTCGTAAGGCGACCGGCGTTGGCGGTGAGTTCGCGGGGTGGTCGGGCAACGGATCGCAGATCTACTACGCGCTTGGGCATTCGCTGTTCACCTACGACCTCGCCGCGGCGGATGCCGCAGTGCGCGACTCCGTAACACGCGCCGAGGCGACGCGTGACACGACGGGCGGTGCGGCGAATGCGGCGGGCGGAAACGCCGGTCGCGGAGGTGGACGCGGCGCGGCACCAGCCCGCCCGATCTACGAAGCCACACGACGCGACATCGCGATCACCGTTCCGAAGGACAAACCGCAGGGAACAGTTGCCTTGCGTGGGGCGCGCATTCTCACAATGAAGGGCGCCGAGGTCATTCCAAAGGGCGACATCGTGGTGAAGGACAACCGCATCATCGCGGTTGGCGCGCAAGGGAAGGTGAACATTCCGAGCGGTGCGAAGATCATCGACGTTACCGGCAAGACGATCCTGCCCGGCTATGTCGACGTGCATGCTCATATGTGGCCGGCGTTCGGCATTCACCGTTCGCAGCCATTCGAGTATCTCGTAAATCTCGCCTATGGCGTGACGACGACGCGCGATCCGCAGACGAATACGACTGACGTGCTGTCGTACGAAGACATGGTGGAGACGGGCGACTTCATCGGACCGCGCATTCTGTCGACGGGTCCGGGTGTATTTGCCCAGACGCAGATCAAGTCGCTCGACGAAGCGCGCGAAGTGCTCAAGAAGTACTCGGAGTTCTACAATACTGAGACGATCAAGCAGTACATGGCCGGCGATCGTCGCACGCGTCAGTTCATCATTCAGGCGGCGCGTGAGCAGCACCTCACGCCAACGCTCGAGGGTGGGCTCGACTTCAAGAAGAACCTCACCGAGGCGATGGATGGCTACGCCGGCAGCGAACACACGCTGCCGATCGCGCCGCTCTATAAGGACGTGCTCACGCTCTATGCGAACTCGGGTACCACGTGGACGCCGACGCTCATCGTGCAGTACGGCGGTCCGTGGGCAGAGAACTATTGGTACGAGAACAGCGACGTCGTGAACGATCCGAAGCTGAACCGCTTCACGCCGCGCGAAGTGGTCGAGCGAAAGACGCTGCGTCGCCCAGGCTGGTGGGCACCGTCACAGTGGTCGTTCCAGCTCTTCGCGGAACAAGCGGCCAAGATGGTCGCCGCCGGTGGTCGCGTTGGCATGGGCAGCCATGGCCAGCTCCAGGGACTCGGCGCTCAATGGGAGATCTGGAACATCGCGTCGGGCGGCATGCCGAAGTACGACGTGCTTCGCGTCGCTACGATCTTTGGCGCCGAGGCGATTGGTCACGAAAAGGACATCGGTTCGCTGGAAGCAGGGAAGTTTGCGGACCTCCAAGTGCTCGACAAGAATCCGCTCGACGATATCAAGAACACCAACACGATTCGGTATGTGATGAAGAACGGCCGCATGTACGACGGTAACACGCTCGACGAAGTCTGGCCGCGTCAGAAACAGATTGCACAGCTCTGGTGGTGGAACGAGCCGGTGCAGGCGGGGCAGCAGAAGAAGAACTAGGGTTTAGGCGCTAGGCGCTAGGCGCTAGCCGCTAGACACAAAGAAGGCCGATCGCGGCGTTGCCGCGGTCGGCTTTTTCTTTGCTTCCCTTCGGGTCCTTCATGACCTTCGTGACCTTCGTGGTTCAATTCGCTTCAGGAACCACGAAGATCACGAAGGACACGAAGAAGTCCAAAGACTGATCGATTATGTCGTGTTCTCCGGTCCGCTAAGGACGCATCCCGGCTGCCTTGCCTCCCCAGGCGCGCATCAGTATCGTTCAGTGCATACTGAACGAACTGAATGGAGCGTACATGGACCGAGCCGCCAGCACTTTCATCGATCGGATGGGCCACGCCGCCGAGTCGGACGGCCTGTCGCCCATCGCGGGTCGGCTCTTTGGAACGCTCCTTCTCAGCGACGAGCCCCAATCCCTCGACGAGCTCGCTGAAAGTCTCGGCGTGAGCAAAGCCAGCGTAAGCACCGACGCCCGCCGGCTACTCGAGCGCGGCATCGTCGAGCGAGTTTCACGGCCCGGCGATCGACGCGATTACTACGAGCTCGCCCCCGATTTCTTCGCCCAGGTCATTCGAAGCCGCGTCTCGCGCTGGCGCCGGCTGCACGACCTCACGCGCGATATGCAGGATTCCTCGCCGAACCTCGCACCTGTGGTCAGGAAGCGCATGGCCTCGATCGACGCGATTCACTCTTTCGTCATCGAACGCATCGATCAGGCGCTCGTCGATTGGGAGCATCAAGCGCGTGCGGCCGCGCGACCGCGGGGCGCCCGAGCCAAGGCGGCGGGCAAACGACGCACAGCCGTATAGGAAACTCTCGTGGCACAGTCTGCTGTCCTCGACCAACCAACCGCGACAAGTCCGCGCTACACCGCGCCGGCGGCAACGCTCGCGGCTGAAGGCGATCCGCACAAATACATCATCGCGTTCGCGGTCGTTCTCGCGGCGCTCATGCAGGTGATCGACAGCTCGATCGTCAACGTCGCGCTGCCAGACATGATGGGAAACCTCGGTGCGAGTCTCGACGAGATCGCCTGGGTGTCAACCGGCTACATCCTCGCGAGCGTCATCATCATTCCCCTCACGGGCTGGCTCGGATCGTTCTTTGGACGCAAGCGCTACTTCGTCGGATCGATCATCCTCTTCACCGTATCGAGCGTGTTGTGTGGCGCCGCACACTCACTCGGCGCGCTGATCTTCTGGCGCGTCGTGCAGGGACTCGGCGGCGGCGCTCTCATGACGGTGTCGCAGGCCGTGTTGTTCGAGGCATTCCCGCGCAAGGAAGCCGGGATGGCGATGGCGCTGTTCGGCCTCGGCGTGATGGTCGGTCCCACGATCGGGCCGACGCTCGGCGGTTGGCTTACCGACAACTACGGCTGGCCGTGGATCTTCTACATCAATCTGCCTGTCGGCGTTCTCGCCGCGATGATGATTGCCGCGTACGTCCACGATCCCGACTACCAGCGTAAACCTGCGGCGATCGACTATCAGGGCATTCTGCTGCTCACGTTCAGCGTCGGCGCACTGCAATACGTGCTGGAGCACGGCCAACGCGAAGACTGGTTCGACTCGCGGCTGATCATCTGGCTGACCGTGATCGGCGTGGTCGGCGGCATTGGCCTGTTGTGGCGTGAGCTCACGACGGACCATCCAGTGATCGACTTCCGCGTCATGCGACATCGGCAGATGTGGGTGGGCACCATCCTCGGCGTCGTGATGGGCGTCGGGTTGTACGCGATGTCGTTCACGCTACCGGTGTTCCTGCAGAGCAATCTGCGAATGACCGCCGAGCAAACTGGCTTTGCGCTGCTGCCAGGAGCGATTGCCACTGCGCTGTCCATGGCGGTCGTTGGCCGAATTACGAATCGGTTCGATCCACGAATACTCATTACCATCGGTGCGCTCACCTTTGCGCTCGCGGCGTGGCAGCTGTCGCGAATCACCGGCGAGAGCGGGGCACACGACTTTTACTGGCCACTCATCTTTCGTGGTCTTGGACTCGGACTGATGTTCGTGCCGCTCACTACGATCACGCTGGCGGAACTCTCACCCGGCGAGCTCGCGCAGGGCACGGGCCTGTACAACTTCTTCCGGCAACTCGGCGGCTCCTTTGGCATTGCCGGAATTGCCACGCTGCTCGGACGGTACACGGCCCAGATCCGCGCCACGATTGGCGATCACGTCGCCGCTGGCGATCCGTCGGCGATCGCGCGCGTGGATATGCTCACACGCGGCATGATGGCGCGCGGCGCCGACGCCTGGACGGCACACCAGCGCGCGCTGGCGCTCGTCGACCGGCAGCTCGTCGGACAGGCAAGCGTGCTCGCGTATAGCAAAATTTACGTGCTTAGCGCCGCGCTCATCCTATTCTTGATCCCGCTGCTGCTGCTGGTTCGCCAGACGAAAGGCGCCGGCGGAAGCCACGCCATCATGGAGTGAACCCGGGCCGGACAGTAGATTTTCCGGAACCGCTTTCCGGAGCCAATCGCTGTGTCCGTGTTTCGCCGATGTGCGTTGTACGCTGCCTCCGGATTGCTCGTCGCTACCGTCGCGCAGGCGCAAGACTCCCTGCCGCGCAAACTGCCGCCAGTCGTGACGGTCACGCGCGACGTCGGGCGCTCGCCGCTCGATCTCCCGTATTCGATCACCAGCCTCCGGCCCGATAGCCTGGCGCCTGGCCAGACACATACGTTCGTCGAGCAGACGCTGTCACTGCTCCCGGGCGTGACCGTCGCCAATCGTACCAACCCGTCGCAGGACACGCGCATTTCGGTGCGCGGCTTCGGCGCCCGATCGCAGTTCGGCGCGCGAAGCATCCGCATTCTGCGCGACGGCATGCCGCTCACGCTCCCCGACGGACAGACGCCGATCGACTACCTCGACCTCGAGTCCGTGGGGCGCGTCGAAGTGATGCGGGGAAGCGCGTCGGCACTCTACGGAAACGCATCCGGCGGCGTGATCGATCTTCGCACCGCCGACGCACCGAATGCGCCCCTCGCCATTCAGGCGCGTTCGTTCACTGGAGCGTCGGGGCTGCGCCGGACCACGGGGCTGTTCGGCGGAACGATTGGTGGCTCGTCGTATTCCGGCAACATCGGGCGAACGACGAGCGACGGATTTCGCGCGTACGCGCAGCAGCAACTCACCAACGCGTTCGTGCATGCGGCAACGGATGTTGCAGGAACGCACTTCACGTTGACTGGGCTCGGCATGGACATGCCGATCGCGCAGAATCCGGGTGCGCTCACTCGCGCCCAGGCCGACAGCGCGCCGCAACAGGCTGATGCACCGTCGGTGCTGAAGAAAGCGCGGAAGGCCGTGCATCAGGTTCAGGTCGGACTGTCGGCACAGCGGCCCGTGTTGGGCACCGGCGAGCTAGTCGCCCAGGGCTATCTCGGTACGCGATCGCTCTTCAATCCGCTCACCTTCGCCGTTGTCGGCGTTGGACGACACCAGGGCGGAGCGGGTGCGCGCCTCACGCTGCCGTGGAACGTGGATGACATTTCGAATCGATTGAGCGTCGGTGCAGATGCACAGTGGCTGAACGATGCGCGGCGCAATTGGGCGAACTGCAATGGTGTCGCCGCGGTCAATGCATCGTGTCCGTCGATTACGGTGGAGAAGGGCGTCCTGCAGCTCGATCAGAACGAGTTGGTTACGAGCGTTGGTCCATACGTTCGCGACGAGCTTGAGCTCGGTCGCGTTCGCGCGACGGCCGGCGTACGCGCAGATCGCGTTCGTTTCGAAGTACGCGACCATTTTCTCACCGACGGTCGCGACGACTCGGGCATTCGCGATCTCCACGCGGTCAGTCCCATGCTCGGACTCGCGGCTCGCCTGAATCCCTTTCATTCGGTCTACGCGAACGTCGCTTCCGCATTCGAAACGCCCACGACAACGGAGCTCGGCAACCAGGCCGACGGGTCTGCCGGGCTCAATCGCGATCTCAAGCCGCAGTACTCCACGACGTACGAGACGGGCGCGAAGGGATTGGCGATGGGTCGAGTGCAATACGACGTTGCACTCTTTGACACCGAAGTGCGCGACGAGCTCATTCCATTCGAAGTTCCGAATGGCAACGGTCGCACGTACTACCGCAACGCCGGACGCACGCGTCGTCGTGGAGCAGAAGTCGAGTTGAGCACGGAGTTTGGGCCGCTTTCGCTCACGACATCGTACGCGCTATCGAGCTTCCACTTCCGAAATTTTACGAGTGGCACGGCACAGTACGCGGGAAACACTATCCCGGGAATTCCCGAGCATCAGCTTCAGGCGACCGCCGTGTGGCGCATTCGCGATGGCTTCGTGCTCGCCGAATCGCAGTCGAAGAGTCGCGTCTTCGTCAACGATGCGAACGCTGCATCGGCGCGCGGTTTCAGCATTCTGAATGTTCGTACTGGCGCCACGGCTGCCTTCGGTCGTCCCTGGTTCTCGCCGATCTTTGGCATTCAGAACCTTTTCGACAAGCACTATATCGGCTCAGTCGCCGTGAACGCCGCTGGAGCAACGACTGCCGCGACGAAGTTCTACGAGCCGGCGGCCGGTCGGACCTGGTATGTAGGCCTCAGTGCTGCGACGAGCCCGTGGTAGAATCGGTGTGAGCGACGGGGATATGCCACAGCCGCATCGAGGGTCCGATGCGCGCGGTTGGTGGATACTGCAGTAGCCACGCATAGGCATGTCCCACCCATTCGCCAGCGAGGAAGGTCTCGCTGGCCGCCACCCATCCGGTTGCCGGTTCGTGAAGGCCTAGCGCGCGCGCGTTCGGCACACCCGCCGCAGTGAGATCGGCAGTACCGAAGTAGGCAACGCGGACGCTGTCGGTAATGCCACGCGCCGCGAGCGTGTCGCGCAAGCGATACAGATCCTGCCCCCAATCGAGATTGCTGTCGACGAGCACGTTCTCCGGATGTGCACCGGCGAACGGGTTGAAGTACGCGAGGTGATCGGGATGTGCACGCACCGCGATGAATGCCGCACTCGCGAGCGCGGCGCCTGCGATCATCTGCGCGCTTCGTCCGGGTTGTTGCCGGAAGAGATACGCGACGCCCTGAGCGGCGACGATCGCGAGCAGCGGATAGACGGGCAGCACGAGGCGCACGCCGAGGTTCACTCGAACGGTGAGGCTGATCAGCACGATCGCCGCCGCAGACACGAGAGGAACCGCGCTACGCCAATCGCGCTCTTGTCGCAGTTTCGTCACGACGGTCGCGGTGCCCAGAACGCTGAACAGGAGTAATGGCAGCGGCGTTTTGACGAGCAACGCGACCGGGAAGTAGTACCACCAGCCCCGATTGCTCGGCGTGCCAAGCAAATAGGTTGGATGACCAGAACTGCCGTGAAGAAAGAAGGTCTCCACGCCAGATACGAACGCCGGCGCCGGCACCAAAGGTCCACCCGGATGCATTGGTGCGATGGCAAACCGGTACGTCGCCCAGATGAAGAGCAGCACGGCCCCGGCCACATTGCCGAGCGCAATCGGAGCCGTCGTTCCAGCTTCGCGGGCGTCGATGCGCGGAGATCTCGTTGCCCAGCATCGTACGAGGTAGCAGGCGACGAGCGGCCCACCCACGAAAGCGATCGACGACAGCCGGCTCATGATCGCCGCACCAATCGCCAGTCCGAAGAGCGCCGAGCGTTTCCGCGACGGATGCTCGATCCACCACACGCCGGCGAACAGGGCGAGCGTCGTCGTGGCTGCGCAGGCGATGTCCGTCGTGGCGAGTCCCGCGTGCGCGAGAATATTCGGGTTGGTGACGACGAATGCCGTGGCGATCGCGGCGCCGACATCGCCGACCAATCGGCGACTCCACGTCCACACGACAAGGCACAGGAGCAGAAAAAAGACGAGTTCACCGTGGCGCGCGCTGGCCAACGTGTCCACATAGTGAGTGCCCGTCCCCAGCAAACGCGCGCCTTCGTCATAGACGGCTGGCGCCCCGGTGTTACGTTCACCGCTGAGAAACGGCCCAATTGCCGCGGCAATGCGTCCGAGCGGCGGGTGCGGCACGTCGTAGTCGTACCGATTGGTCGTGAGCCACTGCATGCCGGCGGCGATATGCGCTGGCTCGTCGACCGTTCCGCTGAAGGTGCGGGCCGTGGAGAGAATTGCGAATGCCGCGACTGCAACGAGCAGCGCGGAGAACAGCTTGAGCGGAGTGGAAGGCACTGGTACTTTCAACCGCCCGGGAATGGCAACGTCTGGCGCAGGTGACATGGACCTATCGTCGATCGAGATTCGGCCGCTGGCCACGCCTCAAGAACTCAACGCGTGCGTCGCGCTGCAGCAGGAAACGTGGGGCGAAGGATTTTCCGACGTCGTGCCCTCGGCGATTCTCAAAGTCGCGCAGCGCATCGGCGGCGTGGTCGTCGGCGCGTTCGACGGTACGGGAACGCTGCTCGGATTCGTCTTTGGGCTCACCGGTGTGGAGCGTGGCAAGATCGTCCACTGGTCGGACATGCTCGCCGTGCGGCCCGAAGCGCGAAACCTGGGGCTCGGTCGCAAACTCAAAGAGCATCAGCGGCAACTCGTCCGTGATCTCGGCGCATCGGTCATCTACTGGACGTACGATCCGCTGATTGCCCGCAACGCACACCTCAACTTCAATCGGTTGGGTGTTCGGTTGGCGGAGTATGTCGAAGACATGTACGGCATCACGGACAGTGTGCTTCACGGTGGCGTTCCCACAGACCGGCTCATCGTCGCCTGGCCTACGCACGACGAAGAGAGTGATCAGTTGTTGGCGGAGGCCGATCGCGCCCACGCCTCAGGCGACTGTCAGCAGGCGCCGATCGTCACACCGGAATGGATCGCCGGCGCATCTGGCGCGGCCATCCTTCCACACTCCGTTCGCGTCGAAATCCCCGCTGACGCCGAGGGGCTATTGCTGGAAGCGCCAGCGGAGGCGATGGCTTGGCGAAAGAGCGTTCGCTGCGGTCTCGAATGGGCGCTCGCCGCCGGATACACCGTGAGTGCGTTTTCGCTCGACGAAAACGCGGACCGCGGCTACTACCTTCTCACGAAGTCCGCTCGTCCTACCCCCGTGGCAACCCGCTAATGCTCAATATCGAACGCATCACACTTCGCGAAATCAGGCTTCCACTCAAGGAGCCATTTCGTATCTCCTCGGGCGTCGTCACCGATCGCCGAATTGCTCTGCTAGAAATTGCTGATGCCGACGGAACGATCGGTTGGGGAGAGTGCGTCGCCGGAGAACTGCCGAACTACAGCGCCGAGACGATCGACACGGCGTGGCTTGCGATGCGCGAGTGGCTCGCGCGGCGGGTGATTGGTCGTTCGTTCGACCATCCGCGAGACGTATTTGCCGCGCTCGACGCCACCGGCGTCGTTGGGCACAACATGGCGAAAGCGGGCATCGAGATGGGCATGTGGGACGTCGCCGCTCGCAAGGCGAACGTTCCGCTGAGCAAGTTGCTGGGCGGTACGCGCGATCGCGTTGCCACGGGAATATCGATCGGCATTCAGTCGAGCCCCGAGGCGCTCGTGCAGCGGGCGCGTGCTGCGTACGACGCCGGCTACCGAAAGATCAAAATGAAGATCGAACCGGGAGCGGATGTCACGTTCGTCCGCGCGGTGCGCGAAGCGCTGGGTCCGTCGGTGCATCTCATGGCCGACGCGAATTCCGCCTATACGCTCGCAAACGCAAACCACCTCGCGGAGCTCGACGCCTTCGATCTCATCATGATCGAACAGCCACTCAGCCGTGACGATCTCGTTCGGCACGCGACGTTACAGTCGCGCTTGAAGACGCCGATCTGCCTCGACGAATCGATCACGAGTGTGGATCGCGCCGAAGACATGATCGCGCTCAAGGCGGGTAAAATCATCAACATCAAGCCGGGCCGTGTCGGCGGGTTCTCCGTGTCCAAGGCGATTCACGATCTCGCTGCGTCGAACGGAATCCCTGTTTGGTGCGGCGGCATGTTGGAGAGCGGGGTAGGGCGCGCGCACAACGTCGCGCTCGCCTCGCTGCCGAACTTCATTCTCCCCGGAGATCTGTCGCCCAGCTCACGCTATTGGGAGCGCGACATCGTGCGCCCCGAATGGACCATGGATGCCGAGGGCATGGTGCACGTGCCGCTCGACCGTCCGGGCATTGGCGTCGACGTCGACATGGATCGGGTCGACGATCTTACGTTGCGACGCGAGGATCTTGGCAAAGCGCTGGTGACGGCATGACGCCGGTTCTCGATCCTCGAATCGCGGCGATGTTCACGCCGGGTGCATCGGAGCAACTGCGTACGCTCCGTCGGTCGATCCATGCCAATCCGGAGCTGTCGTTTCAGGAAACGGGTACCGCCGACCGACTCACGGCCGGTCTCCGTGAATTCGGCATCACCGATATTCAGAGAATTGGAAAGACCGGTGTCGTTGCGCGCGTTCGCGGACGGAACTCCAAGGCGCCGGTTGTCGCGCTGCGCGGCGACATCGATGCGCTGCCCATTCAGGAGGCGACGAACCTCCCGTACGCGTCGACCGTTCCGGGCGTGATGCACGCCTGCGGTCACGACATGCATGCGACGTGGGCCGTCGGCGCTGGTGTGCTGCTCGCGCAAGCACCGGCTGAGGGCGACGTGTTGATCGTACTGCAACCGGCCGAGGAAATCGGAAAGGGAGCGTTGGCGATTTTGGAAAGCGGTGCTCTCGATGGCGTCGCGGCGATTTTCGGTGGCCATGTCGATCGCCGATTCGAAGTCGGACAGGTCGTGGCGGATGACGGGCCGCTGGCGGCGTCGGCGGACACGTTCGAGATCGAGCTCGTTGGGGTTGGCGCGCACGCGGCACGACCGCACGAATCGCGGGATCCGATCGTCGCCGCGGCGGGTTTGGTCACGGCGCTGCAAACGATCGTGGCGCGACGACTGAACCCCGCGACCCCGGGTGTGGTGACCATTGGCACCATCCACGCGGGATCGGCGCCCAACGTCATTCCCGATCGGGCGAAGCTCTCGGGAACGGTTCGCGCCGTCGAGCCCGTTTCGCGCCAACTCATGCTCGACGAAGTGCGTCGTGTCGCCGAGGCCGTCGCGTCGGGGTACGGCGTCGAAGCACGTGTCACGGTCGACAGAGGCACACCGCCAATCGTGAATCCCGCCGCGCAGACTGCGATGGCGAGAAAGGCAGCGGTGTCGATCGTGGGTGAGGAGAACGTCGTTCCGCTGGGCTTTCTGAACCTCGCCGGGGAGGACTTTGCGCACTACATGGAGAAAATCCCCGGGTGCTTTCTGAGAATCGGTGCGCGCGAACCCGGGGGTGCAGTGATCCCTGCGCACGCGTCTACTTTTTATCCAGCGGAAGAAAGTCTGTTCGTTGGAGCGGCGGTCCTCGCGGAGAGTGCGCGCGTCGCCTCGGCAGCGCTCGCTTAGTCGAACGAGGCGTTGCCTCGCATTGCGCGGGAACGTCCTCAGTATGGGTGGATTTACTGGAACACGTGTTTTCGTAGGGGTACGGGAAGGGTCGTCCCCCGCCTCTGCCTTCGTCCTGATTTCATGAGTTTTCGCTTTCCCATTCGGTGGTGCGTTGCCGCGCTGTCGGTAGCCCTGGCTGCCTGCGGCTCCGATTCGCCGATCACGCCATCGAACGAGCCGCCGGCGCACATCGACGCGGTTACGCCGATCAGTCGGTCTGCCGCTGTTGGAACGGCGGTCGCCGGCGGAATCGTCGTTCAGGTTACCGACTCCAAAGGGCGCCCGGTCGCCGACCAGGGCGTTGCGCTGGCCGTGACAGCGGGAAACGGCTCAACCAATCCACGCGTAGCCGTCACCGACTCGAAGGGACAGGCAACCGCGGCGTGGACGCTCGGGACCATCCTCGGCCCGAACGAAGTGACCGCCTCGGTCAGTGGCGTCGCGACGCAGGTCCGCTTTCAGGCGACTGGAACGTCTGGCCCTGTCACCTCGATTTCGATTTCGCCGTCGAACCCGCGACTCCTCTCCGGCGTCGATTCAACGCGCATCACAGTTCAGAGTCTCGATTCCTTCGGCAATCAAACATCGCCGGCACCTACGCTCGTGGCGCGCGACCCGTCACTAGTCAGCGTCGCCGCGAACGGCGTGATTCGCGTGCTGCGTCGAGGTTCGGCAACCTACGTCGTTGCCACCGCCGGCCAGATGAGCGACAGCGTCCTCGTGACCGTTCTTGCGACCGGCCAATCGCTGTGCACCGGCGCGGCGACGCCGGTGGATCTCGCCGTCGGTCAGGTGCTAACCGACGTGAGCGGCAATGGCTTCTGCGTGCACGCCTCCAGCCCGGCGGCCGAATACGCAGTGATTCCGTTCTACAACTCTGGTGTGCCGAGCGCGACGATCAGCATCGATGTTCGCGGCTTGGGCCTCTCAGCGCTCGGTTTGCCTAGCGGCGACGTCGCGTTGTCAGCGCAGCTGTCAAAGGTTGCGGTCAAACAAACCGGCGTCGTCCCCGACGTCGCGTTCGAACAGCGCCTTCGCAAGCGCGAACGCCTCGAAGGAAACCCGCGCATTGCGGGCGCTCGCGAGGCTTGGCGTGCTCGCCGGGTTGCCAGGAATTCGTCGCGAACACAGAGCTCCACGAGCGGCGCGAGTGCAACAGACGCCGTGACCGTTCCCGCGATTGGCGATCTCATGCGGCTCAACGTCAACACGTTGAACTACTGCGATCAGCCCGACTATCGCACTGGCCGAGTGGTGGCGATCACCGATCGCGCCATCGTGGTTGGCGATACGGCTAACCCCGCGGGCGGATTCACCGACGCCGAGTATCGGTCGATTGGTGTCACGTTCGACACGCTGGTCGATCCGGTCGACCGTGCGGCCTTTGGCGCGCCGACCGACATCGATAACAATGGCCACGTGCTCATCTTCTTCACGCGCGCGGTGAATGAGCAAACGTCGAACGGAGCCGGCGGAGTCGTCCTCGGATATTTCTACAATCGCGACCTTCTGCCCAAGGTCAACACGCCCGCCACCAACTGCCCGGCGAGCAACGAAGCGGAAGTGATGTTCGTGCTCGTACCGGATACGGGTGGCGTGATCAACGGCAATCGCCGCAGCAAGTCGCAGGTGGTGACGTTCGCGAACGGCACGGTGGCGCATGAGTATCAGCATATGATCAATGCTGGTCGCCGTCTGTACGTGAACGGCGTAGGCCCAACGTTTGAAGAGCGTTGGCTCGACGAAGGTCTCGCGCACATCGCCGAGGATATCAATTTCTGGCGCGCCGCGGGAAAGAGCACGCGAACGAACCTCGACAACAGCGTCTACACCGACCCCAAGGCGGGGCCAGCCTACTCGACGTTCGAGTCGAACAACTTCCTGCGCTATCAGACCTACCTGACGCGGCCGGAGATTCAGTCGCCGATCGGATTCGACGCGTTCGACGACGACCTACAGACGCGCGGCGCGATCTGGAATTTCCTCCGCTTCGCCGCAGATCATCAACCGGTCGGCCAGGACAACAGCTTCTGGTTCAAGCTGGTGAATTCGACGACGACCGGCATCGCGAATCTCACCGCCGCACTCGGCACGTCGCCGTATCCGCTGCTGCGCGACTGGTCGATTTCCGTCTTCCTCGACGACAACGCGGCAAACGTCGACCCCCGCTTCCAGCAGCCGAGCTGGAATTTGCGGAGCGCGTTCACCAACGGCGGGTCGGGGCTTCCGTTCCCACTGCTTACGCATCTACTGGCCGACAATACGACGTCGTCGACGCTGCTAGCCGGGAACGGCACCTCGTTCTTCCGCTTCTCCGTGGCGAACAACCAGGACGCGCTTCTGACGGTGACCACGGGCGGCCAGCCGCTCCCGTCGACCGTCCAACTTGCGGTTGTTCGCGTCAAATAGACGCCAGGGTCGAGACGCGGTATTGTTGTAGCGCGATCTGTTCGACTTCCACCTGGGAATGCACTCATGAAGCGCTTGCTGATGTTGACCGCAGCGGCTGCAATCGGTGTTCACGCCGCGTCTCCGGCCGTCGCGCAGACGGGGACGACGGATCCGGTACTCAAGCGGATTTGGGCGATGGGAATGGACAGTTCCCACACCTGGGATCTGGCGCAGACTTTCTTCGACTCGATCGGGCCGCGCCTGACCGGAACGCCGCAGGGCACGGCGGCCAGCGATTGGGTGATGAAGAACTATCGCGCGTGGGGAATCGACACGCGTCGAGAACAGTACGGAACGTGGCGCGGTTGGCGTCGCGGCTATAGCCACATCGATCTCATCAAGCCACGCGTTCGCTCGCTCGAGGCGATCACTCTGGGAGACAGCCCGGGCACGCTAGGCAAGGACGTCATTGGCAACACGGTCATCCTGCCGATGGTGGCCGACAGCAATGAGTTCGTGAAGTGGCTGCCGAATGTGAAGGGAAAGTTCGTCCTCATTTCGGCCGCGTATCCCACCTGCCGCCCCGAAGATGAATGGACCGCCATGGCGACGCCCGAGTCAAAGGCGCGCATGGACACGACCATCGTGAAGCTCGTCGCCGATTGGACGACGAGAATCCGAAACACGGGCTATCCGGTCACCGCCGGCAATCCGACGGGCAACCTTGGAATGCGCCTGGAAAAGGCCGGCGCCGTTGGTGTCATCGTGTCGAACCTCGCCAGCCCAACGGGCGGCGCATGGGGAACGTGGACGGTGTATGACACGAAGAACACCACCGCCCTCGGCATCGCGATGAGCTGCGAGGACTACGGCTTGATCTATCGGCTCACGGAGCGAAAGCAGGGGCCGCAGCTTCGAGTGAACGCCGTTTCCGAAACGCTCGGTCAGGTTCCGGTCTACGACACGTTCGGATCGATCAAGGGAACCGAGAAGCCGAACGAATACGTCCTGCTGTCCGCGCACTTCGATTCGTGGGATGGATCGCAAGGCGCAACGGACAACGGCACCGGCACGATCATGATGATGGAAGCGATGCGCATTCTGAAGCAGGCGTATCCGCACCCGAAGCGCACGATCATCGTTGGCCACTGGCCGGGAGAAGAGCAGGGGCTGATCGGCTCGCGCGCGTTTGCGTACGATCATCCGGAATTCGTTCGCGCCATCGCCGCTGGATTCAACCAGGACAACGGAACGGGCCGCGTCGTGAGCATCGGCGGCGTCGGCCTTCCCGACGGCGGCGCGCACGTCCAGGCGTGGTTGGCAAAGCTCCCGCAGGAAATTCAGAATCAACTCAAGTACAACGGCGTTGGCGCTCCGGCCACGGGCGGAACGGACAACGCGTCGTTCAACTGCTATGGCGCGCCGGTGTTTGGTCTTGGCGCGACCGGTTGGGACTACGGCTCCTACACGCACCATACGAACCGAGACAGCTTCGACAAGATCGTCTTCGACGACCTGAAGGGGAACGCGACGATCGTGGCGATGCTCGCGTATCTCGCGTCGGAAGATCCGACGTTCATCTCGCGTGAGCGCGCAGATCTGACGGCCGGCGGTGGCGGTGGACGCGGTCGTGGTGCGCCGACCGGTCGCGGTGCGATCAACCTCGCCGGCGGTGGCGGACGCGCCGCGGGTGGTGGACGCGGTGGTCCCGATGTCGACGAAAAGGGTTGGGCCCCGACGTGCACCAAGGCGCCGCGCTTCTTCAACGACACGTCGCGCGTCACCGCACCGTCAAAGCGTCCGTAATTCGCCGGAGTAGCCGTGGAAGTGCAGACGCCGCTCTGGACGCCGTCGAGCGAGCAAGTCGAGCGCGCGAACCTGACTCAGTTCATCGAGCAGGTTCGCGCGCTTGGCGATCGTACGGCACACATCAAAGATTTCGCATCACTGTACGACTGGTCGATTCGCGATCTCGAACTGTTCTGGATCGAGGTTCGTCGCTTCTGCGGCATCGTCGAAGGTGCGCAGGATCCGGCGATCGCGTGCGAGCGGCCACTCATCGGCCGTAATCGTGTCGCGCCTCCCGATCCCGAGCTTGGTCCGGTGTGGTTCGTCGGCTCGCGGATCAACTTCGCCGAGAACCTGCTACGGTTTCGAGATGATCGGCCGGCGATCATCTTCTGGAACGAACGCGGTGCGCAGCGACGCCTGACCTACGCCGAGTTATTCGCTGAAGTGGCTCGGCTCGCGGCGGCGCTTCGTACCATGGGCATCAAACCGGGCGATCGCGTCGCCGGCTTCATGCCCAATCTCCCCGAGACGATCATCGCGATGCTCGCGGCCACGAGCCTCGGCGCAATCTGGTCGTCGTGTTCGCCGGACTTCGGCGTCAACGGTGTCCTCGATCGGTTCGGCCAGATTCAGCCGCGTGTTCTGTTTTGCGCGGATGGCTATCGCTACAGCGGACGGGAGATCGATTGCCTCGAGCGTGTCCGTGAAATTGCCGACCAGATTCCAGAGATCGAGCGCGTCGTCGTCGTGTCGTACCTGAACGATGCGCCGAACATTTCGGAGGTTCGCGCAGCAGAGCACTGGGAGGCGTTTGCTCCGGCCAGCGGCGACGCACGGACGATCGACTTTGCGCATCTGCCCTTCGACCACCCGGTGTACATCATGTACTCATCGGGCACGACGGGACTGCCCAAGTGCATGGTGCATGGTGCTGGCGGCACGCTGCTGCAGCATCTGAAGGAGCTCGTGCTTCACACCGACCTGCGTCGTGAAGATCGCATTTTCTACTTCACGACGTGCGGTTGGATGATGTGGAACTGGCTCGTGTCCAGCCTTGCTGTCGGTGCGGCGGTCGTGCTGTACGACGGGGCGGCGTTCATCCGCCGTCGTCCGATTTTGTGGGACATGGTCGCCGATGAGCACGTGACGATTTTCGGGACCAGCGCAAAGTGGATCGCGCTGGCCGAGAAGGAGGGATCGCAGCCGGTTGCGACGCACGACCTGCGATGCCTTCGTGCAATTCTGTCGACGGGAAGCCCGTTGGCAGAGCACTCATACGACTATGTGTATCAGCACGTGAAGCCAGACGTGCGACTGAGCAGTATCAGTGGCGGAACGGATATCGTGTCGTGCTTCGCGCTGGGCAATCCGATCGGACCGGTGTGGCGTGGCGAGCTACAGACGCGCGGCCTCGGAATGAAGGTCGAAGTCTTCGACGATGACGGACGTTCGATCGTCGGCGAGCAGGGAGAGCTCGTGTGCACGGCGCCGTTCCCGAGTATGCCCGTTGCATTCTGGAACGACCCCGATGGATCGAAGTACCGCGCGGCGTACTTCGAGCGCTATCCCAACACCTGGCGTCACGGTGACTGGGCCGAGATCACCGAACATGGCGGCGTGATCATCTACGGGCGGAGTGATGCGACGCTGAATCCAGGCGGCGTGCGGATCGGCACGGCCGAGATCTACCGTCAGGTGGAGCAGTTGCCCGAGATCATCGAGAGCCTCGTGATCGGGCAGGACATCATGACGGACAGCGGCAAAGATGTGCGTATCGTCCTGTTCGTCCGTCTCGCGGCGGGTGAGTCGCTGACCGAGGCGCTCAAGGACAAGATCCGCGCGCAGATTCGCGCCAATGCGAGCCCGCACCACGTGCCGAAGAAGATCATCGCCGTGGCCGACATCCCTCGCACGATCAGCGGAAAGATCACCGAGCTCGCGGTGCGCGATGTGGTGCACGGGCGGCCGGTGAAGAACGCGGATGCGTTGGCAAATCCGGCAGCGCTGGAGTTATTCCGAGATTTGCCGGAGCTGGCAACCTGACAGGTCACAGGTCACAGGTCACAGGTCACAGGTCTGAGGTCTCAGGGAAACGGCGCACGATTCCGGTCGCAGTTCCCCTCAGACCACAGACCAGAGACCTGAGACCTCCCAAACTACGTGCGGCGCGGTCCTCTCAGTCTCGGCTGCGCTGACACGATCGATTCGCGCGCCTGCGCCGCCAACTGCTCGGCGAGCAATCGGAGCTGCTGCTCGCGCTTGCGCGACGTGCGCCCGAAGAAACCGCGGGCCGCGAGGTACGACGCGGCAATGGAGCCGGCCCACATCCACGCGCCAAACGCGAGGTTGTGCATGCTGGCGCCGACGCCCATCCAGATACCTGACGTCCCGCCGCCAAAGCCGCCCACCATTCCGCCGAACATTCCGCCGACGATCTGACGCAGAGTTTCAGAAACTCTAATCGTCGTCTTGCCGCCGCGCGACAGCACCGACGCCTGGAGATTCCGCTTCGGCTGGTGCGTTTGCCAGGCGAACGAGCGGCCGACGGACGCGAGATGTCCGGCCTCGCCCGTCGAATGGCGGAGGATGTCGGCCAGCAGATCGTAGTCGCTCTCCGGCATTTCGCCTTCGACGACGATCTCGTACTCGAGATGAATGCGTCCGCCGACAACGATGTTCTTCGGCCGACTGCGATCGACGATGGTGAGAGGCCGCGCCTCGAGCGGTGCCAACGGCGCGAGCCCACGCTCCTCGAATACGTGATCGACGTACCTGCCCGAGATGCCCGCTTCGACTGCGGCATCGCGAATGTCCGCCGGGCGGTAGCCAGAGGTACGAGCGGCGTCGCGCTCAGCGTCACGGCGCGTTGCTACGGGCGCCGGCCGCGGCTCGATTCCGGTACGCGCCTGCAGATCAGCCGCGCGGCCGATGATCGACTGCGCCTCTGAATCGGAGATGAGCGACGGACGCGGCGTCGCGATCGGCGAGTACGTCGACGGAGCGGGGTAGAGATCGACTCGCTCGAGTTCGTCGAGCGCGACGATCAGCTCGTCGCAGTTCTGGAACCGCTCGGCCGGATCTTTGGCCAGGCAATGATCGATGATATCAGCGAGGCCACGAGGCGTGTGCGGCGACACGGTGTGGAGCGGCGGAGCAGTCTTGGTGACATGTGCGATCAGCACTGCCGACGCGAGCTCGGCGTCGAAGGGGAAGCGTCCGGACAGGGCGAAATAGCCCACGACCCCAAGCGAGTAGATGTCGCTGCGTCCATCGACTGCGTCGCCGGAGATCTGCTCGGGGCTCAGGTAGTACACCGTCCCCAACACCTGACCGGTCGCCGTAAGCGGCGCTGCCTCGGCGAGGCGAGCAATGCCAAAATCGGTGACCATCGCGCGGCCCGTGACGCGATCCAGCAGGATGTTCTCGGCTTTGACGTCGCGATGAATCACGCCATTCGCGTGCGCGTAGCCGAGCGCGCTGGCGACGTCGCGAAGTTGGCGGACGACATCGTTGGTCTCGAGGCGCCCGCGATCGCGGATCTGCTGCGCAACGGAGTCGCCGTCAACGTAGCCCATGACAAAGAACACGCGGCCCTGCGCCTCGTCGGCCCGATGGATGGGGACGATGTTCGGGTGCGACAGCCGTCCGGCCGTGCGCGCTTCGCGGAGGAAGCGTTCGCGGACGATGGGGTCGGAGGCGAGGTGAGGAGGCAGGGTCTTGATCGCGACTCGGCGGTCGAGGCGTATGTCCCGCGCCAAGAAGACGATGCCCATGCCGCCGCGGCCGATTTCGCGCTCGACCTCGTATTGCCCGGCGAGCGCGTCGGCGAAGCGTGCGAGATCCTCGGATTGCTCAGGCGTCGGTAGGGTCGTCACGGGCGTATAAATTATCCTGAAGTGGGTGCTTCTCCGAAGCGCGTCCGCGCCCCTTTGACGCGCGGTCCGAATGCTATAGCATGCGGGTGGAAACGCGGCCATCGCCGCGGCGACTGCGAATTGAGGAGCAACGAATGGCTACGCAAACTCTGCCCATCGGCGCCGAAGTCCACGATACCTTCCCGATCAACGGCACCGACTACATCGAATTCTACGTCGGAAACGCCAAGCAGTCAGCACTATTCTACCAGGCCGCGTTCGGTTTCCAGCTGGTCGCGTACCGCGGTCCGGAAACGGGCGTTCGCGACCGGGTGAGCTACCTCCTGGTTCAGAACAAGATTCGCCTCGTGCTGACGTCTCCGCTGGGACCGGACGGCGACATCGCCGATCACGTTCGGCGGCATGGCGACGGCGTGCGCGACATTGCGCTGTGGGTCGACGACGCGCGCGACGCGTACGAAAAGGCCGTCGAGCGCGGTGCCGTCTCGGCGTATGAGCCGCAGACGCTGCGCGACGACGATGGCGAAGTCGTCGTTGCCGGCTTCAAGATCTACGGCGACACGATCCATTCACTCGTCGAGCGCAAGAACTACCGCGGCGCATTCTTGCCCGGATTCCAGAAGCGCGAGCCGCGCTTCCAGGCGAAGCCAACGGGCCTCCAGTATGTCGATCACTGCGTCGGCAATGTCGAGCTCGGAAAGATGAATGTGTGGGTGAAGTTCTACGAACACGTCATGGGCTTCAAGAATCTCATCTCGTTCGACGACGAAGACATTTCGACGGAATACTCATCGCTCATGTCGAAGGTGATGTCGAACGGAAACGAGCGCATCAAGTTTCCGATCAACGAGCCGGCAGCTGGCAAGCGCAAGTCGCAGATCGACGAGTATCTCGACTTCTATCGCGGTCCAGGCGTCCAGCATCTCGCCCTCGCCACTGACGACATCATCGCCACCGTCAGCGCGCTGCGTGACCGCGGCGTTGAATTCCTCAAGGCGCCGACGTCGTACTACGCCGAACTGCAGAAGCGCGTCGGCAAGATCGATGAGCCGCTCGACAAGCTCGAGGAGCTTGGCATCCTGGTCGACCGCGATCCGGACGGCTATCTCCTGCAGATCTTCTCAAAGCCAGTGCAGGATCGTCCGACGCTCTTTTATGAAATCATCGAGCGAAAGGGCGCGCGCAGCTTTGGAAAGGGGAATTTCAAGGCGCTGTTTGAAGCGATTGAACAGGAGCAGGCGTTGAGGGGCAACCTATAGTCGTAGCTAATTGCGTCCTGTTCGAGATTCGGCAGTTGCAGGTCTCGGGTCGCTGGTCTGAGGTCTGAGGGGAAACTCCAAGGGATCCGTGCGCAGTTTCCCTGAGACCTCAGACCCGAGACCTCAGACCTATAGTGTTTGCCTTTCACCGTCCGCTATTAGTCCATGCCGATCTATCACACGTTGGGAACTGTACCCCCCAAGCGTCATACCGTCTTTCGAAAGCCCAACGGCGGCATCTATGCCGAAGAGCTCATGGGCCACGAGGGATTCACGGGAACGTCGGCGCTGCTCTATCACGTGCATCCGCCGACGACGGTAAAATCGGTGCGGCGGATTCAGGAGATGAAGTTCGAAGCCGATCCGGATCAGGCGTTGCGTCATCGCCATTTTCTCACGGCGCGCGCGGGGAAGGGAGGCAGCCCGACGCTCGATCGCATTCCGATGCTGTTCAATCAAGACATCGCAATGCTGTACGTCGAGCCGGACAAGCAGGACGAGCATTTCTACCGCAATGCACAAGCGGATGAACTAGTCTACGTCGCGAAAGGCAAAGGCACGCTCGAATCGGTGTTCGGTGATTTGCCGTTTGGTGAGGGCGACTATCTCGTCATTCACCGTGGCATCTTGCACCGGTACAAGTTCGACACGGGTGTCGATGCACCGAAGCTCCTCGTCATGGAAAGTCGGGGACACGTGCGTTGGCCCAAGCGCTATCGCAACGAGTTCGGTCAGCTCAAAGAGGGCGCACCGTACTCGGAGCGCGACATGCGTCGTCCCTTGGTACTCAACACGCACGACGAGATGGGTGACTTCCGGTTGCTCGTCAAACAATACGACGGCATCAACGAACTCATACTCGACCACCATCCGTTCGACGTCGTTGGCTGGGACGGATATTTCTATCCGTGGGCATTCAACATTCGTGATTTCGAGCCGATCGTCGGGCGCATTCATCAGCCGCCGCCGGTGCACCAAACGTTCGAGGGCGACGGTTTTGTCGTGTGCTCATTTTGCCCGCGACCATACGACTTCGATCCGAACGCGGTGCCTGCGCCGTACAACCACAGCAACGTCGATTCGGACGAAGTGTTGTACTACGCGTCGAGCGAGTTCATGAGCCGAAAGGGTATCGAATTCGGCAGCGTGACGCACCATCCCGACGGCATTCCGCACGGCCCGCATCCGGGACGCGCCGAGGCGTCGATCGGCGCCAAGGCAACGAACGAGCTCGCGGTGATGATGGACAGCTTTCGCCCGCTACACGTCGCGAAGCAGGCGCTGCCCTTCGAAGATCCGGCGTATCACAGAAGTTGGATCGACGCGCAGCACGCCGGCTTCAACCCGCCGACAACTTAACTTGCATGTTCACCTGTAGTCTCTAAACTCGACGGCGGTATCTCCTGCGAGGCCGCGTGAGCTCCGCCGTTCTACGTCGAGTTTGGTTCAGTGTCGCGATGATTGCCGTCGCGGGTGCGCATGCCGCCGCGCAGGCGGCGACACTCGTCGGCACCGTCGCCCGCGACTCGGGCGACATCCGCCTCAGCGGCGCCGAAGTCACGATCATCGCGCTCGGCCGCACGGCGACCACCAACGCCTCCGGCGAGTTCCGGTTGAACGAGCTCGCGCCGGGGCGATACGCGGTGCTCATCCGACACGTCGGCTATGCGGCGAGAACGGACACGATCGAGCTCGCATCCGGCGCACGGCTCGAGCGAGAATTCGTGCTCAAGACGTCGGTCGCACAGCTCGATTCGGTTCGCGTATCGGCGCGCGAGGACCGAAAGTACATCTCGCCCTCGCTCAACGCGTTCGAGGAGCGTCGCAAAATGGGCTTCGGGTATTTTCTCGCCGACAGCCTGCTGCGTGAGCATGACAACGAGCGGCTGTCGTCAGTATTGCGCCGCATCCCGGGAATGAATCTCATTCCGTATCGTTCCGGCATGTACGCCGGAACGATGCGATCCAACAGCACGACGCGCCCCGTTCACGTCATTCCGAGTGATCTGAAGAGTCCAAACGGGTGCTGGTCCACCGTGCTTCTCGATGGCGTGCCGCTCTACACAATCACGGCGGGTCGGCAGGGAGAGAACGCGCCCGACTACACCACCTTCTCCGTCGATCAGTTCGCGGGCGTGGAGTTCTATCCCGGCAGCGCCACCGTTCCTGCCCAATATTCCGGGACCGAGTACGGCTGCGGAACACTGCTGCTCTGGACGCGCGAACGCTGAATGCGGCGATAGGTCTCGGTCGTCGCGTCGGCCGCTGGCAGGTGTCGAGTCCGGGATCTAAGTTCACGCGGCAGCCATCGACCGATGGAGGCCTTCGTCCTTCCCGGCTTTTTCGCGCCCTGTGTCGATCCCCGACGTACTACCTTCTCTTCGAGAAGCGCTCGCCGACCGGTACGACATCCAACGCGAACTCGGCGCCGGTGGCATGGCCACCGTGTACCTCGCCCGCGACATTCGCCACGACCGCGAAGTCGCCCTGAAGGTATTGCGCGCTGAACACGGAATCGCGTTGGGCGCGGAACGATTCGATCGAGAGATCAAAGTTCTCGCGCGACTACGTCACCCGTTCGTCTTGCCGCTGCACGACTCCGGTGGCGCCGCGGGTGCGCTGTACTTCGTCATGCCGTACATCGATGGGGAATCGCTCAGGGCGCGGCTCGTGCGCGATGGTAGCGTGTCGCTCGTCGATGCGGTCGACATCGTTCGTCAGGTAGCCGATGCACTCGCGTACGCGCATAGCGAAGGCGTCGTCCATCGCGACGTGAAGCCGGAAAACATTCTGCTGTCGCGACACGGACACGCGCTGCTCGCCGACTTCGGAATTGCCGGCGGTTCGCTCGCCGCGGCCGTGTCGACCAGCACGATGACGCAGGTCGGCATCACACTCGGCACCGCGGCGTACATGAGCCCGGAGCAGGCCGTTGGGGAATCGAACATCGACGGCCGAAGCGACGTTTACAGCCTCGCATGCGTGATGTTCGAGATGCTCACCGGCCGTCCGCCGTTCGTGGGTCCGACGACGCTGTCCGTGGTTGGTCAGCACATCGCGTCTCCGCCACCCGTACTTACGACACTCACGCCTGGCGTTCCGCCTGCTGTCGTGTCGGCCGTCGCTCGCGCGCTCGAGAAAGAGTCGGCGAATCGCTTCGCCACCGCAACCGAGTTCGCCGCGGCCCTCGGAACGTCCGGGCCTCCACTTAGCAGCTCACGCGCGGCGGCTGGGGCGCGGCTCTCGATTGCCGTGCTGCCCATCGTCAACATCGACGGCAACGTTGAGAATGAGTATTTCAGCGATGGCATGACCGAGGAGCTGAACAATGCCCTCGCGAAGGTCGAAGGACTCCGGGTGGTGTCGCGCACATCTGCCTTTGTCTTCAAGGGGAAGCAGGTCCCGATTCGCGAGATCGGCGCACAGCTCGATGTCGGCTTCGTGCTCGAAGGCAGCGTTCGACGTTCTGGTGCGCGGCTGCGCGTCGCCGCAAAGCTGATTCGTGTCAGCGACGATTCATTGCTCTGGTCCGAGACCTACGAGCGTACGCTCGACGACGTGTTCGCGATTCAGGATGACATTGCGCGACGCATTGTCGAGACGATCACGCATGCGCTGCAGTTGGGCCACCTGCGCGGGAATACGGCCGCAATGAAGGCAGGAAGCGTCGAGGTGTACGATCTCTATCTCCTCGGCCGTTACCACTGGAATACGCGCACCGAGGCCGGTCTTCGAAAAGCGCTCGATCTCTTCGAGCAGGCAGCGACGATCGATCCGAACTACGCGCCGGCGCACAGTGGCATCTCCGACGCGTCGGCGCTTCTCGCTTCGTGGAATTTCGCCGAGCCGCACGAGAGTTTCCCTCGCGCGGTGGCTGCTGCGAAACGCGCGATCGACCTCGACGATCGATCGGCCGACGCGCATGCGTCGCTTGGCTTCGTGAAGTACAACTACGAGTGGGATTGGGCCGGCGCCGAGCGCTCGCTTCGACGAGCGATCGAGCTGAATCCGAGTCACGAGACAGCGCATCGCTGGTTGTCGGGTTTTCTCGCGGGAATGGGCCGGGATGCCGACGCGCTGCCAATTGCTCGGCGCGCACTCGAGCTCAATCCGATGTCGGTGCTCCCGCACATGAACCTCGCGATCATTCACGATCTCGCCGGTCGATTCGTCGAAGCCGGCAGCGAGTTGCGTCAGGTACTCGCAATGGACCCTGGCTTCATGCGCGCGCGCCTCTTCCTCGCCATGAATCTGATGTGGCGACGCGAGTTCGAGGACGGCGTGCGTGAGGCCCGTACGGCATATGACAGCGCGCCGAACTATCCGATGTTTGCGACGCTGCTCGCGGTCACGTCATTTGCGGCGGGTCGGATCGACGAGGCGCGCGAAATGAGGACGCGAGCGCTCGCTGGCGGCATCCCGTCGACCTATCGCGCGATGATCCACGCCATCTTCAACGAGCCGGAGGAGGCCATCGACGCGCTCGAAGTGGGCTACGAGGAACGTGCCGATTGGATGTACGCGATCGGCGTGCAACAGTGGTTCCGCACACTCCATGACCATCCACGATTCGTTGCGCTGGTCGACAAGATCCGGCGCGGCTCGCGCTAACCCTGGGCGTGCGGCGTGAGGCGGAATCAGGCTTTCGCCGAGAAGGCCGCGATCGCGTTTCGCGTGTAGTCTGACAGCACGAGCGAACCGCTCATCGCGGCCCGCTCTTCGAGCAGCCGAGGCCAATCGTCAGTGCCTTCCCAGGCGATCGCCTTGATGCGCGACACGGCGTCTGGATTGGCCGCAGCCAACGTGGCGACGAACGTGTCGACGCCCGCATCGAGCGCGGGTACGGTGTCCCACAGGCGCGCGTAGAGGCCGTTGTTCGCGCCCCACGCCGCATCACGCCAGTCCGCGTCGATTGCCATGGCGCTGAACGCGCCAGCGCCGACTTTCCGCTCGATCACGGGGCCGACGACAAACGGTCCGATGCCGACGGCCAACTCGCTGAGTCGCAGCGCTGCCTTCTCCGTTGCCATCGCGTAGTCCGATGCGGCGACGATACCAACGCCGCCACCAACGACCTTGCCATGCACGCGCGTGACGATCGGTTTGGGACAGCGCGTCATTGCGAGAATGACGCGTGCAAAGCCCATGAAAAACTCTTTGCCCGCGCCCGCGTCGCGAATCGCCGACAGTTCCGCGAAGGATGCGCCGGCGCAGAACGGTCCCGTGCCGTAGCTGCGAAGCAAGATGACGCGTACGTCGGACCGAGTGCCCGTCGACGTGATTTCATCGGCGAGCGAGCGCAGGACGGAAGCGGGAAGGGAGTTGCTCTTCGGATGACCGAAGCAGATGTCGGCAATGCCATCGGCGACGATCGCCGATACGGAGCCCGAGTCGGCGAGTGGTGCGTGTTCGAGCATTTCGTCAGCGGCCGATGTGAACGCGAAGACCGCCGCGAATGATGCCAAGCTGCGTGTTCTTCAACAGATCGCAGTCGGCCTGCAAGCAGGCGCTTCCTGAGGCGGCCAGTCCACTTCCGAAGCTGGTGTAGCCGTAAGTGTATGCAGCGTCGCCAAAGATGAAGAAACGATCGACGATGTGCTTGTCGAGACCACCGGAGAAGTTGATCGATCCGCCGGTTCTGTTTTGCTGCTTCGCGGTCCCTGACCCGGTCGCGGTTGTGTACTTGATCTCACCCGGACGCCAGTGGAGGAATCCAAAGCCCACCGCGATGTTCGGTATGATGAACGGCATGGGGATTCGCAGTCGGGTCGTCACACCGAGTTGGAGGATCGACGCGTTGCTGGCGCTCGCGGTGACGACTTTGCCAAGCGGTCCGTTGACGAAGTCACCGATGAATCGCTGTTCGTCGAACGGAAACATGGTGTACGAGCCTTCCAATCCGAACGCGACTCGGGCGACGCCGCGCGAGCCCAAATCCCAGTTCTCCCAAAGCACGTTGATGCCCTGACCGTTCTTCCAGTCGCGGATACTACCCTGAGGATTGATTCGATTTGCGCTCGCGTAGCCGACGCGGAGATAGTCGCCGGGAGCCAAACCGTCGGCAAAACGGTCGGGCGCGTCCTGGGCCTGGGCGGATCCCCAGGCGAAGAACGACATGAGAGCCGCGGCACCGAGGAGCAACGCACGAGAGCGCATTCCGACCTTTGTCGTGGGTGAAAATCGAGGTGGAAATCTACCCGGACCGCACCGTCCGGCACTAGATTTCGTGAGAACAGGCACGTCGTATCTCGCCTGCCGACCTGGAGTTGAGCCAATGGCCGACCAATCCAAGCAGACAGCCTCCGGCCCCGACGACGCCGTGAGGAACGCTGAGTTCGAAGCCCGCATCGCACGCGGCGAGAGCATCGAGCCCAAGGACTGGATGCCGGATCGGTACCGCAAGCAGCTGACCCGGATGATGTCGCAGCATGCGCACTCCGAAATCGTCGGCATGCTACCCGAGGGCAACTGGATTACCCGCGCGCCCAACCTTCGTCGCAAAATGGCGCTCCTGGCCAAGGTGCAGGATGAGGCCGGTCACGGGTTGTACATCTACTGCGGCACCGAAACCCTGGGCGTCGACCGACAGGAGCTCGTGCAGCAGCTGCTGGACGGAAAGGCCAAGTACTCGAGCATCTTCAACTATCCCACGCTGTCCTGGGCCGATATCGGCTGCATCGGCTGGTTCGTGGACGGCGCGGCGATCGTCAATCAGACCATGCTGGCGAAGGCCTCGTACGGGCCGTACGCCCGCGCGATGGTTCGCATTTGCAAAGAAGAGAATTTCCATAAGCGCCAAGGGTTCGAGATAATGACAACCCTGGCGGCTGGTACCCCGGCGCAACGCGCCATGGCGCAGGACGCCGTGAACCGCTGGTGGTGGCCGTCGCTCATGATGTTCGGGCCGCATGACAGTGAGTCGTCGAATAGCGACGAGCTCCTGCGCTGGGGCGTGAAGAAGAAGAGCAACGACGAGCTTCGTCAGCGTTTCGTCAACCTCACGGTTGCTCAGGCGAAGGCGATCAACCTCACGCTACCCGATCCGGACCTCAAGTACGACGAAGCCACCGAGAATTGGTCGTTCGGTCCGATCGACTGGGACGAGTTCTGGCGCGTGGTGAAGGGCGATGGTCCCTGCAACCGCGAGCGACTCGCTGCGCGCAACAAGGCGCACTCGGAAGGAGAGTGGGTTCGTGTCGCCGCCACGGCATACGCCGAAAAGCAGCGACGCGCGGCGACCGAAGCCGCCTGATCAATCACCGACGCACGGCGGCCCAGAGCCGCCGTCTTCACGAACATGGCTGAACAGACCGAAGCGAAGTCGAACGACATCGGCGCTCCCGCCGACACGCAGTGGCCTCTGTGGGAGGTGTTTCTCCAACCGCCCAAAGGCGAGCCGCACGAACACGCCGGAAGCGTGCATGCGGCCACGGCCGAGCAGGCGTTGCAGAACGCGCGTGACGTGTACGCGCGCCGCGGCGAAGCGGTGAATATCTGGGTCGTTCCCACGACGTCGATCACCGCGTCGACGCCGGACGACATGGGGCCGTTCTTCGACCCGGGCAACGACAAGGCGTATCGTCATCCGCAGTTCTACAAGGTGCCGCGCGGCATTCGCGTTTTCTAATATCATGACCACGCCTGCGCTGTTCCCGTACCTGCTCCGACTGGCGGACGATCGGTTGATTCTCGGACATCGGTTGTCCGAGTGGTGCGGCCACGGCCCAATCCTCGAAGAGGACATCGCCCTTGCCAACGTCGCGCTCGATCTGATCGGCGAAGCAACGCTCTTGCTCAAGCTCGCTGGCGAAGTCGAAGGCGCCGGCCGCAATGAGGACGCACTCGCCTATTTTCGCGACGGCACGGACTACACCAACACGCTGCTCGTCGAACTTCCCAAGGGCGATTTCGGCTTCACGATCGTTCGGCAGTTCTTCTACAGCATTTTCTCGCTGTTGGAGATGGAAGCGCTCCAGCGCAGCTCGAACGCCGAGTTGGCGGGCATCGCGGCCAAGGCCGTGAAGGAAGCTCGGTACCACGTTCGACACAGTGCCCAGTGGGTCATCACACTCGGCAACGGCACCACGGAGAGCCACGATCGCGTGCAGCGCAGCGTCGATGAGCTGTGGCGCTACACGGGCGAGCTATTCATGTCCGACGCGGTCGATCAGGACGTTGCGGCGGCGGGAGTCGGCGTCGATCCGAGCACGTTGGCGGCAGCGTGGCGATCGCAGGTCGACGACGTGTTGCGTGAGGCCACGCTGACCGTGCCGAAGGAAGGGTACATGCAGCGCGGCGGGCGCATCGGGCACCACACGGAGCATCTCGGATTACTGCTCTCTGAGATGCAGATCGTCGCGCGTTCCTACCCGGGCGCGTCGTGGTAAGGCGTGTCGTACCGTCGCGCGAGGAGCTGTTCGAGATCCTCGACACGGTGATGGATCCCGAAGTGCCGGTGATCAGCGTCGTCGAGCTGGGTATCGTGCGCGACGCGGTGGCGAGCGACGACGGCGTTGTCGTGACGATCACGCCGACGTACTCCGGCTGCCCCGCGATGCGCGAGATCGAGACGGAGGTCCGCGCGGCACTCGAGCGTGAAGGGCTCGGCCCCGTCGAGGTGCGCACGACATACACGCCGGCGTGGACTACAGACTGGATCGGGCCGGCCGCGCGCGAGAAGCTCGAGGCGTATGGCATCGCGCCGCCGGGTGTGGTCGATCGGTCAAACGATCTCGTGATGCTCCGCCGGCGAGCGACGACGGTCCGCTGCCCCTATTGCAAATCTCTGAACACGGAACAGAAGAGCGTGTTCGGCTCCACGGCGTGCAAGTCGATCTGGGTCTGCAAGGACTGCCGGCAGCCGTTCGAGGAGTTCAAGGCAATTTGAGGCGCTAGGCACTAGGCACTAGGCGCTAGAGAATCGGAAGAAGATTTATGGGGTGGCTCGGCGTCCAGATCGCGGAGCGAAGGCACCCAATTGCTCAGGGCAAGGAACGAGAATGGAAACGGAAACGGCCGGATAAACGGAAACGGCCGGATAAACCAACACTGCCGGAAAACCAAAACTGCCGGATACTCACTATGAGTATCCGGCAGTTTCCGTTCATCCGGCCGTTTCCGTTCACCGGGCCGTTTCGTTTTCAGTCGCCTTGATGCTCGACTGGCGCAGCACCTACATGTTCAGCGTCTTCTCAATCCGTTCACTAATCCGGTCTACGTTCGGTAGCACGGTGTCGAGCAGCACCGGATGGTACGGCATCGGGATGTCTTCGACTGCCACGCGATCCACGGGCGCATCGAGATACCAGAACGCTTCCTTCGCGACGACTGCCGCGATCTCGGCACCGAATCCCGCGGTGATGTTGTCCTCATGCGCGATGATGCAGCGCCCAGTCTTCATCACCGACTCGAGGACGAGCGAACGATCCCACGGGGCGATGCTGCGAAGGTCGATGACTTCTACTCGCCCTTCGAAGCGGTCAGCGGCTTCGACGCACCGGTGTACGAGGGCGCCCCACGATACCAACGTGAGATCACTGCCCGTACGCAATGTGGTGCCTTTGCCAAACGGAACGACAAAATCGTCGCCAGGATAGCGCGAGCTGCCATCGCTCGTCATCAAGAGCGAACGGTGCTCGAAGAAGATCGTCGGATCCGCGCCGCGCATTGCAGAGCGCAACAGTCCAACGGCGTCGGCAGCGTTCGACGGCATTGCCACCTGCCACCCATACGCGTGAACGAAGCGAACTTCGTCGCTCAAGCTGTGCCACGGATCGCCGACGTCCTTGCCATAGCCGCCAGGCATGCGCACCACGATCGGTGCCGCAAACCTGTTTGCCGTGCGCCAACGCATCGTTCCGCAGTTGTTCAACTGCTCGGCGGCGGGATCGGCGTATTTGCGAAACTGAATTTCGGCCACCGGCATCAAGCCTGAAATCGCCATACCGACAGCGCGGCCGATGATGCCTTCCTCGGACAAACTCGTGTCGAACACACGCGTGTTGCCGAACTGCTTCTGCAGCCCTTCGGTGACGAGATGCACGCCGCCTTTGCGACCAACGTCTTCGCCGAACACGAGGACCTTGGGATTCACCTCGAGCTCGTGACGCAGCGTGCGACGCACCGCCTCGGCGAAGCGCACCACATCCGTTGACTCCGCGGCTGTTTCGCTGCCGTCGAGCGCACTTCGCTCAGCGCGCGATAGGCCACCAAACGCCTCTGGGGAATTCGGTGTATCGTCGGCGTAGACCCAACGCGCAACGCCCGCCGGATCCGGATTCGGACGCGCGCGAGCTGCATCGAGCCCGGCCTGAACGTCTCGTGCAACTTCGGCTTCGAGCTCGGTCCACTCGCGTTCGGACAGCATCGCCGGAACGAGGTGCGCGCGAAGCTTCGGGAGCGGATCGCGCGCGGTGTCCGCCGCGATCTCCGCGTCGGTGCGATAGCCGCGCTGATTGTCTGGACCCGAGTGACTGTTCAGTCGCGGAACCGTGAGTCGGACGAGCGCCGGACCCTTGCCGCTGCGGACGTGCGCCACGCATTCGCTGATCAGCTGCGCCGATTCGCCCGGGTTCGTCCCGTCGCCATTGCGGATGAACAGGTTCTTGAATGACGCCAGGTTCTGCGCGATGTCCGAGCCAGGCGTCTGCATGTCTCCGCGAACGGAGATGCCGAGGCCATTGTCCTCGACATAGAACAGCATCGGGAGTGACAGCGTGGTCGCCATCGTCAGCGCCGACCAGAAGCCGTTGGTTGCCACCGAGGCTTCGCCGCCGAGGACGACGCCCATCGCGCCTTTCCAATCGGCTTCGCCGAGGACGTCGGCGTGATACTGAATCGACTGCGCCCATCCAGCGCACGGCGTGTACTGGGAGCCGACGTCGCCCGACATCGGAATGACGACTGGTCCGTTGGGATTCGGCAGGTTGCAGACGACGCCGATGTCGCGGCCGTCGCTGAAGCCACCGGCGCGTCCCAGCGGACTGCCGAGCGCGTCGTCGATTGTCAGGCCCAGCGCGAGCAGCAGCGGGCGCGAACGATAGTAGGCGCTGGCCGCGTCGTGCCGGTGGTCGATGAAGGCGCCCAGGATCGACTGCGCCACGTCGTGGCCGCGCGCCGAGAACTGGTAGAGCACTAGGTGCTCACGAGGGACCGACGCCTTGTTCTTGTTCGTCGCTTCTTCGACGTCGTCGAGGGAGCGTGAGACAAGGGCGTTGTAGGCGATCTTCCGCCAGTCGAGGGCCGGGGCTCCCGACGAGGGAGCGGCGTTCTTCGCGGCCTTGGCCGTTTCGCGCGACTTGGATCCGCGCGCTGCTTGGGGAGGGGTTGTCACGCGCTGTAATCTGTCAGAGTGGGCACCCAAGAGCCAGCGCCAAGGCCTGCCAGGGGCACCCGCGATACGGCTATCTTCCGCCGTCGAGCCTACTGAACACGAGAGAGGAATGAGCGATATCCTGTTCGCCGCCGCCGACGGAGTGGCCACGATCACACTGAATCGGCCCGACGTCCTTAACAGCTTCACTCGATCGATGGCCGGCGAGCTTCGAGACGCCCTGCGACGAGTGGCCGAGGACGACACGCTACGCGCCGTGGTTCTCACCGGCGCCGGCCGAGCCTTTTGCGCGGGTCAGGACTTGGCCGAAGCCATGCCCAAGGACGGCCAGATTCCAGACTTGGGCGACTTCGTCCGCGATAGCTATAACCCGGTGGTCCGCGCGATCCGAACGCTCGAGAAGCCTGTGATCTGCGCTGTGAACGGCGTGGCGGCGGGCGCCGGGGCGAACATCGCTTACGCGTGCGATATCGTCTTTGCCGCGTCGTCGGCGACGTTCATCCAGTCGTTCGCGAAAATCGGCGTGATCCCGGACAGCGGTGGCACCTTCCTGCTTCCGCGCATCGTCGGCCTGCATCGGGCGACGATCATGACCATGCTCGCCGAGAAGATGTCGGCCGAACAGGCTCGCGAGTGGGGGCTCGTGTTCATGGTGGTCGAGCCAGAATCGTTGCTCGCAACGGCCATGGGAACGGCGCGGACGCTCGCGACCCAGCCGACGCACGGCCTCGGGCTCATCAAGCGCGGGTTCAATCGTTCGCTTGGCGTCGATCTCGACGCGCAGTTGGACTACGAGGAAGCGCTGCAGCGCGAGGCCGGCCAGACGGAAGACTATCGAGAGGGTGTGACTGCCTTCCTCGAAAAGCGAAAGCCCGTCTTCAAGGGGCGATAGCAATGGCGCTCGGCAAGGACAGTCGCGTCGGTGTCGTCGGCGCGGGGGCGATGGGAACTGGTATCGCACAGGTAGCGGCGGCCGCGGGTCATCAGGTTGTGCTCGGCGACGCCGGCGGTGGTGCAGCGATGCGCGCACAGGCGAACATCGCCAAGGCGATGGATCGCGAAGTCCAGAAGGGACGTCTCTCGCGCGACGCCGCGGATCTGATTCAGTCGCGCATCGAGTTCCAATGGGAACCGCTGGGCGAAGATCTGTCGGCATACAAGTCGTGCGACCTGGTGATCGAAGCGATCATCGAGGATCTCGCGATCAAACAGACGCTATTTCAGCGACTCGAGAGTGTCGTTGCGAAGGACGCGGTGCTCGCGACGAATACCTCGTCGCTCTCCGTTGCGTCGATCGCATCATCATGTACGGTGTCGGAGCGCGTGGTGGGAATTCACTTCTTCAATCCAGCGCCTGTGCTGCCGCTGGTCGAAGTGGTTCCGTGGCTCGGTGGCAGCGCGGCGACTGCGCCGGCGGCGTACGAGTTGATGCAGCATTGGGGCAAGCTTCCGGTCATCGCGTCGGACACGCCGGGCTTCATCGTGAATCGCATAGCGCGTCCGTTCTATGGCGAATCGATTCGCCTGCTCGAAGAGGGCGTCGCCAGCGTGGCGACGATCGATGCCGCGATGAAAGACCTCGGCGGCTTCCGGATGGGCCCGTTCGAGTTGATGGACTTCATCGGCAACGACGTGAACTACGCCGTGACGCGTTCGGTCTTCGAGGGCTTCTTCTACGATCCGCGCTACAAGCCGTCGCTTACGCAGCGTCGCTTGGTCGAGGCCGGATTCCTCGGCAAGAAGTCGGGGCGGGGCTACTACGACTATCGCGAGGGCGCCGTCGCGCCGGAGCCGATCAAGGACCCGCAGGTGTCACTGCTCGTCTTCGAACGCGTGATCGCAATGTTGATCAACGAAGCGATCGATGCCGTGCACATGCGTGTCGCGTCGCCCGCCGACGTCGATCTCGCCATGACGAAGGGGGTAAATTACCCCAAGGGATTGTTGGCGTGGGGGAATGAGATCGGCCTCGATCGCGTGTTGGCGTGGATGGAGCGGCTGCAGAGCGACTTCGGCGAAGATCGCTATCGCCCGAGTCCGCTCCTTCGCCGAATGGTGCGCGACGGCCGGCGGTTCTTCGAATGAACCAGAGCGACGAACAGGCGCTGGCCGAGCGGGTCGTGGAAACGATGTTCGCCCGCGACACGAATAGCCGCCGGCTCGGAATGGAGATCGTCGCCGTTGCACCGCGCTGCGTGACCGTGCGAATGGCTATTCGCGCGGACATGCTCAACGGCTTCGGCGTGTGTCATGGAGGCGTGACGTTCTCGCTCGCCGATTCCGCGATGGCCTTCGCCTGCAACACGCACGGCCATGTCACGGTGGCTGTAGACAATTCGGTCACATACCCCAAAGCGGTGTATGAAGGGGACGTGTTGACGGCCGTGGCGGAGGAGGAAAGTGCCAGCAATCGCCTGGCCTACTACCGCGTTACGGTACGCCGCGACGGTGAGCTGGTTTCGATCTTTCGCGGCACAGTGTACAGAACGAGCAAGCCAATCTTTCCAGATCCAGAATGACTGACGCATTCATCATAGATGGCATCCGGACGCCGATCGCGAACATCGGCGGCGGACTCAGCGAAGTCCGCGCTGACGACCTCGGCGCTCATGTGATCGCGGAGCTGATGCGACGCAATCCAACGCTGGATCCCGCCGCGATCACCGACGTGATTCTCGGCTGCGCGAATCAGGCGGGCGACGACAATCGAAACGTCGCGCGTATGTCGCTGCTGCTCGGCGGGCTGCCGGTCACCGTACCTGGAGAGACGGTCAACCGACTCTGCGCGTCGGGCATGAGCGCTGTGGCGAATGCTGCTCGCGCCGTGAAGCTCGGCGAAGGCGACTTCTACATTGCCGGCGGCGTCGAGAACATGACTCGCGCACCGTACGTGATGTCGAAGGGCAGCAAGCCGTTCGCACGCGACATCGAGCTGTTCGACACGAGCCTCGGCTGGCGCTTCGTGAATCCGAAGATGAAGGCAAAGTACGGCGTCGACTCGATGGGTCAGACCGCCGAGAATGTCGCCGAGCAGTACGGCGTGTCGCGTGCCGATCAGGATGCTTTCGCGGTGCGGTCGCAGCAGAAGGCGACGGCCTCGCGCGCCGATCATCGCTTCGACAGCGAGATCGTGCCAGTATCGATTCCGCAGAAGAAGGGCGAGCCGAAACAGTTCTGCGACGACGAGTTCATTCGCCCCGACACGACGCTCGAAGTGCTGGCCAAGTTGAAGCCGGCGTTCCGCGCCGAGGGTGGTTCGGTGACGGCGGGCAATTCGTCGGGCCTGAACGACGGCGCCGCTGCACTGTTGATTGCATCGGAAGCTGGCGTAAAGGCGCTGAACGCGAAGCCGTTGGCGCGCGTCGTCACGTCGGCGGTGGCCGGCGTTGAGCCGCGCATCATGGGCATGGGTCCTGTGCCGTCGTCGCGAAAGGCCCTCGCGCAGGCGAAGCTGTCGCTCGAGCAGATGGATGTGATCGAGTTGAACGAAGCGTTCGCCGCGCAATCACTGGCATGCTTGCGCGAGTTTGGAATCGCCGACGACGACGCTCGCGTGAATCCGAACGGTGGCGCGATCGCACTCGGACATCCGCTGGGCATGTCGGGCGCTCGTCTGCTGCTCACCGCTGCGCGCGAACTCGAGAAGACTGGCAAGCGTTACGCGCTGTGTACGATGTGTATCGGCGTTGGCCAGGGCATGGCAACGATCATCGAGCGCGTGTAGCGGTCGTATGATTTACGAATTCGAGGGCTTTCGTCCGGTGGTGCACGAAACGGCATTCGTGCATCCGACGGCGTCGGTGATCGGGAACGTCGTGATCGGCCGGGACGTGTACATCGGCCCTGGTGCAGCGTTGCGCGCCGATTGGGGCGGCATCGAGATCGACGATGGCTGCAACGTGCAAGAGGGCTGCGTCATCCACATGTTCCCTGGCGTGACGGTCGTACTCGAAGCGAGTGCGCACGTCGGACACGGCGCAGTGATCCACGGTGCTCGTATTGGGCGGAACGCATTGATCGGCATCAACGCCGTGATCATGGACAACGCGGTTGTCGGCGAAGAGTGCGTCGTCGGCGCTCTCACTTTCGTGCCGTCGGACATGCAGATCCCGGCGCGAAAGGTGGTCGTTGGCAATCCTGCCAAGATCGTGAAAGACGTCACCGATGAAATGGTGGCCTGGAAGACGGACGGAACGCGTTTGTACCAGGGGTTGCCGAAGCGGCTGCACGATTCGCTCAAGACGTGCGAGCCACTTCGTGAAATTCCCGCCGATCGCCCGAATCAGACAATGAGCTACCGAACCTGGCACGCAACGAGAGAATCATGACGACGACAGCACCGATCGTTCGGCCAATTGGAATGCCGGGCACTGATCCGCGACGCCTCGAGAACTTCGTGCGCGGCGAATGGGTCGTCGCCAACGGCAACGCAACCGATCTCTTTCATGCAGTGACCGGTGCGAAGATCGCCGAGTCGACGACGGGCGGCATCGACTACAAGTCAATGGTGGATTACGCCACGCGCGTTGGCGGTCCCGCGCTCAGAAAGATGACGTTCCACGATCGCGCGCTGATGCTCAAGGCAATCGCGCAGAATCTCATGGCGCGCAAGGACGAGTTCTATCTCGTTTCCGCGGCAACGGGCGCGACGAAGCAGGATTCGTGGGTCGACATCGAGGGCGGCATCGGGACGTTCTTCGCATATGCATCGCGCGGCCGCCGAGAGCTTCCGAATGAACGCTTCTACATCGACGGCCCGACGGAGCCGCTGTCGAAGGGCGGAACGTTCGTCGGTCGGCATATCTGCGTACCGCTCGAAGGCGTTGCCGTGCACATCAATGCGTTCAATTTCCCCGTGTGGGGAATGTTGGAGAAACTTGCACCCACGCTGTTGGCCGGCGTTCCGGCGATCGTCAAGCCGGCAACGGTGACGTCGTTCCTCACGGAATCCGTATTCCGCGCGATGATCGAAACGGGACTGCTTCCTGACGGCGCCGTTCAGTTGCTCTGCGGCAGCAGCGGCGACCTGCTCGACCATCTCGACTGTCAGAGCGCCGTGGCCTTCACCGGCTCGGCCTCGACGGGCAAGATGCTCAAGGGCTCAAAGGCGATCATGGACAACAATGTTCGCTTCAACATGGAAGCGGACTCGCTCAACTACTCCATGCTCGGCCCCGATGCCGCGCCGGGCACTCCAGAGTTCGATCTATTCATCAAGGAAGTCGCGCGCGAAATGACGACGAAGGCGGGGCAGAAGTGCACCGCGATTCGTCGCACGCTCGTTCCTGAAGGCATGATTGGCGACGTGATGACGGCACTCAAGAAGCGCCTCGAGTCGATCACGATCGGCGATCCGTCGGTTGACGGCGTGCGTATGGGGCCGTTGGCGGGGCGCACGCAGGTTGGTGAAGTGCGTAAGAGCGTTGACGCGATCGCGAAGCAAGCGGAGCTCGTCTACGGCTCACTCGATGATTTCGCCGTTGTTGGTGCGGACCGCGAGCGCGGCGCGTTCTTCCCGACGTTGCTGTTCTATGCGAAGGATCCGTTCGGGTCGTCGGCGGCGCACGACGTCGAAGCGTTCGGGCCCGTGAACACCGTGATGCCGTACAAGTCCGTCGACGAAGCGATCGAACTCGCGAAGCGAGGCAAGGGAAGCCTCGTTGGTTCGCTATTCACCGCCGACGACAAGGTTGCGCGCGACGTCGTGATGGGCACCGCGGCGTATCACGGTCGCTTGGTGCTGTTGAATCGCGATAGCGCCAAAGAGTCGACCGGCCACGGTTCACCGCTGCCGCACCTGGTGCACGGCGGTCCGGGACGCGCGGGTGGCGGTGAGGAAATGGGCGGCGTGCGCGGTGTGCTGCACTACATGCAACGCACGGCGCTTCAGGGTTCGCCCACGACGCTCATGCACGTCACCAACGAATTCACGACGGGTGCCGAGCGCACGTTCGATCGCGTGCATCCGTTCCGGAAATACTTCGATGAGTTGAACGTCGGCGACGCGCTCGTCACTCCGCGGCGCACAGTGACGGAAGCCGACATCGTGAACTTCGCCGGCATCAGCGGCGACTTTTTCTACGCGCACATGGACGACATCGCAGCGCGCGATTCGATCTTCGAGCGGCGCGTTGCGCACGGCTACTTCGTGCTCTCGGCTGCAGCGGGTCTGTTCGTCGATGCGGCGCCCGGTCCCGTGCTCGCGAACTACGGTTTGGAGTCGCTGCGTTTCGTGAAGCCGGTTTATCCTGGCGACACGATTCAGGCGACGCTCACGGTGAAGCAGAAGACCGCGAAAGAAAAGCGTGAAGGGCAGGTGTTGCAGGGCGTCGTCGCGTGGGACGTCGAAGTGAAGAATCAGACCGGAGAACTCGTCGCGGTCTACACGATTCTCACGCTAGTTCAACGAGTGGATGCGTCACAGGCGTAGAGCACCCACTCTCATCGCCTGACCCCGGCCACGCCGAGTCCGATTCGCGATGCGACACCGAATCGGACTCCGCCGCCCCGGACCGCTTGCACCCACACACCCGGGACGTAGGTGGCCGAACCGACAATCCCCGGGTAGACGTTGAGTGTTGCTCCATTGCTGCTTCCTCCTTTCGTGATCAGAGAGACGAGCAGGGAGCCGTCTCTGTCGAGAAAGAATCCCGCATTCGGAAGCAAGGTGGCGGTCTTCGCGCCGGTCGCGGAGTTGACCACCGGATTGTCGGCTGGGTCGAACCCGCCTGACGCCGAGAGCCAGAGATCCCGTCCGGCGCGCCGCGACACGCCGACGAGAAAGGCATTGCCCATCGTCGTCATGAGCTTCCAGTCGTCCGTTCGCGGAACCGGAACGCGCAGCATTGACATCATGTACGCGTTCTCTAATCGTCGAGTCCGCGGCACTAACGACGCCTGGCCCATCCACGTTGTGAACTCGACACGACCACCGAAAGGCCGACGCATCCATTGCTGATTCCATAGCAAAATCGACGCGGCATCGAACACGAGGAGATCGGTAAGACCGTCGACGTCCTCGCAACACACGCCGTTGCTCTCGACCATCTCCGTGAGCAGGTGCCACGCATAGACGGTGAAGCCGGCCGCCAGCTCGGGATGCCCGTTTCCCTCAGCTTCGTACCACTCGACGGTGCGCACGTACGTCATGCCTCCGGCGAACAGATGCAACTGATAGTTCGGATACCACTGCCCGCCGCCCTGCGCCTTCGTCGTGAGCGGGAACACCTCCTGACGCAACCACGCTCGCCACCCGTAGTGGCGAAGCGCGGGTTCCGGATTCGTCACCGACTCCCACACGGTTCGGAACGAACGACGATACGGGAGAGCGAATGGGTAGCGGTTCTCGCCCGTCCGCATCTGATCGAATCCGCCGTTGACGATCAGCGACAGCGGGTTGAATTGCGCTTCGCTGCCATACGGTCGGTCCGCGTAAAACCGATGAGTGATCTCGGTCTTTGCGAGCGAGTCCTGGGGCGCGGGAGCCGACGATGCTCGTGGCGCCGACGAGCACGCGCCGAGTGTCAGTCCGATCAACAGCGGAAATAGTGATGCGCGAACCATCACATCAACGAACGGTTCTTGTGCAATTGGGCATGTTTGTCTTCTTGGCCCGGTGCAGCGCTCAGCGAGTGGCGGACGCTGAGTCGATTGCCGTGAGCAGCTGCTTGAACGTATCGACCGACTCACCGTTCGCGATGCCGATGTTGGCCTGCTCGCGAGCGCCGGCGAAATCCTTCGCTTGAATCCGACACAGCACGACGCCGGCGCGCGCCGACGACAGCGTGGGATCGAGCTCGAGTGCTTTCTTGAACGTCGACTCCGCCGCCGGCCAGAGGCCCGCATCGACATACAGGTTGGCGAGCTCGACATGCACTTCGGGATCGTTCGGGTAAAGCGAGATCGCGCGACGCAGCCACTTCTCCGCGGTCCCGGGCGCCCGGCGCGTCACGAGATACTCGGCATAGAGGGCGTCCACGGTGTAGGCGTCTGGGAGATCGCGGACGCCGGCGGTCGTGATAGTTCCGGTATCGAACCAGGCGCGCTGACGCATGGCACTTCGAGCGACACCGGCAAGCAGCACGATGCCGAGCGCTCCGGTGGCAACACGACGAACCTCGATGGACGGTAGGCGTGCCCACAGCAGCTGCACCACTCCCGCCACCGCCACAGCAATCCCAACGCTCGGTGCGAACAACGTTCGCTCAGCGACGAATACGCCGGTCGCGAAGATGACGTTGCTCACCGGAAATAGCGCGATCGCAAACCACATCAGACCAAACGCGATCGCCGGTGCACGCCGATACGAGAACGCGATCGAAGCGATCACCGCAAGCACGAGAGCAATGCCAGGAAGGATCTCTGGCGATGCTGTCCTCACGATCGCGAGGTACGGCGGCGAATACGAGAACGAGAGAAGTGACGGCCAGAACGTGAGTCGAACCCACTCTCGGCTCGCCGCGAGCATCGTGAAGATTCGCTCACTCGACGAGAGCTGTTTGAGCGCCGGTACCGGAGAGTCGCCGAGCCACGATCCGATGACCGCGTGACGAAGCAACAGCGCGCCGACTGCAACGATTCCGAGCGTGGCTAACATCGGAAGCCATGCGGACGCACCACTTCGCACGCCTGATTTCCGAAGCACGGTCAGCTCGGCTGCGATGAGCAGCGCCGGAAGGACAATCGCGCTCTCCTTCGAGAGCACTCCGAGAGCATATAGCACCGCGACGCCGCTGATGTCGCGCAGCGAGAATGCGCCCGCGCTTCGTGCGCGAACGTACCACCACGCGCCGAACACGAGACTCGCGCCGGCGAGCAACTCGGATTGTCCGACCACGTTTGCGACTGCCTCCACATGGACGGGATGCACGGCGAAGAGCGCCGCCGCGAGCCACGCCGCCGACGGCGAGAGTATCTCGCGCGCGAGCAACAGCACGCCAACGGCGCAAAGCGCGTATAGGAGAATGCTCGTAGCGTGGAATACGAACGGGCTGCCGCTGCCGAGCGTCCATTGGATCGAGAAGCCTAGAATCGTGATCGGCCGATAGAGCGCGTGCGCGAACGCCGCGGGCCAATACGGCTCGGCAAAACGCAGCCACCACTCGTGCAGCGAATGGACACGATCGTTCGTCGCGATTAGGGCGCCATCGTCGTACGCGAACCGGTTGGCGAGTCCGACGATCGACGCGACAACCGACAGGAGCGCCACGGTGATCGCGGCGGCCCGCGGTCGTTCAGGGATCTCTGATAGCTCGATGGACGAAGCAAGAGGCGCGTCCGCTGACGTAGCGGACGCGCCTGAACGGTGATTCATGCTCTTGCTGCTTATGGAACGGTCCGCGTCGTATCGCGTACCATCGGATACTTGATGCCGAGTTGCTCGAGGTACGTCTTGTACTTCGTCGGATCGTAGTAGTACTTCCGCATCTCCGGCCGCATCTTGTCCATCATCGTTTTGTTCATCCAGATGGGCGGCTTGTCCTCCGGACGCATCAGCGGATAGTACTTGATCTCCTTCGTGGTGACGTTGCGGAAATAGTCCCACGCCTGCGTGATCAGCGTCGGCTTCGTCATCAGATCGAGCGTCGTGAGCGCCTGAACCTTCGCGCCGGCCGTCGCTCCTTTATGCGCGATCGGCGTCGCCATCGAGATCGCGTTGGCCCAGTTGTGGCCCGGCAGGCCCGGAATGTTGCCCGGAAAGCTGAGCGTCACGGTCGGCACGTTCCACGACACGTCGCCGATGTCGTCGGAGCCGCCACCGCGGAAATCCGCCGGCAGCGGCGGGGGACGCAGGTCGCCGCTGCCGCCGTCGCCCGCGCCACCGCGACCACCGTTCGCCGGCAGCCCGCGAGGCTGTTGGCCGAGCTCCCTCTGAATCCCGCGAGCGAGTTGCTGATCCGCTTCGGACCACTGCGGATTGCCCACCGCCTTGATGTTCTGGTTCATCGTCTCGGCGACGACTTTGTTGAAGTTCGCCGACCAACCGCCTCCCACGATGTCGACGCCGACGAGCTTCGTACCCGTCATCATCGCCGCGGCACGGGCGATCGTATCGCCGAGTGCGAAGAGTGCCTGCACTTTCGGCGCGTCTTGTTCGCGGAAGTAATACCACACCGTCGCCGTCGGCGGCACGACGTTCGGCTGATCGCCGCCGTCGGTGATCACGTAGTGTGAGCGCTGCGTCAGCGGCAGATGCTCTCGTCGGAAATTCCATGCAACGTCCATCAGTTCGACGGCGTCGAGCGCTGAGCGGCCGGCCCACGGCGCGCCGGCTGCGTGCGCGCTGGAGCCAAGGAAGTGGAACTGCGCGCTGATCAACGCCGCCTGTTGGCTCTGTCCGTACGACACCCCGAGGCCGGTGCCGATGTGTGCGAACAACACCGCGTCGACGTCCTTGAACACCCCCGCCCGCACGAAATACATCTTGCCCGCCATCAACTCTTCGGCGACGCCCGGCCAGAGATGGATCGTGCCCTGGATGTGCTCACGCTCCATGACCTTCTTCACCGCGATCGCGGCCGTGATGTTCATCGGCACGCCGGCGTTGTGGCCTTCGCCGTGTCCAGGCGCACCCGTCACCATCGGATCCTTGTAGCCGACGCCCGGCTTCTGATTCGCCTGCGGGATATCGTCGATGTCGGAGCCGAGCGAAATGACCGGCTTGCCCGAGCCCCAGGTTGCGGTCCAAGCGGTGGGAATTCCGGCGACGCCGCGCGTGATCTTGAAGCCATTCTTCTCGAGGATTCCCGTGAGATATTTGCTGGTCTCTTCCTCTTGAAATCCTGGTTCGCCGAAGCTGAACACCTGATCGACCATCTGTTGCGTGAAGGTTGACATGCTGTCGACGAGCCTAATCGCCTCGGTCTTGAGTGCCTTCAGCTTGGCGTCATCGGGCGGAAGGGTGACCGGAAAGGTGACCTCGGGCCGATTGTCCGTGGCTCCGCCACCGCGGCCTTGGGTAGTCACCTGAGCAGTCAGCGGTCGCGCGCACACTAATGTGAGCGCCGCGAGTCCGCCGAAACGATATACGGAACGGTGCATGCCAGCCTCTTGGAGGTTGATTGCCGAGGGTGGGGGTGTCCTCGGTTCGAAAATTCTCGCCCGACGTCGTAAGATGTGCAAGGCGCAACGCGCTCGGAGGAAACTCGTCTACATGTAGTAACGCGGTTGGCCTCTCCAACTCTAATGTGCGCAAATGCCCAGTCGTTCGCTGTGGTGGCGTGGAGTTCTCCTCGTTTGCGCATCGATCGCGGCTGCATCGTGCGGCGGTGATTCGGGTGGAACGCCAAGTACCAACGCGCCCCCTACGCCAGGCGCACCCGACGTTACGACGAGCTTTGGCCGACTGCAGGCGTCTGTCCTCTCTCCGTCGTGCGCGACCTCTGGGTGCCACGTGTCGGCATCGGCGGCGGCGAGCGGCAACTTGGTTCTCGCGCCGGACGTGGCCTACGACAATCTCGTCAACGCTGCGCCGACCAACCTCGCCGCACAGCGCGATGGACTGAAACGCGTCGTTCCGGGCGCGCCCGAATCGAGTCTGCTCTTCCAAAAGCTGTCACTGGCGCTCGCGTCGGCCCACGCCGGTTCGTACGGCAACACGATGCCCGTTGGCTCGGCCGCGTTGTCCGACGGCCAGCTCGAGTTCATTCGGAAATGGATTCAGGCTGGGGCGCCAAAGACCGGCGACGTGGTCGACGCGACACTGCTCACGAGCAAGACGCCGCAAACCGCTTCCGTGTTCACGCCGTTGCCGGTTCCTGCGGTGGGGCAAGGAATCCAGCTGCGCGCAGATTCGTTCGCCGTCAAATCGAACTTCGAGCGTGAGCTGTTCGTCTATCGCCCACTCGGCAATGCGTCGGACATTTACGTCAATCGCATTCAGACGTCGATGCGCGCGCTGAGCCATCACTTCGTGTTGTACAGCGTCGATCCCACGATGGCGCCGGGATTCCCGTGCACGCCGGCGGCGAACGTGGTGCGCGACATTCGCAACGCCGACGGGTCGATGAACATCCTCAACATGATTCCGATGGCGTGCCACGTGTTCGTGGCCGGCGCCATGAGTCAGACGACCGACTACGTGTTTCCAACCGGCGTCGCGCTCAAGCTTCCAGCCGCGATGTCGCTCGACTTGAACGTACACTATGTGAACCGCACGACCGGCGAGATTCCGGGCGAAGCGTACGCGAATCTCTACACGGTGCCGCTCGCGTCAGTGCAAAAGGTCGCGCACACGCTGAACATGTCGAACACGGGCATCTCACTGCCCGCGGGCAAGGTCACGACGCTCGAGAAAACGTTCACCGTGGCGCAGACGACCACGGTCTTCATGCTCACGTCGCACATGCACATGCTGGGTACGCGCTTTCAGATCAAAATCGTTGGCGGCGCGCGCGACGGAGAGCTGGTTTACGACAACGCCGACTGGGAGCATCCGCAGACGTTGACGCTGGCCGCCCCGGTCGTGCTCGAGAAAGGGCAGGGCCTCAAGTCGATCATCACGTGGAACAACACCACCGATCACACGGTGTCGTTCGGGCTTCAGAGCACGGACGAGATGGGCATCATCTTCGGGTACTACTACTAGCCGCTATCGAAATCCCTTGAGCACGCGCTCGACTTCGTCGACGCGCGGCTCGATTTCGATCGGCCGATTCGCGTGCGGCGGCGCCGGTTCCGTTTCCTGATGGTACCGCACCAGTGCACCCGGATCTTTGAGTAGGTGTCCGGTGAGCACCGCGACCACACGATCGTGCGGCGCAATCACGCCCTCGGCGCGAAGGCGTTTTACACCTGCAACGCTCGCCGCACTCGCGGGTTCGCAGCCAACTCCGGCGGCGTCGATCACCGCCTTGGCGTCGAGAATCTGCTCGTCCGTCACGGAGGTGACGACGCCATTGGTCTCGCGGATCGCACGCACAGCGCGATCCCACGATGCCGGTGCGCCAATCCGAATTGCGGTGGCGATGGTCTCGGGATCGACGCGAATGCGCTGCTCGAAGTGATGCTGAAAGCTTTGCGCGAACGGCGACGCGCCGAGCGCTTGGACCGCGGCGATACGCGGCATCCGCGAGATCAGACCGAACGCGTATGCTTCCCGGATGGCTTTCCCGAACGCCGACGTGTTGCCGAGGTTTCCGGCCGGCAGCGCGATCCACTCCGGCGGATCCCAATCGAGTTGGTCGAGTAGCTCGAATACGATCGACTTCTGCCCCTCGAGCCGGAAGGGATTGATCGAATTGAGGAGCTGGATGTTCAGCGCTTCGCTTGCCGAGCGTGCGAGCGTGAGGCAGTCGTCGAAGTTGCCGCGAACGAGGAGCGTCTTCGCGCCGTAGGCGAGCGTCTGCGTGAGTTTTCCGAGTGCCACCTGGCCGGCGGGAACGAAGACGAGCGCCGGAAGTCCGGCCTGGGCGGCGTACGCCGCGAGCGACGCCGAGGTGTTGCCGGTGGACGCGCAGGCGACAGCGCTGGCGCCGGTGCGACGTGCCTGCGTCATCGCCACCGTCATCCCGCGGTCCTTGAACGAGCCGGTAGGGTTGTGGCCCTCGTGCTTCATGAGCAAACGCTCAACGCCCGCGTATTCAGCGACTCGGCCGCGATCGAGCAGCGGTGTATTTCCTTCCGGATGCGAGACGATCGCCTCGTTCGTGACCGACGGCAGCAGCAACTCGCGGTACCGCCACACGCCAGATGCATCGGGGCCGCTCATCGCGCGCCGGCGTTCGACGAACCGCGCCGGCAACTCGTGTGCGTGAGGCACGTCGCCGTGCACGAGCTCCAGCAAGCCGCCGCACACCGGGCAGACCGACGCGGGATCGAGCTCGTCGAGCGTATTACCGCACTGCTCGCACTGTTGGCGCGAGGTCGATAGCATGGTCACGTGTTGGAGGGAGTCGTGGGTTCAGCTGGCTCGAGCCGGGTGCCGCGGTCGTCGATGCGCGCAATCCGACCTGTCGCGTTGACGCCGGCCTTTTTATACGCGTCGAGCATTGCGGCAAGTGTGCGTTCGGCCGCGTCGTCACCGTTCGTCATTGCGAAGGCCGATGGTCCGCCGCCCGCGATCGAACAGCCAAGCGCGCCCGCGGCGATCGCCGCTTGCTTTGCCGCAGCGAACCCTGGCAGCAGCGACGTGCGCGCGGGTTCTGCGATGCGATCGTCGATCGTTCCTCTGAGCTGCTCCGCGTCGCCTGTTCCGAACGCCCACACCATTTTCGCAATCACTGCGGCCTGCGCCATCGCGGTCGGAAGATCGACGCTTGTCGGAAGCACGGCGCGCGCGTCAGCGGTGCGAAGGCGCATGTCTGGATGCACCAGAACGAAACGCAGCCCGGTCGGTGCCGGCAGTTTTACGATGTCGAGCGGCTCGATCGAGCGTACGAGCACCGCGCCGCCGAGCAGCGCGGGCGCTAAATTATCTAGATGCCGTCCTGCAACACGTTGCTCGGCCACCAGTGCCGCGAGCAATAAATCGTGTTCTGAGAGCGGCGCTCCGAGAAGTGCGTTGACGGCAAACGCGCCGGCGATTGCCGATGCCGCGCTTCCACCCTGACCTCCGGACAACGGAAGTCCTTTCTCTACGGTCAGCGATACTCCGAACGACGTGGCGCCGGCGCGGTGCAACACCTCGGCGGCGGCGATCGCCGATGCGTGATGCTCGGGATCCCTTGGTAGTTCTGGGTGTCCTGGCTCGTCGACGTAAACGCCGGGCGTGTCACGCTTTCGCGCGATCACGGCGTCGCCAGGTCCGGTGACGGCGCAGCCGAGAATGTCGAGTCCCGGACCGAGGTTTCCGATGCTGCCCGGCGCGAACGCGCGCACACTGGAAGGTGTGAGGGCGTCGGGAGTTGTGGGGCGGGACGGTGACGATGTCATCGCGACCGAAGAATAATCGGACGAGGAATCGAAAACAGCGTAGAGACACGCGCGAGTAATCGGGGACGCGCGAAAAGGGAAGCGATTCGTCCCTGAGAATCGCTTCGGTTATTGGATAAAATCAGCATCCGGTAAAGCCGCTTACATCCGTCTTGACAACAACTTCGGCTCGGTGATACATCCCGCGTGTCTTGTGTGACCAATTGGCCGCTTTTAGGGTTGTCATCCAATACAAGTGTAAGTGGACTCGCCTCGGCGCCGCGCCGCTTACCGCATTGGTCCGAAAGCAGACACCAGCGTTTTCCCCCACTTCCTCTTATTGAGGTGTCTCAGTGTTTCGTCGAACGCTCCTCTCGCTAGCTCTCGTACTCACGGCAGTGCCGCTGGCGGCACAACGCCGAGAGATCACGGGGAAAGTGACCCAGGTCGGCACGGGCACGCCCGTGACGGAAGCGACCGTCAGCATCGTTGGCGCACAGCAGGGCGTGCGCACCAACGAACGCGGCGAGTACCGGCTTCCCGCACCAGCAGGTGAAATTCAGGTCCTTGCACGCGCCATCGGCTTCAAGCGAGTCACGGTCAAGGTTGCCGCAGGTTCGAACACCGCGGACTTTGCCCTCGACAAGGACGTCCTGCAGCTCGAAGGCGTGACCGTCACTGGTCAGGCGACGACGGTCGATAAGCGAAACGCTTCTACGGCAATCGCTGCCGTCTCCGCCGAAGAGCTGATGGTTGCTCCGGCGAAGTCAGTCGAAGGCAACCTCGCTGGTAAGGTCGTCGGCGCGACGATCTTCGAGAACAGCGGCGTGCCGGGCGGCGGTATGCAGATCCAGATCCGCGGCGCGACGTCGATTCTCGGTCAGGGCGATCCGCTCTACATCGTGGACGGCGTCATCGTCTCGAACGCGTCGGTCAACGGCGGTCTCGCGTCGATCTCGCGTTCCAGCGGCTCCACGACGAGCTCGCAGGACCAGACGGTCAACCGTCTTGCCGACGTCAATCCAAACGACATCGAGAACATCGAAGTCCTGAAGTCGGCTGCGGCGACCGCCATCTACGGTTCGCGCGCAACGAACGGCGTCGTCGTCATCACGACGAAGCGTGGTAAGGCCGGCGCGGCGCGTTACAGCGTCACGCAGCGTGTTGGCTCGCAGCAGCCCACGCGTCTTCTCGGCTCGCGCCACTTCCAGAGCTATGCAGACGTGCAGCCGTATCTCGGTGGTTCGGTCCACGCGGACTCGATCGCCAAGGCGAATTGCACCCCGGTCTGCTCGTGGTATGACTGGCAGAGCCAGCTCTACAACAACACGAGCCCGTCGTGGGAAACCGTCCTGTCGTCGTCGGGCGGCGTCAACAACACCAAGTACTTCGCGTCGGTCAACGACCGCCAGAACAAGGGCACGCAGCAGAACTCCGGCGCGCGTCTGACCTCGGGTCGCTTGAACCTCGATCAGACGGTTGGCGAAAAGCTCACGTTGAGCGCCTCGTTCAACTTCTCGCACAACTTCACGCAGGACGGTATCGGCAATAACGACAACGCCGGTATCAGCCCGATGTACACGTTCGGCTACGCTCCGGCGATCTACGATCTCAACAAGATCGATCCGGTCACGGGCCGCCTGGTCAGCATGTGGATGAACGGTGGCGGCAACGGCACCGTGAACCTCTTCGACCTCGTGCACTCGATCCAGAACAACGAAGACACGTGGCGTGGCATCGGTAACATCCGCGCTGGCTATTCGTTGATCTCAACGCCGAAGAACTCGGTGAACCTCACGTACATCGGCGGCGTCGATCGCTTCCAGTTCGAGGGCAACCAGTACTCGCCGAACTACATGCAGTACGAGTCGGCTGACGGTTACCTCGGCACGTCGCAGGTCAACACGACGACGAGCAAGAACATCAACCAGAGCATCAACGGAGTCTGGAGCTACAACCCGGGCTTCAAGTGGTTGAACTCTGCCCAGACGTCGGTCGGTGGCACGTACGAAACGCAGCGTCAGCGCGGCTACCTCGTCCGCATGCAGGGCCTCACGCCGACGCGTCAGATTGCGACGAACGGTGGCCTGATCGGCACGTCGGACGGCATCACGGAATTCCGCGATCAGTCGCACTACATCAACGAGCAGATCATCGCGATGGACGAAAAGCTTTCGCTCTCCGCCGGCGTCCGCGCCGACCGTGGTAGCGCGAACGGCGATCGCTCCAAGTTCTACTCGTTCCCGAAGTACTCGGCCAGCTATCGCTTTACTGAGCCGCTCAGCTTCCTCACGAACAAGATCGACGAAGTGAAGTTCCGCGCTTCGTACGGTCAGTCGGGTAACCGCCCGAACTACGGCTTCCGCGACGTCACGATTTCCAGCGGTGGTACGATCGGCGGTCTTGGCTCGCTCGTCGCTGCGACGACGGTCGGCAATCCGAAGCTCAAGCCGGAAGTCATGAACGAGACGGAACTCGGTATCGACGCGGCGTTCCTCCGCGGCCGCGTTTCGTTGGAAGCCAGCCACTACGAGCGCATCATCAAGGACCTGCTCGTGAACTACCCGCTCGCCCCGAGCTCCGGCTTGGCGCAGCAGCAGATCAACGGCGGTCAGATGTCGACGCGTGGTTTCGAGGCCGGTTTGAGCCTCGTGCCGGTCAGCACGCGTGATCTCGAGTGGACGTTCCGCACGACGTTCCAGCACAACGTCCAGTACATCGACAAGCTCACGGTTCCGCCGTTCGCCGCTGGTGGTTCGTTCGGCGCTTCGTACGGCCGTAACTACATCCGCGCTGGTACCCGCCCGACGTACATCTGGGGCAACCAGACGTACAGCTGCATCAACACCACGAACGCCAGCGGTGCGGTTGTCGTGGGCACGGGCGCTGACGGCAAGCCCTGCCATCGCGTCGACTTCGGTCAGGCTGCAGTCGCGGGAAGCGTCGTGCGTGACTCGATCGTCGCCGATGCCAACCCGATCGGTCAGACGTCGTTCCTCAACACGATCCGCTGGAAGTCGTTCACGATCACGGGTCTCGTTGACTGGCGCGTGGCCGGCTACACGTCGGACATGACCAAGAACCTGTTCGACGAAGGCGGTAACTCGCGCGACTACGACAACTCGTCGCCGGTTGCTGGCCAGAAGCTTGGCCAGGCTCGTTACGGTGCGTTCTCGGCCGGTAACATCCAGCCGTACATCGATCTCGGCTCGTTCGTCAAGCTCCGCGAGATCAACGTCTCGTACCAGGCGCCGAAGCGTTGGGCTCAGCTTGCCCGCGCGAACGAAATGCGTATCGCGGTGCAGGGTCGTAACCTTGGGATGAAGTCGAACTATTGGAGCTTCGACCCAGAGTTCAACAACTTCGGTAACTCGAACTTCAACCGCTTCATCGATCTCGCGCCGTATCCGTCGATGCGTCAGTTCTTCTTCAGCGTCGACTTGGGGTACTAAGCCATGACCACGACTCACACACAGATGCGCAAATTCGTAGCTCTTGCCGCTCTGGCCGCCACGGCGGCCGGATGCCGGCAAGCCGATATCGATATCGCGAACCCGAACAGCGCGCTCGCCAGCGCGGTCGCGTCGGATCCGACCGCGTTGCAGCTGCTCGCCACCGGTCTGTTCACCGATCAGCGCGGCACGCGTAGCGCGATGATCACGAACACCGGCACGTTCGGCCGCGAGATGTACACGTTCACGCCGAACGAGGGTCGTAACACGACGCACTTCCTCGTTGGCATCACGGTCGCCGGCGTTCAAAAGCTCGATCCTACGGGCTTTGCGAACGGCAGCTGGGGTGGCGGCTACGGCGCGCTTCGCGACATCTACAACTTCAAGAATACGATCAATGCGTCGACCTCACTGAGCGCGGCGCAGAAGGCGGCGTCGCTCGGTTTGGCGCAGACGATCGAAGGCCAGATGCTGCTCGAGATCATCGACACGCGCGACACGCTCGGCGCCATGGTCGAGATCAAGGCGAATCCGTTCGACCTCGCGCCATTCGTCTCGCGTGACTCGGTGTACAAGTACATCCTGAACACGCTCGACGACGCGAACACGAAGCTGGCGGCAGGCGGAGCGGCGTTCCCGTTCACGCTTCCCCCGGGCTACGGCACGTCGGTTGGCGGCGCCGATTTCTCGACGCCCGCGAACTTTGCGAAGTTCAACCGTGCGTTCAAGGCCAAGGCGGCGTCCCACTACGCAACGTCTGGCGGTGGAGCAGCAGCGTGGCAGGCGGTCTTGACCGCGCTCAACGGCTCGTTCATCAACGCCTCGGCAACGACGCGTGCTGGTCTTGATGTCGGCGTCTATGAGACGTACGGCGCCACTCCCGACACGCCGAACGGTTTGACGCAGGCCACGAACACCACGCTGTACGCGCACATGTCCTTCCTCACGGACGTACAGAACAAGGCGAACGGTTCGCCGGACGATCGCTACACGGCGAAGATCCGCACGGGCCTGCCGTCGCGTACGGGCCCGGTCACGGGCGACGGACCGACCACCGGCTCGTCGACGCTTGGCTTCAGCATCTGGCCAACGACGACGTCCCCGATTCCGGTCATCCGTAACGAAGAGCTGATTCTCATCCGCGCTGAAGCCAAGCTTGCAACGGGCGACAAGGCGGGTGCGATTGCCGACCTCAACCAGGTTCGCGTGAACTCTGGTGGACTTCCGGCCTCGACGCTCACCACGGCCTCCACGGACGATGCAGTTCTCACCGGCATCCTCTACGAGAAGCGTTACTCGCTCATGATGGAAGGCACGCGTTGGATCGACATGCGCCGCTATGGCAAGCTCGGTCTCCTGCCGCTCGATATCCCCTCCGGCCCGAACAAGAACTTCGTCGCCAAGGTGATGCCGATTCCGCAGGCCGAGTGCCTCAACCGCATTCCGCTGGGCGGCACGTTCATCGGACCGAACGGCCTGAACGACTGCGCACCGTAACACGCGTGCAGTAGGGCAAGACGGTACGAATGGAAAACAGAAGCCGGAGACCGGTGTAGTATCCGGTCTCCGGCTTCTACTTTTTAGAAGCCCCTCGCTCTCCGAGACTTAGATGCGTTACTCCATTTTCAAGTTCGTTCCGCTCGCGCTCGCTGGAATGGCGGCGATTCAGGCCCTTCCCGCGCAGGGCAAGCCTATTCCGCTTGGCGTCACGCCCAGCAATGGCGGTCCGCTTCGGGCCAATCAGCTCGGCACGATCGACGGCATTGTGGCCGACTCCGGTCTGGCTCCGATTCAGGCGGCGTTCGTGTCGATTCTCGGGACGAACATCCGCGTCGGTACCGGCCCCAACGGGCGGTTTCGCATTACGAAGGTTCCGATTGGGCAGTACCTCATCATCGTGAAGCGAGTTGGCTTCCGCCCGACATCCAGTGTGATCGAAGTGCCGTCGAGCGATACGCTGCGCCTGTCGTATACGCTCGAGCGAGCGGCTCAGACCACGCTCGATCCAGTGATTGTGACGGAGAAGGCTCCGCTCGCCAAGCTGTCCGAGTTCGAGAAGCGTCGTCGCCTTGGCGTCGGGGAATTCATGACGGCGGAAGACATCAGAATTCAGAACCCGGTGTACCCGACCGAGCTATTCCGCCGGTTCAAGACCATCAACGTGTCGCCTGATCGCTCCAAGCCGTCGACGGAGTACTACGCGCTGAGCGGGCGCGAAGGTGCGAATCCGAGCCTCGGCGCGTGTCCCATGCAGGTGTTCCTCGATCAGGTTCCGTTGCCCATGCCGTTCAATCTCGACCTGCTGCCATCGCCGCGTGAGATTGTTGGTATCGAGGTATACGCGGGATCCGCGACTATGCCGCCCCAGTTCAATGGCCCGAATCGCGGCTGCGGCGTCGTGCTTGTCTGGACCCGTGAGTATTAGCCAGTTGAGATGATGCGCTTGCTGCCGTGAACGACGGTTTTCTGTTTGCAGTCTTCAGCTTCGAGTTGTGGACGGGTTGATAGTTCTGTAAACTGAACACGAATCCAGACTCGCGGAGCTGGCAGTCGTGCGGTATCTCAAAGCAGTACTGACGGTTCTCGCCGCGATGCTTGCGCTCATCGCGGCGTCGCCCGTGGCGGCTCAGACGATTCGAGGGTCGGTGGTGCTCCCGAACGACTCCACGCCGGTCGTGGGCGCGATTGTCGTCGCCGCCGACGCTCGGGGTACCACTGTGGGGCGCGCGCTGACCAGTTCGCGCGGCGAGTTCACACTCCGCCTTCCGGCCGCGGGCCAATATGCGCTGACGGTGCTGCGCATCGGGTCCCGGCCCACAGTGCTGCCGCCAACGACCGTTGCCGCCGGAGCCACTGAGACGATCCGAGTCGTGTTCGCTGGACAGGCGGTAACGCTTTCGGCCGTCAACGTTCGCGAACGTGAGACCTGTCGCGTGAGCGCGGACACCGGACTAGCGGTTACGCGCGTGTGGGAGGAAGCGCGCAAGGCAATGCTGTCGTCGCAGATCAGCTCCGATGGCGCGCCGCTCGTCGCAGAATGGATCGAATACGATCGCACGCTCGACTCGGCGTCGCGGTACGTTCGCCAGCAGCGCATCCGTACGTCGCGCAGTCCAACGACGCACGCCTTCGTCAGCGCGCCCATGGCCCGCCTAGACTCGGCCGGGTATGTCGTCAGCGATAGCACCGGGACGACGTACTATCTGCCCGACGCTGAGGTCCTGCTTTCACCGCTGTTTGCATCGTCGCACTGCTTCCGTCTGCAGGCGCCGCCGAGCGGGGCGGCGAATCTCATCGGTGTGGCGTTCTCCCCAGCGCCGCAGCGCCATGACGCTCGCGAGATCGAAGGAACGGTGTGGGTCGATCGCCAGACATCAGAGTTGAGGAGACTTGAACTACGATATACGAACCTCCCGTCGGTCGTCTCGGCCACCAAACCGGGCGGATCCGTCGAATTCGTTCGGTTGGCCGACGGCAACTGGCTGATCAATCGGTGGAGCGTCCGGATGCCGCAACTCGGCGTTACGACGCGCCCGTCGACGGTCAACATGCGCATGACGATCACGGGGACCGCGGCAATCGTTCGCGGTATTCAGGTCACGGGTGGAGAGGTCAACCGAGTTTCTCGCCGCGATAGTGTGTTCTACCAGTGGAGCGGCCCGCATCTGCGGCTCCTGATTCAGGGAGATGATTCCGTCATGCGGCCGGCCGGAGCCACTGTCGAACTCGACGGTACCGACTACAGCCGAAAGGCTGACATCGACGGAAGAATCGACCTCTCGCCAGTGCTCGCCGGCCGATACAAGGCGAAGATTCACACGGCGCTGATGGATTCCCTAGGAATGCCGGCGGTCGACCACGATGTCGATGTCCGCGACGGAACGAGCGTGGATACACTGCGACTGCCGCGCGCTCGCGATCTGCTTGGCGTGGCGTGCCCGCGTGCCTCCATCGCGAACGGCGAAGGCATGCTTCGTGGTCGCGTGATGGACCAGCACGGAAAGGCCTTGCCTCACTCGGCAGTCGTTGTCACGTGGAAGACGAGCCTCGCTGTCGTCGGCGGCGCCGCGGGCGATCAGGTAGCACTTACGGAAAAAACGATCGGCGCACTCTCGGATGATTCCGGCGGTTGGCGCGTCTGCGGAGTTCCTCGACGTGTTCCGCTCGTCGTGAGCGTTGCGACCGACGCTGGCTCTGCCGCGCGAGGAACGACGTTGTCCGAGGACTTCGGTGCCATCGATCTGCAACTCGGCTCGAACTCTGTAACGGCGAGTGAGAAGGCGCTCGCCGCTATCGGCGCGACGGGAAACCGCGCCGCGTTGGTCGAAGTTGCCGTGTTCAACCTTGCTGGCGTTCCGATCCCCGATGTGACGGTCGACGTTCAACCGCCGAACGGGCCTGTGCGCACCGTCGTCACCGGTCAAAGCGGGCGTGCGTTGATTCCAGAGATCAAACCAGGATTGCTCACGGTCAGGGCCCGGCGCATTGGCTTCAGGGAAGGACAGCTGGCCGTGACCGTGGAGAGTGGCCGCAACACCGTGCCGATTCTCCTCGGAGAAAACGTGGCTCCGGTGCTCGACACGGTGCGCGTGATTGGCGGCCGGAGCATGATTGGCCGGCACGACGAATTTGAAACGCGCCGCCTCAACCACATGGCGACGGTGAGCTATACGCATGAGGATATCGTCAAGCGCAATCCGGTCGACATCTGGCAGATGCTGCGCGGGATACCGTCGATCGAGATCATGCAGACTGATATCGTCGCGGCGCGATCGAGCAGGTCGATGCGCCTAACTCCGAACCTCGAGCCCGCTCCCTGCTATTTCGCAGTGATGGTCGACGGTGTAATGCAGACGCCGAATGGCGACCAGAATGGACCGGTCGACCTCCGCTTGCTGCCCAAACCGGAAGAAATTCACGGCGTCGAGGTTTTCGCCGGCGCGGCGATGATTCCACCGCAATACGGCGGAGTGGGGAGTGGGAAGTGGTGCGGGCTCATTGCCGTATGGACGCGGTGAGACCCGCTCTCACGAGCGTTCTCTGATCAGCGTGTCCAGATCATAACTAGCCCGCAGAAGCGGTCAGGCCCGCCGCCGTTGAAGAGCGGAGGAAGGCTTGCGGGCCCCGCGTAGACCTCGATGCCGTAGACGTCGTTTGGCGCGATCGAATTGATGGAAAAATATGAATCCATCAGGAATCCGTTGACGGCGACGGGCAGGACGCATTGCACCGGGACCAGCTTGCCGCCGATGTTGACCATCTTGATCCCGCGCGAAGAAATCACCACGGGAACATGCACGCTGTCGACGACAGTGATGCCCATGACGCGCCGCAACAAATCGGTCGTCGCAATTGGGCCCTGCTTCTCGATGTCCGCGCGCGTGATGTACTTGCCACCGATCTCGTGCTTGCGGCGCTCGTCGAAACCAGAGAGGCGGTCCGGAGCCGAGATTGCCGTCGTTCGCGTCGTATCGAGCACGGCGGCGACGGGATGAAGCGTGATCGCCAGCCGTAACGTGTCGTCTTCGCGGACATCGACGACGCTTGTGACGGCCTCGAAGCCAGGGCGCCGAACCATGAGGATATGGCGCCCCACCGGCAGATGCGTAATTCGAAAACGCCCTGACTCGCCGGTCTGAACGGCGACGCTCGTCCGTAGCACGCTGATGGTGGCTGCTGGGATTGGCGCGAGCGCCGAATCCGTAACGGCGCCGTCTACGACGCCACCGACGTGTCGTTGGTTCGTCTGACGGTCGGAGTGTGGTACGGTCGCTCGGAATGTCGTCGCGCGGACCACGCGCGACCCCGCGGGCGCCATCGACGAACTGGGCGCCTCAACTACAACGGCGGGCAGTGTCGCAGCGGCCAAACAAAGCCAAGTGCGGGCTAGCCACATTCTCCGACCACCTTAGAGGAGGTCCACGGAAAAGCGTGTTCGTCGATGTGATCGACGGATCCGTGTCGCCACGTGATATGGCTGGGATCACAGATTCTGAGAATACTATGAAAGGGTTCTAATCGGAATGGTCTTCAAGGTACTGACGCGCGCGACCGAAATACCATGCATACAGTAGGATTCGTTGAGTTCGGTGTTGCCGAACAGGTCCGCGGCATGCTACACCTTCATCGACGCTGTACAGGCGCGCTGAGGAGCAACGCTTTGGCCGTGACGAGGTCGAACAGATGCTGATTTATGGAAGGACCGATGTCGGGTCGTAGTGGCACGGCGGCGCGAATGCGCCGAACGACGATCATGTTCGGCGCGTTCCTTCTAGCCAGCTGCGCGGGAGAGGCGGTGAGCGGGCCACAGAACGGGCTCGTCGCAACCCTGGCGGCTCCGACGTCGGTCGCCCGCGGAGACTCCATCACGATCGTCATGACCGTCGTCAATCCAACGACGCACTCGGCGAGCCTCCGATTGGCTCAGAGCGATGGCTTCGCCTTCGATCCCATTGTGACAACGTCGACGGGCGTGTTCGTGTGGAACCGCCTAGCCGGACAGGTTCTTGGGGGGACGGGGCTCTACACCGGTATTGCGCCGGGCGATTCCGTGCAGTTCAGCGCGCGCTGGAATTTGAAAACCGCAGCGGGTGTTCCAGTCTCCCCCGGATCATATCGCATCGTTGGCCGATTGCTGCTGGACCGCGACTCGCTTCGCACCGAGGCTCGGATACTGGAAGTCGAGCCTCGGTGAGGGGGAGAGAAGCAGCAGCTTTAGCCAATCACGGCTGCTTGTACACCGTCCCGTTCTTCATCACCATCGCGACGTTCGACAGCGCCATGATGTCCTTGGTCGGATCGCCCTTCACGGCCACGAGATCGGCGTAGAGCCCAGTCTTCACACTGCCGATGCGATCTTCCCATCGGAGCATCTTCGCATCGTTCACGGTCGCGGCGCGCAACGCCTGCAGCGGCGTCAATCCATTCGTTACGAGTCCTTCGACTTCTTTCGCGTTATCGCCGTGCGCGAGCGGGCCTGAGTCGGCGCCATTGCAGATCGTGACGCCTGCGTCCATCGCCAGCTTTAGCGTTTCCTTCTTTCCCGCGCGATTGCCCACCGACACCGTCGGCACAAAGCACACGCCATGCTCGGCCATCAGCTTGAACACTTCCGGCGTGCCGCCGTCGCCATGCTCGATCGTCGCCACACCGGCGAGCGTTGCGCGGCGCATGCCTTCGGCAGTGCTCGAGTGCGCCGCCACCTGTCGGCCAGAGCTCTTGGCGATGTTCACGATGAGATTCAATTCATCCTGCGTGAACCCGGGCATCGCTTCGCCATTCGGACCCCAGCGATAGTCGGCGTACACCTTGATCCAATCCGCACCGTGCTTGATCTGGTCGCGCACCACGTGGCTGATCTTGTCGGGACCATCGGCCTCCTCGGCGCCCTGCGGAATGTCGTCAATGTGCTCGGTGACGAATCCCTTCGGCGCATAGCTGCCCGTGACGACCATCGCCTTGGTGACTACGACCATGCGCGGACCCGGAATGATTCCCTGATTGATCGCCTGCTTCAATCCGACGTCGGCGTACCCGGCGCCTTCGGTGCCGAGGTCGCGCGCGGTGGTGAAGCCCGCGAGCAATGTTGCGCGTGCGTGGTTCACGGCACGTGCGACACGCAGCGCCAGCGGTTCATGCAAAACCTGATCGTCCCACGACGTTTCGTTGTACGGATGGAGCAGCAGGTGCGAGTGCCCTTCGATCAACCCGGGAATGAGGGTCGTACCGGGAAGGGAAATCGTCACCGCATCGGCGGGGGCGCCAACCTGCGCTTTGGGTCCGACTGCCTCGATGCGTTCGCCGCGCACGAGCACCGCCCAGCCTTCGTGCGGATTCGCGTCGATACCGTCCCACACGCGGTCGGGGAGGAGAAGCGTCGGTGGACCAACGGGTGCCGCGCCTCGCCCACCGCCTCGCCCCTGCGCGAAGGCCAGCCCTGGTAGTACCGCGACCGCCGCAGCGATGAGAAAACTCTTACGCATGATTGACTCGCGTTGAAGTCGAGAGGAACGTCTACGAGGAAGATCGTTCGGTAGGAAACCCCGCCGCACGCCACGCCTGAATGCCGCCCGCCACGTTGGCAACGTCGGTAAAGCCCTGCGCCTGCAGTATGCTCGCCGCGATCGCCGAGCGTGTTCCGCCCTGGCAGTGTACGGCGATCGGTGTGTCGTGTGGAATCTCGCTCGCGCGCTGCGCCAGGTCGCCCAGGAACAGATGCTCGGCGTTGCTCAAATGTCCTTCATCCCACTCCGATGCGCCGCGCACGTCCAGTACGCGGCGGTCGCGACTCTCCGCCAGTTGCTTGGCGTCGAGCTGTTTGACCGTCTGCAGCTTCCCGTGACGCGCCTGCCATTCGGTTCGCAGCGCCGACCCGCCCCACGCCGTGACTCGGTCGAGTCCAATGAGCGACAGTCCGTGCCGCGCGCGCGAGAGCCTCTTCTGATCGTCGGCCAGCAGGACGATGTCTCGGTCATAGGGCAGCAGCGTTCCCGCCCACGTGAGGAACGACGTGCCGGTCGGAATGTTGAGAACTTTCGGAAGGTGACCCGCCGCGAAATCCGCGGTGCTCCGAACGTCGACCACGGAAGCACCGCTCGCCATCGCCCGATCGAACGCCGCGAGGTCCAGCTCGGGCAACCCAGTCACCGCTGGCGTCGGCGCTGGGCCGTCGCGGTTGACGGCTTTCATGGTCGCGAAATACTTCGGCGGCTCTGGCTGACCCGCGAGCACCTCTGCGACAAACTGGTCCTCGTCGTCGGTCTGAAATGCCCAGTTTGCAATTCTCTCATAGCCAAGCGTCGTCGACGGCATGGCTCCGAGCGCTTTGCCGCACGCCGACCCGGCGCCGTGTCCCGGCCAGATTTGGAGGTAGTCGGGAAGGTCGGCGAGTGCCCGAATCGATCGAAACAGCGATCGCGCCATCGCGTCCATCGTGCCGCGGACATTGGCCGCGCGCTCGAGTAGGTCGGGCCGTCCCACGTCGCCGACGAACACGAAATCGCCGCTGAACATGCCGATCGGGCGGTCGCTTGCCGCCCGATCGGTCACGACGAGCGAGATGTGCTCGGGGGTGTGACCGGGCGTATGTCGCACCTGAAGCTGCACGTCGCCGAGCTCGATCGTGTCGCCGTGGCGGACCAGGCGCGCGCCGTTGCTTTTCGCAAAGCGATACTGCCAGTCCTTGCCGCCCTCGGCGGACAGCAGCAGCGTCGCACCGGTCTTGTTGGCGAGTTCGCGCGCTCCGGACACGAAATCCGCATGAATGTGCGTTTCGGTAACGAAGGCGATGGTGAGCTTTTCGTGCGCTGCCGCGGCGACGTATCGGTCGATGTCGCGGTTCGGATCCACGACGATGGCGCGTTTCGTTTCCTGGCAGGCGAGCAGGTAACTGCTCTGCGACAGCCAGTCATTGTAGAGGCGTTCGAGCAACATCCATTCAGAATGCCTTGCGAACGCGCTTCACGCAACGCAGGATGTCGTAATGCGGAGAACTGCGCTGTCACTGCTATTCGCGGTATCGTCGGTTGCCGCCGCGCAATCGACGGAGACGCCAATTCCGTTCGACAGTGCGCAGCGGGTCGTGGCCGTAACCCCGGCGGTGGCAGCGCGGCTGCAACTCGGCGGCCCGGCGTGGCCCGTCACCGGCCCGTATCGCGAAGCGCGACTGTACTCGGTCGATCCGGGCGGCAGTTTCGTGCTCGTCGTACAGTTGCCGAGCGGCGTCCTCCAGCGTTTCCCTCTGACCACGGCCGAGCGAAACGCGCTTGGATTGTCGATCGACGCCGCGATGCGGGCGTCCGGGCGACCCAGCGCCGAGGCGATGTCGGATCTCGTATCCGAACCGGCTGGCAATGCGTTCGCGCGTCATCAGACCTTTCTCGCGGCCACGGTCTACGCGCCATTGGCCGCCTCGCTGGCCGATGACGGCGCGGCCGCGGGCGGACTCTATCTCGCGACGACCGGACTGGCGTTCTTCATTTCCTACGGGTCCGCGCAGAACACGCCGTTCACCCGCGCGCAGAGCGATCTCGCGGGAGGTCTCGGCCTCGCCGCAGCCAGTGGCGCCGCGCTACTCGGCTATTCGGCGACGGGCGAAGGAAATCGTGGTGTTCGTGCGCTGGCGCTGGGATCAGGGATTGTGGGGACGGTCGTCGGCGCGTCGCTCGGCGCCCGGCTGAGCGATGCCGAGGTCCATGCCGCAACGCTCGGCATCGAGACCGCCGCCGTGAGTGCTGTGACGGTCGCCGGAGCCGCGGGCGCTGATCCTCGGTCGTTGGCACTCGCCGCCACGGTCGCGGGCGGATTGGGATATCCGATTGGCGTGCGCTATCCGCGGCGCGCGTCGTACACGGTTACTGCTGGCGACGTCGAGGCTGCGAGCACCGCCGGCCTCGTCGGGGTCCTGGCAGCGGGTTCCATCGTCGCTGCCCTCGACCATCCTAGCCCGCGGCAGTACGCGAGTCTGCTCGGCGCAGGGTATCTGACCGGTGTCGCCCTCGGCGATCTCACGATCGCTCGGGGTTTCGACCTCACCCAGTCGCAGGCGAACGTGGTGAACGTCGGCGCCGTCGCCGGCGCGCTGATCGGCGCTGCGATTCCGGTTCTGGTGGGCGGCGGCGACGGCGCGGTTCCTTACGCGGTCGCGTCTGGCGGGGCACTGCTCGGGATGGCCGCCATTGTCGGTACCTTTCCGCGGGCCGGGGCGAGGGTGTCGGCAACGGCTCCCTCGTCGGGCGTTCGCGGCGAATCCGCGGCAAACGGACTTCGGTTCGTTGTCACGCCGGGCGGCTTGGCGGGAGTCGCGAGCCGCGTTCCTGGCCCGCACGTTCTGGCAAGGCTCGTTTTCTAGGGCTGGAGCCTGCGGGTGCCAGGCGTCTAACTTTCCGGCGCCAGATCCAGCTCGATTTTCCCCAACGCCACCCGTATCAGCGTCGTATCTACAGATACGGTTCCGTCGTCCCGCGGCCTTTGCCGCGCCTCCCCCACACCGACGATGTTCTCATGAGAAAGATCGCCATCGCGTTGACGGCTGTGTTTGCTGTGCCGGCTGCAGCGCATGCCCAGAAGAAGCTGCTGACGCAGGCCGACTGGGACAAATGGAAATCGATCAGCTCACCCGTGCTGTCACCCGACGGTAAGTGGGCGGCATACACGCTCATTCCGCAGGTCGGTGACGGAGAGCTCGTCATTCGATCGACGACAAACAACACCGAGTATCGCGTTCCGCGCGGTTTCCTCGGACGACCCAACAACACGCCGGGCGGCCTTCGCGGCCCGGCTGGCGGTACGGGCGAAGAAGCGCCCACCGGTCCGACGGCGACGCCCGCTCAGATCTCCTCGGACAGTCGCTTCGTGATCGTCAGCACCCAGGCGCCGCAGGCTGAGGTCGAGCGCGCAGGGCGGGGGCGTGGCGCGGCGGCGGCCAATCGGCAGTCGGTCGTCATCGTCAGCCTCGCCGACGGTAAGTCGACGACGCTGGCCGGAGCGCGCTCCTTCCGCATGGCGCGCGACAACGGAACGTGGCTCGCCTACGTCCCCGAAGCCGACTCGGCGTCGGGTGATTCGACGTCGCGCGGCGCCGCCCAGGCAGCGCCGGCCGGCGGCGGTGGACGTGGTGGTCGTGGCGGTCGCGGCGGCGGTGGTGGCGCAGCGGGTGGCCGCCGTCAGTTTGGCTCGCCGCTCGTACTTCGCAACCTCGCGTCGGGCGCCGAAGAGCGTCTCGCTGATGTGCTCACGTATGCATTCGACGACAGCGCGAAGGTCTTCGCGTACACCGTCGTGTCGCGTGATTCGACGAAGGACGGCGCGTTCCTCCGCAACATGGGCTCCGGCGCTACGACGACGTTGCTCGCGGGGCACGGTGACTACAAGGCCATCACGTTCGATCGCACGGGAGCGCAGCTCCTGTTCGCGTCGGATCGTGACGAATTCGGTCGCGGTGATCGCCCGCACTACACGGTCTACCAGGCGTCCACCAAGGGCGGCACGGCGCAGGCGATCATCACGCCCGCGCAGCTCCCGTCGGGAATGCATCTCGCCGACGGCGGCAGCATTGCCTTTAACCGCACGAATACCGCGGTGATGTTCTCTGTTGCTCCGCCGGCGATCGATTCAGTGCCGGCCGACTCGCTCGTCGGCAAAGCGACGTTCGACCTGTGGCACTACAAGGATCCGGTGCTTCAGCCGACGCAGAAGCTCAACGCGTCGCGCGATCGCAATAAGACGTATGGCGCGATCTACTTCATGAATTCGAAGAAGGTCGTGCAGCTCGCCGACGACTCGATTCCGACCGTGAACGTGTCGGACGACGGCCGAGTTGGCGTGGCGAACTCGCGCGAGCGATACATGATCGAGCAGATGTGGGGCGACGGCGGCACGGACGTCTACGTGATCGATCCGGCGACGAACACGCGCAAGATCATCAAGGAAAAGATCAACGGAAACGCGCAGCTCTCGCCGGACGCGAAGTACGTCGTGTTCTACGATCACAAGAATTGGTATAGCTACAACACGTCGACGGGGAAGACGGCGAATCTCACCGGCGGTCTCAAGGGCGTGCACTTCGACAATGAGACCGACGATCATCCGGCTGAGCCACCCGCATGGGGCTTGGCAGGTTGGGTCAAGAACGACGCATCTGTGTTGCTCTACGATCGCTTCGACATCTGGGAGATCGATCCGAACGGCGCGAAGCCGGCGGTGGTCGTAACGGATTCGGTTGGTCGCAAGAACAACATTCAGTTCCGCCTCGCGGAAGGCGGCGGTCGTGGTGGTCGCGGCGGCGGCGGCGGTCGCGGTGGCCCTGGTGGGGCTGCCGGCGACGATCGCGGTTCGCTAGATCCGAACGAGACGATCATGCTGCGCGCCGTGAACACCGAGACGATGGCGAGCGGTTTCTATCGCGATCAGCTGGGCACGAAGAAGGAGCCGGAAAAGATCGTGATGTCGGATCTCGCGTATGGCCAGCTCACCAAGGCCGCGAATGCCGACGTCTACATGACGACGAAGAGCACCTTCACGGAGTTCCCGAATCTCTGGGTCGGACCGTCGGTCACGAACCTCACGAAGATCTCGGACGCGAATCCGCAGCAGAAGGACTACAACTGGGGCACTGCGGAGCTCGTGCGTTGGACCAGCGCCGACGGTAAGCCGCTCAAGGGCATTCTCTACAAGCCCGAGAACTTCGATCCGAACAAGAAGTATCCGATGATCTCGTACTTCTATGAGATCCTGTCGAACGGTTTGTACAGCTACGTGGCGCCGAACGGCCGCAACGTGATCAACCCCACGCACTACGTCTCGAACGGCTACATCGTGTTCGAGCCGGACATCGTGTATGAGGATGGTCATCCGGGCATGAGCGCCTACAAGGCGATCGTTCCGGGCGTTCAGTCGCTCATTCAGCGTGGCTATGTCGACGAGAAGAAGCTCGGTTTGCAGGGCCAGTCATGGGGTGGCTACCAGACCGCATACCTGATCACGCAGACTCACATGTTCGCCGCGGCAATGGCGGGCGCGCCGGTCGCGAACATGACGAGCGCGTACGGCGGCATTCGTTGGGGTTCGGGCGTTGCTCGCGCGTTCCAGTACGAGACGGGTCAGAGCCGCATTGGCCAGTCGCTCGATCAGGCGCCGCAGCTGTACCTCGAGAATTCGCCGCTCTTCCATCTGCGCGACGTCACCACGCCGTTGTTCATCATGAGCAACGACGCTGACGATGCCGTTCCGTGGTACCAGGGCATCGAGTTCTTCGTCGGCATGCGTCGATTGAACAAGGAAGTGTATCTGATCGACTACAACAACGACGTCCACAACCCTGCGAGTCGCGCGAATCAGAAGGACATCGCGATGCGCATGCAGCAGTTCTTCGACAACAAGCTGCGTGGCTTTGCGGCTCCGGATTGGATGGTGCACGGCATTCCGTACACCGCCAAGGGCAAGGATCAGTTGGCGCCCGCGCCGGTGCAGGCGGGCAAGGTCACGCCTGAGGGCAAGCAGCGATAGCACGGGGTAACAACTGGACCACGGCTGCCGGCGATGACACTATTCGCGCCGGCAGCCGTTTTGTTTCTATGTTACAGCCTGGTTCCGACGCCCGTTCGTGGCTGTAGCGTGGACTCGGCCTCCAAGCGCCTCGTCCTCTACCACCTCGCACCTAGGTACTGAGGTTCAAATGGCTGACGAAATCGACTACAAGCTGATTGGTGACGACCTTCAAGCGGTCATTGTGACGCTCGACCCCGGCGAGATGATGATCGCCGAAGCGGGCGCGATGATGTACATGCAAGACGGCATCGTCATGAACACGACGCTCGATCCGAACGCGCAGGGCGGCGGCCTAATGGGCAAGCTGTTCTCTGGCGCCAAGCGCGCACTGTCGGGCAATACGTTCTTCGTGACGACGTTCGCGAATGCTGGAAACGTCCGCCAGGACGTCGCGTTCTCCTCGCACTTTCCCGGCAAGATTCGTCCGATCGATCTGCGCGAGTGGAACGGCACGCTGATCGCGCAAAAAGACTGTTTCCTCTGCGCGGCGCGCGGCATCAATGTCACGATCGCGTTCACCAAACGAATCGGCGCCGGCTTCTTCGGCGGCGAGGGGTTCATTCTCCAGCGCATCGAGGGCGACGGGCTCACGTTCCTGCACGCCGCGGGTGCACTCGCCGAGATCGACTTGCAGCCGGGTGAATCGCTGCGTGTAGACACGGGGTGTTTGGTCGCGATGTCGGAGAGCGTTGATTACGACATTGAAATGGTGCCGGGCATCAAGACGGCGCTCTTTGGCGGCGAGGGACTCTTCTTCGCACGCCTGCGCGGTCCTGGACGCGTCATTCTGCAGACGCTTCCGTTCTCGCGCCTTGCCGATCGCATCATCGCCGCATCGGCGCATGGACGCGGCGACCATCACGGTGGGCGAGTCGGCGGTCTCGGCGCAGCCGGCGTGATTGGCGGCGTGATCGGATCGATGATCGACAGCGACCGTTAAACAACGCAAATGGCAGCGATCGAAACACGCGCGCTTCGAAAGGTTTATCCCGCCCCGCCTGCGCCGAAAAAGCGCGGACGGGGCGGTCCGCCTGGTATGGGCGGTCCTCCAGGAATGGGCGGGCCACCGGGTGCGCCGCGCGGAGAGATCATTGCCCTCAAAGGTCTCGACCTCGAGATCCGCGCCGGCGAGTTCTTTGGTCTCCTTGGTCCAAACGGAGCGGGTAAGACCACGACGATTGGAATTCTCACGACGCGCGTTCGTGCGACATCGGGTACGGCACTGGTTGGCGGCGCTGACGTGACGAGTCAGGCGGTGCAGGTGCGACAGCGCATTGGTGTCGTGCCTCAGCGCCCGAATCCGGATCGCAGTCTGAACGTCCTCGAGAATCTGCTCTTTCATGCGGCGTATTTCGGGATCGCCGCGTCGGCGGCGTTGCCCAAGGCGAACGCGCTGCTCGAGCAGCTCGGCATTTCCGATCGCGGGCAGTCGAAGGTCGACGAGATGTCCGGCGGACAGCAGCAGCGTCTCATGATCGCGCGCGCGCTCATTCACGAGCCGCAAGTGATCTTTCTCGACGAGCCCACAGTCGGCCTCGATCCACAGACGCGTCTGTCGCTCTGGGAGATCCTGCGCGCGCTGCACAACGAGGGGCGCACGATCGTCATGACGACGCATTACATGGAGGAAGCCGACAAACTCTGCGATCGCATTGCCATCGTCGATCGCGGTGAGTTGCTCGAGCTCGACACGCCCGAGGCGCTCAAACGACGCGCACCAGGCGGAACGCTCGTCGAGATTTCACTCTCGGCGAATGCGGATGGCGTCGTCGAGCCGGTACGCGCTGTCGCCGGAGTCCTGCGTGCGGAATCCAAAGGTCCACTGCTTCGCGTCTACAGCGACCGCGGTGGCGCGGTGATCTCGCCGGTGATTCAGATTGCCGAAGAGAAGGGCGTGGCGGTGACCAACATCAGCCTGACGGAGCCAAGCTTGGAAACACTCTTCGTGGCTCGCACCGGGAGGAAGCTCGATTGACCGCCGCCTCTGTTCCTGCCGCCTCTGCGGGCGCCACAACCTCCGCTGAGCCGCGCCCCGTTCCGGTCTCGTCGGTGTTTGCCGCGCTGCTGCGCCGCGACATTCGCGTTGCGAGCAAAGAGCTTCCGTTTTTTCTCATTCGCACCACGATGCAGCCGCTGCTCTTTCTCATCGTCTTCGGCTACCTGCTGCCGAAGATGAGCTTCGTGGGCAAGGGCTATCAAACCGCGCTGCTTCCAGGAATCCTCGGCGTCAGTTTGAGCCTCTCGGCGATTCAGTCGGTCGCGCTACCGATGGTGCAGGACTTCGGCTGGACGAAGGAAATCGAGGATCGCCTGCTCGCGCCGGTGCCAACGCGTATCATCGCAGCCGAGAAGATTGTTGCTGGGATGATTCAGGGGGTGATCGCGGCTGCGTTCGTCCTGCCGATTGCGCGGCTGGTCATGGGTCCCATTCCCGACCTTACGCTCTCGAACTTCGGAGCGGTGCTCGTGATCGTCCTGCTCGGCTCGCTGGCCTTCTCATCGCTCGGGATGTGGTTGGGAACTGCGATCGCCCCGCAGCAAATCGGATTGATGTTCAGCGTGATCATCGCGCCGATGCTGTTTTTCGGGTGCGCGTACTACCCGTGGCGTGGTCTCGATGTCGTGCCGATCATGAAGTACCTCGTGCTCGTCAATCCAATGGTGTACGTCTCGGAGGGGATGCGTGGCGCGCTCACACCAGGTGTGCCGCACATGCCGCTTCCGGTCGTTGTCATTGCGCTCGTCGTCGTCACGTCGATCTTCTGGACGCTCGGCATCCGGAGCTTCTACAAGCGAGCCATCGGATGAAGATCGCGGCGAAGGACGATCCGTTCGTTCGCTTTCAGGCGGTCTTCGACGAAGCGATGCGTACGCCGCGCGACGTCATCCCAGAGCCAAACGCGTTCTCGCTCGGGACGGTCGACGCTAACGGTTGGCCGAGTGTGCGCATCGTGCTGCTCAAGGGTTTTGACGAACGTGGGTTCGTGTTCTACACGAACTACGAGAGCCGAAAGGGGCGTGAGTTGCTGGCTTCCAAGCGGGCCGCGCTGTGCTTCCACTGGCCGCTCATGGAGACGCAGGTGCGCGTCGAGGGCGACGTGGACACCGTGACCGATGCCGAGGCCGACGCGTACTTCGCTTCACGGGGGCGAGGGAGCCAGATCGGAGCGTGGGCGTCGATCCAGAGCCGTCCGCTCGAGCATCGTGGCGATCTCGAGGCGCGAGTGCTCGAGATCGAGCGCCGATACGAGGGCGTCGCCGTGCCGCGGCCGCCGCACTGGTCGGGCTTTCGCGTCGTCCCGCGCATGATCGAGTTCTGGAAGGGCATGCCGAGTCGCTTGCACGTCCGCGAGGTCTTTCGGCGGGACGCGCCAGGCAGTCCGTGGACCGTGGAGAGCCTCTACCCGTAGCGGATTTGCCACACCGCCGGCCAGGGCATTTCCCCAGGCGCCACGCGGGTTATTTTCTTCCCCATGGCTACACGTATCGCCGAGACCACACCGGCGGATCAGCAGACGAACTGGACGATCGACGCGGCGCGCTCGCTCTACAACATCGAGGGCTGGGGCGCCGGGTACTTCGACATCAATGAGAAAGGCCACGTGATCGTGCGTCCCGACAAGGAGCACTTCGATCACGTCGTCGACCTCTACGACATTACCAACGATCTGGAAGAGCAGGGCATCGCACTGCCCGTGCTTCTCCGTTTTTCGGACATCCTTCGTTCGCGGATCAACTCGCTGACGAACCGGTTCGATCAGGCGCGCGAGGAATTCTCCTATACTGGCGGATACACCACGGTGTACCCGATCAAGGTGAACCAGCAGCGCCACGTCGTCGAAGAGATCGTGGAATTCGGCAAGGTCCATCAGGTTGGTCTCGAATGCGGCAGTAAGCCCGAGCTGCAGGCCATCCTGGGGTTGGGCGAAAGCACCGAGCACCTGATCATCTGCAACGGTTACAAGGACGAGGAGTTCATGCGCCTCGCCCTCATGGGTCAGAAGCTCGGGCACCAGGTATTCATCGTCCTGGAACAGCTCAGCGAGATCGACGTGCTGCTCAAGGTCGCCGACGAAATGGGTGTCACGCCAACGGCTGGCGTCCGCATCAAGCTGGCGTCGCGCGGCTTTGGCCGATGGAAGGAGAGCGGCGGCGAGAAGTCCAAGTTCGGCCTCAACGCCGCGCAACTCATGCAGGCGATCGACAAGCTCCGGGCGGCCGGTCGGCTCGACATTCTCAAGCTGATCCACTTCCACCTCGGCTCGCAGATCACCGACATCCGCTTCATCAAGATCGGCCTTCAGGAACTCACGCGCTTCTACGTCGAGCTGCGGAATGTCGGTCTCGACATCACGCACGTGGACGTTGGTGGCGGTTTGGGCGTCGACTACGATGGGTCGAATTCGACGTCGGACGCGAGCGTGAACTACTCGCTGCAGGAGTACGCCAACGACGTGGTCTATACGTTGGCCGAAGCCTGTCGCGAGCACGAGCTCCCGATGCCGCACATCATCAGCGAGTCGGGGCGCGCGCTCACGGCGCATCACGCCCTGCTGCTGATCAAGGTCATCGACGTCGAGTCGCAGGGCGATCGTCCGGTACCGGATCTGACCGACGACGACCATCCGCTGCTGCACGAGATGATGGCCGACTATCGAGACGCGTCGCGCAAGAACGTGTCGCGTCGGCGCGTGCGCGAGATCTTCCACGATCTGACGTTCGACAAGGAGCGCGCGCAGGAGCTGTTCAACACCGGCGTCGTCACCCTCCGCGAACGCGCCGTTGCCGAGCAGATCTACTTCGCTACAGTGAATGTGTTGGCGCGCTTCGTCCAGAAGAGCCGCGAAGATTTCGAGGATATCGTCACCGACCTCGATGCCACGTTGGTCGATCGATACTTCTGTAACTTCTCGCTCTTCCAGTCGCTGCCCGATAGCTGGGCAATCGATCAGCTCTTTCCGATCATGCCGATTCACCGGCTGGACGAAGAGCCGCTGCGCCGCGGAACGATTCAGGACGTCACCTGCGATTCCGACGGCAAGATCGATCGCTTCGTCGGCGATCGCGAAGGCAATCCGAGTCTCGAGTTGCACGAATTCCGCGACGGCGAGCCCTACATGCTCGGCGTATTCCTCACCGGCGCGTATCAGGAGATCCTCGGCGACTTGCACAATCTCTTCGGCGACACCAACGCGGTGCACATTCGGCTCGGACCGAGTGGCGTGTACGAGGTCACCGATCTCGTCCACGGTGATACGGTGACCGAAGTGCTGAACTATGTGCAGTTCCGCGCCACGGATCTGTTGCAGACGTTCCGTCGAAAGGTGGCCGCGGCCAAGCACATCAGCCGGCAGGAGTCCAACACCTTCATCGCGGACTACGTGGCTGGCCTGGAGGGCTACACGTACCTCGAGGGCGAGGCCGCGCAGTGATCATGCGCCGAGCCGTCATCGCACTCGTCGCGACGGCTTCGGCGCTGCACGGTCAGAATTCTTCGATCGCGCCGGTGGCAGGAGCGTCGGTGACGATCCATGCGGCGGCGATGATCGATGGCCGTGGCAAACAGTCGCGCGACGTGCTCGTCACCGTTCGCGCCGGAAAAATCGAGCGTGTCGAATCGGCCGTTGGCGCGCGCGGTCGTGGCGCGACCTACGAGCTCGGAACGGCGACGCTGCTTCCTGGCCTGATCGACGCGCACGTGCATCCTGGCTGGTACATCAACAAACAGGGTGCGCTGCACAACGACCGAGACGGAGACACGCCGGCGCAGTCTGCGCTCGCTCGCGCGGGCAATCTGTACGCAACGCTCATGGCCGGTTTCACGACCATTCAGAGTCTCGCTGGCCCGGAAGATCTGGACCTTCGCGAGGCCGTGGAGCGCTGGCAGATTCCCGGTCCGCGGATTTTGACCTCGATCACCCAGATCAACGATCGGAACCTGTCGCCAGATTCGTTGCGTGGCGTCGTCCGCGCGCTCAAGGCGCGTGGTGCCGACGTCATTAAACTCTTCGCATCGGCGGGACTTGGCGCCGGTGGTCAACAAACGCTCTCCGACGAACAGTTGGGGGCAATCTGCGGCGAAGCGAAGTCGGTTGGACTTCGGTCGGTCGTGCACGCCATCAGCGCCGGCAGCGTTCGCGCGGCCACGCTCGCTGGTTGTACGGAGATCGAGCACGGCACCTTTGTGACCGACGCCGAGTTGAAATTGATGGCGGACAAGGGAACGATCTTCGATCCGCAGGTGTGCCTCGTCTTTCAGAACTACATCGACCACCGCGACGTGTATTCGCGCTCCGGTTTCACCGAGCAGACCTTCGAGAGTCTCGCCGCGGCAATTCCGACGGCCACGGAGATGTTCAAACGCGCGCTTGCGACGCCTGGGCTGAAGATCATCTTCGGCACCGATGCGGTGGCGCTGGCACACGGCCGAAATGCCGAAGAGCTAGTCTGCCGGGTGCACGCTGGTCAGAAGCCAATGGACGCGATCACCTCCGCGACGTCCGCCACTGCCGCCGCGCTTGGACTCGGCGGGCACCTCGGTGCAGTTGCACCGGGTTTTGACGCAGATCTCATTGCGGTGCGCGGCGATCCGTCGGCGGATATCGCGGCGATTCGGAATGTCGTATTCGTGATGCGCGGCGGTGTGGCGTTCCCAGATCGTCGATAGATCCAGCCAAGGGTTACCACGAAGGTCACGAAGGTCACGAAGAAGTCTCAACGCCAGCGCGGTATCTCCAATGCCATGTTGCGAATCTCGATAGCAACCCGCGCCGTCCGCGTTGCGATACTATCGCTGCTCCTGGCGCATGCGGTCACGGCCGTCGCGCAGGCACCCGATACCACGCACAAGTCCGTGCGCATCATCGGCGTGTTCGACTCTCGCAGCGGAGATCCGATCGGCGGAGTTCAGATCCTCGACGTGTTTAGCGGCTCGTATGCGATAACGAGTCCAACAGGCGCAGCACCGCTGAGCTTCGTCACGTTCAAGGGATCGGCCGGATTCGTCGAACTGCGGAAGCTCGGCTATCAAGCGAAGCAGGTGATGGTGAGCAGCGCCGACACCATGCCGATGACCGAGATCATGGAGCCGGTTACAACGCTCGCTCCGGTCGTTACCACTGAGCGCTATCGCATCGATCGCGACGCAGGACGGTGGGATGGCTTCGAGCAGCGCTGCCAGTCCAAGTCCGTGACCTGCTTCAGACCCGAAGAACTCGAGCGCCGACAGACGGCGAATCTCGCTGATTTTCTCATTCACGCCGACGGTGTGACGCTCGGCGCCTGCGGCGGAGGAAGCGGGAAGTGGAGCGCCAACCGCGCCGGTCAGTGCGGCAAGATCTCGATGCGTTCGTCGACGATTCCGCCATCGTATTGCGCGCCTACGTTTTACATCGATGGCTTCGAGTGGAACGCGAAGCTCGGTGCGGCGGCGGACCTCGTTCCGGGCAGACCGCCGGAAGCTCCGTTCACGCCCACGAACGTAAAAGCGATCGAGGTCTACGCCACTGGGAGAAACCGGCCCATGCGCTTCGAGGGCGACCCCAATTGCGGTGTCGTCCTCGTTTGGACGAAGTAGTTCGTCTACTCGCTTCGCAACGCCGTCAGCGGTGAAACGGTCGACGCGCGCCACGCAGGAATGATTGCGGCGAGTACGCTGACCGTGAGTAGCATGACCGACGCCGTCGAGAGAATGCTGACATCTCGCGCCGACGTCTCGAACAACAGCGCCTGAGCGAGCGGCGCCAGCACGAACGCGATCACGCCGCCGACCGCGAGCCCGAAGGCAACCATGCGCATCGATTGCCCGACGACGAAGCGCGCGACGTTCCCGCGCGTTCCGCCGAGTGCGAGACGGATGCCCATTTCAGCGGTGCGCTGCGAGACGAGGCAGGAGATCACGCCGAACAATCCGACGGCCGCGATGACCAAGGCCAGCATTCCGAACACCGAGAACAGCGTCGCACCGAGTCGCCACGGGCGAAGCTGCGGATCGAGCAAATCCTGATACGGCCGCACGCGTGCGAAAACCGACCCGCCGGTCGCGCCCTGAAGCCACTGTTGGATCGGTCCGACCATACGATCCGCGTCGCCCGAGACGCGCAACATCAGGGCTTGCACGTTGGGTCCATTTCCGAATGGTGTTGGCGGTAGCTGCGAGAATGGGATGTAGTACTGCATCAGGGTGGCTTCGCGCCCCGTACGTTGGAGCGATCGAGCACGTGAATCGCGCACGACACCCACGACCTCGCGACAGGGAAGTGTCGCGGGTGCAAGCGGCGTTGGTGGCGCGGAGAGATCGAAGCCAATGCGGATGCACTTCCCGATCGCGCTCTCGTTCGGCCAGACTTCGCGCGCCATCGTTTCATTCACGAGGGTCACGGGCGGCGTGCCGTGCGAATCGGCGTCGGTGATCAGGCGTCCCCGCAGAAGCTTGACGCCGAGGAGGTCGAGGTATGCCGGCGTCGCCGGATACATAATTGGCAGCTGCCCGCCCGCGCTCGGCGGTTCAGCATGTCCAGGAACGCTGATGGGCGGAATGTTGTGGTAGCCGAACGGCATAGCGCCGACGATGGCCGCGCGCGTCACACCGTTGACGCGCGCCAGTCGTTCGGCGAGCTCCGTGTATATGCGATCGCGCTCGGGCCCGGTTGGTTGTGTTCGGAACGACAGTTCGGCGAGTACGAGATGCGACGTGGAAAAGCCGAGGTCCTGTGAGCTGACGCGATCGAGGCTGCGGACGAATGCTCCGGCGCCCACGAGAAGGACCATGCACAGCGCGACCTGCACGCCGACCAACATCGCCTGGGCTCTTGACCGTCGGATCGATCCGGCCGCGCTCCCTCCATGTAGTTCGTCAGTGAGCCCGCGTTGAACGATCTGCGCCATCGGTCCGAGCCCGGCGACAATGCCGGCAATGATGGCGATGATGACCGTAGCCGCGAGCAGCGACGGATCGATGAGTCGTTCGGACGGCGCGAGGTTTGGCAACAATGTTGCTCGCATGATGCGCGACAACCATTCTGCGACGAATAATCCGGCGACGGCCCCACCTGCGGCGAGCACGAGGCTCTCGGTCAGCAACTGTCGCGCGAGTCGCGCGCGCCCGACGCCGAGTGCAATGCGTACGGCCATCTCGCGGCGGCGCTTGACCGCGCGGACGAGCAGCAGCGTCGCGACGTTCGCGGTGGCGATCAGCATCACGACGATGGCGACCCCGCCGAGCCAAAGCGCAATCTTCGCCTGAAGACTCTGCCGTGCCACCTTTCCCGGCAGGACAGATTCGAGAGCGACGGAGGTCGCCTGCTCGTCGGACCGGTCAGCGAAAGTGTTTCGAAAGCTGGCTGTGGCCATTCCGCCCGCCGTGCGCGCTGCGACATGCGACCCGAGGCGCGCGACCACGTTGACGATGTTGAAGCCAGAATTCGTGCGCCAGTCGTCGTGGCGGCCGGCGAACGCCGCGCTCAACGGAAGGAACACGTCGACCTTCGACGCGACGTCTCCATTGAACCCGATTGGCGCGACACCGACAACGGTGTACTTCCGATCGTCGAGGACGACCTCGCGACCGAGCACACTGGCATCGCCATTGAATTGTCGCTGCCAAAACGAATGCGTGAGCACGACGGCTGCATTGCCAACGACAGGGTCGTCGTCGCTCGGGCCGAGGAATCGGCCGAGTAGGGGACGCGCGCCGAGTACGGTGAAGTAGTCGCCCGATGCGGCGATCGTTGCGACGTGCGACGTGTTCGTTCCGGATCCTATCGTGAGCGTGTCGGCTCGCGTTGCGGCGACGTTGATCGCAGCGCCGCTCGATTGAATCGCGACGAACGCCGGATACGACATCGTGGATGAGGCAAAGATGTTGCCGTCATCGGTGAGTCGCACGAGCTGTGCACGAACGACGCTTTGCGGATCGCGAATGCCCGCTGGCGCGGCGAGCATCAACTGCTGGATCAACCCGAACATCGCCGCATTCGCGCCGATCGCCAGCGCGAAGGTCAGCACGACACCTACGACGAGTGACGGCTCGCGCCCGAGAGTTCGCAGCGTGTGGCGGACGTCGTACAGGAGTGTGTCGAACCATTCGCGAAGGGCCACGCGTCGCATCTCCGAAGTGTCCATGGCATTCAGTTGTGTTCGCACCGCGTCGACGTCGCCGAACGCTCGCAACGCAATGGCGCGCGCTTCATCGACGGTTGCGCCCCGGTCGACGAGTTCCTGGATGCGCATCTCGAGATGGAAACCGATCTCGTCGTCGGCTTCCGCCTCCGGTCGTCTCAGCGGTCGCAGCACCCGGCGAAGCCCGCGGAAAGATCCAGACAGCATCGCGCTACGCCGGATGGAGAATGCGCGACACGAGCTGGGCGTATTGCTGCCACGTTGCGACTTCGACGTTCAGTCGGCGGCGCCCGGCGGGTGTGAGTTTGTAGTACTTCGCTTTTCGGTTGTTCTCGGAGAACCCCCACGTCGACTCGACCCATCCTTTGCGCTCGAGACGGTGCAGCGCGGGGTACAGCGCACCTTCCTCGATGTTGAGTTGATCGTCGGTGCGCTCGCGAATCCAGCGCGACACGGCATAGCCATGTGACGGCCCAAGTGTCAGCGCGCGGAGCAGAATGACGTCGAGTGTACCGCGGAGGATTTCGAGTTCGGGCGCCACGTGGCCTCCATAAGGTTCTTATGGAAGCATTGGCGCCGTCCCATAAGAACGCAAGGGGGCGACGTGTAAGCAAACCGCCGGGCAAGTGTTTGGATCCTCTCGTCGGCGATTTTGAATGGTTTCTCCTTCGTGTGCTTCGTGACCTTCGTGGTTCAACTCTGGGGATTTCACCACGAAGGTCACGAAGGACACGAAGAACTGCCGAGGCGCATTTCCAATTCAGAAGTTCTCTGCGTCCTCTGCGGCCTCTGCGGTTCACAAATCAACTGATTGGACCGCAGAGAACGCAGAGGCCGCAGAGAAAACCACTCACGGAGGAGAACCACTCGCCGAGGATTCTCTCTTCGGGATGCACCCAAAAAAAAACGGCCCCGAGGAGGGGCCGTTCGTATTCTCACATCAGCAGGCGATCAGGCGCCGAAGCGCTGCGCCACCGCATCCCAGTTCACCACGTTCCACCAGGCCGCGATGTAGTCAGGGCGCTTGTTCTGATACTTCAGGTAGTACGCGTGCTCCCAGACATCGAGGCCGAGGATCGCCGACTTGCCTTCCATCAGCGGATTGTCCTGGTTCGGCGTGCTCGTGATCGAGAGCTTGCCGCCGTCATTCACCAGCCACGCCCAGCCGGAGCCGAAGCGTCCAGTGCCTGCAGCCGCGAACTGCTCTTTGAACTTTGCGAAATCACCAAACGCGCTCTTGATCGCGTCAGCGAGCTTACCGGTCGGCTCGCCGCCTTTGCCCGGACCCATGAGCTGCCAGAACAACGAGTGATTCCAATGGCCGCCGCCGTTGTTGCGCACTGCTGCGCGCACCGACTCCGGAACACTGTTGATCCCGCGCATCAAATCGTCGAGCGACTTGTCGGCCAGCTCGGGCGCCTTCTCGATCGCGGCGTTGAGATTATTCACATACGCTTGATGGTGCTTCGTGTGATGAATCTCCATCGTCTTCGCGTCAATATGCGGTTCGAGCGCATCGTTCGCGTAGGGCAGCGCGGGCAGGGTAAACGGCATCTTCGTCTCCTGGTTATTGCAGCTTATGCGGGTCGTTCGTCGCGCGCTGCGCGACGTGCTCTCATCCAACCAATCAGTCCCGGCAACAGCGAGAGGAAGATCACGAGAATGATCACCGTCTCGATGTGCTGATCGACCCCAGGAATGTAGCGACCCAGGAAGTAGCCAATGAACAGCATGCTCCAGATCCAACCAATTCCACCGACAATGTTGAAAAGCGTGTAGCGGCGGTATCCCATTTGCCCCATTCCGGCCACGACAGGAACGAACGTCCGGACGATCGGCATGAATCGCGCAATGATGACCGTCTTGCCGCCGTGCCGTTCGTAAAACTCGTGGGCGCGATATAGATGCTTTTTGTTGAAGAGCAGCGAATTCTCACGCGAGAACAAACGCGGTCCCGCGGCGCGGCCAATCGCGTAGCCCACGGTGTTACCGAGGATCGACGCGACGGTCAGCAGCAGCCCGAGGACCCACACGTTGAAGACGCCCGTCGTAGCGGCGAGCAGCCCCGCCGTGACGAGCAGCGAATCACCGGGCAGGAAGAAGCCGACGAGCAAACCCGTCTCGGCGAAAATGATCGCCGTGAGCCCGACGTATCCGCCCCAGGCAATGATGGCGCGAACGTCACGAAGGCGGTGCAGCCAATCCAGCAGCACTTGCATGAGATGAGGGGCGAGGGGCGGGTGCGGCCGCGACTGGGCCAGGGAAGGACGGATGAGCAGGCAAAGTTCGACAGCTGACCGACGGGAATCAACCGGCGACGATCGCAGAGACACGAACGCAACTGCGGACGCGTCGCTCGAGCTCCCGCGCGAGCGACGGAACCCGTGGTGGGATCGCCCCGGCGTCACGCCGCGTGCTGAACGGATTCTCAACGGCGTCGGGGTTGCCCTCGTCGCCGTCTTTGCGGTGGGATGGACGTGGTCCATCACGCGAGCCGAACCGCTCCCGCCTGGAACGGCGACGAGCAGCGGAACACTCGGCGGTGGCGACATCGCCAGCGCGCTCACTCATGAGGATGCGCCAACGACCGCCTATGTCACGGACGCGACACTGAACGCGCTCGTGGATCGCGCGTTCAAAACCGCGCGCGGCAAGAGCGGAAAACTCAAAGCCGACATCGAGCCGGCACCGAACTCGATCACACCAGATACGCTGCCACCGGGCGCAACGGTACAGTACTCGCAAGGTGGTGAGACAGCACCGCAACCAAAGGGCGCGGGAATCTGGAATGTCGCGCTCGCTGTGGGCAACGCCGTTCGACCCGTCGCAAACCTGAATCTCATCTCGATGCTGCCGTTCAGCGCGAAAAAGAATGGACACGTCGGCCTCTACTTCCTCGGCACGTGGCCGAGCGAGAAGGGGAGCGTCGGTCCGTCGAAGGCGCCTGGCGGTGCATACGCAAATCCCAAAGGCTTCATCGAGGTCACGCAGAAGAACGCGGACACACCGGTCTCCGAGCATTTCAAGCTGCGTGATTTTCTCACGCACGATCAACCCAACGTGTGGCCGAAGTATCTCGTGCTGCAGCCGCGGCTGATCGACAAGCTCGAGTTGGTCATGGCCGACCTGCAGGCTCATGGAATCGACACTCGCGGTGTGCACGTGATGAGCGGCTTTCGTACGCCGCAGTACAACTACACCGGCGGCAATACAGGCGGCAGAGCCAACCTCAGCCGCCATATGTACGGCGATGCGTCGGACATTTTCATCGACAACGATGGCGACGGTCAGATGGACGACCTGAACCATGACGGCAAGATCAGCATCGACGACTCGCGAGTCATCGAGGCCGCGGTTGACCGTGTCGACGCGAAGCATCCAGAGCTGATCGGAGGGGCCGGCGTCTATACGGCGGGGCCCGGGCACGGACCTTTCATTCACATCGACACGCGTGGCTATCGAGCGCGCTGGGCGGGGACTTCAGGAGGCTGACGTGGCGGACCAACGGGAGATGGTGGACGGCGGAACGGTCATCGGGGATCGCGAGGCCAAGCTAGACGCACGCAACGGCAAGCCCGACAGCAACAAGGATCGGCCCATCAAGGAAGTTCGGGCCACCGATATCGAGCCGTACACCGGCCTGCGATATCTGTCGAAGCTCTTCCGCTTCATGTCGGTCATCCTCGTGATGCTGCTGATCGCCGAAGTGGTGACCGGCATGTACACGCAGGGTTCAGCCGCCATTCCGACGCTACTCGGCGAAGCGAGTCGCCTCATTGTGCTCGCGGGCGTACTCTGGGGCACGGGCGACCTGGCACATCTGTTGATCGATGTCGGTCACGATGTTCGCGCGACGAGAATTCTCGGCGCACGAGTGGCGTACGCCATGAAAACGGCGCCGCTGGGCTCGAACCGTTCGTCCGATCGCGGTGACGTTCTGCGCGATGACCTCCGCTTCCACGAACGTCAGGTGACGCGTGAAAATCTCACCGATCGCGGGAGCAGCGAAGAGGGCCCTCCGATTCCGTGAGGCGCTCCACTTCACGAGCGCGTGAAGTCTGAAGACCATCACTTGCGCGTAGGGGACGGCCGCGGCGAATATCGCCGGGGCCGTTTTTCTGTTCTCCTCTTTCCCCGACTGCACCCGGATGGCGCTCGACGTTCACATCGTTTCGCATACGCACTGGGATCGTGAGTGGTACCATTCGTTCGAGCGCTTTCGGCAACGACTCGTCGCACTGATCGACGATCTGCTCGAGAATCCCCCCGCGAGCGACGAGAGTTTTCTCCTCGACGGCCAGGCGATTCTCATCGAGGACTATCTCGCTGCGCGGCCTGAACGACGCGAGCAATTCGCGGCGCTGCTCGCGGCAGGGCGTCTTGAAGCCGGTCCGTGGTTCGTTCTTGCCGACGAGTTGATTCCCGGCGGCGAAGCGATCGTTCGCAATCTGCTCACGGGACGACGCGTGCTCGATCGGTTCGGTGCAGTCGCTCCGCCGGTTCTGTATTGCCCAGACTCGTTTGGACATCCCGCTGCGCTGCCGGAGATCGCTGAAGGATTTGGCCTTCCGTTGACGATTCTCTGGCGCGGCTATGGCGGGCCGCACTGGCCTGCGGGCGACACCGTTCGCTGGCAAGCGCCGAGTGGCGCGTCGACGATCGTGTTTCATCTTCCGCGCGATGGCTACGAATTCGGGTCGCATCTTCCGGCGGAACCGCAAGCGGCCGGCGAGCGCTGGGAACGAATGCGCGGCGAGCTCGCGCCGCGCTCGACGACCGGTGTGTTGCTCATTCCCAACGGCGCGGATCATCACGCGCGGCAGGCGCATCTCGACGCGATTCTCGACGCGTTCGAAGCCGTTGGCGCGACCGACGGCGTGCATCGCAGTTCGCTTCGGTCGTTCGCGGAGCGACTCGTCGAGCGCGCAAGCGCTCAGCGTCTTCCAGTGGTCCGCGGAGAATTGCGCGACTCCTACGGCTACACGTGGGCGCTTCAGGGTACCTTCGCGACTCGCGCGCACGAGAAGCGCGGGAGTGCGCGTGCTGAGCGTGCACTGCTTCGCGAAGCGGAGCCGTGGGCTGCTCTCGCGGCCATCGCAGGAACGTCGCGTCGGGTACTCGTCAATCTTGCTTGGCGCGATCTGTTGACGGCGCATCCGCACGACACGCTGTGTGGTTGTTCGATCGATGAAGTGGCTGTCGCTATGGAGGGCCGCGTTCGCGCGTCGCATGCGCAGTCGTCGGCGATTCGCGACGAAGCCATCGCCGAGTTGATTGGCTACGATGCGGCGAGCGCACGTGAACGGCGCGACCGGTGGCAGCCTGTCGTCGTCGTTCGCAATCCCGCGCCACGCGTGCGCTCCGGTGTCGCGATCATCGACGTCGAGGAATTTCTTGCTGACGTACCGGTCGGCCCGGGTTCGGCGACGATTGCGCCACCCGTCGCCGTCATGCCGTCGCGCAAACCGTCGATCCCGGCGTTAGGTCCGCTTCAAGTTCTCTCGCAGAGTATTCGAACCTCACGCATCGAATCGCCACAGCACTATCCCGACAACGACCTCGTAGCGGTACGTCGCGTGGCTGCGTGGGTGAGCGACGCTCCGGCGTACGGCGTATTGACGTATCCGTTGGATGCCGGCGAGGCACGACGGCGACAGCGATCCGAACACGCCGTCGTTGTAGGTCCCGACTCGATGCAGAACGCCGCGCTGCGCGTCGCCGTTGATGACGCCGGAACTGTTTCGCTCGAAGATCTCGCTTCTGGGCGACGTATTGCATCGGTACTCGAGTTCATCGACGAAGGCGATGTTGGCGACCTGTACACGCCGGCGCCTCGGCAGCAGCCATTCGTCGTGCAGTTCCGCGGCGTTCGTCGCGAGCATCGCGGCCCACTCCGCGGCGAACTCGGTCTCCGCTATCGCATCCTCGATTCGGCGACGCAACGCACGAGCGCCGAGCTGACCGTGAATCTCGTGCTGGATGTGGAAACGTCGTTCGTTCGTGTGATCGTACACGGCGACAATCGCCGCGAGGATCATCGCGTGCGTCTCGTACTGCGCGGCGAAGTGAACGATGGCGCGGTCTGGGCAGATGCTGCGTTCGGTCCGGTTCGACGCGAGCCGATCGTCGTCGAAAACGCGCCTCTCGGTGCCGAGCTTCCGCCGGCAACCGCGCCGCTGCACCGATACGTCTCGGTATTCAATGAGCAGGCAGGCTTCACGGTCTTCAGCGATGGCCTGGCCGAATATGAAGCTCGCGACGACGCGATAGTCGTCACGCTCGTGCGGTCTGTTGGGGAACTGTCGCGCAACGACATTATCGAACGCCCTGGCCACGCCGGTTGGCCTTCGCCAACTCCAGGCGCACAATGCCTCGGTGCGTTTGCCGGTGAGTTTGCCGTCATGCTGCATGGTCCGCGGTTGGCGTCAGCGGTCGACGCGATCGAGCGGACTGCCGATGATGTGCTCAATCCTCTCGTTGGCACCACGCTCCGTTCCGCGATCGCGGTGCAGCCGCGTATCGACGGCGTCGAACTCGTCGGAACTGGACTCGCGTTCTCGACGATCAAGGAGAGCGAGGACGGTCAGTGGTTGGTGCTCCGTTGCGTGAATGTCCGCGACGATGAGGTGAGCGGCCTGTGGCGGTTGCCATTCGAGATTCGCCAGGCGCGATCAGCGAGGCTCGACGAAACGATCGTGAACGAGCTGAGCGTCACGGGTCGAGAGTTGGCATTCGTGGCTACACAACGCGCCGTCGTGACGCTGCTCGTGCGCTCCTAGGCCTCAGGCGCGGTCGCGAAGAGTCGAGTCCTGCTCTCCGGCCAAACGGTCGCGGAGGGCGTCGCCGAGCAGTGTGCAGGCCAGCACGGTTGCGACGAGCGCGAGTCCCGGAGCGATCGCCACCCACGGTGCGGCGACAATCAGATCTCGCCCGCCCGCGATCATGTTCCCCCAACTCGGCTGCGGTGGCTGAATACCCAGGCCGAGAAATGAGAGACCGCTCTCGAGCAGAATCGCATTGCCAACGCCGAGCGTCGTCGCGACGATCGCGGGCCCGAGTGCATTGGGAAGCGCGTGTCGCCACAGCACACGCGCCGACGATGCGCCCAGCGACGTTGCCGCGTCGACGAACGGTTGTGCTTTGACGCCGAGCAGTTCGGCGCGCACGAGACGCGCTACACCCATCCATCCAGTGGCAATCAATACGGCAACCACGGTGGACAGGCCCGGACGCCACAGCGCCGCACACACGAGCAGCAGCACGAGTCGTGGTAGGGCGAGCAATGCATCGCTGATCGCCATGAGCGTTGCGTCGACTGCGCCTCCAACCCATGCGGCGACCGCGCCGATGATTGTTCCCACAGCACTCGCGAGCAAGGAGCCGACCAACCCAACAGCGAGTGAGATCCGTCCGGCGAGCATCATTCGAACGAACAAGTCGCGGCCGAAGCGATCGGTGCCGAGCAAGTGAAAGTTGCCATGAACGTCGCGCGTCCACGGAGGAAGCAGGCGTAACGCGAGAACGTCGCCGATGCCGAGCGGGTCCTGGCTCGACAGCATCGGAACGAAGATCACCGCGAGCGTCAACGCGGCGAGAATTCCTAGTGCGACGGCGTCGATGCGGCGGAGCGATCGGAGAAATCTCATGCTCGTCGCCGCGGATCCACGAGCGGGAGTGCGATATCGCCAGCGAGATTCGCCAGCAGCACGAGAGCGGCGTAGATGGCTGCCGCACCCATGACGAGCGGGTAGTCGCGCGCCACGATCGCGTTCACCATCAGCCGCCCCATCCCGGGCCAGGCGAACACGGCCTCGACGAAGATCGATCCGGCAACCAGTCCGGGAAGGGAAAGTGCAAACAGAACGACGAGCGCTGGAAGCACCGTCGCCAACACATGCCGAAAATACACGCGCGCGGGGGACGCGCCCTTCGCGTGAGCCGTGCGCACGAAATCGCGCGACAGTACGTCGGCAATGCTCGATCGCGCGTACCGGGCAATTCCGGCGGCGCCAACCGCTGTGAGAATCGTTACGGGGAGAATGGCGTGGCGAATGAGATCGAGGAGGGCGGGGATGCCGTGTAGATCCGCGTCGGGAGACCGCATCGCGAATGCCGGAAGTCGTAGCGCCGGCGGCAGTCCCCACGCTGCGGCGCCGTAGGTGAACACAGCCACGAGCGCGAGCGCCAACCAGAAACTCGGTGCCGCGTACACAACGGTGGTTGCAACCGTGAGCACGTGATCGAGTGGACGTCCGCGCCGAATTGCCTGCAGCATTCCGATCGGGACGCCAATCAGGAAGGTCAAAATCAGCGAAGATGCACCGAGTCCGAGCGAGACGGGGAGCGTTTGCGCAAGCGCAGTCACGACGGGCTGTCGCAGCGAGAAGCTTTCGCCGAGGTCGCCGTGAAGCAGGCCCAGACCCCATCGTGCATATTGAACGGCGACGGATTGGTCGAGGCCGAGCTCGGTTCGCAGTCGAGCGACTTCGGCCGCGGACGCAGAGGGCGGTACCAGGAACACGGCAGCATCACCCGGAGCAAGTCGGATGAGCGCGAACGTGATTGTGAGCACCAGCCACAGAAGCAGCAGCGCGCCGGCAAGTCGGCGGAGCACAGCGGGAGGATGCACGCGTTGAAGCTGCACTCGCAGCGTCGCGTGTCAACTCTTGCGCTGCTCGCGATGGCCGTCGCGGTGTCGTGCACGCCGTCGCGAACGCCGAACGTCGTCGTCTATGCGTCGGGCACCGATCTCGAGTCGGGCAATCCGCTCGTCACGGTTCACTCCCTGTCGCGACAGATCCAACGCTTCGCCCTCTTTGTCACGCTCGCACAGTACGACTCTGCGCTCACGCCGGTTCCGTACGCCGCGCGCAGCTGGGAGTGGACGCCGGATCGGCGGGCGCTCGTCCTTCATCTCGACCCAAGGCTTCGCTGGCACGACGATTCGCTGACTACGGCGCGCGACGTCGCGTTCACGATCGACGCGGCGCGAGATCCTGCGACTGGCTATTGGCGCGCCACAGATCTCGCAATCGTCGACAGCGTCGTCGCGCGAAACGACTCCACCGCGGCCATTCACTTTGCTTCCCCGCAGGCAGAGTTTCCGCTCGTGTTCTGTGAGTTGCCGATCCTTCCCAAGCACTTGCTGGGCTCAGTCGCCCATACCGAGATGAAACGCGCGGCCTTCAACACGAACCCGGTCGGCAACGGGCCGTTTCGCTTCGTTGAGCGACGTCCCGGTGAGCGATGGGTGTTCCGCCGCAACGAGCAATTTCCATCGGGGCTCGGTGGACCGCCGCGACTATCCGGGCTCGTCGTGAGCGTCGTCGACGAGCCGACGACCAAGTTCGCCGGCCTCGCGAGCGGTGATCTCGACGTCGCCGGAATTGCGCCGAGCATGGCGTCGCTTGCCGCGCGCGATCGATCGCTGCGCGTTTTGGACTATCCAATTCTCTTCACAACGGGCTTGGTCTTCAACGTTCATAAAGCGCCATTCGATGATGCGCGCGTTCGACGCGCCATCTCGCTGTCGATCGACCGGTCGCGAATCGTGCAGGCCGCGTTGGCCGGTTACGGAACGCCAGCCGCGGGACCGGTGCCACCGGAAAGCCCTTTGGCCTTCGAGGCGAAACCCGTTCGTGATACTGCGCTTGCCGATTCGCTCCTCGACGCTGCTGGCTGGCGTCGGTCTGCTGGCCGCACACGTAGCCGCAATGGAAAGACTTTCGAGTTCGATCTTCTCACCGTCGGCAGCGGCGACAACGCGCTCGAGCAACTCGTGCAAGCCGACCTCGGCGCTCGAGGAATCGTCGTTCATTTGCGGCAAGTGGAACTCGGCACGTTTCTGACCGAAGCCCGTGCATCGACGAAGCAGTTCGACGTTCTTGTTTCCGGCTTTCCTGGTGATGTGGCGCTGGGCTTTCTCAGCGCGATGTTCGAATCGCGACAATCGGGCGGGGCATTGGACTACACAGGCTTTCATTCGCCAAAGCTCGATTCGTTGTTTGCGTCCACGCGCACCGCTCGCACAGAGTCTGAGCGCATCGCCGCCTGGGCTGCCGTTCAGCAATTGCTCGCCGAGCAAGCGCCGGTTGCATGGATCTACCACTCTCGCGGCCTGCAGGGACTGTCAGCGCGCCTACGCAATGTCGTGATGGACCTTCGCGGCGAGATGGTCACGTTGTCGCGTTGGGAAACAGGTCCGCTGCCATGAGCCTCATTCTCACGTCGGGCGCTCTTTCCGAGCGGGCAGCCGTCGTTGCCGGCCCGCTTCGATCGCTGGCCTCGTCTCTTGCGACCGATCTCGAACCGCTGTTCACGCACGAGCTGTATTTCCCAACGAGCAAGGCGCTGCTGTCGCGAGAGGGCGGCCGGTGCGCGCGCGACGGGACGCTCCTGGAGTTCGATCCATTCAAACCACGCGAGCATCAGTGCCCCGTTTGCGGCGAGATCTATCGCGGCGAAATGCACGACCGCTTCTGGATCTATTGGTATCAGCTGTGGCTCGCTGAGCGCGCGGTTCACGCGGCAGCACTCTTTCGCCTGGGCGTGGACAATCGATTCGCGAATTTGGCGACGTCGATTCTCGAAGGATATGTCGATCGGTACTCGAGCTATCCGAACATCGACAACGTGCTTGGACCCACGCGACTGTTCTTCAGCACGTACCTCGAGTCGATCTGGCTGCTGCAGATCTGTGTCGCCGCCGATCTGCTCGACACAACGCATCCCGCGCTCACAGCGAGGGTTCGCGAGCAAATCATCGAGCCGAGTCGCGCGATCATTGGCGAGTATGACGAGGGTTCGTCGAACCGTCAGGTGTGGAACGACGTCGCATTGCTTGCGAGCAGCCGACTGCTCGGTGACGAGCGTGGCGTCGAGGATGCCATCTTCGGACCGTCGGGGATCGTGTTGCACATCGGCGGCGGATTGCTGGCCGACGGCACGTGGTTCGAGGGCGAGAACTATCATCTGTTCACGCACCGTGGCCTGTGGTACGGCGTGACGATGGCTGAGCAATCCGGGATCGAGTTTCCCGCGGATCTGGTCGATCGCTTTCAACGCGGCTTCTCGGCGCCGTTCGCAACGGCGTTGCCCGATCTCACCTTTCCCGCGCGCCGCGACTCGCAGTTCGCCGTGTCGCTGCGGCAGTGGCGAATTGCCGAGCACTGTGAATTGGGCTACGCGCGTCGCGCGGATCCCGATCTTGCCGCCGCGCTCAGCCGCCTCTATCGCGATGACATTCCGCGACGCGACACGCGCCGCGCGACGTCGTCGGCCGACGCCGAACGCAATGGACCTCCGTCGTCGCTCACGCGAGCGGACTTGAGCTGGCGCGCGTTGCTCTGCGCGCTGCCGACGTTGCCAGAACTCGAAGCGGGCGGTCCACGGTCGGCTTTGCTGGACGGGCAGGGGATCGCGGTGTTTCGTCGCAACGAAGGGCGAACGTACGTCGCGCTGGACTACGGCCACTCAGGCGGCGGCCATGGTCATCCAGATCGACTCAACCTGCTGCTCGCGGATGGCGATGCGCGTTGGCTCGACGATGCTGGCACCGGCTCGTATGTCGATCCGTCGTTGCACTGGTATCGAAGCACGTTGGCGCACAACGCTCCGCTCGTGAATGGCGTGTCGCAGGCGCGAGTGAACGGAACGATCGACGCCTACGATGAACGAGGCGCAGCAGGTTGGATCGTCGCGAGCAGCGATGGCATTGCGCCGCCGACGCGACTCGTGCGCACCGTCGTTGCGATGTCGTCGTATCTCATCGACGAGCTCGTGTGGTCGAGCAACGCCGACGTGACCGTCGACCTGCCGATGCACGCTGACGTCTCGCTGAGCGGAGTGCATTCGATCGAGGCAGCCGAATTGAAGGGCAGCCAGGGCCTCGAAGATGGATTCCGTTTCCTTCGTGACACGATGCGTCAGCGGATCGCGGCAGGATCTGTCGTGCGTGGCGCGGCGTCGCTGCCGTCGGGGAGCCTCTCGGTCTGGGCACAGAGCGACCACGACACCGATTGGTGGCGTGCTACGGCGCTTGGGCCGCCGGGTACGGGCGACCGCGCGTTTCGTATTCTTCGAGCTCACGGGCCGGCCGGTCGTCATCGTTTTCTCATGACGTGGTCCAGCGACATCGTCGACGTCGAGTTTGGCGACGACATACGCGTGACGCTCGGCGACGGCACCACGCATATCCATCGGCCGACGAATGGCGGTTGGCAGATCGAGTTGCATGCGGGCGGGGCACGTAGCAGCATCGACCTCGGCGGACGAGTCGAACGCACTGAGGAAATCGCTCTTGTCGGTGCGGACCGCATGACGCCCGATGCGCTGTCGCTGTCGCGCGGCGGCCGTTCGGTGGTACAGCTCGGCGAGCACAGCTATCGGCGCTCCGAACAACACTGGCGCCACGCGGGTGAACCGGCCGGTTCTGTCGCGTTGGAGCGCGTTGGGGACGCGCTGCGCATCGTCATCGAAGTTGCCGTGAGCGAGCTGACGTTCGCGCCGGCGGACTCCACGAACCCCTACGACAATGAGCCGGCAGACGTCAACGGCGATAGCGTCCAGCTGTACCTGCGCGGCCAGCGAGGCCTGAGCGCCTGGATGCTCGTTCCGACGCTCGAATCGTTGGAGGTTCGCCAGCGCATCATCGAGGGCTGGGCTGCTCCATACCCGATCCGCGCCTCGTGGGAACGCACCGCGACCGGTTATCGTATCGTCGTCGAGCTCGATGAGATTCCGGAAGCGCTCGACGTGATCGTGAACGAGATGCCGCGCGGCCGCGAACGGCGGCGGGGGCAACTCGTGATGAGTGGCGCGCAGGGAGAGTTCGTCTACCTGCGCGGCGACCGACACGAACCCGGCCGACTCATTCCTCTTCGCCTTGTCGATGACTGATTGCTGATGACCGATACGCTCCTGTCGTCCGTTGTCGTTGTGATGTATGAACCCCAGAACCCGATCAACATCGCGGCGACGATCCGTGCGATGAAGAACATGGGCATTGGGCGGATTCGATTGATTCGCCCCGTGGAATACGAGGTAATTCGTCTCGAGGGCATTGCGCACGGGACGATGGATCTCATCGAACGGATCGAGCAGTACGACTCGTTCGACGCCGCGGTCGCGGACTGTGTGTGGGTGTTGGGATTCACCGCTCGCCGCCGCGCGGCCAAGTTGCGCGTCATCGATCCCAAGCAGGCGGCCGCGGAACTCCTCGAGCACGGGGTTGACGGGCCGGTCGCGCTCGTCTTCGGCCGCGAGGATAGCGGCTTGCCGAACGAGATCCTCGATCGCGTACATGGAACGGTGACGATTCCCACCACCGACCACGCATCGCTCAACTTGGCGCAGGCGGCGTTGATCGGGTTCTACGAATTGCACCTCGCAGCAGCCGACGCGACTCGGACAATCCCGCCACCGCGCAAGGACGCGCCTCCGCCAACGAACGAACAGTTCGAAATGTTCTTCGGCGACGCCGAGCGGTCGCTGATGGCGATCGAGTTCTTCAAGACGCGCTTTCCTGAGCACATCATGCGGACGCTTCGGTCGCTCACCTTTCGCGCGGCCCCTAATGCGCGAGAGCTGTCTCTACTGCGGGCGATGGTCATCGAGGTGACGAACTACTTGCAACGCAAGCTGAAGTAGTATCTTCTCGCATGCCATTTCGCCGATTCTTCGATCGCGGCGCGAAGGAAGCGCCTGCCCCTGCGGCTGATGCTGCGACTCCGTCTTCCGACGACGTCGAGTCGGGCGAGGGAGAGCCCGAGGCGATAGTCGACACCGAGCGCGACGACGTTGACTGGCGCACGCGTGCGCAGGGCGTGCTTCCCACAGGCGCGTCGACCGGCAGCAAGCGTGTCGAGGCTCTCTACGGCTCACCAGACGCGGTGGGACCAACACACTTCACGCAGGCGGTTGGAGCGCGTGTCGTGGACGTCGACGGCAACGAATACATCGACTGCACCATGGCGCTTGGCTCAGTCGCGCTGGGGTACGCCGAGCCCAACATCACGCGCGCCGTCGTCGACGCAATTGCGTCCGGCAACGTCTCGGCGCTTTCGAGCTACCGAGAGGTCGAGCTGGCTGAACGGCTGTGCGGCATCATTCCGTGCGCCGACAAGGTGCAATTTCTAAAGACCGGTGCCGAGGCGATGGCCGCGGCGGTTCGCCTGGCGCGCACGTACACGGCGCGCGAGGTCGTTATTGGCTCTGGCTATTTCGGTTGGCTGGATTGGTGCGCCGACGATACCGGTGGTGTGCCCGAGGGGACGCGTCGCGCGTTCAAGCGCGTGCCGTTCGACGACATTGCGGCGCTGGAAGCGGCCGTCAGTGCGGCGGGCTCTGGCCTCGCCGCCATCGTACTCGAGCCGATCGTCGAACGGCTGCCGTCCAAGGAATGGATGACGCGCGCGAGAGAACTCGCGACGTCTGCTGGCGCCGTGCTGATTTTTGACGAAATCAAAACAGGCTTTCGCGTCGCGACTGGCGGATACCAACAGTACGCCGACGTGGTTCCGGATCTCGCGGCATTCGGCAAAGCGATGGCGAACGGCTATCCACTCGCCGCGGTCGTCGGCGACCGTGACGTAATAGATGCGGCGAAGAAGACATGGATCTCGTCTACGTTGGCGAGCGAAGCCTCTGCGCTCGCGGCGGCCGGCGCGGTGCTCAGCTGGCACAACACCGCGGAGATCTGCGAATCTCTGTGGGCCATCGGGGCGGACACGCGCCGAGCGGTTGCGGCAGCGATCGAGGCGAGCGGCGTCGAGGGTGTGACGACCGACGGCATCGATCCGATGTGGATGTTCCGGTTCGATCGTCCAGAGCGCGAGCACCGGTTTCTCGAGCTCGCGGCGGCGAACGGCGTGCTCTTCAAGCGCGGAGCATATAACTATCCCGCGCTAGCGCACGATGACGACGCCATTCGTGAGATCGAAGGCGGAGCAAGCGCCGCGTTCGTTGCGCTTCGCGACGAGGAAGACGCGCAGTGACGGCTCGTGTCGTGAACGCACCACTCGGCGGCACGGAGCCGCTGATCGATGCGCACGCGCATTTCTATCACGCCGCCGCTGGTCGATCCGATTGGAAGGACGTGAACGACGCGCGCTTTCGCGCCGGTGAGCAGATCGGAATCACGTACCACGTGGCGTCAGTGCTCGGCAGCTACGGTTTCTCGTCGCCGACGTACTTTCCGTCGCCCGCTGACGTGACGCATGGGAACGACGTGATGCTCGACTTGATGGACCGCGAGTCACATCGGGTGCGGATGTTCGCCACGGTCAATCCCAACTACACGCAACACGCCGTCGCCGAAATCGAGCGATGCGTCGCGCGCGGCGCGATTGGCGTCAAACTTCTCGCAAGCCGGCGCGCCGACGATCCGCTACTTGATCCGATCGCCGAGTTGGCGGCTGAACACGGGTTGCCGGTGTTGCAGCACATCTGGCAGCATCGCCGGCGCGAATGGCCGTCACAAGAGATCTCTGATGGCGCCGATCTCGCGCGACTTGCCGTACGGCATCCGACCGTGTCGTTCATCCTCGCGCACATCGGCGGGGGCGGCGACTACATGCATACGTTTCCGGCCGTTGTCGACTGTCCGAACATCTTTCCGGATCTCTCCGGCAGCGGTGTCGACCGTGGCATGCTCGACGCAGCGCTCGAGGCGCTTGGCGCAGAACGTCTGCTCTGGGGTTGTGACCTGACCATGTGCACCGGCCTCGCCAAACTTCGCGCGTTGGAAGTCATCGGCCTCAGTGCCGATCAACTTGCCAACATTCGTTGGCGCAACGCTGCCCAGATCTTTCCGAAGGGAAGTTTCCCGCGCTGTGCAGAGCTGGTTGCCGCGAATGATTGACGTCAACGCGCTGGTCGGCCCGTATCCGTTTCGGTACGTCCCGCATCCGGACCCTGAGATCCTCGTACGCGTGCTCGACCGTGAGGGCATCGACGGCGCGTGGGTCGGACATCTTCCGTCGGCGTTCTATCGCGATCCAACGGCGGGAAATACTGCGCTGTACTCGATGCTCGCGCCGTATTCGAAGACGCTCAAGCCAGTTCCGTCAATTCGTCCGGATTGGCCCGGGTGGGAAGCGGCGCTACAACGCGCCGCGGCCGAGGGCGCTCCCGCCATTCGTGCGTATCCGCCGCAGTGGGGCATGGGACCGCACGATTCACAGTTGCGCGAACTGGCAATCGCCGCGGGAGAGCAGGGAATCGCAACTCTGCTCACGGTGCGCTTTGAAGATCTCCGACAGCGTCACTCTATGGACAGTGCCGGCGACCTCAGCGCGGCGGCGATTCGCGCACTGGCTCGCGCGGGCGAGTCGGTTCGCCTCGTCGTCACCGCGGCTGGGCGAGAAATGATTGAAGAAGTGCATTGGGGCCTGACCGAGTCCGAGCAGCAGCGCGTCTTCTGGGACATCTCGTGGATCTGGGGCCCTCCCGAAGATCATTTGGCCAAGCTGTTTCGCACGATCGGCGCGTCGCGCTTCGTATTCGGGACTCAATGGCCGTTGCGGTTGACCCAAACTCCTCGCGCCACGCTCGACCTTTTGCCCGACGATGTTCGCGGCGCGCCGCTTGCTCGCGCGGGCGAAATCTTTACGCGCGTGACTCATCACAGTGGATCGAGTCGATGAACTCAGCGGACGGCGAGAGTAAAAGGGGACTGTTCCAATCGGGATTAGCTCCGTATCGACAACGAGTTGCGCACTTGCGTGCGCTTCCTGTCCCGTTCAAATTTCTCGGCTGGTCGGATGCTTGTGAATTTGTTCACAAGCTTTCGGCCACTCGACATATCACCCCATCGCGATGACCAAGCGAAGGAAGTGGACCGCCATTCCGGGGCTCCTCGCCCTGGCCGCCGGTGCCGTCATGCTTTCCGCATACAGCGGCGCCTCCTCCTCGCAACACCGTTCGCCCGTTCAGCCGATCGCGTTTCCGCACCCAGTGCACGTGCAGAAGCTCGGCATGAACTGTCTCTATTGTCACAATGCGGCGAACAAGTCGATGGATCCGGGTCTCCCGGCCGTGTCGACTTGCGTCGGTTGCCACAACTTGATTGGGCCGGATCGTCCCGCGACGGACCTCGGTCCGAAACGGCATTCTGAGGAGCTCGCAAAGCTCTATAAGTATGCTGATATCGCGGTTCCCGGTGCCGGCATGGGACCGAACGCGAAGCCCATTCCGTGGGAGCGAATTCACAAGCTCCCCGAGTACGTCCACTTCCCGCACACGCGTCACGTCAACGCAGGCGTCACCTGCCAGACGTGTCATGGACAGATCCAGAAAATGGATCGTGTCTATCAGTTCGCGAGCCTGAACATGGGCTGGTGCGTGAGCTGTCACGTCAACGGCTATAGCCCGAAGGAAGGGCTCGAAGCCGCGGGATACTCGGAGCAGCAGGGTACGCCGAACACGCCCGCGCCTGCGGCGGTCGCCACGACCGAACGCAAGAAAGCGCGTTACGATTGCGCGAACTGCCACTACTGACATGAGCCAGGATACGAAGCCAACTGGCGTCAAGCGCCGCGAGTTCCTCAAGGTCCTCGGCGCGTCGGGTGCAGCGCTCACCGCGGCCGCATGTTCGGAGCCGACGGGCAAGCTGATTCCATATCTCGTCTCGCCCGACGAGACGGTTCCCGGCGTGTCGACGTACTACGCAACGACCTGTCGCGAATGCGGCGTCGGTTGCGGTGTCATCGCCGAAACGCGCGACGGTCGCGCGATCAAGCTCGAAGGAAATCCGGATCACCCGCTGAACCACGGCGCGCTCTGCGCCCGCGGCCAGGCGTCGCTCCAGGGTCTCTACAATCCAGATCGCTTCCGCAGCCCGATGGTCAAAGAGGGCGGTGCGTGGAAGGCCACGACGTGGGATGACGCGCTCAATCGCCTCGCGACCGGTGTTGCCGGCGCCAAGGGCAAGGGCTCGGTCTTCCTCAATCAGCACGAGAGCGGAAGCTTTCCGCGCTTCGTTGATTCGTGGCTCGGCGCATATGGATTCTCGCAACACCTGAGCGTCGACTCCGAAGCGGATACCGCGGCGATCGAAGCCAACCGTCGCACGTACGGTGTGGCGTGGCCGTCGCTGAGCTTCAAGGACGCAAAGCTCATCGTTTCGTTCGGCGCCGACTTCCTCGACGGTTGGGGCGCGAGCGTTCCGCAGCAGCTCGACTTCGCCGACGCACGCGCGAAGCTCGATAGCGCCCCTCGGTTCATCTACATCGGACCGCGTCGCTCGCTCACCGGATTGAACGCGGACGAATGGATTGCCTGCAAGCCGGGCACCGAGCTCGCGATCGCCAACGCACTCGCGGGCAAGGGAAGCGTTCAGCAGGCAGCAACGGACAGCGGCGTCGATGCCGGTGCGCTTCAGCGTCTGGCAACGGAGCTCGCAGCGTCCAAGCCGGCGTTGGTTGTTTCGGGCGTCAGCGGCGACAACGCACTTGACGTCGCACTTGCGGTCGCGGCGATCAACGCGGCGTCCGGCGCAGTCGGCACCACGATCAAGCCTGCGCTGCCGATCCTCGGTTTCGAAGGCATCGCAACGACTGGGCAGGTGCTCAACGCAGTCGAGCGCATGGCCGGCGGACAGGTTGGTGTCGCCTTCGTACGCGGGACCAATCCGGCTCACTCGCTTCCCAAGGCTGCGAAGTTTGCCGAATCGTTTAGCAAAGTCCCATTCAAGGTTTCGTTCTCTGCGTTCCCCGACGAGACGACGGAACTCTGCGACCTGATCATTCCGGACCTGCACTCGCTCGAGTCATGGGGCGACGCTGAAATCACGCGCGGCGTGATCGGCCTGCAGCAGCCGGCTATGGATCCGGTTTATCCGAACATCGATCCCAAAACAACGTCGCCGCGCAACATCGGCACGGCCGAGGCGCTGCTTCTCGTCGCCAAGAAGGATGCGGCGGTCGCGCCAAAGTTTGCGGCGGCGGATTATCGCACCTGGGTCACCACGAGCTTCCCGGGCGGCCCAACGGCATTCGCCGCGGCACTGCCCAAGGCAATCGCCAGCGGTACGCTTCCGGCACGCACGGTCGCTGCGGCGCCGTCGTCGTCACCGAAGTCTGCGCCGATCGCCAGCGCACAGGGCGATCTGTTCCTCATCACGTATCCATCGCCCACGCTCGGCGACGGACGCGGCGCGAACAAACCGTGGCTCCAGGAACTTCCGGATCCCGTCACCAAGATCTGCTGGAGCTCGTGGGTCGAGTTGCATCCGGAAACGGCGCAGCGACTGAACATCGATCGCGGCGACATCCTCGAAGTGAAGACGGCGAATGGAACGGTGCGCGCACCGGCCTTCCCGTTCCTCGGAATTCACAAGGACGCGATCGCGATTCCGCTGGGTCAGGGTCACAAGGCGAGCACGCAGGTGCCGACCTTCGATCCGCTGCACCATTCCGGTATCACGCAATGGGGCTACGGCCGCTATTCGCGTGACATCGGCATCAACGCGCTCGACCTGGTTCCGGTGGGCACCGACTCAGCCGGCGGTCTCGCATTCACCGTAACGAAGGCGTCGGTCTCCAAGACGGGCGATCATCGCACGTTGCCGAGCACCGAAGGTTCGGCGCGACAGCACGGTCGTGGTATCGCGCAGGCGATCACCGCCGCTGAGCTGAGCAAGCCGCCGGTCGAAGAGCACGAAGAGGCGCTCCCTGGCGGCGCGGATCACGCATTCCTTCCGGGCCTTCGCTCGCCCGTGGCGGCGGATGCGCAGGGTCAGCTCGGCGCGCCAACGGCGGCCGATCAGGGAACTCATAAGGGCATGTATCGTCCTGACAACCCGCTCGGCATGACGAAGCGGCGTTGGGCAATGACGATCGATCTCGCGCGCTGCACGGGCTGCTCGGCCTGCGTCACCGCGTGCTATGCTGAAAACAACATCCCGACCGTCGGCGCGTTCTGGCAGAACGCCACGTACTTCGCCGATGCGCGTCCGGGCTTCAACATCGAGCGCGGCCGAGAGATGAGCTGGCTGCGACTCGAGCGCTACTTCGAGGGCAACCCTGACGGCAAGTTCGGCGAAGACTTCGAAACGCGCTTCGTACCGATGCTCTGCCAGCACTGCGGCAACGCACCGTGCGAACCGGTCTGCCCAGTGTACGCGACGTACCACGCGCCGGACGGCTTGAACGTTCAGGTCTACAACCGTTGTGTCGGAACGCGCTACTGCTCGAACAACTGCCCGTACAAGGTTCGCTACTTCAACTGGTTCGGCTACGGCGAAGTCGATCGCAAGCAGTACGCGTTCCCGGAGCCGTTGAACTGGCAGCTCAACCCAGACGTCACGGTTCGCGGTAAGGGCGTCATGGAGAAGTGCAGCTTCTGCGTGCAGCGCATTCGCGAGGCGGAGAATCGTGCCGCTTCGGAGCATCGCGATCTGCAGCCGGACGAGTTCACGTCAGCGTGCGCGCAGGCGTGTCCGTCGCGTGCCATCACCTTTGGTGATGCCGCGGATCCAAACTGGAGTGTTGCGCAGTTGGCGCACGACCGGCGCGCGTATCACGTGTTCGAAGAGCTCAACACCTTCACCGCGGTGGTCTACTTGAAGAAGGTCAATCACCCGGCGGCCGGCGCAGCAGCGCCGGTGGCGAACTAAGGAGGCGCGGACATGGCAACGACTGCGACTCCATTGCCCGGCGGTCAGCGTCCGAACATTCCGTCGGCTGCCGTTCGCTTTCCGGCGGTTCGCGATTACGAGCAGGTCGACAACGAGATCGCCGGTACGCTTCGGCCGACGCTCGGTTGGTTCGCCGCGCTCGGCATCGCAATTCTGTGCCTGCTCATCGGCGCAACGACCTGGATCTATCAGATTCATGAAGGGCTAGGCGCGGCGGGTTACCAGCCGCCGGTGATGTGGGGTGTGTACATCATCACCTTCGTGTTCTGGGTCGGTATCGGTCACGCCGGTACGCTGATCTCGGCCATTCTGTATCTGTTCCGCGCAGGCTTTAGAACGAGCATTTACCGAGTGTCCGAGGCCATGACCGTGTTCGCGGTCATGACGGCAGGATTGTTCCCAATCCTGCACTTGGGTCGCCCGTGGAAGTTCTTCTATCTGATTCCGTATCCGAACTGGCGACTCCTTTGGCCGAATCCAAAGAGCCCGCTGGTGTGGGACGTGTTCGCGATCCTCACGTACCTCACGATCTCGAGCACCTTCCTCTACATCGGATTGATTCCGGACATCGCGATCCTGCGCGACCGCGAAAAGAATCCGGTGCGTAAGGCGATCCTCGCGACCATGGCGCTCGGTTGGCGCAACTCGGATCGCGAATGGCGTCACTTCACGCGCGCGTATCTGTTCCTCGCCGCGTTCGCCACGCCGCTCGTGCTGTCGGTGCACTCGGTGGTGTCGTTCGACTTCGCAATGGCGCTGACGCCGGGTTGGCACGCCACGATCTTCCCGCCGTACTTCGTTGCGGGCGCGATCTTCTCCGGTATCGGAATGGTGTTCACGATCGCCATTCCGCTACGCAAGTTCTTCAAGCTCGAGCACTACATCACGCTCAACGACATCGACGCGGCCGCCAAGCTTTGCTTGTTCACGTCGTGCGTCGTCGGCCTCGCGTACCTGACCGAGTTCCAGGTCGCGTGGATGAGCGGCAACAAGGTCGAGCAGGATTACTTCTGGAACCGTGTGTTCGGCCAGTGGGCGTGGGCAGCGTGGGTCATGTTGATCTGCAACATGGTGCTGCCGCTGTCGCTCTGGTCGCAGAAGCTGCGACGCAATCCGACGTGGCTCTTCATCCTGTCGATCTTCATCAACATCGGCATGTGGTTTGAGCGCTTCGTGATCGTGGTGCCGTCGCTCTCGCACGAGTTCGAGCCCTGGCAGTGGGGCACCTACCGCCCGACCTGGGTCGACTACGGCATTCTCCTCGGCAGCTTCGGCTGGTTCTTCATGTGGTTCCTGCTGTTCATCAAGCAGCTGCCTGTGATGGCCATGGCTGAGATCAAGGAAGTTGTGCCGCCGCGGCTCAAGCATCCGCACGACATCTCGCACGATCTGACGGAAGGCAACCCCCACCCAGACGAGACGGGAGTCCAGCACTGATGCAAGGCGTCCTGGGAGCATTTCATCATATTGATTCGGCCGTCGAGGCCGTCGAAGAACTGAAGAAAGAGCGCATCGGCGACATCACCGTGTACACGCCGACGCCGCGCCACGAGTTCGAGCATGCGCTCCAGCATGCACCGAGCAAGGTGCGCCTCTTCACGCTCATCTTCGGTCTCTGCGGCGTGACGTTCGGCTACTGGATTCCGGTGTGGATGTCTGACTACTGGCCCCTGGTCGTCGGCGGCAAGGCGATCGCGTCGTGGGTGCCATTCACGATTCTTGGATTCGAGGTCATGGTGCTCGTCGGCGGTCTGGCGACGGTGTTCGCGATGTTCGGCTTTGCCGGCATTCCGCGACTGACGATGACGGTTGGCTACGATCCGCGCTTCAGCGCCGGTCACTTCGGCGTGTGGGTCGCGACGGAACCGGACGAGGTGGACCGCGCGATGAATGTCCTCAAGAAGCATGGAGCCGAGGAGGTTCGTCGTGAGCGCTAAGATCAGTGTGAAAGCACTGCGCATGGTGCTGGTCGCGCCGGTGGTCGTGTCGCTCGCCGCCTGCTCATGGTTCACCGACTTCAAGCAGCAGCCGAAGATCGATCCGTGGGAAACGCCGGCGGACACGATTGCCTTCCGCGGCAATCCGCAGAACTCCGTGCCGATTTATGGCAGCGTGGCGCCTGGCTTCGTGTACGATCGCACGCCGTCGCCGCAGGCCATCACGGCCATGGCGTCGATTCCGAATCCGGTTCCGGTCAATGAGAGTTCGGTGAACGCCGGCCGCATTCAATACCAGATCAACTGCGCCGTCTGCCACGGACCGCTCGGCAAGGGCGATGGCGTCGTAATGAAGTACGGAATGTTTCCGCCGGCCATTGGCACGGCGCAGAGCGCGGCAGCAGGGTATACCGACGGCTACATCTTCGGCGTGATTCGCAACGGCAAGGGCACGATGCCGTCGTACAATCGAATCGAAGAGCCGGACCGTTGGAGCATCGTGAACTACCTGCGTTCCTTGCAGGGCAAGATTGCGATTGCGGCCGACACGTCGCACGGACGTCCGGGTGAAACGGGCACGCTTGTGCCGGGCGCCTCGATGATGGGTCCGACGCGACCCGCGCCGTACTACCATCCGTCGTCTGCGGCGGCCGCACCGGCCGCGCCCGCGACTGCAGCAGATACCGCCAAGAAGCCCTCGACTGAGACGACGAAGCCGGAGCACCAGCCGTGAGCTTTCATCCTCCCCGCGTTCCGACGCCCGCTGAAGTCCTCGCCTCGTCGAACAAAGAGATTCCGAAGTCCATCAAGACCGCGATGCTCGCGCTGTTCGGTATTGGCGCGCTGATCTTTCTTGCCGGTGCCGTGCTGGATGGGGATCGCGCCTGGCGCGCCTTCCACATGAACTGGCTGTTTTTCACGACGCTGTCGTGCGCTGGCGTCACGTTCGTCGCGGTGCAGCGCATCACGACGGCGCGCTGGTCGCGCGGCGTCATTCGCTTCATGGAAGGGTACGTCGCGTTCCTTCCGGTGGCGTTCGTGTTCTTGCTGCTGATTCTCTCGGTTGGGCGTGGCCACATCTTCCCGTGGACGCACGAAGCGTTTCCGAACCCTGAGAAGGCGACGTACTACAATCCCGCGTTCTTGACGATCCGCGATATCGTGATTTTCGCTGCGTTCGTCGCGCTGGGGATCTACTACATCTACACATCGCTTCGACTCGACGTCGGTCGCGTGCCGGAGTGGGGCGCCAAGTGGGCGGCCAACATCCGCGCCGGCATGCGCAACGGTTTCGGCGAAGAGCGTCGCGAGATCCACTCGACGCACTCGCGTCAGGGCCGCTTGGCCGTGTTCGTCGTCGCTCTGTTCGCGATCGGCTTCTCGGTGTTGGCGTGGGATCTTTCGATGGGGCTGTCGCTCCACTTCCAGAGCACGCTGTACAGCTGGTGGTTCTTCATGGGCGGCTGGCTCTGCGCGCTCATGCTGTTCTCGATTCTTGTCCGTGCATGGAACGCGCATCTGAATGGTGCCGGCGGTTTGATCACCGAAACGCACTTCCACGACATCGGTAAGCTGTGCTTCGCCTTCACGGCGTTTTGGGGCTACCTCACCTTCGGCCAGTACCTCGTGATCTGGTACGGCAACCTGGGCGAGGAAACGTTCTTCATGCGCCTGCGACTCCTTGCGCCGTGGGTTGGCGTGACGATCGCGTCGGTGGTGATGGTGTTCTTCGCGCCGTTCTTCGGCCTGCTGTCCCGCTCCGCAAAGGTGAATCGCTCGGCGATGACGATTTTCGCGGTGTCGAGCCTCACTGGTATGTGGTTGATGCGGTACATCGAAGTCTATCCGTCTGGCTACGGTACGACGGTGACGTCGCTGCCGTTCGGCATCTGGGAGATTGGCTGCCTGATGCTGTACGCCGGTGCGTGGGGCTGGTGCTACACGCAGTTCATGGATGCCTTCCCGCGCATGCGCGTGACGCTGCTTACGTCGCGCTTCCGCGATGAGGTCCAGGTGCCCGTGAATCCTGAGACGATGGAACCGCTGCCGGCGCACGAGTAGTTCATGAGCGTCGCAGCAAACGAAAGGGGCCGGCATTCGCCGGCCCCTTTTTCGTTTGCCATCGCCACTCACGCCGAAGTCGCTCACGCCTTCGCGAGCAATTCCTCGAGCACCTTCTTGGGGACGGCGCCGGACTGGCGCGCCATTTCCTTGCCGTGGTGGAAGACGATCGTCGTTGGAATTCCGCGAATCGCAAAGCCGGAGGCCGTGTGCTGCGCGCGGTCGGTGTCGAGTTTTGCGATGAGCGCGACGCCCTGCTTTTCGCGAGCGAGTTCGTCGATCGACGGCGCCATCATCTTACACGGGCCGCACCAGTCGGCGTAGAAATCGACGAGTACGGGGACGTCGGTTTCAGCGATCGTGCGCGCGAACGTTTCGTCGTTGAGCGCGACCGGGCGATCGAGCAGCATTGGTTTTGCGCACTTGCCGCACTTGGGGCGGTCGGCGGCACGGGCGGCGTCGACGCGGTTCCAGGTATCGCAGAATTGGCAGCGAATGGTCAGGTGCTGCGTCGCCGTGCCTGCTTCCGTTGTGGTCACGATAGCCTCCCGTTGTTCTCGCCTTGCATCGGAGTATTCATACCCCGTTCCACGCGGAATCGCGCGTAGGTAGATTTGAATCTCGTTGGTGTGGGAAGAGTTGGGGCGTTAGCTCAGCTGGGAGAGCGCCTGGTTTGCAACCAGGAGGTCATCGGTTCGATCCCGATACGCTCCATGCGCGAAGGCAGACAGCAAGCACAAGGGTCGACCGTCATCTAAGCGGTCGGCCCTTTTGCGTTCGCAGCGAGAGGGTCGACGTGAACTGGCATACGACTACCCGCCGGAGCAGGGCGGGAGTCCATCATTCCAGTTCTCTAAACACTGCAAGCGGGTGGGCCTGCCGATTCCCATGCTCGCCACTCTCGCAAACTGCGAGGCCCGTCGTCGCTTAATGCCACGACGCAGCAGCGAATCCTCAAAGATTAGAGCGCTTTAATGTTCGGGCTCAACACGCGGGAACGGTTCCGACGGGGAATGCGTACGTGTGGCATGGGACTCGACACCGACGACAACGTCGACCGCGCATTCGAGTGGCATTGGACCGAGCTCGTCGCCGCACTCACGACGCGGATCGGCGATCGTCAGCGCGACGTCGATGCGGTTCTGGAGCACTCGCTCGAACGGCGTGAGATTCGGCTCCTCGTCGCGCCGCCGGCCACGATTACGAGCTGGCATGTGTCGCCGCGCGCCTTCGTCGACATGTCGCCCCGTGCGGTGGCGAACGCCATGATCGCATCGTGGGAGCGCCAGCACCGTCGGGATGCGGACTAGGTTTGCGAGGTACGCAGCCTGCAAGAGAGCGTCACCGAACCGTTACCGTCCACGCCTCGCTTCACCAGGTGCACGCCGAACATCCTTCGGAGACCCCACCTTGCCACGGCGCCAATGAGAATCGTCACGGCCTCGACAGCATGCCCCTTCTGCGGAGGCGGAATCTCGCTTCTCGACGAACCATCCGAGCTGACCGCTGTGGAGATCACTGAAAAGTTCGCCGGTCAGCGACTCCAATGCGTCCACGCGGGCTGCGGAAAGGAGTACGCCGTGCGAAAGGGCGATGTGAGAATTCGAATGTCCGAGGAATAGCTGCTGGCGCGTCAGGTCAGATGTCAGGCGCCGGCGGCGCGCGTCGACGCTGATCGACGACATAGACCCCGGCAATTGCCGCGATCGCGACGAGAATGATCGCGACGCTCGTCGAGCCGAGTCGGTCCGTGAGCCACTCCCAGAGATGGAGTGCGGCGGTGAAGGGGATCACCAGCAGCTTTGCCACGAGCGCCAGGCCGACGAATCCCCATACGAGAAGTCCTGGGATCCCGAGCCATTTGATGAGATCGTCCGCGTTGAACGCCTGCCTCCGACGCTGATACGTCACGAAGGCGACCAATACCATGGCGCCGCTCAGGAGGAGGTACAGCGCGCCAGCAAGTCTCAACACCGAGGCTGCTCCGGTCGACGGAAGGCGATAAGATGGCCCGCCGATCGCGCGCCCCTCAAGAGGCCGCCGGAGAAAAACTCTCATTCTGGCGGTTAATGATCCGCATGAGTCGCACGGCGGCGCTTTCGTGAGGGCGCACGGCACGTCGCGTGTCCCTTGATCGAATCCCTCAATCCCCGCGACATCCTTTGCACAGGAGTACAGATGCGAACGCGTACGACTGAAAGGCCCGCGATCAAATCGATCGCTCGGATGGTGCTCGCGCTCGGCTGCCTTGCGGCGCTAGGTGCGTGCGCCTCGATTCCACAACGTGCCTGGAGGAATGGAGAGGCGATGAGTCAGAGCCGCGCGTATCAGGCGGCCCTGAGCGGCAACACGAGTTTTCAGGTTCACCGGCAGTTGCAGTCGAGTCTCGATCCGCTTCGGCTGAACTATCGCGAGCAGGCGTTTCCACCCTTTGGCCAGTGGTGGTAGCTCGCGCGGTCTAGAAGACCGACCGTAGCTCCATCTCGAATACGAGTACCGCATTTGCTGGAATCTCTCCCGCCCCTCGCGCTCCATAGGCGAGCGACGGGGGAGACACCAACCGCCGACGACCGCCAACGCGCATCCCCAGCAGGCCTTCCTCCCACGCGCGGATCGTCTTGTTCGCCCCGATGATCACGCTGATCTCGCCGGAGTCGAACTCCTTGCCGTTGGGCAGCCATCCCGTGTAGCGAACTACGACGGTGCGCTCGCGGGCCGCAACTGCGCCGGTCCCCGTCACCAAATCCTGGACGTACAGCCCGGACGCGCGCCGCGTCATCTTGTCGAGATGAATATCGAGCGACGGGTTGAACGACGTGCGCTCGACATCGCCAGCGAGCGGCTGCGGATTCGATGCCGGCGTCGGTGGTGTCACCGCCGTACTGCTGCCGCCGCCACCGCCGCAGCCAACCGCCACGACGGCGCAGACGACGATCGCGAATCGGCGATACGAAAGGAGGGGTATAAGTTTCGTCATCCTTCTTGGGTCACGAGGCTCTGTTTCCAATGACTGCGATCGAATCTCACGCCGTGCCGGCCGTTGGCCAAGTCGCGCCGGATTTCACGCTCCCCTCCACATCCGGCGAAAAGCTGACGCTTTCGTCACTGCGCGGCAAACCGGTGCTGCTCGCCTTCTTTCCGCTGGCCTTCTCAGGCACGTGCACCGAACAACTCTGCGAGATGCGCGATGACCACGATCTCTTCGCCAACCGCGGTCTGACGGTGCTCCCGATCAGCGTCGACCATACGTACTCGCTCAAGGAGTACAAGGCAAAGTACAACATGAAGGTCGACATGCTGAGCGACTTTCGTCGGGACGTGTCGCGCCTCTATGGAGTGATGCTCGAGGATCGGTTTTACTCGAAGCGCGCGTACTTCCTCATCGGGCCCGACGGCGTGATCCGCTGGGAACACGTCGAAGACAACCCGAGCAACCGTCGTTTGGACTCGGAGCTATTGGCGGCGATCGACCGGATGTAGGGCCGGCAAAGGCCGGGAGGGTAGGGCGTTGCGAACCGGTTTCCGGCGCGTCTTACAGGGGAATTCGGTCATCTTGTCCCCTCGCCCTACTCCCGGCCAGACGTCGTGTCCGAGGCTCCTCTCTCCGCTCCTCCGCAGCATCGGCCCTCTCGGCCGATCCCTCGCGCTCTCACGGCCATCGCCGAGATTGCCGCGGCCCTCGCGACCGGCGATTCGGTCAGCGCGGTCATGCCTGGCATTCTCGCGGCAATCGCGAGCGAACTCGATGGCGCGCATGCGAGCCTCTGGCTCCGCGGCGTCGACGGACTTCGTCGCGCATGGGCTGCCGCCAACGATGATACGGCGGCGTCCACCGTCGAGGAATTGCTCAAGCTCGACGACGGCGGAGCGCTCGACGGCGTCGTCGCCGCGCCACTGCTTGCGGGTCGCCAAACGCTCGGCGCCGTCTCGGCCAGGCCGGGACGAACGCTTGCTACGGAAGATCAGGTCTTCCTCTCAACGGCGGCGGACCTGCTTGCGCCGGCGCTCCGCGGTGCGGAGTACGCGCATCGGTTGGAGTCCGAGGTCGCGGCGCGCACGCGCGAGATCAACGAGCAGCGTCGATTCACGGAAAAGATCATCGATTCGCTGCCCGTCGGCCTGTACGTCATCGATCGCGCCTATCGCATTCAAGCCTGGAATCGCAAACGCGAAACCGGGTTGCAGGGCGTGTCGCGCGAAGAGGCGATTGGCCGGACGATTTTCGAGATCTTGCATCGCCAGCCGGCCGAGTTGCTGCGGAGTGAGTTCGAGGATGTGTTTGCGACGGGCGTGATGCAACAGTTTCCGATCGAGTCGCAGGCGTTCGGCGAACCGCGTACCTATCGAATCACGAAGATCCCGATGCACGTCGAAGGCCGCGAGGTCTCGCACATCATCACGATCGGCGAAGACATCACGGAGTGGCGGCAGGCCGAAGCACGTTTTGCCCAAGCCGAGAAGCTCGCCGCGATCGGTACGCTGGCCGCCGGTGTGATGCACGAGATCAACAATCCGCTGGCGACGATCGGCGCGTGTGCGGAGAGTCTGGAGCTCGGAATTACCGAAGGGACGTTGAACCTTCCGACTGATGGTCCAGAGCTCAAGGATTCACTGCTGCTCATTCAGCAAGAAGTCCATCGCTGCAAGGGCATCATCGACGGTCTGCTCGACTTCAGCCGACCGAAGTCCACGGCCAAGGTCAACGTCGACTTGAATGTCGTCGTAGAAAAGACACTGCGCCTCGTGAAGCACCATCCTCGCTTTCGGCGCGTGGTCGTTGGCGTCGAACCGGATGTGGGTATCAAGCCGGTGTTGGCCAACGAGGAGCAGATGGTTCAGGTCTTCATGTCGCTGCTCCTCAACGCGCTCGATGCCATGGAAGACAGCGGCATCATCACGCTGCGCACGCGCGCCGACGAGCGAGACAACACGACGATTGCCGAGGTCATCGACCGCGGACACGGAATTCGAATGGCCGATCAGAAGAAGATCTTCGAACCGTTCTTCACGACCAAGCCGCCGAGCCGCGGTACTGGACTCGGATTATCGATTTGCTATGCCATCGTCACCGAACACGGCGGCCGCATCGAAGTCGACAGCGTCGTGGGTGAGGGCAGTGTGTTCCGTATTCTCCTTCCCTCGGCGGTCGCATGACGGACATCGAACCAACCGGACGCATTCGCATCCTCGTGGCCGAGGATGAGGAAAATCTCGGACAGATCCTGTGCGCGTTCTTGCGCGGGCGCGGCCACCATGTCGTGTACGTCGGCGACGGCAAGGCGGCGCTACAGGCGGTTCGCGACGAGGCGTTCGACGTCGCCCTCGTCGACATCGTGATGCCGGAGATGGACGGTCTCGAGACGCTCAAGCATTTGCGCACCGAGCCTGATCCACCGCAGGTCATCATCATCACGGGCAACGGCACGGTCGAGACAGCGATCACCGCGATGAAGCTTGGCGCGTACGACTACATGTCGAAGCCATATCGTATGGCCGAGATCGACGTGCTGGTGCGGCGCGCGTGGGAGAAACATCAGCTGGCGCGCGAGAACCGGTATCTCCAAGCACGACTGTCGCGCGTGGACGCCACGCCGGAAGTGATTACCCAGTACGCGCCGATGCACGCGGTGCTCGCATTGCTCGAGCGCGTGGCGACGACCGATTCACCAGTACTCATCACCGGCGAGTCGGGTACGGGCAAGACGCTGCTCGCGCGCGCGATTCATCGATTGTCTGGCCGACTCGGTCCAATGGTCGAGGCGGACAGCACTGTCTTTGCCGAATCGATGCTGGACGTGGAACTCTTCGGCCATGAACGCGGTGCATTCACTGGAGCGATTGCGCGAAAGGCGGGACTCATCGAGCTCGCGTCGAACGGCACGCTGTTCATCGACGAAGTTGGCGTGCTGAGCTCGAAGCTGCAGTCCAAGCTCGCCCGCGCGCTCGAGCACGGGAGCTTCTTCCGCGTTGGCGGAACGCAGAAGGTCGACATCGCGGTTCGGCTGGTCGCCTCGAGCAATCGCGATCTCGAAGTCGCCGTGGAAGAAGGACGTTTCCGTGACGACCTCTTGTATCGGCTGAACGTCGTGACGGTATCTCTGCCACCGCTCCGTGAGCGTGTGGTGGACATTCCGCTTCTCGCGCAGCACTTCCTCACGCACCTCGCCGGCGCGTCGGCGCCGGTGCTCACTCCGGATGCGCTCGCGCTCATGCAGGCGTATCCGTGGCCGGGCAACATCCGCGAGCTGCGGAACGTCATTGAGCGACTCGTGCTGTTGTCGCGCAACGGCGAGCGCGAGATTCGCGCGCAGGACCTGCCGCTCGTCACTGCGCCGTCGGCCAGCCGTCCCGCGGTTGGCTCGGCAACGACGCTCGCCGAGTTGGAGCGACAGCACATCGACGCTGTCCTGTCGCAGACGAACTGGCATCAGGGTCACGCCGCGAGAATCCTCGGTATTTCGTCGAAGACCCTATATCGCAAGATTCGCGAATACGGGTTCAGGCGTCCGCGCGGTCAGCAGGATCCGGTGACAGCCGCGGCGGACTGACTTGGGTTCGTCATCGAACCCTAACCGAACGCGACTGCCCGAGCGCGCCTCCGTGAAATAGGTTGTAGCGTATGCGCATTCTCGTGATCGAGGACGATCCCACCGTTGGCCAGTACGTCAAGCGTGGGTTAGAAGAGCAGCGCTGGTCGGTCGATCTAGTTGCCGACGGCGAGGAAGGGGAGCGCCGAGCGTCGTCGGAGGCGTACGATCTCATCGTCCTCGACATGCGGTTGCCGGGCAAGTCCGGGCTCGAACTGCTGCATGTCCTTCGTGCGCGCGGCTTCGAACGACCGGTGTTGGTGCTCACGGCACAGGATGCGGTCGACGCGAAAGTCACGGCGCTTCGCGCTGGTGCCGACGACTACGTGACGAAGCCGTTTGCGTTCGAGGAACTGCTCGCTCGCGTCGAGGCGCTTGCACGACGTCCGCGGGCGCTCGCGTCGCCTACGCTGGTCGTCGGCGATCTCGTCCTCGATCAAGCCACGCGCGAAGTGCGGCGCAACGGCGATCTCATTGATCTCACCCCGAAGGAGTACACCGTCCTCGAGTATCTCATGCGCCACGCGGGGCGCGTGATGAGCAGGACGCTGATCACCGAGTATGCGTGGGGATATCACTTCGATCCGGGCACGAACATCGTGGACGTGGTGATCAACCACCTGCGTAAGAAGGTGGATTCGAAGCACACCAATCGCCTGATCACGACCGTGCGCGGCGTCGGATACATGATCAAGGACGAAGCAACCGACGCGAAGAAGCGCGAGCCGGCATCAAGGGAAAAGCGAAGTTAAATGTCGACGCGTGGCCGGCTCACCGTGGCGTACGCCGCGCTCCTGCTGGCCACCTTTGTCGTGTTCGGTGTCGCGGTGTCGGCGATGCGCGACAGCAGCGCGAACACCGTTGGCGCCGGCGTGCAGCCGATGACCGACACGCTGGTGACCACGATCCGCGATCTGCAGCGCCAGTTTCTGCTGCAGCCGGATAGCCAGCCGCTGACGCTCACCGTGATCGACACGGCCAGCGGAACGCCGGTGGCGCATCCGAGTCGCACGCTGGTGAAAGTCCTCGATCGCCTGCAGGGCTATTTCCTGGTCTTCAACAACCAGAACCAGCTTCTATACGCGTCGCAGCGGATGCGCGATCTGTCGGCCGACGACCAGGACGAGGTCAACCGCGTGGCGGCGAAACTCGCGCGTCGGACGGAGATCACGCGTTTGAGTTTGCGCGGCGACTCGCTGCACCTATTCATGATGGCCGACACCGTTCCGACGGCGGCGATCCAGGTGCCGAATATCTCGCGGGTGGTGGTTGGCGCGCCGATTCAGTACGCCGATCTACTTCCGACCGCGGTCACCGGGTCGATCATCGTCCTCGCCCCGGTGATTTTTCTGCTGTCGATCGTCGCTGCGTATGCGGTTCTCGCCAGCGTGTTTCGTCCCGTCGATCAATTGATCAACGAAGTCGAGGCGATCACCGACGGACGCAGTCTGCATCGGCGTCTGCCGACGGATCCGACGAGTAGCGACGAACTGGTTCGTCTCGGACTGACGCTGAACGCGATGCTCACGCGCCTCGAGACATCGTTCGCGGCGCTGCGGCGATTCACCGCCGACGCGAGCCACGAACTCAAGACGCCGCTCACCGTGCTGCGCGCGGATGTGGAGCGCGCGATGCATCCGGGAACGAATCGTTCCGACAAGATGGTCGCGCTCGAGGAAGCGTTGCAGGAAACGGCGCGCATGTCGGATCTCGTCGACAGTCTCTTGACGCTTGCACGCGCCGACGAGGGTCGCTTCGATCTCTATCGCACCCCGATCGAGCTCGAGCCGCTCGTGCGCGAGGTCTATGAGACGGCTGTCATCCTCGGCGAGGATGCGGGACTCAAGCTCGCGCTGACGACGTTGGAGAGCGGGATCGTGATGGGGGATCGCACACGGTTGCGACAGCTGTTGCTGAACCTCGTGACGAACGCGATCAAGTACACATCGGCCGGCGGTCGCGTGGAAGTGGCGGTGACGCGCCGATCGAGCGACGAAATCGCGATTACGGTGCGCGATACGGGCATTGGTATTTCGGCCGCGGACCTGCCGCACGTCTTCGATCGTTTCTGGCGCGCGGACCGGGTTCGGTCGCGCGCATCGGAGCGTGGCGGTTTCGGATTGGGATTGGCGATCTCGCAGTGGATCGTTCAGGCTCACGGGGGTACGATCACCGTCCAATCGCGACTGGGGCGCGGCAGCCTGTTCACCGTGGCCCTTCCGACGGTCCCGGCGACGTCCGAAGCGAGTGAGCCTTTTGCCGATGGGACAAAAGTTCCGGATGTCGCTGGGGGATGAGTTTCGAAGTTGTCACTTCGCCTTCATCGACTCTTAATCTTCAGGGCATTCCGCCCACCCCGCCCGGGAATAGCTTCCCCTCCTGATAGTTCGCGCGTTCTTTTCCTGCACCCGATCAGGCCACCGAGACATGTTCGACAACCTTATCGAGTCCAAAGCTGCAAAGCAGAAACGTGCGGGTGGGGCCCTCCTGAGTGCTGGTGTACACGCGATTCTGATCTCTGCTGCAGTGATCGGAACGCTTCACGCCAGCCAGGAGCTCAGCAAGCCGAAGGCAGAGAAAGTGGAATTCGTTCAGGTCAAGAAGGACGAGCCGCCTCCGCCCAAGGAAGAGCCCAAGCCACCCCCGCCGGAAGTGGTCATGAAGGCACCGCCGCCGAAAGGCTTCCAGGTGCTGACCGCTCCCATCAAGATCCCAGACGTGCTTCCCGACATTGACCTTTCCAAGAAGGTCACGAATGAGGAGGACTTCTCGGGCAAAGGCGTCGCTGGCGGTATTGCCAAGGGCGTCGTCGGCGGTACGCCGACACCGGCGAACAGCAACGAGACGTTCTTCGACTTCCAGGTCGAGAAGCAGGTCTCGCCGTTCCCGGGTAATTCGGCACCGCGGTACCCCGACATGTTGCGGTCGGCGAACGTCGAAGGAGAAGTGCTCGCCCAGTTCACCGTCGACACGACGGGCCGGGCCGAGATGTCCACCTTCAAGGTTCTCAAGTCGACGCACGATCTGTTCACGAACGCCGTGAAGGCGTCCTTGCCGAACATGAAGTTCTACCCTGCTGAAGTCGGCGGCAAGAAAGTGAAACAGCTCGTTCAGATGCCTTTCCAGTTCTCACTCACCAAGTCCGAGTAGTACTCGGATCACGCCGGAGAATAAGTCGATATGGATCTCTCACTGCTTGGCATGTGGCACTCGATGGGCGCGTTCGCCAAGGGCATCGTTATTACGATGGCGATCATGTCCATTTACTCGCTGACCATCACGGTGTCGAAGTGGTGGAATCTGCGTAAGGCGCAGAAGGAAACGATCAAGTTCGCGCCTGAGTTCTCGCAGTTCCTCGAAGAGGACAACCTCACGGAAGCGATCCGCCTCGCGGAGAGCTACAAGAAGTCGCACGTCGCGCTCGTGCTCGGTGGCGCACTTGGCGAAGTGAAGCCGTTGATCGCCGATGGTTCGGTCACGGTGTCGGACATCAACTCGGCGGAACGTGCGGTCGAGCGCAACATGCTCCTCGAGATCACGAACCTGAAGCGCGGTATGGCCGTGCTCGCGACGGTCGGTGCAACGGCGCCGTTCGTCGGACTGCTCGGCACCACGATGGGCGTCGTGAACTCCTTCACGGGTATGGCCGCGTCCGGATCCGGCGGTCTTGCCGCGATCGGCGGTGGTATCGCTGAAGCACTCATCACGACGGCGTTCGGTCTTCTCGTCGCCATCCCGGCCGTGTGGGCGTACAACTACTTCACGACCAAGATCGACAACCTGACGGCCGAAATGACGTACGTCTCGAAGGAAATGATCGACTATCTCATCAAGGGCGTTTCCGGCGAGTTCGGTCGCTCGCGCTTCACGCGTGAGTTCAACACGGCTGGCGGCGCCGGCCCGATCAACACCTGATCGACCGTCCACTCGCCCATCCGTTGAGGAGGTAGGCCAATGGCAATGGCAGCAAGTAGTGGTGGTGGTGTTGCATCCACGCCGAACGTGACGCCGATGGTCGACGTCATGCTGGTGCTCCTGATCATCTTCATGGTGGTCGCACCGGCACTGTTGGCGGGATTCAACGCGGATCCGCCGCAAGCGCAGAACATCAAGGACCATCCGGAAGACGATAAGACCGACCAGGTCTTGGGTATCGACAAGGATGGCAATTACTACCTGAACAAAAAGCCGATCAAGTCTGAAGATGTTGCCGCTGCACTTCGGCACATCTACAAGGATCAGCCGCGCGACGACTACGTCATGTATTTCAAGGCGGACAAGAACCTGGACTACAGCAAGGTTCTCGATGCCATGGATATCGCCATGCACAATGGCGTGACGGTGGTCGGCATGATCAGCGATCAGAAGCCGGGTACGATCTCCACGGTTGCGGGCGACACCAAGTCGACCGTTCCAGTGGGAGCACCGGCTGCCCCACCGGGAGGAGCTAAATAATGGCGATGTCAGGTGGCGGTAGCGGCGCGAGCTTGTCGAACGACATCAACGTCACGCCGATGATCGACGTGCTCTTGGTGCTCCTGATCATCTTCATGGCGGTGCTGCCGTCCATGCGGAAATCGATCGACATTCAGCTCCCCGATCCGAATCCGTCGGTGGCTCCGGCCAACGCGAATTCGAATCAGATCGTGCTCGAAGTGAAGGCAGGCGGACAGTTCTTCATCAACAGCGAAGCACAGACCCGCGATCATCTCGCGGCGCGGTTGAAGGAGATCTTCGATCCACGTCCGGAAAAGATCATCTTCGTGAAGGGCTCACCCGACGTGAAGTACGCCGACGTGATCTTCGCGATGGACGTGTCCCGAGGTGCTGGCGTGAAGGTCATCGGCATTCCGCCGAAGGACACACCCGGCGGTGCCGCGGCTCCGGCCAAGAAGTAGCACGACGTTCTGGATCGTTGAAACACCCCTCGGGCGCACCGCGCTCGAGGGGTGTTCTCGTTTGTAGCGCCCGCCGGCTCGAGACTCCCGAGCGCTGACCGGCGCACGGACCGGGTCGTCAAAATTGGGCCGGGGGAAGGGAACCCTTTTCCCCGCAAGTGCCGTATAACTTGCCATGTCGTGTCGCGTCGTTTGACAGCGGCAATCCTGAATGCCCGAATCCGCCCAGCGTATCCCAGCTCCTGTTCCGCCTTCGCCGGCTAGTCGCCGGCGGTCTTTGCCCGCGACCGGACTCCCGGTCAAGGGAGAGGATCGTCGCGTCTCCGGGGCCGTTTCCGCGCTCATCCACCTCCTGATCATTCTCCTTATCGCAATGCCGGTCGCGAGTCATGTTGGGGATGTGGTCGAGCGCGCGCAGGGGGCAGGAGGTCCGGGCCCCGCGGGTGGCGGCGGCGGCGGCCACAAGGGCACCGGTGGCATCCGGGAGCACGTCCAATACGTTCAGGTCACTCCGCCGCCACCGACGCCCACACCAAAGCCGGTCGCTGTTGTTCCGCCTCCGGTGGTCCAGCCGAAGCCGCAGCCAGTGATTCCGCCGCCGCAGGTCGTCAAGGCGCCGGAACCCATGCCGGAGCCCAAGGTGGCCGAGGCAAAGGTCGAGGCGCCGAAGGTTGAAGCCACGGCGTCAACGCCGGGCACTGGGGGCGGTACTGGGCGCGATGGAACGAACGGCAATGGTCCAGGCACCGGCGGCGGTACGGGCTCGGGAATCGGGACGGGACGCGGTTCTGGAATCGGTCCTGGAACGGGTGGCGGCACGCAGGCCAATTATCCGCCGACGCCGACCGAGCTGTTCATTCCGCCGCTTCCGATTCCGGACAAGGCAAAGGGTTTTCACCTCGTGGCTGAGTACGACGTCGACGAGACCGGCAAGGTGGTGGGATTCACCTTCACCGGCACCCGCGATGGCGGTTACAACAGGCGCCTCGAAGAGGTTCTGAAGAGCTTCAAGTTCCGACCGGGCACAACGCCGGACGGGACGCCCATCCGCATGAAGGCGCAGATCGTCTACGACTTCTGATCCGCCGTCGGTCGATCTGACGGAACGCGATCGATTTGGTGGCTAGACGCGCGTCGGTCACATCCATATAATTGCGCGATCCCCCGCAGGGCCCATGACTTACACCGTGGGCTTTTTTGCTGTCTTGGTGTCGCGTCGGTTTTGAATTTTGTGACATCGGGATGCGTCGCGCTCGCCGAATGGCGGTCGGACGGTCGTTGTAGTTGCGTCGGCTCGCCCTAGTCCCCCTGGAGATCTGAACCGATGACTCTGATGGAGAAGGTGTTTCGTCGTACGCTTCCAACCTTCCTAACGCTCGCCATGGTAGTGCTCGGCGGCTCGTTGCGCGCTTCGTCCCTGCGTGCGCAACAACCCGAGTTGGCGGCCGCCGCAGTAGCGGCGTCGGCGCCCCAGGCTGCGGCCGTTCAGCATGCTGGTGGTGAGGCCAACCTCGTCATCCCCGATTTGTCGTCCGTGAGCTTCATGGGCATCGCGGGCAGGACTCTGTTGCTCGCCGGCCTCGTGGTCTGCGGCCTCGGGTTGCTGTTCGGCTTGACGATTTATACACAGCTCAAGAACATGGCAGTGCACAGCTCGATGCGGGCGATCTCCGAGCTGATTTATGAAACGTGTAAGACGTATCTCGTGACGCAGGGCAAGTTCATCCTGATTCTCGAGATCTTCATCGGTGCCGTCATCGCGCTGTACTTCGGCGTGCTGCAGCACTTCTCGCTGGATCGAGTAATCATCATCCTCGTATTCAGCTTGATCGGTATTGCCGGCAGCTACGGCGTGGCGTGGTTCGGTATCCGCGTCAACACCTTTGCCAACTCGCGCACTGCGTTCGCTGCGCTCCGCGGCAAGCCGTATCCCTGCTACGAAATTCCGCTGTCGGCGGGTATGAGCATCGGCATGCTGCTCATCTCGGTCGAGTTGGTGATCATGCTCGGAATTCTGTTGTTCGTTCCGGGTGATTACGCGGGTCCGTGTTTCATCGGATTCGCCATCGGTGAATCGCTCGGTGCCGCCGCGCTTCGAATTGCCGGCGGCATTTTCACGAAGATTGCCGACATCGGCGCTGACTTGATGAAGATCGTCTTCAACGTGAAAGAAGACGACGCGCGCAATCCTGGTGTCATCGCCGACTGCACGGGCGACAACGCCGGTGACTCGGTTGGTCCGAGCGCCGACGGCTTCGAGACCTACGGCGTGACGGGCGTCGCGCTCATCTCGTTCATCGTCCTCGCAGTGCACGAACCGAAGGTGCAGGTCCAGCTCCTCGTCTGGATCTTCGTCATGCGCATCATGATGGTCGTGGCGAGCGGTGTGTCGTACCTGATCAATCACGCGATCGCGAAGGGCCGCTATGCCAACGCCGACCGCATGAACTTCGAAGCGCCGCTCACGTTCCTCGTGTGGCTGACGTCGATCCTCTCAGTGGTGCTGACGTACATCGTGTCCTACCTGATGATCCCCGATCTCGGCGACGGCACGCTGTGGTGGAAGCTCTCGAGCGTCATCACCTGCGGCACGCTCGCAGGCGCGATCATTCCAGAGCTCGTGAAGGTGTTTACGTCGACGGAATCGCGCCACGTGAAGGAAGTCGTCACGTCGTCGCGCGAAGGTGGCCCGTCGCTCAACATTCTCTCGGGCTTGGTAGCAGGTAATTTCAGCGCGTACTGGCTGGGCATCACGATCATGCTCCTCATGTCGGTGGCCTACCTGATCAGCAACACCGGCCTCGGCACGCTCATGGTTGCTCCGGCGGTGTTCGCGTTCGGTCTTGTAGCGTTCGGCTTCCTGGGCATGGGCCCGGTGACGATCGCCGTCGACTCGTATGGTCCGGTAACGGACAACGCGCAGTCGGTGTTCGAGCTCTCGACGATCGAGCAGATGCCGAGTGCTCCGGCCGAGATTCAGCGCGACCACGGTTTCGCGGTGAACTTCGACAAGGCCAAGCACTTCCTCGAGGAGAACGACGGCGCGGGCAATACGTTCAAGGCGACCGCCAAACCGGTGCTCATCGGAACGGCAGTCGTCGGCGCCACGACCATGATCTTCTCGATCATCGTTGGCCTGACGAGCGGTCTGACGCAGAACATCGACAAGCTGTCGCTGCTGCATCCGCCGTTCCTGCTCGGATTGATCACGGGCGGCTCGATCATCTACTGGTTCACCGGCGCATCGATGCAGGCCGTGACGACCGGTGCGTATCGCGCTGTGGAGTTCATCAAGGCGAACATGGATCTCAACAGCACCGCGGCCGCGTCGGTCGAGGACAGCAAGAAGGTCGTTGAGATCTGCACGCGGTACGCGCAAGCGGGCATGTTCAACATCTTCCTCACGGTGTTCTTTGCCACGCTGGCGTTCGCGTTCGTCGAGCCGTTCTTCTTCATCGGCTACCTGATCTCGATCGCACTGTTCGGTTTGTACCAGGCAATCTTCATGGCCAACGCCGGCGGCGCCTGGGACAACGCGAAGAAGATCGTCGAAGTGGAATTGAAGCAGAAAGGCACGCCGCTCCATGCCGCCACGGTTGTCGGCGATACGGTCGGCGATCCATTCAAGGACACGTCGTCGGTCGCACTCAATCCGATCATCAAGTTCACGACGCTGTTCGGACTCCTCGCTGTCGAGCTCGCGGTTTCGCTCACGGAGCAGAATGGTTCTGGCCTGAGCCACGCATTGGCCGCCGTGTTCTTCGTCATCTCGGCGTTCTTCGTGTACCGCTCGTTCTACGGCATGCGCATCGAATCCAAGCAGCGCACGGCGTGAGTTCATGACTGCGAGAACGGCGGGGCTCTTGCCCCGCCGTTCTCACATCGCCGACCATCGCGGAACCGGGCGGTCGGCGTCGCGTTTTTCATCAACGCATCTTCAGCAACGGCTCAATGCCATCTCTGTTTTCGCGTAAGCCCATCAGTGATCTGGTTTCCGATACGGAAACCGGATCGTTGAAGCGGGCACTCGGCGCCGGCGACCTGATCATGTTGGCGATCGGCGCTGTCATCGGCGCCGGAATTTTCGGTTCGATCGGATCGGCCGCGGCCGGGCAGATCGGACCAAACGGGGAAGTGATTCGTGTCGGCGCCGGACCGGCCCTCGTCCTCTCGTTTCTGTTGCTCGGCGGCGCGTGCGCGCTGGCGGGCCTCTGCTACGCCGAACTGGCGTCGATGATTCCCCAAGCAGGCAGCGCGTATGCGTACACGTATGCCACGCTTGGCGAATTCGTCGCCTGGATCATCGGCTGGGATCTGATCCTCGAGTATGCCGTTGGCAACGTCGCGGTCGCGATCTCGTGGGGTGACTACTTCAAGTCGCTCGTCGGAGATTGGATCGCGATACCCGACTGGCTTACAACAGGGTATCGGACCGCGTTGCTGAGCTCCGATCCCAAGATCCACGGAATGCTCGACTCCGCGCCGCACATTGCCGGAATTCCGATTCTGATCAACGTGCCGGCGTTTGCGATCGTCATGTTCATCACGTGGTTGCTGCTCCGCGGTGTTCGCGAGAGCGCCCGCGCGAACAACATCATGGTCGCGGTGAAGCTGATCGTCCTCGCACTGTTCATCGTCGTTGGCCTGACGCACATCAACACCGCGAACTATCACCCCTTTGCGCCGAACGGCTTCAAGGGTGTGCACCAAGGCGCGGCAATCGTCTTCTTCGCGTACATCGGCTTCGATGCCATTTCTACGGCGGCCGAGGAGACGAAGAATCCGCAGCGGAATCTGCCGATTGGTATCCTTGGCGGATTGGCCATTTGTACCGTCATCTACATCATCATCGGCGCGGTACTGACCGGGATGGTTCCGTCGCAGGACCTCGGAAAGGCTGCTGATCCGCTTGCATACGCGCTCAAGGCGACCGGCATGACGGGCATCGCCAAGATCGTTGCACTGGGCGCGGTGTTTTCGATGGCGGCGGTGCTGTTGGTCTTCCAGTACGGCCAGCCGAGAATCTTCTACGCCATGGCGCGCGACGGCCTGCTTCCGAGATGGGCGGCGCGCGTGAGCGGAAAGTCGCACGTTCCGTATGCGACGACGCTCTTTACCGGCGTGGTCGTCGCCGTCTGGTCGTTGATCGGCGACGCAGGCGAGACGTACGATCTGACGAACATCGGGACCCTGTTCGCGTTCGCGCTGGTATGCATCGGCGTGATCGTGCTTCGGTACACTGATCCTGAACGTCCGCGGCCCTTCCGCGTCCCATTCGTGCACGTCGTTGGCGTTCTTGGTGCAGCGCTCTGCGTATTCGTCATGAGGGGTCTGCCAGGCCTCGCATGGGTCCGCTTTGGCTGGTGGCTCGTGATCGGACTGGTGTTGTATTTCCTGTACGGGTATCGCAACTCGACGCTGCGCCGCGGGACAGGTCCCGTGGTGGTTGAGTCTTCCCCTTAGAGTATTCTGATGCAGAATCGCCCTTCCACACCCTCCGTGGATCCCACCCTCGGAAGTGCAGCGGCCCCAACGCCGCCAAAGTCGTTTTTTCGTCGCATTACGCTGTCGCAGTGGATCGTCATCTCGATGGTCGTTGGAATCGCGGTCGGCTGGGCGTTCCCCGAAGCCGCGCGCTCCGACCATGGCGGTTGGGCTGCGACAGATCTGAACGTGCTGTCATCCGTGTTCCTCCGGATGATCAAGTCGTTGATCGTGCCGCTGTTGTTCGCGACGCTCGTGGTTGGAATCGCCGGGCATGGCGACGACATGAAGAAGGTCGGACGCCTCGCGTTCCGCTCGATCATCTACTTCGAGATCGTCACGACGCTGGCGTTGGCGGTTGGATTGATTGCCGTCAACTTCGTGAAGCCGGGCCGCGGCGTGGACCTTGGTGCGGCGTCGACGAAGGAAGGCACCGAGTTCGCGGCGACGCATACGTCGCTCACGGGCGTCATTGAACACACCGTACCGACGAGCTTCTTCGATGCGGCCGCCAAGAACGAAGTGCTGCAGATCGTGTTCTTCGCGATCATCTTCGCGGTGGCGTTGTCGAAGGTGCAGGGGCCGAGCAAGACGTTCATGCTCAGCGCGTGCGAGAGTCTGTCCGAGGTGATGTTCAAATTCGTGAACATCGTGATGTCGTATGCGCCGATTGGTATCGGCGCGGCGATCGCGGTTACGGTATCGAAGGGCGGTCTCGGGATTCTCAAGAATCTCGGGATACTCGTGGGCACGTTGTACGGCGCGTTGATCGTGTTCGTGCTCTTCGTGCTGCTTCCAGTAGCGTTGCTCTTCCGTGTCCCGCTCAAGCGGTTCGTGCGGGCGGTTCGAGAGCCTTGGCTCATCGCGTTCACAACGGCCTCATCCGAAGCGGCATTCCCGCTCGCGATGGAGCGAATGGAACAGCTCGGCGTTCCTCGCCGGATCGTGTCGTTCGTGCTTCCCACGGGGTATTCGTTCAATCTCGACGGAAGCACGCTGTATCTCGCTCTCGCGTCGGTGTTCGCCGCGCAGGCGGCGGGAATCGATATGCCGATCTCGAAGCAGCTCGTCATGATGCTGACGCTGATGCTCACCAGCAAAGGCGTTGCTGCCGTTCCGCGTGCCTCGCTCGTCATTCTCTCGGGCGCGCTGGCACAGTTCGGCTTGCCTCTGCAGGCTGTAGCTGTCATTCTCGGTGTCGACGCGCTGATGGATATGGCGCGCACGTCGCTGAATGTCGTGGGCAATTGCCTCGCGACAGTGGTGATGGCGCGATGGGAGGGGGTATTCGAAAACGGGTCGTCGACGCAGGCCATCGATGCCGTTGTTGGAGAACCGTTGCGAGTTCCATCGGTTCGTACGCCCGTTGGGTGAGCGTAGTCATCCCCCGCGAGCGAAGCGAGTGGGGATCTGCTGGAACGTGCGAGTGGCAGGCCATTGAGTAGGACAATAGATCCTCCGCGCGCTTCGCTCGCGGAGGATGACAGCCGAGGAGACAGCATGGCGATCACGTTCAAAGTGAATGGGAAGTCCCAGACCGTGGATGTCCCCGCGGACATGCCGCTCCTCTGGGTTCTGCGCGACGTGCTGGATCTCAAAGGCACGAAGTTCGGCTGCGGCATCGCGCAGTGCGGCGCGTGCACGGTCCAGATCAACGGGACCGCCACTCGCTCGTGCAATCGTCGAGTGTCGACGGTTGCAGGCGCCGAGGTCACGACGATCGAGGGACTCTCGTCGGACGGAACGCACCCGCTGCAGCGCGCATGGGAAGAGATCGACGTCCCGCAGTGCGGCTACTGCCAGGCGGGCCAGTTGATGTCCGCCTCGGCGCTTCTGGCGAATAAGCCGAATCCGACGGACGCCGATATCGACGCCGCGATGAACGGCAACATCTGTCGATGCGCGACGTACCTGCGAATTCGCCAAGCGATCCACCGTGCCGCAGCGATGCCGTCCGCAGTGGGACAGCGCGAAGGCAAATCTGACGACGAGGGAGGCGCCCAATGATTAGCTCAACTCCGGTTGATCGCCGCTCATTCCTGCGCGTTTCCGCCATCGCCGGCGGCGGTGTGTTGCTCGCTGGATACGTCAAGCTGCTCGAGCCGACCGAAGCGTTTGCCGCTGAGTCGCTCGGTGGAGCAGCGGCGGAATTCGCGCCGAACGCCTTCATTCGCCTCACCCCCGACGGTCTCGTCACGATCATCGCCAAGAATCCTGAGATCGGTCAGGGCGTGAAGACGATGCTTCCGATGCTGATCGCCGAGGAGATGGACGTCGATTGGAAGAACGTGCGCATCGAACAGGGATTGTTCGATCCGACGAAGTATCAGAGTCAGGGGGCCGGCGGCAGCACGGCAACGCCGACGAACTGGATTCCGATGCGACAGGTCGGCGCTGCCGCGCGAGCGATCCTCGTCACCGCAGCCGCTCAAACGTGGAACGTTCCGGAGTCCGAGCTCGAGACGGCGGCCGGCGTCGTCCGGCACTCCAAGTCCAATCGCACGATTCCGTACGCGCAGTTGATCGACAAGGCAGCCGCGATTCCGTCGCCAGATCTGGCAACTGTCAAGCTGAAGGATCCGAAGGATTTCAAGATCATCGGCACGCGGATCACCGGCGTCGACGTGCGCGACATCGTGCGCGGCAAGCCAATGTTCGGCATCGACGTCACGATGCCGGGAATGCTCTATGCCAGTTTCGTAAAGTGCCCGGTGTTCGCCGGTAAGGTCCTCAGCTCGAACGTCGACGAGATCAAGAGCGAGCCTGGCATCAAGCACGCGTTCCATGTCGAGGGCAGCACCCAGGGCGGCCTGATGGGGCTCATGCCCGGCGTTGCCATCATCGGCGACAACTGGTGGCTCATTCAGCAGGCGCGAAAGAAGCTCAAGGTCACGTGGGACGAAGGCGTGACGGCGACGCAGAGCAGCGCCGGCTTCGCGACGAAAGCCGCCGAGCTGTCGAAGCAGCCGCCGCAGCGCAACGTGCGCAAAGACGGTGACGTCGACGAAGCGTTGAAGAGTGGCGCCAAGGTCGTCGAGGCATCGTACTTCTATCCGTTCATCGCTCACGCGCCGCTCGAGCCGCAGAACACGACGGCGCTGTTCAAGGACGGCAAGCTCGAGATCTGGTCGCCGACACAGCAACCCGCAGGCGGACGTGCATTGGTCATAAGCACGCTCGGCATCAAGGCCGAGGACATCACGCTGCACATGACGCGCGTGGGCGGCGGATTCGGTCGTCGCTTGGCCAACGACTACATGGTCGAAGCGGCGGCGATCGCCAAGCAGGTTCCCGGCGTGCCGGTCAAGCTGCTCTGGACGCGCGAAGACGACATGCAGCATACGCCGTATCGCTGCGCCGGTTATCACAACTTCACGGGCGCCGTCGACGCGAGCGGCAAGCTCGTCGCGTGGCGCGACCACGTCGTCACGTTCGAGAACGCATCGAGCGCGGCTCCTGGTGGCGGCGAATTTCCGGCGCGCTTCATCGCCAACTATTCGCTCGACACATCCGCAATGCCGCTCGGCGCTCCGACCGGACCGTTGCGCGCACCGGGCAGCAATGGCTTCGCCTTCGTGGTGCAGTCGTTCATCGACGAGTTGGCGGCAGCAGCGAACAAAGATCCCGTGCAGTTCCGACTCGACCTGTTGGCAAACGAGCAGCCGGCACCGGCCCCTGCGCCGACCGCCGCTGGTGCGCCTGCGGGACGCGGCGGACCACAGCAGCCCGGGTTCGACGGCAAGCGTATGCGTGGAGTCTTGGAACTCGTGGCTGAGAAGTCGGGGTGGGGAAAGACGAAGCTGCCCAAAGGAACGGGCATGGGTGTCGCTTTCCACTTCAGTCATCGCGGCTATTTCGCCGAGGTGGTGCAAGCCACGGTCAGCAAGGCCGGCGACGTGAAGGTCGACAAAGTCTGGGTGGCCGGTGACATCGGCAGCCAGATCATCAATCCGAGCAACGCCGAAAACCAGGTGCAAGGCGCGGTGCTCGACGGAATCGCCGAAGCGCTCGATCAGGAGATCACGTTCGAGAACGGCCGCACGAAGCAGAGCAACTTCAACAATTTCTCATTGCTCCGCCTCCGACAGGCTGCGCCGATCGAAGTCCATTTCCTCAAGAGCGACTCCGCCGTCACCGGCCTAGGTGAACCAGCGCTGCCGCCCGTTGTTCCGGCGCTCTGCGGCGCGATCTTCGCCGCGACTGGAAAACGTGTACGGTCGTTGCCGCTGTCAAAGATCGATTTGAGTTGGAGCTGATCTTCAGGTCACGGGTCACTGGTCACAGGTCTGAGGGGAAGCCCAGAGACCTGTGACCAGAGACCAGTGACATCAGATCTCTATTCACGTCTAATCCTACCTCTCATGTTGCTCTCCACTCGCCTGCTGTCCGCCGCCGCGACCGTTCTGCTTCTTCCAGCAGCGGCCATGGCGCAGAAGCAGGTCGTCATTCCGCAGGGACAGAACGCATCGCCCACGCTTTCGCCGGCGGCGCGTGTTGGAGATCTGTTGTATCTGTCGGGCCAGTTGCCGGCCCGCGGTGATTCGACAATCGAAGGTCAGACGAAGAGCGCGCTGGAGAAGATGAATCCGATCCTCGCGGCGGCCGGCACGACATCGGCGAACATCGTGAAGTGCACGGTGTTCCTCGTCGACATCAAGGATTTTCAGGGGATGAACAAGGCGTATGCCGAGTTCTTTCCAAAGGAGCCGCCGGCTCGTTCGACGGTTGTCGTAGCGGCGCTCGTCACTCCGGGCGCGAAGCTGGAAGTGGAGTGTATTGCGGCGATTCCGAAGTAGTGTAGCGCCAAGGGTTTAGGGGCGGTCAGCTCCTAAACCCTCGAACCACATTCCTAGTTGCTTGTCATTGCTTCGCCGACGATGCGAAGCGCCGCTCTCACGGCGCCGCGAGCGGCGATGACGGGCTCCGATCTGATCGTTGCACCGGGCACCGCCGACTTGAGGCGGTGCTCGAGTCGTTTACGGAGTGTGCTGCCGCGCGAGAGCATGCCGCCGGACAGCGCGACCGAGAGCGCCGCGCGCTCGTCGCCGAACAGCTGGCGCGCGAGGGCGCGAATGTGGAGGGTCAGCTCTTCCACGGCGAGCGTCACGATGGCATTCGCGCGCAGATCGCCCTGCTCGGCGACGCTGAGCACCACGGGCGCGAGCGTCGCGAGTATTCCGGGCGTGGCGTTCGCGGACCACGCAATGAGGTCTGTCGTCTCGTTTACCTGAGCTGCGGTGAGGATCGCGCCGGTCAGTGCGGTCTCCGGCTCGCGACCGTCCGATGCGGCGGTGACCACCGAGAGAGCGCGCCGGCCAATCCATGCGCCGCTGCCTTCGTCGCCCGCCACAGGACCCCAGCCACCGCAGCGCGCTGTTGCACCGGCAGGACCTCGCCCAAACGCGACCGAGCCGGTGCCGCTGATCAGCAACACGCCTGGGCCGTCGCCGAAGGCGTCGTCGAGCGCGATGCTGTAGTCGGAGTGGATCACCAGCTCGGTGGCGAGATCGCGGCCTACGAGGGCCTGCCAGAGCTCCTGGCGCTCCGTCTCGCGACCCGCGCCGGCGACACCGACACAGAGTGCGCGGGGAACGACGTGCGTCATGTCGCACGACGCGAGCGCGTCACGCACGACGTCGGCAATCACATTCGCCGAGTGCTCCGCCTGACCGGGGCGCACCGCGCTACCTGGTCCGACTGTCTCGACGATCGTTCGGCCCTGTTCGTCTGCTACCATGGCGTGCGTCTTCGAACCGCCGCCGTCAATGCCAATCACGATGAACGTCATATCGATACGCCCGCCGCGCGCGCCGCCGGTGGAGGCGCAGCATGCGTCAACGAGGCAATAATTCCAACGAGAAGGGTGATGGTCGTGCCGATGAGCACGTACCAGGGAAAGGCAATCTGGGCGACGCCTGCGAGCTTGGGCGCCAGCGCGGGAATCGCCGCGCTGATCTGTTTCGCAAAGACGATCACGCTCATGCTGGCGATGCCGACGGACATGCCGATGATTGCATCCGATTGACGAGCGCGTCGCCAGAAAATAGCGAGAAAGAAGCCGCCGAGCAGGCCCCCGTATGTGAATGACGCAATCGACAGCGCGATGACAACCACTGGCGTCTTTGGATTCTCCGGGAAGAGCAGTGCACCGCCCGTCAGGACGATGCCCCAGAAGAGGGCGAACATTCTGCCCACGCGAAGCGTCGACGGATCGTCGGCCTTCTTTCCCGTGAGTGGCAGATAGATGTCGTGCGTTGCCGCGGCGGCGAGAGAGTTGATCGCGCCGGAGTGCGTGCTCATGGTCGCCGCGAGCACCGCCGCGAGCAGAAGACCGATGAGCCCATGCGGCATATGGTCGACGATGAACGTCGGAAAGATTGAATCGGGGCTGGCGAACGTCTTCGCGCCGTAAAATCCCCAGAGCCCAATGCCGAGCATGAGGAAGAGCGCGAACTGGAAGATCACCGCGACGCCGCTGCCGATGACCGCAGCCTGTGATGCTTTCAGCGAGCGCGCCGAGAGCAATCGCTGTACGATGAGCTGGTCGGCGCCATGTGACGCCATCGAGAGGAATGCGCCGCCAATCACGCCGGCCCACATCGTGTACGGCTTATCGAAACCCGTTGACCAGTTGAACAGCTGCAGCTTTCCCGCCGGCCGCGCAGCGTCGAGAATCGCGCTCCATCCGCCATGCGTGAGGCTACCGGCGATCACGATCGCCGAAATTCCGCCGATCAGGTACACCGATGCCTGCACGATCTCGGTCCACACGACCGCCCGCATGCCGCCGCGAATCGTATAGAGAATCGTCAACGTGCCGAGAACGGTGACGGCAACGGGCATCACGGCAGCCGGCGGCAGCAGCGGACCGATGATCAGGGCGATCGGAACGGCCGTCGCAAAGACGCGTACGGAGTCCGCCATGCCGCGCGTGACCATGAACACGATCGACGTGAAGCGCCGCGCCGCGAGACCAAAGCGCTGCTCGAGCAGTGCGTACGCGGTGACGAGATTGCCGTTGTAGTATCGAGGCAGCAGCGTATAGGCGAGCGCGATGCGGCCAATGAGATAGCCGAACGCCAGCTGCAAAAAGCCAAGATTCGTCGTGTACGCGAGCCCGGGAACGCTGATGAATGTCAGCGCGCTGGTTTCGCTGGCGACGATCGAGAACATGACCGCCCACCACGGAATTTCGCGGTCGGCGACGAAGTAGTCCTTTGCGTCGCGCTGCCGACGGCCGACCCACATTCCCAGGGCCGTGACGCCGATCAGATACGCGATGATGACGAGAAAATCGAGTGTGTTGAGTCCGCGCATAGTCATCCCCCGGCGCGAAGCGCCGAGGGATCTAGTGTGAGTTACCTAGGAAATTGCGAGCTACTGGCCACTAGCCTCGGACGATAGATCCTCCGCGAGCTTCGCTCGCAGAGGATGACCGGCCTACTCGACCACGTACGCTTCCATTGCGAAATACTCCGCCAATCCGAGTCGATCCAATTCAGCGGCCGTTCCCTTGTTACGCGCCTCGACGCGCTGCCAAAACTCGCGCTCGTCGTAGCCTCCTGGGAAGGGGGCGGAGTCCTTTTGCGACTGATGCTTGAAGATCGCCTGGATCTTGAGACGCAGTTCTTCCTGCGACAACGGCACGAGCCACGTGGCTTCGTGAATCGGCCACTCCTGCCACGCGCCGCGATACAACCACACTTCGGGTGGCGGCAGTTCCGTCGCTTCGCGTAGTGCGAGATCGATCGCTTCCTTGCACATCCGGTGCGTGCCGTGCGGATCAGAGAGATCGCCCGCCACGAAGATCAGATCCGGCTTCACTTCTTCGAGCAGTTGACGCACGATCGCGACGTCGGCAGGACCGATCGGATCCTTGCGAACTTTTCCAGTTTGATAAAACGGAAGGTTCAAGAAGCGCGCGGCGGTACGGGGCAGTCCAACGGTTTCAATGCCGCTCACTGCTTCCGTTTCGCGAATGATGCGCTTGATATCCTGAATCTCGGGAATGTCGACTTCGCCCGGATGCTTCTGCGCCAACCACGCATTCGCCTTTTCGGCAACCTGCGTCACGCGGTCGCCGTCGATCATTCCCTCGGCGGCTAGTCGCTCGAGGAAGTCGACGTAGCGGCGTACGTCGTGATCGAACACGGCGATGTTGCCACTCGTCATGTACGCGACGATGACGTCGTTGTCGTTCTCCGTCACCTTGCGGAGAATGCCGCCCATCGAGATGACGTCGTCGTCGGGGTGCGGCGAGAAGCAGATCATCGTGCGGCCGGTCGGCAGCTTGGACTTGCCGCGGATTTTGGAGCCGAGCGCATTGAACACCTTGCCGTTCACTTCGCCCGGCGAACCAAACTTGGCGACGAGCGACGACATGCGCGCATCGGCGTAGTCGCGCTGCGTGAGCTTGAGGATCGCTTTGCCGGAGCGCTGCGACAGCCAGATCACCGCGCGGACGATGAGGTCTTGCGTCCACACCACTTCGTCGATCAGCCACGGCGTCTTGATGCGCGTCAACTCGGCGCCAGCGGCGCGATCGACGTAGAACGTCGTGTTCGGGTGGCGCTGCAGGAAGGTTGCCGCTACTTCGACGTCGATGTCGCCTTCGACGGCGCGATGCACGATACTCGCCTTGTGCTCGCCCGTCGCGATGATCGCGATTTCGCGCGCATCGAGAATGGTGGCCACACCCATCGTGACCGCTTCGCGCGGCACGTACTCTTCGCCGAAGAAGTCAGCGGCGGCGTCGCGACGCGTGACCGCATCGAGCGTGACGAGACGCGTGCGACTGTCGGCGCCAGATCCCGGCTCGTTGAAGCCGATGTGACCCGTCTTGCCGATTCCAAGAATCTGAAAGTCGATACCGCCGGCGCGCTGAATCGCGAGTTCGTACCGCTGCGTGAGTTCGCCGACTTCCGTGCGTGAAACGTCGCCGGGCGGGATGTGCACGTTCTCCGGCTTGATATCGATGTGCGAAAACAGATTCTCCCACATGAAGCGGTGGTAGGAGTGAATGCTGTCTTTCGGCATCGGATAGTACTCGTCGAGATTGAACGTCTCGACGTCAGCGAAGCTGAGGTGCTCGGTGCGGTGCATGCGAATGAGCTCGCGATACACACCGATGGGCGTCGAACCAGTCGCGAGGCCGAGCACGGTGCGCTCGCCAGCGGCGGTTCGTTCGCGGATGAGCGTCGCGATTCGCATCGCCACGAGTCGGGCGATGTCCTCGTGATCTTCGACGACGACAGTACGGATGTGTTCGAGACCGGGCGAGTGACCAACGCGAGAAGGCCCGCGATCCATCGGATCGCGGGCCTTTCCTTCGTCAGTCACGACCGCGTCCCGGCGATTGCCAGCGACGGACCGTTCCATGTGATTTCGGACGAACGAAAGTTATGCGGAAAACGAGCTGCCGCAGCCGCAGCCGCCCGTAGAGTTCGGGTTCTTGAACGTGAAGCCAGAGCCCTGCATCGACGAGACATAGTCGATCGTAACACCGTTCAGGTATTGTGCCGAGAACGGATCGACGAAGACGCGCCAGTCAGCCTGTTCGACGATGAGATCGTCTTCGGCGGCTTCGTCCTCGATGAGGAGGCCGTATTTGAAGCCGCTGCATCCACCGGGCTGTACGCTCACGCGAAGACCGCCCTTGGCAGGATCGACATTCTCCGCCGCCATGAACTTCTTGACTTCGGCGCCCGCCCCAGCGGTGATCGTCACCATGACTTCCGGTTGATTCATCGTGCTCATTGCCAGCCTCCGTTTGAAAACGGCCAAGTGGCGATGGCCGCGATGGATACAAGATAGTGCCCCCGGAAGGGCCTTACAACGGTCCTAGTCGGCCGCGATGCGCTGCTCCGGAGCGATCGCCGCGCCCGGGGGCGCCGGCTCCGATCTGAAGGACCGCGCGATCCAGGCGAAGGCAACCGCGGCGATGACGATCAGAATCGCGCCCGCGCCGAGTTCGCCAAATATGACCTTACCGATGCCGAACAGTGTTGCGTACACCGCCACGATACCGGCGATCCAGTTCGTCCACGCAAGGGCACCGCCCGGGATCGATTCACGCCCAAACCCAATCCGCTCCGACACCCGAGCCCATCCCGGACCGCCCGGGCGAACTCGGCGATAGAACGCCTCCAACGTCGCGTCCGTCTCCGGTGCCGTCATGAACGTGACCGTCAGCCACACGACCGTGCTGAGCACAACTGTCACGATCATGATCACGGAGTCCGTTCGCGGATCTCCCTCGGGAAACCAGCGTCCTGGAATCGTGGCGAAGCAGAGCGCCGAGATCGCGAACGACGCGAGCATGGAGCTGATCTCCGACCACGCGTTGATCCGCCACCAGTACCAGCGCAGGATCAACACCAGGCCGGTGCCTGCGCCGATCGCGAGCAGGAACTTCCACGCGCCTTCGACCGACGAGAGCTGCCACGTCACGAGCGTCGACATCAGAAACAGGCCGATCGTCGCCCAGCGCGAGATGCCGACGTAGTGCTTCTCCGTCGCGGTCGTATTCAAGAATCGTCGATACACATCGTTCACGAGGTACGACGCACCCCAATTCAACTGAGTTGCGACCGTCGACATGTACGCCGCGGCAAAACCGGCCATCATGAAACCACGCCAGGGCGTCGGCAGCAGATCGACGAACGCCTGCACATACGCCGCTTCGTGATCATGATTGGGGCCGATGCCGCTGGGGTAGAGAATCACCGTCGCCAACCCGGTCACGATCCACGGCCAGGGGCGCAGGGCGTAATGAGCAACCTGGAATGACAGTGTCGCCAACACGCCATCTCGCTCGGAACGCGCGGAAAAAATGCGTTGCGCGACGTACCCGCCGCCGCCCGGTTCCGCGCCCGGATACCACGCCGCCCACCACTGCACGCCAAGGAACACGCTCAGCGTGAGCAGAGGCATCCACGCGTAGCCCACGATTCCACTCGGCGTGAACGACACTGGGAGCACGGAGAGTGCAGCGGTCTCGCTGCCGAAGTGCGTCGCCAATTTTGCCTTCATGACGTCCATGCCGCCGACGGCCTTCACGGCGAATACGGCGAGCACGATCACGGCGGTCATCTTGATCACGAACTGCACGAGATCGGTCCAGAGCACCGCCCACATTCCGGCGGCGACCGAGTACGCCATCGTGATGACGAAGCAGATGCCCACGGCAATCACCTGGCCCGACACGGTCACGCCGGCGATCTGCACGTCGCGCAAGCCGAGCGAAATCGTGAGGATCTTGATCATCGCGCGCGTCACCCAACCCAGAATGATCAGGTTGATCGGGATGGCGAGGTACAGTGCGCGAAAGACGCGGAGGGACGCTGCCGGTTTACCGCTGTAGCGAACTTCGGCGAATTCGACATCGGTCATGACGTTGGCGCGTCGCCAGAGTCGCGCGAAGAAAAACACGGTGAGCATGCCGCTCATCAGCATGTTCCACCACAACCAATTGCCCGCGACGCCGTGTGCCGACACCAAGCCTGTGACGACCAGCGGCGTATCTGCCGCAAACGTCGTTGCAACCATCGACGCGCCGGCCAACCACCACGGGACCGCGCGACCGGAAATGAAATACTCGCTGAGACTCTCGCCGCCCTTCTTCGTGAACGCGAACCCAATGCCGGCCGACAGGAGGAAATACGCGGCGACAATGGCCCAGTCGATCACCGTGAGGTTCATGGTCTCGCAGGTTTGGATGAAAACGCCGAATCGAGCACCGTGCTCATGACCGCATCGGCCAATGCCACGCGAACCTTACCGATTTTTGTGTTGGCTCGCGTCGGGTTGACGCGATTGGTGAGAAGAATGATGAACACATCGCGATCCGGATCCATCCAGATCGACGTGCCCGTGAACCCGGTGTGTCCGAATGCGTTCGCCGACATTAGATGGCCAGCCGAGTTGGTGCCGTCGGGCTTTTGCCATCCGAGCGCGCGGTCCTGCACCTGACGCGTGGTAAAGAGCTCGATCTCCTTGCGTGGCAGCACCGGCGTTCCATCGCTCACGCCGTGATTGAGGTACATCTGTGCAAAACGGGTGAGATCGTGTGCGTCGCTGAATAGTCCGGCATGCGCCGATACGCCACCGAGATAGTACGCGCGCTCGTCGTGTACTTTGCCGCGCACCAAACCGCCGCGCTTGGGGTCGACCTCGGTCGGGGCAATGCGCGAGAGCAGGGAAGCGGGCGGCTTGTACTGCGTATCGTGCATGCCTGCCGGTTCGAACACATGCGAATGCAGATACGCGTCGAGCGTCTGGCCGGTGACCTTCTGCAGCACGCGGCCCATGGTGTACGCGCCAATATCGCTGTACACCATCTTTGCGCCGGGCACGGTGTCCAGCGGAGTGCTGAGCATCAGCTTGGCCAAGCTGTCCGGGTCGTGCGTGATCTCGTCGTACGCCTTGAACGCCGGAAGCCCCGACGTATGCGTCAAGAGATTTCTAATCAGGACGCGGTCTTTGTTCTTGCCGGTCCAATCGGGGAGATACTTCTGCACCGGCGCGTCGAGGTCGATGCTGCCTTTGCCGACGAGCTGCATGACGCCACTGGTGAGACCGATGACTTTGGTCAGCGATGCCAGATCCCATAGCGTCCGATCGTTTGGCGCAGGGCTCTTGGCCCAGTCGAGGTGGCCGACCGCATACTGCGTGATGACACGGCCATGCGTTCCGACGACGGCGATGCCACCGGGAAAGGCACTGTCGGCGAGAGCGCGATCGAGGACGCGCCGAACCGAATCGCGAATGACGGCCACGCCGCGAGCAGACAGGGCGTCCGCGGATGGCTGCTGGGCTCGAACCGTGGAGACGCCAACGGAACCATGAATTGCCACCGCGCACGTGGCGGCGACAACCATCGCCCTCAGCGCGGGACCCGATGTAACCCTGTGCGTCGTCGGCATTGCTTCTCGTGTGTTGAGGCGCGCTCCGGTCGCCCGCCGGTGCGAGGAAAATCCGCAGGCATTATACGCCAACCTGTTGCGCGTCGGAACGTTCGGTGCACAGAATCCGGCATCCTCGTTCTATCCCCAAGCTCGAATGAGGGTTGCCAATTGCCTATGTCCGGGTGGACGTTACTGGCTGGCGATTGGCCGAGCGTCCGGTTTCGCTCGGCTTCGTGACAGGGATTTACCGACGAACAGGAGTGAGGATCATGAACAGACGCATCGCTGTTGCGTGGATGGCCGGGGCTCTACTTCTCTCGGCGTGCAAAGCGCGCCAGGTCGAGGTTCGGACGTCGCCATCCCAGGCGCAGCCGCAGGCGTCGGTCGAGGTCAAGAACACGCTCGCCCAGGCGGTGAACGTGTATGTCAGCCTCAGCGGAACGGATACCTTCCTGCGCCAGGTTGGGGCGAACAGCACCGCCACGCTCCCGGTTCAGGGGTTCACGGCCGGCTCATCGGTGACGCTCAAGGCGGTGACCGTGGACGGTGCGCGAACGTACAAGCGCGAGAACGTCGTGCTCAGTGGGACGTACGTATTTCCCCTGCCATGACCCTCGATCCAGGGCCGCTCGCGGTTGCTACAACTCTCTGGAGCAACTACCTTTACGCCAAGGGCAGCGCTCCTGAACTCGGCTGTCGGCGCTTCGCTGATTCGGTCGCGCCGGACCTCCGGAGCGGCATCGCGCCCCCGCGCACCCTTGGAGCCGCATGAAAATTCTCCCGGACTGGCTCAAGAACGGATATCTGAAGGTCATCGATCCGGTCGCCAATTGGCTGGTCCGCCGAGGAGTCCACCCCAACACCATCACCATCATCGGGACGATCTGTACCGTCGCCGGCGGGGTGATCTATGCGATGGGACACATTTCCATCGGGGGATGGTTTTTGGGTGCCACGGCACTGTTCGACGTGCTCGACGGCACTGTTGCGCGCCGCTCCAACAAGAGCTCGACGTTCGGCGCCTTTCTCGATTCGTCGTTGGACCGGGTAGCCGACGGCGCGGTGCTGTCGGGGCTCGCGGTGTTCTACGCGCTCAACCCGGTGCACCACAACGTTCCGATGATGGCGGTCTGTTTGCTCGGCCTCATCGGCGCGTATCTGACCTCGTATATCCGAGCCCGCGCCGAGGCGCTCGGCTTGGATGCGAAGGTTGGTATGTTGCAGCGACCGGAGCGCGTGGTGCTGCTGTCGGTCCCCCAGGCGTTTTTCGGGCTCGCCCTCAACGGCTGGGTACTTGGCGTTATCATCGTCATTCTCACGGTCACTGCGTGGATTACCGTCGTGCAGCGGGTGCACTTCGTGTATCGCCAGACCACCGCGCGCGGCGACGCCCCGCCGATTGCGCTCCCCACCGAAAAGACATTCTGGCTGCGTCGCCGTCGTAAGACGGGCACCCGCCATTAGTCAATTAGTTTTGAAAGGAGACTAATTCGTGGATTCGTCCACCCCCACCATTCGCCCCGCCAGCGGAAAGCTTGGCATTCTCACCCCGGGGCTTGGCGCTGTGGCCACGACGTTCATTGCCGGCGTAGAAAGCATTCGCCGCGGTCATACGAAGCCGATCGGTTCGCTGACCCAGATGGCGACGATCCGGCTGGGTAAGCGCACCGAAAACCGTGCCCCGTTGATCAAGGACTTCGTTCCCCTCACCGGGCTCGACGACATTGTCTTTGGCGCGTGGGATCCGATTCCGGATGACGCGTACACCGCTGCGAAGAAGGCTGGCGTGCTCGAGGATCGCGATCTCGAACCAATTGCCGATTTTCTCAAGGCGATCAAGCCGATGCCTGCCGTGTTCGACAACAAGTACGTCACGCGCATCAACGGCGAGAACGTCAAGAAGGGCAAGACGAAGCGCGATCTGGCTGAGCAGCTTCGCCAAGACATGCGCGACTTCAAGGCGAAGAACAAGTGCGATCGTCTGGTGATCGTGTGGTGCGCGTCGACCGAGATCTTCATCAAGCCCGGCCCGCAGCACGCCACGATTGCGCAGTTCGAAAAGGCGATGGAGAACAACGACGAGATGATCTCGCCGGCCATGCTCTATGCGTGGGCCGCGATCATGGAGGGCGTTCCGTACTGCAACGGCGCTCCCAACCTCGCCGTCGATACGCCGGCGCTGCAGCAGCTCGCGAACGAGAAGGGTGTTCCGATCTCCGGCAAGGATTTCAAGACGGGCCAGACGTGGATGAAGACCGTCATCGCGCCAGGCCTCAAGGCGCGTATGCTCGGCCTCGCCGGCTGGTACTCTACGAACATCCTTGGCAACCGCGACGGCGAAGTGCTCGACGATCCGGCGTCGTTCAAGACGAAGGAAGAGTCGAAGCTGAGCGTGCTGCACACGATTCTGCAGCCTGAGCAGTATCCCGACCTCTACAAGAACTTCTCGCACGTGGTGCGGATCAACTACTATCCGCCGCGCGGCGATAACAAAGAGGGCTGGGACAACATCGACATCGTCGGGTGGATGGGATACCCGATGCAGATCAAGATCAACTTCCTCTGCCGCGATTCGATCCTCGCCGCTCCGATCGTGCTCGACCTGGCGCTGTTCTCGGACTTTGCGCACCGCGCCGGGATGAAGGGCATTCAGGAATGGTTAAGCTTCTATTACAAGTCGCCGATGGCTGCTGCCGGACTCCAACCGGAACACGATCTTTTCATCCAACAGACGAAGCTCAAGAACACGCTTCGGCACCTGATGGGTGAAGAACAGATCACGCATCTCGGGCTGGAGTACTACCAGCAGTAAGGGAGGCGAGCATGCAACGCTGGGCGAGGAGTGCGCGAGTCGTTCCCTGGATCTCAGCAGTTGCACTCGCGGCGACCATGACGGCGTGTGGAGGCGGTGACAATCGGCCGCCTCCGCTCCGCCAGAATTCGTTGAGCTATTCCTACGTGATCCGTCCCGACGATTCGCCGCCGCACGCGCGTCAGGACATTCATTACACGATCCAGATTCTCGACAGCAAGACGCGACAGCCGATCGAGAATGGCATCGGACAGCTGTTCGCTGGAAAGCCCGTCTATGACGACGTACCGACTGGGCCGCAGACAAAGACGTGGGACGGTTTCGCGTACGGGCCCGAGCCGGGTACGTATCACGCGAAGGTGAACTTCGTCGTTGCAGGGCAGTGGGCCGTGGCCATTCGCTTCCAACGCGATTCGCTGCACCCGCTGGAGCGAATCGACTGGATGCAAGACGTACTCGATGAACGACCCTCAAAGACTCCGTAGACTCTGCAATGCGACACTTCTACCGCACGCATCTGTCTCCCGCCGACGTTCTCGCGTCGGCGGATAAGTTTTTCCCGGGTATCGCGCTGGCGCAGAACACCACCGCGCCGCGAACCCGCACGTACTCCGGCCCGCTGGGCGCGCTCAAACTGTCGGTTCGCATGGAGGGGGGACACTACACCTTCGTGCAAATCGATACCGATCAGATGGGCGAGAGCCGCATGGATCGCAACGTGAAGAAATTCTTCGTCGGACTCCACAAGCACGACGATCCGTCGCACGCGCTCGCTGCCAACTACTAGCGCGAGCGTCGAGGGTGTAGGGTTGAAGGAAGGTCTGCGGCGCTTCGCGCCGCTTTTTTTGAGGGTGCACACGGACGCTGCCTAACGCTGACATGCCGCGCGCTACGACGAAACCTGCGAAGTCCCCAGATACCAAGGCGGCCAAGCCGCCACATCAGTCTTCGACCTCGGACACCAAACCTTCGGCGCTGCTGTCTCGCGAGCAACTGCTCGACTTGTATCACTGGATGCGGCTGACGCGCACGCTCGAAGAGCGGCTCGTTGCACTGTATCGGCAAACGAAGGTCGTCGGCGGTCTCTTTCGCTCACTGGGCCAGGAAGCCGACGCGGTTGGCAGCGCGTTCGCGCTCGAGCGCCGCGACATCATGTCGCCGCTCATCCGCAACCTCGGCGCGATGCTCGTGAAGGGCGCAACACCGGTCGAGATCCTCAAGCAGTACATGGCCAAGGGGGATTCGCCGACGCGCGGTCGCGAGTTGAACATTCACTTCGGCGACACTGATCGCGGGTTCATCGGCCAGATCTCGCCACTGGGCGACATGGTTCCGGTGATGGCCGGCGTGACGCTGTCGTTCAAGATGCGCGGCGAGGATCGCGTCGGACTCGTGTATGTCGGCGACGGCGCAACCTCGACAGGCGCGTTTCACGAAGGCATCAACTTCGCCGCCGTGCAGCGCTGCCCGCTCGTCGTCGTCGTCGAGAATAACGGCTACGCGTATTCCACGCCCACGTGGAAGCAGACCGCAGCGAAGCAGTTCGTCGACAAGGCGATCGGCTATGGTATTCCCGGCGAGCAAGCTGACGGCAACGACGTTCTCGCGGTGTACGACGTCACCAAGCGCGCCGTGGATCGCGCGCGTCGCGGTGAAGGCGTGTCGCTGGTCGAATTGATCACGTACCGTCGCAAGGGACACGCGGAGCACGACAATCAGTCGTATGTCCCCGAGGGCGAGATCGAGCGCTGGGAGCGAGAGAACGATCCGCTCGCTCGCTACGTCGTTCGTCTGCGCGAGGAATTCAATTTCTCTGCAGCCGACGTCGAAGGCGTGGACGAGCGCGTGCGCCGTGAAGTGGACGAAGCCACTGACATCGCCGAGCAGTCGGGCCTTCCGCAGGCGCTAGATGCGTTGAACGGAGTGTACGCCGACCCGCCGGCCGAGAAGCCGCTCTGGTTCCGCGAGGGATCTGGGAACGTGGTCGACAAGCATGAACGTCCGGCTGGCTGGGGCGTATTCGAGCACACGCCGGAGATCGAGCACTAATGGCCGAGATCACGTACCTCGAGGCGATTCGCGAAGCGCTGTTCGAGGAAATGGAGCGCGACAAGGACGTCTTCTGCATCGGCGAAGACATCGGCGCCTACGGCGGCGCGTTCAAGGTCACCGATGGGTTGATCGACAAGTACGGCGAGTCACGCGTCATCGATTCTCCCATCTCGGAGATCGGCATCGTTGGCGCCGCGGCGGGTGCCGCGCACATGGGCATGCGTCCGGTCGTCGAAATGCAGTTCATCGACTTCATCGCCAACGCCTACGACATCCTGACGAACTACGTGGCCACGGCGCGCTATCGCGCATTTCTGCCGTGCCCCATGGTCGTTCGCGGCCCGAGCGGCGGCTACGTGCGCGGTGGGCCGTTCCACTCGCAGAATCCCGAGGCGGGATTCGTTCACACGCCGGGACTCAAGGTCGTGTATCCGGCCACGGCGGAAGACGCCAAGGGCCTGATGAAGGCCGCCATCCGCGACGACGACTGCGTGCTTTTCTTCGAGCACAAATACCTCTATCGGCGTATCAAAGCTGAGATGCCGAGCGGCGACCACGTCGTGCCGATCGGTAAGGCTCGGGTCGCGCGAGAGGGGAAGGACCTATCGATCATTACCTACGCGGCCACAGTGTGGAAGGCGTTGGAGGCCGCGGAACAGCTACAGAAGGAAGACGGACTGTCGGTCGAGGTGATCGACCTCAGGTCGTTGGCACCGTTGGACGACGAAGCGATTCAGGCGACGGTTCGGAAAACGAATCGCGTGGTGATCGTCCACGAGGATACGCGGACCGGTGGCCTGGCTGGCGAGATCACGGCGCGGATCAACGAGACGTCGTTCGCCTGGCTGGATGCGCCGGTGATGCGTGTGACGGCGCATGACGTCCCGTTGCCGTACGCGCCGTCGTTGGAGGATTTCGTGTTGCCGCAGGTTGCCGACATCGTGCGCGCGGCGCGCACGGTTGCGGCGTACTGACATGGCGGTAGATGGTCAGTCGCCGAATGGGGCGCAACCTGGGGCGGGGGAGACGGGCGACGCCCGTCCGCACTATCTTGGAGTGGGTTGTTTTTCCGTCATCGGCGGATTTGCTGCCGGCGGCATGGTTGCGGTATTGATTGCGAAGATCGTTGGCGCGGCGACGAAGTGCGCGGTCGAAACTGAGACGGGCGCGCCGTGCAACTGGTTCACGTATTGGTTTTTCGGGGCAATCATCGGTGCGGTGGTGTTCCCAATAGTGGCAATCTCGCTGCTTCGACGCGGGCGTCGGCGAGCGAACAACTCGGAACGAGGGTGATTCGGTGGCACGTGTAGATATTGTCATGCCCCAGATGGGTGAATCGATTGCCGAAGGCACGCTGTCGAAATGGTTGAAGAAGGTCGGCGACCAGGTGAAGCGTGACGAGCCAATCTTCGAGATCTCGACGGACAAGGTCGACGCCGAAATCCCCTCGCCGACGTCTGGCGTGCTCGCGGAGATCATCGTCACCGAAGGGCAGACGGTCGCGGTCCAAACGGTCGTGGCTCGCCTCGAGACCGACGTCAACGCTTCGATAGCGGCGCCGGCTGCGGCAGCTCCGGCCCCAGCTGCTGCTGCGCCGGCCGCACCTGCGCCAGCTGCTCCCGCCAGCGCGCCCGCGGCGGCAGCCGCTCCTCCGGCCGCACCAGCGCAACCCGCTCATGCGAACGGCAGTTCGTTCGAGGATCGTGTCCGCACCAAGTCGTCGCCACTCGTTCGGCGCATGGCCGCGGACGCAGGCGTCGAGATCAGCGCGTTGAGCGGTTCAGGAATCGCCGGACGCGTCACGAAGAAGGATCTGGTCGGCTTTCTCGAGTCGGGCGCTAAGGCTCCGCCGCCGCCGCCGGCCCGTACGGCCGCGCCGTCGGCTCCAGTGAGCCACGGTCCGCTTCCCGATCCGTGGGTTGGCGATCGCGTTGAGCCGATGTCGAAAATGCGTGCGCTCATCGCCGAGCACATGGTGGTGTCGAAGCACACGTCGGCGCACGTCAGCTCGATCTTCGAGGTCGACTTCACGCGCATCGCTCGCATTCGCGCGAAGAATCGCGCCGAATTCGAACGCACCACGGGCGAGAAGCTCACCTACATGCCGTTCATCATCAAAGCGGTGGTGGATGGGCTCAAAGCGTATCCGGTACTGAATGCCGCCGTGCGCGGTAACGAGATCATCTATCGCAAGCCGATCAACGTCGGCATTGCGGTGGCGCTCGATTGGGGCTTGATCGTTCCCGTCATCAAGAACGCCGACAATCTGTCGTTGACCGGGCTTACGAGATCTCTCAACGACCTCGCCGGCCGTGCGCGCAACAAGCGCCTCGACCCGCGCGAAGTGCAGGAAGGCACCTTCACCATCACCAATCCCGGCGTGTTCGGGTCGATGATCGGTACGCCGATCATCAATCAGCCGCAGGTGGGTATCCTGTGCATCGGCGGCCTCGAGAAGCGCGTGAAGGTCGTGCAGAACGAGGACGGCGACGACACGATGGCCATTCGCACCTGCGCCTATCTGTCGCTGTCCTTTGACCACCGCATCGTTGATGGTGCCGATGCGGATCGGTTCATGGCGCTCGTGAAGAAGACCTTGGAAAACTTCCCCGAAACCGTACTCTGACATGCCTCGGGCGCTGACCATCCAACGAACGCTTGTCACGCCGCCCGATCGCGAGCGGTTTCATGAGAAGCTGCGCCGCAAGCAGGAGTACTACACCAAAGCGAACTGTCGATTCTGGGCGTTCGAAGAGGCGGGGCTACCGGGCGCGTTCCTAGAGTTCTTTGAAGCGTCCGACCCCGCCACCCTCGCCAAGGCGCATGCGAATGCGCCCGAGCAGGTGCTCGACCCAAATCGCGTTTATATCGAAGTGGAGTTGAAATAGATGCCCACACGTTCTCTCGCCGCCGAAGGCAAGACTTGGCTGGTGTTCCCGTCGGGACGCGTCACGCAGTATGACCGCGACGAGTTCGGCCTGATCTTCGTCAGTGGCACCGGTGCCGATCGCATCGTTCGCGTCACTCGCTATTCCCCGGTGGGATCGCGATCGCGCGAACAGTCGCTGGTCGAGCTGACCGATGCCGACCTGCAGCGCCTGTTCGGATACTCGCAGCCGAGCGACACCTCGCCCGAAGCAGACTACACGGCGTGAGCGCGTCTTCGGTCGTAGGCGATGGCGCCGCCGCCTTCGTCGACCTCCACGCGCACTCCACGGCGTCGGATGGGTCGCGTTCGCCGGCAGATGTCGTACGTGAGGCAAAGCGGGTTGGGCTACAGGCAATTGCCCTGACCGATCACGACACCCTCGATGGAATCGCAGAAGCCGTTGCCACGGGCGCCGAGATTGGCGTTCGCGTCGTTCCCGGCGTCGAGCTCAGCGCCGTAGAGAACGACGTGGAGACGCACATTCTCGGTCTCCATCTCTCAGACATGCAGCAGATGGAGACGCAGCTCGTCGCGCTTCGGGAGATGCGTCGCTCACGCGCCGTTCGGATTGTCCAACGACTCAACGAGCTCGGCGTGCGTATCGAGCTCAGCGCCGTGCTCGAACAGGCGGCGGGCGGAGCGATTGGACGTCCGCACGTTGCGCGCGCAATGATCGCCGAGGGCTGGGCGGTCGATTTCCGCGACGCGTTCGACCGGTACCTTGGCAACGGCCGGCCAGCGTTCGTGTCGAAGGACCGCCTTGCCGTGCGCGACGCAATCGGACTCATCCACGCTGCCGGCGGACTCGCCGTGCTCGCACATCCGTCGCAGGGGGCGACGCGCGAACGCATTGCCGCGTTCGCCGCCGAGGGAATGGACGGTGTCGAGGTTCGCCATCCGAGCCACTCGTCCGAAGACATGGCTCGCATCCTTGCGCTGGTCGAGCATTTTTCGCTCGTACCAAGTGGTGGATCCGATTGGCATGGCGCCGCCGAAGGCCCGCGAATCCTTGGCATGATGAAGGTTCCGGCCGACTGGCTCCAACGTCAGGACGCTCGGGTTCGCGTTCGCGCCGCGTAGCCAGCGCTGATCGAACAACTCGCAATTCCTGGAGGGACCGATGGAGCTCCGTGGCCGCATTGCGCTCGTCACGGGCGCGGGACATCGCGTCGGACGCGCCATCGCTGTTGCACTCGGCGCGCGTGGTATGCGCGTCGCCGTGCACTACAACGCCACAGCTGACGGCGCGCAGGAGACCGTTCGAGAAATCCAATCAGCAGGCGGAGAGGCCGCGGTCTTTCCAGGCGACCTGACGAAAACTGAGGCAACGTCGGCGCTAGTGGACGCGGTCGCAGCGAAGTTCGGTGGACTCGACGTCCTCGTGAACTCCGCGGCGGTGATGGTGCGCACGCCTTTTGGCGAGGTGACCGCCGAGCAGTGGGACAGCGTGATGGCGCTCAATCTTCGCGCGCCATTCTTTCTGTCGCAGGCGGCGGCGCCGCTGCTGCGTGCCGCGCACGGTGCGATCGTCAACATTGCCGATCTCGCCGCCTTCGAGTCGTGGCCGGCGTATATCCCGCACGGAATTTCGAAATCCGGTATCGTGCACATGACACGTGCGCTCGCGCGGATTCTCGCGCCCGAGGTTCGTGTCGCCGGCATCGCGCCAGGGACCGTCCTGCTTCCGGAGAAGTGGAGCAACGAGGACGAAGAACGGCTGCGCGCCACCACGCCGTTGCAGCGCACGGGGAGTCCGGCGGATGTATCGTCGACCGTTCTGTTCATTCTCGAATCGGACTACCTCACCGGCGAGACGATCATCGTAGACGGTGGCCGGCATGTCCGCTCCTGACGAGCGCGAAGTACAGGTGTACGACGACATCATCGTCGTTGGCGGTGGTTGTTATGGTGGCTATTACGTCCGTCAACTCGGCCGTGCAATCAAGGCGAACGCGCTCACTGCGAAACGAATCGTCGTCGTCGATCGTGACGCCAACTGTCCGGTCGCGGCGAATCGAGAGACTGCCGCGGAGGGCGCGGTCGTCGACGTCGATATTGTCGTCGCCGAGTGGAGCGCGTTCTTCGCTGATTATCTGGCGCGCGCGGCTGATGCGCCGGAGCGCGTCGCGCGTGATGCGATCGTTCCGTCGCCGCTGATGCCACACCTCATGGGTGAGTGGATCGTGAATCGCGCGCGCGAGCATTTTCCGGAGCGCGAGATTTTGCCAACGCCGTTTGATCGGCCGCCTGACGTTCCGTGGGAGCGCGCCGGTGTGGATGGCACGCACTACGTGAGCTTCGCCACCTGGATGTGCCCAGTGAACTGCGTCGAGCCGCGCATCTGTCCGCACACGCGCGATACGCGGACGTGGAGCATGCCTGAGCGACTAGCCGAGCACGCGCGGGAACAGGCTGTGGCAGGGCACCCCGTGGTCGTGGCGGCGCTGTTTTGCCGGCATCGCGCGTATGGGGTCGGAATGTTCGACACGCGCGAGGTGCTCGAGGCTGACCGGCGGGTGACCGTCGCCGCGCAGCGTGGCGCGGCGGAGGTCATCGTGGGGACGGTCTCGCACTGCCACGGCGCGCTAACGCGGCTCATGATCGCTGGCGCCGCTTCGACAATGGATTCCCCCGTCGCATAGATTTGGTGACATTGGATGGCGACGCTCGCAGAGCTCGCCTGAACACGAGGAATGGAATTGGCCACGACCTATCAATACGACGTCGTCATCGTCGGCGCGGGGCCGGCGGGCATGTGCGCCGGCATGTACGCGGGCCGCTCGATGCTGAAGTCCGTGGTGCTCGAGCGAGGGTTTCCTGGCGGCGAGCTGCTCAACACGGAATTGATCGAGGATTACCCGGGATTCGAGACGATTCTCGGGCACGAGCTCGCGCAGAAGTTTGCCGACCACGCCGCGAAGTTTGGCGCCGAATTCAAGAACGGCGTCGTCGTGGAGTGCGTTACCAGACTCGATGACGGCACGTTCGAAACGCGAACGGAGTCGGGTGATGTCTACGCGTCACCAGCGGTGATCGTGACGGCCGGCGGCACGCCGGTGAAGCTCGGAATTCCCGGCGAGATCGAGTACGCAGGGAAGGGCGTGTCGTACTGCGCGATTTGCGACGGCGCATTTTTCCGCAATCAGGTCATCGCGGTCGTGGGCGGCGGCGACGCGGCGACGGAGGAAGCCGACTTCCTCACGCGCTACGCCGACAAGGTCTATCTGATTCACCGTCGTAACGAGCTTCGTTCGTCCAAGATTCTGCAGAAGCGACTGTTCGCGAATCCCAAAGTCGAGGTCATTTGGGACACGCTGGTCGAGGCCGTCGAGGGCGATGAGCAGGGGTTGGTGAAGACGCTCAAGCTGCGAAACGCCGTCACCGGCGAGGCGAGCGATCTCGCTGCGACCGGTCTGTTCGTGTTCGTCGGATTCCGTCCGAACACGGGCATCATCGAAGATCACGTCGATCACGATGACATGGGGTATTTGCTCACCGATGCGAACATGCACACGAGCATTCGTGGTCTGTTCGCGGCGGGCGACGTGCGTGCCCAGCTCACGCGTCAGGTGACGACGGCGGTCGGCGATGCGACGACGGCGGCAATCGCAGTCGAGAAGTATCTCAAGGCGATTGCCGACGGAAATCCGAACGAGCCCATCGTCGGGACCGGGGGTTACACCGCGTGATTGTCGATTCGCGGACGGTTGGTCCGTTCAGCGAGAACTCATATCTCGTGGTCGACGAAGCGACGAATCGTGCGGCGCTGATCGATCCGGGTGACGAGCCGGACGAGTTGATCGACATGGTTCGGCAGTCGGGCGCGACGCTCGAGGCGATCTGGCTCACGCACGGTCATCTCGATCACATCGGTGGCATTGCCGGTGTGCTGCGTGAGTATCCGGTTCCGGTGCATATGCATCCGGCCGATCTCCCCTTGTATCTGCAGGGGACGAAGCAGGCGGCGATGTACGGCGTGGCGTTCGAACAGCCAGAACCGCCGGACACTCAACTATCCGATGGCGACGTTCTCACGCTCGGCGCGACGTCGTTCGAGGTCACGCATCTGCCGGGGCACTCGCCCGGGCACGTTGTCCTTCGAAACGGCGACGTCGTGTTTGGCGGTGACTTGCTGTTCGCCGGGTCGATCGGCCGTACCGATCTGCCACTCGGCGATCCCGTCAAGATGCAGGAATCGCTCATGCGGATCTGTGAATTGAGCGACCAAACCGTGGTCCATCCGGGCCATGGACCGAGTACCACGATTGGTCGCGAACGGATGACGAATGGTTTTCTCAACGGCGCAGCGCGCATCGCGAGGCGATAGCACATGGAGCACATGCCCGTCCGCGCCAGCATTTCGACGTTGCAGCTGATTCTTCTCTCGCTCTGGATTGGCGCCGCGGCCTTTTTCAGTTCCGCGGTCGCGCCGGCGCTCTTTGCCGTGCTTCCGACGCGGACGCTGGCAGGTGCGGCCGTTGGCCGTATGCTTCCGGTCGTCTTCTACTCGGGGATCGTCGTTGGCGTGGCACTGGTGACGCTCCAGGTCATGGCGCGCCGGCAATGGACCTTCGGCGCGCGGGAAATCGTCGGTGTGGTGATGGTGGGTGCGTGCGGCGTCGCGCAGTTCGTCGTCAGCCCGCGCATCGAACGGCTGCGAGCAGAAATTGGCGGTTCGCTCGAATCACTCGCCGCCGATGATGCTCGGCGCGCGGCGTTCGGGCGGCTCCATGGCATCAGCGTTGGTTGGCTGGGTGTTGCGATGATTGCTGCGGTGATCGCGATGGTTGTCGCCGGTCGGGCATTGAGCGCCGATTCGACGCACTGAGTACATACACAAACTCAAATTTCTACTACTGAAATGACCGATACGCGCCGCGAGAAGGATCCGCTTGGGCCCCTCGACGTTCCTGCCGATGCGATGTACGGAGTGCAGACGCTTCGTGCCAAGCAGAACTTTCCGATCAGCGGGCTCAAGCCGCTCGATGCGTTCGTCGACGCGCAGGTGTGGCTGAAGAAGGCTGCCGCGCTCACGCACAAGGAGACTGGTCGCCTCGACGGCAAGCTGGCCGACGCGATTTCCAAGGCGGCTGACGAGGTCCTCGCCGGTCAGTATCGCGATCAGTTCATCGTCGACCCGTACCAGGCTGGCGCCGGTACGTCGCACAACATGAACGCCAACGAAGTGCTGGCGAATCGCGCCAATGAATTGCTCGGTGGCAAGCGCGGCGAATACACGCCGGTGCACCCGAACGACCATGTGAACATGGCGCAGTCGACGAATGACACGATTCCCACGAACATTCGGCTCGCGTGTTTGTCGCAGCTTCCGGCGTTCAACAAGGCGTTCGAGAATCTGCGCGACGCGTTTGCGGCGAAGGGCGTCGAGTTCGACGACATCGTGAAGGCTGGGCGTACGCACCTGCAGGATGCGATGCCGATCCGTCTCGGTCAGGAGTTCAACGCGTACGCTGGCTCGCTGTCACGCGGCATGAAGCGCGTGAACGAGGCTGCGGACTATCTGCGCGATCTCGGCATCGGTGGAAGCGCGGTCGGCACGGGCGTGACCGTGGAGAAGGAATATCCGGCGCTGATGAACAAGTACCTCAAGCAGATCACGGGTCTCGATCTGCGCGTCGGCCAGGATCGCATTCAACTCATGCAGAGCATGGGTGACGTAGCGGCATTCAGCGCGCAGCTTCGCGTCGTGGCGGTCGATCTGAGCAAGATCGCGAGCGATCTCCGCCTCATGGTGATGGGTCCGCGCACCGGCATCGATGAGATCAAATTGCCGGCGGTGCAGCCCGGTTCGTCGATCATGCCTGGCAAAATCAATCCGTCGATCCCGGAGATGGTGAACCAGGTCTGCTTCCAGGTGATGGGCTGCGACACGACCGTCTCGATCGCCGCCGAGCACGGGCAACTCGAGCTCAACGTGATGATGCCGGTGATCGCGCACAACGTGTTGCTGTCCATGCGCATCCTCACCAACGCGGCGAACGTGCTCGCCGACAAGTGCGTGAAGGGCATCGAGGCGAACCGCGAGATGTGCCAGTACTGGGTCGAGCGGTCGGCCGCGTTGGCCACGGCGCTCGCGCCGCAGATCGGCTACGCCAAGGCGGCCGAGATCAGCAAGCAGTCGGTGAAGGAAGGCGTGCTGATTCGCGACATGGTCAAGCGCGACAAGATCCTGCCGCCGGACGAGGTGGACGAGGTGCTCGACCTCAAGAAAATGACGGAGATCGGCGTTCCCGGCGGAAAGTTCAGCGTGTCGGCGGGAGGATGACGGATATCGCAACGCACTCGGCGCGACTAACTTAAAGCCGTGCGCATCACTACTCTCGCCGAATACGGCGTCATCTGCGCGCTGCATCTGGCGCGGCGTGCTGAAGAAGGTCCGATCAACGGTCGAGAGATCGCTGAACGTGAGCGGCTACCCGGCGACTACGTCGAGCAGATCTTGCTTCGCCTTCGTCGCGCCGGTCTGGTGCGCAGCACGCGAGGCGCGCGCGGAGGGTACGCGTTGGCGCGCCCTGCTCAGGACATTTCGATTCGCGACGTGATCGAAGCGTCCGAAACGACGACGTTCGATCTTCACTGCGTATCGCATCCCGTCGGCGAAGAGCGGTGCTCGTCGTCGCACACGTGCAGCATTCGCCCCGTGTGGATGCTGCTCCAGCGGAAGATCGACGATGTGCTGCAGGGAGTTCGGCTGGCCGATCTCCTCCTCGAGGAGGGTGACGTCAGAACCCGCGTTGGGTTGACCGATCTTCCCGAGCCTGGCTACCGCTCGCTGCCGGTCCTCCAGCTCTAACGTCGGTGCCACTGTTCGCGCGTTGGCGGGCCGAGCGTGATTTGCGCCGAAAGGCGGCAACGTTCGTTGACGCGCTGTTCCGCGAGCCCGATCCAGCCGATGTCCAGTGGTTGGCCGACGCCGCCACGCGTGGAGATCTCGACCACGCCCGCTGGGAGCTTCGCTATGCGCGTCGCGCGCTGGGACTGATCACGGCCCAGCGCGACGCGCTCGATGACCGCACAGCCTCGATTGTGGCCCGCGGAATCGCCGAATCGCTCGGGCGGGACCAGAACATCGCGGCCGAGATGGCGGAGACGGCCGAGCGTCAGTTCAATGCGCGGTTGAGCGCGTATCGGGATGGCCTTGGAGCCAAGGCTGGCGCCCCAACGCAGGTTCGAATGGGCCAGACGTTGATCGCCTTCGCTGGCGGCAGCTTCACGCGTCAGGATGCGAACATTGATCGGGCTGGTGAGCTGCTCGCGGCCTATCTGGCCGAGGCGAACGAAGCTCTACGGTCGAGCTTCGGGGCGGCGGCGCTACCGGAAGGCATTCCTCCGAGCGCACTGGTCGGCGGATCGCCGAAAGGCCGCTAAAAACCACTCAAGAAGTACCAAGAACAACAAAGTGCCGAAGGGGGGACTCGAACCCCCACGAGCTTGCGCCCACTGGCTCCTGAAGCCAGCGCGTCTACCAGTTCCACCACTTCGGCAGGAGCGGAAAACCTAGTCGGCGCGAGAGGCGCAGTCAACGTATCACGTGTTGCTGCGCGAACATGGCGCGTCTAAGTTGCGATATCGCGCGAGGCGTCGACCGCGCTCGATCTCCCTCGCCGTTCCGATGGCCAAGCCCGAGAAATCGTCCGCGAAAGCGGCTGCCAATGCGCCTGCCAAGGCGCCAGAGATCCAGTCGATCGCCCGAAACAAGCGCGCTCGGCACGACTACCACATTCTCGAAACGTGGGAAGCTGGACTCGTTCTGACTGGCACCGAGGTCAAATCGCTCCGTGACGGCCGCGCAAACATCAGTGACGCCTACGGAATTGTGACGGACGGCGAGGTTTTCCTGCTCAATCTGCACATTTCGCAGTATGAGCGAGGCGGATACACCAACCACGAGCCCGCACGGACCCGCAAGCTGTTGCTCCACCGCAAGGAAATACGTCGTCTCATCGGGGCGGTCGAACGCCAAGGTCTGACGCTCGTGCCCCTCGAGCTGTACTTCAAGAACGGGGTGGCCAAGGTGGCGATGGCGTTGGGCAAGGGAAAGAAGCTGCACGACAAGCGCGATACCGAGCGAACCCGGGACGCCGAGCGCGAGATAGCGCGCGCGGTGCGGACTCGATGATCGCGTCGCTTGCCGTCGCGTTCCAGCTCGCCGTGACCACACCCGTGCTCATGGTGCGGGAGCGTGATCGCGTCGTCCGGATTCCGACCATCGCGTCGGCTGACGGGCCAATGCTGCGCCCGGAGTCGCTCGCACCGATGGTCCCGATCGAGGTCCATCGCGTCGCCGGAACGGCCTATACTCTCGACGTGTGGGGCGCTCATCTCCGGCTCGAGCCGGGCGTGGCAATGGTCCGCGTCGGCGACGATGCACGCCCGCTGGCAAGCGCGCCGCGGGTTCAAGATGGGCATCTGCTGATTCCGCTGCAGATGGTGTCGGAGGTCTTTCCGGACGTCGTTCCGAATACGCGCTGGGACGCCGAGACTCGGCAGCTGGTTGTGTTCAGCGCGCAGCCGTCGAATGCCGAGCGTGTCGTGAGCACGGCCAGTGACCGTCGAGATTCTTCGCCGCCTCCCTCTACCCGCCGACTGACGAGCGGCCCATCGTCGTCGCGCGCGGATGATGCGCGCTTGCCCCCGGTACCAGCAAAGCGTCACCGGTATACCGTGATCGTGGACGCGGGCCACGGTGGCGTTGACAACGGCATGACCGGACCGCTGGGCGGCGGCCCAAAGCTGTACGAGAAGAACGTCACGCTCGCCGTGGCGAACAAACTCGGCGACCAGCTCGAGTCGCGCGGTGTCGATGTGGTCTACACGCGCACCAGCGACACGCTGATCGCCCTCGACGATCGCGGCAAGATCGCGAACCGCGCCGCGGGGAGCTTGTTCATTTCGATCCACGTGAACGCGGCGAATCCGAACTGGAAGGATCCGCGCGGATCGCGCGGTTTCGAGACGTACTTCCTGTCCGAGGCTCGCACGGAAGACGCTCGCCGCGTGGAGCAGATGGAAAACGACGCCGTGAAATTCGAGGCGGCGCAGGACCGGATCGACAAGGACGACCCGCTGAGCTTCATTCTCAGCGACATGCAACAGAACATGCATCTGCGAGAGTCGAGCGATCTCGCCGACGTCATCCAGCGGCGACTCGGCAAGATGCATCCGGGGCCGAGCCGCGGTGTGAAGCAGGCGGGTTTCCGCGTGCTGGTGACGGCGTACATGCCGGCGGTGCTCGTGGAAATCGGATTCGGCACGAACCCGGCTGAAGCCGCGTTCATTTCGGATCCGTCCAAGCAGACGGCCATCGCAACCGCCATCGCCGACGCCGCGATGCAGTACCTCGGTCGATACGAGGGGCGCATCAAGAGCGGTAACGGAGTGGGTACGTCACCGTGACGACGAGCGCCTCGCTCCGCACGGTCGTCAACAATCTCATATTTCAGAATCCTATCGTTCTCGCCGCCGGCACGGCTGGCTACGGCGAGGAGCTCACGGGCGTCATGCGTCCCGAGCGATTGGGCGGATTGGTGACGAAGGCAGTGTCCCTCGAGCCGCGACACGGTGCGCCTTCGCCGCGGGTCGCCGAGTTCGCCGGGGGCATGATCAACGCGATCGGTCTGGCGAATCCTGGTCTGGCCGAGGTTCGGCGGGATCGACTGCCGTGGTTGGCGACGCATCTGCCGGCGACGCGAAAGATCGTGAACGTCGTCGGCTTTTCGGTCGACGAATATCCGGCGGTGGTCGCCGGAATCGAGGAAGGTGTGGCAAACGGCGCGGGCGTTGGCGCTGTCGACGCGTTCGAGCTCAACGTGAGTTGCCCGAACACCAAGGCTGGCGGACTCGAATTCGGTGCTGATCCCGCGTCGCTGCGAGCGGTGGTCGAATCGGCGCGCCGCGAGACCAAGCGTCCCGTGTACGTGAAGCTCTCCCCGTCGCTCGCGAACATCGGCGACGCGGCTCGAATCGCGGCAGATGCCGGTGCCGACGCGATCAGCGTCGTGAACACGATCCCCGGCCTCGTGATCGACGTCGAGCGTCGCCGACCCGTACTCGGCTTCGGGACCGGGGGCGTGAGCGGTCCGGCGATTCTGCCGGTCGGCGTGCTCGCTACGTGGAAGGTTCGGAAGGCCGTGACACTGCCGATTCTCGGTCTTGGCGGGGTCTCGAGCGCCGAGGACGCGCTGCAGTATATTTTCGCCGGCGCGTCACTCGTCGGTGTGGGAACGGCCGCTCTGCGGGATCCGCGAGCGCCCGAGCGCATCATCGACGGGTTGGAGGCGTGGTGCAGCCGTCACGGCGTGCACGACATCCAAACCTTGAGCGGCACTCTGGAGTGGTCTAGCTGATGAGCGTAATTCCGATCGTTCCCCTGGATGTTCCGACGGCTGCCCAGGCGCTCGATCTCGTGGATCAGTTGGGCAACCGGTGTCGATTCTACAAAGTGGGGAACGAGCTGTTCACGGCAGAGGGTCCGCCGATCGTGCGCCAGCTGATTGATCGCGGCGTGGATGTGTTCCTCGATCTGAAGTTTCACGATATCCCGAATACTGTCGCGGGCGGCGTGCGGAATGCTGCGGCGCTTGGCGCGCGACTCGTGACCGTGCACGCGGCGGGCGGGGTGGCGATGCTCGATGCGGCGGTCGCGGCGACCGCTGGGACTCGGTGCGGCGTTCTCGCGGTCACGGTGCTGACGTCGATGTCGTCGGCTGAAATCGCGGATGCGTGGGGTCGGACTGAGCCGCTCGATTTGTCGGAAGAGGTCGTCAGGCTGGCGGGGCTCGCGGCGGCGGCCGGGGCGCACGGGGTTGTGTGCTCTGGGCGCGAGGCTGCGCGCGTGAAGGCCGACCATGGGTCGGGGTTGGCGGTGCTGGTGCCCGGAGTCCGCGCAGCGGGCGGGGCAGTGCAGGATCAAGCGCGCGTCGTGACGCCGCGCGAGGCGGCGGACGCGGGTGCGACGTACATCATTGTGGGTCGGATGGTGACGGCGGCGCCGGATCGGCAGGCGGCGATGGACCGGGTGTTGGCGGAAATCGCCTAGGGTCCGCTGGGAAATGCAGGCGAACGCGCGAAATCCGGGCGGCGCAAACGCCGTGTCAACCCGTCCCCTTGCTTGAAGTTACAGCCCTAGCTACTGTTAGGGTCTGGCCGTGAATTTTTTGGTTGGTTTATATCGTCAGTTTTCGGAGCGCCTGTGAAAGTTCGCACAAGCGTGAAGCCGATCTGTGAGCACTGCAAAGTTGTGAAGCGCAACGGCGTGACTCGCATTATCTGCAAGCGCAACCCAAAGCATAAGCAGCGTCAGGGCTAACACTCATGGCTCGTATTGCTGGCGTCGATCTCCCTCGCGACAAGAAGGTCGAGATCGGTTTGACGTACATCTACGGCATTGGCCGTCACGCTGCACTGGAGATCGTCCAGAAGGCGGGCATCGATGCATCCCTGCGCATTCGCGACCTCACGGACGCGGATGTGAACAAGATTCGTGGCGTGATCGAACGCGACTTCAAGGTTGAAGGAGCGCTTCGCACGGAGGTCGCGATGAACATCAAGCGATTGATGGACATCGGATCGTACCGCGGAATCCGTCATCGCCGTGGGTTGCCCGTTCGCGGACAGCGCACGCACACGAACGCGCGCACCAAGAAGGGTCCGCGTCGCGCGATCGCCGGCAAGAAGAAAGTCACTAAATAAGTCTTAGAGATTACTCAGTCATGGCAACCGGGAAGAAAGCAAAGCGGGTCGTCGAAGCGGAGGGCGTGGCGCACATCAGCGCCACGTTCAACAACACGACCATCACGATCACGGACACGCATGGCAATGCGGTGTCCTGGGGTTCGTCTGGAAAGGCGGGCTTCAAGGGGTCCAAGAAGAGCACCCCCTTCGCCGCCACCGTCGCCGCCGAGCAGTGTGCTCGCGAGGCGCTCGGCCTTGGCGTGAAGCGCGTCCATGTGCGCGTGCAGGGTCCGGGCTCGGGTCGTGAGTCGGCGATTCAGGCGCTGGCGACCGCAGGATTGCAGGTCAAGTCGATCAAGGACGTGACCCCGATCCCCCATAACGGTTGCCGTCCCCCCAAGCGTCGGAGAGTCTGATCATGGGTCGCTATACAGGGCCAAGCTGCAAGCAGTGCCGACGTGAGGGAACGAAGCTCTTCCTGAAAGGCACCAAGTGCTTCACGGAGAAGTGCCCGGTCGAACGTCGTCCGTACGCGCCTGGTCAGCACGGCCAGAACACGGCGCGTCGCCGTAAGTCGTCGGAGTATTCCAAGCAGCTGCGCGAGAAGCAGAAGATCAAGCGCATCTACGGCATCAGCGAGCAGCAGTTCCGGAACACCTTCCAGAAGGTGCGTCCGCTGCCGGGCATCACGGGGCACAACCTTCTCGCAGCACTCGAGAGCCGCCTCGATAACATGATCTACCGCATGGGTTTCGCTGCGAGCCGCAAGGCTGCGCGTCAGCTCGTTCGGCACCGTCATGTCGAAGTCAACGGCAAGTCCGTCGACATCCCGAGCTACATGGTTGCTCCGGGCGAAGAGGTGAAGGTCCGTCAGAAGTCGCGTGAGATGGTCGCTGTGTTGGCCGCGATGGATCAGGCCTCGCGTGGCGCTCCGTTGGCTTGGTTGGCGGTCGATCGCGACACGTTCAGCGGCCGTATGCTCGAGCGCCCGTCGCGTCCGAACATTCCGATCGCGGCGCAGGAGCAGTTGGTCGTCGAGCTGTACTCCAAGTAGCGGTTGTAGTCATCCTCTGCCGCCGATGGCGGTAGAGGATCTATCGTCCCTGCCGAGTGGCCAGCCACTAACACGGGATAGCAGATCCCCGTCGCGCGAAGCGCGACGGGGGATGACGGTCGGAGCCCTCATCTCCGTTCGAGCTTGCCGCGCATGAGGGGCGGGGCAAGGCGATGCCGAGGCGAATCTCGGCAAGACCAAATGGAATTCACAGAAATGGCAAACACGATTGATCTGCGCGGACTCGTCCGCCCGCAGCTGGTCGAAGCGACCAAGCGCGAAGACAACCCCAATGTCGCCGAATTCCGGCTGCAGCCGCTCGAACGCGGTTTCGGCCACACGCTCGGCAACTCGATGCGGCGTATGCTGCTGTCGTCCCTCCGTGGGTCGGCAGTGTGGGCCTTCCGCATCGACGGCGTCGTGCACGAGCACCAGACGATCCCGGGTGTCGTGGAAGACGTCCATCAGATCATTGGCAATCTCAAGACGCTCACGCTGACGCTGCCGGAAGACGTCGAAGACGTCGTCCTGCACATCTCGAAGTCGGAAGCCGGCGCGGTCACTGCCGCCGACATCAACGCGTCGGGCGGTGCCCGCGTCGTCGACGGAGCGCACCACCTCTTCACGCTCCAGGACGACCGCGATCTCAACGTCGACCTGTACGTGAACAAGGGCCGCGGCTACATCGAGTCCGATCAGCACCCGATCGACCGTGGTTTGCCGGTCGACCTGGTTCGCATCGACTCGATCTACAACCCGGTTCGTCGCTGCAATTTCACAGTCGCCGAAACGCGCGTTGGCCAGCGCACCGACTACGATCGCCTCGTCCTCACGGTCGAGACGAACGGCACGATCTCGCCGGAAGAGGCGGTCAGCTACGCCGCGGCGCTCGCGCAGACGCACTTCCAGTATTTCGCCGACTTCGGCTCGCACTCCTCGGCGCCGATCGGCCAGTCGAGCGAGAGCGGCGCTGGCGACGGTGCTCGTCTCGGTGGTTTGCTCCGTACGCCGATCGACGACCTCGAGCTCTCCGTTCGTTCGGTGAACTCGCTGAAGAATTCGAACATTCGTACGTTGGGCGATCTGGTCCGTCAGACCGAGAGCCAGATCTTGCAGGTGAAGAATTTTGGTAAGAAGTCGCTCCAGGAGATCGCGGATCTTCTCGAGCGTGAAGGATTGAATTTCGGGATGCGCTTCGAGGAGGGTGGAGACGGTAGCGTGCGAGTGCTCGATTGGGGCACACCGCCGAGCCGCGCCGCCGCCGCCGCGCCCGACGACATGGAGGAGTGAGGCAATGCGGCATCGTAAAGCGGGGCGTCAGCTTCGCCGGACCAGTGAACAGAAGCTCGCGCTCATGCGGAATCTCGCCTCGTCGCTCATCGAGCACGGCGCGATCGAGACCACTGAAGCGAAGGCGAAGGAACTCCGTCCCTTCGTCGAAAAGTTGATCACCAAGGCTCGCGCCGGCACGTTGCACGCGCGACGCTTGGCCGGTCGCCACATCCAGAAGCGTGAGACGGCGGACAAGCTCTTCCAGGAGCTCGGTCCCAAGTTCGCTCGCCGTCCGGGTGGCTATACGCGCATTCTCAAGACCGGCCACCGCAAGGGTGACGGTGCAGAGATGGCGCGCATCGAGCTCATCGAGGCCTGAGCCATGGGAATCCAGAGAAACCGCTGCTTCTGCTGCGACAAGGGCGTCGCCTTCGGCAACAACGTGTCCCACGCGAACAACAAGACGCGTCGCACGTGGAAGCCGAACCTGCAGGTCGTCCGCACGCTGGTCGACGGCAAGATCGAGAAGGTGAAGGTTTGCACGCGTTGCCTGAATGCAGGCAAGATCAAGCGTGCACCGCGCGGGACCGCGGTGGCGTGAGTCTCGCCTCCGTCCGGTTCGTGCACGAACGAGGGGAGCTTTCGGGCTCCCCTTTTTGTCATCCCACGCGAGCAACGCGAGTGTGGGATCTACTGTCTCTTTCGCGAAGCCGGCACCACGCCCAGTGAGAATAGATCCTACGCTCGCTTCGCTCGCATAGGATGACTCTCGGATGACAACAGCTCTAATCACCGGCGTCACGGGCCAGGACGGTTCGTACCTCGCCGAATTCCTCCTCGCAAAAGGCTACCGGGTCGTCGGCACGGTGCGCCGCAGTTCCACTACGCCGTACGAACGAATCGGACATCTAGTCGATCGCGTCGAACTAGTGTCGGCCGATCTCCTCGACCAGTCGTCGCTCACCGACGTCGTTGCCGAATGCGAGCCTGATGAGATCTATAATCTCGCCGCACAGAGCTTCGTCCAGACGTCGTGGAATCAGCCTGTCCTCACCGGTGAGTTCACGGCACTCGGCGTCACGCGCGTGCTCGAGGCAATGAAGAAGGCCGCGCCCAAGGCGCGCTTCTATCAGGCCAGCTCGAGCGAGATGTTCGGCAAAGTCGTCGAGAGCCCACAGCGCGAAAGCACGCCGTTCTACCCGCGCAGTCCATACGGTGTGGCAAAGGTCTACGGTCACTGGATCACGGTGAACTACCGCGAGAGCTTTGGTCTCTACGCCGTGTCGGGAATTCTCTTCAATCACGAGAGCCCCCGGCGCGGTCTCGAGTTCGTGACGCGCAAAGTCACCGACGCCGTTGCGCGCATCAAACTCGGATTGGGCACCGAGGTTCGACTGGGCAATCTCGATTCGCGTCGCGACTGGGGCTTTGCCGGCGACTACGTCGACGCGATGTGGCGGATGCTCCAACAGGACGAGCCCGACGACTACGTCATCGGCACCGGGCACACGTGTTCGGTGCGCGACCTGTGCGACGCGGCGTTTAGTCACGTCGGACTCGACTACCGCGAGTTCGTCAAGCAGGACCCACGCTTCTTTCGCCCGGCCGAGGTCGACTTGCTGGTGGCCGATCCGTCGAAGGCGCGAACGGAACTTGGCTGGGAACCCGCGACGAGCTTTGCTCAACTCGTCAAAATGATGGTCGACGAGGATCTGGCGAGACACGCAGCGACGCGGCGATGACTCGATTCCTGCTGACGGGCGGCAGTGGGTTCGTCGGCCAATGGCTGACGCGCCTGCTGCTTCAGCGGGGACACGAACCGACGCTCGCGGGCTTGGGATCGTGGGACACCGCTCCCGCGATTCTCTCGGCTGAAGAGCGCAAGGCGGTTCGCTGGATTGGCGCCGACATGCGCGACCAGACCGAAGTCAATGCGATGCTGGACGCGGCGCGGCCTGAAGCGATCGTTCATCTTGCGGGCATCGCCTTCCAGCCGGCGGGCGATCAGAATCCGGCGCTTGCCTACGATGTGAACGTCCTGGGCGCGGTCCGCCTGTTTGCCGCGATCAACGAGCGTCGCGCTGCGGGCACGCTGGATCCAGCCACGCTCATCGTCGGTACAGGTCTCCAGTACGGCGTCCATCCGCCTCACGAGCAGCCGATCGTCGAAGATGCTGCCCAGCGCCCACTGACGCCGTACGCGGCCAGCAAAACGGCACAGGAGGCCGTGGCGCTGCAGGTTCACCGCGCCGGGGGCGGACGGATTGTTTGCACGCGGAGCTTCAACCACTCGGGCGCAGGCCAGCCGTCGGAATACCTGCTGCCATCGCTCGTCGGGCGCACCCGTGCGTTGCAGCGAGACGGCGGGAACACTTTGTCGCTCGGGAATGACGTCGTGCGTGACTATCTTCACGTCGCCGACGTTGCCGAGGCGTATCTCGCGCTGGTTGAGCGCGGCCGCGCTGGTGAGGTCTACAACGTTTGCAGCGGTGTGGGGATAGGCGTTCGGCGGTTGGCTGCCGATGTCTTGCTTCGTGCTGGCGTAACCGCTGAGATTTCCACTGCACCATCACTCGTACGAGCTACTGACATTCCGGCGCTGGTTGGTTCGCCGGAGAAGTTGATGCGGGACACGGGGTGGTCGCCCCGGAAAACGCACGCTGACATCATCGACGATTTGCTCAATGCCGCGACGGAATGACCTGCACAAGATTCTCGTAATCGGATCCGGTCCGATCATCATCGGACAGGCCGCCGAGTTCGACTATTCCGGCACGCAGGCGACGAAAGCGCTGAAGGAAGAAGGGTACGAGGTGATTCTCATCAACTCGAACCCGGCCACGATCATGACCGATCCGGAGTTTGCGGATCGGACGTACATCGAGCCGGTGACACCCGAGTTCGTCGAGCTCATTCTCGAGAAAGAGCGGCCCGACGCGATTCTCCCGACGATGGGCGGCCAGACGGCGCTCAACGTCGCCATGGCGCTCGCCGAATCCGGCGCGCTCGAGAAGTACGGCGTCGAGTTGATCGGCGCGACAGCGCACGCGATCGCCATTGCCGAAGACCGCAAGCTGTTCGGCGAAGCGATGGCCCGCATCGGCCTCGCGGTTGCCCAGGGCGGCATTGCCGAGAGCTACGAGGAAGCGGAAGCGATCGTCGAACGGACGCAGTTCCCGGCGATCATTCGGCCTTCGTTCACGCTTGGGGGTACGGGCGGCGGTATCGCGTACAACTGGGACGAGTTCGAACAGATCGTGCGCAACGGCCTCGATCTGTCCCCGACGCACCAGGTGCTCGTTGAGAGAAGTGTGATCGGCTGGAAGGAGTTCGAGCTCGAAGTGATGCGTGATCACGAAGACAACGTCGTGATCGTCTGCTCGATCGAGAATCTCGATCCCATGGGCGTGCACACCGGCGACTCGATCACGGTTGCGCCGGCGATGACGCTCACCGATCGCGAGTATCAGTCGATGCGCGATGCGGCGGTGGCGATCATTCGCGAAGTCGGCGTCGATGCGGGCGGTTGCAACATCCAATTCGCCGTGAATCCGCAGGACGGCGAGATGCTGGTGATCGAGATGAATCCGCGCGTATCGCGGTCGTCGGCGCTCGCGTCCAAGGCGACGGGCTTTCCGATTGCGCGCATTGGCGCCAAGCTCGCGGTGGGCTACCGTCTCGACGAGATCCCGAACGACATCACCAAGACGACGCCAGCGTCGTTCGAGCCAGTGCTCGACTACGTGGTCGTGAAGATTCCGCGCTTTGCCTTCGAGAAGTTCCCGTCGGCCAGTCCGTATCTCACGACGCAGATGAAGTCCGTGGGCGAGGCGATGGCGATTGGGCGCACGTTCAAGGAAGCGTTCCAGAAGGGCTTCCGCTCGCTCGAGACGGGACGACACGGGTGGGTCACTTCGCCGCGCCTGATCGACGATCGCCTGTCCGACGAGACCGATGAGTCGTTGCGTGGAGCGCTGCGTCAGCCAACGCCAGAGCGAATCTTCCAGGTCAAGCGCGCACTGGATCGCGGATTCTCGGTGCCAGAGGTGTACGACCTTACCGGCATCGACCCGTGGTTCCTCCAGCAGATGGTCGAACTCATCGAGGCGGAGCGCGAATACAGCGCGCTCACATCGGTGGCCGAGGACGACGTGCGCCACATGAAGCGACTCGGATTCTCGGATCGCCAGCTCGGCACGCTCCGCGGCGAAGATGAAACAGCCGCTCGTGAGCGTCGCTGGGCGCTGAACGTTCGCCCATCGTACAAGATGGTCGATACGTGCGCCGGCGAATTTCCGTCAGCCACGCCGTATCTGTATGGCTCCTACGACGAAGAGAGCGAAGCGCCGCGCAGCGGGAGGCGCTCGGTCGTGATTCTGGGCAGCGGACCGAATCGCATCGGGCAGGGAGTCGAGTTCGACTACTGCTGCGTGCGTGCGGTGTTGGCGCTGCGCGATCGTGGCTATGAGACGATCATGATCAACTCGAACCCGGAAACGGTGTCGACTGATTTCGATACGTCAGACAAGTTGTACTTCGAGCCCCTTACGTTCGAAGACGTGCTCGAGATCGTGCAGCGCGAACAGCCCGAGGGCGTGATCGTGCAGCTCGGCGGCCAGACGCCGCTCAAACTCACGCGCCAGCTCGAGGCGGCCGGCGTGAGGATTCTTGGAACGTCGCCCGACGCGATCGACATTGCAGAGGATCGTCGGCGGTTCGACAAGATCGCCCGTGAGCTCGGCCTGACGCAGCCGCCGAACGGTACCGCAACGAGCTTCGAAGAGGCACTCGAGGCGGCGAACCGGATCGGGTATCCAGTGCTCGTGCGACCCTCGTACGTGCTGGGCGGACGTGCGATGCAGATCGTGTACGACGATGCGTCGCTCGAACACTATTTCCAGACAGCGGTGCGTGTGTCGGAAGAGCGCCCGGTGCTCGTCGACCGGTTTCTGGAAGACGCCTTCGAGTGCGACGTCGACGCGATCAGCGACGGCAAGCGCGTGGTGATCGGTGGCATCATGCAGCACATCGAAGATGCCGGCATTCACTCGGGCGATTCGGCGTGCGTGCTTCCACCGTATCTCATCGGCGCGTCCGACATGCAGTCGATGCGCGAGCAGACGGTCGCCTTGGCTACCGCGCTCGGTGTTGTCGGCTTGATCAACGTGCAGTACGCGATCAAGAATGGCGTCGTGTACGTGCTTGAAGTGAACCCGCGCGCCAGCCGCACGATTCCGTTCGTGTCCAAGGCGATCGGCGTTCCGCTCGCATCGGTAGCTGCGCGCGTGATGATGGGGGAGACGCTCGACGACATCGGATTCACCGAAGAGATCGTTCCGCCATACGTGTCGGTGAAGGAAGCGGTGTTTCCGTTCAACAAGTTTGCTGGCACCGATCCGGTGCTTGGTCCCGAGATGCGGTCGACAGGCGAGTGCATGGGCATCTCCGACTCGTTCGGATCAGCGTTTGCGAAATCGCAGCTGGCGGCGTCGAACGGCTTGCCGCTCGAAGGTTGCGTATTGATCACTGTCGTCGATTCGGACAAGCCGACAGTCACTCCGATCGCGCGTCGCTTCCACGAAATGGGCTTCAAGATCACGGCGACTGAAGGCACGGCTGCGTATCTCCGTGCTCGCGGCATCCCCGCGCAGCGCGTGCACAAGGTGCACGCCGGTCGGCCGAACTGCCTCGATATGATCGTGAATCACGAGACGCAGTTGCTGATCAACACGCCCATGGGCAAGCACGCGCAGCAGGACGATTATCTGCTTCGGCAAGCGGCGATCGTGAACCGTGTGTCGTACACGACTACGATGTCCGCCGCGAGCGCCGCCTGCGATGCGATTCTGTCGCTTCGCTCGCGCCGGTCCACGGTGCGGTCGATTCAGGAATGGCAGAGCGATCTTCCCGCCAAGTCGGAGACGTCGGCCGAAGTCCCTGTATGACATCGGCCAGCGGGACGTTCATTCACGAGTCGGCGTACGTCGACGACGGCGCCACGATCGGGGCCGGCACCAAGGTGTGGCACTTTTGCCACGTGATGCCCGGCGCCGTCATTGGCGAGCGTTGCAGCCTTGGCCAGAACGTCGTCGTGATGAACGGCACCCGCATGGGAACGAATTGCAAGATCCAGAACAACGTGTCGATCTACGAGGGTGTGGAACTCGAAGATGACGTGTTCTGCGGCCCGTCGATGGTGTTTACGAACGTCATGAATCCGCGGTCGGCGGTGTCGCGCAAGAATGAGTATCGCCGGACGCTCGTGAAGCGCGGCAGCTCGATTGGCGCCAACGCCACGATCGTCTGCGGCGTCACGCTCGGCGAATACTCGTTTGTCGGTGCTGGCTCGGTGATCACTAAGGACGTGCTTCCGTTTGCGCTCATGGTTGGCGTTCCGGCGCGGCGATTGGGATGGATGTGCCGGTGCGGAGAACGCTTGTCCGATACTGGCGTGGGGACGTGCAAGGCCTGTGGGACGACGTACGAGAAACGTGGCGACGGGATTGGTCTCGTCGGCGAGCAGTAACTCCGAGTCTTTCATGAACGATCGTTCGTTTCGCATCGCACTGGTCGGCTGTGGCCGCATCAGCAAGAATCATTTCGACTCCATTCAGCGGGTCGAGGGACTGTCGCTGTCCGCCGTGTGCGACATCGACGCGGAGCGCGCGCGCGCCGCGGGTGAAGCGCTCGGCGTTCCGTCGTATGTGTCCTACGAGGAAATGCTGCGCCAGAGCGATTGCGACGTCGTGACGATCTGCACGCCGTCGGGACTGCACGCGCAGCAGGGCGCTGCTGCGGCGGCCGCCAAGAAGCACGTCGTCACCGAAAAGCCGATGGCGATCTCGCTGCGGCAAGCCGATGAACTCGTGCGCGCGTGCGATCAGGCCGGAGTGCAACTGTTTGTCGTCAAACAGAACAGACTCAATCCGCCGATTCAGCTGTTGAAGCGCGCGGTCGACAAGGGACGCTTCGGGCGCATCTACATGGCCAACGTCACCGTGCGCTGGCAGCGTCCCCAGGAGTATTACGACGCCGAGCCGTGGCGCGGCACGTGGGAGTTCGACGGCGGTGCGATCATGAACCAGGCGTCGCACTACGTCGATTTGGTGCAGTGGCTCGTAGGCCCGGTCGAGAGCGTGCTGGCCAAGACTGCGACTCAGGCGCGACGCATCGAAGCGGAGGACTCGGGAATTGGCATTCTGAAATTCCGATCCGGCGCTCTCGGCGTGATCGAGGTCAACGTTTTGACCTATCCGAGAAACCTCGAGGGCTCGATCACGATCCTCGGTGAAAAGGGCTCGGTGAAGATCGGCGGGACGGCCGTGAACAAGGTCGAGCACTGGACCTTTGCCGAGTATGATGACGACGACAAGCTCATCGACTCCGCGAACACAACGCCGCCGAACGTGTATGGGTTCGGGCACGAGGGGTACTACCGAAACGTGCTCGCCGTACTGCGGGGGCAGGCAAAACCGGAGACGGATGGCCGGGCCGGGCGGAAGTCGCTCGAGCTGATCCTAGGGATCTACGAGTCGGCCAAAACGGGCTGTGAGGTACCAATCCCGCTAAAAAACGTCGGCTAAATTGACCGAGTAGCCGGATCCAGTGAGCTTTGAAGGCATCGGGGCAGCCTCGAGTGCCCCGCCGCGCCACACCATGAGCGCGATCACATTTTTCCGACCCTACAATGCCGGTCTCCTTGCTGGATCTCCGCGCGCAGCACGCGACGATCCGCGATGAAGTCGTTGCTGCGATGATGAAGGTGGTGGACTCTCAGCTGTTCATCCTCGGCGCAGCCGTCGAGGAGCTCGAAGTCGCCGTCGCCAAGCTGTCGCACACCAAGTACGCCGTGGGCTGCGCGAACGGCACCGATGCTCTGCTTCTGGCCATGCGGGCCGTGGATTGCGGTCAGGGCGACGAGGTCATCACGACCCCGTTCACCTTCTTCGCCACTGCGGGAACGATCCACAACGTCGGCGCCAAGCCGGTCTTCGTGGACATCGATCCGAAGACGTTCAATATCCTGCCCGAAGCGGCGGCTGCCGCGCGGAACTCCAAGTCCAAGGCCTGCATCCCGGTCGACCTGTTCGGCCAAATGGCTCCCATCGAAGACGTGATGAAGGCGCTGCCCGGCCTTCCGGTCATCGAGGATGCCGCGCAGACCATTGGCGCCCGCCGGTCGGTCGACGGTGAGTGGCGCATGGCCGGCGAAATGGCCACCATCGGCACCTTCAGCTTCTTCCCGTCCAAGAACTTGGGTGGTTACGGAGACGGTGGGATGATGGTCACACAGGACGAGGCGCTGGCCGCAAGGCTGAAGCGTCTTCGGATGCATGGCGGTTCCAAGATGTATTTCCACGACGAAGTTGGCTTCAATAGCCGGTTGGACGCGCTCCAGGCCGCGGTGCTTTCGGCCAAGCTGCCCCACCTGGCCGGATGGAGCGCCAAGCGCCGGTCGAACGCCGCGTACTACACCAAGGCGTTCGCAGACGTATCTGGTTTGACCACACCATTCATCGATTCGTCCAACGAGTCGATCTTTAATCAGTACACGATCAGGACCGAGCGACGCGACGAACTGCAGGCGTATCTGAAGGAGCGGGGCATTGGCTCGGCGATCTACTATCCGCTTCCACTGCACCTGCAGCCCTGCTTCGCGTATCTCGGCTACAAGAAGGGAAGCTGTCCGGAGTCCGAACGAGCCGCGGCTGAAGTGCTGTCTTTGCCGATCTACCCGGAGCTGACGCAGACTCAGCTCGACGAGGTGATCGAAAACGTGCGGGCATTCTACGGGTATTGATGATTTTATGAAACAACGATTGCTGCAGCGCCTCCAGGACCGATCAGGTGTCATTGGCGTCATCGGTCTTGGCTATGTGGGCCTTCCGCTGGCTGTCGAATTTGCCAAGGCGGGCTTCCACGTGATCGGATACGACGTGAGTGAGCGTGTCTGCTCGCTGTTGATGGCGGGTGAATCGCACATTCAGGACGTTCCCGCGTCGGAGGTTGCGGCACTCGTTCGCAGCGGCGCATTCGAAGCAACGACCGACGAGAATCGGTTGGCGGAGTGCGACGCGATTTCGATCGCTGTGCCGACGCCGCTGTCCAAGACACGCGACCCGGACATGAGCTACGTCATCTCGGCGGCAGCGACGGCGACGCGTCAGGCGCACCCCGGACTGCTCGTCGTGCTCGAGAGCACGACGTATCCGGGCACGACTCGCGAAGTGTTGCTGCCGGCGCTGACCGAGCGCGGCCTGGTCGTTGGTGAGGATGTGTTCGTGGCATTCAGCCCCGAACGCGTTGACCCGGGTAACCCGGTGTATCACACCAAGAATACGCCAAAGGTCGTCGGCGGAATCACGCCGGCGTGTACTGAACTCGCGACCGCGCTGTACGACACGTGCATCGACATCACCGTGCCGGTCACGTCGCCCGAGGCGGCGGAACTGGTCAAGCTGCTCGAGAACACGTTCCGCTCGGTGAACATCGCCATGGTGAACGAAATGGCGATCGTGTGCGACAAGCTCGGTGTCGACGTGTGGGAAGTCATCGACGCTGCCGCGACGAAGCCGTTCGGCTTCATGAAGTTCACGCCGGGCCCTGGCATCGGCGGTCACTGCATTCCGCTCGATCCGCACTACCTCGCGTGGAAGATGCGCACGTTGAACTACAAGACGCGCTTCATCGATCTCGCGAGCGAGATCAACAGCCAGATGCCGCACTTCGTCGTCGACAAGGTGGCACAGGCACTCAACGCCGAGCGAAAGCCGGTGAACGGCAGCAACATCATGGTCCTCGGCGTCGCGTACAAGCGCGATATCGACGACGTTCGTGAGAGCCCCGCGCTCGACGTCATCCGGCTGCTCGAGGAGAACGGCGCGCAGGTCACGTTCCACGATCCGTACATCCCGACGATTCGTGAAGATGGACATGTTCGCACCGGCGTTCCGCTGAACGCAGCCACGTTGTCGGACACGGATGCCGTTGTCGTCGTGACGGACCATCGCTCGGTCGATTATCAAATGGTGATGGACCATGCGTCACTGGTCGTCGATAGCCGCAACATCATGACCGGCCTGGTTCGTACCAAGGCGCGTGTCGTGACCCTCGCTGCGACGTCGCGGGATGCGATGGGCGCTGCCGTCTAAGCCCGGACGGCTGTGAATATTTGCATCGTTGGTACCGGGTACGTTGGCCTGGTGGTCGGCGCGTGTCTCGCGGAGACCGGCAACCAGGTCGTTGGAGCTGATGTCGACGCCGGGAAGATCGACGGCCTGCTGAAGAACGTTCTTCCGATTTACGAGCCAGGCCTCGATCGGCTCGTCGAGCGGAATCAGAGCGCCGGACGCTTGAAATTCACCACCGACGTCACCGCCGCCGTTGCTGCGAGCGACGTCGTGTTCATCGCCGTCGGTACGCCGCCGGATGAAGATGGCTCCGCGGACCTGCGGCACGTCCTCGCCGTGGCGGAGTTGGTGGGCAAGAGCATGGCGCGCGAACTGGTCATCGTCACGAAGTCGACGGTGCCGGTGGGAACGGCGACCAAGGTCGCCGCAGCCGTCGGGCAACACGCGCGCTTTCCGTTCCACGTCGTCAGCAATCCAGAGTTCTTGAAAGAAGGCGCGGCGGTCGACGACTTCATGAAGCCCGACCGCGTCGTGCTCGGCGCCGAGACCGACCATGCGAGAAGTGTGATGGCCGAGCTGTATGCGCCGTTCGTGCGCACGGGCAAGCCGATCATTTTCATGGACGTCGCGTCGGCGGAGATGACGAAGTACGCGGCGAACGCCATGCTCGCGACGCGTATCAGCTTCATGAACGACGTTGCCAACCTCTGTGAGCTGGTTGGAGCGAACGTCGACATGGTGCGTCGCGGAATCGGATCCGACGAGCGCATTGGACCGGCGTTCCTGTTTCCGGGTCCGGGGTACGGCGGCTCGTGCTTCCCCAAGGACGTGAAGGCGCTCGCGCGTACGGCGCGTTCGCATTCGTCGTGTCTCCGGATCCTTGAAGCCGTCGAAGCCGTGAACGACGATCAGAAGCGCCGGCTATTCGCCAAGCTTCGCGAAATGCTCGGCGCCGATCTCACCGGCGCGCGCGTTGCGGTCTGGGGGCTCGCCTTCAAGCCGAACACGGACGACATCCGCGAGGCGCCGGCGCTCACGCTGATCGAGGAATTGCTCGCGTCGGGAGTGTCCGTCGTCGTGCATGATCCGGTGGCGATGGAAGAGGGCAAGCGCCGTCTCGGAGCGAGCGTGGAGTTCGCATCGTCGAGCTACGACGCGCTCGCAGGCGCCGACGCACTGGTCGTGGTGACCGACTGGAACGAGTACCGGCATCCGGACTTCGGCCGCATCAAGGCATCGCTGCGCCGCCCGGTGGTGATCGATGGTCGGAATCTTTATTCGATTGACAAGATGCGTGCGCTGGGCTTTGCGTATGCGTCGATGGGGCGCCCCGCGGTCTCTCCCGCCTGACCATGGCCACGATTCTCGTTACGGGCGGTGCGGGTCACGTCGGCTCGCACGTCGTCGAGATGCTCGCGGCTGATCCGGGCAATCGGGTCATTTCGCTCGACAACTACTTCAACGGCAGCGTCGACAATCACGTCGCCGGTGTCGAATACCGTCGTGGGCACACCAAGGATATTGAGGCACTCGTTCCGGAGACGCCCGATATCATCTACCACCTTGGCGAGTACGCGCGGATTGCGCCGTCGTTCGAGGACGTCCGCCTCGTGTTCGACATGAACACCGTCGGGACGTTTGCCGTGGCCGAGTTCTGCCGGGTGCGCCGGGTGGGGAAGCTCGTGTACGCTGCGTCGAGCACCAAGTTCGCGATCGAGGGCGATGGCCGGCATCAGAATCCGTACTCGTTCACCAAGGCCGGGAACGTCGATCTGATCAACGACTACGGCCGCTGGTACGACCTGCCGTACGCGATCTGCTACTTCTACAACGGGTTCGGGCCGCGAGAGCGAGGCGACGGCAAGTACGCCACGCTCATCGCCAAGTTCGCCCGGCGGTACCTGGCGGGCGAAAGCCTGACCGTGGTCCGCCCCGGGCATCAGCGGCGGGCGTTCACCTATGTGAAGGACCTGGCGCGCGGGCTAATCCTCGCTGGCGAGAAGGGTCATGGCGACGGATACGCCCTTGGCGTCTCGGCTAGCCACTCGGTTCTCGAAGTTGCCGAGGCATTTGGTGGACCTATCGAGCTGGTCGACGGGTATGCCGGTCGCGAGGAATCCGAGAACGATCTCAGCAAGGCGCGCGACGAGCTTGGCTGGAGCCCTACTGTGGACGTGATGGACTACATTGGGCAGTTCGTTCGAGAGCATCCTCGACCAGTCGTTCCGGCCTAAACCTCGCAAGTGGGCCGGGGGAGAGAGGTTGGTTATCTTTCCCGATCGCTCGAACCGATTGCCACAGTAGCGGGTAGAACCCCCCGATATGCACCAATACTCCTGGAGACTCGTCGCGGCACTGCTGTTGTTGGGTGTCGTGGCGTGCCGGCCGGAATTTCAACTAAAGAACCTGACCACGAACGAGGCCTTGTATTCGGCGTCGTTCAACGAGTTCCAGCACAAGCGCTGGGACAACGCGGTCAGCGGCTTCGAGAAACTGACCACCGACCTGTCGGCGCGCGATTCGCTGCTGCCGAGGTCGTACTGGTATTTGGCGTCGTCGCACGAGCGACTGGGCGAGCATTTGCTCGCCGCGCAGAGCTTCAGCCGACTCGTAGAGTCGTTTCCAGAAGACTCGCTCGCGGATGATGCCGCACTCGAGTCATCGCGTGCGTATCGCCGGCTGTGGAGAAAGCCCCAGCTCGATCCGACGTACGGTGAAACGGCAATCGCGTCGTACAACACGCTCATCGGTCTCTATCCGACATCGCCGCTGATTCCGGTGGCGCAAAAGGAGATTGCCGAGCTCGAGAACTGGCTGGCGATGAAGGACTACGACGCCGGCATGTTCTACTTCCGAAAGAAGTGCTTCGACTGCGGCATGATCTATTTCAAAGACGTGCTCACGAAGTACGCAACCTCGCCAACGGCACACGACGCATCGCTCCGACTCGTCGAGTCGTACAAGGCGGTTCGCTATCGCGATGACGCTGCCGAACTCTGCGCGCAAATTCGCGAGCGGTATCCGAATGACCCGGAAGTGCGGGATGTCTGCTCAGGCGTCGCTGTCGTAGCCGCGAAGCCGGACTCGATTCCGCCAGCCGCGAGCAAGCCGCCTCCAGGGCGCTGAGCTTGAGGATCGGGCTCCTCGGGGGGAGCTTCGATCCCCCCCATAACGGGCACCTCCTCGCCGCCGGCGACGCGTTCGACGCGCTGGGGCTCGACCGCCTGATCTTCATTCCGGCCGCCGTCCAACCCCTCAAGGTTGGCAAGGCCGCGGCGGCCGCGGCTCACCGGCTCAGGATGGTGGAATTACTCGTCGGGGGCGATGAGCGTTTCGACGTAAGCGCAATCGAAATAGACCGGGGCGGGTTATCTTACACGGTTGACACATTGGCAGATCTGGCCGGTCGTTGGCCGCAAGCCGAGCTGTTTTGGCTGGTAGGGGCGGACGCGGTTCGGTCGTTCGACAAGTGGCGTGAACCCGGACGAATCGTCGAGCTTGCGACTGTCGTAGTACTTCAACGGGCCGGAGACGCACCCGAAACCGGTTCGATGCCAGGCACCCCGAAGTGGTTGTCCACCCGTCGCGTCGACATCTCGTCTACCGAGATTCGAGCCCGGGTTCGCGAAGGCAAATCGATTCGAGGATTCGTTCCTGATGCCGTCGCCGAATTCATTGCGGCGGAGCAGCTGTACCGATAGGGGATTGCATGTTCAAGCGAGTCATCAACGCCGTGATCGGAACGCGCCACGAGCGCGAACGGAAGAAAATCCAGCCGATCGTCGACGAGATCAACGAGCAGTACGCCCGGCTGCAGACGGTCTCCGAAGAGGAGCTTCGCGGTCAGACGGCGAAATTTCGCGAGATCATTCGGCAGCGTACCGCGGAGCTCGAAGAGCGAGTAGCAACGCTCAAGGAGCAGAAGCGCACGGCGAGTGATCCGGCGGAACGCGATCGCATCGACGCGGAACTGACCGGCGCCGACGGTCGCGGTGGCGCGGAAACCGCGCTGCGCCAGGAGATCGCCGACGTTCTCGATGAGATCCTGCCTGAAGCCTTTGCTACCGTCCGCGAAGGCGCGCGCCGCCTCGTGGGAACGACGGCGATGGTCACTGGCCGCGAGCTCCCGTGGGAGATGGTGCACTACGACGTGCAGCTCATGGGCGGCATTCAACTGCACTTCGGCAAGATCGCGGAAATGGCGACGGGCGAAGGCAAGACGCTCGTTGCAACCTTGCCGCTCTATTTGAATTCGCTCGCCGGCAAGGGCGCTCACCTCGTCACGGTGAACTCGTACCTCGCTCGCCGCGACTCGCAGTGGATGGGGCACCTCTACAACTACCTCGGCCTCACCGTTGGTTGTCTCGACGACACCGAGCCGGGTTCGCACGAACGTCGCGCGGTGTACTTCGCCGACATCACGTACGGCACGAACAACGAGTTTGGCTTCGACTACCTGCGCGACAACATGGTCGTGTCACTCGACCAACGCGTGCAGCGCCCGCACTCGTATGCGATCGTCGACGAAGTGGACTCGGTGCTCATCGACGAGGCGCGTACTCCGCTCATCATCTCGGGTCCCGTTGGGAACGAGAATGACGGCATGTACTTCGAGCACAACGCGGCCGTGGGACGTCTGGTTCGTCGCCAGACCGAGATGGTCAACACTCTCGTTGGCGAAGCCGAACGACAGCTCGAAAAGAGCGATACGGCCGGAGCCGCGCTCAGTCTGTACAAGGCGCAGCTTGGAAGCCCGAAGAATCGTCGTCTGATGAAGGTGCTGCAGGAGCCGGGCAACAAGCAGCTCGTGCAAAAGATGGAACTCGATCACATCGCTGATCGTCGTCTGCCCGCCGCAAAGCAGACGTATCGCGACATCGAAGAAGATTTGCTCTTCGTGCTCGACGAGAAGGGGCACTCGGTGCACCTCACGGATCAGGGCGTGGAGTTCATGTCGCCCAACGAGCCCGAAGCGTTCGTGATGCCAGATCTGTCACAGGAAGTGATTCGGATCGATCGCGATCACGACATGCCGCCCGAAGCCAAGATCGAGGCGCGTCGCCAACTCGAGATCGAGTACGCGTCCAAGGCCGAGCGGTTGAACATCGTGCACCAACTCCTGCGCGCGCATGCGCTGTATGACCGCGACGTGAACTACGTCGTGCAGGAGGGCGAAGTCCTGATCGTCGACGAGTTCACTGGTCGTACGATGCCAGGCCGCCGTTGGTCCGAAGGTTTGCACCAGGCAGTCGAAGCCAAGGAAGGCGTTCGCGTCAAGGGCGAAACGCAGACCATGGCCACGATCACGATTCAGAATTACTTCCGCATGTACGACAAGCTGGCCGGCATGACCGGTACGGCCGAAACGGAAGAGAGCGAGTTTTTCCAGATCTATAAACTCGAAGTCGCGGTCATTCCCACGAACCGTGCAATGGTTCGCGAGGATCGCCACGATCTCGTGTACAAGACGCGCCGTGAGAAGTACAACGCCATCGTCGACGAGACGCGGCGCTTGCACGACCTCGGCTTCCCGGTCTTGATCGGTACGACGAGCGTGGATGCGTCGGAGACGCTGGCGAAGATGTTCAGTCGCGCCGGCATTCAGCACAACGTGCTCAACGCCAAGTATCACCAGCGCGAAGCAGAAATTGTCGCGGGCGCTGGTCAGCCGGGCGCGGTCACGATCGCAACGAACATGGCCGGCCGCGGAACCGACATCAAACTCGGTGGCGGCGTCGTGGATCCCAAAGCGTCGAAGGTCAAAGATCCGGACGGCAAAGAAATCAACGTCATGGAGATCGGCGGACTGCACATCCTCGGCTCCGAACGCCACGAGTCGCGCCGTATCGATCGACAGTTGCGCGGCCGATCTGGTCGTCAGGGTGATCCAGGTGCGTCGCAGTTCTTCCTGTCGCTCGAAGACGACTTGATGCGCCTGTTCGGCTCCGAGCGCATTGCCAAGCTGATGGATCGACTCGGCGCGGTGGAAGGCGAGATGCTCACGCATCCGCTCATCACGCGCTCGATCGAGCAAGCACAAAAGCGCGTCGAGTTGCAGAACTTCCAGGCTCGTAAGCGTCTGCTCGATTACGACGACGTGATGAACCAGCAGCGCGAAGTGATCTATTCGCTGCGCAGCTTCGCACTCGAGGGCGGCGAGGAGCTCAAGGGCGAAGCGTTGAAGATGATCGACAAGGCGATCACGCACCGCATCGAGACGTCGCTGGCCGAGTACGAAGAAGCGGCGCAGTGGGATTTCGATCTGCTGCGGCAGGACCTGCTCATGCACTACTTGCTGCAGGTTCCTGAATTCGACAACGCCGACCATCGCCCGACCGAAGAGGATGCCGCCCGCAGCGTTGCTGTCGAAGCGGCGAAGAAGGCGTTCTGGACGAAGCTCGAGAACCTAGACACGGTACGCGATGAGATGGGCACGCCCTACGGCGATCGCCTGCTGTCGCTCGTGATGTTGAATGTGCTGGACGAGAAGTGGAAGGATCACCTCTACGATCTCGATCAGCTGCGCAACGCGATTCACTATCGGTCGTGGGGACAAAAGGATCCGCTCATCGAGTACAAGCAGGAAGCGTACACGATGTTCGTGGACCTCATGAACGACATCTACAACACCTTCAGTGAGCGTTTCCTCAAGGTGCAGTTGGTGTTCGAACAACCAGCCGCGCCCGAGCCGGTTCGACTCGAGACGCCGAAGAAGCGGTACAACGCCCTCGGCATCCTCGAAGACGTTCCGTCAGAGGACCTGACGCGTACGCCCGAACCGATCGACACCGCAGTAGACATCGGACCGTCGGAGCAGCCACAGGAGCAGGCGGTAACGGCGAAGAAGGATCCGGTGATCGTCGGGGCAGGGCGGACGCGTTCTATCAGCAACGCGGCGAACCCACCGGCGAACATCGATTGGTCGACAGTCGGACGGAACGACCCGTGCCCCTGCGGATCGGGGAAGAAGTTCAAGAAGTGTCACGGAGCGACGCTCTAGTCCGGCACGCCTAGGTACGAGCACAAGGGGCGCGACGAGAGTCGCGCCCCTTTGCGTTGTGAGGCGATGAGTCGTTTGGTGCTCGTGACGGGCGCGACCGGGTACGTCGGTGGGCGCCTCGTGCCGCCACTGCTGTCGCGTGGCTACCGGGTGCGGTGCCTCGTTCGCCGGCCGGAGCAAGCTGTCAAGCGACTCTCGCCCAACGTCGAGATCGTCGCGGGCGATCTCTTGGAGCCAGCATCCGTCGCGTCCGCGCTGATCGGCGTCGACACCGCGTTCTACCTCGTGCACGCCCTGGGCTCCGGCGGCGACCTGTGGCGCGAGGAAACAGAAGCCGCGGAGAACTTCGCCCGCGCGGCGGAGCGAGCCGGTGTTCGACGCATCGTTTACCTAGGCGGTCTAGGAGACGCGCCGCAACTATCTCCTCATCTCGCGACTCGTCAGGCCGTCGGCAAGATTCTGCGCGATAGTCGCGTCGAGACACTCGAATTTCGCGCGTCGATCATTCTCGGCTCGGGAAGTCTGTCGTTCGAGATGATTCGTGCGCTCGTTGAACGATTGCCGGTGATGGTCGCGCCACGATGGGTCCACAGCAAAGCGCAACCGATCGCAATCGAAGATGTGATCGCATATCTCGTTGCCGCGGTCGATGCTCCGATTCATGCGAGCGAGTCGGTGGAGATCGGCGGTGCCGACCGCGCGTCGTATCTCGATCTGCTCCGCGAGTACGCGGCGCAAAGAGGTTTGCATCGCGTGATGATTCGTGTACCGCTACTGAGTCCACACCTTTCCGGGTTGTGGCTCGCACTCGTTACGCCGCTGCATGCGAGAGTTGGTCGCCGCCTTCTCGAGAGCGTGCGAAACGACACCGTCGTAACTGGCAACCGTTCGCGCGCTCTCTTTCCGCAGATCAAGCCGAGGGGATTCCGCGACGCCATTCGGCGCGCGCTGGCCAACGAGGACCGCGAGTTCGCTGAGACGCATTGGTCGGATCCGCTGTCGTCGGGCGCGCCGGCGAGAAGTTGGCACGGCGTCCGGTTTGGCGTTCGTCGCGTCGATTCACGCGCGATGCAGCTCGACGTCAGCGCAGCGGAGGCGTTTGCTCCGGTCGCGCGGATTGGCGGAACGACCGGCTGGTACTACGCGAATGCGCTTTGGCGGGTCCGCGGCCTGGCCGATCTCATTGCCGGCGGTGTCGGCCTCCGACGCGGACGCCGGCATCCCGAACAGCTCCATCCGGGCGACTCGCTCGATTTTTGGCGCGTCGAAGCCATAGAGCCGAATCGGCTGCTGCGCCTACACGCCGAAATGCGGCTGCCGGGGCGCGCGTGGCTGCAGTTCGAAGTAACAGGGAACGGACCCGTGGTTCTCCGGCAGACGGCCACCTTCGACCCAGTCGGCCTTTTCGGATTGCTGTATTGGTATGCCCTCTATCCCGTGCACGCCCTGATGTTCGAGGGAATGCTCAAAGCGATCGCGGAGGCTGGGCGTCGCCAGCAAGCGTGATGGCGAACAGATAGCTGCCACACTGTTTTGATGACGCTCGGCTGACTCGGTGAGTGAAGAATGGCCGGACACCGCCTCCACGAGGTCCTGCATGTCTGGTCAAGCCCCGCCAAGGGCGTTAACTATTCGAGAGTTGCCCCGTTCCGAGCGGCCGCGAGAGCGGCTCATTGACCTCGGTGCTGGTGTATTGAGCAGTGCGGAGCTGCTCGCCATCCTGCTCGGGTCAGGAGGGTCGGGCCGAACTGCGGTTCAGGTCGGTCAGGCAGTTCTCGCCGAAGCGGGCGGGGCGCTCCGTTGGATTGCTCGCCAACCCGTGGCCGCGCTCACCGCCGTACCCGGTGTGGGAACGGCCCGTGCGGTCATGATACACGCGTCGTTGGAACTTGGCCGCCGGATGGCGGCCGAAGGTCGCCAGGACGGGACGCCGATTCGCTCGCCCAGGGACGTGGTCGAGTACTTCGCGCCTCGCATGGAGGACCTGCCGGTGGAGGAGTTCCACGTCGCGGTGCTCGACGCGCAGCACCGGCTCGAGCGGGACATCACGGTGACACGCGGGATTCTGAACTCGTCTCTCGTACACCCGCGTGAAGTGTTTCGGGAAGCCATCGCCGAGCGGGCGGCAGCGGTGGTGTTGGTGCACAATCACCCGAGCGGCGATCCGGCGCCGTCGATGGACGACCGGGCGGTGACGGAGCAGCTCGTCGCTGCCGGACGATTGCTCGACATTCCGGTGCACGACCATGTGATCATTGGACGGGGACGGTACACGAGTTTCGCGGAGGCGGGGCTATTGTGACGACGGCGTCGGTAGTGCGTGAAGTGATGCCAGGGTGGCGCGAGGACGAGCTTCCATTGCACGACAAGCTCGACCGCGAACTGCTCCTGCGTGCCTATCGCTATGGCGAGGCGGCACACAGGGGTCAGGTCCGTAATTCCGGCGACCCGTACATCACGCACTCGGTCGAAGTCGCAAAGATTCTCGCCGACCTGCAGCTCGACTCGATCACTGTCGCGAGCGGGTTGCTCCACGACGTCATCGAGGACACGCACCTCACGCTTGCCGACGTCGAAGCGGAATTCGGGAAGGAGATCGCGGCGATCGTCGACGGTCTGACGAAGATCGCCAAGTTGCCGGCCGGCGGCTCGACGCAGGAGCGCCAGGTCGAGAGCTATCGCAAGCTCCTCCTTTCGATCGCAAAGGATCTGCGCGTGATCATCGTGAAGCTGGCCGACCGGCTCCACAACATGCGTACGCTCGATTGGCTTCCGCCCGAAAAGCGAAAGAGAATCGCCCAAGAGACGCGCGATCTCTACGCGCCGCTCGCGCACCGCTTTGGTATGGCCAAGCTTCGGTGGGAGCTCGAAGACCTGGCGTTCAAACATATCGAAACAGAAGAGTATAAATCGCTCGCCAAGAAAGTCGCGCAGAAGCGCGTCGAACGCGAAGCGTTGATCAAACAGCTGGCCGATCCGCTCAACACGCGCCTCGCGTCGGCGGGCATTCGTGGTGTCGACGTGTCTGGTCGACCGAAGCACCTGTGGTCGATCTACAAGAAGATGAAGCAGCGCGAAAAGCCATACGAGGAGATTTACGATCTCCTCGCCATTCGCGTGCTCGTCAATACCGTTCCCGATTGCTATCACGCCCTCGGCGTCATCCACGACGGATGGACGCCGGTACAGGAGCGCATCAAGGACTACATCGCGCAGCCGAAGTCGAACGGCTACCAATCGTTGCACACGACGGTGTTTGGTCCAGGACGACAGCTGTACGAAGTGCAGATCCGCACGCGCGACATGCATCGCACCGCGGATTTTGGTGTTGCCGCGCACTGGCGGTACAAAGAAGACGCGAAGAGCGACGAGCTCGATCGACACCTGTCGTGGTTCCGTCAGGTGCTCGAGCTCCAGATGGACGCCAAGACGCCAGACGAGTTTCTCGAATTCCTCAAACTCGACCTGTATCAGGACGAGATCTTCGTCTTCACGCCGACCGGCGACGTCATCCAGCTCCCCAAGGGCGCGACGCCGCTCGACTTCGCGTTCGCCGTGCACACCGAAATCGGATTGCACTGTCAGGGGGCTCGAGTCAACGGACGCATCGCGCCGCTGTCGCGATCGCTCCGCAATTCAGAAACTGTCGAAATCATCACGGCGACGTCGGCCAAGCCGACGCGCGACTGGCTGGCGCACGTTCGCACTGGTCGTGCGCGCCACAAGATTCGTCAGGTTCTCAAGCGCGAAGCGCAGACGTCAGCCGAGAAGCTGGGCCAAGAGATGCTCGATCGTGAGATCAAGCGTCGGAAACTCGCGAAGCCGGACGACGATCGTCTCGATGCCGCGGCGCGTGAGCTCAGTCTCACCGACGCCACGCATCTACTTGCGTCGATCGGTCAGGGCGATGTCAACGTCACGCTCGCGCTCAAGCATCTTTTCCCCGATGCCGAAACGGGTGAGCTACCCAAGCCGAACGTCTTCGAGCGTTTCGTCGATCGCGTCACGCGCACGTCCAAGGGCGTTCGCATTCAGGGCGTCGATGGGCTCATGGTGCGGTACGCGCAGTGCTGTCAACCGGTTCCGGGCGATCCGGTCGTCGGTTACGTGACGCGTGGACGCGGTGTGAGCATTCACCGAGCGGATTGTCCGAATTTGCTGCTGCTCGCACACGAACCAGAGCGTCGCCTCGAGATCGATTGGCAGGAAGCGCAGGGTGAGCGTTTCCTCGTGCGTCTCGCCGTGGAAGCGAACGACCGCCGGGGACTCTACGCGGACGTTGCGACCGCGGTCAGTTCAACGGGCACAGACATCAAGAGCATGGATTTGCGGAGTACCGATGGCCGCACCAACGGGTCGATGCTCGTCGAGGTGGAAAACCTCGTACACCTCGAGAAGATCATTCGGGCGACGCGCCGAGTGAAGGGCGTTACAGACGTCGCCCGTCGAGAGCGCCTCACGACGGATACCTAGCGAGACTGCCCGGCGCGTGAGTCGTCTAACAGGCGATGCCCTCGCGCGCCACGTTACCGGTCAGCTTCCGTCGCTTCGTCCTTCCGATCCTGCTCCTCTGGGCGGCATCGGCGGCGGTTCGGTGGTACCGGTATGACGACCGTCTCGTGCCGACCAACGTCAGCGCATCGTACCATGTGTTGCTGACCGTCGAAGCATTGAATCGCACGCCGGTCTCGGTGCATCACATGCTCCCCATCGTCACGCTCGGCAGGCCGTTCGATCGGGAGATTCCATTCGGAGCCTCGGTTCGCGCACCGAACGGCATCTACTACTACACGTCCTTCCCGCCACTCGGCTTCATCGCGCCGTGGGCGTTCTTCAAGGTGACGCACCTGGCGCCCACGGTCGCGCACCTCATGATTTTCAATTTCGGTATTCATCTCGTCGCGACGCTCTTGCTCGGGCTGTTCCTCGCTGAGGTGCTGGCGCGGGCGGGGATTGAAGAAGTCGTACAGCGCTTCGTGATTCTGCTTGGCGCGCTCACGTACCTGTTCACCTTCGAGGCGGCGTATTCGCACGGCCTCGTCTACTGGCACCACTCGCTGTTTCAGGTCGCGTGGCTTGCTCAACTCGTTGCGATCGCGCGCGTGTTTCGCTCGCTCGACGAGAGCGCTCATCCTCGCCGCGTGGACTGCATCGTATTGCTCGCGCTCGGGTTCGTGGCGCCAGCCATCGAGTGGACCGGCTACTTGACCAGCGGCGCGATCGCGGCGGTCCTTTGGTGGCGCCGGAGTTCCGAGTCGCGTCGGCTCGCGCTGGGAGTGGCGATGGCCAGCGCCGCGGCTGCGCTCGTGTTGGTATTGCAGTTTGCGTCGGTGGTTGGACTCGAGCCGCTGCTTCTCGCGCTACGAGAACGCGCGGGTGCCCGCTCGGTCGTTCACGGATCTTTTATATCGCTCGCGCGCGGGTACGTCGAGTCGTTCGGCCTGCTTCTCGCCCTCTGCGCGGGAGTCGCGGTACTCTATGTCTTGCGCATTCGCCAAACGCTCCCGGTCTGGGCCAGTCGGTTGCTGATCGTCGCGTCGATACCGCTGGTCGAGAACGTCGTGCTGATGGAGCACGCGACCATCTATTCGTTCGATCGGCTCAAGGCGCTCGTTCTGGTCATCTTGTTGCTGACGCTTTTCAGCGCGCTCCTGACGTCGACGTTGCGCGATCGCGCGCTCTTTGTCTGGGCCGCCGTTCTCGTCTTCATCGTCTCGTATCCCGCGGCGAAGCGACTCTCCGGCGTCATTCCGCCGCTGGAGAGCAACGCCAATCTGCTCGCTCACGTTCGTGCCGCGGCGCGTCCTTGCGCCGTGTACGCAACGAACAACATCACGCGAGGCTGGGTGGACCTGACGCTAGGCGCGAATGCCTACGAGTCCATTCCTGGCCTCGATTCGCTGCGCCGGATCGTCGCGGCGCGCGGAGCATGCCAGGGCATTTATCTGCGCGTCGCGCTCGACGCCGGCGAATCGATCTATGTCTGGCGCTTTGCCGATGTCTATGATGCCGTGAGCGGACGCGTCGACTCGATTCCCGGAACGGACCCTCGCCGGCCAAGACTGGCAGCGGCGAAACGCGACTAGCTCGATCAGTGCGCGACTGCGTTCAACCACTGTGCATTGCGTGGATCGACGCGCACGACTGAAACGCGAAGCCGTCGAACCGTGAATGACGCGCCAGGCAGCAGCGAGAACGTTCGGAAGACCAACGTCGGTGTGCGGCTTGGATCGACGAAGATCGGGAATGTCTTCTGCTGATCGTACGGCGCGAGCGAGATCGGTAGTTCGCGAATCGCTCCGTCGATACCAATCAGATATCGCGGCACGGCACCAAGAATCGGAAGCCAGTGCAATGGGTTGCGCGTTTCGTACGTCACTTCGACTGACAGCAGCGTCACCGGCGAGCGCAGGCTATCGGGAACGGGTGGGAGCGGAACGCTCGACGTGCCCGCAGGGACGTCCATTGTGCCAATCACGACGGGCTCTAGCGCCGGCGTTGCCCGCCGCTCCCAGAAATACGACCACGGCGTCGTCGACGTGATCACGTACGACCGAAGCAACTCGTCGTACAGCTGCCAACTGTTGTTCTCGATCCAATCTTCATATTGCGTGATCGCGGGCGAGACGGTTTGTACGAGCGCGGGGCGCGTCGCGCGAAACGTGTTGTAATAGTCGCGGCGATTCTCCGGCCCAAGTGCGTGAATGATGTAGTCGAACGTCGGGTGAAAGATTCCGTTCCGCGCCTCGAGCCAGCCGGCGTACGTCGACCATAACGTCGGAAGCTCCCCGCGCGGTCCACGATGGGCATCCAGCGTTCGCTGTCCGTCGCGTAAGGTCTGCGCCCACATCTCATCGATGCTGAAGCCCACTCTATTCACGACGTGCTCTTCGACGAGGTGCGGCGCGATCGACGTATACGCGTTTGCGACGATCGGCGCCTGGACGAGGGCGAGTGCCGAGAGCAGGAGCGCGCCCGCGGCCATCACCGAGGGGACGCCGAGCCAGTCGCGCTGGCCGAACAGGTTGACCGGGCGTTCGGCGAAACGGGCGCCTTCGAGGAGCGCGATCAGAACCAGAACCCGCCAGCACGGCTGCGAGTACGCTCCTGTGAATACGCCCAGCAGCGACGTGCACGACAGCAATCCATAAACCGGGAGTAGTGCCAGCGCGAAAGCTCGCCGTCCGGCGTCGCCGCTCGGTGCGAGCCAAAACCGTCGGATGTACACCGCGACCGCGATAGAGCAGAGCAGCACCGCCGCGCCAATGAACGGCGCACCGATGAGCATCGGCACCACGTCGCTCCAACTCGGAATGAACGCGTTGGGAGGACTGCCGAAATACCAGTACTGATCGAGCGGAATGATTCGAAAGTTGTATCGCAACGCTCCGCGCATTCCAGCGATTCCACCGACTGCGCCGAGGCACACGATCAGCGTCACGGCGCCAATGGCCAACGTCGCGGCCGATTCGCCCAACTCGGCCAGGCGATTCGGTCGCCGCAGGATCGCGATGCCGGACACCACGATATACGCGAGAACGGCGGCGAGTCCCTGCTCGGTGCTGATGAAGAGGGCAAATCCGAGCGTCAGCCCGACGATGACGGTGCGCGTCCGCCGCGTGGTCGCGAGAAATGCAGCGACCGGAAGCAAGGTTGGGAGCGCGGAACGCAACCCGAGCATTCCATTCAGTGCGAAGAAGACGACCGACAACTTCAGCACAAACGAGAGTGCGAGCGCCGCCGCGGTGAGGCAGAGTACCCGTCGCACGTCTCCGACGAAGGCGCGAAAGAACAGATAGAAGACGAGCGGATACGCCGCCGTCGTCAGGAGCTCGCGCGCCAGTTGCGACCCGCGCAGGCCATTTCCGAAGAGTCGGAAAAGCCAGTAGTGGAGATACGGAATTCCAAGTCCGTGGAAGAATTGGAAATCCACGCCCGGGCGAAATCCGCCGGCAATCCTGCGCAATGCGTTGTAGAGCTGGAACGGTCCATCGATCGGCGATCCGTCGAAGTGCATCGCTCGCTCGAAGGCGACGAGCACGCCCGCCAGCGCAAAGACCAGCAGGAGCACGACCCAGACGAACGTAGAGAGCAGGCGACGGTCGCCATGTTGTGGCGATGCGTGGGCCTTCAACGGGTCAGGCAGCGTTGCCGTGAGCGGGGAGTCGGTCGATGAAGTCATCCGGCGGTGTTTGGCTCCGATTGTTTGATCATCAACATCAGCCATGCCTGATTCCGCTGATCGATGTCCCGCGAGTAGATCCTCACGACACTCGGCGTGAATGACGCACCCGGGAGCAGCGAGAAGGTCTGGAAGTGCAGGGAAGGACGTTGTCCCGGCGAGACGAACAGAAGAAAGCGAGCGCGATGATCGTATGGCGCGAGCGAGACCGGCGTGCGGTTGTGCGCGCCTCCGATACCAATGAGGTATCGCGGGTTCGCGCCAATCAACGGCAGTACGTGTAGCGGATTAGAGATCTCATAGTCAACTTCGACCTCGAGCACCGACGCGGCGTTTCCTCCCGTCGCGGGCACTGCCGGAAGCTCGATATACGGCGCCTTCGAGGGAACTGGAATGGTCGACAACAATGCCGGCGGAGCCGCGGGTGTGCTACGTCGCTCCCAGTACAGCGACCACGGCGTGGCCGCCACGACGTCATACCAGGTGAGCAGTTCGTCGTAGAACGCCCAGTTGTTGTTCTCGATCCAGGGCTCGTAGAGTGTGTACCCCGGCGCCACGGTCTGCACGAGTGCTGGCCGGATGGTGCGAAACTTGTCGACGTATGCCCGCCGGTTGTCGGGGCCGAGTGATTGGATGACGTAGTCGAATGACGGGTTGAATAGACCGTTCCGAGCCTCGATCCATCCAGCGTACGTCGACCACAATACAGGCAGCTCACCACGCGGGCCGCGGTGTGACTCGATGACCGCCTGACCCTCGGCCAGCGTGCGTGGCCAAATGCCCTCGGGGCGAAGTCCAACGCCAGCTCCGACATGGTCGCGCAACACGTGGGAGACGAGCGCGAGATTTGCACGCACGGTGCCGACACGAGAGAACGCCCAGAGCGATGCCAGCGCGCTAGCGAGCGCCAGCGCACGCGGCACACCGAATAGCGGCGCTCGTGATGTGCGAGCATCGCGCGCGTCGGCGATGCGCGAGAGCTCGAGCACAGCAACAATGACGAGCGTCCGCCAGAGCGGTTGGATGTACGGTAGGTCTCGCACACCGAGCAGAGAGCCACAGGATACCAATGCGTACAGTGGCAGTGCTGCGAGCGCGATTGCGCGCCGCGCCGATTCATTCTCTCCTGCATCCGCCAAGTTCCAGATGCGACGCACGTAGACGAATGCCACGCCGAGCGTGGCGATGACACCGATGCCGACGGGGGGAACGGCGAAGAGCCTCGCGAAGTCAGGCCACGACGAGATGAAGCGATTCGGCGGAACACCGAAGTACCAGTACTGGTCTTTCGGAACCGTCGAGAAGTTGTACTGCAGTGCACCGCGCATTCCGGCAAAACCGCCGACGGCGAGCAGCCAGAGCGACATCACGGCGATTGCGATCGCGATCGTTGCCGCGGCCTCGCGCAGACGTTCGCCGTGATTGCGCGCGCGAATGGTCGTCACCGCCATCACGCCGATGTAGGCGAGGACCGCAGCGATCCCTTGTTCCGTGCCCATCAGCAGCGCCGCGCCCAACAGCGCTCCCGTCGCCGCGATCCGATGACCGCGGGTGCGCGGGAGATACAGCGCAACGGGGAGGAGCGTCGGCAGTGTGGAGCGCAGACCCAACATTCCGATCGCCGCGAACATGATCGGACCGAAGTTGATCACCCACGATGCGGCGAGGGTGGCGGCCGTCATGCAGAGCGCCCGTCGCCAATTCGGCGAGAAGGTCCGGAAGAAGGCGAGGAACAGGACCGGGTACGTCGTGGTGACCAGAAGCTGCCGGGACAGCTCGGCGCCGTTGAACCCTCCGCCCAACAGGCGGTATAACCAATAGTGGGCGTACGGAACGCCCATACCGTGGAAGAACTGGAACTCCACCCCCGGCCGATACCCGGCCTGGATGCGGCGAAGGGCGTTGTAGAGCTGAAAGGGACCGTCGAGGGCCAGACCGTTGAAGTGCATCGCGCCTTCGACGGCGACGACGAGCGCCGGAATGGCGAGGAGTAGAACCACAAGCGCCCAGACTGTCAGGCTGGCGATAGCGGCCGGCCTGGACACCGGCTGATCAGTCGTCAGAATGTGCTCCGAAAGAGGGACCGAACAAATCCCGAGATAGGTGTTATCTTCCGACCCTATGGACCGCGCAGAATTCGATCTTCAAGCGCCCTTCCAGCCGGCCGGCGATCAGCCAAAAGCGATCGCGGAGCTCTCGGCTGGTCTCGAGCGCGGCGACCGCTTCCAGACGTTGCTTGGCGTGACGGGTTCAGGAAAGACGATGACGATGGCGAACGTCATCAAGCAGCATGGCCGCCCGACGTTGGTGCTCTCCCACAACAAGACGCTCGCCGCGCAGTTGTACGGTGAGCTCAAGAGCTTCTTCCCGCACAACGCCGTCGAGTACTTCATCTCGTACTACGACTACTACCAGCCGGAAGCCTACGTCCCCACGACCGACACGTACATCGAAAAGGACGCGTCGATCAACGAGGATATCGATCGGCTCCGGCTTCGCGCCACATCGAGTCTGATGGAGCGCGAGGACGTCATCATCGTCGCCACGGTGTCGGCAATCTACGGCCTTGGCGACCCCGTGTCATACCGTGAGCAAATGGTGACATTGCTCACCGGTCAGAAGATCGATCGCGACGACATTCTCCGTTCGCTCGTGCGCATCCAGTACGGGCGCAACGATGTGTCGTTCGATCGAGGTACGTTCCGCGTGCGCGGCGATACGGTCGAAATTCTGCCGGCGTACGAGGAGCAGGGCGTCCGCGTCGAGATGTGGGGCAACGAGATCGAGCGGATCTCCAAGATCAACGCGCTCACCGGCGAGACGATTGCCACTCTCGAGCGCGCGGCGATCTATCCGGCGAAGCACTTCGTCACCCAGCGGCCCACGCTCGAGCGCGCGGTAAAGTTGATTCGGGCCGAGCTCACGGATCGCCTGGCGGAATTGCGAAACGCCGGGAAGCTGCTCGAGGCACAGCGCCTGGAGTCGCGCACGAATTTCGACATCGAGATGATGCTCGAGATCGGAACGTGCGCCGGCATCGAGAACTACTCTCGGCATCTCGCGGGGCGCGAGTCAGGCGAGCGGCCGGCGTGCCTGTTCGACTACTTCCCCGAAGACTTCCTCGTCGTGGTCGACGAATCGCATGTCAGCCTTCCACAGATCGGCGGCATGTTCAACGGCGACCGCGCGCGCAAGCTGACGCTCGTCGAATACGGCTTCCGGCTTCCGAGTGCGCTCGACAACCGGCCGCTGATGTTCGACGAATTTCTATCGCTCACGCCGCGGGCGGTTTTCGTGTCCGCCACTCCGTCGGATCTCGAGCTTCGGCTCTCCGAGGGCGTCGTCGTCGAGCAGATCATTCGCCCGACGGGTCTGATCGATCCGGAAATCGAGATTCGCCCGGTCCGCGGCCAGGTCGACGATCTGCTCAACGAGATCCGCGTCCGCGAGCGAAAGGGCGAGCGAGTGCTCGTCACGACGCTGACCAAGCGGATGTCGGAAGACCTCACCGACTACCTGCAGCAGGTCGGTGTACGGGTTCGATACATGCACTCCGACATCGACGCCATCGAGCGCATGGAAATCGTCCGCGGCCTCCGGCTCGGCGAATTCGACGTGTTGGTCGGCATCAACCTGCTCCGTGAAGGTCTCGACCTTCCGGAAGTGTCACTCGTCGCCATTCTTGATGCGGACCAGGAGGGTTTCCTCCGCAGCGACCGATCGCTCATCCAGACGGTGGGTCGTGCGGCGCGCCACGTGAACGGTCGGGCAATTTTTTACGCAGATCGCATCACCGGCTCGATGCAACGCTGTATGGAAGAGACGTCGCGACGCCGCGCAGTGCAGACGCAGTACAACGTCGATCACAACGTCACGCCGATGTCGGTGAGCAAGAGCATCGATCAGGTGCGCTTCATTACGCGAGTCGCCGACGCACGTGCCGAGAAGGAAGACAAGAAGAAGGTCGCCGAGCCGGCGCGTGGCTACGCGATCATGGAAACACAGGCGCTCGAGAAAATGCTCGAAGAGCAAATGAAGGAAGCCGCCGCAGCGATGGACTTCGAGTTGGCCGCGCAGCTCCGCGATCAACTATTCGAGGTCAGAGCTCGGAAGGACACAGCCGCGAAAAAGGTCGCCGGCTCATCGCGCGGTGGACGATAAGTGTCTCACGATCCTCTCATTCCGCCGCTGGCGGACCACGGCCGACTCGCGTGCACGCTCGACGAACTGGTCGCGTGGGGCGAGCGGCTTGGTAAACTCTGCAATCCGCCCCTGATCGTCACCATTGCCGGCGAGCTGGGCGCGGGAAAGACGACGCTGGTGCAGGCGATCTGCCGCGGATATGGAGTGAAGGACGACGTCACGAGTCCGACGTTCGCCCTCGTCCATCGGTATGCCGGCTCGAAGTCGCCAGTGTTTCATCTCGATCTGTATCGTCTCGAGCGTCCCGACGAGCTGACGAATCTCGCTTGGGATGAAATCATGGCCGAGGAAGCGCTCGTCCTCATCGAGTGGCCAGAGCGCGCGGCTGGACGAATTCCGCGCATCCACGTACCGATCGACCTGCAGCACCTTCCCACAGATCCATCGCGACGGCTGCTCTACGCGGGCGGTCACGTATGATCACGTTGGCGCTGGACGCGTCGACGTACGGCGGGAACGTCGCGGTTCTTTCGGGTACGACGTTGCTCGCCGAGTCGGCGACGGCGATGAAGGGTGCGGAAGAAGAACGACTGATGCCCGCGGTGGCCGAAACGCTAGCGCGAGCGGGAGTCGACGTGACGGCGGTCGAGCGCGTCGTGTGCGGAGCGGGGCCGGGAAGCTTCACCAGTCTGCGAATCGCCGGTGCGATTGCGAAGGGCGTGGCGAACGGCGTCGGCTGTCCGCTCTATCCAATTTCGTCGATGGCGCTGATCGTCGGTGGCGACGAACGGGCGCCGGGTCGGTATCTGGCGGCGATCGACGCGCTTAGAGCGGAGTTCTATGTCGGCCTGTATGAGGTCGCGGACGACGGCGAGATCGTCGAGCGTGAACGCGCTCGTCTCGTTCCGGCGGCGGATCTGGAGTCAGTCGCCGCGGAGTTCGATGCAACGATCATCGGACCGGTCGCGGCGCCCAGATCGATCGTCGCAGCGCCGCTCGCCCGCGCCGTCGCTCGGCTCGAGCGCATGCTTGTCGCGACCGGGCCGACAGACATCGGGAGCTGGGAGCCGGCGTACGGGCGTCTCGCCGAAGCGCAGGTGAAGTGGGAGTCAGCGCACGGGCGTCCGCTGCCGGTCGGATGAGGCCAGCGATCGCGGTCGTCACGGCGGACGATCTACCGGGTATCGCCGCGATCGAACGAGAAGCGTTCAGCGATCCGTGGTCGGAAAAGTCGTTCCGCGAGGCGCTGGCGCATCCGTCGATTTACTTCGTTGCGGCGCGCGGTGACGCCGGTGAAGTGCTGGGTTATGTTGTCGCGTGGTTCGTTGCCGACGAGGGGCAGATCGCCAATCTCGCGGTCGCTCCGTCGGGTTGGGGCTGTGGCATTGGTCGCTCGCTGCTCGATGCGGCGCTGCGTGAAGCGGTGCTGCGAAAGGCGACCGAAGTGTATCTGGAAGTGCGGGACTCGAATGAACGCGCGCGTCGATTGTACCGGTCGCGCGGCTTCGAGGAGATGGGCCGGCGGCGCGGCTATTATCGTCGGCCGGTTGAAGATGCCATCGTGCTGCGGCGCACGCTGAAGTCGGTGGATGTGTGAAGTGAGTTGTGAGAGGTGCAGTACAACCGGTTGATGCGCAATACTTTGGTTGCGCACGACCAAGGACTGGATCATACCGTGAACGGCGAGTACCCAATCTCTCGCCAGGAGGAGCTCGTGAGCCGTAGCTTGAACAAAGTCGTGCTGATCGGAAATCTGGGGAACGATCCTGAGGTGCGTTCGACGACGGGTGGTAACCGTGTCGCCACGTTCTCTCTCGCCACCAGCCGGTCGTGGAACGACGCACAGGGTGGAAAGCAGGAAAAGACGGAGTGGCATCGCTGCGTCGTGTGGAACACGAACAGCTCGAAGCTCGCTGACATCGTCGAGAAGTATGTGAAGAAGGGCGACAAGCTCTACGTCGAAGGACGCATCGAGTATCGCCAGTGGCAGGACAAGGAGAACCAGACCCGCTACAGCACCGAGATCAACGTCCGCGAGATGATCATGCTCGGCGGAGGGAAGGGCGGTGGTGGCGGCGATTTCGAGAGCGACGGCGGTGGTTCGCGTCGCGCACCGGCCGCGGCGTCGAAGGCAAAGTCGCCTGCGGGCGGGGACGACTTCGAGGATTTCCCGGGCGCGCTGGCGGACGAGGACGACGATCTGCCGTTCTAGGTCCTCATTATCTCATGCGTCTGTAGACGTGAGATAGGATCGTCGTTCCCAGATATCTCATGCAGTAAGCTTCACGGGCGGCATTTCCTCCGGGATTTGTCGCCCGTCTTTTTTGGCCGGTATCGTTTCTTGCGCAACGACTAATCGTCGCGGCTCCCGAGACTGCGTGCTCAGCGCGGTCCTGCGGCACATGCCCACGCCGTCGCGAGAACCACAGCGCCGCTGATTACGAATTGCAGCTTGCGGCGATTCAGCGTGATGAATGGCATCGCAGCGAGAATCAGCGACGCGATCCACTGTGCCGGCGTCAGGCGCAGATACCGCGCGTCCGATACGCGGAGCAGATCCAGCATGAAACGCACGGGGAAATACAAACCCGCGAACGCGGCGAGAAAGAACCCCGAGGCTCGTGGTCGTCGATCTAGGAACATGAAGGCCGGAACGACGATCAGGAGCAGAAACAAAAACTCGTAGAATCCGAGATCATGGAAGCCCATCACGCCGGCCCCCGCAGGCAAAGCATGACCAGCGGCGGCGTAGACCTGGGCGATGTACGACTGCGCAGCGGCAGACTTCAGGCTGATCGCTAGTGGGAAGGTCGTCACGACGCCGGGATGATCGTGTGCGAGCGCGCACCCGAACCGACCGATCGCCAGCCCGAATGGAAATACGAATGCGATTGCGTCGAGATAAGCAAGCCGGGTGTGGGAGTCGAGTCGGCGCGCGCGAATCGAGAAGAACAACAACGCCCCGATGATCCCGCCAAGCATGCCGCCTAGCGAACTGACGTCCTGCCATACCCGTAGAATGAGCCATGGGTCGGCGCGCAGCTCGTCCGGGAAATACAGCAACACCGAGAACAGATGTGCGCCGAGAATGCCGCCGGCGAGCATCCACCCGCCGAGTCGCCGGCCAAGGGAAACGTCGAGCGCTTTGCGCTCGAAACGCTGATCGGCCAACGTGGAAGCGACCCATGTCGCGACTGCCACCGTCAGTCCGAATGCGTGGATGGTCAGTGGGCCCAGGTGCCAGGCCGGCTGTTCAAAAAAGGGAATCATTGTCGGTTGTACCCGGCATCGGTAATCAGATCCGCCGCAGGCCAGCTGATGCGCGAACGCTGCCTGGCGTGAATATCGTCGCGACGCACAGCATATCATTCATCGCGCGGGCCATCGCCGCACGCAAGGTCGTTCCATACGGACGCGGGGCGTCGGCGTATGTATTGCGGACGAGCCTGAGCCTTCCGAGGGGCGGATGGTGGGCGCCGAGGCCTTTCGGCCGCCGCCTTGCGACGGGGTGCGACGGCGACTAACTCTCCCATAGACGTGACAGGGAGATTAAATGCCGATCGGGTCCTCCGATCTCCTGCAAGGCACGCTTCAGATCCTCATTCTCAAGGCGCTTCTCGCCGAGTCTGCGCACGGCTACGGGATCGCACGGTGGATCGAGCAGACCACCGATGACGCGCTGCGCGTCGAGGAAGGCTCTTTATATCCGGCCCTGCGCCGCCTAGAAGACAAAGGATACGTCTCGTCCGACTGGGGGCTGTCGGACAACAATCGGCGAGCGCGCTACTATGCCCTGACGAACGTCGGGCGGGCGCACCTTGCGAACGAAGCGGCGGCGTGGCTCCGATTCTCACAGGCGATGACGCGGGTCATGCGCGCCGCACCGTCGCTGGCGTGAGGAGCACATGAAAGCCTGGCGACGCTATCTGCGCTTTTGGGGGCCAGACATCGAAGCGGACGTGCACGACGAGCTCGGTTTCCACCTGGACCAGCGCATTCGCGAGTACATGGCACGCGGTCTCTCGCGTGCCGACGCCGAGCGAGCGGCGCGCGAGCGGATTGGCGATCTCGACGCGATTTCGCGAGACCTGGAGACCCACGACAGAGCGCGCGCCCGGCGCGCGCGATGGAGCGACACGATGGACAGAGTTCTCAGTGACCTGCGCATCGCGCTCCGTAGCCTGGCGCGATCGCCGGGCATCGCCGTCACCACGACCGCGATCCTCGCCGTCGGTATCGGCATGGCGGTCGCGATGTCCACCGTCGTTCGAACGGTGATCGTCCAGCGTCTCCCGGTCCAGAATCAGCAGCAACTCGTCGTTCTTCGCGCCTTCGTTGGGAAGAACGAGCTGTGGCTGCCAAGCGACGACCGAAAGGCGTTTCGCCGCGAAACAAGGACGCTGCGCGACGTGGCCGGCGTCGGCGAGCTTCAGATTGCGTCACCGAACATCATCGGCGACGCCACCTATTCTCTCCGCTCGGCCCCCGTCAGCGGAAACTTCTTCGAACTGCTCGGGGCCCGGCCGGCCCTCGGGCGATTGATCACGTCGGCGGACGACGCCAAGGGCGTCCAGCACGCCGTTGTGCTCAGCTATCGCGCGTGGCGGGAGAAATTCGGCGGGGATTCGTCGGTGCTGGGCAAACACAACAGCGACCCGTGGGATCCGGATTACCGCTTCGCGGACTACGTGATCGTCGGTGTCGCTCCTCCCGGCCTCGACTTCCCGGCCGGCGTCGACAACTGGTATACGTACGAAGGCGACCCCCGCGCGTCGCCGGCCACCGCCGGCATCACCATCGGACGACTGGCGCCCGGAGCGACGCGGGGCGCAGCTCGCTCCGAATGGATGGCGTTCCGCGAACGTGCATATGAGCAAGCTCTCGCGCGCGCGCACATGACTGGGAAGTATCATGTCACCAACGTCGACGCCGTCGGTCTCACCGAAGAAGTCCTCGGAAACTCGAGCACCATCCTCGTAATTCTCGGGGCGGCAGTGGTGCTGCTCTTTCTGATCGCGTGCCTCAACGTCGGAAACCTGCTCCTCCTTCGTGCCGCGACCCGCAGCCACGAGCTGGCTGTCCGGCGCGCGGTGGGCGCATCGTTCGGGGACATTCTGTCGTCGCTACTCGCCGAAGGCGTCGTGATCGCGATCCTCGGCGGCGCGGCGGGATTCGTCGTTGCGGAGGCGCTGCTCCGCGCCCTCGTTGCCGCCGCGCCTGCCCAACTGCCGCGCATCGACGACATCTCGCTCGCGGGCGCACCGATCCTGACCGCGGCGGTGATCTCTTTGCTCGCGACACTCGTCTTCGGTGTCGCGCCGGGCCTCACCGTGGCGCGTGGCAGTCTGGCGTCGCCACTTCGCATCGACACGCGGGCCGGCGGTCGCACGCGGCAGAGACGACGTCTTCAGCAAACGCTCGTCGCGGTTCAAACGGCGCTCGCCGTTGTCACGCTCGCCAGCGCCGGGCTCCTGATTCACAGCCTCGAGCGCCTCGAGCGGATCGACCTCGGGTTCGACCCGGACCACCTGTCTGTCTTCAGCGTGACGTATCCGCTCGCGTCGTACGATTCCGTCAGTAAAGTCGGCGCGCTCGGGAAGCGGGTCCTGCCGCTCCTGCGCGCGACGCCGGGTGTGACGGCGCTCAGCAGCGTCTATATGCCGCCGTTCCTGGGCGCGGATCACGGGAACACCGGCGTCATTCGCGAAGGCGCGTCGACGAGTGAAGCCGCGACGCTGGTCGCGGCCGACCTTGGCGACCCGGAGCTTTTTCGCACCCTAGGGATTCCGCTGCTTCGCGGCCGCGCGTTTCTCGCTTCTGACAACGAGCACTCGCAGCCGGTGACCGTTGTGAGTCACGCGGTCGCCGAGGAGCTATGGCCCGGAGAGAATCCGATCGGCAAGCGTGTGGGACAGCTCAGGGGCAGCAACGTGGTCTGGCGAACGGTGGTGGGCGAGGTCGGCGACGCGCACCTGCGCGCGCTGCGCGTCGCGACGCCGACCATATACATCCCGTCGGAGCAGTTCTTTCCAGGATGGACGGCCACAGTGGCCGTGCGCACGAGCGGGGATTTCTCCACGGTGCTCCCGTCGCTGCGACGCGCACTCGCGCAAGTTGATCCGCGCCTCACCATCTGGGACGCGCACTCGTTTGATGATCTGCTGGGCACGCAGCTGGCCGCGCCACGACTCAGCAGTTTTCTTCTCGGCGCCTTTGCCCTCGTCGCGTTGCTGCTGGCGGCCATTGGTCTCTATGGCGTGATGGCCTTCACCGTGCGCGAGGAAACGCGCGAGATCGGCCTGCGAATGGCCCTTGGTGCAGGGCCGGAGCAGGTTCGCCGCGATGTGCTCCGGCGGGCGCTCGCGGTCGTCGGCGTTGGCGGCGCGCTTGGTCTCGTTGGAGCACTCGCGAGTTCGCGGGTTCTGGCCGGGCTCCTCTTTCAGGTCCAGCCGGCAGACCCGGTTGCACTCGGCGCAACGTGTTTGCTTCTTGGCCTTGTTGGGCTGGCAGCGGCCTACCTCCCCGCGCGTAGAGCAACGCGTGTGGACCCTGCGATCGCACTGCGATCGGAGTGATCTCGCGTAGGGCAATCGCGCAGCTTGAACCGACGGACGCGAGGTTCATGCGGGCGGAGCGGTGATCGTGATGACCGATGTGCCTTTGACGCTCGTATCGGCCCTCGAGGTGGCTGTGATTGTCACCACACCGGTGAGTGTTCCCGGTGTGACTAATCCAGCGTCGCTCACCGTGGCGATGGCGACGTTCGACGACGACCACGCAACTGTCCGCAGCGTAACACCGGCTCCCGCGTCGACCGACGCGGCGAGCTGAAGCCGCTCCCCGATTTTCACGGTCGCAGTTTGCGGGGACACCGCCACTGCATTGACGGTTGAGTCCATCGGGGGCCCGCTCATGGGGAGACGGATCGTCGGATCGCTACACGCGAGCGCGCCGGCGAAGGTGCCTGCGACAGCCAACATCCAAACAACGTGTGGTTTCATCTACCTCATCCCCTGAACGATGATCGGCTGCGCCATCGTCGGCGGGATACATCAGCATTTGTAAATACTAGTTTCTCACCAATCCGGCAAGGCGGTTCCGAATGGGCTGCTTTCGCCAGGCTCCGTCGATTTGTCAAGACGTAGGTGCGAGCCGTGTGCCGGATCGTTGATTCGTGAACTGTCGCGCCTCGACTCGGCGACCGGCGATTTCACTTTCCTTACTCTTGTCCGGGTCATCACAAAGAACGAGCGCGCGCTGGTTCCCACTCGAGTCACGAACGGGTAACGTTGGCCCGTCCGAAGCGCTTTCATGTCCACCCATCGCAGCAACTCGGCGGAAATCCGCCGAGCCGAGGACTCATGAAACATCCTTCATTGTGGTCGGTTGGCGTCGCGTGCTGTCTTGCACTCGCGCCGGCCGTGGTCTCCGCCCAACAACAAAACGCCACCATTACAGGTCATGTCCGCGGCGAAGCGGGCAACGCGCTGCCTGGCGCCACGGTGGCGATTCCCGAATTCGGTCTCGGTACGATCGTTCGCGAAAGCGGCGAGTATTCGTTGAACGTCCCCGCGACTCGCATTCGCGGGCAGGCGGTGACGCTCTCCGTCAGGATCATCGGTTACAAGGAGCGAACTGCTCAAGTCACCCTCAACGCAGGCGCGATCACGCAGGACTTCACGCTGATCGCGAATCCGCTACAACTCGGCGAAGTTGTGATCACGGGAGCGGGCACCGCCACGACCCGCGAGAAACTCGGAACGGTGATCAACACCGTCGACTCGGCAGCTATCTCGCACAGCAACGAGTCGAACATCGTCAATGCGCTGGCGGCGAAAGCGCCGAACGTGCAGATCGTGTCTAGCTCCGGTGCGCCGGGCGCGTCGTCGTACATCCGTATTCGCGGCATCAAGTCGCTGTCGGGCAGCGCACAGCCACTGTTCGTCGTCGACGGCATTCCGATCGACAACTCGACGTCGATCAACGGATCGAACTTGAGTGGCGCGAATACGCCGAACCGCGCCTCGGACATCGATCCCTCTGACGTCGAGTCGATCGAGATCCTCAAGGGCGCCGCGGCCGCGGCCATCTACGGCGCGCGCGCGTCGGACGGAGTCATCCTGATTACCACGAAACGTGGGCATCCCGGTCAGACGCGCTATTCGCTGCGCTCCAACATGACCAACGACGACGTCACCAAGAGCTTCCCGCTGCAGACGAAGTACGGGCAGGGAACCAAGGGTGTCGCCGGCACATGCACCACCGAGAACTGCTCCGGTACGTCGACGTCGTGGGGCCCGGCGATCACCGGCCCGACGTACGATCACTTCGGCGAGCTGTTCCAGACCGGTCACACGATGGACTCGCAGCTTCAGGTTTCCGGCGGCGATGACCAGAACCAGTTCTTCGCGTCCGGAGGTCGCACGGACCAGACGGGCGTGATCGTCGGGAACAACAACTTCTATACGAAGAACAACGCTCGACTCAAGGCGTCGCACAAAGTCTCGAACAATCTGACGCTCGGCGGCAACGTTGCGTTCGTCGACGTGCGCAATGCTGCGCTACTGAACGGTGGCGCGGTGTCGGGGCTCATGCTCGGCGCGCTTCGTACGCCGCCTGATTTCAACAACTTCCCGTTCCTCGATTCCACGACGGGCCTTCAGCGTTCGTATCGCTTCCCGCATCCGGGCGCGTCGTCGCTGCTCACGTCGCGCGGGTATGACAATCCGCTCTTCGCGTTGAACAACAACCCGAACACGGAGCTCACGGATCGTACGACGGCAGCGATGAACATCGACTATCAAGCCGCGCTCTGGCTCAAGGTCGCGTACTCGCTGGGTGGCGATTACTACGGCGACACCCAGATGACCGGGTATGCGCTCACCGCGAGCGATTTCCCCAAGGGACGCGTGCAGCGTACCACGGCGGAACGTCTCCAGCTCGACCACAACCTCGTTGCCACCGCGTCGCACGAATTCAGCGACCGCTTCTCGGGCACGCTCACACTCGGCCAGAACCTCAACAGCCGACGCGTTCGCGATCTCTCGGTGACCGGCAGCGACTTGATCGCGCCGCAGCCGTTCGCGATCAACAACACTGTCACGCAGGCGTCGACTGAAGGCTTGTCGACGATTCACACCGAGTCGTACTTCGGCCAGGTGACGAGCGATCTATTCAATCAGCTTTTCCTTACCGCCGGCGTTCGTAACGACGGCTTCTCGACGTTCGGTCAGGCCAATCCGCGCGCGTGGTATCCGAAGGCGAGCGCGGCGTGGACATTCACGAACGCACTCGGCAACACGACGCAGAGTGGACTTCTCAGCTACGGAAAGGCGCGCCTCTCATACGGAGAGACCGGCAAGGAGCCTGGCGTTTACTCGACGAACACGACGCTCGGCAGCGGCAGTTTCGGCAGCGGCTACGGTGACGTCACCAAGGCGACGCAAGGCGGCTTCGGTGGTCTGCTCAGCTCCGGAACGCGCGGCAATCCCGATCTCAAGCCGGAACGGCAGAAGGAAGTCGAAGCCGGAATGGATTTCGGATTCTTCAATCAGCGGGCCGACGCGGGCCTCACGTACTACAACACGCACTCGGTCGACGTCATTCTCAGCGTGCCGCGTCCGCCGACGTCGGGCTTCAGCGCTCAGCAGCTCAATGGAGCGTCGTTGCGCAGCAAGGGATGGGAAGCGACGCTGAACCTTCGCCCGATCACGACGCGACGCGTGACGTGGGAAGTCGGTGTTCAGTGGGCGCAGAACCAGACGACGGTCGAAGACCTTCAGGGCGCGCTCTTCGTCGGCGCAGGCGGCGGCAGCTTTGCCGAAGCGTCTCCGCAGGCGGTTGCCGGCGGAAGCTTCGTATATCGCGGCCTTGGCTTTGCCCGCTGCGGCATGAGCATCCAATCAGCGCTGCGCGACAACAAGAACGCCGTGATCAACGACTTCGACTCGGCCTGTTCTGGAAAGGCGACGGGCACGCTGTACGTCGACGCGTCGGGCTTCCCGGTAAAGGATCCGAACATTCGTCAGGTGGCCGACCCGAATCCGAAGTGGACGGGTGGTCTTCACTCCAACCTGACGTTCGGGCGTTGGCAGGTTTCCGCGCTCGTTGATCACAAGCAGGGCGGCCAGATCATGAACACGACCAAAGGCTCGCTCTACAACTTTGGCACGCACAAGGACACCGAGAAGCGCGACGTCAACGAAGTGTTCGGCACCGATCTACTGCCGGGACCCGTCACTGGTCCGGGCGCTGGCATTCCGGTGATGATCGGAGAAGCGTGGTACACGGGCAACGGCACGGCAAATTCGAACATCGTCGAAGAATTCGCCGAGGATGGCGGGTACACGAAGCTGCGCGAGATCTCCGTGGCATACGCGATGGACAACTCTGTCGTGCGTCGCATGGGCCTGAGCAGCGTCGACATTCGGCTTGCCGGCCGCAACCTGCACACGTGGACCAAGTACAGCGGCCTCGATCCGGAGACCAACCTTGCCGGCGCCTCGGCACTTTTGCAGGGCTATGACTTCTTCAACATGCCGCAGACGCGATCCTTCGTGATCTCGATCGGCCTGAACCGCTGACGCCAAGGAGTATTGTCTAATATGAATCGCAATATTGGAATGGCGCTCGCGGCGACAGCGTTGATCGCGGCCACGAGTTGCAGCGACTATCTGGGATGCGCGGAGTGCGTCACCAGTCCGACTGCCCCCACGACGGCGACGTCGACGCAGCGCATCGTCGCGACGCAAGCAAAGTTGTGGCAGTTCGTGAACGGCGATCTTGCTCGCGAGACGTCGATGTTCATGCAGCAAATGGCTGGCGTCGGCAATCAGTATCAGGTCATCGACAAGTACTCGCTCGACGCGAGCGGTGGCGCCGATTTCACGACGCCATACACGGGCGCTGGTCTCGTCGACCTCAAGAAGGTCGAAGACGCGTCTCGCGCTTCCGGCGACAAGACGATGCTTGGCATCGCGCTCATTCTCAAGGCGTGGCTCATCAGCGTCTCGGCCGACATCTGGGGTGACGCACCGTACACGCAGGCCGGTCAGCCCGACGCGTTCCCCACGCCGGCGTACGATCCGCAGAAGACGGTGTACGACAGTCTGCAGAACGCGCTCAGCGACGCGATCACCGCGCTGGGTGCTGGTGCAGGTGCTGGTCCGTCGTCGGCGGAGCTGGTGTACAAGGGCGATCGCGCAAAGTGGATTGCTTTCGCGCACACCATGAAGGCCCGTCTGTACTTGCACACGGCCGAACGCGATGCGTCCAGCTACGCGAAGGCACTGGCCGAGGCGAACCTCGGTATCTCGTCGAACGCGGGTGACTACGTGACCGTGCAGACGAGCACCGCCGGTGAACAGAACGACTGGTATCAGTTCCAAGTCGTCGGTCAGCGCACGTCGTACATGCGCGCTGGCGCGTTTGGTGTGAATCTGTTGACCAACACCAACGATCCACGTCTGTTGGAGCTGTATCAGAAGGCGACCGGTGCCGCGACGGTCGTTGGCGCCACGCCGGGACAGTCGTTGACCACGGCGATGGGCAACGCCAGCGCCAAGCGACTCACCGACGCCTACGGGCAACCGCTGGTGACGTATAATGAGAATCTGCTCATCAAGGCCGAGGCATTGTTCAAGGGCGGCAACCTCCAAGCGGCGCTCGATACGCTGAACAAAGAGCGCGCGGCGTGGGCGGCGACGACGCCGTGGCACACCGCGATCACGCTGACGGCGGTTACGGGTCCCGTGACGCTCGAGCAGATCATGAACGAGAAGTACATCGTGCTCTTCCAGAACATCGAGTCGTGGAACGACTACAAGCGCAGCTGCTATCCCGCGCTCGTGCCGGGGAATGGAGCGGTCGCCATTCCGGGCCGCCTGCTGTATCCGACGGCGGAGCGTCAGACGAACAGCGCCAACGTGCCGGCCGATCCAGTGCGCAACTGGAACGATCCTAACGCGTGCACGGGCGCGTAACGCGGCGCGACTGATGCAACGACAGGGGCCCGGCGAACATCGCCGGGCCCTTTGTCGAAGTAGCCAAGTTTTTTCGCTCTTCTCTGAGAACACTGTCGTCCGTCATCAATGAACTGTGACGCACCTTACAGAGCGTGTTCATTCATTGAGGCCGGCGTTTCCAACGTCGTAATACGATCGTCCAGCGCTTGAGGTCGGCACTGTCTGCCGCCATTTGGATTTACTAACTCGTCTGGAGTTGACGCTATGCTCGTGCGGGATGTCCGCAGCCGGCAACGCGGTCCGATGATCTGCGCCGCTCTTGCCGCATTCGCGCTCGGCGCGGCCCGTCCTCAGTCTCTGCTCGCTCAAGAGCAGGCTGGGTCGACCCCCGCGTCCCACACGGTGAAGCGTGGCGACACGTTGTGGGATATCGCCAAACTGTATCTCGGTGATCCATACCTTTGGCCGGACATCTATCGGCTGAATACCGATGTCGTTCAGGATCCGCACTGGATCTATCCTGGCGAAGTGCTCAAGCTGGGTCGCACGGCCAAGGTTGTCGCCGTGACTCCGCCCGTAGCGGCGCCAGAACCTGTCGCGGTTCCGGTCCAAGCGCAGTCGGCACCGATGGAAATGCCGTCGGCGTTTTCCGCGCCCGCTGCTGCGCCCGCGCCGCGTGAACAGCAACTCGAACCCGCGCATTCGGCGGTTCGTGTCGGCGAATATGCCGCGTCGCCGTGGGTCGATCAGGACGGCGGACCGCGCGGCTCTGGGTACATCATGCAGGCGCGCGACCTTCCCGGCATTCGGTCGAAGGATCAGTCGCGCATGAATCTGTACGACGGCGTCGTTGTCGCACCGCCTGTCGGTGCAGTCGCGCCAGAACGCCAACTCTATTTGTCGTATCGCCTCGGACCGCTCATCGAAGGCTTCGGGCAGATCGTCATCCCCACGGGCGTGATCGAGATCACGCGTTCGCCGCGCAACGGCGAAGCCGCCATTGGTCGCGTGGTGAAGATGTTCGGCGAAGTCCTGCAGAATCAGCGGCTGATTGCCTACGACAGCAGCGCCGCGATTGTCCGCGGTGGTCCGCTGCCGGTCACAAACGGTGTTGCAGGAAGGATTCGCTGGATCAAGGAGGAGCCGGTTCTCCCGAGCCTCCAGAACTACGTCGTCATCGACATTTCGCGTCGCGACGGCATTTCGACGGGCGACCAGATCGACCTATACAAGCCGCGTCAGCGTCCGCTGGACGATGACGGTCTCGCGATTCCGGAGCTGTACATCGGCCGCGCACAGGTGCTTCGCGTGACCCCGTACGGCGCCACCGCGATCATCACGGCGCACGAACAACCGCGCATCGAGGACGGAACGAACGTCCGCGTTGCCGCAAAGATGCCTTAAGCGCGAAAAGCTGTAGGACCGGCGATGCCGTAACTCCTGTACCAGCACTAGATTTGGGCGAGCGCCATGATAGCGATCGCCCAGTTCATCGCCATCTCGTTTTACCTAGGCGCCGCGGCATTAGCTGCGGTGCCTTTTGCGCGTCCCGTTCAGGCTCCTGTTCGGGGGGTTCTCGCGGCGCTTGCCGGGGGCGTCACCGCGCACATCGTGGCTCTCGTCGCGTTCGGACTTTCGGCTGGCGCCGTTCCGCTCACGGGTCTGGGGCCATCGCTGTCGTTCGCTGGGCTCATCCTCGCCGCCACGCTTTTCGTCGTTGAGTTTCTGGCGCGCGACGTCAGCGTGACGCTGGTTGCCGCTCCGCTCGCGGCAATTCCGACAATCTGCGCCAACATTATCGGCCTGGCGCCCGGTCGATCGCAGGAAGGAGCGCGCGGCGCATGGCTGTTCGCGCACATCGCGCTGAGCTTCATCGGGATTGCGGCATTCGCGACGGCGGCTGCAGCCGGCGCGATGTACTTGCTGCAGCGCCGCGAACTGCGGTCGCGCCGATTCACCACGCTCTTTCGATTCTTTCCGCCGCTCGCAACGCTCGATCGTGTGAATCACCTCGCCGCCATCGCGGGCTGGGTCGGACTCACGCTCGGTGTCGTGCTCGCGACGACGTATTCGCTTGCGTACCACGAACTCAATCTGCCGCAGATCGTTTGGGGCACGGGTGCGTGGCTTGCCGTGAGCTGCGTGGCGTTCGGACGGCTGACGCGCGGCTGGCAGGCGCAACGCGCCGCGAAATACTCGAGTGCTGCGTTCGTGGCGGTGCTCGTGTTGTACGTCGCGTTCCGCGTCGTCGATCCGACCGTGGGGAAATTCCTGTGAGCGCGTATCCGCTGATGCTCGACGGTGCGACGCTCTCGGCGCTTGTCGTCGGCGCGGGACGCGTTGCGACGCGAAAGGTCGCCGGCCTAGTTGCCGCTAGCGCGGAGGTTCGCGTCGTTGCGCCGGACGTTTCGCCGGAGATTCGTCAGATCGCACTGGCGAGTGGCCGGGTGCACGTGATCGAAGCGCGCTTCGACGACCAACATTTCGGCGACGAACTACTCGTCATTGTCGCGACCGACGACCCTGAGACGAATGCGCGAATTGCCGCAGCGGCTCGCGCCCGTGGCCGTTTGGTCAATGTGGTGACTGCGCCAGAGCAGGGAAACTGTGCGACTCCCGCCGTACATCGCGCCGGCGGAGTGACGGTCGCGGTCACCGCTGATCGTGTCCCAACTGCCGCGGCGCGCATTCGCGATCGTGTTGGGAAGATCGTCGATACGCGCTACGGCGAGGCCGTCGGTGCCCTGACAATGCTGCGTTCGAGTTTGCTCGAGCGCGGCGCACGCGATCGCTGGATCGAGGCGAACAATGCACTCGTCGGCGATAACTTCTGCGAGCGTGTCGAGGCGGGTGAATTCGACGCCGGGATGGCCGCATGGCGGTGATCGTCGTCGGCGTGAATCATCGCGGTGCGCCGCTGGATGTGCGCGAGCGAATCGCCTATCGCACAGCGGAGACCGACGACGCGCTCGATGCGCTGTGCAGCGCGACCGACGCGAGCGAAGCCGTGCTTCTCTCGACGTGCAATCGCACGGAGATCTATCTCGTCGAGTCGACCAATGACGCCGCGTCGGTGATCTGGTCTGCGCTTTCGGAGCGCCTCGGTGCCGACGCCGCGTCGTACGGGTATGTTCGCCGCGATCGCGACGCCGTGACGCATCTCTTCCGCGTCGCGAGCGGTCTCGATTCGATGGTGCTCGGTGAAGCGCAGATTCACGGACAGGTGCGCGACGCGTGGGAATCGTGCCGCACGCACTCCGGGCCGATTCTCAATCGCCTCTTCCAGTCGTCGCTCTCCGTCGCTGGGCGCGTGCGCAACGAGACGGCCGTTGCGCGCGGCGCCGCGTCCGTAAGCTCGGCGTCGGTGCAGTTGGCGAAGCAGATCTTCGGATCGCTGTCGGGCAAGCGTGCCATGGTGCTCGGCGCGGGAGAGATGGCTGAACTCGCGCTGGAGTGTTTGACGGATCAGGGCGTGCGGGCGGCGATCGTCGCGAATCGCACCTTCGAGCGCGCAACGGCACTCGCGGCGAAGTACGGCGCGGTCGCGATGCATTACGACGAATCGTGGGCGCTCCTCGCTGACGTCGACGTGCTCGTGTGCTCTACGTCGGCGCCTCGGCCGATCGTCTTCGCGGAGCACGTTCGTCCGGCGCTCGCGGCTCGTGGCGACCGTCCGCTCTGCGTGCTCGACATCGCCATGCCGCGCGACGTCGATCCGTCAGTTGGCGAACTCGGAAACGTCTTCCTGTACAACCTCGACGATCTGCAGGCCGTCGTATCGGCCAATCTCGAGCGACGTCGCGCCGAGTTGCCTACGGCCGAGCAACTGATCGCCGGCGAGACCGATCGATTCTGGGATTGGCTCGGCGGCTTGTCCGCGGTGCCGGTGCTCAAGGAGATGCGCGCGCGAATGGAAACGCTGCGCAACCGTGAGCTCGCAGATGCGTTGCGACGTCTCGACCACCTCGCGCCGGCGGATCGCGCGCTCGTCGAGGAGTTTTCCAGAACACTCATGAACAAATTCTTGCACGAGCCGTCGGTACGACTGCGGGCCGCCGCCGCCGAGGGCCGCGGGCTTGGCGTCGTCGACACGGTGCGATACCTGTTTGGCTTGGATCACGCGAACGAATCGGCTCGCGAGCCAATGCTTACCAACTCCGGGGGAGATGAATGACGCGGCGGGTTCTCGTGACGGGCGGGGCCGGGTTCGTCGGATCACACGTCTGTGATCTCTTCCTGTCGAAAGGCTGGGCGGTCGACATCATCGACAATCTGTCGAGCGGAAAGCGCGAGAATGTGCCCGCAGGCGCGACGTTGAATGTCGTCGACATCCGCAGCGAGGAAGGCGCAGCGATCATCACCAACGGCGCGTTCGATGCGATCGTGCATCTCGCCGCGCAGATGGACGTGCGGCGCAGTGTGGCCGAGCCGATGTTCGACGCGAGCGTCAACATCCTCGGAAGCTTGAACGTGCTCGAGGCGTTGCGGGCGAGCGGGCGCGCGGCGAACACGCGGGTCGTGTTCTCGTCGACCGGCGGCGCGATCTATGGCGATTTCTCTACGCCGCCAAACCACGAAACGACTCCGAAGGAACCTGACTCGCCCTACGCAGTCGCGAAGCTCTCGGTCGAATACTATCTCTCGTATTACACGCGCATTCACGGCTTCGATGCCGCGAGCGTGCGCTACGCAAACGTCTATGGTCCGCGTCAGGATCCGCATGGCGAGGCTGGCGTCGTCGCGATTTTCTGCGGTCGCATCATCGAAGGTCGGCCGCTGACGGTCTTTGGCGACGGTGAACAGACGCGCGACTACGTCCATGTCTCCGACGTGGCCGACGCCACCTATCGCGCCGCGACGACCAAGCTCGATTCGCCGCGGCAGGTCGACGATCGTTCGTTCAACGTCGGAACCGGAGAAGGGAAGTCGGTGCTCGAGTTGGCGCACACGCTGCTTGCTGCGGCGGGCGCGCGCACGTCACTCGAGTTCGCCCCGAAACGGCCTGGCGAACAGGCTCACTCGTTCATTGCCACAGACAAGGCTCGCGCGGTATTGGGATGGTCGCCGCGAGTGTCTTTCGCTGAAGGACTTGCTGACACGTACAGCTGGTTCGCTGCACGCGCGAACAAGCCCGCCGTCGAAACGGCGCGAACCTGAACCCGCCTCTCGTGCCTCTCATCCTGCCTGTCCTCCAAGCCACTCAGGGCGCGATCCCCTCGAGCCCAATCGATCTCATCCTGAGCGCGAGCACGATGACGCAAGTCGTGCTCGTTATCCTCGCGTTGCTCTCGTTGTTGAGCTGGTCGATCATGTTCGGCGTGTGGCGCTCGCTTTCGAAAGCGCTCAACGCGGCGGACAAGTTCAAGAAGGACTTCGAGCACGCGACGCACCTCGACGAGGCGTTGGCCTTCGCCAAGCGTGCGACGCCCAGTGCGCTGCCGCGACTGTTCATGCGGGGGATTCGCTTCGTGTCGGATGCGCGAGTAGCTGGCCAGCAGATCCGCGAGCGATCGACGCCGTCGGGCATTGGCGTCGACGCGCCGCCGTCGGCCACGCTGAGCGGATCACAAATCGAAACTCTCCACCTAGTGCTCGATAGCGATGCATCGGACGAGCGCGATCGCATTGGTCGCTTCCTTCCATGGCTCGCCACGATCGGATCGGTGAGCCCGCTCATCGGGCTGCTCGGAACGGTGCTCGGCGTCATCAACGCGTTTCTCGGAATCGCGACGAAGGGATCCGGCAATCTGTCTGCTGTTGCGCCGGGTGTCGCTGAAGCACTGATTGCCACGGCAGCGGCGCTGTCTGTCGCGATTCCCGCCACCTTTGGTTACAACATCTTCGCGAGCCGCCTCAACCGTCTGGATGGAAAGATGGAGAGCTTCAGCACGGCATTGATTGCGATGCTCGTGCGCGAAGGGCGGATCTAGAATGGCTCGCCATCGGCGGCGCCATCGGTTCGAGTTGAATGCGGACGTAAACGTCGTCAGCCTGATCGACGTCATGCTGCTGCTGCTCGTGATCTTCATGATCACGGCGCCCATGATGCAGGGCGGCGTGGACGTCACGCTCCCGGCGACGGACGCAAAGCCACTCGAGTCAAAAGACGGCCTCACGGTGACCGTGAATCGGCTGGGTATGGTCTCGATCGGCGACGAAAAGTTCAGCGTCGCGCAGTTCAAGGTGGTTTTCCGGGCGCTGGCCAAGAACAAGACGCGCAACGGTGTGTATCTGAGGGCAGACAAGGACGTCCCCTATGGGGTCGTCGCACAGGTGATGGCCGTCATGGCTGCCAGCGGCGTGAGCAATATCGGATGGGTGACTGAGCCGGAGGAGATTCATTAGCGTGGTGCAGGCACCGCGGTTGACCGGCGGCGTCGTCGCGTCGGTCGTCTTTCACGGCGGTCTTGTCGCCGCGCTTCTGGTGTTGCGTCCAGGTGCGACGCCACCGTCGCCACCGGTGTATCGCGTGCAATTGTTCGCCGCGCCGGCGGGCGAGCGCGCGATCGGCGTCGTGCAGCCTGCGCCCGAAGCCCCTCCGGCGGCAACGCCTCCGCCCATTACGAAGACGGTCACGCCAAAGCCAAAGGTTCCGGCGATAAAGCCCAAGCCGGCCCCGACGCAGAAGGCCGCGACTGCGACTGCAGCACCGAAGCCGCCTGAGACCAAGCCCGCGCCCACGACGCCAGAGGCAACAGCTGGCGGCGGTCCGACGGGCGGGAAGGGAGCGGACGTTGCCAACATCGATACGAACGGCCTCGAATTTCCGTATCCGTATTACACGGCCAACGTCGTCAGTCAGATTCTCAAGCAGTTCCATTCGACCAGCGCGCGGTACATCGCCGAAGTTCGCTTTGTCATTCAGCGCGATGGAACGGTCGATCCGACGAGCATCAAGTTTGTGACCAGGTCGGGCAACTATCCGTTTGATATGCAGGCGTACGGCGCGGTCGAAGCAGCATCGAAGGACAAGGGCTTTGGCGCGCTGCCTCCTGGTTTCCACGAAGACATTCTTCCCGTGACGTTTCGCTTCTCCCCATCGCTTTCGAAATGACCCGCTCTCTTCGCGCGTGCGTTTGCGCCCTTCTCGTGGCTGCCGTCGTTCCGGCCGTCGCTTCTGCGCAGGACACGACGTTTCGTGGCATCAAGCTGAATGGCGCGTATGACGCGTCGGGCAAGATTCCCGTTGTCGTGCTCCCGGTCTCTGGCGCGTTTGGCGATTCCATTCGCACGATCATTCAGCGCGACCTGGATTGGAGCGACCGCTTCACTGTCATTCCGATCGACAGCGCCGATCCGAACGCACTTCGGACGGAAGCAGGTGGCGGACTCAGCTATCCGCTCTTCGCGCGTATTGGTGCGGCCGCCGTGGTGCAGATCACGTCGGTGGCGACTGGTCTTCACGTCGCGTTGCACGACGTCGGCAAGTCACAGGTAATGAACGTCGGCGAAATGCCGCTCGCGTCGTCGGGGCTGAGCCGCGATTGGCGCCTCGGCGTGCATCGCGCTTCTGATGAAGTCGAGCGATGGATCACTGGGCAGCGCGGCATCGCGGCGACGCGAATTTCCTACCTTCGCAGCGGCTCGATTCGCATCGTCGACAGCGACGGCGCCAATGAAATCACCGTTCCGACCGAAGAGAACGGATTCTCGCCGGCGTGGAGCCCCAACGGTTCGACGTTGGTCTACAACACCTTTGGCTCGGTGGGATCGCGCCTGATCCTGATGGATCTCGTTACCGGACGGTCGCGCACCTTGGCGACCGCGCCGCGCAACACACAGTACATCACGCCCGTGTTCTCGCCTGACGGCAACACGATTGTGTTTTCACGGGTAAGCGACAACGGCTCTGATTTGTTCAGCCTCGGCATCGCCGGCGGGGAACCGCGACGTATGACGTCGTTGCGGGGAACCGAGAATACGCAGCCCACGCCGAATCCGACCGGCACGCGCTACGTGTTCAACAGCGACCAGCAAAACCATCCCGAGTTGTATATTACCGACGCCGATGGATCGAACGTCGAGATTCTGACGAACTTCGACTTCAGCACGAAGAACTACCGTTCGGATCCGGATTGGTCGCCCGACGGAAAACAGATCGCCTATCAGGAACGCACGAACGATCACTTTCAGATCCGGACGATCCGCGCGAGCGGCAGTACGCCAAAGTATCTGACCAGTGAGGGCGAGAACGAGCAGCCGTCATGGGCGCCCGATTCACGCCATATCGTTTTTACGTCGACCCGAACGGGCGTTCGACAGCTGTGGATTCTGGATACGGAGTCGAATCGGCTCCGTCAGCTCACGAAGTCGTCGGGTTCCAAGCTCGCATCGTGGTCGTCACGACTCACCACGCCGTAAGTCGCAATTCGTACGTTGTCATTTGAAAGATAGAAATCCCCCGCGTCTTCCCCCTGCCCCCACCTCGGAGAACTCACATCATGCACACTCGACGGATCGCAGTGCTGGCGATGGCGGTGCTTTCTGTGGCCACGGTTGCCTGTCACAAGGCTCCAGCTCCAGCGCCGGCACCCGCGTTACAGTCGCAGCCAGCAGGACCGAACGCCGATAGCATCCGTCGCGCGCAGGCCGAGGAAGCCGCACGCCGCGCTGCCGCCGATGAAGCTGCTCGCCGCAAGGCAGCAGACGACGCCGCAGCCGCAGCTGCGCGTGACGCCGCGAGTGCGGCGGCGAACGCACGCACGACGCTGCTCGCCATGGTGCATTTCGAGTTCGATCAGTCTGATCTGCGCGCCGAAGATCGTGCGCTGCTCGATGCCAAGGTGCCGATTCTCCAGGCCAATGCTGGCGTCATGATTCGAGTGGCAGGGCACACGGACGAGCGTGGCTCCGACGAGTACAATCTCGCGCTCGGTCAGCGTCGCGCGGCCGCGGTGAAGGCGTATCTCGTGCAGCATGGCATTCCGGAAACGCGGATCGAAACGGTGAGTTACGGGGAGGAGCGTCCCATCGCGCAGGGATCGAACGAGGGTGCGTACTTGCAGAATCGTCGCGCCGAGTTTGAGATCACCGCCGGTGGACAGACGCTGCGCAAGCCATGAAATCCCGGGTGGTCGTCGCGTCGATCCTGATCGCATCCACGGGCTGTCTCGCCTCGAAGAGCGACATTCGTCTTCTCCAGGATGAGCTGCGGGCGACACGCTCGCAGCTCGGTATCGTCGACACGTCGATCCTCCGGGCGAATGAACAGCGCCGTCAACAGATCGCTGCGCTCTCGGGCAACATCGATCGAATGAACGATTCGCTCCGCGTGCTCGCGGCGCGTTTCTATTCGTTCCAGGCCACGGCGACTGGCGAATTCGACAGCATGGCTCGCCAGATGGTCTCGATGCAATCGCTCCTCGGACAGACGACGCGAAACGTTCAGGACACGCGTGCGCAGATCGAGGCCCTGAAGGAGCAGTCGAATTCTGGCGCCGCGCCTCCGGTCGCGGCGGCTGGTGGCGGAGCACCCTCTGGCGTTCCTGGCGCTGGCACGCTGTTCACCACAGGCCGGCAGTTGCTCGACGAAGGCGCGAATGGCACGGCTCGCACTGCCTTTGAACAGCTGCTCAGCGCGTGGCCAAGTGCGCCAGAAGTGCCGCGGGCGCAGTACTACATTGCGGTTTCTTACGCGAATGATCGGAACACAACCGCTGCGGACTCGGTATATCAGCTCGTTTTCAACAAGTATCCCAAGAGTCCCGAGGCGGCGACGGCGCTGTACAAGCATGGGCTTTTTCTCTGGGACGCCAACAAGAAGGCCGAAGCTCGCATGGCCCTGAATAGGGTTCAGCGAGACTACCCCGATTCCGACGAAGCGCGAACCGCTCGGGATTTTCTGAGGGATCGGGATAAAGATCGGTAGCGGAGCCCAGAGCTGAATGTCAAAGCAGCAGCCAATGTCGGGAGAGATGCCCTTCCTCGACCATCTCGAGGAATTGCGCTGGCGCATCATCTATGCGCTGGGGTCCGTGTTCGTCGCAATCGGCATCGGGTTTTGGGTGACGTTGCATTTCGATCTGGTGGGGATCCTGGCCAAGCCGATCCTCACCTATCTCCCTGAACACGTTCTCTACTTCACGCACCCGAGTGACAAGTTCAGCATCGCGCTGAACACGTCGATGACCGTGGGCCTCGTGCTCGCGGCGCCGGTCATTCTCTACCAACTCTGGCTGTTCCTCGCGCCCGCGCTGCACAAGCATGAAAAGCGCGTGGGCATTGGCGTGTTGTTCAGCGGCATGCTCCTGTTCATTGCGGGCGCCGCGCTGGCATATCTCGTCGTCGTTCCGCTCGCGCTGCCCTGGCTGCTCGATTTCGGTTCGGCATCGATGAAGCCGCTCATCACCGCGGAAGAGTATTTCGGATTTCTCTTTACGATGGTGCTGACCTTCGGCATCAGCTTCGAGTTGCCGATCGTGGTGCTCGCTCTCGCGGCGCTCAACATCGTGACGCCGCAGTTTCTTTCGAAATACCGTCGCCACGCCATCGTTGCCATCATCATCATTGGCGCTTTCTTGACGCCGGGCGATCTGGTGTGGACCACCATTGCGCTCGCGGTGCCGCTCTACGCCTTGTACGAATTGAGCGTGGTCGGAGCGTATATCATTTTCCGCGGCAAGCAACGCCGCCGGGCGGCGCTGGCCGCAAAGGAGCAGGCGGAGGGCTTGGCGTGAACGCCCTCGTCGGCCGGGTGATCGTCGCGACCCTCGTCGGTGTCGTGATGGCCCAATCATCCGCGGCTCAGATCATTCCTGGCCGACCACCGGTTCGTAGCTCCGGTCTGCAGCCGGTGAAACGCGATACGACACCGGACAGCACCGCGATCAAGTGGCCGACGCCTGATTCGGTCGCGCAATCGCTGTTGAGTAAGAAGGACTACACGATCACTCGCTATCAGGGCGACACCGCCTTCTTCAATGCGGACAGTAAGGTCTTAGACCTGCTCGCCGCAAAGAAGCGCCGGGCGATCGTCGATCGCGACTCACAGATCGTCGTGAGCGACAGCGGCATCTACTACAGCGAGGCGACTCGCCGCGTCACGACGGGCGGACGCTACGTCTTCAGCTCGCCCGGTAGCGGCCAGGCAGATATCACTGGGCACGGGCGCGGCGACTACAGTCTCGCCGAGCGATCCGTGAGCGTGACGAATGCGCGCTTCCCGGTGAACAATGGCGAGATGTGGTATCTCGACGTCAATGTCGCCAAGGTCGTCGCCGACAGTCTGAACGCCAAGAACTCCACGCTGTACGCGCGTGGCGGCTCGATCACCAGCTGCGACGACTCGATTCCAGACTATCACTTCGAGTACCGAGAAGCCAAGCGTACTGGCAACAACACGATCGTCGCGCGGCCGGCGGTCCTCTATATCAAGGACGTTCCGGTCCTCTGGCTTCCGTTCATTTTCAGCGATACGCGCTCCGGTCGTCACAGCGGAATCCTCGCGCCGCAATTCGGCGTCGGCGACATCGTGCGCAACAGTCCCACGTACCGTCGTAATGTCGATCACGTCGGCTACTACTGGGCGCTCAGCGATTACATGGACTTCGGAACGTGGCTCGATTGGCGCAGCTCCGCGGGCTCCACGCTGAACGATCCGGGCTGGACGCGCTACAACGGTGACTTCGAGTATAAGTGGCTGGATCGATTCCTCGCCGGACGGATCGGCCTTGGCTACACCCAGCAGTCCAATGGGCCGACGAATCTCGCGATCAGCTGGGCGCATCAGCAGGACTTCTCGCATGATGCGCACTTCAACACGAGTCTGAACTACGTCACGAGCACCACGCTTCAGCGGCAGAACACCTTCAATCCGTACACGGCGCTCGCGACGATCGCGTCGCAGGCGAGCTATCAGAACAAATTCGGACCGGCCTCGCTGTCACTCGGCGCCACGCGCAAGCAGTATCCTGGTCGCGAACAGGTCGACCAGACGCTACCAACGCTGTCCATCACCACGACGCCGATCACGCTCGGACAGTGGCTGAGCTGGACGCCGACAATGAGCTATAGCCGCAGCGACGTCTTCAACATCGATCAGCCGGGCGTCGGCTCAGTGGTCTTTCATCAGGATCCCGTTACTGGCCTGACGGACAGCCTGCCGGCAAAGGGAAGAGGCTCGTCGCAATCCGCGCTGTCGTTCGACACGCCGCTCCAGATTTTCGGTCGCGACATCAAGAACTCGTTTCGCGTCAATCAGCAGCGAAACAACTTCCCGCAGCAGGTCGCGATCTACGATCTCAACAGCGGCCAGGTCATCGAGAATCGGGTCTTCGCCGCGACGTATCGAACCGACATCGATTGGACGCCCGACTTCACACTGCCGTCGTTGGCGCGAAACAGATTCAACCTCACGCCGAGCGTGAGTTTGCAGAACGTCGATCCAGGTCCGTTCTGGGTGGCCAGCGAGCGCACCAACGGTCGGTATGTCCATCAAAGCAAACGCCTGACCTATGGTCTCTCGGCGTCACCGACCATTTTCGGACTGTTCCGCGGCTTCGGTCCCTTCGAGCGCTTCCGTCATTCGATCACTCCGTCGATCGGCTACAACTACGCCGGCGCATCGAGCGTGAGCGATGAGTATTTGCTCGCGCTTGGTCGCACACGGTTTGGCTACCTGGGCAACCTGAGACAGAACGCGATCAATTTTGGGCTGACGCAGAACATCGAAGGAAAGGTCCGCTCGAGGACCGATACCTCGGCGAATGCCAAGGGCGAAATCCTGCGGTTGGTCAGCATCACGATGACACCGATCAACTACGATTTTGAGCGTGCGCACGCGCCGGGCGTTCACTCCAAGTGGGCTGGCGTCACGAGCGAAACATGGGGCTATTCACTGAACTCCGAACTCCTGCCTGGCTTCGATTTCTCCAGCAGTTATTCGCTCTTCCAGGGGAATCCGCTGAGCGATACGGCGGTGTTCAAGCCTTATCTCACCACTGTCTCTGCCTCGTTCAACATCGGCAAAGGACAGAACCCGCTCGCCGTCTTCGCGCGACTGTTCGGTAAAGCGGTGCCAGAGGCGCAGAAGTCGCCCACACCCGGCACGGATCAGGTGCGTCCGCGTTCCGACGACACGCTGTCGGCGATCGTGGCGGCAACACCGGTAGCCGGCACGATGCGCGGCGGCGACCGTTTCATCATTCCGCCGAGTCAGGGCTGGCGCGCGCAATTCCAATTCAGTCATTCGAGTCCGCGACCGCCCGTCGGAACAAATGTCGTGAACTTCGACCCTCGCCAGCGGTGCGAAACCATCGCCGGCGGAAACCCGTTCCTGTTCAACGCCTGCATCGCGCAGATCGGTACGCAGCCCACGATCGACTCGCCCGTGCTGACGCAGACCGCCGGCGGTCAGTTGTACAAGATTCCGCCCACGACGTCGCTCAACTCGAGCATTTCGTTCAACCTCACGCAGAAGTGGGCGACGCAGTGGCAGACGACGTACGACATCCAGCGGCATGAGTTTGCCAGCCAGATCGTGTCGCTCCAGCGCGAACTGCATGATTGGCGCGCGATCTTTGGCTTCACACAGTCGCCGAACGGCAACTTCGCCTTCAACTTCACGATTGCGCTCAAGGCCGAGCCGGATCTGAAGTTCGACTACAACAAGGCGACAGTTCGCAACGGGGCGCCTCCGTTCTAAGAAGGGGTCAGCGCGCTGTCCTCGAGCGGGGACGCTCGCCAGATCTCTAAAAACGGCAAGAGAGCGAGACACAATCACTTAGGTGTTGTGGTCGGCTGGGTGCGCGGAATGCGTTAAGCGCGTGCGCATCCCCACCCAGGAGCGCACCAATGAGATTGTCTCGTCAGTTGCTGGTCCTTGCAATGCCGCTGTCGCTCGTCGCGTGTGAACAGCTCACCGGTCTTACGGTGAGCGCCGACGCGCCCGCAAATTTGACCTACCAGCTTGTCCCGAGCGGCGATCCGGCCAATCCGCTCGGCGTCCTGCTCAGCTGGGACGTGCCCGCTACGGGACGGGCGAATTCATTCAATGTCTACGGCCGCACGTCAGCCGGAAGCGCGTGGGAGCTCCGCGCAACAACGACATCGCCAACGTTCCACGATGCCGGCGTTCCGGAGGCGCAGTACTACGTCGCGACGCGCGACGCGCAGGGTGATGAGCTCGCGCAATCGTCGATCGTCACCATCGACCTTGTTTCTTCGCGGCTGCCTGCGCCGCTCGGCCTCTCGTCGATATCGCTCAACGGCGCGGTGCAGCTTGCGTGGCGAGGCAATGCTGTTGACGCAGCGCATGGCACGTTCGACTACTACCGTGTCTATTCGACGGCATACGATGGAACGCGCGGCGTGTGCACGGCCACGTGGGTTGTCGAAGGATCTACGGTGACGGACGCGTTCTACGCCGGCAATCTCGCGAACGGCGCATCACGTTGCTTCGCCGTGACGGCAATCAGTCGGGACGGACACGAGAGCGAGTGGAGCGAATCGCGCCTCGATACGCCGCGGGCTGACGCGCGAAATGCCTTCGTCTATTCCACGACTGCGCGGCGCGACAGCTCGGGTTTTCTCTTTGTGGAAGATGCCACAAAGAAGTTGGGTGTCGTTGGCTCGTCGGCGCGCACCGATCTCGACTTTGTCATCGAGCGCCACCAGGACGGATCGTTGTGGTTCACACCGGCGCGCGCCGGTGTCACCATGGCGCTCTACTCGACGCAACCCATCGGCGACCTCACGTCGATCGATCGCGCGCCGTCCACGGGCTTTGGTAGCGTCACGATCGAGGCCGTGCCCGGGTTCGCCTATGTCTTCCGGATCGTTAGGCCAGACGGGGTGCATTTCGCCGGGGTCCGGGTGGCATTCCGGACGTCGGAGTACGTGGTGTTCGACTGGTCGTACCAGACGGCTCCAGGCAACGCCGAGTTGAACCGCGGTCCTCGCGCGTGAGAGGGGAAAATCGTGCGGAACGTGACCAGGCAATCCCTTGAATTGTGGGGAGGCCTGGTCGAAGTTCCGCCATGCACAACGAAGTAGTTCTCGACGGTAATTCGCTGACGCTGGACGAGGTCGTAGCGGTTGCTCGCGACCGAACGCCGGTCACACTCGCCGAAACGGCTGGCCGACGCGCAGGCGTGACTCGCGGGATCGTCCAGCGGCTCGTCGACCAGAACGCGGCGGTCTACGGCGTGACGACGGGCTTCGGTAAGCTTTCCGACATCGCCATTCCGCGCGAGCGTCTCGCCGAACTGCAGGTCAATCTGGTGCGCAGCCACGCCGCGGGCGTCGGCGACCTCCTGCCGGAACGCGAAGTTCGGGCGATGATGCTCCTGCGGGCAAACGTCATCACGAAAGGCCACTCGGGCGCTCGGCTCGATCTGGCCCAGCTACTCGTGTCGATGCTGAACGCCGGGTTGTATCCGCCAGTTCCGGAGCAGGGCAGCGTCGGCGCCAGCGGCGACCTTGCTCCGCTCGCGCATCTCGCGCTGTCGCTGATCGGCGAGGGAACGCTTACGCGCGGCGCTGAATCGGGCGCGGCAACGGAGATGCTTCGCAGAGCCGGCCTTGCCCCGATCGAACTGGGCCCCAAGGAGGGGCTAACGCTGATCAACGGGACGCAGGCGCACACGGCGATCGCGTCGTTGGCGCTCGAGGACGCACATCAGCTTTGGCGCGCCGCACACGTCGCCGGCGCGATGTCGCTCGAGGCGTTGCTTGGAACCCCGGTCGCGTTTGATCCGCGTATTCAGGACGTGCGCGGCCAACTCGGCCAGGCGGCGTCGGCGGCGTATCTCCGTGAACTGCTCGCCGACAGCGAGATCCGCGAGTCGCACCGCGAAAACGATCCTCGCGTGCAAGACGCGTATGCGCTCCGCTGCATGCCGCAGGTGCACGGTCCGGTGCTCGACGCGATGGACTTTGCGGCAAGTATCATTGGTCGCGAGCTCAACGCAGCGACGGACAATCCGCTCGTGTTCGAGACAGGCGATCTCCTGAGCGGCGGGAATTTCCATGGCCAGTCTGTAGCGATGGTGCTCGACTTCCTCGCCATTGCGATGACGAACCTGGCCACGATTTCCGAGCGGCGCATCGACCGGCTCGTGCATCCCGATCTCAATCAGGGCCTGCCGCCGTTTCTTTCGCGCGATGCAGGTGTCAACTCGGGCTTCATGATGGCGCAGGTGACGGCGGCGTCGCTGGCGAGCGAGTGCAAAGTGCTGTCGCACCCAGCGAGCGTCGATACGATCCCGACGGACGGCAGCAAGGAAGACGTCGTGCCAATGGCTATGGCCGCCGCGTGGAAGCTGCGGCGCGTCGTGCGCAACGTGCGCTACGTCTTGGCAATCGAGTTGATGTGCGGCGCGCAGGGAATCGATTATCGCGCACCGCTCAAACCGGGGCGCGGGGTGGCTCGCGCACACGCCGGCGTGCGAAAGCTCGTCGCGCCGCTGGAGCGAGACCGCGTGCTGTCGGGCGATATCGAACGTCTCGCAGCCGCGATTCAACATGATGAGTTGTCTTTTTCGCCGATGAGTACTTCATGAGCACTTCGACATTGACGGACCTACCAGAGTCGGACACGCACGGTCCGCGCGTGGTTCGCGCGCCGCGTGGCTCGACGCTGTCGTGCAAAGGCTGGCAGCAGGAAGCGGCGCTGCGAATGTTGATGAACAATCTCGACCCCGATGTCGCCGAGCGCCCCGATGATCTGGTGGTGTATGGCGGAACGGGCAAGGCCGCGCGCAACTGGGAAGCGTTCGATGCAATCGTCGCATCGTTGCGGCGACTCGAGAACGACGAGACTTTGCTCATTCAGAGCGGAAAGCCGGTTGGCGTGTTTCGCACGCACGAATCTGCGCCGCGTGTGTTGCTCGCAAACAGCAACCTCGTTGGCCGCTGGGCGAACTGGGATTACTTCCGCGAGCTCGAGCGCGCCGGTCTGATCATGTACGGTCAGATGACGGCGGGTTCGTGGATCTACATCGGGTCGCAGGGAATCTTGCAGGGGACGTACGAGACGTTCGGTGCCGTTGCTCGCACGCACTTCGGCGGAACCCTCGCTGGACGTTTCGTTCTCACCGCCGGACTCGGCGGCATGGGCGGCGCACAGCCGTTGGCCGCGACGATGAATGGCGCGGCGATCCTTGGCATCGATGTCGACGAGTCGCGCATCGACAAGCGACTCGAGACCGGCTACTGCGATCGCAAGACACACAGCCTCGACGAAGCGCTCGCGTGGATTCGACAGGCGACGGTGAAGGGGGCCGCTCTGTCAGTGGGACTCGTTGGCAATGTCGCCGATATCATGCCGGAATTGGTGCGCCGTCGTGTCACGCCCGATGTACTCACCGATCAGACGAGCGCGCACGACACGCTCAACGGGTACATCCCCGCAGGCCTCTCGCTCGACGCGGCGCGGGCGCTGCGGGCGAGCGATCCCAAAGAGTACATTCGCCGCGCCAACGCATCGATCGTATCGCACGTCGAAGCCATGCTTACGATGCAGCATCGTGGTGCTGTCACCTTCGACTACGGCAACAACATCCGAACTGTCGCCCTCGACAATGGCGTGAGCGCCGCGTTCGATATTCGCGGCTTCGTGCCCGAATACGTCCGTCCGCTTTTCTGCGAGGGCAAGGGTCCATTCCGCTGGGTTGCTCTCTCTGGCGATCCCAAAGACCTCGCGCGAACCGACCAACTGATCCTCGAGCTGTTTCCACACGATGCGCACCTGCATCGTTGGATCACGATGGCTCGTGAGCGTATTCATTTCCAAGGCTTGCCTGCGCGCATCTGCTGGCTCGGTCAGGGCGAGCGCGCCCGCTTCGGTGTCGCCCTGAACGACCTCGTCGCGAGCGGAGAGCTGTCCGCGCCGATCGTGATTGGTCGCGACCATCTCGACACCGGCAGCGTTGCGTCGCCTTTCCGAGAAACGGAAGCGATGAAGGACGGAAGCGATGCGATTGCTGATTGGCCGATTCTGAATGCGCTGTTGAATACGGCGAGTGGCGCGTCGTGGGTCTCATTCCACCACGGCGGCGGCGTCGGTATTGGCAATTCGTTGCACGCGGGCCAGGTGATCGTGGCCGACGGCACACCGGAAATGCGTGTTCGTCTCCAGCGCGTTCTCACCAACGACCCCGGCATCGGCGTCGCTCGGCACGTCGACGCCGGTTACGACAGTGCGATTCGCACAGCAGAAGAGCAGGGAATTCAGATTCCGATGAGACAGGATTCAGGGTCGAAGGTCGACGGTTGAGGGACGTATGTCGCGGGACAAACCCTAAACTCTGATCTTTTGCTCTCCTCGCGCTTCAAGCCCTGGCACGTCGCGCTCTTTCTCGGAAAGTACGCGTGGCTGACGGCGCGTCGTCGACCTGTGCTCGTCCACTTCGAAGTGACGCTACGGTGTAACGCCCGTTGCGGCTTCTGCGACTACTGGAAGACGGACTCTGAACAGCGCGCAACGGAGCTCAAGAGCTACGCCGACGCCGCGCGGTTCTTCAATCCAATGCTCGTCACCTTCACCGGTGGCGAGCCGACGCTGCGTCGCGACCTCGAGGATCTGGTCGCCGAGGTCGATCACGCGATCAGTCTCAAGTACGTCACGCTCATTACGCACGGCGCTATGCTCACGCCGGAGCGCGCGCTATCACTCTGGGACGCCGGGATCAATCAGTTCAACATCTCGCTCGACTATCTCGACGAGCGTCACGATGCGGCCCGCGGAATTCCTGGTCTGTCGGCGAAGATCCTCGCGGCGATTCCCGAAATGCGCGCGCGCGGAATCGACAACATTCGGTTCAACACCGTCATCAAGAACGACAACCTCGATCAAATCCTCCCGTTGGCGCGATATGCCGAGTCGGTTGGAGTTGGCGTGAACTTCAGCGTGTACACCGACGCGAAGAACGGAAATCGCGACTATCTCGTCGACGATCGAACGTTCGCCGAACTCGACGGAGTGGTCAGTGAGTTGCTGGCGTTCAAGAAGCGTCGCCGCGGCATCATCACGAATTCGGACTACTATCTCGAGCAGATTCCGCGGTACGTACGAGGAGAATTGCGCGAACCCTGTCAGTCGGGAATTCGAACCATTCACATCGATCCGACTGGGCACGTGAAGCGATGCCCCGATTTCCCCACGGATTTTCACTGGCGTGAGTTCAAACAATACGAACCTGTGAACTGTAATGCGTGCTATTACGCATGCCGGGGAGAGGCGCAGGCTCCGCTCCGGCTCTCGCGCGTCCGGGACGTGATGGCATGACCATGTCGCCGACGCCGCTCCTGTTCGTCAATGCGTCGCAGGTCGTGACCTGTGCCGGCCCGGCACGCGCGCGACGAGGCTCCGAGATGAGCGATGCCGGAATTCGCACCGGCGTCGCGGTTGCCGTCGAGGACGGGAAGATCGTTGCGATCGACACCGCACAGTCGTTGGCCGAACGGTTTCCCGCGGCGACCGAGATCGACTGCGGGCAGCGTGTGTTGATGCCTGGCCTCGTCGACTCGCACACGCACGGCGTGTTTGGTCGTCCGCGGTACGAAGAGCAGGAGATGCGCGCCGCCGGTCTCGATTACATGGAGATCGCTCGGCGCGGAGGTGGCATTCATTCGTCGGTGCGCGATCTTCGCACGCGCTCGGAAGACGCGCTGTTCGAGCTCGCGCACGCTCGACTGCGCCGCCTCGCGGCGTTCGGCACGACTACCGTCGAAGTGAAGTCGGGCTACGGACTGTCACTCGACGACGAACTCAAGACGTTGCGCGTGATCTCGCGGCTCGGCGCTGCGCTGCCAATGCGCATCGTCCCCACCTTCCTCGGCGCCCACGAAATTCCGCTCGAGCATCGCGAGTCGGCGGCGTCGCGTGAGGCGTACGTGCGACTCGTCATTCACGAGATGATTCCTGCGGTCGCCGCTGGGAAGCTGGCGCGCTTCGCCGACGTGTTCTGCGAAACGGGCGTATACAGCGTCCAGGAAAGCCGGGCGATTCTCACCGCGGCTCGCGATGCTGGCTTGCTGATCAAGCTGCACGCCGACGAACTCACGTCGTGCGGCGGGGCGGAGTTGGCGGCGTCGCTCGGGGCTACCTCCGCCGATCACCTGGCGGCCATTTCGGACGACGGAATCGCTGCCCTGGGGCAGGGATCGACCGTGGCCACGCTTCTCCCAGGGACCATGCTCTTTCTCGGGAAGAGCAAGCAGGCCCCCGCCCGCCGGCTCGTGGATGCCGGCGTCCCAATCGCCCTGGCAACCGACTTCAATCCGGGCACATCGCCCACGCCCAACCTGCCCCTGATCCTCGCTTTGGGAGTCAGTCAGTTGCGTCTGAGCGTCGCTGAGGTCTTGATAGGAGCCACGGTGAACGGAGCGGCTGCGTTGGCCCTGTCCGATAGCGTCGGACAGATCGCCCCGGGCTTTTCCGCGGACCTGGCTCTGTTCGACATTCGTGACGTTCGGGAGCTGCCATACTGGTACGGTGACAACAGATGTGTAGCGACCTACGTGCGAGGCAAAGCTTGTCACACGAGTGACTTAGCGATAACTTAACCCTCCCTCTTTTCCTGGTTCGGCCCAGCCGTCGCGGGTTCGATCGGACCATATCAGGCGCTGATGTCCAACGTCGCAAAGCTGAAAAAGCAGGCCGCCGAACTCGAGCTCAAGAAGCAATTCGACAAGGCGTTGGCCATCTACATAAAGCTCCTCGATTCGTTCGATCAGAACGCGAGCGAGCTGGATGTGGCGCTTTTCAACCGCGTTGGGGATCTGCTCCTCCGCCAGGGAAACGTCGCCGACGCCGTCGATTACTACGAACAGGCCGTCGACCGGTACGGAGAAACAGGGTTCTTTAACAACGCTATCGCGTTGTGTAACAAGATCTTACGGCATTCCCCCGGCCGGGCGAGCGTGTATTACAAGCTCGGGAAGATCAGCGCGCAGAAGGGGTTCAAGAACGACGCGAAGGTCAATTTCCTCGAGTACGCCGACCGAATGCAGAAGGCCGGCAAGGTCGACGAAGCCTTCCGTGCGCTGAAAGAGTTCGCGGACCTTTGTCCGGACCAGGACGAAATCCGTCTCATGCTCGCCGAGCAGCTCACCAAGGCCGATCGGAAGGGCGAGGCCATCGAGCAGCTCCAGACGCTCCACGAGCGGTACGACTCCGAAGGGCGCACCTCCGAGGCGACAGCGACGGCCGCCCGAATGCGCTCCATTGATCCATCGGTCGAGCCACGGTCATCGGGCGGCGGCCGGCGCAAGACGACCTCCGGCGATCTGATTTTCATCGATCTGGACACGCCGTCTGGGAGCGGCTCGTACGCGCGACAGATCACGCCTCCCGCGCCGGTGGGTCGCGCGCCAGAGGCCGCGGTACAGTTGGAGTCTGCGCTCGATCCCACGCTCGAGATCGAGCCTGAGATCGAAGATGTGATTGGCGAATCGGTTGTTGAGATTCCTCTCATCAGCGCCGACATCGACATCGGTACGCCCATGTCGACTCCCGTCATCGACGATCCGCTCAGCGACGTGATGAGTGCCGACGAGTCGCTGGGCGTGATGAAGTCGACGCCGACGTCGTCGCTGTTCATCATCGAGCCGACGGTGGACGAGGAGCCGGCCGAAGCGGAGCAGGAGGACGCGCCGGTTGAAGTGCCGTTGGCGTTGCTCTCGCTCGATGAGCCGCTTCGCGCTCCGACGCCGCTTGCGACTGCGATCGTTGACGAACCGATCGTCGAGCCGACGCCGCTGTCGTCTGAAGTGGTCGAAGACGAGCTCACGGTCCCACCGACACCGGTGTCGTCGGCGTTTATCGAAGAGTCGTTCGCAGTGCCACTGCAGCCGACGCCGATGTCGACCGACATCGTCGAAGAGTCGTTGCCAAGTCTCACGCCGATGTCCACGGACGTCGTCGAAACGACTTTCGCATCGCTCACGCCGATGTCCTCCGACATCGTGACCGAGGAGCCGGAGTTCGTCGATCTCATCGAGCTATCGAGCGCGGAGGCGACGATCGATGAGGATTCTGTAGTCGACGACTCGCTTGCCTTCGACGAGGATCTCGAGTTCGTCATGCCGGGCGACGAGCCCGTGGCCGAAGCCGAGGCGCCGTCCATCGACTTCGATCTATCGTCGCTGACAACTCCGCCGATTCAAACGACGCCGCCGGGACGCACGGCGACGCCAGTGCGCCCAACGCCGAACACCACGCGCGTCGCGCTCGACGGCCTACCGCTGATGGACCTCGAACTGCCTGAGCTCACGCCGCGGTCGACTCCGAGCGTTCCGAAGCCGCGCGAGGGCCTGCCGATGACCGCCGACCTCGAGCTGATCGAGGATCCGGCGCTCGGCATGATGTCGGATCTGATGGATCGCGTAGAGGCCGAGTCGCTCGACAACGAATCGACCGTCGACCTGAACACCGAGAGCCTCACGTTCGAGGAGGAAGACGCGACGGTTCCCACGCCGTCGGTTGCTCGCCGTTCGACGATGGTGGCAGAGCGCTCCGTCGAGATCCTGCACGCGTCCGTGGATGGAGATCCCGATAACTGGTCGCTGCGACGCGAACTCGCGGAAGCGATGCTCGAGGCAGGCCACCGCGATGACGGACTCGCGGAACTCGAAGTCGCGATGAACGGAGCCGAGCGTTTCGGTGATCTCGACCTCGCGTCGTCGTTGGCTGAAGAGATTGCGCGACTCGAACCCGATGTCGTGCGGCACCATCAGAAGCGCGTCGAATACGCCTTCCGCACGAACGACCGTGCGCGGCTCATCGAGGCATACGTCTCACTCGCCGACGCGCTCCTCGCGTCGGATCAGGCAGACAAGGCGCGCACCGTGTATCAGCGCGTGCTCGATCTCGCCCCGGACGATGTTCGCGCTCGTGGTGGGCTCGACTCGCTGTCCACGTCGGAACCAGAGCCGCTTCCCGAGCCGTCAGACAGTCGTTCGTCGACGCAGCGACGCTCGTCGATCAACGCTGCGCCCGCGGAATCGAAGCCAGCGGGTGCGTCGAGTGACAGCTTCGTCAACCTCGGCGATTGGTTGCGTGGCGATGCGGTGCCGAGGGACACGCGCATGGTGGTGGACGAGCAGGAGCCGACTGGCGATGAAGAGGCCGATTTCGCCGACATGCTGCGTAAATTCAAGCAGGGTGTTGCCGAAAACGTCGACCCCGAGGACTATCAGAGCCATTATGATCTCGCAATCGCGTTCAAGGAGATGGGTCTCCTTGACGAAGCCATTGCCGAGTTCCAGAAGGCACTGGGAAGTCCGACCAACCGCCTGCCAACGTACGAGGCGCTCGGTCAGTGTTTCCTCGAGAAGTCGCAGTACAAGCTTGCATCGTCGATTCTTTCACGCGCGCTGAACGAGCGCGCGCCCGAGGAGCAGTTGGTGGGAGTGCTGTATCTCCTCGGCCGCTCTGCTGAAGCACAAGGACTCGCCACCGACGCCGTGACCTACTATCAACGCGTGTTTGTTCTCGACATTCAGTTCCGCGACACTGCCGACCGTTTGAGCGAATTGGAACGGGTCGCCCAATGAGCGGTGTTGCCGCACGCACCCGTAGTCCCGCGACGAACGCGTTGCGCGAGATCCAGGCTCCGGTTCACGACGGGCTCGAAGCAGTCGTCGTCGAGATGCAGCGCATCGTCACGGACGATCTGCCGCTGATCCGCGAGGTGAGCGGTCATCTGCTGCAGATGCGCGGAAAGATGTTTCGGCCGACGCTGGCGCTGCTGTGCAGCCGCGCTGCGGATCGCTCGGAGTCGAGGGTTGTCACGCTCGCCGCGGTCGTCGAACTCATGCATCTCGCGACGCTCGTGCACGACGACTCCGTCGACCATTCGGTGTTGCGCCGCGGTCTTCCGACAGTGAACTCGCTGTTCAGCCACCAGATCTCTGTGATCATGGGAGATTTCCTCTACTCCCGTGCCCTCACTGCGCTCGTGCGTATGAACGACCTCGAGATCATGCGCATCGTGACGGACGTGGCAAACGAGCTCACGATTGGCGAGATGCGCCAATTGGCGGCCGTTGATACGCTCGAGTTCACGGAAGAGGACTACTGCCACCTGATCCGCGCCAAGACTGCATCGCTCATTTCTGGCGCCTGTGAGAGTGGTGCACTCTGTGGTGCGCCTGAATTCCGGCAGCCGCTGCGCGACTTCGGCGATCGCCTGGGCATGGCGTTCCAGATCGCCGACGACATTCTCGATTATACTGGGAACGAGTCGGTAACCGGAAAGCCAGGCGGTCTGGATCTCCGAGAACACAAGGTGACGCTGCCGCTGATTGCCGCGCTGCCCCATGTTACACCCGCAGCACGCAGTCGAATCGACCAGCTTTTTGCTGCGGAAAACCCCGAAGACGAGGCTATTGCCGAGGTCATCGGGATCGTGTCGGAAGCTGGTGGAATCGACTACGCGCGTCGGCGCGGCGAACAGTTCGCCCACGACGCAGAGCAGGCGCTCCACGTCCTCCCAGAGTCTCCTGTCCGGTCGGCGCTGACGGACGCGATCGCTTACGTCATGGATCGACGGTCATAAATGGCAATTCGCGGATCATCCAAGCACCGACCGGGGTTTCACGCTCTGGTCCTGGCCATCGGGTTTGTGGTCGGAGCCGTCATTCAACAGGCGGCCCGCATCCTCTTTCCCGCAGGCGCGGCCAAACAGTTTCTCACGGCCGGCGTCACACCTTCGATCGGGCCATTGCCGGTCGATCTGGGGCTCGTCAAGTTTTCTTTCGGGATAGCACTCGACGTATCTTTGCTTAGTCTTGTAGGCGTGCTCGTCGCATACCTCATCGCCCGTTCGCTCTTCTAGGAGTCGTTATGAATTTCGGCAATCTCGGGTTCACCGAACTGTTGATGATCCTGGTCATCGTGCTGGTGCTTTTTGGCGCCCGGCGCGTACCTGAGATCGGAGCATCCATCGGGAAGGGCATTCGCGAGTTCAAGAAGAACATCAGCGACGTCGATCGCGAAGTTCGCGAGCCGCTTCGCGATTCGCGCTCGTCCGACCGCCTCGGCGCCGGCGATCCGTCGGTCAACACCGCGCACGAAGAGGCAGTTCGCCCCGAGCCGAAGCGCCTGATCTAACGCTGCACATCGCGCGAACCACGAGGACGGGCAAACGAAAAGGGCGGACCAATTGGTCCGCCCTTCGTCGTTTCTAGGAGCCGTGCCCAGCGACTGCGCTCAGGTCTGAGCGCGTCGCGTGGCTGCCTGAATGTCCTTGCGGCGATCGTCGACCTTGGCGGCCTTCCGAATGTCCTGCAAGAACATCTGGATGCGCTGCTGGCGGAGCTGCTGCATGCGCATCGCCTTCTGTGCGGGCTTCTGCTTGACCCACTCCGCGCTGTCAGCGAGCACGCGTTTGTCGAGGCGAAGGACGTACACGCCATCCTCCGACTTCACCGGCTGGCTTACCGCGCCAACTGGAAGCGCGAACGCAGCACCGATGGGCTCGGTGAACTGGCCGAGTCCCGGAACGAGAGACGAGCGCGTGAACATCGGCGTCGTCTCGACCTTCTTATTCGCCTGCTGAGCTGCCGACTCGAGCGTGCTACCCGCTGCAGCGGTCGCAAGCTTCTGCGCCTCTGGAACGAGCTTCTCGATGGCGCGCTGAAGCGCGACGCGCGTCCGAATCTCTTCCTTCACGTTGTCGAACTTCGGTTCGCCGCCGCCGTGCAACGAGTCGAGGCGAGCCAAGTAGTAGCCGTTCTCGTCGTCGTACAGGTCGCTGGTCTCGCCAACCTTGGCACCGCCGAATGCCCAGGCACTCACGCTCGGAATGACGCGACCGGCCAGCACCGCAGGCTGATCTTCGAATGCCTGCACGTGCATTGTCGGCAGGCCGAAACGGCGAGCAACCGTGTCGAGCTTGGCGCCCTGATCGCTGTTCGCGGCTCTACGCGACAGCGTATCCGCTTCCGCGTCAACGCGAGCGGTCGTGGAATCAGCCGCGCGAATCGGAATCAGGATGTGGCGGAGCGAGAGCGTGTCACCCTTGTGCTCGTCGACGCGAATGATGTGGAAGCCGAATGGCGTAAGCAGCGGCTGCGAGAGCTCGCCAACCTTGAGCGCATACGCGGCTTTCTCGAACTCCGGCACGAAGCGGTTCTTACCGCCCTTGCCGAGGTCGCCGCCCTGCTGGCCGGAGACGCTGTCCGCCGACTCACGCTTGGCGACGTCTTCGAACTTGGCGCCCTTCACGATCTCTTCACGAATCGCCGCGGCCTTGGCGCGCGCTGCCGCCGTGTCTGCCGCCGTGATCGTCTTCGGGATCATGACCACCGTGAGGCTCGCCCGAGCAGTGCCCTGGAAATCGGCCTTGTGCTGGTCGAAGTACGCGCGGAGGTCGCTGTCGGAAATCGCCTTCGCCGCCGCTGAATCCGGCGTGGGAAGGAACGAAACGTAGCTCGCCTGCGCGCTGTCGTGCTGATCGCGCCACGCGCGCCACAGTTCGGCATCCGTGACGTATGTGCCCGACGAGATCTGATCGAAGAGCTTCTCGCGGGGGATCTCGCTGCGGTAGTAGTTCTCGAGCTGCACCAGCAAACCGCTCTGACGCGCCTGAGCGCTGCCAAGGTAGCGCTGATACTTCTCGGGATCGAAGCGGCCGTTCGTCTGCAGTTCCGGCGCGCTGGTGATCCACTGGGGCGGGGCATACCGCGCGAATTCGCGGACTTCATCGTCGCTCACGACGATACCGCGCTTCCGGTACTGATCCTGGAGCAGCAGCTCAGCGACCATCTGATCGAAGACGCCGTTCTCGATCCGCCGGTTGTCATCCTGTGACAGCGAGCGTCCCGGATCGCGCTGCTGCGCGGTCTGGACCTCGTTCTGGACTCGGGCGATGTAAACGTTGTAGGGGATCTCGTGCCCGTTGACGACCGCCACCGCCGTTGAAGCGGTGACTGGGGTACGGCCCATGAGGCCCGACGTTTCGTACAGGAGGAAGCCACCGACGAAAACAAGGGCGACGATCACCCAAATGTATTTCGCCAAGCCGCGCATCTGTTGCAGCACGGGATGAAACTCCGTAGCGCTGGAGGGGACGGAAAAAGACCGGGGAAATCCGATCGAGCGAAGCTTGTAATGTTAGATGCCAACGCGGGCTAAAATCAAGTGAGGATGTGACTTCTGATTGACGGTCTCCGTCCAACTCATGTATTATCCGCTTTCAACCCGGTCCGGGGCTTAGGCTCAGGCTCGTGACTCTGCATCGAGGGCATTCAATGGCCAGTTCGGCTCGAATCGACGAGCTCCGTAAGAAGTTCGACGAGAACCCGCGGCGCTATTTCGCGCCCCTTGCCAACGAGTATCGAAAGGCGGGCGATCTCGAACAGGCCATCTTCATTTGCCAGGAGTATCTGCCGCAGCAGCCGGGGCACATGAGCGGCCACATCGTCTATGGCCAGGCGCTGTTCGAGCAGGCCCGCTTTGACGAGGCCCGTGCCGTTTTCGAGACCGCACTGTCGCTCGACCCAGAAAACCTGATCGCCCTTCGCCACCTCGGCGACATCGCGCGGCAGAGTGGCGATCTCCGGGGCGCGAGATCCTGGTATCAACGCGTGCTGGAAGCCGATCCGCGCAACGAAGAAATCGCGCAGATCATGCTCACCGTGTTGACCACGCCGCACGAGTCGCAGCCCGCGATCGCAAGCGGAGGAACCCCGTTGGGTACCGACGTCGTTCCAGGAATCGAGAGCGGCTTTCAGTCGACGGCGATTTCGGGGAGCGAATCTGCGTTTCCAGTGGAGAGATCGGACGACGGCTCGGGTTTAGCCGTGGGTCCGGAGCTCAGCCAGCTCGCCGAGCGTCAGCCAGAGCCGGAGCCCGAGATTCGCCGTTCACGCGAAGCGATTCCCGACGACGAACTCCTCGACCTGAACGACTTCAGCGTTGGCGACGTGCCCCTGTCGTCGCTCGTATCGGCGCCGGTCGAAACGCCCGCGCAAGAGCCGGCGAACATCGAAGGGTTCGTTGAAACTGCGCCGGTGTTCGACGCCGTCACTGAGACGTTCGAAGCGGAGTCCTTCCGCTCGGAAACGGCTCAGCCGGACAGCGTCGCGTCTGAGAGTATTCATATCGAGCGCAGCGGCGACGAGACGCCATTCGAGGCCGACCCATACGCCATCGCCTCTGTTGCGGCGCCTGAGTCGCCTGAGAGCGACGAGCCGCCGCCGCTTCCGCCCGAAGCATTTGCTACCGACATCGCACTGGGCCTTCCGGATGACGGAACGACGCCGAGCCTGTCGGAGCCGCACGATACGTTGGCGATTGATGGACTCGAGTCGTTTAGCGATCCCGCGTTCGGCTTTAGCGCCGAGCTAGCAACGGATACGCCGGCTGGCGTCGAGCCGTTCTATGCGGAGACCGAGTCGCCGCTGTCGAGCCAGGACTTTGAGTCGTCGTTCGCGCCGCCTGCAGAAGCTCCGGCTCCGGTCGAGTCGGTGTGGACGCCTGCTGTCGATATTCCCGCGGAACAACACGAGGAGTTTGTCGCCGCGAGCTTCGCCGAATCGATCACCGAACCCGAACTGCACGAGGAGTTCGTTGCTGCAAGCTTCGCCGAGCCGACTGTAGAGTCAGAACCGATTGTCGAGCCGGAACCAATCGTCGAGGCAGTGCTCTTCAGTGAGCCGCTCACCGAATCGTTCAGTGAAGCGAGCGATGCCGTCGAGGAAGCCGAACCCGAGGCGTTCGTCACCGAGACGATGGCCGAGTTGTATCTGCAGCAGGGTCATCTCGAAGCTGCGTTAGACATCTATCAAAAGCTCCTCGAGCAGCGCCCGGGTGACGAGCAGTTGCGTGATCGCATGCTCGCCGTTGCTGACGCGATCGAGGGTGCTTCCGCAGTCGGTGCTACAGAGGAAGCCGCCGTCGAAGCCGGTCCGACGATTCGCGAATTCCTCTCCGGACTTCTGCAGCCGCGTGCGTATCAGTCGTTCGCGGGCGAGCGCACGCCGACTCCGATGTCGACGGCGACGATCGATGCTCCTGCCTTCGATTCGCCGGATTTCGATCAACCAATCTTTGATCAGACATCGGGTTCAGCGTTCGAGGAACCGGTGTTCGACACGTCGGCGTATGGCGACGCACCGTCTTTTGGTGAGACGCCGGAGTTCGACACGTCGGCGTACGGCGACGCGCCATCCTTTGGTGGGACGCCGGAGTTCGACACGCCGAGCTATGAAGCGTCGACGTACGATTTGCCAGCGTTTGGAACGCCCGCACGGAGCGCCACACCTGCATTCGGCGGAACGCCCGCCTACGGTGTGGATTCGTCCGATGCAACGCTAGCGGAATCCGACGTCGCCGATCACGCGGTGACCGACGGTCCGACGTTCGAAGAGTCGCCATACGACGCCACGACGCTCGAGATCGATCTTAGCGGCCCGGAATTTCAGTCACTCGGCGCCTCCGCAGCGCCGACGGATTCTCACGGGAGCATCGACGAGCAGTTCGGCGCCGATGTGAATGATTGGCAACAGACCGACGCCGCGTTCGAGCCCGAGGCCGAGCCGATGGTCGTCGAACGCGAAGCTGCCACGGAGGCTGCTGAGGCAGCGTCTGCGGTCGGTCGTCCGACTCCGTCGTCGTCAGAGACAATCACCGGATCGATCGACGCGCTGTTCTCTGGCGCAGACGCATCCGTTGGCGATGCCACCGCGGCGAGTACGCTCGCGCAGGCATTCGCGTCGGAAATACCTGATGCGCCGCCGCTTCAGGGAATGCCGGCACATCGCGCCGCCGACGAGCTATCGCTGGATCATGTGTTCAAGTCGAATCCGGCACCCCGGCCCGAAGCCGAAGGTGAAGCGTTCTCGTTCGACCAGTTCTTCGCGGACGATATGACCGAAGCGGCACCCAAGGCGGGAACGGATCCGATGTCGTCCGGCGCGCAGGGCGGCACCGATGACATCGCGCAATTCAATAACTGGCTCAACGGGCTGAAGAAGTCGTGAAGATCGCCGTCATCAACGGCCCGAACCTGAATTTGTTGGGAACTCGCGAGCCAGCCCTGTACGGCCGCGAGTCGCTTGCCGACATTGAGCGATCGCTGCGAAGCGTGGCGAAAGAGCTCAGCGTGGAATTGGAGTTCGCACAATTCAACGGCGAGGGGCAACTCATTGATGCAATTCATGCATTGCGTGGCAAGGCGGCCGGCGTTGTGATCAACGCGGGCGCATACACGCATACGAGCCTGGCGATTCGCGATGCACTCACGGCGGTCGAGCTGCCGTTCGTCGAGGTGCATCTCACGAACGTCTATGCGCGCGAACCGGAACGTCGGCATTCGATGCTCGCACCGGCGGCGGTCGGCGTCGTAGTAGGCCTTGGGGCGTACGGATACGAGCTCGCTCTTCGCGGTCTGACGCGCAAGCTCGCACCCAGTGCTTGATCCGCGTCGTCGCCGTCTGTCGGCGCTCGCCGACGGCCTTACGGCCGCCCATATCGATGGGCTGCTCGTTACGAGTCTGCCCAACATCCGGTATCTGACGGGCTTCTCTGGTTCGAGCGCGCTGCTCTTTGTGAATGGGCGCGACGCGGTGCTGATCACCGACTTCCGCTACCAGACGCAGGTTGGCGACGAGGTGGGCGACCTTGCGCGCATTTCTATTGAGCCACAGAGTCTGTGGACTGGTCTGTGGCAGCAGCTGGCGGCGCTGTCGCACCTAGAGGTGATCGGTTTCGAGTCGGGCCATTTGCTACACCGGGACTTTCAGCGTTTGCTCGAGGCGGGCGCACGCTGGCAGTGGCGCCCGACAACTGATCTCGTCGAGGTTCTACGGGAGCGAAAGGATCCCGGCGAGCTAGCGTTGATCGAAGTGGCGAACGGTATTGCGACGCGCGCACTCGCGCGCACGCTTCCCGAAGTGCGCGTCGGCATGACGGAGCTTCAGGTAGCTGGAGTGCTCGAGAAGGCGCTGCGTGACGAGGGAAGCGAAGGCTTTCCGTTTCCATCGATCATCGCTTCGGGGCCGCGCTCGGCGCTACCGCACGCGCGGTCATCGAGTCGTGTAATCGAGTCGGGTGATTTCCTTCTTCTCGACTATGGGGCTGAGACGCAGGGCTATTGCTCGGACGTGACGCGAACGGTGGTGGTTGGGCGGGCGTCGGCAGAGCAGCGGGAGGTCTATGAAGTCGTTCGAGTGGCTAACGAAAGCGCGGCACGTCGCGTTCGCGCCGGAATGACCGGACGGGATGCCGACGCCATCGCTCGCGACTACATTGAGCAGCGCGGGTACGGCGACTTGTTCGGTCACAGCCTTGGCCACGGTCTCGGACTCGAGGTGCACGAGGCGCCGCGGCTGGCACGAACGGCCGAAGGCGTGTTGGCCGAAGGCGCAGTGGTGACGATCGAGCCGGGAATCTATCGGCCAGGGTGGGGCGGCGTTCGTATTGAGGACGACGTTTTTCTGGGGCCGCAGGGTGCAAAGATCCTCACGAGCTTCACGCGTGAGCTGATCGAGCTCGGATAACACGGGAACGAAGGTCCGGCGCGACTTATCAGAGGCCTATGATCGATTTACGCTATGTGAAAAAACTGATCGAGATCATCGACGAATCCACCGTCGACTCGATCGAAATTACGTCGGACAAGGGGATGAAGATTCGCATCTCCAAGAGTCCGCAGCAGCGCGGCGCCATGCAGGTCGCGACGCCTGTGCAAATGCCAGCCATCGTCCCGGCACCTGTCGGACGGCTGTCGCCGCCGCAGGGCATTCCGGTGGTGACCGACGACGGCGTCCCGGCTGCACCGGAGCCGCCGAAATCGACTGGCCTCGAGGTCAAGTCGCCGATGGTCGGCACCTACTACAAATCGGCCGAACCGGGTGGCAAGGCGTACGTCGCCGTGGGCGATCGCGTGTCGAAGGGTCAGATCCTCTGCATCATCGAGGCGATGAAAATCATGAATGAGATCGAGTCGGAATACTCGGGCGTCATTCGCGAGGTTCTCGTGCAGGACGCACAGCCGGTCGAATACGGCCAGGTGCTGTTCAAGATCGATCCGAATGGCTAATCCGTCGCAGGCCGCCGGTGAACCGGCGAGCCCCGCTCCCGCGGCTCCGGCCGCGGCGGCACCAGCGGCGGGTATCAATTTCAAGCAGGTCCTTCAGGAGATGATCCGTCGCAACGGCTCGGATCTTCACCTGAAGGTCGGTCGTCCGCCCACAGTTCGAACGGACGGCGAGCTCGATCCGCTCGATCACGCACCACTTCGTCCTGAAGATCTTCGTGCCCTGGCCGAGCAATTGATGACGCCGCGGCAGGTGAAGCAGTTCGCCGACGAAAAGGAATGCGACTTCGCCATCGGCGTGCCTGGCGTCGGCCGTTTCCGCGTGAACGTCTACCAGCAACGCGGATCACTGTGCTACGCCATGCGCGCCATTCCGTATCAGGCGCGCACGATCGACGAGCTGAATCTGCCGTCGGTGCTCGAAGAGATTTCGATGAAGCCGCGCGGCCTCGTCCTCGTGACGGGCGTGACTGGCTCCGGCAAGTCGACGGCGCTTGCGGCGATGATTCAGCACGTCAATGAGAACCGCCGGGCGAACGTCATCACGATCGAAGATCCGATCGAGTTCTTGCACCGCGACATCAACTGTCACATCAACCAGCGCGAAGTCGGCACCGATACGGCAACGTTCGGTCAGGCTCTTCGCCGCGTGCTGCGACAGGATCCCGACGTCATTCTCATCGGTGAAATTCGAGATCTCGAAACGCTGGATACGGCGCTCAAGGCGGCCGATACCGGCCACCTCGTGTTCTCGACGCTCCATACCATGGATGCCACGCAGACGATCAACCGCGTGCTGTCCTTCTATCCGCCGCACCAGCAGGCCGAAGTCCGGTTCTCGCTGGCCAGCGCGCTGCAGGCCGTCGTTTCGCTGCGCCTCGTGCCGCGCTCCGACAAGGCGGGCCGAATTCCGGCCTGCGAAGTCCTGATCAACACGGCCGCGGTCCGCGACAACATCCGCGACATGGAAAAGATGCTGAACATTCCCGACCTCATCAAAGAGGGCGCCGTGCAGTACGGAATGCAGAGCTTCGACCAGTCGCTCATGCAGCACTATTCACGCGGCGTCATTTCGTATGAAAGCGCCGTGTTCTACGCTACCAGTCCGGCCGAATTCGCCCTCCGCGTTCAGGGCGTTGCGGGAACGAGCGACACGTCGTGGTCGGGCTTCGAGGAATCAAAGAATGAATAGGTACGGCAGGGTCGAGGGTCGAGGGCCCTCCACCCTCGACCCTCAACCCTGTTTCCGTGTTTAATAAAGTTCTAATCGCGAATCGCGGCGAGATTGCGCTTCGCGTCATTCGCGCCTGCCGCGAGCTCGGAGTGCAGACGGTCGCCGTGTATTCGGAGGCGGACCGCGAGTCGCTGCACGTTCGCTTCGCCGACGACGACGTCTGCATCGGTCCCGCGCCGGCACGCGAGTCGTATCTCAACATTCCGCGGCTCATTGCCGCGGCCGAGATCACCGGCGCCGACGCGATTCACCCGGGCTACGGATTTCTCGCCGAGAACGCCGAATTCGCCGACATCTGTGTTGCGTCCAAGATCGCATTCATCGGACCCACCGGTGATCAGATCCGCGTAATGGGCGACAAGGCGGCAGCCCGTAAGGCCATGACCGCCGTGGGCGTTCCGATCGTGCCTGGTACTCCGGGGCCCGTCGAGGACGTCGAGGAAGCATTGGAGTTTGCCAAGCAGATTGGCTTTCCCGTCATCATCAAAGCCGCGGCAGGCGGCGGCGGGAAGGGCATGCGCGTCGCGCGCGACGCCGACGATTTTGCGCGCTCGTTCCAACTCGCGCGCTCGGAAGCGCTGTCGGCGTTCGGTAACGGCGACGTCTATGTCGAGAAGTACCTCGCTCGTCCACGCCACATCGAATTCCAGATCCTCGGCGACAAGTTCGGCAACGTCATCCACCTTGGCGAACGCGATTGCTCGGTGCAGCGACGGCACCAGAAGCTGATCGAGGAAGCGCCGAGTCCGGCCATGACGCCCGATCTGCGTTTGCGCATGGGGCGGGATGCGGTGGCCGGCGCGAAGGCGATCGACTACGTGGGTGCGGGCACGATCGAAATGCTGCTCGATGAAGACGGTTCGTACTTCTTCATGGAGATGAACACCCGCATTCAGGTTGAGCATCCGGTAACGGAAATGCTCACGGGTGTGGATCTCGTGAAAGAGCAGATCCGCGTTGCATCGGGCGAGAAACTGAGCGTGACCGAGCTTCCGCCGCTGCGCGGGCACGTCATCGAGTGTCGTGTCAACGCCGAAGATCCGTCGCGCAACTTTCAGCCGTCGCCCGGCAAGATCCTGGCGTTTCATCCGCCCGGCGGCCCTGGTGTTCGCTTGGATACGCACGTGTACGATGGGTACACGGTGCCGCCGTATTACGACTCGCTGCTCGCCAAGCTCATCTGCCAGGGTAAGGATCGGGCCGAGGCGATTGCGCGCATGCACGTGGCGCTCGATGGTTTCATCATCGAAGGTGTTACGACGACGATTCCGTTTCTCGCCCGCGTGATGCACAATCCCCGATTCATGGCCGGCGAAGTCGACACGAAGTTTCTCGAACGCGAAACCGAGCTCTTTCGGGAGCCAGCCTAGGTGCGAGTCGATGTCGTGTTTGGCGGGACGTCGCTCGCTCCGGGCGACGTCGCCGGTCGTGTCGTTGCCGTCATCGACGTCCTACGCGCGTCGACGTCGATTGCTGTCGCCATGGAGAATGGCGCCAGGGCGATCGTGCCGCTCGAAAGCTCGGACGAAGTCATCACGCGAGCCAAAGCATTCGAGCGTAGCGACGTGCTACTCGCCGGCGAACGGAAGATGCTCGCCATTCCCGGCTTCGACCTGGGCAACTCGCCGCGGCAGTTCACGCGGGATGTGGTCGAAGGCAAGACGGTGCTGATGACGACGACGAACGGTACGCCCGCTATTGCGAACACTCAGGGCGCGCGTGACGTGGTCATTGCGTCGTATGTCAACTACACGGCCGTTCTGACGATGCTGCGCACTGCACTGCGAGGCGGCGCCGACATCACGTTGGTGTGCGCGGGGCGCGATCGGCAGTTTTCACTCGAAGACGCGGGCTGCGCTGGGCGGTTCGTGTTCAACGTGTCGAAGGGCGCCGGGGACATGGCGCTCAACGATGCGGCGCAGGCTTGCGCGCTGATCGATCAGAAGTATGGCGATCAGATCGTTCGCCTGTTCGACGCGTCGGAGCATGGCAGGGCATTGCGCGACGCAGGCTTCGCCGAAGACCTCGATGTCTGTGCAGCGGTAGATTCCGCGCCGGTCATTCCGTTATATCAGGATCGACAGATTACCAAGCTCGGACCCGATCGAGAGCGGTAGCCTCGTGAGCAGTTCCTCCCTCAAGCGCGAGATCCAGGGAATCGCGCTGTTGCTGTTTGCCGTCTTCCTCGCCGGAGCGTTCATTGCGCTGGCGATTGCGCAGCTGCGCTCCGGCCGCGCGGGAGACGCCAGCCTGCAGGCCAGCGTTGGCGTCGTCGGGACCTATCTCGCGAGCCCCCTCGTGTCGTTCTTCGGATGGCCGGCCGCCATCCTGATTCCGCTCGTTCCCGCGGTTCACGCGCTGCGCTTGTTTGGACGGCTCGCGTCGGACACGGATCGGTCGTGGATGATCTTTTTCGCCGGCATGGTCATCCTGCTGCCGATTGCGCTCGCGCTTGCGCTCCCGGCGCCCACGCCTGGGCTTCCGAGCCTCGGCGCGGGAATGTGGGGCGAGATCGTCGCCGGCTGGTGGAAGAGCTGGTTCGGCGCGTTCGGCGCGTGGATAGTGGTGGCACTCGCGGCGTCCGTCCTCATGGCGGCGACGCTGGCCTGGAATCCGATTCGCGCGCTCATCGGACATACGGCGCCGATCGTCGCGGTCGTTCCGGACGTTGGAGCTGCTTCGACCGAAAAGCTGCCCAAGCGTCGAAAGAAGCGCGGCGCCGAAAACGAGTCAGACGGCGACATCGCGCTACTGCTCGAGCCTCCGCCGGAAGAGATGCCGGCCATCGATCCCACGCTGGCGTCGGACGCAGATGGCGATGTCGCGCCCGATGGTTCGAAGAAACGGAAGAAAAAGTCGAAATCCGAGAGTTCAGCCGATCACGAAGCCGAGATCGTCGCGGCGATCGAAGCGACGGAGCACTCGGATGTTGGCGGAGAAGAGCTGCCACCGACCGACCTGCTCGCGCCCATCCCGCCGCACAATCACGATGCGAGCAAGCGGGAGCTCGACGCCATGGGCCAAAAGCTCATGGATGCGCTGCGCACCTTTCGCGTCGACGGCGAGTTGGTGGGCCGGACCCAGGGTCCCGTGGTCACGCAGTATGAGATTGAACCGGCACCTGGCGTAAAAGTTCGTCAGTTCGCGAATCTCTCGAACGACCTCGCGCTGGCGATGCGCGCGGCATCCATCCGTGTCGTGGCGCCGATTCCGGGTCGCGGAGCGGTTGGCGTCGAAGTGCCGAACCCGATCTCGGAAACGGTTTCGTTTAGAGAACTCGTAGAGTCGCGCGACTTTCAGTCCGCGCGCGCTGCGCTGCCCATCGTACTCGGCAAGGATCTCGAGGGTAAGCCGGTCATCGCTGATCTGGCCAAGATGCCGCACTTGCTTATTGCCGGCGCGACGGGATCGGGCAAGTCGGTGTGCGTGAACACCATCATCACGAGCCTCGCGTACCGGCACACGCCGCGCACGCTGCGCTTCCTGATGGTCGATCCGAAGATGGTCGAGCTTTCGGTGTACAACACGCTTCCGCATCTGCGCCACAAAGTCATCACCGACAATCGCGACGCCGCGTCGGTGTTGAAGTGGGCCGTGATGGAGATGCAGGAGCGCTACGAGCTGCTCGCGGCGAACGGCTGCCGAAATATTCAGGATTTCAACAAGCGCGTGCAGGATGCCGTTCCGCTCAAGCTTCCGAAGAATCCGAACGTTGCGTTCGAGAATACGGAGTACAAGGACGGCATCCTCCCGTACATCGTGGTCGTGATCGACGAAATGGCCGACCTCATGATGACGGTTCAGGGCGAGGTCGAGACACCGATTGCCATGCTTGCGCAGAAAGCGCGTGCGATCGGCATCCACCTCATTCTCGCGACGCAGCGTCCGAGCGTGAACGTCATCACGGGTCTGATCAAGGCGAATTTCCCGAGCCGAATCGCGTTTCGCGTCGCGTCGCAGATCGATAGTCGTACGATCATCGACGGGTCGGGTGCCGAAATGCTGCTGGGTAACGGCGACATGCTCTTCATTCCGCCGGGGAAGTCGGAACCATCGCGTCTTCAGGGTGCCTATCTGTCGAGCGAGGAAACCGAACGCCTCATGCAGTGGTATCAAGACAAGCGGGCTGCAAAGCGCGCGGCCTTCGCGGCTCAGGGGCTCATGCTCGACGAGTTCTCCGACGCCGAGCCGGATATCCTCGAGGCGGTGCGCGCCAAGGAAGCGACTGAGGCGGGCCACGGTGACGGTGAAGCCGCCGACGCCAGCGACCGCGACAAACTGTTCCGCGAGGCGGCAGAAGTGGTTGTGCAGAATCAGCAGGGTTCAACTTCGCTCTTGCAGCGCCGTCTCAAGGTTGGTTATGGTCGGGCTGCGCGCATCATCGATCAACTCCATGCCGCCGGCGTGCTCGGCCCGCCGGACGGCTCCAAGCCCCGCGACGTGTTGGTGGGACTCGACCAGCTTGACCACATCTGTGGCCCTCGTTCGTAACGCCCTGGTCCTCGCGCTGGCGTGCCTTGGCGCGCGCGTCGCGTCGGCGCAAACGGCAACCGTCGTTGACTCGATGCAGCCGCGGCGGCTGCGCGTCGACGGCGGACGTCTCACGCCCACGCAGCTCGTCTATCAGACAACGCTCGAACGCGACTCCGGCACCGCAATGCTCGGCTATCGAACCGTGTCGCTCTCGGCGACGACGTATGCCGGTGTTCCTGCGTGGCTCATGGTCGAGACGCGTTTCGGCGACGGCATTCCCGCGGCGGATTCCCTGTACGCCACGTTCAGCGCGTTGAGTCCGCTGCACTGGAGCGCGTCGCAGGGAAGCGCACGTTTGGCGACGGAATTCCGTGGCGACACGACGTTCGGTGGGACGAGCGCACCGCCGGGGCGTCGATCGATTGTCTCTGCGCTACCGCCGGGAACGATCGTGAGTGGAGCGATGCTGGAGACCGTGCTCCGCGTGCTTCCGCTCGCGGTGACATGGGAAGACTCCGCAACCGTGATGTCCGTGTCGATAAGCTCCAACTCGACACTGCCGGCTCGCCTCGCAGTGATTGGCGAGGATCGCGTGCGAGTTCCCGCGGGCACGTTCGATTGCTGGGTCGTTTCGGTTCGCGCGGATCCGGCTCGCGGGATGTACTGGGTAACGAAGCGCGATCCCATGGTTGTGCGCTCGGCGATCGACGTGCCGGGTTTAGGAACTGCTCAACTCGTCAGCGCGCTGACCAGGATTGGGCGGTAGGGTTTAAGTCGTCGCCGCGGTCGTGCAGCGAAATGGTCCTGCGCACCGCCGATTGATGACAGAGGCTTCCGGCCTCGACCCTAGGTTGGCCCATGTCAGCGGCCAGGCAGCAGTTTGGAGAACTAGGGGAGCGTATCGCGGAGCGCTGGCTTCGGAGGCAGGGGTGGCGCGTGGTTCAGCGCCGGTTCCGAAGCGGCCACCGCGACATCGATCTGGTTGTGGAGCGAGAGGGAACGGTGGCTTTCGTCGAGGTCAAGGCCAGGCGGGGACGTGAGTTCGGAGATCCTTGCGAAGCGGTCAACTGGAGCAAGCAGAAGCAGTTAGCACGCTCCGCTTCGGTTTGGATCGAGCGCCATGGCCGCCCTGCCGAGTGCTACCGGTTCGACGTGGTCGGAGTACTCGTCGAGGGGGACCGTGTGCGGGTTCGACACGTTCCCAACGCCTTCTCTCTTTCACATTCAGCTTGAATCCGAGACCCGCCTTTCGTATTTTATTCGGGTATCGAATCGACCGCTTTCCCGGTACGATTACGCTGCACGGCCAGAGCGGACCACGACTAACCGAGAGGACGAGCGAGACATGGCTGTGTCGACTCTGCAGGACGACAAGAAGAAGGCGCTGAATCTGGCCATTGCCCAGATCGAAAAGAACTGCGGTAAGGGTTCGATCATGCGGCTGGGTGCGGATCAGAAAGTACGAGTCGAGTCCATCTCGACGGGGGCGATCAACCTCGATGCAGCGATTGGCGTGGGTGGCATTCCTCGCGGTCGAATCACCGAGATTTATGGACCGGAGTCGAGCGGTAAGACCACGCTCTGTTTGCATGTGGTCGCGAACGCGCAGCGGAATGGCGGGGTCGCGGCCTACATCGATGCAGAGCACGCGCTCGATACGGACTATGCAAGAAAGCTTGGAGTCGACGTCGAAGCGATGTTGATCTCCCAGCCTGATACGGGTGAGCAGGCGCTCGAGATCTGCGAAATTCTGGTTCGCTCGGGTGCGGTAGACGTCGTAGTGATCGATTCGGTGGCGGCCCTGGTTCCCAAGGCCGAAATCGAAGGTGACATGGGTGACTCGCACATGGGCCTGCAAGCTCGGCTCATGAGTCAGGCGCTCAGAAAGTTGACGGGCGGCATCGCACGGTCAAAGACCGCCGTGGTGTTCATCAATCAGCTGCGTGAAAAGATCGGCGTCATGTTCGGTAACCCGGAAACGACGACTGGTGGTAAGGCACTCAAGTTCTACGCGTCGCTGCGGCTCGACATCCGCCGCATTGGCCCGGTGAAGGACAAGGAAGACGTGGTCGGTTCGCACGTCCGCGTGAAAGTGGTCAAGAACAAGGTCGCCGCACCGTTCAAGCAGGCCGAGTTCGACATTATGTACGCGGAAGGCATTAGCCACGCGAGCTTGGTGTTGGACATCGCATCGGAAGCGGGGATCATCGACAAGTCTGGCGCGTGGTACAGCTACAACGGTCAGAAGATCGGGCAGGGTCGTGAGAACGCGAAGTTGTATCTCAAGGACAGCCCGGCGCTCATGGCCGAAGTCGAAGAAAAGGTGAAGACGCTGCTTGGTGTTGGCCCACGTGAAGTGATCGGCGACAACGAGGTCACGGAAGAGTAGGCCAGAGAATTGACCACCGGCTGACAGATAGAGCCGGGGAGAAGTAGCCCTGCGACGTTGGGACCCGGAAACTCCCTTCGGAACAGGCTACGGCTCCCCGGTTTTTCTTTCCTCCCCATGAGCAAACTCGAACGTCCCAAACGGTCGACGTACGAACGTGCGTTGGACATGCTCGAGGCCCGCGCCCGGGCGACCACCGAACTCCGTCGGCTACTGATCAAGAAGGGCGAGCCAGAGCAGGACGTGGACGCCGCCATCGAGCGGCTGCGCGCCTCTGGCCTCCTCGACGACGCCAACTTTGCGCGCCAACTCACCCGGTCCAAAGCACTCGGCGCTGGCTTGGCGCGGCGTCGAATCGCTCAGGAGCTCACCAAGCGTGGCGTCGCTCGGGACGTGTCGGCTGAGGCGATCGACGCTGTGTTCGACGAAGAGGGCGTGGATGAGGACGCGTCGATCGAACGTGTGGCGCGGAAGAAGCTGCGCATGTTGACCAAGGTCGACGACGCGACTCGAAAGCGGCGCCTCTACGGTTTCCTCGCGCGCCGCGGTTACGACGGCGACGACATCCAGCGCGTGCTTCGGCTCGTCCTCGGCAGCACTGAAGACTGAGCCTTCGCGCGCAAAACGCCGTTCGCCTGCCGCCGCACGCTTGGCGCCGCACGGGTCACGCCGTACGCCCTGACGCCGCCCGCTTCAGCCTCCCGGCCGGATATATATTCCGCATATATGCTTGCCTCCGAAATCCGATCCCGTTTCCTCCAGTATTTCGCGCGCAACGGCCACGCCATCCGTCCGAGTTCGGCGTTGGTGCCCGCGGACGATCCGACGTTGCTGTTCACGAACGCCGGCATGGTGCAGTTCAAGAAGGTTTTCCTCGGGATGGAAGACCCGCCGGAGGGAAAGCGCCGAGCGACGACGTCACAGAAGTGCGTGCGCGCCGGAGGCAAGCACAACGATCTCGAGCAGGTCGGCCACACTGCGCGCCACAACACCTTCTTCGAGATGTTGGGCAATTTCTCGTTTGGTGACTACTTCAAGCGCGACGCGATTCGCTTTGCGTGGGAGTTCGTCACCACCGAGCTGAAGCTCGATCCGAAGCATCTGCGCGTCACCGTTCACCACAGTGACGACGAAGCGCGGCAGCTCTGGCGCGAGATCGCGGGTTTGCCTGACTCGCGCATCTACAGCCTGGGCGACAAGGACAACTTCTGGCAGATGGCGGACACGGGCCCATGCGGACCGTGCTCGGAGATCTTCGTCGACGTCGCCCACGTGGCGAGCGACTGGCGCTTCCCGGAAGGCGCGACCGGCGAGTGGACCGAACTCGATCGAGAGGAGTTCTCTCTCGAGGCGTTTGTCGAAGGATCGGACAAGGACCGGTTCCTGGAGTTCTGGAACCTCGTGTTCATGCAGTACGACAAGCAGCCCGACGGAACGCTCATTCCACTGCCCAAGCCGTCTGTCGACACTGGCGCGGGCCTCGAGCGAATCTCGGCGATCACGCAGGGCATGCGCATGATCTTCCACACCGATCTCTTCGCGCCGCTCATCGCCGCGGTCGAGAAGGTCGTGGGAATCGACTATTGGGGACGCGAGAGCAACGAGCCGCGCACCGGCGTGAAGATTCGCGGCGGCAAGGGCGGATCGGACGTCGTTCCGAACGCGGTCGATCCTGCCTCGTTCCGCGTGTTGGCAGATCACGCGCGCGCAGTGGCATTCCTGATGGCTGACGGCGTCTTCCCGTCGAACGAAGGACGCGGCTACGTGTTGCGTCGCATTCTTCGACGGGCGGTGCGTCATGCGTGGCTACTCGGCAGAAAGGAGCCGACGCTCGTTGCGGTCGTCGCGGCCGTCATCGAGACGATGGGCGAGGCGTATCCGGAGCTCAAGCAGCGCGCGCAGCACATCGTCAACACGACGCGCGTTGAAGAGCAGAGCTTCCTGGCAACCATCGAGGGTGGTCTCACGCGGTTCGACCAGCTCGCGCCGACACTCACCGCCAGAGGCGGTTCGGAGATCCGTGGCACGATCAACGGCGACGACGCATTCCGTCTGTATGACACGTTCGGTTTTCCGATCGATCTCACGGAGTTGATGGCTCGCGAGCGCGGGTATCTCGTGGACATCTCGGGTTTCGAAACAGCACTCGACGCGCAGCGTAAGCGCTCGCAAGAGGAGCGCAAATCGCGCCGGCTCGGTGTGTCGGCCGATGTGCTGGACGACGTCCGCGACTGGACAACGCCGCCCGAAGACTCGAGCGGCGATTCGGCGTTCGTCGGCTACGATGCGATTGAAATCGAGACGCAGGTCACGGCCGTCAAGCATTTCACCGATGGCCGCGTGGCGATCATGCTTCGCGAATCGCCGTTCTATGCCGAATCCGGCGGTCAGATCTCTGACCGTGGCGAGATCATTGGCGAGACGTGGCGAGTCGACGTCGACGACGTCAAGAAGGTCGACGGCCGGCCGGCGGCGCTGGGAACGATCTCCGGTTCGTTCCACTTTGGCCGCGTCATGGCCCGAGTGCCGAGCGATCGGCGGCGGGACACGGAACGGAATCACACGGCGACACACCTGCTCCACGCAGCGCTGCGCCAGGTGCTAGGCGAGAGCGTGCACCAGGCGGGGTCAATGGTCGCGCCTGAACGGCTCCGTTTCGACTTTACTCATCACGGTCCTGTGAACTCAGAGAAGCTGACCGAGATCGAGGCGATCGTGAATCGCGAGATCTGGCGCAGCCTTCCAGTCACGTATCGTGAGATGGCGTATCCTGACGCTCGAGCGGCAGGTGCGATGGCGCTGTTCGGCGAGAAGTACGGCGACGTCGTACGCGTCGTGACAGTGCCCGGCTTCTCGATGGAGCTGTGCGGCGGTACGCACGTGCGTAATACTTCGGAGATCGGCATCTGCAAGATCGTCGCAGAGACCGGCGTCGCAGCAGGCGTGCGACGAATCGAGGCCGTGACCGGTCCGGGCGCATACGAAATGCTGCGCAACGAAGAGCGCACGCTGCGTCGCATTTCCGAGCTGCTCAAGACGCCAGTCGACGGATTGGAGAAGCGCGTTGCTGGTCTGATCGAAGAGCGACGCGGGCTCGAGCGACGACTCGAAGAGTCGATGCGCGGCGGTGGCGATCAGCTTCAGACGCTGCTTCAACATGCGGAGTCGGTCGGGTCGAACGGATCGAAGCTCATCGCCAGTGTCGTACGAGCTGGCGACGTGAAGGAACTGCAGGCGCTCGGCGACGCGATTCGCGAAAAGCTCGGCAGTGGTGTCGGCGTGCTCGCAGCGAGCTTCGAGGACGGCAAGAACACGCTGCTCGTCGTCGTGACCGACGACCTCCGCGATCGTGGTGTTCGCGCCGATGCGTTGATCAAGGACATTGCTGCGGCGGCTGGCGGCAAAGGCGGTGGAAAGCCGCACATGGCGCAGGCGGGAATTCCGGACGCCGCACGCTTCGGCGACGCGCTCTCGCGCGCGCCTGAACTGGTGCGCAGCGCCCTCGGCACTGCGCCGTGACGCTGGGCGCGTGGTTGCACGAACGATCGCCCGCGCCGCCGACGCGTTTGCTGACGCGGGTGGAAGAGACTCTGGACGGACGGTTGACCGACGATGCTGCCGACGCGCCCAAGCTGTGCTTGGATGCGGCCGAGCGGTTGTTGGGTGAATTGCTGGAGCGTTCGAGCGTCGGTCGCGAATCGGCGCTCGATCTTCTGACTGTCGACGCGCTCGTGACGTACGCGCTCGAGGCAGCAGCCCAGACACCAGAAGCGCTTCCGGCGTTGACTACAGACGCCATGACACGCCTCGCCGCCGTCGCCGGCGCGTGATACGTACGTTCGCGGCTCATCCCACGATCGGAGCACGACCATTGTGAGCGATGCTCGTCAGCATTTCGTTTCCGGCCTTCGCGATCTCGCCGAGTTGGCGCGCACGGTTGGTGAACAGCTTGGTCCAGAACTCGACGCCGCGCTGGAACTCGTGCGCGGAACCGTGGCGACGGGCGGTACGCTGTTCTTCTGCGGCAACGGTGGCAGCGCGGCCGATGCGCAGCACATGGCCACCGAATACGTCGTGCGGTACATGCGAAATCGTCGCGCGTATCCAGCCATCGCACTCACGACTGACACTTCACTGCTGACTGCCGCCGGAAACGACTTCGGGTTCGATCACATCTTCTCGCGGCAGGTCGAAGCACTCGCTCGGCCGGGCGACCTGTTGATCATCCATTCGACGAGCGGCAATTCGCCGAACGTACTTCGCGCCGCGGAAGCCGCACACACGAAGGGCGTGAAGGTCCTCGCCTTTAGCGCTCGAGATGGCGGTGCGTTGCGGGCGCTTGCTGATCTATCGATCGTGATTCCAACGACTCGAACTGACCGCGCGCAGGAACTGCATCTCTGCATTGAACATCTGATCTGCGAACTCGTGGAGCAAGGACTATGATCGGCCTTCGCGGCAAGCGAGCGTTGGTGACCGGAGGATCGCGCGGCATCGGCGCGGCCGCGGCGGAATTATTCGCCGAGAATGGCGCCGATGTGGCGATCGGATATCGGAGCCGCCATGCAGACGCCGAAGCGCTCGCGGCCGATTTGCGTTCACGTTTCGGTGTGAAGGTCGTGACGCACGCTTCTGATATTTCGACGCGCGCTGGAGCCGACGAATTGATCGACAGCACGGCCACGGCGCTCGGCGGTTTGGATTTCTTCGTCGGCAATGCGGGAATCTGGCCCGCGGATGACGTCGCGCTCTCCGATATGACGGACGAGCAGTGGCGGCGCACGATGGCCGAAAACGTCGATTCGGTGTTCTGGACGACGCGGGCGATGATTCGCCGAATGTCCGATGGCGGGCGCATCGTACTCGTGGCGAGTACCGCGGGACAACGCGGCGAAGCGTTTCACGCCGACTATGCAACGTCCAAGGGTGCGATGATCTCGCTCGTGAAATCGCTGGCGCCAGAGTTGGGCAAGCGCGGAATCACGGTGAATAGTGTGGCGCCGGGTTGGGTCGACACCGAGATGTGCGCGCAGCCGTTCGCCGCCGGTGGTCGCGAACGTATTGCCGCCTCGATTCCCGTTGGCCGCATCGCGACGCCACGTGACATCGCCGGACCAATCGTATTTCTCTGTTCTGATCTCGCGCGACACATCACGGGCGAGATCGTCAACGTGAACGGTGGCAGCGTGCTCTGCGGATGATTGTTCTTCTCTTTACCGGTGGCACGATCTCGATGCGGAACGATCCCGCCACTGGCGGCGCCGTTCCGAGTCTTCGCGGCAAGGACATCATGGCCCTGGCGCCGGGAATCGATCAGCTGGCGCAATTGGAGATCGATGATTGGGCCGCGTATCCTGGTCCGCACATGACGCTCGAACGCATGTGGGCGCTGCGCGAACGGATTGCGTATCACATCGCTCGTCCTGAGGTGCAGGGGATCGTCGTCACGCACGGGACGGATGCGCTCGAGGAAGCCGCGTACCTTGCGGCTCGTTCGATCGAGCCGGAAAAACCCGTAGTGTTCACTGGTGCCATGCGCACGTCGAGCGATCTCGGTTGGGATGGACCAGGAAATCTCGGTAGCGCGATTCGGGTAGCAGTGAGCCCCGACGCGAGTGACTGCGGCGTTATGGTGGTGATGGCCGATCGGGTGTTCGCTGCCATCGACGTTACCAAGACGCATACACACGCGCTCGAGGCGTTCGATAGCCCGGGCCTCGGTCCATTGGGCGTGATCGACGACGGACGCGTGATCTTCCGTCGTGCGCTGCCAGAACCAACGACCGTTCTCTCGCCGCGAGCGCTCGCGGCGCCGGTCGACATCATTTACGCGTACGCCGGAGCGGATTCACGATTGCTCGACGCGGCCCGTGTGGATGGGCATGGCGTCGTGATCGCAGCTATGGGGCGCGGCAATGTGCCGCCCGCGATGGTGGACGGCATCGATCGATGGATTGCCGAGGACAAACCGGTGGTGATTGCGTCGCGTGCGCAGCGTGGTCGCGTGGGGCAGACCTACGGCTACCCCGGCGGCGGTCGTCGTTTGGCTGAGCGCGGAGCAATCCTGGCGGGTGCAAAGCGTGCGCAGCAGGCCCGGATCGACGTCATGCTCGCATTGGGTGCGGGCTTCGGAGTCGCCGAGCTCCGCGAGCTATTCGAACGCGCTTAGATCGTGGCGCCGTGTTGGGCGCTGATTGGCTCCCAGCGCTCGAAACAGCGCCAGTCGTACTCCTCGGCGGCGCGGATCTGGTCGGGAAAGCCGAAGCAGTCGGTCCAGCCTTCCTGCTCGGCTCGCCAGCGGCAGTCCCAGACGAACGAGTACACCCGCGTGTCGGTGGACGTTTGAACGTGAACCGTTCCGACGAAGTCCGAGCAGCCGGAGCGACCGCGCAGGACAATGCCCTCGATCGGAAGCTCAGCCTCGACCGACAGCATCTGCGCGAGCAGGCGACGAACCTTGACCTTCGGAGCGAAGCCCTCGATCCGAATACGATCGGCCGTGCCGGTCGCATAGTAACTGCGAACGGCGGACTTGAAGGGTTCTGCGGCTCGCGACTGCGCGAGGATCGACTCCAATTCGCTCAAGATTTCAGCCCTGAATCACACGTAAGGGTTTCTGTTACACTGCCGTCAAATATCGTCAGGTGGCAGGCCAAGTTGCAGTCGGGGGCCATCTTCACGCGTGATCCGGGCGCGGCTATTCTCCACGGGCGCCGCGTTTGTCGCCTTCCAGCCCTCCAGTCGCCCGAATGAAGCTCCAACCGCCGTCCACCGTGCTCGAGATCGCCGACGCCCTCGAGGGTGCCGGCTATGAGGCGTGGTGCGTTGGCGGGGCAATCCGGGACGTCTTGCTCGGTCATCCGCACCTCGATTGGGATCTGGCGACGTCGGCCACACCAGCTCAGGTCCGAGAGGTCTTCGGGCATCGGCGCACGATTCCGGTGGGGATCGACTTCGGCACCGTCGGAGTGCTCGATCGCGTCGGCAAAATGCACGAGGTCACGACCTTTCGTCGCGACGTGAAGACCGATGGCCGTCACGCCGAGGTCGAGTTTGGTGTGTCCTTGAACGACGACCTCGCTCGGCGCGACTTCACGATCAATGCGATCGCTTATTCGCCGCGTCTCGACGAAATTCGCGACCCGTTCGACGGGCAGAAAGATCTCGCGAGCAAGATCGTGCGCGCGGTTGGCGATCCCGACGCGCGAATGCGTGAGGATCGTCTGCGTGCCCTTCGCGCGATTCGCTTCGCCGCGCGCTTTGGCTTCGTCATCGACCCGGCCACTCGCGCTGCGATCGAGGCGAGCGCGCCCTTTCTCGGCCGACTTTCGCCGGAGCGCGTAAAGCAGGAGCTCGACAAGACAATGGAGCAGGTGCGGTGTCCGAGCGCGGCGCTTGAGACGTGGCGCGCGACAGGCGCGTTCCGCGTGCTCGTTCCTGCGCTGGACGGACCTTCTGGTGCCGCGCTGCGTACGCCTGACCATCTGGCGATGCCTGGCCCACAGACGCGGCCGGCGCGTCGCGGGCTTCGGTTCGCCGGTCTCATGATCGGCCTCGAGCCGCGCGTAGCGGCGTCGGTTCTGACGAACCTGCGGGCGTCGCGGGCCGAGATCCAACTCGTGTCGACTGTGCTCGAGCGCTGGAGCGCCATCAAGGAATCCATGTCGGCTGCGCTCGTGCTCGAAATACCGCCGACCGATGCGCAGGTGCGCGCGTGGGTAGCGGCCATCGGGCGCTTGCAGGTTGGTCATGTGATGCGGCTGGCGTCCGCGGCGTGGGCGGTGGCCAGAATGAGCGACGAGGCGGCGCCGTCGACCAGAGCGATTCACGCTCTCTATCGACGTATGCTGACCAGCGCCCTTCGCGATCCGATCGACCTCGGCTCGCTCGCGGTGGATGGGGACGACTTGCGCCGGGCAGGCATACTTCCCGGTCCAGGGCTCGGTAGAATTCTGCAGGCGTTGCTGGCGCAGGTCATCGTTGATCCCGCGCTCAACACCACGGACTGGCTGTTGCAAGAGGCTCAACGGCTGCAGGGCGATGGAGCCGCTGAGCCGCAGCGGAACGCCGGTCATACCGACCGACGATAGCACGGACTGGAGACGACATGTTTTTCCGAGGGAGACAACCCGAAGCGTCGATATGGCGACGATTCCGCGTGAGCGCGGATGGGTTCACCTTCGGCCAGGAGGAGGACCATTACACCGCACACGTCGTAGCAAACGCCGAGCGGGTCGTGGATCTCTTTTACAATCTCACGGAGCAACTTCCGCCAGCGGTGGACGTTGTGCTGGACGATCTCCGGAGCGGCCGTTCTTGGAAGGGCGAGGCGGTCGCGCTGCCTGACGTCCGGGATTCAGTCGCACGGCTCAAGATCTTGCTGGCGCGATATGGCGGCGTGGAGCTGTCCGTCTTCACCGGCGACGATCAACTCACGCTCAACCCGTATCTCGAGTTCTTCATCTACGCACGGACCGATCGCTGGCTGTATCTGCTCGAGGGTAAAGGACTCGAAGAACAGTCGCGCGTGCACACGAAGAGCTGGAAGACGAATCGCCAGCACTTTCCCGCGGCGCCGGATCTGGTCAACGCAGTTACCGCGGCGGCGGAGCGGCTCGGACTTCAGCCGGCGTGACCCGTCCAGAAATTCTGTACGGCCTGGCGGCTGCGGCCGCCAACGTGCTTGGTGCAATCGCAGTCACGTCGCGGGCGACGAAGAGTCTCAAGGCGCTCGACGCAATGCTGTCGTTTGCGGCGGGCTTTCTGATTTCCGTATCGTTGATCGATCTTTTTCCAGATTCGATCACCGTTGCCGGCCGAACGGCGCCGATCGTCGCGCTGGCGGCGTACGTGTTGGTGCACCTCACGCAGCACACGATCGGCCGTCATTTCCATTTTGGCGAAGAGACCCATTCGGTCTCCGAGCTCGTAAGCGTTTCGGCGCTCGTGGGTCTGCTGATGCACACGTTCGTGGACGGCGTCGCAGTGGCAAGCGGACTCCGCGTGGGATCAGGACTCGGGATGCTCGTGTTCACCGCGGTGCTGCTGCACAAATTCCCCGAAGGGCTGGCGATCTCGAGTCTATTTCTCGCGGCTGGCGCAGGGCGAACGAAAGCGATTCTCGCCGCGGCCGCGCTTGGCGGCATGACGATTCTCGGAGTACTGGTAACGGATCAGCTCGCGTTTCTTCGCACCTACGGTCTCGCGGTGTCGGCTGGCGTGACCTTGTATGTCGGTGCGTCGAATCTCGTACCGGAATTTCAGGATCGCCCTGGGCTGCGAATTCCGTTGAGTTTTGTCGGTGGCTGCGCGCTGTATTTCTTGGCGCGCTCCATCGCACCGGTGTAGCGTCTCATCGATGGTTGGCTGCTGATGGCTGATAAGAGAAAAGCGCGCGACGAGGATGCGCACGGCGAACGTGGGACGGCGTCGCTCTTCGAGCGCACGATGCCGCAGCCGTTGGCTGCGCGCATGCGTCCGCGCACGCTCGATGAAATCGTAGGACAGCGCCACCTGCTCGCGCCCGGGAAGCCGCTCCGCGAAGCCATCGAGAAGGGAAACGTCGGGTCCATGCTCTTTTGGGGACCGCCGGGTACAGGCAAGACAACGATCGCTCGAGTGATTGCCCAGTATACGGACCGTGAGTTCGTTCCATTCTCCGCCGTGACGGAAGGTGTTCCGCGTGTGCGCGAGATCGTCGCAGAAGCCGAAGGACGTCGTCGTCTCGGGCGCGGAACGATTCTGTTCGCCGACGAGATTCATCGATTCAACAAGGCGCAGCAGGACGCGTTTCTTCCGCATGTCGAAGCGGGAACCATCACCCTGATCGGCGCGACGACGGAGAACCCGTCATTCGAGATCAACGGGGCGCTGCTGTCGCGAATACGCGTGTTCGTTTTGCAGGCGCTCACGCCGCAGGACGTGCGCTCGCTGCTCAATCGTGCGTTGGGCGATCGCGATCGCGGGTTGGGCGACCTAGGGCTGACGGTCGACGACGATGCCCTCGAGTTGATTTCCGTGGAGGCCGACGGCGATGCGCGTCGGTCGCTTACGGTGATGGAAGCCGCTGCCGAACACGTTGGCCGGAATGGTCAGATTACCGTCGAAGTCGCGCGCGACGCGATGCAGCTTCGCTTCGCGCGCTACGACAAGGGCGGCGAAGAGACGTACAACATGCTAAGCGCATTTCACAAAAGCCTGCGAGGCAGCGATCCGCAGGCGGCGCTGTACTGGATGGGACGCATGATCGAGGGCGGCGCCGATCCGATGATCATGTTTCGGCGCGCGATCGCGATGGCGGCCGAGGATGTTGGGCTGGCGGATCCGGAAGCATTGAAGCTGGCGGTGGCGGCACGTGACGCCTATCACATGCTCGGACCGCCGGAGGGATATCTTCCGCTCGCCCAGGTGATCGTATACCTGGCAACCGCGCCGAAGTCGAATAGCTCCAAGGTGGCGCTGGGCGCCGCGTTGGCCGCGGCGCGCGAACATCCGGCGGAGGGCGTGCCGCTGCACATTCGGAACGCGCCCACGGCGCTCATGAAGGAACTGGGGTACAACTCGGGGTATCAGTACGCACACGATGCTCCGGAGGCCTACATTCCGCAGGAGTACCTGCCGGATCGACTCCGAGGCGCGCGTTTCTACGAGCCCGGACCTTTCGGGTTCGAGAAGGAAATCGCGAAGCGGATGGCGTGGTGGGAAGAGCTGCGTCGACGCGGTAGTGGTGGCGGATCGACGGGCGAGAACTCTGACTGACGGGGCATCTACGGGGAGGGAGGGGACGGCGATGAGAAAACTCGCATTGGCGGTAGTTCTGTCCGCGGCGGTCGCGGGCGCCGGGTGTTCGGCACTTGGCAAGGCGGCGTTCAAAGAGCCCGTCGTGACGCTCAAGCAGGTGACCTTGAAAGGGGTCGGGCTCACGGGTGGATCACTCGACGTCGTGCTAGCCGTTCAGAACCCGAATCACTTTCGGCTGGATGCAACGCGCCTGACGTATCGCGTCGCAATGGCAGGCGACAGCATCACGATAGCGAACGGAGCGCTGGACAAGCTGTTCACCGTGCAGGAGGGTGAAACTTCCGACGTCACGATTCCGGTCGATTTCACCTACGCAGGACTGGGTGCTGCGGGCCGAAGCTTGCTGAATACGGGCGCGGTCAACTACCACGTTCTCGGCGACGTGACGGTCGGTTCTGCCGTGGGGCACTTCACCGTGCCGTACTCGGCCACAGGACGCTTCACCACGACAGGTGTTGCGCGATAACAAAAGTCGAAAGAGGATAATACCATAAGCCGCGATCCGATCGTCGTCACAGCGCCCGTTGAACGGGCGCTTCTGGTTGGCGCCCCGCTCAAGCGTCCGGGCGCGAGACGTCTCATCGACGACCACCTTCGAGAACTGGCCGAGCTCGCGGATACGGCCGGCGCAACGGTCGTGGGTGAGCTGACCCAGCAGATCGACCGACCACACCCCGGCACATATCTGGGGAAGGGAAAGATCGACGAACTCCGCGATCGAGTGGGCCAAACGGAAGCAACCCTCGTTCTGTTCGACGACGAGCTTTCGCCGACCCAGGGCAAGAACATCGAGGACGCGATCGGCAAGCGCGTGATGGATCGCGCCGAACTGATCCTCGACATCTTCGCGACGCGAGCACGGACGGCCGAGGCGAAAATGCAGGTCGAGCTTGCACAGCTCGAATACATGCTGCCGCGGCTGACGCGAATGTGGACCCACCTCGAGAAATTTCGCGGCGGCATCGGTATGCGCGGCCCTGGCGAAACGCAGCTCGAAACCGATCGCCGACTCATCAACCATCGCATCAAGATTCTGCGCGAACGGTTGCATGACGTTCAGCGCGGTCGCGCCATTCAACGTCAGTCGCGACAGTCGCAGTTCAAGGCGTCGATCGTCGGCTACACCAACGCAGGTAAATCGTCGATTCTCCGCGCGCTGTCGAGCAGCAAGGACGTGTTCGTCGAGGATCGTCTCTTCGCCACGCTCGATCCGCTGACGCGCGACGTCGACCTCGGCGACAATGCCCACGTGTTGTTGACCGATACGGTCGGGTTCATCCGTAAGCTGCCTCACCATCTGGTCGCGTCGTTCCGCGCCACGTTGGAGGAGACGAGCGAGGCAGATCTGTTGCTGCACGTGATCGACGCGAGTTCGCCCACGTGGGAAGAACAGCGCATCGTCGTGGATCAAGTGCTCGACGAACTCGGCGTGAACGACCGGCCGAAGCTCCTCGTGTTCAACAAGATCGATCTGTTGGAGCACGACGCGCTGCTCGCGCTTCAGGAGCGAATCGGGGCATTGATTCCGTCGTCGATCTTTGTCTCGACCATGTCCGAAGGTGGCCTCGAACCGCTGCGCCGGTCACTCGCGACAGCTATTCGACAGCGACGTCCGTTGGCTGAGATCCGGATTTCTCCGTCTGATGGAAAGCTGCTCGCGGAAATTCACCGCGACGGCGAGGTGCTCGATCAGCGCATGGACGGCGATCGTCTGCTCGTCACGGCGCGCGTGAACGACGTGCTCGCCGGGCGCCTGCGCCACGCCGGTGCTGAGGTCACGAACGGAGTGAAGGCCGGGGCTTCATCGTAGCGAGCGGGGTTCGAAGGTCCAGACGCGACAAAGGTGCTACGGCGAATGTCTCGCGGTAGCACCTTTTTTTGTCGCCGTTTGGATCAATGGTCACGCACGGACTCGAACCGTGGACCTCTGCTGTGTGAAAGCAGCGCTCTAACCAGCTGAGCTACGCGACCAGAGTGTCAAACATATTCGAGCGCCGCCGACAACGGTAGACCGCGGGCAGCCATTTCGACGCGCACCGAGCGTCGCAAAACGGGCGAGAAAGAATCTTGCGGACTGCCAACCTCGACGATAAAATCGCCGCGCGCTGAAAGGTCGATCGCGCTCCGCGGCAGATCGCGCGGATAGACGCACGGCACGTCTGCACGCTCGTACGTCGCACAGCCAGAAGGTCAGTTCCTACCCGTCGCACTCCACAATTTCGCCTCACGTTCTCGCGGCTCTACCGCGGGCCGTTGGCTATCGCCCACCGCTGTTGCAGGCGGCCGGCGATGCAAGCGTCAGTGCGTTGCGGCAGGAACTGCGCTCCTCCCTCCCGAAGTTCTCCAACAACCCTGCTCGACGAGAGAATTCAGAGATGCTCAAGGTGCTCGCGGCGATGATGCTGCTTGCGTCCGCCCACGTTGGCGCGCAACAGCCAGACTGCAACCTCGCCCGCAAGGCGTTCGACAATCCGTTCAGCGACAGTCATGGCTATACGCTTCGCCGCTACCAATGGCACGCCGCCTATGCGACGGCAGGTGCGCTCGTTGGCGAAACCATTCATCGAACAACCGGACTGCCTCGGTGGGCGAGCTTTCTGGTCGCCGGAACGGCAATCAAAGTGATTCCTCACGTGCGCGGTGTTGTTGCGCATCGCTATCCGGTCAACGGACGCGATTGGGCGTTCGACGCGTTCATCGGCGCCGCTCCGCTGATCGCCTGGACCGGATGGACTGGCGGCAACTGGCAATCGCGCACACTCGGCGCCACCACACTCGTTAGCGGCTACGTGGCGCTCGCCTGCTTTGCGTCGCCGTAGAAAATGAAACGCCGCCGCGCTCAATCGAATGGCGCGGCGGCGTGACGACGAGTGGTCCCGGCAGGACTTGAACCTGCGATCGTCGAATTATGAGTTCGCTGCTTTAACCAACTAAGCTACGGGACCAGATCATCACCCTCGCCTGAATATATGCCTCGGTGAGGGCCGGTGAAGAAGCAGCCTATGACTCCATGAACGCGTCGTACGCTTCGAGCACTTCGTCTGGTGAGACCGTCGCGGCTCCTGGTTTTCCGACTTCCACGCCGGCCGCAAAGTTCGCGATGATCGCGGCTTCGGTTGGCGACCCGCCGGCGGCGAGAACGAGGGCGAGATACGCCGTCACCGTGTCACCGGCACCGACGACGTCGTAGACTTCGCGCGCCACCGTTGGCACGTGCTTGATGACGCCGTTCGACGACAGCAGCACCATGCCGCGCTCGCCGAGCGTCAGCAGCAAGTGTCCGACGCCAAGGCGGTCGAACGTTGCCGGGAGGGCGGTGGGGTGCTCGAGATCGACGTCAGCACCGAGCGCAGCCTCGAGCTCTCGGCGGTTCGGTTTGAAGATCGTGGCGCCGCGATACAGGAAGAAGTTGCGGTACTTCGGATCGACGACGATTGGGATGCCGCGCGATTGTGCCGCCTGCATCGCCGCTTCGATCACGCGAGGCACGAGGACGCCCTTGTTGTAATCCTCGAGCACCAACGCGTCGGCGCGCGCGACTGAGGCGTGCACGGCCGCGAGCAGACGCTCGACATCTGCATCGCTGTGGTCGTCGTCCTCCTCCTCGTCCACGCGTACGACCTGCTGCGACCGGGCGACGATACGCGTCTTGGTCGTGGTCGGTCGTGCGGTCGTCACCAGCGATTCGAGATTGGCCGAGATGCGTCCGAGCATCTCGCAGAGTTGGCGGCCGCCGGCGTCGTCGCCCACCGTAGCGACCAGGTCGCACCTCGCACCGACCGCACAGACATTCTGCGCGACATTTCCGGCTCCGCCGAGCGCGTAGCGGCGATCGCGCACGCGGACGACGGGGACGGGCGCTTCGGGGGAAATACGATCGACGTCGCCGCGCAGGTAGACGTCGAGCATGGCGTCGCCGACGACGGTGACGCGTCGTCCGGCGGCGCTGCGCAGAAGCTCGACCAAGCGGTCGCGAGAAAGAGAGCGGGGCATCGCGCGCAAGCTAGCGGTCCGCTCGGACCGGGGTCAACCGAATAGGTAGTTCGGCACGGGGTTTGCCCCTTCCGGACTCGACCGGCCCCCGCTGCACGACTCCGACCGCACTTCCTTGCCCGCACTACTCACACGGATCAACGAAGCGGCCAAGGCGAAAGTCCTGACGCTGCAAGAGTACTTCATCCTCGCCGGCAAGTCGCTGCGGTTCATTTTCGCACGACCATTCTACGCGCAGGATGTGATTCAGCAGATGGACGAGATTGGCGTCAAGTCACTCGGCATCGTGCTGCTCACTGGGTTGTTCACTGGCATGGTGCTGGCGCTCCAATCGTCGGTGCAGCTCAAGACGTTCGGCGCAACGATGTACATCGGCAACCTCGTTTCCGCGTCGATGATTCGCGAGCTCGGTCCAGTGCTGGCGGGACTGATGGTTGCCGGCCGCGTCGGATCGGGGATCGCGGCGCAGCTTGGCTCCATGCGCGTCACCGAGCAGATCGACGCGCTGAATACGCTCGGCACCGACCCGATCAAGAAGCTCGTCACGCCACGCGTCCTCGCCGCGTTGATCATGCTGCCGGTGCTCACGGTGATTAACGATTTCGTGGGCATCATTGGCGGGAACATCATCGCCGCGTTCGTTGTCGGATTGCCGACGGCGCAATACTGGCGAACAGTGTGGGATCAGATCGCATCGGACGGATTCATCCTGCGATACATCCCGAACGATTTCATTCAGGGGCTGTCGAAGCCGCTGGTGTTCGGCGCGATCATCTCGATCACGGCGTGCTATTTCGGACTGGGCACGACGGGTGGAACGGAAGGAGTCGGACAGAGCACGACGCGGACGGTCGTTACGTCGAGCATTCTGATTCTCATCGTCGACTATTTCATCACGCAGCTGCTGCTGTCGGTGCTGTCGTATGGTTGACCGATCCAAGTCGAGCGAAGGCAAGCGGTCGGCGGATGTGCGCAATGCGATCCGGACCGAGTTGGCCGTCGATGCACGGGAGGGAGCGCTTCGCGACGGGAAGGCGTCGCGCGAGCGCGACCCGAGTACACCGGTCGTTCAACTGGACAACGTGACGCTGTCCTTCGACGTGCCGATCATCGAGAACGTGTCGTTCGTCGCGTGTCAGGGTGAAACGATCGTGATCGTCGGAGAATCAGGCACGGGGAAGTCGACCATTCTCAAACTGGTTCTGCGCCTGCTCGTGCCCGAGCGCGGCCGCGTGCTCATCGATGGTGACGACATCACGCACCTCAGCTTCGAAGAGGCGCTGCTCGTTCGGCAGAAGATGGGAATGGTGTTCCAGGGTGCGGCGCTGTTCGACTCCATGACCGTGTTCGAGAACGTTGCCTATCCACTGCGCGAGCACACCGACATGGACGAGGACGAGATCGAGGGTCGAGTTCGGGAGAAGTTGCAGTTCGTCGACCTCGACCCGGATCGCGTGTCCGAACAATTCCCGTCGGAGCTCTCGGGCGGAATGCGCAAGCGCGTCGGTGTGGCGCGCGGCATGGCGAACAATCCCGAGATCATGCTCTATGACGAACCAACGTCGGGGCTGGATCCGCTGACCACGGCAACGATCACCCGGCTGATCATGAAGCTTCAGCGTGAGCTCGGTGTGACGAGCGTCGTGGTGTCGCACGACATTCGCTCGGTGTTTCGCATGGCGAGCAAGGTCGCATTGCTGAACGATCGCCGCGTCACGTTCTTCGGCACGCCTGAGGAGATGACGGCGAGCGAGGATCGCTACATCCAAGATTTCCTAGGCGGGCTGTAATCATGAAACGCTCGTCATTCATCACGTGGGACCAGCTCAAAGTTGGCGGGATCATTCTCGCCGCCCTGGCTGTGCTTGGCGTCGCGATCTACAAGTTGGGGCAGGCGGCGAATCTGTTCGCCAAGCGCTACGAGCTCGTCGCGTTCGTGCCGAACGCGAACGGTCTACGCGCTGGCGGAACGGTGTTCGTGGCTGGCCAATTCGCTGGAACGATTCGGTCGATCGAATTCCTCCCGGTCGACAACGATACCACGCGTAATTTGCGAGTCCGCATGGCGATCGACGCGTCGCTTCAGGAGCAGATCCGCGGCGATTCCAAAGCCAAGATCCGCACGATGGGCCTGCTCGGCGACAAGGTGATCGATATCTCGATCGGAACGCCCAAGAACGGCGTGCTGCGCGCCGGCGATACCATTCGCGTCGCGCAGTCGCTCGACTACGAAGCGGTACTCGCGCAGGTCGCTGGCGCGGTGGACGACATGGTGGGGCTGACCCATGACATGCGCAAAATCACCGGCGGCATTGTCGACGGAAAGGGAACGATTGGCCAACTGATGACCAATCGCGCGTTGTACGATCAGTTCGTCGGTACGATGGGTCGCGCCAACAGCATGATTGGAAGGTTCGAGAATCCACATGGCAGCCTGGCGATGCTGCTGAACGATCCAACGCTGTACAATCGGTTCGTCGAAGTTGTGACCTCGGCCGACTCGCTCGTCGTGGCGCTGAACGACAAGAACGGCACCGTCGGCAAGCTCCTGCGCGATGACACGCTGTATTCGCACATGGTCAACATGGCGGTCGCTGGCGATTCGCTGATGAAGATGCTCTCGAGCGGCCAAGGGCTCGCAGGCCGACTTCTCAATGATCCGACGCTCTACGACAAGCTGAATAAGCTGACGACCGATCTGGGCGCCATTCTCGACGACATTCGCAAGGATCCGCGACGGTACCTCAAGGGAATGATCTGCGTTCTGCCATGTAGATAGTTTCGTAAGCAAGTGCATGTTGACGCCTGCATGCCCCGCGGGTACACTCCCGCGCCATGCCCGCATCGATTGTTCTGTGTCTGGCGCTGATCGGTATCTCGTTTGCGGGTCCGCTCGTGCGACTCTCGCACGCGCATCCGCTGACGATTGCGATTTGGCGCATTGGCTTTTCACTGATCTTCATCGCCGGCGCGCTCGTGGCGACCGGATCGTGGCGACAGTGGCGACGACTTGATCGATCGCAATTGCTCTTGTCGGTGGGCGCGGGCATCATGCTCGCGCTCCATTTCTGGAGCTGGAATGCATCGATCGCCCTCACGACAGTTGCGGCATCGGTTGTTCTCGTGAACATGCAGCCGGCGATCGTTGCGCTACTATCGGTCGGTTGGCTGCACGAGCCGCCAACGCGCGCACAGTGGATTGGCATTGCCGTCGCCATGCTCGGCGCACTCGTCGTCGCGTATCCCGATCTCGCGTCAAGCTCGCAAGCGGCGGCCAGCCACGCCCTGCTGGGTGACCTCCTCGCGCTCGCAGGAGCCGCAACAGCGGCGTGCTACGTTGTCGCGGGCCGCCGTCTCCGCGCTACACTCGATCTGTGGCCGTACGTTGCGCTCGTGTACGGCACCTGCTTCGTCGTCCTGCTGATCTTCGCCGCCGGCGTCGGCGCCCCCATCCTCCATCAGCCGCCTCGCGAGCTCGAGATTTTTCTCGGCCTCGCCATTGGGCCGATGCTGCTCGGGCACACAGGATTGAACTGGGCGCTCCGATACCTGCCCGCGTACGTCGTGAATCTCACGCTGCTCGGAGAACCCGTGGGCGCGACGTTCCTCGCGGCGACCCTCCCCGGGATTCGCGAAGTGCCTGGGCCAGCGACTTTCGCTGGAGGCGGACTCATTCTCGCCGGCATCTACGTGGCGGCCCGTTCGGCGCGCCAGCGGCCGGCAACCGCGTAACCAGCACCGGCGCACCGGTTCAGCCCTTTCGCCCCGGTCGCCCCATTAGGTTTCGGGCACAGTCGAGGGATGGCAGGCACCGTGTCTGGTGTCGCCACCAACGGCCCTGCGGACGCCCCCCTATCGCATGAAATCGCTCGAGCTGGACGTTGTCGCGACTCGCGGCGCGGAAATCGAATCGCGCCACCGCGTTCACGCGGCGGTTGTCGGCGCCGACGACACGCTCATCGCCAGCGCCCACTCGCCCGCGCTCGTCAGCTCCTGGCGATCGTGCGCGAAGCCGTTTCAGGTGATGCCGCTGCTGGAGTCTGGCGGTTTCGATTCGCTGCACTGGGGCGACGATCAGCTGGCACTCGCCTGTGCATCGCACGGCGGCGAACCCGAACATGTCGCCATTGCCGAAGGAATGCTGCACGATATCGGCATGGAAGAGGGCGACCTCGCCTGCGGACCGCATGATCCGCTCTCCACGCGCGGAATGAAGCTGCTGCGCGAGTCAGGCGCCCTTCTGACACGCACGCACAACAACTGCTCTGGCAAACATGCCGCGATGTTGGCGCGCGCCCAGACGGCTGGTTGGCAGACGTACGGCTACGAGCGTCGCGATCACCACGTGCAGAAATGCTGTTTGCGCGAGATCGCCGAGTGGGCGGGGATGAACGAAGAGGACATTGGCCAGGCGATCGACGGATGCGGCGTGGTTGCATTCGCACTTCCGCTCGAGAACATGGCGCGCGCATGGTCGCGGCTCGCACGTGGCGTTCGGGACGAGGACGAGATTCCATCGCGCATCATGCACGCCATGCGCACGCGTCCGTTTCTCATCGGCGGTACGGACCGATTCGACTCCGTACTGATCGAGGAGACCGATGGTCGCGCCATCGCCAAGATCGGCGCCGAAGGCGTTCACTCTGTGGCAGTGCCAGAACAGGGAATCGGCTTTGCGGTAAAGGTGGATGACGGCGCGCAGCGCGCGCAGTTTCCGGCCGTGTTGCGGATGCTGCAGCTCCTCGACGTGCTGCCCGAAACACTCCCCCCGCGCCTCGAAGAATTCTCACGCCGTCCGGTCAGGAACACGCGCGGCGAAGTCGTTGGCGAGATTCGTCTCTCCGCCTGACAACTCGTAATCGGTACGCTCCGCGGTGAAACGATGACACCAACCGGTTCGGCGCCGGCCACGTTGCGCGAACTCGATTCCGCCACTCGTTCGCTCGTGCGGCTCGCCGCGATCATTGCGGCCGGGTCGGAAACGGAAATTCGGGCGGCGATGGCTGATGCGCGCGACTCGATCCCCGCACAGTGGGTCGAAGAGCTAGGGCTGCAGACGTATTTGTTCGCTGGCTTTCCTCGCGCGCTCAACGCCATGCGTGAATGGCGTCGAGTTCAGCCGGCAATTGCCGATGAGTCTTCACTGCCGGCGAACGAATGGCGCGAGGATGGAGAGGCGACCTGTTCGGCTGTCTACGGCAGCATGTACGAGAAATTGCGCGACAACGTGCGGGCACTGCATCCGCTGTTGGACGAATGGATGATCGTTGAGGGATATGGAAAGGTATTGTCGCGGCCGGCGCTGGATCTTGGCCGGCGCGAGCTCTGCGTCGTTGCGGCATGTGCCGCATCGAAGCAGGATCGTCAGCTGCATTCACATTTGCATGGAGCGCTGAACGTGGGTGTGGAGCCGAGCGTGGTCGAGGCCACGATCGATGCGATCGCCGACCTCGTGGGCGACACACATACGCATTCAGTTCGCCTGCTCTGGGCGCGAGTCCGAGGAAAGTAGCATCGTGTTTATCGATCGCGTGGTAGTGAATGTGAAGGCGGGCGACGGCGGATCGGGGATTACCTCCTTTCGTCGCGAGAAGTTCGTGCCCATGGGCGGACCCGACGGCGGCGATGGCGGTCGAGGCGGCGACGTCGTGATCGTTGGCGACAGCAACCTGTCGACGCTCCTCGACTACACCTATCGAGATTCATGGACGGCTGAGACGGGCGATCACGGCTCCGGCTCAAATCGAAGCGGACGATCGGGCGAAGATATCGTCTTGCCGGTTCCGGTTGGCACCATCATCACCGACACGCGGTCGTCCGAACGCATCGGTGAAATTCTCGAGAGCGGACAGCGCATCGTCGTCGCGCGCGGCGGTCGCGGGGGCAAGGGCAATTCACACTTCGCGACCGCGACACATCAATCGCCACGAGAGTATCAGCCGGGTGAAGACGGCGACGCGCGGACGCTCGAGCTCGAGCTCAAGCTCATCGCCGACATTGGACTCGTGGGTCAACCGAACGCAGGCAAGTCGACCCTGCTCTCGGTGATCTCCGCAGCGCGTCCAAAAATCGGCGACTATCCCTTCACCACGCTCAGCCCCAATCTCGGCGTCGTGCAGCTCTCGGCGAATCGTACATTCGTCGTCGCGGACCTTCCTGGAATCATCGAAGGCGCGCACGAAGGTCGCGGACTCGGCCTCCAGTTCCTCCGGCATATCGAGCGAACCCGCGCGTTGGCGTTTCTCATTCCGATCGACGCCATCGACTGGCAGACCGAATACGACCAACTCCGCGCAGAGATCGAAGCTTATTCGCCCGAACTCGGGCAGAAGCCGCACTGCGTGGTGTTCACCAAGATGGATCTGTTGGGTGACGACGACGCGCCACCGATCGAAGCTCCCGACGCGTTCGGTGTGTTCGCGATCAGTGCTGCTGGCCGCAGCGGGCTCGATCCGGTGTTGGCTGCGTGGTGGTCGCAACTGCTCGACATGAAGAAGGCGAGTGTCCGGACCGACGAGTCGATTCAGCTCCCCTGACGAGGCGCGCGCGATGCTCGCGCTCACCCTCGTCGCCGATGTCGGCAGCGTCACTCACTTACAACTCACCGAAACGTTTTGCTCCGCGGCGGAGGCGTTGGATACGGCATTCCCGCCGGAGATCGCACGCGCCGCCTACGCCGAAGCGGATATTCTGATGCGCCGCGGCAAGGCCGCGGGTTTGACTCTCGTCGCGCGGTCGAACGATCGATATCCGGAAGCACTGCGCGAATTGCGCGATCCGCCAGGCGCCCTCTGGTCCATTGGCGATTGGGACGTGCTGCAAGCGCCGATCGTCGCCATCGTCGGAACACGCCGGGCAACGAATTACGGTTTGCGCATGACGCGAGAGATCGCGATGGCACTCGCGCGCGCCGGAGCATGTGTGGTGAGCGGCATGGCACTCGGCATCGATGCGTGCGCGCATCGCGCGGCGCTTGATGCCGGTGGTCGTACCGTTGCCGTGCTGGGGACTGGGGCTGACGTCGCCTATCCGCGCGCGCATACCGCGCTGCATCGCGAAATCCAGCAGCGAGGACTGGTCCTCTCTGAGCTCGAGCCGGGCGCGCGTTCCGACAAAGGATCGTTCCCTCGCCGCAACCGAATCATTGCCGGCCTCGCTCGGCTGACGATCGTCATTGAGGCGCCCTTTCGAAGCGGCGCGCTCATCACGTCCAAAGATGCGACCGAGTTGGGTCGCGACGTGGCCGTCGTACCTGGGCCGATTGACTCGCCGCAGAGCCAGGGTTCCAACGAGCTGATTCGCGACGGAGCGCACCCGATCATGTCGGTTGCCGACGCGCTGTCGCTGGTCGGGCTCGCGCACGCTGGTCGATCGACTCCCGAGTTGCGCAACGATGACGAGACGCGAATCTGGAAGGCGCTCGCCGAACGCGCATCGTCGCTCGACGAACTGTGCGCTCGAACGGCACTGCCAGTCGCGCAGTGCCTCGTCGCGGTGACGTCGCTCGAACTGCGTGGCGCCGTCGAATGCGCCCTCACAGGAGAAATCCGGCGACGCTAAAGGGTGGCCACGCACGGGCCTATATTTCAAAGTGCTCCCGCGCCATGTGTACGTGCACGTTCCGTTCTGCGCCCGTCGGTGCGCGTACTGCGATTTCTCGATCGCCGTTCGACGCGTCGTGCCTCACGAGGAGTACAACGCGTCACTCGGCCGAGAGCTGGAGCTTCGGTTCGGCGGCGATGAAAAGTGGCCCGCAGACACGCTCTACTTCGGTGGTGGAACTCCGTCGCGGCTTGGCGCCGACGGCGTGTCGGAGATGCTATCGATGCTCCGGCGCAGAATCGATCTCGCACCCGACGCGGAAGTCACCCTCGAGGCGAATCCCGAAGACGTCACTCCAGACGCAGTCGCTGCATGGGTCGACGCAGGTGTCAATCGACTCTCGCTCGGCAGCCAGTCGTTCGACGATCGTGTGCTCACGTGGATGCATCGTTCGCACGACGCATCCGCCATTCCGCACGCCGTTGATGCTGCGCGCCGTGGAGGAATCGCAAATCTGTCGCTCGATCTGATCTTCGCCCTGCCCGAAGGCATCGATCGGGATTGGAAGACAGACGTGGCTCGAGCGCTCGAGCTCGAACCGTCGCACCTCTCGTTGTACGGCCTCACGATCGAACCGCACACCCCGATGAGTCGTTGGCAGGTGCGTGGCGAGCTCACCGAAGCTCCCGACGATCGATACGAATTCGAGTTCTTGCATGCTCACGACGCGCTGTCGGCAGCCGGGCTGGAGCACTACGAGGTCTCGAACTTTGGGCGCCCCGGTCAGCATTCGCGGCACAACTCGTCGTACTGGTCTGGCGCACCATACGCCGGGCTGGGCCCGTCGTCGCACGAGTTCGACGGTCGGCGGCGTCGCTGGAACGTTTCAGCGTACGTCGAATGGATGCACCGCCTGGCCGAGGGTCGAGATCCGATCGAGGAAAGCGAGGAACTGACGGCGGATAACCGCATTGCGGAGGAGGTGTACCTCTCGCTCCGCACTCTCGCTGGACTGACGGTGAACGGTCCAGAAATCGCTCGCGTCTCCGCGTGGGTCGATTCCGGGTGGGCTCGCTGGGTCGGCGACGGACGAGTGGTGTTGACTCCGCTGGGGTGGCTGCGTCTCGATGCGCTTGCCGCCGACTTGACACTCGTCCGAAGTCATTACTAGCTTTGAAGTTATGGCATCCGAGGAGCTCAGCAGGCGCGAACGCCGTGTTCTTGAAGCGGTGATTCGCAGCTACGTCGAAACTGCCGAGCCTGCCGGGTCGCGAACCCTGTCACGCCGGTTTGGGCTTGGCGTGTCGCCCGCGACCATCCGAAACACCATGAGCGATCTGGAAGAGAAGGGTTTTCTCTTTCATCCGCACACATCCGCTGGGCGCATCCCTACAAACAAAGCGTATCGGCTGTATGTCGACTCGCTGTTGAGCTTCGCGCCGATCAACGCGGCGGAAACGGATCGTCTGGCCGAGGAGCTGTCGCCTCGCAGTGCCGCGTCACCGATCGAGACCATTCTGCGCCGCGCTGCCCAGACACTCGGGGTTCTGACGCAGGAACTCGGCGTCGCCCTTGGACCTCGCCTGGACGTTTCGATCCTTCGTCGGCTCGAGCTCGTACGCGTGAGCAGCGACCGACTCCTCATGGTCCTGACGCTTGAAGGCGGCGTTATGCGCACGGTGTTCGTCGAAGTCCCTGGCGAAATTGCCGACTCGGCGCTGACGGTCGTCGCGAACGTCCTCAACGACCGCCTGGCAGGCCTGAGCCTCGCCGAGATTCGGCATTCGCTGGCCGCCCGTCTCCGCGATGCCACGGCCGACCGCAGTTCGTCTGAGCTCCTCAATATCTTTCTTCAGGAAGGGGAGCAGTTGTTCGACGCGGCACTGCCGCTAGCCGACGGCCAAGTCGTACTTGGCGCGGCCTCAGTGCTCGCCGAGCAACCCGAGTTTTCGGGCGCGGACCGAATGCGACGTTTGCTCGCCCTGACCGAGAAGCCCCAAGCGTTGGGGGAGGCGATTCGAAAGCGCGCCCACGCGCCGGGAATCTCGATTACGATTGGGGCAGAGCACGATGATCCCAATTTCGAGGATTTCACCGTAGTTACGGCGGAGTACCACGTCGGGTCATTGGCCGGAGTAATTGGCGTGATTGGCCCAACCCGAATGCCCTACGACAAAGTCATTTCGCTCGTGAGCCACACCTCACAGCTCCTGAGCGATCTGCTGGATTGATCTAACAACAATGGCGGATTTTTACGCAGTCCTCGGCGTGGCGCGCGGTGCGTCCGACGACGACATCAAGAAGGCATATCGCAAGCTTGCGATGACGAATCACCCTGACCGCAACAACGGCTCGAAGGAAGCCGAGGAGCGGTTCAAGGAGATCACCGAGGCGTACGACGTTCTGCGCGATCCACAGAAGCGCGCGGCGTTCGATCGCTATGGCGAGGCTGGTCTGCGCGGCGGCGGCAACGCCGGATTCCATCACGTCGACCTCTCCGAAGCACTCGGCATCTTCATGCGGGACATCGGCGGGTTCGGTGGCTTCGAGGAGATGTTCAGCGGCGGACGATCGGGCGGCGGCCCGAAGTCCGGCGAGGACATGAAGATCAGCGTGCCGCTGACCCTTCCCGAAGTCGCAACGGGCGTCGAGAAGAAGATCAACATCAAGGTGCTCGATCCGTGCGATCGTTGCGACGGCAGCGGCGCGGAGCCAGGCTCCAAGTCGAGCACGTGTCCCACGTGCTCTGGCTCGGGTGAAGTGCGACGTGCGCAGCGCTCGTTCTTTGGCCAATTCGTGACCGTCGCGCCATGCCCGACCTGTCACGGCGAAGGCCGCATCATCCAGTCGCCATGCAAGAAGTGTAAAGGCGAAGGACGTCTGCGCGGCGACAAGGAACTCGCCGTTCAGATTCCGGCTGGCGTTGCCACCGGTCAGTACATGACGTTGCGCGCCGTCGGCAACGCGGGCTCCAAGGGCGCGCCCCGCGGCGACGTTCACGTTCTCTTCGAAGTGGCGGACGACCCGCGCTTCGAGCGCGACGGCGAAGATCTGTATACCGAAGTGCTCGTTACATACTCTCAACTCGTGCTCGGTGCCGATCTGAGTGTGCCTGCGGTGTCTGGCCACACCGGCGTCGCGATGCCGCCGTCGACCCAGAGCGGACACGTGTTTCATTTGCGCGGACGCGGACTGCCCCGAGTGAACTCTGGCGGCAATGGCGATCTGCACGTCCGCGTGCAGCTTTGGACGCCGGAGCGCCTCACAGACGAAGAGCGCCAGCTGGTCTCTCGGCTTGGTGAAATCCAGCCCGGTGTCCCGGCCGACGGTCGCGGCAAGGGTTTCTGGGCGAAGATGAAAGAAGCGCTCGGCGCGTGACGAACTCCGACGACGCGGGCAACGGACAGTGGATCACCGTCAGAGTTTTCTCAAAGGACACTGCCGCAGTCAGTGCGGCTCTGTTCGATGCTGGAGCACAGGGCGTACAGGAAACCGCTGACGGCCTCGTAACGCATGTCCCCGATCAAACGACAGCCGATGCGCTGTTGTGCGCGGCGGTGGCAGCTGACCCACATGCTCGCGTGGAGACGGAGCCGCTTCCCGACATCGATTGGTCGGAGCAGTGGAAGCAGGGAATTCGTGCGCAGAGTGTTGGCCGGCTGACGATCGTGCCCCCATGGCTCGCCGACGGACGCGACGCTAATGTGACAATCGTCATCGAGCCGGGAATGGCGTTCGGAACCGGTGAGCACGCAACGACGCGTGGCGTCGTTCGATTGCTGCATGCAGTCATTCGCCCGGGTGATCGAGTAGCCGACCTTGGTGCAGGCAGTGCAGTGCTCGCGATTGCGGCCGCGAAGCTCGGTGCCGGTCAGGTTGCCGCCATCGAGATCGATCCAGACGCCATCGGCAACGCCGAAGAGAACGTCGCGCGAAATGGCGTGGGCGACCGCGTGAGCGTCATCGAAGGCGATGCAGCGCTGCTCCTACCGCTCGTCGCGCCTCTGCGTGTGATCACGGCGAACATCATCTCGTCCGTCTTGATCGGCCTCCTTCCGCAGTTCGCGGCGGCGCTATCCAAGAACGGTGAAGCAATTCTCAGTGGCATTCTTGCCGCCGAGCGCGAGCACATGCTTCGCTCGTTCGACGAAGGCGGTTGGGTCGTGCGTGCCGAAGACTTTGAGGACGCGTGGTGGAGCGCGACGATCGCCCGTCGGTAGCGACCTTCGTCGTCGAGTCCGCCCCGGTCGCCGGATCTATTTCGACTCTCGGTGAGGCCGCGGCGCATCACGCACGCGTGAAGCGACTCGAGCTCGGCGACAACGTTCGCGTTGTCGATGGTGCCGGACACGTGGGCCTGGGCGCGATCGCAGCGATTCGGCGCGGCGCCGTCGACATTTCGGTCGAGGATATCGAAGTGATTGCGCCTCCGTCGGCGATTCATCTTCGTGTGCCAATCGGCGATCGCGATCGCATGCTGTGGCTCGCGGAGAAGGCGACGGAGCTCGGCGTGACGACGTGGCAGGGCGTACGCTTTCGGCGCTCCGCGAGCGTGTCGCCGCGTGGCGAAGGGCCGGCGTTCGCCGAGAAGGTTCGTGCGCGGATGTTGAGTGCTCTCGAACAGTCGGGTGGCGCGTGGCTTCCGACCCTGCTGCCGGACGTTGCCGTTTCGGATGTGGCGCGAGCCGAAGGGCGGCTGAACATTCTGCTCGACGCCGCCGGCGAACCGCTCGCGTCATTGGCCGGACTGTCGACGAGCGCCGAACCGGTGATACTCTTTGGCCCAGAGGGTGGGTTGGAGGAAGGCGAGCGTGACGCGCTGATCGCTGCCGGTTGGCAGCCCGCTCGTCTCGCCGCAACGACGCTGCGTTTTGAAACGGCGGGAATCACCGCTGTCGCGGTCTGCCGCAACCTGCAAATGCTCGGGAGATCTGTCTAATGGCCGACGATTGTCTTTTTTGCCGCATCGTTCGACAGGAAATTCCGGTGCCGCACGTCTATTCGTCGACGGATTGTGTGGCCTTTCGCGATATCAATCCGCAAGCGCCAACGCATATTCTCGTCGTGCCGCGGGAGCATGTCGCGTCGCTCAACGAGGCGACGGACGCGGCGCTGATTGGCAAACTCTCGCTCGCGGCGGCGGAGATTGCCCGCTCGGAAGGCATCGCTGAATCAGGGTATCGAACGGTCATCAACACGAACCGCGATGCCGGGCAGACGGTGTTTCACATTCACCTACACCTGCTCGGTGGCCGGTCGATGGCGTGGCCGCCGGGTTGATCGCCGCTTTCTTACGCCCGTTCTAGCCGCCCGATAGGTTGGAGTGCTCGCTACACTTATCTGGCGCGGCAACGCCGAGCTCTTCCCGCCACTAGCCAGTCGGAATTCATCGCATGTCTCAACTCCTCGCGCGCCTGCAGGCCGACCTCAATACCGCGCGGAAGGCGCAGGATAAGGCTCGGGTGACGCTTCTCGGAACGATCATCTCGGATATCAAGAATCGCGAGATCGAGCTCAAGCGTGACGTCACCGACGAGGACGTGAACGACATCCTCCGCCGTGGTATCAAGCGACGCCGTGAGTCGATCGAGATGTTCGACAAGGGTGGTCGTGCCGATCTGGCGGCGACCGAGCGCTCGGAAGTCGAAGCGCTCAGTGCGTATCTTCCAGTGGGCGTGAGCGACGATGAAATCCGCGCAGCCGTCGTCGCGGCCATCGAGGGCGGCGCAGCGAATGTCGGTGCGGTGATGGGGAAGGTGATGTCCCAGTTCAAGGGACGCGCTGAGGGCGGAACGATCAACGCCATCGTCCGCGAAGAGTTGGCGGCGCGCACGTCGCGCCCGTCCTGAGGAGTTCGGCGACGACGCTATTGGAGCGGGAGGCTGAAGGATGAATTCGCACGCGCTGTCCGTTCTCGAGTTTCCGCGCGTGCTCGAGGTGGTCGCCGGGTTTGCCACGTCTGATCTCGGTGCTGTGCGCGTTCGCGCGTACGCGCCCACGACGGATGCTTCGTTCCTCGACCGCGAGCACACGCGCGTTGCCGCCGTTCGCGAAACGCTCGCCGGCGACGAACCGTGGCGTCCAGAACCCACGCCCGATCTCACGGCAGCTTTGGCGCGCCTGCGTGTGATCGGAAGCATTTGGAGTGGGCTGGAACTCGCTGCTGCGGCAACGCTGCTTCGCACGTCGCGCCGAACGCAGACATCGCTGCGCGATCCAAAACGCCCGGCGATCGTGCGCGCCGTGCTCGCTCCCTTGCTCGATGCGTTGATTTCCGCACAGACGCTCGAGACGCGCATCGAGAAGTCGATTCTCGAGGACGGAACGGTCAAGGACGACGCGTCGGCCGCGCTTCGACGCATTCGACGAGAGCTGCGGTCGTCTCAGGACGAGCTCATTCGCATTCTCGAACGCGAAATGGGAAAGCTCGAGGCGCACCACCGCGTGTCCGACATGTCCGTGACAATGCGCAACGGTCGATTCGTGATCCCCGTGCGGCGTGAAGCACGTGTCATTGCCGGGGGAATCGTCCACGACACATCGGCGTCGGGCGCTACGCTGTTCGTCGAACCACCTGCCGCAGTGGAATTCGGCAATCGCATGCGGGAGCTCGAGTCCCAGGAATTCGAGGAAGTCGAACGAATTCTTCTAGAGTTGACCGACGAGTTGCGCCCGCGTCGCGACGAGATCATCGCGACGCTCGATGCGCTCGTTGAACTCGACACCCTGCATGCGCGTGCACGCTTCGCCGTTCGATTCGCCTGCGCTCCGGCGACGCTCGTGCCGGCGCGCGAGGGTTTCGAGATCAGAAATGGCCGGCATCCGTTGTTGCTCGCGAAGGGCGGTGACGTCGTGCCCTTCGATCTGGCCATGCTGCCGTCAGAGCGCACGTTGCTCGTCTCTGGGCCAAACACCGGTGGAAAAACGGTGCTGCTCAAGGCGCTCGGCTTAATCTCCGCGCTCGCACAGTCGGGAATTCCCGCGCCGGTTGGAGCAGGCAGCCGCATTGCGATGTTCGACGACGCGTTCGCCGATGTCGGCGACGAACAGTCGATCGAAGCAAGCCTGTCGACGTTCAGTGCACACCTGAAGAATCTCGCCGAAATTCTTCGACTGGCCACGGGCGATTCACTCGTAGTGATCGACGAATTGGGCTCTGGCACCGATCCGATCGAGGGCGCGGCGCTCGGTTGGGCCATTCTCGAGAGTCTCACGTCGCGCGGCGCGATGACCGTCGCTACGACGCACCTCGGTACACTCAAGGAACTCGCGTCGCACGTTGGCGGGGTTGTGAACGCGTCACTTCAGTTCGACTCCGTGGCACTCGCGCCGACCTACCGTTTGATCAAAGGCATTCCCGGCCGATCGTACGGCATTGCGATCGCGCGTCGGCTACAGCTTCCGGAAGACGTTGTCGTCCGCGCCGAAGAACGCCTGCCGCAGCAGGAGCGCGACGTTGCCGCCTTGATTGAGCAACTCGAGAGCCGCGACGAACAACTCAACATTCGCGAGCGCGAAGCAACGGCGATCGCGGACGACGCGCGTCGACGGATTGCTGATGTCGCGAAGCGTGAACACAGCGTGCGTGAACGCGAGCGAACGGCCGAACGCGAAGCGCGTCAGGAAGCGCGACGTTATCTACTCGACGCCCGCGCCGAAATCGATCGGACGATCAAAGGTCTCAAATCGCAGGGCGCTGACGCCATCGATGCCGCCGGGCGTGAGGCACGGCATCGCGCGGAGCAACTTGCAGCGAAACAGAACGTGGAGCTCGAACGCCTCGAGCGCGAAGAGGCGAACGTTCAGCGTCGGACTGCGGCAGCGCCTGTTCGTCGCGACCAGCCGGTTGAAGTCGGCGATTCAGTTGCCGTCGCCACGCTCGGCGGGAAAGTCGGCCGGCTCATGGAGATTCGTGACGGCGATGCGGTTGTTGCCGTTGGCGCGATCAAGATGACGGTGCCGCGAAAGTCGCTGAGTCGCGTGGAACAGTCGGCGCAAGAGACGGTGAAGATCTGGACAGGCGATCTTCCCGACGAGTACGTGCCGACGGAGATCGATCTTCGCGGAATGCGCATCGACGAAGCTGAAGCCGTGATGCTTCACGCGATCGATGCCTCGGTCCGCGCCGATCTCCGACGTTTGCGGATCATTCACGGGAAGGGAACGGGCGCGCTTCGCGAGCGCGTCACTGAAATGTTGCAGAAGGACGTTCGCGTGAAGGAGTTCCGCCTCGGCGCGTGGAACGAGGGTGGTGCAGGTGTAACGTTGGTGGAGTTTGCGTGATTCCTGACGACGTCGTCGAGCGCGTACGGAACGAGGCGGATATCGTCTCGATCATTGGCGAGTTCGTCAAACTCAAACGCGTTGGCAACAGCTTTCGCGGACCGTGCCCCTTCCACCACGGCAAGAACGACAACTTTGCTGTGATGGCAGATGGCGGGTACAACTGCTTTCGCTGCGGCGAAAAAGGCGACGTCTTCACGTTCGCGCAGAAGCACCTCGGCCTCGATTTCGTTGAAGCTGTGAAGTGGGTCGGCGTTCGCGCAGGCGTCGAGGTGCATGAAGTCGCAAAGCGCTCGGAAGAGCGAGATACGCGCGAGCCGTTGTGGGAAGTCAACGCGTCGGTTCTCGAATTCTTTCGCCGACAGCTCTGGGATAGCCCGGGCGGCAAGATCGCACGCGACTATCTCGAGGCTCGCGGACTGTCCCGAGAGGACGCCGAACGCTTTTCGATTGGTTATGCGCCGCGCGATCTCAACGCCATGCGCGATGCGCTTGCCGCACTCGGATTCGACGAACAGCGTCAGCTCGCCGCCAAACTGCTCGTCACCCGCGAAGATCGCCCCGAGCCGCGTCCACGCTTTCGGGATCGGCTCATGTTCCCGATCTTCGATGTGAGCGGGCACCCTGTCGGCTTCGGTGGTCGTGTGCTCGGCGACGGCGAGCCGAAGTATCTCAACTCGGCCGAATCTGAGGTCTTCAACAAGGGAAGTCTGCTTTACGGGCTGAACTGGGCGAAGCAATCGATTCGAAAGGCCGACCGACTCATTGTCGTCGAGGGGTATTTCGACGCAATTCGCTTGGCGCTCGCCGGGATCACGGAAGTCGTCGCACCGCTCGGCACGGCACTCACCGAACCACAGGCGGCGCTAGTCGGGAAGTACACGAAGAATGTGTTTCTGCTCTACGACAGCGATCAGGCCGGGCTCAAGGCGACCTTTCGCTCCGGCGATATCCTTCTTGCGACGGGCATTTCCGTTCGCGTGATCTCGCTCCCCGACGGTGACGATCCGGACACGTTCGTCGCCAAGGCTGGCGCGGACGGATTCGAGAGAGCGGCCGCTGCATCTGTCGACGTATTCGACCGAAAGATTCAGATCCTCGAGCGCGGCGGTTGGTTTTCGGACCTTCGGCGAAAGCGCAAGGCGATCGACCACCTGTTGCCGACGATTCGAGCGACAGCGGACCGCGTGACCAAGGATCTGTACGTCTCACGCACGAGCGAGGTATCGGGTGTCTCCCGCGAGATGCTGACGGCCGAGCTCACTGCGGCGCCTCGGCAACGCCGCGGTGGGCCGCCTGAGCACCACGGTCCGCCGCCCGATGCCCCGGAATTCGACGAATCGGCGCCGGTTCGCACTGGCGAGCGACGTCGAAACTACACGACCAGCGGAACCCGAGCTGAACGCGAACTCGTCCGGATGCTGCTGCACCGCCGGCAATATGTCGAGCCCGTTGCCGAGCGCCTGGGGGCCGAGAGCTTTGGCGATTCGCCTTATCGTGCGATTTTCATTCAGCTGACAACGCACGATGCGGAGTCGATGCTCGACGAAATTGTCGCGCTGTTGGATGAAGAGGCGACGGCGGTGGTGCAGGATCTCATGAACGAAACCGGTGGTCTCGACCGGGCGCAAGAAACGGTCGACGCCAGCATCAACGCGTTGCTCGCGCGGGCGATCGCCGAACGCATGATGCAGATCGATCGAGAACTCCCCCTCGCGAGCGCGGACCAGAAGGACGACCTTATTCGGGAGAAGCAGCGCTTGCAATTGCAAATCCAGGGGCTTGGTCGTCCGCGTTGGAAGGGTTTCAGTTCCTAAATTGGGTCCTGAACGTTCAAATCTCTTTGGAGGGCTCGTGCACCCAGACGTCGCAGCGCTGTTGGCCGTGCAGGATGATGACGCGATCATCTACGATCTCGAGACTCGCCTTGCCGAACTGCGCCCACGGCTCGACGCCATGGTAGCGGAGCACGACAAGGCAGTCGCTGATCGGGATCAGGCGAAGAAAGCCGCCGACTCGGAGGAGAGGCGACGGCAGGAGGTCGCCGCCCGTGTCGCGCAGCATCGAGCATTGCAGGACAAGAATCAAACGGCCCTGAACAGCGTCACGTCGATGCGCGAAGCCACGGCCGCGACGGCACAGCTCGAGCAGGCGAAGCGGATGATCGACGAGGACGAGCGTGAACTGACGATGATCGGTCAGCGTTTGGTCGAGGCCAATCGCGTGGCGACTGAACGCGAGCGAATCGCGGCCGAGCTGGAAGTAGCGCAGGCTCAGGCTCGCGCATCGCTTTCGGCGGATCAGCAGCGAATCGAAGGAGAGTTGCGCGACGCTCATACGATTCGCGAGGACAAAGCGCGCAAGGTTCCGCGTTCGCTTCTGTCGCGATACGATCGAATTCGGTCGAAAAAGCGCGTGCACGCCATCTTTGCGCTGCGTGGCAATTCCTGCGGTAACTGCGACACGACGATTCCGATGCAGCGTCGGAGCATCATGAGCGCGAGCGGCGGAACTGAGATTTGCGAAGGTTGCGGCGTGATGCTGTACGCGACGGATTGATGGTTGTTGGTCGCTGAAGCGACCAATAGCTTTCCGGCGTGACCACAGCCGCGCCGCACGTTCGCCCAAAAGCCCGTTGGATTCTCCCAGCCGAACCCGATGGCGCGACAGTCGAGCGGCTGCAGCGTGAGCTTCAGCTGCCGTTCGCCATCTGTCGGTTACTAGCCATTCGAGGTTTCGGCGCGACGGACGACGCCAAGACCTTCCTGCGGCCGCGCCTCGACCATCTGCACGCTCCCGACAGCCTGCTCGATCTCGATCGAGCGGTTGCTCGTCTGGTACGCGCGCTGCGCGAGAATGAAACGATTCTCGTTCACGGCGACTACGATGTTGACGGCATCTGTTCGACCACGCTGATGGTGCGAACAATTCGGACGCTCGGCGGCAACGCGATTCCATTTATTCCGCGCCGGCTTCAAGACGGATATGACCTCACAGCGGCCGGAGTCAAAGCCGCAAAGGACGCAGGCGCCACGCTCGTTGTGACCTGTGACTGCGGAACGAGCGCACACGGGCCGATCGCCGACCTGCAGGCGCAGGGCATCGACGTCATTGTTAGCGACCACCACTTGCCGGGCGGCGCGCTTCCGCCCGCCTATGCGGTGCTCAATCCCAAGCGACCGGGGTGCCCGTCGCCGGACAAGGATCTCGCCGCCGTTGGCGTTGCGTTCAAGCTTGCGATGGCGCTGACGCAGGCTGTCGGCGGCAATGAGAACGCGATCTACTCGATGCTCGACCTCGTCGCGCTGGCAACGATCGCCGACGTCGCGCCGCTGCGTGGCGAGAATCGTGTGCTCGTGCGCTACGGCCTCAAACTGCTGAACGACACACAGCGTCCAGGCATTCGCGCCATGGTTCGCGCGGCGGGCCTGGAGCGAAAGGCGCTGACGGCTGGACGAATCGGGTTCATTCTCGCCCCGCGACTCAACGCCGCTGGCCGACTGGGCAGCGCGCTGCGTGGCGTAGAGCTGATGCTCGCCACGAGCGATCAGGAGGCTAATCCGATCGCGCGAGAGCTCGAAGAGCTGAATGCACGTCGCCAGGAGATCGATCGCGCTACGCTCGACCAGGCTCGCTCACTCGTGCTCGCGATGGATCTTCCGTCGACGTACGGTATCGTGTTGGCAGAACAGGGATGGCATGCGGGAGTCATCGGCATCGTCGCGTCGCGCATCGTCGAGGAGTTCGGGCGGCCAACGATGCTCATCGCGCTCGACGGAGCGGAGGGGAAGGGATCCGGCCGTTCGATCAGTGCGTTCGACCTGCACGGCGGTTTGTCGCAGTGCCGCGATCTACTCATCCGCTACGGTGGCCACCGCGCTGCAGCCGGCGTCACGATTTCCGCTGACCGCGTCGCCGAATTTGCCGCGCAGTTCAATGCCGTCGCTGCGTCCGCGCTGACCGAGGATGATCTCGTGCCGGAGCTCCGCGTCGACGTAGAACTGCCCATCGAGCATGCGGACGAAGCGCTCGAAGCGCTCATGCGACACATGGAGCCTTGTGGCATTGGCAATCCATCCCCGCTCTTCATGGCGCGCGGCGTCACGGTTGCCGCGCCGCCACGCGCAATCGGCAAGGACGGGCTCAAGCTCGTTCTCCACAGCAACGGACGTGAGCTCGTCGCGTTGGGCTGGGGAATGGGTCCGCGTGCCTCGGAGCTCGACGTCGGCGCCAAGATCGACGTCGCGTACCGACTCGAGCGTGACGAATGGAACGGCCAATCGCGACTCCAAGCACGACTCGCCGATTTTCATTCCTGATCGATGCGGATCGTCGCGGGAAAGTGGCGTGGGCGTCGTATCGACGCGCCGAAGGACGGGGTTCGTCCCACGGGCGATCGTGTTCGCGAAGCGTGGATGAGCATCGTGAATCCATGGCTCGCTGGGGCGCGCGTGCTCGACCTTTTCGCTGGGTCTGGTGCGCTGGGACTCGAAGCGCTCTCGCGTGGTGCCGAAGTGGTGGACTTCGTCGAGCAGTCGCCGCAGAGCCTCGTTGCACTTCGCGCAAACGCCACGCTGCTCGGTGCCGGTCCTGAAGCCGTCGTGCATCGCGCCGACGCAATGACGTTTGCGGCGGGTCTGCCGGCCCACGCGTACGACGTGGCCTTCGCCGATCCGCCGTACGACCTCGGTATCGCGACCAAGCTCGCCGAGCTCTGGATTGCCACGCCGTTCGCCGAGCTTCTGGGTATCGAGCATCGGGTGAACGAGCGACTTCCCGGTGACGGGGAGCGCAGAAAGTACGGCGGAACCGTCGTAACGATCTTTAGGGTCTAGGACGAGAACGTCAGGGTTCCCGCGCGCTGTTGGCGCGGACCCCGGTTTCCCTTACCCTTCAGCCTCACCTCTCACCCTGCTTTCTTTGCGAATCGCAATCTACGCGGGCAGTTTCGATCCAATCACGCGCGGCCACGAAGATCTGATCTCACGCAGCCTCGAGTTCGTCGACCGGCTCATCGTCGCCGTCGCGAACAACTCGGCGAAGTCGCCGATGTTCTCGGTGAGCGAGCGTGTCGAGCTGATCAGCGCCGCGGTGGAGAATGAGCCGCGCGTCGAGGTGAAGAGTTTCGAAGGATTGTTGGTCGATTTCGCGGCGCGCGAAGGGGCCAAGCTGTTGATTCGCGGGCTTCGGGCCGTGAGCGATTTCGAATACGAGTATCAGATGGCGCTCATGAACCGTCACCTGTCTCCGCGCCTCGAGACGGTGTACATGGTTCCGTCGCTCGAGACGACGTACATCAGCGCGAGCCTGGTCCGCGAGATTGCCCGTTACGGTGGCGATCTGACCAGCCTCGTACATCCAGCGGTGGCCAGCGCTCTGCGCGCGCGCGTCGCACAGAAATGAATTTTCTGGACGACGTGCGTCGGCGCGCCGCAGCGACGCGCCGACGGATCGTGTTTCCGGAAACCGCCGACGAGCGAACGAGGTCCGCAGCCGCAGCGCTCGCCGCAAACGGGATTGTCGATCCGATCCTCATCCTCGATCCGTCCGCGCCAGAGTCGCACGCGGCGACTCGCGCCCTCGGCCTCGAAGTTCGCGATCCGGCAACCGACGCATTTGCTGGTGTCGCGGCGGACAGGCTGGTCGATCGTCGCGGCGGGCGTCTCACAAAACAGCAGGCGATAGAGTTTCTCCACACGCCGTTGTTCTTCGCCGACGCCTTGGTCGCGGACGGGCAGGCGGACGGTTGCGTCGCCGGCGCGGTGCACACCACGGGCGATGTCCTTCGGGCTGCCCTGTGGCTCATAGGTCCGCAGGAAGGCGTGCGAACCGTTTCAAGCTCGTTCTACATGGTCGTTCCGCCGTTCCGCGGGGGCGATTCCGAGGTGCTCACGTTCACGGACTGCGCTGTCGTCCGTTACCCGACGGCGACCGAACTGGCCGACATCGCCATCGCTGCGGCCGGCGACCGGCGGCGAATCGTGGGCGACGAGCCGTTCGTGGCTTTTCTCTCGTTCAGCACGAAAGGCAGCGCGGCGGGGGCATCGGTCGATACTATTCGTGCGGCCATCGAGGACGTCCGCATGCGTGCGCCTCACCTCGCTGTGGACGGAGAATTGCAAGGAGACGCAGCACTCATCAGTTTGATTGGCGATCGAAAGGCGCCGGGTAGTCCGGTTGCCGGACGCGCAAATGTGTTAGTGTTCCCGTCGCTCGATGCTGGGAACATCGCGTACAAGCTGGTGCAACGGTTGGCTGGAGCGAGCGCTGTTGGTCCTGTCGTACAAGGACTTCGGCGTCCCTGCAATGATCTCTCGCGTGGCGCCGTTGTGGATGACATAATCAATGTGGCTGCCATTACCGCGCTTCAATCGGCGAACGTGGCAACGAACGAGTCCCGTTAGGAGAGAACGACATGAGCTTCTCGATCAAGAAGGAGGGGGAGGTTGTCGTGGTCGATGTCGAGGGCCAGCTGATCGTAGGGAACCGGCAGGAGTTGAAGCAAAAGGTTCTCGATGAGCTCGAGCGGGGCGAGAAGAGATTTCTAATCGACTTTTCCCAGACCGGTTACATCGACAGCTCCGGCCTCGGTGTCCTGGTGTCGCTGTCGAAGAAGATTCGCGAGCAGGGTGGTGAGCTTCGGCTTGCGAACCTGAACGACGATCTCAAGACGCTGTTCGAGCTCACCAAGCTCGATACGCTCTTTCAGATCGCCGACACGCGCGAGCGAGCACTCCAAAGCTTCTGATCTGCACATCGCTCGCGTCCTTCTGGACTTTCGCGGGCACTGGCGCGAAGTCGGTTTGGTCAAACCGCTTCTCGTCGGTGCCCGCCGTCTTATCATTCACCCATGCCAGCTGATCTAGCCGCGGAGAAGCCCGAAGACCGGGTCCGGGTGGTCGAGGTCGACATTCCGAGCGACGTTCGCCTCATCGAGCGCGTCGTCGAGCTGGTTCGTCGCGAATGCGAATTCATGGGATTCGCCAAGCGACAGATCTCGCTGAACGTTCCCGTCGCCCTCACCGAAGCGGTTTCGAACGCCATCCTGCGTGGCAATCGCGACGATCCGGCCAAGCACGTGCGCGTGCGCGCGCGGGTCGACGCCGACTGTCTCATTGTCGAAGTCCGCGACGAAGGTTCGGGCTTCGACATCGATGCATCGCTCGTTGATCCCACGATGCCCGACAATCTGGATCGCGAGGATGGGCGCGGACTGTTCCTCATGCGCAAGCTGATGGATTCCGTCGAACGCATCGAAGTGCCCACTGGCAGTATGGTGCGGATGACGCTGCATCGCACATGAACGACCTCGCACGCGTTCTCATCGCATTCGCTGAAGCAACCGGCTGCGAAGCCGCTGTCTGGACGCAATTCAGCAGCGCGGCGCCGGCACCCGACGCCTCCACGTCTCTGGCGCCGCCGCTCGCCGTCTATCCCACCATCGCGGAAGGCAAGCGCACGCTCAAGAGCGACGCCGGTGAAATTCTCGTGTCAGCAGTTCCGGGACCGCGCCACGCGTGGCTTGCCCTCGGACCTTGCCGCGCGCCAGGCGTTGGGCTCGACGGGTATATGAGTTTCCTCTTGCCCGTCGTCACGCAGTACTTGCAGTCTGCGCTGGAAGTCGAGCATGCGGCCAATGAGCTTGCCGAACGCTATGAGGAGATCAATCTCCTCTACACGATCAGCGAGATTCTCGGGCGCACCGTCGCACTCGACGAGGCCGCGCGAACAATCCTCATCGAGGTGTCCGAGACGGTCGGCGCTCGGCGCGCCTCGGTGCTGGTCTTCGACCGTGCAACCGACACCCTCCGCGCCGTCGCCGCACTCGGCGCCGATCTGGCATCGGTTCCTCCGATCAGCATCAACGACGAGTGCAGCGTCAGCGCACACGTCTTCCGCACGCAGCATCCGATGCTCGCCGAAGTCGATCAGATGGTCTGCCCGCAGGAAGCAGGATATCGCCGCGGTGCCATGCTGTCCGTTCCGATCATGTGGACCGCCCCGGCGCCACGCGGCGCCGAGCCGCTTGGTGTCGTGAATCTTTCCGATCGGCGGTCGGGATTGCCGTTCACCGCGGGCGACCAGAAGCTCATTGCCGCGATCGCCACGCAAATCGGAACGGCCATTCAAAATACGCGGCTGGTTCGATCGTCGGTGCAGCAGCAGCGACTCGCGCACGAAATGCAGCTCGCTCACGATCTGCAGATGAAGCTCCTGCCGAACAATGGCGTCGTTGCGCCCGAAGCAATCGTCGCCGCGCGAGTCGTTCCCGCCGAGAGCGTGGGTGGTGACTTTTACAACTTGTTTCGGCTCGGATCAGGCAAGACCGGCGTGATGATCGGCGATGTCTCGGGGCACGGCTATCAAGCCGCTCTGATCATGGCGCTGACGATGAGCGCCGCGGCGATTCATTCGCAAACCATCATCGACCCCGGCGAGATGCTCCACGCGCTGATGTCGACGCTGCGCGAAGAGCTCACGATGACGGAGATGTTCATCTCCGCGTTCTATGCCGTGATCGATCCATGGTCTGGCGAGCTCCACTACTCCAACACTGGTCACCCGCACGCATTCCTCCTCGCCGAGGGCAAGGATTTCGAACGCCTTGCCGCCGCGGATCCGCCGCTCGGAATGGACGAGCGGCAGCCAGCCACGGGGCAGCGCACGTGGAATGCTGGGCGCGACTTGCTCGTGCTCTTCACCGACGGGGTGAGCGACGCGCGCAATCGCGGCGGCGAACGGCTGGGTGAAGAGCGCGTGCTCGACATCATCCGGTCGCACCGGAACGACGAGCCGCACGCGATCCTCGAGCGTCTGGTCACCCTCCTTGAAACACATACCGAGGGCGCCTCACGCCGCGACGATCTCACGATCGTTTTGGCTCGTAGCTAGCCGCCGTATGCCGCGCGGTTTGCCGCCAGTCCGAAAAAACCTCGGTCAGCACTTTCTTACCGATCGTCGAATTCTCGAGCGTATTGCCAACGCGCTCGAGCTGACCGGGAACGAAACCGTTATCGAAATCGGGCCGGGGCGGGGAAGTCTCACGGAGGCGCTGGTGCCGCGCGCAAAGCGACTCGTCCTGATCGAGTACGATCGCGCACTCGCCGCCATTCTTCGCGAACGCTACGCCGCCAATCCTGCCGTCGAAGTCGTCGAAGCCGATGTTCTGACGGTCAACTTCGGCGACCTGGCGCGCGGGCCGTATCAGTTGATCGGCAACGTGCCGTACTACATCACGACACCGATTCTCTTTCACGCGCTCGAAGCGCCGCGGCCGGATCGCGCGGTCTACCTCGTTCAGCGAGAAGTGGCCGAGAGAATCGCAGCTACTCCGGGAACCAAGGAGTACGGCGCGCTGTCAGTTAATGTCCAGGCAGTCGCGAAGGCGGCGATGCTCTTTCGTGTCGCCCCCGGATCCTTCCAGCCGCCGCCGAAGGTCGAGAGCGCAGCCATCCGAATCGAGCCGCGTCCGGATCCGGTCATCGCCGTCGGCGAGGAAGCCGAATTCCGCCGTTTCGTGCTCGATTCGTTCGGAATGCGTCGCAAGCAGATGCGCCGCGTGCTGCGTTCGCTGTGGAGTGTCCCGGCCGAGGCGGCTGAAGCCGCCCTATCGGCATGTGCACTGGATCCGAGCGCGCGTCCCGAGACGCTGTCGCCTCAGGACTTTGCCAACCTCGTTCGCGCGCGCCCGGGACGCTCGGCGAAGAACTAGTCGCGGTTCGTCAGGGCGAAACTGAGGCCCTCGAGCTCCATGGCCATGTTGACCGTTTTCACGGTGACGTCGGCCGGGGCTTGGAGCTGCGTTGGGGCAAAATTCAGAATCGCCTTCACGCCCGCTTTGACCACCCGATCTAGGACGACCTGCGCCTCCTCACCCGGAACGGTGAGGACGACGATGTCGGGGTGCTCGCGCTGGATGTCGCGCTCGAGGTGCCCGATGTCCCGAACGGGAATCCCTTCCAGCGTTCGCCCGATCTTGTCCGGGTTGTTGTCGTAGGCAGCGAGGATACTGAAGCCCCGCTGGCGAAAGCCCCGGTACTGGGCGAGTGCGGCTCCGATCTTACCGGCGCCCACGATGACGACCCGCCATTCGTGGCCAAGTCCCAGGATTTCGCGGAGACGGCCGGCGAGTTCCGGCACGGAATACCCGAGACCGCGTTTTCCGAAGGATCCGAAGAAGGACAGGTCTTTTCGAACCTGTGCCGATGTCGTTCCGCCGCGTTTCGCCAGCTCGTCGCTCGATATCGTCAGCAGTCCGCGATGCTCGAAGTCCTCCAGAAAGCGGAGGTAGGCCGAGAGGCGCCGGACGGTAGAGTCTGCAATTCGTTTCACGGAAAGCAAGGCTTGTGAATTCATTCACAAGTTAAGGGAGCCTCTCTGGCTGCACCAGCGGTTAAGGCAGCGTTAGCTTTGCCGCATGCCTGCCCATGTGTCGTCGGAAATCGGTCGTTTGCGCGGTGTCGTCGTGCACTCACCGGGCCCCGAGCTCCTCGCGGTGACGCCAACGAACCGCGCCGATTATCTGTACGACGACATCATCGAGGCCGAGTCGGCGCAACGCGAGCATCGTCGTTTTATCGCCATTCTGGAGCGATTTACGACCGTCTACGAGGTCCGGACGCTTCTGGCGGAGATCCTCGCCAACGCGGACTCGCGCGAGCTTCTGATTCGGGAAACGATGGACATCGTCCCGTCGGAACCGCTCGCCCGCGACATCAGCGCGCTCGATGCGCAGGCGCTCGTCCGCATGCTCATCGAAGGCCGCGACGAGCCGCCTGGACTCCTGGCCAAGGCGCTCAACGAGTACGGCTACGTGCTGCCCGCGCTGCCGAACATGTTCTTCACGCGCGACAGCTGCGTCGTGGCCGGAGAGCATGTGTTGATCGGTTCCATGCGCTACGCAATCCGGTGGACGGAAGCGATCATCATGAAGGCGCTGTTCACGCACCATCCGGCGCTCGCCAACGCGGGAATTCTGTACGACGGCGCGTCGGAGCGGCGTGTGAACTACACCCTCGAGGGCGGCGACATTCATCCGCTCCGTCGCGATCTCGTCGTGATCGGCTTTAGCGAGCGGTCGAGTCCCGCCGCGATCGATCAGATTGCCACGAGCCTATTCGAGAAGACTGAAGTACGCGATGTGATCGTGGTGGTGATGCCGAAGGAAAACACGGCGATCCACCTCGACATGATCTTCACGCAAGTCGATCGCGAGCTGTGCACGATCTTCCCACCGCATTTCGTTGGTCCCGAGCGTTTGCCTGTTCTCCACTGGAAAAAGGGCGACGCGACGATCCACGAGCGGCCGAACATCTTCGCCGCTCTCGCCGCGTGCGACATGTCGATCGAGCCCATCTTCTGCGGCGGCAGCAAACGCACGGTGCAGGAACGCGAACAGTGGGCGTCGGGATGCAACTTCGTCGCGATGCGTCCGGGCGTGATCCTGTCGTATCAGCGCAACGAGGCAACGCTGCACGAGCTGCAGCGCATGGGCTTTCGTGTCGTCTCGGGCACGTCCTTTCTCACCGGGCAGGAGCGCCTCGTCGAAGGCCAGCGTGCAGTGATCACCTTCGAGGGTGCTGAGCTCGTCCGAGCTGGCGGCGGACCCCGCTGCATGACGTTGCCCGTGTCGCGCGACGATCCCTGGGCCTAGGCATGGCCTCCGGTCTCACGCTCGGCGGCGCGGATACGACGCTCACGGCGCGAGCGGCTGAGTTTCTGGCGACGGGACCCGCGGATGCGCAGTCGCTCGTGTCGTATGTGTGTCAGCTCCCAGGGGCGCCGCTGAATATTGCAGAGCATATGGCCACTGCGCTGTTCGCTGGGCACCAGCGCTTTGCGCGCGACAACGACGGCCGATGGCGACTGCGAGACGCAGCATCGACGGTAGGTTGGTCGCCGATCGCGACGGACGATCTCGATCAGCAATCGTTCATCGTCGTCGACGTCGAGACAACGGGGGCGGTCGCATACGGTGGCGACCGCATCACCGAGGTCGCGGCGGTTCTCGTTCGCAATGGCACAGTGACGACCGTCGTCGATACGCTGGTGAATCCCGAGCGACAGATTCCGCCGGCGATCACCGCGGTTACGAATATCACGTCGGCCATGGTCCGACGCGCGCCGCGTTTCGCCGAGGTGTGCGATCAGATACTCGGCGCGATCGAGGGACACGTGTTCGTCGCGCACAACTCGCGTTTCGACTGGCGCTTTTTGTCGATGGAGGTGGAACGCGTCACGCGTCGTCCACTCATTGGCCCGTCGCTGTGCACGGTACGCATGACGCGAAAGCTCGTTCCGCGGCTCCGGCGCAGGAATCTCGACGCGGTCGCAGCGTATTACGGCATCGAAAACCATGCACGACATCGCGCCGGCGGAGATGCCGTTGCGACGGCGCACGTACTTCTGCGTTTGCTCGACGCCGCGCGCGATCGCGGCTGCACAACGCTGGATGATGTTCATCAAATTCTCGCCGCCGGCACATCGGGAGGTAAGCGTCGCAAGCGCCGGCGGAGCGCACTTCCACACTCAGTGTCGGACGACTCTACCGCATGATTCCGCAACCGCTCGTCGAATCTCGCCAGCTCGGACGTCTTCGCATTCACGCCATTCAAGCCGGCGGTCAGCGCTTGGATGGAGGCGCGATGTTCGGCGTCGTCCCCAAGCCGCTTTGGGAAAAGCGCATCCCGGCAGACGAGCGCAATCGTATTCAGCTCGGCATGCGCTGCCTGCTCATCGAGCACGATATCGGTCCGATCCTCATCGACACGGGAGCGGGGAACAAGGAAGACCCGAAGTTCTACGACATCTACGGCATCGAGAATCACGGTGAAACTGGCCCGACGCGCTTGGAGGATGGGGTTCGCGAGGCCGGCTTTGAGCCTGAGCAGATCGTGATGGTGATCAACAGCCATCTGCATTTTGATCATGCCGGTGGCAACACGATCAAGGATTCGTCAGGTACGCGGCCGGCGTTTCCGAACGCGCGGTATGTCATGCAGCGTGGCGAGTACGAGTACGCGACGCATACGAACGAGCGCACGGCTGCGAGCTACTTTCGGCACAACTTCGTGCCGCTCGCCGAAGCGGGGATGGTCGATTTCATCGACGGCGAGCGCGAAATCGTGAGTGGCATCCGGTCGATTCCAACGCCTGGCCATACGCCTCATCATCAGGGTCTGCTCATCGAGTCTGGTGGCGAACAGGCGTTCTATATCGCCGACCTGACGCCGACGGTGGCGCATCTGCCGCTTGCCTGGATCATGGGCTACGACGTCGAGCCGCTGGTCACGTTGGAGACAAAGCGGCACATCCTCGCGCGTGCGGTGGCAGAGGATTGGCTCGTGATCTTCGAACACGACCCGAATTGGGCATGGGCGAAAATCGAGAACGACGGGAAGGCATACAAGCCGAAGGCATAAATGCCGAACGGCGCCAAATGCCAGACGGCGCGAACTGCCAGACGGCGCCAAATGCCAAGCGGCGCGAAATGCCGAACGGCGCGAGATGCCGAACGGCGCGAGATGCCGAATGGCGCCAAATGCCGAACGGCGCCGAAACGGCGGCCTGGACCTCGTAGTTAGGCGCCGTCTGGCATTTCGCGCTGTCTGGCATTTCGCGCTGTCTGGCATTTCGCGCCCTCTGGCATCTGGCGCCGTCTGGCATTTCGCGCCCTTTCGCCGTGCGCCTTCAGGGTTTCCCTCTTGACTAACTATCTTGGTCGCCTAGCTTTAGCGTACAACTCGTAAAGTGGACCGGAGCTTCGGTCCCACCCTCTGGCCCTCGACTCGTTCGAGGCGTGCTACAGGAGTCCAACTGCAGGCCGTTCAAGCCCATCGTGGGCCGAGGACGGTCATACGCGGACTTCTCCAGAGGTCCGCGTTTTTGTTTTCTCTCTGAAGAGGATCTCGATATTCAGGACACAACCAAGCGTGTACGGGTCAACCGACAGATTCGCATCAGCCCGGTCCGTGTGATCGGCGCCGACGGATCACAGTTGGGCATTCTCGAAGTCGATGCCGCGCTCCGGATGGCGGAAGACCTCGGTCTGGATCTGGTTGAAGTTGCTGCAACTGCTCGCCCGCCTGTGGTCCGCATCATGGACTACGGGAAGTACAAGTTCGAGATGGCTAAGCAGGCTCGACAGGCGAAGAAGAAGCAGCACGTCATCGAACTCAAGGAAGTGAAGTATCGCCCTGGGATCGACGACCACGACTTCGACACCAAGACGCGACACGCGCGGCGGTTTCTCGAAGAGAAGAACAAGGTAAAGGTCACCATGATGTTCCGCGGCCGTCAGGTCGCGCACCCCGAGCTCGGTCAAGCCGTACTCGAACGGGTGGCAACAGCACTCGCGGACATTGGAAAAATCGAAAGCGCGGGTCGGCTTGAGGGTAAGTCGATGACCATGATCCTCGCGCCGAAATAGACGAACGTAGGTCTCAGGTCGCAGATCTGAGGTTAAGACGTACTCACACCTCAGATCGCAGATCTGACCCCTCCTAAAGGATTTTCAGATGCCGAAAATGAAAAGCCACAAGGGCGCCAAAAAGCGCTTCAAGGTGACTGGCTCCGGAAAGGTCCGCCGCTACAAGGCGTTCAAGAGCCACATCCTTACCAAGAAGACCTCGAAGCGTAAGCGCCGCCTCCGCCAGGCCGGCATCGTCGCGACGACCGGTGATACCAAGCGGGTCAAGCGCCTGCTGCTGGCCTAAAGGGAGACTACTATGCCTCGTGCCGTATCGAACGTTCCGCGCCTAAAGCGGAAAAAGCAGATCATGAAGGCTGCGCGCGGTGCCTTCGGCGCCCGCAGCAAGCTGTGGCGTCCGGCGAAGGAAACCGTCGAGCGTGGCTGGAAATACGCGTACCGCGATCGCAAGAACAAGAAGCGCGACTTCCGTCGCCTCTGGATCATGCGTATCAACGCTGGCGCGCATCAGCACGACCTGACCTACAGCACGTTCATGAACGGGCTCAAGCTCGCCGGCATCGAAGTCAATCGAAAGATCCTCGCTGACCTCGCGGTGCACGATCCCGCGGCGTTTACGGCGCTGGCCGACAAGGCGCGCACCGCGCTGAGCGCAGCGTAAGCGGGAGGAGGGAAGCGGGACGAGGGAGGCCACGGCATCCCGAACCACTGCAACCCCAGTGACGTTGAAGCTCGAGCGGCGGCAGCGCGACAACTAGTCGTTCTGCCGCCGTCTCGTATCTACCGGCATGGGTAATGGGTACCATGAATCTGAATGAGTATTTGATCGAAGCCGAAACGATCGAGCGTGACGGCGGCGCTGCCCTGCAAAACGCCGCGGACGCCGACGCGCTCGAAGCGGCGCGCATTGCGTTTCTTGGCGATCGTCAGGGGCGCGTCAAAGCGCTTCAAGAAGCGCTGAAGGGCATCTCGAAAGAGGACAAGCCCGCGGCCGGAAAGCGCTTCAATGAGGCGCGTACTCGCCTTGAAGCACTCCATGCGGAGCGCAAAACGTCGCTCGAGCGAGCGAGTCACGTTGGCACGCGCGACGACCTGTCATTGACGGCGCGACGCCAATGGCGCGGCGCCAAGCATCCAGTCACGCTCGTCATCGAAGAGATCGAGGGCATCTTCCGCGAGCTCGGCTTTTCGATCGCACAGGGACCCGAGGCCGAGACGGAGTGGTACAACTTCGGCGCGCTGAACTTTCCGGCGAATCATCCGGCGCTCGACGCCCACGATACGCTGTATCTCGAGGGCCAGGGCTTGCTGCGCACGCACACGTCGCCCGTGCAGGTGCGCACGCTACAAAAGTACGAGCCGCCCATTCGCGTGCTCATTCCCGGCAACGTGTACCGCCGCGACTTCTTTGACGCGTCGCACGCGCCCGCATTCGCGCAGATCGAAGGACTGTGCGTCGACGAAGGCATCAGCTTCGTCGACCTCAAGTCGACGCTGAACCAATTCGCCGAACGCTTCTTCGGTGCATCACGTACGCGCTTTCGTCCCTCATTCTTTCCGTTCACGGAACCGTCGGCCGAGATGGACGTGCAGTGCGGCATCTGCGGCGGCAGTGGGTGCGCTGCCTGTAAGGGTACCGGCTGGATCGAGATTCTTGGCTCTGGCATGGTGCATCCCAACGTCCTCGAGGCGGCGGGCATCGACAGCGAGCGATATACGGGCTGGGCGTTCGGCATGGGCCCGGCGCGCATTGCGATCAGCCGTTATGGAATTCCTGATATCAGAATCCTCTACGATTCAGACGTGAGATTCTTGGAGCAAATCGCGGAATGAACGTCTCATACGATTGGTTGCGGGCGTTTGTCCCGTTCGACGAGTCTGCGCCGCAGTTGCGCGATCTCATTACCTCGCACATTGCGACGGTCGACGAGCTCGTTGCGTTGCGCGCCGATCTGGCGGACATCGTCGTGGCACGCGTCGTCGAGGAGGCCCCGCATCCGGACTCGGACCACCTGCATGTCACGAAGGTGGACGCTGGTACCGGTACGCTGCTCGACGTCGTGTGCGGCGCGCCGAATGTCACCGCTGGCAAGCTCTATCCCTTCGCGAAATCGGGCGTCGTTTTGCCCGGGGGGCTCAAGCTCCAAAAGCGAAAGATTCGCGGTGCCGTTTCCGACGGCATGCTCTGCTCGGCGCGCGAGCTTGCTCTCGGCAACGAGCAAGACGGGATCATGGAGCTAAATCTCGATGTCGCTCCAGGTACGCCGCTGCTCAGCGCTCTGCCGCTCGGCGACGTGCGTATCGTGATCGACGTCGGCGCTAACCGACCTGATCTCCTCTCACACCTCGGCGTAGCGCGCGAAGTTGCCGCGGTCACCAAGAAGCCCTTCGCGCTTCCGTCAATCGAAGGACTGGAGTCGCTCAGTCCGACCGTCGCCACCGACTCGGACTCCGCGGAAGTTCCGGGGCTCACGGTGCGAGTCGCAGAGCCAGATCTCGTGCGCCGCTTCATGGGCATCGTGATTCGCGGCGTGAAGGTCGGGCCGAGTCCGGAGTGGCTCGTCCGTCGACTCGAGTCCGTGGGTTCGCGCTCGATCAACAACGTCGTGGACGCGAGCAACTACGTGCTGCACGAGCTCGGGCAGCCGACGCATGCGTTCGACCTCGCGAAGCTGGCTGGTCCCGCAATTGTCGTTCGGCGCGCGGCGCCTGGCGAAAAGATCACGACGCTCGACGGAAATGAGCGCGAGCTGCGCGACGACATGATCGTCATCGCCGACGCCAATCGCCCGCAGGCGATCGCCGGCGTGATGGGCGGACGCGACAGCGAGGTCACCGATGCAACAACTGACGTGTTTCTCGAGGTCGCGAACTTCAATCCGCGACGGGTTCGCGGCGCGCGACGCGCGCTCGGATTGTCGACAGACGCAAGCTACCGATTCGAGCGCGGCGTCGACATCGCCATCGCGCCGCGAGCGCTCGAACGCGTCGCCAGCTTGATCGTGCTGCTCGCCGGCGGACGCGTCGAAGGACCGGCCATCGATTTGGCGTACGAGCCGGCGTCGCCCGAACGAATCAAGCTCCGCACATCACGGGTCGCTCGCTTGCTCGGCGAAACGCTGGCGACGGACGAAATCGAGTCGTACCTCCGCAGCGTGGGGTTCGACGCCGATCGTGTCGACGATGATTTCCGCGTCGCGCCCCCCAGCTGGCGGGGTGACGTGTCCAGCGAGGCAGACCTGATCGAAGAGGTCGCGCGGTTGCGCGGCTATGACAGCTTCCCGATCGAGATTCGGCCCTTCCGTCCGGGCACCGTCGGCGACGATCCGCAGTGGATCACATCGAAGCGTGTTCGCGAGGCGCTCGTCGGAGCCGGACTCCTCGAGACGCGGCCGATGCCGTTCGTGATCGGCGGCGAGGGCTTCGTGCGTCTGACCAATCCACTGTCCGAGGCCGAGGCGTACCTACGTCGCGAAATCCTCGACACGCTGGCGCGGCGCGCCGAATACAACCTGGCGCGGATGCAGGGCGACGTGCGGCTGTTCGAGATCGGATCGGTGTTCACACCGGCCGAGGGTGCATTGCCCACCGAGGAGCTGCGCGTGGGCGTGCTGGTGATGGGTCGTCGAACACCGCGCCATTTCACCGATCCAAAGTCGCCGGAGTTCGACGCGTCCGCATCATACGATCAGTGGGATGCGAAAGCGCTGTCCGAAGCGCTGGCGCGCGCGGTGAGCCCCGGATCGGTCCCGGTACTCCGCGATAGTGCCGACGAGTCGGCGCTGTGGGATGTGGTGATCGATGATCGATCGATCGGCACCGTTCGGCAGGTCGTGCTCGACGCGCCGGTCTGGGCGTCGAACGCGTACGGCATCGAACTGTCGCTGGGTGTCATCGATTCGGCGCAGGTCGCGCCGCCGGGTGAGTCGGCCCATCGGCCGCCGGTTCGAATGCCGCCGACGGTCACGCGGTATCAGCCGCTGCCAACGACGCCGGCGGCAGAGTTCGACCTGGCTCTCCTGGTTCCCGAGAACGTTCGGGGCGAACAGGTGGAAAGTGTGATCAAGCGCGTCTCGGGAAAACTGCTCGAGCGCGTCGAACTGTTCGATCGCTATGTTGGTCAGGGCGTGGAACCTGGACACCGTAGCCTCGCGTGGAGGTTGACGTTCCGACACGCCGAGCGCACTCTACGTGATCGCGAGCTGGAAGCGCGCCGTTCAGACATCCTTCGAGCCCTTGCCGACGAGCTCAATGTCCGACAACGCACAGGTTGACCTTCGCCCAATGCAGGAGCTCGAGACGCTCGTTCGCCATTTGGCGGACGAGCTCGCGGGCTTCCGCCGGCGAGCGCTTCTCGCCGAGGCCAGGCTCAAGGAGGTCGAAGGGCAGGAGGGCGGAGCCCTCAATCTCGACCTGGCCAACCGGTTGAGCATCCTGGAACGCGAGAACGAAAAGCTGCAGGCCAAACTCGACACAGCCGGAACGAGAGCGAAGGCGATGCTCGATCGCGTCCGGTTTCTGAGACAACAGGCGCAGGGAGGAGGTGGGGATCGATGACGACCAAGAAGCACACGCTCAAGGTTTCGATCCTCAACGAGGAGTACTCGATCCGCAGCGACACGCCGCCGGAGCACGCGCGGGCGGTCGCCCAATATCTCGACAAGGCCATTCGGGCCGTCATGTCGAGCGGTGGAGTGGTGGAGACCAACCGGGCCGTCGTTCTGGCAGCGCTCCAGATCACGGGAGAGCTGTTCGAGGCCAAGGCAACGATCAGCTCGGCCAATCAGTCGATCGAACGCATAAGCGAATACGTTCGACCGCTGCTCCCGCCATCCAAGAGAACTCCTATTTCCGTATCGACGGTACCTCAGTCGCGGTAGCGGGCCGGAGTGGGTTGGTTGCCTTTTGCTGTTTGCGCGCGTACCTTAGCGCCGTAGCCAAGCTCACCCGTAGGTTGAAGCGCGCTTTGTAGTTAGCGGTCCCACATCACGCCCTTCGTCGGCGTGTTGGCGGACCCCCGACTCGAGGATGCGCTGCGGGTGGCAGTGGTTCTCCCTGTCCTGCGGCGTACGCCGCGGTGGAGCATAGATTCCATATGGACGCAAACGTCATCATTGCCGTGCTCGGCGTAGTCATTGTGGCCGCCTGCCCGGCTTTTTTCATTGTAGGACGCAAGAACGGCGGTAAAGCGGAGCTCGATCGGCAGGTCGCGGCGAAGGCGACGGCTGAGGAAACCTCCAAGCGAATCGTCGGTGAAGCAGAGCGAGAGGCCGAGAACCTCCGGAAGAGTGCAGTTGTTTCCGGCAAGGAAGAGCTGATCAAACTTCGCGAGAACTTCGAGAGCGAAGTACGCGGACGTCGCGAAGAGGTCGAACGCGACGAGCGCCGTTTGATCGAGCGCGAGAATCAACTGGATCGAAAGTTCGAGCTACTCGACCAACGAGAAAAAGATCTCGGTCGTCGGGCGAGCGAGTTTGGCCGCCGCGAAAAGACGGTTGCCGACCGCGAGCAAGAGCTCGAGAAGATGATCGCCGACGAGCGTCGCCGCCTCGAACAAATGGCAGGCATGTCGGCTCAGGAAGCGAAGAACGAGCTCATCCGTAGGATGGAGGAGGAAGCTCAAGCCGACGCTGCCAACAAGATCCGCGAGATACGCGATTCAGCCAAACGGAACGCGGAGCGCGAGGCCAAGAAGATCGTGGCGCTCGCCATTCAGCGCATCGCCGCCGACCATACGGCCGAAAGCACGGTCGCTGCGGTTTCGCTGCCGAATGATGAAATGAAGGGCCGCATCATCGGTCGCGAAGGCAGAAACATCCGTGCATTCGAGTTGGCGACGGGTGTCGACGTCATCATCGACGACACGCCAGATACGGTCGTCGTGTCCTGCTTCGATCCGATTCGCCGAGAAGTGGCGCGACTCGCGCTCGAAAAGCTGGTCTCTGACGGTCGCATTCATCCGGGCCGAATCGAAGAGGTCGTCAACAAGTCGCGCAAGGAAGTCGAGACGCAGATCATCGAGACCGGCGAACAGGCCGCGTACGATGCCGGCGTCCACGGTTTGCACCCCGAGCTCGTCAAGCTCGTCGGCCGCATGCGTTGGCGCACGAGTTACGGCCAGAACATCCTGCAGCACTCCAAGGAAGTCGCGTGGCTGGCAGCCATTATGGCCACGGAGCTCGGACTGGACGTCGCCATGGCACGACGTGGCGCACTGCTGCACGACGTCGGTAAGGTGCTGACGCACGAGCACGAAGGCACGCACGTGCAGCTCGGTGTGGAAATGGCGACCAAGTACGGCGAGAACCCGTTGGTTGTGAACTGTATTGCCGCGCACCACGACGACGTTCCGCATGAGAGCGAAGTGTCGGTGCTCGTGCAGGCGGCCGACGCCATCTCTGGTTCGCGCCCTGGTGCGCGTCGTGAAGCGTTCGAGACATACGTCAAACGCCTCGAGGGCCTCGAGAAGATTGCGTCGAGCTATCGTGGCGTCGAAAAAGTGTTCGCGATTCAGGCCGGCCGCGAAGTGCGCGTCATCGTCGTTCCAGATGACGTGGACGACGTGCGTATGACCACGATGTCCGAGGAAATCGCGCGGCGCATCGAGGCCGAATTGCAGTATCCGGGACAGATCAAGGTCGTACTGATCCGCGAAACTCGCGCGGTGGATTTTGCTCGCTGAGGTAGGTGTGTCGAGCGACAAGTTGATCGATGGCGCGCAGCTCGCCGCGCGCGTTCAAGCAGAGGTTGCCACGCAGGCCAAGGCGCTCGTCGCCCGCGGCATCACGCCCGGTCTGTCGGTCGTGCTCGTTGGCGAGGATCCGGCGAGCGCGGTGTACGTCGGCGCGAAAGAGCGGACGTGCATCGAGCTTGGCATGCGCGGTGAGACGATTCGTCGTCCGGCAACGATCACGCAGGACGAACTGCTGTCCATCGTCGATCGGTTGAACGCCGATCCGGCGGTGCATGGGATTCTCGTTCAGATGCCGCTGCCGAAACACATTGATTCGGAAGCGGTCGTGCGTCGTATTCGTCCCGACAAAGACGTCGACGGCTTTCATCCGATCAACGTCGGCAAGCTGCTGATCGGTGAGAAGGATGGATTCGCACCGTGCACGCCCGCGGGTGTGTTGTACATGCTTCAGGCAAGCAGAATCCCGACGTCGGGCGCGCGGTGTGTGATCGTTGGTCGCAGCAACATCGTGGGCAAGCCGATGGCGTCGCTGATGATTCAGCCGGGGGTCGATGCGACGGTCACTGTCTGCCACAGTCGCACGCACGACCTCGGCGAAGAGACCCGTCGCGCGGACATCCTGATCGTTGCTGCTGGTCGCGCTGAGATGATCACCGGTGACATGGTGAAGCCCGGCGCCGTCGTCATCGACGTCGGCATGAATCGCATTCCCGATGCGACGAAGAAGAGCGGCACGCGCCTGGTCGGCGACGTCGCGTTCAACGAAGTGCGTGAAGTGGCATCGCGCATCACGCCCGTGCCTGGCGGAGTAGGGAAGATGACGATCGCCATGTTGATGGCGAACACCGTTCGCGCCGCCGAGCAGCTTTCGCAGTGACCGGCCGCCGCGCGTCTGGCCGCGCGAAGAGTGCGGATCTCGATCTTTTCCAGGAGTCGGCGCCGCCGGTCGAATCCTCGCCGCCGCCTGAAGTCGTGAACGAATACGTCGTCGACGACAACGCCTATCCGGGCGAATCGCCGAGTTCGCCCGTCACGGTGTCGGTACTCACACAGACGGCACGCGACGTCATCGAAGGCGCGTTCATTCCGCTCTGGGTGCGTGGCGAGATCACCGATTTCAAAGCACATCGCAACGGGCACTGGTACTTCTGCCTGCGTGATCGCGCCGCGCAGATCAAATGCGTCGTGTGGAATCGCGATCAACGCGGCATTCCCGCTGCCCCGGACGACGGGATGCAGGTCGTCGCGCTCGGTCGGCTCACGGTGTACCCTGCGCGCGGCGAGATGCAGTTCTCGATCACGCGCATCGAGGCTGAAGGCGATGGGTTACGACGCAAGGCACTCGAAGCAACGCGCAAGCGACTCGAAGCGGACGGACTACTCGCCCTCGATCGGAAGCGCGAGCTGCCGCGCTTTCCGCGTGTCATCGCGGTGATCACGAGTCCCGACGGCGCGGCGCTCCACGACATCGTTGCGGTTACCAAGCAGCGCTCGGCCAACGTACAGTTGGTCCTCGTGCCGGCAAAAGTGCAGGGCGAAGGTGCGCCAGGTGAACTGCGGCGCGCCCTCGATCGCGTGAATCGCTGGGGAGAAGCGGATCTCGTCATCATCGGTCGCGGCGGCGGGGCGCGCGAGGATCTTTGGGCGTTCAACGACGAACGCGTCGCACGCGCAGTCGCCGCCTGCAGTGTTCCGACGATTTCCGCCGTCGGGCACGAAGTCGACATCACGATCTGCGATCTCGTTGCCGACTATCGCGCGCCCACACCGTCGGCTGCGGCAGAGGCCGCGACGCGGTCGCGCGCCGAACTGGCGGCGGAATTGAGAAAACTATCATTACGCATGTCTGGGTCGACGCGCGCGCAACTGCGCCATCGTGCCGACGCACTGCGTCATCTGGGCCGCGACATCGTCGACGCGAGCTCCGAGGTGACGGCACGACGGCGCGCGGCGATGCAGGAAGTCGCCGGCCGACTGCACGCACTCAGTCCCGTTGCGACGCTCGCGCGCGGCTATGCTGTTGCGCGCGATGCGAAGGGCGGAACGCTGAGCACTGCCGCTTCGTTCGTTCCGGGCATGGCGTTCGATCTCATCGTGCAAGACGGACTCGTGCCGGCGCAGGTGCGCCCGATAGACGGAGGCGCCCAATGACGTTCGAAGAACGAATCGCGCGACTCGAGCAGATCGCCGCGGAACTCGAAGGACGCGACCTCGAGTTGGCCGGCGCGCTCGCACTCTTCGAAGAGGGGGTGGAGCAGTTGCGCGCGGCCGCCGCGGAACTGGCGCGTGCCGAAACGCGCTTGGGCAAGTTGATCGAGCGCGTCGATGGAACCTTCGATGTCACCGACAGCCGTGAGTAGCGCGGTCGCGGTCGACTGGGCCGCTGATCGCGTCGCGATCGATCGAGCACTTGGACTGCTGTGCGACACACTCCCTGCGCAGATGAGCGGACGCGTTGCCGATGCGATTCGCTATAGCCTCCTCGGCGGTGGCAAGCGGCTTCGAGGCCTCCTCTTTCTCGCAGCGTATCGTACGGCTGGCGGACGATCGGATGCGAGCGAACTTGCGGCGGCGATCGAGGTCGTGCACGCCTACTCGCTGGTCCATGACGACCTGCCGTGCATGGACGACGACGACATGCGTCGGGGTCGTGCGACCGTGCACCGCGTGTTCGGCGTGGAGCTGGCGACGGCGGCGGGTGTGACGATGGTGCCGCTGGCTGCCGGCGCCGCATTCAGCGGGTCGCGATCACTCGGGCTCGCGCGTGAGGCATGCGGCGCTGTCGTCGCGGAGTTGATGCGAGCATCGGGCGCGGGCGGAATGATCGGCGGACAGCTGCTCGATCTCGAGGGCGAGGGCCGGCCGCTCGAGCTGGCCGATCTCGAGCGGATTCATCGCGCCAAGACTGGTGCGCTCATTCGGGCGTCGGTCGTTCTCGGCGGCATCTCGGCCCATGCCAACGAGCGCGAGCTCGACGCACTCGGCCAGTTTGGCGACGCGATCGGTCTCGCCTTCCAGATTGCCGACGACGTTCTGGACGTCACGGCGACGACCGACCGCCTGGGAAAGCCGGCGGGCCGGGATCTTGACCTTCACAAGAGCACGTACCCCGCGCTCCTGGGCATCGACGGGGCAACAGAGCGCGCTCAGGCGCTCGTTGGCGAGGGGTGCTCCGCGCTGCGTTCTGCGGGCCTTCTATCCACGGAACTCGATGTGCTGGCGCGCTTTGTCATCGAGCGAGAGTCGTAACTTGTCGCTAAGTTTTGTAGGCGGATCATCCTGTTGAGCATGTCAATTCTCGATCGAGTCCAAGTACCAGCCGATTTGCGCGGCATGACCCCGGACGAGCTTCGCACGCTCGCGAACGACGTGCGCGCCCGTCTCATTGACGTTTGCGCGCGTACCGGCGGCCACATCGGCGCGGGACTTGGCGTCGTCGAGCTGACGATCGCCCTGCATTACGCGTTCGAAACCCCCACCGACCAGCTCGTGTGGGACGTCGGCCACCAGGGCTACCCGCATAAGCTGCTGACCGGTCGCAACGCCGATTTCGAAACGCTCCGTCAGGAAAACGGAATTTCCGGTTTCCTCAAGCGAACCGAGAGCGAATACGATGCGTTCGGGGCCGGGCATGCTGCAACCTCGATCTCGGCCGCGCTGGGTATCGCGGCGGGACGCGACATCAAGGGCGAGGACTACAAGGTCGTCGCCATTCTTGGCGACGGTGCGCTCACGTCGGGGCTCGCGTACGAAGGTCTGAACAACGCCGGGCATTCTGACCGCGACGTCATCGTCGTGCTGAACGACAACGAGATGTCGATTGCGCCAAATGTTGGCGCCATGTCCAAGTATCTCACGTCGATTCAGCGCAACTCGCTCTACAATCGCGTGCGGTCGGCGATCGGCGAGCTGGTCGATCACGCGCCCGGACCGTTGTCGTCGATGGGCAACCTGGTTCGGAAGTGGGAAGAGAGCGTGAAGACCTTCCTCACGCCCGGCGTGTTGTTCGAGGAACTCGGCTTCCGGTATTTCGGTCCGATCGACGGACACGATATCGCCGGAATGATCGAGACCTTCGCGGCTGTTCGCGCGATGAAGGGTCCGCGTCTCGTGCACGTGATCACGCAGAAAGGCAAAGGATTCCCTGCCGGCGAGCGCAGCGGCGAGAAGTGGCACGCGCTTCCGCCAGGCCACGATCCCGCGACCGGCGCGCAGCTCAAGACGTCGACCGCAAACCCAGGGTACACGAAGGTCTTTGGCGCCGGACTCGCGGAGCTCGCACGTGAATCGCGCGACGTCGTTGCGATCACGGCGGCGATGCCAAGCGGCACGGGGCTCGACATCTTCGCGAAAGAGCACCCGAAGCGGTTCTTCGACGTAGGTATCGCCGAAGGACACGCCGTGACCTTCGCTGCCGGAATGGCGACGCGAGGCATCCGTCCGTTCGTCACGATCTACTCGACGTTCCTGCAGCGCGGATACGACAACATCATTCACGACGTGGCGATTCAAGGACTGCCAGTCGTGTTCTGCATGGATCGCGCGGGGCTCGTTGGCGAGGACGGCGAAACGCACATGGGGTTGTACGACATCGCTTATCTGCTCGCCGTGCCGGACATGACGGTGACCGCGCCAAAGGATGGGACCGAGATGTTGGCGCTGCTCCGTTCTGGATTGGTGCACGAGGGCGGACCGTTCTCCATTCGGTACCCGCGCGACGCGTCGCCCGACAAGCCGGGGCCGATTTCCGAGATCGAGGCGGTTCCGCATGCGACGTGGGAGGTCCTACGCCACGGCCAGGACGTCGCCATCTTTGCGGTGGGCACGATGGTTCTGCCATCGTTGGCCGCGGCGAACACGCTCGCGTCGGAAGGACTGAACGTCACGGTCGTGAACTGCCGCTATCTCAAACCGTACGACGAAGTGACCCTCGCAGCTGTTCTCGCACACCATAAGCATATTCTCGTGGTCGAAGAGGGAACCGTCGTCAACGGCTTCGGCGCGTTCATGTCGTCGGTGATCGGGCGGTACGACTCGTCGGTGCGCGTGTCCGCGCTCGGCGTGCCGGATCGTGTGATTCACGCTGCGTCGCGCACGCGTCAGCTTGCCGCGTGCGGCCTCGACTCGACCGGAATTGCGACGCGCGTTCGCGCGCTACTCGAGAGCGAGGCATTGGCGGGGTGATACGACTCGGCGTCGTTGGGCACCGCGGTTATGAAGAGCTTCCGTCGGTGCTGCGGACGCTGAGTGAGCTCGCGCCAACGCTTGGGCTCGAGTTGTACTTCGAACACAAATTGTTCGAGGTTGCTCAAGGTGGTCATCTGCTAGAGCATCCCGAGTCGCTCGACGCGCTGCTGACGCTCGGCGGCGATGGAACACTGCTCCGCGGCGCACGCGTCATCTCGCCGCATCCCGTGCCGATTCTCGGCATCAATCTTGGACATCTCGGCTTTCTCACTTGCTGCAACGCCGACCAGCTCAGTGGCGCGCTTCGCCGCTTCGCGAGCGGCGACTATCTAGCCGAGTCGCGCATGGCCCTCCAGGCGCGCGTGTTCGATGTGCGCGGTGTGGAGCGTCAACAATGGATCGCGCTCAACGACGTCGTGTTGCACAAAGGCGGCTTCGCTCGCGTCGTCGGACTGCGAGTGGCGGCCAACGGGGAACCGATCGCGACGTACGCGGCCGACGGCATCGTGCTCTCCACGCCCACAGGGTCGACCGCGTACAGCCTTTCGGCTGGCGGGCCAGTGGTGTTCCCGACACTCGAAACAATCGTCGTCACGCCTGTGTCCGCGCATACGCTAGCGATTCGCCCGGTGATTCTTCCGTCGAGCGTAGACGTCACGCTGCATGCGGATGATGCGTCTGAGGAGCTTTTGGTGACGGTCGACGGGCAGGTTGGAACGACCTTCGCCCAGGGAGAGATGCTGAGCGTGCGTCGCGCGGCAGGCGGCGTGATGATCATTCGCTTTCCCGGTACGAACTTCTTCACGACGCTCCGTCAGAAGCTCGGCTGGGGAGGCCTCGCGGACCGCGATAAGCAGGCGTAGATGCTGACTGAGCTGCGCATCAAGAATTTTGCGATCATCGAGTCGTTGACCCTCCCGTTGGCCAAGGGCTTCAACGTCCTGTCGGGCGAAACGGGCGCGGGAAAATCGATCATCGTCGGGGCGCTCGGCCTGCTGATCGGCGATCGCGCGAACACCGACGTCATTCGTACCGGCACAGACCGCGCGACCGTCGAAGGCGTGTTCGACATCAGCGATCGCCCCGAGATTCAATCGGCGCTCGACGATCGCGGCATCGAAGTCGAGAATGCGCTCGTTGTCCTCAAGCGCGAAGTCGCACCGGGCCGTGCACGCGCGTGGATCAATGGCACCGTCGTGAACGCGAGTGTCCTCGCCGATATCGGGCGGCTGCTCGTGAACGTGCACGGTCAGCACGACGCGCAGACGCTGCTCGATCCCGAAGCACAGCGCAGAATTCTCGACGCGTTTGCTGGCGCGACCGAACAGGCGGTCCAGGTCCGCGACGCGCATGAGACACTCGCAACGGTGATTCGTGAGATCGCCGACCTCGCCAAGCGTCGCGCCGACGCCCAGAAGCGCGCGGATTACCTTCATCATGTCGTCAAGGAAATTGGCGATGCCAAGCTACAGGAAGGCGAAGACGCTCGCCTCGAAGGCGAAGCGCGGCGTTTAGAAAACGCTGAAGAGCTGCGCAGCCTGTCCAGTGGAATTGCCGGCGGCCTCGATGGCGACGATGACACCGTGCTTCGGAAGCTCGGCGAGATCGCGCGTCATCTCACCGCGATTCAGCGCATCGATCCAACGCTCGTGCGATTGCAGGAGTCGTACGACACGGCGTACTACGCGATCGAGGCGCTGGCGCGTGAGCTCGAGGAGTACGAAGCATCCATCGATCTCGATCCGTCGCGCCTCGACGACGTGCGCCGTCGGCGCGATTTACTCTTCCGTCTGACGAAAAAGTACGGCGCCACACTGAGCGACGTGATTCGGACGGGCGAAGAGTCGCGTGCGGAGCTCGAGCTGGTCGATTCGGCCGGATTGGACATTCAGCAGCTTGAGAAGCGCGAGCGCGCGGCGCGCACAGCACTCATCGATAGCGCGTCCAAGCTCACGACGCTCCGAGAGAAGGGCGCCAAGAAACTTGCGCGTGCCGTGGATGCGATTCTGCCGGACCTCGGCATGCCGGATGGGCATATTCACGTCGGACTGCACCCTCTGCGCGAAATCGGATCGCATGGGGCAGAGGACGTGGAGTTTGGCGTTGCGCTCAACGTGGGACACGAGCCGCGGCCGCTTGCGCGCGTCGCCTCAGGCGGTGAATTGTCGCGCGTGATGCTCGCGCTCAAAACCATTCTGGCGCGGCTCGATCGCGTTCCCACGCTCGTTTTCGACGAGGTCGATGCGGGAATCGGCGGTCGTGTCGGCCTTCAGGTTGGCGAGACGATGCGACAGGTGGCGAGCTACCATCAGGTGTTCGCAATCACGCACCTCCCGCAGATCGCCGCGCGTGGACATCACCACATTCTCGTGAGCAAGGGCGCGCGCGGCGGCGTCACGACGGCCGACGTCGATGTGTTGGCTGCCGACCTTCGCGTGACCGAGATCGCACGAATGCTCGGTGGCGATCCAGAGAGCGACGTCAGTCGCGCACACGCGAAAGAGCTCCTCGAATCCGCAGGCGCTCAGAGCGCCGCGGCAGCGCGATAGTCTACCGCCGACGTCCGGTCGGCAAGTACACCTTCAGCTCTACGCGATCGCGGAAGGTCTTGTACACGGGACCACCGCTTCCGGCGAGCGTTTCGAGGTGATTGTATGAGACCTCGAATGGAATCGCGCCGGGCGCACGATCGGGTCCAACGATCGTCGAATACGTGAATCCAAATCCGATCTGCTGCGCCGTCGATGACGCGTAGCCGAAGGGAGTCGTCGGTGGCACCGCGGTAGCATCTGGCGACGGGCCGATGGTGTACTTGTCAGCCTCGGCGCGGACGAGAGCATACTGTCCGGTGAGCGCCAAGTATCCGGCGAGCCGAACCCGCGGAATGATCGCGAGCTGCGTGACGTTACCCGCCGAGTAAGTGCCGCTGAACGGCAGGCTGAGCGGATAAATCGCGTTGCCCGCGCCGGGCACGCGCGCGACGTCGATGGTGCCAAGCTGTGCGGTGTACGATCCGATGGCGCTTCCAGAAAGCCGATCGCCGAATCGGAGGTCGATGGCGCCGCCGGCTTCGATGCCGTTTTGTCCATAACCGCTCGCGACGTCGAACGCCCGATTTGTATTCGCCGGTTCGCCCGTGCCGAGTCGGAATGTCCCGTTCACGGACACGCGATACTGTGGATGGAAGAACGAGGTGCCGGTCGTATCACCAAAGCTGTTGAGCAAGTTGAGCGTCGCGCCGAATGAGATATCACCGATCGACGATCGGTCAGTGCCTTGATCGGTCGCCTTCAGTGTGTCACGGCCGACTCCCGCAAACAGCTTGTTCAAGTCGTGCAAAGCCGCGAGTCCCTGTGCGCCGAAGATCGTCTCTTGCGCCAATGGCTTGCCGAGGAATCCGCCCAATTGCGTTGCGATATTTACAATTTGCTGCTGGACGGCTTTTCCAACGACCGTGTTCACCAGCGGGACGTACGGCTGTCCGGGGTGCTCTGGCGTTCCGGTGCCGTAGAGATTGGTGAGGACCGCAGCAAGCGCGTTGCTATTCTGGATCAGCGACTGAACCGAGCCCTGCTGGCCGAGGATCGCGGAGCATCCCGTTCCACTCGGCGATCCGATACAGGCCTTCAGAACGGAATCGAGCTGGCCTGATGCGACGGTAAGCGTGTTGATGGCTCTCGTATTCGCGCCGGCGGCGGTCCCATTGCCGAGGAACGCGGGGTTCGGTCCCACGTTGGCGTCGCTGCCCGCAACGATTCCCTGATTGAGGCGTGCGACGAGCGTTGTGCGCGTTTCGACGAGCGGAATGACGACCCCAAGCGTGATGCGGCTGGTCAGACCGTACTCGATCACGAGCGGCGCGGTGACGATCCGCGAATTCGCCGGAGAAATGATGTTGCCGGCAGTCAGTCGAAAGTTCGAAATTCCCGACGCGGCGCGGATGCCTGCTTCGGCAGCTGCGAACGCCGGGACCTGAGCAACGCCCAATGAATCGACCGCGAGCGTTGCGCCGATGTTTCGCCGTCCACCGTCGCCGAGCAGCTCATCGTAGCGAGTCCAGGCAGTCAGCACACGAAAGCGCACGCCGCGCGACGGCAAAACCGAGGCGTCGGGCAGCAGACTCGTCGTCGATTGCGCGACCGAGCGATGTGGCATGAGGCAGATGAGCAGCAGCGCGCTCGATCGAATCAGATATCGGACCGGCAATCGAAGAATCGCCTCGTACAGTGTGTGAGACCGCGGAGGTGGGTTATCATTCCCCCAGCTCGCCACCAAAGATAATCCCAGCCCTGTGACGCTGCTTCCGCCGCCACGCATTCCGTGGCAGATCACCGGCAACCACTGGGTTGCCCTGCCATGCATCCATCCGGCAGATGCGTCGATCCACGCCCTCGGCATGCTCCATCGTGGCGCGCGTTCGGCGATCGAATTTGCCGGCGCCCCCGATTTCACCGACGGTGTAGGTCCGGCACTCGCACGGCCGCGGCTGGACATCGCGGGAATACGCCATGAGCTGTCCGATGTTCCCATCGCCTGGGAACGTGCGCTCGGCTGGATTCCGACGTTCACGTGCACGGTGGGCGAATTGGTGTTGCGGGGAACGATCTTCGCGCCATATGGACGCGACGCGGACGTGTCAGGCGCGGTGTACGCGCTCTCGATCGAGAATCGGGGGGCAAACGAGGTGGCGGTCGACGTCACGCTCGACGGCGTGCTCGGACATCGTCAGCTGCGCGCCCGAACGCCGCGCGCATTCGAGGATGCGAATCGCGTATCTCTCGGCGCGTCCGGTGCGGTGCTGCTCGAAGGCGCGTCACTTCCAGGGCTCGTCGCGGTCGCGCTGGTCGCGGACGGCGACGCGAGTGCGATGGTCGACGGCGACACGTTCTCATTGAAGCGTAGCGTGAACGTTGCGCCGGGCGGGCGCGAGCAGGTCGCGTTTTACTTCGCTGTAGGTCCGGAGCGCGATGGCGCCGAGGCAACGGCGAGCGTGCTGCGGCGGCGCGGATGGCGAGACTTGTTGTCGTCCACGCGCGACGCCCTGCAGAGCCTGGAGCAGAGCAGTGGACACGAGGCGCTCGATCGGCTGATCAATCGCAACTTGTTGTTCGCGTATTTCTATGCCGTTGGTCGCGCCCTCGACGACGCGCAGTACTACCTGATCCGCACACGCGCGCCGTGGAACGGTCACGGCGTGACAGTGCGTGATTGGGAAGCGCTCACGTGGACGATTCCTGCCGTGCAACTGGCCGATCCATCGCTCGCTCGGGAGTTGTTGCTGCGCATGTGCGAACTGCACGGCTACGCACCAGGACGCGGCGTCCATTATCTCGACGGCACATTGTTCGAACCGGGCTTTGCGCTCGAAGGCGTTGCGAGCTACTCGATCGCCACCGACCGATACATTCGGGACACGGGCGACGATCGAGTCGTTGATGAGCCGGCGCTGGCGGACACACTCTATCTGACCGCGGAAGATCTCGACAGTCGGCGTGATAAACGCATTCCGCTCTATTCCACCGAAGTGAGTCCGTCGGGAGCGCCGGCGGCGTTTCCGTTCACGGTTCACGCCAACGCAGCGGCCGCACAGGCGCTCGACGTGTTGCGGCGGACGCTTGATGAAGAAACTGCGCGCGGCCTGCAGGATCCCGACGCGGTTCGCGCGGCGATCAATCGGCACTTCGTCATAGAGTCCAACGGTCAGTCGACGTTCGCGTCGGCGATCGATCTCGCCGGTTCTACCTCCGCGGTCGATGATCCGTCGGCGTCGGTGTTCTGGCTCCCGATGTTCGACGCGGTTGCTCGGCAGAATTCGACGTATCGTCGGTCGGTCAAACGAATCGACGTTACGCCGAACTCGCTCGTCCAGCAGTGCGCGCGCCTGGTTGGTCCCGATGCCACGGCAATCCTGCAGTGGCTGCGTCGCGCTCCGCTGGATGGTGGAATCGCGGCCGAGGTTGTCGACGAAGAGGGTCGGGCGGTGGGGAATGGTGGCGACGCTGCGCTGTCGGGCCTTTTGGCCTGGGCTGCGTGGTACGCGGCGAATGCGTTTGGGGAACGGCCTTAAAAGGCAGGGTTTAGGGGCCAATTCGGACTCCCTTGATTGCCGGGTGTTTGATATATTTCGCGGTCTGCGGGAATAGCTCAGTTGGTAGAGCACAACCTTGCCAAGGTTGGGGTCGCGGGTTCGAGTCCCGTTTCCCGCTTTGTACGAACAGGGTTGACGGCGCCATGCGCCGCAACCCTGTTTGCGTTTGTCCCGCCGGGATGGCGAAACGGGTAGACGCGAGGGACTTAAAATCCCTTTCCCGCAAGGGAGTCCGGGTTCGAGTCCCGGTCCTGGCATGTTGTGCCGAGAGATCGTTGCGCCAATCACAATCGTGATATAATCGAATCTTCATCGATGGCACGATTGACATAGTCAGCGCTGGGTTCGAGTGTAGGCGCGCATGCAGAAATTCATCGCTTGGCGTGCCGCTCGCATCCTCCCGCTGCTCGCGCTCGCACCCGCTGCGTTCGCTCAGGAGATCCGGGGAACGGTGCGGGACAGCCTAACACGCGCTCCCGTTCCGGGCGCGGTCGTGATGGTGCTCGACGCCGCGGACGCCGTGCTGGGGCGGAACCTTACGAACCAGCGCGGCGAATACCGAATAGCAGCGACGATTGGGGGGACACGCCTGCGCGTCGTTCGCCTTGGGTTTCGCCCGAACGTGCTTCCACTGTCGCTTCTCCCGGGCGGCGACACACAGCTGGACGTGACGATCACGCCCATCCCGGTCACACTGGAATCGGTGCCGACCCTCGCGTCGTCGAGCTGCCCGCGGCGATCGGATGCGTCGGCGGCGTTCGCGTTGCTCGAGCAGGCGCGAAGCGGGTTGCTCACGACGATCGTGTCGCGGGCCGTGAAGCCGACGCGAATGAAGCGGCTTCTCTTCGACCGTCGGTCGGACGCCAGCGGAGATCATCTCGCCCAGCAGCGTGTCCGCATCGACTCGGTTGTGACGGCAACCTCATTCGGTGCGGTACGCAGCGGATCAGACTTCGTGAAGCAGGGTTTCATGCTGGACAGCGCGGGAAGCCGCACGTTCTTCGCGCCAGATGCTGAGACGCTGCTCGACGACGGCTTCGCCGCCGGATACTGCTTCCGCATCATGGACGGCGAGCGGTCGCGGCCGCACCAGATCGGTTTGGGCTTTCGGGCGGCCGACGGTCGTCGCAACCGTATCGACGTCGACGGCGCGCTCTGGGTCGACACGCTGGCTCGCGCACTGGTCGACGTGGAGTTCCGGTTCGTCGGCTTGGACCGCGAGTACGAGCCGTACCGTCCTGGCGGCCGCGTCTCGTTTCAATCGATGCCGAACGGCGCCGTCCTCGTCGACCGTTGGGTGTTGCGGCTCGTCGACCTGCGGGAGGACACAGCGAAGGCAACGCTCAGTCGTCTAAAGCGTCGCGACGCGGTCACGCGCTGCCCGACGTACATGTGCTTCGCCGATCGCGCGCCGCCGAGTTATGAGATCCATGAAGCCGGCGGCGAGCTCGCGCGTGCCGTATGGGATGACGGCAGCTCCTGGAAGGGCGCTCTCGGCGGACTTGTCGTTCACGCTGTACGAGACGAGACAACGCCGGCCACTCGCACGGTGATGAAGCTGGCGAACACGGACTATCAGGTCGTGAGCGACGCGAATGGCAGCCTCGCGTTCGAGGACCTGCTCCCAGGACCGTACGACCTCGTCGTCGTCGACTCGGCACTCTCTCCGCTCGGCATTACACTGGCGACCGGAACGTCATTCGCCGCTGTACGCGATTCGACGCTTTCCATTCGCACCAGGGTGGCTACCGCAGCGGATTACGCGGGGACGGTGTGCAACGCGGACAACGGTCCATCAGGCAGCGCATGGATCCTGGGCCGCGTCACGACCGCCGAAGGCAGACCCGTGCAAGCGGCAAAGTGGGCAGTCCAGCGCTCTGTCGATGGCGGAGCCTGGGTAGACGTCGCGCCGGGCGGGTTAACAGGCCCTGACGGGACGTTCCACTACTGCAAGCTCGACCGCGGCATGATGGTGCGCGTGACGGCACAGTATCCGGGGGCAGTCGACGCGAGCCAAACAGAGGAACTCACGAAACAGTTTACCATCGTCGCCCTGCGAATGAAGCCGCAGTGACCGGTCCCGGGTTTATGGCGCGCCGACACTCTACTCCAGTTCGCGGGCCAGCCACGCCTGCGCAAAGCGCAAGTCGCGCATGACGGTAGGTGCCGACGTCGAGAGTACATCGGCCGCTTCCTCCAGCGTCAATCCGCCGAAGTACCGGAGCTCCACCGCGCGCGCCTGCCGGGGATGCACCTCTTCGAGCTTCCGCATCGCGGCGTCGAGCGCGAGCAAGGCTTCGGGGTCGACGTTGGCTGCGCTCCCGTCATGACTGAATTGGTCGAGGTCGATTTCGACGCGCACATTGTCGCCGCCGCGTTTTTGGGCGTGCCGATGCTTGGCGTAGTCGATGAGCACACGGCGCATGGCGGTGGACGCCACGGCGAAGAAATGCGCACGGTCCTGCCAATCCGTTCCGGCGCCTTCGGCCACCCGAAGATACGCCTCGTGCACCAAAGCCCCAGTGTCGAGCGTATGATCCGATCGCTCGGCACGAAGCCGCGCACGCGCCATGCGCCGAAGCTGGTCGTAAACGCGCGGTAGGAGTGCGTCCATCGCGTCGCGATCGCCGTCGTGCCAGCGTCGGAGGAGCTCGGTCAGATCAGACGTATCGGGTGTGATGGACATCCTCTCGTTGATGCGTGTGCTGGCGAGCGATGAAAATCTGACGGCGAGTTGTCGCCTAAGTAAGCATGAAAACGGGCCATGGGATATTCGACGCCGACGCCGACGCCGGACGTTATTACGTGTTCATCGACGAGATGCTTCACCGAGGCGCAACCGGTGTCGCGAGCGAATTCCTGACGCCTGATTTCGTCGAACACGGAATTGGAGGCGACCGGCTCGGCGACGCGTTCGTCGCACATCTCGTGGCGAGGCGCGCACGTTTTCCCGATGCCCTGTGGACGATCGAGCTCCTCGTGGGAGTGGCGGGCTTGGTCGTTTGTCATACGACCATGGTGATGCCGGATTCCTCGGGGCCAACCGGGCGAATGTGGGAGACCGTCGTCCTCAGGTTCGTTGCAGGCCGGATCGCCGAATGTTGGCGGGTATGCGACGAGCGCCTACTGGCCGCCGAAATGCGCGACATTACGTAGCTGTTCGAGCGCGAAGACGATCGCGCCGTCGAGGTCGAGTGCAACGCCTGGCACCCTCGCCGCGTCTTCTCTCGCTACGAACGTGGCACCGAATGCGTCGGCATCAACACCACGACTCGGCGCGCGATTGATCTTCAAGGCGTTCCGCGCTCGATTGGCCGCCGCGCTCAGTCTCACGGCTGGCTCGGTGAATCCAAGGTCACGCTCCAGCGCAGCAGTCGCCTCGAGACAATCGATGACGATTGGCACAGCGCCATAGTCGCGGGCGCCGACGAGTGCGCGATGAACCAGGTTCGCCGCTGACACAAAGTCGCGCTGCTTGTGAGAGATGGCGGCAAGCAACAGCAGCGCCTCTCCCACGCCCTGAACGCCGCCGGTCCGTCGCCGCACATCGAGCGCCTCCTCCAGCGCGGCACGTGCGCGATGGAGTTCACCATGTTCCAACAGCATCGCGCCCAACTCGGTGAGCGCATACGCGATGGGCCAGAATCGGCCCGCCTCGCGCAGGGCGGGGAGGTACTCGTGCTCGAGCGTGGCGATGTAGTCGCCCGGTACGCCGTGCTGGTGTCGAACCACGGCGAGACGTACGAGGCACAGGATTTCGTAGCCACGATCGGCAACGGCGCTCACGATCTCGATCGCCTCTTCATGGAGCGCAATCGCGCGAACGAGATCTCCGCGCCTGGCAACGAGGAGCCCGAGCCAACTCATGGCGAATCCGGCCGCTCGTTGGTCGCCCAACCGGCGATGCAACGCAATCACTTCGTCGAAGCGGCGCTCGGCGATGTCGAAGTCGCCACGCTCCATCGCGATCCAGGCGAGGTTGTTCAGCGACAGAGCGACTCCCAGCTCGTTGCCGAGCGACCGGTGCATTCCCATCGCTTCGTTGGACATCTGCTCGCCGGCCACTGCGTCGCCCACGTTCCAGACCTGCCACGCAAGGTTATTGAGAGTTGTGGCAATTCCTGGACGGTCATCGACGGCGCGAGACAGCGTCAGGCTGCGCGCGAAGAGATCACGAGCCTCGGTGAAAATGCTGCGCGTACCCGCGAGGTGCGCGGCGCTACTGAACAGGCGCGCGCGCAATCGCGCGTCGAGCTCCGGCGCATGCGCACGATCGGCAGCCGCGACGATGCGCCGCAGGTATTCGACGCCCTCCATTAGCGGCCCACGCGTGAGCCAGAGGCGGTGTAGCGCCACCGCAAGTCGCGCCGCGTCTACGAGTCCGGAGTCCGAAGCCGCTGGTGTGACTGCGAGCGCATCCTCGATAGCGACACGAAAGTTCGGGTATTCGCGCTCCAGCCGATCTACCCAGGTCGCCTGACTCGGCCCTCGCAGCTGAGCCGCGGCCGTTTCACCAAGCGCGAGATAGTACGCGCGATGTGCGCGGCGTGCCGCCTCATCGCTACCAGAAGCGCTGAGTCGCTCGAGGCCGAACTCGCGCATCGTCTCGAGCATCACGAAGCGCGGTTCTCCGTTCGGCTCTTCTTCTTGTCGCAGCAGGTTCTTGTTGCAGAGCGAGCCGAGCACGTCGAGCACGGCGAGCGGCCCGCTCGCCTCACCAACGGGGCGAGCGGCGACCGCCTCCGCAGCCTCGAGCGAGATGCCGCCGGCGAAGATGGAGAGTCGGTCGAACAGCGCGCGCTCCACATCGGTCAGCAGTACGTAGCTCCAATCGATCACCTCGCGCATCGTGCGATGCCTCGCGGGGCGATCGATTGAATCAGCGCGCAGCAGCTCGAAGCGATGGCCCAGGCGCGCGAGCATCGCGCGGGGCGAGAGCAGCTTTGCGCGCGCCGCTGCGAGTTCGAGTGCCAATGGCAGGCCGTCGAGTCGTCGGCAGATCTCCGCGACCGCCGCGAGCGACTCGTCGTCGAGTTCGAAGTTCGGACGCACCGACCGCGCGCGCTGCACAAAAAGGCGAACGGCTTCGCTCTCCGCGGCACGCGCATCGCCATGCGTGGGTGTGGTGAGCGGCGGAACGGGGAACTCTTGCTCGACTTGCACAGCGAGCGCAGCGCGACTCGTCGCGAGCACGGATACGCCCGGGCAGGTGGCGAGAAGGCCAGCCACGAATGGTCCGGCGCCGAGCACGTGCTCGAAGTTGTCCAATACGAGGAGTAAGTGCTTTGCCCGCAGCGCCGCAACGACGCGGTCGCTCATCAGAGTTCCGCCGAGATGTCGAACGCCAAGTGCGTGCGCGACAGCGGACGGCACCAAATCGGCGTCAGAGATTTCGGCGAGCGGGACGAAGCACACGCCGTCGGCGTAGGACTCGCGCACGCTGGCGGCGATTTGCAATGCGAGACGCGTCTTTCCGGTTCCTCCCGGTCCAGTGAGAGTCAGAAGCCGCGTTGTCGTGAGCAGCGCGCGCGCGGCGCCGAGTTCGCGCTCGCGTCCGACGAAGCTCGTGAGTTCGGCGGGAAGCCCGCCGACACTGCTTCCGACTCGGATCGGCGTAACGTCATCGCCGGCAGTCAGCGCCTCGAGCGCACGGCGGACAGCAGCGGCACTGCCGGGCCGTTGTGCAGGGTTCTCGGAGAGGAGCGATGCAATTAGCGCATGAATTCCATCGCGGACTTCCGACGCATCTGTCGAAAACGAGATCGCGTCGATTCCGACCCCGGCGCTCGGCCGCCGCCCAGCGAGCATCTCGTACAACACCATGCCCAACGCCCAAAGATCGCTGCGCGCGTCCACCACGGCGCCGCGCGCCTGCTCGGGTGACATGTATGCCAACGTTCCAACTGCCGTGCCGGGGCTCGTCGCATCGCGATCCGCGAGCTTCGCGACGCCGAAGTCGGCCAACTTTGCGACGCCGTCGGCGTCGAAGAGCACGTTGGCAGGTTTTACGTCGCGGTGAATGATTCCCGACGCGTGCGCTGCAGCTAGAGCGCTCGCCAGTTGCGTGGCGATACGAAGCGCATCGACGGTGTGTATCGGACCGCGATCGATGCGGGCGCGAAGCGTCTCGCCGGGATAGTACGCCATGCTGATGAACAGGTGACGCTGTTCGGTCTCGCCGATGTCGAAGACCGTGGCCACATGCGGATGGTCCAGCCGCGCGGCTGCTCGCGCCTCTGAATGAAAGCGCTCCAGCGCCGAGGGATCGGCGTCCAGTGACACGCGGAAGAACTTGAGCGCGACCGGACGCTCGAGCTGTTGATCCCAGGCGAGGTACACGTCGCCCATAGCACCGCGCCCGAGAAAACGATCGATGCGATAGCGATCTGCGACGATGCCGTCAGGCTCGTTTGCCAAGGTCGCGTTGCCAGGCGACGACAGAACGCCAAGGAAGTCGCCCGCGCGGTCCGCGGCAGCCAGCAGCGATTCCACCTCGCGCACAACGGGCGAATCAGACGCCAGCCCCTCCAACAGCCGCGCGCGCGCCGCAGAGTCGAGCGCAATTAGCTCGTCGAAGAGGCTCTGTACATCAGAATTCTGCTCGTTTAGCACACTCACATCATACCGTCGCGGCGCGCTCGACGACAACCAAATACGCGATTTTCGATCGCGATGAAATGCGCGAGGGGTGTTCGTCGCTTAAAGGGCATCGGCAGCACGACAGAATCATGCCCGCACTTGGGCACCCACCGGAGTTACCCCATGAACGCGACCAAGCTCATTGGCATCGCCGCCTCACTCACCGTCGTCACCCTTGGCATTGCCAGTGCCTGCTCGAGTACCTCAGGACCTGACTCCAAGGCAACCACTTTCCTTGGGCCATCGCTCAGTCTGGGGCAGGGCACTGCGCGCGCGTGGCTCGACGTCGACGCGAATGGCACGCCGACGGCTCTCGGGATCACCGTCTCTGAACTCGCACTCAGCGGACTCCCAGCGACCGCGGTTGCGCCGAATCCCACAGCGGCAATGGTCAGCCTCGCGCTCCCCGAACAGGCAAAGATCACCGGCTTCGATCACGCCGAAGTCGGATGGAACCCGCAGGGACACGAGCCACCGCAACTGTACGGCGCGCCGCACTTCGACTTGCACTTCTACCTCGTGAGCAACGCCACGCAGATGGCGATTCTGCCCACCGACCCACAGTACGCTACCAAGGCGGCGAATCTTCCCGCCGGCGGATTTGTCCCGACGGGCTACGTTCCGCCGCCGGCACCCATCGCGGCGAATGCTGTCCCGCAAATGGGTTTGCACTGGACGAGCACAAGTGCGCCCGAACTGAACGGCCAACCGTTTAGCAGCACGTTCATCTACGGGTCGTGGGACGGAAAATTCATCTTCCTCGAGCCGATGGTTACCAAGGCCTTCCTCGAGTCGCACCCGAACGTGACGTCGCCCATTCCGCAGCCGACCAGTTGGGCCTCTGCAGGCTATTACCCAACGACGTACACGGTGAAGTATGATCCGACCGCCAAAGAGTATCGCTTCGTGCTTGGAGGTCTGACGAAGCGCAATTGACCGGCGAATTGGCATGAGCATACTATGACAGCGGCCGCCGATCACTCGGCGGCCGCTGCATTTCTCCCGACTCTCGAACGCTACGTCGCGAGTTCGATTTCCGACGGGAGCCGGTCCGACTCCCCCTCGGCGGCGATCTGTTCGCGCACCCGCATGTCGAAGTACACGTACACCGTCACGAGCGCGACGAAAGGCATTGCTGCGGCGTAGACGACACCGGAGATCAGGTTGAGCCACGCGAGCGGCGCTCGGGTCGCAAAGATCAGTACGGCGCTGAGTAACGGACCAACCACGACCGCGAGCGCTGCGCCTGCAACGGCCAGCGAGCCGATCTTCAGCCAGCCGTGCCGCACGAGCTTCCCACTACGCGCGAGTGCAGGCAGTGCGGAGCAGTTCTCCAATTCGATTGCCGGAACGATCAGCGACCATCGGATCGCCAGCCAGATGGCGACGGGAACCAGCACCAGGGTCGTCAGAAACAGCGATACAACGATCGACGCGATCGCGAGCGCGCCCAAGAGTGGTGCGAGCGAATCGAGCGACAGTCGGTAAGCGCGAAGCGCCGAAATGCGGCGGCCGGCATCGATCTCGACGAGCGCGCGTGCTGTTGCCGCCATCACAAAACCCAGCCCGAGCAGCGTAACCGCAGTTGCGATTGCGACAACGAGAATGACCAGGAGTCCTCCGCGCTCTCCCTCGGTCTCGACGCCGAACACGCTCGACGCACGGAGCAGTCCTGCTTGGAGCAGCGTCACCGCGATCGAAACGGGCAACGCCAGAAAGCCGATGCCGACGAACACTCGAGCATGCTCGGCGTACATCCGCGCCGAGCCAGCGAAGATCTGTCCCCACGCGCGCCGACGAGCAAGCCTCAACGGCGCCGCCGGTCGCCACGTCGTCCGCGAGAGAGCGAAGCCGGCGAGCGCAACGAGTATCGTCAATACGACGACGGTTGGCATCGGTTGGTCGAGCGTCGCGCGAAGGCCGTTCGATCCGGTTGCCACGGCGCGACAAAAGAAGTCGGTCGCACCGGTGCCGAGTGCGCCGCCGCCAGGTACCGCGATGCTGCGATCGCGCCAGTCATTCTGCGACCACGTGATGGGCTCGTGCCACTGCGGCTTGAGATTCGGACCCGTTGGCCCATTGAAGAATGCTCGTTGCCGCTCGCCCCACTGTCCGGCGAATTCGATCCAGGGGAATGCAAGGAGCGCAACTGTCGGGTCGCTCGGAATCGTCTGAACGGCCGGACGCACATCGGTTGTCGGCCCACGAGTGTCATCGCAGCCAACACCCTCGGATCCCGATGCGCCGAGATAGAGCGCTTCATCGAAGAAGTTGGCGTGCGAGCCTTTGGCCGGATGAACCACGGGATGCGTTCCGTCCACCCAGTGCAGCTTCTCATCGCCCCACTCCGCACGCTCGGCGCCTTCGTGCTGGCTGTAACCAACTTGCGTCGGTCGTCGTGACAGTGCTTCGGATGCGCTCGACGCATTGAAGTCGAGCTGGATCATTTCCCAGTCGCCCTCGTGGGTATTGTTCCAATCGTTGAATGCGTAGAAAAGCCAGTACTGTAGTGCGAGCTTGCCCGGATGCTTCGCCTCGGTGGCGACGTGGGCGTATACGGTCGGCACTGTTCCTCGGGTGACACGCGCGACCCATTTCTCGTAGCCGCAACCCGGCTGCAACGGATTTCCCGGAAAGTCGAGCTGATAGTCGAACAGCGCCGCCGTGAGATCCTTCGCCGACGGGGCAATTTTGACGAGATCCTGCCCCCAAGGACCGCGTAGCGCGACGGTCGCTTGGTCGAACAACGCGTTGACGTCCATCGGGCGGAACGGCGGACTGAATCCACACCGATGGTCGCGCGTGACGAGCCGAACGACTGGTGCGTAGCGCTGCGCGAGCGCGATCTCATCACGAAGTCCAGAACTCGCCACGGGAGTTTGGGCAAACGCGGCCGCGACGAACAGCGGGAGTGACTGTCGGTATCTCACTGTCGCGCGGGGTCGCAATCGCTGCGCCCACCGCCCATTTTCGCACTCGCCAGGAGCGGCTAGCTTTGCCTGCATGACTGACGTCGTCGCGCTCGCCGCCGAACTCCTTACGATCGACTCATCTACTGGTGCCGAAAGCGGTGCCGTGGACTTCGTTTCTCGATGGCTCGTAGCGCGAGGCTGGAATGTCTCGCTGCAGGAGGTGAGCCGAGGTCGCGCGAATGTGTGGGCATCGCGTTCCGGTCGCGGTGTGACTCTGTCGACGCACCTCGATACCGTGCCGCCGTACATCGCACCGCGACTTGTCGGTGACAAACTGTTCGGTCGCGGCGCGTGCGACGCAAAGGGAATTGCCGCCGCAATGCTCGTTGCCGCGGACAACCTTGCCAAGCAGGGTGAAGAGCGCGTCGACCTGCTCTTCGTCGTTGGTGAAGAAAAGGGCTCCGATGGCGCGCGCGCAGCGAACCGGCTCGCAGCAACCAGTCGCTTTCTCGTGAACGGCGAGCCAAGCGAGAGCAAGCTCGCCAGCGGCGCCAAGGGCTCGCTTCGCGTCATGGTCCGCACGCGCGGCAAGGCCGCCCATTCGGCGTACGCGCATCTCGGGCAATCGGCCATCACGCCCATGCTCGAGCTGCTGCCAGCGCTCTCCACGCTCTCGCTTCCCACCGATGATGTGCTCGGCGCAACCACGCTGAACATTGGAACACTGCGGGCTGGAACCGAGGCGAACATCGTTCCGGCATTCGCCGAGGCCGAGCTCATGTTTCGGCTGGTGGGCGACCCGGAGCCCGTGCGCGAGCAGATCGATCAGTGGGCGAACGGTCGCGCCGAACTGGAGTACGGGTCGTACATCCCGGCCCAACACTTTCATACCATACCTGGGTTCGACGTCGCGGCGGTCGCGTACACGTCGGACATACCACTCCTGGGAAAATGGGGGACGCCGTTGCTGTTCGGTCCGGGATCGATCCACGTGGCGCACACGCCCGACGAGTTCATCGACGTGCACGAACTGCGTGCATCCGTCGACGCCTATGAACGCATCGTGCGGAGTCTGTTGAATTCATGAGTGATCGACCATCACCGCCCAAGCGCCGCGTACGTGTCGCGGTCCTCGGTGCGACCGGCGCCGTAGGGCAATCGTTCATTCGCCTGCTCGCGAACCATCCGTGGTTCGAGCTCAGCGAGTTGGTCGCGTCGGAGCGTTCGGCCGGAAAACCGTACCGCGAGGCGGCGCGCTGGATCGGCGCAGACACACTGCCGGAGCACATCGCCGGGATGACCGTACTCCCGCTCACGCCCGACAATGTCACGGCGGACGTCGTGTTCTCCGCGCTCGACTCTGGCGTTGCTGGTGACGCCGAACCCGCCTTCGCCCGTGCCGGAAAGACGGTACTGACCAACGCGAAGAACTACCGGATGGACCCAGACGTCCCGCTGGTGATCGCCGAGGTCAATCCGTCGCACCTCGACATCCTCGCCGCACAGCGAAAGAATCGTGGATGGTCCGGTGCAATCGTAGCGAACGGAAACTGCGCATCGATCATCGCCGCGCTGCCGCTCGCGCCAATTCATGAGACATTTGGCATTAGCAAAGTATTTGCGATGACGATGCAGGCCGTCTCCGGCGCCGGTTATCCGGGCGTTCCGTCGCTCGACATCCTCGGCAACGTCGTCCCGTACATCAAGGACGAAGAAGCCAAGATCGAAGAGGAAATCCAGAAGTTCCTCGGCAGTGCCGACGGTTCAGTCGTGACGAGCGCCAACTTCCCGGTGAGCGCGCACGCCAACCGCGTGCCCGTCGAACACGGACACACCGTCTGCATGTCCATCGAGTTGAAGTCGAAGGCGAGCGCGGCGGACGTCGAGCGAGCAATCGCCGATTGGCGCGGCGCCGACATCGCGCGAAAACTGCCGAGCGCTCCTGAGCGCGCACTCGTTGTTTCCAGTGAGCCCGATCGCCCGCAACCGCGACGCCAGGTCGATACTGGCGGCGGAATGACCGTGGTCGTCGGCCGCGTTCGCCCAGACCCAATCTTCGACGTGAAGCTCGTCGCCATGGGCCACAACGTTGTCCGCGGTGCCGCGGGTGCGTCGGTGCTGAACGCGGAGTTGATGTTGCAGTGCGGACTGCTCGGCGACTCGTGATCGTTCTCAAGTTCGGCGGCACATCGGTTGGAGACGCCGAGGCGATCTCCCGAACTGGACGAATCGTCGCCTCGCGCGCGAAGAAGGGCGCGATTGTCGTGGTGTCCGCGCTCGCCGGAGTAACAAACGCTCTGATCGCGCTGGCCGAGCAGGCCGCGAAGGGACATTTGATCGGCGCCATTCGAGCGCTCGAGGGACTGCGCGAGCGTCATCTGCGCGAAGCCGAGGTGCTGCTTGGCAGCGGCGACGAGTGCGCCGAGACGTGCGCCGAGTTGAGCGCGATGATCGACGAACTGGCACACCTTGCCGAAGCGCTGGCGACGCTCGGCGATCTGACGCCAAGAAGCCTCGATGCGATTTCGTCCTACGGCGAAAAGATGTCGTCGCTGCTCTGCGTCGCGGCGTTCGCGCGTCAGGGAGTTCCCGCCGTGCACGTCGACGCGTGCACCGTTATGATCACCGACGCGACGTTCAGTCATGCCGAGCCGCAGGCGGATGAGATCGCCGAAGCGTGCCGCGCCTCGATCATTCCGCTCGTGAAGAAGGGCAAGGTACCGGTGATGGGCGGATTCATCGGATCGGCAAAGGGAACCGGAATCACGACGACGCTGGGCCGTGGCGGAAGCGACTATAGCGCGTCGCTTTTCGGCGCGGCCGTTCGCGCGACCGCAATCGAGATCTGGACCGATGTCGACGGAATGCTGACCGCCGATCCGCGCGTGGTGCCGAACGCCCAGTTGATCGAGCAGATCGCGTTCGACGAGGCATCCGAGCTCGCGTCGTTCGGTGCGAAGGTGTTGCATCCGAACACGATCGCTCCCGCGGTGCGACTCGGAATTCCAGTGTACGTGTTGAACTCGCGCCGGCCTGAAGGCACAGGCACGAAGATCACCTTCGAGGCGCCCAAGCGTGCGGTGAGCGCGATCGCCGGCAAGAACAAGGTGTCGCTGGTGAAGGTCGGGTCGCCGCGGATGCTGCTGACCGAAGGGTTTCTCCGGTCGCTATTCGAGATCTTTGAACGGCATCGTACCTCGGTCGACGTCGTCGCGACGTCCGAAGTCTCCGTCTCACTCACGGTGGACGATCCGTCGCGACTCGACGCGATCGTCGGCGATCTCCGTGCGCTCGGCGACGTGTCGGTCGAACGCAATCGCGGAATCGTCGCGGTCGTTGGCGGCTCGATTGCCGATGGCGGTGAAGCCATGGCGCGCGCACTCGATGCGCTCGGTGACGTTCGCGTCCATATGCTCTCACTGAGCGCAACGGGCATCAATCTTACCATGGTGGTAGATGACGAGCAGGTGAAACCCGCCATGCAGCGTTTGCACGCTGCGTTCTTCGGAGGCGCCGCATGACACACCGAATCGCCATCGTTGGCATGGGGAAGATGGGTCGCGCGATTGCCGAGCTCGCGCCGTCGCGTGGCTGGGAGGTCGTTGCGCGTTTGGACGAGCCGGAGACGAAGCAGGGCATCACTAAGGCCATGCTCGCAGGGGCAGATGTCGCGGTAGAGTTCACCACGCCCGATGCGGCACCGACGAATATTCGCGCAATCGCGGCGACGGGAACGCCAGTCGTTGTTGGAACGACGGGATGGTACGAGGAGATGTCCGGCGTCGTCGCGGAGATCGAGAAGCGCGGGGGCGCGATGCTTCCTGCCACGAACTTCTCCCTCGGCGTGAACATCTTCGAGCAGATCGTGGCACACGCGGCGAAGTTGCTCTCGAACGCGCCGGGCTTCGAGGCCCATCTGACGGAAACGCACCACTCCGCGAAGAAGGACGCGCCGTCGGGAACGGCCGTGACGCTCGGCCGCGCAGCATCGAAAGAGTACGGGCGTGAAATTCCGACGACGAGCATTCGCGTGGGCTCGGTGCCCGGAACGCATGAGTTTGTCTTCGACGCGCCGTTCGAACAGATCCATCTCGAGCACATCGCGCGCGATCGACGCGTGTTTGCCGAGGGCGCGCTCGTTGCCGCCGCGTGGTTGATCGGCAAACGCGGCGTGTTCACCATGCGAGATGTCTTGACCACACCTGCGACCGGGGCACGATCATGACGGCAAAACGACTCGCTGGCGCCGGGACTGCGCTGGTCACCCCGTTCGACGCGCGCGGCGCAATCGACGAAGCGGCGCTTCGCGCCCTGGTCGACTGGCAGATCGAGGAGGGGATTCACTTCCTCGTGCCGTGTGGCAGCACCGGCGAAGCGGCGACGATGACGATAGAGGAACACTGTCGCGCGGTCGCCGTAGTCGTGGACCAAGCAAAGGGGCGCGTTCCGATCGTCGCGGGGGCGGGAAGCAACGACACTCAAAAGGCCATCGCACTATCGCGGGCAATGCGTGATGCCGGTGCGACGCATCTCCTGCACACCTCGCCGATGTACAACAAGCCGCCACAGCGCGGAATCGTTGCGCACTACCGTGCAATCGCCGAGGCGGTGGATCTCCCCATCGTGGTGTACAACGTGCCCGGACGAACAGGCAGCAACATCGAAGCGAAGACGACGCTCGAGATGTCGAAGATCCCGGGGATTGCCGCGGTGAAAGAAGCGTCGGGCGTGTTGTCGCAGATCGCCGATATCGTTCGCGGACGCGCGCCGGAATTTTCGGTCCTCTCGGGAGATGACGAGATCACTCTTCCCGTGATGGCACTCGGTGGCGACGGTATCATTTCCGTGATCTCGAACGTCACGCCCAAGCTGATGTCCCAACTGTGCGAGAGTATGCTCGCGGGCGACGTCACCAAGGCGCGCGAGATTCACTACACCCTCCTGCCGTTCATGCGCGCGGCATTCGTGGAATCGAACCCAATGCCCGTGAAGGCCGCGCTTGCAATGATGGGCCGCATTCAGAACGTCGTTCGTCTGCCGCTCGTGCCCATGGCCGAAACGCACAACGCCACGCTTCGCTCCGCGCTCGTCTCGGCGGGAGCAATGCAGTGAGACATTCCCTGACAGAACTGGAAAGTCGCGTCGAGGCCATCGCGTCGACGCCACAGGGCGAACCGCTGTCGGCCGACGTGCGCGACGTCATCGATTCGCTGCTCGATGCGCTCGAGGCCGGTGAGATCCGGGCGGCTGAGCGCACGAGCGACGGCGATTGGCGCGTGAATGCCTGGGTGAAGCGCGGAATTCTGCTCGGCTTCCGTGCTGGGCGTCTCGCGCGGTCTGGTGGCAGTGACACGCTGGCGTTCGTCGACAAAGACACCTATCCGATTCGTCGGTTCGACATCGAAGCGAACGTACGTGTCGTGCCTGGCGGTTCGTCCATTCGACGAGGCGCATTCCTGGCGCCCGGCGTGGTCTGCATGCCGCCGATGTACGTGAATGTCGGCGCGTACATCGACGCGGCGACCATGATCGATTCGCACGCGCTGGTTGGATCGTGCGCGCAGATCGGCAAGCGGGTGCACGTAAGCGCCGCCGCTCAGATCGGCGGAGTGCTCGAGCCGATCAACGCAACGCCGGTGATCATCGAAGACGATGTGCTCGTTGGCGGCAATTGCGGCGTCTATGAGGGAACGATCGTGCGGTCGCGAGCAGTGCTCGCGGCCGGCGTGATTCTCACGCGCGGCACTCCGGTGTTCGATCTCGTGAACCAGCGAGTCTATCGCGCGTCTGCGGATCATCCCTTGGAGATTCCCGAGGCGGCGGTCGTCGTACCGGGCGCCCGAGCCGTGAAGGATGGTTGGGGCGCGGAACAGCACCTGTCGCTTCAGGCGCCGATCATCGTGAAGTATCGCGATGAGAAGACTGATCTCGCCACCGCGCTGGAGTCCTGGCTGCGATGAGAGTTTTTGGATCGTTGCGGGTGCCCGGCGACAAGTCGATTTCCCACCGCGCGCTGATCTTCGGGGCACTCAGCGAGGGCGAGACACGCGTCACCGACATCCTCCAGTCCGCAGATGTGCATTCGACTGCGGGAGTGCTTCGCGCGCTGGGCGTTGCGATTCCGCAGCTGTCGGCGGATTTCATCATGCGCGGCGTTGGCCGACGAGGATTGCGTCCACCGACCATCGATCTCGATTGCGGCAACAGCGGAACGACGACGCGCCTGATGGCAGGCGTCGTCGCCGGCTGTTCGGCACCGATGCGTGCAACGTTCGTTGGCGATGCGAGCTTGAGCCGGCGACCGATGCGCCGGATTGCGCGCCCGCTCGAGGCGATGGGCGCGCGCGTCGAGCTTCCTCCGCATGGCGGGCTGCCCATGAACATTCAGGGCGCACCGCTGCGGACCGTGGACTGGAACAGCGAAGTCGCGAGTGCACAGGTGAAGAGCGCCGTGCTGCTCGCCGCACTCGTCGCGGGTATCCCGGCGCGAGTAACTGAACCCACGCGATCGCGCGATCATACTGAGAGAATGCTCATGGCGCGCGGTGCGCCGATCGAAGTGACGGACAACGCCGTATCGCTCGAAGGCGCCACGGAGCTGAGGGCAATGGACACGGCCGTGCCGGGCGATCCGTCGTCGGCCGCGTTCTTCGCGGCCCTGGCAGCACTCGCGGATTCCGGCGACCTTCGCCTCGAACGCGTGTGCATCAACGAGACGCGCACAGGGTTTCTCGCCTGTTTGCGCTCCATGGGAATCGGCGTCCGAGAAGAGGACAAGCGGCTCGAGGGCGGGGAATGGGTCGCCGACATCGTCGTTCAGGCCGGCGCGTTGCGGGCCACGGAGTTGACGGCCGCGCAGGTCCCAGCGATGGTCGATGAAATTCCGATGCTCGCCTGTCTAGCCACTCGCGCCGCTGGCGAGACCGTCATCACGGGTGCCGGTGAGCTTCGTGTGAAGGAGAGCGACCGAATCACGGCGGTTGTCGAGAATCTTCGCGCGATTGGCGCGGATGCCGACGAACTGCACGACGGGATGCGCATCCGAGGATCGGACAAGCCGCTCTCCGGCCGCATCGTCACCCACGGCGACCATCGCCTGGCGATGGCCTTCGGAATCCTCGGTGCCGCCCGGGGGAATTCGATCGAGATCGACGATCGGGGTTGCGTCGCCGTGTCGTACCCACAATTCTGGACCGACCTGGCCAACGCTCACTCGGCATGACCGCTCACTTCGTGATCGCCATCGATGGACCCGCGGCGTCGGGCAAGTCGTCGACGGCGCAGTGGGTCGCGCGCCGGCTCGGCTACTTCCACGTCGACTCGGGCTCGCTGTATCGAGCGGCGACAGCGGTTCGGCTCATGGCGGGCGGAGACGCCGAGCACTGGACTGAGCCGGAGGTGCTCGAAGCCGCGCGAAGGATCACACTCGCCCCGTCGGAAGGCACCTTCGTTCCGCTCATCGACGGTGAGAACGCCGACGTCACGCTGCGTGGCTCCGAGGTGACGCAGCATGTCTCCGCGGTCGCGAGAATGGCGGGCGTTCGGCTGTGGGTGAACGCCCAGGTTCGCGGGACGGCCGAGTCACAGAGCGTGGTGGTCGATGGACGCGACATGGGAACAGTCGTTTTTCCCGATGCGAGCCTCAAGGTGTTCCTCGTTGCCGACCCTTGGGAGCGCGCCAAGCGTCGCCTGATCCAGCGACTAGGGCGTCACCCCAACGAGGCAGAAATCGCCGCGGAAACCGACTTGATCGTTCACCGCGACGCCAAAGATGCGACGCAGACGGTCCAGGCGACCGATGCCGTCCTCATCGACACGACCTACCTGACCCAGGAAGATCAGGTGGAGCGCATCGTCGCGCTGGCCCGTGCGGCGAGTCAACGCCCCGACGACGAGTAGCAGCCGCGGCAGGCCAGATCACTGGTTGAGCCCGCCAGGGTTGGGATGAACCCTGAGGTCAGGCGCCGTAACTCACCGTCCTACGGACACTTCGGCAGTTGACGCGTCGATTCGACGGACTTATGCTTCATGGTTCACCACTCCATTTCCGCGTCATCCCAGGGCACTAAGTGCTGATAGCTCGCCTCTCATTGAGCGGCGATGCTTCACGGGTCCTGGAATGATCGGTTCATCGCTGTCCCTTCAACCTCGTCGCGGCGAGCGAAAATATCCGCGGTCGTCAGGAGATAACACTTTCGGTATGCCAGAGCTCGAAACCCCCACCGGTACCTCCGTCTCGGAGCGCGCCAAGCGTGATGCGCAGCGCGCCCAGCTTCGCCCGCTGATCAACCGTCGCCCCGAGCTGTACGACGACGACGAGTACTCGTCCGCCGAGTACGACACCATGATGGAGCTCTATAACGGTACGCTCGCGTCGATCGACGAGGGCGAGATCGTGAAGAGCAAGGTGCTCGAGATTCGCGACAACATGGTCGTCCTCGACATCGGCTTCAAGTCAGAGGGCAGCGTTCCACTCGAAGAGTTCAAGGACCATCCGGATCTCAAGCCGGGTGACGAAGTCGAAGTCCTGCTCGAGCACCTCGAGGATCAGGAAGGCTCCGTCGTTCTGTCGAAGAAGAAAGCCGATTTCATGCGCGTGTGGGAGAAGATCCGCGTCGCGTACGAGAACGACACTCCGGTGGAAGGCGTGCTGCAGAAGAAGATCAAGGGTGGCGTAGTCGTCGACCTCATGGGCGTCGACGCATTCCTCCCCGGCTCGCAGATCGCGCTCCGTCGCGTTCCGAACATCGACGAGCTGCTTGGCCAGAAGTTCGAATTCAAGATCATTAAACTCAACAAGCGTCGCCGCAACATCGTTGTGTCGCGCCGCGTGATCTTGGAGAACGAGCGTGCGGGCAAGCGCGAGAAGTTGATGAAGGAGCTCGAGAAGGATCAGGTGAGAAAGGGCGTCGTCAAGAACATCACGGACTTCGGTGCATTCATCGATCTCGGTGGCGTCGACGGCCTGCTCCACATCACCGATATGTCGTGGGGCCGCATCTCGCATCCGTCCGAGCTCGTTCAGATCGGCGCGGAACTCGAGGTCAAGGTGCTCGACATCGACTGGACGCGCGAGCGTATCAGCCTCGGGCTCAAGCAGCTCCAGTCCTACCCGTGGAAGGATGTCGCCGAGAAGTATCCGGTCGGCACGCGCGTCACGGGCAAGGTCGTCAGCATCACGAACTACGGCGCCTTCATCGAGCTCGAACCGGGCATCGAAGGCCTCGTGCACATCAGCGAGATGAGCTGGACGCGCAACGTCCGTCATCCGTCGAAGCTCGTCAGCATCGGCGAGACGATCGAAGCAGTCGTGCTCAAGGTCGATCCGAACGAAGAGAAGATCTCGCTCGGCATGAAGCAGACGGAGCAGGATCCGTGGATGGTGTTGCCGCTCCGCTACCCGGTCGGCACGCGCATCTCGGGCAAGGTTCGCAACCTGACCAGCTTCGGCGCGTTCGTCGAAATCGAGCCAGGCATCGACGGCCTGATTCACATCTCCGACATGAGCTGGACCAAGCGCGTTCAGCATCCGTCGGAAGTCGTGAAGAAGGGCGATTCGGTCGACGTCGTGATCCTCAACATCGACAGCGAGAACAAGCGCATCAGCCTCGGACTCAAGCAGGCCGAGGAAGATCCGTGGCTCCGCATTGGTGAGACGTACCCGGTGGGCACGGAGCTCACGGGCACCGTCGTTCGCCTCATGGACAAGGGCGTCGTCGTCGACATCGGCAACGACATCGAAGGCTTCGTTCCGCTCTCGCAGCTGAGCACCACCGGCAAGACGGTGAACAGCCCGGCGGACGTGGTCTACGAGACGATGCGTCTCGACATGCGCGTGCTCGAAGTGGATCCAATCCACCGCCGCATCGTGCTCGGCGTAACGAACATTCCGGAAGAGCAGCCACCGCGTCCGGAAACGCCGTCGAAGATCATCCCGATGGAGTCGGAACACGACATGGGATATCCGCCGGTCGACATGTCGGCCATCGACGTCGAGTAGTTCGACCTTAGAGAACGAGAAAGCGCCCCGGAGAAATCCGGGGCGCTTTTCTTTTGGGGAGCATCGGTCGCCGCTGTAACGTTTCGTTACAGGTGCTTCAGTTCCTCAGGCCGTATGTTCTAGGCATGGTGATCACGCGCACAGTCGTTCGCTGCTTTGCCGCCGCCGCCCTCATTGCGGTGCCGGCTCGTGCGACGTTAGCGCAGCGCGCAACGCAGGTCGTCGCCTTTCGCGTCGAAGGAATCGATCAGATCGCGTTCGCTGGCGCGCCGACGCTCATCATCTCGAATGCAGCGACGGGACAATCGACGGCAAGCGTGCGCGCGCCCGGCGGTACCTGGAGCGTGACCACCAACCGAACCGGCGAGCGAATCACCGCGAACGTCGACGAGGAATTGCCGCCGGGGCTCGTGCTATCGGTACAACTTGCGGCCCCCAGTGGCGCGCAAAGTACAGGTTTTCGCTTGCTCAGTGCGACGCCGGTCGAAGTCATCACGGACCTTTTGCCGACCGCCATGCGCGGCCTCCCGCTGACCTATCAGCTCGACGCCAAGATCACCGCAGGAACCGTGGTCGCCGGAACACGCACGGTGATCTTCACGATCACGGGCGGCATGTAGCAAACGAGGGAAGCACCGCGCCGGCCAACGGGCACGACGAGCGCGCCGGGGTCGCAACAGCGAACGGCGAGGCCTGGCTGAACTCGAGCGCCGACCACCGAGCGACTCGGGTCGGCGCCGGGGCGGGAACGACCGGGGCGGGAACGACCGGGGCGGGAACGACCGGCGCGGGAACGACCGGCGCAGGCTTCGCGGCCGTAGGCTTCTTTGCCGCAACGGGTGATCGCGCCTTCGCGACGCTCACCACCGGAGCGCTCGGCGCCGCAATGGTGATGTTCTCGGTCCGCGGCGCGATCGCCTTTGCCGGAGGCATGGCCGGTGCGATACTCGGCTGCCCACTCGGTGACTCGCTTGGGTGGGCACTCGGCGGCACGATCGCCGGCACACTCGGCGGCGCGTCGAGGGCACGAATCCGACGAATTCGCGGCGCCACGCGGAGCTCGAGTTGCGCAGAACTACCGGCCGAAAGGTCCACCACGCGCACGCTGTCGCCATCGATTGCGTGGTCCTTCGGCAGCTCGTCGGCCGAGATCGCGACCCGCCAGACCCCCGGCCGTGCGTCGCGTAACTCGAACGATCCATCGGGGCGCGAGAGTACCCGCCGTTCCTCGCCGCCATTCACGAACGTTATCAGGACGCCGCCGAGGCCACGAATTCGTCGTAGTCGCGACGTGTCGGCGGCGTTGGACCAGAGGCCCGATCGATCGAACAGGGAAACCGTTCCGCCGATGCGCCCCAGCCGCGTGACTCGAATTCCGAGGTCACTCGTGTGTCCCGCGAGTGCGTCGACTTCGAGCAAATGCTCCTCGAGCCCGGCGCCGGCAGCCTGCAGCGCGCCAAGATCCACGCGCACTGGATAGCGACTTGGGGCGATCCCGCCGAACGCCACCCGACCGTCGTCGTCGGTCAGCGCGACGCGGTCGCCGATCCGCACGAGGGCATTCGGAACCCCCGCTCCGGTTTCGGCATCGTACACGTGGCCCGTTACACGACTCGCCGAGCGCGAACGACCGAAGGGTAACCGAAGCGGAATGTCGTACGCGATTCGGGCAACCGTCGTAATCGGCTTGCCGGGACCAGAGGCCATCGCGTGTACGCGCAAAGAGATCGACCGGCCGTTGTGTAGGGCATGAGAGAGCACGGCGTCGATGGACGCGACTCCACCTGGAAGCATCCACAGGGAGTCCGGGACGAGCTGAAAGCGAGCTGCGGGTGCAGCAGTACCTACTAGTGCCAGCGAGGTGCGTCCGATCTGAAGCGACGCGCTCGCGCCGGCGCTGACGATTGTCGCCGGTTGGATCATGTACAGGCGTTCGCCAGTCGCCCGCTCGACGAACCCACCGACTGACGCAGCGGATCCCAATGAAAGACCGGCCTGGATCCGGCTCGTGGAGAAGGGAATCACCGGAGCCCCGTCGCGACGATCCAGCGCGCCACGCTCGAACGTCGCGATCACGTTCATTCGGCGACCGGACGCTGCAACGCGGAACCACGCTGACCGTTCAACGCCGACGCCCTGACCGTTCAGAAACGCGATGGCGAATGGTTCACCCTCGTGCGACGCGGAACGAACGCCTGCCGTAAGCCGTCGCGCTAGGTCGATCGTGAACTCAGACGTTTGTTTGAACCGTTCCAGGTTCGTGCGTCCGGCAAGACGAAGCCAAGATGCCGGCCGAAGCACGAGGTACGCGACAGATTGGTCCCCTTTCGACTGCGTGAGGAAACCGGAGTCGGCCCGGACTGTTCGAGCGTCGAGCGCGATCCAACCCTGGTCGCCCGCAAGTCGCAGCATTGTCGCGCCGCCTCCGGCGCCGTCACCACCAACTCCCAGGCCGCGTTCGAGCTCGAGGAATGACCGGGAGCTCGGCATGGCGCGTAGGTACAGCGAACCGAGCGTGCCGCTCCGCACTCGATTCGACTCCATCGCGTTGGCGGCGATCGAGAAATTTGGGGTCACATTGAACCTCAGGAACGCCGTGCTCTGCGTCGACCCCGTGCTCCAGCGATCCCGTCCGGTTTGCGCACCGGCGGACCAGCTTCCGCGAGTGCCGCTGAGCGACAAACCGCTCGAAAATGAACCGGGATCGGTGAGGGGTGACAACCGGAAGAGCTGGTCGCCAAGCCGCGCCGAGAACGTTTCGGAGGTTACCGCGAAGCGGTACTCGTCGCGCTCCGAAAACAGCGATTGCGTCGGCTGAGGTCCGCGAGCAAAAAGCTCTAACATTGTGGTACTGCTATCGTTAACCGCGCCACCTGCTGCGAATTCGAAGGAATTCGAACTGCCACCAGCCTTCGTTCGCATGAGGCGGAGGTTCGCCGGGAGCGCAAACCATGGCGCGCCGGCGCTCGAGCTACGCTGGACGACGCGCACTCCGACCGACGCGGCGGGGGCTGCAGGGCCGTCATCCAATGGGCCGCCGCTCTCCGCTTCGGCAATGAGGGCCACGTGACGCATGACCTCCCCGCCGTCTGGAGTCTGCCCCGCGTCGACGTCGACGCCGATCGTGCGGCTTTCACCCGCCTTGAGCGCAGAAAGCGTATCCGCCGTTGCCGATACGCCGGGGTCTGTCCGCACGCGCAGCCGAACCTTTGTACGAGCGTTGCCGCGGTTCGTGACGAGGAAGGTCGTGTGAAACGTCGAGCCGCTCGCCGCGAAGGTGGGCTCGTCGACGACCGACACGACGACGCTGCGTCGGACGGTGACGACAACTGTGGATCGCGACTCGAGATCGGTGTCCAGCCCTGGCGCCCGGACCGCCTGGATCACCGAATACTCGCCAGCCTCGGCATCCGCAGGCACTTGGAACTGTACCAGACGAAACGCGCGGCCCTTCGCGGGGACGCGCGTCGTTACTGGCTCAGAAAGGAGATGCCAGCCCCCCGGGAGTCGAGTGAGGACCACCACGTCCTGGTCGACACCGGCGAGCTCTTGAACGAGAACGCGCGCCGTGGTCGTCGCCCCGGGACTGATGGTCCGCCTCATTGTATCCGGAACGATCGCAAGACGATCGGTCCGCTGATCGCCCTGTGCATGGAGCGATCGCGTTGCGCCGGCCAACGTGCAGAGCCCGAGGAGGGCGAGGAGGGCCGGACGCATTGCGAATGGGCGTGGACCGCTTAGAAGGTCACCTTGAACTGCCCACCGAACACGCGATCGCCGCCACCGTCGGCCACGAGCGCCGCCGTGTACGTACCGTGCGGTACTGTTCCGACGTCGAACACTTGCCGCGCCGCCGTTCCGGGATAGAGCAGCCCGCGCGACTGGCTTGCCTGCTTGACGAGTTCTCCGGCGTCGTTGAAAAGCTCGAGCGACAACATGAACCGATTCGCCCGCTCGCCGGTGTTGATGAAGTCGAACCGCAGCCCCTGAGTGCCCTTTTCGGTCGTCGTCGCGGACAGGCTATCGAACGCGAGACGCGACACGCCCGATGCGCCGATGTGCGTGGCGACTTGTGTCCCGTAGCGGGTGGCAACGGCTAGGCCCACCTGAACACGTGCGTTCGGCGCACGCGACTCGGGTGCGCCAGCAGCAATCGCTTCGATCATCACCATGCTCCAATAGCTGCCCTTGAGCGACGAGTCGGCAGGTACGGACACCGTGAAATTCACCGGTACCGTCGCTCCCCCAGGGATTTCGACGTAGCTCGCTCCCAGGGCGACCCACTTGGCGTTCGATCGCGGCGAAGCACCGGCGGCGCCGTACCCCGTGCGACCGTCGGCCGCGAACGTAAAATCCGTCTGGTACACGCGCGCTTCCTGCGGTACCGACGACGTGTTCTTGATCAGCAACTGCCCCTGGTACGTTTGCCCCGGTACCGCCGACCGCTCGAACACGGCCTCGCTGAGTACTGCGATCTGCCCGTGCGCAACGCGCAGCGGGGAGGCGCCGATTGCGCCCACGGCGAGAGCCAGATAAATCCGCTTCATAAAGAGTCTCACATCTCCGGCGATGTCGGCCTACGGGTCACTGGCAAGCGTCAGCACCAGACCCTTTGGCGCGTACGAAACCACGCCGGCGCTCACGCTCGCCGAGAGGGTCAGGGTGACGACTAGGTTGTTGTACTGCCCAATTTCGATATATCGGACTAAATCCTTCGGCGTCTCCGTCAGCACGACGGGTCCTACACTCGATGCGCCTGATGGAGCTGCGAGCGTGATCGTGAGCACCATCCCCGGCGGAATCGGACTATCGACGTAGCCGGTGATCTTCATTCGGCCCGTTCCGACCTTGACCGTGTAACGCGCGGTTTGATCGGTCCGCGCCACTGGCTGGCTTCCGGCCGATGCCCCCGAAATGATGAGCGGTCCCGGCGCGGTCAGGCTGAGAGAATTGGACTGACCGGACAGGCGAGCGGCCGCGATGAGCATCGCGGCCGTCGCCAGACACGCGGGACGGAGTTGCGTCACGGCCCCGCGATGATGGTGAACGTCACCGTCCGGGTCGTCGCGGCGATGATACCCGCCGAGACGGTCGCATCGAGCGTGTACCCGATCGACAGGGCGCTGCCGATCACCATGCCGAAGCCGGTGACCGCGTTCTGCGGCGTTGTCGAGAGCGTGACTGCGCCGGCCGAGCTGCCGCCAGACGGAGCGCCCATGGTAACCTTAAGGGTCGTATTGGCCGGCATGTTGTTGTCGATCTCCACCGTCACGATACGGCTCGTATCGTTCGTCGTGATCGCATAAGTCCCAGAGGCTGTGGCCTGGGTGGGCTGCGAACCAGCGACCGCCGCATTGATCACCAAGCTCGGGCTTCCCGTGACAGCGATCTGGTTGATCGACTGAACCTGAATACCGACTACCTGGGTAGCCGTCTGAGCTTGGCCAATCGCACCGGCGGTCAGGCTCAGAGCCGTGCCGGCGATGAACATCCGAATCCGAGACATGAACGCCTCCTACAAAGAGGGATGTGAGGGGCAGGCAGTCGTTCGCCACGAGACCACACTCATCCGTATGCCGTTCGATTATCGGAGGCTCCATTGGTATCCTAAAGTCCCTATTTGTGAACTCTTGAGAATCAGCTGGTTTTCGGCCTTCCGCGCCTGAGGCTACCTGGGGCGATCGACGTCGAGTCGGTTTGAGAGAATGAGAAAGCGCCCCTGAGAAACCCGGGGCGCTTTTTTGGACCCAAGCCGACGCGTCCAGCGAAGTCATGCATCGAAGCGCGGCGAGCACAACGCCGCGCCAGCGCATTCGATCACATGCCCGTTGAAGAGATAAGCTGGCTCGCCACACGCTATTAGCATTTCATGAATTCGCTGCCGGGCTCGCCATACGTGATGCGTTCGTGACCCTCGACCGCCATATTCAACTCGTCTCGCTACACCCCCACTCGCGAGCAGCCGGAGCGTAGAGCCGCATGGTCGTGTCGTCGTCGCCGGAAGCTGATGTCATCGCTGCACGATTCAACCTTCACAACGTCTTTCCCGGGTCGGACGAGATGGCGACTCGGTGTCGAGCGTTCGACTGGGGTTCCACGCCGCTAGGGCCAGTTGACGGTTGGTCCACCAGTTTGCGCACTATGGCGGGCGCCGTTCTGGCATCCCGAAATCCGATGCTGCTGCTCTGGGGTCCGGATCTCATCCAGATCTACAACGACGCCTTCAGGCCTAGCCTCGGCGCCCCAAACGATCCGCTGGCGCGACATCCGGGCGGACTTGGTGCGCGCGCCGCGGATTTCTGGACGGACGTGTGGGCGACGACCGGCCCACAGGTGCACGGCGTCATGTCTCGCGGCGAGTCGGTGTGGTTCGAGGAGATGTACCTGCCGATCGAGCGATATGGGCGACTCGACGACGCGTGGTGGACGTACAGCTACAGCCCCGTGCGCGACGACGATGGCCGAATTGCCGGAACTATGATCGTGCTCCTCGAGGTGACGTCGGCTGTACTCGCGCGACGCGAGCTCGTTGCGGAACGCGCACGAGCGGAAAGTGCCAACCGTGCAAAGAGCGACTTTCTCGCCGTGATGAGCCACGAGTTACGAACTCCGCTCAACGCCATCGGCGGATATGTGGATCTGATGGATCTTGGGATCCTTGGCCCCGTCACCGCTGAACAGCGAGATGGTCTCGAGAGAATGCAACGGAGTCAGCGGCACCTGCTGGGGCTGATCAACGGCGTGCTCAACTTCTCCAAGATCGACGCGGGCGTCGTGGAATACCGGATCGAAGGCATTCCGATGGACGACATCCTCGCCACCAGCGAAGCTCTGATGGCGCCACTCGCTGGCGAGAAAGAGCTGTCGCTTCAGGTCAAATCCTGCGATCGCGCCGTCGTTGGTCGCGGAGACCGCGAGAAGGTACAGCAGATCGTTCTCAATCTTCTCAGCAACGCAGTGAAGTTCACGGAACCGGGCGGTTCGGTGAACGTCGACTGTTCGAGTTGCGGCGATGGAAGAATCGAACTGCGTGTTGCGGATAGTGGCCGAGGTATCGCGGAGGAAGCACGAGAGCGAGTCTTTCAGCCCTTCGTCCAGGTCGACTGGAAGCTGACGCGGACGGTCGAAGGCGTCGGCCTTGGACTCGCGATCAGTCGTGATCTGGCTCGCGGGATGGGCGGCGATCTCACAGTAACTAGCGTGGTGGGCGAGGGGAGCACGTTCGTGCTGACGCTCCCCGCGATGTAGCGTTGCCACGTCGAGCGGCGGTGACTGGGACGGAGCGTTTCAACCTCTCAGTCGAGTTGGATGTCCTACCCATGGCCCCAATCCAACGCCGCCATGCTTCAGGACCTTCGTTTTGCCTTTCGCACGCTGATCAAGAACCCAGCGTTTTCGTTGGCTGCCGTCGTTTGTCTTGCACTCGGCATCGGCGTCAACGCGACCATTTTCAGCTGCGTTCGCGCGCTCCTTCTGCGCCCCTTTCCCTATCGCGCGCCCGATGAGCTAGTCGCCATCGGTGAGTCCAGCTCAAAGCGCGGGTGGCACATGAACTCCGTGTCCTATCCGAACTTTCGGAGTTGGCAGGCGGACAATCGCACTCTCGAGAGCATCGGGATCTACACGGGTTCGTCGTTTAACCTCGCGTCGGCCGACGGTGCCGACTACGTCCAGGGCGCGAGCGTGTCGTGGACGATGTTCCACGTTCTCGGCGTCACACCAATCATCGGGCGAGACTTTCGCGAGGACGAGGACCGCGTTGGGGCGCCGAAGACAATCATTCTCAGCGAGCGTGTGTGGCGCGATCGGTTCAACGCGCGACCGGGCGTGATCGGCGAAGCGATTACCGTCAACGGCATCAGGCACACCATAATTGGCGTCATGCCGGTCGGCTTCGAGTTTCCTGCGGCGGCCGGCGTGTGGACGACGCTGCAGATGGATCCGCTGAACAATCGCGGTAATCACTCCTGGCAGGTGATGGGCCGACTGAAGCCAGGTGTCACGGTAGAGCAGGCGCGCGGCGATCTCGCGCGCGTCGCGTTGACACTCGAGACACAATACCCGGCGTCGAACACGGGCTGGGGTGTCGACGCTCAGACGCTCCGCGAAAATCAGTCGGGCAATTTCCGCTCGGTGCTCATGATCATGATGGCGTCCGTCGCCTTCGTACTGCTGATCGCGTGCGCGAACGTCGCCAACTTGTTGCTGGCACGTGCTGCGTCACGGTCGAAGGAGATGGCAGTTCGCGTCGCCATAGGTGCGGACGGTTGGCGCGTCATTCGGCAAATGCTCACCGAAAGCATCATTGTCGCGCTCACGGGAGCACTATTCGGTGTCGGCTTCGCCTACGCGTTCCTGCAGTGGATCAAGGCGAACATCCTGGGCGGCATTCCATTCTGGATGACGTTCACGATCGACTGGCAGGTTCTCGTTTTCACGATCACCATGGCCGTCGCGACGGGCCTGCTCTTTGGCTTGGCCCCAGCGTTACAAGCAGCACGACCGAATCTCAATGAGACGCTTCGCGACGCCGGCGGCCGCGGGTCGAGTGCGGGGCGCGGAAAGCAGCGACTGAGAAACAGCCTCGTCGTCGGCGAAGTAGCGCTGTCACTGGTGCTGCTCATCGGAGCCACGCTACTCATTCGCAGCTTCGTCAGCATGCAAAGCGTGAAACCAGGATTCGATCAGAGCAATCTGTTGACGTTGCGCGTGGCATTGACCGGGCCCTCGTACGATTCCACATACAAGCGCCAGGCGTTCTGGGATCGCTTTCTGACTCAGCTCAATGCGCGGCCGGGAATCGTCAGCGCCGCGATCACAAACAACATTCCGCTCGCGGGGAACAACAACAGCCTCTTCGTCGCGGAGAATCAACCGGCACAACTTGGCAGTGAGCCCTTGTTGGAGATTCGGTGGGTGTCACCGCGGTACCTCGAGACGCTCAAGGTTCCGTTGATCCGCGGACGCATGTTCACGCAGCACGAGTGGGCCGACAGCGGAGTCGCCGGGCGCTCGGCGGTCATCAACGAGTACATGGCCAAGACGTTCTGGAAGAGCGCGGACAATGCGCTCGGGAAGCGCTTCAAGTTCGGCAGCGCTACCGACACGGGGCAGCGATGGGTCACCGTCATTGGCGTGGCCGCCGACATCAAGCAGAGGCAGCTCACGACGTCCGCACCCGACTTTCAGGGTTACATGCCCTTCCAGCAAGGCGGCTGGAGCAGTTCTGGAGTCATCATTCGTACAAATGGTGAACCAACGAAAGTGACGGCCACTGTGCTTTCGACGCTCAAGCAGATCGATCCGCTCGTGCCGATGTTCCGGGTCCTCAGCATGGACGCGAGTATCGAGCGCTCATACTGGCAGCAAGCGCTGTACGGCAAGATGTTCGGCGCCTTTGCGGCAATTGCACTCGTCCTCGCCGCTGTCGGTGTGTATGGCGTGATTTCGTACGCGGTATCGCAGCGGACGCAGGAGATCGGCGTTCGTGTGGCGCTTGGCGCGCAGCGAACCGATGTCCTGAAATTGATCGTTGGGCATGGTGCTCAGCTCGGCGCATTGGGCATAGCGATTGGGCTGGTCGGCGCGCTGGGCGTCACGCGCTTTCTGCGCACGCTGCTCTTTGGAGTGTCGCCCTTCGACCCCGCAAGCTTCATTGGCGTGACGCTGCTGCTCGCGGCAATTGCACTGCTCGCCAGCTACGTACCAGCCCGCCGGGCGGCGCGCGTCGACCCTGTGGAAGCACTCCGATACGAGTGATTGCGCGGCACTAAGCGTGGTGTGGCGCCTCTGGTATCCCTGCCAGGGCGCCGATAGCTTCCACGCCTATGACGATGCGAGACAAGCTCGACCTTCTCACGCGCCGAATCGCCGAGTCGGAACAGGGCGGCGGAGCCGCACGACTCAAGGCGCAGCACGCCAAAGGCAAACTGTCGGCGCGCGAACGACTCGACCTCCTGCTCGACGAAGGAACGTTCGTCGAACTCGACCGGTTCGTTGTCCATCGCTCGACCGACTTCGGACTCGGCGACCAAAAGTTTTATGGCGACGGCGTCGTCACGGGCTACGGTCGCATCGACGGCAGACTCGTCTACGTCTTCTCACAGGACTTCACGGTCTTCGGCGGATCGCTCTCCGAAACGTTCGCCGAAAAGATCTGCAAGGTCATGGACCTCGCAGTGCGCAATGGCGCTCCGGTCGTTGGACTCAACGACTCCGGTGGCGCGCGCATTCAGGAAGGCGTCGTGTCGATGGGTGGCTACGCCGACATCTTCCTGCGCAACACGCTCGCGTCGGGTGTGATTCCGCAGATCTCGGCGATCCTCGGCCCCTGTGCCGGTGGCGCGGTTTACTCGCCAGCGATCACGGATTTCATCTACATGGCGCGCGGCACATCGTACATGTTCCTCACCGGTCCAAACGTCGTGAAGACGGTGACCCACGAAGACGTGACGATGGAAGAACTCGGCGGCGCTGATACGCACGCCGCGACCTCTGGTGTCGCACACTTCGTCCATGCCTCGGAAGCGGCGACGATTACCGCCATCCGCGAGCTGTTCCGGTATATCCCGCAGAACAATCTCGAGGATCCGCCGCGCGGTCGTGGGACAGATCCGCGAGATCGTCGTGACGAAGCGTTGCTCGACATCGTACCTGACAATCCGAATAAGCCGTACGACATGCACGAAGTCATTCGGCGCATTGTCGACGATGGCGAGTTCTACGAAGTGCATCGCGACTATGCGCAGAACGTACTGTGCGGCTTCGCACACATGGGCGGCTTCAGCGTCGGCGTCGTGGCCAATCAACCCGCGGTGCTCGCTGGCGTTCTGGATATCGGCGCGTCGCTCAAGGCCGCGCGCTTCATTCGCTTTTGCGATGCGTTCAACATTCCGATCGTCACCTTCGAGGACGTGCCCGGATTTCTTCCCGGCGTCTCGCAGGAGCACGGCGGCATCATCAAGCACGGCGCAAAGTTGCTGTACGCGTACTGCGAGTCCACCGTCCCCAAAGTCACGGTCATCACGCGCAAGGCGTACGGCGGTGCGTACGACGTCATGTCGTCGAAGCACATTCGCGGCGACTACAACGTAGCGTGGCCGACCGCTGAGATCGCGGTGATGGGTCCCAAGGGCGCCGTCGAAATTCTCTTCCGAAAAGAGATCAACGAAAGCCCCGATCCGCAGGCGGCAACGGATGCCAAGATCGAAGAGTATCGCGAGAAGTTCGCGCATCCGTACATCGCTGCCGCGCGCGGATACGTCGACGACATCATCGATCCGCGAGACACCCGTCCGCGAGTGATCGACGCTCTCGAGACGCTGCGGACGAAACGGGAACGAAATCCCGCGAAGAAGCACGGCAACATCCCGCTGTAATGTTCAAGAAAATACTCATCGCCAATCGCGGCGAGATCGCACTGCGCGTCATTCGCGCCTGCCGCGAGATGGGCATCGCATCTGTCGCCGTCTACAGCGAAGCTGATGCTCGCGCTCCGCACGTGCGCGAGGCCGATGAGGCCGTCCTCATCGGGCCCGCGCCATCGGCCGAGAGTTACCTCAAGGGTGATCGCATCATCGAAGCCGCGCTACGTTTGGGCGCGGAAGCGATCCACCCCGGCTACGGCTTCTTGTCCGAGCGTGAATGGTTCGCGCGCGCGGTTCGCGACGCGGGGCTCACGTTCATTGGACCGCCGGCGGAGGCGATCGCGGCGATGGGCAGCAAGACTGCCGCGCGACAGCTGGCGATCAAAGCGAACGTCCCAGTGGTTCCGGGAACGACCGAAGCTCTGACGAGCGCCGACGAAGCACGTGCGATCGCCGAGAAGTTCGGATATCCCGTGCTCCTCAAGGCGGCAGCAGGCGGCGGTGGAAAGGGCATGCGTGTCGTTCGCTCGCCCGAAGAAATCGAGTCGGCACTCGAGACGGCCAAGCGCGAAGCGAAGAATTCGTTTGGCGACGACGCAGTGTACGTCGAGAAGTACATCGTCGGTCCGCGGCACGTGGAGATTCAGGTGCTTGGCGATCAGCATGGAACGATGCTGTCGCTCAACGAGCGCGAATGCTCGGTGCAACGCCGCCATCAGAAGATGATCGAGGAAGCGCCGAGCGTGGCGGTGACGCCGGAGATTCGGCGCGCGATGGGGGAGACGGCCGTCCGCGCCGCGAGCGCCGCTGGATACTTCAATGCCGGGACCTGCGAGTTTCTGCTGGATCGCGACGGCCAATTCTACTTCCTCGAGATGAACACTCGCCTCCAGGTCGAACATCCCGTGACCGAACTTGTCATGGGGATCGATCTGGTGCAGTGGCAGATCCGCGTCGCAGCGGGCGAGAAGTTGCCCTTCCGTCAGGAAGAGATCGTGCCACGCGGTTGGGCGATCGAGTGTCGTATTACGAGCGAAGATCCGTCAAACGGATTTCTTCCGTCCACAGGGCGCATCTCGTATCTGCATCTCCCGAGTGGTCCCGGCGTACGTTGGGACGGCGGTATCGAAGTGGGCAGCGAGATCGGACTGTTCTACGATCCGATGCTCGCAAAGCTCATCGTGCATGCGCCAACACGCGAAGCCGCGGTGGAACGCATGCATCGCGCGTTGCTCGAACTCACGATCGAAGGCGTAGAATCGTCGCGCGACTTCCACCTGCGCGTCATGGAAGACGCGGAGTTCCGTGCAGGAGCGATCGAAATCCAATGGCTCGAGCGTCGGCTTGATTCGTTGATTCAGGCGAAGCCGCCGGCGCATGTTGCGCGTACGGCTGCCGTGGTTGCCGCGCTCATCGCCGATCGCGACCGACAGGCGCCAAAGCGAAGCGCGCCGCCGTCGGCTGCTGGTGCGACTGGTTCTGACGCTTGGCTTCGCGCAGCGCGCCTGGACGCGTTGCGATGACCGTTGCGGAAGTGACGATCGACTCCATTGCTGCCGGCGGTGACGGTATCGCTCGCACCGAGGGTATCGTCGTCTTCGTGCCACGCACGGCGCCGGGCGACCGCGCGCGTGTTCGGCTCGATACGCGCAAGCGTTTTGCGCGCGGGACAGTTGAGGAAATCCTCACACCCTCGCCACAGCGCGTGAATCCGCTCTGCTATCACTACCGCATGGACAAGTGCGGCGGGTGCCAGCTGCAGCACATGCGCTACGATGCGCAGGTCGAGGCGAAGCGCGGCATCATTCGCGACACGCTCACGCGCATCGGCAAGCGCGACGTCGAACTTCCGGCAATCGAACAGAGCGGCAAGGAATGGCGGTATCGCCGCAAGCTCACGCTCGCGATGCGAAAGGCGCGTGGCGGAGATTGGGTGATCGGACTCCATCCGTACGACGATCCGGTTGGTGTCTTTCAGCTCGCCGATTGCCCGATCACGGACGAACGCGTGATGGAAGTGTGGCGCGAAATCATGGAGGCGCGGTCGTCCTTTCCGCTCGCCGACGAACTGCGTGCATCCGTGCAATTGGTTGGCGAGGGCGCGTCGGTCGTCATGGAAGGCGGCAACGAATGGCCTGCGCGCTCGAAGTTCTTCGAGGTCGTCGGGTCGGCCACGTCTCTGTGGTGGCGTCCAACGAATCGTTCGCGAACCCTGATTGCGGAGCGGGGCACCGCGGCCGCCTCGGCGTCGTTCATCCAGGTGAATGACGACGTTGGAGCTCGGCTCCACGAATACGTGCTCGACCGCGCCAAGAGCTATCGTCCGCAAACCGCGGTCGACGCTTATGCCGGTTCCGGCGCGACGGCGATTCCGCTCGCGCAGAGTGGTGTGCGTGTCGTAGCCATCGAGTCCGATCGCGACGCGGTTGCCGTGTGTGCGTCGCAATTACCCGGCGGATCCCGAGCCGTTGCCGGGCGCGTCGAGGACCAATTGGCTGACGCGCTGCCGGCCGATGTCGTTCTGATCAATCCGCCGCGCTCGGGCGTGCATGAGCAGGTGTCGGCGTTGCTCGAGACAACATCACCCGCACCGCGCGTTGTGATCTACGTGAGCTGCGATCCGGCAACACTAGCGCGAGATCTCTCGCGCATGCCGCGTTATCGAATCGCATCACTCCGAGCATTCGACATGTTTCCGCAAACTGCGCACGTCGAAACCGTGTGCGAGCTCATTCCGGGGGACGCATGAAGTATCTCGTGCGCATTGGCGATGAAGAGCACGAGGTGTTGCTCGATGGCGAAGGCGTGCACATCGACGGCGAAGACGTCGCGGCTCACGCCGAGCAGATCGACGGCACCCCGGTGCGATTGGTCACGATCGGCGAAGAGATTCATCGCGTCGTCGTTCGCCCCGGCGCGTCGCGCGGCCTGTACACGCTGTGGCTCGACGGCTACCGCTTCGATCTCGAAGCGCTCGACGAGCGCACTCGTGCCATCCGCGATCTCGCTGGCAACACCGCCGGTCCCACGGGTCTCGCGCCACTCAAGGCTCCAATGCCCGGACTGATTGTCCGCGTGAACGTTCAAGTCGGCGACTCGGTACAGGCAGGGCAGGGACTCGTCGTGATGGAAGCGATGAAGATGGAGAACGAGCTTCGCGCCCAGGCCGCGGGCAGGGTGAAGACGGTCAAGGCCACGCCGGGGACGGCGGTGGAAAAGGGCGCTTTGCTGATCGAGCTCGAGTAAACTCGAAAGTCGGAGGAAGGACGATGCGTCGTACGCTGATCGCGGGTCTCGCGGCAGTCGCCCTCGCGTCGTCGGCGCGAGGCCAAGGTGCACCGGAGGCCGACATCTACCTGGCGCCGCTCTCGGTACAGAACGGGCGACCAGTGGTCGGGCCGTTGCTGAACATCACGCACCGGCCTGGCTATGACAATCAGCCGTCGTTCACACCTGACGGCCGCGCGATTCTGTACACGTCGACGCGCGAAGATGCTCAGTCGGATATCTACCGGTACGACATTGCGTCGAAGCAAATCACCCGCGTTACGACCACGCCGGAGAGCGAGTATTCAGCGACGGTAATGCCCGGTGGCGCGCGGTTTTCGGTGATTCGCGTCGAGAAAGATTCGACGCAGCGCCTGTGGAGCTTTGCGCTCGACGGTTCCGATCCCAAGCTCGTTATCGAAACACTCAAGCCAGTTGGATATCACGCCTGGATCGACGCCAACAATCTCGCGCTCTTCGTCCTTGGTCGCCCCAACGCGCTCGTCCACACGAACGTGCGAACCGGAAAGTCCGACACGCTCGCGCGGAACGTCGGACGGTCGCTGCTTCCGCTGGCCGATAAGAGCGGCTTCTCCTTCGTTCGCATTGCCGATTCGACGTCGACTGTCGTGGCCGCGACGTGGCCCGGCTTCGCCACTCGCGATCTCGTTGCACTTCCACGCGGAACTCAGGACGTTGCGTGGATCTCGAACGACGCGATGATCGCTGCGGCGGGATCATCGCTCCTATTGTGGACCAAAGGCGCAACAGCGTGGACATCACTCGGCGATTTCGCCGCGCAAGGTCTGCGCGGCGCCACTCGCATTGCTGTCAGTCCCGACGGCAAGTGGATCGCAATCGTCGGCACTTGATCGAAGTCCTCAGTTGACCACGGTGATCCGCGCGATCACGTCGCCTTCCTGCACGTCGTCCGCGACCTCGATGCCATCCACGACCTCGCCGAACACCGTGTAGTCGCCGTTAAGACGGAGATTGTCGCGGAGGTTCACGAACCACTGCGCGTCGCCGGTGTCGTGACCGCGCGTGCTCATTCCCACCGTACCACGTACGTGCGGAACGTTCCCCAGTTCGTCGCGCATGAAGCGCGGGTTTCCAACATACTCATTGGCACCGAGCCCTCCGCCCTGGAGCACGAAATCCGGCTCGATACGATGCCAGATCAGACCGTTGTAATAGCCTGATCGCGCCAGTGCGAGAATACGTGCGGCCATGATTGGCGCCACGTCGCCGCGTAGACGAATCGTGAACGAGCCGCCGCCACTCGAATCGGCGAGCGTCACACGCAGGCGAACGATTCGGCCGAGTGCGAGTCCTACGGCATCCGGAGGCAGCGTGATGGGAAGCGGCGTGCACACCGGCGTAACGGCGCTGGCCGGCGAGAGCCGTGTCACGATCGCGGCGGCGGCCTGCGCAACGTCGCAGTCGAAGTCCTTCGTCAGACCGGTGATCTCGGGGACGTCGGCGACCATCGCGAATTCGCCCAGTCGCACGAGCACAGCCAGCCGCGCATCGCGTGAGGTTTCGCTGGAGTCGCGTCGAATGCGGCGGGCCGCGGCGAACAGCGCGACCAGAGCGTCGTTGGCGCGCGGCGATCCCTTGAGCGCGCGAGCGGCGGCGCGAACGACCTGATACCCAGGCGACGACAGCGCGTCGATGTATTCCTGATCGGCGGAGTGACCGGCGACGACCGCGAGTCCGTCGAGCGCAGCTTCCTGCACGTTCGCGTTCGGATCGCGCGCCAGGTGGCGCAGCGTCGCCGAGTCCCCCATCGAGACCGCGGCGCGCGCGGCGTAAGTGCGCAGCCAAGGGATTGGACTACCGGCCAATCGCCCCGCGAGCGGTCCCGAGGACGCAGGAGCGAGTCGCGCCAGAGCGACGATCGCGTGGCCGGCGGGCTGCCAGCTCACACCACCGCGCCGCCGGGCGCTGGCCGACGGGGCGGTGGAAACCCAACTCCGCAGCGTCGACGCGAGGGTGGAATCACCGGCGCAGTCGCTCCCGGCGAGGTCGGCTGCCTTGAGACGGACGGCCCAGGCACTATCACGAACCGCGACGTCGAGAGCGGCGCAGTCCGCCTTTTTGGCCGCTAGCGCTCGGTATCTGAGGCGCCAAGCCGGGTCGTAGTACGTCGGCGGCGCGACGGGGTTGGGGAACGCCGTCCGCCCGGCGAACTTCGGGTCGCGAATCCGGGCCTCCGCGCGTGTCGCCAGCATTCGGACGTGCGCGTCGGCGCTCGCGGCTCCGTCCTTCAGCGCGGGACTGTTCAGGTCGCGCCGGTCCTCGGCGAGCAGAATTCTCCCGACGAGGGCCGAATCTGCCCCACTGAGCGGCCGCTGTGCCTGAATGGTCGAACTCGAGGCAGCAAGCGCGAGGGCGAGAGAGTAGGCGAGCGAGAGACGCATTCGGGGCATGCTGTGGGCGTTTGGCGTGGTAAGTTGACACGTCATAAGTCTTTATCTATGTTGCATGTCTGTCAAAAAATGCCTTCAGTGGCTACCGAGACCCGGGTTGCGTGCCGCACCGGTGAGGTGCTTTACCCACGTTCGTCCAGTTCAGCAATGAAAACGTTTTCCGCCACGCCCTCGGACATCGAGCAGCAGTGGTTCATCGTCGACGCCGAAGGCATGGTCCTCGGACGTCTGGCTACGGAAGTTGCTCGCATCATCCGTGGCAAGCACAAGCCCATCTTCACGCCGCACATGGATACCGGTGACAACGTCATCGTCATCAACGCGTCGAAGATCAAGGTGACCGGCCGCAAGGCTGAGCAGAAGAACTACTTCAGTCACACGGGCTACATGGGCCACGAGCGCTTCACGCCGTATGGTACCATGATCGCCAAGCATCCTGAGCGTGTGATCGAGAAGGCCGTCTACGGCATGCTGCCGAAGACCGCTCTTGGACGTCAGGTGTTGCGCCGCAAGCTTCGCGTGTACGCGACGGCCGAGCACCCGCACGTTGCGCAGCAGCCCAAGACGCTGACCTTCACCAAGAGCGAGAAGTAATCCATGGCCGACTCAACGAGCATTCATGCGATCGGCCGCCGCAAAGAAGCGGTGTGCCGCGTTTTCCTCAAGCCTGGTTCGGGCAAGTGGGACGTCAACGGGCGTACGCTCGGCGACTACTTCCCGCGTCCGTCGCACGTGTCGTCGATTCAGCAGCCGTTCGTGTCGACTGACACGCTTGGCCGCTACGACGTGAAGGCGAATGTCGATGGTGGTGGAAACACGGGTCAGGCCGGGGCGCTTCGCCTCGCCGTGGCGCGTGCGCTGGTGAAGATCGACGAGGGCCATCGCCGCAAGCTGCGCGATCTCGGCCTGCTCACGCGCGATGCTCGCGCGGTCGAACGTAAGAAGCCGGGTCGTCCGAAGGCACGTAAGCGGTTCCAGTTCAGCAAGCGCTAAACAGGTCTTTGGTCTCAGGTCTGTGGTCTCCGGGTTTTGCCCAGAGACCACAGACCCGAGACCTGTGACCTCATCACTCAGGATCTCGGAGCGACCGCTCGGTGCCAGGCAACTGGTGAGCGCCGCGATGAAGGGATCCGACGACAACAAACCACAGGGTAATCGCTCCACATGGCAGATCAGCAGTCGTCCACCAACGCTCCGACGCTCGAGGCTCTCCTCGCGGCGGGCGTACACTTCGGGCACCAGACCCGTCGTTGGAATCCCAAGATGCGCCGCTTCATTTTCGCGGAACGCAACGGGATCCACATCATCGACCTCCAGAAGACGCTTCGGCAGATCGAAGTTGCCCAGAAGCTCGCGCGCGACGTCGTCTTGCGCGGCGAGAACGTGCTCTTCGTGTGCACCAAGCCGCAGCTGGCCGGCATCGTTCGCGAACAGGCCGAGCGCGCGAGTGCACTCTTCATCACCGAGCGCTGGCTCGGTGGTTTGCTCACCAACTACCAGACCGTGAAGAAGCAGGTCCGCCGCATGAAGGAGCTCGAGGCGGGCGGTGAGGAAGGCGGTGAGTTCGAGAACTACACCAAGAAAGAGCAGCTCATGCTCCGTCGCGAGCGCGAGAAGCTTTCGAAGTATTTGAATGGCATTCGCAACATGGGTCGCTTGCCGGGCCTCATGTTCGTCGTCGACTCCAAGAAGGAGCGCATCGGCGTCAGCGAAGGCAACAAGCTCAACATTCCGATCGTCGCCATCGTCGACACCAACGCTGATCCGGACCTCATCACGGTTCCGATCGCCGGCAACGACGACGCGATTCGCTCGGTCGAGCTGATCACCAAGGCAATTGCCGATGCAGTGATCGAAGCGCGTCGTGAAGCGCCGGTCCGTCAGGAAGAGGAAGAGGGCGAGAGCTACACGTACAGCTCCGATCGCGGCGCCGAGCCGGCTGGCGAAGAGGACAAGAAGCGTCGTCGTCGTCCGCGCCGACGCCGCGCCAAGCCTGAAGCCATCGCGGCCCGCTTGAAGGGCCCGGGCGAGGAAGGCGGCGGCGATGCGCCGGCCGAGGCTTCCGAGGCCGAGTAAATTCTGAAAGCATTACAGCGCCGCCGGTCATAGCCGGCGGCGTTTCAACGAAACACGGCAGAAACACCTACAGCTGGACTGAACAATGGCTACAGCGATCAGCGCAAAGGAAGTCGGCGAGCTGCGAAACCGCACGGGCGCCGGCATGATGGATTGCAAGAAGGCGTTGGAAGAGGCGGGCGGCAACATGGACAAGGCCGTCGAGATCCTTCGTTCCTCCGGCGCCGCCAAGGCGGAGAAGCGATCGGGCCGTCAGGTGAAGGAAGGCATGATCGCGAACTACATCCACCACAACGGCAAGATCGCCGTGTTGGTGGAGTTGAATTGCGAGACTGACTTCGTCGCGCGCACGGAAGACTTCCAGCAGCTTGGTCGTTGGATCGCCGAGCACGTGGCCGCGGCCGCGCCGCTGGCGCTCGACAAGGACCAGGTTCCGCAGGACAAGGTCGAGAGCGAGCGTCGTATCTTCGTCGAGCAGGTGAAGGCTGAAGGCAAGCCGGATCACATGATCGACAAGATCGTGGAAGGAAAGATCCAGGCGTATTACAAGGACGTCGCGCTGCTGCACCAGGCGTGGGTCCGTGAGCCGAAGAAGACGATCGGCGATCTGGTGAAGGAAGTCTCGGCGAAGACGGGCGAGAACGTGCAGGTTCGCCGGTTCGTTCGCTATCAGCTCGGGGAGTAGCTGTCGCCCCCCGCGGCTTCGCCGCGGGGGCCTGCCCTACGCCGAGAGTGGCGCGGTCATGGCGGTTCGAACCACGCCGCGGCAAGGTCGATCCAGAGGGGATTTCTGGATTCAACGAGTTTGATCTTGTCACGTCTTGCCAGTCGCTTGATCGTCTTCTCTCGGCGAATGGCTGTCATCGGGTGACGAAGCGTTTCGAAGTAGACGAGCCGGTTGATGTTGTATCTCGATGTGAATTTGGACCATCCGTGAACGTGCTCGTACAGTCGGCGCTCGAGATTGTTGGTCACTCCGACGTAGAGTCGGCGGGAATGACTCGAGAGGACGTAGACGTAGAATCCGCGCACGGATTAACCTGCAACCCGATTCGCACTTGATCACCATCGTTTTTCTGCACAATAGATCCTCCGCTCGCTGCGCTCGCAGAGGATGACAGCCGACCTGAAGTATCCGAGGATCCTCCTCAAACTCTCCGGCGAAGCCCTCGCTGGAGATAAGGGATTCGGGTACGACTTCGATGCCGTCGGTCGCTTCGCTGATGAAATCGTTCGGCTGAAGGAGACAGGCGCGTCGATCGGACTCGTGATCGGCGGCGGCAACATCGTCCGCGGATCGCTGCTGTCCAAGACTGGCATGGACCGCGTCGCCGCCGATTACATGGGTATGCTCGGCACCGTGATTAACGCGATGGCCGTGCAGGACGTGCTCGAGCGAAAAGGCATCGACACGCGCGTCATGACGGCGATCCGCATGGAGGAGATCGCGGAGCCGTACATTCGCCGCCGCGCCATTCGGCATCTCGAGAAGGGGCGCACGGTGATCTTCGCCGCAGGCACCGGGAATCCGTATTTCTCGACCGACACCGCCGCGGTATTGCGCGCCATTCAGATCAAGGCCAACGTCATCATCAAGGCGACGAGTGTCGATGGTGTCTACTCGGCCGATCCGAAGAAGGAACCGAACGCAAAGCTGTACGACGAGATCAGCTTCCGCGACGTCATCATGGAAGACCTCAAGGTGATCGATCAGACCGCGATCACTTTGTGCCGTGAGAACTCGCTGCCGCTGATCGTTCTCAACATCCACCGTCCGGGCGCGATCGTCGCGGCGGTTCGCGGCGAGCGCGTCGGCACCCTGGTTCGATGAGCTCGATTCAACAAATCCTGAAGGACGCACGCACGGCGATGGACAAAGACATCGCCCACGTCAAACACGAATTCGCCTCCGTCCGCTCGGGCAAGGCGTCGCCGAGCATGCTCGACGCCGTCAAGGTCGAGATGTACGGCCAAATGATGGCGATGAACCAAGTGGCCACCGTGAACGCTCCGGAGCCGCGTGTCCTCATCGTCACCCCGTTCGACAAGGGACAGATCAAGATCGTCGAAAAGGCGATCCGCGAAGCCGGCCTCGGACTCGAGCCGTCGGCGCAGGGCGCGATCATTCGCGTGCCGCTGCCGATGATGAACGAGCAGCGTCGCAAGGAACTCGTGAAGGTCGTCCACAAGTACGCCGAGGAAGGGAAGGTTGCCGTTCGTCACGGACGCACGCACGCGCGTGAAGCCCTCAAGAAGTTGAGCGGCGTGTCCGAAGACGACGTGAAGCACGCCGAGAAGGACCTGCAGAAGGTCCACGACGACTTCATTCACAAGATCGACGAGTTGATCAAGGCGAAGGAAGCCGAGATCATGGAAGTGTGAGCTCCGAGCTCACGCGTCGTACCCTGTTCGGAGTGATCGCGGCTCCGATCGCCATCGCAATTCTGGTGGTAGGAGGAGCGCCCCTCGCGGCGCTCCTCGCTATTACTGCCGCTCTCGGTGCCTGGGAATTTTTCCGCATCGCTCGCGCGACAGGACTCACCCCGATGGACAATGTCGGGATCGTCATCGCCGGATTGATCCCGCTGCTCGTGCACGCGCGCTATCTGCGCCTGTACGACCCGGCAGGCGGCATGGGGCCGGCATCGCTCGCCGCGCTCGTCGCCCTCTTGGTGCTAGCGCTGACGATCTGGACGCGCGGCGTCGATGGGAAGCCGCTCGGCGCGGCCGCGACGACGCTCTTTGGCGCGGCGTATACCGGTGGCATGCTGAGCTTCGGATACGCCATTAGAAATTACGAATACGCATTCGCTGATGCCGCGGTGCCACTCGCCGGCCGGACGTTCGCCATTCCGTCGGGTGGGCTGCTGCTGCTGCTCCCCGTGTTCGTGACCTGGGCGTCGGACATCGGCGCGTACGCGGTCGGACGAACGATGGGTCGCACTAAGCTCATTCCGTCGGTGAGTCCCGGAAAAACCGTGGAAGGTTCGATCGGTGGACTGCTCGCCAGCATGCTGGTCGCTTGGGCGTACACGCAGTTCCTGCTCCGGCCGACCGCGCACCTCGGCTTCCGATACGCGCCCGCCGGCGTGTTGCTCTTTGGCGCAATCGTGAGTGTGGCGGCCCAGATTGGAGACCTCGCGGAATCGCTCATCAAGCGCGAGGCAGGCGTGAAGGACAGCTCGCACCTGATCCCGGGACACGGCGGCATTCTCGATCGGTTCGACAGCCTGTTCTTCGTGATGCCCATTGCGTACGTGTTGCTCGGAGCCATGCTCACGTGGGCACCGTGACGCGCGACGAGCGACAGGGCGTGGCAATTCTCGGGTCGACCGGATCGATCGGCACGACGGCGCTGCGTGTCTTGGAGCGTCAGAGCGAACGCTTTCGCGTTGCAGCGCTCACGGCATTCAACAACGCTCAACTCCTCAGCGAACAAGCCGAGCGCTTTGCGCCGGGCTTCGTTGGCATCGTGCGGAACGGCGTCGAACCGCATCCGAATTGGAGCGTCGGACCGGAATGTTTGGTCGAAGCCGCGGCGCGTGACGACGTCGATATCGTGCTGAATGCCGTGGTGGGTGCCGCCGGTCTCGATGCCACCTTGGCGGCCCTGTCCCGCGGCAAGCGCGTCGCGCTCGCCAATAAGGAAACGCTCGTCATGGCGGGCAGCATCGTGGGCGTCGCGTGCGCCGAGGGCGGGGGAGAAATCATTCCGGTCGACAGCGAGCACAGCGCGATCCTGCAGTGCATCACCGGCCGTCCAGGAGTGGAAGTTCGGCGTGTGATCATCACCGCGTCTGGCGGTCCGTTTCGGCAGTGGACGCCAGAGCAACTCGAGCGGGCCACGCTCCAGGATGCACTCCGCCACCCGACCTGGCAGATGGGTCGCAAGATCACCGTGGACAGCGCCACGCTCGCCAACAAGGCGCTCGAGGTCATCGAGGCGCACTTTCTCTTCGACCTGCCGTACGACCGCATCGAGGTCGTCGTGCATCCGCAGAGCATTGTGCATTCGTTTGTCGAGTTCGTCGACGGCAGCGTTCTCGCTCAGCTCGGCGTGCCGAGCATGGAGCTGCCGGTGCTGTACGCATTGACGCATCCGGACCGGGTCGCTGATAGCGGGGTACCACAATTCGACCCGGTCGCGTCATCGCCGTTGACGTTCGAGCGGTTGCCCGCAGAACGTTTTCCTGCCTTTGCTCTGGGTGTCGCGGCCGGTAGGCAGGGAGGCGCGGCGCCTGCGGTATTCAACGCGGCAAACGAAGCTGCGGTCGCACTGTTTCTTGATGGACGAATTCACTTCAGCGATATCGGCGTGGCGATTGCGGGCGCACTGGATGCGCTCGCCGGTCTCCCCGGCCACAGTCGCGATACGATCGTTGCCGCGGACGCGGCGGCGCGTCGCCACGTTCAGGAACGGTTTGGATGCTAGCGATTCTCGCCCCAATTCTCGTTTTCGGACTCGTGATCTTCGTGCACGAGCTCGGGCATTTCCTGGCTGCCAAAGCGGTGGGCGTTTACGCACCCCGTTTCTCGATCGGATTTGGTCCGGCCATCTTTCGCATCCGGAAGGGCGAGACTGAGTACGTCCTCGCCTGGCTCCCGCTTGGCGGCTACGTGCGAATGGCGTCGCGCCACGACGCCGAGACCGCCTTTCTCGAGGGCGGCTCGGAAGAGGCCACGGCTCGCGCGGAGCAGGACAAGGGCTACGATCCGAACGCGATGATTCCGTTCGGCCCAAAGCCGGTTCCAGAGAACCGCTGGTTCGAGAGCAAGCCGTTGTGGGCGCGCATCGTGATCATGATCGCGGGCGTTTTCATGAACATCGTGCTGGCCATCGTCGTCGGCACCGGGTTGGCGATGAGCTACGGCCAGGTGGTGTATCCGTCCACGGTCGTCGGCGCGGTTCACGCGCCAGCGGACATCCCCGAACTCTCTCAGTTGAAGGCCGGGGACACGCTCCGTGCAATCAACGGATCGCCCGTGCACACGTGGAACGAGGTCCGGAAGCAGATCGAGGCGAGTACCGCCACGCTGAGCATGACCACCCAGCGCGGCACCGTGACGGTTCCGCTCGCCGGTAAGCCCAACGCGCCCGCTGAACGCGTGGCCGACGGCGTCGTCTACTACCTCTCACCCGTGATCGATGCCGTGTTGCCGGGCGAGCCAGCGGCCGCCGCGGGGCTCAAGGGTGGCGACTCCGTGATGACTGTCGATGGCCGGCCGGTGTGGTCGTGGACGGACATGGTGGATCAGGTCGCCGCGTCACCAGGTCGGCCGGTAGCGCTGGTGGTCTCCCGCAAAGGGGGGACGGACACGATTCACGTGACGCCGAAGTCCGTCACGGAACCCGATCCCGTGACGGGCGCAGAACGCACCGTCGGCAAGATTGGCGCGGCCGCTCGCGACCCGTCGATCAAACAGCCGATCGGCTTCGGGACGGCCGCGAAGACCGGCGTGCTAATCACGTGGGCCGGCGCGGGTCAGATCTTCAAGATCTTGCACGACATCGGGACGGGCGAGGTGTCGGTCAAGCAATTGGGCGGGCCAATCGCGATCACCCGTGCGTCGGTGAGCGCGGCTCAAAATGGACTCGGGCGACTGTTTGAACTCATTGCGCTGCTGAGCATTAACGTCGCTGTGCTCAACCTTCTTCCCATCCCGATTCTCGACGGTGGTCAGATCCTGATCAACGTGTTGGAGTCGGCCAAGGGAAGTCCGTTCAGCATGCGCACGCGCGAGTACATCCTGCGCTTTGGGCTCGTGGCGATCGCTCTTCTGTTCGCGATCGTGATGTACAACGACACGCGCGCTGGATTCGCCAAACTCTTCGGTTGGGTCGGACGATTGTTTGGTGCGTGAGATTGCGCGGCGCTTAGGGTCAGATTTCTCCTAAGTGTGCCCTTTACATTGCGTTACCAAGTAGCTACGCTTCTGTGCTACCTCATAAAACTACGTGCGCTGCCCTTCGGCGGCGGGAACTCACAGGACATGGCTTTCGAAAAAAGCACGACCGTCGAGAAGTACCGGACCCACGAAACCGATAGCGGTTCGACGCGCGTCCAAATCGCGCTCCTCAGCGAGCGGATCAAGTACCTCACGGATCACTTTCGGTCCCACAAGAACGACCATCATGGTCGCCGCGGCCTTCTGAAGATGAACGGCAAGCGTCGTCGCCTGCTCAATTACATGAAGCGTGTCGACGTTGACGGCTATCGCTCGATCATCAAGGAACTCGGACTTCGGTACTAGTTCTTGTCGGTGCACCACGGCGCGGGCGCAATGATTGCGGCCCGCGCGTTTTGTATTCCCAGACATGCAGTTCCACAGCCATTTCCAGGCACACAGCAATGATGCAACGCGTTGAGAAGACGTTTGCAGGACGCAAGCTCGTCATCGAGACGGGCCGCATGGCCAAACAGGCCGCAGGTTCAGCGCTCGTAACGTTCGGCGACACCATGGTGCTCGCGGCCGTCACGGTGAGCGAGACGAAGAGTGCACTCGACTTCTTCCCGCTCCTCGTTGAGTACCGCGAGAAGACCTACGCCGCCGGTAAGATCCCGGGCGGATACATCAAGCGCGAAGGCCGTCCGAGCGATGCCGAAATTCTTTCGGCGCGCATCGTCGACCGCTCCATTCGCCCGCTGTTCCCCGAGGGCTTCAAGAACGAAGTCCAAGTGTTCATCTACGTCGTCTCGGCGGACCAGGAAAATGCTCCGGACGTGCTGGCGCTCGTCGCCGCATCGGCCGCGCTGAACGCCTCCAAGATTCCGTTCGCGACTCCGGTCGCCGCGGTGCGCGTCGGTCGCATTCAGGACAAGTGGGTCCTCAACCCCACGTTCGAGCAGCTCGGCTACAGCGACATGGAAATCGTCGTCGCTGGCTCGTCCGATTCGATCAACATGGTCGAAGGCGGCGCGCTCGAAGTGAGCGAAGAGGATGTCGTCGAAGCACTGACCGTCGCGCAGAAGGGCATTCGTGAGTTGATCGGCGCCCAGGAAGAACTGGTCAAGGCAATGGCCTCCGAGCGTCCGGCCAAGATGGACTGGACGAAGACCGAAATGGCCGATGCGCTCGTCACGCGCGTAAAGGCCCTCGCCGACGCCAAGATCAAGGAAGCGCTCAATCAGAAGGACAAGCACGGCCGCATCGCCGCCGTCGAGCGCGTCAAGCATGAAATCGCCGAAGCTCTCGGCACCGAGTTCCCCGACAACGGCAAGGACGTGAAGGCTGTCCTCGGCGACGTCGAGTACAACCAGCTCCGTTCCCAGGTGCTCGACACGGGTCTCCGCGTCGACGGCCGCAAGCCGAACGAAGTTCGCCCGATCACGATCGACACGAGCGTGCTCCCGCGCGCTCACGGTTCCGCGCTGTTCACGCGCGGCCAGACGCAGGCGCTCGTTGCCGCAACGCTCGGCACGGGCAACGACGTTCAGCGTCTCGAGTCGATCAACGAGGCGAAAGAAATCACGAAGTCGTTCATGCTGCACTACAACTTCCCGCCGTTCTCCACGGGTGAAGTGCGTCCGATGCGCGGTACGTCACGCCGCGAAATCGGCCACGGCAACCTCGCCGAGCGCGCAATTCAGGGCGTGCTGCCGGCGTTTGAAGAATTCCCATACACGATTCGTATCGTGTCGGACATTCTCGAGTCAAACGGTTCGTCGTCCATGGCGTCTGTTTGCGGCGCGTCGCTCTCGCTCTTCGACGCCGGCGTCCCGATTCGCTCGGCCGTCGCTGGTGTCGCGATGGGCTTGATCAAGGAAGGGAAGAAGTACGCGATCCTCACCGACATCCTCGGCACCGAAGACCACCTCGGCGACATGGATTTCAAGGTTGCAGGTACGCGCAACGGCATCACGTCCATCCAGATGGACATCAAGATCGAAGGCCTCGATCTCAAGATCATGAAGGAAGCCCTCGCGCAGGCCAAGGAAGGCCGCCTGCACATTCTGGGTGAGATGGACAAGGCGCTGCCGAGCAAGCGCGACGACCTGTCGCCGCACGCACCGCGCATCGTCACGATGAACATCAGCCCGGAAAAGATCGGCGATCTCATCGGACCCAAGGGCAAGACGATCCGTGGCATCCAGGACGAAACGGGCGCCGAACTCACGGTCGACGACACGGGTCTCGTCACGATCGCTGCGGTTGGCGGCGAGTCGATGGAGCGCGCGCGTCAGATGGTGCAGGCCCTGACGGCCGAGCCGGTGGTTGGCGAGACGTATGAGGGAAATGTGAAGACGACTACGCCGTTCGGCGCATTCGTCGAGATCATGCCGGGCACCGAAGGCCTCGTCCACATCTCCGAGATGCGCTGGGAGCGCACCGAGAAGACGGAAGACGTGGTCAAGAAGGGCGATCGCGTGAAGGTGAAGCTCATCGATCGCGACGAGCGTGGACGTCTTCGTCTGTCGATGAAGGCGCTGCTCCCGCGTCCCGAAGGCATGCCCGAACCCGAGCCCGGCTCTGGAAACGGCGGCTCTGGCGAAGGGAGCGATCGTCCGCCCCGTCGTGAGAGCAGCGACCGTGGCCCGCGTCGCGGTGGCCGCGGCGGCGGAGACCGTTCGCGTCGCGATTGAGCAGCGCAGTGGACCTCATCGCGGCTGACGCCGCGCTTCGTCGCACCGTTTTACCAAATGGACTGACCGTACTCTCGGAGCACATGCCCGGGGTGCGGTCGGTTTCTTTTGGCGCGTGGGTGCGCGCAGCATCGCTGCACGAGTCGCGTGAACGAATGGGTGTATCGCACCTGCTCGAGCACATGGTGTTCAAGGGAACCGCGAAACGCAGCGCGCACGAAATCGCGCTGTCGCTCGAAGCGCTGGGCGGTTCACTCGACGCGTACACATCGCGCGAGCACACGGTGTATCAAGGGCGGGTGCTCGATGAGCATCTGTCGCAGGCGGCCGATGTCATTGGCGACATCGTGCTGCATCCCACGCTCCGCGACACCGATCTCTCACTCGAGCGGAAGGTGATTCTCGAGGAGATCGGGATGGTCGAGGACACGCCCGACGATCTCGTATTCGAGTTGCACAATGAGGCGCTGTGGGGCAATCACCCCTACGGCTACTCGATTCTCGGTACGCGACAGACGGTCAATCACCTCGGCGTTCGAGAGCTTCGCGATCTGCATGCCCGGGCGTACCATCCGGGCCAGTTGGTGGTCGTCGCTTCGGGGAATGTCGAGCATGACCAGTTGATCGACGTTCTTTCAGCCACCGGTTGGACCGACATTCCGAGTGGCGATCGAAGCCCAATGGTGGCTCAGCCTCCGGTCGCGGCAGCGCCGACGTCGCGCCACGTGGCTCGCGACGGTGCGCAAACGCACATCGTGGCGGGAACAACCGCTGTGCCGCACAGCGATCCCCGGCGTTTCCCGATGCTGCTTCTCAGCATGCTGCTCGGCGGTGGCATGAGCTCGCGGCTCTTTCAGCGCGTGCGTGAGGAGCTCGGGCTCGCTTACTCCGTGTACACGTATCAGACGTTCCACGCGGACGCTGGAATGCACGGTGTGTATGTGGCGACGGCGCCGGAATCGGCGAGCGCTGCCCTGGATGCCATTCGAAACGAGCTGCAGGCGGTGGTAGACAACGGGCTGCCGGCCGACGAAGTCGCGATGGGACGGCAGCAGCTGAAAGGTCAGGTTACGTTGTCGCTCGAAAGCGTCTCGTCGCGAATGTACCGTGCGGCCTCGGTGGAACTGTACTCTGAGCCATACCGCACGCTGGACGAGTTGCTGGCCCTGATCGACGGGATCACGGCCGACGACATTGCCAGCGTGGCGCGCGAGTTCTTCTCGCCCGATCGGCTCACCGTCGTGAGCCTGGGCCCCAAGGGCGCATAGCAGGCTAGGGGCGATTAGGTTCAAGCCGTCGTACCCTGGGGTGGCGCCTTTTGTCGCCACAACGGGCGAATGTCACACTCATAACACTCAGCCCACTTTTTCCAATGAAAGTCGGCGTTCCGAAAGAGATCAAAACCAACGAGAACCGCATCGCTCTCGTGCCGGCCGGCGCCGAAGCGCTCGTCGGAGCAGGACACTCGGTGCTCATCGAGACCGGTGCTGGTTTGGGCAGTGGGTTTGCCGACGAGGCCTACACTGCTGTCGGCGCCAAGATCGCGCCTGACGCTGCGACCACGTGGCGTGACAGCGACATGATCATGAAGGTGAAGGAGCCGATCGAGCGCGAATGGCCGCACATGAAGCGCGGTCAGCTCATCTTCACCTATTTCCACTTTGCCGCCGACGAAAAGCTCACGAAGGCCCACATCGACAGCGGCGCCACGTGCGTTGCCTACGAGACGGTCGAGCTGCCGACGCGCGAACTGCCGCTCCTCACGCCAATGTCCGAAGTCGCTGGACGGATGGCGGTGCAGGAAGGCGCCAAGTACCTCGAGAAGCTGTACGGCGGCCGGGGAGTGCTCCTCGGCGGCGTCCCCGGAGTTGCTCCGGCCAAGGTCGTGATCCTCGGCGGTGGTATCGTCGGTATCAACGCGGCCAAGATGGCGGCGGGCATGGGCGCCAAGGTTACGATCCTCGACCTGTCGCTCGAGCGCCTGCGGTATCTGTCGGACGTCATGCCGGCCAACTGCGTGATGATCCACTCGAACCGCCACAACATCCTCGAGCAGATCACGACGGCCGATCTCGTCGTCGGTGGCGTGCTGATTCCAGGCGCCAAGGCGCCGAAGCTCATTCGCCGCGAAGACCTCAAGCTGATGCAGCCTGGGGCCGTGATCGTAGACGTCGCGATCGACCAGGGCGGCTGCGTGGAGACCATTCACGCCACGACCCACGAGAACCCGACGTACGTCGTGGACAACATCATCCACTACGGCGTGGCGAACATGCCTGGCGGCGTGCCGCGGACATCGACGCTCGCGCTCACCAACGCAACGCTGCCGTATGCGCTGCAGCTGGCGAACAAGGGCTGGAAGAAGGCCCTCAAGGACAACCCGGCGCTCCTCAAGGGGCTCAACATGACCGAGGGTCACGTGACCTATCCGGGCGTGGCCGAGGCGTTCGGAATGACGTACGAGGAGCCGTCGAAGTTCGTCGGCTGACGCAGGGTCGTAGGTCGCTGTTATCCTGAGCGTTCAGGCTCGTCATCCTGAGCGGAGACGAAGGGTCGCTATCCAGGTGCAGGTAAACTGCCCGCGGGACGGCGATCCTTCGTTCGCTTTGTTCGATTGGATGTCCGCGACCCGGTGGTAGAAATCCCGCCGCGCCACGACGCTGCAAGGTACCGTATCTTGCGATAAGCCAATATCTTGTAGAGGCGGCGCTGCTTCTTTGAGGTTAACCGCTGTTTACGACTTTTCCGGGACTGGATGCGCTGGCCTTTCATCAAGGCGGGGTCGCTGTTCCCCGCAAACGCGATTGGTGTCGACCTCGGCACCGCGAACACACTGATCTACGTCAAGGGTGAGGGCATCGTCCTGAACGAGCCCTCGGTCGTTGCGATAGACCGTGATTCCAAAAAAATCAAAGGCGTTGGACTCGAGGCGAAACGCATGCTCGGGCGGACGCCCGACGGTGTGATCGCCGTACGTCCCATGAAGGACGGCGTCATCGCCGACTTCGACGTCACGGAGAAAATGCTTCGGTATTTTCTCACACTGATCATCGAGAACCACGTCTTCAAGGTGAAGCCGCGCGTCATCGTCTGTGTGCCTTCTGGCATTACAGAAGTTGAACGACGCGCCGTACGCGACTCCGCACTCGGCGCAGGCGCGAAAGAAGTATTCATGGTTGCCGAGCCAATGGCTGCGGCGATCGGCGTCGGTCTGCCGGTGGAAACGCCGACGGGCAACATGGTGATCGACATCGGCGGCGGCACGACGGAAATCGCAGTCATCGCGCTGTCCGGCATCGTGAGCGACACGTCCATCCGGACGGGCGGCGATGAGCTCGACACGTCGATCGTGCAGTTCATGCGCAAGAATTACAATTTGCTCATCGGCGAGCCAACAGCCGAGCAGATCAAGATCACGATTGGTTCGGCCGCTCCAGTCGGCGATGAGCGCGAGATGGAAGTGAAGGGCCGCGATCTCGTGTCCGGCATTCCGAAAACGGTTCGCGTGCACTCGAGCGAAATCCGCGAAGCGATTCAGGAGCCGATTCAGCAGATCGTCGACGCCGTTCGCCGCGCGCTGGAAATCACGCCGCCGGAATTGGCGAGCGACATCGTCGACCGCGGTATCGTCATGACGGGCGGCGGCGCGCTGATTCGTGGACTCGATTTGCTGCTTAGCCAGGAAACGAGCCTGCCCATTCACGTCGACGAAGATCCGCTGACATGCGTGGTCCGCGGCACAGGCCGGATTCTTGACGATGAGGAGAAGTACTGGTCGGTCCTCAGCACGTGAGGTAAGCGGGTGGCAAATGCAGCACGCCTAGGAAGCCGAATTGACGCCGGCCTGTTGGCCGGCTGCATCGTATTGTCCCTCGTTGCGGTCGCCCTGCCCAACGAGAGTCGTGAACCAATTGCCAGCGCCCTCCGGCGCACCGTCGTCGCCCCGCTCGTTGGGCTGCAACGTGGCGCCGAGCGCTGGCGAAGTGCCTGGGCGACAAGTGAGCGACAGCAGCTCGCTCAGGATTCGCTTGCCCTGCGCGGCGTGAAATCACAGGCGCTGCAGTTGGAGAACGACCAACTGCGCAAGCTCATCGGCCTGGGCTCTCGTCTCGAGTGGGGCTTCGTGCCCGCAGAGGCGCTGCACAGCACGGCGCCGAGCGAAGACCTCGTCACCAATCTGACGCTGACGGCCGGCAGCACCGCGGGCATTAAGCGGTACAGCCCGGTCGTCGCACCAGAAGGGTTGGTCGGCACCATTCAGAATGCCGACCCCACGATGAGCATCGCCATTCTGTACACGCATCCGGATTTTCGCGCGAGCGCGATGTCGGCGGACGGAACGGCATTCGGCATCATGTATCCGCATGCAGATCGCGCTGGCGGCGGCGACGCGTACATGCTCGAACTCCGCGGCGTACCCACGCGCGTGGTGCTCAAGCCAAACACCGTCATCTATACGTCTGGTCTAGGCGGCACCTTTCCACGCGGCATCACGATCGGAACCGTGCTCCAGGAGATCAAGACGGCAGAAGTCTGGACGCGCACGTATCTCATACGTCCGGCGGTGACGCCGTCTCGCGTGACGACCGTGCTGGTCCTTACAGCGCAGCGCGTCACGCAGGGCACTGGTAACGTGTGGGGCGCGACCGTCAACGCCGACTCGGCGACCAAGCGCATTGCGGCCGCTGGAGATTCTCTGGCCAAACAAGCCGCGCTGTTGCAGGCGCAGGCTCGAGCGGCTGCTCTCGATTCGATGAAGCGCGCGACGATCGACTCGGTACGTCGCTCGCTTGGCGCGGCGCCCATGCCGGTTTCCCCAACCGACAGCGCAGCGCTCCGTGGCGCGCAATCTGCCCCGCAACCCGCTCAAACGACTCGGCCGGCGCCAGCACAGACGGCGCCGCGACGCGACACCACCCGCGTCAGGCGCGATTCATCGCGCGCTGATACTACGCGAAATCCTCGTCCATGAATGTGACCGGCGCCGTGCGGACAATCGTCGTCTGCGCGATTTTGATCGTTCTGCACTACACGCTCCGGCCACTGCTCGCGTGGCGAGCTTCGATCGACTTTCTCATCGTTGCGCTGCTGCTGGGGTCGGTGCGTTTGCGACCAGGCGCCGCTGCGGTGTATGGATTTCTTCTCGGCATGGTCGCCGATTCGCTCTCCGTGAGCGCGTTCGGTGCATCTGCACTCGGCATGGCGGTCGTCGGATTCTCGGCGTCGTGGCTCAAGGCAGTATTCTTCGCTGACAACCTGGCGTTGAACGGATTCTTTCTGTTTCTCGCCAAATGGATCTTTGATTTGATTTTCCTACTCGTCGGGCACCGCGCGCATGGCGCTGAGCTCGCGATGCAGATCTTCGTCTGGTCTCCGCTGTCCGCGGCGGTGACTGCGGTGGCCGGCGTGATCGCGCTGTCGTTGTTGAAACCGCTGATGGAAGTGCGAACGGCGTGAGCTTTCACCCGAACGACATCGTACGACGTGGCCGCGCAGCGAGCATCATCGTTTGCGGCGTGCTCGTCTTTCTCCTGAGCGCGTTCTTTCGCGCGCAGGTGATTCGCAATCAGGACTACACGCTCAAGTCGGAAGAAAACCGACTCCGGCAGATTCCAACGCCCGCGCCGCGCGGCAAGATCCTCGATCGCAACAACAAGCCAATCGCCGAGAACGTCGTCGGCTATTCGGTGGCGCTGCTCGCGCAGAACGAGGACACGCTTCGTGCGACGATCACCCGGCTGAGCGGCACGATCCAGCTCACGAAGAAGCAGCTGGAGGACGCCATCCGGCGCTATCGTCGCGACGCGACGCGCCCCACGGTGATCGTCCAGGACGCGTCGTTCGACGTCGTGTCGGCGCTCGAAGAGCACCGCATGGAGTTTCCGAGTCTGATCATTCAGTCGGCGCCTAAGCGCATCTATCCAACAGGCGAGGCGGTTGGCGGATTCGTTGGGTACGTCGGCGAAATCAGCGAGGGCGAGCTCGGCAACATGTCCGGCTACAAAGCCGGGCAACTCATCGGCAAGCAGGGGCTCGAAAAGCAGTACGAGTCGGTGCTGCGCGGACGCGAAGGCGTTCAATTCGTGGAAGTCGACGCGCGCAATCGCATCGTGCCAAACGCTCGCGCCCGCGAGGCGGTCACGCCGCAGGAAGGGCCGCCGCTGTATACGAACATCGATCTCGATCTTCAGGACTACATCCACCAGCTCTTTGCCGACACCCTCGCCGGCGCCGTGGTGGCCATGGTTCCACAGACGGGCGAAGTACTGGCGCTGTACAGCTCGCCGGGCATCGATCCGAACCGATTCGTCGGCGGCGTTCCGGCCTCGTATTACGATTCTCTAAATACCGATCCCCGACGCCCGTTGTACAACAAGGCGCTTCAGGGAAAGTATCCGCCGGGCTCCACGTTCAAACTCGCCACGTCGGTCATTGCGCTCGAAGACAGTCTCATCGACTTCAACACGCACATGCCCCAGGCGTGCAATGGCTATTACTACCTGGGCAATCGCGCGTGGAAGTGCTGGCGCAAGGAAGGACACGGTAGCCTCGATCTCTATGGGGCCATCGCGAAGTCGTGCGACGTGTACTTCTATCAGCTTGGACAGAAAATCACGCTCAGCCGGTTCATCGCCGGCGGCGTCGGCCTTGGCTTCGACAAAAAGACCGGAATCGATCTGCCGGATGAAAAGCGTCCGGATTTTCCGTCGTCGTTCCCCGACTATTTCAACCAGAAGTACGGTCCGCGCGGCTGGACGTCGGGCGAGAAGGAGCTGAATCTCGCGATCGGTCAGGGCGAGAACGCTCAGACCGTGCTCAACATGGCTCGCTTCTATAGCGCGCTGGCCACGGATGGCACAGAACCCACGCCGATGATCAAGCGTGGCCAGCCAAAGCTTTCAAAACAGATTCGGCTGACCGCCGATCGCGTCGCGCTGCTACGAAAGGCGATGATGGGGGTCGTTTCGGAGGGTGGAACCGCGGCGGCAGCGGCGATCAAAGGTGTGAACGTTGCCGGAAAGACTGGAACCGCGCAGACGATGCGCTTTTCGTCAGGAGGCAAGCCGCTGTACTACGCGTGGTTTGCTGGCATGGCCCCAGCCGAAGCGCCAAAGGTTGTCGTCGTCGTCATGGTACCTGACGTGACCTTCGAAGGTGCAACGTCCGCCGGGCTCGCCACCAAGATCATCGCGCACTACCTGCACACGTCAATCGCCAACACGATCGAGAACACAGGCTGATGGCAACGACGCGACGCATCAACGTCGACCTGCCGCTCATCTCCACGGCCGTCATTCTGTCGCTGTACGGCCTGGCCGTCGTGTTCTCCGCGGGGCGCACGGACGTGCACACCGTCGCGACGAACGCGTACCGCGCGCAATTCGTTTGGCTGATCGTCGCCATCATTGCTGCGTTTTCCGTGAGCCGAGCGTCGGTGCGACTCATCGAGTGGATGACCGTGCCGGCATACGCCTTCACGATTCTCCTTCTCGTTGCGCTGCTCATCGGTCTTGGATCAGGCGGTGGAACAGCGCGAAGTACGGCGGGCTGGCTGACGATCGCAGGGCATCGCCTCGGGCAACCCGCCGAATTCGCGAAGCTCACCGTCGTGTTGATGCTCGCCCGAGTGTTGTCGCAGAACAAAGTGGCGCCGCGCTCGATGATCGAGCTGTGGAAACCGATTGCCATCGCCGGCGTACCGCTCCTGCTGATCATGGGTCAGGGCGACCTCGGCACATCGATTGTGTTCGTCGGAATTTTTCTGGCGATGCTCTTCTGGGCCGGCGTCGCGTGGCAGCTACTCGTCTTGCTCGCGAGCCCCGTCATCAGTCTCATCCTCGGCTTTGATTCGCGAATTTGGGGCACCTGGTTCCTGCTGCTATTGGCCCTCGTGCTCTGGTACAAGCCGTTCCTCGGCGAAGGGCTCTTCGTGGTGGCGGCGAACGTGATGATGGGCATCGTCGGTCCGTATCTGTGGGAGCACCTCAAGCCGTATCGTCAGGCGCGCTTGAAGGTCTTCCTCGATCCGTCGTCCGACCCGCGCGGCAGCGGCTACCACGTCATCCAGTCGCAGGTGGCGATTGGCTCAGGTGGATGGTTGGGCCGCGGCTATCTGAACGGTCCGCAGAAACGCCTCGCGTTTCTCCCAGAGCAGTACACGGACTTCATCTTCGCGGTCGTGGGAGAGGAACTCGGTTTCCTTGGCGTGACCACGGCGCTCGCGCTCTTCCTGCTGCTATTCCTCCGTGTCATTCGCATTTCCGAACGCGCGAACGATTCGTTCAGCAGCCTCGTTGCCTTCGGCTTGCTCGCCAGCTGGTTCACGCACGTCTTCGAGAACGTCGGAATGACCGTGGGAGTTATGCCCATCACGGGAATTCCGCTGCCGTTCTTCAGCTACGGCGGCTCGTTCATGCTCGCGTGTTGGCTGGCCATCGGCGTACTCGCGCGGATCTCGAGCGAAGGACGCGGCGGCAAGATGGGCCCGCTGAAGGTCTAGCCAACAGGACAGGGCGCTAGCAGTCGCTAACGTGGGTGGGAAGCCCTAGCCTCACCGGACTCGGCCCGCCAAATTGCGCGCATGGCCTGGTTCAAGAAGGAGAGCAAGCCGCCTCGGAAGCCCCGTCGCGAACGTCTGGAGATTCCCGCCGACGTTTGGGAAAAGTGTGAGGCGTGCGGGCATACCGACATTCGCGAAAAGTTCGTGCGGAACATGAACGTCTGCCCGAATTGCGACTATCATCGGCGCATCCGCGCGAGCGACTACTGCAACATCCTGCTCGATGAGGGCTCGATGGAGGAGGTCGAGGTCGATCTTCGGTCCGTCGACCCACTCGGCTTCCCGGATTATCCTGGACGCCTCAAGAAGGCGATTGCCAACGCAGGCGACACCGACGCGCTGCTCGCGTCCACGGGAACGCTCGACTCACTTCCGGTGAACCTGGGCGTCATGGACTTCGCGTTCATGGGCGGTTCCATGGGCTCGGTCGTCGGCGAAAAGATCGCGCGTCTTGGCCAACGATCGCTCGAGCGAAAGTACCCGCTGATCATCATCTCGGCGTCGGGTGGCGCGCGCATGCAGGAAGGCGTGCTGTCGCTGATGCAGATGGCCAAGGTTGCCGCCGTTCTCGCGCAGCTGGCCGAGCGTCGTATTCCGTACATCTCCATTCTCACGAACCCAACGACCGGCGGCGTGAGCGCGAGCTACGCCATGCTCGGCGACGCGATCCTCGCCGAGCCAGGAGCAGTCATCGGCTTCGCGGGTCCGCGCGTCATCAAGCAGACGCTCGGTCAGGACCTCCCAGAGGGTTTCCAGACGGCGGAGTTCCTGCTCGACCACGGAATGCTCGACAACGTGGTGCACCGGCGAAATCTCAAGCGAACGATGAGCCAGCTGCTTCGGCACATGTCTGGCCGGCCGGCGGCAACGGGATGGGCGTCGGCCTAACGACCGCGTTGCAGACGATACAATCGTGGTGAAGACCGCTCCGCTTCCCGGGTATCAGGGCGCGCTCGATTTTTTGTTCGCGCGAACCACCGGCGGCTACAAATTCGGCCTCGAACGCACCGTCGAGCTGCTCGACCGGCTCGGTAACCCCCACCGCGCGTATCCGGTGCTGCACATTGCCGGCACGAACGGGAAGGGCAGCAGCGTGGCGACGATCTCCGCGCTACTGACGGCTCGTGGGCAGCGCGTTGCCACGTACACGTCGCCTCACCTCGTCGACTTTCGGGAGCGGATGGTCGTTGCGGGACAGCCGGTTCCCGCCGACGATGTCGTGGCGTTCATCGCGAACAATCTTCCGGTGATCGAGGAGATCGGCGCGAGCTTTTTCGAGGCAACGACGGTCATGGCGTTCGACTACTTCGCGCGCGCCAAAGCCGATGTTGCGATCGTTGAGGCCGGCCTTGGCGGTCGTCTCGACTCGACGAACGTCGTGCTGCCGGTCGTCGCGGGAGTCACGTCGATTGGCCTCGATCATACCGAGTATCTCGGCTCGACGCTCGAGGAGATCGCGCGAGAGAAAGCGGGAATCTTCAAGCCGGGACGGCCCGCGGTGATTGGCGAGACCGACCCGCACATTCGTGCCCTGCTTGCTGAGCACGCGCGCGCTGCTGGTGCATCCGACGTGCGCATCGTGGCGGATGAAATCGAACTCAATGAGGTTCGCGTGACCGCGGCTGGCACGTCATGCGACATTGCCTGGCGCGGAGAACGTGCGACGATTCAGACACCGCTCGCCGGGCGTCATCAGGCGTCGAATCTCGCCTTCTCGCTCGTGATGCTCGACGCGGCCGGCGGCCGGTTCGCCACCAGTCTCAGCGATGCGAAACGCGACATCGATCGCGTTCAGATTCCTGGTCGTTTTCAGCACGTCGGCAAATTCATCTTCGACGTCGCGCACAATCCGGCGGGAAGCGAAGTGCTCGCGCAGACCGTTGCCTCGATTGCACCACCAGAGCCGGTTGCGGTCGTGCTTTGTGTGCTCCGCGACAAGGATTGGCGAGAAATGATTCGCGTCCTCCGGCGAGTCGCGTCGCGCTTCATACTCACCATGGCGCCGACGGCGCCAGCGAGCCGGGCGTGGGATCTGAGCGAAGTCGAGGGGTTCGTGCGCGAGTTGGGGATCGAGGCCGAAGTCGTGCCCGATTTTGGCGCGGCGCTGGAGGCTGGCGCCTCCGCAGCGTCGACGGTACTCGTCACCGGATCGTTTCACACGGTCGGCGATGCAATGGCGCTGTTGCAGGTGTCGCCGCTGGGCGGGTAACTTTGAAGGATGGCCCAGGGCGCCCTCCCCGGTTTCCGAGATTTCTATCCTGAACAGTTCGCTGAACGCGCCCACATCATGGCCGCGTGGCGCGAGGCTGCTCGTCGTTTCGCATTTGTCGAATACGACGGACCGCCGCTCGAGCCGCTCGAACTGTACACCAAGAAGAGCGGCGACGAGATCGTCGGCCAACTCTACAACTTCACCGACAAGGGTGGACGCGAGATCTCGCTTCGCCCAGAGATGACGCCGACGCTGGCGCGCATGGCCGCCGCGAAAGCGAATGCGCTACGCAAGCCAGTGCGTTGGTTCTCGATGCCGCAGCTCTTTCGCTACGAGCGACAGCAGCGCGGGCGTCTTCGCGAACACTTTCAGCTGAACGTCGACATCATCGGCGAAGCTGACGTCACGGCTGACGCCGAATTGCTGGCGGTCGCGATCGAGATCATGAGCGCGTGCGGTCTGTCGTCGCACGACGTACGCGCGCGCGTGTCCGATCGCCGCTTGCTACGAGCGATTCTCGGTGCGCTCGACGTCACTGACGAGCAGGCCCCGGCCGTGTTCGGCGTGATCGACAAATTCGATCGCCAGCCGCGCGACGTATCGCGAGAAAAGCTCGCGGCGCTCGGCATGTCGAGCGAGAACGTCGACGCGGTGTTCAGCCTACTCGGCGAAGTCACGCTCGATCATATCGAACAACAGTATGGGCAAGCTCCTGGCGTAGCGAAATGCCTCGCCGACATGCGCCGGTACTTCGATTGTCTCGACGCGCTCGGCGTGCTGTCGTGGGTCACGGTCGATTTGAAGATCGTGCGTGGCCTGGCGTACTACACCGGCATCGTCTTCGAGCTGTTCGACGCGAAAGGTGAATTGCGCGCCATCTGCGGTGGCGGTCGGTATGATAATTTGCTGAATTCGCTCGGCGGCGTTGATTTGCCGGCATTGGGTTTCGGCATGGGCGATGTCGTGCTTGCCGAACTGCTGCGTGATCGCGGACTCTTGCCGTCGAAGGTTGCTGGACCAGAAGTGTGGGTTGCCGCAGAGTCCCCAAACATGGAGCGCGACGTTCGTCGCGCGGCCACCGCGCTGCGACGTCTTGGCGTGAGCGTGGAGTACGCGCTCCGCGAGCAGGCAGTCATGAAGCAAGTAAAAGCGGCCAAGTCGGCCGGCGTTCAATTCGTGTTGACGCTGCGCGATCCGTCGGCGCACACCGCCGCGGAACGTCACAGCTGGAGCTCGCCCGATGTGCCTCCCGAATGGGAGCAGTTGCTCCACGACATCGGTCTCTAGTTCTCTCATCGCACCATCGATCAATGGCTGACGACAAAAAACTGACGACGCGCGAAGCCGACTTCAGCGCCTGGTACAACGAAGTAGTTCTGCGCGCTGAGCTCGCGGACTACTCGCCCGTGCGCGGTTGCATGGTCATTCGTCCGAATGGCTACGGCATCTGGGAGCGCATGCAGCGTGCCCTCGACGACATGTTCAAGGCGACGGGTCACAAGAACGCGTACTTCCCGCTGCTCATTCCGGAGAGCTTCCTGTCGAAGGAAGCGCAGCACGTCGAGGGTTTTGCGCCCGAAGTGGCCGTCGTGACACATGGCGGCGGTAAGAAGCTGGACGAGCCGCTGATCATTCGCCCCACCTCGGAAACGATCATCTACTCGATGTTCGCCAAGTGGGTGCAGAGCTATCGCGACCTGCCGCTGTTGATCAATCAGTGGGCAAACGTCGTGCGTTGGGAAATGCGCACGCGTCTCTTCCTGCGCACGCTCGAGTTCCTGTGGCAGGAAGGCCACACGGCGCACGCAACGCACGACGAGGCCGAGGAAGAAGCGCGCAAGATGCTCGGCGTCTATAGCGACTTCATGGAAGGTTGGATGGCGATGCCCGTCATCACCGGCCAGAAGACGGACGCTGAACGCTTTGCTGGCGCGCTGCGCACCTACTCGTGCGAAGCGATGATGCAGGACAACAAGGCGCTGCAGGCGGGCACGTCGCACAATCTCGGACAGAACTTCGCCAAGGCGTTTGACCTCAAGTTCCAGGCGGAGCACGGCGGCATCGAGCACGCGTGGAATACGAGCTGGGGCGTGTCGACGCGCCTGATCGGCGGTCTCGTGATGACGCACGGTGACGACAACGGTCTGCGCATTCCGCCACACCTCGCGCCGATCGAGCTCGTGATCGTTCCGATCTACAAGACCGAAGACGAGCGCAATCGCGTTCTGGACGCCGCTGACCGAATCGTCGACGTACTCGGCGACTGGGAACGCCGTGATCCAGGTCGTTTGCGCGTGCATCTCGACGATCGTGATGGCGTGAAGCCTGGCGCCAAATACTACGAGTGGGAGCTTCAAGGCGTTCCGCTCCGCATGGAGCTCGGGCCGCGCGACCTCGATAAGAATCAGGCGACGCTCGTTCGCCGCGACACGCGCGAGAAGAAGCCGGTCTCGCTCGACACGCTCGGTGAGGACGTTGCTGATTTGCTCATGCGCATTCAGGAGGACATGCTGATCGCGGCACGCGAGCGTCGCGAGGCAAACAGCGTGCGTCGTCGCATCAGCTACGACGAGTTCCGCAACTTGATGGAAGGCCCGGGGGCGTTCGTTTACGCCGGCTGGTGCGGAAGTCCCGAGTGCGAATCGCAGATCAAGGAAGAGACCAAAGCAACGATTCGCGTACTGCCTGACGAGGAGTTCCGTTCGGCCGAAGCGCCGACGCACTGTCTCAAGTGCGGCCGCCCAGCGAGCGCCGAGGCCGTATGGGCCAAGGCGTACTGACCACCGGTTTTGCCCGCGTCGACGGCACGATGCACTGCGAGGGCGTGTCCCTCCAGCGCATCGCCGAAGACGTCGGTACGCCGGCGTACATCTACAGCAGCGCGACCATTCGCGACCGGTATACACGCCTGTCGCAGATGCTCTCGCCGGTCACGCATCGTATTCACTATACGCTAAAGGCGAATTCCAGCCTCGGCGTGTTGACACTGCTGCGCGAGTTGGGCGCGGGAGTCGACGTGGTCTCGGGCGGCGAATTGTTTCGCGCGCTCCGAGCTGGGTTTGCGCCGTCGGACATCATCTTCGGCGGCGTTGGAAAGACCGAGAGTGAGTTGGCTGAGGCGCTCGATGCCGATGTGCTGCTGATCAATGCGGAGAGCGAGGCCGAGGTTCGGACCCTCGATCGCCTGGCGCGTGAGCGCGGCATTCAGGCACGTGTGTCGCTGCGCGTAAATCCCGAAGTCACGCTCGACTCGCCGCATGACTATATCAAGACGGGCGGGAAGGGACACAAGTTCGGTATTCCGTACGACGACGTGGTGCACGTGGCGCAGGTGGCGGCCGATCTCGCCAACGTTCGGCTCGTTGGTCTCGATATGCACCTCGGTTCGCAGCTCTCACGCATCGATCCGTATCTGGAAGGCACGGAGCGCCTGGCGTCGATCTTCTCAGAGTTGTCGAAGCGTGGCATCACGACGCTCGAGTACCTCGACATCGGCGGTGGGCTTGGCGTGCGGTACGATACGGAGGAGCCGCCCAACCTCCAGCGCTTTGCCGAACTGATTCTTCCGACGGTAGCCGCCACGGGCCTAAAACTGATCATGGAGCCCGGGCGTTTCATCATCGGCAACGCTGGTGCGCTCGTTGGTCAGGCGCTGTATCGGAAGCATAGCGGCGGCAAGGATTACGTCGTCGCCGATACGGGCATGACGGAACTCTTACGGCCGTCTCACTACGGCGCGTACCATCGCATCGTCGCCGTGAAAGAGCGTCAAGCTCAGGTGACGGTGGACGTCGTGGGCCCGGTGTGCGAGAGCGGCGACTTCCTCGCCCTCGACCGTGAGCTCGATGACGTGCAGCCTGGCGAGTACTTCGTGGTGTGCGATGCCGGCGCCTACGGCTTTGCGATGGCGTCGAACTACAATAGCCGTCTTAAGCCAGCTGAAGTGCTGGTGGACGGAGACAGATTCGCCGTGATTACCGCGCGCGAAACCTATGACGATCTCGTGCAGCGTGAGATTGCCAATCCCGAGTGGACGGAGGGATGACCCGATGCGCGTAGGACTGATAGCAGACACGCACGACCGACTCCCGGCGATCGCGGAGCTCGTGCGCGAGATGCAGACGGCCGGCATCGACATGATCCTGCACGCTGGGGATTACTGCTCGCCCTTTTCGCTCAAGACGTTCGAGGACGCACACATTTCGGTGGCCGGCGTGTTCGGGAAGAACGACGGTGACACGCAAGGCCTCATGTCCCGCGCGCAGACCGCCTTTGGCATCGAGCTATTCGAGTCGCCACACAGCTTCGAGATCGGCGGCCGGCGGATTCTGCTCGTGCACGATATCGCCGATGTGCAAACCCGGTCAGTGACGGGACACGAGATCGTGATTCATGGGCAAACTCACCAGCAAGAGATGAAGACGCGCGGCGAAACGCTGATCATCAATCCGGGCGAAGCGTGCGGCTGGCTGTACGGCACGCCGTCGGCCGCCATTCTCGATCTCGATAGCCGCGAAGTGCAGTTCATGTCGCTGCAGGGAAGCGAGTGGAAATACTGAAGGACAGGTCTCAGGGTCGAGATCCGAGAGTTGAGTCACACGCGTCGGATCTCAGACCTCATACCTCAAATCCAATTCTGTGTCCTCACGCATCCTGATCATCGACTACGGTTCGCAGTTCACGCAGCTCATTGCACGGCGCGTGCGCGAAGCGCGCGTGTATTCCGAGATTCACCCTCCCACGCGCTCGGCGCAGTGGGTGCGCGATTGGAAGCCAACCGGTATCATCCTCAGCGGCGGTCCGAATTCCGTCTATGAAGACGGCGCGCCCACGGCCGATCCGGAGATCTTCGACCTCGCGCCAACGCTAGCGATCTGCTACGGCATGCAACTCGTCGCGCAGTTGTCGGGCGGCGAAGTAGTCGGTGCGGGACGACGCGAGTATGGACGTTCCGACCTGCAGGTGGTCGAACCTGGCGGCCTGTTCGACGGCTTTCAGGTGAATGAAAGCATGACGGCGTGGATGAGTCACGGCGATCACGTCGACGCGCCGCCACCGGGGTACGTGATCACGGCGTCGAGTGGCAGCGTGCCGATCGCGGCGATGCGGCACAACCAGAAGCCGATCCACTGCGTGCAGTTCCATCCCGAGGTCGCGCACACCCCGCGCGGCGGCGAGATCATTTCCAATTTCCTCTTTCGCATCTGTCATGCGCAGCCGAGTTGGACGCCCGGCGCATTTGTCGACAGCGAAGTCGAGAAGATTCGGAAGCTCGTCGGTTCGTCGCGTGTGATCTGCGGGCTGTCCGGTGGTGTGGATTCGTCGGTGGCCGCGGCGCTCGTCCACCGCGCGATCGGCGATCAGCTCACATGCGTTTTCGTGGACACAGGTCTGCTGCGCCTGCACGAACGCGAGCAGGTCGAGCGCACCATGAGCGCGAACCTCGGCATCAAACTCGTGACGGTTGACGCATCGCGCCGCTTTCTCGACGCGCTGGCCGGCATTGGGGACCCGGAGCAGAAGCGCAAGATCATCGGGCACAATTTCATCGACGTATTCGAAGAGGCGACGAGCGGTGCGGGGAAGGATGCTGATTTCCTCGTGCAGGGCACGCTCTACCCCGACGTGATCGAGTCCTTCTCGCCGCGCGGCGGTCCCTCGGTGACGATCAAGACGCACCACAACGTCGGCGGCCTCAAGCCCGACATGAAGTTCAAGCTCATCGAGCCGTTGCGAGAGTTGTTTAAAGACGAAGTTCGCAACGTAGGACGAGAACTCGGTCTGCCTGAAGAAATGGTTGGCCGGCATCCGTTCCCGGGACCTGGACTCGGCATTCGCGTTCTCGGGCCGGTCGACGAAGCATCGCTCGACGTTCTACGTAAGGCCGACGCGATCTATCTCGAAGAGATTCGCGAAGCCAATCTCTACAACGAGATCTGGCAGGCGTTCGCGGTCATGCTCCCCGTTCGGAGTGTTGGCGTCATGGGCGACTATCGGACCTACGAGAATGTCGTCGCGCTCCGCGCCGTGACCAGCACCGACGGCATGACGGCCGATTGGTATCCGTTCCCGCACGACGTCCTTGGACGCATCTCCAATCGAATCATCAACGAAGTGCGCGGCGTGAATCGTGTCGTGTACGACGTAAGCTCCAAGCCGCCGGCCACCATCGAGTGGGAATGAGTCGTAGCGCGTAGGGCCCGACAGGAGGCAGAAGGTGCGCACTCCACAGAAGCCAATCGGATCTGGATTTGGTCCTGCGACAACGGCTCTCGAAGTCGTTCGGGGCCAAGACCTGTCGGGGAAGGTCGCGATCGTCACGGGCGGCCACGTAGGAATGGGCCTCGAGATCACTCGAGCACTCGTTGGAGCGGGCGCGACTGTCGTCGTGCCCGCTCGCAATCGCGACAAAGCCTCGGCGGCGCTGCGATCGATTCCAAACGCTGAGGCCGGCGCGATCGATCTGATGGACTCGGCGTCGGTCGACGCATTCACCGCGCGCTTCATTGCGTCCGGTCGCGCGTTGGACATGCTCGTGAACAACGCCGGGATCATGGCGCCTCCGTTAGTTCGCGATGCGCGTGGCTACGAATCGCAGTTGTCGACGAACCACCTCGGGCACTTTCAACTCGCTGCTGGACTCTGGCCAGCCCTGCGACGCGCCGGCGACGCGCGCGTCGTGTCGGTGTCGTCGCGCGGCCACAAACGCGCCGCGATCGATTTCGACGATCCGAATTTCGAGCACCGGCAATACGACCCGTGGATCGCATACGGTCAATCGAAAACGGCAAACGCGCTGTTCGCGGTTGCGCTCGACGCGCACGGCCAGCAGGACGGAATCCGCGCGTTCTCCTGTCATCCAGGCGGTGTGGTCACGGACCTGACGCAGTACATGTCCGCCGACTCGCTTCGCGCCGCCGGCGTCATCGACGATCAGGGTCGCCATGTCATCGATCCCGCGCGCGACATGAAGACCGCCGAGCAGGGGGCCGCGACAGCAACGTGGTGCGCCAGCAGTCGGCAGCTCGACGACCTCGGTGGCGTCTACTGCGAGAGTTGCGACATCGCTCTTTCCGTCGCTGGTGACTCGGACCAGTTGCTCGGCGTGCGGCCGTGGGCGATCGATCCACAGTTCGCTGAACGTTTGTGGGAGTTGAGCGAGCGGCTGACGGGCAAGAGAATCAGCTAGCGCATCGCCCGCTCTGGCGGCGCGACGATCGCCATGTGATAATCGAGCACAGAGGAGATCGTCGATGCCCACCGTCGCGCCAAACAATTTCGCTTCACCGAGTTCTCAAACGGCGCCCACCGCGGTCAACGCCGCCACGACGTGGGCGCAGGCATGCCTCAATTGCGGAACGTCGCTCGGCGGACCGTTCTGCTCGGAGTGCGGTCAGCGTGCGGTCCCGCCAAATCCGTCGCTGCGCGAGCTCGCTGGCGATGCGTTCGCGGAATTCTCGGGCTGGGACGGCAAATTCGCCGAGACGATTCGCGCGTTGCTCTTTCAGCCTGGTCGGCTGACACTCGAATTCCTCGAGGGGCGCCGAGCGCGGTATATCGCGCCACTTCGCCTCTATCTGGTCGCGAGCATCGTGTATTTCGCGCTGGCCGCGGCGACACCAGATACGACGACGATCATCAGATCGGGCACGGCGGGCGGAAAGGCGGTTTCCGTGTCGACCACGGTGCCAGCCGCGCCAAAGAAGGCCGGCGACCCAGACCCGAATCCAAACCCGGACGGCTCGGCGATCGATTTACAAGATCTCGAAACTCAGATCGCCGACGCTCCAAAGATCTTTCGGTCGGTATTGCGCCGAAGCATCACGGCACCGGCCGCGTTTCGACAGGATCTGTTCAACGCGCTGCCCAAGGCGCTGTTCGTGCTGCTTCCGGTGTTTGCAGGAATCCTCAAGCTGCTCTATCCAAAGCGCCGGTACGCGGAGCATCTCTACTACGCGCTGCACGTCCACGCCTTTGGCTTTCTCGCGCTCAGTCTCTCCGCGCTCGGCAAGCTGACGCACTCGGTGGCCATCGAATCGACGATCGCTGTGCTGATCCTCGTCGGCGTCCCGTTCTACTGGCATCGGGCGCTGCGCCGCGTGTATGGCGGTTCGTTTGGCGCGACGCTGCTCAAGGAAACGGGAGTCGGTTTCCTCTACAGCGTCGCGTCCGTTCCCGTGCTGATCGGCCTCGCGATGTGGATCACGAGGACCTGACGCTCAGACGCCCTTTTCTTCGAGCAGGGCGAGGAACTGCTTGGGTTCCGTAAGCTCGAGCAAGCGGGCCGGAACGTCGGCTTCCTTGCTGAACTGGGCGATCTTGCCGAGCACCGGGAGGTACTGATTAGAGACCTCTAACGGCGGGGCGACGATCAGAAAAAAGAAGTGAACCGGCTTCTCGTCGATCGCCTTGAAGTCCACGCCTTCCTTCTTGCGACCGAAGGCGACGCGCAGCTTGTTGACGACCAGGGAGCGGCAATGCGGGATCGCGATCCCGCGGCCAATGCCGGTCGACCCGAGATTCTCGCGCCGCTTGAGCATCTTGAACAGCATGCCCTCCGACTTTTCGTCGAGCTTGAGCAGCCCGATCAGCTCCCGGAGGATATCGTCCTTCGTCGTGCCGACGAGGTCGAGCTTGATTGCATCTTCGCTGAAAAACTCGCGGAGTTCCATAATCTCGGTCGTGTCCGTCGCCGCCATTCGCCTTGCCCGGGCGGCCCTTAGTTCCGTGAACCTGCGAAGTTACCCAGGGGTGGAACGCGTGTCAAATGCTGATGTTGCTTGGACTTCGGCACTCTCTTAACTTGAAGGAATGAAACGCTTTCCGTTCCCGCTGCAGAGTGACGTTCCACTGTACTTGGCGCCCATGGCGGGCGTATCGGAGTCGCCCTTTCGGCGACTCTGCCGCCGCTTTGGCGCCGACGTGGTCGTCACCGAGTTCCTCTCCGCCGAGGGGATCCGCCGCGAGAACGAAGCGACGATCAGCAAACTCAGGTTCGGCGCCGACGAGCGCCCGATCGGCGTGCAGATCTTTGGTGCCGATCCCATCGCCATGGGCGAGGCCGCCGCGCTCGTCACCGACGTCTTTGCACCGGAGTTCATCGACATCAACTTCGGCTGCCCGGTCAAGAAAGTCGTCAAGCGCAATGGCGGTTCGGGGTGTTTGAAAGATCTCAACCTCGTTCAGGAAGTCATTCGCGCCGTAGCGCGAAGCACTTCGCTGCCGGTCACCTGTAAAATCCGCAGTGGCTGGAACGAGGAGATGCGCGATCCGGTCACGATTGCGTTGCGGTGCCAGGATGCCGGTGTGCGCGCCATCGCGCTACACCCGCGCACGCGCACGCAGATGTACACGGGCAGCGCGCGCTGGGAGGAGATCGCCGCAGTCGTCGCAGCAGTCGAAATCCCAGTGCTGGGCAACGGCGACATCAAGACGCCGCACGACGCCATTCGCATGTGGAAGCAGACGAATTGCGCGGGCATCATGATCGCCCGCGGGTCGTTCGGCCAGCCGTGGATCTTCGATCAGACGCGCGATCTCCTCGAGGGACGTCCGATGCGTCCCGATCCGTCAGTCGAAGACCGCTTCGCCGTGGCGCTCGATCACGCGCGCATGGCGAATGACTATGAGCCCGATCGCAAAGGCGCCGCGATCGAGTTTCGGAAGCACCTCGGCTGGTATGTGAAGGGACTCCCGGGATCGGCGGATCTGCGCAAACAGCTACACGCGGTCACGTCGCTCGGCGAGGTCGAAGGAATTTTCGGGGAGTATCTGCGGATGCGCGATCGCTACGTCGAACTCGCCGCCGCAGACGCCGAACCGCTGGAGATCGCCGAGGTATGAGACGCGAGCACGTTCGCGATCTGCTGCAGCGGGTCGCGGACGGATCGCTCGACGTCTCCCACGCGCTCGGCGAATTGGCGTTCGAGCCGGCGGAGTCGCTCGCGTTTGCGACCATCGACCATCAGCGCGCGCTGCGACAGGGCTTTCCAGAAGTCATATACGGCGCAGGGAAGACACCGGAGCAAATCTGCGAGATCGCGGCGCTCATCGCCGCGCGCGGCCATGGTCTGCTCGTCACGCGCCTTCCGGCGGACGCCGTCGAGCCACTCACTGCGCGCCTTCCCGGCATCGAAGTGAACGTGGTAGCGCGTACGGCGCACCTGCCGGGACGCGAACCAGCGGTACAAGGCAAGGGAACCGTTGCCGTCGTCACCGCGGGCACGAGTGATCTTCCTGTTGCCGAGGAGGCAGCGGTCACGCTCACGGCGCTGGGCAACTGCGTATCGCGAGTGACGGACGTTGGCGTCGCGGGCATTCATCGCGTGCTTGCGCGACGAGACGATCTGGCGAGTGCCGCGGTCGTGATCGTGATTGCCGGCATGGACGGCGCGCTGCCGTCAGTCGTCGGCGGTTTGGTGAGTGCGCCCGTCATCGCGGTCCCGACGAGCGTGGGATATGGCGCATCGTTCCAAGGGCTCGCGCCGCTGCTCACGATGCTCAACAGCTGCGCGGCCGGCGTGACCGTCGTGAACATCGACAATGGCTTTGGCGCGGCCGTTGCCGCCTCGCGCATCACGCACGCGTGATTAGCACACTCGTAACGGTTCTCGGGTCGGTCGGGTTTGGCGCGAGCGTCGCGTGGCTCATGCTGCGCATGCGTGCGCGACCCACGCTTCCGCCAGAAACTCCCAAGCCGCTGACCCGCCTCGAGGCGCACCTGTCGTCAGCAGCGTCGCGCGTCACTCCGGCGAGATCCGCGGCACTCCGACGCGATGTCCAAGAGGGCTACGAGACGAAGGAAGCGCGAGCGGATCTCGCTGTTCTCGATCGCCTGCTCGTTGATGTGCGCGACATGGCCGGCGCCGACGAAGCGATCTTCTGGCGGTGGGTCGAGTCGCGACAGACGCTCGTGCCCAACGCGTGGTCGACCGAGGGCGAGGATCGTCCTGCATTCTTCGACCTGCGCTCCTGGGGCCCACTTCTGCGCTGGACGGCCGAGGAGCGAATGGTCCAGGCGACGGGCGACGATGCCTCTCCCACGCTCGCCGCGGCCCCTGTGCTCGGCTCTGAGTCGATCTACGGCGTACTCTCGGTGAGTCGCATTGGAGGACTCGGCTTCGATCGCGAGTCGGCGCGCGTCTGGCTGCCGCGTTTTTCAGCGCAGGTCGCGAGTCTCATCCAACTGTTCGATCTTCGCCGAGATTATGGGCGACAGATGCGTCAGAGCGGCGCGCTGCTCGATGCGGTGCAACGTCTACACGGACATCGCAGCATCGAAGCGCTCGCGGATGCACTCTGCGAGACCGCACGCGACGTCACGTCGGCATCCGTCGCCGGCGTGGTCCGCTGGAATGCCGCCGAAGGCCATGGCGTCGTGCAAGCGATTTCGCAGGGTGGTGCGATCGAGCCTGGCTTCCATGTCACCGCCGACTCGATCGTCGGTCGAGCGTGTACCGAGCGACTTCCAATGGTGCTCGAGGATGCGGTCGCGGCGACGTCGGAAATCTGTCCGTATGGCGGAATCACTCGGCCGCTTGGCTCGGTGGCCGTGGTGCCCGTGGTTGGCGCTCACCACGCCATTGGGGCGCTCGTGGTCGAAGGGAAGGCGGTCGGCGCCATCGGCCCACACGAAGGCCGCAACGTGGGCCTGTTGGCGGCTATCGCACGCGGTCCGCTGGAGATCGTCTGGGAGATCGAGGAGGTCAGTCGGCGCGCGCGGACCGACCCGCTCACGGGCCTCGCCAACCGTCGGCATTTCGACGAACAACTGCGTCGCGTGGTGGCCGAGACGGATCGTTTCGGCGGGACGTGTTCGCTCATTCTCGTCGACCTGGATCGCTTCAAAGCGGTGAATGACCAGCACGGGCATGACGCCGGCGACACCGTCCTTCGGCACGTGTCGAGCGTGCTCGGCGACGCGGTTCGCACGGTCGATTTGTGCGCGCGGTATGGCGGGGAAGAGATCGGGATTCTGCTTCCGCAGACGTCGCAGGCTGGGGCGCTCGAGCTCGCTGAGCGACTGCGATCGACGTTGGAGCGACGCCCGACGCGGTACAATGGGCAGCCGATTCGGATGACTGGCTCGTTCGGAATCGCGACGTATCCGGCGCCTGTTCCGAATGGCGATTGGTTGCTGGTGGCAGCGGACCGCGCGCTCTATGATGCGAAGGCTGCCGGTAGAAACTGCGTGAAGGTAATCGACTCAAGCCAAGTCACTCCAGCGCTTTACCGCAACGGAGATTGACTTGATTGTTTGTGTTGGCGATTGCGGATCTGGCCGAAGTCGTTAGATTGTTGTGTTACGGGGGCGACTGGCTTCGACGGGGTAAGTGAAGCTGTGGCTGCGTGCCCAGGTCGTCGAGCACCTGGTAAAACACTCGGCAAATTTCAACTGCGAACAACAACTTCGCCCTTGCCGCGTAACTTTTAGTTACGCCCGCAGGTGCCTAGGAGGAAGCCCGCCCGGGGCGGCTTTCTAGGTATCGCAAATCCGGGATTGCTGGCTCGCTCGCCTTCGACGAGTTGGTGAAATAAAGAGGGCTTATCCGCGAGTGGGTCGTCTGCCAACCAGCGCGCGGAGACATCTAACGGCGGACTACGCACGTAGTGGCTGTGGTCGATCTATTCTCGGACCCGGGTTCAATTCCCGGCGCCTCCACTGAGAGCAGGTCTCGAACGATTCAACGGCGTCCAGATTCTGGGCGCCGTTGCTCGTTTTCATAGGGAGAAATCGTCCAAAGCGCTCTTGACGCTTCCTGAGACATCCAATAGAGTTGGGGGTATCGTAAGGGGTATCGTTTAAAAAGCGAACCTGTGAGGCTTCCGATGGTTGGGGGTATCGACAGCCGGGCAAAAGCGACCAATAAGCTGAGCGACCGAGCCGTTCGCGCCTTTGTCAGCCAAGCCCAGAAGGGAACTGCCGCCAAGGGAAAGCTGGCGGACGGTGGCGGGCTGTACGTCACCGTGACGCCGGCCGGCACTCCTGTCTGGCGCCTCAAGTACCGACTCGGCGGCAAAGAGGGCCTGTATTCCATCGGTCCTTATCCCGCAGTCTCCTTGGAGGCCGCACGCAACGCCCGCGACGAGGCCAAGGCCCTCATTCGAGTCGGGCGCGACCCGGTCAAAGCGCGGCAAGTAGGGCGGGTGGAAGCCTCGGCGGCGTCGGACGCGACCTTTGGCGCGGTCGCCGACGAGTGGCTCGACAAGCAGAAGCGAGACTGGACAGACATCCATTACGACAAGTCGCGTCGCGCCCTCGAGCGCGACGTGTTTCCGCTAATCGGGCGGTTGCCGGTCGCCGAGATCACCCCCGCTATGGTCGCCGCAGTCATCGAAGGAATCATGAAGCGCGATGTCCGCGACACGGCCGGCAAAATCCTCCAGCACATTGGCGGGGTATTTCGCTTTGCACAGGGCCGCGGTCTCTGTCGAGATAACCCAGCATTGCCCGTTCGTGAGATCCTCCCGCGCCGGCGCACCGTCGGCCGCCGCCCGGCGCTCCTGGACGTTGAGAGTCTCCGCGATGTGCTACGACGCGCTGAGCTGGCGGCGCTGTCCCCCTCGGTGCGCCTCGCTCATAGGCTCTGCGCCTTCACTGCCACGCGAATTGGAAACGTCGTGGAGGCACAATGGAGCGAGTTCGATCTCGATTCAGACGCGCCATCATGGACCATCCCGCGGGCGAAAATGAAGGTCCGCCAGCGCGAACACGATCACCGGGTACTTTTGGGACCGACGATCGCCGCGGAGCTGAGAGTGTGGAAGTCGCGAATCGGATGCGTAGGGTACGTTTTCCCGTCGCCGACTGGGCGCGCGCACATCACCCGCGAATCGCTCGAAAAGGTCTATCGGGTGACGCTTGGCCTGGCCAAGAAACATTCGCTGCACGGGTGGCGCGCGGCGTTTTCGACGCTCGCTCGTGACGCCGAGTTTTCGCGCGACGTCGTCGAGCTTACGCTCGATCACATCCACGACACGGCGGTGGCGCGCGCCTACGATCGCGGCGAGCGGATCGTCGAGCGAAAGCGGCTTATGGAATGGTGGGATTCCCAACTGCAACCGCTTCCGAGCGATCCAAGGATTCTGGCGTTTCGAACCGGGGCGGCGTAGTTGGCCTGCCGATCGTGGCAGCTGGCCGCCTTCGCTGCGGTCAGCGATACGGTCGGCATGCCGCCCCCACGCAGAAGCCTGATTCTCGCGCGCTATAGCGGCTAGTAGACGAATGGCAGGAGCGTGCTTGCCGACGTCGTCTTCAGAAACACGAGCAAATCGAAGGTGGCGGGAAGCGTCATCGGCCGAAAATATCCCGCGTCGACGCTGGGATCGAACGCCGAGCCGATCGATCGCATCGACAGCGGCCCGGCCAACGGCGCCGCGGCGGAGCCGCCGGACGCGATGCGACGCGCGTCGAAGAGCGCCGCCGATTTGTTCGTTCCGGCAAAGGCGGCCTCGATCGAGTTCGAGGGCACGAGAGAAGTGCGCCACGCCTTCAACTCGCCACCGACGAGGCCCTTCGCATTGAAACCTCCGTCGGCAAACAGGAAGCCGAGATTGACGTAGTCGCTGCCGTAGGCGTCGCGCAGGTAGCCGCCCATCGCCCCGTCGACCTTGTTGATGTGGTCATCGTGCGCCCACAGGACGATCTTGGTGTTCTGGCCCACCTGCCCGCGAATCCAGTCGACGTTTTCGGCCATGGCGCGATCGCGGCGAGCGCCGTAGCTGTCGCCCTGAACGGCGATCAGATGCTCGAACTGCTGGACCAACCGCGCGTCGTGCAACCGAAGTTGAAACGTGTCGGCGGGCGCGGCGGTCGGATACGTCCGCACATCGGCCGAGATGAGATCATAGACTTCCTGCAGTCCCTGCGCGCACAAGGCCCGATCATCGGCCGTGGTCCCGGTATAGAAACCAACCGGCAAGCCGTCGAGACGTTGAGCGTGGTTCCGGTAAGGATTCATGCAGTTGAAGCGCGTGGCGACATACGCGCTGTCGGCGCGATGCACACGCGTTGCGAACGACTGCACACTGTCCATCGCCTGCCCGGGGGACTGCATGTCGAAGCCGAGGAACTGCACGCGCTGCGCCGCGGGAGCCATGGCATTCCATGCGCGCATCCACTGGATCATGTCGAACACCTCCTGGGTGTTCCACGTCCAGAAGTAGAGGCGCGACAGCAGGACGTGCGGATCGCCCTCTCCGGTGAGGACGTAGCGATTCATGTCGTTCGCTTCAGGCGTCGTGGCCTCGATCGCGAAAACGGTGAATCCCATGTCGCGCACGAGCGTTTCCAGAATCCGGTGCTTCATCTGAAAAAACTCACGCGTGCCGTGCGTTCCCTCACCCAATCCGACGACGTGCGCGCCACCAACCATTTGTTTGAGCGGAGCGAGATCCGCGAGCGACGCAGTAGGATCAGTGGCCGTGAGCGTCGAGCTGGCCGTGGACAGCCAGTCGACGACGCTCTGAGCGGGCGGAGAAAAGCCCTCGAAGTCGAGATTGCCCGGAGCGACCCCACCGCGCGCATACTTATCGGCGATTGCGGCCGAGTCCTGGCCGGTGCTTTCGGGAGTCGTGAGCGTGTTCGTCGACGCGACGTCGCTTCCGACGATGTCGAGGCGCACGTCGTCGATCAGGAGCGTTCCCTTGCCGGTCAACGTGGCACCGGCGTAAATGCCCACGGCGTTTGCCGGCACGTCGAGGACGACGGATACCTGGTGCCAATCGGCGGTGCCAACGAGGCGGCGCGACTCCATGCCGTCATACGCGAGATACCGCCCGGGGCATTCAATGGTCATGATCAACGCGCCGCCGCTACCCGAGATGTCAACCTGCTGAACCCACGCCGACCAACGCACCCGCTTGCCCCGATACGCGTCCGGGGCAAATTCCTGAAATAGCGGCACCGTGGAGCTGCTGCCTACGCCGGTGAGGTATGCGGCCGCGCGACCCCCGTGAGGGCGACTGTAGTCGAGTCCGACCCAGTATCCGGCGACTGGAAACGACTGCCAGCCCAAAGGAACGCCGAGCGACGTGGCGCTGGCAACGGGCGTGCCGACGCGATCGCTCGAGCAGGCGAGCCCGAGCAGGGTCGAGAGGGCGAGCGCGGTGCGCCGCAAGAGGATTCTGGTCATGAGGAATACCTTACGAGGTGTTCGAGTTCTCGCAAGTACTACGGCGCCCAATCTGTGGCAGCAAGTCGATGCGCGTCTGACTTAGCGCGGAGTCGGTGACATCAGGAATGTGATTGGGGCAACTCGCGACGTCCCACAGGATTGGGCGCACGTTCCGTCGATGTATCATTTCCAACGTTCGGAGCGCGTCGAAGATTGGTCGCACCTAGGCGAGCGCTCCTCCAATTCCAGGCTAGACTAGGGCGCTACTCGGCGCGGATTCCTTCATGCGGCCTGGCCGTAAACCGTTGCCCTATCCGGTCGCCGACCATCCGGGCGAATTCCTCAACGGTGCGATCGTCGAGCGGAAGAGGTCCGGCGAGTTCGGGAGATCCAAGGCGACGAAGGATCTCTCCTTGGCGCCTGGTCTCCACGTGGCCGTAGCTTCGGAAGGTCGTCAGGACTTGTTCATGACCGAGGTTCTGACTCCACGCCTTGAACTGCTCGGGCGTCTGGCAAACAACCTGGCCAAAAAGCGCCAGAGTGTTTCGAACACTGTGAGGGTTGAAATAGGGAAGCCCAGCCTTCTTGAAGGCATCGCGGAATATCACGCGAATAGGCGTCGCATTCGTCCAGTGCTTGCGCGTCAAGCCTGCCGCGGCAAAACGCTGAGAGGCATCAGGGCGCACGTCGGTCGCTGGAAACAGCGGGTCGTCATTTCCCCAGAGCTTTTCGACGCGTAGCAACTCAACGTAGTCTGAGAAAACTTGGAGCGCCCCGGGCCCCACTGGGAAAAAGAACGTGTCGAACGTCTTGCGGTTCTTCGTCAGGACTTCGCGCGCGTCTTGGTAGACGACTCCTGCCGCGAGGTCTACGTGTTTCAGCTTGAACGAAACGACAGCGCGGTCTCTAGCCCCGGTCAGCAGAATAAACGCGACGATCGCACGATTTCGCCGTTCGATGTCGGTGCCGGCAGGCATGCATTCGATGACGTGCTGAACCTGCTCAAGAGTAGGAACCTTGGCGTCCCGGCGAGCGGTCGCCACACGCGTCTCATTCTCACTGAGGTTGAAGTACTCGGCGTCGGTGAAGCTAACGGCCGACTTGTAGCGGGGTTGTTGTGAGAGCCATTGAAAGAATGACTTAAGGTGAGTGGCGGTTGAATGCAGCGTTGCCTTGCTCAATTTCTTGCCGGCAACTTTGCTATCCCTCGCTGCCAGCCGCTTCTTGAATGCGATGGCCTGCTCACTGCGGAACGTTCGGAAATCACGATACCCGGTGTCTTCCTCGAATCGCGAAAGAGACTTGGCAACCGCGTCGACAGTCGGCTCGCTTTGCCGTCGTGCTTCCTTCAAGAACGTCAGGTATCGCCGCTTGATTCGCTCGTTATCCGGGTTGTGCATTCGCGCCATCCGTGGCCACTGGCTGGAAGTCACTGTTTACGCAGGGTTGCTGTATCTCGGCTAAGTGTGATCGCCCTACCGAAACGCTTACGTCCAAAATCGCTCGGATCTCGTCAAGTTTGGCCGGGTTGATTCGACGATTCATCATCGTGTCGCACACCGAGCAAACGGCTGAGAGATTCCCCAACGTTGAGGTTGTGGGCGTGTATTCGGCGAAGTGACCAGCGGCCTCCCGCGGCTCGCGACATCGAAAGCAGTACAGCTGCCCGGGGCCACACGTGCGCTTGTTCCGTCGCCGACGCGCTCGGAGGAACTCGAAAAGGTGTGGGCCAAGAATCAGAGTCGGGCGACGATCATCACACGTCGGAAGCCCCTGCCTGATCCACTCACGCACCGTGTTGCGATGGATGCCAAACAGCTTGGCCGCCTCATCGACGGTGTAGTTGCGATGAGTCTTGACGAGACGGTAGTTCGGACGGTGTCGCGTCACGGCGCTCAGCCTCGTCGAGCCTAGAGACCCCGACGGGGTTTCTCGTCGCGTCGGGCGTCAATCTTTCGCTGAAGCCACTCCTCCACTTCGGCTTCAAGCCAAGCGACAGCTCGCCCGCCGATCTTCACCGGTTGGGGAAATGTCCGGTCGGCCACCCGGAGGTAGATAGTACTGCGCGAGAGCCCCGTTTTGGCGCGAACGGCGGGAAGTCTCAGCATCGTATGAGTCATTGCTAGTCACCGTTGTCTGTGGTTGAACCTCACTGAAATGTTTGTAGGATTGTACATGGCCAAAAAGACACGTGATTTTCGACCGGAAATGGCCAGGCCGAAGCGGTACGCCCGCGGGCGCAACATCACCATTGGCGACCGTGCAGGTCTGGCGGGACTCCTAACCGACGTAATCAAGTCTCGGTTTGGTGGCAGTCTCGCGCGGGCGTCCCGCGACACCCACATATCCAGAGCGCTATTGCGTCGGATAACCGCAGGAGGGCAGCGCTCACTTCGCACGGACAATGTCCAGGCGTTGCGCGAACTAGCCGGTCGGCGCTCAGCGGAGGTCGAGTCTAAGCTGATCGACGGCCAGGCCCGGCAACGGCTCGATCGCTTTGACGCGTGGGTCGAGAGTGCAGCCATAGCGGCCCAGCTTGGCCTCGGCGCGCTCGAGGGCGGTCGGGCCGCCGATCCGCTCGGCGCTGAAGATCAGAGGCGCCTACGGGAATCTTACGCTCTGCTTCGCCGGTTACAGAACGATTTTCCGGCGGAGTGGAAGCCCCTCTTTCGAGCTGTGACCCGACGCCACTACCGAGCGCGTGCGCTCCTGGCGTTTGGTCGCGTTATCGCGCCGCTTCTCGATTCACTCGAGACCGATGGCGTGGAACGGTCCTATGCGGAGTTCAGTCAGTCCGAGCTTCGAGCGTTCGTTAAAGCTGGCGTCACGCGCGAATGCCTTTTGCTCAAACGCTCCAACGACGCCGATCGAGCGCACACCGCGCCTGAGGCACAATACACCCTTACCCGTCCCCGCCGAGGCGCTCTCCCAGTCTCTTGGTATACTGAGGCAACTGATCTCGCAGGTAACTTGCCCTGGCTGGGCGATATTTGAGGCACAACGACGCTTCGCTTCTTTACTTCGTCGGCGATGCGACTGTCCGAATAAGCTCAATGAGCTGTGGAGCACCACCGTCGCCATCCTGAGAACTGTACCCGGAGTGCTGCGGCGCGAAGACGCTTGCGGTAGCCTGCACCAAGACCGCGTTCTTTACTTGAACGTCTTCGGTGGAGCTGACGAACGCTTCAAAACTGGCGAGGGCGTTCTGTCGATGCCGATTCACGACGTAGTTGTGTCGATGCGCACGATAGGTTCTGGCACACCAAACGGTCGCTCCCAATAGCAGCGAAAACACGAGCAGCTTCGCAACAGCGAGTTGCACGAGGTACTGGGTCGCAGGCACCACTGCCTCGAACGTCGCGGCGTCGAAACGCCGGACGGCTTCCGAATAGCTCTTGAAACCCCACAGAACAGTGCCGGCGCCCGTCAGGGTGGTCGCTGCAAGCCAAGCCAGTGACCATCGATGATGCTCTCGCGCCTGCGCGGCAAAATACCGAGCGTTTGAATCGACCGCGTAAAGGCGGGTCAGTTCGACGCTCGCTTTCACAAGGTCGTCTATTCGTTTGACAGCATCGTCAGCCTTTTGCGCGGCAACGTCAATCTGACGGAGTGCCGCGTCGGTGTCCTTTGCTTGCAGCGAACTTAGAATCCGCGCCGCCACATACCCAAGCGCCCCGGTAAGCGCGTCGATGTATGCAACGCTGGCCTCGCCGAATTCAGTAGCTCTACGGTCACGTTCTCGATTGGCAACGTTGGCAATATTCGAATCGGTCAAGGAGAACGACCGAACACCCTCAATGGTCTCGATGAAGCGTTCAGCAGCCTTGTCGAGTGCCTCGGCAAGTGAGTAGGACAGCACCTCCATCGACAGCGCCGTGGCCTCTCTCGAAATTCGGATAGCTTCGACGGCCCGCATACGAATGGTCTCAAACGAGAGGTTGCCGAGATCGGGCCTCACGATCTGATCTGGCTCGAGAGCGGCGACGTCGGCGACAGCTTTCCTTGCCTTCGACGCTCTGGAAAGGGCGTCCCTCGGGATGAGTTCCCGAGAATACCACTCCAATTCCCGACCAACATCGAGTATGTCCATCATTGCATCGGTTTGAGGGCCACTGGCCGATTGGCGCCGTTGCTTCCGTAGGAATATCCTAACAATGGCTCGTCCGCTACCAAAGCTGGCGAAAAGATGCTTGTGCGCCACATAACTGGAGTCCTTGATGTCAATGCGGCGCTGGCGGCGCGCGATAGCCTGAAACACCTTTGGTACCACGATAGCGGCAATGCAAAGGCAGCTGCTGCAATTCTGCGCGAATTCACGTTGAGTTGAAGCGAAGCTTACCCTCAGACGCGCTCGAATCAGATCCTTACGGCTGCTCCCAATGACAGAGCGTCAAATCGATTTGCCGAAGGAAGCCCGGTCGGGTCCAATCTTTCACCCAGACTGGGGAACCCAAGCTTACGAACGTTATAAAGCAAACGCTCGCGGCATGGACGCCTTGCTGGCGCTCGTCTTCCCGATCGGCGATCTAGTTTCGCTGACGGTCCCCGCGATCGAGGACAGAGCGGCATTCGAGCACCGACTCAAGCAGATCGACGGTGCGTTCTCAGCGTCGTGGCGCATCAACGTCACGGATCTCATGCTGTCTTGGCAGGTCGCAATGCGTGTAGCCGCAGTTGAGATCTACCTTCAGGACGCGCTGACCTTTCTCGCCGTCTATGACAGCGAGTTTATTCGCGGCAGAGAATCGACACAGTCTTGGGACTATGACGCCGTTCGACGAGCCTCAGACGATGGCGATGCGGTTTGGACGTTCTGTAATAACTGGGCACGCAACTTCATCGGCAACGGCGGTCCGTCGAAATGGGGACGTTCGTTGGCCGGGGCTGGCCTTGGTAAATTCGTTGCGCAAGACATTGCAGAACTCGAGTCAATGTGGGGCTATCGGCACCTCCGTGTTCATAACGCAGCGCGCTTCTCACATGAATTCGTTGACCGTCATCGAGGGGTAGCAGAGAGAATCTGGCAGCATGGGCTCAAGCTCTCCGACCTGAAGGAATGGGTCGCCGTCGCGGACCGCTTCGTGGACGCTGCCGAGGAGGGAATTGCTGGGCGTCTCCGAGCGAGGCTCGGGAATGATTTCATTGAGGAGCGCCAAGTTGCAGAGAGCGAGCGCCAACGCAAAGTTCTCGAAGATCGATTGTGGGCAAGCTTGCTTTCCCAAAATCCTGATGCGATCGACCGTTTTGACGCGACGGAGGCAGATGCGCTGGCAAGGCGTGCCCTCCTCTACGAACTCCTCGACCGCAGCATTAAACGGGACCAGGCGGTGGACGACGACGATCTGCCGAGTTCAGCAGAAGGCATTGCAGCAACGGTTGACCAATCGTAGCGAGACCGATGTTACCGGCAACTCGATGACCAATCCGGCGACAAAGAACGAAGGTGTGCTGCCAGTGAACACGAGCGAGCCATCGTTGGCATCCAACTCGGTGGAACGCCCGCTAGAAGTATTCTTGAGCAGCATCATGCGCGATGACGTATTGCCGTATCGCAGCGCGGCCATTCTGGCGCTGTCGGCCATACCAGGCATCTCCGCATGGGGGTTCGAGGCATCTGCGGCGAGCGCCGAGTCGACGGTAAACGGGTATCTGCGCCGGGCGAAAGATGCTGACGCCGTCGTGTTACTACTCGCGAATGAAACTACGCCTCCCGTTGCTGACGAGATTGCCGAAGCTGTCGCCCAACGCAAGCGCATTTGGATCTATGTTTTGCCGGGTCCTCTCGAAGACTCGTCGAAAGAGATTCTTTCGCGGTTGGGTAGCTTGGCGCGCTACAAGAAAGTCGCATCGCCCGACGAACTTCGCTGGGAAATTCACCGAACCATAACGGACGAATTCGTTCGCGCATTTCGAGGGCAGGCGGGAGCAACGCGCCGCAGTCGGCTCGAGACCCTGCTGCAACAGTCAATCTTGCGTTGCAAGGTCCGGTGGACGGCGCTGGGGGTCGACGGCGCACTGGCTGAGCGTCTCGCCTCGGACGAAACGATCGGCGCTCCAGATTCAACGTGGTACCCGGACGCCGCCAATCCGGTGGTCCTACTGGAAGGCGACTTCGGTTCCGGTAAGTCTCTCGCAGGCGAAAGGATGTTTCAGTCGAAGCTCCGATCAGTGATTGTTAACGGAGATTCGATCACGCCCGTGTGGTTGAAAGCATCGACGGCCGCCGGGGGCCTTGAGCGTGCCATTCTTGAGCTAGCGACCGGCTTAGGGGACGCCCGACTGGTAGGCGCGTTCGTAGTCGTTGATGGGCTTGATGAAGTCGACCCAAGCGCTGCCGATCGCGTCGCGAGCGACGCGCAGATACTCGCCGGCAGCTGGCCGAACTCGCGGCTGGTTTTGACCAGTCGCCCTCTTCGGGAAATTCGCGGAGTGGCGAAACGACGAATCAATCCCTTGTCGGACCGAGACGCTCAGACGCTAGTGAATCGATTCGCCGATGGTCGGCTGAACGTGCCCACGTGGCACCACTGGCCAAAAGAGGTGAGCGAGGCTGTGCGTCGCCCACTCTTTTCCATCCTGGCTGGCTTGTATCTCAAGACCTCTCACGATGGAGTCCCAAAATCGCAGGGCGATCTTTTGTACTTCCTCGTCAACCGGGCAATTGAGTCGAGTCGCGTACCGTCCGAGGCTGCATACGATGCCTTGGAGGAACTAGCGAGACGCGTGATCGGCGGTACACCCACGGTCACCGCCGCGCGACTCAAAGCGTCGCGACTGCTCGAGCCTCTCATCACCTCAGGCCTCGTTGTTCTGGACGAAGGCGGGTATTCATTCCCGCTCCCGATCATCAGCCAGTGGTTCGGCGCGCTGGCGATAGCTCGCGGCAACCCGACGATCGAGGAATTGATCGATTCACAGCACTTGGACCGATGGCTCTATCCGCTGACCATCGCGTTAACCTTGCTGGACGGCACCCGTATAGACGAATTGCTCGAGCCGGTCGCTAGAAGAGATCCTGGCTTTGCGGCTCAAATCGTTCGTGGTGGCTTGCCGGAATGGGGGCTGTCCGAGGCGGTTCCCGCGCCACCAGCGCTTGAGGCAGGCGCCCGAATCATTCTGGCGAAACAAGCCTGGATTAGCGGTATTGGTCCGATTGCTGAGCGAGTCGGCCGGATGCGGCCGAATGGCGGTCTACCAACGCTTGGCGCTCAGAGCGATGGGGCCTGGCTGTCGACAGCTTGGTATCGTGGGTACGAGCAGCTTGAGGCCGTTGTGGAGTTGCCGCCTGAGGGGCACATGTTCGCGAATTCTTATATGTGGTTCGGCAATCGCGGAGCTCGTCCCGGAGGAAGTCAAGGCTGGAACTGGCGGTGGTCCCTCGACGACCTGGTGTCCGGACTCCAGCAGATCGTCAAGTATCAGAGTCTTACCGTTGATGATGAAACCCTAGTCAACGAGGCGCACTGGTCTGCAGCCTGCGCGATCATCAATCGAGGCTTGCACAGCTTGCATTCAATTGACCTATCCCAGGTTGAAAGCAAGGTGGAACGGCTTCTCCGTGGAAGCCACGGCCAACGCGTGATGTTCTCGGGCGGCGGGAGAGATCACGATGTTCTCGCATTGCAACAACACCTGAATGCGCTGCGGCGGTCGGGGGTCGATCAATGGACGTTGGGACGCCCGCTGCCGGATTGCGACTCGGACATCGACCCATGGATTTGGTCCGGGTATAGTCCAGAACAACTCGCTCGGCTGATTGCGTGCGTCTATCAACAAACCGTCATTGCCTACTCGAAGCTCGTTCAACGGTGGTTTGAGCCATTCCTGACTCGCCTCGCACACTATCAGCTTTTACCAGCCAGATTTCGGATTTGCGTGATACCAACCGATAAGACACATCATCGCTGGCCGCTGCGTGAGTTACTTATTGAACCACTGCCTACGGGCTCTGACACGGTTTTCGCGATGTCAGTTGGTGCTCCGGGCACAGGTTCGCTATCTGAGCTTCGACGCGACGTCGAGAAGGCTGCATCCACCATTCCGGTTTTACGCCCGTCTGTCGCCGGCTGGCTAACGGCGCGCATGTCAAGCAGCGTCGTCAGCGACTATTTGCACGCGAACGCTGTCACCAAGAAGGTCTACGAGTGGCTGATCGAAGACCTAAAAAGACTTGGCTGGGCGACTTGAGGCGGTCCTCGAACGATTGGGGGTACCACTGGGGGTATCGTCCGGCGCTGAGGCCGCAGATAAAAGGCTACAGTGTTGTTTCGCAATCGGATAGAGCATCCAGTTCAATCGCCGGCGCCTCCACTGAGAAGAAGTCTTGTACGAAGCAACGGCGCCCAGAAATGGGCGCCGTTGTTCATTGTTAGCGCTGCCGCCGGCAAGCTCCGTCAGCGATGCGACACCATGATTTCTGTCAGCCGCACGCGCCCGACGCCTGCAAGGTTGACGTACGGTTTGCTGGCTAGCGCCTCGAGGTCGTACAGCGCAGCCGGCGCATAGGTCGGCTCCCACGGGGCCGGATTGCGCTCTTCGGTGATGACAATTCTCACATCACGCTTTGATGTTTCGCCGTCGAGCTTTCGCTGTGTCGCTAGCGTGTGAATGGCGCCGAGTAGCGCGCCGACCGTTGCGCGATTGGCCGGAAGAAGAATGACGTCCGCCGGCGTATCGTGGGATCGGCGCAGCAAGACAGCGACGGCGGCGCGATCGCCAAGGTCGTCCACGAGGGCCACGGTCGCCGGCCCGACGAGCAACGCCCCGTTGGGCGACGTGGTGTCTACCGCGCGGCTCAGCGAATCGAGTCGGGCGCACCGAATTCGTTCCAGCTCCTCATAGATGCTCTTCACCCGGGGGTCGCTCGACCGGAAGCCGACCATGGTCGGCGCAGCGATGAACATCGCTGCGGCCTCACCCTCGAGCCTCCGCACGGAATCGATCAAGACGAGCTCACGAGCCGTGGACTTCAACCCGAAGCGGTCGGGGCGGTAGAACATCACACATTTTGCGACCGAATCGGTCTGCGCCTCGATCCGAGGAGCGGCAAACGCGAGCAGGAGCAGGATGCCCAATCCGACGGTGCGACGAGATCCGAGCATTCTCTATGGCCGATTCTGAGTCAATAGTATTCGATCATGCGTGAATTCTACTTGGCACGCAAGAAGGAGTCGTACAACCGGTCTTGCCGCCCAGTTGCGTTCGCGGTCGGTGGAAGCTCTTATTCAAATTATGGGCATCCGCCGGTACGCGACGCTGACTCCGGCCGAGCACCGCACATCGAACTCACGAGGCCCTACCGTGCCTGTCACACGATTCGCCTTGGTCCGCGTTCTTCTCGTGACCACAATCGCCTCCGCCGCGGCGGCTCAAGACGTCCCCTCAAGTCGTTCGTTTGGGATTACGGTCGGGCGGAGCACTCCCGCCGGTAACACGGGCTACGTGTACAAGAGTGGCTATCAACTCGCGGGACTTGCTCAGCTAGAATCGCCAGTGTCTTGGGTAGCGGTGCGCCTGAATGCAGGCTATCAGCAGCTCGGGAGCTATACGTTCTCACTTACCGATTCCGCGGCAACATTCATGGGCGATGGCCGCTCGACCACGGGGCTGTTCTCCGGAACGGTGAGTCTTGCGATCCGGGTGCCGCAGTGGCAAACCGGCATTCGCCCGTACGGACTGGCGACGGTCGGTAGCTATTGGCTGCAGCAACGTGTGTCGTTGCCCGCACGCGCCGGGTCGACGGCGCCGCACTCGTCAGGCGTCACGACTCGGGCGAATGGTGTGGAGGCCGGGCTCGGGCTCGAAGCGCCGCTCGCGCGCGCAATGATCTTTGCGGAGGCTCGCTATCAGCGCGTCGGCGGGCTTCCGCTTCAGTTTGTTCCGATCAGTGTAGGGCTGCGCGTGAGATGAGCGTACGAGTTGTCGGAGCGTCTGCACCAGGCGCGGCAACGCTTGCGTGCGATCGCATCCGGTTGGGCAGGGGGTGTGGCTAGGCGCGATCAGGGGCACGAGTCTCGCTGGCGGCAATCGCAAGCCGACGGCTCTCGAGCCACCTCCAAGAGATCACGCATGCCAATTCTCACACGCCTCATCATTGCCGGGGCGTTGGCGCTCCCAGCGGCAACTGCTCCAACGCGTAGCGCAACGCGTCCTATCAAGCTCGACGCGGTCACGGCGATCGACATCGGGCTGGAACCTGGCCCGGCGATGATCGAGCACGCGAAGGCAGCCAACGCTCGGCTGCTCAAAGTCTTCCCCAAAGGCTTTGCCCTCGACGCAACGCACCACCCGCACATCACGATGTTGCAGCGCTACGTCCGCACGGCCGACCTCGCGAAAGTGTACGCCGCCGCCGGGAAGGTTCTGGTCGATGAGAAGGTGACGTCGTGGAAGTTGAAGGCGATCAAATACTATTTCATTCCAGACAAAGACATCGGCTTGGCCGGCATTGTTGTCGAGCCGACGGCGAACCTACGCAAGCTGCAGCAGGAACTGATCGATGCGGTCGCCCCATTCACGGTACAAGCCGGCACTGCCGCCGCGTTCGTCACGACGCCACAAGATCCCGACATCAATCAGCCGACGATCGACTACGTCACCACGTTCGTTCCGAACGCGTCTGGCGAACATTTCAATCCGCACGTCACCATTGGCGTCGCCACGCAGGAATACCTGAAGGCAATGCTCGCCGAGCCATTCGCGGAGTTTACCTTCTCACCGATCGGGGCCGGGGTTTTTCACCTCGGCAACTACGGGACGGCCAGGAAAAAACTCAAGGCGATCGACCTGAAGCCTTGACGCGCTTGAGCCAATCATCGAAGCCGATGCGGCCGAGCCGCGCGTCGCCCAGCGGCACCAGCGACTTCTCCTCGACGAGCCCCCCGAAGTATCGAGCGCCGGCGTCGCTCACAACTTCCCGCCGATCGCCGACCGCCTTCAGATACCGAGCGACCATCTCGTTGAAGGGCGCTCGCTCCGGCCCAGCGATCTCGACGATCCCGTTGCGAGGCGACGAGGCTGCAACGTCGGCGACGATTGCGGCAACGTCGTCGGCCGCGATGGGCTGGAAGAACCCTGGCGATATCCGAATCACGTTTCCATTCGCCCCCGAATCGGCGATGGGTCCGATGAATTCAAGAAACTGTGTCGAACGGATGATGGTGTAGGGAATACTAGAACTCTCAATCAGCTTCTCCTGCGCGACCTTCGCGCGGAAGTAGCCGTTGTCCGCCGTGCGGTCGATCCCGACGATCGATAGCGCAACGTGATGCCGCACGCCGGCGGCGGTTTCCGCCGCGAACAGGTTGCGCCCCGAGGTCTGGAAAAACTCGAGCACCGCCTGCGCCTCGAACGAGGGCGAGTTCGAGAGGTCGATCACGACGTCGGTCCCGGCCATCGCCTCTTTGAGGCCTTCGCCGGTAAGCGTATTCACGCCAGTGTTCGGCGACGCGGCGACGACTTCATGACCGGCTTTGCGCAGGAGGGCGACAGTCTTCGTGCCAATCAGACCAGTGCCTCCGATGACAACGATTTTCATGGTACTGACGCTACAGATGATCGTCGCGCTCGCCATAGGACGTTCGGCTAATCGGGCGCCGCCTTGCCGAATGGTCCAGGACGCCGCACGTTCTCGCCGCACCTACAATCGAACGACATCAGACACCAGGTACGGGAGGCGACGTGGCTTCTACGATCGGTTCTGCGATTCCCGCTCAGTCGCAGATATTTTGGCCAACGAGCGACTGTTTTCGCGCGCGTTCTCACGTCCTTCGTGGGAGCGCGCTTGCCGTCTTGGCAACGCTCATCGTCGGCTGCGGCGGTTCCGGCGGGTCGACACCCACCAACAACTCGCCGGTCACGCCGCAGCCCACGCCGGCGCCGACGCTGAGCGGCATCTCGCCTGCCGCCGGACTCACCGGTGCCACGACGAACGTGACGCTGTCGGGCGCGAACTTCGTCGTCGGAGGAACGAGTGTCTCCGTCTCCGGCTCCGGCGTTACGGTGAACAACGTCGTCGCGTCGAGCACGACCTCGCTGACCGCGAGTTTCGCAATCGACGCCACCGCCACGACGGGGGCGCGCAACGTCACGGTGGCGACCACCAACGGCACGAGCGGCGCACAGGCGTTTACAGTGAACCCGGGCACGCCGACGCCAGTGCTCGCCAGCATCAATCCCGCGACGGCCGTTGCCGGGACAACGGTGAACGTGACACTCACCGGCGCGAACTTCATCACCGGCGCGACGACCGTTTCCGTGTCCGGCACGGGTGTCACCGTCGGGACAATCACGGTGGCCAGCCCCACCTCGCTGACGACGAGCTTCGCCATCGCGACGTCAGCAACGCTGGGCGCTCGCAACGTGACGGTGACGACAGCCGGCGGCACGACCGCCGCACAGACTTTCACGATTACTCAAGTCCTCGCGAACGTCAACCCATGGCCGAACCCGGCCTACAAGGGGCTCACGGGCAAGGGAGTCGTCATCGCGATTCTGGATCGCGGCATTCAGTGGCAGCATCCTGATTTCATCAATCCAGACGGCACCACGCGCATCAAAGCCATGCTCGACATGAGCGGACAGAGCCAATGCGCGGCAAACAATCCGACGCCGATTGAATACTCCGAAGCGCAGATCAACGCGGCATTGAATGGCGGCGCCCCGCTCGCCGAGCTCGACGCGGTGGGGCATGGAACGGTGACGGCGGGAATTGCGGCGGGAAATGGACGCGCTGCCGCGAGTGGCCGATTCGCCGGCGTGGCGCCCGAAGCTGATCTCATCATCGCCAAGGTCACCTCCGACGGCGCTCCGGCGCATGGCACGCAGGCCGCCGAGGCGGGCTTCGTCGCCTGCTACTCGCAGGCCCTCGACTGGCTCGAGACCAAGCTCACCGCACTCGGCAAACCCGCCGCAGTGTTGATCAACTCCGGCGTGCTGCTGTGGGGACCGACGGACGGCACATCGGTGTTGAGTCGCAAGATCGATCAGCTCTACGGCAACAAGCCGGGACGGATTTTCGTCAGTCCGTCGGGCGATGAAGGCGATATCGCCAATCACGCTGGCGGCACGTACACCAATACACCGGTGACGATCAACTTCACGCGCACGGTGACGACGAACAGCCAACTCGCGATGTGGTACAGCGGAGCGCAGTTGGCGCAGGTGACGATCGCGTTCGACGACGGCACCACCATCGGACCGATCGCCCCCGGCGCGAGCACGAATACGAACGGCATCTTCTTCGCGCAATACGTTCCGGGCACCGAGTTCTTCCCGGTGACGTCCACCGGTGGTGACCGGTTCGTGAGCATCTCGATCGCCGGCCACGCATCGTCAGGCCGAGTGACGATCCAGGGTCTCTCGGCGGGAACGGGCAAGTTCGATCTGTACGCCGACGCTTATGGTTACACGACCTTCAAGGATCATGTCGTTCCCGGCAGGCTCACCGACCAGTCATCGACGAAGTCGGTGATCACTGTGGGAGCATCAGTAAACACGAATACGTATACTGATATCGACAACATTCCGCGCACGCTGACGGGCGACGTTCCAGGCAAACTCTGGACTGGGTCGTCTGGCGGCCCGACGCGCGACGGGCGCATCGGCATGGACATCGTGGCGCCGGGCCAGAACGTGTTCGCCGCGTTTGGCACGAACTCGTACTGGGGCACGCTTCGCGGGAACCTGGTGCAGGGTGGCAATGGTTTCTACGGTCGTCAGGGCGCAACGAGCGGTGCGTCGCCAATCGTGCTGGGCACGGTAGCGCTGATGCTACAGGCCAGGCCCACGCTCACGTCGGATCAGGCCAGAACGCTGATTCGCAGCACCGCGACGGTCGACGCCAACACTGGCGCGGTCCCCTCGAACGACTGGGGGTACGGGAAACTCAACATCACGGGGATCCTCGATCAACTGACCTCCGGGTCGGGTAGCAGCGCGACGCGCGCGAAGGCTCCGCGACGCCCCTGACCGGCCTGCGGTTTTGCGGGGCGCCCAAACGTGATCTTTCTCACAGCCGGGGCGCCCCGAGAACCGAATGCTACCGAGGCTCGGTTCCGCGCGATCTATTACTGTAAATCACGACCAGAGGGCCCGGTTGTTTGTCGTCGTGGCCCTCGTACAACACGCATTCTCGGGGCGGCACTCCCACCTGCCGGCCGCTCTCGCAACCGGTCCAAGCGTCTAAATCGGCGGCCGAGGGCGCGTTCTTCACCACCGTCGCAACCGCATGGACGCAGAAGAAGTTTTTCGACAACACCTGCCAGTCATCGGGCAGATCGCGCAATCGATCTGTCGGCGGAATGGCGTCGGACAGCACGATGCCGAAGACTTCGCGTCGGACATTCGGCTGCGGCTGTGTGAGGACAACTACGCAGTCATCCGGAAATTCCAGGGAAAGAGCAGCTTCACCACATATCTGACCGTGGTGATGAACAAACGCTTCCTGGACAACCGGAGACATGTTTGGGGCAAATGGACACCGTCCACGCAGGCGCGACGACTCGGCCCTGTCGCTCTGCTGCTCGAGACCCTCGTCTATCGAGACGGCTGCACCTTTGATGCAGCGTGTCGAATCCTGGAGCAGAAGCACGACTTCGCCGTGGATCGTCGGGAGCTTCAGAGAATACTCGCGCAGTTGCCGCGGCGGACCGGGCGCCGGTTCGAAACAGATGACGGCCTCGAGCAGGTCCCGTCGGGTGACGGCGCAGACGCTCGCGTGCTAGCCAGCGAGCGAAGCGATCAACTCGCCGCGGCGGAGGCCGCGCTCGGGCGGGCTCTGCGAGAACTCCCCGACGAGGATCGCGTCGTCATTCGAATGCTCTACTACGAAGGACTCTCGATCGCCGACATTGCACGCGGTCTCCGTATAGAGCAGCCGCGTTTGTATCCACGAATTAGACAATTGCTGTCGTCGCTGCGCCGGACGCTCGAGAAGGAGGGAATTTCTGCTGATTTTCTAAAGGACCCCGATTCGAGTTGACCGGCATTCACCAAAATCGAAAAAAGATTAGAAACTCGTCCGTCCATTTAACCATGGCGGCGAAAAGGATGTCTCGGACGCAGCCTCAACCACCCGTGGAGTAGTGATGGATTCGAACGACTCGAACCCAGATCTCGAGCTCATAGCCGCCTTCATCGACGATCGTTTGTCGGGGGAGGAGCGAGCTCGTGCCATGAAGTTGCTGGCGGAGTCCGACGAGACGCTCGAGCTCGTCGCGAGCGTATTGCGGCAGCAGGCCGAGACGCCCGAAGTCCAGGTGATTCCGATCTCGAAGGCGCGGCGCTGGCGGCAGTGGAAGGTCCTGGCGCCCGTCGCCGCGGCAGCCGCGCTCGCCATCGTGTTTGTACCAACCCTGGTCCGCCGTGGGGAGGCCGACAACGCCGCGGCGTATGCGAGTGAGCTCACGCACGACGCCAGCTTCGCCGCCGGCCTGCGCCCGGGCTGGGACCAGCGATGGGCGGCCACGCGCGGTGGCGAACCATCCGCTGAGGCGGCCGGCACGCCGTCGGCAGGAAGCCCCACGGAGTCGAAACGCGCATTCCAACTCGGCGTTCGATCAGTCGACATTCAGGTTGCGCTGGCACGAGGCGACACGGCGCTTGCTGGGCGCCTCACCAACGAAGTTGGCCAGACACTCAAGGGCATCGCGTTTTCGGATCTCGTTGGTGCGAGTTACGCCGACGTGCAAAACCGCCTCGCGACCGACAGTCGCAACCAGTCGATCGACCGTGCATCGCGCGCCGAACGCGAGCTCCGCGACCTCCTCGGCGCCAACCTGCAGTCAGCGTACGCGTTCGGTCAGTGGGCGGGTGCGGCGGAACTCGCGGCCCAGACGCACGACGCATCGTTCTTCGAATCGAAGCGCGGCGCGACCTACATCCGCGCCGCCGATTCAACAGCGGGTCTGTCTGGAGAGGACATCCAGGCGCTCCGAGCGATCGACGCGCGGATCAAGCAGGGACTCGACCAGCCCGCGCTCGACGACGTACGTAACATTCTGCAGACGATTATTCGACGCCGAGGCGGCTGACGACTACTGTTCGGGGGACGTGGAACGACGCGCCATTTTCCCCACCGAACAGGCTTGCCCCAATATCGTTCTCGCTTTCGGCTGATTGCCTTGGTCGCCGTGCTCGTCATCGGCGCCACTGCCGCATTCAGCCACTACCTTCGCCCAGCAGATGCTGCGAACGCGAAGGACCTCGGTAGGCTCGCGAGGATCGCCCGCGGCCACCGCCTGACGCGCGCACGGATCACCGGCGGCTTTGCATTCGCTCCCTGTTTGGCCAATCCGTCTGGCGATCGGCTCGTGCGCGGCCTCACGTGCGAAGACGCACCGCCGACCTCTTGGACCTCGGCCGGAGACCTCCGGAAGTACGCCGAGTCGATGCGCACACCGGGGGAGACGGGTGCCGCGGCGCCTAATCCGCACACGACCGGCGTCTGGCAGTTGGTCATGCGTCATTCCAGCGACGCCGTTGCCGACCTGCGCGACGCCGCTCAACGTGAGCCAACGAGCGCCCGCGTTCTGAACGATCTGGCGGTCGGGCTCACCGAAGTTGCTCAGGTTCAGGATGATCCATCTGCACTGATCGACGCATTCGTCGCGGCCGACAGTGCCGTGCATTTGGATGCTTCGTTGCCAGAAGCGCAATTCACCCTCGCGGTACTGCTCGAACAGCTGTACCTCCGCACCGACGCCATTGCCGCGTGGACGCGCTATCTGGAGCTGGACAGCAAGTCGCCCTGGGCGGCAGAGGCACGCGCCAACCTCGCGGCCCTGAAGCCGCGCGAGGATCAGTGGGACAAGGCGCGCGACCGCCTACAAGCTGCAGTTGTCGCCGCCGACCGCGAGACAGTTCGATCGATCGTCGCCGCACACCCGTCGGAAACGCGTGTGTTGATCCAGGAGCGGCTTGGGGCGTGGGGCAGCGCCGCGGTAACTGGCGACACCGCAAATGCGCGTGTTGCTCTCGCGCTCGTGCGCGGCCTCGCCGAGCCGCTGAGTGGCGCGACCGGTGATGCGTTCATGGTCGATGCGCTTGCGGCGATCGACCGCGCGACGTCGCAGGGCCCTGCGCAACTTCGCTCGGTCGCTGCGGGGCACGCCGCGCTGAAGCGGGGGATTCAGCTCTTCGATTCGCGCGCGTTCGCCGATGCCAACGCGCAGCTACTCGAAGCGCGGCGGCTTCTGGTGCACTCCGGCAGTCCAGTTTCCCTTCTTGCGACGCTCTACGTTGCGCGAATCCAGTTCGGGCGCAACCAATCGGACGAAGCCCTCCGAAATCTGCGTGCGGTCCGCGATTCAGCGCGAACTCCGTATCTCGTGCTGCGCAGCCTCGCCGCGCAGACGATGGGTCTGATCTACGATACGCGTTCGGACTACGTGCACGTCGTGTCCTCGTACGACTCGTCGCTGACCGAAGGGAGAACGACGGGTGAGGCAGGAAGCGCAGTCCGAGGCCGTTCGTGGCTGGCGACAAAGGTCACCGTGTTGCGCGGACGCGAAGCCGGTTGGCGCGTCCTCTACGCTGCCCTCGCCGCCACCCCGCAGTATCCGGCAGCCGTCACTAGCCTCTATTCCGTATTCGGCTCCGCTGCGATCGCCACCAGTGCCGATGCACCGCGACTATCGGTGCGCTATTCGGATGAATTGATCCGCGTCTCGCGTCGTGTAGGACAGTCGGATTTCACCGCATCAGCGTTTACTCTGCACGGCCTTCAGTTGGCGCGCATGGGTGAATCCGTTCGCGCACGCGCCGCCGTCGACTCCGCATCGGCGGCGGCGCGGTTGGCCAAGGACTCGACCGCTCGCGTCACGCTCCTCTCGGACGCGGCGCTCGTCCGTGGATTGATCGCGCTGCATCAGTCGCCTGGAGAGGCGGAGGAGCTTCTCTCGAAGGTCGTGTCGCAATATCGATCATCCGACTATAGCCGCGGGCTCACCTCCGCGTATCTGTATCTCGCACAGTCCAGAGTCGCGTCGGGACACGTGGACGATGCGCGCGCCGCGTTCGACTCGGCGACCGCGGTGACGGACCGCCAGCGCGCCACGGTGAAGGACTACGGGGAGCGAACCGAATTTCTCGACAACGCGCGCGCGACGATCGATCAGATCGTCGCGTTTCGCGCGGAGCATGCCGATTCCGTTGGAGCGTTCGAGTTTTTTGAACGAACACGCTCGCGCGTGCTGCTCGAGGAATTGACCGACCGAAACGGGCGATCCACCGTCGAGTCAAAGGAACCCGACACGGCGCTCGGATTGCGCGAGCGTCTTCCTGCCGGAACAGTGGTGGTCAGCTATGCCGTGCTGCCGAATGAGCTGCTGATCTGGACCGTAAGTCGCGACCAATTCAGGATGCAGCGCGTTGCCGTGAAGAGCGCGGACCTGGAACGGATGGTGACGCAGCTCCGACGATCAATCGATGAGCCATTGAGCGACACCGATGCGACGGTCGCATCGGAGCATCTGTACCAACTGCTGATTGCGCCGCTGGGAACGCTCGAGGCCAACGCGAGCCTCGTGATCGTCCCCGACAAATGGTTGCACTACGTTCCGTTCGCGGCGTTGCGCGACGCAAAGACGCGCCGCATGCTGGTTCAGTCGCACGAACTCGACTACGTGCCTAGCACCGCAATCCTGCTCGAATCGCTGGCCGGGCGCAGCGAACGTCGAATTTCGGGGCAAACATCTCGCGTGCTGGCAGTGGGGAATCCGGCGTTCGACGCAAATGTCTTTCGGCTGCCACACCTACCGGCGTCCGAGCGTGAAGCACACGATATCGCGGCCGTGTACCGAAACGGGCGCGCCCTCGTTGGCAGCGCCGCGACGGACGTGTCGCTTCAATCTGTCGCGCCGACACTCGACATCCTTCACTTCGCGGGACACGCGATCGTTCGGACCGATGCGCCTCAGATGTCGCACCTCGTGCTGGCGTCCCAAGGCGGCAGCGCCGGGGCGCTATTTGCGAGCGATATCGCTCGCTGGCATCTGGACCGAATGAAGCTCGTGATTCTCTCGGGATGCAGCACGTCGAGTGGGAAAATGTCGGCGACCGAGGGCGCGTCCTCACTGGCGCGAGCCTTTTTCGCTGCTGGAGCACCGGCGGTCATTGCTAGCTTGTGGGCGATCGACGACGAAAAGACCGCGGACTTCTTTGCCACTTTTCACCGTCGTCTGGGTAACGGTGAACGTGCGTCAACAGCCCTCAGAGAGACACAGCTCGACTGGATCGCTCGCGGAGCGTCCGTGTCGACGTGGGCAGCCTTTCAATTCTTTGGAGATTGAAAGGCATGCCCGCCTGGCGAGCGCAGATGCGTTGCCGACCGGGCGAAATTCCACGAAGTGGTCCGTCTAGCTGGGGACGCACTGGAGAATTCCGCGCGCAAACAACTGAAAGGAGGAGTTGCTGATGCGAGTCCGAATCATCTTCAGGGGCATGATCCTGTTCACCTTCCAAAAACCCGAAGGCGGGCGGCGGGGAACCGGAGGCAATCGCGGAACGCTCAAGGCGTTGATGGTGAGCGATCCGATGCACGACAACATGTCAGCGGATGCGTCGTCCGACATGGACATGAGCGGCCACGATATGAGCGGTCATGACATGGGCGGAATGCCAGGCATGCAGATGCCGTCGCATGTCTCGACCTGCACCCACATTCCGCGCATTGGCATCTACGGGCGCGATGTGAATAGCAATCGCCGCATCATTGAGGCGGGTGTTCGGCTGGAGCCGGGTGAGACGAAGATCGAGCTCAATGGAACCGCGCGCGACGGCGTGTCGACCACGCGTGGATTCGATAGCTACGTGCCGAACCTTCGCAAGCTTCGACCGACTGGTCGTGGCAAGCCGAGGCCCGAGTTCTTCAAGTCGTGGATCACGGTGCCGCATGGCCGGCTCCGCGCCCGCGATCTCGTGAGTTGGGACATCGATGCGAACCAGCCGGCAGAAGTGGCGTTCATGGGAACCAACTTCCGCGGCTTCGTCGCCAACGAGGCGGTGCTCGACGTCGGAGACGACTCGGACTTCACGGATGACCGGAAGTCGAAGTATGCGTCGATCAAGTCCTCGACGAAGGGGCTGCCCGAGCGCCTCTGGCCGCTCGCGAAAGGAACCAACTATGTCGACGAATCCGACCCCAACACGCTCGAGATCCTGATCACCAATTTTGCTCCGCAGCGCAGACGCGCGGTGCCGTGGAGTCTGCACTACGAGTCGCTGTTCGATGCGCTAGGGTACGCAAGAAATCTCGAGTATGAGAAGTCTGCTCAGTACACGAGGTTCATGTCGGCGGCAAAGAAGTTCGACACGTACGAGTGGAATTCCGACATCGCCGACATGGGCATCGGACAGCCGTTCCCATACATCATCCCGGAAACCTTCAAATCGCTCGCCGGTTTGAAGAAGGACCGAGAACCGGCGATCGTCACCCGGCCGCCCAAAGACATCGACGTTCGCGGCAAGGACGACGGGATCCCCAAAGGTGGGCTCGAAACTCACGAGCCGTGGTCGCGTCCCATCTGTCCGCTCGGTCAGGACGACGACGGCGGCGGCAAGTGAGCCGGCGGCGCCCGCAATTCAGGGCCTGACGTCGGCGCGCTTGGGCAACGTCATCACCATTGCCGTCATCGACGACGCGGTCGATACACGGCATGAGGAGTTCGCCGGTCGCATCGCAGGAGAGTGGGACCCTGCGGCTGGTGTAGCGGTTGCCATCCCACAAGGATGGCAACCGCATGGAACGAAGGTCGCGGGCCTCGCGCTCGCTGGCGGACCTCGCGTTAAAGGCGTAGCGCCAACCGCGTCACTGCTCGCCGTGAGAGTTTCCGCGCTCGCGACCAGACTCGAAGACCCGACCGAAGCCGAGGCCATTCGCTGGGCCGCCGAGCGTGGCGCCGATGTGATTTGCTGCGCTTGGGGGCCGCAGAACCCGACGGCCGAAAGCGGTCGACTTCCAGACCGCACGCGGGCGGCGATCGACTGGGCCGTCACAAATGGTCGGGGCGGAAAGGGATGCGTCGTCGTCTTCTCCGCCGGCAACGACGGTACCGACCTGGCGCTGAACGGCTACGCTAGCCATCCGGCAGTCATGGCGGTTGGCGCGTGCAACTGCCACGGCAAACACCCGTCCTACAGCGGCTGGGGCGACGTGCTGTGGTGCGTGGTTCCGAGCAACGACCCACGGGACCCGGTTGGCGCTGGGACGACATACACCACCACGACGCCGATCGGCTCGTTCCTCCTCGGCAACACCTTCTACACCACGGACTTCGGCTTCACGTCGGCGGCCTGCGCCATCGCCGCAGGAGTCTGCGCCCGGATCTTGGACGCCAATCCGAGCCTCACCTGGAGCGACGTCCGAGACGTCGTGGCCCTATCCTGCGAGAAGGTCGACGCCGACAGCGGATCGTATGACGAGCGGGGACACAGCCCGTACTACGGATTCGGCCGCCTCGATCCCGCCCGCGCCGTAGAAATCGCCCGCGAAAAAAACGCAGCCAGGTCCGTCTAACCGTTTGCGGGCGGCGGTGCCAGCGACACGGCGGACTCGATTCAAGGACGGGCTGCATGACCAGTATGAGCGATTTCGATCGCCTCGCGACCAGTTTGCGCGAGACCTACACGTTGAAATCAACGGTAGGTACAGGTGGAATGGCGCACGTGTACATCGCGGATGACCTGAAGAACGGACGACGCGTTGCCATCAAGGCGCTGCGCGAAGAGCGCACCACTCCCATTTCCGTACGACGCTTCCTCGCAGAAATCAGTATCACCGCCCAACTCGAACACCCGAACATCATTCCGCTGTGTGATTCGGGCACCGCTGACGGACTTCCGTACTATGTCATGCCGTTCGTCGAAGGAAGCTCGCTCCGGTCGCGCCTGCAGCGACTCGGACGACTGCCCATCGACGAAGCCTTGCACGTGTGCGATCAGATCGCCGCGGCGCTCGACTACGCGCATCAGCGGCGCGTCGTGCATTGCGACATCAAGCCGGAAAACGTGCTGATGCAATCGGGACGCGCGCTGCTCTTCGACTTTGGGATCGCCGTGCCCTTTGACGAAAGCCAGCTCCAGCGGCCAACCATTCCGGGACTGGTGCTCGGAACTCCGGCATACGTGAGCCCCGAGCAGGCGAAAGGGGAAGGGCGCATCGACGGACGAAGCGACGTCTACAGCCTGGCGTGCATGGTGTACGAGATGATCTGCGGCTTTCCGCCGTTCATCGGCAACTCGCCGAGCACCGTACTGCGCCGACACATTTCCGATATCCCGCTGCCGCTGTACTGCCGCCTCCCGGGCATTCCCGTGGAGCTCTCGGCAGCGGTGTCTCGCGCGCTGTCGAAGCGGCCCGCCGACCGATTCGCGACGCCGGGAGAATTTGCGGCCGCGATGCGCTCGGGATCGCCTGACGAAGGAGAAGCCGAGGTACCCGTCGTCAGGAGAGCTGACGCACCGCCGCCGCCAGTCTATCGCTCGATGCGCGAAACGACATTCCTGGTCTGCGAGGCGATGCTCTGAGCTGATGGCGCCAGGAGGAAAAGCGGTATACCGATACGGTCTATCGCACTGGTCGCCCGAATGATACGTTGGTTCGCCGCGCTACGGATGGCGCGCGCGCCGGCATTTCGGCCGCTCCGAGCCGATCGCGCCGACGACATCAACGGCTCAATCGCGGACACAGATCTATGACGCTGAAGCGAGTTTGGCTGCCCGCCCTCGCGGTATCCCTCGCCGTCGCGGCAGCAACACAGCCGGCGAAGGCCCAGAGTAAAGAGCCATTTCCCGGCCTCGACGCGTACATCTCCAAGGCCGTGGACGCGTGGAAGATTCCCGGTCTGAGCGTCGCAATCGTTCGCAACGACTCCGTGATCTTCGCCAAAGGATACGGCGTCATCGCAGCCGGCAGCAAAACTCCCGTCAACGAACGAACCCTCTTCGAAATCGGGTCGAGCTCCAAGGCGTTTACGGCAACGCTCGTCGCAATGATGGTCAGCGACGGGAAAATGCGGTGGGACGATCGCATGTCCCAGTACCTGCCCGATTTCCGAATGTACGATCCGGTCGCGAACGAAGCCGTCACGCTTCGGGACGCGCTCTCGCATCGCAGCGGCATCGCGCGCGGCGAGCTGGTGTGGCTCGGATCTGGACTCTCGCGCGACGAAGTGCTTCATCGTCTGCGCTTCCTCAAGCCCGAGTCGCCGTTCCGATCGAAGTGGTCGTATCAGAACATGATGTTTCTTGCCGCAGGCCAGGCGGCAGGTAGGGCGGCAGGAATGACGTGGGACGATCTCCTTCGCCAGCGCATCTTCACACCGCTGGGAATGACGTCGAGCATGGCCACCGCGAAGGGACTCAACAATGCGAACGCCGCGATCCCGCACGGCATGGATCACGATACAGCATTCACCAAGCCGCGCTTCGATGGCGATAACATCGGGCCTGCCGGATCGATTCTCTCGAACGCCGTCGACATGGCGCAGTGGCTTCGCTTCCAGCTCAACGACGGCGTTGTCGGTGGCAAGCGCCTGGTGAGTACCGCCGCGCTTCGAGAAACTCACTCGCCGCAGATTCTGATGTCGCCCGGCGGCGGCGGAGGCCGTGGCGGCGCGGGGGGAGACACGACGACACCGCCGACGCGTTTCAATTCATACGGCTTTGGCTGGATGGTCGAGGACTATCATAGTCAGCTCGTCTGGCAACACGGTGGTAACACGCCGGGCATGACGACGGCCGTCGGCATGATGCCGGAAAAGAAGTTCGGCGTGGTCGTTCTGAGCAGCATGCAGAGCGCCGCGCTGCCCGACTTGCTGCGGCAGTACATCTTCGATCGCGAGCTTGGGGCGCCGATGAAGGATCTGAGCGGCGACGCGTTCACGCGATCGCTCGCGCAACGCCGTCGAGCAGATTCCGTGGAGAAGGTCCAGCAGGCCGGTCATCCCGCTGACCTTCAGGCCCCGCTGCCGCTCACCGCGTACGTCGGCACGTTCGCCGATAGCCTGTACGGCGAAGCGGTCGTATCGATCAAGGACGGCAAGCTGTATCTCGTTCGCGGCGACTGGAGCGGCGCGCTGCAGTACTGGAACGCGACGAACTTCCGGTGGCTCATCCCGCCTGGATCGCCCACGGGACCCATGACGATCAAGTTCGACGTCACTCCAGACAACACGGTCACCGGATTGTATTTCGGCATCTCCGGCGATGTCACGCTACTCAGTAAAAGGGTCGCCGGCGGTCGCGGTGGACGTGGGGGAGGAAGCAACTAGCGGCCGTCCGAAGATCGAGATGGAGGGCATCGCACTGCGGCCGACTTCGGCGTAAAATCCACCGAGAGTTTCCCGCCGACGATTCGACCTTCAACACCGCCCACATGTCGACTGCTCGCCTTTGCCGCGCGACGATTGCGATTTCCGCAATCGTCGCGTTTCCCTTTCATCTCGCCGCGCAGGTTCAGGCCGATCCTCGCACTCTGATTCCCGGGCCCACACTCGACGCAATCGCGCAGCGCGTGAGCGGCGCGCAGGCGCACAATCACGTGCTCGAGATGTGTCCCTACGAGCGCAATCGGCCCGCGGAGGAATACACGTCGCAGACATACCGTGAGGCCGCATACGCCGAGAAGACGGCGAAGGCCTACGGGTTCAGCGACGTTCACATCGAGCGCTTCCCACTCGGCAGCAAGCAGTGGGACGGCGAGATGGGAGAGCTATGGGTCACCGAGCCGGGGCCGGCGCGCTTGATCACGCGCTACCGAGACATTCCCACGACGCTCGCTACGGGTAGTAAGAGCGGCGACGTCACCGCGGAGCTGATCTACGTTGGCCGTGGCGACGCCGAAGCCGACTACACCGGCAAGGATGTGAAGGGGAAGATCGTTCTCGTCTCCGGTCCCGTTGGCGCAGCGCACAATCTCGCGGTGAGTCGCTTCGGCGCCGAGGGCGTCGTGAGCTTCTTCAACGGCACAGGCAAGCCGATCGATCGGCCCGACCAGATCGGCTGGAGCGGCATCGGCGGCCGCGGTGGCGCCGCCGCAGGACGCACGACGTGGGGATTCATTCTCTCGCACCGTATGGGCATGGATCTCCTGGCGCAGTTGGAGCGGCATCAGAAGGTGATGGTGCATGCGAAAGTGAAGGCCGACGAGTATGACGCCCCGATGAACGTCGTCGTCGCGACGATTCCCGGGGACGGTAGCACGAACGAAGAGTTCCACTTCACCGCGCATCTGTTCGAAGGCATCGCCAAGCAGGGCGCAAACGACAACTGCGGCGGCCCGGCCACGCAGCTCGAAGCCGGCCGCGCGTGGATCGAGATGATCAAGGACGGCATCCTGCCGAAGCCCAAGCGCACCGTGCGCTTCCTCTGGGTTCCGGAAATCAGCGGTACCATGGCGTATCTGCGCGCGCATCCCGACTTGGGCGAGCACGTCGTCGCGAGCATCAGCACCGACATGGTTGGCGCGAATCAGACGATCAACCACAACTCGCTGCATCTCAATCAGACGATGTACTCGATCCCGAGCGTCATCAACGATGTCTCACGCCAGTTCTTTGAATATGTCGGCGAGACGAACCGGGAAAAGCTCCACAACCGGAGCGTCGCCTACGGCTTCCAGAATCCGATCATCGATCCGTCGGGAACGCGCGACCCGTTCTGGTACAACATCGAGAAGTTCTATGGCGCCAGCGATCACCAGGTGCATCTCGACTGGAACCCGCGCATCCCGGCGGTGCAGTTCGGCAACTGGCCCGACGCCGTGTACCACTCGAGCGACGACTCACCCGCCAACCAGGATCCGACGCAGATGAAGCGCGCCGCGTTCCTCATGGTGTCGATCGCGAATGTCTTTGCCACGGCAACTCCGACCGACGCCGTCGCAGTCGCCGGTACTGCACTCTCCTACGCGGAGAAGCGCATCGGCGACGACCTGGGCAACGCGCTACAGCTGATCGCGTCGAGCAACGCGTCGTCGCTCAACGAGAACTACAAGGAAGCGCTCAATCTCGTGCGACAGGCGTACGTTCGAGAGCGTGCCGACGTTCGCTCCGCGGGCTCATTGGCATATGGCGACAAGCCGGCGCTTGCCGACATCGCCGCGCTCGAGAAAACCCTCGGGGCTGGCGAGCAGCTCGATGTGCAACGCGTGCAGCTCGCTTACACGGGTGCGGCCGCTCGTTTCAAAGTCGCAGTCGCTCTCGTTCCGGCGCTGAGCGCGGCAGAGCAGGCCGCGGCGAAGCTGGTTCCCGCGAAGAAGGCGGGCGCGCCGGCCGCGCAGGGATTCGGCGGCGGTGGTGCCGGTGCGACTCCACCTGCGCTGACCGGCTACTACTCGCAGGAGGCGCGCAACTTTGCCGACGGGACGCGATCGATTCTCGACGTGCGCAACGCGATCAGCGCCGAGTTCGGTCCGGTAAGTGTGGATGACGTCGTGCGCTTCTTCCGCGACGCGGAGAAGGCGGGCACGTTCACGATCACGGAAAAGAAGTAACGTTGGTCAGCAGCGACGGGTCGATATCATCGGCCCGTCGTTACCCGACCCGCTCCTCTTCATCCTCTTCCGCCTCGTGGCGTGACGGAAGGTTCAGTCCCTTATCCTCGGCGCGAACGACCTTCTTGCGCTTGAAGACGAACTCCGGCGCAAGCGCGACGCCGAGTAGCGTGACCGGAATGATCTGCTGTGCCTGAATGAGGAACGCGACAGCAATCGCCTGGTCGCGATCCATTCCGAAGCTCGTAGCCGTCAGTGCATACGCCGCCTGAAAGACGCCGACGTTGCCCGGTGTAGCGCGCGTCGCAAAGCCGATGTTCACGAGCAGAATCGCCGCGACCGTGCCGACGAGCGGAATGTTGAAGTCAGCCGAGCGTGCAGTGAGGCTGTAGGTCCACACCTGCAGGGCCCATATCCCGACGGAGAGAAGTAGCGCAACGGCGAAGCGCGGTCCCGTCGAAATGCCGCCGATGGTGTGGCCGAAATGCCGGAAAAAGTTTCCAAGGCGGCCACGCCAGTGCGTCGCCGGCTCGATCACCAGTTCGGTTTTCACGTCCGGGCGACGCACGAGCCAGATGAGCAAAATCGCAATTCCCACGAGCGCGGCCCACGCAACGGGGCGCGTGCGAGCCAACACCGGCGGCAACTCGAGAAACGACACGGAGAGCGCGAGCATCACGACATAGCCGATCAGCTCGAACATGCGTTCGAGCGCGAGCGTGGCCAGGATCTTCGCGCTCTGCACGTGCGACGCGCGGGCAACGAAAATCACGCGCGCTGCCTCGCCGCCGTTGGCGACGAGAATATTGTTGAGACCGGCGCCAGCGAACGTTGCCTTGAGTGCGAGCCAGAACGAAGGCGCACCGACCGGCCTGAGGAAGATCCACCAGCGAACTGCTTTGCCGACCAGCGACAACAGATTCACGACCGCGGCCGCGAGGAGAATCGTGCGATTCGCCTGCTCCATGCTGTGCCAGGTCGAATGCCAATTGACCTTTCGCGCAAACAGCACGAGCGCCACGATGATGACGGCGCTCAGAGCAAGTCGAATGATGTGCGTTACGGCTTTCTTCATCCGTTGTCGAGAAGATCGAAACGATACCCCTGAGCGTGCAGGCGATCGACGATGAGAGGCACTGCCTGTGCCGTCTGCATCCGATCCCCCCGAGGATCGTAACCATCCCCGTCGTGAAGCAACAGGATGGCACCAGGCCGGGCGCCCTCAACCGTCCGCTTCGCGATGGCCTCGACCCCCGGTCGGTCGGAATCCCAAACCCCCAAGGACCAGCCAACCGTGCGCTGGCCAAGCCGGCGCGCGATGGCTGTCACCCACGGGCTCCGAAAGCCGTGCGGCGCGCGGAACAGCCGCGGATGCGCGTTCGACGCGCGCTCGATGGCCGCCGTACCGCGCTCCAAGTCGTCGCGAACGTAGGCGGGCGACTTGAAGTGGAGCTTGCGGTGGTAGTAGCCGTGGTTGCCGATCGAATGTCCTTCATTCGCGACGCGCGCCACGAGCTCCGGCCACTGCTCGGCGTGTCGCCCGAGGATGAAGAACGTCGCCTTCACGTTGCGCTCGCGGAGCGCATCGAGGATCAGCGGCGTGGCATCGGGATTCGGGCCGTCGTCGAACGTGAGGGCGACAGCACGATCACGCGCGCGAAGGCGCGTGATGGGCCGACCGAAGATCGGACTATTGCGGTGAAACGCGCCGTGCACGGCGCCGCCAAGAATGGCGACGCCGGCGACGAGGCCGAAGATCATACTCCGACGGCGACGTTTCCGAGAACGTTCTGATACACGTCCAGCACGCGAGACGTGACACGCGCCCACGAGTATTCGAGAGAATTCTGGCGGCCCGTGGTGCCGAGCTGGATGGCCAGACCCTGATCGTCGAGCACGCGGACGAGGGCATCGGCAAGCGCATCGCGATCGCCGCACGGAACCATCAGCGCTTCACGACCGTCGACGACGACGTCACGGAAGCCGAGAATGTCGGAACACACCACGGGCGTTTCGCACGCCATGGACTCGAGCAGCGTGATGCCGAACGAGGCCTTCGTGGTGGGGCAGGCATACACGGAGCTGTGAGCGTAGTAGCTCGGACGTCCTTCGAGCACGGCGCCAACGAAGGTGATGTCCTTGTCGCCGTTCGCTTGCTTGTAGTAGTGCTCACGAAGCGGGCCGTCGCCAACGACGACGAGCTTCGCTTCACGACCGCGATTGCCACGGCCCTTCACCTTCTGGAACGATTCGATGAGCGTCGTTAGTCCGTTGCGCGGATCAAAGCGGCCGAGGAACAGAATCGTCGGCACATCCTTGTCGATTCCTGGCGGCGGAGGCGCACTCGGATGAAAGACGTCCGTGTCGATGCCGTTGGGAATGACCTGCCAATCCGCGTCGAAATACCGATTCAGCGCGACCGTGGTGCTGTTCGAAACGGCAATGGCCGTCGAAAGCATATCGAGTCGCTTCTGGAAAAACTTGCGGCCGAGCGTGTAGCCGACCGAGCGATCGAAATACGTGTGGAACGTGCCGATGACGGGGACTTCGGCTTCTTCGATAGCGAGGAGGGGCAGTACAGGCGTCAACGGCGAGTGCACGTGGACGATGTCATACCGGCCTTCACGCAGGACGCGACGCATGTCACGGCGAAGATTCCACCCGAGGGTGATTCGCGCCTGTGATCCGTTCGCGTACACCGGTTGACTGCGGCCGAGTCGAATGACGTTCGGCTGCGGTTCAGCGCCGGGAATCTGCGACGTGATGACGTCGACGTGGTGACCACGACGGCGCGCTTCGCGGGCGAAGAAGTGAACGTGCTCACACACCCCGCCCAGATGTGGATAGTAGTACTCGGTGACCAGCGCGATACGTAGCGGCCTCTCATCGCCCTTGATGAACTCGAGATCGGGCAGATTCGGGAGGGTGGGGTGGCTACGACGCGTGCGCTTTGTCTGGTGGGGGGGATTCAAGAGCGGCATGGGCTGCGGCTAGGCGTGCGATTGGAACGCGGTAGGGCGAACAGGAGACGTAATCGAGGCCGATCGAGTGGCAGAACTTCACGGAGCGCGGTTCACCGCCATGTTCACCGCAGATGCCCACCTTGAGTTCAGGGCGGACGCTCCGACCGGCAGATACGGCAAATCCAATCAGCTTGCCGACACCGTTCCTGTCCAAAACCTGGAACGGATCGTCGGGAAGTATACCACGTTCTACATAATTCGGTAGGAATTTGCCGGCATCATCCCGGCTCAATCCAAATGTTGTTTGCGTTAAATCATTGGTTCCGAACGAAAAGAACTCGGCCTTGGTCGCTATCTCATCGGCGATCAAAGCCGCTCGAGGAAGCTCGATCATGGTCCCTATGGTATAGGCGACTTCTTCTCCCATACCGCCAAGAACCACCCGAGCGGCCTCTTCCAAAATGGCTCGCTGATTCTCGAACTCGCCCAGTGTGGCGACGAGCGGAATCATGATCTCAGGACGTACGTCGAGCCCTCTTCGTTTCGCCTTGACGGCAGCCTCGAAAATGGCCCGGCCCTGCATTTCCGTAATCTCCGGGTAAGTAATGCCGAGTCGGCACCCCCGGTGCCCCAACATGGGATTGGTTTCGCGCAAAGATTCTATAATGCGACCCAATTCGGCCCTTGGAAGTTCCAGGGTTCGGGCAAGAAGTTTGGTTTCCTCGCCGCCGTGGGGCAAAAACTCGTGCAAAGGCGGGTCGAGCAGGCGGATCGTTACTGGTAGGCCGTTCATGGCCTCGAAGATCCCCTCGAAGTCCGACCGCTGCATCGGCAAGAGCTTATTCAGCGCACGGCGGCGTCCGCCTTCGTCACGCGCGACGATCATTTCGCGCATTCCGGTGATTCGGTCGCCCTCGAAGAACATGTGCTCTGTACGGCAGAGCCCGATTCCCTCGGCGCCAAAGGCGCGGGCAACCCGGGCATCTTGAGGCGTGTCGGCATTGGCCCGTACGCGCAGCCGTCGGACATCGTCCGCCCAACCGAGTAGCCGCGAAAAGGACTGATACGCCGGAGCGGTTTTCCGATCGCGCGTCCCACGGACGACCTGTACGACCTCGCTTGGCGTCGTGGGTAAATCGCCCCGATAGACGCGACCCGTCGCGCCGTCGACGGTGATCCACTCGCCCTCTGGGATCGTGATTTCGCCGACACTGAACCGGCGATGCTCGGTGTCGACGTGAATGTCCTTGCAGCCGACCACCGCGCACTTGCCCATTCCACGCGCAACGACCGCGGCGTGGCTCGTCATGCCGCCGCGCGCCGTGAGCACCGCACGCGCCGCGACGATTCCGTGAAAGTCCTCCGGCGTGGTCTCGTCGCGAACGAGGATCACGTGATCACCCGCCGCTGCGCGTTGCTCGGCGACATCCGGATCAAAGACAGCCATGCCGCTCGCGGCGCCTGGACTTGCGGGAAGTCCGGTGCATAACGGCGTCGCGCGAACGCCCGAGTCGATGACCGGATGCAGCAACTGATCGAGTTGCTCGGGCGCCACGCGCAGCGTGGCGAGGTCCGTGTCGATCACACCTTCATCGACCATGTCCGTTGCGATGCGTACAGCGGCCGCCGCGGTGCGCTTACCGGTGCGCGTCTGCAGCAGATAGAGTTTTCCGCGTTCAACGGTAAACTCGATGTCCTGCATGTCGCGGAAGTGATTCTCCAATCGTTCTTCCGTGCGACGCAACTCCGCGTACGACTCGGGCAGCAGATTCGCCATCTCATCGATGCTGAGCGGCGTGCGAATGCCGGCGACGACATCCTCACCCTGCGCATTGATGAGGAATTCGCCATAAAACTTCTTCTCACCCGTCGACGGATTGCGCGTGAATGCCACGCCCGTTCCCGAATCGTCGCCGAGGTTTCCGAATACCATCGAGACGATATTCACTCCGGTGCCGAGCGACTCCGAAATGTTGTTCACACGCCGGTAGTCGACGGCTTTCTTCAGCGTCCACGATTTCCACACCGCCTCGATCGCGCCCCAGAGCTGCGTCATCGGGTCCATCGGGAAATCCTGACTCGTCTGCGCGCGAACGAGCGATTTGTATTCCTCGACGAGACTCCGCAGCGTCGACTCGCTCAACTCGGCGTCGGTGGACGCGCCGGTTGTCAGTCGTTTGGCCGAGAGCAGGTGCTCGAACTTGGCGAAGGGCACACCGAGTACGACGTCGCCATACATCTGGATGAACCGGCGATAGGAGTCGTACGCGAAACGCGCATTGCCGCTCGCGCGTGCGAGACCCATCACGGTGCGATCGTTCAACCCGAGGTTGAGGATTGTTTCCATCATACCGGGCATCGACACCGGCGCGCCCGATCGAACAGAAACAAGGAGCGGCATGTTGACGTCGCCGAACCGCTTCTCCGTGACCTGTTCGAGATGTTTGAGGGCCGCGTCGACTTCGGTGCGTAGCGCGTCGGGAATCTTACGATCGCGCAGGTAGTTGACGCACAGCGAGCACGCGATCGTGAAGCCCGGCGGCACCGGCACGCCAAGATTAGTCATCTCGGCGAGGTTTGCACCTTTGCCGCCGAGAACGGACTTCATTTCCTTCGTGCCTTCAGCCTGTCCGCCGCCGAAGAAGTAAACCGACTTCGATTCGGCGGCGCCTGACATAGGAGAGCTCACGGCGATTGACTGAATGCTAGACACGGGTAGCCACTTGGCACTGGATGCGAGGCGCTAGAAGCACGGTGATCCCGGTGACCTTTTGTGAATCCCACGACGAACCCGAGGGACGAGCGACACCCTATCAACTTCTTCCGAATCTCTAGCGCCTTGTTCTAGCGCCTAGTGGCTATCTAGCATCCACACCCAAAGCGAAGCTTGTCAGGATCAGTGGGTGGCGGCGTCGGATAGTCGCCCGAGAAACAGGCATGACAAAAGCCGCTGGGTCCAGAGGGGACTGACTCCAACATTCCGTCGAGCGACAGGTATCCCAACGAATCGGCGCCAAGGTGCGCGGCGATTTCTTCGGTGGTGTTATTGGCGGCGATCAGCTCTTCGCGCGACGGCGTATCGATGCCGTAATAGCACGGTCCGGTGACCGGTGCCGAGCTCACCCGCATGTGCACTTCGCGCGCACCGGCCGCGCGAACGAGCGCAACAAGACCGCGCGTCGTGGTGCCGCGAACAATCGAGTCGTCGACCATCACGACGCTCTTGCCTTCGAGCACTTCGCGAACGGCGTTGTATTTCACCTTGACCTTCGCATCGCGCCCGGCCTGCGTTGGCTGAATGAACGTTCGTCCGACGTAGTGATTTCGAATCAACGCCAGCTCGTACGGGATTCCGCTTTCCTCAGCGAAGCCGAGTGCGGCGGAGTTCGACGAGTCGGGCACGCTGAATACGATGTCCGCCGTTGGTGCCGGGTGCTCTTGGGCCAACCGACGACCAAGCGCGCGACGCGCGGAATTGACCGAGCCGCTGAAGACCCGACTATCTGGTCGAGCGAAATAGACGTACTCGAACACACAGCGCTTGAGATCTTGCTTGGGCAACGGATGAATGGAGTGCGTTCCATTCGGCCCGACCGAGACGATCTCGCCAGGTTCGACGTCGCGTTCGAATGTCGCGCCAACGATGTCGAGCGCGCACGTCTCAGAGGCGAACACAACGGCGTCGCCGAGACGACCCATGGCAAGCGGACGCCAACCACGCGGATCGCGCGCCGCCATGACCGTGTCGCCCATCGCGACGATCAGACTGTACGCGCCTTCGACTCCAGCGAGCGCGTCGGCCAAACGTTCGGCCGGCGTATTCGCGTTTGATCGAGCGAGCCGATGAACGACGACTTCCGAATCGTTCGTCGAGCCGAAAATCGACCCCGCTTCCTCGAGCTCGAGGCGTAGTTCGCCAGCGTTAGTAATGTTTCCATTGTGCGCGAGCGTGATGTAGCCGCCCTTCGATCGGGCAACCACAGGCTGCGCGTTCTCGATCGTCGACGATCCGGACGTACTGTACCGCGTATGTCCGACCGCCGAGATGCCAGGAAGTTTGGTCAGCTCCTGGCCAACGCTGTCAGACAGCGTGCCCATGTTGCGCACGGCGCGCGCCTGACCGTTTGGATCGATCGACACGACGCCGACCGATTCCTGCCCACGATGTTGCAATGAATACAGACCAAGCAGCGCGATTTGCGGCGCGTCAACGTGGCCACGAACCCCGAATATTCCGCACACTGGCTCTAGCTCCTCGCTACAGGCGAACGAACATCAGACCATCACGTAATATCACGACGGTGACGCAACCGCGGCTTGCGACATGATTCGCGGGATCGCTTCGTGGTACGCCTCGTCGAGCGCAGCGAGCGGCGCCGTGAGGCGCGTCGTGGCGGTCGAAATGGTGAGCGGTCCCTCGAGCGGTCCCACGGTGCCGATGACTCGCGCCGGGACACCGTGCTTCTTGGCAACTGCCAGCACGGTGTCTGGCCGATCAGTCGACACGATGACTCGCGCCTGCGCTTCGCCAAAGAGCAACGCGCGCGTCGCGATGTCACGCCACGGTGTGAGATCGATCGCTGCACCATGACGTGCTTCGCGGTCCATCATGCAGCACTCGGCGAGCGCAACGGCGAGTCCGCCGTCGCTGCAGTCGTGTGCCGACGCAATCGCGCCGCCTGTGATCGACTCGAGCAGTGCGTCGATGAGCGCACGTTCCGCGGCGAGATCGCACGCTGGCGGCGCCCCCGCAACCACTCCGTGAATGCGTGCGAGGTATTCGCTCGCGCCGAGCTCAGAGGTGGGCTCGCCAAGTAGCACGATCGCGTCGCCTTCTTTTCGGAAGTTCGACCGCGTGACGTGGGCCAGGGAATCGATAACGCCGATCATGCCGACGACGGGCGTGGGGTACACCGCGCCCGTGGGATTCTCGTTGTACAGCGAGACGTTGCCGCCGGTGACTGGAGTTCCGAGCGCATTGCAGGCTTCGCCCATGCCTCGAACCGCTTCACGCAGCTGGAAGTACACTTCCGGGCGCTTTGGATTTCCGAAGTTCAGATTATTCGTAATCGCCATCGGCCGCGCACCGGTACACGCCACGTTGCGCGCTGCCTCGGCGACGGCGATCTGCGTTCCGACGCGCGGCGACAGATAGACATACCGGCCGTTGCAATCCGTCTTGCACGCGAGCGCGCGGTCGGTTCCGCGAATGCGAACCACTGCAGCGTCGCCGCCCGGTCCGATCACGGTGTTCGTGCGAACGGTCGTGTCATACTGGCGATGCACCCAGGTCTTGGACGCGATCGTGGGCGACGACAGCAACCGCGTGAGCGTCCAGAGCGGATCACGCTCTTCGGCGCGCTCGGGGATGGCAGCGACGTCTCGCGCGCGGGCGGCGATGACGTCGGCGCCTTCGCGAGCTTCTGGCTCATACGTCGGGCAATCGGTGACGAGCCGAATACCGGGGAACTCGGCGACAACGCGATCGCCTTCGGTCACACGATACACCGGCTCGGCGATGACTTCGCCGATCACGGCGGCCGTGAGGTCCCACTTCTCGAGAATCGCCGTGACTTCGTGTTCGCGGCCGCGCGTAGCGACGACGAGCATTCGCTCCTGCGACTCGCTGAGCAAAATCTCATACGGCGTCATGCCCTCTTCGCGAACGGGCACCTTCGACGTATCGATCGTGACGCCGACATCACCGCGCGCGGCCATCTCGGCCGACGATGAAGTGAGTCCGGCCGCGCCCATGTCCTGAATGGCAACGATGGCGCCGCTGCGAATCAACTCGAGACTGGCCTCGAGCAACAGCTTCTCCGTGAACGGATCGCCGACCTGGACGCGCGGACGCTTCGCTTCGCTCTGCTCGGAAAGATCCTCGGAGGCGAACGATGCGCCGTGAATACCATCGCGACCCGTGCGCGCACCAACGGCGATGATGGGATTTCCAACGCCCTGCGCCACCGCGAGAATGAGCTCGTCTTCGCGAAGAAGGCCAACACACATTGCGTTGACGAGCGGATTGCCCTCGTACGACGGATCGAAGGCAACTTCACCGGCGACGGTCGGAATACCGACACAGTTGCCGTAGTCGCCAATGCCTTTGATGACGCCCGCGAACAGATATCGAACGCGCGCCGAATCCAGCGATCCAAAGCGGAGCGAATTCAGCATGGCGATGGGGCGCGCGCCCATGGTGAAGACGTCGCGTAGAATTCCGCCAACACCGGTCGCGGCGCCCTGATAGGGCTCGACCGCGGATGGGTGGTTGTGCGATTCGATCTTGAAGGCGACGGCGAGTCCGTCTCCGATCGAGATTACGCCGGCGTTTTCGCCGGGACCCTGCAAGACGTACGGCGCCTTGGTGGGGAGAGTCTTGAGGAGTGGCCGAGAGTGTTTGTACGAGCAGTGCTCACTCCAGAGCGCACTGACGATTCCAAGTTCGGTGAACGTCGGATCCCGGCCGAGCATGGCGACCAGACGCTGGTATTCATCAGTCGTCAGGCCGTGTTCGCTGATCAATGCAGGGGTGATCAGCGGATCGCCCGGGCGGGCTTCGACGGTTTTGGTCGAGGAGGAGGTGGTGGGTGGCGTCACCGGAGCAATTCAGGAGAAGGCTTCTTGGGATCGGGCGGCGTCTTGGCAGGCGCCGGGGCGAGTTTGAGCGGAGCACCCGACGCGGAGTTCTTCTTGGCTTCGGGTTCGGTGATCATGCGCGGCGAGCTGCTGGTGCCGCTGAATTCACGACTGGCAGAGCGGAACACAGCATCGACGACCTTGCCGCTGTCGAGCACGACGAGGTCGTTCATGCCGCACTTCTTTTCGCAGCCGTTGCGGTAGAGCAGGTAGGTGAAGCTGTTGCGCGAGCGAACCGAGAGTGGTTCGCCGAGCTTGGCGATGACCTGATCCTTCGTCATGCCCGGGTCGATCTTCGCGGACTGCGCCGGAAGAACGGCCGCGGATGCGGCGAGTGCAACGACCGTGATGAGCGAACGCATATTTACAATTCCTTATGCCGCGACTCTCGCGAGCATCGACTCGAACACTCCCAGTCCGTCGTCGGAGCCGAGAAGCGAATCCATTGCCCGCTCTGGATGCGGCATCATGCCAAGCACGTTGCCGGTATCGTTGATGATGCCGGCGATGGCGCGCATGGAACCGTTCGGGCTCCAATATTCATCCGCGTCCGCCGGACCACCGGCGTAACGGAAGACCACACGACCATCACCTTCCAGTTTATCGAGAGCGGCCTCATCCGCGGTGTAACGCCCGTCACCATGCGCGATGGGAATTCGCAGAATCGTGCCCGGCTCATACCGGTTGGTGAAGAGCGTGTCCGTCTCCTCGACCCGAATGCGAATCCACTCGCCGATGTACTTGAGGCTTGCGTTGCGGAGCAGAGCACCGGGCAGCAACCCGGCCTCACAGGCGATCTGAAAGCCGTTGCAGATCCCCAGAACCGGACCGCCACGTTTTGCGTGCGCCACGACGTCCTGCATGATGGGGCTGAAGCGCGCGATCGCCCCGGCACGGAGGTAGTCACCGTAGCTGAAGCCACCCGGCAGGATCACGACGTCGCTCTGTTTGAGGTCGTGATCCTTGTGCCACAGATAAACGGCCTCTTCACCGAGCTTCTCGACCACCGCCTGGTAGGCGTCGTAGTCGCAGTTGGAGCCCGGGAACGTCACGATACCGAATCTCATATTCAGTCTCCCTCGACGCTCGCGATCTCGAAATCCTCGGTCACTGGATTGGCGAGCAAACGCTCACACATTTCGCGCGTCGACTGCTCGGCAGTCTTGCGGTCGCCAGCGTCGATCTCGACGACAATGTGTCGCCCGACGTGCACGTCGCGCACGGTTGCGAAGCCGAGCGTGTGAAGGGCGTCGGCGACCGTACGACCCTGCGGGTCGAGAATGCCGCGACGAGGAGTGATGTGTACGGCGATACGATAGTGATTCATTCAGACTGACCTGTCGGCGAGTCGGGAGTGGACGAGGAGGGATTGGACGGCGGCGGATTGCTTCCTGGCGCACGGCTTCCGCCGCGACGACGACGACGCTTGCGACGTGCCGGCTGACCGTCGGCGGCGCGCCGTTCGTCGGTCGTCTCGGAGTCGTCGCGGCGACGATCTTCACGGACACGTTCGTCGCGGGCGCGTTCGTCACGCGGCGCTTCGACGGCTGCCTGCGCCACAGGAGGCGTGAGGCGCGCACCGGGCGGTCTGCGGTTTTCGGGCGAGCGTCCGCCCTCGGTGCCAAAACCGCCTGTAGTGCCGAAGACTTCGTCGGGTGTACTCGAGCGCCCAAGGAAGCCGAGGATCACCCATTTCACTGCGCCGTACAACACGTACGCGAGCAGCGCGGGGAAGATGAACTCCTCTCGTCGCACGAGGAGCAACACCACCGACGCAGCGATCACCAGCGTGCCGAGGATTCGTCGTATCGAGTTGAACCCGATTGACGGGACCGTCGGATACGGCACGTCGCTGATCATCAGTGCGGCGAGAATGGCCATCAGGCCACTAAGTATCGTAGGCCAGGGAAGGTCTGACAGCGTTTTGCTGTCGGTGAAAAGAATCACCGTCTGGTTGTACAGCGGCGTTTGCGCGAACCAGTAGTACGTGGCGAGCGTGAGCCCGGCCGCGGGACTGGGCAAACCGTGGAAGTGCGTCTTCTTTCGCCCCGCCTGCTCCACGTTGAAGCGCGCGAGACGCATCACGGCGCACGCCGTGAAGATGAAGACCATCAGCCATTCCCACCCGCCGCGGTTCAACATTCCGAGATACACGATCAGCGATGGCGCGAAGCCAAACGAAATCGCGTCGACGAGTGAGTCGAGCTCCTCGCCGAACCGGCTGCCCGTTCCTGTTGCGCGAGCGACTCGCCCGTCGAGCGTGTCGGCAATGCCGCCAAGAACGATGAATGCCGGCGCTTCGGCGTACTTGCCGCGAATGGCCAGGAGGATCGCGTAGATCCCGCAGAACAGATTGAACAGCGTCAATCCGTTCGGCATCAGGACCACCGCACGACGGACGCCCTGCCGGTCCTTTGCCAGGCGAGAGCCGCGTTGCAGTGCGTTCATTGACCGGCCAGATCCGCGATGACGGTAACGCCGGAGAAGGTGATGTCGCCCACCTTCGCGCGCACCTTGGAACCGACTGGCAGGAACACGTCGACGCGCGAACCGAAGCGGATGAGGCCCATGCGCTCACCTTGCTTCACGTGCTCGCCTTCTTTCGAGTCAGTGATGATTCGGCGCGCAATGAGACCGGCAATCTGGCGAACGAGAATTTGATTCGACCCAGACTCGATGCCGATCGACGATTGCTCATTCTCGAGACTCGACTCTTCAGCGGCTGCGTTGAGAAAGCGCCCCGGCTTCCGCTGCACGAGCCGAACGATTCCGCTCACGGGATATCGGTTGACGTGCACGTTGAACACGTTCATGAAGATCGAGATACGGATCGCGCGCGACTTCATGAACGTCGGCTCGTCCACTTCGGTGATCATCACGACCTTTCCATCTGCCGGCGAGATCACCAATCGCTCGCCGCGCTCACCCTGTCGCTGCGGATCGCGGAAGAAGTAAGCAACCCACAATGCGATGAGGGTCAGTGCGAATGCGATGAGCCAGAGCGGCCACGAACGCCGCGTCAGCGCCACACCGAACGCGCCAACGGCGACGAGCGCCGAGACGACGATGAAGCTCAAGCCTTCACGTGCAAAGTTCACGATAGCTCCGCGAGATTGAGCGCGTTTCCGGTGATCCGACGGAAGGCATCAAGGTAGCGAGCGCTGGTCGCTTGGACGACCGCCTCAGGTAGCGGCGGCGGTGGCGCGTCGCCATTCCACCGGCCGGCGCGACGCTCGGCGTCGAGATAGTCGCGCAGGGGCTGCTTATCGAAGCTCGGCTGTCCACGGCCCGGCTGGTACTGATCGGCCGGCCAGAAGCGCGAACTGTCTGGCGTGAGGACTTCGTCGATCAGGGTGATCGTGCCCTCGCGGTCACGGCCGAACTCGAACTTGGTATCCGCGATCACGATGCCGCGCTCGGCCGCTACAGCGCGGCCGCGTTCGTACACCATGCGGCTCAGACGTTCGAGCTCACGCGCGACCTCAGGGCCAACCGTTTCGGCGACCCGCGCCACGGTAATGTTCTCGTCGTGACCACTCTCGGCCTTGGTTGCAGGACTGAAGAGCGGGGGATCGAGGCGTTCACTCTCGCGCATGCCCGGCGCCATCGACTCCCCGGCGAGGGTTCCGGATTGCGCATACTCCTTCCACGCTGAGCCCGAGAGATATCCGCGAATCACACATTCAATCGGAAAGACCTCGGTTCGCCGGCAGAGCATTGCGCGACCAGCGAGCACGTCGCGATGATCGGCGAGCGCCGGAATCATCTCGACGATCTCGTCGACGTTGGACGAGAGCATGTGATGGTGCACGTCGCCCTCGAGTTGCCTCAGCCACCACGCGGTGATCTGCGTGAGCACGGCGCCCTTGTATGGAATCGGCTCGGCCATCACGACGTCGAATGCGCTGACGCGATCGGTCGCGACGAGCAGCAAGCGGTCGTCGTCGACAATGTAGACCTCGCGCACCTTGCCACGCCGCAGATGTTGCAGCGGAAGCGGAGCCAGATTGGCGATCGTCATACGCGTACCTCCTCGAGCGCTTGCTCGCGGTGACCGGCGAGGAGCGGACCTACGACGTTTTCGAGGAACTCGTCGACCTGCTCAGGCGCGCGGCCAACGAAGCGCGACGCGTCGAGCGCTGACTCCATGTCGGTAATGGAAACGCCAAACTCCGGATCGGCAGACAGCCGGTCGAGCATGTCGTTGCGCGTTGCGCCGTTCTTCAGCGCCCGCGCTGCCTCGATGCTATGCTGACGAATGCGCTCGTGCGCCACCTGACGATCGCCGCCCGCACGTACGGCGCGGACAATCAGCTCTTCCGTGGCCATGAACGGAAGCTCGTCTTCCAATCGGCGACGAATGCGCGCCGGATGCACTTCCAGACCGCGCGACACATTCTCCATGAGAATCAAAATGGCGTCCGTCGCCAGGAAGCTTTCGGGAATCACGAGACGACGGTTCGCGCTGTCGTCGAGCGTACGCTCGAAGAACTGCACGCCATGCGTGAGATTCGCATTCGGCTCGAGCGTGACGACGAAACGCGCCAGCGATGCGATGCGCTCAGAGCGCATTGGGTTTCGCTTGTACGCCATGGCCGATGAGCCAATCTGCTCGGTCTCGAATGGCTCTTCGATTTCGCCAACGGACTGCAGCACGCGAACGTCGCCGCTGAACTTCATGGCGCTCGATGCGATACCTGCAACCACGCCGAGCACCTGCGCGTCGAGCTTGCGCGAATAGGTCTGGCCCGACACCGGAATCGACGACGCAAATCCCATCTTGGTGGTGACGCGCGCGTCGAGTTCGCGAACCTTGGCGTGATCGCCGCCAAAGATCTCGAGAAAGCTCGCCTGCGTACCCGTCGTGCCTTTCACACCCCGACACGGCAGCGTGGCAATGCGATGATCGAGGTCGGCGAGATCGAGCACGAGATCCTGCATCCACAGCGTCGCGCGCTTACCGACGGTCGTCGGCTGAGCAGGCTGTAGGTGCGTCGAACCCAGCGTTGCCTCGCTTCGCCACTCGCGCGCGAAGAGCGAGAGTGCGCGAAGGACATTCACGATCTTGCCGCGCAACAGCTCGAGGCCGCGACGCATGAGCATGAGGTCCGCGTTGTCGGTGACGAACGCGCTCGTTGCGCCGTAATGAATAAATCCCTTCGCGGCGGGTGCCACGTCGCCGAACGCGTGCACGTGCGCCATCACATCATGACGGAACCGACGCTCGTACGCCGCGACGACGTCGAAGTCTATGTCGTCGAGATGCGCGCGCATCTGCGCAATCGCTTCGGGCGGAATCGGCACACCAAGTTCCAACTCTGACTCGGCGAGCCACAGCCACAATTGCCGCCACAGGCCGTGGCGCATTTTCGGCGACCATACTTCGAGCATCGCCTTCGATGCATAGCGCTCGGCGAGCGGCGACGAGTAACGATCGTGAGTCGTCATCGAACTCCAAACTCGCTGAGCAACCGACGACCCTGACGTTCAATGACCACGCGAAGATAGGTGCGCCCACCGATCGCGCTGATGACGCGCGCGGCGTCTTGCGCCGACTTGATCGAGGCGTTGTTGATTTGCACGATGACGTCGCCCTTTAGCAGTCCCGTCTGATCCGACGCGTCTGCGCTGATGTTGTAGATCAATGCGCCCGACTGGGAGCGCAGCGAACGCTCGGCCGCGATGGCCGGCGTAACGGACACGAGCTCGAGCTCGCGAAGAACCTGAACCTTTGGTGCGTTGACCTCTGGGAGGTCGGCGATGTTCACGTCGACGTCCATCTCGCGTGAACCGCGCTTGATGTGCAGCCGCGTCATCGCACCTACACGAAGGTCGAGCAGCGCTGCATTCCAGTCGAACGGGTTGTGCACGACGCGCGTGCCTTCGCTGAGAATCACGTCGCCCGGTTGGAGCCCTGCCGACGCGGCCGGCGATCCCGGAGTGACGCGGGCGATGATCGCTCCCTGAGAAATGACATCCCGCGGATTGTTCGACTGCCGCTGCTGGAGGAACACGCCTATCCACGGACTACGCAGCGAGCCGTGGGTGAGCAGATCGTCCACCACACGAATGGCGCGGTTGATCGGAATCGCGAAGCCGAGTCCGACGGAGCCACCCGACGGCGAGAAAATGCTGCTGTTCACGCCAATCACGTCGCCGTCGGCATCGACGAGCGGTCCCCCCGAGTTTCCAGGATTGATCGCCGCGTCCGTTTGAATCATGTCGAAGTACGAGCCGCCGCCCTCGGCCGGCGCGACGAGATTTCGCTGCGTTGCGCTCACGACGCCGACACTCACGCTCGGCTCGGCGTTGCCGAGGTAGAAGCCGAATGGGTTGCCGATGGCAATCGCCCATTCGCCAATGAGAAGGTTGCTCGAGTTGCCGAGTTTGACTTCGGGAAGATTCTTCGCGTCGATGCGAAGCACGGCGAGGTCGTTCGTTTCGTCCGAGCCCAAGAGCTTGGCCGGAAACACGGTGCCGTCGCGCATCATGACGGAGATCTTGCTGGCGCCGGCCACCACGTGCGCATTGGTGACGATCACGCCGTCCTTGCGCACGATGAAGCCGCTGCCCAGTCCCGACTGCGTTCGGGGTTGCGCGCGCCCCCAGAACATGTCGAACGGATCCTGCGGCGACTGATCGACCGCCTCGGTCTGCACAGTCACTACCGATGGAGACACTTTCGTGACGGCGAGCGTCAGCGCGTTCTTACGACTCTGTGAAATCTGGTCGGTGGGAGACGCGACGATGCCAGACGATTGCGCAGCCGAGCGCTGCGGCTCCCGCGAACATCCAATGAGAATGGCCGCACCCACGACGTGCACGGCGCGGCGAACCATGAGCGTTTTCATATTCCCTCGGCGTACAGCGCCTGCGGATACTTCACTTCCTCGAGAAACAGCGCGTGCGATGGCGCGGGCGGCGACACGTCGCTGTTATCCGCCGCGGCCAGCAGACGCTCGATGTCGCCGAGCGGCCGTCGACCGGTGGCGACGTCGAGCATTGTTCCGACGAGGAATCTCACCATGTGATGCAAGAATCGGTTGGCTTCGATCTCGAACACCAGCCCACCAGGCCGATCGTGCCATCGCGCACTGAGCACGCGACAGCCGTGATCGTCATGGGCAGGCGCCGTACCCAGTACGGCGAAGCCCCGGAAGCAATGTTCACCCTCGAGGTGGGCGGCCGCTGCATCCAGAGCGCCCCGCTGCAAGGGCTGCCCGAATGCCAGCTCATACCGGCACCGAAATGGAGAGTGTGCTTCGTCATCCGTGCCGACGTAGTAGCGGTACCGTCGGCTTACTGCACTGTAGCGCGCGTGAAACTCGTCCCGCATTTCGGCGGCGGCCGCAACCCACACGTCGGCGGGAAGCACCGCGTTCAATGCTCGCCGAAGTTCCGGAACGCCGCTGCGCCATCGTTCTGGAACCCGAACTCCAACCGCCTGGCCTCGCGCGTGAACGCCAGCGTCGGTGCGGCCCGAGCCAAGCGCGGCAACTGGCGTGGCGCACAATCGCCCCAGTGCCTCCTCCAACACGCCCTGTACGGTTCGCTGATTCGGCTGGCGCTGCCACCCGCTGAATCCGGCGCCGTCGTAGTGCAACACGAGTTGCACAGTGCGCTCGGCCATTGCGCGAAAACTATCGGTACTGGAGGGAGTGTCAAGCAACGTTACACCTTCGGCACTGTGATCCAACCGATTGACATTGCGCGAGCTACGTACTCACATTTCGCCTGCAATCCTTCCCGCGTCGCGCGCGCCTAAGTAGTTCAGCCGTGCGCCAAGCAGCCAATCGATGCCGCCGCGCACGCTCGCTTCGTTAGCACACGCACTGACAGTCGCCGCCAATCGGGACGCCGCGCTCCAAGCGCTTGGCGAAGCGTTGGCCGAAGTCGACCGCTACGCGCACGTCGCGCTGCTCACCTTCGATGGGCGGCGGAGCATGCTGCTCGATCGCATCCTCGTCATCGGCGCCAAAACGAACTCCACCAGGGTCGAGACGACTCTCGACCACCTGCCCAGTCGCGAGCGGTTGGCGATTCAGGCAGGCGGCCAGTTCGTGGATTTTGGCGAAGGCAGCGACGAGTTCGCCCGGCTCTTCCAACTCCCGCCGCTCGGCGAACCGGGGTGGCTCGGTGTGCGTGGCCTCTGTCACGACGGCGAACTCAGCTCGCTACTCGTACTGTATGAGTCGCGGAAGATGTTCGGCGCGCGAACCTCGGAGCGCTTCCTGCCGGCCATCGCGCTGTTCGAGCTCGCCTACGTTCGGTTCCTCGAACGCGATGCGCGCGAGGATGCCGTGCGGACGCTGGAGGACGTGACACAGCGAGTCCACGGCGACTACAAGCGACGTCTGTCTGAGCTGGAAACACGGCTGCTCGACGCCAGCGCGTCCCAGGCCGCGGTGGACTCGGCCCGCGTCGTATCGCTGGAGCGTGACCTTGCCCAGGCCAACGAGGACGCCCGCCGAGCGCTCCGTCGCGCAGGCGCCGTCGAAGCCACGATCGGATCCGCCGTGGAGCAGTTGGAAAAGGCCCACGTCGAGCTGCACCGGCGAAACGAGTCGCTTCGACAGAAGACGCGCACGATTTACTTGCTCGACCGCGTTCTCACGCTCGACGCGTCGATCGACGATCCGAAGCAGTTGGCCGACGGCCTGCTCGCGCTGGTGGGCGACGACATGCACGCGCAGCGCTGCTCGCTCATGCTCAAGAGCAGCGAGGGCGACTACCTGTATCTCGCTTCGGCGCGGGGCATCGCGCCCGGAGTCGTCGACGGCGCGCGGGTAGCAATGGGGCAGGGCGTATCGGGCACTGTGGCGCAGACGCGCGAGCCAATGCTCGTGCGCGACGTGTCCGACGCGCGGAACCATCCGCTGCTCAAGGATCAGTACTTCACGACTGGCTCGTTCATCAGCTTCCCGCTCGTCTATCACGACGAGTTGGTTGGTGTAGTGAACCTCGCCAATCGCGCGCAGCACGGCATGTTCGTCGAGGAAGACGTTGACCGAGTGCGCATCCTTGGATTGGTTGTAGCACTGGTCGCATTGCGCGCCCGTCTGCCTGAACGTCTCGGCGAAGCACTCAGTGTCCGCTAATCCACCAAACGCTCTTCTCGGCACGATCAAACGCCTCGCGGCGGGCGAAGGACCAGATCCGAGCGAACTGACAGAAGCGTTCAACGTCGTCCTGCGCGGCGACGCTACGCCGGCGCAGATCTCGGCGCTTCTTATCGGCCTACGGGTGCGAGGCGAAACGCCTCAAGATCTCGCCGCCGTGGTTCGCGCGTTTCGTCAGGCAATGGTGGAACTGCCAGCTGCGCGCCAATCTGATCTGGTAGACACCTGCGGCACCGGTGGCGGAACGATCAACACGTTCAACATCTCGACGGCCGCGGCGCTCCTCGTTGCAGGCGCGGGTGTGCGCGTGGCGAAACACGGCAATCGGTCGTTCACCACGCAGTGCGGAAGCGCCGACGTGCTCGAGGCGCTAGGTGTGGGAATCGACGTCCCGCTCGAAGTCATGACGCGCTCCCTCGAGGAAGCGGGCATCGTTTTCATGTTCGCGCCGCTGATGCACCCGGCCATGCGCCACGTGGGGCCGGTTCGCCGCGAGCTCGGCGTTCAGACCGTCATGAACATGGTCGGGCCGCTTGCCAATCCCGCCAGCGCGGGACGTCAGGTGGTCGGCGTTGCCGACGTAAAGCGTCTCGCACTCATGGCCGGAGCGCTACGCGAACTCGACGCGAATCATGCGATGGTCGTCCACGGGGCCGGGATGGACGAAGTGTCGCCGTTCGGCGAGACGCAGGTGGTCGAGATCCGAAATGGCGAAACCAAGGAGTGGACAATCGAACCCCGGAATTTTGGGTTCGGCGATGGCACGCCCGAGGAGCTGGCGGGCGGTCCGCCGGCAGAAAACGCCGCGGCGGTGCTCCGCGTGCTGCGCGGCGAGGGAAATGTCCCGTCAACCGCGGCTGTCGTTCTCAATGCTGCAGCGGCCTTCTATGTGAGCGGCCGCGTCCAGACGTACGGCGAAGGCGTGGACGCGGCCCGCGAGGCGATCAAGACGGGAGCCGGGCTGTTGGCGCTCGAAAAACTTCGCGCGTCCTTTTCGCGCCGCTAACCCGACCGCCGCTCAGTAGCGCCGCATTACCCCAACGACGATGCCTTGTATGGTGACGTCGTTCTCGTGCACGTACATCGGCTGCATCGTCTCGTTCGCTGGCTGAAGGCGAATGCGACCGTCGCGCTCGCGGTAGTACTTCTTGACCGTGGCCGACGTGCCGTTGACGAGCGCGATGACCATTTCGCCGTTGTCGGCGCGCTGACGTTCGTTGATGACGACGAAGTCACCGTCGCGAATCTGCTCGTCGACCATGGAGTTGCCGCGGACGCGCAGAACGTAGTGACCGCCGCCTCGCCCAACGAACGTTTCCGGGACCGAGAAGGTCTCGTTGAACTCGAGCGCCTCGATCGGGACGCCGGCCGCCACGCTGCCGAGCAATGGAAGTTCGATGGCCTTGGGCGCCGCCTCGCTGGGCAGGATCTCGATGGCGCGACTCTCGTTGTAGCTGCGCTTGATGTAGCCTTTGCGCTCGAGATTCGTGAGGTGCTCGTGCACCGTCGCGAGCGAGTTGTAGTCGAAGGTCTCAGCAATCTCCTCGAAGCTCGGCGCAAAGCCGTTTTGTTCGGAGTAGACCGTGAGATAGTTTAGTATTTCGCGCTGGCGCTTCGTGAGCGGCATAGGCTGAGACCCTGGTTCAGCTTACGAGGTAGTGGCGACGAAACCGCTCGCCCGAATAAGCCCCGAAATACTATATCCGAACAAGGACCGAAGTGCAAGCTTCTCCTGTCTGGACGCCTCCCACCGGCACCCTCGGCCAGATCGTCGCCGAGGCGCAGGCCCGCATTGAGACGCTTCGCGCAACCGAAGCGTCGCTCGAGCGCATGGCGTCAGACGCTCCAGCAGCTCCGGGTTTTGCCGAGGCGCTGCGGGGTCCCAACGTCGCCGTGATCGCAGAGGTCAAGCGCCGCTCGCCGTCCAAGGGATGGATCAATCAGAACATCACGGCGGCGGAGCAGGCGAGATCATATGAACGCGGCGGGGCCGCGGCGATCTCGGTGCTGACCGAGCCGCTGCACTTTGGCGGCTCGACGGAGGACCTCATCTCGATTCGAGCTGCGGTGGCTATCCCCGCACTGAAAAAGGACTTCCACGTTCACCCCGTTCAACTCGTCGAAGCGCGTGCGCTCGGCGCGTCGGCCGCGTTGCTCATCGCACGAGCACTGTCGCCGAGTGGTCTACGAGAAATGATGGAGGCAGCTCGAGGTCTTCATCTCGAGACGCTGGTCGAAGTGCGCGACGAGGACGAACTGCAGCGGGCGCTCGATTGCGGGGCGGTCGTGGTCGGAATCAACAACCGGAATCTCGAGACGCTGGCCATCGATCCGGCGACGTCCGAGAGAATGCTGGGCCTCATTCCGGCCTCGGTGATTGCCATTGCCGAAAGTGGCGTGAGCGGTCGATACGACGTCGAACGCGTCGCGTTGTGTGGCGCCGATGCCGTACTCGTAGGCTCGGCGATTTCCGCCGCGGACGATCCCGCCGAAGCGGTCCGCGTCCTGGCCAGCGTGCCGCGGACATCCCGTGCCGACTGAGATCAAATTCTGCGGGCTCACGCGCGCTGACGACGCAGACTTCGCGGCGTCGTTAGGCGCGAAATACACGGGCGTCATTTTCGCCGGCGGCCCCAGAGCGCTCACGCTCGCGCAGGCCATGGAAGTTCTTGCACCCGTACCCAGTCAGGTGGGGCGCGTTGGCGTGTTCGGCGACCAGACAGTAGACGAAATCACTCGCGCCGCCGATTGGCTTCAGTTGCGAGTGGTACAATTGCACGGCGAGAATGGCCGCGAGCGCGTGGAAGCCATTCGTCGCGACTTCGCGGGCTCGATCTGGATCGTTCGCCGCGTCTCGTCCGCCACTCTGCTGTCGAACGTCGACGATTCAATCGACATCGGAGACGGCATTCTGATCGACGCGTTTGCACCAGGCGCGCTGGGCGGAACGGGAATCACGCTGCCCTGGGACGACATTGCGCAAGATTTCGCGGGGCTACAGGCGCGCAAGCGACCTGTGATTCTCGCCGGCGGTCTTCGTCCGGAGAATGTCGGGCGAGCCATCGCGACGCTCGCTCCGGATGTCGTAGACGTTTCATCGGGAGTGGAAAGCGCTCCCGGAATTAAAGATCACGATCGGATGCGGGCTTTCCGCGACGCTGTCGAAGCTTCTCTTCATAAATGACCACAGTCATCAACGACCGATTTGGCGCCTTCGGCGGACGGTACGTACCCGAAACGCTCATTCCCGCCATCGACGCGCTCGAACGCGCCTACGACGACGCACGTCGCGATCCGTCGTTCATCGCCGAGCTCACGGAGATGTTGACCAACTACGTGGGCCGGCCGTCGGCGCTGAGCAGCGCGCCGCGCTTTTCGGAGCACGTCGGCGCGCAGGTGTGGTTGAAGCGCGAGGATCTCAATCACACGGGCGCGCACAAGATCAACAACACCGTCGGTCAGGTGCTGCTCGCACGGCGGATGGGTAAGAAGCGGATCATCGCCGAGACCGGGGCAGGGCAGCATGGCGTGGCCACGGCGACGGTGTGTGCTCGATACGGCTTGCAGTGCGTCGTGTACATGGGCGAGGAGGATATGCGGCGGCAGTCGCTGAACGTCTTCCGCATGAAACTGCTCGGCGCCACGGTCGTGGGAGTGTCGAGTGGCACGCGTACGCTCAAGGACGCGACGACTGAAGCGATTCGCGACTGGGTCACGAACGTCAATGACACGTACTACATCATCGGATCCGTCGTCGGGCCGGCGCCGTATCCGCGGATGGTTCGCGACTTTCAGTCCGTGATTGGTCGCGAAGCGCGCGCGCAGCTGCTCGAACGGATCGGCCGGTTGCCGAAAACTGTTGTGGCATGTGTTGGCGGCGGCTCGAACGCGATGGGCGCCTTTCACGCGTTCGTCGATGATCGCGACGTAGAACTGATCGGCGTGGAAGCGGCGGGCGAAGGGCTCGACAGCGGTCATCATTCCGCGTCGCTGACGCGTGGCCGCCCCGGCGTGCTACACGGGTCGTTGAGTTATCTCTTACAGGACGAGTACGGCCAGGTGCACCCGGCGCACTCGATCTCGGCGGGCTTGGACTATCCAGGCGTTGGTCCGGAGCACGCGTTCCTCAAGGACAGCGGGCGCGCGGAGTACGTAGCCGTCTCGGATACGGCGGCACTCGAAGGATTCCAACTTCTGAGCCGCCTTGAAGGGATTATTCCAGCACTCGAAACCGCCCACGCCGTGAGTTGGATCACGTCGCAAAAGGGCCGATGGGCGAAAGATGATGCAGTGCTTCTTTGCGTTAGTGGGCGCGGCGATAAGGACGTGGCGCAAGTGAGTGAAATGAATATCTTGTGAACGTGACCTCCCCCCCGTCCTCGTCGGCGCTCGGACAGCTGCACGAGCCGGAGCCTCTCGAGCCGCCCTTTTCGCCGTCGCGCGTCGAAGAGCTGTTGCGGCTCGTGTCAAAGGCCGCCCGCGCTCAACAGCTGTACCTGCCGAACAATCCGATCTACAAAAACGCGATCGATACGCTTCGCGGCGGATTCGGCCCGGTATGGCAGGAGACGGAGGAGCTTCCGCTCACGATCAACGAGCACGAAATCCGGTGGTTCGACGCCGTCGTCGCCGGCGGGGGCAGCGAGGGTACCGGAGGTGGGAAGTCGCCGGACAATCTCGCGTGGCTGTTCTACAAGGACGGCATCCGCGAATTGAACTTCGCCACCGGCTTCGAAGAATCCGAAGTCGTCAAACTGCTGCAGATCGTTCAGCGCGCGCGTAAGGGCTCGGCCGACGAAGACGATCTCGTGACCATGCTCTGGGAAGCGGATTTCACGTTCTTGAAATACAAGTACGTCGATCTGCTCCAGGAAGGCGGCGGCGGCGAACTCACCGATGGCGGCACCTCAGCGCCCGTCAGCGCGTCGGACATTCAGCGTTCTACCCGGGACGCGGTCGCGGAGTCGAAAGCCCCGGGGTTCGTGAACATGTCCGACTTCGACGCCACACTCTATTTCCTCGACGAACGAGAAATCGAGTACGTCCACGCGGAGATCGAGCGCGAATACAGGCAGGACCTGCGGACGAATATCGTCGCCGTGTTGTACGACATCTTCGAGGCGCAGGACGACGCGACCGTTCGCTCGGAAGTAATCGACCATCTGGAAACTGTGATGGTCTACATGCTCACGGCCGGACACTTTCGCGGCGTCGCGCGCCTGCTTCGAGAAACGCAGGTCGCCATCGGCCGTTCGACATCTATCGCCGCGGAGCATCGCACACGCCTGACGCAGCTTCCCGAGCGCATCAGCGCTCCCGATACGCTCGCTCAGCTCTTTCAGGCGCTCGATGACACGCCCAGCCTTCCGCCGGGCGACGAGCTCGCGGAACTGTTCGATCAGCTGCGGCCCGCCGCGCTGGCGACAGTCTTTCAGTGGACGGCAAAGAGCCGGAACGAGCGCCTGCGGCCCTTGTTGGATTCCGCCGCCAATCGACTTGCCGGCGCTAACACCGCGGAGCTCGTGCGACTCGTCCAGTCGCCGGATCCCGAGGTGTCGTCGGCTGCCATTCGTCGCGCGGGTGCGCTCAAGGCGCAGGCAGCCGTGTTGTCGTTGAGCAAGATTCTCGGTGAGCCCGAGCCGGCGCGCCGTCTGCTCGCCACGCAAGCGTTGGCGGAAATTGGATCGCCCGGTGCACTGCAAGGGCTCGAGCGAATCATCGAGGATGCCGACCGCGACGTACGCATCGCCGCGATTCGCGCGATGACATCGCACACGTATCGTCCGGTGCTCAGTCGGCTGGAGACGGTCGTCAAAGGCAAAGCACTTCGCGAAGCCGACCTCACGGAGAAGATGGCGTTCTTCGAGGCGTACGGATCGCTCTGCGGCGATGCCGGAATCTCGCAGCTCGACGCAATGCTGAACGGCAAGGGGTTTCTCGGCCGACGTGAAGAGCCGGAGATTCGCGCGTGCGCTGCGATTGCGCTCGGCCGCGTGGGAACCGACAGAGCGATGGAAACGCTGCGAAAGTCGGCGGCGGAAAAGGACATCGTTGTGCGCAACGCGGTGACACGTGCGCTTCGTGGTGGAGCGTCCGCGCCGTGACCGAACCACAAACGCCTTCGCGATCCGCGGCTTCTGTGGTGCCGTCCTCTGACGCCGCTGCGGAGTCGTTCATTCGGCGCGCGGGACGTCAGCTGATTTTCACGGTGTACGGTGCGCTGCGGGCTGTGAAGTTGTATCCGCCCGAAAACGACGCGGTGCAGAAGGCGCTCGCCGAGCTGACGAATCACACGAGGGAACTCGTGGGCAGCGAAGGAGAACTCGAGCTCAAGATCTCGGGCGAGTTCATCTTCGTGAATTCCACGCGTCTTCGCCTCGACCTGGACAACTTCGCGAGCTTCAGCCACCTCCTGTCGCTGTTTCGCGCGGCCGGAATCGGCACGCTGAGCGTCGTGCAGGCGGTGGGGCCGAAGGATTGGCTCATCTTTCTCTCGCTGCTTCAGGCCGCGGGTCCAGAAGATCCGGCAGACCGCCGCAACCAGCTGACAGAAAAGCTGGAAAACGCGGGCGTTCAGGCGTTCACGCTGTCGGCGCCCACTGAGCAGGGGTCCGACTCGCTGGAGAAGGCGAAGGAACGCGCCAAACGAACGTACGCTCAATCTGTCGTCGCGACGCGCGACCTGATGTCGTCAGTGCGTATGGGTACCAGCCCGAACATCAAGAAGATCAAGCGCGTCATTCAGGGAATTGTGGATCAGATCCTCACCGAAGAGACTTCTCTCATCGGGCTGACGACGATCCGCGACTACGACGAGTACACATTCACGCACAGCGTGAATGTCTGCATCTTCTCGGTGGCGCTGGGAAAGCGTCTCGGACTGAACAAGATCCAGCTCTACGACCTCGGCATGGCCGCGCTCTTTCACGATATCGGCAAGTCGCGCGTACCGCAGGAAGTTCTGAACAAAACGAACGGCCTGAGCGACGACGAGTGGCGGCTGATCGCCTCGCATCCGTGGCTGGGCGTTCTGTCGCTATTTCAGGTGCGCGGAACGCAGGAGTTGCCGTATCGGTCGATGGTCGTGGCGCACGAGCACCACATGAAGCACGATCTGACCGGGTACCCGAAGCCGATTCGTCCGCGCGAGCTGAGTGTCTTCAGCAAGATCGTTGCGATTGCCGATGGATTCGACGCCGCAACATCGCGACGGTCGTATCAGACGGTGCCGTACACACCGGCGCAGGTCATGCTCGAGATGCGTGACAACGCGCGCCGTGGAATGGACCCGGTGATCGTCAAAGCGTTCATCAACCTGACGGGCATTTACCCCGTGGGCACGCTGGTCGTGCTCGATACCTTCGAGCTGGGAATCGTCCACGCGGTGAACCCGCTCCAGGACATGCTGTCGCGACCGATCGTACGCGTGATCAGCGATACCCAGGGTAACTTGATGCATCCCGGAACACTCGCCGATCTGGCGGATCGAACGCCCGATGGCGATTTCCTCCGCACGATCATCAAGACCGAAAACCCTGATCGATATGGCATCCGCGTCGGTGATTACTTCACGTGATTCGATCGAACGTCGCTTCGCCGAGCTGAAGACAGCCGGGCGACGCGCACTTGTCCCGTATATCACCGCGGGTCACCCCGATACCGAGCAGACCATCGCGCTGCTTCAAGGACTCGAGGGCGCCGGCGCTGACGTGATCGAGCTCGGACTTCCGTTCTCCGATCCAATGGCGGACGGTCCGATCATTCAGGCGAGCTCGCAGCGCGCGCTCGAGCAGGGAATGAACTTCGACCGGCTGCTGGAGTTGGTCCATCGCGCTCGCGTGCAGGTGCCGCTCGTTCTGTTCAGCTATTTGAATCCTGTGATCGCTGCCGGCGACGACGCGTTGCGGCGTGCCGCCGAAGCAGGCTTCTCCGGCATCCTCGTCACAGATCTTCCAGTGGGCTCGGATCCGGCGCGCGAAGCATGGGTTGGCGACGGCCCGCTCGCATTCATCCGACTCGTTGCCCCGACTACACCAGTGGAACGGATGCGCGAGATCGCGGCGCACGGCAGTGGGTTCGTCTACCTGATCAGCCGACTCGGCGTCACCGGCATGCGGGACGATCTTCCGCCTGAGCTTCCGGAAACCGTCGCCCGCTTACGGAGTGCCGCGACGCTTCCCGTCTGCGTTGGCTTTGGCGTTTCGCGCCCGGATCAGGCAGCGGCGGTAGCGCGCGTAGCGGATGGCGTGGTCGTTGGCAGCGCGCTCGTTCGCGCGGCCGGCGAGAGCGTCGACAGCGCGGTCGCTCTTTTGTCGTCACTGCGGTCGGCCATCGACGCAGCCTGAGGGCGAGCACCATGCAGGAAGTCTCACTTCGTGGGATGCGCTTCCATGCGCTCGTGGGAATTCTTCCGCACGAGCGCACGGTGCCGCAGCCGATCGAAATCGACCTCATTGTGCGCGTCGGCGCCGGCGACGCGATCATCGACTATCGCGAGTTGTATTCGCTGACGGCCGAGACACTCGCCGCCGGGCCGATCGACTTTCTCGAGGAGATCGCTGAACGCGTGGTGCAGCGAGCGCTCGCTCACAACACTCGGATTCAGTCGGCGCGCGTCGCGGTTCGAAAGCCGCACGTCGCAATGCCTGGCCCAGTCGCCTATGCCGAGGTCGTAGTCGAGCGTGACGCGAATGGTTGACGTTGCTTACGTCGCCCTCGGGTCGAACCTCGGAGATCGCCAGGATCACCTCGCCCGGGCTCGCGAGGCATTGGCGAACATCCCTGACACGATGGTGATCGCCGAGTCGTCCATCGAAGAGACGGCGCCACTCGGCGAGATTCCACAGGGTCCGTATCTCAACCAGATGATCGCGCTCCAGACGACACTCTCGCCGCGCGACCTACTGGCGCAGCTTCAGGGCATCGAGCTTGCGGCGGGACGTACCCGCGAGGCGCGGTGGGCGCCACGCACGATCGATCTCGACATCGTCTATCTCGATCGTCAGACTGTGTCGGAACCGGATTTTCAGGTTCCACACCGAGAACTTCCAAACCGGGACTTCTGGCGGCGCGAGCTCGCCGAATTGCGAGGCGGCGAATGACCTACACCATCGAGAAAAGCACGAAGCCGGTGACGTTGGAGCTTCCGTCGTGGGCACAGGTGACGGAAAAGCGGAGGGGACACATCGGTCGCGTGACCGCACTCCTCGCCGAATGGGCGAATGCGTTGAATGTGTCCGCAGACGAACGCTTGGCGTGGATCGACGCCGGCCGCTATCACGATGCGCTCAAGGACGCACCGGACAGCGAATTGCGCGCACTCGTTGGCAACGTGACGTACGAGCCACAGATGCTCCACGGCCCAGCCGCCGCTGCGCGCATGGAGCGCGACGGTGAAACGCGTCGCGGGCTACTCGATGCAGTTCGGTATCACACCATCGGCTATCTCGACTGGGATCGAACGGGACGCGCGCTCTACATGGCCGACTTCCTCGAACCGGGCCGCAGCTTCTCCAAGCGCAGCCGCGCTTTCTTGGCCGCGCAGGTCCCGAGCGATTTCGACGGGGTGTTCGAGCAGGTCGTGCGCGCAAAGCTCGAGTGGTCGTTGCACGAAGGACACTCGCTCTTTCCAGAAACCGTATCGCTCTGGAATTCATTCCGGTGAAGCGAACCTGGGTGCTGGTGGCAGGACTTGCCGCAATCGTCGTCGTGGCAAGCGTCGTCGTCGCGCGGTTCAGTCGATCTCAACCCGCGGCCGCAAGATCCGCCCCCCGCGTGACGTCCGGCGTGCGCGCGCCCGACGGCGTTCGGGTGCGCGTGCAGGTGCTCAACGGCACGACGGTTCGCGGCCTGGCTCGTCGCGCGACGATGGTGCTCCGCGATCGCGGCTTTGACGTTCTCGAAATGGGAACCGTCAATCAGGGCGCTGATACGACGATCGTCCTCGATCTCTCCGGTCACCCCGATTGGGCGAATCGTGTGGCGAAGGTGCTCGCTCCGGCGCGCGTCGAAACGCGCACCGACAGTTCACGCTACCTGGACATCGCCATCATTCTCGGCACGTCCTGGCGACCGCCGGCCGAGCCGTTCTACCCGTAGCTGACCGCACGCGGCGGAGATGTCGATCCCGCGACTCTTTCGCACGGCGACTTCCACTCCCTGCTTGCGAAGCTCTTTCGAGAATACTCGAATGCGGTCGCTGGGTGTTGGCGTGAAGCCGCGCGATCCGCCCGGATGCAAGGGAATGAGATTCACAAACGCGCGACACTCCTGCGCGAGTCGTCCGAGCTGAATCGCGTGCTCGATGGCGTCGTTCACTCCGCCGAGCATGACATATTCGAACGTCACGCGTCGATCGAACACCTTCGCGGCCTGGATCACGTCCGCCAGCGGATACTTGGTGTTGATGGGCATCAGCTCGCGACGGAGCGCTTCGTTCGGCGCGTGAATCGAGATCGCGAGCCTGAACTGCTCCGGGCGTTCACCCAGCGCAACGATGCCCGGCAAAATGCCGACGGTTGAAATCGTGATGTGTCGGGCGCCGATCCCGAGTCCGTTGGGATCGTTGAGAATCGTGAGCGTTGGATCTACCGACTTCCAGTTCATGAGCGGTTCGCCCATGCCCATGAAGACGATGTTCGTCACCTGAATCGGCGGGTCGAGCAATCGCATCTCGCGGACCTGACCAGCAATCTCAAATGGTGTCAGGTTGCGACTAAATCCCATGGCGCCTGTCGCGCAGAACGCGCACTGCAGCGCGCATCCAGCCTGCGAAGAAATGCAGAGCGTCATTCGGTCGCCGTCGGGAATGGCGACCGTTTCGATGGCCTCGTTGTCGTGGAGTCGGAACAGAAACTTCTCGGTTCCGTCGATGGACTTTTGCCGCGCCGCGATCTCGAGACGGGGCAGGTCGAACTCCTCGGCGAGCGCATCGCGCATTGCCTTTGGCAGTTCTGTCATCGCCTCGAACGTGGGCGCCGGATTCAGCCATAACCGGCGAACAACCTGAGTCGCGCGATATGCTGGTGCACCCATGCGACGAAACGACTCCGCCAAGCGCTCATGCGCCTGAGCCGGAGTGAAGTCGAGGAGATTGACCTTCGTCGCTTTACCGCTCACTTCATCACTCGCGTAAACAGGAATTGGTAGCTCGCGCCGAGCCCGGCAGCACCGTCCTCGCGACCGATCGCGAGCGTGTAACCCGCATAGTGCAGACCGCAGCCCAACCGCCAGCTTCGGCTCGTATTTCCGAACATCAGATTGCGAAGAATGCCTGCGCTGATGTCCAGCTGCCGGTAGCGCGAGGTACCGAAAAGGTAGTCCTCTCGACCACGCCCTTCGGTGTGGTTGTACGAATAGCCGGTACGAAGCGAGAACGTCGAATCGCGAACCACCACCGGGATGTCTGCTGCGGCAAGGTAGCTGGCTTCGTCCCGACGGTTGGGCGTGAACAGAAACGTCGACAGCGCGAGGCGCACCGGAACCACGCCGATCCCGTCAACCACCATCCCGCCGTCGAGCGCAGCCGCGCCTCGATGTTCGGAATCCGACGTCCCCCAGCGATATCGCAGCGCCGCACCGACGGTGACATTCTTGTGCGCGGCAGCCAATCCCGCTGATAACAGCGTGGTGCCGTACGGAATCTCGCCACCGATGGACTGCGGATCAGTCTCGGTTCGGAGGATGTCGGCAACAGACGCGTCGACGACGGACAGCGACGCCGTGAGCGCCGGGCGGATGTTGAATGCGCCGCCAACCATGTCCAGGCGCACACCCTGCTCTTGAGGCGAAGTGAGCGCGGCAAAGCCGAACGCGGCACGACGCGATGCAGGTAACGATGCGGTCGCAGGATTCCAGAGCCCGCCTGTCATTTGCATACTCAGGGCAGGGGCTTCGGCCAGCAAACCGAGCGGAAACTCGAACAGGTCCCGCCCCGGTACCTGTTGCGCCGCGGCGGTCGCGGTGAGAATGAGCGAACCGAGCGTGGCGAAGATGAAGCGGGACATATACTTGAGGTTACCCACGTGCAGCGTGCTGGTCAAGCGAATCACTACCACCAGTCACCCTGAAGGGCTAGATTCCGCCTCTGGAAAATGGACCATCCGACGAAGCAGAAACTGCTTCCATCCCCGCTCGATTCCTACGCCGTCCGTCGAACCGACGCGACGCGCTGATGGTCCATTGACTCGGCCCCGGCGCAACTCGGCCCGCATCGCGCCGCGCGCGACGCCGAGCCCTCACACTCTCGATCTTCGATGACGACCGATCCGTTCGCGACAACCCACCGTACACACCTTTGTGGCTCCCTGCGACTCAGCGATGTCGGACAGCGCGTCCGGCTTGGAGGCTGGGTGCACAAGAGCCGTGACCTTGGCGGACTCGCGTTCATCGATCTGCGCGATCGCGCAGGGATCGTCCAAGCGTCGTTCAATCCGGAGAGCTGTTCGGCCGAGGTGTGCGCAGCGGCCGCAGCGGCAGGACTCGAGTCGGTCGTTCTGCTCGAGGGTGAGGTCGTCGCTCGCCCCGAGGCAGTACGCAATCCTGAGTTGGCTACAGGCGACATCGAAATTCGCGCAACCGGATTCAAGGTCGTAGGCCCGGCAACTCCGCCAGCAATTCCGGTCGCGCGCGCGCGCAACGAGAATCTCGCTGCTGAGGAGCTCCGGCTTCGCCATCGCTTTCTCGACCTTCGCAGACCGGAGTTGCAGGAGAACATCATCCTGCGCCACCGACTGATGCAGGCCACGCGTCGGTATCTGAGCGACCACGGCTACTTCGAAATCGAAACGCCGATTCTGACCAAGCCAACGCCCGAAGGCGCGCGCGACTACCTCGTGCCGAGCCGCGTGCATCCGGGCGAGTTCTATGCGCTGCCGCAGTCGCCGCAGCTCTATAAGCAATTGCTCATGATCTCGGGCTTCGACCGGTATTTCCAGATCGCGCGCTGTTTCCGCGACGAGGATCTCCGCCAGGATCGTCAGCCCGAGTTCACGCAGATCGACATCGAGGCGTCGTTCGTCGCGCAGGACGACATCATTCGCCTCACGGAAGGCCTGATCGGCGTGATGTGGCGCGAATCGGAGTCGGCGGTGCCGGACCGTTTCGAGCGGATGACGTATGCCGATGCCATGGAGCGGTATGGCTGCGACCGACCGGACACGCGGTACGACCTGCAGATCATCGACGCGAGCGACGTGTTCCGCAACGCCGATTTCGCCATCACCAAGGCGGCGCTTGAGAAGGGCGGACGTGTGCGCGGCATTCGCATTCCTGGCGGTGCGGCGGCGTTGTCGCGCAAGCACCAGGACGAAATCGAAGCCGACGCCAAGAAGGCCGGCGCGCTTGGTCTGCTTCGCCTCAAGTACGCCAACGGCGCGCTCGAAGGCCCGATCGCGAAATTCCTCTCCGAGGATTCGGCGGCCAAGCTCGGATTGCAGGACGGGGATCTAGCACTCTTCGTCGCAGGCCCCGACCGCGTGTCGAGCCCCGCGCTGGACCGGGTTCGTCAGGACGTGGCCCGCCGTATGAACATGATTCCTGCGGGCGTGAACCACTTCTTGTGGGTCACGGACTTTCCGATGTTCGAAAAGGACCCGGTCACGGGTGCGCTTGGTGCGGTGCACCATCCGTTCACGTCGCCGCTTCCCGAGGACGTGCCGTTGCTCGACACAGCGCCCGAAAAGGCGCGCGCGCAGGCCTATGACGTCGTTCTGAATGGCACGGAGCTCGGTGGCGGCAGCATTCGTATCAGCGATCCGCGCCTCCAGCAGCGGGTGTTTGGTTTGCTCGGGATCGACGATGCCACGGCGCAGGCTCGCTTTGGCTTCTTGCTCGAAGGCCTTCGTGCCGGCGCGCCGCCGCACGGTGGCATTGCACTCGGTTTCGACCGCGTGGCCATGCAGCTCGCAGGAGCCGGTTCACTGCGCGACGTCATTGCGTTTCCCAAGACCACGGCGGCTCGAGCGCTCTTCGAGGGCGCGCCGGCCGCGGTTCCAACACAGGACCTGACTGATTTGCACATTCGCATCGAGGGCGCACCAGCGTGAGTGACGATCTCGTCACCCAAAAACTGTCGACCGAAGGCGCCGACCCACTCACGCTGGCCGGCGTGAACGACGGGAATCTCATCGAGCTGTCACGGCTCGGCGGAGTGAAGGTGGCGCTGCGCGGCGACACAATGACGATCTCCGGACCGTCGGCGTTCGTGCAGCGGGCTGTCGGCATCGCGAACCGAATGATCGAAGCCGCGCGCCAACGCCGCGATCTCACACCCGACGACGTCCTCCGTTTGGGCGATGCCGTCGACCGCGGTGAGCCCGAGGAGGGCTATGACGATCATGCCGGCAACGGCACCGGCAGCTTGCAGCGCATCGCACTTCCGGGGATGCGGAAAGTCATTCAGCCCAAGACGCCAGGGCAGGGTGAGTATCTGCAAAAGATCCAGGACAACGACATCGTCGTTGGCATTGGACCGGCCGGAACCGGCAAGACCTATCTTGCCGTCGCGGCAGCAGTCGACGCGCTGACACGAAAACGAGTGCGTCGGATCATCCTGGCGCGTCCCGCTGTCGAAGCTGGCGAAAGTCTTGGCTTTCTGCCGGGCGACATGCAGGCGAAGGTCGATCCGTACCTTCGCCCATTGTACGACGCGCTCGATGAGATGATGCCGCTCGAACGGGTGCAGCGCGCCCTCGAACAGCGCGTAATCGAAGTGGCGCCGCTCGCATTCATGCGCGGCCGAACGCTCGGTGACGCCTTCGTGATCGTGGATGAAGCGCAGAACGCGACGACGATGCAGATGAAGATGCTGCTCACGCGCCTCGGCGTGAATTCCAAGATGGTGATCACAGCGGACAAGACGCAGGTTGATTTGCCGAAGCGTGAGGATTCTGGAATCCTCCAAGTCGAGCGCATCCTTCCAGGGATCGACGGCATCGCGTTCCACTACTTCGACGAGACCGACGTCGTGCGTCACCGTTTGGTGCGCGACATCGTACGTGCCTACGCCGCCGACGGCGGCGAGTAGCCTGTGGTGAGCGTGGACCGGGAGCTTGCGCGTGCGCCGGAGGCCATTGGCCTCGGGCAACGCCCGCTCGCGTTCCACGCCACACGCATCGCACTCGGCGTGTCGCTCGCGATTCTTACCTACTTGCTCTTTCCCGCATCGCCGGCCGTCGACTTTCCCGTCTACGAAGTCGGATCCGTGGCGAGCGACAACGTGATCGCGCCGTTTGCGTTTCGCGTTCTGAAAACGGACGGAGAATTGCGAAGCGAGCGCGACGCCATTCTCCGCGGCGTCGAGCCGGTGTACGACTTCGTTCCGGCCGCATCAGACAGCGCACGCCAGTCGCTCAGCGCATTCAGCGCGGCGATCACACAGGCTGCCAATTCGTCGCCGCAGCCGGCGGCGGCAATTCAGCGCGCCGCGGCGAGTTGGGGATTCAAACTCAGCAGCGCCGAGGCGAGCTATCTCGCGTCGGACCGACATCGCGTCGCGCTGTTCGGCGCGATCGCTCGTGTCTTCGATCGATGGCTGACCGCCGGCGTTGCCAGCGCCGGTGCGTTCGATTCAGTGCGCGGCGAGATCGTCGTCCGCTCGAAAGGCGAGGATCGCCGGCTCCCGGCCGACAGCGTCGCCACGTTCAACGTCCTCGTGTCGCGTGCGCGGTTGATCCATCCGGATCCGCGCTCATCGACGGGCGACTCGCTGTACATGCGGCTCATCGCAACGTTCTTCCATCCGACGATCGTGCCGGATCATGCGGCGACGCAGCTACGTCGCGAAGAGGTGCGCCGGTCAGTCTCCGAGGCGAAGTACGACGTTCTCGCCGGACAGAAAATCATTGGCGCGAACGAAGTCGTCGGACGCGAGCAGAACGAACAGCTCCGCGCGTTGCACGACGCCGTCGACCGGCATCGCGATGGTCAACGCGGAGCGCGCCGCACACTCGGCTCGATCATTTTCGACTTCCTGCTCATCGCACTGCTCGGCTTGGCACTCGTGAAGTTTCGCCCGGCCGTGTACATCAACATTCGATGGCTGGCGGCCGTGACAGCGATTGCGGCGCTCGTTGTCATCGGTGGTGCGCTGGTCGCGCAGTTGCGACCGGTGCACCCGGAACTGGTGCCGGTCGCCCTGGCCGCCGTGATTCTGAGCGCCCTGTTCGATCGGCGCATCAGCGTGATCGCCGCAATGGTATTGGCAACGCTCGTCGCCGGACAGAGCGTGTACCGCGGCACCAACGCGCTGTTCATCAACCTCGTTGGCGGCGCTGTCGCGGCACTGACAGTCGGCGAGATTCGACGACGCAATCAGTCGTATCAGTGGATTCTCACGATCGGCAGCGCCTATCTGGCCACTGCCGCTGCGATTGGGTTGACACTCGACCTCTCGGCAAGGGAAATCGGAATCTCGGCCGGCTTCGGGGTTCTGAATGCGCTCGCATGCGTGCTGCTTGCAGTGCTGCTGCTCCCGATGATCGAGGCGTTCACCGGAATTGAAACCGATCTCACCCTGCTCGAATGGTCCGATCTCAATCGCCCGTTGCTGCAGCGACTCAGCCTGGAAGCTCCGGGCACCTATGCGCACACGATCGCCGTGGCCAACCTCGCCGAGGCTGCGTGCCGCGCGATCGGTGCGAACGCGTTACTCGCCAGGGTTGGCGCGTACTATCACGACATTGGTAAGATTGCGCGTCCGCAGTATTTCGTCGAAAACCAGGCCAAGGGACGCAACCCGCACGACGTGCTCGGACCACAGACGAGCGCACAGATCATTCGCGATCACGTTCAGGAAGGACTCCAGCTTGCGGCCGCCAACAAACTTCCGCGCGCGTTGCAGGCCTTCATCACCGAGCATCACGGCACGGGCACTATCTCGTACTTTCTCGACAAAGCCAGGCAGCGTGACGACGCGCCTCTCGACGCAGCTGAATACGTATATCCCGGTCCACTCCCACAGAGCGCGGAAACGGCCGTCGTGATGCTCGCCGACGGCATCGAAGCGTCCACGCGAGTGCTCCACGAACCCACGGCGCAACGTATTCGCGACGTCGTCGAACACATCGTCCGTCAGCGCATGGAACAGGGACAACTCGCCGAAGCTCCGTTGACACTGCGGCAGATCGAACGGATCAAGGACGAGTTCACGCGCGTGCTCGTCGGCATGTTCCACAACCGCATCGACTATCCGGCGGCGAGCGGTGGCGTCACATCCGAATTCGCGTCCGCATGAGCCTCGACATCGACGTCACGTCGGACAATGTCCGTGCACCGCTGAGCCGAGATGCGGTCGTGTCCATCGCTCGCGCAGCGCTACGCTACGAACGCGTTCGCAGCGCACTCGTGTCGATCACGTTCGTGGATCGCGCGACGATCGCGAAACTGAATCGGACGCACCTCGGACACACCGGACCGACCGACGTCATCTCGTTCGTGTTCACGCGAGCGACGCCGTCCGATCCAGTCATCGGCGACATCTACATCTGCATCGATGTGGCACGTGAGAACGCTCATGCGCACCGCGGCAGCGTTCGAGAGGAAGTCGCCCGACTCGTCGTGCACGGAATCCTGCACATTCTTGGCTACGATCATCCCGAGGACGAAACGCGCGAAGCATCGGACATGTGGCGGCGACAGGAGCGACTCCTCCGCCGCATCGTGACGACGTCAGGATCGCGTCGATGACGACATTCGAAGCCTGGCTGATCGGCATCGGCTCGGCAGTGATCGCCACGCTGTTCGCCACCGCGGACAGTGCGTTGCTCGCATTTCACGCGTCGGAAGGCTCGTCAATCTCGACCGCGGCATTCGCTGAACGCGAGCGCTTTCATCGCGCGCTCTCGATGGGGCGCGTTGTGGCATACATCGCCGCCGGCGCCGCACTATCGCAGGCGCTGTTGCTGTCATCATTCGACCTTGTACCGCGTATCGCGCTGACCGCACTGGTGGCGTGTGTCGTGACGACGCTCGCCGAGGGTGTCGGCCGCGCCGTGGGCTACTCCGTGCCACAGGCGATGTTCACTCGCCTCGCGCCCATGGCAAAGGGCGTTGCGGTATTACTGAGCCCGGCGGTCGCTCTCGGCACCGTCATCGACCGCGCACTGCATTCGATCATTCCTCCGTCGGCGGCGAATGCGGAGGACCGCGAGACGTCGGCCGAGCAGTTCCGCGAGGTCGTGGCGGCCGAGGCGGACGTGTCGTCCGCCGAAGAAGCGCTGATCCACGGCGTGTTCTCCTTTGGCGAAACAGAGGTGCAGGAAGTGATGGTGCCGCGCGTCGACATTGTCGGTATCGATGCGGCGACGCCGTGGTCGGAAGTGCTCGACCGCATTCGCAGTTCAGAGCACGCGCGCTTTCCGGTGTTTCGCGATACGCTCGACGAAGTGACGGGCATTCTCTACGCCAAGGACGTTCTGCCGGCAATCGTCGCCGACGACGAACCCGCGGCGGGCTGGCTGTCGCTGGTGCGTCCGTCGGCGTTCATTCCTGTGTCCAAGCGCATCGATGCCCAACTGCGCGAATTCCAGGCAAGTCGCACACACATCGCCATCGTGAGCGATGAGTATGGCGGCACCGCTGGACTCGTGACCATCGAGGATATTCTCGAAGTAATCGTCGGCGAAATTCGCGACGAGTACGACGTCGAAGAGCCGCAGATTCAGCAAGAAGGGAACTCGCGCTATTGGGTGTCCGGTGGACTGCCCGTGGACGAATTGAGTGAGCGACTGAACGTCGACTTTGGCGTTGACGATGTGACGACGGTAGGTGGCCTCGTGTACGCGTTATTCGGCCGAGTACCGCGCTCCGGCGAGGCGACGTCGCACTCTGGATTCCGGATCGTCGTCGAGCACGTGCGCCGGCGACGCATCGAGCGCGTCTACTTCGAGCGGTCGGAAGTCGCAGCTGCCTCGGAGCGCGACTAGCTATGCTGAGCCTTCCACTCGTCATTTCGTTGATCGTCGTTGCGTGGCTCACCGCCGGAGGGATGGCGGTGCGGTCAGTCAGCCGCATCTGGCTGCGTCACTGGGCGGAGCGACAGTTGCGCGGTGCCGAAGCGGCGGTGACGTACCTCGAGCGCCCGCACCGGCTGCTCACGGCGGTGAATGCCGGCGTCGCGGTGACGCTGCTCATCGGCGGAATGGTCGTTGGCACAGGGCAGGGGATGAGGATTGTTTGGGATTCTCTCATTCTCGCCGGCGCAGTCGTGCTATTCGGGCAACTGATTCCGCGGGCCATTGCGCGACGTTGGCCGGCAATGGTCGCGCCTTTCGTCCTGCCAGTGCTTCGACTGACGGATCTGGTCACGCGCCCAATCATCAGCCTCGGGCGTTCGCTCGCGCGGCCATTCGTGCGAGAACGTCCAGAGGGCGTTCCGGACGCCGATCGCGACACCATTCAGGACTTGCTCCGCGAGGGAGAACTCGAGGGCGTTGGTGAGCGCGAAGAGATTGCGATCATCAGCGGTGTGGTGGAGTTCAGCGAGAAGGTCGTTCGCGAAGTCATGACGGCGCGCTCGGAGATCTTCGCCCTTCCAGACGGTCTCGATGCACACTCCATGGCTACCCAGATTGCGCAGTCGGGCTATAGCCGCATTCCGATCTACCGCGAGAGTCTCGACGACGTTGCCGGAATGGTGCACGCGTTCGACGTCATCAAAGCGCACGACGAAACCAAGGCGCCCTTGCGCCCGGTCGCGTTCTCCGCTCCCGAGGCTCCCTGCAACGAGCTACTGTTCCGCATGCTTCGCGAACGCGTCCATCTCGCGATCGTGCGCGATGAGTCGGCGCACACGATTGGCCTCGTGAGCCTCGAGGATCTGCTCGAGGAGCTCGTGGGCGATATTCGCGACGAGCACGACGAACCTGAACCGCCACGTCCTACAAAATGACCGCGACACCCGCGGTGGATCGCGAAACAAAGCTTCTCGCCGATTTCGATTCCGGCCACAAAGCCTCGTTGGCTCGTGTGGTCAGCATTGTCGAAAATCATCGAGCCGGGTTCGATCGGCTTCTTGCGCGGCTCCAGACGCGCATCGGTCGCGCGCGGCGGATCGGCATTACCGGGCCGCCAGGTGCGGGAAAGAGCACACTCACCACCCAGCTGACGCGCGCCTACCGCGAAGCCGGGCTGACCGTTGGCATCGTGGCCGTGGATCCGACGTCGCCGTTCACGGGCGGCGCTCTGTTGGGCGACCGTATTCGAATGGAAGCCGTGGCGCTCGACCCAGGCGTGTTCATTCGCTCCATGGCAACGCGCGGTTCACTTGGTGGACTCGCCACCTCCACGCGTGAGGTTGCCGACGTACTCGATGCGTTCGGAGTTGATCGAATCCTCATCGAGACGGTCGGCGTCGGGCAGAGTGAGCTGGATATCGCGCGGACGGCCGACACGAGTCTCGTCGTGCTCGTTCCCGAATCCGGCGACTCGATCCAGACTCTCAAAGCCGGGCTCATGGAGATCGCCGACCTGTTCGCCGTCAACAAGGCGGACCGTCCTGGCGCTGATCGCCTGCGGAACGACCTCGAGCTCATGCTCGGCCTCCGCCACGGAGCCACGCTCAAGAACGTTCCGGCGCACCATGGCGTAGATCTCGGGCGGGCCATGACCAAGGCTGAGCAGCTAGCAATGAACCCTGGTCGGGCGGCCCGCGAGGCGGCCAAAGCGGAGCACCCCGAGGAGTGGACACCGCCGGTGCTTCGGACCGTCGCGTCCAAGTCCGAGGGGGTCGCTGAGGTTGTGACCGCTCTCGACCGGCACTTCAACTATCTTGAACAGAGTGGAACACTCGGCGACCGCAGACGGGCTCGGCTACGGGAGCGCGTGGTGGACGTCGTTCAAGAGCGGGTGCGTAGCAGGCTCTGGCACGATGCAGGGACGGAGCAATGGCTCGACGAACAGCTTCCAGCGCTCGAAGTGGGCGCCACGAATCCGTTCGCTGTCGCCGACGCGCTGCTCGCTCGCAGTGGAAACCTCCTGACTCGGATGGACCGATGACCTCAACGCGGGATTTTACCGACACTCACGGCGCCAGCGATTCGGACGGCGACGAGCTCGAGCGGCTGCGCGCCGAAGTCGCGGAGTGGCGTACCCGCTACGCCAAGGGTGAACTGCGAGACATCGCCTTCACGAACTCGGCGAATGAGGTCGATCCGCTGTACACCGCGCTCGATGTCGACCCAGAGTCGTCTGACACGCTCGGCGTTCCAGGCACGTATCCGTTCACGCGCGGAATTCATCCGACCGGCTATCGCGGCAAGCTGTGGACGATGCGCCAGTTCGCCGGCTTCGGCAGCGCGGCGGACACGAATGCGCGCTTCAAGTTTCTCCTCGAGCACGGCCAGACGGGCTTGTCCACGGCGTTCGATTTCCCAACGCTCATGGGCTACGACTCCGACCATCCGCGCTCGCTCGGCGAAGTCGGAAAGACCGGCGTCGCGATTTCGAGCCTGGCCGACATGGAGGTGCTATTCGACGGCATCCCGCTCGACCAGGTGTCCACGTCGATGACGATCAACGGCCCGGCGATCATTCTCTGGGCCTTTTACGTTGCCGCGGCCGAGAAGCAGGGCGTGTCGTCGGAAAAGCTGCGCGGAACGATTCAGAACGACATTCTGAAAGAGTACATGGCGCAGCACGCGTGGTGCTTCCCGATCGAGCCCGCGCTGCGACTGATCGTCGATTGCTTCGAGTGGGGCGCCAAGAACGCGCCGCTCTGGAATACGATCTCGATTTCCGGCTATCACATCCGCGAAGCCGGTTCGACCGCGGCGCAGGAACTCGCCTTCACGCTCGCCGACGGCTTCACGTACATCGAGCGCGGCAAGGCGCGCGGTCTCGACGTCGACGAATTTGCGCCGCGCCTCTCGTTCTTCTGGGATATTCATAACGACTTCTTCGAGGAAATCGCCAAGCTGCGCGCTGCGCGCCGCATCTGGGCGCGTCACCTCAAGGAACGTTATGGTGCGAAGAGTCCGCGGTCGTGGATCATGCGCTTCCACTCGCAGACCGCTGGCGTCACGCTCACCGCACCGCAGCCGATGAACAACGTCGTGCGCGTCGCGTATCAAGCGCTCGCCGCGGTGCTGGGCGGAACGCAGTCGCTGCACACCAACTCGATGGACGAGACACTCGCGCTGCCGACGGAAGAAGCGGTGCAGGTCGCGCTGCGCACACAGCAGGTGCTCGCCTATGAAACCGGCGTTCCGAACGTCATGGATCCGCTCGGCGGTTCCTACTACGTCGAAGCACTCACGGACAAACTCGAGGCGGAAGCCGAAGCGTTGTTCGAGGAGATCGACGAAATTGGCGGAGTCGTGCGCGGACTAGAAACCGGTTGGCTACAACGCAAGATCGCCGAGTCGGCGGCGCGACAGCAATGGGAGATCGAACAGCATCGGCGCGTGATCGTCGGCGTCAATGAGTTCGTGACCGACGAGCCGGAGTTGAGCATTCCGATTCTCAAGGTCGGCGAAAGTGCGGAACGTTCGCAGCGCGAGCGCATGGCGAAGATGCGTGCCGAGCGCGATCAACCGGCGTGCGATGAAGCGCTGGCGAAGTTGCGCGATGCAGCGGCCGGAACGCAGAACGTGTTTCCGTTCATTCTCGAATGCGCTCGACGGTATTGCACGTTGTATGAAATTCGAGCGGCGCTCGAATCGGTGTTCGGCGCGTATCGCGAGCCTGTGTTCTTTTAAGTACGATCAACCACACAACGAGATGGGCGCGAATCTCTCCTCTGAGATTCGCGCCCATCGTCGTTATAGCGCGTCGACGTATGCCGCCATCGTTTTGCGCAGTGCGGCGTCGGGAAGACGTCCGTGCGCGGCACCCATGTTGTCCGTGATGAACTGCACGGTGCCCGTGCCGGGAATCGCGCACGTCACACCGGGATTCGACACGATGTACTTGAGCGCGATCTGCGCCCAGCTCGTAGCATCGATGTCCTTGGCCCAATCGGGAAGTGGCTTGCCGCTGGTCTTTTGGAAGACGCGATTGCGACCGAACGGACCGTTGATCAGCACGGCCATCCCGAGGTCCGCGGCGAGCGGAATGATCCGCTCTTCTGCGCTGCGGTTATCGATGGCCAGATCGATCTGCACAAAATCGTATTTGTACGCTTTCATTGCCGCTTCGAGCTGCGGATACTGATCCTTGAAGCTGCTCGTGATTCCCGTATACCGAATTCGCTTGGCCTTCTTCCATTCGTCGAGCAGCGGCGCGAGTAGTTCTGGCTGAGAGACGTTCCAGATCTGCATCAGGTCGATGCGATCCGTCTTGAGCCGTTGCAGCGATGCTTCCATCTGCGCGGTTGCCGCAGCGCGATCTCCGCCGCCGCGCACCGAGACTTTCGTCGCGAGAAACAGCTTGTCGCGATTCTTGAGCTCGGACACCAGCGTTCCCACAACCTCTTCGGCGCGGCCATACGAGGGCGCCGTGTCGATCAGTCGACCGCCGAGCTCGGGAAAAACGCGAAGCGTGTCGCGGAGCGGTGGCAACTGCTCAGGCGTTGGATTCTGATAGATGACCGCCGTTCCGATGCCGACGACGGGAAGCTTCTCGCCACTCGATGGAATCGCGCGTTGAATGAGGGAACCCGCTTGCGTCACCGCCCCTCGGAGCGCGAACGCCGGGATGCGATTGAGCGTGAGGAGCGCTCCGGCGCCGACGCCGAGCTTGAGTGCGTCGCGGCGCGAAAGACTACGGGAATCGTCGGTCATCTAGGGTGCCTCTGGCGAACGAAAAGAACGCGGGTGGGTGGTACCGATGAGGACAGCTCCGACTCGGCTACGATAACATTTCCGACCGCATCCCGGCCACCGGTTTTACAACAGGTAGACGCGGCGAGGTTAATCGTCGATCTTCCGCGCATGACGCGCCGAAAGAAGTCCGCCGAATGGTGGCAAAACTACTTCGATAGCCAATACCTGCTCGAGTACGAGCCACTCTTCTCGCTCGAGCGCGATCGCCACGAGGCGGCGCGCGTCATCGAAGTGTTGGGCCTCCCGTCCGGGGCGCGCGTACTCGATGTGCCGTGCGGTCAGGGCCGACACGCCCATCTTCTCGCCGAAGCCGGCTTTGACATCGATGGACTGGACTATTCGCCCGACTTGCTGCGCCTCGCGAAGAAGCGCGGAACGGGGAAGACCCTTCGTTACACTCGCGGTGACATGCGTGCGCTCCCCGCTCGTTGGACCGCGCGTTTCGACGCCGTCATCAACCTGTTCACCTCGTTCGGATTTTTCGTCGATCCGGCCGACGATCGACGTGTCATCGCCGAATTCGCCCGCGTGCTGAAGCCTGGCGGCGTTTTGCTCTGGCATGGTGGAAGCCGCGACGGCGTGATGGCGCGCTTTCTCCATCGCGACTGGTGGCAAACCGACGATGGGACTCTGGTCGCTCATGAGCGAACGTTCGACGCACTATCGGGACTTCTGACCGTGCACTCGGTGTGGTCGGGACCTTCGGGTCAGGGCGACCGTGAGCACAAGATTCGACTGTACACGCCGACGCGTCTCGCCGAGCTGTGCGCCGAGGCGGGACTGATCGTCGAAGAGGCGTACGAGGGCTTCACGCCGCGCACGCTCACGCGTCGTTCGAGCGAAATGATGCTCGTCGCACGTAAAATGTGAGCAGGGCAGGCGTTGCCGCGCCCTCGCGGCCACGGCTAGCTTAACAGCGGCGCGGCGCCTCGTTCGGGCTCAGGCCGCATCCAATATCCAGCATCCAGTACCAGCACCCAGTCTTCATGCGTCCCATACGCGTTCTCGTTGCCAAGCCTGGACTCGACGGACACGACCGCGGCGCGAAAGTCGTCGCCGCGGCGCTTCGAGATGCCGGGATGGAAGTGATTTATACCGGGCTGCATCAAACGCCCGAGATGATCGCCACTGCCGCCGTCCAGGAAGACGTGGACGTCGTCGGACTGTCGATCCTCAGCGGCGCTCACATGACGCTGTTTCCGCGAGTCCATCAACTGCTGCACGAGCAAGGACGCGACGACATCCTCATCACCGGCGGCGGCATCATTCCCAAAGAGGACATGGAGTCGCTGCAGGACCAGGGAATCGGCAAACTGTTCGGCCCGGGAACGCGGACCTCTGATCTCATCGACTACATCAGAGAGTGGTTCACCGAACGGGAACGGCAGGAAGCGTGACGACACGACTTCGAGAGCTCAGCAACGAGGTACGCGAGCTCGAAGCCAAGCTGAGAGAAGGCGGCGGACCGGACAAGATCGCGCGACAGCATTCACAGGGAAAGCTGACGGCGCGCGAACGGATTTCCCGTCTCTGTGACGAAGGCACTCGATTCCTCGAGATCGGTCTGCTCGTTGCGTACGACGAGTACGACGGTCAGGCGCCTGGCGCTGGTGTCGTCACCGGGATCGGCACGGTGCACGGGCGCGAAGTCGTCATCATCTCGAATGACGCGACGGTCAAGGCCGGCTCCTGGTGGCCCGAGACGATCAAGAAAATGCTGCGCGCGCAAGAGATCGCGATGCGCTGTCGCATTCCGATCATCTACCTCGTCGATTCGTCCGGCGTGAATCTGCCCTACCAGGGCGGTGTGTTTCCGGGACAGTACGGCGCGAGCCGATTGTTTTATTACAATTCCATCATGCGCCGGTACCTGCGGATTCCGCAGCTCGCCGCCGTGATGGGACCGTGCATTGCCGGCGGTGCGTATCTGCCGGCGCTCTCGGACCTCATCGTCATGGTGAAGGGCTCGTCGTTCATGGGACTCGGCGGACCGAATCTCGTAAAGGGCGCCACGGGGCAGACGATCGATGGCGAAACGCTTGGCGGCGCGGTGACCCATACCGAGATCAGTGGCGTCGCCCACTACGCGGCTGACGACGACGACGCCTGTCTCGCCAAGCTGCGCGATCTCGTCGCCATGCTGCCTGCGCCAAGAGGAGCGGCCGGCGGACACATCGCCGCCAACGACAATCGCTCCGACGCGTTATACAATCTGCTTCCCGCCGATCATCGCATGTCGTACGACATGCATCAGCTGATCGCCGCGATCGTCGACGATGGAAAGATCGACGAGTTCCAGGGGCATCTCGCACGCGAGATGATCTGCGGCGACGCTCGCATTGCTGGAATGCCGATTGGCATCATTGCCAACCAGCGAGGTCTGATCAAGGGACGCGCCGGCGAAAAGCCGCGCTTCGGCGGCATTTTGTACGCCGAAAGTGCGGAGAAGGTCGCGTACTTCATCGATCGCTGTGATCGCGAGCGGATCCCGCTGCTGTTCATCCAGGATGTCTCAGGGTTCATGGTTGGACCGGAGGCCGAGCACGAAGGCATCATTCGCGCGGGAGCGCGCTTCGTCGAGGCAATGGCCACCGCGCGCGTGCCCAAGATCGTGCTCACCGTGAATCACGCGTCCGGCGCGGGCTACTACGCCATGGCGGGACAGGGTTTCGATCCCGACTTCATCTTCAGTTGGCCGACTGGGCGTATGGCGGTCATGGAAGGCGAGGCGGCCGTACAAGCCGTGCACGGTCCGGCCATCGAGGCGGCAAAGCAGAAAAAGCAACCGGTGCCCGAAGCAGTAACGGCGTCGATGACTGAAATGCGCGCCGACTATGAGCATCAACTTGATGCACGCTTTGCTGGCGCCCGCGGGTTCATCGACGCGATCGTATATCCCGAGGAAACGCGCGACGTGCTCGCTCTGGCGCTACGCGCGTCTTTGCAGAATCCGGGTCCGCACCTCGGACCCTTCTCGCTTCCCGCACACTTTGACGACGTATGAGCAATACTTCCGCTAGCGATCGCGTCGTTCGCGTCGCGTCGGGGCAGGGCTTCTGGGGCGACTGGCTCGAGGCGCCTCGGCGCCAGGTCGAAGGCGGCGATGTCGACTATTTGATGCTCGACTATCTCGCCGAAGTCACGATGAGCATTCTGCAAAAGCAGAAAGAGCGCGATCCCAAGATGGGGTACGCGCGTGACTTCATCGGTGCGATCGAGAGCGTGCTGCCGGCCGTTGCCAATCGCGGCGTGCGTGTCATCGCCAATGCGGGCGGTGTGAACCCACCAGCGTGCGCCGACGCAGTACGCGACGTCGCGCGGAAGCACGGCGTGGCAGACAAGGTTCGCATTGGCGTCGTCACGGGCGATGATCTCCTGCCGCGGATCGACGAGCTCATCGCCGGCGGTCACGCGCTGGCGAACATGGAAACCGGCGAGCCGCTGTCGATCGTTCGCGATCGCGTGCTATCGGCCAACGCGTACATCGGATCGGTACCGATCGTCGAAGCGCTGGAGCGCGGCGCAAATGTCGTTGTCACCGGGCGGTCCACGGACACGGCGCTGACCATGGCGCCGCTGCGTCACGAGTTCAAATGGGCCGGCGACGACTGGGATCGCCTCGCGGCGGGCATCATCGCCGGTCACATCATCGAGTGCGGCGCGCAGTGCTCGGGCGGCAACTGTCTCTACGACTGGAAGAACATTCCAGATCTCGCAAACGTCGGTTACCCGATCGTCGAAGGCCACGCCGACGGATCGTTTGTCGTGTACAAACATCCCAACACGGGCGGGCGCATTTCGGTCCCGTCGGTTACGGAACAGTTGGTCTATGAGATGGGCGATCCGAACTCGTACATCACCCCCGACGTCGTCGCCGATTTCACGAGCATTCGCGTCGAGCCAGCTGGCGAGAATCGCGTGCGAGTCTTCGGGATCGTCGGGCGTCCCGCGACGGACAAGCTCAAGGTGTCGGTGGCATATCGTGCCGGCTACAAGGCTGTTGGAACGCTTGCGTACTCGTGGCCAGACGCGCTGCCCAAGGCGGAGCTTGCCGACCGCGTCCTTCGCGAGCGTCTCAAGAATCTCGGACTCAAGCTCGATCACGTGCTCACCGAGTTCGTCGGCGTCTCGGCCACGCATGGCCGGCTTGCTGGAGATCCGGGTGATCCACCGGAAGTACAGCTTCGCGTCGGCGTGCGCGGAACGGACAAGGCGTCCGTCGAGAGGTTTACTCGCGAGCTCGCGCCTCTGGTGCTCAACGGACCGCCGAGCGTGACGGGATTTGCCGGCGGCCGGCCCAAGGTCGAAGAGATCGTGGCCTACTGGCCTGCGCTCATCGACAAGACTGTCGTCAAGACCTCGGTCGAGGTGCTCGCATGAAAGTCCGTTTACTCGACATCGCGCACGCGCGCTCCGGCGATAAAGGCGATACTGCCAACGTGGGTATCATCGCGCTGGAGCCACGTTGGTACGCCGTGCTCGATCGGTATGTCACGGTCGATCGGGTGCGCGACCACTTCCGCGGCATCATCACGGGTGACGTTCAGCGCTATGAGCTGCCGAACCTTGGGGCGCTGAACTTCTTGCTGCATGGCGCGCTCGACGGCGGCGGCACGCTGTCGCTCAAGACGGACGCGCAAGGGAAGGTGTTTTCCACCGCGTTGCTACGCCTCGTCATCGACGTTCCGGACGATGAGGCGAAATCGCTGGGTCTACCCGGCCACGCCGCCGGACCAGCCTTTACCAGATCGGCACGAGAGTAGGGCAGTGGAGCGTCGGACGGAGATTCAGATCGCCCTCCTGATCGCCGGCGTGCTCGTCTGGGGCTACGGCCAGCGGATCGAGACACGCTGGCTGCAGTTCACGGGAATCGGCTTCTTCGCCGTCGCCACCGCGCTTCGCTTCGTCAAGCGGCGTCCGCCAGAGTAGCTCTCCGCGGCCAGGCGGCGCGGCCTCTCCCTGCGCCCTGCACATCGTCCGCCCTACAATCGCCGCACGCCGCACGCCGCACGCATTTCTTGGTATACCAGATCGGCGGACACGTTCGGTACTTTTGTGGTCTACCGTTGCGGTATGGTGGGCCCCGGCCTATGTTAGCCGCGCGTTTTCCTGTTCTCTCGCCGCGAGTGTAATGCTGCCTACCCTTCGCGATCCTTCGTTGTCACACGACGCCCACGCCGCGCCGCCCGACGGGCGCACGACCGGCGGCGTCACGCTCCGCCCCCTCGTCGCTCTCGACGAGTTTCAGGCCTGTTTCGCCCTCCAGGCGGACGTCTGGGGCACCTCGTTTGCCGACATCGTTCCCGCCTCGCTGCTGCAGGTGTCCACCCACGTCGGTGGCCTCGTCCTCGGCGCCTTTGCCGACGACCGTCTCGTCGGATTCGTCTTCGGACTCACCGGCGTCAAAGACGATGAGATCGTCCACTGGTCCCACATGCTCGCCGTCCGAGCCGACGCGCGCGAACACGGCATTGGACGTCAGCTCAAGGAATACCAACGCGCCATGCTCGCCCAGCGCGGCGTCGCTCGCGAGTTCTGGACCTTCGATCCGCTCCAGGCCCGCAACGCGCACCTCAACGTCAATCGACTCGGCGTGCGTGTGCTCGACTACGTCGTCAACATGTACGGGTCCACGGGCAGCCCGCTCCATTTCGGCACTGCCACGGATCGCTTGATCGTCGCCTGCTCGACCACCCCCGAGCCGGCAGCAACGCCGACGTCGACGCCAGTGTACACCGGTCAGGACGCGCCACCCATCCTGACGCCCGCCCCTCGCGCATCCGATCGCGTGCATGCCGGCGAGCGCGCACGCTCGATCATGATCGAGATCCCGTGGGACATCCAGGCAGTCGTCGCGCAATCGGTCGCCATCGCCGACGAATGGCGTTTCGCCACTCGCCGGAGTTTTCAGTGGGCGCTGCTGCACGGGTATCGCGTCACCAGCTTTCATCGCGATCACGCGGCGTCGCGCTCGTTCTATGTGCTCACGCGCAACCAACACGAGGCCGCGACGTGACATCATCGCTCGCATCCATGCTTCGCATCGAGCGCCTCACATGGCGCGAGATTCGGCTGGCACTCAAGGAACCGTTTCGCATTTCGTCCGGCATCGTACACGAGCGCCGTATCGGTCTGCTCGAGCTCACGACGCGCGACGGCGTGACGGCGTGGTCCGAATGCGTGGCGTTCGACCGCCCCAATTACAGTCCTGAAACGATCGACACGGCGTGGATGGCAATCCGCGATTGGCTCGCGCCACGTTTGCTCGATCGTCCGCTCGACGGCCCCGAGCAGGTCGCGGGAATCCTCGCCGAGAATATTCGCGGCCACAACATGGCCAAGGCCGTGTTGGAGATGGGGTGCTGGGGTCTCGCCGCTGAAATTCGCGGCGAATCGCTGTCGGCGGTTCTCGGTGGAACGCGTAGCCGCGTGCCGACCGGAATCTCGCTCGGCATTCAGTCCGCGCCCGACGCCCTCGTTGCTCGCGCGCTGGAGGCCGTTGCCGCCGGCTATCGCAAGATCAAAGTGAAGATCCAGCCCGGTCGCGATGTGGAGTTTGTGCGCGCCGTGCGGCAGGCGATCGGCCCAGACATCGGGCTCATGGCCGATGCGAATTCTGCGTACACGCTCGCCGACGCCGACCACCTCGCGCAGCTCGATGCGTTCGATCTCATCATGCTCGAGCAGCCGTTGGGCGACGACGATCTCGTTCGGCATGCGGAGCTGCAGCGACGCATGTCCACGCCGATCTGCCTCGATGAATCCATCACCGGTGTGGATCGCGTCGAAGACATGATCACGCTGCGCAGCGGTCGCATCGTCAACATCAAACCAGGACGCGTCGGCGGATTGCAGACGTCGCGCGCGATTCACGATACGTGTCGCAACGCCGGTATTCCGGTGTGGTGCGGCGGCATGCTTGAGAGCGGCATCGGCCGAGCGTACAATGTGGCGCTCGCGTCACTGCCGAATTTCTCGCTGCCGGGAGATCTCAGCCCGAGCAGCCGGTACTGGGCGCGCGACATCGTGACGCCTGCATGGACGATGGATGACGAAGGCATGGTGCACGTTCCGACCGCGCCCGGCCTTGGTGTCGTCGTGGACACGGATCTGATCGAATCTCTGGCCGTGCAAACGCACGTGCTGAACGCGGCCTCACCCATGGTGGTCGTCGCATGACACAGCCTGCAGCGCTCCGGCGCACTCTTGGATTTACCGATCTTGTGCTGATTGCGATCGGCACCGTCATCGGATCGGGCATCTACCTCGTACCAAGCGTCGTGCTGCACGAGACGGGTGGACGCGCCAGTGTTGCCATGCTCATTTGGGCAGCGGGCGGCGTTCTGTCGCTGCTGGGCGCCCTGACGTATGCCGAGTTGGGTGCTGCGAATCCCGATGCTGGTGGCTTATACGTGTACCTGCGCGACGCGTTCGGTCCGCTGCCGGCGTTCTTGTATGGTTGGACGAGCTTCTTCGTCATCTCCTCCGGTTCGATCGCGACGCTCGCCGTCGCGTTCTCGAACTATCTCAGTCAGCTCGTTCCGATCAGTCCGCTCGTCGCGCGCGTAACGTCCGTTGCGCTCATCGTGCTACTCGCGGTGATCAACGTTCGCGGCACACGTAAGAGTGCGACAGTTCAGAATTGGACGACCGGCGCCAAAGTCGGCGTGCTATCGCTACTGAGTCTCGCGCTCATCATTCTCGGACGAACCCACTCGGCCGCAACGACCGCAACGGCTCCGATCGCTCCCAGCGTGATTTCGCTCGCTGGCATTGGCGCCGCGATGATCGGCGTGCTCTGGGCATATGAAGGATGGCAGTACGTCACCTTCTCGGCCGGTGAAGCTCGCGATCCGCAGCGCACGTTTCCGCGCGCAATCACCGTGGCGACCGCAGGCCTGGTGGCGATCTATCTGCTGGCCAACTGGGGCTATCTCGCCGCACTTGGCGCTGATGGCGCGGGAGCGAGTACGCACGTCGCAGCAGATGCAGTTGGCACGATCCTCGGCAGCGCAGCCGGGAAAGTCGTCGGTGCGTTGATTCTTGTATCGATCTTTAGCGCAACGAACGGACTGTTTCTCACCACGCCGCGCATGTACTTCGCGATGGCGCGCGACGGGGTGTTTTTCGAGAAGCTCGCATCGGTGCATCCGCGTTTCGAGACGCCGGCGTTCGCGGTCATCGCCATCGCCGTCTGGTCGACGATCCTCGCGGCCACCGGAACGTTCGAGCAGCTCCTGACCTACGTCGTGTTCACCGGCTGGGTGTTCTACGCGCTCGGCGCGTTGAGCATTTTCGTATACCGCCGTCGTTCACCGAATGCGGTGCGCCCCTTCCGCGTTCCGGGCTATCCCTTGACGCCGTTGTTGTTCGTGCTCTCGGCCGGCCTCCTCGTGCTGAACACCATCGTGACGCAGCCGGGTCGCGCCGGAGTTGGCATTGGTGTGGTGTTGATCGGAGCTCCTGCCTTTTTCCTCTGGCGCGCCCGCGCCCGGCGACGCGAGAACGACGCCGCGCTGTCTGATGCTCCTGTAGTATCCTGACCCTGTACCACCCCTCTCCCCAACGGAGTTCCCGCATGACAACAAGGACCGGCCGGCGCGCCCTACGATGGGCGCCGGGAACGGGATGCCTCATCGCACTCCTGTTGTGTCTCGTCGCGCCCTCTGCGCGCGCACAAACGGGCACCATTGCTGGGCTAGTGACCGACGCGCGTTCAGCGACACCGATCGCAGGCGCAACCATTGAAGTGGGGCAAGCAGCGTTTCGCGGGACCACTGGACCAGACGGGCGCTTCCGCATCTCGAACGTTCCGGCAGGATCGTATGCGGTCAACGCCCGTCGTATTGGATTTGGCGTAACGCGACAGACCGTGAACGTCACGAGCGGTGGTACTGCGACGGCGGATTTCGCACTTCAGGTTGCGGCAGCCCTGCTCGACGAAGTTGTCGTCACCGGGACCGCGGGCGGTGAGCAACGCCGCTCCGTCGGCAACGCCGTGTCGACCATCGACGTAACGGCGGAGCTCGACAAGGCGGCGGCGCCAAATCTTACGAGTTTGCTCAACGCTCGCTCGCCGGGTGTCGTTGTGACGGCGACGAGTGGACGCTTGGGCGCGACGCCAGCGATCCAGATCCGCGGCAAGAGCAGCCTTTCGCTCGGCAACTCGCCGTTGGTCTACATCGACGGCATCCGCGTCAGCAATTCGCAGGGCGTCGGTCCGACGGGCAGCGGCGGCTTGTCCACGCAGAACTCTCAGATCGGTGGCCGCATGAACGACATCAACCCCGATGACATCGAGAGCATCGAAGTCATTAGTGGTCCCGCGGCCGCTACGATTTACGGCACCGAGGCTGCGGCGGGTGTCATTCAGATCATTACGCGGAAGGGCGCCTTCGGCGGCAACCTTCAGACGGCGCTTCAGACCTCCATCGGCTCGGTCTACCTCCGTGACGCCGCTGGTCGGATCCCGACGAACTACGCCAAGGACAAGGCCACCGGGAACATCGTCACCTGGAACGGCATCCAGGCAGAAGCTGACAGCGGTCATCCGCTGTTTAAGACAGGCCTGTCGCGCCAGTACAACGGATCGTTCTCGGGTGGAAGCCAGGTTCGCTATTACGTGAGCTCGGCCTTCGAGAACGACTACGGCATCGAACCGAACAACACGATTCGTCAGTTCAACACGCACGCAAATATCAGTGCGCCAATCGGAAACAAATCCGACTTCGCGACGAGTCTCAACTACGTCAACCAGTCGAACCGCTACGGCGTGGACAATGGCGCCTCGGTGCTGCTCGGTGCCGAAGTGGGACACCCGTTGGCGTACCCGAAGTCGCGCGGCTTCTATCCGGGATATCCGCCCGAAGTCTTCCAGTCGCTCTACGACAATGCAGACGCCGTGAATCGTTTCACGGCAAGCGGCACCCTGAACAATCGGCCGACGAGTTGGTTTACGCAGCGCGCCGTGCTAGGCATCGATTATTCTGACGAGGATGCCCGTAACATCGAGCGCTTCGCACCGCCAAACCTTGCACCTTTCCTCGGTGCCTCGGCCACCGGACGCATTGGACAGTCACTGCGCCGCAACACGCTGATCAGCGCCGACTACAGCGGCACCGCCAAAGTCGCCCTGACCTCTGCGCTTGGCTCGAGCCTGTCGGTCGGCGGCCAATACTACAACAGCGAGTCCAATTCGAGTTTCCTGGGAGGCATTGGCTTTCCGGCACCCGACATCGAAACGGTATCTGCCACGGCTCAGGCGCTCCCGGCTTCGCAGAATTCGACCATCAACACCACGATCGGGGCATACGCGCAGGAGCAGCTCAGTTGGCGGGAGCGCATCTTCGTCTCTGGCGCAGTTCGCGTCGACAACAACAGCGCGTTCGGCGACCAGTTCAAGTGGGTCACCTATCCGAAGGTCAGTGCGTCGTGGGTGGTGAATGAAGAGCCCTTCTGGCACTGGACCGCGATCAATTCTCTCCGACTCCGCACGGCGTATGGAGAGTCAGGCCGTCAGCCGTCAGCATTCTCGGCCCTTCGCGTGTTCACTCCTGTTCCGGGCCCCGGCGGCACCAATGCCGTGACGCCTGGCTCCATCGGCAACGCGGATCTGCGCCCGGAGCGCGGCAAGGAGCTCGAGGTCGGCCTCGAGAGCGAGCTTTTCAATCGCCTCTCGATCAACCTCACGTACTACACGCGCAAGACGACCGATGACATCATCAACCAGGCCATCGCGCCGTCGAGCGGATTCCCTGGCTCGCGTGTGATGAACCTTGGGCGCGTCGACAACCACGGCTTCGAGATTCAGTCGACGTTGCAGGCGCTGACTCGGCGCAATCTTTCGTGGGAAATCACCGGTAACATCGGCACGAACAAGGACGTCGTCAAAGATCTCGGAAACGTGCCGTCGCTCATTACGGCGGCTGGCCCGGCGAACGTCGTTGGTTATCCAATCGGTGGCATTTGGTCACGACGCGTCGTGTCTGCCGACCGCGATCCAGCGACCGGACTGGCGATCAACATCCTGTGCGACGGTGGGGCAGGCAAACCCGCGGTTGGGTGCGCCGCCGGTGCCTTCAGCTACCTCGGCACTGCGACGCCCGGCTTCACGGGCTCGGTGGGCAATACGTTCACCATCGGGAAAAACCTGCGTCTCTACGCACTGGTCGATTTCAAGCGCAACTACATCGAGCAGTCGACGACGGAACTGCTGCGTTGCACCGGCGCCACCGGAACTGCGCTGTGCCGTCAGAGCTACTACCCGCAGGAGTACACGCCGCTCCAGCTTGCGTACGCGACAGTCGGACCGGCCACGCAGTTCTATCAGGATTACTACTACCAGAGCGGCAACTTCGTGAAACTCCGCGAGGTCTCCGCGACGTACACGATCCCGTCGAAGTGGGCCCGCGGCTTCTCACGCGCGTCGTTCACGCTCGCCGCTCGAGAACTCCACACCTGGACGAATTTCCACGGACTCGATCCCGAGGCCTACTTGTCGACAAGCCCAACGAATGGAAGCGACCAGGCGATCATGCCGCCGCTGTCGCGTATCCTCGGCACCTTCAACCTCGCGTGGTGAGCACAATGCGATCCTCGACACACAGAATCCTTGTGGCTCTTCCACTCCTGGCGGCCGTCGCGTGCCGGGACCTGACGAGCCTCCAACAATCGAATCCGGGGTCTCTTTCGGCCGCGAGTACGTACACGCCGGCGAACGCCACGCTTCTGGTCAACGGAGCGATCAGCGATTTCGAATGCGCGTTTACTCGATACGTGGCCGGTAGCGGCCTCTTCACCGATGAGCTGTCAGCCGCGATTTCGTCTACGGCGAACCTCGACTACGACCGACGGACGTTCGCGTCCAATGCCGTGTATGGGACTGGGGCGTGCGGTGCGAATCAGCAGCCACCGATCTATACGACGCTCTCCACGGCTCGCGGATCGGCGGATACCGCGCTCGCCAAGCTGCAGGGCTGGACGGATGCGCAGATGCCCACGGGCGCGAATCGCACCAAGTTGATCGGCCAAGCGGCGGCGTACGCCGGCTATAGCCTCGTCCTGCTCGGCGAAGGAATGTGTTCTGCGGCGATCAATGTCGGGCCCGAGCTTACGCCCGCCCAGATCTTCGCGGAAGCCAAGTCGCGTTTCGATCTGGCGATCACCTCTGCGACGAGTGCCGCCGATCAGACAACTCTCAACCTTGCGACCCTGGGGAGAGCGCGCACACTGCTCGATCTCGGCCAGCCAGCCGCCGCCGTCGTCGACGCCGCGAAGATTCCTTCCGGATTCGTCGTCAGCACCTCCGGCGACATCGGCAATGCACGCCGTTACAATTTCATCTTCTACTCGGTGAATCAGAGTTCGTTCTCGACGGTCGATGCCAGCTTCCGCGGCCTGACGATCAATGGCGCCCCGGACCCGCGCGTTGCGGTCACGAACACTGGCGTCACCGGCACAGCGTCGCAGCCGATTTGGACCGTCGACAAGTACTCGACGCTCTCGACCGCAATGCCGATCGCTCGGTGGGCGGAGGCGCAGCTCATCATCGCCGACGCGAAACTCGCAGCGAATGACATTCCAGGCGCCGTTGCGGCAATCAATGCCGCGCGTGCCGCCCGTACCGGCGTGCCAGCCTACGACGCGACCGGTCAGACCGCGACACAGGTGCAAGCGCAGATCGTCGAGGATCGCCGTCGCGAGCTGTTCCTCGAGGGCCATCGCCTCGGAGATCTGCGTCGCTACAACTTGCCGATCTTGCCAGCGGCAGGCACCGCGTACGGTATCAGTTCCGGGACCTTCGGTACGCAATCGTGTTTCCCGCTGCCTGACGTCGAACGGATTAACAATCCGAACATTCCGAAAAGCTGATCATGCGAACTCCGACGCGTACCTCACTCGCGGCTGCGCTGGTGGCGGCCGTTGCACTCCCCGTCACGTCGATCGTCGCCCAGACCACCGGTCCAACGATCGATCAGTTTCTCAGCCCGGGGTATCCGTCGGAACTCGTATCGGCGACTAGGGCCGATCGCATCGCCTGGCTCGGCTGGGAGCGCGGCAAGCGGAATGTGTTTTCCGCTGCCGCGCCATCCTTCGCCCCAACGAGGCTTACCAAATTTCTCAACGACGACGGCATCGAGCTGTCGGAGCTTCAACTGTCGGACGACGGCACGATCGCGCTGTTTGTTCGTGGCAGTGAACCCAACAAGGTCGGCTGGATTGCCAACCCAACCGGCAGCGGTGACGGAGCCGAGCGCGCCATCTGGGCGGCGCGCACCGACGGGAGTGGGGCGTGGCGCGTTGCAGTAGGAACGGCCCCCGTACTCTCGCCCGATGGCAAATGGGCGGTGTTCGCGAAAGACAGTCAGATCTATCGCGCCAAAGTTACCCCGGGCGCAGCGTCCGCTGCGGAACGGAGCGAACAACCGTACTTCAAGGCGTGGGGTCGCAACTCGCGGCCGCAGTGGTCGCCCGACGGATCGAAGATCGCATTCGTCAGCGATCGCGTCGATCACAGTTTCATTGGCGTGTTCGACGTCAAGACGCGCGCCGTGAAGTTCATGGCGCCGAGTGTCGACCGCGACGTCAGCCCGACATGGTCGCACGACGGCAAGGAGATCGCGTTCATCCGTCGGCCTGGTCTGCCATTCGGCCAACAGTCGCACGATGGCGTTGGCGGGCTCGGTGATCCACCGGGTCCGGCGCGCGGAATCGTGCCCGGTGGTCGCGGCGGACGTGGTGGTGACGGTGGAGTCGCGCAGAGCGGCAATGTCACGTCCCGCTGGTCGCAGACTCCAGGGTTGCAGCGTGCGACCTTCGACGGCGGCTACACGCTGTCGTTCTGGACGGCGGACGTCGCGACCGGCGAAGGCCACGAGGTGTGGCACAATGAGCCGAATGATCGCGTCTTCACGAACATCAATGGAATTCAGTGGCAGGGTACGAGCCTCGTCTTCTCGTACGAACCGGAAGAGTGGGCTCGTGTCTACTCAGTGAACGTTCGCGGAGGAACGACCAAGCCCATCGAACTCACGCCTGGCGCAGGTCAGGTCGAGTCAATGGGCTTCTCGGCGGACGGCGCCACCTTGTACTACGCGACCAACGCCGGTGACATCGATCGCCGCCACCTGTGGAAAGTGCCGACGGCGGGCGGCGAGTCCGTCGCGCTCACGCACGGCGAGAGCATCGAGATGTATCCGGCGCCGCTCGCGTCTGGAAAACAGATTGCAGTCCTGACGTCGGGCGCCACGCTGCCGTTCTCCGTTGGTATCGTACCGGCCGCCGGCGGAAGCGCTCGAGTGATTTACCCGGTGCTCACGAAGGAATTCCCGGCTGACGCGCAAGTCGTACCGACCGCGGTCGTGCTCAAGGCGGACGACGGTTTAGAGTTTCATAACCAGATCTTCCTACCCAAGGACCTGAAGCCGAACGAGCGACGCCCGGCGATCGTCTTCGTCCACGGCGGCCCGATTCGCCAGATGCTGCTCGGCTACCACTACATGGACTTCTATTCCATGGCGTACTCGGTCAACCAGTGGTTGGCCAGCCAGGGCTACGTCGTGATGTCGGTGAACTACCGCAGCGGCGTGGGCTATGGAAAGTCGTTCCGCAATGCAGCGGGCGTTGGCGCACGAGGTAACACGGAATACAAAGACGTGCTCGCGGCAGGACGATACCTGCAGACCCGTGCCGACGTCGATCCGACTCGAATTGGCATCTGGGGACTCTCCTACGGTGGCGTGCTCACGTCGCAGGCGTTGGCGCGCAACTCCGATCTGTTCGTGGCCGGCGTCGACATGGCGGGCGTTCACCTGTGGGGCAGTTCGCTCGACACGAATGACGTTTCATATCAATCGTCAGCCATCTCGGCGATCGACAAGTGGAAGTCGCCCGTGCTTGTCTGGGCAGGCGACGACGACCGCAACGTCCAGTTCTCGCAGACCACCGGACTCGTTCAGCTCCTCCGCGCGCATCACGTGCCGTACGAATTGATGGTGAACACGGACGACACGCACGAAACGATGCTGTACTCTCGCTGGCAGCAGACCTACGCGCACATGCAGGATTTCTTGCGCCGCAACGTGTGGAATCGGAAGCCAACCCCATGAGACATACACGCTCACTCATCGGCGCCGCCGGATTCGTCGCAACACTCGGCCTTTCCGCCGTCGGCGCGCAAACCCAGGCCGGCACTTCCCGCCGCGCGTTGTTCGACTCGACTGACGTCATGATCCCGATGCGGGACGGCGTGAAGCTTCATACGATTCTGCTCGTACCCAAGGGGTTGAGCACGGATCTGCCGTTCATCATGGCTCGCACGCCGTACGGCATTGCGCGCGCCAGCGGTGCTCTCAACTCGTCGTACGCCGAGCTCGTTGATGACGGATACATCTTCGTGCTTCAGGACATTCGCGGGCGCTTCGGCTCGCAGGGCGAGTTCGTCATGCTGCGGAATCCGCGCAACAAGCGCGATCCGAAAGCGATCGACGAGAGCACGGACACGTACGACACGATCGAGTGGCTGCTCAAGAACGTGCCGCACAACAACGGCCGCGTTGGTCAGCTCGGCGTCTCGTATCCTGGCTGGCTCACCGTGATGTCAGGACTCGATCCGCACCCAGCCATGAAGGCGATTTCGCCTCAGGCGTCGCCCGCGTCGATGTTTCTCGGCGACGATTTCCATCACAACGGCGCGTTCCGACTCGCCTACGGCTTCGAATACGCCGCGATGATGGAAGGGCAGAAGGAAATCAATCGCTTCGAGTTCGATCAGTACGACAACTACTCGTGGTGGCTCTCACAGGGTTCACTCGCGACGGTCGATGCGAAGCATTTGAAGGGAACGCGGCCGACGTGGATCAACTTCGTCGAGCATCCCAACTTCGATGCGTTCTGGCAGCGCGAAGCGCTCATGCAGTACCTCGACAGCGTTCGCGTACCGACGTTGAACGTCGCCGGGTGGTGGGATCAGGAAGACTTCTACGGCCCCATCACGATCTATCGCGAATTGGAGAAGCACGACACGCAGCACAAGAACTATCTCGTCGTCGGACCGTGGAACCACGGCGGTTGGAGCGGGCCTTCGGGCGCCAAGCTCGGCAATATCGACTTCGGCAGCGAGACCTCGCCGTACTATCGCAAGAACATTCAGGCGCCGTGGTTCGCGTACTGGCTCAAGGATAAGGGAACGCTCAAGCTCGCCGAAGCGACCGTATTCGAGGCGGGTGCGAACGCGTGGCGGACGTACGACTCTTGGCCGCCGAAGACCGGCGTGTCGCCACGGAAAATGTATTTCGGGCCGAACGGCAAACTCGGCTTCGACGCGCCAACTGGCAACGCCAAGGACGCGTTCGACGCCTACATCTCTGATCCAGCGCACCCTGTGCCCTATCGGCCGCGTCCCATTCTCGCGACCTACGCTGCCGGTTCGACGTGGCCCATCTGGCTCGCCGACGATCAGCGCTTCGTGCAGGATCGCCCCGACGTCGCCGCGTGGGAAAGTCCGGTGCTCACCGAAGACGTCGTGATCGCCGGCGACATCGCCGCGCACCTGTTCGCGGCAACCACCGGCAGTGACGCCGACTGGGTCGTGAAGCTCATCGACGTCTATCCGGACAACGATCCGAAGATTCCCGGCTACCAGTTCATGGTCGCCAACGACGTCATGCGCGGACGCTATCGGAAGAGCTTCGAGCATCCAGAAGCCATCGTGCCAAATCACACCGACGAGTACAAGCTCGACCTGCACACGCAGAGCTATCGCTTCCTGAAGGGCCACAAGATTCGCGTGCAAGTGCAGAGCAGTTGGTTCCCGCTCATCGATCGTAACCCGCAGACGTTCGTGCCGAACATCTACAAGGCCAAAGACACGGACTTCAAGGCGGCAACGATGCGCGTGTATCGCACGCCACAGGCGGCCTCCTACATTTCGCTGCCGATCGCCGGCGGCCCAATCGTCCCATGATGCCTCACCGTCTCGCCGGTCTCGCGCTCGTTGCGAGCGCGGCGCTCGCTCCCATCGGCGCGCAGAACCGCGCCGCGGCCCCCACCCCCGACCTCGCCGCGTTCGACAAGTACGTCGCGCAGGCCGTACGCGATTGGCACACGACGGGCCTCGCGATCGCGATCGTCAAGGACGACTCGCTCGTTTTCGCACACGGCTACGGTGTGCAGGACGTACGGACGAAAACTCCGGTCAACGAGCACACGCGCTTCGCCGTCGGCTCGACGACGAAGGCGATGACGTCCGCGGCGATCGGCATGCTCGTCGACGAGGGCAAGCTCCACTTCGACGACCGTGTCATCGACATCCTCCCGGACTTCCGGCTGTACGATCCCTGGGCGACGCGCGAGACGACCGTCCGCGATCTGCTAATGCATCGCACGGGACTGCCGGGAACGGACCTCATGTGGATTCGGCAGCCGTTCACGGCGCAGGAGATGATCAAGCGGTTGCGCTACGTGAAGCCTACGACGTCGTTCCGGTCGACGTTGGAGTACCAGAACGTCACGTATGCGATCAACGGCGCGATCATCGAGAAGATCTCGGGCATGCCGTGGGAGACGTTCATCCGCACGCGCATCTTCGCGCCGCTTGGAATGAACGAAAGCGAACCGCTGGTTTCTGGAATCATCGGAAAGGCGAATGTCGCGACGCCGCACGCTGCTGTCGGCGATTCGGCGCGCGCGATCCGCATCCGAACCACCGACCCGGTGGCGTCGGCGGGTTCGGTGTATTCGAGTGTCTCCGACATGTCGAAATGGATGCGCTTCATTCTCGACAGCGGTCGCGTCGGCAGCCAGCGTTTGATCAAGCCCGCGACGTTCACTGAGCTGGTCACGCCTCAGATCCGCGCGCCGATGGAGCTGTATCCGGCACTACAGCTCGCCAAGCCGCACGGCTTCAGCTACGGCCTCGGCTGGTTCGTGCAGGACTATCACAGCGCCACGGTGTGGATGCACACCGGCAGCATCGACGGCATGAGCGCGATCATCGGGCTGCTCCCCGATTCACGAATGGGCGTCTACATCCTCGCCAATACTGACCACGCCGAGTTGCGCCACGCGTTGATGTATCGCGCGTTCGACATGTACGCCGGCAATCCAACCCGCGATTGGAGTGCCGAGCTGCGCGCCTCTATGACTCGTCCAACGCAGACCGTGGCAACACAAGCCTCGGCGCCCTCGAAGAGCGGACCATCGTTGCCGCTCGGTCGCTATGTCGGAACGTACGTCGACTCGGCATACGGATCATTCGAGATCACGAATTCCTCTGGCACGCTTCACGCTCGCTTTCGCGGCGCGGATGCCGGAGACCTCGAGTCTGTGCAAGGCGAAACATTTCGCACGAAGACTGCCAGTCCGGACGATGATCAGTTGGCCGTGACGTTCGTCATCGGCGGAAACGGGTCTGTCACCGGCATTCGGTCTTTCGGCGCCACGTTCGACCTCGTTCGCAAGTAATCACGCGTTGATACAATTCAAATGACCTCACTCGTTCGCGCGTCCTCCGCACTCGTGCTCGCGTTGTCTGTCGCGGCTCCGGCCTCGGGGCAGGGCACACGTCTGCTTCGTCACCCTTCGCTCAGCCGCGAGTCGGTTGCGTTCGAGTATGCTGGCGACCTCTGGGTCGCCCCGCGCAATGGGGGCACTGCTCGCCGTCTCACATCGACACCGACGGTCGAAACAGAGCCATACTTCTCGCCCGACGGTTCCAAGATCGCGTTCACCGCGACGGTCGGCGGCAACATGGACGTCTATGTCGTCCCCACCGCCGGCGGTGATCCCACGCGACTCACCTTCCATCCGTCGATGGACCGGGTGCGCGGCTGGAGCCCGGACGGCAAGCGCGTGATCTTCGGCTCGAACCGCGTGAGCGTTCCGCACAACTCGTATCTCAAGCTGTGGAGCGTCGCGGCCGAGGGTGGATTCCCCGAGGCGCTGCCAATGCCGCGCGCGTTCAGCGGCACCTACTCGCCCGACGGCAAGCGCGTTGCCTATGAGGAAATTGGCACGCAAATGGTCGTCCAATGGACCGAGATCAGCGACTGGCGTCACTATCGCGGTGGACGAACGCATCCGATTCGCATCATGAACCTCGCCGACTACTCGAGCGAGAAGCTGCCGTGGACCGACAGCAATGATTCGTATCCGATGTGGATTGGCAACACGGTGTACTTCCTCTCCGATCGCAATCACACGCGGAACGTCTTCTCGTATCAGACCGATACGAAGCAGCTCAAGCAGCTCACGCATCACGACGACTTCGACGTCATGACGGCGTCGGCTGGCCCTGATGGCATCGTGTACGAGCAGGCGGGCTACATCCACCTGCTCGACGCAAAGACCGGTCAATCGAAGCAGTTGAACATCGAAGTGAATGCCGATCTGCCCTGGGCTCGCCCCGGCTTCAAGCGCGTCGCATCGTCCATTCGCGAAGCGGCCCTGTCGCCCACCGGCGTTCGCGCGGCCTTCGCCGCTCGCGGCGAAATCTTCACGGTGCCAGCCGAGAAGGGGGATTCGAGAAATCTCACGCACAGCACGGCGGCGCACGATCGTGATCCGGCGTGGTCGCCCGACGGCAGCCAGCTCGCCTGGTTCTCCGACGCGAGCGGCGAGTATCAGCTCATGATCGGCGACCAGTCTGGCATGAACGCGCCGCGCGCGGTTCCGCTTCCAGCCGCCGCGTTCTATTCAAACCCGACGTGGTCACCGGACGGCAAACGAATCGCGTTCGAGGACAATCACCTGAATCTCTGGTCGCTCGACGTCGCCACCGGCAAGTCGACGAAGCTCGACGTCCAGACGTACGCCGATCCGGGGAAGACGTTCGAGCACGTGTGGTCGCCGGACTCGCGGTATCTCGCATATTCGAAATCGCTCGACAGTCATCTCCGCGCCGTGTTCGTCTACTCGATGGCTGACGCAAAGGCGAACCAGGTGACAGACGGAATGTCCGACGCCATTTCACCCGCGTTCGACGCGTCTGGTAAGTATCTGTATTTCCTCGCAAGCACTAACGTCGGACCGCAGACAGGCTGGCTCGAGATGAGCTCACTCGAGCGTCCAACGCGTCGCTCGGTGTATCTCGCAGTGCTCTCGGCGAACGAGCCGTCGCCTTTCTTGCCCGAAGTTGGCGACGAACCCGGCGTCATTCAGGCCGGGCGCGCACGCGCGGATACCGGCAGCGTCAAGGGAATCGACTTCGCTGGCATCGGACAGCGAATTCTCGCTGTTGGCGTGCCTGCTGCGGACTATGCCGACCTCGTGGCCGGTCCAGCGGGAACGTTTTTCTACTCTGAGCCGATGGGCGAAGGCGCCGCCGCGGCATCGCGACGCTTGATCAAGTATTCAGTGAAGGACCGCGCTGCGGTCCCGTTCATCGACGGCGTGCGATCGTACACGCTGTCGGGCGATAAGAAAAAGCTCCTGTACGAAGCTGCCGGTGCACGCTGGGGCGTTGTCGGAACCGATCGGCCGGCACGCGTGGGCGACGGCACGATGAACGTCGCACAGTTGGAGACGTGGGTCGATCCGCGCGCAGAGTGGGCCGAGATCTTCAAGGAGACGTGGCGCATTCAGCGCGACTTCTTCTACGACGCCAAGATGCACGGCGCCGATTGGAACGCAGTGTACAAGAAATACGCAGCGCTGCTGCCGTACGTCGGTCATCGCAACGATCTCGGCTACCTCATCGCGCTCACTGGCGGCGAACTCACCGTCGGGCACTCGTACCTCTCAGGTGCAGGCGACGAGCCGACCGATACGCCGGTGCAAGTGGGGATGCTCGGCGCGGACTTCACGCTCGAGAACGGACGCTATCGCATCCATCACATCTACTCGGGCGAGAACTGGAACCCGGAGCTGCGCGCACCTCTGAGCACGCCGGGCGTGCAAGTCTCCGAGGGCGACTACATCCTCGAAGTGAACGGCCGCCCACTCGCGGCGCCGACGAACATCTACAACCTGTTCGAAGGAACTGCTGGACATCAGACTGTCCTTCGCGTGAGCAAAACGCCCACGGTTGAAGGCGCACGCACTGTCACCGTCGTGCCCATCGCGAGTGAAGACGGATTGCGCTCGCGCGCTTGGGTCGAGCACAATCGCCACGTTGTCGATTCCCTCTCGGGCGGAAAGCTCGCGTATGTCTGGCTGCCGAACACGGGTGGTCCAGGTTACACGTACTTCACGCGCTACTACTACGCGCAGCAGGAGAAGCAGGGCGCAGTGATCGACGAGCGGTACAACCAGGGTGGGCAGGTTGCCGACTATATCGTCAACGAGCTCGATCGAAAGCCGATGGGCTTCTTCGCGCAGCGCGACGGCAAAATGGTCACGTCACCGGCTGCCGGTATCTTCGGCCCCAAGGTTTTGCTCATCAACGAGTCCGCCGGTTCTGGCGGAGACGCGCTGCCGTACTATTTCCACCTGCGCAAGATTGGTCCGATGGTCGGCACGAGAACGTGGGGCGGCTTGGTCGGAACGCTCGGCGTTCCAACGACGATCGACGGCGGCGGCATTACCGCGCCGAGCCTCGCGTTCTACAGTCTCGCCGGCAAATGGGCGGTGGAGAACGAGGGAGTCGCACCTGACATCGAAGTGGAGTACACGGCCAGCGAAGTGATCAAGGGCCGCGATCCGCAGCTCGAGCGCGCCGTGCAGGAAGCGATGAAGCTGCTCGACACCCAAGCGCTCAAGAAAATCGATCGCCCGCAGCCGATCGATCGCACCACCAAGCGCCCGTAGCCGTAACGCCGGTTGTCGCCCAGACTCCATGGGCGACAACCGGATAGATTTCGCGGATGCACATTCCTGAGTTGCTGTCTCCCGCCGGATCGCTGGATGCTGTCCGCGCCGCTGTCGCGAACGGCGCCGATGCGGTCTACATGGGAGCCTCGCGCTTCAACGCGCGCGACGAAGGAGCACAGCTCAGCCTTGATGAGCTCGGCGAGGCCTGCCGCATTGCCCACGAGCGCGGTCGTCGCATCTACCTCACGCTCAACATCCTCATCAAGCCGGCCGAGTTGGTCGACGCGCTGCTGTTTCTGGGCGACGCCGTCGACCTCGGGATCGACGCGGTCATTGTGCAGGACATCGGGCTCGTTCGACTGATTCAAGCGATTTATCCCGCTCTGGAAATTCACGGCTCGACGCAGATGACGGTGCACGACACGTCAGGCGCGGCGGTGATGAAGAACATTGGTGTCGAACGCGTCGTGCTCGCACGTGAGAACACACTCGACGACATCCGCGCGATTCACTCCGCGGTACCCGATCTCGGACTCGAGACGTTCGTTCACGGCGCGCTCTGCATTGCGTACTCGGGACAGTGTTTCATGTCGGGCATGATCTCCGAACGCAGCGCGAATCGCGGCTCGTGTGCACAGTCGTGTCGCAAAGATTATGTGCTGAAAGACCTCACGACGAACGAAGAGCTCGATCGCGGTTATCTGATTTCGACAAAAGACCTCGGCGCCTACGATCACCTTGCAGCAATTGCCGAAGCAGGCGTGGGCTGTCTCAAGGTCGAAGGACGAAAGAAGAAGCCAGAATACGTCGCGACCGTTACCAAGGCATATCGCGAGTTTCTCGATCGCGTCGAATCGGGCGACACGACGCCGCCGACAGTCGAAGAGGTCGAGCCGCTCGTGCAGATCTTCAGTCGCGGGTTCACCGGGGGCATGTACGGTGGTCGCGACGGACGCGGATACGTCACGCGCACGCAGCCCGACAATCGCGGCATCACACTCGGCACAGTCGTCGGCTATGAGCGCGGCGAATTGATCGTCGACGTCTCCACGCCACTGCAGATCGGCGATGGACTCGGCTTCGAACCGCTGAACCATGTTGGCGGGCCAACGACCGGCTTCAGCGTCTCTGCCGTTCGCACGATCAGCACGACGCGCGGAATCACTCGACAAGCGCTCGAAACGCGCATCCGCGTCGACGCCGGTTGGCAAGTCGTGCGCACCTCGCACGCCGAGCTGCTCGAGCGTGCGCGCGCCAGCTATGCGTCGCTGTCGCCGGACATTCGCGTTCGCAAATCTCGCCTCGACGTTCGCCTCTTCGGTTCTGCGGGCACGCCGCTCAAAGCGATCTTCTCCGCCGACGGCGAAGAAGTCACCGTGCGCAGCGAGATCACGCTGTCGCTGGCGAGCAAACGTCCGCTCGATCTCTCCGCGCTCCGCGATCAGTTCGGCCGCCTCGGCGACACACCGTTCGTCCTCGGCGCTGTCGACATGACCGGAGTGAGCGACGGTTTGTTCCTTCCGGTGAGCGAGCAGAATCACCTGCGCCAGGAAGCGGTCGAGCAGTTGATGCTCCGTCGCGATTGGGCTCGCGATGCCAAACTCGCTGATCGACGCGCGCTCGTTGAGGGCGCCGTCGCGGGAGTGCCGCATCCGCCGCGCATGGCGTCACCGATGCCGCGCGGATTCGAGCTCTCCGCGCAGGTCTATCGCATCGAAGACGCCGACGCGGCGAGTGAAGCAGGGGCGACCGAAGTCTGCTTCGACCCATTTCTTCGCCATCCGTCGCCGCCCCTCGCGCGCATTCGTGCTCTTCAGGAGCGACTGACCGAGCGCGGAGTCGCTCTCAGACTTCGCACACCGACGATCGTTCGTCCCGAGGAGCGTCGCAGTATTCAGAAGTGGCTCGACCTCGGACTTCCGATTCTCAGCGGACACCTCGGACTCGTCGCCGAGCTCGCGCGCGAGGGAAGGGACGTCGTTGCCGATTACGCGGTGAACGTGTTCAACTCGCACACGGCCGCCGAGGTGTTTCGGCTTGGCGCACGACGCATCGTCGCATCAGTCGAAATCACCACCGATGAGCTTTCACAGATCATCGCTCCGTGGGATGGGGAAGGCTTCGACGTATTTCTCTATGGCCGACCTGAAGGGATGACGATCGAGCATTGTGTCCTTTCCGCTGCATTCGATCGCGAACCAACCACGTGCCGCGATCTCTGCGTGCAGAAGCACACGAACGTCGAGCTCACCGATCCCACCGGCTACGCGTTCCCAGTCGCAACGGACTCGGCCTGTCGCAACCGCCTGCTACATTCGCGTCCGATCGACGGGGCGGAGTTCATGCCGCGACTGTGGAGAGCGGGCATTCGTGGCTATCAGATGACGTTCAACGTGCAGGGCGACGACGTGAGCGCAATCGTTCGCGCCTATCGCGGCGCGCTGGATTCGCTCGTCGCCGGCGCACGGCCAGACGTCGAGGCGGTTCGACGGGCGGTGGGACCAGAGTATACGCGCGGACACTTTGCGCGCGCGGTCTAATGTACCGTCCCGCGCGATGCCGATGCCGTCGGACGCGCGGCGGGATCGCAGCGTGAGCGCATGATCACTTCATCTTCGATCGAGGACGCACGCGCCGCGCTGCGAGAGCATTTCGGATATCCGGCGTTCCGCCCGGGACAGGAAGCGGCGGTCGAGTCAGTTCTCGCCGGCAAGGACACGCTCGTCGTGCTGCCGACAGGCGGCGGCAAGTCGCTCTGCTATCAGGTCCCGGCGATGATGCTGCCCAAGCTCACCGTCGTGATCTCGCCACTCATCTCGTTGATGAAGGACCAGGTCGACGCGCTCACCGCGCGCGGGCTTCCGGCCACCTTCGTCAACAGCACGCTCACGTCATCACAGGTCTCTGATCGCCTGGCGCGCGCGATTCGCGGCGACGTCAAGCTACTGTACCTGGCGCCCGAGCGCTTTGATTTCGGCACCACGGCGGAGCGTCTTCGCGACGCGGGCGTTTCGCTCTTGGCGGTGGACGAAGCGCATTGCATCAGCGAGTGGGGTCACGACTTTCGTCCGAGCTATCTCCGGATCGCCACAGTCCGTGAGAAGCTCGGCTGGCCGCCAACGGTCGCACTCACGGCCACGGCCACGCCGCACGTTCGCACCGATATCGTCGCGCAACTCAAGCTCGAATCGGCGACGACGATCATCACGGGCTTCGATCGGACGAACCTGTCGTACCACGTGATCCCGACGAAGAGCGACTCGGACAAGGACGACGCGATCACGCATCTGCTGCGTTCGAACGAGGGCCTCGCCGTCGTGTATGCCTCGACGCGAAAGGCTGTGGAACGCATTGCGATGCTGCTCGACCGCGCTCGCATTCCTGCGGCGGCGTACCACGCCGGTCTCGACGACAATCGTCGGCGCGAGGTGCAGGATGCGTTCATGTCGGAGAAAGTGCGCGCCATCGTCGCGACGAACGCGTTCGGTATGGGCATCGACAAACCGAACGTTCGATTGGTGCTGCACTACGCAATGCCGGGAACGCTCGAGGCGTATTACCAGGAAGCCGGTCGCGCTGGTCGCGACGGCAAACAGGCCGCCTGCTATTTGCTGCACGCCTTTCCTGATCGCTTCACCCACGAGTTCTTCATCAAGGGCGCCTATCCCGATCGCGCGCTTGTCGAAGAGGTGTACGACGTGCTTCGCCGCAACTGCGATCGCACGGGCGCCGTGGATCTGTCGCCCGACGATATCGCCACGCGCATGAAGACCAAGGCGAACGGTCGCGACGTCGAGTCGGCCTTGAGGATTCTTACACAGGCCGGCGCGTATGCGGTCACGCCAGAGACCGGCTCGCGCGTTCTCGTGCGGTTGCTCGCGACACCCGCGCGCATCAAGCGTGAGTTCGGAGAGAACGACTCGCTCGAGCTCGGGATTCTTCGAGCGATGTGGCGCGTTGCGGGTGATGCTCTGAACGATGGTGCCCCCATCGACCTCGACGGCCTCCCGCCGGGCTTTGGCGGCGGCTCCGGCGCGATGCCGCTGCTCGACGCGCTCCGCGATCGGCAGTTCGTCGAGTGGAAGCGGTTGGGAGGCGGCGCGGCGCTCAGCAAGCCCGGCAAGCCGCTCACTGCGTTCCCAATCGATTGGGCAACGATTGATCGTCGTCGTCGGGCTGATCTGCAGAAGCTCGACGCGATGCAGCAGTACGCATATTCCAAGGGCTGTCGTCGCGGGTTCGTGCTTCGGTATTTCGGCGATCCTGCGGCGCGGTCGTCGTGCGGCGGTTGCGACAACTGCCTCGGCACGCGCGTGGAAGTCGAGAAGAGCGCGAAGCCATCTCGCGGCAAGCCGTTGGGCGGAGAGCGACGACGCACGACGTCTCGCGACGATCGTTCACGCGATGCGGACGAGGCGCCGATCCTTTCCGGTGCGGATGAGGCACTGCTCGCTCGGCTCCGCGATTTGCGTCGAACGATTTCGCGCGACGAGCAGGTACCGGCATACGTAGTTTTCCCTGATCGCACACTTGCCGAAATGGCCGTTCGCCGGCCGACGTCGAGTGGTGCGCTCGCGAATGTTCGCGGAGTCGGCCCCGCGAAGCTCGAGAAGTACGGCGACCGTTTTCTCGCTGTCATCCGTTCCGTCGACGAGACGGAAGCGGCTTAACATCAGACATTCCCATGGACGATTCTCTTTACTTCGCAGAGCAGCACCTCGCCACGCGTGAAATGGTTCGTGAGTTCGCGCGCGATGAAGTCGCCCCGGTCGCCGCCAAGCACGATGCGGACGCGACCTTCCCGTGGGAAAACATTCGCAAGATGGGCGAGCTAGGTCTCCTCGGAGTTCCGTGGCCCGAAGAGTTGGGTGGTGCAGGTCTCGATCTGATCAGTTACATGATCGTGATTCACGAGCTGGCCAAGGTCGACGCATCCCACGGACTCACAATCTCCGCGCACACCACGCTCGGCACGTCGCCGATCGTGAAATTCGGGAGCGATGAGCAGAAGCGGAAATACGTCCCGTTCCTCGCGAGCGGAAAGGTCATGGGCGGTTTCGGACTCACCGAACCAGAAGCGGGCAGCGATGCCGGCGGCACCAAAACGACTGCCGTCCGAAAGGGCGACTGCTACGTGATCAACGGCGTGAAGCGCTTCATCACGCACGGGAGCGTCGGCGAGATCTTCGTCGTCACCGCAGTCACAGATCCGTCGCAGGGTACGAAGGGCATCAGCTCGTTCATTCTCACCAAGCCAACGAGCGATCCTGACGCGGCGAAGGCCGTGGGCGCTGGACACGAACCGTCCCTGGTCGCGATGAAGGGATTTCGCGCCGGTAAGAAAGAAGACAAGCTCGGGTGGCGCGCGTCAGATACCGCTGAGCTGATCATGGAAGACGTCGAGGTTCCCGCTGAGAATCTCCTTGGCGCCGAGGGAGCGGGCTTCGGGAACTTCATGCGGACGCTCGACAATGGCCGAATTGGTATCGCCGCGCTTTCGCTTGGAATCGCCGAGGGCGCGTTCCAGCAAGCGCTGCAGTACACGTCAGTTCGCAAGCAGTTCGGCCAGGCAATCGCCCAGTTTCAAGGCGTCCAATTCCAGCTCTCCGACATGGCCACGGAGATCGAGGCAGGGAAGCACCTGATGTATCACGCCGCCTGGCTCGCCGAGAACGGCAAGCCGTTCAGCAAGGAAGCGGCAATGGCAAAGCTCTTCTGCTCGGAGCTAGCCATGCGAGCAACAATCACCGCGGTGCAGCTGCATGGCGGATACGGGTATACCAAGGACTACCCGGTCGAGCGGTACATGCGCGACGCCAAGATTTGCGAAATCGGCGAAGGAACGTCTGAAATCCAGAGGATCGTGATCGCCCGGGCGCTCCTCAAGGAACTCGAAGGCCAGTAGCCGAGCCCAGTAGCCAGCCGCGAGTAACGACGCTTATTTACAGATAGTGACTACGCTTGCGTTTTCTTCCGCCCCGATCCTCCTCGGCGACTCGAGGGGAGTTCGGGGCTCTTGGTATGTGAGAACGGTCGATGCGCTTTCGGCCGTTCTTCGCATGCTCGTCCTCCTGCCGGTGCACGGCCTGTCTCGATGGGCCGATCGCACGTCGCTCCGTAACAAGCTGAGATTGGTGCTGGCCGTGCGGCTCGTGCCCGCGCGCCGTTGCGCTGATCAGCCGGATCCGACGTGGACGATCCCACCGACCGCTGGGACATCCTTTTCGCGTGTTGCCGTGAATGAGAGATCTTTGACACGGCCCGCTTCACACCCTCTGACCTTCTGCCACGCCCCTCCCGCCGAGTCGCCGGGTTTAGGGATCGTGTCGGACACTGATGAAACGAGAGATTCTGATCAACGCGAACCCGCGAGAAACACGGGTCGCAATCATCGAGGACGACCAGCTCGTTGAACTTCTGGTCGACCGCCCCGAGGCGCGCCGCATGGTCGGCGACATCTACGTGGGACGGGTCGAAGCAGTACTCCCCGGCATTCAGGCCGCGTTCGTCGACATCGGAACCGAGAAGAGCGCGTTCCTCCACGCGTCCGACCTCGTGTATCCCGAGGATGAGGCCGACGGCGACGCCGACGATGACGACGACGATGAGTCGGAAGGGGGCGGCGGCGGTCGTCGCCGACAGAGCTCCAAAGCGCCAGCGATTCAGGATGTTCTGAAGCGCGGCCAGGACCTCATCGTCCAGGTCTCCAAAGAACCCATTTCCACCAAGGGACCGCGCGTCACCGCGCAGGTCTCGTTGGCCGGCCGCTTTCTCGTCTACATGCCAGACGCCGAGCGCGTTGGCGTGAGTCGAAAGATCGGCGACCGCGAGGCGCGCAAACGCCTTCGCGCTCAGGTCGAAGAAGTCCTGCCGAAGGATTCAGGCGGCGTCATCGTTCGCACGGTCGGCGAGGACGTCACCAAGGAAACGCTCGAACGCGAACTCAGCACGCTCATCGGCCAATGGAAGCGCATCAAGCGGAAGACTCACTTCGTCCGCGCGCCGTCGCTGATTCACCGAGAGACGAGCCTCACGCGCGGCCTCATGCGCGACGTGTTCAGCACGAAGGTCGAGCAGGTGACCGTGGACTCGAAGCAGGTCTACAACGAGATCCTCGAATACCTCAAGGGCATCGCGCCCGAGCTGATCGACCGAATCAAGCTCTACGAAGACGTCACGCCGCTGTTCGACCACGCCAAGATCGAGCAGGAACTCCGTGATCTCTTTAAGCGCCGCTGCGACTTGCCGTCGGGCGGCTACCTGATCATCGAGCCAACCGAAGCACTGGTGTCAGTCGACGTGAACTCTGGTCGCTACACTGGAAAGAAGGATCCCGAAAAGACAATTCTCAAAACGAACATGGAGGCCGCGCGCGAAGTCGCGCGTCAGGCTCGCCTCCGTGATCTCGGCGGTATCATCGTCTGCGACTTCATCGACATGGAGACGAAGGCGAATCGCGATAAGGTGCTGCAGGAACTTCGAATGCATCTGAGCCGCGATCGCGCCCGCACCAAGGCGTTCGCTGTGAGCGAGCTCGGCCTGATCGAAATGACGCGACAGCGCGTGCGTCAGAGTCATTTACAGAACATGACCGAGGCGTGCCCGACCTGCCACGGCACCGGTCGCGTGTTCACCGCCGAAACCATCGCCCGTCGCGTCGAACGTTCGGTGCGCAAAGTGGGTCTGGAAGGCAAAAAGGATCCGATCGTCATCCGCGTGCACCCCGATGTGGCGATGTACGTGCTCGAGAACGAGAAGGATCTGCTCAAAAAGCTCGAGAAGGCGGTCTCGTTCAGCCTCGAACTGCGCGACGATCCGCTACTGAAGCCCGACGAATTCAAGTTGGTGGTGAAGTCGGCTGGGCGGGATGTCACGCAACAGTACGCAGTCGCATGAATGCGGGCAGGGGCGCGGATTAATCGCGCTCCTGGCAATGGAATGATGATGTGGTCCCGGGTCTCTGGTCTGAGGATGCAGTAACCCTCGGACTGGAGCGATCGGATGTCAGGAGCCATCAAGTCGTATCGTGATCTCGCGGTTTGGCAGAAGGGAGTCGACCCGGCGGAGTCGTGCTATTTGCTGACGAAACGCTTCCCGGCGACCGAGAGGTATGGCCTGAGCAGCCAGATTCGCCGGGCAGCGGTTTCAGTGCCGGCGAACATCGCGGAGGGGCACGGACGGAGCGGTCCGGGACAGTTTGTTCACCAGCTTTCGATCGCCCGCGGATCCCTCCGCGAACTCGAAACGCTGCTCCTCATCAGCCACCGCCAAGGTTACGGGAAGGCTGAGACCTTTCTCGATTTGGCGGCCCGAACTGACGAGATCGGCCGGATGCTGTTCGGTCTCAGCACCAAGGTCGAAGCATCGGCGGCCAGAGGAGTTCCTCGAGCCTCAGACCCGAATCCCGAGAGCAAGAGAGGCCGTTGACACAACCCACCGTATTATTTAACCTTACAGGCTCACCGCATTACGAATCAGAGCCCTTCCATGCCTTACGCAATCATCAAAACCGGCGGCAAGCAGTTCCGTGTCGAATCCGGTCGTACCTACAAGATTCCCTCGCTCGTCGGCGAAGCCGGCGGCAAGATCGAATTCAACGACGTTCTCATGGGCAATGACGGCAGCAACGTCAAAACCGGAGTTCCGTCGCTCAGCGGCGCCAAAGTGACCGGCGAAATCGTTCGCCACGGTCGCGGCGAGAAGATCGTCGTCTTCAAGCAGAAGCGTCGTAAGAACTACGCGCGCAAGCGCGGGCATCGGCAGGGCTTTACCGAAGTGCGTATCAACGACATCTCCCTCGGCTGAGCGAGCTTCCAATGGCACATAAGAAGGGCGTCGGCTCCTCGCGCAACGGCCGCGATTCGAATCCGAAGTACCGCGGCATCAAGAAGTACGGTGGTGAGCGCGTGATCGCCGGCAACATCATTCTCCGCCAGTGCGGAACCAAGTGGCATCCCGGCAACAACGTCGGGCTGGGCACGGACTACACCATCTACGCCCTCATTGACGGCGTGGTGAAGTTCGAGCACAAGAGCCGCGCCAAGTACAAGGTCAGCGTCTATCCGAACGCCGAGCCCGCAGGCTCAGTCGCCTAAGGCAATTCGGTCTTGAACGAATGCGGGGCCCCCGAGCACATCGGGGGCCTCGTTCGCTTTTTGCGATACCGGTGTCGACAGACGCCGCGAATCCCCGGCGCCTCGACTACCGTAGTTTTCCGTGAAGCCGCAGGAAACTCACTATCGCGAGAGGTTCGTCATGGCGTTGCTCGACAAACTGCGTCAGGAACTGGACCGCGCTGGCCGACAGGCAGGGCGGGCGTTCGACGAAGGGCGAATGCGCCTCGAGCTATACCGCGCGAAGCAGTCGGTCGACCGCTTTGCTCAGCGCTTCGGCTACGCCGTCTTCCGCGCGAAACAGGCCGGGACAGAGCTGTCGTCGGAGGAAATGGCAGCGCATACCAGCAACCTCGTCGCCGCCGAGGCCGAGGTCACGCGGCTCGAAACGCTCATCGCTGAGGCGACTAAGGAGCGGGCCGATTGGCTCCTCGATACCCGTCCCAAATCAAGCGGCGAACAGGGCTGATTACAGGCCCTCGAGTAGGCGTACGTCATCCGTACACAGGCCGTCGACGCCAAGGTCCGTCAAACTGGCCGCTGCGTCGGCGCTGTTGACCGTCCAGGCGATCACACGGCCGCCTGCAGCGTGGACCCTTTCCACCAGCTCTCGGTCGATCAGGCGCCATTGTGGCCACACGTCGCGCGCCCCTGTGGCCGATATCGACGCCAGAAGGTCGTCAGGGGACGCGTCGAACAGAATGCCGCGCGGAATCTCTGGCGCAATGTCGAGCATGCGCCTCACTGCAGCGTGATCGAACGAATGGACGGCGCACCGAGTCGCCGACGCCCGGATGACATCGGCAACGAGTTGTTCGATGTCTGCGCCCTTGATTTCGACGTACGCCGTGAGGCCCGCGGGAACGATCGCCAACAGCTGAGCCAGCGTGGGAACGCCCAGGTCATCCTCGAAACCCGCGTTCTCCAGCGTCGCCCAGTCCAGATCGGCAATGGCTCGGCCCGCCACGCCGTCGGCATCGAGGCCCATGTGGGCGTCATGGTGGATTACGACGATCCCGTCTCGGGTGGCATGGACGTCCAACTCGACGGCGTCGGCACCACGTTCAAAGGCGCGCCGGAAGGCGGCGAGCGTGTTCTCTCGAAGCTCGCGTTTTGCCCCTCGATGACCGATACGTTCCACGGCGTTCCCTCGTCGATTGGGATGTATATTGTGTCGCCGTGCGAGGACAGGTGGACCGGCCACCAGCGCGGCAAGCTCCCGAGCGAGTTGACCTTAACGGCCCGATGCCAGTGACGTCTACCTTGTGGACCGAATGAACGATCCGGCGCGGGGTGGCGGTGGGGCTGGCGATGAGAAAACGGACCTGGAACTCATCGCGCGATGGAAGGGCGGGGACGAGCGAGCCGCGACCGAACTGGTCCAAAGGCATTCGTCGGCTCTGGCCCGTTTTGCCGTAAGCTCCGGGGAACGGAACGAGGTCGACGAGCTGGTGCAGGACACGTTCGTACGAGCGTTCAATTCGATCGACGGATTTCGCGGCGACAGCTCGTTTCGAACCTGGTTGTTCACGATCGAACGGCGGCTGCTCCTCGATCGACGGCGCGCCGAAAAGCGACGGAAGGACAAGGACGAACTGCAGGAAGACGACGCTTCGACCGAATACGATGCACTCGATTCAGTAGTTGCTGATGAAACACAGAAACGATTGCAAGGCGCTGTAGCTCGACTGTCTCCAACGCAGCGCGAAGTATTCTCGCTCCGCGTAGCCGAAGGACTGTCGTACAAGGAGATCGCCGAGGCGGTAGGCACGACGGAAGGAGCCGCGAGGGTGCATTACCACAACGCAATGCGCGCTGTGAAGGAGTTTCTCGATGAATGACTGTCCCAACGCGGAAATCCGCGATCAACTGCCCGACCTGCTGCACGACCGTCTCGATTCGAGCGCGCGTGCCGCGGTGACCGCGCACGTCGCGACCTGCGTCGATTGCCGCGACGAGCTCGAGCTGTTGCGGGGCATGCACGGTATGCTCATCGCTCGCTCGCCGCGCGTCGATGTCGCGGCCATTGTCGCCGCATTGCCGAAAGCGCCGGTGCGCGAGGTCCGACCACTTCGGCCTCGCCGCACCTGGTCCGATTGGCGCGTCGCCGCGGCCGTCACGCTCCTCGTCGCGGGCGGAAGCTCGCTCGCACTGTATCGTCGCGGCGGGGTTCAGGCTTCGCCCATCGTCACGCCAGGAATTACGGCCGAGTCCATCGCACGAACGCCGGCGAATAACGCGGTGGCAGCAGTGCAAACTCCAGCACCGAACGCGGCGCCGTCGGGCGTAACGCCGGCTCAGACCGTCGCGAGCACGGAGCCAGAGGTCGAACCTGCGCTCGCAGCAACCAGTGCCGCGGCGGAGTTGAACGATCGGCAGTTGCAGTCCTTGCTCGACGACATCAACCGGCTCGAGGCACTCCCAATCACCGATCCGGATCCGGTGTCGATCAAAGTCACGCCGAGAACACCGGCGCCGTCCGCCGGACGAGGCACTGAATAATGAGAACGACCCTGTGGCTCGCTGCCGGAGCGCTCGCCACGATCTCATCGATCGCGCCGGCGCAGGGCAGGGGCCGGGCTGGCATCGTCCGTCCGCTCGAGAGCGGCGCTCCGGCCACACAGGCGGAACGACAGGAGCAGCAACGTCGCGTTCGCCTGGCGTTCGACGGCGTCGTGCGCCGGCAGCTCAAGCTCGACGATCAGAAGATGCGGCAGCTTCGGCAGTCGCAGACGAAATTCGAGCGCCAGCGTCGTCAGCTGAACGTCGACGAGCATCAGGCTCGGCTCGCACTCCGAAGCGCCATGCAGGATTCGGCCGGACGCGATCAGAACAAGATCTCGCAGAGTATCGACCAGCTCGTCACGGCGCAGCGGCATCGCGCCGATTTGCTCGAGGCAGAGCAGAAGGAACTTTCGAGTTTTCTAACACCGCTCCAGCGTGCCCAGTACCTGTCGCTGCAGGAGAATTTGACGCGACGGCTCATGGAGGGTCGCAAGGCACCGGCCGCGGTCAAGCCGGATTCGCTGCCTCTGTAGGCGCTGCGCTCCGAAACGTTGAGCGCGGCACCCCAAGCGACTAGATTCCAGTCCTCGCCCGAGCAGTGGAACTGGTAGTCGAGGGGACTCGAAAGGCACGACGTCTCCAGTTCCGCGCAAAGCGAACTCCCTGCCGGAGTGGCGAAATTGGTAGACGCGACGGACTCAAAATCCGTTGTCGGCAACGACATGCCGGTTCGAGTCCGGCCTTCGGCACTTGATGTGAAGAGGCCCGGTTGGCACCCTGCCAACCGGGCCTCTTCGCGTCCGTGAGGGACGTTTGAACGGAGTCGGTCAACCCGCTGAAACTTGCCGGCCGAAACGCCCGTTAGTAGGATGTCTACCATTCACAGTAGACATTCTACTATCGCGCGCATGCCGCCACGTTCGGACGACAAGCTCGAGCTGCTCCAGGGCACGCTGGACATGCTCATCCTCAAAACGCTCCTCTTCGGCCGCGCACACGGCCACGGGATCGCGACCTCTATTCGCCAGACGACAAGCGATGCGCTGGTCGTCGAACACGGGTCGCTCTACCCAGCGCTGCACCGCTTGCAACGCGACGGATTCATTTCGTCCAAGTGGGAAAAGGCGCCGGACAAGAACCGTGAGCTCAAGTTCTACGTCCTCACGGCGGCCGGCCGGCGCCAGCTGACCAAGCAGCAGTCGAAGTGGGCCGATCTCGTTCGCGCGATCGGCAAAGTCATGGATCCGCTGCCGGAGGGATGACCATGCTGCGCCGCATCATCGCGCGCCTCTCGAACCGCGGAGCGCCCACCGACGAGGAGATCGCGCGCGAACTGCGCGACCATCTCGAGCTCGACGCGGAGTCGCTCGGATCGTCGGGGACAGGACATGATGACTCCGACGCACGTTCGTTCGCCCAACGGAGATTCGGCAACATGACCAACATGCGAGAGGAAGTGCGCGACGTGTGGCTCTGGACATGGCTCGAGCAACTCGAGCAGGATGTCCGCCATGGACTGCGCGCACTCATGCGTAGCCCGCTCTACGCCGGAGCCGTCGTGATCACGTTGGCAATCGGCATCGGCGCGGCGTCGGCCGTCTTCAGTCTGTCCAACGCCATCCACAATCCATTCCCGCAGCTGCCGTCGAGTCGTTTGATCTGGATCACACAGACCAGCGCGGCGTGCGGCGTAGACTGTACGGAAGTATCACCCGCGGGGCTAGCCGCGCTGCAGACGCGCGCGCCGTCGATCGACGCGATCGGTACGTCGAATTCGCGCTTCGCGCTTCGGACGTCGAACGGGAGTGAAGCGCTCAGTGGGTTCAATGTCTCTCCCAACACGTTCGCCGCGATCGAAGCGCCGTTCGCCGCGGGACGCGGTTTCCCGGCCGGTGCCGGTCAACCCGGGTCGGCGGAGTATGTAGTACTCTCATATGACTTCTGGCAACGCCGGTTCGGCGGCAGCCGCGGCGTGATCGACTCCACGATCGCTCTGGGCGAGCGGGCGTTCGTCGTGACCGGCGTTCTCGAGAAGGACGTCGTTTTTCCCATGGCGGCGGACGTCTATACGGCATACGCGCCTCAGGCGAGTGAGGCATCGAACTACTCGGCCCGAACGTACGGCGCGTTCGCCCGGCTCAAGCCGGGCGCATCCTTCGCCAAGGCAGCCGCCGAAGTAGGCGCGATCGGCGCCCAGTTGACGCGCGAGTCCCCGAAGACAGATAGCGGTTGGGTACTGCGTGCGCGTCCGATCGCAGCATATCACACCGATGACGTGTCGATCCTGGTTCAGATTTCGGCGGCGGGAGCGCTGCTCGTCTTTCTTGCCGCATGCATGAGCGCGGCGAATCTCGCGCTCTCTCGTCTCGCGGCGCGTCATCACGAGTTGGCGCTTCGCACAGCGCTCGGCGTGCGTCGCTGGCGTCTCGCGCGTCATCTGCTCACCGAATCGTTGCTGCTGTCGCTCGTTGCGGGCGCGTTGGGCGCTCTGCTCGCGCAGTGGGGCGTGCACGCAATACGCGGTGCGATCCCGGCGGATTTCGCGTCGTTCATCCCAGGATGGGCGCAGCTCGGGCTCGATGGACGCACGTTGGCGTTCGCTTTCGGCGCCGCCGTGCTCGCGATGTTGGCGTTCGCGGCGCTGCCCATCCTGCGCGCCACGCGCGTGGATCTGGCCGGCGTTCTGAAGGAAGGCGGGCGCGCCAGCACGGTCGGACTGCGAAGTACGCGCGTGCGCGCGGCGCTGATCGTACTCGAAGTCAGCATTGCGCTCGTGCTCCTCACGGCGGCGACGCTGCTCACGCGCAGCGTGCACAACATGATCAGCGGCGATGCAGGTGTGCGACTCGATCACGCGCTGGTGATGCATCTCGCGCTGCCGCCGCAGATGAACGATTCCTCAATGATCGACTTCTACCGTCGGCTGGACGCGAACCTTCAGGCCGAGCCCGGGGTTCGCGCCGGTGGCATCACGACCACAACTCCGCTGAGCAACAACTCTACCGGCGTGACATTCCGAGTCCCCGGCCGAGCGGTCGCGCCGAACGGGCGAGAGTTGAGCGCGAACGACCAGCATGTGACACCGGGCTATGCGACCGCCGCGGGAATGCACATCGAAGAAGGGCGAATGATCGGCGCGCAGGACGAGGCGTCTCCGACGGCGCAGCGCGCGATTGTCGTCAATCGGTACCTGGCTGATGCGATGTGGCCGCATGAGAGCGCCATCGGCAGGGTGCTGAAGATCGGCGACGTGGAGTGGACGGTCACCGGCGTCGCGTCGAACGTGTACCACGGCGGTCTGGATGAACCGCTACGGTACACGGTCTATCGGTCGATCTATCAATCGCCCAAAGCATATTCGTCAGTCGCGGTATGGACGGTCGGTGATCCCGCGGCAATGCGCGACGCGATTCGCGCGGTCGTCGCGCGCACGGAGCCTCGCGTTGCCGTGGGCGACATGATGACGATGGTACAAATGCAGGCGCGTCACGTCTCGGTCTTTTCGATGATGGCGGGCATGCTCGGCGTGCTTGCGATCGTGACGATGACGATCGCGGCGGTCGGTCTGTACGGCCTAATCGCCTACGGCGTTGCTCAACGCACGCGGGAAATCGGCGTGCGCATTGCCCTCGGTGCTCGTCCGGTTGACATCCTCGCCCAGATGGGCGCGGGCGCGGCCAAGCTCACGCTGATCGGGATCGTGTTTGGGGTGATCGGCGGAGCGATCTTTGCGCGATTGCTCACGGCGATACTGTATCGCGTGACTGCGGGCGATCCCACAACCTTCGTTGGCGTATCACTCGCACTACTCGCGATCGCGCTCATGGCGGCTCTCGTTCCGTCGTGGCGCGCCGCGCGGCTCGACCCGACAAGTGCCCTGCGCGATTAGCGCGCTGGAGGGGTCGATCTGTCGCAAACAGATGAGCAGAAACGGTTTGCAAGACGCGTTTCCGTGTCAGGGAATGGCGAAATAACAGAACATATCTTTTCTACTATTGCGTTCTAAAGAAAAGATATATACTGTTATTTTATGCCACGGAAGACACCGCTTCTCCCGCTCGCAGTCCGGCGCGCGCTCAAGCAGCTTGGCGCCGACTGCAAGCTCGCTCGCAAGCGACGCCGACTCACCACGGCCATGGTCGCCGAGCGTGCGCAGATCTCGGCGCCCACGCTGCGGCGCGTCGAGCGAGGAGACGCGTCGGTCAGTCTTGGCGTTTACGCAACGGTACTCTGGGTTTTGGGGCTGAGCGACCGCCTCGAGCGCCTCGCGGCCACGGAGACAGACACCGTTGGACTGAGCCTCGAGGATGAGCGGCTTCCGCAGCGGGTGTCCTCTGGCCGCCGGTCACGTAGCACGACGAAACCCGACCAATGACCGAGCCGGCCGCATACGTGTACATCGACCTGGGCGGCCACAGTCGGCCGGTCGGCCGCCTTTGGGCACGGCGCGATCGGAATCGCGAGCGGGCATCGTTCGAATTCGATCCCACGTGGCTCGCCGACCCGATTCATCACGCCCTGGGGCCTGCACTTCCGCCGCAGGAAGGCGCGTTTCACACCGCGGAAGGCCGAGCGCTCTTCGGCGCGCTCGGCGACTCAGCGCCTGATCGCTGGGGGCGACGCCTCATCACGCGAAACGAAGCACGCCGCGCAAAGGCAGCGGGGCGAACGCCACGCGCACCGCGAGAGATCGACTTTCTACTCGGCGTAACAGATGTCGTGCGCCAGGGCGCACTGCGCTTTCGCGCCGCTCCTGATGGTCCGTTCGTCGCGGCCGTGGACGTCGGCGATCCGGCGGCTCACGTGCCCCCACTGATCGAGCTCCCAGCGCTGCTCGGCGCTGCGAACGCACTCTCGGACGACCCAGACTCAGTCGAAGCCGATGCGGCCGTTCGGCTGTTGCTGGCACCAGGATCGTCGTTGGGGGGCGCGCGACCGAAGGCGTCGGTCCGCGACGTCGACGATTCGCTCGCCATCGCAAAATTTCCGGACAGGACCGACGACTTCGATGTGATCCGCTGGGAACGGGCCATGTTGCTGCTTGCTGAGCGTGCGGGCATCACCGTCTGCCAGACTCGACTCGAGTCGGTTGACGATGCGGCAGTTCTCGTCGTCAAACGGTTTGATCGGCGCGGAGAAGAGCGCGTTCCGTTCCTCTCGGCGATGAGTCTTCTGGATGCGGCCGATGGCGAGCAGCGAAGCTATGTCGAGATCTTCGACGCGCTGCGACAGGTCGCGAGTTCCGCCTCGAGCGACGGCCAGCAACTCTGGCGTCGGCTCGCGTTCAACATTCTCGCATCGAACTTCGACGACCATCTCCGGAACCATGCGGTGCTGTACGATGGCGCCGGGTGGCGTCTCTCGCCGGCGTACGACTTGAACCCCGTGCCGGCGCACATCAAGCCGCGCGAGCTTTCGACGCCGATCACGCTCGATGGTGATCCCACGGCATCGATCGAGTTGGCGGTCGAGTCGGCTCACGAATTCCTGCTCAGTGTCGCGGACGCACGGCGCATCGCCTCGGAGATTGCGGTCATGGTGCGGACGTGGCGAACCGTTTCGCGCGACGTCGGCGTTCGACGCGACGACGTCGACCGAATTGCCACCGCGTTCGAGCATCGCGACGTCGAGTTGGCGGCATCGTGGGGATGACGGCACGTCCACAGTGCCGGCCTCGGCTTGCCGCGCCATTCAGCGACCGATAGCTTTCGCGACCAAATCGAGCCCTCATCTACCGCAGCTAACATCATGGCCACATATCGTTTCGCCACCGTTCCAACCACCGGTGAGCGAATCACGTACGAGAACGGCATCCTCGGCGTCCCGAACAATCCAATCATTCCGTACGTCGAAGGCGACGGCACCGGCGCGGACATCTGGCGCGCCTCAGTCCGTGTTTTCGACGCCGCGATCGAAAAAGCGTTCAACGGCGAGAAACGCGTCGCGTGGATGGAAGTGTTCGCCGGCGAAAAGGCATTCACGCAGTACGGTGACTGGCTTCCGCAGGAAACCGTGGACGCGATGGCCGAGTTTCGTGTGTCGATCAAGGGACCGCTCACGACTCCGGTCGGCGGCGGTATTCGATCGCTCAACGTGACGCTGCGCCAGGTGCTCGATCTGTACGCGTGCATTCGGCCCGTCCGGTATTTCGAGGGCGTCGGCAGCCCGATGAAGAATCCAGAAAAGCTCAACATCGTCGTCTTCCGCGAGAACACCGAAGACGTCTACGCGGGCATCGAATGGAAGGCGGGATCGCCTGAAGCCGAAGAGCTCCGCGCGTTCATCGCGCAGAAGTTCGGCAAGGAGATGCGCGAAGGTTCGGCTATCGGCATCAAGCCGATGTCGGCGTTCGGCTCGAAGCGCCTGATCGACATGTCGATTCGGTACGCGCTCAAGCACTGCCTGCCTTCCGTGACGCTCATGCACAAGGGCAACATCATGAAGTTCACCGAAGGCGCGTTCCGCGATTGGGGCTACGAAGTCGCGCGCGACCGTTTCGGCGATTCTGTGGTGACGGAGAACGACTTGGGGAAGGGTGGCACTGGCGCGCGCGCCGATGCTGTCCTCATCAAGGATCGCATTGCCGACTCGATGTTCCAGCAGCTGCTGTTGCGCCCCGATGAGTATTCTGTCATTGCGACGCCAAACCTCAACGGCGACTACGTGTCGGACGCCGCGGCTGCGCAGGTCGGCGGTCTTGGTATCGCGCCGGGCGGCAACGTCGGCGATGGCGTCGCCGTGTTCGAGGCGACGCATGGCACGGCGCCCAAGTATGCCAATCTCGACAAGATCAACCCGGGCTCAGTGATTCTCTCCGGCGTGATGATGTTCGAGTACATGGGCTGGAACGAGGTCTCGAAGCTGATCGTGAACGGTCTGGAGAATGCGATCAAGGCGCGGCGCGTGACGTACGATCTCGCGCGTCAGATGCCCGGAGCTACCGAGGTCTCGACGTCGGCGTTCGCCGACCAGATCATCAAGGGAATGTCCGCCTGATACGTCGCCTTCGGGCGACCGCACCCTTTCGTCAACTCATGCCGATTTCGCTGAACGTCGCTGCGCCCGATCTCGCCGGGCTCGATACTCCGTTGCTTGTCGTCGCGCTCCCGAGCGCGCCGACACTGACCGGCGAGTTGGCAGCCGTCGACTCGTTGACCGGAGGGGCGCTCGGTCGGGCATTGGCGCGGCGCGACTTTCGCGGAGGTCGCGACGAAACGCTGCACCTGTCCGGTGGATCGACGGGAACGCTGCGAGTGTTGCTGGTTGGCATGGGTTCGACATCCGACCGTATCACCGCGCTTCGACGCGCCGGCGCAATCTCCGGCCGCCAGGGCAACCGGCTCGGCGTCGGTCGTTTGTCGTTCTTTGCGGGCACGCTGACGAGCAGCGAAGTCGAAGCGATCGGACTGGGCCTCATCGCTGGTTCGTGGGACTTTAAAGAACTCAAAACGCCGCCGTCGGCAGACGAAGAGCGCGCTCCGCTGGCGTCAGCGACGATTCTCGTCAGCGACGCCACTGCAGGCGCCGAGGGTTTACGCGCCGCGGTGGCCATCGGCGAAGGACATTCGCTGGCTCGTCGCCTCGGCATGTTGCCTGGCAACATCTGTACGCCGGACTATCTCGCCGATACGGCGCGCGATATCGCGAAGCGCTTGAAAATGCTCGTTACGACCCTCGATCGCGCAGCGATGGAGCGTGAGAAGATGGGGTCGTTCCTGTGCGTTGCGCAGGGCACCACGCAGGACCCGAAGCTGATCATGCTCGAGTACCACGGTGGACCGAAGGGCGCCAAGCCCATCGTGCTCGTGGGAAAGGGCCTGTGCTTCGACAGCGGCGGCATTTCGATCAAGCCGGCGCAGGGCATGGAGTGGATGAAGTTCGACATGTGCGGCGCTGCCGGCGTGTTAGGCGCAATGGAAGCCATCGGCCGACTGGAACTTCCGATCAACGTCGTGGGTCTCATTGGCGCAACGACGAACATGCCGTCGGGTGAGGCGGTGAAGCCGGGCGATGTCGTCCAGGCGTCGAACGGAAAGTTCATCGAGATCATCAACACGGACGCCGAAGGACGTCTGGTGCTCGCCGACGTGCTGGTGTTTGCAAAGCGCTTGTCGCCGGCCGCGGTGATCGACGCTGCTACCTTGACCGGTGCGTGCGTGATTGCGCTCGGGCACACCGCCACGGGCGTGATGGGCACCGATGACGCGCTGGTGCAGGAAGTGCTCGATGCAGGCAAGCGTTCCGGCGAACCAGGATGGCCGCTGCCGCTGTGGGACGACTACAAAGAGCTCATTAAATCAGACGTTGCTGACATCAAGAACTCGGGCGGTCGGCCGGCGGGCACCATTACGGCCGCGCTGTTCCTGAAGGAGTTCGCTGAAGGATATCCATGGGTGCATCTCGACATTGCTGGAACGGCGTACACGGAATCGGACCTCGGCACGGTGCCGCGCGGCCCGACCGGAATACCCGTTGGCACCTTCGTGGAATTCGCACGAGCGCGCGCGCGCTGACGACCGCCGTGCGGCTCGCGCGCATCTCTGGGCTGTGGAATGGCCTCGGCCTGCTACTGGTCGGGGCCGTTTTAGTCCATCCACTCGGTGCGCAGGTGCGCGATACCGTCAGCAAGCGTCGCGACTCGAGCGCACTAGCTATTCCGATTCCGCCGGGCGCGGACTCGCTGCTGCGCGATAGCCTGGCGAAGCGCGACCTCGAGAGAAAGCGCGATACGGTCAAGGCGCCGATCACGCACTCGGAGATTCCCGTCGAAATCGGGATTGCTCACAAGCTTCGCTGGACTCGCGATTCGATCTACACCACCGGTGCGATCACCGTCGCCGACCTCCTGACACGCGTTCAGGGGGTGTCCATCTACAACGCGGGATGGCTCGCGGCGCCTTCGACGGCAGCATACCTCGGAGATTTCCGCGCGGTCCGCGTGTTCTTCGACGGCTTCGAGATGCCGGCGCTCGACCCTCGAAGCGGCGGCGTGCTAGATCTGACGCAAGTGAATATCTGGGGCGCCGAGGAAGTGGTGATCGAACAGGCGCCGGAGGAGATTCGCGTCTATATCCGCAGTTGGCGCGTCCGCTCGACCACAGCCGTGACGCGCACCGACGTGAGTACCGGGGATCAGCAGACGAATCTCTATCGCGGCTACTTCGGCAAGCGGTACAGCGGGGGAGGCAGCCTGCAATTCGGCGCGCAACAGTACGGCACCACGCCGCCGAACATCTTTGGCAATAGCAGCGATCAGTTGGCGCTGATGGCACGCATTGGCTGGGCGAACAAGTACCTCAGTGTCGATGCGTTCGCGACGCACAACGGCCGGCACCGCGGCGACATTTTCGGCGATCGCCTGAATAATCAGTTCATCGACACGTTGCCGACGCTCGAATCGAGTCGCACGGATGCGTACCTGCGCGTAGGCAGCGGGGACCCTGACACCAGTCTCGTCTGGGCGCAGGTGATGGCTGTGGGGTCGAACTACAAGTACACGGGTATTCGGAATCCCATCATCATTCCGAAGACCCACGCGGAATCGCTTCTCGCCATCGTCTCGCTCGACACGACCGTCGCGAGGACGCAGTACATCGCCACTGCCGGCATCGGGCGCGGTCCGTTTCGACTCAGCGCAACGGAACGACTGTACTCCGGCTCGAATCAGACGATCTCGATTCCGTCTGTCCGCGCCGCCTTCAACATGCGCGCACTAATCATCTCGGCGCGTGCCGAGGCAAACGGTGTCGATTCGGTTTCACGAGCAGATGTGACCGCGCAGTTCACGCCCCTTTCCTTCGTGAGCCTCATTGGATCGGCCGGTTCCGCAAAGAGCACGCGGAATCGGGACACAACATTCAGAACGGACTATTTCCGAGCTGAAGCTGGGTTGCGGCTGCTCAACCTCTGGCTCGTCGGCGGAATTCTCAAACGCGACAGCACGGTGCTTTCGGGCCCCATCGTCTTCGACACGCTCTTCCGCAACCAATTCGGAGGTTCGGCGACGGGCCTGACGGCTGGAGTTCGCGGGCAAGTGTGGCGGCTGATTCACACCGATCTGTCGGCGATTCGTTGGAACGACTCTGGGTTTTACCGCCCGAGGTACCAGACCCGGAGCGAGGTCTCGATCAAGACCAACCTGCTTCGCCAGTTTCCGACGGGCGACTTTGGTCTGCTGTTTTCAGCGGTGCACGAGTACCGATCCGGCGTTCTCTTTCCGGTCACCGGAGTGCCGGCGTTGCTTGCGGCGCCCGGGTACCGCACGATCTCGACGCTGCTCGAGATTCGGATTCTGAGCGCGACTGTTTCATGGCAGTTCCGCAATCTTCTGGGAGAACGGTACGCACAAGTTCCGTTCTTTATCATGCCTCGACAGACGAACTTCTACGGCGTCCGCTGGGAGTTCTATAATTGACAAATGTCGTTGTCGTTTCATAGGTTAGCCTCCGGCATATGATAAAAAGCATGACGGGCTTCGGGGCGGCGGAAGGCGACGTTGGCGGCGCACGAGTCTCGGTCGAGATTCGCTCCGTCAACCATCGCTTTTTCAATCCCTCCATCAAGCTCCCGAGCCCGTTGAGCAAGTGGGAAGGCGACGTCCGCGAGGTCCTTCGCAAGGGCGTCGCGCGCGGACACGTGACGCTTTTCGCGCGCGTGGAGCGGCCGGAATCCGAGGGCGGCCGGATCGACGAACAGCGCTTTGGTGCGTACGTCGAACAGCTTCGCCAACTGCAGACGCGCTTCGGTTTGGTGGATACGTTGGACGTCGGAACAGTGCTCCGTATGCCCGACGTTCTCGCCACGAACGAGGCGCAGGACGAAGGCACGTCGGCGGAACTCGTCGCGATCGTCGAGCGTGCGGTGGTCGCCCTGGACACCATGCGAAGCGGTGAAGGCTCGCGGTTGTCGACCTACCTGACCGAGCGACTCGGCATGATCGAGCAGGCCGTGAATCGCATTGGCGAACGCGCGCCGCAGCGACTCGTGGAACAGCGAGATCGCGTACGCGCGACCATCGCCGAACTCGCGGCGGGTGTTGCGCTCGACGACCAGCGAATCGCGCAGGAAGTGGCCATCCTCGCCGACAGGCTCGATGTTGGCGAAGAGATCAGCCGATTCCACTCGCACTTCGCCGCGTTCCGCACGACGCTCGCTTCTCCGTCGCCAGAGGGCGTAGGCAAGCGCTTGGGCTTCTTGCTCCAGGAATTACTTCGCGAAGCGAATACCACCGGCAGTAAGGCCAACGACGCGGCGATGCTCGAGGATGTGATTCTGATCAAGGAGGAGTTGGAGCGAATCCGCGAGCAGGTGGAGAACCTCGAGTGAATCCGTTCCCGATCATCCTGTCGGCGCCGTCGGGTGGCGGGAAAACGACGATCGCCAAGCGCTTGCTCGCCTCCCGATCGGACCTTGGCTACTCGATTTCGTGCACCACGAGAAGCCCGCGCGGGACCGAGCAAGATGGGGTGGACTACTACTTCCTGACCCGCGAAGAGTTTTTGTCCCGCCGCACCAAGGGGGACTTCGCCGAATCGGCCGAGGTCCACGGTAACCTGTACGGCACGCTTCGAACGGAGATCGACCGAGTTTTGCAGTCTGGGAGGCACGTCGTCATGGATATCGACGTCCAGGGCGCCCGCCAGATGGCTCAGGCCTTTCCCGAGTCGGTCATGGTGTTCGTCTTGCCGCCATCGGGGCAGGTGCTGCTGGATCGGCTGAAAAACCGCAAAACGGAGTCCCCCCAACAGCTTGCCGCTCGATTACATTCCGCTTTGTACGAATTGCGAGCCGTCGAGGAGTACGAGTATGTGGTCGTGAACGACGACCTCGACCAAGCAGTTCAGCGGGTCGGCAGCATCATCGACGCCGAGGTCGTTAGCCGAGAACGCGTTTCCGGTCTGCGACTTCAGGTTGAGACACTGATCGGCCGGTTGGAACGAGAAATCGAATTTCCCTCGAAAACGAGCTGAGTCCATGCGAGTCTTTACGCCGGGCGAGATTGCAAATCACGCAGCGAACAAATACCTCGGGGTGCTGGTTGCCGCGAAGTACGCGCGTGTCCTCAATGAGTTTCCCCGCGACCGTTCGTCGTCGCGCGAGAAGAAGCTGACCACGCGTTCGCTCGAAGAGCTAGCCAAGGGCGACATCGTGTACCACGTCGTTCCGCGTCGACGCGCCGAGTAGCGTTCCGCGTCAGGTCCCCGGCGGTGCGTTTGTGTCCGCCGCCGGTGTGGATAGCTCCCTCCAGCCGCTAGCCGAGAGCCGCTCGCGCCCAAGCTATGCATCCTCTTCGGCCCTACTCCGGCGAACACATTCTCCTCGGCGTCACCGGGGGGATTGCCAGCTACAAATCCGCCTGGCTCGCGCGTCTGCTCACCAAAGCTGGCGCTAGCGTCGACGTCGTGATGACGCCGGCAGCCACGGAGTTCGTTGGCGCAATCACGTTCGAGGCACTCACCGGACGCCCTGTTCATACAGGGTTGTTCGACGCCGGGCGCGCGCTCGATCACATCAAGCTCGCGCGGGCCGCGTCAGCGATTGTCGTCGCACCGGCAACCGCGGACTTTCTCGCTCGCGCCGCCGCCGGTCAGGCGGACGATTTGCTCTCCGCGTGCCTGCTCGCGGCGACCTGTCCGGTCCTGCTCGTTCCCGCGATGAACGATCACATGTGGGCTCACCCGCAGACGCAGCGAAACGTCGCGCACCTGCGGGAGCTCGGGTATCAGATCGTCGATCCGGACGACGGCATGCTCGCCGCGGGCGAAGGGGCGGGTCCGGGCCGTATGCCAGAACCAGAAGTACTATTTGCTCATGTCGGACGATTGCTCGAGCGCGGCGACGGGTTGCGCGGCAAGCGTGTGCTGATCACGGCTGGTCCGACGCGCGAGCCAATCGATCCGGTTCGGTTCATCTCGAATCACAGCAGCGGCAAGATGGGTGTGGCGCTGGCCGCTGCGGCGTGGCGTCGTGGGGCGAGCGTCGACCTCGTGGCGGGTCCACTGAGTGTTGCCGCTCCGCCAGGCGTCACGATCGAATCGGTCGAGTCGACGGCTGACATGGCGGCGGCAGTTGGGCGGTTGCTCCCGCAGGCGGATATTCTCGTCATGGCGGCGGCGCCGGCCGATTTTCGCCCCGCGACGCCGGCCAATGCAAAGATCAAGAAAACGGCGTCGCCCGAGCCGCTCTCGCTTGCAGCGACGCCGGATATTCTGCTGACGACGAAAGGCGCGCGCCGCTCTGGCGCCGTGGTTGTCGGCTTCGCGCTCGAGACCAACGACGCAGTCGCTAGCGGCCGCAAGAAACTCGAGGCGAAAGATCTCGACATGATCGTCGTGAACGACGCGACCGAAGAGGGTGCGGGCTTTGGTGTCGACACGAACCGCGTCACACTGCTCGTGCGCGGCGGTGATGACGAGCGCCTTCCTTTGATGCCAAAGACTGACGTTGCCGACGCCATTCTCGACCGCGTGGAGAGACTGATTAGTGGACGCTAGAGAACAGCTGCGCCGGTATCTCGAGCAACGTCGCGACATGGGCGAGACGGAACTCGTGCTCGACAGCATGTCGGTGGACGACGTGCTGCGGATCGTTGGCGGAAAGGGAGAGGCCGCGGGCGGGAAGCGCGAGCAGCGCGCCGCAGAGGCGCCGCGCGACGCACAACCAACGCGCGCCGTCGATACTGCGCGCGAAATTCCACCCGCGCGCGAAGTACCGTCGCCACGTGAAAGCGCCATTGGCGAAGTCGATTGGCGCGAGGCGCTTCGGGCGACCGGCGCCGGTCCCGGCTTCACGAAGCCAATCACTCCTGCCCCCGCAATCACCGAGAGTCCTGCCGCAATGACGCCACGGCCCGACGCTGCTCCCTCGCTTCCTGCCTCGCGCGTTCTGCTTCCCGCCGGCTCCGACACGCTCGACGCGATCGCGAAAGAAGTCGCCGGATGCCAGCGATGCCCGCTCTATGCAACGGCGACCAATCCGGTGCCAGGCGAGGGCGATCCAAACGCCGATTTGATGTGCGTGGGCGAAGCACCGGGTGCCACCGAGGATGAAACGGGGCGGCCGTTTGTTGGCGCGGCCGGACAACTGCTCACAAAAATTCTCGAAGCGATTGATTTGCCTCGCGAGAAGGTTTTCATCTGCAACGTTTTGAAGCATCGGCCGCCCGGAAACCGCAATCCAGCGCCCGATGAGGTTACTGCGTGCAGTCCGTATCTCGTTCGGCAAATCCAGATTGTTCGTCCAAAAGTGATCATCGCGTGGGGCACGTTCGCGGCGCAGACGCTGCTTGACAGCAAGGTCCCGATCGGCAAGTTGCGTGGCCAGGTTCACAAGTATTACGGTGTTCCGTTGATCGTGACCTACCACCCCGCCGCGCTTCTCAGGAATCCGGCTTGGAAGAGACCCACCTGGGAAGATGTCCAGCTTGCCCGCCGAATACTCGATAGCCCCAGCGCTGGGGCGTGATCCATACCGCGATCGGCGTCCGCCGTATTCCGAAGACGCCGAACAGGCGGTGCTCTCGGCAATGCTGATCGACCAGGACGCGGTGATGCGTGCCGTCGAGCATGTCGACGACACGATGTTCTACGCGGAAAAGCATCGCCGGATCTTTCGCGCGATGGTCTCGGTCACCGAGCGCGGCAGCGTCGTCGATCCGCTCACGATCTCCGAAGAACTTTCTCGGCGCAGTGAGCTCGAAGCGTCTGGCGGCAAGGAATATCTCGGCTTTCTCGTCGACGTCGTACCGACGTCGGCGAACATCGAGTATCACGCGCGCATCGTTCGCGAAAAGGCGATTCTCCGCCGCCTCATCGAAGTGTCCACGGCCATCGTCGCCGAGGCGTTCGAGGGAAAGAGCACCGCGACCGAACTGCTCGATGAAGCCGAGTCGAAGATTTTCCAGGTCAGCCAGCAGCAGACCAAGGACGGCTTCACGCGCATCAAGGAGCTGCTCTGGCCCACGATGGAGCGCATCGAAGCGCTGCAGCGCGGCGGCAAGACGGTCACCGGTGTGGCGAGCGGTTTCACGGATCTCGACGAAATGACGTCCGGCTTCCAGCCGGCGGATCTGGTCATCGTCGCGGCGCGTCCGTCGATGGGCAAGACGGCGTTCACGCTCAACATCGCGCAGCACGCGGCAATCGAGCACAACACGCCCGTCGCCTTCTTCTCGCTCGAAATGAGCAAGGAATCCCTCGTTCAGAGAATGCTCACGTCCGAAGCGCGCATCGACGCGCAGCGGTTGCGTAAGGGCATGCTGCGCGACGACGACTTCCCGCGTCTCGCGCGCGCCGCCGGCATTCTCAGTTCCGCGCCAGTGTGGATCGACGACACGCCAGGCATCACGCTTCTCGAGATGCGCTCGAAGGCACGTCGCCTCAAGACGGATTCTGGCGTCGGCATGGTAATCGTCGACTACCTGCAACTCATGCAGGGGCCGGCGAACTCCGAGAATCGCCAGCAGGAAGTCAGTCAGATTTCGCGCGGACTCAAGGCGCTCGCGAAAGAGTTGAATGTGCCAGTGATTGCACTGTCGCAGCTCTCGCGCGCACCGGAACAGCGCTCGGGCGACGACAAGGGTCGTCCGCAGCTCTCCGATCTTCGTGAATCGGGCGCCATCGAGCAGGACGCCGATCTGATCATGTTCCTCTATCGGCCCGAGATTTACTTCGGCCAGGTCGATAAAGACGGCAACTCCCTCGAGGGAAAAGCCGAAGTGATCGTCGGAAAGCAGCGAAACGGTCCGATCGGCAACGTGAATCTGTTCTTCCAAAAGCAGTTCACGCGCTTCGAGAACCTCTCGCAGCGATAGGCGCTCCGCGCGCTCGCTCGATCACGTGCGGGGCGATTCGATGTCGCTGAATCGGCAAGTGCAGCGTTAGCTTACGTCGATGGCGAAAACCAAGACCGCCTATCGCTGCACCGAGTGCGGCGCCGAGCACACGAAGTGGCAGGGCCGCTGCGACACGTGCGGCGAGTGGAACACGCTCGTCGAGGAAACGGTCGCGCCCAAACTCGTGTCGGCGAGCGCCGCTGGGCGACGGATGGGCGGCGCCCGAACACTCGCGGAGGGCGGGAACGTTGCGCTCACGCCAAAGCTGCGTGACGTCGTTGGCTCGAGCGCCAAGCGCTGGGCCACCGGCATCGACGAATTCGATTTCGTGCTCGGCGGCGGCATCGTCCCGGGCTCCATGATCCTCGTTGGCGGTGAGCCGGGCATCGGAAAATCGACGCTGCTCCTGCAGGTTGCGGCGCGCCTCGAGCAGGCGGGGCACGCAACGCTGTACTCGTCTGGCGAAGAATCGGCGCTGCAGGTAAAGCTGCGCGCGGAGCGATTGAGCGACGCCGCCGGCGACGTATCGCTGCTGAGTGAGACGAACCTCGAGACAATTCTCACGACGTCGAGCGCCGTCACGCCGGATGTGCTGATCGTCGATTCGATTCAGACAATCTTTACGGCCGATCTCGAAGGCGCTCCCGGAAACGTTGGCCAGGTGCGTGAGTGTGCCGCGCGGTTGATGCGCTACGCCAAGGAGAGCGGCACGACCGTGTTCGTCGTCGGTCACGTGACCAAGGGCGGAGGTATTGCTGGTCCCAAGACGCTCGAGCACATCGTTGACACAGTGCTGTACTTCGAAGGTGAGAGTACGCTCGACCATCGCGTCCTGCGCGCAACGAAGAACCGCTTCGGGAGCGTCGACGAGATCGGCGTGTTCAGAATGTCCGAGCAGGGACTCGAGCCGGTCGCCAATCCGTCCGAGCTGTTCATGGGTGACCGCGCGACGCACGCGTCAGGCAGCGCAGTCACCGCGCTGCTCGAAGGAACTCGACCATTGCTCGTCGAGATTCAGGCTCTCGCAGCAAAAGCCGGGTTTGGAACACCGCAGCGCGTGGCCACCGGCTTCGACGGCCGACGACTCGCGCTGTTGCTTGCGGTGCTCGACAAACGCGCAGGACTTTCGTTCGCGCAGCTCGACGTATTTCTCAACGTCGTCGGCGGCATGCAACTGCAGGAACCAGCGGGTGATCTCGCCGTCGCGGCAGCGTTGGCGTCGAGCGTGTACGACGTCGCGCTTCCCGCCAATGCCATCTTCATCGGCGAACTTGGACTCGGCGGCGAAGTGCGCACTGTGTCGCAGGTCGAACGACGCATCGCCGAGGCGGCAAACATGGGCCTCGAGCGTGTGTATCTCGCGGCGCGCGGCGTTCCGAAGCGTGCGTCGCGCGACGTCGAGCTCGTCGGTGTGGCCACCATTCAAGAACTCTTACGACGGCTGTTCACATGAACGAGTCGCCGCGACCGGTTCGTCGCGACGTTGGCGTCGTCATCGTCGCGGGTGGGAGTAGCACGCGAACTGGCGGAACCGAGCTGAAACAGTTTCGCTGGGTCGCGGGAAAACCTGCGCTGCTGCACAGCCTGCAGACATTCATGGCCCGGCCCGACGTGGTCTCGGTGGTGGTCGTGTTGCCACAGGCGTATGCGGCCGACCCGCCGCCCTGGATCTTTCAGTGCGACATCGAGCGATTGATGGTATCCACGGGTGGTCGGACACGTACCGAGTCGGTGCGCAACGGCCTCGAGGATTTGCCGGACGAGGCGAGCATCGTGCTCGTGCATGACGGCGCGCGACCGTTGGTTGGCGACGAGACGATTGATCGCGTCGTAGCGTCGGTCCGCGAAGGCCATTGCGCCATCGCGGCGCTACCGGTCGTTGACACGCTCAAGGAAGTCGACGAGTCCGGTCTGATCGTGCGAACGATCGAGCGAGAGCGGCTGTGGCGCGCTCAAACCCCGCAAGGCTTTCCGCGCGACGTCATCGTCCGCGTGCATCGCGACGCGAAGAACGATCGCGTGACAGCAACTGACGATGCGGCGCTCTGTGAGCGACTCGGAATTCCAGTCAAAGTCGTACGCGGCAGCGAGCGAGCGATGAAGATCACGGAGGAGGGCGACTTTGCGCGCGGAGAAGCGCTGTTTACGCTTCCTGAATGAGAACGGACACCCTCACGATCCCGTTCTGGTCTGCTGAAGAGGTCGAAGGTGCGCTACGTCCCGCACTCGCTCACATCGAGGCGCGACGCGTTCTCGCATATCCCACCGAGACCGTCTACGGGTTTGGCGGTGGCATCGACAGCGAGTCGGTCGACGCGCTCGTCGAACTCAAAAGCCGTCCTCCGGCCAAGCCGTTTCTGTTGCTGATCGCCGGCCCTCACATGATTGAGCGGCTCAACCTCTCTGTCCCGAGCTACGCGACCAATCTGATCGCGCGACACTGGCCGGGCCCGCTCACGCTGGTGCTCTCGGGCGGCGAGCGGCGGGTGCCGGAGCGTCTCCGCGGACCCGAGGGCGGCGTAGCCGTGCGGTGGACGAGTCATCCCGGAATTTCGCGTCTCATTCGGGCGCACGGCGACGCGATCACATCCACGAGTGCGAATCGCCCGGGGGTTCCGCCGGCCAAGTCGGCCGCTGAGATTCTGGAACAGTGGGGCGACGCGGTGGCGCGCGGACGACTGCGAGTACTCGACGCCGGAATGTTGGTTCCGTCGCAGCCGTCCACCGTTCTCGACTGCACAGGACGCTTTCCGCGAGTCATACGCCCAGGCGCAATTGCCGCGAGCACGTTGCGAGAGAGCGTTCCCAATCTGATCGGAGATGCGTAAGGGCGTGAAGATCCTCTTCGTGTGCACCGGAAATACCTGCCGTAGTCCGCTGGCCGAGGCGATCGCTCGAAAGATCGCGATCGAGCGCGGACTGACCGACGTCGAGGCAATCAGCGCGGGAACGAGTGCGCACGACGGCTCTCCGGCCAGCGACGGCTCGCTACTCGTTGGGATGGAGCGCAACATGGACCTCAGCCTCCATCGTGCGCAGACTCTGACTCGCGATCTCGTTCGCGAGTCGGATCTGATTCTCGCGATGGGGCCACATCATCTCGAGCGAATCGAAGCACTCGGCGGAGCAGGGCGCGCGTTTCTGCTCTCGGACTATGCGTCGCGCGGCGCTTCGTTGCGGGCGATCAGCGATCCGATCGGCATGGAGCTCGATGTGTATCGCGCTACCGCAGACGAGCTCGAGGAGGAGATTCGTCGCGTCGTCGACCGCATCACGGCGGAGCGCGGCACGGGAGCAGCCTGATGCACCAGCCGGGACGGCTGGTGTTGCTCGGGCACCCAGTGGGTCATTCGCTGTCGCCGACCTTCCAGAACGCGGCGCTACGCGTGGCAGGCATTCCAATTCGCTACGAAGCGGTAGACGTCGACGGCGCCGACTTCGAGCGAACCGTCAGTCAGCTTCGCGCTGAGGGCACGTGGGGAAACGTGACCGTGCCCTACAAGGAGCGAATGCGCGATGCGTGTGACGCCCTGACGCCGCTCGCCGAGCGCGTGGGTGCGGTCAACACCTTCTGGCTCGACGAGTACGGGCGTCTCGTGGGCGACAACACGGACGTCGGAGGTTTCAGCACAGCGGTTGAAACGCTCCTCGGCGCCGCGCCGCGCGATCTCACCGTCGGCGTGATCGGCGCGGGCGGTTCTGCTGCTGGCGTCCTCGCGGCAATCGAAGCGTGGCCGGGGTGTTGGGCGCACGTCTACAATCGCACGCCGGAGCGTGCACAGCTGCTCTGTGAGCGATTTAGCGCCATCGCGGAACCGGTCGATGACATCGGAGCGATCGCGGGCGCGCAACTTATCGTGAACGCAACGTCGATTGGCCTTCGCGATGAGAGTTTTCCTATGGATCCAGAAATGATTGCGCCAGAAAGCGCGGCCATCGACCTCGTGTATCGGCGCGGGGAAACGGCGTGGGTGCGTGCCGTGCGTCGAGGCGGACGGCGTGCCACCGACGGCATCGTGATGCTGGTCGAGCAGGGCGCGTTGGCCTTCGAGCGATGGTTCGGCGTTGCACCCGATCGCACGGCCATGTGGGAGGCGATCAGCGCCATCGGCGCGTGATCGCGAGCGCCACCAGCGCGCGCTGGCTCCAAGCCACACGCGAATATGCGACTCGCTTCGCTCCATTCGCACGTCGAAACGGAGCCGCCGCACTCGATCTTCTCCTTCCGCGCAGTTGCGTCGTGTGTGAGCGGTTGCTCGACCCCGGCGAGCACGAAATGGCGTGCGGGCGATGCTGGGCTCGGTTGCCGTTGCTTCCCGCGCCGCGGTGCGATCGGTGTGGACATCCCACCAGCGGCCACGTTTGTCGATGGTGCGAACTATTGCCGCCCTATATTCGAGCCGCGCGTAGCGTGTGTTGGGCGACAGACGGAATCGGACTCGGAATCGTCCACGCGCTCAAGTACCAAGGATGGCATCGCGTTGCACGAGACATGGGAGTCCGTATGTCTCGACTCGATTGGCCCGCCGACGTCGTCGAGGAGCGCGCGGCGCTTGTTCCCGTTCCGTTGTCGGCAAAGCGCGAACGACAGCGCGGCTACAATCAGAGCGAACGTTTGTCGCGCGAACTGGCAAACCGGTGGCAGCTGCCTATTTGGACGGATGTGCTGACGCGAACGCGACATACCGAGACACAAACGCGGTTGACACCAGGGGACAGACTCCGCAACGTTTCGGGCGCGTTTCTGGCGCGTCCTACACCGCAGAACGCACTTCGCGGCCGTCATATCATTCTGGTGGATGATGTCGTGACGACTGCCGCCACTTTGAACGCGTGCGCTGCCGCGCTCTGCGATGGCGGTGCACGCATTGTTAGTTTTGTGACCTTCGGCGGGCGCCCGCACTCGGCGACCGGTGGTAACGACAAGGAGACCGACAGGAATGGGAATTCGGGTTGGAATCAACGGGTTCGGCCGCATCGGACGTCAGGTCCTGCGCGCGGCCAAGCAGCAGGGCGTGGCGGATATCGACTTCGTTGCAGTCAACGACCTGACCGACACGAAGACGCTCGCGCACCTCTTCAAGTACGACTCGGTGCATCGCACCTATCAGGGCGACGTCGAAGCCGGCGCGAATTCGATCACCGTCGACGGCGACGAGATTAAAATCTTCGCTGAGAAGGATCCGGCGGCGCTGCCGTGGAAAGACCTCGGCGTAGATATCGTGCTCGAGTCGACCGGCCGATTCACAAACGCTGATCAAGCCAAGAAGCACATCGACGGCGGCGCGAAGAAGGTCATCATCTCGGCGCCGGCAAAGGGCGAAGACCTGACGATCGTGCTCGGCGTCAACGAGACCAAGTACGATTCGGCAAAGCACACGATCATCTCGAACGCATCGTGCACGACAAACTGTCTCGTGCCGATGGTGAAGGTCATACGCGACAACTTCGGCTTCGTGCGTGGATCGATGGTGACGATTCACAGCTACACCAACGATCAGAACGTGCTCGATCTGCCGCACAAGGATCTGCGCCGCGCGCGCGCGGCCGGCCTGTCGATGATCCCGACGACGACGGGCGCCGCAAAGGCGACGTCGCTCGTGATTCCCGAGCTCAAGGGCAAGATCGACGGCATCTCCATTCGCGTCCCAACGCCGGACGTGTCACTGACCGATCTCGCTGTGGTGGTCGACAAGGCGGTGACGGCCGAGCAGATCAATGCAGCGTTCAAGGCGGCTGCTGACGGCCCGATGAACGGCATTCTCGCCTACAGCGACGACGAGCTCGTTTCGTCGGACTACATCGGCAACCCGCACTCCTGCATCATCGACGCAAAGAGCACCAACGTCGTTGACGGTTTGCTCATCAAGGTGTCGGGCTGGTACGACAACGAATGGGGCTACGCGTCACGCTGCGTCGATCTGCTTCGCTACGTCGGCGCACGACTGTAACTGACAGGGCAAAGGGTGAAGGGTGAAGGGTCGCGAACGTCGATCCTCACCCTTCACCCTTTTCACCTTTACCCTGACTTTGATGCAAAAGAAGACCATCGCCGACCTGTCGGACGAGACCGTTCGCGGAAAGCGGGCGCTCGTCCGGGTCGATTTCAACGTACCGCTCGAGAAGGGGATCGTTGGCGACGATACGCGCATTCGCGCGGCCTTGCCGACTATCAGGGCGCTGCTCGACCGCGGCGCGCGTGTCGTGCTGCTGTCGCATCTGGGACGCCCCAAGGGAAAGCCTGAGCAGAAATACACGCTCGAGCCCGTCGCACGTCGATTGGCTGAGCTGCTCGAGGGGCAGGAGATTTGTTTCGTCGAGAGCACGGATACCGACGAGGCCATCAAGGCGACGCACGATCCGGCCAACCACGTCGTGCTCCTCGAGAACACCCGCTTTCTCGGCGGTGAAGAGAGCAACGAGGAGCGTCTATCGCGCGGCCTCGCGCTGCTCGGAGACTTCTACGTGAACGACGCGTTCGGCTCGGCGCATCGGGCTCATGCGTCGACTGAAGGAGTTGCGCGGTGTCTATCACCAGCCGTCGCTGGCCTGCTCATGGAAAAGGAGCTCGACTACCTCGGCGGCGCGTTAGAGAATCCTCAGCGACCGTTCGTCGCGATTCTCGGCGGCGCGAAGATTTCGGGCAAGATCGACGTCATCGAGCAGTTGCTGCCGAAAGTGGATCGCCTGATCATCGGTGGTGCGATGGCATGCACGTTCTTCAAGGCGATGGGCTTGGAGACGGGCAAGTCGCTCGTCGAGGCCGATCGCGTCGACATGGCGAAGGAGCTGCTCAAGCGCGCTGGCGACAAGATTCAGCTGCCGACGGACGCACTCGTAGGGTCGGCGCTCGACGCGCCCGACACTGCACACGCCGTTGCGCGCGACGCCATTCCGGCGAACGAGGCGATGTTCGATGTCGGGCCGGCCTCCGCGGCAGAGTTCGCGAAGACCATCGAGAACGCCAAGACCGTCGTGTGGAACGGCCCGATGGGCGTGTTCGAAACCAAGCCGTTTGATGCCGGCACGCGAGCGGTGGCCGACGCGCTGGCGCGGGCAACGAAGGCCGGCGCTACGACGATCGTCGGCGGCGGCGACTCTGCGGCTGCCGTTGCAGAATTTGGCCTCGAGGCCGAGATGAGTCACGTGTCGACCGGCGGGGGAGCGTCGCTCGAATTCCTCGAGGGAAAAGAGCTTCCCGGTGTTGCCGCTCTCGACGACCGAGCCTAACACAACCCAATGCAACGACCCGTCTTCGCGGCAAACTGGAAGATGAATCTCGGGCCTTCGGAGGCCCGAGCGTACATGGCATCGTTTGCCGCGCGGACGACTCCGCGGACGAACCGCACGATCATCTTTTTTCCGCCGGCGATCTCGGTGACGTCGGTCGTGCACGCACTCGGCGCGCGGAAGGATCTCTGCGTCGGCATGCAGAACATTTCTCCCGAAGACAAAGGCGCGTTCACGGGTGAGACGTCTGCGCCAATGGCGCGAGATGCTGGAGCGCGATACGTCCTCGTTGGGCATTCCGAGCGGCGACACGTCTTTGGCGAGACAGACCAAGAGACGGCGAAGAAGTGCGCCGCCGCCGTGCGAAATCGTTTGACCCCGATCCTGTGCGTCGGTGAACTCCTCGAGCAGCGCGAATCAGGGGCGACGAACGAGGTGGTGCTTCGCCAACTGCGCGCAGGCCTTGGCGAACTAACGCCGAGCGTCGTTGCGTCGATGGCGATTGCCTACGAGCCAGTGTGGGCGATCGGGACTGGAAAAACGGCGACGCCAGCGGACGCGTCCGCCGTACACGCGGAGATTCGAAGCTTTCTCGCCGACAAGTTTCCGGGCGCGGAGCAGATTCCGATTCTTTACGGCGGAAGCGTGAATGCCGGGAACGCAAAATCGCTGTTGGCGGCGGAGGGCGTGGACGGATTGCTCGTGGGCGGCGCGAGTCTGGACGTGGAAGGATGGGCGTCGATCTGCGACACTTGACTGGATCCTCTAAGTGTCGTGATATTTAAGGCTTACATACGCCCACCTGAGTCGCCGAAATGCTGTACACCTTTCTGCTCGTCCTTCTCATCATCGACAGCCTCGTGCTGATCGTCGCGGTACTTCTCCAGTCCGGACAGGGCGGGGGAATGGCAGCGTCGTTCGGCGGCGTTAGCAGCTCCGCGAGTTCGTTTCTCGGCACGCGTCAGACCGGCAACCTGCTCACCAAGGCAAGCTGGTGGTGCGGCGGACTCTTCCTCGGACTGTCCTTCCTGCTCGCGCTCGCGTCAACGCGCAGCCGCGCGCCAAAGTCGGTTCTCGATCAGACGTTCTCGCCAGCACCGGTGAGCGCCCCGGCCAACGCCGCTCCGGCGAGCCCGAACCAGGCCATTCCGCTGTCGCCGGCGACACCTGCGCCTGCGACCACGGCACCTGCGACGGCGGCTCCAAAGACCGAAACCAAGCCGGCGCCCGCTACCACGACTCCGCCAACCAAGAAGCCATAGGGCAAGCGTGACCTCTCGTCGCGGAAATCCAGGGTTCCTCCTCCTCGAGGATGGGGCCCTTTTTCGTGGAAGATTGTTTGGTCGGAACACGCCGACCGTAGCCGAGGTCGTGTTCACCACGAACATGAGCGGCTACCAGGAAGTCTTCACCGACCCGTCGTACCGTGGACAGACCGTGGTGATGACCGCGCCGATGCTCGGCAACTACGGCGTGAACACATCAGATCCCGAGTCGTCTCAGCCACAGGTCGCTGGCGTCATCGCCCGCGAGCTGTCGCGCAGCTATTCGAATTGGCGAGCCGAAGGCTCACTGCTCGATTGGTTCGAATCGGCTCAAGTACCGGCTCTCGAAGAAGTTGATACGCGGCGTCTCACTCGCCACCTGAGAACCGTCGGCGTATTGCGCGGCGTGATCGCTGGCGGCACCGAACCGACGCGTGAAGTGCTTGCCGCGCTCGACGCATGCCCGTCGATGGAAGGATTGGATCTCGCGACGGTTGTCTCGACGCCTGAGCGGTATTCGTGGGGCAACCCACGCGCGCCGTTTCACATCGTGGCGTACGACTACGGCATCAAGCGCAACATTCTCCGGCTCTTTGCCGATCACGAGTGCCGCGTGACCGTGGTTCCCGCGGAGACCACCGCCGAGGAGACGCTCGCGCTAGAGCCGAACGGCGTGTTTCTCTCGAACGGCCCGGGCGATCCGGCCGCCGTGACCTACGCGCCTGAAACGGTTCGCACGATCGCCGACAAAGGCGTGCCGATTTTCGGTATCTGCCTGGGGCACCAGATCTTGGGCCTCACGTACGGCGCGAACACGATCAAAATGGCCTACGGGCATCGCGGCGGAAATCATCCGGTGAAGGAGCTGTCGACGGGACGCGTGTTGATCACGTCGCAGAATCACGGATTCGCCGTCGAAGGAGCAGAGGAGTCGATTCCTGGCGCGCCCGAGCTGCAGGTCACGCACGTGAACCTCAACGACGGCACCGTGGAAGGGCTCAAGCATCGCGAAAAAGCAATCTTCGCGGTGCAGTACCATCCCGAGGCTGCCCCAGGGCCGCACGACGCTCGCCCGTTGTTCAACGAATTTCTGGAAACGGTCCGCTCGCACGCTGCCAAGAAGTGACTCAAACTCTTGACACGTAAGAGTTAACGTCGCTAAGTTCGGTATGCGACCCCCACTTTTCGGGCGCCTGAACACGAGGCATTTCGGATGACCAAAGCTGACCTGGTCGAGCGAGTCACAACCCAGATTTCGCGCACCGCTGGGCCGATGATCTCCAAGAAAGACTGCGCTCGCGTCGTCGACGCCTTCCTCGAGTCGATCAAGGAAGCGTTGCAGGGCCAAAAAAACATCGAAGTGCGCGGCTTCGGCACCTTCAAGATCCGACATCGCAAGACGCGGATGGCGCGCAACCCACGGACGGGTTCGCCAGTGGAAGTTTCCGCGCGCCCGGTGCCGGTCTTCAAGCCGTCCAAAGAGCTGCGCGCCATGGTTGCCGGCCTCGACATCTCAGAGCTCGAGGATGATGACGTCGAGGAAATGACCGAGGCATAAGCACTTCGGTCCTCTGCTTTCACAAACGGCTCGATGCGTCTACGCGTCGAGCCGTTGTCGTCTTCCATCCGGCGCGCGAGAGGGGTACATCTTCGACATGACGGTGACGGTTCTCCTTTTTGCCTCGTACGCTGACGCGCTCGGAATGAAATCGATGTCGCTGGACGTAACGCCCGAGTTCACGGTGCGCGACGTCGTCAGCTACGTGCGCGCCCTGCCTGGTGCAAGCCGATTACCGTCGCAACCACTTGTCGCGGTGAACGAAGCCTACGCAAAGGCGGATCGAGTCCTTCGCGCCGGCGACGAGGTCGCAATCATTCCTCCAGTCGCCGGCGGCTGATGCGAACGGCTCTCGTCGATGCTCCGATCGATGTCGCGGCGATTGCGGCCGAAGTTGGGCGCGTCGCGAATGGAGCGACGCTGCTCTTCGTCGGAACGGTCCGCGACATCAACGATGGCCGGCCGGTCTCTGGAATGGAGTACAGCGCCTATCGATCGATGGCGGAGCGTGAGCTCGCGGCGATCGCTGGCGAAGCCAGCGTCGAGTTCGGCACCGACGACATCGTGATCGAGCACCGACTCGGCGTGCTCGCACTTGGTGAAGCGAGCGTCGTCATCGCCATCGCGCATCCGCACCGCGCGCCAGCGTACGACGCGAGTCGTTTCGTGATCGAGCAACTCAAACAGCGCGTTCCGATCTGGAAGCTCGAGCAGTACGTCGACGGCACGCGTGAATGGGTCGGGGCGGGAAGTATCGCCGGCGAGAGCCAGCCGCGATGATTTCTCCCCCGCGTCCCGCGACGGACCAATTCGGCCGGAGCATCGAGTATCTGCGCATCTCGGTCACGGATCGCTGCAACTTCCGTTGCGTGTACTGCATGCCCGAATCTGGCATGTCGTGGCTACCCAAGGCCGAGATCCTCTCGTACGAGGAGATCACGGAGATCGTTCGACAGCTCGCGCCGCTCGGGCTGCGTCGCCTGCGCATTACCGGCGGCGAGCCAACGATCCGGCCGCAGATTCACGAACTGATTCGAATGTTGCGGTCCGTTCCGCACATCGAAGACATCGCGATCTCGACCAACGGCGTTCGCCTGCCAGAGATTGGCTCGCTGTTGCGCGAAGCCGGCCTGGACCGCGTGAACATGAGCGTCGACAGCCTGCGCCAAGATCGCATCGTGAAGATCGCGCGGCGCGATCTCGGCTTCGATCCGGTGCGTTCGGCGCTCGCCGCGGAAGACGCTGGCCTCGATCCGATCAAGCTGAACATGGTCGTCATGCGCGGCGTGAACGACGACGAGGTCGAGGCCATGGCGCGGTTGACGATCGATCATCCATGGCACGTGCGGTTCATCGAGTTGATGCCGGTGGGCGATCTCCGCGAGCTCACGTGGGAGCATGTCGTGCCGAGCGACGAGATCCTCGCACGCCTGCGCACGATTGCGCCGCTCGTTGCAGCCGCCGCACCTGCCAAGAGCAACGGCCCAGCCGCGTACTACCGCTGGGAGGGCGCGCGTGGAAGCATTGGGGTCATCACGCCGATGACCCACACGTATTGCGAGTCCTGCAACCGTGTGCGGCTTACAGCCACGGGGCGACTGCGCACGTGCCTATTCGGCGATCACGAAGTGGATCTCCGGACGCCGCTCCGCAACGGCGAGCCGCTCGAAGCGCTGTTCTACGACGCGCTCGCGAACAAGCCGAAGGAGCACGAACTACTGCAGATGAAAATCGGCGGTTTGCGGGCGCTGTCCCAGGTCGGCGGCTAGCGACACGTTTCGTTGCACGCAATGGCGTGCGCAACCGTTTTCCCAGTCGTCTGGTCCAATTAAGTTTCGCTTCGAACCTCACCTTCCAAGCGAAACACTCATGGTCAACAAGATTACGGTCGTCGGCGCTGGCAACGTCGGCGCGACGACCGCGCAGCGTGTGGCCGAGAAGGAACTGGCCCGCACCGTCGTGGTCGTCGATGTCGTCGAAGGCATTCCCCAGGGAAAGGGCCTCGATCAGTGGCAGTCGGCGCCAATTGAAGGATTCGATTCGCGTATCATCGGCACGAACGGCTACGACGAAACGGCCGGCTCCGATATCGTGATCATCACCGCCGGCATCGCTCGCAAGCCGGGCATGTCGCGCGACGACTTACTCAACACGAACGCCGGCATCGTGAAGTCGGTGGGTGAGCAGATCAAGAAGACGTCGCCGAATGCGATCGTCATCGTCGTCTCGAACCCACTCGACGTCATGTGCTACGTCGCCAAGGAAGCCACGGGCTTCCCGCGCGAGCGCGTGCTCGGCATGGCGGGCGTGCTCGACACCGCACGCTATCGCGGCTTCCTCGCCGAAGCGCTCGACGTTTCGGTGCGCGACATCCAGGCGATGGTGCTCGGCGGCCACGGCGACACGATGGTTCCGCTGATCTCGTACACGAGCGTGAGCGGCATTCCGGTCACGCAGCTCATGGCGAAGGACAAGCTCGACGCGATCGTCGATCGCACGCGCAACGGTGGCGCCGAGATCGTGAAGCACCTCAAGACCGGCTCGGCGTACTACGCGCCGTCGGCGGGCGCAGTGCAGATGGCCGAAGCGATCGTCAACGATCAGCGCCGCATCCTCCCGTGCGCCGCGTGGCTGCAGGGCGAGTACGGCATGAAGGATCTGTTCCTCGGCGTACCGTGCAAGCTTGGCAAGAACGGTCTCGAGAAGGTGATTGAAGTCGAGCTCACGGCCGACGAACGCGCTGCGCTTGAAAAGAGTGCAGAGGCCGTTCGCGAGCCGATGCGCGCGATCAAACTGTAGGGAGATCTGAGGTCACGGGTCCGAGGCCGTTGGCGCCTCGGGCCTACCTCCTCAGAGCTGCGTTCATGTTTCTCCTGTCGTTCTACCGATCGACGATCGGTAAGAAAATCATCATGGCGGTCACGGGGCTGATCGGCGTCGGCTTCGTCATCCTCCACATGGCTGGAAACCTTCAGGTTTTCATCGGCCAGGCCAAGATCAATTCGTACGGTGCCATGTTGCACGGGCCGCTCGCTGAGCTGACCTGGCTACTGCGAATTGTGCTGATCGTTGCGGTCGTCTTGCACGTGACCATGGCCGTGCAGCTCACGCGAATCTCGGCCGCCGCGCGCCCGATCGGCTACCAACATCGAGAGCCGCAGGCGTCGACGCTCGCCTCGCGCACGATGAAGTGGGGCGGCTTCCTGCTGCTCGTCTTCATCGTCGTCCACATTCTGCACTTCACCACCGAACGCTTCGATCCGGGCGGATGGCGCGGCATGACCGACTCGCAGGGGAACCGCGACGTCTACGGAAACATCGTCGCGAGTTTTCGCATCTGGTGGGTGGCAGCGTTCTACATCGTTTCGATGATGGCGCTGGGACTACACCTCTTCCACGGTGCGTGGAGCTCGGTACGTACGCTCGGCTACGCTAAACCGTCGGCCAACCCGCTGCACCGTCGCGTGGCACTGGCGATTGCGGCGATCGTATGGCTCGGATTCACGCTCGTTCCCGTCGGCGTCATCGTCGGCATTGTGCGCTAAATGATTGACCTCAAGTCGAAGGTTCCGTCGGGTCCGCTCGAGCGAAAGTGGGACAAACATCGCTTCGAGATGAAGCTGGTGAATCCCGCGAACAAGCGGAAACACACCGTCATCGTGGTTGGCTCCGGTCTCGCCGGCGGCGCAGCCGCGGCGTCGCTCAGCGAGCTTGGCTACAACGTCAAGTGCTTCTGCTTCCAGGACTCTCCGCGGCGCGCGCACAGCATCGCGGCGCAGGGCGGCATCAACGCGGCGAAGAATTATCAGAACGACGGCGACAGTGTGTATCGCCTGTTCTACGACACCATCAAGGGCGGTGATTTCCGCGCCCGCGAGGCGAACGTGTATCGTCTCGCGCAGGTGAGCGTGAACATCATCGATCAGTGTGTGGCGCAGGGCGTTCCGTTTGCGCGTGAGTACGGCGGCTTGCTCGCCAATCGCTCGTTCGGCGGTGCGCAGGTATCGCGCACGTTCTACGCGCGCGGTCAGACCGGCCAACAGCTGCTGCTTGGCGCCTATCAGGCGCTCGAGAAGGAAATCGCCAAGGGGGGCGTCACGATGTATCCCCGCGACGAGATGCTCGATCTCGTGGTCGTCAACGGCCGAGCGCGGGGCATCATCAGTCGCAACATGGTCACGGGCGAGATCGAAACGCATCTCGCCGACGCAGTCATCCTGGGCACCGGCGGCTACGGCAACGTCTTCTACTTGTCGACGAACGCTAAGGGCTCGAACGTCACGGCCATCTGGCGCGCATACAAGCGAGGCGCCGCATTCGCGAATCCGTGCTTCACGCAGATTCACCCGACGTGCATTCCCGTCAGCGGCGAGCATCAGTCCAAGCTCACGCTCATGAGCGAATCGCTGCGCAACGATGGACGCGTGTGGGTGCCGAAGCGGAAGGAAGATTGCCCGAAGCCACCCGCTCAGATCGCTGAAGCAGATCGCGACTATTACCTCGAGCGAAAGTACCCGAGCTTCGGCAACCTGTCGCCGCGCGACATCGCGTCGCGCGCCGCGAAAGAAGTGTGCGACGAAGGGCGTGGCGTTGGACCCGGCGGCCGCGGCGTGTATCTCGATTTCGGCGACGCTATCCGCCGACTCGGCCAGGACAAGATCGCCGAGCGGTACGGCAATCTCTTCGAGATGTATCAGCGCATCACGGACGAGAATCCGTACGAAGTCCCGATGCGCATCTATCCGGCGGTGCACTACACGATGGGTGGGTTGTGGGTGGACTACAACCTCATGAGCACCATCCCGGGGCTGCACGTGATCGGCGAAGCGAATTTCTCCGATCACGGCGCGAATCGTCTTGGTGCCAGCGCACTCATGCAGGGATTGGCCGACGGCTATTTCATCGTTCCGCTCACGATCGGCGACTATCTCGGCTCGAATAAGCTCGAGCCGATCACGGCAGACAATCCCGCCGTGAGAGCGACCGAAGCCGCGGTGCGCGAGCGGACCGAGAAGCTTTTGGCGGTGAAGGGAACGCGAACGGTTGCGTCGTTCCACCGTGAGTTGGGACGCACGATGTGGGAATACTGCGGCATGGCGCGCACGGCCGAAGGACTCAAGAAGGCCCTGGAGATCATTCCACGTCTCAAAGCAGAGTTCTGGAAAGACGTTCGCATTCCTGGCACGGGCGCCGAGCTGAATCAGTCGCTCGAGCACGCTGGGCGCGTCGCCGATTTCTTCGAACTCGCCGAGTTGATGTGCCTCGACGCGCTACATCGTGAGGAGTCGTGCGGGGGGCATTTCCGCGTCGAGCATCAGACGCCCGACGGTGAGGCGCTGCGCGACGACGAGCATTTCACGTACGCCGCCGCGTGGGAGTTCGCGGGAGAGGGCAAGGCGCCGGTGTTGAACAAGGAGCCGCTCGTGTTCGAGAACGTCGCGCTGTCCCAGCGCTCGTACAAATAGGCGCATACAGAGAGTAGCGATGAATCTCACTCTGCACGTTTGGCGACAGGCGTCGGCGAAGTCGGCGGGAAAAATGGAGCGATACGAGGCGCGCGACATCAGCCCCGACATGTCGTTCCTCGAGATGCTCGACGTCGTGAACGAAGGGCTCGTCGAGAGCGGACAGACTCCGATCGCATTTGATCACGACTGCCGCGAAGGTATTTGCGGGTCGTGCGGCGTGATGATCGACGGCGTCGCACATGGGCCGATGAAGGGCACGGCGACGTGTCAGCTGCACATGCGCAGCTTCTCCGATGGCGCCACGGTCTACATCGAGCCGTGGCGTTCCGGTGCGTTTCCAGTGATCAAGGATCTCGTCGTAGATCGCGGCGCGCTCGACCGGATCATCGCGTCGGGTGGCTACGTGAGCGTTGCGACCGGTGGCGCGCGAGACGCCAACAATCTCCCGATCGCGAAGCAGGATGCCGATGGCGCGATGGACGCAGCGGCGTGCATCGGCTGTGGTGCTTGCGTCGCCGCTTGTCCCAACGGCTCGGCGTCGCTCTTCACCGCCGCCAAAATCTCACACCTCGGCTTGCTGCCGCAGGGACAGCCGGAGCGGAGTCGTCGAGCGGGCAAGATGGTCGCCCAAATGGACGACGAGGGCTTTGGGCATTGCACGCTCTATGGCGAGTGTCAGGAGGCGTGCCCCAAGGGCATCAGCATCGACACGATCGCTCGAATGAACCGTGACTACATCGTGTCGACGGTTAGCGCGCGCGAGGAAAAACAGTTGGGCGGGACTGGCTGACTTCCACTTCGCGCAAGTTCGATCTGGAGTGGCCGGACCTGCGCAAGCGCGCGGGCCGGCCACTCGACGTTCTGGGACTCAGATTTTCGGGAGCGTGACGCCGACCTGACTCTGGTATTTGCCGCCCTTGTCCTTGTACGAGACTTCCGGCTCTTCTTCACCGCGGAAGAACAGCACCTGCGCGATGCCTTCGTTCGCGTAGATCTTGGCGGGCAGCGGCGTCGTGTTGGAAATCTCGAGCGTCACGAAGCCTTCCCACTCCGGCTCGAAGGGCGTGACGTTGGTGATGATGCCGCACCGGGCGTACGTCGACTTGCCGACGGTCACCGTCAGAATGTTGCGCGGAATGCGGAAGTACTCAACCGAGCGAGCCAACGCGAAAGAATTGGGCGGGACGATGCAGACGTCGCCCTCCCACTCGACGAATGACTTCGGATCGAACGCCTTTGGATCGACGATCGAGTTCAGCACGTTGGTGAAGATCCGGAACTCGCGCGCAACGCGCATGTCGTAGCCGTAGGAGCTCACCCCGTAGGAGATGACGCCCTTACGAACCTGGCGATCCTCGAATGGTTCGATCATCGCGTGCTCACGAGCCATGCGGGAGATCCAGCGGTCGGACATGATCATGGGAGGATGCAGAGAGGCGGGTCGGAGGAGGGAGTAGCGGAGGCCGCGGGAAGATACCGTGCCGCACGCGGAGTCCAAAGGCCAGGTCCGAGGTCTCTGGTCACAGGTCACAGGTCTCTGGTCACAGGTCTTTGGTCTCTGGGGAAACGGCGTCACGCGGTTGATGGCAGTTTCCCTGTGACCTCAGACCAGAGACCTGTGACCTGTGACCTGTGACCAGAGACCCCTTCAATCCAGAACTCCCCACTCGGGATTAGCGCGCGCCAAACGACACCCAACCTCAGTCGTTGCTTCTCGTTACTTATCCCGATAATTTTCCCGTGCTGGACTTAGTGAAAGTTTTCACGAAGTTGGGAGACACATGCTTCATACGTACTTCCCAGTCCTGCTCCTGCTCGGCTTCGTCATCGCTAACGCGGTGTTGATGCTTGGGCTCTCCCACCTCACGCTTCGCCCTCGGCCGTCCCCTGTAAAACAAACCCCGTACGAGTCGGGCATTCCACCGCTCGGAGACGCGCACGAGCGCTTCTCCGTGAAGTTCTACATGGTGGCCGTGCTGTTCATCATTTTCGACATCGAAACGGTGTTCATGATCCCCTGGGGCGCCTACTACAGGCAGCTCTCGTGCACGGTGCCGCTCGCCAATGGCGTGTGCCCGTCGGGACAGGTGTCGTTCTTTGGGCTGGGTGAAATGCTCGTCTTCATCGCGATTCTCGTGGTGGGATTTGTCTACGTGTGGAAGAAGGGAGCACTCCAATGGGATTGAGCCCGCGCCCCGAGCGAGACATTGTCGAAACCACTGGCGACGAGCCGTGGATCACGACGAAGCTCGACGCGTTCGTAAACTGGGGCCGCAAGAATTCGCTGTGGCCCATGCCGTTTGGCACGGCGTGCTGCGCGATCGAATTCATGGCGACGGCCGCGAGCAAGTATGACCTCGCGCGCTTCGGCATGGAGCGACAGGCATTCTCGCCGCGCCAGGCCGACCTTCTGATCTGCGCCGGCCGCGTGCCGTTCAAGCTTGCGCCGGTGCTGCGTCGCATCTGGCAGCAGATGCCGCAGCCCAAGTGGTGCATCTCGATGGGTGCGTGCGCATCGAGCGGCGGCATGTTCGACAATTACGCCGTGGTGCAGGGCATCGACAGCATCATTCCGGTCGACGTCTATGTGCCCGGCTGTCCGCCGCGGCCTGAAGGTCTGCTCTACGGGATCATGATGCTGCAGCGCAAGGTCGGCGCCGAGCGTTCGAGCGACAAGTCGCTTCGCAACGAGATGGAGCCGGATCCAAAGAGCCAACTGTACATCGCGCCCTCGGTGATCGACGAAGTGTCGGAACCGTTCGGCAACTCCATTCATCAGACACGTTCGGGCTTGTGAGCACGAGCTTCACACCGGTCGTCGCGGGCCACGCGCTCGGCACCAATGCCGCGGCGCCGGCGACGCCAAAGAACGTTCCGAATCGCGGCGGCGCGATGAATCCGTCGGTCGATGCGCTACGCCAGAAGTTCGGCAACGCCGTCCTCCGCGCCGACGTCGTCTGGGGCGAGACCACGGTGATCGTGGATCGCTCGCAGGCGCACGACATCATCGAATGGCTGCACGATGATTCCACGCAGCGCTACGACTATCTGTCCGACGTCACCGCGGTGGAGTTTCGAGATCTCGAACAGCCACTCGAAGTCGTGTGGCATCTTCGGTCGCTGCCGTTCCGTCGCTTCCTTCGCGTGAAGATTCAAATCGTGAAGGGCACCGCGCTGGAAGCGCCGAGCGTGTGGGACGTGTACAAGAGCGCCGATTGGCTCGAGCGCGAGTGCTACGACATGTTCGGCATCTCGTTCACTGGGCACCCGGATCTGCGCCGGCTCCTGATGTGGGAGCAGTACAAAGAGGGCTATCCGCTGCGAAAGGACTTTCCGCTGCGCGGGCGCTTCAGCCGCTCCGAGCAGCTGCGTCAGGCCCTCGCCGCCAATCCTGAAGCGCGCTACTCGAGAGACGAACTGTCGATCGCTGACGCGTTCGAGGATCTGCCTGACGACATGAAGCGCCGGCTCGGTACCGGCGAGAAGACGGGAGAGTAGACATGTCGACCAAGAAACGGACGGTCGAAGTCGAGCTCTCCACGACGGGCCTGGATGCGCAGGGGCGTCCGCGCCGCGTACCGCTGGTCGTGGACGAGAGTGGCGCGCCGGTGGCCGTCGAGGCGCCGCCATCGATCGAGCCCGATCTGTCGAGTGAGCACATGCTCATCAACATCGGTCCGCAGCACCCGGCAACACACGGCGTGTTGCGTCTGGTGCTCGAGCTCGACGGTGAGACCGTGGTGCGCTGCATTCCGCACATCGGCTATCTGCATTGCGGCTTCGAGAAGATCGGCGAGTATCGCCAGTACAATCAGATCATCCCGTGGACCGACCGTGAGGATTATCTAAACTCGCCCGGCAACAACGTTGCCTTCGCGCTCGGCGCGGAACGGTTGTTCGGGATCGAGATCACGGAGCGCTGCAAGGTGCTTCGCGTGATTGCGTGCGAGATGTCGCGCATCATCTCGCACCTCGTATGGCTCGGCACTACCTGCATCGACATCGGCGCATTCACGCCGTTCCTCTGGGCGTTCCAGCAGCGCGAGAACATCTACGACGTTCTCGAGGACTGGATTGGCGGCCGGCTCACGACATCGCTTACGCGCGTCGGCGGCATGGGTGCCGATCTGCCGGACAACGGCCTCGAGAAGCTCAACAGCTTCCTCAACGGCTTCCCCAAAGTCCTCGGCGAGATCGATCGCGTCGTGACGCGCAACGGCATCTGGGTCGGCCGCACGGTCGGACTCGGAGTGATGTCGCCGGAGGAAGCGGTGAACTACGGACTGTCCGGCCCCATGGGCCGCGCGTCGGGGGTTGGCTTCGACGTGCGAAAGGACTTCCCGTATCTCGACTACGAGACGTACGACTTCGACGTACCGGTCGGCACGAACGGCGACGTCTACGACCGCTATCTCGTCCGCATGGAAGAGCTGCGGCAGTCGCATCGGATTCTCGTGCAGGCCGTGAAGCGTTTGCCCGACGGTCCGGTGAACGTCGATGACCATCGCGTCATTCTGCCGCCCAAGAGCAAGGCGACGAGCGACATGGAATCCATGATCCATCACTTCAAGCAGGTGATGGAAGGTCCGCGTCCGCCGATCGGCGAAGCATACGTCGCCGTCGAAAGTCCCAAGGGGGAGAAGGGCTACTACATGGTGTCGGATGGATCGTCCAAGCCGGTGCGTTGGCGCATTCGTCCGCCGTCGTTCGTGAACCTTTCGGCAATTCCGCGCATGGTCGAAGGACACTTGCTGTCGGACGTCATCGCGATCAACGCGTCGATCGACATCGTGATGGGAGAAATCGACCGATGACGGACAGTACGCCAGAATATTTTCGCGCGCCCGCTGACTGGGCGCCGTCTGACGGAAAGGGTTTCGAGACGGATGGTGGTGCGCACGGTGGTCATGGCCACGCGGCGTATGTGCCGGTGTTCGCGTCGGGTAGTGCGCGTCGCAAGGAGCTCGACGAGCTGCTGACGCGCTACCCAACGAAGATGGCCGCGCTGCTGCCAGCGCTGTGGATGGTGCAGCACGAGCGCGGCTGGGTGAGCGACGAGGGCATGGCCGAAGTGGCCGGGCTGCTCGAGATCACGCCGGCGTACGTGAAGGGCGTGGTCACGTTCTACACGATGTACCACCAGCATCCCGTCGCGAAGCATTTCATTCAGGTTTGCACCACGTCGCCGTGCAACGCATGCGGCGCTGAAGCGGTCGTCGACGCGTTCCTGCGCCAGACCGGCTGCCAGGAGCTCGGCCAGACGTCGCCCGATGGCAAGTTCGGTGTGATCGAAGTCGAATGCCTCGGCGCGTGCGGCTTTGCGACGCCCGTGATGATCAACGAAGACTTTGTCGAATCGGTCACGCCGGAACGCGTGCCCGAAATTCTCGCGGGACTTAAATGATTTATTGCTTCTCCCCTCGACGCTTCGCGTCTACGGTCGAAGTTCCGACGTTCGAGAGCTAACGCATGGGATATCCGCACAAATCACACCCGCGCGAATCGGTCCTCCTCTCCAAGTACTTTGGAGACGCCGAGGCCATTACGCTCGACGGATGGAAGAAGCGCGGCGGCTACACGGCGCTGCAGAAGGCGCTGAGCATGGCGCCGGGCGATATCGTGAACATCGTGAAGGATTCTGGCCTGCGCGGTCGCGGCGGCGCCGGATTCCCGACCGGTATCAAGTGGTCGTTCATGAAGCCGGGCGACGGAAAGCCGCACTACCTCTGCTGCAACGCCGACGAATCCGAGCCGGGCACGTTTAAAGATCGCGAAATCATGCGCTGGACGCCGCACGCCCTGGTCGAGGGCTGCGCGATCGGCGCGTACGCGATTGGCGCCGAGACGGCGTACATCTACATCCGTGGCGAGTTCACCGAGCCGATCGTTAGGGTCGAGAACGCGATCAAGGAAGCGTACGCCGCTGGCATTCTCGGTAAGAACGCGATGGGCACCGGCAAGACGGTCAACGTCTGGGTGCATCGCGGCGCCGGCGCGTACATCTGCGGTGAAGAAACCGCGCTCATGAACTCGATCGAGGGCAAACGCGGGAATCCACGCATCAAGCCGCCGTTCCCGGCGGTGTCTGGCGTGTTCGCGCAGCCCACGACGATCAACAACGTCGAAACGCTGGTCGCGGTGCCGCACATCCTCAACAACGGCGCCGACTGGTACAAGCAGTGGATGCGGCCGGATAACCCGAAGAGCACGGGCACCAAGCTCTATTCGGTGTGCGGCAACATCGCGAAGCCTGGCAACTACGAAGTGCCCATGGGCTTTCCGTTCAAAGATTTCTTATACGATCTCTGCGGTGGGCCGCTGCAAGGCCGAAAGTTCAAGGCGATCATCCCTGGCGGCATCTCGGTGCCGATTCAGACGGTCGAAGAAGCCGAAGCGAGTCTCATGGACTACGAGGGCTTCGTCGCCAATGGCACGATGCTCGGCTCCGGCGGCGTAATCGTTTTCGACGACGCGCAGAATCTCGTGAAGCAAATCGCTCGCGCTGCGCGCTTCTTCGCGCACGAGAGCTGTGCGCAGTGCACGCAGTGCCGCGAAGGCACGGCGTGGACGACGAAGATCCTCGAGCGCATCGTTGCAGGCGAGGGAACTCCAGAAGACCTCGACACGCTGCTCGACATTGGCGAGAACATGACCGGCAAGACGATCTGTGTCTTGAGCGACTCATGCGCCACGCCGGTTTCCAGTGGCATCAAGAAATTCCGCGCCGACTTCGAGGCGCTGATCAAGAAGAAGAAGCATCACCTCGTGCCGGCGGTCGCATAAATGGCTGACACACCGATGGTGAACCTGACGATCGAAGGACGCGCAGTCAGCGTTCCCGCAGGGACGTCGATTCTCGAAGCGGCGAAGTATGCCGGCGTGCTCGTGCCGCACTACTGCTACCATCCGGGACTGCCGGTGGCCGGCGTGTGCCGCATGTGTCTCGTGGAAGTCGAGAAGGCGCCCAAGCTCGCTCCATCGTGCGCGACAGCAGTCGCCGAGGGGCAGGTCGTCCACGTTCACACCGAGAAGGCGCTCGAGGCCCGCAAGGGCGTGCTCGAGATGTTGCTCATCAATCATCCGCTCGACTGCCCGATCTGCGATCAGGCTGGCGAGTGCGAGTTGCAGGACTACACGTACCAGGAAGGACGCTCCGAGGGTCGCTATCGCGATCCCAAGCGCTTCAATCCGGTCGAAGATTTTGGCGGCGACGTGATGTACACGCCGAACCGCTGCATTCTCTGCACACGCTGCGTGCGCTTCATGGACGACGTCGCGCACGATCCCGTGCTCAACGTCAGTGAGCGCGGCGACCGTGCCTTCATCGGCAAGTTCGAAGGCAAGGACATGACGCATGCGTGGGCCGGCAACGTCATCGACCTGTGCCCGGTCGGCGCGCTGCTCTCCAAGGATTCTCTAAACAAGGCGCGTGCGTGGGAGCTCGACCGCACCGCGTCGGTCTGCCCCGGCTGTTCGCAGGGGTGCAACATCATCATCGAGACGCGCGACAACACGGTCATGCGCCTCCGCCCGCGTCCGAACGACGACGTCAACAAGTATTTCATGTGCGACCACGGTCGCTTGAACTACCGCTGGATGAACCGTCAGGACCGCGTCGACGTGCCGATGGTACGTCAGGGCGCAACACTCGCCGGCACGGATTGGTCGCTCGCGATCGCCGAAGCCGCCAAAGTGCTGCGCGGCAAGAAGGCGTTCGTGCTCGCATCGCCGTCGCTGTCGAACGAAGCGCTGTTCCTGCTCGCCGAGTTGGTCAAAAAGACGGGCGGTTCTGGTGCGTATCGCGTGGAGCAGGGTCCGGAAGCGCCGCTACCTGGCGTCGAAGATCTCTCGCTTCGCGCCGATCGCGCCGCGAACTCGAACGGCGCCGATCTGTTTGGTTTTACCCGCAGCGACAAGCCGCTGTCATCGCTCGGGAATGGCGATGTTCTGATCGTCGCCGACGAGGAGTTGGCTGGCATCGACGCGCCTGACGTAGCCAAGGCTGGTGCGATCATCGTCATCGGTACGACGCTGCCCGCGTGGGCACGCCACGCCGCAGCCGTGATTCTGCCAATCGCGAACTTTACGGAAGAAGAAGGCACGTTCACCAACATCCGCGGCCGAGTGCAACGCTTCATGCAGGCCAAGGCAGCGCCTGGGTTCGCGCGGCCGAGTTGGTACGCGCTGTCCGATCTCCTCGCCGTGCTCGGTGCCGGCACGCACTTCTCGTTGGCCAGCGAAGTGTTCGGCGCCATCGCGAAGTCGCACCCTGGCTTCGCCGGAATGAGCTATGACACGCTGGCCCTCAAGGGCCGCACGATTGCCGGAGCGACCGCGGGAGCTGCGTCATGACGCTCTTCGCGCTTCTCCAAACGGCAGCAGCCGTACCGCAGGCCGCGCTGGAACACCTGCCGCAGCCGCCGAGTGAAGGCTTCTGGTTTTTGATGACGCTCGTGAAGATGCTGATCACCTTCACGATCTATATGGTCGGCGTCATGATGGTGATCTGGCTCGAGCGTCGCGTCTGCGCGTTCATCCAGGATCGTCGCGGACCGAATCGCGTTGGGCCGCACGGGCTGCTGCAGTCGGTGGCCGACGGCGTGAAGAACATCATGAAGGAAGAGACCTACCCGGGCGAAGCGAACACTCCGCTGTTCATCCTCGCGCCGGTCATCTCCTTCATTCCGGCGTTGCTCACGTGGGCCGTGATCCCGTATGGTGCGTCGTGGGATTCCAAGTGGGGCACGATCGACATGGCGCTCGCGCCGCTGCCAATCGGCTTCCTGTACATCCTCGCCATCGGGTCGCTCGGCGTATACGGCATCGTGCTCGCCGGCTGGGCATCGAACAACAAGTACTCGCTGCTCGGCGGACTTCGCTCGAGCGCGCAGATGATCTCGTACGAAATTGCGATGGGCATGTCGACGATCCCGGTGCTGATCCTCGCCGGCAACGTGTCGCTCAGCCAGATCGTGAAGCAGCAGGGCGGACACGGATTGCACTGGAACGTCATCAATTGCACGATCGCGTTCTTCGTCTTCATGGTGGCGGCGTTCGCGGAGACGAATCGCCTGCCGTTCGATCTTCCTGAGGCCGAGTCCGAGCTCATCGCCGGATATCACTCTGAGTACAGCGCGATGAAGTTCTCGATGTTCTTCATCGCCGAGTACGCGAACATGATGACGGCGAGCGCGCTGATGGCGACGCTGTTCTTCGGCGGGTGGGACATTCCGTTCACGCAGTGGGACAACGTCGCGCCGCATCTCTTGATCAAGACGCTGGCGACGTTCCTGTTCTTCTGGCTGAAGATCATGCTGTTCGTGTTCGTCTTCATCTGGATCCGCTGGACACTGCCGCGCTTCCGCTACGACCAGCTCATGTCGCTCGGCTGGAAGTTCATGCTGCCGACGTCGCTGGCGTACATCGTCGTCGTGGCAAGCGCCACGCTCGGCATGTCGATGGCGGGGATCCAGTACGACAGCTGGCAGTTCGCGCTGATCATGCTGGCGATCAACATCGTGCTCGTCGTGCTGCTGTTCGGTGTTCTCGATCGCGGACGCCTGATCAGTCCCGCGTATTCTCGACTCGACAAACAGAATCTGGCCAAGGTACGCGCGACTCGGTACGAGCGCATACCTCTGAAGCCGGCAACTACGGAAGGGGGAGCCGACTGATGGCCATCGGCGTAAAGGTGCTCGAACGCCCGATCGCGGAGACCAGCTACGTGCGCGCCACGCTCAAGGGCATGGCGCTCACACTGAAGCATCTCCTCGATCCTCAGAAGGTCACCGTTCAATATCCGGACGAAAAGGCTCCGCTGTCGCCGCGTTGGCGCGGCACGCACCGGATGCTCACGACGGAAGACGGCAAGGCGAAGTGCGTCGCGTGCGGCCTATGCCCAACGGTCTGCCCGGCAAACTGCATCAAGCTGGTGCCCGGCGAAGACGAACTCGGGAACCGCTATCCCCTCGTGTTCGAGATCGACGAGTTCCGCTGCATCTTCTGCGGCTACTGCCAGGAAGTCTGCCCAGAAGAGGCGATCCACGTCGGCCGGCACTATGAGAACTCTGAATACAGCCGCGAAGGATTCGTCTATGACCTGGAGCGGTTGATGGCCCAGACACATCCGGTGTGTGAGATGTGGGATCCCGCTGACCCGAAGGGCGAGTGATGCAAGCGAACGTCATGCCGCACGGGACGCTCCCGCTGCTTTACACGTTTCACTTTTATCTCTTTGGCCTCATCGCCATCGTCTCGTCGGTGCTGTTCGTGACGAGAAAGAGCCCAGTCGCCGCGGCACTGTGGCTCGTGACGACGATGTTTTGCCTCGCCGCACTGTACGTAATGCTCGACGCCCAGTTCATCGGCGCCATTCAGGTGCTGGTATACGCCGGCGCGATCATGGTCGTATTCCTGTTCGTGATCATGTTGCTCAACCTTGGCAAGGGCGAAGCGACCGACATGCGCGGGCTGGGATGGAAGATTGCCGCCGGCGGGGTTGGGATAGGCATTCTCGCTCAGGTCTTCGCGCTAACGCGCGCCAAGACGCCGGTGATGCTCACGCTGCCGGCGGGGTTGGTCGCCGAACAGGTGAAGCAGTCTGGCGCGATCGCGCCGATCGCCGGTCCGTTGTTCAATGAGTATCTGCTGGCGTTCGAGGTGACGAGCATTCTGCTCCTCGCTGCGATCGTTGGGGCGGTGGTGCTGGGCAAGCAACGCGGGGAGGGCGGCCATGTTAGCTGAAGCAATTTTCTTCTCGGCCGTGCTATTCGTGATCGGCGTAATCGGCGTGCTGATTCGCCGTAATGCCATCATCGTGTTCATGTGCGTGGAGCTGATGCTCAATGCCGTGAACCTCAGCTTCGTGGCGTTCGCGCAGGCCTACGGCGTCGCCGGTCAGGTGTTCGTGTTCTTCGTGATGACGGTGGCTGCCGCTGAGGCGGCGGTCGGTCTGGCAATCATCATCGCCCTCTTCCGTCATCGACAGACGGTCAATCTCCAGAACATCAACCTGCTCAAAGGCTGATGCTGCTTCCTTTGCAAGACGTGGCCGTCGCGACGCACCCGCTCGCCGGGACCGCTGCCCAGTGGCTTTGGGCAGTGCCGCTGCTGCCATTCCTCGGTTTCCTCATCAATGGCGCGCTGTCGCTGGGCGACGCGTTCCACAAAGGACCGAGCGACCCGACCGGGCAACATGGCGACGACCATGGCGCGCACGAAGAATTCATCGGACACGAACACGATCACGACGGTGATCATGACGCGTCGCACACACCGGTCCGCCACAAGTTCGCGAACCTGACGAGCATCGTCGGACCGGGCGTGCTCCTGCTGTCGTTCATTCTGACGGCAATGATCTTCTTCGCGATGCGCGGAGCGGGGGAGATCCACACGCCGTTCGTTCAGCGGTACTTCTCATGGATGCCGGCCGGCGATCTCAAGATCGACGCCGCGTTCCAGTTGGATCAGCTCTCGATGATGATGATGCTCGTCATCACCGGCGTCGGCACGCTGATCCACCTGTTCAGCGTCGGGTACATGCAGGACGACCCGGGCTATCCGCGATACTTCGCGTATCTGAATCTGTTCGTCTTCTTCATGCTCGTGCTGGTGTTGGGCGGCAACTATCCGCTGCTCTTCGTCGGCTGGGAAGGCGTCGGACTCTGTTCGTATTTGCTCATCGGCTTCTGGTTCAGCGAAAAGGCGAACGCCGACGCGGGCAAGAAGGCGTTCATCGTCAACCGCATCGGCGATTTCGGCTTCCTCGTCGCGATGTTCCTGATGTTCGCCAACATGGGAACGTTGGACTTCGGCGGCGTTCGCGAAGCGGCTTCGTCGCTCGCGTTCAGTGGCCCTGTGGTCACGGCCATCTGCCTGTTCCTCTTCCTCGGCTGCGCCGGTAAGAGCGCGCAGATTCCGCTGTACGTCTGGCTGCCGGACGCCATGGCTGGCCCGACGCCGGTTTCGGCGCTCATCCACGCCGCGACGATGGTTACAGCCGGTGTGTACCTCATCGCTCGTAGCAGCACGCTGTTCTCGATGGCGCCGATCGCTCAGATCGTCGTAGTCGTCATCGGTGCGCTCACGGCGGTGTTCGCGGCGTCGATCGGATTGAAGCAGTGGGACATCAAGAAGGTCCTCGCGTATTCGACCGTCTCGCAGCTCGGCTACATGTTCGTCGGCGTTGGATCGGGCGCATATGTGGCAGGGGTGTTCCACCTCGTGACGCACGCGTTCTTCAAGGCGCTGCTGTTCCTCGGATCGGGCTCTGTGATCTACGCGATGCACCAAGCGTATCATCACACGGGCAACCATGACGATGCGCAGGACATGCGCAACATGGGTGGGCTCAAGCAGTACATGCCCGTGACGTTCGGCCTGATGTGGATCGCGACGCTCGCCATCGCCGGCATTCCGCCACTCGCCGGATTCTTCTCGAAGGACGAGATCCTCGGCTCCGTGTTCGCGCGAGCGCACGAAGGTTCGACGATCGCGTCGGCACACCTGTTCGGAATTCCGGGTAGCGCTTGGCTGTACTTCGCCTACGCGCTCGGACTCGCCGCTGCGCTCATGACGGCGACGTACATGACGCGCATGATGATCTACACCTTCCACGGCCCAAACCGGTCCGGCGAGAAGGAGCGCGGCCACCTGCACGAGGCGCCGTGGATCATGACCGGTCCGCTCGTGGTGCTGGGGTTGGCCACGGCATTCGGCGGATGGCTGAACATTCCGGAGTTTGCAAAATTCCTCGGCCCGGTCGGCGGTTTGGAGCATTGGCTCGAGCCCGTCGTCGGCGAGGCAACGACTCGCGTCGTTCCTGGCGGGGCGCACCTGCCTGAAGGCCTCGAGCTCGCGCTCGTCGGCGTCGCGGTGCTCATCGCAGTCACTGGTATCGCGATCGCCTGGACGCGGCTCAAGCCGGAAGCACTCGTGCCCAAGGCTCAGGCGCCGCAGGAAGAGGGCTTCGAGCGCGTGCTGCTCGACAAGTACTACGTGGACGAGATCTACGACGCCGCCATCGTGACGCCGGTCGTGTCGACGTCGCGCGGCTTGCTCTGGCGCGGGATCGACACTGGCCTCATCGACGGGCTTGGCGTGAACGGCAGCGCCTACCTGTCGCGCTTCATCGGGTTCCTTGGCTCACAGTTGCAGTCGGGCCGCATGGGCACCTACGCATGGGTCTTGACGCTCGGCGTTCTAGCAGTCCTCGGCGCGTTTAGCCTCCGTTAATTCCGATTCTCGAATTCATGAACTCTCTGTTGACGTCCATCGGTTATTCCCACTGGGTGCTGATTGCGCTCCTGGTGATCCCGCTCGTTGGCGCGGGGATCATCTGGATGCACGGCGCAACGGCCACGGTGGCGGAGGGCGACGAGGTCGGCAGCGGCGCCGCCAACGCGCCGCGCATGCTCGCGCTGCTCACCTTCGCCGTGGAGTTCGTCGTTTCGCTCGGGCTCTGGTGGAGCTTCGATCCGGCAAACGTCGATTGGCAATCGGTGATCGACCTGGCGTGGATTCCGTCGTGGGGCATCCGGTTCACGCTCGGCGTGGACGGCATTGCCGTCATGATGATTCTGCTCACGACGTTCATCATGCTGCTGTCGGTCGGCGGCAGTTGGACGAGCATCCGTGCGCGCACGCACAGCTACTACGCGCTATTGCTCGTGCTCACCACCGGCATGCTCGGCGTCTTCATGGCGCTCGATCTCTTCCTGTTCTACGTGATGTGGGAAGTGATGCTCGTCCCGATGTACTTCATCGTCGGCATCTGGGGCGGTGATCGGCGCATCTACGCCAGCCTCAAGTTCTTCATCTATACCATGGTCGGGTCGCTGCTCATGCTCGTGGCGATCGTGTACCTCGGTATGGCGAGCCGCAATCCGGGCACTGGCGCGCCGAGCTTCAATTACGACTTCATTCTTGCGAATGCGGCGGTGACGCCGACCGCGGCCAAGTGGCTCTTCGGTGCCTTCTTCCTCGCCTTCGCGGTGAAGGTGCCAATGTTCCCGTTCCACACCTGGCTGCCGGACGCGCACGTCGAAGCGCCCACGGCCGGTTCGGTGGTTCTGGCGAGCATCATGCTCAAGCTCGGCACCTTCGGATTTCTGCGCCTCGCCGTTCCGCTCTTTCCGGCGGCCGCGATGAGCCCGGCGATTCGTTCAGCCATCTTGTGGCTGGCCGTCATCGGCATCGTATACGGCGCGCTCGTGTCGCTGGTTCAGCCAGACTTCAAGAAGCTCGTCGCATATTCGTCGGTCAGTCACCTTGGCTTCGTCATGCTCGGCATCTTTGCACTGACCGTGCAGAGCGTGCAGGGCGCGCTGATGGTGATGATCAATCACGGTATCTCGACGGGCGCGCTGTTCTTCCTGATCGGCATGATCTACGAGCGCCGTCACACGCGCTTGATCGAGTCGTACGGAGGCATCGCGAGAGTGGTCCCGATGTTCGCCGCGCTGCTCACGATCGTATCGTTGAGCAGCATTGGCGTGCCAGGTACCAACGGATTCGTCGGCGAGTTCCTCGTGCTCATCGGTGCGTTCCGCACCGAGCCGGTGCTCGCCGTGATCGCCTCGACCGCCGTCATCATTTCCGCAGCGTATCTGCTCTGGGCAATTCAGCGCATTCTGTTCAACGCGCTCGACAAGCCTGAGAATATGCACATACCGGATCTGAATCGACGCGAGCTTGCGGTGATGATCCCGCTGATCGCGTGCATCGTGTGGCTCGGTGTGTACCCGGCGCCGGTGCTTCGACGCATGGAGGGCGCGGCCACCAAGTTCGTCACGATGGTGAACGCTCGACGTGACGTCATGACGCAGCAGCAGCTTTCGGAGGCGGGCCGGTGATAACGACTCTCGATATCTCGGTTCCGTCGCAGCTGATGCTCGCCCTGGTGCCCGACCTCGTGCTCATGGGCGGAGCAATGATCCTGCTCGTGATCGCCGCGTGGTACCCGGAGAGCGACACGCATCAGCGCAACATCGGCATCCTCAGCATCCTGCTCGCCGGTGTCACGATCCTGCTGTGCCTGACCTGGGTTGGCCGATATCAGGCCGGCCCAGGACCGATTGCCGTCGATAATTTCCGTTGGTTGGTCGACGTCATCATTCTGCTCGGAACCGTGTTCGCGATCGCGCTGAGCATGGACGACAACATGCGCACGCGGATCAAGACGGCTGAAACCCACGTGCTGATTCTGCTCGCATCGTCGGGCATGATGCTCCTCGCATCGGCACGCGACCTGATGATCGTCTTCCTCGGCGTCGAGCTGATGTCGATCTCGGTGTACGCGCTCGCTGGCATCAACCGCCGCAGCGAGCGCTCGGCCGAAGGCGCGCTGAAATACTTTCTGCTTGGTGCGTTCTCTACGGCGTTCCTGCTCTACGGTATCGCCCTCGTTTATGGTGCCACGGGAACGACGAATCTCACGTTGATCGCCGGACGCATCGCGGTCTACAATCTCGCTACGAGTCCGCTGCTGCTGGCCGGCGTCGCGATGATGCTGATCGGATTCGGCTTCAAGGTTGCGACCGTTCCGTTCCACATGTGGGCGCCGGACGTCTACGAGGGCGCGCCCTCGCCGATCACCGCGTACATGGCGGCGACGGTCAAGGCGGCTGCTTTCGCTGCCTTCATTCGCATCTGGCTCGAAGCGTTCCCACTGGCGTTCACCAGTTGGCAACCGGTCCTGAGCGGACTCGCGATCGCCACGATGGTCTTCGGCAACGCAATCGGTCTCGCGCAGAAGAACCTCAAGCGACTGCTCGCATACTCGAGCATTGGCCATGCCGGATATCTGCTCGTCGCCATCGCCGCCGGGACCTTCCAGGGTTTCTCGGCGATGCTGTTCTATCTGTTCGTCTACACGCTCGCCACGTTCGGCGCTTTTGCGATCGTCGTGACGCTCACGCGAGAGGGTGAAACCGGTGTGATGCTCGAGGAGTTGACCGGTTTGTGGTCGGAGCGCCCATGGCTCGCCGTGTCGATGGCAGTCATCATGCTCGCCATGCTCGGCTTCCCGATCTTTGGTGGCGCTGGCTTCTTCGCGAAGTGGTACGTGCTTCAGGCGGCGCTTCAGGCTCCAGTGCAGCAGACGACACTGGCGATTGTCCTCGCGCTCACCACAGCACTGTCAGCAGGCTACTATTTGCACGTCGTCATGCTGATGTTCATGCGTCCCCGACCCGAGAACGCACTGCGCATCGAACGCTCGGGCGGCCTCACGCAAATGGTGTTGGCCGTCACCGTCGCGTTGATCCTCATCCTCGGGTTCTCGCCCGACTACCTCGTGCGCGTGGCGCGAAACGGACGCCCGCGTATGGAGATCGAAGGGTCCATCACACAGCTGCCGACACGATCGGCGGTCGCTCCGCCCGACTCGGCTCAGCACGTCGCTGATACGCGAGCCGCCGAGCGAAGCCGCTGATCCAACGGGGCCGCAACGCGGCCCCGTTCACTTTCGTGGGGGAGAGAGGATCGATGCCGATTGCAGCAGGGATCTTTCGCCAATACGACATTCGCGGGATCGTCGACAACGATCTCACGACCGAAGCTGCCTACGCAATCGGCGGAGCATACGCCGCGTACATGGTCGAGCACTCGATCGCCGGAACGGTCGTCGTTAGCCGCGACAATCGTCCGAGCGGGGCCGCGCTGCGCGACGCGCTCGTGGGTGGATTGAATGACGCTGGCGTCGACGTCATCGACGTTGGCGTCGTGCCGACGCCGCTCAACTACTGGTCGCTGCACCATCTTCCCGTCGTCGGCGGAATCCAGATCACGGGTTCGCATAATCCGCCTGAGTACAACGGCTTCAAGCTGTCGGTCGGTACGGCCTCGATGCACGGCGACGAGATCCTTCACCTGTACGATCTCACGCAGCAGCAGCGCGCCAAGGCGGCGAAGAAGGGAAGCGTGCGCGAAGAGCCCGTCATCGAACGGTATATCGATGACGTGATGCAGCGTATTGGAAAACTCTCACGGCCCATGAAGGTCGTGTACGACTGCGGGAATGGAGCGGGCGCGCTCGTGGCGCCGCAGCTGTTCGCGCGCCTCGGCACTGAAGGGCGCGGATTGTTCTGCGAGAGCGACGGAACGTTTCCGAATCACCACCCGGATCCGACCGTCCCCAAGAACCTCGAAGATCTGATCGCGGCCGTGAAGGCCGACGGCGCCGAGATCGGCATCGCCTTCGACGGCGACGCGGACCGCATCGGGGTCGTAGACGCGAAGGGCGGCATCGTTTGGGGCGACCGCATTCTGATTCTCTATGCGCGCGACGTCCTCGCGCGAACGGGACGCGGCCAGCCCATCATTTTCGACGTGAAGTGTTCGCAGGCTTTGCCGACGGCCGTCGAGAACGCCGGTGGAAAGCCCGTGATGTGGAAGACGGGACACTCGCTCATCAAGGACAAGATGCGCGAGATGAAGGCGCCGATTGCCGGCGAGATGTCTGGGCACATGTTCTTCACGGAAGGATTCTACGGCCACGACGATGCGCTGTACGGTGCAGCACGTCTCCTGCGCATTCTCGCCGACTCCGGCCGTACCGTTGAGCAAATGCTCTCGGACGTTCCCGACTTCGTATCGACACCGGAGTTGCGTATCGATGTGCCCGAAGAGCTCAAGTTTGGTCTCGTCGAAAAGGCGGTGAAGCATTTCCGCTCTAAGCACGACGTCATCGACGTTGACGGCGTTCGCGTGCTCTTCGGCGACGGGTGGGGATTGATCCGCGCGTCGAACACACAGCCAGTGATTGTTGCCCGCTACGAAGCCACCACGCAGGAGCGTCTCGACGCCATCCAAGGCGAGATGGAAGGGTGGCTGCGCGAGCAGGGCGTGCGAGTGTGACATGACCAAGCGGCGGTGGCTGATGCTCGCGTTGGGGACCGCCGCGGTCCTGCTGATCGTCGGCCGCGCCGTGGCCGGTGTGTATGCCGACTACCTGTGGTATGACTCGCTCGGAGCCGCGGCGCTCTGGCGAACGCGCCTTGGCGCCATCAGCGCGCTGCGCATTGGATCCGTACTCGGCGCCGGGCTGTTCGCGTTTGCGAACCTCTACGCCGTTCGACAGTCCGTGGTGTCGCTCGTGTTCCCGCGACGCATTGGAAATCTCGAAATCGGCGAGGAGGTGCCTGGGCGATACCTGATGGGTATCGCCGTCGGCATGTCGCTCGTACTGGGGATTCTGCTCGCGCTGCCGCAGCAAGACTGGACGTCGGTCGTGCTCGCGATGTCGGGGCGGCGCTTCTCCGAATCCGATCCGTACTTCGACACGGACCTCGGGTTCTTCGTCTATCGGCTCCCGCTCGAGAACGCGTTGTGGACGTGGGCGTTCCTGGCGGTCATCGTCGTCATCGTCACGGTCATCGCGCTCTATGCGCTGACGCCGAGTCTCAAGTGGCAGCGCGGGTCGTTATACGCGTCGACGTACGTGCGGCGTCACTTCACCGTGCTCGTCGGCGTGCTGCTGCTGATGTTGGCGTGGAGCTTTCGTCTCGACATGTACGCGCTCCTGCTCGACGGCAGCGGCGTCGATGGCGCGTTCAGTTGGGTCGACTATCGCGTCGGGATTCCTGGCAATCTCATTCTCGCACTCACCACACTGGCCGCGGCGCTGATCGTGCTGTGGGCCGGATTCGTCGGTCAGCTGCGGCTCGCTGGTATCGCGGTGCTCAGTGTCGTCGGCCTATCACTGCTCATTCGTGAAGTGGCACCGGCCATCGCTCAACATTCCGGAAGCGACGCCGCACGCACCCAACGTGAGCTGGCGTTTCTCGGAACGCGCGCGACCTATACGCGTCGTGCCTTTGCCGTCGATCAAGTTCCGCGTGCCGATTCGACAATCGCCTTTCCGTCGCTCACGGCTGCACTGCCATGGGTACCGGCGTGGGATCCGCCGGCCTTGGCGCGCGCAATCGACGGTGGTCGCGCCGGCGACGTTCAGAAGGTGAAGATCGGCTGGCGCTGGTCGGAGAACGGACTGCTGGCCGACGTCGTGGATCCGCCGCCGCCTGGCGCATCGGTGCGAGCGCCGTGGACGCTCGCGCGCATCGTCGCCGCGACGGCAGACGACCGCGGCGCACCAGTACGGGTGGCCGGAGCTGCCGCGTCGGCAATCGACGATACGCCGATCGAAGCGCCGCTCATCTATCCGGGCGCGCCTCCGTACACCGTCATCGCCGACTCGCTCACGCATAGCGCCGGCACGTCGCTCGAGCCCATCCTCGCCCGCTTGGCGAATGCGTGGTCGTTACAGAATTTTAGAATTCTCTCAACGGATTCAGCGCAGCCGCATCCGACGATCATCGCGCACCGTGACGTTCGCGATCGAATCGCGTTGCTCGCGCCGTTCTTTGCACAGGGGCGGCAGCTCGAGCCACTGCTCGCCGGCGACTCGTTGTACTGGGCCGTCGACTTGTACTCCACGTCGTCGACATATCCGCTCAGTCGCCACATCAACTTCGCCGGCGAAGATCGCACGTATCTGCGCCACGCCGCCGTCGCCATCGTGCAGGCGTCGACGGGAGAGATCAGCATCGTTCCGGACTCGACGCTCGATCCGATCGCGTCGACCTGGGTGCGGCGCCTGCCGTCGATCTTCGCGACGTGGAACGCTCTACCGCCGCGACTGAGCACGCTCCTCGCTCCGCCGATCGATGGACTCGGCGCGCAGGCCGTCGCCTTCGGTCGATACGGCGCGCGCACGGACACCGATCCGGTGCGACACGTGCCAACGCTCGATGGCGCCGACACGAGCCTCATGACCGATCCGCTGCCGATGGTGCTTCCTGGAACGAAGACCACGGCGATCGCCTTGCCGCTCGTTGACGAGACCGATCGTCTGCGCGGACTGTTGATCGGAACAGGCGGATCGGCGCGTCGGCTGATGTGGTATCCGCTCGCAGCGCCTGGGCCACGCTGGAGCCCTGTGCTCGACCGCCTCCGCTCCGTCGACAGTTCCGGCTCCGCTGCGCGCGAAGGCGTGCTGGCGCCCGGCCGCGTCCGCGCTGTGCCGATTCGCGGTGGCATTGGCTTCGTGCAACCGAAGTATCGTTGGCGCCCGCAGACCGTTCCCACGCTCAGTCGAATCGCACTGTTCGCCGGAGACACGGCGCGATCGATCGTTCCGGGCGCCGGACTGCCGACGCGACCGAACGAAGCCCCCGTGGTTGCTGGCGACCTTCGGACCACGGTCGGCGGGCTCTATTCAGCGATGCGCGCCGCGCTACAGCGGGGCGACTGGGTCGCATTCGGCCGCGCGTTCGACGCGCTTGGCCTTGCACTCGGCAGGAGTGTCGTTAACCCAGGAAGTACTCCGCCATGAGCGCCTCGCGCGCCGACCATCGTCATCGACGGACCGCCGTGATTGCGCTCGGCGGCAACGCGCTCGCCCCAACAGGCGAGCGTTCGACCGTCTACGACCAGTTTCGTCATACGCGCGAGAGCCTTGGCCCGATCGTCGAACTAGCGCTCGCCGGTTGGAGCGTGTGCGTCGTCCACGGCAACGGTCCGCAGGTGGGCGATGAGCTGGTGCGCAACGAGATCGCACGCGACGAGGCGAGTCCGCTGCCATTGGGCGTGCTCGTGGCCGCGACCGCTGGCTGGATTGGCTACATGATCCAGCAATCGTTGGAGAACGCCCTCCGCAAAGCGAATAGCCCGCGGAGCGTGGCGACGATCATCACGCAGGTGGTGGTCGATCCCGCCGACCCGGCGCTTCGGCACCCGACGAAGTTCATCGGCCGGGAGCTGACCGCCGAGCGCGCGAAACAGTTGGAAGCGGAGGGCTTCATCGTGAAGCCCGATGGTCACGGCAAACTCCGTCGGGCGGTTGGCAGCCCAGCGCCGCAGGCGATTCGCGAGCTGCGCGTGATCAGGGCGCTCGTTCGAAAGGGGGCGCTCGTCATCGCCGCGGGTGGCGGTGGGGCGCCCGTCTACGAGCATCCTACGCTAGGTTGGGAGGGCATCGACGCGGTGGTCGACAAGGATCTCGCAGCTGCGGTCCTGGCGCGCGATCTCGGTGCAGAGCTGCTACTGATTTTGACGGACGTCGACGCGGTCTATGTCGACTGGGGCACGCCGCAACAGCGGCCTGTCTCGCGGCTGTCGGCTGACGCCGCAACGCTAATGGATACGCAGGGAGTATTCGGAGAGGGCAGTATGGCGCCGAAGATTCGCGCGGCGGTGGATTTTGTCCGCCGCACGAAGGGACGAGCCATCATCACGTCGCTGAGCCAGGGCCGATTGGCTGTTCGTGGCAAGGCGGGAACGACCATAACCGCAACCGCGGAGAACGAGTGAACATCCACGAGTATCAAGCGAAGGACATCCTTCGAAAGGAAGGCGTGCCGATTCCGCCGGGTGAAGTGGCTGGCACGCCCGAGGAAGCCGAGGCAATCGCCAAGCAGTATGGTGGAACGGTGGTCGTGAAGGCGCAGGTGCACGCGGGCGGTCGCGGTAAGGCCGGCGGCGTGAAGCTCGCCAAGAGTCCCGCCGAAGCCAAGGAGATCGCGACGAAGATTCTCGCGCTCCACATCAAGGGACTTCCAGTGCAGAAAGTGCTCGTGACGCCAGCGGCGGACATCGCCTCTGAAGCGTACGTGGGCATCATTCTCGATCGCGCGTCGAAGAAGCCGGTGTTCATGGTCAGTCCGGCCGGCGGCATCGACATCGAAGAAGTTGCCGCGACGACGCCTGAGAAAATCCTCAAGATGCCGATCGACACGCGCTACGGTTTGCAGCCGTACCAGGCGAGTCGCCTCGGCTTCTTCCTGTTCGACGACGTGAAGAAAGTTCGCGCCGCCGCGAAGATCATGCAGCAGCTCTATTCGGCATTCATGAAGAGCGGCTGCTCGCTCGCCGAGATCAATCCGCTCGTCACGACGCCGGCGGGCGACGTCGTTGCGCTCGACGCCAAGATGGTCATCGACGACAACGAGCTCGATCGCCACACGGAGATTGCCGCGCTCCGCGACGAAAGCGCCGAAGCGCCCAGTGAAGTCCTGGCGCGCAATGCGAACCTCACGTTCATCAAGCTCGATGGCGACGTCGGTTGCGTCGTAAATGGCGCCGGTCTCGCGATGGCGACGATGGATCTGGTGAAATACTACGGCGGCGAGCCGGCCAACTTCCTCGACATCGGCGGTTCGTCGAATCCGGAAAAGGTCGTGAACGCGCTGAAGATCATTACGGCTGATGCGAACGTGAAAGCGATTCTGTTCAATATTTTTGGCGGAATCACGCGAACGGATGACGTCGCAAATGGCATTGTGACCGCGACGAAACAGAATCCACTCAAGGTGCCGATCGTCATTCGGCTCACCGGAACCAACGAAGAGATCGCCATGCAAATCCTGAAGGACAACGGCTTCTCGGCGTCGTCCGACATGGATGAAGCGGTGCAGAAGGCCGTGGAGCTCGCGAAGGGAGGAAAGGCCGCGTGAGCATCTTCATCGACGAGAACACGACGCTGATCGTGCAGGGCATCACGGGCCGCGACGGCTCGTTCCACACGAAGCAGATGATGGAGTACGGCACCAAGGTCGTTGGCGGTGTCACGCCCGGAAAGGGCGGCCAGAAGTTCGAAGAGAAGGTTCCGATCTTCAACACGGTGGCCGATGCGGTCGATGCGACCCAGGCCAACACGTCGGTGATTTACGTGCCGCCGATGTTTGCCGCCGATGCCATTCTCGAGGCGGCGGACGCGGGCATCAAGTTGATCGTCGCGATCACGGAAGGAGTGCCCGTGCTCGACATGACGCGCGTCTATCCGTACGTAAAAGAAAAGGGCGCCCGACTCATTGGACCGAACTGCCCAGGACTCATTTCCCCAGGGAAGTCCAAGGTTGGCATCATTCCGGGACGCATCTGCACGCCGGGTAACATCGGCGTCGTCAGTCGTTCAGGAACGCTCACCTACGAAATCGTATATCAACTTACTAGTGCCGGACTCGGACAGTCGAGCTGCGTCGGTATTGGCGGCGATCCGATCAACGGCACGAACTTCATCGACTGCCTCGCGGCGTTCGAAGCCGATCCGAACACGAAGGCCGTCGCGATGATGGGTGAAATCGGCGGCACCGACGAGCAGGAAGCAGCCGAGTACATCAAGAAGCACATGAAGAAGCCGGTCGTTGGCTTCATTGCCGGGCAGACGGCTCCTCCAGGACGCCGCATGGGCCACGCCGGAGCGATCATTTCCGGTTCGTCAGGCACGGCGGCTGAAAAGATCGCCGCATTCGAAGCCGCGGGCATGGGCGTCGCCAAGCGCCCGATCGACTTCGTCGGTCTGCTCAAGGCTCGTCTGTAAAGGAAGGTGAATCGTGCGACCGGCGCGGGTAAACCGCGCTGGTCGCCGATTCGGCCACGTGTTGCGGCCCGCTACATTTACGGACCTCTTCACCTCGACCTGCTTTCGTGAGACTTGCTGACTACCTGGCGCCGTCGCGGGCGCTGGTGCCTCTGGCCTGCGACACGCTCGGCGACGCGCGCGCGGCGCTCCTTGAGCGCTTGAGCGCGTCGGGTGCGATCGAGGATCTGGAGCGGCTCAGTGGGCGACTCGCGGAAGAGCGAGGCGAGGATATGGTCGCGATCGCCGATCGCGCATTCCTGCTGCACTATCGGACCGACACGGCGTCGTCGCTCCAGGTTGCCATTGGCGTCTGCCCCGATGGCGTTCGCCGCATGCTCGACGACGGATCCGAGCAACGCGCGAGCGTCGTCGTGATGGTCGTCGGCCCGCCGCGCTCGGCGGCGCGGCAGCTCCAGGTGGTTCGCGCGTTCGCGCGACTACTCCCCAAGGAAGAGGTGATCGACGCCCTCGTCGCGTCACCGAGCCCTGAGGCGGTGGTTACGCTGTCGACGTTCAGCGAATACGAGATGCCGGAGCAGTTGCTCGTCCGCGATCTGATGACCGAGCGTCCGCGCACGACGAGGGGTGACGTGTTGCTCCCGCGCGCAGCGCGCGAGCTGATTTCCACGGGGCTCGGTGCGCTGCCGGTCGTGGACGACGATCAGCGTCTGCTAGGTATGTTGAGCGAGCGCGAACTCATGCGACATTTGTTGGTCACGGAAGTGCTGTCGGATGGGAATCTCCGGCACGCCGCTCCCGTGATGCACACCAAGAAGACAGTGCGCGACGCGATGACGCGCCAAGTATTATGCGTCGCGCCGGAACAACCGGTCGCCGAAGTGGCGGCTTTGATGGCAAACAAGGACGTCGAACGCGTGCCCGTGGTTCACGAGGGAAGACTCGTGGGCTTCCTCACCCGCGGTGACATCGTTCGCAAACTCATAGGATCCTGAGCATGGCTGGCAATTACACGTTGACGATCATCAAGCCCGACGCCTTCAACTCTGGCAAGGCTGGCAAAATCATTGGCCATCTCGAGGCGCAGGGATTCAAGGTCCTCGCCGCGCGCGTGATGCACCTGTCGCAGGATCAGGCCGGCGAGTTCTACGCCGTGCACAAGGAGCGGCCGTTCTACGGTTCGCTCGTATCGTTCATGACCTCGGGTCCGTGCATGCCCATGGTTCTCGAAAAGGCTGACGCGGTCGCCGCGCTGCGCACGGCAATCGGTGCGACCGATCCGGCCCAGGCCGATGCGGGGACAGTTCGGAAGCTGTTTGCCGAATCGAAGGAACGGAACGCGATTCACGCCAGCGACAGCGACGAGAACGCCACGCGCGAGTCGCGCTTCTTCTTCTCTGAGACGGAGCTGTTGGCCGCGCGCTAGGGCGCTGCAGGTCTCTGGTCACGGGTCCCAGGTCTGAGGGAAAGGACGACTGTCCGCTCAGACCCGAGACCTGAGACCAGGAGTGCCTCCGCCGCCGCCCAACTCCATTACTTACACGGACTTGTAGCGACCCAGAAATCCGAGTAGTTTTCCGGGATGTTGTCCTTTGACATTCGGTCGCTCGAGTCGCATGCTGTCGTCGTTGACGAGGATCTTCCGGCCAGCGATGACGTGTGGGAAGCGGGTGATCCGAAACCGATCGGCGCGGTGCACGTGACCGGCCGTCTGTCGGCTGCAGGGCCGGGTCGATTTTACTGGCACGGGCGAATCGAAGGGGACGTTGCTCTCGAGTGCAATCGGTGTCTCGCAGACACTCAAGCCCACGTGAGCGACGAGTCACACGTCATCTTCGTCGAAAGCGGAGATGAAGACATCGATGATCCTGACGTGTATGAGCTCGACCCAAAGAATCCGGAACTCGATCTGAGGCCGGCTCTCCGGGAGGAGTGGCTACTCGTCGCTCCAACATTTGCACTCTGTCGGGAAGACTGTAAGGGGCTGTGCCCGCGCTGCGGTGTGGATTTGAATGACGGTCCGCACAACTGCGCTCAGCCTGAAGTCGACCCGCGCTGGGATGGTCTGACAAAGCTCGATCGCTCGGGCAAGTAGTATCGCACTCACGCTTTTTTCGTATTCACGTACTCACGTACTCACGCAAATAGTCCCATGGCCGTCCCGAAGCGAAGAACCTCGAAACGGAAGAAGCGCGCTCGCAACACGCACAAGACTGCGCCCGCCATCGCGATCCAGAAGTGCCCGCGATGCCAGGCGATGAAGCGCCCGCACCACGTATGTGAGGAGTGTGGGTATTACGCCGGTAAGCAGCGGGTCGAAGCCAGGGAAGCGTAGCCTTGGCGCGCATCGCGTTGGACGCCATGGGGGGCGATTTCGCTCCCCGGGCGACCGTTGCCGGCGCGTTGCTCGCCCTCGGCGAGCTTGATTCGACACACTCCATCCAGCTCGTTGGGCGCACCGCGGTTATCACCGAGCAGCTCGACGCGCTTCTCAATGACGCGAACGGCGAGTATTCGGCGCTGCGGGACCAACGTGGCCGCCTAGAGATCGTCGAGGCGCCCGACGTCATCGAGATGGCCGACAAGCCAGGGTCCGCCATCCGTAGCAAGCCAAAAAGCTCCATGATCGTCGGCCTCAAGCTCCAGGCCGACGGGGAATCCGACGCGTTCGTCTCCGCCGGCAACACCGGCGCACAGATGGCCGCGTCGATGTTCGTGCTCAAGCTGCACGCCGGACTCAAACGTCCCGCCATCGCCACCGTATTCCCCACGTCGCGTCAACCCGTCGTCGTGCTCGACTCTGGCGCAAACGTCGATTGTGGCGCCGAAGAGCTCGTGCAGTTCGCGCAGCTCGGCGTCGTCTACGCCGAGGATCTGCTCGGGCGGCACAATCCGGCCGTGGGACTGCTCAGCATTGGCGAGGAAGCGGAGAAGGGCAACGCCGTCGTGAAAGAGGCGCATCAACTGCTCCAGTCGGCAGGCCTCAACTTCGTCGGCAACGTCGAGGGACGCGATCTTCCGACCGGCCAGTGCGACCGCGGACCGATCGACATCGTCGTCTGCGACGGATTCGTCGGCAACGTGGTGCTCAAGTTCTTCGAGGCAATCGCACCGTTCATCATCGGCATGCTGGCCAAATCCGGCATCGATGAGAAAACCATGATGAGCGCCCTCAAACAGCTCGACTACTCCGAGCACGGCGGCGCGCCGCTGCTCGGCGTCAACGGCGTCAGCATCATCTCGCACGGAAAATCCTCACCTCGCGCGATCAAGAACGCCGTCAAGGTCGCCGTGCAGGCCGTCGAGACGAAGATGGACGAACACATTGGTCGCCGTCTCGGCGAAGGGAAGGGATCCGCATGAAGCGACCGATCGCCTACTTCGCCGGCACTGGACGACACGTGCCCTCGACGGTGTTCACGAATTTCGACTTTGCGAAAGTGGGCATCGAGACGACCGATGAATGGATCGTCGAGCGCACCGGTATCAAGCAGCGGTACATCGCCAAGACCGAGTCGGCCACCGACCTCGCGGCCGGCGCGGCGATGAAGGCCATGGAGCGCGCCGGCGTGCAGCCCGGTGAACTCGACATCATCGTGCTTGGCACTGCCTCGCCGGATCGCCTGCTGCCCAGCGCAGCCGTCGATCTCCAAGCGGCGCTTGGTGCAGGCCGTGCCGCGGCGTTCGACGTTGGCGCAGCGTGTTCCGGGTTCATCTACAGCGCCACGATCGCCGAAAGCATGATTGCGATGGGCAATGCCGACACGGCGCTCGTCGTCGGCGTCGAAAAGCTCAGCGCAATTACTGACTGGACCGACCGCTCGACGTGCGTGCTGTTTGGCGACGGCGCTGGCGCGGCCGTGCTCAAGCGTTCCAAGCAGCACAAGGGAATCATCTCCACGTTCCTGCGCAGCGACGGAACGCTCGGCGATCTGCTGTGCCGTCCCTCCGGGGGCGCGGCGCGCCCATTCAGCGAGGAAGTGCTGAACGAGCGGTCGCAGTACATCAAGATGAACGGCCGCGAAGTGTTCAAGAATGCGGTTCGCTCGATGTCGGAAGCCGCGACGCGCGCGCTCGATTCCGCGAAGCTCACCGGCGCCGACATCGACCTGATGATTCCGCACCAGGCGAACATTCGCATCATCGAAGCGACCGCGAAGCACGCGAACATCCCGATGGACAAGGTCTACGTGAACGTCGATCGCTTCGGCAACACGTCCGCGGCATCCATTCCTATTGCGCTCGACGAAGCGCTGGAAAACGGAGTGATCGGCGAAGGCGCAACGGTGCTGCTTGTGGCATTTGGCGCCGGGTTCACGTGGGGCTCTATGGTCATCCGGCTCTAGCATGGACGTCGTACTGTTGTTTCCGGGCCAAGGCTCTCAGAAGCCGGGCATGGGGAAAGACCTAGCCGACGCGTTTCCGGCGGCTCGCGACGTCTTTGAGCGCGCGGATGCTGCGCTGGGCGCTCCGCTCAGCCGCCTCTGCTTCGAGGGTCCCGAAGAAGAGCTGACGCTCACGCACAACGCGCAACCGGCTCTTCTGACCCACAGCGCTGCCGTCTGGGCGGTCACCAGAGCGACGATCGGTGCGTCGGTCATGGCAGCGGCAGGGCACTCGCTCGGCGAGTTCACAGCGTACCACGCGGCCGAATCGCTGAGCTTGGAGGACGCGGTGCGGATCGTCCGCCGCCGTGGCGAGCTGATGCTCGAGAGCGGCGTCAAGCGCCCCGGCGCCATGGCGGCGATCCTTGGCGAAACGAATCGGCCCATCGAAGAGATTTGCGCCGAGGCCACGCGCGAAGCCGGACTTGTCGTTCCGGCGAACTACAACTGTCCGGGGCAGCTCGTCATCAGCGGTGAAGAGGCGGGCGTCGAGCGCGCGATGGTGTTGTGCAAAGAGGCCGGCGCCAAGCGCGCCATGCGCCTCAAAGTAAGCGGCGCGTTCCATTCGCCCCTCATGGAAAGTGTAGCCGGTGGACTCGCCGAAGCGCTTGATAAAGCGTCATTTGACGATCCGCATTTCACGGTTTACGCGAACGTGAATGCCGAGGCCGTCACGACCGCCAATCGCGCGAAGGTGCTGCTGCTCGATCAACTCTCAAAGCCCGTCCGCTGGATCGACGAGATCACGACGATCACCGCTCGATTCCCGGACGCGCTGTATCTCGAGATGGGGTCGGGAACCGTGCTCGCCGGGCTCGTCAAGAAGATCGCGCCGAACGTAAAAACTGCGCCCTTCGGAACCGTCGCCGACATCGAAAAAGCTCAGGAGTTGGTGGCCGCGTGAAGATCGATCTGTCGGGCCGTTCGGCCCTCGTCACCGGCAGCACGCGCGGGATTGGACGTGCCATCGCCGAGTCGCTTACCGAGGCTGGGGCGCGTGTTGGCGTCGTCGGGCGCGATCTGGCGCGCGCGGAAGAAGCCGCGGCAGCCATTTCGTCGGACGCGCGCGGCTTTGCCTGCGACGTCAGTGATCCGGCCGCGGTCACAGCGTTGGTCGAGAACGCAGAAAAGGCATTTGGCGCCGTCGACATTCTCGTCAACAACGCGGGACTCACGCGTGATAACATCCTTCTTCGATTGAAGGATGATGATTGGGATGCCGTACTAGACGCGAATTTGCGCGGCGCATTCGTCGCCATTCGCGCGGCCACGCGCGGCATGATGAAGCGCCGCTGGGGACGAATCATCAACATCGCCAGCGTCGTTGGCCTCGTTGGCAACAAGGGTCAAGCGAACTACGCCGCGAGCAAGGCGGGATTGATCGGCTTGACCAAGTCTGTTGCGAAAGAATTCGCGTCGAGAAACATCCTGGCGAACGTCGTCGCACCGGGCTTCATCGAGACCGACATGACGGCGGCCATGACGGACGACGCGAAAAAAACGCTGTTCACGCAGATCCCGCTCGAACGACTCGGACAACCCAAGGATATTGCGAGCATCGTGACGTTCCTGTCGTCCGATCACGCCGCGTATATCACGGGTCAGGTTTTCGTCGTCGACGGCGGCATGGTGATGTGACAAGCCCTGCCGTTCCAAGCTAGATTAGAGACTCAAATCACCTTCACAGTAGAGAGGAACGTTTCCCATGGCCGACAACGCTCAGAAGGTCCGCGACATCATCGAGAAGGAGCTCGGTGTGGAGCGTGAGAAGCTCACCGACGAGGCCAGCTTCATCGAGGACCTCGGCGCCGATAGCCTCGACATCGTCGAGCTGGTCATGGAGTTCGAGAAGGAATTCAACATCGACATCCCGGACGAAGATGCGGAGAAGCTTCGCACCGTCGGTGATGCGATCGGTTATTTGAACACGAAGATGGGGAGCAACGCGTAATGTCCTTGAAGCGTCGGGTCGTCGTCACTGGAATGGGGGCGATAACGCCAGTCGGCAACGACGTGGCGGCGACCTGGCGTGCGATCACGCAGGGCGTGTCTGGGGGCGCTGATATCACGAAGTTCGATCACAGCACCTTCCCGGTTCATTTCGCGTGCGAAGTCAAAGGCTTCGAGCCGCTGCTCTATCTCGAGCGCAAGGAAGCCAAGCGCGCCGACCTCTTTGCGCAGTATGCGATCGCCGCATCCGTGCAGGCGATGGCCGATGCGGGATTCACCGATCAGACGAAGTACGACCCCGAGCGACTCGGCGTCATCATTGGCAGCGGCATCGGCGGACTCAAGACGTTTGAAGAGCAGCACGACGTCTATCGCGAGCGCGGACAGAGCAAGATCAGCGCGTTCTTTATCCCGATGTTCATCTCCGACATCGCCGCGGGTCTCGTGTCCATGCGCTTTGGCGCGAAGGGACCGAACTACGCGACGATTTCGGCATGCGCCACGAGCGCCCATGCGATCGGCGATGCGTTTCGCACGATCCAGTATGGCGACGCGGACGCAGTGATCACCGGTGGTTCCGAAGCGACGGTCACGCCAATGGCGATCGGCGGCTTCGCGAACATGAAGGCGCTGTCGGAGCGCAACGACTCCCCGGCCACGGCCTCGCGTCCATTCGACAAGACGCGTGATGGTTTCGTGATGGGTGAAGGCGGCGGCATCGTGATTCTCGAAGAGCTCGAGCATGCGCGAAAGCGCGGCGCGCGCATCTACGCCGAGATCGTCGGCTATGGCGCAACGGGCGACGCGTATCACCTCACGGCGCCGGCGCCCGAAGGGGAAGGTGCTCAGCGCGCGATGCGTATCGCGATGAAGGATGCCGGCCTCACGCCCACCGACATCGATTACATCAACGCGCACGGGACCTCCACGCCGGCCGGCGATCTCGGCGAGACGCAGGCGATCAAGAAAGTGTTCGGCGAACACGCGATGAAGCTCAACGTCAGTTCGACCAAGTCGATGACGGGACACATGCTCGGCGCCGCCGGTGCAGTGGAGTTCATCATCGGCGCGCTCGCGACGCGCGACTCGATCATTCCGCCAACGATCAATTACGAAACGCCGGATCCCGAGCTCGATCTCAACTACACGGTGAACACCGCGGTGCAGCGCGACGTGCGCTATGTGTTGAGCAACAGCTTCGGCTTCGGCGGCCACAACGTCACGCTCGCCATCAAGAAGTACGAGGAGTAACCGTGCCCATGTCAGTTCGACTCGAGCGTTCGTTGATCAGCGATCCGTCGCTCCAGCCGATCGCCGACAAAGTCGAACGCGGCGAACGGCTGTCGGAAGCTGACGGCGTCGCGTTATTCGAGAGTTCTGATCTCGTCGGCCTTGGACATATGGCCGACGCGGTCAATCGCGCCAAGAACGGCGATCGCGTCACCTTCGCGGCGAATCAGCATATCAATCCCACGAACATCTGCACGCTCAGAAAGACGTGCGTCTTTTGTTCGTACGCGCGCTTGCCAAAGGAAGACGGCGCGTATCGGTACACGATGGATCAGGTGTGGGCTGAAGCTGCGACGGCGAACAGCACGCTGACGCGCGAGTTCCACATCGTGGGCGGTCTCGACATGAAGGCCGGCCTGGCCTACTACAGCGAGATGTTTCGCGGGCTCAAGGAACGCCATCCGCAAGTGCACATCAAGGCGCTCACGGCGGTCGAGATCGCGCACATCGCGCGCATCGAAAAGATGACCGTTCGCGATACGCTGATCGCACTGCGCGAGGCGGGACTCGACACCATGCCAGGCGGCGGCGCGGAAGTGTTCAGCCCGGGAGTGCGTGCAACGATTGCCGACAAAAAGCTGTCGGGTGACGAGTACATCAACGTGCATCGCGAAGCGCACAAGCTCGGCATTCGCACGAACTGCACGATGCTGTATGGCCACGTCGAGACGTTCGCCGATCGCATGGCGCATCTCGCGATGCTGCGCGATCTCCAGGACGAGACGGGAGGCTATCTCGCATACATCCCGCTCGCGTATCATCCGGACAACAACGAGCTCGGCGAGACCTTGCATCGCACGGGAACAGCGACGACGGGCTTCGACGACCTCAAGAACCTCGCGGTCGGACGGCTGTTCCTCGACAACTTCCAGCACATCAAGTCGCACTGGATCATGGTCACGCCGTTCGTGTCGCAGATGTCGCTGGCGTTTGGCGTGAATGATCTCGAGGGCACCGTGGTGCGCGAGAAGATCTACCACGAGGCCGGCGCGCACACCGCGCAGGCCATGACACTCGATCAGATCCTTCGGCTCATTCGCGGCGCGCGACGCGTGCCCGTCGAGCGCGATGCGTTCTATCAGGACATTCGCACGTTCGAGGACGACGCACCCGTCGCAATCGAGGCCGCGTAGCCATGCGCGTTGGACGCATTCCGTACATCAACTGCTATCCCGTGTACGGCGCGGTGGACCGCGGCGTCGTCAGCGTGCCCGGTGAGTTGGTCGACGGCGTTCCGACAGCACTCAACCGCGAAATGGCGCAGGGCACGCTCGACGTGAGCGTCATCTCCGCCGTCGAATACGCACGCGACGCGACCAAGTACCTGTTGCTGCCCGATCTCTCGATCTGCAGCGACGGTCCGGTGCGCAGTGTGGTGCTGTTCTCCAAGCGACCCGCATCTGAGTTGCACGGCCGACGCGTGCTCGTGAGCCGTAGCTCCATGACGAGCGTGGCACTGCTCGAGCTGTTGTTCGAGAACGTGTGGGACGCAAAGCCTGCGTTCATTCCGAGCAATTCGGAGCTGGTTGACGTCGCGCGCTTTGGTGAAGAAGAGCACGACGCGCGCCTCGTCATTGGCGATGCGGCGCTGCACCTCTGGTCGCGTTTGCGCTCGCCCGAGTTGTATCCCGCCGACGGCGGACTCTCAGACTATCGGTACGCGTACGACCTCGGTGGTGAGTGGAAACAGTGGACAGGACTTCCGTTCGTGTTCGCAGTGTGGGTGGCACAGCGCACGACGCCAGTGGCCGAAGCGCTTGCGGTGCACGCCAGCCTCATCTCGTCGCGCAACTGGGGACTGCAGCACCTCGAGACGCTCGCGGCTCAAGCGGCGATCGCGACCGGTGTTCACAAGCAGGTTTGCCTGGAATATCTCTCCGGGCTCGACTACGGCCTCTCCTACCAGCATCTCGCGGGATTGACCGAGTTCTTCCGCCGGCTTGTGGCCGCCGGTAAAGTTCCAAATGGGTCGTTGGCGTTTCTGCCGGCGGCGTGATTGTCATCCTCTGCTCGCGAAGCGAGTGGAGGACCTATCGTCCAAGGTTAGTGGCTTGAGTTGTCGGCAGGCTTTCAGGCTCCCAATCGGGCCACAACGAATTCACAGCAGATTCTCTGCTCGCTTCGCTCGCGAGAATGACTGACATCCTCGACTTTTATACCAACGCCTCGCTCCTCGAACTCGGGGCTGAGGCCGACCGCATTCGTCGCGAGAAGCACCCGCACAACACGGTCACGTACATCGTCGACCGCAACATCAACTACACGAACGTCTGCGTCGCCGATTGTGGCTTCTGCGCGTTCTATCGTCGCCCGAAGCACAACGAAGGGTGGACGCTCTCGTACGAGCAGATCGGCGCCAAGATCGAAGAGACCAAAGCGCTCGGCGGCGTGCAGATCCTGATGCAGGGTGGGCACAACCCCTACATCCCGTTCGATTGGTATCTCGATCTGCTCAGGTACATCAAGAAGTACCACACGATTCACATTCACGGCTTTAGCCCCAGCGAAGTCGACTTCTTCGCGAAGACGTTCCGCATGGACGCGCGCGACGTCATTCGCGAATTGATGAAAGCCGGTCTCGACTCGATTCCCGGTGGCGGCGGTGAGATTCTCGTCCAACGCGTGCGAGATCAGGTCGCGAAGAAAAAGGCCGGCGCTGATCGCTGGCTGGAGATCATGGAGATCGCGCACCAGGAGGGCATGAAGACCTCCGTGACGATGATGTATGGCATCGGCGAAACGCTGGCCGAGCGTGTCGAGCATCTCGAGCGTGTGCGTGAAGTGCAGGCGAGAACGAATGGCTTCACGGCATTCATCTGCTGGCCGTTGCAGCCGGAGAACACGCCAACGATGTCGCACATGCAGAAAACCGACGCCGTGACATATCTGCGCACGGTCGCGCTCGCGCGCATAGTGCTCGACAATGTCCCAAACCTGCAGGCCAGTTGGGTGACGATGGGCATGAAGGTCGGTCAGACGTCGCTGCGCTTCGGCTGCAACGACTTCGGCTCGCTCATGATTGAGGAGAACGTCGTCAGCGCCGCGAATACCACCCATCGCACGACGACGCACGAGATCGAGCGCCTGATCACCGACGCGGGCTTCAAGGTCGCGCGCCGTCGACAGGACTACAGCATCATCCCTGGGCAGGGCCTCGTCGGGCATGGTCTGCAAGAGACCAAAGCGGCTGAGGGATCAGCCGCAGCGTGACAGACCATCCTGAAAACCGCGCCCCGCTTGCCGCTTCCCGCGTAGGTATCGGGTACGATTCGCACCGCTTTGCGCCGCCGGGACCTCTCATCCTCGGCGGCGTTCCCATTCCGAGTGACGTCCATCTCGAGGGCCATTCCGACGGCGACGCGGTCGCGCATGCGCTGACTGATGCGATTCTCGGCGCGGCGGGCGCGGGCGACATCGGCGAGATGTTCTCCGACCGCGATCCGGCGAACAAGGGCAAGGATTCGATCGAGATGCTCCGGGCGGCCGTGGCCCGAATTGCAGCTCGCGGATGGCGCGTCCAGCAGGTCGACGTCGCCATCATCGCCGAGAAGCCGCGCGTCTCAGGGCACCGTGAGCTGATGCGCCATCGCCTCTCAGGCGCGCTGGGCGTGAGCGTCGACGATATCAGCGTCAAGGGCAAGACCAACGAGGGAATGGGCTGGATCGGCCGCGCAGAGGGCATCGCGTGCATCGCCGTGGCCACCATCGTGTCTTCCGAGTCGTGAGCCGCGAATGCTGGATGAAGGCGTCACCCTGCGATTCCATCTCGGTCCGTTCGACGACTTCCTGACGCTGGAGCAGGGCACGTCGCCGCTGACCGTCGAGGCCTATCGGCGCGACATCGAGCGGCTGGTCGACTACGTACGCGTCAAAGGCGCGGCCTCGCCGGTGGACATCACCAGCCGGATGCTCCGCGACTTCGTGTACCACCTCAAAGACATCGGGCTGGCGCCGTCATCGATACGCCGCAGCATCTCGGCGTCGCGCACCTACTTCAAATTCCTGCTGGGCGAGGGGTCGGTCGTTCGCGATCCGAGCGAGCGGCTGGAAACTCCCAAGCGCTGGAGAACGCTCCCCGAGGTGCTGAGTGTCGACGAGGTGTCTCGGCTTTTGGCTGCACCGACTCTCGACGATCCTCTCGTCTTTCGCGATCGTGCGATGCTCGAGTTGGCGTACGGCGCCGGGCTTCGCGTCTCGGAATGGATCACCCTCGGCGTCCGCGACATCATGCTCGAGGACAAGCTCGTGCGCGTCTTCGGCAAGGGCAGTAAGGAGCGACTCGTTCCGATCGGACGGTCGGCGATCGGAGCAGTCGCGACGTACGTTCGAGAGCTGCGACCGCGACTCGAAAAAGGGAGCGGGAAGGGCGTTCTCTTCTTGAACGCTCGCGGCACGCCATTGTCGCGAATGGGCGCGTGGAAGATCTTGGCGAAGTACGTCGAACAGGCGGGTATTCAGAAGCACGTCTCACCGCACACGCTGCGACACTCGTTCGCCACACACCTACTCGAGGGCGGCGCCGATCTTCGTGCGGTGCAAGAAATGCTTGGGCACGCTGACATCTCGACCACGCAGATTTACACGCACGTGGATCGGGAGTACCTCAGACAGGTACACAGGCAGTATCATCCGCGAGGCTAACCGTCCCGCGGGGTTTCGCCGAACGCAAGCGCCGAATTCACTCAACACCAAGCACGTAAAGCATGCTCCTGGTTATCGATAACTACGACTCCTTCACGTACAATCTCGTCCAGTATCTCGGCGAGCTTGGCGCCGACGTCGTCGTGAAACGCAATGACGCGATCAGCGTCGACGACATCGAGACGCTCGCGCCGTCGGCCATCGTGCTCTCGCCAGGACCGTGCACGCCGAAAGAAGCGGGCATCACGGTGGACGTCATCAAGCGCTGGGGAAGCTCCATCCCCACACTCGGCGTCTGTCTCGGACATCAGGCCATCGGCGAAGCCTATGGCGGCGAAGTCGTGCTGGCCGACCGCGTCATGCATGGCAAGACCTCGAAGATTCAGCACGACGGAACGGGTGTGTTTGCTGGCTTGCCGTCGCCCATGGAGGTCATGCGGTATCACTCGCTGATCGTCGGACGCACGAGCATTCCGGACAGTCTGGAAATCGTCGCCGTCGCTCAGGATGATCCGAGCGAGGTCCACGCGGTCAAGCACCGCGAGCACCCAGTGTACGGCGTCCAGTTTCACCCCGAATCCGTGATGACCCCGAACGGCAAAGCGCTGCTGAAGAATTTCCTGGAGCTTGCTCGGTGATCCTTCGCGGACTGATCCTCGCCCTCCTGTGGGGCGGGGTTGCTCGCGTCCAGGCACAGACAATTCGCGTTACTGATCTCGGGCCGGGCGAAGGACCCAAAGCCCTCGCCCGAGTACTCGCCAAACCGTACACCGTCGTGCCGCCAGGCTCCACGCCAGCCACCCTGCCGCGCGACAGCACATACCAGCACGGCATCGTCGTGCTCGGCCGCGATGTCGCTGTTTTGGGCTCGGTGCATGGCGACGTTCTCGTCATCGGTGGGAATCTCTTCGTTCGACCCGGCGCGGCGGTCACTGGACGCGCAATCGCCATCGGCGGCGGCGTCTACGAATCCACGGTTGCCATCGTCGACGGAGGGGTCGTCTCGCATCGCGACTTCACGTACGACATCGCGCCAACGGCGACGGGCTTTTCGCTTCGCTACCGATCGCTGGTCGATGTGCCCATTCCGACGTTTTCGCTTCCGGGTATCTACGGCGTTCGCATTCCGAGCTACGACCGCTCGAACGGGCTCTCACTCGCATTCTCGCCGCGCATCTCGCTGGGCGCCGATCGTTTCGTCGTCGAACCCCGAGTGACGTACCGCTCGCAGCTCGGTGTCGTCGATCCAGGCGGCAGCGTGGTCGCGAAGGTCGCCGAGTTCACGCGAGTGCGCGCGGACGTAGGTCGAGGGACGTTCACGAACGAAGGCTGGATCTGGCACGATCTCCTCAACAGCGCATCCACGCTGGTCGGTGGCGACGACGCGCGGAACTACTTTCGCGGCACACGCGCGAGAGGAACGATCGAGCGGCGCTGGGAAGACCACTCGTTCAGCGCCGAGCCGTACATCGGCGCTCTCTGGGAGAGCGACCGAAGCGTTCGCCCAGACTCGACCGCCAACGGCGGCCCGTGGAGCTTGTTCGGTCGACACGAGCGCGACGACATGCTCCGGCCGAATCCGCTGATCGACGCTGGGTCGATCACGTCCGCACTGTTCGGCGGCCGCATGGAATGGGACGACGATCGCGGAACCACCGCTCGTCTCGATCTAGACGGCGAGTGGGGGCATCTGTCGCCCATTCGCTCGATCGCTGCCGACTCTGTGGCGTCGACCTTCGCGCAGACCACACTCGACGGCACGCTCGGCTTTCCGACCTTCGGATCGCAGTCGTTCAGGTTCGAGGGCCACGCCCTGATCACGCTCACCGGGAGTGCTCCGCGGCAGCGGTGGGGGTACGTCGGCGGCGCGGGAAGCATTCCGACGCTCGAGTTGCTGACGCGCGGCGGCGATCAGCTGCTCTTCCTGGACCTCCGATACAACATCCCCATCGAGCGATGGGGAGTACCGTACCTTGGCGCGCCAACCATCACCCTCCGGGAGATTCTCGGCGGGGCCGACGTCGACCGCTTTCCGTCGCTCGCGCAGGCGATGGGCGCGCGTCTGTCGATGAGCGTGATCTACGTCCAGTACCTGGTCGACCCCGTCCAACGTCACGGCAAGTTTTCCGGCGGAATCGCTCTCAACCGCTAATTGCCGGTGGCGTAGCGGGCAAGCGACGCGTTCGGTTTGCGTCGCCTCACTAGCAGGGCTACATTCGAGAACGTGATTTTTGCGGCCGTGCGCGCGCTCGCGCAGTTCCCGGAGCGCCCCGTATGAGGACGCTCGCCGTCATCCCAGCTCGACTGGGCGCCACGCGTCTCCCCCGAAAACCCCTTCGTCTCCTCGCCGGCCTCCCGCTGGTCGTTCGCGTGTTGCAGCGCGTCGTCGAGATCGGAGTGGCGGAAGCGGTGGTCGTCGCCACGGACAGCACCGAGGTCGGGGACATCGTCACGGCGCACGGCGGTCGCGTCGTGCTCACCTCGCCAGACCACGTTTCGGGAACGCACCGTGTGGCTGAGGTGGCTCAGCGGCCGGAGTTCGCGGACTTCGACGTGATCGTGAACGTGCAGGGCGACGAACCGTTCGTGTCGCAGCGAGCGGTGGTTGGTGCAACACGTATGGTGACCGACGCGGGATTCCCACTCGGCACCGCGGCGGTGATGGCAACGCCGCACATTCTGCTCGATCCGAACGTCGTGAAAGTTGTTGCTGCCGACGACGGGCGAGCCATGTATTTTTCGCGAGCCCCCATACCGTTTCTTCGAGACGCGGCGGACGCTGAGTTGCAGCGCACGCGCGTTTGGCAGCACCTCGGAGTGTACGCGTACGGGCGGTCGGCTTTGTTGCAATGGATTCAGCTGCCGGAGACGCCGCTCGAGCACATCGAGCGGCTCGAGCAGCTGCGACCGCTGGCGGCAGGCGTGCCAATCGGCGTATCGCTGATCGACGAGCCTGTCCGCCCTGGAATCGACACAGAAGAAGATCTCGAGCGCGCCAATCGCGACTGGACAGCATTTACCACAGGATGACTTCGATGCAAAGCGCGGGACACGCCCTCACGACCAAATACATCTTTGTCACCGGCGGCGTCGTGTCGTCGCTGGGCAAGGGAATCGCAGCCGCGTCACTCGGCCGACTGCTCGTCGAGCGCGGACTGCGCGTGTCGATGCTCAAGTTCGATCCGTATCTCAACGTCGATCCGGGAACGATGTCGCCATTTCAGCATGGCGAAGTGTTCGTCACCGATGACGGAGCGGAAACGGATCTGGATCTCGGGCACTATGAGCGTTTCATCGATCGCGCGTTGTCGCAGGCGAACAACGTCACGACTGGACGCATTTATCTGAACGTCATCACCAAGGAACGCCGCGGCGAATTCCTCGGTGCCACGGTTCAGGTAATTCCACACATTACCGACGAGATCAAAGGTGCGATTCGCCGCCTCTCGCCGGAAACGGACGTCGTAATCGTGGAAGTCGGCGGCACGGTCGGCGACATCGAGTCGCTGCCGTTCCTCGAGGCTATCCGTCAGTTCCGCCACGACGTTGGCCGCGACAATGCGATCTTCGTGCACCTCACGCTGTTGCCGTACATCGCGGCGGCCGGCGAGCTCAAGACCAAGCCGACGCAGCACTCCGTGCGCGAACTGATGCAGATCGGTATCCAGCCGGACATTCTCATCGTCCGCACAGAGCGTCCGATCTCCGACGACATCAAGCGCAAGATCGCGCTCTTCTGTAACGTCGAATTCGGCGCCGTCATCGAGAGCCCAGACGTTCGCACGATCTACGAAATTCCGCTGCGCTTTCACGAGCAGCGCTTCGACGAAAAGGTTCTTCAGAAATTTGGTATTGAGCGTCCGGCACCGGCGCTATCGCAGTGGCGCGAACTCGTGCAGCGCGTGCTCGTGCCGCACGATCGCGTACGCATCGGCGTCGTCGGCAAATACACGGACTACGCGGACAGCTACAAGAGCGTCCAGGAAGCGCTCATTCACGGCGGCATCGCCAACGACGTCGGCGTGGATATTCAGTGGATGTCGAGCGAAGACTTCTCTGGTCCCGAACGCGCCGCGCAGATTCTGCGCAACGTCGACGGCTTGCTTGTTCCCGGCGGCTTCGGCGTTCGAGGCGTCGAGGGAATGGTCGAAGCGATTCGCCACGCACGCGAGGACGATCTGCCGTTCTTCGGGATCTGCCTCGGCATGCAGACCGCGATCATCGAATTCGCACGCAATGTGTGCGGCCTCGACGACAGCCACTCGTCGGAGTTCGCGCCGGAATGCGACAATCCGGTCATCTCGCTGATGGAATCGCAGCAGCACATCACGGACATGGGTGGAACCATGCGACTCGGCGCGTATCCGTGCCGGCTCGGGCGCGGCTCGAAGGCGGCGGAGATCTACGGACAAGCCGAGGTCAGCGAGCGGCATCGTCATCGTTATGAGGTCTCTAACAAATACCGCGATCTCTTTGTCGAGCATGGCTTGCGACTCAGCGGCTTGTCGCCCGACGCATCGCTCGTCGAGATCGTCGAACTCGAGAATCACCCGTGGTTCATCGGTTGCCAGTTCCATCCGGAACTGCAGTCGCGACCCACGCGCCCACATCCGCTGTTCGCCGGATTCATTGCCGCGGCGGCCAAGGCCAAGAGCCGCAGAGGATCGGGACAGGGTTCCGCATCGCTCGTCGAGGCAGCCGACTGAACGTGCCGACTCTTTTTCGACGTGATGCGCTCTTCCTGATCGCCGGCCCCTGTGTACTCGAAGACGACGCGCTCAACCTGCGCGTCGGCGAACATCTCGCTCGGCTCGCGGAACGCGTGCCTGGCGGTATCATCTTCAAGGCAAGCTTCGACAAAGCGAACCGATCGAACGCCGGCGCACATCGCGGCCCCGGTCTCGATGAAGGGCTCGCGGCGCTCGACCGCGTTCGCGCGGCCACCGGGCTGCCGATTCTGACAGATGTTCATTTGCCCGATCAGTGCGCGCCCGCGGCAGCCATCGTCGATGTGCTGCAGATCCCTGCGTTTCTCTGCCGTCAGACAGACTTGCTCGTCGCCGCGGGGGCTACAGGCAAAGCGGTGAACGTGAAAAAGGGCCAGTGGATGCACCCGGAGGGAATGCGCGGCGCCATCGATAAGGTGCGCGCATCGCGACCGGCAGGCGTCCCGAGCGACGACGCTGTGACCGAGCGCGGCACGTTCTTCGGCTATGGCGATCTCGTCGTCGACATGCGCGATTTCATTCGGATGCGTGACGCGTGCGACGCCCCAGTCATCTTTGATGCAACGCACAGCGTGCAGCGGCCCGGGCAGGGAGCGGGCGGCGCGAGCGGCGGAGCACGGGAGTTCATTCCGCCGCTGACCCTTGCCGCACTCGCCGCAGGTGCCGACGGCCTGTTCATGGAAACGCATCCCGACCCGGACCACGCGCCGAGCGATGGCCCCAACATGATCCCCCTCGATCGTTTGGACGACCTGATCTTCCGCGCCATTGATATCTGGGACCGAGTGTCACGGTGATCCACCCCGAACTCGCTCGATCCATCCGTCTCGTCGCACTCGACGTGGACGGCGTCATGACCGATGGCGGCATCTACCTCGGCGACGTCGCAGGGAGTCGCGTGGAACTCAAGCGTTATGAGATCCAGGATGGCCTCGGCATCGCGATGCTGCGGCTCGTCGACATTCCCGTAGCGATCATCACTGGCCGCGTATCCGAGAGCGTTCGCCTGCGCGCCGAGGAATTGAGCGTCGACGACGTCGCGCAGGATCCGGACGGACACAAGCTCGCTGGCTTTACACGAATTCTGAACAAGCGCGGCCTCAGCGCAGAACAAGTCGCATTCGTCGGAGACGATTTCCCCGACCTCGCCCTGTTGCGAGTCGTTGGGCTGCCCGTTGCCGTCGGCAACGCGGTTCCCGAGGTGGCCTCGGTCTGCAAACATCACCTCACGCGGCACGGCGGACGCGGCGCCATTCGCGAGTTCGTTGAGGATTTCCTCAAGGCGCGAGGCGAGTGGGATGTCGCCTGGAATCGCTACGTCGATGCGCGGTCGACTATCCCGAGCGCGGGCGCGGTATGAGCGACGGCGATATCGTCGAGCGTGGACGCCGCGTGCTTCGCCTCGAGCGTGAGGCGTTGGCCGGGCTCGAGGATCGGCTGGGCGACGAGTTTGGCCGCGCCGTTCGGCTGATCGCCGACTCAACGGGCCGAGTCATCGTTGCGGGAGTGGGGAAGTCCGGTCTGGTCGGTCGGAAGATCGCCGCGACGCTCACGTCGACGGGAACCCCGGCCAACTTCCTCCATCCGGTCGACAGCGTTCATGGCGATCTGGGAATCGTGGGCAATGACGACGTGGCCATTCTGATCTCCAAAAGCGGAGAATCGGATGAGCTCTTGGCACTTTTGGCGCATTTGAAAGGGTTCGGTGTACGAACCATCGCCATTACCGGAAACATTGCCTCGGCGCTTGGCCGGAATTGTGATGTAGCTCTCGACGCGGCAGTGCGAGAGGAGGCCTGCCCGCACGATCTTGCGCCGACGACGAGCACGACGGCGGCGTTGGCCCTCGGCGATGCGCTGGCGGTGGTCCTGTTGGAGGAGAAGGGGTTCGCGCGCGAAGACTTCGCCCGGATTCACCCGGGGGGAGCCCTTGGTCGCAAGCTGGTCGTCCGGATCGAAGAAATCATGCTCCGTCAAAACCTGCCGGTCCTCAAAGAGAGCGACACAATGCGGGAGGCAATCGTCATGATTGCTGAGCGCCGCGGCATTGCTGTGGTCACCGATCAGGGCGGTCGCGTCGAGGGCGTGTTGACGGCGGGCGATCTGAGCCGGCTCATCGAACGCCGCGGAGACGAAGACATTTTTCCAATTCCAGTTCGAACACTGATGACGAGGAGCCCAAAGCTGGCGAACGTCGGCGAGTTGGCGAGCGCGGTCGCGTACCGACTCGAGCAGGCCGGCATCATGGCCATGCCTGTGGTCGATGATTCCGACGTCCTCATGGGCGTTGTCCATCTGCACGACCTGCTGCGCGCGAGAGTGGTCTAATGCGCCGACTGCTCTACGGAACGGTCGCGGTGCTCGCGATCGCGCTGGCCGCCTGTCGCGAGACCAAGCAGCCGCCAGTCGTCGGTGGACCGAGCATGGCCGACAGTGCCGATCAGGTACTTTTTGGTGTTCAGTATCTCCTCACGACGCGCGGCGTCCAGCGCGGCGAACTGAAGGCGGACACGGCGTACGTGCTCGACGACCAGAATCGGTTCGACCTTCGAAAAGCGCACGTCACCTTCACCACCGAGACCGGTGCGCCGCAGGGCACGATGGACGGAAACAAAGGCGTGTACAACCTCCGCACCCAACTGCTCGAAGGCTGGGGCGATGTCGTGGTCAAGCTCGTCGACGGACGCACGCTCAAGTCGCCGCACATCACGTACAACCAGATTACGCACCAGATCTCGAGCGACACGTCGTACGTCGCCACTCGCGGCACCGACACCCAGTCCGGGATCGGATTCACGTCGGATCAGGCGTTCGTGAACTTCACGTGCCTCAAGGCGTGCGGCGGAGTCTCCTCAGTACTTCTGCCAGAGAAATGACCGTGCGTCGGGTGGTCGTGCTCGTGTTCAGCGCACTTGGCGTTGCCAGCAGTGTGGTGGCCCAAACGCCGCGCACGCGGTGCGAGCTGGTTCCTCAACCGACAACACGCTTCCACACCGATACGGTGTTCGGCGGCGGCCGCGTCACGTTCCTCGGCGGCGGCGTTCTGATCCGGTGCCCGGCGCGCAACATCACGCTCAAGGGCGACAGCGCGGAGCAGTATCCCGACCGCGACTTCATGGTCGGGAACGTCGTGTATGACGAGCCGCGCTTTCACCTCACATCGAATTTTCTCAATCGCTTCACGGTCGACGATCGCATCGTGGCGGTTGGCGACGTCAAAGCCCGACTCCCAAGCGGCTCTACTCTCGTCGGCAACATCGCTGAATATCGCGCAGCGGTGCCGCGAATCCGTCCGCGACGACAGATGATCGCCAAGCAGCGGCCGACGATCACGATCATCGAGAAGGACTCGAGCGGCAAGCCGGCTCCGCCAATGACGGTAGTGGCCGACAGCGTGTTCATGGACGGTGATTCTCTGATCTACGGCAGCGGGCAAGTCGTGATCACGCGACCCGAACTCCGCGCGACGGCCGACTCCGCGTTCATCGACCAGGGCCGCGAAACGATGAAGCTGTGGGTCAAGCCCGAGCTCACAGGAAAGAAGGACCGGCCGTTCACGCTTACGGGCAGCGTGATCGACATGTTCTCGAAAAACAAGAAGCTGCAGCGTGTTCTTGCCCGCGAGAACGCGACAGCCGTGAGCGACTCGATGACGTTGCGCTCGGACACGATCGATTTGCGCATTCGCAACGACGTGCTCGATCGCGCGTACGCCTGGGGCTCAAAGAGCCGAGCGCGCGCCGAGTCGCCAAGCCAGAATTTGCTAGCCGACTCGCTCGATGTCGTGATGCCGAACAGCAAGGTGAGCCTCGTGCGCGCTGTTAGAAAGGCGTACGCGGAAGCACGCGTCGACACGGTGCGCTTCAAGCCTGATTCATCCGATCGCCACGACTGGCTCAAGGGCGACACGATCATCGCGCACTTCGATAGCGCGGCGGCGAAGGACACGTCGAAAGCGCCGAATATCCGGCAGCTGATTTCATCGGGGCATGCGAGCTCGTTCTATCACCTCGCGCCGAACGACAGTGCTGAACGTCGGCCGGCGATCGACTATCTCATCGCGCGCCTGATCACGATCGACTTCAACAAACAGCGAGTCGCGACTGTAACAGCGGTCGATTCCGTGAGCGGCGTGTACGTCGAGCCCAAAGCTGACACCACAGGCCGCCGCACTCGCGCAAACGGTCCAGCAGCGAACGCTCCGAAATCGATTATCCCACTGCCTTTGCCACCGAAAAAGCCGTGACGGGTCCGTCCGATTCATCTCGCGTTCGTCTGCTCGTCGACCAGCTTGCCAGGGGCGACCGCACCACGGCGCTCGCGCTCCACGCGTTGATCAGCGCCGCTGACTCGGCGGGCACGGTCGACTTCGATCTCGCCACCAAGGTCTACCGCGACGATCACCTCGGTGTGCTTCGAGCGAGCGGACGCGACGCCGATCGCGAAGCCGGCCGTCTGAGCCTGGACGAAGTCCGACAGCATTTGTCGCAATCCGTGCTGCCTCGTCTGGCTGCCGACGGCGTCATCGTTCCGCCTGTTGCCGGCGCGCCGTGGACGACCATCCGATTCAGCGACAAAGTCTGGCAGGCGATCGCGTTCGCGCGCGACGAGTTCGCAACGGCGTTTCGCGCCACGGGCGAGCATTCCGCGGTTCTGCCGAGTACTGATCGTCCGATTCCGGCCACCGTCGCCAAGGGCGTCAAGGTCGTTGGCGGAAGCGTTCTGGAGGCGAAAGGACTCGTCAAGACTTATCGACGTCGGCGTGTCGTGAACGACGTGGCCCTCCGATTGCAACAGGGGGAGATAGTTGGACTGTTGGGGCCGAACGGCGCGGGGAAAACGACGACCTTTTACATGATCGTCGGGCTCATCGAACCGCTTGCCGGCCACATCATGCTCGACGGCGTGGACATCACGAAAACGCCGATGTACAAGCGGGCACGCCGGGGAATCGGCTACCTTTCACAAGAGCCGTCGATTTTTCGAAAGTTGTCCGTCGAAGACAACATCCGAGCGATTCTCGAGACACTCGATCTCTCGGCCAGCGAACGACGCGCACGGTTGGAGACGTTGCTGGACGAACTGAGTATCAAGCACCTGCGGCACAGCAAGGCGTTCGCGCTCTCGGGCGGCGAGCGTCGGCGACTCGAGATCACGCGAGCACTCGTCACGCAACCGAAGTTCATGATGCTGGACGAACCCTTTGCCGGTGTCGATCCAATCGCGGTTCATGACATTCAGCAGATCGTCGGCGATCTTCGTCATCGCGGCATCGGCGTCTTGATCAGCGATCACAACGTCGAACAAACGCTGGATATCGTGGACCGCGCGTATATCATGTTCGATGGGCAGGTGAAGGTTTCAGGCACTGTGCGTGAGCTCGTGTTCGACGATACCGTAGCAGACATCTATCTCGGCCCTACGCTGACGGCGCGATTGCGCGCCCGATTCTCGGCGGCTGATGAAGGGGACCAAAACGGAACATGAGGCCGGGACTCTCCCAGAGCACGCAGCTAAAGCAGGAACTCAAAATCAATCCACGCCTGTATCAGGCGATGGATCTGCTTTACATGCCGCTCCTGGATCTTCAGCAGCATCTCAAGCAGGAACTGCTGAACAATCCCTTCCTCGACATGGTCGAACCGGAGGAAGACGAGGAGGAGGATTCCGGCGAAGAGACCATCGAGGCGAGCGAAGAGACCGAGACCAAGCCCGAAGAGGAAAAAGCAGCCAACGACGAGATCGACTGGGAGGAAATCCTCCTTGACGGCTTCGACGCTGGCGGCCGACGCGAAGAGCACGAGGAGCGCGAGTATTACGAGCCGGTCACTGTCGACAGCCGAAACCTGTCCGACCATCTGATCGATCAGATCACGCTGCTCGACCTCAGCCCGCGCCAGCAGTTCCTCGCCGATGAGTTCATCGGCAACATCGGCGAAGATGGTTACCTCTCCTGCCCGGTGACGCAGATCCTCAGCAGCGTGAACGAAGAAGTCGTTCGCGCCGCCGAAAGCGTTGATCGTGACATCGACGACCTGCCGATGTACACCGACGACGAAGTCGAGGAAATGCTGACGATCATCCAGAACCTCGACCCGCCGGGCGTGGGCGCGCGCGATCTGCGCGAGTGCCTCATGCTCCAGCTGCGCGAGGCTGGTCTCGAACAGTCGGTGCCATTCCGGCTCGTCCGCGATTGCTTCGAAGAGCTCATTGCGCACCGTTGGAGTGAAATCTCCAAGCGCTTCGGCATCAGCCCGAGCGACGTGCAGCGCGCCGCCGACGAGATCAAGAAGCTCGATCCCAAGCCGGGCCTCGTCTACTCGGACGCCAGCGACAACTACATCATTCCCGACCTGATCGTCGAGAAGATCGACGGTCGCTATCACGTCTTCCTCAACGACGCAAATCTCCCGCGCCTCAAACTGAGCCGCGCCTACCAGGAGATCGCGCGCGACAAGAAGAAGTTCGACGGCGAGAACAAGGAGTTCATCTCGAGCAAGCTGAATTCGGCCAACTGGATGATCCAGGCGATCGAACAGCGTCGTCAGACAATGCTCAAGGTCATGAACTACATCGTCGACCGGCAGCGCGAGTTCTTCGAGAAGGGCGTGCAATACCTCAAGCCCCTCACGCTTCGCGAAGTCGCCGAAGTGATCAACATGCACGAGTCGACCGTCAGCCGAGTCACGAACGAGAAGTTCGTTCAGACGCCGCGCGGCGTGTTGCCTCTCAAGTTCTTCTTCTCATCCGGCCTGTCGACGACGGCGGGCGAGGACGTCTCGGCGCGCGGCATCAAGGCGCAGATCGAGAAGCTCGTCTCTGAAGAAGACCCCAAGCGTCCGCTCACCGATCAGGCGATCGTCAACATCCTGAAGGAAGGCGGCGTGCAGATCGCTCGACGTACGGTGGCAAAGTATCGCGACCAGCTTGGAGTCCTGTCAGCGCGCATGCGAAAGCGGGTATGACCCTCACCTCCGGAGTGAGTCCGTTGGTCTCACCCCTCATGCACCGTCCACCGACGACGACAACTCGCGACATCGACGTCTCCGTACTCGTTCCGGCCAAGGACGAGGCGGAGAACCTGCCGCTGTTCATGGAGCAGGCGGCAATCGCCTTTGCCGGCTCGCCGCACAACTTCGAAGTCGTCGTGATCGACGACGGCAGCGTGGATAACACGTGGGCCGTGCTCGAGCAGCTCGCGCAACAGTACTCGTTTCTTCGACTCGCCAGACATCGCGCGCGTCGCGGCATCGCTGACTCACTGCGCACCGGATACCTCACGGCGCGCGGCGACGTCCTCGTGTTCTATCCGGCCGATCTGCAGTTCAAGCCAGAGGACATTCCGCGACTCGTCGCGCCGATTCTCGCAGGCGAATCGGACATGGTCACAGGATTCAAAGAAGGGAAGTACGAAAAGGCATTCGTCTCGGGAATTTACAATCGCCTGAGCCGCACGCTCTTTCACGTTCCCGTCAAGGATTTGAATTCTGTAAAGGCCTACCGTCGCGAGATCATGGACTCGCTGCCCGTTCGACCCGACTGGCATCGGTACATGGTGGTGATCGCCGCGGCACAGGGCTTCTCGGTGTCCGAGATCCCGGTGCCGCTGTATCCGCGCCACGCCGGCAAGTCGAAGTTCGCCACCTGGCATCGCATTCCGGTGGGCGTGCTCGACATGCTCTCCGTGTGGTTCGAGCTTCGGTTCAGCCAAAAGCCATTGCTGCTCTTTGGCATGCTTGGCGCGGCGCTGTTCGCCGTCAGCAGCATCGCGGGTGTCATTGCTCTCGTCTGGATTCGGACGCTCGCGGTCCGTCCGCTCTGGACGGTCATTCAGACCTGCCTCCTCCTCGGCAGCATTTTCTTCGCGACGGGATTGATCGGCGAACAGATCGCCGGACAGCGCGCGCAGCTTCGCGAAATTCGACGGCAGCTCGATGAGTTGGGCGCCAATCGCATCACCGAGCGCTGAATCGATGAAAGTTCTATTTCTGACGCACTCATTTCCGCGTCAGCCGGGCGATGCGGCGGGCTCCTTCGTGCTGCGCCTCGCCATGGCGCTGCGCGGCGAAGGAATCGATACGAGCGTGGTTGCCCCAGCGGCGCCAGGACTCTCCGACCGCGATCGGCTCGAAGACATTCCTGTCGAACGTTTTCGTTATGCGCCGCGTCGCTTCGAGACGCTCGCATACACCGGCAACATGGCGTCGCAATTCCAGGCGTCGTGGAGCGCGCGCGTCACGATGCTCGGCTTCCTCGGCGCTGAGTTCCGATCGGCGGTAAAGGCGCGGCGGGAAGTGGAGCCGGATCTCGTGCACGCGCACTGGTGGTTCCCGAATGGCCTCGTCGGCACCTGGCTTTCACGAATGGCGAACAAGCCCCTGGTGACGACGCTCCACGGCACCGACGTTCGGCTCGCGCGCACCGTCGCCTTCTCACGCCCGGCGTTCCGCCATGTGATGCATCACTCGGCCGCCGTCACCGCCGTTTCACGCTTCCTTGCGTCAGAAGCGCAAGAAGTCGTGTCGACGCCGGCGCCGATCGTAGCGCCCATGCCCGTATCGGCCGAGCTTTTCTCGCCAGGCGGGGAGCGCGAGAAAAAGCGGCTGCTTTTCGTCGGTCGGCTCAACAAGCAGAAGGGAATCGAGCTGCTGTTGCACGCGCTCAGCCGGATTCCAGATACGTCGGTCAGCCTGGACGTCATTGGTGACGGCGACGATCGCGCCGCACTCGAGGAGCTGGCTCGCGCGCTGGGACTCGAGAATCGCGTTCGTTGGTGCGGCGCGCTGCCGCAGCCCAAGCTTGTCGACTTTTACCGATCCGCGGCGGCGCTCGTCGTTCCGTCGGTCGCTGAAGGTTTGGGCTTGGTCGCCGTCGAAGCACAGCTCTGCGAAACGCCGGTGGTCGCGTTCGATTCGGGTGGACTGACGGACATCGTGCAGCACGACCGCACGGGTGTTCTGGTGCCCGACGTCGACGCGGGTGCCCTTGCCGCCGCACTGATTTCGTTGCTCGAGCGTGACGATCGTGGCGCATCCCTCGGCGCTGCGGGACGTCTCCACGCGCTCGCCACATTCGCCCCTGAGTCGGTTGCCCGACGCTACGCCGACATCTATCGATCCGCGATCGCCAGTTCGCCGAAATAAGACCTGGATTGCCGCCCAGTTCCTCATTGCGGCGATCGTCGTTGTCTTCATCGTCAGAGCCCTCGCGTCGCAATGGCGCGCCTTCCGCGGGGTTCCGCTCGTCGTCGCTCCGAACTGGCCTATGCTGCTCGCGGCCAGCGGTGTCGTCTTCGGTACCTACGGCGTACTGATCGAGACCTGGCGGCGCATGCTCGCCGCCTGGGATAGTCGATTGGGATTTGCGAGCGCCGCACGGATCTGGGCGGTCTCCAATCTCGGACGATATGTCCCGGGAAATGTCTGGAACGTCGCCGCGATGGCCACCATGGCGGAGGCGGCTGGCGTCAGTCCGATCGCGGCCGCAGGATCAGCGATTCTCAATACGATCGTCAACATCGCCGTCGGCTTTCTCGTGGCCATCGTGGCGAGTTGGCGTTCCTTCGACCGACTGTCGCAGGGGCACACGGCGATTGGGGTCGGTATCGCGGTCGTCGTGCTCGTTGCCGTGGTCGCGCTCCCGTTCGCGTTGCCGATGCTGCTCGCACTCGCGCGCCGTTTTACCGGACGAAGCCTGGCGATTGCATCGATTCCGCACCGAGCGGTGTATGTATCGCTCGCCGGAAATATCGTGGCGTGGCTGCTGTACGGCGCGGCGTTTCAACTGTTCGTGCATGGAGTGCTCGGGACGGCAAACGGATCGTTCGCCGAATTCGTGACGGCATGGGCGTGGCCATACGTGCTCGGCTATCTTGTGTTCGTCGCTCCCGCCGGGCTCGGCGTTCGGGATAGCGCGCTTGCATTCGCTCTCACGGCGCTGGGTTTGACCACGCCTCCCCAGGCGACATTGATCATGGTGGCTTCACGATTGTGGTATACGGTGTTGGATCTGCTTCCGGGCCTCACTTACGTCGCCATGGGTGCACGTCCACGATCCAAGAGAAACCGGTAGATGGCTCGAAACCCTGACACCTCATCGCCGGCGACGGCGAATCTCGCGGCTCCACGGCACGCCACGGCGTGGGCGTCCCTCGTCTACGCCGTCTCCACGCTGCTCCTCGCGTATCCGGCGCTGACGGGATTGTTCTTGCTCAATCCTCGCAGCGACCAGTACAAGGCCGGTTTCGCCTTCCGCGAGTTTGCCGCACAGCACTTGAGGGATGGGAAGGGGTTCCCCCAGTGGAACCCGTTCATCGAAGGCGGCCTGCCGTACATCGCCGCCATGCACGGCGACATTTTCTACCCGACGTTCCTGCTCCGCATGATCATGCCCACGGACATGGCCATGACGTGGGAGTTTCCGATCCACCTGTTCCTCTGCGGTCTGTTCACCTTCCTCTTCCTCCGCGCGTGGAACCTTGGCTTTCACGGCGCGCTGGTCGGCGGTCTGGCATATCTCCTCGGTGGATCGATTGCTGGCTACGCCGGACCGGGGCACGACGGAAAGCTGTTCGTGAGCACGATGCTGCCGCTGGCGCTCCTACTGCTCACGCGCGGAATGCGCGACGGTCGGATCTGGGCGTGGGGCGCACTGGCGATCACGATTGGGTTGGCGGTTCTCTCGCCACATCCGCAGTTGTTGCAGTACCTGCTGCTGACGTGTGGTGTCTTCGCGCTGTACGTAGCGTTCGCCAATCATCCCGGGCAGGGAACGCTGCCGAGGAGCGTGGCGATCAAGCGTCTTGGTGCGGCGGCGGGATCGGTGTTCGTCGGCGCGATGATCGGCGCAGCGCAGTACTGGCCGGCAATCATCGAGTACAAACCGTGGTCGCCGCGCGCAGCGGGCCACGACTACGCTACGGCGTCGAGCTACTCGTTTCCAATTGAGGAAACGCTAAATGCGTACTGGCCACAATTCTCCGGAATTCTCGACAACTACTGGGGCCGCAACCTCATCCATTTTCACAGCGACTATTTCGGTGTCATCGTCCTGATTCTTGTTGGAGCGGCGTTCGGCCAGATCGCGAATAAGTCGTTTCGTCGGTTCTGGGTCGCGACCGGGGCTGTGGCACTCCTGTGGGCGTTCGGCGGATATACGCCGTTCTTCAAGCTCATTCTCGCCATCGTTCCGGGTACGATCTATTTCCGCGCTCCCAGCACGATTATCTACATCACGGCTTTCGCCGTATCCGTCCTCGCCGCGCTAGGTATGGACCGCGTACTCGCCAAGCGGGTGAGTCCGAAGTACGCCATCGGTTGGGGGATCGCGGCACTGGCGTTCGCAGTGCTGATGTCCGTCGGGGGATACTCGGCGCTTTCGAGTGGGCTGATATCGAGTCTTAGAGATTCAAGCCAATCGCAGCTCCTCGATTACCTAAGCCAACGCGCGAGCACGAACTCCGGTGCGGCGATTCTGGGCGTCTGGCGCTCATTTCTCGTCACCGCCGTGGGCGCCGGGATTCTCTGGGCGTTTCTCACTGGCCGGCTTGCCGCGAAGGGAATGAGCATCGCTCTCATCGCGGTGCTCGTTCTCGATCTCTGGTCGATCGAACGCATGTACTGGGTGTTCTCGCCGCGCGCTTCAACGCTCTACGCTACCGATCCAGCGATCGATGCGATCAAAGCCGACATGGCCAAACGCGGGCAGTGGAGTCGCGTATGGACCGAAGGTTTGAGCGCTGGAGTGGCGCCGCGCGACGCCGCGTTCGCCGGCGATGCGCTCATGTCGCACGACCTGCGCATCGTCGGCAACTATCACGGCAATGAGCTCGGTATCTACGATCAGTTGCTCGGCAACGCGAATCTGTCGCAGAGCCCGGACTTTCAGATTTTTGGACCGCCGTTCTGGCTCCACGAGAACGTCGGCTATCTCTACACGGGTGCCGACGATTCCACGGCGACGCTGATCGGCAATCAGCTCAAACTCGCTGCTCCGATGACGAAGATCGCGGGTCCCGTGCGCAATGCCGCGGGCTCAATGGTCTTTGCGTACAGACTGCCAGTAGACAATCGCCCAGCATGGGTCACGAGCGCGATGGCCAAGGCACCGGAGAATCAGGCGCTCGCCACGGTCCTCGATCCGCGCTTCGATCCGGCGCGTGTCGCGATCATCGATTCCTCGGCGAAAGACATTCAGGTTGGGCCGTTGGCCGCGCTCCCAGAGCCATCACCGATTCGCGCGACTGTGACCTCCGCCACAGACGGCGCGTACGATATCTCACTCGACAAACCTGCGACGGAAGGATCAGCGCTTGTCGTGTCCGAGAACTATTTTCCTGGCTGGCACGCTACGGCCGACGGCAAGCCCGCTGGAGTGGCGCGCGCGAACTACAATCTCATTGGCGTTGCGCTTCCGGCAGGCGCCCGGTCGGTGCAATTGCGCTTTACTGATGCGGCATACAAGAAGGGAAAGGTCCTCACCTTGTTGTCCTTGGCGCTTGCACTCGTCGTATTGGGAGTCGGACTCGCGTGGGATAAGCGACGACCGACTCCAGACCAAGCCATGTCGTGACAACGCCGTCACGAAACGAAAGACCACACAGGTAGGAGCCGGCTCCATGACGTTAACTCGTTCGAATCGAATCGCCCCTCGCGCGCTGATAGCCGCGGTGGCAGCAGCCGCGCTGGCGGCTTGCGGCGGCACTACGGAAGTCGCCGTCAAGAAGGACGTCATTCCGTTCACCATTTCGACGACGGCGACCGATACGCTTCGTGCGGCCGTTGGTGCGGCCGTTGCGCCTGTGACGGTCACGGTGGTCAACAAGGCAGGCGAGCCGCTCGACACCACGCTGGTGACGTTCACCGTCGCAACCGGCGGCGGAAGCGTGACGAGTCCAACAGCCCGCACGAACGCATCCGGCCAAGCGACCACCACGTGGACGCTCGGTTCTGGCGTCGGGTTGCAGACGTTAACGGCAACTGCCGGTGGGCTCACGCCCGTGACGATCCGCGCCGTGGCAGCCGCCGGAGCTGCCGCCGGACTGACTAAGGTTGCTGGTGACGTTCAGACGGCGGCTGTGAACACCAACGTCGCGATCGCGCCGTCGGTGAAAGTCGTCGACAAGTTCGGCAATCCGCTGGCGGGCCAATTGGTCGGCTTTACGGTGGGCAGTGGCGGTGGTGTCGTCACCGGCGGCGCAGTCAACTCGGGCGCCGACGGGGTGGCGACTGTTGGTTCGTGGCGACTCGGCACGGGTGCCGGCGCAAATACGCTGGTCGCAACGAGTGGCGCGTTCACCGCGACGTTCACTGCGACCGCCGCCTTCGGAGCCGCCGCAACCGTCAAGCTGACGCCCGCGGCACCAGGGCAGCTCCTGGTCGGCCAGACCGTTCAGCTCAGCGCTCAGGTTTCGGATGCGTCGGCGAACGTCATCACGGGAGCCGCAGTTACGTACACGACCAGTAACGCGGCGGTCGCGTCGGTCAGCACCGGTGGACTCGTCACTGGAGTAGGGGCCGGAACTGCCTCTATCACGGCGACCTCCGGGGCCGCAAGCGCAAGCGTGTCGGTGACGATCACTGGCCACCCCGTTGGAAGCTCAATTTCGAACACGCTGCAGCTCGGAGCATTTCCGGGTGACGTCGCATTCACGAAGAACGCCATGCTCGTCGGCGTCACGGGATTGCAGCTCGTCCAGGTCTACGATGCGACCGGAACCACGCTGACGGGTACGGTCAACCTGGGTACGGCGGTGCCGATCCTGCTGGCACCGACTCGATCGACAGGACCTGCGGTCGCCATCAACATTGGAACGACCAGCCGCCTCTGGTTCATCGATCCAGCAACCGCCACGAAGGTTGACTCGCTCGACATCAACGACATCGCCCAGTCCGCGGACATGACCAGCGACGGCAGCCGCATCGCGGTGATGCTGTCGAGTGGCTCTCTGGCGATCGTCGATGGAACCACGCACCAGGTCACGAAGCTCCTCCTCGGTGGCGGCGTAACGAGCACGCGAGTCGCGCCAGGAGATTCGCTGCTGTACGCGATGACGAACGTCGGCGTGGTTTTCGAAGTCGACATTCGCAATGCAGTGGTAAAGCGCCAGATCATCACGAACGCGACCGCCACTGACTTCACGATTGGTCAGGATGGACTGTTCTATTTGCTCGACGGGCCGGGCGCCGTGGTGCGTATCGCCAGCATCAACAATCTTGGCGCGCCGCTGCGTGCATTGGGCGTGAGCTCGGGCGGATCGAAGATCGCCGTTACCCCGGATTCCAAGCAGATCTGGATCGCGCACACCAACCCGGCCCAGGTGACCTTCTATACCGGTGATATAAATTCCGGCTACCTTGCGAACGGCCAGATTTCGACGGCCACCGGGTATTTCCCTCTCAAGATCTACATGAGCCCGAACGGTAGCTTCGCTGCCATCACGAACTTCGGTGGCTGGGTCGACATCGTCCGCTGACGAGCGAGTCCCGCGCACCGAGGCCTCTTCCGAACAGGGAGAGGCCTCGGTGCGTGAGCGCGCCCTCGTCATTGTCCCGACGTACAACGAGCGCGAGAACGTCGCGCGCCTGATCGAGACCGTTCTCAGCCAGGATCCACGCCTCGAGGTACTGGTCGTCGACGACGGATCGCCGGATGGAACGGCCTCCGTCGTCGAAGGCATCATCGCGCAGAACAGTCGCGTTCACATCCTACAGCGGCCGAGAAAGATGGGGCTGGGCACCGCCTACATCGCCGGCTTCCGCTGGGGGCTCGAACGCGAGTACGATCTGCTTTTCGAGATGGATGCCGATTTTTCCCACGACCCGGGGCATCTGCCCGACTTTCTCCGCGCCGCCGCATCGAGCGACCTCGTCCTCGGATCGCGCTACCGCGGCGGTAAAGTGACCGTTGTAAACTGGCCAATTTCTCGGCTCTTGCTGAGCTATTTCGCCAACGTCTACGCCAGAGCCGTCACGGGTCTGCCCGTGTGGGACGCGACTGGAGGCTTCAAGTGTTTTCACAGAAAAGTCCTCCAGTCTATTGATTTTGATAAGGTTAGGTCGAACGGTTACGCGTTTCAGATTGAGATGAGCTTTCGCGCCTGGAAGCACGGTTTCACGATCGTCGAGATTCCAATCGTGTTCGTCGACCGAACCGAAGGCCAGAGCAAGATGTCCAAGGCCATCATGCGCGAAGCGATCTGGATGGTCTGGCGATTGAGATGGTTGGGTATCACCAACCGCGCGTGACAGCACCAGGTAAGGGGACGGGATGATTCCGACCGGGCGGCCTTTCTACAAGATGAGCGGGTCGGGCAACGACTTCGTCATGGTGGACGCCCGACAGGAGGCACCCGGACGCCTCGCTGAACCCAGCGTGATCCGCGAGGTTTGCGCGCACGGCACCGGGGTTGGAGCCGACGGAATCGTCTTCCTCGAACCGTCGGACTCGGCCGCGATTCGGCTCACGTACCTCAACGCCGACGGAACCCGGGCCGACTTCTGCGGCAACGCGACCCTGTGCACGACACGCCTGGCCACTGAGCTGGGAATCGGGTCGCCCAAGGGCCTCCAGATCGAGACTGACAACGGTTTGGTTGCGGCAAGGCTGGACGGCCCGCGACCAGAGATCGACCTTCAGCCGGTCTCTGAGGTCCTCGTCGAGGCCTCGGATTTTCCGCTCGAGCACGGCGAGCGCCGGATTGGATTTGCCAAGGTCGGAGTCCCGCACCTGGTCATCCTGTGCGACGACGTGGCGCTGATCGATGTGGTCGGTCGCGGTCGGCCGCTGAGGCACCATCCCAAGCTGCGTGAAGGTGCCAACGCGAACTTCGTTTCGCGCGACCGCTATGGTCGCTGGAAGATCCGGACCTACGAACGCGGCGTCGAAGCCGAAACGCTGGCGTGCGGCAGCGGGTCTGTGGCCACGGCGATCTTGCTGACTCTGTGGAACGAGTCTGCTGGCGACATCGAGCTCGAAACGAGATCCGGCCGAGTCCTGCGAGTGCGACTCCGGCGGGAAGGCGAGCGCTGGTTTCCGAGCCTGAGCGGCGAAGCCCGCGTGGTCTTTGAGGGACGACTTTCAGAGATCTGATCCAAGTCGTTCGTCCTCAACGGCTTTCGAACTAGCAACAGCTGGCGGACTCGACAGGCGTGGGGAGAACTGGAAAAGTTCTCCACAGGATTTCCTCGTCTGTAGTTTACATAATACATCTTATACGAACCGATCCTGAGAGGCGACAAAAAGGCGCCAATGCGAAATGGCGCCTCGATGTTCCTTTGGTGTCGTCCGTTTTAGAGCGCTACTTCAGTCGCCTGGATCCGACTCCGAACTAACGCTTTGCCGGCTGCGCGTCGAGCTCACCAAGTCGGACGCGAGCTTCCGCGGCCATGGTCTGACCTTTCGGATCGTTCAGCAAACCGGTCCAGATCGCGCGCGCTTTGGCGGTATCTCCGGCTGCCTGGAATGCCCGGGCTGCCTTCGACGTGTTGAACGCCTTTTCGTTCTCGAAGCTGCTCGCGTCCGCCGCGCCCTGATAGGCCTTGGCAGCGTCAGCCATTTTACCCATCTGGGCATAACCGTCGCCTTCGAGGCCCTTGATCGTCGCCTCGTTGTCCGACGCAGCGCTCGAACCGCCCACCTTTTCGAGGCGGCTGATGCCGTCCTGGAACTTGCCAGAATCGAAGTCCAGCTGCGCCAGGAGCATCGCGGCTTCGACGCCGGCACCCGTCGATTCGTACCGGGTGTAGACCTTCTGAAGATCGCTCTGCGCCAGTGCCTGGTTGCCGGCCGACAGCGACTGCTTTGCCTGCAGGAGCGCCTTTTCGGCGTTCGCGGACTGAATCTGCTTGGAGCGCATGTAGAACCAGTATCCAGCCGCCGCCACGACGACGATTGCGGCTCCGGCGGTCAGCGCCCGGCTATTGATCCTGGTCCAATCGATGAACGTCTGAGCGCGGTCCGCGGCAGCGGATTCAGGTTGCGTGCTTGTCATGTCTCTGCAGGTAGATGAGCTGTTGAGTGCCCCTGGCGTGACTCGAACACGCGGCCAACGGTTTAGGAAACCGCTGCTCTATCCATCTGAGCTACAGGGGCGCGCCCGACCATTCGGAACAGCATAGGAAGATAAGCGAGAACCGGTCTCCTTGCCACGCGCAACGGACTGGACGCGTCCGCGGGCCGAGCTCCCTGCCGACAACGGCCACCACGAGCCCAGCATTCAGTTTACGACAAACGTCCCATCGTCTCGCGCGCATCCATGATCTAGATCCCGGTCGTTCGCGGCGTTCGCTCCCTCAGCGGCGTCTCACGCACTGCGCAGGAGTGGACTGATGCGTACTGTCGAACGGATCGCGCGCGCTGGAGCCATCTCTCGTACTCGAATCGCCGTTAGCGCACTCCTTGTCGCGGCAGCCGCGTCAGCCGCCTGCGACTCTAGCAAGAATGGCGTGTTGCTACCGACCGGAACTGGCACGACGCCGGTCACGGCGCGGCGCATCATCGGCGTCGTCGAGGTCACCTTCCGCGATATCGGAACATCGGCGATGACGTCTGACGTCATCGTGGCATCGACCGTCGCTGAATTCGAGGCGCTGCGAAGTGCCCGCACGGTCCCGCCGCCCCCGGTTACCCAGGGCAACGTTGCGCTTCGCTTGGGGCTGATCGCCGAAGGATCGTTTACGTCGACAGCCACGAATGGCGCGGCGACGCGATACATGCGCGCGACCTACGGCGTGACCAATACGCGACCCGACAGCACCGTGTTCGACCCCGCAAAGCCAAACCTCACGTTCATCGCCGTCACCTTGCCGAGCACCGTTGCTCGCACGGAGGTTCGATCGCTCCTCCTGGGCAACGGCACCGCCGCGAGCCCATCGATCGCGTCGCAACTCGTGCCGACCGGCCTCGAGGCCGACGATCACTCGGGCGGCGTGATCGATCTCGACCCGAGCACCCTGAAGACGTTCAGCGCGAGCGACCTCTCGAACGTCAAGCTGCCAGCGGGAGCAACGCAGGTGCTTCCCTACGGTTTCACCGTGCGCAAAGCGCAAACGTCGGCCTCCTTCGACGGAGCCGTCACGTTCTCCTATCGCATTCAGGATCAAGCATCGGCGAACGACACGCCGACGACGATCTCCGTCGTGCTGCTGATCGTCAGCGACGCGCTCGTGCCCGTGTCATAGGCGCGGCTTCCGATCCTCGATTGGTCCAATCCTGCTCGCAACTCACGTAGTCGGAGGCGAAGGTATGTCGATTCATGGAACGGCACGGCTTGGCGGAGTGTTGCGGACGCCGGTCCTGATCGCCGCCGTCATCGCTGCGGTGTCGTGCAAACACGATGCGGTTGCGCCTGATGCGCAGACGACTCCCACGCCGGCGCGGCACGTCGTTGGAATCGTCGAGGTCACGTTCCACAACGTCGGTTCGCCGAACATGACGACTAGTGTCCTTGTAGCGCCGACTGTAGCGGCGCTCGAGGCGAAGCATGCGGCGCACGCCCGCACCGACGCCAACGGAATGGCGCCGTCGTACGACTTGACGGTGCCGACGAGTACTTCACCCGGCGACGCGACAATCGAGATCAAGCCGGTTGTCGACGGGGCTTCATCACTCTCTAATGACGGAACGCATAACAACAGCACCGTCTACATGGAGTCCACCTACTTGGTGCGCAACGCGCGCCGCGACAGCTCGGCGTTGGATACTCCGCGCCACAACCTCACGTTTGTGGCGGTGTCAACCGCGAATACGATCCTCGATACGCCCGTGCGAGTATTCGACACGCGGGCAGGGTCGCCAGCGAACCCGCTGCTCGCACGCCAACTCCTGCCAACAAGCCTCGTGATTCCCGATGCGTCGGGCATTGTCGTCGCGTTAGCGCCGGACGTACTGCAAGCGTTCACCGAGGCAGACCTCAACGGCATCGTGCTCCCGCCGGCGGTGACGAACATTTTCCCATACGGGTTCATCACCAGAAAGATCGGATCCGTGACGACGCGCACGCTGGACGCCTCGCCGGGGCCGAACGACTTCGACGGGCTTGTGAGCTTCGCGTTTCGGATTCCAAAACAGTCCAACCCGGCGGCGGATCCCACCACGATTTCGGTGATGATGCTCGCGCTCGATGACTCCGAGACGCGAATCACACAGAGTTTGGAAGAACAAACCGTGCTCGCCTCGACGGCCGTTCGTCTCCGAGCGTTGTCACTACACGCAACAACAGTCACGGTTCTCCCGGGCGGAACAGTGCCTGGCGTGCCGGCGACGCGCTACGTCTGCGCCGTGCGCACTGCCGGGCCGGCCAGCCTTCCAACTGCCTACCTGGTGAACGCGGCGACGACCGCTCTCTCACTCACGCCGAATCCGTATGCACCCGGCGGAAGCTTCATCACACGCACCACCGATTTTCAGGCAACCTTCAGCGGAATTGTGAACGGCGCGACGCCGATCACGTTCCCCGTTCGAGGTTCGCAGAGTGGACAGGCCTTCCTTGGACAGAACTACAGCGGCAACGGCACCACGTTGATTCGTACGCCAACGAAGACGTTCTTCGCCGGCGAAGTTGTCGAAGTATCAATCACCACCGCCCTTTCATGTCCGACTGCGCGCGTCGCACGCTACCGAGTCGCGACGACGCCGAGCCAGGGCAACTTCTTCCCGGCGACGACACTCTCGTCACGCGACACGGCGTCCGGCGTGGTCGTCGCAGACCTGAATCGCGACGGAAAACTCGACATCGTCTCGACGAACCTGGGCTCGAACACTGTCTCCGTAGACATGGGCAACGGCGACGGGACGTTCCGAGCGCCACAGACCTATCCAGCTGGGCGGCATCCGATCGCTGTGGCGGTTGGCGATCTCAATGGCGACGGCATTCTCGACATGGCGGTGGCGAACGAAGTCGACCGAACCGTATCAGTCCGATTCGGTCGAGGCGACGGCACGTTTGGCGACCAAGTGACATACGGAGTTGGAAGCGCACGCGCCATCTCGCTTACCGACATCGATGGCAACGGATTCCTCGACATCGTGGTGGCAAACGCGGAGGCGACCGTCTCCCTTCTTCTCAATGACGGCGGAGGGTTGTTCTTGCCGCAACAACTCCTGCAGGCAAGCGATGGCGGAAAGCACACTGCCCTGGCCATCGCCGATCTGAATCGCGACGGAATCTCCGATCTCGTCGTCACCGACTCCACCACCGGTCATGTTTCGGTGTGGCTGGGCAGCGGCAACGCGACTTTTCAGCCCGAGCGCGAGTTCACCGTCGGAACGGGGCCAAGCGGCGTGGCGATCGGTGATCTGAACGGCGATGGCATTCCCGATCTCGCAGTTTCCAATCGCGTGTCGAACAGAGTATCCGTGCTGATTGGAAATGGCGACGGGACATTTCAGCCGCAGACATTGCTCGAAACCGGGAACTTGCCGTCAGCGATTACCATCGGCGACCTGAACGGCGATGGAAAGCTCGACATCATCACAGTCAATTACAGTTCTCGTGAAGCTTCGGAATTCATTGGCAATGGCAATGGCACATTCCAAGGCCGTCGCACCTTCTTCGTCGGAGAGAGTCCGCGCGCGATCGTCACGGGAGATCTCAACGGGGACGGCGCCCTGGACCTCGTCGTGACCAATGGCACGCTGAACGGATCGGTCTCGATTTTCATCGAGCGCGTTCCCTAGAGACGCGGAGCGGCTGGATCCAAATCACCGGTGTAGTAGGCCAACGCTGTGTGTTGGAGCAGAAGGTTGTAGCGAGCGGTGATGACGGCGCTCGTCGCCTGAACCTGGGTGGCGCGCGCCTGCGTGACTTCCAGGAGCGTAGCCGCCCCAGCCTGGTAGCGCTTCTCCACGACGTCGACTGCCTGCGCCCCCGCCGTCTGCTGTGCCTCCGCCGCGGCGAGTTGTTCGCGCGCTGACGATTGATCGAGGTACGCGCGTCGTACTTCGAGCGCGATTCCCTGCCGCGTCGCGTCGAGCGACAAGCGCTCGTTGTCGGCCGTCAGCTGTGCGCGCTGCTGCGCCAAGCTCGCCGACCCACGATCGAACAACGGAATCGAAACTCCGACGCCAATCGATCCACCGCGACGTTGATCGAGCTGGTCGGCGAAGCCGATGTCACCCGCACTGCTGTACGCGCTGCTGTAGCTTCCCGTCAGTGCGATCGACGGCAGACGTGCGGCCTTCGCGGCTTTCACATCCTGGGTCGCTGCGTCGACGCGCGACGACTGAGCATCGAGATCAGCGCGATTCGCGTAGGCACGCGCCATCAGAGTGTCCAAGCTCGCCGCCTGGGAGCTGTCCACGGCAGTCATACTCGGAGCGACGAACTCGAAGGTACCAGACGGATCGAGTTGCAGCGCCTGGATCAGATCGACCTTCGCCAATTCGACTGCGCGGTTTGCCTGCGCGATCGCGAGCTTCGCCCCAGCAACCGTCGCCTGCTGTTGATACAGATCGGCGACGGGCCGCGACCCTGCATCGACGAACTTCTGAATGACGTCCTGCTGCGCCTGTTGCGCCGCAAGATTCTCCTGCTGGACTCTGAGCTGTTCGCGCTGGTTCGTCAGCGCAACGAAATCGGAGGCGACGGTGAACACCGCGGTTTGCCGCGCGCGCGTGAGGTCTTGCGAGTTCGCCTGCTGACTCGCCTGCGCCGACCGAATCGACGACGCAGTCTTGCCGCCATCGAACAACGTGAGGCTCGTTGATAACCCGCTGCTCAGCGCTTGCGTTTGCTGATTGACGATCGCGCCGTCGCTCTGACTGAAATTCCGGCCAACGTTGTCGGATCCGCTGACGCTCAGCTTCAGATCCGGGAGGAGTTGCATCCTCTGTTGCTGTACCGTGGCGTCACCGAGCGCCGCGGCGTTCTGTGCCTGACGGACGGCGATGTTTTGTTTGAGTGCGATTGCGATCGCATCGTCGAAGGTGATCGATTTCGGCTGCTGCGCGAAGATGGGGCTCGCCGCGGCGAGACCGACCGCCGCGACGAGCGTGTGGCGTATGAACGACATCGTATGACTCCTGTGTTTCTATGACTGCAAGGTCACTCGTAGCGGAGTGCCTGAATCGGATTGAGGCCGGCGGCTTTGCGTGCCGGATAGAACCCAAAGAACATTCCGACCGCTCCAGAGAATCCGAGCGCGATCGCCACAGCCGACGCAGGTGTCGACGTGGCCCAGCCCGTGACGTGCCCCAAAACGGCCGCGCCGCCGTAGCCAACGGCAAGGCCAACGATCCCGCCCAACAGGCTCATCACGATACTCTCGACGAGGAACTGTGTGAGCACGTCCGAGCCGCGCGCGCCAATCGCCATGCGAATCCCGATCTCACGCGTGCGTTCTGTCACCGACACGAGCATGATGTTCATGATGCCAATGCCGCCGACGACCAGCGAGATCGATGCAATTGCGGCGAGCAGTCCAGACATCACACGCGTGGTACTCGTCATCGCCGCGGCGATCTCCGTCTGATTGCGTACGGTGAAGTCGTCGTCGGCACCGTCGAGGCGGTGCGCGTCGCGCATGATCGTCGACACCTCATCCTGTGCGGCGGTCATGTCATCCGCCGATGTCGTGCTCACGAGGATCTGTCCGATGCGCACGTTGCCGCTCAACCGCGTCTGCGCGGTTGTGTACGGAACGAGCACAACGTCGTCCTGGTCCTGACCACCACCGTTCTGCCCCTTCGCATCCAGCACACCCAGGACCGTGAACGGTGCCTTGCCAATCTGAATCTGTGATCCGACGGGATCGGAATTCGGAAAGAGGTTTTTCACCACGGTCGCACCGAGCACCGCAACCTTGCGCGCCGAGCGAACGTCTTCGGTCGTGAAGAATGCGCCAGCGCTCGTGTTCCAATTGCGAATATCAGTGTAGTCAGTGGACACGCCGTTGATGCTCGTGCGCCAGTTCGCGCCGCCCGCGATGACTTGCGTGCGCGTCGACACGACTGGCGACACGGCATTGAACAACGTCCCCTGTTGCTTGAGCTTGTCGGCGTCGGCAACCGTCAGTTTGTTGAACGTGCCGGCGCCCTGATTCACGCCACCGGGTGTGCCCGCCCCCGGCATGACGATGATCAAGTTCGTCCCGAGCGCGTTGATCTGCGACGAAATCTGCGTTTGCGCGCCGTTGCCGATCGCCACCATGACGATCACCGCGCCCACGCCGATCACGATGCCGAGCATCGTGAGGAGCGTGCGCATCTTGTTCTTCAGAATGCTGGTCGAGGCAATGCGCAACAACGTTGACTGTTTCATGCAACCTCCTCGAGCATGGCTGCGGAGTCCGCAGCCTGTTCATCGTCCAGTTCTTTCAGGTCGTCGATCGCGCGGCGGCGTCCAATCACCGGGTGATCGCGTACGATGTGGCCGTCGCGCACCTCAACGATGCGCTTGGCGTACTGCGCAACTTCTGGCTCGTGTGTCACGACCACGACGGTGATGCCCTGATCGTTGAGCTCCTGGAAGAGCGCCATCACTTCCACCGTCGTTCGACTGTCGAGATTTCCCGTCGGCTCGTCGGCCAGCAGCAGCCGTGGCTGTGTTACGAGCGCACGGGCGATTGCCACGCGCTGCTGCTGTCCGCCGGACAACTCACTCGGCTGGTGGTCCAGCCGCTCGCCGAGGCCCACCCGCCTCAACGATTCGGTAGCGAGTGCCCTAGTATCGAGCTTTCGGCCACTGCGATCGTACAGCAATGGTAGTTCGACATTATCGAGCGCGGTGGTGCGTGCGAGAAGATTGAAACCCTGAAAAATGAAGCCGAGCTTTTGATTTCTCAGATCGGCCAGTTGATTCTTGCTGAGGCCATTGACGCGCGTTCCATCGAGCACGTACGTGCCCTCGGTCGGCACGTCGAGACATCCGAGAATGTTCATGAGCGTCGACTTGCCGGAACCCGACGTGCCCATGACCGCGATCAGTTCGCCCGGCTCGACGGTGAGGTCGATTCCCCGCAGCGCGAACACTTTGTTCGAGCCCATCGTGTAGACCTTTTTCACACCCGAGATCTGGATGACTGCGTTGTCCTGTGACATGGTTCGGTCTCCGGTTACAAGCCGCCCGGTCGGCGGGCAGCGCCGCCTGGGCGCGCCGGCTGGAACGGGTTGCTACTACTCGTCGCCGCAGTCGCGGCGGCGCCAGTCGTGCCGTCGGTCACGTTCGTGATGACCTGCATGCCCTCTTCAATTCCCTTCCCGTCGATCTGCGTTTTCTGACCGTCGGTGCGTCCGGTGCGAACGCGTGTCTGATGAAGCGCCCCCTGTGCGTCTATATACCAGAGTGTTGCCATCGCGGGCTTCGCTCCACCCGTGCGCGTCGAGTCGCCTCGTCCACCCTGACCGCCAGCCGCTCTCGCCGCCGCAAATCGAGCGCGCGTTGCCGAATCCGGTTTGGTGCGCGTCGAATCAGACTTCGTCGATGCGCCAGCCTGCTCGAGCATCTGCGGCGTTGCCTTGATGCGTAGCGCCGCGTTCGGAACCGTGAGCACGTTGTCCGCCGAACCCGTGACGAAATTCACCGTCGCCGTCATTCCGGGGAGCAGCTTACCAGTCGGGTTGTCGACGCTGACCACCGCCGTGTAGCTCACGACGTTGTCGGTCGTCGTCGACTGCAAGCGCACCTGCTGCACTTTGCCATCGAAGTGTTCGCTCGGATACGACTGCACCGTGAATTGTGCCGGCGCTCCGTCCTTGATCAGGCCAATGTCGCTCTCGTCGACCGACGCGAGGATCTGCATTTCCGACAGATCGTTCGCGATCAGAAAGAGCTGCGGCGCCGAAAGACTCGCCGCCACGGTCTGACCGACGTCGACGTTACGTTCGACGATCACGCCGTCGATCGGCGCAAAGATCGATGTATATGAGAGATTCTGCTTCGCGCGATCGAGTGCGATCTGCGCGCTCTTGATTGTTGCCTGCTGCACACCAAAGTTCGATTGCGACGTCGCAAACTCGCTCGCCGTGATCACGCGAGCGTCGAAGAGCTGCTTGTTTCGTGTATAGTCGTCCTGGGCGAGGCTCAACTGAGCCTGGGCGCGTTCGAGCTGCGCCTGCGCGTCCTGGACGGCCTGCTGCTGCAGCGTCGGGTCGATCGTCGCCAGGAGCTGACCCTTTTTCACCTTGTCGTTGAAATCGACGTAGATCTTGGCGACCTGTCCCGACACCTGCGTGCCGACTTGCACGGTGCGCACGGCGCTCAGCGCACCGGTGGCCGACACCGTGGACGTCAGCGTTCCGCGCGTCACGGGGGCCGTGCGATAGGCGGGTGTCTCCTTTCCATCTGCCCGGCGATAGAACCACGTTGTTCCAGCCAGCATAGCAACCGCGACGGTCGTGGCGGTAAACTTGATCTTGTTCATATCACGGCCTCCTCGTGTCTTGCTCATTAGACGCTGACGCGAAGAGTTCCATCCACGCTGTGTCACCAACTGCACGCACGCGTCACGAAATGCCGGAAATCGAGCACGAACGGCACGCCAGAGACCGCTTCAGACTTCGCCCGGGCGAAGTGCTGGGGATTCTGGTGTTCTGGGCCTTCCTCGCAGCGCTCACGGCTACAGGTCGTCTTCTCGACCCGCGGCTGCCCGAGCGTCCGGAAGTCTCGTCGGCGCTCATTTCGCTGGCGTTCATCGAGTATTCCATCTGGGCGGCGCTCACGATCCCGATCGCATGGGTCGTCAACCGGCTCAGCCGCGAGACCGACAATCAGGCTGTCAGAATTCTCGTGTTCGTCGGCTTTGGCGTACTCATCGCCATTGCGGTGGACACGACGTTGTTGCAGGCGCGCATCCATTTGCTGCCGCCCTTCCCTGGCCGGCCGCCACGCGCCGGCGGCTATAGCAACATCATTCGCTTCGAGTTTCTCGACGACCTGATGGTGTACTTTGCCGTGCTCGGCGCGGCACTGGCTCGCAACTACTTCCTGCGCTACCAGTTACGGCTCGAAGAGACGCAGGCGCTCAGGGCCGAGGCCGCCCTGTTGCAGGCCCGACTCGCCGAAGCGCAACTCGCGGTGCTGCGAACGCAACTCAATCCGCACTTTCTGTTCAACACGCTGCACGCGATCTCGAGCCTCGTCGAGCGCGATCCGCGCGGCGTTCGTCGAATGATCGCCCGACTAAGCGATCTCCTCCGACACACGCTCGAACAGACCAGTGAACAGGAAGTCTCGCTCGATCGCGAGCTCGAGCTGCTCGGGCGCTATCTCGACATCATGGAAGTGAGGTTCCAAGGCCGGCTCGACGTGACGCAGAAGATCGACGACGATGTTCGCGATGCGCTCGTCCCCAACCTCGTGCTTCAACCACTCGTTGAGAATGCGCTCAAGCATGGCGTGACGGCGATCGAGGGACCCGGTCGCGTCGACATCACGGCGCGCAGATCGAATGGCAGCGTCGTACTCAGCGTTCGCGACAACGGCCCCGGCCCGGCAACACCAAACGTCGACGGCCTTGGGCTTCGCAACACGACGGCGCGCCTGTCGCAACTTTATGGAGAGAAGCAGCACTTCTCACTGCGCGCTGCCCCCGGCGGCGGAACGATCGCCGAGGTGACGCTGCCCTACCGCTCCGCTGGGACAACGAAGTGAGTAGCACACCAACACTCGGCGTGTTGATCGTCGACGACGAGCCACTCGCGCGTCAACGCATCATCGATCTGCTCGCACACGAAGAAAACGTCGCCATCCTCGGAACCGCCGATACCGGCACGGCCGCGGTCGACGCGATCAAGCGGCTGTCGCCCGACCTCGTGTTCCTCGACGTGCAGATGCCTGGAATGACTGGACTCGATGTGGTTCGAACGATCGGCCCGGCAGCGATGCCGGCGACGATCTTCGTCACGGCATTCGACCAGCACGCGTTGCAAGCGTTCGACCTCGCGGCGCTCGACTATCTCGTGAAGCCTTTCGACGACGAACGCTTCGAGCAGGCGCTGCGTCGCGCGCGTCGACTCACCGCGCTCGAAGATACCGGTCGTCTCCACGAGCAACTGCTATCGGTCCTGCGCGGTGAGCCTGCCCGACAACCGGCGCCAACGCCGTCAGAAGCGACGGCGGCGCCAACGCACTTCGTCGATCGCATTCCAATCGAATCGCGCGGCAAGGTCAAGTTCCTGCCGGTGTCGCAGATCGATTACATCATATCGAGTGGACCGTACGCCGAAGTCGTCGCGGCAGGTAGAAAGCACCTGATTCGCGAAGCGATGCAAGCGCTCGAGGACCGACTCGACCCCGAGCAGTTTGCGCGCATTCATCGATCGACGATCGTGCGGTTAGACCGTGTCGATACCCTGCACCGCGGATCGGGCGGCGAGTACGACGTTCAGCTCCGCGACGGCACTCGGCTTCGCGTGAGTCGATCGCGACGCGATGCGCTCGCCGCGAGACTCGGAATGACCTGACTAGGCTCTCGCGGCGCGGCGCTCTTCGCGTAGTTCGTCGATGGCGCGAACTCGCTGCCGGTCGTCGAACGCGCCTTCGCTTCGCGCCACGACGAGCGTCGCCGCGCCGTTGCCAATGAGGTTCGTGATCGACCGCGCCTCACTCATGAATCGATCAACGCCCAACACCAGCGCAATTCCCTCGATCGGCACGATCTGGAGCGCCGAGAGCGTGCTCGCGAGCACAATGAACCCGGAGCCGGTCACGCCGGCCGCTCCCTTCGACGTCAACATGAGCACACCGAGTAGCTCCAGCTGTTGCGTCACGCTCATGTGTACGCCGAACGCCTGCGCGATGAAGATCGACGCCATCGACAGGTAGATCGATGTCCCGTCGAGATTGAACGAGTAGCCGGCCGGAATCACGAGGCCAACGACTGGCTTCGCGCAACCATAGCGCTCCATCTTCGCCAGCATCCTCGGCAGCGCAGCTTCCGACGACGATGTGCCGAGGACGATGAGAATCTCCTCTCGGATGAACGACAGGTATTGCCAGAGGCTGAAGCCGTACATCCGCAGCACGAGATTCAGCACGATGAAAATGAACAGCGCCATCGTCGTGTATACGGCAAGCATCAGGCGGCCGAGCGGCAGCAGTGCAGCGACCCCGAAGTTGCCGATGGTGTACGCCATCGCGCCGAACGCGCCGATCGGCGCAACGACCATGATGATCGCCACGATTCGGAAGAACACGCGCGACAATGCATCGAACACGATCGTGAGCGGCTTCCCTGATTCTCCGAGCATCGCCAGGCCGGAGCCGAACAACACCGCGATGAATACCACCTGCAGCATGTCACCGCGCACGAACGCATCGGCCATGCTCGACGGCACGACGTGCGTGATGAAATCGACGAACGTCAGCGCCTTCCCCTGCGTGACATACGCGCTGATGTCAGGCTTCGCGAGCGTCGCCACGGCGAGACCGGCGCCGGGTTTCATCAGGTTCACGACGACGAGCCCAATGACAAGCGCGAACGTCGTCACGATCTCGAAGTAGAGCAACGCCTTTCCACCAACGCGCCCAACCTTCTTGAGATCGTGCATGTTCGCGATTCCGAGCACGATCGTGAGAAACACGACCGGCGCGATGACCATCTTGACCAGGTTCACGAACGTGTCGCCGATGGGCTTCATCTTGCGCGCGACGTCGGGCGCCGCGATACCAAGCGCAATACCCAGCGCGATCGCGACGAGAACCTGGAACGTGAGATTTTTGTGAATCGCCCGCATTCAGTAAGTCATCACCGACGCGACGTTGTGGCTGCCGAGCCTCGCCACACCAGGGAGAAAGCTCAGCGACATGAGGAAGGAGAATCCAACGACCTGCGCACCAAGCGATTCGACCAACCGACGTGTGGCGTCGGCAGTACCGCCGGTCGCCAGGACGTCGTCCACGATCAACACACGAGCAGGAGGCGCCCACGCGTCGGCGTGAATTTCGAGTGAATCGGTGCCGTACTCGAGGTCATACGTCTCACGTCGCGTGACCGCTGGCAGTTTACCCGGCTTTCTCACGGGAATGAACCCGGCGCCAAGCCGCTGCGCCACCGGACCACCTAGGATGAAGCCCCGGCTTTCGATCGCTACGACGTGACTGATTTCCGCGTCCGTGAACGGCGCAGCCATCGCCTCTGTGGCCGCACTGAAAGCCTCGGGTTCGGCAAGCAGCGGCGTGATGTCCTTGAACAAGATGCCGGGCTTTGGGTAGTCCGGAATGTCCCGAATCAGAGTCTGCAACCGCCGTCGTACATCGTCGCTGATTCGAGAGTCAGGCACGTCGCTACCTCAGGATGGTGAACGGTCGAGCGAGAAGCTCGCTCGTCACGCCCTGATCATCAAGCGCCGAAACGACCGCGCCTTCAGGTCCCGTCTCCAGCGCCGCGCGAAGAGATTCGATCGCTGATTCACTGCCGTCGGCTTCGACTTCCACGGCGCCGTCAGGCCGATTGCGCACCCATCCCGCGAGGTCGAGCGCACGCGCCGCTTCGCGGACGAACCAACGAAAGCCGACGCCCTGCACGCGACCGCGCACGACGACGTGAATGCGCATTACTGGCCGTCGCCAGCGCTCCAGCCGTGTGAACCGACGAGCGGAACGAAACGCACCGGCGCAACCTCCTGCATCTCGAACTTGTCGCCCTTTCGTTGGGCGACGACGAGCTTCTGCTCGTTGCGATCTCCCACCGGCACTAGAAGTCGCCCGCCTTCGGCCAACTGCTCGAGGAGCGGCTGAGGGACCGACGGCGCACCGGCACCGACGAGGATCGCATCGTACGGCGCGTACTCGCGCCAGCCAACCGTTCCGTCGCCGAGGAGCAGTGACACGTTGCGAACGCCCTCGCGCTGAATGGCCTCGCGCGCCATCTGCATGATCGCGGGAATACGCTCGATCGAGAACACCTGCGCCACGAGATGCGCGAGCAGCACGGTTTGATATCCGGAACCCGTTCCGATCTCGAGCACGCGCTCCTTCCCCGTGAGCTTGAGCAGTTCGAGGTACCGCGCGTGCACGAACGGCTGCGAAATGGTCTGGCCGCTGCCAATCGGCAACGACGAGTCCTCATATGCGCGATGCCGCAGCCCCGTGGGCACGAACGTGTGCCTCGGCGTCATCTCGATGGCGCGCAGCACGGCGAGGTCGCGAATACCCTTCTGCTGCAAGGTCTCGACCAGTCGCTCTCGTGCGCCGCGAAATTCTTCTACAGGTCGCGCCACCACGTCTCTGCCCCCTGAAGTACGTCATGGTGCGTCAGATCGAGCTTGAGCGGCGTCACGGACACGTACCGCTCGTCGATTGCGCGAAAATCCGAATCCGGCTCCCCCGTCCAACTCATCTCGCCGCCGCCAATCCAATAAATCTGACGGCCCCACGGGTCCTTCATCGGTGCAACGGACTTCGAGTACACCCGCCGCCCAAGTCGCGTCAATCGTACCCCCTTCACTTCACTGGCCGACACCGGCGGAAGGTTCACGTTGAACAACGTGTCCGCTGGAAAACTCGGCAGCGACGTGAGGTGCTTCAGTAGCGGCGTGAGAACCTTCACCTGCTCGTTCAGGTTGTCGACGTCGCTGCGTACATCGCCGCGCGCCGCGAACGAAATCGCGATCGACGGAATACCAAGCGCCAAGCCCTCCATTGCCGCCGCAACGGTGCCTGAGTACAGCACGTCTTCGCCCATGTTCTGCCCGTGATTGACACCGCTCAGCACAAAGTCGGGCCGTCCGTCCATCAGCGCCTCGAGCGCGAGCATCACGCAGTCGGTTGGCGTACCATCAACCTGCCAGCGTCGTTCGCCGCGCGACACCGGACGCACAGGATGATGCAGGGTGAGCGAATGGCTCGTTGCGCTCTGCTCACGATCGGGGGCAACAACCGTCACTTCGCCCAGCGGACTCGCTGCCTTGACGAGACACTCGATGCCGTGTGCGAGGATGCCGTCGTCGTTGGTAACTAGCAAGCGCATCGCGTCAGTCGGCCAGATTGTTTGCGCCAAGAAGTCCCACGAGCTCCTTGAGATCGGATTCGAGCGACTCCAGCGACTGCACAGCGAGCGCGCCACGCGCGACAACCTTGAGATCACCGCCCTTGCGATGCTCGTCGACTTTCTGACGCGCACCTTCGATGGTGTACTTCTCATCGTACAACAAATGCTTCACGAGCATGATCAGGTCGACTTCACGGCGCTGATACACGCGATTTCCCGAGCGGTTTTTCGCCGGACTCAGAAAGCGAAACTGGCTCTCCCAATACCGAAGCACATGCGGCTTCAATCCGGTGAGATCGCAGACTTCGCCGATCGAGAAGAATTCTTGAACTGGGTCGGATGCTGGGCTCACGGGTCTTGCTCCGATCGTAGCTCGCGAGTCATCAACTCGGACACGGCGGTCCGAGCCACGTGACCCTCGAACAAAACACGGTTGACCATCTCTACAATCGGCATGGCGACGCCATGGCGATGCGCGAGCGCACGCGCGCTCGCCGCGGTGACCACGCCTTCAGCGACCGTCTCCTTTCCCTCGAGCGCGCGTTCGAGCGTCGCGCCCTTGCCGATCTCGATGCCGATTGCGCGATTGCGACTCAACCCGCCGGTGCACGTCAGCACGAGATCGCCGAGTCCAGCGAGCCCCGCGAACGTCGATGCGTGCGCACCGACGGCGACACCGAGTCGTGTCATCTCATGCAATCCGCGCGTAATGAGCGCTGCGCGCGTGTTGTGGCCAAGTCCAACGCCCTCGACGACGCCTGTTGCGACGGCCATCACGTTCTTGAGTGAACCACCAAGCTCGACGCCCGGAACATCGTCGTGCGTGTAGACGCGGAAGGTCGTATTGCTGAATGCGAGTTGCGTGACGAGCGCCGCTCGCTGATTGATCGATGCCGCAACGACAGCCGTTGGCTGTTTTGCCACGACCTCCGCCGCGAAGCTCGGCCCCGAGATCCCAACGACGTCATGACTCGGCGCCGCACCCGCAACGACCTCGGTCATGAGCGATAGCGTCTCCTGTTCAATGCCTTTCGTGGCAACGACAAGGATGGCATCGCGTTCGAGAAACGGCGCGCACTCCATGACGACGCGGCGAAGGTGCGCCGACGGTGTAGCAAAAACGACGAGCGCCGCGCCGCGGACTGCTTCTCCGTGCGAGTTCGTCGATCGTAGTCGATTAGAGATCGCAAATCCGGCGAGAAAGCGGCGGTTCTCGTGCGCCGTGTTGATCGACTCAGCGACGTCGGGCTCCAACGCCCACACGAGCGTGTCGTGCCCATTGATCGCGAGCAGATCGGCGAGTGCAGTACCCCATGCCCCTGCGCCAACGACCGCGCATCGCATTTTACGCGACCCTCGTTGCGAAGAAGATCGCGAGAATGACGATGAGGCCTATGGCCAGCGATGCGGTCCAGGTCGCCGACAGACGGCGCTTACCAAAGCGATGCTCTTCGCCATTCCGCAGACGAGTAATGTTCGCGCGATGCGTCCAGAACACGAACACCGCCACGAGCGCGCTCATGATGAATATTGGCGAATGAAGCCCGACCGTCAGCGCCAATAGCACCGGCAGGGCCAGCGCGCTCGTCAACGAGCCGAGCGACACGAAGCCGCTCGTGAGCAACACGACCGCGAACACGACTAGCGCGAGTAGCGTTTGAAGCGGCGCCAGGGCGATGAACACGCCAGCGGCAGTCGCTACGCCTTTTCCGCCTTTACCAAACTTTAAATAGATCGGTCGAACGTGACCAATGATTGCGGCGATGCCACACATGATCGCGGCAATCGTAACGCTGCCCCACGGCCACGCCGACGGCGGAAGCAAATGTTGCGCAAGCAACACGGGCACAGCGCCCTTCGCCATGTCGAACGCGAACACGGCGATACCGATCTTGGCGCCAAGCACGCGAATGACGTTGGTGGCGCCAAGGTTGCCGGAGCCATGCTTGCGCAGGTCGACGCCCTTCAGCCGGCCGGCGATGAACGCCGCCGGAATTGATCCGAGCAGATACGAGGCGACGATCGCGGCGACCAAGGGCATCGCGGTCACTTCGCTCATCGCTTCGGTCATCCCGCTTTGCGCCTCATCAGAATGCGGAGCGGATTTCCCGTGAAACCCCAGAAACCACGGAACCCATTGTGGAGGTAGCGCACGTAGTGCTCTTCCACGAGATCCGGCGCGTTGCCAAATACGGCGATGGTCGGCGGACTCGTCTCCACCTGCGTGGCGTAATTGAGCTTGATCTCGCGCCCAGCTGCCTGCGGCGGCTGAAGGCGCGCCAACAACTCGCCAAGCTTCTGGTTCACTTCGGACGTCGTGATCCGCTTCGAGCGTTCGGCTTCGACCTGCAGAAGCACATCGAGCACACGACTGACGCGCTGGCCCGTGAGCGCCGACGTGAACAGAAACGGAACGAACTTCAGAAACGGCGCCTTTTCACCGGCTTTCTTCTCGTACTTCGCCGTCGCTTTGTCGTCCTTCTCTGCCAAATCCCACTTGTTGACGATCATGATCAACCCACGACCTGCTTCCCACGCCAACGCGGCGATCTTGAGATCCTGATTCTGGATCTCGCCTTCGGTCGCGTCGACCATGAGAATGCAGATATCGGCACGCTCGATTGCGCGGCGCGTACGGAGCGACGAGTAAAACTCGATGCCGTCGTCGATCTTGCTCTGTCGACGAAGACCTGCCGTGTCCACGAAGATGATCTGGCGATCATGGTACCGCATTGGCGTATCGATCGAGTCGCGCGTCGTGCCCGCGATCTCCGACACCACGAGCCGGTTCTGCCCGAGCAGCTTGTTGACGAACGACGACTTGCCGACGTTCGGCTTGCCAATCACGGCAACGCGGAGCGCGGCTTCCTTCTCTGGCTCAGCGGCCGGCAGTCGAGCGATCAACGCGTCGAGCATGTCGCCTGAGCCCTTACCATTGATCGCCGAAACCGGGAAAACTTCGTCGACGCCAAGCGCGTAGAACTCGTAGTAGTCCGTCGAGCGCGGATCGTCGACCTTGTTCGCCGCGATCATCCACGGCTTGCGCGAATTACGCAGCAATTCGGCGACGTGATAGTCGCTCGGATGCAGTCCGACCTTTGCGTCGACGACGAGCACGAGGAAATCGGCTTCGCCCATCGCCTCGTCCACCTGGCGGCGAATCTCGACGTCCATTGGCGTATGCGGATCGTCGGCAATGCCGCCGGTGTCGACGAGCCAGAACGACTGCCCCGCCCAATCGGTCTCCGCAAAGTGACGATCGCGCGTCGTTCCCGCCTCTTCCGAGACGATGGCGCTGTCGTCACCGACGATGCGATTGAACAACGCTGATTTCCCGACATTCGGTCGGCCTATCAGTGCAACAACTGGAATGCTCATGCGGCTGCCTCGGCAACGCGTGGCTCACCTTCATGCACGAGCACGTCGATGAAATCGTAGGATGGATATACAGGCATGGTCATCTCTTCGCGCACCGTGATGAACGGCTCGTCGTCGAGGAACACACCGTGGTCGTTGATGCACTCGGCCGGTATCAGCGCGAGATCGAGATCGTGGCGATCGGCCAGCGCACGACGAATGTCGGCACCGACCAGCAAACCAGCCGTTGTTGTCGTCGGACCAAAGAGTGAGTTCTCGGTCACGATCAACTCGAACGACGCACCAGTTGCCTCTTTGAGCTGCTCGAGCAGTTCGGGCATGAGGCCAGCCATGGAAACGCCCGTCACGACGCCAATGCGGCGTCCCTCGAGGCGTGGAAGCGTTGCGAGGCCCTCTCGGACACGCATGCGCAGTGCGGCAACCGCACCAACGCCATTCTCGATCTGGGCGAAGTCCTCGTAGTGTTCGGCGTCGGGCAGTGGACGCTCGGCGAGCAGATAGAGCTCGTCGGAGCCGTTCACCCACGAATGCCCGCGCTCCTCGCGCGCACGCGCCGCCCATCGCTCGACGGTGTCCAACAGCGTTCGCGCGTTGTCACGGTCCATCGATTTGCCCGTGTACAGATGCGAGAACTGCGTCAGGCCAACGGGAACGATTGCGACCGACAGACACGCATCGCCAAGGTTCCACAGGTCCGTGAACGACTCCTCGAGTACGTCGCCATCGTTCAACCCCGGGACGATGACCATCTGTCCGTGGAACTGAATTCCGCCCTCGGCGAGCCGCGTGAGTTGCTCGACGATATTCGGCACGCGCGGGTTGTTGAGCAGGACCTTGCGGGCTTCCCACGGAGTCGCGTGCACCGAGATGTACAAGGGCGACAGGCGATACTCGAGAATTCGCGCGATATCGCGCTCTTTCATGTTCGAGAGCGTCGCGAAATTACCGTAGGCGAATGACAGACGATAATCGTCATCGCGCACATAGAGGGGCTTTCGGAGTCCTTTGGGCAGACCCTCGATGAAGCAGAACTCGCAGCGATTGGCGCACCGGCGGATTGTGGGCGGCTCCAACTCCACGCCCATCGATTCCCCTTCCGGTCGCTCGATCTCGTAAACGACGGCCTCACCATCGGGGAGGCGCGCTTCGATGACCAGTTCGTCGTCGGCAGTCAGGAATTCCCAGTCGAGAAAATCGGCGAGATCGCGACCGTTGACCGTGAGCAACTCGGTCCCCGCCACGATCCCTAACTCCTCCGCAATACTCCCGTCCTGGACCCCTTTGACGCGAACCATTCACCCACCATTGCAATAGGGGAGACCACTGGAGCGATCTCCCCCAAAATGACGAACTGAGCAAACCGACCTTGGTATTTCGGCGACAAAAACGTCGCGTGCTGCGATCGGCCTTAGCTCATGCAATGTAGGAGATCAGTGGGCCGAAAACAAGCTAAATGGCTGACTTGGCCGCTTTCGGCCCACCGATACTTCACTGCTTACTTCAGGGAATCGCCGGGTAGCGGAAGGCTACGATTCCAGCACCGGTTCCAGTCGCGTTGAACGCCGCGGCCGTGTGCGGCGCAACCGACGGAAGGCTGATTTCCTGCGACGAAACCACGTTGCCAGCCTTGTCGAGGAACTCGACCTTGAAGGCGAACGCACGAGCCGCGTCGGTCTGGTTCGTCACGTTGCCACCGATCGTGGTCTTCGCATCGGTCGGCGTGAATTCGGTGAACACGACCTTCGCCGGAAGCTTGGTCATGACCGCCTGATACTTGAGCGCCGAGTCGATCGTGACGGCCGACGAATCCGTGTACGCCTTGATGACCGGATTGATCTTCGCAGCAGAGTCGATGTTCGCCTTCATCACCGCGGCGACCTTCGACGTGTTGGCACGCTGGCCGTACACCTTGGCCTTACCCTCGGCTTCCTTCAGCTTCGCGTCGTACTCCTTCTTCATGCTCGCGTACGCGATCGCGATCAGCTGGTAGTTATCCGGGTTCGACGGATCGACCGTGACGAGCTGGCGGGCCAACGGAAGGCCCTTGGTGTACGCGCTGTCGAGCAGGTACAGGCGCGACAGGTTGTACAGCACGTCGCGGTGATAGGGGTTCATCGCCCGCGCTGACTCGAACAGCTTGATCGCATCCTTGGTCTGGCCGGTGCGCGCCGCCGTGACGGCAGCGGACATCAGCGACGCGTACGAGAACGCGCCCGGATTCGCCAGCTGATCGCCGTACGAGGCCTTGATGGCCGTCGTGTCGCCGCTGAGCTGAGCGAGTCGCGCCTGGCCGTTGCGTGCCGCGTCAGCGTACTTGGTGCCCGGATCCTTGCCGAGCGCCTCGAACGCAGCCTTCGCCTCGGCCATGTAGGCCGCCTTGTCTTCGCCCGTGGCGCCGTCGTAGAGATCCGCCGCGTAGTTACCGACGGTCATCAACACGTTGCGACGATTGTCCTGCATCGCGGCCGACGTGTCCTTGGCTGCGAGCGCCGCTGCCTGCTTGTAGTAGTTGATCGCGTCCTTCGGCTGGTTCTTCTCCGCCGACGCCTTGGCGAGGACGAGATAGCCGTACGGAGCGTTCTTGTAGAGCTGGAGCGACCGCTTGGCGAGGTACACCGCGGAATCCGTCTGGCCCGGCGAGTTGCCGACTTCGATCGCGTGGTTCACGAGATCGACCCAGCCCTTCTGCTGGCGATAGGGACCCGTCTGCGAGATGCAGTCGGCGTTGGACGCCTCGACGATCGAGAACGCGGAGTCAATGCCGGCAACGAGATCGAACGCCGCCAACGTGTCAGTCTGGAAACCGACCGCACCACGCGTCGTGATGCCGTTCGACAGGCCGGGCTGACCCATCCACATGGAGAGGGCCTTGCCGTAGACCATCGCTCGGCCGACCGGGTTACGAGCCTTGTCGCCCTCGTTGAGCAGCTTCACGGCATCCTTGAGCGCCTTCGTGGCGTCTGCCGGCTTCGTCGCGCTCTGCGCGAGATTCAAGTCGAGCATCGCGCGCGCAACCTGCGCCGGATTACCCTCGTCGACGTCACATGCCTTTTGCTGCGCCCCGGCGGTGGCGGCCAAGCTGGCAACCATCAACGCGGGCAGAGCGCCTTTTCCCCAAACGAGCATCGGTCTCTCCTGAAGTATCTGCTCAAAAAAACGCCGGCCGGTAGGGCCCGGATTGCCTACACTAACCGTCTGAATACCGTTCCGCTTCTACTGCGGCCAATCGAGAAATATCCTGCAGAGGCCGTCCCGTCGCCAGTGCAACACGCTCAACATCCGCGAACTCCGGCTTCGCGCGCCGATTGCCGTTCGGCAATGTGACGAGCTTCGCCGCGACCGCGTGACCCAGGACGGTCAATTCGACCGTCTCCCGCGGTAGCGCTCGTCTCCGAACCGACCGCTGCCGCACTCCAATCGTCGTCGTCTCGGTGAATAGCAGCATTTCGATCGTCGAAACGTCCGCGGGCCGACACAACACTTCAACGCGCACACCCGGTCGTCCCCGCTTCATCGTCACCGACGCCAGCGTGACGTCCAGCGATCCCGCCGAACGCAAGCGATCAGTCACAGCAGCGAGGTACTCCGGACTCATATCGTCGATCTCGCACACCAGCTCCGTGAGTTCCTCCCCGGCGCCCGTCTTTGACTGCTCATCGGCGATGATGACGCGCAAGGCATTCGCGCGACCGCGAAAATCCTTTGTCCCAGCGCCGAACCCACTGCGCAGCGGAACGTATTCCGCCGGCGGAGGCCCCGACGACAACACTCGAACCAACGCAGCCCCCGTTGGCGTCACCAACTCGCCCGAGCCTTCGGGCCCTGGGCGCACGGGATGACCTTCGAGCAGCTTCAACGTCGCCGGCGCGGGCACCGGCAGGATCCCATGCGCCGCGCGCACAGTGCCGTCGCCGAGTGCAATGGTTCCCGCGTAGACGCGCTCTACGCCGAGCACATCGAGCCCCCAGATCACGCCCACGACATCGAGAATTGCGTCGACCGCTCCAACTTCGTGCAGATGCACTTCTTCGGGCGGCATACCGTGGATCTCGCCCTCGGCCGTCGCAATCGCCATGAACGCGCGATCGGCGAGCACGCGCACGCGCTCCGGCGCTCCGCTCGACGCGACGAGCTGTTTGATTTCTCTAATGTGCCGTCCGTGCGGCTGCGGCGGGATGTCGAAGTCGACTTTCTGGCACACGATCTCGCCACGAATGACTTCGCGGATTTCGACGCCGATGTCCGCGAGCCCGAGCACTCCGGGGAGTGCTCGCAGCCATTCGGGATCGAGCCCCACCTGCAACAGCGCACCAAGCGTCATGTCGCCCGCGATGCCGCTGAACGGATCGAAGATCGCGATCCGCATCAGAACCGGTACGACGCGCCGCTGCCCGTGTTGAACACGAGGACGCTCGCGCTGGACGGAATGCGGCCAGCCGCTACGAGCTGCTCCGTCACGGCGAGCGCGCATCCGCCTTCGGGCGCAGCATCCACGCCGCTCGCGCGCGAAAGCCGCAGCGTGGCTGCGTAGATCGCGTCTTCGCTCACGGAATGCGCATCACCCTTGCTCTCGTACAGAGCACGCAGGATGAGCCGATCACCCAGCGGGCCCGGTACGCGCAAACCGCTCGCATGCGTCGTTGGGTTCTCCCACGGTGTCGCCCGGTCGAGGCCCGCCTTGAACGCACGAATGATCGGCGCGCAGCCATCGGCCTGCGCCACCACCATGTGCGGCAGCGGAATGTCCTTCGACAACCAACCACCTTCGCGCATTTCGGCGAACACCTTCCACATGCCGATCAGCCCCGTGCCGCCGCCAGTTGGGTAGATGATGTGTGTAGGCAAATTCCAGTCGAGTTGCTCGGCCAACTCGATGCCCATCGTTTTCTTGCCCTCAATGCGATACGGCTCACGTAACGTCGAGATGTCGAAGTAGCCGCTCTCCGCGGCGAACGCGCGCGCCTGTTTCCCGGCGTCGCCAATGTGCCCCTGTACGAGCTGCAGATCAGCGCCGAGCGTGCGAATGGTGTCGAGGATGGGCTTGGGCGTTGTCTCAGGCGCGTAGACGCGCACTGGAAGGCCCGCTGCCGCCGCATAAGCTGTCAGTGCGGCACCTGCGTTGCCTGCGGTCGGAACGACCAACCCAGTCACGCCCAGGCCGCGAGCGCGCGTCACTGCCGCGCTCATTCCCCGCGCCTTGAATGACGCGGTTGGGTTGAGACCTTCGTCCTTCACCCACAGACGCGCCACGCCAATTTCCTTCGCGAGCTTTGGCAGCGACTGAAGCGGAGTGAGACCCTCGCCAAGCGATACGGGCGTTTCGCCGTCCTTGAGTGGCATCACCGGCGCGTATCGCCACATGTCCCAGCGTGGCGTTACCGCGGTGCGCGGCGGCATTGGAGAATCGTAACGGACGAGAAAGGGCTGCCCGCACGCGGGGCACACCGTAGCGCGCGCGTCGCCAGACTCGCGGACGTCACACGCAGAACATTCGAGATGCCAAGTGCTCACGGAATTTCGGTCGAAGGGTCAGGTGCTGCGTTGGGTGCTACTTCGTGAATAGCGTCGGGCGCGGATTCGTGTACAGCGTCGACTCCGTCTGCTGCTACCGGAACTGCAGTTGGCGAATTGTCGCGAAGCACGGCAAGAATTCGCTCCGCCGTCTTTTGCCCGAAGCCCGGCAACGCCGCAATCGCTTCGGGGGCCGCCTCGCGCACGCCCTGTAAGCTACCAAAGGCCGCCAGCAACTGACGACGCTTCGATTCGCCAACTCCCGGAATGCGCAGGAGCTCCGATGTGACCGTACGCATCGCGCGGCGTTTGCGCTGGAAGGTGATCGCGAAACGATGGGCCTCGTCGCGCGCCTGCTGCAGCACGCGCAGGGCCGGCGAGCGCCGCGACAGGCGCAATGATTCGCTCCGACCCAATACGAAGATCTCTTCCTCACGCTTCGCCAGACTAATCAGTGACATGGCGCCAAGGCCAAGCGCCTCCAGCGCGGCGTGCGCCGCATTGAGCTGGCCCTTTCCGCCGTCGATCACGACGAGGTCCGGAAGCGACTTCTCCTCTTCGATGCGACGAGTGAAAAACCGCGTGACCACTTCGTTCATCGACGCGAAGTCGTCGATGCCCTCGACAGTCTTCACCTTGAACTTGCGATACTCCGCGCGAAACGGACGGCCGTTCTGGAACCAGACACATGACGCCACGGTGTCCGTTCCCTGGGCATGCGAGATGTCGAAACACACCAACGAGCGCGGGACCTTTTGCAGTCCAAGCTGCCGCTGCAACTCGTAAATCGGATCGCCTGCCCGCTCGTCCGTCTCGTCGCCCGTGAGTCGCACTTCCTCGAGAAGATGGCGAGCGTTCTGCGTCGCGAGATCGACGAGTTCGCGACGCGGGCCGCGCTGTGGCGCGTGCACCTTCGTGCGCTCCAACGACGCTTCCACCAACTCTCGCTCGGCCGGATCGAAGGGAACGAGCAATTCTGCCGCGCGTTCGTCGAGCGGCAGATACTTCCCCGCCAGATACGCCTGCAACACCGCGTCGTCAGCCTCTCCTTCGAGGTTCTCGAGGAAAGCATGCTCGCGCGCCAACAGTTTCCCCGAGCGAATTCTCATCAGCGCGACGACGGCCGAGTCGCCGTCGCGCGCATACCCGACCACGTCGCGATCACCGCCCTCGATCGACAACACGACGGTCGGCTCCTCCATACGCTCGAGATGCTGCAACGCATCACGGAGCTCCGCGGCTCGCTCGAAGTCGAGCGACTCTGCGGCGAGCTGCATCCTCTCACGGACATGCCGTTCCACATCTCTGGTTTTTCCGTCGAGAAACAGCAAGACCTCGTCGATCATCGCGCGATACTCGGCCTGCGTTTGCGCGAGAATGCACGGAGCCTTGCACCGCTTGATGTAGTAGTCGAGGCAGGGCCGCTCGGGCATCTGCTTCGGCATGTCGTAGTTGCACGACCGCACGGTGAAGATCCGCTTCACGACGTTGAGCGCGCGACGCATCGCGCCGACATCGGTGTACGGTCCGAAGTACCGACTCCCATCGTCAGCGAGATGACGGGTCACCCAAACGCGCGGAAACGGTTCGGCAACCGTCACCTTGATGTACGGATACGACTTGTCGTCCCGCAGCGCGATGTTGTACTTCGGGTGGTACTCCTTGATCAGATTCGCTTCGAGGATCAGTGCGTGGGCTTCCGTCGGCACGACGATCGTCTCGAGACCGGCCACAGATAGCATCAGCGCGCGCGTCTTGATGCTCTCGGCGTGATCGCCAGTGACGTAGCTGCGCACGCGTGATCTCAGGCGCTTGGCCTTGCCTACGTACAGCACCGTTCCGTCCGCGTCGCGCCAGAGATATACCCCGGGCGACTCCGGCAAATGCGGGATCTTATCGAGGACGGAATCGGGAACGGCCATGACTGAATAATACCCCGGAGGTTCCACCGGCCGGGCCGTTCGGCGCTAGCGGAAGCGCTTCGTCACGCGGGAGATTGCCGTTCGCGCCTCGGGAATCCTGAGCGCGATCGTCATTGCGAGATACGCCACGCCGAACACCAGCAGCACCAACACTGCGTCGAGGAAGCTCAGGCGTGCGGTGAAGCTGCCCGTGAGCAAGCGTCTCAGACCCCAGCCAGCAGCCACGCCGATCAGCGCCGACGCCCAGAGTCGCGCCACGAGACCGAATGGAACGCCCGTGTCGCCAATGCGCTGATTGAGTCGCGTGCGGAGTAGTGTGAACTCGACCCAGCCCGCAATGCCGGCCGACGCGGTCAAGCCAGCCGCACCCCAATGCGCATCGATGCCGAGCAGGCCGGGGAGTCTGAGCGCGGCGATGTATCCGAGAACCGTCGTGAGCACCACGCGGACGATGGCGAAGTTGAGCGGCGTTCGCGTGTCGTGCAGCGCATAGTAGGCGGCCGAGTAGAGCCGTCCGAGCGTGCTGGCCAAGAGACCGACCGATGCTCCAGCCAGAATGCCCCACGAATACAACGAATCCGCATGCGTGAACTTTCCGCGCTGTAGCAGAATGCGCGTGATCACGTCGCCAAAGGCGAGAAACGCCGCCGCCGACGGGATGGCGAAGTACGCAATGTTGCGCAGGCCCCGCCCAAGGCTCTCTCGCAATCGCGCCGCGATGTCCGCCTCGGTACCTACGACGCGCGACATTTCCGGAAGCTCGGCCGCGGAGACCGCCATGCCGAACAGGCTAACCGGTAGCAGCACGATCGTCGAGGCGTAGCCGAACGTTGCGACCATTCCCGCTGGGAGAAACGTCGCGAGCCAGTTGTCGATGTAGCTGCTGATCTGTACGACGCCGCGACTGATGAACACCGGCCCAAAATTCTTCAACACGAGCCGAACGTTCGACGACTGGAGACTTGGGTTCAGCCGCAGTTGGCCGATCAATCCCATCGTCGTTGGCAGCTGCACGAGAAACTGCAGCCCCGCGCCCGCGACCGACGCCCACGCGAGGGTCGAGATCAGATCCGTCGGCGTCTGTCGCGGCCCCTGCACCGCCAGCGCAACGATCATCACGACGTTCCACAGCACCGGCGCGAGATACGGCAGCAAGAACTTCCGGTGGCTGTTGAGCACACCGAGACACCAGGCGGAAATGACGAAAATGCCCGCGCCGGGAAATAGTATCCGTGTGACTCTAATTGTGAGGTCGCGCCGCTCGCCGTCAAACCCCTTGGCGATCAGCGGAATCAGGGCCGGAGTCGCAACCACGCCGATGAGCACCAGCACCGACACTGTGAGCAACAACAGCGAGGCGATCGCTCCAGCAACGCGGTCCGCTTCGACGTCGTCGCCCTTCTCCAGCAAACGCGAGTACACGGGAATGAACGACGACGACAGCGCGCCTTCGCCAAACAGATTCTGCAGATAATTCGTGATCTTGAACGCGGCCGTAAACGCGTCCGCTTGAATGCTCGCGCCGAGGAACTGCGCCATGAGCATCTGTCGCACCAGGCCGAACAGGCGCGATATGAGAATGCCGAGTGAGACGAACACCGCCGCCGCGCCACGTTTGGCGGCTGGCTTCGCGGCCTCCACGACTACCTCGGGATTCGACGCCGTCACACCGACGCCGGCGCAGTCGCCGGCGCATTCGGAAGCGTCGGAGCGCCAGCGACGAGCGCCCGCGCATGCCCGCCGGCCGACGCGAGCATCGTGTCGATCAGTTCCGGACCGTATCGCGCAAAGAACACCATGAACGAGAGCTTGCGCTCCTGTCGCGCGCCATGCGGAAAGAGCGACGCGCGCGCCGTCGCAATTCGGCGCATCACCTCTGTCTCCTTTCGCTTCACACCGGAGACGAATCGCCGCTCCAGTCGGTTGAGCTTATGGTCCAGGTCGCGACGAATACCATCCAACACCGCGTCGGAAACGATGCCACCATTTACACGACGCAAAGCATCGACATCGGCCGCGAGATCGGTTCGCAGCGACCGCAACGCCTGCTCGGCATCGCTCGAAAGATTCTCGCGTGCCGCGCGAGTCTCGAGTCCGTGAGGATCCACGAGGTCGTCGACGCTCGCCGAAAACTCCTCGAGAATTGTCGCGACTCGCGGCTCGATGATCGTCGCCGACCAGCGCGGCAGTACAAGCGGTGTCGGTACGTCGAGAGCCTTCGCCACCGCGTTCACCTGCGCGAAGTACGCGACCTCGCCGGGGCCGCCGAGATACGCCGCGGTCGGCAGAATGAATCGCTCCATCACGGGGCGTAACAGGACGGTAGACGAGAGAAACTCGCCGCCCGTGCCGCTGAATGCCTCGGCCTCGGGGATCGGCAATCGACGCTTCGTTCCCCCGCCGTTCGCGAACACGACCGACAACCCTTCGACTTCTTCGACCTGTGGATGAAAGCCGCGCGCGACGAGTTCTTCGCTGCGCGCATGCACCGCGGCCGCAATGGCGCTCGCCTCGTGCGCCGCACGCATGAGCAATGGCGCGCCGGCGCCGCACACGCTGGGATGCGAGGCATCGAGTACGGCGATACCGAGCGGCTCGAGGAGATTGCGCAGCAGCGTGACGTATGCGCTTCCGACCGTTGCGCCGTCGCGATACGCGCTGAACGCGAGGTCGAGATAAGACGCATGCGACGCGGAACCACTCGCCTCACGCAGCACCCGTGCGAGCGCATCCAACTCGGCGCCGTCGAGGGGCGCGTTCGCCATGGGCGTCGCAGGCGGCGGGCGATGCGTGAGTCTGAGTGCTCGCGCCTGACCTTCGAGCGCGACCGACACCACCGATGCCTCTTCGAAGTCCGCGTCGTCGGTCGCCGCCCAAAAGACCGGAGCAACGGGCATTCCGAGCGTGGCCTGCAGCTCGTCGGCGAGCGCGCGCGCACTCAGCGCCTTGATGAACGTCATGAGCGCGCCGCCGAACAGCCCGGGCTGTTGCCCCGTCGTCACGACGATTCCCTGTCCGCCCGCGCTCCGCTGCAATCGTTCGGCCGCCGCACCGCGCGCCTGAAACGCCGGCGCGAGACTCTCATACCAGTTTGCTGAAACGCTCGCACGAACCTCGGTAGCGTACCGACGCCACTCATCGCCGCGAGGGGTGGCGCGATACCAATCGCCGAGTTCTCCTGCGCGCGCGGCACGTGACAGTGCTGATCCGCCGAGCGATTCCGTGCGAACTGAAAACGCTTCCCTCACGCTCGCCCCCTCCCGCTTCCTGCGTCCTTCATTTGTGGTAGGGCTCTCCCCGCCCGATCGTTCCGGCGCGATACAACTGCTCCGCGAGCACGAGTCTCGCCAACTCGTGGGGCAGCGTCCATGGTGCGAGCACGATGCTGCTCGACGCGCGCTGCTTCACCGCCGCGCCAAGCCCCATCGCACCGCCAATGAGAATTGCCACGTCCCGAGCTCGTTCGCGCTGCTCCTGCATCCATTGCGCAAACTGCTCCGACGTCATCGCTCGCCCGGTCAGGTCGCATGCGACGACGGTGGCAGCGGGCGGCACGGCGTCGAGCAAGCGCGCGCCCTCCCGTTCACGCACAAGGTCCGCGGAACCGGATCGTGCCGGCTCTTCGCGGACCTCGTGAACTTCCAGGGGCCAATAGCGCCCCGCTCGTGTTTCATACTCGCGAATCGCCGCAGCGAGATTGACGTCGCGTGGTTTTCCCACGACAGCCACGACAAATCGCACGAGAAGCGATCGCGAGCATCAACACCGCGCGGGCTCGACGAACCCGCGCACCGCACAACACTCCGGGCAACACCCGTCAGGCATAGATGCCGCGAAGGCGATGCACGGTCGCAACACGGCTGATCGACAGCATGTACGCCGCCGTGCGCATGTTGACCTTATGCTGCGTTGACAACTTCAACACATCGACGAAGCTGCGCTGCATGATCTCGGTGAGACGCTGGTTGACCGTCTCCTCCGTCCAGAAGTAGCCACCGCGATCCTGCACCCACTCGAAGTACGAGACCGTCACACCGCCGGCATTCGCGAGAATGTCCGGGATGACGAAGATGCCCTTCTCGTCGAGAATCGAGTCAGCACCGGCCGTGGTCGGACCGTTGGCGCCTTCGCAAATGATCTTCGCGCGAATCTTGCCGGCGTTCTTGCTCGTGATGACGTTCTCGAGCGCCGCCGGGACGAGCACGTCGACGTCGAGTACCAGCAAATCCTCATTCGAGATCTGTTCGCCGCCCGTGAATCCTTCGAGCGAACGATGCTGGCGCACGTGCTTGATCGCCGCGTCGACGTCGATGCCGCCTTTGTTGTGATAGCCGCCGGTACGATCGCTGATCGCCACGATCTTGCAGCCTTCCTTCTGCAGCAGGTCCGCCGCGACGGAGCCCACGTTGCCAAAGCCCTGCACGGCAACCGTGGTACCGCTCACCTGCATCCCGAGATGCTTGAGCGCTTCTTTGGTGACGATCATGCAGCCGCGTCCCGTCGCTTCGCGACGCCCCAACGAGCCGCCCATCTCGACCGGCTTGCCAGTGACGACGGCCGTCACGGTGTGGCCCATGCGCATGGAGTAGGTGTCCATCACCCACGCCATGACGCGCTCGTTCGTGTTGACGTCCGGAGCCGGAACGTCAGAGTCAGGACCGAGCGTGCTGATGATGCCCGCCGTGTAGCGACGCGTGAGTCGCTCCAACTCGCCAGCGCTCATCTTGAGCGGGTCGCAAACGACCCCGCCTTTTGCACCGCCAAATGGCAAATTCACAACCGCGCACTTCCACGTCATCCACGCCGCGAGCGCCTTCACTTCCTCGAGCGTGACCTGCATGTCGAAACGAATGCCGCCCTTTGCCGGACCGCGCGACGTGTTGTACAGCACGCGGTGACCGGTGAACACTTCCACTTCGCCATTGTCCATCATCACCGGCACGGACACGGTGATCTGCTTCTCGGGGTGGCGAAGCACCTTGTAAAGACCCGGCTCGAGATCCAGCAACTCAGCCGCACGGTCGAAGCGCGACATCATCGCTTCGAATGGGTTTTCTTCGTCCAGAAAACGGTCTTTATCGGGTCGAACGATTCTATCGGTAGGGAGTCGGAGGTCGGTGGCCATTGGGAGCGATACGGGCCGGCTTAGCCGGCGGTGCGAGAGGTTCCGGGGGTTTTGAAGCGCACGCGCACGAGGTCGTCAAGCACCCGCTCGAGACCGCCGACGCCGCGCTCTACCATCACCTGCTGAGAAACATACCACAACCGCGGCGCAAGGCGAGGCCACAACGGGCCGAGCTTGACCGCGTCCTTGAGCGTGCAAATCACGACGTCGTTTGTCCCGAGTCCGGAGGTTAGCCCATCTACCTCGGCCGCGGTGAACGCATGGTGATCGGGAAAGATCCGTGCGTCGACCGTCGCCCCTGCCGACTCGATCTGTTGCACGAATGCGCGCGGATCGGCGATCGACAGAATCGCCCGAACGGTGATGCCCGCCACACTGTCGATCGGGCGAGTCTCGCTCGCGTCGTCAGTACGAACGAGTTCCCCGGGCGCGAGGCGCACCGATACTCGCGGAATCGACGGCGCGATCCTGGCCAACTGCTCATGCACCTCGCCCACACGTAGGTCGCTCGCGGCCTTACGCGTGACGACGACGAGCGTCGCGCGCCGCACAGACTCGAGCGGCTCACGCCAGGGGCCTGCAGGGAGCAACCTGACGTCGCCAGTCCATCGATCCGCGCTCACTAGCACGATGTCCGCGAGACGTTGCACGCGTCGATGCTGAAATGCGTCGTCGAGCACTGCCACTGTGGCGCCGGCGGCCGCAGCCTGCGCCACAGCCGTAACGCGATCTGCGCCGATGATCACCGGCACATCGGGATTGAGCGTTCGATGCACGAGCGGCTCGTCGTCGCCGTAGCCGCGAAGCACCACGGCCGGACGCGCGCCGCGCGCAACGAGGCCGCGTGCAATCCAGGCCGCCATCGGTGTTTTTCCAGTCCCGCCAACCGTGAGGTTTCCCACGCTCACCGCGGGGATCGACGTCTCCATGGCCGGCAACCAGCCCGCATCGTAGAGAATGTCACGAGCGCCGACGAGCCCGCCGAAGAGTCGCTCGGCTGGGATTAGCGCAGTGCGCAGCGTCGACGCGAGGACGTCGCTGCCGTACCACACTCGCTCGGCAATCCCGTGATCATCCACCGATTCGCGCCTCAGCGCTGTCCATCGCTCGCCGAACGTGGTCGGCGTTGGCTGCCGCTTCACGCGCGTCGGCTGCGGTACTGCGAGTCGCGTCGCTGTAGGCGATATCGACTCGCGCAAACGGTCGCGGAATGACGAACGAATCCCAGCTCTTCAAGCGCCACGCTGACGTCGTAACGGCCGCGGCGGCAATCATCGGCGCACCCGTGCGCTGGGCCACGACGGCAGTCCCCTTCGCAATCGACTTCGCTGGCCCGCGCGGTCCATCCGGCGTGATGGCCAAGTCGTGGCCCTCCGTCACGGCGCGAGCGAGTCCGAGGAGCGCACGCGCCGCACCGCGCGATGTAGAACCACGCACCGTGCGATATCCGAGGCTCTCGGCAATGCGAGCAATGATTTCGCCGTCGGCGTGTTCGCTGATCAGCACGGCGACCTGCTGGCGACGATGGTGATACAACAATGGCAGGAGCTGGCCATGCCACAAGGTGAAGATGATCGGTTGCTTCGCCGCGCGCAGTCGGCGCACATCGTCGTCGTGTGAGACGCGAATCCGCCACGTCCATCCCAGGAGACGAACGAGCCATACGCCCGCACCCGCGATCCATGCGATGCGCCGCTCCGCACGACGATCAGTCCCCATGGTCTGCCTGCTTCGCGAGGCCAGCCGCCATTTCGGCGACGCGTACGGCGGCGCCCGGTCGGCCGAGAGACGCACGCACGGCGTCGAGCTCTCCAACCATCCTACGATGCTCGGTGCTCTCGGGATTCAACAGCCGCTCGAGCGTATCCGCGACCGCGCCAGGCTGCAGGGCGTCCTGAATGAATTCCGGCGCCACGAGGCGCCCGGCGACGATGTTCACTAAACCGATATGAGGAATCTTTATCAGCCACTTCCCCACCATGTAGTCGAACGCGCGAGCGCGATACGCCACAACGAGCGGACAGCCGGCGACCGCCGCCTCGAGCGTCGTCGTTCCACTCTTGCACAGCGCGGCATCGGCGGCGCGGAGAATGGCGAACGACTCCGATCGTACCATCTCGAATGGACAGCGCGCCGGATCGAGCGTGATGTTCGGCGCGAGCCCCACGACGACCTTGAGTCCGGGAATGCGTCGCTGAAGTTCACGGGCCGTGGCCACGAACACGTCGAGGTGCTGATTGATCTCCTGCTTTCGGCTGCCGGGAAAGAGCGCCAGCACACGATCGCTCGGGGAAAAGCCCAGCCGGCGACGCGCCTCGTTGCGATCGGGTACGGCCGCGAGCCGGTCCAGCAACGGGTGGCCGACGAACGTCGCGTCGATGCCGTGCTTGCGAAGCAGCGCCTCTTCGAACGGGAGAATCACCGCCGCCTTCGTTACCGTGCGCGCCAGTTGCTCGAGACGCTTCGCGCGCGACGCCCACACCTGCGGCGTGATGAAGTACAGCACGGGAACGCCCGCCGCCGCCGCCGCGGAGGCAACGCGCATGTTGAACGCCGCATGATCGATCAGCACGACGAGTGCAACGGTGCCCGACTGAATGCGCGCCGTGAGTTGTTGGAGCAGCGCGCGATACTTCGGCAGGCGTTTGATCGGCTCGATGAAGCCCATCACCGCCATCTGCCCAACGTGGGCGATCAGCTCGACGCCTGCCGCGCGCATCGCATCGCCACCCACGCCGACCAGGCGGAAGGGAGCGCCGCGCGCCACGAGCTCGCGCGCGACGCCCGATGCGTGCAGGTCGCCGGAGACCTCACCGGCGACGAACAGAATTTCACGCACCGCTGGTCGCCATCGGCCGCGCAGACAGCGCCGGGAACGACCGCTCGATATCGTGCACGATCGTCAGCGCCACCGCGAGCGCCTCTCGACCATCTTCGCCGGTCACGGCAATCGGCGCTTCGCCGGCGACGGCTTGGACGAAGGCCTCGAGCTCCAACCGGAGTGGTTCTCCTTCCGGCGCTTCGAGCGGAATGCGCTCGACGAACGACTCGAGTGCCTGTGCACCCTGCGCCTGACGCACCAGTTCGCCGAGGTCGACATCCTTTCGCAGGCGATAGAACTCGCCGTTTCCAGCGCCGAGGTCGAGCGACAGATATCCGCTCTCCTGGAAGATGCGCAGCTTGCGCATTCTCTCGCGCGACACACGGCTCGCCGTGATGTTCGCGACCGCACCGGCTTCGAACGTGATGCGCGCGTTCGCAATGTCGACGAACGGCGTCAGCACAGGAACGCCCACTGCCGACACCTGCGACACGCCGCCACCAACGAACGTACGAACGAGATCGATGTCGTGAATCATCAGGTCGAGCACGACGGCGACGTCCGATCCACGCGGATTGAACGGCGCCAAACGATCGCTCTCGATGAAACGAGGATTGTCCACGTACGGCAGCGCGGCGCGAACCGCACGATTGAACCGCTCGACGTGGCCCGTCTGCAGTACCGCACCCGTGCGGCGCGCAATCGCCAACAGCGCGTCCGCTTCTTCGAGTGTAGTCGCGATCGGCTTTTCGACGAGCACGTGCAAGCCGCGCTCGAGCGCCGGTGCGGCGACCGCATAGTGCGCTGGCGTGGGAACGACAACGCTCACCGCGTCGACTTCGTCGAGCAGTGCGTCGAGCGACGCGAACGACTTCACGCCGAGCTCCGAGCTCACCGTGCTCGCGCGCGTCGTATTTGCTTCGTGGAATCCAATGAGCTGCGCGCCAGGAACGTCGCGCAGAATTCGTGTATGATGAAATCCGAGCGCGCCGGCGCCGACCACTCCAATGCGAACAGGCATTAGATCACCGACCCGCGATCGCTACGCTCGAAGAACGCCAGGAATTCCTCAATCTCCGGAAACTTGTTCAACTCCGCAGTCGCGCGATCGCGCGCCTGCGAGAGATTCAGCTCCGACTTGAAGAACAGACGATACGCACGCTTCAACTCTTTGCGCACGTCGTCGGGAAAGCCATTTCGCTCGAGGCCCACCACGTTCAAGCCATACAGCTTGATCGGATTTCCCACGGCCTTCACGAACGGCGGAACGTCCTTCGCAACGCGCGAACAGCCGCCAATGAAGCTGTACCGACCGATGGTCGCGAACTGGTGCACCGCCACGAGCCCGGACAGAATCGCCTTCTCGTCGATCGTGACGTGACCGGCGAGCTGGGTGCCGTTCGAGATCATCACGCCGTCGCCGATGTGACAATCGTGCGCTAGATGCACGTACGACATCAGGAAGCAGTTCTTCCCCACGGTCGTGCGAAAGGATTGCGTCGTTCCACGATTGATCGTGGTGTATTCGCGAATCGTCGTGCCTTCGCCGACTTCAACGAACGTCGGCTCGCCCTTGTACTTGAGATCCTGCGGATCGCCGCCAAGGACAGTGCCGACGCCGACCTTCACCCGCGCACCAAGAATGACGTTGCGCTCCAGGACCGCACGCGGCGCAATCACACATCCGTCGCCCACCGAGCATCCTTCGCCAACGATCGCGAACGCGCCGATCTCGACGCCGTCGCCGATCTCCGCGTCCGGATGAATGATCGCACTCGAATGAATATTCGCGCTCATTTGTCGCGTACCACCGCGCCCATGTCTGCCTCGCATACCACTTGGCCATCGACCTTCGCAACACCGGACATCTTGCACATCATGCCGCGCACCTGTTGCAATTCGAGCTCGAAACGCAGCTGGTCGCCCGGCTTTACCGGACGCCGCCACTTCACGTTGTTCAGCGACGTAAAATACACGACCTTGTTCTGCGGATCGGGAACGGCGCCCATGAGCAGCATCCCGCCCACCTGCGCCATCGCCTCGATGATCAACACGCCCGGCATAATCGGGTGCCCAGGGAAATGTCCCTGAAAGAACGGCTCGTTGATCGTCACGTTCTTCACGCCGACGATTCGCTTGCCCTCTTCGATCTCGAGCACCCGGTCCACGAGAAGAAATGGATACCGGTGCGGCAGGACCTTCATGATGTCTTCGATCTCGATCACCGTTGTCTCCTTCGCGATCGCCTCTTTCATGGCGCGTACGAAACGCACCGTTCCGCGATGACTCGGCCGACTCGCCGTGATGCGCGCGCGTACGCGCCCTCCGGCCAACGCTAAATCTCCGACGCAGTCCAACGCCTTGTGCCGCACAAATTCGTCGGGCCAACGCAAACTGGACGCGCCCCCGATCACACCATTCTCGTCGAGGACGACCGCATTGTCGAGCGACGCCCCCTGAATGAGGCCCATTGCTCGCAACGCCTCCACCTCGTGCACGAACCCAAACGTGCGCGCCGCCGCCAGCTCCTTCGCGAAGCTATCCCGCGTCACCCGGTGGCAGATCTGCTGCTTCCCGATCGCCGCATGGGGGAACTCGATGCTGACGCTGAGATCCAGATCGGGCGCTGGTATCGCCTCGTACGTCGATTCACCGTCGCGCAGCATGATCGGACTGCGCAACGTCAGGAACTTGACCTCTCCCGCGTGCTCCACGATTTCCGCCGACACCAGTGCGTCGACGAACGGCTGCGCGCTGCCATCCATGATCGGCGGCTCTGCGGCGTCCAGGTCGATCTCCAGATCGTCGATTCCGCAGCCAGCCACCGCAGCGAGTACATGCTCCACGGTGTGTACCGAAATCGGATCTTCGCCGAGCTGCGTGTGACGCTGCGTGAGCACCGCGCGCTCGGCCAGCGCCGGAATGGTCGGCGCGCCAGCGAGGTCGGTTCTACGAAATACGATGCCTGCCCCGCTCGGCGCGGGGCGAAACGATAAACGGCACGCTGCGCCGAGGTGTAACCCGATTCCCTCGAGTGACACCGGACGTGCGATGGTGCGACGGTTCATTCTGTGTCTTTCGTGCGCTCGAGCAGACGCTCGATGCGTCGGAGTAGGCCAGGAAGTCTGAAGAGCGCCGCCTGTGCGCGGAGCGCTTCTTTGTGCGGACGGGCAGGATAACCCGACCACGTTTCACCAGCCGGAATATCGCCGAATACACCGGCCTGCGCAGCCAGGCGCGCACCCTTTCCGACCGTATGGTGCCCTGAGACCCCGACTTGCCCGAGCAGCATGGCCCCGTCCTCGACCCGCACCGAGCCGGCGATGCCCACCTGCGCCATGATCAGGCACAGACGCCCAATCCGGACGTTGTGCGCAATCTGCACGAGGTTGTCGACCTTCGTCCCGGCGCCGACCACCGTGTCGTCGATGCTGCCGCGATCGATCGTCGTATTTGCGCCAATCTCGACGTCATCCTCGATGACGCAGCGGCCGACATGAGGAATTTTTAAATGCTGCCCGTCGCGCTGCACGTACCCAAAGCCGTCGGAGCCAATCCGGGCGCCGGCGTGGATCGTCACGCGACTGCCAATCACCGAGCCGCTGTACACCGTCACCGACGGATACAGGTGAGACCCGTCGCCGATCTGCACACCGGCGCTGACCACCGCGTGCGCACCAATGACGACAGAATCGCCGAGGCGCACGCCGTCCCCGATCACCGCGTACGGTCCGATCGACACGTCGGTGCCGAACGTCGCGCCACTGCCGATCACCGCGGTGGAGTGCACGCCGCGCGCTGCCGGAGCAACGCGATGGAAGCGCGGCAGGAGCGAGAGCAACGATTCCTGCGGCTTGTCGACGACGATGCGCGTCAGCACCTGCCCCGGCGTTTCCGCGAGGTCCGGAGTGACCAGTACCACCCCCGCCTGCGACGCCGTGAACATCGTGGCGTATTTCGCAGTGCCCAGGAAACTCAGATCACGAGACGAGGCGCGGTCCAGCGGCGCCACACCACTCACGACAGTCGAGCCGTCGCCGATCACTCGCCCGCCCACGACCTCCGCAATAGCCGCAGCGGTGAGAACGAGTCCGTTCTCACCGCCGTTGCTCTGCTCTTGGGATGCTGCCTGAATCACTGCGGCGGTCGTCGCGGCGACGTCACTCCGGCCGGAGCCGGCGGGGCGCCCTTCTTTTCCGGCGCGACGGTTTCCTGCGCCTTCATCTTGGCGGCGGGAGTCGCCTTGAGGCGAGACACGACGCGATCAGTGATGTCGAGATTCTTGTCCGCGGAAACGATGACCGAGGCGCCTGGGGCGTTATCGAGAATCATCGCATAGCCATCTTCGACGCGGATATCGTCGAGCACCTTCTTCACGAGATCGGTGATCGGCGCCATCAGCTCCGACTGGCGCGCCTGGAACTGCTGCTGGAAGCTCTGCTGCTTCGACTGCAGCGTGTCCTCGATCGCTTGGATGGCCTTCTGGGCCTTTTCCTTCTGCGCGGCCGTAAGCTTCGGCTCGTCCTTCTGATAGTTCGACAGCATCGTGCGTGCGGAGTCCTGCAGCTTGTCGAGCGTCGCGCGGAAGCCCTGGCCCGTCTTGGCGAGCAGCGACTCGGCCTGAACACGGCCCGGCGCCGATTCCATGAGCGCCTGCGAATTGATGTAGGCGACCTTGAGAGAAGCTCCGCCGCCCTGCGCCTGCGCAACAGTTGCTACGACCGAGAGAATGAGCGCGATCGTCGTCGCGCGGAACGTGGAACGCATTTGAACTCCGATTAGAAGATCTGACCGAACTTGAAGTGGACCTGCCACTTTGGATCCTTGTGACCAAGTGCGTCGGTGCGATCGAACCCGTAGCCAAGATCGACGCCCAACGGACCCAGCGGGGTGACGAGCGAAGCACCAAATCCGGCACCACGGAAGAGGCGTGTCGGATCGAAATCACTTGGACGTTCCCACAAATTGCCCGCGTCGTAGAACGCGTCCATGTACAACTGCTGGCTGACACGAAGGCCGAGCTCAACCGTGCTCGTATAATACGCGTTGCCGAACGAACTCCGTTGGGCCTGGAATTGATCGGCGTTCGGAAGATATCCCCTCGGCGTGATCGAGAACTCCTCGTATCCGCGCAAAGGATTGCCATACTGCACGCCGCCCAGCGAAAAAGCTTGGGAGACGAAGAATGGTCCTGGGTTGCCGAACAGCGCACCGGCCCGCGCCGAAAGGCCAACGACGAGCGCGAGCGGCTCCGGTCCCAGCGATTTTCCAAACGTCGCTAGCGTCGAGTACGATCGCATCTCGGTCGTGAGTCGCTGGAATGATGCCGTTCCCCCCAGCGGACCACCGTTTAACTGCACTGCAACGTTCTCGTGAACACCCGCCACTGGGAACGGCGTCCCTAGGCGCGTGTCGTGGTCCAGGGTCAGTCCAACCGTCGATCGGAAGCACCCGTTGCAGTCGATCGTGCCGACGAGACCATCGCCGCCGTAGCTCACGCGCTCGCCGCCGTAGCTCAAATAGAGGCGCGTCCAGCGCGAATTCGGCAACGGGAAGCCAAGCTGTAGCTGGCCGCCGCTCGTGTTCGACTGACCGATGTCGCGAATGATGAATCGCGAACGCTGGTTGTAGAGGGAGACCGTTCCGGAAACGTTCGACTGACGGATGCGCGGATCGGTGTAGCTGAGGCTGAAGTCGCGAATGTACTGGCCGAACTGCCACTGCAGTGATCCGCGCTTGCACTCGCCAAACAGGTTGGGCTGGTCGAAGCCAAGGAAACCTCCGACACCGGTGCCCTGGCCCACGGACGCGCCAAAATTGACGTTACCCGTGCGCTTTTCCTTGACGTGGAAAATCAGGTCGATGTCGCCGTTCTCGTTCGCCTGACGCGTGTCCGGCGGCGGCATGTCCTGCTCGAAGAAGCCGAGGTTGGCGATGCTTCGATAGCTCTGAATGAGGCGATCGCGATTGAACACGTCGCCCGGCAGCATCACGATCTGATCGCGAATGCAGGTCTCGGTCGTGACGTCGTTTCCGAAGATGTCGATACGGTTGACGATGGCCGGCGTCCGCTCATCGATCTCCCATCGTAGGTCGACCGTTGGCACCGAGTCGGCACCGACCTTTCGGCGCTCGATGATCGGGCGAATGCTCGCGTAGATGTAGCCCTGGTTTTCGTAGGCTTCCTGAACCTTGCTGGTCGCCTCATCCCAGGCGGTCGCGTTGAAGACGTCCTTGTCTTCTTTCGGACCTTTGCCCACGAGCCCCTTCACGGTTTCCGTCACGCCCTTCTGCGACGTGTTCTTGTCGCTGAACGGATAGAGCCGAGCGATGTCGTCGCTACTGAAAACCTTGGCGCCACTCACTTCGAAGTCACCGATCTTGTACTGCTTGCCTTCTGCGACCGTGAGGCGGATGAGCGCCTTTCCGAGCTCGCGATTGATGATCAGGGTGTCCTTGATCACCTGCATGTCGATGTACCCATGCGACGCGTACAGCTGCGGAATCGTCTTACCCAGATCCTCGGCGAATTTGTCCTGATCGAACTCGCCGTTGCGCCACCAGAAAAAGCCCTCAGGCTTCGTGGCAATCGAGCTGACGATCGTCTTGTCGCTCAACGCCTTGTTCCCTTCGACCTCGACGCCGGAGATAGCGAGTCGGCGCCCTTCGTCGATGCGGAATACGAGAGTCGTCGTGACGCCTTCTGTAAGCGTGTCCACGTGAACTCTCGCGAGGTAATACCCTTCGCTCTGATAGAGCGAATCGATCCTCGCTACGTCTCGCGCGACTTGCGCTGGGTCGATCGGCTTTCCGACCAGGACGTCGACGCGGTCTTTGACCGAATTCATCGACACCTTGTCTGGTCCGACGACCTTTACGTCGCTGAGGACTCGCCTCTCACGTAAATGAAAAACGAGGAGGGTCTTTCCATCGACCTCCTCGCAGGACGTCGTGACGACATCGAACTGATTCGTCGCGTACAGGTCCTTGATCGCTTTGGACGTTATCCGTCCATTGATCGTAGTTTTGGGTGCGATTCCGACGTCGTTCCGGAGCACGTCTTCGGTGATGCGGCTTTGGCCGCGAAAAGCGACGCTATCGGGGGTGGCGCACGCGCCTACGGAGCTCTGTTGAGCTCCGAGTGCCGATCCGACCCCCAACAGCCCTGCAAAGACGAGCGCAGAACGCAAATATCGCATAGTCCGGGAATATACACAGAAAGCGGCCGGTCGATCCCAAGTGGGATTGACCGGCCGCTTTCCTCGTAAACCTTTACGCCTGGGGTGTCGGCGTCAGCACGCGGAACTCGAGCCGGTCGGCGCCGTCGGGAGCGACGTCGACCTCAATCTCATCCCCCCGCGAGAACTCTCCCATCAGAATCTTCTCCGACAGTGGATCCTCGATGAACTTCTGGATCGCTCTCTTCAGCGGTCGTGCACCGTACTGCTCGTCGTACCCGTGTCCGACGAGGAAGTCTGTCGCCGGCTGAGTGAGCTTGAGAACAAGCTCTTCCTCCGCCAAGCGTTTGCGCACGTCCTTGAGCAGCACGCTGACGATCTGCGAGATGTGCTCGCGGTTGAGCGGATGGAATACGATCACGTCGTCGAGTCGGTTCAGGAATTCCGGGTTGAAGACGTTCTTCAACTCCTCGCGAACCTTCTCTGCCCGCCGTTCCCAGTTCGCCGCGGCGTCACCACTCGTGAAGCCAAGCGACTTGGTCTTGGTGAGATCACGCGCGCCGACGTTCGACGTCATGATCACGACCGTATTCTTGAAGTCGATCACGCGACCGTAGTTGTCGGTCAAGTGACCTTCATCCAACACCTGGAGCAGGATGTTGAACACATCCGGGTGCGCCTTCTCGATTTCGTCGAGCAGGATCACGCTGTACGGCTTGCGGCGAACCGCCTTCGTCAGCGTACCGGAGTCTTCGTATCCCACGTAGCCCGGAGGCGCACCGATGAGGCGCGACACCGAGAACTTCTCCATGTACTCGCTCATGTCCACGCGAATCAGCGCGGACTCGTCGGCGAAGAGGAACTTGGCGAGGGCGCGTGCGAGCTCGGTCTTTCCGACGCCGGTTGGGCCGGAGAACACGAACGAGCCGATGGGTCGGCGAGGATCTTTGAGCCCCGCCCGACTGCGCCGAATCGCCTTCGAGATAGCCCTGATCGCCTCGTCCTGGCCGATCACGGTCTGATGCATTTCGTCTTCCATTCGCAGGAGACGCGCGGTCTCCGCTTCCTGGAGACGCGTCACCGGAATACCCGTCCAGCGGCTGACGATGAAGGAGATCTCCTCCTCGCCGAGCACAGGGCGGTGCGACTGACGCCGCGCTTCCCATTCCGATTGCTTCTGCTTGATGTTGCCCTGAATCTCACGCTCTTTGTCGCGAAGCGACGCCGCGCGCTCGAAGTTCTGATCGCGAACTGCAGCTTCCTTCTCGCCGTTGACCTTCTCGAGGTCGCCCTTGAGCGCCGCAACTTCCGGCGGCGGAGCCTGCGCAGCCAAACGCGCACGCGCGCCGGCTTCGTCGATCACATCGATTGCCTTGTCCGGAAGGAAGCGGTCGGTGATGTAGCGCTCCGACAGCTTCGACGCCGAAACCAGCGTCGAATCAGGAATCGTCACCTTGTGGTGATCCTCGTACTTCTTGCGAAGTCCCTTGAGGATCTCGACCGTCTCGTCCACCGAGGGCGGATCGACGATGACCGTTTGGAAACGGCGCTCGAGCGCTCCGTCCTTCTCGATGTACTTGCGGTATTCGTTGAGCGTAGACGCACCGACGCACTGCAACTCGCCGCGCGCCAGCGCGGGCTTGAGCATGTTGCTCGCATCGATTGCGCCTTCGGCAGCACCCGCACCCACGAGCGTGTGTAGCTCGTCGATGAACAGGATGATCTGCTTGTTCTGCGCGATCTCGTTCATGACCGCCTTGAGGCGCTCTTCGAACTGACCGCGATATTTGGTGCCGGCAATGACCGCCGCCATGTCGAGCGACAGCACGCGATGGTCGCGAAGCGACTCGGGGCACTCACCGTTGGCGATGAGCTGCGCGAGTCCCTCGACAATCGCCGTCTTGCCGACGCCCGGCTCACCGATGAGCACCGGATTGTTCTTCTTCCGGCGGGTGAGCACTTCCATGACACGCTGGATCTCTTTGGCGCGCCCGATCGTTGGATCGAGCTGGCCCTCGGCTGCGAGCTGCGTGAGATCGCGGCAGAAGTGGTCGAGCGCAGGTGTCTTGGATTTGTTCTTTTCGCCCTTCGGCTGGGCCTGGGGCGGCGCGGCACTGCCGCTCGCCTGCTGAGCGCCACCCTGCGGCATTTCAGTGCCGAGGATGCGCAGCGTCTCGGCGCGGGCGGCGTCGAGATTGACGCCCGCGTCGGTCAGGACCTGCGCCGCGATTCCCTTCTCTTCACGAAGGAGACCGAGCAGCAAGTGTTCCGTGCCGACGTAGCTGTGATTGAGTTCGCGCGCTTCGCTCATGGCGAGCTCGAGCACCTTTTTGGCGCGCGAAGTATAGGGAAGATCGGGTCCGGTCGTTTGACCGGCTTTTCCCTTCTTCACCGTCTCCTCGATCTTTTGCTGAATGTCGTCGAGTTCGACGCTGAGGTTTTGCAGCACCGTTGCTGCAACGCCTTCACCCTCGCGGATCAGACCGAGCAGGATATGCTCGGTCCCCACGTACTCATGGTGGAGACGCGCGGCTTCCTCGCGAGCCATCGCGAGTACTTTCCTCACCCTTTCAGTGAAGTTATAGCCGTTCATAGTTCCCTCACATCCGGGTCATGGTAGCGTTTAGCCAACCGAGCCCGCTTCCTCTTCTAGCGCTTTACGCACATAGCGTGCGCGCGCCAGGTTGGTTTCGCTTTCCGTGAGCGCTCGACCTTCGGCGAAGGCCAAGTGTGCGGCTTGCGAAAATATCAGGAGCTTGTTGAGGGTATATACACTGAGGGTACTGATCAGTTTCAGCCCGACCGCCAGCCGAACGCCGCTGAGGTAATTCATCGCCTCGTCAAACGTGAGGCTGCGTGCGTATCGAAGCGTGCCGTATGCGCGCCAAAGCTTGTCCTCGATAATATAACCCGCATCTCGCAAGAGCACACGACGAGCTTCCGCCTCTCGCTCGACGACGTGGCCGACGACGCGTAACAGTTGGTCGAGGAGTTCCTCCTCCGAGCGGCCCAAGGTGGTCTGGTTGGAAATCTGAAAGAAATTTCCCACCACCTCGCTCCCCTCTCCATACAACCCGCGATACGTCAGTCCCATTTGCTGCAAACTGGCTAAAACCTTTCCTATCTCCTTGGTCAGAACGAGCCCAGGAAGATGAATCAGAACCGAGCCCCGCATTCCCGTCCCAACGTTCGTGGGACAAGCCGTCAGAAAGCCAAACTCGTTGTGATACGAGTATGGAAGTCGCGCGCCTAAGTCACGGTCCAGCTTATCGATGGCCGCGAACGCCTCCTGTAGAGCGAAACCTGACCGGAGCGCCTGAAGCCGCAGGTGGTCCTCTTCGTTGACCATCACACCCAGGCCGTCGGCCAGGAACACCGCCGCACCCGTCCGAAGCGGGTGCTGGGCGTCGATCCCCGCCAACTCTTTGCTCACCAGGTGTCGCTCGTGAAGGAGCGCCCTGGCCGTCGGCGGGAGCTCGTCCAAGCGATACAGCACAGCCTGCTGCAGCGCCGAGACGGAACCGACCGCCTCACGCACCTGGGACAGTACGCGCAACCGCTCGCCATCTCGAGCCCGACCCGTAAACGCATAGCCATCGACGTTCCGCGCCAGGCGAATTCGCGTCGACAGCACGATGTCCGAATGCGCACCCGATGCGTCGAGCCAACCAACGCCACCGTCGGGAAGAAGAGAGAGATCCATGCTCACTCCATCACCCGAATGCGGTCACGTAGATCGGCCGCCAACTCGAACTGTTCGCTTTCCACCGCGCGCCGAAGACGATCCTTGAGCTCTCCCAACACCGCAGAGCGTTCGAGCGTCTCCGACATCGGCGGCTGATACGATCGACCAACGTGTCGATGGTTGCCGTGCACACGACGCAGCAGCTCGCGAATGCCCGCTTCAAAATTCGAGTAGCAGCGCGCGCAGCCCCAGCGTCCCGTCGCGCGAAAATCCGCCATCGTCGTGTTACAGAACGCGCAACGCGCGCCGCCAGCGCCACCCTCAGTCGGCGCTGCCGTCTGCTGGTGCACCGCCTGAAGAAATTCGCCCAACGGATGCTTGGGCATCGCCGCCGGCGTCTCGATTCCCCGCTCGGCCGCGCAGCGATCACAGAGGTGCACCTGATGGACGGCATTGTTCTCGATCGTCGTCAGGTGCACTTCGGCATCGCGCTCACGGCAGCTGTCGCACAGCATCAGGGAACGACCTCGCTCACGTCCGTATCGGCCAACCGACCGTCCTCCAACAACAACGTCCGGTCGGCACGCGCGGCAAGCGAGCGATTGTGCGTCGCAATCACCATCGCAATCTCCAGATCACGCGACAACTCGGCGAATAGATCGTGCAGTCGCTCACTGTTCATGTGATCGAGATTGCCCGACGGCTCGTCGGCCAACAGCACCGCGGGATCGATCGCCAATGCGCGCGCGACGGCAGTGCGTTGCTGCTCCCCGCCCGACAACTCTGCCGGCCGATGACGCACACGCCCTTCGAGCCCGACGCGCGCGAGCAAGCTCTGCGCACGAACGCGCGCGCGCTCGTCGTCCCATCCGGCGATGCGCAGTGGCATCATCACGTTCTCCAGCGCCGTGAATTCACGGAGCAGGTGATGAAACTGAAACACGAACCCGATCGACCGATTCCGCAGAGCCGACAGCTGATCGTCTGTTCGCCCAGCCAGAGCCTCACCCGCAACGCGAACGCTGCCTCGAGTTGGTTGGTCGAGCGCGCCGAGCAACTGCAAGAGCGTGCTCTTGCCCGTGCCGCTCGCGCCGACGACAGCCACCATCTGGCCTCGCGACACCTGGAGGTTCACGCCGTCGAGCACGGTGATCGTCCCGCCGTCGCCGCCGGTGTAGACCTTCGCTAGATCAACCGCCTCCAGCACGATCATTCGTGTCGAATCGCCTCCACGGGGTACAACCGCGCCGCCTGTCGGGCGGGATAGATCGTCGCAACCGCTGCGACGGCCAAGCTGGCTAACACGATCAGCGTCACGTCTCCCGCCTGAATCGAAATCGGCAGGTGGTCAATGAAATATACGGACGGATCCAGACGGATGAGTCGCCGTCCGTCGATCAGCATCGCCGCCGCGACACCAATGATCAGACCTGCGGTCGTCCCGATCACTCCAATCACCAAGCCTTGCGCGAAAAACACCCGGCGAATCGACGACGCCCGCATGCCCATCGCCCGCAAAATACCGATCTCGCGGGTCTTGTCTGTCACCACCATCACCAGCGTGCTGATGATGTTGAACGCCGCGATCAGCACGATCAACAACAGGATCACTCCCATGCCGAGCTTTTCGAGCTTGAGCGCGCTGAACAGCGAGTTGTTCTGTTGGTGCCAGTCGACGACGCGATACGGCATGCCCAACGTGTCCTGCAACTGGGCGGCAACCAGCGGCGCATCGTTGCGCGTTTTGGTTTTCACTTCAATGCCCGTCACCGACGGACCGAGCTGCGCCAACTCCCGCGCCTGATCGAGCGAGATGATCACGTACCGATCGTCGTACTCGAACATTCCCGTATCGAAGATCGCCGTCACCTGAAAGAACTTGGTAATCGGCTTCGGCATTCCCGTGGCTGGATCGATCTCATTAGAGATCGTGATCAGCTGGATCGAGTCGACGCCGGGTACCACGTTGAGGCGATCGGCCAACTTCGTACCGAGCGCAGCGCCGCGATACTTTCCATCGGGCGTTTGAAAGGAAAAATCGCCCGCGGTGGCGTGTTTGCGAATGGCCGTCACCTGCGGCACGCCGGCGCCGTCCGGCGGGATGCCCTCGACGATCGCGGCGTCGAAATACTTTCGCTTCGCGGCACGCACCACCGCCTGCGTATGAACGAACGGTCCCGCTGAAACGACTCCCGGTTGGCGCCGGATCGTTTCGAGGGCCTTGTTCCAGTCGTTCATCACCATGTCCTCACCCCAGGTGAGAACGCGCACATCGGGACTGCCAATGAGAATCTTCTCACGAAGATCATCCTGCAGGCCCGTCATGACGCCCATGATGACGATGAGCGCACTCACCGCCACGGTGACCCCGCCAATCGAGATGAGGCTGATCAGCGACAGCAGCTTTGAACCACGACGGCTGCGTAGATATCGCGACGCAAGCCCCCACTCGAGACGAGTCTTCATTCCGGTCGCAGCGTTGGAAAAAGAATCACGTCGCGAATATTCGGCGTGTTGGTGAGGTACATGAACAACCGGTCGAGCCCAACGCCCACGCCGCCCATTGGCGGCATGCCGTACTCCATGGCCCGCAGATAGTCCTCGTCGACACCCGATGCCTCGTCATCGCCGGCAGCCTTGAGGCGCGCCTGCGCTTCGAACCGACGACGTTGATCGATCGGATCATTGAGCTCGCTGAACGCATTCGCCAACTCGCGGCCACGGGCAAACAGCTCGAACCGCTCAGTCAGCAGCGGGTTGCCGCGCTTGGGCTTGGCCAATGGCGATAGTTCCACCGGATAGTCGACGACGAACGTCGGCTCCACGAGCTTCGATTCGACCAACGCTTGGAACATTTCATCCAGCAGTTTGGGACGGCTCAGATTCTCCACCTTCTGAACACCAACACGCTTCGCCGCGTTCCGTACTGCCGCATCATCCATCGTCATTGTGTCCGCGCCGAGCGCTGCGTTGAGCGACGGGACCCACTCGATGCGCGGGAACGGCGGGCGCAGCTCCGGCACGCCCTCGCTTCCGTGCTCGACCGCGCCCTGCACGTCGGGCGGCGCCCAGCCAGCCCGAACGGCGTCGGCAGCCCGAACCACCAGGGACTCTACCCGTGACATCATCACGGTGTAGTCCGCATAGGCCTCGTAGAACTCGAGCATCGTAAACTCCGGATTGTGCGTCCGATCGATGCCCTCGTTTCGAAAGTCATGCCCAATCTCATACACACGGTCGAAACCGCCCACCACCAATCGCTTGAGATACAGCTCGTCCGCAATGCGCAGGTACAGCGGCATATCGAGCGCGTTGTGGTGCGTGATGAACGGACGGGCCGTGGCGCCACCGTACAGCGGCTGCAGCACCGGTGTTTCGACCTCGAGATAATCGAGCTCGTCGAGCGCACGGCGGATCTCTGCCGTCATGCGCGAACGCGCGCGAAACAGCGACCGCACTTCCGGGTGCACCGCGAGATCCGCATACCGCTGTCGATACCGTTGCTCGGGATCAGAGAATCCTGAATGGCGCACGGTCACGCCCTCCACGACTTCCTCTTTGCCAAACGGCAGCGGACGTAGCGATTTTGCGAGCAGATGCACTTCAGTGGCGCGCACCGTCACTTCGCCGGTGCGAGTTCTGAACAACGGCCCAGCGACGCCAATCACGTCGCCAATGTCGAACAGGTCGAGCGTCGAGTAGGTCTCGTCGCCCAGCTGGTCCTTCTTGAAGTACAGCTGAATGCGACCCGTGTCATCGGCGAGATGCGCGAACGTTGTCTTTCCGTGCGCGCGCCACGCAACCACGCGGCCTGCCACGCGCACCGTCGCGCCTTCCTCCTGCTGTCCTTCCGGGTGCGATGCGATCGCATCGGCCGCATGATGCGTACGATCGAACGAGTACGCGAACGGCGTGATTCCGCGCTCGGCGAGTGCATCGAGCTTCTCGCGGCGTGCGCGCTGGACGAAGTTGAGATCCTCGCTCACGCGGCAGCACTCCCATCAGAGGCTCCGCTCGGCGCGCCGAGCGACGAGAGATACGCTTCGATGAAGGGATCGATGTCGCCGTCCATGACGCGTTGCACGTCTGGAATCTTCAGCTCGGTGCGGTGATCGTTGACCATCGTGTACGGTTGAAAGACGTAGCTGCGAATCTGGCTGCCGAAACTCACGTCGCTCTTGGTCGCATCCAACTCGGCCTTCTTCTTCGCCTGCTTGTCCGCCTCGAGTTGATAGAGACGGTTCTTCAACTGCTTCATCGCCGTCGCTTTGTTCTTGTGCTGCGAACGCTCCGCCTGCGATGACGTGACAATCCCGGACGGAATATGCGTCAGTCGGACCGCGGAGCTCGTCTTGTTGACGTGCTGCCCCCCGGCACCGGACGCGCGGAACACGTCCATCTTGATGTCCTCGTCGCGGATTTCGATGTTGATCTCGTTGTCGACCACGGGATAGACGAAGGCCGACGCAAAGCTCGTATGACGTCGCGCCTGCGCATCAAACGGAGAGATGCGAACGAGACGATGGACGCCGGCTTCCGCCTTGAGAAATCCGTAGGCGTACAGCCCCTTGATCTCGAGCACGGCGCCCTTGATTCCCGCTTCTTCGCCTTCGCTCAGATCGAGAATTTCGACGACGTATCCCTTTCGTTCCGCCCATCGCGTGTACATGCGCATGAGCATCTGCGCCCAGTCCTGCGCTTCGGTCCCTCCGGCGCCAGCGCTGATCTCGAGCTGCGCGTCGCGGAAATCGTCTGGACCAGACAGCAGTGATCGCAAACGGAACGCTTCGATCTCGTTGCCCAGCGCCGTAGACTCACGCTCGACTTCGGCCGACAGCTCTTCGTCTGGCTCTACCGCGAGCATCTCTTCGAGCTCGCTCGCGCTCTGCACTCGACCGCTGATCGCTTCAAACGGTTCGAGCCAGCTCTTCAGCGCTTTCACTTGCTGGACAACAGCCTGTGCGCCCTGTTGGTCACCCCAAAACCCGGGCGCGGACATGCGCTCCTCGAACTGCCTCAGCGTGTTCTGCTTGGCATCCAGGTCAAAGGTACCTCCTGAGCTCCGCAAGACGCTCGGCATACTGCCTGAGCTGTCGCGCGCGCTCGCTTTCGGCCATCTGACTCTCCGGTATGACACGAGCCGTCCTGCGCTACTGGCAGACGGCTCGTGTGTGAAGTCTCGTCTCTGTTGAAGATAGCGGCAAAGGGTGAGGCAGCATACCCCGACGCCGCTCGCGTGTTCTAGAACATCTTCTGACCGGCGGCGAGAATCTCGTTCAACGCATCTTGGAAATGCGTCGTGGAGTCGGCGAAATCTCTGCCCACCTGATCGACGTATTCCTCGTAGCTCTTCTTGATTTCCTCACGGAACAGATCGCGCAACGTTCCGTCGCGCAGTCCTTCATCGCGCCGCTGCGGAAAGTACGTCACCAAATCGGAAATCAACGCGCGTGACAACCGACGCGCCTTTGCATTCGGATCGTTCGCGAGGAACGGATTGATCGGTGCGCGCGTCGGCGTCGGCGCACTACCAGCCGGCGCAGTCGGCCGCGGCGCGGCTGGCGGTGCCGCGATGGGCGCCTGCGGTGCCTGCGGCATCGCCGGAGCGACCGGAGCTGGCGGCAGCGACGACGCGCCTGATGGCCGACTCGGGGCCGCTGGACGCGCCAATGGCGGCGTCATTGGCGGTGCTGCGGGACGTCCGATGCCAGCCGCAGGCATGGGGCTCCGCGGCGGGAGACCGGTTGGCCGAGCGGGCGTGGCCGGCGGCATTGGGGCGGCGGATGCGCTGGGCGTGGGACCGGCCGGCCGCGGCGGAAACATCGCCGGGCGGCTGGCCGCCGGCGTGGCCCGCGGCGGCACGAGCGGTCGCGCTGGTGTGAGCGGCGCGGCAGGAGTTGGCGTGCGCGGAACAGCACGCGGCTGCACTGGCGGTTGCGGCGCGACGGGCGCTACCGAGGTCGGCACCGGTGGCGTCGGTGACCTCGGGGGTGCAACGGCCGGCGTTGAACGTGCGCCGGGTGCGGGAGCCGATGCCGCCGCGTTCGATCGCGGAGCAGTCGACGCGGTCGACTGCATCGCATGGAACGGTACCGTCGGCGCATCATACGCGGGCGCGGGCGCCGACGGAACGATGGTTGGCGCACTCGGCGCACGTTGCGCCCTCGGCACCGATGCACCGATTCGACTCGGCGGCCCGAACTCGTCTTCGATCGACGACCCGACGCCGACAGTGATCACGCCGCCACACACCGAGCAGCGCGCGCGAATGCCGCCCGCAGGAACCTTGGCGGGATCGACTCGAAAAACGGACTGACACTCCGGACAGTGAACGTTCACTTCGCCTCCGTGGCCGACGTCACTCGCCGCGATTCCGATCCCGCCATCTCCGGCGGCGGCGGCGCGTCGGTGCGCCGATCGATCGAATACACGGACCCAGGGAGCGTCTTGGCGTAGCTCTTCATTTCGGTCGCGAGCGCGCTCACCTGCGCCGCGTGCGTGAACCGCCGGCGCTCGTTCGTCACCACTCCGATCGACACCGTCATCAATGGTACACGATGAAGCTGTCCACGGCGATCCTTGCCGAAAAAATACCCGGCGCGTCGATCGGGTTCGGAATACTGGAACGGGATGAGCGTGTCGAACACCGAAACGATTTCGGTGCACACTTCGTTCACATCCGCGAGCGGAATGATGTAGATGAAATCGTCGCCGCCGATGTGCCCCACGAAGCCGTCTTCGCGGCAAATGCCCTTCACGACGTCGTGGAGAATCTGTGCGAGGATTCGAATGACACGATCGCCTTCGTAGTACGAATACCGATCGTTGAATTCCTTGAAGTGATCGAGGTCCGCGTAACACGTCGCAAAGAGCGTGTTGAGCGCGAGACGTCGTCCGATCTCCGATTCGATCTCCACGGCGCCTGGAAGGCGCGTCGACGGATGCACGTACAGATCGCGATCGGATCGACGCAGCATGGCGTCGAGGCGAATCGTCGCCTCGGCGGGATCGGCCGGGTCTCGAATCACTTCATCGCCGCCAGCGCGAAAGCCGGCGTCGAATGACTGCGGATCGTTCGCCGAAATGACCACGGCGGGCACTACGCCGGTGTACGAATCACTCTTGACTCGGCGAAGCGCGTCGAGGACCTCGGCCGGTCGACGACGACTATCGAACACCACGACTCGCGGTCGGCTGCGGAGCGATGCGCCCATGAGCGTATCCGCGTCCGTCACGGTCACGATCGGAACCCCCAGCGCGTCGAGCCATCGCTGCACCACTTCGGGCGGAGCGACGCCATCGGGCGAGTACAAGATCGCGCTTGTCTTAGCCACTAATGTGTGGAGGGGTGTCAGGCGTAAGGCGCCATAATATGGCCGCCGTTGAGTGAAGTCAACTTATGATAGCGACAGCAGTTGCGAGCTTAATGGTGCTGTGACTTGGCTCACCACGGAACGCTCGCGCCAAGCCTTGTCGATCCGTCGGTTCCGTGCTGCACCTGGAGCCGAAACGTCGTAAACGCGTCCACCATACTGAGGAAGTGATTCGCGCCAACCAGCAGCAGGTCGCGGATTGCAGCGCGGTTCGCGTCGTTCCGCTTGTCGGTGTAGCGCTTGAAGATATCCCACTCGAATTGGTGATCATGCCACGACCAGCGGAATTCCGGCTTGATCGCCACCTGCTCGTACGCTGCGAGCGCTTCGGCCTGTGTCGGATACACGCTCTGTAGCGTTTCCCAACGCTTCCCATTGTACGTCGTCGGATCAGTCTCCGGCACGACCGGCCCGCTCGTGGTCTTGCTATAGACGCCGCTCTCGAGCGCGTCGCGCATCCATTCGTAGTATGCCCAGTTCGCGTCGGGGAATGTCGTCGTGTAGTGAGCGCGTGCCACGTCGCGTGCGATTTCTTTAAACTGCCGCTCGCGATCTTTTCGATCGTTGATATCCTTGGCGTACATCCACCACGCCAGCGCCTCGACCGCGAGATAGCCGACGAATCGGTCGTCGCCCAGCAGGATTTGACCAGAGCCTGGCACGACCGCTGACGCGAGCGGTGAGTATTTCCGCAAATGGCTCGGCGCCTGAAATGGGGCGAGCATCCGGTGCAACGCTGTCGCGCTTTCGAATTGCAGCGAGCGCACATCGTCAGTCGCGGCATTCGAGCCAACAGAGTCTCGCCCGCGCTCACGAACGCCAGCGCGGACTCCATCGAGACTTTGCGCGCGCGCTACCACCGCGCCGGCCGCGAAACTCATCGCGACCGCAACAACAAGCGCGCGCACCGCCCGCATTAGAACCCGTACCGGATCGAGAGGTACGTGAACTTGTTTCCCGTATCGCCGCCGACGTCGCTCAGGAACTGAGCAAAGTCGAGCCGCCACCGTGCGAACGACGCCCCCGCACCGACCGTCGGCCCCGATCCGGTCGGGCCACTGAAAACGTACCCAGCGCGCGCGTGATACAGCTTCACCCACGAGAACTCACCGCCAACGTTGAAACCCGGGCTTCCTACGCCGTTGAGTCGCGAGACTACGTCGGCGGCAATGCGCACGCCGGCGTCCGGGTAGGCCTTCATGCGCGGCGTGAACTGAATGCCGATGTCAGCCCGACTCGGGAGCGGATCCGCTTGCGGCGAATCGTTGACTTGGAGCGGGAATCCAACATTGCGTACCGTCGCGCCGATGACGAACAGCGAATCCTTCGTGACGATATACTGCCCGCCGACATCGATCGCGCCAGTAATCGGCCGACTCTGTGAGACGGTCTCGACCTGACCTGTCGTGCTGAAATTGAGCGCCAGCAATTTCAAACTGAGTCCAAAGGCCAGGCGGTCACCAAACGGCGCGGCGATCGTTGCCGCGGCGATGTTCGTCGAATTGCGAAAGCTACCCGTTTTCACATCGCCCTGAATGGCATCTTGCTCGCCGGCATCTACGTAGCGAAAGCTCACGCCAAACGAAATGATGTGCGGCATCGGATACACGAAACCGACGCTGACGTCTGTCGCGTCAGGGACCGCGCCACCAGTGACGATGTTGAAATTCAGTTCGCGCGAGCCTCGCGCGATTAGCGCCGGATTCCACCACAGCGCCTCCGTGCCCGTAGCACTCGCCGCCGCGGCTTGACCCATGCCGAGAACGCGAGCGCCGTTTGGACGCACAAAGTCCGGCGCGCCTTCAACCGGGTTCCCGGTCTGCGCGCGACTCACCCGGCTCGCGCCGAGTACGAGGCAACACCCAGCAACGAATCGCCACGACACGTTAGAGCGGCGTGGCCTCATCGATGAGCATAATGGGGATCCCGTCGCGAATCGCGTAGCGAAGACGACAGGTATGGCAGATCAATGCCGCTTCCGTCTCGCGATACTCGAGCGCGCCCTTGCACTTGGGGCACACGAGAATGGCGAGAAGCTGTGGGGAGACGGTCATGACGAGCGGTCCTCGGGGAGCTTGTAGCCCAATCGGTTCAGTGCGTGCGGGTTGCGTCGCCAATTCGGAAGGACCTTCACCCACAAGTCGAGATACACGCGCGAACCGATCAGCGTTTCAATCTTCTGTCGCGCCTCGCGTCCGATGGAACGGACGCGTTGCCCTCCGGCGCCGATGAGGATTTGCTTCTGGCTGTCGCGCTCGACGTGGAGGACTGCTCGAATGTACACAGGCGACTGCGATTCGCGGAACTCCTCAATTTCGCAAGCCACGCTGTACGGAACCTCGTCGTCGAGCTGCTCGAGCGCCGTTTCGCGTACGAGCTCTCCGACGAAGAACCGGACTGTCTGTGTGCTGAGTTCATCCTCCGGATAGAGGAACGGGCTTTCGGGCAGCATCGCGGACAGTGCAACGAGTAGCGCGTCCACTCCCTCGCCCGTGCTGGCAGCGATGAAGTGTGCGTCGGGCTCTCGTTCGCGGAGCGACTCACGCTGACCGTCGTTGAGAAGGTCGGTCTTGTTGATCGCCAGAACGACGGGCGCGCGGACGGGCTGTTCGAGCTGCGCGACTTCAGTGAGCGGCGCGGGCGGTCCTTCCCAGCCGTCCACGAGATAGAGCACGACGTCGGCCTCGTTCAGAGCGGCGAGCGCAGTGCCGCGCATCGATTGCTGCAGCGGGTACCGCGGGTTCAGGAGCCCCGGCGTGTCGAGGAAGATCATTTGCGCGTCGTCGGTGGTCTTGATGCCAACGATGCGATCGCGCGTCGACTGCGGCTTCGGGCTGACGATGCTCAGTTTTTCGCCGACGATGCGGTTCAGGAGCGTGGATTTTCCGGCATTCGGCTTTCCGACGACGGTGATGATGCCGGCTTTAGGCATATGGGAAAGCTAGTGGCGTGTGCGCAGACAATAGACGACAGGGATGTGAGATGGACACGGCGCGCGTGAGGCGTTCGGCGTGCGGCGTTCGGTTTGCGGGCGTTGAGGCGTGAGGCGTTCGATGTGCGGGCGTGCGGCGTGAGACGTCGGTCCTAGAAAGCACAATGCCCCCTGGCGGGAAGCCAGGGGGCATTGCAAAGAGGTGCCGGCGACGGCCTACTCTCCCGCGCTCTCGCGAGCGGAGTACCATCGGCGCTGTAGGGCTTAACGATCGTGTTCGGAATGGGAACGAGTGTGGCCCCTACGCTCTGGTCGCCAGCGTAATACGTCAGTTGTAATGACGACGGAAGGTGTGGTAGATCGGAATTTCGAATTCCCTTAAAGATCGTGTTGCTCTGCTTGCAGTTGCTTGTTTCCCAAATTGGGAGTAGTCAAGCCGTACGGGCGATTAGGACCGCTGCGCTTGGAACGGATTGCTCCGCGTCCACGGGCGGCCTATCGACGGGATGGTCTGTCCCGGCCCTTCAAGAGGCTCAAGGCCTCGGGAGAGTTCATCTTGGGGCGTGCTTCCCACTTAGATGCTTTCAGCGGTTATCACAGCCGACCATCGCTACCCGGCGGTGCCCTTGGCAGGACAACCGGGACACGAGCGGGTCGTCCGACTCGGTCCTCTCGTACTAGAGTCCGCTCCCCTCAACTCTCCAACGCCCACGACGGATACAGACCGAACTGTCTCACGACGTTCTGAACCCAGCTCATGTACCACTTTAACCGGCGAACAGCCGGACCCTTGGGACCTTCTCCAGCCCCAGGATGTGATAAGCCGACATCGAGGTGCCAAACCGCGCCGTCGATGTGAACTCTCGGGCGCGATAAGCCTGTTATCCCCAGCGTACCTTTTATCCGTTGCGCGATAGCCGCTCCACCCCGGGCTACCGGATCACTACGGCCCACTTTCGTGGCGGCTCGATCCGTCGATCTCACCGTCAGGCTGGCTTCTGCCGTTACACTCTAGAAGCGCGAGTACCGTCCGCGCTGAGCCAACCTTGCGCGCGCCTCCGTTACTGTTTCGGAGGCGACCGCCCCAGTCAAACTGCCCACCTGCCACGGTCCCAGAAAGGGTGTGCCTTCCGTGGTGAGGGCGTCGCACGACGCAGGGTGGTATTTCACTGATGTCTCCCCGGAAGCTAGCGCCCCCGGATCATCGACTCCCACCTATGCTACACAGCGATGTGCAACGACCAATGACAAGCTGCAGTAAAGGTGCATGGGGTCTTTTTGTCCTGTCGCGGGGACTCGGAATCCTCACCGAGACTGCAATTTCGCCGAGCACGTGGTCGAGACAGTGCCCAAGTCGTTACGCCATTCGTGCAGGTCGGAACTTACCCGACAAGGAATTTCGCTACCTTAGGACCGTTATAGTTACGGCCGCCGTTTACCGGGGCTTCGGCTCAAAGCTTCGAGAGCAAGCTCTCTAACCTCTCCCCTTAACCTTCCGGCACCGGGCAGGCGTCAGTGTGTATACGGCGCCTTGTGCGGCTTGGCACACACCTGTGTTTTTGCTAAACAGTCGCTTGGGCCGATTCGCTGCGACCTACGAAAGCTTCATTGTACATGTCACCTTCGTAGGCATCCCTTCTTCCGAAGTTACGGGATCATTATGCCGAGTTCCTTGACCACGTTTCACTCGTTCACCTGAGGCTGCTCGCCTCACCCACCTGTGTCGGTTTACGGTACGGACGTCTTGCAACTCCCCCGAAAGCTTTTCTCGCCTGTCGACTCCACACGACGTGCACTTGGGTTGCCCCGCGTACTTGTGATCAGGTCTCGACGATTTTTAAGGTCATCTACACCCTTCAACGGCCATCCACAAAGCCGCTCGTGCTTCGTTCCAGTGTCCCTCTCGGCTTCAACGTTGCAACACGGGACGGGAATTTCAACCCGTTTACCATCGGCTACGCCTCTGGGGCCTCACCTTAGGCTCCGCCTCACCCTGCGCTGATTGCCATGGCGCAGGAACCCTTGGGTTTCCGGTGTCTGAGGTTTTCACTCAGATTTGCGCGTACTCATTCCGGCATCCTCACTTCTGGTCGCTCCAGGCCAACGTTTGCCACGGGCCCTTCACTGCTCCCAGAACGCTCCCCTACCCCTCATTCAAAGAATGAAGGCCAAGCTTCGGCGGGCCGCTTAATCCCGACCATTCTCGGCGCAATCACGCTGGACGAGTGAGCTATTACGCACTCTTTAAAGGAATGGCTGCTTCTAAGCCAACCTCCTCGTTGTCACGGCACGATCACATCCTTCGCTATACTCAGCGGCCACTTCGGGGCCTTAGCTGTGGCTCTGGGTTCTTTCCCTCTCGCCGTTGGACATTATCGCTCAACGACTGCCTCCCGAGGTCCATCGGTCAGGTATTCGGAGTTTGGTTGGGGTTGGTAGGCCGCTCTGGCCCCCGCGCCCATCCAGTCGCTCTACCCCCTGCCGACATGTCTCGAGGCTCTACCTCAATAGATTTCGGGGAGAACCAGCTATCTCCAGGCTTGATTGGCCTTTCACCCCTACCCACAAGTCATCCGAGCGGTTTTCAACCCACACCGGTTCGGGCCTCCACTGCGTGTTACCGCAGCTTCACCCTGCTCATGGGTAGATCGCCCTGGCTTCGGGTCTGCACCCGGGTACTCTCGACGCCCTCGTTACAGGACTCGCTTTCGCTCTGGCTCCGCTGGTGACCAGCTTAGCCTCGCACCCGAGTAGCAACTCGCCGGATCATAATGCAAAAGGCACGCAGTCAGAGAACATCCAGGGCGAACCCCAGAGTCTCCTCCTACCGCTTGTAGGCATGTGGTTTCAGGATCTCTTTCACTCCCCGCACGGGGGTGCTTTTCACCTGTCCCTCACGGTACTCGTCCACTATCGGTCACACGGGAGTCTTTAGCCTTGGAGGGTGGTCCCCCCAGCTTCACGCCCGGACTCTCGTACCGGGCGTTACTCAGGAACTCCACCTCGATTGACCCATCGGCTTCGGCTACCGGGCTGTCACCGTCTCGGGCGCCCCGTTCCAAGGGACTTCGCCTGCCTTCGTCAATCGATCCTGTGGGTCCTACAACCCCAGTCCCACAAGGAGACTGGTTTAGGCTGAGGCCCGTTCGCTCGCCGCTACTAGGGCCATCTCACTTGATTTCTCTTCCTCGAGGTACTGAGATGTTTCAGTTCCCCCGGTTCGCTCCGTTCGAAAACGGTGATGGGACTCGCATCCCAACGGGTTGCCCCATTCGGCCATCTCGGGATCAGTGCGTGTGTGCCGCTCCCCCGAGCTTATCGCAGCTTACCACGGCCTTCATCGCCTCCGTGTGCCCAGGCATCCCCCACATGCCTTCACTCGCTTGACTACAAAGTCTGTATTCAAGCAGAGCTCCTACGATCTAACTATTACAACATTTCGAGTGACAATCGTCTACGTCAAACAAGACGTCTTACAGACGTGCTGCTGGACGAAATAGAAAGTCCTCAATAAGGATTCTAAATCCGCGATCTACCACTACTTCCGTTGTCAAACAGCATCGACACTCATCACTCCGAAGAGTGCGGTGTCAAAACTGAAGAAATTGAGATTTGGGAATGGATGTTCGAGACGAGCGACTTACGAACGCTTTCCGCTCACGGAGACCGAAGTCTTGGAGCTTACTCGCGATCCGTTAAGGAGGTGATCCAGCCGCAGGTTCCCCTACGGCTACCTTGTTACGACTTCGCCCCAGTCACTGCGCTCGCCTTCGGCCGCTTGATCCCTTGCGGGTTTCGACACGGACTTCGGGCGCTCACAGCTTCCATGGCGTGACGGGCGGTGTGTACAAGGCCCGGGAACGTATTCACCGTGGCGTAGCTGATCCACGATTACTAGCGATTCCAGCTTCATGGAGGCGAGTTGCAGCCTCCAATCCGCACTGAGATCGGCTTTCTGGGATTGGCGCACTCTCGCGAGTTGGCAACCCTCTGTACCGATCATTGTAGCACGTGTGTAGCCCTAGACGTAAGGACCATGATGACTTGACGTCATCCCCACCTTCCTCCGGTTTGGCACCGGCAGTCTTTCTAGAGTCCCCGACTTTACTCGCTGGCAACTAGAAACGGGGGTTGCGCTCGTTGCGGGACTTAACCCAACATCTCACGACACGAGCTGACGACAGCCATGCAGCACCTGTGCATGGACTCCGAAGAGGGGCCCTGGTTTCTCAGGGCTTTCCCATGCATGTCAAGCCTAGGTAAGGTTCTTCGCGTTGCGTCGAATTAAACCACATGCTCCACCGCTTGTGCGGGCCCCCGTCAATTCCTTTGAGTTTCAGCCTTGCGGCCGTACTCCCCAGGCGGGGCACTTAATGCGTTAGCGCCGGCACTCAGGGGGTCGCTCCCCCAAGCACCTAGTGCCCATCGTTTACGGCGTGGACTACCAGGGTATCTAATCCTGTTTGCTCCCCACGCTGTCGCGCCTCAGCGTCAGCTACTGCCCAGCAGGCCGCCTTCGCCACCGGTGTTCTTCCGGATCTCTACGCATTCCACCGCTACACCCGGAATTCCACCTGCCTCTACAGTGCTCAAGCCCGGAAGTATCGACGGCCGACTCGGGGTTGAGCCCCAAGCTTTCACCGTTGACTTGCCGGGCCGCCTACGCGCCCTTTACGCCCAGTGATTCCGGACAACGCTCGCACCCTCCGTATTACCGCGGCTGCTGGCACGGAGTTAGCCGGTGCTTCCTCACCCGGTACCGTCAGGCTCCTCGAAAGAAGCTGTTCGTCCCGGGCAACAGTGGTTTACACACCGAAATGCTTCATCCCACACGCGGCGTCGCTGCGTCAGCCTTTCGGCCATTGCGCAAGATTCCCCACTGCTGCCTCCCGTAGGAGTCTGGGCCGTCTCTCAGTCCCAATGTGGCTGGCCATCCTCTCAGACCAGCTACCCGTCGTCGCCTTGGTGAGCCGTTACCTCGCCAACTAGCTGATAGGCCGCGAGCCCCTCTCAATGCCCCGGAGGTTTCCTCGTAACGGGACTCCCCGTCACGATCGTATGCGGTATTACCCGGCCGTTGGGCCGGCTATCCCCCACATCGAGGTAGGTTGCTCACGTGTTACGCACCCGTTCGCCGGTTGCCCTTGCGGGCCCCCGTGACTTGCATGTGTTAAGCACGCCGCCAGCGTTCGTCCTGAGCCAGGATCAAACTCTCCAAGAGTGTTTGAAATAGCTCTCTCGAACTACGCTGTCTCCGCTGTCGCTTGTGCTAAGCGTCGACAGCGTTGTCCGAATCACAGAAATGTTCGGTCTAAACTCTTCCCGATGCCCCGAACGGACACCGGATCAATGAGTTCGCCTCGCACATCCAGATTCCCAAACTCAATTATCAAACAGCGTTATAAGCTTCGCGTCGCATTCAGCGACAGCCTTTAATCATACCAAGATTCGGTCACATCGTCAAGTCAATTTCGAAACATTTCTTCGACATTTCCGCGACCAAAATCGCAGAGCGACTCGACAACTTCGAAGCCATTCCTACCAGCCTCTACCGCCCAAAAACTCGCTGCAAAAACCAACAAACTTCTGGGCGAGCCCTAATCATAAACCTCTGTACTCCAGCCCTCAACCCCTAACGCGAGATTTTTTCATCCACTTTCGTGGCTCTCACGCCCCGAGCTGAGGACCCTCAACTCACTACTCCACCGACGCTACGGGGACCCGTGGCCGGGTCCCCGTAGCACGGCAATTATGGGCCGTGTAGGAATCGAACCTACAACCTAGCGATTAAGAGTCGCTTGCTCTGCCAATTGAGCTAACGGCCCGAGCATTTTCGGGCGAGACCTACTCCCGTTTGACGCGCCAGGAGGGAATCGAACCCCCGACCCACAGCTTAGAAGGCTGTTGCTCTATCCAACTGAGCTACTGGCGCTTCATCCACCAATGGCGGCCTTAGGTCGGGGCGCCCGGATTTGAACCGGGGACCTCCTGCTCCCAAAGCAGGCGCGATACCAGGCTACGCTACGCCCCGCGAGCCTTCGAATGTATCCGCACACCCGAACAGAATCAACTGCTCAGTTTCGCTGATTTTCAATTCGGATTTCACCGCCCCCTGCAACCACCCACACCCCCTAACCAAGCCGCCCGACCTCGGCGCCCACACGCTCGAGCAGCGCCCGAAATGCACGCGCTCGATGACTTACGCTCTCCTTCGACGCACGGTCGACCTCGCCGAACGTACGACCGAGCTCGTCTGACCAGAAAAACGGGTCGTACCCGAAGCCAAACGTGCCGCGAGGACTCTCGACAATCGACCCGTGCACGACGCCGCGACTCACGAGCTCGCGCGCCCCATCGACGTACGCCGCAGCGCAAACATAGTGAGCCCGCCGGTCGCTCACCCCGTGTAGCCGCTCGAGGAGCAGACGATTGTTCTCATCGTCGAGCGCCTGCCCCGCGAGATCGGTGCGACCGCTCCATCGCTTGCTGTGCACACCAGGGCCGCCGCCGAGCGCATTGACGACGAGTCCTGAATCATCGGCGAACGTCGGCCGCCCACTACGGGCGTGAAAATACCGCGCCTTTGCCAGCGCATTCTCTTCGAACGTCGCAAACGCCTCGAGCGCATCCTCGTCCGGTGTCTCATCGATGCCGGCGTCACCGAGATCGATCACGGCGACGCGATGTGCCGCAAACAACGGACGTAGCTCGCGAATCTTTCCGCCGCTACGGGTCGCCAACAGCGACGCGTCGTCAGCGAAGGGCAAGTGCGCGCTGCTGTGCAACGTCCAACTCCCCGAGGCCCTTCACGGCGAGGTCGAGCAGCGCGTCGAGCTCTCGACGGTCGAACGTTCCGTGCTCGCCCGTGCCCTGGACTTCGACGAATCCGCCTTCGCTGCTCATCACAACATTCATATCGACGGCAGCGCGAACATCCTCTTCGTATTCGAGATCAAGACGCGGCGTCGTCCCGATCACGCCCACGCTCACCGCCGATACGCGGCGTTTCACCGGCGTCGCGGGGATTCGTCCGCTCTCGACGAGCCAGTTGAATGCATCCACCGCCGCCACGCACGCGCCCGTGATCGACGCGGTTCGCGTACCGCCGTCGGCGACGAGAACGTCGCAGTCGAGCTTCACGGTGTATTCACCAAAGCGAAAGTCGTCGAGCATTGCGCGAATGCTCCGACCGATGAGGCGCTGGATTTCCTGCGTGCGTCCGCCAATCTGCGTGCGCTCTCGCGACGTTCTCGTCTTTGTCGCGCGCGGCAGCATCGCGTACTCGGCGGTGAGCCAACCCTCGCCACGACCGCGTTTCCATCCGGGAACACCTTCTTCGACGGATGCCGTGCACAGCACACGGGTCGCACCAAACGAGATGAGGCACGAACCCTCGGCGTACGGCGCGACGCCGCGCTCGAGGGTTACAGGGCGCATTTGATCGTCGGTGCGTCCAGAGCGAGTCGGAACGGTTTCAGTGGCCACGGAGACGGGCAATGGTGGATGTCGTAGAGTGGCCCGGCGTGAGTGGAATGACGACGACATCCCCGCCCCATCCGCGGACTTCAGTCGCGCCGACGATCGAGGCTTCGGTATAGTCGCCGCCCTTGACCAACACGTCGGGGCGGAGCACGGAAATCAATTCGAAAGGCGTATCGTCGTCGAAGACGACAACCGCATCGACCATCGAGAGCGCGGCCAGCACGTAGCAACGCTCAGGCGCGCTGCGAACCGGTCGCTCGGGTCCTTTGAGACGGCGCACTGATTCGTCGCTGTTGACGCCGACAACGAGGGCGTCGCCGGCGCGACGTGCGCCGAGGAGAACATCGATGTGACCTGGATGCAGCAGGTCGAAAACGCCGTTGGTGAAAACAACCTTGCCCGATACCGTCGCGCGCCACGCTCGCGCGCGCTCCCAACTCATCACACGTTCGAGTGGATCGGAGATCACGCTCAAGGCGTGCCCTCGGCGTGCGGATGGAAATGCACCTCACGCACGTACATGGGCACTTCGATGTTCACGTAGTAGTCGGACTCGATGGCGATCGACTTGTCGGTACGCCGAATTGAAATCTTAGTGGCGCCTTCGGGCAGACCAAGTGAATCAGCCGACGCTTTGAGGTGCGCGAGAATCTGATCGTTCGTCCGCTGACTGGCGAAACGAACTTCCTGGCGCATGTCATCCTGATACTGATAAAAACGCCAGTAGACGCGGCCGATGTTCGCACCGAAATAGACGATTGCGGCAACGACGAAAAGACTGAACAGACATCCCAGGGCCGAAGCCCCACGCCGTTGATTCACCAATTGCTCTGTACCCCCTCGATGATCTTCTGAACCAGCTTCGCGATCGCCTGCTTCCGCCCGTCGGGTTCTGCACGCTCGGCGTAGTCCGCCTCCTCGCGCAGCGACTTGTTCTGGTAGAGCACGTGACCGTTCGACTGATCGATGATCTCGACTTCGATGGTGACTTGCAGGCGGCGACGCGCCGTCACGGCCTGCTGCGGGTTGGCGCTGAAGCTTACGGGAATATCGGCATCGTACGACACAAGCGTCCCATGCGCCAGCGCATCGGCGCGCTCACGCGGCGCGTCACGAACACCCAACCGCTTTTGCAGTTCGGAGTGCATCTGGTCGTACAGTTCTTTGGGAAGATCGGGCGACGTCGTCTGATTGTCGAACGGAGCGACGGCCATGGTGCCGATGTTCGGCGGCAGACCCCCGCCCGCGAAGCTGTACATACAGCTCGTGAGCGACAGCAGGAAAAGACTACCGACTAAACCGCCAAATCGACGCATCAAATCCGGGGACCTCTTCACGACGAGTAATCGACAGCTGGAGCGAACGACGCGCTCCCTCGTTTCGGTAGCGCACGTGTGACGCGTCTGTGCGCTCGACCCATTCTGCTACCCGCCCTCCCGAGACTCGTTCGGCTCTTACTAGTGTGTCACCGCGGAACGTGAGACGCCAAGCGACCGGACTTCCGATGTCTGCGCGAAGGAGCGGACCGTCAATTCTGATAGCGGTATCGGGCAAATTCGGGAGCGCCACACGCCCGAGCGCTGCCCACATCAAGGTAGGTGGTGGAATGAATCGGCGCACCATATCACCACCGGGCGCATCGAGCGAATCACGAATGAGAATGGCCGCGCCACCAAGACTTCCACCGAGATAGAAATCGAGACGAGCACTGTCTGGAGCCGCAATCCGTGCGGCTCCATCACCGCGACCAGCCAACCCGCGATCATCGAGCTCCCAATCGAAGACGAGCAGATAGTGCCCGGGGAAAAGAACAGTTCGCGGGAGACGCTCCGCAGGGGCCGGAGCACCGGTCAACGGCGTCAGTTTCGGCGCGCAGGCGGCGACGGCGCAAAGGAGCCCAAGCGCGGCAAGGCCTCGCTTCATGTGCGGTCGAAGAGCGCGCGCACGACGGTCGGCAGCGCTGTCGGCCTGCCTTTTGGATCGATCGAAACGAGCGCTGTGCGCGCCGTCACCAATCGATGGCCGCTGTCGGCCTTAGTAATCACGTAGTCGAACGTGATCCCTCGCGATCGGACTTCGGCAAGCGTCGTACGAATCCGAATCATGTCGTCGTAGCGTGCCGCCGAGTGGAAACGCGCCGAGAGTTCAGACACCGCGAGCCCAATGCCGGCGCGCTCCATGTCGGCATAGCTCATCCCGCGCGCCCGAATGAAGTCGGTACGTCCGACTTCACACCACACAAGATAGTTCGTGTGGTAAACGACACCCATCTGATCGGTTTCAGCGTAGCGGACGCGAAACTCGACGTCGTGGAACAGCGGCGCGACCTCAGCGCCAGTCGATTCGTTGGTCACGCGGCGAAGATCGTTGGGAAGCTCATGTTTGTAAAGCGACTGGACGGTGATAGAATTCGCGCGTGCTGACCACGCCGTGCTACATCATTTCCGACGCACATTTGGGGTTCGCATCGGCGGACGTCGAGCGCGCCATCATTTCCTTCGTTCGTCACGTCGCCGAGACCGGCGGATCGATCGTGATCAACGGCGATCTGTTCGAGTTCTGGTTCGAGTGGAAAACGGTCATTCCGCGACGTGGGTTTCGCACACTCGCCGCATTGGCCGACGCAACGGACGCCGGCGTCTCGATCACGATGATCGCCGGCAATCACGACTGTTGGGGCGGCGACGTCTTGCGTCGTGACGCCGGCGTCGACTACAGATTTGGTCCGTGGCTTGGGGATCTGGCCGGTTGGCACACGCGCATCGAGCACGGAGACGGGCTGCGCTTGAAGGAGGACCGGCGATATCGCCTGCTCCGCCACGTCCTGCGCAACTCGCTGGCAATTCGTTCGTTTCGTTGGGTGCACCCCGACGTCGCAACGCGCTTGGCGACGGGAAGCTCGCAAGCCAGCCGCACCTACTCCGCTCGTGATGGCGGACGCGGCCTCCGTGACGCGGCCATTCGGGCCGGTGAGGCAGATCGGTCGCTCGAGCTCATCGTGTTCGGCCATTCGCACGTCGCGACGCTCGAGCGGTTGCCCAACGGCGCGATCTACGCGAATCCAGGATCCTGGCTCGATGCGCCGACGTTCTTGAAAGTGACGCAGAACCAGATTGCGCTCCGGCAGTGGGATGGATCAGCCGAGAGTGCGGATCTCAACACCTTCCATCGTTCCGCCGAGAAAGCGCTGCCCTAGTTGGAGAAACTGCAGCGGATCGTCGGAGGCGATGAACCGATAGACCGGATCCGCATCAGACTTCGCGGCGAGCTGCGCCGACGCGAGCGTGCGCGCCGTCTCCGCCGCGGTCTCCTCGGCGCTGTCGATCAGGCGCACGTCCGGTCCGAGTACATCGCGCAAAAGCGGCTTGAGCAGCGGATAGTGCGTGCAACCGAGAACGAGCGTATCGATTTCGGCTTCGAGCATCGGCTCGAGATACTCGCGCGCGATCAATCGCGTTGCGTCGTGATCCGTCCAACCCTCTTCGACGAGCGGAACGAACAACGGACACGCGCGAGGCGTCACGAGGACGTCAGGGCTCAGCGCGCGAATCGCGCGCTCGTAGGCGCCTGACTTGATCGTGCCCGCGGTGCCAATCACGCCGATGTGACCTCGCCGTGTTGCGGCGACGGCGGCACGCGCACCTGGCTCGACGACGCCGATCACTGGCATATCCATCTCATCGCGCAACACGGTGAGCGCATGCGCCGTCGCGGTGTTGCAAGCGATGACGATGCCCTTCACACCCTGATCGCGGAGAAAGCTCGCGATTTCGCGACTGTACCGACGTACTGTATCGGGACTCTTTGGTCCGTAAGGCACGCGCGCGGTGTCGCCGAAGTAGACAATACTCTCATGCGGCAACTGTCGAATGACTTCGTGCGCGACTGTCAGGCCGCCAATGCCAGAGTCGAAGACGCCGATGGGCGCCGGGTTCGTCATCACCACTTGAACGACGCGCGGACCGTCGTTCCCCCTGATCGCGGGAGGATACTCAGACCCAGTCGCGCCGGAACGTCCCAGAGGTGTGCAGCGACGAACGCATCTGCGCCAGCAAAGAGATGGTTGGCAACGAGAAGCGCAGCCCAATCTTCGACGTGTGCGGCGCGTGTGTGCACGTACGCGTCATTGAATTGCGCCGGCGCCACGAACGGAGGCGTGAGAACTTCACCCTGATCGTTCACATACTGCGTCACGACACTGTCGTTCGCGGTTCGCCGCGCCTCGTGCAGATCAGCGCCCGACTCGCGAATCATCGCGATACTGATTGCTTCAACGAGTAGAAACGCCGCAGCCGCTTTGTGACGGCCAAGCACGGCCTGCGAATAGCCGGGCACGAGAAACGAATACAGGAAGGCGCGTCGCGGCGTAATCGGCGGTTGCAGGAGTGCGGCCGACGGCGGCGGCGGTGCTGGGACGGCCCGCGCCGCGCTATCGGGCCGCTGCGCGCCGACGTGCGACGCGCACAACATGAGCGCTGCGATCAGTGGAACGAGTCGCGAACTACGCGCGAAAAACCAGAGTTTCATCACTGAGTAAGTCGGTCGCGACCGGCGTGGACGAAATGGCGGGAGTGCATGGGAATCGAACCCACCCAACCCGACGTGGTCAGGTCGCGAACGGTTTTGAAGACCGTGAGAGCCACCAGGCTCCATCCACTCCCTCGTAGCTCACGCAAGCACGAGACCGTAGCGCTGCCGCGGAATGATCTCACCGATCTCCACACCTTCGGGGATGAGCGAAAGGTACTCGGCAACTTTAGTCGCGGGCACGGCGACGAGGAGTCCGCCCGACGTCTGCGGATCCATGAGGAGGGCGCGATCGGCCTCGGAGGCATCGTTCCAATCCACGCGCGATTCGAGGTAGGCAGCATTGCGTTCAGCGCCACCCGTTCGAATACCGCGGGCCCACGCCTCTCTTGCGCCCGGCAGCCCGGGCACGAGCCTGGGATCGATCTTCAACGTGACTCCACTCGCTTCGGCAATGTGCGATGAGTGGCCGAGGAGACTGAATCCGGTCACGTCCGTCGCGCACTTTGCGCCGACGGCAATCGCTGCGCGGGAAGCTGCACCGTTGAGCTTGCACATCGACGCATACAGCGCCGCAGCCTCATCGGTTCCAAGTTCGCCCCGCTTCCCCGCGGTAGCCAGAATGCCGGTCCCGAGCGGTTTGGTGAGCACGAGCCGCTCACCGACCGACGCGCGTGCGTTGCTGAGAATCCGCTGCGGATGGACACGGCCGGTCACGGAGAGCCCGAACTTCAACTCCTCGTCGATGATGCTGTGCCCACCGACGACGAGCGCCCCGGCTTCGTGCACCTTGTCCTGGCCGCCGCGGAGAATCTCGGCCAGCACATCGGTCGAGAGCTTGCCGGCGGGAAAACCGACGATGTTCAGCGCCGTGAGCGGCTCCCCCCCCATGGCGTATACATCGGACAGCGCATTGGTCGCAGCGATCTGACCAAAAAGATACGGATCGTCGACGATCGGCGCGAAGAAATCGACCGTCTGCACGAGTGCGAGATCATCGGACAACAGGAACACGCCGGCGTCGTCGAAGGTCTCGCGACCAACGAGCAGCCGTGGGTCCGACTGAATCGGCACGGCCTGCAACGCGCGCGTGAGATCCGCGGCGCCCAGCTTCGCGGCACAACCGGCACACCGCGCGAAGCTGGTGAGACGAACCGTGTCTTCGAACGCTGGCGATGTCGTCGATGATAGATTTGTCATAACACTCTGCTAATCGGCCTACGGAACCGCGACGACTGCCTCGATCTCGACGAGAACACTGCGTGGAAGTCCCGCGACCTGCACCGTCGATCGCGCCGGCCGCGCGTCGCCGAGGGCTCGTGCGTACACCTCGTTGACGGCGGGAAAGTCGCTCATGTCCTGCAGAAAGATCGTCGTCTTCACGACATCCTTCCACGTCGCGCCGACAGTGGCGAGTACTTCGGCGAGATTCGCCATCACACGTTCGGTCTGCGCACCGACGTTGCCCTGCACTACCTGGCCGGTGGCGGGATCGATGGCGATCTGACCGGCCGTGTAGAGGAAACCGTTGGCGACGATGCCCTGCGAATACGGACCGATGGCGGCAGGCGCCTTGTCCGTGTGAACGATCTTCAAGCTCACAATTCGCTCCTCGGGGAAATTGGAAGTCTGAACAGGCGCACGGTATTCGCCAGCGTCAGCGCTCCGCACGCCGTTGCGTCGATGCCGCGGGCCGCGGCCACGCGCGCGACGGTGAAGCTAACCCAAGCGGGCTCGTTCCGCTTCCCGCGATTCGGGACAGCCGCCAAGTAGGGCGAGTCCGATTCGACGAGGACGCGATCGTCGGGCACGAGGCGAATCAGGGCGTCGTCGTCCCATTTCTTGAAGGTGACGATGCCGCTGAAGGACACGCACCACCCGGCCGCCAGCCCCACCTCGGCGAGGTTGTGTGAACCCGTGTAGCAGTGCAAAACGCCGCGAATTCCAGCCGCACCCGCCTCGGCGACCATGGCCGCGGTGTCCGACTCGGCCTCGCGAGTATGGACTACAACGGGGCGATCGAGCTCTCGGGCGAGCGCGAGTTGCGCAGCGAAGGCGCGACGCTGGAGGTCTCGCGGCGAATGATCGTAGTGATAGTCGAGCCCACATTCGCCGATGGCGACAGCGCCGCCCTGCACGAGTTCTCTGATCGCGGCGACGTCAGCGATCGGATCGAAATCGGCGGCATCGTGCGGATGGACCCCAGCGGTCGAGAAGACGAATCCGGGATGGGCGGCGGCGATCGTCGAGGCGCGCGTGGCCGCGGCAATCGACTCTCCAATGCACACAACCGCGCGCGCGCCAGTAGCGCGGGCGCGATCAATGACGGCATCGCGGTCATCATCGAATGCCGGGTCCGCGAGGTGGGCGTGGCTGTCGATGAAGGTGGTCATAGATGCACGAACCGCCGCACAGGGCGGCGGTTCGTCGATTCAGTTGGTCTAGCGGGTTCCGACTGGAGTCGGTCGCTCACGCTTGCGATCCTCGGCAAGTGCGCGGGCCGTGCCCTTCGTCTCGGTGCCCGTGCTACGCGGCCACTTGTGCTCGATCCACAGAAGGATCGGACCGGCAACGTAGATGGAGCTGAACGTTCCGGTGAACACACCGAACGCCATGATCCACGAGAACGGACGAATGACTTCACCAGCAAAGACGAGCAGCGACAGCGTCGCGGCAAGCACCGTGGCGTGGGTCAACACGGAGCGCGGCAGCGTTTCGTTGATCGACCGATTGAGAACGTCGCGCAACGACTCCTTGCGCTGCTTCTTCAGATTCTCGCGAACGCGATCGAAGATGATGATCGTGTCATTGAGCGAGTAACCGATAACCGTGAGCAGTGCGGCAACGACGGTCAGCGACACCTCGAGGTGCATCATGGCAAGGAATGCCATCGTCGTGAGGATGTCGTGTGCCGTGGCGATGACCGCGGCCACACCGAAACGCCACTCGAACCGGAACGCCAGGTAGATCAGCGTCACGAGGAACGAGATGAGAATCGCCGTGAATGCCTTGGTCTTGAGCTCAGCTCCGACGCTAGCACCAACCGATTCAGCGCGAACGACCTTTGCCGCATTTGCCGGAAGCGACTGCTGAAGCGCGTTGACGATGGCGCCGCCGACACTGTCGGCGTTGGCCGCCGCCTTTGCACCCGCCGCAGGCGGAACCTTGACGAGGTACTCGTTCGGCGAACCGAACGCAGCGATTTCAGCTCCTGCGAAGCCCGCCTTATCCGCCGCTGAACGAACTACTTCAGCCGCCGCCGGACCGTTCTGGAACTGAAGCTGAACGACGGTGCCGCCGGTGAACTCGATGCTGTAGTTCACCGCTTCGCCCGTGCGCGCTCGGTGATACGCCATCAGCGCTACGCCGAGCAGGATGAACGCGATGGTCGCAGCGACCGCCGTTCGCCAATGCTTGACGAAATCGTATTTGGTGTCGTGAAGAATGCGCAGCATTAGATGCTCAACGTCTGGGCACCGCGCGAGCGGTTCAGCCACAGGAGGTAGAAGGTCCGCACCACGAAGATCGAGGTGATGAGCGAAGCGAAGATACCGGCGATCAGGGTGACAGCGAAGCCTTTGACCGGACCTGTGCCGTACTGGTAGAGCACCGCAGCCGTGAGGATCGTCGAAACGTTGGAGTCGACGATCGCCGGCATGGCGTGGCGGAAGCCTTCGTCGATTGCCGTTCGAACAGTCTTACCGCGGTCGAGTTCTTCACGGATTCGCTCGAAGATCAGCACGTTCGCGTCGACGGCGATACCGATCGACAGAACGAAGCCAGCGATTCCTGGAAGCGTGAGGACCGCATCGAAGCCGGCAAGCGCAGCAAGCGTGTACAACACGTAGAGCACCAGTCCGCCGACTGCAAGCAGTCCGGAGAAGCGGTAGTAAACGATCATGATCAACACGACGAGCGCGATGGCAATGATGCCGGCGCGAGCGCCCTTGTCGATCGAATCCTGGCCGAGGCTTGGTCCGATGGTCTGCACCTGAGCAACGCGAAGCTTCACGGGAAGCGCGCCGGCATTGAGCACGAGCGCGAGATCCTGAGCGGCCGCGAGATCCTTGCCACCCATCGTGATCTGACCACGTGTGCCGATCGCGCTGTTGATGACCGGTGGGCGTCCCATCACGCGGTCATCGAGGATGATCGCCATGTAGTCGCCCACGTGCTTGCCAGTCTCACCGCGGAAGCGACGTCCACCTTCGTTGCTGAGCTCGAACTCGACGATCGTACCTTCGGGGCCCGTGTTCGGACGCGCCTTCGTCAGGTATTCGCCGGTGATGATCGGCTTGGAATCAACGAGATAGTACGTGCGATACCACTTCCCCTGCAGCAACGACGAATCGGTGCCGGGAATGAAATCCTTTCCCGGCGGCATCACGGCGCGAACCGCCGAGTCAGCCAGGTAATTGGTCAGCGCGGGGATCTTGCTCACGTCGACGTAGAACTCGCCGGGCATCTGGCCCTGTTCGAGCAGCGTCGAGAGCGCACCACCAGGCTGGAGCTTGAGAGAATCAGCGGCAGCCGCCGAGTCTTTCTTTGCAGAGGCGACAGCTCCCTTCTTGGTCGTGTCCGCCTTCTTCGACGTATCCGACGTCGTTAGCAAACCCTGAAGACCCTTGTTGGCGGCCGAAGCGGTCTTGGCGCTCGTGTCGTTCTTGGCGACGAGGCCACGCTGCTTGATCGCGGCATCGAGCCGCGGCAGTGCTCGTTCGAGCGCCTGGGTCTTGTCGGTGATCTTGAATTGGAGGAAGGCCGTTTCTTCGACGACCTTTCGCGCGCGAGCCGGATCCTGAATGCCGGGAATCTGAACGACGATGCGATCAGAGCCCTGCTTCTGGACGACGGCTTCCGACACGCCGAATCCTTCGATACGCGTGCGGACCGTCTTGAGCGCGCGATCGAGGGCTTCTCCCCTCTGATCGGCGGGAATGGTCTGCTTCGAATCGTCGACTTCGAGCGCGAGGTACGTTCCGCCCTTGAGATCGAGGCCTCGCTGCAGGGGAACCTTACGCGAGGTAACGTCCTGGAGTGTTCCGTCCGGCTGTCGTTCGCGCCGCGTAACGTTACGCGGGAACAGGAACCAGACCGACACCAGACAGAGGCCGATGATGGTCAGTACGCGATACTTCAGGGGCATACGACTGCGGGAAAGGGGTGGTTGTCTTTCAGTGAAGCTTCACAAGAGCCTTTAACGTTAACTGGCCCTTAGGCTTGGGTCAACGCAAGTCGCGCGGCAGCGGCGTCTCGACCGAGCTGTGCTTTCAGGGCGTCGAGGCCGTCGAATTTTACGGTGTCCCGGAGGCGGGCCACCAGCTCAATCGACACTGCCTCGCCGTACCAATCGCCACTCACATCGAACAGATGAACCTCGAGCGTAGGCGTGAAGTCGCCGAAGGTGGGACGTGGGCCCAGGTTCATCATACCGCCGAAAACGCCACGCGTTGTTTGGGCGCGAACAGCGTATACACCGACTGGCGGAAGAAGTTTGCGCGCGGCGGATACCGCAATATTCAGCGTCGGATAGCCGATGGCGCGGCCGCGCTGATCGCCGGGCACGACCGTTCCGCGAAACCCGTAGGGACGCCCAAGGGCGCGTCGCGCCCGCTCCAGATCGCCGTGAGCCACCGATGTGCGGATGGCACTCGATGAGATCGGTGCACCGGCAGCATCGAGCGTGGGCGGAACCACATCGACTGTGAATCCGCGACGCGAGCCAATCTCGGAGAGAATGTTCGCGTCGCCCTGCCGGCCGCGGCCGAGGCCGTGGTCATAGCCAATGACGAGCTCGCGCATGTGGTAGCGCCGCTGCAGTAGCTCGACGACGAACTGCTCGGCGGAATACGACGCCAGCGTTTGCGTGAATGGCAGAACGACGGTGAGCAGCGGTCCGCTGTCAGCCAGAGCGTCTCGCTGTTCGGCATCCGGCGTCAGCAGCATCGGCGCGGCGGACTGATTGACGACCTCGAGCGGATGCGGGCTGAACGTGACGAGCAGTCCGGGCAATCCGGCTGCAGTTGCCCGCTCGCTCACGCGCCGCAGGATGTCCCGGTGGCCAAGGTGGACGCCGTCGAACGTGCCGACGGTTATGACCGATCCAGCCGCGAGCTGCGGAAATCCGTCGTCGTCACGCATCGCGAAAGACCGCTTTGGGGCGGAGCTGACCGTCGCGCGTATCGGCGATGGCAACCAGCTCTCCCAGAGCGTCCACGAGCGCGACACGCGGTCCCTCGACGCGCGGCGCAATACCATTTCCGTGCGTCACGCGTCGCAGGTCGTCGCCGTCGAGAGCTTGCACCGGGAGATCGGGAATCGCGGCGGTGAGGGGACGCTGGAGGCCAGCGCCATTCTCGATGTCGGACATCGACGACGCTTCAGCGACCGAAAACGGGCCGGAATCGGTGCGCCGCAGTTCAGCGAGGTGTCCGGCGCTGTTCGTGAGACGTCCCAGATCGCGAGCCAGCGCACGAATGTACGTGCCCCCGCTGCACGTGATCCGAGCGTCGAGTCGATTGCCCTGGCGACTCGTGATGGTCCATCCATGGACCGTGATGCGAACCGGCTCGAGTTCGAGCGGCATTCCTCGTCGCGCGGCATCGTAGGCGCGTGTCCCATCCACCTGCTTCGCGGAATAGTTCGGAGGCAGCTGGTCGATGACGCCCGTGAGTTGAGCGATTGCTAAATCGACGGCCGCGTCGGTCGGCAGCTCCGCCGTGCGCGTTACAGTGCCGGTGCGATCGTCCGTGTCGGTCTCGGTGCCGAGCTCAATGGTGGCTTCGTACACCTTGGGCTCACCGGGGACGAACGGAATTAGTCGCGTTCCGCGACCAAATAGCACGACCAGGAGTCCGGTCGCAAACGGGTCGAGCGTTCCAGCATGTCCCACGCGCTTGGTGCGAAGTGCGCGACGAACGATGGCGACAACGTCGTGCGACGTGATGCCCGCCGGTTTATCGACGAGCAGCAGACCGCTCGACTCAGTGGCCGGCGTCGCCATCCGCGCCATCCCCGGGGTCCTTCGGCGGTTGGGCGTCTTTGATCTTTGCAAGAAGGTCCTCGATGCGGGCCGCGCGAGCGATGCTCTCATCGGGCTTGAACGTGATCTCGGGAGCGAGCCGGAGCCTGAGCGCGCGGCCTACACGCGATCGAAGGTGCAGAGCGACGCTGTCCAATCCCTCATACGTCGCGCTGCGTTCTTCGTCCGTCCCCATCACGCTGACGAACACCTTGGCCTGACGAAGGTCGCGGGTCACCTCAACGCCGGTGACCGTGACCATGCCCTTGATACGCGGATCCTTCACGTCTTCGGCCAGGAACGTCGCAACTTCTTCACGGATGCCGGCCGCCACGCGGTCTGCGCGGCGATTGTCAGGAGGCATCGCGGCTCAGGTCGACGCGGTCGACTCGAGCGTACGCGCGACCGATTCGGTCCGGTAACACTCGATGATGTCGCCCACCTTGAGATCGTTGAAGTTTTCCACGCCGATACCGCACTCGAAGCCTTCGCGGACTTCGCGAGCGTCGTCCTTGAAGCGCTTGAGCGACGAGATCGTTCCGTCGAACACTTCGACGCCATCGCGAACGACACGCACGCGTCCCTGTCGGTTGATGATGCCGCTGCGAACCGAGCAACCGGCGATCGTTCCGATACGAGAGATCTTGAACACGTTGCGCACTTCCGCTTCGCCGAGCACGACTTCGCGTTCTTCCGGACGAAGCATGCCTTCCATTGCCGCGCGAACGTCGGCGACCGCTTCGTAGATGATGCGATAGAGCTTGATCTCGACGCCTTCACGCTCAGCGGCCGTACGGGCGTTATTGTCCGGACGCACGTGGAAGCCGATGATGACCGCGCCAGCCGTGCGCGCGAGCAGAATGTCGCTCTCGGTGATTGCGCCAACGCCGCGGTGAATGACCTCGACCTTGACCTCGCCAGTCGAGAGACCAATCAACGCGTCGGCCAGCGCTTCCGCCGGACCGCCCTGGTCAGCCTTGATGACGATGTTGAGCGTATGCGCAACACCAGCGGCTGCCTGCGCCATGAAGTCTTCGAGCGTGACGCCACCGCGCGTTCCGCGACGACTCTTCGCTTCGCGATCGAGACGTTCGCGTCGCTGCGCAACCTCGCGTGCGGCCGCCGCGTCCTCGACGACGAGCAACTGATCGCCCGCCATTGGAACGCCCTGGAAGCCGAGGATCTGCACTGGGATTGCCGGGCCAGCCTTCTTGACCGGCTTACCACGTTCATCGAGTAGCGCGCGAACGCGGCCGGAGTACATGCCGCAAATGAAGTCGTCGCCAACGCTGAGCGTTCCGTTCTGGACTAGCACCGTCGCAACCGGGCCCTTACCGGCGTCGAGCTGTGCTTCGACCACGGTGCCCTGGGCACGGCGATTCGGATTCGCCTTGAGGTCGAGGATTTCCGCCTGGAGGAGAATCTGATCGAGGAGCGTGTCGACGTTCGTGCCCTTCTTCGCCGAAATCTCGGTAGAGAGCGTGCTGCCGCCGAATTCCTCGAGCACGACGCCGTACTGCAGCAGCTCCTGCTTGACCTTGCCAGGATTCGCCTGCGGCAAATCGATCTTGTTGATCGCGACGATCAGCGGCACGCCGGCGTTCTTGGCGTGCGAGATCGCTTCGATCGTCTGCGGCATGACCGAGTCATCCGCGGCGACGACGAGAACGACGATGTCGGTCACCTGCGCACCGCGCGCACGCATGGCCGTGAATGCTTCGTGGCCAGGGGTGTCGAGGAACGTGATGAACTTTCCGCTCGGCAGCGATACGTGGTACGCGCCGATGTGCTGCGTAATACCGCCCGCTTCACCCGCGACGACGTTCGCCTTGCGGACGTAGTCGAGCAATGACGTCTTACCATGGTCGACGTGACCCATGATCGTGACGATCGGCGGACGCGGTGACAGATCTTCGGGTGCGTCCACCTCGGCGGTCGTGACGCCTTCCTCGGCCTGATACGCATCTTCACGCACGGCTTGGAAGCCGAACTCGCCGGCGATCAACTCGATCTGATCGAAGTCGAGACGCTGATTGATGGTGACCATCAATCCGAGATTCTTGAACGCGAACGCGACGATTTCCGTCGCAGCGATCTTTAGAATCTGTGCAAGTTCGCTGACCGTGATGAATTCGTTGACGCGAACGGTCTTGCGCTCGCGCTCGGCCTCGGCCGCACGGGCGGCTTCGAGTTCCTCGCGCGATCCACGTCGGAGATCGCTGGAGCTTCGTCGCGACGGCGCACCGCGCAGGGTGGCCATCGTTTTCGAGATGTTCGCATCCACCGCTTCCTGATCGACCGCTCCGCGCTTGCCCTTTTTGCGACGACCACCGCGATCGGCGACGCCACCGGCTGCGCCACCACCGCCGCCCTGGTTGCCGCCACCACCGCCCTGTCCACCGCCGCCGCCGCCACCACCACCCTGACCACCACCGCCACCGGGACGGCGATCATCGCGACGCGCCATTCCGGGACCGCCGCCAGGAGCGGCAGACGCGATAGGACGCGGCGGGAAACCACCGCTGCTCGCGACAGGTCTGGGGCGCGGAGCCCCAGGCGTGATCGGTCGCGGACGCGGACGTTCCGGTGTAGCCGGATGCGAATGCGTTGTCGGCGCCGGACGCGGACTCTCGCCAGCGGGCGACGACGGACGCGCCGCCTCTGCTTCCGCAGCGCGCGCCTCGGCGCGCTCGGCGGCGATGGCGGCAGCAGCTGCTTCGGCCTGCGCGCGAGCGGCTTCTTCGGCGCGCATGACTTCGATGCGCGCGGCTTCGAGGCGAGCCTGTTCGGCGGCGATCGCTTCCTGCTCGGCGGCGTAGGCGGCTGCCGCTTCTGCGGCTGCTGCAGCGGCTGCGGCCTGCTCTTCGGCGGCGGCTTGAACGTCAGCGGCCTTACGGCGACGGCGGACGGGTTCGCCGGCGGCGCCGGTAGCGGCAACGTCCACCGGCTCTGGCACCGGCTCCGGCGCGGGCGCCGTGCGACGACGACGCGCGGTCGGTGCGGGAGCAGTCTGCTTCTCGGCGCGGGCGCGCTTCTCACGCTCCCAACGCGCGCGGATGCGAGCGACCTGGTCGTCGGTGAGCATACTCATGTGGCTACGAATGGGAATGTCCATTTGCCGAAGAAGGGTGACCACTTCTTCGGCGGACACTGCGAATTCGTTCGCCAACTCACTGACTGAAAGCTTGCTCAAACATCCTCCTCATGTGCCTTAGGACGGCTCGCCGTGGCAGCCTCGCGGAGGCCGGCAGCTAACTGCCGGTCCACGACGCCCACAACTGCCGTTTGATCACGTCCGACGGCCGCGCCTAAGTCGGCCGCGGACGGAACTTCTATAAACCTAACCCGCCGTGCATTGAGCAGCGGAACGATCTTATCCAAGCTGTTCTGCGACGCGTCGGCGGCAACGATCGCGAACACAACTTTGTTCGCTCGCGCCTCTACGCGCACCTGGTTTACACCTACGATTACCCCGCGCCCTCGTATACCGAGACCAAGCAACCGAAAGACGCGTTCCAGATCCACGAATACTCGCTATGCGGCCGAATCGCCTTCCCCACTACGGCCCGATTCCTCGTTGCTGGAATCTTCGGTGGTGAGTTCGTCGATCATGGCCATGATTCGATCAGCCTCTTCCGGCGCAATACCAGGAAGCTTGAGGAAATCCTCGCGATCGAGATCGATGATGTCGTTGAGCGTGCGATATCCGGCATCCTCGAGCACCGCTACCGTTGCCGGCGGCATGCCGCCGATTTCCGTCAGGCGAACATCCGCCATTTCCTCTGTTTCTTCTGGAAGCGGAGCGAAGATCTGCGATTCGGCGCCGCCGCGTTCCATCCATTCACGACTCGAGTACAGATCGATCTTCCAGCCGCTGAGCTCAGAAGCGAGCCGCACGTTCTGCCCGTTGCGTCCGATGGCCAGCGAGAGCTGGTCTTCGTCGACAACGGCCTGAATCGTCTTCGTTGCCGGATCGCTGAACACGCGAGCCACCTTGGCCGGCGCGAGCGCGAGCTTGGCGAAGCGCTCTGGATCGGGCGACCACGGCACGATGTCGATGCGCTCGCCATTCAACTCGTTGACGACGGCCTGCACGCGCGAACCCTTGAGTCCGACGCAAGCGCCCACCGGATCGATTGAATCGTCGCGCGAGAACACGGCGATCTTGGTGCGGCTGCCGACTTCGCGAGCGGCCGCGCGGATCTCCACGATGTTCTGCTGGATCTCGGGGACCTCGAGCTTGAACAGCGCCTTCACGAAGAGCGGGTCGCCACGGCTCAGAATGAGGCGCGGGCCCTTTGGCGTTTCCTCGACGCGCTTGAGAACGGCGCGAATGGGTTCGCCCTGATGGTAGTGCTCGCGGTGATTCTGTTCGCGATACGGAATGATTGCTTCCGCTTCACGGAACTTGTTGAGCATGACGACGAGTTTGCCGCGTTCGATCTGCTGCACTTCGCCGGAAAGCAGATCGCCGACGCGCGTTGCGAACTCGTCGCGAATGCGTGTGCGCTCGCCTTCGCGGACTCGTTGAATGATGCGCTGCTTGGCGGCCTGCACTGCGGCGCGTCCGAAGACCGCGAAGTCAATCGGCTCTTCCATGACGTCGCCGGCTTCGAAGCTTTCGTCGAAGGTCTTGGCGTCCTCGATGGAGATCTGATTGCTCGAGTCTTCGACGACTGCGACGACCGTTTTGAGGAGGACGATGCGAATGTCGCCCTTGCCGTCGTCGATGTTGACTTCGGCCTGCACGTTGGGTCCGTACTTCTTCGCGAGGGCGGCAAGAATGCCGTCCTGGAGCAGTGCGTACAGTTCCGCGCGATCGAGCTGCTTGGTATTCGACACCTCGCGAAACGCGGCGAGAATCTCTGCAGAACTGACCATCCAGAACCCCTCGTGTTTATGCGTCGTCCGGCGCGCGGAACGTCCTCCGCGGGCCATTCAACCGATTGTTTCGATTTACAGATGAAACGCTAGCCGCGCCTCCTTGACGTCAGCCAGCGGGATGCGACGCTCGGCGCCTTTCTTCGGCACCAGCACCGCGACTTCCGACCCCGACTCGCCTTCAACTGCCAGGATTTTTCCTTCGATCCTGCCCCCGTGCTCAGGAGCGAGCACGTTTGCCCATTGCCCGACGAACCGCTGCCAATCCGCCGTGGTACGCAGAGGCCGCTCACCAGGAGACGACACCTGCAACACGTACTGCGGCGACACCAGGTCGCTTCCGTCCAAACGCGCCTCGAGTACGCGCGAAGCCCGTGCACAGTCGTCGACCGTGACGGGCGCAGCATCGCGCCGATCGATCCGGATCTCGATGAGTGGCCGCGCTTTTGTCCCACCGCGCCGCAGCTCCACAAGATCGAACCCTACCGCGTCAAGCTCAGAAACTACAACATCTTCCAGCGCGTCCTTCACATCCAGTCGAGGAAGTTGTCAAGAACAAAAAAGTGTGGGGAACCTCCCCCACACTTCACGCGCGGCCACAAGTACCGCGCAGCAGAAAAAATGTAGACCGGTCGTACCAGTCCGTCAAGCGAGCAGGACGGGAGCTACTACGAACGATCAGTCTTTAAGTCGATCGAACGCTCATGGAAGCTGCCCGCTCGACACCAGTCTTTCGGCGTCGAGCGAGCCACTGCCATTGAGCTACAGCAATAACTCAGTTGGCGGTCACCGTAAAGGTCACTGCCGCCGCTCCTGGCGACGCCACCGTCACAGTATACACCGCTGCGCCTGCGCCAGTCGCCAGGGTCACCTGGGAATGGCCAGTGGCATCGGTCGTCGTCGTCGTCGCGCTAAGCGTACCGGCCGACGCGGCCCACGTCACCGTGGCGTTGGCAACCGGGTTGCCTGCGAGATCTTGAATCAGCACCACCATCGGAGCACTCGTTGCGCCCGCGGCGATCGACTGCGCATCACCACTCGTCTTGGTGATCGTGGAGGTAATTACACCAGCCTGTCCAGATGCCGTGATGAGCACAGACGGACCGCCGGCGATCGATGCACGAAGCGTGTTCTCGCCAACTGCCGGGCCGAGGGTCCAAATCACGGACGCGTTTCCATTCGCATCGGAGATCGATGCGGCCGAGCTGACCGATCCGCCACCCGTGACGATTTCCCACGTGATGATGGAGTTCTGTGCCGGATTACCGTTGCGATCAACGACGTGCACGATGATCGGATTTGGCAGCGGCTGCCCAACCGTTCCAGTCTGTCCGTCGCTGCCGGCGTTCACCGAGATGCCAGAAGCAAGGATTACTACGGCGTTGAAGTCGTTGTTGTCGCACGCCGCGCCGCCCAAAAGGAGCGCGCCGCTCAAGGCACCAATAAGCCAACGTGAATTGCGAGTGCTAAACTGCGGCATTGTCACATCCCCTCCCCAATGGTCCGAAATCGTTCATTGCACACGTGTCGCGTGCGGATCGGCCATTCGTATTGCGTCGGACGTGCCACCCGATCGTCACAGAGCAGGCTGAACGCGTTTAATGACAACGCGTTGCGGGCACAGGCGGATGCGCAATCGACGGGGATTGGGCGCGCGAATTTCGCCCCGAACGTCGGGGCGCGCCACAGCATCGATTGTGAGAGATCGCTCACGACGGTGAGCGCGGTTGGCGGGACACGTTCGTAGAGGAGGTGCGGCTCGCTCGAGGAACCACATCGAGCGAGCCAACCTCACTAGTGTCGCTTCGTGATCAAGTACCAGTCACGGAGAAACTCACCGGCGTTGCCGCGCCACTGCTCGCGGACACCGATGCTGCTCCGGGGACTGCGTTCGTGGTCAGCGTCACCGACGCCTGACCATTCGCATCGGTCGTCGACGAGGCTGCGCTCAACGTGCCGCCGCCCGTCACTGCCCACGCGACGGTCGCGCCGGCAACAGGATTGCCGAACTGATCAACCAGCGTCACCACCATCGGCGCGCTGATCGTTCCGGCGAGCACTGATTGATTGTCGCCGCTTGTCTTGTTGATCGTTGCGAGCGGTCCTGCCGTTGCCGTGGCGGTGATCGTAACCGACGCGCCCGTTGCGATCGCTGCCCGCAGGGAATCCACGCCGACGGCGGGTCCAAGCGTCCACGTCACCGACGCGTTTCCAGCTGCGTCCGTCAGACTCGTGGCTGAGCTCACTGAACCGCCGCCGGACACAATCGTCCAACCGACCACAGCATTGGCGAGTGAGGCACCATTCTGATCTGAGACGTGTACTACAATTGGCTGAGCGAGGGCCTGACCGGCGATGCCGGTTTGTCCATTGCTGGCCGCGCTTACCGAGATGTTGCTCGCAACCAGCACGAGCGAGTTGGTGATTTTGTCGTCGCAGGCAGCGCTGCCCAGAAGGAGCGCACCGCCCAATGCGGGTACAAGCCACCGCGTGAAACGAAAGCTACGTTGCTGCATGTTTACTACTCCTCCGTACTGCGACTGTCAGTTGTTGGCTTCTGCACGCCGTGTCGACGTGCGCATCGGCGTCGGTCTATTGCGTTCGATGTACCACGCCGATCGATACGAGCGGGCTCAAGCCGCAAATCCTACCTTTTGACCTAGAGCGAGTCGCTTCAGCGATCTCGAGCATTGACGAGGCGAACGCTTCCTCGTCTTGACGGCAAGACCCCCCGCACGTCTCTTCGCACCACCCACCATTGCTCCGCTGTTCGGCGAACGAGCCAGGTTGTTCCCACCACTGCTCGTGGCGCCTTTAGTATTTCCTCATTAGGGCAGATGTTGATGTTCAATTGGCGACGATCGGTCGCGCCGCTGACGGCGTGCCTCTGTGTGCTAGCCGCGCGTGTAAGCAGCGCACAAAGCGGGACGAGCCCCTACTCCTCGTCCTTCACGATCACGAACGGCCTTGCGTCGAATTCACACGTCGATCTCAACGCCTCACCGCTGACATTCACGGGCCTCGGGTACAACCTGGGTCTCGGCATGCGCCGCGGGTTCGGGCGTTGGAGCTTTGCAACGACATTCGACGGCGCGCACGGCTCCTACACGACTCACCTCACCGCCGGCACGCCGGCCCGAGAGACGTCGTTCGACGGCCGTCTGGCGCTCAGTCTCGTTCGTGAACTCGGTGCAACACCGGGCCACGGTTTCGGCGTCGGACTCTTTGCTGATGCGAGCGGCGGGCTGCTTCGGCATCAGTACGCGGATCCCGGCGCGACAGTCTCAGACTACGTGCACGGCGTCGTGTCGCTCGGACCGCAGGTCACGTGGGGCAAGGCGATCGGCGACGGCCTCGCGCGCGTCGACATTGGTGCGCCAGTCGTTGGGTTCGTGCATCGGCCCTATGCCGACACGAGACAGGAGCGTCCCGCACCGACGTTCTCGTTCGCCTCACCGAGCTCACTGCGCGCCGTCAACGCCGGCGTGAGCTACGAGTCGTCGGAACGCCGCCGACTCGGTTTGTTCGCCGCCTATCGCCTTCGCGCGATGGATCTCACCGAACCGCAGGCGTTACGCTCGGTGACGAACTCGTTCTCGCTCGGCATTGTCGCACGCTTCGGCCGGGGGAAGCCATGAAGCTGAAAGCCCTGATCGCCGCGACGCTCGCCGTCGCGAGTGCAGCGTGCAGCGACACGATCCTCGGCCCGCCACCGTCGACCGATCGCACCGCCGTCTTTGAAGACGTGTGGCGCGAGTTCGATTTGCACTACTCGTTCTTTCAGCTGAAAGGAATCGACTGGACAGCCGTTGGCGCGAAGTATCGCCCACAGGCAATCGCGGCAAAGTCGGATATCGACTTCGCGGTGGTCGTGTCGAAGATGCTCGCCGAACTGCATGATCCGCACGTGTCGCTCACACCGTTTGGGCCGGGCAGCACGATGCGGTACATCTCGCCGTACGATACCGCGGCGATGTACTACAACGCCAACACCACCATGCGTCGGTACATCACCTCGGGATCGGTGACGAGCGGCGGCCACATTCGCTACGGCCGGGTGGGAACCAACGGCGGCTACGCCGTGATCGAGAGCTTTCTCGGCGACGGTTGGGCCGGAGAGATGGACGAAGTTCTCGACAAACTGAAAGACGTTCATACCATGGTGATCGACGTCCGCAACAACAACGGCGGAAATCGAACGCTGGCAATCGACATTGCTGGACGCTTCACCGACAAATCGAAGACGTTCGGGTATCTGCGCATTCGAAATGGCTCAGGCCACGGAGACTTCACCGACTTCATTCCGGCCGAAGTGGTTCCACGCGGTCCGCGCCAATTCACCGGACCGGTGTACGTGCTGAGCAATCGTCACGACTTCAGCAGCGCCGAGGATTTCGTTCTCGCGATGCGCGGAACGGGCTCGGCCAAGATCGTTGGCGATACGACGGCAGGCGTGACGGGCGGACCGATCGTGCGCGAACTCGCGAACGGTTGGACGTACGAGTTGTCGCAGTGGATCGAGTACACGGCCGACAAGAAAACCTTCGAGGGCGTTGGACTCGCACCGGACGTTGTCGTCAAGTCGAGCGCGGCGCTCATGCGCGCGGAAAACGATCCAGCGCTCGAGCGCGTACAGTCGATGGCGTCGCTCAGCTCTCCAGGTCGCTGATCAACACGCCGAGCTGGCGACCCCCGTCGCCGGCTCGGTGTGAGAAAAACCGATCGTTGTTGCACCGAGTACACGACGCGCTCGTGGTGATCTGTCTGACGCCACGAGCGTTTGCGTGTTCGGCAATGAGCGCGCGCAGATCAATCGTCGTGGGTTTACCGGGGTTTGATCCGGTGAGCTCGGCATAGACGTCGGCGCTGACTTCGTAGCATGCACCGCAGATCGCTGGTCCGGTGTGTATCAGCAACTCATCGGCGGGAAAGCCGCGCGCACCGAGCGCGTCAATCGCTCGCTCGACGATTCGCGCCGCCGTTCCACGCCACCCCGAGTGTAGTAACGCGATGGCGCCCGCCGGATGCGCGACAAACACGGGGACGCAGTCCGCAACGGTCACGGCGAGCGCAGTTCCTCGATCGACAGAGATGTGCCCGTCGGCTGACTCGCCCCTCAGCCAGCCAGCCCATCCCGGCTGGTGAATGAGGATGTTTGAACCATGAACCTGAATGGCCGTTGCGAGACGCGAACCTCCTGTGCTGAGTTCGCCGCGTAGCGCTGACCATCGCCCCATGACGACGCGAACTGGCTCGTCGCTCGCTGTCCCGAAGCTTCCGACCTGTCGAGTCGTGGTGAACGCCCGCATGCCGAACGCGGCGAGTCCGGGCACGACTTCGGACTCCGCCGCGATGCTGCCCCCTGCGCTCACGAGCCGCGTCGCTCTTCCACGCGCTCGACGTTCGCGCCAAGTGCGCGCAGCCGCTCGTCGATTCGTTCGTAGCCGCGCTCGATCTGGCCGACGTTGTTGATCGTGCTTTCGCCTTCGGCGCACAGCGCGGCAATGAGCATGGCCATTCCGGCGCGAATGTCGGGAGACTCGACCGAACTTCCGCGCAACTTGGATGGTCCGCTGACGAGTGCACGGTGCGGATCGCAGAGCACGATACGTGCGCCCATTCCGACAAGCTTGTCGACGAAGAACAGTCGCGACTCGAACATCTTCTCATGGATGAGAACGAGTCCCTGACACTGCGTCGCCGTGACGAGCGCGATGGACATGGTGTCGGCCGGGAACGCCGGCCACGGCTGGTCTTCGAGCTTGGGAACGTGACCGCCAAGGTCGCTCTGAATGACCTTCTCCTGCTCGGCCGGCACGACGAGGTCCTGGCCGTCGATTACGCACGACACGCCGAGTCGAGCAAAGCCCATGAGCGTGGAGCGAAGGTGCTCGACACCGGCGTCGGCGATGCGGAGCTGCGACGACGTGACGGCGGCGAGTCCGATGAACGATCCGACTTCAATATGATCGGGACCGATGCGGTGCGTGGCGCCACCGAGCTGTCGACCGCCGTTGACGGTGACCTTGTTCGTGCCGATCCCGTCGATCTCGGCGCCAAGCGCGACGAGGAAGTGACAGAGATCCTGCACGTGAGGCTCGCTGGCAGCGTTGCGCAACACCGTGGTGCCCTTGGCGGCAACCGCAGCCATGAGCGCGTTCTCGGTGCCGGTGACGCTCGGCTCGTCGAGGAACACGTCGGCGCCACGAAGACCGGGCGTCGACAGGTGAAAGCTGTCGTTCAGCTCGAACGACGCACCGAGGCGTTCGAGTGCGAGAAAGTGCGTATCGACGCGGCGGCGTCCGATGACGTCGCCGCCGGGCGGTGGCAGTTCGATTTCGCCGCAACGAGCCAGCATTGGCGCGGCAAGGAGAATCGACGCGCGGATCTTTCGGCAGAGATACGGATCGAGCTTGTCAGCGCGGACCGTCTTGGCGTGAATCTCGAGCGTATTTCGTCCGCTCCAGTTCACGTTCGCGCCCGATGAAGCCACGAGCTCGACGAGTGTCTCGACGTCGCGGATACGCGGGACGTTTTCGAGGGTGACGGGATGTTCGGTGAGCAGGGCTGCGCACACAATTGGCAGTGCGGCATTCTTATTTCCGGAGGGGCGAATCGTTCCGGAGAGTTTCCTTCCCCCTTCGACGACGAACTGCAGTGCGCTCATGTGCGGGCGGTAAATGGTGCGAATGTGAGAATCCGCGAAGAATGAACGACCTCGTGAGTCGCGGTCAATGGGAAGGCGCACAATCCATGCTGTCGTTGAGCGTTGGCTTGACACTCGCGCCGAACCCAGGATAGGATCCGGCCGAGTGGTTGGCCCCGCCTTTGCAAAAAATCGTGGGTTCAACGCCGGCCCATCAGAGGCCGAGCGACGCACCATTTCCCATCGAGGCCTTTCGCGATGCCGAGCGTGTTGCAACAGATCACCGAGGTTGCGACGATCCTCATCGCGCTTGCGCTCCTCGTGCTAACGGTCGTCGCGATCCCGATCGCGTTTGAGCTCAGAAAGACCCATCGGCGCGTCCAACAGCTGCTCGAGCGGACGCACGACGACATCGCGGGAATCGTTCGCAACACCAGCCGGGTGAGTGAGAACGTCAGCTTCGTTACCACGGCGATACGCAGCGACGTGGACAAGGTGAACGCCGCACTGCACGATGCGAATGAGCGGGTTCAGGAGGCGATGTCGCTGGCCGAACAGCAGATCAGCGATTTCAACGCGCTTCTATCCGTGGTCCGCCAGGAAGCAGAGCACCTGTTCGTCTCCACGGCATCGACGGTTCGAGGAGTTCAACGGGGCGCGCAGGTGTTTCGCCGTCGTGGTGGGATGGACCTTGCGTCTGACGAGCTCGATGCGGCCGAGGTGGCCGACGACATGATGACTCAGGAGGAAGGTGATGGCCACGACAGCAGCTCCGAATCAGCCGCGCAGGCGCTCCCAGCAGCCCCGCGCGTCCGTCCGCGTCCGGGAAGCCGAAGGCGGGCATGAGAACGAATACGATCTCCTCACGGCGGCGCTGATCGGCGTCGCCATCGGCGGCGGGTTGCTGTACATGCTCCGCCGCGGACCGTCTGGGCGTCGTCCCATGACGCCGGTGATCGAGACGGTCGGACGCGGCGCCGGTTGGGCCGGCCGCCATGCCGCCCGCCTCGGAGGCGTCGGCGCCCGCTGGGCGGCCCACCGCGGCGAGGAGATGTGGGATAAAATTCCACGGGATGAAATCCGTGATCAGCTCGGTGACTATCGCGAGCACATTGGCGAGTACATGGGACGCGCGCGCGAAGCGATCGACGACGCCGTTGCGTCGGAGCTCGACGATTTGCGCAAAGCCGTCCGCCGACAGCGGAAGCGTCTTGGTGTCTAAGGCACTCCCGTCGCGCCGCGCGTGGTTCAGCGCGCGGCGTGTCGCGGGATGGCTCGTCGTGGCAGTGATCGCTCTCGCGATTGCTCCGGGTACGGCCCACGCGTGGACGCCCGGAACGCACGTCTTCCTCGGCGAAGCAATTCTTCGCTCGCTCGCGGTTCTGCCGCCAGCGGTCGCCGCGCTGCTGCAGGAATTTCCGTACGATTTCCTGTACGGCTCGATCGCGGCGGACACCAGCATCGCGAAGAAGTACGCACCGGCTGGCCGGCACTGCCATTCGTGGAATGTCGGGATGGAAATCTTCGACGGCGCGCGCGACGATCCATTGCGTGCGTTCGGGCTCGGATATCTCGCCCATCTCGCCGCCGATTCAGTCGCCCACAACTACTTCGTTCCGAAGCAACTCGCGGTTACAACCAGCACGTCAGGCTTCGGCCATTCGTACTGGGAGAGTCGCTTCGAGACGCATTTGGGCACGGAGTGCGCCCGTCGCGCTCGTGAACTCATTCTCATCGACCACTCGCGATCTGACGGTCTGCTCGACCGCGTGTTGAGTCCGACGATTTTCAGCACGCCGACCAACCGGCGAATTTTTCGCGGAATGGTGATCGCTGCCGACAACGAGTCGTGGCAGCGAATTTTTCAGATGATGAAGGAGCGCAGCCGGTGGGATCTCGCTGACGACGACGTGGGTCGATACATCGCCAGGTCGTACGACTTCATCATGGACCTGCTGATGCGCATGGACGGCGCCGAGCCATATCGACTCGACCCGTCGGGCGATCAGGCGCTGCGGTTGGCCAAGCGTGTCCGCCGCCAGGTGCTGCGCGAGGGCGACGAACAGCGTCTCCACGAAGAAGCCGATCGATATTTCGGTATGCCGACGACCGCGCTCACCTTCGCGTCGCGCCTCGGCAAACCGATCTACGCGCCAGGCGCGGCCCGCTCCGCCAACAGCTGATTCACGCGCTTGGGATCGGCGCTGCCCTTCGAGCGCTTCATCACGTGGCCCACGAGCACACCTTGTAGGCGTTTCTCACCACCAACGAAACGCTGCGCTTCGGCGGGGAACTCGGCGAACACGGCATCGATCCAACCGATGAGCGCTGTGTCGTCGGTGACCTTGAGCAAACCCTCACGATCGGCGATGTCGCTCGGACGATCGCCGGTTTTGACCATCGTGGCGAAGATCTGCTTGGCCGCACTGTGGCTCACGACATTGTCGCGCACCATGCCGAGGAGCGCCGCGAGATCGGCAGGTCGAACGGTGAAGTGTGCAATGGACTGTCCTGTCGCGTTCACGGCGGCGAGGACTTCGCCCATCATCCAGTTCGCCGCGGTCTTTGCGTCGCCGCTCTGACGGGCAACTTGCTCGAAATATTCACCCAAAGCTGGCGACGCCGTGAGAACTTCGACGTCGTAGTCGGTCAGGCCAGAGTAATCGCGACGGTAGCGCGCACGGCGAGACGCCGGCAGCTCAGGCAACGAATCCTTCAGCGCTTCGATGCGCTCGAGCGGAATGACGAGCGGCGGAAGGTCTGGCTCCGGGAAGTAGCGATAGTCGTGACTCCCCTCCTTCGATCGCGCTGGGCGCACCTCTCCGGCGCGATCATCCCACAACATCGTTTGCTGCTCGATCGTACCGCCGGCGTCGAGGACGGAGCATTGCCGCTTGTATTCCACCTCGAGGGCGCGCACGACAGACGAGAAGGAATTCATGTTCTTAACTTCCGTCTTCGTGCCAAGCTTCGTCTCGCCGAACGGGCGGATACTAATGTTCGCGTCGACGCGAAGGCTTCCCTCCTCCATGTTGACGTCGCTCACGCCGGCAAACTCCAGGATCTGCTTCACGGCACGGAGATACGCGTCGGCTTCGGCCGAGCCACGAATGTCCGGTTCACTCACGATCTCGGCGAGCGGAACACCGGCGCGATTGAGATCGACGGCCGTGACGCCCGGAAAGCGATCGTGCACGGACTTTCCGGCGTCTTCTTCCATGTGCAAACGCGTGACGCCAATCGCGTGCACCGTCCCGTCATCCTTCACGCCAATCTCGACGCGGCCGCCAGTTGCCAGAGGGCGATCGAATTGAGAGATCTGATAACCCTTCGGCAAATCGGGATAGAAGTAGTTCTTTCGCGCGAAGATCGACGTCGTGTGGACCTGGCACTCGAGCGCGAGTGCGGCTCTGGCGGCCAACTCCACTGCGTGTGCATTGAGCACGGGAAGCGCGCCTGGAAGTCCGAGGCACACCGGACACGTGTTCTGGTTCGGCGGGGCTCCGAAGTCCGTGGAGCACGAACAAAAAATCTTCGTCGCCGTCTTGAGTTGCACATGCACCTCGAGACCGACGACCATCTCATAGCGCTGCGCCTTTTCAACAGAGGCCGCGGTCATCGCTGTGCCTCCAAACCGAGCACCCGTTCGAGTGCGTAACCCGCGACGAACATCTGGCGTTCCCCGAAGTGCGGAGCGATGAACTGCCCTCCAACAGGCAGACCGTCGACGCGCCCGATAGGCACCGACATCGCCGGCACGCCGGCGAGGTTGGCCGTGCAGGTGAAGACATCACTCAGGTACATCTCGTACGGATCCGATTTGGAGCCGAGCGGAAATGCCGGGGTTGGCGTGGTCGGCGTGAACAGCAGATGAACGCCACTGTCAAAGACGTTGGCGAAGTCCTGCGTGATCAGCGCGCGCACCTGCTGCGCTTTGCGATAGTACGCGTCATAGTATCCGGCCGACAGCACGTACGTACCGAGCAGGATGCGTCGCGTCACTTCGGCGCCGAAGCCGCGAGATCGCGTGGCTTCGTACATGGCGCGGAGCCCGTCGCCCTCGATGCGAAGACCGTAACGCACACCATCGAACCGCGCGAGGTTCGACGACGCCTCGGCCGGTGCGATGATGTAATACACCTCGATGGCAAGCGACGTGTGCGGGAGCGAAACGTCGCGCACCTCGGCGCCAAGCCGTTTGAGCTCGTCGAGCGCAGCATCACACTTTGCGCGAATGCGAGGATCGAGGTCGTCTGGGAAATACTCGACGGGACGCCCGATCACGACTCCCGTGAGACCACCGCGCGCCGCGTCGCGATATCGCTCCACGGGCTTGACTGCGCTCGTGGCGTCGCGCGGATCACTCCCAGCAATCACCTCGAGGCCGAGCGCCGCGTCGTCGACGCTTCGACCAAACACGCCGATGTGGTCGAGCGATGACGCGAAGGCCACGAGACCGTAGCGACTCACGCGACCATACGTGGGTTTCACTCCGACGATCCCACAGAACGCCGCTGGCTGTCGCACCGATCCACCGGTCTCCGACCCAAGCGCGATGCGCGTGATTCCCGCGGCAACCGCGGCGGCGGATCCACCGGACGAACCACCGGGGACGCGATCCGGTGCGAGCGGATTCTTTGTCGGGCCGTACGCGCTGTTCTCGGTGGACGAGCCCATCGCGAACTCGTCCATGTTCGATTTTGCGACGACGATCGCACCCGCTTCGCGCAGACGACGCACCGCGGTGGATTCGTACGGGCTGACATAGCCCTCGAGAATTCGCGAACCGCATGAGGTAGGTAGCGTGGTCGTCGCGATGTTGTCCTTGACCACGACGGGCACGCCGTACATCGGACCCCGCTGATCAGGTAACACGCGTGCGAGATCGGCAGCGTCATTGCGCGACGCGTTCTCGTCTTGATGCAAAATGATATTCAGACCGTCGCGTCCTGCACCCGTGGCAGCAGCTTGCTCGAAACTCGCGCGCACCGCCGCACCTGCGGTTATGTCGCCGCGCACGATTGACTCACGCAGTTCCGCTGCGGACAGCGACGTTGGCGCGGTCACGATGCCGACTCCGGCTGTTCGTGCGTCGACAAGCGCGGCACGAGGAAAAACCCGTCGCGCATGCTCGGCGCGAAATCTTCACGCGCCCGCTCGAGCGGAATCGCTGGGCCAACGTCCGGACGCAGTGGCGAGGCGTTGGCGCGCGCAGCCGACTCGTCGACGCCAGAGGTGTCGACCTGTGACAGGACATCCATGTGCGCGAGGATGGTATTGAGTTCACCGACGAGCGCCTGTGCGCGCTGGTCATCGAGTCCAAGGCGCGCGAGCGCGGCGATATGACGAACGTCGTCGAGCGTGACAGCCACTATTCATCGCCTCGTTCGAGGTTGGCCTGCGCGACGACGAGCGTTTTTCGGCCGATCGCTTCGTCGTCAAAGTCCACTTTCACCTTTGCGTCACGTCCACTGCCGGAGAGTTCGGCGATCGTGCCGCTGCCAAACTTTCGATGCTTGACTCGCGCGCCAATCACGAGTCGCGCCGCGTCCTGCGACTCTTCTTCCACTGGAGTCGCCGAAGCGAAGCTGACCACCGGCGTTCCCGGCCGCCGGGCAGACGGCGACGGGCGCACCGGAGCATCGTCGCTGACTCGCGACCTTCCACCACTTCCGAAACCAAACCCGCGGTTGCCGTAACTGTTGTAGTCGCTGCCGCCTGCACGCATCACCGAACGACCGGAGCTTCGCACTTTGATGGTGCTTCGCTTCTCGATCATGTTGTCGGGAATATCGTCGAGAAAGCTCGATTGGCGCGACGGCAGCAGTTCGCCATTGCGCCGACGTTCCTCGGCGAAGGTGATATACAGCTTTCGCTCGGCGCGGGTTATTCCCACGTAGAACAAGCGGCGCTCCTCCTCGAGCAGCGGCGGATCCTCATACGCTTTGGCGAGCGGAAAGAGTCCGTCTTCGAGCCCCGTGACGAACACCACTGGGTACTCGAGACCCTTGGCGTTGTGCAGCGTCATGAGCGTAATGGCATCGGCATCCGCGCTCAGATCGTCCGCGCCGGCAACGAGCATCGCGCGCTGGAGGAAGTGATCCAGTGGGCTGAGACCGACTTCTCCGAGATCGTCGACCACCTGTTCGGCTGCGCTCGTCACCAACTCTTGCACGTTCTGCAGGCGATCCGCGGATTCCGGACCCTCGGCGCGAAGGTAATCGCCATAGCGAATCGCTTCGACCAGCTCCATCAACAGCTCGTCGACGGCCACGTCAGCAATCCGCTCGCGCAACGATGAGATCAGTCGAATGAACTCGGCGAGCGATGCTCGCGCCGCTGGGCGCAGTATGGAAACCACTTCCTCGAGGCGCGCACCTTCGAACATCGGCACACCGCGCTGACGCGATTGGTCGGCAAGCAGCTCGATCGTCGTCTCACCGAGGCCGCGCTTCGGAACGCCCACGGCGCGGCGAAACGCCTCGTCGTCGGCTGGGTTGGCGATCAGCTTGAGGTAGGCAACGAGATCGCGAATTTCGCGACGGTCGTAGAAGCGCACCGCTCCGACGAGGCGATACGGCAGCGCGTGGCGACGAAGGATTTCTTCCATCGCGCGGCTCTGTGCATTCGTGCGATAGAGGACCGCAACGTCGTTGAGCCGGAGCGCATTCGACGCCGACCGTCGGGACATGATCTCGCTGACCACGAACTCGGCCTCATCGCGCTCGTCGAGCGAACGAACCACCGTGATGGCTTCGCCACTGGGATGTGTTGCGCGCAGCGTCTTACCCATTCGCTGCGTGTTGACACTGATCACCGCGTTGGCGAGGGCGAGAATCTGCGGCGTGGAACGGTAGTTCTCCTCAAGGCGTACGACAGTCGCTTCGGGGAAGTCTTTGTTGAAGTCGAGAATGTTCTTGATGTCGGCGCCGCGCCAACCATAAATCGACTGATCGTCGTCGCCGACGACGCAGACGTTCGTGTGCCCGCCGCCGAGGAGTTTGATCAACTCGTACTGCGCGCGGTTCGTATCCTGATACTCGTCGACCAGGATGTATTGGAAGCGCTGGCGATACTGCGCGAGCTTGTCGGGATGGTTCTGCAGCAAGCGCACGGGCAGCACGAGCAGATCGTCGAAATCAACGGCGTTCGACGTCTGGAGCGCGTCGCCGAGCGACCGAAAGATTGGAGCGATTGCCTTGGCGAATGGATCCATCGCCAGTCGCTCGAATTCGCTCGGCATGACCAGCGCGTTCTTCGCGTCGGAGATCGCCGACTGCACGCCACGCGGCGTGAAGTTCTTCGTCGAGATGTTGTGCTGCTCCATCAATCGCTTGATGACGTTCAGCGAGTCGTCCTGATCATAGATCGTGAACGACGGCGTGCGCCCGACGAGGTGTGCGGCAGAGCGCAGCATTCGCGCCCCGATGGCGTGGAACGTTCCCGCCCACATTCCCGCCGGTTCGGCGCCGAGGATGCGACCGATGCGCTCACGCATTTCTCCGGCAGCTTTATTCGTGAACGTCACGGCAAGAATCTGCCGCGGATCTACGCCCTCGATGTCGATCAGACGCGCGATGCGCGTCGTAAGTACGCGTGTCTTGCCGGATCCGGCGCCAGCGAGAACGAGCAGCGGACCGTTGACGTGGAGCACGGCCTCACGCTGCGCCGGGTTGAGGCCGGCGGTCAGTTTTTCATCGAGCAGCATCGACATCAGTGAAGGATAATCTCGAACGTCGCTCCTCGCTCCGTTGGTGCGAGCGTGAGTTTTCCGCCGTGATTCTCTTCGACGATGCGCTTTGCGAGCGAGAGGCCGATGCCCCACCCGCTCTTCTTGGTCGAGAAGCCGGGGTCGAACACGCGCGCTCGAAGTTCGCGCGGAATGCCTGGTCCGTCATCGGCGACGGCGATGATCGCGCTATCGTCACCCACGCGTGTCGCGGACACGCGAATCGTGCCGCCGCGCCCGGCGAGCGCGTCGATCGCGTTCTTGGTCAGCACTTCGACCGCCCACTCCAGGAGTACCGGATCGCCAAAGACTCGCGGTAAATCCGAATCCACGGCGGATTCGATGACGATCGTGTTCTTGAGCGTCGGCACGCGCGCCTGGAAATAGCGGACGATCCGGCCCACGATCGCCCCGACGTCGACAGGCTCGAACTTCGGTTCGCGGCCAATGCGTTCAAAGCGATGCGCGACACGATCTAAACGCTCGAGATCGCCGCGCATATTCGCGACTGCGGCGTGCGAGGAATCGTCTGTTGCCCGCTCCTCCATGAGCTCGACCCATCCGCTGAGACTCGAGAGCGGCGTTCCTAGCTGGTGAGCCGACTCCCGCGCCATGCCAGCCCACAGCCGCTCACGCGCCGCATCATGCCGTGTTCGAATGATGTAGCCGCCAGCGATCAACAGGATGAGTGCCGTCACCACCTGAAGCATCGGGATCACGCGCAGGCCGTTCACGACGGGCGGATCGCCGTAGTAGATCTTGCCGAGCAGCGAATCGACAACGGGCGGATGTCGTTTCGCCAGCACGTCGATGTACGCGGCTACTCGCGGATCGTCGTTCGGTACCGAATCTCCCTTCGCATCGAAGGGCAGATTCGCGTGATCGTTCGGCACGCCTTTCCGATCGGTGAGGATCAGCGGAACGCCCTGCTCGCGAATGCTGGTCGCGAGACCGAGCAGCGCCTGCGTTTCCGCGCCGGCCGCTGTGTCGGCCAAAGCGTGGTAGACGCGAACGTACATGTCGCTCGACCGGCGCGCGTCGGCGCGAAGGTCCTGGATGACACTATGCGTGTACCAGACGTACCAACCCAGAAGCAGCAGAAGGAGCGTCGCAACCAGCAGCTCTGGCTTGCTGCGGCGCATGCCGGGCTAGCTCAGGCGATCAAGGCCAACATACGGCCGCAGCACCTCAGGGACCGTCACAGAGCCGTCGGTATTCTGATAGTGCTCGAGAATGCACGCGATCGTGCGCGGGAACGCGAGGCCCGATCCATTCAGCGTATGAACGAACTTTGGCTTCTCACCCTTTCCCGGCCGGTACCGAATGTTCGCTCGCCGCGCCTGGTAGTCGGTGAAGCAGCTGCACGACGACACCTCGAGCCACGCGCCGACACCAGGCGCCCACGCTTCGAGATCGTATGTCATGGCCGAACTGAAGCCCGTGTCGCCTGCTGCGAGCAGTTTGCGGCGGTACGGGATGCCGAGGCGCTCGAGCATCGTTTCAGCGTGACGCGTGAGCAGTTCGAGCTGCTCGCCCGATGTTTCGGGAGTCGCGTACCGAACCAGCTCCACCTTGTCGAACTCGTGAGTCCGCAGAATACCGCGCGTGTCCTTGCCCGCCGATCCAGCTTCACGACGGAAGCATTTGCTGTATGCGACGAACGCCGCAGGCACCGCGCCGACGTCGAGAATCTCGTCGCGATAGAGGTTCGTGACGGGAACCTCCGCGGTGGGGATGAGAAAAAGCTCATCACCGCGCGTGACGTACGCGTCGTCTTCGAATTTGGGCAGCTGACCGGTGCCAGTCATCGTCGCGCGATTCACGAGCAACGGCGGCCAGATTTCTTCGTAGCCATGCTCGTCGCGATGCACGTCCATGAAGTAGTTCAGCAGCGCGCGAACGAGGCGGACTCCGTTCTTGCGATAGAACACGAATCCCGACCCGGAGACTTTCGACGCGCGCTCAAGATCGAACAGTCCGAGTGCGGTGCCAATCTCCCAGTGGGGTTTGACGCCCTCGGGCGCGCGCGGCGTTCCCCACTCGCGGACGATGACGTTGTTCTCTTCCCCGCCCGTTGGTACGTCCGGGAGGGTGATGTTGGGAATCTCGAGCAATACGCTGCGTAGCGACTCTTCGGCGCGCGCGAGTTCCTGCTCTAGCTGCGCAATCTCGTCGCCGAGGGCACGTCCCTGCGCAATGAGCGCGTCGACGTTTTCGCCGGCGCGCTTGAGCTTTGCAACTTCCTGGGCGTTGGCGTTGCGACGGGCTTTACGCTCGTCGGTCGCCGCGATCAGCGTTCGTCTTTCACCGTCGAGCGCGTGACCACGGTCGATCGCCGGCTCGAGCGCCTCGAACATGCCGCGACGACGCATGCCGTCGCGCAGTTGATCGAGGTGCTCGCGGAGCACTCGAAGGTCGTGCACGATTTAGTCCTTGGGGATACCGGTCGCGAACGAGCGGAAACCGCAGTTGGGATCGACGGTGTAGCGTAGACCAATTTGGCGCGCCGGCACGTTGACCGACGTGACCACGAGCTTCGCGTGGATGGTCGTTCCCGTGACCGACACACCGCAGACGATTGGGTCCTGACTCTGGGCAATGATCACCTGCCCCGGCTGCACAACCATCGCCGTGTCGGCTCGATAGCCGGACTTCGGCGCCGAACCCACTCCGTCGAACGTCGAGGTCGACGCCTGCAGACCAACAGCGTGCGTCGTCGCGAGTCCGCTCGACACGACTCGCATGGGCAGAAATACCGCATGCCCCGTGGCGTCGATGTCGAACGCAATGTCGAAGATGAAACTGGCGTCGGCCGCCAGCAGTGTTCCGCTGTAGAGATGCAGCGCCGTTGGCGCACCCGCGGGCGCGCCATTGATGGCGTACACCACACCGCTGTCCGTAAGCGTCGCAAGCGACGCCGGAACACCGGTGAAGTCCTTACAGGAAACCGCTGTGACCGCCGCTACTGCGACGGCGCCCAGCGCGAGGCGCGTTGGCGCAAAGCGAATCAGTCGATCGATCATGTTGGAGAGGCTCAAGGGCGAAGAATAGGAGGGCATTCGATATTCTTCAAGCGATTGGCTTCGCTTGACTTCGGTGTATTTCATCTCTAGCTTCGCCACCACTTTGCTGGGGAGCTGACGCACAGGCATGCCGAGCATTCGTGATCTGGTTGCCGCCATTCGGCAACGCGAAGGAGTTGACGCGGCGATCGTCCTTGGGCGCGACGGTCTGCTGATCGACAGTCAACTCGGTCCAGGGCTCGACGCCGAAGACGTCGCCGCTCGCATCCCATCGATCATCGGACCCGCTGACGAGTTTGGCGCGGCCATTGGTCGCGGCGAACTGCTCACCGCGGTGCTCGAGCACCGCCACGGGCTCGCCATCGTATCGGCGCTCTCGTCCGAAGCAATCCTGCTCGTCCTGGTCACTCCGCGCGCCAACATTGGCCAACTGCTCTATGAGCTGCGTCGCAACCGAGAACACATCGCCGCCCTTGTGTGAGCGCTCGTGACTAGTACGCCTGCCGCGTGTCACGTCCTCGTAGCCGATGACGAACCGCACATCGGCCGTATCATCAAAATGAAGCTCGAGCAGGGTCCGTTCCGCGTCACGCTCGCCTACGACGGGCGCGAGGCGCTCGAGGTGCTCGAGCGTGAGCCGGACATCTGTCTCGTGCTCCTCGACCTGATGATGCCCCATCTCAGCGGTCTCGACGTGCTCAGCGCCATGCGAGCCGACGACCGCTGGCGCGACCTGCCGACGATCATTCTCACCGCCGCCGGCCAGGAGCAGCAGCACACGAGCGCCATGCAGCTCGGCGCCAACGACTTCTTGACGAAGCCGTTCAGCCCCAAGCGACTCTACGCCCGAGCCGCCGAGCTCGTAGGGATCGCGACCGACGAACCATCTGGAGACAACGCATGACGCGCTGGGCCGTAGTCCTTGCTGGTGGTGTCGGATCTCGGTTCTGGCCGTTGAGCACGCCAAGCCGTCCAAAGCAGCTCCTTCCCCTGGTCACCGGCGAGCCATTGCTCGCCGAGGCGGTCGCGAGGGTAAAGCCCATCGCACCACCGGAACGTGTCCTGATACTCACTAATGACACTTTGGTGCCGGCCATCTCCAAGCTGCTCCCGGAGATCCCCGCCGAGAACCTCATTGCCGAACCGCGAGCCGGAGGCACCGCAGCCGCGCTGACGTGGGCGGCGCAGGAAATCGCTCGTCGAGACGGACCAGATGCCACGATGATCTCGGTCCACGCGGATTGGGCTGTGGCCGACGCGGCTGGCTTCCAACGCGCCTTGATTCGAGGCGCCGAAGTCGCCGAGCAGCACCACGCCCTGGTCACTGTGGGCGTCGTCCCCACTCGCGCCGATCCCGGCTTTGGGTACATCCAGCCCGGCCCCGAGGTCGAGAAGGGTGTTTCGCGCGTCGCGCGCTTCGTCGAGAAGCCCGACCGCACGCGCGCCGAAGAGATGCGGCGTGACGGCTACCTCTGGAATTCGGGAATCTTTGTGTGGCGGGTCGGCGACTTTCTCGACGACGTTCGCCGCCATAGCCCAGAGGTGGCGCCTGCGTTGCACAGCCACGCCCACGACATTCGCGCGTTCTTCAGTGCCGTCACGCCGGTCTCGGTCGACGTCGGCGTGCTCGAGCGCAGCGACCGCGTGGTGGTGCTACCGGGGGATTTCGGCTGGGATGACGTTGGAACGTGGGGAGCACTTCGCCGAGTCCGGCCGCACGATCACGCCGGCAACGCCATGCACGGTCACGTGCACGCTGTTGACGCGCGTGACAACGTGGTGCACGCGCCCGATGCCAACGTGGTCATGTATGGCGTATCGAACCTGGTCGTGGTCGTGGAAAATGGTACCGTTCTGGTAACCACGGTCGACCGGTCGAGCGATTTGAAAACGCTCATGGATGCCCTGCCAAAGGGCATCCGGGACCGGCAGTGACGACGGTCTTTCTCTACGACGACGCACGCGCTCGAACGTTCGAGCCGTTCGCGTCCACGCGACCCATCTCCGAGATGGTCGCGGGCACGACGTTGATCCGTGACCGTTGGAAAGCCGCGGTCGGCGCGACCGACGTGCAGTTCCTCGCCGGACCTCGGCACGCGGATTTCGACGAGCCCGGTGCACGCGCTGCGACGGGCACGCTGCCGGCTGGGTCGATCGTCGCCAACGCTCGCTGCATACCTCCGCTCGTCACCGATTCAGCACGCGCCGACCGCAACGCTGCCTCGTGCAGTTTGTGGCGCAGCGGCGATCAATTGGTCGCAGTCCGCGCGCGTCAGCCAATCGAGGTGAGCGCCTTCGCCGACGGCTCGTTGACACTCGACGAGCTGCACGCCGGCACCGGTTCGATCGGCAACATTGGCGGCTGGGTGTTGAACGAAGTGTGGGATTTCATTCGACTCCTGCCCGAGCAACTCACGGCCGACATCGCGCGGCTCATCGAGCGCGACCGCCTTCCGCTCGGCGCGCCATCGCATGCGACCGTCATCGGCAACCATCCTATTGTCACGCAGAGCGTGGCCGGCAGCGCACCGATCATCGTCGAGCCGCACGTGGTTCTGGACGCGAGCGCCGGTCCGATCTTCATCGGCGCAGGCAGTCATATTCGCGCCTTCACTCGGCTGACTGGTCCTTGCTACATCGGCCGGGACGTGCAGATCATGGGCGGTGATCTCACCGCCTGTTCGATCGGCGACGTCTGCAAAGCGCGCGGCGAGTTGAGCAACACGATCTTTCTTGGACACTCGAACAAGGGGCACGACGGATTCGTCGGCCATTCGTACCTCGGCCGTTGGGTGAACATTGGCGCGGGCACGATTACGAGTAATCTCAAGAACACGTACGGCACCGTTGCGCTGTGGACGCCGGCCGGGGTACGCGACACCGGCATGCAGTTCCTCGGCACCATGTTCGGCGATCATGTGAAAACTGGTATTGGGCTTCGTCTCACGACCGGAACGGTGGTCGGCGCCGGCGCCAACGTGTACGGCAGCATGCCGCCCAAGGCGGTGGCTCCTTTCTCGTGGGGCGACGCACCGAACTACTCGGCTTATCGCGCCGACAAGTTCATCGAGACCGCGGCTCGCATGATGGCGCGCCGCCACGTGGAGCTGTCCGATCGCGCACATCGGCACCTGACCGCCGTGCACGCCGCTCGCTGGACCGTGCAGGTAGACTCACTGTGAAAATCTGGACCCTCGGAAGTGGGAGTCGAGGGAACTCGGTCCTCATCGAGTGCGAAGGTTCTCGCCTGCTCGTGGACTGTGGTTACGGAACGCGGACGCTGGCAGCGCGACTCAAGACGATCGACGTAAAACCAGAGTCGATCGACGGCTGCCTGATCACGCACGAGCACACCGATCACGTGAGTGGCGCGGCATCAGCGGCGAAGCGATGGGGCTGGAGTCTGTATGCGACCGCCGGCACTGCGTCTGCGGCGGAGCTCACCGGAAAGCACGTCCATGTGTTCGAACCCGGAGCGACGATCGACTTTCCGCGCATGACGGTCACATCGACGCGGATTCCTCACGACGCGACGGAGCCAGTGGGTTTCGTGATCGAGAGTCGCGCGACGGGCGCGCGCGCCGGTCTGTTCTACGATATCGGGTATGTCACGCGGCGAATCGCGAAAGCGTGCGAGTCGCTCGACATCTTGATCATCGAGTCGAACCACGACGAGGACATGCTGCGGTACGGCCCGTACACGGCCGCACTCAAGCGTCGCATCGCGGCGCGCTTCGGGCACCTCAGCAATCCCGAAGCGGGGCGTTTTGCGAAAGAGATGGTGACGCGCGATCTCAAGCACGTGGTACTCGCGCATCTGAGCGAAGAGAACAACTCGCCCGAAGTCGCCACCACGTCGATGCGCGGCGCTATGGCGCGAACGCGCTTCAAAGGGACGATCACCGCCGCACAGCAGGACGCGGTCGTCGGTCCGTTCGTTCCGAACGCGACACGCACCGAGACGCCGCTGCAGTACGGGTTGTTCTAGCCGCTACGCAAAGAAAAACGGGGGGCGCCGCAAGGCGTCCCCCGTTTTCACAGCTACGACGTCGTACGGCCTTCGCCGCACGCCGCAGGCGCTTAGTACATGCCGCCCATGCCGCCGCCCGGAGGCGCCGGATGTGCCGCTTCCTTCTCCTTCTTCTCGACGATCAGCGCTTCGGTCGTGAGGAGAAGTCCGGCGATCGACGCGGCGTTCTGCAACGCCGTGCGGGTCACCTTGGTCGGGTCGATGACGCCGGCCTGTACGAGGTTCTCGTACGTGTCGGTGAGGGCGTTGTAACCGAACGCGTCATCCTTCGACGCACGCACCTTCTCGACCACGATCGAGCCTTCGCCGCCAGCGTTCTGCACGATCATGCGGATCGGCTCTTCGATGGCGCGCTTGATGATCTCGATACCGATCTGCTCATCGGCTTCGGGCAGCTTCATGCCCTTGAGCGCGCGCTGAGCGCGGATCAAAGCCACACCGCCGCCGGGGACGATGCCCTCTTCCACGGCCGCGCGGGTTGCATGCAACGCGTCTTCGACGCGGGCCTTCTTTTCCTTCATTTCGGCTTCGGTCGCGGCGCCGACGTTGATGACTGCAACGCCACCGGCGAGCTTGGCCAAACGCTCCTGGAGCTTTTCCTTGTCGTAGTCGGACGTGCTGGCATCGACCGCAACGCGGATTTCCTTGATGCGACCCTGAATCTTGGTCTCATCGCCAGCGCCGTCGATCAGCGTGGTGTTGTCCTTGTCGACGACGACGCGCTTGGCGCGGCCGAGGTCCGTGATCACGGCGTTCTCGAGCTTGAAGCCGACTTCCTCGCTGACGACCTGGCCGTTCGTGAGAACGGCGATGTCCTGCAGCATCGCCTTACGACGATCGCCGAAGCCCGGAGCCTTGACGGCGCAGACCTTGAGCGTGCCGCGGAGCTTGTTCACGACCAGCGTGGCAAGCGCTTCACCTTCGACGTCTTCGGCGATGATGAGCAGCGGGCGGCCCTGCTGAGCAACCTTCTCGAGGACCGGGAGGAGGTCCTTCATCGAGGAGATCTTCTTGTCGTGGATCAGGATGTAGGCGTCTTCGAGCGCCGCTTCCATCTTTTCCGGATCGGTGACGAAGTACGGCGAGACGTAGCCGCGATCGAACTGCATGCCCTCGACGGTGTCGAGGTTGGTCTCGAGGCCCTTCGCCTCTTCAACCGTGATCACGCCGTCCTTGCCGACCTTCTCCATCGCCTCGGCGATCAGATCGCCGATTTCCTTGTCGTTGTTCGCCGAGATCGAACCAACCTGGGCGATTTCCTTCTTGCCGGTGGTCGGGACGCTGATCTTCTTCAGCTCTTCGACGACAGCCGCAACGGCCTTCTCGATGCCGCGCTTGATGGCCATCGGGTTGGAGCCGGCGGTGACGTTCTTGAGGCCTTCACGGAAGATCGCCTGCGCGAGGACCGTAGCGGTCGTCGTGCCGTCGCCCGCGTTGTCCGACGTCTTGGTCGCGACTTCCTTCACCATCTGCGCGCCCATGTTCTCGATCGGATCCGAGAGCTCGATTTCCTTCGCGACAGTCACGCCGTCCTTGGTGACGGTCGGAGCGCCAAACTTCTTGTCGATGACGACGTTGCGGCCCTTGGGGCCGAGCGTGACCTTCACCGCTTCGGCCAGCTGATCGACGCCGCGCTTGAGTGCCGCGCGCGCATCGACGTTGAAATGAAGTTCCTTCGCTGCCATGGTGCCCAATCCCCTAGTAGTGGGTTTTAATTAGCGTTCTTGAAAATCAAGCAAGGACCGCGAGCACATCGGACTCGCGGAGGATGAGCAACTGCTCGCCGTCGACGGTGACTTCGGTGCCGCTGTACTTGCCGTACAGGACCTTGTCGCCAACCTTCACGTCCATCGGCACGCGCTTGTCCTTCTCGAAACGTCCCGGGCCCACGGCGACGATCTCGCCCTGCTGGGGCTTCTCTTTCGCGGTGTCGGGGATGTACAAGCCGCCGCGCATCTGTTCGGTCTCTTCGAGCGCCCGAATCACAACGCGGTCGGCCAACGGGCTGACCTTCAGACTGGTCTTGGTGGCCATACGGTCTGCGCCTCCCTGTCTATGGCTGCGGTGAAAAACGAAAAACTGAGATGAATGCGGTTCGTTAGCACTCGACGCGCATGAGTGCTAACAGGCCGAATTCTACCCGCCTCGGACGCCGCAGTCAAGCCGCTGACGCCGCAACGATGCCGCTAAGTTATTGTAACGGAATATCTTACAGCTGAGCTTCCGGGCCGCGCATCAGGGCGTGGGCCAGCTGAAGTCCCTGCAACGTCAAGAACGGCTCGACGCGATCGAACGAGGTACAGAGCTGCGCCATCGTCTCGGCGAAACCGCCCGTCGCGATCACCATTGGCGTCTGCGGACGCGGCCAGCTCTCCTTGATACGCCGCACGACACCGTCGATCGCATCGGCGCCACCGAACATCACGCCCGCACGAATACACTCCTCGGTCCGGCGACCGATCACGCGACTTGGGATACTGAGCTCAGTCGCCGGAAGCTTCGACGTACGACGCGTGAGCGTTTCCGCCGACGTTCGAATTCCCGGTGCAATCACGCCACCGAGGAACACGCCGTCGGCCGTGATGCAGTCGTAGGTCGTGGCGGTCCCCATATCGACGACAATCGCGTCACGCGCGAAGATGCGGCTTGCCGCCAGCGTGTTGATCAGACGGTCAGCGCCCACGGTCTGCGGCTCGTCGACGTCGAGCGTGATCGGCAGATCCGCGCGCGCGTCGACGATCAACGGCTGGCCCACTGTGAAATAGCGCATGCACGCCTCGCTCAACGGCTCCGTCACTCGCGGAACCACGGAACCAATGGCAACACTCCGTACGACATCCGGGCCGAACGCGCTCGTTCGCAGCAGCGAGTGCAGAAGCACGCCGAATTCGTCGGCCGTGCGCGCGACATCCGTCATTACACGCCAATGCCCGCGCAATTCCGATTCGCTAAACAGCCCAATCGTCAGCTCGGTGTTGCCAACGTCGAAGACGAGGATCACTGCTCCTCCTTGAGCACGAGAGAGCCTGCACGAACCGTCACCACCTTCGAACCTTCTGAACCTACGTCCACCAGTAGCGCACCGCCGCGATCGATGCCGCGCACTCGGCCCGCGACGGGCTCCACGCACTCGCGGCCAACCGCAAAGTCCCGCGCCGCGAACGCTTCCAACTCGGACGGGACGAGCCCACCCGTACGCGCTGCCGCGCGACGAATGGCCGGCACGACTGCCGAGAGAACGTCGGACCGAGACGTGCCAGGCCGCAACCCAATCGCGCGGACTTCGTTCGCCGGCGCACGCACGTTGATCCCTACCCCGATTGCGACCCAATCAGGTGCGCCTTCGCGCCAACGCGCTTCGATCAACACACCTGCAAGCTTTCGCTGCCCGACGTACAGATCGTTCGGCCACTTGAGCCGAATGGTGCTCTCCGCGAATGCATCGAGCGCGGGCGCCACCTCGAGGCCGATGCGCAGCGAAAGGACGTCGAGCGCGGTCACGTCGCTCGGTCGTTCGAGCAACGTCAGCCAAACCCCTGCACCCGATTCCGATTGCCAGCTTCGCCCCTGACGCCCACGGCCCGACGTCTGCGCGTCTGCCACAACCAATGTTCCTGCCGGCGCGCCCTCGACTCCCAGCGCGTGCGCAACATCGAGCGTCGACGAAATGCTGTCGAAGACAACAGCTCGCGGAATGCCGAGTCGCGCCGCAAGCTCCGCGTCGCTCACACCGTCGTAGTGCGCGTTCGAGGTCGTCGGAATCGCCGATCGGTCAGCGGCTGAAGGCAATGGCGAGAATGACAAGACCGAGAATGACGCGATACGCAGCGAATAGGCCGTAGCTACGGTGCGCAACGAAGCGCAGCAGGATCGCGATCGCAGCCCAGCCGCTAATGGCCGACGCCAATACTCCGACGACGAGCGTGGACGTCAGGCCCTCAGCCTTAAGCACGTGTGGAACCTTCATGATCGACGCCGCGGCGATGATCGGCATGCTCATGAGGAAACTGAACACCGCCGCGCTCTCACGATTCAACCGCAGCGCGCGACCTGCCGAGATCGTCGAGCCGGAGCGCGACACGCCAGGAATGATCGCGAACATCTGCGCAAGACCGATCGCCAAAGCATCGCCATAGGTCATGTCGCCGATCGCACGATCACGCTTCGCAAACTTGTCCGCGGCCCAGAGCACGAGGCCCATGACGATCAATGCCACAGCGATCAGCCGGGGATCGCGAAATGCCGTCTCCGCATACTTCTCCAGCGCCAACCCCGCGATCGCACCAGGAATCGTTGCGACGATCAGGAAAACCACACGTCGCTCTTCATCGGTCTCGATCCGCCGCCGCTTCACGATGCGCAGTGCCGCGCCGGCAAGCGTGATCCATTCGGCACGAAAGTACCAAAGCACGGCGACGAGCGTTCCGAAATGGAGTGCGACGTCGAAGGCGAGACCGGGATCCTTCCAGTGAAACAGCCAAGGCGCGAGGGTCAGGTGCGCCGAGCTGCTGACCGGCAGGAATTCAGACAGCCCCTGGATGAGGCCGAGGACGAGCGCTTGAAAGACGGTCACGTAGTCGCCGAGCTAAGGTCGGGAGCGGGAGTGCTGGGACGCACCACGGCGGGCGGTTTGGCCAGCGCATATTCGTAAAACGCTTCATAGTCCGCAACGATGGCGTCGAGAGAGAAACGCTCACGCGCGTCTTGCACGCCGCGATCGCTCATCGCTTGCCATCGATCGCGGTCGGACAGAATCTGAACCGCGGCGTTTGCCATCCCTTCGATGTCGCCGACTGGTCGCAAGAATCCCGTTTCGCCATCGCGGACCACTTCGGGAATTCCCGCGGTATCCGTCCCAATCACTGGGACGCCTGATGCCAAGGCCTCGAGTGCGCTCAATCCGAACGACTCGCTCGCCGACGGCAGCAGAAAGAGGTCTGCACCCGCGAGGAGCGGCGCAACGGTATCGATCTTTCCGAGGAAAAACACGCTGTCCTGCACCCCGAGGTTGCGCGCCTCCGCCTCGGCGTCGATGCGATCTGGTCCATCGCCAACCATCATCAGCACGGAAGGAATCCTTTCGGCGACGCGTGCAAAGATGCGAACGACGTCCTTCACCCGCTTGACCGGCCGGAAATTCGACACGTGCATGAGCACACGCTTATCGGCGTCGACGCGACCTTCGAACGGCGGCGGGTACTTCGTGCGATCATAGACGGCCGGATCGATGAAGTTCGGAATGACTTCGATGCGGCAGGCGGTGCAGCCGAAGGTCGTCAGCGTTTCGCGTTGTAGATAGCGCGAGACCGCGGTGAGACCGTCGGACTTTTCGATCGAGAATTTCGTGATCGGACGGAACGATGGATCTTGCCCAACGATCGTGATGTCCGTGCCGTGCAGCGTCGTCACGACGCGCACGTCCGCGCCGGTCTGATGCAGCATCTCCTTCGCAATCCACGCGCTCGTGGCGTGCGGAATGGCGTAGTGGCAGTGCAACAAATCCAAGCCATGCGCCAACACCACTTCGTGCATTCGCACGGCGAGGGCAAGATCGTACGGCGGGAACTCGAACAGCGGATAGCGCCCAACGTCGACTTCGTGGAAGTAGATCCCAGGAAGGAAGGACGGAAGGCGAAACGGCTGCTGATAGGTGATGAAATGGATCTCGTGGCCGCGGCGCGCGAGGGCGATGCCCAGCTCTGTCGCCACAGCGCCCGATCCACCGTAAGTCGGGTAGCAGGTAATACCGATCTTCACGCGGTCCCCATTGCGGTGTGCGTGCCCAGCCGCGCCCAGTCGGCGGCCTGGCGCTGCCAATCGGCGGCGTTCGGGTCGAGTCGGGTAACGGCGTCGGGCGGCAGCTGATGGCGGAACCAAGTACGCTGCCGCTTCGCGTACTGGCGCGTGGCGATCAGAATTTCCTCATGAGCTACCGATCGCGAGACATCGCCGCGCACGAAGCGCCGCACTGCGTCGTATCCGGTGGCATTCCACGCCGGCGCCTCTGCTGGTACCGTATGCATCAGCCCTCGCACCTCGTCCGCCCATCCGTGATCCAGCATCTCGTCGATCCGGGCGGCAATTCGTGGCGCCAAGAGGGGACCCGGATCCACCACAAGATAGCGCGGCCGCCAACGGGAGGTCCTGGCCCGGGAGCGGTGCAGATCGCTCAATCGATGCCCCGTGAGCAGCGCGATTTCGACGGCGCGCACGAGCTGCGTTCGCCCCAGGTGGGCACGCGTCGGATCCAGCGCCTGGACCCAGCTCCGCAATTCCTCCACGGACATGGCCTCGAGCGTCAGCCCGAGCGCGGAGCGTCGAGCCTCATCGAGCGGCGGCTCCTCGAAAAGCCCGTCGAATAGCGCGCGGAGATAGAGCCCCGTCCCGCCCACCACGAGCGGCAATCGTTTGGCTCGAACAGCGTCGGCGAGCCATTCATCCGCCGCCTCGGACCATGCCGCGGCCGAATATCGGTCGACTGGGTCGACAATATCGATTCCTTTGTGAGGCGCCCGGGCGCGTTCTTCCGTCGTAGGCTTGGCCGTTCCCACATCGAAGCCACGATATACCTGCCGCGAGTCCGCACTCACGATCGTGACCGGAGCGTAGTCGGCGAGCCACATTGCGACCGCGCTCTTCCCTGCCGCGGTCGGACCGCAGATGACGCCGATCTCAGCGACGTCCGAAGCGTCGCTCAATCTCGTCCCAGGTCAGCTGCACGATCGTGGCGCGACCGTGGACGTCGTGCGCCGGCAACGTCGTATCGCGCAGCGCAATGAATAGCGCGCGCATCTCGGAGGGCGATAGCACGTCGCCAGCCTTGATCGCCGCCTTGCATGCAACGGTGGCAGCCAACCGTTCGTGTCGCGCATGCGCTCCGGTATCGCGATCGCCAGTGAGCGCAGCGAGGGTCTCGCGCACGCATCGCTCCGGATCGAAGCGCGGATGCGGCATCGGCACAGAACGCACCAGCAGTGTGTGTCCGCCAAACCCCTCGATTTCGAAGCCCAGTCGTTCAAAGATCTCTCGATTCGCTTCGAACGCGTCGCTCTCCGCGGGGCCAAGATGCAGCGTCATCGGAAAGAGTAGGCGCTGCGCCGGCTGTTCGCCCCGCTCGAGCGCGTGCATGAACTGCTCGTACAGCACGCGCTCGTGCGCAGAATGCTGATCGATGAGCACGACGCCGTCGTCGTGTTCGAACATCAGATACGTGCGCCGGAGCTGAACGAGAACCGGCACCTCGGACAGCTGCCGCGCAGGCTCCTCGCGTGGTGCTTCGTCGACCGACTCCGGCGATGGCGCTGTCGGTTCGAACAGACCGTCTCTCGCTTCTTCCGTTTGCGACGTGGCCAATGCTTCAACGTCGACCGTAACGACAGGACGTGGCGCAACCGACTGGCTTGGCGCGGGAACAGACCACGACGGACGGCCAAACATTGCGCCCGCGTCGAAGGTGCCGAGTGCGCGACGAACGGCCGTTTCAACAGTGCGTTCTACCTGCCATCGGTCGCGGAAACGCACCTCGGCTTTGGCAGGATGCACATTGACGTCGACCATGTCGGCCGCGACGACGATGTCGAGAAAGAGCGTCGGTCGCACGCCGGCCGGAATCGTCGATCGATACGCGGCCTCCGCGGCGCGAACGATTCCGATATCGCCAATCGCTCGGCCGTTGATCGACAGAAAGACGCGACGCGTTGCCGTGCCGACGTCGGCCGGGCGTTCGACGAGTCCCGACACGTGGGTAGTGCCGCTCACGTCATCGACGTCGAGCAGCCGGCCTGCAAAGGCCCCGCCGTGCACCGCAGAGAGACGATCGCGCAGTGCGGCTGCCGCAGGCAGCGTGAGCATCGCCTTGCCATCGTGCGTCGCCGTGAGGCGAACATCACGCCGCGTGAGCGACATCGATCCGATCACGTTGAGGATCGCACGCCATTCGGAGCGAGCACCGCGCAGGAACTTGAGTCGCGCGGGCGCGTTGTAGAACAACCTCGCGACGCGCACTGTTGTCCCGCGCCGTCGCGCGATCTCTGTCGTTTCGAGGATGGCACCGGCGGCGGCGCGTACGAGCGTTCCCTCGCCGTCGTCGGGTGCGGTCTCCAGCTCGAGCTGCGACACCGAACAGATCGCCGCGAGCGCTTCGCCACGAAAGCCAAAGCTCCGGACGCCGACAAGGTCCTGCGCCGTGCGGATCTTGGACGTGGCGTGCCGTTCCAACGAGAGAATCGCGTCCTCGCGTGACATGCCGCTGCCGTCGTCGCTGATGCGAATCAACTGACGCCCGCCATCCTCGATGGCGAGATCGATCGAATGGGCGCCGGCGTCTAGCGCATTCTCAATGAGTTCTTTGACGACCGACGCCGGGCGCTCGACGACCTCGCCGGCCGCGATCTGGTCGGCGACGGCGCTGGTGAGGACCGCGATGCGTGAGATGGATGCGACGGACACCGCGCAAAGCTACCCGACGCGCGCCGAGAGCGTCAATCGGCGTCGATAAACGCGTCGGGTTAGTTGGCGCGAATCTGCTCCGCGTCGCGCGTGTCGAGCGACACGAGCGCCGCGCTGTCGATCCAGCCGTCACGGCCGTCGTCGAGACGGACCCGGCTCCAGGCGCCCTGACGCCCCGTGATGCGAACGACCTCACCGATGATCGCCGTCGCCCCGCGTTCACCACCGAGTTGCGGGTCAGTGTTGAGCGACGCAGTGTGGCGCATGACGGCGAGGTGTTTGCCCGACAGCCGCTCGTTCAGCGCGAAACCGCCGATCGCGAGCACGGCGGCAACGACACCAAGGGTCATGACTGCCCGCGTCCCCAGCGGCCGATTGCGCGACGCACGGAACGCGGCGATTCCCCAGGCGGCCAGCCAGAGCACGGCGGCGAGGTTGAAGATCCACGTCGCCGGCAGCGGCGGAACGTACCCCGCTGCCGACCACGGCAGCGCGTGCACGAGCTCGGCGCGCTCCCGCACATCCGACGCAAGCGGTTCGATGCGCAGTGCGCGCTGCCACGCCGCTACGCTGCGTGCCGTGTCGGCGACTGCCCACGATGCGGTGCCGAGGTCTGCCCACGCGTCGGGCGCCGCCGGACCTGACACCACGGCTTCGATGAATGCCTCGCGCGCCGCCACGAAATCGCGGTGTTCATACGCTGAGACGCCTTCATCGAAAGCACGACGCGGATCGGCAGCGTCGAACGCGTGCGCGGTTGCAACGCCCGCTACGAGCAGTCCAATGACGGCAAACGTTCGGACGGCGATCTGCGTGCGCGGCAACGCATCACCATCCACCTTGCGATAGAGCTCCGTCGCGCGCTTCGCCGCGTCGGCAGACAGCGTACCAGATGCGCCAAAGGCCGCTTCATCCAGCTGGCGCAGAAACGTCTCCGACTCGAGCGCGAGCTCCGGTGATACACCACGACGACGCATCGCGCGAGCGAGTGCCCCGGGCCGCGTAAAGTTGTCCCCCTCGAGGCCGAGGCGGTCGGCCAGCGCGCCCGTGTAGGCCCGACGGACTTCGCACGCATCGCGTGAGATGTCAGACGTCTGCGCGATTGCTGCGAGTCGTGCCGCGCGAGTCACGGGCTTGGCAGCCTTGCGACGACGACGCTCGCGTCCGGTGAGCGATAGCGCAGGAAGCGGTGCGAGCGCCATCATCGCCCAGAACACTGGGTTCTCGTGCAGCGGCGAACTCGGCGCGCCACGATACCGTGCACGCAACGGAAGCAGTGTTTCGTTCTTCGCCGTGTCTCCCGAAGCGAGACCGCCGGCGCTGATGTGCACGCGAGTCGGATTGGTCGACGCCGTTTCGTATCGTCGCGAATCGGGATTGAAGTACGTGTACTTGATCGGCGGCAGATCGAGCTCACCGGCGATTTTTGGCGTAAGTACCCAGTCGAATTCCTTCGCGCCCGAAATCTTGCGAGCGTTGGTATCGACTTGCACGCGTTCGTCTCCCTTCACCAGCGAACCCCACGGCACGCCGACCAACGGGCGCGGAAACAGCTTCACATTGCCGGAACCAGAGACGCGAACGGTAAGTCGAATCGGATCGCCAACCCGCGACGCGACCGTATCGAGCTTCGACGCCACGCGCAGATCGCCGACCGCCCCACCATAGCCCACGGGACGCCCCTGCGACGGCGGCTCCATGGCGACGATCACCGTGCTGTCCGTCTGCAGCTCGTGCGTTTCCTCTCGGCTGAAGAAGCTGGCCGAGAGCGGAAGCGAATACACGAGTTGCGCCGGCGGAATGGCGAACCGCCCCGCCATGAGTGGAAAGAGGGCGCGTTGATAGACCAATGCGTCAAAGCAGTGCGAGCCAACCTGCCGGCGCGGCGGTTCTCCGCGCGTCGGCAGGTCATACGCGAGCATCGACTGCATGTCCGGCGGAAAGAACGTCGGATTACGTCGCAGACGATCGCGGACCGTCTCATTCAGAAAGACGGCGACCTCGTAGTTGGCCTGCTGTCCGACGTACACCGTTTCAGGCAACGTCACGACGCGAAAGTTCACAGCGAGACTCGTATCGACGCGCGCGCGCGCCACGACGGTCGGCACGTTATTGCGGCCCGACGCGGCGCGCACGGAAATGGCGACCGGGCGCGACCGCGCGATGCTGTTGCCGAGTCTCGCCTCGAACGATGGAATCGCAAAGGTGCCGACGCGATCGGTCGTGATCACATACCTGTATTCGGCGATCACCGACCCGTTGCCGTACGTGATGTGCGGCACGCCCGACGATCGCAACACGTCAAACGGCGCGAGCGACGGCGGGACGATGATCGGCGCCACATTGCCCGGCGCGTTGATCGCAACGCTGAGTTCCACTGCGTCGCAGGTCGAGGCAGTGTCCGGCGCGTGCGTGACGATCGCGAGTTGCGCGAAGAGTACGAGTGCGCCGATCACCAGTCCTTCCCTCCCGGCGGAGGCTCGACCTTGTTCTGTTTCTGCTTCTTGGCCTGCACGTCACGCTCTTCGCGCGCCGCGCTGCCCAACAGCTGCTCGGCCTGTTGCTTGCCCAGCCCGCCCTGCGGTTGAGGCGCCTGACCCTGCGGCGACTTGTTGCTCGATCCGCCGCCACCACCGCCGCCGCCACCGCCATTCTGCTTTTTGCGAAGGGCGAGCTCGTAGTTCCACTTCGCGTCCAGATCGCCTGGATGCATCATCAGAGCTTTCTTATAGACGGCGAGCGTCGAATCGAGTTCGCCGCCGTCCTGGCCAGCGGGCGCGCCAAGAGCGGGCTTGAGGTGCGCGAGCCCGAGATTGAAGAGCGAGCGAAAGCGCAGATCCTCGTTCTTGTCGTCGATCAAACGACCCAGCACTTCAACGGCGCTCTTCACGGAATCGCCGGCCACAAGCGCTGTTCCGAAGTTGTACATCGTCTGGGGCGACTTGTCGCCCGCGGTGATCGCATCGCGGAAGAGCGACGCCGCGGGTCCGAATTGGCTCTGCTTGTACGCCGCCACAGCCTTCTGGCTCCGCGACAGCGGAATGCATCCGTTCAACGAAAGGAGGAACAGGACCGACGCTGCAGCTACCGTCTGCGCGGCGGCGATGCGCCGAGGACGCCGGCCACGGCGTTCGATGAGCGCTGTATCGAGCAGCAAGAGGAAGAACGCAGGAAAGAGGAACCACTGATATCGCGGCGTCTTCGACTCGCCGGCCACGCTCGAGCGCGTTTGCGTCCGGAGCTTGGCCAACGCCGACTTCACGCGCGATGCCTTGTCCGTGGCGTTCGCGGGAATGAACGTCCCGCCCGCCGCATCGGCTGCGCCCTGTAGGAATTCCGGGTGGTATTGCGTGATCACCGTGTTTCCGGTCTCATCCTTCTTGGTGCTAATCGATCCATCGGGCGCTTTGATTGGAATCGTCGCGCCGGCCGTAGTGCCGAATCCGACGGTGACGAGGCTGATTCCCTGCTCGGCAGCTCGCGCCGCTTCGGTCTGAATGTCCTCGATCGGCTCGAAGGCCTCGCCATCACTCATGACGACTAGTGCGCGGTCCGCGCCACTGTTGGTCAGGGTGAGCAGATCGACTCCCTGCTTGATCGTTCTGGCGAGCGAGCTGCCAGCCTGACCGACGACTGAAGGGTCGAGATTGTCGAGGAACAGGTCGAGAGCGCCCTCGTCGATCGTGAGCGGTGACAGCACGTAGCTCCGTCCGGCAAACGCCAGCACGCCCATTCGATCGCCCGGCGATGCCGCGCGCAGCCGACGCACTTCCTCCTTCATCTTCTCCAGCCGGCTGGGACGCTCATCCTCGGCCAGCATCGACAGCGACGCGTCGAGTGCCAACACCATATCGATGCCGCGCGATTTCACCGTCGTGCGCTCTTCACCCCACCGCGGGCCAGCGACCGCGACACCCACGAGCGCGCTCGCCAGTCCGAGTCGGACCATTCGCCAACCCGGCGGAGTGAGCGTGTTCGGAGGCAGCAGTCGATTGACGACGGCCATGTTGCCCAGGCGCTCGAGCCGCGCTTTGCGTTGACGGAAGGCGTGACGGAGCACGAACACCGCAAGCAACGGAAACAAGACACCGAGCGCGAGCAGATATGGATAGTCGAATACGATCTCTTTCATGGCAGCGGCCCTCGGCGCGCGGCCAGCAAGAGTTCGACGACAAGCGCCAGCGCGGCCAAGTACAACGGCCAGCGGAAGAGTTCCGTGTACCGCACATAGGAGCGCGTCCGCACAGGCTCGCGCTCCAGCTGATTGATCTCGTCGTAGATGCGCTGCAGTGCCGCGGCATCGCGGGCGCGGTAGTACCGGCCGCCCGTGGTCTTGGCGATGTCCATGAGCAACGGCTCGTCGATTCGGACGAGTCGATTCTCATAGCGAAGACCGAACAGCCCACGACCGACCGGAACGGGAGCCATGCCCTCCGTACCAACGCCGATCGTGTAGATCTTGATGCCGAATACTGCAGCCGCCTTCGCTGCGGTGCGCGGATCGATCGCGCCGCGGTTGTTCTCACCGTCGGTGAGCACGATCATGACGCGCGACCGTCCGGGTGCATCGCGCAAACGGTTCGCGGCTGTTGCGATGGCGGTGCCGATCGCCGTACCGTCTTCGAGTTGCCCTGCTGCGAGGTTGTCCACCGCCGCGCTCACGACCGGATAGTCGGTCGTCAGAGGAACCTGCGTCAGCGCCTCGGCGGCGAACGCCACCACGCCAATGCGATCGCTGTTACGCGCGGCGATGAAGCGCTTCACGACGTCCTTCGCGACCTCGAGGCGATTCTGCGGCTGAAAATCCTGCGCGAGCATCGAGCTCGAAAGGTCGATTGCGAGCACGATGTTGATGCCTTCAGTCGTCGAATCTTCGGCGTGCGCACCAGCGCGCGGTCGAGAGAGCGCGACGATCGTCGACGCCAGCAAGAGATTCCGCAGCACGAACAGCGCAAGCGTCGTCGCACGTCCAGCGCGTGGACCAGCGGCGAGCACGGACACTCGCGAAAAAACGATCGCTTGCGATCGTTGTCTTCGCCGAATCAACCACCAGAGGGGCAGGAACAGGAGCAACAGCAGCGCCCACGCCGACGCGAACTGAATCGAGCCGATGGAGATCACGCAGCGACCTCCTGTTCGGGCGCTGGACGCGATGCCTTGTTCTCCTCGGCGACGATCGTCCGCGCTTCGCGACCAATCTCTCGTGCGCGATCGCCGCTCACCGGCCGCCGCGCGAACTTGATGAGATCGGCCTCGCTCAACACGCGCGTTAGCCGTTCCTCCGGAACCGTGGGGAGTGCGCGAACCGTGCGCTGCAACTCTGTGCTCGTGAGCGACAACGCGGCCTGCGTATGACGGGCGGCGAGATAGTCGCGCACCACGTCGATCATCAGCGCGACGTAGCGCCCGCGTTCACCAGCGTCGAGGAGCCCAAGTCCTTCGATTCGTTGGAACTCGGCCTTGGCCTGCGCGAATGGATCGACGACCACCGGCACGGCATTCTTCCGACGGCGGCGGAACAGCCACCAGATGAGCCATCCGAGTGCAATCGCCGCCGCAACGAGCAGCGCGATCACCCACCACGGAAATGCATTCGACTCGAATAGCGCGCGCGGCGGCTTGGGCACGCGCTGCGCCGAGTCCGCCGGCAACACGGTCTGAACGAACACGGCTCCGCTCAGCGGAATGTGTCGCTCCGCGCCGTTGTAGCGCACGATCGCGTCGCCGAGCCGAATGGCCTGAGCGCCGACGTCCCATGCCGCGACGCGATAGTCCGCATACTGCTCGGCCGCTGTGGTATCTGCGCTCGTCCGAACCGCGACCGGGTCGAGCGACTGCACCGTTGACGCAGAATCGGTCGCGCGTGGGAACTCGATCGTCGCTCCGCGCGGGGCTCGAATTCCGACCGTCACGCGGAAGGGATCGGCAACCTTCACCGTCTCCGGAGCAACGGTGATTCCGGCTTTGACCGGAATCTGCTGCGCGGCAACTGGCACCGCCGCACCCAGCACACTCGCGACGGCGAGCGCGATCATTCTGAAATATCGAATGCGCCTCATTTGCGAATCCTCCGCTCGCGCATGCGAAAAAAGCGGAGCAGCGGGTCCATGATTCCCTGCTCGGTATTCACGGAGATTTCGTCGATGGCCAATCGTCGCAGTAGATGTCTGCGCTTCTCTGCCTCGACGCTCACCGCCTTGTCGAATTGCGTGCGCACCGCCGGATCGCTGGTATCGATGTTCAACGTTTCGCCGGTCTCCGGATCCACGAGTCGCACCAACCCGATGTCCGGCAGAATTCGTTCGCTGGGATCCTCGAGCGTCACAGCCACGACGTCGTGTCGCTGCGCGAGCAACTTGAGCGGTCGCTCGATATTCTCGCCGAGAAAATCGGACACCAGGAAGATGATCGCCTTGTGCGACAGCATCTTATTGAGATACTCCGTCGCGCCGCCGATGTCGGTGCCACGGCTCACCGGCTCGAACGCCAGGATGTCGCGAATCAATCGCAGTGCATGGCGTCGGCCTTTGCGCGGCGGAACGACATGCTCGATGCGGTCGGTGAACATCAAGTTGCCGACGCGATCGTTGTTGCGGATTGCCGACATGGCCAACACTGCCGCCAACTCCGACGCGACTTCGCTCTTGAAACGACGGCGCGTGCCGAATCGCTCGGAGCCGGACACGTCGACCGCGAGCATTACGGTGAGCTCACGCTCTTCGATGTACCGCTTCACGTACGGTCGCTGCATGCGCGCCGTCACGTTCCAATCGATGCTGCGCACTTCGTCGCCGGGTTGGTATTCGCGCACTTCGGCGAACTCCATTCCCTGGCCCTTGAACGTCGAGCGATACTCGCCGGTGAATAGCGAGTTCACGAGCCCGCGCGTGCGCAGCTCGAGCAGCTTCACTTGGCGAAGCACTTCCGGTGGCACCGCCGCGGGCGGCTTTCGCTCGCCCGTGTCCGGTTGCGCGCGCGGCGGTGTGTCGAGCGCGATGGCGCCCGACTTCTTGCGTCGACGAAAGAGCTGCCAAGCCATTCGTTCGATCGCCTCAGCTCTTCGAGCGGTCGCTCAAGCGGGCAATCACGGCGAATCGATCTTGGCCAACACCCGCTGCACGATCTGATCGCTCGTCACTTCCTCGGCTTCAGCCTCATACGTCGTCAGCACGCGATGACGCAGCACGTCGGGCGCGATCGCCTTCACGTCGTCGGGCGTCACGAAGGCGCGACCGCGGAGGAACGAGTGGGCGCGCGACGCCTGCGCGAGCGCGATCGTCGCGCGCGGACTGGCGCCGAATTCGATCAGCGGCGCGAGTTCGGGCAAGCCTGCCGCCGCCGGCTCGCGCGTCGCATGCACGATGTCGACGATGTAGTCGACGATGCGATCATCCATGTACAACTCGGAGATGCGATGACGCGCCTCGAGGATTGCCGTGGGCGATGCGACGGCTTCGACGTCGATTGGATCGCCGCCGGCCATGCGCCGCATGATCTCCTTCTCTTCGTCGCGCGTCGGATAGCCGACGCGCAACTTGAGCATGAATCGATCGACCTGTGCTTCGGGCAGCGGATACGTGCCCTCTTGTTCGATCGGATTCTGCGTTGCAAGAACGAGAAACGGCTCTTCGAGCTTGAAGGTCGTGCCGCCGATCGTGACCTGCTTTTCCTGCATCGCCTCGAGCAACGCGGCCTGCACCTTGGCGGGCGCGCGATTGATTTCGTCGGCGAGAATGATGTTCGCGAAGATCGGTCCGCGCTTCACCGAGAACTGTCCGGTGGATTGATCGTAGACCTGTGTTCCGAGCACGTCCGCCGGGAGGAGATCCGGCGTGAACTGGATGCGATGGAACGTCGTGTCGATGGTCTCGGCGAGCGTTCGCACCGTGAGTGTCTTGGCCAGACCCGGCACGCCCTCGAGCAGCACGTGACCGCCCGTGAGAAGGCTGATCAGGAGCCGATCGACCATGTAGTCCTGCCCCACGACGCGTCGCGCTACCTGGCGCGCAACGTCCTGCACCAACCGTGAGTCCGCCGCCTGTGAGACCTGAGTAGCCACGATGAATCAGGGTTTAGGGTTTAGGGTCGAGAGCCCAGGGAGTGTGTGCGACAGCCGCGCTGTGCGCGGTCATCACCTCACTCGGATGCAGGGAAGTCTCACATGCAGTCCAAGGGCGCGAAGCGCCCATTCCCTCCCCGCACCCTAACCCTCGACCCTAAACCCTACTGTGTGACCTACACCAACTGACAGACGAGGTGCCGTGTGCCCTGATACAGCTAGAGGCCAATGACGCCGAGACCCGACCGTTCCTTTGGCGTGAGCCTGCGGGTTTCGCCGCTCGGAAGATCGCCGAGCGCGACTGGCCCGAACTTCGTACGCACGAGCCGCTCCACCCCGAGGCCGAGCGCAGCACAGAGACGACGGACTTCGCGCTTTCGCCCTTCAGTGATCGTGACTTCGAACTCCCACCGATCACGGCCCAGCTTCCGCGCGTCGACGCGCTTTGGGTGCACCGGCCCGTCTTCCAACGTCACTCCCTCACGCGCCACGAACACGGCCTCGTCGGCCTTACCGAGCACCGTTGCGACGTACGTGCGTTCCACTTCGTTGCTCGGATGCGACAACCTATGCGCGGCGGCGCCATCCGTTGTGAGGAGGAGCACACCTTCCGTCAAATAATCGAGGCGCCCGACGTACGTGAGTCCCGGAATATCCGGGATCAGGTCGAATACCGTGCGCCGACCATCCGGATCCGAGCGTGTGGTCATGACGCCCGCTGGTTTGTTCAGTACCAGCCATTGGGTCGCGCGCGGCGTCTCGAGCGGCTTGCCGTCGACGACGATTGTATCGCGCGACGGGTCCACCGGCTGTCCAGTGACCGCGACCTCGCCATTCACGCGAACGCGACCGGCAGCGACCAGTTCTTCGGCCTTGCGACGCGACGCGACTCCGGCGCGCGCGAGGGCGCGTTGGATGCGCATCGTCTCTGACATTATTCGCTCGCGTCGGCCGCAGCGACGGGTTCGGGCGCTCGCGGCTGCACACGCAGCGCGATCGCCAGTTCGTCGGCGCGTGGCAATTCTTCGAGATGTCGAAGCGCAAAGTGCTCGAGGAACACGGCCGTCGTCCCATACAGCAGCGGACGTCCAAGTCCTTCTGCGCGACCGACCACGTCGATCAGACCACGCTCATGGAGCGACTTCAACACGCCGCCCACCGCCACGCCGCGAATCTCCTCGATCTCGGCGCGGCTGATCGGTTGACGATACGCAATGATCGCGAGCGTCTCGAGCGCCGCACCGGACAACCGGGCCGGGCGCGCCGCGAGTTGGGCGCGCTCGATGGCCTCGGTGTATTCGGCGCGCGTGAGGATCTGCCATCCGCCGCCGATCTCGATGAGCTCGACGCCGTGACCGTCCACATCATAGTGCTCGCGCAATTCGTCGAGCGCGGACTGCAATTCAGCGCGCGACGCCTCGGGGTCGAGCACCGAGAGTTCTTCGCTGGCGATGGGTCGCGCACTGGCAAACAGCGCCGCTTCAAGCAGCTTCGCTAGCGGCGTCACGAGAGATTTCCACGTTGGCAAAAGGTTTGGGCTGAACGACTCGAAGCTCGCCGAGCTTCGCGAGCTCGAGCAGTCCGAGGAGAGTCGAGAGGATCTGCCAGGGTTCGGCGCTCGTCTCGACGATTTCCGTCCACAGAATACGTGCCCGCAGTGCGAGCACGGAGCGAATGATCGTGATCGCGCCAGGAATGTCGATGGCACGCGGCACGATCTCATGCATGTTCGGCTGCTTCGCGGCGCGAAGCACACGATCCACAGCCGAGAGAAGTTCGGAGAGCGATAGGGCGAGCGGAGCTGCGGGCGCGGCTGGCGCCTGCGGCAGATACGCGCGCGAAAACTGATTGCGCCGTTCTTCGCCGCGACGTTCGAGCACGTCCACGACTTCGCGCATCTGTTGATACTCCAACAGCCGCCGAACGAGCTCGGCGCGCGGGTCTTCCCACTGCTCTTCATCGTTGCGCGGCAACAGCAGCTGCGCCTTGATGCGCAACAACCGCGCGGCCATCTCGAGATATTCGGCGGCCTCGTTCAGACCGAGCGAGCGAATACGCACCACGAACTGCTCGCAGATGCGCGCGATCGGAATGTCATAGATGTCGACTTGCTCTTCGCGAATGAGCGAGAGTAGCAGGTCGAGGGGACCGGAAAACGCAGTCGTCTCGACGACGAATCCGCCTTCGGACGGCGGAGGAGACGACACAGTCGGCGTCAGAGCTTCTGGTGCGTAGGCGACAGTCATCAGATGCGCAGGCTCACGTCAGCCATTGGCCAAGGGTGGACAGGGCGAAGGGACTGGCCCACCGAAGCAGCACCGCTTCGAGCGCCAAGACGGGTCGCATCCACGCAGTGAGGAAGCTGCCGCCGGCGTACAGAATGACAATGAGAATGAGAATTCCAAAACGACCAAAGCGCTCGTACTGCACCGCCCAGGACGCCGGCAACAAATGCTTGATCACGTGCGATCCGTCGAGCGGCGGGATCGGAATCAGATTGAACGCGAGCAACAGCAGATTGAGACGCACGCCGATCATCATCATCGCTTGCGCGATTCCAAGCACCGAATCGGCCGCTGGCGCCACGCGCCCGAGAAGGCCGATGAGGACGAACAGCAGAATCGATGCAATCGCGAGCAGCAGATTAACAAAAACACCAGCGAGCGACACGATGATGTCGCCGCGCCTGAAATTGCGGTAGTTCGCCGGGTTGACCGGCACCGGCTTCGCGCCGCCAAGCATGATCTTTCCGCCCGACCCGAAGTACAACATTGCGGGCAGCAGCACCGTCATGAACGGATCGATGTGCTTGACGGGATTCCACGTGAGCCGACCCAACATCAGGGCGGTAGTGTCGCCCTGTTTCAAGGCCGCATAGCCATGCGCGTACTCGTGCGCGATGACTGAAAACAGCAGCACCGGCACGAAGAGCAGCAGATCCTGAAAGTGCAACGTCGGCTTTTGCGAAACTGGTGGCTCGACACCCGACGCGTACACACCGAGGGGCCGGATGGGCGGAGGGCGATCGGCCGAAACGTAGTGATCGCACCAACGAGTGTCAAAGCGTTATGCTGCCTTGACTTTCGCTATGTGCTCCCGTAGCTTCAACCCTTCTCGGAATCCCGAGAATCACACCGACTTTTGGAGAGTTTTTTCGTGCCGAATATCGCATCCGCCAAGAAGAACATGCGTAAGTCGCGCGCGGCGACCGTGCGCAACCGTGCGCAGCGTTCCGCCCTGCGGACAGCGCTGAAGAAGGCTCAGGCCCCAGACGCCACCCCAGAAAGCCGCATCGCCGCAGCCCAGCTGCTCGATCGCGCGGCGCGCAAAGGACTGATCCACGGCAACGCTGCAGCCCGTCACAAGAGCCGCTTGAGCAAGGCCAGCGCGGCGTAAGCTTCTCTCCCCGAGAAACAACAAGGCCCGACAATCTCGATTGTCGGGCCTTTGTGTTTTCAGAACCCCGCTCGCCTACAACGCCGCGAGCTCCGCGCCGCACCGCTCGCAGTACCACTCGGTCGGGTAGTTCATGGCGCCGCACTCGTTGCACTTGAGCGTCTTCACCTGCTCCGTCACCGCCGACTGACGCAGCACGATCGGCATATTCGCCGACACATTCGCCGCGAGCGGACGTTCGGCCGCCGGCTTCGCGTGCTCGAGACCCGCGAGCAGCGAATCACTCGGACGCTCCTCCTGCGCGACACCCACCGGCGCACTGAGCAACGGCTCGGTGCTCCGACGCTCGACCAGCGGGCCTTCCGGAACCGGAATCGCCACCGGACGGCTTCCGTCGCTCGGCTTTCCCACGATCGAACTCAGGAACGCGAGCTCGTCGAACGACTCGCGCTTCGGAACAGGCGCCTGCGCAACCGGCTCTTCTTTCGCCGCGACTTCGGCCGACGGGACCTCAGCGACCACAACGGGCTCTGGGCTCTGGACCGGCTCCGCCACCGCCGCGGTTGCGACGACTTCTGGCACCGCCGCGACATCTACCGGCGCCGCGACGATCTCTGCGACGACGGGCGCCGGCTCCTCGGCAACCGTCGCCGGCTTCGCCGCTTCTTCATCCAAGAGCGCCTGCAACTCGGCAACGCGGGCAGCCAGTTCGTCCTTCTCGCCAACGAGGCGAGCAATCACTTCGTCGACGCTGCCAAAGGCCCTGTCGGCCTCTTCTCCCACTAGCTCGCCAACGTGAGTGCGCAGCTCGAGCTCGGCGCGTTCGTCGCGATGTAGTTGCTCTTCCGCGGCCAAGAGCGAGAGACGCGACTGCACGCTGGCGCGCTCGCTCTCGATTGCCTGGCGGTGCGAAGCGAGCTGCTCAGCCACCCGCTGCAACCGCGCGCGATAGTCGGTTTGCACGCGATCGAACACGTGTTGTGGCGTGGACTCGCGACGCGCATCGAGCGCGGCGAGCCATCCTTCATACCGGCGGCGCTCGTCGAGCAGCGCCGGGACTTCGTTCAACGAATTGTTCGAATCGGTCATCGTAATTCCTCGCGCGGACTGCGGAGCGCGGCGACCTCGCTCGCGCTCAATGCGTTCACCCTACCAAGCGTGCGCGCCGCGAGCAATATCCTCGCGGCGTGTTCGAGACTTTCCATACGTTGATGTGCAACGTCGAGCGTTGCGCCAAGCGTCGTGGCGCCGTGGTTGGCCATGAGGAACGCATCGCACCGATCGATGTACGGCTCGCAACTATCTGCCAAAGCGTCCGTTCCCGGTGTGACGTACGGCACAAGCGGAACCTCGCCCATTTGCAGAATGACTTCTGGGAGCACCGGTAAGTCGAACGATTCGCCGGCGACCGAGAAACCCGTCGCGATTGGTGGATGCGCATGCACGACCGCACGCACATCAGAACGACGGTTGTAAGCCCGCAAATGCAACGCGATTTCCGTCGACGGACGCCCTTTTCCTTCGAGGACTCTCCCCGCGAGATCGACCACGACCAGATCAGTCGGCTGAACGTCGACCTTGGACATGCCCGCCGGCGTCACGAGAATGACGTCGCCCGTCAGCCGGACCGAGACGTTTCCGTCTGGACCGGCGACCAATCCGCGCTCATACAACCGGCGACACACCCGCGCGATCGCCGCTCCAGCCGTTTCCCGTTCGTTCGACCCGCCGCTCACGCCTCGTCGCGATGCGCTACCCGGCCGCCGACGAGCGTGTAGCGCGTCCGGCCCTGTAGCGTTTGACCCGAATACGGCGTGTTGCGGCCTTTCGATCGGAACTTCGACGGCTCGACGAGCCACTTCATGTTCGGGTCGAAAACCGTGACGTCGGCGTCAGTGCCGCGACGCAGCGATCCGCCGGGGAGCTTGAACACCCGAGCCGGCGCGCACGACATCCGATCGATCAGCACCGGAAGGCTGATGATTTCCGACGCCACGAGCCAGGTGATGTTCACGGCGAGCGCCGTTTCGAGCCCGATGATTCCGTTCGGCGCGTGCGCGAACTCGCGCTCCTTCTCGTCGTAGTGGTGCGGCGCGTGATCCGTCGCGATCAAGTCGATCGTTCCGTCGCGAACGGCTTCCTGAAGCGCAGCAACGTCGTCGGCAGTACGAAGCGGAGGATTCATCTTCGCGTTCGTGTCGTACCCCTCCACCGCTTCTTCCGTCAGCGAAATGTGGTGCGGGCACACCTCGGCCGTGACTTTGATGTTGCGGTCCTTGCCCCATCGAATGAGTTCGACCGAACCGCGTGTGCTCATGTGACAGAGATGCACGTGTCCGTCGGTGCGACGCGCGAGCAAAATGTCGCGGATCGCCATGATCTCTTCGGCTTCAGCAGGAATTCCTTTGAGGCCAAGCCGCGCGCTGACGATGCCTTCGTTCATCGCGCCGCCGTGCGCTAACGTCGGTTCCTCGCAATGGTCCGCGACGGGAATGCCGAACGTTCGCGCGTACTCGAGCGCCGTACGCATGAGGTGCGCGCTCGCGACCGGTTTGCCATCGTCGCTCACCGCGACAGCGCCGGCGGCGATCATCTCGCCAAACTCCGCGAGCGACTCACCCTTCTGGCCAACCGAGATTGCGCCGATTGGATAGACGCGCGCCGCATTGGCGATCGTCGCCTGACGAATGATGAAGCCCACCGCCGCCTGATTGTCCGTCACAGGATCGGTGTTCGGCATTGCGCACACCGCGGTGAATCCGCCGGCAGCCGCCGCGCGCGCACCTGTCGCAATCGTCTCGACTTCTTCCCTGCCCGGCTCGCGTAGGTGACAGTGCACGTCGATGAATCCGGGCGAGACGACAAGGCCCGAGCAATCGATCGTCTCGAGCCCGTCGCGATTCTTCGCGTCGCCTGATACACGTCCGCCGACGGCTTCGATCTTTCCGTCGACGACGAGCACGTCGGCCACTTCGTCCATCGATTGCGTCGGGTCGATCACCCGTCCACCGCGCAGGAGTACCGAGCCGCTCATCGAGCGCCTCCGCCCTTTGCCGACTCGGCGAGTTCCGGCTTGCCGCCCGAGAGCAGATAGAGCACCGCCATGCGTACAGCCACGCCGTTCGTCACCTGATTGAGAATCACGCTGAATGGTCCATCGGCCACGTCGGAGTCGATTTCGACGCCGCGGTTCATTGGGCCGGGGTGAAGAATGAGAATGTCGCGCTTCGAGCGGTCGAGCCGCTCACGCGAAATACCAAAGACTCGATTGTACTCGCGCAGCGATGGGATGTAGCCCGCGGTCATGCGTTCGAGCTGCAGCCGCAGGATGTTCAATGCGTCCGCCCACTCGATCGCCTCTTCGACGCGCGTGAACACTTCGACCGGAAGCTCTGCGATCGCGTTCGGCAGCAGCGATCTGGGACCGCAGACGCCAACCTTCGCGCCCATTTTGGTGAGCCCCCAGATGTTCGAGCGTGCAACCCGCGAGTGCAGCACGTCGCCAACAATGCAGACCTTCACGCCGTCGAGCTTTCCGAAGTGGTCGCGAAGCGTCAGCATGTCGAGCAGGCCCTGGGTGGGGTGCTCGTGCGTCCCGTCGCCCGCGTTGATCACATTCGACTCGATCCGCTCGGCGAGGAACTGCGCCGCGCCAGATGCGCCGTGGCGGATGACGACCATGTCGATCCGCATTGCCTCGAGATTCCGCGCCGTGTCGACGAGCGTCTCGCCCTTCGACACACTCGATCCGGTCGACGCGACGTTCACCGTGTCGGCCGAGAGTCGCTTTTCAGCAAACTCGAAAGAGATTCTCGTTCGCGTCGACGCTTCGAAGAACAGGTTGACGATCGTCGCGCCGCGCAGCGTCGGCACTTTCTTGATCGCCCGTTCACTGATCTCCTTGAACGGCTCGGCGGTATCGAGAATCAACTGAATTTGCTCGCCGCTCAGCGGCTCGAGGCCCAGAAGATCCTTGCCGAGCGAGAGCGTCACGTTTCGCCTCGATCAGCGATGATGGCGCCCTTGCGTTCGTCGAGTTCTTCGACGAGCACGTCGACCCGCTGCCAGGGCTCAGCGGAGACGGTCTTCCCAACGATGTCCGGCTGGATCGGCAGTTCGCGTCCGCCGCGATCGATCAGCACCGCGAGCGCAATTCGCTTGGGCCGGCCGAAATCGGCGAGCTCGTCGAGCGCAGCGCGAATCGTTCGGCCGGTGTAGAGCACGTCGTCGACGATCACGACGTTCTTCCCGTCGATGTCGACCGGAATCTGCGTCTGGCCAACGACGGGCCGAGGCCCGACCGTCTGCAGATCGTCGCGATAGAGCGTGATGTCGAGCGCGCCTTGCGGCACGTCGGCCTTTTCACGTTCGACGATGGTGGATACGATTTGCGCCGCGAGCTGAACGCCGCGGCGCTGAATGCCGACGATGACGAGATTGTCCGTACCGTTGTTCAGTTCAACGATCTCGTCGGCCATGCGTCTGAGCGTTCGATCGAACGCGCGCGCATCGAGGACTACGGAATGTTTTGGGGGCGCAGCCATGGTGGGGGCAATATGAGCGGTCCGGGCTTGGAACGGTAGCGCGGCTCCGACTCAAGTCTTTGGGCGCATCGGACGAGACTCATCGATGGACACCCTACCCGCGCCCCTATGCGCCTGAAACACCGCTCAACCCGATCTCCAGCCTTTCATCCCGCGCCTGCCGAGGCGTCCGAGGAGTCTTTTCCGCGCGCCGTCGCCGGTGAGGATTACGATCGGTACGCTCGCGCGATGGCCAAGCATGCCGACCAATGGGTCGCGGCTCACCTATCCCGGCTGAGCGGCGCGCCGATCGAGCCACAGGATTTGCGAGACCGGCTCCGGTCCGCGGCCATGGGCGAGCTCCGCCGAGAGCTGAACGCTCAGGAAGAGCGGCTCCTTGGTGAGGTCTTCCAGCGACATCCGGAGGCGTCGAACCCGGCCGATCGAGTCGAGCCGGAGATTCCGTCGTTCCTGCTCAAGCGCATGGCGTCCTGAGACCGGTGGGTCGTGTCGCGTAGGTCAGCCGAGAAAGCCGGGCGAACGTTTCCGCATATCGTCGGCTGAATACGACGGCTCCGTGGCGCAGCGGAGGGCCCACCAGTCGGCGATGACGCGCTCGACCTGCTCGGGCGTGAGTGCGAAGGGCGCGGCCGGTCCGATGTAATCCCGACCGTTGATGTCAACAATCCACCAGCGCATGCCGCCGGCGTCGATTCCTCCCGCGTCGATGCTGGCGGGGATCTGAATGCGCATGACACGAAATTCGAGATTGCCGACGAACACCTTCGTCGCGCTGTCGTGCGCCATGGTGCGGCTCCTCCAGAATCGTGGCCTCGCCGGTGGCCCGTTGCTCGGGTCAAGGGGTCAAGATACACCACAGAACAAGAATGAGCACATTTTAATCTTCCAATGTTGCTCTTCTTTTTGCTGACGCAAAGAAATCCCGACATCGCGGCGGCCAACACGTAGCCATTTGGTCGCGGTTCGGTTCCCAGCGTCGGCTGTAGCGGCCGATCGACTCGCGTTTGAGCTGCCTCGCGGTCCGCGCTCGATGCGCCCTCAACGCCCATTGATTCGCCCCCCACTGGCGCTTCCATCGATTGACATTATTTTGACATAATGGCGACGAAAAAACGTCAAGCGAGGAAGCTGGCTCGCATCACCGCGGAACGACTCGAGGAGCTGCGAATGGAGAGCGACCTGACCGTCGCGGAGTTTGCCGAACGCTGCACCCTGCCTGGAAAGCCGAGCCCGGCGCACACCACCTTCGTCGCGTGGCGCAGCGGCGGCAGCGTTCCCGGCGGGGAGTACCTACGTCAGATCGCCGTCGAGTTTGGCGTTACGACGGATTGGCTCTTGGGCATCGCAGGCGCGTCGAAGCATCCCGACCAATCGCGATCGAAGCACGCCCTGGCGGAGGATTTGGCTGCGGCCGTCGAGCGCGAGTTGCGTCAGCGCGTTCCTCCCACGGTGCCCGGGACGACGGAGCCGTATTCGTGGCGTGTCCTCGGCGACGCGGCGCTGCAGTCCGTCATCGACACACTCGAAGTGGATGCGCATCAAGCGCTGGAGCGGCAGCGCGCGCATACGGCATTCATCACGGATGTTCAGTCACTCAGCCGGGCGGTTCGACCCATCACCGATCGGATCGCGCGCGGCGAGGAAATCTCGGAGCGCGAGGCCGCCATCGCGCAACGGTTGGTCGCGGTGAGTCAGCGTATCATCGAGCGTGTCCAGCCCCAGCTCGAGGGAGACGCCGAGGCGCGCGTGGTATTGCGGCAAGAGGGAGAGAAGGCCGCGTCATAGGACGACAGGACGAGACTCAGCCTCTATCAGCGATTTCTAATCGGAAGGGCCAGCATCCCGCCAATGAGTGCGGCCGGCACGGCAAGCAACGCGGCCACGACCAGGGCGACGAACGCGATCTTCTCGAATGGAAGTGAGCCGCTTCCACCTAGCGCTCGCGCGATCGTGGCGGCTTGCGGACGCGTGAGTAGCGCATAGGCGATCGCCAGCCCGCAGAATCCCACGGCTGCGGCGATGGCGCCCGTCTTGAACGCAGCCGCCAACGCGCGCAACGCTGATGGCGTCTCGCCAGACGTGGTTTGGCCAATCCCTACGACGACTGCGCCGGCGATGAGCGGCCAGAGCAAGGGAAACGATCCGGAGTGCGGAAAAAGGCCGTGCACGAACAAGCAAAGGCCACCGACCACGCCTCCAATGCGCACCGGACGTTGCCGGAAATCCATACACCACTCCGAAAGAGACGTAGTGCGGCGGTGCAATGGCCGCACCAATCGGCTGCCGATCCAGCGCGTGTCGAGCCTGTGCGACTCGCTATCTCGTGTACGCGTAGCGCTTGCCCTTGAACGCCAGGATCAGCGCATTGCCACTGACCGAGCCAACGAAGCCCGATGTCGCTCCGCCATTCGTCAGGACAAAGTTGATCTGGCCGTTGGCGATGCCGTAATTGCCCGACACAGCCAATTGACGAGTCGGCACGGTGTCGACGCCTGCGACCACCGGGACCGTGGGGACTCCGTCGACGAGAGGAAGTACGCGGTAGGTCGAGGTCTCGCTCCACGTTCCGTCTGGTGCGAGCACGATGGCGTCGGCGGTGAGGCGCCACTCCTCGGTTGCGGTCGTGAACACGGTGAACGGCAGAGGTACACCGTCGGCATTGATCAGGCCGAAGGTACCGATGACATTGACGCTCGTGACTGGCAGCGGCGGGCCGGGTATCGGCCCCGTGAAATTGAGAACGTCGCTTGAATCAGCGCATCCGACGAGCGCCAACACGGCGAACAGGCGAACGAACGGACGACGACGCATGTGTCGCCACCTGATCAGCAAAGTGTGAATTCGAGGGGACTCGACCCCAAACCATTCGGCGCCAGAACCTAAGTCTGGTGGGTCTGACGTTTCCGCTACCGTGGCAACAACTCAGCCTGCGACGCGCGCAACGTGGGAACGCGCAGTCGAGCACGAATCGAACGGTTCTGTGGGCACGCCCGAGACCGACCGTCAGATGCAAAAAACCTCACCGACACTTTAAGGTGTCGGTGAGGTCAACGGACGGGGTGGTATTCGAACCACGTTAGGCTTTTGACCTAAACACACTTTCCAGGCTCAACAGACACCGACCCAACCCGGCGCGAATCCCGAGTTTTCATAGGGACAGCCCCGCGATCTGCCGGGTTCATGGTTGAGCAATTCGGAAGCATTCCGAGTACGAACGGCGGGCGGAACGCCGGGCACTCCGCGAGACAGACTCACGCGCACTATCGGTTCCTTTTGCCCCGTTTTTCTTCCCCTCCAATTCCCTCCAAACTCCCTCAAGAGACCCAACCAGATGCAACACATCTTCTTCCTTGGATCGTTCTACATCGAGTTTCGCACATCACCCGAACCATTCCTTCGCTATCTCAACGGGCGCCTTGGCCCGGTAACGTGGCTCTGTCTCGGGTTGGCGTTGCTAGCATGACGCTCGGATATGACTGGACCAGAGGACGCCAGTTCAAGAACTCTCTCGGCGTTGCGGCATAGGGCGCCAATCGCTCTAGGATCGCTTCTAACGAAATCGGGGTGTCTCCATACTGGGATGCCCCGATCGTCGTTTGGCCGGCGTGTGAGCGAGGAATCGCATAGTGACTGCGCACCTTCTAGGTTTTTGCATTGGGGCTCGCGGCGTTTGCCTCGACCCTACATACCATCAAGACTGGAGTCTCTCGATGAAAAAGAACGAGAACGGTCCGGCTTGGCGCGACGAAATGAATCCCGCCTTTTTTGAACATGCGGGTCGAATGGTATCGGTGTCCTCTACTTCCGCGCTCACCCATCAAGGCGGCGATGCGCGCGAGAGCGTTCCTCATTGGGTATTTGGGGCAGCGGGAAAGCGTAGCCTCGGGCCAGCGATTCACGACATCGACGCGAGCGTCGACGAGGTTGCGACGATCTACGCGGAATGGATCACAACAATGAGCGGCAGACAGTAGGAGCACTTCCCCCCATTGGAATCGCGCCTAGACGAAATCGGGATGTCCCTAAGCGGGCGTCCCGATCGTCGTTTGCGAAGGTGCATGGCGGCTTATTTACCGGCGCATGTAGATTTGCCATAGCTGGCTCAGCCGCAACGGCGTTAGACCCTTCGCCCTCCCGCACCTTGCCAACGCACAGCATCGACGCGGCCCGCAAGAAGACTCGTTATGCAGTCGAATATCGCTATTCGATTCCCGAGATAGCCGACCAGCGCGGTAAGATTTTGACCGCGATGAGGAAACATTTCGGCGCGAAGCTTGGGCACGTGCAAATGGACGCGCAGCAAGTCCTTCTAACAACCTCGGCTCAACAGCCCAAAGACGAGTTCTTGTGTGGTATCTCGAAGACGCTGTTCGTTCTCGAAGACGCGCCCAAGCTCGCCGACTTTGTACAGCAGGCGGATGCAGCATTCGCAGCGCTCTACGACGTGGTGGGCGAGCACCTCACAAAGGTCGATCGTTTGGGCGTGCGCTTCATGGAGATCGCCGCGTCTCCAAAGCCCACCTTCGACGCAACCCGGAACTTATTGCTTGAGAAGTTTCAGAAGCTTCCGTTTGAGGTTCCCCTACAGTGGACGGATCTTCAGATCGTCCTACAGCACTCGCAAGGGCAGATCGTTGTAGCGCCCATCAGGAAGGGAGAGCCCTGGGTCGAAGGAATCTTTCGAGATAGGGTGGCGAACGTACCGGACATAGGCGTTGCGATTGACGTCGATTCGTACGCCGAAGGCATCCTCATAAACAGCAAGGATGAGTTCATCCGCGCGTTTCACACCGTCCTGGATCTGACCAAATCAGTCGAAGCGACTGTCTTGGCTGGTGCAGGAATTATCGCATCGCCGCCGCCAGCAGGCCGACAACTGTGAGGTTGGCGTGACACCTCGGCGCGGACAAAGCAGAAACCCGGCCGCGACGGACGCACGCGAGGCGCCCCACTATCAGGATGCCCTGAAAGCGGTTCAGCAACTCCAGAAAGCGCCGGTCGTCGGAGGCAGCCGCTCGGCTAGGCGGTTGTTGCAGACCAGTGCGACAGAGAGTGAGCGTTCGGCCCCTCCGACAGAGGAAGCGAAAGCACCTACGGCCTCAGCCGCTCCACCCGCTGTCGAGGATAGAGTTCCGCGTGCCGCGCAGACGGTCGAAGTCTCGCGTATCGGCGTCAGCACGGGCGCGTTCTACACCGGCCTGATTGGGGCGCTCGCGCTTGTTCTGACCGTGCTCGGCATTCTGTTCGCTGAGATAAGCGGCCTACGGACCGACCTTCGCGCGAGCGAAAACGAGCTGCGATCTGAGATAGAGCGTAAGGCTAGCGAGCTTCGCGAGAGCATGAAGGATCAGGAATCGAGACTGCGAAGGCTCGAAGAGAAAGCGCGGCGCTAGTCTTCCCGTAACAGCGATGCCCCGCTCGTTTACAGGGTCGCCGCGAATCTATTACAGCTATACTCTCTCGGCTCTCGCGCTCGGGTGGGTTCGTTACGGTCGCTCAGTCGCTAGTTCCGTCGGACCTTCGCCCTGAACACCGCCGGACGGTCTAGCGGGTGACTGGTCGCGTTGCCTGTTGAAGCCCCCGGATCATCGCGGCGCTCTCCGCATGAGTCATCGTTGCCTTCATCACATCCGTCTTCGCCTTCCACTCCTGTTGGAATTGCACATCACCGTGGTACTCGGGGTGATTCCCAGGCTCGTAAGTGGCAAGCGCGTAAATGACGAACAGTATGAATGCTACCGTGAACCAGAAGTCGCTGCGCTTCCGGTTCTTGCGTGCTTTCCGTCGTCGTGCTTCGCTCACGGGTCTTTCGTGTAGCCTTTACGGGCCACGTCAAGGAAAGCATAGCCGATGCTCGTGAGGAGCCAACATGCGGCGAGTAGTCCGCCGATGATGATGAGTAGACTGAGCCAGCCGGGGAGATTCACGGCATACCTCGAATCGGTTCGTTTAGAAAAGACTGCACACGACTATGAAATGATGACGGTCAACGATTGTTTCGCAAGCCGCATCAGTCGGCTACAAAGCAAAAGGACCCGTTCGGCGCCACCAAACGAGGCCCTTCACCCCTACTTATGTCCGGTGCGCGCTACTGCTCGTATACGGGTGACTGGACAGGCGCGGAGGGCGGAGGCCGGAACGAACACTGAGTTCCGCGCGTGTTGGCGTTTACGCGTTCGTGTTCGTCAGCGCGGAGCTTGCAGCGGCGATCATCAGAGGTAGTGATTCTGACGTGCCAGGAGGAAGCCCCAGTTGAGCCGCGTGATGCTCGAGGATGAACTTCACGACAACGGTCGTGACCTTCAGGAACTGCCCAACAGTTACGATGTTCTTAAGAACCTCAATGACCTTCGGACGCTGCCCTTCGCGTTTCATCGACGCAGCGGTCACAAAATCAGACAACGCATGGGCGACGGCGTCAGGACCAAAGATCGCAAACTGATCCAGTAGGCGGAGTAGCCGCTCTATGCCGCTGCGGAAGGCGTCTTTGAAGTCGGCGTCAAGTTCATCGTCCGCTAGGATTTCATCGAGAGCGTTTCGCAAATGCTCACGCGCGGTAGCGATCGCGTCCGGACTCGGATCGGACACCCTCACAAGCAGACCGACGAAGATGGCAGTGCTCTCGAAGGATCTCGGCTGGTGCTCTAGCAAAACCTGAACAGGCGCCGCCGGGCTGGTTGAAAGCAAACGATCGTGGAGAGCACGTATCGGTGCGACTAGCTTTCCCAGTTCTTCGACGCTGCCTCCACTAGCATAACACGCCTCGACTTCGCTCATCGAAGCTGCGGTGAGCCGAATAATGTCACGATACGCGTCGAACGCCTCGGTCGGACTAAACTCCTTTTCGTCTCCGACTAGCATTTTCTGAAGAACGGTACGAATCGGCGTTCCGTTGCCAAGGTGAACGCCGATTCGGTGAATATCCGTCAACATCGCGTGCAGGCGCTTAGTTGCGCACGTCGTAGTCATTGCTCATGTTCCTCGACAAAGAGGTATTCGTCGCGCTCGACGGATCACTCGTCAGAACTTCAACGACTTCGCGACGCGTTGACGGCGCTCCTCTGCCGCGATCGTCGCTTGGAGTCGGAGCCGCGCATCTGCTTCCTGTTTCCTTGCGCGCTCCACTACCGTCCGCACATACTCGCGATTCGCGAAGGCGACGTACGCTTTGAACTGATTGATTTGCTCCTGCGCGGTCTTCTCTGAGGACGCCCAATGCGCCTTGGTACCCGAGAACCGTATTGAGCCGGGCGGATAGTTGAGATAGTGTGACCCACCCATGCCGTTGGTGGCAAGCTGTTGCCACTCGCTCGGTGGCGATTGACTCAACGTGAACACAAGCCGGCCTCCCTCCCAGTTTCCACCTGTGACCTCAATAGGACTCTTGGCGACAGGATCGTCGACCGTGACGACCGGTACAACGGAGGATTTCAAAGCGTCGAGCTTCTGGCGCTGGACGAACTCCTGTTGCCGACCGATAAGGGCATTCTTAATGTCGCCGATTGAGCCGGGGCGATCTTCAGGCCGCTGCGAAATCATTGACTCGACGATGCCATCAAGAAACGCGAAGGCTGGCGCTTTCGCACCAATCGACATAAAACCGGTGCCCTGCGGCACGGCACCAGTGAACATCTCATTCAACATCAAACCCAACGCGAAGATATCGGCGCGACTATCTACCGGCTTTCCTGGTTGGCGCTGCTCAGGAGCCGCATAGATAAAATTGGCCAACCGGGTCGTTGGTTTTGTCTCGATGTCAGTGGCCATCTGCTCCGCCGCGAAGCGCGCGATGCCAAAGTCGGCGATGAGGGGGCTTCCTAACGCGTCGATGAGGATATTCTCTGGCTTAAGGTCGCGGTGGACCACACCGAGGAGGTGAGCCGCTTCAACGCCGTCGAGAATAAGTGAAAAGACTGGCAGGATTCGCTCAGGGGATAATCCCGACTTAATTGCTCCGCGTAGAGTACCCGCATATCGAGGCATCACGTAGAACTGTTTGGACTGACCGTCGTCAAGCCACAGGCCGTGATCCAGAATTGGGACGATGTTCTTATGCGTGTTACGGGTGCCGAAAAGAATCTCGTTCTTGAACCGCCGAGCCTTCTCGCGAGATGCGCTGTCGGCATCGAGCACCTTAACCGCGTATTTCGCGTTGTCGTCAGCATCGACGCCATACACGCGACCGGAACCACCCTGGCCAAGGATCTCAGTGGTACGATAGACGCCGAAGGTCGTTTGAAATTCCGGAAGTTTCGTGGCCATTGTCAGAATTGTATCGCCATTTGCCGCCCGAAATACGATCAGCTAGCGCAACATGGAATCCCTAAACATTAAGTGCTCAGTCTTCCTTTCCAAATTGGGTACAACGAACAATCGTGCGCGGTCGTCCGTTGTTAGAACGCGATCCATTCAAGGGCTTGGAAATGCCGAAGGAGGTGAGTCCGCGTCGACCGATCGTGTCAGCGAAGGAGTACGCCACGCTGAGACAGGCTGCGGAACGACTCGGCGGGCCTGTTGGACTGTTCTTGTTCCTCGCGCACGAAACGGGGCACAGGGCTAACGCGATTCGTCAGCTACGATGGAACGACATCGACACGGCGAATGGACGGATTCTCTGGCGAGCGATGACCGACAAGTCCGAGTTCGAACACCATTCCCCGCTGTCTAAGCTGGCCATCGAACGACTGAAGGCAGAGCGCAAGGCAGTTAGTCGAATCGGCGACGGATGGGTCTTCCCGTTCGACACCAACCCTGACCAGCCAGTCACACGGCACCCCGTCAACAACTGGTGGGGCCGATTGGAGAGGGACAGCGGATTGCCGAAGCAGAAGGGCCTTGGCTGGCACTCACTCAGGAGGAAGTTCGCCAACGATGCCAAGCGAACAGGCGCGCCGCTGGTCGACATCGCGCGACTTGGAGGCTGGCAGGGACCGGAGACGCTACTACGGGTCTACATGCAGCCAGACGAAGCGACGATGATGAGCGTGCTGGAGAAGATGGAACGGCTCAGGGCAAGCGGCCAATAGCACCAACGGCGGACAGGAACGGCGGGCAGGCTCCGCAGATGCCCGAAAAAACAAACCCCACCCACACGCTAAGTGTAAGTGAGGTCAACGGATGGGGTGGGATTCGAACCCACGTTAGGCTTTTGACCTAAACACACTTTCCAGGCGTGCGCCTTCAACCACTCGGCCACCCATCCAAAAACAACGAACCGGCGCGAGCGACTCTATCAGAGTCGCCGGCCGGTAGCTGAAAGAACGGACAGGGAGAGATTCGAACTCTCGATACCGTTGCCGGTATGCCGGTTTTCGAGACCGGTGCCTTCAGCCACTCGGCCACCTGTCCTTGTCAGCAACTTATTGATTTACAACTATTTAGACGAGCAACACTGCACCAGGCCGTCAACCATTCGCGGCCGAGATTCCCAGCGTGTTCCAGACGAGCCAGCTTCGTTGGCGTGCGAAGACCACCCTCAGGAATACATCCCCCGAAACTAAACGATTCCAACGGTTGAGGGGAGTCGTGTTATCCCATTTTTCGGCCGCGGACTCGCCGCGACGCCGGCCGCTCTCGCCAACCAGAATTCATCGAGGATTCTTCGTCGCGCCGCGGCGCAAGTCGTCGACCACACGTCGCACCGCCGCGATCACGGCATCTGGCTGATCGAACTGAATGTGGTGCTCCGATTTCTGAACGACGATGTGCGTGCCGCGCGTCGACGTTTTGGCGAGCGCCGCAAGGCTCGCGACACGAGTCGTCTCCATGATCGATCGCTGTGCTGGTGTGAAACCCGGCGGCGCCGGCTCGGCAGCGCCGTCGTGAATCAACACGACTAGCGGCCGATCGCCAAAGCCAACGGACGCAGCATCGAGTTGGCGGTCGTCCACACTCGTCATGTCCGCACCCGGCCAGATGCTGCTGTACTCGGACAGCGCCGCCGCGAGAAGCCGCGTCCGCGCGTACTGCCGTGTCAGCTCGGCTCGAAGGGTGTCGTCGATGTTGTCTCGATAACCCTTTGTGTCGAGGCACGCGCGCGCGTCGTCGCTCGTCGGATTCGCCAGTGCACCGGTTCGTGCGAGCGCGACGCAGGCGCGGATGAAATCGAACACCCCCGCGTATGCGTCTGTTAGCTTCGCGCGATCGGCCGGAGAAAACGTCGCCGTCATCTTCTGATCCGAGTGCGCGAACGCCGGATCAACAAGCACGACACCGGCAACGTCCTTTGGATAGGTAGCCACCCAGAGCGTTCCGTAGAGTCCCGCCGCCGAATGTCCGACGTAGACGATAGGCGTCCGGAGGTGGGCGGCGCTCAAGAGACGGTGCAGATCGTCGACGGTGTTGCGCGCGTCGGACGCGCGCGTTGCAGAATCGCTAAAGCCGTAGCCGGCACGATCGTAGGAGCACGCCCGCGTGACGGCCGCGATCTGCCCCTGAACGTGGCGCCAGACCATCATATTTTCGCCTGCCCCCGCGTCGAACAACACTGTGGGTTCGCCAGTACCCAAGCAGTAGAGGTTGAGCCGACGGGCGCCATCGATCGCCACGAGCTTCTGCGCATGGACATACGCGCTCGATGCAACGGTCGCTTTCGATTGCGCAGCTACCGGTGCCGGAAGCCACGTAACGGCCGCGGTCACAGCCACGATGACGCGCGCTAGCCAAGAAGCGAGCACGGAGCGGGTGACGTTCCGCCGCACCAAGAAGATCATGGATGCCTGAGCAAGGGAGATGACGTCGCCGGTCTCAAGACCGTTTTTGGGCGCCGCCGAGACGTGACGTAGACAGCGCAGGTGCGAGATTGGTTGGCCGATTCATCTCGCGATGGGAACGACCGCCGCGCCTACGTCGTGGACGACGACGTGTCGACCGCCGGCGGGCCGTTCACGCGACGGGTTCGGAAGAACTTGGTCAGCATTTGCGACGATTCGTCGGCCGCCAGTCCGCCCATCACCTCGGGCCGATGGTTCAGCCGCGGATGACGAAGCAAATCCGCGACGGAACCTGCCATTCCCGCCTTCGGATCCCACGCGCCGAACACGACGCGATCGACGCGCGACAGCACGATCGCACCGGCGCACATGGCGCACGGCTCGAGGGTCACGTAGAGGGTACAGCCTTCGAGTCGCCACGACTCGAGTGCGGACGCCGCAGCGCGGATTGCAATTGCCTCGGCGTGCGCCGTCGGGTCCTGATCGCGAATCGTCCTGTTCCCCGCGCGCGCCAACACGACACCGTCGCGCACGATCACCGCACCGACCGGAACCTCACCCGCGGCATGGGCGGCGCGCGCTTCCTCGAGCGCGACGCCCATCCACTGTTCATCCTCCGGCCGGACCACGGTCACGCTGCCCTACGCCCCAATCGTGGCGCGGGATGGTTCATTCGAGAACTCCAATGCCCCGTTCCCGTCCGGGCGCACGACGATCGAATCGCCCTCGCTAAACCGCCCCTCGAGCACGGCCATCGCAAGCGGATTCTGAATCAGTCGCTGAATCGACCGCTTGAGCGGACGCGCACCGAACGCCGGGTCAAAGCCATCTTCGCCAAGCACGCGCTTGGCCTCCGGCGTCACGTCGAGCGTCATCTTGCGCTCGGCGAGCAATTTTCTCACGCGCTCCAGTTGCAGATCGACGATCTTCTCGATCTCCGCCATGCCGAGCGGTCGGAAAATGATGATGTCGTCGACGCGGTTGAGAAACTCCGGTTTGAAGTTCTGCCGGAGCGTCGCCATCACCTGCGTTTCGACGAGTGCCCAATCGCCAGTCGCGTGTTCGAGAATGAACGTCGAGCCAACGTTCGACGTCATGATGATCACGCTGTTGCGGAAGTCGACCGTGCGCCCCTGCGAATCCGTGAGGCGACCATCGTCGAGGATCTGCAGCAGGATGTTGAACACATCCGGATGGGCCTTCTCGATTTCGTCGAACAAAACCACCGAGTACGGGCGGCGACGCACCGCCTCGGTGAGCTGGCCGCCTTCCTCGTAGCCGACGTAGCCTGGCGGTGCGCCGATCAGTCGAGCGACGGCGTGCTTCTCCATGTACTCCGACATGTCGATGCGCACCATCGCGTGCTCGTCGTCGAATAGGAACTCGGCGAGAGCGCGCGCCGTTTCAGTCTTGCCGACGCCAGTGGGGCCGAGGAAGATGAATGAGCCAATCGGCCGATTCGGATCTTGAAGGCCCGCACGCGAGCGACGCACGGCATTCGCGACGGCCTGCGCCGCTTCTTCCTGGCCGATCACGCGGCGCGATAGTTCCTGATCGAGCTTCGTCAGGCGCTCACGCTCGCTCTCGAGCATTCTCGTAACGGGAATCCCGGTCCAGCGCGCCACGACTTCGGCGATGTCCTCGGCCGTCACCTCTTCCTTGAGATACTGCGGACGCCCCTCGGTGCTCGCCAGCTTTTGTTCAGTGTCGCGCATGCGACGTTCGAGCTGCGGAATTCGCCCGTAGGTGATTTCCGCCGCCTTGTTCAAATCGCCAGAGCGAGTCGCCTGCTCCGCTTCGATGCGCGCCTGCTCGATCTCCTGTTTGATTTTGCCGACGCCGCCGAGCATTTCCTTTTCCTGCTGCCACTGGGCCTTCATGGCCTGGGAACGCTCGCGCAGCTCGGACAGCTCGCGCTCGATTTCCTCGCGGCGCTCGATCGCCGAGCGATCCTTCTCCTTCACTAGTGCCATGCGCTCGATCTCGAGCTGCATGATGCGACGCTCGACCTCGTCGATCTCCTGTGGCATCGAGTCGATCTCGATGCGTAGGCGCGACGCTGCCTCGTCGATCAGATCGATCGCCTTGTCGGGCAGGAAGCGATCGCCGATGTACCGGTGTGAGAGCGTCGCCGCCGCGATGATCGCGTCGTCGGTGATGCGCACGCCGTGGTGCGCTTCATAACGCTCCTTGAGGCCGCGCAGAATCGCAATCGTGTTCTCGACGCTCGGCTCGCCGACATACACCGGCTGGAAGCGCCGCTCGAGGGCGGGATCCTTTTCGACGTGCTGGCGATATTCGTCGAGCGTCGTGGCGCCGACGACTCGCAACTCGCCTCGGGCGAGCAGCGGCTTGAGCATGTTGCCGGCGTCCATCGAGCCTTCGGCCTTCCCGGCGCCGACGAGGGTGTGCATCTCGTCGATGAAGGTGATGAACAGGCCTTCGGACTCGGTGATCTCCTTCAGTACCGCCTTGAGTCTTTCCTCAAATTCGCCACGGAACTTCGCCCCGGCGATGAGCGCGCCGAGGTCGAGCGACACGAGGCGCTTACCCTTGAGACCTTCGGGGACGTCGCCATTCACGATGCGCTGCGCGAGCCCCTCGACGATGGCTGTCTTGCCGACGCCCGGCTCGCCGATGAGCACCGGGTTGTTTTTCGTGCGGCGTGACAACACTTGAATCACGCGACGAATCTCTTCGTCGCGGCCGATGACCGGGTCGAGCTTGCCCTTGCGCGCGGCTTCGGTGAGGTCGCGCGTGTACCGCTGCAGCGCCTGGTACTGGTTCTCAGGCGTCTGGTCGGTGACGCGGTGCGATCCGCGAACGGCTTCGAGCGCATCGAGCAGCGCGGCGTGCGTCGCACCAACGGCGCTGAGCAGCGTGCGCGTCTCGGTGCCTTTGGTGTCGGACAGAGCGAGCAGCAGATGCTCGGTGGACACGTACTCGTCGCCGAGTCGCTTGGCCTCGTCCTCGGCCTTGTCGAAGACGGCGTTGAGCTCGCGCGACATCGTTGGCTGCGCGCCGCTCTGCTTGGGGTACTTCTCGATTCCGCGGGCGACCTGTTCTCGCAGCGCGGTCACACTGGCACCGAGCTTTTGGAGAACGGGAACGACGATGCTCTCGTCCTGCTCGAGGAGCGCGGCGAGCATGTGCAGGTCGTAGACGAGCGGGTTGCCGTTACGACGGGCGTTGTTCACCGCTTCGTTCAAGGCCTCGCCGGCCTTTACGGTGAGTTTTTCTGGATTGATCATGGGTGGACGCGGAGCAACGTCGGTGCCTGTCCATCGCGCCAAAGCGGCTGACATCCGTCGCGCCGCCGAATGCCGGAAACTAAGCCGCTGCCGATTCGGCCGCTCTAAAACGCGAATCGCGCCAAGAGCGACAGCCCTTGGCGCGATTCACCGTCGATTGACGCAGTGAGGAGCCTACTACTTGGCGTTGTAAATCTTCCTCGGCGGCGCCGCCAACTTGTTGTCTACGAACAACTGAACGATGTACGTCCCGGATGCCGCTTCCTTGCCGTTCGGCAGGTTGCCACTCCAGTACGCCCTGTAGCTTCCGCAACCCAACTTCACATTGGAAAGCAGTTGCCCGTTCGCCACACCAACAGCAGCGGTGGCGCTCGTACTTGCTGGACCCTGCAGCTGAAAGAAGGCGACTGGCATGCCTAGAACATTCAGAATCCGCAGAGTGACGACGTGTTGCTGACTTCCATCCGTACAGGTTTGATCATCAACCCCGAACGTGATGTAAGTCTCCGGATTAAAGGGGTTCGGAGAATTTTTTCCGAGTGACCCTGCACTGTGCCCTCGGGGCGGTTGCTGCGACTCCGTTTGCCCCGCCGCATTCTTTGGCGACATCGCACAAAGGGCGAGCACGAGCACTAGTGCTGCCCAGCGGTGGAACATGATTTTTCTCCCGCGCTAACGAAACAGGGACCGTTACGGGACTCCTGAAATGGTGGTGGACCTGAACCTCTTACCTGATTCCAAGCTACGATCGAGTCTCAGTACTGTCAAGCGAACCCTGCTGACCTATTCTACTGACCTGTCGGGCTTTACGACCTCCCCCAAACCCTTCCCGCTCCCGTTCGCCGAGTAATTCCGACCCGGTCACAGTACTCCAGAAACGGGATCAAAAACTTCCGAGAAAGCCCCAACGCATCTCTGAGATCCGCCGGACTTCGCTCCAAACCGCCCGCCATGGCCTCTCCAAGGCGCCCGACAAGCACCTGCAATTGACCGGCCGCATAGTACCGATTCTGCTCGACTTGCACGACCTGGCCTGATCGCTCGAGATATCGCACGAGCGGGACAATCTCCGAGGAGAACCTTAAAGCGAACTCCTCTATTGTTGGAGGTTCGGCGCCAGCGGCCTCGAGTTGAGAAACTAGCGTTTGGAGTAACAAGACTTGCTCATCCGACGGCGACGGGACCCAGTCGGTCAAACTGACCACACCCGCCAAAATCGAGAGACGCCCCGCAGAAACCAGCTCGCCGAGCGCCAGATCGACGATTTCCCCGGGTACCCCGGTTTCGCTTCGCAGCCTCTGAACCGCGACCCCAGGTTCCAGTGGGTTCGCTACGTGGTACTCGGACGTGAGCGCAACCAGGCGGTCACCGAGCTCGGAAAAGTCGCGTCGAGCGACCAAGCGGCCGGCGACGACGCGAGCCTGCGCGAAAGCAGCCACGATCGACACGCACTCAGTCGGTGTATTGCCCAGCCGCGTCGGAAGTGTCGCGACGTCCACGCCGGCCAATCCCGCTTCCGCCACTAACCGCTCCAGGCGTTCGAGCGTCGTGAGGCCTGTTGGCCACGCCCGGGCACGGCGTGGCGGATACGGATCGACGACGACACCTCCGCCGATCGTGTTCAACGGCGCGGTAGCTCGCAACACGAACCGATCGCCAGCTCGAATGAGGACTTGTTGATCAAAGACTACTCGCGCCGCAAACGGCTCGCCGGCACGAACATCCCTCGCCACGACTCTGGCCCCGACCTCGGCGGTACCAACGTGGGCGCGAAACCACGTGCGCGGACGAATCGACGCTTCGGCGCCGGGCACAAGTGTGATGTCAGCGCGCGCGAGCATCGTCGGCTGCCACGCGTCGCCAGCAAGAAGTGTCGAGCCGCGCGGCACGTCAGCCGGCTCGACGCCGACCAGCGCGATTGCCGTGCGACCACCGGCGTCGCTCGTGTCGAGTTGCGCACCATGGCCCTGGATTCCGCGAACGCGCGCGGTGTTTCCGCCGGGGAAAATGCGAATTGTCTGATCGCGCGTCACGCGCCCGGACCAGATCGTTCCGGTCACCACGGTGCCAGTTCCCTTGATCGTAAAGGCGCGGTCGACGGGCATGCGAAACAGATCACTGTCGGTGCGCGGCGGTACGGTCAAAGCGATTGCCGCGAGCGACTGACGCAGTTCAGCGATCCCCTGCCCGGTCTGCGCCGCGGTCTCCACAATCGCCGCATCAGGGAGAACGGGCGCAACGGCCGCGCGCACATCCTCTGCAACAAGCGCAAGCCACTCGTCGTCGACGAGGTCCACTTTCGTGAGTGCCACAACGCCCCGACGCACACCCAGCAGTTGCAGAATGGCGAGGTGCTCACGCGTCTGCGGCATCATCCCCTCGTCGGCGGCGACGACGAGCAACGCGATATCGATCCCGGTCGCGCCGGCCACCATCGTGCGCACGAACGCCTCGTGTCCGGGAACATCGACCACACCGACGGTTCCAACACCGTCGAGCACTAGCGGGGCAAAACCAAGTTCGATCGTAATGCCGCGACGCTTCTCCTCCGGCAATCGATCCGTATCGACGCCGGTCAAAGCGTGTACGAGTGTGGTCTTGCCGTGGTCGATGTGGCCCGCGGTGCCGATGATCACACGAGCTCTCCGCGTGTGCTCAATGCATCTCGCTCCCACGCGTCGAAGGCGCGCAGAGGCCGGTCGTCGGCAAGGTGTTCGCGAACGAATTCGCGAAGCAATCGCTGATGTGCCCGAACTTCCTGCGCGTCGGACAATGGATGCGCAGTTCCCACAAGCCAGTCGCGTAACGCACCGCGCGCCGTTGGTGGCAGCGTGCGTCCGCTGCGCGCGAGGTGCGAGCACCGCTGGCAGACCACGCCGCCTGCCGGATGACTGAACGTCGCCGGCATATCGGCGTCGACATCAGCATGACACTCGGCGCAGTTATCGATCGTTGGAGCGACGCCGAGCTCCGACAGAACGCGCCACGCACCGCCGAGAGTGATGTCGCGCGCACGGTCGGGCGCGGCGATCGCGAGATCGTCCAGCGCGACGAGCACTGCGTCGAACAATCCGGGATCGGAGGCGTCTCGCGCGCAACGTAGGGTCAGCTCGGCGATCGCGCTCGCGCCGGTAAAGCGATCGAGCTGCGCGGCGAGCTGCGGACGTGCGCGCGTTACGTCGAATGCGGTGAGCGTGTCGAGTTCACGGCCGACCTTGATGTGCAGCTCGGCACTGCCCTGCGCGTAGAGGTCGAGCGCGGCCCCGAACCGTCGCTTCGATTTCCTCGCGCCACGCGCCAACACCGAGCGAACGCCCGCTTCTCGAGTAACGATCTTGAGAATGCGCGACGACTCCAGGTAGTCGAACACGTGGAGGACGATCGCATCGGTGACGACGAGGGACATACTTGGAAAGCTAGCGTGCGGACTTGAGCGGAAGTTCGATTCCGGCAACGAGCAGCCGAACATCGTCCGCTGCGGCAGCCACCAACTGATTGGCGCGACCGAGGGCGTCGCGGTAGGCTCGCCCGAGGGGCGTGGGAGGAACGATGCCGAGCCCGACCTCGTTGCTCACGACGATCCAGCGTGGCGCGTTCGGCGCCGCCGCATGTTTTGCCACTACTGCCAACAGCGACTCGACGTGACGCGCAATGAGCGCCTCGGCGTCCTCGCCCTCGCCAGCAGCAAGGAGGATGTTGCTCACCCAGAGCGTGAGGCAATCGATCACGACGGCGCCGACGTCACCGACGCGAGTGAGGTATGCGTCGAGGTCGGACGGAACGTCGATGGGCGATTCGAGCGTTTCCCAGTGAACTGGGCGTTCGCGACGATGCGCGGCGATTCGGCGCCCCATTTCGTCATCGAATGCCTGGGCGGTGGCGACAAAGAGCACGCCGCGATCTCGCTCACTCTCAGCTGCAAGGTGCAGCGCCTTTGCACTCTTGCCGGCTCGAACGCCACCGAGGAGCAGCGTGAGCGCGGCCACTAGATGGCGCTCATTGCCGGGAGTCCGATCATCGACATGATCGCATCGATGTCGAGGTTGTCGCGAACGGCGTCGGCCAGCGTGTCGATCGCATCATCGACGGAGGCGAGCGCTGGCCCCACCGGCAACGCCACGCCCTTTCGCGCGGCGAGTCGCGCGAGTAGAGCCCGGCGTAGTGGTGCGTTTTCGAGAAGGCCGTGCATGTAGGTACCAACCACGAGACCGTCGGGCGAGGTCGCGCCGTCGCAACTCTCCGTCGATTCGAACAGCATCGAGAAGGGCGCGGGATGCTCGTCGCCACGAGTGATTCGGTCGGTACGACCCATGTGAATTTCGTATGCGTCCAGCGCGTGCCCGCCAAGACGTGAGGGTTCGCGATCTGTCTCATCGCCTACGACATCGTCGGGCGCCCAGAGCGCGTTCGCCTTGACGACGCGGCCGGTGACGCGTCGCGTCACCTTCTCGGGGGCAAACACCGTTGTCATCGGCAAAAGGCCAAGCGCGTCGACCGACGCGCGTGCTTCCACGCCGCCCTCGTCGATGACGCGGGTGCCGAGCATCTGGAACCCTCCACAGATTCCGAGCACTGGGGTGCCCGCGGCGCGCTTCGAGAGAATCGCATCGGCAAGACCTCGCTCGCGGAGCCATGCGAGATCGGCGACAGTGGACTTGGTGCCGGGGATGATTATCAGATCCGGACTGCCGAGCTCGTTCGGGTCGGCGACGAAGCGCATGGCGACGCCGGGTTCGCAGGCGAGGGCCTGAAATTCGTCGAGGTTCGCGACGCGCGGCAGTCGCATGACGGCGACATCGATGAGCGTTTGCTCATTGGCATTCCGGCCGAGCGAATCCCATTCAACGGCATCCTCGGCCGGAAGCCGCGAGAGATCGAGATACGGAAGAACGCCGAGTGTCGGGACACCTGTGCGCTCGAGCAGCGTATCGAAGCCGGGGTCGAGGAGCGACGGATCGCCGCGGAACTTGTTGATGATGAAACCGCGAATCAGCGCGCGGTCCGATTCCGGGAGGAGCGCCACCGTGCCGAAGAGCGAGGCGAAGACGCCACCGCGATCGATATCGCCGACAATCACCACCGGTGCATTGGCGTAGCGGGCGACGCGCATGTTGACGATGTCGTATCGCTCGAGATTGATCTCGGCCGGACTTCCGGCGCCTTCGATGACGACGACGTCATACTCGGCGCGTAGGCGGTCGAGCGCCGCCGTGACAACGGGCCAGAGCTCTGCGGTGCGATCGTAGTACTCACGCGCGTTCGACGTGTGATGAACGCGTCCAAGCACGACGACCTGCGACGTGCGATCGCTCTGTGGCTTGAGCAACACGGGGTTCATGTCCACCGTCACCGGCACACCAGCAGCTGTAGCCTGCATGGCCTGCGCGCGTCCAACTTCTCCGCCGCCCAGCGTCACCGCAGCATTGTTCGACATGTTTTGCGCCTTGAATGGCGCAACGCGAAAGCCAGCGCGCGCGAAGATTCGGCAGAGCGCAGCCACCAGCGTCGATTTCCCGGCATGCGACGACGTGCCCTGTACCATCAGCACGCGCGCGTTCAGTTTCGGCTCGGACACGCGCGCAGTGTCACCGCGGAACGCGCTGCGCGCAAGGGCCGTGGGATGTTTCCAGCGACTTGCGCGAAGCGGCTTCAGCGTGATAGTGTTTCGAGCACAACTGAACTGAACGGGCCATGCAGTAGGAAGCCGGTGTGAATCCGGCGCGGCCCCGCCACTGTCAGAGGTCCTGTCGATGCGCCGCTCATCAGAGCGTCGGATCGGCGGGTCAGGTCGGCTTCATGCACCACCCACTGGCGCTTTGGCGCTGGGAAGGGAGAGCCGATCCGCCTCGAGCCAGGAGACCGGCCCGTTCGTTCCCGCATTAGGTCCCTCGAGGGAGGGGCGCGGGGTCGATCGCCGGTCCGCCGCGCCTTTGCCTCTCGCGCTTCGTGCCGCCTTCAGCCCCCGTCCCGCCGCTCACTGCGCTAGGACGGGTTTCGTGTTTTTGGGCATCGATGTAAAACGATCGATCGCGATCTGCGGCGCCATCGCGCTGCTTTCGACCGCCTGCTCGCGGGATGCCACGCGCGACGCGCGCATCGATTCCGCGGCACATTCCGCGATCGAAGTCAAAGACGACGCCGGCTTCACGATTCGATTGGCGAAGCCAGCGCAGCGCGTCATCTCGCTCATCCCAAGCGCGACGGAAACACTCATCGCGATCGGTGCGACGACACAAATCGTCGCGCGAACGCGATACGATGTGGCACCCGAAGTTGCCAACTTGCCGTCGGTCGGCGGCGGAGTGGATCCGAGTGTTGAGGCAATGGTCAATCTCCATCCGGATCTCGTGATCTCGTGGGAGAGCGACAAGCGTCAGCAGGTGCGCGAGAAGCTCACCGCGCTCGGCATTCCAGTGTTCATTCTTCGCACGCAAGACACGACGGACATTTTCCACGGAATCAGCAGCATCGGACGACTCAGCGGTCACGATTCCGCGGCGACGGCAGTCGCGACGTCGGTTCGTGCTACGCTCGACAGTGTTCGTACCTCGGTGAGCAATCGCCCTGCGCCGAGCGTGCTGTATGTCGTGTACAACGACCCGCCGATGACTGCAGGCCCGCAGACGTTCATCGGGCAACTGATCTCACTCGCCGGCGGACGTTCGATCTTCGCCGACGCTGCGGCGAATTGGCCGAATGTGGCGATGGAGGAGATCGTCCGCCGCGATCCCGACATCCTCGTTGTGCCTGTTGGAGAATTCAAAACCAATTCGCTCGATCGCTTCCGCGCGATGGCGGGCTGGCGCGACCTTCGCGCAGTGCGCACGGGCCGCGTCGTTACGGTGCCGGCTGATTTGATGAGCCGTCCGAGTCCGAGTATCGCGGCAGCATCACTCGTTTTGCGACGCGCACTGCATCCGGAAGTTGCCGGCGTCGACTCGACGCAGGCGGCCGGAGTTCGACGGTGAGTGTTCGTGCGCGCCTTGCCTGGCCGCTGTCTCTGCGCCTGGCAGTGCTCAGCGTCCTAGTCGTCGTGGCGCTGTTTGCCGCCGTACGACTGGGCGCCGTGGCGACGAGCAACGGCGCGCTGATTGACGCCATTTTCGGTCGCGGCGATCCGACGACCATCACGATCATTCGCGCGCTGCGAATGCCACGCGCGCTGCAGGCCGCCCTCGCCGGCGCAGCACTCGCGGTGAGCGGTGCAACGTTTCAGGCGCTCCTGCGCAATCCGTTGGCCGAGCCGTACATCCTTGGTGTGTCGAGCGGCGCGGCGATGGGAGCGGTCATCACCGTCGTGACAGGGTGGTCGCTGCGCTTTGTCTGGGCGTTGCCGCTTGCCGCATTCGCGGGTGCTGTGTTGTCGATGCTGCTCGTGTTTCGAATCGCATTCAGCGTTGGTCGCACGCTCGATACCCGCGTGCTATTGCTTGCTGGCGTCGTGGTGAGCGCGTTTCTCGTCGCGGTGATCTGGCTCGTGCTCACGTTCGCCGATACCGAGGCGGTGCGTTCGGCGATCTTCTGGATGATGGGAAGCCACGCCAACGCGTCGTGGCGAAGTGTCGGAATTCTTGCGACATGCCTCGTTCCCGCGCTGGCTGTTCTGTTTTCACTCGCGCGTCCGCTCAATTTGCTGGCGATTGGTGAGCCGACAGCTGCGTATCTCGGAACGTCGGTCGAGCGAACGAAGCTCATTGCCTTCGGGACGGCGACGCTGCTGACGGCCGCGTCGGTGTCAGTGAGCGGCACGATCGGGTTCGTGGGACTCGTGGTGCCGCACGCCGTGCGACTCGTGTGGGGCGGGGACAACCGCGCGCTCCTGCCCTGCTCCGCGCTCGCAGGCGCGGCGTTTCTGGTAGCCGCAGATACGCTGTCGCGATCACTGGCGGGCGCCAATGAACTGCCGATCGGTATCGTGACGGCGCTCGTTGGCGTTCCGTGCTTCGTGTGGTTGCTTCGTCGGCCGGCGGCGGGAGTGGCCACGTGATCGCAGCGCGCGACGTTGGCTCGTCGTCGGTTTGGTCGTTGCGCGACGTGCGCTTCCAGCACGACGGCGCCGCGCGCCCAACCATCGATGACATCTCAGTCGACGTTTCGCGCGGGAAGATGACCGCACTGCTCGGGCCAAACGGCGCAGGCAAGTCGACGCTACTTCAACTGCTACTCGGCACACTGGTTCCGGCGACGGGCAGTATTGCGCTCGATGGTAAGCCACTCGCCGAATGGACGCGACGCGAAATCGCCCTTCGCATCGGCGTCGTGCCGCAGGGCGAGACGGAGCCGCTGTTTAGCGTACGCGAAATCGTCGCGATGGGCCGCTACCCGCATCTCGGACCGTGGCAGCGTGAAGGCGCAGCTGATATCGCTGCGATCTCGCGCGCGATGGCGCGGTGCGACGTTACCGAGTTCGCCGATCGGTGGCTGTCGACACTGTCGGGCGGCGAACGTCAGCGTGTTCGGCTTGCGCGCGCACTTGCGCAGGAGCCGAGCGTGCTCGTGCTCGACGAGCCGACGACGTTCCTCGACATCCGCCACGAGATGACGACGTTCGAACTCCTTCGCCGTCTGCGCGATGAGGGCACGACAGTCGTTCTGGCGACGCACAACTTGAATCTCGCGGCGCGATACGCCGACGAGCTGCTGCTGCTCAACAAGGGTCGTCTCGTGGCGCGCGGTGCTCCGGCGGACGTGCTTACGGCAGAGCGCGTCGCCGAGGTTTACGAGTGGCCAGTGTCGATCGTGACGCATGCTGGGGGCGCTCCACAGGTAGATCCACGCGACTCGGTGGCGTCGTGAGACGGGGGCTTGGGTGGTTGGCACTCGTGGGATTACTCGCGGCGTGGCCGGCATCGCGTGTGGCGGCGCAGGTTCCCGGCGAACTCCGCGGTCGCGTCACCGATGCGCGCACCGCACGCCCGATCCCCGACGCGCGGGTGGAAGTGACGGGCCAGTCGGAAGTCGCTCGGTCGAGCGCGGACGGAACGTTCGTGCTTCGTGGGCTGGAGCCGCGCGACTATATAGTACGCGTCCGCGCGCTCGGTTTCGCTGCCTTCGATCGCGAGGTTCGAGTCGCCAACGGGCGCACGACGATCATCGAGGCGGTGCTCGAGCCTCTCGCGACCACGCTCGGTCCGGTGGTCGTGCGCGCCGCGCGCGATTCACAAATCACGAATGCGGTCATCTTCGATCGCGCAACAATCGAAGCATCGGGTCGTCGCGATCTCGGCGAACTCTTGCAATCGAGCCCCGGGCTCGTCGTGACGCAGGCCGGCGGTCCAGGATCGGCGAGTCACGTTTCGATTCGCGGTTCCAGCGCGAGCGAAGTGCTCGTGCTCGTCGACGGCGTTCCGATCAATTCGCAGATCACTGGCGACGCCGATCTGTCGCGCGTGTCGCTCGAGTCGGTAGAGAGCGTAGTGGTTCAGTCGGGCGCGCAATCGGCGCGGTATGGCGGCCGAGCGCTGGCAGGTGTTGTCGCAATCACGACGCGCCGCGCGTCGCGAGAGTCGTCGGCACTCGTGCGCGACGGCGCGTGGGGCGAGCGACAGATGTCAGCGACGATTGGCGACGGCCGCTCCGCGGGTTCGCTGCGGTCGAGCGGCTCTCTCACGGGGGAGTACCGCACCATCCGCGGCGACTTTCCGTACGATGTTCCGGCGGTGCGCGGCGGTGGCTCGACGCATCGGATCAACTCCGACGTCACGTCGCGACAGGTGTTGGGGAGCCTTGGGTTTGAAAACGATTCAGCGGTGGTTCGCGCACGCGGGTCGTGGAACGATCTGGCACGCGGTCTTGCTGGCTCAATCGTTCAGCCGTCGTCCACGGGGCGGCAAACCGATTCGCGCACGAGCGGCGGCCTGGACGCGCGCGTCACACGAAGCGGCATCTCGTGGATGGCTACCGGTGATATCACGCGCGAGCACTCGACGTTCGTAGACTCTTCACCGCCGTTCGGTACGCCGTTCGACGACGGCGTGACAGCCACGGGCGTGACCGGTACCGTTGGCGCCACGGCGTCGCACGGGTCGTTGGTTGGTTCAATTGGCGCGGACGCGCGAGGGCTCGACGTGTCGTCGAGCATGCTCGCGCCGAACGCGCCGCATTGGCAGCGACTGCTCGGCGCCTGGGCGACGACGCGGGTTTCACACGTCTTCGACGCCGCTCAGGTGCGTTTCGATGCTGACATGAGCGCGCGTGTCGACCAGAGTTCTCTGATCGGCGACGGCGTCGTCTCGCCTAGAGGCGCGCTCGCGCTATCGCGGGGGCCGTTGGTGGCGTCGGCGTCGATTGGCAACGGATACTCGCCGCAGTCGCTCGCGGATCAATTCTTCCACGAAGGCGTACTCGTGCGCGCGAATCCGGCACTGCGTCCGGAACGCACGACGGGAGATGTCGAGGCACGGCTTGGAGTGCACGATGTCGCAGCGGGACCCGTCGTGCTGACCGGCGAAGCTGCTGCGTTTCGTGCGAACGTCGACGGGATGATTCTCTGGCTGCCGGATTTTCGGTTCATCTGGAGCCCGTCGAACATCGCGGTGCATCGGTCGGGTTGGGAGTTGAGCGGCCGCGCCGCACTCCCGAGTCAGCGGATCGATGTTCAAGGAACGCTCAACCGCGCCGATGTCGTCTATGCCGGCCCGGTGCTCGACGGGCAGATCCCGTACCGCCCGAGAACGACGGCGAGCATCACCGCTGGCGGCGCCGTTCATTGGGGTCGCGTCGAGTTCACGAACCGGTACGTCTCGTCGCGACGCACGGTGTCTGGCTCCGCATTGAACACGCTCGACCCGTATTGGCTCACCGACGCGCGATGGACGATGTCGTCAATGCACGGACGTTGGCTATTCGACGTCGGCGTGGGTGTTGACAATCTGCTCGACCGACCGGCGGCAATGCTGGTCGACTACCCGTTTCCCGGCCGGACATGGAGCGTATCGCTTCGCGTTCGCCGTTCACCTCTCAGCTGAGAATTCGCAATGCAACGCACCACCCGCTTCCGTTTGCCTGTCATCGCCGCTGTCACGCTCGCCGCGGTGGCCGCGGGATGCAGTGATTCGACGTCACCGTCAGTCGCGCCCGGTTTCCTCGGAGGCACCAGTACCAATCACGAAATCGGGCTTGTCGTCAATTCAACGGGCAAAGCACTCACTCTGTTCCAGCTCGGCAGCCCGACGACGCAGCAACAGGTTCCACTCGGAACCAGCAGCACCGTCACTCCGGTCGGGTTCTCGGTGCGTGGTCGGCGGGCAGCCGTTCCGCTCGGAAACGCCGCCAGCGTTGCGTTGATCAATCTCGAGACGCCCTCGATCCAACGCTATTTCACGTTCGCGAGCGGCAACACGACCGGCTCTGCGTTCGCCGACGATACGACGATTCTCGCGGCAAACGTCACGCTGGGTACCGTCGGACGGATGACCGTTGGTCAGACGGGAGACGCGATTACGAGCACGGTGAAGGTCGCTCCACAGCCGACGGCGATTGCCATCGCCGGAGGGCGTGCCTTGGTCACGTCGTCGAATCTCGATGCGAACTTCGTTCCGATCGGCAACGGCGTTGTCACCGCGATCGACCCCAAGACGATGCAAGTGCTCGGCACCGCCCAGATGGGTGGAACGAATTCGACAGACGCCGCGCTCGGACCAGATGGATTGCTCTATGTATTGAACACCGGGGACTACGTCGCACAGGGCAGCCTGACGATCGTGAATCCGGTGACGATGGCCGTCGTAACCACGATTCCCAACATGGGTGTCGGCCCCGGCGCGATCAGCATCGACGCGAGCGGCCTCGCCTACATCTCCGGCTTTTTCTCGGGCACGATTGTCTGGAACACTGCGTCGCGTGCGTTCGTCCGCGGCCCTGACAACCCCGTCTGCGCAAAGCTGGCGAACGGCAGCTGCCGTGGTGCGGCCGCGGCCTCGACGAATGCCGCCGGCAATGTGTACCAGGTGTTCTTCGGCAGCTCGTCGCAGAGCTTGCCGCCGTACGTATTCGTGTTCAAAGCCGGCACCTTCGCGCTTACAGACAGCATTTCGGTTGGCGCCGGGCCAATCGCCATCGGCATCAAGACGTTCTAATGGCGAGCATGTTGGCGTGACGATGAGTTCCGCACTCGCGGCACTCATCGCCGACGCAACGCTCGGCGAACCGCCGTCGACGTTGCACCCCACGGTTGGGATGGGCCGGTGGATCGCGCGCGGTCGCGATCGCCGGTCCTCTCGCGCAGCGGCGCCTTCACTTGTCGAAGGCGCGCTTCTCGTAGCGAGTGGTGTCGCCATTAGCGCTGCAATCGGCGGCGCGGCCGACCTACTGCTGCGTAACGCACCACCGGCAACGCGGCCGGCGTTGCGCGGTGTCGCGCTCAAACCAGCGCTCTCGCTCAAGCCACTCGTGAGAGCAGCAACCGAGGTTCGCCGCGCGCTTCAGCGCGGCCATTTGATAGAGGCGCGTCGACTCCTCGGATGGCATCTCGTCTCGCGAGATACGACGGACTTGTCGCGCTCCGAGGTGGCGGGAGCGGCCATCGAATCTGTCGCAGAGAATCTGAGTGATAGCGTCGTCGCCCCATTGATGGCATTTCGCTTCGGCGGCCTTGCGGGCGCGTACGCATATCGGATGTTGAACACGGCCGACGCGATGCTCGGCTACCGTACGCCGGAGCTCGAGTGGTTTGGCAAAGTTGCGGCGCGCGCGGACGATGCCGCCAACTTCATTCCCGCTCGTGTGACCGCGGCGCTCATCTGCTGCACGGCGCCTGTGGGCCGCGGTTCTCCGTCTGGCGCTGCGCGCGCGGCACTGTGCGATGCAGATCGCACCGACAGTCCGAACGCAGGTTGGCCAATGGCAGCGATGGCCGGGGCGTTGGGAGTGCACCTGACCAAACGCGGACAATACTCGCTAAATGATGTAGGACGTCCGGCGCGAGCACGAGACATCGCACGCGCCTGTCGCATCGTCGTCGCAGCGGCGTCGTTGGCCGCGCTCGTGGCGGATCTCGCGTGATCGTACCGCGTCCCGAGGTGTTGACTACGCCGCTGGCGGAGCATGGTGGTCGTTTGGCGCTGGCACGCGGCGGGATGAACGCCCGATACGATTTCAGTGTTTGCCTGAATGGGTACGGAACGTCCGACGTCGTTGCGAACGCGATCGCCGTTGCCACGTACGACGAATATCCCGATCCGCGAAGCATTGTCGCTCGCCGGGCAGCGTCGGAGCGATGGCATCAACCAATAGCGGATATCGTATTTGCGGCCGGTGCGGCCGAACTGATTCACGCCGTTTGCTTCGCGTATCTCCGCGCTGGCGACTTGGTTCTCGTTGCGACGCCCGCGTTCGGCGAGTACGACCGCGCCGTTTCATTGTGCGGCGCGTCGGTTTGCCGATCCGAACTATCCGAGACTGCGAGTGCCATCGCGTCCTTCTGCGCCGAGTTGGCACGCGTTCGACCTCGGCTGACCTTCCTCGCGTCGCCAGCCAATCCAACCGGGGTCGCGCTCTCGCACGACGACTTGCTGCGTATCGCGAACGCCGCGCGCGCCAGTGACAGTCTCCTCGTGCTCGACCAAGCCTACGATGCATTCGCTGCCACGCCGCTCGGCACACCGGCCCTCGCGAACCATCCCGCGGTGCTGCATCTGCGGTCGATGACGAAGGAACACGCGCTCGCCGGGGTACGCGTGGCGTTCGCCGTCGCGCCGGCAGCCGTCGCCGAAGCGGTCGAACGAGTCCGCGTCCCGTGGGCGGCGTCGAGTGCGGCGCAAGCAGCAGGCGCGGCGGCGTTGAGCGACGCTGCAACGACGCACGTCAATCGAACGACCGCCCTGCTTCGATCGGAAGCCGCACGCATCGCCACGACAGTGCGGCGCCGAGGAATCGACGTGCGATCGTCGGCTACTCATTTCTTTCTCGTGCGATGTCCGTCGGCACGGGCAACGCGAGATCGCCTGATTGCCGAAGACGCGCTGTTGGTCCGCGACTGCACGTCGTACGGGCTACCAGAATGGATTCGCGTGGCGGCCCGTACGCCCGCGGAGAACGACATCTTAATTACCGCCCTCGACGCCGTGTTGACATGAGTGATTCTGAATTGGAGCCGCGTACTGATCCGCTCGCACGCCCGGTCCCGCCAACACCGGCGCCTGGGCGCAAGGCTCCCGTACCAAAGCAGAAACGCCCCGGACCTTACCGAGTTCCGCCACGCGAGCAGCGCAACGGTCTATTGATCGTGAACACGGGCGACGGGAAAGGCAAAACGACTGCGGCCCTCGGGCTTCTCTTGCGGGCGACGGGACGCGGCATGCGTGCGGCGATGTTTCAATTCGTCAAGCGAATGACGGACGCTGGCGAGCATCGCGCGGCGCAGCGGCTTGGCATCGAGATCATTCCTCTTGGCATCGGCTGTACGCTCGGAAATGACGATCTCACGGACGATGCCGCCGCAGCCCGCGCCGGATGGGCTCGCTGTGACAATCTCCTGACGTCTGGCGAGTACGATGTGCTCATCCTGGACGAACTCACGCTGCCACTCGCGTGGGGCTGGCTGGGCACTACGGAGGTAATTCACGCTTTGACCAATCGCCCTCGCGGAACGCACGTCGTGGTTACGGGTCGGTACGCGCCTCAGGCACTGATCGATGCAGCCGATCTAGTCACGGATATGAAGGTTATTAAGCATCCACTCCGGGAGCAGGGCATCCTCGCTCAAGCGGGCATCGACGTATGACCAAGACATCGCCAAGGTCCTACGCGGTCATTCCGAGAGAAGAGCGCCGCGGTTTATTGCTCGTCCACACCGGCAACGGAAAGGGCAAGACAACAGCCGCACTCGGGCTTCTCGTTCGCGCATCCGGTTACGGAATGTCCGTCGGGATGTTCCAGTTCATCAAGAGCGCGGAGACGCGATACGGAGAACACATCGCAGCAGCGTCGCTCGATGTCGAGATCGTGCCGCTGGGAGATGGCTTCACCTGGCTGTCGGACAACATCGACGAAGATCGAGCGCTCGCCGCGCGCGGCTGGTCGCTCGTTCGCGGCGCGCTGCTCGACGGCGCGTTCGACGTACTGATTCTCGACGAGCTGACCTATTGCGTAACCTATGGTTGGCTCGATGAAGCGGATGTCATCGCGACGCTCAAGGCGCGCCCGCGGTGGATGCATGTGGTCGTCACCGGCCGCAATGCGTCGGCGGCACTCATGGATGCCGCCGATCTCGTCACCGAAATGAACGTCGTTAAGCATCCTTATCGCGATCGAGGGATTGCCGCACAACCCGGGATCGAGTTATGAGTAAATACTCGCTACAATACCCAGATTGCTCGAGCGGCGCCGCCAGTGCCGCTGTTGCCCACCGCCAACCCTTGACCGCCGAGCCTCCGCAGCAATGACGCGCCCCTCAACTCCATCACCTGCTACGCCGACCGCTTTCACGCCAACCGTCGAGGTCGACTGGACCTCGGCGCGACGCGCCATCGCGGCAAAGACGAAGCCGTTGGGTGCGCTCGGACGACTCGAGGATGCTGCCGCTCGTCTCGCCGTGTTGCAGGGCACGCTGCGTCCACACGTGGACAAGGCGCGTGTGTGTGTATTCGCGGCCGATCATGGCGTTGCTGAAGAAGGCGTGAGTGCCTATCCGCGCTCCGTCACCGGCGAAATGATGCGCAACTTCGATCGCGGCGGTGCGGCAATCAACGTGATTGCCGCCGCGAATGGCGTGGAAGTCGAGGTCATCGATGTCGGCGTCGATGCCGATTTGAGTGAGCTCACGCATATTCGCCACGAAAAGGTTCGCCGTTCGTCACGCAACTTCGTGCGCGAGCCGGCAATGAGCGTGGCTGAATTCAATGCTGCACTCGATGTGGGCAAAGCAGCCGCGCAACGCGCCGCGGATGACGGCGTTCAAGCACTCGGCCTGGGCGAGATGGGTATCGGAAACACCACGGCGGCAGCGGCGATTCTCAGCGCATTCACCGGAGAATCGTCGGCAGTCACGGTGGGTCGTGGAACCGGTGTCGATGGAAATGCGTTCGCTCGCAAACGCGTCGTCGTCGATCGCGCAGTGCGGTTGCACCTTGGCGCGGTTGACGGACTGGGACGCGGTGAAGAACTGCTCCGTCGCGTCGGCGGTCTCGAGTTGGCGGCAATGGCCGGGGCAGCTCGAGCGGCAGCGTCTCACGGTATCGCAGTCGTGGCCGACGGCTTCATTTCGACGGTCGCGATTCTCTGCGCCCTGAACATGTTCGGCGAAGCAGACAGGACGGGAACGTGTCCGCTGCGTACGGCGTTGTTCTTCTCTCACCGCTCGTCAGAGCGCGGCCATCGGCTCGCGCTGGAGATGTGCGGCGCATTGGGAGAGGTCGACCATCGTCCGCTGCTCGACCTCGAGATGCGGCTCGGTGAGGGGACTGGCGCAGCACTCGCGATGCCCATGCTCCGCGCCGCCGCCGCGATCATGCGTGACATGGCTACCTTTGCCTCCGCCGGCGTGTCGGCCGGTCCTCAGGCGGCCGAGCACTCCATGCGTCCGTCGTGATCGAATGACGACAGCCTCGGAAGCGCGCCCAGCGACAGCCAGCCCCTTGTACGCCGAATGGCGCGCGTGCGTCGCGGCGTTCACGTTCCTGACGCGCATTCCGGCGTATCACCTGGCGAAACACGACGCCTCTGATCTTCCGGCGTCGTCGGCGTATTTCCCGCTGGTCGGCGTCGTCGTAGCGGCACTGGGCGGGATCGCGTATCTCGCGGCCGCTGCACTCTGGACGCCGATGCTCGCGATCGTTTTGTCGGTCGCAACGACAGTGTGGATCACTGGTGCCTTTCATGAGGATGCCGTCGCCGATTCGTTCGACGGTTTCGGCGGAGGTTGGACGCGCGAGCAGATCCTCGGCATCATGAAGGACAGCCGGGTGGGGTCGTACGCCCTCGTCGGTGTCGCACTATTACTGTTTGCGAAAGTTGCCGCGCTGTCGGCAATCGCCTCGAGTGTCGGCGACCGTGGCTATGCCGGAGCCAGCGCCATCATACGTGCGCTCATCGCCGGGCATGTGCTTGGACGTTGGTCCGGTCTTCCGCTGATCCGGCGTTACTCGTACGCACGACCGGCCGAAGACGGCGGTCGTCCGAGCGCGGGAAAGCCATTCGTCGCAGGCGTGACCGTCACGAGGGTGCTCGTCGCAACGGTTGTGACGTTCGCCATCGTGGGAGCGGCAATTGGCTGGAAGGCACCTATCGTCATCGCCGTCGCAGCTGTGATCATGACCATCGGCGGCAGATACGCGGAGCGACGTATCGGCGGAATCACCGGTGACGTTCTTGGTGCAGTGAATCAATTCGTTGAGCTCGCAACGTATCTCGTGCTCGCGGCCCATCCAGTCGCCGAGCTGACCCGCACATAGAGTATGAATCTCGTCTTCGTTCGACACGGCCAAACGGTCGCCGACGCCGGCCGCTGCATCGGTTCCACCGACGTCGAGCTCTCCGCTGAGGGAATGACATCGATTCGCGCGCTCGCGACCGCGTGGCACACGGCCGGTCCGCGGAGTTTCGTCGGCGAGCCAACGCGCGTCATTGCCAGCGATCTTCGGCGCGCCACCGACTCGGCGCGCGTGTTCGGACTATTGTGGAATCGGGACGTCGAGCTCGATCGGCGTGTCCGCGAGATGGATTTCGGCGTGTGGGACGGCCAGCCCTGGTCCAGGATCGAAGCGAGCGATGCGCACCGCTTTCGCGAGTGGAGCGATCGGTGGGCCGAGCTTGCGCCGCCAGGCGGTGAACCGGTGAGCGCAGTCGCCGATCGAGCGAGCGATTGGCTCAGAGAGATGAAAGCGTCCAACGTGTCGGAATCTCAGACCGTCGTCGCGGTCACTCACGCCGGATGGATTCGCGTCGCCGTGGCGCAGCTACTCGGCCGATCGCTCACGAAGATGTTCGACATTCCGGTCGACTACGGCCACGCTACCGTGGTTCGTTTGGATTCGCGACGCAATCAGCTCATCGCGCTCAATACGTCGGCGATTCCGTAGACGACCGAGACCGATGGCGACGCTACGCGCGCTGTCGGTCTGCTTCGAGTGCGTCGGCTAGTTGGCGTTTGATGCGAGTTCGTTCGTGCTCATAGCGCTGGCGCGTTGCATCGTCGGCAGTTGAAGCGCGTTCGAACTCCTCGTCGAGCGACGCGAGCTCGCGAACCAGACCCTGCGTACGCGATTCGACGGGTGCCGGTGTTGGAACGACCGGCGGTCTGGATCGACGCGCAGCGAAGATGAGCGCACCAATCATCGACAACAGCACCACGCCGCCGACGGCAAAGTACACCTTGGTGCGCTGCGTTGTCGCAACCTCGGGAACGTCGATCGTCAGAACGACGTTCGCCGGAACGTCCTGCGCGAGAAAACGACGGAAGACGCGCCCCTCGGCGGTCTGTGGCGGCACCTCGCGAAGAGCGATTCCGCGTGCGCTCGCCGTCGGCTCCTGCACGAGCACTTCGAACACGCCAGCGTCCGTCTCCATGGGAATGCGCAGCGGGAAAGCATTTGCCGGAAGCTCGTACGTGAATGCGAGCTGGCGAATGCCCGGGCTGAGCGGGGCGAAGAGGCCGACCGAGGTTCCATTCCGCGCGATCGCTCCCGCGGCGAGGTCGCCGTTCGTATTGATCTGGAACGAGACCGCTGACGCCGGAATGTGCGCCGTCCACACCGGCGACACGCTGTCCTTTGCGATCGCCGTGACCGTGCTGTCGTTTTCGAGATCGAATACTTCGCCAATCGGACGACGGCCGTTCGCGTTCGGTGCGCCGACGATGATGTGCCGACCACCGAGCTTGATCTTCACCGGGCCGGAGGTCGTATCGAACACCGTGATCATCGCGTCGTCGCCAGAGACGATCGGCGCGCGGAACGGTGACGTCGGATATACGATGCCACCGAATTGCGTCGTCGCGAAGTAGATCGCGGCGGTGTCACCCGATGTGTGATAGCGAAAGCTGAATCGGCCATTCGCTCCGGTTCGCACGGAGTCGAGAGGCCCCGAACGATCGCGGCCGACGCGATGCAGCAAGACCCATTGCCCAACGAGCGGTTGCTGCGCCGTACGAAGTCCACGAATGACGCGGCCATCCACGCGACGCGCCGCGCCGGCTGAATCGGTCGTCTGCCCCAACAGTGCGAGAAGAAGGGAGAACGCCGCGATCACAGGTTGAATTTGCCGAAGTCCTCTGGACGCAAATGCTCGAGGTACGCCTTCAACTCCTCAGCGGACAGTTCGGCGCTCTCGTCGGCTACCGTCGGCGGCGTGAACGACGCTGTTTCGGTGTCATCCTCATCTGCATCGGCATCGGGCGTCGTGAGCAGAGCTTCTGCAGCGAAGATCGGCGCATCGAGGCGAACGGCGATCGCGATCGCGTCAGACGGACGCGAATCCACGCGAACCACTTCTCCGTCGCGCACGAGGTGCAACTCGGCGATGTAGGTGTTGTTCTCTACGTGCGTGATCTCGACGCGGCGAAGCGTCGCGCCAGTCGCCGAGATGATGCTCTTACAGAGATCGTGAGTGATCGGTCGTTCGCGCTTCACATTGTGCATGTGACGCACGATCGACTCGGCCTCGACCTGGCCGATCCAGATGGGCAGCAGACGTTCACCGCCCTTTTCTTGGAGCACGACCACGTACGATTGCGTGGCCGGATCCATTCCCAAACGAAACACAGCGACTTCGATCATGCGCTCCTTCCGTCAACGCACGGCGCGCTTGAGCGCCGCGGCGCGATCTGTTCGCTCCCACGAGAACTCGGTCATCGCGGAGCGGCCCTTCCCTACTTTCTTCGGCTCGCGGCCAAAGTGCCCGTACGCCGACGTCGCGCTGTAGATCGGCTTGCGCAGATCAAGCGCTTCGATGATGCCGCGCGGCGTGAGATCAAACTCCTCCGCCACCGCCTTCATGATCGCCGCCTCGGGTACGACGGACGTCCCGAACGTATCGACCATCACCGACACTGGTTCCGCGACGCCAATGGCGTACGCGAGCTGTACTTCGCATCGCCGAGCCAGCTTCGCAGCGACGATGTTCTTCGCGACCCAGCGGGCCGCGTAGCACGCCGAGCGATCGACCTTGGACGGATCCTTGCCGCTGAACGCACCACCACCGTGCCGACCCATCCCGCCGTATGTGTCGACGATGATTTTGCGACCCGTGAGTCCCGCATCGCCCTGAGGACCGCCGACGACGAATCGGCCGGTCGGGTTGATGTGATACTTGACCTTGCCCTTGCGCAGCTCAGCGGGAATGACCGCCTCGATCACCTCACCGATGATCGTGTCGCGGATCTTCTTGGCCGATGCATCTGGCGCGTGCTGCGTCGAAATGACGACCGTGTCGACCGCGACGGGCTGCTTGTCCTCGTACACCACAGTGACCTGCGCTTTCCCATCCGGACGCAGCCATTTGATGCTCCCGCTCTTTCGCTTCTGCGCGAGCATCTCCGTAAGGCGATGCGCCAACAGGATGGGCATAGGCATGAGCTCGCTCGTCTCGTCGGTCGCGTAGCCGAACATCATGCCCTGGTCGCCGGCGCCACCGGTATCCACGCCCATTGCGATGTCCGGCGACTGGCGGTCGATCGTGCTGATCACCGCGCATGTCTTGCTGTCGAAGCCGAACGACGGGTCGGTGTAGCCAATGCGCTCGATTGTCGCCCGAACGAGATCGGGAAAGGGCACGTACGTCGACGTCGTGATCTCGCCCGCAACGCATGCGAGGCCCGTCGTAACGAGCGTTTCGCAGGCGACGCGCGCCTTGGGATCGTCGGCAATGATCGCATCGAGAATGGCATCGGAGATCGCGTCGGCGACCTTGTCGGGATGCCCTTCGGTGACAGACTCGGACGTGAAGAGATGACGATCGTACATGAAATCGGAGAAAGAGGAGAGAGACGGTTCGCGCTGAAAGGTACAGGGCACTCGGCCCTAGTCTACAATTCCTTCACCAAAGAGCGATTCGCTTCCTAGCATTCCAGCAAGGCGGCGGCGCAGTGCGGCCTCCGCCTCGCCCGCCGTTGCCGCGGCCAGTGCAGCACTCGCAGCTTCTTCTGCCGCCGCTACCGAAATGCCGCGCACGATGCGCTTCACGAGCGGCACCGACCGCGGCGCAACGCTCAGCTGGCGCACCCCAAGACCAATCAGCGCGAACGCCATCAGTGGTTGCGACGCCATTTCACCGCACACTGCGACGTCGAGGTCATATTCGTTCGCCGTGTCCACAGTGCGGCGAATGAGCTTGAGGACCGCCGGATGCAGCGGCGTAAAACGCGTCGCCAGGTTTGCGTTGCCACGATCGACCGCGAGCGTGTACTGCACCAGATCGTTCGTCCCGATGCTGAAGAACGCAACGTCGTTGACGAAGGTATCGCACGACACCGCAGCGGCGGGCGTCTCGATCATCACGCCAAGCGGAACGTCGCGCCGAAATTCAGCGCCGCGCGCCTGTAGAACGCGAGCCGCCTCGTCGAGCATTTCACGCGCGAGCCTTACCTCGTCGAGCGTGACGACCAACGGCAGCATGATCCGAACATCGCCGTGCACCGCTGCGCGAAGCAGCGCGCGGAGCTGCACGCCGAAAAGTTCGGGCTGATCGAGGCACATTCGGATCGCGCGCCAACCAAGGAACGGATTGGCTTCGGTAGGAAACCCGCCGACCGGCAGCTTGTCGCCGCCGACATCGAACGTACGAATCACGACTGGTCGCTCGCCGAACGCCTTCACAACTCTCGTATACGCCTTGTACTGCTCTTCTTCGTCCGGCATGGAGGCGCGCCCGACGACAAGAAACTCCGTCCGCATGAGTCCGACCCCCTCGGCACCACTATGCGCCGCGAGCTCGGCCTCTTCGGGTAGATCGACGTTCGCGCGTAGCGTGACTCGAATGCCATCGGTCGTCACGGCATCGAGTGTCGCGAGGTGTTTGAGTTCCACCTCGGCCAGTTCTTCCTGGCGCGCGCGCTCGCGATACGATTCGATGTCGGAATGCGACGGATTGATCGCCAGCAGTCCCGTAGAACCGTCAAGGATCGCTGTCTCACGACCGGTAAGTTCCAGCGTCGCCGTGCGAAGTCCAACCACCGCTGGCAGACCGAGCGAACGTGCGAGAATCGCGACGTGCGACGTGCGCGTACCAGCGTCCGTCGCAATCGCCGCGATCGTGCTGCGATCGAGTTGCACGGTGAGGCTTGGCGTCAGGTCGTGCGTGACGAGAATCGCGTTCGCACCTGTGGGCAGATCGACCGGATCGTGATCCGGAAGATCGAGGAGTAGCGTGAGCACGCGAATCTCGACGTCCTTGAGATCGCCGACCTTCTCACGCAGCATGGGATTGGCCGCGCGACCAAAGCGCTGGCTCCACTCGAACATCACGATCTCGAATGCTTTTTCCGCACCGAGGTTCTGGCGAATCAGATCTTCGACGGCCTTGGTGAGCTCCGAATCGTCCAGGATCGATCGCTGCACGTCGAAAATAGCGGCTTCCTGGGGGCCGGCCGACTGTTCGACGCGATCGCGAATGTGGGCGAGTCGTTCCTGCGCGCGCTGGAGTGCTGAGTGAAAGCGTTCGATTTCCCCCGGCACGGCGTCATCGGAAATGATGCGATGACGCACCTCCGGCACTTCCCAGCGCAGCAGGTGCACGGGGCCAACAGCAATGCCAGGCGACGCGGGAATACCGATCAGCTTTCGATCCACTCAGCGCTCTCCAAATTTGTTGCTGACGAGTGTCGCGAGCGCGTCGAGCGCCGCGTCTGCGTCGGGGCCATCGGCGCGAAGCAAGATCGTCGACCCGTGTTCCGCGGCGAGCATCATGACACCCATGATACTCTTGCCGTTCACGTCGAGATCGTCCTTCACGATCGTGATCTCGCTCTGAAACTTCGCGGCGAGTTTGACGATCTCTGCCGCGGGGCGCGCGTGCAGGCCGTTCTTGTTTACAATCTGGACGGCTCGTTCGGGCATTAGCGAATCACCGAGAAAAGGACGAGGACGGCCAACACGATGAGGGACAGCCGCCACCCTTCGATGCGACTCTTCAGGCGGACGATGAGGAATGATCCGAGCGCAATGGCGACGAGCACACCGCCCAGGAGATTGCGTCCGGGTCCAATGATGCGGCCCAGCGCCAGCGGAATCGCAATTCCGGTCGCGAGTGCAGCCAGGCGACCGATCTGCTGCGGACCGCGTCGAAGCACCGGATTCCCCAGTGCCGACGCGACCCGCAGTCCGTGATTCCATCCTGTGTTCAGGCCCCAAATCCGGAGCCCGAAGTGTCCAATGTTGTACAGGATGAGAAAAAGCAAAACAACAAATGCAGGGCTCGCGCCCCATCCGAACACGGCCAGCGAGGCGAGTGAACAGAACGGGAGCCATCCCGCCCACACCAACCGGTCGCCCACGCTGCCGAGGGGTCCGCACAGCGCTGTACGAAAACGCTCAATTCGCACCGGATCTTCGCCGTCGAGCTCGGCCCGTGCGAGGGCGCCAACCGCCACTGACGCGAGATACGGATGCGCATTGAAGTACCGGCTCTCGCGCGCCAACGCCTGATGAAACGCCGGCGAATGAACCCCGCCAGGCAACAGGTGGAGCGCTGGCTCGATGCAAAAACCAATACCGTTGCCGAGCAGGATCTCGTAGTTCCACGATCCCTGAATCGCGAGGAGGCGAATGAAGATCGCCATGCGCGTTCTGAAGGGCAGCTGCACGCGTGGCGGCGTCGCGACTGCGGTCATCGGAGGAAGAGGAAGAAGAGTCCCGCCGCCAAGCCACCGACGAAAAACCACCGAGCGCCGGCCGTCGAGTGAAATAGCTTCCACGCCGCTCCGCCAGCAACGCTCGCCGCTGCCGCAACCACCGTCGCACGCGAAAGCCGCGCGTCCATCGACCAATGTCTGATGCACCAGTCGGCGAGCGGTGACAACGTCGCATACGCAATCGCGGTGAGCACCGTTCCGCGCAGCAAATCGGCCGTCATGCCCAAGAGCTGCAACGAAATCACGGTTCCGCGCGCACCGGCTTCGAGCCCTTCGCGTCGCTCGCCAGCCCACACCGCGTTTCGCTGTCGCAACTTCACCATCGTCCAGCCGCCCACCCACGTCGTCGCGAGGGCCGCGAGAACCGCGAGACTCATCGCGCCTGCGGGATGCGCCGGGTGCGACGCGAAAATGGCGCCGCCAACGACTGACGCAGAACCCCATTCTGGATAGCGCGACGCGCCGAAGGGCAGCGTCTCCAGCGCGATGAGCTCGAGCGCAGCACCAAGCAGCACGCCGCTCGCTCCCTCGCCAATCAGTGCACCAGCGAGCGTCGCGGCAACGAGCGGACGTGACACCATCGCCTGCGGAAAGCTCACGACGTCGAGACCGAGCACGCCGCCGAGCAGGGCGATTGGAATCAGATCCAGGAAACTCATGGCTCGTGACCGGCCAGCAAATCGGCCAGCGATACCGGGCGCGCGCCGGGCACATCCTGCGCGGTCACCGTAACGCCCTTGGCCGCGAGATCGCGGAGCGCTTGCTCTTCGTCGGGCGAGAGAAACACGTATCGCATGCGTTGGATGCGACCGGTGCGCGAATGAATGCCACCGACGTTGACGTCAGTCACGCGCGCGCCATCGGTCAACTGACGCATGGTCGCGATGTCGCCAGTCAGCAGAATCCCACGACGAATATCGGAGCGATACTTCGGAATCGCCGCGATCGCATCCTGCGCCGTGTGGAAGTAGACATCCATCTCGGGCGGAACGCCCATCCGATAGAGTTCTTGCTCCCAGTCGCTCGCGGCGACAGTGTCGTCCACGAGCACGATGAAATCGATGTCCAGCGGCTGCCCCCAACCGACAACGACCTGACCGTGAATCAGGCGATCGTCGATGCGATACAGCTCCAGCGTCACGCGCCGGCTCCGTGCACCGTGATCGCGGCGCGGCCGCGCTCCGCTGCGTGCCTTGCCGCTTCAGGCGCGGTGCGAGTCTCGGCGAATACGAAATCCAACAGCGTCGGCAAGTTGGTGCCGGCAATCAGCACGGCGTCATCCATGCCGCGCAGGATTCGACGCGATGCCATGGTGCAGCTGCCCGCCTGCAGATCGGTGAAAATGACGCGCACGTTCGCGTCCTGCATCCGCGAGCGAAGCAGTCCCTCGATGTCCTCGACGCTGAGCTTCATGACGGACACGGCAATCAACTGCCCGCCGCGTCCCGTGATCTGTTGCACGGCAGAGACAAGACCGGCGGCAAAGTCGCCGTGTCCCGCCACGATCGCGCGTGGCGTCACCGCGGCATCTGGCTGCGGCGTGGTAGGCTCGCTGCTACTCATTGTCTTCTTGGAGGTAACGGTTGACGTCCGTAGCTGGGCGCATCTGCTTCATCAAACGCTCATTGAAGCGCTCGGCCGGATCGACACCGCTGTATTTGAGAAGATGGTTCATCGCGATGACTTCCGCGACGACCGTGATGTTCTTGCCTGGATTGAGTGGAACGCGAACCTTGGGCAGCGGGACCTCGAGAATGGTCGTCACTTCCGCGTCGAGTCCCGTGCGATCGATCTGCGCATCGTGATTCCACTCTTCGAGCTGCACGACGACCTCGATGCGCTTTTGCTGGCGCACCGCGCGAATGCCGAAGATCGACGGGATGTCGACGAGTCCGACGCCACGAATTTCCATATGATGGCGCTGTAGCTCGTGCCCACGTCCGACCAACAGATCGCGCCCGCGACGCCGCGCGATCACGAGATCGTCAGCGACGAGCCGGTGGCCGCGTTCGACGAGATCGAGCACACACTCTGACTTGCCGATGCCACTCTTGCCGACGAACAGCAGCCCGACGCCGAACACGTCGGCGAGCGACCCATGCAGGTTGGTCGTCGGCGCAAACTCGTCCTCGAGCCACGTCTTGATCCGCGTGTAGAACTCGTTCGTCTTGAGACGCGTCGTGATGACGGCAACGCCAGCCGCGGCGGCGAGACTGATCAGATCATCGCCGGGCACCTGGCCCTTGGTGATGAACACGCACGGAATCGGATACGAGAAGAACGCCGAAAGATGCTTGCGCCGAATCTCGGCATCGATCGAGCGGAGATAGGTGATCTCCGTTTCGCCGAGTACCTGGAGGCGCCGCGCCGGAAAGCGTCCGACGTAGCCGGCAAGCACGAGGCCCGGACTCGACACATCGGGATTCTCGATCACGCGATCCAGGCCACCCGTGCGCTCGACGTGCACCAGTTGCAGCGCTTCGGTCATCCGCTCGACGAGTCGGCCGACAGTCAGCTTCGGGGTCATGAGCTCCGTACGTTGCTGACGTTGATCAAGTGCTGCTCCGTTTCATCCGCAGCTCGTTCCCAAGTGAACGTCTCCGCAAAAGCACGCGCGGCCACACCGAGCGACGCCACGAGCTCGGGCGACTCGGCGAGGCGCCGCATTGCGGCGCCCATCGCACGCACGTCGCCGTGCGGTACGAGAAATCCCGTGACGCCATCACGGACCGATTCGCGAATTCCCGGCGAGTTCGATGCGACGACGGGCGTGGCGCACGCTGCAGCCTCGAGATTCGTGATTCCCCACCCCTCTTTGGGTGACGCGAATACCAGCCCCCAAGCGCGGCGAAGCAGTGACAGCTTCTCCGCCTCCGACACTCGCCCAAGAAACCGCACCCTGGTTCCGAGGTCAAGCGATTTCGCCAGCGTCTCGAGTTCCGGCCGATAGTCTCCCGCGCCGGCAATCTCCAGCGTCGCACCGGGCACGTTCATCTCGGCGAAGGCTCGAATGACGAAGTGCACGCCCTTGTACTTCTTGAGCCGCCCGAGATATGCGAACACCGGGGCCGGTGCCCGTTCGGCGGCGTTCGGCGTGTACGAGACGTTGTCGATGCCCGGATAGATCACGGTGACCAACCGACGCTCGATCCCGCGGCGCGCGAGATCCTCGGCGGTACTCTCGCTGATCGCCTGAAACGGAATTCGCCGATACATGCGACCGAGCGGTCGCTCCGCGGCCCAAACGGCAGCGGCCATGGGCGCTGGAAATTCCTGAAACGCGGTCGTGCCGAAGAGGTGCGGAACCAGAGCGACAGTGGCCCTGGCGCCCCATCGCGGCGTGTACAGCGGAATTTTGTTGATGTCCTCGACCAGCACGTCGGCCCAGTCGGTCAGATGCTGGTTGTAGAACCGGCGAGCGAGGAACGGAAAGCTGTGTCGCGTTCCAACGCGATATACCTCGACGCCGTCGATACGCGCGCGCGCCGGACAGCCGGGCCAACCGCCACAGAGCAGACGCACATCGTGTCCCTTCGCTGCAAGGCGGCCAAAAATCTCGTGCAGGTGAATCTCGGCGCCACCGGCCTGAGGATTCTCCAGGTCTTGCCAATTCACGAGCAGGATCCGCACTACATCCGCCCCATGCGTCGGGCCAGCGCGTCGAGCACTCCGTTGACGAACTTCGCGCTTTTCACGGTTCCGTAGCGTTCTGCCAGGCGCACGGCTTCCTGAATCACGACGCGCGGCGGCGTCTCGCCACGCTGCAATTCCGCGGCTGCCATGCGAAGCACGCAACGATCGATCACGCCGAGTCGCTCGAGTCGCCAATTGGTAGTGACGTCTGCGAGTTCGTTGTCGAGTTCCTTACCGTGATCGATGATCGTGCGAACCAATTGGCTCGCGATCTTCCGTTCGTCCGGTGGAACGGAGAGATCGTCCCAGATCTGCGTCGCTACGCGTTCGAGACGTTCCTCTTCACGAAGGTCCCACGCATACAAGGCCTGGAGTACGCGCGCTCGCGCGCGGGTTTCAACTCTCGTCCGAGGCATCCAATCGCTCGAAGAGGTCGGCCATCTCGAGCGCTGCCAGCGCCGCATCCCATCCCTTGTTGCCATGCACGCCGCCGGCACGAGCTTCAGCCTGCGCATTGTCGTCACACGTCAGCAAACCAAAGCCGATGGGCGTGTCGAACTCGACGCTGGCCGAGGCAAGTCCGCGCGACGCTTCGCCCGCGACGTACTCGAAGTGCGGCGTACCGCCGCGAATCACGGCGCCTACGGCAACGAGTGCATTGTATCGCTCGGTGGCGAGCAGCCGCCGCGCGGCGATCGGGAGCTCCCACGCGCCGGGAACCCACACCACGTCGACGTCGTCGACCGCAGCGCCGTGGCGAACGAGAGCGTCGAGTGCCCCGTCTACCAGGCGCTCGACGATTTCGTGATTGAATCGGCTAGCCACAACCGCGAACCGCCGGTGCTCGCCGGTCGGTGTTCCGGAGAATTCAGCCATTACGATGCGAGCAGATGGCCGAGCTTGTCGCGCTTGGTGCGCAGATACTCGGCGTTCTCATCATGCGCTGGCTGGACGATCGGAACGCGCTCGCCAAGACGCAGACCATAGCCTTCGAGACCTACCATCTTGCGCGGATTGTTGGTGATTGGACGAATCGACTTGAGGCCAAGGTCGAGCAGGATCTGCGCCCCAATGCCGTAGTTGCGGAGGTCGGGTTTGAAGCCCAACTGCTCGTTGGCCTCGACGGTGTCGGCGCCTCGATCCTGGAGTTCATAGGCCTTGAGCTTGTTCAACAGCCCGATGCCCCGCCCTTCCTGATCGAGATACACGATCACGCCACGGCCCTCGGCGGCAATCATTTCCATTGCCTTGTCGAGCTGCCATCCGCAGTCGCAACGCAGCGAGTGAAATACGTCGCCGGTGAGACACTTCGAGTGCATGCGCGCGAGGACGTCTTCACCGTCGCCCACCTCGCCGTACACGAGTGCGACGTGCTCGCTCGCGTCGACATCGTTCTTGAAGCCGACGATCCGCCATGCGCCGTGATCCGTTGGCAAGCGCGCCTCCGCGACGCGGTGGACCAGACGCTCGGTCTTTAGACGGTAGGCAACGAGCTGCGCGACGGTGATGAAGGTGATGCCGTATTCCTTCGCGAAGGCTTCGAGGTTCTGGCGTCGTGACGACGAACCGTCCTCATTCAAGATCTCGCAAATCACGCCAGCCGGACGAAGGTCTGCCAGCCGCGCGAGGTCGACGGCTGTTTCCGTGTGGCCGACGCGCTGTAGCACGCCGCCTTCGCGCGCGCGAAGCGGAAAGACGTGCCCACCGTGGCGGAGGTCCGACGGCACGGCGGCCGGGTCGACGGCAACGCGAATAGTCGTCGCGCGATCCTGCGCGCTGATGCCCGTCGTGACGCCAAAGCGTGGGGAGGCATCGACGCTCACGGTGTACGCGGTGCGGTAGTCGTCGAGATTGGTCTCGGTCATTGGAGCCAAGCCGAGCGCGTCGACGCGGTCACCGCTGAGGGCCAGGCAGACCATGCCGCCAGCCTTCTTGATCATGAAATTCACCATCTCGGGCGTCACGAGCTGCGCCGCGCAGATGAGATCTCCCTCGTTCTCGCGATCCTCGTCGTCCGCGACGATGACGAACTTCCCCGCGCGGATGTCGGCGACCGCCTGCTCTATCGTTCCAAAGACCATGATGATTCCCTAAGCAAACGCTGAACGTATTTCCCGAGCATATCGGCTTCGACGTGCACCTCGTCGCCGACCGTGAGGTCGCCGAGTGTGGTGTGCCGCAACGTGTAGTCAATCAGCGACAATTGGAGCGCGCCCGGCGCCGGCAGATCGTTCACGGTGAGGCTCACGCCATCCACCGCGACCGACCCATGCTGTACCATAAGCTCGGCTAGGCCAGGGGGCAGAGCAAGGTCGATGAGCCTGGCATCGCCCTGTTGACGGACACTCACGACGCTGGCAACCCCGTCCACGTGCCCCTGCACGAAATGGCCGCCAAGGCGGTCGCCCACACGAAGGGCGCGCTCCAGGTTCACACGACGCCCGCTCTGCCAGCCGCCGATCGTCGTACGGCCCAGCGTGGTGACAACGGCGCGCACCGTAAACCACTGCTCACCATGCTCGACGACCGTCAAGCATGCGCCGTTGACCGCGATGCTCTCACCGTCGGCGAAGTCGCGGTAGCGGCACTCGATCCGAAACTCGCGTCCGGTATCAGTGTCGGCCACGCGCACAATCGATCCAACGTCGTCGATCAGTCCGGTAAACACGGGATTTCGTGAAGTACGTAGGTAGTCATGGTGTCTTCGCCAATCCGACGCGTGTCGGCTATTCGGAGTTGCGAAAGCGACGTGGAAAAACCGACAGGCGCGAACTCGAACGCCTTCGGGGCCCCGTCGCCCAACACCAGCGATGATCGAAAGATAGTGAGGCGATCCACGAGCGATTCGCGCAGAAATGCCCCCGACAATCGCGGCCCTGCCTCGACGAAAAGCGACCGAACGCCGGTGGCGCGAAGGCGCACCAACGCCTCTGGTAGCGACGCGCAGATCTCGATGTCGATGCCAGCGCGTCGAAGGGTCTCGAGTGCCTCGGTAGGCGCTCGGGCGCTGACGATCAGCGTCGTCGGGATCGCTGCCGCCGAGCGGACCAACTTCGACGTTGTGGGCGTACGCGCGTCCGAGTCGAACACGATTCGCCGTGGCGGAACTCGCGGCGCTGGCGCATCGCGAACGGTGAGTTCTGGATCGTCGGCGAGCAGCGTGCCAATCCCCACTGCGATCGCGTCGGCGTTCGCCCGCTGTCGATGAACCTCTCGGCGCGACTCGGGACCTGTGATCCAGCGGTGCACGCGGGTGGGATCGGCCACAGCCTCGTCGGCAGACAGCGCGAGCTTCAGCGTGACCCACGGCCGATCTGACGACTGCGCGTGGAAGAACGGCGCGTTGAGTTCGAGCGCCGCCGCTTCCTCGATCCCGACGTCGACGGGAATACCGGCGCGCCTCAGCTTTTCCGCACCGCCGTAGGCGACACGACTCGGATCGCGCGTGGCGATGACGACGCGACTAATCCCCGCGGCGATCACCGCGTCCGCGCAGGGGGGCGTTTTTCCGTGATGCGCACACGGCTCGAGCGACACGAACATCGTTGCTCCCCGTGCGCGATCGCCCGCCGCACGAAGCGCATTGATCTCGGCATGTGCTTCGCCGAAACGCTCGTGGAAACCTTCGCCCACGATGGCATCGCCGGCAACGATGACGGCGCCGACCATTGGGTTCGGCGCCGTCTGCCCCCACCCGCGCGCGGCAAGCGCCAGCGCGCGCTGCATGTACCGTCGATCGAGCCCCGTTCCGGGAGCAGCCGGCGAACCGGCGCCGGAGGGCTCGTTCATCGCGCTACCAGCCGAACCGGAGGCCGAGTGATGCGTACAGCCGCGAATCGTCCTGGGCGCCGCTCGAGAAGGTGTTCGTGGGCGTCGGGAATGAGCCGCCAGACACCTGTCCAATTTCGCCGACGAGTTTGACAACTGTCATGTTGATCGACACGTCGGCGAACATGTTGTTGCGCGTGACCGACTGCGACATCGCAACAGGCGCAAACGTGCTGCCCACGGTGCCAATTCCTGGGAGCGTGATTCCCTTCAGCGTTCCGGATACCGTCGCCGACTCATCGTACGTGTCACGTCCGTAGCCTGCAGCAAGGCCGAATCCGATGAAGTTCTTGTTGGCCACGACGCGCCAGGCCGATGTCTTCACGTCGGCCTGATCGATGCTGAGATCGACGAACGTCGACGTCCCGCGAATCGTCGTCGTCGGCAAGTCGCGACGAATGTACGTCACGCCGATGCCGGGCACGATTAGAGATTCCTGAAGTAGCCCGACACGCGCGCCAAAGCCGAATTTGAAATTCGTTTTCGGGTCGACCTGAACGTCGTTGTTCGCGCTGCCGAACTTCGGGATGTACGCCGCGTTCACGAGCAGATCGACTCCACCCACGTTGGTGAGCCCCAGCGGAATTCCGGAGAATAGACCAACCGCCAGATCGACCACTGGAAGCCCGGCCGCCTGACTCTTGCTCGGCAGCACCTGGCCCGATTGTGGTTGAGTGATTCGCGGCGCGGGGAACTTGTTCACCTGGGGGAGGTCACCGAAGAACGCGTTCGCGCGAACGCCGACCGCGAAATGTCCAATGCCGCCGAGCACGCCACCCTGGCCCATTGTGGCATTTCCGCCGGTGAGCGCGACTCCGAGCTGCGGCGCAAGGAACTGAAAAACGTCCACGGCCTGAATGCACGCATCGTGATTCGCGTTCTGCAGCGCCGCGCTGGCGCTGAACGCGCCGGTATTCACGGCTGGACAGCTATTCGCCTGCGCAAACAACACGTTGGCCGACAGCGAAGCGATGCCGGCCAACACGAGGTATTTCTTCATCGACTGCTCTCCCTAGGAAAGAATGACCTGACCAGTTCCCTGGGTGATGTGCCCCAGCCGCCAGGCGCTGACTCCGTGCGCCCGCGAAGCCTGTATCAGATCCGCGGCGTCCGATTCGGCGACAATCACCACCATTCCGACGCCCATGTTGAACGTTCGGAACATTTCGCGCCGATCGACGCCGCCGGCTCTTTCCAACTGCCGGTAGACGTTCGGGATTTCCCAGCTCGTCGTCTCTACAACTGCGTCCAACGTCGGTGGAAGCGCGCGGTTCAGATTACCCGGCAGCCCCCCGCCCGTGATGTGCGCCATCGCACGCACCTTCGACAGAACCGGCTTGAGCGCCGCCAGGTACGACCGATGGACCGCGAGGAAGATCTCCGCAACCGTCTTATCCTCACCTGGAAAGCGATCGTGAACGCTCAACTTCATGCGTTCACTCAAGATACGCCTCGCCAGTGAGTAACCGTTTGTGTGAAGACCACTGCTCTCCAGCCCCACTAGAACGTCACCCTCTCGCACCCGCTGCGCGCTCAGAATCGCGTCCTCGTCCACATACCCGACGATGAATCCCGCCAGGTCGTAGTCAGGCGGTGTGTACACGCCCGGCATCTCGGCAGTCTCCCCGCCAAGGAGCGCGCACCCGTTCTCCCGGCAGCCCGCCGCGACGCCGGCGACGACCGCTTCGACCACGTGCGGTTCGAGCGCGCCGAACGCGACATAGTCCAGGAAGAACAGCGGACTGGCACCCTGCACGAGAATGTCGTTCACGCAGTGGTTCACCAGGTCGTGGCCCACCGTGTCGTGCTGCCCCGCTTCGATAGCCAGTTTGAGCTTGGTGCCCACACCGTCAGCGCTCGATACGAGCACCGGCTTGGGGACGTCCGTCGGCACGCGGAACATTCCGCCGAAGCCGCCGAACTCACCGCGCGTTCCCGCCGTGAGGGTCGAAACGACGTGCGCTTTGATGCGCGCCTTGGCGTCATCGGCCGCATCGATGTCGACGCCGGCCGTGCGATAATCCAGCGGATTGCTCACTCGATATCCTGCTCGAAGCTGGTGAGTCGGTAGAAGTCAGCCACACGCGCGCGAATTTCCGCCGGCGTGATCTCGATCAGGCGGTTCACGGAGAAACGCTCGACGGCGAATGAACCCATCGCGGACCCGTGCACCACGGCGCGGCGTAAATTCGCTTCCGAGATGTCGCCACTGCGGGCGAGATAGCCCATGAATCCACCAGCGAACGAATCGCCCGCGCCGGTCGGGTCGAACACCGACTCGAGCGGATAGGCCGGCGCGAAGAAGATGTTCGACTCGGTGAACATGAATGCCCCATGCTCGCCCTTCTTGATCACGACCATCTTCGGGCCGCGCGCCATGATCCATCGCGCCGCCTTCACGAGGTTGAACTCCTCGGTGAGCTGACGCGCCTCGGCGTCATTCAGCGTGATGAGATCGACGCGCTTCAGCAACTCGAGCAAATCCTGACGGCGACTCTCGATCCAGAAATTCATCGTGTCGCACGCCACGAGCTTTGGCTTCGAGACCTGCGTCAGCACGTCGAGCTGCAGCCGCGGATCGATATTGCCGAGGAACACGAACGGCGCTGAGCGAAACTGCTCGGGAATTTTCGGCCGGAAATTCGAGAAGACACCGAGGTGCGTCTCCAGCGTCTCCGCCGCATTGAGATCGTGCCGGTACCGACCGCGCCAGCGGAACGACGATCCCTCTGCCCGCTCGAGGCCCGCGAGATCAACCGGCCGACCCTTGAACGCCGCTTCGAGCTTGTCGAGCGGATAGTCCGAGCCAATCACACCAACGAGTTGCACCGGGGCCAGGTGGCTCGCCGACGCGGAGAAGAACGTGCCGGAACCACCGAGCACGTTGTCTGCCTTGCCGAACGGCGTCTCCACTGAATCCAGCGCAACGGATCCTACGACGAGAACGGTCATGTGCGGGGATGCGGGAAGCAGTAAGCGAGGATCACATGCGCTCAGGCGCAGTGATTCCCAACAGTGCAAGTCCGTTGCGCAGCACCAACTGCGACGCGCGCGCCAGAACGAGTCGAGCGTTCATGATCGGCGCCGGCTCGTTGAGCACGTGCGCCTTGTGATACCAGAGGTGAATCTTCGACGCCGTGTCATGCAGGTACGTCGCGACGCGGTGCGGCTCGAGCGCCTCCGCAGCGCCCACGATGAGCGACGGGTAGTCGAGCAGAGCTTTCATGAGTTCCTGCTCTTCCGGCAACGTCAACACCGACAGATCGACGTCCACGCCCGTGATCGACTCCGCATCGATCTCACCGACGCGGAAGATTCCCGACACGCGCGCGTGCGCCATCTGGATGTAGTACACCGGATTCTCATCCGACTGCGCACGCGCGACGTCGACGTCGAACACGAGTTGCGAATCGCCCTTCCGCATCAGGAAGAAGTATCGCACCGCATCGCGGCCAACTTCGTCGATGAGGTCGCGCACGGTGACGTAACTGCCAGCGCGCTTCGAGATCTTCACCTCTTCGCCACCGCGCATCACCGTCACCATCTGGTGCAACACGTAGTCGGGATAGCCGACGGGAATCTCGATGCCAAGCGCCTGCAGTCCGACGCGAACCCGCGTCACAGTGCTGTGATGGTCGGCGCCCTGCACGTTGATGGCGCGCTTGAAGCCGCGCTCCCACTTCGTGATATGGTACGCGACGTCGGGCAAGAAGTACGTCGGCTCGCCGCCCTTCTCCGCGCTACGGCGCATGACGCGATCCTTGTCGTCGCCGAAGTCCGTGGTTTTGAGCCACAGCGCGCCATCTTTTTCGTACGTGTGCCCCGCCGCAACCAACCGATCGAGCGTGTCGTCGACGCGACCGTCGGCGTACAATGAGGATTCAAGAAAGTAGACGTCGAACTTCACGCCGAACGCCTGCAGATCGCGATCCTGTTCCTTGCGCAGCTCTCGCACCGCGAACTGCCGCACGAAGTCGAGATCGTCGGCATTCGGATCCGACGAATGCTCGTCGATGTAGCGCTGCGCGAGGTCGCGAATGTACTCGCCGTGATAGCCACCTTCGGGAAGCGCGACGTCGACGCCACCGAGTTGCCGAACGCGCGCCTGCACGCTCAGCGCGAGATTCATGATCTGTGCGCCAGCGTCGTTGTAGTAAAACTCTCGCGTGACGCGCCAACCGGTCACGCCCAACAGCGACGAGATCGCGTCGCCAAGCGCAGCCTGACGTCCGTGACCAACGTGCAGCGGTCCCGTCGGATTCGCGGACACGAACTCGACGTTCACGCTGCGCTGCTGCCCGGCGTTCGATCGTCCGTACTGATCGCCCGCGCCAATCAGCGCGCGCAGCCCCTCGGCGAAGACGTCAGCCGATACGCGAAAATTGATGAAGCCAGGGCCGGCAATATCCGCCGCGCTGATGCCTGCGCGCGCAAAGTCGATGCGTTCCACGAGCGCTTGCGCGAGATCGCGCGGCTTTTTGCCGAGCGGCTTGGCTAGCACCATGGCGAGACTCGTCGCCCAATCGCCGAACGACGGATCGCGCGGACGTTCGATGACAGGTTCGACAGAATCAGGCGCGCCGAGCGATTGCGCGGCGCGAACGAGTTCTGCGCGGAGCAGTTCAGTACCGTCCATTATTTGTCCGACTTTGGGCTCGAGGAGCTCGACGAACTCGTGCTCGACGTCGATGCGGGCTTTGACTCGCTCGGCTTCGATTCAGTGGATTTCGATTCGCTCGCTTTCGATTCGCTGGGCTTCGACTCCGAACTCTTCGACTCGCTCGGCTTGCTTTCACCCTTCGACTCGGACGACGATCCTCCCTCAGACGACTTCGACGAATCGCCACCGCCACTCCCACGGTGCGCGTTCTTGCCGTAGTCGGTCAGGTAGAAACCAGAGCCCTTGAACAGCAGGCCCGCACCCGCCGACATCTGCCGTTCTGCGATCTTCCCGCACGTCGGACATTCGACTTCGGCCCCGGCATCGCTGATCTTGCGATAGAACCGTTCGAACAGATGTCCATCGGGACAACGATACTCGTAAGTCGGCATTTGGCTAAGACTTAGGGGCGAGCGGGCAAACCTCAAAGCTAGCCGCAATCGGCAGTGCGTTCAAGCGGGCCGATAGGTCTGCCAACAGTCGCGAAACGTATCGGCAATTTCGCCAACGGATGCCCGTGCGCGAACCGCGTCGACAATCAACTCCATCAACGGCTCGCGGGCACCAGCGCTCGTCGTGTACGCCGGCGCAGCGGCGCGAAGGGCGTTGAGCGCTTGCTCCACCTGCGCAGGGTCACGCTTCGCACGCACCGCGCGGACGCGCTCGACCTGGCCGCGCTCGAGCGCCGAATAGTCGGGCGTCGGAATCTCCGGCGGCGGCGAATCATCCGTGAACTTGTTCACGCCAACGATTACCGTGTCGCCGCTCTCGACGCGCATCTGAAATTCGTATGCGCTCCGCGCAATCTCTTCCTGAAAGAACGACGCCGCGATGGCCTTTGCCGCGCCACCGAGTTCGTCGACCTTCGCCAGCAACTCCGTAGCACGACGCTCGAGTTCATCCGTGAGCGATTCGATGTAGTAGCTACCAGCCAGCGGATCGACTGTGAGTGCCGCGCCCGATTCGTGCGCGATGATCTGCTGCGTGCGAAGCGCGAGCGTCGCCGCTTCGGCGGTCGGCAGCGACAGCGCCTCGTCGTAGCCATTGGTATGCAACGACTGAGTGCCGCCAAGTACTGCGGATAGAGCCTGCATGGCGACGCGCACGACATTGTTCAGCGGTTGCTGCGCCTGAAGCGTCACGCCGCCCGTCTGCGTGTGAAAGCGCAAACGGCTGCTCGAGTCGTTGGCGCTGAAACGTTCGCGCATGATCCGCGCGTAGAGGCGGCGCGCCGCACGGAACTTCGCGACCTCCTCGAAAACGTCGTTGTGCGCCGCGAAAAAGAACGACAGTCGCGGTGCGAACGTGTCCACACTCAGCCCTGCCTCGAGTGCGCGCGTGGCGTACTCGATGGCATTGGCGAAGGTGAACGCCAACTCCTGAACCGCGGTCGCTCCCGCTTCGCGAATGTGATAGCCCGAAATGGATATCGGATTCCAGTTCGGAACATCGGCCGCGCAGAAGCGAAAGATTTCGGCGATGAGCGCCAGACTTGGCTCGGGCGGATAGATGTACGTTCCGCGCGCGATGTACTCCTTGAGGATGTCGTTCTGAATGGTGCCGCTCAACTTGTCGCGCGCGATTCCGCGTTCCTCCGCAACGACGATGTACATCGCGAGCAGCGTCGACGCGGTGGCGTTGATCGTCATCGACGTCGACACCTTGTCGAGCGGAATCGAGTCGAGCAGGACGTGCATGTCCTCGACCGTGTCGATCGCCACACCCACGCGGCCGACTTCGCCAAGCGCCCGCGGAGAGTCGGAATCGATCCCCATCTGCGTTGGAAGGTCGAACGCGACGCTCAGCCCGGTTTGACCCTTGTCGAGCAACAGCCGGAAACGGCGATTCGTCTCGGCCGCCGTTCCAAAGCCGGCGTACTGCCGCATGGTCCACAGACGGCCGCGGTACATCGTCGGCTGAACGCCGCGGGTGAACGGGAACTCACCGGGGTCGCCGAGATCGCGCCCATAATCGATGGGAGCGCTATCGGGACGGTAGACAGCTTCTACGGGAAGGCCCGAGGGAGAGGTCTTCGTGGGATCTGGCATGGCGAAGTGTGAGGCGCGTCTGCAAGATAATCGCTATGGTGAAACACGGGCGAACACCGGAGCGTTTGGATCGCTACCGGTGGAACCTGGTGCCATGTCCCTTCCCCTTCGACCGTGCCCGCGCGAGGAATTCGATGACGCGTTTTCATTTCACAACTCTCACGACGATCGCGCTCGCGGGCGCAACGACCGTGGGAGCACAGAGCAAGCGGCCGATGTCGTTCAACGACATCATGGAGCTGAAGAACGTCGGCTCGGTCGCGATGTCGCCAGACGGATCGACGATCGCCTACACGGTGAGCGCGTGGGAGCATCCGAACGCGCGCCCTGCTGATCCAACGAAGCCCGATACTTCGAAAGGCGATCGCCACGACGTGCGATCGCACGTCTGGCTGGTGTCTGCAAGTGGCGGTGCGCCACGCCAACTCACCTTCAGCGAGCGCGGGGAGTCCGGCCCAGCGTGGTCGCCCGACGGCAAGTCGCTGGCGTTCCTCTCGGCGCGCGGCACGGGCGAAGCCGTCAAAACGCAGATCTGGATTCTGCCGATGGGCGGCGGCGAAGCGTACCAACTGACGACATCGAAAGAAGCGATCACTGGTTTCGCCTGGTCCAAGGACGGGCGGCGCATCGCATTCCTCGCGGTCGACACCCTTCCCAAGATCGACGACGCCAAGCGCGCGCGTCGCGACGATCCACAGATATTCGAGGGCGGTCAGCGCCTGTCGCACGGGTGGGTCGTAGACGTCGCATCGAAAAGCGGGAGCGAAATCCTGCACGGCAATTACACCGTGAAGGGCGCACCGGCGTGGTCGCCCGATGGACAATCACTCGCCTTCGCGGCGTCGCCGTCGATTCTGCTGCGCGAAACGCGCACCGACGCGTATGTCGTGAACGTTGCGACGAAGGCGGTGCAAACGATCTCCACGAAGTCGGACGTTCAGGGTACGCCTGCCTGGTCGCCCGACGGAAAGACGCTCGCGTACGCAACGCTTCCGCAATCGCATTCGCCGCGCGCCGATAGCATCTCCGACGTGCAGATCGGCAACAACCATCTTCTGTTGTACGATGTTGCCGCGCGCACGACCAAGGATGTCTACGACGCAAAAGCCGACGTGTCGGCTGGCGCGCCGGTGTGGAGCGTCGACGGAAAGTCGATTCAGTTTTCGACCGGCGAGCGTGCGTTCAACGCGGTGTACTCGTACGACGTCGCGAGCGGCAAGCTCACGCGCGTCGTGGACAAGCTGCTGCTGCGCGGCATCTCGTCGTCGGCCGACGGTCGCACGGTTGCCTTTGCGATGGACACGCCGAATGCGCCCGCCGATGTATTCGTGAGCGATCCGACATTCGCATCACCGCGCAAACTCACCGACATCAATCCGCAGGTGCGCGATCTCGCCCTCGGCGAAACCGAGATCGTGACGTGGAAAAGCACCGACGGTACGCCGGTCGAAGGGATTCTCGTGAAGCCCGTGGGCTATCAGACTGGCAAGCGCTATCCGCTACTGGTCGAAGCGCACGGCGGTCCAACGGGAGCTACGAACGCGGGCTTCAAGGCGAATTGGGGTTCTCCGGGCCAAGTGTGGGCCGGCGAAGGGTGGGCCATTCTCTACCCGAATCCGCGCGGCAGCACTGGCTACGGCGAGAAGTTCACGCGCGCGAACATCATGGACTGGGGCGGCGGCGACTACCGCGACATCATGACGGGCGTCGACGACATGATCAAACGCGGCTTGGCCGATTCCACCAAGATGGCGTTCGAGGGCTGGAGCTACGGCGGCTATATGACCGCGTGGGTCGTGAGCCAGACCAGCCGCTTCAAGTCAGCTCGCATGGGGGCCGGTCTCTCCGATCTGCAGAGCATGTACGGCACGACTGACATTCCCGGATACATCGGCACGTTCTTCAGCGGCGCGCCGACGCAGAAGACGCTCGACTTCTATCGCGCGCGTTCGGCGATCACGTTCGTCGATCAGGTCACCACGCCGTTGCTGATCCTCCACGGCGGCAGTGACGAGCGCGTACCGGTCGGACAGTCGATGGAGTATTACCGCGCCATTAAGGATCGCGGCAAGCCCGTACAGCTCGTGTTCTATCCGCGCGAAGGACACGGCCTCGGCGAGTACTACCACCAGCTCGACAAGATGCAGCGCGAAAGCGACTGGATCACGAAGTACACGATCGGCACGGTGAAGCCGGTACCGTGATGCAGCGTCGGGCTGACGGCAGACTGCCGTCAGCCCGCGCCGTTGCTGCTAACTGACGGCCGCGAGTTCTCCAGCGGTCAACGTCTTTCTCGCCAACTCGACTTCACTCGCGCTGCCGATGTACAGCGGCGTGCGCTGGTGAAGTTCAGTCGGAATCACGTCGAGAACGCGCTGCGTTCCATCGGATGCCGCGCCGCCTGCCTGCTCAACGATGAACGCGAGCGGATTGGCTTCGTACAACAGCCGCAGCTTTCCCTTCGGGGACTTCGTGTTCGCCGGATAGGCGAAGATACCGCCGCCGAGCAGATTGCGATGGAAGTCGGCGACGAGCGAGCCGACGTACCGCGTGCTGAGCGCCTTATGATCTGCCTCGAGCCCGCGGAAGGTGCGCATGATTTTGCGAACGCCGTCATCCCACAACTGCTCATACGAATCGTTGACGGACAAATACCGTCCGGCGTCCGGAATACGAATGTTCGGATGCGAGAGCAGGAATTCGCCGATCGACGGATCGAGCGTGAAGCCATGCACACCCTGGCCGGTGGTGTACACGAGCATCGTGCTCGAGCCGTAGATCACGTAGCCCGCCGCGACCTGGCGTCGCCCCGGCTGCAGCATGTCTTCGAGCTCACCGTGACGACCGCGCGTGATTTTGCGAACAACGGAGAAGATCGTGCCGACGGGAACGTTGACGTCGATGTTCGATGAACCGTCGAGCGGATCGAATAGCAGGCAGTACTTGCCGCACTTGAAGGGTTCGGGAATCTGAATGATTCCGGGTTCTTCTTCCGACGCCATTGCGCACAACCGCCCGCCGTGATCCATCGCCTTGACGATGATCTCGTTGGCGAGGATGTCGAGCTTTTGCTGAACTTCGCCCTGGACATTCTCGCTGTCCGTGGCGCCGAGAATATCGGCCAGCCCGGCGCTACGAACCTTGTTGGCGATCATCTTGGCGGCGAGCGCCAGATCGTAGAGGATGCCGGAGAGCTCACCCGTTGCTTCTGGGTGATTGCGCTCCTCCTCGATGATGAAACGCTCGATCGTGACGACCGACGTTGCAGTGTGCTTGACCACGTTGCGCATCCTCTAGCCGTTGGACTTCGGCAACTCACCGAGGCGCGCCGCGGCATAGGCGCGCGCATCGACTTCAAAGCGATTCATGGTGTAACCGCGGCGTATTGATTCCCAAATGTAGAGCACCGGGAACGCCTTGCTCTCTTCAAACTGGTCAACGTGTCGCAACTCGTGCAAGAGCAATTCTGGAGCAGGTGGAGCACCAGGAGCCAACCAGATTGTTCGCCACAACGTAATCGCTGACACCGTGCTCTGACCCAAGCACCACCCACCAACGCGAACCGGCAAACCACCCCGTCGCCATCGAGCTCGCTCGAGCTCGGGGAAACGAGCCAACAAGTCGGCGGGTAGTTGCGTCCGCTGTCCGACAAGTGACCAGATGACTCGCTTTATTCCCTCGACGACACCGTCGACAATTCCCATCGCTCTCCCGCAGCCTCGACAGCGATTCGATGCCCGTCGGTTCGTACCACGATCGTTCCCAGATGATCCGTACGTAGCACCTGCGCGCCGTGTGCCGATAAAGCGCGCATGATCGCCGGCGTTGGAAGGTGATACGTATTTCCAGCACCGACCGACACGAGCGCAACGCGTGGGCTCACCGCATCTAGAAACGCGGGGCTGCTACTCGTCTTGCTCCCGTGATGGCCGACCTTGAGAATATCGGCACGCAGCGCGACGGAGTCATGCGCCAACAACCACTCTTCCTCAGGTCGCTCGGCGTCACCCATAAAGAGCATTCGCACGTCGCCGACGCGGACCGCGGCGACGACACTGGCGAGGTTAGGGTCGGTGAGCGACGCGGTCCAGGACGAATCTGGGGCGAGAAGGGTGATCACAACTCCGTCGACAACGAGACTGTCGCGGGGGTGGGCGCGGACCCATCGCACGTGTTCGTCTCGCGCCGCATCGAGCGACGCACGGTACGCGGGGGCGCCTCCCGGGAATCCTGCGTCGACGAATAACGGCGGCCGGAGTGCATGCAGGATCGTCGCGGCGCCGCCGACGTGATCAGTGTGCGGATGCGACAGCACGAACACGTCGAGCGAACCACCACGACGTCCGATGTAGGGCAAGACCGTCGAACGTCCCGCGTCTCCTCCGCGCCATGCGCCGCCGGCGTCGAACAGAATCCAGTGTCCATGCGCTGTTCGCAGCGCGATCGCATCGCCCTGCCCGACGTCGATCATGTGCAGTTCAACGTCGCCGGAGCGTTCAGGCGCCAGTGGCATCCACGCGAGAGTGACGACCGCGGCGAGTGCGATCGTTGCCGGCCGCACCCATTCGCGACTCGCACACGCGACGATCACCGCCGCGGAAAGCACGGAAGCCACGGCGGCTGCCGAAATCGTCGGTGCTACGGCGATCGCGCCGCCTGGCGCCGCAGCGCCGACCGACGCGACCGTGCTCAGCCCCACGAGCAGCGGATGTGCTGCGTCAGCGACGAAGCGCGCAAGCGGTCCAATCGGCGCGAGGACCATGCCGCAAAAGATCATCGGCTGCGCGAGTGCAATCAGCGGATTCGCCGCGAGATTCGTCAGCGGCGCGACGAGACTCACGCGACCGAACACCCACGCGACGATCGGACCTGACGCGATCGTCGCGATCGTGGTGCTGAGCAGCGTGACTGCGACCGCGCGCAGCGACCAGTGAAGCTTCTGCACGCCGATGCGTTTGCCGAGCATCGCTGCGGAGATCATCGCTGCAACGCCAACGACGCTGAGTTGGTAGCCGGCATCGAGGACAACGCCTGGGTCGAACACGGGCTGCATTGCGCCGACGGACACGATTGCCCACCGCGCGCTTGGCCGTTGCGCGAGCCGCGTCGCAACGAGCGTCGCCAGCATCGTCGCGGAACGCACGGCAGGAACTGGCGCGCCAATCATCGCGACATAGAGGATGACGACCACGATCGTCACGACGGAGGCGCGCCGACGAGGGACGCCGAATAGTTCGAGCGCGAGCTCGATTGCGGCCGCGATGATGCCGATGTGCAAGCCCGCGATGGCGAGGATGTGTGCGAGTCCGGCCGCAGCAAAGCGATCACGAATCTCTGGCGCCAGATCATGACGGTCGGCAATGAGCAGCGCTTTGACGAGTGGCGCGTCGTCGCGAAAGGTCCGCTCTATCCCTCGCGCCGCCGCATTGCGCATTCGGCGCAAGACGGTCGGCTGAGAGATGGTTCGCAACTGCGCGTGCTGAACCTGGAAGCCGCGGTCCGTGCGAATGATCGTTCCGCGAGCAATTACGACGCTCCCACCTGGCGCGTCGCCATCGTCGACTGAGATCGAGACGAACGCTTCGCACCGAATCAGACGCGCGCGAACGAACGCACCGGCAGACGCGCTATCGTCGATCACCACGCGCAGCGACGTTGCATGCTCGCTCGCGTCGATGCACGCTCGCTCGCCGCGTTCAACTTCGCGAGCGGCGACAACGCCCGCTGTCGTCAGCGCGGCAAACCCGACTCCCACCACCACAGCGCGACGACACCCGAGTCCGAACGCCGCGACGATTGCCGCGGCCGAGAGAACGAATACGTCGGAAAATCCCGCGAGCAGGCCCGCGGCGTACGCCGTGAGCGCAAACGCAATGAGCGGCATGCAGGAGTCTTCTCCCGCATGCCGCTCAGGCTCGCATCATTGCATTGCGTCGCGGACGTAAACGCTGCGTCTACCCGGCCATGGGTAAAGGTTGGCGTTCGCGCACGATCTGCCCCGTGAACGTCGAACCCGTCGTTCCGGTCAGCTCGACGTGCAGATACTGGCCCATCATGCTCGCGTCGCCCGGCACGAGCACGGTCTTGAAGTCGCGCGTCCGTGTTTGCACGAGTTCCGCGCCGCGTCGAGCTTCCTTCTCGACGAGCACTTCATAGCGCTTTCCAAGCTGCTGGAGATTTGCAGCGCGCGATCCACTGCGAATGGTTTCAACGAGCCGCGCCAATCGTTCGCTCGCCACCTCGTCCGGCACCGTGAGCTCGGGCGGCATACGCGTGGCCGGTGTTCCATCGCGCGGAGAGAACTTGAACGTGAAGCCGTCGGCGAATCCAATTTCGCGAACCACGCTCAGCGTGTCCTCGAAGTCCTCGTCTGTCTCACCAGGAAATCCGACGATGACGTCCGTCGTCACCGTCAGCCCTGGGATGGCTGCTCGCAGCTTCGCAACGCATTCCAGATAGCCTTCGCGCGTGTATCGGCGAAGCATGCGCTTCAGAATGCGAGTCGACCCGGACTGCATGGGCAGATGCACGTGTTCGCAGACGGCTTCCGTTTCTGCCATCGCCGCGATCACTCGATCGCTGAAGTCGTTCGGATGCGGGCTCGTGAAACGCAGTCGTCGCAAACCGTCGACGCTGCCGATTGCTCGCAGCAGATCGGCAAAGTCGCGCTCGCCGTCGTGATACGAGTTCACCGTCTGGCCGAGCAATACGACTTCGCTCATGCCGTCTGCGACGGCGGACTCTACTTCGCGTACGACGTCGTGAAGCTGCCGGCTGCGCTCAGGTCCGCGCGTGGTGGGCACGATGCAGTACGTGCACTTGTAGTCGCAGCCGCGCTGCACGGGGATCCACGCCTTGACCTTGTCGAAGCGTCGCGGCTGGAAGTCCTCGTAGTGCTCCTCGAGGTCGAACGTGGTTGCGATCGTGCGCTTGCCCCGTCGCGCGTCTTCGATCAACGCAGGGAGAGCGCGATACCCGTCGGGCCCGATCACCACGCTGACGTGCTTGGCCTTCTTGAGCAGCTGAGGCCCAAGTCGCTGCGCCATGCAGCCGGTCACGCCGACGATGGCGCCTGGCTTCATGTTGCGCTTCAGCTCGCCCAAGCGACCGATCACCCGCTGCTCGGCGTGGTCTCGAATCGCGCACGTGTTGACGAGAATGACGTCCGCCCCGTCGGGTCCGTCCACGGCATCATACCCATGCGCCGCGAGCTTGCCGAGCATCAGCTCGGAATCGCTCACGTTCATCTGGCAGCCGTACGTTTCGACGTAGACGGTGGGACGCGGTTCGGTCATCTCAAGCGGACAGCGCCACGAGGCGGTTGTCGTCCATGGTTAGGCGGGCCGCGACACGTGCGCCGCGGGGCAACGCCGGGTCGGCGATGCGAACCGAAAGGTAATCGCCGGTGATGCCCTCGCGATGACCCGCATTGCCCACTACGACGACGTCTGCCGGCCCTCCGGCCCGCGCTGCGGCATACGCCGCGGCCTTCCGCCCGGCAATCGCCCGCAACTGCGCCGCACGCTCCTGCGCGACGGTGGAGGCCACTGGCGACGGCAGGCGCTCCGCGGCCGTGCCCGGCCTGAGCGAAAAGGGAAAGACGTGCAGATAGGTAAACGGAAGCCGCTCCACCAGCGCCACCGTTTCAGCATGATCAGCGTCGGTTTCGCCAGGAAACCCGGAAATCACGTCGGCGCCAAGCCCCAAAATGTCCATATCAGCTGCCAGCCGCTCGAGGGCGTCTGAATAAGTATCACTTGTATACCAATTCCGCCCCATTCGCCGGAGCAACCGATCCGACCCCGACTGCAACGGCGCATGCACATGCGGCGCGAGATGACGCGGCGCCAACACGAGCATCTCAGCGAGCTCTGTGTCGATCTCCGTCGCTTCGATCGACGACAGGCGAAAGCGCGTGCCGGGCAACGCCGCGATCAAACGTGACACCAACGCCCCCAGCGACGTCCCGATATCTCGCCCATACGTGCCGATATGAATTCCCGTAATGACGATCTCGGAATGCGCGTTCGCGAGGACGGCCGCCTCGCGAACGAGTTCGTCGATCGCCCGACTCCGATTTGCGCCGCGCGCCATGGTTGTCGCGCAGAAGGTGCAGTGCTCGTCGCAGCCGTCCTGAACGCGAAGTAGTGCCCGCGTCGATGTCTGCGCCAGCGCAGCAAACCCGCCTGCGGGCAGCGAGAGCTGCAGCGCTTCGGCAATCTCCGGAAGATCGGCTCCCCCGACGACACGCTCGACACTCGGGAGATCACGAATCCGCAGCGAGGGGGCGCGCTGTTCATCCAGCGCCGCCGCACAGCCCATCACCACGCTGCGCAACGCCGGCCGTTCGCGCGCCGCGCGCCGCACCACTTTGCGCAACTCGGCTTCGGCATCCGCCGTGACCGCGCAGCTGTTGAACACCGCGACGTCAGCCTCAGACGCCGACGACACGATCTCGTGGCCAGCCGCCGACACGAGGCCGAGCACCTGCTCCGTGTCGTAGTGATTGGCGCGACACCCGAAGGTGCGCAGGTACACCTTCACGCCGGCACCGCTCCACTCGCCGTCACGCGGACCTCGCGATGCGCTGGCTTTGTCGGAAGAGAAAAGTGGAACGCGCTTCCCTTTCCTTCGCCGGCGCTTTGCACCCAGATCCGTCCGCCGTGCGCGTCGATCACCAGCTTGCAGAACGCGAGTCCGAGTCCGGAGCTCCGAGTGCGCGGAATGTTCTGATTCTTCACTCGCTCGAACTTCCGGAAAATCACTTCGTGATACTCCGGCGGAATGCCCGGACCGTTGTCGGCGATCGTGAACAGAATGCCGTCGTTATCGCGACGCGCCGACAGCTGCAAAGTGATCGCCGTTGCCGAGTGCGTGAGGGCATTCTGCACGAGATTGCCAATCACGCGCTTGAGTAGCGGCTTGTCCGCCTCGAACACCGGCGAGTCGTCGGCAACATCGATGGTGGCGGTGGCATTCTCCTGCTGAAAGCGAATCGACCATTCGTGCACGATCTCGTTCAACAGCGCCGCGGGCGCGATCGGCTGGAGATCGAGCATCATCGTCGCCTCCTCGATGCGCGAGACCTCGAGCAGATCGCCAATCAGCGCGAGCAGATCCTCCGCCTTTCCTTCGGCGTCGGTCAGCATCTTTCGCTGCTGATCATTCACCGCGCCGAAGTCGCCGTCGATGAGCATTTCCATCGTGGCCAGGACCGAGGTGAGCGGCGTCTTGAGATCGTGCACGATCATCTTCATCAGATCATCGCGCATCTTCTCGACTTCGCGCAGCTTGCGCAGCGTATCCTCGAGCGAGTCGGTCGTCGCCTTGAGCTTGAGCAGGCTGCGCACGCGCGCGCCGAGAACGAGCCGGTTGTGCGGCTTGGTCAGAAAATCATCGCCGCCGGCCTCGATCGCTTTGACGCGATCGGTGGTGTCGTTGAGCGCCGTGACGAAGATGACGGGAATGCCCTTGGTGCGCGGATCGCGCTTGATGCGACGGCAGACTTCGAAACCCGTCGACCGATCGTCTACGCCGAGATCACCGGCGGGCATCGAGACGTCGAGGATGCAGAGATCCGGCCGATGCTCGAAACACGCGGCCAGCGTCGACGGGCCGTCCGACGCGGCGATGGCGCGGAATCCCAACACGTGTAGTTGATCGAACAGCAACTCAACGTTCGCCGCGACGTCGTCGGCGACGAGAATTAGTGGCGCGTTGGCGGACGGTGGTGTGCTTTCCACGAGAGGTTCACGGGCGGACGCTAATCCCGAAACTGAGCGTCCACGCGTGCTCGGATGCCGGGATGTCGGCACTACGCGACGCGCGGATCAGTGCAAGATCGGCTAAAACGTGCCCGTTGGCGAATGACGTCCCCGCTCCGCCTGAATAGCTGTTCTCCGTGACCGTGCGGCTCGAGGCCTGGAATGGGAGCGTCCGATGGCGATAACCGCCCCGCAGGTAGACGATTCGCTCGCCGATTTTCGGGCCGGCAAAGTCACCACCGACGCTCGTATCCCACGCGTCGACTCCCGTGAGTCCAGGCGTTCCCAGGCCTCCAAGGGACGACCAATTCTCGCGCGACGTACGGACGGAAATGGCGGTATTCGCGATGCCGACGTAGGCGATCGAGGCACCGAACTGATTCGGCACATTCGCCGTCGACAGGAGCGTATCCTCCGCGGACAAGCGCAGACTGCCACCAAACCGGCCCGATGCAGACGCGACGACCTGGCTGGAAATGAGCTGAATGCCAAGCGAGCCAGCGGTGCCGTGATAGCCGAGAACGCGTTGCTGGGTGAACGCGGCAAACTGGACCGAATCGGCGAAGGACTGCGTGAGACTCACCAGGTTGCTGCCCGTAATCCCGTGAATGCCAGCACCGAGTCGGACCCATGTCGCGGGGCTCCACGCCGCAGCCAAGCGGACGTCTTCAAGACCGCCGTTGATCCGATAAGTGGTCGTCATCGGGACCGTCTGGCCACCGCTGATGATCTGCGTCGTGTTGAACGACGTGGTGGACGTGCGATCCAGAAGCGATGACGCCGACAAGCTCATGACGACGCCGCCGCCGATTGGGAGGGCGCCGAACACGACCGGATAGCGCGCGGTCGTCGTGCGTTCCGTTCCAGCCGGAGTGGTCACCGAGCGGTACTCGGGCTCCATCTGGAAGAACAGAATGCGCGACGTAAACGTGCCGATCGTCGCCGGATTGATTGGGCTGAACGGATCCATCTCGCCGATCGCCCCGCCTGTTCCCTGCGCGCGCGTGCTGAACTGACCGCTGGGAAAGCCAAAGCCTTGCCCGCTGAGGTTCGATTGCGCACCTGCGACGAACGCAGGAACGGCCAGCGCCGGCACCGCGAGGAGCATGCGGGCGCGCTTACTCCACCTGCGCGCGCCTCCGTTGGTCCGGCTGCCTCGCGTAATCATGGTATTCCGTAGCTCGTCTGCGGGACGTACGTAATTCGTAGCCTCGGCCTGAGCGCGGCGATCGCCGTCTTGGTCGAGAAGAAGTCGATCTGGGCTGGGAGCGATCCTTCGGCTCCGCTGCGGAGTGCAATCGTGCGCGGACTCACCGTGGTTGGCTGCGCCTTCCATGTTCGCACCAATCCGACGATCTCGAACGATCTGAGACCGCTGTCACCCGGAGCGAGCCGGAGTGAGTCGAGGCCGAATTGACCGTTGGTGCCGAGGAATTGGAGAGCGCTCGCCACGTCGGTGACCGCCGGACTCGATAGAATCGCGACCGGGTAAATGAACACCGAGTCACGCGGCGTCAGCACGCGGTTGGGCCGCTGGGTCAGCAGAAGCGACGCCCGGACCACCGTCGTCGAATCGACGATCTTGGATGGAACGTTGAATCGTATGAACACGCGTCGCGACGGAACGCCGCCCACGCCTAGCACCGTAGGCGGACTGGCAGTCCCGCCTTTGACGAAGATCGTGTAGTCAGCGAGTGGTCCCGCCAGGAAGGTTTGATCCTTTGGCGTGGACGACAGTGGCGACACCGATACGGGCGCGGCGGTGGTGTCGAGGGACGCCTTGATCCGCAACGTCACCGGCGTGGCCGACTGTGACGACCCAAGGCGAAGGTCAACGCTCTTGGAAGCCACGATGCGCAGTCCAACGCGGAGGCGCGTACCGTTCTTTACCCGATCGAGCACCGTATCGGTCGAAATCGGGATACGGATCGTGTCGAGCAGCGACTCCGGCGCAAACGTCTTGGAGCCGATCAGCCGACTCGGGCGAAAGAGAGGAGCGAGGATCGAGACGACCGTATCGGTCGCCGTCGTATCGACGTTGTACGCCTCGATCGTGACCGGCACGGTTGGCCGACGCAACGAGTCGCCAATCACGAGCGGCGTCACGAGCTGCGCGGTATCGATCTTCACGATCGTGCTGTCGATCGAATTCTTGGTGTACGTCTGCGGCAGGGTGTCGTACCGAATGATCACGCGCGCATCGAGCGTATCGCCGTGCGACGCGAGCATCGTGTACGTCTCGGTGCCAATCGGCGGCAGGCCCGTTACCGTCGTATCCGACACGATCGACGCATCGATCGTGGTGTCGGCCAACGTGATAGCGGTCTGCGGGCAGAGTAGCGGACAGGCCTTACCGGCTTCGGTTTTCTCGCTGCAGGCAGCGATTACTATGGTCGCGCCTACGGCGAGGACCCAGCCCAATTGCTTTCTATACAAAACGGCTTCTCCGGTTCATCGCCGGTCCAGTGAGTGCGGCGTAAATGCCTTCGGCATTAGTTCGTCGAGCGTCCACCGCGCCTCGCGCCCGTCGCGCGTAAAGGCCATCACGATCAGGTGCGGTGAAAACTCCTCGAGAACCTGTCTGCAAATGCCGCAAGGCGGGGTCGGCTCCTCGGCTTCGGTGGCGATGGCAATCGCTTCGAAGCTTCGAACCCCCCGTGCTACTGCCCCAGAGATCGCAGTTCGTTCCGCACACATCGTGGCGGGATACGACGCGTTCTCCACGTTGCACCCTTCGGTCAGACTTCCGTCCGATCCGAGCAGCGCGGCGCCGACCTTGAAGTTCGAGTACGGCGCGTACGCGCGTTCCATGGCGGCGAACGCACGTTCGCGCATCATGGTGATCGTTCTCGCGTCACCGAGCAGTTCGACTGTCACGTGGTCCCCTACGGGCATTAGCGACCGACCAGTTGCGGGAGGAAAGACGTCCCGCGGCCGCGGAACTCGGTTCCGAACCACTCGCCAATTGTGGCCCCAAGGTCGGAAAACGTTGCGCGGCGTCCGAGCGCGACGGGTTTGACGCGGCGCCCAAGCGCCAGCAACGGGACGCACTCACGTGCATGATCCGTTGATTTCGTCGTCGGGTCGTTCCCGTGATCGGCGGTAATGAACAGCAGATCGTCCTCGCGCAAAAGTGATCGAAGTGCAGGTAGGGCTGCGTCAAACTGAAGCAGCGCACCATAAAACCCCGAAGGGTCGTTCCGGTGCCCAAATGCCTGGTCGAAATCTACTAGATTCGAGAACAGTAACCCACTTGACGATTTAGCGAGCCATGCCAGGATCTCTTTTAGACCCTCCTGGTTGCTGGCCGTGTGGGTCGAGCTCAACGCTCGGCCGGCAAACAGGTCGTCCACCTTCCCCACCCCATCGCGCGGAATCCCGGCGCGCTCGAGCGCATCGAGCAGGGTGTCCGACGGGGGAGCGATGGATAGATCGCGCCGATTCTTGGTTCGTGAGTAGTTGCCAGGCTCGCCCACGAAGGGGCGAGCAATCACTCGCGAGACGTCATTGGGCGCCACGAGCATCTCACGCGCAACCGCGCAGCCACGATACAGGTCATCGAGCGAAATGACGCCCTCGTGAGCCGCGACCTGAAAAACCGAATCAGCGGATGTATACAGAATCCATGCACCCGTCCGCTGGTGCTCAGGTCCGAATTCATCGAGCACCGCCGTCCCGCTCCCGACGACGTTGCCAATCACGCGCCGTCCAGTGCGCCGTTCGAATTCCGCGACGATCTCCGGTGGAAAGCCATTCGGGTACGTCGGGAACGCCTTGGTGAGCTGAACGCCGGCAATCTCCCAATGCCCCGTCGTGCTGTCCTTGCCCGCCGAGTGCGGAACCATCAAACCCCAAGCTCCCTCGGCCGCGGTGTTGGGCGCGACACCCAGCAGCGGAGCGATGTTCCCCAATCCAATTCTCTCGAAGTTCGGCAGATGCATTCCGCCGAGTACGCGTGACAGATTGCCGAGCGTATCGCTGCCGACGTCGCCGTAGGTCGCCGCATCGGGCGCTTCACCAATACCAACGCCGTCGAGAACGATGATCACCGCGCGACGACTCATACCGTCGCCTCGATGTAGCGCCGCGGGAGTCGCCCGCGCAGCCCGGTGAGCACTTCGTAGGGACTCAGCTCTCCCATTCTCGCCACGTCGGAGACATCGATGCGCTCATCGCCGTCGACGCCGATGAGCGTTGCCGCATCTCCAATTGCGCACGGAGCCTCGGTGACGTCGATCATCGTCATGTCCATCGTGACGACACCAACGACGGGCGCGCGCAGTCCGTTCACCAGCACGTGTGCGCGATTGCTCAACGCGCGTCGATAACCGTCGGCGTAGCCGATCGCCAACGTCGCGATGCGTCGCTCACCCATGGCGCGCCAGGTGCCGCCGTAGCTGACGGTGTCGCCATCGGGAATCGTTCTCAGATCGACAACGCGCGCGCGAAGCGTGACGACGCCTTCAGGCACGATGTCCGCCGAGTTGTCACTCCCAACGCCATACAGAAATACGCCGGGCCGCGCGACGTGCCACGGCGACGGCCCACGATGTTCGACCGCGGCGCTGTTCTCCGCATGAATCACGGCGGGTCGAACCGGCAACGCCGCGAGCGCCGCGGCGAAGCGGCGCTCCTGTTCAACTCGCACTTCGTCATTTCGCTCCGCGGAGTGGAAGTGTGTGAACGCTCCCTGTGGTGCGCGGTGTGGAAGTAGATCGCGAATCTGTTCTACTTCGTCCCACTGAATTCCCGCGCGGCTCATGCCCGTGTCGATGGACAAGTGCCACGGGCGATCGATCAACTGCCAGCGTTCGATCGATTCGCGATTGCCGAGGCTCGGTGTGAGATCGGCGCGAATGGCTGCATCGAAGTCGCCAACGAGGAGTGGCGTGAAGACGACAATCGGCCGACGGATCGCGGCGTCGCGCAACTCTTCGCCCTCGGCGATGGTCGCGACGCCAAACCCCCAGGGATCGAGCCGCTCGAGCGTACGCGCAACACGAACCGCACCCAGCCCATACGCGTCAGCCTTGACCATTGGCAGCAGGCGCGTGTTGGACTGGGTGGCGATTGCAGTTGCGTTTCGTAACAACGCGCCGAGGTCGACATCGACCCAGGCGCGTCTATTCAAGCTGTGCATTGACCAAGGATTCCGAGGGCGGGTAGTATACCGGACCTGAGGAGGCTATGCAAGCAAAACCCACACTTGAAGATACGCTCGCGCTCATGCGCGATCTGCGCGCTCGCTGCGAATGGGATGCAGCACAGACGCACGAGTCGTTGCGACCATACCTGATCGAAGAAGCGTACGAGGTCGACGACGCGATTCGCTCCGGCGACGATGCGAAGTTGCGCGAAGAACTCGGCGATCTGCTGTTGCAAGTGCTCTTCCACTCTGTCGTTGCTGACGAACGCGGCGCGTTCTCGATGGACGACGTGGCGGAAGCATTCATCACGAAAATGAAAGCACGTCATCCGCATCTTTACGGCGACGGAGCAAAACAGCCGTGGGAGCAGATGAAAGCAAAGAAGCGTGCGAGCATCGTCGACGGTCTGCCGGTGGACCTGCCAGCGCTGCATCGCGCCTTTCGTTTGCAGGATCGCGCCGCCGGAGTCGGCTTTGATTGGCCCGACGTGGAGGGCCCGATTCAAAAAGTCGAAGAAGAGTTGTTAGAGGTGCGCGACGAGCTTGCGGCCAGCCCGCAATCGGCGGGCGCCCCGCCGACGCACGATGATCAACATGCGCGTCTCGAGCTCGAGCTCGGAGATCTGTTGTTCGCCGTCGTGAATCTGTGTCGCAAAGCGAGCGTGCACCCGGCGCTCGCGTTGGACAAAGCGAACATCAAGTTCGCGAATCGCTTCGGCGCCGTCGAACGCATCGCCGCCGAACGAGGCATCAAAGTCGGCCAAGCGTCACTCGAGCAGCTCGACGCGATCTGGGACGAGGTGAAGTCGGAAGAGCGTTAGGGTCTCAACCGACTCATCATCCGCGGGAACGCGATGACTTCCCTGATGTGCGGAAGTCCGCAAATCCACGCGACCGTGCGCTCGAGCCCGAGTCCAAAGCCCGAGTGCACGAACGTTCCGTACTTTCGCAGATCGAGGTACCAGCCGTAGGCGTCCATCGGCAGGCCTTCTTCCTGAATGCGGTGCACGAGTTTGTCGTAGTCGTCTTCGCGCTGCGACCCACCGATGATTTCGCCGTAGCCCTCGGGAGCGAGGCAGTCGTCGCACAACACAGTGCGAGGATCTTCCGGATTCTCCTTCATGTAGAAGGCCTTCGCTTCCTTCGGATAGTTCATCACGAATACCGGACGATCGTAGTCGGCCACGAGTAGTGCTTCGTCTTCGGCGCCGAGGTCGTCGCCCCATTTGACGTCGCTCCCCTTCCCCTGAAGGATGGTGATGGCGTCGGTGTAGTTCACGCGGTGGAACGGTGCCTTGACGCGTTCGAGCGGCGCGATGTCGCGTTCGAGCTCCTTGAGCTCAGCACTCCGACGCTCGAGACATCGCTGCACGAGGAACGACACGAAGTCTTCCTGCAATCGCATGTTGTCTGCGGAATCATTCCACGCGACTTCGGGTTCAATCATCCAGAATTCGGTCAGGTGGCGACGCGTCTTGGATTTTTCAGCGCGGAACGTTGGGCCGAACGTGTAGATCTTTCCGAATGCTGCCGCGGCGGCCTCGCCGTACAGCTGCCCTGTCTGCGCGAGGTACGCGTTGCCTTCGTCGAAATATTCCGTGGCGAACAGACCACTGCGCTCACCGATTGCCGCCGTGAGAATCGGCGTGTCGACGCGCAGGAAGCCGCGCTCGTAAAAGAAATCGTGAATCGCCTGTTCGATCTCGTTTCTGATCGCGAAGATCGCACGCACGCGATTGCTGCGCAGCCAGAAATGTCGATTGTCGAGCAGAAAATCGATTCCGTGCTCTTTCGGCTGAATCGGATAGTCCGCCGGACTGGCTCCGATGACAGTGAGCCCGGTCACACCCATCTCGTAGCCGCCCGGCGCGCGCGGCTCGGCGCGAACTCCGCCCGTGACGTGGATGGACGTTTCGAGCGACAGCTCCTTGAACCGCTCCCACACTTCGGGAGGCAGCTGCGTTTTTACGAAGACCGCCTGCATGATGCCTGTACCGTCGCGAACCACGGCGAACGCGACTTTACCCGACGACCGAACGTGCGTCACCCAACCGCGAACGGTGACCGTTTGGCCGGCGTGATCGTGCAACTCCGAAATGCGTGGCGTGGTGTCGGACATGGGAGACGGGCTAAGTTGCTGTCGAGGCGAGCCATAAGCCTACATACGACATTCCGGCGATGGTACCCCTTGAAGCGGTGTCTTCCTTGCGGCTTTTTCCTTGCATGAGTACGCAACGTCAGACGATCCGCGGACCCACATGACATTGCGCTCGAGGCTCGCGGCTGGCCTCGTCACTATCGCGATCATCCTCGTCGGCCCGTTGGTGTTCGCCATCCAGTCGTTGAATCGACTGCACGCGGACGCGGTGCAGCTGCGCGACCGGGAGTTTGCCGCATCGATGATGCTGGGCCGAATGCGCGACGGGCTCAATGAGCTTCGGCGGCAGGAACTCGCGCTCCTCTTCGCCAAAGACTCCGTCTCGGCGACGCGCGACTCGATCGAAGCCAATCTCACGCGGCTCGCCAAGGCGGCGGATTCACTCAATCACTTTCAGTTGCCGGAGTACGCAAAGTCGATCGGTACGTCGATCGATCAGATCGCTGACGCGGCGCGTGCAGAATATGGCGCGGCGCTGGCGAATCAGACCAAGTACGCCGATTCGCTGTCGTCGCGTCTCTTCGTGCCGGCGTTGAACCGCGCTGATTCGGCGGCGCTGATCGGTGAACACGAGTTGCTGCGTCGAACGTCGGTGCGCGTCGACAACGAAGCGGACACGATCGCGCGCGCGGCGACCGCATCGGGCGTCGCACTGTTGCTGGCCTTAGTCATCGCCAGCTGGATCGCCTTTCGTCTCACCCGCTCGCTCACGCGTCCGATTGGGGATCTCAAATCGGGAATGCGCGCCGTCGCCGATGGCGATCTCGAGTACCAGATCCAACAACCGGAAGATCGCGTCGACGAACTGGTAGAGTTGACCGACAGCTTTCGCCAGATGACGCGTCAACTCGCGGAGCTCGACAAGTTGAAGGCCGAGTTTGTGTCCGTGGCGTCGCACGAACTCAAGACGCCGATCAATGTAATGATCGGCTATTTGCAGTTACTGGAGGACGGTATCTACGGTCCGCTCACCCAGCAGCAGCTCGACATCCATAAAACCGTCGCCGTTCAGGCGAACACACTCCTTCGCCTCGTCAAACAGTTACTCGACGTCAGCCGATTCGACGCAGGCGGTGGTCGACTCGAACCACGAGAGATACGTCTCGACGATCTGCTCGGAGAGCTCGAACGCGCCTTTCACGTTCTCGCACTGCAACGCGAGATCGAGTTTCGTGTACAACGGCGGCACGGACTTCCGGACGAGGTGTACTGGGATCTCGACCGCATGAACGAAGTGCTTGGCAACCTGCTGTCCAACGCGTTCAAGTTCACGCCGCACGGCGGTGTGGTGGAGCTCACATTTCAGCCCTTCGATGGCGGCGTGGCGATGATCGTTCACGACACGGGTGCAGGAATTCCACCCGAGCAGTTGCCGCGCATCTTCGAAAAGTTTTACCAGGCCGACAATCAAGGTGCTGCGCGCGCAGCCGGAACGGGCTTGGGTCTTGCCATCGCCAAGCAAATTGTGGAAGCTCACGGAGGCACGATTTCGTGCGAAAGCATTGTCGGTGTTGGAACGACGATCACGATCAAAATGCCGGCCCGCGTCGTTCGGCGGTCGTCACCTCCAGCGCTTCAAGGGAGTTGAAATCGGCGTGATACAACGCGCGCGCGTGCTCGCGCTTGGAGTGATGGTCGTCGTATCGATGAGCACCGGATGTGTGACGTTCCACACACCCGCCTTTGCCACGCCTGCGCCCGAACGAAACTGGCCGAACACCTTGGCGGCAGCCAAGACCGAAGCCCTCGAAGGCCGCTTTGGTGGCGCCGATAGTCTGCTGGCGCAGTTCGCGAGCAACTACGAGGGCAGCAGCGAGGCTCTTGAAACAGCCTACTGGAGGGCAATCTTCCGGATGGACCCGACGAATCCGGACGCGTCACTTCCAAAGGCCCTCGCATCGCTCGACGCCTATCTCGGCGATCATCGTCCGCGGCAGCACGTCACCGAGGCGTCGGCGATCCGTCGCGTGGCGGCACAGCTCGATGCAGCCAACAGAGCGGCCGCAACCGCACTCGCGCAGGCCAAGGACGCCACGTCGACGGCGGCGAATGCAAAGGCCCAGGCGGCCGACGCGAACGCCCGCGCCGAAGCCAAGTCCGATGGGGCTCAGTCGGCGGACAACGAGATCAAGCGGCTGAAAGACGAGCTGGCAAAGGCCAACGCCGAACTCGAGAGAATTCGAAAGCGGCTGGCCGCGCCGCCGTCAAAACCACCGGGCTGACCGCGCCTTCGCCTAGCCGACTCGGAAGAGTTCGAGCGAGCGAGAGTAGCGTTCGCCGAGTACACGACGCAGGCCCGCGTGCTCGGCGCGCTCCAATCCAGAATCGCGCTCGAGCAGCTTCGCCGCGGCGTCACGCGCTCGATCGTTGAGCTCTTCGTCGCGCAGTGGATCGGCGATGCGGAACGTCGGCACGCCACTCTGCCGTTCGCCGAACAGATCGCCCATTCCGCGAATTCGTAAATCCTCGCGAGCGATCTCGAAGCCGTCTTCGGTTCGCGTAAAGACGCTGAGCCGATCGGCCGCCTCGGGACTCACGTCTCCAAGGAGAATGCAGTACGACTCGTCGGCACCGCGACCCACGCGTCCTCGCAGCTGATGAAGCTGCGACAGTCCGAAACGCTCGGGATGTTCGATCAGCATCACGGTCGCATTCGCGACATCGATCCCAACCTCGATCACCGTCGTGGCAACGAGCAGATCGATCTCGCGATCGCGGAAGCGACGCATGGTGTCGTCGCGCTCGTCCGATGGGATGCGTCCGTGTAGCAACGCAAGCCGCCGCGCAGCAAACGGTCCGGTCTTGAGCATCTCGAACATCGTCGTTGCCGCTTTGAGGTCGGTCTTTTCCGACTCCTCGATGACGGGATAGACGACATACGCCTGACGGCCGGCCTCGAGCTGACGATCGATGAATTCCATCACACGACCACGCCCCGATTCTTTGCGCAACGCAGTGGCGATCGGCTGGCGACCCGGCGGCCGTTCGTCGAGCATGCTCAGATCCAGATCGCCGTACAGAGTAAGCGCCAGCGATCGCGGAATGGGCGTGGCCGACATCAACAACACATCGGGCGATTCACCCTTTGCCGCGAGTGCCTTGCGCTGCTCGACGCCAAAGCGATGCTGTTCGTCGATCGCCACGAATCCGAGACGAGCAAACGATGTCGCCTCCTGCACGAGCGCATGCGTGCCGACGACCAGCACCGGCTCGCCCGTCGCGAGCCGCGCGGCAATGGCCTTTCGCTCGCGCGACGGCAAGCTTCCCGTGAGCAGAATCGGCTCGATGCCGAGCGGCGCAAGCAGGCCCTTCATCGTTCGCGTGTGCTGTTCCGCGAGGAGCTCCGTCGGCACCATGATAGCGGCCTGGTAGCCGTTCTCGATCGCGAGCAGCGCCGCAAACAGTGCGACAATGGTCTTGCCGCTGCCGACGTCTCCCTGCAGCAGACGTTGCATGCGCTTGTCGCTCGCCATGTCCGCCACGATCTCGCGCGTGGCGCGCACCTGCGCGCCCGTGAGCTGAAAGGGCAATGACTCGCGAAGCTTCGTCGTGAGCTCGCGCTTGTTGGTGAAGCGAATCCCCGCGCGCGGCGCTCGGGCGAGTTCCTTGGCTCGCTGGTGCAGCAGCTGAACGAAGAAGAGCTCCTCGAACGCAAGCCGCGACCGACCCGTCATCGCCTCGGCAATCGACGACGGTCGATGCACCATGCGAAGCGCAGCCGCGATTCCCGGCACGCCGGCGGTGCGCAACACGTCCGCCGGCAAGTACTCGACGAGCTGATCGAGCAGCGTATCGAGATGGCTGTCGATGATCGAGCGGATCAGCTTGAATGACAGCCCTTCCGTCGCCGGATAGACCGACAGCACCCGGCCCTGCGCTGTTCCGGTCTCGTCGTCGCCGAGATTGACGAACTCGCGCGGCTGCAGCTGTCGGCCGTGAAAGAAGCGCACGTTGCCCGTCACGAGCAGCACGTCGCCCTTCTCAATGGTGCGATCGAGGAACGGCTGGCCCGGCCATGATACTTCTATCATGCCAGTTTCGTCACGGAGCACGGCCTGGAAGATCCGCAGGCCTTTGCGCGTCGGGATCACGCCCTTCGAGATGACGGTCCCGATGACGGTGCCCTGCATGCCCGGCTCGAGCGACTTGATCGGCGCCACGGTGCTGGCGTCTTCGTATCGATGCGGGACGTGGAATAGCAGATCGCCCGCGGTGATGATCCCAAGCCGCCGCAACGCCTCGGCGCGAACCGGTCCGACGCCTTTGAGGTAGGTGACCGGGGTGTCGAGATACAGGCGCTGCGGGCGCGCGCGATCCGTCACTCGTCGCTCATCAGCTCCCGCGCGAACTCCGTCGGGTCGAAGGGAGCAAGATCGGCCGCGCTTTCGCCAGTGCCCAGGAACTTCACTGGAGCATCGATCGCCTCGTGGACCGCGACCACGACACCGCCGCGTGCGGTCCCATCGAGCTTCGTGACGACCAGTCCTGTGATCGGAACTGCCGCCGCGAACGTCTTGGCCTGCTGGACGGCGTTCTGCCCAATCGTGCCGTCGAGCACCAGCAGCGTTTCGTGCGGTGCGCCCGGCAATCGCTTGGTGATGACACGAGCGACTTTCTTCAACTCGTCCATCAGCCCTTCGCTTGTGTGCAGGCGTCCTGCCGTGTCGACAATGAGGACGTCGACCCTGCGGGCAACGGCTGCATCGATAGCATCAAAGGCTACAGACGCCGGATCGCCGCCCGCGGTGCCGCCGATAAACTCGGCCCCCGTTCGCTCTGCCCACACGCGAAGCTGATCGATCGCGCCGGCGCGGAACGTGTCACCGGCGGCGACCATCACGCGACGCTTCTCCGCGCGAAGTCGAGCACTCAGCTTGCCAATGAACGTCGTCTTGCCCGCTCCATTCACACCGATGACGAGGATCACCATCGGTGTGGTCGGCGCGGTATTGAGTCGAGGATTGCTGTTGCCGCCGCGCAACGCCGCGTCGATGCCCTCAGCGAGCGCACGCTGGAACTCTGGCTGCGTCTTGATCAGTCCACGCTGCGCACGGCGTTCCACTTCTTCGACAAGACGCAGCGTTACCGGAACTCCAAAGTCCGCCTCGAGCAGCACCTGCTCGAGATTTTCGAGCGAGCCCGCGGACACACCGCCGCGCGCCAACACCGCGACGTCCATGAGCGCGATGTCTTTGACACGCTGCCACAGCGACCGTTTCGGAACGTCGCCCGATTTACGCAGTAACCGCATTGCCCTCCCCCTTCAACCGAATCATCGCATTCCTTTTCTGCGCCGCAGAATCCATTCGGCGCACAGCATCAAGATCACCAACGCATATGCCCAACCGAAATTCCGCAGCAGCGGAACCGTATCGGCCGAGATTGCGCCGCGCACCGCACCCTTGGTGACGCGTGGAGCGCGAGGCAGCCACTCGCGCGACGCGTTCACCGCGAGGAGCGCCGTTCCGCCGCGCGTTGCCGCTTCGTAGATCCCCGGAGCGAGCGGCGGCGTTTCCACGATGTTGGCGCCGGGGCCGAAGTGGAGCGTCAGCGAATCCACGCGCGTTGCGCCACGCTGTTTCAACGCGACGGCAACGATGGAATCCGTCGCCGTGCCGCGACGCCAACGGACTGGGTCGCCGGCGCGCACTAGACGTTCGTCTGGGACAGCAGCGCGCCGATCGGCACGCTCGGCCGCCAACCAGTCAAAGATGCTACCCCACAGCGCCGTGAATGCGTCCGAGGCCACGCCACCGCGAAAGCGCCAGCGCCAGAGTCGAGACGCGCCGACGATCGCCACCCGGCGCGGTTCATCGCTCCCGACCACGATCGGTCGGCGCTCGTCGCTCCGGCCACGACGCGCTTCCAGCGCGGTCCACGTGCCCTTCGGGCTGTTCGTCGCAACCGCCACCGGCGGCAGGCTGTCCCAGATGAATCCAGAGAGCGCAGGCGACAGCGGCGACGGCGGCGCCGCAGATGCGTACCACTCTCCATCAGTCCCCGTCGTGACGATGAGCGCGAGCGGACCAAGCGTCACGGTGCGCGGCGCACCAAACGCCGCCGTGTCGCCGTGGATGATCGCAACCGGCGCGTCACGCACCGCCTGCCGGACTTCTGCCTCGGCTATGGGCGTGAGCGCTCCTTCGACCCGCCACTCCCCCGGAGCTACGCGAAAAAACCCGCGCGTTGGAATGCCGAGCGCGCCGCGAAGTACGGCGAGCGAATAGCGAGCGTCGAAATCGGGCGACGTCGACACGAAGACCGCGCTTGCAGCGCGCGACAGATCGAGCGCCGCGGACAGCGTGTCGTTGCGTGGTTCGGCGTCGTCGGCAGACGATACGACCGCGCGGAGCACAGCGGGGCCTGCAGCGCCTTCGAGCTTTGACCGAATCGCCACGGTGCGTTCACCGAACGGTGGCAGCGACTCGACCGGCGACGTCGCGACCGGCTTGCCGTCGAGCGTCAGCGTCAATGTTCCAGCGCGACCACCGCCATTGCCCGCCACGACCCCAACGCGAACTTCGACCGTGTCGCCGCTCACGACCGCGCGCGGCACGTCGATGGTGGATAGGGCTACATCACGGCGCGGAGGATGCGCCAGCACGACGATTCGAGATCCGGCGGGAAGATTTCGCGCCGCGTCCGGATCGTCGAGCTCACCGTCGGTGACGACCGTGAGCGGGTGTCCCGCGCCAAGCGCGCGCTCGACCACGGGTCGCAGCAGCGACGACAGATCGCGCGGGACTGTGACGGTATCGCCACGCCGCGCTGAATCGCCGAACACGAAGGTCGATTCGGCGTTCGTCGCGCGAACTGAATCGCGAGCGGCCTTCCAGAGAAGCGTGTCGCCGCGCGCCATGCTGGCCGACGCGTCGAGCGCCACCCAATTGGCCACAGGATGCGCACGCGCCGCAGGGGCGTCGAGGAGCAGTGCGACGATGAGAGTGATCGCACCAAAGCGCAGGAGCGCCGCGGGGAGAGCACCCCATCCGGTGCGCAGATCCCGCCAACCATACTGCACCAACGCGACGATTAAGCCCGCGAGGACCGCGAGGAGCCAGGGCGACATGCGCCGTAAGCTAGCCGGTCAGTGCTGCGCGAGCTTGGTCACGCCCGTCACCGGAGTGTCGAGCGACGCGAGCAGGCGATCGCGCAATTGTGTAAAGCTCGCCCGTTCCGAATCGGGCACCGGCTCGCCGCCCGTCTGCTTGAGTGCGACACGCGGGTCTCGCTGCTCGCCGTTGACCAGCACTTCGAAGTGAAGGTGCGGCCCGGTAGCCAGCCCAGTGCTGCCGACGAACGCAACCGTCTGACCGATCGTGACGTGTGAGCCAACGCGAACGCCCGAGCCGAAACGGCTGAGATGACCGTACCGCGTGACGAACCCGTTGCGATGGCGAATCTCGAGCACGTTGCCGTAGCCGCTTCCCCACCCAGCTCGGGTCACGACTCCGTCGCCAATCGCCCGAACCGGCGTGCCGGTCGCGGCCGCGTAGTCGGTTCCCTTGTGCTGCCGCCATCCGCCAAGGATGGGATGCTCGCGCTTGCCGAAGATGCTCGATATGCGACGAAACTCGAGCGGAGCGCGCAGGAACGACGCGCGCATCGACTTGCCGTTCTGATCGAAGTACTCGCCGCTCACGGCATCGCTGGCGAAGTGCACGACGTCGATCTTGCTCCCGGACAAGTTGAACGTCGCCGCGATGATCTTTCCGATTCGCATCGCGCCCGTGGGGGCCACGGACCGCTCAGCCACGACTTTGAATGCGTCACCGGCCTGAAGATCTCGGCTCATGTCGACGCGATACTCGTAGACGTCGGCAAGCGACCAGGCCAGCTGCTGACGAGCTCCAACCGGGAGTTGATCCTTGGCGCTGGCATCCATCGCGGCGTACAGATTCGATGCGATGGTTCCGCCGACGATGATCGTGTCGGTCGTCCACGGCAGTCGCTCTTCCTCGCCAGTCCACGCGTCGCCGGTTCGGCGAAGTCGCAGCAACCTGTCGATCGAGAGTTGGAGGGTTACCTCGGACGGCATCGAATCCGACGCCTGCGATCGAATCGTTACCGGCATCCCAGCAGGAATGCGTCGCTGATCGAGCGAGGTCGCGGCCTGAAGGGCGCGCGTCGCCGAGGTGTCGTCCAGTCCACCGCGGCGCAGCAATGAACGAAGCGACTCACCGCGGCCGAGCGTATCGAAATGCAGCTTCCACGTTGGCGTGGCGGCCTGCGCTACGAGGACCTCAGCGGGCTTACGATCTGGTTCGGGAAGCTGGGGGGTAAAGCGAAGCGCGCCGGCCAGGGCCAGCGCGACTAGGGAATACAGGGCAATTCGGACGAAGCCGACCTTCAATCCATCTGTCTCCGGATGAACGTCGGAATCTCCATGTCGCTCAGATCCTGCGATCCCTTCTCAGGGCCTGGGCGTGGAGTACGCGGCGCATCCGTACGCGCTGGCGTCGTTCCAGACACCCGCGTTGGGCGATTGCCAGGGAACGGGATGACGGGCGAGCCTTTGGGCAGCGCGACACCACCATGAGCATCCGAATTCGCGGCAGCGCTGTTCGACGACGATCCGCCGGTGGACAGCGCGCGATCGAAGCCAGTTGCGATGACGGTGACGCGAATCTCTCCCTGCATGGCCGGCTCGTGCACCGCGCCGAAGATGATTTCTGCGTCGTCGCCGACGGCGTCGTGGATGATCTCGTTGATCTGGTGCACTTCACCGAGCGTGAGGTCGGCACCGCCCGTGATGTTCACGAGCACGCCCGACGCGCCGGAAATGCTGACGTTGTCGAGCAGCGGCGACGCAATCGCCTGCTGGGCGGCTTCCATGGCGCGATTCTCACCGCGGCCGATGCCAGTGCCCATGAGCGCGGATCCGCCCGCCTGCATGACGGTGCGGACGTCGGCAAAGTCGACGTTCACGAGACCGGTCACGCTGATAAGCGACGAGATACCCTGCGTGGCGTGCAGCAGGACTTCGTCCGCCTTCTTGAGCGCGTCTTGGAACGGAATGCCCTTACCAACGACGGCAAGCAGGCGCTCGTTCGGCACGACGATCATCGTGTCGACGTTCTTGCGCATGGCGGCAATGCCCTCTTCCGCCTGACGCATACGCTTGCGGCCTTCGAACAGGAACGGCTTGGTGACGATGCCGACCGTGAGCGCACCGGCTTCGCGCGCGAGCTCGGCGATGACCGGCGCGGCTCCAGTGCCGGTGCCGCCGCCCATACCGCACGTGATGAAGACGAGGTCCGCCGTGACCAGCGCTCGGCTGACCTCATCGCGGTTCTCCTCGATCGCCTGACGCCCAATCTCCGGACGAGCTCCCGCGCCAAGTCCGCGAGTGAGCTTCTTTCCGATTTGCACCTTCACGTCCGACTTGGACGTCAGGAGCGCCTGCGCGTCAGTGTTGATCGAGATGAACTCGACCCCTTCGAGGTGCTCGTCGATCATGCGGTTGACGGCGTTACCGCCGCCACCACCGACGCCCACGACCTTCATGCGGGCGTTCTGGGTCGCGCTCTCTTCGAACTCGAAAATCATTGAGAACGGTCCGGACTTCGGAGTGATGTGATCGAACAGCGGGAAGGGATCCTACAGCGGCGCAAAACTCGATGGGAAGGTCAATGGGCGCCGGGCCAGCCTTCTCGAAAATGCTCGGGCAATATAACGCTTTCTGGCGTTGCCACTACCCCTTTTTCAGACGATGGAGACAAGGAAAAATCACGTCGTATTTTTCCACAATCTCTAGAGGCGTGAAAGAAAATTGATGCGAACTAAACCGCATCGACTGCGACCGCGGCCTAGAAGAAGTCTTGTAACCAGAACTTGATTCGCGCCACCATCTTCTCCATTCCACCGCCGCTGATCGAAACGCGGCGCCCAGCACTCACTGCCGCCCCGCCCAACGCCACGCGATTCGCCCCGTACTGGGCCAGGCCCACGACTGTCGCAAAGCGCGGCGCCTCCACGGAATCCACGAGACCGCCGATGTTCTCCGACGGGATACCGACCCGAACACCAGTACCGAAAACGTTGCTCGCAAGTTCCGCGGAGCCCTGCATCGCCGCCGCGCCGCCCGTGAGCACAACACCGGCGCTCAGCTTTCCCGCGAATCCCGCCGCCGACACGTCGCGCTGCACGAGATCGAATATCTCGTCCATCCGCTGATGGATGATGTGCGCCAGCAGTTCTCGAGGAATCTGACGATCCCCCTGGGCCACGGTGCTCGGTAGCTGAATCACGTCAGACGGATCGACCAGCGGTTCGTACGCGCATCCGTACCGCTCTTTCAGGCGTTCTGCGTCGGCCTGCGTCACGCCCAAGCCGTGAACGATGTCACTCGTGACATTGTTCCCACCGAAAGCAATTGTGCCGAGGTGGCGGATCTTTCCCTCGTGGAACACGGCGAGGTCCGTCGTGCCGGCGCCCATTTCCACGAGCGCGACGCCGAGCTCTTTCTCGTCTTCCGTGAGCGTCGCCAGGGCGCTCGCCAACGGCTCCAGCACGAGCTCGCGCACCTTGTACCCCGCGCGCTCGACTGACTTCCGCAGATTGATCGCCGGGGAGCTGCCGATCGTGACGAGGTACATCTCCGTCTCGAGGCGCGTACCGCTCATACCGATCGGATCGCGAATCCCCATGTTCTTGTCGACCGTGTACTCCTGCGGGATCGCATGCAGCAGCTCACGATCCTGAGGAATCGCCTGCGCACGCGCCACTTCGTTCGCACGGTCGACGTCGGACTTGTTGATCTCGTCGTGGCTCACCGCCACGATGCCCTTGCTGATCATCGCCTGCACGTGCTCGCCGGCAATGCCCGTATACACTTCCTGAACCTGCGCACCCGCCATGCGCTCGGCGTCCTGCATCGCCTTGCGGATCGAGCGCGTCGTTTCTTCGATGTCCGACACGACACCACGCCGCATTCCGGTGGTGCGTGCCTGGCCGACACCGAGAACTTTGATCGTCGGATGCTTCGGAAGATCGCCGTGGACCTCGGCGATGATGGCGGTCGTCTTCGCGGACCCGATGTCGAGCCCCGCGACGAGGCGTTCCGGATTCATAGGAGTTCTGATCGGCGGAATTCCGAGCGTAGGTGCGAAGCGCCGAAGCGAATAGCAATCATGGGAGTCTGGCGATCACTTGGTCACGATAGCGAAGATCGATCTCGGCAACGCGCACTTGCTTGCGCGCCAGATCGCCTTCTACGGGTTCGATTTCGGCGAGGCGTTCCAACGTTACGTCTTGCATGGCGCGCACGGGCAGCGTCTGCAACTGCAGCACGAGCTCATCTTTCCCAACACGACGAATCTCGCTGACGCGCGAGTAGAACGCAGGCATTCGATCACGCATCGCGCCGAGTAAACGAAGCAGCCGCGCGTCGGCTTGCATCAACACTGGTGCGTCGACTCCAGTGCGAGCCGGGTCGATTGGTAGCGACACGCCTCGTTGGTCGTAAACGCGAAAACCGCCCGCCGCCGGAACCAGCGCGACAGGCACTCGCTCCACGACCTCGATGACGAGAGTTCCGGGAAGCTTGCGACGAACGACTGCACTCTGAATTTCTGGATGGGTGGCGATGCGCGCGACCAGTGGTTTCGTCGGATCCCAGACCGAAGCCAACGTATCGACGTGCAAGCGGGTGAGAATGTCACCGGGCGCAACATAATGCGCTCCAAGAATCTCGACTCGATGAACTCGAAAGAACGCCATGCGTCGCATGACCGCCGGACCCCATAGCGGTGACGCGAGCACGACGAGCACGATTACGCCGGCAAGCCAGAACATCCACGGCGAGCGACGCGGCGGCCGGACGCCGACCTCCCCGCCGTCGCGCGCTTCGCCGTCATCGCCCCCGTCACGCTCTTCAGCCACTTCCCGTGTCCTTCTTCCCGCTTGCCGCGAGTCGATCGAGCAGCTCTGGCCCAGTCTTGGTAATGTCGCCAGCGCCAACCGTCAGCACGACGTCGCCCGCGCGCACCGACGACGCCAGCGCGTCGGCGAGTCGCCCGCGCTCTCCACGCCACGAGAGTGTACCGCCCGCGGCCACGAGGGCGTCCGCCACAAGCCCCGACGTAACGCCCGCGATCGGCTGCTCACGCGCCGGATAGATCTCGGCCAGAAAGACCGAATCGGCTTCGGCCAGCGATGCGCCGAACTCGCGCGCGAAGTCGCGTGTGCGGGTGAACAGATGCGGCTGAAACGCCACGACGAGCCTGCGGTCCGGATACGCGACGCGCGCCGTGGCCAACGCGGCGGCAACCTTGCCGGGGTTGTGGGCGTAGTCGTCGACCACCACGATGCCGCGCGCCTCGCCAAGTCGCTGAAAGCGTCGCTCCACGCCTGCGTACATCGCCAATCCGGCCGCCATATCTGACACCTTTGCGCCGAGCGCCAATCCGCTCGAGAGGGCCGCCAGTGCATTCAGCACGTTGTGGCGTCCCGGAATCTGCAGCCGAACCTCGCCGAGATCTTCGTCGTCGAACACGACTCGGAAGCGGGAGCCGCCTGGCGACAATTCGAGATTCTTCGCGACCACGCGCGCATCAGGCGACTCAATGCCGAAGCGAAGCACTTCCGTGCTGCTTGGCGTCAACAGACTGTTCGCGCCCGCGTCATCGGCGCAGAGCACGATGCTTCGTGCACCGCGAACGAACTGCGCGAACGCGCGCTTGATATCGGCGAGATCTGCGTAGATGTCGAGGTGGTCGGCTTCGATGTTGTTGACCACGGCGACAGTTGGCGACAGCGCGAGAAAGGAGCGGTCGTATTCGTCAGCTTCTACGACGTACAGGCGATCGCCGCCCGAGTGCAGATTCCCTTCCCACGCACTCACGCGCCCGCCAACGAGCGCCGTGGGATCGCGGCCCGCGGCAGCGAGGGCGATCGTCGTCATCACCGTCGTCGTCGTCTTACCGTGCGTGCCGGCAATGCCAATGAGTTCACGACCTGCGGTTACTTCACCCAGCGCCTCGGCGCGGCGAATCACCGGCACGCCGAGCTCTCGTGCGCGCACGAGCTCTGGGTGATCCTTTGGCATTGCCGACGTCACGACGAGTGCGCGCGCACTGTCCACGTGAATCGGATCGTGCGGCGTCACCACCACCCCGAGTCGCAAAAGATCCTGCGCCGACGACGGGTTCGCGTCGCAACCGGTGACCGGCACGCCGCGCCCGAGAAAGAGCTGCGCCAACGCGCTCATTCCAGCGCCAGCGATGCCTACGAAATGGACCGGGCGCGCGTCGCTCGAGTCGAGAAGGGCCATGCGTTAAACTAAAAGAATTGCGTGAGGTTTAGGGTTTTTGGTCTAACCCTACTCACACCGAATCGACCAGGGCCAGAATTCGTCGTGCGATGTCGGCGGCAGCATCAGGCCGCGCGCGCGCGGCGGCGCCCGCGCTCAGGCGCGTGAGCGCTGCGTCGTCGATGAGGAATTGCCGCAGGGTTGCGTCGAGACGGTCAACGGAGAATTGCGACTGCGGAATGTTCACCGCGGCACCGGCGCGCTCGAGCGTCACAGCGTTCGTCGTCTGATGATCCGCGGCGGCTGTTGGCAGCGGCACCAACACCGCCGGAATATTCCAGGCGAACAGCTCGGCGGTGGTCATCGCACCAGCTCGCGATAGGGCGAGGTCGGTCGCAGCGTACGCGTCTGCGATTGGCGACAGATACGCGCGCACACGAACGCCCGGCGCTTCGAGATGTTTGAACTGCTCGTAGGTAGATCGTCCGGTTCCCCAGATCACGTTCAAGCCACTGGGCAACCCGCGACCGATCCATTCGGCAACGACACGATTGATGGCTAGCGACCCCTGACTTCCGCCGTAGATCAGAAGAACGTGGCCACCGTCTTCGGCAAATCCCCAGGCACGCCGTGCAGCACGACGGTCCGGGCGCGGCGACGGCGGCGGCTCAATCGGCGCGCCTGTATCGACGAGCGATCCAGGGTGGTGCTCCTTCAGTGCTGCTGCTGCTTCGGGAAAGTTTAGATAAATCTCGCGAGACCAGCGGCTGAATCCGCGCGCCGTGAGGCCGGGAAAGCTGTCGCCCACCTGCTGCACGAGCGGAATGCGGTGTGCCACGGCGTACGCCTGCATCATCCCCGCAGCGTAGCCGCCGGTTCCCACAACGACTGACGGTCTCTCCTGGTGCACGAGTCGACCGATCTGTCGCCACGCACCCACTGCGCCGACAATCGTCTTCCAATTATTCCAGACGGCCGAGCGATACAGCGGATGCAAGTCGAGCAACACGTGCGGGAATTCCGTGGTCGGCAGCACGTCACGCTCGATACCTCGGCGGGCACCGACAAAAAACGGCTGGACCGACGGACGCGCGCGAACGAGCGCGCGTGCGATCGCAATGCCCGGATACAGGTGGCCACCCGTCCCGCCGCCCGCAAAGATGATTCGCGTCATGCTGAGCGAGCGCCCCGGCGCTCAGGCCGCGACCGCGAGGGGATCGGTGGCCGAACTCCCGACGACGCGTTCACGCTCACTACCGATGTTCACGAGAATTCCGGTGAACAGCATCGTAAGCACGAGGTTCGATCGGCCGTATGAAATGAACGGCAGCGTGAGACCCGTCGTGGGCAGCAGACCAATCACCACTCCGATGTGCAAGAAGGCCGTCAGCACGGTCGTGAAGGTGAGCCCCACAGCGACGAGTTGCAGAAAGGGCGTACGCGCCTGACGTGCGATGCGAAATCCGAGCAGCGCATACGCCGCAAAGGCGAGCGTCAGTCCCGCGATTCCGACGTAGCCCCACTCCTCCCCGATATTGCTGGCCACGAAGTCGCTGTACGGGAACGGAACGAAGTAGGCTTGCTGCATTCCCTTTCCGAAGCCTCGGCCGAACCATCCGCCCGACCCGACGGCGATGAGCGACTGACGCAGTTGATAGCTCACGGCGTCTGGCGCGCTTCCTGGATGCAAGAATGCAGTGAGGCGCGACAGTGCGTACCGCCACTTCTCGATCTTCGAAAACATTACCGGAAGGCACATTGCACCGAGCGCGATGAAGTGACTCATCCGCGCGCCGCCGGCGAACAGCAGCAGGGCCATGAGCAATGTGTAAAGCATGGCCACCGAGAGGTCGGGCTCCAGCGCGGCCAGCACATCTAGCAGGCCAATCACGACCAGGAATGGCACCAGGCCCTTGGTCAGTCGCCGCAGAGCGTCGCCCTTCTTGATGATCAGCATCGACACCCACACGACCACGCCCAGCTTTCCGAACTCCGACGGTTGGAAGGAGGCGCCGAACAGGAATCGCTTCGAGCCGTGAATGGTTGGCGCGATCGAGCCAGGCAATATGAGCACGGCGGCCATGGTCGCGATCGTGAACCACATGATGTGCCACGCCCATTTGTGCAGCTTTTCGGCATCGAACTTTGCCGCGACGGCGAAAGCGATCATCCCGGCGCCCACACCGCCGAGTTGCTTGACCAGGAAGTAGTAGCTCTGATGGTGATCGTGATCGGCCACGAACGCGCTGGCGCTGTACAACACTGCCAGCCCGAACGCCGTGAGCACAGCACTCACGAGCATGAGGCCGCGGGCCTCGGGGCCCATGCGCCAACGCTCTCGGACATCGGCCACGACGGCCGCGCCGCGATTCGTCGCCTTCCGTTCGTCGACGGCCATCTTCATTTACCGGCGTGCGCGCTGGACGCGAGCTGCTTGAACACGGCTCCCCGCTGTTCGTAGTTGTCGAACATGTCGTAACTCGAACACGCCGGCGAAAGCAAAACGACGTCGCCGTCGTGAGCGAGCTCGTGCGCCGTAGAAATGACTTCTTCGAACGACGATCCGAGTCGCGTGAGCGGAACGACTCCAGCCAGATCTTGCTCGATGAGCGGAGCCGCTTCCCCGTACGCGATTACCGCACGACCTGTCCGCTGAAGCTCCGGTCCAAGGTCGGTGTACGGTTCGCCTTTGTGCTTGCCACCTAGCAGGAGCACCGTCGGGCGAGTCATGCCCTTCAGCGCGACGAGCGTGGACGCGACGTTCGTCGACTTCGAATCGTTGATCCACGTGACGCCGTCGAACGTGCCCACGGTCTCGATGCGATGCTCGAGCGCCGAGAACGATGCCAGCCCTCGGCCGATCAACTCGACGCTTCGCGGCGTCGTGTGCTCGCGGTCGGAGACCATGACGGCGAGCGCCGCGGCGAGCGCGTTGGCCACGTTATGGTCGCCGAGCAAAGACAGTTGGTCTCGGTGAATCAGCGGTTTGCCGAGCACCGTGAGCATTCCTGAATCGCGGTCGAAAAACGCGTCGGAGCGCTGCTTCACCGAAAAACGGCAAGTCACTCCCGCGAGACCACGCGTCATGTCTTGAACGGCGTCGTCGTCGAGATTCGTGACCCAGTGCGATCCCGGTCCGGCGTTCTGAAAGAGGAGCGCCTTATCGCCGAAATACTCCTCGACGCTGTTGTATCGGTCCAGATGATTCGCCGACAGATTCGTCAGCACGCCTGTGCGCGGATTGATGCTCGGCGTGTCGTGCAGCTGAAACGACGACACCTCGAGAGCAACCCAGGCGGGCGGTGTCGCCGACAGCGCAAGCTCCGTGAGTGGCGTGCCGATGTTGCCCGCCGTCGATGCCAGGCGCCCGAGGCTCTTCAGCAGATGGCCGATCAGGGCGGTGGTGGTCGTTTTGCCGTTCGTGCCCGTGATGGCGATGTAGGCGAGCTCGGGCAAGAAACGCAGCCCGATCTCGATCTCGCTCACGATGTCCACGCCGGCCTTCCTCGCCGCAACGAAAGGCGGCGCGTCGGGCGGAACACCCGGACTCGCGACGACCAGCGACGCTCGGGCAATGCGCTCGAGGTCGTGTCCACCTAAATCCACCGCAATGTCGTCGGCCCTCAACTCGGCCGCGGTCGCCTCCAACTCCGGCGATGTGCCGAAGTCCGACGCGTAGATCCGCTCACCGGCGCGTGCGAGCAGCCGAGCGGCTGAACGTCCGCTTCGCGCCAACCCCACCACCGCTATTTCGCCTTCAAGCCACTCTGGTCGCATCGCCAATTCCGAAAAACGCGCCATGCTTCTAACGAAGCTTCAATGTGCTCAGCGCAAAGAACGCGCACAGAATTCCAATGATCCAGAACCGAACCACGACTTGCGACTCTTTCCACCCCAATTCCTCGAAGTGGTGATGGAGCGGCGCTCGGCGAAAGACACGGTTCGCTTCCGCAAACGGTCGCCCCCTTCGCTTCAGCCGGTACTTGAATACGGACCGCTGAAGGATCACGGAGAGCATTTCGGCCACGAACACGGCGCCCACAAATGCGAGAACGAATTCCGACTTGAGCAGAATCGCGACGACGCCCAACCCGCCGCCGAGCGCGAGTGCGCCGGTGTCGCCCATGAAGACCTGGGCGGGGTGCGTGTTGTACCAGAGAAATCCTATCAACGCGCCGACCATCGCCAGACAGAAGATGGTCAACTCACCCGAGTCCTGCAGATAGAAGATGCCGAGGTACTTACTGAGGTCGACGCGACCAATGATGTACGAGAAGATGGCAAACGTGCCAAACGCGATCGCCGACAATCCTGTCGCCAGTCCATCCAAGCCGTCGGTGATGTTCACCGCGTTGCTCGTACCGGTGAGAATGAATGTCCAGAAAATGATGAACACCCACGAGAAGCCGGCCATGGCCGTGACGACATAGTACTTGAAGAACGGAAGTGTGGTCGACGCGGCCGGCAGATTGGGCGACAGCGGATCACGAAGCAGATACCAGCCGAGCGCCAACCCCGCGGTCACCTGCCCAATCAACTTGTATCGCTCGACCAATCCGCGATTCTTTTCGCCGCGCGCTTTCTGTCGCAGCTTGAGCCAATCGTCGAGCAGGCCGATCACGCCCATCCATAACGTCACAAATATGGCTATCAACAAATAGGGATGACTGAGACTGAATCGTCCCCACAGAATGACCGAGATTAGCGAACTGTTGAGAATGATCAGCCCGCCCATCGTTGGCGTCGTGCCCTTGCCTGCGTGCGACGTCGGCGTGCCTTCGCGCACGACCTGGTTGACCGACTGATTCTTCAATGCGCGAAGAATGATCGGCCCCACGATGAACGACAGAAGGAGCGCCGTAACCGCCGCTCCCACCGCCCGAAACGAGATGTAGGTAAAGACGTTCAGGACGCGAAACTGCTTGGCGAGCGGAACGAGAAAATGATGAAGCACGAATTGTGAGGTTCAGGACTCGGCGTGTTCCTTTGCCCAGCGCGCGATCGGTTCGACGAGCCGTTCCAGACGCATCCCCCGCGATCCCTTCAGAAGGATGACAGCATCCGGGGCGAGGCGCGATGACAATGAATGCCAGAGCCCGTCGACATCGTCAGCCGTTATGACGCGCGGATCACCCGGAGCGATACGCCCAAGTGCAGCCGCGAATTCGCCGAGCGCGCCGACCAGCTCGATTCCGCCAGACATCGCGTCGCGCGCAACGTCGTCGTGCAGCTGCGGCGTGGTCGGCCCCAACTCGAGCATCGTGGCTAATACGGCGACTCGCTGACGTCCCACGCCTGCGTGACGAAGCAATTCGATCGCCGCGCGCGCCGAACCGGGATTGGAATTATAGGCATCGTTGATCAGCGTCGCTGCGCCGTGCTGCTCCCAATTCACGCGCATCGGCGGCGGAACCATTGCGTCGATTCCGCGCGCCGCATCGCCCGCTGACACACCAAGCTCCTGCGCTACCGCGAACGCGAGCATCGCATTGCGCAGATTGTGCGCGCCCCGAACCGGGAGATGTGCCTCGACGCCCTGCACCGTCAGCCGGCCGCGACCGTCAGCGTCGATCGACCAGGCGCTCGGCCGTACATCACCCGCGTCCACGCCCGCCGAGATCACGCGCGTCGCACGTGCGTTCGCCGCGTCGACCACTTCGGGCTGCGACGCCGGAACGATCGTCACCGGAACGCCATCGGCCGCCGAAAGCTCCTCGCGCATCACGCCAGCCAAATCGCCGAGCCCTTCGAGGTGCTCCTCGGCGATCGACGTCACGACCGTGATGTTCGGCTCGACGATGGCGCGCAACCGCGCGACTTCGCCGGGCTGGTTCGTTCCCATTTCGATCACGGCCACGTCAGCCGAATCGGGCATCGCGAGCAACGTGAGCGGAACGCCAATCAGGTTGTTCAGGTTCCCGCTCGTCGCATGAACCTCGAGGACGCTCGCGAGCGCGGCCTTGATCAACTCTTTGGTGCTCGTCTTTCCATTCGTGCCCACAACGCCGACAACCGGAATGTTCAGCGCGCGGCGACGGAAGGTCGCCAGCGCGCCGAGCGCCACGAGCGTGTCGTCGACCTCGAATACGGGAACGTCCAGGCGCTTTGCCGACTCGGCGCGCGATACGATAACTCCAGACGCACCCTTGGCCACGGCGTTGGCGAGAAAATCGTGGGCGTCGAATCGTTCGCCAACGAGCGCGAGAAAGAGATCGCCAGGTTCGATCGTACGCGTGTCGGTCCACACGCGGCCAAAGACGCGGTCGCCCCGCGGCAGATTGACAGGCGAAAGCGACGACAGCGCGGCCGCCACGCGATCCATCGTCCAGAAGTTCGTTTTCACGACGCTCGGATGCGCGGTGCTCATCGCGCGCCCTCCGACATCGCTTGGCGCTCGGCGATCATCTCGCCCACGATGATCTTCTCATCGAACGGCAGTTTGGTCGTTCCGCGAATCTGATAGTCCTCGTGACCCTTGCCCGCAAGAATCACGACATCCCGTGGCGTGGCAATCTCGAGCGCCCGGGCAATGGCAGCACGTCGATCTTCGATTCGTTCGTGATTGTCGCGCTTCATTCCAGCTTCGATGTCGTCGAGGATTCGCTCGGGATCTTCCGTACGCGGATTATCGCTGGTCATAATCGCAATATCCGCTCTCGATTCAGCGATCGCACCCATCTCGGGCCGCTTTCCTCGATCTCGATCGCCGCCGCAACCGAATACGACGATCAATCGCTCTGGCGTGAACGGACGCACTGCATCGAGCGCTCGCTCCAGCGCATCCGGAGTATGCGCGTAGTCGCGCAGAACGGCCGGGTTGTCGCTGAGTACCTCGAGCCGCCCTGGCACCTGCGGCATCGTCGAGAGTCGCTCGGCAATTCGCTGCGCAGGCAGGCCAAGTGCGTACGCCGCCGCGGCGGTGCCGAGCGCGTTGATCACGTTGAAGTCGCCGATCAGCGGCAAGCGCACTGCACTTCGCTCACTTCCGAGGCAAATCGTCCACTCACTCCCGCGGGGACTGAACCGCACATCCTCCGCGTGCACCTCGGCCGTCGGCACACGCTCACTGAACGCCACTCGGCGTCGCTCGGTGCGCAGGCCGTTCCACGCCGGATCGTCGAGGTTCGACACGACCGTGCCGTGCGGTACCAGATGGTCGATGAGCATCGCCTTTGCGGCGAAGTACTCCTCCATCGTCTTGTGATAGTCGAGATGGTCGCGCGTGAAGTTCGTGAACACCGCGACGTCGAAATTCACGCCCTCGACGCGCCGTTGATGCAACGAGTGCGACGACACTTCCATCGCAACCCGTCGCACGCCGTCGTCGCGTAGCGCGCGAAAGATCCGCTGCAATTCGATCGGGCCAGGCGTGGTGAGGCCACCGCCGCCGGCGAGCGGAGTGCCTTCACTTCCCACGAGAACGCCCAGCGTTCCAATCGAGGCGCTTCGAGCACCGACTTCGCCGAGCAGGTGGCGTAGAAGATTGACGGTGGTCGTCTTTCCGTTCGTGCCGGTGACGCCCACTAGTTGCAGTTCGCGCGCGGGGAAACCGTACGCCGCCGCCGCGGCGACGGCCGCCGCGCGACGACCGTCGTTGACGACGAGCGCTGGCAGCGTCGTGCGACTCGCGTCCTGAACGATCGCGGCGCTCGCACCAGACTTCGCGGCAGCGTCGAGATAGTCGTGGCCGTCACGCTCCGTTCCGCGCACGGCGACGAAGAGCGAGCCAGGGCGCACCGAACGACTATCGTCGGTGATGCCATCCACGGAGTTTGGAAGCGCGCCGCGGCGCTCGACGAGAAGTTTGGCCTCGTCGAGTGCGCGCGCGATCGTATCGATGTCGGCGTGCATCAATAGTCGAAATGCAATCGAATCAGAGTGCCAGTCGCGGCGAGTTCGCCTGCGGCGGGGCTCGTGGCCGGCGGTCCGCCGGCGCGAGCGAGTTGCACGCGGAAGCCGGCGCTGTGCAGTGAGCGAACTGCGCCACGCAGATCGAGGCCGCGAACATCGGGCACGGCGCGCGCCACGCGCGGTGGCGGCGCCGTTGGCTTCAACGGCAGTGTCACAACGTACGGCGCGCTCGCTTTCTCGACTGCCGAGTCGTCGCGCGTCGGGGCGACGGCAACCTGGCGCGGCTCACCTGCTTGCTGAACAGGCGGGCCTTGGGCGAGCTGCTTACGCGTAGGAACCACGCTCGTTGCAAGCCGCGAGCGATCGAGCGCTGCGTCGCGCGCCGCGATCGCCGCCTGCAGAATCACCTTGCTGACCGGCGCGGCCGTGTTCGCGGCGAAGATCGAGCTCTGTGGCGCGGTGAGCTTCACGACGATGACGTACTGCGGATTGTCGCCCGGAAAGAGCCCGACGAAGTTCGGGTTGTACCGGCCCTGAATGTACCGGCCTTTGACCGTGGCGCGCGGCGTTCCAGTCTTGCCGGCAAGTCGGTAGTTGTCGAGCGCTGCCTGCAGTGCCGTTCCTTCGTCGACGATGTCGAGCAGCATCCGGCGAACCTTGTCAGCCACAGGCTTCGCGACCACGCGGCGAACGACGCGACGCTCGTGTTTGAAGCGCACGGTGCCGTCCGGTCCGATGATCTCTTTCACCAGCGTTGGCTCGACAAGCTCGCCGCCGTTTGCCAGCGGCGCGTACGCCGCGGCGAGTTGCAGCGGCGTCACGGAAATCTCATAGCCCATCGCCAGCGAGTGACCCGACTGGTTCGACCAACTCACCGGCGCGCGTAGAATGCCCTGCGACTCGGTCGGGTACGGGATGCCCGTGGGAGTTCCGAATCCAAAGTCACGCAACGTCTCGAACTCTTCGCGCGCCGAGAGACGTTCGGCAAACTTCACGATGCCGATGTTACTCGACCACCGGAGCACTTCGGACAGCGGCGCGCGACCAACGAGATGCTCGTCGCGAATCGGATTCGCACGACCGGGGATCTGCAGTATCCCGTTCCCTGTGTCGACTGAATCGTGATCGCTGACGCGGCCACGATCCAGCAGCCCGGCAGCGATGAACGGCTTCATCGTCGATCCCGGCTCGAACGGCTCGGTGATCGCCGTGATCGACGTCTGGTTCGGATCGAGCCTACGGCTCGCCATCGCCAGAATCTCGCCGTCGTTCGGATCGAGAATGACGATGTCACCACCCTCGGCACCCATGCGCGAGATGGCGTCGGCCAACGATTTCTCGGCGATCTCCTGGAGATCGGCGTTGATCGTCAGGACCACGCTGCTTCCCTTGGTGGGAGCGGTGCCAGGAGCGATCGGCGACTCGTGGCTCTGACCTTTCGGATCCTTGTATATCGTCGTCGCGCCGGGAATGCCGTGCAGAATGGAATCGAGCGAGAGCTCGAGTCCGTCGATTGGCTTGTTGTCGGCGTCGACGTGCCCGACGATACCCTGCCCTCCGCGCGAGATTGCGTAGGAGCGCATGATCGTGGCGTACGAATGCACACCGCGAAGCGCCATCGCGGGCGCCGCTTCTACAGCGAGAAAACGACCCGGCAACACCAAGTACTTCGACGAAGTATCTACGGCGCGCCGAATCAACTGCGGATCGACCTCCAGCTTTGCCAACGCGCGACGGAGCTTGGCCGGCTCCTGTACCTCGCGCGGCGCAATCTCGAGCCGAACCATTTCCCGACTCTGCGCGAGCACGCGCCGGGTTGCGTCGAGGATCTCACCGCGCGGCGCCGGCACTTCGCGCTCGCTCGCCTGCTGCCGTTCGGCGCGTGCGCGCCAATCCTTTCCGTGCACCAACTGCACCATGCCCGCCTTCACCAGAATGGCGAGGGCGAACACCGCGAGCGTTGCGTGAGACAGGCCGATTCGCCTAGAGCGAATCATGCTTGGCACGAGGCGCTTCGCCGGCCGCGGGGCGCGGGAGAATGATCTGCTGTTCGGCTTTGGGGATGTGCATGTTCAATCGTTGTTCGGCAATCGGCTGCAGTCGTGCGCGACTCGATGCCTCGCGAATCGACGACTCCAGCCGAATACGCTCCGCCACGAGAGCATCGCGTTTGCGCTGGAGGGCACGAATCTCCCCCGCTTGGCGAACGCCCAAAACTCTCCGTGCAATGACGCCCGTCGTCACCAAGACGAAACCAACGAGCACCAGCGCGAAGACCGACCGCCGCCTGGCGGCTACTCGGCGTTTTGCCATGCGCGAAGTCGCGCGCTTCGTGCGCGCGGATTGCGGTGTACTTCGTCCTCGGACGCGGTGAGCGCCCGACGGGTGACCGTCGTTCCAAGGGGATGTCCGCGACAGGTACAGACCGGATGCTTCGGCGGGCACACGCAAGCCGCGCTCCAGTCGCGAAACATGTTCTTGACGATGCGATCCTCTCCCGAGTGATAGGCAATCACCGCGAGTGTGCCGCCCGGATTCAACCGGTCGCGCAACACAGGCAGCGCGTGGGTCAGTCCCATGAGCTCATTGTTCACGGCGATACGCAGCGCCTGAAAGAGACGAGCGAATTCGGGCGCGCCACTTCGCGGGCCAAGCACCGCTCGAATGGCGCCGACGAAATCGTCGCTCGTTTCGAACGGCTTGTTGGCACGACGCCGGACAACCTCCCGTGCAAGTCTCGCCCCGCGCGGTTCGTCGCCGAATTCCTTGAACACACCCGTGAGCGTCGCCTCGTTTTCCTGGTTCAACACATCCGCAGCCGTAGCATAGGCGTCGGAGCCCATGCGCATGTCGAGCGGCGCGCCGGGGCGGAAAGTAAAGCCGCGGCTGGCATCGTCCACCTGGTGCGACGACACGCCAAGGTCGAGCAAAATAGCATCGAAGCGCTGGCCGGCGAGCTCGGGCGCGTCCTCGACGGCTGCGTAATTCGACGCGACAGCCGTAAACCGGCCAGCCGCTACGAAATCCTTCAATCGGTCGGACGCTGCGGTTAGCGCGTTCGGGTCGCGGTCGACTCCAATGACGCGCTCGGCCCCAGCTTCGAGGAGCGCGATCGTGTGACCGCCCCCGCCGAGCGTGCCGTCGAGAATGCTCTTCGCCCCGCGAAACAGCTCGACGACCTCATTGGCGAGCACAGGCGCGTGATATGCGCTATCAGACGCCATGCCTTCCAAACACATCGTCTTGGTCATTCACGGGTCGCGCGCCGATCGCCCCGATCTGCGTCATCTCGTGAATTGGGTGCGCGACAAGGGGCACTTCGTCGAACCGCTCACGACGTTCGAGGCGGGCGAAGCGACGGCGATCGCGGCCAATGCGGCGCGACGCGGTGTCGATGTGGTCGTTGCAGTTGGTGGCGACGGGACGCTCAACGAAGTGGTGAACGGGCTCGACGGATACGACGTTCCGCTGGGGATTATTCCAGTGGGAACGGCGAACGATTTTGCCCGGCAGGTAGGCATTCCAGGAGATGCCGATCATGCCATGGATGTTATCCTACAACGCAAGCCTCGGCGACTGGATACTGCGTCGTTGAATGGCCGGCGTTTTCTCAACGTCTCAACGGGCGGTGTCGGTGCCGAGGCGACGGCGGAAACGCCCGCCGAAGCGAAGGAATCGCTCGGCCCGGTCGCCTACGCGATCAGCGGCATGCGCATGTTCGCCGAATTTCGGCCGTACCACGCGCGATTCGTCGGCGATGGGTTTGCGTACGAGGGCGAGTTCCTGATGTTCGCGGTGGGACTCACGCGCTCGACGGGAGGCGGAACGCTGGTCACGCCAATGGCGTCGGCCACCGACGGACTCCTGGACCTGTGCATCGTCGAAGGCATGTCGCGCGGCGAGTTCGCCCGGACGGTGCTCCGAGTAAAGCGCGGGGAACACATGGGCCATCCAGGCGTGCACTACGTCCAACTTCGCTCGGTGACGATCGAGGGTAACGACCCGATCTCGGTGAATGTGGACGGAGAGTACTCCAATTCCAAAAGACTCATGTACCGGGCGCGCGCGCGCGACCTGTGGGTCCACGTGGTCCGGTTGCCCGGCGAAGCGGAGTAGCATGAAACGAAAACCGCCCGCCGCGAAGTTCGCGGCGGGCGGTTTCGATCGTAAGAGTATCGCTACTTCCCGGTGCAGTACTGGGTCTTCATCTTCGGGATGAACTCGCTGTACTGCTGGATGACGCCCATGATCTGGCCAGCGCCTTCCTTGTTGAACGCCGCGCCGCGCGGGATGTTGATCTGCGACGTTGCCCACTGATCTTCGGCAACCTTCGCTTCAACGCAGGCCTTCGCTCTCGAATCCTTCGCGTCCTTGCCCTTCTCGCCGCCGAGCTTCTGCGCGTTCTGCAGCGCGTCGAGGCCAACCTGGAAGGACGTGAGACCGACGTAGAACTTCGTCGCTTCGGTCGGAATCGCCGCATCGACCGTCGTCGCCATTTTCAGCGCCGCTTCCCAATCGCCGCGATCCTTCGAATCGGTCGCCTTCTTGACCAGCGGATTCACGACGGCGAGTAGCGCCTGACCCAGCGCAGCCTTGTCAGCGCCCGCTGCGATCGCCTGCTGGGCAAAAGCCACTGCGCTGTCCGGCATGTTCAGATCGTTCGCCGTCACGACGGCAAACAACCAGGCATTTGAGTTCTTGGGATCGATCTGCGCCGCACGACGCGCCGCCGCCAGCGCCTGCTGCAGCTGTCCCGTCTTGCGATAGCTCTGGGCCAACAGCGTCGGGAAGCTCGCGTCGGTTGGGAACTTCGCCGCCGCCTTCGACGCCCATTCCTGAACCTTCACCGTGCTGCTGTCGCTCTGCGCCGCGCCGATCTGACGGTTGTAGAAGTCCAGGTTCGCCGCCGCCGTGTCGACCTTGATCAGTTCTTCGCCAGTTGCCAGCGCATTCTTGAACTGGCCGGCCTTGAGCTGAAGCAGCCACTTGGTACGAATCATCGGCGGATCCGACGGATTCTCCTTGAGCAGCGTATCGAGAATCTGTAGAGCCTTGTCCGGCGCACCTGACTGCGCGAGGTCCGTCACGATGCTCTGCGCGATCGACTGGTTCGTCGGATCGATGCGCCAGATGCGGATGTTAGCTTCGACCGCCTTTTCCTTGTCGCCCTTGGCCTTGTACGCCTCGACGACGTTGGCCAAAGCGAGAACGCTGGTCGGATCAACCGCGAGAATCGCGTTCGCCGTGCTGATGATCGAATCCGGCGATGCCTTCAGTCCCGTCTGTGCCTGCAGCAAGCAAATGCGCGACAACACCGAGTTGCTATACGCAGCGATACCTAGACGCGCATTCTTTTCGGCTTCGTCGAACTTGTTCGCGCGCAGGGCATTGATGCAGTCCTTGTAGGGCTTCATCCCCTTGAGCGCTTCAGTGATCGACTTCTCGACGATCTTCGCTGCATCTCCGGCGTCCTTTCCATCGGCCGGCGGAAGCGGCTGCGCGAGCGTGCTCTGACCAGTGCGGAGAAGAATGCGGGTGTCGAGGCGAACCCCATTGCCCGTGCCCTTCGACGCCTTGCCATCAATGACGTATTCGCCGTGGAGCTGCTTGGAGAGCTCCATGAGGTCCGACGCGTTCAGCGCCGAATCCGGACGATAGCCCGAAGCCTCTAGCGTGCCGTTGATGCTGTTCTTCGGCACCGCATACAGTTCCTTGGCCGAATGCTCGCCCTGAATGCGTTTACGTAGTTCATCGGCCACGTCGACACCGAGCTTCCGATCGGAGCTCTGGAACGTCGTGACGAGGATATACGGCGTATCCCCCGTCGGCGGTCCTCCGCGCTGCGCGGGCTGTTGCTGCTGTGCGAACGCGGGTGCTCCCGTCATTGAGAGCGCGAAAAAACCCACGGCCGCAGCCGCATGGCGTTGCGTTGCCTTCACGGTCTTAACCTCCCAAACGTTGATCAGAAGTACCCCGCCGCATGCGCTCGGGTTCGCAATTCAGTTTCCTACCATGGGCGAAGAGGGACTCGAACCCCCGACATCCTGCGTGTAAGGCAGGCGCTCTAACCAACTGAGCTATTCGCCCGATCCCGTTCTCGATCGGACGGTCCCCTCACCCGATCACTACGCCTTCAAAATGGCCATCGGTATCAACACGCAGTAGCCAACAGTCAACAAGATCGGAGCAATGGTTTCGCCGCCACGAGCTAAATCGGCAAACCCCGCAACGATCGCCAACAGGGCAATTCCCCACCACATCAGGCCCCGCGTGCGGGACGACGGATCATTCGCAGCCATAGGGGTTGTAGTGTAGACTTTCCCCGGAATGCTGTCAAGCAATGTGCTGGCGCGAAGTTACGTCACGATGAGCGCCACATTACGGTGCGATTAAGATGGCGGCGCCGGGGGCTGAGTGGGCGGCGACGCTGGCGGCGTCCCCCCACCAAACTGCGGCCAATCGTCCCCGCGCAACAGGGCCTCGATCACACTCTCCCTCGCGGCCCGTTCCGCCGCGTCGTCCGCCGCAACCATCGCCGCCAATCGTCGCTTGTCGCGCTGCCTGCGCGCCACGTATAGCGGGAATACGAGCACAATCAAGAATACCCCACTCAGCGCGACATCGCTGACCAAAGCGAGTGCCCCATAGCGACGACGAGTGCTCTGCCGCCAACGCAGCTCAAACCCCGCCAGCGTCAGTCCAAACTCCGATCGCAGCGCCACGTCCATCGACCCGGTCGTTCGCCACGCATTGAAGAATCGTGAAAGTCCCGTCGCCGTATCGATAGATGCGAGCTCGACGACCGCCCGGTACGCCAGGGCGTAAGCGTTCTGCGCCGTGCCGGAACCGGCCGAGAACTGACGGTCCAGTTCGTCAAAGGTCGGAGTTCCTCGAATGGCGAGCGCGACGTTCGTCGCCAATGCATCCTCGCGGGTCCACTCGCGCGCGGCATAGCTGGCGTAGCCCTCATCGAACCAACGCGGCGGCAAATCGCCCAGCGACTCGTGCAACGCCAGGTGTGCGACCTCATGCCGAAACACCTCGCGCGGATCGCCGGCGTCGCTGCCGCTGGCGCGACCGTGCATCACGATGCGCTGCGACTCGGGGAACGCAATACCAGCTCCCCACTCCGGCGCGCCCGGGCCAACCCACTCGCGAAAGCGACGCCGGTCGGGGGCAATGGCCAACAGGGCGCGCGCCTTGGGCCGCGGCAATCCCGGAAACGTGTCGTTCTTCACTGCCCCGTCGAGCAGCGACGTGGCCAGCGCGCGATCCTCGGGAAAAAACACCGCCGTAAATCGCCCGCGATCGATCCGCTCCGGCGCTTCCTGTGCTAGCAACCTCGAAGCTGTGACAGCGGACCACATCATCACGAGCACCGCGAGGACAAGCGACGCGCCTACGGCTCGCCGCCCTCTTCGACGGTTTTTAGAACTTCCGAACAACGCTTGCCCCACGGATTGAACTTGTTGGTCGCAAATCCCGACTTCCACGTGTCGACCGCCTCGTCGCGCTGCCCGTTGAACCAGTACGCTCGGCCCAACTCGTAGTACGCCTCGATCAGGTTCGGGCCCAGGGCAATCGTCTTCTGAAAGAACGTTTGCGCGTCCTCGAACATGTCCCGCTCGAGATACACGAGGCCCAGATAAAAGTGCGCGTACAGCGTCGCTTTCTTGTCGTTGTCGAGCCGGATCGCGCGAGACAGATGCTCGATCGCCTCGCCGAAGATCCGCTTCTTCAGACAAATGTAGCCGACGTTGATGCGAGCTAGCGCGTTCTGAGGCTCGCGGATCAACACTTTCTGGAAGTTGAGCAGCGCGTCGTCGAACTTGTCCTGCAGCATCAGCGCCCACCCCAGCAGCGATTCCGCTTGCGGGTCGTTGGGCGACAGCTGCAGGGCACGCATGAGGTCCTGCTCCGCGCCGCTGTGATCGCCTGATGAGATCTTGCTCCAGCCCTTCTCGATGAACGTCGACGCGCCGATGTGATCGGCATGCACGAGGGGCTTTTCCGGCACGAATTGCGGCGCGAGCGACGGCTGTTTTGCCTTCACCGCCTTCCACTTTTCGACGAGCTGCAGGACGTCGGCCTTCGCCGCGGTGAGTTCAGCGATCTCCGCTTCGACCGACTTGAACAGCGCGCCAATCTGGGCCTTGAGCGCGTCCAACTCCGCGCCCGCGCCAGGCTGGTCGAGTCGCGCGTCGAGCGCCTGACGTCGCGCCCGAAGCTCGTCGACCAGGCGCTCAGCCACGAAGCGCCGCGGCTCCGGCCTGAGCCGACGCGTCGAAGGTGATTCGGTCAGTGCTCGACAGCACGCGATCGACGTCGAGGACGACGACCAGTTGATCGCGAACCTTCGCGATCCCTCGAATGAATTCCGCGGAGAGGCCGCGGAAGAGCGCCGGCGGCGGCGACACGCTGGCTGACGAAATCATCGCCACCTCGTGCACCATGTCGACGATCACGCCAACACATCCCGTCGCCGTGTTCAGCACGAGAATTCGCGTTTCCGGTGTGATCGAATCGTCGGACAATTCCACGCGCCGACGGAGGTCGACGACCGGCACCACCATTCCGCGATGTTCGATCACACCTTCGATCCACGAGGGAACGTCGGGCACACAGTTGGGAGGCGAGTACCGCAGCACGCGGTCGACCGAGAGGACGTCGGCGCCAAAGAGATCGAGGCCGAGTTGGAACGTGACGAGCTTCACGACATCCGTCTTCATGTCCGTTCTCCGTGCATATCGCCCGCGGCTATTGCCGCATCGAGGAGTGCGGTGGCGTCGAGAATCGCGATCAACTCCTTCCCGCGTCGCACCACCCCAACTAGCACTCGATCGGAGGCATCAGCGCCCGGTGCCGATCGGACTTCTTCCGGCTCGATCACGACCGTGTCGTACACCTCGTCGATCGTCAAACCCACGCGGCGGCTCGTATCGCGTCCGTCCGCGTCTCTGGTTGTCGAACGCTCGAACAACAACGCTGCGTCCTGCGCCGTGCCGCTGCGAGTTCCTTCCACATTGAGGATCGGCCGCGGATCGTAGAACGTCACCAGCGCACCGCGAATTGACGTCACGCCCAGCACGGCCGGCGGCGCGTCGGGAAATCGCTGTACCGATGGCGTTTCGATTACTTCATCCACCGCTGTCAACGGCACCGCGAATCGCTCCGCCCCTATGCCGAAGACGAGAAAGCGCTCAGCGCCGTCACGGAACATGGCGCACCGCATCCACGAACTCGACGATCGACGCGCCAATTTCGGACAGCGGGGCCACGCGATCCGCGCCCGCCACCTGGAGCGCGGCCTGAGGCATACCGAAGATCGTCGCTGACTCACGATCCTGAACGATTGCCTTGCCGCCTGCCTGGCGGATCAAGTGCGTGCCCGCTGCCCCGTCGCGCCCCATCCCGGTGAGAACCACCGCCACGGTCGAACGCCCGAATACCTGCGCAGCCGATCGGAATAGCATGTCGGCCGCTGGACGCACGCCCCATACCGGCGGGGATCGATCAATCGCGATGTACGGACCGGCGCCGTCGTCCTTCACGATCATGTGAACGCCGCCTGGTGCGACGTACACCCGTCCGCCGACGACCGGTTCTCCCTCCTCGGCCTCGTCGATGGAGAGTGGGCTCACCGTGTCGAGCCGACGCGCCATGCTCTTGGTAAATCCCGCCGGCATGTGCTGAACGATTAGAACCGCCGCGGGCAGCGAGTGCACGAGTTGCGGCACGATCGCCGCGAGCGCGCGCGGACCACCCGTCGACGACGCGATGACAACGGCCTGCGTCGCTCGCGACAGGCCCGGCACGTCATCGCCAGCAACCGGGACTGCTCGCGGCAACATCCGTAGCCCGGCTGGATTCGCCGCGGCAGCGGCGCGCAACGCGCCGAGCAGACGATCGGTGATCCGCACCAGATCGAGACTGATCGAGCCAGATGGCTTGAGTACGAAATCCACCGCGCCCAACTCGAGCGCACGAAACGCCGCTTCGTGTCCACTGCTCGTCGTACCTGCGCTCAGCATCACGACTGGTCGCGGCGTCTCGCTCATGATGTACCCGAGGGCGCTCAACCCATCGAGCTCCGGCATGTCGACGTCGAGCGTCACGATGTCCGGTTCCAGTGCGTGCACCTGCTTGAGCGCATCATACCCATTTCGTGCCGTGCCCACGACGGTGAACTCGCCAGAACCCTCGATGATCTGCGACGTCAATCGTCGCATGAACGCGCTGTCGTCCACGACGAGGACGCGCGGCAGTTTAGAGGACACGCGAGCCTTTTCTCAGCGACCGAACCTCGACGCGCCCGTCGCAAGTATTCAGGTACACGCTTCGCCCGTAGTCGCTGCCGACGTCTTCTGCGACGATCGGCAGCTTGGCCTGGCTCAGGACATCGCGCACCGCGGCGATGTTCCGCTCGCCGATGTTGATCGTGCCGCTGGGGATCAGACTGGCGAACATGCTCGCCCCACCCACGATCTTTGCCGTTACCCGCTCGCGGCGCGCGCCGTGCTTTGCCATTTCGCTCAACAACAGTGGCAGCGCGGTTTCCGGGAACTTTGCCGGATTCGATTGATCGCGCGACATCGACGCGCTCGGCAGCAGCACGTGTGCGAGTCCGCCGACACGCGCCGCGGCGTCGTGCAGAACGATCGCAACACACGACCCGAGGCCGATCGTCGTGATCATTCCACCGGCCGACACAGCGTAGTCGGCAACGCCGACCCGAATCTCTGACGTCTCCGCGATCATAGTCGCCGGAAGATTCGGCTGCGCGAATCGACTGGCGCGAAACGCGAGCGGTATCGGCCCAGAATCGTCTCGACCTTGCCCAATACGAGAAAGCCGTCAGGAGCGAGGGCGTGATAAAAGGACTCGAACAGCCGTTCCTGCGTCTCGCGATCAAAATAGATCAGGACGTTGCGGCAGGTGATCAGATCGTGCGCCCCTGGCGGCGCGGATTCGCGGAGCAGGTCGCGCGACTGAAAGCGCACCAAGCCACGAATTGCCGGCGACACATCGAACGGCGGCGACGCAGCGAAGTACCGCTGCCGAAGTTCGGGCGGCGTCTCTGCAAAGTCCGCCTCTTCGAACTGCCCCAACGCCGCGGCATCGAGACACTGTCGATCGATGTCGGTGCCGAGCACGTCGACGCGACCGAGTTGCGAGAGCATCCCGTTCACCGAAGCGAATCGGTGGAAGAGAATCGCCAGCGAATACGGCTCGTCGCCCGACGAACACCCTGCGCTCCACACGCGAATTTTGGGTGTCTGCCGATGCCACAGAGCAGGAATGACGTTGGCCGCCATCGAGGCGTACACTTCCCAGTTCCGGAACAGCTTGGTGACGTTGATCGTAAGCGCGTCGAGCAGGCGATCGTATTCCGCCGCGTCCGTGTCCAGAACGTGGGCGTAGTCGCCGTACGTGTGTACGCCGCGCGCGCGCATGCGGACCGCGATGCGCCGTCGCAAGCACTTTTCCTTGTAGCTCGCACACCCAAAACCGCGCTCGACCGAGATCTTCTGCGTAAGCGCGGAAAAATCTCCGGCGTGCTCCTGCTGGTCGATCATCAAAAGACCTGACGAACCGACTCGAGGTTGGTTCGGACGATTGCGTTGTCGGGATCGAGTTCGAGCGCACGTTCCCAGCAGCGAACGGCGTCTTCGCGTTCCTGTCGGCGAAGCTTGATGTTGCCGAGCTTCAAATACATGTCGGCGCCAAGCTCGGGCTCCACTTTGCTGGCGCGCAAATAGGCTTCGAGCGCATCATCGTACCGCGCGCCGCGATAGTAGAGATCACCCAAATTCTTATGCAGTTGTGCCACGCCCGGGTCTTCCTGCACCCCGCGTTCGGCGATTGATCGTGCACCCTCGTAGTCGGCATCGCGTTCGAGGACGGCCGCGAGGTTATTGAGCAGCACCGCGGAGTGCGGATGTGCGACCACGCCCTCGTTGAGGATCGCCGCCGAACGCGCTCCCTCTCCGCGGAGCGCCGCGGTCAGCCCCATGTAGTGGAACCACGCCGGTGTTGGCGGACGTTTGCCAAAGAGCGGCCGCGCGGCCGCGAGCGATGCGTCGGCAGCGGCGAGGTCGCCGGCGAGCAGACTCAAGACGCCGAGAGAGGTGTGGACGCGCGGGTCATCCCCGCCGCCGCGTCGCACAGCTTCGTCGAGTGCGACGCGCGCTTCGTCGTAGCGATTGAGCTGTTCGAGCGCATACGCAAGGTTGTGAAAAACGGCAGCGTTCGCGCCTGGGTGCGCAGCGGCCTCGGAGAACGCCGTCAACGCGTCATCCCATTTGCGCTGGCGTGCTAGAACCAGGCCGACGTAGAAGCGCGCGAGCGCGTCGTCGCTACGCAACTCGAGCACGCGGCGAAATTCGCGGATCGCTTCGTCGAGCATCGCCGTCTTGTAGAACGCGATGCCGAGGTTGCGATGCTCTTCCACACGCCCCTCGCTCGCACCGCTGGCCACGGGCGGCGCCGTTTTGCCAATGCGATGAATGAACCCCGCATTCAGCAGACCGAACAATGCCTTTCCAACCTCGAACTCCACCTGCCCTGAATCGTCGATGATCCGCTGAACGTCGCGACTGCCATCGACCATCTCGAGCACCGAACGCCATTCGTCGTTCAACGTGATCTCGCTCTGCGCGATCTTCGCACGGTCGCGCTCGAACACGATGTCGAAGCTCGAGATCTTCTTCTCGATCAGGCCCCATTCGTCGACACGACGCGCGCCCTCGAGCAGCAGCGACTCCGGATTGATCGACACGACGAAGTCGTGTTGATCCGGAGCGACATCCGCCTCGAAGTTGAACGTGCCCTGATTCCAGGTGAACAGGAAATACACGGCTTCCTGGATCTGCACGTTGATCGCGTCGTGCAACTGCTGCTGCGTGAGCGAACCCAACTCGACGAGCAACTCGCCCAGTCGTTTGTCGCGCCGACGATCCTGCAGGTCGATCGCCGCCTCGAGCTGCGCCTGTGCAATCACGCCCGTTTTCACGAGCATGTCGCCCAGTCGGTCGCGTCGGTTCACGATCGACGCGTAGCAGATGCGACCCTTGTTGAAGTAGATGTACCCGAAGCTGTTTCGGTGCGTGACGCTCAAGCATCCCGTCTTCTTTCCCATCGACAGGAGTTGAAGCACGTCCGGAAGACTCGCTTCTCGAAGACTACCGCGAATGGCCATTATCGCGTCTCCTCGATCAAGCGAACCGCCGCGTCGGGCCAACGCCACACAACTTTCTCACGATCGAGAAAGAACGGATCGGCAGCGGTCCGCATCGCGGCGGCACGCGACGCCTCGGATTGATCCGGCTCCATCTCGGCGCGAATGAAACCGATCGTGACCGGAACGCCCGCGACCTCGGCCGACGCTGAGATTCGGTTCGCCGTTCCAATGATCTCGCGAACACTCGCTACCTGACGTTCGGCGAGATACGAAAGCATCTCGCTCGTCGGTTCGATGCTGAGGTCCTTGAGAAAGCGCGAGAACAGACGTTCGCGAAGCGATCGATCTGGCGCCTGCATCTGCACCACCAGACCACCCTCGAAGCGCGACCGCAGGCGCTCTTCGAGGCCGGTGAGTTCGCGCGGAGGACGATCACTCGCAATGACGAGCTGCTTGCCTTCGGCGTAGAGCGCGTTGAACACGTGGAACAGCTCTTCCTGCGTGCGCTCCTTGCCGGCGACGAATTGCACGTCGTCGAGCAGCAGCGCGTTCGCCTCGCGATAACGCGCGCGCCAGCGATCGACCGTGCCCTCCTGCAGAGCACCGATCAGCTCGTCGACGAATAGCTGCGCCGGAACACACGCCACGCGGCCGCCGCCAGTCGTCGCAGTGAGATCTATCAACCCATTGCCGATCGCGTTCAGCAGGTGTGTCTTCCCCACGCCGCTCGGCCCGTGCACGAACAGCGGGTTATAGCGGCTTCCCGGAACGCTCACGATCGCGTCTGCCGCACGCACCGCGAGCTGATTGCTGCCACCGACTTCAAAGCCCGCGCGCGTAAACGCCGCCGAGGGACCCGGAGGGGGCGCCGACGTGCGGAGGGCGCGCTCGAGTAACTGCTCGGCTTCGAGAAGGCGATCGGGATCGTGAAACGCGTCGTGGCCAGAGAGCGCGCGGTCGAGTCGGACGATTTGCTTTTCGAGATCGCGCAATCGCGACACGCGCCCTTCGAATTCTCTCAGCAGCGTTTCGACGCTCGTGGGCGGCGTGGGATCCTGGAGCACGCGATCCAACGCGCCGGTGCGGTAGCCTTCGCTCGTCCAGTAGGCGATCGCTTCGATGAGGCGCGACTTCCACTGTTCCACATGTTGCGCGACGGCAACGGAGATATCAGAGATGAAGCTCTGAAACTCACCGGCCAACGGCGGTGTTGCGACACGCGACCGCTGCTCGGCGAGGTCGCCGAGGATGCCGAGCACCGCGGCAGCATCGACCTGTTCGCCGCCGAGCGTTTGATAGGCGATGAGGCGATTGAGTGCGCCCTGTAGTTCGCGGACGTTCTTGAAATCGAGCCGCCCGATTTCTTCGGCAACACCGGCGCGGAAGCGAACGCCGCGCTCTTCGCACTTGGCCTTGAGAATCGCCATGCGCGTTTCGTAATCGGGCGTTCCCATGTCGACGATGAGGCCACCCGACAGTCGCGTGATGAGACGTTCGTCGACATCGGCGATTTCCGAGGGCGGCCGATCGCTCGTCATGACGATCTGTCGGCCGTCGGCTTGGAGCGCGTTGAAGATGCGAAGCAGTTCGGTCTGCGTCTCGCGGTGGCCCGTGAGGAACTGCATGTCGTCGATGAGCAGCAGCCCGACTTTCAGGTGGCGCTCTTTGAACGACTCGATGGCACCGGCAGCCATGGCCTTGTGCAGTTCTTCGACGAAGTCATCGAGCGTCACGAGTGCAACGCCAAGACCCTTGTGGCGCTGGGCGACCTGGTTGCCGATCGCGCTCATGAGGTGCGTCTTGCCCAGCCCAGAGCTGCTGTAGACGAACAGCGGGTTGTACACTGCGCCCGGCGTTTCGGCGACGGCGCGCGCCGCGGCGACGGCGAGGCGATTCGCCGAGCCGACGATGAAGTTGTCGAAGCGGAGACGCGTATCGATGTGCATGGCTACCGGTTCGCTCCGGCGCTCAGGCGTTTGAGTACGAGCTCCGCGATGCCCCGGAGCGTTTCGAACACACCGGGGCCATGCAGCGCGTCAGCCTGGAATTCCGGGACGCCGCGGAAATTGAGCGCGTCGGAGAGTTCGGAGCCGCTGAGGATGAGATCGCGCGGGAGGTCTTGCTTGTTGTATTGCAGCACGAGCGGAACGGTCCGCGCGTCGACACTGTGTTCGGCGAGATTGGCGTGCAGATCCTGAAAGCTTTCGACATTCTCTTCGAGCTGGCGCGCCTGGCTATCGGCAACGAACACGACGCCATCCGCGCCCTGGAGCACGAGCTTTCGAGTTGTCTGATAGTAGATCTGCCCCGGCACCGTATAGAGCTGAAACTTCGTGGTGAAACCGGAGATCGTGCCGAGATCGAGCGGAAGAAAATCGAAAAACAGCGTGCGGTCGGTCTGCGTCGCGAGCGACACCATCTTGCCTTTGCGGTCGTCGGGAACCTGGCCGTAGATGTAGTGCAAATTCGTCGTCTTTCCGGACCGACCTGGCCCGTAGTAGACGATCTTGCACGTAATCTCGCGGGTGGCGTAGTTGACGAGAGACAAAAGCTAAAAGACCAATGATTAAAGTAGAATATACAGATCGAAATGAGCGTATCAGCAGTAGCGTCTTATGGCTTAAAAACACTCATTGAATAACATCAATCAATAAATACGCATAACAGCAGTCACAACATCAAACCGGAAGCACCAGCCGGCGTCGGCTTGCTGCCGCCGGCGAAGAGAGCCGTCAGGTTCGCATGGAGTTCCTGTTCGAAATTCACGTCGAGCGCCGGACCACGAGCCACCGGCGCCGCCGGAGCCGCATCCGCGAGCTCACGGCAGAGCTCGGCGAAAAACAACCGAACCAACCCAAACGAACTCTCCTGGTCGAACACCGTCAGACACACAAACGCCCCACGCCCGGTATCGATGGGCGCGAGATACAACTGCTTCTCCGCTCCGGCATGATGCAGCCCTGTGAACGGCCGGCCGTCGATCCGACGACCGAGTTCGCCCGCCGTCGCATGAACCGCCGACGCCAGCGCGCACGCCGTCATCACGTCTACCGCACGCGTGAAACCCGCCTGAGCGACCACCTGCCCCGACGGATGCAGCACCAGCGCCAACCGCGCACGCGCGTCGTCGACGTACCGCCGCAGCGGTGCCTCGACCCACGGTTCCACGGTTGCGATGATCATTCGAGAGACTCCAGGGCCTTGAGTAGTTCCACGCGGATCAAGCCGACGTTCGCTGACGGATCGGCGACGACGACGATCACCAGATCGCCGCGACCACCGACCGCACAAATCCGCCCGCGTTCGGCATCGAGCTGCAGAAACGACACGGACCCCAACCGCGCGGCCACCGCCGACATCCGCGCCTTTCGATACAACGACGCCGCCAGGGCGGCGACACGATCGCCGTCCTGACCGAACCGAAGACTCGAATCGACGACGAGGCCGTCGTTCTCCGAGACGATCAAGCTCGCCCGCACGCCACGTTGACGCGTGAGACTCTCGAGCAGGGCGCCAAACTGTGTACTCATGGCGTCGTTCCTCCGCCGCCGGCACCGCCCTTCCCGCCCCGCCCAATCTCGCTCGCGAGCCACTGCGCCGACCGCTCGGCGCACCGCTCCAGTAGTCGTCGCAGCAGACCGAGAGGCGTAGATCGCGAGGCAGCAACGACGAGCAGCGCCCGATCCGGTGCCGGCGCCATCGCAACCACCGCTACCTGTGTCTCGAACGTGATGGACCGCCATTCTCCCACGTCCAAATGCCGCGTCGACCGAACCACTTCGTCGGATATACCACTCAACTGTGCGCCGATCTCGACGCCGAGGTCGTTACCCTGGTCGTCGACGTACAGGCCCCCGAGCACGAACCCATTCCCGTCGAGCAGCAATGCGGTCTGACCATCATCGACCAGAAGGTCGGCAAAGAGCCACTGAGGGTCGCTCGGACCAGGCTCCGAGACAGCCGCCGGCGCCGTGAATCCGCCCGACCGCCTGACCGTTTCGAGAGCCGACGTCACGTCTGAACCGCCGCCCCGCGCCGCCGCTTGACCGAGGTAGCGCTCCGCCTCGGTGAAGCGGCCGTACTGGAAGCACACGTACCCCAGTCCCTTCATCGCCCCAACGTGATGCGGGTCGAGTCGAAGGACCGCCTCCCAGCATTCGAAGGCGCGCGCAAAATCGCGCCGATCGACGGCAATGCGCGCCACGAGATCGTGCGCCTCGACATTTTTGGGGTGCCGCTCGAGCCCGCGCAACGCAATCTTGAGCGCCACGTCGAGCTGACTCTGCCGACGAAGCGCTTCGCCAAGCTGCAGGAACACGAGGCTCGACGGATCGCTCGCGAGCTCGTCGCTCCAACGTCTGATATCGTCAGCCATTGGCCTCCTCCTCGAGGAGTCGCGTGAACCGTTCCAACGCCGCAATCGCGTCGCGCGCACGCACGGCCGCTTGATCGTCGGGCGCAACTCGAAGGAAATGCTCCCAACCGGCGCGCGCGGCCGCGTAGTCGCCAAGTCGCGCCGAAGCGAACGCAAAATCGAGATGAATCCCCGGGGTGAGCGGATCTTCCTGCATTGCTCGGCGGAGTTCGTCCGCCGCATCGCTGTGCCGCCCCGAACGCGTCAGCGTGCGTGCCGTCGCGAGACGTGAGGCGATCGCGCTGCCGTCGAATTCCTGCGTCGTACGGGTTGGCGCGCGCAGGCAGATGATGCCTGTCGTGGCGAGACCGTACGCGATCTTCGCAATCTCGAACTCATCGCGCGACAGCGAGGCTGCAATCGCGCGAAGGTCGCGGCCCCCGTCGATCATTGTCAGCACCTGCCACTCGTGCGGTAGCAGATCCAACATCGAGCCACCCGCGCTGCCGTCGCCGTCGCGATCGTCGCCAACCGGCGCCAACTCCGGAATCACGCCAGGGTTGGGAACGAGATCGGCGATGCGCGACCATTCATCGATCCGGCGCGCACCCTCCATGAGAAGCGACTCGGTCGAGACACTGATGCGCGAATCGGTCGGCATGTCGCCGCGCGCACGCTCTTCGAACGAGAAGAAGCCCTCGCGCCACGACATCAATTCGAACACCACGCTCTCGATGTGCAGGCGTAGCTGGCGTTCGAGTTCCTTCTGCGTGATCGCGCCAATCTCGACGAGGAGATCGACAATGTCCGCCGATGCGTGCGCGCCCGTGCGTCGGGCTCTGGCACGTTCGAGATCCGCCTCGCTCACGCGACCGGCCTGAACGAGCGCCTGCTCCGTTGGCATCGCCTTGCTGCGAATCGTTGCCTGCACGACGCGCCCACCGTCGAACACGACGAGTCCTTCATCTTCGCGAAGCTCTGATGAGACGCGAAGCACACCCGTCTTTCGGCTCAGGTCGAGCAGCTGAAAGACGTCGTGAATTCCCAGTTCGCGAAGCGGTCCCTCGATCGCCATGGGCTACCGGCCTCTCGCCGCGGCTGGCGCACGTCGGGGACGCGCGCCAAGGATTCGCTGCAGATCGGACGCCGTTCGAATCTCTCGACGCGCGCGACGGGCATACTCGGTCGTCGGTCCGAGATCGAGTACGCGATTCCACCGCTCGATGGCATCGCGATACCGTCGCTGCTCGAACAGAATCGAACCCTCGTGGAACAGCGCACCCACATGCGACGGGTCGAAGCGCAGCACGCGTGAGAACGCGTGGACGGCGTCCCGCTTGCGGCCAAGCGCCAACAGTGTCTCTCCGAGAGCAATGAGCGCGTCGAAGTGATACGGGTCGCGCTGGAGCAGCTCGATCAACAACGTGAGTGCTTCACCCGGTCGAGCCAGTTTGCGGCGCAACGTCGCCAGTTCGAGCGCCGCTTCTGCGTAAGTCGGAACAGCGTCCAGCGCCGCGACCAGTTCCTGCTCCGCCTCGCGATTCTGACCTTTTCCTTGTAGCAAGCGGGCGAGCTGAAAGCGCACGATTGCAAAATCCTGATCGAGCTCGAGCGCGTGACGATAGGCCACGATCGCACTCTCGTTGTCGCCGAGTGATCGCGCGATGTCGCCCATCTTCTGCTGAATGTCGGCGCGCATCGGCGCCGCACGTCGCGCGACGTCGAGCACCGCAAGCGCAGCGCCTGGATCACCCGACTCGGCGCACGCGGTCGCGGTCAGCATCAGCACTTCGACGTCGCCGTGATCATCGTCGAGGAGACGTTCAGCGATTGGACGCGCTTCCGGCGCGCGGCCCAAGCGCACCAGGGACCACGCTTCGCCAATCGTGGCACGTCGAATATTCGGATCGAGGCGAAGCGCCTCTCGATACCGATCGAGCGCTTCGCCGTAGAGCCCTTGTCGGGCATACACGTCGCCGAGTAGTGCAAGACCGTCGGCTCGCGCGCTGCCACGCGCCATGGCGCGGCTGATCTCGGCCGAAGCTCGATCGTACAAGCCCTTCGATAGAAAATCCGTCGCCATCGCAAACGGCGATGAATCCGTATTCCGAACCGATGCGATCGCCTGCGCGGGCGTAGGCGCCGGAGCGAGACCGGTGAACAGGGTGTCGAGCGTTTGCGGGTCGAAGCTGAAATCAGTAATCGCGGAATCAGCCGGACGCTCACCACCCAGATCAGGCTGAATCGAGATATCCGGATCTTCGTACTCCACGTCCATCGCGAGTTCGAACTTCTGCGCGACGTAATACGGATCGAGCTCGAGTGCGCGCTTGGTCTCGCGGAGGGCTCCTTCGAAATCGCCGAGATTCGAAAGAGTGAAGCTCATGTTGTAGTGCGCTTCGGCAAAGTCAGGACGGGCCTGAATAGCACGAGCGAGCGCGTTGCGCGCATCGTCGAACTTGCGCAACTCCGACAGCACCAGCCCGATGCCGTTCCACGCCACCGGATGTTCGGGCTGCGTGTTCAGCACCTGACGGAACGCATCGAGCGCCAGCGGCAGCCGCTTTCGTCGCGTGAGCAGCAGCGCAAGGTTGAGACGCGCCTTCACGAACTCGGGTCGGACACTCAGCGCCGAGCGAAAGGCGCTGAGCGCCTCGTCGACCGCACCGCGATGATACAACGACACACCGAGGTTGTTCTGCGCAATCGCGTATGACGGCTCCGCCGCCAACGCGCGACGATAGCTCTCCTCGGCATCGGCGAAGCGGCCTTCCTGGTGTAACGCGACGCCGCGTTCGTTCCAGAGCTTGGGGCTCGCGGGGTCGCGCTCGAGCAGTTCGTCGTACAGCCGTAATGCTTCGTGGTACTGGCGCATCAGCAGCTGCATCTCAGCCATCGCCTGCAGCACGAGATCGCGCTCTTCACCTCGCTCGAGCGCAATCTGGTATTCGCGAAGCGCTTCGGCGTAGTAACCTTTGCTGCGGAATGCGAGACCGAGATTGTACCGCGCGAGTTGGCCTTCGCCGCTCACTTGGAGTTCGCGCTTGGTCGCGGCCTCCGGCTCCGGACGCGAGACACGCTGCGAGTCGATCGCGAGATTGGCGTGCGCGCGCGACAGCGCAGGGTTGAGCTGAATGGCGCGTCGAGTCACGGCGCGCGCGTCTTCATGCCGACCCATATCGCCAAGCACGAAGCCCATGAGGTACAGAGCGTCGTGGTTTTCGGGATTCAGTTCGATGGCGCGCTCGAGTTCTGTGAGCGCCTCTTCGCTGAGTCCGCGATGATAGAGAACTTCGCCGAGTGCGACATGCAGCAGCGAGCTTGCAGGATCGAGCTCGAGTGCGCGCTCGAGACTGTCCTGCGCCCGCTCGATATCACCCGACTGTTTCTCCGCGAGCGCGAGCTGCAGCAAGGCGCTGACGTCGCTCGGATTGTACTGGAGCAGCGCGCGAAAGTGCTCGGCGGCCTCTGGCTGCTGGCCGAGCAGCGAGAAGGTTCGACCGAGCTCCCAGCGCGCGTCGCGATCCTCGGGACGGAGGCGCAGTTTTTCCTTCAACTCCGGAACGCGTGTGTCGTAGTAGCCGGTATTGAAGTATGCGATCTCGAGATTGCGCTGCGCGACCTCCATCTTGGGGTCGAGCTCGAGGGCCTTCATCAGAGCAGTAACAGCCTCTTCGTACAACCCCTTGTTGTAGTACAACACACCGAGGTTGTTGTGCGCGCCCGCGTCCGACGGATCGATCCGTCGGGCGAACGACCGCAGCACTTCGCGATCGCGATCGGACGTGAGAAGAGTGGGCACGAAGGAATCCGCGAGGACTAAGCGACTCGTACGGCTTTGAGAATCGCGTGCAGCGATGCGGGATCAGGCAGCAGCAGGAAGAAGCCGCGCAGATGCTCGTCGAGATTGTCCATGAGGAACTCGCTCTCGACGCAGAAGACGTAGTCCTTATCGCCGCCGAACTGCAGGTAGGCAGTCGTCAGGACGGCGCTGGACATATCGATCGCGAGGCTCGGCGGCGACGGAATGAGCATCATGCCCATGAAATCGCTCAACGCGTTCATGTAGGCCGAGCTCAGAATGTTGCCGGCTTCCTTGATTGCCGACTGCGCCATCTCCGAGAAATCGTCACCGGGCAGCGGCTTGTGCAGCAGCAGGGACGCAATGCGCCGGGCGGTGCGACGCGGGAACACGAGCAGCGTGCGCCCCGTGAGGTCGCCGAGAATGTGCATGAGCACTGCGGCAACCGGCTCGTCGGGTCCACTGAGCTGCGGTGGGATCTCCTCGAGGCGCGCGACGTTGATCGTGGGAACGCTGATCATGATCGTTTCACCGATCATTTGCGACAGCGCGGTGGCGGCGTGGCCGGCACCGATGTTCGCAACTTCACGGAGCGCGTCGATCTGAAGGGCCTTCAGGGAACGGAGATCTTCCATGCTCGTCCTCAGAGGAGACTGCTGACGTCGACAATGAGCGACGGGCGTCCGTCGCTCAGGAGTGTGGCGCCGCCGAAGATCGGCAGCCCGTCGCGTACTGCGTCGTACTGTTTGACTACGATTTCTTCCTGCCCCGTCAGCTCGTCGATCACGAGACCCGCGCGGCGATCACCGAGGTCGATCACGACGACCTGTTCGAGATCGATTTCGGTTGGCGCGACATAGCCCGGCAAGCCAACGAGATCACGCAGCCGAAGCAGCGGGAGTACCTCGTCGCGAGTGAGCAGCACCTCGCGACCTTTGATTGTGCGAACGATGTCCGGCGCCAACTCGATCGTTTCGCTCACGTGCGCGAGCGGAATCGCGTAGGTCTCGTCGCCGACGCGAGCCAGCAACGCGCGCATGATCGCAAGGGTCAACGGCAAACGAAGCATCATCGTCGTGCCCTGCCCCGGCACGGAGCGAATGTCCATCGCGCCGCCCAATGCGCGCACGCGCGTGTACACCGCGTCCACGCCAACACCACGGCCGGACAGGTTCGTCACCTTGTCGACCGTCGAAAAGCCAGGACGCGCGAGCAATCGAAGGAGCTCGTCTTCGCTCAGGTCCGTCTTGTCGTCGTCGACCAATCCATCGCGCTTGGCGCGCTGCAGCACGCGCTCGCGGTCGATGCCTTTGCCGTCGTCACTCACACGAATCACGACGGCTGAACGATCGCGGGCGGCGCTGAGGACGAGGCGGCCATCAGCAGGCTTTCCCGCCGCAATGCGCGCCTCTGGTAGCTCGAGGCCGTGGTCGATCGCATTGCGCAGCAGGTGTACGATCGAATCGCCAATTTCGTCGAGCATGGAACGATCGAGTTCGATCTCCTTGCCTTCGACGACAAAGTTCACCTGCTTGCCGACCGTGCGCGCGGCGTCGCGAACGACGCGCGGAAACCGGTCGAACACCTGCGCCATCGGCACCATGCGGCTCGCGGTGATCTCATCGCGCAACTCGGTGATGAGCCGCGACGATGCACTGACCGTTTCGTCGAGCGACACATCGCCAAGCTCGCCGGCGAGCTGTGTCAGTCGCCCGCGCGCGATCACCAGTTCACCAACGAGATTCATGAGCGCATCGAGACGACGAACGTCGATGCGCACGGAACGCGTTCCCCGGCGTTCCGACGTCGACACGCTGACCGGCACTGGTATCTCGACCGGCACGGGCATTGGCACCGACGCACGACGCGGCGCCGGCGTGGCCGGATCGTCGCCAATCTGCACCTCGGCGATATCGCCGGATTTGCGGATCGTCGCTTCGATCTGTGCCGCGGTGGACGTCGTGACGATGCGTAGCGCGAAGTCGGTCTCGAAGCCCTCGGCCTCGATCTGATCGAGGGCCGGCTCGATGATCGGCACGTCGCCGAGTTTTCGCAGCGCCTGCACGATGATGAACGCGCGAACGCCGCGCAGCGGGGTGTCCGGCGCGAGGCGAATGCGTACCAGCGTTCCAGCGCCGCGTGGTGCGACAACGGACCAGGTGCCCTGCTGCGGCGAGATCGACTCGCCGACGCCGAGTGCGTGGAGCGTCGCGACGAGATCGGCGGCGAGGACTTCGCCATCGCGTCCCGCAACCGCCGCTTCCACCGCTTGTTCAAGTACGTCGGCGGATCGGAACAGCACGTCCATGACGTCGGCGTCGATCGCGAGATCGTTGCGCCGCACGCGATCGAGCACGGTCTCAAGCTCGTGCGCGAGCTCGGCGACGATGGCGTAGCCCATCGTCGCGCCCATGCCCTTGATCGTGTGGACGGCGCGAAAAATCGAGCCAACGTGTCCCGCGGCAGCGGGCGCGTTGGCGTCGCGTTCGAGCTCGAGCAGCGCGTGATTCACCGCCGAGACGTGTTCGCGGCTCTCGGTGAGAAACAGCTCGGCGTACTGAAGATTGTCCACGGCGATGGCCGAGGTGTCGGGCTACCCGAGCACCCGTTGGACAGCCTCGAGCACGCGGCTTGGCTGGAACGGTTTGACGACGAAATCCTTGGCGCCGGCCTGGATGGCTTCGACGACAAGCGCTTGCTGTCCCATCGCGCTGCACATGAGAATTCTCGCATGCGGGTCGAGCTTGCAGATCTCGCGCACCGCATCGATTCCGCCCATGTCGGGCATCACGATGTCCATTGTCACCAGGTCGGGTCGAAGCTGCGTGTACTTCTCGACCGCCTGGACGCCGGTCTCCGCTTCACCAACGATCTCGAATCCCGCCTGCGTCAGGATATCGCCGACCATGGTGCGCATGAAGATCGCGTCGTCACAGATGAGAACCGTCTGGCTCAAGAAACGCCTCCGTTATGCAAGCAGGACTTGCGTGATGAGTGCATCGAGATCGAGCACGACAATCGCGGCATCGTCGATCATCGCTACGCCTTTGGTGATGATGCCGCCGGTGCTCGACGCATCGCGCGCATCGTCGATCGCGAGACCGCGAACGTCGACCACTTCGTCCACCACCACTCCGACCAGACGATCGCGATGGCGGATGAGCAGGATGCTGCCCTCCTCCGCCGGCGCTCGTGAGGCGTCGAGACGGACGCCGAGATCGAGGACGGTGACGATGATGCCGCGAACGTTGATCAGGCCGCGGACATGCGCCGGCGCGCCCGGAAGCCGGGTGGTCGGGCGAAGCGGGATGATTTCTTGGGGTTCACTGATGTCGCACCCGTACAAGACGTCGCCCACGCGAAACAGCAGCGTGGACGAAAGAATCGCCTCAGGGGTCGACGTCGTAGAATCCAAAGAATTCGAGCGGGTTGGTATCGGCGAGAGGAACGTCGGGGCCAGCGGCGACCACGATCGCGCGGTGCAGATCGTCAGGCAGAGGCGAGCGCAGGTCTATCGTCGCTCCGGAAACCGGATGACGAAAAACCAGCCAAGCCGCGTGCAGGAAATGACGACGCGCAGCGAGCCCCATCAGCTTGCGGCCTCCACCCCCACCGTAGGTATCGTCACCAACGACCGGATGGCCAATCGAGGCGAGATGTACCCGGATCTGATGTGTGCGTCCCGTAAAGAGATGCGCCCGCAACAGGTCGGCGGAGTCGAAGCGCGCGAGCCGCGTGAGATCTGTCCTCGCTGCCCGTCCGGTACTGACGATTGCCATGCGCTTTCGGTCTCGCGGATCGCGAGCAATCGGGCGTTCTACTGTGATGCGATCGTCGGTCAGGTGTCCCCAGGAGAGGACTGCGTAGCGGCGAGTGACTGCTCGGGCCTGGATCGCGGCCCCCAGCACCCGGTGCGCCCGATCCGTTTTGGCGACTAGCAGTAGACCGGATGTTTCCTTGTCCAGACGATGGACGATGCCTTCCCGACCCTCTTCAGCTGCCGGGGACAGGTCGCCACCGCGGCCTTTGAGGGCGTTGACCAGCGTTCCCGTCCAGTTGCCAGGCGCGGGATGCACGACCATCCCGGCCGGCTTGTCGACGACCAGGACGTCCTCGTCCTCGTAGGCGATGGAGAGCGGAATGTCTTCGGGCAGCACGTCGCGGCCAACCGGGGGCGGAATGTCGACGACGATCCGCTCCCCTTCGCGGGCCTTGTAGCTCGCACGTTCGTGCCGACCCTCGACCAGCACTCGCCCTTCGGCGATGAGCGTCGCGGCTTGATTTCTCGAAAGCTCCAGCTGCCCAGCGACAAAGAGGTCGAGGCGCGGTGCGTCGTCTGGCGCAACCAGGTCGTGCGTAGGCATGTGAGTACGGACAGCGGGCAACAGCCCGATCAGCCGATAACCTCGTCCCGGGCCGCCGCTTCCGCTGCGGCGATGGCAAGCGTGCGCCGATCCTCGCGCCACAGGACCCAGGCCAGCATCAATGCGCCCACGGTGACGGCTGAGTCGGCGACGTTGAACGTCCAGAAGCGGACGTCGCCAACACCGATGTCGAGGAAATCGACGACGCCCTGCGACCGGTGAAAGCGGTCGATGAGATTGCCCGCGGCCCCGCCCCACGCCAGACCGAGCGCGAACACGCGCGACGTGTCGCCCGGCAGCGTGCTGCGGTACAGCCGCCAGAGAATGAAGAGCGCGCAGACAGCAAACGCGCCGAAGATGTATCGCGAGTTTTCGCCGAGTGACATGCTGAACGCCGCGCCAGGATTATAGGCGAGCGTAAAGCGCACGAAGTTCCCGATGATTTCCTGCGGCACGTGCATCGTCAGATGCGCCACCGCAAGCATCTTCGTGACGACGTCGAGAAGGACGACGCTGACGGCCGCAGTCCAGAATAGCGGGCCGTTCTTGTTGATCGAACTCATGTCGTGCGTGTGATTACGAGAGTTCTCGCGGGTCGACCGACACGGTCGCCGGCGATGGAACGCCGACGGCATCGGCAGCTGGCTGCGCTTCGTTGTCCTCGCCCCACAATACCCAGGCAAGGAGGAACGCGCCAAAGCTGACCGCCATGTCGGCGATGTTGAACGTGGGCCACCGTGAATCGCGGAATCCAATGTCGATGAAATCCACCACGCCCTCGGCCGACCGAACGCGGTCGACGAGATTGCCAAGCGCACCGCCGCACACCAGTGCGAGCGACAGCGTTCGAATGGCGTCGCCGGCTCGCGTGGCCGCATACAGGCGGCCAAGAATCACGAGCGCAACGAGCGTGAGGACCATGAAAATCCAGCGGGAATACTGCCCGACGTGCAGACCGAATGCAGCGCCGGGGTTGTACACGAGCGTGAAACGCATCCACTCGCCGTAGACGTCGTGCGGCACGTGCTGCGGGAGCAACCGACTCACGGCGAGCGCTTTCGTACAGAAATCGACCGTCGCGACCAACACCAGCACGGGCCAAAATAGCCCCGAGTTACTTCTTTGCATCTTCCTCACGCTGCTTGCAATCGATGCAGTAGCGCGCGTGAGGTAGCGCATCCAGCCGATCGAAAGCGATCTCGTTCCCGCACTGATGGCACTTACCGAAGTTTTCCGGCTGTCGGTACAGGCGACGCAACGCTTCGTCGATGTGCCAGAGGAATCGACCTTCCTGACTCGCGAACAGGAACGCCTTTTCACGTTCCATGGCGTCGGTGCCTTGATCTGCCATGTGGAACGAGTAGCTGCTGAGGTCACCGTCGGCTGACTGCGGCGTCGCACCAAACGCTTCGTCGGCGCGTCCGAGCTCTTTGAGAACGCGCTTCCGCTCGTCGAGCAGGCGCTTCTCGAAGTGCGTCAGCGTCTTCTTGTTCAGGCCTTTCGGCTTCTTGGCGCTGTTCGTCGTTGGCATTGCTACTGAATCCTGGTGATGGCCACCTGGGCCGTGATCCCGTCGAGATCGATGGATTGCCTGTCCTGACCCTGCTCCGACTCCCCTTGCCCGACGAACACGAGCTCGGTTGCCAACACTTCCTCGGCGATCCACGCACCATGGGCGTCGATCACGTCCTTCACCTCCGGCCCGCCTTCGACCGTGAGCGAAATGCGGTCACTCACAGCGAACCCCGACTCTTTTCGCATACGTTGTACCCGGCTAATCAACTCTCGGGCATACCCTTCGAGTTTCAATTCCGGCGTTACCGTGGGGTCGATCGCCGCAAAGAAACCAGCGTCTTCCTGCACGACAAGACTTCCCGACGCCCGCCGAACGATGGTCAGATCGTCGGGTCCGAGCTCGTGCGATTCCCCCTCAACGCTAACTACGAGCGGCTCCCCGCGCAGGAAGAGACGTAGCGCCTCGCTGTCGAAGGCAGCAACGGCCTGCGCCGCCAGCGGGGTGTTCTTACCAAATTTCTTACCCAGCGACCGGAAATTCGGCTTGCACTCGAGGGTGACCAGGCCTTCCCCGGATGTAGCCAGGTCGACTTGCTTGACGTTCAGCTCCGCGGCCAGCAACGGCAGCAGCGGTTCCAAGGCGGCCTCGGGCACATTCGGGGCAACACAGACCATCCGCTGCAGCGGCTGTCGAACCTTGATCCCGGCGTCCTCGCGGGCCGCGCGGCCAAGCCGAGCAATGGCTCGGATGGCCTGCATAGCCGTGTCTAGCGTCGCATCGACCGGTTCCGTGCGCGACGCGACAAATGGCGCGAGGTGAACGGAATCGCCCGTGAGCTCGCGATGGATCCAGTCGCTCACGAACGGCGCAAACGGCGCCAACAGCCGGCTCACCGACACGAGCACTTCGTGCAACGTCGCGAAGGCGGCACGGTTGTCGTCCGTATCCGTGTCGTAGAAGCGGCCGCGATTCAGACGCACATACCAGTTCGCAAGATCGTCGTCGACGAACTCGATGATGGCGCGTGCTGCCGTTGTCGCATCGAACTCTTGGAGCGATTCATCGACTGCGCGCTCGAGTCGCGCGAGCCGACTGATCATCCAACGATCGATGATCGGGCGCGCCGAAAGCGGCGGGTCCTGCTCCGACGGTGCCCATCCGAAATTCGCGTACTGCGCAAAAATTCCGCTGTATACGTTCTTGAATGTCCGGAGAAAACGCCCGGCCTGCTCGGCGAGCAAACGCTCGTCGAAACTTCGCGGCAACCAGACGTTGCTGGATCCGACGAGAAATAGACGCACCGCGTCGATTCCGTGTCGCTCGATCACCGCCCACGGGTCCACCGTGTTGCCGAGTCGCTTCGACATCTTGCGACCGTCAGCATCGAGCACGAGATCGTTGACCACGACGGCCCGGTACGGCGAAGCAGACGCCGAATCCGAATTGTTCGGCAGCGCCTCACCAAGCCCCGCGGCAATCGCGAGCAGCGAGTAGAACCAACCGCGCGTCTGATCGACGCCCTCGGCGATGAAATCCGCCGGGAACTGGTCGGCGACGATGTCGCGGTTCTCGAACGGATAGTGCCACTGCGCGAACGACATCGCTCCCGAATCGTACCAGGTGTCGATGACCTCGGGGGCGCGTCGCATCGTGCCGGTACAGCCGGCCGAACGACACTTCCACGTGTACTTGTCGACGTGATGCTTGTGTGGATCGAAGTCGGGCGGTAGCGGATGGCCAACGCGCTCGCTGAGTTCCTGATAGCTGCCGATGCAGTCGACGTGCGATGGCTCGCGCTCACAGGTCCACACCGGGAGCGGAGTGCCCCAGAAGCGGTCGCGCGAGATCGTCCAATCGACGTTGTTCTTGAGCCACTCACCGAAGCGTCCTTCGCCCACCGACGCCGGGTTCCAGTTCACGCGCGCGTTGCGCGCGAGCATGCTGTCCTTGAACGCCGTCGTACGGACGAACCAGGACGAGCGCGCGTAGTACAGCAAGGGGGTGCCGCAGCGCCAGCAATGCGGATACGAGTGCGTCATGCGGCCGGACTTCCACAGCACGCCACGCCGCTGCAGCTCTTCGATCAGCAGCGGGTCGGCGTCCTTGAAGAATTCGCCGCCCACGAGCGGCATCGCCGACGGGAACCGTCCGCGCGCGTCGATCGGTTGCAGGAACGCGAGGTTGTGGCGCAGGCCCGCCTGATAGTCGTCCTGCCCAAACGCCGGTGACATGTGCACAACGCCGCTACCGTCGTCGGCGGACACGAACTCCTCGCCGACGATGATCTCGTGCTCGGTGCCCTCTGGGTAGTCGAGGAAATCGAGCGGCCGTGAATACCGTCGGCCAACGAGCTCCGCGCCCTTGAATCGGTTGACGATTTCCCAGCGCTTCTCATAATCCTGACCGAATACCGCGGCAAGCCGCGACTCGGCGAGGATGAGCAATCTCTGATCCTTGTCAGACTCGCGTCGCACCACTTCGACGTAGTCCAAGTCAGGATGAACGGCGAGCGCCGTGTTGGACACGAGCGTCCAGGGCGTCGTCGTCCAAACGAGGATGCGCCGTTCGACTGCGTGCTTGGCCCCACCCTCCGGCTCGTGGAGCGTCAGCGCGATGTAGACGCTCGGATCTTCCACGTCCTGGTAAGCGCCGGGCTGGCCGAGCTCGTGGCTCGACAGCGCGGTGCCGCAGCGCGTGCAGTATGGAAGGATCTTGTGACCACGATAGAGCAGCTGCTTGTCGAACATCGTCTTCAGCGACCACCACACACTCTCGACATAGTCGTTCGTGTAGGTGACGTACGGATGCTCGTAGTCGAGCCAGTACGCCATGCGCGCGCTGAGCTTTTCCCAATCACTGCGATACCTGAACACGCTCTCGCGGCAGAGTCGGTTGAACTCTTCCACTCCGAGCGCCTCGATCTGCTGCTTACCGCTGATACCGAGCTGCTTCTCGACTTCGATTTCGACCGGCAGACCGTGCGTGTCCCAACCGGCCTTCCGCGCCACGCGAAAGCCCTTCATGGCTCGATGCCGGCAGAACAGATCCTTGATCGTTCGCGCGAAGACGTGGTGAATGCCCGGCTTGCCGTTGGCCGTTGGCGGGCCTTCAAAGAACACGAAACTCGGCGCGCCTTCGCGCGCGGCTAACGTCTGCGCGAAAAGATCCTCCTCGTCCCACTTGGCGAGGAGTTCGCGTTCGACCTCATCGGCCGAACGATCAGCCGACAGCAATTGATAGCGGGTCACACTCGGTGCAGTCACAGACGCTCCAGCACACCGCGGACGAGTCGCGTGAGCGGCGGCTCGGCGCGGTTCGCCACGGCAATGATGCGCTCGACCGTCGCCGGTTCGAGCGACTCGGGAAGACACATGTCGGTAATGATCGAAAGCCCGAGAACTCGTAGTCCAGCATGGACGGCTACGAGCACCTCGGGGACCGTCGACATTCCAACGACGTCGGCCCCGATGGCGCGCAGAAAACGGTACTCTGCCCGCGTCTCGAGGTTCGGCCCTGCTACAGAAACGTACACACCCTCGCGAAGGGTGATCCCTAGATCGGCGGCAACCCTACGGGCGAGGCCCCGAAGGCCAGCATCGTACGGAGCCGAGAGATCGGGAAAGCGGGGTCCCAGGCGGTCATCGTTGGGTCCGATCAGCGGGCTATCGCCGAGCAGGTTGATGTGGTCCGCAATGAGCATCAGGTCGCCGGCAGCCCAGCCGGGATTCATTCCCCCGCAGGCGTTCGACACGATCAGCGTCTTCACGCCGAGCGCGCGAAGAACCCGCACCGGAAAGGTGACCTGCTGAAGCGAATACCCCTCGTACCGGTGAAACCGCCCCTGCATCGCGACAACGGTCTTTCCCCCGAGCGTGCCACACAACAGCCGCCCGCGATGAGACTCGACCGTCGAAAGCGGAAAGTCGGGAATATCTCCGTATTCGATCACGGCTTTCGCGTCGATCTCCGAAGCCAGGCCGCCGAGTCCCGTGCCGAGGATGATCGCGACGTCCGGGGTGTCGTCGAACCGCGCGCGAATGACCGCCGCAGCGCGCTCCGCTGCGTCGAACACTGAGCCAGATGGCGCGTCGACGCGCGCAGGCGAGGTTAACGCTGCGCTCGTAGCGGTCATTCCTTGACGAGCGATCCCATCCACGCGGGTGAACCGTCCGCTCCATCGCGCGCCGTTGCAGGCTCCGGCGTGGACTGCTCTGCCGCTGTAACATCCGACAGCTGCCGTTCGATCAACAGGCGAAGCTGCGAGAGATACGCGCGTCGCGACCGATCCAGCTGCGCGATCTGATCTTCAATTCGACGGACCTCACCGCGCGCCTCGTCGAGCAAGCGCTCGGCGTCGGCCTTGGCTTCGCGAATGATGAGCTGCCCTTCCTTCTCCGCCTGCTCACGGATTTCGCCGCGGAGCTGCTGCGCGGAGACCAACGCGTCGTTGATTGCCTTGTCGCGCTCGCGAAATGCGCGAAGCTGCTCGTGAAAGCCGCGCGCCTTTGCGTCAAGATCCTGATTGACGCGCGACAGGCGCTCCAGCTCCTCGGCGACCTGCTCGCGGAACTGATTGACGCGCTCGGGATCGAAGCCACGCAGGGCTTTCCCGAACTCGTATCGCCGAACGTCGAGGGGCGTGAGATGGAAGGTTTCGTCAATCATGCGGGTCTCGCTCCAAAGAGAATCGTGCCGAGGCGAACGAGGGTTGCGCCCTCCTCGACCGCGATCTCGTAATCGTTCGACATTCCCATTGAAAGTTCAGTTGCGTCGTGACCGGCGGCGCGGAACACATCGAGCGCAGATCGTGCTCCGCCAAATACGGTCCGAAGCGTTCGCTCGTCGACATCGAAAGGCGCCATCGTCATCACGCCGCGCACATGAATACCACTCAAGCCGCGGAGTCGATCCGCTTCGCGCGCCCATTCGTCGCGTCCGAACCCGCCTTTGGTTTCCTCCGCAACGACGTTGACCTGAACGAGTGCCTCGATCGGCCGACCATTCGCCACGCCGACTTCGTGTGCGGCGTCTGCGAGGCGAGCGCTATCGAGCGAATGGAGGAGATCGAACCGAGGAAGGGCCTTCACCTTGTTCCGCTGCAGATGCCCGATGAGGTGCCACCGCACCGGTGCCGTAACGGCGTCCATCTTTGGAAGCGCCTCCTGCACCCGGTTCTCGCCCACGTCGCCCAGGCCCGCGTCCCATGCTGCGGTGACGGCGTCGGGTCCGTGCGTCTTGGTTACCGCGACGATCTGTACCTTCTGGCCATGACCGGAACGCTGCACTGCGGCATCGATTCGGTCACGCACTTCGCGCAGCCGATCCGGCAGGTCAGGAAACGGCATAACGCAGCAACTTACCGGAGGTTACAGAGTGAATCAAGGGAAACGAGTTGTGCGTGAGACGGTGTCGGAACGAGCGCGAGTTGCGGACAGGAAAGCACGTTAAAAAAGTACTCGTGCACAGGGTCGAGCGACGGATGGACCACCCGCCCACGCTGCCACTTGTCGATCGTGATCGACCACGCGCGGGTCGTAGTCGAATCGATTTGAATTGCCTGCGACGTGTCCGCAGACGACGGCACACCGAGCAGCGTCATCCCGATGACCTTCCACGATCTACCAATTCGATTGCGATCATCCTTTGGAACGGTCATCGCAACGGCAACCGGACGGCCGCGCTGCTCCGCACTCGTCGCGATCTCGCTCAACGACACGCGTCCAGTCGCTGCGCGCGCCGGCGTTAACAAGCTATCGCGACGCGCCAACTCGTTCACGTACCACCCTGCAGCGAGTAGCGGCAGTGTAACCAAGGTCACGTCGCGACGCATTCGCTCGACCTGCTGCGCATACCACAGCGGGTACGTGTCGTTGTCGCCGGCAACGAACAACACGGCGCGCGGCGGAAGACCGGCGAGCAATGCCGTCGCCACCTCGCGAGGCAGACTCGCCTCGGGCTCCGAACGCCGATTCACCGCAGTCCAATTGAGCGCGATCGGAAGCGCGGCCACCGCGACACCAAGCGCGGTCGGAACACGAAGACGCTTCGCTAAGGCGATGGCGCCCATTCCCGCCCAGATGCCCCACGCCCAGAAACCCAGCACGAAGAAGTAGTCGCGCTCTCTCGCCTCGTGACGCGCATCGCTCGGCACGAACTTCCAGCCGAACGATGGTCCGGCCTTGAGGTTCAAATAGACGAGGACCCCCAGCGACCCGCAGATGAGAAGCAGAAGGACCGCAGACCAGCCACGGCGGTCGGTCCGTCGATGCCAGCGAGATCCACCGAGACCAAGCGCCGCAAACGCAATTGTGATGGCGACACGGGCCGTCGTTGGAACTACGGTAGGACCAAGGGAAAGTCCGAACTGCCAATCGGCATACTGGAACCAATTCGCGATCTGCAGCCAGATCGGCGCCTCCCGCGGCCACAAGCCTTGTACGTCGTATTGGCGACGTCCGATCACCGCCGCGAGCGTCTGCCACGTCGACGGGTTCCCCTGATTGATCCCCGGATCATGACGTGCCCGCAGTAGCATGAAGATCAGCAGCGAGAACGCCGCGGCAGTCGCGACGAGCATCGCCGCCACAGTTCCAAAGCCCACGGCTCGGTCGCCGCGCGCGGGGATGAATGCGCTCACCAGCACGAGCGCGACACCAACGCCCATCATTGGAATCGACAGCCGGCTCAAACCGATTGAGCAAACGGCAACACCCGTGATCGCGCTTCCCGCGCGCCAGTCATACGCACGAAAGCTCGGCTGTGCTCCCGCACGCACCGTCGCGAGATAGATGACGACGGGCGCAGCAACCAACGCGCTCGCGTGAAGCGGGATCGCTAGCGCGAGGAGGTACGAGGTGAACACGAGCCATCGCGCTTCCGACGATCGGCCGAATTGGTCGGCGCAGACGATGGTCGCAATCGCCAGTGCCAAGGCCGCCGCGTACACCTCTGTTTCGGTCGCGTTCTGCCATACTGACGACATCGCGCCGGCACAGAGCGCAGCGAATGCGGCGGTCCACGGTCCACGCATCTGCCCGATCCACGCAGCCGTGAGTCCGACCGCGAGCGCCGTGCACATCGCTGAGAGGAGGTTGGTGGCGACGGCGTATGGGAGAAATGCGAAGACGCGACCCCACGTATTCAGCAGCAGCACGAACAACGGCGTACCCGGCGGGTGCGGTATGCCGAGCGTTCGCGCTGACGCAATGAATTCGCCGGAGTCCCAGAACGTCACGCCGGGTGCCGACGTGGCGATGTAGACCGCCAACATCACCAGGCCCGCGCACCAGGCGGATTGGCGCGGGCTCACGAGGTGATTGCGATCGTCGCCTCTTTCGAGATCTCGCGGATGGTGCGACCGGCGACGACCTCGCGCACCTGGAGCGGCGTCACGTCCCGCAACAGCTGGCCGTTGGTTGCAATCGTGATCGTCGCAGTCTCCTCCGACACGACGACCACCAGCGCATCGGTCTCTTCGCTCAAGCCGAGCGCGGCGCGATGCCGCGTGCCCAACGAGCGATCGACGATTGCCATTTGCGCGAGCGGAAGAATGCACCCCGCGCCAATGATCGTATCACCACGAATGATCACCGACCCGTCGTGTAACGGCGAATACGGAGTGAAGATCGTCGCGAGGAGATCCGACGACACCTTGGCCTGCATCTTTGAACCCGAGGCGATGTACTCCTCGAGCGACACTTCACGTTCGATGGTAATGATCGCGCCAATCCCGGAACGACTCAGCCGCTCGACTGCCTCGGCGATTTCGTCGGCGATCTCCGTTTCGCCCATGTGCGTGAAAAAGCGCGACATCGGCGAACGGCCGATCTGCGCCAGCGCCGCACGAAGCTCGGGGGCGAAGACGACGAGCAACGCGATGGCGCCGTAGCTGAAGATCAACTTCAAGAGATAGACGATCATCGACAGCTGCAGCAGGTACGCCAGACCAAACGCTAGTGCGAGCACGATGATCCCGGCGAGCACCTGCATGGCGCGCGTGCGATGGATGAGCAGGAGCGCGCGATAGAGCGCGACGCTGACAATCGCGATCTCCAGCGCGTCTCTCCATCCTGGATGCAGCAACCGCAGCTGTTCTAGAATGCTCATGACACCGTTCGCAAGATGGACCAGGCCACATCGAGCGCATGTCGATGCGGCTTCACATCGTGCACGCGAAATAGCCGTGCTCCGTTCGCCAGCGCCGCGACGTTCGCGCCGATCGACCCGTCGACGCGATCCGCGGGCACCGTCACTCCGGTAATCTCGCCGATAAAGCGTTTGCGGGACACACCAACGAGCACCGGAGCGCCGAGTGCCACCACACGAGCCAGCTCTCGCAGAACCGCGATCGACATCTCGCCGCGCTTTGCAAAGCCAACTCCGGGATCGATCACAATGCTGTCTCGCGCAATTCCCGCCTCCACCGCGCGATCGATCGCCCCGTGCAGTTCGTTCACGACGTCGCCCACCGGATCATCGCCGTACGTGGCGTGCGTGAACGTCGCCATGTCGGCAACGTCGCCGCGCGAGTGCATGAGCACAACCCCGGCGCGCGACGAAGCGCACACCGAGCCCATTCGCGAATCGAGCCGCAGGCCAGAGACGTCGTTTACAATCACAGCGCCGGCCGCGAGCGCCTCACTGGCGACGCGCGCTTTCACGGTATCGACGGAGATCGGCAGCCCAGGATGGTCAGCGGCCGTCGCGACGATAACCGGAATGACCCGACGAAGCTCTTCGTCCGCCTCGACCGGCTCGGCCCCCTGCGGCCGCGTCGATTCCCCGCCGATGTCGACTGCGTCCGCACCCTCCGCGACGAGTTGATCGATGTGTCGCCGCGCAGCGTCGACGGACCGAAACAGACCGCCATCACTGAAGCTGTCCGGTGTCACGTTGACGATGCCCAGAATGCGCGGGCTCAGCAGTGAAATCGACGAGTTCGCAAGGCGCCATTCCATCGTCACAAACTACGCGGACATGGCCGTGAGTAGAAAAAGAAACGGGAGCCTCTCGGCTCCCGCTTCACTCTTCTAGCGTTCGTCAATCAGGCCGGGCTCGGCTCTGGACCACCGAGGAGCGGCGGATTGACGCGACGCGGCTCGATGACCGGCGGTGCCGTAGGAATCGGCGCGTTCGGCGGCATGTTGCCCGGCGTTCTGGGCGGCAGCGAATCGCCACGCGACAGAATCTCGATGTCGTCACGCGTGAGCGTTTCACGCTCGAGCAGCGCGGCGGCCACCTTGTGGAGCAACTCGATGTTCGCGCGCAGCGTCTCCGTTGCCCGGTTGTACGAGCGATCGATCACCTTCTTGACCTCGGCGTCGACGAGCTGAGCCGTCTGCTCCGAGACTTCACGACGGTGCTGTATCTCGCGACCGAGGAAGAGCTCCTGCTCGTTGTCGCCCACGAGGATCGGACCGATGGCGTCGGACAGACCCCACTGCGTCACGTAGCGACGAGCGATCGACGTCGCCTTCTGAATGTCGCTCGCGGCACCCGTGGTCACGCGATCGTGTCCGAAGATCAACTCTTCGGCAACGCGACCACCGTACGACATCACGAGGTTGGCCTCGAGCTGTTCGCGCGTGATCGACACGCGATCGTCTTCCGGCAGCGTGAACGCCAGTCCAAGCGCGCGACCACGCGGAACGATCGTGACCTTGTGCAGCGGATCATTGCCCTTCACGCGCATCGCGCAGATGGCGTGACCGGCTTCGTGATACGCAGTCAGTCGGCGCTCATCTTCCTTCATGACCATCGACTTGCGCTCGGCGCCGAGCATGACCTTGTCCTTCGCGTCCTCGAGATCTGCCATGTAGATCTTCTCGTGGCTGCGACGAACGGCCAGCAATGCGGCTTCGTTGACGAGGTTCGCAAGGTCAGCGCCCGCCATTCCCGGCGTGCCGCGCGCCAACGTCGTGATGTCGACGTCGTCGGCGATCGGCTTGTTACGCAGGTGGACCTTGAGGATGCCTTCGCGACCCTTGAGGTCCGGAGCATCGACAACGATCTGGCGATCGAAACGACCCGGGCGCAGAAGCGCCGGATCGAGCACGTCAGGGCGGTTCGTGGCGGCAATCAGGATGACGCCATCGTTGGACTCGAAGCCGTCCATCTCAACGAGCAGTTGGTTGAGCGTCTGCTCGCGCTCGTCGTGACCGCCGCCGAGTCCGGCGCCACGATGGCGTCCGACGGCGTCGATTTCGTCGATGAAGATGATGCACGGCGCGTGTGCCTTGCCCTGCTCGAACAGATCACGAACGCGGCTGGCACCGACGCCCACGAACATCTCGACGAAGTCTGAACCAGACATCGAGAAGAACGGACGAGCGGCCTCGCCAGCGACTGCCTTGGCGAGCAGCGTCTTGCCGGTACCCGGAGGTCCGACGAGGAGCGCGCCCTTGGGCAGACGTCCGCCGAGCTTGGTGAATTTCTGCGGGTCGCGCAGGAATTCGATGATTTCTTGGAGTTCCTGCTTGGCTTCGTCGGCGCCTGCAACGTCCGCAAAGGTGATCTTGGGCGTGTCGCCCGTGAGCAGCTTTGCCTTGGACTTGCCGAACGAGAACGCCTTGGCTCCGCCCGCCTGCATCTGCTTGAACAGAAACAGGTAGAAGCCGATGAGCAGCAACCACGGAACAAAGTTGAGAATCCAGGCCGTGACGGAGACGCCGGCGTCCTTGGCGTCGATCTGAACGCCCTTGGCGTTCAGCTTCTCCACCTCGGCGAACGAATTCTCCATGGGAAGTCGGACCGTGAAGGTCTTGACCTCTTTTCCGCCGATGTTCTCACGGGCCTTGAAGGCGCCGTTCACCGTTTTTCCAGCAACGATCTGCGCGGACGCGATGTTGTCACGCTCGAGCGCGTCTCGGTACTGGGTATAGGTGATGGTTTGTGCTGCTTCCGATTTCGCGCCCGTAAGCCGAATGAGCACGACCGGGATCAGCAAAATGAGGATCCAGAACGAGAGGGTCTTGGAGAACCGTCCCCAGCTGAATTCCTTCTTGTTTTTGGGAGGCATTGGCACTGGCATTACTGCAAGCTCGCTATGTACGGAATGTGACGGAAGTTTTCCGCGTGATCTAATCCATACCCCACTAAGAACTCATTTGGTGCATCGAAGCCGATGAAGCGTGTCGGATAGCGGAGTTCGGTTGCTATGTGCTTGTGCAGCAACGCGCAAATCTCAACCGAACGCGGTTTCCGTGCCTGAAGCAAGTCGATCAACCGGCTCAAGGTACGCCCCGTGTCGACGATGTCTTCGACCAACAGAATGTGCTTTCCTTCGAGCGCCGTTTCCGGATCGTACAGCAGCCGAACGTTGCCGCTCGACGTCGTTCCGTCTCCGTAACTCGATGCCACGAGGAAATCGACCTGAAGTGGGCGACCAATGTCGCGCACGAGGTCACTCAGGAATATAAAACTCCCTTTCAGGAGTCCTAGAACCAGCAATTCGCCCTCGGGGTAGAATTTCGTGACTTCGTCCCCGAGCTCGCGAACTCGCGCCGCGATTTGTTCCCTCGTATACGCGATGCGTCGAACAGACCGACCAAGCAGCCGCGGATCAGGAAGTGTGGTGTTCACAAACAAAAGGTAACCCCGGCCGACCGGACCGTGCGGTTGCCGCGTCGCTGCGGCGTACTCCGGGGATCCAGACGATCTGGTCTCCTACCAATACTACGGGCCACTGTCCCCGTTCGTGTCCTGTGACACCGGCTTTTGAAAGAAAGTGCTTTACCGGCCTCGAAGGCCCGCCCATTCGCGCCGACATGCGGTCGCCGGCGCGCCAGGTTCGCACGGTGAACCGACCGTCGGCGGGGAGCGTGGCCGACCAGGTATCGTCATGAGTTGTTGTCGCCGCCGGCCGAAAGTGCCAATTCCCCCATTGGCCGCCCGTCGCGGGAATCGCCAGCGCCGACGAGTCCGTGTCAGTCGACGTCCGAAATTGGAACGCGTCACGCGACCGAACGACTTCCCAACCACCCGACAGCTGAATGCGTGCACCGACGCGCCCGGTCGTCGCAAAATGCACGAGGCGCGCGATCCCGCGACGGTCGAGGGTGACGCCAGCACGCGCCGCGATCGCCGGCCAGAGGATCGCAAGCTCGACAGACGTGTGGTCAGCGACGGTCGCTACAGCGATGTCCGCACCACGGGGCCCCTGCCTCACGTCCACGGTTCGATCGACGAAGCTATCTACGTCGTCACGCCAACGAGCCGCTTTGCGCGCCGTCGCCAACAGCTCGGCGTCGATGTTGGCGTTCACTCGACGCATCGCGGGAAGCAGATCGTGGCGCACGCGGTTCCGCGCAAAACGCGGAGATTCGTTGCTCGGATCCTCTACCCACTCCAAGCTCCGCGCGTGTGCGTACGCAAGAATCTCCCGACGCCACACACCGATCAACGGTCGTGCGATCGCGCTGCGCGCATACAAACCAGCAAGACCCCGCGCGCCCGTGTCACGCATGACGCGCAGACAGACCGTCTCGACCTGATCGTCGGCCGTATGCGCGGTGACGATCGACGAATTGCTTCCCGTTCTGTCTAGACAGTCGCGGAAAAACTGCCAGCGCGCCGCTCGAAATTCGGCTTCCGACGTGAGCGTTGCCGTCGCGCGGCCACGGTCGCACTCCACGCCGAGTTCAGCGCACCGTCGCTCGACGAGGTCCGCAGCACGAGTCGCCGCCGGTCCCGTCCCGTGATCGAACGTGGCAACGCGAAGCCGAGCGGCGTCGAGCTGGGCCGCCGCATCGAGCAGCACCATCGAGTCGACCCCACCGGACACGGCGAGGACGGCCCCGGCGTGCTGGGCCAACTCGCGCTCGACTGCCCGGAGAATCTGCCTCGTCGCATCGCGTGGGCTCACCCCGAAAAGATAGCCCCCAAGAAGGCCACCTGTTTCGCGCAACGCCCCTGGAACGTCGAATTGGGGACGGCTATACTTCCGTCGTTCGGTTCACCTCTCAGGAGCGCTCGACATTGGAAACTCACGGTCCGCTGGGCACACTCTGGGTTAGCATTGCGCTCGGCTGCTTTTACATCGCCTTGATCTGGCTGAACACGCTCCTCGGCTTCTTCCTCACGCCGCTGTTCATCATCCCAGGCACGTGGTTGATGGATCAGATGGGCGTCAAGCGTGGTACGTCGTCGTCGCAGCCCTGACGCGACTTCGATTTACTAACAGGTGTTCACATTTCGGCGTTCGAGGACGGGGATTTTCCCCGTCCTTTTTTTTCGTTCTATCGCCGAGCTAGCCTGCGCACTTTGCCTCACCCTTGGCACCAGGCTCGGCGCCCAGTTTCCAACCAGAACCGCGCTGCCGTGGCGGACGATAGAGACGCAACGCTTCGCGTTTCACTATCCGCTCGAGCTCGAAGCCTGGACGCGAGCCGCTGCGTCGCACGCTGAGGCGATCGACTCCGCCGTCTCACAGATTGTCGGATTTACTGTCGAGGGAAAGACCGACGTTCTCGTCGACGATCCCTTTCAGCGCCCGAACGGATCCGCGTGGCCGTACATCAAACGCCCGCTGATCAACCTGTGGGCGAGCCCGCCGAATCCCCGCGACGACATCGGTGACTATCGAACGTGGGGGCAGATGCTAATCGCCCACGAGTTCGGCCATATCGTCCATCTGTCGCGGCCATCGCGAAACACCTTCACGCGTCGCCTCTGGGAGACGATGCCGGCGGACATCGGCCCTGTCGCGCTTCGCGCGCCACGTTGGGTCGTGGAGGGATATGCAACCTTCATTGAAGGTCGCGTTACCGGATCCGGTCGTCCGCACGGTGCGTGGCGCGCCGCGTTTCTGCGTCAGTGGGCGATCGAAGGACAGCTTCCCCGCTACGAATATCTCGACGACTGGGGGGCGTACGAAGGCGGCTCGTTCGCATACCTCGCTGGCTCCGCATTCATAGAGTGGCTGGCCGAGCAGCACGGCGATTCGAGTCTCGTATTTGTGTGGCGGCGGCTGAGCGCTCGGCAAAACCGAACGTTCGATGAAGCCTTCTCTGGAGTGTACGGGGAGAGTGCAGCGGCATTGTATGGTCGGTTCACGGCGCAGCTGACGATGCAGTCGCTCGACATCGCGCACACGATGGCTGCGGCGTCGAATGATACCGGAACGATCGTGCAGCGCCTGTCGCGGAGCACAGGCGACCCTGCGATCTCGGCCGACGGCAAGCGCATCGCAATCGTCGTGCGCTCGGCAGTCGCACCGTCACGCGTGGTGATCTGGAAGACCGCGCCGGAGCCTGACACCCTGCGTCGCCATCGTGATTCGCTACTCTTGCAGTCCGACCCCGAAGACGTTCCTGCGCGATCGATCTATCCTCCGCCAAAGACTGCGCTGTTCACGCTTCGCGCGCGCGGCGGTGCATCGTACGACTCGCCGCGCTTTTTGCGCGACGGCCGCGTCATTCTTTCTCGCAGCACGCCGCGCGGCGACGGAACATTCGTCGACGATCTGTATTTATGGAATCCTGAATCCCGTACCGTCCGCCGGCTGACGCGCGGCGCCTCACTTCGCGAACCAGATCCGTCGGCCGACGCTCGCACCGCGGTTGCGTCGAAGTGTAGCGGCGGCTGGTGTTCGCTCGTGATCGTGAAGCTCGACGACGGCAGCGTATCGACGTTGCTCAGCGCGAACGAAGAGCGATCGTTTTTTCGGCCGCGGTTTTCACCCGACGGGAAGACGGTGCTAGTAAGCGTTCATCGCAATGGAACGTGGCGTCTCGCGACGGTCGACGTCGCGGCGCGCGAACTCACGCTCATTGACCCGGACGACGGCGCCAATCGCTACGATGCCGCGTGGTCCGGCGCCGACAACGTCGTTGCGGTGTCAGACCGGGGCGGCATTGCCAACATCATCCATCTGAACTTGGCGAGCCGAGAGATACAAACCCTCTCCGGCGTGACAGGCGCGGCGGTCGCGCCAGAGCCAAATTCGAGCGACGGAAGCGTGTGGTTCCTGTCATTGTATTCGCGCGGCTACGACCTTCGCCGATTGACGCCGACTCCATCGACGAACGTTCCGCACGTTGTAGCAACCGCACGATTGGTTCCCGCATTGCCGATTCCGCCGGCGGTCAGAGTGCTGTCGACCAACGCGGTGTCGGAGCCGCGGGGCTTCGGATTTGCGCCACGATTCTTTCGCTGGATTCCGCAGCCGAGCGTCGATGCGGACGGCGCGAGCGCAGCGCTGGCACTCGTGAGTCGTGACGTCATTGGCCGAAGCGAGGTGTTACTCGCGGGCGCCTATGGCGATGCCGCTTCGTGGCGCGGCGGCACGTTGAGCGGCATGTGGGCCGGTTGGGGAGCGCCGGTGCGCTTGACGCTGTTCGACGCCAAACAACTACTCAGCGAAAGTCGCGTTTCGTTTTATCCGCGAGCGAATCTGGACGCCACCCTCGCCGGGGTGCAGCTCGGCGCAGACATGAGTGCGCAATACGACACGTGGTCGTGGCGAGCGCGCTTTGGAGGCAGTGTCGGACACGCGAGAAATTCCTTCGTTGCACTCGACACGCTCACCAGGACGGGTTCGCGCGCATTCTCGTTTGCCGACCTCGGCATCGCGGCGTCTCAGCGTGGAACGTCGGCGAGTGTGACTGAATCGCTATCGGCGCTCACCGTGGACGGCCGATCATTCGCGTCGAACGTGCACCGTCAGATAGTGACGGCCGGACTGAGCGCCAGAGGATTCGGCCTGTTGCCCATCGCACTCAACGCGCTGTGGGGTCAGGTCAACAGCAATGCCGCTCCGTTCGAGCAATTCTCCATTGGCGGCGGACCGTCGACGATTCTCGATCGTGCGCAGTTGACGCAGCGCATTTCCATGCCCGTGCTTCCCTCCGGACTCAGCACGGGTTCGTCGGTCGTGACGCTTCGAGGCGCCATCGGCGGCGCACCCATGTCGTTGTATTACTGGGCGGGAAGCACGAGCAACCACAATGATCGATACGACGACTGGCACCGCGTCGTCGGCATCAACTGGTCGATGTCTGTCGGCGCAATCGCGCCCGCTGGAACACCCGCAGCGCGCGCGCAGTTTGGCGTGGGCGAGTCGCTCGATGAGCCTTTTCGAAAGCGACTGCGCGCCTACGCCAGTCTCGTGCTGAATCCGTAGCGTTTACGCCGCGGGCGGTGGATCGATTTCGTCACGTGACGCGGACACGCGCAGCGACACGACGTCATCATCCGCCGGTGCGGCGTCGCCAACGACGGGCGATACGGGCGAACGGAATTGCTCTGCTTCCGTCGATCCACGCAGTGCTTCGGTCGATGCGGTTCCGCCGGTGATCGTCGTCAGCACTTGATCGAAGTACCCGGTTCCCGATTCCCGCTGATGCTGCGTTCCAGTGTAGCCGTCGCGCTCGCGGGCAAACTCCTTCGCCTGCAATCGTACGTACGCCGGCATGCCGTCGGCGGCATATGCTTTCGCTAATTCAAATGTGTGTAAATTGATCAGGTGCCAACCAGCCAACGTGATGAACTGGAAAGCGTAACCCATCGCGGCAAGCTCGCGCTGGAACTTCGCGATCGTATGGGCATCGAGATTCTTTTCCCAATTGAACGACGGCGAACAGTTGTACGCGAGCAGTTTTCCCGGCACTTCATCATGGATCGCCTCGGCGAAATGTTTCGCTTCCTCGAGGCTCGGCGTCGATGTCTCGCACCACAGGACATCGGCGTAGCGCGCATAGGCGCGGGCTCGTGACACAGCCGACTCCATTCCGCCCGTCACACGATAGTAGCCTTCGACCGTTCGCTCGCCGGTCACGAACGGTTGGTCTCGTTCATCGATGTCGCTCGTGAGCAAGTTCGCCCCCAGCGCGTCGGTGCGCGCGACGATCACGCTGGGAACATCGAGTACGTCGGCGGCAAGTCGCGCGGCCGTGAGCGTTCGCTCAAACTGCGCCGTTGGAACGAGCACCTTTCCGCCCATGTGGCCACACTTCTTTTCTGCGGCCAACTGATCTTCGAAGTGGACTCCCGCAGCGCCAGCCTCGATCATCGCCTTCATAAGTTCGAAGGCGTGCAAAGGTCCACCAAAGCCCGCCTCGGCGTCGGCGACGATCGGCACGAGCCAGTCGCGCTCTACCTTTCCTTCCGCCCATTCCACCTGATCGGCGCGGAGGAGCGCGTTGTTGAGACGACGAACGAGCGACGGAACCGAGTTGCTTGGATATAGACTCTGATCGGGATACGTCTGACCAGCGAGATTCGCATCGGCCGCCACCTGCCAGCCGCTCAGATAGATGGCTTCGAGTCCACCGCGCACCATTTCGACAGCCTGAGCCCCGGTCATCGCGCCAAAGGTCCGGACAAATGATCCGGAGTTCAGCTGCTCCCAGAGGTGTTCGGCGCCGCGACGCGCGATCGTCTGTTCAATGCGAACCGACCCACGCAGACGCACGACGTCATCAGCGTTGTACTCGCGATCGATCTGCTCCCAGCGCGGATCGCTCTTCCATTGTTGCGTCAGCGCGCGTGCTTCCGAGTTGATGTTCGTCACGGCCATACGTCTCCTCAATCACCACGCGGATGACGCAGCGACCGCAGCGAGATTACGCGATTAGTCGATACGCCGGGATCGTTAGAAATTCCTCGAATTCGCCGAGCACGAGTGCGTCGAGCAGCGCCGCGGCTTCGCCCCATCGTGATTCGGGGTGAGCGTCGGCGCGTAGCCGCGACAGCACGCGCTCGCGTACGTCTGTGTATCCCTGCGCACTCATCGTGCCGTCATCGGCGATCGGCGACTCGTTCCGAACCCACTGCCAGAGCTGCGATCGAGAGATCTCGGCCGTCGCCGCGTCTTCCATAAGGTTGTGGATCGCGACCGCGCCCTGACCACGCAGCCACGCTTCGATGTACTCGAGCGCGACCTCGACGTTCGTCTCGATACCCGCCAGCGTCACGGCGCCGTTCGGAACGTCGAGGTCGACGAGCTGCGCGGCGTCCACGCGCACGTCGTCTCGCTTCTGATTCTTCTGATTCGGCCGATCACCCAGTACACGACTGAAGATTTCTGCCGCGACCGGCACGAGGTCGGGGTGAGCGACCCAGGTTCCGTCGCATCCATCCTTCGACTCGCGCTCCTTGTCGTCGCGAACTTTCGCGAGCGCTCGCTCGTTGACCTCGGGATCGCGCCGACTCGGAATGAACGCCGCCATCCCGCCAATCGCATGCGCGCCGCGCTTGTGGCAGGTGCGGATGAGCAACTGCGTGTACGCGCGCATGAACGGCACCGTCATCGTGAGCTGCGCGCGGTCAGGCAGCACACAGCCCGGCCGAGTTCGGAACGCCTTGATGATGCTGAAGAGATAGTCCCAGCGTCCGGCGTTCAGTCCGGCAGCGTGATCGCGGAGCTCGTAAAGGATTTCCTCCATCTCGAACGCCGCGAAGATCGTTTCGATCAGGACCGTCGCGCGAATCGTCCCCTGCGGAATGCCAAGCGCGTCCTGGGCGAAGCGAAAGACATCGTTCCAGAGACGAATCTCGAGATGGCTTTCCGTCTTGGGTAAATAGAAGTACGGTCCCGTTCCGCGCGTAACGAGCTCGTGCGCATTGTGAAAGAAATAGAGGCCGAAATCGAACAGGCTCGCTGACATCGGAACACCGTCAATCGACGCGTGCGACTCGACCAGGTGCCATCCGCGCGGCCGCACCACGAGCGTTGCCGTTTGCTGGTTGAGCTCGTAGTGCTTTCCCTCGGCGGAATCGAGCGTCAGCGTGCGACGCACAGCATCCATGAGGTTGGCCTGTCCCTCGACGACGTTCTCCCACGTGGGCGACAGCGCGTCCTCGAGGTCCGCCATGAACACTTTCGCTCCTGAGTTGAGCGCGTTGATCATCATCTTTCGGTCGACCGGACCAGTGATCTCAACTCGCCTGTCGTCGAGATCGGCGGGGGCGCTCGCAACCCGCCAATCGCCCTTTCGGACCGACTCGGTGTCTGACAAAAAGTCGAGTCGTTCACCGTTCTGAATTCGTTCGTGCCGATCGACACGCGCCGCAAGGAGTCGCGAACGCGTCGGTTCAAACTCGTCGTGGAGACGACGTAAGAACTCCAGGGCCTCCGGCGTGAGCACGCGCGCGGAGTGTTCCGTCGAGCTTCCGGTGATGTTGAGCGCGCTGGCGGCGAGATCAGTCATGACGAGTTGAGGTCTACTAGGAGTTGATCTATCTGACTGGGGTGGTCGGCCAATTGCATGCCACCCGCGGATCGCTCTACGACACGAGGGTGGTGTTGCCCCTCGCGCTACTACCAGGAGGGAGAAGATGCAGCGCTACCGTTCGCCGCGGTTGTTTCTCGCTTCCCTTGCCCTCGTTGTTCCGAGTGCGCTGGCTGCTCAGGCATTCGGACTCAACGAGATTGGCTCGTGCGCCGTCGCGCGAGGATTTGCGACAACCGCGTCACCCTGCCGTGATGCGTCGACAATCTTCTGGAATCCGGCCGCAGCCACGTGGCTGACCGGATGGAACGCCACGGTGGGCGTGGCGTCGATCTCCGTGAAGGGGAACTTCGATCAGGACACGACCTTTCGTCGTTTCGACTCGAACGTTCCGACGTCGTGGGTGCCACACTTTTTCGTCAACTACCATGGCGACAAGAGCAAGTTTGCCTACGGTCTTGGCGTCTACGTCCCGTACGGACTGACGTCGCAGTGGCACGATGACTTTCCGGGCCGCTTCTCCGCGCTCAAGGCAACGCTGTCCACGGTCTATTTCCAACCGAACATCGCCTGGCAACTGAACTCAAAGTGGTCAGTCGGCGGTGGGCCAATCGTCGGCTACTCGAGCGTCGAACTCATTCAAGCCGTCGATCTCTCCGCGCAACCGACGTCCGCCGGCGGCCCAACTTTCGGCGCACTGGGCATTGCTCAAGGGACCGAATTCGCGCGAGCCAAGCTGAAAGGAAATGCTACCGCCTACGGCGCGCAGATTGGCGTCTGGGGACATCCGTCAGAGAAATGGAGCGTCGGCGCGCGTGCCATGTCGACGCTGCAGTTCCGCTACAACAACGCCGACGCAACGTTCGAGCAAGTCAATACGAACCTCATCGTTGGCGGAACGATTCCTGGCACGCCATTCCAGGCCGGAACAAAGATCGACGCCCTCGTCGCTCCGCAGTTCGTAACGGGCGGCGCACTCGTCTCGCAGTCGGCGTCCACGAACATCAAGCATCCCGCCCAGTTCCAGGCGGGTGTTGCGTATTCAGGATTCAAGAACTGGCTGCTCGAGAGCGACTACTCGTGGGTTGGCTGGAGCAGCTTCAAGTATCTGCCGGTCGCGTTCGCCGGGCCTGCCAGCGCGTCGAGTCGCGTGCTCATCGAGGACTACAACAACTCCTCGGCAATTCGCCTCGGCGTCGAGTACACCATCCCGCGCGATATGTGGAAGCTGCGTGCTGGATTCGTTGGAGCGCAGAGCGCGGCGCCAGCCGAAACAGTCACGCCGCTGCTGCCGGAACAGGACAGGAACTACTACACCCTCGGCGTCGGCATTCCGTTCGCCAAAAAGTGGGCAGTCGACGCGTCGTATGCCCACGTATCGACCCCCGGAGCGCGCGGTCGCATCGCCGAACGAACATTGGAAAGTCAGACCGCCGCGCAGCTCAATACCGGCGTTTTCCACCTGTCGGCGAACATTTTTTCGCTGACTCTCAAGGCCAACTACTAGCCAGTCGGGAGACTAAAGATGCCCCGCACACATCTCGTGATCCGCGGCGCCCTCCTGGTTGGTGCGACCGCTGTCGTATACGCCTGCAACGGCGACGCGGACGTTCTCGGCCCTGGGCTCGTCAATCCGCTCTTCAATAACTATGTCGCCATCGGCAATAGCATCACAGCCGGCTTCCAGTCCGACGGCATCAACGATTCGACACAACGGCAATCGTACGCATTCCTGATCGCCAAGCAGATGGGGACACGGTACGGATACGCATCGCTCAGCATGCCGGGATGCGCGCCGCCGCTGAACAACTTTCAGACGCAGACCCGCGTGACGCTCGCCGGCTCTCCAGCTTCCACCGCGTCCACGTGTCTTTTGCGGGCTCCCAGCAGCGTCACCAGCTTTCTGAACAACGTGGCCGTTCCGGGCACCAAGTCCGCCGACCCGACGGCGTCGGTAGGCCCGAGCGCGAACGTGCTGACCGAACTGATCCTCGGCGGAAAGACGCAGGTCGCGAAGGCCCTCGACGCCCAGCCGACCTTCGCGACAATCTGGATCGGCAACAACGATGTGCTGGCGCCGGCGATCAGTGGTCAACCCAGCACGGCCACGCCGCAGGCGACCTTCGTGACGAACTATGCGGGAATGATCAGTCAACTCATCGCGGGCGCGCCGAGGTTGAAAGGCGTGCTCATCGGTGTGGTTCAAGTCACGAACGCGCCGGTGCTCATTGCCGGTCAAGCGTTCCTGAGTCCCGTGTTCCAAGCGGCAATCAATGCGTCGACCGGAAAGACGGTGACGGTCGACGTCGCATCATGCGCCGGCACGACGTCGTTCATCGGCTTTCCGATCGTTGCGGCGATCAAGGCAGGCACACACCCGCCGACGATTTTCTGCTCCAAGACCGGCACTCCAGTCGGCGACATCTTCGTTCTCGACGCGGCTGAACAGGTCCAAACGAAAGCCATCATCGACGGCTACAACGCCTACATCAAAGCGAAGGCGGACAGCATCGGCTTTGGCTACTACGACCCGAATGTCACGCTCGCGCGACTCACCACGACCGATGTCGTTCTCCAAACGCACGTACCAAATCTCGCAAGTCCGACCGCGACATTCGGGCAGTTCGTGAGTTTGGACGGCATCCATCCCACGGCCGCAACGCACATCCAGATCGCCAACGATTTGATCGCGGTGATCAACACGAAGTACGGAACACACCTCGTGGCGATCCCAACGTCCTGAGCAGCGACCGACGGGACTGGAGCACGAAGTGGGGCGGACCAGCACGGGGGTCCGCCCCACCTTTAGTTTTCGGATTGCGGATGTGGGACGCGATCATTCGTGCGGGGTAGTGTACTCCATCGACGGTATGCCGAGTTCGGTGAGCGCTAGAAGAACAGAAATGTGATATAGTTGCAGCCCGGTGATTTTCAGCAACTTAGATAGCTGGATATCATGTACTTGAGCATATCGTTATCAACATCAATTCGATCGTCGATCTCCCCCAGTTCTTGAGCCCGCCGCTCTCAGCGTGACTATCCCCAAGACCGCGTTCACCCGTCAAGTCGGCATCGACATACCGATCATTTGCGGCGCGATGTATCCGTGCACCAACCCGGAACTCGTCGCCGCCGTGTCCGACGCTGGAGCCATCGGCGTCGTTCAGCCGGTGTCGATGACCTACGTCTACGGCCACGATTTCCGAACTGGATTGCGGATGATCAAGGCCGCGACGACGCGCCCTTTTGGCATGAACGCCCTGATCGAGCAGTCGTCGAAATCCTATCGCGACCGCGTCGAAAAGTGGGTCGATATCGCACTCGAAGAGGGCGTCCGCTTCTTCGTCACGTCGCTCGGGAATCCCCGCTGGGTAGTCGACAAAGCGGCCCAAGTGGGCGGGATCGTCTATCACGACGTCACCGAAAAGAAGTGGGCGGCCAAGGCCATTCAGGGCGGGGTTCATGGCCTGATCGCGGTCAACAATGTCGCTGGCGGCCACGCCGGCCGGCTGTCGCCGGAGGCACTTCTCAACGACCTCAAGAGCCTTGGCCTTCCCGTAATTTGCGCCGGCGGCGTCGGCGATCCGGCCACCTTCCGTCGCATGATGGACCTCGGCTACGCCGGTGTTCAGATGGGCACGCGGTTCATCGCCACGGCCGAATGTCAGGCCCACGCCGACTATAAACAGGCCATCGTCGACGCCGAACCGAAGGACATCGTCTTGACCGAACGGCTCACCGGCCTACCGGTCGCCGTCATCAACAACGACTACATCCGGCGTCTCGGAACCCGCGCCGGCCCGATTGCCCGATACATGCTCCGCCACCGCAAAATGAAGTATTGGATGCGGAGCCTGTACGCCCTCCGTTCCACCCAGCGCCTCAAGAAGACCTCCCTCAGCTCGGCCGGAGCCAATGACTACTGGCAGGCGGGCAAGAGCGTCGTAGGCATCCATTCCGTGGAGTCGGCAGGCCAGGTCGTTCGTGAGTTCGCCGCGGCCCTGGAAACCTGACCCAACCCTCCGCCGCCCAGCCGTGTCTATGGGGTGGTTCTGAACCGCCCTGAGCTCAAGGCTTTGCTGTGTCAGCTGTCTCTGCTGTGACTGACGACCCTCGATTTCTCGACCGCCAACTGGTGTCTCGATGCCTCGCCGGCGATGCCCTCGCCGAGCGGGCGTTGTACGACGCGCACGTCGATCGGATCTATCGACTCATGCATCGCATGGCCGGTGATTCGGACCTCGCGGCGGATCTCACTCAGGAAACCTTCATCCGGGCGTTCGATCGCCTGAGCCAATATCGTGGCGATTCGTCGCTCGGAACCTGGCTGCACACGATCGGCGTTTCGGTCGCTCTCAACGGAATGCGCAAGGTGAAACGAATTCACGGACGCACGGAAAACATCGAGGACTCGCCGCTACTCGCGGTGAATCCAACCGGGCTCACACCGGACCTCAAAACCCGGCTGCACTCGGCGATCGACGCGCTGTCCGAAAAGCTTCGCCCCGTCTTCCTGATGCACGACGTCGAAGGCTACACGCACGTTGAAATCGCCGGGTCGCTCGGCATCCCGGTCGGCACGTCGAAGGCTCGGTTGTTCGACGCGCGGGCCAAACTCCGGTTGGCGCTCGCGGCATTCGCTGGGGATCACATCGCATGAATGACGATCAGATGGACGACCTGTTGATTCAGGGCGCGAAGGACTACAACGAACCCGGTTCGATCCCGCGCGAGCAAATGTGGGCCCGCGTGAGCGAAGCGCGCCGAGCGGCGCGGTCGGCTCCTGTGGTCGAGGCGAAGCCCAAGCGCGGCATGCGAACCTGGGCTGGCGCTGGCGTCGCCGCGGCGGCGGTGTTGGTCCTCGGTATCGCCATCGGTCGACGACTCGAGAATCCATCGAGCGGTCAGGCTCCAGCAGTCGGGACGTCCGCGGCTTTGCCCGCGGTGAAGCCCGAGTCCAATACGACGGTACCGCCAAACACGGTCGCCAGCGTTGGATCGAAAGACTCGTTGATCAAGCAGTTGCACACGGCAACACAGAACACGCAGCGCCAGGCGCAAGAACTGGCCGCAACGCCGCACGGCACGTCGCCCGACGACGCCGCCAGCACTAACCTCGCGTACCGGCTCGTGGTGCTGCAGCACCTGGCCGGAACAGAAGCCATGATCACCGCCTTTCGCTCGTCCGCCGAGCGCGGCGAGGTCGATGCGCAGATCGCGAACTGGTCGCGTGAACTGCTCAGCACGACCCGTATGCTCGAAGCGTCGCCGGTCACGCAGGACCCAACGATGAAGCGTCTGCTCGGCGATCTCGATCTCGTGATCGTGCAGATCTCTCGATACGTGACGCGCGGGACGAAGAATCCCGAAGACCTCGATCTCATCGAACAATCGATCAACAAGCGCGGCGTGATCAATCAGCTGCGCAGCACCCTTCCCGCCCGGAATGCTCCGGTGGGCACCTGAGGAATGACAATGCGGAAGACCCTGCTCTTCATCTTCGCTCTGACGACGTTCGGCGCTGTTGCCGGCGCGCAGAAGTTCTCGGCGGCGCCGCGCCCTGGTGGCGCGGCCACGGCACTCTCTGGTCCGTTCGCCGATCCGGCTGATTCGCTCTACAAGCTCGGTCGCGAGGCGATCACCGCCGGTGACTACCGGAAAGCCGCCGGCCTGCTCAAACAAGTCGTGGACAAGTATCCGAAGTCCACGCAGGCGGGCGACGCGCTCTACTGGCGCGCCTGGTCACTCAACCGACTCGGCTCCGACCGCGGCAATCGAGCGGACCTCGATGATGCACTCGAGGCGGTAGATCGCCTTCGGGAGGAGTACTCGAAGAGCGCAACGGCAACGGACGCGGTGTCGCTCCGCGCCCAGATTCGCTCCGCCCAGGCCAAACTCGGCGACGCTCGCGCTGCCGTGGACGTGACCACCGAAGCCAAAGGGGCGAGTCAGGCTCGAGGCTGCAATGGCTCGAAGATGGATGAGGAAGTTCGCCTCGCCGCGCTCGACGGTCTCATGAACATGAACGCCGACGACGCGGTCCCGATTCTCAAGGACGTGCTGAAGCAGAAGGATCCGTGTCGCGTGGAGATGCGTAAAAAGGCGGTGTGGCTCATCTCGCAGAAGCGCGGAGCCGACGTCGCCTCGACGCTGCTCGACGTCGCTCGTACCGATCCCAGTTCGGATGTTCAAGGCGATGCGATCTTCTGGCTCGCCCAGACCCGGGTCGAAGTTGCGGCTTCGATGCTCGATTCGATTCTGTTCACCGCCGGTAACGAAGAGATTCGAAAGAAGGCCGTCGGCGCACTAGCGCAGCTCTCGAAGGACGAGCGTGCTCGTGCGTCGCTGAAGCGCGCGGCCGACGACGAGAAGATGTCCGAGGAAATTCGCAGCGAGGCGATCTTCTGGCTTGGCCAGTCGAACATGGCCGACCTCGAGTTCTTCCGCACGCTCTTCCGCAAGACGAAGAACGTCGAGATCCGAAAGAGAATCGTCTTCGCCGTGAGTCAGACCTCGCGCCCGGAAGCGGCGGCCTGGTTGCTCGACTTGGCTCGCGACAAATCATTCGACGTCGAAGTGCGCAAGGACGCGATCTTCCAACTGTCACAGCGAAGTAAGATCGATCTCGAACAACTCTCGACGCTGTACGATCAGGCCAAGGGCGAGTCCGAGATTCAAGATCAGATTCTGTTCGTCTACTCGCAGCGCCGCGAGCCAGCGGCAGTAGACAAACTGATGTCGGTCGCCAAGACCGACTCTGACATCGAACGTCGCAAGCAGGCGCTGTTCTGGCTCGGCCAGAAGAACGATCCGCGCGTCAAGCAGTTTCTCCGCGACCTGATCAAGGGATGAAACACTCACTGCTGCTGGCGGCGGCTGCTCTGATGGCCGCCGCTCCGGGCTCGGCCCAATCGGTGGCTGACCGTATTGCGGCCGTGCGTGATGGTGTAGTTCAAATGAGTTTCGCGTCGCGCCCCGACGTGTGCAGCGACGGCAATGGCAGCACGTGGACGCGCGGGTCGTACAGCAATGGCTATCGCGCCTGCATTCATGGGCCGGTGCGCGTGTCGCTTGGCCGAGCCGACGGTCACACGATCAGTGTGCGTACGCGAATCGGTGGGAAATGGAGCGCCGCGTCGTCAGAGGTGGATCTCGGCGACGTTCCTTCGAAGGACGCTGCGCGCTACCTCGCGTCGCTTGTGCGCTCGATGGCCGGACGCAATGCGGATGAGGCGCTGACCGCCGCGGTATTCGCCGACGATTTCGATCTCGCGCCCGCACTCCGCGAGATCGTCCTCGATGAAAACGCGCCCGTCGAGTCACGAAAACAGGCGCTGTTCTGGTTGGGCCAGAGCGACATCTCCACACGCGACTTCGCGGCACTGTACGAGCGGCTGGCGCCCTTCTCGCTGCGCGAGCACTTCACATTCGTGGTCTCGCAGCGGCACGATGATGAATCTCTCACGAAGCTGATCGACATCGCCCAGCACGATCACGACCCTCAGGTTCGCAAGCAGGCGATGTTCTGGCTTGGCCAGTCCAAGGACCCGCGCGTTACCAAGTTCTTCCGGGATGTGTTGACACCCTGAGCTCGAGGCAGAGACCATGAGACAGTACATGTGGCACGCGCTCGCGATGGCCGTGACTGTGGTCGCCCCGATCAGCGCTCAGAGCGTCGCGAAAAGTGTGACAAGCGCCGACGGTCTCGTTCAGGTCATTTATCCGAGCCGGCCGGCAGCCTGCGGCGACGGAGTGTCGTTCATCGGCAATATTCTCGATCGCAACCAGACCTACGTCGATGGCGGCGTGTACTCGCGCGGAGGCAAGTGGAATTCGCAGCCGTGTGTGCACGGTCCCGCGCGCGTGGTTGCAACCGTGATCAGCGGCGAGATCACACGCCTGCGCGTCTACGTGGGACCCGTGCCAGCTCCGTCGAGCGACGCGCGCACGGTCAATGCGACAGCACGCGATGCCGCCGCGTGGCTCGGTGAACTCGTCAGCGCGGCGCCAAGTCGTGTCGCGTCACAAGCGGTGCTGCCACTGGTGATCGCCGATGGGCCCGAGCCGTGGCCACTCCTTCTGAAAGTTGCCCGCGACGGCAGTCGACCGCGCGAGGTTGGCCGATCGGCAATGCAATGGCTGTCGATTGGCGTGACTCAGCACCTTGGACTCGAAGACGCAAACGCTCGCGATAGCGACGAGGACCAGATGCGGGAACAAGCCGTCTTCGTTCTCTCGCAACGGAAGAAGGACGACAGCGTTCCCGAACTGATTGACGTCGCGAAGAACTCGAAGCATCCCGCGGCGCGAAAGGCTGCGATCTTCTGGCTCGGCCAGACCGGCGATTCACGCGCCGTTGAGCTCTACGCCGAGCTGCTCAGCCAGAAGTGATTGGTTAGACCAACAGCAGGAACGCGTCGTAGAGCGCGTGAGTCCACGCGGTGATCCCAAACCCGCGCAGCAGATAAAGCCCGCTGAAGGCGAGTCCGCTCAGCATTCGAAAGGTGAATGACTGCAGCTGGAGCGGGTCGCCGTAGGGACCGATGTAGTGGAACGCCGAGAAGATGAACGCGCCCACAATCGCGGCGAGAATCCCAGCGCCGCGATTGCCCCAGCCGAAAACGGCGCGGGCTCCTGCTGCGAGACCACTCACGAGCAGCACGCGGAAGAACAGCTCCTCATAGAGTCCCGCTCCGAGCGACAGCATCAGGCGCGTAGTCCAAGCCATGTTGCTCAGCGGCGTCACGCTGAGTGCGTGGAGCGAACCGAGCAACTTGACGGTCGTCAGTCCAATGACGATCCCAAAACCAGCGGCCAGCGCGGCCGACTCGGCAAACATGCCGACGAACACGATTGGCCGCGGCCGGTCGCCTGTTTGACGCATGTCGCGAATGACGAGCCCGACGCCGAGGAGCGCCACCGCCCCCATGAAAATCGCCGGACCGTACTTCCCCGCCACCGCGCTGAACGCCGAGCGGAGAATCACATCCGCGCCATTTCGCAGTTCGTTCCGACCAGGATGTGACAGGAGCGCCGCCAGACCCTCGTAGGCGAGCAGCAACGGCAGCGCAAACAACACGCTGTATCGAGGCGCACGACTGATCGAGAAGTACGACGTGCGGCGAGTCAGGGCTTTGGTAAAGGACGGCATCGGATGACCCTACGTGGCTCGAGCACGAGAAGTTCTGTTCGGTGGCCGCAGCCGAGCTCGGAAAAACGCACCGAAAACGTTGCGGAACCTCGGTTCGAGCGATAGGGTAAGAGTGTCGGTCGCGATGCTCGCGACACTTGGTTATGTCGAACCCGAAACCGAGGAGGTGATCTCTTGTCCAACGGAACACGTAACGGCAGGATCGCCGGAAGTCGCTAAGCTCCTACTGCTTGGTACGCCGGAAGCCTGCTAGTTCCGGTCAATGATTTTGAAGGGCCGCCGTGGTACGCCACGGCGGCCCTTACCGTTTCCGGGTGCTAGTGTCCCGTGCTGCCGAACCCGCCCACACGGCTGGTCGACACCGACACGCTCCCCGACTCGATCTCCAGCACCTCGTACCGCGCAAGCACCATCTGCGCGATCCGCTCACCGTGCTCGATCCGGATGGGCGCCGGCATCGGGTTCTTGACGATCACCATCCATTCATCGGGATAGTCGGAGTCGATCGTCCCGGGGGCGTTTGGAATCTGCAGCCCCTTCTTGAAACTGGTTCCGCTACGCGGCCGAATCTGCGCCTCGATCCCGACGGGAATTCTGGCCTTGAAACCGAGCGGGATGAGCGCCGTTACGCCACTTTGGAGCACGAAGCCCGTGGATCCGCCGGCGGTTTCTGGGGCGGCTTCCCACGTGCGTTGGCCATCGGAGCATTTGACTGTTCGCGCCTCGAGATACGCGCACAGATCGTATCCGGCTGAACCTTCGGTGGCGCGACGCGGTGGTTGGGCGTCGGCGTGCAGCAACTCGACGATGAATGTCATGGCGACAATGTAGGCGGCCGTACTTGCTTCGCGTAGCTCGTTCGCGATAGCGTCCGACATGCATTCATTCACTCGCCTGGCCGCACGCGCCGCCGTCGTCGTCACCCTCGCCGCCGTTGCGACACCACCAACCGACCCGCTGCTCGGCCCCGGCGTCTCGCGCGAGCTCGCGACGCGGCGCTCCGCGCTCTTGAGCAACGTTCGATACGATATGCGGCTGTCCGTGGCTGCGGGCGACACGGCGCGAGGTACCATCGTCGTGCGCTTCGCCGCAAAGCGATCAGCCGACGTCATTCTCGATTTCCGCGGACCAACGCTCTGGCGGGTTGCGGTGAACGGTTCAACGGCCGCGACGACGTTCAACGGCGCGCATCTCAAGATTCCTGCTGCGGCCATTCGCGCCGGCGAGAATCGCGTCGAGGCTGAGTTCACCACGCCAATCGCGCCGGCGGGAGCGAGCATCATTCGCTTTCGCGATGACAAGGACGGCTCGAACTATCTCTACACGTTGCTCGTTCCGTCCGACGCGAACCTGCTCTTCCCCTGTTTCGATCAGCCGGACCTCAAGGCGCGGCTCACGCTCGCGCTCACCGTTCCACCGAACTGGGTCGCGATTGCCAACGGAAAAACCGAGGGCGTCGACAGCACCGCCGCGTCCAAGACATTTCGTTTTCACGAATCTGATCCGCTCCCAACGTACCTCTTCGCGTTCGCCGCTGGCCCATGGAAGAACGTTGCCGCGGCTGGAGCCCGCACAAATCTCTGGGTTCGTGCGTCTCGCGCTCGCGAAGTCGAAGTTGATTCGCTTCAAGCGCAGGTTGGATCGGCGCTCGCGTCCCTCGAGAACTACTTCGGCGTTCGATATCCGTTCCAGCAGTTCCAATACATGCTCTCGCCGGCGTTTCCATTCGGCGGAATGGAGCACCCGGGCGTCACGATGTTCAACGAGGAGTCATTCATCTATCGCGAACCTCCAACACTGAACCAACGGCTAGGACGCCGTGCGACGATCTACCATGAAGTCGCGCACCATTGGTTCGGCGACGATGTCACGATGCGTTGGTTCGACGACCTCTGGCTGAAAGAGGGGTTCGCCACGTACATGGCGGCGAAGATGCAGGACATCGAAGCGAAATCGGACCCAGCCCGCGCGAACGAACCCAGCCCGTGGATGTCGTTCTACCTCCGGAACAAACCCGCCGCGTACGACGTCGATCAGACTTCCGGCACGACGCCCGTCTGGCAGCAGCTCGCCAATCTCGATCAGGCCAAGAGCAATTACGGCGCAATCGTCTACAACAAGGCGCCCGGTATTCTCAAACAGCTCAACTACCTCGTTGGCGATACGGCGTTCCGCGCTGGCGTACACGATTTCCTCATCGCGCATGCGTACGGTAACGCCACGTGGCAAGATCTGCTCACGTCGATCGGCAAAGCCTCGCATCGCTCCCTTGCCGACTGGGGACGTCAGTACATCCTCCGTCCGGGAATGCCGGTACTCGAACAGCAGGTCGACGTCGCCAATGGTAAGGTGAAGCGCCTCGTACTGATCCAGCACGCGGCGCAGAAGCTCTCCGGCCAAGGCGTCTGGCCGATGCGCACCGAAGTCGCGCTCTGGGCGTATGGCAAACTCGCCAAGTCCATCCCGGTCGAAATTCAGGCCGAAACGACCGTCGTCGCTGCGGCAGCCGGCTTGCCTGCGCCTGATTTCGTGTTCGCCAACTACGGCGACAACGCCTACGGCCTCGTCATGCTCGACGCACGGAGCACGCAATGGCTCGGCGCGCACATCGGCGACGTGAACGACGCATTCCTTCGCGCAATCCTCTGGGGCGCAATGTGGGACCTCGTTCGCGACTCACGACTCGCACCTGCCGATTTCATCGCCACGGCAATGCGCGAGCTCCCCAAGGAGAAGGACGAACAGATCGCAGCGGGCATCGTCTCTCGTCTCACGCGCGCCGCATCCACATATCTTTCTGACGCGCAGCAGTCAGCAACGATCGGGCGAATCGAAGCGCTGTTGCTCACTGGCGCATCGAACGCGCAGAGCAGTTACGGACTCCGCAAGAATCAGCTCGACGCCTTCATCTCCCTCGCGCGTACGCCCGAGGGATCAGCGCGCCTCGTCTCGTGGCTCGACAGCACATCGACCGCCGGCCTTCCGCTCCGTCAGCCAACGCGTTGGTCGATCATCACGCGACTCGTCGAGCGTAGTTCGCCTAGCGCCGATGCGCTCGTCGCCACCGAAATCCGTCGCGACACGACCGCCAATGGACGACGCAGCGCGTTCGTCGCCGGAGCCGCGGCGCCCTCGGCCACGGTCAAGCGCACCTATTTCGCCCGCTACTTCGCCGATTCCACGCTAAATGAAGACTGGGCGACGGCGAGCCTCCGATCGTTCAATGCGTCGGAGCATAACGCGCTGACGCTGCCGTATCTCACGCCGGCACTCGACAGTCTCGTCTGGATTCAAAAGAATCGCCGAATCTTCTTCCTCGGCTCGTGGCTCGGCGGCTTCATCGGCGGTCAGCGCACACCAAAGGCACTCGAGGACATCGACACCTTTCTCGCGCGTCGGCCGACACTGCCGCTCGACCTTCGGCAGAAGATTCTACAGTCACGCGACGATCTCGAGCGGACGGTAAAGATCCGCGCGAAGTACGCGTCCTCCGCGGCGGCTACCTCGTCGAACTAATGACCGTCGCGCCTCCGCGCGCACGCAATACTCGATCGCTACCCGGCGATCGCGACTGGCTCGTGTACGTCGTATAGAACTGCTCCGCCGTTTCGAGATCGCTCGGCGCCACATACGCCGGTCCGAGTCGACGCGCGCCCTCGAGTCCCAGCTGAAACAGATCGCGCGACGTCCGCGCGATCGCGGTGTCATCGAGTCCGTCGACGCCCGCCGTGCGAAGCAACGCCCTACTGTCCGCGGCAAGGAATGCGGCCTCGCGCGCTGAGTGTGCATCGTAGACGAGGCCGGCGATCAACACGATAGGCACGGCGAGCCACTCGAGCGCGATCGCGTCGCACGAGCGCACCTCAAAGTGTGCGCGTGGCCGCACCTCGGGAAACAGGGTTGTGAGATGTGTCTGCCACGCACGCTCCCCCTCCGCGACGTCGCTCATGTTGTCGACGAATGGCTCGCCACTTCTCTCACCGTGAAGGATGTCGTTCGCATTCAGCGCGAAGCGTGTATACGCAGCCGCCGGATCATCATCATCGGCCGATACCCCGGTGCGCGACGGATCGAGTGCGCGCCAACAATGCGCGCGGAAGCTACGGTGCCCTGAGTCCGCACCGAGATAGTGTGGCGAGTTGGCAAACATCGCGATGAGGTATGGCGCGAGATCGTTCAGCAACCGCCATCGCGCCAGCGGCGCCGTTCCGTGGTCCACCGACAACTGAATGGCCGCGGTCTGGCGCATCATGCGGATGCCGAACGGCCCGATGCGATCGAAGTACGCGGTCATGCGCTCGTACCGATCGACGTTCAACTGCAGCGGAATGTCGCGCGCATCATTGTGCGGATCGATTCCGATCGCATCGAGGCGAACGCCCTGCGACGCAAGCGCGTCGCGAAGAGGCACGATGATGCCGCGAAGCGACGCAACCAACGACGAAGCGCTGGCACTTGGCGCGCTGCTGATTTCGAGCTGGCCACCCGGTTCAAAGCTGATCGTCGAGCCGTCAGCGATCTCGAAACGCGGCACATTGCCATACCATGCGCGCTCGATCCAGCCGGCGCGCGACGCATACCGCCGCAGCCGCGTAATCAACCCGCGCTCGTCGTCGAGCAGGCTGAGTGGCCGATCCGTGGCCTCATCGATGACCAGATACTCAACCTCGGCGCCGATTCGATTTGCATCGATAACGTCGGGGCGAAAGCAGGCCGCCTCGACCCCATCGCGGAGCGCATCGAATCGCGCGCGAGAGAGGTTCTTCACGCCTGTGGCTCGAGAACTGAGAGCGCGAACCGCGCGTGACGATCGGTAAACCACTTAGCGATCCCCAGCCGCGCCGCGCCAGCCAATGATTCAACCGCTGGACGATCGTACTTGTAGCTGACCTCCGTTCGAATCGTTTCTCCCTCGCGCAGCGCGAGCGCTGGGATTCCCGGGATGTGCACGAGTTGCGCGCTCGTCGAGCGAAGGTGCATCTCGATTCGATGGGCGGAGTCATTGTAGAACGCGACATGCTCGAAACGCTGGGGCACGAAGTCGGCGCCAAGTTCCGCATTGATCACTCGAAGCATGTTGCGATTGAATTCAGCGGTCACGCCGGCGGAATCGTCGTACGCGGCTTCGAGCGTCTCGCGATCCTTCCGCAAATCGGTGCCGAGGATGAACTGATCTCCGGCGTGCATCTGTCCGCGCACACGACGAAGCAAAGCGACAGCTTGCTCGCCGTCGAAGTTGCCAATCGTACTTCCGAGAAATGCAAAAGACATCGGTCCGTCGAGATGCGCCGGCAAGTCAAACGCCTCGGTCAGATCGGCCACCAGTGGCCGCACGCGCAATCCAGGCATCTCGTGCTCGAGTGCAATGCGCGTCTCATCGAGGAATTCCTCGCTGACGTCTACAGGCACGTACGTCACGCTCGAGACCCGCGCGCGCATGGCGTTGAGCAGCAACCGTGTCTTCGCCGCACTTCCCGCCCCCAGCTCGATCAACGTTCGATGTCCCGCTGCCGCGAGTTCGTTGGCACGCTCTGTCAGAATCTCGCGCTCGGCGCGCGTGAGATAGTACTCGGGCAGCGCCGTAATTCGCTCGAACAAACGGGAGCCGTGTTCGTCGTAGAAATACTTTGGAGACAGCTCGCGCGGCGTGCGCGCCAAACCATGGCGCACATCCTCGAGCATCGTGCGTTTGCGTCGCGCTTCGCCGTCTGAGCCTTGCGAGTCGCCGAGGATCGGTTGGCTAGTCATTCTTGGCGCAACGCAGCCCACTGAAGATTTGTCGTCGAATGGGATAATCCCAATTGCGGAAGCTGTTGCGAATCGCCCCTGGTCGAGTCGCCCAGGACCCACCGCGCAACACCTTGTATTCGTTGCCGAAGAATGTCTGCGAGTATTCGGGATACGGAAACATCTCGTAGCCAGGATACGATTCGAAGTCGCTCGACGTCCATTCCCACACGTCTCCGATCATGCCGTAGCAACCGAGCGGCGACCAGTTCTTCGCATACGATCCGATCGGCGCCGTTGAAAACGACAGCTGATCAATGTTGGCGTGCGACGGCGTTGCCGCCTCGTCGCCCCACGGAAAGAGACGCATGCGACTCGCCGAAGCATCCCACCCCGCGGCGACTTCCCACTCGCGCTCGGTTGGCAGTCGCTTACCCGCAAAGCGCGCGAAAGCCTCTGCCTCGTGGAAGGAGACGTGACAGACCGGCTCGTCAGCCGCAACCGGTTTCTCCGCATCCATCGACCGCACACACCACGCGTCGCCGTCACGACGCCAATACTTCGGCGCATCGACCTTCGACTCGGCCAGCCACTTCTCACCTGCTTCGGTCCACAGCTCGCGACGCTGATACCCCCCGTCGCGCATGAACTCCAGGAACTCGCCATTCGTGACTGGATAGACGTCGATCGAGAACGGAGCAACGGTGGCCTCGTGCACCGGTCGTTCGTTGTCGTACGCGGCCGACCGATCGTGTGTCCCCAGTTGCACAGTACCGCCGGGAAAGCGAACCATCGCGCCACGATCCGCCGGCTTCGATCGCTGTTCATTGGGAAATGCATACGCCCGCGGCGCGCGATACGGCGCGCCCTGCTTCAGTTGTAACGTCTGAAGCATCGTCTCGTTGTGCTGATACTCGTGCTGCAGCACCATGGCGTAGACGTAGCCATCGCGCAGCAGTGGATTGTCGTCGGAGGGGCTCACCCTCGACATACGCTCCAGCACCCGCGATCGGATCTCTCCCATCAACTTGCGACACTCGTCGAGCGGCAAGAGCGCGAGTTCGCCCCGCACTCGGCGCGGATGCTCGAATGGATTGTAGATGCCCGGCATTTCGCCGAACTCCACTGGCCCGTCGAGGTTGCGAACGAGCCATAGTTCCTCGAAGTGCGCAATGTGGCCCAAGTCCCACATGATGGGACTCATCAGTGGATCATGCTGCCGATGCAGGTCCTCGGCGCTGAGCGGCTCGACGAGGTGCAGCGTGCGCGCTCGAGCTTCTTGGAGCTGCTCGATAAGTCGTTCGCGATTCATGACCTGCCGGGTTGGATCGAACGTTCGACGATCGCCAGTCCGGCGTCGACGGCAATGGCGAGCAGCGCCGCAGGGATCGCTCCTGAAAGAATCATGCGCGTGTCCGAAAGGGCGAGGCCGGCCACGATCGGCTCGCCGAGACCGCCCGCGCCAATGAAGGCCGCAAGGGTGGCCGTGCCAACGTCGATGACTGCTGCCGTCCGGACACCAGCCATGATCACAGGTGCGGCGAGCGGCAGACGAACCTGGCGTAGCACCTGGCCGTCCGTCATACCCAGCGCGTGCGCGGCCGAAACAGCCGACGGATCGGCATCGCGCACCCCGGTATACGTGTTCCGAACGATCGGATAGAGTGAATAGAGCACGAGCGCGACGAGCGCCGGCACGACGCCGATACCGAGCAGCGGTATCATGAACGCGAGCAAGGCGATGCCGGGCAGGGTTTGGAGTACACCGACGGCGCGAATGACACCTTCTGCACTCTTCGAAACTCGTTCCAACCCAAGCCCGAGCGGAATCGCGATCACGATCGCCACGAGTAACGAAATCGCCACGAGCTGAATGTGGCGCCCAGTGAGTCGCGCGATGGTACCGCGTTGCTCCCGGAGATAGTCCACGAATCCCTGCTGGCGACCCGCGTCGTACGTCTTCGCGTTCGTGACGGCGCCAGTCAGTCCGAGGGCCGCCAACGCATCGCGAGCAACCACACCGACCGGCGTCGCGTTGAGTTCGATTCGCTCGTTGAGCTGACGCATTGTCTCCGCATCCAGGCGGCCGCTCAATTCACCCAACGCGGCAATCGCCCGCGGATTGTTCGCCGACAGGTTGGCGCTCACCAATGCGGCTGCCTCGTACGGCGGAAAGAAATGTCGATCGTCGTTCAACACGACGAGTTTGTATCGCGCGATCAATCCGTCCGTGGAATAGCCGTCGATGACGTCGACCTGCCCTCCGGCCAACGCTTGATACTTCACCGCCGGCCCGAGCGATCGCACATCGTGGAAGCGTAGACCATACGCGGCCTGAAGGCCTGGCAGTCCGTCACGCCGCCCGGTGAAATCCGGAGTGAGTCCGGCGCGCAACGATCCTCCGACACGCGCGAGATCACTCAACGTCACGAGATGCAGCGAGTCGGCCGTCGCCTTCCGTACAGCGATTGCATATGTATTCTCGAATCCGAGTGGCGGGAGCCAACGCACACCAAAGCGAGATTGGAACTCCTTGGATACGCGCTCGTACACCGCCTGATCACTCGGCAACGGCGCTTCGCCCAGGATCGCGATGAGACCTGTTCCCGTGTACTCCGGATAGACGTCGATCGCGCCCGAACGAAGCGCACGAAACGCCACTTCGGTCGCGCCGAGTCCTGGGCGACGATCGACCGGCACTCCGCGCGCTTCGAGCAGCTGAGCGAACATCTCGGCCAGCAAAAACGATTCACCGAACGGCTTTGACGCCACGACTACGGGACGTGACGGCGTTTGGCCTGCGGCGCTGGACGCGAACAGTAGCAGAGCTATGAGTTTTCTCATATTGCGTCACTCAGTTGCCCTACTCTCGCCCGCTGCAACAGCGTCCGCACATACTCCGTCGCCGGCTCGGCTATCAACCCCGCCGGCGTCGCCACCTGTTCGATCTTCCCGCGATGCATCACCGCCACATGCGTCGCGAGCATGACCGCCTCGTGGAGATCATGCGTCACCAGCACGCACGTCGTGCGGAGCCGCGACTGGATAGCGGCAAAGGCTTCCTGCAGTTCTGAGCGTGTGATCGCGTCGAGCGCGCCGAAGGGTTCATCGAGCAGCAGGACCGACGGTTCACCGGCGAGGGCACGCGCGATCGCGACGCGCTGTCGCTGGCCGCCAGACAATTCACGCGGCCATCGATCGGCAAAACGCGCCGGGTCGAGACCTACGAGTTCGAGCGTGCGAGCTGCCTTCGCTGCCGCATCGGGCACGTCGTTCAGACGCAGCACGAGTTCAACGTTCCGTTGAACACGCCAATGGGGCAACAATCCGCCGTCCTGCGGCACATACCCGATGCGCCGTCGCAGTTGCACGGCGTCGACCGTGGCAATGTCGATGTCATTCGCGCAGATCTTCCCGCTGTCGAGATCGATCAGGCGATTGAAGCAGCGAAGAAGCGTGCTCTTGCCCGATCCGCTCTCGCCCACGAGTGCGACGCACGAGCCAGCGGGCACCTCGAGCGAAACGCCATCGAGCGCAACGACGTCGGCGAAACGCTTTGACACGTCGCGCGCGCTGAGCGCCACCGTTCCCTCGATCGGACTCGGCATTCGCGGAAGATCGGGGGGTTGGCTCGCACCGGGAAGCCCGCGGGACGAAAAGAAAGGGCGTGCCGCGAACGGCACGCCCTTGATTGCACTATTTCGAGAACTATCGCGTCTGCGACCCGGTCGTGACCACGGCGCTGCTTGCCGGCTCCACATGCTCGGCGTCGCGTCGGCCAACCCACATCGGTTCGATCACACAACGATCGAAGTCTGCGCCACGACAGGACGATTTTGCGTTTTCCTGCACCTGACGCCGCACGACGTCCGGATAGCTATTGCAATTCGGCGTATTCGTTCCGTTCACACAGCCGTTGTAGCCGAGCAGCGCTTTGCGCCACGCTCCCTCGCGATCTTCACCGCGATCGACCGCGCGGCCCGTCACCCACCCCAAAATGAAGATTCCATATTTGAGGTTCGTTGAATCCGTATGAATGTTCGTTCCGAACTTGCGCCCCAGAGTGCCGGCCCAGTGCTTGGGATAAACCTGCATGAGCCCAACCGCGCCGACATGCGACTTCGCCGATGACTTGAGTTCGTCGTTCTCGGTGAGCATTACGCCCAGCACGAGCGCAGGCGGAATGCGGCGCATATAGGCTTCGCGCACCGCGACGTCGGCCAGGGACCACGCGCGCTTCACACTGACGTGCCCGGTACGAAGCAGGTCCATCGCGAAAAGTTCGCGGTCGAGCAGGAAGCGCGGCGTCTTGAGCGCTACCTCAGCCGTTCGATGCATCCACGGCGCGCGGAGCTCTGACGAGTCCACGTACGGATGCTCGATGAGCTGCGCGCCAATCGGCTCGTGGCTCACGTAGAAGGGCCGCGAGATGCGCGTAGCGACAACGATGGCCGCCAGACAGCCGACGGCAACCGCAATCTGCGACAAGACGGAGCTCTTCGACGGAATAAACAACCTCCAGAGTCGGAGCAGCGGGGGCGACGGCGGGCCACTCTAGAGAGCGACCCCGGCGGTCCAAAACGGACCTATCTTTCATAACCGGGCACAGCAGCGGCGTTCTTTCGCGCGCGCCCAGGATCAGCCCGTCATGCGGCTGGCAGTTCCCTGCAGGCTGAAGCTTAGCGCGAAGCCACCCCCCGGGCAACCTGAACCGTGACAATTTCCCCGGTCCTGGCGGCACTATTTTTGTGATTCAGACCGCTTCCAGCGCGATCGAACCACAAACATCTCGCGCCCTTTCAAAACACTTCGCACCCATGGGGAGTTCCGTTCCCGTCAATCCCGCAGCCGACGACGCGCCAGAAATCCCGCCGCCGCGCCCGCGCCGCCCCAAGCGGAAGCGACGCGTCCAGCCCGGCGTCCGCTATGCCGTGATCTTCGGCACGCTCCTCGTGCTCGCTGTCCTCGCTCAATTCGCAGTGCACATGGCTCGCACGGATCCGCGCGATACACGCGCCATCGCCGAACGCGAGTTGGAACTCAACACGCTTCAACCAGGCGAACGCGTCATTCGTTCGGTCTCGGTCTTCAAGCGTCCCGCGATTAGCTACTTTCGCGCGACGCGCGGTCTGCTCGTACTCACCAACCGTCGTCTCCTGTACCTCGGCCTCGAGCCGCGTGACCTCCTCGCCGCGCCCGATCTCCCACCGACGTTCGAAGAACGCGACTTCGCGCTCGACACGCTCGTCCGCGTTTCCGCGGGAAGAACATTCTTCGGTATCGCAAAAGCGATCGTCATCGAAACGCCCAACGAATCGCTTCGACTTGGCGTCCCCTCCGACGTCTGGCCGAAAGCGGATCTCGTGATCGTCGCGATGGACGCTCGTCGAGAACGCGCGGTTGCTCAGGGCGCGGTGCAGCGCGCGTTCCTCGCGAAGGCCGAGGCGCAACGAAAGACCGCCGAAGTCGATCGCCGCAAACCGAAGTACTACACCGTGAAGAGGGGCGACGCGCTCGCCAACATCGCGGTCATCTGGAACACCACGCCCGACAAGCTGCGCGAATGGAATCGCCTGGCCGACAATCGCATTCGTGTCGGACAAGTGCTCATGGTCCGTCCAGCGCTCTAGTGCCTAGCGAACGGTCAGGCGCGCCTCACCGTCGAACACCACGCGCAATACGAACGCATTAGAGATCGTATATAACCGATCGACGCGTGCGTCCGTCACGGCGCCCGACAGTTGCAGGCCCGGCGCAAGGTCCCGATTCAACAACTGACCGATCTGGACCTTCAAGCGATCGATCTGCTCTCCCACCGCCAATCGGCCGTGCCCAGTGGCGTCGTCGAGCGCGTGTCGAATCCGCGGCGCACCGAGCGTGGCTTTGATACTCGACATCTTGCTGCTGCTGGCCAGCGTGTATCGAAGATCGCCGATCAGCACGGAGCGCGACGGCACATCGTACCCGATCCGGCCGAGCAAGAAGAACGAACCGGACATGCGTCCTTCCACCCCGACCTTTACGACCACGGTGTCTCCGAGTCCCCATACGGAGACATCGCCGACCTTGATGCCCTTCCCCGCAATTTCTCCCGACATCAATGCCGTTGCGCGACGGCTGAGATCCTCGAACGGAATCTCGATCTCGAGCGGGAGATGAATTCCCGACGGCCTGTTCGATAGCGTGAGCGACGGCAGCGGGCGCGTGTCCGCCGCGGGCTTTGAACCCACGACGACGCGCGGCCGCGCTGTCAATACGATCGCTGTGTTGACCGACGCCCCAGTTCCACTCAGCGCGCCGAGACTCACCGTCGCCGGTGCCATGGTGAGCCACACGGTCGACGCGGAATCGATCGCCATCGGACGCTGCATGGTTCGCCACAGCGAGTCTGCCGCTGGTTTCAGATCGGCCACGGCAGGAATGATCGAATCGAATTGCTGGCGCAGACGCGTCAACTGCCCGTCGATCAGGCGTTTTATCGTTGGTGTTGCGTCGACGCGCAGCAGCGTGACCTGACACGGATCGAGAATGTCTGGCGCGAGTGACGTTGAGCGCGTCGCCAACCGCCAGTCGTTGCGCCAGTAGACGCTCGTGCTCATCCGGAATTCGGCGCGTCGCATTGTCTCTGGCTCGTAGCCACAGCTTGCGATTCCACCAACGCCAGGCAGCGCAACGCGTGCGCGAAAGCGCAAACGTGAGAAGAGCGATATGCGATCGCCCGTCATGGCCAGATCGAGACTGTCGCGGCGATACACGTATTGATGACACACGAAGCCGCCCAGCGCGCTGCATTTTGCTCGATCGAGACTATCCGTAGGCGGAAGTACCGAATCGAGCCGCGCGCGCAGCGACGACATCGCGATCGTGATCGGAAGCACGATCGTTGCCGCCTCGGCCGGTGGAACTGCGACAGCCGTTCCTGGTGCGAGCGATGGAGTCGGAACTTCGAAGTGGCGTGAGCACGCGACCATGACCACCGAGAACAGCCACGCGAAACGCTTCATTTCGTCAGCGCGGGGACGATTCGCCCAACGCACTCGCCAAACCCAATTCGCCGAAACCCTTCGCGCTCGCAGTAGCCCCGCAGCGTGACTTCATCTCCATCCTGCAAGAACGCACGCGTCTCGCCACTCGGCAGCTGGAGTGGCTCGCTGCCGCGCCATGCACGCTCGAGCAGACAGCCACGCGATTCCTTGGTCGGCCCCGACACGGTTCCACTCGCAAGCAAATCGCCGGGCTGCAGATCGCACCCATTGCTCGCGTGATGTGCCACAAGCTGCGCCACCGTCCAGTACATGTCGGTGAACGCGCCTTTACTCACCAGAAACGGCGGCAGTCCGCTCGCGCGCATCTGCGCGGTCGAGAGAAGTACCTCGAGTGAGATCGCGATGCCGCCGCGAGCCGTATTCTGTTCGGAATGCAGATACGGAAGTGGTGCCGGATCACCCGTCGGTCGTTCGAACGCCGCGACGCGAAACGGAGCCAGAGCATCGAGCGTGACCACCCACGGCGACACCGTCGTCGCGAAATTCTTCGCAAGGAACGGCCCGAGCGGCTGATATTCCCACGCCTGCATATCGCGCGCAGACCAGTCGTTGACCAGACACAGGCCAAAAATCGCACGCTCCGCTTCGTCGATCGAAATCGGAGTGCCGCGCGCATTGCCCTCGGCGATGAACGCGCCGACTTCGAGTTCGTAGTCGAGACGACGACTCGGCGCAAAGGTTGGAGCGCCTTCGGCGCCATCGCGCGTCTGTCCCCACGGTCGTCGCACATCCGTTCCACTCGGTACGATCGACGACGCGCGGCCGTGATAGCCAATCGGCACCCACTTGTAGTTCGGAAGCAGTGGATTGTCCGGACGAAACATGCTGCCGACGTTCTGCGCGTGATAAATCGACGCGTAGAAGTCCGTGTAGTCGCCGATTGTCGCCGGAACCGATAGCTCGCAATCGGCCATCGGAATGAGGATCTGCGACGCCGCGCGCTCTGCCCGGCCCGACTCCGACGATCCAGCCGTCATAATCCTGCTGACTGCCGATCGCAGCTGCGACGCGGCGCTACGACCGAGTCGCATCAGCGCATTCAGCGGACCGCCCCCGCACTCTGCAACAATCGCCGACGTCGTCGCATCGAACAGCCCCGCGCTGGCGCACGCAACGACGTCAATGATTTGATCGCCAATCGCGATACCAAGTCGCGCGCTTTCACTCGAGCCGCGCCGCTTGAACACACCGAACGGAAGATTTTGAATCGGGAAATCGGTTACGGCGTCGTTCGCCGATTCAACCCACGATCGCAACTGCGAATCGGTCGTGCTGTCGATCATCGTTAGGCCGTTGCAAGTGTGCGGAGCTCATCTACCGGCTCGCGGAATGAGCACGATCCGAAGGACAGCGCCACCTGCCGACGCATAGCCGCGGCCTGGTCGGCGCTCACAGTGTGGCCGCGCCACGAGATGCTGCCGTCGTGAATCGCGAATGCATTCGCATCACGCTCCTCGAGCACGCGTACGGCAGTCGCATCGTCCAGCCCCTGCGCCATGAGCGCGCTCGCCAGGAAGACGTTCAGGTATCCGTACATCACGCCGCTCGGCGCATTCGGCTCGTAGGACAACCGATACTCCGCGCGAAGCGGGTGATGGAGTCCTGCGGTCGCTTTGAACGACACGCCGCCGTCGAGACAGCAACGGATGAAGCGAATGATGTCCTGCGCCGCTGGAATGGCCGACGCCGTGACACCCCCAGTGCGGATCTTGGCGTGCACTCCTGCGCGAGCGATCGCGGCGATCAGCATTGGATCGCCACCGCTACTCGCGAGCTCGACGAAGACGTCGAAGTCGCCCGCAGCGGCACGACCGAGTCGCTCGATTTCGTCTGCCTGCGACAGTTTGACCTCGAGCGAATCGATGACCGAATCGTTGGCGTGCGCGCGATTGAACTCACGCGCTTGAATCAAGTCGTTGTCGAGATCTGCGCCGAGCAAGGCGGTGAGACGCCACACATCGCCGCCCTGCTGTAGCCCCGCGCGCGCGTCGACATATTCGCCCAGCCGCGCGACCGGTAGCACGAACCGGCCGAGCATCCAGGCGTCGGAGTCGAAACGGTACTCGGCGTAGTTGCGAACGGCCGCTGGCATATCGAGCGCCGCAGGCGGAAAGAGCCCCGCGTAGTCGACGATGCCACCGAGCAGCGCCCGCAGCGCGCTCATTTGCGCAGCTTCTTTCGCGTCTTCACGATCGTGCCGCGGCACTTTGGCGAACCGCAGTGACACGCGTAGAAACGCAGATCTTCTTCGGTGTAGTCGGCGTCGTCCTCATACTGATAGTCATACACCAGCTCCGTACCGGCCGGAATGCTGCGCAGTGCCTCGAGCCAGATATGGCCGCGGGTGATGACCGCCTCGCAATTCGGATCGCACGAGTGATTGAGGAAGCGCGACTCGTTGCCCTCGAACGCGGCATCGACACATGTGCGGTCGTTCAGGACGAACAGGAACGTGTGGTGCTTCCGCATCGCTTCGTCGTCGTATCGACGATCAGCCTCGGGGTTGCTGATCTTCTCGCCGACGTATTCGATCACGCGAGTTCCCTTCGGAATCTCCTGACGTGCGAATCCGCCAAGTCCGTGAATCGGCGAGCGGCGCAACTCCATCCACTCGTTGACCGGGCCGGGTTTTCCCGGCTTCGATGGGCGCGCGCGCTTGGCCGCCGCAGGCTTTTTGGCTGCAACCGCGCGGCGAGTGCCCGCGGTCTTCTTGCTCGAGGATTTCGTTTTCTTTTGCGTCGCCATCGGGAGAGTCGTGAGAAACGTGCCGCGAAAAATACTCAGACGGCACCCGTAAATGCGACACGGGCGCATCCTTTACGAATGCGCCCGCGGCGTTCTCTCCCTCAACATCGATTAGAAGTCGAAGCGCAGTCCGGCGCTCAAGGCCCAGTTGTGCGCCGTATTTCCGGAAATCCCGAGGCCGGTTGCATCCTGAAAGTTGAACTTGCCGATGTAGTCCTTCGCTAGAAAGCGGAGTGCGATCCCTCGACTCACGGTGTAGTCCGCGCCCACGCCGATATTGCCGGCAAAGTTGGTCGCCTGCGTGTTGATCACCGACTCGTTGATGTCATACCGGATTGCGCCAACGCCCGCCTGGATGAACGGTGCAATGGGCATCGACTTCTCCGTCTCCGAGCCGAAGTTGTACTCGAGTCCCGCGTCGTAGATCAACATCGAGCTATGCCCCACCGACACGCCGCCGAGAATCGGAATCCCGACTTTGATGTCCGACGCGGTGTAGCCAAGGTTGCCGACGAGCGACAACTGCGGCGCGAGCGAGAGATTGACCTGGGTTCCGTACATCGGGCCAGGCGCGTTGCTCAAACTCGTTCCGAGCGGCCCAGAGAGATATTTGCCGAAGATCATGTAGCCGACGTACGGCTCGACGTGAAGCACTGTGCCGGAACCTGGCGCCTGTGCAACCGCGGGTAACGCCGCTAAGAGGCTCGCGATGAATGAGGCGAGCGCGAAGTAGACTCCACGAAAGCTGCGCATGAGAGTGAGAGCTGAGTGTTGGCCTGCGAAACCGCCTGCACACGCTCACAAGGCACGGGAAAGACCACCCGGCCGCGGCCTGGGGAAGTCATTCTAATCGCTGGGGTTAGCTCTTCAGCCGCTCCTGCACGTCATTCGCGATCGTCCGCTCGAGGGGACGCTTCTCCGTCCTCGGATGTAGCCGACTGGTCTTCCGGTATGGTCTCTGCATTTACGGCAGGCAACACAGACCAATCGACGAGCGAGAAATGAGCAAACTGCTGCGCGGACTTGCCGCGGGTTACGGCGCGAAGAAAATGGGCGGCGGATGCTTCAGCACCGTTCTCATCTTCATCATTCTCTGGTGGCTGCTCGGCCACTTCGGAATCTTCAAGTAGCCTTTCGCGGCGGTTTGATCTTCCAGCCGAATCGCTTCAGAGATACGCGACCGGAGGCGTCGACCTCGACGCCTTCGCGCTGAAGACGAATTCGCTGAGTGAGCCCCGACGAACGGCCGGCGCGCTCCAGACTCAAACGCCCCTGCGCATTGATGACGCGGTGCCACGGCAGCGCAGTCCCATCGCGCAACGCGCTGAGTGCATACCCAACCAAGCGCGCCTGCCGATCCAAGCCAGCAAGGCGCGCGATGGTTCCGTACGTCGTGACTTTGCCGCGAGGAATCTTTCGCACGGCAGCATAGATCCGCTCGTGCGACGTACGCTCCGGACTCACGACCCGACGGCAGCCGCCTCGCGGGACGACTTCCCGAGCGATCGAATCGCCGGCTTCGACGCCAGCCGCTCACGAATCAACGCCCGAACTTCCGCCAGCTCGGCGCCGTCGAGCTCGAGGCGCGGAGGACGCACGACGGCGTTCCCCTGACCAACCTCAGTCTGAACGAGCTTGATCAGCTGCACGAACTTCGGAACGGTGTCCAAGCGAAGCAGCGGAAGGAACCACTCGTACAACCGGCGCGCATCGTCCCAGCGCCCTTCACGCGCTGCCTCGAACACTTCCACCGACTCCGCCGGAAGCGCGTTCACCAGACCGGCCACCCAGCCGCTCGCACCCATCGGCACGGACTCGACGATCATGTCGTCCATCCCCGCGAAGATCACCAAGCGATCGCCATTCGCTTCGCGCACCGCAGTCACGCGACGAACGTCGCCGCTCGATTCTTTCACCGCATGCAGGTTGGCGTGCCGCGACAGCTCGCGCATCTGCGCCGGCGTCACGTCGGTCCCGTAAGCGATCGGATTGTTGTACAGCATGCACGATAGCGGCGTCGCGCTGATCACCGCCTCGAAATGCGCCTTGCTCTCGCGCCAATCGCCCTTGTACACGTAGGGTGGCAGCACCATGAGCCCATCGCATCCCACAGCAGCCGCTCGCTTGGCCAACGCGACGCAGTCGGCGGTGCTCAACCCTGCGATTCCGGCAATGACCGGAATTCGGTGGCCGAGGGCCCGCTTGCATGTTTCGAGAATGCTGATCTTCTCATCAAACGACAGGGTCTGCGCCTCGCCAAGCGAGCCGAGCGCAACGATCGCATTACACCCGTTGTCCGCGAGCCAGACGACGTGTTTCGACAATCGCGCGTGGTCGACCGAAAGGTCCTCGAGGAACGGCGTGGTGATCGCCGGGAACACACCCTTCCAGTCGTGTTGCTGCATGTCGAAACGCCCCCAGTGCGTTGGCTCGGTTCAGTCGCCATTGCCCAGCATCGTCGAGAGCTGGGTTGGCTGAATGGGCGGGCGGACCGAATCTCCAGTCCAACCCATGATGGATTCTAATGCGGCACCGCAGATTCGGCCCTGACAGGGCCCCATACCGGCGCGGGTGTAGAGCTTGGCCTGACGCGCCGACCACGCGGGATTCAGTTCGCTAAGCCGGACGTCTTCGCAGCGACAAACGATCGTATCCGGCTTGGCGAGCGCAGTCACCTCTCGACGAAGCGAGAATGCGTCATCGAGCCGCCGCGCGTAGCCTCGCAAGGCACGTCGACGCGAGAGCAACTGCTCCGGAATCGGCGAGCCGGTTGCGGCTCGCCCCGCAATCTCCCCCTCGACCAGCGAGAGTTCCACACCACCAATTCCCGTCGGCTCCCCTGCGCAAAACACGTCTCGAACTGTCGTTGCCTGCCGATCGTTCACGCTCACGGTTCCGCCGGAGACAGCACACCCAATGAGCCGCGCAAGTTCGGTATTCGGAACCAGGCCGAACGCAGCGCAGACGACGTCGCACTCGATCTCACGAGTCGTCCGGCCGTCGGTGAGCACCGCGCGCTCGACTCCGGTATTTCCCGATACACTTTCAATCCACGTTCCCGTCGCGTAGCGCGTCCGCACGAACGCCGCGCGCAATCGAGCGGCATCTGCGAGCATCGACGGACTCCGCCACAGCGACAGCGCGAAGCGCACGACACGAATTGCCGGGGCTTGCTCCGCGACCAGCGCAATCTCGGCGCCCGCCTGGCGGAGCGATGCCGCGACCGGAAGTAGCAATGGGCCCGACCCTGCAATGACCACACGTCGTCCGCGAAACGACATTCCTGTTTTCAAAAACGCCTGCGCACCACCAATTCCGAACACGTTCGGCAGCGTCCACCCTGGGAAAGGGAGAAAACGCTCACGCGCGCCGGTCGCGAGAATCAAACGTCCCGCCGCGACGTGCAACGGCCCATCCTTGCCGCTCGCCGTGACGACAAATCCGGCGCCGTCGGACGAGTGGACGTCGACCACGGACGTCCCAGTCAATATCTCCGCACCACTCGCGCTGAGTCGATCGTTCCAGCGACGCGCTTGCGCCGGCGGCGCCTTGGACACGCTCGGCCGCCAAATCTGACCGCCCGGTCGCGTTCCCTCGTCCACCATCAGTACGCGCGCACCCTGCTCCGCCGCACCACTCGCGGCGGCAATCCCCGCAGGCCCGCCGCCAACGACGAGAACGTCAACACGGAGACGGTCCTGAGTCATGGCGCCTCGGATCGAATTGCCGTGGTGTCGACCTTCATTCCCGGCACGACAGTCGTCAGACACGCGCGTTGATGCGCCGTCCCGTCGATGGTCACCCGACACTCGTAGCATACGCCCATTCCGCACAGCGGAGCGCGCGCTTCTCCAGTCTCCGATCGGCGGAATCCAACGATTTCCGCGTTGAGAAGTACGCTCGCAACGGATGCGCCGGCCATTGCAGCAACGCGGCGATCATCTACGACGATCTCGACGGTCTCGGCGGTCATGCGCTCTCCTCTGACGCGTGCTCAGCGAGCGCGCGCGACGGCCAGAATGGCGACGGATCAATCGCGGGTACGCGACCGCCAACCTGATCGGCGATCAACTGCGCCGTCGCAAGCGACGTCGTGATTCCGAGACCCTCGTGTCCGGCGGCGACCCAGAGTCCAGGCACGCCTTCCCACGGACCAATCAATGGAAGTTTGTCAGACGTGGCCGGCCGAAATCCCGTCCATGAGCGCAGGATTGAGAGATCTCGCAATCCGGGAAGAAACTCCACCGCGCGCGCGAGCATTCGCCGCAGAATGTCGTGATTGATCGACCCGTTCCAACCAACCAACTCGCGTGAAGAACCGATGAGCACCTGCCCAGTCGAACGTGGCTGCACGTTGAACGCGACAGATTCGTTGGTCATTACGTGCGCACTCGTGAGATAGCCGAGCTCGACGAGTTGATGCCGGCAGAAACGCGGATATCGATCCGTGATCGCGAGATGCCCCTTCCGCGGTACGATCGGCAGCCCAGGCGTGAGCAATCCTGCCGACGGGCCTGCGGCGTTCACGACGACATCCGCATGCAGCGTTTCTCCGTTGCACCGAACGCCGTTAGCGAGGATCTCGCGCACCTCGACGCCTTCCCTGAGCTTCGCGCCGCGGGCAATAGCAAGCTCGATCAAGCGGACCGTCACACCTGGCGGATACACGACGCTGTCGCCCGGCACGCGAAGCGCGCCGACGAGACCCTTTCGCAGACTCGGCTCGGCATTGCCGAGAGCATGCTCATCGAGAAGCTCCGTTTCGATTCCCGCCGAGGCGTATACACGCTGCTTGTCGCGCACGGCGTCGAGTTGCGCCGTGTCTTCGGCGACCCACAGCGTGCCACACGCGTCGATTTCTGCGCGTCGATCGAGTTGGGAGCGCAGCTCAGCCCAGAGCTTGGCGGAATACGCGGTGAGTGCGAGCTGCTCGGGCGAGTCATCCATCGCAACGACGTGGCCCATTCCCACAGACGTCGTCCCGGCGCTGGCGAACGACCGTTCGAGAATCGTTACGTGCCAACCGTCGTTGGCGAGAGCCGCCGCGCACGCCGCACCAACGATCCCCGCTCCGACGACAATCGCCTCGGAGCGTCCGTGCGCAGTCACGACCGGCCGATGCCCAGTCGAAATGGATCAGCAGGATCGAAACGGAGTGTCGCCTCGCCCGTCACGAATGCCTGTCCGCGAATGTGCGGAATGAGGTCGCCGTTCGCCCCCTCAGTCAGCCAGCCGACGAAGCGGCTGCCCGTAATGCTTTCCTGCCGCCACTCTTCGCCAACGCTGAGACGCTTTCGTGCGTGCAGCACCGCCATGACCGCCGACGTTCCCGTTCCGCACGGCGAGCGGTCATATTCGCCCCCCGAGCATAGCACGAAGTTTTTCGCGTCGGCGTCGGAGCGCGTCGCCGGGCCGGACACTTCGATGTGGTCGATCGGAACACCGCCCGCCGGCTTGGTGGCCGTGATGGCATTCTGAATGGCCTGCGTGATCCGCGTCAATTCGCCGACATGAGACATCTCTAACGGAGAATCCAGGTGCGTCACGAAAAACCAGTTGCCGCCGTATCCAACGTCGCCCACGACTCGACCCAAGCCAGGCACATCCACAGCGACGTCGAGCGCATGACACCGCGCCGCGACATTCTCGATCGTCACCGAACCGTCGGCGTTCAACTCGGCAGACACCGTCCCGACCGGCGTGTCGAAGCGCGCCACTCCGGCGGACATCTGACCGAGATGCGCCAGCGTGCGCACCACGCCAATCAGGCCGTGGCCACACATGCCCAGATACGTCTCGTTGTTGAAAAAAATTACGCCCGTGAGCGAATCAGCATTCACCGGCGGCGTGAGCAGCGCGCCGACGATCGCCGCGTGCCCGCGCGGTTCGCACACGACCGCTTGACGGAGATGATCGTGTCGCCGGCGCAGATCCTCGCGACGCTCTTCCATCGTCGCGCCGGCCGGCTGCGGCCACCCGTCGACGACCACGCGAGTCGGCTCGCCTTCGGTGTGCGAATCAACCACACGAATGGTCGTCGGCGTTTCGCTCATGGGTTGATCTGTACGGTCCTGATCTCAGTGTAGAACTCGCGCGCAGCCGGCCCCTGCTCGCGGCTGCCTGAACTCGAGCCCTTGACTCCACCAAACGGCGCGTGCGGATCGACGCCGGTCGTGTCACCATTCACGCGCACCATTCCCGCATCGATGCGATCGATGTACCGCAGCGCGCTCGCGAGGTCGCGAGTGAACAACGCCGCGCTGAGTCCGTATGGCGTCGAGTTGGCAATCGCGATCGCCTCGTCGAGATCATCCGCAACGAACGACGCCAGCACCGGACCGAATAGCTCGCGCTGCGCGATGGCCGAATCGTGTGACGCACCTCGCACGATCGTTGGCGGGACGAAGAAGCCGCGCGCGAACGCATCGGTCTTTGGCACTTCGCCAACGTAAATGCACTCGGCTTCCATCTCATCGAGCGCGCGTTTGATCGACGACCGCGAACTGTCGCTGATCACCGGACCGATCGCTGCCGTCGCGTCCGTGACGGGTCCGATCGGCAACGCCGCAACCTGCGCGCGCAACTCCGCGAGGAACGCGTCTTCGATCTGGCGCGCAACGACGACTCTGCTCGTCGCCGTGCACTTCTGTCCGGCGTAGCGCATTGCGCCACCCGCTGCGAGGGCCGCGGCTTGGCGAAGATCGGCATCCGGCATCACGATCGCGACGTTCTTGCCGCCCATCTCAGTCTGATACCGAATGTTGCGCGCGGCCGCCGCCGCAGCGACGCTCGCGCCAACCCGACCTGAACCGGTGAAGCTCACCGCACGAACTGCATCCGCTCCGATGAGCGCCGAACCGACGTTGGCCCCCGCGCCGAGAACAACGTTGAATACCCCGCGAGGAAGGCCCGCCGCCTGCGCGCATTCAGCAAGCACGATCGCCGACTGCGGAGACATCTCCGACGGCTTGAGGACCACCGTGTTGCCGAATGCGATCGCTGGAGCCGCCTTCCACAGTGGAATTGCCACTGGAAAATTCCACGGCGTGATCAGCGCCACGACGCCGAGCGGCTGGTGTGAGCTGAATTGCAACGCGCCCGCAACCTGCGCCGGGATCACATCGCCAATTCCGCGAACTGCTTCGCCCGCGTAGTACCGAAGAATCACTACGCACCGCCCCACTTCGCCGCGCGCTTCAGCGATCGGCTTTCCGACTTCGCGCGTCAGTAGCTGCGCCAACTCCTCCGAACGCGCGGCGATTGCGCCAGCCCACTTGTGCAGGAACTCCGCGCGAGCAGGACCGGTGGTCGCGCGCCACGTAGGATACGCAGCGCTGGCTGCCGCTACAGCTGCGGCAACATCGTCGATGGTACCCGCGGGGACGTGCGCGAGCACATCCTCCGAGTCCGATGGATTGACGTCAGCGATCCACGAATCGGACTCGCTGGCTCGCCAATCTCCGTCGACGAAATGTTTGAGACGAGCGGGGGCGCTCACCGGGTGGTGAGCGGCGGAGCCGCGGCGGCACCGCGCTGCTGCTGCAGCAGGCCGAGAAGAGAGCTACCCGCCCCGAGGATATGCGTGCGCATCAACGACGACGCCGAGGCCGCATCCTTTTCGCGAACGGCATTCGCGATCGCGCGGTGCTCGTCGTTGGCGCGTTGACCACCATGTGTGAGCAGCACCTGCATTCGGAAATATCGATCGCTGTGCTGATGCAGTTTCTGCAGAACACCCATTGTCAGATTTCGATTCGCTGGCGCATAGAGCGCCGCATGAAAGTGCCAGTTCAACGGACCCCAGCGCGTCGCCTCGCCGGTGAGCAACGCGTCCTCGAATTCGTCGAGAACATCCACAGCGCGATCGAGCTGCTCCGCGGTCATCTTCGGGATGGCTCGCGCCAATAGGTCGCACTCGATTTCCGCGCGCAAATCGAAGAGCTCGTCGATTTCATCGAGGGACAAACTCGACACGACGGCACCGCGATGCGGACTGAACGTGACGAGTCCCTCCGCCTCGAGCTGTCGAAGCGCCTCACGAACCGGAATTCGACTCACGCCGAGATCGTCGGCAAGCGCGTCCTGGCGGAGTGGCTCACCCTCGGGGTAACTACCACGAAGGATCCTCTCACGCAGCGCCTCGACGGTCATGCTCGCGATGGTCTGCCGCTGAATCGGCGTCACGCCTGCGCGCGAGCTGGACGGTGTCATCGAAAAAACTGGTGTTGCTGGGGCGTCGGGGGCCAAACGGCGGGTCATCCTACTCCACGATTGATGTCGAGGATACGGCCGGATACAGTATCCTCGACGTTATACACTAGCAAGCTCAAAAAGGATGTTCTTTACACGCGCCACGCCCTATCCAAGGCACGGTTCCCGTGGCATCGTGTACACTGGTCCGACACACGTCGCTCGTGCTCTCTCCCTGCCTCCCTTCCTTCCCCTCACCGGACAACCATGCAGGCACCTTCGGACGCCACTGGCTTTAGCATCGCTGCACTTGGCGCACGCGACTGGCTGTTCATTGCGCTCGGCCTCGCTACCGCAGGCTACCTGGCGGTGCTGGCCCGCGCCTACAAAGCGCTGCCCGTCTCCGTCATCGCCTTTATCTCGAACTTCTTCGACACACTTGGCATCGGGTCGTTCGCAACGACGACGTCTGCCGTCCGCTACTTCAAGCTAATCCCGGATGAGCTCATTCCTGGCACCCTCAACGTTGGATACGTCGTTCCAACGGTGGTCCAGGCGTACATCTACACCCAGCTCGTTCCAGTCGAATCCAAGACGCTGATCTCGCTGATCGCGGCCGCCGTCCTCGGCGCATGGCTCGGTGCCGGCGTCGTTTCGTCGTGGCCGCGCCGGAACATTCAGCTCGTCATGGGTATCGCGCTGATCATCTTCGCCACGATCATGCTGCTCGGTCAGCCGCAGATCGGCCTGCTCCCCGTCGGCGGCGACGCGCTCGCTCTGACTGGTGGAAAGCTCGCGCTCGGCGTGCTCGGCAACTTCGTGCTCGGCGCTCTGATGCCGGCAGGAATCGGCTTGTACGGCCCGTGCATGATCCTCATCTATCTGCTGGGAATGAAGCCCACTGCGGCATTCCCGATCATGATGGGTTCGTGCGCGTTCCTCATGCCGCTCGCCAGCGTCCGCTTCATTCGTGCGGGCACCTACGCCAAGAACGCTGTCATCGGCATGTTGATCGCCGGAATTCCCGCCGTCTTCGTCGCCGCACTCATCGTGAAGTCGCTCGACCTCGCCACGGTGAAGTGGCTCGTCGTCGCCGTCGTCGCATATGCTGCCATCAGCCTGCTTCGCGCTGCTCGTCGAGAGAAGGACGTCGCCAGTCGCGCGACGTCCGCGGAGGCACAGCCGGCGGTCTAGGCCCGATGCATCACTCGGTTGATCGCCAGTAGAACGCGATCGAAGTCCGAGATCTCCTGCCCGAGTTGTTTCCGACCGGACGCCGTCAGCGTGTAGTACCGCGCTCGGCGTCCGGTTGGCGTTTGTCCCCACTCGGACGTCACCCAGCCTTTTTGTAGCAGACGTTCGAGCGCCGGATAGAGCGATCCCTGCTCTACCTGCAACACTTCGTCGGACAGCTTCTCGATGTGTTGCGCGATCGCATAGCCGTGCAACGCGCCAAGTGTGAGTGTGTGCAGCACGAGCATGTCCAGCGTGCCTGGAAGCAGATCACTGCGCGATGAGCCCTTGGGCATGTTTAGTCTCCTCTCATCGCGATAGTTGGGTCGAGACGCGTCGCGCGTCTGGCAGGAAAGAACGACGCTGCCATCGCTACCGCCGTGAGCAGCACGATCGTCGCACCGTACGCCAGCGGATCCGTCTGCGCCGTGTCGAACAGCAAGCCTTTGATCAACCGGCCGCCGGCCCACGCGCCAAAGCACCCGAGCGCCAAGCCGAATCCGGCAAGAGTCAACGACTCGCGAACGACCAGCGATGCGATCATCTGGTCGGTCGCCCCGAGCGCCTTTCGCACACCCATTTCGCGAGTGCGCTGAGAGACGCCGTACGCGATCACTCCATACATGCCGATGGCCGCGAGCACGAGTGCACAACCCGCGAACACTCCAATCAGCGTCATCGACAATCGGCGCGGGGCGAGCGTGCCGGAGATGAGATCTTCAACGAGCCCAAAGTCGCGCGCACCCTCTGCTCCGCTGCGCACCAGACGCGGATCGATCGCCATGATCGCCTTCTGCAATTGCGGAACTGATCGCGCGCCATCCCGAGTGCGTATCACGAACGATCCCCACGGCCACGTCTCGAGCGTATACGGCACGTACACTTCGGGGCTTGGCGGCGTATCCTGACTCGTTTGATGAACGTCACCCACGACGCCCACCACAATGCCCGGAAGTGGTTGCCCAAAATCCGCTCGTGCCTGCGATGATCGGCGCACGGTGATCCGGTGACCGACTGCATTCTCGCCGGGCCAATAGAGCTTGGCCATCGACGCGTTGATCACGAAGCTTCCGCCGGGTGATCGCATGTCGTCATCGGTGAACCAACGCCCGCCGACCATCGACATCTTCATTGTCGGGAGATAGCTCGCAGAGACGGTTCGATAGAACACCTGTCGCGATGCCGTGTCAGTGCCCGTACGTCCTTCAACCTCGACCGGGGTCGGCATTGCTGCTGCGCCAAACGGAAAGTGCTGGATGAACCCTGCGTTCACCACGCCAGGCACTGTTCGCGTAGCATCCATGATGCGCGTGTACAGCGCTGCCGCGTCAGCCGGCGTCTTGTACACGCCCGACGGCGCCGTGATCATCACGGAAATGAGATCGTGCGGATCAAATCCAACATCGACCGCCGCTGCACGACGAAAGCTCTGCAGCAATAGCCCCGCGCCGACCAACAGCATCAGTGCGAGCGCAAACTGAATCGTCACCAGCACTCGGCGCAGTCGCGACTCTGAACGAAGACCCACAGAACCGAACGAGCCCGCGCGAAGCGTCTCGCCGCCAGTCGGTCTCGTCGCCCGCAACGCCGGCCAGACTCCGCAGAGCAGCGCGGTGAACAGCGACGCGACGGCCGCCACGAGCAGCACGCGATGGTCGATGCTCAACTCTTCGGCCCGCGGCAACCGACCTGCGGGCAGTTTCTTGGCAAAGCTCACCGCTACCGTAGCGATCACTGTTCCGAGGCCACCTCCGACTATCGCGAGGATCAGACTCTCCGTGAGCAACTGACGAACGATCCGTCCTCGGGATGCGCCGAGTGCGCTCCGCACCGCCAGTTCGCGTGTGCGGCCAGCGACGCGCGCGAGTAGAAGATTCGCGACGTTGGCGCATGCAAGCAGCAAGACCGCGGCGGCCGCACCGGCGAGTGTAAGCAGCATCGGCTTGATGTTGCCAATGATCTCGTCGCGCACCGAGTACAGCGCCGGCGCCCATCGCGCTTGCTCGGTCGGATACGCCGATCCTAGTTGCGCCGCGATCGTTGCCGACATGGCAACGGCGCGCGCCGAGTCGATGCCCGGTCGAAAACGTGCGAGCGTCCGGCTGTCGACGTGCAAGCCGCGCCGCGTGAGTATTTCCTTATGCCTGTACTGTGACAGTGGGCGCCAGAGCGCCGCGAATCCTGGATACTGCGCGCCGGCGGGAAGCACGCCAACCACGGTGGTTGGAATGCTGTCGATTGCCACGAGACGGCCAACGATGTTGGGATCGCCGCCGAAACGCTGTTGCCACAGGCCATACGCCATCACGACCGCCGGCGGCGCACCATCGCGCTGATCCTCCGCGGTGAGAACCCGCCCAAGGATGGGGCGCACAGCGAGCAGCGGGAAGAACGACGAGTCGACGAAGCCCGCCAGCGCCCGCTCGGTCTTGTCACCGACAGCGATCGCCACGCCGTCGCCTCGCACGAACGACAGGCCCTCGAACGCTTTCTGCATGCCAGGGTCGCGCTGCCAATCTGCGACCGTCGGATACGACGGCGGTCGAAAGCCGCCGCGATCGTCGCGCTCGAGCATCACAGCGAGTGCGCCGGCATCGCGGAACGGCAGCGCGTGAACTAACACATGGTCGACGACGCTAAGCACGGCAGTCGTTGTCCCAATGCCGAGTGCAAGCGTGGCAATCGCCACTATGGCGAAGCCGGGCGACCTGCGAAGCGATCGGAAGAGATGCGTCGCGTCGCCACGGAGCGCGTCCAATCCGCCGAGTCCAGCCGCCTGGCGCGTCTCCTCGCGAAGATACGTCGCGTTCCCAAAGCGGCGCCTCGCGGCCCCTTCGGCGTCGGGATGCATGGCTCGGTTCTGCTGAGTCGCGTCCAGCTCGACGTGGAAACGCATTTCGTCCTCGAGCGCGCGATCGTATTCCGTGCGTCGAGTCCACACTCTCAACCGGTGGCGAATTCCGTCGATCAGTGACATCGGAGGCTCGGGAAGGACGTATATGTCGACTGCCTACCTATTATAGGTAGACTGTCGACATATGCGCAAGAGAGCGCGCGTTACCCGAGTTCGCCCTCGGGATCCTTAGTGGCAGAACGTTTTGACCTGGTCGGCCACGTATGGCCGGAGCTTGGCGAGATAGTCCAGATACTGCTTCGCGGCGTCGGGCGCTGCGGCGCCCCCGCTCACCAGGTTGATCTCCGCCTCGGTCAGCGAAGAGTCCGCCAGCTTCGAGAGCTCGCAGCTCTTCGTGGTCGGCGCCTCGGTCGCGGCAGACTGCCCCACTGACAGCGCCGACGCCCCCAGAAGGAAGCGCGCCTCGGCGGTCGGGGCGAGGCGTGCGGCCAATGCGAGAAATCTCATCGCGCGCTGGAACTCGTCGCGCTTTTGCGACGCCGTCGCGGACTTGAACAACGCGTTTCCGCGAGCCAACGCGAACTGCGCCGCCGTGGCAGGATCCTCGCCGTGCGACGGCGCGCTCTCGATCGCCACGAACGCACTGTCGACCTGGCCCGCGTCCATTTCGAGCTGAGCGAGTTGCAGAAAACCGTGCGGAAGGCGCGGGTTGGCGACGAGTGCACGCTTCGTTTCGGCCAAGGCGGCAGCAGCGTTCCCAGAACTCTTGAACGCCTGCGCCGCCATCACGTGTATCTCCGGACTGTCAGGAAACGACGCCAGGCCCCGCGGGAGCGCTGCGTCGCTCTCGCTGCGAAGCATTTGCAGATACGCCACGTACAACGGCGCGTCCTTTGGAAACTTTGCCACACCGACTGCTGCCGTCGCCAGCGCGCGCGACGGCTGACTATCGGCCCGATACGCATTCGACAACCGCGCGTAGAACTCCGGTTCGGCCTGAGTTGCCGCATCGCGACTGAGCAGTTGCTCACCAACGAGTACGGCGCCCTTCCAATCGGACGTGGCGAGGTGCACGAGCCAACGCAGCTTCAACAAGACGAGATTGTCGGCATGCTGCGTCGTCGCGCGATCGATGAGCGGCTGCGCAATCGCAGCATTGCCCTCGCGCGACAGCGCATTCACCACCGTCTCTGTCAGGTCTTCGTTCGTCGAGTCTGTGGAGAGAAGCTTGACCCACGCAGGCGCGGCCAAGCTTCCCTTTCCCGCGCGATCGAACGCCGACGCGAGCGCTTCGAGCGCCGCAGGGTTCATCGGCGCGTTTTGCAGCGTCGCCTGCGCAACGGCAATGATCGTGTCTGGCGCGACGTCGAGCTTGGCGAGCGCGTTGAGTAGGCACACACGAGCCGGGACGGCGCGCGAATACGCAGCAATTGCGGCCGCCGCGGCCACCGCCGCTTCGTTGGCTTTTCCGTCGCGAAGCAGGTTCTCGCACTGACGCAACGGAACAAACTGTCGTCGCGCGGCGATGACTTCCTTTGCTGCAGCCTCCGCGGCGTCGTTGACGGATGCCCCTTCCGCGGTGATTGGCTGCATCAGGCGCAGATCGCGAATCAGCGTGAGCGACAGCGCAACGGTAACTCTTCCCTCGCCGCGCGCGACGCTGCCCGTTACGCGCTCGTCCGCGCGAAACTTCTTGGCCATCTCGCGGAGCTCGCCGTCGCTGAGGACGACGTTTTCCTCAAAGCCGGAGAGCCGAAGCCAATCGTCCAGGTCGCCCGCGGACACCATGCGGAGCTCACTCCTCTGGAACGCTGACGCAACGCGCGACCGCACCACGTCGGTCGCGCGACCCGCCAGGCCACGATCGGCGCCGGCGAATGCCGGCACCACCATGATCTGCGTCGTAAATCGTTGCTGCGCGCCGGCCGTGGCGAGCGCCGCGAAAACAAAGAGTGCCGCTACTCGGAACCGCATCGCCGATAAACGCAGCTCGAGGTGGGATCCGGACGAGGCCCATGCCTCGCCGGCGAGTGACGAGCAAGATACTGCCCGACCACGGTCTTCGGCCAATCGGCCCACGCGCGACGGCGATCCTTGACAAGCGACGAGCCCGCACACGGTGCGGGCTCGCGTTTCCATCGTTGGGACGCGTCGATGAGTCTACTTCACCACGATCTGGCCAGACATCACGGACGCTCCGTGAATGCTGCAGTGATACTTGTACGTGCCGGGCGCGGTGAACGTCCGGGCAAAGTCGCCAGCGTCTTGTGTCTGCGACACGATGTTGCTCCCGTCGTCGAACGTAATGTTGTGCGTGGGACAGCTACTCGAGCCTCCCCCACCGCCATATCCGTCGCCGTATCCATCAGCGGTACACGTCGCCCACTTCCACGTCACCGTGGTTCCCGTGTTCACTGTGACGGCGGTTGGATTGAACGCCGTGCCAACGAGGTTCACGGTGTTTGGCGTCACCGGTGGCGCAGACGGTGGATTGTTGCCCGTCGTTGGCGACGTACCATATCCGTCCCCGCCTGCTCCACCACATGCAGCGACGGCGATCGTCGCCAGCGCCACGCGAAATAACTGTTGCTTCAACATGCCTTCCTCCGAGCAATGGCCGATTCGACCGACAAATCGCATCTGCTCCGAAGAAGTTCCTCCGCCGTTCGCCAGCGATCAGCAGACTTGAACTACCGTCCTGGAATCGGGGCGCCGTCGGGCGGAAACGCCTGGCGTCGGCAGACATCGACTAGATAACTAGTTGACAGCCTGGTCAGCCCGTTGTAGGATCGACTATACAATTAGTCATTGATTGGCCCCCTCCCGCCGATTGTGGGGTGTGCCTCGAAGATCCGGTCCGACGCAATCGAAACATCTTGTCTGCCAGGTACGGTATGACAAGCAACCCTCTCGGCCATAACGCTCTCTAACGGAACGGCGCTTGGTTTCGCGCCGACGAACGTCGCGACCACGCTGGCTCAACGCCGAACAATTACTCGCGCATGAACTCGACTTGCCCCCCGCTAGTCCGCTCCAATCCGCTGACATGCAGAATTGCGCGCCGCGCGGTCGTCGCGTGTGCCATGGCGCTTGCTAGCGGCCTTGCCTCACCGGCGAATGCGCAGTCGGTGAGTGTGGCCGGACCTGCGGAAGTGATTCGCGGACGGATCACGAGCGATTCTGGCAAACCGCTCGCGGCGACGGTCATCGTTACGCGCGGCCCCGACCGGCTCACGCAGCAGACGACCGCCGACAGCAACGGCGTGTATAGAGTGCGGTTCGATCCGGGCACCGGCGACTACCTCGTCTACGTGAGCGCCACGGGCTTCCGTGCCGCGCGCCGACGCGTTCAGCGCCAAGGATCCGAGACCGAGCTGATTGCGAATTTCACACTCGCAGTCGACCTCACGCTTCTCGCCGCCACACGCGTCAACGCCGATCGGCCGGTTCGGGCGACCAATCCGGTCGGACCCATGCAGGTCGAGACGGGAGCATCTGAACGCTATAGCGACGGAGTGAATGGCCAACTGCCTCCCACACTCGCGGGAGATCTGAGTTCTCTAATGGGCACACTGCCCAACGTCACGATGACTCCGGGCGGACCTTCCATTCTCGGCTCCGGCCCCGGATCGACGTTGACGACGCTCAACGGGATGGCCACCGGCGCCGCGAGCGTGCCACGAGCGGCGCGCACGGAGACGCGCGTTACCGGCGCCACCTACGATGCCACACGCGGCGGCTTCTCCGGTGCCAACGTCGACGTCCGCCTCGCCGCCGGGAATCGCGGTTATCAGCAGCGGAACGCGTTTCTGACGGTCAATCCCCGATCGCTCCAGTTCACCGATCCAACGTCGCGCGCACTCGGCGCCACGAATGGCGGGTTCCGCGCTAGCGCCGGCGCCGATGGTGAGATCATTCGTGACGCGCTGACGTACAACGTCTCGATCGACTTCGTCCGCAACGCAAGCGACCCGGCGACACTGCTCAATGGCGGCGGCGACGTCTTTCTGCGAGCCGGCGCATCGCCCGATTCCGTCCAGCGTCTCGTATCAATCGTAAATCCGCTCGGCCTGGCGTTGACCAACTCGAGCATTCCACGTGTGCGCCAACACGACGGTTTCACATTTCTCTCGCGCTTCGACGACACGCGCGACACGCTCGATCACCGGATGCTCACTGCGTTCGGGAGCGTCAACACCGACGGCGCACAAGGCTTCGGGGTTCTATCTGCGCCGTCCACGTCCAGTGAGCGCCGCCAGCGTTCGTTCGGCGCACAGTACGTTCAGGACAACTATGTTGGCCCTGGCCGGCGCGTGCTCAATGAAACGCGGCTGTCGGCGAGCGCGAGCGGCACGAGGACAACGCCGTATCGGCAAACACCCGCTGCCTCGGTGCTCCTGCGCTCTGTCGATGCCAATGGCGGTATCGACGTCAGCAACGTTCAACTCGGCGGCGGAGCAGCCACGGCAAGCAATAGCTCGACCTGGCTGGCCGACGGCGCCAACGAGACGACGTGGAATCTCGGCGGACGCCGGCATCATTACAAAACGCTCCTGTGGGCCCGCGCGGATGGAGTGCGTCAGGAGTCGCACGCCAACGAACTCGGATCGTTCGCGTTCAACTCGATTGCCGACCTGAGCGCCGGGAACCCGAGCTCGTTCACGCGAACGTTGTCGCAGCCGGTGCGGCAGGGTAGCACGTGGAACACCGCTGCCGCATTCTCATACGAATACGCGCCAACCGCCTTCTTCAGCACCATCTCTGGGTTGCGCGTCGAGGCCGACGGTTTCGCGAGCACCCCTTCGGCCAACCCCACGCTGCAGAACGCACTCGGCGTACAGACTGGAGTCGCGCCGACGCGCGTCCATCTGAGTCCGCGGCTTGGCTTCAGCTACCGGTACAACCGCGATCGCGACAACACCGGCGGCCTCATGCAGAATCAGGTTGGCCGCTACCTTCGAACGCCGACCGGAACGTTGCGCGGCGGCATCGGTGACTTTAGAGATCTCCTACAGCCGGGAATCATCGCTGATGCACGCGCAAACACCGGCTTGCCTGGTGCAACCTCGTACCTGTCCTGTGTCGGCAGCGCGGTCCCGTCGCCGAATTGGGCAAACTTCTCGTCGGCGACGTCAACGATTCCATCGGTCTGCGTGGACGGCAGCGGCGCCCTTGGCGAGCTCGCTCCGCCAGTGACGCTCATCTCGCGGTCGTACGACGTGCCGCATAGTTGGCGCGCGTCGCTCGACTGGGGATCGAACTTCAACCGATTTCTCGTTCAGGTGAGTACGCTCGCATCGTATGATCTCAACCAACCGGGGATCGTCGACGCGAACTTTGGCGGCGCCCAACGCTTCACGCTACACGACGAGGGCAACCGCCCAGTGTTCGTGCCGCCTGCGTCGATCGACGCGGCCAGCGGATTTGTGTCGGCGGCGAGTGCGCGCCTCTCGAGTCAATTCGGCGCGGTCAACGAGCGCGTGAGCGATCTGCGCGGATACGGCGGCCAGATGACGATCCGCGTCTCGCCCGATTGGCGGTTTCGTGGAGGATTTCCGCTCTACGGATCGGTCGGCTATACCCTGCAGTCGATTCGGCGACAGTACCGCGGGTTCGATGGCGCTGCGGTCGGCGATCCGCGCGCGACAGAATGGGCGCCGAGCAACAATGATGCGCGCCATGTCTTCGTCCTCGCAGTTGGAACGTCGAATTCATATCTCGGTGCAGTCACGCTCTCGGCGCGCACGCAATCGGGCTTGCCGTTCACACCAATCGTTCAGGGTGACGTAAATGGCGACGGACGCTCGGGCGATCGGGCATTCATTCCGAATCCGGCGGTAACCAGCGACGCCTCCCTCGCGTCTGCGCTGCGCACGCTGATCGCGAACGGGTCGTCGACGGCGCGTGAGTGCGTCAGCGCAAACCTCGGCCGTATCCCCGAGCGCAACGCGTGTCGTGGGCCGTGGACCGAGTCGCTGAACATGCAGTGGGCCCCGCGACTACCACAGAAGTTTGCGCAGCGCATCACGACAACGGTCTATCTCCAGAACGTGCTCGCGGGCGTCGATCAGGCCTTGCATGGAAGCGCAGGCTTGCACGGCTGGGGATCGCCGGCGGCGCCCGATCCAGTGCTCCTCGTGCCGCGCAGCTTCAACGCAGCAGCCCAGTCATTCCGCTACGATGTCAACGCTCGCTTTGCGGATACCAGACCGGGCCGCACACTGCTCGCCGATCCGTTCCGGCTGATGGTTGATTTCTCGGTGAACCTGACGGTCAACCCCGACCTGCAACAATTGCGTCGCGCTGTCGAACCCGTCAAAGGCCTCTCGGGCTACGTACGCCGCGGCCCCGATTCACTGGAGGCGTTCTACCTTCGACAGACGTCGAGCATCCACAAAGTACTATTGGCGCAGTCTGATTCGCTTTTTCTCACGAGCGCACAGACCATATCGCTGCGTCGCGCCGATTCGGCGTTCGCGGCGCAGGTTCTGGCGATCTACGAGCCGCTCGCGCAGGCCCTCGCCAAAGGCGAGGGCGGCGCCGGCAAGGCCGAGCTCGACCTGGTGACGTCGACGCAGAAGGCGTACTGGAAGGTGTTCTGGCAGCAGCCTGACATCGCCGATTCAATCATCACGCCGGCGCAACGACAATTGATGCCGGTCATGCTCAATCTGCTGAGCGTTCCGAAGGAGTCGCGGCAGTTTGCGCAGTTCCGGTTTGGAAGCCCCGTCACGCTGCCCCGTCGACCAGCGCCTGCACCGGCGATCACGCCCCACGACTAACAAGGCGTCGCCAGGAGACGGCAAAAGAAAAGCGGCCAACTGCAATGCAGTTGGCCGCTTCGAACATCACATTTCCTGGGAATAGCAGGGGTGGGACTCGAACCCACGACCCCGGCATTATGAGTGCCGTGCTCTAACCACCTGAGCTACCCTGCCAGAAACAAACCGGCCGGCCCTCTCGGACCGGCCGGTAAATAGCGGGGGCGGGATTTGAACCCGCGACCTTCGGGTTATGAGCCCGACGAGCTACCAGGCTGCTCCACCCCGCGTCAGTCTGAGTAAAGTATTCGAGCCCCATCGAGAGTCAACCCGCAACGCCATTCCCGACGTGACCATCGCGTCCGGAAGGCCGTCATTTGCCTAGCGCCCAAGCCTTTCCCTCTTTTCGCCGGACCCTTCTGATATGGCCCTCCAACGGCAACTGGCGGCACCGACCTATCTCGTCGCCTTTGCGCTCGCCTGCATCCCGCCGATCGACGCCGTGATGCAAACGCTTCCCATGCGAATTCACGACCCGCGCTGGCGCTTCGGCGCGTTTGGCCTGCTGAGCAACGCGATGATGCTCCCCGTTGTCGGGCTCCTCATCGCGTTCGTCGCCGCGGCGATGTTCGATCACCGCCTCCTGCAGCGCACGCTCGGGATCGTTTCGCTGACGATCGCTGTCGTGGCCGCCGGAGCCCTGATCATTTTCGGGCTCGATGCACTTCAAGTGCGTCAACAGGTCCAGCCCCCACAGCAACTCGCCTTCCGCGTTGCGAGCACGACGGCCGTGACCAAGGCACTACTTGGCATCATCACGCTCGGGGCCTTTGGGCTGGCGTCATTCAGCGGCCCACGATTGCGCCGAGAAAAAGGACAACGCCCGGATCTCATCGTGGGACGGAAGATGGCGGGCGTGGGACAACGGGCACCTGCACCAAGCGAACGAATCGCCGAAGGTGAGCCAGCCGCCGAAGGGAAGTAGCTCACTACGAAACGGACCAACCTGCTGTACGCGCGACTAGTTCAGCGCTCCGACCGGCACCTCGGGTTGGTTCGCGCGACGTCCTTTGACGACAAAACCGACAACGACGAGCAGGCCAGTTCCGAAGAGCACGAAGGTTCCGGGCTCGGGCGTCGCGTAGACGAATTCCTGAACACCGCTGTTCGGTGACGCATTCCTGTCGGTCAGGATATGAAAATCATCATAGAAGCCAGCCGCCTGCTGCGAGTACTGGGTGTTCGCTTGATTGATCCAGTACCCCGTGCTGTACATGTTCGGGTTCGACGTATCGAAATTGCCCACGACGTCGCCCGCTGCAGCAGTCTTGTACGTCAGTCCATTCTGATTGCTCGTGATTGACCAGATCGCGGTCTGAATCGCCGTCGACAGCGTCGGATCCGTCGCAGGATTGGTCGGATACTTGGACGTCAGCCACGCCACCTTCTCGTACGCCGTGAGCGCGTCCTGCAACGAGTAGTACCCGTTGCTACCGTCCCGCGTGCTCGTGAGCAACGACAAATTCGAAATGGCCGCGCCCAAGCTGGTGCTGATCGCGGTCCACGTTTCGTTGATCATCACGTCGTGAAAGAAGTCGACGCAATTCAGCTGCTGTAGGCTTCCGTTCACGGTCCCTGAGTAAGGACTCATGTAGTAGCCAAACGCCGTCACGGCACCGCCGCCTGGTGCGTTCGGCGCGGTCAGGGTCGCCGTGACCTGCTGTTGGGCACCGGCAGACACTCCGGCCAACATCGAAAGGCCGGCAAACGTCGCTGCAAGTCGCAAACGCATAGGTGGGATGGGTGGGAAGCGAATGGTTTCCTGGTCGGGGTGGACCAGCTTTTCACATCGGACTGAAGGCAAGTTTCGGTCCGATGATCAGTTCGCTTGATGGGGCTCCCACGCAGCGTAACGTTTTGTATAGCATGGATATAGCATGCTGTAAACAAACATCGCTACGGTGCTTTATTGGCCCGAATGTCGGGTTGGCGCAACACGATGTTGCCCCGTCGGCTCACTGGCCGACGTTAGCCGCGAACTACGCGACTGCGAGGTCGAGCCGGAACGAGAAGCGCGTTCCCTTCTCCGGCGACGTCTCTACCTTCAGCGAGCTTCCCATCGCCTCGAGGACGGTGCGACAGATAGCGAGCCCGAGACCCGCACTCGAGAATCGGATCCCCACCGATCCCGGCCGGAAGCCATCGAATAGCATGGCCAGCACAGCGTCGGGAATGCCATGGCCCGTGTCTTTGACCCAGAACTCGACTGTCGTCTCATTGAGCTCGATGCAGCCGATCGAGACGGATCCCGCATCGGTGTAGCGGAGCGCGTTCGATGTGAGATTCAGCAGAATTCGGTTGATCGCCGACGGGTAGCCAATGCGCCCGTCGACCTGCGGATACGTCACGTGCAGCGGCAGGTTCTTCTCTTCGCCGATCGGCTGCACGATCGCGCAGACGTTGAGAATCACTTCCGTCATCGAGAACGGAATCGGCCGACCGTCGACGAGACGTTCACCGCGCACCGCGTCGATCAGATCCGATGAGAGAGTGCTCAAGCCCAGCGCCGCGCCGTAGACGAGACCGAGTTGCCGCTCTTGAATCGGCGACACTCGTCCGCTCTGTCCGCGACGAATCGTGTCGACGAGAAAGAGAATTGACGACATTGGCGATCGCATGTCGTGCGCAATCTCTACGACCGCATTGACCGACTCCGCGCCCGCCAGCCGCGCCACGAAACGTCCGGTCGCCGTCGACTCACTGCGGCGAATGACTTCCTCGAGCGCGGCAAAAATCGCAATCGTCTCGCGACCATCGGGCACGTACGATTGCATCGACAGCGCCGCGATGAATTCGGATCGCAGCACGTCGATGTATCGCCGTGGAACGTTGCACCGCGTGTCGTCGCCCGGCTCGACCACCGATCCGGGCGCCAGCGACGGAATCAACTCGACGATACCGTCGAGTTGATTCTGGATTTCGTCCGGCGTCTTCCCCTCGGTTTCCGAGAGAATACGCGACGAACGAATCGACGCTTCGCTGAGAGCCCGGTACACCAATGCCGACAGCGCGCCGCCAACAGACGAACGCAGCGAGCTCAATCGGGTACGAACGTCGATTGGTCGGACCGGTGCCGTACTAGGAGCAAAGGTGCCAAGGCTGGCAGACGCGAGGGATGGCGACTCCGACGAAGCGGACATCTAGCGTCATACGGGCGACGCATCACCAGCGTCGCGACGGAAGCCATGGCGCTGGAGCAACCGATACAACGTCGTTCGGTCGACGCTCGCCAATCGCGCTGCCCTGGAAACGTTGCCCGAGGCGCGAGCCACGAGCCGCGTCACGTACTCCTCTTCGAAGTTCGCGAGCACGTGTTCCTTGGCCAGGTGATACGCATTGTCCAACAGCGACGGCGATACCGAGGTAGACACCTCGCCGTGGCTGTCGCCGCGCGCCCATTCCTGATCCATCGGAAGATTGTCGATGCCAATCTCCGTATCCGGCTCCGCCAGCACGACGAGATGCTCGATCACGTTTTGCAACTCGCGCACGTTACCGCGCCACGGGCGCGACATCAGGAACTCGAGTGCCGACGAGCTGAATCGCGGCATGGAGTCGCGCGACGAATGATGCCGGTTCCAGAACTGAACCAGGAAGTGATTGGCGAGAATCGGAATGTCTTCGACGCGATCGCGAAGGGGCGGAAGCGTGATTCTGACAACGTTTAGACGATAGTAAAGGTCCTCTCGAAGAAGCTTGCCCTTGATCGCCTCTCGCGGATCGCGATTGGTCGCCGACACGAACCGAACATCCACCACCGCGTCGTGCTGCTCGCTACCGACGCGACGCACCACGCCGTCCTGAATCACGCGCAGTAGCTTGGCCTGCAGCGCCAACGGCATTTCCGTCAATTCGTCGAGAAAGAACGTGCCGTTGTTCGCGACTTCGAGGAGACCGACCTTGTCGCGATCGGCGCCCGTGAATGCACCTTTCCGGTGTCCGAACATTTCCGACTCGAGCAGCTGCTCGGGCATTGCCGCGCAATTGATCGGTACGAGACTGCGGCCAGCGCGTCGGCTATGCTGATGAAGGAACTGAGCGATGAGTTCCTTACCAGTTCCGCTCTCGCCAACCACCATCACCGACGCATCCGTCGACGCAACCTTTCGCGCGAGGTCGACCGCACGACGGAACGACGGCGAGGCGCCGAGCAGCGTGATCTTGTCGCTGTTTCCATTCCGCTCGAGCAATGTGTCGCGCGCTGTATCTTCGTCGCGGCGCGCGAGCACCGCATGAGCCGCTCGGCCGAACAGCACCTGAAGGTGCGTTCCAGAGAACGGCTTCGGGATATAGTCCCACGCGCCCAAACGAAGCGTCTCGACGCTCGACGCAACGCTCGGATTACCCGTCATCATGACGACGATCGTATCCGGACGAATGTCCAGGGCGGCCTTGAGAATCTCCACGCCTGAGACCGGCGTCATGCACAGATCGCACAGCACGATGTCGAACTGGGAGCGCCGAAGCATTTCGATCGCTTCGTCACCGCGTCCCGACACGGAGACATTGTAGCCCTCGACCTGGAGCAGACTCGCGCAGCCCTCGCGCAACGTCCGATCGTCGTCGATCACAAGAATGCGAATGCTCGACCGGTGCTTGGTCGATACGGTCACCGGGTCGGAGAATGCCTGTTCATCGCCCGAATGGACGAGCGACACTCCGGTGTCCGAAGAGCGCCCCGTTGGGGCGCTGGTTGGCGAATAAAGTCCGAACTCTGCCCGCGCTGATTTCATCGTAGACCCTTCATCGGGTGACCCACCCCGCCGTGTGTTTAGTGAGCGACGTCACAATAATATTGTGTCGGCGACTGTTGATGCAACACCACAGCAATCGGTGGGGCGACAATGCAACACCTGTCGGAGAGACATATTGCCTCTCCCAGGTTCAGGGCGCAAGCTCCTGTAACATTGTTTGGCAGTTGAATCTGCGCGTTAGGACCCGCCGGAAAAGTACACGGCGGGGCGCTCGATTCTGCGACGGGCCTGTCGCGATCGCGCCACGGCCCGGTAGAAAATTGACGAACTCTACGGCGTCAACTCGGCAAAACCTCGTCGAAGTTCACGGCGATCGAGTCGAATCCGCCCCGAGGGGCGCTAGCCAGGGCCGTTTCGGCCCGACGAACCAGTTCACTGGGAATAATATTCGCAGCGGCCAAATTCGATACGGCGCAGTACCCAGCCCTCAGCGATGACGCCCGATGACCATTGCGGGCCTTTCCACCGCCCTCGCCCATCGCCTGCTGCAGACGGTCAATCAAGCGCTGAACGCCCGCCACGTCGGTGTCAGGGGCCAAGATTGCGACCCTGGAGCCACCGAGGTAACCAAGGATGTCCGATCGCCGCGCCTGCGCGCGGCAAACGTCCGTGATCTCGGCCAATGCTTCCGTGGACTGCTCCGGCGTGTGCGCGGCCCCAAAAGCATCGTTCATGTCGGGAGACACGACGACGCAGGCAATCGCTTCGCGCTTACGCAGCGCCCGCGCCCCGAGCTGCTCCACCCAGTGCTGCAGACCATACTCCGTGTAGAGACCCGTCAACCGATCAAAGAGGGCCTTGGAGCGCACAGTCTCGATTTCGTGCCTGGCGCGAACAAAAGTGCCCAGCTTCGCCAGGAGCGTTTCGACGTCGACCGGCAGCGTACAGTAATCCCATGCGCCCGCCGCGTACGCCGCCGCGCGCACACGACTCGCGTGCTGCGCAGCCGCAGTGATAATGATGGGCGTAGAATGGTTGAACAACGGATCATCGCGGAGCGCGCGGGAAACGTCCACCGCACCAATATCCGGCAACGAATCGTCAAGGAGCACCGCATCCGGGTTTGTGCGCCGGGCAATCTCGAGGGCGCGACGGCCAGACTCCACGCGAAGGACGGTGTAGCCGTTCGACTCGAGAACATTCTCGAGGGATCGGCCTACCCACTCGCCTCCACTGGCAATCAAAACGAGCGCAGCCTGAGTCTGGGACTCGGTCATCGTAGGTTCGAAAAACGCGTTCGAAGGAGAAGCTGAATCGAGAACACCGGCACGACCCTGCCCATCACCTGCCCGAAGGCCCCGCATTCCGCTATTCAACAGCTACGCCACCGCTTTTGAGGGAAGCACACCCGCTGATCGCGCGTACCACTCCAACGCCTCCGCGAGACCATCGGTAAGTCGATAAATCGGCTCGTAGCCGAGCAGCCGACGTGTATCACTGATATTGGCCGAGGACAGACGGATGTCGCCCTGGCGAAAGCCTTCATAGATCGGCGAGGCATGCTCCACCGACGGAACGATCGGTCGCAGCCCGTTCTTGATCGACGTAAACAGCTCGTTCAACGACGACGTTTCGCCGCAGGCAACGTTGTACACGCGGTTCACCGCCTGGGCATTCGACGTCGTCGCCGCGAGGATATTCGCCTGGGCGACATTCGCGACGTGACAGAAGTCGCGGCTCGTTTCCCCATCGCCATAGATGCGGCAGGGCTCATTCTGCAGAAGATTCGCAACCCAGCGCGGAATGACCGCGGCGTAGGCGCCGTTCGGATCTTGGCGACGGCCGAAGATATTGAAGTAGCGGAGCCCGACGATCTCCGAGCCGAACGAGCGCGCAAAAGACATCGCGTACATCTCGTTCGCGGCCTTCGTCGCGGCGTACGGCGACAGCGGGCGGCTCAGACGATCTTCGGACAACGGCAGCTCTTCGGAATCGCCGTAGACCGCGCACGACGACGCATACACGACTCGCTTTACACCGGTCTCACGCGCCGCAACGAACATGTTGAGCGTGCCGTCGACGTTCACTGCGTTGCTCGTGATTGGATCGTCGAGCGAGCGCGGAACCGACCCGAGGGCCGCTTGATGAAGTACGTAGTCGACGCCAGTGCACGCCTTTCGGCAGGTTGCCAAGTCGCGAATATCGCCCCGGATCATCCGAAAGCGCGCGGCGCCTCCGGGCACGGCGGCGAGTACGTCGTCGATGTTGGCCTGATAGCCGGTCGAAAAATCATCCAGACCCACGACCGTTTGCCCGAGCCCCAGCAGGGTCTCGAGAAGGGTCGATCCGATAAAGCCTGCGACTCCAGTTACGAGCCAGACGCGCGGGTTCGCCGCTAACTCGTTTCGTAGTACCTGGTACGGACTCTGATTCATCGGTCTCATGTTTCGAGCTCGGCTTCGAAGCTCCAAGTGTTTGGGCGCTGCGTCGTAACGCGGGATTGGAGGCGCGCCCGAAGCCACTTGGTGCTGGTGCGGTGTCGTAAAGCATCGATCAATCGGCAGACAGCCGCCTCAGCCCGGCTGCCGAAAGCAGGTTCTATTCCCGGCACGTCAGACGGGAGATTGCCGCTAAACGCAACATCGACAGGCGCTTGGGTCCGAGTAGCTCTTCCCGGAAAATGGGAGGCCACGCAGAACTGTCGCGGTGGCGCGGCAAGACTGTTGAGGAGACACGACAGAACGCCCGGCGTGTGCCGGCGCTATACGAACGGTCGAGCGAGTGGTGCCAGCGGCGGTAAAACACGCCGCCGACACCGCCCACGGACTATGGGACGATCGTGAGTTGCAATCCGATACTGCGCGTCGAGGGCAATTGTCCCATTTCGACTCCGCGCAGTTGGTACGGGCTAAACACCGTCTCGGGATCGACGTTCGGAATCTTGGACCACGTATACAAATTCCGGCCGATCAGCGATGCACGAACGCTCTCGAACGGCAGCGAGGCCACTCCGGTGGGAATCGCAACGCTGAGACGCGCTTCACGAACCTTGAAATAGCTCGCGCTATACAGCCACTGGTCGGGAATCGCCGCCAACGCGTGGTAGTAGTCCTGTGTCGACACGTGCTGCGTATTGGCCTTCCCTGTCGCATCCACGCCGGCAATCAGCAAACCAGAATCGGGGCGGAAAGCGGTGGTCGCGAGCGTTCCAGCGTAACTTCCCGACAGGTTGGTCCCGCTGAACACCTGACCACCAAGATGCGCGTCGGCCACCGCCGTCAGGCTCACCCAGCGATAGCGCACGGTGTTGCTCAGGCCAACGACCCAGTCGGGTTGGCTCGTCCCGAGTTGCTGTGGCCCCGAGGCCGAATCAGCGACAGGAAGGCCGTTCCGGAGAATTGGCGCACCGGTCGACGAACGCAGCATCCGCCGCCCCATGAACACGCCTAGGGGCTGTCCGGCGCGAGCTTCAACGGTCATTCCCCAGAGCGCAGGGCCGAGCAACACCGACGAAGCGGAACCGTAGAGGCGATCGACCTGGTTCGAATTCTTCGCCGCATTTGCCGCGATGTTCCAACCAAAACCATCCTCGCCGTCGCCAAACTGGGCCGACAGGCGCGCTTCGATTCCCTGATTCGTGACTTCGGCCGCATTCGTCGCCTGCAGTGCCCCGGTCGTCGCGTTCGCGACCGGAAGAATCACATTCGACGTTTGCTCATGATAGATATTTAAACCAAGACCGAGGCCAAAACGCCGGAATCCAAAGTCGGCGCCAGCTTCCATTCCGGTCGTCATCTCGGGGCTGAGACCCGCGCTTGGTACGAGCAAGCCCGCGCCGATTGGCGCCACCGCGCCCGTCGGTGTCCGGCCGGCGAACATCGTTTCGATTCCATATGGCGTGACATCGGGTGCATCACGCCACCACGAGCCATGCACCACGGCCGACGTCAGCTTGCTCTCCGGCCCCTGCGATCCCATCGCTCGGGCCAAGTCGAACGACCCACGAACCGACGGCAACAGCGCGGTCGCGCTCAAGCTCGGAAGAATCGACACCCACTCGTTGCGCACGGTCGCCTGAATCCCGGCGCCATTGGCGAAGGCGAAACCAGTTTCGCCGAACACCGCCTTGGTGCTGGAACTCGCCTGCCACGCGGCGGGCGACGGGACTCGCGCGGTATCGGGCGCCCCGGCCGACGGCAAGTTCGCCGCTGAATCTAGACCAGCGGTGCGCACGTGCTGCGACGTCGAAACGACGTCCGCACCGCCACCCACCGTCCAACGGACACCGTTCTCCAACGTGCGCTTGGCATCGAGCCGCAGGCCGGCGCTGTTCTGCTGCGACCCTGCTTCGTCGCCCTCGGAGCCACCCTTGGAGAAATTGCCCGAGCCAGTATAGAACGGAAATCCGCCCTGCCAGCCCGACGCGAGACGAAACAGCCTGCCATCGCGGTAGTAGTCCACACCACCATCCGCGGTTGCGCTGAGCCACGGCGCAAGCGCAAATGTCGCCGTGCCACTGCCCGCGAGGTGATACCGGCGCGAGTAATTGGTATCGAGCAACGAGAGGACGTACGGATTGTTCTGGCCAGTGTAATTCCAACTGATCTGCCGCCCGGTTGCATCACGCAGATGCTTCCGAAGCGAATCGGTATCGACCTGCCGTCCCATGCGCGTGAACTGGAAGACCGGATTACTTTCGCCAAACCCAGTCCCCGGTGCGTTGTCGTTTTTCGTCTCCACGCCAAGTCCCGCCAGTGAGAGCTCGAGGCGCTTCGTCGGCTGAACAGTCAGTCGGACGGACCCATCCCGGCGCTGAAGGCTGTTCTCAGGCGTGATTCCAGTCGTCGTGCGGTTTGCTCCCGCCACGCGGAACGAGGCCACGTCGCTGCGCCCCTGCATCGACACCGTCGTATTCGACGTCCGACCCGACTCGAAGTAGTTCTCGACGTTACTGGCTCGAGGTCTCCACAGGCGAACATCTGCCTGGCCGGGTTCGGTATAGCTCGCCTGCGCCACAGCACGCCCGTCGAGCGCGGGACCCCAGCTCTGATCAACAGCGTCATTCACACCGCCGCCACGGCCATTGAAGAACTCGAATTTTCCGTTCAGGCCCTGGCCATAGGAGTTCTGAAATGCCGGCAGACGAATGAATGATTCGTTGGTGATGGACTGGCTCGCCGAGACGCCAAAGTGCGGGCCACCCAGCCCACTCTTCGTCGTGACCGCGATGACTGAATTTGCGCCTCGACCGCCATACGCAGCCGCAGCATCGGCGCCAGTCAACACGCGAACCGATTCGACGTTTGACAGGTCGAGATCGGAAATCGAACTGCCGTAGTCGAAGCCGCCCAGGCCAAAGCGCTGCGCCGCCGACGCAAACACGGTGTTATCCATGCGAAGCCCGTCAACCACGTAGAGCGGCTGGCTCGAGCCAAGTACCGACCGAGGACCACGGTAGATCAATTGAGCCGATCCGCCCGGGACCGACGCCGGAGACACACTGAGGCCGGCCACGCGTCCAACCAGTACACTGGGTAGATCCGCAGGTCCTGCCACGTCGCCAATTTGGATGACGTCGCGCGTCGACGGCTTCGCTGCAATCAGTTCCTCGCGCGATCGGCGCGCCGTATCTGCCGCCACTGGAGACGTTGGAGACGCTGGAGACGTCGGAGACACTGCTACCGCAGCGGGCTCCCCGGCGTTGGCGACGACCAAGTCGAAGTCCTGCACAATCGGTTCGCCCACCAACTCGATGCGCGCCGACTTCGGAGTGTATCGGAGACGACGATCAGCCATCGTGGCGACAACCGTCACCTGCTGCCCATGCACATTCGCCGACGAGATGAGGAGGCTGTATCGGCCATCCGCGTTCGTCGTTCGATCGATCTTGAGCTCATCGATTCTGACGTGCGCGCCGGCGAGCGGCAGCCCACCCGAGGTGACGTGACCGGTGACCGCCACCGAACGCTGAGCGAGTGCGCTCGTCGTCGATAGCGCCGTGAGACTTACGGCGACGCCAAGAAGCTTGAAGAGCGCCGCGCGATTCATACGATGGTTCACGGTGTAACTCCGATGACGACGTACCGTGGGGTCAGTTGTAGCGATGGGGTGTCAAAGCCGAGTTCTCCAACGGTGTTACGTCCCCAACAGGCGACGAAACCATCGGTCGTAACGCCGCAGGTCTGTTGGAAACCCGCGCTGATCGAAGCAAACCGGAATGTCGAAGCAACCTGCGTTGGGGTCCCGCGCGACGTGGTCGTGCTGTCTCCGAGCTGCGCGGACGAATTGTCGCCCCAACAGAACGCACGACCGTCGCTCGCCAAACCGCACGCGTGCGCCGCACCGACGCTGATCGACGCGAATGTCGGCGCGTTCGGGTAGTTGGTCGGAACCACCGCACCAGCGTTGGCTCCCCAGCAGTAGGCGGTACCGTCCTGGGTGAGACCACACGTCCACGTCGAACCAGCGCCAAGCGATTTCCAATGAAGTCCGCCAGAAACAGCGGTTGGCGAACGCCGGGTCGTCGTCGTTCCATCGCCGACCTGACCGTTCGCGTTCAATCCCCAGCACACCGCGGTTGCGTCGGTGGTGATGCCGCACGAGTGCGACGCACCGCTGGTCACCGCGTTGAACTTGAAGCCGCCGAATACCGGTTGCGGAATGTTCTTGCGGCTCGTGCCGTTGTCGCCGAGCTGCCCCGTGGTGTCGATGCCCCAGCAATACGCCGAGTGATCGTTCGCGAGAGCGCAGTTGTGCTGTCCACCTGGACTCACCTGGAGCCACGCGATATTGCTCTGCAGGCGCGTCGGGACATAGTTGGTGGTCACCACGCCGGTCGTGTCGACGAAGGCGTTGATTCCCCAACAATAGATGGAGAGATCCGTTGCAGTGCCGCAGAAGTGCGCCCCCGCACTTCCACCGACAACACTGGCGAAGTGAATTCCGCCTTTCGTGACGGTCGGCGCGGATCGAGTTTTCGTGGTATCGCCGGTTCCAATCTCTGGAGGCTGACCGAAGCAGCTCGCGATTTGATCGTTCGCAGTCGTACAGGTAGCCGTCTGCGTGGTTGTCACCTGCGGCGCCGAGAAGCGCACCGACGTTCCCGTCGCGGTGGCGTGAAGGACGATCTTGGCCGCTTCTACGGTCACGATGAGCTGCTGGTCACCAGTCGCGTCGCCAAGCGTCCACACGCCCGGACTCGCTGATCCGTCTGCGGCCGTCGACACCACGCCATTCGCGACGCGACCGTTACCGGTCGGCGAGAACGTGACGGGAACGGCCGCGCGCGGCTTGCCGGCGGCATCGACCAACTTGATTGACGGCACGACGGGGAGTGCGGACAGGATGCTGCCCGTTTGCACGTCGCCCTGCACGAGGACGAGCGCCGGATAGGCGTTCACGGTGAACGTCGTCGCGTTGTCTTTCACCCACGCGATTGCCGTACTGTCCTGGCCTACGACCGTTGCGGTCACGACGTTCTGCGCAGCCGTGGCGCCGAGCGTCCATTTGGCTGCGGCAATTCCATTCGCCCCAACCGTGACGAGAGCCGGAGCAGCGGGCGAAATCGTTCCACCACCAGCTTTGACTGCAAAGGCAACGCGCGCGCCAATCGCGGGTCCGCCGTTCAGGGTCGTCACCGCAACGCGAATCGAATCGAGCAAGCTTCCGCCGGGCGACACTGCGACCGGCGGATTGAATTGCACCGCGGCAACCTTTGCTGGCCCCTCCCAAACGACGTGGATCTGCACTCCGCCAGACGTCACGCCGAGGGCAGATGCCGTTATGACGGCGACTCCGGTGTCGCGCGCCGTGAGCTTTCCGTCCGGTCCGAGCGATACGACCGAATCGACGGTGCTCCGCCAGGCGAAGGGCACTGCCGTCACCTTGTTTCCGGTGTCGCGCGCCGTCGCGGTCAGCGTCAAAACGGTTCCGCGCTCCAGCGATCGACTGCCTCCGTCGATAATGATGGAAGCCAATCGCAGTGTCGGCGGATCTGGGTTCGCGACGTCGCCGCCGCAGCTTCCGGCCAGGAGACTTGCCGCGAGCATCGACAGCGCAACGCGACTGGAACTAAATGACGGAATTGAGCGTAGACGCATTTCTAACTTCCGCCATTTCAACGACATGGCGTGCTCCGAAAGTCTGAGGAAGGCAGGACAAGCTGGCTCATCGGGAGATGAGTATCGGCTGGTAGCCAGCGTTTATTCTCGACAATGATTCAGACAACTCTAGAAATCAATCGTAGTGGGCGGGCCGCGAAATCTCCACGCGACACCGGGCTCATCGGGCGCTTTTTGTGCCTCGCGTCACTTCGTGCGGTCCGTAACGTAGATTCTCGTAGTGCGTCTTTGTTTCGGACTCGCAGCATCTGCTGGACGTTTCGAAATCACGTTGTTGTCGGCGATGAACTGTTTCGCCATCCGGATCGCGTCACCGTAGGAACGTCCTCCTCCCTGTCCCATATCATGTTTTCGGTTCGTCCGCGTATAGCGGCGTTTGTCGTCGCGATGAGCGCCACCGTAATCGCTCATCCCACGCACGCGCAGACCCCAGGGGTCCGACTCCCCGACGCGACTCGCGCGCAGCTCGTAGCCAAGCTCAAAGCCGCAGATAGCCTTGGCCGCCGCGAAGAGGCATACCTGCTTCGCACACGGCTTCGCGACGGCGACTTTGAAGTCGGCGACAAAATTTTCGTTAGCTACGAAGGCCAGGGCTTGAACAAGCGCGACACGCTTCTCGTTCAGGCAGGCCGCATCATTCAGCTCGGCGAGCCAATGGGCGACTTACATGTCTCCGGCGTGCTTCGCTTTGAGCTTGGCGACAGCATCCGTGCCCGCGTCGCGGCCAACTTTAAGAACGAAGTGGTTCACGTGGCGCCGCTGGTTCGGTTGTCGCTATCCGGCGCCGTGAGAGTGCCTGGCTTCTATAGCGTGCCGCCCGACGCGCCGCTGAGCGACCTGATCATGCGTGCCGGACAGGATCCGAGCTCGGATCTTTCAGACATCGTCATCAAGCGCGGCGAAACGATCGTGCTGTCCCGCGCCGACGTTCAGGTCGCGCTCAGCGACGGTCTGACGGTCGAGCGACTCAATCTCGATCCGGGCGACGAAATCGTGGTTGGCCGCCGTCGATCGATCCCCTGGGCGACGATCATCCCGGTTGGGCTCAGTGTCGTTACGACGCTCCTACTGATCATTGGGAAGCACTAGACCGACCGATCATTTGATGATCGCTCGCCACTATCTGGATCTCATTCTCAATCGGTTCGTGATTTCCCATGTCTGACCCGCTCCTGCCGACCCACGCGTTGGCGCCATACAACGAGACGCAGCTCCAGCCCTGGCAGGATTTGCGTCCCGCCAGCCCGGCGCCTGCACCGTCGCCGCTCGATCGTCCAATCGCGGCCATTCGCCGGTACAAGTGGCTGCTGATCGCCATCGTACTTCTGGCGACCGGCGCAGGCGTGGCCGCCACTCGCGTCATCGCGCCTCAATACGAGGTGCAAGCGAGAATCATGATTGCGTCGGACAGCCCGATGGAAACGCGGTCGGGACCCATTCGCGCATCCGGGCTGTTGGCGCCGGACGACTGGTCGACGCTTCTGCGAAGCGGCACGATCTCGGACGCCGTCGTGCGTAAGCTGTCGCTGTTTCTCCAGCCGGCGAACAAGGCCGATGCGCCGCTTTTCCGCGGCTTCGAGACGACAGAGATGTTCGTTCCAGGCAAGTACGAGTTGGATATCGACAAGGATAACCGTCGATGGACCTTGCTCATGCAGCCGTCTGCTCGCGCGGTAGACAGCGGCGCGGTCTCCGACTCTGTCGGACGTCGACTCGGCTTCCAGTGGGTTCCTAGCATTCCTGCGGGCGGGAGCGGCGTTCAGAAAGTGCGATTTACGCTCTCGACTCCGCGTGAAACAGCACTCAAGCTCACCGATCGCCTGGGAACACCACGCCGGCCGGAGAGTAACTTTTTCCTGTTGGTGCTCCAAGACCCGAACGGTCCGCTCGCTGCGAATATCATCAACACGTGGGCGCGAGAGTTCGTCGATGTCGCGACCAAGCTGAAGAAGCGAAAGCTCACCGAGTACGCCGCGACGCTCGAGGCCCAGGTCCACACGGCCAAGACGGCACTCGATAACGCGGATCTTCAGCTCTCCACATTCAAGGTCAACACCATCACCCAACCGCGCGAAGGTGGAAGTCCGATCGCTGCGGGCGTCACGGAAACGCGCGACCCGGTGATGAAGGACTTCTTCGATCGCCAGATCGAAGCGGAAGGCCTGAAGCGCGACATCCAGATGTTGCGCGCCGTAATGCCGTCGATCGACAGCGTTCCGACCGAAGCACTTCTTCAGGTTCGCGCCGTCGCGACGAATCCCGCTGCCGAGAACCTGCGCAGTGCGCTGACCGAATATCGCATGCGACAAGGTCGGCTCGACACGCTGCTCACGTACCTGACCGAACAGAATCCTCAGGTGAGGAACGTTCAGGCGCAGATGACCACCCTGCGTCGCGAGAAGATTCCCCAGACCGCTCGGCAGCTGTTGCGCAGTCTCGAAATTCGCGCCGAGGACGACAGCGTTCGTCTCGCTAGCGCGACACAAAACCTTCGACAGATTCCAGAGCGCACCATCGAAGAGGAACGGCTCCGCCGAAATCGTGATGGCGCAGCAACGCTGTTCATCAACCTGCAGAGCCGGTTCGGCGAGGCGCAGCTCGCCGAAGCCAGCACCGCACCAGACGTCGCCATTCTCGATTCGGCCATCGCGCCGTTAGCGCCGGCCAAGAATACGGCGCCAAAACTGATCTTGATGGCGATCATGGCGGGCCTCGGTTCGGCCATCGGCCTCGCGCTCTTGCTCGATCGACTCGATAGCCGTTTGCGATACCCCGAACAGGCAACGGATGAACTCGGGCTGGCGATCGCCGGCACAGTTCCCCGGTTCCCGAAGCGCGGCGTCGATCAGAATTCGCCCGAGCAGATGTTCCAGTTGATCGAGGCGTTCCGTTCGTTGCGCATGAGCGTCGCGAATTCGCAGCCCAGCGGGCCGATTTCGATCGCTATTTCGAGTCCGTCGCCGGGTGAGGGCAAGTCGCTGATCTCGGCAAATCTGGCAATGTCGTTTGCGGATGCCGGGCTGCGGACAGTGCTCGTCGACGGTGATACTCGTCGGGGCGTGCTGCACGAGATGTTCGCGTTGACGGGAAAACCCGGATTGACCGACTACCTGTCTGGATCGGCCAACCTGTCGACCGTGCTCCGCCCGACCGCGCACGAGTCGCTGAACGTGATTGCCTCCGGAACGCGTCGCCGTCAGAGCCCGGAGCTTCTGACCTCGGCGAGACTTCCAGCGCTGGTGGCTGAACTACGCGGCATGTTCGATGTCGTGGTATTCGACACGCCACCGCTGGCAGCTGGAGTTGATGGTTACTCTATCGCGTCGGCGACGGGTAACCTCCTCGTGGTTCTGCGCGTTGGAAAGACGATGCGCAGGTTGGCTGCGGAGAAGCTCCGCATGTTCGAGCGACTGCCCGTCAACGTGGTTGGAGCTGTTCTGAACGGCATCGGCCTGGACGGAGCCTACAGCTACTACGGGTACGTGCCTGGTTACGCGGCCACGGACGAATCGGAGCAGACTGACCTCGTTCGAAGGACCTGATCGATCGGCCGTACCCAAGGACGGACAGAACAACAAAGGGCGAGTTTGACCACTTAAGGTCGAACTCGCCCTTTGCGTTGTGATCTAAGTCGAAATCTAATGTGACGTAGGTTGCATTCGAGATCTGCTGTCCTGGTGTTGCGACCGTACCGACATCCTGTGGAGCGCGCGCAACAGACTAAGGCACGTGTAAAAAATGATGCCATGTTAAGTAATCGCGTAACTCGTTGTTATTACACAGCTTACACTCTCTGTGCCACTCCGGAGTCCGTAGCACGGGCACTGCATAGGACCGCTTCCGAAAACGCGGCGGAAACGCTCGTCGCGAAACTGATTCGGCCCGACGGAGGGGTTAGGCAATGGGTACAGCGGTATCGCAATTCAATACGTCCCGGTCATCGCGCGGCAATGCGTTCCAATACGGCGCGGCCGGCGCGTTCGCAGATGTAGCCCTTGAGATCGTCGCAACGCCTTACGCTGACGCGCCGCTGGCGTTGGTCGAGGCAGACGAGGTCCTTCCCGGTGAGCGCTCGGAGTTCCTGAGCCGCGCCGTAAACCTCTCGGTTGCGCTCGTCGCGCTCGTCCTGGCGGCGCCGCTGATGCTCCTGGTGGCGCTCGCCGTGTGGGCGACGTCGCCCGGACCGATTCTCTACTCGCAGGTTCGCGTTGGCGTTGACCGCCGGTTCCGGTCGAAGCGGTCGTATGACCGCCGAGGCTATGACCATGGCGGCCGCCTCTTCAAGATGTACAAGTTCCGCTCGATGCGCGTCGATGCCGAGGCTGATGGCAAGGCGGTGTGGGCACAGAAGAGCGACCCGCGCACCACGATGATCGGCAAGTTCCTGCGCAAGACGCGCCTGGACGAGCTCCCGCAGTTCTACAACGTCATCCGTGGCGACATGAACATCGTCGGACCGCGTCCAGAGCGTCCCACGATCTTCGCACAGCTCCGCGAGGACATCCCACAGTACGCCCAGCGTCAGCGCGTCAAGCCGGGCATCACAGGTTGGGCCCAGATCAACCAGTCGTACGACTCGTGCCTTGACGACGTTCGCAACAAGGTCCGTTTCGACCTGGAGTACGTCGCCCGCCAGAGCGTTGGCCACGACCTGCGTATCATGTCCATGACGCTTCCCGTCATGCTGTTCCGCAAGGGCGGCTGGTAAGCTAGGCTGCGGTTGTAGGTCGCTCGACCTGGAGGCCGGTGAAGTCAGCGGTGGCGCCCCGAGACGCCCACCTCTGAAACCTCACCGGCCTCTCGCAGTCTGTATCCGATGAAGATCACTCACCTGCTCGCGCCGGCGGCGTTTGGCGGCCTGGAACGCGTCGTACACTCCCTGGCGGTCGCGCAGCAGGCCCGTGGCACCGAGGTGTGCGTCGCCGCGCTCCTCACACCAGGGCGTCCAGAGCCCGCCCTGCTCGACGGCCTGAGGCGCGATGGCGTGCGTGTCGCACCCATCACGACCCACCCACGCAACTACATCGAGCAGATCGCTGCCGTTCGTCGGCTTTGCCGGCAATCGGGAACCGAGGTGTTGCATACGCACGGATACCTTGCCGACCTCGTCGGGTGGTTCGCCTGTCGATCCGGCGGCCCGCCCATTGTCTCGACGGCGCACGGGTTCACCGGCAATAGCCGACGTAGCAGGTTATACGAACGGCTGGACCGGCGAGCGTTCCGTCGGTTTGACGCCGTGGTCGCGGTCTCGCGCAAGCTCGCCGACGATCTGGCGAGCTCCGGTGTCCCGCGCCGGCTGATCCATACGATCGTCAACGCTTGGGGTTCGAACACACCGTTTCAACCGGCAAACGCTGCAAGAGAGAGTTTGGGAGTGCCCGCGGGATTATTCAGCATCGGCTGGGTCGGTCGGATTACCGCCGAGAAGGGGCTGGACGTGCTGGTGGACGCCCTGCCCCATCTTCGTGACCTCCCCATTCGGGCAACCATCCTCGGCGACGGTGCCGATCGAACCGCGTTGACGCAGCGTGCCGACTCCCTGGGACTCGCCGATCGTATCACCTGGAAAGGGGCGACCGCGGGTGCCGCACAGCTGTTGCAGGGCCTCGATGTACTCGTCATTAGCTCGCGGACTGAGGGGACGCCGATGACACTTCTCGAGGCGATGGAAGCAGGCACCCCGATCGTGGCAACGGCCGTCGGCGGAATACCCGACGTGATCTCTGACCAGTACGGCCTTCTCGTGCCGTCGGAGAATCCCCAAGCGCTGGCCACGGCGATTCGAGCGGTGTACGACGATCGGTCGGCAGCCGCGGTCCGCGCTCAGAATGCGAAAACACGGTTAGAGACCGCCTTCGCCGTTGAACCCTGGCTGGATCAATACGAGCAGCTGTACCTCTCGCTCCGCACCCAAGTCCATTCCTGAAATGAAGATCCTTCCCTGGATCCTCCTCGCGCTCCCGATCGTACTGGCGGTGTACGCCTACGCTCTGTACCCGCTGTTGCTCCGTCTGCTGCCGCGGCCGACGCCTCAGATCCCGGCGTCAAAGCCCGGAGATCAGCTCCCGATGGTGAGCGTCGTCGTTCCCGCGTACAACGAAGAGGCGCAGATTCGCGGCACGATCCAGTCGTTGCTCAACCAGGATTACCCGGCTGATCGCCGTCAAATCCTGATCATCTCTGACGCGTCGAGCGACCGCACGGACGACATCGTCCGCGAGTACGCCAATCAGGGCGTCGAGCTGGCACGGATGCCATCACGCGTCGGTAAGACGACAGCGGAGAACACGTGCTGCAACCGACTAGTCGGCGAGATCGTGATCAACTCGGACGCCTCCGTTCGAATGCGTCCACAGTCGATTCGCTTGCTCGTTGCGGCAATGGCCGATCCGACGGTGGGCGTCGCGTCAACGCGCGATCTCAGCGTCGCGCCGGGCCACGCTTCGGCGAATGAGACGGAGGCCGGCTACGTCGGATACGAGATGCGCGTTCGCCAGCTGGAAACGCTGGCCGGCGGCATCGTCGGCGCTTCCGGTTCCGGATACGCAATTCGACGCGCTCTGCATGACATTCCTCTCCCCGACATGTTGAGCCGCGATTTCTCGGCGGCGCTGACGGCTCGCTGGCACGGGTACCGCGCCGTGTCAGTTGACGATGCAATTACGGGTGTGCCCCGTACGACTTCGCTGCATCACGAGTATCGCCGAAAGGTGCGCACCATCAGCCGCGGCATGGACACCCTGTGGCACTGGCGCAGACTTCTGGACCCGATGCGTGTGGGATCGTTCGCCTGGAAACTCTGGAGCCACAAAGTCGCCCGCTGGATGATCCCCGTCTCGGCGATTCCGGCGACGTTGGGCTTGATCATGCTTGCACCGACGTATTGGTGGGCACAGCTCGGACTCGTTGGCGCCGTACTGGGAGGCGTCGTCATCGCCACCGCCTGGAACTGGCCGGCCGGACGACGCATGCCTGGCCTGCTCTCGATTGCAGGATTTGGTCTGCTCGCGAACGTCGCCGTTATTCACGCCGTGTTCCGCCTGCTAGGCGGTCACGTGGATCACGTATGGGAGCCGACCCGCCGCGCGACACTCGCCCAGCAGGTCTGAGGTACGAGAGCATTGATGAATCGCGTCGCGGCAATCGCGCGAGGAGCCTAGGATGACCACGACCGCCGCACCAGTCGCGACCGGAACCAACACCGCCGCGTCCGGCGCCACCAAACCAGGGAAAGTGGCGAACCGCATCGCCGAACTCGACGTGCTGCGCTTCATCGCTGCAGCGTCGGTCGTGGTTTACCACTTCACATATCGGCCGATGCGCCATGGCGCAGTCGACGAACAGTTGTTCGGCGGCCTGCAGTCGGTGAGCCGGTTTGGATACCTGGGCGTCAGTCTGTTCTTCATGATCAGCGGTTTCGTGATCCTGTGGAGTTCGCAGGCACGATCAGCGGGAGAGTTCGTCATATCGCGAATTGCTCGCCTCTATCCGTCGTTCTGGACCGCGGTGGCGCTGACGACGATCGTGCTGGCGATCGGCGGCGTCGATCGGATCTCCGCAAAAACGTTCCTGCTCAATCTCACGATGGTACCCGGCGCCCTCGGCGTGGGGTACGTGGACGGCGTGTACTGGACGCTGTTCGTAGAACTGAAATTCTATTTCCTTGTCTTCATAATCCTCATGACAGGCTCGATGAATCGCGTCGAGACCTGGTTAGCGGTCTGGCTCGCTGCCTGTGTGGTTGCTGCAACCGGTTTTGCGCCACGGGGGTTGGGTTCCTTGGCACTCTATCCGTACGGGCCATACTTCATCAGCGGTTGCATCCTATACCTGTTGCGTGCACGCGGACGGTCCGTCGCGCGGTTGGCCATGCTCGCCGTGTCGTGCGTGCTCGCGGCACGATATGCCATTCAGCAGCAGCCTGACTTCTTTCAGAATCCCACGCCTGCAACCGGCTGGATCGTCGCGTCGGCAATCGTCGCGTTCCACATCGTCTTTCTTGCGGTCGCTCTCGTTCCCAACATGCTCCCCCCGTCGCGTTGGGCCTACACGATTGGCGGGCTGACGTATCCGCTCTACCTGCTCCACAATCGAATCGGAAAGACGTTGGGCGCTCACCTGCCCGACCAGTGGTCGCCGTGGGTGTCGCTCGCCCTGGTATCCGCGGCAATTCTGATTCTCTCACAGATCGTTGCAGTTATCGTCGAGCGTCAGGCTTGCTCAGCGTTCCACAAATGGCTGTTGCGCGTGTGGAGCCGCGTCCGCCTGCGTCGCGTCGCCGCAGCGGCGTAGCCTCCGTCAGCGACGCTACACCGCGCGTGCGCTACCGCGCGGTGCCGATTCCAGCGAGGCGAAGGGCGAATCCGTCCAGCGTCATGCTTGCCGGAATATTGAGGCGCGGGAGGGCAAAACGATTCGCTCCACTCGTAGGCGTGAGCCAGCCGCCGTCGACACGGAACGCCCCTCGATACCCCGCTGCGGACGCCGCGCGTTCTACGAGCGGCGAATAGAGCCCGTACGGATACGCGATGCAATCGATCACCGAGTCGAATCGCTCGCGCAGCCAAGCCATCGGGCGGTTCATCTCGGACTCAAGTTCGTCGGCCGATAGAACACTCAGGTTTCGGTGCGACCAGGTGTGCGAGCCAAGCACTATCCCGGGTTGGCTCGACGCGTATCGGATCTGTTGCTCGGTGCCGATGCGGAGGTGCCGCGCCGACGCCTGTTCTGCCGCAGCACTGAGCCCAGCCCACGCGAGGACGAGTTCTCGATCGCCGCGTAGCGTTTTGAGCGCGTGATCTCGATTGGCTTCAGGAACCGCGCCGGCGTCTGCCGACGCAATTACATCCCACCACGGAAGCTGTCCGATCAGCCCCGGGGTGACGAACACCGTCGCCGGAAGCTGTCGTCGCACGAGTTCGTCGAGACCCGCGGTGATTGCACCGTCATACGCGTCATCGAACGTGATTGCGACGCGCGGCTTTCGCGACTCGTTCATCAACGGATCGAGCACCGCGTCTAGCGGAACGACATCATAGCCGTCGAGCAGAAGATCCAGCTGTCGAGCGAACTCAGTCTGAGCGATGTGCAGACTGCGATCCCCGCCGGGTTCGCCGCCAGTCGGTACGACGTTGTGATAGGCGAGGATCAATGCACTTCCGCGACGGCGGGCGCGAAGTACTGGCAAAACACCTGAGCGCGCAATCGCGCGCTCAGCCAATCGTTTGAGCCGGGGGTTCATGTCGACCGCGCGTTAGCGCGCTGCTGCCGGTTTCTTTCGAGCACCCAGTGTTGAGAGCTTCGATTCGAGATCGGCCAGCCGCTCATCCCATTCAGGCGCGCGCTGTTCGTACAACCGACGAACGTCGCGCTGATAGCGCGGCAGATCGCCGAAGAGCGCGCGAATCTTGGTCTCGAGATCGCGTGCGGTTCCATCGGTGTACACGGCGCCAGAGCTGAAGAACTCACGCAGCGCCATCGAGTCGCCGAGGATCAGCGGCTTGCCCATTCGCGTACCTTCGTAGCCGGCGCACACCAACGTGGCTGGCCGCACCGACACGGCCATCACGGCATCGCACCTCGCCATGAGAGCGAAGTATTCCGCGTCGGTCACGAATCCCGTTTGAATGAAGTTCGCCGGAGCGGTCGCGGCGACGTCGGCGTACTTCTTCTTCATGCGCCCGGTTATGCGAACAACGACCTCGCCCTCGAGATGCCGGCACGCCTCGATGGTCGCGGCGATCGGCTCATCGTCAGCCCACGACGCAGCAAATAAGATTTCCTTTGGTGCGTTCGGAGTTTTTGACTGGGCAGCCGAGTCGACGTCGGGCGGCTCCGGAAATGGATCTGGAAGCACGAACGGTGCGCCCCCGACCGCGCGGACGTATTCGGCGAGTTCGTCGTTGGTGACGATCGTCATGTCGGCATTTCGCAGACTGTAGCGACTCAACCATTCGGAGAGCTTGGCCTTGAAGCCTGCAGTTTGTCCGGACAGAAAGCCGAAGTTGCTATGGCGGTCGACGACGAGGGCGTAGCCGAGTGGCTTTTTCAGAAAGCTCGCGAGAGCGGCCAGGACCATTGACGGGTTCTGAACGAACACCGTTTGACCTCGCCGCCGGCTCAGTTCGCCAACCGTCTCCGCAATCGAGACGGGGTACCGGCGCCAGCTCTTGTCGTCAGTGAGGCAAAGGAGGAGCTTCGCGCGTACGCGGCCGGAGAGGGATAGCGATCGGCGCTGCTTCTCCCACGCGATCCAAACCCTGTCCTGACGCACTGGCGGGTCCACGGGCGCGATCTGGGCATTTGCGCGAGATGGGCGCACGGCGAGCTGTTCCGATGTCATGGTCGTGGTCGATGGGCCCTGATGCTTAGCGGCCACAGCCTGAACCGCTCGAACGAGCGAAACGGCGCCGAGGTGACCTCGCTGAAAAGGAAATTGCCACGGTGTCACCAGGCCGAAAAGGCCGCGCCTCCCAAGGACGCGACAGCGTTGCCCTCGCAACGCTGTCGCGTCCTTGGTACAGGCGTATACCATTAGTTGCCGGGTAGGCCAGACCGGCGTGACGCCTCGCTATCTTTGATTGGCCGCCTCTGACAACCGTTGTCAGGAGCGCAATCTGAGACCCGACTCGATGACAGGCTTCCAGTCTCGCGCATTCGGTCCGAGCGCTCCAGTGCCAGTTGGCGCGCGCCCAGGGCCTCACAATGGAATGGCCAGTGCCAACCCGCCGATGGCGCAGCCGTACGCGGGGTACCGCGTCGGTCGTCCGCGCGGACGCGCGATACCCGCCGCGCTGGCGGGACCGCTGAAATTCGACCTGTTGCTCATTGCAATCGTCGGAATTTTGGAAGCGGCGGTCTGGCGGCTGACCGACTTCTATCCGTTTCTGAGCGCGCTGCACCCCGCGATGATCGCGCAAGGCGCAGCGCTGGTGCTGTTCGTGATGGACCGCGATCCACGACGCGTATTTCGACCGCTCGAGAGTCGCATTACGAGAATCGCGCTCGCGCTCGGGTTCTTGATGTGTTTGTCCACGCCGTTTTCGTTATGGCCTGGATACAGCGCGACATTCGTGACGAAGGACTATCTGCCAAGCATCTTCATGATGCTGATCATTGCCGCCGCCGTACGAGGCGTCGAAGATGTCGAGCGATTGGTCCTCGTTCAGGTAATGGGCTGCGCGGCATTCTGCGCCATCGTCATTGCGCGCTTTCAGGTTGATTCTACGGGACGCCTGAGCAACCTCGCGTATTACGACGCGAATGATTTCGGTATGCTCTGCGTTTGCTCCCTGCCGCTGTCCATCTATTTCATCCGGAGACCGGGATCGACTGCACTGCGCATCTTCGCCGTGGCCGCACTCGGGCTCGCGATGATTGGCACAGTTCGATCAGGATCACGCGGCGGATTCATCGGACTGATTGCGGTCACAGCGACGCTTCTGATCACCTTCCGCTCCGTCCCCGCGAGAGTTCGTGTCGGCGTCGTGGTTGGAATCTTCGTGCTGCTGTCTGCGGTAGCGAGCGACCAGTATTGGGATTTCGTCAAAACGCTCACGCATCCGAAGGACGATTACAACTGGGCGGGCAATTCCAATACGGGCCGCGTGGAGGTCTGGAAGCGCGGCATCGGATACATGTTCTCGAATCCGTTCCTTGGCGTTGGCCCGCAGGTGTTCCCCAAGGCGGAAGGCGTGCTCTCGCCGCAAGGTATTCAGGCCGCTGCAGACGGTACGGGCAAGGTCCCGTGGATGGCTGCGCACAACTCCTACGTCCAGATCGGCGCAGAACTCGGGATTTTCGGGTTGCTCGGGTATCTCATGCTCCTCGGGTCATCGTGGGGTATGCTGCTCAAGATCGGTAGGATGCCTGACCAGGCCAACGGTGTGCCCAATCCATCGCCGGGGCTGGCGCAAGTTCTCCTCGCGTCGCTCATCGGATACATCGTCTGCGCATTCTTCCTGTCGCAGGCGTACGCCGGATACCTGTATAGCATGCTCGGTATCATCCTGGGCTTGGGAAAGCTGAACGGCGTCGATCAGGTCATCTCGAAGAAGGTTCGCCGCGTCATGCGCGGCGGAGCGGCGCCACCACAATTCCGGCCCACTGTTCCGGCGCCGGGTGCCGTTCGGCCGACGTTGTAAACTCGATGCGCTTTCCAACAACTCTCGGCGGGGACGCCATGCATCCTCGCCGAGTTTTTAGCGAACTGTCATGACAGTTCCATCACGGCGCATCCGTGTGCTTCAGGTCGTTCTCGACCTCGAAGCTGGCGGCTTGGAGCGACTCGTCGCCGACATGGTCCGGCGGCTGGACCCGGCCAAGTTCGACGTGCATCTCCTCGCGATCCGGTTCCTCGGCCGATACGCCGAGCGCCTCGACGAGCACGGGACGCTGCACACGGCTCCGCCGATGTCTCGGTGGTCGATGATTCGGCCGACCGCTCTCACGCAGTTGATCCGCGAAATCGCACCCGACGTCGTTCATTCGCATAGCGGCGTCTGGTACAAGACGGCGCGAGCGGCACGCGCGGCGGGCGTTCCGTTCATCGTCCACACAGATCACGGCCGACGCGTTCCGGATCCGTGGATTGGGCAGGTCACGGATCGATTGGCGTCGCGTCGAACCGATGTCGTGCTGGCAGTATCGAGTGCGCTGGCGAATCAGCTCGAGACCACGATCGGCGTGGATCGGAAGCGAATTCAGGTGGTGCTGAATGGCGTAGACACCGAACGGTTCTGCCGCAGGCCTGACGATGGTTCGTTGCGCGCGAGCCTGAATATTCCGGCCGACGCCCCGATCATCGGGAGCCTCGGGCGATTCGATGTCGTCAAGCGATACGATCTCATGATCGAGGCATTCGGCCGGCTGCGCGATCGGTGGTCCGCCGACATGGGTCCGCCTCCCTTTCTCGTCATCGCGGGAGAAGGACCTGACCGACCAGCCCTCGATCGCGCACTCGCCGCAACGTCGCACGCCGACGCCGTGAAGCTGCCGGGCTGGGTATCGGCAATCGCCGAGCTTCACGCCGCCTTGGCCATTTTTAGTCTTTCCTCAAGTAGCGAGGGGACGTCCGTGAGCCTGCTCGAGGCGATGAGCGCCGGCATCTGTCCCGTTGTCACTGACGTTGGGGGCAACGGTGCCGTACTCGGGCCGTCCCTCGCTCATCGCCTGGTGCCTTCGGGCGACTCCGGGGCGCTCGCCGCCGGCTGGTATGACGCGCTACGTGACCAACAAAGACGCAGAGCCGACGCAGATGCCGCGCGAGCTCGTATCGAAGAGACGTTCAGCCTCGCGTCGATGGTGCACTTTCACGAGGCGCTCTATACCGGCGGCCTGAAGGGCACAACCAAGGCGTAGCAAGCCGAAACAGATTCGGACACGAGCGAAAACGGGCCGTCTGCGGAATCACCATTGGTGCGGTGACAGCAGACGACCCGTTCTCATTTTGCGGTTCCTTCCGCTGAACGGCGCGTCGTACCGACGTAGAGCCGTTCAGCGAAACTCGATGGAATTCCCTGCCGGTGTTACCAGGCCGGGTTCGTGCTCCACACTTTGATCTGACCCCAGTTGACCGACATGATGTGGTCGGGGCCCTGGTTCATGTTGTTGCCGAGGTTGATCGCGTTGATCGTACCCTGGCCTCCAGTGGCGATGTTGGTGCTCGAGTAGACCTTCGTGCCGTCCAACCAGATCTCGTGCGCACCGTTCGATCCGCTCGTCGCGATCTTCGAGTGAATCCGGATGCGGTGCCACTGGTTGTCGTGATAATTGTTGTAGACGAAGTTGTTGTCGCCGTCGCCCTGGCCTGGCGCGGTCGGATCCCAACGCGTGCCCAAACCAGCGTAGTCGTTCTTGAGCGAGAAGCGGTTGCCCGGCGTCGTCGTCAGGAAGATGAACTTGTAGTCAGGGTTCGACGCGCAGTTCCACGCCGCCGGTGCCTTCGTCGTGAAGTTCGTCGAGAACTTGACGTAGAACTCGGTCCACACTTCGGTGAGGTTCGGCGGAAGCTGGAGCGTCTTCACGATGTAGAAGTCCGAGCAGCGATTCGCGTCGGGCTGAACGCCCGTTGCGTTCGTGCGATCCGGCCACGTGTACTTCATCGACTGCTTCGACGAGCCGGCGCCAACATCAGCGACGCCCGTGGTCTGGTCGAGCGTGATCAGGTTCCACTGTCCCCATGGACCGCCCTTCTCCTCGGCACCGTAGATGTTGCGCGGATCGGCGTGAAGGTTCGCGGTCGATGAGTAAGTGCTGAAGTCTTCGGTCAGAATCGGAGTACCCGCTCCACCGCCAGCACCCGACGTTCCAGAGCTCGCAGCAGTGATCGTGACGGCAGCGGTGCCCGTCTTGGTCTCGCTGGTCGCCGTGATCGTCGCTGTTCCCGCCGCGAGACCACTCACCAAGCCGGTCGAGTTCACCGACGCGACGGCCGTGTTGCTGGAGCTCCACGTGACGGTACGACCGGTGAGCGCATTGCCGCTCGCATCGCGCGTTGCTGCCGTTCCCTGCGTGGTCTGACCAGCCTGGATTGATGCAGAGGCGAGCGAGACCGCGACAGTCGCTACCGGTACCGGAGCTGCTGCGGTGACCGCTTCAGAAGCCTGTCCGCTCTTGCCTTCGCTCGTCGCTGTGATGGTTGCGCTGCCAGCGGCGACGCCCGTCACCACACCAGCCGAGCTGACCGTTGCGACCGCTGCGTTGCTGGAGGTCCACGCTACCGCGCGGCCCGTGAGCGTGTTGCCGCTCGCGTCGCGCGCCACTGCCGTAGCCTGCGTCGTCTTGCCGGCGACGATCGACGATGCTGCCATCGATACGGCGACCGACGCGACTGGAACTGGCGCCGGTGCGGTGATCGTCTCCGCAGCCTGCCCCGACTTGCCTTCGCTCGTCGCCGTGATGGTCGCGCTGCCAGCGGCAACGCCCGTCACGAGACCCGACGAACTCACCGTTGCGACGGCCGTGTTGCTCGAGCTCCACGTGATCGTGCGGCCCGTGAGCGTGTTGCCATTCGCGTCGCGCGTCACGGCGGTGCCCTGCGTGGTTGCGCCCGCAACGATCGACGATGCCGCCATGGACACTGCGACCGACGCCACTGCAACCGGCGCGGGTGCGGTAACCGAGATCGGCGCCTGACCGTTCATTCCTTCCGACGTAGCGACGATGCTTGCCGTGCCTACACCAGCCGACGTCACCATACCGGTGGCCGAAACGCTCGCGACTGCAGAGTTGCTCGAGCTCCACGTGATCGTGCGCCCCGTGAGCGTGTTACCTGAGGCGTCGATCGTCTTGGCGCTCGCCTGGGCCGTCTGACCCATCGTGAGCGAAGATGCCGGGAGCGAGACGCTGACCGCGGCGACTGCTGCGGGCGCCGCCGGCGGCGGTGTCGTCGCCGAGCTTCCGCTGCCGCAACCGATCGGCTGCGTGCTCACGACGAAGTTGTCGAGCGTACGAACGTTCGCGGCAGGTGCGCCAGCGTTCGTGTACTGCTCGAGAAGAATGGCGTTCAAGCCGTATGCGTTGTACGAACCAACCCAGTTGAGTCCCGTCTTTTTCGCCGACGGCTGTCCGTTCACCGACAGATCGAAAACACCGTTCGACTGACCAGCGTCGTTCAACTTGACGTGGAACTCATAGCACGCCCACTGACCAGCGTGCGCATTGTCGTCCACAGTGGCAGAAGAGCGTGTGCCGCCCAGCCATTGGAGATTGTTGAAGTCGTTGTAACCGACCGTGGTCACGGCGCCAGCCGAGTTCACGCCCGTTGCCGGATCGAGAAGCAGGTAGCGCATGTCGGTTTCATCCGACCAACCGTGCGCGATCATCGCCTGGCTCCAGTCCGACTTCGCGAGAATCATCGCGCGCGTCAGCTTGCCTGGACCGTCGCCGACCCATCCAGCTTCCTTCCGAACGAAGAAGCGCCAGTAGAGTTCGCGATAGTTCGCCGTGCCGGCGTCTGCCGGACGGAAGGATGTGCTTGGCGTACGACCGAAGGCCAGCTTGAGGCTACCAGCGCTCGTCTGTCCTTTCGTGTACGTCGCGCGCATTCCGACCGATCCGCCCATGCCGGTTGCGTTGGTGCGAACGAACTTGCCGCCCGCATTGTCGTATTCGAAGTACTTCGCGGTGCGATCGCTCTCGAAGTCGTCGCAGAAAATCCAACCGGATCCCGGCGCCGCGCATTCGTTCGTCGCAACGGTGCCAGCGGAACCCGAACCGGTTGAACCCGCGGCGACGATGGTGATCGTCTTCTTTCCAGAGATACCGTCGATGACGGCCTGGATGTCCGCGGAACCAGCCTTCACCGCGGTGACGACTCCGGCCGTCGACACAGTCGCGACGGCGGTGTTCGACGACGACCACGTCGGCGTTTTTCCGGAGAGTGCGTTGCCGCGCGAGTCGAGTGCCGTTGCCTTCGCGGCGGACGTGTGTCCGACGGCGAGCTGCGTCGAATCGACGCTAACGGTGACGGACGAGGTGGACGACGACCATGGTAGCCGCAGGGCGGACGCGCTGTCTCGCGGTGCAATGGTGTCGCTGGAATTCTCCGAGCAACCCAAGCCCGCTGCGCACAGCGCAGCCACGATGGTCGAGGTCACGCGGGAAATCCGCGGGATCTTGAACATGTTACTTCTCCTTCAGTTGGAAGTTCGGCGGCCCGACTGGCGTGGCTCGGAAACCCGAGCGGTAGCCTCGTAGCTTTGCGTCCCCGCCTTTCGACGGGTTTGCCGTTATCGGCTTCCTCTACCTTCCGAGGAGAAGCCATGACATCAACATCGAGGAGCGATGATCATTCGCTAACAACGTCATCATCGTCCCTCTGCGAAACTAACGCAAAACACCTGAAACTGGTAACAAATGTTTTGAATCGTGCGCGAATGTGATAATGCTCATGAGCACTCAGTGATGCATATCACGTTCGGTGTAGATCAATCGCTCAACACGTGCCGAATTGCCGTCTCGCGCACATCGCCTGGTGCGCGGACTCGCAACATGTACTCGCGTTTGCCGTTTTGGTTCGCCTCAGCTCGGCAGTTTTTATTGGCTCAGCTCGCCACGAGCGGGGGTCGTCGTGGCGGGGGGTGGGAACGTGCGATCGCGATCTACCTTACACGACGCGGACGAGCTGATGGACTCGTCCGCGTCAACTACCATCGATCACCAGCCTGGGTATGCGCTCCAGACTTTGATCTGTCCCCAGTTCAGCGACATGATGTGGTCGGGACCCTGGTTCATGTTGTTGCCCAGGTTGATCCCGTTGATCGCCGTCTGGCTAGCGGTGGAGATGTTCGTGTTCGAGTACACCTTCGTGTTATCCAACCAGATCTCGTGCGCGCCGTTCGATCCGCTCGTCGCAACCTTTGAGTGGATTCGAATTCGGTGCCATGCGTTATCGTGGAAATTGTTGTACACGAAGTTGTTGTCGCCATCGCCCTGGCCAGGCGCGGTCGGATCCCAGCGCGTTCCAAGTCCCGCGTAGTCGTTCTTGAGCGAGAAGCGATTACTCGGCGTCGTGAGGAAGATGAATTTGTAGTCTGGGTTCGACGCGCAGTTCCATGCTGCAGGTGCCTTCGTCGTGAAGTTCGTCGAGAACTTGACGTAGAACTCGGCCCATACCTCGGTGAGGTTGGGCGGAAGGTTGAGCGATTTGACGATGTAGAAGTCCGCGCAGCGCGGCGCGTTCGGCTGAACACCAGTGGCGTTCGTGCGATCGGGCCACGTGTACTTCATGGATTGGTGCGACGTGCCGGCACCAACATCCGCGACGCCGGTCGTCTGGTCGAGCGTGATCAAGTTCCACTGACCCCACGGACCACCCATCTCCTCCGCGCCGTAGATGCCGCGAGGATCCGCGTGAAGATTGGCCGTCGTGGTGTACGTGCTGAAATCCTCGGTGAGAATCGGCGACGCAACCGTGCTGCTGCTCACGGTGAGCTGCGCGGAGCCGCTCTTTCCTTCGCTCGTCGCGACGATGTTTGCAGCGCCAGCCGAGACACCAGTGACGAGGCCCGACGTCGACACGGTCGCGACCGCCGAATTGCTCGAACTCCACGTGATGGTGCGACCGGTGAGTGTGGCGCCGGTTGCGTCCTGCGTGGTGGCGGTGGCCTGTGCGGTCTGTGTGAGCGCAACCGTTGACGGCGCGACGACGACATTCACCGTCGAGACCGGTGCCAGCGTTACCGTCATCGGCGCCGTGCCCACCTGCCCTTCACTCGTCGCGTTGACACTCGCAGTGCCGACGCCCACACCAGTGATCAGACCAGTCGCGGAAACAGCAGCCACGCTGGAGTTGGTCGACGTCCACGTGACGGTGCGGCCGGTCAATACTGCGCCGCTGGCGTCGCGCGTTGTTGCGGTTGCTTGAAGCGTCTGATTGGTGGTGATCGAACCAGAGCTGACGGCGACACCAACCGTTGCGACCGGCACCTGCGTGACCGTCACCGTGACTGCTTGCTGTCCCGACTTCCCTTCGCTCGTCGCGGTGATCGTCGCCGTACCAGCGGCGACACCAGTCACCACGCCCGAACCAGAGACCGACGCGATCGCGGTATTGCTCGAGTTCCACGTGATCGTGCGGCCAGTGAGCAGCGTCCCGCTCGCATCGCGAGTCGTCGCCGTGGCCTGCGTGGTGGCTCCCTTCACGATCGAGTTGGAGAGCGAAACCGCCACGGTGGAGACTGGCACCACGGGGGCGGCCGTAACGGTGATGGAAGTAGTACCCGAGACCGAGCCAACGCGAGCCGTGAGCGTTGTCGAGCCGGCGGCGACCGCCGTATACGCGCCGCTCGACAGAATCGTCGCGACAGACGGAGCACTGCTCGTCCATACGATCGTCTGGCCGGTCATTGCGTTGTTCGACTGGTCGCGGACCGTTGCACGTGCGAGTGCGGAATTGCCAACGCGAATTGTGCCTGAGTCCGCCGCGACCGTGATGGACGTGACGACCGGGGTCACAGGTGTTGACGGAGAGCCCGCCGGCGGACTCGCTGGCGGCGCAGCCGGCGGAGCAGGACTCGACGGCGGAGCCGAGGGCGGAATAACCGCAGGCGCCGGAACGACGATGATCGATGCTGTATCGGCCTTTCCTTCGGCCGCCGCCCAGACGATTCCCGTTCCAGGGGCAATTCCCGTTACGACGCCGGTCGTCGAAACCGACGCAACCGCCGCCGGCGAGATACCATATGTGATGGTGCGGCCGGTCAACGGGAGCCCCTGACGGTCATACGTAACGACGGCCGTTTCGAGGCTCTGTCCGACGTAGACCTGCGCAGTCGCGGTCAGTCGGATGCTATTGATCGGAGTAGTGAATACCGTAATCGTCGCGCTCGCCGACGTTCCTTCGACAGTGGCGGTGACAATCGCCTTTCCAGCTCGAACCGCGGCGACTCGACCGCTGCTCGACACGTCGACGACGGTGGTGTCGCTCGAAGACCACGTGATGGTGCGATCTGACAAGACGTTGTTCGCCGAGTCGCGAGCGACACCAGACGCTTGCGTTTGCGTTCCGACGAGCAGCGAAGGCGAGGCAATCGTCAGGTCGATTGTCGCAACGGGGGGGCGAACGAGCTCAACCGTAATCGGCGCGGCGCCGGATACTCCGTCGCTCATCGCCGAAATCGTCGCGATACCGACCGACATCCCCGTCACGACGCCAATCGGCGACACGTCGGCGACGCCCGGATTGCTCGAACTCCACGACATGGCTCGGCCAGTGATCGGCGAACCAGTCGAATCCATCGCAATGGCCGATGCCTGCGTGCTCATACCGAGCGACAGACGTGGCGAATTCAGATTGACAGCGACTCGCTTGACCGCCAACACCGCGGGCGGGGCAACGGTCGCCGTGGCAACCGTGAGCGAGGCGCTTCCAAAGATTCCTTGTAAGCCGGCGACCAGCGTCGCTGTACCCGGCGAAACGGCGCCGACGATGCCGGTTGGCGAAATCGTGGCGACCGACGTATTCGAGCTGCTCCAGGAGACCGCTCCGGAGCTCGCGGTCAGACTGTGCCCACCGTCATCGAACAGAATGGCCGTGGCGCGGGTTGTATCACCAACCTGCAACGAAGCGGATCCGAGCGACACCGTGATTCCCGCGAGCGCCGGAGTGTTCGGCGATACGCGCGAATCGCTCGCACACGCTGCCACGACCATCAACCCGAGAAGGGATTTGCGGATAGGGCTGCGCATCAGAGGGAGTTCGAGTTCACGCTCGCCCTGGGCCGAGGATGTTGCGAGGCTGGGCGCCCAACGGGCCGCGAAATACCGCGTCGAGTTTACGGCGCGTCGCGTTCTGGTGCTATCGACCGCGTCACACATCAGTGGTGATCCATTCCACAGTTTGTGCCGTTCCGCTTTTCGTGAAAGTTTCGTATTTACTCTTGTTACAACTAGTAGCGGCGGCGTGTCCCTCGAGTATCGGACGCACGCGTCCGGTTCGACAGAAACACCGTTCATTCCAGCAGGTGCCTCCGGGCGCGAGTCAGCACGGGGGCATTGATGGTTCAACGAAGGGCAATTGAAAGGGCGTCGGGGAGCGGCCTGCCCCGTGACGCAAAGATCCTACCCAGAACGATGACGCTAAAAAATTTCCTTCTTCGACCGCTGGAACTACGGCCCGTTCGGCGACTGCTTGCGCCAGGGCTTCGCGACGCGATGCCAATCTTCATGGGGCATCGCTTCGCACAACCAGAACTCAACGTCGAAGGTCATTCCCCTGCGGCACTTCGCCGCGACCTCGCCTTTCTTCGGCAAGAGGGATGTCGCCTCGTCTCGCTGCGCGACCTTCCGCCCTCTGCGAACGGAAACCGCGATGACGCCATTTCCATCGCATTCACCATCGATGATGGTTACCGCGATTTTCTGGACGTCGCACTGCCGATTTTCGCCGAGTTTGACTGCCCCGTCACCGTGTTCATCGCGACGGGTGTCGCTGGCGAGAACCTATGGTATTGGTGGGACAAGATAACATATGCGGTCATGGCCTCTCCGCGTACTGGCATCGACCTAAGAAATGAAAATTCTACGAAACTTGTTTCGTTGAATTCGCCCGCGGCTCGCGTTGCCGTCGCCGAAACGCTGATCGAACAAATGAAGGCGCTGCCCGAAGCCGCCCGTCTTGCACAACTCGAGCAACTCGGCACCATGTTCGACGTCGACGTCCCAGTGAGCCCACCGGCGTCGTTTCAGGTGATGAACTGGAGCGACGTCGCGACGTGCGCTGCGAGTGGATTGGTCACCTTCGGTCCGCACACGATTACACACCCGGTGCTACCAACGACGTCCGACGCGCAGGCGGAAGAGGAGATCGTCGGATCGTGGACGGAGCTCCAGCGACGGTGTGCAGCTACGGTTCCGATTTTCGCCTACCCAACGGGGGCGTCCTCGCCTCGCGAGGTGGAAATTCTTCGCAAGAGCGGTATGTGGGGCGCCGTCACGACGGAGCCGCGCTACTCAGGCAAGCGGCCCTTCACTCCTGCCGCCGGTAGCGAACGCCCGTTTCTTGTTCCTCGCTTCGCGTATCCGAGCGATTCGCGCGAGTCGCTCGAGTTCTTGCAGATCGTCGGCGGATTCGAACACCTCAAAATCGCCATACGCGATCGACTACGATCAGCCCGCCACTAGCAGACACGTTCGTCGCTAGTCTCGCGTCAGCAGCTCAACGATCTCATCGCGCTCGCGCACCGTGAGCAGCGAATGCGTCGGAAGCGTCCACAGGTCGGACGCGAGCATTCGTGCGCCGGAACAGCGCGCTTGGTTGGCGACGATTCTGGGTTTCAGAGGATCGAGCTCGTCCAAACTGATCGGATAGCTGCGTTCGATTCCCAAACGCCGCGCGTGCGAACTCGTGCACGCTCGTGCGAGCTCGCCCCGAAGGAGAATCGGAAGTCGGAGGTAGCCCGGCGTGGAATCGGCACCAATACGAATCGTCGACAGGTCAGTCCGCTGTGGGAGACGTGACAGCAACGCGCGCGCGTTCTCGCGGCGATGACCCGCCTCTTCTGTTGACGCTCGGCGATTCGCGACGACGGCAGCAGCCGCTGCGGTGGTCATCGATGACGGCGACGTCGGCGCGTGATACGTCGTCGTGCCGAGACCGAGTCCAGGAATCGCGCGCGGAATTCCGTATAGAGCGGGCCGACCCAACACCCACTGCGCCGCGGTCGCCGCGAGTGTCGTCGCTTCGCGCTTGCGTCCACTCGGCGTCGTCTCTGCGACGCTTCGACCGAAATCGTTGCGCAGCAGAACAGCGCCACCGTTTCCGCCCGTCCAACCCTTGCCGCGGCCAAAGCTCAGCGTGCTGATGCTGGCGAGCGTTCCCAGCTTGCGCCCCATCCAGGCGGCACCATGACACTGTGCAGCGTCCTCGATCAAAATGGACCCAGTTGGCTCCGCCATCTGGACCAGCGCCTGCCAATCGACTGGAATTCCGTAGAGCGGCGCCACGACGATCGTGCGCGCACCGGCGTCGAGCGCGAACTGCAGCGACTCGCGGTTGGGAGCTAGCGTGTCCGGGTCGATGTCGTAGAGAACGACGCGTACATTCGCACCGATGGCGGCGGACCCCATGTCGAAGCAGCTAAAGGCCGGGATCGCCACAGGCGAATCGGCACGACGGCCCCGCTGCGCGATCGTGATCGCGAGTTGGAGCGCCTGCGTTCCGGAGCCGCAGAGCACGGCCGAATCAGCAGAGTAGTCCTGAAGGAGCGACGTCGACAAACGCTCATGCGGATCGCTCGATATGCCGACGACACTTGCCGCGGCGCGCGCGATCGCGCCGAGGGAAATCGGCGAATAGGCGGCGAGTTGATGGCGCGCACCCATGCGTGCGATGCCTCTCGGACTATTCTATGGAAGGTGGCGCGAAAGCAGCGGCCCTACGCGATTCGCGATCGCCACGGGAAGTCTGCTCCACACAGCGGTCGCCACGCGAAAGACAGGACGATCTGGGGACGGTGCGCCCGCATCCTCTACCCGCGACCACGTTGGCCAGGGCAGCGCAACGTCGTGCCCGCCCCATTGAAGTTTGAACTTGTGCGTCGCGCCACCCGGAGTGCATCGCCCAAAGTTGAACTCACGCGCACCTCGGCGAATGGATTCCTCCATGCACTCCGCATAGAGGGCCATGTTCGGTGAGAATTTGTTGAATTCTCTCAGCGATGACGCCCAGACGATTTCGACTTCGCTGCCCCACATGAGACAGCATCCGGCGGCAGCGGGCTCACCCTTCGACGTACGCACCGTCGTGAAAATCACGCGATCGCCAAACGTGGCGGCGAGCTGCTCAAAGAATGCACGCGGCAGAACGGGCGTACCGAGGTCGCGCATGTTCCGCGCAAATACGTGGTAGAATGCGCCCAGCTCATCGGCTCCCGAGCGCGCCGACATTCCTTCCTTGGCCGCGCGACGGATCTGGCTCCGGAGCTTGGCGCGGAAGGTTTTCTCCCAGAGCAGTTCAATGCTTTCCGGGAGCCCGAGAATGACGGTGATCTTTCGATTCGTCGGCTTCACCGGGCCGGGTTGTTCACTACGCGACCGAAGCTCGAGCAAGTCCGCGCCAGTCCGGTCTGCCTCAGCAACCGCATGCTCGACCAGACGGCGACGCGCGGCGTCGTCTCCGAGCGGGCCACCGTCGTTGAGAAACGGAATAGACATGAGGTAGTGGCCGAACAGGCTCCGCACGCGGAACAGCGGCAGAACTCCGCGCCACGCACCCTTCGCGTCGACTGCGACGAGATAGAGCGGCTCGTGACGGAGAACTCCGCCAAGGACCTTTCGCCAACCGGCAAGGTGGGAGAAGGTGCTTCCCGGAACCGACGCCACAAACCGATCCCACTCCGCCATCGACGAGTCCGTGAGTACCTCGACGCGGAGTTCGTCCGGAGCCGTCATCTTCTCAGCGGCCACGGCAAAGCCGTGCGCAACCGTCGACTGGTGCTGCCGATCGCTCATTGGGCGAGCCGGAGCGAGGGCGAAGCGCGGCGGTCCTCACGACCGAGTTGCAGGGTCGCGCTGATGGGCTGAAAATGAAACGTCGATAGCAAACGTCGAAGGCGAGGAGCGGTGCGACGAAGACCGGTATAGTGGCGGATGCGCGTTTTGAGATTGACGGCAACACGCGGCTGCTCAGGGTCTACTTCCCATGGATGGATATAGATGGTCCCCGGCGCGCCGCGAGCTTCGGCGGCAGACAGCGCGCTGGCGACCAAGGCGACGGGAAAGAGTCGCAGATAGGCGCCGCCACCGGCCGGAAGCACCTTTCCCGCGAGCTCGATCGTAGCGGGCGGCAATTCATTGAGTTCCCCCGCTGGACGCCGGAGGACGTGCGGATCTCGCGCTCCGCCGTCGAAGCCATAGCCCTTACGACGAACGGGAAAGAGACTCGAATCGTAGCGATAGCCTTCTTCGAGGAGAATATCGAGCGCCCATTCCCCGCCGCGCACAATCGAGAAGCTTGGCGCGCGATACCCGTAGACGGGCGCGCCCGTGATGTCCTCGAGAATGGCTTTCGAGTCGCGCACCGATTCACGGAACTGTTCCGGCGTGAGCGTCGTGATGCGCTCGTGTCCCCACCCGTGCGACGCCATCTCATGCCCAGCGGCGACAATGTCCGCAACCAGCGAACGATGGCGCGACGCAATCCAGCCGAGCGTGAAGAATGTTCCGCGCGCGCCAGTTTCGGCCATGAGGTCGAGAAGCAAACGCGTATTGCGCTCGACACGACTTTCCTGGCTGTCCCAAGCCGATCGAGCGATATACGGCTCCATCGCGGACACCTGAAAAGCCTCTTCGACATCAACGGTAAAGTGATGCCGAATCGGACCGGGAGCTGACGACCTGTCGATCAGAGCGGACGTCACCGAGCTGCGACGGTGGAATGATTCACGGTGACTGACGATACCGCGGCCGGGGCAGCGTGGCATCGATAGAGATCGACGCGGTACAACCGATAGTCGAAGCGCGGCCGCTCGAACGAATCGACGATCTTGCAATGATCCGAGAGCCAAGTCGCAATCACGCGACCGTCATCGCCCGAGACACCATATCGCTTCACCCCGACCACGGCCCACATGTCGGACTCGGCGGCGATGGTACGATTGAGATATGCAGAGTCTGCGCGCCATTCATACCCTCGAACCTTCGGCGCGTAGTACTGCTGCAAGACCGTTGGCCACACGAAAGCGGCAACGTTCGGCGCGTCCTTCGTGATACGCGCATACGCAGGACGGTAGTCGTAGCGTAGGCCGTCCGACAGGAATGAAACGATCGACGGCGCGCTCCCCGCCACCAGCACGAACATCGCAACCGACGGCCACGACACGGACTCCATTCCGGCGCTTCCCAGCGTCACTGCAGCAGCCGCCGCGATGAAGATCAGCGGGAGCATTCCGACGCCGTAGTCCGCGTAGACACCGGTGCGCGTGGACGCGATGAACAGCAGAATGAATGACACGACCACGGCGCTGATCGCCATGACACCAATGCGTCGGTACGACGCTCGTCGTGCAAGCAAGAAGGCCCCGAGAATCGCCGCGACGAATACGGTGACCGTCATCCAGTCGATCATCGCCGGCAAAAGCCGAAGCGTCGCACTCAGGCCGCGGCCGCCAACGTTGGCCATGGCGGAAGAACGACCCAGCGAGCGCAGCACGAGCATTTCCGTCGCAAGCAACGCGAGGAACGGAAACCATAAAAACGTCCAGGCGCGCCGGCTCGGCCATCTCCAGCCGAGTGCGCCAGAGGACGTCACGAGCGCGAGACCGAAGACCGCGCCAACCGTCGTGATGAGGAAAGACGGATGCGTGAGTGTGCCGACCATCAACACAACGAGCGTGAGCAGATAGCTACGCGGCGAGTCGGAGTCGTACGCCTCGGTCAGAGCCCAAAGGGTGAGCGCAGTACATAGATAGACGAGCGAGTAATACCGTGCCGTCGAGGACGCATAGAGATGCCAGGGCGATATCGCAGCGAGGAACGCTGCCACGAGACCGGCATTCGCACCGAGCCAGCGCTTCCCTACTCTCCACGTGGCCCACAGGCCAACGGTGCCGAACAGCAGCGGCAGGAGACGCAGCATGAGCGGCGTGCCCGGCAGAAGCTTGAGCAGGGGGTGCTGCAGCAAATAGTAAAGCGGTCGCGAATCGATTCCGGGGAGAAGCTTTGTTGCGAACAGATCGCGCGATTCAAAGATCGTGTATAGCTCGTCTTCATCGAACGGAAACCGCACGGCGCAGAAGAGCCGTAGCACGAAACCCAAGACGATGATCGCAACTCCGATCATCGTCTCGTTGGGGGTGCGCGTTGGCGCAAACGAATGCGCGGCGGAACGCGTGGGCTGACCGAACGCGCGATCAGTCATCGAGGCCGATTGAGACGTTGCCACGACCTACGACTGGCCGGAGGCGCCGTGCGCGAGCACAGCGCGAGCGCCGCTCGGCCGAATGCACGCGTTGTAGATGCGAACGAGATCCAACCCCGCCTTGATGAAATCGCGACCTTTGAGCTTCGATCCCTTCACGTCGCGCCATTCAAGGAGAGGAAACTCGTAAATCGTGCGTGACAGCGGGCCCGGCTCGTAGCGCGACGAGAGCGCGCCGTAGCGCGCGATGATCTCGACGTCGAAAATCCATTTCGACAGGAACGGGGCGCCAAGGACCTGTTTGAGTTTCGGCGACGCACGAAAGAGCTTCGCGCCGCACTGCGTGTCGTAAACAGGGAGCTGAAGCGTGAGCGATGCGGCAGTCGCGAACGCGCGACCAGCATAGTGTCGGGCCGCAACACGCTCAATGGTTCGGCCAAGCAGGCGGACGCGCGAACCGATGATCATTTCGAGCTCGGGACGCTTTCGGAGCAGCTCGATGAACGGCGGCAGGGCGTCGAACGGGGTCGCGAGGTCAGCGTCCCAAAAGCCAATGAACGTCGTATTGGATTCGAGCGCGCGAAGCATTCCGCGACGGACGGCCTCACCCTTTCCGGAATTCTGCTCGAGATCAAAGACCGTAACCCGGTCGGGCGCCGCGCTGCGCACGTCGTTCAGGACGCGGAGCGTGTCGTCGCGACTCCCGTCGTTGACGAGAATCAGCGCGATGTCTGGGTTGGCCGCGACAAACGCCTTGAAGGTGGCGACATCCAAGCGAGCGGCTTCGTTGTAACACGGTACGACTAGGGTTGTCGCCGACATATTTGCCTGACCAGACACGCTGAACTATCAGAGGAATGCAGCGGGGGAATCCCGCGTGGTAGACGAACCAGACCTGTGCGCGGTACGTGGGCGCCCAGGTGTTGCGCTCATCCTGAAACTAGGCTCGGCGCTCCAGAGTCGGTGACGCCAAGACTGGAACCGCCGATTCTTCGCGCGCGATTGTCCGAGCGACCATTTCACCCACGGCTGCGCACCCATCCACCGTGAAGTGAAAGTGGTCGTAGAAGTTTCGGGCGCTCATCTCCATTCCTGAACGCAAATCAACGTGCAGGGCGCCCATCTCATCGGCCACCTGGGCCGAGCGGGCGTCTACCTCGCCCATGAGTTGGAACAGCGCTTCGTCGGAATAGAACTCGCTGACGGGCTCACGGAACGCTTGGCCAACTCCACCGTGCCAGAACAGCGCCTGCTCTTCCGGCGTAAACGCCTCCTTCTGAAACCAGGGCTGCCGCGCAAGGACGACAATCGGTGCCTTTGCCTGACACATCGCCACGACGTCCCGGAGGTATCGATCGAACACCTCGAGCACGATTCGCGTGTCGCCTGGGCTATGGCGCCATTTCTGGGCGTTGAGGCGCATTTCGCGCGCGCGATGAATCCACGAGCCGCGCCCCGGAATGAAGCGCGGGCGGAACCGCAGGCGCGGATCGAGCCGGCGCACCACTTCGGCGAGGCCGGACTGCTTCGGCCGCCACTGGAATTTCCGCTCGGGATTCTGATCAAAGCAGTTGGCGGCGGTCATCATCACGACCGGACGGTCCGGAGGCCCACCGGCCTCCATCCAACGAACGACGTCGCTCGCGCCCACCATCAGCACGATGGCATCCAGGCGCTTGTAGTTCGGAAGCACTTTTTCAAAGATCATCCGAAGGCTTCCGATATCGACGCCGGACTTTCCAATGTTTCCGACGTGAACACGATCAGCACCGAGCCGGGCCAAGCGGTCAGGAGCGTTGAGGCGCTGCTCTAGAACGGCGCCCCAGTTCGTTGTTTGGTCGGAGAAGTAGCACTCGACGGAGCTTCCACCAGCGATCACGACTCGGAAGAGACGACCGACTTTCGGAACCGGACCGCCGCGTTCGCCATCCGAATTGATCGCAAGGTCGATCCTTTTTTCGATCGTCGGAAAGAGCGTGGGATCGGGATGGAGGTAGCCGGCCGCCATTGGCCGACGGACATAGTGTTTGCTACGCCGGAGCAAATAGCGAGACATGAGCTCCAGCGCGAGTCCAATCGCGACGACGACCGCCAGGCCGAAGACCAATCTGACGAATTGCTGCATTAGGCGCGCGCGTTGAGAATGGGCATGCGCTTCAGCGCATCGGCGATCGGTACATAGCGATCATTTCGATACACGAAGAGCACCCATAGAGTGGCAAAACCAGCAACGAAAACGACTCCGGCAACAAAGAGCTGAATGAATCCATGGACGTCGGCCCAGTAGCGCATCAACCACAGCGCACCGGCGGCCAGTACGGCGCCGACGAGAGCACGCGACGCCACGTATCCCAGGTATTCCGAAACGCGAATCTCGAGCGACCGGCAGGTGATGTAGAGCAAAAATCCGGCGTACAGCACATTGGGAATCGCCGTGCCGTAGGCGACACCGTTTAGCCCCAGCGGCTTGGCAAGGACGATGCTCAATCCGAGGTTGCCAAGGGACAGCGCGAGAAACCCGATTGTCGGTGCCTTGGGACGCCCCAGGCCCATGAGCAGCGGAAGAGCGACGCCACGCATCGGAAGAAAGATGAGGTTCGCGACCATCAGGATTCGAAGCACGTCACCCGAGGGCGTCTCGAACGAAGGGCCGACCCACCACGCGATGAAGCGCGGCCCCAGGAATACGAGGAAGAGTCCCACCATGAGCGTCAACGAAAACGTGATCTTCGACCACTTCAGGAAGACGACTCGAAGCTCATCCATCTTGCCCTGCGCCTCGAGCTTCGTGGCCATCGGCATCACGACTGCGCCGATCGCGATCACGAACTCCATCATGTAGGTGGCCAGGCTTCCAGCCACCGAGAAATACGGAATGTCCCCAACGGGGCGGAATGCAGCGATGACGAGCGAATCGGTCTGAAATGCGAGCTGGCCGGCCACGTTGAGCACCAACACGAACACGCTGAACGAAAAGATCTGGCGAACCATTCCGCGATCGAAGTCGGTGAGCCTGATGCGGATCGTCGGATATCGCCGGCGAACCACGGTCATGGCGACAGACAGTTCGAAGACCAACGCCATTCCAAGAACGGCCGCTAACCAGACAATCGACGCGTCGATGGTGAGGAAAAGCACCGTGAGGCCAGCACGCAGCAATAGGCTGGCGATCTGAATCCGGTTCTTCACCACGAAGTCGTCGTGGGCGGACATGATCCCGTAGGGCAGCTGTCCCAGGAATCCGCCCGAATAGGCGAGGACCGAGAGTGCGAACGCCGCCTGGGCTCGCGATCGGAATTCTGGCGGAATGTCGTACGCCGTGCTGAACACGATAAAGAGCACGGTGCCGACTATGAGGGCACCTACTCCGATGAGCAGGTAAAGCCCGAGGCAGCTACCGATTGTTCGATTCAGGGCCTCATCGTCGCCTCCCGCCGTGTACTTGGCGACGAAGCGAACGGTCGCCATGGGTACTCCCAAGGCGAGCAGTCCCAGATAGCTCGTGAGCGACGTGATGAGCAACCAGGTGCCGTACTGATCATGCCCAAGCTTTCCGATCGTGAACGGCAACAGAACGAAGGCCGACGCGATTTGAATCGCCGTCAAGATCCAATTGGAACTAACGCTTTTCAGCACGCCGTACGAGGTCTCCTCAGCCCGCCTAGTTGGGTCCGTTTCACACGCCGGGGCCACTTCCCAGCATCGCCCGATTCGAACGGAACCTTAAAGCAACTTAAGGCAAGGTAACGACGGTCGACGCTGGTTTGTGGTCACGGTATCGCGACAGTCGTGGCCGACCGGATCTCTAATCGGCACCTGATCTTAGCACCCCACGTTCGCTGCCCGCGGAGACCGAAGCGTGAGTCCGCCTGCACGCGCTTTGGTGTTCACGATTGTCCCCGGCTTCATAACATTTTCGTATTCTTAGTTGCCGGCCTCTTGCGGAGTATTTCAGCGCGCCGGATGGTTGGTTGGCACCGGTGGCGAACTGTCCCTGGGCGAACGCTCCCAGGCGAGAATGTCATCCGCCCAAGCCGCGCACCACGATCTCCGAATGTGCGAAAGCGGCATTAGGAGAGTCGAATTTGAACGTACGGTGGTATTCGGTGACGTCGCCGGATCACCGACCCTGCAGCAACCGCAGTGATCCAACGCCCGGGGGGGCGTTCGAGGACTGTGGACCCGACGGAGAGCGCCAATTGCTGACGTGAGCAACACTGGAACGTAAGGAGAAGGACATGAGGGCCGCACCAGAAGGACCCATCGGCGTTGAGCAGACCTCAACGCCCCAGGACTCGGTCAACCGCCGTATCTACCACTCCAGAGAGATCGTTCGCGATTACCTCTGGCCTGAGCTCGGGCGAACGGAGGCAATGGCCCTCCTCGCCTATCAACCGGCCTTCGCCAATCGCGACGTACTCGATCTCGGCGTCGGGACCGGACGGACGACGCGCTTCATCGCTCCGCTGGCCCGCCGGTACGAGGGCATCGACTACTCGCCGGCCATGGTCGACTACATGCGCGAGACGATGCCAGAGATCTCGATCCATCTCGGCGACATGCGCGACCTCCGGCGGTTTGGCCCGCACAGTTTTGATTTCGTGTTCGGCGCCAACAACGTCATATCCGCCGTGCCGCACGAGGGTCGGCTGCAGACATTCGCGGAGGTACACCGCGTCCTTCGCATTGGTGGGATTTTCCTGTTCAACGCCCACAATCGGCGATACCGCCTCGCGACTCGGGGCCCGCGGCTGCGCTTTTCACGCAACCCAGTGACGCTCGCCCGAAACACGATTTCGTACGCACGGTCGGTGGTCAATCACGCGCGCGTCGGCCACCTCCGACGGATCGAGTCGAACTTCGCGCTGCTCAATGACGTGGGTCATGAGTACGCGCTCTTGCACTACTACATCGACCGGAACACCCAGACTCGTCAGCTCGAAGAGATCGGCTTCCGGCTGCTGGCGGTGTTCAATGAGTCTGGAAAGCGACTCGCCGCGGGCGACGCCGACGAAGACAGTTCGTCGTTGATGTACGTCGCCGAACGAATCGACGACTCAGTCGCCTGGGGGCGCTGAGTCCGGAGCCGGACGTCGCGTGGCGTTCCAGGCGCGGAGCCGATTGATGATCCACATCTTCGGATTCGGCATGGACGACTCGAGCCACACCAGGTGTCGGCGTCCCGTTCCGAGAGACTCCTTGTATCGCGCCGCCTCGGACTCCCCAGCGAGAAAATCGTACTCCGTTGCGTCGCCGTCCAAATAGCCTTGGATGGCGAGTGCGTGAGCAACGAGACCGGGCTTGAGCCGATTGTCTTCTGAATACTGGAAGCCGGACTGGTAGAAGCTGATCCGTCCGCGGTACACGAGGTTGTAGAGCGCACCGACGAGCACGTCGCCCGAGAGAACTCGCACGATTTCGACCGCAAAATCGCCGGTTCCTTCCGGTCTCAATGCGTATTCTCCGATGAGCAGTTCGTGGAATCGCGTTACTTCAGGGGTAGCAAATGCGCCGGGAAGGCCACGCGCTTTCCAGCGTGCGTCATGCAGAGTTCTCAGATCGGCGAACGCCTGAAGGGCCTCGGAAGGCGTTGGCGCCGTAGTGACCTCGAGCCGGCCCGACGTCTCTTCGTAGAGTCGAATGCTCCGCCGAATCTTCTCACGGGTGTTGCGTGAGAGGACGCTCAAATACTCTGACTTCGCACTCCGAAGCTCGTCGAGCGTGACGAAGAGATCATCGCTCGAAAAGCCCTCGCTGACCCCGCGCTCCGGCCACGCGGCGCGGATTGCGTCGGCCGCGGCCACTCGGAAGCCCGACAAAACCAGGGAATCGACGCGCCGCCGCCGCATGTGCGCTACGAGGTCGGCCGAGAGCTTAGCCTCGACGTCAGGTATGCACAGGAGCATGTTGTGCTCTGAAGCGAGCTGATTCTCGCCAGTCGCGTTCAGATAGGCCCGCCGAACGCTGAACGGCCCGCGACGCTCGATGCGAATCGTCAGCAGACAGGCACCGACGCAGTCTCCTCGTTCGTCGCGCCAAACGAGGGCCTCGGGCCGCAACCGCGCGCCGAAGACCTCGAGCCACGCCTTGATCCAAGGTGCGCTCACGAACGCGGATGCGTCGCTCCTCACGTCGAGGAGCGCAGTCCAATGCGGCGCGATCCTCGACCACAGATCGGAACTGTACGGCAGGACTTCGAACTTCGTCATCCGAGTTGAGTGAGACAAAGGCAGCGGCTCGACGCGGCCGTACGATGGGGCTGCGTCGCGCTGCGCGCGAGACGGCGATTCGCTCCGCTCGCGCGACGGTTGTTGCGGCACAATTGAACTCGCTCGCCCCATATGGTGAAACCCATCAGAGAGTCTGAAACACCGTAGGATTCATCGCTTCGTCTAACCGACCGCGCTCGTGGCCGCGCGAGTTGGTCAAACTCCAGCGGGGCGGATGGTGATACCGGTTCCGCCCGCATCGTCGTCCGGCCGAGGCCGGTGCGAGGATTCTGGGAATGGTCGCGCACCTCGGGGTGGGATAGCTCCGGTGCGCCGCGTCGATTTTGCGAATCTTGCCTAGTCTGCCGCAGGAAAGCTTCGCCCGCCTCGGCAAGAATGTCAATCACATTTTGAGAGTGATGCCGATCCTGTACCCCGTTGTCACGAAAGCGGTTGGATGTTCTCCGCAGCGGAGTTTGCATGGGCCCGGATATGAGCAAAAAATGCGTCGCGGCGCCGCAACAAAACGGCGAAGAAAGTTGACAGATCGCGTTCGATTTCAGCGCCATCTGTTCACTGGAGCGTTGCAGTTCTGACCGCTAAGAACGGGCCAGCTGCAGGTGAAAGGCCTCCGCGCGAACCACGGAAGTGCTGATCTGCTATGATCTTGCCGATGCTTGTGATACCTCGTACGTTTCTCTGTTCCAAGAGATGCGCCATTGCATTGTTCGGACGTTCCGACCAATGGCGGGTGCGAAAGCTTAATCAGCGACGCTCCACTCTTGTTCTGCATGATCCCCTCCCCGCAGCACCAGGCCCTCATCGTCGGAGTCGATCTCGTCCACGTCGGTGACGTGGCCGAAGCGATCGCGCGCTTTGGCCGGCGGTACATCGACCGGCTTTTCACGCCCGGCGAGATCAGCTACGCGACCGGCGCAGAAAACCCGCCAACGGTTGCCGAGCGATTTGCGGCGAGATTTGCGGCGAAAGAAGCCGCTCTCAAGGTCCTTCGCCCGACGCCAAGTGATGCGATTTCCTGGCGCTCCATCGAGATATGCCGCGCTCCCGAAGGGTGGTGCGACGTCATTCTCCACGGAACCGCCCAAGAGCTCGCCGAGCGACAGTGCGTTCACGGCATATCGCTCAGTATGAGCCATGAGCGCGACTACGTGGTCGCAACTGTGGTTGCCCATCGGGCGATTCAAGCGTCGAAGGGGTGCGCCGGGGATGAAAGCACGTCCGTCCTGAGCCAAAACGAACAGACAGACCAGTCAAGAGGAGATGCAGCAGTGGAGGAGTTGATCAGAGCCATCGTTCGTGACCATGGACGCCTGAGCGTCGATGTCGCGAGCCTGTCGAGCGAAGCAAGCCTGTACCAAGCCGGCCTGACTTCACACGCTAGCGTCAACCTCATGCTCGCCCTCGAAGATCAGTTCGGGATCGAGTTCCCCGAGCGCCTGCTACGGCGCCGGACGTTCGAGACCATTGCAGGCATCGCAAGCGCCGTCGCCGAGTTGAAAGGCGGCCCGATTAGCGCCGCCTGATCCGGAGACGAATTAGCCATGGCACAAGAAGGTTCCGCGACGGCCCGCGCATCTGCGCCCAGCGGTCATAGCAGCGAGCTTCGCGCACGCAGCGCAAGCACCGATCCAGTCGCCATCGTGTCGGCGATCGCCACCGAGGTGGTTGGCCCGGCCGCCGGCAAGATCGACCGCGAGGCCGCATTCCCGACCGAGGGAATCAACGCGCTCCGCGACGCGCGCCTTCTCACCGCCCTGGTTCCGACCGCAAACGGTGGCCTCGGTTGTACGATCTCTCAGGTTGCCGAGATGTGCGAAATACTCGGCGAGTCCTGTGCGAGCACGGCCATGATCTTCGCGATGCACCAGATCCAGGTCGCGTGCATGGTACGGCATCGCGGAACGTCGGCCTTCATGGACCGATACATCGAGGAACTCGTGGAGCGCCAGCTCATTCTGGCCTCTGCGACATCCGAGGTGGCGGTCGGCGGCGACGTCCGTTCCAGCGTCTGCTCGGTCGAGCGCACTGACGGCAACTTCCGCCTTCGCAAACAGGCGCCCGTCATCTCGTACGGCGAATACGCCGACGACATTCTCGTTACCGCACGCCGACAGCCGGATTCGCCGCCGAGCGATCAGGTGATGGTTCTCGCGCGCCGAGCTGGGACGACGCTCGAACGCACCGCAGGCTGGGATGCGCTCGGATTCCGAGGCACCTGCAGCTGCGGGTACATCCTCGAGACGTCGGGCACCGTCGATCAGATCCTGCCCGACGCGTACGACGACATCTCGAGCCGAACGATGCTCCCCGTATCGCATATCCTGTGGAGCTCGCTGTGGCTCGGCATCGCGACAGACGCGGTGAATCGCGCCCGTCTCTTCATTCGCGACGCGGCTCGAAAGAAGCCTGGCTCGCTCCCCGCGGGCGCGACGCGTCTGGCTGAGGTCGTCGCGCTATTGCAGTCGATGCGCTCGGGCGTTCAGGACGCCGTCGCCACGTACGAATCGAAGTACGACGACGCCGACGCGCTGACGTCGATCGGGTTTGCGCTGCGAATGAACAATCTGAAGGTGCAGTCCTCAAAGCTCATCGTCGACGTAGTTGCTCAGGCATTGACCGTCTGCGGAATCTCGGGGTACAAAGCCGATTCCAAGTACAGCGTCGAGCGGCATCTGCGCGACGCGTACGGTGCCGGCATCATGATCAACAACGATCGAATTCTCGGCGCGAGCGCCTCGATGCTCCTGGTTCACCGCGAGGAGCTCTAGCCTCGCGGTTCGGTTCTGCCCTCTGTTCGCTCTGTTCATCGCATCGCCTCCCCAGTCCTCCCGGAAGCACGGATGTCACTTTCTAAGAACGCGCCCGAACGTGTGTCGAACGCGGCGCTCGAGCAGGCTGCCGATCCATACGCGGCGTACATGCAGGCCCTCGTCGCCGAAGGCCTGCTCATCCCGTCGGGCGTGCCTGGTGTTGTCGGACGCGGCGGTGTGTTCGAAGACGTGCTTCAGCGTTTCGACGCGTACGTCACACGAGTGGGTGGCAATGACGGCGCGACGGTGATGCGCTTCCCCACGCTGCTTCCGCGCGCGCACTTCGAGCAGAGCGGATATCTCAAGTCCTTTCCGCATCTCGCCGGCACGGTCAACAGCTTTGCGGGTGACGAGCATGGACACGCGGCCCTCTTGAAATTGCTCGATCGCGGCGAGAACTGGGCGACGACGTTCTCGCCGACCGACGTCGTGCTGACGCCCGCCGCGTGCTACCCGGTTTACCCGACCATGGCGTCACAGACGCTTCCAGCGGAGGGAAAGCTCGTCGACGTGTTGACGGTCTGCTTCCGCCATGAGCCGTCGAACGATCCAGCACGCATGCAGATGTTCCGGCAGCGCGAGTATGTGAGAATTGGCGATCCTGCCTCGGTCCGCGCGCATCGCGACCTATGGCTGGAGCGCGGCCAACAGATGCTGAAGGACGTCGAACTCCCCGTGCATGCCGATGTCGCGAACGACCCGTTCTTCGGGCGCGCCGGAAAGCTGCTCGCGGTGAGCCAGCGCGACCAGGCGTTGAAGTTCGAACTGCTCGTGCCGATCTGTTCGCACGAAAAGCCAACGGCGTGCGTGTCGTGCAACTACCACGAGGATCACTTCGGGCACGCCTTCGACATTCGGCTTCAGGATGGCTCGCAGGCCCACACGGCGTGTGTTGGCTTCGGGCTCGAACGCATTACGCTCGCCCTGTTCCGTTGGCATGGGTTCGACATCAGCCAGTGGCCAGCGGGCGTGCGCAGGACGCTCGGGTTCTGACGCGATGGCGTCTGTTCTCGGCCGGACCGAGCAGGAGGCGTACAGGTCGCATGCGCTGCACGATGACGAGCGGACGTGGCCAGAGACGAACTGCTATGTAGATCTGTGGATCGAGGTCCTGCATGCGCAGGGTCTCGATCCAACGGCCGCGCTTCCCTTCACGCTCGGGCTGGATTTCGAGGGCGATCAATACACGTTCTTTAAATTCTCCCTCGACGAGCTGTGGCAGCTGTATGGTGTCGAGGTGCAGGAGCTCAACGTGTGGCGCCCGCTGGTGGAGGCGGCCGCAGAGCAGGTTTCGCTCGGCCGCTTCTTCATGCCGGAAATCGATTCGTACTACCTGCCGGATACGGCGGGGATCACGTACAAGATCGATCACGGCAAGAGCTCGATCGCGATCGACTATATCGACATCGAAGCACGAACGATGCGGTATTTTCACAACCGCGGTTATTACACACTGTCCGGCGAAGATTTTGCCGGAGCATTTCGTCTCGACGAGCATGCGCCGGCGCCCGGCGTTCTGCCGCCGTACGCCGAGATCGCGAAGCTCGATCGTGTCGTGCGCCGTCCACCCGCCGAATTGGTTGCCGAGTCGCTGCAACTGCTGCGTCGCCATCTCGCGCGTCGCCCGCGACGGAATCCAATCGCGGCTCATCGCGAGCGCTTCGCCCGCGATCTCGAGTGGCTTGCCACGGAACCATTGGAGGTTTTTCACCTCTATGCGTTCGCGACTGTTCGCCAAGCCGGCGCCTGCTATGCGTTGACCGCGAGCTATCTCCGCTGGCTGGAAGAGCACGGACAGACCGGCCTGGAGCCGGCTGCCGCGGCGTTCGACCGTATCTCGACATCGGCGAAGACCACGCAGTTCAAACTTGCGCGAATGGCGAATCTCAAACGCCAGGTCGATGTCGGCCCGCTCATCGCAGCAATGGAAGAGGCGTGGGACGAAGGAATGTCCCGCCTCGTCGACTACTACGGTGACTAGGCCAGGGACGGCGTCGGCGACTCTTTCTCCGCGCGTTCCAGGCCGACCGCGCCTGCACGCTGTGAGCACTCACGATCGTCACGCACTCACCGATGGGTGGGAGTATTGCGGCGTGAATCCTGGCGCCGTCGAGGCGCCGAGCGGCCTCGATACGATCGATACGTGCTGGCGATCTGCTGTCGTTCCGGGAACCGTGGGGACCTCGGAGCGGTGTCACGCAGGAACGGCATTCGATCTCGAGCACGTCCCCGACTACGACGCGCGCGACTGGTGGTATCGATGTCATTTCGATGACGACGCGTCTGCTTCGTCAAGAGACAGTGTCGCCGTGCTCTGCTTCGACGGACTCGCCAGCATCGCCGACGTCTGGTTGAACGACCGCCTCATCTTGTCGTCGAGCAACATGTACGTGGGGCACGAAGTCGACGTGTCGTCGGTACTCACGAGCGTCAACACGCTCGTGATTCGGTTCCGATCGCTACGAAAGGCGCTCGATGCACGTCGGCCGCGACCGCGTTGGAAGACCAAGCTGGTCGAGCACCAACAACTCCGCTGGCACCGAACGACGCTACTCGGACGGATGCCGGGCTGGTCGCCTCCTGTGCGCGCCGTAGGCCCGTGGCGTGGCGTAGCCATCGAGCGACGATCAGTCGTCGACATCATTGGCGGTGACGTGGCAACGCGTGTGACGGAAGGCAGCGCTCAGATCGACATAGCGCTCTCGTTGCGCGCCCTCGGCAATCACACGATTCGCGGCGCATTCGTCGACGTCGAAGGTCAGCGCACGGCGTTGTCGGTCTCGCAGAGCGATTCCGGAACGATCGACGTCTCGGGACGCGCTCAGCTTCCTCACGCTGAACTGTGGTGGCCGCACACGCACGGCGAGCAGCCGCGCTATTCAGCGCGTGTTACGTTAGAGACCGCCAATCAACCGATCGAGCTCGACTTTGGTCGCGTTGCATTTCGGCGGATCGATCTCGACGAGACGAACGAGGGATTCTCGTTGTTGGCAAACGGGACGGCGATCTTCTGCCGCGGCGCCTGCTGGACGACGCCAGACATCGTCTCGCTCGGCGCAACGTCGAATGGATATCGCCAGTTACTGACGCTCGCGCGTGACGCCGGGATGAACATGCTTCGCATTGGCGGAACGATGGTCTACGAAGATCAGTCGTTCTACGATCTGTGCGATGAGCTCGGGATTCTGGTGTGGCAGGACTTCATGTTCGCGAACATGGACTATCCTGTCGGCGATGCATCGTTCGCCGAAAACGTGAGCGCGGAAATCGAGCACCAACTTGGTCGCCTGCGTCGCCATCCATGCATCGCTGTACTGTGCGGAAACAGTGAAGTCGAGCAGCAGGCAGCGATGCTAGGTCTCGACCGCGAGAACTGGAGCAACGCGCTCTTTCGGGACCTGTTGCCGCAGATGACCGAGACTCACATACCCGGCGTGCCCTACTGGCCGTCGAGTCCGGCCGGCGGACCACTTCCCTTTCATGTCGATACGGGCGTGGGACACTACTACGGCGTCGGTGCCTATCTTCGCCCGCTGGAAGACGCACGACGGAGCCGCGTTCGCTTCACATCGGAATGCCTTGGTTTCTCGAACGTTCCGTCGCCGGCGATCGTCGATGCATTGCTGCCGAATGGTGAGGCGCCCTTTCATCATCCGAAGTGGAAGGTTCGCGTTCCGCGCGACCACGGAACCGGATGGGACTTCGAAGATGTGCGGGACCACTATCTGCACGAGCTCTTCGCCGTCGATCCGATGCCGCTACGCTATGCAGAGATGGATCGCTATCTCGCGCTGTCGCGCGTTGTGACGGGAGAGGTGATGGGCCGGACCATCGGCGAGTGGCGCCGAAGCGACTCGACGTGTCGTGGCGCCTTGGTGTGGTTTTACCAGGACCTCTGGGCCGGGGCTGGCTGGGGCGTAGTCGACGCGACCGGCCAACCCAAGGCCGCGTACTACGCGCTCAAGCGCGCAATGCAGGCCGTCTCGACCGCGATCACGGACGAGGGCGTCAACGGCCTCCACATTCACGTGGCCAACGACGGCCAGGTCGCGCTCGAGGCGCGGCTGCGAGTGTCGCTGCTACGAGGGAGCGCCACCGTTGTCGCTGAGGCAATCGCACCGATCAGTGTCGCTGCGCGATCGGCAACGTTCGTCGTGGCAGACGCTCTCCTCGGCCATTTTCGCGATCCCGCGTATGCCTATCGGTTTGGCCCTCCGGGTCACGACGTAGTCGTCGCGACGCTGATCGATGAAGCCGGTGGAACGATCGGCGAGGCATTTCACTTTCCGCTTGGGATGCCCAGCGAGCGAACCGACGCACCGCTCATCTCCGGTGAGGCCACGCGCGTCGACGACGATACCGTGTCGATTGCACTGCGAGCCGAGCGGTTCGCTCAATCAGTTGCGCTCGACGCGGGCGACTTCACTCCCGACGACAACTACTTCCACATGGCACCGGGGAGTGAGCGCCGAATCCTGGCGCGCGCGCGATTCGCGGGTCGCCGGTTCGACGGATTCGCGCAGCCGCTCAATGCCTATGAGGGAATTCGAATTGCGCTGTCGCAGGGAACGTCGGCCGTGGAGGGAGCGGTATGATTGCCTCCACTCAGCGCGACAGCGGAAAGTCGGCGAGACTCGGACGCGCAGCGACGTTTGGCCAGCCATTGTATTTCGGGCCAAGCGACCGGAGGGTGCTCGGATACTTTCACGCACCAACCGGCCCAGCGATGCGCGATTGCGCTGTCGTCCTCGTCGGGTCACTCGGCACCGAGACCACGGGATCGCCGCGGTCGTTCCGTCACTGGGCGGAACACCTGGCTGCCAAGGGTATTGGCGTCATCCGATTTGATCATCACGGTACGGGTGATTCGGGTGGACGCGAAGACGATCCGGCGCGGTTGCGCGCGTGGATAGACGGGATTGGTGACGCCATTGACGCGGTCCGCGCGAAGACGGGCGTCCAATCCGTCGTACTCGGCGGAGTGCACTTGGGTGGCACTCTCTCGATCGCGACCGCTCTGGAGCGCGGCGACGTCTCGGGACTCGTGCTCTGGGCGACCACACCGAGCGGAAACGCCTTCTTGCGAGAAGGGCGCGCCTTTACTCGTCTGCTTCCACCAAATGCCGTGTCGGCGCTGCCAGAGGGAGCGGAGCAGATCGGAGGACTTGGGTTCGACCAGGAGACAGTCGCGGCGCTCAAGGGCTTTGACCCGATCGCGGCAGGCGGGGACCTCAGGATCCCCGTGCTTGTGCTGCCTCGCGAGGAATCGACGAACGACGCGCAGTTCATCGAGCGATTGACTGGTCTCGGGGCGTGTATCCAGCGCGTAGTCGCTCCTGGGTACGCAGCGATGATGGAAGATGCGCATAAGGCTCTCGTGCCCACGGCCGTGATCGATGCGTCGGCCGAATGGATCGCGCACACCTTTCCGCTGCAAACCAACTCGAACGCCATGACTCCGGTGGAATCGGAGTACGAACGGAGCCTCGAGCTGGCACCGCCGCAGCGCGAGCGGGGCGACGCGAGTCCGGTGCCGATTGCCGAGCGTCCGATTCGCTTCGGCGACGGCGACCAACTATTTGGCGTGTTGACGCGGCCGTTGCGTTCTCCGGCGCGACGGACCGGAATTCTTTTCGTCAATGCCGGCGCGGTCTCACACGTGGGTCCGAATCGCCTCTATGTGTCGCTCGCACGCCGCTGGGCGTCGCTGGGCTACATGGCGCTGCGCATGGATATCGCGGGGATCGGGGAGAGTCTCACGCCGCCGGGTGCGGAGGAGAATCACTCGTATCCGTCGCATGCGGTCGCGAATATCTCGAGCGGACTGTCGGCGCTGCGCGAGAATGGCGCGGAACAGGTAATCCTGGCCGGATTGTGTTCGGGGGCGCACGCCAGCTTTCATGCGGCGCTGTCGCTCGAGGGAATCGATGGGCTGGTACTGATGAATCCCATCGTTTTCTACTGGAAGCCCTCCGATCCGCTGGATCCGGGTGCGTGGATGAACTACGTGGAGTCGCGTCACTACAAGCAGGCAGCCCTGCGCTGGCAGTCGTGGGTGCGACTCTTTCAGGCCAAGGTCGACGTCCTGAATCTGGCCCGCGTAGGAGTAACGCGGGCCGCAGAGGTAGCGCGTGCCAAGCGAGAGTCGTTCTTCCGGCGCTTTTTCGGCGCGGCAGGTGCATCGGAAAATGCCGCCCGGGATCTTGGACGAATCGTGGACCGCGGCGCGCGGGTGCTCTTATTCTTCAGTGGTGGGGAACCGGGGTACGATTTTCTGACCCTGAACTATTCCCGCGAGCTCAGTCAATTGCGGCGATCGCCCGCGTTCGAGCTGCACGTTCTCAAAGACGCGGACCATACGTTCACGGCGCCGGAAGCACGGGCGCGCGCAGAAATCGAACTGACAGAGCACTTGCTTGAAAATCATCCGTAATGTCGGCTTCTGTATCCACGCATAGTATTTCGTCGGGAACTCGCTCCACGGCGGTAACCGAAAGCGAACGCATTGCGCCGCTCGATGGGCTGCGGGCGATCGCGATCATGCTCGTAATCGCGCACAACGCGGGCTCGGTGGATGGAGCTCTGAGCAGCATTCCGCTGAAGGCGTGGGCGATCGTTTCGAATGCGGGATGGGCCGGCGTTCAGCTCTTCTTCACGCTATCAGGATTCCTCATCACGAGAATCCTGCTCAACAGCCAGGGGAGCGAAGGATGGCTGCGCACGTTCTACGCGCGACGCGTCCTCCGGATTTTTCCGCTCTACTACTCGCTGCTCGGGATCGTTTTTTTCGCGGCGCCGTTCATTCACCTGCTCGCTCCACTCCACACGGCTGGCACGCGAAGCAGTCTCTGGTACTTCGCCTACGCGTCGAACTGGATCTCGCCGTTCGGGAATCTTCCAGCGAATCTCCCTCACCTCTGGTCGCTGGCGGTGGAGGAGCAGATTTACCTCGTATGGCCATTGCTCGTAGCGTGGTTCGACGAGTCGGCGCTCTCGGTCATCTTTAGCGGAATGGTGGTTTCCGCGCTGATCGTACGATTGGCCGTTCATGCTCTGTTCACGACGGCCATTGCCAACAACGCGGCGTACACCTTCACCTTCGCGCGGTGGGATGCGATCGCGTTCGGTGCGCTCGTTGCGATCGTGATGAATCACCAGCGCGCGAGAGCGTTCGCGAAGCAGCATTTCGCCACCGTGTTCGGCGTTGCCGCCGCGACGCTCGTCGCGGCCACCGTGTGGAACCGAGGACTGCCGCCCGAGGGAAGGATGGCGGAAATCGCGGGGCAGCCGCTCGTCGGCTTTCTGTCCGCAATGATGGTGCTGTATTGCGTGAACGGTGGCCGAGCGTCGATGGGCCAAGCGCAAAACCCGTCGATGATCGCGCGCATGCTGTCTGGCCCGTTTCTACGGATGATCGGGAAGTACAGCTACGCGATCTACATCTTCCAAACACCGGTCCACGAACTGCTCATCCAGCACGAGCGCACATGGATCACCAGTGGGAGCGACACGCAGCGTTTCGTGGGCCACGTCGGGTACACGATGGCCGTGTTTGGCATCTCGTTGGGACTCGCCATGATCTCGTGGCGAACGATCGAGCAACCGTTCCTATCGCTCAAGCGCTTCTTCCCTACTCGACCGGGACGACGCGCTCGGGGCGATGCGATGCCCGCTATGGGAGAGCCCGCGCCACTTCCTTGATCAGGCGCGCTGAGATGTCGGACCCTAGCACGTTCGCATCGGCTTCGGCCTTGGCAACGTCAGTGGTGCTCGCGGGAATCGGAACGACGACTCTGACGAGCGACTCCTCGGTGTGTCCGGCGAATGCCGCGTCGCGGAGCAGGTTCGCTTTCACTAGGTATTCGCTCGCCACGACGCGACCGCGCCCCTGGTACCAGTAGTACACCACTGCCGTGGCGCCCTGATTCTTGAGGACATACCGATTCACGATGTGCGTGGCACCGTCGACTGAAACGGGCGCTGTGCCCGCCGTGAGTACTTCCCATCCGGCGCCCGGGAGACAGTTTCGCGGCGAGTGAATGGTTTGCCCCTGCGTCTGTCGCTCGTAGTACGAAACGAAGGTCGTGAAGGCAGCAACCGAATCTCGCCAGAACACGCGCGCCACGTAGTCGCTCATTCCGGCGACCTGACGCTCCTCGTCCGAGAGACGTTGGTCCTCGACCCGATAACCGTCGACGCGCGGAAGTATTCCAGTCAGCGGCGCCTTGAGCGGAACCGCATCCTGCGAACGCGCGTTCCAAACGAACCCCGTGCCGAGCAGAAAGACCAACGCCGGCAAGTAGAGACGATAGTTACGCATCGACTGGTACTCCACGGTTCCGCCACGCCGATATCCGACGTTCGCCCGCTGCCCCAATCCATGCGAGAACGCCGAGCGACGTCAGCGAAACGAGGAACAGCAGCCAGCCTTCGGTGAGGTGCATGAAGCCCTTTCCGAGATCCGGGCTCACGAAGAACACGAGAAAGCCCGTCATGAACACGCGGAAACCGTTGACGACGATTGCAATCGGAATCGCGAGGGCAACGAGTGCTACACGTCCAACGAGCGTCTGTAACACGAGTGCGCTCATCAACACACCGACGCTGAGCAGCGCGGTGAGCGACCGAAGTCCGCTGCATGCCTCCGTCACGAACAATTCGTGGCCGGGCAACCGAATGACATTTCCTGTGAGCAATACCGGAACCTGACGCATCTGCAATAGCGCAGCGCCCATCTTCGACGCTCTGAACTGCAGCGGCAGCGCGAGCGCCTGCGTTACGAGTTCCGGCAATGGAACGCACAGGCAGGCGAGCGTGAACGGCAGCCACCAGCGAATGAGCTGGCGGAAGCCGAAGTGAAAGACCGTCAGTCCGCCGAGTGCCATGATCATGGAGCAACGCATGGAGAACACTTCGGCGGCGAGGCCGGCGGCGCATCGAATCGCGACCGCGATGACGATCATGGTGAGCCCGAGGGCGTGGCTCGGTCGAGCGCCAGGACGAATGCCTTCCTTCCAGGCCAGCCAAACGGCTACGGGCGCGAGAAGCAGTCCGTGGCCGGCTTCGGGAACCGTCCACCAGTCGTGCGCGAGATCGAACGCCTGACGCCAAAACAGCGCGACGAAGAACAGCCAGGTGATCGCATCTGGAATTCGTTCGGCGGTCCATAGGGACTCGAATCGAAACCGCCCGGACAACTGAGCGATCCGACTACCGATGCCGGTGGCTGGTGCCCCAGCGGCGTTTACTTGGGATTCCATCAGGTGTCGGATCTCGATACGGGCCAAAACCGCGGTCGGTGGGCGACCGAGTAAAAGTATCGTCCGTACCGGTGCAAAGGTTGGGCAGACGGTATCGATTCGACCAGTCTGGCGACCAGAACAGTGCAGCTAGCGCCGCTAGGGTCTGCTGGCGGTTCCCACGCTGTCGGCGAAGCGGTAGAGCAGCTCTTTATCGCCACGGACCATCCCGAAGACTTCCCGCGCGAGCCGCTCCTGGGTGGCCGGGTCCTGTAGGACCGCGGTCTCGTACCGCTTCAGCGAGTCGACAACCCGCTGCAGGGAGTCGATGGAGCGACCGATCTTCGCCGCGTCACGCTTCTGACGAACGAGATCGGTCGTTCCGAACTCTCCTCCCTGAACTGCAAAGGCAATGGCGCAGACCGCGACTGCGGCCAGAATGATCCGCTTGATCAGCGCCGCGCCACTAGATGCCATACAAGGCGCCGCCGGGGAACTCCGCGGCACCACCGAGTTGCTCTTCGATACGAAGGAGCTGGTTGTACTTGGCCACGCGATCCGTGCGACTGGCGGAACCGGTTTTGATCTGTCCCGCACCAGTTGCGACAGCCAGATCTGCGATGAACGTGTCTTCGGTTTCGCCCGATCGATGCGAGATCACCGAGAGGTAGCCCGCAGCACGACCCATCTCGATCGCCTCGAGCGTCTCGCTCAACGTGCCGATCTGGTTGACCTTGATCAAAATCGCATTTCCAACACCTGCCTCGATGCCGCGAGCAAGGCGCTCGGTGTTGGTGACGAACAGGTCGTCGCCGACCAGCTGGCAGCGATCGCCGAGTGCGCTGGTGAGCTTGGCCCACCCAGCCCAGTCATCTTCGGCCAATCCGTCTTCGATCGAGACGATCGGATATTCGTTGATCCACTGCTCGTACAGGTCGACCATGCCCTGTGCGTCTCGCTTCCCTGCACCGCTCTTCTTGAACGTGTAGGTGCCGTCGACGAGCAACTCGCTTGCTGCGCAGTCGAGCGCGAGCGCGATCTCCTTGCCGGCGGCATAGCCAGCCGCGTCGATCGCCTCGAGGATGACTTTGATTGCTTCCTCATCGTCGCGCAGATCCGGCGCGAAACCACCTTCGTCGCCGACGCCGGTGGCGAGCTTCCGCTTGACGAGCACCTTCTTGAGCGCGTGGAAGACTTCCGTGCCCATGCGCAGCGCCTCGGCGAACGTCTCAGCGCCGATCGGCACGATCATGAATTCCTGAAAGTCGACGGTGTTCGTTGCGTGCGCGCCGCCGTTGAGAATGTTCATCATCGGCACCGGCATGACGCGGGCGAGCGGTCCACCGAGATAGCGATACAGCGGCAAGCCAACAGACTGTGCTCCGCCGCGTGCCGCCGCCAGCGAGACCGCGAGGATCGCATTGGCGCCGAGGCTCGACTTGTTCGGCGTTCCATCCAGCTCGATCATCGCACTATCGATTCCGAGTTGGTCGGTGATGTCGCAGCCGCGCAGTGCCGGGGCGATCGTTTCCTCGATGTTCTGGACGGCGTTCTGCACGCCCTTGCCGAGAAAGCGCTGGGCGTCGCCGTCGCGCAGCTCGACGGCTTCATGCTCGCCCGTGCTCGCGCCGCTCGGAACCGCCGCGCGACCCATCATGCCGTTGGACAGGATGACGTCGGCTTCGACGGTTGGATTGCCGCGACTATCGAGAATCTCGCGGGCCTTGATCTCGGAAATGGTAACCATCGATCCCGTAGTGAAAGTGGTGCAAAGTGGTGCGTAGATAATAGCGATTTCCGGCTCGATATGAGACGGAAAATTCTTTCGCTACTCCCCGACCGCTCGCTCCGACGCAATGGGGTGTTCGGCGGTTCCGATGGCGTAAATCGACCGCATCTCGTCGGCCATGTGCTGCCAGACGCCCGACATGAGCTCGCGGCGGTGGTCATACGCAAAGCCGACTGTCGGAACGGGGTCGAGGAAGTGCAAATCGATCGGTCCAGAACGAATCCAGAACGAACCCTTGGGCATGACTTCGCGCGAGCCGTGGATAACCGTCGGGACCACGGGCGCCTGGGCCGCAATCGCAAGGACGAACGGTCCCTTCTTAAACGGACGGAGGTGGTAGTCGTCGCCCCGGGTGCCCTCGGGGCACACGATCACACAGCGCCCCCGCTGCACCTCGGCCGCCGCAACGCGGTACGACTCGAAGGCTTGCTTGCGATTCTCGCGCTCGATGAAAATGATCCCAGCACACTCCGCGGCAAAACCGAACAGCGGGATTTTGCGGAGCTCGGACTTCGCCACGAAACTGCACCACGGGACCTCGACGGCGAGCGCAAAGATGTCGAACCAACTCACGTGATTGGCAATGAAAACCGCCCCGTGAGGCTGTACCAAATGCTCTCGACCATGGACGCGCACGCGCACGCCTGCGGCGCGGTTGATCGCGCGGGCCCAGAGGCGAATACAGCGAGCGTAGATCGAATTCGCCGCCTGCGGGATACGGATAAGGCGAGCAACGACCACGACCGGCCCGAGCAGCAGCGTCATTATCGACGCGACCACGGCAACAAAGAGAGTACGCATTACCGAGAAAAATGATCGTGGCCGCGGGCGTTGGCCACGGCAATTCCGCGAACGTCGACCGTGCCCGGCGTTCCACTGAGCACACGTCCGATCCGTGTGAGCGGCAACTGAAAGCGCGCCTCGAACGTTGCGACATCGAAAGGCGTCGACGACGTAACTAGCAGCTCGTACTCTTCCCCGCTCGTGGCTGCGACGTCCGCGGCAACGCCGTTCACGCATGGAATATCGCTACCGAAGATCTCGATGGTCACTCCACTCGCATGGGCCACGTGGCGAGCGTCGGCCAGGAGCCCGTCCGAGATATCGATCGCGGAAGACGCGCCATGATCGGCGAGCCATCGCGCCTCGAGCAGCCGCGGCACCGGATGCGCGAACCTTTCGCGAAACGCGCCCGGTGTCTCCGCAGCCAACAAACAGCGAACGGCGCTCGCCGGTCCGCCGAGCCGGCCTGTCACGTATACAGAGTCACCGGGCTTGGCGCCGCCGCGCATCAGCGGCGCGAGTGCAGTACCGAACGCGGTCGTCGTGATCGATAGCTCGCTGCCATCGGTGAGATTGCCGCCGAGGATGTGCGTGCCCGCCAATTCAACAACGTCGCCAATACCCGTCGCCATCTCGTCGAGGTGTTCGCGCCAGTGAGTCGGAACCGCCATCGCCACGAGGATGCCGAGCGGGCGCGCGGCCATCGCGGCAAGGTCGCTGAGTGCGGCAGCGACAGCGCGATACCCAATCTCACGCGGCGAAAGCCAGTCAGCTTTGAAATGACGATTCTCTATCGCGGCGTCTACGCTGGCGATCACCGCGTCGCCGCGCGGGATCTGCACCACCGCTGCATCGTCGCCAATACCAACAGCGCGCGGCCCCCAGGTGGCGAGCATTCGCCGAATGGCGTCGAATTCAACGCCCGGACCGAGCGACGAGTTGCCTGTCATGAGGGCGACGCGAGATCCGCGAGTTCGCCGAGCACCGGATATCGCCCAACTCGGCGATCGAAGCTCCAGCTATCGCGCAGCTCCGACACGACGTCGTCGAGTGAAATCCCGCGAACGCCGCCGCCCGAGGTTGGAATTCGTTCCGCGGCGCGGCCATGAATCCACGCGGCGATCGCGCCGGCAACGAACGCATCATCGAGCTGGGCGAGCAGAGTGCCGGCGATGCCACTCAGCACATCGCCGCTACCTGCCGTCGCGAGTGCCGCCGTTCCTGCCGCGCTGACTAGCCGGCGTCCGTCGACACTCGAAATGACGGTTGGAGTTCCCTTGAGCAGCACCGCCGCGCCCAGCTGTCGCGCGAGTTGCTGTCCGGCATCGAACCGCGACGCGAGTACTTCGTCGACGGTCTGACCCGAGAGTCGACCGAACTCCGCCGGGTGCGGCGTGATGAGGGCGGCGCGGTTGCCGAGCAACGTCGCGAATTCGGCGACTCGACCCTCGAACAGCGTGAGTCCGTCGGCATCGATTACGGTCGGGCCGTTCCAGCCACGGAGTGAGCGTTCTAGCAACTCGCGACTCGCGTCAGAGCGACCGAGTCCTGGGCCGATGACGACACAATCGGCCCACGACGTGACTTCGCGTCTAAAGGTCTCGTCGTCGCGCGGCCAGGGTGCTGCCAGTGCCGCAGGCTCACTCTCTTGGATGACCGGAAAGCTGTCGTCCGACGCCACGATCTTGACCATGCCAATGCCACTGCGCAGTGCCGCACGCGCCGCAAGCACGGTCGCGCCAGCCATTCCTTTCGCGCCGCCAACGATGGCAAGTTTCTTTCGAGTTCCCTTATGAGCACTCGCCGGAATCGACGGAAGTTGCGACGCCACCCAGCTTTCATCGACGAGCAGAGGGGCGCCGTCCTCGAGCGATGCGTGGCCATCGAGTCCGATGTCGAGCACGACGACGTGCCCGCTCGCTTGGCGATCCATCGTATGCCCGCGTTTCACCGTCGCGAAGGTGAGCGTGAGGTCAGCGGCGATCGCGCACGTCGCCGCAATGCCGGTCGTGGCATCGAGGCCACTCGCGACGTCGAGCGCCACCATCGTCGCTCCACGACGCTGCATCGCATTGGCGCGATCGATTGCATCCGCGATCGTCCCGCGGGGGTTCCCGCTTCCGCCGGTGCCGAGTAAGCCGTCGATGACGATTCCCTCGCCACGATCGAGGTCGCTTGGGACCGGCCCTGTGACGACACTTGCCGCGTCGATGACGCTTAACGCGAGCGATCGTTCGGCAATGGCGTCAGGCGTTTTCGCCGCGACGGGCTCGATGACTCGCACGCGAGCGCCGAGGACCGCCAGCGCGCGCGCGACGACCCACGCGTCGCCGCCATTGTTTCCCGGACCGGCCAACACGAGAACGCCCTCACCGAGCTTTTCACGAAACCGGAGTGCGATCTCCGCGGCAGCGGCAGCACCGGCGCGCTGCATCAGTGCTCGCGAAGGTACGCCCGCAGCGATGGCCGATGCGTCACGCGCCGCCGACTCCGAGCTGGTGACGACGCGAATGAGGGGACGCATATGGCGCGGTGGTGGATCGACTATTTCTGCGATGTGCCGACGGTGCGACCGTAACTCAATTCGCCGTTGTCGATTCGGATATTGAAACCGCATTCCGGGTTGCTACACGCCCACGCCTTGTACGTAATTGGCGCTCCGTCGCGACCGTAGTCGCTCAGCGGCAGTAGAGCCCCTGTATGACACTTTCGGCACTCGGGCCACTCGATCGCTTTGTCCATGTACCCCACCTCCCGTCACCACGTCGACCGCCGCAGCGAGACCGTCGCTGCGACTACACTTTGCGATCGAATTTTTTAGGAAACTGTAAGAGCCCCCGACCACGGGTACTCGCGCTGAAACGCCTGATCGAAGTCGAATACGTCGGCGAATTCTTCGCGAGTGTCGGTGGGTTGGCTCATCAACAACTCCAATTCGACCAGTGTAAACACGACATCACCGATGTCGGCGCTGCATCGAAGGCCCCAGTGCTCGAGCACCAAGCCGGCCATGACGCCAAACCGATCGAGCGCGAGATCTCGGCAGGCCAGCGCGAGCTCCTTGCCCGTGATGTGACGACGCTCTTCGAGGCGCTGTTGGCAGTATTCGAGGGCCGAGAGCACGAAGAGATACGCGCGCTCGTCGAACCGCGGCTCTCGGAGCCGAATTCGGTCCATGATCCCATCGCGAAATGCCAACTCCGCCACGCGCCGCCTCGAATACTGGGGTGTAAACACGGCGGAAACCCACTCCCAACCCGCCGACGTCAAGAAAATGATGATGTGGCGCCCGCGCCACAACTCCCCCAAAGGACCCGAGGGGCAGGCGCCGTGCCGTGGTGTCTGCTAGATTATCGGACGAGGCTCAACCTTACCAGCGCGCGCCGCTCGGTCTGTTGCGGCGCTTTTCATATCCTTCGGTCCCGACGGTGAGATGAAGCGCGCCTTTAAGTACGACGTTGCAGTGTCAGCCGCAGACTTCGACGCGCTCGCCGTGACCGAACTCAAACGGCGGCTCGAGCAGCGCTTGTCAAAGCCGGTGTTCACGGTCCCCAGAGCCAAAGACGGGCCGCGCACCGACGACGCCGCAATCGAAAAAGCAATCGAGAAGGATTCGCGCGTTCTCGTCGTGCTGTATCAGCGACTATGGGGAACGACGCCCTCCAGCGAACCGGAAGCCGCAGCCGTCAAGGCTCGCATCGGGAAGCTGAAGCGCAAAGACGTGCTGATCGTTCCGCTCGATCCGTCGGCGCCGCCAGCATGGCTCAAGGGCACGATCGTTCATTCATCGGGATCGCCTACGGGCGGCGCCGTGATCGATGCAATCATCGATGCGGTCGACGAAGCCGGTGGAACGCCCAAACGCATGACGGACGCGTTCATCGCTGCACGAGCTGCGGATGATGAACAGCGCGCACGGGCCCGCACCACGTTCCTCACGTCGCAGCGCGCACTCACACTGATCAACCGCGAGCTCGATTCCCTCTCGGCGGCAGTGCTCCGTCTGTGCGAAACACCGGGAACGCTCCCGGCAGGTCTCGCGGCAAACGTGCGCCGTACACCGGACCGATACACCGTTCAGATCGGACCGGTTGGCCTGAGCTTTTCGTGGATTCGCGGCCGATCAAATTCGATTGCCGACGGCCAACTGCTCGTCATCGAGTGGAGCGGACAACTTGGCGAGCAGCACGCGCCAGCCGATCCACGCAACGCGATGCCGGCGCTCGAGCACGTGCTGCAGCCGCACGCCACCAGTCCTGAAGACTGGCAGTGGCGGCGAGCCGACATCGACCTCTGCTGCTACACCACGCGCGATCTGGCGGAGCAGTGCGTCGCGTCCGTGGTTCGACGACTACCGGTCGCCGTCGCGGTTCAGGAGTAAAGCGGGAACGCGCGAGCGAGAGCAACGACCTCGCCGCGCACGCTCGACAGGACGCTCTGATCTTCGGGCTTGGCCAACACCCGATCGATCAACGCGGCGATACGCGCCATCTCGGCCGGTCCCATTCCACGCGTTGTCACAGCCGGCGTGCCGACGCGAATTCCGCTCGTCACGAATGGCGACTGCGTTTCCTTGGGCACCGTGTTCTTGTTCACCGTGATAGCCGCCTCGTCGAGCGCGGATTGCGCGATCTTGCCAGTGAGTCCGCGGTTGCGGAGGTCGACCAGCATCAGGTGATTGTCCGTTCCACCTGAGACGATCTCGAAGCCGTGCGACACGAGTGCCGCCGCGAGTGCGCGTGCGTTGTCGATGATGCGCTGAGCGTACGCCTTGAACGACGGATCGAGTGCCTCCTTGAAGCACACTGCCTTGGCAGCGATGATGTGCTCGAGCGGCCCACCCTGACTGCCAGGGAACACCGACTTGTCGATCGCCTTCGCGTGTTCGGCCTTGCACAGGATCAAGCCACCGCGTGGACCACGCAGCGTTTTGTGCGTCGTCGTCGTCACGACATCGGCATGAGGAATCGGCGACGGATAGACACCGCCGGCGACGAGCCCCGCAAAGTGCGCCATGTCGACCATGAAGATCGCGCCGATTTCCTTTGCGACTTCAGCAAACGCGGCGAAGTCGACTACGCGTGAGTATGCGCTGTAGCCAGCAAGTACCAACTTCGGGCGATGCTCGCGCGCCTTTCGACGAACGTCATCGTAGTCGATGAGGCCCTCGTCGGTCACGCCGTACGACACGGCCTTGTACAACATGCCGGAGAAGTTCACCGGCGAGCCGTGCGTGAGATGTCCGCCGTTCGATAGATCCATCCCGAGGAACGTGTCGCCCGGTTTGAGAAAGGGCGTCATCGCGGCATAGTTCGCCTGCGCACCGGAATGCGGCTGCACGTTGGCGTGATCCGCGCCGAATAGTTGCTTGGCGCGATCGATCGCCAACTGCTCGACCTTGTCGACGACCTCACAGCCGCCGTAGTAGCGCTTGCCCGGCAATCCCTCAGCGTACTTGTTGGTGAGGGGCGAACCCATCGCCTCGAGTACAGCCGGAGAGACGAAGTTCTCGCTGGCAATCAGCTCGAGTCCGTCCTTTTGTCGTCGCGTTTCTTCCTCGATCAGCGACGCGATATCGGGATCGGTTTCGCGCAGCGCATTGCCGGGCGAACACAAGCTGTGCTTCGTCCAATCACTCATTGCGGGGCATCCTGGGTTTCGATCTTCTCGACGCGACGGGCATGCCGCCCGCCCTCGAAGGGTGTTTCCAACCACGTATTGAGAATACTCATCCCCTGCTCTTCCGACACGAAGCGTGCGGGAAGGACGAGTACGTTCGCGTCGTTGTGCTCGCGAGACAGCTTGGCAACCTCGGGACTCCACGCCACGGCCGCCCGCACGCGCGGATAGCGGTTGGCCGTATAGCTCATGCCGAGTCCGGTGCCACAGAGCAACACACCGCGCGGCGCATCTCCATCGGAGACGCGCCGAGCGAGCGGATGCGCGTAGTCGGCGTAGTCCGTCGACTCCTCGCTGTTCGTGCCCAGATCTTCAACGACATAACCAAGCTTCGTCAACGCACGCTCGAGCTTTTCTTTCAGCTCGAACCCTGCATGGTCCGACGCAATCAGAATTCTCTCGCTCATTTGTTCGGCCACTGCGGCCACGTGCGGACCATCGAGCCAACCGCCTGAATACGCTGCTCGGCCAAACGGTCGGCGGCGAGATAGGTCGGGATCTTCTCGGTCCGGGCGATCTCGAACACCTTGCGAATCGTGTCGTAGATCTCGTCAGCCTTGCGGAACGACCGCGCCGACGTCCAACCAGCGAGTTCGCTGTAGACGTTGATCACGCCACCGGCGTTGGCAACGTAATCTGGCGCGTACAGGATGTTGCGCTTCTCGAGTTCGTCGCCGTGACGTTCTTCGAGGAGCTGGTTGTTCGCCGCACCAGCAACGATCTCGCACTTGAGCTGCGGAATCGTACGATCGTTGATGATCGCACCGAGCGCGCACGGCGCGAAGATATCCGCCTGTACGCCGTAAATCTCTTCCGAGCCGACGGCGCGTGCACCGAATTCGCTCGACACGCGCTTCACTCGCTCAGCGTCGATGTCGCTGACGATCAGCTTCGCGCCCGCCTCGTGCAACTCCTTGGCGAGGTAGTAGCCGACGTGCCCGCAGCCTTGAAGACCGACTGTCTTGTTCGTGAGATCGTCCGATCCCCACCGCTCACGAGCCGACGCCTGGATCGCACGGAACACGCCGTGCGCGGTCACAGGCGACGGGTCGCCCGACCGACCAGCGAGACCGCTGACGTAGTCCGTCTCCATGTGGACGTAGTCCATGTCCGCCGTGCTCGTGCCGACGTCTTCGGCGGTGATGTACCGACCACCGAGGCTTTCGACGAAGCGGCCATGCGCGCGGAAGATCATTTCGCGATCGGCCGTTTTGTTGTTGCCGATGATCACCGACTTGCCACCGCCAAGGTTCAAACCAGCGACGGCATTCTTGTATGTCATGCCTCGCGCGAGACGCAGCGCGTCGACGATGGCTTCTTCGTCGGTAGCGTAATTCCAAAAACGCGTACCGCCGAGGGCGGGGCCGAGAACCGTGCTGTGCACGGCGATGATCCCGCGATATCCAGACGCCGAATCCTGACAGAGCACGAGTTGCTCGTGCCCCATGGAGGCGATCGTGTCAAAGAGTTTCATTAAAGAGGTCTCAGGTCTCTGGTCTCAGGTCTTGGGAACTGCAACTGCGCGAGCGGAATTACGTGTGTGAGTACAGCTCTCGCGCGATGACGATGCGCTGAATTTCCGAAGTGCCCTCGTAGATCTCGGTCACCTTCGCGTCGCGGAACAGGCGCTCGACGGGATAGTCCTTCACGTAGCCGTAGCCGCCGAATATCTGAATCGCCTGCGTCGTCACCCACATGGCCGTTTCGCTGGCGAGCAACTTGGCCATGGAACTGAATTGCGTGATCTTCTCGCCGCGATCCTTGGCGGTCGCGGCGGCGTGCAGCAGCGCGCGCGCCGACGCGACACGCGTTGCCATGTCGGCCAGCTTGAACTGCATGGCCTGAAATTCTTTGATCGGCCTTCCAAATTGCTTTCGCTCGGCTGCGTATGCAGCGGCAGCACGCAGCGCTGCTTCGGCGATGCCGACGGACTGCGCCGCAATACCAAGCCGGCCATTGTCGAGCGACTGCATTGCGTAAATGAATCCGCTGCCTGGCTGACCGAGCAGGCGGTCGCCGGGAACGCGCATGTCGGAGAAGTGCAACTGCACCGTCGGCGACGCGCGGAGGCCCATCTTGTCTTCCTTCTTTCCAACGCTGAACCCCGGAAGGTCCGGCGTGATGATGAACGCGCTGATGCCGCGGGCGCCGCGACGATCGTCGGGGGAATCTGTGCGAGCCATGGCGAGAATCACTTCGCCCTTCGTGCCGCTCGATACCCAGGCTTTCGTGCCGTTCAGAATCCAATCGTCGCCGTCCCGCACGGCCTGCGTGCTGAGCGACGCGGCGTCAGACCCAGCTTCAGGCTCAGATAGCGCAAAGGCGCCCAGCAGTTCGCCGCGCGCCATTGGCTTGAGAAAACACTCTTTCTGCTTCTCTGATCCCCACTTGAGCAGCATCTGCGTCGGCAGCGAGTTGTGCACCGACAGCATGACGGCGACCGACGCGTCGACGGTGGCAATCTCCTCGAGCGCCACGAGGTACGTGAGCGTCTCGAGCCCCAGACCGTCGTACTGCTCGGGGATCATCATGCCGAGGAAGCCGAGCTGTCCAAGCTTGCCGACGAGGCTCGGTTCGAAGAACGCATCGCGATCCCACCGTTCAGAGTGCGGCGCAATCTCCGCCGCGGCAAACTCGCGCGCGACGGTCTGAATTGCGCGCTGCTCTTCGGTGAGTGGGGTGAGCGCCCAGGACATTTAGCGCGAAGCGGAAAGTGAGAGGCAGGCGGCGGGAGGAACTGGCCGGCTAGTAGGCATAGAAGCCGCGCTTCGTTTTGCGACCGAGCCAACCAGCGGCAACGTACTTTCGCAGCAACGGGCAGGCGCGGTACTTCGGGTCACCGAGTCCGTCGTGCAGCACGTCGAGAATCGCCAGGCAGGTGTCGAGGCCAATGAGATCGGCGAGGGCGAGTGGCCCCATCGGGTGATTCATCCCGAGCTTCATCACCGTGTCGATCGCCTCGGCCGTGCCAACGCCTTCCATGAGACAGTAGATCGCCTCATTGATCATCGGCATGAGAATTCGGTTGGCGACGAAGCCCGGATAGTCCTGCACTTCGACGGGCGTCTTGCCGACCGACTTGCTGAGCTCGAGAACGAGCGCGGTCGTCGCGTCAGACGTGGCCAGGCCGCGAATGACTTCGACGAGTTGCATGACCGGCACGGGATTCATGAAGTGCATCCCGATCACCTGCTCGGGACGTTTCGTGCGCGCCGCGATGTCGGTAATCGAGATGGAACTCGTGTTCGTGGCGAGAATCGCGTTCGGATTCGCCAACGCATCGAGCTCGGCGAAGATCTTGAACTTCAGATCGCGATTTTCCGTCGCGGCTTCGATGATGAGCGACGCGTCTTTCGCTGCGGCAAGCGATTGCGCTGTCCCCACACGACCGAGGATGGCGTCCTTGTCAGCTGCCTGAAGCGTTCCCTTCTTGATCTGTCGATCGAGATTGCCGGCGATCGTGCCCTTGCCGCGCTCTAACGCGTCGGCCGACACGTCGATCATCGTCACGTCGAAACCACTCTGGGCAAATACGTGCGCGATGCCATTGCCCATCTGTCCTGCACCGATCACGGCCACTCGTTCGGCCATTGCGCTCTCTCCCGGTCGGTCGTGTAGTCGTCGTTGGTCGTTCGTCGCGCGTTACGACTGCTGTGACGGCGCGCCGTTCGACGTTGGTTGTCGCGTTCGCTTAGAACGATAAAGCAGGGCGATGCCGGCACCCATACCGAGCGCGGCTGGAATTCCACCTTCTGGTCCCCAGTCGCCCCCGGTTGCCCAATCGGGCCCCGCATCAACATAACGGTACGAGGGAGCCTCGAACGGGTAACCGCTCACCGACGCGTGAAACACGGCCGCCATCATCCAGTTCCATGCGAAATGGGCCATCCACGCGGCGTAGAGACTGCGTGTGGCGTATAGCACGGTCGCGAGGAAAACACCCGCCAGCGTCACCAGCCCAACCGACTCAGCCGTTGCGCCGTTGTTCGCCAGGTGGAGTAATCCGAAGCCCACGCTCGTGGCGAAAATCGCCCATTTCCAACCCCACCAATCGCGCAACACGGCCAGGATGTAGCCGCGAGTCATGAGCTCTTCGAGCAAGGCAGCGGGCAGAAGCACCAGCGTGATTCGAAGCATCGCGCCCCACCACGACCCGCCGCCGCTCGTCATCTCGCGAAGCCACCCGCCCGCAATGAGCCCGAGGATTGGCAGGCCAATGCACGCGGCTCCGATCAGGAAACCGAGGACGAGCAATCGCGGTTTCGCCGCGGCGCCGTCGAGCCAGACGTCGCTCCACGGACGCTTGTCGATCATTCGAAGCATGACCGCCGTTCCGCCGAGCAAACCAATTGCCTCGACCCACGACTGGTTGCTCACGCCTCGAACGCCAATGAGGTCGAAGAGCAGCGTGATGATCGGTCCGACGATTACCGCCGAGACGATCAGCGACGCGATACATACAAGACAAAACAGGGCGATTCGCCACGGTGCGCGAATCGCCCCTACTTCCGAGATGAAGAGTGGCTGAAGGTTCAAGCGTCGCGCTTGACCGACCGCGGAGTGGTGATCACCGCGGCAAGCCACGCCTTGATCAGATCCAGCGCGGCAAAGGGCGTGACGCCGAGTTGCACTGCGCGACTAACGCTGCCAGACAGCACCGAGAGCTGCGCAATACCGCCGAGGAAGATCACCGCGATTCCAGCCACACCGGCCAGCGTACGACCGGTCAGACTCGTCGCGCGTCGCGATAACGCGCCAGCGACGACTGCTGCGGCAGGATACGCCAAGAGATAGCCGCCCGTGGGCCCGAAGAAGCGCGCGATGCCGGGCGCACCCATTGGCGTGAAGACCGGCAGTCCTGCCGCTCCCGCGGCGAGATACAGCACCATGCTCGCAGCGCCTGCAGCGGGACCGAGCCACATGCCGGCAAGAATCACGAGCATCGGCTGCAGCGTGACCGGCACCGGCGTGAACGGCAGCGGAATCGCGATCTGCGATGCCGCAGCAACCGCTGCGGCAAAGCCAACCACACCGACTGCGGTGATTCGCGACGAACGCGAGGCGGATTGAGCGAGTGTCGTCATTGTCAGTTCACTCGGGACACACTGAGTGCGACGGCGTCACCGCCGCCCAAGCACAGCGTGGCGAGTCCGCGCTGCGCACCACGATCCTTCAACGCATACAGCAACGTCGTGAGCACGCGGGCGCCACTCGCGCCGATCGGATGACCGAGGGCAATTGCGCCGCCGTTCACATTGACGCGATCCCAATTCCAGTCGAGACCAGCGCCATCGGCGAGCGCCTGCGACGCGAACGCTTCATTCGCTTCGATGAGATCGTAGTCGGCGATGGTCGTGCCGCTCTTCTTCATCAAATTCTGAACAGCCTGAATCGGCGCGAAGAAGAGATCCTGCGGCTCGGTGGCGCCCGTGGCGTACGCGTCGATGCGCGCGAGAATGGTCAGCCCGTGCGCGAGAGCGAATTCCTCCGACGTCACGACGAGCGCTGACGCGCCGTCGTTGAGGCTCGACGCATTGCCCGCGGTGACGGTGAGATCGTCGTTCTTCCCTTCCTTGCTCGGGAACGCAGGGCGGAGTTTGCCGAGCGTATCGGCCGTGGTGTCTTTACGCGGACCTTCGTCGGTGTCGACGGTCGTAGGACCTTTGCGCCCGGCAATGAGCACCGGCGCGATTTCATCCTTTAACTTGCCCGCGTCCATCGCGGCGATCGCTTTCGCGTGGGACTTCGCCGCGAATTCGTCCTGCGCCTGTCGCGTGACGCCCGCCTTCTTCGCCGTGTATTCGGCGTGGCCGCCCATGTGCACGTCGCAGAAGGCGCACCAGAGACCGTCCTTGATCATGCCATCGACGAGCATCTGATCGCCGAGCTTCACGCCGCCGCGCATTCCATAGTTGTAATAGGGCGCGTTGGACATCGACTCCTGTCCGCCGGCCACGACGACCTGACGATCGCCAGCCTTGATGGACTGCGCGGCGAGCATCACTGCTTTGAGACCCGAGCCGCACACCTTGTTGATCGTGAGCGCCGACACCGTGGCGGGAATGCCCGACTTCAGCGCGGCCTGACGCGCCGGCGCCTGGCCAACGCCGCCCTGAATCACGTTGCCCATGATCACTTCTTCGATCGTTTGCGGATCGATGCCAGCGCGCTGCACCGCGGCGCGAATGGCGACGGCGCCAAGCTCCGGCGCGGTCAGCGGCGCGAGCGCGCCGAGAAATTTTCCAATTGGCGTACGTGCGGCCGAAACGATCACGGCCTGCCGCGATGTATCCGTCATTGTGGCTCGAGCTCCGAGTCGGATGTCCTGCGGCCTGGGAACCTCTGTCGCCGCACCTCGAAAGCTAAGGTCGCCGGGGAGACCCGGGGAGCCGGTTTCGCTATCTCAGGGAATGAAGGTCCAGACCACGATGAGCGGTCGCGCGGCGCTCGTTTGGCCGCCCGGGGCAAGCGCGCCGGGTCCGCTGCGCGTCATGTTGAATTCGGTCGGTCGCCCACGACGATAGATCTCGATTCCTACCACGAGATCGGCCGGATAGTCGCGAACGTCTTCGTAGTCGAGCGGCATGCGGTCCATCATCACGTCGCCGCTATGGATGCCGTATCGCGAAAGAAGGTCTTCCAGCTTGTCGCGATGCAGCTTCATGATCTCTGCGCGATCGATGAAGTCACCGGACAATCCCGAGTGCACTCGGTCGAGGTAGCCGACTCGGTTGAGTTTCTTCGATACGCGATCGACCGACATTTCGGTGATCACGACTTTCGAGAGCAGTCGCGACGTCGGGTCCATCGGGAATACGTCACCAATGGCGCCGGTATCGGCCGACACCACGCCTTCGAGCGGCGCGAAGCCGATGCGGCGGATCTGCAGGAGATACTTCCCTTCGAGCAGCCGCCGAACGATGAAGCCGCCGGTGGAATCGCTGACGACCAATCGGGTTCGCGTGCTGTCGATGAAGACCTCGAGCGAATCCCCGCCACGCCGTGTGCGAACGGCGCGGCTGCTGTCGACGAAGAGAAGTCGGACGTCCGCGCTTCCAACGGGTGTGCTGTCGATCGAACTGATGATGTGTCCGAGGAAGCGTCCGGTCGGAACGCGCGCGGTGTCGGGCGTTTGCGCAGCAGTCGATCGAGCGAACACGGCGAGCAGACCACAGAGAACGGCCGCACTACCGAGCAATCGGGCGCGCAACGGCTGACTCCGGAGAGAGGTAGCCACTGTATACAATCGAATGGACGGTTTCGCAACTCGGCCGTTGACAGCCAATGCGTCCGAATAGATGTTCTATCCAGACTCTTAATGGAACATCTCGGATGAGCGCCTCGCGACTTCCTCTCCTCAAAGGCACACTCGACCTGCTCGTGCTCCGCGCCCTCAGCTGGACGCCGATGCACGGCTTCGAAATCGTCTCGTGGCTCGAACGCGCCGGCAATAGCTCGCTCGATCTCGAGGATTCGGCGCTCTATCAGGCTGTGTATCGACTGGAAGAGCGTGGACTGCTCAAGGCCGACTGGGGCGTGACTGCGAACAACCGGCGCGCGCGGTACTACTCGATCACCACACCCGGCCGCGCGCACCTCGCTGCGGAAACGCAGAACTGGATGCAGTACGCCGGAACCGTGACCACCATCCTCACGACTGCGGGCGAACCTCAGCCCGCAACGGCAACACCGTGATTCGCGACGGTATTCGCCGCGCGTTCCGCATCATTGGCGGCGGACGGCGCACGTGGGAGCGCGACGTCGAAGAGGAGATCAAGCTCCACCTCGCACTCCGCGCCGAGCAGCTCGTCGCCAACGGGGCGTCGCCAGACGAGGCGCTCAATGAAGCCGTTCGCCGATTTGGCCCACTCACCGAATCCAAAGCGCGGCTGCTCGACGCTGCGCGCCACCGGGAACAACGAATGCAACGCGCGGAATACATCGCCGATCTTCGCCAGGATCTCGCCTTCGCACTTCGAACGCTGCGACGACAGAAAGGATGGACCGCGATAACGATGCTGACGCTCGCCCTTGGCGTGGGCGCAAGCACGGCGGTGTTCAGCGTCGTGAGCAGCTTGATGCTGCACATGCTTCCCTACCCTGGCGGCAGTCGCCTGGCGTTCGTGTACCAGCAGCCAACGATCGGAAACAACACGGGTATTTTCGTGACGATCACGCCGTCGGCACCGGTGGTTCGAGCGTGGAAGCAGGGTTCGCGCAGCTTCGAAGCGCTCGAAGGATACTCGGGCTCGGAGATGGACATGCGCACGACTGGCAACCCTGCCACGCTGAATGTTGGGCGCATCGAGCCGACCTTTCCGACGTTCGCCGCACAGCGACCAATTCTCGGCCGAATGTTCGACGCGAGCGACGTCGCGGTAGGCGGGCGAGTCGCAATGCTTGGTGAAGGACTGTGGCGCAGTCGCTTCGGCGCCGACGCGAAAGTGATTGGTAAGGCAATCACGCTCAATGATTCGCTGTACACCGTCGTCGGTGTGCTGCCGGCGTCGTTGCAATGGCCGCTGATCGGCAGCCCGGTGCGCGACGTGTGGTTGCCGCTGGATCTTCGCGACGATAAAGCCGGAATGATGGTGATCGGACGAATGCGCCCGGGCGTGAACGCCGAGGGAGCCGCGCGCGAGCTCGACTCGCTGTTCGCCCGCTCGGCCGGGTTCAGCGGGAACACCATTCCCTTCCAAGCGGTCGCGATGCCACCGTCGCGACGACTACCGTATCGCGACTCGCTGGTGATGCTGTCGTTCGCCGTGGGATTGGTCCTGCTCATCGCCTGCGCGAATGTTGCGCATTTGCTCATGGCGCGTTCCTCGAGCCGTCGTCGCGAGCTCGCGATCCGCGCGGCGTTGGGAGCAGGGCGCGGGCGTGTATTCCGACAACTGCTTACCGAGAGCGTGCTGCTCGCCGTCACAGGCACAGCGATTGGAGTGCTTGTCGGATGGCTGGGACTGAAAACGCTCGTCGCACTTCGCCCACCGTCGCTATCAACGCTCGAGCGCGCGCATCTCGACGGCACGACGCTCGCCATCGCAGCAATCGTCGCTGTCGTTACGGGAATCGCGTTTGGACTGCTTGGCGCAGTGCAGTCGGGCCGTCATTCTGCGAACGAGTCGCTCAAGTCGGGCAACACGCGCGTCGCCGGTGGACGGTCGCGCACGCGCACGTTGCTCGTCGTGAGCGAGATGGCGCTATCGGCAACACTCGTTGTTGGCGCGACCATGCTCGTGCGGAGCGTCATCAATCTTCAAAACGCAGACCTCGGCTTTCAGGCAAAGGGGCTGTACACACTCAACCTGTCCGGAGCAAAGCAGCGCTACGGAAACGCCGCGGCCAAGGGTGATCTACTGCGCACCGTCGCGACGCGATTGGCGTCGATGCCCGGCGTGAAGTCTGTCGCCCTCGCATCCACACCTCCATCGTGGCGGTCGTTCAGCGTCGGTCGTTTGGAAATCGAGGGCGAGACACCGTCCACCAAGGACGCCACGTCGTTCAACGACGTGAACCAGATCGGGAGCGGGTACTTCTCGACGATGGGTATTCGACTCGTGCAGGGCACGACGTTCACCGACACCTCGGCGGGCGCGAATCAGGTGATCATCAACGCCGGTTTTGCAAGAAAGCACTGGGGCACGGCGTCGGCTGTTGGGCACAAACTCCGTGTCGTCCAGAAGCAGAGTTCAGCTCCCTGGTTGACGATCGTCGGCGTCGCGGAAAATGCAGCCACATCGGGGCCGATGAGCGAATCGTCGTCGCCGTACCTGTACACTGCCGCAGCGGACAGCAACGCCAGCGCGATCCTGCTGCGAACGGAAGGCACAGCGAATCCACTCACACCAGTGCAATCGCTCGTTCACTCGATCGATGCTCAACTCACGCCGGAAGTGCTGAGTGTCGAACATTCAATCGCGCAGTCGATCGCCGCACCGCGCTTCGTGATGTTGCTGCTCACCGTGTTTACCGTACTCGCGTTGGCACTCGCGGCGATCGGGCTGTACGGCGTGATGGCATATGCTGTCGCAGAAAAGACGCGCGAGATCGGAATTCGCGTGGCACTCGGCGCAACACGTGGTCGCATCGCGCGCACCGTGATCGTGGGTGGAGTCGTGGTCGCGATCGTTGGCGCGATCATCGGAATCGCCACCGCGGCATGGGGAACAAAGTTGATCGAGAGTCAGCTGTACGGGGTTGCACGCTCCGACTTCGTGTCGTTCATCGCAGCCGTGGTCGTGCTGCTCGGTGCCGCGGTGGTGGCGTGCATCGTCCCGACTCGTCGCGCACTCGCCGTCGATCCGATGACTGCCATTCGCGCCGACTAGCGATCGAACATCACGGGTTCGGCTATCTTCATTCGATTGGCTCTCGCACCACTCGAATGAAGGTCCGCTCCAGATGCTGCGGGAGCGGCCGGTCACCCCGAGGTTGATCGCGTGATTCGTGTTTCTGGTCTGTGGTTCTATCCGCTCAAATCTGCCGCCGGGATCGAGATCGACGCGATGGAGCTCGACGACCTCGGCCCACGCTTCGACCGACGGTGGATGTTGATCGATGCCGACGGTCGTTTCATCTCGCAGCGCGAGCGTCACCGATTGGCACTCGTGACGACCGAGGTGGTCGATGGCCGTCTTGCGGTGCGTGCACCGCATCAGTCCAGATATGTCGTGCCAAACGTCGATCCGAGCGCCGAGCGAATCACGGCGACGATTTGGGACGACGAAGTCGAGGTCGTGCCCGTGGGCGCTGAAAGCGATGCGTGGTTCAGCGACGTTCTCGAAGCGCCGTGCCGCGTCGTCTATTTTCCCGACGACTCAGTGCGCATCGCCGATCGCACCTTCAATCCAGACGGCCGCCAGGTGGGTCTGGCCGACGGCTTTCCGCTGCTCGTCATCGGTGAGTCGTCGATCGCCGAGTTGAATGGGCGCATCGTTGCACGCGGAGGAACGGCGCTGCCGATGAATCGGTTCCGCCCGAACGTGGTCGTCGAGGGCAGCGCACCATGGGCAGAAGATTCGTGGCGAACGATTCAGGTCGGCGGAGAGTCCGGCGTTCGGCTTTCGATTGTGAAGCCGTGCGCGCGCTGCGCTATCCCGACGATCGATCAGACGACGGCGGCGCGAGGAAAGGAACCACTCGCGACGCTCGCCACCTACCGACGAGGACCGGATGGCTCGGTTTTCGTCGGACAAAACGCGATACACGATCGACCCGGAAAGATCCGGGTCGGCGATGAGGTGGCGGTGCTCAGCGCACCACCACTCTAGGCCGGAACCACCTCGGCGTGCGCGGACAGTGTGAGCGTCCGCGATGAATTCTCGCCAACGACGCGCGACACGAACTCATCAAGCAACACCGAGTTCGGCTTTTGCTCCTTGCCCGCGCCGCGCACGTTCACCGCGACCGTGCCGAGCTCCGCTTCGCGCCTTCCGACGACGAGCATGTACGGCACCTTCATGCGTGCGCCTTCGGCAACGCGGTACTTGAGTGTTTCGGATCGCGCGTCGAGATGTACGCGCACGTTCGCATCGTGCAGACGCTTGGTAACCTGCTCGGCGTATTCACGATAGTCATCGGTAATCGGCAGCACGCGGACCTGCTCTGGTGCGAGCCACACCGGAAACGCGCCGGCAAAGTGCTCGATCAGAATCGCGATGAAGCGCTCGAGCGACCCACTCACCGCGCGGTGAATAATTACGGGACGGTGCGCGCTGTTGTCCTCGCCGACATAAGTGAGGTCGAAGCGCTCAGGATTGCTGTAATCGAGCTGAATGGTGCCGAGCTGCCACGGACGTCCGATCGAATCGGTTACGTCGAAGTCGATCTTAGGTCCGTAAAACGCGCCGTCGCCCTCTTTCAGCTCGTACTCCATGCCGGTCGACTCGAGCGCAGCGCGCAGCGCCGACTCGGCGCCTTCCCACATCTCGTCGGTGCCGATGCGGACTTCGGGGCGCGTCGCAAATTTCAGCTTTGCCGTGAGGCCGAACGACTGGTAGTACTCGAGGATGAACTTGACGAGGAAATGCACCTCGTCCTTGATCTGATCCTCGCGCAGGAAAACGTGACAGTCGTCCTGCTGAAACTGACGCACACGCGTGAGCCCAGACAGCGCGCCTGTCACCTCGTTGCGATGCAACACGTCGAACGTGACGTAGCGAAGCGGCAGTTCGCGGTATGAATGCTTCTTCGATTGATACAGCAGGTAGTGCGACGGACAGTTCATGGGCTTGAGCGAGAAGTCGTGCTCACCCGTCTCGTTGTCGAGGACGAGAAACATGTTCTCCTTGTACTTGCCCCAATGCCCAGAGATTTCCCACAGCGCCTTGTTGTAGAGGAGCGGTGTTTTGATCTCGTGAAAGTCGTCGCGCTGACGCTCGCGAATGAAGTCGTTGAGCGCGTTGAAGAGCACCGTCCCCCGCTCCGTCCAGAACACGGCGCCGGGTGCGAACGGATGCATCATGAACAGGTCGAGCTGCTTGCCGACCACGCGGTGGTCGCGCTTCTTCGCCTCTTCGATGCGGAGCAGGTACGCGTCCAGCTCTTCTTTCTTGAAGAAGGCTGTCCCGTAGATGCGCTGCAGCATCTGACGCTTCGAGTCGCCGCGCCAATAGGCGCCGGCGGTGTGCGTCAGCTTGAAGTGCTTGAGCCGAGAAGTGTCGGGCACGTGCGGGCCGCGACACAGATCGATGAACGGACCGTCCGTGTACGTCGAAATGATCTCGTCCTCGCCGAGTTCGGAGAGGCGTTCGAGCTTGAGCGGATCGTCGACGAAACGCTTCTGCGCTTCGGCGCGACTCACTTCTTCGCGGACGAACGGATACTTCTCGGCCGCGACTCGCCGCATCTCGTTCTCGAAGGCGGTGAGGTCTTCGGGCGTGAAGGGCTGTTCGACCTCGAAGTCGTAGTAGAAGCCGTCATCGATCGACGGACCGAACCCGATCTTTGCTTCGGGACGCAAACGTCGAACGGCGGTCGCGAGAACGTGGGCTGCGGAATGCCGCAGCACGTCCAGCGATCGACCGTCGCGGTCGGTGAGGACCCGAAAGCTTCCGCCCGATCGGAGCGGAGTAACCAGGTCCTGAATGGTGCCGTTGATTTCCACTGCAACGGCGGCCTGCAGTAACCGTTCGCCGATCGATCGGACGACGTCGGACGGCAGGGTTCCCGGCGCCACGGTGCGCTCGGATCCGTCGGGGAGCGTCAGCGTGAGCGTCGCTTCAGATGGACGGTCAATCATGTCTTGTAGGTGGCCTTTTTCTTGCACCGCGAGCGAAGGCGACACTCGCGCGCTGGATCAGCGTAACTTATCATTCTGCAACAACCTCCGCCACAGGGCTCACCCGCTATGTCACCGTTCCGTTATCGCGACGAAGAGTCGTCATCCACCGGTACGGTCCTTGGAATTCTCGCTGGAGCCGTGGCCGGCTTCGCGGTTGGAATGTTCGTCGCGCAGCGCGTCGGAGGTCTCGACGGTCTGACGTCGAAGCTTCGCCGCCGCGGCGCGCGACCGGCCGACGACACGCTTCGCGGCGCCCATGCGGCCGACGAGGATGTGGAAGAATTCGAGGACATCGAGGAAGACGAATTCGAAGGTGAAGACTACGACGAGTCGCTCGAGGAGCGTGTGCTCGAAGCGTTCCGCAACGACCCGATTCTCTCCGAACGCGCAGTGGACATTGGGTCAATCGGCGACGGCGTCATCGAGTTGGCCGGTTGGGTCGAGGACGAGGGCGAGTCGAAGCACGCGGTGACCATCGCGCGCGGCGTACCGGGCGTGGATACGGTCGTGAATCGCATTGCGATCGGCGACGAAGAACGTCGCTTCGAGGAAGCTGCGCAGCGCGTCCGCGACGGCGACCCGTCGTTGACCGAGACCGGCTGGCAGGGTGGCACCGTCGGAACGGGTCGCCGGCGTCAGGGTACGTCGGACGAAGCCGATCGTCATGCCGACCCGCGCGTCCCCCTCGAGAATCGGTGGCAGAGCGCCGACGAGGCCATTCGCAACGCAGCCGACGACATCGACGGAACCGCCGAACGTCGGACGCGTAGCAAGAGCGTCTTGCGCGGTGATCGCGCGAGCGGCGGACCCGTCGCACCAACTGGCGTACCAAAAGCAGACCACGTCGCGAACCCGCTCGACGCCGAAATCTGATCGGCGTCACTTCCGCAAAAGACACGGGCCGCGAATACTCGCGGCCCGTTTTTTCTTTTTTTGCTATCTTTCTCGACTATGACAGACCTGCCCGATCGTTTCGACTTCGCTGCGACGGAATCCGAGATCTACCAAGCGTGGATGGATGCTGGGTGCTTCAACGCGCACACCGAAGCCTCCGTCCATGTCGGCGGAGCGCGCGAGCCCTACACGATCGTCATGCCGCCACCAAACGTGACGGCAATCCTGCACGTCGGGCACGGCCTGAACAACTCGATTCAGGACGTGATCATTCGCTGGGCGCGCATGCGTGGCGCGGAAGCACTGTGGGTGCCCGGCACCGACCACGCCGGAATCGCCACGCAGAACGTCGTCGAAAAGATCGTCGCATCTGAAGGCAAGACGCGCTTCGATCTCGGTCGAGAAGCGTTCGTAAAACGCACCGAAGCGTTCGTCGAGGAAACCGGCGGCGTGATTCTCCAGCAGCTGCGCGCCATCGGCGCGTCGGCCGACTGGACACGCACAGCGTACACCCTGTCGCCCGAGTTGTCGGTGGCGGTGCGCGAAGCATTCGTGCGCCTGTACGAGCGCGGACTGGTGTATCGCGGACATCGTGTAATTCACTGGTGTCCCCGCTGTCTCACGTCATTGAGCGATGAGGAAGCGGAGTTCCAGGACGAGACGGGCAAGCTGTACCACATTGCCTATCCGGTGGATGGCAATCCGTCGCGCACGGTCGTGGTGGCAACGACGCGCCCTGAAACGATGCTCGGCGACGTGGCGGTGGCGGTGAATCCGGAAGACGATCGGTATCGCGATCTCGTGGGCAAGTTCGTGCGCCTACCGATCGTGGATCGACCGATTCCGGTAATCGCCGACGCCTACGCCGATCCCGCCTTCGGCACCGGCGTGGTGAAGATCACGCCCGCGCACGACGCGAACGACTTCGAAGTGGGTCGTCGCCACTCGCTGCCTATGCCGGTGGTGATCGACGAGCACGGCATGATGGCCGAGGGAGAAGACGCTAGTGGTCGCGTGCCGTCGTCGATCGCTGGGCTCGACCGATTCCAAGCTCGCGACGCGATCGTCAAGCTGCTCGGCGAATCAGGCGCGCTACAGAAAGTGGAAGTGCATCAACACGCGGTGCGCCATTGCTACCGGTGTGACACGGTGGTCGAGCCGCGTCTTTCTGATCAATGGTTCGTGAAGATGGAGCCGCTCGCCCGCCCTGCCCTTCAGGGCGTGCGCGACGGCACCATTCGCGTGCTGCCCGAACGCTGGGAAGCCGTGTACGTGAATTGGCTCACCAACATTCGCGACTGGAACATCTCGCGCCAGTTGTGGTGGGGACATCGCGTGCCGGTGTGGTACTGCGACGCGTGTGAGTCACCGAACAACATCATCGTGAGCCGCGATGACGTGACCGAGTGTCCGCATTGCGGCGGCGCGGTGCGTCAGGACGAGGACGTGCTCGACACGTGGTTCTCGTCGTGGCTCTGGCCGATTTCCACGCTCGGCTGGCCGAACGAACAGTCGCCCGACCTCGCAGCGTTCTATCCGACTGACACGCTCGTGACCGCCCCGGAGATTCTGTTCTTCTGGGTGGCGCGCATGATCATGGCCGGATACGAGTTCATGGGACGCGCGCCGTACCATACGGTGTATCTGCATGGCACCGCGCGCGACACCCAGCATCGCAAGATGTCGAAGTCCCTCGGCAACGGCATCGATCCGATGGACGTGGTGAAGCTGTATGGTGCCGACGCGCTGCGCTGGACGCTCATTGCGGGCATGGGCATGGGCGCCGACGTGATTCTCGATCCGAGCGATATCGATAAATCGTTCGCGACAGGCCGCAACTTCGGCACGAAGCTGTGGAACATCGGGCGCTTTCTGCTCGACAAGGTGGGCACGGAACCAGTCAAGGCCGTCGACGCCCTCGATCGGTCGTCGCTGACGCTCGCCGATCAGTGGATTCTGTCGCGGCTCGACGCGGCGATCGACGAGTGTGATCGTGCGCTTGGTCCGCTCTGGCCAACGGAGCCGCACGCATCGCCCGATGAGCGCGCGTGGCGCGAGAGCGAGCGATTCGCCGGACTCCGGCTCAACGAATACGCCGAGTCGGCACGACGCTTCGTGTGGAACGAACTGGCGGATTGGTATTTGGAATCTGTGAAGGCGCGTCTCGACGCCCCGGGGGCAGATCGCGAGGTGGCGCGCGCGGTGCTCGTGCACGCGTTCGACAGTGCACTGCGGCTGTTGCATCCGGTGGTGCCATTCGTGACCGAGGCGCTCTGGCAGAAGCTGCCCACGCACCAGGATGGAGAATTTCTGGCGCGGGCATCGTGGCCCACGCGTCGTGACGCCGGACCATCGGCCGCCGCGCAGGACTTCGAACTGGTGCGCGAGGCGATTCTTGCCGTGCGCCAGGCTCGCGCCGACAATGGTGTGGCGCCCGGAAAACCAATCGAAGTGCAGATTCGACCGGCGACTTCGGATCAGAATCGCCTTCGCGGCGTATTCGAGAGTGAGGGTCCGACCGTTGGGCGACTGACGCGGTCGGACGTGCGCGTCGTTGACGAGGCGCCGGCAGGTGCGGCGGCGCATGCGGTCATCAGCGGCGGAACGGAGATCATCATTCCGCTCGCTGGGCTGATCGACATCGACAAGGAGTGCGCACGACTCCGCGGCGAGGTGGCCGAGCTGGAAAAGCAGATCGTGTCGAGAGAAGGACGTCTGAACAATCCGAAATACGTCGAACGCGCCCCGGAACAAGTGGTGGCGAATGACCGAGCGATTTTGAACGAGATGAAGTCCAAGCGGGAACAACTCGTCGAGAAGGTCCGGTCGCTGTGCGGCGCTTAGCCGCCGGCGGCCTCGCGCTGTTCGCAGCGCTCGTCTCGGGCTGCGCGTCAGCGGGAGCACCGCCGGGCGGACCGGAGGACCATTCACCACCGAAGATCGTCGCGATCTCGCCCGATTCGGGCGAGACGAACGTGAAGGTGCGGTCGGTCCAGTTTTCGTTCGACGAAGTTGTGAGCGACCGGCCGGCCAGCGCCGCGGGCGGCCTCGACGGGATTTTTCTCATCTCTCCGCGAAACGGCGCGGCGCAGGTTTCGTGGCGCCGCAGCAAAATCACCGTGCGGCCGCGAAATGGGTTCCGACCCAACACGGCGTACCGCGTCACGATGCTCCCTGGGCTGGTCGATCTTCGCGGCAACATTCGCAAAGAAACAACGACCATTCTTTTCTCCACGGGCGCAGGCTTCCCACCGTTTGCCATTCGCGGAACGCTGTTCGACTGGGCCGCACAACGCGGCGTCAACGGTGCGTACGTCGAAGCCATCTCGCAGAAAGACACGTCGCTCGTGTACATCACGGCAACAGACAGTGTCGGAGTCTTCGACGTCGGTCCGATGGAAGCGGGCACCTACCTCGTGCGCGGGCTGATCGATCAGAACGCCAATCGCGCGGTCGATCGCGGCGAGAAGTGGGACACCCTTCGCGTCGAGATCTCAACGGTGAGCAAGAGCATCGAGCTCGATGCAATCGAACGCGATTCGATGCCGCCGAACATCGACAACGTCATGATGATCGATAGCGTCACGCTGCGCGTGACCTTCGACAAGCCAATCGATCCGGCGATGCCGCTCCAACCAGCGATCGTCACGCTTCAGCGCGCGGATTCGTCGCAGCTCGACGTCACGCGCGTCGAATGGCAGGCGGCCTACGACCGCACGAAAGCTGCCGCCGATTCGCTCCGTCGCGCCGACTCGACTCGAGCTCGCGCGCGAGCCGACTCCATTCGCGCCGACTCGGCGCGGGCGCGCGGAGACACGACTCAGCGCCGGCCAGCAGCCACCGTCCCGCCGCCGCCGACACCGAGCCCGACGCGTGGGGCTCCGCCGCCGCCCAAGCCAAGAAGCCCGCCGCCCGATCGAGGTTTCATCATCACGCTTTCACCCACGACGCCCGTACATCCGAATTCGGCATATCGGATCACGACGCGCGGGGTTCGAAATCTCGTGGGGAACGCACAAACGGTGTCGCGGCAGTTCACGACGCCGAAACCTCCGCCACCGCCTGATTCCACCGCAAAACGCACCCCGGCCGATTCTACACGTCGACCGCCCGGCGCAGCTCCGCCTCCCGCTCGTCCACCGCGATAGTCGAATGACCGATCAACGACGCGCGCTCCCGAGCGTGAGTTCGCTCCTCGAGAGCCGCGCCGTGCAACCGCTGCTTGCGCAAGCGCCGCGCGCGGTAGTCGTAGATGCGATCCGGCGGGCGATCGAACAAGCACGCGCTTCATCGATCGTTCCGCCGCTCGACGAAGCCGCATGGGCCGACGCGGTCGGACGCCTCGTCCAGGCAACAACGCAGTCGTCGCTTCGGCGTGTCATCAACGGTACCGGCGTGGTGCTGCACACCAACCTGGGGCGCGCTCCCCTCGCCCAGGTTGCCGTCGACGCCGTGACCAGAGTTGCGTCGGGATTCACGAATCTCGAATACGACATCGAACAGGGCGAACGCGGTTCGCGGTACGTGCATTGCGCGGCGTTGCTTCGTGAATTGACCGGTGCCGACGATGCGCTCGTCGTGAACAACTGCGCGGCGGCGCTCGTCCTCGTGCTCAACACGTTCTCGAACGGCCGCGAGGCACTCGTGTCGCGCGGCGAACTCATCGAGATCGGTGGAAGCTTTCGGATTCCCGATATCATGGCCAAGAGCGGCGCGCGGCTCGTGGAAGTCGGGACGACGAACCGCACGCACCTCGACGACTACCGCCATGCCTTGAGCGCGGACACCGGCGTCGTGGTCAAGGTGCATCGAAGCAACTTTGCGGTGTCCGGGTTTGTCGCCGAGGCATCGCCGGCTGAAATCGGAGCGCTCGCTACAGAGCGACGAATCCCGTCGCTGCACGATCTCGGCAGCGGGCTAATGGTACCGCTCGACGAGTTTGGCCTGCGCGGCGAACCTACTGCGCCCGATGCGGTTCGCGCGGGGGGAACGCTCGGACTCGTCACCATGAGCGGCGATAAACTGCTTGGCGGTCCGCAAGCTGGCATCATCCTCGGCGCACGCGACGCCATCGACCGAATCAAGAAAAACCCACTCACGCGATCATATCGCGTCGACAAGCTCACGCTCGCCGCACTCGAAGCGACGCTGGCACTGTACCGAGAACCCGCGCGCGCCATTCGAGAAATCCCGGCGCTCGCGCAACTCACTGTTGGCCTCGAGCCACTCCGTTCGAGAGCAGAGCAGATTCGCGCTCGATTGAATTCCGATGCGGTAGAGATCGTCGACAGCGACGCAAGCGTCGGCGGTGGCGCGTTTCCCACTGCGCGCATTCCGTCTGTCGCACTGGCTATCGCAGGAGATGCGACTGGCATCGAGAAGCGCCTTCGCGCTGGCGCCACTCCCGTGATCGGCCGCGTTGCCAACAATCGCGTGATCGTCGATCTGCGAACGATCTTTCCATCCGAGGACGAAGAGTTGATGAACGCACTTCGCGTGGCTATGCAATGAGCGGACGCCCCGCAGCATTTCTCGATCGCGATGGGACGATCATTCGCGATGCGGCCTACGTGCGCGATCCGCGCGACGTCGAGCTGTTGCCTGGCGCGGCGGACGCCGTTCGCCGGCTCAATGCGCGCGACATTCCGGTCATCGTCGTGACCAACCAGTCGGGGATCGCGCGGGGCTACCTCGGTCCCGACGACTACGAGCTCGTTCGCCAGCGTCTCGACGAACTGCTCCACGCGAGCGGCGCGCGAATCGACGCCACGTACATGTGCCCGCACTACCCCGACATTACCGGCCCGTGCGACTGCCGAAAGCCGGGGCTCGAGCTGTATCGTCGCGCCATCGCCGACCACGATCTCGACCCAGCGCGATCGCTGTTCACAGGCGATCGCTGGCGCGATGTCGTGCCCGGAACCGCCCTTGGCGGAATGGCGATCTTACTCGACGTCGACTCTACCCCGGACGAGGACAAGCGCCGAGCGCAAGACGCCTCCGCCATGACGGCAGCGTCGGTCGGAGAAGCGGTCGATCGATTTCTCGCAACGCTTCCCGCGTCGGACCAGCGGCAATAGACTCCGCGCAATGAGATCTCGTATCGCGGTGCTCGCGTCCGGCGGTGGCTCCAACCTTCAGGCGATCCTCGACTATTTCGACCAGTGTGGCGAGCGCCGAGGCGGTGACGTCGTCGTGGTGGCGAGCGATCGCGCGGACGCGGGCGCGCTCGAGCGGGCAATGCGCCGCGACATCGCGCTCAGCGCCCTCGCGACCAAGGCGAATCCGGACGGCGCATCAATGGAAGCGCTTCTCGACGAGCACCGCGTCGATCTCATCGTGCTCGCGGGCTACCTGCGGCTCATTCCTGAGATCATCGTACAGCGGTTCGAAGGACGGATCATCAACGTGCACCCCGCGCTGCTTCCGTCGTTCGGCGGACCAGGCATGTACGGACAGCGCGTGCATCGCGCGGTCATCGAATCCGGCGTGCGTGTCACGGGCGTCACCGTCCATTTCGTGGATCGTGAGTATGATCGCGGACGAATCATTGCGCAGTGGCCGGTACCTGTATTCCCGAGCGACGACGCCGGCACACTCGCATCGCGCGTCCTTCGCGTCGAACATCTGCTCTTTCCGCGCGTGGTCGATGCCGTTGCCGCGGGGCGAATCACGCTGGCCAACTGCATGGAATCGACGACGGACGCGATTGTCGATGCGCGTCCGTCGTTCACGCTGTTACCGCATGAGGAATCTCGTCTCGCCGAGAATATCGACCTCACCTTGGGTTTCTGAGCTCCAACCGCCACGCCCGTAACGCACCCCGCTCCCTCTCGCTGCTATGCCTCGCGCACTACTCTCTGTTTCCGATAAATCAGGACTGATCGACTTCGCTCGTGGACTCACCGAGCTTGGGTGGGACTTGGTGTCGACTGGCGGCACTGCGCGTTCGCTTCGCGCCGCTGGATTGACTGTCGCCGACGTCAGCGATGTCACCGGCTTTCCCGAAATGATGGACGGCCGTGTGAAGACGCTGCACCCAGCGGTTCACGGCGGGTTGCTGGCGCGCCGCGACGTGCCCGAGCACATGGCCGCGATCGCGGAGCATCATATCGAACCGATCGATCTCGTCGCCGTGAATCTCTATCCCTTCCGTGAGACCGTCGCGCGAAAGGGCGTGACACCCGAGCAGGCCATCGAGAATATCGACATTGGCGGTCCGAGCATGCTGCGCTCGGCGGCCAAGAACTTCGAGTCGGTCTGGGTTGTCGTCGATCCGACCGATTATTCGCGAGTTCTCGCCGCTCTCAGTGCGAAGGACGACGATCTAGATCTACGCCGGTTGTTGGCCGGAAAGGTGTACGCGCACACGGGCGCGTACGACGGTGCGATCGCGTCGTGGTTCGCCATCCAGCGCGAAGAGAAATTTCCCGAGACGATCGTCGTCTCGTTTGGCCGGGCGCAGTCGCTGCGTTACGGCGAAAATCCGGATCAGGCCGCGGCGTTCTACACGGAGCGCCCAGGCGTTGGACTCGCGGCGCTGCAACAGCGCGGCGGTAAGGAACTGTCGTTCAACAATCTCCTCGATCTCGAAGGCGCGTTGCTCGCCATCGATCCGTTCGACGGAAGCACTGCGTGCGCGATCGTGAAGCACACCACGCCGTGCGGTCTCGCGGTTGGGACCTCCGCGATCGACGCGTATCGAAAGGCGCTCGCCTGCGATCCCGTGTCTGCGTTCGGTTCGGTCGTCGCCTTCACGGTTCCGGTGGATGATGCGACGGCGGACGCTGTATCGAGCCTGTTCGTGGAGTGCATCGTCGCCCCGAAATTCAGCGACGGCGCAGTCGAGATTCTCGGTCGAAAGAAGAACCTCCGAGTGCTCGAAGGTCGCGCGACGTGGGGCAGCGACGGCGGCACCTCGAATCTCGACTACAAGCGTGTTCGCGGCGGCGTGCTCGTCCAGGAGCGCGCCCCGGTCGTGATCGACGACACGGAGTGGAACGTGGTGACCCAGCGCGCCCCAACGGACGCCGAGTACGCTGATCTGTTGTTTGCCTGGAGGGCGGTCGCGTCGGTTAAATCGAATGCGATCGTGCTGGTCCGCGACGGCGCAACGATCGGCATCGGCGCCGGCCAGATGTCGCGCGTCGACGCGGCGTTTCTCTCGGTCCACAAGGCTGAAACCGCAGGGCACCTGACCGAAGGAGCAGTTCTCGGGTCGGACGCCTTTTTCCCGTTCCGCGACGGCGTGGATCAGGCCGCGAATGCCGGAGTCAAGGCGATAGTGCAGCCGGGCGGCTCGGTACGCGACGCCGAAGTGATTGCGGCGGCGAACGAAAGAGGCATTGCGATGGTATTCACCAAGAAGCGGCAATTTCGTCACTAGAAGTACGCCCCAATGGGCGACTTGCCAGTGGCGTAACCTCTTCCGCTCCATCATTTTTCAGGATTCCCGCCCCGCACCTTTTGCGGGGCGCTTGCTGTCGCACACATACCGATCGACATGGCGACCTCAACGACCCTCGAGCTGGACTACCGACCGTCGTACCGCGCGGCATTCATCGTGTCGCTCGCGACGCTGGTGCTCTACCTCGTCACGCTCGCGCCCTCCACAGCAATGTGGGACACGAGCGAATACATCGCCGCCGCTTACACGCTCGGACTTCCCCACCCTCCGGGCAATCCGCTCTTCGTCATCATCGGCCGCGTGTTTTCGATTCTGCCGATTGCCACGACGGTCGCGGTGCGAATCAACATCCTCGCCGCGATCTGTAGCGCGATATCGGCGGGAATGTGGTTCTTGATCACGGAGCGCGTGCTCGTGAGTTGGTTCCCGCAACGCTGGCAGCGCATCCTCGGCGGCGTGGTCGCGGCGCTGATCGGAGCGACCGCGTTCACCGTGTGGAACCAGTCGGTCGTGAATGAAAAGGTCTACACGGTGTCACTCGTTGGCATCGCGATCATTTCGTGGTTGATGATCCGTTGGTCCGACGATCCCGATGGTCGCAGAGCCGATCGGATTCTCGTGCTGGTCGCGTATCTGCTCGGACTTGGATACGCGAACCACATGGCCGGCATGCTCGCCGCACCAGCGGTTGGTCTCGCGGTGCTGATCGTCCGTCCGCGCACGATCTTCCGCTGGAAGCTGTTGCTTGCCTGCGTCGGCATGCTGCTGTTCGGTCTCACGCCCTTCGCCACGCAGCCGATTCGCGCAGCGTACTTCCCGGCGATCAACGAAGGCGAACCCACAGCCTGTCGCACCAAGCTCGAGTTCTCGTGCACCTTCTCCAAGGGCACGATGGACGCGTTCAGCTACAACTTCAATCGTGGCCAGTACGGTAAGCCGGAACTCTCCGAGCGTCAGGCAACGTTCGGCGAACAGCTCGGCATGTACTGGATGTACTTCAAGTGGCAGTGGATCCGCGACGCGCATGGCGAGAACCCGTTCGTTCAAGCGCTGTTCGCCGCAGCCTTCCTCGTGCTAGGCTTGTTCGGCGGTTGGGTACACTTCCAAAGGGACAGGCGAAGTTTCTGGTATTTCGGCTCGCTCATGTTCACCATGACGCTGGTGCTGATCTACTACCTGAACTTCAAGCTTGGCGCGTCGCAGGATCAGGCGTCGCAAGCGCCGCACGAGGTGCGTGACCGAGACTACTTCTTCCTGTGGAGCTTCTCGGCGTGGGGTGTTTGGGCTGCGCTCGGACTTCTGTACGTGTGGGAGTCGATCGCGTCGCTCGTCAAGACGGAAACGGTGAAGGTCGGACGCGAGAGCCAATCAGTGCCGACGCTGCGTGCGTGGCGGATGACGTCTCCGATCCTGCTGCTCGCCGCCGTACCGCTATTCGCAAACTGGCATTGGGCGTCGCGGGCTGGTCATCGTGACACAGCCGACTTTGCCGCCGACTTGCTGAATTCCGTCGAGCCATACGGCGTGCTCGTCACTGTCGGCGACAACGATACCTTCCCCCTGTGGTACGCTCAGGAAGTCGAAGGCATTCGCCGAGACGTGATCGTGGCGAATACGTCTCTGCTCAACACCGACTGGTATGTTCGCCAGATCATTCGTCGTCCGGCGTACGATTACGATGCGGCGAAGGGCCCGGCCATCTATCGCAACCAGCAGTGGGTCAAGCCGACCACGCCGCCGATTCACATGACGATGGCGGACGCTGATTCAGTGCCGGCGTACTATCAGCTGAACGCGCCGATGCAGTTCAGCTCCGGTCCAATTCACGCGACGATCAATCCGCAGAATCTCGATCATGGTGTGCTCCAGCGCGCCGACCTGTTCGTGCTGCGCATGATTCAGGACGGTTGGCCGCAGCGCCCGATCTACTTCGCGCGCACCTCCGGCGGCTATGCGCGTTCCCTTGGTCTCGGCGACAACGTGCTCACGCAAGGCTTGGCCTCCAAGCTCTTTGTGTCGCCCACGCCGGCCACGGCCAAGGACACCGTGTACGTGCAGGGTGACGGATGGCTGGATCTGCCGCGCAGCGTCGACCTGTGGAAGAACGTGTTCAAGGGTCCGCAGTCGGTGCTCAACACCGGCGACTGGATCGATCGTCCGTCGGTGGGCATTCCTTATCTGTACGTCGCGACGGGAATGGAACTGGCCGAAGCGCTCAAGATGCGCGGCAGACTTCCGGAAGCGCAGGCCGTCTTCAATCAGTCGAAGCAGGTCGCAAAGACCGTTCGCCTGGACGACCTGGTTCGCGGGGCCGAGTCCGAGTTCTCACAGCCGATCGGAGATACGGCTGCGGCGCAGTTGCTGCCCAAGCCGCCCGCCGCGGCGCAAACCACGCCGACGGCGCCAGGCGGAAAGGCTCCCGCCGCTCCAGCAGCTCCGCCGAAGACAAAGAAACCTTAGTAAACTCGTAACTGAATCGAGGCCGAAAATGCAAATGCGAACGGCCGCCTTTCCCCCCCGGGAACGACCATTCGCACGTGCATCCTGCGATTCGAGTTTACTGACGATGGTACGCGATACCGCGTCCCTGCGCCTTCTCGATCGCGACGACCATCCCCGGAACGAGCGTGACGCCCGGAAGAATGTTCGCCTTCAAATCGGCATACACCGCATCGGCAGGTAAGTTGCGCGCCTGAGCGAGCATGCCTGAAAAGATGGTGAGCGCGTTGTTGCAGAGGATGAAGGTTGCGCCACGTTTCTGCATCGATTCGATGCTCGCCTGCGGCAGGGTCAGCCCCAGCGCAACCGGCGCAACACGCCACGGATTCGACGTCGCCGGCTTTCCGGTCGTCGCATCGTTGCTCTCGAGGAATTCGCCGAGACGGTACTTCGCCCACACGGCGTCATTGAGACCGTAGAACGTCGTGCCGCCGTAGAACGTGAGAATGCCGTTGATGTCGTGGTCCTTGGTGGCGTACGCCTTGTTGTACGTGTCGTAGTAATTCATCAAATGCACGAGCGGAACGCCGCCGACAGGAGCCGGCGTGTCGAACAGCTCGCGATGCTTACCGTTGAGCTTGTCGAGCCATGCGTCGTTCAGTGATGTCGGCGAGGACACGGCGGCATGAGCGGGCGCCGCGGCGGTCGCGGCGGCGATTGCCAGGGCAACCACGGCGGCAACAGTAAGGCCGGCAAAGAGCCGCCGGGCATACGTGGGTCGCATGAGAGTTTTCTCCTGAGGATGTGCGCGATGCGTTCTGAGCCACCAATGCCGCGCGCAGTCGGCGGGTGGTTGTCAGATACTGCGCGCATTCATCGCACAACCCGACACGCGACTTTCACACGCGTGGTGTGTGTCGCGCACAATCATTTGCTCGCGCGTTTCTCCACGGGCAAGATCCCCAACCGACGGAAGCGTTCGTCGTTGGCAACCGATGCAAGCTCGCGCCGCGCCGTCGCGTGCATCCAAACGCCGCCCTCGAAGCCGCGCCCAATGGCTTCACTCCACAGCGCGATTGCACGCTCGTGATCGCCCGCAATACCGGCGTACCGCGCGAGAAATGCGAGGTAGTCACCGCGTCGATACGCGGGTGCTTCACCGAGGTGCTGACGCGCGAGTGCGGTGTCGCCACTGAATGCCGCTGAAACTCCCCAGAGCCCGCGGAACCGAATGTCGTTTGGAAAATCGTGGACGAGAGACTCGAAATACGGCGCGGCGTCGTCTGGCGCGCCACGATCGAGGTGAACTCGACCCATCCAATAGCGATGTGCGCGATTCGTCGGATCGCGCGCCAGCTGATTCGCCAACCAGGTGATTGCTCGGTCGTAGTACCGCGGCCCACCGGGATAGCCGTGAGCTTCGAGCTCCTCGCCAATGACGGCGAGCATCGCACCCTGACTCCAATACGTGTCCGGCGGCAGCGCGCTCGCACTCTCGACGACCGAATCCGCGGCTTTCGAATTTCCCATCGCCGCGAGCGCCCGCACATGATGCACCCATGCGGCGCGAGCATCTGGATACCGTCGGCGCATCTCTTCGGTGGTCTTTAATTCGACAGCGAAGTCTCCCTTGAGATGCTGCGCGTGCGTGAGCACGTACCAGTACGGCGCCCATCCCTTCATCACGCCCTTGTCGGGATCGATGCCGCGCAGCGTCGTGAGCGCGTCGTCGACCTGACCGAGGTTGAGCGCCATCGTCGCAAGCGTGTATTGCGCACGTCCGCCCGGCGCGACGGCCGCTGCCTGCCGCGCCATCGCGAGCGCACGCGCCCCGTCGCCGGCGAGCATGGCTTCGGTGTACCGCAGCGTGAGCTCGTGATACGGATTGAGTCGGGCCGAGCGCGTTCGCAGCGCCTTCACCAGCGAATCGGCGCGTTCGTAGTCGCTTCGATTCATGTACGCCGTCGTCGCATAGACGAGCGGAACCGTGAACGTGGTGTCGCTCCGCCACGCGTCGATGAACGCATCCGTCGCCGATACGTAGTCCAGTGCGTTGAAGCGGTCGATGCCGCGCTCGAAGAGCCGATACGCTTCGTAGGTCGGCGGTTCGTCGATGAGACCAGGAACGCTCGACAATCGCTGATCCGTGCGAATCGCGAATACGGCCATCACACGATCGCGCAGCTGTTGGATGCCGGCACGGATCGAATCGCGATTGACTTCGATCGGCGGCAGCGCCGCGAACACTGTTCCACTGCGAGCGTCAGTGATCTGCACCTGGAATCGGACCGTCTTTCCGTTCAGGTAGTACGCGCCGGTTACGAGCGTTTGTGCATCTGCCTCGCCGGCGAGCGCGCGAACCGGATCGGTTCCACCGTGAGCAGCCGCCGCAACGGATGCTTGTAACGCCACCGGCCACGGTACAACTGCAACGCGGCCCGTCTGATGAAGTCCCTGCGTTAGCCAGTCGCCCGCCATCCTTCCCCACACCGCAAGCGATGTGTCGCCCGTTTCGTTGGTGAGAGGCGCAACCATCACCGGGCCACTCGCAAGCGAAGGCGAGTGCGGTCCAATCGCCTTGAACAGGACCAGGCTCACGAGAGCGAGCGCTGCAGCGATCGCTGGCCAAATCCATCGCGCCCGTCGGCCAACGCGGATGCGTATGGCACGTTCGTCGATCGTGTCGATACTCGTAAGCAGTTCGGCGCCGTCAACCGGCCGCTTGGCTGGATCCGTTTCGAGACAGCGTTCGATCAGCTCACGAAGGGCGCGCGGAAGAGACTTGGACAAATCGCCAGCGCGCTTGCCCCGGCCAGCGAGAGTCTCAGTCGCGACGATTGCCCACGAATAAAGATCGGCGCGTACGTCCACGCCCATACCCGCGGCCTGCTCCGGCGCCATATACGCCGGGGTGCCGACGACGAAGCCTTCCGCGGTCTCACCAGTGCTGCGGAGTTCGAGACTCAGCTTCGCGATTCCAAAGTCCATCAGAAACGCGTGGCCGGCGACGAGGAGAATGTTGTCGGGCTTGAGATCACGATGCACGAGTCGCTGCTCATGCGCATGCGCTAGCGCCGCGGCAATGTCACGCAGCAAGGGAAGCGCTTCGTCCGGTGAGATCGGCCCGCGTGCAAGGCGCTCGCGCAGCGTCTCTCCACCGACATACGGCATTACATAGTAGAGAAGCCCGTCCGCGTTACCAGAGTCGATCAGCGCGAGAATGTGCGGATGCGACAGCCGTGCGAGAATTTGAATCTCGGAGAGAAAGCGATCTGCGCCGATCCACCGTGCGACATCGGGCCGCAGCACTTTGAGCACAACGAGCCGGTCGTGCTTGCGTTCGTGCGCGAGGAATACGGTCGCCGCCCCGCCCTGGCCAAGCACCGCATCGATGCGGTAGCGGCCGTCGAGCGCGGCGGCGAGACGAAACCTGATCTCGTCAGGAGTCTCGGGCGCGAGGAGATGCGTCGGAAGCGCTTCATCGAGTACGCCGCGCCGATCGGCAGACGCCAGCAGACCGATGACCTCGAGGGCGATCGCTTCGCTCGGCGCATTCGCGCGCACCCAATCCGCCCTCGCCGCCGGCGCTTGATCCAGCGCACCGTCGAGCAGGGCGTCGACGGCCTCCCATTCGCGCGCCCCTTCAGGACCCTCCGACGTTCGGCCCCCCTTTGTCTCCATAGACCTCTCGGTAGAGCCAGGCACGCGCCCTGACCCAATCCCGCTGCACAGTGCGAGTCGTGACCCCCAACGTCTCGGCGATCTCGTCTTCGTTGAGCCCTCCGAAAAACCGGAGCTCGACTACACTGCGTAATCTCGGGCTCTGAGCCGACAACCGATCGAGCGCATCATCGAGCGCGACGAGTTCGTCGACCGCCATGCCGTCGGCCGCCACTGGAAAATCGAGCGGAAGCGGCGTTTCCCCTTGGCCACGCTTTCTCGCCCCCCTCCGGCGAGCGTGGTCGACCAAGATCTGTCGCATCGCCCTCGCGGCGATGGACATGAAATGCCCGCGATCACGCGCCGGAATGCCACCGCTTCCGACCAGCTTCAGATACGCCTCGTGCACCAGAGCCGTAGGCTGCAGCGTGTGGCCGGGGCGCTCGAAACGCAGCACACCTTCCGCGGCGTGTCGGAGCTGCTGGTAAACGAGCGGAAAGAGCCGGTCGACGGCGTCGTCGTCCCCAGCGCTCAGGCGCGCCAACAGGTTCGTGACCGGACCTGGCGTATCCGTCATCGGATGTCCTGTCGGGTTCCGCCAGCTGTTTGCGCAGCTAGAGAAGGCCCGTCGCGTGGAGCGGCGTTCATGAAACCATACGCCTGAGAGGGACTCATGCGGACCATCTATTTGCCTTTGCTCCTGGCAATCCAGGGCGGGGCGCACGTGTCGCAAGTGTCGCGTCAGGCGCAAGCTCCGGCGATCCAAGAAAACCTCGGCACCCATCACTACGCCGTCAATGCCTCGCCCGAGGCGCAGCGGTATTTCGACCAGGGCCTCCGGCTTCTATGGGGTTTCAACCATGCCGAGGCAATCCGCTCCTTTCGAGAGGGCGAACAGCTCGATTCCACGTGCGCGATGTGCGCATTCGGCATCGCGCTCGCGCTCGGACCGAACATCAATGCGGCCATGCGGCCCGCAGACGCGGAGAGTGCGCTGGCGGCTGCCCAGCGCGCCCAATCTCGAGCGCGCGACTCGTCGGAAGTCGCACTGATCGACGCGTTGGTCGAACGATACACGTCAACCGATCCAGCTCTTCGCCCTCGGCTCGACACGGCGTATGCGAGAGCTATGCGCAAAGTCGTTCTTGCTGCGCCACGAAATCTCGAGGCGCGCGCGTGGTACGTCGACGCATTGATGAATCTGAGTCCCTGGAATTACTGGAACGCTGATGGTTCAGCTCGGCCCGGCACGCGTGCGATTCTCGCGCAGCTCGACACGATTCTGAAAGCCAACCCGGATCATCCCGGCGGCTGTCACCTCTTTATCCATGCAGTCGAAGCCAGGTTCCCAACTCGTGCCGTTCGTTGTGCAGAAAGATTGGCGAAGCTGATGCCCGGTGCTGGCCACCTCGTCCATATGCCGGCACACATCTACATCCGTGTCGGACGATATGCGGATGCCGTCGACGCGAATCGTCACGCGGTGCACGCCGACCAGACGTCGCTCGACACTCCTGGCGCCCGGAAGCGCGGCACCTACGCGTCGAGCTACTATCCGCACAATCATCATTTTCTAAGTTTCGCCGCGTCAATGATGGGCGCGAGTCAACTTGCGATCGATCACGCATTCCAAGCGGCCGCGAATGTCGACCCCGGCGTCGCCGCCGAGCTGCCGTGGGTCGAGGCAATCACGCCAGCGGGCTATTGGACACTCGTGACCTTCGGTCAGTGGGACCGCATTCTCACCGAGAACGCGCCGCCGCCCGAACATCGTTTCGCCACCGGCATGGCCTTCTATGCACGTGGCGTCGCATTCGCCGCCAAGCATCGATGGGCTGAAGCCAACGCCGCGTTGGATTCCGTCGGTCGAATTGCGTTCACGTTTCCGACGAGCGACAACGGCACCTCACTATTGATCGCCGAGCGCGCGCTGGCTGGCGAAATCGATTTGCGCCGCGGCGCATTGAGTGCGGCGGTCCGTTCATTTCAGTCCGCGGTGCTGCTCGAGGACGCGATGCTCTACAGCGAACCACCAGTATGGTACTACCCAATGCGTCACTCGCTCGGCAAGGCGCTCATCCTCGCCGAGCGATATCGCGAGGCCGAAGCGGTGTATCGCCGCGACCTCACTCGTTTTCCTGAGAATGGATGGTCGCTCTTCGGCCTCGCCCAAGCTCTGAATGGGCAACACCGGCCGACCGAAGCGCAGGCGGTGCTCAAGCGCTTCGATCGCGCATGGGCAAAGGCCGATGTCAAGCTCACCGCGTCGCGCTTCTGACTTTTCTATATCGGCTACATCCGATGGTTCATGTGGTCCATCGAGGGTTGGTCACCCATTGCGCGCATGCCGATTCCCGCCGGTCGCAACCGAAGGAACACCAGACCACCAACCGGCGTGCGAGAACCGTAAACACTACTCAGGGAAGACGGGACGATATTGAGAGTTCCCATACCGCCAACGCCAACCGTCGCTCCTCGAAGCCCAAATATCTCGCGAATATATCCGAGCGACACCTGGCCGACGTCGAATTGCCTCCCCGAAGCAAAGTTGAATGGAGGCACGTCGACGACGAGGTCCTCTGAACTCTTTCGCGCATATTCGGCGCGACCGAATACGGTATTCGAACGATCGAGAATCGCTTCTGACTCCAGTAACACGCTGCTAGACGACGCGTTGATCGACCAATCCGAGTTTGTGCCGTACAGCAAAGTCGTCGCCCACTGGCCGTCGGCACCGACTGGTCGTCCATAGATCGCCGACACCGTGGTGCGATGGATCGTCTCATCAGGCATCGCGGCTTCTGGACTCTTTATCGAACCGTACCCCGCCGCGAAGCTCCAGCGAGCACTCGGATTCACGGTGATCCGCCCGGAGTACGAATCGAGTCTCATCGGCTCGAAGTTCCAGCGACTGTCATCTGGCTCGCGCCCGTTGAACGCCGATCCTTCGACCTTCCACGTGTGCGTGAAGATGCCCGCGGTCACGACGCCGAACGAAATGTGCGTGGCATCTTGCCAGTGATGGCCAATCGGCGCCAGTGGGTTGTCCATCGCCGATGGCCGGTGCATGAACGCCACTGGCCCGAGCGCCGGTTCACCCGCTGGCGCCGCGTATAGTTCGATGCCTGCGTCTTTCGAGATTGCCCGCTCATACATCGCCCCGAGTTCCATCCAGAAATCATGCGGGTGCTGTCGATCATGCAGCGGCGACCCTCGATAGCTCTCGCCAGTCTGAAGCAGTAGCGGATAGCCGCGCGCCGTCACGGTCGCGGGATCCAGACTGAGCATGGTGCGCGCCTGAAAGCGGCCGCCAGCCAACTCGTGGCTCGCCATGAACATCCCCCAATTCAGCGACCCAAACTGTGAATCGCCGCGTGGACCACCCTGCTTGTCGTACTCACCGAAAGCGAACCCGTGGAGCATCATGTCCCAGTTGCCCGCCGTAAAGTGACGCGATGGAAGCGGGACGGCATCTGGGATCCAAGTGGTCCCCGAACCCATCCGATCCATCGAAACGCCTAACGGCTCTGGCACTGCAGCGGGCTTCATGGACGAATCCGACATTCCCGGCATGCCAGCCATGTCGTGCTGTGCGCTATCGACGCGCGCGACGCTATCGCGCGGTGGTTTTGTTGGACGTTGTGCCCCGAGCGCGACTGCGCTCGCGGCGAAAAGGAAACTGCCGAGGCCTATACATAGAATAGGTCGCCGGCCGCCAATCAGTTTGAACATTGATTCCCGAGATGAATTGCCCTGGCGCGCCGTCAGCAACGACACAACGCGTCTTCTCCGCGCGCGCGTGCAACGGCACGGGCGCGGCTCACGAACACCGAATTGTGAGAAGGGCTATGCCTTGGGAGGCGGCGTCTCGGGCGCGATGAAGCGCGTCAGCAACCTCTCGGCCGGGCGATCAATGAGAGAACCCTGAATGATGCGCGCGTGTGTCTGGTACGCCGTCGACCCGACACCGATCGTCGAGCACGTGGCCATCGCTTCGCAGCAGTGCGGCTGCGTCGGCGTTTGGCAGGGTTCGCCGACTTGTTCAACCGCTTCTCCGCTCGCGGCCGCCATGTGATGTCCCATAGTCGACTCGTGATGCGACACGCCGGCTGTCATCATCGTGCCGCCGTGCGCGGAACACGCGGTATCAGCGGCAAGAGCGTTCAGATTCAAACTGAACGCTGCGGTCAGCAGGCCAACGAGCCGTCGTAGGAACATGCGTCAAAGATAGTCTCATACATCCACATCGCGACAACCATTCCAAGGATCGGCGCCGCCCAGTAGAGCCAGTGCGCCGTCCACGTGCCCGACGCGACCGCAGGTCCCAGCGAGCGCGCCGGGTTGAAACTGCCCCCCGTGAACGGTCCGGTGACGAGCGCGCCAACGAATACAGTCGCTCCAATCGCGATCGGAGCGATCGCCTCAGGTACTCGTACGTCCGTCGATACCCAAACAACGACGAGGGCGAGGAGCGCCGAGTAGCCAGCCTCGATTGCGAACACTTGCGGCACAGGCAACATCGGCAACGTTGCGCCCAGATTCGCGATCGGTCCCAGCAGCCAACCGAGCAGATACGACGCGGTTACCGCCCCGACCGACTGCGCGCAGACGTAGGGCACGACATCTCGCGATGAAGCACGCCCTATCGACCAGAAACCAATTGTCACCGCAGGGTTGATATGAACTCCGCCCAAGCGGCGACTCATCGCAACGATCGTCGCGACGGCGAGACCAAAGGCAAGTGAAATCCCGATCTGGCCAAACGCGTGCGTCCGCGCCGCAATCATCACAGCGCCGGGCCCGATCATCACAAGGCCGAACGTCCCGAGTGCTTCAGCGGCGCAACGGCGCATCAGTGACGCTTTCATGCGCTGCGCGTCGCGACGCCACCCGACCGCAGAAACTCGGCGAAGTCATTTGGCAGCGTACTCGCGATGATTCCACCCGCCGCCTTTTCGAGGTCGTAGTCGACACGGCGAAAGTCGACATCGACGCGCGATCCATCGACATCGATCACGACGTAACCGGCTCGCCAATCACCGTCTTTGGGTCGCCCGACAGTGCCCGTGTTGACGAATCGGACGTCGTCAACGATGCGCTGCCACGCCTTGTGCGTGTGGCCGAACGCAACGATGTCTCCGGCCCGTGCGCCAACCCCGCGGGCGAGTGACGACAGGAAATCGTCTGAACGATCCTCAGTCACATACACCGTGTTCAAGGCATGATTGCCGTGAACGAGCATCAGCGTCGGACCTGCGCAATGCCCACCCAGTGGCCGAAGATCGATTCGAAACGGCAATGCGCCGAGCCACTCCTTGTTCGCCATCGAGACCTGTGCTCGCGTCCACTCGTACGACAGATGCGACAGTGCTTCCTGGCGCTCGTCTTCGTATCGACAGCCGCAATGCTTGTAGTTCGTTGCGACAGTCGAATCGTAGTTGCCGGCCACACCGGCAATTCCGGCCTTGGCGATTCGATCGATGACTTCGTTTGGCCACGGCGCGTACCCGACCAAATCACCGAGGTGATAAGTCACGTCGGTGTCCCCGCGACGCTGAATGTCCGCGAGCACGGCATCCAGCGCGGGAAGGTTCGCGTGGATGTCCGAGATGAGCGCGTACCGCATCGCTATTCGACTCGCCCAAGCAACGTTGTCGCGGGATCACCGTCGGGCTTCGTCGCGCGAACGAATGCGCTGATGAACTTTCCATCGATCTGCTTTGCGAATGTCTCGGGATCGAGTCCAGAGCCGATCAGGAACGCCGCCGCATCTTCGGCTTTGTACACGCGAGTCGGTTCGATCTCAACACGACGGAAACCGGCGTCGGCAAGAAGGTTCCGATACTCGAGCTCTTCGAGCGCGCCCGCTACGCATCCGATCCACAGTTCCATGCTGCGTCGCACTTCGGCGGGTGCCTCGCCGCGAACGACGACGTCAGATACCGCGAATCTTCCGCCTGGCCTGAGAACACGAAATGCTTCGCGGAGGACACGTCCCTTGTCCGCCGACAAATTGATCACACAATTCGAGATGATGACGTCGACCGACGCATCAGGAAGCGGAATGCTTTCGATCTCGCCTTTCAGGAACTCGACGTTCGTCGCACCGGCCTTTCGCTTGTTCTCATTCGCCAGCGCCAGCATCTCGTCAGTCATATCGAGGCCGTAAACCCTGCCAGTCGGACCAACGCGCTTTGCCGAAAGCAGTACATCGATCCCGCCGCCTGAACCGAGGTCGAGTACGACCTCGCCTTCGTTGAGCTGAGCGAGCGCGGTCGGATTGCCGCAGCCGAGAGATGCGAGGAGTGCTTCCGCGGGAATCCCCGCCTTTTGCCCGTCGTCGTAGAGATTGGACGTGATTGGGTCCCAGGCGTCGGTCGTCGCCCCGCAGCAGGCGCTCGATCCGCAACACTCGGCATCCGTTGCGCCTTGTGTGACACGAAGCGCCGCCTGTCCGTATTTCTCGCGGACGGAATCTTTCAAGTCGTCTGACATCGGCACCTCCATCGATTTTTCTTGATGGATTAAGGAAATGAAAAACACTCAATCACAGCACACCGTTCGCGTCGCCAATCGACGCGTGCTCGGCTTCATCGCATCCAGTATCCCGCGCGCGTCGGCAATCGCTTCGGCGTTCAACGAGTAGTAGATCCAGCGACCTTCGCGTCGGCCCGAGATGATTCCGGCGTCACTCAACGTTTTGAGGTGCCACGAGAGCTTCGACTGCGCCATCTCGAGCTCATCCATCAGCTCGCACACGCAACGCTCCCCATTGAGCAGGAGCCCGATCACCTCGAGCCGGATTTCATCCGACAGCGCGTGAAAGAGCGCGGCGGCGCGTGCAGTATCGATCGTGGCGGTAGCGACCATGCCGTTAACGTAACGAGTTTTCTTGATTGGTCAAGCCAACGTATCTTCCGACATGATCCTCGCTATGCGCCACACTTCGTTGAGCGTCCAATGCTGAGACGCGACCGCGTCTCCGCGATCGCCGCACTGCTCATCACCTTCGCGTGCGGCCGGACGCACGCGACAGCGGTGTCGCCGAGTTCGGCTCAACCGCCTGCGTTCATGATGGGAGAGTTCGAGGATGATTACGGCGAACGTCATTCGATCGCGGCCGCGACATGGTTCCAGCGTCCGCGCAATCACTACGACATCGTTCGTTGGGCCACGACACAGCGCTTTCTCATCGCACGAAATGATTCGACGAATCCCGGCCCGCGCGGACGCTGGTCACGCATCGATTGGGTGAAGCTCGACGGGATGTCGCCGTACCAATGGGCGTTTTGCTTTAGCGCGTTTGACGCCCGTTCGGCCGCCGCGGCGGAATCGGTGACGGTCGCGCATCCCGAGACACCGAGAACTGGGTGTAACGGTCACCCCTACACTCGCATGCGATTGATCTCGCCGCACTGAGTAGTGCGGCGCGGCATCGTACGATCGCTCGCACGCGTGCTGAAGTTCTATCCCGGATGCGTCGATCGTGTTGCGGCGTACCGCAACCGATTGGCCGACTCGCCAAGTTCTCTCGTTGCGCCGCCGCTCGCGAAAACGTTCCCGATGGTCGATCAGTGGTGCATCGGCGCCGGCGTGATCACGAGCGCAGCGGTGACACCAATCACGACCAGTGCAAGCACGAGTTCTCCGGCGATTGAACGCTCGAGCATCGCCGGTCCGGCATCCCGAACTCTCGGCGTAACGAACTTCCAGTTGCGCCATCCAAACCCAGCGACGGCGAGCACGAGCAGCACTTTGATGATGAGGAGCCGGCCGTAGGTCGTTCCGCTGAGTTCATCGATCGACTGCAGGTGCGTCAACGACGACACGACGCCACTGGCGACAACCGTTGCGGTGCTGATCAAGGCAATGGGTGAAAAACGGGCGAGCAGCGCCACGACGGCCGTGCCATCGAGTAATTCGCCGTCGTTGCTTGAACGCCCGATGGGCCCGAGCGCGCGACGCTCCGCAACGATCGCAACGAACAGCACCGCGAGCGTGCCCAACCACGCGCTCGCACCGACGACATGCAGCACATCAGCGGGCAACGTGACGAACCGACTCGAATGCCCGGACATTGCGTGGCTCGCCAGCGATGGCGTCACCGCCAAACACGCTGCGAGCGGAAGGGCGACACGCCACCAGGCGGCCGAGTCGGCGCGGGATGCACGCCGAAGCGAAACGGCGAGACAGAGCGCAACCACGACTTGCCCGGTCCAAACCACTCCCCACGACGAGCGCACAATCAGCTTCGCCGCGACTCCTCCCCATGCTTCGTCGGGAAAGCGCATCGTGGCGGTCTGGAAATAGAGACGTGCGATCGCTCCCAATACGACTGCGCCCGCGGCAAGAGCGCCGAACCTCGCCGCGTGGCGCCATAAGCGTTCTCTGATCGAACGCGAAAGTCCCGATCGCTCCACCACGAATCCGCGAAACACAACGGAACCAACGGCGCCCAGAACTCCGGCGAACGTCAACCAGCGACCTACAAAGCCGACAGCGGTGACGAGTCCAAACGATGACTCATCCACGACAGATTACCGGACGGTGAACATGAATTTTCCGGTCGCAGGATGTCCGTCGTCAGCCATCGCGCGCCACATGACGGTGTACGTTCCCGCCGCGAGCGTCTCCGAAACGCTGACAACCGCCGGCGACAATGGGGCCGATTCAACCGACACGACGCCGATCTTAGCCGCTTCGCCGTGCGGGTCCACGAGTCGGACAGACGTGGTCGCGGCCGAGACGGACTCGGTGAACCACAACTTGAGGCTCTTCGGACTTGCCGCGACAGTGTCGCTCACGCCGGGCTCGGCGCGCTTCAGCGCGAGATGGAACGACCGAGGCGTCGCAACGCGCGCCGCGTCGGACGATGACGCCGCCGAAAACACCGCCGCGAGGACGAGCGCGACGACCGGGAGAACGAGACGAACTGATCGTGATGCAGACATTCAAATCTCCTAACGGATGAATGCGAGCGACAAAGAATCGCGGCATCGCGCGAACACCGCACGGCACCGCAGGCCAGATTGGAAGTAGCGAGAAGAGAATCGCGCCGCGCTATGCGCGCGGCGGCCCGGTCGTATATGGTCGCGCGTATTCCGGAGACGGACGCGAACGCGCAGGCGCGGTGGCCGAGAACCTCGCGGTCTCGAAAGCCACGACGGTGGCGACATGAACTCCCGGAAGAGAGATCGTCGCCATGCTCGCGGAGCAGCCGCCGATGCACGAGCAGCAGTGCTCAGTGTCCCCCGGTGGCATGCCGTGCTGCGCCGCGTCGGATGACGCCGCGGCACTCGTGCCGCCATGTGCGGGGTGCGACGCGGAACCGTGTGCCGTCACTGCCAGGCCATGGGCCGTGCACAGCCTCAGCGCCGCTGGCTCCCCCAACGTGAGTGGAAGCCAGACGCCAAGCACGGTCGCCAATAGACGGAACAGCCCGGAACGTCGCAGCACGCTGTAAGATGAAACAGTCCCGTAGGTCCCGCTATCCCTCGAGGTGAGCCTCGGGTCAAACAGGCGGACGAATTAGCTTTCCCGAGTGCCGCAAGAAACGTCGTCCACTCGTCCGCGCGTGTTTACGCGTTACGTGGCGATCGGTGATAGCTCGACCGAAGGACTCGACGATCCTGATGGACGCGGCGGGTACCGTGGCTGGGCAAACCGACTCGCTGCGCGCGTCGCCTCGGCGCAATCATCTCCCCTGCTCTACGCGAATCTCGCGATTCGCGGCCGTAACACGCGGCAAATCTGCGACGAGCAACTCGAGCCCGCGCTCGCGATGCGCCCGGATCTCGTGACGCTCTTCACCGGCGTGAATGATGTGACATCGCGCCGCTTCGACGCCGATGCAGTGGGTCGCGATGCCGAGCACATGCAGCGCACACTCACTGAGCACGGCGCAACGGTCATCGGGTTCACGCTACCCGATCTCTCGCTCGTCATGCCGATCACTCGGCTGTTCTCCGGACGCGTGCGCGCGCTGAATGATGCGCTCCGTCGTGCAGCGGCATCGAGCGGAGCGATTCTCGTCGACGTCGCAAAGCATTCCATCGGATCAGATCCGCGGCTCTGGAGCGTCGATCGTCTCCACGCCAACTCGCTCGGACATGAGCGAATTGCGGCTGCGCTTGCGTGGGGGCTTGGTCTCCCTGGTACGGATGATTCCTGGTCGCACCCGCTGCCGACGCCATGGTCGCGATCGTGGGTCGCGAGCATAGTCGCCGAGTTCCGGTGGCAGCGCGACTACTTCCTGCCGTGGCTTTGGCGACACGCGCGCGGGCGCTCGTCAGGCGACAATCGCGGACCCAAGCTGCCCGGCCTCACGAAAGTCGAGGTCTGAGGTCTGCGTCGGTCAGAGCCGGCACCTTCGGGCGGGTCACCGCGAGGTCATTTCGACTTCGCGGTGGTCTGAGAATGGCCGGCGGGATCAGCCAGCAATCTTCGCGTAGCGCAGCGTGATGGTTCCGAACGCACCGGCGCTGTTGTAATAGCCCGTGACTTGGACCTTGTACACCGCCGAGCCGCGCTTGACCAAGTAAACGTCATAGGTGGGATACACTTGGTGCGACGTGGCGTCATAGCGGTAGGGCGCGGATGCGAGGAATGCCCCGCCCGCTCCATCGCTCGTGAATGCCGTCGACGGAATTCCGGTCGCACCGACGGGAATCGCAGTGATTGCGGCGTACGACGTGTAGAATGTCGACGGCACGAGCAACACCGCACCAACGTTCCCCGTTCCGCTCGCTCCACCGTTGACCGTGATCGTGTAACCCTGCAACGCAACGTCCCACGCCGCCGATGACGACGTGGACGTCGCTCCGGTTGTGAGGTTCACGTAGACTTTGCCGCCGCTGGTGAGATCGACCGTCGCCTGTTGATTTGCGGCCAACGCGCCGGTTGCCGACGGCTGAACCGCCCATTCGATCGTCACGGGACCCGCGTTCGACTGGCCGGGTGCCGACAGCGTCTTCACGTGGAATTTTGCGTACGCGCCACTCGTCGACGCGAGTCGAACGCCCCACACATTCGCACTCGGCGTCACGGCGTGCGTGGTTGCGTTGTAGTCGTACCAATTGCTGATCGCCTGGGAAGATGCGTCGAGCTGAAACGACGACTCGCCGGGAATAGTTGCAGCGGTTACTGCTCCGAACGCATCGGTACCCGATGTCGACGTGAGCGCTTCGACTTGTGCGAGCGTCAGCTTCGAGTTGGTGCAGAGACAGTATGCGGTAACTCCGCCCGGACCGCTCGCACCGCCGTTCACCGCAACTCCGGGCTCCGGCGTGAATGCGAGATCCCATGCCGTCGACGACGTCGGATCACCCACCGTGACGACCGATGCGGTCGCGCCAAGCGTGAAGTAGGCGGTGGCCGAAGAGGTGTTCAGCTGAATCGACGTATACGCGGCGCCTGGATCCGTCGGGCTGTCGGTGCTGCTCGAGCACGCAGCGGCGATGGACAGCAGAACGGGTGAAGCGAAGGCGAGGACGGTTTTGCGCTTGTTCATTTTAGCGTTATCGAATTGAAGGAACGGCTGGGCTTGGACGGCAACGTAGCCGTAATGCCGAGTATTTCAATCGGGATTATTCACGCGCTGGGCGAGGATCCGCCCGGCCCGCGCGCGACCTTGCTCGCTTGCTCGGACTCACGTATGATTGCCTCGCACTACTCGATGAGATGTTCGCGGGGCCGGCTGTCGTAGCCGGCTTCAAACACGGGGAAAGTCCGGTGAAAATCCGGCGCTGTCGCGCAACGGTAAGGCACTTCTGCCAAGCCCGAATGCCCACCCGCGAGCCAATTGTCGTGACGACGTCCTTCGCGTGAAGGGGCGTGGTCGCCGCGCGTGGCCTCCGGTTCCCTAGAACCGTCTCGAGGCCTTCGGTGCCCAGCGTTCCTTCGGCGGATCATAGGGTCACGACGCCGGAGGACATATGGAAACTGTGATATCGGCGGACGACCCGACCCGCGCACCCAACGCTCCTTCCTCAGCCCTTGCTCGCGTTGTCAAACGCGACGGCCGGACCGTCTCGTACGACCGATCGCGCATTGCCCACGCCATCGAGATGGCGTTCCGCGCGGAAGCGAAAGTTCCCTACCCCGATGCGTTCGACACGCGCTACTTCGACGACATCGAGCGTGTGACTGACGCCGTCGAGCTCGTCCTCGCGACGCATCCACACGAAACCGCGCTCGCGATCGAGACCATCCAAGATGAAGTCGAGCGCGCACTGATGGACGGCGGCCACTACGCCGTCGCGCGCCGCTACATCCTCTATCGCGAAGCGCGCGCTGAGCGACGTCGTGGTCCCCGACTTCGCATTCGCGAGTTGGACGGACGCGAGTCGTTCCTCGAAGGCTCAGTCCTGCGAGGACTCATCGCCGAGGCGGCGTATGGTCTCACGCCAGCAGTCGATCCTGTCGTCGTCGCAGACGAAGCGCTCGCCTCTTCGTACCACGGCGTTACACGCACCGAAGTCGGCACATCAGCCATTCTGGCCGCACGTGCGCGTATCGAACAGGCGCCCGAATACGCGACACTCGCCGCGCGGCTGCTTCTGGGAAATCTCTACGGCGAAGTAATGGGCCGCTCGGTGACCTATGGCGAAATGCGCACGCTGTATCGAACGCAATTCGCAGTGTACCTCACGCACGGCATCACCGTCGGCCGCCTCGACGAACGGCTCGCATCGTACGACCTGGCACGGATCGCGTCGACGATCGACGCCACTCGCGACTTTGCCTTTGAATTCATCGGCGCGCAAACGCTGTACGACCGCTATCTCCTCCAGCACGACGGTCGCCACTACGAGCTGCCTCAGTGGTTCTGGATGCGCGTCGCCATGGGGCTCGCACTCGGCGAACAGGAATCGGAGCGCACCGACCGCGCAATCGAGTTCTATCGTGTACTATCGAGTTTCGCGTTCTGCAGTTCAACGCCGACATTGTTCAATGCCGGTACGCGTCATCCACAGCTGTCGTCCTGCTTCCTCACATCGGTGCAGGACGACCTCGGCGACATCTTCAAGGCGATCCGCGACAACGCACTGCTATCGAAATGGAGCGGCGGGCTCGGCAACGATTGGACGAACGTCCGCGCGCTCGGAAGTTTGATTCACGGCACCGGCGGCCCGAGTCAGGGCGTGATTCCATTCCTCAAGGTCGCGAACGACACCGCGATTGCGGTCAATCAAGGCGGCAAACGACAGGGCGCGACGTGCGCATACCTCGAGACGTGGCATCTCGATATCGAGGAGTTCGTCGAGCTGCGCAAGAACACGGGCGACGATCGCAGGCGCACGCACGACATGCACCTCGCGCACTGGATCCCCGATCTATTCATGGAGCGCGTGCGAGACAACGCGCACTGGACGCTGTTCAGCCCGAGCGACGCGCCCGATTTGCACGACTCCTACGGTGCAGCCTTCCGCGATAAATACAGAGCATATGAAGCTCAGGCGGAAGCGGGCGAGCTACCGTCGTCGAAGCGTGTCGAAGCTCTGACGCTTTGGCGCAAAATGCTCGCAATGGTCTTCGAGACGGGCCATCCGTGGCTCACGTGGAAGGATCCGTCCAACGTCCGCAGTCCGCAGGACCATGCCGGCGTCGTCCACAGCTCCAACCTGTGCACAGAGATTCTACTGAACACGAGCCGCGACGAAGTTGCCGTCTGCAACCTCGGCTCGATCAACCTTGCCGCGCATGTCTCCGCGGCGGGAATCGATCGCGAGCGACTGGCCGCGACGGTCAAGACCGCAGTGCGAATGCTCGACAATGTCATCGACATCAATCTCTATCCGGTCGATGAAGCACGGAACGCGAACCTTCGGCATCGTCCGGTTGGACTCGGTGTCATGGGCTTTCAGGACGCGTTGTACACGTTGGATGTAGGCTATGCGTCGGATGCCGCCGCCGATTTTGCGGACGAGAGCATGGAGTTGATCTCGTATCATGCCATTCTCGGGTCCTCGGAGCTTGCGCGAGAGCGCGGACAATATCCGAGCTACGCCGGTTCAAAGTGGAGCCGTGGGATGATGCCGCTCGACACGCTAGCGCTGCTGGAGCACGAGCGTGGGCGCGCGATTCCGATATCGCGCCAGTCCGTTCTCGATTGGACCCCGGTGCGCGAGTCCGTGCGTGCCCACGGCATGCGCAACAGCAACGTGATGGCCATCGCACCAACCGCGACCATCGCCAACATTTGCGGCGTTTCCGCCTCGATCGATCCGACGTACAAGAATCTCTACGTGAAGTCGAACCTGTCCGGCGAATTCACGATGGTGAACAGCGCGCTGGTCGCCGACCTACGACGACTCGGGCTCTGGGATCGCGAGATGGTCGAGGATCTCAAGTATCACGACGGCGCACTCGAAGACATCGCGCGCATTCCGGCGTCGCTCAAGGAGAAGTACCTCACCGCATTCGAGATCGAGGCCGAATGGTTGATCGAGTGCGCCGCGCGCCGTCAGAAGTGGATCGACATGGGACAGTCGCTGAATCTCTACATGGATACCGCGAGCGGCCGTCGCTTGAGCGACATGTACATGCTGGCGTGGGAAAAGGGTCTGAAGACGACCTACTACCTGCGTACGCTCGGCGCCGGCGGTGTCGAGCAATCCACTGTCGACATCAACCGTCACGGCATTCAACCGCGCTGGATGCGCTCGCGTAGCGCGTCGTCCAACATTCGTCTCGATCGCGCGAACGACTCTGTGGCGACCCAACCCGAATCGGCACCGCTCCCGCGCGCTGCCTGCGACCTCGACGGAAACTGTGAGGCCTGCCAATGAACGCGCCCATCGTAGAAAAACGACTCATCAACGCCCGAGCCGTCGACGTCAACCAACTCATGCCCCTCAAGTACGATTGGGCGTGGGAGCACTACCTCAACGGCTGTCGCAACCATTGGCAGCCGCAAGAGGTCCCGATGGCACGCGACATCGCGCTCTGGAAAGGTGACGCACTCTCGGCTGACGAACGCCGTGTCATCCTCCGCAACCTTGGATTCTTCTCGACCGCGGAAAGTCTCGTCGCGAACAATCTCATTCTCGCGATCTTCAAGCACATCACCAATCCTGAATGCCGGCAGTATCTCCTTCGCCAGGCATTCGAGGAGGCGATTCACACGCACGCGTTCCACTACATCGTGGAGAGCCTTGGGCTCGACGGCGCAGATGTCTTTCGCATGCACAAGAACGTGAACAGCATCGCGGAGAAGGATGCGCTGGAAATGGAGCTCACCGAGGCCGTGCTGCAGCCCGACTTCAGTACGGCCACAACGAAAGGCGCGACGCAGTTCTTGGAGAACCTCATCGGCTACTACGTCGTGATGGAGGGAATTTTCTTCTATTCCGGGTTCGCCATGATGCTGTCATTCCAGCGGCAGAATCGCATGACCGGCGTTGGTCAGCAGTTTCAGTACATCCTGCGGGACGAGTCCACGCATCTCAACTTCGGCATCGATCTGATCAACGGGCTGGTCGCCGAGAACCCCGAGTTGTGGACGCCGGCGGTGAAGGAAAAAACGTCGGAGCGCATCGCGCGAGCCGTCAAGCTGGAGATCGCCTACGCCGAGGACTGTTTGCCGCGCGGTGTGCTCGGTCTCAACGCCGGACTGTTTCGCGATTACGTGCAACACATCGCGGATCGGCGCTTGGAGCGGATTGGTCTCCCGACGCGATACGGCTCGCCGAATCCATTCCCGTGGATGAGTGAAGCGATCGATCTCAGGAAGGAGAAGAACTTTTTCGAGACGCGCGTGACCGAATACCAGTCATCCGCCGCGCTGACCTGGGACTAGGGATCGGCGACTCGGCGGCACGAGCCGCGACGCAGCGCTAGGTTTCATTGCAGTCCGCTGCGCCGCGGCCGTCCGCGCGGCCCGTCTCTCGCGCTGAATTGCCGTCATGCCGTCCCTACGCAAACGAACCAGCGACAGTCCGCTGCATCTCCCGACGTCCGCAGAGGCGCTCCGCCTCGCCGGACGGGTTGTCCGACTGCGCTGCCCGCACTGCGGTAAAGCCCCCGTGATGAAGTGGACGGGCGCGGTGCATCGCCGGTGCCTCGAATGCAATTTCCGATTCGAGCGGACCGACGAGAACTACTTCTCAGGCGCGATGTTCTTCGGTCTACTGATGGGCGAGTTCTTGTTCGCGATCGTTCTGCTGATCACGATCGTCTCGATGTGGCCGAACGTGCCCTGGGACACCATGACGTGGGCGATTCCAGTCGGCGTCCTGCTGGTGATGGTGTTCTTGATCCCGATCTCGCGTACCGTATGGCTTGCCGTGGATATCTTCGTTCGGCCAGTGCAGCCGAACGAACTGATTGGCTAGCGATCGCGCGGCTAGCGGCTGTACTTGTGCATCAGCTCAACAAGTTCGTCGTACATCGCCTCCGCCTTGGCAGGACTCGAGTGAATCGCCGCCGTTGCACAGTGCTTGAGGTGATTCCGCATCAGCTCGCGGCCCACTGCGCGCAGTGCCTCGTGCACTGAAGCGATCTGCGTCAGGATGTCGGCACAGTAGCGGTCCTCTTCGACCATCTTGTGAAGTCCGCGTACCTGCCCTTCGATGCGACGCAGGCGTTTGAGATTTCTCTCGCGCGCATCCGCATCGACCCCGTGCGCCTTGCGTTCGTTGCCAGCGTCGTGCATCGCGTTCTTGGCCGTTCGCGCCATCGGTCCGTCTCCCGTTGCGATTGTGCTACTGAATGTGAGTCGCGTCCGCGCCCGTCATGAGGGCGTGAATCGACGCAGTCTCAAGCTGTTTGCGACGACGCTGACTGAGCTGAACGCCATCGCGGCGCTCGCGAGAATGGGACTCAAGAGGAGTCCGAACGCCGGATAGAGAATGCCGGCGGCGATCGGAATACCGATCACGTTGTAGATGAACGCCCAAAACAGATTCTGCTTCATTGTTCGCATCGTCCGTCTCGACAGTGCGATGGCCTGCGTGACACCAGCGAGGTCACCACGCATCAGCGCGACATCCGCTGCCTCCACGGCGACGTCCGTTCCAGTGGCGATGGCGAATCCCACGTCACTTCTAGCGATCGCCGCACCGTCGTTGATCCCGTCGCCCACCATCGCCACAACACGCCCCTGCTCCTGCAGCCGCGCGATCTCGGCCACCTTACCATCCGGCAATACACCGGCGACCACACGATCGACGCCCGCGTGGCGAGCGACGGCATCCGCGGTGCGCTGGTTGTCGCCGGTGAGCATCACGACGTCGAGCCCCATCGCGCGTAGCCGCTCGATGGCCTTCCGAGAACTCGTCTTGATCGGATCAGTGACCGCAATGACAGCAGCGAGTTCTCCATCGATCGCCACGTACATCGGCGTCTTGCCGTCCGTCGCCAACCTTTCGGCGACTGGCGACAGCACCTCGACGGCTACGCCTTGCTCCGTCATCAATACGCCGTTGCCCACAGCTACGACATGCCCATCCACGACGCCGACGGCGCCGCGCCCAGTCAACGACTCGAAGCTTTCAGATTGCGACAGAGCCAACCCGCCGTCGACAGCATGGCGAACGATCGCGCTGGCGAGCGGATGCTCGCTCGACCGCTCGAGCGACGCAGCCAACGTGAGCGTTTCTGCATTCGACCGGCTGACGTTCGGCGCAAGCACGACGTCCGTCACAGCGGGCTTTCCCTCGGTGATCGTTCCCGTCTTGTCGAGAACGACGGTGTTCACGTCGGCGGCGCGCTGCAGCGCCTCACCGCCCTTGATCAAGATGCCGAACTCCGCACCCTTGCCGGTCGACACCATCACAGCAGTTGGGACAGCAAGCCCCATCGCACACGGACACGCGATGATCAGCACAGCAACGGCGGCGGCGAACGCCCGAACGGCGGCAGCGCCGGGCACGGCGCCGTTCGCGTGCACCAGCACGAACCAAGTTACGAACGTGGCGATCGCAATGGAGATCACCACCGGCACGAACACGGCGCTCACGCGGTCGGCCAGTTTCTGAATGGGCGCGCGCGACCCCTGCGCGTCGCGCATCAGCGTCACGATCTGTCCGAGGACGCTGTCGGCGCCGAGTGTCGTCGCGCGAAAGCGAAGCGCGCCCGTACCGTTGATCGTCGCGCCAATCACGCGACTACCAACCTGCTTCTCGACCGGCAACGACTCTCCGGTGAGCATCGATTCGTCGACGGCGCTTTTGCCCGATATGATCTCGCCATCGACCGGCACGCGCTCGCCCGGGCGCACGATGACGATGTCGCCGGTGCGAACCTCCTCGATCGGTATGTCGAGCTCCCGATCGTCACGGACCACCCGTGCCGTTTTCGGTTGTAACTGCGCCAACGCCCGCAACGCCGTGGACGTCTGTCGTTTCGCTCGCGCCTCAAACGTGTTCCCCGTGAGGATGAGCGCGATAATGATCACGACGGCTTCGTAGTACACGTCAGGTTGGACGCCGTGTTGCAGGAAGAAGCCCGGCATCACCGTGGCAATCACCGAGTACACGAACGCCGCGCCCGTCCCAACCGCGATGAGCGTATTCATATCGGCGGAGTGGTGTCGGAACGATATCCACGCGCGGGTATAGAACGACCGGCCCGCCCACGCCACCACGCCCAGGGTGAGCACGAGCAAACCGAAGGTGAGGGCGGAGCGCGGAAGCGCGTAGAGTTCCGGGAGCATCGTACGCAGCGCAGGCGACAGCGATCCCATCGCCCAACGCATGAACGGATCGGCCACGGCGCCATGCTCCATTTGCTGCGCACCGCTGCTGGTTCCCATCAGCGGCATCGACACTACCATCGCGATGAGGCCGACGATACCGCTGACGACGGCTTTCCGGCGCAGCTCGACAAATTCATCGTGCTGGGCACTGTCACGTGCCTCCTGTTCTTCGAACGCCGTCCGGTCCGCACTCGGCAACTCCGCCCCGTATCCTGTGGAACGGATCGTCTCGACGAGCGCCTTTGGCGACGTCGTCGCTGGGTCGTAGCCGACGGTCGCGCTGCCCATCATGAGATTCACCGACGCGTCGACGACGCCCGGCGTCTTGGAGAGCGTTCGCTGGATGCGCGCCTGGCACGCGGCGCACGTCATCCCAGTAACTGGAATGACAATCTTGTCATTGGGTCGAGGTGTCACGTCTGTTCACTCATTCGGCGATGAGCCAGCCGTGGAGCATTCCCATGCCGCAGGTGAACTCGTACGTGCCCGACTTCGGCGGCGTGAGCTCGATGGTCGTTTGCTGGTGCGCGGGAAGAAACTTCCTCAAACCGAAGTCGGGGAAGACAACTTCCTCGGAGCAGCCCGACGTCTCCTGCCGATCGAAGCGAAGGCGAACCGACGTGCCCGCCTTCACGCGAATCGTTGCGGGTTCATAACCGCCGCGGACGACGACAGTCACTTCCTGTTGCCCTGAATTTCCGACGGTCGCCTGAGCGGCTGGGCGTCGAGCGAAAAAGAAGTACCAATTGACCCAGACAGTGGCGCCGAGTCCGGCGGCGATCGCCCAAGCATCGGTGCTGTCGAGACTGATCATGCGAGGCTCCGCGTATACCCGTACCCGGTATAAGCTAGTGATACCCCCACACGGTATACAAGAGACTAGCCGCGTCCCCAGTTCAGCAGCGCTCGAGCGACAGCCTGGCTCGGCCGGTCATATCTCCACCTGCGCCCCGAGCTCCACAATTCGATTGGGAGGCAAGCGGAAGAACGCCGTGGCCGGACGCGCGTTGCGCATCATGATGCCGAACAGATGCTCGCGCCACTTCGCCATTCCTGGCTTTGGCGACGAAATGATCGTTTCTCGTCCGAGAAAGTAGGTCGTTTCCGCTTCGCGAAACTCCAGCCCTTGGCCAGCAGCCGATTCCAAGACCGCGGGAACGTCCGGGTGCTGCATGAAGCCGTAGCGCGCGACAACACGCCAGAAGCCTTCCGCGAGTTGAGTGACCGTCACGCGCTCGTCGGCGGAGACGAACGGCATGTCCTCCGTCGATACATTGAGGAAAATCACACGTTCGTGGATCACACGGTTGTGTTTGAGATTGTGCAGTAGCGCCGGCGGCACTCCCTCCATCACCGAATGCATATAGACGGCTGTGCCAGGCACGCGGACGGCGGTCCCGTCGCGCACCGACGCAAGCAACGGAGCGATAGCCGAGTCGGAACCGGAGCGCGACTCGGCATTGAGACGCAACAGTGTGCGCCCGCGTTCCCATGTGTCGAGAACGATGAATACGAGCAAGCCAATCACGAGCGGAATCCATCCCCCAGCGCGAATCTTCAACAGGTTAGCGCCAAGGAATGACAAGTCGATGACGAGGAAGCCACCGGCGACGAGAATGACCCGCGCAACGCTCCACTTCCACCGCGTTCGCGCGACAGCGACGAACAAGAGCGTCGTGATCGCCATAGTCCCGGACACCGCGAGGCCGTAGGCGGCGGCGAGGCGCGTCGACGAACGAAAGCCGAGGACAAGCGCGATGCACGCCGACATCAACACCCAGTTGAGCGCAGGCAGATAGATCTGGCCGATCTCGCGCGACGACGTATGCACGACTCGCAGGCGCGGACTCAGCCCGAGGTGCACTGCTTGGCTCGTGAGAGTGAACACCGCAGTGATCAGCCCCTGCGACGCGATCACCGTCGCCACCGTCGCCAGGCCAACCAGCGGATACAGCGACCAGCTCGGCGCCGACAGAAAGAATGGATTTTCGGCCGCTCCGGGGCTGATGAGCAGCACGGCGCCCTGCCCGAGGTAGCTGAGCACCAAGCATGGAAACGCGAGGGCAAACCACGCGACGCGAATAGGCCGCCGTCCGAAGTGACCCATGTCCGCATAGAGCGCTTCACCGCCAGTCACACACAGCACGACGGCGCCAAGCACGGGAAATCCACGCCATCCGTGGCGCACAAAATATTCGATGGCGTGGCGTGGATCGAACGCCATCAGCACGCGTGGCGCGCGAATGATTCCCCAAACACCAATCGTCGCAATGACGACGAACCACACGGCGAGCACGGGGCCAAAGACTCGCCCAATTCGCCCCGATCCAAACGGCTGGACGCAGAACAGCAGAATGAGAACAACGACGGTGAGCGGTACGACGTACGGCTGCAGCTCGGACGCCGCAACTGCGAGGCCCTCGACCGCACTCAGCACCGAGATCGCCGGCGTAATGACACCGTCTCCGTAGAGGAGCGCGGCGCCTGCGATACCGAGAGCGAGAACGAGCGTCACAATCCGCGGTCGTCGCATCCCGCCGCGCTCGTCGCGCGTGGCGACGACGGACGTCGCGCCGGTGAGTGCGAGCAGAGCGAAGATGCCGCCCTCGCCGCGGTTGTCCGCGCGCATCACGAGCACCAGGTATTTGCCGCTCACGACGATGATGAGCGACCAGACGAACAGCGAGAGGATACCGAGGATATTGTCGTGCGTCGGCGCGACGGGGTGCGAGCCCACGAACGTATCGTGGAGCGCGTAGAGGGGACTCGTCCCCAGGTCGCCGAACACAACGCCCAATGCCGCAAGCGACGCCGCGCCGAGGCCGTCGAAGTTCGCCTCTCGGCTCGAAGAGATCACGTGACGTAAACTCCGCGTCTGCCGTTCGCCGAGGTGGCGCCGAGATCGCTGGCCATGGGACGGCCGATCGCAATTCCGTCACCACCCCTTGGCTTGGGCTGTTGTGAGGGCTCGCCAGCCAGCGACGGCGTGCAACCGGTGCGCGGAGAATGGATTAGTTTATGTCCCTGGAATTCGGGAGGGCTGGCAGAATGGCTATTGCACCAGTCTTGAAAACTGGCGTCCGCAAGGACTTGGGGGTTCGAATCCCTCGCCCTCCGTTGAAGTTACGAGACCGGTCGAGCAGCACGCTCCCGGCTTGGACCACTCCGTGGACCACGAGCCGCCCGGAAATTTGGGCGCTGTCCTCCTCCCGCATAGCACCGGCATAACGTCCCCGAAGACACGTCGCGGCGCGAGCCGGCGACGGTCGACCGCGGTCGCTCTCGATGCGACCGTCGGTCACGGATGTCTCGCCCTGTCCGAGCTGGTCACGACGGGCGATTCGCCCGAGGTGGCAGAGAGCGACGATGAACAAAGCGCGGCGCGTCGGGAAGATGCGTGGCGTGTGCTCGTCGCGATCTGTGCGCTGCCGATCGTGAGCACGCAGCAATGGCGAATCGTCGCCATCAAGCTCGAACTGCTCGGCGAAGGAAACGAGCCGACCCACCATGCCACGGCGAGGCGGATGGGCCTCAGCGAGCGGACTGGTCCCTCGCTTGTGTCGACGCAGTGGGTCCGCCTGATCCGGAAGCTGCGGAGATTCCGCACGCTTGGCGGCCTTCCCGAACTCGACGCCTTCATCGCGTCGGCCTGATGCGTGTTTACCCCCGCGCCATTGGTAGGAGGCTCATCGTGAGGCTCAGCGCAGCGAGGGTTACGCGTGGCGGTCAAGGCACCCAAGAAGTCGACAAAGAAGTCCCCACGACGTCGCGCGGTGCCTCAGCCGCACGGTGGCGCGCTCGTTCCCGGCGCTGGTCGCGGTCCCGCGCGTGGCGCTGAGAATGCCGGGCGTCCGAAAGAGCGACTGCGCGCCGCGATGCGCACGGCCCTGTCGACTCGACTCTCGATCGCTGAGGAGATCGCCGACGACGCAACGGCGACTGCTGCCGACCGCATTCGCGCGCTCGAATTCATGGCGAAATACGGGCTCGGTGCACGCAACACCACGCAGAGGCTCGAGCATTCCGGCAAAGATGGCGCACCGCTTGGTGCGCAGGTGTGGATCGTCGGCGGCAGGGAGATCCACTTCTAGTGCCGACACCGACGGGACCAACGCTGCGATTCACCAGCGTGCAAGACGAACTCGCCCGAGTCGTGTTCGATGGACGGTATCGGTTCATCGGGTTCGGCGGCGCGATTCGTGGAACGAAGACGTGGGGCGGCCTCGGCTTGCTCGTCACGCTCTGCCGAATCTTCCCGCGCTCTCGCTGGGGCGTCGTGCGAAAAGATCTGCCGACGTTGCGACGAAACACGGTGCCGAGCTTTAACAAGCTCCGACAGACGTGCGACGGCTTCGTTGGCGAGATCAACATGAGCACATGGACCGCCACGTGTGCCAACGGATCCGAAATCATCTTCTTCCCGGAGTCAGCGCAGGAAGACCCGGAGTTACTGCGGTGGCGCGGTCTCGAGGTGAATGGCTTTCTGCTCGAGGAAGCGGACGAGCTCCAGGAGGCCAGCTATGTCAAAGCGATCGAACGCGCCGGCGCGTGGATCGTGCCGAATGGCGAACAGCCGCCGCCGTACATCATCTGCACGTTCAATCCGACCCCGGGCTGGCCCAAGCGCGTCTTCTACGAGCCGTGGAAGAACGGCACGATCGCGGCGCCCTATGCGTTCATCCCGGCGACGATGGCGGACAATCCGTTCGTCTCGGACGAGTATCGCCAGTCGTTGAAGTCGATGCCGGAGCAAGAATACAAACGCTTCGTTGAAGGCGATTGGGATGTTCTCACGGGCCGCTACTACGGCGAACTCGATGCGCGCGTGCACATCAAGTCCCGCACGACGCTGCCTGATCCGATTCCGCCTTGGTGGGAAACGTGGGGTTCGTACGACTGGGGCTACGCACACTGGATGACGTTCGGTCTGTGGGTGAAGGACGCGAACGGGACGCCGCACCTCATCGATACGCTCTGGCTACGTCGGCACCAAGACCCGGCCCAGGCGAAGGAGATAATTCGCTTCGCCAGCGATCGCCATCTACCGCAAGCCCTCAACGCGGTGTACGCAGGCCGCGACGCGTTCAACAAAGTGACCGCGCACGGTGCGTCGGGCCTGTCCACCGCGGATGTGTTTCTTCTCCACGGCATTCGCCTCGAGCGCGCTGATGATGACAAGGTGAACGGTGGTCGCGCGGTGCGTCGCGCATTGCATATCACCGAGGTTCCGACGGACGAACTCGACGAGTCGGACAACCCAGTCATCCGACGAGAGGCGGGCGTTTATCTCATTCAGACGGAAGGCAATCTGCGCGTCTTCGATCAGCTCGCGGAGATCATGCCAGATGAGAATGATGTTAACAAACCGGCGAAGGTCGACTGCGACGCCGAAGGTCGCGGTGGTGACGATGGCGCGGACGTGTTCCGCAACGGGTTGAGTACGCAGATCCCCGAGGCCGCTGAACCACTGCCCGTCTATCAGCCGACCAATGTCACGGATGGCAAAGGACCGCCAGCGCCGTGGGAGCTCGCGGACCTTCGAGTTCGGATGCCGGACGACGACGGAGTCATCGATCGACGCGAGTACACGTATCGCCCCGGCTTCGATTCATCGCACCAACAATTTGGCGAATGGTGATGAGGACCCTATGAACTTCTCGCAAGCGCTGCAACAGCGCCTCCAAAATCAGGCGTCGCGATCACAGGCGCTCATCTCGCATATCAAACAGCAGTCAGGCGGCAACCCCGCGGCGATCCCCGGTGTGCTGTCCCGAATCGCACCCGCACTCAACGCGCATGCGGCCGCTGGGAACTCCCTCGGGCAGATCATGTCGCAGGCGGGCCCGTCGCTCGCGAATCATGGCATGGAGTCGCAGACGTTCGGCAACGTCCTGTCGTCGCTCGGCGTTTCCCCCTCCGCCGTGCAGAAGAACGCTCAAGGGAACGGCGGCGCACGCTCGAGCATGTTTGGCGCGCTGTCGCCGGTGCCGAGTTGGATGAACGCCGATCCGAGTGCGATGGCATCATCGGGCGGGACGAGCGGAGCGCTCGCGAAACTTCTCGCCGCGCACGACGGCAACGCGGGAACCGCTACCGACGCACTCGGGGCCCACCGGATCGATGTCGCCAATGCGTCGCCTGTGGCAGCCAGCGCCGGTGGCGATGTCGATCACGGGCACCCGGTGTTGAACGCGCTCCAGTCGTCGGGGAACCAGGGACAGTTTCTCGCCGGGCTCCTCGGACAGGTTGGCGCGGGTGGCGCATTGCCGCCGGGGGCAGTGTCGTCACTCGCGAGCGCAATGAACGATCACGGCGACGCGTCGAACGCGTTCACGAAACTGCTCCAGTCACATGCGGCGGGCGCATCGCCGAGTAACGGGCTCACGATGAGTCCGGCGTCCTCGGCAGCGACGACGCAGTTCGCGAATCAGCTGATTAACGGTCCCGCGAGTCCCGCGGGCCTACCGAACGCGCCGCTGACGATGGCGCCAGCGGCGACCGATGCCAACGCGTCGTTCCGCGATCAGCTGATCGGACAACTCACGAACGCGAATCCGAGCGCGAGTGCATCCCCGGCGCCGGCGCCCACGAATACGAGTTTCATCAACTCGATGATGAATGGATCGCCCGCACCTCAGGTTCCGACGGCCATCATGCAGCCCGGTGGCGGTATCGCGAATGACGAACAGCGTGATGCCATCAAGCAACTGCAGGCCGCGTCGACGCGGCCGCCCACAGGGCTCGTGAGTCCCGGTGGTGGGGTGTCGAACAGCGCGCAGATCCAGCAGTTCATCGCGCAGCAGCGGGGCGCCGCACAGCCGCCGCAGACGCGGACCATGCAGGCCGGTGGCGGGTTCGCCCCGACGCAGCCCGTTGCGGCGCCTGCGCCCGCGCCATCCAGTTACGGCTCGTATGTCAGCCAACTCGCGACCGCCCCATCCGCACAGGGCGGCGCACCGTCCTCTCAGCCGCAGGCGATGCCCGCCCCGACGTCGAGCGGTTACGGATCCTTCGCGAGTCAGATGCAAACGCCGAAGGCACCCGATTCATCGCCACCGGCAAGCAACTACGCGTCAACGCCAGCACCCCGTGCCGCGGCATCCTCACCCTCGCCGTCGCAGTACTCGTCCGCGCCACGCCCTGCCGCGCAGAGCCAGTACGCATCAGGCGGAGGAGCGCCGACACCCGGCAACGAAGATGAGGAGAGCATCCGGAAGCGGTACGCGCAATGAGTACGCAGATCCGAATCTCGTTGCCACGGTGGACGCAGGAACACCTCGCCGCCATTCACCAGCGGCGCATCGAACTGCGCGACGAGATGAACGCGCTCTTCGACCGTGAGATGAGCATTGTCCAGACGACGATCGCCACGCGCGTTGATCCACGCGACGTCGACACGTGGGGGTACGAGCGTACTGCGACCGAGATCGTCCTGACCGAGCCGACGGCGGAGCTTCCACCGCCCTTGAAGGTCGCGACGGCGGCGGTCGAAGCGATCCCGATGCCTGCATCGGGCCTCCGATTCATTCAAGGCGACAACTAGAGACTTCGATGAGCACACCATTCGACGCGTTACTGGCAGGCCTCGCTCGCGGCGCAACATCGCTGGGGAATGACATCGGTCAACGAGACGTGTTGGCCGAACAGCGCGCGCGGCAGGACGCCGAGATCAAACGCCAGGACGCACAACGCCAGTTGGAGAATTTCCTCCAAGTCCACCGCATGGGCGGTACGATCCTCCCAGCTGGAGCCGATCCGACGCAGGCGCTCCAATCGGTTACGCTCGCGAACAATCTCCGCTCAGGACTGACTAGCGAGGGGACCGGTCCATCAGCGATTCCCAATAGCGCGCTCGGCATTCCGGACGAGACTACGCCCGACGCGTTCGGCACGCCATCCGTGTCACAGGTGGGCGGCCAAAACATTCTGTTCGATCCGAGCAAGGCGCCGGAGGCTCTCCAGGAACGCCGGCAGACGTTGAGTGAGATCGCGCGAGATCGTCGCGCCCGAGAAAGCCAAACTGCCGTCGCAGACCGGTTGCAGACGCGGCTGAACTATCGCACACAGCAAGCCGCGACACAGGCCCAGCAGAATTACAACACGCTCAAGTCGATCGCACCGGATGATCCGCTGGTCCAAGACGATTTCGATCCAGACGATCCGGACATGCCGGACTATGCGAAGGCGATCGCGTTCCGAACCCGACAGATGCTTCAGCGTCCACGCGTCGGGAGCGGCGGCGTCGATCCAACGCTCAACCACAGTATCAACAACGTGCGCGCGCAGATCGCGCAGACACAGACGCAGCTCACGGCGGCGCGAAAGCAGGCTGCGTCTGCCGACGATCGACTCGCCGGGCCGCTGGCGCGCTTGGCCGGGCAACGCGCAGCCGGCGACGTCACGCGATTGCAGCAACGGCTCGACTCCCTGACCACCGTGCAGGACCGCCTCAACGCACAGCAGCAAGGCCGCGGAGCGAGCCCCGCGCCGGCATCGCTGACGGAGCTCGAGCAGTCGCGGAAGCGCGGCGGTGCCCCGCCCTATACGCTCTCACCGAGTACGGCAAAGCAGATGCAGGACGAGTTCGATGCCGCGTCAAACGATCTGCAGGCGGTGCTGTCGTCGCAGGCACCGGAGCCAGTGAAGCAGCAAGCACGGGCGCTCTACCAGCAGCATCAGCGCGAAATTGCCACCCGGTACGGCGCCGTGACGCCGGGCTCGGACGACGATGAGTAAATGGTGATGGGTCCGAGCGTCTTCCCGTTGCCCGATCTCAGCGACGACACCGCGGCTGATGTCGAGCCGCAACCGAGCGATCCGGGCGCGGAGCTGCGGCGGCTCGCGCAGCAGTACGGTAAACCGGCCTCCGCGACGTCGGCGGCGGGCGACGCATTGCGCGCCCTTGCCCAGCAATATGGGACGCCGGTGGGACAGCCGACCGGCGACATTGACTTGCGAGGCGCGACATCCTCGCCGATGCGGTCACTGGCGAACGCGTTGCCATCGCTAACGGCAATCGACAAGCCTGACGTATCACCTCCGGTTGAAGGAGGAGCACTCCCGCGCTCGGCCGTGCCGAGTGTACGACCGGATGTCACGCACGTCGGGCCGGATGAGAACCCGCGACACTACCAACCCGGCACACTCGAGCGCATCGCGACCTTCCCGCTCGCCATGGCGATCGGCGCGGCGCAGCATCCCGTCGATTTCGCAGCGGCACCGTTCAAGGCCGCAATCACGGCGAATCGAGCGAGTGCGGAGCAAGATGCGGCGAATGCCGTCGGTTCGAGCGGTGGCGATGAAGCCAACGTTGAGCGGACGGTCACACCGAAGGACGCTGCGATCGCATCAGCGCAGGTCGCGGCGACGTTGCTCGCGCCTGCTGGTGGCGCGCTTGGCGAAGCGGGTGGCACCGCGCTCGCCCGGACCATCGGCGTCGGCGCAAATGCCGCTCCCGCCCTCGGGCGAGTCGTCGGCCAGCTCGGCGCCGCGGGCGCGACGGGCGCAGCATTCGACCCGAGTGACCCAGTCGTTGGTTTCTTTGGGACGATGCTGCTTGGTATTCCGCACACCGAGTTGCCAGACGTGGCGCGGCGGGCCGCAGATGCCGGTCAGACGAAGATTGCGGGATTGGTCGATGCGGCACGTCAGGCTGATGAGGCGGCGCGCGCACAGGGGCGCACCGAGGCCCGCGATCAATTCAACGCGATGGTCGCACGCGTCGTGCCGACGCTGAAGCCGAATGAAGTGGCGTACCTCCAGAGCGATCCAGTGCTCGGTGCGCTCTCGCGCGATGCGCTGCAGCAAATCGGAGTGACACGCGAGACGCCTGCACTCGACGCCACCGCGCAGGCAGAGCTCCTCCGGCGCATGCCGCCGCAGACGGAGCCCGATCAATCGTTCCCCGAGCCGCGTCGTTCGCAACCAAGCGCGCCGGCACCCAGCGTTCAGCTATCAACGGAACCCACGCCCGTCAACGCGACGGCCGTCCCGGCGACAGAATCGACACCGAACGCGAACCGCGCGGGCGATGCATTGCGTGAAATGGCGCGACAGTACGGAGAGCGACGCGAGCGAGTATCGCCATCGGAGCCGTCGACCGCGCTGCCGATGACCGAGCCGACGCCCGAAGCCGCACCGACCACTGCAGTTGGTGCGTCGTCCGCTGGCGATCGGTTGCGACAACTCGCCGAGCAGTTTGCCGAACGTCCAGACGTCGCTCACGCACCGGGGCGCGAAACGCGGGTGCTCCTCCGCGATGGCCAGACGTTGCCGGCTCAGTATCGCGTAGTATCCGCGAACGATCTTCAGAGTTCGCACGACCCATTCACATTCCAGCCGAACGAGCGATACCCCGAAGGGGTGCAGGGTCGCGACTACCACCGCAATAGGGCCACACAGCAAGCGGTCGCGCGCCGCGCGCTCGAGTACGATCCGAATATCGCGCTGAATCCCTCGGAGTCGATTGGTGAAGGCGCGCCGACGGTGCTACCGGATGGGACAGTCATTGCTGGCAATGAACGATCGATGCTCGCGCGTCGCGCCGCGATGCAGGCGCCGGATCGGTACCTCGCCTATGTCGACCAGTTGAAAGCACGCGCGCCCGAGTTCGGGCTGAACCCGACGGAGATGGAGCGCGTCGAGTCGCCTGTGCTCGTGCGTGTGTTGCGCGATGAACGCGATGTGCGCGGCGGCCCGACGCGATGGGCCGAGATCAATCGGCTGTCTGATGAGGTCGCGACCAAGGCGAAGAGCGCGACTGAGGAAGGCGCGGCGCGCGCAACAAAGCTCGCACAGGCCACGGATTCGCTGGACCACCTCTCGGCGACGCTTAGACCCGACCAAACGGTCGCCGACTATCTTGGCACGCAGGACGGCCGCGCGTTCGTGCGCGGCTTGCAGGCTGAGGGCGTAATCACGCCCGACGAGTTCTCACGCCTCACTGATGCGAGTGGCGGCCTGACGGAAGATGGGCGACTCGCCGTGCGTCGGATGCTGCTCTCGACCGCGGTGACCGAACCGAGCGCGATTCTCGACGCACCCGCCGTTGCGGTGCAGAAGATTGAACAGGCGGTCCCTTCGATTGTATCGATCAAGGGGACGAAGTTCGACATCCGCCGCGCGACGACCGCCGCGCTCCACATGCTCGCTGAGGCACGTGATCACGGCGTCACGATTCGAGACCTCGCGGACCAAGGGTCGTTACTTGGTGAAACGAAACGGTCCCCGATCGCGACGAAGTTGGCGGGGTTCCTCGAGTCGGCGAAGCCAACTGTGGCGCGAGAGGCCTTCCGACGCTACGCGACGCTCGCGCGCGAAGCGCTCGGCAACGCTGAGTCATCAGACTTGTTCGGCGGGACGGGCTACGACAAACCACTCGACGCCTTCAACGCAGCGTTCAGCACAGGCGATCGCGAAACGGCATTGGTCGGCGCGGCGGAGCACGAATCTGGTGCGAACGACCGACTCTATGCGGAAATCCCCCGGGCGGCGCAGGAACACGCGCGCGCGAACGCACAGAGCGGCGCTCCGACACGCGCCGGGCAGTTGCTCGCGGAAGCGCGAAGTCCCCGCGAAACAGGCGCGGGCCCAGCGATCGGCGGCGAGCACGAGACACCGACGCCGGATGTCGCCGTCAGAAACGTCAATCGCTTCGCAGACTCGTTCCGGAAGATCTTCGCGCCAGCGTCACGCGGAGAAGAGGCGTTCAACGCTGGACTCACGGTGCGGGAGCATGACGCCGCATTGGTCCATCGCTACGAGCAAGCGAAAACCGCGCTAATGGACTTCGCGCGCTCCGTAGACAAGCTGTCGGTCGCGGACCAGCTCGACTTCATCGATCGACTCGAGACGGGTCGCGCGCAGCCGACGCTCGCGTTGACAGAGTTTGCGCGGACCATTCGTGGCCTGCTCGACTCCGCGCGCGATGACATTCGAGGCGTCGGCGAGGGTCAACTCGAGCACTGGATCGAGAACTACTTCCCGCACATTTGGGCCGATCCCGCACGCGCGAAGAGCGTGATTGCATCGATCATGGGGAAACGGTCGCTCACGGGACCAGGGTCGTTCCTCAAGCGCCGCAGCATCCCGACGGTGCGCGAAGGCGTCGAGGCGGGCCTCACGCCAGTCACGTACAACCCCATCGACCTGACGTTGCTCAAGCTACGCGAGATGCATCGCTATCTCGCAGGGCAGCGCGTGCTCTCGGAACTCAAGACGGATGGACAGCTGAAGTTCGTCAACTCGTTCTCGAAGAAGCCAGAGGGCTACGAGTTGATCAACGACAAGGTGAGCACGGTCTATGGCCCTCCGCGCGTCACGGTCGTCGAAGCGTTCGACCACATGGTGCGGTCAGGGCTTGAGAACGTGATGCGCGAGCTCGGCGTGCGGCACGAGCGGCGGCCGAACATCGGTGGCGGTAGCCATGGCGGCGTGCGACTTGGATACGCTCAGGGTCCGTCAAGGATCGTGTCGCGATCAGCGACGCCGGAATCGGTCATCGAACACGAACTCGGTCACGCGCTCGATGCGCGGCTCGGACTGTGGCAACGACTGCACGACTACGCTGGTGATCCCAAGTCGAAAGAGGCGGTTGCGTATCGCAAGGCAGTCACGATCGAGTTGCGAAACCTCGCCGACCTTCGGCATGAAGGCATCGCGCCAGACCAGATCCCTGCTGCGGCGCATCAGTACGTGCGATCGCGCCCCGAGAAGGTGGCGAACGCTGTGATGGGTCTCGTGTACGCGCCTGAGCGCATGCGCGACGTCGCGCCGACGGTCTACGGTCGGTTGCGCGAAATCCTGAGTGAGGACCCGACGACGGCAAAGATCCTCAAGATCAAACCGTCGTTCCGTCACGGCGCGGATACGTTCGACGTGAAAACGCCGGGTCAGGTCGTGCTCGGGCACTGGTACGCGCCAGAGCCAGTTGCACGCGTGTTGAACAACTATCTGTCCCCTGGCCTCTCGGAATCGGCGATTGGCCCGTACTTCGACGTGTATCGCGGTGCCGGCAACTTGCTTAACATGGCGCAACTCGGTCTCTCCGCCTATCACCTCGGGTTCACCTCGCTCGACGCGATCGTGTCGCGCAATGCACTTGGCTGGCTGCAGCTCGGCGAGGGAAAGCTCGGCGACGCGGCGACGAGTTTCGCAACCGCCCCGCTCGCGCCGGTGACAAACGCCATGAAGGGTTTCCGCGTCCGACAAGCCTACCTCCGCGGAACAACTGATCCGGTGTTGGGCCAGATCGTCGACGCGCTTGAAGCGGGCGGCGGCCGTGTGAAGATGGACGAGTTCTACGGCGGCGGCGCGTGGCGTAACGCGAAGCTCGCGCTGCACGAAGGTCGATACGGTGCCGCACTCGGGAAGGCCGTGCCGGCGGCGATCGAGCAATCGACTGCGTGGCTCATGCAGCACGTCGTCCCATGGCAGAAGCTCGGCGTGTTCTATGATCTCGCACACCACGAGCTCGCGAAACTCCCGCCTGGCGCGGACCGCGGACAGGTACGCGAAGTGATGTCGCGTGCGTGGGACTCGACGGAGAATCGCATGGGGCAGCTGACGTACAACAACCTGTTCTGGAATCGCGCGACCAAAGACGCGCTGATGGCGTCGGTGCGTTCGGTGGGGTGGAACCTCGGCACGTGGCGCGAAATCCCCGGTGGCGTGAAGGACATCGCGACCAGCTTGACGGATCTCACGGAACGGAAACGCTTCGCCCTCACGCCTCGCGCGTCGTATGTCGTCGCGCTTCCGATCACGGCGGCGCTGCTCGGTGGGACGCTGCACTACCTCTATACGGGCCAGGCGCCCGACCAGTTCAGAGATTGGTTCTATCCGCGGACTGGGCGGAAGAATACCGACGGGTCGGACGAGCGCGTGCAGTTGCCATCGTACATGCGCGACGTGATCGACTACGCACACGCGCCACTGCACACGTTAGGCAACAAGCTGCATCCGATCGGCTCCGCCGTCGCCGACATGTTCGAGAATCGTGACTACTACGGCAACGAGATTCGAAATCCCGATGATCCGCTCGTTCGGCAACTTGCGCAGGAAGCGCAGTACGTCGCGAATCAGTTTGTGCCGTACGGCGTGCAGAACACGCGAAAGCAACTGCACGACGGCCAGTCGATCGGCACCGCTGCACAGAATTTCATCGGCGTGACACCGGCGCCGCGGTTCGTCGTGCGATCGGCCGCGCAGAACAAAATAGCGGAGTTCCTCGCGCGTCGCGGTGGCGGTACATCGACGCCGGAGGAAATCGAGCAGCACAGTCAAATGCGCGACGTGAAAGCAGGATTGCGGCGCGGCCTGGCTGGCGACACGACGGCAGCCGGCGATGCGTTGCGGCAACTCGCTGACCAGTTCGCGGCGGGGAATGTCTCGCGCCGGCAAGCGAAGCAAGCGATTGCGTCGGCCCGTGTCTCGCCGGAGATCGAACAATTCAAGCGTCTCACCGCCGAAGAAGCGTCAGCGGTCTATCAGCTCGCGACCGCGGAAGAACGCGAGCGATGGGGACCGTACCTGATCAAGAAGCTTCGCGCCGCACGCGACGCGGGTCGCCCAATCACCATCCCCGGCGGCCTCCTTCGATGAGCATTCCCGGATCGCTCCCCATGAATAGCAAAAGACAAAACGGGCCATCGGGTTCGATCCCCGATGGCCCATCTGGACGTAGCGGCGGTGTGTTCACGGCGTCCACGCCATCCCTTATCTGCGGCGGAATTCTGAGTGCTTCAGGTCGCGGGGGAATGCACGAGCGCGTCACCGCTTGGGATCGTCGGATCGCCGATTTCGTGAATGATGCCGAGCGCCTTGGCCTCGATAGCGTTCTTGGTTTGCGCCTCCAAGAACAACTTGTCGGCCTCGTCCTTCGGAATCATGGTCTGACCCGCAACGACATCGGCGATTCGCCGCGTTGAGACCTCGATGATGTCGAGCACTTCCTTGGCGCTCTTCAAATCGAGGGAAATGGGACCAGGACCGCCCCACGAAACGCCATGGAACATGAAGGTGGCCTGAGGGCTGGCGACGCGGTACTTCCCAGCCAAGAAGATCGCATTCCCGACTGAATCGACGTTCCCGATGTTGTACATGACGATCGTCGTCGGCATGGCGCGGAGCGCGTTGAACAAGAGCATGCCCTCGTTCACGTCCCCGCCAGACGTCGACATCAGGATTCCCAGCGCAGCCGGTTCCTGCTGTTGAATCACGGCGGTAACCGTGGCAATCAACGCGCGCACCGATCCTGGACTGACTGCGTGCAGGAATGAAACAAAATGCGTTGGCGAAGCGACGACAGAAGGCGCGGACGGGGCCGCAAATGGTGTCGCGGTGGATGGGGCTGTCATTGATTGCCTTTCGATTTTTAGGGGGCTCACCGCAGTTCATCGCCTGCTTCACCGCGTCCTTCCCAAACTGCCGTCCATCTTGACGGTTTCAGCCTTGGGTCCGGCCTGCCAGGGAAATGTCTTTCAAAGCTCTCGCGTCTACTAGTTTCGCCACGACCGCGCCCCTACGTCTGACGACGTTGGGACTTTTTTTTCTTCACCGAAGGCGCCACAGCTTCTTGCTCCTCGCTCAGGAAGAGGGCGACTAAATCCAAGGGTCCAAGCCACACGGGACCGAACCGTCCCCGTCCAGTGATGTTCGCAACCGCCTCGCGCACAAACGGGTAAACCATCGTCGCTACCACACGCGCGAGATCTCGATCAGGAAACTTTTCGCGATCAATTTTCTTGACGATTCCCGCGACCTCGACATCGAAATCATAGAGCGCCCTTTCGTCGGCGTTGCCCGGTACGCTGGCAATATGAACGGTGACCTGACTCGCCTCGCCATCATTGACGTGCAGCATTCCGACGTTCACGCTGATCTTCTGCGGCGGGATCGGCGTGTTGTGCGGCAGAGCAATCGGAGTGACGCGATGGGAGAATCGCGCATTCACGAGAAAGATCTGGGCAAGCTCGAAGCTCTGGCTCATTGCACCGTTTCGAATCCACTGGTGTTCGCGACCGCACTGCCGAAGTTCACGGTCATCGTGATATGAACCGGAGTCACGGGATCAAACCCCGGAGTTTCGGCTTTCGTCGTGACACTTAGAACGGGGATTGGCTTTGACCTTGTCATTGCAGTCCCGACCTGCTCAATGCGCAACTCAGCCACTTGCTGACCGCTCGCCCAGAGTAGCGCGCCGAGCGTCTTGAGGGTCATGTTCGTTGACCCGTTCAAGACCTGACTGACATGAGACTTGGTGGTTCCGAGTTCCCTAGCCACGTCGGCGCGAGTCATTCCAGAATCCTCAATCGCCTCTTGTGCGGTCCGGGTGAGCACCGAGATAGCGCGATCCTCAGCGTATCGCCGTAAGGATGTGCCGCGTGGAAGTTGTCGAGCCATCCAGTGATTCGCGGGCAGGTCGTCCACATACCGGACAGCGCGTCGACGGGAGGGGTGTTTAGTCATCATCAATTCCAGTTAGATAATCCGAGAGCAACCCAAGCGCTCTCTTGTAGTCTGCTTCTTGCTCCTTCGCCTTCTTCTTCGTGTCGGCGTCGAGCACGACGAATGTTCTGCCGTCCTTGTAGCCCCAGGAACGCGTAAAGGACATCTTGAATTGAAACAGGTCGCTATAGCGCCCTTTTAAGGGATGACCCTGGGAGTACAATGCGATTCGGCCGGTGTGTGCCATCTCCTGTGCCCGCCAAATGAATTCGGCGAAGTCGTCTGGGTACTGGTCAAGAAACACGCGAGCCGGGAACGAGCCCCTGTATCGCATCCATCGGATGCGAAGAGCGTTTCCCTCCAGGATATGGGCCGATTCGCCAATCTGGGCTGTTTCTCTGGTCACGGTGTAGTTATAGCTACACTATCGGCATCCAAGGCGCTAGTCTTAAGCGGAGTCAACCGGACCAGCTGGGTCCGAGCGGTTGCATTGGGCGAGCGGGTAGGAATTGGAGGGCCGGCAACAGGTCAGCTGACGAGCGATTCCTCTCCCACCGTCGATCGATTCGGGATATGTTCGGTATTGTCGCCGTCGGCATGACTCGTCTTTGACGCTTCTGGCGTACCGTCCAGCCCATGCGCTTCTCCGTCGAAGTCCCCGATTCCATCGCCGCCGAAGTCGACTTGCCCGGCCTCCAATCGCGCGCGCGTGCGAAAGGCATCGCTGAAGTCCAGTTCGGATACTCACGCGGCAAGAACGAGCGACGATCGATCTGGACCGTTATCTGCGCACGCCCCGTGCTCGAATTGCTCGCCGATGAATTAGAAGAACTCTCTAGAACGGCTGACACGGCGCCGATGCGTGTCGCGTGTCGCCTGACATCAGAGATCTATCGCGACGCCATGGCGCGGCCGCTCGAGCCCTCAGAGATGGGCATTCGCAGCGTGTACACCGTGACGCAGCCGCGCGCGCGGGGGACCGCGAGTGCGACCGCGGCAGCCGACTACGGCAAGGCGTGGACGCCACCACCAGACGCGCGACCGGCCGACGATCCATTCCGCTTCACCATCAACCGGCGAGTTGAGGTCGACGGGATGACGTTCCGCGTCGCTCGCCTCACGATTCCAACAGATCCGCTGAAGCCGAACCGACATTTGCGATGGGCGATCATCGATCAGAATGGCCGAAAGTATATCGGGCCACTCGCTCCGACGCCGCTCGATCTTCCCGACCTCGCGAAGGTCATCGCAGCGTGGTGGACGGTGCGGAAGTCGTTCGGTGACGTCGGTGGCTAAACGAGTTGCAATCGCGGCCGAGCGTCGTGTGCGACCCGTTCGCGGAAGTACACGTACGCGATCATCGGCGAGATGGTCTTGATGCTCTCGATCTCGACATCGAACGTCGCGCGCGTGACCGAGCCAGCGGAGGAGACCGGCCCTTCATAGGTCAAGGGATCACCGCGAATTGACATTTCTTTGATGCGTCCTGCGTCGTACGCGGTCAGTAGCATGCTGCCGAAGCGCGCACGTCGATTGCGCGCGACGCGCCGCTGGATCGCCTGCCCTCTACCCTGTAGGCCGTTGATGGACGCCATGTGCCTCCTCCACTCTCCGTCGAGAAGAAGATTGTTTGCGTGGCCTGCGTGTTTGCAAACGAATAGGCGATCGCCGGTCGTGCTCAGCGCGGTAGTGGTTCCGGCGCGTGCAGGGATGGACTTCTGACTACACGCACCGGGACCAACACCGCGGACGGCGCACCCAACGCACCGCCGCGGAAACGCCTTTTGCGGCGCGGTCGACGCAAGTTTGCTGCCGACGGTCGATAAGATGGGGCATCCCAATGTGCTCTGCCCCGGCGCGTATCTACTCCGGGAAAGCCTCGACCACACGGTATGGCAAGAATCTCGAGTGCGTACCGTCCATCCGAAACGACATCGGGCCGGGAACGATTGCTCGAATGCATTGCATCGACGACGCATTCGTGGTCCACGCATCTGGGCCAATCAACGTCACGCTCAGATCGTAGAAACCGCGTTTGGGAACGCGCGGGTCATACGGTGGACTCGCCGGCATCTTAGTCAAGAAGCCGACGCGACCATGCGTGCCATCATCGGGATCATCCCACAACGTCACCACATGCGGCGCCTTCACGAGCCGGTCAGTGTTCGTTTCGACGTCGATGCCGCGACGGTCCCACATTCCGCAGTCGACCGAGAACGCGTCGCACATTCGGTCCGTGGTTGGTCTTCCGAGGGCCACGTCCCACGTGATGGAGCCGACACAATAGTCGCTGAAGTTGAGATGCGCCCGGCGGCTCGCGAGCTCGTTGAGGCGCACAGTCGGCGCCTGGCTCGTCAACACGTCGTTCAAGTCCGACGCTGCGGTCGCGCCGAAGAGTTCGTAGATGCTGGGCTTTGGCACTCGGCGAAGAAAGAGGTGGCCGCGCGGCGATGAATGTGGATGCGGCGAGTGCCCGCCGCTACGATCGTGATGTGAGATCGCGTGTACCGTACTGGGCACGGGTTGTGCCCCCGATCGGACTTCATTGAAGTCCGGTATTGACGTCACAGTCTGGAGCCCACCATGGAAATGGAAAGCCTGCGCGATCTGTACATCGAAGAATTGAAGGATCTGTACAGCGCCGAGAAGCAACTCGTGAAGGCCTTGCCGAAAATGGCGACGGCGGCGACGAACCCGCAGCTCAAGCAAGCGTTCCTCGACCATCTCGCCGAGACCCAGGTTCACGTCGACCGTCTCGAGCAAATCTTTCAATCGCTGGAGACCAGCCCGGCCGGGAAACACTGCAAAGGCATGGAAGGTCTGATCGAGGAAGGAAAGGAGATGATCGAGGAGGACGCACAAGAGGACGTGCTAGATGCTGGCCTCATTTCCAAAGCGCAGCATGTGGAGCACTACGAAATGGCTGGGTACGGCACCGTCCGAACCTACGCCGCAATCCTCGGAGAAACTGAGCACGTCGAATTGCTCCAGGAGACGCTCGACGAGGAGGCCGCGGCTGACGAACTCCTGACCGCTCTTGCCGAAGGTTCGGTCAACATCGACGCGGCGATTGGAGACGAGCCGAGCGATGAACATCGCGCCTCGCGGAACGCGAGATCTGATCGGGAGGTGACCCGAACCGCAGGATCGGATCGCACACCGCCGACGACGGAGGGGCGCGATCGCTCGACATCGAGTGAGTCGTCGCGTGAGACGCCGCGCCGCTGAGCCCACCATTCGAACAATTGGAGCACATCGGGTGCGCGCGCGACGTCGCGGTCGTGCGCGTGCCTGGTGCCCGCGCATCTATCCGCGAATGTTGCGCAGCGCTCGTTTGAGCGCCCACCAATCTTCCACCACAAGCTGAAGCCCATCCGCCGACAGGTCAACGATCACGCGGGGCCCGACGTGAGTGACACTGTTCGCGTCGGTGAACATCCAGCGAGTCTCGGAACGCTCTTCGCCGTGGAGACGATACCGAAAGGTTGCCCGGCCGCAGCGGAAGACGTTGCCGTCGTTGGTAATTACTAAAAGCGGTTCGCCAGACCCAGACGGCGTGTCGGCCATACCAACACTCCTGCGTCGGAGGTTGACTTCCCCTGATCGACGGCGGGTCATACAGCTAGGACACGAGCAGGCGGCGATCGGATTCGCTGAGAAGGCGAATCCTGTGCCCGCTAAATGGCTGCGCCGATGACCGGCGAGTCGCACCAATTTTCTTAGTGCATTCATCACCGCTCGCAGGGCTTGCGATGGTTGGCACTTCGCCTCGTAAATTGGTGAATGCCCCGCCGCGCCATCCGTGTCGACAGAACCGAGTGGAACGTGTACGACGTTCGTCCGCCGCTGCGCGCCGATAGGATCGCGAACGTCGAGGGACGCCTCGCGACGGGCTGGCTGTGTTTTGAGTCCGAGGACGGTATGCGGCGCAGACTCGCGCCGATTCCAGAGGCGTGGGAAGCCCTCCCAGATAAAGAGCTCGAACGACTGCTGCTCACGGCGGTTGCCGCGAAACTCTACCCGCCGGAATAGTCGATCGACGGCCACGCAGACCGGCTGCGCCCGGCATGACGAATGCACGTAGTCTCATCGTGCACCGACAACACGGAGAGCAGCTCTCACTCGATCAGGCGGCGACACATCTACTCGAAGAGTGCCGCATGGTGCTGCCTGGCATTCAAGCGCTGTTCGGCTTTCAACTCATCGCGGTATTCAACTCGGGATTCTTCGAGCACCTGTCGTCGGCGGAGCGGAGAGTTCACCTCGTATCGATCCTTTGCGTCGTGACCGCAGTGTCATTGGTGATGGCGCCGGCCGCGCTTCACCGTCGAACGCAGCCGGAAGGGGTGTCTGAGCGGTTTGTTCGCGTGTCTTCGCGCTTGCTGATGTGGAGTATGATCCCGCTTGCAGTGGGGACCGCGCTCGACGTCTACTTGATCGCTCGCATCATCCTGGATGCTACGATCTCAGCGGGCGCCGTCGCGCTCGGCACCCTGATCCTGTTCGCCATCGTGTGGTTCCTTTTTCCGCTGCAATTCGGAAGAGCGCGCGATTAAAGCGCCGACCAAACTACACATTTGCGTCTCGATGTCGAATCGGTCATATCCCCGGTGACGTCGGGCAACCTCGTCACGCTCCGCGCCGAGGCGCGGAGTTCTGAGCCCTTGCTGACATTCCGATAGTCAGCCAACATCGAGCGCCGTTTCCGGTTCAGGGCCGATGTCAATCTCGCACTATGAGTGCCTCCAACAGTCACACCCTCCGGCGGCAAACGCACAGACAGTCTGCGTGGCTCGATAAGGATGTTGGCGTTCGACGCCCTCCGACAGATTTAGCCCGCAGGCTCGTCTGGCGCTGCTGTCCTTCAGGAGATCAGCATGCGCCGACTGCAACGACAATCCGCCGCCTCCCTCCCCCGCGCCGCCATGACGACAGATCAGCGGGCCGCATTCGCGAGAGAATACTTGGTGCACGTCGGCATCGACGCCGGCAAGACGTTTCACAAAATGGTGATACGCTCTGGCAAGGGGGCCAGAACGCGCGCCGTTCGCGTCGAGGTGAATCGCGCGGGATTCGAGGCCGCCGATCGCTACATCAAGCGCGCCAACATCAGCGTCGCACGCCGCCGCACGTTGATCGGAATCGAGTTCGGCGCGCACCACGGCCTCACCTTTGCCGCATTTCTGCAAAGCCGCGGATACTGCGTTGTCTCAGTTCCCAGCCGTGCGACCAGTCGGTCAAAGGACCTCGAGGACAACAGTCCGCGAAAGGACGATGATAAGGACGCGGCGCAGGTCTGTGCACTGCTCGGTTCTGGCATCTTCGGACGACTCCCGCTCTTTGACGAGCGTACGACGAGCCTGCGGTGCCTCGTGGGGGAGCGTGAACGACTGACGGTCGAGGCGACGCGCCTCACGAACCGACTTCGCGGAGTGCTGGACTCGGCGTGGCCAGAATTCGATGTGCATCTCGGAGATCTGCGCTGGGGAACACCGCGCGTTGTGCTTGGTGCGTGGCCGCTCCCGAGCGACATGGCGGAGACAGACATTCGCACGGTGCGGCGCGTGATCAGAGATTGCTCGCATGGCCACGTGTCGGTCGAACAAGCGGATGCGATTCGCTCCGGCGCCAAGGAGTCCATCGGGCTGCGCACTGCCCTCGGTGCGCGACGCTCTCAAATTCGCCGCTTGCTGGCGCGATGGGATCTCGTTCGCGAGCAACAGGCCGCCATCGACGACGAATTAGCCGCGCTGTTGCGGGATCACACAAGCGCGTCCGCTCTGTTGACTATTCCGACGGTGAATATCCTCTGCGCGGCCACGCTGATCGCGGAGCTCGGCGATCCGTCGACGTTCGTATCGCCGCGGCAGGTCCTCAAACTCGCGGGGCTCAACTTGAGCCGAAAACAGTCTGGAACGAGCACGCTTGGCCCCGTCCGGATTACGAAGCGGGGGCGGGCAGGCCTGCGATCGCAGCTCTTTCTACTGGCGATGCGCTGGTGTCAAAAGGGCCGACCATTTCGCGACGAGTATCTCGCGATGCTGGCAAGAAATGGCGGACTGCGGAAGAAGGCCGTGTGCTCGATGGCGAGAAAGCTCGTGCCGCTGCTGCTGCACATTCTTCAAACTGGCGAGCGATTCGATGAAGCGAAGTGGCACACTGGCCGACGCGCCGCGCGCTCCAGAGAGTGACGATTCGTGTGACATCGGATTCGCGGCAACGCTCCTCAGCAAATCGTAACCACGCTCGGGCGAATGACGTTCGTACGCGGCGGGCATTGACGTCGCGACTGACCACGTCACAACACGTTGACGTGATGCCGTGCGTTCTTCAGATAGCGTCCTCAACCACATGGTGAGCATGCAGTGTTCGTCCGTGAGGAAAAATTAGAACTCCAATCTCCGACGGTCGCACCGATTGTCACGATCCGATGAACACAGCGAAGCGATTAACCTGCCGCGCGGAGGTCTCAGTTGCGGCGATCGCCAACCCAGCATGTGACGCTGCTCACCACCGAACGCCCTTCACGTTATTACAACAGCGCTGTCACGGTGCGAGAGTTGCGATCGCTTGCATTGTCTTTTCTCTCGTGTCCCTGCAATGCGCGATTATGAGACGTTTCTAATCTGCCCATCACCACGATGTCGCGTGAATCGTGAACAGTCGACGCTTGCAATCCCACGTGCGTCTACTTACTGTGCGATCACGATACGAATGAGTTCTCGTACGTCTGCTTCGACGAAGTCGTCGAACAACGAATGACCGGAATCTGAATCGCGACGCGTGTCGCGATAGCGCCGACGGGCTTTGCTCGACGCTGGTCGTTCATCGAACCTGGCATGAGTGCCTCGCAGTTGGGGCACCGCCGGACACGCAAGTTCACTCCTAGAATTCTGATCCGTGTGCGCCTCAGTTGGGCGATGCGCGTCGGAGTGAGGCAACGACACTGCACACGAGAGCAATACTCGGGTTGTTGAGCTTGGCGAGCATCGTCTGCGGATCGACTCTTCGCGAACCGGTGCGCGCTGAACGGTATAAGCCGGTGGCACAGGCGGTCGATTCAGCCAACCGGTCGTCACATCTAGATACCATTCTCAGCATTCCGAGCGGCCGAGGGTTGCGTTGGCCGTCGCTGGCCGCCGTCGGCGATACGGTCTATCTGGCGGCGAACCTCTTCCCGACTGACGGCTCTCAGCCGATCGGTCCGCGGCCGCTAATCGTTGTGCGTATCCCGGGCCGTCCGCTCGCGCTTCCTCCTGGAAATTTTTCGTTCGCATATCCGAAAATTTTCACCGCTCGCCCCGGGCGCATCGACCTGTTCTGGTCGGAATTCGCAACCCAAGCGCTGCAGGCTGCAGACTGGGGCAGCAGCATCACGTCGATCTGGCACTCCGAATTTCGGGGCGGTGAGTGGTCGAGGCCTGAACAGATCATTCGCGGCGCATTGCTCTTCTGGGGCGCGGAGGGCGGTCAGGTCGTCCGGGGAGCCGATAGCAAGTTCCATGTCATCGTGCCCGCCTCCCTCGTGGCAGGCTCGCCGATGCTGATTCACATCTCCGGATCGTCCGGTCATTGGCAATCGCGGGTGCTTGAGTTCCAGGCGAACTACTCGAGTGTCGCATCTACCCCAGATGGGGCACTTGTCGCGACATACGCGGCACCAAACATCGCTGTTCCCAATGATCACGGAAGCGTCTACGTGATTCGATCCACCGACTTCGGCGCGCGATGGAGCCGGCCTTCGCTCGTTTCGTCGTCTGGCGAGTTGACGGCGTTCAGCCCGCGTTTAGTTCGAGCGGGTCCCGTCCTCGATCTCTTGTGGAACACCGGCCCCGTCAACATGCGAGGCTACGCGTTCCTGTCCCGCCGCCGCAGTACGGACTTCGGAAAGACCTGGCAACCCGCGATCGCCGAACCGCTGCGCCCCGGCGCGCAAGGTTTTCAGGCGGCCGGTACGCGGTGTGGCGACGTCGTCAGCATCGTCCAGCGCCTCCACGCCGACCGTTTGGGATTGGATCAGATCACGTGGTCCGCTCACGGAGCCGCGCTCGATACAACCCGCTTCGCCGGCTTGTACATGGCCTCTTCGCCCGCCGCTATCGAAACACCGGCCGGCGTTGTCGTGACCTTCGACGCACTCTCGGCCCCAGACCGAAGTGCCGTCACGGTCATACTGCGCGGCGGAGGCTGTGCATCGCCAGACAGGCGGCGCCCCGCACCCTGAAAAACCGTTTGTTAAAGAACACTAAAACGCGCATCATTGCCATCAACTCGGGCGAGATGCCGATCGATTGTCCTGCCCACCCCTCTAACCTTTGCACGGAGAAGGAATGCGTTTATCGAGGAACTCGTATTGGCCCGCACTTGTCATGATCGTCGCTGGTTGCGCTGGCGAACCGACCACGCAACCGTCAGTGGTCAACAGTGTCGCGTCGCGAGTCGAACAGCCGGCAAACAATGATCTGCGGACATTCCTCGTTGGGCAGATCGCCGCGATTGATGACTGGACAGCACATCGCAACGTCGGGACGGACTCGATCTCCCTGGCGAGGGGTCGGAGCATCGCGCGCGCACGAGCACGTCTCGTCGCAAAACTGTCACGACTCGATGCTGCCCCGCTCTCGCCTATGCTCATGGGAGCAGGCGACCCTGTGTTAGTCGAAGAGGCCGGCACCATCGACGAATGGTGGACCGACATCTACCTCTTTCAAGCATCTGCATCGTCGACTTCTTATACCTCGGTCGACAAGCCGGCCATATTGTCGATCGTTGTGACAGGCAATACGACCTCAGGCGGCATCTCTTCGCCATTTGGAGACACCTTTACCTCTCAAGGAAATTACTTAGATCAGCTTTTCGCTCCGATCAACAGCATTCCGCTTACCAACTGCCACGCGAGTGCGGCGACTGTCAGCGCGACTGCTGCCCATACCGCCACATGGAATGTGATCGGACATGGCATCGAGTCCACTCACCAACAGTCGGGAAATTTCAAGACATGTACGCCTCAGATGGCAGTTGTTTCGCCGTCATCACTTACTGTCGGCGTCGCAGGAACGGCTGCCTTATCTGTTTCGATTCGTCAGAGAGACGATAGCGCTGTAGTGGCGGCCTCGCCGAACTGCACTTGGTCCAGCGATCGACCGAACATTGCCACCGTCAGCGCCACCGGAACGGTGTCCGGCGTTAACGCTGGAACTGCACAGATTACAGCTCAGTGCAATGACTTCCAGCTCTCGGGGCAGGCATCAGTCACGGTCGTCCTCGCCGACACCTACAATCCTGCTGGCGGTGACGGAAACCTCGAAGGATGCCCAGTCGAAGATCAGTATTACTGGCTCCATTGGGATGGCGTGCAGTACGTGAACAAAGGCATCGTTTGCCTCACGCCGATGGGCGGAAACTCGGTGTCGCGCGGCCAGAACCCCACTTCTCGGGGCCGGCCCAACTAGGCGCTAACCAGCTCGTTAGCCTCGCGTAGGTCGCCGAGTCGGAGAGATGTCTGATCGGCGGGTACTCTGGTGTCGAGCGCCGGGTTGGATGCGAGTATGTATATAGTCTGACCCGGCCGATGTTGGGCTTAGGACTGTTCCGCGGCTCCCCGGGTGCGCACGCATCCTCGGGGAGCCGCACTGGTTTAGGGGTAGAGTTGGATTCGTGCGGGGCCGCCGGTGAGGGTCGCCTCGATTCATCCATTTGCGAACTCTCGTGGACCGGCGCCGCGGTTCGGATGCCGAGTGGCAGTTCGTTCGATCGGCGCGAAGATGTCCCGCATATGGCGGAGCGTGCAATCGATGTTCGACCGTCCTCAACGGGCAAACGCTAGCGTGAACCAGCCAGTTTATCGCGGGACCGGAGCAAGGCTCAGGACGGTTAGTCCGACACCGCAATGATATTCGCCCTTGCCGATGCCTTCATGCGTGCCTGCTGGCAGATCGTCGGCGCTACGCTCGAATCTGACCGGGCCAAATTCGAGAAAATCTCCTCGCCTTTCACTCGTCGTGACTTCGACCAGGTGCAGCCGTTCATGCGCGCGCGACCTGCGACGGACGTAATCCGCAAGCTCATCGTACACCTGTATGGACGTAAGCCGATCCCGCCCTCCAAATGAGGACACACTTACCCAATGGAAGTTAAGTCGGTCGACGACTCGTCCAATCGTGCGTGGGTCGCCGGATTCGACGATCCGGAACCAGTCGCTGATCGCCCGAGCCACATTGCTCTCCGCGCATGTAGGGCCAGTTGTGTCCTTAACCCCATTATGCTCGACGTTGGCCGAGGGTTTCGCGCACTGGATAGAAAAGAGCGATGAGACCAGAAGGTGACGCAGGTGTATCGAAAGTTTTCTCATTCGTTTCGGTGGTGCGTCGCGCGTGACTACTAAGGTTTGCGATGGTTGGGTCAGCGCCTTTGATACACGATTTCGGGTGTCTGCGCGCCAAACGGACTGCACCGCGTTTCACGGGCATCGAGCAGATGCCAGCGAGGGCCGGTGCGATCACTACCCGAGTCGGAGCGATGCGCTTCCGGGTGACGGGTTTCGTGAGCATGAAGCACGGAGAACCCGATTCAGTGCCTCTCTCTTGTCCACATGAGAATGACGCCGCAGGCCGTTCCCGTCATGTTGTACTGCGGTGGGATTGTCGCCGGGCCAGAGTAGATCTCGATGCCGGCGTAGTCTGTGACCTCCATCTTGTCCAGATCACGCGACTCATCGCTAAGACGAACACCGTCGAGATACATCAAGTACGCACAGCCGTAGCGCATGGACACGGGAATGCACTCGGTCGGCTGTCGCTTGCACCGAACGTAGACGCCCGCGCTCGCCATCACATTTGTCATCTTGCGGCCATCGCTCTTGCGCAGTTCCGCTTCAGTGATGAATCGGCCACCAAATCCGGATGTCCGACGCTCCTCGAAAGCGCGAAGGCCAGGGGAGATGTGGCGTACGCTTGAATCTCTAGTCACCACCGCTGGCAGAGCGTGCACGGCTGGACTCATTACTACGGTGATTGGCACCGTGTCCGAAGGAGAGATCGCGATAACCATCGTGACCGGTTGATAACCAACCTTCTGCAGTCGGACGAGGTTTTCTGTTTCAGGGAGAAACGAGAGAGTCAACGTACCAGTCGCGCTTGTGACTCTCGAGGAGCGGGTTGCAACACCAATGACTTCGACGCCTTCGATCGGCTGACCGGTGTCGACGTTGAAAACGCCCAATAGCCTTTCGCGGTATCTAGGAAGCGTCGGTGTTGCTTCTGGCAATTGAGCCACCGCATGCGTGGACGTCAGAAGCCCTCCCACCACAGCGACCAGCAAATGCGCCCGCATCGTTTCGCTCCGATTCGATCAACCCAGAGTTTTCCAATACCACGCTCGACGAACAATGACGCGGCACATCTCCGACGACACCGGCGCACCTAGACAGAACATTTGGGCGCGAGGCGACCGAATGATCCTCCGACAGCTACCCGATAAGCTCCTCGCAGGGCATCGCAAACAACGAACGACCCGGCGTTGATCGCACACTTCGTAATCCGATCCCGGCTTTTTCTGCGGCGGAGAAGGGTCGCAGCTCACGGGAGCGCGAGAGAAGGCTCCGTTAGTCGGTTTCCCGGGCGGCAATCAATGACAAGCCAATCGTAACCGTGTCGACGGCCATTCGACGGCGCCGCATTGGCGAGTGGTGACCATGAGCAGACTACATGATCACACCACAACGAAACAAGTAGAATATGAGCCGATGAGTTCGCGTCACGCGCCCGCCTAGACACTGAGCGTCAACGATACGCGCTTTCGCGCTTCCGTCAACGCACGTTGACTGTAAACGTCTACTACCCGCGACAATTGTTCAGCAAGGTGTGATAGTCCAGTGAGGTCGGGTCTAGGCGCGCGCGGTGATCGCCACGGCTGCCGCGAGGCCGAAGATCGCCGGCGCATCCGCCCGTTGCGTATCGCTTCAGTGTCATCCCGTGACCGCCAAAGCTGAGTCCGCACGCGCCGGAGCCCGCGTGGGTTCCACGAGTTCTCATGGATCAAGCCGATCGTGAGGCGCGATCGCATGCGCTCACGGTGGCGAATACCTCCCGCCACACCGCGGTCGGATTCCCGATCGCCTCGCTGGCGGTAAACCGAACAACGATGAACCCAGCGCGAATGATGCGCCGCGCGCGAACGTAGTCGGCCGCAACCTGTGCCCGAGTCGCCTGGTGCCATGCGCCATCTATTTCGACCGCGAGTTTCAGGCGACCGGTTTGCGCCACGATGTCGATCCAGTATGTGAGACACCGGACCTGCAGTCGGACGCGCACGGCACCGCAGTAGGCGACATCACCGCCGTCGTAGACCGTCGATCGAGATTGAAAGAGTCGACGAACTAGGTGTGCCTCTGGCGGACTGCCGCATCGACGCAGCATCTCGAGCGCACGGGTCGGATACTCGAACCGTTCCGCCTGCGCCCAGCCCTCGAAGTCGAACGTTTGGCGTCGTGACGCCATTCAAGAACGCAAACGACGCAGCAACCGACCCGGGCCCCCTGCCCCGCTGATCGGTTGCTGTCGATCACTTCGTGCGCGCCTAACGCGAGTGGCGGCGGACCTCCCGTTCCTTCTCCGGCACTGGGCGCCGAGGACGGAACCGCCGCGGACGGCGTCGATCGGGTCGGGGCGAACGCAGGCGGATCATGTCTCAGTCCGCAGCTTCAGCGCCATCGACATGTGCAGAGAGGCCGATGCGGCGCCCGTATTCACTTCGATCCTGTTTGTACTGCGCCTCAATTCGAAGGAGCCGGCCGTGCTCCCCGCCTTCAATGGCCTCGGTCTCCGCGTAGTTGATGAGCCTTGGGCCAATTCCGCCGGAATCCGCCTCGGCGGCGGCCTCGAGGTTCTCGGCTACGTCATCGATGAGCTCCGGCGTGATCGTCGGCGCCTCAATGATGTCCCACAGCGTTCCATTCGGTGCGATGCTCACCAGTGCCACGCCACCCACAAGTATGCGGGGCTTCCACGGCGCGACGTGAAGGCCAGGCTTCCACCAGTCTTTGATGAATCCGCCGAGTTCCGCCATCTCCGAAAAGAGCGAGACGTCATCGACATCAATATTCTCGCGTTGTGCGCCGACAGGACCGCGTCCAGTGAGGATGTCGATCTCCATGGAGCCGTGACCGGCAAGCACGTTAAACATGCCGGCCAGATGGCCGTTGGGATCAATGGCCAAGAGGACAAAGCCGCCACGATAGCCGTGCAGAAACGGCGCGAGATGCAGCCCTGGAGCGAGCGGTGGGTGTTCCGTAACTCTGTCATGGGCGAGGCGTGGTTGGCGGACAACATGCTTGGTGCGCGTGGTTGCTCGTGTGCGTGCCATGGTCTTCACCGTTGAGATGGCCCATCCGCGCGCCTCGCCGGTGTGCGAGCACGCGCTGGTGAGCGAATGATTCGAATGAGCGTGCAACGTCGCGGGAGCGGATTCAATCGTGCGGGATGACACGTGGAAACCGACGGCCGGCGTCGACGAGATCTGCATGCATTAACATTTGCTCAATGGCCGCGTCTTCGTGCGTAACCATCGGCTCCCGCTCCTGTCGAACGCACGCGTCGCAGTTCGCCCCAACATGCATGTGTTCTGAGCACGCAAATTCGCCGCATCCAGTGCACCGGCGGACATGCTCGGCGCAGTACCGCGATGCCGAGTGACAGAGCGCGCAGCGTGTGGGCTCGAAGGCCACGATGCCGCATTCGTCGCAGTCGTCGTGGATGCTCACGATGCCGCACGCTGACCGAGGAACGCACTCGCGCGGGCGGCGTGTCGTTCGGCCTTGGCGTCGAGCGTTCGCTGATACGCGCGACGATCGCCATCGGACGCGAAATACCGGCCGTCGGTCGCGTAGAACGAGATCGCGGTGCCGGTTGGCGACACGCGCTCCGCGGTGTCCGTGGCAATCGAACGCACGGGTGCGCCGTTGCGTCGGTTCCACTCAAGGACGACGGCGATCATGAGCGCGTCGCGCTCGCTCTTTGTTAGGGACTGACGGAACCGGGCAACGAGACTCTGCTCAATCGCCCGGATCGCCAACTCTTGGTTCGTGATCGCGGCGAGATCCAAATCGCCAACGGCGCCATCGAGCGCCGCGCGCACGTAGGCCTTGAGATCGAACGACGTCGAGTTCGCGACGCGTGCCGCTGCTTCCACTCGCTGGATTACCGCTGACTCACCCGCGTGGTCAAGCTCCCGCTGCCGGCGGACCATAGCGCACCTCTCTCGGTTGATCCCGAGCGGCCGCGCAGGCTAGATTGCCGGTGCGTTCCCTCGGGGACGTGGAGCGGGTCGTTCGGTCAACCTTCCTAGGGGACTGCCGAGCGGCCCGTTTTCTTGTTCCGTTAGTGTAATACTAGTGTTACACCAAGTCAAGGACGACAATGGGCGCCGCTACCGTCTTTCTGTAGCGTTAGTTACTCTTCTGCCATTGCGACTTTCGCCATTCGCAAAAGACCCCGCCCTCACCAGCGTGCGTTTACCTGCTTCCCTTGCTTGGGCGCGCATTTCATGTCTCCGATCACGCTTCGAGTCGCTGAGCTCCGAACAGCGAAAGGCTGGACGCAGGGGCAGTTGGCCAAGTCGGCTGGAGTGAGTCGAGCAACCGTCAATCGGATCGAAAGCGCCACAAATCGGCGTGTCGACTACGACGTCCTAGAGAAGCTGGCGGAAGCGTTAGGCGTGTCGCCTGCGGTTCTTATTCACCACGAGCCAGCGCCTAAGCGGAAGCGCTAGTCTCTTGATGGGTTGGCGCTGAAGTCGCGTTTGCCGTCGTCAGCGGCGATGATCTACGGCGCGCCTTGCCGAAGCCCCCTGCGCGCGCCATCGTTGCGCGTTCTCTAACGACAGAAGTTCTCGCCTCCTCGAGTCTTCCATTCGCAAAAACGCATGAGACAATACTTCCTAGCCGGCGCGATGCTGGTCAGCGTTGCGTGCGCTCACGTTCCAGATGTCGTTTCTGCACCATCGCCGGCACGCCGACTGTCCGGAAGACCAGTAGTCGTCCTCATTCACGGAAGAGCACAGGAGTACCGGGTGGCCAGCCAGCTCCGCGCCGAATGGATCGGGGCGTTCCGAGACGGATTGGCTAAGGTGGGGATGAGCGGTGCCGTCGCGGATAGCGATGTCACATTCATCGCCTATCAGGATGCGTTCGAGCCCGACATCCAGACGCCCGATGGATGCGATCGCTCGGAATTGACTCCTGATCGCTATCTCCGGTTTGACGGCCCTGGGCTTACGCGCTTTTTCAACCCCGCATACCGAACGGCCGTTCTTCCGCTGCGAGATGCGATGGCGAGGACGCTGCCCTCACCGTCGCTCGTGGCGGGAACTCTTCACGACGTCGCAACGTATTTTGAACCCAACGGCGGAGTAGCCTGCATGGTCAACCGCCGTGTCACCGAGACCCTTCGCCGACTGGACAGCTTGCATCGACCAGTGATCCTTGCAGCGCACAGTCTCGGGAGTCTCGTCTCGTATCGCGTGCTTACCTCGGCTGCTGCGATCGGCGACACGTTGCGGATACCTCGCCTAGTGACATTCGGCAGTCAACTTCCGTATCGGAAATTGATGAAGTACTACATGGGCGATTCCGCTAGCCCCGCACTTCCACCAGGCGTGACAAGATGGGTCAATGTCGTCGGCCTCGGAGACTACGCCGCCTTCTCGGCGCGGGAAGAACAGGTGCTGCGTGACGCACCGGGATTGACCGAGGTACACGTGGCAACGGACCCATCGGATGCACATTCTGCGGTGGCCTATTTGAAGAACCCCATCACCGCTCTCGCAATCGCCCGCGGCTGGTGCGATGCGTTCAGCCAGACCGCAACGCAACCACCCGAATGCGCCCACTTGCGATTCGTTCTGTCGACCGATGTACACGACGCGCTTACGCCGGAGCGATTCACTAGTGACCCATTGGTCGATTGGAGTGCCGGCGCGGAGAACGTCTCTCACCGTGACGGAGTGTGGAAAATGACACGACTTGACGTGCCGGGACTGCGAACGGTGCCCCTCGCCCCCGAAGCCTTTTCACTTTCCACCGGACGATCTTCGTGGATTCTCTCTGGTCACTACACGCGAGACCTCCCGTTTTTGGAAGCAGGTCCGGTCCTGGGAATCGGAAAGCGTTGGTTCGGCGATCGCCGGACGTGGACGGTCGCGGCGGGCTTGAGTACGCGCTTTTCGATTTATGGGCCGCTCTTCGCTCAGAGCATAGGTGCGCTTCCGCGGGGTTTCGATCCGGTTTCAGTCGTAGGGTCAATTCGATTCGAGAAGCCGCTATGGCTCGACGGGGCTAAGTCACGCGCTGTGGCGACCGTCGGCGTCGTGGCAAACCTGACGAATCTGTGGGGCTTGCGCCCGCGAGGGACTTCCAGGTCTGCTAGAGCGTTGGCTGCTGAGATCCGGTATGAAATGCCGCGGCTTAGCGGTATGGTAGCTTTCCGCTTTATGGCCGATACACAGGCTAACGAACTTGGCGATTGGGTTGGTGGTGTCCGATTGACGCACGAGTCGAGAAGGCGCGTACAAACCGATGCACATCGGAACGCGGCTATCGAACTGTCGACCCTCTACCCGGGAACTTTCAAAAGTCTCATCGAGGCAGGAGATGCGTTTAGCTTTACCGATGCTGACGATGCTCTGGCGCGGTTGTCCGCTCTGCGGCCGGATGTGCTGGTCTTACCTGTCAAGACAGCAAGAGAGTTCGCGAATCACATGCTGCAAATGCTTGGCAGCGACACTGCGTTTCGGCACTTGGCGACCGTCGTACTAGTCCCCTTGAACGATTCGCTCGCCGTAGCAGAGTGTCAGTCGTTGCATCCAACGGTTTGTTGGACAATCCGCGACTTGGCGCCGATAGGTTCACCGCGTTACCCCTTGCCGCTTGCTGTATTTGGATCGACCGAAAAGGATGATGCCATGGCGCGTCGTTTGGCTGGGTCGCTCTTGATTCAGGAACTTCGAATAGGTCACTCCACCGCTGGAGTACCTCCGCGATAACGTGCGTTGATCTGACATCCTGGGACCGCATGGGCACGAGCCTATTCGACACGATTGACTCGCTCGACGCTTTGGACGCCCTTGTGGCGAGCGGAATGCGCGAATCGGAGACGCTCGAATACAAGCGTGCCGACGTGCGCCTTCAGAGCAAGGACCATATCGAACTCGCGAAGGACGTCTCTGCATTCGCGAACTCGGGCGGCGGGGTCATCATCTACGGTGTCTCCGCGGATCGAGAAGATCCCGGCAAGCCGGCGACACGTCTTGCGATCGATCCGAAAAACATCGCAACGATTGAGCAGATCATCGGCAGTCATATTCGGCATGCAATCCCGAATATCCGAGCGAAAACGCTCCCGTCTGTCGGTCGGGCCCAAGCTTTTCTGATCGATATTCCGGCGAGTCCGATCGCACCGCATCAAGTGGCTGTCGATGACTACAGGTATTGGCGTCGTCAGGGGCCGCACAGCGTGCCCATGAGCCATGATCTCGTCGAACTCTATTTTGGCCGTCGACACGGACCGATTCTCGAGCCGCGGGTGCAGGCCGGCAAAGCGGGAGTCAATCCGGGGCCAATGCACGCGGGGCCGTTCGCCTTCGTTGTCAACATCGCCAACATCGGACAGCAAGTCGCTCGCGACGTCCTTATCCGCGTCGTGTTTCCTAGCGATGGGCATACGCACGCGTATGAGTTTCACCCCGCTGCTGAAGACTTACTCTTGCCAAAGGCACGCGTCCTCTCGACGTCCTGCGGAACCACACCATTCTATCCCGGACTGCCAACCGGTGTATTGAGGATGAATTGCTCCGCGCGCCTAGAAGCAGTGGCCCCTGGAGCGCGATTCTGCTTCATCGATCTCTATGCCGAGGGCATGCGTGCGAGGCGGTATGAGCTGCAGGTCACCGAATTGGTCAATCAATCAGTGTCAGCCATCGTCAGGCACTCCGGTCCGCCGCCTGATCCGATGATGGAATATCTCTAGAGGATGGCGACGCTGGCGCGTAGCCGGCCAGACTGACGTCTTGCCGAAACATCTGGCGTTCTCCATCCTTGAGCGTCCTCTAAATCCGGAGTTCTCGAGGACGCTCACCATCGGAGATTCGTTCAATGGCAAGGCTCAGGATCATTCTCTGTTTCGCACTGCTCGCCGGCGCCCCGACGTTGCTTTCCGCGCAGCGCGTGACCGCGTTCAAGACCGGAGAAGAAACGACGGGCATGACTAAGCAGTGCCGCTACGCGTTCGGAACGACCGCGTACACGAAGACGGTCAACGCCGTTGATCTCTGTCCGCTGAGCGTCGACGTCGCGCTCTCACCGACCGCTGATACGACCCGCACGTCGGGTCGCTTCCCAGCGAAGGCGGCGCCCACCTCGAAACTGCCGAATGCGACAATCACTGCGTTCAAGACCGGCGAACAGACCACCGGAATGACGAAGCAGTGTTCGTATTCATTCGGCACGAGCAGCTACACGAAGACCATTGGGTCAGTCGATCTCTGTCCGCTGAGCATACAGGTCACTCAGAAGTAGAAACCCTCAGCCGGCGACGTGCGCGGTGACCACAACGCTCGAGGCGGTGTCCCATGACCATCTCCTGGTTCAACGAACTCTCGATGGACTCTCCAATGCCCGAACCTGTGGGTCACGGCGCTTACCTCGAATACCTCGACAAGGAAATGACCATCATGGGCATCTTGTCGGTGTTCACCGCTGCCACCGCAGCCGCGGCGCTCAGTCAGACATTGGGCGCCGGTGACAAGACCCACGCGCTCACGCTCTGGCTGAATCAGGGTCTTGCGCTTGGCGTGGGCGCGCTCGCGCAGTTGGTGGCAACCCTGTTCTTCTATCGACAACGTTCGGCGCTCGCCTACTACTACGGCCAGATCGCACTAAGCGGCACGCCAAGCGCCTACGGCGCTGGCAATCTGTCGACGACGGATCTCGTTCACGAGGCAGACCTGTGGACGACGTGGCGCAACTACGACATCGCGTTCACGTGCTCCACCTTTGGTTTCGTTTGCTTCTTCCTCGCGATTGGCAGGGATTTGTTGCCGGGAATGGCGGCGTGGCCGCTCGTGTCGACGATTGGGTGGATCGCGCTCACATGGGCGGTTGTCGGCATCGTTCGAATGGGCGTGTTCTGGTACTACGCGGATGAGTACGAGCCCTGGCTCTGTCTTGGGCAAGCAATCGCGGCTTGGTTGCGCAAACCCGATGACGGTGGACCGCCGGCCACCGGTGCGTCAGAACCCTCTCGCCGCGCGCCAGTTTGAGATTTTGACCGCAATTCGCGAGGCGGTAGTCGCCGGGGTTCGCGCTGCCCCCTCCGACGGTTCCGATCCTGAGAGCGTTGTAAGTGGATCGACCGGTGGCCGTCTCATTGGCGAGTCCAGCTGACAGCTACGAGAACTCAGGATACGCCTTTTGAATTCTGGCGCCCTCGGTCGCCGCGCGCCCCCTGTCTTCAGTCAGCAGGAGCACCATCGAGAGGGCGACAACATTGCATTCTGGTTCTGGCCGCCCGAGGCGACGAAAGTTTCCGCGCACGTACTCGAGGAGATCCTCCCAGAGCCGATCTAGCTCCGCCTTGTCTGCCTCACCCTTCTGGCGTTCCGCGTACTGACTCGACAGCCGGCGCAAAGTTTTATCGAAATCAAAGTTGCCGGGGCGCTTCTTCTCCAGGCGCTGCTCCATCTCTGCGATCGACTTCTCCAGCTCTTCGATCGTCGGTCGATATGGGGGTTTCGAGGGTGCCTCGCGCTCGATCTGCTGCACCTTTCGCTGGTAAGCGGCGAGGGCGTCGGCCATGAGTTTCTCGTGTCGCGTAGCGAACGCCGCGCGAATGGTCCGATCGAATTCGGTCCGAACTCCGCGGGCATCGGCATCCCGGACCCATTTGTTACGGGCCGAGATCATCGCGTCGTAAAGGAGGTCAGGGATACCGTTGGCGTGTTTCCGAAACCACTGGTATTCCAACTTCGCGAGCTCGAGGTGATTGTCGGGATCCGGTTCCTCTTCGACCTTCGCGAGTCGCTTGCGGAAGGCGTCTAGGTACCCCGCGCACAGTTCCTCAGCACGGGTAATGGCGTACGCTTTCGCGGCCGCGAATTCAGGGCGCATAATCATGAGGCCAGATCCGGTCGGCCACCGAGGGAGACGACCGCGAGGCCGAGAAGAATGAATGCGACAACACGCATGATGAATTCCTCGTTGCGAACGCGCAATTTTAGCCTCATTCCCTAACTCGGCGCTAGCACGCGCAAGGGATGTGGACGGCCGCGGTTCTTGCCACGGAAGTCTCGGCGAAAGTCACGGGCGCCGTAGTCAGCGTCATACCGAGAAGTTGGCGGCGGTCCCAAACGAGAGTTCGAGGAAACAGCAGGCGGTCGACGCATGTCGCGTCTATGTTGATAAAAGCAATCGCAACGCAGGGTGAGAGTATGGACACCACGCCGATTCGAACATTCGATCCGAACCGACTTCGCCGGGCGGCAACGCGCGCAGTGCGGCGGCTGGGCGAGCGTCGGTATTTGGTTCAGGGTCGACTTGCCGAGTCGTATGCTGTCGATCTCGACCAAGACCCGCCGTGCACGTGTGCGGACACGCGGTTTCATCCTACCGGGCATCAGTGTTTGCACGCGCTCGCCGCGCGCCTGACCGATGGTGACACTGCACTCGTTTTGGAGCTCGGTCACATACTCGCTCGCGCGGAGCAATCGATACGCGAAAATGCGCGCCCTCGCAGGAGGACTTCATAAGGCGATGGACATTCGCACACGAGTCGTTACTAACGTCGCTCAGAGCAACGGTCGCGAGATTATCGGAATTGACACTGGGTCGCTGCTTGTAGACCTGCTTCTCTTCGAGGGCGTCGTAATTCAATCCGCTCGTTTGATGGACCTCGGTCATCTCGTCCGCGAGATCGGATTGGACGAGACTCTCGACGTCATTCGCGCAGACGGTGTCAGTGTCAGCTGCGATTCGACGCAGATCTGTCGGCGCAATGAGCCGGTAGTTCGGCGCTCCCTGAGGGGGACATTGCAACTCGAGCGCCTCGAACACACGATCATTTCCATCTCTCCTGCCGAATCGTTTGTCGATCGTGGATTCAGCATGGCGCGCGAGATAGCCCAGCTGACTCCGGGTCGAGCTAGGAAGTTTGAGAACGTGATTCGCGGGCGCTTGCTGAGGGCCGATCCACGAACCCGCGAGGCCGCGTTCGCCGAAATGAAGCACGACATGCTGGGCGTCGGGGCGCCGACTCGAGAAGCGATCGATTTGGCGCTGAGGAGCCGGCTTGGTATCGGGTTGCCGCCAATCGGTACCTACAGCCTCGAAATTCGATCGAAGGACGATAAATGGCTTACAGTCGAGACGGATCTTCACCGACGTCTTGGATTTAGCGAAACGGACGTCGCTGGCGCGATAACACAGGGGCTTCTTGGTGTGTCCGGCGTTTACTGCGCGATCGACGATATGCGCGTTCACACCGCACTCGTCGGAACTCGCGCGCACGAACAGTCGGTGCTGGGAGCCAAGTTCGATTTCTTAGCGCGTCAGATGGATCCGGCGGAACAAACTCGCCGCCTATCGCGCGTACTTAATCTCGTACATCTGCCAGATCTCGCATTGGGCGACACACACCGAAGAGCCAACATCCAACGCCTACTTGAAGTACGTGCCAGTACTGAGTGTCGAGAATTTCGCAGTTGGCTTTGGACTGCTGAGAATGTGTCCGATCCGGAGATCGAGCAGAGATTCACTGGATTGCGCACCAAGCTCGGTGACCTTGTGAGGAGCGGCCTGGGAAGGGCAACTCGGTGGGCGGTCGGAACTGGAATCGGCATCGTCTCGCCGCCAATCGGGCTTGGTGTGAGTGCCTTTGACTCGTTCCTAACGGAGCGGGTGCTCCCAGGTCGCGGCGCCCTTTCCTTTCTCGGAGACCAGTATCGATCGATCTTTGGAGTTTGACACTGTCGTAAGCGCGCTTGACAGACGTCTAATCGATTCGCTATATCTGTGCTGTGAGGGTACGCCCCTCAAACAATTGATGTTGCTTTAGCCCGGAACGTACTCCGGGAAACGCCCGGACCCTGTAACCAGCCAGAGCCCCAGCGATGAGACGGACGGATTGGCGAAATGCCAGTCCTCCGATTCGTCGCCGGGGCTTTTTGAGTTTCCCCGAACTACGGAGCACAATCATGCGTGTCGCTGATCGACCAAAGAGAGATGTGGTCCTCCTAGGCGAATTTGCTCAAACGGCCAGCGTCTCCCGCGCCACGGCCTACATCTGGGCGCGCGCCGGTGACATCCCGGCGCAATGGCACGCCGGGCGATACGAGATCGCCCGCGCCGACGTGGCCGAAGCCCTTGTGATCGCCAGACGCATGAACGCCGGGCGTCGGCCGCGCGGTCCGGCGGTGCCATCGGCCGCCTAGTAACGACAAACGCCCCGAGGGGGCAATCCTCGAGGCGCTCTGCTGTCGTCGTCCAACCCCCACTACGAGGAGAACGAACGCTCATGAAAATGCTTGCCCCACGCGCGCCGCGCAACAGCGAACGCCATCACGCTGTCGAGGATGTCTCGCCCAAGTACCCCGGTGAGTTCGACGAGCTGTGTCGAACCACCTCCCCGTATTGCTCGCCAGAGCTACGCGCCTGGGCGCGACAGCGGCAAGAGCAACTCGCGGATTACTACGTTCGGCGCAACACTGAGTTGCCGAATGGGGTGATGCCATTCCCGGTCCCGAACGAAACAATCCCGAGCGAGCTGCCGGCGCGAAATCGCCCGCGTCCATTCGCGCGGACCGCAGCGTAGCGGCGACGACGATGCGCCGATTCACCTCGCTCTCACGAAGCGCGCCCTTGCTGTCAGAGCCGGAAGTCCCCGTATCGCGGTTCGATCGTCGGGGAGTCGCATTGTGAGCCGCGCGCCCGGCTGGATCCGCCTGTATCGATCGATGGGCGACTCGTTCGACAAGATCTGGAATTCGTCCGAACCATTCGATGAGCGGTCAGCTCGCATCGATCTGCTTTTGCGCGCAGCCTTCGTCGACGGCCCATACACGACAGATCGCGCGACGGATTCCTTGAAACGAGGCGAGGTCGTTGGCTCCGTGCGCTTCTTCGCCGCTCGGTGGAAGTGGAGCAAGAGTCGTGTCTCGCGCTTCCTGAATCGCTGCAACGAGAGCGGTTTCATTTCGGGACAGCGCACGGGACACCACGGCGACGTTTATCTCATTGCGAACTATGAGACTTATCAAGGCGCGTTCGACGGAGGCGGGACACCTGGCGGGACGATCGTGGGACAGCAGCGGGACAAAGTAAAAGAAGGTAAGAAGGAAATAACAAAACCTTCTCGCGAAAAGACGGACATTGTGCACGGCGCCGTGGCGAGTTGGCTCAGCGAATACCTTGCCGCGTGGACCGCGCAGTACGGAACGAACCCGTCGCCCGGGCCAATCGCAAAGACGATAAAGCCTCTCGAGGCCGCGCTCGGCCGTGACGAGTGTCTCGCGCGCTGGCGTCGCTACCTGATCTCTACGGCGCTCAAGTACGTCAGCGTTCGACGGTTTGCCGACACGCACACCGCGTATGCCGGGCCGACCATGCCGACTGACGTTGTCGTCGACGGGTGGCTCTCGGCCGATGCAGATCGCCTCACACGACCGGCGGGCGCATGACGTACTTCGACGAAGCCGCCTACACCGATCTGCCGGAGATCCACCCCGAGGTCGAAGCCAGCAACCAGGTGATCGCCGCGTTGAGCTCACTCGACGTGCATCCCGACCGTGCAATACGCTGGCCCTTCCCCGAGCTCGATGAGCTCACGGGCCCTCTCGGCGTTGGCGGTGACCTGTGGTTCGTCGCGGCGTATAGCGGCGGCGGAAAGACAACGTTCATGACGTCGGCAATCACCCGTTGGCAGGAAGCTGGGAAGCGCGTGTACGTTATGCCGCTTGAGACGCAACCGAACCGGTTCCGGATCTACCTCGCGTGTATGGCCGCGAGCGTTCACCCGGGTGACGCGTTGACGCTGAAGCTGCGATCACTGCCGGGTGGCGAGTCGCAGCGTGCAGCGCTGAAGGTTGAGCTTGAGAAACAGTATAAGAAGCCGTTCGTCGATCGGGTGATGATCGATTCCGCGACAGCGCTCGATCTCAAGAAGCTCGAGCAATCGCTCATGCGCGCGAAAGCGTTCGGCGCTGACGTCGTGATCATCGACCACATCGACCACATCGCCGGCGGTGACGGATCGAATCCATCCACAGAGTCTAAACGCGTCTGTCATGCCGCATTGCGGATGGCCCAGGACAACGAACTCCTCATCGTCGCGACCTCGCAGTTAAACAACGAGGTTTTCAAGGGCGCCGATCGCATGGCGAAGTACCAGCCACCGCAGGTCAATCACCTTTGGTTGCCTGGAGTGAAAACGCAGGTCGCGAGCGGTATCGTCGGGCTCTTTCGAAAGGTGCGTGAGCGCAATGTCGACGAGTCGCCGGACGACTTCTTGAAAGCGATCAAGGCGGCCCGCGCCGGCGAAACTGAACCGCAGACAGTTCTCGATCCTCATGTGATGGGCGTCTCCGCGATGAAGCTCCGGAACTACGGCGCCAACGAGGGGAAGCGGTGCTTTCTCGGATTCGAGCGCGGCCGTGTGATTCCGTTGCCAGAAAAGGATCGCTGGACGACAGCCGGTGGTCGGCCGGTGAGGATCGCGTAGCATGATCACTCCCGCCGAGCTGGTGACGAAATGGACGACGCGCCTCGAAGAGTGGCGCTCGCTCGGCGTCGTTGTGTCCGGCGAGAAGGTCGTCGCGGAATTCCTGAACGACATCACGTCGCTCGACACGCGACGCTCTGATGACCTGCCAAATCCGACTGGCACTGATGCGCCGAATACGACGTGGCAGGAGCGGCTTTGGACCGCGGCGGGCGACACGCGGATGAGCGTGTCCAACGTGGCTGAGGCGCTCAGTCGCCCGAAGAGTTGGGTCTATCGGCACACGTCACCCGCGACCGGACTGCCACGGATCCCGCACCGCAAGCTCGACAACGAGCTCGTGTTCCTCGCCGGCGAAGTACGCGACTGGGTCCGGGAGCGCGAAGACGTCGTCGTGCCACACAAGAGTGTCGTGCCCATCCATCGAGCCCGTCGCGTGCCGCTGGAGCGCACGTCGTGACGAGGGGATCGCTTGACGAATCGTCGGCGACGTCGCCACTTCCGTCCGCACTCACCACCAGCGAGGCGGAGATGGCCAAGCGCAAGAAGCGAGGCGGACTCGATCGCCGCGGCGATACGCTTCGTGTGCGTATTCAGGTCGGCGGAGAACGCCACACGTTCACGATCCCGACGACCGACCGCGCACTCGCCGCTGATTTCGCCAAGCGAAAGCGAAAGGAGCTGGAACGATTGCATGCACGCCGCGTCGCGGGGTTTCAGACTGGCGTGCGATGCTCCGAGTTGTTCCAGCAGTTCGAGGATGAGGATATTCCGACGAAGGCGCCCGGCACTCAGGAAGCGTACCTCGACAGCCTCGTCTCACTCCGCGATTACTTCGTCGATCACGTCGGCGATCCACTCGTCGATGCGGTGCAAGCGAAGGATGTCATTGGGTTCATGACGTGGCGACGGGTCAATCGGCGAAACGGGACGAAGGCGCTGAGCAATCGGACGGTCGCGCGCGATCGCGCCGTTCTTCATCGGATTTTCGATCGCGCCGTGCGTCTCGAGTTGCGCGACGGCAATCCCGTGTCACGTACCGAAGCGCCAGAGTCGGACGAGTTCAACCCGGTGATCATTGGCGACACCGAATTCGACAAGCTGGTCGCCGCCTGTGCGCGGCGGCCGATGCTCGAACTGTACGTGCTTACCCTCGGCGAAGCCGGACTCCGCGCCAACACTGAGGCGCTGCAACTGCGTTGGGAGGACATCGACCTCGAGGCGGGGTTCCTGAAAGTGGTGAGCGGACGCGACGGCCACCGCACGAAAAGCGGTAAGGCTCGCTGGGTGCCGATGACCCCGCGGCTTCGAAAGGCCATGCGCGAGCACTTCGCGCGGTACCGCTTGGTGACATATCACGGGAAGCGCACGCCCTGGGTCTTCCATCACGATCACGATCACCACAATCGTGTCGCTGGCGAGCGTATCAAGAACCTGCTGCACGGTTACAAAAACGCGGCGAAACGCGCGAACCTCGTGACCGCGCTTCGCCAGCACGACCTCCGTCACCGGCGCGTCACGACCTGGCTTGCCGAGGGGAAGAGTCCCGCCCTCGTCCGCGAGGCGATGGGCCACTCTGATCTGCGCACGACGATGGGCTATTCACACCTATCGCGAGAACATCTTCGCGCCCTGGTCGAGCAGCCAACGAGCTCGAACAATCCTGGGACCACTTCTGGACCACTCGACGCGCAAACGCGCGCAACTGGCGAGAGTTAAATCGAAATGCAAACCCGCTCCGACGCCTCGCGCAGAGGGAAATGCAACGCAACGCAAATGGCTGCAAACCGCCTTCTGGAACTTGAAAACTGGCGTCCGCAAGGACTTGGGGGTTCGAATCCCTCGCCCTCCGTTGGATCAGTGACACAACGTGAAAGGCCGCACACGCGCTTGCGTGTGCGGCCTTTCAATTCCTCGAACACTGACCTCTAAGCGCCCCCTCAGGCGCTTCCCTTACTTACAAGCCGGCTCGCCTTCAGCCGCGGTCGTGATCGTCGGGTTGGTGGTGTTGATGCTGATACCGCAGGGCTGCGTCGCCGGGAGCTGCGAGTGCGTCACCGTCGCCGTCCAGTAGCCCGAACCGGCCACAATCGTCGGCGCGCTGACACCCGTCGAGCTCTGGAACTTCAGAAGGTTGACGGTCTGCGTGTACTTGGAGCTGTCGGAGAAGAACGCCTCTTCCGCGGTGACGAGGTTGCGGAGGTCAGACTTCATCGCCGTGACGTACGCCTTCGACTTCGTGTTCGCGAACTTCGGAATCGCGATCGCGGCCAAGATGCCGATGATGACGACGACGATCAGCAGCTCGATGAGGGTAAAGCCCTTACGGTTGCGCAGCATGTTTCCTCGAGAGTGGTGGGTGGGTTTGCTCGAGCCGCTACAGTGAGTCTTGAACCGTTCGGCAGGCTCGACCGCATCTAAAGCAAACAGAAGACCACTCTCATCCTGTCTTGCATCACGTTTACCTACAACAACTTACCATACCATTCGGAGCCAAATGTTTTCGCGCGGCACCGTCATTTGCACGATTTCGTGCAGACTGCGGCGACCAATAGCGCTAACGGCGCTCACATGAGGCGAGTGAGCCGGAAGAACGTTAGAAAGAGCGCGGCGCCGATCAACGCGAGCCCATCGATCACAAAGAACACCCGATTCGGTAGCGTCGTGCCAATTCGGCCAGCCAGCGAAAGCGCCGCGAATACGGCAACCACCATGGCGTAGAGCGGCACCAACTGGTCGGACCCGTACCAGGTGACACCCCTCGCCACGTAGCCGTACCATCTCTGAGCCCAGTACGCGAGCACGCACAGAGCGACGCCCAGATTGAGCAGCGGTATGAGCGCGCCACTCGCTGGACGCCGCCAGGCGATCAATCCGATCGTGACGTGAGCGAGAACACCGAGCCAAGCGATCGCAGCAGCCATCCAGAACCGTAGCCCGTTCGACCGTAATAGCGAGGGCTCGGCCGGTGTTCACTCCCCGCTCAGTGCTTGGCCTTCGCCGCCGCAGCCATGATCACGGCCGCCACTTCATCCGGCTTCGACAGCATCGAAACGTGGCTCGCGTTCAATTCGGTAGTCGTCGCCTTCATACGCTTGGCAAAGAATCGCTCTTCGTCCGGAGCAATCGCTCCGTCGAGTTTTGAGACGATGTACCACGACGGTTTTGTCTTCCACGCGGCGGCAGTCACTTTGGTCCCGAACGCCGTCGCGATGATAGGACCCTGCATCGCGGACAGCGCGCGCGACTCCACGGGCGGAAGGTCCGACGCGAAATGCTTCATATAGTCGTCGGTCGACAGCGAAAGAAAACCCTGCTTGTCGAGGATGGGAGACGCCAACGCCGGCATTGGTGTCGGCGGATACGCCTTGCCAATGTCACCAACCACTTCGCCGACGTCCGGCCCGAAGGCCGCTACATACACGAGACCAACCACTTTGGGATCCATCCCGGCTTGTGTGATGACGACGCCGCCCCAGGAGTGGCCGACAAGAATGACGGGGCCGGTTTGTAGTGCGAGCGCGCGATTCGTCGCGGCCACGTCATCGGCAAACGAGGTCAGCGGATTTTGTACCGCGGTGACGTTGAAGCCCTTTGCCTGCAGAATCGGAACGACCTTCGCCCAGCTCGATCCGTCGGCGAAGGCACCGTGGACGAGGACGATGTTTTTCACCGGCGCGGCGTTCTGGCCTCGCACTGCTTGCATGGGCGTCGAGAGCACGATCGCGGATACACTCATGAGCGACGCAAGCATCTTCCGAAAAACCGTCATATGATTCTCGTGTTGGCGACCGCCGCGGGTCCCGCAATTCCGTCGCCAGTCACCCTCGCCAGGCGAGCACGAGCGGCATAGTATTGCCGGCGGCACCATCGCCTGCCGCGCCACCGTACCCGGAGCCCCACATGATTCGCCAACTCGCGCTCGTCACGAGCCTCGTCATCCTTCCGTCCGTCGCCATCGCTCAGCGCGGCGGCCGCTCGGAAGCAACCAAGAAATCAGAGCTGTTCGACAAAACGGAAATGCCGAAGGGGCCTGCGCTTCGCGTGCGCGACCTCGAGGATATGAATCCTCTCAAGCTCATCATCGATAAGCGCAAGGACCTCGAGCTCACCGATGCTCAGCAGGCGTCGCTCAAGACCGCCGAGAATACGCTGAAGGAGAAGAACGCGCCTCTCTTCAAGGCCGTGGACTCCCTCGTCGGCGAAATGCGCCCCGGTACGTCTGATCAGGACCGCGCCCGAGCGAATAACGCGATGCCGACGATGGCGAAGACGCTCGACGGCATTTACACCAACTACGACGATGCCGCAAAGGACGCCGTAGCCACTCTGGACGCTGAACAACAAACCAAGGCGAACGAGATGATCGCCAAGCAGCGCGAAGAAGGGCAAAAGACCGTGAGCCAGAAACTCCGAGGCTCGAGCGGCGATCGGCGTGGCGGCGAGCGGCCGCACGACTGACCGCGCGCATGCAGGCCGCCTCTATCGATATCCGGCGGCCTGCATGCTGAATAGTTCGGCGTAGAGACCGCCGGCCTTCGCGAGATCGTCGTGAGTGCCCTGCTCCACGATCTCGCCGTCTTTCAGGACGATGATGCGGTCCGCCATGCGGACAGTTGAGAAACGGTGCGAGATCACGAGCGCCATTCTCCCCGCCATCAGTGCGTTGAAGCGCACGAACACGTCATACTCGGCGCGCGCATCGAGCGCCGCCGTGGGCTCGTCGAGAATCAGGAGTTGCGCATCGCGCATGTACGCGCGTGCGAGGGCGACCTTCTGCCATTCCCCACCCGACAGATCGACGCCGTCGTCGAAGCGACGCCCAAGCATCTGTCGATACGATCCGGGCAGGCGCGGAAGGAGCGACGCAGCAAGCGACTTCTCCGCTGCGCTCGCGATGACTTCCGGCGGGAGTTGCGCCGGCGCATCTCCGCTGGTCGCGGGCGGCGTATCGAGGTACTCGCGCACCTCGTCGACTTCGCCAACGCCAACATTCTCGTCGAAGCGCATGTCGTAGCGTACGAAGTCCTGAAAGATCACGCCGATCGCGCGGCGCACCTGCTCGAGATCGTACTCGCGGAGATCAATGCCGTCGAGCAGGATCCGACCTTCGCTGGGATCGTACAGTCGCGCGATGAGTTTGGTCAGGGTCGTCTTGCCCGCACCGTTCTCGCCAACGAGCGCAACGCGCTCTCCGGGATGTAGCACAAAGCTCAGGTGGCGCACTGCCCACCGCTCGCTCCCTGGATACTTGAAGCCGACGTCCTCGAACACGAACCCGTCGCGAATGGGCGAAGGTACTGCACGCGCATTCGGTGCGCTGTGGATCGTCGGCTGCATGTCGAAGAACGCAAACAGATCCTTGATGTACAGGCTCTGCTCGTAGATCCCGCTCGCCGACATGAGCAAACCTTGAATGAGGTCGCGACTCTGCCGGAACGACGCCGCGAGAAACGTCAACGTGCCAAGCGAAATGGCGCCGCTGATCGTCCGTACGAGCACCACGACGTACGCGCCGTAGTAGCCGAGCGTGCCGATGAGCGACAGCCCCGAGCTGACGAACGCCTTCTTCACGGAAAGCGATCGGTTCTCGGCGTAGAATCGATCGGACAGCGTCTTGTACCGCGAGATCAGCCAGGGGGCGAGCCCGAAGAGCTGTACCTCCTTGGCCGTTCGATCGCTGGCGCCAACGTAGCGCACGTAGTCGAGCTGTCGCCGCTGCGGCGTCCAGCGGAAGAGCAGCGAGTACGAGAGACCGGCAAAGTGCGTCTCGCCAATGAAGCTCGGGAGTACGGCGACGACGAGCAGCACCAAGAGCCAGGGTGCCTGCGCGGCGAGCGCGACGCTCAACGACGCGAGTGTCAGCGCGCTCTGGCCCATGCCGAGCAATTGCGTGAGAAGAGCGACTCGGCCGCTCGTACCCTGCCTTGCTCGCTCGAGATGGTCGTAGAACTTCGGATCCTCGAACTGATGGAGGTCGAGCGTGGCAGCGTGCTCCATGATTCGGATGCTGATCCGATTCGTGAACAGGTCGCCGAGCAGACCCTCGACCAGCCCGGATGCGCGGGCGAGGAGTTCTCCGCCCACCACGGTTCCCATCTCGAATGCGACGAGCAGCCAGAGATGCTCCGAGGAGCCTCCGCCGCGCGCGAGACGCAGGATCTCGTCGATAATCAGTTTGGCGACCCACAGGTTCGCCACTGGCACGACCGAGCGCACGAATCGCAGCGCAATCATCGTCGCCGCGTACGACGGCTTCGTCTCCCAGACGAGGCGAATCAGGCGCGGTACGACTCGCATCGCGACGAGGCGTTCGCGGAGCGGCGGACGCTTGGCGTTCGGATCACGCATGCCAGGTCGCATACCGCCGCGCGCATGGACCATCGGGTGTGCCATACCTAAATAAAGCGAGGCTCAGCCCTGGGTGCCGACGGCCCTCGAAGCGCTCAGTGCTGTCGTGGTCGCCGCTATCTAGCGGCGACTACGCGCGCGTCGGTCGTATCAGCGATATAGGCGTACAAAAGGCGCGTCCGAAGGTCCGTGTTGGTTCGCGTCGATTGCGGAATCAACAGCTTGAACGCATCGCGAGCCGCGCGACGATCGCCCGTCGCAAGCTTGGCCATCACTGCACCGTCGCGCAACATGTCGGCATCGAGCCACGTGTCGCCGGAAGCCGCCGCGGCGAGCAACGGATCTGCGGCGCGTGACGCTTCCGCAAAATCCCACGAACCCAGGCCGTGCAGGAAGTCGATTGCCGCGCGCGCTTCGACCGGCGGCTTGGTCTTGGCGAGATAGGCGCGAAGCGACGCGTAGAACGCCGAGTCGACGACGCCCGCCATGCCCCCGTGCAAGCCGTCTTCGATGTACGCGGCAGACTGCACCCAGACGTGCCAATCCATTGGTGCACGGCCCGACGCCATCTCGGCGTCCAACATCTGACGTCGCGCCGAGATCAGGCCAACCGTCGAACCCGCGCGCGTGTCACCATTCCTCAGCGCAGCGGCCACGGCCATCGATTGCAAACGCGCCACACCGTTCACGATCGCATACGAATCACCAAGGCCATTGCGACGTCCGTCCACCATGGCGGCGAAGTTGACGCGTCCGGCTGCGAGCCCAGAGAAACCGACCGCTTCGCTCTTCATGTATCGGGTTCGCTCGGCATTCAAGTCGAGCGTCGGATAGAAATCAGAGTTGGGCACACCGGATAGGCGCACGAGCGGCGACAGTGAGCGCTGATCCGCAACGCGCAGCGTCTCCATCGTCTTTGCTGTCACCGGCCAGACGTGTTTGAGATCGCCGGCGAGCGACGGATAGTCGAACACCGACCAATCCGGCTCGGGCAGCGTGGGCTGCGCCGTGGCGACGATCAGAATGTCTTTCGTCGATATCTGAAAGATCGAATAGGTCGGAAAGTGCTGCGACAGCGCGGCAACGACGCCGAGCACGAGGCCGTCGTCGATCTCGTAGAGGTGAAGCCACTGCGCAAATACGCCGTTCGGCGTGAGGTACGTCTTGATGCGACCGTAGAACTCCGTCGTGAACAGTCCAGACACGCCCGAGACCCACGGATTGGATGGCTCGGACACGATGAGATCGAACTTCTTGGCGCGCGTCGCGAAGTAAGCGCGAGCGTCGTCGATCGCAAATTCGGACCGCCTGTCGTCGAACGCGCGCGCATTGGCAGGATAGAATGCACGCGACGCCTCAATCATCTGCGGCTCGATCTCGATCGTCACGACATGCTTCAACGCCGAACTCGCGAGCAGCGCGTGCGACGTCATGCCAGATCCGTGACCGATCACCGCCGCTTCGCGCGCCTGTGGGATGTGCGCGAGCGCAACGAGCGGAACGAACAGCTGCGTTGGTGCATCGTGCGTGAACGGCCCGCGCGGCGCGTCCGAACTGGCGTTGAGCCACTCGGGTCCAAGCGATGCGTCAGGTTTTCCGTTGGTGCCGAGCGTCAAACCGCCGGTACCGGGAATACGACGCACGCTCACGGTGGCAGTACGGCCGTCCTTGTAGAACAGCACTCGTCGTGAGCCTGGCGACTGTGCGGTGCCGTATCGATACACGCCGCTCGTCATGAGCGTTTGATCAAACTGCGATCGGATGGCAGTAACCACGACCAACCCAGCGAGTGCGACAACGGCGGCGATCTGTGGAATACGCCACACCTGGCGCGATGACGCAATCGACTTCCATTCCGACACGAGCAGTGCGATGCCGAGGGCGATGTCCACCGATGCGCCTGCGATCAACAATCCCTTGAGGCCGAGCAACGGCAGCAACACGAGGCCAGCCAATCCAGCGCCGACGATCGACCCGAACGTGTTCACTCCGTACACTTGACCGATCGCGCGCTCGCCGACACCGCCGCCCACCAAAACACGGGTGATGAGCGGCAGCGTCATGCCGGCGCAAAACGTAGCCGGGAGCATGACAGCGAGACAGAGTGCATAGCGGCCAATGCTGAACAACACGTAGCCCTGCGACGTTTTCGCGAAGGCCGCCATGAGATCAGCCATCCAATTGAACGACGCGAGATACACTGGCAGCGTCGCGATCGCCAACGAACCCATGGCGAGCTGCACATAGCCGAGAAAGCGAAGCGAGTCTGCACTCGTATCGGCGCGGCGGCGGACCCACAGCGCACCGAGCGATAGGCCGAGAATGAACGCCGACAGCATGAGCTCGAACGAATGCGTGGCGCTGCCAAGCACGAGCGCGAGCATACGAATCCAGCCGATTTCATAAATGAAACTCGACAGCGCGGTGCCAAAGCTTACCGCGAGCAACAACCGCCACAGCTTCGGTCGCGACAGCCCAGAGATTTGACGATCTGTCGCCACGACGGCGACTGCTTCTGGCTCAGCCTCATTGCGCGACTTGATCGCGACAACGACGATCGCAGCGACGACGACATTGATCATTGCCGCGACGAGAAGCGTTCCTGGCAAACCAGCCATCGAAACAAGCCAGAACCCGGCAACGAGCACGCCGCCCGCCGCGCCCACGCTGTTGGCGAAATACAGCATCGCGAGTGCATTGCCGGCGCGCTCGGGAATCCGGCGCACGACGCCCGCGCTCATGAGCGGGAACGTCATGCCGAGCAGAATGGACTGAGGCAGAATCAACAGGCTGGCGATCACCCACTTGGCGATCGTCTGAGCCACGCCAAGCCCTATCGTCGGAAAGACGCTGGCGTACGCAACGTTGGTCACGGCGACGAAGACGTCGTGAAACACGAGACCAATCACGCCAGTCGCCAGCTCGACGACCGCGTACCAGAACAGCGGTCGTTTCAGGCGTTCGGTGAGCCGGCCCACGACCAGCGCACCGAGGGACATGCCTCCGAGAAAGATCACGAGGACGATGACCTGGGCGTACGCGCTATGGCCGACGAAAAGTCCCAGGTACCGCGTCCAGATGGACTCGTAAATCAGTCCGGCGGCGCCAGAAAGGACGAAGACCGCGTATAGGATGGCAAGCATGCCTTCTCGACTCGTACCGAGAAGGGGGCGTAACACATGTTGCCCCAGCGGGATTCACCGAGTCCGGCGGGCGTCCTAGTGACTTTCCGGGTGATTTCGCTATCTTAGGATACGTACGTCGTCGTCGTTCCTAGGGGGGGTGGCCGAGAGGCTGAAGGCGGCGGTTTGCTAAACCGTTATACGGTCAAAAGCCGTATCGAGGGTTCGAATCCCTCCTCTCCCGTTCACAGAGCCCGCCACCCGGCGGGCTCTTGTGCTTTGGGCTGATAAATTCTCTTTATGCATCGTCTCCGATTCGCCCCCTCCCCTACGGGCTACCTCCACGTCGGCGGCGCTAGAACGGCGCTGCTCAATTGGCTCTTCGTCAAGAAATACGGCGGCCAATTCCTCCTTCGCGTCGAGGACACCGACAAGGCGCGCAGCACCGACGAGAGCACGCACGCCATCTTCGAAGGCATGGAGTGGCTCGGACTCCTGTGGGACGAGGAGGTCGTCTTTCAAGGAGCGAACCTCGCACGGCATCAAGACGATGCGCGCCGGCTGCTCGACGCCGGCCGCGCGTATCGATGCTTCTGCACCGCGGCGGAGCTCGATCAGCAACGCAAGGATGCAGAGGCGCGCGGAGAGGCGTTCAAGTACGATCGACGATGCGCGCGTCTTCCAAAGGAGGAGATCGAGCGCCGCGTGAGCGCGGGCATGCCGTTCGTCATTCGGTTCAGCATGCCCGAGGGCGAGACGTCGTGGACGGATCTCGTGCACGGCACGATCACGTTTCCGAACAAGGACATCGGCGAGGGTGATTTCATCATTCTTCGTTCCGATGCGACGCCGATCTACAATCTCGCTGTCGTGTCGGACGACATCGCCATGCGCATCACACTCGTGATGCGTGGCGACGATCACATTTCGAATACGCCGAAACAGATTCTCCTGTATCAAGCGTTGGGGGCGACGCTACCGCAGTTCGCGCATCTCCCGATGATTCACGGCATGGATGGAAAGAAGTTGAGCAAGCGACACGGCGCGACGGCGGTTGGCGACTATCAGCATATGGGAATTCTGTCGCGCGCGATGCTCAACTTTCTCGCGCTGCTCGGTTGGTCGCCGGGCAACGACATCGAAGTAATGACGGTGCCGCAGATGATCGAGCTGTTCTCGAGTGATGCGCTCTCGAAGAACGCCGCGATCTTCGATACGAAGAAGCTCGAGTGGATGAACGGGCAGCATCTCGCGGCAATGAGTGCGGCAGAGCTCGCTCCACTCGTGACGCGCGAGATCGTCACGGCAGGGCTCGCTACTGAGGCAGAGCTCGCTGAACGAGAGGCGTGGTATTTCTCGCTACTCGATCTCCTCAAGGTGCGCGCGCGCACCACCGACGAAATCGTGCGACAGGCAACACCGTATCTGCGCGCCGACATGGAGTACGATCCGCAGGCAGTCGCGAAGCAGTGGAAGGACCGCGACCGCAGCCGCGACGCGCTCTCGGCCACGCACGACGCGCTTGCCGCACTCGACACGTGGGAGCCGGACGTGATGGAGACGTCGTTGCGCGCGCTCGCAGAGGCGAAGGGTTTCTCGACGGGTGCGATCTTCCAACCGCTGCGCGTTGCACTTACCGGATCGGCGGCGAGTCCCGGCATTTTCGATGTTCTGAAACTGCTAGGACGCGAGCGGTCTCTGGAACGAATCAACCGCGCCGTGCGTTATCTCACCAGCGAGATTTAGTCTCGGCGTTGACCGTTCGCATTAGAGCACAATACATTAGGCGCGACTGAGGACACGCAGGGTTTTCAGCAAATTGAAAACACCTGATTACCTCGCACGGTGAAGGGGGCCCATGTCGGAGCCACTCACGCAGCTCGAACGACGAGTCTATCACTACATGATAGACTTTCTCGCTGAGAATACATATCAGCCGAGCATCCGCGAGATTGCGCGGAAGTTCCGAATCAAGTCGACAAAGACTGTGTCCGACTTGCTTCATGCGCTGGAGAACAAAGGATTCATCGAACGCGATGAATCACGTTCTCGCGGCGTACGTCTGTTGGGATTCGCCGCGGCTGGCGCGACGCAACCCATCCCATACTACGGACGAATCCACGCCGGAGAGCCGGCACTGTTGGCGGAACATCGTCATGGCTTCGTCACCGTCGATCGTCGCTTTCTTCCCGGCGACGACGTGTTCATGCTGAAGGTGAAGGGCGAAAGCATGACGGGTCGCGGCATCTTCGACGGCGACTATGTGATGATCACGCCATCAGCGCGCGCGAAGGACGGCGACATCGTCGCGGCTCGACTTGGCGATGAAGCGACTGTCAAAACGCTTACACATCGCGGCTCGACGATCGTGCTCGAAGCAGCGAGCGACGCAGAGCGTGCCATTGAAGTTGGCCCGCGCGACGACTTCGCGATTCTCGGAGTAGTGTGCGGAGTGTTCCGTCCGTACTGGGAGCAGGAGCCAGCTCCGACGCTCCCGCTCGAGGATCTGCCGCTCAGCTGATCGTCAGGGAACGATCGGCGTTGGCTTCGTTCCCTTCTCCTCGGCCTGCTTTCGTTCGCGATCCTTTCGTTCGCGAATGCGCTTCACCGCAGCGCGGAAGTCATCCTCGCTCAACCCTTGGGCGTGTGAGTAGATGTCGTTCTGAATCCAGGTCGCATTGCGTCCCTGAATGATTCGATTTCCGTCAACGCCGGCGTAATTGAACGGAAGTGCAGCGAGGATCGCCGACGGCAGCTTGAACTTGCCGAGGTAGATGTACTGCGAATCGAGACCGTACTTGCCGCCGTTGCGCTCGATCGTCCAGTCGCGCGGACTCTTTCCACGGTTCGCCTCAGCGGCCAACTCGGCGTCGCGATACGTCTGGAAGATCGCCTTCACCGCGCTGTCGTTGCGCTCCGCGGTGGAGATCGGAACGCGCAGCGTATTCGGATGCAGTTCGATGCGCGGATCTGGCAGCGCCGGTTCGACGCCAGTCGCAACGCCTGTGGGAGAACCGCCGGAACCGGTTCCCGTTCCATTCGTCGTACCCGGATTCGTTGCGGGCGGCGGCACCGGCGGCAACGTCGTTGGAATTACCGTCGGCGGAAGCAGCGCTGCGGGTTCGAGTGGCTTCTCCGCCTTCTTGGGCTTCTTCTTCTCGGGCGTTCCATCGCCGAGCTTCGCGCGCGGCTGAGGCATGGTCTGTACGTACTGCACACGCTCGGTGGGCGTGCGATCCTTGTCGCGTCCGAAGAACGCCGACATCGGATAGCGGAAGGTGATCGACGCAATGAGCGCGATGGCCACCGCATGGAGCGCGACCGAAATCGCAATCGATTTGCGTTCTGCTGGTCGCTTCTCGTACAGCGTTGCCTTCATCAGACCTCCACTGCCATCGACGCCAGCACCCGCCCCGCCCGTGTAGCCGCTTCGGCAATTCGCTCCGGCGACGTAATGAACGAGATACGGAAAAAGCCTTCGCCGCCAGCCCCAAATCCAGATCCTGGCATCACGACCACTCCCTCGTCCTCGAGCAGTCGCTCGGCGAACAGGGCGCTCGGAACACCCTCGGGGAGGGCGATCCACAGGTACATCGTTGCGCGCGGCACGTCGCAGGAGAAGCCGGCGGCGCGAAACGCCGTAACAGCCGCGTCCCGACGCGCCTTGAACGTTGCGAGATTGCCCGGCAGAAACTCGTCGTAGCTCTCGAGCGCGGCAACTCCGGCGGCCTGTACGGCCATGAACTGACCCGTGTCGGTGAACGACTTCACGCGCGTGAGAACGGACGCGATTTCCGGCGACGCAACGGCCCAGCCGCAGCGCCATCCCGTCATGTTGTACGTCTTTGACAGCGAGTGGAATTCGATCGCAACGTCACGCGCTCCGTCGATCTCGAAGATGCTCGGCGGCACATAGCCGTCGAACGCCAACTCGGAGTACGCATTGTCGTACACGAGCAGAATGTCCAGCTCACGGCAACGAGCCACGATGCGCTCGAGATAGTCCTTGGGCGCAATGGCCGCCGTCGGATTATTCGGATAGTTCAGATACAGAATGCTTGTGCGCTCGAGCGTCTCGCGCGGAATCTCGTCGAGATCCACGAGGAAGTCCGTCCGCGGACGAAGCGCGTAGCGATACGGCTCCCCGCTGGCGAGCAGACTGCCGCCTTGATACGCGTTGTACCCCGGCTCGGGAATGATCGCGACCCGTCCGGGCTCCATGTACGCGAGCGCGAGGTGCGAAATCCCTTCCTTCGAGCCGATGAGCGGAACGATCTCGGTGATCGGATTGACGGTGAAGCCGAAGCGCTTGTGCATCCACGCCGACACGGCCTCTCGAAACGGCACCAGCCCGAGCCCGAAACCGTACCGGCTCATCGACGGCGTTTGCACCGCTTTCGTTAGCGCCTCGACGGCCTTGGGCGGCGGCGCGAGGTCAGCGTCACCCGCGCCGAGGTCGATCACGTCGACGCCCCGGGCCGCCAGATCCCGTTTCTTTTGCGGGATAGCGGCGAGCGGATATTCCGGAAGCGTCTGGAACCGACCGGCCAGCTTTGGCACTAGGCGTTCAGGGTGACAGGGTTACGCACCCGGCTTAGCCCGAGCACTTCTACTTCTACCTCGTCCCCAGCAGAGAGTTTCCCCACACCGGCAGGACTTCCAGTGAGCACGAGATCGCCTGGTTCGAGCGTCATGACGTTCGAGATGTAGGCGAGGACGTCCGGAATCGAGAAAACCATATCACTCCCCTTCCCGCGCTGACGCTCAACACCGTTGACTCTGGTTACTACCGTCAGCGAGTCCAGATCGGCCGGTGGCGCAGCCGGTTCGCCAAGCGGACAGAACGTGTCAAACCCTTTGGCACGAGTCCATTGCGAGTCAGAACGTTGCAAATCGCGGGCGGTCACGTCGTTCGCCGCCACGATACTTTGGATCCCAGCGCGAGCCTCTTCACTGGTTACGCGCCGCAGCGTCCGACCGATGACGACACCGATTTCCCCTTCATGCTCTACCTGGGACGACTGAGGGGGCAAAATGACGGCCTCGCCGTTCGCGACCACACTGGAGGGCGGCTTAAGAAAGATTAGCGGCTCAGCAGGAACGTCATTCCCCATTTCCTTCGCGTGATCTCGGTAGTTACGACCGACGCAAACAATCTTTCCAGGCTTTGACATATCCCAGGGTTCAGGGTCTAGGGTTGTAGGTCGAGAGGCGGACTGTAGAACGCCCGGATCTGCGGAATCAGCGTGTCCCAGCGTCCAACGATCCTACGCGCAGGTGGCAACCCAGCGATGAGCTGGCGGCCGTAATTCTTGGTAACCACCCGCGGATCGGCGATCACCACTATACCACGATCGGCGCTCGTGCGAATCAGGCGGCCGAAGCCCTGTTTGAGCCGGAGCGCGGCGTGTGGAAGCATGTACTCGCGGAACGAGTCGCCGCCCCGGGCTGCGATCGCCTCGCAGTGCGCGGCGGTGATGGGCTCGGTGGGAACGCGGAACGGGAGCTTGGCAATAAGCAGCGCCCTCAGCGCATCGCCCGGCACGTCCACGCCCTCCCAGAACGATGCCGTTCCCAGCAGCACCGCGCGCCCCGCTTCGCGAAAGCGCGTGAGCAGCACATCGCGACTCTCGTCGCCATGGACGAGCACCGGCCAGCGCCTATCCGACCCACGTGCCCGGAGTTCTTCGGCCATCGCTCGAACATCGCGGTGGCTCGTGAACAGCACGAACATTCCGCCGTCGGCGGCATCGGCAATCTCGACGGTCATCTTCGCAACCGCGCGAAAGTGATTCGGACCGTCGACGTTGGGCGCTGGAATGTCGCTTGGCACCGCGAGAATGGCCTGCTCGCGATACTTGAACGGCGACGGGAAGATTCCCGTTCGCGGCGCGATCTCGGGATCGTCGAGGCCGAGGCGCGACGCGAGAAACTCGAAGCGGCCGTCCGTCGCCAGCGTGGCGCTCGTGATCACTGTGGTCGCTGCGCGCTTGAACAGGTCCTCGCGAAGGATGGGCGCGAGATCGAGCGGCACCGTCGAGACACTCGCCGCCCGATCACGGCCGCGCGCCTCGATCCAACGCACCGTTCCCTCGGCGCGTCCGGGATCGAGCGCACGTCGCAGTCCGTCGCCGGCAACCTGAAGGCGTCGCGTGACCGAACGCATTTCGTTCATGAGCGGCATGACAGTGTCGTCGGTGCGTTCAGAACTCTCTAAACGCTCGCGAACGAGCTGCAGTCCATCGGCCAGCAGCTCGATCTCCTTGACTGTATCGTCGAGTGCAAGGCGCAGCCCAGCGTTCCAAATCGGATGCTCGGCGAAGTCGTCGGTGAGGCGGACGACGCTATCTCCGCTCTGCTGCAGGAACATCTCGAGCAGATCGAACAGAAACGCGCTCTTTTCGCGCACAGCGCGCACGGCGGGAGCGAGCCGAGTCTGCGCGAGATCGAGGCTCGCGGTGCTGAGCAGATCGTCGGAGATGGAAAGTCGCGCGATGAGTGCCGTGAGCAGGCCGCGTCCGCGCCGATCGAGGCGATTGAACGCGCGCTGCAACGAGCGGCGCGAGACCGTCGTCCCAAGGTGCGTCGCCGCAGCATCCTCGAGATGATGCCCCTCGTCGACGACCAGTCGCGTGTACGCGGGAAGTACCGCGGCCTCACCCCAGTTGCCCGACGCGCGGCGTACCGCGAGATCGGACAGTAGCAAATGGTGATTGACCACGATCACGTCGGCCTGCGCTGCCTCGCGACGCGCTTTGAACAGAAAGCACTTGCTGTACGCCGGACACTGCGCACGCTGACAGAGATCTGGCTCTGCGGCTACCTCGTCCCACACCTCCGCCCGCGGCGCCGTGGTGAGATCGCTCAACGATCCGTCGCGCGTACGCTCGGCCCAGGCGCGGATGGTGTCGAGCTCCTCCTGCACACCGTCCTCGAACAACGCGTTTCCCGATCCGCGCGCCTGCTCGAGCCGCACGAGACAGAGGTAATTGCGCCATCCCTTGAGCAGCGCAAAGCGCACATTCTGACCGCCAAGCGCCTTCGCGAGAAATGGCAGGTCCTTTCCGACGAGCTGCTCTTGGAGGTTGATCGTGTTCGTCGACACGACCGTTCGCTCGTTGTTCGCGCCCGCCCAACGAAGCGCAGGAACGAGATAGCCGAGCGATTTGCCTACGCCCGTTCCCGCCTCGAGTAGCCCAACGCCGCCATTGTTGTACAGGCGCGCGATCTCCACCGCCATTGCGCGCTGGCTCGGACGATCCTCGTAACGTGCGAGCTCGGTCGCCACTCCACCGTCCGGACCGAGATCGCGATCGATCAGCGCTGGATCGATTGCCTTGAACTCGTCGCGTGCCGGAACTTCCACGACGACATAGAGCTCGGTCGCCGCGTTGTTGACGATTGCGAATCCGATTCCGTCGTCATGGATTCGCGCGGCGATCTCCATGTCCGGTCCCGATGGCTCGAGCAGACCGGACGGATGGTTGTGCACGAGTAACTCGCCGCGGCTCGCGAACCCAGGCAGCGCCAGCACGCTTCGCACATCGCCGCGCGATACGACGCGAGCCGTCTGCACGACGCCACTCGCATCGATGGTGCAGACGAAGCACACCTCACGCCCACCAGCGAGGCGAATCGCCGCGCGGATGGCTGTTGCAGCGTTCGGACTGAGGCGCGCGGACGGATCCGCCGCGACGGACGGGGGCATGACCGAAAATCTAGTGACTGACATGGCCCGTAGCGCGCAGCATAACAGTCGCACGGCCATCAAAAAGGGCGCGGCATCGCCGCGCCCCAGTCCGAACCTCTAGCGCGCAGCGCCTAGCGCCTACTCACGTCTTGAGAGGCTTCTTCTTCGCCGCCGGGAACAGCACGTTGTTCAGAATCAACCGATAGCCCGGGGAACTCTTGAACAGGGACAGGTCCGTGGGCGGATTCTCGATCGCGTGCTGCGGGTCCTCAGGGTCGTGGCCGCCGTAATACGTCCACGTGCCCTTGCCATAATCGCCGTGAATGTACTTCACCCACGGTGCACCTTCTTCATTCGCGAGGATCGTGACACCCGGCTTGAGCACTGCCTTCGTGAAGCTCGTCGTCACCCCGAAGAAGTCGTTGATCACCGCGCGGTGATTCTGCACGAGCATCGACGGAACCGGATCGAACTTCGCCGAGAAGTTGAAAAGCGTGAACGTGCCGAGAGGTTGGCGGCGGCCGGGTACGTTGACCTGATGGCCGTCGATGTCGCTCATCGAATTGACGAAGGGCGACTGCTCGAGGTGGGCGTCGTGGAACGCCATGGTCTTTCGCCAGTCCATCTTGCGATCGGCGTCAGGGTCCATTGGCGTACCGTCGATGTAGCTCTGCGCGATGTCGACATTCGCGCCGGCGATTGCCAACTCGAGCGTTTCGGTCGCACCGCACATCGCAAACAGGAATCCTCCGCGATCGACGAACTCGCGAATCTTGTTGGCGACGTCCTTTTTCAGGCCGGGCATGTTGGCGAAGCCGAGACGCTTGGCTGTCGCCGTGTTCTTCTGCAGCAGGTTGATGAACCAGGGCGCGTCGCGGTAGCTGAGATAGAACTTGTTCAGCTGGCCGGTGAAGTCCTCGTGATGCAGATGCAGCCAATCGTACTTCGTGAGATCTCCGCGCTCGACTTCGTCGTCGTAGATCGGCGTGTACTCGATGCCCGCATATTTCAGCGCGATCGTTACAGCGTCGTCCCACGGCAGCGCGTCGGGCGGCGTGTACACGGCGATCCTCGGAGCCTTTTCCAGCGGAACCGCCTCCATGTTGTTCGCCGCGATCTCGGCGCGAATCTGACTCAGCTTTCCGTTGTCGATCGCCTCGTAGCTGATGCCCGCGAGGCCAGCCTGACGGCGAAGCTCCGGCGTGTCGGCGAGGAGGAACGAACCGCCGCGGTAGTTCAGCAGCCATTCTGCCGACGCACCCGCCTTGATGGCTGTGTACGTCAGACCGTACGCCTTGAGATGGTTCTGCTGGGCGTCGTCCATTGGCACGAGCAGTCGCTGCGCGACGACCGATGCGGTCGGCGTAACGACGAGCATCAGGGCGACGACGACGCGCCACGCGAATCGAGAAATCGACACGGCGATCACTGCGTTGGAGGAATGGAGCTCTTGACCAACTCGAGCTCGCGACGCGCCTGCGGCACGAGAGCGCTCTGCGGATATGTGAGAATCATGTGCTCGAGATGCGTCGTGGCGCCTGACGCATCGCCGCGCTTGCGGAGCAGCCGTGACCATTCGAGCTCGGCCTGCGGTGCCTCGGGGGTCTCGCCGTCCTTCGCGAGAATCTGCGTCCAGAGGGCGACCGCGGCTGTTTCGTTCTTTAGATTTGCCTGAATCTGCGCAGCGAGCAGTAGGAGCAGCGATCGAACGACCGGCGTCTGCCCCGCCGCCTGAACGAACTGCGACGTTGCGCCAACGCTGTCACCGCGCGCGAGGGCAAGGAACGCTTTGCCGATCGCCGGTGCACTGTCGACTTTCAGCCGAGCAATCAGGCCGAGTGCAGACGCGAGTTCGGGCGACGCCTCGGTCCCGCCGCGTAGCAGCGTGCGCGCTGTCTTGAGATTCCCATCATAGAGCGCGAGCCAACCAGCGGCGTCACTCGAGTCACCTTCCACACCAGTTGCGGCAAGCGCGGCGCGAGCCCGCGCCATGTCACCGGTGCGAACCCAACCCCAGGCGATCGTACGGGTGAGCGAATTGTGCGCACCCGGCGCGAGAAAACGATCATATGCCGCGACGAGCTTCTCCGCTTCGGCCGGCCGGCCGAGTGACGCGAGTGCGCGTGCATGCAGCGGGAGATACGTTCGAGCAATCGTTGCCGAATCACCGCGGGCATCGGCCAGCGGAGCTAGTCGCAACGCGGCGCCAGCGTCGCCCGAGTTCATTGCGGCAGTCGCAGCACGGATCGACAGCTCTGGCGTTCGCTTCCACCGGAGCGCCGACTCGAGCGCGTTGCGCGCGATGACCCAGCGGTCTTCGCTCTCGGCGCGCTTCGCAAACTCCGACCACGCGTCGGCGCTGAGGCTGTCGACCGGAAGATCCTTCAGGGCGTTCCAACCGTCGCCTGGTGAACCCCAACTGGTTTCCAATTCGGCGAGCGCGCGGCGCGACGGCACCTCGACTGGTGCAGCGAGAAACACTTCCCGGATCTGCGCGCGCGACGACGATGGAGTTGGCGCGAGCGCGTACGCCGCCGCTTGCTCGAGATAATCGGCGCTACGAAGGGCTTCGCGCCAGGCACGAGCCGATTCGATCCACTGGCCCTGTGCGGCGCGCGTCTGCGCGAGCTCGAGTTGCAGATCCTTCGTTGTCCCGAGCGACTGGCGTGCTCGTAAGAGAATGCTATCGGCCGCGGCCGATTGGCTGCGCTGCAAGAGGAGCCGCGCGTATTCACGAAACGGCGACGCGCTTCCCGGCATGTCGCGGATCCACGCCTCGAACGCCTTACGAAGGTCTGCCTGTCGATTGGCCGTTTGCAACGTCCGAAGCTGAACGGTGCGGAAGGTCTCTTCGCGCGGATTCGTCGCGATCAGTGTGTCGAGCGACGTAACGAGCGAATCCGACCAACCGAGCTCCGCGTAAACACGCTCCAGCCCGAGCAGTGCGTTGACGACGGCCGACGTGTGCAGCGCGGTGCGAAACAGCGGTACTGCGTCGCGATATTTTCCCGCCGCCTCGAGATCGAGGGCCTTGTAGAAGGCCATCGTGTCCGCTGGCGCTTGTGCCCGGAGAGACGCTGGAAGCGCGAAACGGGAGGCGAGAACGACGGCGAAGAGCGAACAGAGTCGCACGACACGACGCTTTCCCACGCTTCGCACTCCGCCCTTCCCCCTTTCCGCGTTACGGTGTTCCTGCATTTATTCGCTTGAAGTACTCGAGAATCGCGCGACGCTGATCAGCGCTCAGACCGCGGAGCTCGTCCCAGTTTGGCTCGCGGAATTTTACGGCCGCACGTCCGTTGGCGCTGGTATTGTCTGGCTTGAGCTCATTGCCCGCTCGAGCCGACGTCGCTTCGCGCTTGTTCGAATCGTCCCGCTCTTCCTTCTGCAGCGAGCGACCGGCGTCGAGCAGTTTGCGGAAGAGTTGCTGCTGTCGCGCGACCGTGGTGGCGTCGAGGCGACCGCCTTCGAGCGCGTCGGCCAGCGCTTTCGCTTCCTTGGCGAGCTGCGCGGCACGATCGCCACCGACAGCGTCGCCAACTTCATCAAGCTGCTGCGCAACCTGACGCTGCTCGCGCGCCAGTGCGCGTGCCGTGCCCTGATTCTGCGACGACTGCGGCTGCCCCATTCCCGGCAACAGTCCCTGCGCCTGCGCGTTGATCGAGCCCTGCTTCTTGGCCATCTCCTGGAGTTGCTGCATCATCTCGGAGAAGCCCGTGGCGGAACTCGACGTATTTGATTTTTCGCGATCGCGCGCGAGCGACGACGCCGCGCGATTGAGCGCGTCCGCTGCTTCGCCGAGCGAATTGGCTGCCTGCTGCGCGCCGCGCGAATCGGCGGTTTGCTGCGTGGCCTCGCTCACCTTCTGTTGCGCTTCGGCCACGGAACGCTGCGAGCGTCCGGAGAGGAGCGACGTCTTTTGTCCTTCCTGCTGGAGCTTCTGCGCCGCGTTGTCGAGTCCCTGCTTCACAGCGCTCTGCTCGCCGCGCATCTCCTCAGGCTTCGATTGTCCCGACCGCGCCTTCTGCTCGAGCTGTTGCTCCTGCCGAGCCATTTGTAGCATTTCCTGAATCGCCTGGTCGAGCGCGTTGTTCAACTCCGACTTCCATTCGTTGACCTGCGACTCGCGCGCTTGTTTCATCGATTCCGATGCGCGCTCCATCTGGCCCGCGGCATCGCGCGCGCCCTGCTCCATGTTCTCGCCCTTCTGTCCCTGCTGATTCTGCCCGCTCTTCTGGCCGTCCTGCTGTCCGCCCTTTTGGCCATCCTGTTTGTTGCCCTGCGAGCCGCTCTGACCGTTCTGGTTCTGCTGTCCGGACTGATTCTGCTGGGCATTTTGTTTCTGGCCGTTCTGGTCGTTCTTCTGACCGCTGGCCGCCTGATTCTTCGCTGCCGAGTCGCGCTTGGCACTCGCGTCGGCCTTGTCGCTCTGCTGCGATTTATCGCTCTGCTGAGACTTGTCGCCCTGCTGCCCCTTGTCCGCCTGTTGCGACTTGTCTCCTTGCTGCTTGTCGCCCGACTTCTGCTGGCCAGCCGCCTGACGCAGCGCTTCTTCGGCTGCGTTCGCGTGCTTACGTGCATCTTCGGTCTTCGATGCACCGGCATCGGCTTTGTCTTTCTCCAGCCGATCCTGCAGCTTCTTCAGCTCGTCTTCGAAACGCTGCGATCGGTCAGCGAGTTGTTTCGCCTCGTCTTTCTGCGCTTCACTCGACTTGCCGGCAATCGAGTCGGCTAGCGCGCGATCGCGTTCGGCGATCTCCTTCGCTTCATCCTTGAGCGTCTGCATCGCGCCTTCGAGCGCGGCACGCTTCAACATCTCGGCGCTCTTCTCCAACTGCTCGCGCAGCTTTTCCTGCATCGCCTGCAGATCTTTGAGCGACGACTGCGACTGCTCTCGCGAGAGCTGCTTGGTCGCATCGTCGAGCTTCTGCATCTGCGCAAGAAGCTCCGGCGTGAGGGCGTCGCGGAGTAGCTGCTGTGCTTCCTGCAGCTGTCGCGCGAGACTGCTATCGAGTGCATTCGCCTGCTTGAGCTGTTGCTCGAGCGCAGCGGCCGTTTGCTGCAGTTGCTTGACCTGATCGGCCAGCGCGCGCTGATCCTTCGCGACGGACTTTGCCTTCTCCGCCGCATCGTAGCTCATGTTGCCCTGCTTGTTGCCGGCGGCATTCGCACCGCTCGCGGCGTCCTGCGAGCCATCGCGCTGCGACCGATCGCGCGTCGCCTCGCTCGTGCGCTGCTGCAGCGACTTCTCGGCCGCGGCGGCCTGCTTCGCCTGACTGACGGCGGAATCCATAGAGGCGCGCGCAATGGCGCGACGCTCTTCCATGGTAGGAATCTTTAATAGCAGTTCGCGACTTTCTCCGCGCTGGGCCCACGGCGAGTTGTCCGTTGCCACGATCTTGACGTGCAACGCATCGCCCGGCTTGAGACCGCGCGGGGCGAGATCGAGCACGGCGGTTCCGTCCCACACGTTGGAGAGTGCCTCGGCGACACGCTGCGCCACCGGCGGCTGCGCTCCACCCGCGCTCGGCTGGCGCCAGCTGAGCATCTCGACGCGAGCCAGACCGTGATCGTCGCTTGCGGTTGCGCGAAGCGTGATCTTGTCGTCGCCGGCGACGATCGTGTCGATCGCGGGGGACACGAGTTCGACACGCGGCGCGGAATCTGGAACGACTTCGAGCTCGAGCGGCGGCGGCACGTCGGCGATTGGACCCGCCGTGCCCATCGCGAGCCACGAATAGCGACCGGTCTTCTTCGCCTCGAAGCGGCCGTCGAACGCGTGATCGTTGACACGCAGCGACACAGTATCAGGCCCGTTACCCAACCGAACATCGTGGAGTGCGGTCGATGCTCGACCCGCGACTTCGATGACGGTGCCCTGCGGAACACGCGCAGGTTCGCCTACCGCGAGCCCTTCAGCCTGTCGATTGAGATACGCCGGATAGATCGCGCGCATGGACACCGCGCCAACAAACGGACGATCGGTGACACGAACCAGTGCTGTATCGCTCACGGAGCGGCCGTCGGTCGCAACGATCGTCAGATCGCCACGCAGCGGCCCCACTTCAATCGTCGCCACGCCTGTACGTTTGTCGACGGAAACAACCTGCGTCGCCCACGCCTCACCAGGCGCGCGTTGCGACAGCGTGATCGTTCCGCGTTGGGCCGCGGCAATCTGCAAACGTGCAGTTTCGCCGCGCAGCACGGCCGGCGGCAGATTCGTGAAGCTGATTCGCGGCAGCAACGTTCCCTGCCACGCCTGCACAGGACGCATGATGGCCAACAAGCCATCGTTGAAATTCGGAACGGCGAACGCGAGTGCGGCCATGGCAACCGTTGCGACGCCAGCCGCCTGCGCGGCTCCACGACGCACGGTTCGCTGTTCGACGGGAGCGAGTCGTGCGCTCACCGGTTCGAGCTTGCTCGAGACAGCATCAGCGGCGCGACGTCCCAGTGCACCCGTGTTCGCCACCTCCAACACGCCGCGAAGCGCCCCTGCGCGCATTGACTGCTCGCGTTCGATCGTCGCGGCAACACTACCACGCGTGGTGCGACGCTCGAGTCGTCGAGCAGTCCAAACGACCACGGCAACGTCGGCTGCGAGCACCAGCACCCAAATGAGGAACGGAACCGGACGCGGCAGCGCCATCCAACGTGCGCTGCCGAGTGCGCCAGCACCGATCGCAAGCAAAAGGCAGGTCGCGCCAACAGCGAGCGCCAACCCCACGATCATGTGCATTCGCCGCAAACGGGTTCGTTCGCGGTCCACCAACTCGAGTACGGTCATGGCGTCGGGCGACTCGTGACGGCGTACGTGAAGAGGTTCACACCCATTCGGAGTGCCGCTTCGTGCAGCTCCGGCGGATCGTGATACACCTCAGGATCTTCCCAGCCATTCCCGAGATCGCTCGAGAAGCTGTAGTACACTGCGAGACGATCGCCGAGGAAAATGCCGAAGCCGCGAGCGGGAAGTCCGTCGTGCTCGTGGATTTTTGGCAAACCCTTGGGGAAGTCGTAAACGATGTGGTAGATCGGATGCGTCACCGGAACGTCGACCAGCGGACGATCTGGAAAAACCCGCTTCATCTCGCGGCGAAAACTCGAATCGATGCCGTAATTGTCGTCGACATGGAGGAATCCGCCGCGCGTCAGGTACTCGCGCAGCCGCAGCACCTCGGAGTCGCTGAACCGAATGTTGCCGTGGCCAGTGACGTGAATGAACGGATAGTCCCAGAGTTTGTCGTCAGACAGCGTGACGCGCGCTTCGGTCTTGTCGACTTGGAGCGACGTGCGCTGACGGATGGCCGCCAACAGATTCGGCAGACTCGATGGGTTCGCATACCAGTCGCCGCCGCCGTCATACTGCAGGCGCGCGATGGTCAGAATGGGCGGTACGCGAAGCGCGGTGACAACCGGGATGATGGCGAGCGCTACAAGAGCGACGGCGCGTGAGCGCCTGGATCCAATCATTCGTCGCTCTCCTGTGCTTTCATCCCGTGCTCCTGCGCCATTTGGTAGGCCTGCCGTTTGGACACGCCCAACTCGCGCGCCACCTGTGTGGCGGCGTCCCGACTGCTCATCCCTTCAGCCCGAAGGGCCTGTACGCGGTCGCGAACGGCCTGCTCGGTCACCTCGGGCGGAGTGGCTCCGCCGATCAGCAGCACGAGCTCGCCGCGAGGCGGCGTACCTTCATAGTACGCGCGGAGCTCACCGACCGTTCCTCGCCGCACTTCCTCGAACTGTTTGGTCATTTCGCGGGCCACGACCGCCGCTCGATCGCCATTTCCGCGTTGCTCCAGCTCGACGAGCGTCGCGACCAGCCTGTTCGCTGATTCGTACACCACCGCAGTATGGCGCAAGGCTGAAATCTCGTCCAATGCTTCCCGCCGTTCACTCCCGGTCCGTGTAAGGAAACCGAAAAACGTGAACCGCTCGACGCCGAGTCCCGACGCGACGAGCGCCGCGAGCATCGCCGATGCGCCGGGAATCGGCACCACCGCCACACCGGCGGCGATCGCCGCGGCAATGAGTCGCGAGCCGGGATCGGAGAGCAGCGGGGTACCCGCGTCGGAAACCAGCGCCAGCGATTCCCCACTCACCAATCGCTCGACGAGACGCGGCGTCGCCTTGGCCTCGTTGTGCTCGTGATACGCGACCATCGGCACGGCGATCTCATAGCGCGTCAGCAGATTCCGTGTATGTCGTGTGTCTTCGGCGAGAATTGCACTCACCGATTTGAGCACGTCGACTGCGCGAAAAGAAAAATCCCCCATGTTGCCGATGGGGGTGCTGACGACGAAAAGAGTACCGCTAGCGGCCGCGTCGCTCACACGACTTTCCATGGCATTTGATCGTACAGGCCAGCGGACTGGAACATGTGCCGTCGCTCCCACGTGAGCTCGCGCAAGAGCGCTTCCGGCGGGTCCGCGTCGTGGTCGATCGCTGCCCACAGCACGTCGCGAATCCACGCGGCAACGCCATGCGTCAACTCCGCGGTGTCGGCGAGCGGATCTGCAAGCGTCGTATCGGTGACAGAGAAGGCGCCGAGCACCGGATGCGTGACAAGTAGTTGCTGTCGCGCGCGCTCCGCAATCTCCGGAGCGCTATTGCGTCCGCGCTCGACGAGCTGGCGAACGAGCGTCGCGGTGAGATCACGATAGGCTTGCACGAGTCCGTGAGGCGCTTGCGCCGGGAGCGGCGCATAGCCCGACCATCGTGCAACGCGGAGTTCGCCGACTCTTCCGTCACGCGCGAATAGCTTGGCGACGCGATCCACGACCGTACCGTGATTGCCCGTCGCGAGAAATGCCCGCGCCACGGTGCCGTGCTTGAAGACGAGATAGTTGACGCCGTCGTTCGCGATGATCTCAACGACGCCATCGAACGTCTGCGACATCAAGTACGGAAAGAGCGCGGCTGGATCGTGCGGCACGAGCGTGTCCGGCCACGGCTCCGGCGCCGATGACTGCGTTTTGAACATGCACGCGAGTTGCTCGGGATCTGCTTCGTGAAAGCAGATCTCACCGTACTCTGGCTCGCTCGGAATTTTCTCGAGCGCGGTGGTGATGGCGACGGCTTGCGCACTACGCGGATCGCGGACGGTCGCGTTGACGACCTCGCCTTCGACGAGGTAGAACATCACGAGCTCGTCGAGCTGCGTGATCGCTACATACCCCGAGATGCGCGCCGATCGATCACGCTTCGCATCGGTGAGCAGATTGCGAAGGTGGATATAGGCGAGCCGCGTGCGAGGTAGGAGGACGCGGCTGTATGGAAAGCGGAGGGCGGCGAACGGGGCGGGCATGTCGGCCCTAAGATGTCGCGCGGAGGCGCGTACGTCGAGCGGGTCGGCTTCGACCCGCTCGCGCACACCTGCAACGACGACTAGGCAGCGGCAGCGGTGTGCTGCTGAACCTTCGCCTCGATCTGCGTCTTTGGCACGGCGCCGATGATCTGATCCACGACCTTTCCGCCCTTGAAGAACAGCAGGGTCGGAATCGACCGAACGTTGAAGCGCGAACCCGTCTTGATGTTCGCGTCGACGTCCAGCTTGGCGACGCGCAGCTTCCCCGAATACTCCGTTGCAAGCTGATCGAGAATTGGCGCGATCATCCGGCACGGTCCGCACCAGGTCGCCCAGAAATCGACGATGGTCAAGCCATCTTGCTTCTCGACTTCGGTCTCGAAATCAGCGTCTGTGACAGCAATAACGTTCGACATGAAAAAGCTCCTGGTGGCTATCAACTATCCGACAGCCATAACTTAATGGCCATGCAAACACCGTCTCACAAAGGTCGCACCGGTACCACGATCGCCCATATCGGCATCGCTGTTCAAGGTCTCGATGCGAGCGTCTCGTTCTATCGCGACGTGCTCGAACTCGACACCGTTCCCCTGCAGGACATGGATGGAGCGCGGATCGCGGCTCTGGCCGCCGGACCGTCGCTGGTCGAGCTCCTGGAAGCAGAAACGCCCGACTCGCCGATCGCGAAGTTCGTCGCGAAACGCGGGCCGGGCATTCATCACGTCTGTTTTGCGGTCGAGGATCTCGACGCCACGCTGGAGCGCTGTCGCACCCACGGCATTCGACTCATCGACGAGCAACCACGTCTTGGCGCCGAGGGAAAGCGAATCGCCTTTCTGCACCCCTCGGCCACGTCGGGCGTACTCGTCGAGCTATCGGAGTACTGACCTAGCCGTGTCGCATGCAGATGTCCTGCAGCGCCTTGGTATCGACGTCTCTTACATACCAGCGCTCTGCCGGACCACGCACGACTTCGACGTTCGCCGATCGCGTCAGGTCGCCATAGGACACCTGGACGACCATGGCTTTCGCACCACCCAGGCTCGGCGCCTCGCCAACGACGTTGTACGTATCGTGACGCAGGCAGCGCATGATGTACAGCTCGCGCTTCTGGAGCTCGTCGGCCGAGAATCGATCGCGTGCAAGGCCGGTCTGATCACCCCACAAGCTCGACATCGCCTGCAGGTCAGTCTTCTTGGCGGCGGTCATGAAGCCCTGAAGAGCCATCGTGACGTCTGCGGCCCCGATCTGCCCCGGACGGGCCGCAGGGCTCGAAGCGACAGTCGTGCTCGCGCTCGACGCGAACGTTTGCTGCGTGGTCTGGCACCCGCCAACCAGCAGCAGACCCATGATTACTTTCTTCATTCGATCGTCTCCATGACGGGGACCGGGTTCACGAACGCGTTCTAGAACTGCTTTCGGCCGCCACTCTCTCGAGGGACAGTCCGGATGATTCACCAGCGTCTGTACATCAACGTCGACCACATCGCGACGATTCGACAAGCGCGCCGCGGCGACAGTCCCGATCCCGTCGAAGGTGCCGTCGTCTGCGAGGCCGCGGGTGCCGATGGAATTACGGCGCACCTGCGAGAGGATCGGCGACATATGCAGGACGACGACATCGCCCGTCTCGCCACAACTGTGAAGACAGTCTTCAACCTCGAGATGGCCTGCACCCAGGAAATGCTCGATCTCGCCGTCCGGCTGCGTCCGCATCAGGTGACACTCGTGCCCGAGCGCCGCGAGGAAATCACGACAGAGGGCGGCCTCGATGTGACGCACGACCATGGACGAATTCGCGATGGGCTGGCCCGGCTCAACGACGCAGGGATCCGTACGAGTTTGTTCATTGCGCCGGATCTGGCCACCGTCGAACGCTCGCGCGAACTGGGCGCCGCCGCGATCGAGCTGCACACGGGTCAGTACGCACACCACGCAGCCGATCCGGCAACCTTGCGCGCACTGCGTGACGCGTCGGCGCGCGGTGCGTCGGTTGGATTAGCGGTCCATGCGGGCCATGGACTCACGGTGCAGAACGTCGGACCAGTCGCCGCCATTCCGGAAATCGAGGAACTCAACATCGGACATGCGGTCGTGAGTCGCGCAGTGTTTGTTGGACTCGCGAACGCCGTCTATGAGCTCCGCGGAGCCATGGACGTCGCTCGTCGGTCCTCCTAACTTCGTTTCGCGCCAACCAACGGAGCGCGCATGAGTGCGGCAGCGGGTTTTCTTGAATTTTTCATCCTCGAAGCCAGCGATTACGTCGAGAAGCTCGATGGGTTGCTGCTTGGTGGCGGCTCAGTCGGTCCCGATGGCGAAGCAATGCAGCGGGCCGCCCGGGCGCTCCGCGGCACCGCGACCATGGCGAAGATTCCCGCATTCGCCGAACTCGCGGCGTCGGTCGAACGCGTTGGTCGCGCAATGCAGGATGGTTTGCTCCGCTGGGATCCCGCGCTGTCTGGCGCAGTCGTCGCCGCCATCGACGACCTAAAGTCTCTGCTGCATGCAACACGCGCGTGGACGCCTGCCGAGGATCGTCGCGCACGGGAGCGCGCCGGGGAGCTCGCGCGCTTCGCCCCGGCGCGCGCCACTGCGACGCCGACGAGCACCGCAAGCGTATCGTCGACGGGAGGATCCTCTCCGTTTCTCGCGACCGAGGCAGCGAATATCGCCGCCGGGCTGGAATTGCTGTCCGCGCGATCGGGCGATCAGGACACCGCCACGAACGTGCTGCGCCGAATTCGCGCGCTCCGCGGTGTGGCGGGCGTGAAGGAAATCGTTCCGCTCGCCGATACGCTCGAAGCGACGGAAGATGCAGCGCGTGGCCTGGAGCTGTCGCGCGAAGAGCTGACGCCAGACGCTCGCCGGCTGCTCGAGGCAGCAGCGGGCTATCTGCGTACACTTTCGTCGCTGCTCCGCGTGGGCGGTGACGTGCACGCGCCAGACCCAACGCGCGATGCATTCGAATCGGCTCGCGCCGCGGTGGAAGCACGCGAAGGTGATCGCGAACGCGTCGTGCCAATCGCCAAGCTGTTCTACGAGGATGGCGGCGCAAATGTCGTCGAAGCATCGCAGCATCCGCCAACGACGGCCAACGAACGCTTTCGTCTAGAGCTCGTCAGCCTTGGCGAGCATCTGCACCAGGTGATTCATTCGGCGCGCAAGGCGGGCGATGCCGCGGCGTCGCCGCGGATCGAACGCGATGTGCGTCGTGCACTTCAGGCATTGCAGGCCGCGGCGGAGAGTTTTGGCGAGCACGATATCGCCGAGTTCATCCGCGCGCAGAATCGTGCAACGACGAACATCGACTTCCTGAGTCTGAGTGGCCTCGACGATCTCGCTTCCGCGCTAACTGAACCTGGCTCGAACGGCGAACGTCTGCTCGCGCGGCTGCGCGAGATTTCTGGCGGACGCGAGCTCGCGAGCGCCATCGGCGCTGGCTTTGGACGCGCCACGCCACCAGTGGCAGCGGCACCTTCGGCGCCACCAGCGCCAACGATTCGTCCCGCGCCGGTCGTCGCTCGGCCCACTCCCACTCCGCCAGCAGCGCCACCGACTCAAGCGCCACCGACTCCAGCGCCGTCGCGCGAACCAATCGCGCCGCCAATACCAATGCCCGTCGCCGCTCAGGTGCCCCCGTCGCTGCTCGATCGCGGCATCGCCTCGCTCGACTCGTTTTCGGCGCGCCGGCATCTTACGCCCGCGCCAATCGCCGAGGATGACGACAGTCATCTGGTGCCAATCGAGTCACTGCTCTATCGAGGACGCGCCGCTCTCGATCGCGCTGCCGAACTGCGCGACGAGATGAAGCATTCGGGCGCATTCGACGACCGGGAAGCACTCGACGAGCTCTTCGATCTCATCGAGCTTGCACGCGCGGAGTAGCAAACAATGAAGTTCGGGGGCAAGGGCGCGCTCGGCATCGCGATCAGTATCGCCTGCCTGTACTTCGCGTTTCACAAGGTCGATTGGACCAAGGCGATCGAACTGGCGCGCGACGCGAATTACTGGCTGTTGGGGCTGTCGGTCGGCACCGCAACGCTGATGTTCCCGCTGCGTGCCCGCCGTTGGCGGACGATCCTCGATCCGGTCGTTCAAGATCTCCCTTTCGGCGAGTTGTGGCGCGCAACGGCCATCGGCACGATGGTCAACAACGTGATTCCGCTCCGCGCGGGTGAATTCGCGCGCGCCTATGCGCTGTCGCGCGAAGAACCACAGGTCACGTTTCCGACGGCGCTCGCGTCGCTCGTCGTCGATCGCGTGTTCGATGCGATCGTCGTGCTGCTGCTGCTCGCCGTCGCCATGTGGTCGCCCGACTTCCCCGCCGGCGCCACGGTGCTCGGCCACCCGATGTCGCAGTTGGTCAAGGCGTTTGCTGCGGCGCCGATCGCGCTGCTAATCATTCTGTACTCGCTCGTTTTTTTTCCAGATACGCTCATTCGATTTTTCGAAGCGTTCGCTCGAAAGGTCTCGCCGACGGTGGAAAAGCGCGGTAGCGACATGCTGCGCAGCTTCGCTGAAGGACTGAGTGTCTTGCGGTCGCCGGCGCACTTCCTGGGCGTATTCTGGTGGACGTTGCTCCATTGGCTCGTGCAGCCGCTGGCCTTCTGGCTCGGTTTCCAAGCCGTCGGTATCGACGTCCCGTGGTCGGCGACGCTGTTCGTGCAGGGACTCATCGTGGTTGGTGTGTCGCTCCCCGCGGCGCCCGGTTTCTTCGGTGTGTTCGAATTCATGGCGATCACGGCCCTCGGCCTCTACGGCATCGGCCAGTCCGACGCGGCGACCTGGGCGCTGCTGTTCCATGTCGCATCGCTCATCCCGATCACGCTCCTTGGCGCGTACTACTTCGCGCGTATGGGCCTGACGATGACGGCAATCGGGTCCGCGGCGACGAGCGGATCGCAGTGAGCCTCGCTGCCCGCGTTTCGGCGCAGGCGAAGGTCAACCTGCTCCTCCGCGTGCTTGCTCGGGAAACGAGCGGCTATCACTCGATCGAAACGATTTTCGCTCGGATCGACCTTGCCGACGACGTCACCGTGCGCGTGGCATCCGGCCGAGGGCTCGATTGTACCGGAACTGCGGTGCCGGCGGTTGGTCTTGGCCCCGTGGAGCGGAACCTCGCGTATCGCGCCGCGCTGGCATACATGGAAGCGACGGGCTGGCCGAACGGGTTCGCGATCGAGATCGAGAAGAAGATCCCTGTCGGTGGCGGACTCGGCGGCGGGAGCGCGGACGCGGGGGCGGTGCTCCGCGCGCTTGACGCGCTGTCGCCAAAGCCGCTGGGCCGCGGACTCGTCGAGCTGGCAACGGCGCTTGGCGCGGACGTCCCGTTCATGACCATCGAGAGTCCGATGGCGCTGGGTTGGGGACGTGGGGAGCGCCTCTTTCCGGTGCGACCTCTCGATGCACGGCCAATCGTGCTGTGCGTCCCGGAATTCGCGGTTTCTACCGCGGACGCGTACGGCTGGGTGTCGTCGGACCGTGGGGCATATGTGCCCACCGCGTCGGTCCTCGATCCGGAGGCGGTCGCCACGTGGGAATCGCTTGCAGCCATTGCAACGAACGATTTTGAGGGACCCGTAGGCGCTCGGCACCCGGAGATTGCGCAGCTCGTCCGCCAACTGGAATCGGCGGATGCGCTGATCTCTATGATGAGCGGCTCCGGCTCGACGGTGTTTGGCGTCTTTGACCGGGAGCCCCGCCCCACCGTTCTGGCGCAGCCGAGAACCGTGGTTTCGCGGACGAGTGAGCAGGTTCTGCCGGTCGAGATCGTCGGCCGGGCCAGCGCCTAGCTCCCAACCGAGGTTCATGTGGCGCCGGGATTTGACCTGCGCCCGTGACGAGGGTTTATTTCAAGACTGTCTTGGAACCGTCGTTTGCCCCCTCGTCCAATGGCAGGACATCGGTCTTTGGATCCGAGAATGGTGGTTCGAATCCACCGGGGGCAATTCTGGCAGCGGTTCGGCGGAGCGATGGTTGCCCGCCGAGCTCGGCTTGCCCTTTCCCCGCCCGTTTTCCCCGTCATTCTCTGAGCCACCGATGGATGGACTAGCAGTCCCAAGTCACGGCCTCAAGCTGTTGTCTGGTAGCGCCAATCGAGCGCTGGCGGAGGAAATCGCACGGAACCTCGGCGTTGACCTTTGTCGAGTGAACCTCGGACGGTTTGCCGACGGCGAGCTGTCTGTGCGCATCGACGAAAACGTCCGCGGCAACGACGTGTTCATTCTGCAACCGACGAATCCGCCCGCGGAAAACATCATGGAGCTGCTGCTCCTGATCGACGCGGCTCGGCGAGCGTCGGCGGCGCGAATCACGTGCGTGATGCCGTATTACGGCTACGCTAGACAAGATCGAAAGGACCAACCGCGCGTGCCGATCGGCGCCAAGCTCATGGCGAACATGATCGTCGCAGCGGGTGTCGATCGCGTACTCGGCGTCGACTTTCACCAGCATCAGTTGCAGGGATTCTTCGACGTCCCCGTCGATCACCTGTACGCGATGCCCGTGTTCACGGCGCACTACCGGAAAATGCAGTTGATCGATCCGGTCGTCGTGGCGCCGGACGTCGGCTCCGCGAAGATGGCGCGTGGTTTTGCCAAGCGCTTGAACGCAACGCTCGCGATCATCGACAAGCGTCGTCCGCAACCGAACGTGTCGGAAGTCGTGAACGTCGTTGGTGAAGTCGAAGGACGTGATTGTATTCTCGTCGACGACATGATCGATACGGCGGGCACGGTGTCCGAAGCGGCGAATGCGCTTCGCAGCCTGGGCGCCAAGGACATCTATTGCTGCGCGACGCACGCGCTGCTGTCCGGCCCGGCGGTCAAGCGGTTGAACGATGCGCCGATCAAGGAGATCGCGGTCACTGATACGATCGCGACGCCACCAGAACGGCGCCCCAAGGCATTGTTGACGCTATCGGTTGGCGAATTGCTTGCAAAGGCGATTCGGTTCACGCACAGCGAACAGTCGGTGAGCTCGCTCTTCGACTAATCGCTCGTGTAGTGCGGAGCCTCCGGGCTTCGTGCGGTCGCTCGGTCCCAATGGTAGGGAGGACGCAGCCTCCCGAGAGTAACAAAGACCGAAGCGAATTGGCTGCGAAGGTGCAATTTATCAAACTGGAATTACTGAAATGGCAACAGCATCACTGAACGCCACGCTCCGCAGCGATCGCGGAACGGGCATCGCACGCAAGCTTCGTCAGGCCGGCTCGGTGCCGGCGGTCATCTACGGCCATGGCCGTGACCCGCAGTCGCTGACCATCAACACGCGCGAAGTCGAGAAGCTTCTTCAGCAGCACTCGGCCGGCAGCACGGTCATCGAGCTGAGCGTCGAAGGCAAGGTTTCCAAGACGCTCATCCGCGAGATCCAGCGCCACCCCTTCAAGCGCACCATCGTTCACATCGATTTCCAGCAGCTCGTGGCTGGCGAAAAGATCACCGTCAGCATTCCGCTGCGCTTCGTCGGCACGGCCGATGGCGTGCGCAACTCGGGCGGTATCCTCGAAGAAACGATGCACCAGGTCCACCTGCGCGTCGATCCGTCGGCGATTCCTGATCACATCGACGTCGACGTCACCCCGCTGACGGTCGGACACAGCTACCACATCCGCGACCTCAAGCTGCCAGCAGGCGTCGCGATTCTCGACGAGCCGAATGCGACGGTCTGCGTTTGCAACGCGCCGAAGACCGAGACAGCGACGACGACGGAGGGTGAGGCCACGCCGGGTGCTGGCGAGCCGGAACTCATCCGCAAGGCGAAGGCTGACGCCGAGGAAGACGCTAAGTAAGTCGCCTCGTGTTCGGGTTCCTGTTCGGGTGGCGACCGCGCCGGGACAGTTCCGGCGCGGCACGCGACGACGAGCCAATGAAAGTCATCGTCGGATTGGGAAACCCGGGCAAAGAGTACGAGCGCACGCGCCACAACGTCGGCTGGTGGGTCGTCGACCACCTTGCCGACGTTTGGCGTTTTGACGGATGGAAGAAGGACGGCGATGCGCGCGTCATCAACGGAATGGTCGGCGGCACGAAGGTGCGCCTGATCAAACCGCTTACGTACATGAATCTGAGCGGCGCTGTGCTTCGGCCGTATCTTCGACGCCCGTTCTGGTCGGCAGCGACAGACCTGATGATCGTCGTCGACGAAGTCGCGCTGCCGCTCGGCCGCTACCGCTTTCGCGCCAAAGGCAGCGCGGGCGGACACAACGGCCTCAAGAGCATCGAGTCCGTTGTAAAGTCACAGGAATACTCGCGACTTCGCGTCGGAATCGCGCCGGAAGATCCGTCGCGTCGCGGCGAGCTGAAGGACTACGTGCTCGACGATTTCGGAAAGCGCGAGGAAGCGGTGGTGCGCGATCTTTTCCCGACGTTCACCGGCGCGCTCGAGCTTTGGATGAAGGAAGGGATCGTTCCTGTGATGAATAAGTTTACGGGCGACCTGGCAGTCTAGGTCACAGGTCTGAGGTCTGAGGTCTCTGGGTAGTCCCTCGAACCCGAGACCTCAGACCTGAGACCACCAACGTCAGCCCGATCAGATTTCGCTATTAGTGCGCGCATCAATCCGCCCGCGCCGCCCCTCTAGATAGTTCTCTCATGCTTCGTCTCGGTATCGTCGGACTTCCCAACGTCGGCAAATCGACGTTGTTCAATGCGCTCACGTCGGCCGGTGTGCTGGCGGCGAACTATCCGTTCGCGACCAAGGACCCGAACGTCGGGCGAGTGAACGTACCCGATCCGCGACTCGATGAGCTCGCGCGCATCGTCGAACCGCAGCGCACCGTTCCCGCGGCGGTGGAATTCGTCGACATCGCCGGCTTGGTCAAAGGCGCGTCGCAAGGCGAGGGACTTGGCAATCAATTTCTCTCGAACATTCGCGAGACTGATGCAGTCGTCCACGTCGTCCGTGCGTTCGACGACGACGACGTGTTACACGTCATGGGCTCGGTCGATCCGGTTCGCGATCGCGAGGTAATCGAGTTCGAGCTCGCGCTTGCCGATCTCTCCGTGGTCGAGAAGCGACTCGATCGTGTGAAGCGCGCGTCGAAGACGGGCGACAAGGAAGCATTGGCGGAGCTGGGCGCACTCGAGCGGGCGTTCGCGCCGCTCTCCGACGGAAAAGCACTCTGGCATGTGGGCCTCTCGGCAGAGGACAAGGCGGTCCTCGCACCGTTGTCGCTGCTCACGCTCAAGCCCGTTCTGTATGCGGCGAACGTGACCGACGCGGAGTTAGCCGGCGAGGAAGGATCGCACATCGCGAAGCTGCGCGAAGCGGTCAGGGCGAGCGGCGAACACGCCGAAGTTGTCCCCTTCTCCGCCAAGATCGAATCAGAACTCGCCGAACTGCCCGACGAGGATCGTAAGGGTTTTCTCGAGTCGCTTGGATTGGAGTCGGCGGGGCTCGATCGGTTGATTCGGGCTGGGTATCACCTGCTCGGACTGCAGACTTACTTCACGGCCGGCGAGCAGGAAGTGCGCGCGTGGACGATTCATCGCGGCGATACGGCGCCACAGGCAGCGGGCGTGATTCACACGGACTTCGAACGCGGATTCATTCGCGCCGAGACGGTGGGCTACGACGATTTTCTCGCGAACAACGGATGGAAGGTTGCGCGTGAAAAGGGCGTCGTGCGGTCGGAAGGCAAAGAGTACGTCGTGCAGGACGGCGACGTGATGCTGTTCCGCTTCAACGTGTGAGGGTAGCGGACCGGAGCAGATAGCCGATTGCAGCTCTCGACGTTGCTCAAACTGTTCGGATTGTACCCGCCAGTCCTGCTTTAGGACGGCACCGTCATCGAAGCACGCGACGCGGATCCCCAGTGTCGTACCGACTGAATCGGGGTGAACAGTCCCTCATGATAATTCGCGTATAGCCCTTGCGCGTCGGCGCATTCTTGAGCAAGTCACAGAAACGTGGCTACTCGAATTGCCGAGCCAGAACTTTGGCCGTCCTCGAGTGCGATGCAATTCTGCCATAGGCAGTTGTCGAGGCGCGATCGATCATAGAATCGTCGCGATCAAACAGACCAACCGATGACCTCATTAGGCCTGCTGGTCGCTTGTGCTTTGACCCTCGCGAGCAGGACCGGGGATTGGCGCGGCAGACAAGCCCGCCTCTCGCGGGTTGGCGTCGTCAGCGGGAATGTGGTTGCGGATGGACGCCCGCTCGCTGGCGTCTCGATTGAGTTGACGCGGTTAGGACCGCCCCCCGCTGGCCGAAACCTTTCCTCGGAGTCGGATTCACTCGGCGGTTTTCGAATCGAGATGGTTCCCACCGGATTCTACAAGTTGTCCGCACGCAAGGTCGGATATCGAATTCATGCGATGGCGGTTTCCGTCGAAGATGATGGTACGGTTCAGCAGACCATTCAAATGGAACGGCTTGGACTAGTACTGGACACTGTGGTAGTCCGCGACGCGGCCTCAAAGCCGCAAGAGTATGGACCAGTGTCGCGTCTTGATGAGTTCTATCAACGGCGGGCGCGTGGAGTAGGTCATTTCGTCACACGAGAGCAGTTGGATTCGCTCGAATCGACGACGCTCGGCGCGATACTAGGCCGCGTCCCCGGAGTGCACATCTCGGCAGACCTCCACGCGATGCATGTGAGTTTCGCGCAGTGCCAGGGCGCGTTGCTCGGGGCGTCGCAGTCTCGAGCAGCCGGCGATGCAACCTCTGGCTCTGACAATCTCGTGGCCCTTGTGATCGACGGAACGCGAGTGGCGCAGTCGGAGGTCTCGCGCACTCTCGCTAACCTGCGACCATCGGATCTCGAATCACTCGAGATCTATCGCGGACCGACGGAGTTACCGTTGGAAGTGATGGGCAACGCATGTGGAGCGATCTACGCGTACACGCGGTTCGGCGCGTCGAGAAAATCGCCCCGTCCTTGAAAACAGCGTGATCACGGAGCGTTCGACGCGATGTCCAGTCGTCACCGCACGACTCGGCTGAGCGCTAAGGAAGATCCCAAGTATTCTGAGAGTGGGATCCGGTCACACGCTCGCCAGCGCATCCTCGATCTCCGCAAACACATTCGCCGCCCCAATCTCGTCGAGCGCGCCTGACGACTCGAGGGCGGCGCGCGGCTGCGACTGAACATCGACAAGCAGGACGTCTGATCCCGTCCGGCGACTCCGGCGCACGACGTCTCTCAGCGCGTGAATGCCCGTCGAGTCCAACGCCTGCACATCCCGCATTCGGATGATCAGAACTCTTGGATGCTCCGCGAGGTGATCGAGCGTTTCTCGGAACGCTTCGACGGCGCCAAAGAAAAACGGACCATGGATGTCGAACACCACCGCGCCATACGGGAGCGTTCGACGCCACGGCTCGGCCGGGTCGCCTGACAGATCGTCCTCAATGCCGCCCGAAATGATGTCGACGTTCGTGACGGTCGCCATGCGTCGAATGAATAGGAATGCGGCGAGCACCATTCCGACGGAGATCGCGACCGTCAGATCGACGAGGACGGTAAGACTGAAGGTGGTCAACAACACCGCGACGTCACTCTTCGGCGCGTGCAACTCGCCGCGAAAGGTTCGCCACTCGCTCATGTGATACGCGACGACGACGAGAATCGCGGCGAGCGTCGCGAGAGGAATCAGCGCGGCGTAACGTCCGAAAAAGAGCGTGATCAGCAGCAGCGTCAGCGCATGCGTGATTCCAGCAATCGGAGTGCGACCGCCGTTCTTGATGTTCGTCGCGGTACGTGCAATGGCACCCGTCGCCGGAATGCCGCCGACCAGCGACGAGGCGATGTTGGCAACGCCCTGCGCAACGAGCTCCATGTTGGATCGATGACGGCCGCCGATCATCCCGTCCGCAACGACCGCCGAGAGCAGCGACTCGATCGCGGCGAGCATTGCGATCGTAAATGCGGGTGCTACGAGCGCAGTGAGCTGCACGAACGAGAGGTGCGGGATCTGGGGGTGTGGAATCGCTGCGTTCAATGCGCCGAAACGCGAGCCGATCGTTTCCACCGGGAGATGCATCGCGCGGACCGCGACCGTTGTGACGACGAGCGCGACGAACGGTCCAGGGATTCTGTGCGAAATTCTCGGCCAGGCGAGAATGATCGCCAGCGATGCGCCGGCAACTACGACGGCCCACGGCGTCGCCACGCTCGCGTGCTCGGCGAATGCAGCCCATTTGGCGAGAAATTCCGCCGGCACCGCACCCATGCGTAGCCCGAATAGATCCTTGATCTGACTCGAGAAGATGATCACGGCGATTCCGCTCGTGAATCCAGTGATCACCGGGTGCGGAATGAACTTGATGGCGCTGCCCAGCTTCGCGAGCCCCATCACGATGAGTAGGACGCCTGCCATCATGGTTGCGACGATGAGGCCGTCGATCCCGTACTTCTGGACGACCCCATACACGATCACGACGAACGCGCCGGTCGGCCCGCCGATTTGCACGCGAGAGCCGCCGAGCGCCGAGATGAGGAGCCCGGCAACAATCGCGGTCCAGAGGCCGCGATCGGGTGTCACTCCGCTTGCGATGGCGAACGCGATCGCCAACGGCAACGCGACGACACCAACGATCAACCCAGCAACAATGTCCCGACCGAACTGCGCGCGATCGTAGGATCGAATCGTCGTCGCGAGTTTCGGGACGAGCATTGCTCGTTAGTCCGCGACCACCGAACTAACCATCGGTGCGGCGAGCACGCGCTCCGCGGCAACGAGAATGGCGTCGACGTCGAGCCTGGATTCGACCAGCGACTGAAGTGCGCACCCTTTGATGAGGCTCACGACGATCGACGTGAGGCTTGCAACGCTAACGTCGGCGAATCGATCTGGATGCGCCTGCAGGGCCGCCTCGACGAAGGGGCGAAATGCTTCCCGATAGCGATCGAGATCGCGCTGCATCCGCGTGCGCACTCCGCGAATGGATGGCCCCTGCGTCCAGAATTCGAGGAACACCCTGTTGCGCCGCGGGTTGCTGAGTACTCGCGCAATTTCCTGCCGAACGAGCGCAACGAGGCGATCGAGCGGGTCGTCAATCGCCAGGATCTCGGGACTCGTATGCAGCGACACGGTCGACTCGAGCACCCAATCGAGCAACGCGAGCACGAGACGTTCCTTCGTCCCGAAGTGAAAGATGACCAACCCGGTGCTCATCTCGCCGATGCGGGCGACGTCGCGGATGGTCGTCGCCTGCAGTCCGTTGCGACTCGCCAACTCGTAGGCAGCACGCACGATCTGCTCTCGACGAAGCGCCTCGGCGATCTTGGTCCCAGGCATGCAGCCTCCGTATTGACCGTTCGTTCAATGGAAACTATGTCACATTGACCGTCCGTTCAATGGCGGTACCGGAGGCGGTGCGACCGTCACCTCGGCTGATGAATCTCGCCGGCGGCTGACGCGACGATGGCCGCATCGACACGATAGAGACGGATGTCGCCGACATGCCTCATTTCGCGCGCACCGGCGCGGATGAGCCGCCCCGCCCGTTCGTCGTCGCCCAATTCCGCGATGAATTCGTATTCCTGCCGAATTCGCGACCAATCGAGCGGATCAAACTCTCGCGTGCCCCATTTCTCATCGGGGTTGTACACGATCGGCGCTTCGAAGTGCGCGAGATACGGCGCCGTCGCTTTCGACGCAAAGAGACCCGGCGCAATCTGATTCAGCTCGATCCCGCGCCAATGGATGAAGTGCCGATACGGATCAGCGCGGCCGTGCCGCTCTCGATCTGATACGAGCGGCAGGACGTGCGCACTCGTTGGAAGGGCAGCGAGAACCCGACGGTAGTTCTCGAGGTCGACGTCGATCTCTCGAAGATTTGCGCGAACCACCGACGCGTGGAGAACCACGCCGACAAACGGTATGAGTAGCGCCAACCGCGGCAGTCGGATCGCGCGGCTGGGACGTGCGCAGAAGGCGAGTAAAACACCGGGTAGGATGAACCGGATATCGGCGTCGTATGCCCCGAGGAACGTGACTGGAAAAATCACGTAGGCGGCGAGAAGGGCGAGTGCCGACAACAGCCACGCGTCTGAGCGCACTGTTGGCCGCGACGTGACTGCCAGAGCGACCGCGGATGCGACGAGTGCGCCGAGTAGGACCGCGCACTGCGCGGCGGAAAAGATGAAGAACGGCGCGAAGAGATGGGCGACTTTCTCCGATGGCGTGCGGAACTCGAGCTTTCCGGTGACACCCGCAAAGTGCGGCCCGCTGATCTTCATCGCTGTCCAGAGTAGCGCAACGCCTGCAAGCACCACGGCGAGAAGTCGAAGGTTCTGCCAGAGTTCCGGCGATGGTGCCGCTGGACCGAGGCGTCGATTCCGAAGCGCGATCGTCGCCATCACGGCGATGTGCATGAAGAGCACGACAAGAATGATCGCAATCGCCGCCAGGTGGACGAGGTACAAGAGAAGCGCAAAGGCGACGAGCGCCGCGCGACTCCACAGCCGCCGACTGCCTCTGGTTTTCCACCACAGCGCGAGCCAGAGGAACGCGAGGCCGACGCCAATGGTGTAGCTGAGAAAGCCGACGACGATGTACCAGTTGCAGGCCAGGAGCAGCCCGACCAACGACCACCCTCGCTGCGCCGGCGCCGTGGTGCGAAGGAGCGCGTAGAGCCCAATCGACGGCATCAGGATGGCCGCGACGGTGAAGATCCGCAGCGTGGCCTCGGGGGACACCATCGCGACCAGTCCCGCGCCCACGAGATCGAGCGCGATGTATCCGGTGGGCCGCCACGAGAAGTGGACGCCCGGCGGCGCCATGCCCGACCAGCTTCGTGCGATGAACACGTAGCGCGCCAGGTGATTGGTGGCATCGACGTACGGGAAGTACTTCGCCGATAGAACAACGGCGACGTTGACGCATGCCGCGATGACGAGCAGCCCCTCTTCGACGCGCAGGCGCCGGCGGGCGAGGTCCCAGACTTTCCTCATGGCGAATGACACCGATGGCAGGTGGCGAGGGTTCGGTCCAGCACCCGAGCACTGACGAGGTCGCCAGGCTATCGCCCGTAGGAGTCGGCGTCAATACGACAATTCAATTATTAGAATATTAGAGATCTATTCTAATATAAATTGTCATATAATTTTACTCTTGACCGGCGCCACTGACCTTTGGCACCCAACCGGGCGGGCGAGCACGCCGACGAAATACCGCCTGCCTCTCGAAACGGATTCTTGGCCGGTGCTCCGGACATCGCTCCGCATCGGTGGCTGACCGACTAGTCGCGCGAGCGAGGCTCCTGACGAGACGCCTGTCGGGCCGTCCACCACTCATCGACGACGCGCTCGAGGTGGCCGTGCGATTCGACCGTCTCCGAGGGTGGGCCGATGTGCTGCCGGCCGTCCACGGTGGAGAACACCCACCGTTGCTCGGTCATCGCTCCTCGCCCAGGGCTCAGGGGAAACGCGAGCCGCTGGCAGCGGATGGGCGTACCGTCCTTCGTGGTAATAACGACGAACGGTTCGTCGCGTGGCTGCGTGGCATCGCTCATTGGGCACCTCGCGTCGAGCGTGGACGCGCGCTCGATATGCTAAATTCGGTCCAGGGACGCGGTTCAGGAAACTTTGCGAATCCTCTGGAGGCGCGAGGCGTAGTATCTGTCAGATCAGCTTGACTCTCATCACGTTGCCGCGGCGGAGTAGCGCGGCTTTCTGGTTGTGATTCTCCCGAGTTTTACCGCGGTGTGGCGCGGCGCTATCTGGGTTCTGGGACTCGCGGCAGTCGTTCCTACTTCTGCCGGAGACGTTCGTGCGCACCCGCATCCGGCCGCGTCATACGCCGACGCCATTGATCGCGCACATAGCCTGATCGCCGCCGACGATAGCGTAGTCGCCCCGGGCGGAGCGAGCATCCTGCTGTCGCACGGACAGCGCACGGCGCGTGTCGTCATCCTCATTCACGGCTTCACCGATTCGCCGCGGCAGTTCGCCGACCTCGCCGATTCGCTGTACGCGAGGGGCGACAACGTGCTCGTACCGCGTCTTCCACATCACGCGCTCCGCGGAAGAAATGTGAGCGAGCTGGCGCGACTCACCGCGTCCGAGCTGGTTCGCACGGCCGACAACGCCGTAGACATTGCGGCGGGTCTTGGCGATTCCGTGATCGTCGCAGGGCTCAGCGTTGGCGGAACCCTCGCCGCGTGGGCGGGCGAACACCGTGCAGAAGTCGAACGCGCCGTTGTCATTGCCCCGCCTTTCGAAGCGACGCACATCCCGTCGATGCTCGAAAAGTCGGTGGTCAACATCGGCGCGCACGTGCCGAACGTCACCCGGCGCGCCGCGGCCGACACTGCGCGCCCGGACCGCGACCCCGGCTTTGCGACGCATGGCCTCGCTCAGGTCCTTCGACTCGGAATGGCGGTTCGGCGCGACGCCGAGCATCCCGCCGTGGGCGACGCGGAGATGCTGTTCCTCGTCAACGCACACGACCACACCGTGAAGACGGCCCCGGTGCTGGACGTCGCCCGCGCCTGGAACAAGCGCGGCGCCCCCGTGGCGGTGTATGAAATTCCCGACTCGCTCGCCCTGCCCCACAACATCGTCGACCCGATGTTCGCCGGGGCCAATGTCACGCCGGTTCTCCCAGTGTTGATCGCGCTGGTTCACGGCGAGCACCCTCCGGCCTGGATCGCCGCTCGCCGCTAGCCGAGTTGCCGTAATCGGTTGGCTGGGCTATCATTAGGGGCTGTCCGGGCGACGCGAATTCATTGCGCTCGACCCACAAAAAACTTCCCCTCCCCCTGCTCCGGCAACCAGCGGGGGGCGGTCACGACCAAAGGGAGGATTGCCAACGCATGACGCGCCAATATGAGGCGGTCTACGTTTTCGACTCCACGCTCGAAGACGCCGCCATCACCGACAAGCTGGGCCGCTTTCACGGCCTCCTCGGAACTCCTGGGGATCTCCAGATCAATCACTGGGGACGTCGCCAGCTCGCGTACCCAATCGGACGCCGCGAATCTGGCTACTACGTCGTCGCTCGTTTCGGAGCTGACGCTGCCGCGCTGCCTGAATACGAGCGCGCCATCAAGCTGGATGACGGCATCGTCCGTCACCTCATCACCCTGTTCGAGCACGAAGTCGGCGCCCCGCCGATGACGGAAGAAGAGCTCGCCATCGCGGCTCGCCGCCGTGAGGCCGACGAAGACGAGGACGAAGAATGACAATGCGCCGCCCCCAGAAAACCTGCCCCTTCTGCGAGACCCGCGTTCGTTTCATCGACTACAAGGATGATCGCACGCTCGGCCGCTTCATCACGGACCACGGCAAGATTCTGCCGAGCCGTTTGAGCGGCGTCTGCGCACGCCACCAGCGCCAGCTGTCCACGGCGATCAAGCGCGCGCGCTATCTCGCAATCATTCCGTACATCCGCGGGATGCAGGCGTAGCGCATGGCCGAACGCGTGTCCCCGGTGTCGACTCCAGTCGCACCAGCGCCGAGTGAACGTGGATGGGGCAAGCTGCTCATCGCGTTGCTGGCGTTTCTTCTCCTTCCCCAGATTCCGCAGTTCCAGGCGCTATTCCCGATCGAGCAGACGACTGATCTGCTCATTCCGGCAATGGCGGCCTGCGCGCTCGTGGGTTGGTGGGCGGGTGGACGCGCGTTTCTCGCCATTGCGTGGGTCGCGATTGCGACGCTGCTCGTCGTGCAGGCAAACACGCCGCCGAGTGCGTTCAACAATTTGGCTCGCGGTTGGAGCCTGTTGCTCGCTGGTTCGTTCGGACTCGTCTGCTTGTTCAGCGCCACCAAACCGCTATTCGCTCGTGCCCTCGCTACACTCGGCATCACGCTGGTGTTGGCGACGGTCATGAGCCTGGTCGGGCCGGTGTCGATCACACAGGCGTCGAAGACGGTGGCCGATGAGTTTGCGCGGCGGAACGCGGAATCGATGTCGATGTTCAACACGGCGATTCAGACCCATCCGAAAGAATGGGCCGATCTCGTGACGAAGGTTCCGGCGCTCGCCGATGTGCCGTCGCAGACGGAGAAGCAGTTGTCGGCAACGGCGGAGCTTGGCGCAATCATCTTTCCATCGATGCTCGCGCTGCAGTCACTCGCCGCGCTCGCTCTCGCGTGGGCCACGTACCACCGGCTCTCGCGCGCGCGTCTCGGTCCGCCGCTGCGTCAGCTACGCGACTTCCGCTTCAACGATCAGCTCGTGTGGGGACTCATCGTAGGCCTCACGATCGTGCTGTTGCCAACGCTCAAAACGCTGCACGGCGTCGGCAAAAATCTTCTCGTCTTTTTTGGTGCGCTCTACGCCGTTCGCGGATTCGGAGTGCTCACCTGGTTCATGGCACCAGGGAGTCTCGGCGTCACGCTCACGGTCAGCTTCGTTCTGCTCTTTGCCCCGGTACTTGGCGCCTTCGCCGCGCTCGCGCTCATGATGCTAGGCGTGGCGGCTCTCGCGTTGGGCTTGGGTGATACGTGGGCAGATTGGCGAAGCCGAGCGCGCTCCACTTCGTAGGTCTCTAATTCGATCGGAGTTCAATCCCATGGAAATCATTCTCCGCCAAGCGGTCGAGAACCTCGGCAAGCCGGGAGACGTGGTGAAGGTAAAGGCTGGCTATGCCCGCAATTATCTTCTCCCGCACGGTTTCGCCTACGAGGCGACGCCGGGCAACCTGAAGCGTATTCAGCAGGAACGCGACCGTCTCGATGCCGCCGAAAACGAGCGTCGTGGCGCGGCGCAGGGCATCGCTGAAAAGCTCGAGCAGGTCTCGCTCACCTTCTCCGCCCGCGTTGGCGAAGAGGGCAAGCTGTTCGGCTCCGTCACGGCCGCCGACATCGCGCAGCAGCTCGAAGCGCAGGGCTTCCACCTCGAGAAGCGCCAGATCGACTTGCACGAGCCGATCAAGGCGCTCGGCGTCTACCGTGTTCCGATCCGCTTGCACGCGGACGTGAAGCCGGAAGTGCGCGTCTGGGTGATCAAGCAGTAATTCTCCTCGTGGACCGGTAGTTCGGTGCACGTGTAAAAGAACGCGAGAACGGCACACCGGATTCTTGACGGTGTGCCGTTCCGTTTCCCTCGATTGGTACCTTGCGGTGCTCGGCCGCTGGCACCTGTTCCCCCGTCGTTCCCAGCGGTTATGCTACAGGTACACATGCCATCGACTACTACGCAGTCCACGAAATCCCTCGCCCACGCCCAACGCGCCGCTCAGGTCGCGCTGGACATGCGCGCCAACGACGTTGTTTTGCTCGACCTCCGCGGTGTGACGGATATGACGGATTTCTTCCTCGTCGCCAGCGGCACGTCTGACACACACGCTCGCGCTATCGGTGAACACATCATGGCCGAGTTGAAGAAAGAAGGATTCCCGGCGAATCACGTCGAAGGACTCGAGCAGGGCCGTTGGGTGCTTCTCGACTTCGTCGATTTCGTCGTGCACATCTTCCATCCGACGCTGCGGAATTTCTACCAGCTCGAGCGTCTGTGGGCCGACGCCGAACAGGTTCCGCTCGACGGCCTTTCCGGCGCAGGTGCATGACGGCCTGGCGGCGCGGGAGCGCGCGATTCGTCGCAAGCCTCGCGCTGATCCTCGCCGCAGGCGTGCCCGCGGCCGCCCAGAACTACTTCGGTCAGAACCAGGTTCAGTACGACCGGTTCAAGTGGGAGATCACCGAGACCGAACACTTCCTCATCTATTCGTATCCTGAGGAGCGCACCGCAACCGTCGTTGCGGCACGCATGGCCGAGCGGGCATACGCTCGGCTGTCGCGGATTCTGGATCACCAATTCCGCGAAAAGAAACCGATCATGCTGTTCGCGTCGCGAACGGACTTCGGCCAGAACAATGTGACCGGCGATCTCGGCGAAGGCACCGCGGGCGTCACGGAAGCGCAGCGGCATCGCATGCTGCTCAACTTCACCGGTGACTATCGCAGCTTTGAGCACGTGCTCACGCACGAGATGGTGCACGCATTTCAGTACGACATCTTCGCGCGCGGCAAAGCCGGCAACGGCCTGGGAACGCTCGCGCAGTACATGCCGCCACTCTGGTTCGCCGAAGGCATGGCTGAGTATCTGTCGCTCGGCCCTGTGTCTACGACGACTACGACGTGGATGCGCGACGCCGCGCTGTTCGGAAAGATTCCGACGATCGAGCAACTGACCAAGGAGCCGGACAAGTACTTCCCGTATCGCTACGGCCACTCGCTGTGGACGTTCGTCGGACAGAAGTGGGGCGACGAAGCGATCGGTCAGGTCATGAACTCGGTGCCGAGCGTTGGCGTCGAGCGCGCGTTCAAACGCGAGCTCGGCGTGTCGTTTCAAGATCTCGGCGACGAGTGGCGCGAGGATCTGCAGACGCGACTACTGCCGGCGATCGGTGGAATGGACCGGCCGCGCAAGTTTGCACAACCACTGCTGACTGAAGAAAAGAGTGGCGGTGAGATCTTTCTCGCACCAGCGCTGTCGAGCGACGGAAAGACCGTCGCGTTTCTATCGAATGGCAGTCTGCTGCGCGGGCAGGTGTTCATTGATCTCTGGCTCGGCGACGCGGAAACCGGAAAGCGGACCGGCCGGCTCGTCCGTAGCACCTTCGATTCCGACTTCGAAGAGCTGAGACTTCTGTACTCGCAGAGCGCGTTCTCGCCTGACGGTCAGACGCTGGCGGTTACGGGGCAACGGCGCGGCAAGGACGTGTTGTATCTGTTCGATGTTCGCGCGCACAAGCAGATCAAGCGCTTTGACCTCGCGCTTGAGACGGTGAGCGGACCGAGTTGGTCGCCCAATGGCGAACAGATCGTGTTCAGCGGAATGAACGGAGGCATCACAGATCTCTACATTGTGAAGGCCGACGGCACCGGGCTTCGCAAGCTGACGAGCGACGGTTTCGGCGACTTCCAGCCGAATTGGTCGCCCGACGGCAAGACGATCGCATTCGCTACCGACCGCGACGGTGCGAGCTTTCCGTTGCTCAAATTCAACCCGTGGCGCATTGCCCTGGTTGATGTAGCGACGGGCGCGACGACAGTTCTGCCGAATCAGGCGGGACTCAATCTCAATCCGCAGTGGGCGCCAGACGGACAGACGCTGGCGTATGTGAGCGATCGCACCGGAACACCGAACATCTTCCTGTACGATCTCGCGACGCGGGAGCACTATCAGCTCACGAACGTCACCGGCGCGGTATCGGCACTGACGGAATTCAGTCCGTCGATCACGTGGGCGAGACAGGCAGATCGCCTCGCGTTCACCTACTACGAAGACGGCAAGTACACGATTTGGTCGCTGAACAATCCGCGTGCGCTGCGACGTTCGCCATACCGTGAGCCGGTGCCGCAGACCGTCGCCGTGGTCGCACCAGTCGCGAGCGACAGTACCGGGCGATCGGTATCGGTGGCGGCGATCCTCGACTCGTTCAACCTTGGCCTGCCGGATACCATGCGCTTTCGCACGTATCCGTATCACGTGCGCTTGCAGGCCGACTACGCAACGCGGCCGAGTGTCGGCTACACGCCAGACGCGCTCGGACGGAGCGTTTTTGGCGGCACGACGCTCGTACTCAGCGACATGCTCGGCAACAACCACGTCGCGATTTCCGGCGAGGTGAATGGCCGGTTGAGCGAGGCGAGAGCCTTCGTGGGCTACACGAATCTGTCGCGTCGTTGGCAATTCTCCACGGGCTTCTCGCAGGGACCCTACTACTTCCTGTCGGCGGACTCGCTGTCGAACACCGCGGAGCCGGGCGTCGCGCTGGAGAATCAGCAGATCACGACATACGTGGCACGGCAGGTCTTCGGCGTGACGGCGTACCCATTCACTCGCTTCACGCGCATGGAGCTCGGCGCGGGCTTCAACAACATCGACCGTAGCCGATGGTTCGTAACCCGGAAAGTGTTCGGGGGCAGTTCGGCGGGCGGGTATGACGTCGACAGCACGCACCGCGACCGGTCGCTCAACTATTTCGACGGTCAGCTGGCGTTGGTGTCGGACAACACGCTGTTCGGAAACACCGGGCCGATCATGGGCCGGCGGTTCCGATTCCAGGTCAGTCCCGTGCTCGGGTCGTACAACTGGATCCAATATCTCGCCGACTACCGGCGGTACGATCCGATTCTGTTCAACTATCTGACCGTCGCTTCGCGCGTCTACACCGATCTGTCGATCGGCACGGACGAAACAGAGTTCCAGAAGTACATCGCTCGCCCGGACTACGTCCGCGGGTATGATCGGAACAACAACTTCTATTTGAGCTGCCCGGTTGTCGGAGCCAATCCGTCGAACTGCAGCGCGGTCCAGCTCTTAGGGAGCCGGGTGGCCGTCGCCAACGTCGAGCTGCGTTTTCCTCTGGTGCGCCGAGTAGAACTCGGCTTCCTTCCTTTCGACCTTCCCCCGCTCGATGGGTTGTTCTTCTACGACATGGGGCTGGCCTGGTCGCAGGGGCAGTCGGTATACGGTTCGCGGCCGTCGACCTTCGACGTATCGAAGCAACGATATCCGCTTCGGAGCTATGGGGCCGGGCTGCGGCTGAACCTCTTCAACTACGCCATTCTGCGGTGGGACTACGCGGTACCCGTTGACCAAGTCGGGCACAAGGGGGTCTGGACCTGGTCACTCTGGCCGTCGTTCTGACGCGAGTTTTTCGCAGCGCGAAATTCTCCGTTTCACCGCTCCGCTCCGCACGTTATTTTCCCGTCGTGCGCCCGCCGTCCGTTAGCCTTCCATGACGTCACCCAACATGCTTCGCGGATTCGATTGGGAGGGCGCGGGAAAAGAGACCGGTGAACGACTCGGAGCGTATCACGCGCTCGTCGTCATCGGTGCCGATCCGGTGTCCACAGGACGAGTTGCCATTGGCATTGCGCGCGCTCAGGCCGCGCACCGCCGCGTGGCCGTAGGCGATCTATTCGCCGAGTCGTGGCCGATCCAGGAGCTCGTCCAGACGGACGATCCGCATGGTCTGGTCGACAGCTTCCTGTACGGCGTATCGCTCAGCCGAATCGCCTACGAGGTTCCGGGCGCCGGCCAACTTTTTGTGATGCCGAGTGGCACCGAGCCGCCGGACTACGAGGAGATCCTTCCGAACCCGCGGTGGTATCGCCTCGCGGCGGGATTCCGTGAGGTAGGAGCCCTGCTCGTTCTCGCGGCGCCGGCCAGCGCACCGCACATCGAGGATCTCGTCGCCGCGACCGACGGCGCGCTGCTCGTTGGAGAGATTGTACCTGCGGCGCTGTCCGCGGCGCGCGTGGTTGGCACCGTCCGCGAGCCCCGTCCGAAAACGCCGGCGCCTGCCCCGCTCGCACCACCGCCATCGGTGACTGTGCCGGCAGCGGAAGGGTGGAGTCGGAAGCGCATTGCCGCGGTGTCTGGGCTCGTGCTCACCGCCGTGCTCGCGGCCATGGCGTTCTGGTTGGCGTATCGCCCGCTCGCGGATTCACGTCGCGGCTCGATCGTTGGGCGACACGACACCACGCGCGGTGCGTCGCCGCTGCTCGCGGGTGCGATCGATTCGACGCGGCGCGATTCGACCGGCGACACGACGGCGATCGTTGCGGCGCCCGCTGTGCCGCCGATCACGAATCCTCACGACTCGGCGACCGCATCGGCGTTCGCGGTGGAATTGATGGCTGCGAATACGCAGGCGGGCGCTATCTTGAAGCTGGAAAAAGATGGTAAGAGTCTGCCGGCGGCGACGTTTGCTCCGGCCATGATTCAGGGAGCGCGGTGGTTCAAGGTTGTCAGCGGCGCGTACGTCAACCGCAACGATGCGGATTCGCTGCTCGCTGATCTGAGACGTCGGCGTTTGCTGCTCGGCGGTGAAAGCGTCGTCCGATTGCCGTTCGCCTTTCTGATCGATTCGGGACTGTCTGCGTCAGCTGCAACCGGCATGGTGGCCGGCTACGCGGCTCACGGCCAACCTGCCTACGCGCTACGCCAACAAAACGGAACCGCCTGGCTGCTCATGGGCGCGTTCGAAACGGCCGAGCAAGCTTCGTTGTACATCGAATCACTTCGCGCATCGAGCATTCCGCCGGTGCTCGTGTACCGTAAAGGGAGAGCGTTCTAGTGCGGCTTACCAAGCTAGAGCTTCAGGGCTTCAAGTCGTTCGCTGATTCCACCGAGATGGTGTTCAATCCCGGTGTTACCGCCATCGTTGGGCCGAATGGCTGCGGAAAGTCCAACGTGTCCGACGCCGTGCGCTGGGTGCTGGGCGAACAGCGCGCGCGCCTGTTGCGCGGCGCGAAGATGGAAGAGGTCATCTTTCAGGGATCGTCGGCGCGACGCGCGGTGAACGTTGCCGAAGTCTCGTTGCACTTCTCGAATGAAGACGGCTCGCTGCCGGTGTCGTTCCAGGAAGTCGTGATCACACGCCGTTTGTCGCGGTCGGGTGAGAGCGAGTACTTCCTCAATCGCACGCCGTGCCGTTTGCGCGACATTTCCGATCTGCTTCGCGGCACCGGGCTTGGCGCGGACACCGGTGTCGTCATCGAAAGCAAGATGATCGACGCGCTGCTGTCCGATCGCCCCGACGACCGTCGCGAGCTGTTCGAAGAAGCGGCAGGAGTTGGTCTGTATCGCGATCGTCGCCGCACGACGGAGCGACGTCTCGAAGAAACGACCGTCGACTTGCAGCGTCTCGACGATCTGATCACCGAAGTGCAGAGCCAGGTGCGGTCGCTGTCGCGCCAGCGCAAGCGCGCCGAGCGCTATTCGGAGCTCACGGCACGTCGCTTCACGCTCGAGATCGCGCTCGCGAAGCGCGAGATGGAAGCGTGGCACGATGAGTTGCAGCGCTTGGGCGATCGCGTGCGCGAGCTTCGCGAGAACGGCCCGAACGCCGAAGAAGCGGTGCGCGCGGCCGAACAGGCGCGCGATGCTGCTCACGGCACTCGTGCCGCCACTGAAGCTCAGCGCACAGAGTTGCTGCGGCTCGTGTCGACACAGCGCGAACAGGTACAGGCGATCCGCAGCGAGATGGCGGTCGCCGAGGAACGTCAGCGGAACGCGCTCGCACGTCGCCAACGCGCTGAACTCGAAGCCAACGAAGGCGAAGCATACGGTAGTCGCGTGACCACGGATCGCGAGCAGGCCGCGCTGGAGCGCGCTCAGTTCGACGAGCAGCTCGTGGCCGCTCGCGCCAAGCTTGCGCAGCGACAGCAGGAAGAAGACGCAACGCGCCAGAGCGTGGCCGCGGCGCGATCGGCCGTCGAAGATGCGGAGCGTCAGCTTCGTGAACTACAGGACCGGGCGCGCCGTGTAGAGATCGACCGTGAACGCGCACGCCGCGAGAGCGACGAGCTGTCGCAGCGCGTCGAGCAGTTGACGCTCGAGCTGGGCCAGCTCGGAGACGCGCTGAGTTCGATCGAGCGTGAGTTGGAGAGCGCAGGCATTGCCGTCGAAGAAGCGCGAATGCGCGCGGCGGCCGCCGCCGAGGCATTGGACGCGGCTCGAGCGGTCGATCGCGAAACACGCGAGCGCGAAGCTGCCGCGCGCGCTGAGCTGTTCCGTGCCGATGAAGTGCATACGTCGCTGCAAGGAAAGGTCAACGCGCTCGACGCTCTCGAACGCGAACGAGTCGGACTGGCTCCGGCCGCCGCTCGTTTGCTCCGTGAACGCGAACAGTTCGGCGAAGGCGGCGTGCTCGGACCGCTGAGCGATTTCATCAGCGCCGATCAAGCGTCCGCATTACTCGTCGAGCGATTCCTCGGCGCCACGGTGCACGCAGTGCTCGTTCGCGATCGGTCAGTGGCGGAAGCTGTTCGATCGTGGCACGCCACGGCGAACCCCGGCCCGCTCCTGCTCCTTCCGCTCGACGCACTTCGCGAGGACAGCAACGGAACAGACGAAGGCGCCGAAGGGCTGTCGCATCGAGTCGATGCCGCTGGCCCTGGACGTCGTTGGGTACGCGCGCTGCTTGGACACGCGCAGCCGGTGGACGACGGTGCGGCCTTCATCGACGCACGCGGTGCGGTGTGGCTTCCGGGAAGCATCTCTGGACCTGGTCCGCTGCGCAGACGTGCCGAGCTCTTTGCGCTTCGCGCCGAGTTGACCGCAACCGAACAGGCTCGCGCCGAAGCAATGGCGGCGGCCGACGCACTTCGTACGGCGGTTCAGGAATCCGAACGCCGTGTGCTGGAAGCATCGGCAACGTTGGAGGCGGCGCAGGTCGACGCGCGTCGTGCAACGGAGCAGCAGGGCGAGCTCACGCGCCGGCGTCAGCGCGCTGAACGCGAAGTGCAGGAAGCCGATGCACTCGCCGAGCGCCTGTCCGAGCGTCGCAACGGACTCACGGAGCAAGTCACCAAGCTCGACGAAGACGGCAAGACTATCGGCGAGTCACTCGCGCTGCGGGCGGAAGCCGCAACGCGCGCACGCGAAGAGATGACGATCGCCGAACGCGCGCAGGAGGAAGCGCGCGAGGCCCGGACGAGCGCGCAGGTCGACGAGGCCCAGACCCAGGCGCGGGTTCAGGTCGCGAACGATCGCGAGAAGCGACTCGAGCAGGAGTTGCACACGGCTGCGGCACGACTGCAGTCGCTCCGCTCCGAACTGTCCGACCTGTCGGAAGCCGATTCAGCGCTGGCCGAGCAAATGGCATCGTGGCAGCTCGATCTCGAGACGCGCGAAGCAACGTTGGCCGACGGCGAAGGTCGATTGGAAGTCGCTGAAGTTGCGGTGCACGAAGCCGACGAAAATCTCACGAACGCGGATCACGCGCTCGACGACATGCGTCGTCAGTCGCAGAGCCACAGCGATGAGTTGCACCACGCCGAACTTCGCCACACGGAACTCGGCGGTCGTCGCACGGCTATTCGCGAGCGACTCGAAGCCGAGTGGCGCCGACCGCTCGACGACATGCTCGCCGAAGCACAGCCGGTGGAGCTCGAAGACGAGGCGCTTCGTACCGAAGGCGAATCCATCCGCCAGGAAATCGAGCGTCTCGGACCGGTGAACGTTCTGGCAATCGAAGAGCATGAGGAAACTGTCAAGCGGCAGGACTTCCTCACGGGGCAGCGTGCGGATCTCGCCGAGGCCAAGCAGTCGCTTCAGCAGGCTATCCGCGAGATCGACGGTACGGCTCGCGAGCTGTTCCTGGCGACCTTCGTCCAGGTGCGCGAGAACTTCCGTCAGATCTTCATGTCGCTCTTTGGTGGTGGCGAGTGCGACCTGCGACTCGAAAATCCCGATGCGCCGCTCGACTGCGACATCGAAATCCACGCGTCGCCGCGTGGCAAGCGCACGCAGCGCATTCACCTGCTCTCGAGCGGAGAGCGGGCGTTGGTCGCGCTGTCGTTGCTCTTCGGAATCTTCCTGACCAAGCCGAGCCCGTTCTGTCTGCTCGACGAAGTCGACGCGCCGCTCGACGACGCGAACGTCGGTCGCTTCGTGCGCATGTTGACGCAATTCAAATCGCGCACGCAGTTCATCGTCATCACGCACAACCCGCGTACGACGACCGAAGCCGCCGATGCAGTGTACGGCGTCACCATGCAGGAACCAGGCGTGTCGTCGCTGGTCAGCGTCCGCATGCGCGGTGCGCCGTCCGTCGACGAGGCGCTGGCTGGACTGGGCGTCGACACGGCGGTCCCTAGCACGGTATGAGTCGGCGGCGCCGCATTGCGGCGTGCATGGCACTCTTCGCCCTGGGCCTCACGGCTCGGGGCGTTGTGGCACAGTCGATCACCCTCCGCGTATCGAGCTTGAGGGCGGATAGCATGCCTCCCGGCCCACTCATGACGGTGACGGGTGTTCAGACCCGCCCTGACCTCGGGCCCTACAACGTCTCAGTCGAGATGTCGACCGAGCCGGCCTTCCAGCGACCCTTCTACATCGGCTCGGCGGACGGCGACAACGGATCGTTCACGACTGATTCTCTCCTGCCCGAACACATCACGATCTATTTTCGCGCACGACTGTTCGATCGGGTTGGAAATGCCGTGGCCGAGGTTCGTCAGCAGCACCCAGTTCTCGGCTGGGTCACGCTTCTCGATCCGCCGCAGCAAAACCTCGTCGTGCTACCAACCAAGAAGCCGCGGTTCATCTGGACGAGCCCTCCAACGACCCTGACCGCCGGTCTGTGGGAGTACGAGCTCAGCGTCATCAACAAGGCGACCGGCGCGCGCGATTTCACCTCTCCACTCATCAGCGACACGTCATACGTCTTTCCCGACTCGCTCGAGTCGAACGCCTCTTACCGCTGGCAGGTGCGTGCACATGCGCGCGGCGGCAGAGGGACGGGCGAGGTCACTGTGATGAGTGCCGGGACGATCGTCATTGGCGGCGACCCGACGTTCACGCTTCTCTATCAGAATTTTCCAAACCCGTTCCGCCGCGGCCAGACAACCTGCTTCTGGTTCGATCTCGCGCGACCTGCCACCGTGAAGCTGACGATCTTCGATCTCAGACTTCGCGAGGTGCGTAACATTATTCCTGGACCAATCGGCGACGGCACTCTACCCATCGGCGCGTATGGCCGCGATCCGACGGCCACGACCGGCTGCGATCCGCGCGTGGTGTGGGATGGCAGAGATGACAACGGGAGATTCGTTCCGCCGGGCGTCTACATCGCCGAATTTCGAGCGAACGGAGCGAGCAGCACCAAGAAGATTCTCTTCCGAGGTCCGTGATGCGCTTCACCACCCTCGGCACGGGAACCATCTCGCTGTCGCCGGGGCGGAGCTGCGCCGGCTACTTTCTCGAGGCGCCTGACCTTCGACTCCTGATCGACTGCGGGAGCGGCGTGACTCGCCGCCTCGCCGAGTTGGGGCTCGAGTGGCAGACGATCACCCACGTCGCGCTCACCCACTTTCACATCGATCATCACGGCGACCTGCCGACGCTGATTTTCGCCTGGAAGTACGGTTTTCTGCCGTCGCGTACTGCGCCAGTCGAGATCATCGGCCCGATCGGGACCGCCGCACTGCTCGAGCGCCTTGCCGCCGCCTACGGCGCCTGGGTCACGGCACCGGGATTTCCCTTCACCGTTCGCGAAATCACGCCAAGCGACGTCGTGGAGCTGCCAGGAGGGGTCCGGCTGCGCTGCCATCCGGTACCGCATACCCCCGAGAGCGTGGCATATTCCATGGAGCGCGGCGCCCATCGGATTGTCTACACGGGCGACACGGGACCTTCGGCCGATTTGGCCGCGTGGGCCCGCGGGTGCGACCTGCTCGTGTGTGAATGTTCGTTGCCGCAGTCGATGGGCATTCCCGAACATCTCACGCCCGAACAGTGCGGCGAGCTCGCGGCGGCGGCCGCGCCGAAACAACTGGCGCTCACGCACTTCTATCCGCCGGTCGAGTACGTGGATGTTCGCGCCATTGTCGGCGCACAGTACGCAGGGCCCGTGACGTTGGCAGTCGACGGGTGGCACTTCGACATCGAGGATTTGTAATGCTGGTTGTCATGGAGAATCACGCGACGAAAGAGCAGATTGATCGCGTCGTGAAGACCATAGAAGAGATGGGCTATTCTGCGCGTCCAATGCCGGGCGAGACGCGGACCACCGTGGGCCTCGTGGGCAACGACGGACGCGTGGACGGCTCGCGCGTCGAGGCGTTGCCTGGCGTTGCCGAAGTGATTCACGTGAGCAAGCCGTACAAGCAGGTGTCGCGCGAATGGCGAAACGAGAACACCATCGTCACGATCGCGCCTGGCGTTTCGTTCGGTGGGCCTGGAATCGTGATCATCGCAGGCCCTTGCTCCGTGGAGTCGGAAGAGCAGATCGTAGCGGCTGCACGCGCTGTTCGTGATGGCGGTGCGACAGCGTTGCGTGGCGGCGCGTTCAAGCCGCGTAGCTCGCCCTATTCCTTCCAGGGACTCGGCAAGCGCGGCCTCGAATTGCTCGCACTCGCGCGACGCGAGACAGGTCTCCCAATCGTGACGGAAGCGCTCGATGAAGAGGGCGCACATCTCGTGGCCGAGTACGCCGACTGCATTCAGATTGGCGCGCGTAACATGCAGAACTATTCCCTGCTTCGCGCGGTGGGACGCATCAAGAAGCCGGTGCTGCTCAAGCGAGGCATGGCGGCGACGATCACCGACCTGCTGATGAGCGCCGAGTACATCCTGGCCGAGGGAAATACGCAGGTCATTCTGTGCGAGCGCGGCATTCGCAGCTTCGATACGACGGCCCGCAATCTCTTCGACCTCACGGCCGTTCCGATCGTCCAGCGGCTTTCGCATCTACCAATGATCGCCGATCCGAGCCATGGAACCGGCCTTCGCGACAAGGTCATTCCGATGGCGCGCGCCGCAGTAGCGGCGGGTGCGGACGGCGTGCTCGTCGAGGTGCATCCTACGCCAGACCGTGCGCTATCCGACGGCGGCCAATCGCTTTACCCGGACCAGTTCGCCCGGTTGGTCACCGAACTTCGGGCGATCTCCGGCGCAATCGGCCGCGAGCTGGTTCCGACGCCCGGAACGGTCGTTGCAGCCAGCGTGTAGCACCTGATATGAGACTCTCGATTCTGGCCGCGGCCGCCGTTCTCGCCGCCGCGAATGTCGCTGTAGCGCAGACCGGCGCTCAGCCCGTTGATGCGACGATCGATCGCGCGGTTGCCGCGTGGGCGAAGATCCGAACCGTGCGCGGCACGTTCGAGCAAACGGTCACGAATTCGATCACGGGGACGAGCGCGATGTCGCGCGGCGACTACGTCCAGGAGCGCCCAAATCGCCTGGCGATTCGGTTCTCACCGCCGGCGTCGGGGGAGATCGTCGCCGACGGCCAGGTCGTCTGGGTCTATCTGCCGGCGAGCACGCCCGGTCAGGTCTTCAAACGCCGCGCAACGGATCGCAGCGCCGTTCCGATCGACCTCACCGGCCAGTTTCTCGATTCGCCCAAAACGAAGTACGACATCACGGCTGCCGCCTCGAAGACCGTGGACCGACATCCGACGCACGGGCTCGTCCTCACGCCAAAGCCGGGGTCGGATGCGCCCTTCACCAAGGCAACGGTGTGGGTCGACGACGATGATTCTCTGATTCGTGAATTTGAAATGATAGAGCCGAGCGGCGTGACACGTCACATCCACTTGCTCACGCTACAGGCCGACTCGCCGATCGATCAGTCGGCGTTCACGTTCACGATCCCGAAGGGGATCAAGGTCGTCGACCAGACGAAGCCCTGACGTTCAGCGAGCTTTCGCTTTCGCCGCACCGCGCGACAACAATTCGCCCTGGGTAGTTGCTCCCGCAACGATCTGTCGCGTGGCGTCGACCATGGGATCATCGCGTAACCGGCGCGCCCATTCGCCGCGCTCACCGAACGAATACCGCGCGATCTCGTAGCCAATCAGTCGATCGAGCAGTCCGCTGGCGGCCTCGTAGGTCGCACTGTCGACCTTGATGCCGCGCGCCTGCATGCGCGCCTTGACCTCGCGCCGCATGTCCGCCGTCACGACGAAGTCGGGCGACGACACTGCGTGCGAGCCCTTGAGCGACAGCGCGTAGTCCGTCAGGGCGTCACGAAACTTCGGCACCTGCGTGCCGAGCATATGCTGAAACGCCGTGTCGCTCGCTGGTTGTGGCGCAACTGGCAGGATGACATCGGGAGTAATCCCACCGCCACCGAGCACCGTTCGTCCAGCGTCAGTCTTGTACGTGGGACGGGAAATCGTGGAATCGGGGGGTGCGTTGGTGCCCGCGGTGTCGCGCAACCGATTGATGCTTCTCCCGCTCGGAGTGAACCAGAGCGCAGTCGTCAACTTGACGGCGCCGCCGTTCGTTAGCGGAAACACGTTCTGCGCGCTTCCCTTTCCGTACGTGGTTGTGCCAAGCAACAGCGCGCGATCGTGATCCTGCAGCGCACCGGCGACAATCTCTGACGCACTCGCCGAGTTGCTGTCGACGAGCACAGCGAGCGGAAGTTTTGGCCAAAGCTGCGCCCGATCGTCGGAAAATGCGCGACTCATCGCCGGCGATCGGCCTTTCATGCTGACGACGCTCTGGCCCGGCTCGAGAAAGAGGTCGGCGACGCCAACACCCTGGTCCAGTAAGCCGCCCGGATCGCCACGCAAGTCGAAGATGAGCGACGTCATTCCCGCGGCGCGAAGTGAATCGATCGCGGCCTTGAGGTCGGCGGCTGATTCCTGACTGAAGATGGTGAGTGCGACGTAACCCACGCCGTTCGGAAAGAGCATTGCGTGCTGCACCGACCGAACGTGAATCTCACGACGCTCGAGTACGAAGTCGATCGGTGTCGTCATTCCCGGCCGCTCGACCGTCACCTTGACCTTCGATCCAGGAATGCCGCGTAGCGCCTTCTGCGCTTCGTCGAGCGCCACGCCACGCATCGGCTTTCCGTCAACCATGAGAATGCGATCGCCTGCCTGCACTCCCGCTTCGAGCGCCGGACCGCCGGGCATGGGCGCGACGATCGTGATCCATCCGTCGCGCACATCCACCTGTGCGCCGACGCCTGCGTAGCGGCCAGACGTGCGCTCCGAAAGTCGGGCCAGCAGCTCCGGCGATAGATACGAACTGTGCGGATCGTGGAGCTCGCCGACCAGTCCATCGATCGTGCGAGTCACGAGTGCGGAGTCGGCGAGTGTGTCGACATACAACCGCGAAATGCGGTCGTACACCTGACCGAACATCTGCGCGTTATTCGATCGCGGACTTCGCGTGCCAACGAGGCCACGTGTCACCAGCCATCCGCCCGAAACGAGCGCACAGCTCAACACCACCGCGGCGAACAGGGCACGTGAACGCATATGGCTATGCAAGGAAAATCTCGGGCCAACGAGCGTGCAGTGCCGCTAGCACGCGACCAAACACAGCCTGCTGATCCCCCGACGCGTCGACGAGCACGATGGGACCACACTCGGGATGTTCGTCCTGCCACTGATGCGCGGAAAAAGCCTCGAAGGCGCGCGAGACGCGCTCATGAAACGCCAACTCCGCGCGCTCCATGCGGTCGTGTCCGCCTCGCGCCATGGCGCGCTTCAAACCTTCGTCGGGCGGTAGCGCGAGCAGCAGCGTGATGTCGGGCACGAGCCCATCGGTCGCCATGGCATTTGCGGCGCGCAGTTCCTTCTCCGGAAGCCCGCGTCCAGCACCTTGGTACGCGTACGTCGACAGGAAGAACCGATCGACCAGCACCATGGTGCCGGAGTCGAGAGCCGGGCGAATCTCGCGCTCCACCAACTGCGCGCGAGACGCCATGAACAAGAACGCCTCAGCGCGCGGCACGATGTCAGACGTTGGATCGAGAAGCACGCGGCGAATCTCATCGCCCACGGGCGTTCCGCCTGGCTCGCGCACCATCATTGCGCGAACACCACCGCGGTGGTGCGCAGCCAACCAATCGGCGACGAGGCGGAGCTGCGTGCTCTTGCCCGCACCCTCCGCTCCCTCGAACACGATCAAGCGGCCGCGCGACATGACGGCTAGCCGAGCGTGATGATCGGACTCGCTGCGCCCTTCTCGATGCCTTCGAGAATCCAGTCGTTCGCGCGGCCCATGACTTTGTCGAAGTTTTCCTGGGCAACGAGCAGACGCTGATAGGTCGATCGACCCTGAATCTGCCCGAGCAGGCCGTCGAGCTGCTTCTCCATGTCCTCGGTGGGACGCTCGCCGCGCTGCATCATCTTCTGCGCGTCCATGCGGAGCTGTTCCATCTTCTGGAGAAGAGCGACAGTGTCTTTGTCTTCGTTGAGCGAATCGCTCGCGCGCTTGACGGCTTGGTACTCGCTGCTCTGCCCAATCAAACGTCCCAATTCCTTCGCCTTGTCCTCGATCATCCAGCCGTCTCCTGTCGTCGGGCGAGCACGAATCGCTCGCGTCCCGTGAGATCCAACTCCACTCGAATGGCGTGAAAGCGGCGCTCGCGACTCACGAGTTCCGCAGCCAGCGAGGCGCGACGCACATCGACCTCGATAGCGAACAGCCCGCCGGGAAGGAGGACGTCCGCGGCTTCGCGCACGAGCCTGGCCGTCGCTCTCAGGCCATCGGTTCCACTGTACAAGGCCACTGCCGGCTCCCAATCGCGCACGCTCGGCGGAAGCGTCGGCGCCTCGCCCAACGCAATGTATGGCGGATTCGATACGACCACACGCGCTCGCACGTCGGCAAGCGGGCCGAGCAGTGAACCGTGCAAGAAATCCACGGGCGAATGCAGATGTGCGCGACAGAGCTCGGCGTTGCGTGTAGCAACGGCCAGCGCGTCGCGCGAGATGTCGGTGCCGTATACGTGGCTGAATCGGCCTTCGGCGCTCAGCGCGAGCGCAATAGCGCCAGAGCCTGTGCCGACGTCGATCGCGACACCACCAGCGACGGCGGCGGTCTCTTCAAGCACGAGCTCGACGAGTTGCTCCGTCTCGGGACGAGGGATGAGCACACGCTCATCGACGTCGAGGGTGAGGAGACGAAAGCACGCGCGGCCAACGGCATAACCAAGCGGCGCGCCGCGCAGGCGTAGCTCTGCCGCCTTGCGCGCACGTGTGACGATGGCCGGATCGATTTCGACGCCGCCGTTCATGAGCGGCCAGAAGCGCGGCGCATCGTGCAGCGCCGCAACGATCTCTCGCGCCTCGAGGAACGGTTCGGCGATGCCGTGAGCGTTGAAGCGTCGCGCGAGTTCCTCGAGCAGCTGATTCACCGTCACGACGGCGTCCAGCCGGTCGGTGGTCACGCGTCGTCTCCGAGCTGATCTTCGACGTTGGCGAGCTTGAGCGCTTCGATCAACGGTCCGATGTTGCCGTCCATGAAGCCCTGCAAATCGTGCGTCGTCCAACCGATGCGATGGTCGGTGACGCGGCTCTGCGGATAATTGTACGTGCGAATCTTTCCGGACCGATCGCCGGTGCCAACCTGCGTTTTCCGCATGCGCGATCGCGCGGCTTCTTGCTCGGAGACCTTGAGGTCGAGCAGTCGGGCACGCAGCACTTCCATCGCCTTGAGCTTGTTCTGCAGCTGGGACTTTTGGTCCTGCTGGCTCACGACAAGTCCCGACGGCATGTGCGTGATACGCACCGCGGAGTCGGTGGTGTTGACGCTCTGGCCACCTGGTCCCGACGAGCGGAAGACGTCGATGCGGATGTCCTTGTCTTCGATCTTGACGTCGACTTCTTCGGCTTCGGGCAGCACGGCAACCGTGGCGGCGGACGTATGGATCCGACCCTGTGCCTCGGTGGCGGGCACGCGTTGGACGCGGTGGACGCCCGACTCCCAGCGCATGGACCCGTAGGGTGCATCACCAGTAAGCTTGAATACAACTTCTTTAATGCCGCCGAGTGTCGCGTCGGAGAGCGACATGATCTCGATGCGCCAGCCGTGGCGTTCGCAGAACCGCGTGTACATGCGGTGCAGGTCGGCCGCGAAGAGCGCCGCTTCGTCGCCGCCGGTGCCGGCGCGGATTTCGACGATGGCAGCGCGGTCGTCGAGCGGATCGCGCGGAAGGAGAGCGGGCGTGATCTTGGCTTCCAACTCCGCGATGGACGACTGGAGTCGTGATTGTTCATCACGGGCTTCGGCGGCCATTTCGGGGTCGTCAACGGAAACGAGCTCGCGCACCTGCACGAGCTCGTCTTCGTATTTCTGCAGTTGGGCCGCCATTTCGACCACCGGCATCAGCCGGCGGTGCTCTCGGCCGAGCTCCGCGAATTCTCTGGGATCGCGGAGCCCGCCCGGGTTGGCAAGCGCTCGCTCGACTTCATCAGCGCGAGCGAGCGCGGCCGCTAACCGGTCGCGGAGCGCCAGAGGCGCCTCAGCCGGCTGTCTGTTTCGGAGCCTGCTTCGCGAACTTCTGGCGGAAGCGCTCCACACGACCAGCGGTATCGAGCAGACGCTGCTTACCCGTGAAGAACGGGTGACACTCCGAGCACACGTCGGTGTGAATCTCGGCGCGCGTCGAACGGGTCAGGAACTTGTTGCCGCAGCCGCAGGTTACCGAAGCGGTGGCGTATTCGGGATGGATATCTGCTTTCACGTGAGCCTCACTTGTCGTGGGAACTGGGCGGCGAGGGGCGATTCGCCTCGGCGTGATCAGTCCCGTTTTTTGAGCCAGCTTGGAAATATAGCCACCTTCCCATCTAAGAGACAAGCGCACAATGGTTTGCGGTTTGACAGGGAGCCCTTCTGCGAGTAACTTCGCGGCGACTTAGTCGCGGCTGGGCTCGTGCCTCCGGCATGCGTCCACTGCCGCTCGTTGTTTCGCCTTTCGCCCCTCGACCGTGACCGCCATCGCCACCACAGCCGACTTTCTGGCAACGGTGCCGCTCTTCAGCGGCCTCGACCGAATCGAGCTCCAGCGCTTCGGCGAACTGACTCGCGAAAAGTTCTACCCCCGCGGCAGCGTCATCCTGTTCGAGAACGACCCCGGTGACTCGCTGTTCGTCGTACGCCAGGGCCGAGTGAAGGTCGTTCTCATCGGTGAGGACGGCCGCGAAGTGATTCTCGGTGTGCTCGGCGTCAGCGAGCACTTCGGAGAGCTTGCCCTGATCGATGATCGACCGCGGTCGGCGCACGTCATCGCGATGGACGATTCGCACCTGCTCGTTCTGCGCCGCGAGGACTTCCGTCGTCGTGTCGAATCGTCGCCGGCGGTTGCGTGGTCGCTCCTCACCGAGCTGTCGCGCCGCCTGCGCCGCGCCGATGAAAAGATCGGCGGCCTGGTACTGCTCGACGTTCCGGGACGTATCGCGCGGTTGTTGTTGGACCTGGCGGAAGAAGCCGATTCGAACACCATCGACAAGCCGCTCACGCATCAGACGATCGCGCAAATGATCGGAGCGAGCCGAGAGACGGTGTCACGTGCGATGAAGGATTTTCAGGATGCGAACTGGGTGATGATCGAGCGGCGGCGCATCACACTTGCCGATCGCAACGCCCTCGAACAGCGCGCGCAAGCGCGTCTGTAGCAATTCCTGATCTCCCATGTGACAAGTGTCACGGGCACCCCGTGACACCTTTCCTTGCCCTGCGTGGTCCCCTTTCCCATCCTTCGCAGCAGGTGGCAGAGGCGCCTGAGTCATGACAATGCGATTGCGATTTTGGGGGACGCGGGGATCGATTCCGTCTCCGGGCTCGGCCACGGTCAAATACGGTGGAAACACGCCGTGCGTCGAGGTGCGGACAGATACCAACTGGCTGGTCATTCTCGACGCTGGCACCGGCATTCGTGAGCTCGGGCGCTCGCTCGTGGCCACAGCCAACGGCGGTGGCATCGCGGCCGACATTTTTCTGACGCACGCGCACTGGGATCACATCCAGGGCATTCCGTTCTTCGCCCCAATCTTTCAGCCGGGCAACCGGTTCACGATTTGGGGCCAAAAGACCCTCGAGACGAGCATCGATCGCGTGATTCGCGATCAGATGTCTCCCGTCGTGTTCCCCGTCACGTTCGAGCAGCTCGACGCGACCGTCGACTTCTGCGAAATCGCCGAGGAGCGTCGAGATGGGAACGGCTATCACGTGACCGCATTCGCGGTCCGGCACCCGGGCGGGGCGCTGGGGTACCGCTTCACAGGGCGTAGCGAAAGCGACGGGTCATTCGTCTACATCTCGGACAACGAATTGAACCCGAGTGCTCCGTACGGCAGTCGGGCCGACTGGAAGGAACGCCTCGTCGACTTCGTGCGCGGTGCAACGGTGCTGGTGCACGACGCGATGTATACGGCCGATGAATACGAGAAGCATCGCGGGTGGGGACATTCCACCTACGAAGATGCGGTCGAGTTGGCGTTGGACGCCGGCGTGAAACAGCTCGTGTTGTTTCACCATCGGCCGGAGCGGTCGGACGATGATGTAGATCGTTGGGTAGCGGCCTGCCAGGCCATCGTCGCGCAGCGCGGCGGAACGCTGACCATCACGGCTGCCGCCGAAGGGATGACGCTGGACATTTAGCGTTTCGAAAAGGCTCTCAGAGAGGAAGACCCATGTTGCGTCAGCTGTCGCGTGCCACCGGAATGCTCGCCATCGCGGCGACATTCGCCCTGCCCGCCGTTGCACTGGCGCAGACCGACAACCGTCCGGTCGTCGTCGTGTTCCGCTTCGACAACAGCTCGATCGGCACCGGACGCGCCGACTTCGACGGGATGGCCACCGGCGTTCAGGATCTGCTCATTACGGATCTAGCATCGAACGCCAAGATCCGACTGGTCGATCGCGCGCATCTCAACGAGATCCTGACCGAGCAGAACCTCACGAAGACCGGCGCGGTGGACGCCACGACGGCCGTGCGACTCGGCAAAATTCTCGGCGCGCAGTACGCCGTGACCGGCGGCTTCATGTCCGACGGCAAGGGCTCCGCCATTCTCACCGCGCGAACGATCGACATCGAGACGACGCAGATCGTCAATCCGCAGAAAGTCACCGGAAAGACGGACGACGTGCTCGGATTGATCACGCAGGTAACGTCGCTCGTGTCTGCGAACATGAACCTCGCGCCCAAGCCTGGCGCAGGCGCTCGCGGCGAGGCCAGCCCGTCGCCGGCCAAGACGCCCGCGCAGAACGGACAGCCTGCGGCCACCGTAAAGAGCGCGACCGCCAACGCAGAGCTCTACTCCAAGCCCTTGGCAAAGCCGGATGCGCTGAAGAAGACGAAGCTCGACGCTCCGACGATGAAGATCTACTCCAATGCACTCGACGAGTTGGACAAGAACAATCCGGCGAAGGCGCGCGAGCTTTTTCTGCAAGTCGCGGCGAAGTACCCGACGTTCGAACCCGCTCAACGCAATCTCGAGAAGCTGCAGACCAAGGCTGGCAACTAGCTCCGCGTGCGTACGCTAGTCGGACACGCCGGGGCCAATACGCCTCGGCGTTTCTTTTGCTCGGGTAGTCTGGGACGTCGCTGATTCAGCGCCGCACAGTCCTTTCAACGAGTCGAGTGAAGCCTCTACTGATCACTGCCGCAGGCCGAACGATCTCCTCTGCCCCGCTCGGGCGGCGCGAGGACGACGTGGAGGTGCGACGTGTTCCGTCGCTCCCAACGCCTGGGTCGCTCGACGCGTCGCGGCCAACGGTGATCATGCTCGATCGCGCGCTCATCGCGAGCGCGGGCGGAGACGTCGGATGGCTGCGCGAACTGGCGCAGATTGCGCCGCTGATCGCCGTTGGCGACGCGGGTGAGTCGGACCCGTCCGAGATCTTTCCGCTGGATCTCGTCACGGGGTTCCTGCCGGCCGATGCATCACCCGGTACCGTCGTCGCTACTCTGCGCGGCGGGTTCCGTCACGCGGCAGCGTTGGTCGCTGAGCGGCGTGCCGTCGCCGAGGAAGACGAGCGCCACCGGGAGTTGACCGAATTGACGAGCGTTGGCGTCGCGCTGTCGACACAACGCGATCTGTTGTCGCTGCTCGAACTGATTCTGAGTCAGGCGCGACGCATGACGTTGAGTGATGCGGGCTCGCTGTATCTCACCGAGCGACCGGACGCTGGTGCGACTGCAACGACGCTTCGGTTCAAGTTGGCGCAGAACTTCACGCTGCCGAACCTGCCGCTGACCGAAGGCACGGTCCCGATCGATCACACGAGTCTTGCGGGATACGCAGCGGCAACGGGCGAACCGCTCGTCATTGCCGATGTGTATCTGCTGCCTGACGACGTATCGTACCGTCAGAATCGAAGCTTCGACGACAAGTTCGGCTATCGCACCAAGTCGATGCTCGTCATCCCGATGAAGACCCATCGCGACGAGATCATCGGGGTGTTGCAGTTGATCAATCGCAAACACACCTCCGACGCTGCGCTCTCGTCGCCAGAGATCGTCGATCGCGAAGTCATCTCGTACGACCAGCGATCGGTCGAGATGGTGAGCGCGCTGGCGTCACAGGCCGCGGTGGCCATCGAGAACAGCCTGTTGTACGGCGACATCGAGCGCCTGTTCGAAGGATTCGTGACGGCCGCCGTCACGGCCATCGAGTCGCGCGATCCGGCAACGTCCGGCCATTCGGGTCGCGTCGCAACGTTGAGCGTTGGACTCGCCGAGACAGTCGATCGTGTGACCGACGGACCGTATCGCGACATACGCTTCTCCCGCGAACAGCTCAGAGAGCTTCGCTACGCCGGCCTCCTGCACGATTTCGGCAAGGTCGGGGTTCGCGAGCAGGTGCTCGTCAAACAGAAGAAGCTCTATGAGCCCGATCTCGAGCTCATTCGCCATCGTTTCGAATACTTGTTGCAGGCGGCGGACCTCAGCTTCGAACGCGAGCGAGTCGCACTACTCCTTGGCGGCGGCCGCGGCGCGCATGACGCAGGCATTGAGCGTCTCCGCGCGGCGCAACTTGCGTCGCGCGACGAGTTGCAGCGTTACCTCGACGCAATCGTAAAGGCGAACGAGCCAACGGTGCTGCCCGAGGGCAGTTTCGACGAACTGCACAAGATCAATCAGCGAACCTACCTCGACTTCGAAGGCGTCGAACGTCCGTTACTCGCTGAGCACGAGTTGCAATACCTGATGATCCGGAAGGGCAACCTCGACGAAATCGAACGACTCGAGATCGAGTCGCACGTGACGCACACGTATCGTTTTCTCGAGCAAATTCCGTGGACGCGCGAGTTGCGAGGGATTCCGGAGATCGCGTACGGGCACCATGAAAAGCTGAACGGCCGCGGCTATCCGCGGGCGGTCACGGGAGAGTCCATCCCGGTGCAGACGCGCATCATGACGATCGCCGACATCTATGACGCGCTCACGGCGACGGACCGTCCATATAAGCCGGCGCTGCCCAAGGAGCGCGCGCTCGACATCCTACAGATGGAGGCGGCCGAGGGAATGCTCGATGAGCATTTACTCAATAGCTTCATTGGCGGGCGAGTCTTTGACCGGCTGCTGACGGACCCGGACGGCCGCGCGGCCCCGTAGTCCGGCACGAAAGCCGAACAATATCCGGCGGAACGGCTGTACGGCGCGCCCTAGTCGCGGTATTCTTTGTCGCGATGCACTACTCCCCCCTCGGCGATCGCGCCGTCACAATCACGCTCGGCGATGTCATCGATGAACCGACACACCGGTTGGTACGCGCGGTGTCGACGGCGCTCGAGCAGGATTCGCCGGCCGGTGTAACCGACCGCGTGGCGGCCTTTGCGAGCGTCACGGTGCACTACGATCCGACGGCCGTCGAGGCGGGCGACGACCCGAATGCATCGCCCTATGCGCGACTCGTTGCAGCGCTGACGCATCGGTTGTCGAACGTCCGCCCGGATGCGCTGCCCGCACCGCGCACAGTGGACATTCCCGTGTGTTATGGCAGCGATCTTGGCCCGGATCTCGGCGACGTCGCATCGCGCCACGGGATGACGTCCGACGACGTCGTGCGAATCCATTCTGGCGCGGAGTACCTCGTCTACATGGTCGGCTTCATGCCGGGATTCGCATACCTCGGGGGATTGCCGAGTGAGATCGCGACTCCGCGGCGTTCATCGCCGCGGACGGCAGTCCCCGCTGGCTCAGTAGGGATCGGCGGCCAACAGACGGGCGTCTATCCGCTCGAGTCGCCGGGTGGTTGGAATCTCATCGGCAAAACGCCGCTCCGGATTTTTGATCTGTCGCGCGAAACGCCAACGTTGCTGGCGACGGGCGATCGCGTGCGCTTCTCTCCAATCTCGCGCGACGAGTTTCGTCGTTGGCCGGCGTCGCAATGACCCTTCGCATAGTGACCGCGGGCCTTCAGACGACCGTCCAGGATCTCGGACGGATCGGGCATCAGCACGAGGGCATACCGGCCGGTGGCGCGATGGATCGCCAGGCACTTCGCGTCGCGAATCTCCTGGTTGGCAACGCAGAGTGCGCGGCCGGCCTTGAGATTTCTCTCATCGGTCCCGGTATTGCGTTCGAACGCGACGCGCTGATCGCGCTCGGTGGCGGCGATCTCGAAGCAACCGTCGACCATACACCCGTCGCGGTGTGGCATCCGATCTGGGTATCGCGCGGCTCAACGTTGCGCTTTGGACGCGTGAAGTCCGGTTGTCGTGCGTACCTCGCCGTCGCAGGCGGACTCGACGTACCGTGCGTGTTTGGAAGCCGAAGCACGTATCTGCGCGGCGGGTTTGGCGGCTTGTCGGGACGTGCGTTGAAGACCGGCGATGTATTGACGGTCGCCGCCGCATCGAACTTGGGCGAACACATCGCGACATCGCTTCGCACGGACAAGCGCGGACCGCTGGTCGCACGGTGGAGCATCGGGAGCACGCTTCGACCGCCGTATAGCGATGACGCCCAGGTGCGGCTGATCGCCGGTGCTCATCTCGATGTCCTCACTCCTGGGGCGCGCGACACCCTGCTTGGCGGAACGTTTCGCGTATCAGCAAGCTCTGATCGGATGGGCTATCGGCTCGAGGGTAAGGCGCTCGAGCTGCGCGAACCGGTTGAACTCCTTTCTGAAGGCGTTGGCTTTGGCACCGTGCAACTCCCGCCGGGTGGCGCGCCAATCGTGCTCATGTCCGACGCGCAGACGACTGGTGGTTATCCACGTCTTGGCAACGTTGCCAGCGTCGATCTGCCGTTGATCGCGCAACTCAAGCCCGGTGACCGGCTGCGTTTTCGTCTCGTGTCGCTCGACGAGGCACAGGCAGAGTACATCGCGTTGGAACACGAGATCGCACAGGCACGCGCCGGAATCGCGCTTCGATATCCCCGAGGAACGTCATGACCAGTCGAGTCGACTTGAATTGCGACATGGGCGAGAGCTTTGGCGCGTATCGCATTGGCGCCGACGACGAGGTGTTTCCGTTCATCACGTCAGCGAACGTGGCGTGCGGATTTCACGGCGGCGATCCCACCGTGATGCGCACGACGCTCGCCAAGGCGCGTGAGCGCGGCGTGGGTGTTGGCGCGCATCCGGGCTTTCCAGATCTGATCGGATTCGGCCGTCGCAACATGGACATCACACCGGAGGACGTGTACGACCTCGTGGTGTATCAGGTCGGCGCGCTGCTCGGGTTCGCGCGCGCAGGTGGCATGGAGTTGCAGCACGTGAAGGCACACGGAGCGCTGTACAACATGGCCGCATCGAAGCGCGAGCTCGCGTCAGCGATTGCACACGCCGTGTGCGACGTCGATCGCGAGCTGGTGCTCTTCGGTTTGCCGGGCAGCCATCTGATCGCTGAAGGCGAGGCGGCGGGGCTCACGACCGCCGGTGAGGCGTTCGCCGATCGCAATTACATGAACGACGGTTCGCTCGTGTCGCGCCGCCGGCCAGATGCGCAGGTACATGACGCCGACGAAGCCGTGCAACGCGCTATTCGTATGGTGCGCGACGGAACCGTTCGCAGCATCGACGGTCAGGAACTGTCAATGCGCGTGGACACCATCTGCATTCACGGCGACGGTCCGCACGCGGCGGAGTTTGCGCAGCGGCTTCGCAGTGCGTTCGAGGACGCGGGCATCGAAGTGCGGCCCATCGGCCGCGCGCAATCGTCGCGCTAGAAGCGGATCTCCTTCCCTTCCTCGGCCGACTTGTAGATCGCCTCGATAACGCGGTGTAACAGGACCTGATCGGTCGGGGCCTCGTACGGCGTCTCGCCGCGCACCACAGCAACAAAGTGCGCAAGCTCGGCGCGATATGATTGGATGAACGCGCTCTCGCGTCCCGCTGCGCCAGTCGGCGACACGTCGGTCGGACGGCCGTTGAGCTCTTTGACGACGCGCAGCGGCGCCAGGCGCGCGCTTCCGCGGGCGGCGAGCGTTTCGAACCAGAGCCGTTCGTCTTTGCCGACGTACGCAGCAGAGACGTCGAACAAAAATGACAGGCTCGCGGCGCACTCGAGGTGCACCAACATCGCTTCCTCGACAGCGCTCGCACCGCGCGGACGATCCATGTGCGCGCTCACGCGCACCGGCTCGGGAAAGTCGGCAAGCCAGAGTGCGAGATCCAGCAGTGGCGCCCCGTGATCGAGGAATACCCCGCCGCCGGACTCCGCGCGTCTGTTGCGCCACCCTTCGGCAGGTCGACGAAAGGTGTACGCGCCAGCGCGAATGCCAATCAGCTTCCCGAGCTCTCCGCCCTCGATGAAGCGCGACAGCGTTTGCACGTCGGTACGGTAGCGATGGTTGTTGCCCACCGTGACCGTTCGATCGGCGCGCGTCGCCGCAGCGAGAATGCGATCGACACCACGTGACGTGAGCGACAGCGGGCGCTCGCACAGCACGTGCTTTTTCGACGCGAGCGCGCTGAGCACGTGCGGCTCATGCAGGTGGTTCGGCGTCGCGATGACGACGGCGTCGAGCTCATCGAGCTCGAGCAGATCTTCGATGTCGGTAAAGACATCAGGGATGTCAAATCGATCAGCAAGGCCGCGCGCCTTGGTCCGATCGTTGTCGCAGATGGCCACCAGCTTTGCATCACGCGCTTTGGCCAACACTGGCAAATGCGCCAGCTGAGAGATGGCGCCGGCCCCGACAACTCCGATTCTCACCGGCTCCTTCATTTCGTGTCTCCGGTAGGCTGCGTGCCGCGCACGTGCCCAAAGTAGTACGTAACTCCGCCGCGAACCTGCGTCGATCTGAATCCACTCAACAGGTCGGCACGCACGCCGCCTTCGACGCCGAGGTGTTTCAGGACCTTGAGCGAGAGACCAGCCGTGACAAACAATCCGGGCGCGATGTTGTCGAGCGCACGCTCGGCGAACGTCCCGTTGATGAGGCTACCATCGGCATTCACGACGTGGGCAGCGAGGCCGATGCCGATGTACGGCTTGATCTCACCGGAGTACGTCGGCGTATACCGTGTTTCAGCGCTGAACGTGACGTCGTAGAGCGAGATTTTCGACGGAACGACGTGCGCGGTTCCCGTGCCAGAGAGATTCGTGTTGATCGAGTCGACGAATTGCTGGATGACGGCATCGCGAAAGCGTGATTCCCAATAGCTCACGCCGAACACGAGATGCCAGCTCTTGGCAATCTCTCCGTAGTCCGCCGAGACCGCGTAGAGTGCCGTGGGCTCGGCCTGTGAGGGCAGAATGCGGCCGATGCTCGCGCCCAAAGAAACGAGCTGCAGCTTATCGAGATTGAGCTGATTGAAGAGGGGCTCTTGCGCCGCAGCGGACTGTACCGCGACGAACAGACCGACAAGCGGCAGCGATCGCCGTAGCCAGTCCGCCCATCTGCGCTCGCGCGTTCGACTGCCGTTAGTTGGCAGGACCAACCGTAGTGCCGGGATAGTAAGTTCGCAGAATCGTTCGAAAGTCTTGGCCGGCGCGGGCGCGTCCGATTGCGCCCCACTGGCACATACCAACGCCATGTCCGTATCCGTTGCCACGAATCGTGAGGCGCGCAAGCGCGCCATCGCCGGACGTCGTCGTTTCGACGGAAAAATAGGTGCTGTTGAGGATCTCGCCACCGGGATTCCGCAATACGAAGCGAATATCGTTCCCTCGCACGACGAAGTTTCCTCGATCGGTCGTGATCGTGGTCGTGCCGACGCGACCCGATGCCGTGCGCGAACCAATCGTCACTTCGCGCGCCGCTCCCGGCGTTCGGTTTGGAACGGAGGTGTAGCTCGCGAGATACTGTGCAATCGCGGCATTGACGGTCGACCCTTCGAGAGTGCGCGTCCAGCGAAAGCGCGGCGACAGGTCGCAATAATATCGATCGGTACCAGGAATTCGATCGCTGACACGCTGCAGATACGGCTCGTCGTTCGACCGCCAGATTTCTGATGCCGCGGCGGTGGCACCACCGCACGTTGAGCTATACGGCGCGTTCACAACGCGACCGGCGTACTTGAGAACGAGCGTTCGAGTCGACTCCACGGCCTCTGAGGCGACCGGCGTCTCGACTTCGACGCCCCCGTAGACCTGATCCAACACGCCGCCCGTCACGTCGTAGGCGCGCGACGCATCGCTAGAGATGTGGATATAGGCGTAGCTCCGCGCCGTCACGGCCTGAGCCTGCACGGCGGCCGAATCGGCCTCTGCCTTCGTGCCGATCTCGAGCGGAACGACACCTCGCACATAGTCGTCGATCTTCACCACGTTGACGACAACGACGCCAGTATCGCCGCCAAATAGCGCGAGATCGCCGCGATAGGGCTTTCCAGCCACGCTCAGTAACGCACCGCCTTCAGAGCGCGCCATCATTGGCGCGTCGCTCCAGATGGTCGGGACGCCGTCGGGGCGAATCGCGCGCACGCGACGGCCCGAACGCTCGATGCGCCACACTTCGTTTCGGGCGGCCCGCGCAACGAGAGACCCGTCGCGCATAGTGAACATCAATCCTCCGGGCGACGACACGCGCGGCGCGGTCGGGCCAGATGCGATCAGCACGCGAATCGTCGCGTCGCCGGCATCGGGAACGTCGGCCTCGCGTCCGTTCCGCGCACGGACTGTAGGCATGCGAACCGGACGCCCGTCGCTGGCAACGGGCGGTCTCGAGTCGTCAGGCGGCGGTGATTGCGGCGGTGATGATTTCGGCGCGTTGCCAGCAACCGGAATGGCGATCACTGTTGGCGTCGGCGCCGGAACCGTTGTCGTGCAGCCGAGTGCAACGCCAGCAACGAGAACGAATCGAGCTCGCCGCATCGCCGCGACGCGCGAGCCAGGAACCCTGCTCACACCGCCTCGGCCATCGCGTCGTCGAGACGCGAAAGGGTGTCGTCAATCACAGAATCGTCGTGCGCCGACGATACGAATGCTGCCTCGAACGCCGACGGCGCGAGATACACCCCGCGTCGCAGAGCAGCGTGAAAGAATCGCTTGAAGCGTTCTGTGTCCGACGTCTTCGCATCGGCAAAGGATCGCACGGGTTCAGCGCGGAAGAAGAATCCCCACATGGACCCAGCAAAATCCGCCGTGAACGGCGCGCCATGGTGCGCCGCGATCTCGCTGACGCCTTGCGCGAGCCGAGCGGTTTGGATGGCGATCTGATCGTGCGTTGCTTTGTCGAGTGCGTGAAGCGTGGCGATTCCTGCGGCCATGGCGAGCGGATTTCCGGAGAGGGTTCCCGCCTGATACACACTACCGGACGGGGCGACCTGCTCCATTAAGTCTCGGCGCCCACCGTACGCGGCTACAGGCAATCCGCCACCAATCACTTTGCCGAGCGTGGTGAGGTCGGCAGTGACCCCAAAGCGCTCGCGCGCGCCGCCAAAGGCAATGCGAAACCCCGTCATCACCTCGTCGAAGATCAGCAGCGCACCGTATTGGTCGGCGAGCGCCCTGAGGCCCGGGAGAAACGCCGGATCAGGCGCAATGAAGCCGCCATTACCAACGACCGGTTCGACGATGATCGCGGCCGTGGGATGCGCGATGAGCAGCGCTTCGACGGCGGCGAGGTCGTTGAACGGCGCGACAACCGTCAGCGCAGCCAGAGCATCGGGAACGCCGGGCGAATTGGGAAGACCGAGCGTCGCGACACCCGAGCCCGCGCGGACGAGAAACGAATCCGCGTGGCCGTGATAGCATCCGTCGAACTTGAGAATGACGTCGCGCTGCGTGACCGCTCGCGCAACGCGTACAGCGCTCATCGTCGCTTCGGTGCCGCTGGAAACGAAGCGCATCATCTCGATGTGCGGCATCCGCTCCGTGATCAACTCGCCGAGTTCGACCTCGAGCGCGGTCGGAATGCCGAAGCTGGTGCCGTCGCGCATTGTCTGCGCGAGTGCACGAAGAACGACCGGCGGCGCGTGCCCCAACGCCAGAGCGCCCCATGACAGCACATAGTCGATGTACTCGTTGCCATCGACGTCCCAGATGCGCGCTCCTTCGCCACGCTGAACGACGAAGGGTTCTCCGCCCACGCCGCGAAAGGCACGGACCGGAGAGCTCACGCCTCCCGGAAAGAGGAAGCGCGCACGTTCCATGATCTCGCTCGACCGCGTCATCAGCGTCCGAAGCTGCCGATTGAACCGAGCACAGGAAGCGCGCGAGCTTCGCGAGCGCGAGGAGCCGGAGTCGAAACGACGTTGACCAGCGACGCCCCGAAGTCCACGTCGTCGATCACTTCTTCGAGGCGAAGGTCGACGAATGTACCAGGCGAAACGTCGCCGCCGTTGCGGATGTACGTCACGCCGTCGATGTCGTCGGCCTGCGCTGCAGTGCGCGCCTGGACGGCCGTGTCGTCGACACGGTCGACGAGCGCCCGCACCACGCGACCGACGCGACTTTCGTAGCGCTCGGCGGTGATCAACCGTTGGACTTCGTTCAGGCGCTCGAGACGCTCGCGCTTCACAGCCTCAGGGACGTCGTCGATCATCTCGGCGGCGCGTGTGCCTTCTTGCGGCGAATACGTGAACGCGCCAACGCGATCGAACTGCGTCTCTTCGAGGAAGCCGAGCAGCGTTTCGAAATCCTCTTCGGTTTCGCCGGGAAAGCCGACGATGCACGTCGTACGAATCGCGACGTCGGGAACGACCGACCGAATTCGGCCAACTTTCTCGCGAATGGTGCGCTGGCGTTCTGGGCGACGCATGCGCGCGAGTACTTCGTCGGACGCGTGCTGAATCGGCATGTCGAGATACGGCAGGATGCGCGGCTCCGTCGCCATCAGCTCGAGCAGCGCCGGCGTGAGCCCAGCCGAGTACAGATACAGCATGCGAATCCACGGAATCGTGGTTTCGCGCGTGAGCGCGCTGAGAACTTCCGGGAGACCGAGCTTGTCGTCGCGACGGTCGCGGCCGTAGTGCGCGAGATCCTGCGCAACGAGGTTGATCTCACGAGCGCCCTGCGCCTCGAGCAACTGAGCTTCGGCGACGATCTCGTTGAGCGCGAAGGAGCGGTGCTTGCCGCGCATGAGCGGGATTGCGCAGAACGCGCAACCGTGATCGCAGCCCTCGCTGATCTTGAGATATCTGACATGCTGCAATCCACCGGCGAACATGCGAATGCCCGGGTGGACGACCGGCACGTCGAGCTCCCCGATCAGTCCTCGCTCCTCGAGCTCCGGAATGAGACGATCCATTTCCGATGAGCCGAGGAAGAGGTCGACCTCGGGGAGCGCTTCGATGAGCTCACCCTTGTGGCGCTGGACCATGCATCCGACGCCGACGACCGCCTTGCAGCTGCCTTCGTCCTTGAGGCGTCCCGCTTCGACGAGCGCGTCGATCGATTCCTTTTTCGCGGCGTCGATGAAGCCGCAGGTGTTGACGACGATGACATCAGCCTCGTCCATGCGCTCCGTGTACTCGGCGCCACGATCGGCGAGCTGGGCAACGTAGCGCTCGCTATCGACGGTGTTCTTGTCGCAACCGAGGGTGATGACGGACACACGGAGTCCGCGCGAGGATTTGGCCGATGGCATCCGGGAAATGTAACCGAGGGTCGCGGTCGTTTTTCAGCAGGCCGAGCCCGCCGGCTCGGGGTGAATCAAAATTTGCCTTGCGGTATAGTACTTTGCGTAATAAAGTACTCCACATGACACACTCCGAGACCGGCGCGATACGCGAAGCCCATATCGAGCGCGGGCTGCCCGCCCTTGCTCCATCCATTGCCATCGCGACGGGGTGGTTCGCACTCGGTCACGGGATCTTTGGCGATGCCCTGTTCCACGATGGCGGGCTCGGGATCGCATTTCCGATCTGGATCGCGACCATCGCGCTCGGCACCATCGGCGTGACTTGGCGAGCGAGGGGACGCGTCCAAGGCGAGACCTTTGGCTGGCTCCTCGCGGCCGTGCTTTTCGCAGCGGCCTGCGCCTGGCGCGCGTCCGAAGAGCTACGGCTGTTCAACGTCGTCGCGACGTTGGCGTCGCTCGGCCTCGCCGGACTGACTATTCACGATTCCCAGCTGAGCATCTTCACATCGCGACTGTCGGCTATCGCGCAGGGGCTCGTGCGATCCGCGCTCGGAGTCGCCGCCGGCATCATCCCGCTCGTCGTGCGCGATTTTGCGGCGATAACTCCACGTGAACGCGGAGCTCGATCGCTTCGCGCGGCAATCCGTGTGATCATCATCGTCGTGCCGCTCGCGCTGGTGTTTGGTTCGCTCCTGAGTGGCGCCGATCCGATCTTTGCGAGCATCGTCGCCCTGCCAACCGTCGATATCGGCAAGCTCGTCTCGCACGTCATACTGACTGGTGTTCTCACCTGGGTGCTCGCTGGGTGGCTCCGGTCGGCGATCCTGCCCAGCGGAGACACGCCACACACAGCGTATCGCCTGCCCTTTCAACTCGGCGTACTCGAGACGACGTCGGCGTTGATGACGCTGAACGTGTTGTTCGCGGTGTACGTTGCCGCGCAAATCGGATGGCTCTTCGGCGGCGAAGCGTTTCTCCGCGCTCGAACCGGACTCACGGCCGCCGAGTACGCGAGACACGGGTTCTTCGAAACAGTGGCAGTCGTCGCGCTCGTCGTGCCTGTGCTGTTGGGCACTCGCGCCGCGGTTCAGCAAAACGGCAGCGCCCTGCGCCGACACGCGACGCTCGCGTTGCCGGTCATCGTACTCGTCGGCGCGATCATCATTTCGGCAATTCAGCGAATGCGATTGTACGTGAACTACTACGGCATGTCGACGGAACGACTGTATGCGTTGGTGTTCATGGCGTGGCTTGGCGTGGTACTCGCGTGGATGGCGATCACCGTGCTCCGCAACCGAGATAGGCTTTTTGTCGGCGGCGCAGTAGCATCGGGGCTGCTGACGCTCGCGGCGCTCAACATGGCGTCACCCGACGTTCTTGTCGCGCGCATGAACATTCAGCGAGCGGCCCAGGCGCCGACGTCGCAACAAGCACTCGACATCGGGTACCTTGCCAGCTTGAGTGGCGACGCCGTCGGGCTCACGACGCGCGTGCTCGTCGATCGCACGTCGACGACTAGCGTCGGCGAGCGATGTGAGGCAGCGCGAGCGGTGATCAAGCGATGGGGGCCACAGTCGCAGAGCGGCGTTCGCATGACGCGAACAGCATCGTGGCGCTGGTGGAACTCGGGCGAGCGTTCGGCGATACGCGCCGTCGCAACGAACCTCCCGGCGCTCCAGGCGATCGCGGACGAAGGTTGTCCGCGACCGCCAACGGAGCCAGTTCAGCGATAGTTGCCGAACTTGAGTTCTACGCCAAAATCGCCCTTTCGCAGGAGCGCCATGGCGTCCTGCAGGTCGTCCTTTGACGGCGACGTGATGCGCACCTGATCGCCCTGAATGGACGCCTGAACCTTTTTCAGCTTCGCGTCCTTGATCGCGGCGGACACCTTCTTCGCCGTGTCGGAGTCGAGCGCCGTCTTGAGCTTCACCTCGCAGCGCACGGTATCGCCGCCGGCCTGCTTGTTCTCGCCAACGTCGAGATTCTTCACCGGCACGCCGCGCTTGATCAGCTTGGCCTGGACGACGTCGAACAGTGCGCGCATCTGGAAATCACTATTCGCGACGAGCTCGATCAGCTCCTCGGCGCGCTTGAATTCGATCGTCGCGTTGGAGCCTTTGAAGTCGTAGCGCTGAGCAATTTCCTTTTGCGCCTGGTTGATGGCGTTGTCGACCTCTTGAAGGTCGACGCCGGTCGTAACGTCGAACGAGCTATTCTGGGCCATTCGTCGCGGCCTTGTCCGCGGGCTTCTTTTTCAGCTTCGAGTCGTAGAACTCGACCATGCGCTTGTACATGTCGAGGAAATCGTCGGCACTCTGCACGCCACCGCCATGGCCGCCGTTCATGTAGTTCACCCACGTCACTTCCTTCCCGAGTCGACGCAGCGCGTAGTACATCTCGCGCGTGTTGTCGGCAGGAACGTTCGAGTCCTGCGCGCCAGTAATCAACATCATCGGCGTCTTGATGCGATCAGCGAACATGATGGCCGACGTCTGCACGTACTTCTGCGGCTGCGCCCACAGCGTGGCGCCAATACGGTCCTGCTGACGCTCGGCCGCCGTAATGTTGCGAACGCCAAGACGCGGGCTGTCGGTGTAGAAGCTGATGATGTCGACTTTGCCCGAGATGTTGATTGCCGCCTTGAACCGATCCGTCTGCGTGACCAGCAGGTTCGTGGCGTAGCCGCCGTAGCTCGTACCATGCACGCCGAGTCGCGCTGAATCAGCCACACCCATTTCGATGAGCTTGTTCGCCGCGCCGGTGACGCCCTTGAGCCACGCCTCGCCCGGATAGCCAATCTCGAAATCCACGGACGGTTTTACGACCACGTAGCCGTTCGCCGAGAGAATGTTCGCGGCGACGTCGAAGGTGTCGTCGAAGAAATCTTCGTAGATGATGAAGACGGTCGGATACGCCCTGCCCTTCTGATAGTCCGCCGGATAGTGCACGACGGCGTACTTCGAGTGACCGTCCGCGTCGAGATACGACATCAACTCCGTAGGTCCGATGCGCTTGGCGGAGAGTTGGGGATTCGACTCGACGAAACGCTTGAGATTTCCGAGATCGCCGTCGGCGGTGTACAGCTCGGCCGGACGATTGCCCTCGGTGACGTTGAGGAAAATCGTATTGCCATCCTTCGCGACGCGCAGGTTGCCGTACGTACGACCATCCTTGATCAATTCGCGACTCTGCTTCGTCGCACGATCGTAGCGCACGATGCCGCGTTCCCACTTGGTGCGCGACGCCGACGTGAAGTACAGCTTCGATCCGTCATCACTCCACGCTGCGATCGCCGCGCGGGGCGCGGTGGTGCTCGAGTCGTTCGTTGCGATCGCGAGATCCTTCGTGTTCGTGTTCAGGTCGTAGACCCACAGGCCTTCGCGATTCGACAGCAGCAGCGCGTCGCCGCGCGGACTGAAACGCGACGCCGTGTACCGATCGGCAGCCGCCGTGTTGCCGCCACGTCCACCGCGGCCGCCTCGTCCACCGGAAGCACTCGAATCGGCCGGAGCGGCCGGCGCGCCTTTGGGTGGCTCCGGTGGGCCAGCGATCATTCGCGTGGCCGAGTCCGCGACGGTGCCGACGTAGACGCGACCGTCGCGCGAGTACGCGTAACGCTTGCCGTCCTCGGCCCACACGACCTGTGCGCCGCGCGTGGACGCCATCACCGTGTGCAACGCACCAGTCGCCGTGGCACGCGCCGAGAGCTTGCTGTCGTTTCCGCCGGCTTCGTAGTCCGTCTTCTTCGTCGCATCTTCGCCGTAGGTGACGAACGATCCATCCTCGGCGAGTGTGTAGTTCGTGATGGCCGCTTCGGGAATCATCTCGTGGTACTGGCCCGTCTTCACGTCGAGTGCCCCGACGCTGCGCCGATTGCCCATGCGCCGGAGATCGTCCCAAGCGAGAAACGGATCCTTGCTATCCTGCACGAAGACGGGTCCGACGGTCATGTTCGTGAACGTGTCCTGCGCCTTTTTCCGCCACTCGGTGGTGTGGACGGCGACGACGAGCTGCGTGCCGGCGCCATTCCAGCGGATGTCACTCGTTTCGGCGACATACTTTCCGGTGGGCATCTTGAGAGTCGTGAGCTTACCCGTCGCGCGATTCCAGACCGCGGGCTCATAGGCGTCGGTGCCCCACACGAGCATCGCGAGCTGAGAGCCGTCTGGCGACCAGCGCATGCCGCGTACGGCGCGCTTGTCGGGAAATATGGCGGTCCGCGTTCCCGTCTTGGCATCGACGGACCAGAGACGCACGAGCGTTGGGTGCACGTAGCTCGGGTCACCGTCGTGGCGAAAGTCGTTGCCGTAGCCGTCGCGACGCACCGATTGGGTGAGCGCGATCCATTTGCCGTCGTCGCTGAGATCAGCGATAGCGTAGCTGTTGATCTCGAGAGCGTCGGTTGGCGTGAAAAAGGGCGATGGCGCCGCGGGCGACGCCTGCTGCGCGGCGGAGGCAGGCGCCTTGGCCTGCGCATAGGCCAGCGGCGCGGCGGCGACGAGAACGACGGCCGCGAGTCGCGGCGCGCGAGCGAAGCGTGATCCGATCATGTGGAACGCCCTCGGGAGGAAGGAGTCGCGCGACCATCGCGGTCGGGACACCAAATTTAAAAGCCGGCTGCTCCATTTTGCGGAGCAACCGGCTTTCGCGCCAGGAGCCTGATCGGGAAGCGCGAGGGCTAACCCAGATAGGATTCCAGCGCGCGAGCACGGCTCACGTGGCGCAGGCGCGAGAGAGCCTTTTCCTTGATTTGGCGCACGCGTTCGCGCGTGATGCCGAGCAGTGCGCCGATTTCTTCGAGCGTCATGGGCTCGCTGCCGTCCAGGCCGAAATACAGACGAAGGATCTTCGACTCGCGCTCCTTGAGGTGCGACAGCGCTTCCTCGATCGACTCGGTGAGCGCCTTTTCGAAGGTCTGCTCGTCGGGCGTTGGGTTGAGCGTGTCGGGGAGGTAGTCGAGGAGCTTGTTGTCCTCACCGGGCGTGAGCGGCGCGTCGAGGGAGAGGTGCGTCTGCGAAATCGCCATGGTCTTGGCGACCTCTTCCTCGGTGATGTCCATGCCATGAGCAATCTCGGCATGGGTGGCGTCGCGTCCGAGTTCCTGAAGCAGCGCGTTGGCGCGTTTGCCGATGCGGTGGAGCGTGCCCGCGCGATTGAGCGGCACGCGCACGATGCGCGACTGCTCGGCGAGCGCCTGCAGAATGGCCTGCCGAATCCACCAGACGGCGTAGGAGATGAACTTGATCCCCTTCGTCTCGTCGAATTTGTGGGCGGCGCGGATGAGACCGAGGTTGCCCTCGTTGATCAGATCGGAGAGCGAGACACCCTGATTCTGATATTTCTTGGCGACAGAGACGACGAAGCGGAGGTTCGACCGAACGAGCTTGTCGAGACACTCCTGGTCGCCCTTTCGAATTTCCTGGGCAAGGCGAACTTCTTCCTCGCGCGGAATCAGCGGGTAGGCGCTGATGTCGCGGAGGTATTGATCGAGTGAACCTTCCTCGTACGACGACTTCTTATTGCCAGTAGTGGCCATGAGGATCCTTGTCACTCATTTACAGCTCCGCGCATTCACGCTGCATTTGCGTCTATTTGATCCGCTCGCCCAGTCGCGCCCACCGGATGTGCGTCAGCCATGCAAAGCTACGGTCGGAACTATCCGGTGAGTAGCTGTAGTAAATCACAAACGGGCGTCCCTTCAGCAGAGAATCCGCGACGAACCCCCAATAGCGACTATCGAGCGAATTGTCTCGATTGTCTCCGAGCACGAAATAGTTCTCTCTTGGGACGACCAACGGACCCCAGTTGTTTCGTGACGGATGATATCCCGTGGCAGCGTTGGCAGTTCGAACAACGTACTCGCGTTGCCAGCGAAAATCTTCTGGTGAGGGATCCATATCAGGCTCGGTGTGCTCGACATATCGCTCGGCCACCGTGGCCCCGTTGCGAATAAGTGTTCCCTCTCGCATTTCGAGTGTGTCGCCGGGCACACCCACGAGCCGCTTCACAAAATTCTTCGTCAGGTCCTCGGGAAATTCGAAGACGATCACGTCGCCGCGCTTTGGTTCGCGGAGACGCGGAAGTCGCTTGTGAGTGAACGGGACCTCGGCGCCGTACACGAGCTTATTCACGAGCAGGAAGTCACCTACCTGCAGCGTGCGCTCCATGCTGCCGCTCGGGATCTTGAACGCCTCGACAAAGAACGTTCGGATCACGCCGAACAGGACGACGGACACGACGAGGATCTTGAACCACTCGGCGAAGAACCGAAGGCTGGAACGCCCCCGGTTCAGCTCGCGGAGTGCATCGAGACGCTGCGCTGGCGTAATCGAGCGCGACGGCACTGCTGCCGTCGCGTCCGCCTGGGCGCCGGATCCTGAACCAGACTCGATGATTGACATATTTCGTTACAGCTCTCCCCCACTGCTCCGACGACAAACGGACGATTCGCCGATTGTGGTAATAACGTGGTTGGGTCCGGTGGGCTAGAAGGGGGAACGGCGGTGAGGCACGTCAGTCCGGCGTACCTAGGTAGTTATCGATCTGCGCACGCTGAAGCGAGCCCGAGAAGTCGAGATATCCAACTTTGGTCTCCGAATAGAACTCGTAGACCTCCCACCCGCCCTCGCGGTGACCGTTCCCTGTCTGTTTTACGCCTCCGAAAGGCAGATGTGCCTCGGCCCCGATCGTTGGCGCGTTGATGTACGTGATGCCATTGTCGAGTTCAGTTAACGCTCGCATGGCGACGTTGACGTCTCGCGTATACACCGAGGACGACAGGCCGTACTTCACGCCGTTGTTGATCGCAAAGGCCTCGTCCGCGGTTTGGAATCGTACTACGGAAAGAACAGGCCCAAAGATCTCTTCCTGCTCGAGTCGCATGCCGGCACGCACGCGCGCAAAGATCGTTGGCTGAAAGAAGAAGCCGTTGTCGACGCCCTTTCCTTCCGGCCGCTGTCCCCCGCACAGAAGATCAGCTCCCTCTTCCTGACCGATGTCGACGTACCGCGCGGTTTTCTCCACGGCCGCCCGATTGATCATCGGACCGACATCGGTACCCGCCTTTCGTCCGTCGCCGAGCTTCATATCGCGAGCCCGCTGAACGAGACGGCTGAGCACTTCGTCGTGAATCCCGTCCTGGAGGAGTAGACGACTCGTTGCCGTGCACCGTTGACCGGTCGTGCCAAAGGCACCCCAAAGCACGCCATCGAGCGCGAGATCGAGATTCGCGTCGTTGAACACCATCATCGCGTTCTTGCCGCCCATCTCGAGCGACAATCGCTTGTGCATTCGTCCGCAAACCTCGCCCACGATTCGTCCCGTCTCCGTCGATCCCGTAAATGAGATGACTGGAATGAGCGGATGGTTCACTATTGCAGCCCCGGCCGATTCGCCGAGCCCGTGAACGAGCTGAATCACTTCGGGCGGGAGCCCGGCCTCGAGCATGATTTCGACGAGCGCGTGGCCGGTATGCGGAACGTCTTCGGCGGGCTTGAAGATGCACGCGTTTCCACAGAGTAGCGCCGGGAACATCTTCCACGTCGGAATGGCCATCGGAAAGTTGAACGGCGTGATGATGCCGGCCACACCGATGGGGCGACGGAAGGACATTGCCCACTTGTTGCGCATCTCGCTGGGCACCGTGTGGCCGAAGAGACGTCGTCCCTCGGTGGCCGCGTAGTACGCCGTATCAATGCCTTCCTGCACGTCGCCGCGCGTTTCGGTGAGCGGCTTGCCCATTTCGCGCGTCATCAAGTCGGCAAGCTCGTCCTTCCGCTTCGACATGATGTCGCCAATGCGACGCAGCACGTCGCCGCGCGCCGGAGCAGGCGTGGCGCGCCACACCTCAAAACCGCGGCGGGCCGACTCGACCGCCTTGTCCACATCCGCGGAGCCGGACATCGGAAAGCGACCGATGGAATCCGACACGTCGGCCGGATTCAAGTTCTCGAAATATTCGCCGCTGATCGGAGGCACCCAATCGCCGCCGATGAAGTTTTTGAAGTTTTTCATTGTTCCAGGGTGCGTGCGCGTTGAGGCCTGCTGGAGGTCACCTTGATTCTAAGCGCGGCGCCAAACGAGTTCAGGCCTCGGGCTTGGCCGGTGGCGGCTGAGTCGTTGGCGCGGGCGTCTGTGTGCCTTGCGGCGGCGTCGTCGGCTGAGGTGCCGGAGTTTGCGGCGTCGGCTCCGGCTTCGGCAGTGGCGGCAGGTCCGCTGGGCAGCTCCAGGTCCGCAAATGACGAGAGTCTGGCTTCCCGTAACCGATGCGCGGCAGCACGTCCATCGTACCGAGCACCAATCCCCAGAGTACGACCAGCAGCGAAAGCGTGTGTGACTTGCCCGCGCGATGACGGAAGGTCCAGACCGAAGCCCAGAGGCCGCTCAGAGTCACCGCGCTCACCGCGCCGAGGTACCCCACGAGACCGAAGCCGCAGCGGGCGTCGTAGGGCCAGACGGTAATCGCGACACCGAGTGCCAGCGCGAGCAATAGGCGCGCGTACACGGCCCACGCGGACGTCGTTCGCGGTTCAGACGGCACCGACGCGGCGGCCGACTGTTTCGGCGCTTTGCCGCCCTTGGCTTGGGCCGTGGGCGGCGGGCCGGCGAGCGCGTCGTCGGAGAGCGAGGCAAGCTGTTTGTCGACCTTGGCGAGCTCCTTTTCCCAATCGCGATCCGCCATCAGCCCGTCGCCTCCCTGGTCAAACCGTAGCGTTCAATCTTCTTGTACAGATTCGACCGCGGCATGTCCAGCGCGCGTGCGGTCTCCGACACGTTCCAGTCGAAGGCGCGCAACTTCGCGACCAGAAAGGCGCGCTCCGCCGCGTGTTTGAACTCCTCGAACGTCTGACAATCGAGCAGCGAGCCCAGCCCGGCCTGTTCCGGGTCGCGCTTTCCGACGAGACGCTCGATGTCCTCGGCAACGATTCGCGGACCCGAGGCCAGAATGAGCAAACGCTCAATCGTGTTTCGGAGCTCGCGAACGTTTCCCGGCCATTCGAGGTGCGACAGCCGCTCCACCGCTTCCGGCGCCACCGCCCGCGGCGCGACGCCTTCGCGGCCCGTGAGCACGCCGACGAAGTGCGCGATGAGGAGTGGAATGTCTTCTCGGCGCTCACGCAGGGGCGGCACGTGGATGGGTACCACGTTCAGCCGATAGAACAGGTCCTCGCGGAAGTGCCCTTCGGCGATCTCCGTCTCGAGATTCTTGTTCGTCGCAGCCAAAACGCGTACGTCGACGGCCACCGGCTTCGATCCGCCAATTCGCGTCACCACGCCGTCCTGAAGAACGCGCAGCACCTTCGCCTGCGCGGCGAGGCTCATATCGCCGACTTCGTCGAGAAAGAGCGTTCCGCCGTTGGCCTGCTCGAACTTTCCGGCGCGATCGGCGATGGCGCCGGTGAACGATCCCTTCATGTGACCGAACAGTTCACTCTCGATCAACTCGCTCGGGATCGCGGCGCAGTTCACTTCGACGAAAGGTCCGTCCGCACGCGTGGACTGCGCGTGTAGCGCCCGCGCCACGAGTTCCTTGCCGGTACCGTTCTCGCCGGTGATGAGCACGCGCGCCGGCGTCTTGCCGACACGATCGATCTTGTCGATCACGGCGCGAATGCCATACGAGCGCCCAACGATCTCGAAACGCGACTGAATCGTTTCGCGCAGCCGTGTGTTCTCGGCGAAGAGATCGAGGTGTTGAAGCGCGTTGCGCAGCGTGACGAGAATGCGATCCGTGTCGAGCGGCTTCTCGAGAATGTCGTACGCGCCGAGTTGAGTCGCTTCGACAGCCGTTTGGATCGTTGCATGGCCGCTGATCATCACGACGATCGCGCTCGGATCGGACTCCTTGATCTTTCTGAGCGCTTCGACGCCGTCGATGCCGGCCATCTTCACGTCGAGAAAGACGAGATCGGGGCGCTGCTTGGCGTACTCGGCCAAGCCATCGACCGCGTTGCCGACCGCACGGACCTCGTAGCCCTCGAACTCGAGCAGTTGTCCGAGCGCCGCGCGAATGCCCTGCTCGTCGTCGATGATGAGAATGCGACGGGCCATGATTATTTCACGTTCTTGTACAGAGTCACCTTGCCGTTGGCAATTCGAATGTCGCTCACGTAGGGCGGCATCGGCAACGGCAGGGCGTCGTTACGCATGCCCGCGGGACGCTTGCCGTGGTCGATCTCCTGAATGAGCCGAGGAATCATCGCCTGCGGAAGGGCTAGCTGGCCAACCTTTGCGCTCTGCACCTCGAATTCACCGAGGCCCGGCTGCAGCATGTGAAAGTTGCCCGACATCTCGACCATTTCGCTGTCACGGAGCATGCTCGCCAACGGTCCGAGCTTGCCTCGCAGCGTCGTGAAGTCGACACGGGCACGAACGGTGAGCCGATCGGCGTCAACCCGAGCGGCGACGCTATCCGCAGATCCGCCGACGCGCGACGTGACTTCGCTCGCGGCGAGCGAAGCAAGGTCGCCGGCGGGCAGCGTCTCGAAGACCGGACCTTTCGGCTGACTCAATCGAGCCAGGGCTGCGCGAGCGCGGTCCGCCCCGGCGGCCGTCGCGGGCTGCCAACGTCCAGAGACCACGGCTGCGTGCGGCTTGAAGCGATCGGGAAGCCACATCGAGCGTGTGAACCACCCGATGCACGCGAGAATCGCGAGAAGAACGAGACAACCAAGGCGAGCGATGCATCCCATGCGTTATCCACTCCGGAGCGCGGCCGAGACGAGCGTCGTGTACGACGGACCGCCGGGGCCAAATGTACTCTGCATTAAATCGATTGAATGAACGATGAAGTCCGTGCGATACTGCGTCCGCTTCGCCGTTCGAGCCAACTCGCGCAAACGGTCTTCAGTCAGCGGCGTCTTGATTCGAGCGAGCGTGAGGTGCGGTCGAAACGGCCGACCATCCACCTCGAACCCCAACGCGTCGAACGCCACTTCGATGTCGTGATGCAACAGCTCGAGCCGCGGCTCCTGCAGCACCCCCATCCATACGATGCGAGCCCGCCGAAAGTTCGGGAACGCTCCAATCTCGCCCAAACTCAATAGCGGCTCGCGGTGGCGAGCCGCCACTCCAGCGAGCGCCGCCTGAATCTCGTCGAGGCGCGACTCGGGCTGTTCGTCGAGGAACTTGAGCGTCAGATGAAGCAGGGGCTCTTTCACCCAAGCCAACTCTGGCGCCGTTTCGCGAAGCGACGCCGTCGCCGCCACGATCTCCGCCCGAACCGCGGGCGGGAAGTTAATCGCCAGAAAGAGGCGCACTCTGAGCCCGAACCAGTTCGTTGAGCGCGCCCGAGCGAAAGCCGCGCGGATCCAGCTCGACGCGGTCGTACCCCGCGCCTTTGACGGCAGCTTCTAGCTGTTCGCGCTTACCGTCCACCGCCCAACGGCCTAGCTCTCCGGCGCCGAGCTCGACTCGCGCCAGGTCGCCGAAGTGGCGAACCCTCAGATCGCCCGTCACGCCGATCTCTCGCAACGCCGCCTCCGCTCTCTCGACGCGGCGGAGGCGGCCAACGGTCACGGGCGTTCCATACGGAATACGCGACGAGAGGCAAGGCGATGACGGCTGCTCCCACGTGGGCAGGCCCATGGCTCGCGACCGCGCGCGAATTTCGTCTTTCGAGAACTCGAATTGGGCGAGCGGCGATACGACGCCGTGCTCATGCGCCGCTTGCGCTCCGGGCCGATGACCGGTGAGATCGTCGGCGTTGGTGCCGTCGGCGACGACGGTGATTCCACGCTCGCGAGCAAGCGGAACGAGGCGCGACCAGAGCTCGGTCTTACAGAAGTAGCAGCGGTTCGACGGATTTGCGGCGTACCGCGGATCGTTCAGCTCGTCGGTATTCACCTCGACCACGTTCAGGCCGATCGTTTCCGCGACCTGTCGTGCGTTCGCCCACTGGCTGTCGGGGTAGGACGCGCTGCGGCCGATGATCGCGAGGACGCGGTCTGCGCCGAGCGCGGCGACGGACACCGCGGCCAGATACGCGGAGTCGACGCCGCCGCTATAGCCGATGGCAATCGTGCCCCGTGCGCGAAGCCAGTCGGCGAGCCGGGCCTCTTTTTCCGAGGCGATGAGATCGGGAGATCCGTGCAGCATCCGGGAAACGTAATGCGTGCCGTCGACATCGACGTCTCAACGACGGTGCGAAGAGTGTGAACCGTGGGCTAGATTGGCCTCCACACCGTAGTCGAGGCTGCCCTGATGTCCGCTCGCGCGTGAACGATTCGATCGTCGACGTAGCCATCATTGGCGCCGGCCCTGCGGGGGCGGCGGCGGCTCGGCTGCTTGCATCGTGGGGACATTCGGTCGTGCTGATGGGTCGCCCGCCGCGACACCCTGCACTCGCCGAGTCGCTGCCGCCAAGTATCGCGAAGCTGTTCGAGCAGATCGGTGTTCGTGAGGCGATGGACGCGGCGAAATTCGTACGCGCCACAGGAAATAGCGTTCAATGGGCCGGCCGCGAGCTTCGCGTCGAGCCATTCGACGTCGGACTGCTCGGCTCTCAAGTCGCGCGCAACGAATTCGACGCGCTCCTCGTGAACGAAGCTCGATCGATCGGCGCGGTGGTGCACGACAACGCAACAGTTCGCGACGTGATTCGCGAGAGCGATCATTGGCGCGTGCTATTCGAACGATCGTCAGGCCTCGAGGAGTGCGTCGCGCACTGGGTGCTCGATGCAAGCGGGCGATCGGGTGTGCTCGCTCGACGCGGTTGGCGTCGCACCGATGGCGTCGCGCGCACAATGGCCATGGTCGGTGTGTGGGAGTCGGCCGCGAATTGGCCGATGGACAAACAGTCGCACACGCTCGTCGAGAGCTACGATGGCGGATGGGCCTGGTCGGTACCGGTGACGAGTCGGCGGCGGTACGTCACCGTCATGATCGATCCCGGACTCACCGTGATTTCCGGTCGCGCACAACTGTCGGCAGCATATAGAGCAGAACTCGCGAAGACGACGGCGGTCGGCGCGCTCGTGAACGGCGCAGGACAGATCGGCGATGTGTGGGGGTGCGATGCGTCGCCGTATTCCGCCGAGCGAGTGAGCGGCGATCACGCATTGCTCCTCGGCGACGCCGCGTCCTTCGTCGACCCCCTTTCGTCGTTCGGCGTGAAGAAGGCGCTCGCGTCGGCCTGGTTGGGTTCGGTGGCTGTTCACACGGCGCTGATTGACGCTCGCGCCGGCGTCGCGGCCGTCGAGCTATTCGCCGAGCGTGAGCGAGCGATGTACGAGCACCTGCAGCGCCAATCAGCCCTGTTGTCCCGCGCAGCGTCGGAGGCGCACGACGGTGGGTTCTGGGCCGGACGATCGGATGCAACGGAGCCAGTCGCGGACGAATTGGATTTCGCTGCGCTGCGGAGCGACGATCGCGTGCTGGCCGCGTTTGCGGCGATCAGGCAACAAGAATCCTTACAATTGAGATCGAGCGACTCGCTCAGATTCACCGAACGCGCGACGGTGCGCGGGAACCGCGTGGTGCTACAAGAGCATCTGGTCACGCCGGAGTTGCCACGCGGTGTTCGGTATTGCCGGAATGTCGATCTCGTGGTGCTGGCGCGACTGGCCAATCGATTCAGTCAGGTGCCCGACCTGTTCGATGCCTACAATCGCGCAGCACCTCCTGCCCCGCTGCCGGATTTTCTTGGTGCGCTATCGACGTTGATCGGTCTCGAAATGCTCACTTTTGCTTGACACCGAGCGTCGCAAGTCGTAAACCGTAGGTGGTTGCCAGGCTCGTTGCCCCTCACCCCGCACGAGACACCAGAGTCATGTCGCGTCGTCTGTTCGCAGGCTCGTCACGCGGTTGGCTGATCGTCCCCCTTCTCTGTCTGTCGACGCACGCAGCGCTGGCGCAGCGTGGCGGTCGCGGAGGAGGCGGCCGCGGTCAGACTGGTCCAGCAGCAAACGCGGATACCACGACAGGATTCGTGATCCGCGATCAGAATACTCTCCTGTACTGTTCCGGATGCCACGTACGCGATAGTCTCGGCGCGTTGGCGCGCATCTCGTACGAACGAAAGACGCCCGAAGGCTGGGAGATGAGCGTGCGCCGCATGGTGGCGCTCAACAACGTGAAGCTCGACCCGGCGGCGGCGCGCACCATCGTTCGATATCTCAGCGACAATCAGGGGCTCGCGCCCGCCGAGTTGCGGCCCGGTCGATTCGAGACCGAGCGTCGTATGATCGAGTATCGGTATACGGCAGATCCGCGCACCGAAGCGACGTGCCGAGCGTGTCACTCGTTTGGACGTGTGCTCACACAGCGGCGTACGCGTACCGAGTGGGAGCTGCTTGTCGCCACGCATCGCAGTCTGTTCCCTGACGTCGACTTCCAAGCATTCCGTCGCGGCGGTCCGGCGGCGAATGACAGCGGGCCAGTTCCGCATCCTATGGATGTCGCCATCAACCATCTGGCGCGCGTTTTTCCGCTGCGAACGCCCGAATGGACCGCGTGGTCGGCAACGATGCGCCAACCGCATCTCGAGGGCACGTGGCTTCTGAGTGGAAGCGAGCCAGGCCGCGGGGCATTCTACGGGCACATGACGGTCACGCGCGGAACGGCGGACGGCGAGTTCGTCACGCAGGCAAGCTATCGCTACGCCGATGGCGGCCAGGTCGTCAAGCGCAACGGTCATTCGATCGTCTACACGGGCTATCAGTGGCGCGGACGCTCGACGGATCCGGCGCTTCGTGCCCGCGACACCGTTGGGCTGCGCGAGGTGATGTTCGTCGAACCGGGTTGGGAGGAGATGTCGGGCCGCTGGTTCACCGGCGGCTATGAGGAAATTGGGATGGACGTTTCGCTCAAGAAGGTCGGGGCGAATCCGGTGGTGACGGGCGTTGCACCGCGAGCGCTGCACGTTGGTGCCCGCGCACAGGACATCACGATCTTCGGCGCAAACCTTCCGCGGACACCGTTGGCAAACACGATCGACTTCGGGCCCGGGATGACCGTGGAGCGTGTCGTTCGCGCCACGCCCGATTCGATCACTGTGCGGGTGAACGTCGATTCGGCGGCAGCGATCGGCAAGCGTGATCTGTTCCTTGCCGGCGCATCAATGCGCGACGCCGCGGTGGTGTTCAATCAGATCAGCCGCATCAAGGTCACGCCGCTCGCTGGACTCGCTCGTGTCGGCGGCAATGTGTTTCCGAAACAACTCCAGCAGTTCGACGCGATCGCCTACTACAACGGCCCTGACGGCAAGCCCGATACCGACGACGACATCGAGATCGGACGCATCAATGCGACGTGGGGGCTGGAGGAGTACGGCGTCACGTACGACGACGACGACGTGAAGTTCGTCGGCAGCGTCGATCAAACCGGCCTGTTCACTCCGAACCTCGACGGTCCGAATCCGGCGCGCAGCTCGAGTCGCAACAACATCGGCGACATCTGGGTGGTCGCGTCGTACCAGCCGGCCGAGAAGGGTGCGCGCCCGCTGAAGGCGAGAGCGCACCTCGTGGTCACGGTTCCCCTGTACGTGAAGTTCGCCCCTTGGAAGGTGCAGCCATGATGTTGTTGCGTCGCGGTGAGTTTCACTCGTTCAACGGCGGAGATGCGCAGTATCTGTATCTCGTGCCGTCGGCAGCCGTCGTGCGGCTGGATGATCTATCGCAAGCCGTTCTCGACGGACTAGCACAAGGCGATCGATCAACGAACGATCTGGCGAGCGCGCTGACGTCGCGCTGGACCATCGAGGACATCAGATCGTCGATCGACGAGCTGCTGGGCGTGCGCGCGATTCAGACGGTCGCTGCACCGCCGCCCAAGCCGATCGCCGAAAAGCCGAAGCGCCGCATTCCGCTGCAGACGCTCGTGCTCAATGTGACGAGCAAGTGCAACCTGTCGTGCGGGTATTGCTACGAGTATGGCGAGGACAAGATCGTCGAGGCCGCGACGAAGCCGCGTTTCATGAACGAGGCGACGGCAAAGCAGAGCGTCGACTTCATGTTCAGCGAGTCGGGCGATTCGCCGAGTGTGAACCTGACGTTCTTTGGTGGCGAGACGCTGCTGAACTTCAAGATGCTTCAGTCGGCGTTGGCCTACGCCAAGGACAAGGGCAAGGCACTCGGCAAGCAGGTGAACGCGAGCCTGACGACGAATGCAACCCTGCTGCGTGATGAAGTCATCGACTGGATGGTCGAGAACGATGTGGGGGTCACGGTGTCGATCGATGGCGCGCGCGAGCAGCAGGACAAGCATCGCGTGTTCTCGAACGGCATGGGCAGCTACGACATCATCGTTCCGCGCATCAAGATGCTGTTGGAGCGACACAAGCGTCGCCCGGTTGGCGCGCGCGTCACGCTCACGGGACAGAACCTCGACGTCGCGTCGATCTACAAGCACCTGTACGAGGAGATTGGCTTCTGGGAGGTCGGTTTCGCGCCGGTGACGACGTCGTGGCAGCGCGAGTACGCGATCGAGAACGAAGGCTTCCAGCAGTTGCTCGGTGGCTTCCAATCGCTCGCGAAGGACTATCTCGCCGACGCCCTCGCCGGAAAGCGGCACGGCTTCTCGAACGTGCGCGATACGCTCGAGGAAGTTCACAAAGGAATGAGCAAGGCGTATCCGTGCGGTGCGGGACTCGGCCTCATGGGCGTTGCGACCGATGGCGACGTCGCGCTCTGCCACCGCTTTGCCGGCTCCGACGAGCACAAGCTCGGCAGCGTCTTCGACGGCGTCGATCACACGCGTCAGGATGACTTCCTCACCAAGCATCACATCGCGAACAAGACGGATTGTGCAACGTGCTGGGCCCGCCCGCTGTGCGCGGGTGGCTGCTATCACGAAGCGCACACGCGGTATGGCTCGACGGTCGAGCCCAATCTGCACTACTGCGAGTGGATCCGCGCCTGGACGAACACCTGTCTTGAAGTGTACGGCACGCTCGCGCAGCAAAAGCCGGAATTCCTGATGCAGTTCGACTGAGGTCCCCGAGACCGATATGCGACATCTCAAATCGATCAATCAGAAGGCCCAGCGCATCGAGTCGATGCTCGAGAACGACGTCGTAGCGCTCCAGCAGGGCGGACCACCAACGGGGCCGCACATTCCACTCGGCTGCTCGTTCGTCTTTTCGCCGGGCTGGGAGGTCGACAGTAGCGGCGGAACGGCGGGACTCTGTCAGCCGGTCGAGCGCGATCTATTCGATTGCCACCTCACCTGCTTCTGGCCGGCGCACGTGCCCGATCTGTACAACTACGCGCCCGACTGGACCGCGAAGTGCGCGTCGGCGCAGAAGGACTGGCGCAAGATCGACCTGATCTTCCCATGATACTTCGCTCAATTCGAATCGCGGCGGCCGCGAGCCTGTGTGCCGCGACGGTCGCAACTGGCCAGGCCGCGAAACAGGCCGGTGACCCGACAGCGCCCGGTGGTAACGGCACGATCTACGTCGGGACCTATGCGCGCAACATCCTCGTGCTCGACGAAGCGACGATGCGCGTGCGCGATACACTGCACACGAACGTCGGCATTCCCGACATCTCGCTGTCGTTCGATCGGAAGCATCTCTACGTCACCGATCCCGGCAACGAAAGGGTCGAGATCATCGACCTCGCAACGAAGCGAACACTCGCGAACTTCACGCTGTCGACCGATAGCATGAAAGTGCGCATGTGGGGCTTCAGCCTCGACCCGAAGGAGCGCTTCGCCGTTCTGCTGGTGAAAGCGTACACCAAAAAGCGCGACCGGTACGAGGTGAGTCACCCGACGCTGCTCCGCTACGACCTGGCGAAGAAGGCGGTAACGGACACGATTCCCTGGCCGCGCGGCGAGGAACGTGAAGGCGCACAGATCATCTTTTCGCCGAACGGCGAATTGATGTACTTCTTCACGCAGGACGACGTGTTGATCTACAACACGACCACGCTCAAGGAAGTCGATCGCTGGGAGATTTCGAAGACGCTGTTCGAGGAAGGACTCGGCCGCATCAACTTCGGCTTTCCGTACGATGTCTACGAAGAGCCCGGGTTCTACACAGGACTGTTTCGCACGACCGATCCCGTGAATCGTCGCTCGCAGATGGGCGTCGCGCGCATGGACCTCGTCAATCGGCAGCTCGAATACTACCCGCTCGGTCCAAGTCAGTCAGTGAGCTTCAGGCTCTCGCCCGATCGCAAGCGTGCATACGGCATTCACAGTGAAGTCGGGAACTATCAGTTCTGGACCTTCGATCTCGAATCGCGCCGCGTGCTGGGTAAAACGGAGTTCGCCGGTCGGCCGCGCATGGGTCTCGTCGTGAGCTCGAATGGAAGTCAGCTGTACATCACGACGGCTGGCAGCACGATCGATCGATACGCGACCGACGGTTTTGGTCACCTCGGCACCGTCAATCTCGGCGCTGACATGACCAACGTGATTCTCGTGCCCCGCTCGCCTGCGCAGAGATAGCCGTTGCCGTTGCTGGACAGAGACCTTCGACGTGCGCTGACGTACACCGCGCCGCATTGGCGCCGACTTGCACTCGTGCTCGCGCTCTCGCTCGTGAGCACGGTGCTGTCGCTGTACATCCCCTACCTCTCGCGACTGCTCATCGACCGAGCGCTGCTCGGCGGCGATTCGCACGCGCTGGTCCGGATCCTTCTGCAGTTCGGGGCGCTCACGCTCGGCAGCTTTGCGCTCAACGTTGTGAGTGGCCTCGTCTATACACGCACGTCGGCCGACATCCTGTTCGAGATGCGCCTCGGGCTCTTTCGACAGCTCCAACGCCTCTCGCCGCGCTTTTACGCCGAGATGCCGGTCGGCCAGATCGCGACGCGACTCAACGCAGATATTGGCGAGATCCAGCGCGTCGCGGCGGAGATCGCACTCGCATGGGTTGGCAACGTGCTGTTTCTCGTCGGCAGCATCGTCATCCTGTTCCGGCTGGATCTAGTCCTCTTCGGCGTGAGCTTCGCGATTCTCCCGGCGGCGCTGTGGGCACTCGTTCGGTATCGGTCCCAGCTCGAAGCCGCGGTGACAGGTGTACGCGACCGCAGCGCCGACGTCGGCAGCTTTCTCATCGAGACGCTGCTCGGCATGAAGGTGATCGTGGCGTTCAACGCACAGCAGCGCGAGGCAGATCGCTTTCGCGCGCGAAACGACGCGTTCATTCGCGCACTGATGTCGATGCGCCGGCTGACGTATCTCTCGGGCGGTGTGCCGGGATTGCTCCTCTCAGCCGGCAGCGGCGCGGTGTTCCTGGTCGGCGGCATGCGCGTGATCGATCATTCGATCACGATGGGCACGCTCGTCGCGTTCATCGCTTACCAGATGCGTCTCGTCTGGCCGATTCAAGCGTTGATGGGGCTGTACGCGAGCCTCGCATCAGCACGCGTGTCACTTCGCCGAGTGAATGAAATTCTCGATGCGCCGCTGGATGTGACGGAGGTTGAGAATCCGGTCGCGATCGCGTCGTCACGCGGTCAGCTCAAGCTCGATGAAGTGACATTCACCTTCGGCCGCGGCGGCTCGGTGCTCGACGGCGTGTCGCTCGACGTGCCCGCCGGCCAGCGCTTGGCCATCGTCGGACGGAGTGGCGAAGGTAAATCGACGATCGCCGATCTGCTCGTGCGCCAGCTCGATCCGGCGAGTGGCTCGGTTTTGCTCGATGGCGTCGACATTCGCACAGCAAGGCTCGAGGACGTTCGGCGCAGTATTCTCGTCGTCGATCAGGAGCCGTTCGTCTTCAACGCGACCATCGCCGAGAATATTCGGTATGCCCGGCCGGACGCGAGCGATGCCGATGTGCGTGCTGCCGCCGACGCAGCGGGACTGGCACCATTGCTCGCCCGACTACCTCAGGGCCTCGAAAACAGCGCGGGCGAACGCGGACGCGGCCTCTCAGCGGGAGAACGCCAGCGCCTCGCCATCGCGCGCGCGTTTCTCGCCGACCCTGCGGTGCTCGTGCTCGACGAAGCGACCGGTGCTCTGGATCCGGCGACGGAAGCGCAGGTGGCCGCGGGCTATGAAGCAGTGATGCGCGGACGCACGACGATCATCATCACTCATCGACTGGAGCTCGCGCGGCGCGCCGATCGTGTCGTGGTCCTCGAGGCCGGCAGGCTCGTCGAAGACGGCACCGCCGACGTGCTGCTCGATCGTGGCGGCTCGTCGTTCGCGGGCCTATTTGCTGGCGGTGCGCTGCAGGAAACGCGCTGACCCGCGTGCGAATCAGTCTCGCTGATGCACCATTCGCAAATCGTACCGGCCAGGGCGTGGTCGTCGCTGTGCTCGACAGCGGCGTTCACGCCGACCATCCACACGTCGGCGGGGTCCGCGGCGGAATGTCGTTTGTCGAAGACGACGGTGCAGATGATTTTCTCGATCGCATTGGCCACGGTACCGCCGTCGCCGCGGCGATTCGCGAAAAGGCACCGGGAGTCGAGTTGATTGCGGCGAAGATCTTCCATCGGCATTTGACGACGAACGTCGACGTTCTCGTTCGGGCGATTCAGTGGTCGGCCGATGAAGGCGCGCAGCTGATCAACCTCAGCCTCGGCACGGCGAATCCAATGCACGCGGATCGACTGTCGGGCGCGGTGGCTTACGCAACTGAGCGCGGGGCGCTCGTCGTCTCGGCGCGTAGGGCGAACGATCTCGATTGGTTTCCGGGCACATTGGCTGGCGTTGCCGGGGTAACCAGCGACGCGGCGATCGACCGCGATGCGATCGATGTCGATCCGCGCGACGGTGGTGTTCCTACATTCTGCGCATCGCCCTACCCGCGACCAATTCCGAACGTGCCGCGGGAGCGGAATCTTTCGGGTGTTTCGTTCGCCGTGGCCAACGTCACCGGATTTCTCGCGCGGGCAATCGAGCACGCCGGCCCCGATGCGCTCAAGGCTTTTTGAGCGGGCGATGCGATTGTCTGTTCGACAGCTACGTACAGGCGACGCGGATGTACGGAAAATCCACCCCTCGTACCTGGCCGTTCATCGTCCCTTCGATCCGCGCGAGTAGCGAGTCTGCGCCGCGCCGTCGGTAGATGACGCGCTGCGGAAAATCGTGCGTCGGATTCGCGAAGATCACGAGGGTGTCGCTCGTGGATTGGGCCTCGAAGTCCGCCGGGGTTTGCCCGGATGGTTCGGCGTGATAGACGGCGTGACCGGCGCGCTGGGAGATACGCAGCTGCTCGAATTCCGCAACGACGCTGTCTCCTCGAACGGTTCGGCCAACACCGAGCATCATTCCCGCGCGCGGCGCCATCCACTGCTCGTCGATCGTGGACGTAGCGGTCTGTCGACGCCAGCAGCCTGTCATCCATTTCAGTTGCTGCACGGCGCTCGTGCCCTCTTTGGGGCTGGGTGGTTTGGCAATGGTCTGGGCATGCGCGCTGGCAGCAAGTGCCAGTATTGGCACAATCGATCGACAAATCGTCACAAAGGCCCTCAGCGGTGGGAATGTCACGTATATTCGTCCAACGGGAGTGGGATGCAAGCTGACGGTCTTTCGCGATCCTGTCTTGTAGAAACGCGAACCTCGTAATGTCCGAGACACTCGACTATCGCGAAACTCCTCCGCCTCAGCACCTCGCGGGCAGCGTCCGCTGCATCTGGCGGCTGCGTGGCGATCAGCCGGCAGTCACCGCGCCGGAGCCAATCGTTCCCGACGGCTGTGTCGAGATCGTACTCAATCTCGGCGACCCATTCTCGCGATACGCGCCGAGTGGCGACGCGAAGCGCCAGACAAGCCGCTTGGTCGCAGGACAGATCACACGCGCCGTCACAATCGAGCCGTCCGGACGTATCGATTTGTGGGGCATTCGATTCCATCCCTGGGCGGCGCCTGCCTTTCTCGGGCTGTCTGGCAACGAATTGAGAGATCGCTTTCTCTCGCTCGACGAGGCGAGCCCGAGCCTCGATCGAGAGTTCGCCGATCTCGCCAACCATCCGACCGATGACGCACAGCTCGACGCGGTCCTCGGAGCGCTGACTCGACAAGCCACACGCGCGCGACGGATCGATGAGCTGCTTCCCTCGCTCGTGACGCTGTCCGAAACATCGAGTGAGTCGATGTCGGTGCGTGGTCTCGCTCGCCGCGCCGGATTGAGCGTCCGTCGCGTGCAGTCGATCTTCCGCGACGGCGTTGGTCTCGCACCCAAGCAGCTGATGCGCATCGCGCGCTTTCAGCGTGCACTAAGTCTCGCTCGCGCAAACGCAAAATTATCGTGGAGTACGATCGCCGCGCGTGCAGGCTACTACGATCAGGCGCATCTGATTCATGAGTCGCAGGACATCGTTGGATGTACACCGACCGCGCTCCTTGGCCGCGACGCAGAGTTGACCGCGGCCTTTCTCGCTGACGCAACGACAGACACTCGGGTGACCACGTGAGTGACGCTTTCGACTACGATCTAGTGTGCATTGGCAGCGGCCCCGCGGGCCAACGCGGCGCCGTGCAGGCCGCGAAGCTCGGCAAACGCGTCGCGATCATCGAGCGGCACCCCTCCGTTGGCGGCATTTGCCTCGCGACCGGAACGATTCCGAGCAAAACCTTTCGGGAAGCCGTGCTCACACTCGCGCTGCCGGCGTCGAGTGACATCTCGGCGAATCGCGCGCTGCAGCGACCAACGGCAACGCAGCTACTCGCGCGCGTCGACGAGGTCATCGAGCGAGAAGGTTCAGTCATTACGAATCAGCTCACTCGTAACGGCGTCGACATTGTGTGCGGCGAAGCTTCGTTCGCCGACCCGCATCGATTGCGGATCGCTGGGCCAGACGGCAAACCATGGCGCGAAATCACGTCGGCCAATGTGCTCATCGCCAGCGGAACCAAGGCTGTCGCTCCAAAAGACGTCCAGTCCGACGGCGAGTGCGTGATCACGAGCGACGAGATTGGCAGTCTGCGTCGCCTTCCCCGCTCGCTCGCCGTGATCGGTGCGGGCGTGATCGGCATCGAATACGCATCGATGTTCGCCGCGCTCGGCGTCGAAGTCACGGTCGTCGATCGTCGCGATCGTCCGCTCGAATTCATCGACGCCGAGATCGTCGATGAGCTCATCCATCAGATGCGCAAACGGAACGTGTCGTTTCGTTTTGGCGAGGCGGTCGAAGCGCTCGAGATCAGCGAAGGACCGCCGCGGCGTGCCGTGCTGCGTCTCGAGTCAGGCAAGCGAATCGTCTCCGACATGGCGCTGTTCTCCGTCGGCCGCACGGGCGCGACCGACAAGCTCTCGCTCGAGAACGCCGGAGTCAAAGCCGATGATCGCGGACGAATTGCCGTCGACGCGGAATTCAGGACGTCAGTGCCGCACATCTTTGCTGCCGGCGACGTCATTGGATATCCCAGTCTCGCCGCAACGTCGAGCGAACAGGGACGGCTCGCCGCCTGCTATGCCCTCGGCGCACCGGCGGCCAAAATGGCCCAGCACTTTCCAATCGGGATCTACGCAGTTCCAGAGATCTCGATGGTTGGGCAGACAGAAAGCGAATTGACCAAAGCGAAAGTCCCGTACGAAGTCGGCATTGCGCGGTATCGCGAAATTGCGCGCGGTCAAATCCTCGGCGACGACAGCGGCTTCTTCAAGATGCTCTTTCACCGCGAAGATCGTCGGCTGCTCGGCGTACACATCCTCGGGACCGGCGCGACCGAGTTGCTCCACATCGGCCAGGCGGTCCTCGGGCTCGGCGGCGGACTCGATTACTTTTTGTCCACTGTGTTCAACTACCCAACGCTGGCCGAGTGCTACAAGGTTGCCGCGCTCAACGCGGCGAACAAGTTGGCGATGTAGCAAATGGCCGACACGATCGCGATCGTTGGCCGAGGACGCCTGGGAACGGCGCTTGCCTCGGCGTTGCGCACGGCGGGTGTACTCGTGGTCGGACCACTCGGTCGCGGCGAGTCGATCTCAGACGCTGACGTCGTCCTGCTCTGCGTTCCCGACGCGCAAATCGCCACCGCGGCCGCGGCGGTCGCACCCGGCCCACTCGTGGGGCATTGCTCCGGCGCGCTGACGCTCGCACCGCTCGCGGGGCATGAGGGTTTTTCGATGCACCCACTGCTGTCCGTCACCAAGGAAACGACGACCTTCGCCGGTGCTGGCTGCGCGGTGAGCGCGTCGACGGAGCGCGCGCGCGCCGCCTGCCTCGAACTCGTGAGTGCGCTCGGTATGCGCGCGTTCGAAGTCGACGACGCGCTCAGGCCACTCTACCACGCCGCTGCTGCCGTTGCAGCCGGAAACGTGGTTGCGGTCGCCAGCCTCGCGGAGCAGTTGATCGGACTCGCCGGGGTCGATCGCGACTACCTTATTCCGCTAGTGCGATCGGCGGTGGAAAACTGGGCGCGCTCGGGACCGTCTGCGCTCACGGGACCGATCGCGCGAGGAGACGAGGCTACGGTGGCGCAACATCGCACGGCAATCACGGAGCATTCACCAGAGTCGCTTCCCGTGTGGGACGCGTTGGCGAACGCAACGCGCGCGCTGTCCGCGCTAAGCCAAACTGCAACGCAATCGAACACCAAATAGATGCAAACGGTCGAGACAATTGCTGCGCTTCGTTCGGCGCTGGCCGAACGGCGGCAGGCAGGCCGGACGATCGGCTTCATTCCCACGATGGGTGCACTGCACGAAGGTCACCTCGCGCTAATTCGCCGCGCGCGTGCCGAAGTCGACGTCGTCGTGGTGTCGATTTTCGTGAATCCCATTCAGTTCAACGACCAACGCGATCTCGCTGCGTATCCGCGCGACCTCGATCGCGACACCTCCGCCGTACACTCGGAGCGCGCCGACGTGTTGTTCGCTCCAACCGTCGAAGAGATGTACCCGGCTGGCTTCCAGACAGAGGTTCGAGTACGCGAGGTGAGCAAGCCGCTCGAAGGTGAATCGCGCGGCGCATCGCACTTTGACGGCGTGGCAACCGTGGTGAGCAAGCTGTTCAACATCGTTCAGCCGACGCGCGCGTATTTCGGACAGAAGGACGCGCAGCAGGTCGTCGTGATTCAGCGTCTGGTTCGCGACCTGGCAATTCCGGTCGAGATCGTGGTATGCCCCACCGTGCGCGAGACCGACGGTTTGGCGATGTCGAGTCGCAATGTACGGCTGGATGCTGCAGCTCGTGCACAGGCGCCGGCGATCAAGCAGGCGCTCGATACAGCGGAGCGCCTGATCGCGTCCGGTGAACGCAACCCATCGGCGGTGGCCGCGGCAGCGAAGCAGCGCCTGGCCGATGCGGGCATCGAGCCGGAGTACTGCGACGTCGTGTCGTCGATTGATCTGCTCCCCGTGCAGTCGATTCAGAACGACGTCCTGATCGCGATCGCGGCTCGCGTCGGCGGCGTTCGGCTCATAGACAACGCTCTCGTCGCGGTGCGCGGCGCCGCGACATGACGCCACGCTTTGGTGTCGCCGACCTGGCCGCGGCCAAGCTGGCTGGCCGGCCTATCGTCATGGCGACGGGCTATGATTTTTCGTCGGCGAGCGCGCTCGATGCCGCCGGCGTGGACATCGTGCTCGTCGGCGACTCGGCGGCGATGACCGTGCTTGGCCTGCCCGCGACTCGCGACGTCACGCTTGATGAAATGCTCATGCTCACGCGTGCCGTCCGACGCGGGCTATCCGGAGCGATGCTCGTTGGCGATCTCCCCTTCGGGACGTATGAGACTTCTGACGAGCAAGCAGTCGCCACCGCACAGAAGTTCGCCGACATCGGGTGCGACGCCGTAAAAATGGAAGGCGCCGACGCCACTGCGTCGCGCGCGCGCGCGGTGATCGCGTCGGGCATGCCAGTGATGGGACACGTCGGGCTTCGACCGCAGCAGCTCGTCGCCGGTCAACCGGGCTACGTCGAGGCGCGATCGGCCGACGATGCCATGACGCTTCTGCGCGACGCAAACGCGCTCGAGGCGGCGGGTTGTTTCTCGATCGTGTTCGAAGCGGTGCCCGCGCCAGTGATGACTGAACTCGCACCGCACATTCGCATTCCAACCATCGGCATCGGCGCGGGCGCGTCGACCGACGGGCAGGTGCTCGTGACGCACGATTTGCTCGGATTGACCGCCGGCCACATTCCGAAATTCGTGAAGCGGTACGCGGAGCTGCGGCGTGATGTCGTCGACGCGGTGAGCCGATATGCGGATGATGTGCGTGCGCGACGCTTTCCCGATGCCGCGCACAGCTACGGCATGCGGAGCGAAGAGGTCGATGCGTTGCGTGCTCGCCTGTCGTCTATCGTGCCGCACACGTAGAACATTCTCGAAAGGGTTCGCTGACCCTTGGTCGCATGGCCAGTGAGGTGCCCCACCGATGTAACTAGTACCAATGCTGGTGGTGCTTCTCGCTTTTCAGATCGCGGCTGGAACTCCCAGTCGTCACGCTGCTGTCTCCGCTCACGACTCGGTGTCAACCGTCAGTCGGTTGCGTCAAGAGGCCAGCGACTTCGTGTGGGTTTGGCGCTTCTATTGGGAGGCGAGCGAAGGTGCGCGCCACGGAATCGAAGGCGGCCTCTTCGATCCCAATCCCGTCGTGACCGGATTGGGGTTGATGCGCGGTGCATCGCAAGATCGCATGAATCGCCTGCACTGTCATCCCGACGGCCGCGAAGGCTTCCCCGTCATGACCAACGTCATTCCGGAGCGACGCCGATCACTGCGGGCCGTTTGTCCGGAATGGTCGGAAGCGTTGTCGAGTATTGGCGACGAGCGCATCTCGATCGACGACGGATTGATCCGGTCGCTCAAGTCGGGAGCACAGCTCGCCCGCGGTGAACTGATCAGCAATCTCGAAAGTGCCGCGCGTGAGCTCCCGGGTGACGCATGGCTCGCCGGGCAGCGCGTTCGCTTCGCCGTAGATCAGCGCGATTGGGACGCCGCACAACGCGCCGCCGATGAGTGTCGCTCGTCGAAATGGTGGTGCTCGGCGCTGGCCGGTTACACGCTCTACAATAGCGGCCAGACAGCCAAGGCAGATTCGGCCTTCGACGTTTCGCTCAAGGCCATGCCCGCCGCCGAACGATGCAGTTGGTCCAATCTCACGTTGCTGCTCGACGAACGAGCACAGGGTGCATACAACTCCGTACCCTGCGAAGCGCGCGACACGCTCAACGCACGCATCTGGTGGCTGGCCGATCCGTTGTACACAGAAGCCGGGAACGAGCGACGCGCCGAGCATTACTCGCGTCTCGTCCTGGCGACGATTCGATCGGCGGTCGAACCTGCCGAGCGATGGAATTGGCGCGAAGGTCAGGGTGGAAACGCGCTGCGCGAAATGATCGTTCGCTATGGCTGGCCGAGCTATTCCTTTTGGGCAGGTCCGGGAATCGACCAGAGCCACTATCGGTACCTCGGCGTTCGCGACGAAGCGATCCAGCGTTTGGGCGTTTTCACGACGATCGAGTATTCGCAGTCGCGGTTCCACACCTTCCCTGATTGGTCGGCCGTCCGCGATCCCTGGCGCGCACAAGCCGGCGCGTGGAATCTGACGGGAACGCCGAAGCCCGATCGACCGAACCTCGGGTGGTGGCCGCAAGAGCACTATGCACGCGACGCCGGCAGCCTCGTGCCGATCGACGATCAACAGACGGCGTTTCTCCGTCGGCACGACGGTCTGGAACTCGCCGTCGCGACAGACCTCTCGCGAACCGGTCTCGCCCGTAACGGCGTTCGCACCGCGCAAGGTTCGCTCGTCGTCACGCCGACTCCGGATTCCATTCGGATCACGACACAAACCGTTTCGCTCGACGGCACCGCCGTGTGGCGAACGCAGATCCCGTCCCGGCCGACGATCGTCGGTCTCGAGGTTCGGGCCACCGAGGAGCGCTCGTCGACGGCGCGGACTCGGTACGGCGTCGAACCGCCGTTGCCGCTGTCCGTGATGGCCAAGGGCGACATCGCCATCTCGGCGCCGATCCTCATGCAGCCGGTTCGATCGGGCGGTCTTCCTGACTCCGATCCCGCGACGGCCCTTTCGCAAATGCTCGGCAGCACCCGTCTTCGCAACATGCAACGCGTGGGCGTCTACTGGGAAACGTACGGGATTCCGAGCGGCGACAGCGTCGATGTCGCGCTCGCCGTGGAGCGGCGCGACTCGCCGAACGCGTTGCGCCGATTGGGACGCGCGCTGCACATGGTTGGCGCGACCAGCAGCACGGTGACCGTGCGCTGGCGCGAACCACAGCCCGGCTTCGTGACCACATCACTCAAGGGTCCGGACCCGATTCAAGGCCGCAACGTCGCGATCGATCTGTCGCGCCTGGTCCCGGACAAATACACGCTGACGGTGAGCGTCACGCGCGCCGGCCAGACCGCGTCCGCCACTCGCGAATTCGAGATCTTGCCGCCGTAAGCACAAAACAACTTGACGACGGCGGCGACAGAGCCGCACGTTCCCCGGCGTGGGTCGTTCGTCTCCTCCTCGCCGGTCCTGGAACCACGCCAACGAATGCCGCGTCGTCGCCGCCATCTCCGAATTGGGATTCTCGCAGCCACCGCGTGTTTCGCCACGACGCTGGTGGCGGCGCGTCGACCAGCGCCATCGTGGAACCCGCGAGCCGCAGCGACCTATCTCGACGCGAGAATGGCCTGGTGGCTTCGCTGGCCGACCGCGACGCGCGATCACGGCACTTCGTGCGTCTCCTGCCACACCGCGCTGCCATACGCACTGGCTCGGCCCGCTCTCCGCGCCACGCTCGGCGAACGTGACCTCCCTGCCCCAGAACGGCGGCTGATTGAGAATGTTGTAAAGCGCGTCTGGCTCTGGAAGGAGGTCGATCCGTTTTATCCAGATCAGACCACAGGGCTTCCGAAAACGAGCGAGTCTCGCGGGACCGAAGCCATTCTCAACGCCCTCATTCTCTCTCGGCGCGACGCCGAGGCCGGCGCGCTGAGCGACGACGCGCGGCAGGCCTTCACGAATCTCTGGTCGTTGCAATTTCGAAACGGCGCGCAGAAGGGCGGCTGGGCATGGCTCAACTTTCACAACGAGCCGTGGGAGGCGAATGGTTCTGCGTATTTCGGCGCAACACTCGCCGCCATCGCCGTTGGCAGTGCACCGGGCGGATACGCGTCTACCGCCGACATTCAAGAACGCGTGGATGCTCTCCGCGGTTATCTGCAGCGCGGCGCTGACAGTGCTCAGCTGTTCAATCGCGTGATGGTGCTCTGGGCCTCCGGTCAGCTATCCGGCGTCGTGACGCCCGCGCAGAAGCAAGCCATTCTGGATGCAACGTTCTCCGCGCAGGGTGAGGACGGCGGCTGGAGCACACCGTCGCTCGGGCCGTTCAAGCGTGGTGATGGCACGCCGGCCGAAGGCAAGAGCGACGGTTACGCGACGGCGCTCGTGCTTCTCGCGTTGGAACGCGCCGGCGTATCGCGCGACGATCCGCACGTTCGATCAGGGATCGCGTGGCTCACCGGGCACCAAGATGCAGCCACCGGCATGTGGGTCGCATCGTCATTGAACAAGACGCGCGACATCTCCACCGACGTCGGTAAATTCATGAGCGACGCTGCTACGGCCTACGCCGTGATGGCGCTGACCCAGACACCGTAGTCGATGGCTCGAGCAGCAAAAGCCGCAAAGCCACGCGAACGTCGAAGTGCAACCAAGGCCGCGCGAGCGACCAACCTCGAATCCGCCGCACCGTCGATAGTCGTGCCGCGGATTCCGGCGTGGCAGCTCTTCGCGCTCATCATCGTGACGGTGCTCGCGTTCGCCGCGGCGTTCCGCGCTCCCTTCCAGTTCGACGACACCGCGAGCATCGATCGCAATCCAACGATCGAACGACTCTGGCCGCCATCCATCCCGCTGCATCCGCCAGCCGGCATCGCGGTTTCCGGCAGGCCCGCCGTGAACTATTCGTTGGCCGCGAACTACGCACTCAACAATCTGCTCGGCGTCGACCAGACGCCGGGTCAGCCGGATCCGTACAAGACGGTCGGGTATCATGCGGTCAACCTGCTGATCCACGTTCTCAACGGACTGCTGCTGCTCGGCATCATCCGGCGCACGATGCGGTTCGGGCGCAGCGTGTCGGCATGGGCCGACTCTGCCGATACGATTGCGTTCGTCGTCACCGCGCTCTGGCTCCTGCATCCGTTGCAAACCGAGGCGGTCGACTACGTCGTCCAACGAACCGAGCTGCTCGTGTCGGGCTGCTATCTCGCGACACTGTACGCATCCATCCGCGCGTGGGACGCCGGCTCGCCTCGTTCGACACGTCTCTGGTACGTTGTCGCGGTCGCGGCATGCCTCGTCGGAATGTGGAGCAAAGAAGTGATGGTCAGCGCGCCGTTCGCCGTGATGCTCTACGATCGCGCCTTCAGGTTCTCCTCATGGAAGGAGGCGTGGCGCCTCGATACCGGACGCGCGCTGTTCTACGCCGCGCTGATCCTCACCTTGATCCCGCTCGCGGTGTCTGTATCAAGCGGCGCAAGAACGGACACCGTCGGATTCAACCTTGGATTGCGTTGGTATGAGTATCTGTACAGCCAAGGTTGGGCCATTGCGCATTATCTCAAACTCGCGTTCTGGCCAGCGGAGCTAACATTCGATTACGGCACGGCACCCGTTCGCGACCTACGCGGCATCCCCGGTCTGCTCGCGCTGACCGCACTTGGTATCGGCACCATCGTCGCATGGATTCGATTCCCGTGGCTTGGTTTCCTTGGGACTCTGTTCTTCATGGCCCTCGCGCCGTCGTCGAGTATCGTCCCTATTCGCACGGAGATCGCAGCCGAGCGACGCATCTACCTCGCGCTTGCACCCGTGCTGGTGACGCTCGTGGTGGGTGTCGAGTGGCTGCGACGGCGCCTGGCGAAAGAAACGTCTGAGCACAGTCAAAGGCTTCTAATCGCGACGCTCGCGGTCGTCGCGGCGATCTACGTATTCGCATCGCGTTGGTCGGCACTACAGATCTCTCAACGCCTCGGAAGCCAAGGTCTGGCCGTTCTCCTGCAGATTGCGTTTGCCGCCGGAGTGACGGCGATTGCCTGGCTCCTCATCACAACTCGCGATCGCCGATGGATCCTCGGCGGCATTTTCGGCCTACTCGTGGTTGTCACGGCCCGGCGCAGCGCGCTGTATGAGAACCCTGAGGGCCTCTGGCGGGACGCCGTGGCGAAAGTACCGTCCAATCCGCGCGCCTACGACAACCTCGCCGCGGTCGTCCTGAAGTCCGATACGTCACGGAGCGGCGAGGCGGCTGGCATTCTTCGCCAGGCAATCGCAATAGACTCGACCTACAGCACCGCGTGGACAAATCTCGCCGAAATCGAAATGGAGCAAGGGCGATTCGCCGAGTCGCGAACGCTCCTCGAGCACGCGCTGACGATCAATGCTGAGGACGTCAACGCCACCGAACGACTCGGCGGCGTGCTGCTCAAGCTCGGCGATCCGCAGCATGCGATTCCACTCCTCGAAAAGGTGGTTGGGTCCTTTCCGACGGACGATGCACTGGCCACACTCGCGCAAGCGTACATCATGGTCGGCCGGGGCGACGACGCGACGTCCGCTCTGCGGCGCGCCGTCGCCCTGAATCCCCGGCGCTTTGATGCCGCCGCCTTCGTCGGCGCGGCCCTCGTCGATCAAGGTCGCCCAGACGAGGCAATAGGATACCTCGAGACCGCCACCCGAGGGCCGGCCAGCGGTGCGCTTTATGGTTTGCTGAGCGTCACCGCGGCACAGGTCGGTCGGGGCGATGAGGCGATGGCCGCCGCGAATCGCGCCGCGACTCTGGCCAACGGCGACGCCAAGATCTTTATTCAGCTCGGGCGCGCGATGATGGCGCTCCAGAATGTTGCGGCCGCCGACGGCTACTTCACTCGCGCCGTGCAACTCGAACCTTCGAACCTCGAAGCGATCACACGACTCGGAATCATCAAGGCTGCGGCGGGGCACGAGCCCGAGGCAGCGCAGCTGTTCCGACGAGCACTCGCAATCGATCCAACCTACGGTCCAGCGAAACAGGCGCTGGAGAAAGTCGGACGCAGCAACTCCCCATGACAACGCCTCGCGACTCCGCGTTTCCCGTCGTTGCTCCTCGGTCCGCCACGGCGGCCTATCGCGCCGATCTCGCCAATCGCGACGACGCGTTCGGCCCGCATGACGGCGCGTGGGTTGCCGTCGCGTCTCTCCTCGAACACGCGGCGCTGTTGCCCGAACCAGATCGCAGCCGCCTTCTGGTCGACGCGATTGAGTTCGCCAGAGAAATCATTGGCGACGAAGAACTCGGACGACTCGGCGATCGAGAGTGGCAGGAGAGCGACCGCACGCCCACGGAAGCGATCATGCTGCTCGCGGGCAACGTCGATCGCGCCGGTGCGCTGAACACCGCTGGCGCTATGCTCGATGCGCTGTTGGCCGCCGACGTTTCGCTGAGCATCGTTCAGCGCGGCCGAGTCGTCGCTCAGCGCGCGCGTGTGTTTCGAAAGATGGGCATGATCGACGAGGCCGCCGAACACTCACGGCATATCGTTCGCCTTGGCCGTCAGTCGAAGAACATCGAGCTACGAGTGCGAGGATGGCTGGGCCTCAGCGCGCTCGCACAAATGCGCGGCAACTATCCAGAGATGTTTCGATTGTCCGACCGCGCGGCGCGTATCGCCGAAACCGCTGGTCTCAGAAAGCTGACCCGCGATGCGCAGGTCGGCATCATGGTTTCGCTTGGTGCAACCGGTCGCTTCGACGATGGTCTGATTTACGGATGGAAAGCGTACAAGGCATCGCTTGGCGATCAAGTCGATGAGGGTGAGGTGCTCCAGAACCTCGGCCAACTTCTCTTCGAAGCGGGACACTTCGCTGAAGCACGCGCCGGATTCGCGGCAGTGGTCACGCGTCCGTTGCCGCCACAGATCATTCTTCCAGCGTTGAGCGGATTAGCGCTCGCCGGTGGCATCACCGCGCAGCCGCACCTCGTCGAGTGGGCGGCGGCCGAGGTCGAGCGCATCGGAAGGTCGAGCGTGCCGCGATATTCGCTGGCATCGGCGCTGCTCGAAACTGCCATCGGATTGCATCACATCGGACGCTTGCAAGATGCGGAGCGTTTGCGCGTTGCGGCAATTCAGATCGCACGAGTGCACGACTTCCACGAAGTAGCATTTCGAGCCGAATCCATGGTGTTGGCGGCGCCGGCAAAACGAGCGGCGACACGCCAGGTGCTGACGAAAGAAGCGGCCATTGTTGCGAGTCACGTCGCGTGGTTGGAACCGACGCAAATGCCGGAGCACGTCGCTTTGGCGGTCGCGTCGTCATAGAGCACTGTGCGGAATCGCTGTACATCATTCGCGAATTGGTGATCGGTCATGAGTAGTGCGGGCGGGTTACAGAGCATCCCGTCGTTCACACCACACACCGTCACGGTGATCGCTTGCGCGATCTCCGTGCAGCAGCGCGCGCGCCTCAGCGACGCGACGCGTGGCCGCGCCAATCTTCGTAGCGTCGACTCCTTCGATCAGTTGCGCCGCACCCTCCGGTCGACGATCGATCATGTCGACGTCATCGTGCTGCCGCCGCACGACGCCACGGGCGCAGACGCATCGGGATTGATTCGCGAACTCGTCGCCGAGCGTCCTCGCATCGCTATCGTCGCGTACTGCCAGGCCGGTTCAGAATACGCCGCGGACATTCGCACGCTCGCCGCAGCCGGAGCCCATCAGTTCGTGTTCAGCGGCATCGATGATAGCGGCGTCGCCTTTCGCGCAGTGCTCGATGCCGCACGCCGCCACTGCGGTGCCGAATGGGTGATGCATCAGTTGTCACCCGTGGTCCCCGCGTCGCTGCATCCAATGGTTGAAGCGGTGCTCGCGGCTCCCGGCGACGTGACCAACGTGCCGACGCTCGCGACCGCACTGCGCGTTCATCGCAAAACGCTATTCAATCGCTGCGAACGCGAGGTGTTCGTCGCCCCGGCGGAGCTGGTGACGTGGACGCGTCTCGCTGTCGTTGCGCACTTACTCGAGACGACCGTATCCAGCATCGAGACGATCGCCATCGAGCTGTCCTATCCGTCGGACACATCGCTACGTAACGCGATGAAGCGGTACACGGGTTACCGCGCGAGCGAGATCCGCGAGCGCGGCGGTGTGGAGGTCGTTGTACGTGCACTCCGCCGCCGGCTCAACGACGGACACCGCGGCCGGGTCACGTTGCACCTCCTGTAACCCACGATCCTAGGCGGCCGAGCCATCGTGCTTGGGTGCATAGACATCCAACCCATGGCTAGGGGCTCAGCGGCCAAGATCGGCGCGATCAGAGAGCATCTTACTGGTCGCGATTTTCAGCGGCGGCGCAACACTGCCACCGCCGAGAGTCGATCGCTGGCCGCGACAATCGTCCTCTCGCCGCGCACGGCCGAGCGACTCATTCGCGCCGTGACGAGCGGCGTCGATCAGTACGTTCTCGTGACGGCAGACGGCAGCCTCTCGCTCCGCGTCCGTCTCGCGATCGATCCGCACCAGTACGAAGAGGAGCGGGTCGGCGGCAAATTCGTCGTCGATTGGTCGCGCGCCACCATTTCCAGCGGCCGCAATCGCGTTTCGATCTCACGAACCGAATTGCGATTACTGGGCGGATTGCTCGAAGGAAATGGGCAACCGGTGTCCCGCGCGCATCTGATCGCCCGCGCGTGGCCACGCGATCAGATCTCGGCGGCAGAACGTGACAACGCTCTGGCGGTGTATGTCTTCACACTGCGCAAGCGCCTCGCGGCAATCGGCCTTGGCGACGCGCTCGAGACGGTGCGCGGACTGGGCTACCGGCTAGCTATCGACTAGCAGCGCCGGCGAGTCGCACTGTCTGCACCACTTTGTCTTTCGGTGGAGCATCGAGCAGGACGCGATCCGTTTCTGCGAGTCCGCGTTTGACGACCACTTCTGTGCTACTCGTGGCGCCGAGTTCGATCATCTGTCGCACGATGCCGCTGCCCGACTCCTTGAAGACATAGGCGAACCCGCCGTCGAGCGTCACTGCGCGCAGCGGAATGGCAAGCACGTTGGGCGCCGTCTGCACACGAATCGTGTTCGCTGTCGTCATGCCCGGCCGAAGCGTCGTATCGGCTTTGGCAATATCGACAACGACCTCGAACACCTTGGCATCTTCGTTGGGGTGTTGCTCGCCGACGTTCGCGACCGACACCACGCGTCCTTGTAGCCGTTTTCCCGGCTCGGCGTCGAGCGAAACTTCGACCGGCTGGCCTACCGCAATGCGATGGATGTCGACTTCGTTCACGTACGTCAGCGACTGCATTTCCGTGAGATCGGGAAGCGTGGCGACGACTGGATCGAAGACATAGTAGTTCGAGCCGACGCCCTTTCTCCGGCCGCCGTACTCGCGAAGGTAGATCACCATCCCTTCACTCGGGGCGTTCACGGTGAACTCGCTGATGGCCTGCTCGACCGCCTCGAGATTGTGCTTCGACCGTTCGAGATTCGCCGCCGATACGCCAAGCTTGGCGACCGCTTGTTGGCGCTTTGTCTCGAGCGTTTTCTTCGACTGCTCGTGCGCGCGCCCCGCGCGTTCGAAATCAATCTGCGCCTGTCGCTTGATCGTCGGTGCCTCGTACTCCGCCTGCGCGCGAAGTAGCCGCTTCTCTTCGAGTGTGTACTCAGCGGTGCGCACGTCTTCGCGCGCCTGCGCGAGCGTCAGCGCCGAATCGAGCACCGCATTCGTGAATTCACCTTCGGCTTTTTGGAGTTCGAGCTTGACTGCCTGTCGCCGACTTTCTGCCGGCGCTCGGTCGAGCTCAGCGACGCGGTCGCCTTCCTTCACGGTCGTGCCTTCGGGAATCAGCCAGGTGATCTTCGTTTGGAAGACCTGCGACTCTTGCGAGCTCGGACCGGTGATCTGAACGAACTTGCTCGCTCGCAACTCACCCGTCGTGGTAACGCTGACGGCGAAGTTGGCGCGTTTCTCCGGGTGAACGACGTGCGCTTCGGTCTCCGACGTCGCGCCCGACCGGCGTTCGATCCAGATGGCGCCCGAGAGGACGACGAGCGCAACGGGAAGCGCAGCAATCCACCAGCGTCCGAGCCGTTTCATCGTAGTTCACCGGTCTTGGGAGCCTGCCTCGCAGATGGCAGAAAACTCATCGCCCACGCGGTGATCTTACGCGGCAGTCGGCCGGGCGCAACCCTAAGGCGGCCTGCCGGCCTCGGGATAGGCAAAGGCTTCTCCCTCGTGCCCATTCTAGTGACTCGGGCAAATCGGGACGGTCATTCAGTCTCGAGTTGGCAGAGGGAAGGTTTCGTGGCAAAGGATTAGACTACTCTAATTCAATCTCCGCTTTCGCAGCTCAAGGGCTCCAAATGGATCGTTGCCGATCATCCGGCCTCGATAGAAATAGGGTGGCGCCGGCCCACGCGCTCTCAAGCATCGCGGCCGACTAGCTCAGAATCGTGCGAGCCACTCGCGGTGTTTCTGGCGATGCATGTTTGTCTCTACGTCGTTGGTCGACGCACAGGCAGACGCCGCCATCGCGCGCTCGACGGCGTCTGCCCCACGCGTCTCACATCAATCGAAGCTCGTCCTACTGCAGTCGAAGAATGACGAGCACGATTTCCAGCAGTAGCCCGAACAGTCTGACCATTTCGGACCAGCCTCCGGACGACCCCTTTAGGGGGCGAACGCCAGCCGAGTGACCGATTTGGGGTCTCGGTGCGTTTCTTATGCGGAGGGTCTTGCGTCGCCTCCGGCGTTTACCCATCCATATCACGCTCCTCGCCCATCTGGGCTAGCTCGTCGCTCCGTTCCCGCGGAGTCTCGAGTGACAAGGGAGATCCACTTCGCGGCGCTTAGGATTCTTCCTAGGCGCCGCGTTGGTTTTGGAAGAGGCATCATCGCCATGCCCCTCCTATTTCCGCTAACTCCAACTTCCGGCGATTGGTCAACTCTCGTAGTGAGTCGTGGTGCAGTTCAGTCATTTCTTCCGAAAGCGGCCTGGATTCGAGACCCGAAACGTGGGCGCGCGGGCTGTTTCCGCTCATGATCAGAGCGAAATGAACACAAAATCGAGCTTCTTGCTGACGGAGCGCGCCGACGTTGTAGTAGAAGTCGTTCTCCCAGTTGTTACCGGTGACGTACCCCGCGTCGCGTAGCCACACTTGTACCGGTGTCGGGTGCGCCGACAACGGCGTCGTGTAGATGAAGCCGAAGGCGTTGAGTTGCGCTGATTTAGCAATCAATTAAGGCCGCACAACGAGGACCCATCGCGCCTCCGCGCTCCCAGCGTGTTTACTAGTATGCCGTCGACGATGTAGAGCGGATCAAGGTACCGTTCTGGCGGCGATCGACTGCGAACCGCGCACGCGAATCGCCGGCGACGGGCTCCGATGGCGCAGCCTCGGGTCCTTTGCGCGGCGACCACGCCCGTCGGGACGATCTCCCGCAGTCGGTTGACGTTCGGCTCGAACCTGAAGTCGGGCCGAGGTTTCCGCTCCGAGTTCGGCTTTTGCCGTCGGCTCGGGCGTCTCTTGGGCGCCATGCGTCGCCGATCGCCCATACCCCTTTAGCCGCTCGTCGCCTCCGTTACGGACACACGGATCCGACTTGGACATCCGCATCTGTCCCTCAATCCCGAGGCAGCACCCGTCGGGGGTAGGTGCCGGGCCGTCGATGACAGCGCGTGACCTCGTGCTCGAGTTGTGCGATGCGCATCAAAGGCGATCGACGGCGACAGAAATCGGCACTCGTCACCGCGGCGACTCCCCTTGCGACGCAAGGGTGAACGGTTTAACCATCCCTTGTGTCACAAGGGTAAGACTCCTTCGCCCACGCCAATGGCCGACGCCGAAATCGATCTGCTCCGCTCGAGTCTCGATCTGCTGGTCCTCAAGGCCCTCTCCTGGGGGCCGATGCACGGCTATGCCATCAGCGAATGGGTCGAGTCCGCGACCGACGCCCTGCTCCTCCTCGAAGAGGGCACGCTATATCCCGCGCTCCACCGCCTCGAGCGACGCGGCTGGATCAATGCGGAATGGGGCATATCGGACAACAATCGGCGCGCGAAGTTCTACAAGTTGACGGCCGCCGGCCGCACGCGATATCGCGCCGAGGCCACCATCTGGCATCGACACGCTGCAGCGATCGCCGTCGCGCTCAAGCGGACGTCGGCGGAGACCGTATGAGCCTCACTCCAGGTTGGCGACGGCTACTTCGGCTGTCCATCGGCAAGCGCTCGGTCGAGCGCGACGTCGACGACGAGCTCGCATTCCATCTCGCGATGCGCAAAGAGAAGCTGCGCGACGCAGGATTGACCGACGAAGCCGCGCACGCGCACGCCCACGAGCGCTTTGGCGACACGACACGTGTACGCGACGAGCTACTCACCATCGATCGGCAATACGCACGGGAGCTGCGCACCATGGAATGGATCGAATCTGTCTGGGCAGACCTTCGCTTCTCGCTGCGCACCATGCGCCGCATGCCCGCGTTCACCACGGTGGCGACGTTGACGCTCGCGCTCGGGATCGGTGCGACGTCAGCCATGTTCACGCTCGTCAACGGTATCCTGCTGCGACCGCTGCCGTACCCGCATGCCGACCGGCTGATCCGACTCATTCAGTCCTATCCCGAGAAGGGCCTGGATACGTGGGGCGTCAGCCAACAAAACCTCGCGCTCTATCACGATCGCTCCACGGATTTCGAGGCGTTCGCCGGCTACCGTGTCAGCAGCATCACGATTCGCGGCGATCGTGGTCCTGAACGGCTAGCTGTCGTCTGGGCGACATCAGAGTTCTTCAAAGTCGTCGGCGTGAATCCGGCGATCGGCCGCGCGTTCACGCAAGAGGAGGACAAGCCCGGTCAAAACAACGTAGTCGTGCTCAGCTACGCGACGTGGCAAACGCGCTTTGGCGGCAACCCGTCGATCGTTGGCACCACGTTGGACGTCGACGGCAAACCAATGACGATCATCGGCGTGATGCCGGCCGGGTTCGCATTTCCGCGGCCAGAAGTAAAGGCCTGGCTGCCGATGGGACTCGATCCCAATCGGCGATATGGATTCTTCAATAGCGGCCTTGGCCTCCTCAAGCCAGGCATCTCGATCGAGCACGCCGAGCGCCAGACGACGGCAATCATGTGGGATTGGGCCCGACAGACGCCGACCGTCAACGGCATAGATCCAAGCAAGACGAAGATGAAGACCATCCTGCGGCCGATGCAGGAAGCCCTCACCGGACGAAGCACCCGGCCGCTGACAGTTCTGCTCGCGGCAGTCTCGCTCATTCTGCTGATCGCCGTCGCGAACGTCGCGACACTATTGTCCAGCCGTGCCGCCGGGCGCAGCCGCGAAATCAGCCTACGCACGGCGCTGGGCGCGACAGGCGGTCGCCTTGTTCGCCAGTTGCTTACGGAGAGCCTCACGCTCGCGCTCCTCGGTGCTATCATTGGCGTCGCTCTGGCATTTGCCGGCCTCCGCGTGTTCACCCATTCGACGCTCGCGGCGCTTCCGCGCATCGACGAGGTCACGATCGACGGACGCGTGCTGGCATTTACGCTGCTGATTTCGGTAGCGAGCGGCGTCCTATTTGGATTGCTTCCGGCGCTGCACGCCGCACGATCGCGCCTCTCGTCCGATCTCACGGCAGGGCAGCGAGAGAGCTCACACCGCGGAACGCGTCGCCTCAACAACGGACTCGTCGTCGTTCAACTGTCGCTCTCTGTTGTGCTGCTCATCGCCGCGGGGCTCGTGCTCAAGAGCTTCCAGCGACTGACGCACGTCGACTTCGGCTTTCGCACCGACGGGGTTACGTCGATCGCACTCCCGCTACCGGCGCGGATCGCCAGTTCTGCGGCTGCGACGAATGCGTTCGTGAACTCCGTGCTGCCACAAGTTCGCGCCGTTCCCGGCGTAGACGCCGCGGCACTCACGGGCTCACTGCCATTCGGCGAGGACAACAACTACGACGGCTATCTCATCGAGGGCAGGCCGATTCCGGCGTCGGGTAACGAAGATCAGATCTATCAGACGCCGGTAAGCCCGGGATACTTCTCGCTCGTCGGAATTCCGCTCTTGTACGGTCGCGACTTCACAGCCGCCGACGACTCGGCGAGCCTTCCCGTCGCGATCGTCGATCAGACGCTTGCGAAGCGCTATTGGTCCGGCGCTGCAGCGTTAGGGCGGCGCATTCGTGTGACGGGTGATACGACGTGGTTTACGATCATCGGCGTTGCGGGGGCGATCCGTGACGGCGACGCGACGAAGGATGTGGAGCCGCACCTCTACAACAGCCTTCCACAAACGGGTGGCAATCCGCTTTCGCTTGCCATTCACACCCGCGGCGATCCGTCGAGTGTGATACCCGCGGTAGAACGCGCGGTCTCACAAATCGATCCCGCGATTCCGTTTGCCAGCGTCAGGTCGTTCTCGTCGATCGTCGACGACTCGTTTGCGACGCGGCGACTGACGAAGATTCTACTCGGCGGATTCGCGCTGTTGGCGATGGTGCTCGCGGGCGTCGGCATCTACGGAGTGATGTCGCTGCATGTCGCGAACCGCACCCGTGAGTTCGGCATCCGAATGGCCATCGGCGCCGAGCCGTCCGCGCTCGTGCGACTCGTGCTGCGCGAGGGAGCGTTGCTCGCGGGGCTCGGGATGGTGCTCGGCGTGGCCGGCGCGCTCGGTGCGACGCGTTGGCTTCAGAGTTTGCTCTATGATGTGAGTGCTACGGATCCCGTCGTGTTCGTGTCGCTGCCTCTGATCCTGGCCGGGATTGCCATCGCGTCCTGTTACGTGCCGGCGCGTCGAGCGGCGAAGGGCGATCCGCTTGCCGTGCTGAGATCGGACTAACGAGACTCGTCCTACGACGGACGATATCGCAACGCTTCAGCGACGTGAACGGCGCCAACAGCGGCGCTGCTTGACAGATCCGCAATCGTCCGCGCCACCCGAAGTACGCGATGATAGCCGCGCGCCGAGAGTTTGAGTGATTCCATCGCACCGGTGAGGAGCGTGCGCGCCTCCTCATCGATGCGGCCGCGCGACAGCAACAATCGTCCCGCCGCGTGCGCGTTACACCCAACGCCGGCAACGCCCGCGTATCGCTGCCGCTGAATCACGCGGCTCGCTTCGACGCGCGCCCGGATTGCCAATGACGATTCTCCGTCGCTCGATCGGTTGAGCGACGCCGGCGCCACCGCGCCGAGCGTCACGTGCATGTCGATCCGATCGGCGAGCGGACCTGAGAGCCGTGATCGATACCGCACGATCTCCGACTCGGCGCAGGTGCACACGCGTGTCGGCTCGCCCGCGTTGCCGCACGGACACGGATTCATCGCCGCAACCAGCGAAAACCGCGCTGGAAAGCTCACGCTCGACGCCGCCCGTGCGATCACGACTCGCCCGTCCTCAAGCGGCTGCCGGAGTGACTCCAGCGCACCGCGAGGAAACTCTAACAGCTCATCGAGAAACAAGACGCCGTGGTGCGCCAAGCTGACTTCGCCCGGCCTGGGCACTCCCCCACCGCCCACGAGTCCCGGAGACGAAATCGAATGGTGCGGTGCGCGGAAGGGGCGCGCGGTGAGGCACGCCGCCGACGACGTGAGCAATCCCGCAACCGAGTGAATCGCCGTGACCTCGAGCGCTTCGTCCTCCGTCAGCGCCGGCAGTATCGACGGCATTCGGCGTGCGAGCATTGTCTTCCCTGCACCGGGAGGCCCAACCAGGAGACACGCGTGCCCGCCGGCGGCAGCGATCTCCAACGCGCGCTTGGCCGTATCCTGTCCGACGACATCGGCGAAATCAGCACTGTCGTCCGTCGGCGCAGTACGCGATGCCGCCTCGGCCGGCGCCAGTGCGCCACACTGCAGTCCTTGTATCAACTCGAACAATGAGCTGGGCCCGGCGAGCGGCACCGAACGAACCAAGGCGGCCTCGCTGACGTTGGCCGGCGGGACGACGAACGCGCGCACGCTCGATCGACCGGCGAGATGTCGCGCCACCGACAGCACGCCACGCACTGCGCGGATCGATCCATCGAGACCGAGTTCTCCGAGGAAGACCAATCCTTCGACCGACTCGGGACGCACGACGCCGAGTGCGGTGAGGAGCGCGACGGCGATTGGCAAATCGAAACCAGTTCCCGCTTTGCGCGTGTCGCCGGGCGACAGGCTAACCGTAATTCGCCGCGGCGGCAGGACGAATCCAGAATTCGCGAGTGCGGCAGACACGCGTTCGCGACTTTCCTTGACCTCTCCGGCAGGCAAACCCACGAGTGTCCAATGCGGAAGTCCTGGGGCGACGTCGACCTCGACGCCCACGTCGTACGCGTCGATCCCGAGTACAGCGGCAGAGCGAATGGCGGCGAGCATCCGTCGATCCTAGTACGTCGCGTTCCCCGTTCGGCATCGGTCCGATGCATGTCGGGTGATATCCCCGCACCAGCCAAGGGTCGGTCATTGATACCGGACCCAGAAGATCCGCAATCACTCGAGGGTATGGCGGCACAGCGGCGGTAGGACGTAAGATTTCTCCGCGCTGCGGCATTAGAAATTTTGGAAACCGTTTGATCATAGCTCGCTCGTCCGCTTCTTCTGCCCCTCGACCCACCCAGTCGATGTCGATCGTACTCGGCCCAGCGGCACAATCGGTAGGCGCGCACAAGCCCGGCAGTAGCGTAGACAGCCCGCATGCCATGCGTGCCGCGATCGATCTCCTGCGTTCGTCCGAACGGGCCGTCGACGTTCTCAACCCCGACGAGCAGCATGCGCTCGAACTGATTTACCGAGCGTATAAGCCGATGGTTCGCGACGTCGTTTATCCGCTTTTGGCCTCCGCCTCAGACGCCGACGACGTCACGCAAACTGTTTTCCTGGGGCTCCCGCGCGCGCTCCGTCGCTATCAACACAACAACTTCGAAGCGTGGCTTCGTCGCGTCGCCGCACACGCGGCACTCATGCGACTACGTTCGGATCGACGAACGGATGAACGGCTCCAGCAGGTCAGTGCGACGTCGTCGTTGAACGATCCGGCCTGGCACGCAGCGATCACCGGTGAGGACGACTCGGAGCTGGACGAGCGATTCGGCATCATGCGCAGCGCCTTCTACGCACTTCCCGAATCGTTGCGTGAGGTCGTGTTCCTGCGCGCCATCGTTGGGTTGACGCACGAGGAAATCGCCGAGTGGCTCGAGATCTCGGTGGGTGCGTCGTACACGCGCTACTGTCGCGGTCTGCAGCAGGTTCGGCGAACGATCGAGGTGTCGCGTGAGTAGGCATCTCCGACCTGAGGACATCGAACGCTTCCTCGATGCCTATGCGGTGCAGGACGCTGCGACCTGTTGCGAGTACGAGCCGCACCTCGCGGATTGCGCCGAGTGCCGCGCAATGGTCGTCGAGCGTCGCAACCTGGAAAACCGCCTGAGATCAGCGTTCGTTCGCCCCGCTCGCGGCGTGAACGATGATGAGATCCAACGTGCGCGAGACCTCTGGTCGACGCGGCACATACCGATTCTGTTGGCGCCGATTCCGCAAACGTCCGCGCCATCGATACGGCAGGGGCGTCGAACGACGGTGCGGTCGCTCTCGGATGCGCGACGCGCTGGCGTCGCGGGAGGCAGCGGTTCGCGACAGTCGCCTGGCGTAGCGCCCCGTGTGTGGAGCGATCTCCGGGATCGTATTCACACTCGTCACGCCACGGCGCTGTTGGCGGTCGCCGTCAGCGCTGGAATCGTCGCAACGCTCGTGCTTCGCCATCCGGTCGAATCGCGAGAACGGGCCGTGGCCCCGTCGGTACCCGCCGTTGGCGCGACGAGTAACGAACACATCGTCGCCATCGCGAGCGTTCCAGTCGGAGTTGCGTTGCAGGCCGCGGCACCGAGGCGACCACGGCAGGCCGCGCGCACAACCACCGGTCCAGTGACGGCACTCGCCGCTCCCGTGGGCACAGCGACCAAGCGCGTTGCCGGAACTCCGCACACCGGCCCCTCCCGCGCGCTGCCGCCTGATTTCGTCATCCACGTCGCCAATCAGCTCCCGCCCGATCTCCGCGTCCGGTTCTTCTCCTGCGTCAATGCAGGGGTTACGGCCCTCCGCCTGTGCGCGCAGACCCTCGCTCGCGCCAGAGAAATTGCGACGACCTTCGAGAGCCCTGCCGTCGAATCAGATCCGCGCATCGCCTCCGATTCCGCCTTCGCCGAAGGCTGGAACGACATCCAGGAGCGAGCGATGCACAACGACGGCCTGCGTCGCGGGCTCGATCGCGTTCGAGCCCGGGCCGAGCGACGCAACTAGTCGGAGCACCCCGGCGCCTGTAAGGATTCCTGCTGCCGAGCATTTAGTACGCAGCAGTACGCGGGATGAGGATGTTATTCCGGCGGCTTGCGACGGCCAATGGGAGACAGCATTAGAGCCGCGACGCAGCGTCACCTGCTCTCACCGAGCGGCTGACGCTGCGTCGTGTTTTTGGCCCCTGGTGACCAATAGTTTGTGTTGACAAAGCTAATTATTTTTCGTACGCTCCGGGTATGCGTCTTCGCCCCGACGTCGCCGCCGTCTTTCGCGACTATCCTCGCATCTATTTCGCCTGCCATCGGCGCCACGTTCGCGACCCCAAGTCCGAACGCGCGGTGAGCGCGCGACAGGTCAGCATCCTCGACCATCTCGACGCCGATCAGCCCATGATGCTGAGCGATCTCGCAAACCACATGGGCGTCACGCCAGCGACGATGTCTCTCGCCATCGGCCGGCTCGTCGAACAGGGCTACGTGACCCGCGTGCTCGACCCGGTCGATCGACGCAAAGTTCAACTCCGCCTTACCGACGCCGGCGTCGGCATTACTGCCGCCAATTCTGTGCTCGAACCAACGCTCGTCGAGGACATGCTCGATCAGCTCAGCGACCGCGATCGTCGTGCTGCACTGCGCGGCCTCGAGCTGCTTGGTCGCGCCGCCGCTGCGGCGCAGCACGCGCGGACCAGCGCGCGTCGTCCACAGCGCAAAGTGTCCTAAGCGCGATACGACTCGCACTCCTTCCCCACTTTCACATGAAATGGGCTCTCCTCGCCATCAGTGTCGTGGCAGCACTCCTCGCAATCGTCGTGATCGTTGGCGCGCTCCAGCCGCGCGACCACGTCGTCACGATGACCGCACGCATCGCCGCGCCGCCCTCGGCGGTATGGGCCACAATCACTGATCCGAGCGCATTTCCCTCATGGCGACGGGACGTCACCAGCGTCGAGATTCTTCCGGCCACTCCGACCGGCCCATCGTGGCGTGAGCGTTCTCGTAACAGCGCTCTGACGATGGTCGTCGACGCCGCCGATCCGCCGCGCCGATTGGTCACCCGTATCGCCGACGTCGGTCTCCCCTTCGGCGGAAAGTGGATCTACGACGTCGCACCCGACAGCGCGAGCGGATCGTTCGTCACGATCACCGAGCAAGGCTCGGTCTACAACCCGGTGTTCCGCTTCGTTTCGAGATTCATGATGGGCCACACCGCGACCATCGACGCCTATCTCCGCGCACTGGGCAAGAAGTTCGGCAATGAACCCACACCAACGGTCGTTGGGCCAACGGGAGCGACACATGGGACTTGAAGCGAAGTGTCGCGCCCGCGTGACCGACGACTCGGGCAAGACGCGCGATGCGGAATCGACGGTGCTGCTCGAGACGGACGAGGTGATCGTTCGGGGTGAAGCACGCATCCGCATTCCGCGCACCGCGATCCAATCGGTCTCTGTTCGCGCCGGCACGCTCACGCTCACTGCGCCGGGCGCGCGCGTCGCTCTCTCGCTCGGCGCTGATGCCGCCGCGAAATGGCAGAAGAAACTCAGTGAGCCGCCAAAGCAGCTCATCGATAAGCTCGACATCAAGCCTGGCACCAAAGTATGGCTATTCGACATCGACGACACGGCGCTCATCGCGCAGGTCGAGGCGCGAGCCGGTACGGTTTCTCGCGGCCGCTCCGCGTCGGAATGCGACGTCGTACTCGTGGACGTAGACACTGAAAAAGAGCTCGACCGCATCGAGCGCGCGATCAATGCGACGCACGACGCCGGCGCAGTCTGGGTGATTCATCGTAAGGGTGCGGCAGGCGTTGCCGACACGACGATCTTTGGTCGCGCGAAGTCGCTCGGACTCGTCTACACCAAAGTTGCGCGCGTATCGGAGCGAGACACCGCTGAGAAGCTCGTGCGGCCGGTGGCGTCGCGTGGGGCAACGCGCCGGGCGCCATAGCGACCAGCCCCGTATCTTTCGGGCGAATGAATGACCGATCGCCAATCCTGCTCTACGATGGAAGCTGCGGCTTCTGCGCGCGAAGCGTGCAGTTCGTGCTCGACCACGAACGCAAACGCCATTTCCTAAATTTCACGCCGCTCGAGAGCGGTCTGGGACACGCGCTTCGTCGTCAACACACGGAACTCGGCGCAATCGATTCGGTGATCTGGTATGAACCCAGTGATCGCCCCGAGACAGGCACCGTATTCGTACGCTCCGCCGCCGTGCTTCGCGTGTTGCGATACCTCGGCGGCAAGTGGGGCGCGCTGGCGATGGTCGGTTCGATCGTACCGCGGCCGCTACGCGACTGGCTGTACGATGTCATCGCTCGGCATCGCAAGAAGATCATTCGCCAAGCGCCGTCGTGCCTCATGCCGACGCCCGACCAACGTGCGCGTTTTCTGAACTAAGCTCAGCGCCCCAGCAGAAAGCGTCGCACGGCACCAACAACTTCGTCTCGATTGCTGACGAAGATCCAGTGGTGCCCGCCGTGAATCTCGAGCACGCCGCCGTGCGCCATCTCCTTCTTGAACTGCAGCCGCGAAGGACGTTCGGCGATTTCGGTTCCGCGAATCATCTGCTGCAGTCCGGCCGCGTGCTCGCGATCGCTGCGCTGCCACGGCTCGAGTTGCGTCACGGTGTCCGTGACCGCGTAAATCGCCAACGCTGGAGCGCGCACCGCCTTGTAGTTCGGATGGTCGACGTCGATCGAGGTATAGGGTAGCGTGACCTCTTCGTTCCAACCGTCATACTTGTATCGCGCTCGAATATCGGCTTCGGGAATGTTCACGCCGCGCGTTGCGTGCACGAATGCCACGTATCCTGCGGCGGTAGCGGTATCTGCCGCTGCGGGCTGCGGCCGAGACGGAATGTCGAGCGCCACCGGAAACGCCTCGTCGAGCAGCGAGTCGGCGAGCACACGATCGTAGGCCGCGTCGAGATACACGAGTTTGGAAACACGATCCGGATGCTCGCCGGCCAACAGCGTCATCTCCTCGCCGGCGATCGAATGCCCAATGAGAATGACCCGTCCGAGATGTAGCCGGTCGAGCGCCGCGAGAATGTCATCGACGAGCCTCGGCGTATCGTAACCGGATTCCGGATGCGACGACTCACCGAAACCTCGGCGCGTAAGCGCGACGACGTGAAACCGATCGGTGAGCGCCGGCGCGAAGTCATCATAGGCGTGCGCTGTATTCCCTAGTCCGGCGAGCAGCACGACCGGCTCGCCCGTGCCACCGAAGTCGAGATAGTGCAGTCGCACGCCCGGCGCCACGTTGACGAAGCCCGACTTGTGGTGCGCCGGATCGACCCATGCATCGGCCTTTGGCTTCTGCCCGCTCGCGACACTCATCGGCGCGAGTAGCGCCGACAGAAGGATCCATCGGGTCACGGGAGAACGCATTCGACTTCTCAAATCAAGGCACCGGACGGGTCGACGTCATCTCCTTCACGAGCCGATACAGGAACTCCTGGCCGTCATAGTAAGATTTGATGAGCACACGCTCATCCTTGCCGTGTGCGCGACCGTCGTTCGGATCGCCGAAGATGCCCGACACGCCGTACCCCGGAATGCCGATCGCGCGAAGATATTTGCTGTCCGTCGCGCCTGTGCCCATGGTCGGAATCACGGCGACCGTGGGACCGAACACGTCGCGCGTGACCTTCTCGATCGGACCCATCACCTCGGACGACAGCGGGGACGGCGCGGCACGCTCCATCGCTGGCGCACGAGAGATCTGTACGCCTGTGTCGTTGGCGGCCTTGAGCAAACCGTCGCGCACCGCCGCAGGATCGTGGCCCGGCGCCATGCGGCAGTTCACATTGGCGGTTGCCGTTTGCGGCAGCGCATTGCGCGCGTGTCCGCCCGACAGCATCGTCGCCACGCAGGTCGTGCGCAGCATCGAGCGGTAGCGCGGATCCTTCGAGATCGTCGCCGACGCGGCGGCGTCATTCTGATTCGCTACGATGGCGCGCATCGCGGCGCCCATTTCCGGCGTTTCGATCGCGGCGGTCTTCGAGAAGTACGCCTTCGTCACCTCGTTGAGCATCACGGGAAACTGATACGTCGCGATCTGCGTGAGCGCCTGAGCAAGCTCGTAGATCGCGTTATCGTCGCGCGGCACCGACGAGTGGCCGCCGCGATTCGCCGTGGACACGGTGAAGTTGGCGGAGACCTTTTCGGCGGCTCCCACGGAGTTGATGAAAGGCTTGCCGTCGCGCAACGCGCCACCGCCGCCTTCGTTCAACGCGTATGCCGCGTCGATCTGCTCTTTGTGATTCGCGATTAGCCAGCGAACGCCGTTGGCTGGACCACCCTCTTCATCCGCCGTCAGCGCAAGAATGATGTCGCGCTCAGGAGTGTAGTTCTCCTTCTTGAAGCGCAGCAGATTGGCGATGAAAATCGACGCCATTGCCTTGTCGTCGCTCGTGCCGCGGCCGTAGTAGTAGCCGTCGCGCTCGATGAACTTGAAGGGATCGATGTCCGGCGACCAATCGGTCTTGAGCGCCTGTACAACGTCGAGGTGCGCGAGGAGAAGAATCGGCTTGGCCGCGCCGCCCTTGCCATGGTAGCGGATGACGACGTTGCCCTTGTCCGGCCGTCCGCCGCCCTGGAAGATGTCAGATGCGGGGAACCCGGCATCGAGAAAGCGCTTGGCAACGGCGTTTGCGGCGGTCGTCGTGTTTCCGACCGAGTCTGCCGTGTTGATCTCGATCAGCTCTTTGTAGATGTCATGCGCCAGCTGCTGGTGGGGCGGCAGCGCTTGCGCTGACAAAAGGGCGGGAACAGCAAGCGTTGCGAGGAGGGCAACCGACAAACGCATCGAAGGCTCCGGATGACAGAGGCGGCCGGGGCGGCCGAGGATGCGTGAAGGTTGTATCGCCGCCGTCTGTTCGGCTAGGCGGCCAAACCGCTCGGCGGAAGCTCTGGCGCCGCGCGAAGCGCTGGCGCCAGAGCGGAGAAACTACGCGCCGATACGCTTGCGAATGTCTCTCGCGCCGGCGGCAGCGCCCATGGCCACTGCACCACCGAACAACAGCGCCGTTCCGCCGCCAACGAGCGGCAATAGCCAGACGACCGGCGTGGCGACGAGCGCGGCGCCCACCCCGGCGGCGACCGGAAAGAGTCCTTTATGCACGGCGTCCACATACCGCAGCTTGTTCTGCGTGAATTGGCGCGCGACGAAATAGCCCCCGAGACCCGCAACTGCGGTGATGGCGAGGCCGACGAGTGTGAGAAGTCCGTGGAACACTGAGCCCTCCGTGTAGCGAATGTCTTACCGTCTGTCACCAATACGTACGCGGGCCACATGAGTTTCGCTCCGCCGCTGGTCCCACCCTTCGCGGTCCGATAGCTTGGTGTTGCCTGAGCCACGAGCTTACGATGGTTACAATGCGCGTCGTCCGCCACGATCGCCACGAGCAAGTGCTCGCCGACTGTCAGACCGCGGTCATCCCGGCGCGCGGTGAGGTCATTCAGCTCGACACGATCGATGCGTCCGGCGAAATGACCAGGCCGAGCACGCTCTGGCGCGTTGTATCGGTGACGGTGCACGTGCCGTCGCTCGCATCGTCTGCGCCGCCGGGCGACCAGGTTCGCGTGCGGAACGTCGAGGTCGCCGTATTGCCCGATGTCGCACTGTTCCCGGACTTCGAAGCCGCGGCCGCTCAGATCCTGTCCGAATCCAAGCTGTAGTGACGTTCATACCCTCCCGCGATGAGTGAATCCGAACCGAGCATGTACAGCGTCACCACGGAGGTGCCGGCGCATTTGCGCGACTGGCAACTTCCTCCGGGGTGGAGCTGGGGCGCCGACGGATTGAACACCGAGCATCGGCACTATCAGGAAGTGATCGATGCGTTGGGGCGCTCGCTGTCGCTCGTGAGTGCGCCCGATCCCGCACATAACGCATGGTTGGAGGCGGAGGCGCGACATCTCGCGCATCGCAACCACCCCGCGATGCCGACCACGTATCACTACTGGGCGTCGTTCTCCGAGAGCCGGCGCGGCCCCGGGTATCTTCGTCGCTGGATCGCGGGTGAAACGGTAGGCGCTCGCTTGCGCCGCATGGGTACCGACGACGTGCCCGGCGTGCTGCGTGTATTCCGCGAGGTCGGCTCCGCGCTGAGCTACCTCCACGACCTCGGCACCGCACACGGAGCGATGTCGCCCGACACGGTATGGACCACGCCGATGGGCCGGCTCTGGATCATCGGCTGGCAATGGGCCATGCCACTGAACGAGATCCCGACGGGGATCTCGCCCGACGTACGCCTCATGCCCATTCCGAAAGAATGGACGACGGGCAAGTGGACGCCAACGCCGCTCAGCGATCAGTGGCAACTCGCTGCGATCTGCTTCGCGATGCTCACAGGCGAGAATCCGCCGTCGGACGAAGTTCCGCCCCTCCAGTTGCTGCGTCCCGACGCGCCACAGGCGGTGCGCATCGTCATCGATCGCGCATTGCATCCGGATCCTGCTCGACGATATCCGTCGCTCGCGGCGATGCTTCGCGCTGTCGACCGTGTGGTCGGCAGTCGCACGATGCTGATGCTCGCCGGCGACGAACCAAACACGCTTCACGTGAGCGAGTCGGCTGAGGTGCGTCTGCGTTGGGCGCTCGCCGACGACTACGAAGTCCTCGCCGCGCTCGGCTCCGGCTCGTTCGGTTCTGTTTGGCGCGTGCGCGACCTCACGCTCGGTCGCGAAGTCGCGCTCAAGCTGCTGCATCCGCACGTCGCGCGCGACGAGCGAACCGTCGGTCGCTTCCGTCGCGAAGCCAAGCTTGCTGCGCAGCTCGCGCATCCGGCCATCGTCCCGATCTTCGACTGGGACAGCCGAGGCGACGTGGCGTGGTACACGATGGAGTTGGCCGAGGGTGGTTCGGTGGCCGATCTCGTGGCGCGCTCTGGACCACGAACGCTCACGGAGATCGCGCCGCAGGTCGACTTCATTCTCAGCGGGCTCGCTGCGGCGCACTCGATCGGTATCGTGCACCGCGATCTCAAGCCCGAGAACGTCCTCATCGATCGGTATCGTCGCTGGCGCCTGGCCGACTTCGGTATTGCGAACGTGACCGGCGAAGAGACGGCAGGCGCGTCGGGCACGCCGGCGTTCGCGCCACCCGAACAGCTGCTCGGCGAAGCGCAGGACGCAGCGGCGGACTGCTTCTCGATTGCCGCGATTGTCGCCTACGCGCTCACGGGCGCCGCGCCGTTTGGCGAACGCGATAGCGCGTCGATTCTCGCCCGCGAGCTGCAGGGCGATGTCGACTTGTCGTCGTATCAACCCGAGATCGCCGACTGGCTCCGTCGAGGGCTCTCGGCGTCACCCGATGATCGGTTCGCCGACGCAGCGCCAATGCAGGCGGCATGGCGCGAAGCGGTTCAGGTCGTCTTCGAGCGCGAACGTCAGATTCCGTGGTGGCGTCGTTGGTTTGGACCAGACGCACCCGATGGCGCCGGCGTCGGCTGGTCGGGAGATTCCCTGTTCACGTCGTAATGCACGTCTGACGGAAAGGGACGATGGCCATCGAGACGATCAACCCGGCAACGGGCGAGCGAGTACAGTCGTATCCCGCGCTTACGGAGCGCGAAGTCGAGAGTAAGCTGGCCGCGGCGCACGCCGCGAGCCTAACGTGGCGTCACACGCCGCTCGACCAGCGCGTCACGGTGCTGCGACGCGCCGCCGATCTGCTCGAGCAGCGAAAGCTCCAGTACGGCCGCCTGATGACGATCGAGATGGGCAAGCCGATCGGCGCGGCCATCGAGGAAGCCGTGAAGTGTGCACGCGGCTGTCGGTTCTACGCCGACAACGCCGCGCGCTTTCTCGCTGACGAACCCGTCGATGTTCCCGGCGAACGAAGCTTCGTCGCCTTTGAGCCGATCGGTGTGGTGCTCGCGGTGATGCCGTGGAATTTTCCTTTCTGGCAGGTGATTCGCTTCGCCGCGCCGGCGATCGCCGCCGGGAACGTCGGCCTGCTCAAGCACGCGTCGAACGTGCCGCAGTGTTCACTCGCCCTGGAGCAGCTCTTTCAGGAAGCGGGCGCGCCGGGCGGCGTGTTTCAGAGTTTGCTCATAGGTTCCGATGCGATCGCGGGCATTCTCGCCGATGACCGTGTCGCCGCGGCAACGCTCACCGGAAGCGAGGGCGCCGGGAGTAGCGTGGCGTCCATCGCCGGAAAGCACATCAAGAAGACGGTCCTCGAGCTCGGCGGCAGCGACGCATTCGTCGTCATGCCGAGCGCCGACCTCGATGCCGCGGTAACCACGGCAGTCACCGCGCGAACGATCAACAACGGCCAATCGTGCATCGCCGCAAAGCGTTTCATCGTCGCTGACGCGATCTATGAAGAGTTCGCGCGTCGGTTCGTCGCGCGCATGGAATCGCTCGTTGTCGGCGATCCGATGGACGAGCGCACGAACGTTGGTCCGCTCGCGACGGCCCAGATTCGCGACGACATCGACGACCAGGTCAAACGTTCGGTCGCATCCGGCGCGCGACTCTTGCTTGGCGGCAAGCGCCGCGAGGGCGCAGGGTTTTTCTACGAACCTACAGTGCTCGGCGATGTGCCCTTCGACGCCGCGGCCTTTCGCGAAGAGACGTTCGGCCCAGTCGCGGCCCTCATGCGCGCCAGCGACGTCGACGACGCGATCAAGATCGCGAACGATTCACGCTTCGGCCTCGGCGCCGCTGCTTGGACGAAGGACGCAGGCGAAATCGACCGCTTCGCCCGCGGTCTTGAAGCCGGCAGCGTGTTCATCAACGGGATGGTCGCATCCGACCCACGCTTCCCGTTCGGCGGCGTCAAAGCGTCTGGCTACGGTCGCGAACTCGCCGCCTTCGGTCTACGAGAGTTCGTGAATATCAAAACAGTCAGAATAAGCGGCTAGCGGACCGGAATGCCTAGGCGGCCGGTTGGTGGCAAACGACCTGACAAATAACACGAATAGGAACGAATCCAACCGTCCCGTTCACACGTCGTACCGCCAACTCAGCAGAGCGAAGCGGCCAAGACAAGGCCTGAGAGCGAGCGATTCGATTCTGTTTTTATTCGTGTCATTCGTGAACAAGGCTGTTTTGCCGCGACCCGAGTAGTCGGATTTCGACGGCCGTCCCCTTCCCGACCTCGCTCTCGACGCTGATCCCTCCCCCCCAGCCTTCAACCAGCTGACGGCTGATCGCGAGACCCAGCCCACTTCCACTCGTCCGCGTGGAGAAGTGCGGCTCAAAGATGCGCGGCATCACGTCGGCGGGAATGCCGTGACCATCGTCGCGCGTCGTGATCAGAACCGGTCGATCGCCGCCGACGTCGTCACCCAACGAGACCGACACGCGGACGGTGCGCGCCTGCGCCAGCCGAGCATTCTCGAGGACGTTGAGTAGTACCTCTTTCAGTTCGTCGCCAAGCGCAAACGCGTAGAGCGGAATGTCGACGCCCTGCTCCTCCCAGATCACGCCACCCTCTGCGCCCATGCGCTCGAGGGAAATCACCTCGCGCACGATCGCCGCGACGTCGAGCGCCGTGGGACGACGCCGCTCCTCAGGGGCCGCGCCGTAACGACTGAAGGCGCGAGCGATCTCGTCGAGGCGGTCGATCTCCGTCAAAATCTGATTGACGTTGTGGTCGAGCACGCGATCGAAGTCGACGCGCTTGTCGTTGCGGGCGCGGCGGAGGTGCTGGACGCCGAGCCGGATTGGCGTCAACGGATTCTTGATCTCGTGCGCCACCTGTCGGGCCATCTCGCCCCAAGCCAGGACGCGTTGGGCTCGCGCCAACTCGGTGACGTCGTCGAGCGTGACCACAACGCCGCCGCGAGCCAAGCGAGTCAGTGTCCCTCGCAATTGCCGCTGGTCCACAGCGAGCTCGAACTCTTCATCACCATCGCTGGCGTTGAGAAAACGCTCGACGACGTCGGCGATCGCTCGTGGCGCCTGCGTCGCGAATGGAGCGCCCGACGTCAGCGCGCCACCCACGAGCGTCTCCGCACTCGGGTTCGCGAGCGACACGTGGCCATTCGGATCCACCGCAACGACGCCGCTCGCAACGTTCCGGAGGACGGCGGCTGTACGGCGCTGCGCTTCCTCGAGGGCCGTGCGGCTAGCATTGAGGTCGGCAGCCATCCTACGGAATGCCGTGAACACCGGATTGAATTCGACCGTCGGCTCGGCCTCGATCTGCGGAGCGCGCTCGCCGCTGGCAATCGCGAGTGCCGCCGCGCGCAGCGTACCGATCGGTCGCGCGAGCTGTCGAGCCGCGATGCCGCTCAGCCAGAGCGCCGCAAGCGCGCCAACGGCCGTCGCGAACAAGACTAGTACGCCGAGGTCGCGACGACGGCGGCCGAGCGCGAGTTCGTCGGCCCGCGCCGGCGCGCCGATCACGATCGTTCTCCGCCCCGGGTCGTTGAACGATCGATATCCAAATAGCATCGACGCGCGATCGACATCCTGCAGTCGCGTATCGGTCGCCTCGCCCTGCAACGTCAGCGTGAGCTCCGAGTCGCGATCGAGGAAGCGGCCAATCGGCGCGATGTCGGTGAGAAGCGAATCGCTCGTCTCCGTCAGCTCGCCTCCATAGAAGAGAAACAACGGCGTGTCGAGTCGATCGCTCTCGGCCGGGAGCCAGAGTGGCCGCTGCGGCGGTGCGAGTGCGCGCAGCGTTTCGCGAACCAGTACCGATCGCGATTGCGTCGCGTCGGTCGCAAGCTGTTCGTACGACCATACCGCGAATGCCGTGGCCGGAATCACGAAGAAAGCGAAGAGCGCCAGCGAGAGTCGAACACGATAGCTGCGACTCCACGACCGGCGACGCGCACGCAGCCATCGTCCACCACCGCCGTCGGCGACGACGCTCACGATCCACAGCAATCCGACGATGCTGACGTTGAGCAGCACGATCAGCGCGCCGCGCTGGATCAGCGCGTTCAGCGGACGCAGTTCGACTTCGATGTGCGCCTGTGCGGCGCCCGTGCCGGTGGCAACAATCCAGTCTCCGTGCAATTCGCTGCCGTCGCGTCGCCAGGAAATCGGCCCGTTCACCGCGGCCGCCGGCGCACCTTCACGAAGCCGCACGGTGTAGGGCGGCTCGCCCTCCGGATCGACGTCGAGACCAATGAGCCGTCCGAACGGATCGGGCTCGAAGAGCCGGCTGCGCGGCGCCATGACAACTGCCGTGACTCCGCCACCAGGCGACGGCGCCGCCATCACCAACTCGAGTGACGTATCCGTCGGGGCTGCCTCGAGCAAAAGGCTCCCTGTCTGTCTCGCGCGTGCGACCAACCGCGAGATGTCTTTCGGAATCGGAATCTGCGCCGTGGCAAACGCGGCGACGGGACCAGAATCATTCGGCCACGCAAAGAGCGCGACGGGATTTCCGGCTGCGGCAACATCGGATGCGACAAAGTGCTGTAGCAGTCCCTGTCGTGACACCGGCGCATCGTCGCTACCGAGCACGAGCCCGAACCGATGCAGCAGCGCGACCCCCACGGAATCGACTTGACTGAGTCCCGCGAGATCACGCACCGCGGCATCGACGCGACCGCGCGACGTGCGCCCCCACACCAGCGTCGTCGCACCAAGCCCGGCCACGATCGACGCGCTGAGGATCATCGACCGGCTGCGCCGACTGAATGCGAGAACTGTAATTGCCGCGACCCAAAGGAACGTATACCACCACGGCCACCGACCTGGCGCTTGCCACACGACTGGCGCGACGATCGCCGCAATCGTCGCCGCAACTGGCGCGACCCACGGCGGAACTCCACGACGAGGACCAAGCAGCGCTGCGCCCGCGGCAGTTCCTGCGAGCAACACCGACACCGCCGCGAGAAAGAGCGGAACCTCCCAAATCAACCAGAGGCGAGAGTCGACACCGTGCACGGGGATCTGCACGCCGCGCGCGAGCTCTCGCAGGAGAAAGGGCCCAAGCCCCGCGACGAGAAGGACGGTTGCGATCGGTACCCACCGCGACGTGCGGTATCCCTGCCGGCGAAACACGGCCAGTACGCCAAGCAGCGCCAGCGCGCTGGTCGTGAGCAAAGCACCTGCGTTCCCGGTGAGCGGTCCACCGCGTGGGGTGAAATACACCGACGGATCGAACAGGCGGGTGAGATTCGAGAACTGATTGAGCGGAACGAGCGCGGTGCACGCGAGTCCGGTAGCGAGCGCCGCTACGCGCTGCGACAACGAGCGCGTTCCTCCCCACACGCCGATGACGAAGCAGCCGAGCGCCAACAGGAATGCGAGACCAGCGCGCGCGCGAATCCGTTCGGTGATGCGCTGCGCAACCTCGCCCTGCACGAGCGGGGTCACGCGTACATCGAACAATCTGAAGTTGTTGATCGCGTAGCGAAGTACTTCCGTGTCGGCCGTCGAATCGCTCGCTGGTGCGAACTGAAAGCCGCTCAGCCCCATTTCTCCCGCGACTCGGCGCGCCAACGGCCAAGTCAATCGATCGGCCGGCGGAACAGCATCGATGAGGGCCACCGACGCGACAACACGATCGGCGCGTCGTTGCACGATCTGAAGCGCCAGGTAAAACGGTACGTCCGTCGGCGTTGCGATGACGCTCGCGCCAAGGCGCGACAGGTCGAGCTGCGGACGAATGACGCCAGACCAGGCGAGTACACTGTCGCCCTGAAAGAGCGCCACACCGCTCTCGTCGCGAGCCAAGGTCCCTTGCTGTAACGCCTCGAAAGCGAGGCTACGTTCGCGCGGCGCGTCGAGCGCGCCCTGCCCCGCTGCGAGCGCCCAGCCAGTCGCGGCGTCGAGCGCGTGACCGAGCGCGGTGAGACCACGCAGCGCGGTCTCGCGTCGCCATCCCGACCAGTCGTGTGAAATTCGCCAGAGATCGCGCTGCGCCGGGATCGCCATTGCGGCCGACGCGGCGAGAAGCACCGCGCACGCGCGCGCCCACCAACGAGGAGCGCCCTTCGTCCGGGCGGCTGCGATGAGCGCCGCAACGGTAGCGATGGCGAACGGGACCAGATACTCTACGCTCGGCGCGTGGAGCCACTGGCTCGCCGCGATGAGTGCGACGCCCGCCGCAACTGCCCACCACGTCCACCGCCCGGGTCCCGGATCGGGTTGGCGCGCGCCTTGAACAGATTGCTCAGACGAAATGAGTCAACCTCCCGCCGGCACGCCACGACCGCGCTGCCTCAAAGAAATGCGGCCCCAGGATGTCGCGACTCTCATGAGGCGCGACCCGCGGCTGATCATTCCCGTAGGCACGTGCGAGCAGCACGGCCCGCACCTGCCCATGGGCGGCGATACGGTCATCGTGGAGCGACTGTCGCGCGATCTGTCTGCGGAGTTTGGCGTGCTGCTCGCTCCCACGGTCGAGTACGGCGTCAACGCCGAAACCGAACGATCCTTTCCCGGTAACGCGTCGCTCCGAAAGAAAACGCTGCACCGAATGCTGAACGACCTGTTGAACACCTGGGAAGAGTCGGGGATGCAGGAGTTCATTCTGCTCACCGCCCACGAGCATGACCCTCATTTGGAAGCATTGTCGACGGTCATTACGAACGGCGCCCGGGTGCGGGTCGTGGACATTTTCGGATTGAACTTCGAGGATCTATTGGAAGGACAGTCCGAACCCATGCATGGTGACGAAGTAGACACTTCACTGCTTCTGTACATCGCCCCCGAGCTGGTGAACATGGAACTGGCTCAGGATTATATGATGTCCCGTGACGAGCTGCGACGTTACCGCCGCGGCTGGTTGCGGGTCCCTGGTGAGGGCCCCGGCTCGATCGGCCGACCGTCGCTCTCCACCGCCGAAAAGGGCCGAGCATTGTACGAGCGGATGTATACCAGGATCCGCGACCGCGTTTTCAAGGCCCCGCCGCCCGCCGACTCGTGAACCCCCCAGTTTGCCCGGGGTAGAATACCACACCATGCGTCTCCGTATTGCGGTCTCGCTCCTGGCCCTCGCGGCCTCTCCATTGATTGCCCAGGGCCGGGCCATCGACGAGGGGACCTTCACGGTCAACAAAACCGGGTCGCCAACGACCACGGAAAGCTTCCGCATCATCCGTCGCGACGACGGCCAGATCACCGCGACCAGCCATCAGGTGGCGGGGACCCAGCAAACGCGTACGACGCTGACCACCGACTCGTCGGGCACCCCGATGAAGTACGAAATGCGGGTCACCGACAAAGGCGCCAACATTTTCAGCGTGACGGCTCAGGCTCGCGCCGGCCGTCTTGCCACGGTGTCGACCACGCAGGCGGGCGACGAATCGATGCGTGAGTACCCGATGACCGCTGGCCGGAGCCTGATCCTCGAACCTGGCCTGCTCCATCAGCTGTACTTCGTGACGCTCGTCAAGCGACCGGGCAGCTTCCAGGCGATCGAGCCCCGGGCGGCTCACGGGTCCCCGGTCACCCTGACCGCAAAGGGTCTCGAGCCTGTCGACGTGGGCGGCAAGTCGGTTACGGGTACGCACTACACCCTCGCGTCCGGTCCCGCCCGGTACGAGTTCTGGATCGACACCCAGGGCCGCCTGCTTCGCGTCGAGGTGCCAGCCCAAGGAGTCGTGGCCACACGAGAGGACGCACCCCGATAAATTTCGGGTCTGGAGTTGGGGGTCGAAGGGGGATGCGGCGCTTTGCGCTGCTCCATGGGCGCGACATTGCCGCCCACATCCGCCTGGACCCTCGACCCTGAACTCTCGACCCTCCCCGATTTCGTTTGAAACCGCGCCGCCGCACGGTGCGTATGTCGCGCAGACCCCAATCCACAGGATTTTCCCATCATGCGTTCGTTGAGGCTCGTCGCGCTCCTGGCGATCCCCGCGCAAGCCGCGTTTGGCCAGCAGCAGCCCTCGGCTACGGTTCGCGGTAACACCCTGACCCTCGAAGAAGCCATCGCTACGGCGCGGCAGAACAATCCGCAGCTCGTTCAGACACAGAACAACGTGCGCAACCTGGATGCCCAGGTTCGATCGACCTACGGTGCGCTCCTGCCCAGCGCCAGTGCGGGCGTAGGCACGACCTTCAATCAGGGCGGCACGCAGTACTTCAACGGCGTGGCCATTCCGGGTGGAAGCTCCGACTCCTATCAGTCGGGCTACAACATCTCGCTCCGCTATGCCATTGGAGCGCAAGCCGTCTACGCCCCGCGCGCTGCGCGGGCGAGTCGCGATGCCGGCCAGGCGGACGTGGCGAACACCGACGAATTCGTGCGCGCCACAGTGACGCAGCAATACATCGCGGTTGGCCAGAACGAAGCACAGGCGGCGGTGCTCGATTCGCTCGTGCAGACCGCACAAGGCCAACTCGATCTCGTCAACGCCAAGCTCAAGGTCGGCGCCGGCACGATCATCGACGTTCGCACCGCCGAAGTTGCATTGGGCCAGGCACAGGTGAATGCGCTGACCGCGCACAACAACGCACAGGTCGCAAAGCTCCGTCTCTATCAGTCGCTCGGCATTCCCGCGAACCTCAACGCGAACCTGTCGACGACCTTCTCGCTCGCTGAGCCGAGCCTCAAGCTCGAAGAGCTCCTGAGCCTCGCACAGCGCGTGAATCCCGATCTCGGAGCCAAGCGGTCGCGCGAGTATGCAAGCAGAATGAATGTCCGCGTCGCGCAGGCGAACTATCTCCCGTCGCTGAGCCTCAGCACGGGTTGGGGCGCCAACGCGTTCGGCTACACCAATTCCGAAATCCTCGCGTCGAGAGCACAGCTCAACGCGGCGCAGAGCTACAGCAGCTGCGTGTCGTACGACTCGCTGCGTTCGGGCGCTGGCCTTCCGAAGCTTGGCTGCGGGTCGCCCACGCTGAGCGAGGCGCAGCTCGCCGCGGCGCGCGCTGGAAACCAGCCGTTCAAGTTCAGCAAGGCACCGTTCAGCCTCAACGCGTCGGTGTCGCTGCCGATTTTCAACGGCTTCGCACGTGAGCAGAACGTCGAACAGGCGCGCGTACAGCATGACAACGCCACGTACGACGTTCGCGCCCGCACGCTGCAGATCACCACGGACGTCACCCAGGCGTACCTCAACCTCGTGACGTCGGCAAAGACGGTCGAACTCCAGACCCAGATTGCTGCCAAGGCAGCGGAAGACCTGGCGCTGAACGAAGCCAGCTATCGCGTTGGCGCGAAGACGTTCCTGGACGTCACGACCGCCCGTGCGACGTATGAGAAAACGCAGATCGATCGCGTGAACGCGATTTATCAATACCACTTCAATTTCGCCGCGCTCGAAAACGCGGTGGGACGTCCCCTCCGCTGAGGCTGAGTCATACAAATGGGTAAGAAAGCAAAGTGGGCGATCGGCATCATTGCGGTCGTCGCGATCGGATCAGTCCTCGGCATGAGCGCATCCAAACGCGGCAACAAGGCCGTCGAGGTGCGTATGGAGGCAGTCCAGAAGCGCGATCTCATCGCCTCGGTCACGGCTAGCGGACAGGTTCGCCCACAGACGAAAGTCGACGTCGCCTCTGACGTGAGCGGCAAGATCATCAAGCTGTCGGTGAAGGAAGGCCAGATGGTCAAGGCCGGCGATTTCCTTCTGCAGATCGATCCGTCGCAGCCGCAAGCGAACGTGGATCGCGCGCTCGCCGCTGTCGCGTCGGGTAAGGCGCAGCTCGCCCAGGCGGTCGCGAACCTCGATCAGGCGCAGCGCAACTACGACCGCTCGGCGTCGATGAAGAAGTCGAATCCCACCTTCGTCACCGACGAAGCAGTCGAGCAGCTCCGCACGGCCGTCGAAGTCAACAAGGCTGTCGTGGAGTCGAGCAAGCACTCCGTGGATCAGGCTACGGCGTCGCTCAACGATGCGAAGAGCGCGCTCGAGAAGACGACCATCTACGCCCCGATGACCGGACGCGTGACGCGCCTGGCCGTGGAGCAGGGTGAAACGGCCGTCCCGGGCACGTTCAACAAGGACGCGGCGACGCTGCTCACAATCAGCGACATGTCTGTCCTCGAGACGCGCGTGAAGGTCGACGAGACCGACGTCGCGCGCATCAAGGTCGGCGATTCGGCGCAGGTTCAGATCGACGCGTTCCAGGATACGACGTTCGTCGGCCGGGTGACCAAGATCTCGAACAGCTCGGTCAAGGCGGCAACGGCGACCACCGATCAGGCGGTCGACTACGAAGTGACGATCCAGCTCCTGAATGCCCCGGTCGACACCCGTCCTGACTTCTCCGCCACGGCCAAGGTCGTCACGGACAAGCGGAACAGCGTCCTGTCGGTGCCGATCATCGCGCTGACGGTCCGAGAGAACCAGGCCGTGCAGAGCGGCGACACCGCCGTCGGGCTCGGCAAAGCCAAGCCGTCAAAGGATATCGGGAAAAAAGACGTCGAAGGCGTATTTGTGGTAGGAACCGACAACAAAGTGACCTTCCGGGCCGTAAAAGTAGGTATCGCCGGCGAGAAACACTTTGAGGTCTTGAGTGGTCTCAAGGACGGCGACAAGATTGTCGCAGGCACCTACCAGGCCATTCGCGAACTGAAGGACGGCGCGCTGGTGCGCGAGCCCAAGGTCGACGCGAAGAAGCCCACCCCGGGGACCAAGTCGTGAGTCAAAACACCGTAGAAGCCCCGCTCGGCCTGACGGCTGAGCGGCAGGCCGTTGTAGCAAAGCCAGGGTCGGCGCCCGATCCGAAGTGGGTCATCGTGACGCGCGGCATCAAGCGCGAATACGACATGGGCGGCGAAATTGTCCGCGCACTGCGCGGCGTCGACATCGCCATCGCGCGCAACGAATACGTCGCCATCATGGGACCGTCGGGCTCCGGCAAGTCGACGCTCATGAACATCATTGGCTGCCTCGATACGCCCAACGCCGGCGAATACTGGCTCAGTGGCCAGGAAGTCTCGAAGATGACGGACGATGCGCTTGCACGCGTCCGCAACAAGGAAATTGGTTTCGTCTTCCAGACGTTCAACCTCCTGCCCCGCGCCACGGCGTTGCACAACGTCGAACTGCCGCTCGTGTACGCCGGTGTCAGTGGCGATGAGCGAAAGCGTCGCGCCAAGCAGGCGCTGGAAAAGGTGCAGCTCGACCACCGCATGGATCACCGTCCGAACGAGCTCTCCGGCGGTCAGCGCCAGCGCGTCGCCATTGCGCGCGCCCTGGTGAACGATCCCGCAATGCTTCTCGCCGACGAACCGACGGGTAACCTCGATTCACAGACGTCGGAAGAAATCATGCGCGTGTTCGAGAACCTGGCGACCACCGGCCAGACGGTCGTCATGGTCACCCACGAGCCCGACATCGCCGCGCACGCGCGCCGCGTTGTCGTCCTCCGCGACGGCCTGATCTCGACCGACGAGCGCCGCGAGGCCTTCGCCTCACGCCTCGGCATTTAAGGTTGTAACCCGAGGCTCGCTCCTCTCGTAGGACTGAGAGCGAGCCCCAAGGTACGTCGAAGCGGCGCGCGCAAGCGCGCCGCTTCCGTTTGAGGACGGACTCCATCCTCAGACCTCAATCCTGTCTCCTCCCCATGTCTTTCCTGCAGTCTGTTCTCCTCGCGTTCGAGACCATCCGTGTGCAGAAGCTCAAGAGCTTCTTCACGGTGCTCGGCGTGACGATCGGCGTGACGTTTCTGATTGCGGTTGTCTCGATCGTGGGCGGCATGGGCCGCTACATGAAGGATGACCTGATCGGAAAGATCATTCCGGTGAATTCATTCCAGCTTCGGCAGCGCCCCAACATTCAGATGGGCGACGTGACCGATGACGAGCGCCGCGAATGGCGCCGCCGCCCGCGCATCGAATACGCCGACGTGACGCCGGTGATGGCCGCTCTCTCGCCGGACGTGATCGCGGCTACCGAGAGCAGCGACAACCTCAACGTCGAGTCGATCTATTCCAAGCCGCGTCGAACGCAGTGTTCGACCGTGTCGGATGGCTGGTTCACGATCAAGAAGATGGGCGTCTCCAAGGGCCGCCTCATCAGCCCACAGGAATACACACTGGGCGCACCGGTGGTCGTGATTGGCCAGGACGTTGCCGATCACTTCTTCCCCGCCCTCGAGCCGGTGGGGCGCGAGCTGAAGATTCAGGGCATTCCGTACAACGTCATCGGCGTCGCCGAAAAACAGGGCAGCGTCTTCGGCATTTCGATGGACAAGTTCGTCATCGCGCCTGACCGGTCGCCGCTGAATCGTTGGGTGAATCCGCACGGTGTCGTCGATCAGGTGACGGTGCAGGCGCAGAGCGACAACAGCCTTCGCGAAGCAATGGAAGCGACACGCGCGGTCATGCGCGCGCGTCACCATCTCCACCCGTCGCAGCCGGACGACTTCGCGCTCGAAACGTCGGACTCGGCGCTCGAGTTCTGGAACAAGATTCAGAGTTATCTGATCGTCGCGGGCATTGCCCTGCCAACGGTCGGCCTCGTGGTTGGCGCGATCGTCATCATGAACATCATGCTCGTCGCGGTCGCCGAGCGCACGCGTGAAATCGGCATTCGTAAGTCGATTGGCGCGCGTCGCCAAGACATCCTGAACCAGTTCATGGTCGAATCGGCAACGCTCTCTACGTTGGGCGCAGCCCTCGGCGTTCTCCTGGGCATTGGCTTCGCGAAGCTGATCGCGCTCGTCTCGCCGCTTCCCGCGGCGGTCGAGGTCTGGTCGATCTTCGTCGGGGTCGGCGTCGGCGCAGGCGTTGGCATCATCGCCGGGATCTATCCGGCGAGCCGCGCCGCACTGCTCGATCCGATCGCCGCCATGCGGCAGGAAACCTGATGTCGAAATTCACCATCTGGCTTTCCGGCCTCCTGGAAGGCATCGCCATCGCGCTCGAGTCGATCAAGTCAAATCGTGTCCGCGCCGCACTCACCATTCTTGGTGTCGCGGTCGGTGTGTTTGTGGTCGTCGTCATCTCCGCGGCAATCCACGGCATCAACGCGAGCGTGGCCAAGGACTTCGAGTCGGCGGGCCCCACGACATTCTTCGTCAGCCGCTATCCGATCACCTTCGAAGCGTGCGACGGCAGCGACGATACGTGCAAGTGGCGCCACAATCCGCGGCTCTCGTACGCCGATAACAAAGTGCTCAACATGCTCCCGTCGGTTCGTGCCGCGGGTGCGCAGTTGCAGATGAGCAAGGAAGTTCGGTATCGCGATCGCGTGTTGAGCGGCACACAGGTCATCGGCTACACGTCGAACTGGACGATCATCGACGGCGCCGGCGATCTCTACCCCGGACGCAGCTTTACCGAGGCCGAAGAACTGAACGGCGATCACGTCATCATCATCAACGACGAGATGGCGAAGAAGTTGTTTGGTGAATCGGATCCACTCGACAAGCAGATCACCGTTGCTGGATCGCCGTTCAAAGTCATCGGGATCTATCACTACCAGGCGAGTTTCCTCGCCGGCGGCAACCGCCCGCGCGCCATCGTGCCATTTCAGGCGGCGGTTCGCTCGCTCAAGGCGTCGTATGCCGACGTCGGCATTGCGATCATCCCGCGCGCCGGCGTAACGCGCGATGAGGCCGAAGACGATGTCATCGCGACGATGCGTGCGCGACACGCACTTCGCCCGTCGGCGCCGAACGATTTCGCGCTCATCACGCAGGACCAGCTGCTCGACACGTACAACAAGATCTTCGGCATGTTCTTCCTCGTGATGATCGTGCTGTCGGCGGTTGGCTTGATCGTCGGCGGTGTTGGCGTGGTCGCGATCATGATGATCTCGGTGACCGAGCGTACGCGAGAAATCGGCGTACGAAAGGCACTCGGCGCGACGCGCGGTACGATTCTCTGGCAGTTCCTAGTCGAGGCGGTGACGCTCACCGGTATCGGCGCGGTGTTCGGTCTGATCTTCGGCGCGATCGTGTCGGTAATTATTCGCAATGCGACACCAATTCAGGCCTCGATTCCGCCACTCGCCATTGTGGCCGCGCTCGGCGCGAGCGCGATTACCGGCGTGATGTTCGGAATGCTCCCCGCCATGCGCGCCGCCAAGCTCGACCCCGTAGACGCACTCAGATACGAATAGGCAATCGCGGTTCTAGGAAGGTCCCGGCAGTTCCCCACCCCCGCTTCCCTCTCCCGCTTCCGCCTTGCCTTTCATTGAAGCTGTCCGCCTCGCGCTGATTCAGATCCGCGTGCAGAAGCTGAAAAGCTTCTTCACGCTCCTCGGCGTGATGATCGGCGTGATGTTCCTCATCGCCGTCGTCTCGATCGTCGAGGGGCTTGGCCGGTACATGGAGAACGACTTCGCGGGCCGAATGCTCGGCGCGAATACGTTCACACTCCGCCGGTATCCGTGGTTCGGCAACAACGTCACGCGCGAAGAGTGGATGGAGTGGCAGCGTCGCCCGCGCTTTTACGCCGCCGACGTCTCGCTCGTGAAGTCGGTACTGCCGAACGGAACCCACTGGGCGATCGAAAGCCAGTCGTCCGCCATGGCGTCGACGTCGTTTGCGCGGCCGCGACGCGTCGAGATTCACGCGGTGGACGGCGACTACTTCACGATCAAGAAGTACGATCTGAGCGCCGGGCGAATGATCGCGCCGCAGGAATATGAGCTTGGCACGCCGGTGCTCGTCGTGGGCGATGAAGTTGCCAAATTCTTCTTTCCAAACTTGAATGCGATTGGCCGCGAACTGCGGCTCGGCGGTATTCCGTATCAGATCATCGGCGTCATCGAACACCAGGGTACGATGTTCGGCCAATCGCTCGACGAGCTCGCGATTGCCCCGTTCAATTCGCCCTTGCATCGTTTGACCAACGCACGTGGAGACATCGGCGGGCTGCTCGTGCAGTCGCCCACGGCGATGATGATGGATGATGTGATGGAGATGGTGCGCGAGACGCTGCGCGCCAATCGCCACCTCCGCCCCGGCGTTCAGGATAATTTCGTGATGGAAACGTCGGCATCGGCGCTCGCGTTCTTCGAGCGCATCAAGAGCACGATGACGATCATCGGTGCTGCGCTTCCCGGCATCAGCCTGATCGTCGGCGGCATGGTGATCATGAATATCATGCTCGTCTCCGTCGCTGAACGCACGCACGAAATTGGGATCCGCAAATCGCTCGGGGCGCGACGCAAGGACATCCTGCGTCAGTTCCTGATCGAATCCGCGACGCTGAGCACCGTCGGCGCGATGATCGGCATTCTGTGCGGGCTGCTTGCGGCAAAGATCATCTCACTGAACACACCGCTGCCAGCTGCCGTCGCTCCCTGGTCGCTCGTCGCCGCGACGCTGCTCGGCACCGTGGTTGGTATCGTGTCCGGCGTATACCCGGCGCGCCGTGCATCGCTGCTCGATCCCATCGAAGCGCTTCGACACGAAACATGAGACCCTTCGCCTGGCTGATTCGCGTGCTCGAAGGTGTGAGCATTGCGTTCGATTCGATTCGCTCGAACAAGGGTCGCGCTGCGCTGACGATTCTCGGCGTGGCAGTTGGCGTGTTCGTTGTCGTTGCACTCTCGTCCGTGGTACGCGGCGTAAACGAGTCGTTCGCGCGAGACGTGGCTGCCGCCGGACCGAACTCGTTCTTCGTTTATCGTCGGCCGATGAGCGGCTTTCAGAGCTGCGACCCGAGTGATCCCAACTCGTGTCCCGAACGACGAAATCCGCCCATCACGCCTGAAGAGGCAATCGGCATCGGTCGTCTGTCGTCGATCCTCGCGGTGACGCAGCACGTCGCGAACGGTGCCACGTTCAAATACCGCGATCGCTCGCTCAGCGCCGGCATCGAGTACTACTCGCCGAGTTGGACCGAAGTCGACGGCGGGGACATTTTCCCCGGCCGCAGCTTTACCTACGCCGAGTCACAGGGCGCAGCGCGCGTCGTTGTCGTTAACGACAAGCTCGCAGAAACACTGTTCGGCGAATCCGATCCGCTCGACAAGATCATCTCGATCAACGGCCAGCAGTTCACCGTGATCGGGCTGTACCACTACACGGCGAGCCCCATGGGCACACCGACGTCGGCGGGTGGCGGCGATTCGCCCAAGGCAATCGTGCCGATCGAAACCGGCCGTCGGCACATGAACCTCTACGTCCGCGGACTGAACCTCATCGTCAAACCTCGCGAAGGAGTGAGGGCGGACGAAGCAGTCGACGACGTCACTGCGTTCCTGCGCGGGTATCGCGGACTGCGCCCGAGCGATCGAATGAACTTCGCCGTCGTAACGCAGGACAAGCTGCTCGATACATACAATCAGCTCTTCGGAACGTTCTTCGTCGTCGGCATTGCCCTGTCGTCCGTCGGATTGCTCGTGGGCGGCATCGGTGTAATCGCGATCATGATGATTTCGGTAACCGAGCGAACGCGTGAGATCGGTGTGCGAAAGGCGCTCGGTGCCACGCGCGGTACCATCCTGTGGCAGTTCCTCGTCGAAGCAGTCACGCTCACGGGCTGCGGCGCCGCCGTAGGACTCGTTCTCGGTATCGCGACATCCATCGGCGTGCGAACGGCGTGGCCGGCTATCCCCGCGTCCACGCCTGTATCCGCCGTACTGTCGGCGCTCGGCGCGAGTGCGGTCACCGGCGTAGTCTTCGGCATGCTGCCGGCCGTCCGCGCGGCGAGATTGGATCCAGTCGTAGCGCTCCGACACGAGTAGGGAGCGGCCTCCCGCTCCCCCTCCCTGCTCCCGATATATTCGGGGCTATGGAAACAGTGGACCTGCTCGCGATCGTCGCCCATCCGGACGACGCTGAGCTCACCTGTGGCGGCGTGTTGGCCAAAGCCGCGAAAGCCGGCCGCCGCGTCGGAATTCTAGATCTCACGCAAGGCGAACTCGGCACCAAGGGCTCGGCGCAGATTCGCGCGGCCGAGGCGCAGCGCGCGAGCAAAGTGCTCGGCGTCGCGGTTCGCGAGAATCTCGGATTATCCGACGCGAATATCGTCAACGACCTCGCAGCGCGCGAAAAGCTCGTCGGCGCGATTCGTCGTTTGCGTCCGCGCGTCGTCATTGCACCGGCGCTCGAGGGCAGACATCCCGATCACATCGCATCGGCGCAGCTCGTGCGCGACGCATCGTTCCTGTCTGGCCTGGCGAAGTACGCACCGGGTTCGGGCGAGAAACATCGTCCGGTCAAGATCATTCACTGCCTCGCATACCGGCAGGATTTTGTTCGGCCCAGCTTCGTCGTCGACATCTCCGCGGAGTTCGAGCAAAAGCTCGAGGCCATTCGCTGCTACGCTTCGCAATTCCAAGGCGTCACGCAGGCGGGTGAAGTCTATCCGAATGGCGAGCCGCTCGAGGATGCCGTTCGACATCACGCGGCCTATTACGGTTCACTCATTCGCCGGCAGTACGCCGAACCATTCTTCACGACGGAGATGGTGGCGGTCGACGACGTCCTCTCGCTCGAGGTATCGACGTTTTGAGCGACCCGAATAGTGGCGTCACCTACGGCTCGTATCTCTCGCTGGAGCAGCTGCTGTCGCTCCAGCATCCGCGCTCACAACCCGAGCACGCCGACGAGTTGCTGTTCATCGTCGTACACCAAGCGAGTGAGCTGTGGTTCAAGGCGATCCTCCACGATATCGACGGTCTGATCACGGCCCTCGAGAACGGCGAGGCAGGCCCGGCGCTCTGGCGACTTCAGCGCGTCAATGCACTCATGCGAATCGTGTCGGCGCAGCTCTCGTCGCTCGAGACGCTGCCCCCGCAGCACTTCGCTCAGTTTCGGGGGTATCTGGGGACGTCGAGCGGATCGCAGAGCGTGCAATTCCGCGCCATCGAAGCCGCTTCAGGTCTGCGCGACGAGCACTTCATGCGCGCGCTCGAGGAGCACGGAGAGGTCCCCGAGGTGGTGCGCCGGGTTCTCCAGCGTCCCACGCTTCAGGAGCTGTTCCTCAAGCTCCTGGACACGAATAGCGTCAAGATCGACGACCTGTACCTTGGCCCGGGGCCGACTGTCCTGTTCTTTCTGGCCGAGGCGTTGTTGGAATACGAGCAGCTATTTGGACAGTGGCGATTCAACCACGTCCAACTCGTCGAGCGGGTGATTGGACCGTCGACGGGAGGCACCGGCGGTACGCTCGGCTCTCGATACCTGATGAAGACGATCGACCAGAAATTCTTCCCCGAACTCTGGGCCGTGCGAAGCAAGCTCTTCGGGTCGCGGTAGCCTGCGGCGAACGGCCGGAAAACGCTGTATATTGTTGCTATGCCAGAACCTATCTACCTCGATCACGCTGCGACGACGCCCGTTCGAGCCGAGGTTCTCGAGGCGATGCTGCCGTTCTACGGTCCGCGTTTCGGGAATCCGTCCAGCGTACATCGCTGGGGGCGCGAAGCTCGTACGGCGCTCGATGAGGCCCGCGAGCGCGTTGCCCACTGTCTCGGCGCGTCGCCTGACGAAATTTGTTTCACGTCCGGCGGAACAGAGTCCGATAACCTCGCGATTCTGGGCGCCTGGCGCGCTCGGAAGGATGCCAACCGCAACGCGGTGGTGACGACGCCGATCGAGCACAAGGCGGTGCTCGCCTCGGTGCACCAGGCGGCGCACGAGGGCGCGACCGAGCGGTTCTGCGCGATGACGGCCGAAGGAATCGTCGACGTATCTTCGTTCCCCGAGACGATCGGGCACGATACGGCGATCGCCACCATCATGTGGGTGAACAACGAGATCGGCACGATTCAGCCGATCGAGGAGCTCGTCCAGGCAACAAAGGCGCGTGGCGCGCTGTTCCACACCGACGCCGTTCAGGCGTTCGGCAAGGTTTCGATCGACGCGAAGACGACTCCGTTCGACTACCTTAGCATCTCGGGTCACAAGGTCGGTGCGCCCAAGGGCATTGGCGCGATGTTCATTCGTCGCGGCATGACGGTCGAGCCGATGCTGCATGGTGGCTCGCAGGATCGCGGGCGTCGCCCGGGTACAGAGAACGTTGCGTACGCAGTCGGCTTCGCGCTCGCCGCCGAGCTGACGCTGGCGGAGCGTGAGACAGAGTGCGCACGGCTCGAGCGTCTGCGGTCGCGGCTCGAAGCTGCGATTCTCGCCAAGATTCCCGACGCGATGATTCACGGCCGCAGCGCCGCGCGGCGCGCGCCGCACATCCTCAGCGTCTCCGTGCCTGGTACGGACAGTGAGTCTATGCTCATGGCGCTCGACCTGCGCGGCATCGGTTGCTCGGCGGGTTCAGCGTGTCAGTCGGGCAGCATCAGCCCGTCGCATGTGTTGAGCGCGATTGGCGTCGAGCCAGATCTCGCGTCGTCGGCCATTCGTATGAGCCTTGGCAGTCTGACGACCGATGCGTGCATCGATCGCGTCGCCGACGTGTTTCCAGCTCTCGTCAACAAGGCGCGTGGCATGGCGCCCACGGCGGGCTGACGCGATGAAGGAGCGAGTGCTGGTCGCCATGTCCGGCGGCGTGGACTCGTCCGTCGCCGCGGCGATGCTCGTCGAGCAGGGCTACGACGTCGTCGGCGCGACGATGAAGCTGTTCTGCCATGGCGATGACCTGCCCGACCGGCCGTGCTGCTCGCTCGACTCCGTGAACGATGCGCGTCGCGTCTGTCAGCAGCTCGGCGTTCCGCATTATGTGCTGAATCTCGAGAGCGCCTTCGGCCGCGACGTCGTTGACGATTTCGTGAACGAGTATGCGAATGGCCGCACACCGATTCCGTGCGTCCGCTGCAATACGTTCACGAAGTTCCGCGACCTTCTCGTGAAGGCCGATGCGATCGACGCGAAGTGGATTGCAACCGGACACTATGCGCGCACGGAGAACGGCGAATTGTTGCGCGGCCTCGATCACTCCAAGGATCAGTCGTACTTCCTGTGGGGCATCGATCGATCCGTGCTGCGCCGCATGATTCTGCCCGTCGGTTCGCAGACCAAGCCGGAGACGCGCGCGGTCGCGCACCAGCTCGGACTCGAGCTCATCGCCGAGAAGGTGGAGAGCCAGGATATTTGCTTTGTACCCGACGGCGATCACACGAAGATCATTCGCCAGCGACTCGGCGCAGACGCACCGTCGCTCTCGCGCGGTCCATTCGTACTCTCTGATGGCACGGTCGTCGGCACGCACGACGGGTTCGCGCGTTTCACGATCGGTCAGCGTCGCGGCCTTCCCGGTGGATTCCACGAGCCGATGTTCGTCGTCGCGATTCGCCCGAGCGATCGCGCGGTCGTGATTGGTCCGCGCCCAGAGTTGCTCGGACGCGGCGTGATCGCGCGCTCTGTGAACTGGCTCGTCGATGCGCCGTCGGTTGGTGCGCACATCTCGGTACAGATTCGCCATCGCTCGGCGCCGGCCGCGGCCGAAATTGTGCGCCTCGACGGTACGGAGATCGAGCTCGCGCTCGACGAGCCGGTCGCGGCGATCGCGCCGGGACAGTCGCTCGTGCTCTACGACGGCGATCGTGTGCTGGGCGGCGGATTGATCGAGAGCGGGAGACGTTCGCTCCCGCTCATGACGTCCGCAGCGTAGCGAACGCGCCCACCAGAGCGTCAGCGCTGCGGCAGTAGCACAGTCCGCGACTCCGTCGCCGTCTCGATGCGCGCACGCGAATACGGGACGCCGAAGTACCGATCGTTCGCCCACAGCGGGAAAAGATCGCGGTAATGCGGGTTGTCCGGGTCACCGCTCTGGCCCGGCGTGTTGATCCCAACGGCCGTTTCCCAGTCGACGAGATCCATCACGATCCGGAACGACGCCCCCGACGTCTGATTGTCGCCGCCGCCCGTCGCGCCCGTCGTGTTGGCGTCGCCACCGCGCGGCGCCGGGCCGATGTCCAGCTTCGCGCGCGTGCTCGCATCGACGACGGCGCTCAGCGGATGCGAAATAGTAACATGGTGATAATTATTCTGTCCCCATTGCCACGCCGCCTGTTCCGGACCAAACCGTCGCGCCATCTCGGCCACCGCCTCGACCAAGCTGCGAGCGAGAATCGAATCTCGGCCCGCGACGGGATTCGCTCCGAACGCGCCGGTGGGTGAGACGAGCAAGTCGATCAACTTCTTCGTGCCGAGGTTGCGTAGGTACTGGCGAGCATTCGCCGGGATCACGGTGCTTGCGGTGTTCGTCGCCAGGTGGCGGTACCACGCCTCGTAAATCCCCGCCGCGACCGACGACTTGTCGAGGACGTAGTCCCACTCGAGCAGCGCGCGGCGTGCGTGCTCAACGTCGTCCGATTTGGCCGGCAGATCGCGCAGCAACGGCACGAGCTGACGCGCGGGAATCGACAGGTAATCCGTCTGCAATCGCATCATGTCGGCGATCGACACCTTCCGGCCCGAACCGAGCACTTCGGAAATGCGCGCCCAGCGATACGGATCCGCCCACGCAAAGCCGATGGCGTCCATGTGCGTGTAGCCCGGCGGCGTGAGGTCGTTATTCGCCGTTGCGATGAAGCCTTCGGGCGGATTGTACGAGTGCGGCTTCTCCTTGATCGGGAGATAGCCAGCCCACTCGTAGCGTCCGTCGCCAGGCACGGGCACGAGACCGCTGAAGTTCTTGCGAATCGGTGCGATGCCAACCGCCTGCCACCCGATGTTCCCCGCCTTGTCGGCCCAGATCATGTTCTCGCCGGGGATGTTGCTGTAGCTGCACGCGTCGCGGAACTGCTCCCAGGTCGTCGCCTGGTCCATGCGCAGGCTCGCCATGTACGGCGCGCCGCCCGCGTCCAGCCACGCGGCACGCACCGCGTATGCGACGTGCTTTAGAGTGTCCTCATAAACCACCGGCCCGTGTCTCGTGTACGCCAGCTCAGCGGTAACCGGCGCCTGCCCCTTCACCGGGATCGTTTCGCGAATGACACGCATCGGCGTCCACGCGCCCTGATACCAGTACTGGCGATGGTTCTTGGGGTTGGTCTTGTAGACGTAGAGGTCTTCGCCGTCGGTCGCGAAAATCGTCAGCCCCCACGCGCCGACCTCGTTGTGCCCGATCGAGATACCGGGAATCTCCGGCTCGCCGCCACCGATCACGTTCCAGCCTGGCGCAACGAGATGCACCCAGTAGCGAAGCGACGGCGACGATTGCGCGCGATGCGGATCGTTCGCCAGCATCGGGCGGCCGCTCTCGGTGAGTCGTCCGCTCACGACCCAATTGTTGCTGCCGATGTCGCGCCGTCCGTTGTCGCGTAGATCCATCGCGAGCGAATCAGCGACGGACGCCAGCCGCTGAAACGATACGCCGTCGTTGCGATACGCCGTCACAACATCGGTCGGTTGAAAGCGCACGTTCGAGTGAAACGCTTGGTACTTCGCGAGAATCGGCGCCGAGAGTAGCGAGGCGTCGATCACCGGATCGAGCTTCATGTCCGGATCGCCTGGATGGAACCAGGAGAATTCTTTAACAACTGCTTGACCAACTGCCGCCACGGCGCGGCCGTGGTTCAACTCCTCTTCGACATTGCCGAGCAATCCTTGATGACGCGAGATGACGACCTCGGGCGTCCAGCGGCCCGGCGTCGTGCCGAGGAGGCGGAACTCCATCGGCAAGAGCTTGGGATCGCGCTCCGTTTCGCCGATGTACGCATTCACACCATCGACGAACGCACCGACAATCGCCGCTCCGCGCGGGTGGTACGTCGCCAGTTCCTTCGCGAGGTCGCCGCGGTACTTGAAGAGCCTCGTCCCGATGTCACGCTCCAACTCGCGTTTGCCGAGGAGTTCAGACACGGTTCCGGTGGCCTGTCGTCGCCACACCTCGAGCTGAAACAGGCGATCTCGGGCCGCGGAGTAGCCCTGCGCGAAAAAGAGGTCGTGCTCGTTCTTCGCGTAGATGTGAGAGACGCCGTTTTTGTCCTTCAGGATCTCGACCGGCTCGCGCAGCCCGGGAGTACGCAGGGTGTCGCCGCCGAGGACCGCGGCGAGCAGCAGGACGGGAAGGAGTGGCATGGGACTACCTTACCGCCGCGCGCCCCGACCCGCTACCCGACCAATCAGTACTTCAAGCCACTTGCCTCGGCGAATTCCTTCATCGCCTTTTCCTGTTCTTCAGTGAGCTTGTCCGGTACGCTCACTTCGATCTCGACGATCAAGTCACCCGGGCGATCGTCTTTCTTGATGCCCTGACCAGGCACGCGAAAGCGCTTTCCAGTCGGCGTGCCCGGCGGAATTTTGATCGCGACCTTCTTCGCATCGAGCGTGGTGACGCTGATCTTCGATCCGAGCGTCGCCTGCGCGATGTTGATCTTGACGGGCGCGATGAGATCGAGACCTTCGCGTTTGAAGAAGCGATCGGGCTCCACCTGAAACGTGATGAGCAGATCGCCGGGTGGACCGTTCCGAAGTCCACGCGCGCCCTGGCCTTTCAGTCGGATCTTCGTTCCTGTGTCGACGCCTGCCGGCGCCGTGATCATCATCTTTTTTCGCACACGCACTTCGCCAGAACCACTGCACGTGGGACAGCGCTCACTCGGCACCGTGCCCTTGCCGAGGCACATCGGGCACGGACGCTGAACGGCGAAACCGCCCTGACCGAACGAAATGGTGCCGCGACCGCTGCACTCCGGACAGGTGGTGATCTTGGCACCCGGTGCGGTCCCGCTGCCATGACAGGTCGCGCACTCCTCGTTCACCTCGAGCTCGATCGGCACCTTGCCGCCAAGCGCCGCCGTCCGAAACGGAACGGTGAGCTGCGCCTCGACGTCGGCACCGCGCTCGGGACCACGCGCGCGACTACCTCCCGTCTTGGCATTGCTGCCACCGAACATCGAACTGAAGATGTCGCCGAGGCCACCGAGGCCCCCGATGTCAAACTCTTCGAAGTTGATGTTCTGACCACCCGGACCGCCGGGCGCACCCGCACCAGGGGCTCCGCCCGGGCGACGCGGTCCAGCGTTCCCGCCGCTGAAGCCACCGAATGCACCGAGGCGTCGCATCTGGTCGTACTGCTTTCGCTTCTCGGCATCGCCTAAAACCTGATACGCCTCCGAGATTTCTTTAAACGTCTCGGCGGCTTTCGGGTCGTTCGGATTCTTATCCGGGTGATGCTTCGCGGCGAGCTTGCGGTACTTCTTCTTGATCTCGTCCTGCGTCGCGGACGCGGGAACGCCAAGGACCGCGTAGTAGTCCTTTGTCTGAGCCATATCTATGAGTACGTGCTCAGCCGTTCCACTGCTTCACAACTACGCGAGCTGGGCGCAGCAACTGCCCGTTGAACAAGTACCCAACCTGATAGACGCGGGCGACCACATGGTCGTCCTCGGCCGATAGCGCCGGTTCCGTTGCGACGGCCTCGTGCACCTTCGGGTCGAAGGTCTGGTTCAGAGGATTGATCGCCTCGAGCCCAGCGCTCGCGAGCACCTTCATGGTCTTTTTCTCGACCATTTCGGCGCCCTGTACGACAGTGCCTGCGTCGACCGTCGCCGGGTCGACGTGCGCGAACCGGGACAGGTCGTCGAGCCCGTCGAGCAGTTGCTTGACGAGATCCGCCTGGGCTTTGGTGTGAGCCTCGGCGCGCTCGCGACTAGAGCGCTTGCGATAGTTGTCGTACTCGGCAGCCAGGCGAAGGTACTTCTCCTGCTGCTCGTTCAGCTTGCGCTGCAGGTCCGTCAGGGCGCCTGATTCAGCGCCAGCGTCGGCAACCTGGTAGTCGTCCTCGGCGGCCGGTCCGCCGGCGTTCGAAAAGGCATTCTCGGACTCGGGCTGCCCGCGGGCAGGGTCGAATCCGCTGTCGTCACGTGGATGCATGATCTTCCAATTTTCGCTGGATACGGAAGGGGGTGCAACGGGTGTGCCCTACAAGTGTGCCATTCTGGCAAAGTGCCAGACGCCCCCAATAGCTGTTCTTCCTCGTCGCTGACCGGCTAGTGCCCAGCGCCAAGCGTCTGCCGAAGCATTTCCAATGTCCACTGGGCCGACCGCTCCCTGACCTCGTCGCGATCGCCCCAGAGGCGAAATAGACGCGCTTTCACATCGCCTCGGACGCTCACGGCGATCCAGACTGTGCCGACCGGCTTCTCCGGCGTTCCGCCCGAGGGACCAGCCACACCGGTGATCGCGAGTCCAATGTCCGAGCCGGCAAAGCGGCGCGCCCCCTCGGCCATCTGGCGAACGACCTCTTCGCTTACTGCGCCGTACGCACGAAGTGCCGCCTCGGTTACGCCCAACCCGTCGCGCTTTAGATCGTTGTGATAGGCAATCACGCCGCCACGAACCACGTCGCTCGACCCAGGCACCGCAGTGAGCCGGCCGCCCAGTAGTCCGCCACTACAGCTCTCGGCAACGCCAATGGTGAGCTTTCGGTCGCGGCACATCTGGAGCACAACCGCCGCGAGATCGTCGCTACCCTCACCGTAGATCGATTCGCCGACGCTTTTTCTCAGCTGCGTGGCGCCCAGCGTCAGCGTCGCCTCGGCGACATCGGGCGTGACGTCGCGAACAGTGAGCCTGAGATCCACGCCCGCAATGGACGGCAGATATGCGAGCGAAGGACCACTCGGCGCACCGCCTCCCGCTTCGATCTGGTCGGCAAGTAGCGATTCGGCAACACCGGTGGTGCGGAGAGTGCGCGACCGAACGACGGTGTCGCCCGAAAGTCGCGACGCGAGCAGCGGGAGCAGCGTGTCGCCGAGCATCCCGCGCATCTCGCGAGGGACGCCGGGCAGCATCGCGACCCAACGTCCGCGTCCGTCCTCCAACCAGATGCCGGGCGCGGAGCCATGATTATTCTTTAATTTCGTCGCGCCGTCAGGGATCATGGCCTGCTGACGATTCGTCGCTGGCAGCGGGCGATTGAAGCGAGTGCGCCAACGCTCTTCCATCCACGCGAGATGTTCGTCGTCGAGATGCATTCCGCGTCCGAACAGATCAGCGATCGACTGCTTCGTCATGTCGTCGGACGTCGGACCGAGGCCGCCGGTGGTGATCACGGCGCCCGTCCGATCGAGCGCTTCGCCAACGACGGTCGCAATGTTCGCGGGATCGTCGCCGGTGGTCGATCGACGAACGATGTGCATGCCGATCGAACTCAACTCACGCGCGAGGTGCGCGGCGTTCGTATCGATCGTGAAACCGAGCAGAAGTTCATCACCAATCGTGACGACTTCGATCGACGTGTTACTCACGTGAGGCAGGCGGCGTGGGGCGTGCGGCGTACGGTGTGAATGACCGGCAGCGTACGGCGTACCGCGTGCCACTGCGCGAAGGCGTCACTTGGATGGCGACGTGGCGAACACGCCACGGAACGTGTTGAGATAGATCACTAGCGAAACCACTGTGAGCAGCACCGCGCCAATCATCATCAGTGTGCCGACTGTTCCGTTGAACAGCGCGAAGCCATTCCACGCCGAATTACTCCAACCTTTGGTCGCGGCGAGCGTGGACGCGAAGAACCAGAAGTAGGCGCTTCCCTGCCACACTGATTGAAACGCGGTTTTCCACTTGGCGGGGCCAATCGCCGCGATCACAGTGCCGCGATGCTTGGCGTACTGGCGGAACACGGTCATGAACACCTCGCGTCCGAGAACGATCGCGAGAATCCACGCCGACAGTCCGACGGCGCCAAAGGGCGTGATGAACGGTTTGGTTTTGGCCAGCTCGTACATCGGAATGAAGGTTCCGAAGAGTAGGAGCTTGTCGGCGAGCGGATCGAGGAGGCGGCCCAGATCGGTTTCCTGCTGTCTCGACCGCGCGATCACACCGTCGACGTAATCGGTGATCGCTGCGACGGAGAACAGCACGAAAGCGAAGAGCCGCAGCTTCCATGAATCCACGAACGGCAGCGCCGCGATGAACGGCGTCGCGGCGATGCGTCCAACAGTGAGTGCGTTCGGGAGGTTCATCTTGTAGCCGTCTTGTAGCCGTCGACTGGCTACTCCATCATGCGAGCGACTTGAGCACCAGTTTGCTCACGCCCTTCAGCGTGTCGAACACACCGTCGCCAGATACGGCGACAGCCTCGAAGTACTGCGCGCGCTCGATCCACTCGCCTGTTGGCAACTGCTCGACGAGGCTCTCGCCCGCGTGATACGGATCCGGCGTGGGACGCATCTTGGCCGGCTCGGACACTTCCCAACCAGGATTCAACGCACTTTGCAGATCTCTGATCGGCGACGCGTTGGGCAAATCCCGTTTGTTGTACTGAATCACGAACGGCATCTTCGTGAGATCGTACCCGTACTCGGCCATGTTGTCGTACAAGTTCTGCATGGCTTCCTGATTTGCTTCCATGCGTTCGATCTGTGAATCACCTACGAAGACGATGCCGTCGACTCCCTTGAGAATCAGCTTTCGGCTCGCGTTGTAGTATACCTGGCCGGGAACCGTATAGAGATGGAAGCGGGTCTTGAAACCGCGGATCGTGCCCAGATCGACCGGGAGAAAATCGAAGAAGAGGGTGCGCTCGGTTTCGGTCGCGAGCGAAATCAGCTTGCCGCGCGTCTCGGGCTGAACCTTGCCGTAGATAATCTCGAGGTTGGTGGTCTTGCCACCCAGCCCCGGGCCGTAGTACACGATCTTGCAGTTGATCTCGCGTGACGCGTAGTTGATCATCGACATGGCTGTCTTCTCCTATTGAAACAGCTTGTCGATCTCGTCGTCGGCGCCGGCGAGAATGTTGGGCGCCGACGCATTGGCCGATCGCGAAAAGACCTGCTCGAAGAGCTGCGTGAGATGACCCACGGTTGACCGCATCTTGAGGCGTACGAGTCCGAGAGTGGTTCGGTTGTCGAAGAGCACCACGAGAATGACCCGCCGAGCCACGTCGGCCAGGTACATCGACTCCTTCTCGCCCTGGTGGAAGAGCGAGCTGAAATCATTCTCACCAATCAGCTTCGCCAGCTGGTCGTTCGCGCTGAAATCCGCCGCGGCGAGGGTAGAAAAGGCAGTCGGATCGAAATTCGGGCGTTCTCCGACCGTAGCCACCAGTTGGCCCGTACGGTCGACGAGGAGCGCACAACGCGCATCGCAGTCGGTGAGAAACTGCTCCAAGGCCGTGGTAATGGCCCCGAAGTCATCTTCGGTGAAGGACCAGCTTGCAGCGCCAACGGGCATCGCGAACCGCCTAAACGAGGTGTGAATGCATGTGGCGAAGGATGCGCTCACCCCGGCGACGAAGCCCCGGGTGACGTTCCCAGCCCACGTAGTCCGTGAGAATCCGCGCTGTATCGAGCCCAGGCCGGCCGCTCAGGTATCCCAGCGCCGCGAGCCGCTTCACCGGATGCTTGCTGAACAGTTCCCGGCGCGACCGCTGGATTTGGACGCTCCAGGCCACCATTCCGAAAAATAGTCCGCCGAGGAAGCCGACGGTGAGTGCCTTCGTGTGTTGGCGGCTGCTCACATTGCCCTCCGCGCGGTTAGCGCCTGTGCGATTGTCACACCATCTGCGTACTCTAGATCACCACCTACAGGGAGTCCGCGCGCAATGCGCGAAACGGTGACTCCCCTGGGCGTCAACTGCCCTTGGACGTACAGCGCCGTTGCCTCTCCTTCGAGGCTCGGATTCGTCGCCAGTATGACTTCTCGAACGTTCGAATTGTCGGCGCCTGTCATGCGGCCGAGGAGCGAGTCGATGGTCAGGTCGTCGGGACCAACGCCGTCGAGTGGCGACAGACGTCCGCCCAACACGTGGTACACGCCACGGAATTCACCCGAACGCTCGATCGCCCCGATGTCCGACGCCTGTTCCACGACACAGATCGTCGTCGCGTCTCGCCGCGGGTCTCGGCAAATGACGCAGAGGTCCTCTTCGGTGAGGTTAAAACATTGCGGACAGGGGCGAACCTTATCACCAAGCGTCATGAGCGCCGCGGCGAGGCGGCGCGTCTGATCGGTCGGTTGTCGAAGCAAATGGTACGTCAGACGGAGCGCCGTCTTCCGACCGATGCCGGGAAGACGTGACAGCTCGGTCGCGAGATCATCGATCGCGGACATGCGTTGTTCTACCCCGTAACCAGCCAGGGATCACGTTCGCGATGCGCCGTCGGAGCGGTCATCCAAACGGAAGCTTGAATGGCAGCGAGAGGCCGCCCGTCACCTTGCCCATCTGCTCCTGTGCTGCCGCAGACGCCTTGGTTTGCGCGTCGGACACGGCCACGGTCACGAGATCTTCGAGCATCTCGATGTCGGCGGGATTCACGACGCTCGGATCGAGCTTGAGCTTTTTCAGCTGACCGGTGCCCGTGACTTCGGCGACCACCATTCCGCCGCCGGCTGATCCAGTCACCGTCATCTGCTGCAATTCGTCCTGCACCTGCTTGAAACGACCCTGCATCTCCTGGGCTTGTGCCAGGATCTTCATGAAATCGGGCATGTCGGAATTGGTCTCTGGATAGCCAAAGCTACCCGGCGCGGCAGAGTCGAAGCAAGCGACTCGCCGGCGGGGCAGCGTGTGATTCGTCAGTCGGCGACGTCGAGATCGAGGGCGTCGATTGCGGCGCCGAGCACAGGATCGCGCTTGCGGAGCGCAGCCAATCGCTCGGCGCGAACCATCTCATCTGTGAGACGCTTGGGCGGCTGCGCCGGCGCCTTGTCGTCGCGCCGAAGATCGACGCGCTCAACACCAGCGAACCACGTTTTGAGCCCGGCGACGATGTCGCCGCGTCCCGCGGTGATCGAGTGGACGAAGATGTCGTTCGGCTCGTCGAGCTCGATCGTGACCGTTCCCGTGGCGTTCACCGCAACCGGTGACGCGTGGCCGAGTGCGCTGGCGAGCATCGGCTTGCCGTCTTCGCGCACTCGTTCGACGAGCGCGTCCCATCGCTCGACGACTCGATTGAGATCGAGCCGCTCGCTGGCCACAGACGGCGCGGGCGACGATGTCACTAAACGCGGGCTGGTCGCGGCTGGCGACGCTGGAGGCGCCGACTGAACGGGTGCTTGAGGTTTTGGCGGAGCGACCGGCGCTGGCGGCGCGACGCGAGCAACGGGTGCGGGCGACGGAGCCGCCGTCATCCCGGAGCCCGCACCGTCACCGCGAGGGACGGGGCGCGGCTCCGGACGCGGGAAAGGGCTGGGGCCACCCCCGCCGCCGGTGCTACCACTCGGAGAACCTCCGCCCATGGAGCGAAGTACATCCTCGAGCTCGACCGCGCGGTCGAGCAGCGCGAAGCGGATGAGCATCGTCTCGACGAGCAGCTGCTGCTGCCCGCTTTTTCGGAAGCGTGGTTCGAGCTCGGAGATCGCCTGCAGCATTCGAAGCAGGTCGGCGCCGGCGAGCTTGTCGCGCCGCTGGATGAGCGCCTCGCGTGCGCGTTCGGAAACTTCGGTTGCAGCGCCGCCGAGCACGATTGCTAACTGCGCGCGGAGCATGTCCGCGAGGCCGGTGAGCAATCCACCGAAATCGACGCCGGCTTCGCCAAGTCTCGCCACCGCGGGAAATACGTCCGCGGCACGACGCTCGGCGATTATGTCGAGGAGAGCGATGAACTCGTCTTCGGGCACGAGGCCAAGCGCGTCGCGGACGCGTTCGGCCGTCACGCGTCCGTCGCCCATCGACAAGACTTGGTCGGTGAGACTCAACGCGTCGCGCATGGAACCGTCTGCCGCGCGAGAGATCGCGGCAAGGGCTTCGGGCTCAGCCGTGATCTGCTCTTCCGCGAGCACGTGCGTGAGTCGCTCGCGAATCTCCGCGGGGCCGATGCGCTTGAAGTCGAACCGCTGCAGGCGGCTCAGCACGGGAGCGGCTGCTTGGGCAATCTTCTGCGGCTCCGTCGTGGCGAAGACGAAGACGACGCGCGGAGGTGGCTCCTCGAGAATCTTGAGCAACGCGTTCCACGCTTCACGCGTGAGCATGTGCGCTTCGTCGACGATGTAGACCTTGTACTGGTCCGCGCCCGACGGCGCGTACATCGCGCGTTCGCGCAGTTCGCGTGCGTCATCGACACCGCGATTCGACGCTGCGTCGATTTCGACGACGTCGAGGCTGGCTGAGCCGCTCCAGATTCGTCGGCAGGATGCGCATTCGCCGCAGGGCTCGCCATCGAGTTCCGGCTCACCGCGTCGTTCGCAGTTGAGCGCCATCGCGAGGACGCGCGCCAAGGTCGTTTTGCCGACGCCGCGCGGGCCGCAGAGCAGATAGCCGTGCGCTACGCGTCCGCGCGCAATCGCCCCCTTGAGGGTCGCCGACACGTGCGACTGCACGGCGACGTCAGCGAAGCGCTTGGGGCGGTATTTGCGAGCGAGCGCGAGGGACATTGGACGCGGGCGAGAGGCGTGCGGTGCAGCGGGCGGCGTAAGGCGTGCGGCGTGCGGCGTGCGGCGAACCGCGAATGGCGAGGTCTCAGAATGTACCGTGCGCGCCAGCACTACACAAAACGCCCACAGACGAAAAACGCGGGGACGGCGCTGTGTTCAGCGCGTCACCCGCGTAATACCCCAGGCCTGACGAAGCGATATCAGACACCTCGTACCGCTGCTACCTTCGGGGTCCTGACGGAGTTGGAAGGCTGACACCCTCCGGGACCTGGGGCACCGAGTAATTTAGCGACCGATACCGCCCTTTCAACCCACTTCACGCTCATCGCTACCCGCACCCGCATGAACGTTCGCGTCGTCGTCAACGACTTGATGCAAAAGAACTACGTCTACCGTCGCATCGAGCCGGTCGGACGGAACTTTGACGAAGGCTTCGAACCCGAGCTCACGCCGCGCGAGCTCCTCGCACTCGGCGTCTTCGGCGGCCGGTACATGACCGACTGCCGAAAGGAGTTTCCGAAGTCGTGGTTCACGAAGGCAAAGCTCTGTCACGAACGACACGACCCCGCGCTCAACTATTTCGGCGTGAACGCGTCACAGCCGCTCAAGGTCTGGCGGAAAAAAGGTTGGATCTATCACGAAGATCCGCGCGGCTGGTTCCAGTGGTACTGCCGGTACTACATGGGCCGACGGTCGATGGACGACGAACGGCAAATCAAACGCTGGCGCGCCATCCGCAGGCACGTCGCGCAGATCAAAGCGAACTGCCCGCGACGTGCACTCGATTGTCGGCCAAAGCAGCGTCAGGCGTTACTGCACTGGGCGTACGATTCGCGAAAGCTCTAAGGTTCGGCGTCGGCTGCTGGGAACGACTCGGACACGAATTTGACGAATCAGAACGAATCGAATCGGCGACGTTCAGAATACCGCTGCGCGCGATTGACTCGACCGCGCATCGGTTCGATTGATTGTCGATTCGTCAGATTCGTGTCAAAAGCAGTTCAAAAACGAAGCGCCTAGTTCCAGACGAGCCCGCGAATCTGATCGAGATTCACATTGCCGCCCGATAGCACGACGGCGACACGCGACTTGGGCGGGAGCTTGATGAGTCCGTGCAGCAGCGCTCCGACCGGAGCCGCCGCGGCGCCTTCGACGACGAGCTTGCAGCGCTCCATCACCCACATCATCGACTCGAAGATCTCCTTGTCCGGCAACGTGACGATCTCGTCGACGAAGCGCTGGACAACCGAGAAGTTCAGCTCACCCGCGCGACGCACGCGCAAACCGTCTATGATCGTGTTGCACTCGATCGTCTCCAGCTTGCCGGCCTGAAGGCTCCGCTGCATGGCCGGACCGTCGGACGACTCCACGCCGATGACCTTGGCGTTCGGGTTGTGGCTCTTCACCGCCATCGACACACCGGCGATCAAACCGCCTCCGCCGATGGGAACGATCACCGCATCGACCTCGGGCCAGTCCTGCACGATCTCGAGACCCAGCGTGCCCTGCCCCGCGATCAGCTGCTCGTCGTCGAACGGATGCACATACGTCAGGCCTTCGTCGCGAACGAGTTCTTTCGCTTTCTCGTTAGCCTCGTCCCAGATCGAGCCGTGCAGCACGACCTCTGCGCCATATCCCTTGGTTGCGGCGATCTTGGCTGGAGTGGCGTTCTTCGCCATGCAGACCACCGCGCGCACGCCGTGGATCTGCGCGGCCAGTGCGACGCCCTGCGCGTGATTGCCAGCGGAGGAGCACACCACGCCGCGGCTCTTCTGCTCCTCGGACATGAGGGCGAGCTTGTTCAGCGGGCCTCGGATCTTGTACGAGCCGACGCGTTGGAACATCTCTGCCTTGAGACGTACTTCGTGTCCGGTCAGCTCACTGAGCTGTCGCGACGTCAGCAGCGGCGTATGCTTGATGTGCGGCGCGATGCGCGCTCGAACGGTGCGATAATCGTCGAGAGTCAGCGTAAACATGTCGGTTGTGTGAGGGTCGTTCGGAAAGTACTGGGCCGGTTGCCCGCCCGGCCAGGGCAGCGCAGTTTAGAGTGACACGTGGCACCAATCGCTAAGCCGAGGGAGGGTTCAATGCGCTCCAAGTTGCCTCTCGCAGTTGCTTCTGCATCAGTTGCGGCATTCGTCGCGCTCACCGCCGCCGCCAAGCCCGCGCACGCGCCGTCGGCGAACCGGGTTGCCAGCGGAATCAGTCCGAAGTTGCAGTCGATCGGCGCTCTGGCGATTGGACCAGGCGGAATTCTCTACGCCGCCGATCCGCAGGCCGCCACCATCTTCGCCATCGATCTCTCGAAGCAGAAGAGCGGCACGCCGGGAACGAAGGACATCGACGCGCTCGATCAGCAGATTGCCGCGACGCTCGGCACCGTGGCGAGCGAGATCTCCGTCGTCGATCTCAAGGTCGATCCGAAAAGCCACAACTCGTATCTGTCGGTCATGCGCGGCCAGGGCGCGAATGCGGCGCCTGCGCTCGTTCGCGTCGACGGCGCTGGGAAACTCGACGTCATCTCGTTCGACGGCGCCCCCTTCCAGAGCGTCGGACTTCCGAACGCGCCCGATGCCAATCCAGAGAATGGGCGCAGCAATCGCAGCCAATCGATCACGAACATCGCGTTCAACGGTGGCCGTGTGTACATCGCGGGCCTGTCGAACGAAGAGTTCGCGTCCAAGCTTTGGGCAGTCGCGTATCCGTTCGTGTCGGCCGATCGTGGCACGAGCGTCGAGATCTTCCACGGGTCGCACGGCCGGCTCGAAACGCGGTCGCCCGTCTACACGTTCATTCCGTACACGGCGAACGGCGAAGCCGACCTGATCGCAGCATACCTCTGCACGCCGCTCGTGCGCTTCCCGGTGTCCTCGCTCACGCCAGGCGCGAAAGTGCGCGGCACCACCATCGCCGAGCTCGGCGCGGGCAACCGACCGATCGACATGGTGTTGTACAAGAAAGACGGCAATGAGTATTTGCTCATGTCGAACACCAGCCGCGGCGTGATGAAGATTCCGACCAAGGACTTCGCCACGCAGAACGCGATCACCACGCCCATTCAGGGAACCGCCGGGATCGCGTACGAGACCGTAAAATCGATGACGGGCATTCAGCAGCTTGATCTCCTCGACGCAGACCACTCGATCGTTGTCGCCAAGGCGGCATCCGGCGCACTCAATCTCCAAGCGATTGCGCTTCCGTAAGCTCTTTCTGTGCGGGCTCGCGACTACGGGGCTGTTCGCCTGCGGTCGCGAGCCCGTCGTGCGTCGGGCAGCGAGCTATTCAATGGCGCTCGACACGACGCGAGGCGGCGACGCGGCGCGCATTCTGGTTTCCGGCGTAGACGCCGCGAACCTCAAGGCTCTCCGCTCCACCACGCGCACGAACGACGACTGGACGCGGATTCTCCTCGTCAGCATAGTCGGCTCCGACGTTCCGATCGCTGGGCACTACACCACCGACGGCTCCATGGTCGTGTTTCAGCCAAGCTTTCCGTTCGATCGCGGGCGCGCCTACACGATTCGCTTCGACCCCCGCGCGCTCCCCGCGCCGCAACAGGACACCGCGATCACGACCGTGGCCGGGTTGCCGCGAGAACGCAACGGCACCGCGACGTTCGTCACACGCGTGGTTCCAACGGCCGACACGCTGCCGGAGAATCTTCTCCGGATGTACGTCGAATTCTCCGGGCCAATGTCGCGTCAGCCAGGCGTTTCATTCATACATCTGCTCGACGACGCCGGCGTCGAACTCAAGAACGTCTTTCTTCCACTCGACGCCGACTTCTGGAATCCCGAGCACACGCGGTACACGATCTTCCTTGATCCGGGTCGTGTGAAGCGCGGCATCAAGCCCAACGAGCAGATGGGCCGTGCGCTACGTCCGGGACATCCGTACGCACTCGTCATCGACTCGGCGTGGAATGACGCGAAGGGCCAGCCGCTCGCACATCCCTTCCGTCGCGAATTCTGGGCGGGGCCGCCGGTGCAAACAGGAATCGCGCTCACGGACTGGAAGCTCGATCTCCCGCGCTCCGGCTCGCGCGATCCGTTGGTCGTGTGGTTCCCGCGTCCCCTCGACCATGGGCTGCTTCAGCGCGCACTTGGCGTCCGCACACCGAGCGGCGAGCGCGTGGCCGGAGACATTTCGCTCGGGCCGAAGGAGATGCAGTGGCGCTTCACACCGCAGGCGGCGTGGAAGGCCGGCGCCTACGACGTCGTCGTGCTCTCCATTCTCGAAGACCTCGCCGGAAATCGCGTGGGTCGTGCCTTCGAGGTTGACGAGTTCAAGAAAGTCGACGCGTCGGCGGCAACCGAAGTACACAAGATCCCGATTCGGATTCGCTAGTCGGCCTGTTCGATCGCTTCGCGAAGGACACGGCCGGCGCGCTCCGCGTCGGGCGCACTCACATCCAGGTGCGTCACGAGGCGTACGCGCGTGGGACTCCACTCAGACACGAGCACGCCCTGCGCCTTGGCGCGCGCCGCGACCGCAGGCGTCGAGCGACCGGGCGGCAGATCGATCATTACAATATTCGTATCGGGTGCAACGACCGTGGCGCCGCCAGCGCCGTTGAGCGCCTGAGCGAGATGACGGGCGTTCGCGTGATCATCCGCCAAGCGGTCGACGTGGTGGTCGAGCGCGTGGAGAACGGCAGCCGCGAGAATGCCCGACTGTCGCATGGCACCGCCGAACAACTTGCGAGCAGTCCACGCCGTCTCAATCGCGGCATGCGTTCCAGCCAGCGCCGCACCCACCGGCGCACCCAGCCCTTTGGAGAACGCGACCATCACCGTCTCGGCACAGCTCGCGATCTCTGCCGGAGTAAGGCCAGACGCGACGCTCGCATTCCAGATACGCGCGCCGTCCATGTGCACTGGAAGTCCTCGCTCTTGCGCGACCGCGCGAATCGCCGCGAGTTCGCTCATCGGCGTGACCACTCCGCCAGCACCGTTGTGCGTGTTCTCGACGCAGACGAGACTCGCCGCCGGGAAGTACCGCGACACGGGACGCATGGCCGCGCGCAGATCCGCCGCCGTCATCACGAGACCCGTTGGGTGGACGGGCAGCACCTGCGCGCCACTCAGCGCGCCCACGCCGGCGATCTCGCTGTGCACGAGGTGCGCGTCGACGTCGACCAAAACCTCGGTGCCGCGCGGAGCGTGCAGCCAAACGGCTGCTTGATTCGCCATCACTCCGCTTGGAAAGAACAGCGCGGCCTCCTTCCCTAGCAGCGCGGCGACTCGCTCTTCGAGTCGCCGCATCGTTGGGTCGCCGTCGCGCTCATCGTCGCCGACTTCGGCCGAAGCCATCGCCGCGCGCATGGCGGGCGTTGGCTTCGTGACCGTATCACTTCGCAAATCGATCGTCATGCGGGGAAATATGGCCGCGGCCACATTCCCCGCGCTATTACGGCTTCCGGACGACGGGAACTTTGACTTCGGTCTTCTTGGTCCCGACGACCGGCTTGTCGACGACGATCGTGTCCTTCTTCGTCCCGATGACCGGGGTGCTGATCGTGTCGGTCTTGGTCGTGACGGTCGGCATGTGCAGCGTGTCCTGCGTCGTCGTGACGTCCACGTCCGACGGTCGCTTGATGACGACGTCTCCATTCTCCGTGCGCTTGCACGCGCCGAGCGTCGCCAACGTGGCGATGGCAATCAACAGGGTCTTTTTATGCATGGGTGGCTCTCCTGGCCTCGAGTTATGTCGAGCCCAAGGGCAACTGGCGGGCCACAAGCGAAGCGAGGCGTCAGATAACCGCGGCCCACGTCGCAAATTGTGGCCTTTTCCGCGCTTTAGTCGGTGAAGACCTCGCGCTGAAGCCTGCGCACGCGCCGAAGCTCGGATACCTGACCGACTTCGCCGCCCAGAATGAAGATCAGGGCGGCATAGTAGAACCACACGACCATGATGACCAACGCCGTGAGCGCGCCCTTGTAGAGCGACGTGGCGCTGAACGTGTTCGCGTACGAGAACACGATGCGCGCGATCTCGAACGCGACGCTGGTGAACGACGCCGCCATGAACGCGGTCTTCGCGCGAACACGCCGAATCGGGAGGTACTTGTACAGCGCGAAGAACATCAACCCGATGAACAGAAAGGCCAGCAATCGACCAATCGAGTATTCGACGCGACCCATCACGTCGCGTCGCAGCCCCAGTGCCACCAGAACACGCGCGCTGCTGTGCGTTGCCAGCATCACGTACGAGCTGACGGTCACATTTGCCACGAACAGCAGGGTCGCGACGACCGTGATCTTCACGTCGAAGATCTTGCCGGCGATGATCCCGCGCTCGTTCTCGATATCGAATACGCTGGCGAGTACCGTTCGCAGCGAGCCGAAGAGCCGCGTCGAGAACCAGATGAAGCCCACGGCTCCGTAGATCGTCACCGTGCCGCGCTGATGGATCAGATCGAGCAGAATCTTGTCGATCTGCGAGTTCGGCGAGTGGCCGTGCTCAGGCAGCAGCCGATCGATGAACTGATAGAGCATCAGATCGGAATCGACGCCACGCCCCCGGACGACGAAGGGCAGCAACCATGCGGCGCCCGCGGCGAGCAGGAGGATGAACGGAAACGCCGCGAGCATCAGGTTGAATGCAATGCCGCCGGCGAGAAACAATACGTTGTCTTCGCCGCTGTTGTCCCACACACGTTTCGCGTAGTCGCGAAACGCCCACCACAGACTAACGAGTCGCGGCCGGGGCTCGGCGCGCGAACGCAGAGTCCCAGATGGCTCGACGCTACTCGTCGCCAACGACGCCATCGCTGATTGCCGTACGATCGCGGGCCACTGCCGCGCCGGCATTGTACGCTGCCTTCGTTTCGGCGATGCGATTCTCGAGCTCGCCACGGGCTTCGCGAGCCGCCGCGCGGCCGGCATCCATGGCGCGATGCACCTGGCGCTTCTTCAGATCGATCGCTTCGCGCGCCGAGTCGATCTGCTCTTCGACGCGACGGCGTGCATCGTTGAACGTGTCGGTGACGTTGTGGGTCACGTCAGTCACTGCATCTTCCGCAGCCTGACGAACGCGATTCGCGCGGCTCTTGATACCGCGGCGCGTGTCAGCACCCGATCGAGGCGCGAGCAGCAGCGCGACTCCGGCGCCGAGCGCGGCCCCGATGAGAAAGGGCATGATGCTAGGCGATGATTCGCGCTCGATGACTACGTAGGGCTCGTTTTCGTCGAAGCTGTACCGTGACATTGGCGATTCCTCGATGCGTTAGCGCTTCTTCGTGGGCTGCTTTTTCACCGCGCCGGGTCCGTTCTGCCGTGGGGCAGCGACACCCGGATCAATCGATTCATCGACATCGACGAGCAACGCCGCCGGAGCCTCGTCGTCGCCGGCACCATTGATCAGTGCCAGCAAATCGCGCCGCACTTCCTCGTGGTTGACGCCGAGCACCTTCGCGGTTCGCTCCGCGTCGCCGCCGTTAGCGGCAAAGGTACGAAGAACGAGCTGCTTTCGCGCATCGGAAATCGTTGCACCGACAGAAATGGTTACGGTCGACTGAACCTCCGCGGCTCCGCGCAGATGGCGCGGCATCACGTCGTTGAGCGCAATTTTGTCGCCGCGCGCCATGATCACTGAACGCTCGACTGCATTCTTGAGCTCGCGAACGTTCCCTGGCCAATGATATGAGAGAATCCAATCCCATGCGGCAGTATCGAAGTCACTGATCTGCTTGCCATTCTGTCCGGCGTACCGGGCCAGGAATTCCGTGGCGAGCAGCTGCACGTCCTGCGACCGTTCACGGAGCGGCGGAAGGTCGATCTGAACGACCGCCAATCGATAGTAGAGATCTTCGCGAAGCTCGCCGTCTGCCAGTGCCTTTTGCAGATCTTTGTTCGTTGCCGCAACGATGCGGATGTCGACCTGGATTTCCTTCTTGCCGCCGAGCCGGCGAACCATACGCGATTCGAGCGCACGAAGAAGCTTCACCTGGATGTCCGGCGACATCTCGGCAACTTCGTCGAGGAAGATCGTACCACTGCTCGCCATCTCGAACGCGCCAGGCTTTTCGTTCGTCGAGCCGGTGAACGCGCCTTTTTCGTGACCGAACAGTTCGTTCTCGAGAATTTCCTTGGGCAGCGCCGCGCAGTTGAGCGCGAAGAACGGTCCCTTGGCGCGATCGCTCTTCGAGTGCACCGCGCGTGCGACGAGTTCTTTACCGGTACCGGATTCGCCGAGGATCAACACACTCGCATTCGACGGCGCAACGGCATCGATGACCTGATACACCTCGCGCATCGAGTCCGACTGGCCGGTGAGCTCGCCATAGTGCGTGAGCCCTTCGAGCTTGGACGTGAGCTCGCGATTCTTCTGCTGCACCGCGTACTTCTCGATCGCCTTTGGAATGAGCGCTTTGAGGCGATTCAGTTTTTCGGCGTTGAGTGGCTTTTCGATGTAGTCGTATGCGCCCTGCTGCATCGCCTGCACAGCCGAGTCGACGGTCGCCTGACCGGTAATGATGATGCACTCGGTCGGGATCTCCTTCGCTTGCAATTCGCGCAGGAGGCTCAGTCCGTCGAGCTTGGGCATTTTGAGGTCGGCGAGCACGACGCCGAACCGATCTTCAGACAATCGCTCTAGGGCCTTTTGCCCATCGGGAGCGATCTCCACGGTATAGCCCTCGTCGGACAAGATGGCGCTCAGGCCAGAGGTAATAGCCTGTTCGTCATCGGCGATCAGAACTTTCGCATTTGCTTGCTTCATACGCCTCGTCGCGCCTCCCTCGATCAGCGAGGAAAGCTGATGGAAATGGCGGAGCCGCTGGCGCTCCCAGCGTCTTCCGCCTGAACTCGAATCCCCAACTCAGCGGCCATCGCGACGACGTCTTCGTCGCAGGAAATGGCCACGCCATCACAACTCTCGATCCGTATCGTCGGCTGCGAGTCATTCGCGACCGGCTCGCACCGAACCCGACTGGACGCGTCGGTCGCCGCAAGCAAGCAGCGTCCGATTGCCGCCTTGACCACGTTCGCTTCGGCCGACGTCGCACCGAGATCCTCGAACCGGCCACTGATCTCCAACACTTTCCCATTCGCTCGCGCGACCGGCGCAAGCAACGCGTTCATTCGTCGCAGTACCAGCGCCAACTCTACCGGCGATCGACCCGCGCGCGCCAAGCCGAGGAGCGCATCCGACATCGCGATCACATCGTCCAACTGCTCCGACGCCGCTGTCGCAAACGTGGCGACCGCCGAGGCCGCAACATCAGGCTTCGCCGATCGCGACCGCACCACTTCCAGATTCACCGACGCTCCGTTCAGCGCACCCTTCAGCTCGTGCGCGGCTCGACCGCAGATCTCCTGCAGCGTGTCGAGCCAGAGAGCATCGGCGTCAACTCGGGCTGATTTAATCGCTCAACTCCGCATCGTCTGGCGCGGCCGCGACCGCCACGGCCTCACTCGGATCGAGACGGTGAATCGGCGTCGCTTTCACGAAACGCGAAACGATGCTGGCCGTCTTGCCGATCGCCAACTGATTGAACAAGAACGTGAACTTCTCGTCGTACGCTGCGCCGAGCGCTGCCTTGGTCGCATCGGGCAGATCCCAGAGCTGCTTCTTGAACGGCCCGAGGGCCTTTTTGCGAGTCTTATAGAAGAACTGCTCGTCGGAGTCTGTCGACTTTCGCTCGTCCTTCGCATTCACGCTGAGCCATTCATAGATCGTCGATCGCAACGCCGCCGGCATGTGATCGAACAGCATGTTCTGGAAGTTCGTCGCGAGGTGAATCTCCGCGGTCTCACGCTTTGGGAAATTGTGGAACGCGCTATCGGGCAGCGTCGATGCGCCGTGCTGCACCGCACCGGCGAGTCCGTATTCGTCGCGCGCCACATTCGAGAGAGTTTGCAGGGTGTCGAGGTCCAGCTTGACGTCGGCAATCGAGCCGTCGGCAAGAACGACACCGCCGTGTGACGTACCCGACTGCACGCTGATCTTCGACAATCCGGCCATTCCCGCGGGCAAGTTGCGGTTGAAGCCGTCCATATACGCGCGCAGTTCGCCAACTGTACTGTTCTCGGTTCCGACTTCGCCAATCTCGCCGCCGACCGAAATCGTGACGCCCTTGGGTTCGCTGTCTCGCACGGTGCGAAGAATGTCGATCCCGACTTCGTAGTTCAGCTTCTGCTGCTCATCGAGCGTGGGCTTGTGAATGTCGACGAGCGTCGAGGTATCGATGTCGATGTTGTAGAACCCAGCCGCGACTGCTTCACGCACGAGCTGCTTGACCGCATCGACTTCCGTTGCCGGATCGACCGCGTACTTCTTGACGCTCACCTGAAAGTGGTCGCCCTGAATGAACACCGGTCCGCGGAATCCCTCGCGCAGCGCGGCAGCCAACATCACCGCCACGTATTCCGACGGACGCTGATCCGTATATGCAATCTCCGAGCGAGCGATCTCGAGTATGAACGCGCCGGCTTCCAGCTTGTTCGCCGTGCGGAAGATCGAACGAGCCGTGTCGTACGACGCACCGCGCACGTTGATCGCTGGAACGGTGAAGCCATGCGTCTCGCCTCGCCCGCGCGCCATGTACAGATCTTCAATCGAAGCCGCTCGAACGCCAACAGCCTGACCAAGCTCCCAAATGAGCCAGCGGGCGTGGTCCCTCTCGCCCCCGTCGCCAAACACCGCCGCGCGGACCAAACGGTCCATCGCCGGTGAGGCCAACGCTGCGTCGCGAGACACGGAAACTTTTCCGTCGCGGACAGTTACGTCCGCGCCGAAGAGCGCGTTCAGGGATTCGATTTTGTCCATAGAAGGCGGTACGATGGAGTTGGATGTCGTTGGGTCTGCTGTTAACGATACACCGTCGGAATCCCGGCCCCAACTAAGCCTGCGCACGCACGCCAGACACGAAACAGAGCGCCTCACCCGGACGTTGCCGGGTTTATGGCGCCCTACACGCTGAACCTGCTGTCCGGCTTAGGTAGCATGTTCCATTCCTGTCGGGCTTGCTCTGCGTCTGGCCGGCCCAGCATAGCGTAGGTGAACTGCTTTCCGAGCTCGACACCCGGCTGATCGAGCGGGTTCACGCCGTACATCTCGCCGGCGTAGATCGTCGCGATCTCGAGCAGCATGAACAGGGCGCCCACGGTCCTGGCGTCCACACGATCGACGTGAATCGTCATATTGGGCCGACCGCGCCGCGCGAGTGCCCCCGCCGTCGCCTGCTGCTCGATCGAAAGAAGCTCGCCGAGGTGGTGGCCACCGAGGTATCCGAGCTCCCTCACGTTCTGATGCAGCTTTGGGATGACAACCGTCGGCCCACCCTCGGCGACCGAGATGAAGGTGACCGTTTTGTCCGGCGGACCCTCCATGAAGAGCTGGACTTTGCTGTGCTGATCCGTGGCGCCCAGCGCGCCGAAGGGCGTGGGTCCGACGCCCGGGTCACCCGGCGTTCGATGCTTGCCGAGGCTTTCGGCCCAGAGCTGAACGAACCAGTCGGCCATGTCGCGAAGCGGATCGGAATACGGCATCAGCACCTGGATGTGCCGACCCAGCTTCGTATCAGCAAGAAACTGCAGTGTGGCGAAGATCCCGGCCGGGTTCTTCGCCAACTCGTCGGTGTTGCATCGCTCGGCAATCTCACGCGCACCGGCGAGGAGGCCCGCCGTGTCCATGCCCACGAGAGCTGCCGGAAGCACGCCGACTGGAGTGAGCACGCTGAATCGCCCGCCAACGGCCGGCGGAATGTCGAGCGCGGGAATGCCGTCGCTGTTGGCAATCTCTCGCAACGCGCCCTTCGTGGGATCGGTGACAAATACCAAATGCCTCGTCACGTCCGACACCTTCTCGCTCAGTCGGCCGCGAACCACCAGGTACTGCGCCATGGTCTCCGCCGTGCCGCCGGACTTCGACGTGACGACGAATAGCGTGCGATCAAGCGCCAGCCGATCGAGGAGCGCGGCGATTGTGTGCGGGTCGACGTTGTCGAGGACATGCATGCGCGGCACGCCGCGACGCTCCTCTTTCGTCAGCGTATTCCACGCGGGCGCCAGCAGCGCCGTGCGAAGCGCGATTGGCCCGAGCGCCGATCCACCGATTCCGAGAACGACGATTTCATCGAACTGGCCGCGTACCTTTGCCGCGAAGTCAGTCGACTGTCGGTGCAACGCTTCATCGGTGGGCAGCGACAGGAATCCGAGTTCGCCCGCGTCGCGCCGACGCACGAGTCCGGCGTACGCACCACGAAAGGCTTCGGGGGCCGCCGCCCAATCCGACCGCGAAACACCGCCGTCGATGATATCGCCCATCATGTTCGAGTAGTCGATGCGCAGCGTCATGGTCGTCCGTGGTTAGTCGATGCGAACGGTGAGTCCGTCGAACGCCGGCGACACGCCCGGCGGCAGCTCGGCCTCGAGGGCGGCGTGAGAATTGTCGTGACTGAGATGCGTGAGGTACGTGCGCTCGGCGCCGATCTCCGCGGCGGCCGCCAGCGCTTCGGGAATACTGAGATGCGTTGGATGCTGCGTACGAAACAGCGCGTTGATCACGAGCACGCGCGCGCCACGCAACAACTGCACCGCCTCGGGCGGAATCGCTTTCGCATCGGTCACGTACGCCAGCGGTCCGAGTCGATACCCCAACACCTCGGCGGTACCATGCGGTACGCTTACCGGCATGATGTCGATGTCGCCAACGGTGAACGACGTTCCCGCCTTCACCACGTGCGCACTGACCTCGGGCTTCGACGTCCCAGGCAGCGGGCGAATCCTATCGTCGAGGATGTATTTGAACTTCTGTCCGAGCGCGGCAACCGTCTCCGCGGATCCGTAAATCGGCAGCGGTGACGTTCGACGAATCGTGATGGCGCGCAAGTCATCGATACCGTGCGTGTGATCCGCGTGGTCGTGCGTGAACAGCACCGCATCGACGCGATCGATCTTCGCCGCAATGAGCTGCAGCCGCAGTTCGGGCGGCGTGTCGATCAACACTCGCGTTCCGCCGTCCGACTCGACCACCGCGCCGACCCGCGTGCGCTTATCGCGCGGATCGGTTGATCGGCACACGGCGCAACTGCAGCCGAGCTGCGGTACGCCAAAGCTGGTGCCTGTGCCGAGGAAGGTCAGTTTCATCGTGTTCACGCCGCGCTCGTGGCGCGACTAGACCGTTTCGACTTTCATCAAGTTGGTTGTACCCGGGACGTCGAATGGAACGCCTGCCGTAACGACGACGCGATCCCCCGTTTGGGCCAGCCCGCGACGACGAACCGCCTCGAGGCCAATCCGCACCATTTCATCGTACGTGCTGCAGTGCGGAACGAGTTCTGGGATCACTCCCCACACGAGCGCGAGCTGCCGGAAGGTCTTGCTCGTATCGGTCAGCACCAGAAGCGGAACACTCGGCCGATGCGCTGCGACGACGCGCGCACTGAAGCCGCTCTTCGTGAACACGATCAACGCGGGCGCGTCGAGCATGCTCACGGCCGCGCTGCTGGCCGCTGCGATCGCGAACTCGGTCGAGACGGCTTCGTCGCCGGAGCGCCGATCGTCGCGTCGCCAATGCTGCGGCTTATTCTCGATCTCGGTGATGATGCGCGACATGGCTTCCACCGCCAGTCGCGGGTACTGGCCGGCAGCCGTTTCGGCCGACAGCATCACGGCGTCGGTCCCATCGAGAATCGCGTTCGCCACGTCGCTCGCTTCGGCGCGCGTGGGTCGCGGATGCGTGATCATCGATTCCAGCATCTGCGTCGCCGTGATCACCGGGCGTCCGAGACGATTGCACAGCGCGATGAGCCGCTTCTGCGCATAGGGAACCTCTTCAAACGGAAGCTCCACGCCGAGATCACCGCGCGCGACCATCACGCCGTCGGACGCACGCACGATACTCTCCATGTTCTCCAAGGCCGAGTCCTTCTCGATCTTGGCGACGATGAGCATCGACTTCGGAAGCATGGTGCGGAGCTGGCCGATATCGGCCGCGCGTCGCACGAAGCTCAACGCGAGGTATTCCAGATCCTGCTTGATCGCGAATTCGATGTCTTCGCAATCTTTTTCTGTGATCGATGGTGCCGACACGCTCACGCCGGGAAGGTTGATTCCCTTGTGGCTCGTGAGTGGACCGCCGTGGAGCACACGCGCCGTAACGCGTGGTTTGGTGACGTCGAGCACCACGAGTTCGAGGAGTCCGTCGTTGATCAGAATGCGATCGCCGACGTGCACGTCCTCAGCCAGCATCTCGTAGGTGACCGGAATTTCACCCGCTCCCACCGACGACTCTGGCACGAGTATGACGTCGCTGCCGTCGTCGAGATGCAACGGCTTCGGCAGATCGCCAACGCGAATGCGGGGCCCCTGAAGATCGCCAAGAATGGCGATTGGGCGGCCCATTTCCTTGGCGACGTCGCGAACCATTGCGATCGTCGCGGCGTGTTGCTCGTGGGTGCCGTGCGAAAAGTTGATTCGGGCGACGTTCAGGCCTGCTTCGACGAGTCCGCGAAACGCGTCACGCGTTGAACTGGCAGGCCCCAACGTACAAACGATCTTGGTTTGACAGTAGCGCAAAAGAGTCCGTGTAAGAGTCGTTCGAATGCGAGCTACGATTGCAGCGCAATCAGCTCGCGACTAGCTCCTTTCCGAGTGCTTTGGTCTTTTTCTGAAGGCCGGCCAACAACGTCTCGAACGACTTCTGGAAGCTCGCGAGTCCGTCGACCAGCAGTTTGTCAGTGACGTCGCGCATCGAGATGCCGTTCTGCTCGAGCGACTGAATCTCTTTCCGCGCGGTATCGAGGCCGGTGTCGACAGTACGCTTCACGATTCCGTGATCGCGGAATGCTTCGACGGTTGCCGGCGGCATGGTGTTCACGGTGTCGGGGCCAATGAGCTCCTCGACGTACATGACATCGCGGTACGCGGGGTTCTTCGTGCTCGTGCTCGCCCAGAGCGGACGCTGAACCGTGGCACCGCGCGCCGCGAGTGCCTTCCAGCGTGCGCTCGACGTTTCGGTCTCGAAGAGATGATACGCTTCCTTCGCGTTCGCGATCGCGGCCTTGCCCTTGAGTGCTTCGAGCTCCGCCTGCTTGTTCGGCGCCGCCTTGATCGCGGCATCGAGTCGTTTATCGATCTCTGAATCGACCCGGCTCACGAAGAAGCTGGCCACCGAATGCAGCTGCGAGATTTCCTTCCCCGCCGCAAGTCGATCTTCGAGGCCCGCCATGTAGGCGTCGCTCACGGCATGGTACGCTTCGATCGAAAAGAGCAACGTGATGTTGACGTTGATTCCGTTCGCGATGAGCTGGCGAACAGCCGTCGCGCCCTCGACGGTGCCGGGAACCTTGATCATGACATTCGAACGATCGACTGTCGCCCAGAGTCTCGACGCTTCCGAGATCGTGGCCGTTGCATCGTTCGCTGCGCCCGGTGACACCTCGATCGACACAAAGCCGTCGGCGCCCTTGGTCTGCTCGTGCACACCTTTGAAGGCGTCGCACGCGCTACGCACGTCGGTCGTGGCGATCAACTCGAACAGCTCCATCGCCGTCAGATCACCCGGCGCCGACTTGATCTGATCGTCGTATACCGTGCCCTCGGCGAGAGCCTTCTCGAAGATCGTCGGGTTCGATGTCATCCCGGTGAGCGCGTCGTCGCGAATGCGGCGCGCGAGATCACCGTTACGCAGCATCGTGCGATCGATGTAATCGAGCCAGATCGATTGGCCAGCTTCGTTGAGAAGCTGGAGAGGATTCTTGGTCATTGCGTGCTCCTAGCGCAGCGAAGGATCGCCATCCGCGGACAGCGATCCTTGGTCGCTACGCACCGTCAGGGTGTCGCTCGAAATCTACTTCCCGGAATACACGATCTTGTAGATGCGCCCGCCACTATCGTCGACGATGTACAGCGCGCCGTCCGGCGCCTGCGCGATACCCGTCGGACGATGATTGCCCGTCGTACCGTTCGTCGCGTTGGAGAAACCGTCGGCGAACACTTCGTATGGTCCAGCTGCCTTGAGTCCGTTCAGCGGCTGAAAGACAACGTTGTAGCCACCAGCCGGCTCGGGCGACCGATTCCACGAACCGTGGAACGCGATGAATGCACCGTTCTTGTACTTGGCCGGGAACGCCGAGCCCGTGTAGAAGAACAGCGCGTTTGGCGCCCAGTGTCCCGGGAACACAGCAACTGGCTCCTTCTTCTGCGCGCACTGCGCGACCTTCTTGCCGTCGCCGCCGTACTCGGGCGCGAGAACGAGGTGCTTCTCTTCCACTGAGTAATAGCAGTATGGCCAGCCGAAGTCGTCGCCTTCGTTGACCTGCAGCAACTCTTCCGCCGGATTCTCGGCGTTGTACTTCGCGTCGAACGACCAGTTGCCGCTCGGGCCGCCGAGGTTGTCGCGACCGTGCTGCGTCGTCCAGAGCTTGCCGTCGATCGGGCTGATCGTGATGCCGACCGCGTTACGAATACCCTTGGCGAAGTGAACGGCCGTCGCGAACGCCTGCCCTTTCTTGCGCGCGTCGAACTTCCAGATGCCGGCGCGCGTATCGAGTTCCGTGCATGGATTCACGCCCGGCGATTCTTTCTCGCGATCCTTCACCTGACAGGAGTTCGTCGCCGAACCGACGTTCACGTAGAGAATACCATCGCGCGTAATCACGAAGTTGCGCGTGATGTGACCGACGCCCGACGGAAGGCCGGTCACGATGGTATCGGCCGGACCACTCGGGGTGAGCTCGCCCGCCTTGAGCGGAAAGCGAAGAATGGCCGTGGTGCGTCCGGTATTTCCGCCGCCACGCTGGCCAGGCGGCAAAGCCGGAAGTGCTTCGGTGTAGAGATAGCCGTCGAACAGCGCGACGTGCGCCGATGTAAACCCGGTCGCAAACTTTTCGATGACGTCGGCGCGGCCGCTGTGATTCAGTTCGCGGAGCGCGAGCACGCCGCCGGCGCCTCGGCCCTGCGATGCGAGAAACACATCGCCGTTCGGCGCGACCACTGGCTGACGCGCGCCCCGGAGCGTGTCCGCAAAGATCGACGCGCAAAAGCCCGGTTCGAGCTTGAGGCCGACGTTGTCCGGAGCGCACTTGCTCGCCGCCGCGGCCTGCGCCGACGCGAGCATCGGAATCGAGAGAACTGCAACCGTCGCCAACACTAGATCACGCCGCATATATCACCCGTGAAGGTCAGTTAGCACTTCGAACGCGCCCACCAGCTTTGCCAGCGCGGGCCATCATTTGAATTCTAGCGTCCTCGAGAAGAAAGGCAGCACGCTCGTCGCGAGCCGCGCTGCTACCCGATTCGTATGGTCGCCGTCGTACGTCTCGAACGTGTGACGAACGCCCGCTCGCGTGAACGCGCTGTCCATTGCCGCCTGTGAAGCGACCGATACGAGTTGGTCGCTGGTCCCGACGTCGAACATCAGCCCACGCAGCTTCTTCAACTTCTCGGCGTAGGTCGGGATCATGGCCAGCGGAGCGTGCGCCTGCCACTTCGCATAGATGCTGTCGACCGCCTGCAGCCGGCCATCGCGCGGCGCAAACGGCAGCGTGAGAAACATCGGACCCGCGCTCTCGTTTGGGCTGAACGCCGCCGTCATCGCGAGATAGACCTTTGGCAGAAACGGCAGCGTCGCTACCTCGGTCGTGGTGTTCACCTTCGCGAGCGACGTCCACAATTCCGATCGACCTGGATCACGCGAGAAGTTCGTGCAACACCCACTCATCGCGTATACCGCGCCATACACATCCCCGGCGTGACGCATCCCAACCGCGAACGCGCCGTAGCCGCCCATGGAATGGCCCGCCAGCCCGCGACTCTCCGGACGCGCGATCGTGCGGTACTTCCCGTCGACGTACGCCACGAGTTCCTTCGCAACGAAATCGTCCCAATTCCCCGTCGACGCGGAATTCGTATAGAAGCTTCCGTCGAACAGATTCCGTCCATTCGGCATCACGACGATCATCTCGCGCACGGTCCCGTTGCGCACGAGCGAATCCATGGCCGGCTTCACTGGACCTAGTGTCACCCACGTTCGCTCGGTCCCGCCAAAGCCGTGCAACAGGTACACGACCGGATAGCGCTTCTCCGGCGACGACGCGTAACTCGCCGGGAGATACACGAGCAAACCGCGATTGGGTGAATCGCCATACCGGTTGTTCGCCAGCGCCTTGGACCGAAGCGTATCGGGAACGAGCTGTCCGGCCGCCGACTGCTGCGCAGCAACGCGCGCGATCGGCGCGATGCAGCCCGCAACAATCAGTGCGGCGCGAACGAGACCGACGGCGCTCACTTTCATCTCGGCACAACGCGATCGACGTCGGCGAGGATATAGGCAATCACCGCCATGGTCGCGACGCACTTCGCCAGATCCTGACGGTCGATCACCGTCATCATGTCCGCGCTGGTGTGGTGATACCAGAAGTACTTGGTGTCGTCGACATCGAGCGCGAGACCGGGAACACCCTGCTGCAGAATCGGACCGACGTCCGCTTCCCCATCGCCCTTCTCGACTCGCGATGCGCCGATACGTTCGAGCAACGCGCCCACAGGCTTCATGAACGCCAACCCTGCGTCCGATCCCTGAAACCGAACACCGTTGGGGCGGAACACACCGTTGTCGCACTCCATTGCCGCACTGTGCTTCGTGAGTTCGTTGGCGTGTGCATCGCGATACGCGCGACCGCCGCGGCCACCGTTCTCTTCGTTGGTCCACATCACCACGCGCACCGTACGCTTTGGCTTGAGACCGAGTTCCTTCATCAGGCGCACGGCTTCCCACGCGGCAACGCTACAACCGCCATCGTCCATTGCGCCCTGGCCAACGTCCCACGAGTCGATATGTCCGCCGAGCACCACGACCTCGTCGGGCTTTTCGCTGCCGCGCAGTTCGGCCACGACATTGCGCGACGGAGCGTCGGGCAGCTGGTGCGCTTCCATCTTGATCGTCACGGTGATTTTCTCGCCGCGATCCTGCATACGATGCAGCATCTCTGCGTCTTCCACGCTGAGCGCAGCCGCGGGGATCTTTGTGACGGTGGTATCGTAGCGCGTGGAGCCCGTATGAGGACTCTGAATCGAGAACGACGCGACAGAGCGAATCAACGTCGCCACTGCTCCGACCTTCGCTGCGGCCGCCGGCGCGCCGCCACGATACGCGACTGCGTTCCGGTAGCCGTCCATGGCCGGCACGTTCTGCGGGAACGGATAGTCGAACAGCACGATCTTGCCCTTCGCCTCGGCCGCATGCTTTTGAAGATCCTCAAAGCTGTTCACGACGAGCACGGGCGCAGTGATGCCGGCCGGCGGCGTTCCGACGCTCATTCCCAGGCCAAGCATGTGCAGCGGCGCCGAGCGCGGCGATACCAGCGTGACCGATTCCTGACCACGTACCCAATGCGGCACCATTGCTGGCTCGCCGCGAACGTTCGCCAATCCGTCGGTGCGCATTCGTGCGAGAATCCAATCGATGGCGTCCTCGAGCGCCTTCGATCCGCTGATCCTGTTGCCGTACCGGTCAGTCACCTCGGCCAGGCGAGAGTACGCCATCGTGTCGCGGAGAGCGGCGTCGATCAGCCGGTTTGCGTCAGCGCGCTGCCGGTCGGTAATCGTCGACTGTGCGTGAAGCGTCGAACCAGCGAGTACGGTGGCGGCAGCAAGCGAAAGCAGACGGCGAGTCATAGGACGTCCGAGCGAAGCGAGGGTGAATGGCGAGCGCCTCAATATACGGTCATTCGAGGCGTTCCAACCATTCGTGGCGGGCCTCTGTCTCACCCTCCGATGGCTCACTCCACCGCCACGCCACCAGGAGCTCGTATGTATCGCCGCGTTACAATATCCGCTGCCCTCGCCGCATGCACCGCCGCGACGCTTCACGCTCAGAGCGTGAGAACCGGACAGTTCATGGACAACTGCAACCGGAATCGCGACGACTACGCGCAGGTCTGCCAGACGCGCGATTTCACCATGGCGGCCGCGAAGGCCCTGTCCGTCGACGGACGCGCCAACGGCGGCGTGACCGTACATGGCTGGGACAAGAACGAAATCCAGGTCGTGGCCATGATCCAGGCGCACGCCGAAACGGCGTCGGAGGCCGAGGCGATTGCCAAGGAAGTCGTGATTTCCAGCAACGCGGGTGATATCCGCGCGTCGGGACCCACGACCGGACGCCGCGAGTCTTGGTCCGTGAGCTACGAAGTCTGGGTCCCGCGACACACCGACCTGTCGCTCAACGCCAGCAACGGCGGCCTGTCAGTCGACGGAGTCGACGCACGACTCGAGCTCGAGACGGTCAACGGGGGACTCACTCTCACCGACGTCGAGGGCGACGTTCGCGGTCGCACGGTCAACGGCGGCATCACCGCAGAGCTGAGTGGCGATCGGTGGCGCGGCGCTGGTCTCGACCTTCGTACCTCGAACGGCGGCGTCCGCATGTACATCCCAACGTCGTACTCCGCGGTGCTGCAGACGGGCACGCAGAACGGCGGCATGGACATCGGCTTCCCGATCACCGTGCAGGGATCGTTCAGCCGACAGATCTCGACGCAACTCGGCGCCGGCGGTTCAACGATTCGTGTGATGACGACGAACGGCGGCGTGTCGATCCGTCGCCGGTAGTTCGCTACTGAACCAGTCGCCGAGAGAATCGGCGAAGACGACTGACGAACGGCGGCTGCGGCGCCTCTGCTACGATTGGGGGGCGCCGCGTTGCCATCAGGCGCTGATAGGCCGAGCGCGCGGTCGCGCTGTCACCCATTTGCAACGCAAGATCGATCTGCAGTTGGAGACCCGTCGATCGGTACCGCGGCCAGCCGCGCATGTACGACCGGCGGCGCAGAGCGGCCAGCGCATGGGCCGGATCACCCAGCGCTTGATAATGCCGAGCGACGATCAGATTCGCGTAGCGTGTCGCGTCGCTCACCGCCGGACCGCTGAGCATTAGAGAATCCAAATGTGCCAGACGATCGCGAGCTCCTGCTCCGCGCTCGGCCACCGCGAGCGATACGTCGAGTAGTTCGGCGCACGTCATTGGACTCGCGCCCACAGGCACCGGGAATCGGCCCGCGACACCGGCGCGCAGCGCCCGCACCGCCGTTCGCGTTGCGGCGGTATCGTGCGCCGCGAGGCGCCATTGACCCACGACGCACACGTCAGCCAGCCGGACCGCGCTGTCGGCGAGCGTCAAAGGCGTGCTCGCCGAGATGAGCGTTTCCAAACGCGCTGCCGCCGCGGCCGCCGCCGCTCGGTCGGTGTTGGCGTATAGCCCGTCCAGGACGCGAAGGCGAAGCTGCGGATGCAGCCCCGGCTGCCGGCGTCCAAGCTCTTCGGTGATTGCGTAGGCGCGCGGCAGGTCAGCGTTGTTGAGCGCGCGGCTGTGATTCGCCAACGCGAGATCAATCTCTTCGGCGTCGCTGAGCGGACGCTTACGGAGGATGGCGAGCGCGCGGTCCCCGTCGTCGATCGAGACGCCATCGACCTGACTGGTCATCGCGATACTGCGCAGCGCTGCACTCGGCGCATCGTCGAACGCGCGCCGAACGCGTGCCAGTTCTCGCGCGTCCTTCAGGGCCTGCGCCACGCGCCAGCGTACGAAAACGCTCATCGAGTCTTCGGAGTCGCGGCCGGCGGCGAGAAAGGACCGAAGCCCTGTCGTATCCCCATTGCGCGCCAGGAGCAGCGTCAACATGCGACGCGACGGAGCGAACGATGGATCGAGTCGAAGCGCGCGCTGGAATGCGTCAGCCGCACGCGCCGAGCCATCGTGCAGCCCGATCATTTCGGCGTCGTAGTAGAAGCTCTCGCCTAGAGCGTGCCAGCCTTCGGCGCGATCCGGAGCAACCCGAACCGCTTGCTCCCACGCGGCGAGCGATTCGCCGGCGGATGACGGTTCCGGATATCGAGGTCCAGCGAACGCGCGCAGGTATTCGCGGTCGCCAACCGGAAGTTCGCGCTGCCGCGCCCAGGCAACCGCCAGTCCGCGATCGTGCTGCTCGGCCGCGTTCACATGATCGGCCGACATTGCCAAACCCAGCGCGGCGCGCGCAAAGGTCGGCTCATGGGCCATCGCTTGCTCATACGCGCGCATCGCACCGTAGTAGTCGTCGCGGCGGTACGCCGCGCGTCCGGCGAGATACGCCCGCAGGGCTTGTGGAGCGACCGGCACCTGCGGAAATGCGCCAACGCGTTCGCCGGCTTCGGTGAGGATCAATCCGTTGACGACTCGATCGGTCAACACCATCAGGCTGTCTGGCGACCCACCCACATCGACTTGGGCCTTCACCCGGCTCGTCGCGGCGTCGACGAGCGACGCGTGGATCTTTACCCCGGCCCCGCCGTTCGCGGACGCGACCGATCCCATCACGATTTCTCCGGCGTCGAAGCCGCGCGCGATTCGCGCTGCCGCTTCGACCGAAACGGAGCTCTCCGGCCCGTACCCAGCCGTCTTCCACGCCTGCAACACACGCGCTGGATCGGTTGCGCGCTTCGCGTCGGGCTCAGTCAGTCGCGCAGCAAGGAGATCGAGCAGACCTTCGCGCAGGTAGGCACTCGCCGGTTCGGACGCTGCCACACTGAACGGAGCGATCATGATCGTCGTCGCGCGCGTTACCGAGCGATCGTTCGCCTCACGTGATGCGGCAACGCGCGTGGCAAATGCGGCGAATGCCAAGGCCGCGGCAGCGGACACCCACGCCACATTTCGCCAACGTCGCGCACGACGCTGCGAGCGGCTGTGATCCGCTGGCAGCAAGTCGATCGGAATCGGTGCAGGCTGAACCGAGACCGGCTCTGGCGTCGCGTCGGCTGGCAACGCGTCGGGAACGACATCCGACACGCGAGCCTTGGCCTGCGCAGTCCGCCGCAATTCCGCAACGAGCTCCACCACCGCGCGATCCGGCGGGAGGTCGAGCTCTTCACGCAGACGTGTCTTGTAGCTTCGCGACCGTTGCAGGGCCGTCGCATGGTCGCCTACCGCGATCAGCGCTCGCATGTACCGCGCGATGACGGCACCATCGAGCGGATCGTGATCGGCCGATCGCTCCAACCACCGGAGTTCGCTCGGCGAGTCGTTTGCGCGAGCCGCTTCGTCCGCGAGCGCCGCGATGGCAGATGACAACTGCCGCGCATACCGATCGCGCTCGCTCGAAACCCAGAAGTCGAACTCGGGATTGCCATTCAGATGGAAGCCGTCGAGAAACGGCCCGCGATACATTGCCACGGCGTCGGCAAAGCGGCGGTCGGCAATGGCAGTTTGGAAATCGCTTACATCTGAGCCTACTAGCGTTGGATCCAATCGCAGATCCGCGCCGCCGACAAAGATTCGTTCACCGCCGAGCGCTTTGCGGATGTGATACAGAGATTGCGTCAGCGCGTGGCGCGATTTATCCGGATCTCCTTCCGACCAGAGGAGCCCGAGCAGCTTGTCCCGCGACATCCCACGTTCGCCAACGACCGACAGGATCGTGAGAATCGCGAGCAAGCGACGCTGTCCGGCCGCTCCAGTCAGGAGCTCGCCGTTTCGCGTGAGATGAACGTTTCCGAGCGTGTGAAGCCTTAAAGTCACTGGGCCGGCGGGCGGTCTGATATCCATCTGATAGGGCCAGTCTATAAATGGTTGACCGGGCCCCAGGAATGCAACAATCCAGGGGTGGTCTTAGCGTCGAATGACCCTGCCCCCACGTACCAATGTCCGCTGTCGTACCCCTTACCTTCCCCGTTGGTCACATCGAGCCGGACGCCTCCGAGGCGCGCTCGACGGCTCGGGTACTGGTCTCCGTCGTCATTCCCACCCTGAACGAGGGGACGCAGATCGCCCGCGCTGTTGCGGATCTAAGCTGGGCGGATGAGGTCATCGTCGTAGACGGAGGCTCGACCGATGAGACCGTGAGCGTGGCTCAGGCCGCCGGAGCACAGGTTTTGGTGGTCCCGGGCGTGACCATCGCGGGCCAGCGGAATGCGGGAATCGAGGCGGCGCGGAACGGCTGGATCCTGGCTCTCGACGCCGACGAGCGAGTTACGCCTCAACTTCGGGCCGAGCTGGGTCAGGTCGTGAGCGGGGCCAGTCCGACGCACGCCGCCTACCGAATGAAGTTCCGGAACCACTACCTCGGCCGCGAGCTCAAGCACGGACCTTGGGGCCGGGATTGGCACATCCGACTGTTCACGCGCGATCGCCGGTACGTATGCAACCGCGTGCATGAGCATCTCGAGGCCATTTCGGACGTCGGAACGCTGACCGGTCCCATCCTTCACTATCCCTACCGCGACCTCACGCACCACGTGACCAAGGTCGTGAAGTACGCTCGCTGGGGCGCCGACGACCTTCACGCGCGCGGCCGAACCGCCGGCCTGTGGGAGCTCACAGCCCGCCCCACCTGGCGATTCATCCGCGACTACATTGTCTTCTCAGGCTGGCGTGATGGTTCCGTCGGCTTCGTGGCGTCGGCGGTCAGCTCCTTCGCGGCTTTCCTCAAGTACGCCTTCCTCTTCGCACGGAGTCAGTCGCCCAAGGCATGAAGCTCCCGATCCTGATGTACCATAAGATCGATGAGCTTCCGTCCGGCGTCAGAACTCCTGGGAATTTCGTGAGCCCGGCCCTCTTCGCCGAGCACATGGATGCGCTCCTCGCGTGGGGATATCAGGCGATCACGTTCGACCAGTGGCTCGACCACCGAGCGAACGCCAAGAACGTCATCCCGCCAAAGCCAATCATCATCACCTTCGACGACGGATACACGTGCTTCGACGAGCACGCGTGGCCGGTTCTCAAGGCGAGAAAGATGAACGCCACCGTGTTTCTCGTCGCCGGTCAGATTGGCGGAACGAACGCGTGGGAGCGCGACGAGGTCACCTTCCCTCTCCTCGGCGCTGAGCGAATCCGCGACCTCCAGGCGGAAGGTGTCCACTTTGGTTCGCACACCGTCGAACATCGTCCGCTCGCCCGCATTCCAAGCGATCAGGCGCTCCTCGAGCTGACGCGCTCGCGGCAGAGCCTCGGCGAACTGCTCGGGCACGACGTGGACGTCATCGCCTACCCATTCAGCAATCAGAGCAGCGAGGTGCGACGGCTCGCCAAGCAGGCAGGCTATCGCTGCGCGGTACGCGGCAAGGGACGGATGAACTGGCAGAGTACCGATCCGTTCGGTCTCCGCCGAATCAAAGTCGAGCCGGGAACGAATGCGAAAGAACTCGGACGTCGCCTCGTGCGCGAGCGATACTTCCGTCTGTTCTAGCACACACCCTGCTTTTCTCAGCAATCCATAGAAGGTGAGAGTGGGGATGTCGATTGTCGATTCGAGATCGCGGTTCACCAGATTTGCGCTCGTGACGATTGCTGCGATCGCGGCGTGCACGTCCGGATCGCATGAGCGGCAAGCGGGCGGCCTCCTCGATACATCGGTCGCAAAGACGAGCGCGATCATCGACGCTGCCGGCCCCGGCGTTCAAGTGACGCGCACGGACTCTCGCAGCATGACCAAGGCGACGGAATACCGCCTCACGCCAATCAATTTCTCGCGGTTCATGGCGGCGGCTGATAGCGTCGCATCGCGACAGGCGCGCGACCCGTCGATGCGCGAGTACCTCAGCGTGAACATCACCGACGCGGGATCGACCGAAGCGGACGCCGGTCTCAAATGGCTCGCGGCAAATCCGGCTGTCGTGACCGCGATCAACGCTGGCGGCATGTCGGTGCGCGACTATTTCGTGGCCTCGATTGCCATCGCGTCGGCTGAACGCTTCATCAATGATCCTGCCGCGGCGCCGCCGACGCCGACGCTCGCCGAAAATGCGACGTTCCTCCGGGGACATCGCGGCGAGTTGGAGAAGCTCGCGGCGCTTCGTGAGGGCCACCCAGTCATCGTTTCGAAACCGTAACCGAGCCGCGCCAGCACGACGCACGACTCGGCTGATCCCGCCTTCCGGCGGGCGCGGGCGCGGGGTAACGTCCCTCGGTACTCAATTTCGGGACACTCATGCGTCTGATTTCGCGTCCGCATTTCCGCCAGCGCATCGCCTTCGTTACGCTTGCGCTCGCCGCCACGTTCAGCGCGCCGCTTGCTCTCGCGGCGCAGCGACCCATTCCAACCCCAGCGTCGATCCTCGGCTTCGAGCCGGGCGCCGACCGTCATCTGCCGAGTTGGAAGCAGATCACGGACTACTTCGCCGCGCTCGACAAAGCGAGTCCGCGCGTCAGCGTGCGAACGCTCGGCAAGACGACACTCGGCCGGCCGTTCATCGTCGCCTTCATCTCCGACTCGAGTACGCTCGCCAACCTCGACCACTATCGTCAGATCCAGCGAAAGCTCATGGATCCGCGACTGCAGGCGGCGGGTGAGCGCGACAAGCTCATCGACCAGGGTAAGAACGTCATTCTCGTCACGTCGGCAATTCACTCGACGGAGTCCGGCGGCTTCACCACGCCGATCGTTCTCGCCGATCGGTTGGCGCGCGCGCAGGATCGCGAAGCAAAAGAGATCCTCGCCAACACCATCATCATGCTCGTGCCGTCGCAGAATCCCGACGGCGTCGACATCGTTGGCGACTACTATCGATCCACGCTTGGAACGCCGGCAGAGGGTCGTGCTCCGCCGGATCTCTACCATAAGTATGTCGGCCACGACGACAACCGCGATTGGTATTCGTTCACGCAGGTCGAGACGCGCTACACGGTCGATTCACTGTACACGCCGTGGGATCCGCAGATCGTCAACGACATCCATCAGCAGGGGGCGAACGAAGGCCGCATCTTCATTCCGCCGTACATGGATCCGATCGAGCCGAACATCGATCCGATTCTCACGGCGGCAACGAACGGCCTCGGAATGGCGATGGTGTGGCGTATGACGAACGACGGCTTCACCGGCGTCGCGAGCAACGCGTCGTACGATCAGTGGTCGCCGGCGCGACAGTACTCATTGTATCATCGCGGCGCGCGCTTGCTCACGGAAACAGCGAGTGCGCAGTTGGCCACGCCGGTCGACATTCCGTTCGATCGACTCGGCACCGGCCGCGGTTACGACGCGCGCGTGGTGTCGTGGAATTTTCCGTCGCTCTGGCCGGGCGGCAAATGGACGTACGGCGACATCGTCCGATATCAGACCGCCGCGAGCTGGGCGCTCTTTCTCGATGCGGCGGAGAATCGTCGCGCATGGCTCGAGGGCTACGCCAAGCAAGGTGACCGGGCACTCGGCAGCCTGCCGGCGTGGGGAACCGACAAGTGGCCGTCGGCAATTGTGATTCCGAAAACGCAGCCTGACACGCAGGCGCTCAAGCGCACGATTTGGACGCTGCAACACGGCCAGGTCGAGATTCGCGAGAGCACCGCGCCGGTGACGATCGAGAACAAGACCTATCCAACGGGCAGCTATGTCATTCTCACGAAGCAGCCGTTCGGCGCGTACGCCAAGGCGCTGCTGGAGCGACAGGCCTATCCCGATCTATTCGAATATCCGGGTGGGCCGCCGAAGCGTCCGTACGACGTGACGGCTCACACCGTGCCCCTGCTGTTTGGTATCGACGTCGCCCATGTGACCGGCGCCGCACCCGCGACGGGCAACGCGATCAAGGAGATCCCGGAGCCGACCTACACGTCGGTGCTCAGCGGCAAATCGGCGAAGCGCATTGCACTGTTCCGCCTGAGCACCAACGAATCGATGGATCACGGTTGGACGCACTGGATCTTCGACACTTACAAGATTCCTTATACGATCATCACCGAAAAGGACGTCGTCGCCGGCGGGTTGAACGAGAAGTTCGACGCGATCGTCTTTTCCGAAGGTGGAGTCGGTGGCGGCGGCGGACGTGGCGGCCGAGGTGGTGCAGGCGCCGGTGATCTGTTCACGGCGTTGGAGAGTTTTGTGAACGGCGGCGGCAATGTGCTCGCGTTCAATACGGCGTCTACGGCGATGATCGACGGGCTCAAGCTGCCGGTGAAGAACGTGCTCGCGGGTGTTCGCAATACGGATTTCTACGCGCCGGGCTCGATCCTCGGCGTGGAGATCAAGCGCGATCATCCAGTCGCGCGCGGATTCACCGCGACGACGCCTGCGGTGTGGTTCGAGAACGGGCCGGCATTCGAGATCTCTGATCCCGAGCAGGCGACGGCTGTCGCGACATATCCGGCCGCGGGCAATCCCCTGCTCTCGGGTTGGCTGCTCGGCGGCGCAAAGCTCAACGGCAAAGCTGCTCTCGTCGACGTGAGGCGCGGCAAGGGGCACGTGGTGCTGTATGGCTTCCGTCCGCAGTACCGCGGACAGGCGATGTCGACGTACCCGCTCATTTGGAGCGCCATCCTCGAGTAGCAACGCGCGGCGTATGGCGAGCGGTGGACGACGTACCTTGACATTCTAGGTACGTCGCAGCATGATGGTCCTAGACATTCTAGGTACGCCCATCATGCCCGCCGCTCGCAGCCCGCTCCTGCAAGGCACGCTCGACCTCCTCGTCCTCAAGACACTGTCTTGGGGACCGCGCCACGGCTACGCCATCGCGCGCTGGATCGAGGACACCACCGACGATGCCCTCCGCATCGAAGAGGGCTCGCTCTACCCTGCCCTCTATCGCATGGAGCGACGCGGCTGGATCGACGCCGCGTGGGACAAATCCGAAATCGGCCAGCGCATCAAGGTCTACTCGCTGACCACCAAGGGACGCGCGCAGCTTCGCGCCGAATCGGCGCAGTGGGCACACTTCACGAGCGCTGTCGCCAAGGTCATGGGCCCCGCGTGATTCCCGATCGCCTTCCATTGGCCCGGCGGCTCCGACGACTCGTCTGGCCCGTTCCGATCGAGACCGAGATCGGCGACGAGCTCGACGCGCACATCGAGCTGCAGACCCGCCGCTATATGGAAAGTGGAATGAACGAGACCGAAGCACGCGCGGCCGCTCGCGCGCGTTTCGGCGACGTCGAACGGGTGCGCGGCGAATGCCGAGTCATTCGAACCGATATGGAGAGCGACATGCGACGCGCCGAAATCCGCCAGGAAGTACGCATGGACGTTGAGTTCGCACTGCGCACGCTGCGCCGAAGCCCGTTGTTCGCCTTTGTCGCAGTGCTCACGATGGCGCTCGCGATCGGAGCCAACACCGCGATCTTCAGCGTGCTCGATGCAGTGCTCCTGAACGACCTGCCGTATCGCTACGCCAACCGGATCGAGATGATCTGGAACAGCAACGCGGAATCCGCGGCATCGCGCACCGCTGTCGCGCCGCCAGAGTACTTCGATCTCAAGGAACAGCTACGCGCGCATGATGCGGTCGCGGCAATCTCGCGTCAGCCGTCGGCGCTCATTGGCGACGGTGGCGAACCTGAGCGTCTCATCGCCTACGTCGTCACCCCCAACCTTTTCGACCTCCTCGGCGCAGCGCCCGCACTCGGGCGCGCATTTGGCGGCGACGACGGAACGCCCGGTGCGCCGCGCGTGATCGTCCTCAGCCATGCGCTCTGGACGCGACGCTTCGGCGCCGACCGCAACGTCATTGGACGCACTGTGAGTGTTGGCGGCCTTCAACGAACCATCGTCGGCGTCATGCCTCGAGGCATTCGCTTTCCCGACGCGCCGCTCGACTTTCTCCGTGAGCCGGCCGACCTCTGGATTCCGTCGACATTAGAGACCTCTCGGAACGCCGGCCGTGGCGACCAGTTCCTCGGGGTCGTGGTGCGGCGCAGTCCGGGAGTCACTGACGCGCAGTCGCGCGCCGACATCGACGCCGTGTCGGCGCGTTTTCGAGTGAATTTCCCGAAACGCTACGCGGTGGAAGCGTCGAAACATTGGCGGCTCGTGTCGCTGCCACTCCGTGAACAAATGGTCGGGTCGGTGCGAACGGGATTGTTCGTCATCGCTGGCGCCGTTGGGCTCGTACTTCTCATCGCGTGCGTGAATGTGGCGAACCTGCTGCTTGCGCGCGGCGCAACGCGACAGCGTGAGCTCGCGATTCGCCTTGCACTCGGTGCAGCGCGAGGGCGCGTCGTACGCCAGCTACTAACGGAGAGCGTCGTTCTCTCCGCCGCCGGTGGTGCGCTCGGCGTGCTACTCGCGTGGGTGGGCATTCGCGTTTTAGTACAACTCGACGCCGGGCAGCTGCCACGAATCGCCGACGCGCACCTCGACGCGAGAGTGATGCTTTTTTCTGTTGCGCTCTCTGTGCTCACCGGACTGCTGGTTGGCATCGTGCCCGCGCTGCAGCAATCGGCGGGCAATCTTCGCGGCACATTGAGCGAGGGGAATCGCGGCGCGAACGATGGCGTTGGTCGGCATCGTCTACGCGTCACGCTGGTCGTTGCGCAGGTAGCAATGGCTCTGATCGTTCTCGTTTCCGCCGGATTGCTCGGGCGCAGTTTCATCGCGCTCGGCCAAGTGAATCCAGGCTTCTCACCCGACAGCGTGCTGGCGGTGCAGCTCACGCTACCGCGCGCCAAGTACGACAGCCTGTCGAAAGTCGCGACGTTCTATCAACAGATTGTTGCGTCCACCGCAGCGTTGCCAGGCGTCACAGAAGTCAGCGCTGGATACCCCGTGCCGATGAGCGGCGACGGATGGAGTGGATCGTACAGAGCGGAAGGCGAGCCCAGCGGTCCGAACGACCCATTTCCGCACGCCGAATACGGTGTGGTGTTGCCGGGATACTTCCACGTTCTACGGATTCCCCTTCTCGCCGGACGCGATTTCTCGGAGGCCGATTCCAAGAACGCGCCGTCCGTCGTCATCGTCGACGAAACACTCGCGCGACAGCACTGGCCAAAGGAGAGCGCGATCAACAAGCGCATCAATCCGAACCGCAACGACGGCGAATGGGCGACTGTCGTTGGTGTTGTGCGACACGTTCGCAACGCCGGCCCGCAGTCCGAGGGAGAGGGACAGATCTATCTCCCGTACATGCAGGAGCCCCAATCGACGCTGTCGATCGTCGCGCGCAGTCACGGATCAGCAGCTGGGCTCGCTCAACCACTACGCGCCGTCGTCCGATCTGCAGACTCAGAACTGCCCATCTCTCGAATTCAGCCGCTCAGCGACCTCGCGGCGCGCACGCTGGCCAAACAGCGTTTCAACGCGATGCTCGTCGCCGTCTTCGCGCTCACCGCACTCCTTTTGGCGAGCATTGGCCTGTACGGCGTCATGTCGTACCTCGTGTCACAGCGGACTCGAGAGATTGGAATTCGAATGGCCCTCGGCGGCGAGCCCTCGGAAATCCGCACGATGGTCCTTCGCGAGGGAATTGTGATCTCGGCGCTGGGCCTCGCGATTGGCAGCGTCGTCGCGCTGATCGCCACGCGCGCGCTTCGGGGATTACTGTTCGGAATTGCGACGACCGATCCTGCCACGTATGCCGGAATTGCAGCGCTTCTCATGGTGGTTGGCATACTCGCCACCTATGGTCCCGCGAGGCGCGCTACGCGGGTCGATCCGCTGGTTGCACTCCGACAGTAAGTTCGTCAAAAGTCGGACTGGACACCCTGTGCGCCGTAGCGCAGGTTCGTCGGGAACTTTCGAGCCGACGCGGGTACGATCGTCATAAGGTCGGACCTCCCCGGTTCGCGCGCACGAAGGAAAGACCCCTCCGCAGCAAGGCCCCCTCCTTCTTTCGTAGTCTCTCCATGTTGTCTCGCAGGATTCTCCCCATCGTGGGACGCTCGCTCGTCGTCCTCGCCGCGGCCGTTACGACCGCCGGCCTGGCCAACTGCGCCACCTTCGCGCACGACGAGTCGCTGGACGGAACTATCGCGTCGAGGGCTTTTGGCTCGCGCGCGCGAGCGACGCTCGACGCGATCATGTCGGGGGCAACCGGCACCTACATCGGCCGCCTGCTCGCGGATCGCGATTCGGTCATCGAACGCTGGCCGGACCATGTGTCCGAGCCGCTCAAGGTCTGGATCGACTCGTCGTCCACGGTGAGTGGAGAACAAGCCGGCTTTCCCGCGGCGGTGCGCGCCGCGATCGCCGATTGGTCGACCACGGGGATTCCGATTCGCTTCGCGTACGTGGGGTCCGCGCGCGACGCCGACATCCGCGTCAAATGGACGGACTATCTCGACCGCAAAACGGGCTCGACCACTTGGCGTACCGATCGCGGCGGCTTCCTTACGCGCGGTGACATCACGCTGGCCACGCACATGGGCGACGGCCGAGCGCTCGATAGTCATGGCATGAAGGCAATCGCGCTCCACGAAATGGGACACGCCCTCGGACTGGCGCACAGCCTCGATGTCCACGACATCATGGCGTCGCTGGTCCGCGTCGACGCGTTGAGTGCCCCCGATCGCGAGACAATCAGATTATTGTATTCATTACCCGCGGGACACATCCGCTGAACGGCGTTCTCCCTACACTCGGCAATCGTCCTATGCGCCCCTCCCTCCGGTTTCTGGTTCCCCTCGTCGTGCTGATCGCGGCCTGTGACACCCAGGCCAAGGACCGGGCACGTACGCTGGCGCATGTCGATTCGCTCCGCACCGACTCCATTGTCGCGATCAAGAACGATCTGCTCAACGAGGTCATGGCCTCCACGCAGTTCGTCAACGATCTGAACGCCGAAGTTGCGAAGATCAAATCGCGGAAGCCCGCCAAGCTCACCGCCAAGCTGACGCGCGAGTCGGATCTCGGGGCCGTGAAGGAAGAGCGCGCCGCGGTCTACGCGCGCATCAAGGAGCTGGTCGCGCGCCTCGACTCGAGCGAGAAGCGCGTTGCGTCGCTCCGCACGCGTGCCGCCAGCCTCTCCAAGCATGACTCGACCATCGTCGCCCAGGTCGAGACATATGAGCGAACGATCGCCGAGCTGCGTCAGACGGTCGAAACGCAGAAGGCTGAGTATGAGGCAACGATCCAGAAGCAGACCGTCCAGATTGCGCAGCTCACGTCGCGCGTCGACACGGTGACCAAGGACAACGTCCGCCTCGCCGGCGAAAAGCTGGCGCTCACCGATACCGTCACGGCGCTGACCACGGAAAAGAACGTCGCGTTCTATGTCATCGGTACCAAGGACGAGCTGATCCATCAGGGCGTGCTCGTCGAAGAGGGGCACAAGCGCTTCGTTATCGTTGGCGGACGTACCGTGTCTCTCGCGCGCGATATCGACACGACCAAGTTCACGAAGATCGATCGCCTGCGCGATCGCGTCATCAACTTCCCCGCTGGCGACTACACCATCTTCACGCGTCAGAATCCGACCTTCGCGTCGCCATTCGCCGCGCGTGACGGCAAGATGTCCGGTGGCATTCGCATCGATCAGCCGGAACAGTTCTGGGAGCCGTCGCGCTTCCTGATCATCCTCAAGTCCTGAGCGCGCACCACACCCGCGCTCCTGAGTAAGACCGTCACTCCTGCACCGCCGCTCCCGATAGACCCGGTCGTTCCGCTTCTGCGGACGACATTGGAGTCGTCGAGAGCGGCGGTTTTGCAGGCGCCCCCAGGAGCCGGCAAAACCACGCGCGTTCCTCTCGCCCTCGCTGGCGCGCCGTGGCTCGGCGATCGCACGATCGTGATGCTCGAGCCACGACGGCTCGCCACGCGCGCGGCAGCGCATCGCCTCGCGGAGCTCCTGGGCGAAGACGTCGGCGAAACGGTGGGCTATCGCATGCGCGGCGACTCGCGCGTCGGGCCACTTACGCGCATCGAGGTCGTCACCGAAGGCGTGCTCACACGTCGTCTGCAACGTGATCCCACGCTCGACGACGTCGGGCTCGTCATCTTCGACGAGTTTCACGAACGCAGTCTCGACGCGGATCTCGGTCTCGCACTCACGCTACAGACACAAGCGCTCGTCCGCGACGATCTGCGCGTGCTCGTAATGTCCGCAACACTCGACGGTGGGCCTGTCGCCGAGTTGCTCGGCGGTGCTCCGATCATCACGAGCGAGGGTCGCGCCTTTCCGGTCGAGACTCGCTACGCTGAGCCGCGCGCGGGAATGCGCCTGGAGGCGAACGTGTCGTCGGCCGTCGCCGCGATCGTGGGCGATGAGCCAGGCGACGTTCTCGTTTTCCTCCCGGGCGCCGCGGAGATTCATCGCGTTCGCGCGATGCTCGAAGAACGGGCGCTGGACCGAACCGTGGTGCTGCCACTGTTCGGAGCGATCTCGCAAGAAGAGCAGGATCGAGCGCTGCGTCCTGACCCGAATGGCCGACGGCGAATCATTCTCGCGACGTCGATCGCCGAAACGAGTCTGACGATCGACGGCATACGCATCGTCGTCGACAGCGGCGTCGCCCGCGTTCCGCGTTTCTCGCCGCGCACGGGCATGACGCGCCTCGAGACTGTTCGCGTGTCCCGGAGTTCGGCGGATCAACGACGAGGGCGCGCGGGTCGCCTTGGTCCGGGCATTTGCGTCCGACTCTGGCCGGAGCATGAGAATTCTCATCTCCCGGCAAACGCGCCGCCCGAAATCAGCAACGCCGATCTCGCTCCGCTCGCGCTCGACTTGGCGGCTGCGGGAATTACAGATCCGCAGGAGTTGAAGTGGCTCGATCCACCCGGGGCCGCGCCCTTTGCGCAAGCAAGGGAGCTGCTCCGCGAGCTGGACGCGATCGATGCCGCCGGCCACGTGACCGATCATGGTCGTGAAATGCGAACGCTGCCGGTGCATCCGCGGCTCGCACACATGCTCGTTCGTTCGCGCAACATGGGCGCCGTGCAACTCGCCTGCGAGCTCGCCGCCTTGTTGTCCGAGCGGGACATTCTGCGCGGCGTTGGCGGGCCAATCGACGCGGATGTCGGTCTTCGCCTGGAGCTGATTCGCCGCGAGCACTCGTCTGCCGCAAACTCTGCTGGCATCGACGTCGATCGCGATGGCCTGCGACGCGTTCGGAGCGAAGCCGATCGTCTCGCACGTCAGCTGCGAGCGGCGCGCGACGAGAGTATCTCGCTCGCCGCCGCGGGAGCCCTGCTCGCTCTCGCGTATCCCGATCGCGTCGCCCAGCGACGCTCGGGCCAACGCGCGCGCTTCGTGCTGCGAAATGGGCGCGGCGGCGAATTGCTCGGCGCACAGTCGCTTGCGGCATCGCCGTACATCGTCGCCGCGGAGCTCGACGATCAACGGCCAGAGAGCCGCGTCTTTCTCGCGGCGCCCGTTTCGCTCGACGACATTCGCAGCTCGTTCGCCGATCAGATCACGAACGACGACGTCATCGAATTCGACGAATCGTCATCGAGCGTCCAGGCACGACGACGCGAGACGCTGGGCGCAATTGTCTTGCGCGACGTCGGCCTCGCAGACCCGGATCGGCGGCTCGTACGCGAAGCGATGGTCGGTGCGATTCGCCGCCGCGGAGTCGCGGCGCTGCCCTGGTCAGACACAGCGCTTCGGTTTCGCGAACGAATCGCCTTCGTCGCTCTGCATTCCGACGGCTGGCCAGACGTCTCCGACTCTGCCCTGCTCGAGCGGCTCGATGATTGGCTGGGCGACGCACTCGATGGCGTGCGACGCTGGACTGACCTCACGCGCATCGATTTCGTCGCGGCGATCGGCAATTTGCTGGACTGGCGTCAACGCCGGGAGCTGGACTCGCTCGCGCCAACTCATCTCGACGTCCCAAGCGGCTCGAGTATTCGTGTCGACTATTCGGACCCCACATCTCCTGTGCTGGCGGTTCGGATCCAGGAGGTTTTCGGCCTCACCGATTCGCCGCGGCTCGTTGGCGGCCGAGTGCCGGTGACCATGCATCTCTTGTCGCCGGCGCAGCGTCCCGTGCAGGTGACGCGCGATCTCGCCGGTTTCTGGCGCACCAGTTATTTCGACGTACGTAAGGATTTGCGCGGACGGTATCCGAAACACGACTGGCCGGAAAACCCGCTCGTCGCAACGGCAACCCGTCGCACCAAGCGACCTCCAACGTCAGGGTGACGCGTCTCGCCGTGTGAATGCGAGATCTCTCACGCGATTCACGGTCAGGGCAAACCCAGTGACTCGGCCCGTCGCATCACGCACCACGCGCATCAGAATCTGATCGCGGTTCATGAGCAGATCGTCGGCGAGCGGGACAAAGCGAAGGTCGTCGGCGTGCGGGCGCGACAGCACCAGAACGCCCTCGCGCGCGGCGGTAGTGATCGCCATGTCGAGCTCCGCGCTGTAGTAGCTGCCGGCCAGCTGCGCGAGCTGATCGTTCCGCTGCCGCGCGCCAGATGAATCACCCGGGGCTTGCGACGCACCGAACGCCATGAGGCTCGGCTGCGACGACGGACCTTCGGCTACGTGCGTCCTCTCGTCGGCGAGGCCGAGGAACACACGACTAATCTGCTCCGTGAGCGTTGCCGGCGCTTCGGATGTATTGCAGAGCGTCATTACCGTGAGATGCTCGCTCGGCACGCGCATCATCGAACTGCGATAGCCGCCGTACGCTCCGCTGTGTGAGAACGTCTTCAAGCCACGGAAGTCGCCAATGCTGAGACCAAACCCATAGCGAATTTCCTGACCGTCGTTCAGGCGTCCGGCTGCCTCGAGCAACGCAATGCCGGCCTTGCCGCCGACGCGGCCACTTTCGAAGTTCGCGTCCCATTTTGCGAGATCTTCTATCGTGGAATACGCGCCACCGTCGCCGACGATGTCGAACTGCGGTTGGCTCAGGCGATAGCCCTGCGCATCCGGCGCGTAGCCAACGGCGCGCTGGCGAATCAGCGCCGTGTGGTCATCACGGAATTCCGTATGCGCCATTCCAAGCGGATTGAAAATTCGCTCGGCCGCAAAGTCGCGCAGCGATTCACCCGACGCACGCTTCACCACAATCGCGAGCAGCGCGTAGCCGGTGTTGCTGTACAGGAATTCGTCGCCGGGCGTGAAGTTGAGACTGCGCTGCCGGCCAACGAGCGCCAGCAACTGCTGCTCGGTCAACGGGCCATCACTCGGCCAGCCAGACACGGCGAGCAGGGTGAAGTAGTCGCGCAATCCGCTCGTGTGGTTGAGCAGGTGTCGCAGTGTGATCGGCGTGCCGAACGACGGCACTTCGGGAATCCACTTCCGCACCGAATCGTCGAGCGACAGGCGATGGTCGCGCGCCAGCAGGACAATCGCCATCGCCGTGAACTGCTTGGAGAGCGATGCGACGTAGAAGGGCGTCTCCGACGCGTTTGGTATCTCGTGCTCGAGGTCGGCCATGCCGTACCCTTTAGCGAGCACCAAGGAGCCGTTCAGGCGGACTCCGACAGCACAGCCCGGCTTTCGCCTCGAGGCAAAGGGCGACAGCAGCGAATCCACCCAGCGCGCGGCCGAGTCGACCGCAACGCGCTGAGCCATCGCAGGAGTGGTCGACAGGAGCAGAAGCAGCGAAGCACGTCGAAGCATCAAGCAACCCCCTCTACCCGAAACATTCACGCGTTTCTCGTCCTGTCCAGACGTAGACGAGCTCGCCTTTGAGCGACCCGTACATTGGCGCCGCCCTTGCAAGGTGACCTGGCGTACCCCCGGAAAACGAACCTGGGTCCGTCACGTTAGAGATCTTTGTTTCCAGCGCGGGCTGTGTGCCAGCGCCGACGGTCGAGGCCACTGGTCCACTATCCAAACGGCTGCCCGGTCCGCAGAGTTTCCGGGTGGGCACACGAGCGCACAAAAACGGAGCGCGCAGAACTATGGATCGGCAGGATCGTGACGAGACCGCAGCGCACAGCGGCGAGCCCTACGCGAGTGAGCGTGAGCAGCTCGTGCCCATGAGCACTCTCGAATCCTGGACCGTCTCCGAAGGCGAGCCAGACATTCGCGGGTGGGAGGTGCGCACGATTGGAGGAAGACGCCTGGGTGCGGTCGGAGACTTATTGATCGACGACACTGCGGGTGAAGTCGTCTTCCTCGACATCGATCTCTCCGCGAGCGACCGCCGGACTTTCGTTCCGGTGCGCGTCGTTCTCATCGATCGCACGCGAGAGCTCATCCTCATGGACTCCGCCGACCTACCCGATGCCGATGCGGCTCGCGGGGATCGTTCGCGCTATCCGGGACGACGCGCCGCGGACGTCGGAACGGTTCGCTACCCAATGAGAGATCGCGAGGTACTGCGCGATCGTCCGCATTCGCCTGACGATGCCCCGCTTCGCTCGGCGGCGCCCAATTCCGAACGGCGACGCGCCGAACGTCGGCGCATCGATCGCATGAGCACCGAGTTCTAGACGCGTTAAGCGCGCAGCAGACTCGCGAGCTCCGACCGCCCGCGCACGATCAACTCGGACACGGCGCGTCCGCACAGTGCGCCGATCACGTTCCCCGTTCCAGAATACGCTCCGATTGCCCACACTCCCGGCCGGACCTCTTCGAGAATCGGCAGGCCGCTCTGCGTATACGCCACGGTCGCTGCCCAGCGATGCGTGATCGGCGCCGTCGATCCAATCTGCTCGCGTAGCAAGCGTTCTAGCGCGTCTTGCACAGCGGGCGTCGGAGAAATGTCCGTCGTCCACTCGGCTTCGCCGCCGACGTCGCGACCGCCGCCGAGCACGATGCTGCCGTCGCGGAGCTGCTGCCAATAGTCGAGGCCCCAGCGCGAATAGATCGGACGTGGAAGATCCACGTTCGGGTCGGGCGCTGTCGCGAGCATTTGCAGGCGGGCGCTTCGAACGCGCGATGCCAGCTCCGGGACCACGACATCGAGCTTGCCGTCGACGGCGACGACAATGTGCTTGGCTCGCACGCTGCCGTGTGGCGTCACAAGCAGACCGTCGCCCACGGACACGACCGGCGACCGTCCGAACAGCTGAGCGCCGCGCGATAGCACCGCCGACGCCAGCGCCTGACACCGCGCGCCTGGATCGAAGGCGGCATCGGCCGGGAACAGCAGTCCGCGTCCCTCAGGGCCATCATACCAGTCCACAGGCAACGCGTTATGCCGCATGGCCTCGTACTGATGACGGCAGTCGTCCAGCTCTTCCGTCGACGCGGCAATACGAAGCGACCCCGTGCGCCGAACAGCGGCCGGCGCCTCGGCGGCAATGCGATCGATCTGCTTTAGCGTTTGCTCATAGAGCGCCGTCGCGACTGGGGCACCGAGCCGAGCGACGGCGTCGTGGTGAAACATGGCCAGGCCGCCGAGTAGAAATCCGCCGTTCCCGCCCGCGGCGCCGGCGGCGATCGAGACCGCGTCGACGCCCACCACGCGTTTGCCCCGGTCGAGCAAATCCTGGATACACGTCAGACCCGATCCCCCAAGGCCGACCACGCAAACATCGGCCTCCCTCTGCGAAGTGAGCTCGGGCAGTTGCAACGCATCGGGGTCGTCCCAGATCGGACGGTTCGTCACGGACATGCGAGAAATCTATTGACCTGTGTCGTTTCGCGTCTGTACGGCTTGTGTGATGATGTGCCACGCGTGAAACCCACCCAATGGAGCGCACGTACGAGGCCACGCCGCCCCGTCCAACCCCCACCGGTGGATCGCATGAATGCACTACTCCGGGACGTTCGCTACGGAATCCGCTCCCTGCTCAAGAGTCCGGGCCTCACGATCGTCGCGATACTCGCGCTGACGCTCGGCATTGGGCTCACGACCACGATGTTCAGCATCGTGTACGGGGCGCTGATGAAGGGACTTCCCTACCCGGATGGCGACCAAATCATGGTCGTCCAACGATCCAATCCCACTCGGGGCATTCGGCGACAGTCGCTGCCGATTCAGGAATTCTTCGACTACAAGCAACAGCAGCGCAGCTTCACCGATATCGGCGGCTTTACGTCGGGCAGCATGTATTTGAGCGGCGAAGAAAAGGCCGAGCGATTCGACGGATCCTGGATGACCGCGAACTCCTTCGACATTCTCGGAGTCCGGCCCGTTCTCGGCCGCAATTTTCGCGCGGGCGAAGATACGCCCACAGGTGAGAAAGTACTCATCCTCGCGTATTCGACGTGGCGCGAGCGGTACAACGGCGATCGCAACGTGATCGGCAAGGTCGTTCGAATGAATGGCCAGCCGTTCACCGTAATCGGCGTGATGCCTGATGGTTTCGCTTTCCCGAACAACGACAAGCTGTGGGTTCCGCTGCAGACCGATCCGCTTGCCACGGAACGTGGACAGGGCCAGTACCTTCGAACGTTCGGCCGGCTCAAGCCTGGCGTGTCCATGGATCAGGCGAACGTCGATCTTGCGACGATCGGCAAGCGCCTTGCGACGACGTATCCGCAGACGAACGAGGGCTTCGCCGGGAACACCTCCAAGTTCACCGACGATTACATCGGCAAGGAACCGCGACAACTACTCTTTACCATGCTCGGCGCGGTGTTCTTCGTACTGCTCATCGCCTGTGCGAACGTCGCCAACCTGCTGCTCGACCGCGCGGCGCATCGCACCAAGGAAGTCGGCATTCGCACGGCGCTCGGCGCATCGCGCTCGGCGGTCATTCGCCAATTTCTCGCGGAGTCGCTGATCCTGTCGGTCATCGCAACGGCGCTTGGTATTGCGGTCGCATACGGCGGCGTGCAGCTGTTCAATCGCGCCATCGCGACGACCTCGATTCCGTTCTTCATCGATATTCGGCTGCACCCGCCGGTGCTGCTGTTCACGATCGTCATCGCAATCATCACAACGTTTTTCGCTGGCGCCATTCCGGCATATCAGTCGTCGCGCGCCGACATCAATGAAATCTTGAAGGACGAGACGCGCGGTGCGTCGGGCTTTCGTGTTGGCCGCATCAGTAAAGCGCTGGTAGTGTTCGAGATTGCGCTGTCGTGCGGCCTGCTCGTCGCCGCGGGGCTGATGATCAAGAGCGTGACCAAGATGAACACGATGGACAAGGGGTTCGTCTCGGCGAACGTGTTCACCGCGCGCGTCGGATTCCCTGCGGCGTACACCGATACCGCATCCGAATGGCGCTTCTTCGATCAACTCGTCGAGCGCGTGTCGACGCTGCCCGGCGTTCAATCGGCCGCGCTCAGTGTTGGCCTGCCGGGCGCGCGACAGGGCTACTCGGGCACCAACTTCGCCGTCGAAGGCCAGACGTATCTGAAGGACAAGGACTATCCCAATTCACGACTGCTCGCGATAACGCCAAAGTTTTTCGCGACGCTCAGCACACCGCTCGCGTCGGGCCGAGTCTTTACCGAGGCCGATCGCGTCGGCGCGCTGCCAGTTGTGTTGATCAACCGCGCCTTCGCGGCAAAGTATTTCAAGAACGCTGATCCGATTGGCCGGCGCGTTCGACTCGGTGATGAAAAGAGCACGGCACCGTGGTCAACGATCGTTGGCGTGGTGGGCGACATGTTCAGCGGCGATCAGGAAGAACCGATGCCGCCGGCGATGTTTCAACCGTTCGCGCAGGCACGCAGCGCGTTCGTGTACATCTCAGCGCGTACGAATGGCGCACCGATGTCGATCACGCCGGCCGTGCGCGAGGCGGTCGCGTCACTCAATCCCGACATTCCGCTCTATTGGGCGTCGTCGCTCGACGATGCGACCGCGCAGTCGCTGTGGTTCATCCGCGTGTTCGGAACGATGTTCATGATCTTCGGCTTTGTCGCGCTGTTCCTGGCGTCGGTCGGGCTGTATGCCGTGATGTCGTTTTCGGTGAGCCGACGTACGCGCGAGGTCGGCATTCGCATGGCGCTGGGCGCTCGTGGTGGCGACGTCGTGCGCATGATCTTCGGGCAGGGGCTGCTCCAACTGGGCGTCGGCATCGGCGTTGGCCTGGCACTGGCACTTGGGATCTCGACGCTCATGAAGGTCGTGCTGTTCCAGGTTCAGCCGCGCGATCCAGTGATTTTTGGCGGCGTTGCCGCGGTGCTGATCGCTGTGGGGCTGTTCGCGTGCCTCGTTCCGGCGCGGCGGGCGACCCTAGTGGACCCATTGGTCGCGTTGCGGAGTGACTGAGATTGTATCGCGATCGTACCAAAGCGCCCGTGACCATCGAGTGGATGGGAGCGTCAAATGATGGCAAGCGGGCGAAACTACTGGTTGACCGATCGCCGCTCGAACCGTATCTTGAAGACATGACACGCGCCGCCAATCTCAATTTGAATTGCAATAATAATCGGAACTCATCCCGGAGCTCTGGCTAGCACGCGTCGGTACTGAAGTCACGCGGCCCGCCAGAGAAACGGCGGGCCTTTTTGTTGAATGGTAGTCGCGGGTGCAGGAACTGATGGGGCGTAGGTCAATTGGCAGACCACCCGACTGTTAATCGGGATGTTGTTGGTTCGAGTCCAACCGCCCCAGTCTGATTCGCAGAGTGCAACGCTGAACGCGTGCTCGGTCATCAATGGCCTGCACGCGTTTCGCGTTTGTTGTTGGACGCGGAGCTCCACATGAAACTGTTGCTCGTCGACGGCTCGAATATTCTCCTGCGCTGCGCGTTCGGCGGCGACATTCCGCCAGAGCGAGCCACTCCAGCGGCGATCGGCATGATCCAGCGCGCCGCACAGGAACTCCAGGCGACGCATTTGGTCGTTGCTCTCGACCACACCGATGCACCGTCCTGGCGAAAGCTCGAGTACCCCGAATACAAGGCACACCGCACGACGCAGACTGCGGAGTGGCTGATCCACGGCGCCGCAGAGATGTCACGTCGCGGCTGGAACGTGCAGATGCTACCTGGTTTCGAAGCTGACGACATCATTGCCACGCTGGCGTTACGTGCGGTGCAACGGGGGCCAGTTGTCGTGCTCTCGAACGATTCCGACATGCTGGCGCTCACCGCGGCAAACATCGACGTCGCCCGTCCTCTCACGGGCGGCGGGTTCCAATTGTTCGACGCGGCCGCCGTTTGCGAGAAGTACCAGATTCCAACGGCGAATGTGTTGTATGACTTCAAAGCGATGTGCGGCGAGACCGGGGACAACATTCCTGGCGTCCCAGGCATCGGCCCGAAGCGCGCTCGCTCGCTGTTGAAGAAGTTCGGCGACATCGAGGCGATCATCCACGCGGGATCCGGCGGCTACGACAAGTACTCGTCGCTGGTCGCCGAACATGCCGCGCTTGCTCGGCGAGCCCTACACCTGGTATCGCTACGCGTCGACGCGCCGGTACCGCCGATCGCGCCGGCGAGCTGCGCGTTGTCTCTTTGATGAAGATGACGTTCGACGAGATGGTTCGATCGATGATCGGTTCCCTCTAGCACGAGACTATCGCGTGAAACGCTGCGCCTGGGTCGGCCCGGATGATCCCCTCATGCTCGACTATCACGACCGCGAATGGGGCGTTCCAGTCCACGACGATCGCACGCACTTCGAGTTCATCATCCTCGAAGGCGCCCAAGCCGGACTGAGTTGGTCGACGATCCTCAAGAAGCGTGAGGGTTATCGAAAGGCGTTCAGCGACTTCGATCCTGCCGTTGTCGCGCGCTACACCGAAAAGCGAATGCTCAAGCTCATGGACGATCCGGGCATCGTTCGCAATCGACTCAAGATCGCGTCGGCCACGCGGAACGCGCGCGCCTTTCTCGCCGTGCAGAAAGAATTCGGCAGCTTCGACGCATACGTCTGGGACTTCGTTGGAGGCGCGCCGAAAGACAATCGACTCAAAGCGGGACAGCGCGTCCCCGCGACGACGCCAGAGTCCGACGCACTGAGCAAAGATCTCAAGAAGCGCGACTTCAACTTCGTTGGCTCCACGGTCATCTACGCGTACATGCAGGCCGTCGGACTCGTCAACGATCATCTCACCGAATGCTTCCGGCACGGCGAGATCCAGCGTCAGGCATCGGCGCACAAGAAGCGCCGCTGATCTCTGCCCTCGGCGCTCGAGTGCGCCGAGGTGGGCACCTGAGTTGCACGCCCCGGGGTCGCGTCATCGATGAACAGTCGTGACGCACCCACCGACCTCGGGAGCACTCACATGAAACGACGATCCTTCATCGCCGCCGCGGCGGCCGCGCCTGTCGGAATGATGTTCGCGCAGGGGGGCTCTACCGGTCAGTATCTCGACCTTCCGAAAGACGTCGGACCGGCGCTCGAAGAATTTCGCAAATCAATTCCGAGCAACTTCGACCAGGACTACGTCCAGCACGCCGTCATTCCCTTCTTTCTCAGCAGCCTGTTCGAGGCGGAGCGACCAATGCTCCCGATGATCGACCTCACGCTGTCGAAAGAGAACGCGCTCCCGTTCGATCTCTGGGGACTCATCTACAAAGATTGGAAGCCGACGCCTGAAGAGGGCGTCACGGTCTTTCTCACGGGACTCGAGAAGCGCGGCGAACACAACCTGCGCAAGCGGATCTACTTTTCAGCAGTCACGCCCGACCTGTATCACGCCAAGTATCAACCCAAGGTCGTGTCGTTCTTCGATCGGCTCATGGATCCGCAGTTCGCGAGCAAGCCGTTCATGCGGCACTACCTGGACTACTACTTCGACCTCTACTGGGATCTACACGTCGGCGTGAAGGGCGACGCGATTCCGGCCGAGGTGCGGCAGATCGGCGAGAGCTTCAACACGGTGTTGGCGTATCGCAACCCGATGGAGCCGATCGTCTATGAGCATTATATGAAAGTCCGCGCGAACCTCGATTTCCTGAAAAAGTGGATCGCCGATCGCGTAGACGACGTCGCCTCTGGGCGCGTGAAAGATCCCGATCGGACGTTCGTCCACTACTGGCTCAAGAATGCTGGCGACGGCGCGAACTTCGGCCGCAAGGACATCGTGTTCGAGGCGTTCCACAACTTCGTCGCGCTCAGCCAGTGGGGAAATTCGATCTTCGGGATCATGTCGCGACTGAGCACCGACGCGGGCGACGCTGATATACGCGCCGCCTTCACGAAGACGATGAGCATGGCGAACAACTCGACACCCGCTGCCGGGTCGCCGTACACGCCGCTCGATCTCCTCACCATGGAGCTGTTCCGCACGATCTCGCCGAACGGCGGCAGCCTGTCGGCCGTGGTCGACGCGCGCGATTCGATGTACGGGCAATCGCCTTTCGCCAAGCTCCGTGCGAAGTACGAGCGTCATTCATACGCCGCCACGCCGCACACCGAGACGAGCTTCGACGCACGCCAGTGGAAGAATCCAAAGGCGTTCGACCCGGATCGGTACAAGACAGTGCCGACGAGCGCCGACGTCAGCGACGCGAAGTGCCAGGCGATCGGCTTGCCCAAGTGTCCGTTCGACCACACGACGTTCAAAGTGGCCGATGGGCGCAACGTCAACATTACGAACAGTGGCTTCGGCACCGTCTTCGGAGTCGTCGACGGGAAAGCGATGCCGGTGTGCGACCACGCGGGCTTCGCGCCTTTCGGGTTCGGCTATCGGCGCTGTCCGGGAGAACAGCTCACCATCCTGGTCTTCGAAGACTTTTTGCGCAAAGTCTGGAAGGACAAAATTCAGTTCGCGAGTCTCACACTGGCCAATCCGCAGAAAGTACCGATTGGCCCGACGGCGGTAATCGACGACAAGATCGGATTTACGCGTGCATGACAAAAGCGGCGCCCTTTCGGGCGCCGCTTCATGTATTTAGCTCAAAGCTGCTTACGGCTTGGTCGCCGGCGTAAAGCGGAAGTCGTACTCGAGCTTGATCGTATCGTTCACGCTCAGTACGACGGGCACGCTCGGCTGATCCAATAAGAAATCTTTGAACGTGAAGGCCGTCGTTGCCAGTCCGACGATGTCGTTGCCGTCAGAGCGTGCGGTGACCTTCCACGTGGTTGGACGCGTAGTGCCGTGCACGGTGAGGTCAGCCACGAGATCGAACGCCTGCGGCGTGGTGCTCGGCTTGGAGACCAGGCCCTTGAACGACGTCGGCACCAGTTCCACGGTCGGGAACTTGGCCGTCTCGAGCGTCCGGCGCTGTACGTAGCCGTCGCGACGATCCTTGTCGCTCTTCAGCGCGGTGAGCGTGACGATGATCTTGGAGCTATCCCGCACAACGTTGCCGTTCGGATCGACGAGAAGCGATCCAGTGATGTCCTTGACCATGCCGACTGCGTCGTTGGGCAGTTCGACACCCACCAACTGCTCGCGGACGCGGTAACGCGCTTCGTTGCCCGTTGGCGCGACGACAAAGCGAATATGGGCCGCTGGCTTGGCTGCTACTGCTGCTTTCGACTGCGCTCCGGCATTGGCCGCGAGAACCACGGCGGCCGCGAGGCCGCCCCAAATCCGTCCACCCATCACTATGATTTCCTGGCGCCGTTGCGCCCTTCGCGAGAGTGAGTTCGACCACGTGAACGGACTGCCAAGGCCGCGTTCGCCCGAGCCCGCTCCCCCATCGAAAATACGTCTAAAACTACCCTGACGTTGAACGTCCGTTCCGGGCGGGCAGACCCGTCAGGTCGCCTTTAATCGCCCCTCGAGGAACCCCAGGACGGCGAGTATCGCCGGGATCAGGGCCAGCACTACGGCCGTCGACATGGCTAGCCATCGCTGTTGCAGACGGACGCCTAGCGACGGGACGACCGCACTCGCCAGGACGGCGACGCCGATCAGTGTCGCGTCGATGAAGAGTCCGAGGATGACGCCTGACGCGGTGCTCCAAAGAAGGATGGAAGTTCGCACCGGGAGGTCGTTCGTCAGGGCTTGATCTGGATCGGCGAGCCGTTCGGCACCGCGCGCCAGATCTCCTCGATCTCGGCGTTGGTGACGGCGATGCAGCCTTCCGTCCAATCGTACTCACTGTGCTTCGCGCCGAGGTCCGCGTAGGCGGGAGGCAGCCCGTGAATCATCACGTCGCCGCCGGCAGCCACACCGCGCGAGCGAGCGTTCGCCGCATGTGCCGCATCCGGATACGAGATGTGCAGCGCCATGTGGTACTTGCTGTTCGGATTCTTGAAGTCGATGCGAAAGACGCCTTCTGGAGTCCGATTGTCGCCGATCTGGCGCTTGTCGCCGACAGGCTGCTTTCCGAGCGCAATCCGGTAAATGCCCACCGGAAAGCCCGCTTGGTACAGCGTGAGCCGACGTCGCTGTTTTTCGACCACGATGCTGTCCGCGATCACCGTTCCGCGAATGCGGACGACCGGGGTTCGCTCAACGGTCGGGCTGGCAACGGCCGATCGCGCCGCGGACGTGTCACGCGGAGCAGACAGCATGAGCGCGGCGGCACTGAGCAACGGAAGCAGCATAGGAATCGCGATACTACATCGAGTAGCCAGGACGGGGGATTCCGTCAGGATGGCTCTTCGATGCGACGACGCTCAATATACCGACGGTGTCGCAACCCGTTCCAGAGGGAATTCGCGCGCAAGCGAGCGCGGCTTCATCGGCGACTCCCTTCCCAGTATTCGATATTTCGATCATGGCGTTACTCTCCCGATATCTCCGCGGCTATTGGCCTCTAGTCGCGCTCGCTCTGTTCCTGGCGACGATCAATCAGGTCTTTTCGCTCCTCGACCCGCTGATCTTCCGCCACATCATCGACGATTACGCCACCAAGCACGACCAGTACACCAACGGACAGTTTGTGCGCGGGGTCACGCTGCTGCTCGCCATGGCTGTCGGTGTCGCGTTCGTCTCCCGTGTAGCGAAGAACTTCCAGGACTATTTCGTCAATGTCGTAACGCAAAGGCTGGGCGCGCAGCTTTACTCGGACGGAATTCGGCATTCCCTCTCCCTACCCTTCCAGGTATTCGAGGACCAGCGGAGCGGCGAAACGCTCGGGAAGCTGCAAAAAGTTCGGGCCGATACAGAAAAGTTCATCTCGGCGTTCGTGAACATGGTGTTCACCACGCTCGTCGGCGTGATCTTCGTCATGATCTACGCCTTCAAGGTCCACTGGTCGATCGCGCCGGCGTTCCTGCTCACCATTCCGCTGCTCGGCGGACTGAGCTCCGTACTCAGCCGGCGCATCAAGGCGATTCAGAAAATCATCGTCGCCGAGACCACCGCGCTCGCGGGCGCGACCACGGAGTCGCTGCGCAACATCGAGCTCGTCAAAAGCCTCGGCCTGTCTGAGCAGGAGGTGCTTCGCCTCAACGCGACCACCGACAAGATCCTCAAGCTCGAGCTCAAGAAGGTCCGATACATCCGCAGCCTGAGCTTCATCCAGGGGACGTGCGTCAACTTCGTCCGCACGTCCATCCTGTTTCTCATGCTGTACCTGATCTTCGACAAGCAGATCACGGTCGGCCAGTTCTTCTCACTACTCATCTACTCGTTCTTCATCTTCGGCCCGCTGCAGGAACTCGGCAACGTCATCAACATTTACCGCGAAACCGAAGCGTCGCTCAACACCTACGAGGAAATTCTAAACATCCCCGTGGACCCGAAGCCGGCGAACCCCGTTCCGGTGAGCGACCTGCGCGTTCTCGAGTTCAGCGACGTCACCTTCACGCACCAAACAGCATCAGCGCCTGCGCTGGCCGACGTCTCCTTCCGCGTCGATCGCGGCGAAACGGTCGCATTCGTCGGGCCCTCGGGCTCCGGCAAGACGACGCTCGTCAAGCTGCTCGTGGGACTGTACCAGCCCAAGACGGGCCGAGTGCTGTACAACGATGTCGAAAGTGGGCACGTCGATCTCGATCGCTTTCGCGAACGCATTGGCCTCGTGACGCAAGACGCACAGCTATTCTCTGGATCGATCCGCGAGAACCTGCTCTTCGTCCGCCCGAATGCGAGCGACGAGGAGTGCGTCGAAGTCCTTCAGAAGGCGGCCGCCGAGAGTTTACTGCGCCGCGCCGACAAGGGACTCAACACGGTGATCGGCGAAGGCGGAATGAAGATCTCTGGCGGCGAGAAACAGCGTTTGTCGATCGCCCGTGCGCTGCTCCGCCAGCCACATCTTCTCGTGTTCGACGAAGCGACGTCAGCGCTCGACTCGCTCACCGAGGAGGAAATCAGCCGCACGATGCGCGACATCTCGGCCACCGCAGACGTGATCACGGTGCTCATCGCACACCGGCTGTCGACGGTGATGCACGCCGATCGTATTCACGTGCTCGAGCGCGGCCGCATCGTGGAAGTCGGTCGCCACGAAGAGCTGCTCGCGCTCAAGGGTCTTTACTACGCAATGTGGCGCCAGCAGGTCGGCGAGCGCCGTCCCGTCAGTCGCGTCGACGCAAAGTCCCCGCGGGAGCTAGCCGCCGCGGGAGACTGAGTAGCCGCTACTTCTTGAGCCGATCGAGATACGCCTTCCGGAACTTGGCCACTTTCGGGGCGATCACGATCTGACAGTACCCTTGATCAGGATTCTGTGTGTAGTAATCCTGATGGTACTTCTCGGCCGGATAGTACGTCGTGAGCGGAACTACCTGCGTGACGATGGGATCGTCCCACACCTTCTCGCGGGTCAGCTCCTCGATCACCTGCTCGGCAGTCTGTTTTTGCTCGGGCGTGTGATACAGCACGACGGACCGGTACTGTGTTCCGACATCCGCTCCCTGTCTGTTGAGCGTCGTGGGATCATGAATCGTGAAAAACACGCCGAGCAGGTCGCGGTACGATAGAACCGACGGGTCGAAGGTGACCTGAACGACTTCGGCATGCCCCGTCATTCCTGAACACACGTCCTTGTAGGACGGATTGGCGGTTTTGCCGCCGGAATACCCCGACTCGACTTTCTCGACGCCCTTCAGCTCGCGGAAGATGGTATCGATGCACCAGAAACAGCCGCCGCCGAGCGTTGCAACTTCAGTAGTGTGTGTCGTCATTGAGCCTCCTGATTTCAAGGTAATGACCCTGGGGAGTGCCTCCGCTTGCCATCGCGCCCACGAACGCGCATCCTGACGCATGGCAGAACGACTCACACAAACGGTCGACATCGAAACGCCCGAGCTCGTGGTGTTGTCCTACACCATCGCCGGGCTCGGCTCACGCGTCTACGCGGCATTGATCGACCTGGTGATTACGGTCGTCGCGATGATCGGGGTCTTCGTCGGATTGGTGTTGCTCACGCGACATTCGATTGCCGACTCGAGCACGCGTACCACGCCGTCGAGCGCGTGGGCACTCGCTGTCTTGATGATCATGCAGTTCGTCGTGCTCTGGGGCTACTACCTGCTCTTCGAGGGATTGGCGGACGGACAGACTCCCGGGAAACGGCTGCTGCGATTGCGCGCAGTGCGCGACGGCGGCTACTCGGTTGGATTCTCCGCGTCGGCGGTGCGAAATCTCATGCGCATCATCGATCTCCAACCGGCGTTTACATACCTGATCGGCATCGGCAGTATCGCGATGACGAAATCGGGCAAACGTCTCGGCGACATTGTCGCGGGCACGATCGTCGTTCGCGAAGCACTCATCAAACAGCCGGTGCGAGTCGAACAGCGCCAAGAGGACATCGCCACAGCGCCGGCTACCGCGCAGCTCAGCGAAGTAGAGTTTCAACTTCTCGCACGATGGGCTGAGCGGCGCAACAGTCTCGAACCTGAACGCCGGCGGCAACTCGTGGCGCAGGTGGCGAATCGTCTGCGGCACGCGCTCCCCGAGAACGACGGCTCGAGTGAGAGCGCCGCGCTCCTGCGGCTCCTCACCACCGAACGTCGGGCTCGCGATCAAGGCGCCGCTGCGCGAGGCGCCACAGGAGCCAGTCGCGAGCGTTACGCCATCGTGACGACGAGCTCGCCGCGGTGGATGGCGTTTGCCTCAAAGCTCGCCGATGCGCAACGCCGCGGGCTCCGCGCGCTCGGCGAAGCCGGTGTGCGCGACTTCGTCGCTGAGTACCGCGCGCTGTCCGTCGACCTCGCGCGACTGAGAACCGCCGTCGGCGGCGAATCGACGGATGAACTGTTCTACCTCGGACGTCTGGTTGCTGGCGCGCACAACCTTTTGTACAAGGAAGAACGCGCGGGAATCTCAGGCGTGCTGCGATTCATCGCGGTCGACGTCCCAACTGAAGTGCGTCGCTCGGTCGGCCCGATCGCACTCGCGGCCGCGTTCATGTTCGGCCCTGCGATCGTTGCGTATACCGCGGTGGTTCGGAATCCGGCCGTGGCACCCGTGTTCATTCCGACCCAGATGCTCGATCGCGCAGAGGATGGTGTTCGGCGCGCGCGCGACAACGAAGGCTACATTCCCGACCCGGAAGTCCTTCGCCCGGTGATGGCGAGCCGCATCATCGCCAATAACGTGCAGGTGACGTTCGGAGCCTTTGCTTTTGGAATCACGGCGGGACTTGGGACGCTCGTACTCCTGCTCTTCAATGGAGTCTCACTGGGCGGCGTGTTTGGACTCTATCAGTCCAAGCACATTCTGTCGCTCTTGGTGGCGTTCGTTGCGCCGCATGGGGTGCTCGAGCTCAGCGCCATTTGCATTTCTGGCGGCGCCGGACTCCTCATAGCCGCCGCGCTAATCCTGCCCGGTCAACGAACACGTCGTCGCGCGCTGGCGGAAAACGGTCGGCGCGCCATGCACTTGCTGGCCGCATCGACGCTGTTTCTGATCGTCGCCGGATCGCTCGAAGGACTCGTGTCGCCGATTCCCTACTGGCCGCTGGAACTCAAGCTGATCGTCTCGGCAACGACGCTGGTGCTGATGGTGGCGTACCTACGTGGTGGGGTCCACACTGCAAGACCAGTCAAGCTGACGCCGACTCAAGACGAGAACATCCTCGCACTTAAAGTCCAATAAACGTTCTTGCGAATCTCTAGTGCCTAGCGCCCAGCGCCTATCTCTTAGATCCCGCCTTTCGCTTTGATCTCCAGGTACCTGTTCACCACAGCCGTCGCCATTCGCGATGGCGCGACGTCGAGCACCGTTACACCGGTGTGTCGCATTCGCGCGAGCGCTTCCTCTCGCTCGCGCACGAGCTCCTCCGCCGCCGCGCTCCGGTAGAGCGCTAGCGATCCGCTGGCGTCGCCGCGTGCGGCGGCAATGAGCGCCTCGTTCTGAATGGCCACGATGACCATCGCATGTCGCTGCGCCGCACGCCCAGCGTACGCCGCGAACTGCTTTGCCGCGCGCACATCGATGACGTCGGTGAAGAACACGACCAATGCCCGACGCCGTTGACGCGTTGCCAACATCCGGAATGCCGAGGCATAGTCCGGCTCTGTCAGTGTTGCATCGAGGCCGCTGAGCGTGGAGCGAAGCGATCTCAGGGCACCAGTGCCACGCGACGGCGGCACCAGCGCGCGAATGCGATCGTCGAAGGCAATGAGGCCAACGCGGTCGCCGCTCGTCACCGCGACGTCGCACAGCAGCATCACCGACGACAAGACGTGCTCAAAGCGCGAAAAGCGTCCGGCCAACTGCGTCATCGCGCGTCCGCAATCGACGAGCGAGATGACCGTCTGCGCGCGCTCGATGGTCTGCTCGCGCGTGATCAGCCGCGAATGGCGAGCGCTGGCCTTCCAGTCGACCATACGCGGGTCGTCGCCCGGCACGTAGTCTCGCAATCCGGCAAATGAATTTCCCTCGCCGCGACGTTTCAATGCTCGAACACCGGCGTCGCTCAGACGATGCTGCATTGCGAGCAGCCGGAAGCGTCGCACGTTCGTCAGCGACGGAACGACTTTCACGACCGCTACCTCGGAACGCGGGCGCGACAAACGCGCCACCAGTCCGAGCGGCGTGACGCACCGAAGCGCAACGTCGCCCAGGCGATGCGCACCACGAGCATCGCCCGTCACCGGTATCGTCAGCGTTCGCTCATCGCGCCCATTCAGTTCCACGACTTCGAGCGAAGCGGGAGTCGAGAGCCCCGACGGGAACTGATCGAACAGCTGTACGCGACTCCCCCACGACCAGTCGGTGCGCAACGTGTACGTGAAGTCGCTACTGTCGCCCAGTCCGAGCGAATCAGGCGCGCTCCGCTCAACCGTGATACGGCGCGCCGGCGGCAGGCGGAAGTAGTCGAACGCCACGAGACACACGAGTGCGATCGACGCGCCGATCGCCGCTGCTCGACCGATCGTGCCCGGGATGAACCAGAGTACACCTAGCGCCAGCACGACGGCCGCGAGGCGTTCGGTTGGAAAGATCGCCCAGAGAGGGCGTCGCGCACGAAGACGCTCACGTGCGGCGTCGAGCACACTCACGCCGGGGCGACCGTTCGCGCGAGGACGCCCGCCAGCACATCGTCGGTCGTGCGCCCTTCCACTTCCAACTCTGGCGCGAGCAGCACACGATGCCGAAGCACCGACAGCGCGCGTGCCTTCACATCATCCGGAGTCGCATAGTCCCGGCCGTCGAGCACCGCGCCGGCGCGCGCCGCACGCATCAGCGCGACGCTCGCTCGTGGTGAGGCGCCCAGCACAAGCGACGGATCTTCGCGACTGCCGCGGGTGATCGCGGCAATGTACTCGCGCACCTCCGGCGCTACGCGCACTTGGTCGACGAGCGCGCGACACTCGCGCGCTTCGTCCGAAGTGATGACTGCCTCGACGATCGCGCCAGATCCGCCACGTTCAGGATCGAAGCCAGACTCGTGGAGTGCGAGCATCGCGAGCTCCGCGCCCGCTGCGGGATAGCCGACAACGATCTTGAGGAGAAACCGGTCGAGCTGGGCTTCGGGCAGCGGGAACGTTCCTTCGTGCTCCACTGGATTCTGCGTAGCGAGCACCGTGAACAGCGTATCGAGCGGCCGTCCCACACCGTCGGCAGTGACCTGTCGCTCGGACATCGCCTCGAGCAACGCAGCTTGCGTCTTTGCCGGCGCACGATTGATCTCATCGGCAAGCAGGAGATCAGTGAACACAGGTCCGGGCTGGAATTCGAAGCCGCGCACGGGATCGCGATAGAGCGCAACGCCGGTCACGTCGGCCGGCATGAGATCAGGCGTGAACTGAATTCGAGTGAACCGCACGGCCATCGCGCTCGCGATGGTGCGCACGAGCAGAGTCTTCGCCGTGCCAGGCACGCCTTCGATCAATACATGGCCGCGTGCGAGGAATGCCACGAGCACGTCTTCGATCGCGTCATCCTGGCCAACGACGCGCGTTGCGACCGCGTCGCGTACGCGCCGAATGATTGTTGCGCCTTCTTGAATTGAGATACTCATGAGCCAGGTGAGGGGGACGTCGTGATCTGTCGCTCGATTTCGTTCAACGCTTCGCCAATCGCGACCAGCTCGCTCGGCGACACCGATGCCTCGAGCCCGCGACGAATCTTGGAGACTGCCGGCTTCAGTGACGGATGTCGCTGTTCGACGGCAGAAAGAAAGACATCGTCGGCCGCGCCAGGCGACGCCGGCACCGTTCGGCCGGCGCGTCGTCGCACACCGCCGACGAGGCGTGCCGTCGCCGTGCGCGTCGCACGAACGTCGGCATAGGCGTGGCCAAGGGCATCGGCATGTTCGAGTGGTGAGCGCCGCACGATCCGCTCCGGATCCTCCGGTGGAATCGCCCTCGGCGCGCGTGCGAGCACGAGGAGCAGGCCGGCGATCAGCGCTTGGATGAGAAACCGCCCCGACGACGTCCCACTCACGTATTCTCTGATTGCCGTGATACTGCCACCGTGCGTTCCGAAGCCGTGATGGAATTCGTCGAACACCATTCGCGGCGACATTCCGCCCGTGGGACGAACGAACTCGAACATGCGAGCGACGACGATGTCGGCGCCCATTCCGCACAATCGCACGGCGTCATTGCCGAACACCCCGGGCGAACTGACGACCGCAACCCGTCCGGCGCCGAGTGGAAATCCAACGGCGACGGCGAAGGCGCTGTCGATTCTATCGTGTGTTGTGGCAAGCGTCGTCACCGGGCCTGGCGCAGGTCGTCGCCAACGGATTTGACTGACCTCGGGCGGCAGCGCAAGCAGCGTCCGGTCGCGGAACGACGCCGGTCGCGTGCAGTTGGTGTCGCCGTAGTTCGAGAGAAATCGCCCCAGCCGCCCGAGTGCGAGACCAAGCGAATCTGCAATCTCTTCGCCGCCATCGATCGCGAAAACCAATCCGCCGCCACGACGAACGTTCGTGAGCAGTCGGTGCACCTCGTGCGCGCCCAACGGTTCACCAGGATCCAGCACCACCTGCACCGTTGGCGCGCCGGACGGAGGCGACGACGAATCGAGCGGAACCAGCCGTCGCTCCGTTCGCCAACCCATACGCTGCGCCAGCTCGAACGCCATTCGCACGCCACTCGGACCAGTCGAGTAGCTGGTCCGCGCACCGTCATCTTTCGTTGGCGCTTCGGGAGTCAGCAGCGCCACGAGCACGACGACGCCGGCGAGAATTGCCAGCAGCGTTTTCGCTCCGAACCGCCGTGATGGATTTTCGGTCACGCGACCGCCGCGACTCGGACAGCTCGCTCTGCAGCGGAAGCCAGGCGAGTAAAGTCCGCCTCGGTCGCGACGCCGTGACCGTAGATCACTCGATCGAAGTCGCTGGCAAACTCGCGAAAGTCGCGGACCGAAGGCGCGCCGCGGCGTTTGAGTTCACGAACGTAGTCGCCACTCGTTTTCGATTCGTGTCGCATGAGCATGCCGTCGCGCGCCAGTGCGTCCAACACCGCGGCATACAGTGCGTGACATGCATCAACGAAGGAGCCGGCAGCCGCCAGCTCTCGTGCCGTAGACCATTGGTCAGGCCGACCCTGTCCTATTCGCGCCCCCGGACGATGGGCTTTGCGCGCCGCGTCTGCCCGACGCCCGACCGCGATGCGCCCCACGATGACGACGCCAATCGCGATCATCGCAGCGATGACGAGAATCCGCGCGTTGGGCGAGCCGCGAATCAGGTTGAGCAGTTCGGCAATTCTCTCCAGGACGTATTGAAAGAATCGGCCGAGCAGCGACTGTCGAGCCGGAGCGAAGATCCGCTGTCGGGCGATCGCCGCAACCGTATCATGAATCTCTCGGTTCGACCAACGACCGACGGTTTCTTGCAACGCGAAATGCATGCGTGCGATCAGACGCCGGGCTCGCGAACCGTATCGAGCGGCGATCCGCCGGCCATGTATTCGATGTCAAAACCTTCCTTACGAATTCGTACATCGTAGTAGAGCAACGTCTGCACGATCGCCAGGAACGGATAGACGAGCACCGAAACCGCCGTGGAAACGGCGAACAAAACGACCCGACTCGGAATCGCGCCCGACACGAGCCCCGAGCCAAGGCTGATCGCAAAGACAATCGCGCCGGCCAGTAAGAGAGTACTCAGCACGTGGCGCTTCATGCCCACGGACAACTCCGACGAGCGAGACAGCGCGCCTCCTGGCCCGGCATTCTCGATGACGATGACTTGCTGCGTCGCAAAGAAGCGCGCGAGCGGATACAGTGCGGGGAGCAGGAACAACATCGCGCCGAGCACGAACGCCACCGCCGTGATCAAACCAGTGACGATCAACGCGGGGATTTTGGGAGCGACCACGCGAAACGCCGCCATGACGTCCGCCGGGCGATCGAAATACACATCAGAGGCAATGATCATCGCGACCGCAGACGCCGTCGCGTAGACGAGTATGCTGAATAGCCCGCTCAGCAGGAGCATCCCCCAATTGATATCGGCGAGCGCAGCAGTTGGTGACGTGTCGATGGCGAGTGTGACCCGAATGAGAAGCCACGGGACGTAGCACACCGCGCTCGCGACGATGAACGGAACAGGATTCCGCCGAAAGACCTGAAACGCCGCGTCGACGAGTTCGGTCGCCGAGCGGGGACGCAAGCCAAGTTCGGTCATTGGTCTCCCTGAGTGGAATAGCGCAGTTCATAAAATGCGAACGCCACGGAAGTCCAGCTAGAGCCGGACCGCCGTGGCGTTCTCAGTTTTAATGCGCTTTAATGCGCTATGCAGCCATTCCGTCGCGCAGCACGTCAGCCGTGTCGCTCTCACGCAACCGCTTGAGCGCACGATCGCGAAGCTGGCGAACACGTTCGCGGGTGACGCCTAGCTCGCGGGCGATCTCCTGCAACGTCATCGGGCGACTTCCTTCGAGACCGAAGTAGAGCATCAACACGCGACGGTCGCGCGGACTCAGAACTTCGAGCGCCCGCGTGATCGCTTCTCGGCGCGAATCGCTCTCCACGCCGCCCGGCAACACGTCCTCGTCCTCACCGCGGTCGAGTACGAGCGTTTCGCCGAGCGTGCGGCCGACATCTCCACCACCCGTGACCGACGGTTCGTCGAGCGAACGCACTGGCTGGAGCAGCGCAACCAACCCGCGTGTCACGTCGAGCGACAGATCCGCCACCGAGGCAATCTCCTCCTCGTACGGCTCACGCGACAGCTTCTGGCGCAGAAGCTCCTGCGCGCGGGAAACACGCGACAGATCGGCCGCGCGATTCAGCGGAACCTGGACGGTGCGACCCTGCCGCTGAACGGCCGAGTGAAGCGCCTGCCGGATCCACCATACCGCGTAGCTGATGAAGTTCACGCCGACCTCGGGATCGTACTTGTCGGCGGCGCGAACCAATCCGGCGTTCGCCTCGCTGACCAAGTCACCGAGTGGGACGCCGCGATTCTGATATTGTTTTGCGACGGAGAACGCGAAGCGCAAATTCGCCCGGATGAGTTCCGAGCGCGCGTCTTCACGCGCGGCGTCGTTGGCAGCACGCCGCATCGTTCTCGCGAGATCCTTCTGCTGCTGAGCCGTGAGTACCGGCTCGCCGCGGAGTTCCGCGATGTAGAGGTCGAGTAGATCGCGATCGTCGTTTGTCGTGTACATCGCTCACCTCCGGCGCGGGGGGCGCCAGAACGGATGTTGTGGCAGTTATAAAACCATCTAATTCATCGAGCGTAGTTCGTACGCGCCCCGCTCGAATCAGGCTTGCTTCGCTATCACCGGCGTGGGCCGGGCTGTTGCGACGTCAACCGGAGCGACTGCCATTCGTCGCTTGAGCTCGTCCATATATGCTTCGAACACCGCCGGCCGCGTTCGGTAATACACGAACTGCCCGTCCCGACGCGATTCCACCAAACCGGCGCTCGCCAGTTCCTTCAGGTGGTGCGAAATCGTCGCTTGTCGAACGGGAAAGCATCCGCACAGCCGACGACATCCTACCTCAGACTGCTGTGCGATGTGTTCGAGAATCTCGAACCGTCGCGGGTCGGCCAGCGCCTTAGCGATCCGTTGAAACTGCTCCGATTCCACGAGCTACCGAAGGTCCTTGTGACGATGATGGATAGATAAGCATCTAATTGTACGACGCAAGCCCTGCATTGTTCCCCTGCCGGACCGTCGCCGTCCATCGGCTAACTTTCGGTCTAAGACCTGCCTTATTCGGCCCCAGAGCGATCGAGCATCCATGACGAGTATCGTACCCCGCCGAGACAGTACAGACGCCGACGAACAGACGTCTACCCCAGCCGCCAGCCTGGTTCCAACTCGGCGGCTAACTGAGCTTCCGGCTTACGTTTTCGCCTGGTTGGACGAGCTCAAGGCCGAGGCGCGCGCTCGCGGCGCCGATCTGATCGATCTCGGGATGGGAAACCCGGATCAGCCCACCCCCGCGCCGATCATTCAGGCAATCACCAACGCGTTCGCCGACCCGCGGACGCACGGGTATCCGCCCTTCCGTGGTACCGAGCAGTTCCGACGGTCGGCCGCGGCATTCATGGATCGACGCTTTGGCGTTTCGGCCAACCCAGCTGACGAGATCCTCTGCCTCAGCGGAGCCAAGGAAGGCCTGGCGCACGCCATCATGGCGTTCACCGACGAGACGACCACGTCGCTCGTGCCCGACATCTACTATCCGGTGCACGGGCGAACCAGCGGTCTGATCGGAGGGCGCACGCACTTCCTGCCGCTCCGCCCGGAGCGTGGCTTTCTGCCCGACCTTCGCGCCATCCCCGCCGACGTGCTTCGCAAGGCGCGGATTCTCGTGCTCAACTACCCGCACAATCCAACCGGCGCGGTGGCCCCGCTGGATCTGTTCGAGGAAGCGGTAGCGCTCTGCCGCAAGCACGGAATGCTGCTGATCTCGGACCTTGCCTATAGCGAACTGACCTTCGACGGCTCGGTCGCGCCAAGCGCGCTGCAGGTTGCCGGTGCGAAAGACGTGACGATCGAGTTTCACTCGTTCTCCAAGACGTTCAACATGGCGGGCTCGCGCATCGGGTTCGCAGTTGGCGGCGCGGATCTCATTGATTCGCTCTACGCGGTCCGAACGAACCTCGGCTACGGAACGCCGTCGGCGATCCAGGCCGGCGCCGCCTACGCGCTCGATCACGCCAAGGAGCTACAAGCACCATTGGTGAAGCGCTATCGCGAGCGCGGCGAGGCCGTGGTGAAGGGCTTTCGGTCGCTCGGATGGACGGCACAAGCGCCACGCGCCACGATGTTCGTGTGGCTGCCGGTTCCCACTGGCTTCGACTCCAAGCAGTGGACGAAGCACCTCATCGACAAGGCCGGGGTCGTGGTGAGCCCAGGGAGCGCGTTCGGTCCGGGAGGCGATGGCTTTTTCCGCGTGTCACTGATTGCTGAAGTCGCGGTGCTCGACGCGGCAATCGAGCGACTCCGCGCGGCGAACATTCGCTTCGATCGCCCAGCCTGATCGCCTGGCTCGACTACTGCACTTTGCGAGACCAACCATTCGGAGGTCCGCATGTCAGACGATCGCAGCTTCAAGGATGAAGACACGTCACTCGATCCCGAGGACGTCAATAGTGGTCCGAGCGCAGCAGCGCGTGCCGCGGCGAACGCACCCCTTCCCGACCCGAACGACGAAATCCCGGTGCCCGGGGCGATGTCGCCGGCGGAAATAGATGAGCGTGCGCAGGTAGTCGAGAAGCTCCGCGATGAGGCAGGCACTCGCCGACGCGACGACGACCAGGGAATGCGCTAGCCGTTCGCAGGGCTCTCTCTCGTCAGGGCCCTGGTGCGATCGCCCGCCGCGCCAGCCATACGCCGGCGCAGGCGGCGACCGCGGCGCCGAGCGCCAGTCGCCCCAACGGGAAACGGCCCAGCCAGTCATTCTAGTTTCCTCATGAGGCCCGCGCCGGAAAGCTCCGGCTGACCGGGCTCGCAGCCCCCGTCATCCCACCTCCGATCAGCACGCTTCGCGGTTGCCGCGTTACCGGGCACGGCCGTGAACGTCTTGCTGTTTAGGCACGCCCTGCTAATAATTGCTTCAGCCGCGCGCTGCGACACAGGACCCGTGCACCAGACTTTTCGGGGGTCGGACTATGGGTGTACAGCAGCAAGCCACCGCGAAGGTGACCGAATACTCGTACGTCCCGCCGACAGTTGCGGCGGCGGCGACACGCTATCAGACGTTCCGCGTCATCGAGGCGGAACATCTCGCGCTCATGGCGCGTCACGATCTCGCGCGCGACTGGACGCCGGAGATTCGTCAGATCGTGTTCAATGCGGGCGACCACGTTCGGCATGCGCGCGATGCGCGTCAGCTCTTCCGCGCTGAAGTGCGGGAGTTCGTCATTGCGCTCCGCGGCGCGCACGAGCCGTTATCGGCTGTGCTGCGTCACACGAGAACGATGCTACAGCTCCTCGAGACCTCGGGCGCCCTCAAAGAAGACGGAGGGTGGCTGGAGGCCGAGGTGCTGGAATGGGCGATCGAGGAGTACGAAAACGTCGCGTGAACCGCGGCGTGGTTCGTCGCTAAACGCGAGCGCGCCACTCCGCGGTCGACTCGGGGACGAGCCGTGCGCCCCACTGACCGACTTCGAGGATGTAGTAGTCCCGGCGATTCGCATCGCGCGGATCGATGACCTCGTAGTACGTCGGTTGCGGCTCGACCTTGACGGTGAGACCGTTGCATTCGCCGCCGACGCATTTGACTTGTATCATGAGCGCATCCTCTCGGCGAGCCGCGGGCTCGTCGACTGTGCTGTGGACCGTGGTCCGCCAGTGAGAAACCGGGGCCCGCTCGTGCAGGCCTTTTCAACCGTGTCGGCAATGCTCGGAGGGAGATGCACCGCGCCGCGGGCATGCGCCTCCATCACGAGTCGCAGTGCGCGCCGCTGGCGATCGAATGCGGAGAGCAGCTGCGCGCCAACATCGGGGGACGACAATACGCCATGCGCCAATCGCTGGAGCGACGCTTGTTCTCCCGCGTCCGACGCCTGAGCCATGCACGCTTCGAGATTCCATCGCGCGCGATGACCGTCACACAATCCCGCTCGCCCGGTCCGCGGACCGTCCTGGGTGCATGCCGCGCACAACGCGATGTCACGCAGCAGCTCTGCACTCGGAACGAAGGACATCGGGTCTTCCTCAAGTACTTGTCTCAATTCAGTCAACAGATCAGGGTCGCGCGTCGTCGCGCAAACCAGTTGGAGTCGTCGGCGTGCATGCGGTTCGAGGCTCATCGCACTCTCCGCGCGCTGGCTCGGCGCGACCGTGGGGCGGCCAGGCTCCGGGTGCCTGGATCCATCACCACGGTCGTCCGTGCCAATCGATGGCGAATTAGTCGCCCGTTGTTACCCGAGCAGGGTCTGCCCGTCAAACTTGTACGTGACACTCTGCTTGTTCCGTCACACGCTGCGCCTACGTCATGAGCGTCCCGCCGAACGCGAACGTCCTCGATAGTCTCGACCGCCACTGGGCGGTGAAGGTCGTCACTCCGGAAGACCGCGCGGCCGCGATTCAATACGGCATGGGCGTGCTGACGCGATTGTGCGCCGGAGACGACGTCGATCGCTCTGTGCCGCCGCCCGAATTCGTCGTGCCTCTCGCCGGCGCGTACGTCATCGCCGCGAGTGACTGGCTCGACTTCGAAGGTGCTGCATCGCCCTCCGCGATCCTCTCGGCCGAGCAAGAAGCGCAGCGCACCGCGCATATCGAAGTCGGCGCCGATCGCGCGTTCATCCTGACGGCCGCACTCCCCGTGGAGCACGACGAACGCGTTGCGACGCTGTACCGAACGCTCTTGCTCGGCGGACTGGCCGAGCTTGGACACAAGCAGGCCGAATTCCGAGCATGGCTGCGCGCGAACGAGGACTTCCTCTTTGCGCGCACCGAGCGCGATGCGCGATGGGACCTCGTGTTGCTGCGTCGCGTGGTCGAACTGTGGACGCACGTGCTGCGTGGCTCCGGACCCTCGGGTCTCGAACACGCGATGGAGATCGTTGCGTCGATCCGCGAAGACCGCTCCGTTCGCGAGCCCGAGTTCTTCACGACAGTCGATACCGCCGACGAACCGCGGATGCGCTTCTACACGTTCACGCTGTTCCATCTCACCGAGGCCGCGACGGAGCTGCTGCTCTTCCGCTTGCACGGTGAACCCGAGCGAGTCGATGCGCGACTGTACAGCCACTTCACACTCGCGCGCGACGCCGCCGGTGGCGATCCGCGTCTCGATGCGAGCTTTGACTGGTTGTACGAGGCAGCGCGTCGCGTCGTAGCGCAGCGAACCTCGCAACTCGAGTTGCTCCCCGAAGCGAGCGGTTGAGTTAGAACCAGCGTTCACCGAGTCGTCCGTCGCGCACTGCCGACGAGCATTCGTCGGCCATCCGGTGATTTCGCTACGACAACCGCTACACGCGTCTGTGGACGCGTTTTGGGCCGAAGGGGTAGTACGCGAAGCTCCGGGAGCGCCGAAGGCGCTGCGACGTCATCAGCCAACTCGAACCACTCGACTTCACCGCCTCGGCGCGTGCAGCGCACGTAGTATCCGTCGGAACCCGACGACCAGAAGCCGTCCCAACATTCTCCCTCGTTGAGATCGGCCAAAAGGGCCGTTCTCGGCGCGTCTTCGAGAGGCTCGGGCGGGCAAGCGCAGCTGACGAGATGCATTGAGAAAATGCGAAGCGGTTTCTGCATGCTTCGGCGACACGCTCGCCGGAAGGGACGGCAACCTAGAAAACCCTGATTCAAATTGCAATAGGAAAGTTTTCCATAAGTCGTTGTCATTGCTGTGGATAGCTCATGTGGAGTACTGTCGACAACTTTCTAAGTCACTCGTAGTACGGCGGTAAGGTCCTGTGAGCATCTGTGGATAACGGTTGTGGACAGATGTGCAGGACTTTTTCGGAGCGTGAGAATTCGTGATCACATTTTGTGCAGCGGAGCCCGCCAGTTTTCGAGCGGTTTTTTGGCGGGATTTGGTGGCGATTTTCGCGCGCGAAGTAACCGATTTTCGCTCGTTTCTCGTGTCGACTTTATGTCGACAAATCACCGCCTATCCACACGCTCGTGTGGACAGCGTGTTGATAGCATCGCAGTTGCACTTGGCGGACGGATGCGCGTTGCGGAGACGCGATGCTCGCTCACCTGCCATACGATGCGGAGATTCTGATGCGGCCACTGTGGACCGGAGCACTGTCCTTTGGACTCGTGAACATTCCTGTCCGTCTGCAGTCGGCGGTTCAGAGCAAGGAGCGCGTCAGCTTCCGTCTCCTTCACAAAACCGATCTCTCCCCTATCCGCTACGAGCGCGTGTGTGAGAAGGAGGGCGATCCAGTCGACTGGGACGACATCGTCAAAGGCTACGAGTACTCGAAAGGAAAATTCATCGCCCTGACGGACAACGATTTCAAATCCGCGGCGATCGAATCGTCCAAGACAATCGAGATTCTCGACTTCGTAAAGGCAGACGAGCTCGATCCGCGTTACTTCGAGACGCCGTACTACCTGGTGCCCGCAAAGGGCGGCGAAAAGGCCTATGCGCTGCTGCGCGAAGCGATCAAGCGCGCCGGCGTCGTAGGTATTGGAAAGATCACGATGCGCACGAACACGCTTCATCTCGCGGGCATCAAGACGGTTGGCAACGCGATCGTACTCGAGATCATGCGCTTCGCCAACGAGCTCGTGGACGTCGACGAAGTGGAGTTTCCCAGCAATGCTGGACTCCGCCCACAGGAACTGCAGATGGCCGAACAGCTGATCGAGAATCTGTCGGGCACGTTCGACCCGTCGAAGTACGTCGACGACTATCGCGCCAACCTCATGAAGATCATTCGCGCGAAAATGAAGGGAAAGAAGGTCGAGACGGCGAAGCCCGCCGAGCGCGAGAGCACGCAGGTCATCGATCTCATGGCGCGACTGCAGGAAAGCCTGGACGCAGCGAAAGGAACGCGTAGTACGCACCATCCTGCGCACGCCGCCAAGAAGACGCGCGCGAAGACGACTCGGACAAAACGCGCCGCGCGCAAAACGGCATGAAGTCGTTCGCTCCGATGCTGGCGACCGTCGGTACCGAACTACCCAAGGGAAAGGACTGGGTGTTCGAACCGAAGTACGACGGTATTCGGATTCTCGCCTTCGTCGACGGAAAGCACGTCGCGCTGGTGAGCCGTAACGGGATCAATAAGACGCGCCAGTTTCCCGAGGTTGCAGACGGGCTTCGAGCATTGTACGAGCGCGTGAAGCGACCATTTGTGCTCGACGGCGAAATCGTCGCCACGCGTCGCGACCTACCTGCGCGCTTTCAAGCGCTTCAAGGGCGTATGCACGTCACGAACGAAGACGCCATCGAAGGTCACCGTACCGCCACGCCCGTGGCACTCATGGTGTTCGATCTGTTGCTCGACGGAACGAAGACGCTCGTCGGCGAGCCATGGACGACGCGACGGAAACAACTCACTGCGCTCTTTCGCGGCGCGAGTCGCATTCGCACGCTGCGACTTGGCGACGCCGCGACGAACGGAGCGGCGATGCTGCGAAAGGCGCATCGGAAAGGTTGGGAAGGTGTGATCGCAAAACGCGCCGACGCTCACTACGACGCGGGACATCGTTCGCGATCATGGCTCAAGCTCAAGATCGAGCGACGCCAGGAGTTCGTCGTCGGCGGTTGGACTGAGCCGCGCAACTCGCGGGAACACATTGGCGCGTTGCTCCTTGGCTACTACGACGACGATGGATCGCTGATCTACGCCGGTCACACGGGCACTGGCTTCTCGCGACAATCGCTCGCCGATATGTACAAGCGACTCGCGCGCGTCGAACGAAAGAGCTCACCCTTCGAAACGACGCCGCGTACAAATGAAGCAGCGCACTGGACACGACCATCCGTCGTGGTAGAGATCAAGTTCAATGAATGGACGTCGGACGGTCGCTTGCGTCAGCCGGTGTTCGTGGGCGTTCGAACCGACAAGGCGGCGAAAGACGTGATTCGCGAACCCGAAGGGCGCATCGCATGACGGCGAAACGTGCTCCGTCATCCGCGCGCGTCATGCGTGAACTCGCTGCGATCGAGGAGGATAGCGGCGCCGGCACACTCGAGCTTCTAACGGGAACGCTCGATGTGTCGAGCCTCGACAAGGTCTTCTTTCCGTCAACCAAGCATACGAAGGGCGACATCATGCGTTTCTACGCGTCGGTGTCGCGCGTGCTGCTACCGGCGATCGCCGATCGCCCGCTGGTCATGAAGCGCTTCCCGAATGGTGTGCGCGGTGAAGCGTTCTATCAGCAACGAGCGCCAGCACATACGCCCGATTCCGTTCGCGTCGAAAAGGTGCGAGACAAGGGTTTGACGACGCAGACCAAGTTGATCGGCGGCGACCTTGCCACCCTTCTTTATCTGGTGCAACTCGGCGCGATTTCGGTGGACCCATGGCATTCGCGCCAGCAATCGATACAATTCGCGGACTATGCGATCATCGATTTGGACCCGGGACCACGTGCTTCGTTCGGCCGGGTCGTCGAAGTCGCGCAGGCGGTGAAGAGCGTGCTCGATCAACTTCGCCTGCACGCGGTGCCAAAGACGTCGGGAGCGAGCGGCTTGCATATCGTGCTACCGTTGCCACCGCATGTTCCAAACGAAGGTGCGCGAACCATCGCGCAACTCGTCGCCACACACGTGTCGGAGCAATATCCAAAGCTTGCCACGGTGGTGCGCCGCGTTGGCGCGCGCAGTCGTGGCGCCATCTACGTCGACTACCTGCAGAACATTCGCGGAAAGACCGTTGCCGGTGTGTATTCCGTTCGTGCACAGCCTCGCCCGACCGTTTCGACGCCGCTCACCTGGAGTGAAGTCGACGACGATCTAGATCCGGCGGACTTCACGATCGATACCGTGCCCGATCGCATTCGCGACGTCGGTGATCTGTGGGCAAAGGGAATGCGTCGTCCCAATTCTTTGAAGGGGCTCACCGATCATGAGTAGGCCACGCGCGCTGTCGCGACGGAGCGAGACCGATCCCCTCTCGCGCTTTCTCGCCTATCTGCGCGAGATCGAACTCGCGCTAGCGAGCCGAGAGCCCATGCGTATCACGGCACTGCTGCGGAAGCGAACGGCAACGCATCTTCCGCGCGAAGTGCGTGAGGAATTGCTCATGGTGTCGCGAGCATCGCGCGACAGCTTTCGGGCGCCAATGCAGTTCTTGCGCTTTCAGCACCGCATGACCGAACTCGCCGAGGGCGACGAGTCGCTCCCGACGGCGCAGACGGAACTTCGATTTGATGTGCCTGCGGAGAACGGCGCCATTCGCCGCCGCGCGCTCGATGAGCGCAGACCGGCGGCGTCTGACCCTACCGATGCGGCGCGCGACCCGGACTAGGAATTCGCCGTGGCGTCGACCGAGGCCTTGAGGCTCTCGTTCAACGATGCGTCGCCACCAATGACCGCACGCCACGACAGCTCCTGCCCGTTGCGACGGCCCTTTTCCGTCACCTTCAGTCCATCTGGAGCAATCGTGATCGTATAGACTTTTCCGTCGATTTCCAACTCACGCTTGATCGATTTGTCGAGTTTGGCGGTCATCAAATCTCCTCGGTTCGTGGGTCGACGCGGGAAACTACTACGGCTTGGCGCGAAGCTCCATATACGTACTGTTTAGTGGGCGTTCAGTAGTAAACCCAAAACGCTCATACAGCCAGGGCGCATTCCGCGTGAAAAGCGCGATTCGCCGCAGCCCCTGCAGATCAGGATGCCCAACGATGGTCTCGACCATCCAGGAGCCGATCCCCCTCCCACGGAAGTCGTCGGCGACGATCACATCGGTGAGGTAGCCATACGTCGCCAGGTCGGTGACGACGCGAGCGAAGCCAACTTGCTCGGTCGCCTGCTCGCCGCCGAACACACTTACGCATATGGAATTCTCAATGGCGCGCTCGAGCTGCAGGCGCGTCATGGAGCCGCCCCAGTGCGACGCGCGCAGCAGCGCCAACACGGCGTCGACGTCGATCCGCCCGCGATCGGTACTGAGCACGCAGCCGTTCCGGCCGCCCTCGACAAGTCGGTCGTCCATCGGCCGGAATATATCGGGTCCAGTCACTCGCTCCGGAGTGACTCCACCGGGTCGATGCGTGTCGCGCGAAGCGCCGGCCACAGCGCGGAGACCAGCGCGACGACGAACAGGACCGCGCCCATCGCCGCGAAGAGCGTCGCGTCGTACTGATCCTCAGGAAACGAGAACGCGCGAAGCCATCCAACGGTTTGTCGCGTACAGACGAGGCCAAGTGCGATCCCGCCAAGCGCGATCGCGTTGCCTTCGCGAAGCACCGCATGCAACACATCACGCGAGCCGGCGCCGAGCGCGATACGAACACCGATCTCACGCGTTCGCTCGACGACGGAATGTGAAATGATCCCGTAGATCCCGAGCGCGGCGAGTCCTAACGCCAGCAGCGCAAAGACGAGAAAGGTCGTAGCAACGAAGTCATGGCGCTGTCGATCGCGGAGCAGCCCGAGCTTTTCATCCATCGATTGCGCAGTGAGAAGTCGATATTGAGGACTCGACTTGAACTGCCGGCGAAGTTCGATCGGGAGACGCGTGGGATCGGATTCCGATCGAACCGTGACGTCGACCGTGTATCCGGCTCCGTCGACGACGACGCTGTCGCGCTCCGACGGTCGATAATAGAGCGCACCAAGGCCGCGATAGGCTAGCAATGGGAGAATGCCGCTGCGGCTGAGCGCGGAACGCTGCATCATTTTAGCAACGCCAACGACGGTGGCCCACGGCGCACTCGACGTGTCATCACCGAGTTTGATTGTTCGGCCCACCGCGCTGCCGCCCGGCCAGAGAAAGCGGGCGGTGGCCTGGTCGACGATGACTTCAGGCTTACCGGCGCCACCTTCCGTGAAATCGTGCCCCTCGACGATTGGAATTCCGAACGTGCGGAGGTACGACGGCGTGACGATGCCGTAGCCGAACAATGGAGCGGGAATCTGTTTGCTCACCCCACCGGCGAGTGTGATCGTCACCGTGTGATGGCGCGCGGCTCCAGGAAACGCGACCGCTGCCTGCGTCACCCCGGGAATGCGCCGCGCGAGGGCGGCGATGTCGTTCTGTGCGTCGACGTATCTGATGGCCCTGGGCCGAGCCGGCTCCGCACGAAGCACCGCCGCCGCCAGCGGCCTCACGTCGTAGCCCATCCGAATCGCGCGATACCTGAGTGCCGTGTGCACGACGATCGCAGCACCGCAGAGCAAGGCAAGCGACAATCCCATCTCGACGATGACCATCGCGCCGTACTGTCGGCGACTCCGTCGGTGTGCGCCGGTGCCCGCACCGGACTTGAGCAACTCGTTCGGATCGACGCGCGACACGCGAATCGCCGGAAGCAGTCCTACGAGGAACACACAGAACACGCCTGCGACAACGGCGACGACGAACACGCGCCAACTCGTTTGCGGCGCAATCACGTACTCGGCGACGCTTGGCGGAATTCGCGAGCTGAGGAAATGCGTTCCCCAGACGGTAAGCAGAACACCGAGCGCGAGTCCAGCCGCCGCGAGCAGAGCGCTCTCCAATACGAGATGGCCAATGATGTCGCGACGCGATGCGCCGAGCGCAGCACGCAATGCAAGTTCTCTGCTGCGGGCGATGCCGCGCGCGAGTTGAAGGTTCGCGAGATTGGCGCACGCAATGAGCAACACCGCCACAACCGCTGCGATCAACGCATAGTGAAAGCGATCGAAGCTGAACTGCGCCGTTGTGACCGAGTACAGCTGAAAGCGCACTGAGTTCTTCGGCTCGCCGGCAAGGCTGGCCAGCCGTGAGGCAAGCACCGACAGCTCCTGCTCGGCGCTCGCGTGCTGCGCGCCATCGCGAAGGCGGACGATGTTGATCGGCAGGTTACTCAAGCCAACGTTCGGTGGTGGGAGTAGCCAGAGCGCCTCGGTCGTGTTTGGAAATCCCGATGCGCGTCCGAGCACGCCAATGACAGGATGCTTGACCCCGTTGACCTCGACCGACGCACCGATGGGCGACTCACCATCGGGGAACAGCGTTCCGGCGAGGCGTTCGCCAATGATGATTGGCTGATCACCTGATATAGCGTCCGCGTCGGTGAACACGCGCCCGGCGAGAGCGTGAACGCCGAGCAGTGCGAAGAAGTTCGGCGCAACGGTGGCGTACGAGACCTGCGCAAACCGCTCGCGGTATTCGACGGACGCGTCGGCACCGTACGCAACGCCGCGATAACTCACGCCTTCATAGTTGTGAAAGCCAGAGCGTAGGAGCGAAGCGCGTGTGGCGTTGTCGACTTTATGGTGCGTGTCGCCCCACATCACGAGCCCGAATATTTGCCCTGGGCTTCGCATGTCGACCTTCGGACGCACCAGTGCGTCGATCACGCTGTACATCGTCGTGTTCAGCGCGATGGCCAGCGCGAGCGAGAGCACAGCGATGAGCGTGAAGCCCCGGCGCCGAAGCAGCGACCGGGCGGCAATACGGATGTCTCGTGAGGAAAGTCGCATCAAGAACGAGACGACCCCGGCCGTACCCGGGCAACGCTACCCGATTATCAGGCTTCGGTGTCGGCGTCGCCCGGCAGCAGCTCGCGGGCCTTTTCGAGAGTACTCTCAGGCACCATGATGTCCGCGCCTTCGCTGATCGGCCCTTGGAAGCCGCTGCCCCACATACCCACCTGATAGCCGCGGACGAGCACCGGAATCTCCTCTGACTCCAGAAGCGCGCGCATGGTATCGACTTCCAGGCCCGAATACACCGTCATGAGCACCACCCATTGCTCGGCCATCGTTAGGCCTCCAACGCGAGAGACCGAGCGTGCACTTCTTCCGCCGTCAACCCGAAGATTGGCGGCGTCGGCACGTTGCGCAGTCCGAGAATGAAGTACAGCTGGCCGCGATGATGCGATTCGTGCTCGAGCATGGCCCGCAGCCATTTCCACACCGTGATCGGCGTATCGGCGGGCGTTCGAGTTTTCTCATTGAGACGCGCGTCGGTCAGCTCGGCGAAAAGCGCGCGTGATTCGGCGTGCAGTCGGTCGTAGTACGCAACGGTGGCGTCCAGTCCGTCGGCCAAGTCGCGCGAGTGGCCCGGGTACTTCGCCGGCCGCCCATGGGCGTTCTCGGCATACATGAAACGCTCGATGCCGGCGAGGTGGCGAATCAGCTCGCCGGGGGTCAGCCGACCGGGAGCAGCGTGCCATTCGAGATCTTCCTCGCGGACGCGCACGACGATGCGGCGCGTTCGTTCATGGACGCGATCGAGATATTCGAGAAAAGGGGCAACACGAGTGATTTCCATCGTTCACTCCGAGAGCGATCAACGTTCGAGCGAGAGTACGGCACCGCTATTGGTAAAGCCGAATCGCTCGTACAACGGACGACTGCGGGCAGTGGGCCAGAGAAATACCGCGTCGACGTCGAGCCGCCGGCATTCGTCGAGCAGAACGCGCATCAGCCCCGATCCGGCACCGAGATTTCGTTGTTCCGGCCGCACGAAGAAGTTACTCACGTAGCCGTGCAGCTCCGGCTCCTCGCTCGGATTCGGGAGTTTTTCCACGGTCTGCAGCCACACATTCCCAACGAGATCGCCGCCTGCTTCGGCCACCCAGACCCGCCAGGGCGATTTCGCGGTCAGTCGCGCGGTCATCCAGCGTTCGCACCGTTCGAGAAACGCCAGTTCCGGCTCCGTGGTCTGAGCGAGTGGTCCGCGGAACTCCAACCGGAGGCGCGCAAGAGCGGGCGCGTCTGCCGGGCTAGCACGGCGAAACTGGACGGATTGGGGTAGATGCATAGGCCTCGCGAACGTCGTGATCCCCGGTATGATTCATTGTAGCGCGACCCGCCGTTGGTCGCGCTTCTCCAAACCTTCTATCGCCTACGAGGACCACATGGTCTCCCCCGCTCGCATTGCTCTTCTCGCGACTTTCGCCTTTTCCGCGACGGTTGCCGCTCAAGCGCCAGCCGGCCAGGCTGCACCGCCGGCCCCGCCGACGCCCGCAGCTGGAGAAGCTGCGCCGGATTTCACCGCGCAGGCAACTGATTCCACCGGCAAGGCCATGACGGTGTCGCTCGCCGGTTTGCGCGGCAAGGTCGTCGTGCTGGCGTTCTACCCGCTCGATCGCTCCACGGGCTGCACGGCCGAGATGAAGAAGTTCCGCGACGAGTACAAGACGCTGTTCGGCGACGGCGTTGTGGTTCTGCCGACGTCGATCGATACGTTGGCGTCGCACGCGAGCTGGGCGAAGGACGAGCACTTCCCCTTCGCAATGATCGCCGATCCGAAGAGTGATCTGGCAACCAAGTATGGCTCGCAGGGCGGCGCGCGTCCGTACTTCCGCCGCACCGTGTTCGTGATCGGAAAGGATGGCAAGATTGCCTACGCCGACCCGCGCTTCAACGCGTTGGCACAGGACGGCTACGACAAGCTCACCGCCGCGATCAAGACCGCGAAGGGCGGCTGATGCGTTCGATGCGACTCGCGAGCCGCGCCGTCATCATCGCCGGCGCGCTCGCGTCGCTGGCGCCCTGCGCGAACGTCGCGCAGGGCCAGCAATCGGCGACGCCGCAGTTGATCGTGTTCATCACGGTCGATCAGATGCGCGCCGACTATTTCGAGCGGTTCCTGCCGCAGCTCACCGGTGGACTCGGCCGCCTATATCGTGGCGGCGCGGTGTTCACGGATGCTCATCAGGACCATGCGATCACGGAGACGGCGCCGGGACATTCGGTGACGTTGTCCGGCCGATTTCCCTCGCATACGGGAATCGTTGCAAACATCTATGGCGTGAATGATCCGCAGTCGCCGATCGTCGGTGGCGGTGGAACGGGCGCGTCGCCCTTCCGCTTTCGCGGCTCGACGCTGATCGACTGGCTGCGCGTGAAAGACGAGCGCTCGCGCGCGCTGTCCGTGTCGCGAAAGGATCGCGGAGCAATTCTGCCAATCGGGCGCGCGCGTCAAAGCGCGTTCTGGTTCGTCGACGGACGCTTCACCACGAGCCGGTACTACGCGGATACGCTGCCGACGTGGGTTCAGCGCTTCAATGCGCGAAAGATTCCGCAGACGTACACCGGCAAGCTGTGGGAACCGATGCTCGCGCTCAGTGCGTATCCGGAGCCCGACAGCGTACCGATGGAGAACTTCGGTTCAGGCGTGACCTTCCCACACGCCTTCCCGACTGACTCGGCGCAAACGGCTAAGCTGTTCACCGAATACCCGCAGATGGATTCGTTGACGGCGCAGCTCGCGCTCGCGGGACTCTCGGCGATGAATCTCGGCCGCGGACCGCAGACCGATCTGCTCGCAGTGTCGTTCTCGACGACCGACGCAGTCGGGCACCGGTTTGGTCCAGACTCGCGAGAGCTGCACGACCAGATCGTTCGCCTCGACAAGTATCTCGGAATCTTCATCGACTCGTTGTATCGCGTGCGTGACTCATCGCGAATCGTTTTCGCGCTGACCGCCGACCACGGCGTTGCGCCCTATCCGGAGCTTCGCGCACAGCGCGAACACGTCACCGCTGAACGCGTCAATGTTGGGCCGGCGATCGGCGAAGCAATCGAACGGTTGCGTGCGGCCCACGCCGACACGAATGCGATCGACTTCGAAGAAGGAATGATCACAGTCGATCGGGCGGCAATGGTGCGCGCCGGCATGAAGCCAGACGACGAATTGGCAAAGCTCGCGGCGGCGCTCAGACGCGTGACCGGCGTGGCGCGCGTGGACTTTGTGCGAGATCTCGCGCGCGCCGACACAGTCCGCGACGCAGTCGCGCGACGCTGGCTGCACATGCTACCGTCGGACACACAGGCCGAGCTCGTTTTGTCGATCGCGCCGTACGCGTACTACTCCACGGTGGAGATGGCGACGCACGGCACGCCCAACGACTACGACTCGCACGTTCCTGAAATCTTTTACGGGCCGTGGTTCACGCCAGGCAAGTACACGAAGCCTGCGCTCGTCGCGGACATGGCGCCCACACTCGGCGCGGTAGCGGGCGTCTCACCGATCGAACCGGTGGACGGCCGCACACACGTAGAAGCCATTCGTAAACCGACGCCGTAGCGCGACTCCTTACGTTGCCTCACGATCGCGGCGAGCCATGACGCGCTTGCCGCGAATCGTCGTGCCGCGAAGGGCTTCGATGATGCCCTCTGCGGCATCGTCGGGAACCTCGACGAGTGAGAAGCGGTCGGCAATCTCGATCGCGCCAATATCGCGTGAGTCGATTCCCGCCTCATTCGCGATTGCACCAACCAGATCACCGGGGCGAACACCCGCTTTGCGACCGAGTGCGACGTAGAGTCGCGCCACGTCGCGCGTGCCGCGGCGAGCGTCCCGTGGCGGACGCGCCTCGCGAGAATCGCGTTCGCCACGCTCAGGCCGCGCGTCGCGATTGAACTTTTCTTTCCGGCCTGGGCGTTCGTCGCGGTTCCCGCGTTCGAACCGACCACCGCCCTCGCGTGCGTTACGCGCCGGACGGCGCGTGTCGGCGATGACGACGTTCGGAATTTCTTCTTCCGGAGTCGACGACTCTTCGCCACTGTCGTCGGCCAACTTGATGGCTGCGGCGGCGATGTCGAGGACGTCGTACTCGTCGGCGAGCGACTCGATCACGACGCGATACGAGTCGAGATCTCCGGCCACGAGCAGTTCCTCGAGCGACGTGCGTGTGAGCTCAAGACGGCGCGCGCGAAGATCGTGCACCGTCGGCACCGACTCGATCTTGATCTTGCGCTTCGTGACCTGCTCGATGTTGCGCAGCAGCCGATGTTCGCGCGCCTCGGCAAGCGTGATCGCGACGCCTTCTCGTCCGGCGCGACCCGTTCGTCCAACGCGGTGAACGTACGCATCCGGCGACGACGGAACGTCGAAGTTCACGACATGCGATACATGCTCGATGTCGAGACCGCGTGCGGCCACGTCGGTTGCCACGAGCAATTCAGACGCGCCGTCGCGGAAGCGGCGCATGACGCGATCGCGCTGTTCCTGCGACAATCCGCCGTGCAACGCTTCCGCGCGATACCCGCGACCGCCGAGCGTTTCGGTGAGCTCGTCGACTTCGGTGCGCGTGCGGCAGAAAACGATGGCCGAGGTCGGAGCTTCCATGTCGAGCACGCGGGCGAGCGCGGCGACCTTGTGGCGTCGCTGAACGACGAAAGCGATCTCACGAACGCGCGGCGCTTCGCCCGGGGCAACGACTTCGCGCGCGATCGTGACGAGAACAGGCTCGCGCAGGTGGCGACTGGCGATGGCGCGAATAGGTGCAGCCATCGTCGCCGAGAAAAGCGCAGTCTGTCGCTCACTGGGAACGGCTTCGAGAATGGCCTCGAGATCGTCGGCGAAGCCCATGTCGAGCATCTCATCGGCCTCGTCGAGCACGACCATCTTGACCGTGTCGAGCACGAGGGTTCGGCGGCGGATGTGGTCGAGAGCGCGTCCCGGCGTGGCAACCACGACGTCGACGCCCCGCTTCAGAGCGCGGAGCTGCTGCTGCATCGGCTGCCCGCCATAGATGGGCAGGACGCGAACACCCAGCTGGCGACCGTAGCGGTGGACCGCCTCGGCGACCTGCATGGCCAGTTCGCGCGTTGGCACCAGGATGAGGCCGCGGACAGCGCGGGCATCCTCCTCAGAGCCGCCAATGCGGTGCAGGAGCGGCAGCGCGAAGGCAGCGGTCTTGCCGGTCCCGGTGGCGGCTTGGCCGAGCACGTCGTGGCCGGCAATGAGCGGCGGAATGGCCTCGCGCTGGATGTCGGTGGGTTCTTCGTATCCGAGCGATGAGACAGCCGCCACGAGGGCTTCGTCTAGGCCGAGCGCCAAAAACGCGCTCTCCCCCGCCGATTTCATGTTCTCTGTTGTGTCCTGGGTCATCGGCGAGCGCTCCGTATCGAGAAATTTGTCGCAACTACACATCTTAGCGCGGCCACCAAGCTGATCGTTCCTCCGAGTGTCCGGCTCTTGCACCTAGGTCCCAAGTTCACTCGACCTGAGGGTTGGTTACCAATGAGCATTCGTTATTTGATCGCCGCGGCGTTCGCGGCAGGTGCGCTTGCGACGCCGTTGCACGCACAGGGAACGCCAGACAAGAAGCCGGACGACCTGAACAAGGCAGCGCACGACGTCAGCACTGCCGCGAAAAAAGCCGCCAAGGACACCAAGGCCGAGGCGAAGCGAGATGCGAGCAAGACGCATGCGGCGCTGACCAAGACGGGAAAGGATGCCAAAGCCGAGGCCAAGCGGGCGACGGATCCGAACTCCAAGCCCAAGCCGAAATCGAAGTCCGCGTCGAAGTCCAAGTCGAAGAGCACGCCGAAGGACACGACGAGCAAGCCGTAGCGGCGGCGAATCGATGGGCGTTGCGACGGGATGTGTCAGTCGTCACACTATTCCTTGGAGTTTGTGAAGGAGATCGACTCTGTCCACCACGCCGCACGAGCCTCTCGAGGCTTGCACACACGAACGCCGTCCGGGAACGACGGTGTGTCTTCGCTGCCGTCATGCCGCGCGTACCGCGGCGCGGGAGCGATTTAATCGATTGATGCTCCGCGGCAGCGCGGTCGCAATCGTGATCGCGACGTTCATTGCCGCGGGCGCGGTCGGGGCGTCGGCCATCCGCGGAGCGCGCCCCCAGCGTGGCGCGGCAAAGCCGCAGCCGGTCCGCCCCGACTCAGCGACCTACGTCGCCGTCGATTCGGCGGTGCACGATAGCGCGACGGCGGCGGGAGTCGTTTCCCAGGTTGCTCCGGTCGTGGCGTCGCCTGCACCGCAGGTCGTGTCTCCGACCGTGGCTCCTCAGACTCCGGCGGTCGCGCAGCCGGTGGCGAAGCCTCCCGCGGCGAAGGTGCCGGTCCAACACCCCGGGCTCACGCCTGTCGTGCCGGCCGGCCAGTCCGACCTCGCGGGTGGCGTCACGGCCGTGCGTGGAGATACGGACGTCATCGTGGCGTTCGATACGCCGGAAGCGCGCACGCGTCGCCCCGAGAAGTTCGAGCAGTTCGTTCGGACCACGCTGCCGCTGGTCTACGGGTCGGCGGTGCGGAACGTCTTGGACAAGATTCCGGATGGAACGATCGCCGGACAGGGCGAACTCCTGACCGAACTACCGAAACGCGGTGTACGCATTCCGCTCGACGGCGCGTGGACGATTCGCCTGTTCCCGGAAACGCGTCAAGGTCAGGATGGCCCGCTGGTGATTCGCTATCGCGTCACCGTGGTCCCCACCACCGAATAGAGCGTCCCGAATCACTTGAGCGATTCAGTAATCGCTCAAGCGTCTCACAACGCGACGTTCGACAATCGCGCAATGAGTGACCGACTGTCCGTATCGACGACGAGCGTGGAGCGCTGCGCCGGACGAACGAAGCCTTCGTCGCGCGCGTGGTCGAGAAACCGAATGAGCGGCGTGTAGTAGTCGCGCACGTTCAGCACGCCGTACGGTTTTGCGTGCAGACCCAACTGGCCCCACGTCCAGATCTCGAACAGCTCTTCGAGCGTTCCGATCCCGCCAGGCAGCGCCACGAAACCGTCGGCGAGCTCGGCCATCTTGGCCTTCCGTTCGTGCATCGATTCGACGACGTGCAGCTCGGTGAGCCCGCGATGCGCAATTTCGCGGTCGACCAACGAGCGAGGCATGACGCCGACGACCGAGCCGCCGGCCGCGAGTACGGCGTCGGCAAATGCGCCCATGAGTCCCACGCTCGCACCGCCGTAGACCAGCCGAATGCCGTGCTGCGCGGCTTCGGTCGCGAACTCACGGGCTGCCGCGAGATATTCGTCGGAAGCGCCGAACGACGACCCACAGAAAACACAGATCGATTTGAGCATAGAGCGTCAACGCTAGACGACGCGCTCGGATAGAACCAGGGCCAACCATCGGGCGCCGGTGAGCGTAAATGATGCATCGTCGTTTTTCCACCCGTTTCGACGCTGCGTCATGGCCAAACAGATCGCTCGGCAGTCTCCGTCGTACACTGCGGCCTTGCCGCTTCCGCCAACACAACGCTTTCTCCCGCTACTCCTGCTGCTGTTCGTGGGAAGCGGTTGCGCCGCGCTGATCTACGAGATCGTGTGGTTTCAGCTGATCGAACTCGTGATCGGTTCGTCGGCGATTTCGCTCGGCGTGCTGCTCGGGACGTTCATGGGTGGAATGTGTTTGGGCAGCCTACTGTTGCCACGCTTCGTGTCGACGGAGCAGCATCCACTCCGCGTCTATGCGCTATTGGAAGCGGGAATCGGAGTGCTCGGGTTGATCGTGCTCGTCGTGGTTCCGCTCGTGGGGGGCGCGTATACGGCGACGTCGGCGCACGGGTTCTTCGGCATCTTGCTGCGCGGACTCGTGTGCGCGATTTGCCTCCTGCCGCCAACGTTGCTGATGGGCGCAACGCTTCCCGCGATTGCTCGCTGGGTCGAGACCACGCCAAAGGGTGTGTCGTGGCTCGGGTTCTTTTACGGCAGCAACATCGCCGGTGCCGTGTTCGGTTGTCTGCTCGCGGGCTTCTACCTGCTGCGAGTGCACGACATGACGACGACGACCATCGTCGCTGTCGCGATCAACTTTGGCGTAGCGGCAATGGGTTTCGCGCTCTCGAAGCGCGCACCGCATCGCCCCGCAGTTCAGGCCGAGCCCGACGGAAGCATCGCTGCGCGGGAGATACCGGGCACGAACGCTGTGTACGTCGCGATTGCACTGTCCGGCCTTACTGCGCTTGGCGCCGAGGTCGTGTGGACGCGAACACTGTCGCTCATGCTGGGCGCGTCGGTGTACACCTTCTCGATCATTCTCGCGGTCTTCCTGATTGGACTCGGCTTTGGCAGTAGCGCCGGTTCGTTCATGGCGCGTGCATGGCGGCCGCGAGTCGCACTGGGTTGGACTCAGTTGCTGATCGTTGCTGGAGTCGCGTGGGCGGCGTGGATGATGGCCGATTCACTGCCCTACTGGCCAATCAATCCTTCGCTGTCGCGAAGTCCGTGGATCACGTTTCAAATCGATCTGATCCGATCGCTGACGGCGGTTTTCCCAGCGGCGTTCCTATGGGGCGCGAGCTTTCCGCTGGCAATCGCCGCGGTCGTCGGACCCGGACAGGACGCGGGCCGCTCAGTTGGACGCGTGTACGCGGCGAATACGGTCGGCGCCATCGTAGGATCGGTACTGTTCAGCGTCGTGGCCATTCCCGTGCTCGGAACGCAGCGCGCGGAACAGCTCCTCATCGCGATCGCAATCGTCTCGGCATTGATAGTCTTCGCGTCGCTGCGGTCGGCGACGAACGCCGGACCGGTCGCGAAGGGCGAGCGCAGCATGGCCCTCACTCAATTCGAGTGGGGCACGCTCGGCGCCGGGCTCGTGGCCGCGGTAGTGCTTGCGTTCTGGGTGCCAAAGATTCCTGATGGACTCGTAGCATACGGTCGGTTTCTCCCGACGTATACGACGGAGCCGAAATATCTGTACGTCGGCGAAGGCATGAACTCGTCGATCGCGGTTTCAGAGATGTCGAATGGCGTGCGCAACTTCCACGTCGCTGGCAAAGTTGAAGCGTCCAGCGAGCCGCAGGACATGCGACTCCAGCGCATGCTCGGCCACATCTCGGCGCTGCTCGATACCAATCCAAAGTCCGTGCTCGTCGTCGGCTTTGGCGCGGGCGTGACGGCGGGATCGTTCGTGCTGCATCCGGGAATCAAACGCATCGTGATCTGCGAGATCGAGCCGCTGATCCCGAAGGTGGTTTCGACGTACTTCACGAAGGAGAACTACAACGTCGTCAATGATCCGCGTGTACAGATCGTGTACGACGACGCGCGCCATTTCATTCTCACGACGAAGGAGAAGTTCGACGTCATCACGTCGGATCCGATTCATCCGTGGGTCAAGGGCGCCGCGACGCTGTACACCAAGGAATACTTCGAGCTCGTGAAGAAGCATCTCAATCCTGGTGGCGTCGTGACGCAATGGGTGCCGTTGTACGAGAGCGTGCCGAACGTCGTAAAGAGCGAAGTGGCGACGTTCTTCGACGTCTTTGCCGACGGCACCGTGTGGAGCAATGACATTCAGGGAAAGGGGTACGACGTCGTGCTCGCCGGTCACGCCTCGCCGCAGACGATCGACATTGACGCACTGCAGGCGCGCATCTCGGCCCCGGAAAACGCGCGCGTCGCACAATCACTCAGCGAGGTGGGATTCAATTCGGCGATCTCGCTGCTCGGCACCTACGGCGGCCAGGCGCGCGACCTGGGGCCCTGGCTGGCTGACGCAGAGATCAATCGCGATTCGAATTTGCGCCTGCAGTATCTCGCCGGCATGAGCCTCAACGAATATGAGAACGCGAGTATCTATGATCAGATGCTCAGATATCGGAAATTCCCCGAGAACTTGTTCGTAGGGACGCCGGCGCTGCGCGAAGTGCTTCGTCAGGGGCTGAACGGCCCGTCGGGTCCGTGATGACGCAAAGCAGCAGCGGTTTGGTGGCGCTCACGCACGTACCATCGCCAAAGCTCGAGGGCGGAGAGCGAACCTACGTCGGGCATGAGCCGATCGACGCGCAACTCGCTCTCCAACAGCACGCTGCGTACTGCAACGCACTCCGCGAGTGCGGCGCTGAGGTGGTGACGCTCGACCTGTATCGCGACTATCCGGACTGCGTGTTCGTGGAGGACACTGCAATCGTGCTCGACGAGGTGGCGGTGTTGATGTCGATGGGCGCGCCATCGCGTCGTGGTGAGGCGGCCGGCATCGAAGGCGCGTTGCGCGACTTTCGGAATGTCGAACGAGTGGAGTTGCCCGGAACGATCGACGGCGGCGATATCGTGCGGTCGGGACGCTCGCTGTACGTCGGCGCATCGCCACGGACGAATGCCGCGGGCATCAACGCGCTGCGTGACGTCGTGCGCCCGTACGGTTACTCCGTGACCGCGGTTCCCGTTCGCGAGTGTCTACATCTCAAAACGGCGTGCAGCTCCCTGCCCGACGGTCGCTTCCTCGTGAACTCCAAGTGGATCGACGCGTCGCCGCTACCGTCGGGTTTGACGGTGGAGGTTCCAGAGAACGAACAATGGGCTGGCGATGTACTCGTGATCGATTCCACCATCATCGCATCCGACGCCTTTCCGGAAACCATCCGGCTGCTCGGCAATCATGCCGCGCGCGTCATACCAGTTTCGGTATCAGAGTTTGCGAAGGCCGAAGGCGGCGTGACGTGCATGAGCCTGGTGTTCAACCGAAGCTCGGCGTCGGCTACTTCCCCTTAGGGCGCTTCGGGCGCGTGAGCTTCTCGCCCATGAGCCCAATGAAAATACCAAGCGGGACGTTGAGCGCGGCCATGAGTATGGCCAGCGCCAATCCAGTCCATTCCCAGGGACGCGGCGCATTCCAAAGATTGATCGCGATTGCCGCCGCGGCCGCGATGATGCCGAGCACAAAGCCGAAGCGGCCTGCGGCGTTCTGTCGTGCCTTGATGCGCGGATCGTCTTCGGGCGCTTGTCTGGGAATGTCCACGATCGAGAAAGCTAATGTCCGGAAGTGCGTGCGACTCGCACCCTACGCGAGCGCGGCCATGCCGAGTTTCGACACGATCGCAGCTACCACAGCCGGCCAAGGTTGATCACCGAGCCGACGTACACCGCGTGTGGCTGTGGACCGGAGATCGGAATGATGATGCCAGCGTCGAAGGCAAGCCAGTTCTTGGCGAGGTACGTGGGGCCAGCAAGCAGCGCGACGATCGACGACTGACCTTCGGGGCCGGACGTCGCGGGATAGCCGTAGAGTTCCCCGACCCAACCGAGTTGGCCAATGGCCGGGCCGCCGAACGACGCCGTCCAGAGCGTCGCATTCTTGGGCGCGTTTGAACCGTCACCACTGCGGCGCGTGTACCCCGCATTGAGATCCATCGCCACAGGGCCGAGGTCGTGGCTCGAGATGAGCAGCAGCGTGAAGTCTGTCGTTCCCGTCCCGGCTCCGTTCGCCTGCGAACCTGTTGGCAACTTGAGCATCGGCTGCACAGCGAAATCGCCTAGGACAGGCGCACCGTCGAGCAGACGCCACTTCATGTCGATGCCTGCGTCGCCGATGCCGGTGCCAAAGCCCGAGGGCCGCGAACCCGATCCGAATACGCTGAACTGAACACGCGGAGCGAGGCCGAGCTTGAGGACCGTTGGCGCGATGAGCGACAACGATCCCCCCAACTGATCGCGCTCGATTCCCGTTTCGATCTCGAAGTACCCGCGCGCGACCGTTCCGGCGTGCGTCGCAACCGTAGGCCGCTCGGGCTGCACGTCGCGCGGATTCGTCGAGTCCGGTTGCTGCGCGGCCGAGGGGCTGGCGATCGCGAGCAGGGCGCTAGCGATCGCTGCGATGAATTCGCGCTTCATGTAGTTGACGGCGGCGGCGACGACCAGGGATTTCCCGCGGAGCGCTCGTACGCGCCGACGTCGGCGTAGTACCGGCGCGCCATGTCCGCCGACGCGGGATTCGTATACACCTCGGCCACGGGATTCTCGATCACGTTCGCAACGATGTCGGCGACCTGCTCGACCGTTTGCACATGCGATCCCGAATACGACGTCGTACCAGGCGCTGCTCCAATCGCGTTGCTCGCGAAGTCGGTGGCAACCATTCCTGGCATGACGAGCGTGACGAAGACGTTGGGATTCTTCGCCTGCAGTTCGACGCGGAGGTTCGCCGTCAATGCGTTCAGTGCCGCCTTCGCCGCGTTATAGGCCGAACGATGCGTCGCCATTGGAACGCGACCGAGAAACGACGACACGTTGATGATCTGACCATGACCGCGCTCGAGAAAATGCTCGGCGGCGACCTGCATACCGTAGATCGCGGTCTTCACGTTCACGTTGATCATCTCGTCGATGTCGCGATCGGAGAGATCGAGCACCGAACGTGTGATGCCGCGGCCTGCGTTGTTGATCCAGACGTCGAAGCTGCCGAATGCGCTGATCGCCGCGTCGCGCAGTGCTTCGACTTCCGCGCGTTCGGTGACATCGGTCTGCACCGGGATGGCGCGTTCGGCACCGGCCAACTCCGCATCGGCCGCAACGGTTTGCAGTTCTTGCGGGCGACGAGCGGCGAGAACGAGCCGATGTCCCTCGGCGCCGAGCCGGCGCGCGATCCCTGCTCCGATGCCGGCGCTGGCGCCGGTGATCACTATGGTTTTGCGCTGAGTCATGCGGTACACTAAGGAGTTGAGACCGTATTGGTCCGTAAGCCCGTTGGGCTCAGGAGATTACACGACATGACGACGATGACGACGAGAGTCGCGCTGACCAGCGCCGCGACCCTGTTTATGACCACTGGCCTTGCGCATGCTGCCGGCGCGCAGGATCGCCTGAAATCTATGCCAGGCTATGAACAGTACACGCGCATGGCACCGCTCATTCGATCGGCGGTCGGCGGCGCCCCAGCTGGTTTTGGACGTGGCGGCGGAAATGGCGCCACGTGGGCGGCGGACGGCAAATCGTTCGAGTTCGAGAACGCGGGCAAACGCCTTCGGTACGACGTCGCAACGAAGCAAGTGAGCGACGCGCCGGCGTCTGCCCAGCAACAGGGCGGCGGCCGCGGCGGACGAGGCGGCGGTGGAGGACAGCCAGCGCGTGGCCGACAGTTCGAGTTCGCGATCGCACCCGCCGGAAATCATCGCGCGATCTACAAGGATCGGAACCTGTTCGTCGGCGATTCTAGCGGCGCGAACGCGGTTCAGCTCACGACCGACGGCAGTGTTCAGGGGCGGATCAAGTACGGCACGGCGAGCTGGGTGTACGGCGAGGAGCTCGGACAGCGGACGGCCATGTGGTGGTCGCCGGACGGGACGAAGCTCGCGTACTATCGGTTCGACGAAAGCAAGGTGCCGGACTTCTATCTGGCCACGAGCCTGACCCAGGTGCAGGACAGCCTCGACGTCGAAGCGTATCCAAAGCCGGGCGTGCCGAATCCTGTCGTCGATCTGTTCGTGTATGACGTGAGCACGAAGAAGACCACACGCGTAGATGTCCGCGACGGCAAGCCGTTCGAGAACGACGCCGTTGGCTACTACGTGTACGGCGTGTCGTGGTCACCCGACGGCCACGAGCTGATGTTCAATCGCACGAATCGCCGCCAGAACACGCTCGACCTCACCGCATGCGATCCCTCGAGCGGCAAGTGTCGCGCGGTGATCCACGAAGTGTGGCCGACCGGTTGGATCGAGAACTCGCCGTTCATGCGGTATCTCGCCGACGGCAAGCGTTTCATCTGGGAGTCGGAGCGCAACGGTTTCAAGAACTATTATCTGTACGATCTCACCGGCAAGCTGATCACGACGCTGACGAACAATCAGTTCGAGGCAGCGTCGGTGGTGAAAGTCGACGAAGCGGCGAACACGCTGTACTACATCGCGCGCGACGGCGACAATTACATGAAGCTCCAGCTCCATCGTGTCGGGCTGGATGGAAAGAACGACAAGCGGCTGACGGATCCGGCGTTCACGCACACCGTTTCGCTCGCGCCCGACGGTAAATCCTTCGTCGACATCGCCGAGACGCACGACCAGGCGCAGGTGACTCGGCTCGTCGACGCGAATGGCAAGGTCGTGTCGGAGCTCGCAAAGACGGATCTCGCGCGCTTCAACGAGCTCGGTCTGAAGAAGGTCGAGATGTACACGTATCTCGCCGCCGATGGAAAGTCGCAGTTGCACGGAATGATTCACTTCCCGTCGAACTTCGACGCGACCAAGAAGTATCCGGTGCTCGTCACGGTGTATGGCGGACCCGCGTCGGCGAGCAATACGTCGAGCGAGCGGTTTCAGACGCCGAATCCGCTGACCGAATACGGCTTCATCGTACTCAATCTCGATTCGCGCGCCACGCCGGGCATGGGCAAGAAGCAGCTCGACGACATCTACCTCAAGCTTGGCCAGACCGAGATGGATGATATGGCCGAGGGTGTGAAGGCGCTCTGGGGTCGCGCGTACATCGACAAGAATCGCGTTGGCATTTTCGGTACGTCGTACGGCGGCTACACGTCGGCGATGGAAATTGTGCGTCATCCCGAAGTGTTCGCGGCTGCGTCGTCGTCGTCACCGCCGACCGACTGGCGCAACTACGACACGATCTACACCGAGCGGTACATGTGGATACCGCAGGAGAACAAGGACGGCTACGACAAGGGTTCGGCGATGACGTACGCCGACAAGCTGCGCGGCCGCCTGATGCTCTATTACGGCACGATGGACAACAACGTCCATCCGTCGAACATGATGCAGTTCATCGCCGCGCTGCAGCGCGCGGGTAAGAGCTTCGACGTGCAGGTTGGTCCGGATCAGGGACACTCGGGACTCAATCAGCAGCGCATGATGGAATTCTTCATCGAGAACCTGGTCCTCACGCCCGTCACGCCAAAGGCGTAAACAGCTCTCTCACTCCGCGCACATGTTCTCTGGCGAGCAGGTTGCCGAGCTTCTCGACGAAATGCAGATCACGCATGTCGTCACCGTTCCCGACAGCACGATTGGCGTGTGGCAGGATGCCATCGAGCGCCGGGGACGGACGCGACTCGTACGCGTGTGCCGCGAAGGTGAAGCGTGGGAAGTCGCCGCCGGATTGCACTTCGGCGGCGCCACGCCGCTCGTGATGATTCAGTGCACGGGACTGTTCGAGTCGGGCGACGCGATTCGCAACGTTTTACACGACTGGAAGCTTCCGATCTTCAGCATCATTGGATATCGGAGTTATCTCAATCAGGACACGCTTCCCGGCGATACCTGTCTCGTGTTCACCGAACCGGTGTTGGATACGTGGAAGGTGAACTATCGACTGATCACCAATCCGTCGCAGATCGGTGAGATCGCTGAGCACTATTCGGCGTGTCGCGGCGCGAACAAACCGGGAGCGATCCTCGTGGCGGAGGGCAAAGCGTGATCGCGCAGCGCATGCAACCCAAGGAGGCCCTCGCCGCCGTTCACGCCTGCCGCGCCGAGGCCGATGTCGTCATCACGACGATGGCGACGGCGCGCGATTGGATGACGATGCCGCAGCAGCCGCTCGACATCGTCTTCGTTCCATCGGCGATGAGCCACGCGACCTCGCTGGGACTCGGCGTGGCGCTCGCGCAGCCGGAGCGACGGGTCATCGTCTGCAATGGCGATGGGTCGATGCTGATGAATCTCGGGTCGCTGGTCTCCATCGCCGGCTCGGGAGCGACCAACCTGATCGTGCTCGTGTTCGACAACGGGGTGTACGAAGTCACGGGCGCTCAACCGACGGCTGGGTCGAACACCGTCGACTTTGCGGCGATCGCGCGCGGCGCAGGATTCACATCAGTGTTCGAATTCAGCGCGCTCGGGGAGTGGCAGCAGCAGATCGGCACGGTACTCGGCGCGCCCGGACCGGTGTTCGCCTGGCTGCGCGTCGAGCCGACGCCGGGAATCCCGGGTCCGCGCTCGCCCGGACCAGCAGCCGAGCGAGCGCAGCGTTTGCGCGAGGCGCTAGGCCGTCATCCGGCGTAGCAGTACGTACACCCGGTTTCCTGCGAGCGGTTGACGGCGTAGACGCCCGACGGCACGAGTACGACGCCGGGCAGAAGATTCGCCGTCCACTCTTTCTTCGCGACGTCGGCGGTTACGCCGGCTTTGGGGGCGAGCATCCCACTGGCCACGGTGAGCGCCATGTTGCACGCGCAAATGATCACTCCGCGCGTGGCAATCGCCTGTTCGTAGGTGAGGTTGGGGTGCAGCGGAATGTTGTCGTGGAAGATGTTCCGCGTGGCGAAGGCGTTCGTCTTCGGATCCTTGACGTTCAGTAGCTCTCCGATCTTGTACTTCGTCCACATTTTGTCGTTGAGCGTGAGCGGCATCGAGAAATGCCGAAATACGATGACGGCCGTGAGGTCACTGTCGGCGAGCTTCTGAGCTTCCTTGGTCGAATCGATGAAGTTGAGGCCGAATGCGACGCCAAAGCCGTCGTTGGCACTGGTGGCGTCGAAGACCTGGCGATGCTTGCCCTTGATCTTGGTGAGCCATTCATCGCCTAGCGCGGGTGCGGCGAAAGGGGCAATCTCTGCGCTGGCGTTCGACCATCTGCCGACGACCAGGGCGGCAGCACCTGCGGCGATCCCACTGAGAAAACCGCGGCGAGGAGTGCGGGTACCAGAAGCTCGTTCCAACATGACGTCCTCCGACTGTAAAAGACGGACAGGACAACGGGGATGGCTCAGATCTACCTGGAAATCCGGACGCCGGAAGAGGGAGGCGTTTCCCACCTGGTTTCCGATCCCCTCCCGCTCTCGCGTGGAGGCGTGCGGAGGGGTAAACTCAGCGATGTCGCAGAGGACGCGTTTCCCCGCTCCCCGCGTCCCTTTCCCGCCGCTTCAGCCCATTCAGATAGGAGACAGGATGTCCCGCTCGACAGGTTCGATGCGCCGATGGAGTATGGCGTTGCTCGCCGCCGGCGCACTGTCGCAACTGGCCGTCGTCCCGGCCGCGCAGGCGCAAGCCGCGCAGAAGATGGATGCAGAGTACACCGCGCAGATCAAGAAGGCTCTGTCCGATCCGCGCATCTCGACCGAGCTGGTCGATCATCTTCCCGCGTCCGCGACGGTGCCGACGCCCCTCAAGTTCCTCGGCCACATCGTCGGCGCGCCAGGCATCCTGGATCACGCGGCTGATATCCACCGCTATCTGGAAGCGGTCGCGAAGGCGAACCCCAAGCGCGCCAAGTTCTGGAAGATTGGCAAGACGGAAGAAGGCCGCGACATGGTCATGCTCGCGATCGCCGACGAAGCCACCATCGCCAATCTCGACAAGTACAAAGGCTATTTGAATTCTCTAACTGACCCGCGCAAGACGACCGAGGCGCAGGCCAAGCAGATCATCAAGACGGCCAAGCCGGCGTACTGGATCACGAGCGGCATGCACTCGCCCGAGTCGGGCGGCCCGGAAATGTTGATGGAATTGGCATATCGCCTCGTCGTCGAGGAGACGCCGTTCATTCAGGGCATTCGCAACAACGTCATCACGCTGATCACGCCGGTGATCGAAGTCGACGGCCGCGAGAAGTACGTCGACAACCACTACTTCAACGAGAAGTGGAACAAGGAACACAGCGCGGCGGGCGGCGCTGGCGGTCGTGGCGGCGGTCCGTTGTCGCTCATGTACTGGGGCAAGTACGTCCAGCACGACAACAACCGCGACGGCATGGGTCAGTATCTCGACCTGACGAAGAACACGACGAAGACGTTCCTCGACTGGACGCCGACCGTGTTGCACGACTTGCACGAGGCGCAGACGTATCTCTATTCGTCGACCGGCACGGGCCCGTACAACGACGCGCTCGATCCGATCGTCGTTGACGAATGGTGGATGCTCGCGAAGAACGACGTCATGGAAATGACGAAGCGCGGCGTCCCGGGCGTGTGGACCTACGGGTTCTACGACGGCTGGGTGCCGAACTACATGTTCTTCATCGCGCACACGCACAACGCGATCGGCCGTTTCTACGAAGTGCAGAGCTACTGCTCCGGCGCTTGCGAGTGGTACCCGGTTCAGCCGGGCCGCACGACGACGAGCAAGGAGTGGTTCCGTCCGAATCCGCCGCTCGACTCGATCATGTGGAGCCCGCGCGCGAACACGAACATCCAGGAATCGGCGATCCTGTTCTCGCTCTCACGCATGGGCAAGGACAAGGAGCTGTACCTCGACAACTACTGGACGAAGAACAAGCGTGCCGTCGCCAAGGCCAAGAGCGGCGTCGCAGCGTGGGTCATTCCGGCGAATCAGCACGCGCGTCAGAATGCGGCTGAAGCTGTGAACGAGCTCAAGACCCAGGGTCTCGAGTTCCACACCGCGAACTCGTCGTTCAAGGCCGGCAACGTGCAGGTCAACGCGGGCGACTACATCATCCGCGGCGACCAGCCGTATCGCACGATCGCCGACATGTACTTCTCGCTCCAGAACTTCTCGCCGACGAACCCGTCGCCGTACGACGACACCGGCTGGACGTTCCCGTTGATGCGCAACATCACAGTCACGGAAGTGGCTGATCAGAGCATCCTCAAGGAGCCGATGACGGCGGTGAAGAAAGACGTCACCGCGTCGGGCGGCATCACGGGCACGGGCAACACGATCGTCGTCGAGAACAACAGCGACAATTCGCTGGTCACCTTCCGCTTCAAGAACGCGAGCGTGAAGATGGCTGCGGCCGAAGACGCCTTCACCGCCGACGGCCACAACTTCTCGGCGGGCGCGATCATCGTCGCTGGCGGCAATCGCGCACAGCTCGATGCGTCGATCAAGTCGCTCGGCCTCACGGCCTACGCCGTATCGGCACCGACGGTGAAGTCGCACGACCTCGACATTCCGCGCATCGGCTACATCCACAGCTGGACGCGCACGCAGGATGAAGGCTGGGTTCGCGCCGCGCTCGACACGTACGGCGTGCCCTATCAGTATTTCGGTGAGAATTCGCTCGCCAAGATGGGCGACCTCCGCACCAAGTTCGATGTCCTCATCTATCCGCACGGCGGCAGCGGCGTTGGTGCCGGTGGCGGTCGCGGTGGTGCAGCAGCCAGCACCCCGGTCCCGTACAAGAGCACGAAGGAATTCCCGTCACTCGGCTTCCCCGATTCCACCGATGATGTTCGCGGCGCGCTCGGCGAAGACGGCATGAAGGCCCTGTACGCGTTCATTCAGGCCGGCGGTACGGTGATCACCGAAGGCAACACGTCGCAGATTCTGCCCGAGATGAACCTCACGCCTGGCGTGAAGTCCGAGCCGTCGAACGGCCTGTTTGCTCGAGGCACGATCCTCCGCGCGATGATTGCCGACGCGAAGAGCCCGCTCGTCTATGGCTACAATCGCTCGGAAGTCCCGGTGTACTTCAGCTCTGCGCCGATCCTGAACGCCGGTGCTGGTGCTGGAACTGCGGTCGCCGCGAACGCGGCTGGTCGCGGCGGTAGCTCGGTGGTGCAGAACACGACGCCAATGGCGAACCCGCTCAAGCTGTCGGGCTGGGATCCGGATCACACCGGAACGCCGTTCGGTCTCGCGACGAGTATCAGCAACGACTTCAACGTCGCGCAGTCCGGCGGCGCTGGTGGTCGCGGCGGACGTGGTGGTGGCGCTGGCGGCGGCTTCGGCGGCGGATTCGGTGGACCGCAGGGTCCGGCGACGGTCGCTGGTCTCTCGGCTGATCCGAACTCGTCGACGCGCGTCGTCGTGCAGTTCCCCGAGAAGTCAGACGACATGCTGCTGTCCGGAACGCTCGAACACGGCGAATTGCTGTCGAAGCGCGCTGGCCTCGTGGACGAGAAGATCGGCAACGGTCACCTCGTCATGTTTGCCTTCCGCCCGTACTGGCGTTGGCAGACCCAGGGCACGTTCGCGATGGGCTTCAATGCCCTCATGAACTGGAATGACCTGGATGCTGGTAAGAACTAGGCACTAGGCGCTAGTTGCTGGGCGCTAGAGATAAGGAAGCGGCCCGCGCGAAAGCGCGGGCCGCTTTGTTTGATACATCGAAACGTTCGACTTGTCCTTGTGTCGCAGATTGTGACAGAGCGCTGGCGCTCGACGCTACTACCAGTAGTCCCCTACCGAACCGTGGCCGACGTCGTCTCGCGCGTCGCATCGATCACGCGGTGCTCCACCCAGCGCGCAAGCTGCGTATCGAGAAGCAGCGGCTCTCCGGTGTAAACGATCGGCATACCCGCGAGATCAGCGGGCAGCTTCTTGAGGCTCACATCGCCGGACGATACGAGAATCGGCACGACGATGACATCCTTGCGCGTCGCCGCCTGTTGCAGGCTGATAATCTCTCGCGCCCGCTTGACTGCTTCTCCGCGAACCGCTGCTGGCGCGTCATCGCGCACGAGTTCGATCGATACGCTCGCGAAGCCCGTCGCACGCTGCACCGAGTCCGCGACTGGGCGAAGGTTGGCCATCCACGCCGCGTAATCTTCCGCCGAGTTTGGACCATGACCAAAGAGGAAGAGCGCGCGGCCAGCCGGCGACGGCTCGAGTTTCTTGGCGCGCGCGGCGAGCACGCCCGCAAGCTCCGTTGCATCGTCGAGCGCCGGCGTCACGACCATCGGAACGTTCGTCACACGCTCGATGCCCGCCATGTGCAGGTGATGCATCATCTCGGTGTCGAGCTCATTGAGCTGGCCGGCAAGGTAGCGAATCTGGTCGTAGTGCCCGCTATGGCTCGAAACGAGCGCCGGCACGACGACGATCTTCCTCGCACCCGCGCGCTGCAGATCGGCGACAACCGTCTGAAAGCGGTTGGTCGACGCTCCGTCGCCCATGAGGAAACTCACACCCACCGGCCCACGGACCACGCCGCCGCGACGCACAGCGCTCGCCAGCGAATCGACGCGCGAGTTCCATGGCTTGTCAGCGCCGTGCGCCACGATCAACACGCCAACGGAGGGATCGACCGTCGCTGGCGATTGTGCGCTCATCGGCGCCGACAGCACGAAGGAAGTAACTGCCGCGCGCGCGAGCCAACTGAGTGTCCGCATAATCCGTGTTGCAAGTGATTGGTGAATGGTCGTCATCGGCCCGTCCACGACAGGCCAACCGATAGCTGACGGCCGGTGAAGCCCGGCCAGTCCGTGCCCTGCTTTGCGTCGAACAGATTGTCCGCGCCAACGGAAAGCTCCGCCGACGTTCCGCCCACGGCGATCGCCCGCGCCACGCGCGCGTTCACCTGGGTGAACGACTTCCTCGTCGCGCTCACTCGGCCCTGATCGTCGCGCGCTGACGGCGTCTCACCCGTGAACAGGCCCGTCAACGCCACGCGAAATCGATTCCATGTTTCAGCGCGAACGGTTGCTCGACCCGAATGCGCGGCGCGGCCGAGGATTGGACCGCCGAGGCTGATGTCGTGCGTATGGAGATACGAGTAGCCGAGGTCCACGTCGGCGCGCGCAATGCGACGGCTCAGTTCGAGCTCCGCACCTGCGGTCGTGGCAAGTCCGACATTGTCATACGTATAGGTGCCGCTCGCATCGGGGCCGATCGTCTCGATGAGATCACGGATGCGATTATGGAAGACGCTGGCGCGAAGATCGGTACGCTGCCCCGTCCACTCGGCTTCGGCCGATGTGTTCACCGAATGCTCGGGGCGAAGGGCGGCGTTGCCGTCGACCGCATATCCCGCTGCTGCGTTCACGAAACGCAGATACAACTCTTTGAAGTCTGGCGACCGAAAGCCGCCGGCAACCGATGCGCGCACTGTGAGCGGCTTATCAGCGCCAAGCGGGTGCAACATGGCGGCGACGCGGGGAGTGACGCTCGTGCCCCACTGTTCGCTCCATGCAGCGCGTGCTCCTGGCACGATCGCGATTCCATCGGCCATCCATGTGGTCTGCGCGAAGAGCGCCGCGGCATCGGTCTCGCGAGCGCCAGGAACGCGATCGGCCGAGATCGACTCGTGGCGCAACTCGGTGCCAGCGTCGACGACGAAGTTGCGCACCAGACCGGAGTAGTTCAGCGTGCCAGTGAGCAAACGCTGAATGTCGCGCGCGCCGCTGTCGCTCGCCGGATGCGACGCGGTTGCCGCACGCGACAGATGCTCGAAACCGGAGTAGGCGATCGTCGGAGTGAGTCGCGACGCGCCGGACGTCCACGTCGCGCCAAGGTGCGCGGCGGTCTGCGTGTTGTCGCCAAAGTTGAACAACTGGCCTGTGCGATAGCGCTGCGCTTCGATCACACCGAGTCCGCCTGCGTCGAACTGCAGCGTGGGCGACGCGTTGTATTGAAGGCGCGGCGCGAAGTCCCAACGATCGGCGTAGGCACCGGCGTCGTTGGTAAGGCCTGGCGCGAGATCGACGTGGTTGTGACTGACATCGAGGCCGAAGGGCGTCGACTGGGTCGCCTGTCCGCCGAGGTGCGTCGTGAGATCGAGCCGGCTGTGCGACCCAGCGATCGCCGACGCCTCCGCCACCATCGCATGCGACGTACGCGCGCCGGCACCGGGCCGACGCGTGATGATGTTGATCACACCGCCCATCGCATCGGTGCCGTAGAGAACAGACTGCGGACCCTTCACGACTTCGATGCGCTCGACGATAGACGCCGGCAGTCGCGACAGATCGAACGTGCCGCCGACGCGACCGGTGAGCGGTTGGCCGTCGAGCAGCACGAGCACGCGCTGATCGCCGAGTCCCTGAATCAGGACCTGTGAGCCGGCAGGCGAACCCGCGGCGGCCTGAAGTCCGAGTTGCTGCGTGAGAACGCTGGCGACATCGCTCGCCGCCGCGTCGTGGATGTCCGCGCGCGAAATCACGGCGGTCGAGATGACGGCGTCGCTACGATGTTCGTTCCGCCGTGTGGCCGTGACGATGACGGGATCGAACGTCCGCACGGAATCGCGCAACGACCGCGCCGTGTCACTCTGAGCGAGGATAGGCGCGGCGGCAAGCGACAGCGCGACAACGAAACCAGCGCTTCGCATCTGCATCAGTTGCGGAGGAGCGCCGAGCGAATCGTGATGTGGCGCGGGGCGCCGGCGACGTCGTAGTACCCGATGACCTGCACCTTGTAGATCGACGAGCCGCGCTTCACGAGATAGACGTTGAACGTCGGCCAGATCTGGTGATCGTTGCCCGTGAGGTTGTAGCGATACCACTTGTGTGGCGTGAAGACGTCGGCCGCGAAGGTCGTCGCGGCGGGAATGTCAGTCGCAGCGACCGTCTCGAACGTGCCCGACTCGGCGTCGGCGGTGAGCGTCATGATCGCAGCGTCGGTGGCCGACTCGTGCTCGCAGAGGCAGTACGCAGTGACGCCGCCCGTGGTGTTGAGCGCGGCGGTAGTCGCGTTGAAGCTGATGTCCCACGCGGTGGCGCTGGTCGTGTCAGCGCCTGTGACCGTACGCGGCGTCGCGCCGAGCGCGATGAAGGCCGTGGCAGTGGAGGCGTCGACGGTCAGCGACGCGGTCTGTGACGCGGTGGGTCCGGTGAGATCGCTCGAGCTGGAGCAGGCAGCACCGAGCGCAAGAATGCAGAGGGCAAGCCGGGGGCTGGCGAGCCTTGAAGCGAAGAGTCGCATGAGTCGTTCAGGGATTGTTGATCCGGCGTTATCGCCGGGGATTTGAATTAGTCGATGTCGGTAATGCCGTTCTCGATCGCATAGCGCACGAGCGCCGCGACCGACGACGTCGACAGCTTTTTCGCGAGATGCTCGCGATGGGTGTTCACGGTGCGAAGCGCCACGCCCAGCGCGGACGCGATCTCTTTGCTCGTCATACCAGCAGCGATCCGGGCGAGCACTTCTCGCTCGCGGGTCGTCAGCGGAATGGAAGGCGTTTGCGCGCGTTCCATTCGACTCACGAGCACGTGTGATCGCAGCGACGGAACGCCGGCGAGTGATCGTTCATGTGTTGGGAGCGGGATGTTGATCAGACAGGCTCGAGCGTCGACGTATTCGCCGACACGAGCCAACCTAGATAGGAATCCCGATAAAAACAATCGGGATTGCTGCCGATCACTCCCGCGGAGAAAAAACCGCGGATCCTACTTGGGCATGCGACCTACGCGCCGCCCCAGAATCATCTTCACCAGGTGCTTGTCGCCGCTCGCCGTGAGCGCGGAACCGACGCCGAGGTTGAACTCCCAGGCTGGCCCCAAATCCAAATTAACAGCTGCGTACAGGGAATGCTCCTGGGCCGCGATCGGTTCGAGCCGATTGATCGGTCCTGTCGCGCCATAGTACTCGAGCGCAAGGTTCACCCGCTTGGTTACGTCGAAACCCACGTTTACGTTCGGACTAAACACGAATGGCGTGGAGGCGGTGGGGCCGCGCAGCGATTTCTCCAGCGTTGGATTGAGCGATACGTACCACCGGCCCATTTCCTTGTCGATGATCGGCCGAAGCTCGTACGTCCACGTGTCTGCCGAAAAACGCGCGCGTGCGTAGCCGAACTCCTGAGAAATGCTTACGCCGACCGGCCAGCCCCAGCTCTCCGGAACCATGAACCGCGGACGGATGTGCGTACCGACCCACTGGAGTCGCTGACCGGCCGGAACCGCCATAAACCAATAGAACCCGAGCTCCGACCAATCCGTGACGCCGTGCGTGATCTCGATCGTTTCGTGCAGCGCGTGGTATGTCGGGAGTTCGCCCTCGAGCGACGTAAATCGACGACCCGCCGTCGTGTAGTTGCTATGCAGCTCGAACATCGTGACCCCACGCGGCACGGTCGCTGCCCCATAGACCTGTATCTCGTAGTTCTCCTGCGCCGCGAGTGGCATTGCGACGAGCGCGAAAACGAGGCTCGAGAGAACGTGGCGCGCGAGAGACATTGGCGAGGCGTCAGGGGAGGCGATGCGTACGAGAACTTACGAAATTTCCGCCGGCAATGTTGGAATCTGCGCGATAATTGATTGACGCATCGCGACTCGCGTCGTATATCCGCGGCGAACCAACCTTCGAGGCCAACGTCGTGCTCCGGACCCTCTGGCGAGCAACCTGTTTCATCTCCGTAGCCGTCCGCCTCTCCGCCCAGGCGCCCGTCGACTCGGGGCTGGCGCGCTACATCAACGCCATTCGAGCGATCGACAACCACGCGCATCCCATGCGTCCCGTCGTTGCCGGGGCACTGGCTGATTCGGAGTTCGACGCGCTCCCCCTCGACGGCATTCCGCCCTTCGACCCACCCAATCGTCTCAAGCCCGACGATCCAATCTGGCGCGCCGCTCAGAGCGCCCTCTTTCACATTTCCCCCAGCGCGGCTGGTGCCGCCTACCACACGTCGCTCAAGACGGCCGTAGCCAACGCCCAGCGCGACAAGGGTCAGAACTTCCCGACGTGGGTACTCGATCAGACCGGCATCGAGATCATGATGTCGAACCGCGTCGTGATGGGAGCCGGGCTGGCCGCACCACGCTTTCGATGGATTGCCTTTGTCGACCCGCTTCTGCTTCCGCTCGACACGCGCGACGAGGCGGCGCGAACGCCGGACACGAAGTCGCTGTATCCGCGTGAAGCGAAGCTTCTCAAACGATATCTAGGCGACCTCAAGGTCGCCGCCCTCCCCGCCACGCTCGACGACTACGTGCGCACCGTGGTGAATGCGACGCTCGCGCGCGAAAAGGCCAACGGTGCCGTCGGCATCAAGTTCGAGGCAGCGTACCTGCGGCCTCTCGACTTCGACGATCCTGACGTTGGTGCCGCGCAACGCACCTACGCGAAGTACGTTCGCAGCGGAACGCCGACGCGTGCCGAGTACAAGAATTTGCAGGACTATCTCTTTCGTGCGATTGCGCGCGAGGCGGGTCGTCAGAAGCTCGCGATTCAAATTCACGTGCTCGAGACATTCGGCGGATTCTACTCGCCGCGCGGCAGCGCGCCGCATTTGCTCGAACCAGCATTCAATGATTCGACGCTGCGCGCGACGAAGTTCATCATCGTGCACGGCGGTTGGCCGCATGTTGGCGAGACGCAGGGGCTAATGAGCAAGCCGAACGTCTACGCCGACATCTCGATGCTCGACGACATTCTATCGCCAACGGTGCTCGCCGGCGTGCTTCGTCAATGGCTCGGCGAGTGGCCCGACAAAGTGCTGTTCGGAAGCGACGCCTTCGACGGCGGCGCCGAGCAGGGGTGGGAGCAGGTCGCGTGGGTCGGCTCGACGACCGCGCGACGCGCGCTGGCGATCGCGCTCACCGGCATGATGCGCGACGGCGAGATCAGTCGTGACCGGGCGCAGGCACTCGCGCGCATGGTGATGAGAGAGAATGCGGCCGCGCTATACGGCCTCAATCTCTCCGCGCCATCGACACACACAACGCCGTAAGACGACGACTGGCCGCTAGAACAGAATGTCGGTGGCCAGTGAGATCGTCGTACCCGTTTGCCCGGCGGTGTAGTAACCGAAGAACGAACCGGTCGGCGACCTCACGACGTGGATGTAGTGCAGATTCAGCCGCCACGCGCGTGTGCCGTACGGGTAGTAGTCGACGCCGCCGGACAATTCCCAGGGGTGTCGCTTGAAGGCGTCGAATACGTACCCAGTCGTCACGTACGCACCGAGCGTTTTCGGGATGACCATGCGCATCGCTTGCGTCATGAACCCGCGGTCCCATACTGAGTTCAGCGGCACGGGCGCCGTCGCGAGAAAGCCGCCGAGCGAGCGAAGGTAGCCCTCGGCGACGAAGGAATTGCCGCGGTACTTCACGCCCGCGTCGAACGACAGGTATTGATAGGTGAGCCTCTCGACGGTCACCGTGTCGACGAAGGCGCCGAGCTCGAATGGATTCAGGCCGTCCGACAATCTGATCTGAGTTGCGTTCGGCGGTTGGCCAAGGGGCGCGCCTCGCCCCTCGCGACTCCGCATTACAGACGTCCCGAACTGCGTCGCGACTTTTTCATGAAACTCGAAATCCGCGAGGCCGTTGCGCGCACCGAACTCTCCGGTGGTCGGCTGCCATCGGAGATCCGCACTGTACCCAAGTGTGGGAATGTCGTTGGCCTGCGTCACGCCCAGCTCGCTGATGTTGTTCGACAGTGAGACCGTGTACGCCAATCGATGCGGCAGCTGACCCGTGATGAATGCTCCCGATGAGAATCCGCCACGGAAGAATTCCTCGGCCATCTGCCGGTCAGTTGCCGCCCAGTAGGGCCACGATCCCTGGACCGAACGTGCGGTGAGGTTTGGCGCGAGCCCGACGCCGATGATGAACGCGTCCGAAGCGCGATACTGCAGGTTGCCGAAAAGCAGCGTTTGCTGCGTCGTGGGGAGCGACCAGAGCGAGATGTTGTAGCGGAATTTCTCGTCGTAAAAGAAGCCGGTGAGCCAGACGAACGTGCGATGCCAGTTCAGGTCGTTTCTCGGATTTGCCGCACGCTTTCGTCCGAGATGATCGGTGAACGAATCCCCGACGGCATACTGATTCATGTATCGAAACAGGCCGTAGACGCTGATGTTGAGCGAGCCGCGCTTCGTGCTGATCAGCGTGAAGCCGGCTCCCGGTGCGAACTCACCGTTGAACGTGTTCGCGAATCGGTTCGACGTGTCGGGCTTTGCGGGAAGCGGATCCGCTTCCTGCGCGGCCACGCTGATCGGGGCGATCGTGAGCGCGCCGATCAGCGCGACGTAGTGAGCCAAACCAATGGCGCGACGGACACGACTCATCACAGGCTCCGCGAAATGTTAGGCGGATGATTCCTCGTCGGCGCTGGGTCCGACCATGCGACCTTCTGCCTATGAGAGACATCTTCGCGTTGCGAACACGTCCGTGTGCTGACGGCTCGACTACTTCTTCTGGTACTTGGACTTGTCCAACCCCGTGAGCTTGACCGGATCCAGCAGATCCTTGATCTGTGCCTCCGTGAGCACGTGCTTCTCACGAATGATCTGCATGATGCCCTTGCCACTTTTTTCTGCCTCGGCCGCGAGTTCAGTCGCCTTGTCGTAGCCGATGATCGGATTGAGCGCCGTAACGATGCCGATGGTCGTTTCCATGTAGTGCGCGAGCACTTTCTCATTCACGGTGATGCCATCGATGCACTTGGTGCGGAACAGCTGCGACGTGTTGTAGAGGAGGCTCTGCGATTCCATGAGCGCGAGTCCCTCGACGGGTTCATAGGCGTTGAGCTGGAGCTGTCCGCTGTGGGCAGCCAATGTCACGACGAGATCATTCCCCATCACGCGGAAGGTGACGAGGTTCATCACCTCGGGCACCACGGGGTTCACTTTTCCCGGCATGATTGAGGAACCCGGCTGTATCGCTGGGAGATCGATCTCCGACAGACCGGCGCGCGGCCCGGACGCCAGCAGAATGAGATCGCCCGAGATTTTCGAGAGCTTGATCGCAAGGCTCTTCAGCGCCGAGGAGTAGATCACGAATCCTTGTTGGTCCCAGGTGGCGGCCAACATGTCGCCCGCTGGAACGATCGGCTTTCCTGTGAGCTTGGCCAACTCCTTGGCAACGTCCTCGGGATAGCCCTTCGGCACGTTGATACCGGTGCCGATGGCGGTAGCGCCCATGTTGACGGTGTAGAGGCTCTTTTCCGCCTGTCGGATGTTCTGAATTTCCCCTTCCAGTGACGATGCAAATGCGTGGAATTCCTGTCCGACTGTCATCGGCACAGCATCCTGCATCTCGGTGCGGCCCATCTTCACGACCTCGAGATACGCGTCACCCTTCATGCGAAACGACGCCACGAGCTTTTCGAGCTCGTCGACGAGTTTGTCGTCGCGGAGGACTAGTGCAACCTTGATCGCCGTCGGATAGGAATCGTTCGTCGACTGCGACATGTTCAGATCGTCGTGCGGCTCGAGGTACTGGTATTCACCCTTCTTGTGGCCGGTCAGCTCCAATCCGATGTTGGCCAGGACCTCGTTGGCGTTCATGTTGGTCGATGTGCCGGCGCCGCCTTGGTACCAATCGACCATGAATTGATCATGGTACTTCCCGGCAAGCACGGCCTGGCTCGCTTTTTCGATCGCGGCAAGGCGATCCGGTTTCATCGCACCGACCTCGGTGTTGGCTCTCGCGGCCGCGAGCTTGACCATTGCCCACGCCTCGACGAACCCCGGATAGTGATTGATCGCTACGCCGGAAAGTTTGAAATTCTCTAACGCTCGCAGCGTCTGAATGCCGTAGTACGCGTCGCCGGGGACCTGTTTCTCGCCGAGCAGATCCTTCTCCACCCGCGGCGGCACCAGGCTTCCGTTTGCGGTTTGCTGAGCCCACGCCCGAGCGACCGGAAGCGTCGCCATGAGCCCGAGCCCAATCACCGGTGCGTGCCACCAGCGTCGCGGCAAGACGGAACGGAACTGCGGCGCGAATCGTTGTGTCGTCATCATGCTATTCTCCCGCGTGGCCGAGACGGCTCGACGGTCATCTCGTGAATTACATAAACTGGAATGAGCGATTTACAACTGCAGCTGCAGCCGGTATTGGAAGAACTGCGTCGTGCCCGTCGTCCCGAATCGCGTGAGCCTGCCAGAGCCGTACTCGACTTGCACCCGCACGTTGTTCGACAGGTACCAGTTCACGCCCGGCGTGACGCGCCAGAACGTTCCGCCCTTCAGGGTACCGCTGTTCAGGTCGATGTTCGACAACCGGAACAGCCACTCGACGGCGCCGGTACCGCCGTCGAAAACGGACCGTTTGGGACTCACGGCGGTGAACACGCTCCCGGGCGCGATGTACCGACGCATCTCGCCGGTCATCACCCAAGTCACGAACGCGTCGCCACCGCTGAAGACGGGGTTGTCCGACTCCGGCGACGTTGCTCGCTGCAGGTAGTATTCGGTGCCGTACAGCCAGGGCCCTGTGCGACCGTAAAGCTCAATCCCTCCGAACTGGACGGAGGTCGCTGGAAACTTGCCCGTGTTGATGAAGAGCGGCGCTTCGAACGCCTCGGGCTTCGACTTCAGCTGCAGCGTGTCGTGGGTCGGGCTGCCGAACTGAAACGCCAGTGCAGCGTGAAAGAGACTGCCTGCGGTGTCGGCTGTCGTGTTCACGTAGCCGATACGCCCCGCCACCTGCTTGGAGAAATAGGAAAACGATTCGCCCTTCGATAGCCAGTCAGTGAACCCACCGAGATTCCAAATCAGGTGGTACTTCGGCACGTAGCCTTGCCATCGGATGCCGTCTGCTAGCAGCGGAATGGCGGCATCCGAGAAGGTGAAGCGTTCCATCGTCCAGCCGTCGTAACCGCTCATGACGCGGTTCAGACTCGGCCCCTCTTTGGTCCGTCCGACCCAGAAGTTGCTGTAGATCTCCGGAACAGCGATCAGGAATCCGCTTTGGCGAATGAACCATTTGTGAAGGGCCCAGTCGTACATGATCCCGGTGGACCAGTTGACACTTCGCTTCGTCGCCAGCTCTCCCGAAATGAGGAATCGCGAATCGCGGATCCTGCCGACGAGTGGCAGTTCGCCTGAATCACTCGTCGCCGCCGTTCGAGCGCTGCTCGACGCGGAGACGCTGCGGCGTGCCGACGGCAAGCGCGAGTCAGCCGGGTCGTCCGGCGCCGGGTCCGGCGCCGGAGCGCCCATCTTCGTGACTTGTATGCGACTGTTGGCGTTCTGACTGAACGACGCCATCTCCGGGAGGATGGCCCCGCCGACGCGGAAGGTGGTCCACGGTGTCTGCAGCTCGTTGACGTGGAGCATTTTCCACCGATGCGTCGCGCGATCCGCTGTCTTCCCGGACGCCGGAATGATGGCGCTGTCCTGCTGTGCGGCCGCCACGCTCGGCAGCAGCAGCGACAGCATCACCGCTGTGAGCGCTAGTCGCCATCGCAGCACTCTCAGTACTCGTCGAAGTAGCGCTGAATCGTCGCGAGATCCGTCGTCTTCAGCAACGCGAGACGAAGGAGCACGCGCGCTTTCTGCGGGTTCTTGGAAAGCGAGGCGACTAGGTGCAGGCTGTCATCCTTCACTTCGACGTTGCGACCAACCTCTCCGGTAGCGACGCGCGTCGAGCGAACACCGACCACGCCCTTCTTCACTTGACCCTCCAGGGCCTTGAGTGCGCTGCCCGTCATGTTGCCGTTGCCGACACCCGCGATGACCAGCCCCTTCGCACCAGCACCCCCGGCCGCATTGATCAACACGCCGTCCATGTTTTCCGTCGCCATGATGACGTCGACGCGCGGAAGAACGGTGTTCTTGTCGACCGAGAATTCCGAGTTCACGGTATTCTTACCGACCGGCCCACGGAACCACTCGATCTCGCCGTAATTCACGGTGCCAAGAAGTCCGGAGAGCGGCGACATGAAGGTCTGCACCGCCGTCGTGCTCGTCTTGGTGAGCGACGACGCCCCGTGAATCCAATCATTCACGACGACCATCACGCCATGGCCCGGCGCGTCCTTATTGGCGGCAACGGCAACGGCGTTGAAGAAATTCAGCGGACCGTCGGCCGACAGAGCCGTCGACGGACGCATCGAGGCCGTCAAGACAACCGGCTTCTTGGACTTGATCACCAGATTCAGGAAGTACGCGGTCTCTTCGATCGTATCGGTACCGTGCGTGATGACCACGCCCGCCACGTCCGGCATCGCGAGAAGCTCGTTGACCCGCGTGGCAAGTTTGATCCACACCGTGTCGTTCATGTCCTGCGAACCGATATTGGAGATCTGTTCGCCTTTTAGCCGCGCCAGCTTCTTCGCCTCGGGAACCGCTGCGAGCAACTCCTGCACGCCGACCTGCCCGCTCGAGTAGCCAGCCGTCACGTTGCTCTTGGCCGCGCCGGCGATGGTACCGCCGGTGGCGAGAACGACGACTGTGGGGAGCGACATCGTATCGACGGCAAGTGTTCCACCGGCGCTTCCGCCTTGGGCTTGCATACTTGTCGCGGTGACCAGCAAGAATGCTGCGGCGATCAGTTCTCTGTTTTTCATATGCAGTCCTCGGCGAGACATCACATTCAAGGGTGTGCCAACGGAGCTAGCCACCCGAATCCGTGAGCGCAGTAGGATTCAGGATTTCATCGATCTGTTCGTCGATCAGGATGTGCCCTCTCGAACGCGCTCGAGATAGCCGAGGACATCCGTTCGGTCGTTCGTTCCGCTTCGCCGTGTCGCTCGACGCAGCTGCTGTGAACGCGCCAAGCCATCAGTGGCCGCCGAGGGTGGGCTCGGGTCTCTCGCACGCTTGCGGAGGGTGGCGATTACTCGCAGAACGTAGGCGAGCGCTCTGGCCCCAGCACGTGGCCATTGGTCTCACACGCACGCGGCAATAGGTACGGCAACGCGTCGCGAGACGGCGCGGCAACGTCGCGTTCTCTTGGTATAGACCAACGTCCAATGCTGGCGCTCAGGCGCGCCCGATACCGTTCGCCGTTCAGAGAACGCTCAATACGCTCGGGCGACGATCACCCGCCGCGTGACCACGATAGCCTCAGTCGGTCGTACGATGCGACGCGGCATTGTGGCCCCAACTCCGTGGCGCCGCAGGACGTCAACATGATGCCGCGCTTGACCCGCCTCCTCGGTCTGACCTTCTCCGCCCTTAGTGTCTTCGCCGGGATGGCCACGGCGCAGAGTGGTGCGGACTTCAACGACAGCCACTTTCACCTCACCAACTATATCCAACGCGGGCCAGACGCATCCGCGTTTCTGAAAATCATGGGCGCGCGCGTCGGCCGTTCGACGCTATTTGGCATTCCGCTTCAACAGACGTGGGCGTACGGCAACTCTGGTACGTACGCGCCGACGTACTATCTCGAGACGGACGCGGCGCTGTACTACTACTCGTTCACCGACGCGTTCATCGCGATGCAGTACCGAGCACTACCAAAGGACGTTCAGGCGCGCTTCGACCCAATGATCACCGGATTCAATCCGGCGGACATGTACGCGGCCGACCACATTCGCCGCGTGCTGACGGTCTTTCCGGGCGTGTTCTCCGGCATTGGCGAATTCTCGATCCATAAGGAATTCGTCTCCTCGAAGGTGGCGGGCGAGGTCGCAAGCCTCACGAACCCGGCGCTCGATAGCATTCTCAAGTTCGCGGGCGAAGCCGGGCTCGTCGTACTGATACACAACGACATCGATCGCCCGTTTGCAAAAGCCGGCGAAGAACCGATCTATCTCACGCAGATGAAGGCGCTGCTCAAGCGCCACCCGCAGACGACGATCATCTGGGCGCACATGGGGCTCGGCCGCGTCGTCCATCCGGCGCAGCATCAAGGAACCGGCGGCGCCGAGCGGCCGGATCGCGATCCGAAACAAGTCGAGATCGTCGAAAGCATCCTCGCCGATCCTGCTTACAAGAATGTGTATTTCGATATCTCGTGGGACGAGGTCGCGAAATACATCGTGGCCACACCGCAGACGGTCAAGGCGGCGGCCGACGTAATCAACAGGTTCCCCGATCGATTCCTATTCGGTACGGACGTGGTCGCGCCGACCGATCCGAAGATGTACTTCGCCATATTCGAGATGTACGCGCCGCTCTGGAAGGCACTGACGCCTGAGGCCAGCGAGAAGGTCCGCAAAGGCAACTATGCGCGCCTCTTCGACGAAGGACGGCGCAGGGTGAGGGCATGGGAGGCCTCTCACGGAGCCGGTCGCTAAAGCACGAGGCTGATTGGACGCCAACAAGCGATACAACATTCTCTTATTGCGGCCGTGGACCAACTGCCAATGTCCGGCGCCGTGGCACGGTAGTACAGTCCCTTCTCACGCTCATCTGCGCATCGCTGGCACGTCCGCCTTACAGACGACACGGGCAGCCTCAGTCGCAGACCGCAAGCGCGGTCAGAATGCACCGGGTTTCTTCGACCACTGGAGACGGCGCGCCGGAGTGGACAGCGCGCGAGGCAAGAATGACTAAACACACTATGTTTGGCGCGTGGATGGCGAGCGTGGCGCTCGCCGTGACTGTCGGTCACGCGGATGCGCAGGGTCAGGGTCGCGCCACGCAGAAGAAGGACACGCTTCCAACCATCGAGATCTACGGATTCGCCCAGGGCGATCTCGGACACGATTTCAAGACGAACGATCAGAACTGGTTCGATGTGAACCGCCCATCGAAGCTGCCGTCGTTCCAGGACGAGTTCGGAGGTTTCCAACGCACCTGGCTCAGTCCGCGCCAATCGCGCTTCGGCGTGAAGGCCACCACTCCGACGCAGTTCGGCGACGTCCACGTGCGGTTCGAGTTCGACTTCTTCGGCGTCGGCGTCGACGCCGGCCAGACGACGATTCGTCTTCGCTACGCCTACGGCCAGTGGGGTCGCTTCGGCGCTGGTCAGTTGCCGAGTCAGTTCATGGACAACGATGTGTTTCCCAACGTCCTCGACTACTGGGGACCGAACGGGATGCTGTTCTTCCGTAACACGCAAGTGTTCTGGCAGGTGGTCGCCGATTCGACCAACGAGCTGACATTCGCACTCGAGCGCCCCGGCGCGAGCGGCGATGCGGGGCGCTTCTCCGATCGCATCGAGCTCCAAAATGTTCTCGCCCGTTTTCCCGCTCCAGACATCACCGCCGGCTACCGGCGCAACTTTGGGAAATGGGGACACGCGAAGCTGTCGGGCATCGTCCGCTGGATGCGCTGGGACGACGTGCTACCGGACACGTTCAATCTCTCCGGCGGCGCGACAGGCTGGGGTGTGGCCCTCGGCGGCAACCTCAACGTGACCGAGCGCGACGTGTTACGGTTGCAAGCCAACGGCGGTCGCGGCATCGAGAACTATTACAACGATGCGCCGATCGATGTCGGGCCCGTGTTCAACTTCAGCGATCGCTTCCGCCCGGTACTTGGTCGTGCGCTGCCCATTTGGGGCATGATGGCGTACTACGAACACACCTGGGATAAGGAAAAGCGGTGGGTGAACACGATCGGATACTCGCGCGTCAACGTCGATAACAGCAACGCGCAACTGCCCGAGGCGTTTCGCATCGGGCAGTATGGCGGACTTACGCTACTCCACTATCCCACGAAGAACGTGATGCTCGGTGCGGAATTCCAGTGGGGATATCGCCACAACTTCGAGGGCGACTGGCGGTTCAACGACTACCGCATTCAAACATCGTTCAAATACAGCTACGGACATTCGTTCGGCGGAGGAAAGTAGGATCCACGCGGGATCGTCAGCGGCGACTACGACCGAGTCATCGGTCGTAGACCGCCGATTGTCCACGGAGTGACGTCGACAGACGATTGTCGCCCAGGATGCCCGTAAAGGTCCGCCCACAATCCGATGTCGCGAGTTCGACGAAGGTGAGGGTATCGTGCGCGGCGGTGAACGTTCCTCGGCAGATCACCTTGCGTGTTTCTGTGGGTGCCGAACCGATGTCGTCGCTGAGTCGAAATTCGACGATCTCTACGAAGGCGTTGTTCGACCCAATCGCGAACGCGCCAGACACGACCTCGACCGCCAGTGGCGGACCAATGGTATCGAGGACGATCGTGGGCAGCTCGCGGCCGTTGACGGTCTGGAGGAAGAAGGTACCGACACGAGTGCCCGGGGTGACGATCACGTCGTTGTTGCTGTCGTCGCATGCTGCGAGACAGAGCGAGCCGAGTAAGAGCGTAAGCGCTGCGATGCGCATTGTGTCTCCATGAGGCGAACGAAAGCGCGCGCGAGCCGATCCCCGCGAACCGTTCGCCGGGGTAGTCGGGCTGCGCGGGGACAGCGCACGAAGCCGACGGACGAACGCGTTCCACCGCCAGCGGCGTGCTTCATCATGAGAAAGGAAATTCCGCGCCGCGCATCGATTCGCACGCCCGTTGGCCATGACTCGGCCGAGCAAACCCATGAACAACATCCGCCCGCACTATCGGTGTATGAGATCGCTCATTCAACAACCTTCTTACTATCCTGGCGCAAGGAGGGGCTAAGGTACGTGCTTTGCGCGGGTGACCGCCCAACACAACAGCAGACGCGAGCACACAGGGGTGCGCGGACGAGGCGCGTCTTCACTACCGAGGATTCCCGCGTTCCGCTTCTCTCGAGTACAGCTACCCAACGCAGTTCGGAGGATCGCGCAATGACCAAGAGCATTCGCATAACCCGCCTTACGGCCGCGATCGTATTTCTGGCGGTCTGCTCACCGATGCCCGTTCACGCACAGCAAACGCGTACGGCCGCCGGCCGACTCGCCGATCCTGCGTCTGCCGCGGCAGCGGTGAACGCGGCATTCGCGAAGTACAAGAGCCTGCAGGAGGGAAAGAACGCCGACTACATCCCGGCGCTCGCCAAGGTCGACCCCAATCTGTACGGCATCGTTCTCGTCACAGTCGACGGAAAGGTCTACACGGCGGGTGACATAAAGACCGAGGTCTCGATTCAATCGATCTCAAAAGTCTTCACGATGGCGCGGGTCGTTCAGGACTCCGGTCCGATGGCGATTCAGAAAAATATGGGCGTCGACGCGACGGGTCAGGCGTTCAACTCCATCGTTGCGATCGAGCAGCACAAGGGAAGCGAGATGAATCCGCTCGTCAACGCCGGCGCGATCACCGCAACGAGCATGGTCGGCGGCGGAACTCCGGACGCGATCTGGGCAAAGATCCTCGGTACCTACGAAGACTTTGCCGGACGTAAACTCGCCGTGCTGAACGATGTCTACCAATCCGAAGCAGCGACCAATCAGCGCAATCGTGCGATCGGCATGTTGATGTACGCCTACGGACACATCAAGGGCGATCCGTTGCAAGCGACCGATCTATACACGCGTCAGTGCTCTGTCGGCGTCAACGCGCTCGACCTTGCAACGATGGCGGCGACGCTCGCCAACGGCGGCAAGAATCCGGTGACGGGTAAGCAGGCGGTTTCGGTCGAGAACGTTCCGCCGATTCTCTCCGTGATGGCAACCGCTGGCTTGTATGATGACTCTGGCAAGTGGCTGTACGCGACGGGCCTGCCGGGCAAGAGCGGCGTAGGCGGCGGTCTGATCGCGGTATCGCCGGGCAAGTTTGGCATCGCCGTCATTTCGCCACCGCTCGATTCCGCTGGCAACAGCGTGCGCGGACAGAAGGCGATTACTGATATTTCCGCTGCACTCGACGGCAACCCGCTCATGGCAATGCCGCGCAGCAAGCCCTGATCGGCAAATCCGACGGGTACAATGACAAAGGGGCGAGCGGACGATTCGTCCGCTCGCCCCTCGTTTCGATGCTCCAGTCAGAAGTTCACTTCGAAGCTCGAGTACATCACAACGCCCTTTCCGCCAACGGGGTATGGCAACGACAGTCCGCCGACGGGCGAGTGTCGCAGCCAAAGCAGCTCGTTGTTCCATCGTACGCCACGACTGGGAAACGGAAACAGGTTTGCGCCAAAGCGTGCGTCCCACGGATCGCCGTACTGTCCGACGACCTTGGAGTGCGACGCGTAGAGTTGAAGTCGCTTCTGGATCGCCATCGCCGACGCCTGCACCTGGAAGCCGTGGTCCCATAGCGTGCGAAGCCCTGCAGTGCCGGGGCCGACGAAGTCGTCGACGCCGCGCCAGTAATGTTCACCCTCGAGCGCGAAGCCGCGGTACTTGAGCCCAGCGTCCGCCGAGCCCATTCGATAGCGCGCATCGGTCACGCGGATGCCCGGCCCAAAAAGGTCCGGTGTGAAGATGATGCTGCCGTCCGACAGGCGGATTTGCACGTTCTCGAACTGATCGGTGTTCAACTGGCCCTGAAAGTTCTCGTTGCTCCGTGTGTAATGAGCTCCGATTCGGGTCGCCAGCTTTCTATGATTCTCATAGTCGCCAAACCCGCCTTGCGGCCCGTACTCGCCGGTCGTCGGCATCCACACGAGTACGCTCGAAACCGTGTTGAGTCGCTTGTCCAACTGTCCGGCGTCGACACCAAGCTGGCTCAGATTGTTGCCGAGCATGATCTGATAGGCGAAGCGTTGGATGTTGCCGCTGGCCCAAATCCCCATCGTGTATGACGGCCGGAAAAACTCGTCGGCAATCAGGCGGTTATCCACCGTGAGCCACAGAGGGAAGTTGCCTTCCGTCGCGCGCACTCCGGGTAGCGCGTTGATACCGCCGCCAAGCGCAAACTGCTTGCTGAAGTTGTATGTCAGGTTGCCGCCCACGACGACTTGAGCACCGAGCCCCTGGTTTGTATTCGAGGTCCACGTATAGGCGAAGTAGCGAAACTTCGGATCGAGGAACCAGCCGAGGAACTGGAGGTTCACCTTCTGGAATTGGATGTCCTGGCGAAGACGAACGTCGCGCTGGATGCCAAAACCGTCGGTGTACTTCTCGTCCAGGCCCAGCTGATCCAGGTACCGAACGTACGCGTAGAGCTTGAAGTTGACGTCGCCGTATTCGGTATTGGCGATTTTGAATCCCTTGAGCGGCGTGTAGCTGCCGAATAGAGAATCGTTCCTCGCGCGCGTAGTGTCTTTGAGAGCAACCTGTGCACAGATGACTGGGGCGAGGGCTGCTCCGGCAAGCGTGACGACAATGCACCGGCGTAGCAGTGTTGCTAGATCTCTCATGGGCACTCCGCTGCGAGCGAACGCGTACCCGCTGACTACGCCATCGTTGCGAGCACGGCACGAACCGCGAACGCTGGCGACTTCGAGCGCGCGCGGCGATTGGACGTTTGACGTAGAGTCTCCCCCCGTACGCGGTTGACCGGCGAGCGGAACGACTGGCATCGGATGCCCAGCGGCGCTAACGTCTCGTTCGCCTCAGTGCACCCAAACCGAAACGATCACGATGCGATTTGTCGCGCCAACACGGTCGCTGGCCCTAGTCCTTTCCCTGCTTTCGGCCGCGGCTTTGCCAGCACAGAGCCGACCGAGCGTCGCCGACAGCTCGCATTTCCGCCCACTCGACCTCGCGGGACCAAACGAGTATCGCTCGGGCTCCGGACGCCCCGGACCGAAATACTGGCAGCAGCGCGTCGATTACCGCATTCGGGCGACACTCGACCCCGAGAAGAACGAAATCCGCGGCAGCGAGACGATTCACTACGTGAACCACTCGCCCGATTCCCTGCCCTACCTCTGGCTGTACGTCGAGCAGAACATCTGCGAGCCGAACAGCGTGACCAACGTCCTCAATCAACCGCCGCTCGTCTTCCTCGGCACGAGCTTCGATTTTTCCTGCCAGGGCTTCAACAGCGCGCCCAGGATGGAGTCGCTGAAGATTGCGGGACGTGACGCGAAGCGAACGAGATTCGGCACGACGATGCGCGTCGATCTGGAGACTCCGCTCGCACCCGGCGCGTCGCTCGACCTCGAGGCGGTGTGGCATTTCAATGTGCCGCAGCAGGGTGCTGGGCGCATGGGACACGACGGTCCGTTGTACGAAATCGCGCAGTGGTATCCGCGCATGGCAGTGTACGACGACGTGAAGGGATGGAATCACGAGCCGTACATCGGCGCCGGAGAGTTCTACCTCGAGTACGGCAATTTCGACGTGACACTCACCGTCCCGTTCGGCCACATCGTGGCAGCGACGGGTGAGTTGTCAAATCCGGAGCAGGTGCTGACAGCGACGCAGCGGCAGAGACTGGCGCTGGCGCGAAAGTCCGATACGACGATCGCAATCATTCGCGCGGACGAAGTCGGGAAACTCGGCCTGATCCGCCCGGCCACCGCCGGCGCGAAGCCGGCAACGCTCGCGTGGCACTACACGGCGAAAAACGTTCGCGACTTCGCCTTTGCCGCGGGCCCGGAGTTTCGCTGGGACGCCAGCGGCTATTCTGGAATCCTCATCGAGTCGTTGTATCGGCCGAAAGCCGATAAATGGCCGGAGGTCAACCGGATGGGTCGCGAGGCGATCAAATACTACAGCGAGCAGTGGTTCAAATACCCGTACTCACACGCAACGACGATCGAAGGGCCTATCGAAGGCATGGAATATCCCATGCTCACCTTCACGCCGAACAGCCCGACGCGTGAAGACCAGCAATGGGTCATCGCACACGAATTCGGTCACGAGTGGTTCCCGATGGTCGTCGGGTCGAACGAACGCCTCTATCCGTGGATGGATGAGGGCTTCAACACGTTCATCGATCTGGCGAACGCGGCGAAGTATTTCGCCGGCACACCATACGGCGACACCATCGAAGTGCATCCGCTGCACCTGAACGCGGAGCATGCTCTCGCCGGGAACGAACAGCCGCTCATCACCAAGCCGGTCGAAGTGCGCGATCTCTTCTGGGGCGGTTACCAGAAGCCAGCGCTCATGATGCAGATGCTACGGTATGAAGTGCTCGGCAAGGATCGCTTCGACGCTGCGTTCCGCGAGTACATCCGCACCTGGGCGTACAAGCATCCGACGCCGGCTGATTTCTTCCGACTGATGCGCGATCAGTCAGGAATGGAGCTCGACTGGTTCTGGCGAGACTGGATCTTCACGACCGCTCGGCTCGATCAGGCAGTCGATTCTGTGTCACGCGGTAGCGACGGCGTGACGAGCGTGGTGCTCAGCAATCGCGGCACCATGGTGATGCCGGCCGAGTTGGCCATCACCTTTGACGACGGCGCCATATCGACGGTGAAGCTCCCGGTCGAGATGTGGAACCTCGGCGACCGATTCACCTACCGAATCCCAGGTACCAAGGGCGTTCGCGCGGTCGACGTCGATCCGCGGCGCGCCCTGCCTGACATCAACCGCGCGAATAATCGGTGGACGCGCGGCCCCTGACGGCCAGCGCGTCGACGATGCCGCGAATGCGCTGAGGATCGAGCTCGCAGCGCGCGTGCACCTCGTGCACGCCGCTGTGCTGCACGAGTTTCGCGACATTCTCGCCGCGAACCGTGCCGCCGGGCATGATTGAAATCCGCCCGTCGGCCTGCTCCATCAGAGCCTTGATCGTATCCGCGCCTTCCAGCGCCGCGCCGGGCCCGCCACCGGTGAGAACGCGCGACACGCCGGAATCGATCAGCGCATCGAGCGCCAAGGCCGGATCGGTGGCGTGGTCGAAGGCGCGATGCACCGTGACCGGCGTTCCCTCGGCGCGTTTGACGAGCTCGCGTGTGTGGCGGGCGTCGATCGTGCCGTCTTCGTTGATCAGGCCAATCACCACGACGTCGGCGCCAAGCTCGCGGACGGTGTCCATGTCGCGGCGCATCGACTCGATTTCGTGCCTGTTGAACACGAACGAACCGCCGCGTGGCCTAACCATCATTGCTACGGGAATCCGAACGCGCCGCTTCACCTCGGCGATGAGCTCGCGGTTCGGCGTCGTGCCACCAACGTCGAGCGCATCGCACAGTTCGAGGCGATCGGCGCCACCCTGCTCTGCTGCGAGCGCCTCCTCGATTGACCCGACGCACGCTTCGACCAGCACCTTCACTGTGCCGGCCGTCGTTCGAGCGTTGGGTTCTGGTTGTACTGCTGCGACTGCCCCTTGGGAATGCTGATCCACTTCCATTCGTGGCTCGCAAGGATGCGCGACAGCAGGATGATTTGCCCGACGTGCATCGATACGTGAGTGACGGAGCGCGCGAGCGCGGCATGCACGGTAAGCTCGTGATTCCGGATCGTCACGATGCGCTCGAGATCATCGTCGGTCAGCCTTCCGACCTCCGATTCGACCACGCCCCAACCGGTCTTCCAGGCGTCATCGACCTCGGCCCGGGTAAACCGACCTTCGGCGAATTCGTCGTCGCGATTCCGCCAGGGCTTCTCTCCGTCGGCAGTCAAGAAGTCGGTGAAGCGGGACACCAGGTTACCGCCCATATGCCGCACGATCATGGCAATCGAGTTGCCATTCGGGGCTACGACGCGATTGAGCGCCTCGTCCGACACCTGCGCCATCGCTTTCTCGCCGCTCAGGCGATACCGCTCGTACTCGCCGATAAAGTCTTTGACGAACATGATGGCCTCCCCCTCGATGTGGGTGCTCCTCTATCTTCACCCCTTCCTGATGTTTCGCGCAACACGTACTCGGCCCCCACCATGCGGTTTCACGATCAACCGGTTTTCCCGCGCGGCTTTCGTTGCGCGAGTCGGAATTGCGGGCTCAAGCCCGTCGCCAAGGATCTCGCACTCTTCGCGAGCGACGTCGAGGCGAATGCTGCTGCAATGTTCACGCGCAACCAATTTCCTGGTGCGCCTGTAGTCCTCGGCCGACAGACGATTCGCGATCGGCGACTCCGTGCGATCGTCGTCAACAGCAAAGTCAGCAACGTTGCGACTGGGGCGAAAGGGCTCGATAACGCCGCGCGCATGGCCGCGGCCGCGGCGGCCGAGGTTGGCACTACGCCGAATCGCGTGCTCGTGAGCTCGACGGGCGTGATCGGCGTCCCGCTACCGATCGACATCATCGAGCGCGGAATCCATGGAATGTCGGGCGATCTGCAGGACAATCCGCTCGTTGGCGCGGAAGGGATCATGACGACCGACACCTACGCCAAGGCGCTTTCGGTGAGCGTGGGCAACGCGACAATCACATGGGTCGCAAAAGGCTCAGGAATGATCGAGCCGAACATGGCGACGATGCTGGCCTATATCTTCACCGACGCCGCCATCGAGGCGGATGATCTCGACACGCTGCTGCGTGACGCGGTGAATGTCTCGTTCAACATGCTGTCCGTCGACAGCGATACGAGCACGTCGGATACCTGCGTGATTCTAGCGAACGGCCTCGCCGGCGCTGTCGATCGTCCGGCGTTCGCCGAGGCGTTGCGGGCGGGTTGTATTCGCATGACGGAAATGCTCGCGCGCGATGGCGAAGGGGCCAAGCACCTCATTCGTGCGACGGTGCACAACGCCGCGAACGACGCGGAGGCCAAACGCATCGCCAAGGCATTGATCAACTCGCCATTGATCAAGACGATGGTGCACGGCGCAGATCCAAACGTTGGCCGGCTCCTCATGGCCGTGGGCAAGTGCTTCGACTGCGACATTCGCACTGATCGCACCGACGCATCGATCAACGGCTTTCCGGTGGTGCGCGGTGGCGAGCGTCTAACGTTCGACGACGCCACCGTGCGCGACAGCCTCAAGACGGAGATCGTAGATCTCGAAGTCTCCGTCGGCGCGGGAAGTTCGAGCGCTACGGCCTATGGCTGCGACCTAACCGCGGGATACATCGAAGAAAACGCGGCGTACTACTCCAGCTAATTCGTCACCGCGATGCACTCGATTTCCATGCGCGCGTTCAGTGCGAGGCCGGTCGAGCCGAAGGCACTGCGCGCCGGGAAGTGATTGCGGAAGTACGTTGCATAGATCTCGTTCATGGCTGGCCATTCCTTCATGTCGGCCATGAACACCGTGCACTTCACGATGCGGTCGAGCGATGAATTGCTCTTCTGCAACACGTCCTTGATGTTGTTCAGCGCCTGACGCGCCTCGGCCTGAATGCCGCCAGGTACGAGCTTGCCCGACGTGTCCGTGCCGATCTGCCCGGCGAGATAGATCCAGTTGCCAACGCGTACCGCGGGCGAGAACGGGTTGCGCGGGGCGCCGTACGGCGTGAGGTATTCGGGATCCGGTGCCGACTGAACCACGCGCGTGCAGCTGCACAGAGCGGCAGCAGCCAAAAGGACGAGCAATTTCCGCATTGTCTTCGTTCGAGGTGGGAGTTGGTGCGCCGTTATTTGACGGCGTGAATCGACAGCGGCACGACGGTCGTTCCCCAGTGCAGCTCGAGCCGAGCGGAATCGCCATCCGCCATTGGGAACGCGAACATTAGCGATTCAACGTGATCGCCGTGCGTGGGCGTGGCGCGAACGCGAAGGACGTCGCGCCCATCAGGATAGTTCTTGTGAAACACCTCGGCGACGCTGTTGAAAATCACGGTCCACGACGCCGAATCAGGAATCGCCCACATGCTGTACGTACCGGCGGCGAGCTTGGAGCCGTTCACTTCAATGGCGTTCGATAGCGTGATGCGCGCGGCGCTATCGGCGCTCGGGGTCCAGACCTGTCCCCAGGGCACGAGCGCGCCGAAGAGCGCGCGCCCGCGGGCCACGGGTCGCCGATAGACTACCTCGATCCGCGTGCCCACGATCGACTGCGAGACGGTGCCAAGTTGGCTCCGCAGGTTGCCCTGCCCTCGCGCAGTTACGGGCGTTGCAGCGAGCAACGCCAGGCCGACCGTAGCGATGAACCGGTAAACGCGCATCGAGACGTTATTAGAGTTTGTATAACAGACGCGCGTTCTCGCCGCGAATCTTCTTGCGTTCCGCTTCCGATACGTTCACCGCGGCGATGCTCGATTTCATTTTCGACAGGCTGCCGATCTGATGTGGGTAATCGCTGGCAGCCATGACGTGATCGGCACCGGCGAAGTCCACGGCAAGGCGCACTGCGGCCGGATCGAAGTTCACGCCGTCATAGTAGAACTCGCGCAGATACTCCGTTGGCTTCCGCGAAATGTCAACGCGACAGTCCGGAAACGCTTCCCAACCACGATCTAGACGCTCGGCGAGATACGGGATCGCGCCGCCGAGGTGGCCGAGGACGAACTTGATGTTCGGGTAGCGCTCGGGGATACCGGCGTAGACGAGCTTCGCCGCGGCGAGCGTGGTATCGGCGAGGAATCCAACCAACGGCATGAGCCAGTAGTCGGTCATCGCTTCGACACCGACGGGATCCGTCGGATGGATGTGCAGGATTGCGCCAAGCCGGTCGGCTTCCGCGTACAACGGATGAAAGCGTGCGTCCGCGAGTGCCACGCCGTTCACATTGCTGAACAGCATCGCTCCCGGCATTCCGAGCTCGGTCACCGCGCGCGTGAGCTCCGTGACCGATGCGGCGGGATCATTCAGCGGCAACGTGGCGAGCGACGAAAAACGGGGCGCGCGCTCGCTGACAATCTTGGCAAACGCGTTGTTCACGAGCTGCGCGAAGCGGACCGCACGTTCGGGCGGTTCGACGTGTGTGCCAGGCGTCGTGAACGTCAGCACCTGCGTGTCGACTCCGTGCTCTTCCATCACCTCGTGGCGGTAGCCGATATCCCGATGACCGCGCACGGCAACATTGTAGTCACCGGGATAGTGCAGACACGGATTCCCTTCGTCGTCGATCGTGAGCTTGACGGCGCTGTCCCCTGCCTTGAGCGCGTCGAGATATTCGGGCGGATAGAAGTGATTGTGAACGTCAATCAGCATGTTGAGCCGTGGAGAGTGAGGGGTTACGAAGCCAGATGAAGTAGATGGGAAGGCCGACCAACACGAGCAGCAATCCGATCAGGCTTTCGTTCACGTCGTGCACGATCTGATTGATAACGATGTAGGCTGACGACAGGATAAAAACGATCGGGACGATCGGATATCCCCAAACGCGGTACGCCGGTGCGTACGACGGGCGCCCGCGAAGACGCATCAGCCCGACCGCCATGAGCGCGAAGAAGATCCATTCGGTGTACACGACCCGAGTGAAGAGCGCACGATACGTCCCCGTGGACACGAGCACAATCGCCCAGACGCCCTGAAGAAGGATTGCGCGATGTGGCGTGCGGAAACGGGGATGAATCGCTGCGGCCCAGTTGAAGAGCAGACGGTCCCGCGCCATCGCGAGATAGGCGCGTGGTCCGGAGAGAATGACACCATTCAGCGCTCCGAAGGTCGAGAGCGCGACAACCGCCGACATCATCGCGGCTCCGCCATGCCCAAGGACCGCGTCGGCTGCGTCGGCCGCGACGCGAGTGGACGACGCAATCTTGTCGGGACGAAGCACGTGGAAGTACGCCGCGTTGAGCGCGATGTAACAGCCGGTAACGATCAACACTCCGGTAACCAGCGCCCGCGGAATGGTTCGTTCCGGATCACGCGTCTCCTCGGCGGCATATGTCACCATGTGCCAGCCGCCGAACGCAAACAGCCCCGCGATGATCGCGATCGGGAATTGAGAGAACGTGAATGCCTGGGCGGTTGCAGAGGTCGGGGGAACCCCAAGCGTCTCGTGCGGACCTAGCGCGAAGGCGAGAGCAATGATCACGACAACCGCCGCGACCTTGACGATCGTCAGCGTGGTTTGGACCAGGCTTCCCTGCCGCACGCCAATGTAGTTGACGCCGGTCAGCGCAATGACCGCGCCGACTGCAAAGAGCCGCATTCCCGTATCGCCAACGGGAAAGAAGAACGCGGCATACCGAGCGAACACCATGGCGATGACCGCAATGATGCCGGTGTGCATGGTCCAGAACATCGCCCAGCCCCACAGGAAGCCGACGGCCGGCGAAAACGCTTCGCGAAGAAAGACGTACACGCCACCTGCGTGCGGATACGCCGATGCCAACTCCGCGGCGATGAGCGCACCGAACAGCGTGAGAATTCCTGAGACGATCCAAACGGAATACACTCCGCCGACCGTAGGCACCGCGCCCGTGATGACGGACGGCTGCACAAAGATCGACGCGCCGATGATAATACCGACGACGAGCGCAGTCGCGTGCAGTGGAGTGATCGATCGTGAGAGCATATCGCCGGAAACGTGCGACCGGCCACGGCGACGTGCTAGAGGCGGGCGCGTCCGTCCCACGCATCGGACGCGGCATTGTCCAGCGTTGCGGACAGTTTCGAGACACGAAGTGTGTCGTTCGTCACTTTGTGCCGGCTCGTTTTCGGCGAACCCAACCTCGCAACCGCCGATGGATCGGGCATTTGCGACGCACCAGTCCGGGCGGCACACGCGCAGGCCAAAACCGGCACAACCGCTGCTTTTCCTTGTGGCCGAAGCATCGATCGTGATGGACGCGATCGGCTCACCAAGGAGCGGTGTTATGACAATGTTTCGTTGGATTCGGCAGTCGGTTCCTTTCGCGACAGTAGCGGTGGTCGCTGCGGCGCCAATGGCGATGGCGCAGTTCGGCAGACAGGCGCCGAGTCAGGGACGCGAACTCTTCGAGTGGACTGGCTCCGTCGACCGCGAGAAGCAGATCGTGATGCGCGGCGGCCAAGTCTGGACGAACGACATCGGCCGCACGGAGCCGCGCGCTGAACGCGCGAGAACGTTCTCGTCGATCCCGCGTCAAGACGGCCACGTTGTGGTTCGGCTGGTCGACGGCCGAGGCGACGTCGACGTGATCGAACAGCCGACGGCGCGCAATAACTATCAAACGGTCGTGCGCGTGGTCGATTCGCGAAGCGGTTCCGACAACTATCGTCTCGCGGCGTATTGGGAGGACAACGGCTACTCGAATAGCGGCGCGGTGTACCCACGCGATCGCGACGGTTACCCCAATCGCGATCGTGACGACGACAACTATCCCAACCGCGGTCGCGATCGGAACGGGCAGAATGGACAGTACGGCCAGAACGGACAGTACGGCAGCGTGATGCACTGGAGCGGGAACGTCGACGACGAGCTGGAGATTCGTCTGCAGAACGGACGCATCGAATACCGCACGGTTCACGGCGCGCAGCCGACGAGCATCCGCGCAACGAATGGCAATGCGTCAATGCCGCGGTCGAACGCGCAGATGATGGTGACGCAGAATCAGGGACGCGGCTCGGTGTCGGTGATTCAGCAGCCGAGTTCATGGAATGGCTACACGACCGTGATTCGCGTGAAGGATCAGCAGGGCGGCTACGGCTACTACGATTTCGATCTGACCTGGCAGTAGCGATATGCGGCGTGTCGTGAGTGGGGACGGGTGAGGCGGACGGGTGGGGAGTGATGGGTCGCGGCGCGCGGAATGCGGAACGGGGGGAAGGGGCGAAGGCCTCTTCCCCCCGTTCTCATCTGTAGACAACGTTCCCTAATCGTCGGTGCTGCTTCCCGCTTCCCGCGAACTCGCATGATTCGAAAAGCGCTACTTCTCGCGACGGCAGTTTCGTTTGCCGCGCCGCGCGCGCCTGTCGCCGCTCAGAGTATACCTACCGCTCCGAGCATTCCCGCCAAACTCGCCGACAGTACGTTCTGGCGATTGGTGACCGACTACTCCGAAGCGAACGGATACTTTCGCTCGGAAAATCTCGTGTCGAACGAGACGACGCTGCAGTGGGTGATTCCCGAGTTGCAACGCACGACCAAAGTCGGCGGCGTGTACTTGGGCGTCGGACCCGACCAGAACTTCACGTACATCGTGGCGTTGAAGCCGAAGATTGCCTTCGTCTTCGACATTCGCCGGCAGAACATGCTGACGCACCTGATGTACAAGGCGCTCATCGAGCAGTCGACCGACCGCGCCGATTTTGTGTCACGCCTGTTCTCGCGTCCTCGACCGAACGGCCTCGACACGACATCGACACCTGAAGCGATTTTCACAGCGTTCGCGACATCGCCACCAGACAGTGCGCGTTTCCGTAAGAACATCACGTCGATTCGTGAAACGCTCACACACCGTCACGGGTTCAAGCTGTCCGAGGAAGATCTGAGCACGATCGCGTACGTGTACGAATCCTTCGTGAGCTCCGGTCCCGACATCACCTACAACACGTCGGCGGGTCGCGGTGGCGGTTACGGGCGCGGCATGATGCCGAGCTACGCGACGCTGCAGATGGAGACGGACAGCGATCGCGTTCACCGGAGCTACATGGCGACGGAGGCGAACTTCCGAACGCTCAAAGACGTGGAGCTGAACAATCTGCTCGTGCCGATCGTCGGTGACTTCGCCGGGTCGAAGGCAATTCGCTCGGTGAGCGACTTCCTCAAGGAGCACAAGGCGTCGGTCACGGCGTTCTATTTGTCGAACGTGGAGCAGTATCTGTTTCAGGATCCGGACAACTGGAAGAAGTTCTATACGAACGCCGGCATGCTGCCGCTCGATTCGAGCAGCACGTTCATTCGATCGGTGTTCAACGGCATGAGCTACGGTCGAGGACCGACGTTTGGGCCGTACATGCGGAGCCAGCAGATGCTGGCGTCGATACTCGATCAGGTGCGTGCGTTCAACGATGGGAAGTTGACGCAATACTACGACGTGATTCAGACGTCGAGGTAGGGCGAGGCGTGAGGCGTACGGCGGGCGGCGGGCGCCGTCGGCTTGACTGGCACGTAGATTCAGCGTACTCCTAACGCGTCACGCTGTTCGCCGAACGCCGCACGCGCCCCGCCGCACGTTTTTCGCGGCCCGCGCCCCGCCTCACGCCCTTGATCCACCCTCCCGCGCTCGAAGCTTGGCGTCGTCGCATCCCTCTCCTGGCGACGCTCATTCCGATGAACAACTGCTCTCAAGCGCCGCAGACTGACGTCACGCGCGCGGCGGCCGAGCGGTATTTGGAGTCGTGGAATCAGAGCGGCATGGACTGGGATGCGTGGGTCGACGAGGTCAACCTCGCGAAGCAGGAATTCGCGCGGCTGATCAACGCGACTGCCGACGAGATCGCGGTGTTCAGTTCAGTTTCCGAGGCAACAAGTGCCGTCGCCAGCGCACTCGATTTCTCGGGAGCGCGCCGGCGCGTCGTGGTGACCGAAGCCGAGTTTCCGACGATCGGACACGTCTGGCTCGCACAGGAACGACATGGAGCGCAGGTGACGTGGGTTCCAGTCGTGAATGGCGAGATCCAACCCGCTGCATACGACACGCTCGTCGACGACCGCACAGCGATCGTCTCGGCCTGTCACGGCTACTACCTGAACGGTTTCACCCAAGACATTCCTCGGCTCGCCAAGCGCGTGCACGATGCCGGCGCCTTGCTCTATGTCGATGCCTATCAGACGCTCGGCACGCTGCCCGTGGACGTACGCGCCATGGATGTCGACTTTCTCGCGGCGGGGAATCTGAAATTCCTCATGGGCATTCCCGGAATCGCGTTTCTGTACGTCCGGCGTGAGCTCGTCGATCGGCTTGCACCAACGATCACCGGATGGTTTGGTCGCGCCAATCCGTTTGCCTTTCAAGTCAAGCAACTCGACTGGGCGCCGACAGCCGCGCGGTTCGACACGGGAACGCCTCCGGTCGCCAATGCGTATATCTCGCGAGCGGGGATGTCGATCATCAACGACGTTGGCCCCGATCGCATCCGCGCCTGGTTGGAAGTACTAGGCCGCCGTTTGATCGACGGTGGACGCGAACGTGGCCTCACCCTTCACGGAACGGCCGATATGGCTCGAAAGACGTCGACGACTGCGTTCGTCGTGGCTGATTCGCACGCCGTCGAGGTGGCGATGCGGAAGCGCGGCGTTCTGCCGTCGGCACGCGGACCCGTGATTCGACTGGCGCCACACTTCTACAACTCCCTCGTCGACGTGGACACGGCGCTCGACGTGCTGGCCGACTCCGTCGGATCGGCGTGAACGACTCGAGCAAGCCGCGCGAGACGTTCGCCTCGCGCATTGGCACGCTGGCGACGATCATCGGTGTCGCCATCGGCCTCGGGAATGTGTGGCGCTTCCCGTACATGGTCGGAAAGTTCGGCGGCGCGGCGTTCGTGCTCTTCTACATTCTCGTTTCGGTGGTAATCGGCGTTCCGGCGCTCATGGCCGAGTTTGCGCTGGGCCGATTCACACGCCGCGGGCCAGTCGGGGCGTTTGCCCTTGGCGGACTGCCCTTCGGAACGTTCGTCGGTTGGTTCTTCTTCGTCGTCGTGATCGCGGCGACAGGCTATTACACCGCCGTCATCGGCTGGGTGTTGTACTACGCGGTCGGACAGCTCGCGATCGGCCTGCACATCCCGCTCGATCCATCGGCGATCCTACCCCCCGACACCGGCTTCAACGCGAAGAGCTTCGTGTTGCAGTTGATCTGCACCGGCGTGGTCATCCTCACCTGTGCGCTCGTCGTGATCAAAGGCCTGCGGGGCGGCATCGAACGCGCGAGCAAGATCGTCTTGCCCACGCTGATGATCGTGATCCTCGTGCTCATGGTGCGATCGCTCACGCTCCCGGGTGCGATGGAAGGCGTGCGCTGGTACATTCTGAAGTTTCGCTTTGCCGACCTCACGCCGGCCGTCATGGTCGCCGCCATCGGACACGCGATCTTTTCGCTGTCGCTCGGCGGAACGTTCATGGTCGTCTACGGATCGTATCTCGACGGCAAGGAAAGTCTGGCCGAGCCGGCGATCTGGACGGTGATTGGTGATACCGGATCCGCGCTGCTGTGCGGATTCGCCATCATCCCTGCCGTCTTCGCGCTCGGACTCGAACCGACGTCGGGTCCGGGCTTGATCTTCGCGACATTGCCAAAGGCATTCGCTGCAATGCCCTTCGGGGCGCTGTTCGGGTGTCTTTTCTTCGTCGGCCTGTTCGGCGCGGGCTATCTCTCCGACGTCGGTGCATTCGAGGTGCTCACCGCCGGGCTGACCGACAACACGAGATTCACCCGCAGTCGGGCGGTCTGGATCGTTTCGGCCGCGGTGTTCATTTTGGCAATACCGCCGACGATCAACAACGCAATCTTCGTCCCGTGGGATCTCACGTTCGGGTCGGGAATGCAGACGCTTGGATCGCTCGTCGCGGTGCTCACTGTTGGCTGGTGCATCAAGCGTTCGGACGCGCTGCGGCAGTTGGGTCCACAGGGCGAAGCGGCCGCTCCGATCTGGTTGTACTACTGGATTCGCTTCGGTATTCCGGTGATCATCGGCGGCACCGGAGTGTGGTGGCTGCTGTCGAGCGTTTTCAACAAGGTCACGGCAGTCTGATCGTTCACGAGGCATCATGCCCGTTTCAGTTACAAGCTCCAAACTGATCTACGAGTCACTCAAGGACATCGGCGTGCGCGTTGTATCGGCGCTGCCGGAAACGTGGCTCGTCCATCTCATTCGCATGTCGGAAGACGATCCCGAGATGACACTCGTCCGCCTCGCAAAGGAGGAGGAGGGCGTCGGCATCTCGGCGGGCGCGCACCTTTCTGGTGTGAAGTCGGCGATGCTGATGCAGAACCACGGCTTTCTCGCGTCGGTGAACGGCATCGTGTCGTGCGCGCAGCTCTATCGAATTCCCCTGCTCATGTTGATCAGCCATCGCGGCGAGTTCGGCGAGCGGGATCCGTGGCAGACGGAAGGCGGTGGCGTCACCGAGCACGTACTCGACGCGCTGCGTATTCCGCGCATCCGACTCGACTCGCGCGATCATGTGGCGAAGCGCATGCATCAGGCACAGACGCTCGCGTATTCGGCCAGCCGTCCCGTTGCGGTGCTCCTCTGCCGCGATCTGATGTGGGAGGACGCATGAAGCGCGTAGACGCGATGAAGGCCGTCTATTCCAAGCTCGAGGGCTGCGCGGTCGTCACGATCATGGGTGCCGTCGCCGCTGAGCTCCAGTCGATCGGACATCAGCAGAATTTCTTCTATCTGCAACACGCGATGGGACTCGCGTCGTCGATGGGACTCGGCATCGCCCTCAGCCGCCCGGAGATTCCCGTCGTCGTGTTCGACGGCGACGGTTCGATCCTCATGAACCTCGGCGGACTGACGACGCTCGCGCGATACCGGCCGAAGAACCTCATTCATGTCGTGTTCGATAACGAGAGTCTGCTGTCGGTCGGCGGATTCCCGACGGCGACGTCGACGGGCAGCGACATCGCTGGTATGGCTGCCGCGGCGGGAGTTCCGCGAACGACAACCGTGCATGACATCGATGCTTTCGTTGCCGCGTTCGACGACGCTCGCGCCGCGAATGAGTTGACGACCATCGTGGCGAAGGTCGAAGCCGTAGGACCGTCTGGGTACGTGACCGATCTATCGCTGTTAGAGAATCGATATCAATTCGCGCGATACCTGAAGTCGCGCTCCTAGGACCTTTCGGAGAATCGCCATGTCGCTGCTCATTCAGCTCGCCGACGCACTCAACACCGGCTCGGTGAAGGTCGTCGATCTCACGTCGCCTCTCGGGCCGGAGACGCCCGTCATCGGGCTTCCGCCGCAGTTCGGCGCGTCGCCCGGACTCAGCGTCGAGGTCATTTCGTGCTTCGACGACAAGGGACCGGCGTGGTATTGGAACATTCTCCACCTGGGCGAGCACACCGGCACGCACTTCGACGCGCCGGTACACTGGATCACGGGCAAGGATCTGCCCGATAACACCTGCGACACGATTCCCGCGCGCCGATTCGTTGGCCCCGCGTGCGTGATCGACGTGACGCGCGAGGTGGCGGCCAATGAGGATTTCCTCCTCATGCCAGATCATGTTGCCGCATGGGAGAAAACGAACGGTCGAATCCCGAAGAATGCGTGGGTCTTTCTTCGCACCGACTGGAGCAAGCGCACCGACGCGGACTCTTTTCTCAACGTGCGCGGCGACGGACCACACAGCCCGGGCTTCCACAAGAGCACATCGGAATTGCTCGCGCACGATCGCGACGTGCTCGGTGTCGGCGTCGAGACGGTCGGGACCGATGCGGGTCAGGCGGGAATGTTCGATCCACCCTTTCCCAATCACTCCACGATGCACGGCGCAGGAAAGTTCGGACTCGCCAGCCTACGCAATCTCGATCAGCTGCCGGCTACCGGGGCAATTGCAATCGCGGCGCCGCTCAAAATCGTGAAGGGGAGCGGAAGTCCGTTGCGCGTTCTGGCACTCGCGCCAGCCTGAGGTTCGTGACGGCTGGTCAACGCGAGGGACACGACCAATCAGTCACGATGACCATGAGAACAGCAGCACGGATTGACGGATTTCGCTGAATTAACGGAACAAGCTGACTCGAGAACTGCGTTCCTCCAAGCCTCGAGATGCAGTTTCCGTTTCGTTCGCGAAATTCGTTCAATCCGTCTGCTGTTTACCGTTGGTCCTCGTGGCCTCGTCGTTAAGCGAGCGCCTGATCCGCAGCAAGAACGGCTTTCAGCAGCACGTTTGCGCCGTTCACGATGTCCGCCGGCTTCGAGAACTCTTTCGGCGAATGACTGATCCCGCCGACGCTCGGAATGAAGATCATTCCCATCGGACCGAGCTGCGCCATCGACTGCGCATCGTGGCCTGCACCGCTCGGCATCACGCGCGACGTTAGCCCGAGCGCCTTCGCTGAGTCGCCGATAATGGCGCGCATACGCGGATCGCTTGGCGCTGCGATGTTCGAATGCAGATCGACGAAGGCGAACTGCGTCCCGTTCTCGGCGCCGATTTTCGTTGCCTCGGCACGGACTTGCGTGAACAGCTTGTCGATCTTCGCATCGTCGAGGTCGCGCAGTTCGAGCGTGCACACGACTTTGCCAGGAATCACATTCGGTGCGCCGGGATAGGCCTGAATTCGGCCGACGGTGCCCACCTGTCGACCGGGCATACTACGCACGACGCGGTTCACCATCTCCACGAATTTTGCGGCAGCAAGCAGCGCGTCGTGACGCTGATTCATCGGCGTCGTGCCGGCGTGATTCGCAAAGCCGGTGACGGTGGCCTCCCATTGCTTGATGCCGACGATTCCTTCGACGACTCCGATGTCGATCTTGTCGGCTTCGAGCGTACCGCCCTGCTCGATATGGAGCTCGAGATAGCCCGCGATCGAGCCCTTCTGTCGCTTCACCTGACTCAGCTTCGAGACATCGCCGCCAATGAAGGCGATGCCCTGCTCCACTGTCTTTCCACTGTTCGACACTGTCTTGAGCTCGACTGGTGTGACCTGGCCGCTCACCGACCGGCTGCCATACAGTCCACCCTCTTCGTTCTGCCAGACGACGACCTCGATCGGATGTCGGGTCACCACGTTGTGCTCGGCGAACGTCTGCGCCACCTCGATCGCCGCCGTCGAGCCGAGGTTGCCGTCGTAGTTGCCACCCTCGGGCACCGAGTCGATGTGTGAGCCGAAGAGCAGCGGCTTGAGCGACGCATCTTTGCCCGCGCGCCGTCCAATGATGTTTCCGGCGAAGTCGATCGTCGGCTCGAGCTTGGCGGCTCGCATCCAGTCGAGCACAACCGCACGCGCGGCTCGATCCGCGTCGCTATACGCAACGCGCGACACGCCGCCCTGCGGGTTCTTCCCGAACTCGCCGAGGGCCGTAAGGTGGGCGTTGATACGGTCTCCATTCACGCGGAGATCGGCCTGCGGCCAGGTCCAGCGTCGCGGCACGGCGCTCGCGGCTAGGCCGCCAAGCACGAGAGAGTTGAAGTCGCGTCGATTCATGCCGAAAGCTGCCGCCGGCCCTGCCGCCCCGTAAGGGGAACTCAACTGCCGGTCGAGTCGTAAGAGAATGCGCAGGGTGTGTCAGAAGCCGGTTAGAACGCTGGCGTGGCTCCCTGAGCCGCGCTCATCATTCGCTCCTCGAACCACCACTCAGGAGATCGATGTCAGTATTGCCAAGCCGCCCGGCGCCCCTGAACTCGACGCTGTCGCTGGAACATGGCGTCCGTTGGTTCCCACGCGAGCCGTACTATCTGCCCACGGCAAACGAAGTCTCGGTGTTCACGCGCTGCCACGAACGCGGCCTGCCCGTGATGCTCAAGGGTCCAACAGGTTGCGGCAAGACGCGCTTCATCGAGCACATGGCCCACAAGCTCAATCGTCCGCTCGTGACGATCGCCTGCCACGACGACCTGTCGGCGAGCGATCTCACCGGCCGCTACCTCATTCGCGGCGACGAGACGATCTGGGTCGACGGCCCGCTGACGACCGCGGCGCGTCACGGCGCCATCTGCTACCTCGACGAAGTCGTCGAAGCACGTCAGGACACGGTGGTCGTCATCCACCCACTCACCGACGATCGGCGCATTCTCCCGATCGAGAAGACGGGCGAGCTCATCGAAGCGGCGCAGGGTTTCCAGTTAGTAATCTCATACAATCCCGGCTACCAACACGCCATCAAGGATCTCAAGCCGAGCACGCGGCAGCGCTTCGTCACGATCGACTTCGACTTTCCGTCGCTCTCCGCCGAAGCAGAGATCGTTGCGCATGAAAGCGGCGTGAAGAAGTCGACGGCCGTGGGTCTCGTCGAGCTGGCGCATCGCATTCGGCGTCTCAAGGAGCAAGGATTGGCCGAAGGACCAGGGACGCGCATCCTCGTATCCGCGGCACGGCTCATCGCCGACGGCATTCCTGCGCACGAGGCGTGTCGCTCGGCGCTCGTGGGACCGCTTACCGACGATCCTGACCTGGTCGGCGCGATTTCCGACCTCGTCGCGGCGATGCTGTAGTGCGGCAATGGCTCGCCGCCGGACGGCGGTTGACGATCAAGGGACGATACACGATCGCGCGCACAGGCGATCGGCTGCGCGCAGTCGTGAGCCTGCGCCGGCCGACGCTGCCACTCGATCACGTGCAGCGACGCCTCGATCTGATGCTCACAGCGATGTACGGTCGGCCGATTCAGATCACGATGGTGGACGATGCGCCGAAGAATTGGCTCGCGCGCACGTTGAAGTTCGTACGACTGGATCCGAGAGCGCGCGAGTCCACGCCAGGCGTCGACGGCGAAGCGATTCATCTTCCCGCGAGCCTCAGTGCGCGCGAGGGCGTCGACGCCGCGATTGCGCGATACCGACTGCTAGCGGTCGAACAGGCCGAACGATTGGAACGCGGAACAGCGACTCACGCGCCATTCACCGACCAGCTCGAGCACGACCTGTATCTCATGCGAGAGGCCGCGGTCGTCGACGCGCGTATCTCGCGCGCGATGCCCGGCATGAACGAGACGCTCGCCAGCGAGCGACTGGCGTCGCTCAGTCGACGCCCGCGCATTCAGCGACTCACTCGGCAAGAGCGGGACGTCGAACATCTCGTTCGTAAAACGCTTGCGCGACCGAGCGAGGAAACGTCGGACGTCGATCTACCGAATGATCCGGCCGCCTCGCTGGCTTGGGCAAAGAAGATGGCGCTAAGCCTTCGTCTCACGGGCGGCGCGTATCGCGGATTGCCGATGGCGCTCTTCTGGGGAAACGTGCTTCGCCGAGTGGCGACCCGCGAGGGTGCAGGCATCGCCGAGGACCAATCGGCGAAATCGGCGGAAACGATGCCGGACGCCAAAGCGCCCCCGAGCGAGGAGAGCGACGATTCGAACATGGGTGGCCGTCCTGAGGACGGCACTGGCGAGCCGTGGTCCCATCTCGATTCGCCGAAATCCATCCAGGGTACTCGCGGCATTGTCGTCGGCGACGACGAGTTACAGATCGTCGACGAAGACACTGCTCGCGTGCTGCCAGGCGACGTCGTGTACGACGAGTGGGATTCCGACGCTGGCGCGTACATTCGCCGCGCAGCAACAGTTCGCCTGCACGAACCAGAGCTCGGCGATCATCTGTGGTCGATGAACACGCTGCACCGGCACGGCGCGCTGGTTCGGCGCATTCGAACGCAGTTCGAACGCCTGCGCGCACGTCGCACACTATTGACGCGCCAGCGGTCGGGCGACGACCTCGACATCGCGGCCTGCGTCGCGGCAATCGTCGATCGACGCGTTGGCGACACGCCGGACGATCGCCTCTACCTGGATGCGCGGCCGGCGCGTCGCGGATTGGCGCTCGCGCTGCTCGCGGATGTCAGCGGTTCGACCGAAGCCGGAGTTACGCCTGAGCTTCGCATCATTGATCTCGAGAAAATCGCACTACTGCTGGCCGGTGAAGCACTCGATGCACTCGGCGATTTGTACGCGGTGTACGCATTCGCCGGAAAGAACGCGTCGAACGTGAAGGTCACGACCGTGAAGGATTTCTCCGAGCGGAGCGGCGAGACGGTGCGCAAGCGTATTGCCGGATTGAACCCGGGCGGATTCACTCGCCTCGGCGCCGCGGTTCGACACGCAACGCATCAACTCGCGCGACAGACGGCCGGCCATCGATTGCTTTTGATACTGTCCGACGGTCGTCCGAATGACGTGGACCGATATCAAGGTCCGTATGGCGTCGAAGATTCGCGACAGGCGATCATGGAGGCGCGCGCTTCGGGCGTATATCCGTTCTGCCTCACCGTTGACCGCGACGCATCGGAATATCTGCCGCGAATTTTCGGGCGCTCGGGTCACACGATTGTTCAGCGTCCCGAACAACTTCCCACCGCACTGCTCGGTGTCGTCCGCGCGTTGATTCGCCAGCCCTAGTGCGTTTCCGCCGCTCGTCCAGCGAAGGTGCGGAAGAGATACCGCAATGAGGGAATTAGAATGACCGCTCCGCCCGACAACCCGATGAGAAGGAGTCGGAGCGTAACGGTCGGCGCGGCCGCCTGACGAATCGTCAGCGTGCCTGGAAGGATGTACGGATACTGCGATAGGGCCCAGCCCCAAAGAATGAAGCTCACCTGCGCAGCCGCGGCGATCCGCGCGAGTTGATATCGTCGCGTCCACAGCGCCGCGATTGCTGTGATCGCCGAAGCTGCCGTGCAGACGTGCAACAGCATGGACCAGGGCGACTCCATCACTCCGGCAGCGACGCGTGGCGCCCAGACGCGCGCAAGAAGTAGCGCGAGCGCGGCGAAGACGAACACGAGCAACGCCGACACGAGTGCACGCGCGCGGAAGTCTTCGCGCAGCCGGTCGTCGCGCGCCTCGATCGTGAGATACACGGCGGCGAGATACGCAAAGAGCGCGAGCGCAAAGCCGCCAACGGCGAGCGGAAAGGGCGCCAACCACGGTGATACGTAGACGCCGGCGAACGACCCAGTCGAAACACGCGTCGACGCATCGGCAACCGAACCGCTCGCAACGGCACCGATAACAGTGCCAAGCAGAATTGGTGTAGCGATGCTCGCGCTGGCGAATGCGTTGCCCCAACGCTGCCGAACTCGCGGCGACGGTTTGCCATAACTCCTGAACACGAACGCCGACCCGCGCATCACGATCCCGATCAGCATGATCGTCAGCGGAATGTGTAGCACGACGCTCACCACACCGAACGCCAGCGGAAACGCAGTGAACAGCAGGACGACCACGACGATCAGCCAGACATGGTTCGCTTCCCAGATCGGCGCAATCGAGTTGGCGATCAACTCGCGCTGTTCGTCGCGACGACGCCTGCTGGCGAGCAGGTCCCACACACCGCCACCGAAGTCCGCGCCGCCCATGAGCACATAGGCGTTGAGCGCGAGCACCATGATGCCGGCGACGATTTCCGGCATGCCGATCGATGCGAAGAAGGCGCTGAGGCTCGTCACGTCGTCTCCTTCACGATCGACGCGATGAGAAACACGACAATCGCGCCGAGTCCGAGGTACAGAAAGCCGAAGAGCAGCATTGGGACGATGAGTCCCGGCATTGGCGTCACCGCGTCAGCCGTGCGCAGGATTCCCTGCACCGTCCAAGGCTGTCGCCCAACTTCGGTGACCGTCCACCCGGCTTCTGTTGCGATGAACCCAAAGGGTGCGATGATCGCGAGTGCCCAGAGGATCCAACGTCGTTCGAACAATGACTTTCCTCTAATCGTCAGCACGACGACGACGAGGCAGACCGCGGCCATCATCGTCCCGAGCCCGACCATGACTTGAAATCCGAAGTGCACCGGGAGAATCGGCGGCCACAGTTCCGGCGCCACCGCGTCGAGCCCGCGCACCTCGGCGTTGAAGTCGTGATACGCGAGGAACGAGAGTCCGCGCGGAATCTCGATCGAGAATCTGGTCTTCTTGGCGCCCAAGTCGGGAATTCCACCGATCCGAAGAGGCGCGCCACGCTGCGTTTCGAATTGCGCTTCGAGCGCGGCGAGTTTGACCGGTTGCCACGCTGCGACCGCACGCGCACTGATGTCGCCCGACAGCGGCTGCAGTAGCGCGGCAGGTACGCCGACCATGAGCGCGATAGTCATCGCGCGTCGATGAAAGGGCGTGTCGTGTTTCTTGAGCAGCACTGCCGCGTGTATTCCAGCGACGGCGAGTCCGGTCGCCGCATACGCCGCGAGCAGCATGTGCAACGCCTGCTGAAACGTCGACGGATTGAACATGCCCGCGATCGGATCGAGGTCGACCATGCGACCGTCGACCATCGTGAGGCCCGTGGGCGTGTTCATCCACGCGTTGACCATGACGACGAACACCGCGGACGCGGCGCCGCTGATGGCGACGATCGCACCGGCCGCGAGATGCGCACGCCCCGAGATTCGGTCCCACCCGTAGAGATAGACGCCGAGGAAGATTGCTTCGGTGAAAAAGGCAAAACCCTCGAGGGAAAACGGCATGCCGATGATTGGCCCGGCGAACTGCATGAACCGCGGCCAGAGGAGTCCGAGCTCGAACGACAGAACGGTGCCGGACACCGCGCCGACGGCAAACAGAATCGCGCTTCCCTTTGCCCAGCGTTTCGCGAGATGCAGATACACGTCGTCGCCGGTTCGTCGCCATCGCCATTCGGCGAACACCATGAGCAACGGCATGGCAATGCCGATCTCGGCGAAGATGATGTGGAAGCCGAGGGACAGCGCCATCTGGGTGCGGGCGGCGAGCAGGTCGGACATTGGTGGTAATTAAGTCGGTCCGGGGAAGGAAGGCGGGCGCCTCAGACCTCAGACCTCCCCACCATCAATACCTTCCTCTTTATGATGCTCCCCGACGACGACTTCGACCTCGACCGCGACTTTCCGCTCGGCGACGGCACAGCGGACACGGCCGGCACGGTCCTCTGCCCCTATTGCGGCGAGGAAAATTCAGTATCACTCGATCCCGGCAGCGGCGACGTTCAGGACTACGTCGAAGACTGCCAGGTCTGCTGTCAGCCCTGGCGCGTCTCGGTACATTATCGCGACGACGGCACTGCGATCGTGAGCGCCACAGCACTCGACGACTGAGACTACGATGTCAGACATCACCGGCATTCATCACATCACCGCCATCTGCGGCGATCCGCAGGAAAACCTCGATTTTTACACCGGCCTGCTCGGCATGCGGCTGGTGAAAAAGAGCGTCAATCAAGACGATCCGGGCACGTACCACCTGTTCTACGCCGACGCCGACGGAAATCCGGGAACGGACCTGACGTTCTTTCCCTTCCGAAATTCTGCGCCCGGTCGGCTCGGGCATGGACTCGGCGTCGAGATCGCGCTGGCGATTCCCGGCGGCAGCTTCGACTACTGGCATACGCGGCTCACGCAGGGCGGCGCGAACGTCACGGGCACCGAGACGCGACGTGGCGAGCGCGCGATCGTGCTCGTCGATCCGCACGGCCAGCGACTCGCGCTCGTGGAAACGAACGACGAACGACTCTTTCGTGCATGGGACAAGAGTCCCGTCCCCGCGGACCGACAGGTCATCGGGTTGCACGCGGTGCGCGCGTGGGAGCGCGAGGTCGAGTCGACGGCAACGTTCCTCACGGGAGTGCTCGGCTTCAGCGACTACGGCGAGGAAGACGGCTGGCATCGCTACGGCGTCGCCGGCGGCGGCTCCGGCAAACACATCGAACTACGCGCGATGCCTGATTCAGCGCGCGGCGCGTGGGGCATCGGAACGATGCATCACGTCGCGTGGCGCGTAGCCGACGACGCCGTTGAATTGAGAGTTCGTGAAAAGATCGAGCAGGCGCACCGCCGACCGACAGAAGTCATCGATCGCTTCTGGTTCAAGTCGGTGTACTTCCTCGAGCCGGGCGGCGTGCTGTTCGAGCTCGCGACCGACGGTCCGGGCTTTACCGCCGACGAAGAGCTCGAGCACCTCGGCGAACAGCTCGTGCTACCACCCTGGCTCGAACCGCATCGCCGCGAGATCGAAGCGGGCCTGCCAAAAATCAGTTCGCCGGCCGAAGTCAGAGAATGATGTCGCCGCCGGTGTCCTTCACCGGCGGTACTTTTTTCACCTGAGCGGCCGACTCGGCCAGCGCCTTCTTCGTTGCGGCCGCGTCGACGACGATCGTGAGCGTCGACTCCTGCCCCTTCGTCGGGCGATCGTGGGCGACGGTCAGCACGTCGCCCTCCTTCGCGCCGTCGGGGATGAGCCAGCGCGGCAGTGTGATCACATGTCCACCGTCGACTTCGATCGCTGCCGCGTTTTCTTCGATCGAGTCGACCACCCAGCGATGTTGGCCGTTGCGCATTGTTACGGGACCGGGTTGCACTCCGCCTGCGTCGACCGTTTGTCGGACGCCCCTGAGAGATCGCGCGCGCCGCGCCTCACCGCAACGGTGAAATTCCCGCCCAGCGTTCCCGGACTGCGAAATTCGATCGTACCGTTCTGATCCGTACGATACCAATCGATGTGATGAGCACGATACCGCGCCTTGGCCTGCGCGTGCATGTGATGGTAGCTGTTGATATCCGCCACCGATGCCGTCGCGAACGTCGGGTGGGTCGCGTCGAGATATGCTTCTGTCATTCCGTTGCAGCTGCCGTGATGATCGGCTTTGAGCACGTCGACGCGCATTCCCGGATTAACGTCATAGTGCGCGTCGCCAAGAAACCAGTTGATCGCGTCCTGCTCGGCGTCGCCGGCCAACCACATCGTGAACGATGCTGAGTCCGGGCCGACGAGCTTGATCGGAACGGATCGATCGTTGGGATTCTCGCCATTCGGCATCGGACGCATGATGTGCAACTTGGCGCCACCCTTCATCGTGATCGTACAGATCGGCGTCCCGTCGGCGCATGGATCATCGGTGTCGCGATACACCAGCTCCTTCCGCGCGACGCGAGCGTTGATCGAATCGCGCAAGTGGCGCAGGTTCGCCGCGGCGTATGGGTCCTTGTTCTCGAAAAAGTACCGAACCTTGATGCGACGCGAACTTTCGAACAATGCCCTGAGGCCCACGAGGTGATCGGCGTGTTGGTGCGTCAGCACGACGACGTCGATCGTGGAGTTGTTGAGTCTGAGCGAATCGAGTAGCCGACCCATTCGACTCGCCTCGGGGCCACCGTCGATCAGCACCCGGCTACCACCGTTCTCGATCAGCGTCGCGTCGCCCTGGCCCACGTCGAGCACGCGCACAACGAGTTCGGTCGACGGCGTTGCCGCATCGGCCTCTGGTGATCCCTCGGCGGCAGTGCACGCGCTCAAGGCAGCGATTGCCGGCGCGAGAAGCAGGGCAAAGCGATTCAATGTGAGTGGTGTCGGAGACTGGAAAATGGATTCCGCGGTGCAATCGTGCGGCAGCACCGTCTCGCGGTGCGTGTCGTTCTCTTGCGGGTCAAATGCTGATGGTGGGGAACGGATCAACACATTAAACGGAAACGGCCGGATGAACCACGTGGGTTCATCCGGCCGTTTCGCAAGATCCGCTAACTCGCAGTCCGAGATCCTTCGTGGGCTGCTGGGGTCAGGGCTTCTTCAGCTCAACGGACTTTGGCGAATCGGTTCTTCCCGCCATCATCGAATCGCGCTTCGCCTTGAACTCGACGCCGGCCTTCCACGTCGGCATCACGTTCGACTGCGCGACGCCGTAGCCAACCTTGAACAGCGTTCCCATGTCCTGCACAGCACCGGCGAAGTCCCAATCCGACTTCACTTCGTCCGTCACGGAGTGGTAGTCCTTGTTCGTGTACTCGTCTCGCTTCTGCATGCCGTAACCGGCCGGCTTTCCGATGAATTCGATGCCGGCGTCCGTGTCGAGCGCGGGCACGCCCTGCTTCGCAAACTCGAAGTGGTCGGAGCGATAGTAGAAACCCTTCTCAGGTTCCGCATCTGGACGAACCGTGCGATTGTCGGCCTTGAGCACGGCGATCAGGTCGTCATCGAGCGTGGAGTTGCCGAGTCCGATCACCGTGAAGTCGCTCGTCTTTCCCCACTGGTTGATGCCGTCGATGTTGATGTTGGCGGCCGTCTTGTCGAGCGCGTACAGCGGATGGGTCGCGTAGTACTTGGTTCCGACGAGTCCCTTCTCTTCCGCCGTGACGGAGAGGAAGATCACCGACCGGCGCGGCGGCGTAGGGAGCAGCGTGTACGCCTTTGCGATCTGCAGCAGCGCCGCGCTTCCCGACGCGTTGTCCATTGCACCATTGTAGATCTGATCGCCCTTGAGCGTCGTATCCTTGCCCAGGTGATCCCAGTGCGCGGTGTAGATGACGTTCTCGTCTCGCTTGTCCGTACCTTCGAGCTTCGCGATGATGTTGTGCGACTGAATCTTTCGCGAATCGATCTTCACGTGATACGTCGCCTTCGCGTTCAGCGCGACCGGCTTGAAGTCCTTCTTCGTCGCTGCGGCCTTTAGAGAATCGAAATTCTGGCCCGCGGCGGAGAGAATCTCCTTCGCCTTGTCGAGTGTCAGCCATCCTTCAACGGCCACGCGCTTCTCGGCATCGGGCGACAGGACGTCGAACTGTTCCTGCGAGTTGCTGCCCTTCACCACGCCGTACGGATAGCCAGCCGGCCCCGTCTCGTGGATGATGATCGCCGCCGCCGCGCCCTTTGCCGATGCGATCTCGTACTTGTACGTCCATCGACCGTAGTACGTCATCGCGCGACCCTTGAACATCGCGGTATCGAGCGCGGTGTCGTTTGGCAGGCGAATCTGCGGATCGTTGACGAGCATGAGGATCGTCTTGCCCTTCACGTCCACGCCCTTGTAATCGTCCCAGCCGTATTCCGGCGCGACGACTCCATACCCAACGAACACGACGTCTGAATTGTCGATCTTCGTCTCGGCGCGCTCGTGGCGCGAATTCGCGATGAAGTCATCGGGATACTTCAACGAGATCGTTTTGCCGGCGGCCGTGTACGAGCCGGTAGGATGCGCCTTGTATCCGATCAGGTCGACGTTCTGGATGTACGAGCCATCCGGATTGCCTGGCTTGAGGCCGAGCGCCTTGAACTGACCTTCCATGTACGCGACGGTCTTTGTCTCGCCGGGCGTTCCCGGGCCACGGCCCTCCATCGAATCCGCCGAAAGATCTTTGATGTGCTGCAGCAGGCCGTCCGCGGTAATTGCGCCGGCAGCGGCGGCGGCGCCGGCCATATCAGCGGAGCCAGATGTCGCCTTGTCGGACTTGGTACACGACGCGAGCGCGACGACGAACGCCGTCGTCGGCAGCAGCACAGCGGACGCGCGGAACGAAATCGATTTCACGATTCTTTGGGCGAAGGTGACGATCGACGGGTCAGGGCTCCCGAACCTGCTCCCACGACCCGTACATCGGATTCGGGAGAATGAAGTACCGGACGCCGAAGTCGGCAAGCACGCGTGGATCATTGCGCGCGGCCTGAGTCATACCCGGAAAGTCGAGAATGTTGTCACCAACCCACGCCACAACGGCGAGCGCCGGTGTGCCGGGCACGGCCGTCCCGTTCAGAACGCGCTGAAAGCGCGGGTTCTTATCGCCCTCACCGGGCGGCTGACAAAGGACCATGTCCGTCTCGATCCCCGCCGACTGTAGGTTCGCCTTGGTGGCGTCGCACACAGCGAGTGCGCGGTTGGTGACGATGACCACGCGCCCACCGGCCGCCCGTACGCGGCGCGTGAACTCCGGCGCGCCTGGAATTGCCGTGGCGGCACGCTCGTTTACCCAGGCGGTCCACGACGCCGGCGTGTAGCCGCTGTCGACCACCGCCCGGCGCCGCTGGTACTCCGAGTTGTCAAGCACCGTCTCGTCGGCGTCGAGGATCACGGCCCACGAGTTCCGCGGCCGGTCGGCGGCGAGCGCCGGAAGACGCGATTCCGCGACCTGGTAAGCCTGCCGAGCGAGCGCGCGGTATTCGGCCGAAACACGGAACCAGCGAATATCGTTGGGTAACGGGCGGCCAGCAGCGGACGCAACCGCTGGGGCCGGCTTTGTAGACGAAACGACCGCACCGCGCGAACAGGCGCTGAGCGCCAGCAGCGAGATGCAGCCGAAAATGGCCGATATAGCTTTCATAACCCCTCTTTATGCGTGACGTACCGCGGACAAACTATCGATTGTTCGCGCTCCTGTCCCGCCCAGGTGACCGCTGATATGAACATGACTCTGCGTGCCGCATTGACGGCCGCCACCCTCGTCACGACGACGGCATCTACGGTCGTGGCTCAAGCGGCCGACCGATACGTCGGCAACTGGCTTGGCTCGCTCGCGACACCGGCGATGAAGATGCGACTCGCACTCAGCGTGACGCGCAATACGAACGGCACGCTCGCTGGCGAGATGACGAGCATCGATCAGGGCAACACGAAGATCCCGGCGTCGCTCACCATGCACGGCGATACGCTGGTCGTCACCCTGGGCGGAGGCGCCGCATCGTACACGGCCGTGTTCTCGACCGCGGATGATTCGCTACACGGATCCTTCATGCAGGGAATGGCAATGCCGTTGAACATGGGACGGTCCAACGGCGTCCCCACGTTGGTTCGTCCGCAGGAGCCAAAGCCGCCGTTTCCATATGACGCTCAAGATGTGACGATCGAGTCCGTGCCTGGCGTGAAGCTCGCCGGCACGCTCACGATTCCTCCCGGCGCGGGGCCGTTCCCTGCTGTCGTCCTCGTGACCGGCTCCGGTGCGCAGGACCGCAACGAAGAACTGCTCGGCCACAAGCCCTTCCTCGTGTGGGCCGACTACCTGTCGCGTCGCGGAATCGCGGTGCTGCGCTACGACGATCGCGGTACGGCGAAATCGACGGGCAATTTCGCAACGTCTACGAGCGCCGACTTTGCCAATGATGCCGAGGCGGCCGTGCGCTTCCTCAACACGCAGCCGAAGATTGCACACGACAAGATCGGCGTGATGGGTCATAGCGAAGGCGGGATGATTGCGCCCATGGTTGCGGCGCGCTCCAAGGACGTCGCGTTCATCGTCCTGCTCGCCGGTCCGGGAATTCCCGGCGATTCCATTCTTCTGCTCCAGCAAGCGCTGATCGCGAAGGCCAACGGCGTCCCGGACGCGGCGGTCGCACAGGGCGAAGAAGTGAATCGTCGACTGTACGCGGTTCTCAAAACGACGAAGGACTCCGCCGCCGCGGCAACACAGATCGCCGCGCTATCGGCGAAGATGGTAGCAACCCTGCCGGCGGCCCAGCAGGCCACCGCGACTGCGCAGTTGCAGGCGGCGCAAGCGCAGCTGATGTCGCCATGGATGCGCTACTTCATCACCTACGATCCGGTTCCGACGCTCAAGAAGGTTCGCGTCCCGGTGCTCGCGTTGAACGGCACGCTCGATCTGCAGGTGCCGTACAAGCAGGATCTCTCCGCGATCGGCGCCGCGTTGACGGCCGGTGGTAACAGCGATTTCCGTCTCGTAGAACTTCCCGGGTTGAATCACCTTTTTCAGACAGCAACGACTGGCAGCCCGAGCGAGTACGTGAACATTCCTGAAACTGTCTCGCCCGCCGCGCTCGAGACGGTCGCGACGTGGATCAACACGCGCATGCGGCCCAAGTAACGCGGTCGTACGTGGCGACATTCTCCGGTTCAACCTTCCCAGGGAGCGTACCTTTTCCTGAGTTGGTTGAACCAGGAGAAGGACATGTTGGTATTGGCGAACGATCCCCACGGGTCCGCCACGGCGAGCGAACCGAACTCGGCGCTCAGCCACGTCGCGGCGCAGCCAGCGCACGCAACTGACGGCGAACTCCTCGACGCCTACTCGAACGCGATCGTTGGTGCCGTCGAGGCTGTTGGACCCGCTGTAGTACACCTCGAAATCTCCGCGCCGCGCACAGACCGGCGCGGTCGAACCACGAATCAGGAAGCAGCCGGATCGGGCTCTGGGTTTTTCTTTACGCCCGATGGCTTTCTGCTCACGAATAGCCACGTCGTGCACGGAGCCACGTCCATTCGCGCAACGTTGAGCGACGGAAGCACTCACATTGCGCATCGCGTCGGCGACGATCCAGACACTGATCTCGCAGTCCTCAAGGTCGACTACACGGCGCCGGCATCGGCCGTATTGGGCGACTCATCCATGTTGCGCGCCGGGCAGCTCGTGATCGCGATCGGCAATCCGCTCGGCTTTCAGGCGACGGTCACCGCTGGCGTCGTGAGCGCACTCGGTCGGTCGATGCGATCGCAGTCCGGTCGCTTGATCGAAGGCGTCGTACAGACTGACGCCGCGCTCAATCCCGGTAACTCTGGCGGCCCGCTCGTGTCATCCCGCGGCACAGTCATCGGCGTGAACACCGCAATTATCGCCGGCGCGCAGGGAATCTGTTTCGCAATTCCATCGCGTACGGCGGAGTTTGTGGCGTCGCGTCTCATTCGGGACGGGCGCGTACGTCGTGCATACCTCGGCATCGCGGGTCAGACGGTTCGTTTCACGCGCCGACAAGCGGATCGGTATCATCTCGCCGCTCCGGGCGCCGTGCTCCTCACGAACATCGAACCAGACAGCCCTGCAGCTCGCGCAGGACTCGCGACGCGCGATCTGCTCGTCAGCGTTGGCAATACGCCCGTCACGAGCGTCGACGACCTGCATCGCTGCCTCACCGAAACATCGATCGGGACGGATGTGGAGCTCGTATTCTTTCGCGGGGGCAACCGTCAAGCGCGAACAGTCACACCAATCGAACGCGACTAGCCGACCGAGGCTGGAGGTCCGATACTCCCTCGCTCGGATCTCCTACCCTCTGACCTCATGTACGATTTCTCCAACCGCGTCGTTCTCGTCACCGGTGCCTCACGCGGCCTCGGACGGGCGACTGCGACGCGGTTTCTCGAACTCGGCGCCACCGTCGCGGTGAATGTGCGCAGTCCCGAACGCGCCGCGGAGCTGGCGCGCGAACTGGGGCCGAACGCCATCGCGGCGCCTGCCGATCTCTCCGACGGAGACGCAATTCGCGCGATGATCACTGGTACCGTCGAGCGCTTTGGGCAGCTCGACGTTCTCGTGAACAACGCCGCGGTCGCCTATCCCACCCAGATCGACGCGATCCCAGAACACGAGTGGCGCGAGACGCTGAACGTGAACCTCACGGCGGCGTTTCTCTGCCTCCACGCCGCGATCCCGTCGATGAGAGAACGCGGATACGGCCGTGTGATCAACGTCTCGTCAACCGCCGGGCGAAGTGTCAGCACGCTCGCCGGCGCGCACTACTCGGCGTCCAAAGCAGGGCTGCTCGGCCTCACACGCGCCGCAGCGAAGGAACTCGGGCCGCACGGCATCACCGTCAACGCGGTCTGCCCCGGAATGTTCGATACGGAACTCGTTCACTCGAACGCAACGGACGAACGTTTGGAAACTCTCAAGGCTGGGTTTCCCGCGCGGCGTTTGGGCCGACCACCCGAATTGGCGGAACTGATCTGCTTCGTGGCCTCGGAGCACGCCGGATACATCAACGGCGCATCGATCGACATCAACGGCGGAGCGCTTCTGTTGTGACACAACCTCTGATTGTCGGAACAGCCGCCGCGCGACGCGGCGAGAAGATTTCGGGCTTCATCGATGTGCCGGGCGAGGGCAACGACGCCACGAGCATCCCGGTGACAATCGTTGCAGGCGATACGGATGGACCTGTGCTCGCGCTGATCGCTGGCATTCACGGCTCCGAGCCGTCGCCAATCCTCGCGCTCCAGCGCGTGCGCGCGGAGCTCGATCCGCAATCGCTCACGGGCACGGTGATCATCGTGCAGATCGCGAACGTGCCGTCGTTCGCTCATCGCACAATCTATCGCGGGCCGTGGGATCAGAAAAATCTCAATCGCGTTTTTCCGGGCGGCCCAAACGGCACCGCGTCCGAGCGAATCGCGCACGCCATCACGACGCAGGTGATCGACCAGTGCCAGGTCCTCATCGACATGCATTCCGGCGACGGCAACGAATCACTGCGCCCGTATTCGTATTGGAACAACCTCGGACTCGACGAGTCGGTGGACGAGCGTGCGCGTGACCTCGCGTTGGCGTTCGGTCTCGACCACATCGTCATCGATCGCGGTCGGCCGCGCGATCCTGGCGCGTCGGTCTTCTGTTCGAACACCGCACACGTACGCGGCAAACCTGCCGTGACGACCGAAGCCGGCAGTGTGGGCGTGCCGACGGACGACATGGTCGAACTCAATGTCCAGGGCGCCTTTCGCGTGATGCGGCATCTCGGAATGCTGCCCGGAACCGCGGAACTGCTCGACAAGCCGATATGGATCGAACCGTCGGAGGTTCTCACGAGTCCGGCCACGGGACTCTGGTATCCCGCGGTTGTCGCGGACCAACACGTCGAGAAGGGCACGCTGCTCGGAACGCTCACGGACTACTTCGGCGAAACGATCGCGGAAGTTCGTGCGCCGCTCAGCGGCGTCGTGCTCTACATCGTTGTATCGCCAGCGATGACGAAGGGCGAGCCAGTCGGGATGGTCGGCACACCAACAGCGCACTGAGTCGACGACGACTCAGTGCTGCCATCCGCCGAGTGCGGCGGCCATGAAGCGCGCGAGCGCCCAAAACGCGGCGCTTGTTCCAGCCACGGCCACGACGCGCTGGACATCGCGAAGCAGAGACACTCGATCGCTCGCGACGTATCTGTCCTCCGCGCCAGCGACCGAACGATCGAGCAGTCCCCATACGGCGTACGCAGCACACGCCGCGAATCCTGCGGATAGCCAGGAGATACTGGGGTAGCGCCACCAGATCACCGCGGCATTGATGCCGCAACCAACGGCGGTAGTCCGCAGTTCACCGAGCGTTCGGTGACGCGCATTGTTCGCGAGAACCTGAAAGACGTTTTCGGGTGCGCGCCGATCTGCGATCGAAATTTCGGAATGACGAATGTTCGTGTCCGTGTCGACCATCGTCTCCCTCCTCCCCGCGGCTCAGCCGCCGGCAGCGAGTCGTCGAATCGTCGTGATGTTCCGAAACGTCGCGGGCATTTTGATCGTGCGCTCCAGGAGCGCCCCGGAGAATTTCGACGTGCCAATGGTCGCCGCGGACGACCAGTAGATCTCGTTCTGATGGAAATCGAACGCGTCGATGTCGTTCTGAAACGTCAGCACCTTGGCCGCGACGTCGCGTGGCGGGGCGCTCTTGAGGAATCCGACATAGAGCGACTTCGTCTGCGGGCCGCGCTTTGCCGCCTTTGGCAGATATTTGCCAGCGGCCGCGACCTGCGCGGGCGTTCGAATGAACGTTACGACCTCGTAGCCCAGCTCTTTCTGTAGATGCTGCTCAATGCGCTCTTCGAGCGCCGCGATATTTCGCGCTGCCGAGTCGAACAGAACGTTCCCGCTGGCAATGAACGTTTCCACATTGCGCAGCTCGAGGTCTTCGAATAGACCGCGAAGAACGTTCATCTTGACGGTGTGCCCACCGACGTTGATAGCGCGGAGAAAAGCGATGTAGCGCGACATCAGAGTTGTTTGTGCTGTAGACCGCGGGTGCGTCCCCGCTGACTCTTAGCGATCGAAAATCCCTGCTGATCCTTCGAGCGAGCCATCGTTGTAATGGATAGAATCGGTTCGTAACTATCCGCGCTCGGCCTGCCCTGCGTATTGCCACAATTAACGTACTTGCTGAGGGGAACGTTCCCCAATTGGGCGACGCATTTTTGTACGCCGGATTGCGAATCGTACTGCTCGCCTGGTCGAGGCTGGTGACCGCAATTTTCCCCCGTAAGAGTGGGACCCATGGGCTACCGCGTGACGTCACACGTCGCCGCAGCGCTACGAAAGACAGATCCCTGGGGGCGAGCGGGACCGTTGGGGGTTGCGTGAACTCGCCAATGGGAAAAGGTTCAAGCCAACGTAGACGGAGATTGGATTGGTGCGCTTCCCCGCCCGCTGCAGCCTCGCCGCCGTACTCGCCCTCTGCTCAGCCTTCGCGACTCCCTCCTCTGCACAGGGGCCTCTCGCTCCACTGAAAGCGTCGGGGCAGGACGTTACACCTGCCTTCGAGGGGTGGTACAAGAATCCCGACGGCACGTTCAGCCTGTCTTTCGGCTACTACAACCGAAACACCGAAGAGGCGCTCGAAGTCCCTGTAGGCCCGGACAACTTCGTCGAGCCAGGAAATCGCAATCAAGGACAGCCCTCGCACTTCGAACCTCGCCGTCACTGGGGAGTGTTCGCCGTGCGCGTGCCCGCCGATTTTGGCGATAAAAAGGTCGTCTGGACAGTAAAGATTCGCGGCAAAACGTGGGCAATCCCGGGCAGTCTGCATCCGAATTGGGAAATCGACGCGCTAGAAGGCGAAGCTGGTTCGGGCAACACGCCGCCGCGACTCAAGTTCGCCGCCGATGGCCAGGAGGGCGCCGGACCCGGTGGAATCACAGCCGGTCCGCTCACCGCGACTGTCGGTAAACCGATTCCCGTGAATGTCTGGGCACACGACGACGGCAAGGGCGGCGGCAGTATCGCTCGTGACAGCCGTAGCAACGTCCCAGTCACCCTCACGTGGTTCAAGCATCAAGGCCCCGGCACCGTGACGTTCGCACCCGCCAACCCGCGTGCAAACGCGGCGGCAGACGGGCTCGCGGCAACGCAAGCAACGTTCAGCGAGCCCGGCGAATACGTCCTTCGCGTTCGCGCCAACGATGCGTCAGGCATTGCGGGCGCTGGGCACGCGCAGTGCTGCTGGTCCAACGGTTTTGTGAAGGTGACGGTCAGCCCATAGGAATGAGGAACCCACGATGACCAGCTCCATGCTGACGCGGTACTCGCGATTCGCTGCGGTTGTCTGTTCTCTCATGGCGACTATCGGCCACGCCGCTGCTGCGCAGAACGCAATGAACGCTCGGCCGCAGGGCAGCCCGGCGCCAACGACGCATGCCGATGAGCCCGTGACGTTCACCAAGAACATCGCGCCGATCCTGCAACAGAAGTGTCAGGTGTGCCATCAGCCAAACTTGATCGCGCCGATGTCGCTCCTCACGTACAAGGACACGAAGGAATACGCACGCGAGATTCGAGCGAACATCACCGAACGCGTGATGCCACCTTGGCACCTCGACAAGACCGTAGGCATTCACGATTTCAAGAACGATCGCAGCTTGAGCGACGAGCAGATCGCCACGATCGTGCGCTGGATGGACAGCGGCATGCCAGAAGGCAAGAAGGAAGACATGCCGCCGCCAGTTAAGTTCGCCGATCAATCACAGTGGCAGTTCGCCAAAGACCTCGGCGCACCGGATCTCGTGCTCAAGTCGCCGGCATTCACGATGCCGCCGCGCACGCAGGACAAGTGGTTCCGTCCCGTCACCGAAACCGGCATCACCGAACCGCGCTGGGTTCGCGCCATCGAGATTCGGCCGGCGAGCACGCAGGGCCGCAAAATCGTCCACCACGTGCTCACGATGCTCGAGCAGCACGAGGAAGACGGCATCATGGGATTGGCGAGCAGCGCGCACGATGCTCAGATGAGCGCCGGCCTGTTCATGGAATGGTCGATCGGAAAAACCGGAGAACTGTTCTCGCCCGACGCCGGCAAGCTGCTCCTCCCGGGATCAAAGATCCGTTGGGAGATTCACATGTTCGCCATCGGTCAGGAGATCAAGGATCAAGCGGTGGAGATGGCGATCTACCTGTATCCGAAAGGCTACGTTCCAAAGCATCGCACGGTGCTGCGGATGTTCGACGTGACGCGCGGCTCTGAGCTCGACATTCCGCCTGGTGAAAAGACGATGACGCAGAACTTCTACGTCATGCCGGCACCCGCGCGTATCGAAAATTTCCAGCCGCACATGCACATGCGCGGCAAGGCGATGTCCATGGAAGCGGTGTATCCTGACGGCAAGCGCGAACTTCTGAGTTCAGTGAACAACTTCCAGTGGAAGTGGCACGTCAACTACGTCTTCGCCGACTCGGCGGCGCCGCTCCTCCCCAAAGGAACGATGCTCGTGTTCACCGCGTGGCACGACAACACCGCCGACAATCCGAACAATCCCGATCCGAAACAGTGGGTTGGCTGGGGCGATCGTACCGTCGACGAAATGGCCCACGCGTGGGTCGATGTCACGTATCTCGATCAGCCTGAGTTCGACACGCTCGTTGCGGCACGCAAGGCCAAGAAGGCCGCGCCCGCGGTACGACCGCACTGACGAACGCGCGTTAGGGCTGAGGCAGTTTCTCCCGGGCGGCTGAATCCTTCAGCCGCCCGTTTGCCATCACGCCGGTTGCGCGCTCCGCGGCAACGCGCAGCATCGCGGCGATGCTCCGTTCGACGTCGTCGTCCTGGGTGTTCCAGCCGATGACGCTGATGCGCATAGCGGTCTTGCCCTGCCAGACCGTTCCGCCGCACCAACAGGTTCCGTCCTCCTGAATGCCGGCGATCACGCGCTGCGTCGTTTCGGCATCGCCGAACGACACGAGCACCTGATTGAGCACGACGTCATTCAAGATTTCATAACCCGCCGCCGACAGCGCTTCGCCGAACCGACGCGCGTGCCGGCACGAGCGTTCGACCATCTCGGTCACGCCACTCCGGCCAAGCGCGCGGAGCGCCGCCCACACGTCGACGCCACGAGCGCGCCGAGACAGCTCGGGCGTGAAGTCCGACGGATTGCGATGCTCACTCGCTGACGGCAGATATTCCGCCGTCACCGCCATGGATGCGCGGAGTGCATCGGAGTCGCGTACGAAGGCAATGCCGCTGTCGTACGGAACGTTCAACCACTTGTGGCCGTCAGTCGCCCACGAATCCGCCCGCTCGATGCCGCGCGCATACTCGGCGCGCGTCGGTGCGGTTCGCGCCCACAGGCCGAACGCGCCGTCCACGTGCACCCACGCACCTGTGCCGGCCACGCGATCGCAGATTTCGTCAGCGGGATCGAACGCGCCGGTGTTCACGTTGCCCGACTGCACGCAGACGATCGTCGGCCCGCTGATTTTTGGCATCGCGTCGGCACGCATACGGCCCTGATCGTCCACCGGCACCTTCACGACGCGATTGCGTCCCATGCCGAGCACGCCCAGCGCCTTCGAGAGCGTCGGATGCGCCTCGCCTCCGATGATCACCGTGATTGCCGGCGCGCCGAACAGTCCGTCGGCTTCGACGTTCCAACCAACGCGCTTGAGCACCGCGTGTCGCGCAGCCGCGAGTGCCGTGATGTGCGCGACCGTCGTGCCGGTGACGAACGCGCCAGCGCAATCGGACGGGAGTCCGAGCACCTCGATCAGCCAGCGAAGCGCGACCTCTTCGAGCACCGCGGTAGCCGGCGTGATGTTGTAGAGACCCGTGTTCTGATCCCACGCGGACGCGAGCCAGTTCGCCGCCAGCGCTGCCGGCAACGAACCGCCGATCACGAAGCCAAAGAAGCGCGGACCGGCAATCCCCATCGTCGCCGGCGATCCGACGCGATCGAGCTCCTCGAGCACCCGCTCCGGCGCGATAGACTCGTTTTGCAGCGCGACGTCAAACGCCGATAAACCAGCAACCGCCTCCGGACTCGGGCGAACGCTACGGTTATTGATGTCGTCGAGGTATCGAGCCGCGCGCGACGCGGCGGCGGAAAGCAGATCGGTCATTTGGGAGTCGGATTTCGGTCAGCGTACCAGTCGCGGTGGGGCGACGCCTGTCCACAGCGCGGACACCAGGTGATAGAAAACTGCGCTTCGCAGAGCGGGCAACGGCCACGCGTCGCGAACGTGTCGAAGGCGAAGCCGCAACCATCCGGTCCGCACGCCCAGCGAACGCCGGGCGTGTACTCCCATCTGCACTTCGGACAACTGATGTCGGACAGACGAGCCCCCAGCCGCGCGTTCAGAGTCAAACTGGGCGGCTGGGGTTTCGTTCGCAAGAAACACCAAGCAACACTGAGCTAGAAACGCAGTGCCACGCTCAATCCGGCCTTTCCTTCTGACGTCACCATCGGAGCGACCGCGACCTCTCGTTTCTTCGCCGCTTCTCGCTCCGCGCTCACGATCTCACGATGGCGGTGGATAGAGCTGGCCGAGAGCCCGAGGCTGAGCGCGCCAATGGCGCCGCTCGCGTAGCCGACTGACTGATAGGACTGCGGAAGGTCGCGCTTGCCAACGAGAATAGCTCCGGCCGCGATCGCCGTGACACCAGACGCAACGCCGGTCCAACTCACCGCGCGCTGATGGCCATCGCGATTGGCGACGACGTTCCACACGCTCGTCGTCAGCGCCGCACCGAGGGCGATGGGCGTCGTCACGCCGAAGGCGACCTGTCGTGCGACCTGCGCCTTGGTCACGGGCTGGACGTACGGTACCTGAATGCGGGCTGCTTCGGCCAGCGTCAAACCGTACGCGTCGAGCCAACGCGTGAACGCCGTATCGTTGGCGAGTTCAGCGACCCACACGTTGTTATTCGCACGCGCCACGCGATCGACGATGTCTCGGCGCCCGGTCTGTTCGAGCAAGTTCGCGACGGCGCACAGCGTTCCTGTTTTTCGATCGACGAAATACGGAATGGCCTGGCCGGGAAAATCGTAGTTGTGCGGGAATACACCCCGGTCGCGATAGGCCTCGAGCGTTCTCGAAAGCTCGGTGCGACGTTCATGCTGCTCGGTGCTCAAGCCGCGCACGTCGCGCGCGGCGAGCTCCTTCAACACGGAATCGAAGTGGGTTCGAATCCGGCGGACTTCCGTGCCGTCGCCGGCCTGGAGCGTCGTCGCGGCAACAGCGAGGGGACCAGCGACCAGCGCGGAGACAACCAACCAACGAGACAGACGCACGGAGCACCTGACCTGTGAAAGGGTTGTCCGCTGAACCAGACTGCCAGACCGACGGTCACTCGAAGCGTCCGGCCAACCACGAGCTTGCCTGGCGGGCGCATACTACGAGACCCGCTCTATCACTAACAACAACAGGTACCCACATGCAGCGACGCACACTCGGCCAGGGCCTCGAAGTCTCCGCCATTGGACTCGGCTGCATGGGCATGAGCGAATTCTATGGCGCGACGAATGATGCTGAGTCCATTGCGACCATTCATCGCGCCATCGAACTCGGAATCGACTTCCTGGACACGGCCGACATGTACGGCCCGTTCACCAACGAGCGTCTCGTCGGCCGAGCGATTGCTGATCGCCGAGATCGAGTTGTGCTCGCGACCAAGTTCGGGAACGTTCGCGACGAGAGCGGAAAGTACCTGGGCATTCGCGGCGACGCGGCATACGTCCGTCAAGCATGCGACGCGTCGCTCCAACGCTTGGGCGTCGACCACATCGATCTGTACTACCAGCACCGAGTCGACACGAAAGTGCCGATCGAGGAAACCGTCGGAGCCATGGCCGACCTGGTGCGCGCTGGAAAAGTCCGGCACATCGGACTCTCCGAAGCGGCACCAGCAACGATTCGTCGCGCGCACGCGGTACACCCGGTCACCGCACTGCAGACCGAATACTCGCTCTGGACGCGCGACGTCGAAGAGAACGGCGTTCTCGCGACGGTGCGCGAGCTGGGAATTGGTTTCGTCGCCTACAGTCCATTGGGACGAGGCTTTCTCACTGGACAGTTCACCACGTTCGACGATTTGCCGGCCGACGACTTTCGCCGGCGCAATCCACGCTTTCAGGGCGAGAACTTCCAGAAGAACCTGGATCTCGTCGCGGAAGTCGAGCGGCTCGCAGCGGAGAAAGGTGTCACGTCCGCAGAGCTGGCACTGGCGTGGGTGATGTCGCGGGGCCACGACGTCGTTCCAATCCCAGGCACGAAGCGCGTAAAGTATCTCGAGCAAAATGCGCGCAGTGCCGACGTCGAACTTTCACCGGCCGATGTGGATCGTCTCGATGACATCTTTCCCATTGGCGCAGCGATGGGGACGCGCTATCCCGACATGAGCACAGTCAACAAATAGGCTGGAACGGAGCACAACCAGGTTCCGCCAGTTGGAATGCACGAGTAGGGCTGATACGCTTCAGCGATGCCGCGCCTGCGCCCTCATTCTGTTGCGTTCACCCTCCTGCTCGGCACCCTCGTCACGCTGGCGTCCTTCGCCACCGACATGGGACTGCCGGTGCTGGCAGCCACGGCGACGTCGCTCGGTGTCACCGCGGGAAAGGCGGCGCTGACCCTCAGCGTCTTCATGGCGGGGTTCGCACTTGGCCCCCTGCTCTTCGCTCCACTGTCCGACGCGCGCGGCCGACGTCCAATCCTGCTGTTGGGTAGCACCATGTTCGCGCTGTTCGGCGGACTCGCGGCGCTCTCGCAAACGCTGAACACGCTGCTGCTCTTCCGGCTGTTGATGGGAATGGGCGCCGGCGCGTGTCAGGTGACGGTGATCGCGATGATTCGCGATCTCTATTCGGGCACCGAAGCGCGCGTCAAGCAATCGTACGTGAACCTCGCGGCTGGCGTCGCACCCGTGATCGCGCCGACGATCGGCGTCGGCATCGCGACGCTCGGCGGTTGGCGCGCCATCTATGGCGTGCTCGGCGTGGGCGGCACACTGCTCCTCGCCGCAGTCGCCACGCAAATCGACGAGTCGATCAAACTTGGTGCGCCACGACGTGCGCTCGCCGCACTCACGAGTTACGTCGACGTCGTTCGCCATCGCGTGACGCTCGGCTACATCCTCATCATCGCGCTCAACTTCGGGTGTCTGTTCGCCTACATCACCGGTTCGTCGCTCGTACTCATCGGACTGCTCGGCGTGTCGCGCCGAGTGTACGGGTTGTTGTTCGCGGTGACGGCGTTTGGGCTGATGATTGGGGCGCTGTCGAGCGCTCGTTTGAGTCGCCAGGGTGTATCGCACGCGCGGCTGATCTCGTGGGGACTCAGCGCAATCGTGACCACGTCGATCGTGCTGCTCTCGTTGACGCTCGTCGGTTGGTTGCCGGTGTGGCTGCTCGTTCCGATCGCTTTCGTCGGATTCGTCGGACAGGGTTTGGTGCGGCCGAACGCAACGCAGGGCGCGCTCGAGCCAATGGCGGCGATCGCGGGAGTGGCGAGTGCGGTGATGACCGGAATTCAGACGTTGACCGGCGCGGCGTCGAGCGCGCTGGTGGCGGCGCTGTTCAACGGGCGATCGGCGATCGCGATGACGGCGATGATGGCGCTCTGCGCCACCGGGTCAGCGCTCGTGTACCTGTTTGTGGTTCGCGGGGGTGAGCGTCGTCTGCACGCGCGTGGAGAGAGGAGCGCGACTCGCGCCGGCGTCAACGACGCTGCGGCCTGACGGCATCGCGGAACGTGTAAGCGCTACGGCGACCCCCAAACGGAGCGTGTCGGCCACAGTCGCATCGGCCTGGCTGCGGGCGACGATCAGAATGACTCCCGGTCGCGGATAGGCGAGTACCAAGCCGTCGCTGAACACCGTTCCGTCGCTCTCGCCCAAGGCTGTCCACAATACCGTGGTATCTGCACCGGGGTCGGCGCCGAGAATGGCCCGTAACTGAAACGTTCCTCCTCCAGCGAGGCCGATGTTTCGTGGCTCGATCCGCAGACTGTGAATGCGTGGCGCCGGGGGAGCAATCGTCTCAGTCGACGATCCGCAGGCCAAGGCAACTGCCAGGATCGCAGTCAGCAAAACGCCGGGGACGAGTCGCGAACGCATATGAGATCTTTGTATGCGCAACCGAACCCAGTCAAGGCCTCCCGCGCGTTGTGGCCCAGACGTGACTTGCGGGACCCCGCGCGAGAGAGCGATTCTAGCTCAACCAATGCCTGGCCAACCCCGGAGTTTCGCGCCATGAACGTCATTTCACGCTTTGCGATCGCCACCATCGCCATCTCTGCGGCGTGCACATCTTCGTCAGACACGCGAGCTTCCGGCTCTGCGTCCGGCGACTCGGCCTTCACCGCCCTGACCCGTCAGATCATCGACGACCACCTCAAGCGGAACCCGAGCTCGGCGACGGACCTCGGCGTGCACGCGTACGACGCTCAGCTCGAAGATGCATCCCAGACCGCGATCGCGGCCGAATCGCAGGCGTCGAAGGACTTCAGAGCAAAACTCCTTGCGGTCGACACAACGAAGCTCTCGCTCGAGAAAACGCTCGATCGCCAGCTGCTGATCCACTCGATGGACGCCGCGATCCTCAACATCGACTCGATCCGCGGCTGGACGAAGAATCCGGATTCATACAGCAGCCTCGTGACGAACGGCGCGTATGTCATCATGAAGCGGCCATTCGCCCCGTCGGCAGACCGTCTCCGCTCGCTGATCGCGCGCGAGCGTCTCATGCCGGGACTTCTCACCGAGGCCCGAAAGAATCTCGTCAACCCACCGAAGATCTATGTGGACATCGCCCTCGAACAGATCGACGGCAACGTCAGCTTCTTCAAGAACGACGTCACCGCCGCGTTCAAGGACGTCGCGGATCCGGCGTTGCTCAAGGACTTCAAGCAGACCAACGACAGCGTCATCGCGGCGCTGCAGAGTTATAAGACTTTTCTCAAGAGCGACCTTTTGCCCAAGGCAAACGGCTCATACGCCTACGGCGCGGACAACTATCGGAGGGCGCTCGCGGCGAACGAGATGGTCGAACTGCCGCTGGATCAGCTGCTCGCCATCGCCGATGCGGATCGGCAGAAAAATGAAGCTGCGTTCCTGGCGACCGCGAAGCAGATCGATTCGACCAAGTCCGCCGACGCGGTGCTCGCAGGACTCCAAGCCGATCACCCTGCACCCGACAAGCTCCTAGCCACGACACAGGGCGCTCTCGACGAGCTACGCCAATTCATCGTCGATCATCACATCATTACGATCCCGCCGTCCGATCCGGCCCACGTGAAGGAGACGCCGCCCTTCATGCGCTCCACGACGTCCGCTTCGATGGACACTCCCGGACCGTTCGAGCAAGCGAAGCTTCCTGGCTTCTACAACATGACGCTGCCCGATCCCCGCTGGGCCAAAGCGGAGCAGAACGACTTCATGCGCCAGTGGTACAACGCGGCGATCACCAACGTGTCGGTGCACGAGGTCTATCCGGGGCACTACCTGCAATTCCTCTACGCCAAGAACTTCCCTGGTGACGCGCGGAAGGTGTACAGCGCGGCGACGAACTCCGAAGGCTGGGCGCACTACGATGAGCAGATGATGCTCGACGAAGGGCTGCACGCCGGCGACTCGAAGCTCAAGCTCGCCCAACTCCAGGACGCTCTGCTGCGCGACGTTCGCTTCATCGTCGGCATCAAGCTTCACACGCAGGGTCTCACCGTCGACTCGGCCACCAAGCTGTTCGAAGTGCAGGCGCACCAGCCGCATCCCGTCGCCGTGTCCGAAGCAAAGCGCGGTACGGGCGACGCGCTCTACGGCTACTACACGATGGGCAAGCTGATGATCTTGAAACTGCGCGACGACTATAAGGCGAAGAAGGGCGCCGCGTATTCGTTGCAAGGCTTCCACGACGAATTCATCAAGCTCGGACCGTTGCCGCTGCCGCTCGTTCGTCGCGCGATGCTCGGCGAAGTCGGCACGCCGCTGCAGTAGCACTGAATCATGCTCATTCACTTGATCGACGGCACGTACGAGCTCTTTCGCCACTTCTACGGGCTGCGACGCTTTACGAACGGCGAAGATCCGCCGTTCGGCGCAGCCATCGGTGTCCTGAATACGGTCCTCCAAACAATCGAGACGGGCGGACCGTACGTGGGCGTGGCGACGGATCACGTCATCGAGTCATTTCGAAACGACCTGTGGGCCGGCTATAAGACCGGCGACGGTATCGAGCCGGCGCTATGGAATCAGTTCCATCCGCTCGAAGAGGCGCTCGCCGCGATGGGCGTTGCGGTGTGGCCCATGGTGGAATTCGAAGCGGACGATGGCCTCGCGTCCGCCGCGCACATCGCCGCGGCAGACGAGCGCGTGCAAAAGGTGTCGATCTGGACGCCCGACAAGGATCTCGGGCAGTGCGTTGTGGGCGACCGCGTCGTGCAGGTCGATCGGCGCGCCAAGAAGATTCTCGACGCGGCCGGCGTGCGCGACAAGTTCGGTGTCGATCCGAAGTTCATTCCGGACTATCTCGCACTCGTCGGTGACTCCGCCGACGGGTATCCCGGCATCAAGGGAATCGGCGCCGTTGGCGCAGCGCGGCTGATCAATCGCCACGGTGCGATCGAAGACTTTCCGCCCGACGTCCTCGGCAGCAACCGCGACGCGGCACTTCTCTTCAAAACGCTCGCGACACTCCGCACGGACGCGCCGCTGTTCAAGAACGTCGACGAAATTCGCTGGCAAGCTCCAACAGCTGCGTTTGCGGCCTACGCTGAGCGACTTGGTGACACCAAACTCGTGGCACGATGCGAAAAGATCGTACTCGAGTAGTTCTTCGCGTCCTTCGCGGTAATCCTTATCGCTCTCCGCGGTTCAATATCGTTTTGACTTGCGGCTGGATAGGCCGTGGACGATTCTTTCCTCTCAAACATCAACGGCCGAGCTCACCGTGCGCTTTCTTCGCCCATCGCTGACCGCCGCCGCACTGCTGGCGACCACCGCGCTGTCATCCGCCGCGCAGAACCCAGCGGGCGCAACAAAACCGATGAAGCCCGAGGACACCGAAATCTGGAAACCGGTGCCCAGGATCGTCACGCCGGGCCGCACCAACGCCGATCCGTCGTCCGACGCCATCGTGTTGTTCGACGGAAAGAACGCCGACGAATGGCTCACCGCCGCCGACAACTCGCCGGCAAAATGGACGGTTGCCAATGGCGTGATGACCGTCGTGAAAACTGCCGGCGATATTCGAACAAAGCGGTCATTCACAAACTATCAATTGCACATCGAGTGGCGCATCCCGGAGAACATCACCGGGAAGGATCAAGCGCGCGGCAATAGCGGCGTGTACCTCGCCGCGGCCAAGAACTTTGGCTACGAGCTTCAGGTTCTCGATTCCTATCAGAACGAGACGTACGTGAACGGTCAGGCGGGAAGCATCTACAAGCAGTTCCCGCCGCTCGTGAATGCCATGCGAAAGCCCGGTGAATGGCAGGTGTACGACGTCGTCTGGACCGCGCCGACGTTCAAACCCGATGGATCACTCGCGACGCCGGCGTACGTCACGGCCATTCACAACGGCGTGCTCATTCAGGATCACGTCGCACTCAAGGGCGACACGAAGTACATCGGCCTCCCCGAGTATCGCGCGCACGGGCCAGCGCCCATCCTCCTGCAGGCCCACGGCGATCCGAGCCCGCCGATCAGCTTTCGGAATATCTGGCTGAGAGAGTTGGGGCCGGCTCGCCCATAGCGGTGTGCGGGCGCTAATCCCAGAGACGAAAACCGCCCTTGAACGCATTTGCGTTGCTCCCTAACCGAACATTCGGCGGGAGCTTTTTCATTCGCCGAGCATTTCCGCCGCCGAGCACCACGTAGTCGACGATGAACGCGGCCTGGAAGAACTCGGTGATGATTCGAACGTGCTTCCGCCACGCGCGCTTGCCGAGCCGCTCGTACCCCTTCGCGCCGATGTACTCCTCGTACGTTTTGCCGCGACGATACGGCAGATGTGCGACCTCCATCGGAACCACCGTTCCGTCGAGGATCAGCGCCGCGCCTACGCCAGTGCCAAGTCCGAGAAAGAGCATCGCGCCGCCCTCATAGCTGCCGAGCGCCTGCATCGCCGCGTCGTTGATGATGCGCACCGGCTTACCGAACGCCTTCGCGAAATCGAACTTCGTCCAACCCGGGCCGAGATTGAACGGATCCTGGATTGGCCGATTGTCGCGTACGGGCCCCGGATAGCCGATCGATACGCGATCGAACTTCCAATCTGCCGCGGCCTCGAGCACCGCGGCCGCCATCACGTCAGGCGTCATCTCCGGCCCCGACGGAATCTTGGTCGCGGTACGATGTCCCGACGCAAGCACTTTGATGTTCGTTCCACCAACGTCGATGACGAGAGTCCTCGTCGGGGGAACGGTCATGGCGGAGTTTGCCGGCGAGGCGTCGGCGCCCACGCGGCGGAATCAGCCGCGCTCGCAGGCCCGATCTTCCCTTCCACCGACTTCATCAGCGCCGCGGGATCGTACACTCGGCCCGCCTTGACGACGACGCGCGGCAGTCGCGTACGACGAATGTCGGCGAGCGGATTCCCGCGCACGACCACGAGATCGGCCCACTTCCCCGCCTCGATCGTGCCGAGGCGATCGCCGAGCCCGAATGCGCGCGCGCTGTTGATCGTCGCGATCTTGAGCACAGCGGCATTCGGAATTCCCGACAGCGACAGCGATTGCAGCTCGCGGTGTACCGAGAATGGCGTGAAGAACTCGCCCCAACTCGGATGGTCGGTACCAAGCGTGATGAGGTCGCCGCCACCGGCGTCGAAGAATGCTTTGACCTCTTTCCGCTTCGTCCAGTAGATGTTCTCGAACTGCTGATTCACGGTGCGCGGCGGCCGAGCGTCGACTACGGAGCGCATGTACGGCGTGAGAAACTTCTTTTCGTCGACGAAGTATGTGAACACTTCGGGATCTTTCTTTCCGTAGTAGCCGTACGCACTCAGCGTAGCGTCGAAGTTTGTGCGATGCTCCTTGTACAGCGCCACGATCTTGGCGAACGCCGGCCCGTCGAACGTCATGTGCTCGTACGACGCGTATGCCGACTTATCTGGCGTGAAGGCATCGCCGCCCATGAAGTGCTCGATCCGATCGATCCCCATCATGATCGCGTCGCGCGGATTCACGCTATTACGATTTCCTGAATCCAGGTGGCCCGTCACCGTGAGGCCATGAAAGTGCGCGCGTTCGATCAGCGCGCGCAGCTCGTCGGGCGTCACGCCCTTCGCCTTGAAGCCCTTTGCGCCGAGTTCGACCCAGTGGTCGACTTCAGCGTAGATCTGCTGGGGTGTGATGTTGCGATCCCAGCCAGGCCGCGCCGTTCCGAAGTACGGACCGGAGTTGAGCAGCCGCGGTCCAGGCTCGACGCCATTCTCGATGCGAATGCGCAGATCGCGCATCGCATTCGGATCCATCTCGCCTGCGGGGAACGTTGCCGTTACGCCGTTGGCGAGAAAGAGCGACGGATAGGCGGCGGTTTCGTCCTTTCGTCCGGCACCGAACAGCTCGATCGCGTAGTGCGCGTGCAGATCGAACAACCCGGGAATAATCGTCTCCGTGTCAGCGACGACGAGACGCTCGGCGTTCGGCGCGGCGGCGCTGAGGTCGCCTCCGACGCGCAGAAATTTTCCGCCTCGAATGAGAAGTCCTGGATTCCTGACGCGCTCGTTGCCGGTCGACGCGAACAGCCATCCGCCGGTGACGACCACGTCGCGCTCCTGTGCGCGCGCGACGTTGACGACGAGGAGGAGCAGAAGGACGAAGAAGCGTTTCATAGCGAATTGAGTCGTGGTATCAGCTGCGGTCGTAGAAGGCCGGCGGCTCGATGCCGAGCGAGCGCAGGTAGACGTAGCCCTGTCCGCGATGGTGGATCTCGTTGTCGATCGCGTAGAGGATCATCCAGATGCCGGTGCCCTTCCACTGGCCGAATGCAGTGTCGACTTCCTGAAACCGATGCGGCGGAATCGTCTTCCACACGCGATCGAGCTCGGCCGTTGCCTCGTCCCACAGCTTTAGGATTTCAGCACGCGTCGTCGGCTTCGGGTCTTCACCCGTCCACGCGCCGCTTGCGACGCCGCGAGCGATCGGCACCGCCATGTTCAACATTTCGGTGGCGAGCACGGCGAATGGTCGCATGCCGCCAATGGAGTACTCGAACAACTCTTTCTCGGGGAACGCCTCGATCATTCGCCGCGTGACGCGACGATGGCCCTGCCAATGCTCAAGCAGAGCTTCTGGGCTGATGACGGTGTCGGTATTGGGCATGAGTAACGTTGGCGAAACTTTGCGCGGCGCGGAAGCATCGGCTCGTCCCAGCGCTTGTCAGCGTCCGTAACTTTTATTCATGACATCGCAGTCCCGTCCTGAGTCGGCCTCGCCCGAACCGAACCTCCCCGTGGCGGCCGCCTCCGCGGCCGCCGCCGCCGTTACGGCCCTCGTTCCCTATCGCTGGTTCATCCTCGTCGGTCTGATCACCGCGGCGATCATGGAGGTGCTCGACACCACCATCATCAACGTCGCGCTGCCCCAGATGGCGGGAAACCTCGGCGCGACCACGCAAGAGATCGCTTGGGTCAGTACCTCGTACATCCTCGCAAACGTCGTCGTGCTGCCGATGACCGCGTTCTTCACCGAACGTTTCGGCCGCAAACGCTACCTGACGTTCTCGATCTTCCTGTTCATCGGCGCATCGTTCATGTGCGGAACGTCGTCGAGCTTGGGCGAGATCGTCCTGTGGCGCCTCCTTCAGGGCGCCGGTGGCGCAGCGCTCCTCTCGACCGCGCAAGCAACTCTCCGACAGATCTTTCCGCGTGAACAGCAGGGCTTGGTGCAAGCCATCTTCCTGCTCGGCATCATCGTCGCGCCCACGCTCGGCCCTACGCTCGGTGGTTGGATCACCGATAACTACACCTGGGGCTGGTGCTTTTTCATCAACGTGCCGATCGGCCTCGCGGCGGCGTTCCTCGTCACGACGTTCCTGCACGATCCACCGAATCAGAAAACGCACAACGCGTCGGTCGACTGGCTGGGGATCGGGCTGCTCATCGCCGGCATCGGCTCGCTTCAGTACGTGCTCGAGGAAGGCAATCGCGAGGATTGGTTCTCCAGCGCGCTGATCATCCGGTTGTCGATCGTGTCGGCCCTCTCGCTGATCGCGCTCTTCTGGTGGCAACTATCGAGTCGCAACGAGCACCCGGTCATGAAACTCGGCGTGCTCAAGAATCGCGATCTGAGCGCGTCGATCTTCCTGTTCATCGTGCTTGGCTTCGGCCTGTTCGGCGGTGCGTTCCTCTTTCCGCTTTTCACGCAGACGCTCCTGGGCTTCACGCCTACCGAGACAGGCTTGGCGATGCTGCCGGGCGGTCTGACCACCGCCTTGTTCGCGCTCATCTGCGGCTTCCTGCTCAATGGCGACAAGCCCAAAGCTGACGCGCGCGTGCTCATCCTTCTGGGGATGACGCTGATGCTCTGGTCGATGTGGCGTCTCGGACACCTCACGACCGCCGCCGGCGAAGTGGACGCACGCACCGCCCTGATCATCCGTGGCGCCGCGCTCGGCTTGTTGTTCACGCCGATCAACAACGTCGCATTCGGCAGCCTCAAGCCGCACGAGGCACAGCAAGCGTCTGGTTTAATCAACCTGTCCCGACAGCTCGGCGGCTCATTCGGTATCGCCGTGCTCGGCACGTATCTGACGCGGCACGTGCAGTATCACCGAGCGGATCTGCTGTCGAATTTCTACCCAGCCAACCCGGCGTTCGACGCTCGGCTTCAGTCGCTGACGCAGGGAATGGTTGCCAAGGGCGCCGCGCCGTATGTCGCCCACGAACGCGCTCTTCAGATTCTCGACGGTCAGTTGATGCGTCAGGCCACGATGCTCGCTTATAACGATGCCTGGCTGCTCATCCTGCTGTCGTTCCTCTGCGTGGTGCCTGCGGTTTTCCTGCTGCGCAAGCGCCGAGGTACTCCGGGCGCCGTGGTCGACGCACACTAGCCGGCTGAGCCTGCACGCTTCCACGTCCGGATGGCTTTTCGCTCCCTTCACAGAACTCGTACGGGAGCACGACATGGCGGATAAGAAGATCATTGCAGTCGTAGGCGCGACGGGCGCACAGGGTGGCGGGCTCGTTCGCGCAATCCTTGCCGACAAGAACAGCGAGTTCGCGGTCCGTGCGCTCCAAAGATGCGACTCTTTGGCGGCGGCGCTAAAGTCTCACGGGACCCTGCCGATAATTGACTGTGCGACCTTCGCACTCCGGCAAGCGACCCTCCCCCACCCAGGAATCGCCCCCACTCGGCCGGCCCATTTCCTGTTTCCCTGTTGGGGGAGTCTCACATGTCCATTTCCGGAATCGGCTCGTGCACTAGCGCGAGCCAGGCGTACGCCACGTCGTCGACCGCGAGCGCCACACAGTCGGCCACCGATCCACAGAACGACAAGCGTTCGACGCGCACCCAGTTCCGCAGCGACTTTGCGTCGCTGCTCAGCGCCGTCCAGTCGGGCGACATGTCGTCGGCGCAGCAGGCGTTGACGGCCGTGCAGGACGATATGTCCTCGACCAGCGCGACGTACTCGAATTCGTCGAGTCAATCCACGAGCCAGGTGCCGACTGATCTTCAGTCACTGTTCTCTGCCGTCCAGCAAGGCGACGCTTCGGGCGCCCAGCAGGCGCTGACGAAGTTGCAGACCGACGCCGATCAGAAGCCCCAGGCGTCGTCCGGCGCGCAGGGGCATCATCACCATCATCACCATCACGCGTCGAACGGCGCGAGCGACGCCACGAGTCCGACGACGTCGAGCGATCCGCTCGCCGCACCAGTCGATCCGAGCACGACGACAGCATCGTAACCGCAGGAGCGCCGGTCGCCGCTTAGGCGACCGGCCGCTCCGGGCCGTCGCGAAAGACCTTCAGAAGTGCGGTTTTTTGATTCGCCTCGCAACCGGATGGTGCGAGCGAAGCACATGAGGCGTGTTGAATTGGCGGCATGACAATCCATCGCTCCGGCGGCATCCTCGAAGAGGAGCTCAGTCGCTCAGTAATCGGCGCATTTTACGCCGTCCATCGAGAACTCGGTTTCGGGTTTCTCGAGCATGTCTACCAGCGCGCTCTCGAAATCGAGCTGCGAGAGCGCGGTCACGACGTTGCTCGGCAGTACGGCGTCACGGTTCGCTACCATGGAATCGAGATCGCGCACCAACGGCTCGATCTGGTCGTCGATCATCGGCTCGTCGTCGAGATCAAATCGACTGAACACCTCAATCCCGAAGCTCAACGGCAGCTGCGCAGCTATTTACATAGCACCAGCCTCGAGGTCGGACTTCTCCTGCATTTCGGTCACTCGGCAAAGTTTCGGCGCGTGATTCACACGAACGACCGGAAGCGTCCCCAGCAAAACGCGCCGGTGCGTCCGCAGCATGTTGGGAACCGCGACGTCAATACGCGAAGGGATTCGCGGAGACGGACCGCCGACGTTCGTTCGCGGCATCCGTTCGATCCGTAAGTCCGTTTTGCGGTTAAACGCTGAACCTTTTTGCTGGATTGGCGGCGCGATGGTCGGCCGGCTTCGATGACCAAGGGGAACAGCAATGAACGGATTTGACGGATTTCACGAATCGACGGAACCTACGCGTAGCCGGGCGAGAGAACACGAAGTCTCTCCGCCCAATCCGTTCAATCGGTGAATCCGTTTGCGGTCAATCGCTGAACCTTTTTGCCGGATCTGGCGCAACCTGGTCGACGGGCCGGCTTCGATGACCAAGGGGAACAGCAATGAACGGATTTGACGGATTTCACGAATCGACGGAACCGACGCGTAGCCGGACGAGAGAACACGAAGTCTCTCCGCCGAATTCGTTCAATCCGTGAATCCGTTTGCGGTCAATCGCTGAACCTTTTTGCCGGATCTGGCGCAACGTGGTCGACGGGCCGGCTTCGATGACCAAGCGGAACAGCAATGAACGGATTTGACGGATTTCACGAATCGACGGAACCGACGCGTAGCGGGGCGAGAGAACACGGAGCCTCTCCGCCGAATCCGTTCAATCCGTGAATCCGCTTGCTGTTAAACGCTGAACCTTTTTGCTGGATCGGCGCGAACGGGTCGCGAGTTAAAGCGTTCGGCGGAACAGCTTCACCGAACCGGCGAACATGATCGCCGCGAACAACGCCAGGAACATCACGTCGGGCAGCACAACTCGCAGCGACGCGCCCTTGAGCAACAGCACGCGCAATCCATGCACGGCGTACGTGAATGGATCGACGCGCGTGATCCAGCGAAGCCACGTCGGCAGCGACTGCACCGGATAGATCGCGCCGCTCGGGAAGTACAACAGCGTGTTCAGGATCCCGAACATCGCGCGCGGCAGCATGGGGTTGTTCATGCGCGCGACGAGACACGACATCATCGCCATGAACGCGAACGACACCATGATGATCAACAACACGAGCGCGAGAAAGCGCAGCGGCTGAAATATGTCCCACACTCCAGCCACGAGTGCACCGAGGATGGTGACCATCGTGCCGCTGACGACAGCCTTGATCGTACCGGCCAGGTTCTGGCCGAGCACCAATTCCAGCTTCGTGATCGGCGTGACGAGGTAGCCTTCGTGGACGCCGCGCTGCTTGTCGTCGAGATACGACATGCCGCCGCCAATCATCACGGTCATGAACATGCCGAGCGTGATCACGCCGGGAAGCATGTACTTCATGTACGGAATGAACGGAAACAGCTCGACCGGATCGAGTGTCACGGCCTTGATCACACGCGGTGCCGGCTCTTCGCGGCCTGCCTGCTGAATTGCACCCGACAGGACGCCCTGCAGTGTGCCGCTGACCACGTTGTCCGTGTTGTCGAGCAGCAGCCCCGCGTGCGGACGATCGCCAGAATACACGTGGCGCGAAAAGCCCGGCGGTAGAATTATCGCGCCCTGAACGACGCCATCGCGCACGTCGCGCGCCGCGTCCGACTCGTTGTCGTACGAGATCGGCCGCAGAATGTCGCCATTCATTTGCAACGCGTACACGGCTTCGCGCACTCGCCGCGCCGCAGGCCCACCGTCTTCGTCGACGACGGCGACGTTGAGATGACGAATGCGTCCGCCGAACGCGTTGCCGAGCACGACGAGGTTCAGCACCGGCATGAGCAGCGTCATCACGAGCAGCGCCGGCGTGCGAATGAACTTTCGCAGCTCGCGTTCGACAATTGGAAGCGCACGTTTCATTGATCGCTCCCTTTAGGCTGCCGACTTCGTTGGCGCGCGACCACCCGCGCCCGCGTCATGCAGACCGCGGCCAGTGTAGTGCACGAACACGTCGTCGAGTGTCGTCGTCGTCACCGACAGCGATCGAATCGTCACACCTGCGCCCAGCGCCGCCTCGGCGAGAGCCATGGTCGTACGGCCGGCATCTTCACTCACGATGCGCCAACTGTCGCCGCCGAGCGATTGTGCAGTGATCGCACCCGCGAGCGCGGCCAGGCGCGCATCCCAATCAGCTGGGACGTTTATGAATTGGGCTTCGATGGAGCTCGATCCTGGCACCGACGCCTTGAGCGCTCGCGGCGTGTCGAGCGCCACCAGTTGGCCCTTGTCGACAATCGCGATTCGGTCACACAGGCGATCGGCTTCGTCCATATAGTGCGTCGTGACGAGAATCGTCAGCGAGCGCTCGCGCTTGATCTTCGTCAGCATTTCCCACACATCGACGCGCGACACCGGATCGAGGCCGGTCGTCGGCTCGTCGAGTACGAGAATGAGAGGACTGTGAACGAGGCCTCGCGCGATTTCCACGCGCCGGCGCATACCGCCCGACAGTGTTCCGACGAGCGACTTGCGACGATCGCCGAGATTCACCAGGTCAAGTAGTTCCGGAATGACCTTCTTCCGTTGTTCGCGCGACACGCCGTACAGCTTCGCGTAGATGCTGAGATTCTCTTCGATCGAGAGATCGGTGTCGGTCGTCATCGCCTGCGGAATGACGCCGATCGAGAGACGCGCGCGATCGGGATCGAGCGTGACGTCATCGCCGTGCAACATGATCCGGCCGCTCGTGATCGGCACGAGCGTTGTGAGCATACGAATGAGCGTACTCTTTCCCGCACCGTTTGGCCCGAGCAGGCCAAGCGTTTCGCCGGTGCCGACCGAAAGCGACACGTCGTTTACCGCGGTGAACTTGCCGTACTGCTTCACCGCGTGCTCGATGAGAATCGCCGGGTGACTCATCGATGCGTTGGCATCACCACGGTCACCGTCATTCCGGGCACGATGGTGTGGTTCGGATTCGGGATCGCGACACGCAATGCGATCGCGCGAATGTCGCGCTTCGAAGTGCTGACGTCGTGCTGCGTGGCAAATTCGCCCTCGGCGCCTTTGCTGATGACGCGTCCGCGCATCGTCTCGCCAGACGCAATGCGCACCTCGAGTGAATCACCCACGGCGACGGCACCCGATTCAGTCTCCGGCGCGGCGACGCGAACCCAGAGGTGCTCCGGATCGACGATCACAGCGACGGGCGAGCCAGGTCCGACGAGCTCACCACGTCGCGCCGACAGCACCTGGATGACTCCAGATACCGGCGCACGCAGCTCTGCATAGTTGAGGCGAGTTGCCGCAGCGAGAGAGTCGGCGCGCGCACCGCGCACGCGTGCCTCAGTGGTCGCAACCGCGCTTTGGGCCGCGGCCACCGCATGCGTTCCCGACACCGCGCTCGCGAGATCCGCCTCCGCGGCGGCGATCTCTTCGCGCCGTGCCGACACGATGGCCTGCTGTGCGTGCAACGTGTTCGTGGCGCGCTCGACGTCGGCCGGCGACACGCCGCCCGTGCGCGCGAGTTCGATCGCACGGTTGGCGTCAGCGCTGTCCTGCGCGGCAGTTGCCTGCTCACGGGCCAGCGTTGCCTTGGCCGACGCAATGCGAGCGCGGGCCGAGGACAGCGTCGCTTGGTTCGTGCCGCTCACCTGAAGGGCGCTCGATCGTGATTCGTTGAGCTGCGCCATCGCGCCCGACGTCGACGCCGCGACCGATGCCGCCTGGGCCGCGAGCTCCGACGATTCGAGCGAGGCAATGAGCTGCCCGGCTTTCACCGTGCTGCCTTCGTCGACGAGCAGACTATCGACGCGCGCTTGGACTCGTGGCGTGACCACGACGTCGTAGGCGTCGACGACACCAATGAGAAGGAGTTCGTGTTGCCGTCCCCGCATGACTGCCGTGGCAGTGGCAACGAGCGCGAGGAGCACGACGATCCCGAGCACGAACCGGCGGGATTTGTTCATCTATCGAGGGGATTTGTGTCGACCGGTTGCCAATGTCTGCGGAACCGGCGATGTTTTGGAGGGACTTTAACGGTGTTAAACTCACCTCGAATGTCGTACTTGAACGTGGAATTGTCAACGTCGTGAATCGACACGGTCATCGACCCAGTCGGGGATTTCCCCATGAGCCGCAGGAACGGCGCACCGAAATCGTTCTCGCGGCGCTTGGCATGCTCGGCGAAACGGGGTTCGATGGATTGAGCCTGCGCGGGCTCGCGGGTCGCCTTGGGATGCACGCGCCGGGGCTCTACTGGTACATCGAGTCGAAGCAAGAGTTGATCGACTTGATGGCGAAGGAGATCCTCGACAAGGGTCTCTACCCGATCGCTCCTCTCGCGCCGGGTCAGACCTGGGACGATTGGCTCGTCGAACTCGCGTGTACGGCGCGTCGCGCGTTGCTCGCTTACCGCGACGGCGCTCGTGTCGTCGCCAGCGCCTTCCTCGTGCGCACGGACGCAATCACGCCGGTGATCGAAGCGTCGTTGACGATTCTCGAAGATGCTGGTTTCGATCGCGTCTTCGCGCTCGGCGGAACGATGACGTTGCTGCGATACGCGACCGGCATCGCGCTCGATGAGCAGGCGTCACCAATTCACACGGCGCCGGGAATGTCGATGAAGGAGCGCCTGGCGACGCTCCCGCCGCCCGAGATTGATGCGCGACGTTGGCCGCGCACGGCCGACGCGATGCGCACAGTGTTCGACCGAAACCTGCGCGATCCTGATCGCATGTTCCGGCTCGGCGCACTGATGATCGTGCGTGGGCTCGCTGAAAACCGGAGAGTTCCGAAAGCCAACGGTTGAACGCGCAACGTGACGATGGAGTGAACCGTCACGATGCGGTGTCCATGAGGCATGGATAACGACGATCTCCCAGTCGGCCGACTGCTGTCGCGCCGCGACGCCGTGCGACTGCTCGCTGGCGCCTCCGTTCTCATCGTTGGCGGACGACGTTACGGGCTCGCCGCGCCAGCAACACTCGTCACGCCCGCGCTGACGTGGCCGCCAGCATGCGTCGCCAAGCCGGAGCTCACCGAAGGCCCATACTTCGTCGACGAAAAGCTCAATCGCTCCGACATTCGCGGCGAGCCCGGCGGCGGCGCGGCAAAGGCAGGCATTCCCTTCGCACTCGCGTTCACCGTTTCGCGACTCGGCGACAAGAGTTGCACGCCGATCAGCGATGCGATGGTCGATGTCTGGCATTGCGACGCGCAAGGCGTGTACTCGGATTCGCACGACCCGGGCTTCGATACGAGCGGGAAGAAGTTCTTGCGCGGATATCAGCTCACGGACAAGAATGGCGTCGCGAACTTCACGACGATCTTTCCTGGTTGGTACCACGGCCGCACGGTGCACATCCACTTCAAGATCCGCACGAAGTCGGCGACGAACGCGCCGTACGAGTTCACGTCGCAGCTGTTCTTCGACGACGCGTTTAGTAATCGCTTATTCGCCGAGCAGGCGGCCTACAAGCGGTCGGATCGTCGAGATACGATGAACGCGAACGACGGCATCTTTCAGGAGAGTCGCGGCCAACTCACGATTCCGGTCGCGAAGAACGGCGAGAGCCTCGCGTCGACCTTCAACATCGCGCTCGATTTGTCGGACGCTGAAGTTGGAAAGCCGGACGGGATGGGTGGGCGTGGTGGGCCACCGCCGGGCGGACCGGGTGGACGTCGCGGCGGTCCGCCGCCGGGCAGGCCGCCTGGACCGCCGCCTGCCTGGTAGTCCGACGAAGACCGCCTATGGCTTGGAGGGCTTCTCCGCCTCGGTGGCCTTCTTCGTCAATTCGAATGTGCCCGCATTGTCGTTACCGACCCAGAGGGTGCCATTGAATTTGGCGCCGGCAATGAGGCCCTGAATCCAGATCGTCATTCCGTTGTACGGAATACCGAAGGACAGTGTGTCGGCCTTGATCGTCACCGTCGAGAGCGGCACGGCATCGGGGCCCATCGACGACACGATCGTGCCCTTCCAACCGGCTGCCACGCTGTCGAGCACCACCGTGACCTTCTGCGACGAGTTGCCCGTGTAGGCAAAGCCGTCCCAAGTACCGCGGGCTGATTGGGCGAGCGCAGGTGAAGCGATGAGCGAGAGGACGAGGGCGGCGCGAAACAGCTTCATGATGCGGCTCCAGATCGCGGGTGAAAGTGGGTCGCCAATACTAGCTGTTTTCGCGCACGAGCGCGACGAGCGCGCGATGGAAGGCCTCGACGTCGCCGGCGGGTTGGAAGAACGTGCCGTCGAGCGCCTCGATCTGCTGCACGGCCGCGTTTGTCACCCGCGTGCCTCGCGCCGTAGGGCGCACGAGCGAGGAACGCGCATCGTCCGGATGCGCGGACTTCACGACGAGTTCCTTCCGCTCGAGCGTTTTCAAAAGGTCCGACACCATCATCTTGTCCATGCCCGCGTGCGCAACGATTCGCGATGCCGTGACCGGCCCGTCGCTCGCGAGATAGACGAGGCAGGTCATCAGCGAGAATTGCGTCGGCGTGATGTCGAGATCCCTGAGCGCCTGCGCGTGCAAGCGCTGCAACAGATTCGCTGCCTTCCAGAGCATGAATCCGGGGCTATCCTCCGCCTTGGCGAACGTCGTGTCGAGCGTCGTCTTCGCCGCCGCGCGTTTGGATCGCGTCATCGCGCGCGCGTCGCCCACGATGCCAGCGCGCGCATTTGCGCCGGTGCCTCGTCGGCCACGCCCTGCGCGACCAACTTGCGCCAGAGCGGCGCGAGCAGCCCTTCGACGCGAATGGTGATCGTCAACTTGAGTCCGTCCGGTGTGTCGGTCATGTCGTGAATGCCGTACATGCGCGCGAGCGGAAAGATGGCGAGATCGGTGTAGCCCTGCATGGGCGCGGCGCGCAGCAGTTTGATGTTGACCTTCGGGCCGCCCTTGGGCTTGAGGACGAAACCGGTGCCTTCGCGAAATCCCTCGGGCGCCTTGGCGTACTCGATGTCATGATCCCATTCGTGCCAGCGGTCGACGTCGGACCACACGGCCCAGACGTCCGCGCGGGTGAGGCCGGGGAAGGTTGCTTCGTGGGTCGCCTGCCACATGGTCGTGCCTCCGATGTAGTAAGTGTGCTTACTAAGATAGTAAGTCCACTTACTACATCAGTCAACCCCTCCTAACCCCGAAGTCAGTGCTGGCGACCCTTGATTGGATCGGCGGCCACTCCCGCCTTCGTGATCACCACTGGCCGGATGAGTCCGTCGGCGCCGAAGTGGAGCTCATCGATGCTGACGACTCGGTGATTGCGGTCCGTTTCGCCAAGTGGCCGCCGATGGTACACGATGTACCACTTGTCCGATGTGGGCGAGTGCAGCACCGAGTGATGCCCTGCCCCGGTGGCGACCGTAGAGTCCTGCTGCAGAATTTTGCCGACTCGCTCGAACGGTCCGAAGGGCGAGGAGCCCACCGCGTAGGCAACCGCGTAGTTGGGTCCCGTCCATCCTCCCTCGGACCACATGAAGTAGTACTTGCCGTCCTTCAACAGCATGAACGCGCCTTCGACGTATCCGGTCGGCGTGATCTCCTTGAACATCGTGCCGTCCGGCAGCGGGACGATCGCCGTGAAGTCGTCGTTCAGCTTTGCGATGTTGCAATGCCGCCAGCCGCCGTAGACGATGTAATACGACCCGTCTCGATCCTTGAATACCATCTGATCGATCGGCTGCGCGCCGTTGTGAAATCTGTCGATCAGCGGTTTGCCGAGTACGTCCTTGAAGGGACCCTCGGGCCGCCGTGAGCGCGCGACGCCGATCCCGCCCAATTGCTCATCGTTCTGGATGTCATTCGCGCCGAAGAACAGGTAGTACCAGCCGTTCTTCTCGACGATCGACGGCGCCCACACCGCGCGCTTCGCCCACGAAACGTCGGCGACGTCGAGCACACGCGGATGCTTCTCCCAAGTGATCAGGTCCCGGGACGAGAACGCGTCCATGAGTGTTTGCTGATCGTACGGCGCCGAATATGTGGGATAGATCCAGTACTGGCCGTCGAAGACGTGCGCCTCTGGGTCGGCGTACCAACCGGGCAGAATCGGATTCCCCGATCGCGCCACCTGCGCACCGAGTCCCGCGCTCGAGGCGAGCGCACCAATCGTCGCAAGCAGAATAGTGACCGCGCGCCTCACCGATGGCCTCTCCCAGCCCCAGTTAATCTTCTCTGCCATGGCTCTCCCACAAACGCTGCAGTTCGCGACCGTCATCGTCATCTCCGCCGTGGCTGGCGTGATGAATTCTATCGCGGGCGGCGGTACGCTGCTCACTTTCCCCGCTCTCGTCGGACTCGGTATCTCGCCGATCGTCGCCAACGCGACGAGCACCGTGGCTCTCTGGCCCGGTGCCGTGAGCAGTATGTGGGGCTACCGCGCCGAACTTGCCGGCGCGCGGCAATGGGCGATCGGCTTTGCCGCACCGAGTCTGATCGGCGGCGGCATCGGTGCGTGGCTGCTTCTGCGAACGCCGCCGTCGCGCTTCGCCGCGCTGGTTCCGTGGCTCGTGCTCATCGCGACGACCCTGTTCGTCCTACAGCCGTTCATGATGCGACGCTTTCAGCGCCGCAACACCGCTCCCGCACTCGCGAATGCAGATGGCGATGCAGTTCCCGTCGACCCGACGGCTACGGGTCACTACCCGTCAGTCCGCGTCGTCGCGCTGCAACTCGTCGTCGGGATCTACGGCGGCTACTTCGGCGCCGGTGTCGGAATCCTCATGCTCGCCGTCCTCGGCTTCATGGGGCTGACGAACATCCACCGGATGAATGGCCTCAAGAATTGGGGCGGCCTATGTATGAACGCGGTCGCCGCGTTCGCGTTTGCGTTCAGTAGTCTGGTGCGCTGGCCGATCGCACTCGGCATGGCCATCGGTTCGGTGAGCGGTGGTTATTTCGGATCTCGCATTGCCCAGCGGACGCCGCAACGCTACGTGCGCCGCGCGGTCGTCGCAATCGGGTTCGTCGGCGGCATCTGGTTGTTGATGAACTCCCACGCAGCCTGAGGTCACAGGTCTCTGATCTCTGGTCTCAGGGGTTTCCCAGAGACCAGAGACCAGCGACCAGAGACCTCACGGGAACTTCACGCAGGGAATCGTTCCGCGACGGATCGAGTGTCCGTCAGTATTGCTGTCGTCGGACCAGAACGCCGGCCGCAACCCGCCCACGCATGCAGACAGCGGCGCGAACGCGAACCCTTCGTTGTTGATGTTCGGCATTCCCGTCGGGCGATTGAAGATGTGCGTCAGCTTCAATCGGCCAAGCGTCGTCGGGCCCGGCGTAGCGTCGATCTCGAAGATGTCGGCGAGACCACCGCAGGTATCGTCGCACGTCGCCCAGAGCTGACCGAGCTCGCGATCGAACTGCAGTGCCATCACTCCGGCCGGGAAACCGGTGGTGATCGATGCGATCTGCTTGAAGCCGTTCGTCGTATGATTGAGCGCGTACACGTAGATCATGCTGTTGCCTTCGACGCCGATGAAGAACAGGCCACCGCCGTGATCCGCATACTCAGCCGGATTGTACGCATGGCCTGCTGCGACGTCGAAGAAGCTGTGTGACGTGAGGAACGCGTCGGGCACCCAGGTGATGCCTTCGATGCCGAGGTTCGCACCGAGCACCGGGAGATCGGCGGTGAGGTTCCACTCGTTCGTCGCTGTGAGCGTCGTGCCAGCAGCGGTAATGTCGTAGCGCAGAATCGCGGGGCGACTCACGCCATTGTTGCTGTTGTTCCGCTCAGTGGCGACGTACATCCCGGCGGAGCTTCCGGTCGTGAAGGTGAGATCTTCCGAATCCGGTTCACCAGTGCCGTCGGTGTAGCGGAGTCCCTTGCCGGCGGCCCACCCATTGTTGGGGTCGGGGATCCAGTTGTTGCTCTCGCTATCGAAGATCATGCGGTAGATGCTCCCGGGACCGTTGCGCGCGCCCCAGAGCACGTCCGGCGAACCGGCCGCTCCGACTTCGTATATGAGACCACTCAAGTTGCTGCTGAACTGATTCAGCGCGTCGACCGTAACAATGTCCGGTCCGCCCGGCCACGCGGCTGCGACTGGTGGCGCGCCCGGGCAGGCATTCGCCGAGCCCTTGGTGGGGCTGACGGTCGTGACGAAGGCGCCCGTTCCATCGACGCAACGGCCGTACGTCGTCGTCGCGTGCGCGGTCCATGAGTACTGATCGACGAGCGCGCCGGCTGGCGTGAACAGGCGCGCCGCGTCTGCCCCGCCGAGTCCGAAGCTGGCCGAGACGTCGACTGCGAGGAAGCCGTGCGACGCGAGCGTGGTACCGGCCGGAATCGCGAGGGAATGCGTGTCGTCGTTGTCCTTCAGAATGAAGCCCGAGATGTCAACGGCGCTCGCACCCGTGTTGTATAGCTCGATCCAGTCCGTCGCGTCGCCGTCGGATTCGACTTCGTTGACGCGAACAGTGATCGGGCTGCTGCAATCATTCGCGGCGTTTTTCGTCGCGCGCGCCGTGGTCGCGAACGATCCTGTTCCATCTGGGCAGCGACCATAGGTCGTAGCCGCATGCGACGTCCATGTATAGCTGTCGACGAGCTTGCCGGTCGGGTCGAACAAGCGTGCTGCATCGCTCGAACCGAGTCCGAAGTTGACCGAGACGTCGAACGTGGCGAAGCCGCCTGCCGCGAGCGTGGTGCCCGTGGGAATGGTGAAGGCGTGCGTATCGTCGTTGTCCTTGAGAACGAAGCCGGAGAGATCGACCGCGACGCCGGACGGATTGTATAGCTCGATCCAATCTGGATTGCTGCCGTCATCCGACTCGACTTCGTTGACCTTCACGGGAACGCTGCAATCGTTCGCTGCGCCCTTCGTGGAGGAGGTCGTCGTGGTGAAGTTGCCGGTGGCGTTCGGACAGCGGCCATAGGTCGTGGCAGCGTGCGCGGTCCACGAATACGAATCAACGATGCGGCCGTACGGATCGAACAGTCGCGCGGCGTCTGGTGCGCCGAGTCCGAAGTTGAACTGGTTGGGCTGATTGCCCGTGTCGAAGACGAGGTACGCACCGGCGGCGATGGTCGTGCCGGCGGGGATGGTGAAGTTGTGCGTGTCGTCGTTGTCCTTGAAGACGAAGCCGGAGAGATCGACGGTGGACGTTCCGGCGTTATAGAGCTCTACCCAATCATCCGGCGTGCCGCCGTTCGATTCGATTTCGTTGATCTTGATCGGTGCGAGTGGAACGGCCGCGACGTGGAAGCGAATCGGGAGTTCGTTCGCGGCGACCAGGAAGCCTGACGTTCCGTTGTCGCTCGTTGGCGCCCAGCGGCCGCGGACGACGTCGACGGAGATCGCGCCGACGAGCGTGGTGCCGCGGAACGCGCGGATGCGGTACGTCTTTCTGGTGACGAAGCTCGTGCTGAGGAGACTCCATGTCGCCTCGAACTGCCCAACGACGCTGTTCGCCGTCAATACTCCAGCGCCAGCCGTGGTGGTCGTCGTGAACTGCGCAATCGGGGCGCCGACGCATGCACCGGCTGTCCAGGCGCAGATTTCAATGCGTGTTGCGCCAGCGGCATCGAACGTCGTCGGGTTGGCGGCACCTGTTCCGAGCGGTGCCAGCCAGGCCAGCGTTCCTGCCGGCAATTCGGTTCGCGATGCCGCACCAGGCTGTACCTTCGCCGCATTCGGCGAAAGCACCGAATCGGAACACGACCACGCCGATAGCGCGACGAGGAACGCCGTCGTCGCGCCGAGAATCTTCCGAGCGATTGGCATCGATCAGGCCTCGCTCGTGGCGACAGTGCCCGTCGACGCACTCGCGCGACGACGGAGTCCGAAGCCAGCGATTCCGGCCAATCCGGTGCCGACCATGAGCAGCGTCGCCGGTTCCGGCGTCGCGGTAATCGGTTCTCGCGATGCGAACGTGCACGCCGCAGCGTCGGAGCAACTGTCAATCGGGTTGCCATCCGATACGCCGACGAACTCAAGGTCGGCGATCGTCATTGCGGATGGATCGAACGCGCGAGAAGTGTAGAAGCTGAACGTGATCAGGTCGTCGGAGCCGCAGGTCTGACCCATCTGGCCGATACCGCCAACGGGATCGGAAGCCGCGCATCCGCCTACGCCGTTGTTGCTGACCGCGGAGAGAAAGATTGCGTCGCCACTCTCGAAAATACTCCACGGCGATGAGTCCGTGAGCGTCGCGCCATTCTGGGCGACAGGAGTCACCAATGCGTCGACTTCAGTGCCAGGAGCGGCCGCCGGTTGGCCGGTGAGCAGCACAAGATTGTAGATGCTCGTCGCCAGATTCGGCATCGTCTGCGAATTGAGATTCTGCAGTGCGATCTCGAACAGATTCAAACCGCCCGGTCCAACGCCGAGCTGCGACGTCAACTGAACCGTCGCACAATTATTCAGCGCACCTTGAGTACACGCCTCGACGGTCGACGTCTGTTGCGCGGTAGCGGCGCGCGGGAGAACTACGGATAGGCCGCCGGCGAGCAACGCCAGGCTCGCCCATTGGCGATTGAGCAGGAACATCGGCATCGACTCCTCATATGGTGTTCAGGTCTCGTTGCCGACCGTCGCGGGCGGAACGAACGCGTCATGTTGGACGTGCCCGATTCGCGAGGCAACAGATCTTGAGCCGAGTCACGCGCTTGTTACGCGCCCGTTAAACAGCGTTCTCATTCGCACTGGCCATCGACAATTTTCTTTCCTGCTCGCGCCAACAGGTCTGCGGCGCTATCTCATACGTCGTGCCCTTCGGACGCCAACATGACCTCTGATCAGCGAACGCACGGAATCGCGCCGCGAGTGACGCGCTCACTCGCGCTGGCCCTGACATTCTTCGGTGCGGCCGCGTGTTCAACAGGCAGCGTCAGTCAGGCAGGCGTTGTCGCACACGAATCGCTTCCTGCCGACGCGACGCGGCTCCCGACCGGCGTGACACTCGATCCCGCCGGCGTCGTGCGCCCCGTTGGTCCGATGCCGCTGAACATGGTGATGGCGCCCGGAGGTAATCGCGTCGCGCTTCTGCTCAACGGGTGGTCGCGCACGGGCGTGCAGATCGTCGATTGGCGATCGGGCCGGATCGCGCAAACCATCGACTTGCCCGCCGCGTTTCTCGGCCTCGCCTTCTCCCCCGACGGCCAGTGGCTGTGCGCGTCTGGTGGGAACACGGATCAGATCTATCGCTTTCGTTGGGCCGGCGACTCCGCCGTCCTCACCGACAGCATCCCTCTCGTTCCGCGGGTCGCCGGCCGTCGCACGGGTACGCGCTACCCAGCGCAGCTCGCGTTCTCGCCGAACGGTCAGCGCCTGTATGTCGCGGAGAATCTCGCGGACTCGCTTGCCGTGATTGACATGACCTCGCGCGCGGTGATTCAACGCCTTCCTGCGGGTCGCTATCCGTACGGTATCGCCGTCGCCGCCGACGGTCGCGTGTTCGTCTCGGCGTGGGGCGGCAGCAACGTCGGACTCTACGCACCGCGCGGCGACGCGCTTGCCCCGGCCGAGTGGATTCCTGCCGGGCGTCATCCGTCGGCGCTGCTACTCGATCGCTCGGGTTCGCGTCTGTACGTCGCGTCGGCCAGCACCGATCGGATCGCTGTGATCGATACGAGATCTCGCAAACAGGTCGACGAGCTGCGCGATCCGCCGCCGGCTGGGCCAGACGAAGGGAGCACGCCGAACGCACTCGCACTCTCGGCGGACGAAACGAAGTTGTTCGTCGCCGAGGCCGACGCGAACGCGGTCGCCGTATTCGACGTATCGAATGGCGGACGCATGCTCGGCCGCGTGCCGACGGGCTGGTATCCGGCGTCGGTCACCGTTGCGGGGGCGTCGGTGCTCGTCGCGAACGGAAAGGGATCGGGAACCCACGCCAATCCCGACGGCCCTGGTCCGCGTGAGTCGCGCGAGCACCAAGGCTCGGGCGCTGACGGGACGCTCGGCCAGCTACGCGGAACGCTGTCGGTGCTCGACACCGCGATGTTCTCGGCGACTTCCCTGCCGCGCATGACCGAGCGCGTCGCGCGTGCCAACGGATGGGGAACGGCGTCGCGCCCTGGTCGTTTTCCACCGTTCGAGCATGTGATCTACGTCATCCGCGAGAATCGCACGTACGATCAGGTGCTTGGCGACCTGACGATCGCCGACGGTGACACTTCGCTGTTGTATTTCGGACGTCCCGTCACGCCAAACGCACACGCGATCGCGGAACGCTTCGGTGCGTTCGACCGGTTTTTCGTGAACGCTGAAGTGAGCGCCGACGGCCACAATTGGACCACGGCGGCGTATGCGAGCGACTACGTCGAGAAGACCGTTCAACCGAACTACTCCAGCCGCGGGCGAACCTACGACTACGAGGGCACGAACCGAGGCGTGATTCCCGACGACGACGTCAATGCCCCGGCGAGTGGATATCTCTGGACACTCGCCGCGCGCGCCAACGTCTCGCTACGCAACTACGGCGAATTTGTGTCCCCCGACCGCAATACGCCGGGACGCGTCGTTGCCAACAAGCCGGAACTCGTCGGCAACACGAATACAGAATACCCAGGCTTCAACCTCGACATTCCGGATCAGAAGCGCGCCGATGTCTGGCTCGCCGAGTTGGCGACGTACGTCCAGCGCGGTTCGATGCCGGCGCTCGAGATCGTGCGACTGGGAAACGATCACACTTCTGGTGGCTCAGCTGGTAAGCCGACGCCGCGCGCTGCGGTCGCCGATAACGATCTCGCGCTCGGTCGCATAGTCTCCGCGCTCAGCCGCTCACCCTTCTGGAAGTCGACGGTCGTGTTCGTGCTCGAGGATGACGCACAGAACGGCCCCGATCATGTCGATTCGCATCGGTCACCGCTGCTCGTGATCTCGCCGTACAGTCGTGCCGGGTCGTTCCATCGGTTCACGAACACGACCGACGTCGTGCGCACGATTGAGGGAATACTCAACCTCGGCTCGTTGTCGCATTTCGATTATTTTGGACGCCCGCTGACCGACATCTGGTCGACGGAGCCCGATCTGCGTCCCTACGACATACTCACGCCCGCAACACGTCTCGATGAGCGGAATCCCTCCGCATCACGTGGCGCGATCGAGTCGATGAGGCTGCGTCTCGAGCAGGAAGACGAGTCGGACGACGACGACTTCAGTCGCATCCTGTGGGGCGTGGTGAAGGGCTTCGACAAACCGTATCCTGGCGCGACACGCATGGCGTTGCTGGAGGCGCGACGGGGCCGCTGAGAAAGCTGCCGCACGGCTAGCGACGGCGGCTGCGGTATAGGGTACGCGAGTTGCTCGGTCGCCGGGCGTCTCGTGCAAGGACGAAACACTGCGCGCGCCATTGGTTGCGCTACATCCAACGACGAGCGCTGCTCGTCGTTCGCTGATCGGACTGCTGCTTGGTTCAATCAGCGCATTGGTCATTCCAGGCGAGAGTGCGGCGCAAACACGCGCCAGCGCGCCGGACAGTCTGATCAAACGACCGCGAATTGAATTCTTCGGCCAGCTCGTGGCCGACGCGATTCACGACTTCAACTCGGTCGATCCGAACTTCTACGATGTCTTGCGGCCGAGTAGGCTGCCGGCGTTCTCGAACGAGTTCGGTGATGACGGACACCAGTATTTCAGCGTGCGTCCGACGCGTTTCGGAACGCGGCTCACCGTTCCGACGAATGCCGGCGAGGTTCGCGGCATCTTCGATTGGGATCTGTTTGGCTCGGGCGCCAATCGCGGCAGTACTGCATTCAACCTCGTGCGAGCCTACGCGGAGCTCGGCAAGTTCGGTGCGGGGCAGTTCGACAGTCCATTCATGGATATCGACGTGTTTCCGAACTCGATCGAGTACTGGGGCCCGACAGCGATCGTGTTCTTCCGGAACATTCAGTTTCGGTATATGCCGATTCAGGGCGACTCGCGACTGACGATCGCGCTCGAGCGACCGGGAGCGAGCGCTGACCGCGGCGATCTTGACGATCATCTCGATCTTTCGAACGTCGTTGGTCGCTTTCCGTGGCCCGATCTCTCGGCTCAAGGGCGGCTCGGCCGCAAATGGGGCTACGTCCAGCTCGCGGGAATTCTCCGAGGCATCTATTGGGACGACCTCATCCCGCACGACACACTCGACCTTAGCGGGCATTTGCTCGGTTGGGGATTGAGCCTCAGCTCCAACGTCAAAACAAACAAGACGGACAAGCTGAAGTTCCAGGTCACGTATGGCAAAGGAATTCAGAATTATCTCGACGCACCGTTCGACGTCGGCATCGAGATCCATCCGGGAGATCTGACGCATCTGAACGCCGAAGCCGTCACGCTGCCGGTCTTCGGCGGATTGGCGTTCTACGATCATACGTGGAACGAGAAGGTGACGTCGTCCATCGGCTGGTCCGGCCTGCGCGTCACCAACAGCAACGGACAGAGCGCGCTCGCGTATCACGCGGGTCAGTACGCGCTGGTGAATCTGCTCTACAGCCCCGTACCGGATGTCATGGTCGGCGGCGAGTTCCAGTGGGGCCAGCGACGCAACGCGTTCGACAGCTTCCATCCGAACGACTTCCGCCTTCAGCTCACGGCCCGATTCAACTACTCCATCACGCTCACGCCGGACAAGGAGAAGCCCGATGGCAAATAGCACCACTCGCAAGCGACGCGTGAGCACTCGCAAGCAGCGCCCAATCACGCACAACCGACCGGCGAGCAGCGTACGGCGTGAGGCATCTTCCGCGTTTGGCGTGCATTCGGAGGTCGGCAGACTTCGGAAGGTGATGGTGCACCGTCCCGATCTGAGCTTGAAGCGCCTCACGCCTTCCAATCGCAATGAGCTGCTGTTCGACGACGTGCTGTGGGTCGAGCATGCGCAACAGGAGCACGATCAGTTCGTGCGCGAGCTGCGCGGTCGCGGCGTCGAGGTTTTTCTCGTGCACGATCTGTTGGTCGAAGCACTAGAACAGCCGGGCGCGCGTGAATGGGCGATCGAGCACACGGTCAGTCCGTACACCGTCGGGCCGTCGGCGGTAGATGCCGTCACGCAAGCGCTCGACAACATGACCTCCGACGAATTGGCGACGCATCTCATCGGCGGCGTGACGCGGGCGGAGCTGATGGAGTACGCGGATCGCGACCTTGGACTTCACTCGCTCACCGCGAGCGCGACGCCCGATTCGTCGTTCATCCTGCCGCCGCTGCCGAACCATCTCTTCACGCGTGACAGCTCGTGCTGGATCTATGGCGGCGTCTCGCTGAATCCGATGTTCTATCCGTCGCGACAGGCCGAGACGATCAATATCGGCGTCATCTATCGCTTCCATCCGATGTTCCAGGATGGCGGTTTCGAATTCTGGTATCCCGCTCCGGATCACGACGACGAGCACGACGAGTTCGATATTCAGGATTTCGGTCGCGCTGCGCTCGAGGGTGGCGACGTCATGCCGATCGGCAATCGGTCCGTGTTGATCGGACTCAGTGAGCGCACCACGCCGCGAATGGCAGAGATCCTCGCGCTGCGCCTGTTCGAGAAGAACGCGGCTGATAGAGTCATTGCAGTCGATCTGGAGAAGCAGCGCTCGTATCTGCACATCGACGTGGTGTTCACGTTCATGGATCGCGACACCGTCACGATCTACCCTCCGGCGATCGCCAACATGAAGGCGTTCAGCCTCAGGCCTGGCAAGAACTCGTGGTCGCTCGACGTCACGCCTGAGAAGAGCTTTCTCGGCGCGATCGCCAGTGGTATCGGCATGAAGGAGAAGGATCTGCACGTCATCCCAACGGGGGGCGACGCGGCGCAGCAGGAGCGCGAGCAGTGGGACAGCGGCAATAACGTCGTGGCGATCGAGCCAGGCGTCGTCGTGGCCTACTCGAAGAACATCTACAGCAATCAGAAATTCCGCGAAGCCGGGATCGAAGTAATCGAGATCGACGGCTTCGAGGTTGGTAAGGGGCGTGGCGGCGGTCACTGCATGACCTGTCCGCTGCAGCGCGATCCATGAGCCCGACCGACAAGGAAGGCGAGCGGCTCGTTCGCGAGCCGTCGATGATGGACTCGTTCATTCCGCTGATCGCGCTCGTCGTTCTGATCGGCGGTGCGATCCTGCTGTTCGGTCTCGACGCGCTCGACGGGCCTATCCCCGCGGCGCTCATCGTCTGCGATATGATCGCGGCGCTCGTCATCCTGAAGAACGGGCATCCGTGGAAGGACATCGAGGCGTCGAGTACGCGGGCACTCGGCTCAATCTCGAGCGCGATCTTCATCCTGCTCGCGGTAGGCGCGCTGATCGGCACGTGGTGTCTGTCCGGTACGATCCCGACGCTCGTGTACTACGGCATTCGTTTACTGTCTCCTGGATGGTACTACGCAGCCAGCACGCTCATCTGCGGCGTGATCGCCATGTCGATCGGAAGTTCGTGGACTACCGCCGGCACGATCGGGGTGGGCCTAGTCGGCATCGCGACGATGTTGGGCGTATCGACATCGATCACGGCTGGCGCGGTCATCTCCGGCGCGTATCTCGGAGACAAGCTGTCGCCGTTGTCCGAGACGACGATCATGACCGCGCAGATGGTCAAGGTCAACGTCTATGAACACATCAAGCGTCAGGCGTGGACGTCTATTCCTGCGTTCCTGATCGGTCTCGTGCTCTTCTTTTTGCTCGGCCTCCGCGGACCGCAGGTGGCGGGCATCGATACGGGCGTCGAGCTCAAGGAGCTCAACACAGTCTACAACATCACGATCTGGAACCTGCTGCCGCTGGTACTTCTCGTCGTGATGTCCCTCCGGAAAGTGCCGGCAACACTCGCGTTGATGGCGGCAGCCGTGTTCGCCGGCTTGCTCGCGATGGTAACGCAGCCCGACATCGTGCGGACCTTCGCAGGCGACCCGAGTCTCCACATCATTCCCGCCGGCATTCGCGCCGCATGGAAAGCGATGTCGACGGGTTTCTCGATCGACTCTGGTTTCGCCGACATCGATCGACTGCTGACGCGCGGCGGCATGTACAGCATGCTGCTGACGCTCTGGTTGATCATGGGCGCGGTGACGTTCGGCACGCTGCTCGACGAATTCGGATTGATCAAGCGACTGATCGATCCACTAGTCCGGTCGGCGGAGAGCACCGGGCGGTTGTTTCTCACCGTATTCGCTAGCGCATTTGGACTCAACATCATCGCTGGCGACCAGTACATCGCGCTGGTGCTTCCTGCGCGAACATTCCGGGCGGAATTCGAGAAACGCGGACTCGCAGCAACGAACCTTTCGCGGCTTTGCGCCGATTCCGGAACCGTGACGTCTCCCCTCGTGCCGTGGAACTCGTGCGGCGCGTTCATGGGAGCAGTGCTCGGCGTTCCGACGCTCCTGTATCTGCCCTTCTGCTTCTTCAACATCGCCAGCCCGTTGCTGAGCGTTCTGTACGGCTTCACTGGATTCAAGATCGAGAAGACCCCGCCGCAGGAGCCGAGCGCCGGCGCTGGAACGGCGTCGAGCGAAGCGGCGGCCTGACATAGACTCGAGGTAAATCGCATGACCGCGCCAGCAAGGAAGTTCGGCGAACAGCCGGAACGACCGGAACGGCCGAAGCTCGTGAAAGAGCAGCCGGGAGCCGTGCAGAAGCTTCCGCTCATGACACTCGCCGCCATGGTGGTCGGATCCATGGTTGGTGCCGGTGTGTTCTCGCTGCCGCGCAACTTCGCGCAAGCAACGGGAGTGTACGGTGCGCTCATCGCGTGGGCCATCGCCGGCACGGGCATGTTGATGCTCGCATTCGTGTTTCAAACGCTCGCCATTCGGAAGCCGGATCTCGATGCGGGTGTGTACGCGTATGCGAAAGCGGGCTTTGGCGACTACCTCGGCTTCTTCTCGGCGTTCGGGTATTGGGCGAGCGCATGCGTCGGCAACGTCAGCTACTGGGTGCTGATCAAATCCACACTCGGCGCGGCGATCCCGCAGTTTGGCGAGGGAAATACGATTCTCGCTGTCGCGATTTCATCGCTCGGCGTGTGGGGGTTTCACTTCCTCATCCTTCGCGGTGTGAAGGAAGCCGCGGGCATCAACAAGATCGTGACGGTCGCCAAGATCATCCCGCTATTGGTGTTTCTGGTCATCGTCGGAATCGCGATGAAGGCCGGCATCTTCCAATCGAACCTCTGGGGCGGCGACGAACGAAGCATGGGCGCCGTGTTCGGTCAGGTAAAAGCCACCATGCTCGTCACTGTTTTTGTCTTTCTCGGCGTCGAGGGCGCAACCGTGTACTCTCGATACGCCAAGAAGCGCGAGGACGTCGGCAAGGCGACGATCCTTGGCTTCCTCGGCGTGCTGTCGATGTTCGCGCTGGTAACGATCGTCTCGTACGGTGTCATGTCGCGCGCAGCGCTCAGCGATCTGCGCCAACCGTCGGTCGCGGGCGTTTTGGAGTCAGTTGTCGGACGCTGGGGCATGGTGTTCATCAGCGCGGGCCTGATCATCTCGGTGCTCGGAGCCTATCTCGCCTGGACACTCATGGCGGCCGAGGTGGCGTTCGTCGCGGCGAAGGATAAGGACATGCCGAAGTTCCTGTCGCGCACGAACACGAAAGACGTGCCGTCGGCCGCGCTGATCATGACGACCATCCTGATCCAGCTCGTGCTTCTCACGACGCTTTTTTCCGATGACGCATTCACGTTCACGCTGAAACTCTGCAGTTCCCTTTCGCTCGTACCGTACATGCTCGCTGCGGCGTATTCGCTCAAGCTCGGCATCACGCGCGAAACGTACGAGAAGGATCCGTCGAGTCGCGGCCGAGAGATGCTGGTCGCAGGCATCGCGACGTTCTACACGGTGTTCCTCATTTACGCCGCGGGCCTCAAGTTCCTGCTGTTGAGCTTCATCATTTACGCGCCAGGGACGATTCTCTTCTTCATGGCGCGGCGCGAACAGGGCAAGCGCGTTTTTGCACCCGCTGAACTCGTGCTCTTTGCGATTGCCATCGTTGGAGCGATCATTGGTGTCGTGGGGCTGTTCTCGGGTTGGATAACGATTTGACCCAGCGGCATGGATAACTTCGCGCAGTTCGCGCTCCTCGCTTTCACCTCCGTCCTGTTCATCGTCAACCCGATTGCGGTGATCCCGACATATCTGGTGATCACGCAGAAGGAGGCGTCCGCGCAGCGCGCCAAGACTGCTCGGCGTGCCTGTGTCTCGGCGGCATGCATTCTCGTCGCCTTCGCGCTGGGTGGAACGGCGATCTTCAAGCTATTCGGCATTACGATCGATGCGTTTCGCATCGCCGGTGGCTTGATTCTCTGGGTCGTGGCGATGGACATGCTGCACGGCGTGCGTCGCACGCAGGAAAGCGCGGAGGAGATCACCGAGGGCAGCGAGAAGGAGGACGTCGCGCTCACGCCGCTCGCCATGCCGATGCTCGCTGGCCCGGGGTCGATCTCCACGACCATGGTGCTCGCCGGTCAGGCGAGCTCGATGGCGGAAAAGCTTGCGGTGCTCGCGGCAATCCTCGTGACGATGCTGCTCTCGTGGATCGTGCTGCGCGTGGGTGAGCGGGTCGTGCTGCGAATGGGTCAGACGGGCATTCGCGTCATGACCCGCATCATGGGGCTGCTGCTCGCGGCGATTGCGGTGCAGTTCGTGATCACCGGCGCGCGGAACGCGCTGCGCGCCGGATAGCGCTTACTTCAATCGTCCGTACTTCCGCATTACGTCGAGCATTCGATCGACCGGCATCGCAAAAATCCGCAGATCGTTTGCGCCGGTTGTCGTCTCAGCGGCAAGCAGCGCGTTCGTGATCGCTGCCTCGGTTGCTTGCGCCGTAGCTTGGAAGAGCGGCGAGATGCGATCGTTGCTCAGCCTTTTCACTGAAGCAACGCTGTCTGCCGACCACGCCTTGGGATTGGCAGTCGAGAATGCGACGAAAATGTCGCCCGAGCTATTGCCACCGAATCCGCCCTGACGTCCGACGCCGAGCGACACGCGCGTTGCAATCCGCTTGAGCTGGTCCGGCATGAGCGGAGCATCGGTCGCCACGACTACGATGATCGAGCCCTGCTCCGGCGCATCGAGTCCCGTATCTCCACTGCCGGCCGAATCGCAATGTGGTCGTGTGCCGGGCGCAGCCGGTTCGCGATTCGCAATGCACGGTAAGAGATCTGTAATCTCTTCGTCGACGGGAACGCCAGCGATTCTGAGATCGCGACGCGACCCAAAGTTGCATTGGACGAGCACGCCAACCGTATAGCCGCCCTGCTGCGCCGGAAGCTTTCGTGACGCGGTGCCGATGCCGCCCTTGAAGCCGAGGCAGGTCATGCCCGTTCCACCGCCCACCACGCCCTCTTTCGGCAGACCGCCCGCAGCAGAGTTGAGCGCGCTCAGCACGTGCTCTTCCTTCACGTGAAAGCCATTTACGTCGTTCAGGCTCCCATCGTACGTCTCTGCAACGACTGGTAGCCACCATGGCTGCAGCACGTTCTTCTGCGACACTTCCCACTTGATGATCGCGTCGCGCACAACGCCAACGCTGTGCGTGTTGGTGATGCCAATCGGGCCTTCGAGGTAGCCGCCCTCCTGCATCCACGTCGTGCCGGTCATCTCGCCGTTGCCGTTCAGCGTGAACCACGACGCAAACACGGGATCGGAATTCGCTTTGCCGCGAGGATGCACCACGGTCACCCCGGTGCGAACAGGGCCCTGCCCGACCACCAACTTGCCGCTGCCAGAAATCAGCGTGGTGTGTCCAACTTCTACGCCTGCGACGTCGGTAATCGCATCGAGCGGCCCTGGAGTTCCGCCGATGGGAAGTTTGAGATCGTTCTCCCGCGGCTTTTGCTGAGCGCCGAGAGAATTGCCTGCGGCAATGATTGCGAGCATGACCAGAGCACGACCCTTCATGATGCCTCCGCGAGTTGGACCACGTAAGCGCAGCACAAGGATGTCATAGCGGGCCGAGCGGCGCCAGCAGCGTCGTGAAAGTTGGGCTGCGCCGCGGCGCGTGATTTGCGCGCGGGCTCGACACCCCAGCCCTCCACCATGACCACGACAACGTACCACAAGAGAACGCTAAACATCGGCGACCGAGCGTCGTCGAGGTATGTCTTCAATTGGCCAACACTCGAGTTCCGTACTGTTCACGGGATCGCCGGCCTTCGTGAGATTCGTTCGGAGTGGAATACCGTCGTTGGGGCAATGACGCACGCGCGGCACCTCCATCAGTTCGCCTGGTTCGACGCGTACGCCACCCACCTCGCTGCCCCTGAGGCACTCCGCTTTGTAGTCGCCTACAGACGAGGCAGGCCCATCGGAATTTTCCCGCTCGCGAATGGTATCCGAACGATTGGCGGAGTGTCTGTTAGAACTCTCGAAATCCCTGAGCATCCGCACCTTTCGCTCGGAGATTTTGTGTTCGATCGGCGCCCAGACAACGCCGGATTGGTTGCGTCGATGGTCGACTACCTCAACGGAGAGCCGAATTCCTGGGATGTGCTGGTCGCGCCAACCGCACTCGAGAACTCGTCGGTGCTGTTTTCGATCGGGGCCTGCCGTCCTCAGTCGACGTTCCTCGACGAAACGACTCCCTGTCACTTCCTCGACAACACGCCGTACAGCTCGAGGCTGAGTCAGCTCGCGAAGAGCTTTCGCAATGGGCTACGCAAGGCGCGCAACGCGTTGGCGCAGGAGAAGCAGGTTGAATTCGTTCGGGCGCCGGAGGTGTTGGGACTGCCGGCAGCGTTCGAACAGTTCGTCGAGGTCGAAGGCTCTGGATGGAAGGGCAACGACGGAACTGCGATCCGATCCGACGCCCACCTCATCGCATTCTATCGCAGCCTCATCGACGGATTCTCGGCGACAGGCGGTGTGCAGATCAACCTTTTGCGCGTGGCTCGCAAGTGTATCGCTGCGCAGTTCTGCCTGAAGGTCGATCGCTGTCTCTACATCCTCAAAATCGGTTATCGCGAGGAACACTCGCGCTTCGCGCCCGGCAACATGCTGCTCGAACGTGTCGTGAAACACGCCCTCGAAGTGGGCGACGTCGATTCGGTCAACCTTATTTCCGGCGCACCCTGGCAAGCTCACTGGCGACCACAAGCATACCGCTGCTTTGCGGTCTACGTCTTCAATCAGACGCTGCGCGGCCGAATGAGCCACGGAGCGCTGCTGGCGAAGGACCGACTGAGACCGGCATATCATCGGTACGTCAAACCGCTGCTCGACCGTCGGACGCGCGTAGTCGACGGGGACGAACACTAGCCGTGCACGCCGCGAGAATTCTTGACCCGTCGACGCCTCGCCCTGTCGTTAGTGTTAGCGTATGAATGACTGTCAGATCCTGTCGTATTTGAACGCTTCGGCGCAGACGCCCACTCCGTCGGTCGCCTCATGACCTTCCAACCGGAAGTGGATGCGGCCTTGCGTGCTCGGCTCACCGCGCTCTGCACCGAAGGGTGGGCACTCTGGGACAAATTCGACGAAGAGGTCCGCAGCAAGCGCTTCCATCCGTTCGTAGCGGCCGAGTACGACGCGGTAGTCGATGCTCTCATCGAGCATCGCGCGCCGAATCTCCGGTTTCTCGAATGGGGAGCGGCAACGGGCGTCATCACGATCATTGCCGATCTGCTGGGCTACGAAGCCTACGGGATCGAGTTGGAGCCAGACCTGGTTGTCACGGCGCGCAGGTTGGCCAAAGAGTACGGCTCGTCCGCGAAGTTCGTCGCCGGTAGCTTCCTGCCAACCGGATATCAGTGGCGTCCGAGCGACGGAGACGGACGCATTGGCACATTGGGAATCGGTGAGTCCGGTTACCGCGAGCTGGGTCACGCGTTGGACGACTTCGACGTGGTCTTCGGATATCCGTGGGATGGTGAGACCGCGCTGATGCTCGACTTGATGAATCGCTACGGCCGAAGCGACGCGCTGCTCCTCATCAATCACGTGACCGACGGCGTCGTGCCGTACCGTGGAGGACGCGTCTACCGTTGAGCTGAGAATCGGTGCAACTTTGCCGCTCCACCCTCGCATTGACCAGCGGCCAGGTACAACGATGATCACGCTGACGATCAACGGCACGCGTCGGACGTTCGACGGCGATACCACGATGCCGCTCCTCTGGTTTCTGCGCGACGAACTCGCGCTGACAGGAACCAAATACGGCTGCGGAATTGCCCAGTGTGGCGCGTGCACCGTACACGTCGACGGCAAGCCGATTCGCGCGTGTCAGCGACGGATGGCAACGCTCGAAGGCGCGACCGTGACGACGATCGAAGGCCTGCACCCGCGCGGCGAAGATCCGCTGCAGGTGGCGTGGCGTGAAATCGACGTCCCACAGTGCGGGTTCTGTCAGAGCGGGCAGATCATGGAGGCGGCGGCATTGCTCAAGAACACGCCGAAGCCGAACGATCAGCAGATCGACAGCGCGATGAACGGGCACATCTGTCGTTGCGGCACCTATCCTCGCATTCGCGCCGCGATCAAGGCGGCGGCGGAGAAGCGATCATGAGTGGCCGCGAGTCTTTCCCGTGGATGTCCAGCGCGACCTCGCCGGCGCCGAGCAACGAGGCCGACGCTCGCCGGTCTGACGATTCCGCCGACCCCGATCGCCGCTCGTTCATCAAACTGCTCGGCATGAGCGGGCTAGTTGTTGCCGCCGGGCCAATGGGCATTCGTCGCTTCACCGACGCTGAACGTTTCTTCGCCGCCAACGCCGAGCCGTGGTCGCCCGCGGTGTATGTCTCGATTGGCGACGACGGCCTCGTGTCGATCATCTGCCATCGCTCCGAGATGGGTCAAGGCATTCGCACGACCATGCCAATGATCATCGCCGACGAAATGGAAGCTGACTGGGCGCACTGTCGCGTGGTGCAAGCCGACGGCGACGAAGCGAAGTACGGTACGCAGAACACCGACGGCTCCACGAGCATTCGCGACTTCCTGAGCAAGTATCGCGAAGCCGGCGCCACCGTGCGCGCGCTGTTCGAGGACGCGGCTGCGAAAGAGTGGAACGTGAAGGTGAGCGACGTGCACGCGCGTCAGCACACCGTTGTGCACGCCCCAACGGGTCGCACGAAGACCTTCGGCGCCCTGGTCGCCACGGCACGTACCATCGCCATGCCCGCCAAGGAACGAGTGCGCATCAAGCGCCCGAACGAGCGGCGCTGGCAGGGCAAGAAGATGCCGTCGATCGACCTCGTGCCCATGACGACTGGAACCGCCGTCTATGGCGCCGACGTCATCCTCCCGGGAATGAAGACGGCCGTGATCGCGCGACCGCTAGTATGGGGTGGCAAGATCACGAGCGTCGACGACAGCGCCGCGCTGAAAGTGCCGGGTGTCGAACGCATCGTTCGCATGCCCGAAGCCAAGATGCCAGCCGGTTTTCTCCCGGTTGGCGGCGTCGCGGTGATCGCGGCGAATACCTGGGCCGCGATGAAGGGGCGCGACGCGCTCAAGATTACATGGGACGACGGCGCGAACGCGAGCTACGAAAGCGTAGCGTACAAGGCGAGCCTTCTCGAAGCAGTGCGGCAGCCCGGAAAACCGGGACGCACCAATGGCGACGCCACAACAGCACTCGCGTCGGCCAACCGCAAGGTGACGGCCGAGTACTACATGCCGCACCTGTCGCACGCGCAGATGGAGCCGGTGGTTGCCGTCGCGCGCGTGCAGGGCGGAACGATGGAGGCCTGGGCGCCGACGCAGTCGCCGCAGGACGCCCGTAAGTCCATCGCCGAATACCTCAAGGTCGACGTTTCTACCGTGACCGTGCACGTCACGCTCCTCGGCGGAGGATTCGGACGGAAGTCGAAGCCTGATTTCATCTGCGAGGCAGCGTTCCTCGCTCGGGAAATCGGCGCACCAGTGCGCGTGCAGTGGACGCGCGAGGACGACCTGCAGAACAGCTACTACCACTCGGCCGCTGCCCACCGGCTCGAGGCTAGCCTCGACTCAGCGTCGAAAGTGACGGCGTGGCTTCATCGGTCGGCGTATCCCGCGATCGGAGCGTCCTTCGCTCCCAATGTCGCGGGCGCTGATCCAGACGAGCTGACGAATGGCGCCAGCGATATTCCATTCGACATCTCGAATATGAGTGTCGAAATCTGCCCGGCGCCGGCACACACGCGCATCGGCTGGTACCGGAGCGTCAACGCGATTCATCACGGGTTCGCGATCGGATCATTCGTCGACGAGCTCGCGCACGCGGCCCGCAAAGATTCGGCCGAGTTTCTCATGGCGCTCATCGGCAGCGACCGTCGCGTTGACCTGTCGAAGGCAGGACTCGTTACGCCGGCGAGCAACTACGGCGCCACGTGGACCGACCATCCGCTCGACGCAGGCCGCGCACGCCGCGTCGTGGCGTTGGCCGCAGAAAAGAGCGGATGGAAGGGCAAGCTCCCGCGTGGCAAGGGACGCGGCATTGCGGTGCATCGGAGTTTCCTGTCATACGTCGCGATGGTCGTCGAAGTCGAGGTGCAGCCAGATGGCACGGTGCTCGTGCCGCGCGCGACGGTGGCCGTGGACGCCGGTTTCGTGGCCAACCCCGATCGCGCGAAAGCACAGATGGAAGGCGCGCTGATCATGGCGATGAGCAACACGCTCTATAGCGAAATCAGCTTCGCCAACGGTCGCGTGACGCAAAACAACTTCGGCAACTATGGCGTCACGCGACTGCGCGCCGCTCCGCGCGTCGTCGACGTGCACATCGTACAGAGCGAAGGACTTCCCGGCGGCATTGGCGAACCGGGCGTCCCGCCAGCAGGGGCCGCGCTGGCGAACGCGATCTTCGCCGCAACTGGCGTTCGTGTGCGCGAACTGCCGGTCGGCAAACAGCTAGCGGGTTGGACGGCGCGTACTGTGGGAGATCAGTAGCACCAGCGGTCGTGTGCGCGGTCTATCGCGACCGCGCACACTGTGCTTGTAACGTCGCGAGCGTGTTCTGCCCAGCAGTAAGCCCCGCGTTGAGCTGCGGAACGCCTCCCCCCGCGTAGCGGTCGCCTCCATTGCGAAGCTGCGACTGCGCGACATTCAAGAGCTGTGATAGCGGCGCAACACGCTGACACGCGGCGACCCGTCGTCGCTCTCCCTGTTCTTTCGATGCGGGATCAGGATACGTCAGGGCTACCGAGCCTCCGCCGACGACCGACGAAATTTCTGCGATCGGCGTTCCGACCGACTGAACGATCATCGACGCGATGAGAAACTTTGTCGACGAAGAGCTCAAGGCCGAATCGACGCGCGTCGCCGCCGCGATCTGTGCGTCCCACCCGTACGTGCTTCCGTAGAGCGCAGCGTGTCGTAGCGTCGTGGTCACGAACGTTTCGACGGACGTCGACAGCGTTGCGCGTGGAACGTTCTGGCCTAGCGCGCGACGGACATACGAGATGACGCTGTCGGTAACTCCAAGCGTGCCGAAGTTGCCGACGAGACTCGGATATGCCGCAACATATTTGGAATTCTGTCGGACCAAGCCGCGTGCTTCGTTGATGGCCGCTCGCAATGCGCCGACCTGACGCAGCACATTGAGCTCAGCTGCAATCGAGGACCCCGCGCCAGGCTGCGTTGCGGTACGTCCGAGAATGCGAAGAAGCTTGGCGGTGTCGCTTCGCTGATGCGCCGCGGCGATCGCGAGTCGCGACGCTTCGATCGGCGGTTGCGAGTCCAACGTAACGAGCCGATCGTAGGTCGTCGACACGTCTGCGTAGCGGTGCAGACGCGAGAGAAGCACGATCTCGGTCGCGAGCAATTCACGCTGGCTGGTTCCACGACGCCGCAACTCGCCGGTGAGCGCCAGCGCGCGATCGTTCAGTGAATCCGGCACCGGAGTCGTGAGCCGTGCGAAGGCAGCTAGCACGCATGGCGGCGGCAGTGGCGTGGTCGGATTCGCGATGAAGGCCCGATTCGCTTCCTCGACGGCGTTGATCACGATCGACGGACCATCCGCCGGATCTGGACAGGTCTGCATCACTGCCGGAGCAGCAGCGGGCGGAGGAGCGGCAACCACTGGCGCGGGCGTCGTGGCTTTCGGCGCGCAGGCCACCGCCGCCGCAAGAGCACATAACGCAATCGGAACGCAGTAGCTGGCTGGCCAGGAACTGATACGAAGAGAAAAGCGCAATGTCATCAGAATGGTGTGACGCAGGGCACTATCAGGAGCTCGAGCCGTCGATGTATGACTCGATGTACGCGTTTCTGAACTTACCGTGTGGGTCCAGAGATCGCATGAGCTCTCGAAAGTGCGACAGCCGAGGGAAGACAGAGGATAGACGACTTGCATCCATCATGAACAACTTTCCCCAGTGTGGTCGCGGCGCGAATGGAGCCAGCGCAGTTTCGATCGCGATGAGAAGCGGTTCCACGGCTGGCCAGTTGCGCTTCCAGGTGAAGTGGATCGCAACGCAGTCCTGTGCGTAGCATGGGCTCAGCCACAGTCCGTCGGCTGCCACGGTTCGCACCTCGGACACGAGCAGCTCTGGCGCAATCCGATCGCCCATCTGCATCAACGTGCGGAGCGCGACGACGCCATGTTCTCTCGGCACATAGTACTCCGACTGGAGTTCCTCGCCGCTGCTCGGCGTGAAGTCCATTCGAAAATGCGGCAGGCGTTCGTACCACGGACCGCTCAACCCCAGTTGCGGCGTGCAATGCTCGGCAGAGATCCCCGCAATCGGATGTCGATCCGACTCCGCTTTCGCTGCGCCGAAGAGCGACGCCGGCGCCTGTGACAGTCCGTCGTCGACCACGCGCTTCACCCAGAGCTGCGTGAAACGCTCGTGCGTCCAGTCGGTGAACAGGCTCACGCTGTATCCGCTCGCCTGGATCTCATCGAAATGCTCGGCGGCTTGCGCCAGCGGAAGATTCTCGTAGACGTCCTGCCGAACCTCAAATGATGGAACGACGTCGAGCGTCAGCGTCGCCACGATGCCAAGCGTACCGAGCGAGACGACCATTCCATCGAACTGATCGCCGTACATCGTGCGCGACACGCTCACGAGATCGCCGGATGACGTCACTAGTCCCATCGCCGATACCGCGGTCGCCAAATTCCCATTCCGCTCGCCCGAGCCGTGCGTCGCAGTCGCGCACGCACCAGCGACGGAGATGTGCGGAAGCGAGGCGAGATTGCGGAGCGCCAAGCCCTCGCGCTGGAGGTACGCGCCGAGTTGCCCGTAGCGCACCCCACCCTCAATCGTGACAGCCGTGCGCTCCGCATTGAGTCCAACGACACGGTCGAGCTTCGCCATCGCGATGACCGTGTCCGGCGAATCTGCGATCGCGTTGAACGAGTGTCGCGTTCCAAGCGCTCGAACGTTTCTTCTGTCGTGGACGAGCGCCTGGACCTGCTCCACGGAGTCTGGATACTCGATGGTCTTCGCCGAGTAGGCGAAATTGCCAGCCCAATTCCGATTCACGGTCGACGTCTGCCGCTGATCGATCACCGCGATCGCGCGGTGCCTACGCGTTCGGCGTTCCGCCCGTAAGGCGCTTCACCAACTCATAAAGAAACTTCTGCCCTTCGTAGAACGACTGCACTTTGAGCCGTTCGTCGCGACCGTGAAAGCGAATGTCGCCGCGGTCGTAGAAGAATCCTTGAATACCGTACGTGGGAATGCCAGCAGGGCGAAGATACATGCCGTCGGTTCCGCCCATCACCATCATCGGCACCACCGTGACCCCGGGCCACATTGCCGTCGTGACGGCCTTCGTCGCGTTCATCAGATCCTCGCGCATCGGCGAAGCTGGCCCGATATGCGGTGTGCCGTCGATCGTCAGCGTCACCGCGGTATCGTTGATCACGCGCTTGAGCGCGGCCGTCACGTAGCCGATCGAGTCTTCGGGAAGCACACGGCAATTCACGTTCGCCGCGGCGAGTTGCGGCAGCGCGTTCTTTGCGTGTCCGCCTTCGAGCTGCGTCGCAACACACGTCGTGCGAAGCGTCGCGTTCCAGGACGTCGACCCTGCAGCCACGCGATTCATTGCCGCCGCGTCGCCGTTGGCGACTGCAGCGAGGTCGGTACGAACAGCGCCTTTCTCGATCGTCGACATGGCGCGGAAGTATTCGCGCGTCACCGCGTTGGTCTTTAGCGGAAAGCCGAAGCTCGACAGATGATACAGCGCGCCCGAGAGGTGATAGATGGCATTGTCCGCGACCGGCAGCGAGCTGTGACCACCAGCGTTGCGCACCTCGAGACGATAGTTGATGACGTACTTCTCGCTCACCTGGAGGTCGTTCGACAGGCGCGTGCCGTCGACCGACTCGCCCCATCCTCCCTCGTTCAGCGAAAATTCAGCGTCGATCAGCTCGCGCTTGTTCTTGAGCAGCCACTCGACGCCGTTGTACGGTCCCCCGCCCTCTTCGTCTGCCGTGAGCGCGACGATGATGTCTCGGTCGGGTTTGAATCCCTCACGCTTGTACCGAATGAGATTGGCGATCCATACTGCGGCCTGCGCCTTGTCATCGCCGACGCCGCGGCCGTAGAAGTACCCGTCCTTCTCGGTGAGCACAAACGGATCCATGCTCCAGTCTTCGCGCTTCGCTTCAACGACGTCGGTGTGCGCGAGCAGCAGAACGGGACGGTGTCGCCCCGTTCCGCGATACCGTACGACGAGATTCGCCTTCTTCGGACTCGCACCGCCCACGAAGATGTCTGCCGCCGGAAAGCCAGCCGCCTTCAGCCGCTTCGCCGCTGCCTCCGCCACCGGAGTCGTCGAGCCGGTCGTGTACCCGGAGTGGATCTCGATCATCTCCTTGTAGATTGCGCGCGCCAGTTGACGCTCGCTCTCCGGCGGCATCGTCCGATCCTGAGCACGGAGCGTGGTCGCGCACAGGACAGCGCAGATGACGGCAGCGGGGCGAATCATGGCGGTCTCGAAGTGTGGAGGAGAGGCCCAAACGTACCGCGCACCGCGCGACGATGCCATGCACGACTGGACGTTGCTCTCAATCGCTCCCGTCGGCATACTCCGCCGCTGGATTCGCCGCCCCATCACCGGACGCAGACGTCGCGACATGAGCTCTTCTCGCCTTCAGCCGATCATCCTCGCCGCCGCGCTGGCGCTGTGTGCCGCAGGTCCGGCCGCCGCGCAAGCAGCTCGCGGAGCAAAGCCCGCATCGCCGACTGCGCAACGCCAGGCCGCGCTGCTCGACCCGACCGCCGCACTGTGGTCGGCTCACGCGCCGGCAACCGTGAACGTCGATATCGAGACCTCGCGCGGCACCATCACCATCGAGCTGGTTCGCGAGTGGGCACCCGTCGGCGTCGACCACTTCTACAATCTCGCGCGCGCCGGCTACTACGACGACACACGCTTCTACCGCGTGCTCCTCGGCTTCGTTGCACAATTTGGCATCGCTCGCGATCCCGCGATCGCCAATCTCTGGGGCAGCCGAACGATCCGGGCCGACTCCGCGCGCACGTCGAACGTTCGCGGCACGATCTCCTACGCGCAGTTCAAACCGTCGGACCGCACGACGAACGTATTCATCAATCTGCGTGACAATCTGAATCTCGACACGCTGCGCTTCGCGCCGATTGGACGCGTGGTGCAAGGCATGGAAGTGGCGGACAGTTTGTTCTTCGGGTATGGAGACATGCCCCTATCCGACCCGCCGCTCGGTGATGTGAAGCGGCTCTATAAGGAATCCAATAAATACATGGACAAAGAATATCCAAAGATGGACAAAATCATTCGAATCACAGTGAAACCATAAGGCGCGAAATGCCGAACGGCGCGAAATGCCAGACGGCGCCAAATGCCAGACAGCGCGAAATGCCAGACAGCGCCAAATGCCAGACAGCGCCAAATGCCAGACAGCGCCAAATGCCAGACAGCGCCAAATGCCAGACAGCGCCAAATGCCAGACGGCGCGAGAACGCGGAGCGAAATGCGGATGAACCTTGAGGCGTTCAGCGATTCAACAAGGAATTCAGCATTTTGACGATCACAACGAACAGGTTGTGAATCGGCCAATAGTCTCGCGCTTCGATTCGATTCGCGCGGAAATTCGCGCCCAAATGTCGAATCGCTTCCTCAGCTTCTCCGCGAGCGATCTCTAGCGGACGCGCGCGATCGCGACCCTTGCCGCGGCCAAAACCTTCGCTGATGTTCGCCGAGACGGACTGCGCGGAATCACGGAGCTGCCCAACGTGCAGGAGACGCCGCGGGCTGCGATCGATCAATTGATTGACTGCGTCTGCCGCACGCGTCGCGGCATCGAGGACGTCGAGATCTCGGTGTGGCATAGAACGAAACTGCGGCAATGCAACGCATCGACCGTGATCCTTCTAACGCCGTCCCGATCTTTCCCTTCCCGCCGTTAGGCGCCGTTCGGCATTCCGCGCCGTTCGGCATTCCGCGCCGTTCGGCATTCCGCGCCGTTTGGCATTCCGCGCCGTCTGGCATTTCGCGCCGTCTGGCATTCCGCGCCGTCTGGCATTTCGCGCCGTCTGGCATTTCGCGCCGTCTGGCATTCCGCGCCGTCTGGCATTCCGCGCCGTCAAAGCAGCGATTGCCAATATTTGCCCATCTGCCCTCGATTCTCGAATTGCCCCGACGTGAATCGTTGCCGCCACTCGTCGTGACCTACCGCCGCCGCCACGTCGATCGTCGACTCATCCGCGCCATACAACTCGAACGCCGCTGGCAAAATTGATCGATACCACGCGAGCATCAGAACGAATTCGTCGTCCAACTCCCGAGCCATCGCGCGATTGTCGAGCGTCTGCATCACGTCGCGCGCGAGGAGTTCCGGAATTTCCGCAATGCCCGTGATCGGCGACGGCTCGGTCGTGCTGATCCACACGATGAACACCGCGCGCTTGAGCGCTTCGATTCCGGTCGGGTCGTCGGGCGGACCGTCGACGTAGCTCCGCAAGATCGCCGGATACTCGGCGTACAGGCCGGCGCGCGTGATCTGTCGATCTCGTTCTTCGAGGGTTCCTTTGGCCCCGCGCAAACTCGCGAGCACCGCGGATTCCCAGCCGGCAATTGCATCGAGTGATGGCATACAGAACGGCCAAGCTAGTCGCCGGTTCGACGGCCTTCAATCAGCCGAGTCGCTTTTCGACCTCGGCCGGCCGCTGAGCGAAGAGGGGCAGTTGTCGCACGAGGGGTCCGAATCTGGGATGCGACAGAAGCTCCTCCAACTCGCGGTCGACGTAGACGGAAAGCGTCGTCGGGCCCGTCTCTGCCTCGATGTTGAGACGGATCGCCGCCTCTTTCTCGTCGTCATCGCCAAGAAGTAGTGCCGGGCCGAGTAGCGCCGCTTCACCGACGTACTCGGTGGCCGCGCGTTCGTCCAACTCACGAACCAGCGCCTGCGCTTCGTCGAGGCGCCCAAGGCGGACCAGCGCTCGGTGGAGGAACGCCATCATCAGCGCACCGCGCCGGCTCAATTCCACGGCTCGCTGGAATGCACCAAAGGATTCCTGGAATCGACCAAGCCGATCGAGTGCCATCCCGGATTGCCAAAGGCAGAGGACCGAGGCGGGATCGAGCGCGAGCCCCTCCGAATGCAGACGAAGCGCCTCCTCATAGTCGCGGGTCGTGTAGAACGACATTCCCGACACGCCACGGATGAACGGTGAGCGCGGATCACACTCTACGGCGCGAGCCACGTAGCGTGCGCACCCAGCGTGATCCTGCAAGAGACCGTGCAGCAATCCCATGTAGACGTTGGCGAGCGCGTCATTCGGATCGCGGCGCAGCGCCTCAGCAAGGTCCTCTCCGGCCATTGGCCAATCTGCGCGCAGATAGAGTTTCAACTGCGCGCGCAAGACATGAATGGTCGCAAGGTCGGGCTTCAGCTCGGCAGCGCGAGCGATCGCCGCCTCGGTCTTTGGCCGCGCAATGCTCGGAGGAATTGCCTGGTACACGCCGAGGCCAATGTACGCCTCTGCGAGACCGAGGTACGCACGCGCGAACGCCGGGTCGCGGGCGACGGCCTGTTCAAAGAACTCCAATGCCCGTCGCATCGAGGCCGGCGTTCGCTGCTGCACCGCCTCTCTGCCCCGCAGATACAGCTCATACGCCAGCAGATCGTCCGTCGGCTTGGCAACGAGCGACTTCGCCTCGCGGAGTCCGAGCGTGAGCTCTAGCCGCTCGACGATGCTCCGCGCGATCTCGTCTTGAATGGCGAAGATGTCGTCGAGGGCACGGTCGAACCGTTCGCTCCACAACTGGAAGCCATCGTGCGTGTTCATGAGCTGCGCGGTCACGCGCACCTTGTTGCCGGCGCGCCGCACACTGCCCTGCAACACCGTCGTGACGCCGAGCGTCTTACCGATCGTCGCGAGATCTTCGTTCTTTCCCTTGTACGAGAATGCTGATGCCCGCGCGGCGACACGAAGACCTTTCACCTGGGTCAGCGCACTGATGATGTCGTCGGTAATGCCGTCGCTGAAATACTCGTTGTCCGGATCGCCGCTCATGTTGACGAACGGCAGCACGGCGATCGTCGCGCCCGGTGCTGGCGTCGATACCACTGCCGGCATTTGCGCGGGTGTGGCCGACGCGCCCTCGAACGCCGCAACCACATCGGATGCACTCCCCGGGCGCTCGGCGGGATCCTTACCGAGGCACCGCATGACCATCGTCGCGAGCGACGGCGTGACGGTGGTCGTGTGCGTCGTGAGCGCCCTGGGCGTCTCCGTCATGTGCGCAACGACCAACGCATGTGCCGTGCGACGCTCGGCGAACGGATGCTGTCCGGCGAGGAGTTCGTAGGCCATCACGCCAAATGCGTACAGATCAGCGCGAAAATCGACGTCGGGATCGCCGGCTGCCTGCTCCGGCGCCATGTAGGCGGGCGTGCCGATCTGCGTGCCCATCTGGGTGATCGTCTCGCCGGGGCCCGCGAGCGTGGACGCGACACGGAGCGCGCGAGCGACACCGAAGTCGGCGACCATCGCCGTGCCCTCGCTCAGCAGCACGTTCTCCGGCTTGATGTCGCGATGTACGATGCCCTGACGATGCGCGTAGGCAAGTGCTTTCGCGACGTCGCGCAGAATGCCCTGCGCCTCATGCGACGAGATCGGCCCTGACTGAAGGCGCTCCCGGAGCGACGCGCCTGTGACGTACGGCATGGTGTAGAACGGCAGACCATCCACATCGCCAGCAGCGAGCAGCGGGACGATATGAGGATGCTGAAGACGCGCCGCGAGCTTGATCTCGCGCTCGAACCGTTCCGCCGATACACCCGCGCCAAGCTCCGGCGACAGCAGCTTCACAACGACGCGTCGACCCAGCCGCGTTTCCTCGGCCAGAAACACGCGTGACATGCCGCCGCCGCCGAGTTCGCGCTCGATCGTGTAGGCGTTGCCTAGTGTGGCTTGAAGCTGTGCGCGGAGATCAGTCATCGTTTTTCGGAAACTCCAAAAATCGCCGGATCGAGGCCGTAGCCCTTGACCACCGCCGCGAAACGGGGGCTGTGGCGGATCGAATTGTACGCCGGCATACCGAACGGCACCGAGAATCCGATGGGCTCGTGTGCACGCAATGCACGCTCGAGCGCATCCAAGCCACGCGTCGTGTCACCAGCACCGAGATAGGTCCAGGCCTCGGCGACGTTGACGAACGCATTGCGGCCGTGCTCCGCGGCGAGCGTCTGCAGATATGCGGCTGTTTCGACGCGACCGCCCGTCGCCGCGCGCAAATATCCCAGCCAGGGTGAGGCTTGCGGTACGGTACCCGTGGCCACAACTAAAAGTCGTGCGCTGTCGGGCTTACCAGACGCGTGCATGGCGAGTGCGAAGATCAGGCGGGCAAAGGCCGAAGTCGAGTCGAGCTCGTTGGCCCGGCGTGCCATCGCCAACGCGTCGCCGGTGTGGCCAGCATTCAGTAGGACAATGCCGGCCACGGCATACGTATTCGGAGACAGCGGATCGATCCGCGTCGCGCGCTGCGCCTGAGCGATCGCCTCAGCCGGGCGTCCCGTTTGATACAGCGCCGACATGAGCGCTCGGTGCGCCGTCGAATACGTCGAGTCGAGCGCGATCGCGTGCTCTAACGCGCGCGTGGACGCTTGCCACTGCAACGCCAACAGGTCGGACAAACCTTCAGCCGCGTATGCGGCAGCGTCCGTGGGGCTCAACGCTTTTGACTTCGCGATTGCCGCCCGCGCGCGACTGATCGCCGAGTCGGCTGGAACAGGCGAGAACAGTGGGAGCACAGAATACGCGACGCCGAGCTCGGCCCACGCTGGCGCGAATGTCGAGTCGTGATCCAGCGCGCGTTGAAAGTACTCGATCGAACGAGAGACGCCGCCGCCTCTCGCCTGGAGAAAGTGCAGTCCGCGCAGATACAAATCATACGTGTCGACGTCCGTCGTGTCTCTCGCCGGTTTGGCGCCGCCGGCTACGAGAGTCACACGCAATGCGCTCACGATGTCTCGTGTGAGATCATCCTGGACCGTGAACACGTCCTTCATCTCGCGCTCGTAGCTGCTGCTCCAAAGCAACTTGCCTGTTCGTGTGTCAGTGAGCTGCGCCAGCACACGCATGCGCGTGCCTTCCCGCCGCACACGCCCCTGCAATACCGCCCGGACGTCGAGCGCCTTTCCAACTTCGCGCGGGTCAGCGGCCTTGTTGCGGTACGAGAACGCTGAACTCGTTGCTGCCACGCGTAGACCGGTCACTTTCGTGAGCGCCGTCGTGAGCTCGTCGGCGATGCCCTCGGCGAAATATGTGTTGGCTGTGTCGCCTCCAATCGATTCGAAGGGCAAGACAGCCAGCGACTTCTCTCCGACGTCGCGATGCGACACGAACCAACCTGCAGCCGCGAGAACCGCGGCTGTGGCAATCGCCGCAGCGTACGTCCGCACCCGCCGCTTCGAGTCACCAGTGGCCGCACGTGGAGAGTATCGCGCGCCACCAGTCGTATCGATCGCATCGAGCTCCACGATCAGCTCGGCCGATGTTTGCGGTCGCCGAGCAGGATCCTTTTCGAGGCAACGCGCGATGAGTGCGGCGAGCGCTGGCGGAGTGTCAGCTCGTACGCTGGCCAAGGGCGCGGGGGTTTCGCCGATCTGCGCGGCCAGAAGCGCGTGGATCGTGGTACGATCGGCGAACGGATGGCGGCCCGTCGTCAATTCCCATGCGACGACTCCCCACGAGTACACGTCCGCGCGATGATCGACGTTCGGATCACCGCCTACCTGCTCAGGTGACATGTACGCCGGCGTTCCGATCGCCGCACCCATTTGGGTGAGCGTGGCGCTTTGTATGCTGTCTTCGGTCCGCGACGATGTAACCGCTTTCGCAATTCCAAAATCCGTGACGACCGCCGCGCCGCCGGAGAGCAGAATGTTCTCCGGTTTGATGTCGCGATGGACGACGCCTTCGCCGTGCGCGAACGCCAGTGCGCGCGCCACATCTCGGAGAATGCTGACGACTTCGTTCAACGACGTCTGTTGCCCAAGAGCCAACTTGGCGCGCAAGGACTCGCCGCGTACAAATGGCATCGAGTACCAGGGCAGCCCGTTCGCTTCGCCCGCACTCAACATCGGAACGATGTTCGCCTGCTGCAGCCGCGCGGCGAGTTTGACCTCGCGCGCAAACCGCTCGGCGCTCAGGCCCGCGGCCAAATCCGGCGCGAGCACTTTCACGACGATCTGTCGCCCGAGCGACTGATCGGTAACGACGAAGACGCGCGACATGCCGCCACCACCAAGCTCACGCTCGATCGTGTAGGTGCCGCCAAGAGTTGTTTGGAGTTGCGCGTGGAGGTCCGTCATCGGGCGGTCATTCTGCCTATGAACATGCGCAATCGACCTCGACTTGGCGAGGTAGACAGGACTATGATTGTCGCTAATCCTGACACCCAGGACTTCAAATGCCATTGCGAACACTCGCCGTCTCTGCCGCGGTCACGGCAGCGATCATCGCGGCGCCCCTGGCGGTCACCGCGCAGGGTCGCTGTATCCGCGCCTATGGAACGCCGGCGTGTAACACGGATTCCATCAAGCCCGTATTCGAGCGGACGCGCTGGCGCACGACCGGACTCGATCAGATCACCTTCCGCGTGGCGGAGCCGCAGAAGGAAGCCGCGTTCTACACCGCGCTCATGGGATGGAAGCTGCGGAGTGACGACGGCAAGCGCGTCGTGATGGACGTGGGAGATTGGGGCACCGTCGTCTTCCGGCAGGCGCCCGCCGATTCGTTCGCCACGCCGACTCAAACCGAAGGCCGTCCCGGCCGCACCCCGGTGCGAGCCGTGGTCGAGGGCTACGGATTTTCTATCGAGCCGTGGAACGCCAAGACCGTCGAGCAGGAACTCCGCAAGCGCGGCCTCACGCCAATTGCCGACAACGACGGCAAGGGCTTCGAGAGTTTCCATGTGAAGGATCTCGACGGCTTCGACTTGCAGATCTCGAACGGTCAAGGCTACGCCAAGGCGCGCCGAACGTCACAGGCAAACGCGAAGGCGTCGGCCCCAGCGCCGTTCGAGTCGACTGGCTGGCAAACCGTGTGGCTGGACCATCTCTCGTTCGGCGCAACGAACTACAAGGCGAGCGTGTCGTTCTACACCAACCTGCTCGGCTGGGCACCCACATACGACGAAGGCAGTCAGAACGAGCTGATGATCGGTGACGTGGGAGACATCATCATTCGCGGTGGCAATCCACTCGATCCCACGTTCGGCCAACGCCCAGGTCGCGCCGCCGGGCGCATCGACCACATCTCGTTCGGCATTTCACCGTGGGACACAGACGCGGTGAAGGCTGAGCTCGAGAAGCGCGGCTTGCCGTGGACGATCGACACGTCCGACGGCGCTGAGATCCATGCGGCGCAATATAAGAGTTATCATACGACGACGCCGAACGGCTACAACCTACAAATCAGCTACAACACGCACGACACTCGCCTCAACCTCGCAATCGCCGTGAATCCGCGACGGCCCGGAGTGAAATAGCCGTCGATACGATCACTCGCGACCCAGTTCGCGCTCGAGCGTGTATGCTGCCCCGAGCGCGGACTGAAGCTGTGAGTAAACGTCGCTGGTCACCGCCTACTTGATCGGGCCTCCCTTCTTCGTCTGTGGCAGCCCGTCGGCCATCCACTGCGGCATCGGCTTGTCCATCAAGTAGTGATCGAAGAACTGTTTCATCCGGATCGTGAAGTCCTTCTGGTTGTCGCGATTCGTGAGGTTGTGTGCTTCGCCAGGGTACGAGAGCAGGATTACTTGCTTTCCCGCCGCGCGCGCCGCGTTGAAGAACTGAAGGCCTTCGACGTAGTCCACCGCGCCGTCCTCCATGCCCTGAAGAATCATGAACGGCGTCTTGATGTTGTTGACGTGGAAGATAGGCGACTGATCCTCGTACAGCTTTGTCGAATTCCACGGTGTGACATTCGCGCCCATGCGCACCTGACCGACCGTCGTGATTCCCTGCTGCGGTGTTCCGGCGCTCTTGTACAGCTCATCGTAGAAGCTGATCAAGTTCGTTGGCGGTGCGCCGGTGACGACGGCAGCGAACATGTCCGTCTGCGTCACGATGTAGCTCGACTGATATCCGCTCCAACTGTGACCGTGCAGGCCGATGCGTTTTGGGTCGGCGTAGCCAAGCTCGATCACCTTCTTCACCGCGCTCGTCATGCAATCGACCGCCGACGTGCCAGGCGTACCAATCTCATACACGATGTCCGGCTGGAACACGAGATAGCCGTTGCTCGCATACGTCGACAGCTGGGGACTGTTGCTGTACCCGGGCGTCGAGAAGTTGTGATGCGTGTTCGACATGATCTCGTAGAACTCCACGAGCATCGGATACTTCTTTCCTGCCTCGTAACCCGCGGGCAGCATCAGCGTGCCTTGCAGCTTGTGACCCTTCGCCGTCGTGTAGTCCACGAGCACCTTCTTCGGCGACCACGCGTACTCCTTCAAGATCGGATTCGCGTCGGTCACTTTCTTCGGCGACGAGAATGCGCTGTTCGTCGTCCAGTAGTCCGGGAACTCGTCGAAGTCCTGCTCCGTGAAGACGATGCGATCGGCATCCTCGGCCTTGGCGACTCCACCGATCGCTTTGTCGACCCAGATGATCGGCGTCGGTGCCTGACCGGCAGTCACCTTCCAGTAGCCGGACTTCTTCGTGCGATCGCCGTACGCCGAGAGCGTTACGGGCTGCGAGAGATCAACAGCGTCGCTGTCAGCCGCTGCACCTCCGCCGCCTCGACCGCCACGCCCCCCACGACCACCACCGGCGCCGCCAAACCGAACCACGCGGAACTGAATCGCCTGCGATCGGCCGAGCCCCTGCGTCAGATTCGTCGGTTTGCCGCCGTCGAGTGGCGCCTGCCAGACATCAAACTTGTCGTACAACAGCACGGACTTCCCATCCCGCGTCCACCCGCCCACTCCCCAAATCGGCTTTTCATAGGCGTGATCGTCGTCTTCGTTTACATAGCTCTTGCCGGGAATCGACGACGCGTCGAGCGTCACGGCCTTGCCGTTGTCGAGATTGAATGCGACGACCTGCTTGTTCTTTAGGTAGAGGAACCACTTCGAGTCGGGCGACGTGCCATACGTGCGCGAGAGGCCCTTCTCGATCGGCGTGCGAACGCCAGTCACAAGATCGACCTTGAACATGTCTGCTCGCGACGCGCCCCACGCGATTTCACCGCGATACGCCGTATCGCTGCGCCCGATGCCAATGTTGTTGTTCGCCGCGTTCGTGACGGTGCGCATCAGCTCGTCGCCGAGTCGCACGAACTTACCTGTACTTACAGACACGACCCCCGGATACGTCGCTCGGCGCGTCTGCGCGATCTGAACGATCTGCACCGGCTGAGGGACGACGTCCTTCCAATGGAAGACGTCGACGTTCGCCTTGATCGAATCAGCCGCGAGAATCTCCGGCTCTTGCTCCTTGATGCCGACGAACAGTCGAGTTCCATCGGGGCTCCAGCGCGGCGTTGAGTATTCGCTCAACACCATTCCTTTCGGAAAGGAGGCGTCCTTCGATGGGTCGAAGACGAATGCCTTTCCAGCGCCCATTCCCAGCCCGGTCCAGGCGAGCAACGAGTTCTCGCGCTGCTTCATGTCTTTCGACTTGTCGCCACGCAGTGCCGCGAGGTTGGATCCGTCGCCACTCCAAGTCAGTGCGTCGTAGATGGCAGCTCCGGTGTTCAGCGCTCGCGTGACACCGGCTGCCGGGTCGAGCACATACACGCCGTTGCCGAACTTGTCGGCAGCATCGATCGTGTAGGCGAAGAGTTTTCCTGCGTCGTCGAATTCGAACTGATTGACGTTGCCGATCGCGAGATCGGTTCCGGTTGACAGATCTCGCAAGATGAGATCGGCACCGCTCGCAGGAGTAGCGGGTGCCCCCGCGCCGGCAGCGGTCGCGGCCGCAGGGCGATTGAAGCGCACCGCGATCCATTTCGAGCCCGGCGAAAACTTCCAGGAGCCAGCATTCGTGATCGTGCTTTTTTCTCCGGTCGCCAGGTTGAGCAATTCCAGATGCCCCACAGGGGCCGGCGCCTGCGGCTGACCGGCTTGCGTTACGCCGCGGCCAGTCTGAGCGACGCCTCGTCCACGCCCGGCGCCGCCGCCAGCGCGACCGGCCGGATTGACGAAGTACGCAGCCCAATGAGAATCATCTGAAAACGACGGCGCGTTACCACCGCCAGCCGCCGCGCCACGTCCACCGCCCCCGCCGGCACGTCCACCACCGCCAGGTGCTGCGCCGAGTGAGGTCGAGTAGTCCTTGTCGCCGTCGAATGCCTTGACGTGCAACACGGGATCACCGCCTTCGTTCGGCGTATAGGTGAACGTCATCCACTTCCCGTCGCGCGACAGCGCAGTCGAGCCAATCCGGTTCCAAGCGCCGTAGTCGTCGAGATTGAGAACCTTCAGCGGCGCTTTCGCAGCCGTGGTACTCGGCGACGGCGGGGTTGGCGGCCCGTTCTGCGCATTCGATTGCGCATGAATGCCGAGGAACGGCGCGACCACGAGAGCCGTGGCGAGCGGGAGGCGGGCCAGCCGACGAGAAGGGCGCATGGTTTTTCTCCGGACGGGGAGGACTTGGGCGAATCCAATGTGGCACCGAACGGAGGCCGGCGCGAACACCGTCCCCGGGCTACCCGGGACCGCGATTTAAGCGGCTAGGCTTGGGTGGCAGGCCGGACCTATATTCACGGCGCAAAGCACTCGTTTCTCGAGACCGGAGACGCCCGTGGTTCGAGGTGAAGACGCCCGTGAATTGACCGGCATTCCGCGTGCGCATTCCGCGGTGTTCCAAGACGTCGCCAACAGCACTGGCTGCATGATTTCGTCGCGCGCGGTGGGCAAATACGCCACGGGCCTGATTCTCGAGGGCTATGCGTCGAAGGGCTTTCACAACAAAGCCAAGTCGTGCAACTGGGGTCCGATGGCGGGCTTTGTTCTCGCGGACCCTCGCTTCACCAAGGCACCTGAGCTCGTAAAACAGGCCGAAGCGCTTGCCGACAGTCAGCACCACGGCGCCACGGAAGTTCCGCTCGTGATTTCAGAGAATCGGCGACGCTGGCTGTTGAACAACCACTGCATGCAGCCGTCGTCGCGAACGCCGAACACGCACTACTACTTCGCGCCGTCGCCGCAGGGCGAAATGATGCTGTTCGTGCTGCAGCGCGCCACGAAAGTACTCGGCGCAAATGGCGCGGAGATGTGGTCGGTGCACTACGCGTATGGAGAGAAGCGACTCGACTTTCGCGACCCAACCTCCAAGACCGGCGAGAAGTCGAAGGATTCGAACTATCTCCCCGTCCTCGCGATGCGCGACCCCTTCTGCACCATCGCGCCCAACAACTACCGCTCGGCGACGACTGGAGACTACGATCTTTTCGTGATCTTCGCTAAATCAGGCGCCTACCGGCCAGATAGTCTGGATCAGCGCATGGTTGGCCACGCCACCTTGGAAGCCCAGATCAAGAGCAAGGTGAAGCCCGGCGAAGATGAGCATTTGGGAAACATGACACAGCGCATCAGAAATATTCGCGACGCGCTGAACGAAGGCTTCATGCGCGCTGGATACACGGGCGGCAACATGGTGCATCACAGCGATGAGGGCGGGCGTCCGTTCGTCGGCGACGTCGATCTGCCCGTGTTCGCCGTGGTACCTGGTCAGGTTCGGCCCTTCGGCATCGAATCGGTCGACGACCTTCGGCAATTCATTTCAGTGACGCTCAACGGCTACGCGCCGGTCTTCAATCCGGGCTGGATGAAACAGCTCGTCTTCCATTCCGACAAGGGCGTTGCGGCCGGCATTCACAAGGAGTTGCTGGAGCGAACGGCAGGAATACGCGCGCGCCTCGATCGTTAGGGCTTGGCGGGTTCGAACCGCGTCGTCGATTGCGCGAGCTCCCAGCTCGTCTGATGCACGAGCCGCGCAATCCGTTCCATCTTCTCGAAGTTGATGCGCTCCGTCACATCACTGACGAGATGGTAGTCGGGATGCAGTCCGGTGTGAAACCAGATCGCCGGAACGCCGTGATTCAGGAACGGCCATTGATCGCTACGCCGTAGCAGCTGCGACACGTTGTTGTCGTAGTTCTTCTTGAACGTCAGTCCGTAGTTCGCGTTCGCGCGCTCCACTGCCGCGGCAAGCGACGGATACCGGCTCCACCCGAGCAGCGTCACGGTGTTCTTGTTCGCTTCGGACGTCTGCACCGGCAAGCCACGGAAGCGCGCGCCCCCATTCTCCGGCACTTCTTCGTTGCGGCCGATCATGTCCATGTTCAACACGGCCACGGTGCGATCGAGCGGAACGCTCGGCGCTTCGGCGTAGCCCCACGACCCCATGAGTGGACCGCGCTCCTCGGAGTTGAACGACGCGAAGAGTACTGACCGCTTTGGCCGCTGACCATTTGCCGCCGCCTTCGCATACGCCTCGGCGATTGCCAGCAGCGCCACGGCGCCGGAACCATTGTCGTCGGCACCATGAAACACAGAGTCGCCAACCGCGCCGTTGTGGTCAGGATGCGCGCTGATGATGATCCACTCATTCTTCAGTCGCGGATCGCTCCCCTCGATGGCGGCGAGAACATTTCGATCTGGCACCGTCTTGCGCACGACACCGGCGGCCACGGTCACCTGCACGCCGGGAAGCGGAACAGGAGCCGCTCCGCGCTTTGTCTCGGACTCGCGTGCGAGATCGGCGAGTGACTTCCCGGCCGTCTGTATCAGGCTATCGGCGAGAGCAACGGAAATCTGTCCGACCGGAATCGTCAGCTTGTCCGCCCAGAGAGCGAGCGTGTACGGCAATAGACGCGGAGGTTGGTCCGGCCAATACGCGCGCTCGGATGCGTCGAAGCGCTGCGCGTTGGAATGATTCTGCACGTCGGTCACGAACAGCACGGCGGCGGCGCCCTTGGCCTGGGCCGCGAGCGCCTTCTTTAGAGGACTCGAATACTCCGACGTCACCACGCCGTCGAATGCGCTCGTGCTGTCCGTTTCTCCGGGCTCATGATCGAGCATGAGCAAGACTTTTCCGCGGAGATCGCCGCCGAGGTCGTCGTAGCCGAGCGCGGGCGCGGTGATGCCGAAGTGGGTGAACACGACGTCACCCGTCGCCGTTGCAGTCGCGCTGAAGCGATGCGGATAGAAGCCCGTCGTCAGGCCATAGTGCGCCGTCGCGCCGCCGCGCGTGACCGTGAGGTCGTTGGTCGTGCCAAGCGAGCCGATCGACAGGCCATATGGAAGAAAATACGATCCATTCGCGCCCATTGGCTTGAGTCCAAGCCACTCGAAGCGTGACTTCACCCACTCGAGCGCGATGCCGTTTTCTGGCGTGTCCGTCAGGCGTCCACGAAGGGCGTCGCCGGCGAGGAACTCGAGGTCGGCTCGCATCTTGGCGGTCGTAATTGCGTCGTTTCCGGGCGCCCGCGCGGGCTTCTTCGCCTGCGCACTGAGCAGTGCGGGCACCAGGGCCATGATGACGATCGGACGCAGCATTATCGAGACTCCGAGACGGGTCGACGGTGTACGGGACGGCGTAAATCATACGTCGCGCGCCCTCGCCTGCCTATGTCGCACGTCGCCCGGTTTTGCGCTCTGCTTGACTTTGCGGCTTCGCGGTGTCGTGTTCAGGAAGGGACGCACTGCCCACCCCCCGAGCAAGGAGACCGCATGCCTGCGCAAGAGCGAGCGATTGTCGAGGCCGAGATTGGTCGAATTCTTCTCGAGCAGTGGGACCCGATGAACGCGAAAGCGAGTGCCGATCCGAACACGGGCTACGCGCCGCAAGCGCACGAAGTGTACAGTTTGCTCGCCCGCGGCGCGTCGGACGTTCAGATCGCGCGGCGCCTTCACCAAGTCGAGCGAGACGAGATGAATCACCCAGAGCTCGCGTCCCGCGACCTGTCTGGCGTCGTGCGTTCGCTTCGGGCCCTAGAAAAGACTCTTTAGCGTCACGGCCGCGGCCTGCCCCTCGGCGTGACCGGGCGCGCCGAGTACCTTTGTGCACCCTTTCCCCGGAGCAGTTGAAATATGTCGCAGTATGGCGCGAAGGAAATGGCGGCCGCGTTTCGCACCGTCCGCAAGAACACCGTCCAAATCGCAACCGAAATTCCCGAAGACAAATACGACTTCGTAGCCGCACCGGGCGTGCGCTCGGTCAGTGAGTTGTTGCGTCACGTCGCGTTCGCGAACCTGCTGCACTATGACTTCCATCGCGACAAGCGCGTGTCGACGCTCGTCGGCTACGACTTTGGCGCCATCATGGGCCGCATTCACGGCGAAGCGGGCAAGCCGCGCGACAAGGCGAGCATCATCGCTGTGCTCAACGATGAAGGCGAGAAGTTCGCGCAGTGGCTCGAGTCGCTCTCGCCCGAAGTGCTCGCAGAGACGTTCACGGATCCGATGGGCCAGAATCCCAAGACGCGATTCGAGCAATTGCTCGGCGCCAAAGAACACGAGATGCACCATCGCGGACAGCTCATGCTCGTGCAGCGCATGCTCGGCATCACACCGCACCTGACGCGGGCGATGCAGGAGCGGATGGCGGCGCGCGCTGCGGCGCCACAACCTGCCTAACGCTCGATGCAAGATCTGACGTCCGGCCCAATCACTCGGCATCTGCTGAAGACCGCGAGCTTCATGCTCGTGATGATGATCTTTCAGACGCTGTACTTTCTCGTCGATCTGTATTGGGTCGGACGGCTCGGAACGTCGGCAGTCGCCGGCGTTGGTATTGCCGGCAACCTCACGTTCGTCGTGCTCGCGCTGTCACAAATGCTCGGCGTGGGCACGACGTCTGTCGTGTCACACGCCGCCGGCAGGAAGGATCATGCTGAAGCGCAGCACCTGTTCAATCAGTCGCAGGCCCTGTCCGTCGTGACGGCGGCCTTGTTTCTCGTCGTTGGTCTGGCCATTCGCACGCGATACGCGGGCACCATGAGCGCCGACGCGGAGACCGCGCGGTTGGCCGGCGAATACCTGTTGTGGTTCATCCCGGCGATGGCCCTGCAATTCCCCCTGGGAGCAATGGGTGCTGCGCTTCGCGGCGTCGGGAATTTCAAGCCGGGCATGCTCGTGTCGACGGTCACCGTGGTGATCAACATGGTGGTCGCCCCGTTTCTGATTTTTGGCTGGGGCACGGGCCACGCATTCGGCGTCGCGGGTGCGGCAATGGCGTCGCTCATCTCGATCGTCATCGGCATCGTGTGGCTCGGAACGTACTTCGCGGCGAAGGACGCATACCTCCACTTCGATTTCAGCGACTGGCGTCCGGTGTTGAGCCAGTGGAAGCGGATGCTCGTGGTCGGATTGCCCACGGGTGCCGAGTTTGGAATGATGGGCGTGTACCAGTTCGTGGTATTCACGCTCTCGCGCCCTTTCGGCGCAGCGGCGCAGGCAGGTTTCGGCATCGGGATGCGCGTGATTCAGGCGCTGTTCATGCCGGTGGTCGCGCTTGGATTTGCAGTGGCCCCCGTCGCCGGCCAGAACTACGGTGCTCGGTTGGCAACGCGAGTGAAGGCGACGTTCAAGGATGCCGCGTGGCTCGCAATTGCGGTGATGGTCGCGTTCGGGATTCTCTGCCAGGTTGCTCCTGACGCGATGGTGCGCGCGTTTTCCAAGGATCCCGCAGTGCTCAGTGTCGGACGCGAGTACATGAGAATCGTCTCGTGGAGCTTCGTCGCCTCCGGGGTGATCTTCGTCGCGTCGAGCATGTTCCAGGCGATGGGCAACACCGTTCCGTCACTTATCGCATCGGCGACCAGAATGACGCTCGTCGTCGTTCCCGCGATTGCGCTGTCGCGATTGCAAGGCTTCGACCTGCGATGGATCTGGTATCTCTCAGCGGCCACAGTCTGGCTTCAGCTCGGGCTCGCGTTGGTACTGCTCAAACGCGAATACACTCGGCGACTGGACTTTGGCGTGCGTGCTCCCGCGACGGTGCCAGGCATTCACGCGACGGAGAACGTTACGTCGTAGTGTGATTTCCGTCATCTCACATCTCTCCCGCAACGCATAGTTTGCGCTAGCCGCTGAGAGATGGAGCAGTATGTCGGATATTAAAGATCTAATAACAGCTATTTTCGCCGAGTTCGATCGACTGGGACTGGTGCTCACAGAGTCGCCGTACCGCGGAATGGCTGCCGGGCCCGCCGGACCAGAGAGTCTGCTCGAGCAGCTACGCGACATGCAGCCGGGCGTCACCTGGCGAGACGTTCACCCCGACATGCCGAAGCATTGGGTCATCGGACGTCCGGAGACGTGGACATCGCCCTGATCGTGGCCGATAACGGTAGGTACCGGCGATGATGAATCGCTAAAACACCACCGGATGCTTGATGCTGTTGCCGGCCCACCAGACCCAGGCGGAATCGGACGGCACGCGGCGATAGGCCGCGCTCAACGGGAACGACTTCGCCCCAGCACAGCCAAGGCAATAGCGCGTCGGATTCACGGAGTCCACGACAAGCTCGAAATCCCAATACCAATCGGGACGCAGTTCTACCTGAACAGATCCTGAACTCACACTCGCAGTGCCGTCGACCAGCGCGAACTCGAGAAGCATGGTGCCCGTCAGAGGCATCGCAATTCTCGCGGGTGAGTCGGAGCCTGACCGGACGATCTCTCCGCTCGAGAACGTTCGCCGAACTCCCGGAGCGGTGAGAACGATCGACGGCGTCAGCGTCGGCAGCTGCGCGCGCGGTGCGTACCGAACAGACACTCGCGATTCGTCGGCTGAACACGCGGCGAAGACGACAAGGCCGGCTACGAACGCTCGTTTAAAGATATTGAACGTCACGATAATCGTCGTGGGTGCGGTCGAAGGCTCAACCGTGGTCCGTGCCGTTTCGTCACCCGGACACGCCGACCGCCGGCAACTGGTAGCCAAGCGTCGAGCGTGTTGAACGTTTATGACTTCGGTATCTCGATGTCCCCTGCTGCGAGCATACCTGCCGGGCTCCCGTCCATCGACGCGGTGAACCAGAAATGACCGGCGCCGATCAGCGAGCGCACCGTCGACAACGGCACGTCACGCGCGAACGCGACAGACTGGCCCGGATCCAGCGCGAAGGAATATGGATAGATGGCGCACGCCGGAGTCAAATAGGCGAGCGGTGCCTGCATCGGCACCGAGTCGCGCAGCGCCGCGGAGCGAAAGGGATACGCATTCACCGGACAGTCGCTCGCAATCGACGTGGACCGCCGTTCGGTCGCCGTGTTCGTGAGGAGCACGATGGTGCGCGCAGTGTCGGCGCCCAGAGAGCCGTGTACGATCCGAGTCGTCGCAACGTAGGCGATACCGTTGACTATTCGCGAATCAGGCAGCGGATCGCGCTCGCGAGTGATGTCGACCGCGCCGGCAGCGAACGATCGGAGGGTCATCGGAATCGGGCGCACCAACTGATCACCCATCAGTGAAAGCTCGACAGCGACGTAGTACCGTCCGGGAGCCAGGCTATCGCCGGCCACTTCGTACATCGGAAACGAAACGCGAAAGACGACCGAGTCCGCGGGAGCAATGTCGTTCGAGTAGTACGTGGCGAGACAAGCATTTCCCTGCTGGCCGCCGGGCGACTTGCGGTCCTCCGACCGCCAAGCCGGCGTACCGGTACGATCGGCGTTTCGATACAGACGAAAGCGCGCGCTGCAGCCGCCGTAGCCAAAGGTGACCGGACGCGTGTCGCCGTTCTTTAGAACGAACGCGATGTTCAAGCTGCGCGGCGCATTGCCGGCGATCTGGCTCTGCCCTACGAACTGCACGGCGGATAGGTCCCATGTCGCCGATATCTGATCGGTCGCGAGGTAGGACGATCCACCATTGAAGTCGAAGGTGCGACCATCCGCCGTGTGAATGGCGTAGACAATCGTGTACTTCGCCGGCGGCAACGAATCGCCGAGTATGTCGGATACACTCCAGTTGACCGTGACATCTGTTGGCGAAGCGTCGGTCGCTCCAGTGATCGGGCAACGGACCGTCTCGCCCGCACTGTCCGAGTTCCATGCGGCAGCCGAGCCTGCACGATACAAGCGTAGCGACACTGGACAGACGCGCAGCGGCAACCGGCGACCGCCGAGGGCTGCCGACGTGTCGTGCGCGAATGCGCGCACGGTGATCACCGACGGTTGATCGTCGTAGTGAATGGTCGCGACTACGGCAGTCTGCAGAACCGTATCGCCGAGCAGGACAGACAGGGAGTCCCACAATCGCGGAGGAAGTGTGCGGCTCGGCGTAATGGTATCGATGATGGTGCGTGCACCGGGCGCGACGACGAGGTCACGATCGCAGCCCAGCATGATGACACCGAACACCACCGCGACAATACAACTCCACGACAGGACTCTCCCGCGCAATACACCCTCGATGGTTCGGGTTCTACCTGCAACGGCTCGCGCAATCTACTAGAGAACGCTAATCACGCTAGGGCCGCGCTCGTTTATTAAAGAACTGAGTATTTCTCCTCTTGGTCTCGTGTCGTGGATCACAATCGACAGCTCGGCTCGCTTGAAGTCGACGTCGACGATTGGCTCGTGACTTGCGCCGCCGCCCGGCATGCCGAAATCCAAGCGCGTGCGTCAGCAGGCGCGACCCACCCGGCCCGTTCGCCCGCAGGCCGATCGTCGCGACAACGGTAGCCAATCGGTCTCGCTGAACATCAACGGAAAAGCATTCGACGTCGAACTCGACGTGCGAACAACGCTGCTCGACGCTCTGCGCGAACACCTTCATCTCAGCGGCACGAAGAAGGGGTGCGATCACGGCCAGTGCGGTGCGTGCACCGTGCTGATCGACGGACGGCGCATCAACTCATGTCTGACGCTCGCCGTCATGCACGAGGGCGACAAGGTCGTGACAATCGAAGGGATCGGCGAACCGGACGCGCTGCACCCAATGCAGGCCGCGTTTCTCGAGCACGATGGCTTTCAGTGCGGCTACTGCACGCCCGGGCAGATCTGTTCGTCGATCGGCATGCTCAACGAAGCGAAGGCAGGCTGGCCGAGTCACGCCACCGCTGACGTCGCATCGCACAAGATCGAGCTGACCGACGAGGAGCTACGTGAGCGCATGAGTGGCAACGTTTGCCGCTGCGCCGCCTATCCCAACATCATCGACGCGATTCGCAGCGTCGCCGGCCAAGGCCGCGCATGAAGCAGTTCACCTATGAGCGCGCCGCCGATGCCGACGCGGCGTTATCCGCAGTGGCGAAGACAGGCGCGAAGTTCATCAGTGGCGGCACAAATCTGCTCGACCTCATGAAGCTCGAGATCGAACAGCCGTCGCACCTCGTTGACATCAGCCGGCTATCGATGCGGCAGATCGACGATGCGCCCGACGGCGGACTCCGCATCGGCGCGCAAGCCGACAACGCGACACTCGCAGCCGACGATCGCGTGCGCACACGCTATCCCCTGCTCTCCCAGGCCTTGCTCGCCGGAGCGTCTGGCCAATTGCGCAACAAGGCGTCGACGGGCGGCAACCTGCTGCAGCGCACACGCTGCGTCTACTTCTATGACACGACCTCGGCGTGCAACAAGCGCACGCCCGGCGCCGGCTGCTCAGCGATCGGCGGATTCAACCGCAATCATGCCATTCTTGGTGCGAGCGACGCCTGCATCGCGACGCATCCGTCCGACATGGCCGTCGCAATGGTCGCTCTCGATGCGCGCGTCGAGCTGCGCAGTGGCAACGGCGGAATTCGCGAGGTATCTCTCCGCGACTTTCATCGACTCCCGGGTACTACGCCGCACATCGAGACGGAACTACACCAAGGCGAGTTGATCACCGCTGTGCTGCTCCCGCCTGCGCCCCCGGGGCGACAGTTCTATAGAAAGGTTCGCGACCGCGCGTCATACGAGTTCGCGCTCGTCTCGGTCGCCGCGATCGTGAAGACCGCCGATTCGCTGATCGCGTCGGCGCGCATCGCCTTTGGCGGCGTCGCGCACAAACCATGGCGCTCCGAGGAAGCCGAGGAAGTTCTCGCCGGCAATCCGGCGACGCTCGACACGTTCCGCGCCGCGGCAGACGCCGCCATGATCTCGGCCGTCGGCCGCGGACACAACGACTTCAAGATCGAGCTCGCGAGGCGCACGCTCATCGCCACGCTCGTCAAGCTCACCGAAGAGCAGACATGATCGGACAGCCAGTCAGCCGAGTAGATGGACCGCTGAAGGTCAGCGGCCGTGCGACGTACGCGTACGAAGAGTGGAGCGTCGGTCAACCGCTGTATGGCTTCATCGTCGGCGCCACGATTGGGCGAGGAAGCATCACCGCGATCGATGTTGCCGCCGCCGAGGCGGCTCCGGGCGTCCGCCGAGTGATGACGCATCTCAATGCGCCGGTACAGGGCAAGGTCGACATGTCGGTTCCGTCGGGATACTCGCGGGCGTTGCCCGTACTATCGACCGCCGACGTGCGTTGCTTCGGTCAACCCGTCGCCCTCGTTGTCGCGGACACCTACGAGCAGGCACGGGCGGGCGCCGGCCTGGTTCAGGTTTCGTACGACGTGGCGCATGGCCTGTTCGACTTCGCGTCGAAAGAGAACAAGGAACAGACGCCGAAAAAGGTGAACGCCGGTAGCCCGGCGGACAGCGTGCTCGGTGACTTCGAAGGCGCGTTCGCGGCATCGCCTGTCCAGCTCGACGAGACCTACTCGACGCCCTACACGTTTTCGCAGCCCATGGAGCCGCACAATTGTATGGCGTCCTGGGACGGCGACGCCGTCACGCTCTACGCGAGCTCGCAGATTGTCGCGGAAGGAAAGAACCGAATCGCCGCGACGTTTGGCCTGGATCCGCGCAAAGTTAGAATTTTCTCACGGTTCGTCGGTGGCGGGTTTGGCTCCAAGCTCGGCCTCCATGCCGAATCGATCCTCGCGGTGTTGGCCGCGCGCGAGCTGAATCGCCCGGTCAAGGTGATGGCGACGCGCCAGCAGATGTTTCACGTCATCGGCCATCGCGCCGCATCGCGGCAACGCGTTCGTCTCGGCGCCGATCGCGACGGTCGCCTGAACGCATTTGCCCATGACGTCGTGGCCAAAATCAGCACTGGCGACGACTACGTGGAACAGACCGCGACCACCGGGCGAGGGCTGTACGCGGCGCCAAATCGGCGAACGACGCATCGGACTGTCGCGCTCGACCTTCCACTCAACGAAGACGTGCGCGCGCCGGGCGAAGCTCCCGGTCAAATGGCGATCGAGCCGGCGATGGACGCGCTCGCGTACGCTCTCGACATGGACCCGATCGACCTGAGGATCAAGAACGAGCCGGCGCTGCACCCGGAGCTCGGCATCCCGTTCGGCGATCGTCGATTGGTCGAATGCATGCGCGAAGGTGCCAAGCTGTTTGGTTGGGAGCGACGTCCGACACAGCCGGCGACTCTCAGAGATGGCCGATGGCTGGTCGGCTACGGAATGGCGGCGTCGATTCGTCCGCACTTCTATGCGCCGACGCAGGTGAAGGTTCGTCTCGAGCACGATGGATCGGTGGTCGTGTTGTCGGACATGACGGACATCGGCACCGGCACCTACACGATTCTCGCTCAGATGGCGAGCGAGGAACTCGGCGTGCCGATGGATCGCGTCCGCGTGGAGCTCGGCGACTCCGATCTACCACCAAGCAGCGGTTCTGGTGGCTCGTGGGGCGCCACGAATGCGTCCGTCGCGCTCTCGCGCGCCTGTCGCAATCTCCGTGACCGTGTGCTCGCCGAGGTCGGAGATGAAGAGCGGGCGTCAGCCGCTGACCTCACGAAGATCGTGGCCGCGAATTTCCCGTCGGGGGTGGAGGGAGTCGGATCGTTCAAGGAGTCGTGGATGGATCCGAAGCCAAAGTCGCATTCACTGATCGCGTTCGGTGCGCACTTCGTCGAAGTCGGCGTCGACGCGGATACCGGCGAGACGCGACTGAGACGAATGCTTGGCGTGTTCGATATCGGGCGCGTGTTCAATGCCAAGACGGCCCGGTCGCAGCTGATCGGCGGCATGACTTGGGGCGTGTCGATGGCGCTGCACGAGGAAGGTGTCGTCGATACACGGACGGGTGCCTTCATCAATCGCGACTTCGCGCAGTATCTGGTTCCTGTGCACGCAGACATTCCGGCCATCGACGCGGTGCTGCTCGACGGTTATGACGCCGCCGCCAACGAGCTCGGTGCAAAGGGCGCGGGCGAGATCGGCAACTGTGGGTCCGGAGCGGCGGTTGCGAACGCGGTGTACAACGCGACGGGCATTCGGGTGCGCGAGTTTCCAATCACGATCGAAAAGCTGCTGCCGGGTCTACCGAGCCGCAGGTAGTCGGACCGAGGAGAGAGTCGTATGAAAATTGGAATCATCGGCGCGGGACATATCGGCGGCACATTGGTCAGGCGCTTGCGCGCGCTCGGGCACGACGTCTCGGTCGCGAATTCACGCGCACCGAGCACTCTCGCCGACCTGTCGAAGGAGACCGGCGCGAAGGCTGTTCCTCTGAAGGACGACGTGAAAGGGAAAGACGTGGTGATCGTGAGCATTCCCGAGAAGGCGGTGCACGATCTCCCGAAAGGGCTACTCGCCGATGCGGGCGACGCCGTGGTCATCGATACCGGCAACTACTATCCGCAGCAGCGTGACGGACGCATCGACGCCATCGAAGATGGACTGGCCGAGAGCGAGTGGGTGGCGCAGGAACTGGGCTGCCCGGTCGTGAAGGCGTTCAACAACATCTACGCGCAACACCTGATGGAGAATGGCCGACCGTCGGGCGACGCGGAGCGAATCGCGTTGCCGATCGCCGGCGATGACCGCGGAGATAAAGCGGTGGTGATGCGGCTGCTCGACGAGCTCGGGTTCGACGCGGTGGACGCGGGGCCGTTGGCCGAGTCGTGGCGTCAGCAACCTGGCACGCCGGTGTATGGAGCAGACCTGGACGTCGAAGGCGTACAGCGCGCGTTGGCGGATGCACAGCCGGAACGACTCCCGGAGTTTCGCGCACGGTGACCGCCTACGGTCGATAGCTGCTCAACACGAGTCCGTCTTTTCGCAGGTTGTCGTGGCAGGTAAAGCATTGCTGGGGAGTCGGCGCGTTGGCGAGCTCGGTCTTGCTGTCTCTTACGAAGCGCTGAAATCCCCAGCCACCCGTGGCCGCGAAGCGCAACGAGTCCTTCACCATGACGTCGAGCTGACGCCGTGGGCCTTCGGCGAATGCGCCGTTGTTGTCACGCATCTCCAGCCAATCGAACGCCACGACCGACCCTTCCGGAAACACGCGCGTCCGATAGCCAATCATGGCTTCAGCGTTCGCGTAAATGTGCTGGAAGCCACCGATCGCAGCGAAGTTCTTGTTGCTTGGCGCGACGAGTGTGCTCTTCACGTGCGCCCAGTTGCGATAGCCTTCTGGGTAGGCCACTGACGCCGCGGCGTGGGACGTTGCAGCCGTCCGCCACGCAACGACGCTGCCGAGTGACGCCCAAAGAACGAGAATGGTTCCGAGTTTCATCGATGTTCTCTCGCAATCGGCACGATCCGCGGGACGAGCCGATGCCTCGTAGATGTGAAACGAAAAGCCGAACATTTTTCGGCTGCGAGGAAACCATCGACTTCGCTCGTCGCGTCACATCGCAAAACAGCCGATAGCTTTTCAGCTATCGGCTGTTCGTTTGATCACTCTCGGGCTTTTGGCTCGATGCGATGTTCCGACGAAAACGGCTACGCGCTGAACTGGCGCAGATGATGGTCGAGATGCTTGTACGCCAGTACGGACCATTCTTGCGGCGTGAGCGGACCGAAGAAGCTGTGTGGGTGAGTGGTGCACCCGGCAGGACCACCGGAGACGAACCGGTCGATCAGCGCGCGTAAGCGTTGCTGTTCTGCTACCAGGCTCCGCTCGTCGCGAACGACCAGCTCTCTCGCTGTCGGAGTATTTCGTCTCAGCGGCTCTGCATTATCAATCGCTAGTCGCTTGATGACGCGGCCTATGACACGGCCCACCAAGGCGCGCGGCGGGCGGATATCTCCCAACGCCATCTCCATACCTGCGGCGCAGTGAGCCATCGCCTGCGCCGCGCTCATCTTACCCCAGAGGCGCTGACTCTCTGGCGTCACGCGCGCGACGCGCGCCTGAATGTCTTTCGCCACCGCGGGCTCGAAGAGACTCTTCATGGCCTTCCCTCCTCTCGCTACTTCGCCGCTGCCGGAAATGCCGGCAGTTTGCCAACGTCTCGCGCGTCGTGCTGAATGATCACGGTTGCTTTCAGATTCGTGGCGATCTGCTTGAACCGCTCGATCGACGCCACCGACTCGGCGCGACTGGTATTGAACGTCGGTACGCCGTTGCCCGCGTAGTTCTCGCGGAAGTGCGTGAGGTCGCCGGTGATCAGCACGTTGCCCATGTCCTTGAGGCGCACGAGTAAACTGTGATGACCCGGGGTATGCCCCGGCATGCCGAGCATGACGACCGTTCCGTCGTTGAAGATGTCTCTGTCGGCTGGCACTGGCTCGACTTTGCTGCCGCCGCTGATCCAATTGGCGAATGGCGCTGAGGTCGTGGCGGCGGCCTTCGGATCCGCGACCACATCCCAGTCGCCCTTGCCGATGAGCAGCGTCGACTGCGGAAACGAACTCACCTGCCCAGTGTGGTCGCCGTGATAGTGACTAATCCCCACGTACTTGATCTGGCTTGGCTTCAGCTGCAGCTGTCCCAACAGGTCGGCGAGACTCGTTTTCGGAGCTGTCGCTGTAGTTCCGGCAGGATTGCCGGTGTCCCAGATCATGTACTCGTCGCCATGGCGGATCAGGTAGCAGCTGTACGTGAGCTGCACCTTCATGCCTTCGAGGGCATAGGTGTCGGAGAATCGGCCGACGTCCGATGGCGCGGCGCCGGTGCCGCAGTCAAGGCGCGTCAGGGTGACGGCAGGCGTACCTTGGGCAAGCGCCAGCATTGGACCGGAAACGCCGACGCCCAGAGCGAAGGCAAATGTGCGCAGTAGTTGTCTCATCTTCTCTTCCGATTGGTTCGACAAACAAACAGCCGACAGCTATTCAGCTATCGGCCGTTTGTTTCGTCACGTCTCAGTACTTGTGTACTACCTCGGATCTAGCTTCCGACCCGCATTCAGATTGTCAAAATTGAGAATCGTATTGAACACCAGCCCATACGTTCCAATGGTCTCGCCGCGATAGAGCGGGTTGATCGAGAAGAGCACCACGTGCCCCTTCTCCAGCGGAGAGTCAACGACCGCCGGACGCTGTGCGATGTCGCCACCGCCGCTCAACAATCCTGATACCAGCAGTTCGTTCAATGCGCCGTAACGAAGCGCGACACGCGGACGTTGATCCGGCGGAATGATGCCCAGCGGGCTGCGAAGCTGCTCTTCCGTCGGCACTGCGTACTGCCACGGCTGAACCGGCGCGCGCTCCGGAGCCTTGAAGCGCTCTTCCAATGCCGGACGTCCCTGCACTTCATCCTGATCGTCCGGATGACCACGGCCCGTCTCGCGGCCCGCGCCACCGGCGCCACGACCACCACCACCGCCCCCACGTCCGCCGCCAGCCGTCGCCGAGACGCCGAAGCTCTCGCCGCCGTCGGTGTACGCGGCGATACCATCTGCAACGCCGTACACGATCGGGCTCGCGTCATCCACGAGACGCGTCTTGAGGAACGTACCCGTCACCGTGCCGCGCGCCGCCGTGTTCATGCCGACGCCATTCGTCATGCCGTTGTCGATCGCGAACTGCGCCGCGCCAACCGAACCGATGTACACGCCGCCGTTCTTCACGAATTTCTGAAGATTCTGCAAACCCTCATAGCCGAGACCCGGGCGCATGTCTTCGGTCTGCGCAAAGGCCGTGATGTTCGGCGTCTCCGGCGTGACCTTCCACGGAATCGGATTGCGCCACATCGGCATGCCGTCGATGATGCTCTTGCTGTTGCCGCCGCCAGGACCAAAGACGATCACGTCGTACTTCGCGTTCAGGTTCGCGTCCTTCGCCACATCCTGCGTGCTGATGTACGTGTACGGGATCTGGTTGAAGTCGAACGCCTGACGCCACCAGCCTTCCGTCTGCGTGCTCTGCCACGTGTGCATGATCGCCACGCGCGCCGCACGCACCGGATGCATCTTCACGCTCGGCGCGCTGGCAACCGCGGTCGCCTTGAGGCCGAGGTCCTTCGTCGCAGCGTCGAGCTCGGACTGGCCGATGCCCTTGATGACGAACGTGCCGCGCTTGTACTGCGTGCCGCCCGACTCGAACGGCTCTTCGGCCGCCTGGATGTCGGCGCTCTTGACCTTGTAGCGCAACGTCGCGAGGCCGTTGTCGGCGTTCGCATTGATGAGGAAGACGCTGCCCGAACCCGTGACGCCACCCGGCGCACGAACTTCGCCCGTCACCTTCGACATTGGCGTGTCGAGCACTTTCGCATCCGTCACGCGTGTCGCCTGAACGGCGAAGCCTTCGGGGAACGTCCAACCGGTGTCGTCGTACGGCGTCTTCTGCGGATCGTTCGGGCTCCAGAACTGATAGTCGAGGAGCGCGTCGGCGATGCGCGAGTACGGCTGGTCCATGCGGATTATGTAGCTGCCCGCCGGGAATTCCTTCGTCTCGGTCGTCGCTGCTGGTGTGGCCAGCGCGGCGGTCGCATCACCCGCCTGCTGCGCACCACCCCGTCCACCACGACCACCTCGGCCGCCAGCACCAACGGCGATCGTCTTGACCGGGAGCGTGACTGAGAACGCCGACGTTGCCTTCGAGATCTCGACGCGCTGCTTCTGCAGCACGCGGAGAAGCTCGGCCTGTGCGCCCGGACGCGGATCGTTCGCCGTCAGGATGTACGCAGCCGGACCTTCCGTCTTCGCCTTGAGGATCGACCGCTTCGACTTCTCATAGAAGTTCTGAAGGAGCTGGCGGCGATTGTTGGCGACGTAGTTGAGCGAGACGAGCAAGCCAGTCTGCTCGTAGTTGTTGTTGTTGCGCAGCGACCACATGACGCGCGGCAGCGGCGGGTTCTGCTTGAACCAGCTGCGCTGCGTGTCGTTGGCGCCGAGGATGCGTTCCTGCGTGTCGGCGCTGCCACCGTTACCAAACGTCTCATAGAGACGGCTGATGCCGTTGTGCGTCGCGGCAATGAACATCAAATAGCCCGGCGACCACGTGTCGAAGTTGCCGTGCGCGAACACGCCCGGCATGCCGTAGCGCGTCATTTCCTGAACGTTGTTCCAACCGATCATCTGCCACTCGTTCGTGAGCAGCGGATCGATCCACGAGTTGTACGGGCCGTCGCCGATCGTGTTGTCGTAGAGGTACGCGACCGACTCGTGCAGATCGTGCAGCACCGTCGCGTTCCAATCGACGTACGTGTTCAACACGTTCTGCGTCAGCTTGAGCGTCATGCCCATCGCGTCGCGGTTGTTGTCGTGCGCGACGTAGTGGCCCCAGTAAATCGCGTTCGGCGGGGTGTCGTTCGGATGGGCGAGCTTCCACTTATAGATGTCGACGATACGATCGCGTCCGTCGACTTCGACGATCGGCGTGATCAGCGTGATCACGTGATCGCGGATGTTCTTGACGAATGGTGCGTCATCGACCGCGAGACGATAGGCGAGCTCCATCAGCGCCGTGGGCGCGCCCGCTTCCGTCGAGTGAATCGTACCGGTGATGTAGTAGACCGGCGCCGCGAGGTTAGCGATTTCGCTGGCGGCCATGTCGTTCATACCGATCGTGCGCGGGTCGCCGAGCTTCGCGAGGTTCGCCTTGTTCGCGTCGAGCTTGGACATCAGCGCTTCCGACGCGATCGCGACGGCGATGTGTTCGCGGCCCTCTTCCGTCGTTCCAATCGAGTAGACCTTCACGCGGCCCGGCATCGCCTTCGCGAGCTGGCGCATGTAGTCATACACTTCTTTGGAGTACGGCAGCTTGCCCGGCGCGCCGGCAATGTCGCCGAGGACGGCCTTGGGCGTCGGCACGCCGGCTTTGGCCGGCATGTAGTCGACGAGCGGCGACAGGAAGAACTTCTCGGTGGTGTACTCGAGGATCTTCTTCGTGTACTCCGCATCGAGCGGCTGCTTTGGATCACGGCCCGGGCGCGATGCGGCGGGATCGTTGCTCTGCTGAGCGACGACCGTGACCGACGGAACAGCCATGAGGGCCAACAACAAACTGAGCGTGGCGGGGGAACGCCGCATGACACAACCTCGTCAAAGTGCGAAAACGGCCCGGCGGCGGAAGCCTGACGGGCACGGAGGGCTTTGGTACTGAACTAAACCTGTTCGATGAACCCGGACCGCGCCAGATTGTAGGCTGCCAAACACCGAGCCCGGGAGCCGAATCATGTGGAAAGAGTTCAAAGCGTTCATGATGCGGGGAAATGTCGTCGACCTGGCTGTCGCCGTAGTGATCGGCGCAGCGTTTGGCTCGATCGTCAAGTCGATGGTGGATGACATCATCATGCCCCCCATCGGACTGCTGGTGGGGCGCCTCGACTTCTCGAACCTGTTCGTCGTCCTCAAAGAGGGAACGAAGGCGGCAGGGCCTTATGCCACGCCGGCCGCAGCGCACGACGCAGGCGCCGTGACGCTGAATTACGGGGCGTTCATCAACAACGTCATCGCCTTCATCATCGTCGGATTCGCGGTGTTCATGCTGATCCGGATGGTCAATCGCTTTGGCGCGAAGCCCGCTCCGGCGGCGCCGAATACAAAGCCCTGCCCGGAGTGCACGATGTCGATTCCGCTCGCCGCCAAGCGCTGCCCGAACTGTACCGCCGTCTTGGCGTAGCGAGCGATGGTGGATGCCCGCCAGTCGTTCGAGGCGGGCTTACGGCACCGTGAACTGCCCCCGAACACCCGAGATGATTTTGCTCGGATCAATGTTCGGGTTGTTGAAGCGCTCGATGTCGGGAACCGGCAGACACACGGTGCCTCCGTACACACCGCCCTGTAGGTACGGTGATCCAGCCGCAGGCACGAGTTCCAGGTTCAGCCGCTCCACGTCGTAGGCGCGAGTCCCCTCGAGAAACAGGACACGTTGCCGTTCGCTGGCGATCAGATCCTTGATCGAGGCGGCGTCCGTCGCGCCGACGTACGGCTTGAGATTGACGGCCGCACGCATCGTGTTGACGATGGCGACTGCCGCTGCGCCGCCCTGGGCTTCGGCGAGAATCAACTGTGCCTCGGCATACCGGGTGATCGGCTGCGGAAGCGCCTCGCCGGCGGTCAGCGACGCCGCGTTGTATTTCACAGGAATGAATACCTGCGAGATGCCGTCGGGCGGAACGCGGGTCAGTTGAACGGTCGCCGAGCGCGGATCGATCTCGTTTTGCTCGGTGCGGAGCGTTCGCGCCGTCGGCTCGACGGTCAACGATCCCGCGGTGGATATCGCCTGGAACACGTGGTTGAATCGACGCGCGGTGACGGCATCCATCGTCGCGTTGAAGACGAACCCTGAAGGCACCAGTTGCGCATCGGCGATCGCGCCCGCCGTGTTGTGTTGATAGAGCCGGACCCTCGCACGTCCGGCCCGGGCAGCGTTCAAGAGGTCATTCGCGGATGGACCGACCGCCTGTGCCGCCGCAATCCCCGAGGTAAACCTCGCCTCGGCCAGCGCAAACATTCCGAGTTGATCGACGAGCGGCCCTCTGTCGAACGCTGCTTGGCACATGGCCATACCGAGCGCGGCGTAGCTGAATCCCGTGTATACGTTCGCTTGCGCGGTGAGGAGCGTGATGTTCGGGACCTGGGCGGCGGTCCAAGCCGCCAAGCTCTTGAGTGCGGCGTCGCCTTCGCCGCGCGCCGTGGACATCGGTGTGTAGACGCCGGTGTTCGACGTGCACGCGCTGGATCCATACACGCCAGAGGTGAAGCCGTTGTCGCGGCGATCGAGATTCCACGTGGCATTCGCTAGCGCCGAATCGTGCAGCTCGTCCGTTCCCAGGCCTTCGGCGATGACGTAGCCTCCCCACGCACATTCGAAATCACTAATCACGCTGTTGACCATGAGCGTGGCGTTGGCAGGGTCGTTGTAGACGTCAGCGCCGACGGAGTTCGGCACTGCGACGTCGAGCAACCCCGACGTTTTGCACGACACGAGCGCCGCCGCGGTGAGCAGCATCAACATCGCACGGCGTGTCATCGTCGACGACATGATCGTTTTGGTCGGAAGGTCACGACCCATTGTCTCGCGGCGCATCAGTAGGTAATCCGGAGGCCGAGGATGAACGACGTGAGCTGAGGATATTCCGTTTGGTCCGTGCCGAGGTTCGAATTCGTACCGCTCCCCCCGGAAAGACTATTCTCTGGATCCAGGCCGGTGTACCGCGTGTGGGTGTGCAGGTTGCGGCCGCTCGCCGTGATCGAGATGGCCTGCGCCCCGAGACGACTCAACAGTCGTGCAGGCGCGTCGTACGACAGCGAGAGTTCACGGAGCTTCCAGAAGTTGGCAGACCGTATGAAGTAGTCCTGGAGCTGACCACCGTTTTGTACCGTGGCGATGACCGCGGGTGAGTACCGCTCCGGATACATGTTCTCGAGACAGCCGACGAATACCTGACACACCTGCTCGTAGTTGGTGTCCGTGCGGCGAAAACCGTCTTGGAAGTCGACCATCGCGTACAATCTGAATCGGCGATAGCGAATGGTGTTCGTCCATGCGCCGGTCGTCGTCGGAACGGTGTGGCCGAAGTAGAGCAGCGGCGCTTGCAAGGTCTGCGATCCGGGTGCGTAGCAGGCAATCGTGCCGCCTTTGCCGTCGTCGCAAACCGGGTTGATCGCTTTTCTCGTCGTCGCGTCGTAGGTCGCGCTGACGACACGATAGGTGAAGAGATCGAATGGCGAGTAGCCAACGCGATGGAAGACGTCGCCAACGGTGCCGATCGCCGTGTTGCCGCCCGTCACATTGATGAGCGTGTCGCTGCCGGCACCCAGCTTCGCGATCTTCGCTGTCGTTGCCGCGATGTTGAAGTGCATGTCCCAGCCGAAATCGCGCCGGTTGAACAGCTGGCCCTTGAGTGCGAGCTCGAGCCCCTTCTTGTCGATGCGACCCGCGTTGATGAACTGTCGACTCGCTCCGAACGCCGTCGACGGCGCAACGGTGCTGGACAGAATCGCGTCTCGTGAAATGTCCTTGAACAGCGTCAGGTCGACGCCGATTCGGTCCTGGAACAGCCCCGCCTCGAATCCCGCCTCGCTACCGACCACGCGTTCCGGTTTGAGGTCCGCATTGCCGATCGTGCTGTTCGTGAGCGTCGTGGTGCCGTTCGCGCCGGCGACTGGCGCCAGTGTGCGCAAAGCCGAATTGCTGAGCGGTTGCTGGCCCGAGGCGCCGTAGGCGTAGCGGAAGCGCAGGTCGTCGATGAAGGACGGCAGTCGCTTGCGCGCCCAGGACTCTTCGCTGGCCACCCACGATGCGCTCAATTTTGGATAGGTCGTGAAGTGGGCATCACTACCGAACGCGCTGTTGTTGTCAACGCGAACCGCGCCCGTGATGAACAGCCGGCCATTGATGCCGAATTCTTGCTGGCCGTACGCACCGAGGGTGTTGTTCTGCACGAATGACGACGTCGGCGTTCCTTTCGTGCCGGTCGCCGAAACGGTTGAAAGTCCCGGCGTTGGGAAATGTTGGCCCGACGCGGCAAGCGTCGTCTGCGTATTCGTGTAGTACTGTGCGCCGAGGGTACTCTTCGCCGTCAGATTCGGGCGCACATCGAAGTGCACCGAGCCGCTGTAATCGTACGTGTTGAAAGTGGTCTGCTGGGTAGTCTCCGATCGCTGACCGTCGAATCGCGAGCCCAGGAAGAACACGATGACGGAATCCGTCTGGAATGGCAGCAGCGAATTGATGTCCTCGAGGGTGTAGTCTGTGCCGAGGAGAAATCGGTGCGACATCCAGGGAAACGGATCGTACTTCACGAGCGCGCTACCAGTAAAACGGCGCACGTCCTGCCAGTTTTCAGTTTTGTTATAGACTTCCGGCGGGCTGACGAAACTGCCGCGTGACCAGCCGCAACCGCGCGGAACCGTGGTAAAGAGGTACTGGCACGCAGCCGCCGTGCGCTGCGGTTGTGCGAACATTCCCCAGATCGGACCTGCCGAGCCGCCTTCGCCGGTCGTCGTCGTTTTGCTCGTCAGGTAGCCGGCGCTCGTCTCGAGGCTGAACTTCGGACTGGGAACGACCGACAGGTTCGTGCGGGCATTCTTCTGTGTTCGCGCGTTCGAGACGACGATGCCTTCGTTGTCCGTGGCTTCGCCGGCTGCGAAATACCGGAAAGCCCCAGCGCCACCGCTGGCGTTCATCGCGTAGTTCCGCGCGTCGCCGGTGCGGAAGAGTGGCGTGCCATTTTCGCGTTCGGTCTTTACATAGTTGATCGACCACACGCTATCCGTCTTTGGGTTGCGCCAGTAGTTCGTCCGCATGCGCCCTTCGGCGTTCTGGAAGAACTGCGAACCCGTTTGCGCAGTGAACGTGTACTTCGTCGCGCCCGCGTCGCCGCGCTTCGTCAGAATGTTGATGACGCCGCGCGCAGCCTCGGTGCCATATAGCGTCGCGGCAGCCGGTCCCTTCAGGACTTCGATGCTCTCGATCTCCTCGGGATTGATGTCGTTGAATCGTGAAATGATGCCGGTACTGCCGTTGTCCGTGCGAATTCCATCGATATAGACGAGTGGTGTGCTCGAGAGAGAAAACGATCCGACGCCGCGGACACGGATCTGCGCGCCCGCGCCCACCTGTCCGGTCGTACCCAGAACGGTGACGCCTGGTGCGCGTCCGCTGAGTAAACTCTCGAATGACGGAATGGCTGTCTGCGCGGTGACGTCCGCGGCGTTGACGGTCGACACGGACGTACCGAGTTCCTTCGTCTGCTGGCCGCCAGCCGTGCCAGTGACGACGAGCGAATTCAACTCGAGGGCCCGCTCGCTCAACGCGATTCTCAGATCGCGCCGCCCGACCTGCACTGTGTCCGTCTCGGGACGGAATCCGAGGAAACGCACGCTGAGGACGACCGTCGTGCCGTTGAGATCGGCGATCGAGAATCGTCCGGAGCCGTCCGTGGTCGCGCCCTTTCCAGGCACGCCGACGACCCCAATCTGAACGCCAGCCAATGGTCGCTGCGACCCCTCGGCGACGACGGTACCCGCAACGCTCCCGCTTTGCGCATACACCAGCGGCGGCAGCGCGAGCAGCGCAACGAGCGCGGATACGATCGGCCGGAATGCTGTCATCTCAGTCTCCCTCGGTGGTGGCGGACTCGCAGCAATTCAACGTTTACGAACGACGACTCACGACTCGGATCACGGAACGATGTGCGACGGAAGAACCATCAGGTCGAGGTGCGACGGCTGGGACGCGGAGTGATAGACACGCTGCGTCGCCTTGACGAAGTCGGACGGCTTCGCCGAGTAGATGTCCATGAACTTGTGCGGATTGCGATCAATCAGCGGGAACCAACTGCTCTGCACCTGCACCATGATGCGGTGGCCGGGTTGGAACGTGTGGTTCTTGTCGCGCAGATCCCACTCGATCGATGTCGGCTGATTCGGAACCATCGGCTCAGGCTTGACCAAGCTCTTTCGATACTTCGCCCGTACCACTTCGGCGCCGACGAGCATCTGGTAGTTTCGCATTCTCTGATCACCGCCGCCGCCACGCCCGCCGCGTCCCGCAGCGCCGGCTGGTGTGCCGTCCGCCGCCGGGACGTTGTCCGGAAAGACGTCGATCAACTTCACGACGTAGTCCGCATCCGTGCCCGACGTCGCGACGCGCATCTTCGCCAGAATTGGCCCGGCGATCGTCATCGGCTCTTTCAGCGGCTCGGTCTGGTAGACCATCACATCGGGACGCGTGGACGCAAACCACTGATCTTCCACCATCCAGAGAAACCCCTGGGTCGGGCGCTTCTCCGTGGTGAACGGCACCGGATGCGCCGGATCATCAACCCAACTGTCGAAGGAGTCGGTGGCGCCGGAGTTGGTCGGTGGGCTGAATGACAGTTTGCCGCCGGGCTGCAGGTAGAGCGACTTGCTCGTCGCCTGCTTCGGTGGCCACTGGTCGTAGGTCTTCCACACGTTCGTGCCCGATTCGAAGACAACCGCTTCGGGAAGCTGCTTCACCGGCTTGTCTTTCAGATAGCGCTGGAAGAACGGAAGCTGAACCTCGTTTCGGAAATAGTCGCCGGTCGCCGAGCCGAACTTCACAGCACCGAGCGAATCTCCGCCACCTGCTCCCCAACCGCCGTGATTCCACGGGCCGACGACGAGCGTGCTCTTATTGCCCGGATTGTTCTTCTCGATCGTATAGTAAATGCTCATCGGCCCATAAAAATCTTCCTGGTCGAACCACCCGGTGACGTTCAGCACGGCCGGCGTGATGCCCGTGAGATTCTTGAGGGCGTTCTGGTCCTGCCAGTACGAGTCGTAGTTGGGGTGCTGCAGAAAGTCGTTCCACGTCGGAACCTGGTCGTGGAAATACAGCTCGTTGACGCGAGCAACGGTTCCAATATTGAGATAGAAGTTGTACGCGTCTGTCGTTCCGTAGTTGAACGGCGCGCCACGCTCGGTCGTCTGTGCGCCCCGCGGCCTAGCGTTCCCGGCTAACCAGCTGAACGTGTACATGAAGCGGAACGCGCCGTTGTGATGGAAATCATCGCCGACGAACATGTCCGAGGGCGACGACTGCGGTGACGCGGCCTTCAATGCCGGATGCGCGGCGATCATTCCCATCACGGTCTGCCACGCCGGGTATGAAATGCCCCACTGCCCGACTCGCCCGTTGTTGCGCGGAATGTTCTTGAGCATCCAGTCGATCGTGTCGTAGTTGTCGCTACTCTCGTCGACGTCGCCGTTGCTCTTTTTGTTCGGTTTGTAGGGATTCATCACCCGGAACGTGCCTTCCGAGCGGAATTTTCCGCGCGCGTCTTGGTACACGAAGATGAATCCATCCCGGTCGAATTCCGGCGACGGGCCAAGCACACGTTTGTAGTCGGTCAGCGGATACGGCGGAATGCCGTACGGCGTGCGCAAGAGCATGAACGGCCAGCTCTGCGTCGTATCCTTGGGCGTGTACACGATGGTGTACAGCTTCACGCCATCACGCATCGGGACCATGTACTCGGCTTTGTTGTAGTTCTGCCGAGTGTACATCGTATCCTGCTGTGCGGCGCTGGCCTGCGCGATGGCAGAGGAAGCGGCGAGGGTGGTAGCGAGCGCGACGGCTACGGACTCGCGTCGCACTCTGTTCGGAAGAACGACCAAGCGGCTGCGCGGCATATCGTGTCCTCAACGAGCGTGGGACAGCTGCGGCGGGCCTAGTATGAGCGATCCATTCGGACTGTGCAAGAGTCAACTCTGAAACAGTCGACCATTGCGGTATACCTACCTGGGCGCCTATTGTAGGGCCCGTGAGAACCAATGCGCCCCATGATGTTCGCGCGCTCGCGACATCGGACGAGTATCAGGCGTGCGCCGCGCTTCAACGAGAAATTTGGGGGGCCGCATTTCAAGCGGCGCCCGCGGGCATTCTACAAGTCAGCTCTGAGGTAGGCGGCATCACCGCCGGAGCATTCGCATCCGACGGTCAGCTCGCGGGCTTCGTGTTCGGGCTCACGGGCGTCGGCGCCGACGGCGCGATCATTCATTGGTCGCACATCCTTGGCGTTCGCCCGGAGCTTCGCAACGCCGGGCTGGGCCGGACGTTGAAAGAGTTCCAGCGACGCGAGCTCGCGCGTCGACAGATCTCTCGGATGTACTGGACCTACGATCCGCTCATCGCCAAGAACGCGCATCTCAATCTCAACCTGCTTGGCGCTCGCATCGTACAATTTGTACCGGATATGTACGGTGTCACCGGAAGTCCCCTTCATCATGGGCTACCGACCGATAGATGCGTCGTCGTCACCGATACTTCACGTCCCCCGCGCGAGGCGTCCGTGGAGCTCGATGCAGCTGACCTCGATACGCCGGTACTGTCGGCGTTTCCGCGAGAACGGGACGTGGCGCTAAGCAAGGAACAACCCTTCGGCCCACGTGCGCGGCTGGAAATTCCTACCGATTTCGCGCGACTCCTCGCCGATGCGCCGGAAGAAGCGAAGTCGTGGCACGCCGTCGTTCGCGACGACTTTCGATGGGCGCTTGACAACGGATATATGGTCGCAGGCCTGCGTCGCGATCCGAATACGTCGCGATCCTTCTACATCCTGGAGAGACGGCAATGAGCGCACAGAGAGTCGCGGTCGGGCTGCTGCTGTCGATGGCGGTGTATGCGTCCGCGCAGGACGCGCCGTCGATCGAGGCGCGCTACAAGAAGACCGAGTATCAGGTGGCCATGCGCGACGGGAAGAAGTTGTTCACCGTCGTCTACGAACCGCGCGACACCACACGGCCGCATCCGATCCTGATGACGCGCACACCGTACAGCGTCGCGCCGTACGGTCCCACGGCCTATCCACGCGCACTCGGTCCAGCGGCGCAGTTTGCCGACGACGGATACATCTTCGTCTATCAGGACGTTCGCGGACGGTTCATGTCCGAAGGCGACTTCGTGCACATGACGCCGTGGAAAGGAATGGCTGGGGCCCTATCGACCGACGAAAGCACTGACACCTACGACACGATCGATTGGATAATCAAATCGATTCGCCACAACAATGGGCGCGTCGGCATCTGGGGCGTGTCGTATCCGGGATTCTTCGCTGCGTCGGCGCTCGTCAACTCACATCCCGCGCTCAAAGCCGCGTCGCCGCAGGCGCCGCAGGCCGACTGGTTCATGGGTGACGATGTACATCACCACGGCACGTTCTGGCTCACGAGCGCTTTTCAGTTCTTCACAACGAGCGGCCGAGCGCGGCCCGTACCGACCAGTGACCGTGGGCGAGGGTTCAGTTACGGCACCGACGACGGCTACGCGTTCTTTCTCGCGATGGGTCCGCTGTCCAACGCCGACAAACTGTACATCAAGGGCGACGCGCCATTCTGGAACGACATGATGGCGCATGGAACGATGGACGCGTTCTGGGAGGCACGCCGCGTGGCGCCGCATCTCAAGAACGTTGCGCCGGCCGTGCTCACGGTGAGCGGCTGGTACGATGCGAACAATCTTCACGGCGCGTTGCGCGTGCATGAAGCGATCGCGAACCAAAGTCCGTCAACGTCGAACCGAATCGTGCTCGGGCCCTGGTCACACGGGCAGTGGGCCCGCGGGCCCGGCGACGCGCTCGGCGACTTGAAATTTGGGTCGAACACCGGCGATTACTTCCGCGACAGTCTCGAATATCCATTTTTCAAATACTATCTCGAAAATTCTGGTTCTCTCACGCTTCCGAATGCCACGGCGTTCGAGACGGGCATGAATCGCTGGCGGACCTTCGACGCATGGCCCCCAAAAAGCGCCGCGACGAAATCGATCTACCTACAGGCTGGCGGAAAGCTCTCGTTCACGGCGCCGGCTGCTGCGGCCGCCGGCCAGGCAGCGTACGACGAGTACGTGAGCGATCCAGCGAATCCAGTTCCCTTCCTCGCCGACAAGAACACGGGGATGAAGCCGGACTACATGGCGCGCGACCAGCGCTTTGGCTCTTCACGTCCCGACGTGCTCGTGTACACGAGCGATCCGCTCGACAACGACGTCACCATCGCGGGCTCTCTCCGACCAACGCTCTTCGTGTCGACGAGTGGAACAGACAGCGACTGGATCATCAAGCTCATCGACCTCGACCCAGCCACGGGGTTCCAGCATCTCATCCGCGGCGACGCGATGCGCGGCAAGTTCCGGAACAGCTACTCGAAGCCAGAACCGTTCGTGCCCGGCAAAGTGGAACGCGTCGCATTCTCGACCGACGACGTGCTGCACACGTTCAAGCGCGGCCACAAGATCATCGTCGAGGTCCAGAGCACCTGGTTCCCGCTCGTCGACCGCAATCCGCAGACGTTCGTCGACATCTACAACGCAACCGCATCGGACTTCAAGAAAGCGACCGAGCGCGTTTACCACTCGGCGGCGCAGGCCTCGCGGATTGAAGTATCGGTGCTGCCATGATCGCGCTCAGGTCACGGGTTTTTTCTTCACCGTGAGCTGAATCTTCGACGAATTCGCCGGCGACCGGTACACCCGCTGTGTCGCCGCGCGATAGTCGGAGTCTTTGGCGTGATAGATGTCGACGAACGTCTGTGGGTTGCGGTCGAACATCGGGAACCACGAACTCTGAATCTGAACCATGATTCGGTGGCCCGGCAGGAATGTGTGATTCTTGTCGCCGATGTCGAACTCGAGATGCGCGACCTGTCCCGGCACGAGGGCCTCGGGCTTCGTCATGCTCTTGCGAAACTTGCCGCGCAGAATGTCGCCCGTGAGCAACATCTGATAGCCGCCCATGTTGCCCGGCGCGTCGGACGGATAAACGTCGATCAGCTTCGCGATCCAGTCTCCGTCGGTGCCTGTAGTCGAGACGTCGAGCATCGCGCGGACTGGACCTGACAGCGTCAGCTCTTCGGTCAGTGGTTCTGTCTCGTACACGAGAACGTCGGGACGGATCGCGGCAAAGCGCTGGTCTTCGACGGTGTAGAAATTTCCCTCGCTCGTTCGAATCTGCGCCGTGTACGGCACGGGCTTTTTCGGATCGCTGACGTACGCGTCGAACTGGGTTTCGACCTTGGCTGGCGGTGTGAACGCCAGCTTCCCGCGCTCCTGAAGGTAGAGGCTGCGCGTTTCAGTCTCCCTCGGCGGCCACTGATCGTACGTCCGCCATGCGTTCTTGCCCGTCTCGAAGACGATTGCCTTCGCCGAGTTCCAGTCGCCCTTGTCTTTTAGGTAGTAGTTGAAGAAGGGCAGCTCGATCTTGTCACGATAGTACTCGCCCGTCTTCGACCCGAACTGGATCGCATAGATGCTGTCGCCGCCGCCGCGCGCCCACGAGCCGTGCGTCCACGGTCCAACAACGAGTGTGCTCTTGTTCGTCTTGTTCCGCTCGTTGATCGCGTTGAACATGCGGAACGGACCGTAGAAATCCTGGTCGTCGAACCATCCCGCGACGATGAGCACTGGGAATGTGATGTTCTTCATGTCCTTCGGAACGTTCCGCGCCTGCCAGTACTCGTCGTATGTACCGTGCGCCATGAAGAGATCCCACGTCGGCACGCTGGTCGTAAACAACTTCGACGCATTTGCGGCCGCGCCCATCTTCATGAAGAAGTCGTAGCCGTCCGGAGTGCCGTAGTTGAATCGGCCCGACGGCTGATCCGTCGGCGCGTTGCGCTGCTGCGCGTTGCCCGACATCCAGGAAAATCCGTACGCAAGCTCGAACGCGCCGCCCGAGTGGTAGTCGTCGCCGAGGAATTGATCTTCGGGCGGCGCCTGCGGAGACGCGGCCTTGAGCGCGGGATGCGCGTTGATCATCGCCATCGCGACCTCCCAACCAGCCCACGAGATCCCCCACGCTCCAACTCGGCCGTTGTTGTTCGGGACGTTCTTGACCAACCAATCGATCGTATCGTACGCGTCGGTGCTCTCGTTCACGACGCCGGCTTTGTTCTCGACCGGCCGATGGTGGATGAATTCGCCCTCGGATCTGAATCGGCCGCGCACATCCTGATAGACGACGATGTAGCCGTCGCGCGCGAAGTTTGTGCTCGGGCCAATCGATGCGGCGTAGTTATCCGGGCCGTACGGCGGAATGCCGTAGCCCGTACGCGTCATCAGCATCGGGTACTTCTGTGATTGATCCTTCGGCGTGTACACGATCGTGAAGAGCTTGACCCCATCTCGCATCGGGACCATGTGCTCGGATTTCGTGTAGCGATCCCTCACACTGAAGTCGGCCGACTGGGCAGAGAGTGCCCGCGTGGCGATGGTCACAATCATCGCCACGTGAACCCAGGAACGTGAAACCACGTGGACCTCGCGCGGAGTGGGGGAATCAGCGAGGACTATCATGCGGCGACGTCCTCGTGACGGCAACCGCGCCGCGTCAGTGAACGGCGGTTTGGCGTTCGTCCAGGCTGCCTCGGTTCAATGCCGGGCGCTACGTTTCTCGATCCCCCTTTCGCTGTCTACCCACCCTCCCGCCTCACCGCAGTGTTTACGCTTGCACTCGCCGCCTTTCAGCTGGCGACGACAGTCCCGCAGGTCTACCACGGGCGCGAAGGACATACTCGGCTCGCCCCGCCTCGCATCGAAGCCGACGTCACGATCGACGGCCGCTTCGACGAGCCGGTCTGGCAGCAGGCCGCGCTCCTGACGGGTTTTTCGCTCTACTCCCCCGCTGACGGCCGTCCGGCGCCGGATTCAACCGAAGTGCGCGTCTGGTACTCGACCAACGCCATCTACTTCGGTATTCGCGCCTTCGAACCACACGGCCCGGTCACGTACACCTTTGCCGACCGCGATCGCGTCAGCATGGACGACAACGTCGAGATCCATCTCGACACGTTCAACGAACGCAATCGCGCGCTGGTCTTCATCGTCAACCCACTCGGCGTTCAGGCCGACGGGACGAAGAGCGAGGGCGGCGGCTTCATTCCGGGCGCAAACGTTGCGCCGGGCCAGAATGACCTGAGCGCGGACTTCATCTGGCAGTCGAAGGGTGTCGTCACTGAAGGCGGCTATCAGGTCGAGATTCGCATTCCGTTCAGCAGCCTCCGCTATCGCGTCGGGTCGGCGCAGACGTGGGGCATCCAGATCGATCGTCGCGTGCAGCACAGCGGTTATGAGGAAACGTGGACGCCCGCGATCCGCGCGTCGGCTTCGTTCATCTCGCAAGCCGGACAGCTCACCGATTTCTCCGGCATGCACCACGGTCAGATCATCGAGCTCAATCCTGAAGCGACGAACACCGTGAGTGGTTCCGCGTGTTGTGGTACGGCGTTGGACGGTTGGAAGTACAAATCGAATCCGCAACTCGGCGGGAACGTGCGCTGGGCGATGGGTAGCAACTTCGTGCTCAATGGCACGGTGAAGCCCGATTTCTCGCAGGTCGAAGCCGACGCCACGCAGATCGCCGCAGACGAACGTTTCGCACTCTTCTACGCCGAGAAGCGTCCGTTCTTCGTCGAAGGGTCGGATCAGTTCAATGTGCCGAACTCGCTCGTCTACACGCGCGCGATCGTGCGCCCCGACGGCGCAGTGAAGCTCACAGGTAAACTCGGCGGCGCTGACGTCGCCGTCCTCTCGGCGTTCGACGAGGGTCAGTCATCGACAAATGGCGACCGTCCGCTCGTCGACATCGTGCGTCTGCGTCAAAGCATCGGCGCACAATCGCAAGCGGGCATTCTGTACAGCGATCGTATTGGTGGCGGCCGCGAGAATCGCGTCATCGGCGGCGACACCAAGATCGTGTTCGGCGGAAAATATTTCGCGCAGTTCCAGGCGGTCGAAGGCATGACACGCGTGAACGGCACGACGACGGCCGGCCCGATGTGGGAGGCGGTGCTCGACGGTACGGGCCGCGCCTATGGCTTTCACTACAATGTGATCGGCATCGACCCTGACTTCCGCGCCGACAACGGTTTCGTCCCGCGTACGGGCTACGTGCAGCCGAGCGCGTCGAATCGATTCACCTGGTACGGTAAGCCGGGCGAAATGTTCGAGCGGTTCAACGTGTTCGCAACGCTCAATGGACTGTGGCAGTACGACGACTTCTTCTCGGCCAAGAGCCTGCTCGAAGATCACGCGTCAACGCAGCTGCAGATGACGATGCGCGGCGGATGGAGCGTCGGCCTGTCACCCCGTCTATCGACGTATGCGTTCTCTCCGTCGGACTACGCGAATCTCTACCTTGCACCGGGCGTGACCCGGAACTCGCCGGTTCCGTTCACGCCGCTCGACCGAATCGAGACGCTGACGAGCGGATTCAGCCTGTCGACGCCGCAGTTCCCCAAGTTTGCGGCGTCCGTTGGCGCGACGCTCGGCACCGACGTCGACTTCTTCGAGACGTCGCGCGTGAACCGCGTCGACTACAATGCGTCGCTCGATCTGCGTCCGAGCTCGCGCCTGCGCGTGGGTGCAACGTACGTCAGCAGCACGCTCACTCGGCGTCTCGATGATCGGCGCACGACGTTCACGAAGATTCCGCGCGTGAAGATCGAATATCAGATTGCGCGACCGATCTTCGTGCGAGTGGTGTCGCAGTACACCGCCAATCTCCGCGAGCCGCTGCGCGATCCGCGCACGGGCGAAGTGCTGCTCACGAATTCGTCTGGGGTGTATTCACCGGCAGCGCGAACCGCGACGAACTCGCTGCGCACCGACTGGCTGTTCTCCTATCGCCCGCTTCCCGGCACCGTGTTCTTCCTCGGATACGGCGGGAACCTCAGCGAGACGGATCCGCTGGCGTTCCGCGAGCTGCGCCGCACGAACGACTCGTTCTTCATGAAGGCGAGTTACGTGTTTCGGTAGGCCTTCAGACAGAACTGCTTTGACACGAATCACGCGGAATTGAAACGAATCGAATCGATGCGAATCAGGCGGCGACGCACGTCGCTATTCGCCAGTGAGATTCGTTCAGATTCGTGCCATTCGTGTCCAAGCAGTTGAACGACACCAGGCCATCCTGTCCGCACTGTCTGAGGCACAAAGCACCGTCACTACTCCGTCCGCAACGCCATGATCGGATCGACACGCGTTGCGCGGCGGGCCGGCAGATAGCTCGCGAGGCCGGCACTCGCCACTAGCAAGGCTGCCACGCCGAGGAACGTCAGCGGATCCGTGGCCGTCACGCCGAAGAGCAGCGTCGACATGAAGCGCGTCAACGCCAACGCGCCGACGAGGCCAACTCCGAGGCCGGCGAATACCAGCACGAGGCCGCGCCAAACGACCATGCGCTGTACGGCGCTCGATGTGGCGCCGAGCGCGATGCGAATGCCGAGTTCGCGCGTGCGTTGCGTGACGATGAACGAGAGCACACCGAAGACACCGAGCACCGCCATGACGAGAGCGACTCCAGCGAAGACGCTGAGCAGCGTCGTCGACCAGCGCGCCGGTGCAACGGCGGCACTGAGCACGTCGTCCATCGTTTGAACGTTTCGAACAGGAACGGTCGCGTCGAGTTCGTGGATGATCCGTCGCGACGCGGCCGCGACGGCGAGAGGATCACCGTTCGTGCGCACGACGAATGAGAAACCTGGCCACTTGGGTAGCGCAGCGAACGGCATGTACACGGTTGGAAGCGGATCGCTGCCGAGTCCCGCGTCGCGCGTATCACCGACCACACCGACGATCGGCGCATTGTCGATGAGCCGGCTGTCAGGGGAGCCGAGGTACACAAGCTTTCCAAGCGGATTCTCGCCGGTATAGTACTTCTTGACGAGCGCCTCGTTGACGACGATCCCCGGCACTTCTTTGCGATCACTCGCATCGAGGAATCGTCCGGCTTTGAGTGACAGGCCGATCGTCGTGAAATATTCAGGCGTGACGATGCGATAGGCTTCTCCAGTCGGCTGCACGTTGTCAGGGAGTGGCCGGTCGATCCGATTGTACCACGCACCAGTGCCGCGCCCGGCGATCGGCAGATTCGACGTCACCGCTGCGCTCACGACACCGGGTAGTGCTCGGATTTGGTCGAGCGCTGGGCCGAACAGCGTACCGTCGCGCTTCTGCGGCGAAACCGAAAAGGTGAGCACGTGATCGGTCCTCACTCCCGGATTCACGCGCTGCAGTAGATCGAAGCTCCGCAGGAGTAGTCCGGTGCCGATCAACAACACCATTGCCAGTGCGAGCTCCGTGACGACCAGCGCACTGCGCGCCCACTGATGCCCGCCGCTTCCGCGTGCGCCGTCACGCAGCGCCTCCGTTGAACCGCCGCGGGCTAGACTCCACGCAGGTACGCTGCCGAAGAACAGCCCAGCAATGACCGAGACGACGAGCGTGAACGCAACGACGCGACCGTCGAGCGAGATCTCATCCGCGCGCGGCAGATTCGTCGTGACCTGCGCCGAAAGGAGTAGCCGCAAAAACACTCGGCCGACGAGCAGCCCGAGCGCTCCCCCGGCGACAGCGAGAACGACGCTCTCTGTGAGAAGCTGTCTCACCACGCGTGCACGACCAGCGCCGAGCGCTTTTCGAACAGCGATCTCTCTGCGGCGCACCGATGCTCGCGCCAACAACAGATTTCCGAGGTTCGCACACGCAATGAGCAGGACGAACGCGACGGCCCCCATGATGACGACTAACTGGCGTCGCACGTTCCCGACGATCGTCTCCTGCAACGGCTGAACGACGATACGAGTTCCCTGATTGTACTTCGGCCAATCGCGCGCCAGCAGCGCGCCCACCGTCGCCATCTCGGCGCTGGCCCGTTCGATCGTCGCACCCTTCGCGAGTCGTCCAATGACCTGGATGAAGTACTGATCGCGATTGGCGCGGAACGTAGCGCTGAAGTTTGACGGGGCCCAGAAATCGATCGGCGCGCCGGGATAGCTGAACCCCGCCGGCATGACGCCGACGATCGTGCGCGGCACGCCGTTCAGATTCAGAGTAGTGCCGAGGACGGCGCGGTCATCGCCGTACAGGCGATGCCACGCGTCGAAGCTGAGCACGATCGTGCGTGGCGCGGCAGGATCTTCATCCGCCGGCGACAGCAATCGGCCGAATAGGGGCTGCACTCCGGCGACGTCGAGCAATCCACCGACGGTCGTTACGCCAGTGAATTGCTGAGGCTCGCCACGATTCGTGACGACTCCCGAACTGCCGTAGAACCCGGCGATTCGAAGCGCCGTCGAGTGCGACTGCCAATCGAAGAAACTTCCAGGCGACGTGGAGTTGATCGAGTTCGCCGCGGATTCCTTGGCGCGCTCGTTGATCGCGACGAGACGATCGGGCTCGCGCAATTTGAGCGGCGTCAGCAGAACTGCGTTGACGACACTGAAGATCGCCGCGTTGGCGCCGACGCCGAGTGCCAGTGTGAGAAGCGCGATGGCGGTAAACGCTGGCGCACGACGCAGCGAGCGAAAGGCAAAGCTGAGGTCCTGCCGGAGCGAGTCGAACATGTTTTCCTCCAACTGGGTCGACGCACTGTGAGCGCGCATCGTGCGAAGCGTTCGTCGCTCGCGAACGGCGAGGCGACAGAGGCCGGGGAGTTCACTGATGAGCGTGCGCCACGCAGCAAATCGGCCGCGCATTCCGCCGTACGCCCGTGCCGTGCGCTCGAGGTCCGCGAACACCGCGATCATGTCGTCGGCTAGTGCGTCGACAAAGCCCGACGGCAGCAATAGCACGATGCACGCGCGATAGGCGCGAACAACCATTGATTCATGACGCGATCGCTTCGACGCGCTCACGGTGACTGCTTCGACGGAATGAGTTTTTTCGCACGGGCCATCCCGGCCAATCGTTCGAGCCGCAGAGCTTCAGTGCGCGCGGCCTGCCGTCCGACCGGAGTGAGGTGGTAGTAACGCCGACGCGCGTCGTCGTTCACGCGCGGACGTTGGCGACACTCCTCGATCCAGTTCGCGTCGAGCAGGCGTTTGATCGCCGCATACAGCGTGCTCGCCGTAAGCGTGACGTCCCCGCCCGTACGCTCGGCCACGTCTTGAATGATGGCATAGCCGTGGAGATCCTCGTCGACGAGCGACAGAAGAATCTGGAAAACCTGTGTCGAGAGCGGCGCGGACGAGTTTCGGTCGATCACGCGGATTCCGAGTCTATGGCGTTGGGCGATATACCGTCGTGCGGTATAGTTGCACATCGCGCGGTGCGCGTCAACCCGCCCGCGACACCCCAATCAAAGCCTTACAGAACTCTGTGCACGCTATTCATAGATTCCGGCATGCCCACTCGCCGCGATTTTCTCAAGACGTCCGCCGTGGCCGGCAGCGCCGTTCTCGTCGGCGGCCTGCCCAAGCTCGCCGCCGCCGCTCCCCGCGCGTCGCTGAACCTGCTGGTTCTCGGCGGTACGGGATTCATTGGACCGCACCTCGTGCGCTACGCCGTTTCGCGCGGCCATAAGGTCACCGTGTTCACACGCGGTCGACACCAGGCCGAGCTGCCGCCTGAGGTCGTCTATCTGCAGGGCGATCGAAATGGCCAGCTCGCCGCACTCGAGGGAAAGAAGTGGGACGCCGTCGTCGACGACTCGGCCACCAATCCTGATTGGGTGCGTCAGTCCACGGAGCTGCTCAAGCCCAACGTCGGCTCGTATCTCTTCACGTCGTCGACGGGGGTGTTCTATCCGTACCTCAAGCGCGGCGCCGACGAGAATACGCCGGTGCTCTATGAGCCAATCGATCCCAAGGACGGTTCGGCGACCTTTGGCGCGTCGAAGGCGCAGTGCGAGCGACAGGTGATGCAGACGTTCGGCGACCGAGGCGTCGTCGTGCGACCCACGTACATCGTCGGACCGGGCGACACGACAGATCGCTTTCCCTACTGGCCTGTGCGCCTCGCGCGCGGCGGCGAAGTGCTCGCGCCGGGCAAGCGCGACGATCCGATGCAGATCGTCGACGTGCGCGACCTCGCCGAGTTCATGGTGCGTCTGCTCGAGGACAAGAAGCACGGGATCTACAACGTCGCTGGGCCGAAGGATGTGCTCACCGCGCACGACTTCTATCCGGCGGCCGCGAAGGCGCTCGACGCGAAGGTGAACTTTACCTATGTCGACGACTACGATTTTCTCGCCGCGCACAAAATCGACGAGGCGATTCCGTGGGCGATGCTCAAGGGCAATGACTACGGAATGATGTCGGTGAACAACGCCAAGGCCATCGCCGCCGGCCTCACGTTCCGTCCGTTGGCAACGACGGTGCGCGATACGCTCGCCTGGTGGCCGACGGTTCCGCAGGCGCGTCGTGACAATCCGCGTTTCGCCATCAAGCCGGAGCAGGAAGCCGCCGCGCTCGCGGACTGGCACAAATTGAAGGGCTGATCGCGCCGTAGTTGATGCGGCGGCGGATTCGTGCGAGTACATTCGACGCTCACGCTCTCCGCCGACCGCATGCCTGCCACCGCCGCACCCGGTAAAATCGGTTTTCGCGTCCTTCCTGCCCCGCCGCGACTCGACGACGATCTCGTCGAACGCTTCCGCGGGCTCGCCAGTCCGAACATCGCCGACGCGATGGGGCGTTTCGGCTTCATGGACCCCGGCATGCAATCGCGGTCCAAGCTTCCGCTCTGCGGACGCGCGGTCACCGTGCTGTGCCGCCCCGCCGACAATCTCATGGTGCACAAGGCGCTCGCTGTCGCAGAACCAGGCGACATCGTCGTCGTGTCCACATGCGGAAACATTACGAGCGCCGTCTTTGGTGAGCTGATGTGCCACACTGCTGCCGCGAAAAAACTCGGCGGCATCGTGGTCGATGGCGCCATTCGCGACGTGGACGGAATCACGAAACTCGGATTCCCAGCGTTCAGTCGCAGCGTGAGCCCGGGCGGGTGTGACAAGGACGGTCCGGGCGAGATCAACGTGCCGATTGCCTGCGGCAATACCGTCGTCATGCCGGGCGACATCATCGTGGGCGACGACGACGGACTCGCCGTGGTGTCGCGCGAGTCGGCGCGCGAGGTGCTCGATCTCGTTGCCGCGCTGATGTCGCGAGAAACAGCACGCATAGCCGAGATCAAGAGCGGCGTGTTGTACAAAGCGGAAATCGACGACGCACTGCGCAAGAAGGGAGTGATCGAGTGAGCGAGGACGCGTCGCTCCTCCTCATGACGCCGGGGCCGACGCGCGTTCCCGAGCGCGTGCTCCGTGCCGGCGCGCGGCCGATGATTCATCACCGCACACCCGAATTCTCGCGCGAACTCGCCGAGGCGATCGAACTACTCGGGCCCGTGTTCGGGACGCGCACCAAGCCGATGCCCGTGCACACGACCGGGCGCGGCGCGCTCGAAGCGACGATTTGCAATCTCTTCTCCGCTGGCGACGAGATTGCGATGTGCTGCAACGGCAAGTTCGGCGAGATGTGGGCTGGATTTGCCGAGTCGTACGGCCTTCGCGTCCATCGCTTCTCGACGAACTGGGAGCACGACGCCGATTCTGTCGAGCTGCGTTCGTTGCTCGACCTTCATCCGCGCATTCGTGCGGTCACCGTTGCCTACGGCGATACATCGACTGGCGTCGCCAACGATGTCGCCGGTATCGCACGCATCGCGCGATCGCACGGCGTCCTCACGCTCGTCGACGCAGTCTCGTCGCTCGGCGGAATGCCCTTCTCGTTCGACGAATGGGAGGTCGACGTCGCCGTGACGGCGTCGCAGAAGTGCCTGATGTCGAGCCCCGGTCTCGCCTGGGTCGCCATGAGCGATCGCGCATGGAAGGTGACCACCACCTCGCGCCTGCCAAAGAACTACTGGAACTTCACGGACATTCGCGATTCCATCTCCAAGGCAAAACCCGAAACGCCAGGCACAACACCCGTCCATCTCGTCCTGCAAGGGGCCGAAGCGCTGCGCATGATTCACGAAGAAGGTGTGGAGCAAGTGTGGGCTCGACATCAGGCGATGGCCGAACGCACCCGACAGCGCATCAACGCGGTGGGTCTCACGCTACAGTGTCCGGCCCACGTTCGACGTTCGGCGACGCTCACCGCGATTGCACTACCGCGTGGCATCGCGCCGAAACCGTTCCGCGATTCGATCAAGGCCGCTGGGGTGCTCACCGCGGCGGGCCTCGGACCATACGAGCAAACGGGCTTTCGCATCGGCCACATGGGCGACATTCGCATGGCTGACGTCGATCGCACGTTGGATGCGGTGCGCGACGCGCTCCGCGCCGCACAGGCCCCCGCCGCGCAGTGAAGCTCGAGACGAAGATTCTCGCCGCATTCGGTGCGGGAATCGCCGTCGGGGCAGTTTCTCGTCTCGAATCGTTGGGCGCTTTGCGTTCCGGCATCATCGCGCTCGAGCCGATCGGCGTCGTGTTCATTCGGCTCATCACAATGGTTGTCGTCCCCCTAGTGATCGCCAGCGTGTTCGTCGGCGTCGCATCGCTCGGCGACGTGCGCTCGCTCGGCCGCATCGGCGGCAAGACACTCGGCTATTTCGTCGGCACCACGGTGCTCGCCGCGATCATTGGTCTGCTCGTCGCCAGCGTCGCACACGTCGGCGCGGGACTTCCGCAGGTAGATCGCGATACACTGCTCGGTGCCGCGGCCTCGTTGCCGAGCACGCCTCCACCGACGTTCATTCAAACGCTCGTCGGAATGATCCCACAGAATCCAATCGCTTCGGCGGCATCTGGAGATCTGCTCCCGCTGATCATCGCCGTGTGCATCTTTGCGGCCGCTGCCACCGTTGCAACGGGACCCGCACGAGACAGCGTCGTTGGCTTCTTCAGTGGCGTGAACGAACTGTCGGCAATCGTCATCGCGTGGTTGATGAAGCTCGCACCCGTTGGTGTGTTCGTGCTCATCGCCGTCACGGTCGCGCGATCGGGAATGGCGCTGTTGACTCAACTCGCGACGTTTACAGTCGTCGTCGTAATCGCGCTGGCCGTTCACGTTGCGTTGGTTCTGCTCCCTGCACTCAAGCTCGGCGCGCAACACTCGATTCGACGCTTCTTCGCGTCCGTCAGCGACGCACTGTTGCTCGCGTTCTCGACGGCGTCTTCGAATGCCGCGCTTCCGGTGAGCATGGCGGCGGCCCGCGATCGGCTGGGGATTCGTGGCGATGTCGTTGGCTTCGTCTTGCCGGCCGGAGCTTCACTGAACAAGAATGGCGCGGCGGCATACAAGGCAGTCACCGCCGTATTCCTCGCGCAGATCTACGGTGTGCCGATGACTGCGGGCACGATGCTCACCGTTGCCGCAACATCGACGCTCGCCGCGTTTGCTGGCACCGGTGTTCCAGGCAGCTCATTGATCACGACCCTCATCGTTCTCAACGCCATTGGCCTCGGTCCTCGCGCCGCCGCCGGCATCGCGCTCGTCGCTGCCGTCGATCGACCACTCGACATGTGCCGCACAGCGGTGAACACGATTGGCAATTTGATCGGCGCCGCGTGGATCGCCCGCAGCGAGCGACGCAACCCGGCCGAACCTGGTGGACAGTTCGAGTACCCCGAGCCACGCGAGCGGGTGTTCGTCGGATGACGGTCGGAAAAACGATCAGCGAGAAGATTCTCTCGGCGAAATCCGGCACCGATGCACGCGCCGGTGACATCGTCGTTTGCGCCGTCGACCTCGTTGTCGGAACAGACGCGTCGTCGCCAATGACAATCGCGTACTTCGAGCGAATGGGCGGCGAGCGACTTTTCGACCCAACACGTGTCGTCTTCTCGCTCGATCACTACTCTCCACCGTCGACGCCGAAGACAGCCGCGTTTCACGATCAGGTCCGCGCCTTCGCCAAGCAGCACGGCGCCGAAGTGTTCGGCGTGGGCGAAGGGATCAGCCATCAGATCATCGCCGAGCGCGGGCGAGTGCGCCCGGGCGATCTGGTGATTGGCGCGGACAGTCATACCGTGACGTGCGGCGCGTTGAACGTCTTCGCAACCGGTGTGGGTTCGTCTGACCTCGCGGCGGCGCTGATCACGGGACAGATCTGGCTTCGCGTTCCCGAGACGATCCGCGTTCGACTCGTTGGCGAACGTCCGTCGTATGTTGCGGCCAAGGACGTGGCGCTCGCACTGATCGCCATCCTCGGCGCCGAGGGCGCGAACTATCGATCGCTGGAGTTCACGGGTCCAGGCGTCGCAGCACTCTCGGTGGATGAGCGTTTCGTGCTCTCGAATCTCGCGGTCGAGGCAGGAGCGAAGGCAGCGCTATTCGAGGTCGACGCCGCGACTGAGACGTACCTTGCGCGGAATGTGCTCGACGGCGCCGTCTCGAGCGACGCTGACGCGATTTTCAGTCGTGAAATCGTCATCGATCTCGCTTCGCTCGGCCCGCGCGTCGCGATTCCGCACTCACCCAACGACGTCGTCGAACTCGGCGCGGTCAACGGAACGCCGATCCATATGGTGTTCCTCGGCACGTGCACGGGGGGCCGCGTCTCCGATTTCCACGATGCGCTCGCCGTTCTTCGCCGCGGCGGTAGTCGCATCGCGTCTGGTGTGCAACTCGTTGCAACGCCGGCGTCGCGCGACGTCTATCTCCGACTCATGGAGGACGGTTCGCTTGCCGAACTCACGTCGATGGGCGCAATCGTCACCACACCAGGATGCGGCGCGTGTTGCGGTACGAGCGGCGCCATTCCCGGCGACGGGATGAACGTGCTATCGACCGCGAATCGGAACTTCAAGGCGCGCATGGGCAACGCCACAGCGGCGATCTACCTCGCGTCGCCCGCCGCGTGTGCGGCTGCGGCAGTGACGGGCCGCATAACAGACCCGCGGAGCATCGGCTGATGGCGATTCAGCTCGACGGCCGAGCTCGCGTTGTCGGTGACGACATCAACACCGACTACATCATCGCGTCCACGCGAAAGCAAGCCACGCTCGATGAGCAGGTGCTCAAGCAGTACCTGCTCGAGACCGTCGATCCATCATTTGCCGCGACCGTTCAACCGCGCGACATCCTCGTCGCCGGAACCAACTTTGGCTGCGGGTCGGCCATGGAAATCGCGGCGACGGTCATTCTCGCGGCGGGAATCAACGCCGTGGTTGCGCGCTCATTCTCGCGAACGTTCTTCCGCAACGCCGTGAATAACGGCCTCCTACCAGTCGAGTGCGACACGAGTGGCTTCGCGGAGGGCGACCAGCTGCACATCGCGATCGGAGACGGCAATGCGCGCGTCGTGAACCGAACACGCGGCATCACCGTCGATGCGACCCCGATACCAGCGATGATGGCGGACATTCTTCAAGCCGGCGGGTTGGTCGCGTTCGTCCGATCGCAGAGTATTCCGGACGCATCGCCTCCACGGGATCGATAGCCGCCGCGCGTCGCACCGGAAGCCACGACGAAAGGGGTGGCGAGTGTCGCAGTATTATTTCACCACGGTGCTCGTGCGCACGAACTCCAGCCCGCGGGCGCGTCCGTTCTCTGCCGTAAACGTCGCCGCCTTTGCTGACGGTGCGCCGACGAACTTGATCGTGATACCCGTGCCGCGGAGCGTCTGATGGTCCGTGGCGCGCAGCGTATCGGGCGTCGCGCGCGGGCGCTTGAGGACAACGCGCGTTCCGGCGCGCGATAGCTCGTAGTCCGCGTTCAGTTCGTCCGAGTGGTACCGTCCGGCCATCGACGCAGCTTCGCCGTCGGTGAGGTTGATCGTGGGTGTGGCCTGCTGTGCGGCGGCCGCTCGCGTAGTCGCCGGTGGAACCGGCTCCTTGAACAGCGGGGCGAACGCGACATCCGCCGCTCGATGTGCGAGGCCAACCGCGTCGGCAGTGCTGACGTTACACATCGTGGCGATGCTGGCGTGCAGCGACGGGAAGCGCGTGAGGTCGGTTCGATACCCGCCAGTGCTGCCGCTGTGTTCGACCATCGGAATGCCACGATAGGCGCCGATCTCGAGACCGAATGCGTAAGCAATCTGCTTGCCGTCGTTCAACACGCCGCGCTCGAGCTGACGCGCAAGAAACCCTTTGCCGCCGACTGCACCTGTATAGAAATTCTCATCCCACTTCTGGAGATCCTCCATCGTCGTCATCAGGCCGCCCTGCCCGACGATGTCGTTGTTCCAGATGTTCGTCTTCCAGCCATTCAAGGCGGTTGCCTCGGTGGACGGACTGTACGCCGCAGCACGACCGCGCACCGGCTGATTGTGATCGTCGTGAAAGTGCGAATTCGCCATCTTCAGGGGCGTGAAGATCTGCTCGCCGGCGAATTGGCGGAGAGTCTTGCCCGTAACGCGCTGCACGATCACGCCGAGCAACACGTAGCCCGTATTGCTGTAGTTGTATTCGGCGCCGGGATCGAAGTTCAGATGCTTCTGTCGCGAGGCCAGCGTGAGAATGTCGGCGACCGTGTACCCGTCATCCGGACGCATTCCCGCCGCGTCGACGAGCGCCCAGAAGTCCCGGATGCCACTCGTGTGATGCACGAGTTCGCCCACGGTGATCTTCTTCCCGTAGTCGGCGAGTTCGGGGACGTACTTGTGGACGTCATCATCGAGCGAAAGTCGCCCCTGCTCGACGAGCAGCGCAATCGATGCCGCCGTGAACTGCTTGGAGAGGGAGCCGGTGATGAATGGCGTCTGCGGCGTAATGGGGGCCGCGAACTCGACGTTCGCCAAGCCGTAGCCTTTGGCGTAGCTGATCCGCCCATTCTGAAACACGCCGACAACGCAGCCTGGCCCTGCGGGCGTGTACTTGGCGAACACCGCATCGACGCGACGAGCGAGTGAGTCAGGCAACGCCGATTGTGCAGCAGCGGAGCCGGCGGCCATGAGCGTGCCGAGAGTGACGAGGATCGAGCGACGACCAGTCATGTGCGCCTCACCAAAGGAAGATTGCTGCGCTACTTCGGGTTCTTGTTTGCTTTGCCGCGCTCAGTGAATCCACCGAACGTCAGCACCCATCGCAATGCGCGTCGCAGCCCGATGACTGTACCGGAGAGCGCGCCGACGCCAACCCTTCTGAAGACGGCATCAAGTCCGCGCGTGATGAGCAACAACAACCCCAGCACGCCAAGAGCAACGCCCCAGAGGGGAAAGATGACAATGAAGAAAATCAGGACAAACGGCAACAGCAGGAGCGGTACGAGCGGTGCCAACTGCATTTCGACAATCACGACCCTTCCTCCTTCGACAGCGGAGTGATTCAGACCTCAGCGACGCGCCATTTCGATCCCCGCGGTCGACGCGTCGAGTTTCAGGCGCGCGACGACCTCGTTGAAGCGCAGGTCGATGAGGCATACCTCGGGTGATTCGCCGGCAGACCTTGGGTCGGACACGACGAATACCGATGCGCCATCGCCGGCGTCGGCGAGCGCCTTGGGCGATCCGTGAATTCCCTTCACTGCGATCGCTCTCGACTTGTTCGGTGGCGTTACCGCCACGGAGCGGTTGATGATCGACACGCGTGTTCCGGCCGACGTGAGCGTCCGTCGCACCGCGAGCGGACCACGCCCATAGCTCGAATCCGTCGCCGCATCCACGACGCGATCGAGCCACGCTCCACAATCGCTCGTTTCAGCCGGCACGCACGGACGAAACTCGACGACCGACCGTTTGGTTGTGCCAGCAACACCCACGATCACGCGGAAGCGCTGCGCAATGCTCGGCGTCGACACACAGCAGACGAGCAACATCGCTCTCGTCAGCACTCTCCATTGACTCACGCGCTCACCAGATGTGCGGGACGAGCGCTGCTGCCCGAACCATCGGATCGCTCGGCTTGCACCCGAACGCCGCGGCGAACGAGGGCATGTTCGACAGTGGTGCATTCGCTCGCCATCGCTCGGGCGCATGCGGGTCGACCGTGACGCGACTCTTCAGCGCCTCGGGTCGAACGTGTGTGCGCCAACTCTGTGCGTAGGCAATGAAGAAGCGCTGCTCCGGCGTAAATCCCTCGATCAACTTCGGCCGCCCGTTTCGCTTCAACGCGAGCTGCAGCGCGTCGTAAGCCGTGAGCAGTCCGCCATAGTCGGCAATGTTCTCGCCGAGCGTGAGCTTGCCGTTGACGTGCATGGTGTCGACCTGAATGAAGCCGTTGAACTGCTGCACGACCTTATTGGCTTCCTTCGTGAAGTGCACCGAGTCCGACGGCAGCCACCAATCGCGCAAGTTTCCTCTGGCGTCGTAGTGACGACCCTCGTCGTCGAAGCCGTGCGTCAACTCGTGCCCGGCCCAACTCCCCCCAAGCGATCCGTAGTTCGCGCCGTCGTCCGCGTTCGGGTCGAAGGTCTGGGGCGCGAGCGCGCCAGACGGGAACACCATCTCGTTCTTCGTACCGTTGTAATAGGCGTTGACCGTCGGCACGGTCATCTCCCATTCCGTTAGGTCGACGTTCGTGCCGGGACGATTCACCGTCCGCTTCCACTCGAACGCATTCGCGCGCCAGACATTGTCGACGAATGGCCCGTCGGTCGTTTCGAGTTTGGAGTAGTCGCGCCATGTATCAGGATAGCCGACCTTCTCACGCATGAGCGCGAGCTTGTTCAGCGCCTGCTTCTTCGTCGCCTCAGACATCCAATCGAGTTTACGAACTCGTTCGCCGAACGCGGCCCGGATGTCGTCGATGAGTGCCTTCGCCCGCGTTCTCGCCGACGGCGGAAAGGTCTTTGCGACGTACGCTTGCCCGAGTGCTTCGCCGATCAGTCCATCGGTCGCCTGAAGGCAACGCTTCCATCGCGGCAACAGCGACTTTGCGCCGCTGAAGCGCCGATTGAAGTCGAAGCTCTCCTGGACGAACGCACTGCTGAGCCACGGCGCGGCGTCGCTGACGGTGTGATACCGGAGATATGCGCGCCAATCCTCGACTGGCGTTTGCACGATCAGATCGTTGAGTCGCTTGTAGAACGCCGGCTCTGCCACATTCACCTTCGCGAGCGGGCCGGTGAGTCCGACGTCGCGAAGGTAGGTTGTCCAGTCGACGTTCGGCGCGAGTTCGCGGAACTTGGCGAGCGTCATCGGATGATCCGTTGCCGAGGGATCGCGGCGTGCCACTCGCTCGAGCTGCGCTTTCGCCAATTCGGTCTCGAGACGCAGGATCTTCCCCGCGCTCGTGCGCGCCGACGCAGCGTTGTCGCCGGCGAGCGTCAGCATCTTCGTGATATGCTCGACGTACGCCTTGCGCAGCGAGTCGGACGACGGGTCGGTCTTGATGTAGTAGTCGCGATCGGGAAGCCCCAGCCCGCCGCGATCGAATTCGCCGAGATAGTGCGCTGCATCGTGCGCGTCGACGCTCGCGCCGTACGAGAACGCGACGTTCACCCCATACACTTGCAACCGCGCGATTTCATCGAGCAATGCGCCGCGCGAATTCACGGCGTCGATCGCGGTCAGCGTCGCCTTGAGCGGGGTGGCGCCAGCCTTCTCTACCGCCGCCGAATCCATGCACGAGGCGTAAAAGGTGCCAAGCTTGTGCGTTGTGTTGTCAGCCGGAAGCGCTTTCCGCTTAGCCATCGCATCGTCGAGGACCGATCGCACCGCGAGTTGGTTTCGATCGGTCATGTCGCGCGCGACCCCCGATGTCGAGTACGCCGCCGGTATCGTGTCCCGGGCAAACCACCCGCCGTTCGCGAAGTCGAAGAAGTCCGTGCAGGCACTCACCTTTCGATTCATGAAGCTCGTATCGACGACCTTGAGCGGCGAGAGCGACGCTGGCCCGTCAGCCGTGGCGCGCTGGGCCGAGGCCCGGGTCGCCATGAGGATCAATCCAGCGGCGGATGCGACGCGAACGAGATGGCCGGCTGCGCGAATTTGCATCGTTTCGGAGCGTAGAGGTCGACGACGGGCTTTTCCGAACGTATGGCCGCCGCACCGACGGGTCAACGGACCCAGACAAAGCGCGATTCTAATAGATTGTTGACGTCCTTCTGAAACCGAAAAGGCCCATGCGTCGAATCGCTATCGCCGTTGGTCTCACCGTGCTCGTCTCGGGCACCGCCGCTCATACCGCCTCCGCACAGCGGAAGCGCGCCGAGTTCACCCACGCGGACACGCTGCGCGGCAGCAACGGCCCCGGCCGGTCGTGGTGGGACGCGAGCTTTTACGATTTACACGTCACCGTCACGCCGGCCGATAGCAGTATTCGCGGCTACAACGCGATCACCTATCGGGTGCTGAAGCCGGCCAAGGAGATGCAGCTCGACCTGCAAACGCCGCTCGAGGCCGACAGCATCATCCAGGATGGCAAAACGCTGAAGTATCGACGCGATGGCAATGCGTTCTTCGTGTCGCTGGTCGCGGCGCAGCCGGCGCAATCGAAGAAGACGATCACGGTTTACTACCACGGAAAGCCGAAAGCGGCGAAGAACCCACCCTGGGACGGCGGCTTCATCTGGCGGACCGACAGCCTCGGTAACACCTGGGTCTCGACCGCCAACGAAGGATTGGGCGCGAGTGTGTGGTGGCCGAACAAGGATATTCTGTCGGACGAGCCCGATAGCCAGCGAGTCGCGATCACGGTCCCCGACTCCATGACAGACATCTCGAATGGTCGTCTTCGGAGCACGACGCACAACGCCGATGGCACCACGACCTTCGAATGGTTCGTGAGCGAGCCAATCAACAACTATAGTATCGAAGTGAACGCGGGCCATTACGCGCACTTCAGCGACGTGTTCAATGGCGAAAAGGGCAAGCTCACCGTCGACTTCTGGCCGCTCGCCTATCACGCCGACACCGCGCGCGTGCAGTTCAAGCAAGCCCTGTCGATGCTCAAATGCTTCGAGCACTGGTTCGGCCCGTATCCGTGGTACAAGGATGGCTACAAGCTGATCGAAGCACCCCACCTGGGCATGGAGCATCAGAGCGGCGTTGCGTACGGCAACAAATACAAGAATGGCTATCTCGGGCGGGACCTCTCGGGCACGGGACTCGGGATGAAATGGGATTTCATCATCGTGCACGAGAGCGGCCACGAGTGGTTCGGCAATAACATCACGGCCAAGGACGCCGCTGACATGTGGATCCACGAGAGCTTCACGAATTACTCGGAAGGGATCTATACGGAGTGCCAGGACGGAAAGGAAGCCGGCGCCGAGTACATCATTGGTAGCCGCAGGAACATCCGGAACGACGCGCCAATCATCGGCACGTATGGCGTGAACAATGAAGGATCGGGCGACATGTACTACAAGGGCGGCAGCATGATCCACATGCTCCGCCAACTAGTCGACAACGACGAGAAGTGGCGCGGCATTCTTCGCGGACTCAACTCGACATTCTACCATCAGACCGTCACGGCCGATCAGATCGAGTCGTACATCAACCGCGCCGCCGGCAAGGATTTTAGCAAGATCTTCCAGCAGTATCTGACGACGCCTGACGTTCCAGTTCTCGAATACAAGATCGATGGCGACAAGTTGTCCTATCGTTGGACCAAAGTCGTTCCGGGATTTGCGATGCCAGTCCGCGCGACGATCGGCTCGGGCAAACTCGAGTGGATCACGCCGACCGAAGCCTGGAAGGTCTGGCCGGGCAAAGTCGCCGCGACCGATTCAGTAAAGGTCGATCCGAATTTCTACGTCCTGACCAAGAACGCAGCCGCAGCCACTCCAGCACCGTAACGGATCATGCGCCCACGCCTCCACTCTGTCGCTCTCGTTGCGTCCATGCTACTCGTCTCGCGCGTGGCGCACGCTCAGCAGCTGGAGGCGTTGTGGTACTCCGTTGGTAGCGAGCAGAGCACACAGAGCTTTCTTGCGCACGCGGACCACATTTCGGTCATTTCGCCGCAGGTGTTCGCCTTTGACAAGGACGGCGGTATTCATGGCCATGTCGACCCGCGCATCGTGGCAAAGGCGCGCGAAGCGAAGGTGAAGCTCGTTCCGCTGGTGATGAATCCCGGCTTCGACCAGCCGCTCATTCACCGGATTCTCACAGTGCCCGAGGCGCGGAAGCGCGCCGTCGCGAGCCTCGTGTCGCTCTGTCGCGACAACCATTTCGATGGTCTTCAGTTCGACCTCGAGAATGTCAATGTTGCCGACAAGAAGGCGTTCACCGACTTTGTCCGCGAATCAGCCACCGCGCTACACGCCATCAACTGTATGATTTCGGCGGCGGTCGTTCCCCGCACCAGCGACGAGCCCGGCCCGACGAACTATCACCGCTGGATGTACGAAAACTGGCGTGGGGTCTACGACTACAAAGCGCTCGCCGAGTCGCTGGATTTTCTTTCGTACATGACGTATGCGCAGCACACCGGCGGTTCGACGCCTGGTCCGGTCGCCGGCTTCACATGGATGGAAGATGCGGTCAAGTTCATTCTCTCGACGGGCGTCCCACCGGAGAAGGTCTCGCTCGGTATTCCGTCGTATTCGGATTGGTGGTATCCGACATACACGAAGAAGTCGGGTGCACAGGTGCGCGGCAAGGATATTTCGTTCGCGAAGGCGAGCGAGCTCGTCGCGCAATATTCGTTGACGCCGACGTGGGATGATCGAGAGAAGGCATCCTTCGCCATCTGGTCGAATGCCGGCACGAATGAACTGATGTGGATCGAGGACGCCCGGGCTTTCAACGCAAAGCTGGAGCTCGTGCGGAAGTACAAGCTCCGCGGCTACTCCGTGTGGGTCCTCGGAATGGAAGACCCGAAAGTCTGGCTAGGCGCGAACCGCTGAGCGGTCGCCTGCAGCACACAGAAGCACGAGGCACCCTCTGTGACTCCGCGTCGTCTGCGGTTCGCAGCAGTTCCGATGTGACCAACGAAGGTTACCGGTAGCTCGCTTCGTGACCTTCGTGTCCTTCGTGGTAAATGGGCAGTGCTCATTGAATCTCGGAGCACGCGGAGGACTGACTGAGCCACGAAGGTCACGAAGGACACGACGATCTCCTTCGATCGTCATTCTTGGACCACAGAGAGCACAGAGGACACAGAGGTTTTCCTCCGCGACCTCTGCGTCCTCTGTGGTCAATTGCAGTTACGCGCCCTCTGTGGTCAATCGCAGTTACGCGCCCTCTGTGGTCAATCGCAGTTCCGCGTTCTCTGCGGTCAACTGCAGTTTCGCGTCCTGTGTGTCAATTGCAGTTACGCGACCTCGAAATGGACCTGAACATCAGGCGTCGCCACGGACACTGTGCCGAACAGCGGGCAGCGTCGCTTGAACCCGTCCACGACAGCGCCCGCATCGGTAGCATTCACGCCCCAAAGCGTTACATCGAGGCGCACCGAATTGAACGTCGTCACGTCGTCGCGGCGCTGATTCGCCCGATCGACGATGCCGTGGATTTTGATGACCACGCGTTGGAGCGCGATCTTCTGGTCGCGCGCGATCACGTGCATCAGCTCCACGCCACACGCGGCCACGCCCGATAGAAACGCTTCGGCCGGAGTGATCTCTTCACCCGGACAGTCGTTCTGGACCGGGCCGTCGATGACATAGTGGTGGTCACGCGCGCCGCAGAGCACACGACCAAAGACGTCAGTCGAGCGAGCGCTGACGTCGTATTCTCGGAGAGTCGAAGGAGGAGTCGTCATAAGATCCAAGCTGGCTGGATCGTGCGACTCATGCCAGACCCCACGCCGCGCGAGTTGCAACGCGCTTGTTCTCGATGCCTCGACCTCGCATACTGTCGCCTGCCGCCAACCGGAGCCGTCATGCGCGCCCGTGCCCTCAAACTCGCCGCTGTATTCTGCCTCTGCACTGCCCTGTCTGCGCGGGCGCAGGGTACTCCGGAAAAACAGGGCGCGACGTATCGCTCGCCGAATGGAACGACGCTGCATCTCATTCTCGACGATGCGAACGTCGGCCCCGAGGTCTCCGTCGGTGAAATCACGTTCCCCCCGAACGTCGACTCGGGCGACCACGTTCACGGGTCGATCGAAATCCTCTACGTGATCTCCGGACAGCTCGAGCACTTCGTCAACGGAAAAAGCCAAATCCTCACGCCGGGGATGGCCGGCTACGTCAAAGCACCCGACAAAGTCCGCCATAAGACCGGCCCCGCCGGAGCCAAGGTCCTCGTGGTCTGGGTGCCAGGCGACGAGGCGAAGAAGATCACGTCCCGCTGGACGAAAGAGCCGTAGGCCGCCATTCGCCTCGTAAGGATCTTGTGAGCCGACTTGCGCGATTGTGCTGAAAAATCAACATTGATGGAGCCCCAACCCGGTCGCCGACATGTCGCTCATCCTCCAGGACCTTCGCTACGCGATTCGCGGCCTGCGCCGCGTTCCCGGCTTTGCGCTCATCGCCGTGCTCACACTCGCACTCGGCATCGGCGCCAACACCGCGATCTTCAGCGTCGTCAACGGCGTCATTCTGCGGCCGCTCGGATACCCGCATCCCGAACAGCTCGTGTTCATCACGAGCCAATTCCCCAGTCTCGGGTTCAACCAATTCTGGATGTCGCCGCCAGAATTCCTCGAGCTCAGCGAGCGCAATCGGTCGTTCTCGGCAATCGGGGCGTATACGGTCGGTGCGCTGAACATCGAGGCCGACGGCAAACCGTCGCGCGAAACGGCAGCGCAAGTGTCCGCGAGCCTATTCAGCGCACTCGGTGTGCAACCGCGCCTCGGCCGCACCTTCAGTCAAGAGGAAACGCTGCCGAACGCCGCACCGACCGTCGTACTCTCGAGCGAACTGTGGGAGTCGGCATTCGCGAGCGATCCAGCGATCGTCGGAAAGCAAATCACCATCGACGCCACCAAACGAACCGTGGTCGGCGTGATGCCGCCGGGCTTCGACGTTCACGATCAGCGCGTGCGAATCTGGTCGCCGTTGCAACTCGATCCCGCGCAACGCGTCCAGGGCCGTTCGAGCCACTATCTGTATCTCGTCGGACGCATGAAGCCCGGCGTCACGCTGCGGCAAGCAAAAGCGGAGCTCAATTCGCTGCTCACACAGTGGCCTGCGGCAAACGGTGCGACCATCGATGCACGCCCGGGACAGCAGGGCTTCATTCACACACCAAATGTCAAAGATCATCCGCTTCGCTTCGATGACCTGCAGACGGACGTCGTAGGCAGCGTACGCACTGCACTGTGGGTGCTACAAGCCGCGGTCGCACTCGTACTGCTCATCGCGTGCGCGAACATGGCGAACCTGCTGCTCATGCGCGCCGAGTCACGACACAAGGAGATTGCGGTGCGTGCCGCGCTCGGTGCTGGTCGCTCTCGACTGCTGCGACAGTTCATCGCCGAAGGTCTCGTGCTGTCGATTGCCGGCGCTGTGGTCGGACTCGCGCTTGCCAAGCTTGGGCTCAAGGTGCTCGTTGCGTCGAATGCGGGAACGATTCCGCGCTCCGCGTCCGTGGAGCTGGACGGAGCAGTGTTGGCATTCACGCTCTTCCTCGCCGTAGGCACCGGAGTACTGTTCGGCCTCGCACCGCTACTGCACCTCAGCGCGCACAGTGTCGGACTTGCGCTGCGCGACGGCGGGAGCCGCACCACTGCGACGACGACGCGCAACCGTGTGCGACGCGGGCTCGCAGTGGCGGAGGTCGCACTTGCCGTGATGCTCGTCGTGGGCGCCGGACTCCTGATACGCAGCTTCTGGAATCTGATGAGCGTCGACTCCGGCTTTGATCGCGCGAAGATGACGACGTTCAACATCGTGTTGCCCGCGCAGCAGTACGCCGACAGCACGCGCCGCGTCGCGTTCTTCGACAACCTCAGCGCAAAGCTCGGCGCAATACCCGGCGTACAAGCTGTGGCGGAGATGAGCGGGCTGCCGCCAATGCGTCAGGTCAACGCGAACGACACGGACTTCGAAGGCATCGAGCGTACGCCGACTTCACCTGCGCAGAACATCGACTACTACCAGTACGTGACGCCGAACTACGTCGCGACGATGGGCATACCCGTGCTCGCGGGCCGAGGTTTTACGCCCACTGACGTTCAGGGCGCGCCTGCGGTGGTGATGGTCAATCAAACGCTCGCCAAACTCTTTTACCCGACGAGCAATCCAATCGGACGGCGTATCAAACCGTCCGGTGGTCAGACATGGTTCACGATCGTTGGTGTGCTCAAGGACGTGAAGCAGGGCGGCGTCGATGCAAAAACCGGCACCGAGCTGTACTTCAGCTATCCGCAACTGCCAGTGTATTTCGGCTCGGCGCCGCGCAACATGAACGTGGTTATTCGATCACCGCTTGCGACGGCGACGCTTGCTCCGGCCATTCGCGGCGCCGTCGCGTCGCTCGACGCGTCGCTGCCGATTGTTCGCCTGCGAAGCATGGACGATGTATTCTCCGACGCCGTGAGCCGTCCTCGTTTTCTCGCGCAACTCCTCGGCGTCTTCGCGAGTGTAGCACTCGCGCTCGCCGCGCTCGGTACATACGGAGTGCTCGCCTACTCCGTCACCGAGCGCCGACGCGAAATCGGGATTCGCATGGCGCTCGGCGCCGACCACCGCGGCGTTCTCAGCATGGTGCTCGGTCAGGGAATGGCGCTCGCTGGGACGGGACTGGTGCTCGGAATGATTGGCGCGATCGCCCTGACGCGTCTCGCGTCGACGCTTCTCTTTGGAGTGAGTCCCGCCGATCCGCTGACGTTTGCGTCCGTGGGCGGATTCATTCTCGTCGTCGCGCTCGCGGCGTGCATCATCCCTGCGCGTCGTGCTACGCGAGTCGACCCGTTAGTCGCGCTCCGACAAGATTAAACGCGCGCGATGGTTGATCGCGCTCCAGGGTGACGAATCCCGCGATTCCGCCGTTGACCAAGTAGTCAGCGGCAGAGTGCGAAAAGCGCCACGAGCGTTCGCACCGCCGAGACCGCTGATCTCGTTGGTGGAAATTTTCACCGGAAGATTTCTGAATGCGTGGGCGACGATAGTGTCGCCCATGACCACGTGCGCACGCACTTCCCGTCATACGCGTCTCATCGCGTCGTCAACGAGCAGCGCCGTCTGCTCACACGTGACTCGGGCAGAGCGTGGCCGTCCTGGCGCGTCTTCTCCGCGGCGAGATCAGCAGTCGCGCGTTGGTAATCATGATGTATGCGATTCGCGCGCATCAGGCCGGTTTGTCACTTCGCACGTTGCACGAACGCGGCACCGCCCTCGGCCGCATCGCACCAGACATTGACCCGATGCGCGACAAAAAGATTTGCGAGCGTACACCGGAGTGGAATACAGCGATGAGTTTCTTGTGGCCCGTTGCGTTGACGAGAAACTGGATCACCGAGTTATAACGGAGCAGACATTCGCGTCCGCGCATTCCATTTTCGCGTGTTGAGTTTTGCTCACGTCGCCGGTTTGCCCCCGCGCGTGTCGTTATGTTAGTCCGCACTTCTCTCGTTCTTCTCCCGGAGGCTTGCATGTTCCACGTCAAGCGGAGGACGGCGGCTGTTGCGCTGTTTGCCCTCCCGCCACTCGCGATCCCCGCGACCACTGCGTATGCGTTGGCGTCGCCGACTCCACGACTGGAAATCACAATCGTCGCGCGGCCGTCGTTTGCTGGCGTCATCAAAGGCCGCGTTACTGAAAAAGAAACGGGGCAACCGGTCGTTGCGGCGCAGCTCAGCGTCATGGTGGGAACGTCGCGACTCGGTGCAATCACGGATACGAACGGTGAGTACACGATTCGCGGTGTTCCGGCCGGTCAAGTTCGCGTGTCTGTGACGCGCATCGGCTTTTCGCCGACGTCGCAGCTCGTTACCGTTCCCGCAGATGGCGACGTCACCGCGGACTTCGCGATTGGACACGCCGCACTGCGCCTCGAAGAAATCGTCACGACGGCAACGGGTGAGCAGTCGCGTCGTGAAATCGGCAACGCCGTGGCATCGGTGAAAGCGGATTCGATTACGAAGACGCAGCCCGTGACCAACGTGACCGAGTTGCTGCAGGCGCGCGCCGCTGGTGTGCAAGTCGTGCAGACGCAAGGTGTGCTTGGCTCTTCGCCGAACATTCGCATTCGCGGTGTCGGCTCCCTCTCGCTGTCGAACGAACCGCTCATCGTTGTCGATGGTGCGCGATTCAGCAACGAGACCGAGCCGGGAAATCTTTCGGGCGTTCGCATCAACCGACTCGCGACGCTCGACCCCGAAGAGATTGAATCGATCGACATGATCAAGGGACCGTCGGCCGCCGCGCTGTACGGCACGGCAGCGTCGAACGGTGTCATCGTCATCACGACGAAGAAGGGACGCGCTGGCAGCACGAACTGGTCGGCGTTCGCCGAGTCGGGCATCACGCAGATGCCTGGCGGCTATCCCGCGAACTATTGGAGCTTTGGTCGCAACCTCGTGAACGGCGTTCCGGTTGCAGTTGCCGCCGGCGCACTTCCGCCGCATTGCACAATCACGGCTGCGGCGCAGAAGCAGTGCATCATCGATAGCGCGACCGTCTACAATCCGTGGACCGACGCGAGGTCCGACCCGTTCCGCAACGGCCCAACGAGTCAGATCGGTGTTCAGGCAAACGGCGGCTCGGACAAGCTGCGCTTCTTCGTGAGCGCCGATCACACCGGCGAAACCGGCCCGTATCACATGCCGGACTTCGAAGCCAACCGCATCACCGCGCTTCGCGGCACGGCTCCGGCTGGTCAGGAAATCCATCCGAACCAGCTGCACCAGACGTCACTGCGCGGCAATTTTTCGTTCGCACTGACGCCGAACGCGACGCTCGAGCTCACGACGGGCTACCAGGATCGCGATCTCTGGACGCCGTTTGACGGAACGTTCTTCGCTGGTCTTTCCAACCAGCTCTTCTCGGCGCCTGGATACGTGACGCCGACGAACGGCACGGCGCGCGAATTCGTTGGCGATATTTTCGGCGTTCAACAGCGCACCACGCTCGAGCGCTTCAACGGATCGGCAGCGTTCAACTGGACGCCCATCGCGGGCATTCAGTTCACCGCGCAGGGTGGCGTCGACAACGCGAATGCGAACAACTCCGAGACGCAGCTGCCGGGTCAGGGCACGCTGAACGGCTCGGCGTGGGGTCCGACCGCGTCGCAGGGCTACTCTGGTATCGACATCAACCGCACCAACTCGCTCCAATACACGGCGACGGTTCGCGGCCAGGGCACGCGCCACCTCACCAACTCGATCACGTCGGTGACGACGCTCGGCGGTCAATTCTTCAAGAGCGGCATCTACACACTGTTCGGCGAAGGCTACGGCCTCGGTATCGGCGCAACGACGCCGACCGCGGCGCAGCAGCGCCTCGCGACCACGACCACGACCGAGAACGCAACGGCCGGTGGTTTCGCGCAGCAGCAGATGAACTACAAGGACAAGCTGTTCGGAACCGTCAGCGCGCGCATTGACGAGAACAGTGCGTTCGGTAAGCGACAGAAGAACACGATCTATCCGAGCGCCAACGTGTCGTACATCATGTCCGATGAGTCGTGGTTCCCGAAGATCGCGTTGGCTGACAAGTTCCGCCTCCGTGGTTCGGTCGGTCAGGCTGGCCTCCCGCCGGGAACGACGGCTGCCATCACGTATCTCAGCACGCTCACGTATCCGAGCGCTGGTGGCGAATCGCCGGGTCTCGTGCTGCAGCAGCTCGGCAACCTCGAACTCAAGCCGGAAGTCACGACGGAGTACGAAGGCGGCTTCGATCTCGGCATGCTGAAGGATCGCGTGAACGTCGAGTTCACGTACTTCGCGAAGATTGCGAAGAACGAACTCTACCAGATGCCGCTACCGCCGTCGTCCGGCACAGGAGCGGGATCTCAGTGGGTTAACCTCGCCCGCGTCGACAACAAGGGCTACGAGCTCGCGATTGATGCGAGTATGCTCAACAACAATCTGCTCTCGTGGAACACGCGCTTGAGCGGGTCGCACGTCAAGAACAAGCTCGTGACCATCGGTAGCGTGCAACTGCCGTTGACGCAGGGCTCGCGTAACGCCGTCGGCTATCCGCTGTTCGGTCTGTGGGATCGTCCGTACACGTACAAGGATGCGAACGGCGACGGAGTGATCGTGCCCAGCGAGATCACCCTTGCCGACTCGGACAAGTACAAGGGCTCGACGTTGCCGGAATACGAAGCCGCACTGTCGAACAACTTCGGTCTGTTCAACAACCGGGTTCACCTCAACGCGTTGATGGACTACCGCGGCAAGTTCTGGAACTCGTATACGATCGGCTCGAACCGTTGCGTGTCGGCGGCAAACTGCGCCACGATCAACGTTGCCGGCAGCCCGCTCGATGACCAGGCCGCAGCCGTGGCCGCAGCAACCGGTGCACTTCGCAATACGCGCTACGGTCTGTTCCAGCAGAACGACTTCATCAAGCTTCGTGAGGTCTCGGTCGCATTCGACGCGCCGAGTTCGTTCGTCAACCGCTACCTGCACGGACGGAGCACGCAGCTCGTCTTCAGCGGCCGCAACCTGGCCACGCTCTGGACGAAGTATCCGGGAATCGATCCGGAAGCCAACCGCCAAGCAAACGGCAATGATGACCTTGGAACGCCGCCCGCGATTCGCTACTGGATCGCCCGCCTGAACTTCGCGTTCTGACCATTCACGAACTCAGACGAGACATGATCATGAAACTCAGACGGCACCTTCTCGCCCTTGGAGCGCTCCCGCTGTTGGGTGCGCTCGGGCTTGGGGCCTGCAGCAACGTCCATGACCGGTTGCTCGATGTGCAGACTCCCGATATCGTCGATCCGGGCAACACGCAGAGCATCGCCGGTGGACAGTCATACTACACGGCCTCGGTGGGTGACTTCTCGCGCCTCATCGGCGGCGACCGTGGCGGCAGCTCGCCGCTCGGACTCAACCTCACCGGCGGTCTCCTTGCCGACGAAATCTTCTCCGCACGCGCGGGGACGGAATCGATCGACAACCGCAACATCAACTTCAACAATTTCCCGATCGACTCGTGGGTGCAGGTCGGCAACACGTACGCTCGTACCGTGCGCGCCATCCGCCTGATCGTGCAGTTCCCGCCGGCGAGCGGTGGACCTGCTCAGCTCGCGCAGCTCCACGCGAACCTCGGCTACGTGCTGACGATTGCCGCTGAGCATTATTGCAACGGCATTCCGTTGTGGGATGGTCTGAGTGACGTGACGATCACGACGCAAACGTTCTCCACCGCCCAGCTCTATAGCGCGGCGATCGCGCAGTTCGACTCGGCGCTCACCTTGGCCGGAACGACAAACGGCCCGATCCGCAACTTCGCGCTGGTCGGCAAAGGACGCACGCTGATCGATCAGGCCACACCGGCGACCTTGGCGGCGAACACGGCAGCGGCAGCGGCCCTTGTTGGCGAAGTGCCGACGAGCTTTACGTCGACGACGCTTTTCTCGACGCTGACGACCGGCGTCGTGAACGCCATCTATGATTGGATGAACTCGACGAAGAACTTCGGCGCGTCGGACAAGGAAGGCGGCACGGGCCTCGACTACGTCTCGTCGAAGGATCCGCGCATCAAGGTCGACGGCACGAAGGTCGGACGAGGACAAGACGGGACGCCGACTCCGGCGATGAATCAATATCCGACGCTCAACTCGAACGTCGTCGTCGCCAGCGGCATCGAAGCACGAATGTTCGAAGCCGAAGCGCAGTTGGCAGCGGGTAACACCGCGGCCTTCCTCGCGACGCTGAATGCCGCACGCACGACGGTGGCGGGTCTCGCGCCACTCACGGATCCTGGCTCAGCGACAACCCGTCAGGACATGCTGTTCCGCGAGCGCGCGTTCTGGATGTATACGACGGCACACCGGTTGGGCGACATGCGCCGGCTCATCCGTCAGTACGGCCGTGGCATCGAGACGGTCTTCCCGACGGGTGCGTACTTCAAGGGCGGCACGTACGGCACCGACGTTACGCTCGTTCCGTCGCAGCCGGAAACGAACAACCCGCACTGGACCGCGTGCTCGGACAATAAGGCCTGAGGTTTTCGCGGCTCAGCTGTTTCAATGCAACAGGCGGCGTGCTCAGCACGCCGCCTGTTGTCGTTTCGGCGCATTGCGACGACGGCAAAGCGCCGCGACCTTTCGCGAACGATGACGACGACACCTGATCGCGACTACGTCCTCGGCACACACGACGACGAGATCGCACGACTCGGGCTTCAACACAACGTGTGGCGTCCGCATGCTCTCGCCGCGTGGCAACGAGCAGGTTTCAACGTTGGCCAGACAATCATCGATGTTGGCTGCGGGCCGGGGTACGCCACGCTCGACCTCGCGGAGCTCGTCGGGCCCACAGGGCACATTCACGCTGTGGATCGCTCACGCCGCTTTCTCGACACGCTCGACGCCAGGCGCCAAGCGCGCGGTTTAGAGAATGTGAATGCGGTTGAGTCGGATCTGGACGAACTCTCGTTCACGCCCAGCTCCGCCAACGCCGCATGGTGCCGCTGGGTGCTGGCGTTCGTCCTTCGTCCGCGCGACCTGCTGACGCGCGTTGCACGTGCGCTCAAGCCGGGCGGCGTGTTCGTGTCGCACGAATACTTCGACTACGCGTCGTGGCGCACGCTTCCCCGCTCCGCGATGTTCGAGGAGTTCGTGACGGCGACGATCGGCAACTGGCGGCGAAGTGGCGGCGAACCGGATATCGGCGCCGAGATTCCACGGTGGCTCGAGGAGCTGGACTTCGAGATCGAGTCGGTAAAGCCGCTCATCTTCGTGATCACGCCGCGAGACTACATGTGGCAGTGGCCGACCTCGTTCATGGACGTCGGCCTCACACGCCTCGTCGACCTCGGTGCAATCGATGCATCGCGGGGTGCGGAGATGGCGCTCGAGATGCGCGCGATCACGACGTCCGAACGTATGCGCATGATCACGCCCGGCGTTTTGGAAGTGATCGCGAGAAAGAAACGCTAGGAAAGACTCTCGAGTTGATGCTGTAGCTCGCGCGTTCGTCGCTCCGCCTCGTCAGCATAACATTGCGCGCGCTCGTGGGCGTACTGCTGACCATCGCCAACGTCGCGACACTCGATGTCGCGCGCGCCGAGCCAACTGTGCTGCGCCAACTTCAGCTGAACGACCGTCGCTGGATCCGGATCGGTGATCTGCGCCTTCGCTTGGCGCCGCAGCGCCGCGATGAGCCGCTCATACACAGCGTTCATCGGCTTGTCACCTCGCTCGATCGACGCGACGAGACACGCATGTTGATCCTCGGCGTCCGACGATTCGCATGCGTCAACGATTGACGCGGCACCTGGTGTCGACACGTCAGCCGGCTTGGACGAATCCGTGGTGCCAGGCGATTGCTTGGGGAGCGTGGCAGGCGGCGCGCCGCGCAAAGGTTCGTGACGACGAGTCGCCGGCGGTTGCACGAGCGGAGTAGATGGCGGCAGAGTCTCGGGCTTCACGGCGGGTTGCGAGATCGGCGCGGCACCTGGTCGCATACGGGACACTTCTCCGGCGGAGCTCGTCGTCTGCGTTGTTGCTTTCGGTACTACCGTGGGCGGTGGCTGCGGTTCGCGTTGGTATACGAGCGTCCCAGCAGCGCCAACCGCCGTGGAGATCACCGCGAGAATCACCAGGCGCGCGCCAAAACCCATACGTCCTTTCTCGGGCGTGTCCGTCGGTCTGGGAATGGGAGCGTCGGCAACCACGCGCGGTGGCGTCTCACGGCGAGGCGGCCTGGCAACGAAACTCGAGTCCGGAATCTCTTTGAGATGACTGATGAGCGTCTGTGGATCGGGCACGGCTCCACGCCGATCGCAGTTCATCATCGCGCTCAGTTCGCGAATCACACGCGGCGACAGATCGGGACGCACTTCGGCGAGCGGGCCGCCCTCGGCGTCGTCGGCCCGTCGGCCCGACAACATTTCGAAGGCGAGCTTGCCGATGGTTCGCGCATCGTCGCACGCGTCCGGAACGCCGCCGCCAGAGCCGAGCGGCGAGAACTCGAGCTCGACCAATACGCGTCCGCTGCCCTGTTGAAAGCGTACGGCGTCGCCCGGCAGCGCGCGGTGAACGATTCCGTTGTCGCGCGCCCACGCCACCGCCGACGACACCTGCTCCAGTACGCCTGCTGCGCGCGACGCCGTCAGCGGCCCCTCGGCAGTGACGACCTCATCGAGCACCAACCCGCGAACGCGCGGGCGAATCACGGCAAAGTTGCCGCCAAGCCAACGCGACTCGAGCACAGGAACGACAGTCGGATGACGGATCACGCTGAGTGTCCGCGCGTCCGACGCAAACAGCGTCAGCGAGTTGTCGTGGTCGTTGCGAGGCGCGCCGAGCACCTGGATGGTGACGTCGCGATTCAGCCCGAGGTGTCGCGCGAGGAAGGTGCGCGACCGCTTCGAGTGGCGGAGCTCGGTCTCGACACGATAGTCGGACTCGAGTGCTGCGAGATCGGGGGAAAACTCGTCAGGCATCCGTTGGCTCCGGACGAACCGTGAGCCAACGGATGCCTGCGTGAAGCGTGCCCGCGCGTGTAGTGCTAAACCGACTGCTTTGCCGCGCGCTCGGCCTGGACGTACGTGAGCCACCCATACGGATCGTCACCCTTGCCGTGCACGAGATCGAGGAACCGCTGCTGGATCTGGGTCGTGATCGGCCCACGTTTGCCGTTCCCAATCTGAATACGATCGACACTGCGTACAGGTGTCACTTCGGACGCTGTTCCGGTGAGGAACACCTCGTCGGCGGTGTAGAGCATCTCGCGAGGCAAGTCCTGCTCACGAACCGGGAAGCCGCCATCGCGCGCCAACGTGAGAATCGTGTTGCGCGTGATTCCGTTGAGCAGCGTGCCGTTGAGCGTCGACGTGTAGATCGTGCCGTTGTGCACGAGGAAGACGTTCTGGCCGGAGCCTTCGCTCACCATACCGTCTGGGCTGAGCGCGATGCCTTCCGAGAAGCCGTTGCGCAGCGCTTCCATCTTGACCAGCTGGCCGCTCAGATAGTTGCCAGCCATCTTCGCCATCGATGGAATCGTGTTCGGCGCAACGCGGTGCCAACTCGAGACACACGCGTCGACGCCATTCTCTAGCGCGCCGTCACCGAGGTACGCACCCCAGGGCCAGCACGGGATGAAGACCTCGACCGGACTGTCGAACGGCACCATGCTCGACGCGCCGTAGCCGCGCAGAACCATCGGGCGGACGTAGCAGGCATCGAGGTTGTTGCGCTCGATCAGTTCGCAGGTGGCCGCGACCAATTCGTCGAGCGAGTACTTCATGTCCATCCGGTAGATGCGGGCGGAGTCGAGCAGCCGCTGGAGATGGTCCTCGAGCCGGAAGACGGCCGGGCCGCGAGGCGTGTTATAGGCTCGAATGCCCTCGAACGCCGACGATCCGTACTGCAGGGAGTGACAGAGGACGTGAACGGTGGCATCGGCCCAGCGAACAAATTCGCCGTCGCGCCAGATCCATTCAGTCTCGTTGATCTTTGCCATGAAATTCCTCGGGAAAGGCCCGACTGGAACGACCCAGTCGTCGGCTGGTGGAAATATGCCCGGTCGCGCAATCGCACGCAAAACTGGCGGCGCCGGCCTGCCCCGACCTGGCGGAGGCCCGAGACAACCCTTTTGTTGGGGGTAGTGTCTAAGGGTAGACCCGAGGAGGAGACCGGACGATGGCCCTGCTGAAAGGCACGCTCGACGTGCTTGTGCTCAAAACGCTGTCCTGGACGCCGATGCACGCCTTCGAGATTACGACGTGGCTCGAGGAGCGATCGTCACGACGGCTCCAGGTCGACGACGCGGCGCTGCTCCAAGCGCTCCACCGGATGGAGGAGCGCAAGCTCATCGCCGCCGAGTGGGGTGTGACGAAGAACGGCCGGCGAGCGCGATACTATAAGCTCACGACCACGGGCCGGACCCATCTCCGCGCCGAATCCGAACGGCTCGTCGACCACTTCGACGCGCTAACGACGGTGCTCGCCGCCAAACGGATCGAGCGATGAGCGACGCCGATTTCCGGCCGGGCGTTCGACGCCTGTTTCGGCTCCCGGCGCGCGACGACCGCGCGCTTCACGCCGACGTCGACGCCGAGCTCGAAACGCTCTTCGCGTCGCGCATCGAGCACTTCATCGCACAGGGAATGTCCCCCGCCGACGCGCGTACCGAGGCGCTACGCCGACTCGGCGCCAGTGTCGAAGAGGTTCGCAACCAACTCCACAATTCCGCTGAAGTCCGGGAGCGACACATGCAATTCGATGAACGACTCGAGTCCTTCGCACAGGACATCCGGTACGCGGCGCGAGGACTGATCCGGCGCCCGGCGTTCACCATCGTCGCCGTCTTCACGCTCGCCATCGGCATAGGGGCAACGACGTCGATCTTCAGCGCGGTAAACGTACTGCTGCTTCGCTCCCTGCCCTTCGCTCGGCCGGCCGAACTCATGAAGGTCTCGATGGTCACACCGGCGAATGGGACGCGCGGTCCGAACGACGACATGGTCTGGTCGTATCCCAAATTCACGGTCCTTCGAGACGCGCAGCGATCGTTCAGCGATCTCTCATTGTACCAAGCGCAGCAGTACACCGCTACGAGCGGCGAGGTAGAGATCATTCGTGGCGAAGCGACTGGGGCGACCTACTTTCGAACGTTAGGCATGACGCCGTCGCGCGGCGTCGACTTCGATCGCGGCATCGACGCACAAGCAGGAGCGCCTCGCCAGGCAATCCTCACGACGGGATTGTGGACGCGCCGCTTCAATGCGGACCCAGACATCATCGGTAAGACGATCGACCTCGATCGCGAACCGTATACCATCATTGGCATCGCGCCAATCGGCTTCCAGGGACTGACCGGACGCGCGGATCTGTTCGTTCCGATCACGGCTCGGCCAGCGCAGGATCTGACCGAACCGCAGGGGCACCAGTTCTCGCTCGTGGCGCGCCGCCGCAGCGGTGTGAGCGTCGAGCAAGCAGCCGCGGAGGTACGGATCCTCGGCAAGCGGGTGAACGACGCGTATCCGAACGACAACTCCATCGGTGCGTGGGGAGCCAAGGCACAGCCGCTGAACAGCACACGCGTCACGCCAATCATCCGGCGTTCGCTGTTCATCCTCTTCGGCGCCGTCGGCTTCGTGCTGTTGATCGCGTGCGTCAACGTCGCGAATCTCCTGCTCGGCCGAGCCAGTGCGCGCCGCCGAGAGATCGCGGTCCGCTTGGCGATCGGCGCCGGGCGCGGGCGACTCGTTCGTCTGATGCTCACCGAGAGTGCGTTGCTCGCGCTCATCGGTGGAACGGCCAGTATCGGCGTTGCCTGGGCGGGAACGCGCGCGCTGAGCGCGATCAACCCGCTCGTGAATGCGCCCGGTCAGGTTCGCGGAGGTCTCGGCGCGGTCACGTTGTCATCGGTGAGTCTCGACTGGACGGCGCTGGCCTTCACGTTTGGAATCGCACTCGTCGTGGGTCTGCTGTTCGGCCTCGTGCCCGCGCTTCACGCAACGCGTGAGTCGCTCGCGACTGCAATGAAGGACGGTGTTACCGAGCGTCGTAAACGCATGCCATCGGCGCGACGAATGCTCGTCGTGGCGGAAGTCGCGCTGGCGGTCATTCTTCTCGCCGGCTCCGGACTCATGTTGCGCAGCCTCGGGAAATTGCTGGCGATCAATCCGGGTTTCGATCCGCACAACGTCCTCACACTGCGGCTCACGATTCCGCCGGGCGGGATGGCACGCGACTCGATGCCCGCGTTCTACACAGAGATGCTGGACCACCTGCGCGCCGTACCCGGTGTGGCCGACGCATCTCTCGTGAATTGCGCGCCGCTCGACGGCGGCTGCAACGGAACCAAGATCGACCTGATGGATCGACCACACGTAGAAATACCGGCGATGCCGAACATCGGCGTACACTGGGCAACGCCGACGTGGTTCTCGACGATGCGCATTCCATTCAAGCGCGGACGTCTGTTCACGCTCGCTGACCGCGCCGGCGCGCCAAATGTCGTGATCGTCAACGAAGCCGCCGCGCGAAGCTTCTGGCCCAACGAAGATCCGATCGGCAAGCGCGTTGGCGTACTGCAGGGCGGCTTCGACAAAGGAGCCGAAGTGATCGGCGTCGTCGGCGACGTGCGTCAGAATGCCGATTCGGTGGCGAAGCCAGACGTGTATCTCCCGTACTATCAGTCGCCAAGCGGGAGGATGATGATTTTCTTACGAACGAATACTGAACCGACGGCGGTGCTGCCTGACGTCCGGCGCGCGCTCCACGACGTAGCGCCGCTGTATCCCGTGTACGACGTTCGGACGATGAGCGCGCGCGCCGCCACGGCAACCTCACAGGCTCGATTCAGCGCGGTATTGCTTGGTCTCTTCGCGGCGACCGCGCTATCGCTCGCTGCGGTTGGGATCTATGGCGTGATGTCGCTCGTGGTTGCGGCACGCACGCGCGAAATCGGTATTCGAATGGCGCTGGGTGCCGACGCGCGGCGTGTGCGTCGCCAAGTCGTTGGGGAAGGACTCGGACTCGTGTCGCTTGGCGCGGCCATCGGTTTGGTTGGCGCGTTCGCGTGCACGCGAGTGCTGCGGACGATGTTGTTCGATCTCACACCGAGTGATCCGATCACGTACGTGAGCATCATCGCGGTACTAAGCGCGGCAGCGTTCGCGGCGAGTTGGATTCCTGCGCGTCGCGCAGCGACGGTGGATCCGATTTCCGCGCTGCGAGCGGACTAACTAACGCTTAGCGAGCCACTCGACTGTCTTGATCAGTTCTGGAATTGGAATCGGCTTTCGCATGACGCGCCATTTTCCTGGCGCGTCTGCGAGGTTCCAGAACTCCTCCGTCCAGCCGCTGACGTAGAGCGTCGGACGGTGGCCAATGCGCTCGGCGATTTCACGGGCGAGGTCGGCGCCGTCGGTGTCGGGAAGGCTGATGTCGAGGACCAGGACGTCGACGTTCCCGTCCATTCGATCGATCTGGGCCAGGGCATCGATGCGGCTGCCGGCGGTCGAGACCGCAAAACCGTTGAGCGATAGGATCTCGACGTACGCCTCGCAAATGGCCGGGTCGTCGTCCACCACCAGGACGCGCGGTCCGCGCACGGCGTCGTCAGCTACGGACATGGCGTGACTCGGGCCGAATGCGATCATGGGACCAGGGGACGGGTGTCGACCGACACGGGCGGACAGAGCCTCGTTCTATGAGGATCGACCGGTCCGAGCTCGAACTTGAGACTCGGGCCGGCGAACGTTCGCCTTCGCGCCGCCGTATAGAAGGAGAGACGTTTTCACGAGGATCGGAGACTTTGTGTCGGTAAAGAAACATCACGTTACCCATCGCATCGTTCGCGCCGTTGTGGCCGCTGGAATGACTGCCGCTCTCATAGCCTCTGTGGCCGCGCTGCGGCCAACGTGGCGCCACGTTCCTGGCTTGGCGTTCCGGGTGTCGGCCTCGACGCGCATCTTCGCTGGCGACGCGCCGCGCGGTCAGGACGACGAGGTGATGCGCGGTCGTGGAGTCGCCGCCGAGAATCACTCGCGTATCGAGTTTCTGGCGTACACGCCTGCGCCGCAGGGCATCACGACAGACGACTTCCTGATTTCGGTGGACTCGGGCAAGGTGTTCGTCCAGCACACCAACCCAACGCGGTACACGCCGGCCGACGACATGCTCGGAGGCCCGGGCGTCGTGGCGCTGTCGCGCATTATGGGCGGCGGAGGCGGAGGCCGCGGCGGGTTCGGCGGCGGCGCGGGTGGACCTCCGGGTGGCGGAGCTGGCGGCCGCGGTAATCGCGGCGGCGGTGGCCCTCCGGGCGGCGGAGGCGGTGGTGCTCGAGGCGGACGTGGCGGCCGAGGTGGTCGCGGCGGAATTGGCAGTGGCCTGCTGAGCCAGCTCGAACTGCTAGACGTCAAGTTCAACATCGAGAAGCTCGGCGCAGGCGAAGCGATCGAAGGCCGTCCGACGCAGCACTATCGCATCACGACGGACTATCGGATTCTGTGGGGCGACCAGGGCTTCCCCGCCCATGGCGTCACAGAGATTTGGACGACCGCGCTGCCGACGACGATTCCGAATCCATTCGAACCGCTGGTCGTTGCCGAGCAGTCGAGCGATGGACCGCTCATCGAGTACGCGCTCAAGCTGCGCGCGATTCGGTCGCAGTTGGAAGGCACGCCGATCAAGGTCGTGACGACGACGACGTTCAGCGACATCGGCGACGTCGTGGGCCTTCGCAGCTACATCGGGAACGATCCGACTGTCACGAATCCAAAGCTGACGGTCGTGCAGCAGACGCAGATCACGAACATCGCGCCAGCGGATGTCGATCCGAAGCTGTTCGTCATTCCTGACGCTGGTGCCGGGTCACCGGAACAAGACTGAGGTCTGAAGTCTCCGGTCTCAGATCTCAGAGCCGAGTGCGGCTGGCGGGCCGTCGTGCGTCGTGCGATTTTCTTGCGATGAAACGCCTTGCTCTTCTCGTTGCATCGATCGGCGCGCTTGTGGTCGTGAGCGCGCCGCGCCGCGCGGAATCGTCAACTAGCCTGCGCCGGCCACGCGTCCATCGCATTGCACGCACGACCTGGGATAGCGTCTACTCGGATTCGCAGGCAACGCGCGGCGACACGCTCTACAAGAACACCTGCGCCAAGTGCCACGGCCCCGCGCTCGCTGGTACAGATTCGGCCGCGGAACTCGTCGGGAAGTCCTTTCTCGCCAACTGGGACGGGCTGACGCTCGACCAGTTGTACGACAAGGTCTACACGTCGATGCCGCCCGACAATCCGAAGTCCGTGCCGCGCGGACAGCTCGCGGACATTCTCGCGTACGTCCTGTCGCAGAATCACTTTCCCGCCGGCAAACAGCCGCTGACCGACAACATGGATCAGCTGAAGGACATCACGCTGTTGAAGAGCCACCCGTAAGGCCTAGGCCCACCACTAGAGCGGATCGGAGACAACTCATGCGTTGGAACGCGCGCGTAGTGTGCACGACGATCGCGACGATTGCCGTGTCCTTGCCGGCGATGGCGCAGGCGACGACATCGCAACAAGCGACCATGGCGCCAATCAATGATCTCCCGAACCCATATCGAACGGTCGAGGGCTGGGCAAAGCTGCCACAGGGCCGGGCGCCGTGGGGATCGACGAGCGCCGTCGCCATCGACCGCGACGGCCAGAGCATCTGGGTCGCCGAGCGATGTGGCACGAATAGCTGCGTGGGTTCGACGATCGACCCGGTGATGAAGTTCGACGCGAATGGAAACATGCTGACGCACTTCGGCGCCGGCATGCTCGTGTTTCCTCATGGTATTCTCGTCGATCGCGAGGGCAACGTCTGGGTGGTGGACGGCGCGCCACCAGGCGGTGGCGGCCGTGGCCGCGGCGGCGCCGCGCCGGCAGCTGACGCGCCACCACCACCTGCGCCGACGACCGGGCATCAGATTTTCAAGTTCAGCCCCGACGGGAAGCTCCTGCTGACCCTCGGCAAGGCGGGTGGTGGGCGAGATCCGGAGTTCTTCTTCCAGCCGAACTCGATCCTCATCGCGCCGAACGGCACCATCTTCGTTTCGGAGGGACATGCGTCGTCGCCGGGCAGCACGGCGCGCGTATTTAAGTTCTCGAAAGACGGAAAACTCATCAAGGCGTGGGGCACATTCGGAGAAGGCCCCGACGACTTCAACCAGCCGCACGCGCTGGCGATGGACTCGAAAGGCCGCCTGTTCGTCGGCGACCGGAGCAACAACAGGATCAAGATCTTCGACCAGGACGGCAAGCTGCTCGACACCTGGTACCAGTTCAGCCGCCCGAGCGGAATCTTCATCGACAAAGACGACAACATCTACGTCGCCGACTCGGAGTCACAGTCGGTCGGCAACGGACGCGACCGTCAATGGACGCGCGGCATTCGCGTCGGCAGCGCGAAGGACGGAACGGTGAAGTATTTCATTCCCGACCCGGTCGCAAAGGCCACGAACACAAGCTCCGCCGAAGGAATCGCGGTCGATGCAAAGGGCAACATCTGGGGCGCTGAGGTCGGTCCGACGACGTACGGTCCCGGGTTTGAGAATCGCTCGCTGCTGAAGAAGTACGTCAAGCAATAGGAAACGGCAGCGACGCGAGAAACACCGCAGACTCACGCGGATGATTCTCAATCTTCCTAGCGCGAAAAAGCCCCCGGCGAAAATGCCGAGGGCTTTGTTGCTTGCCTGAGCGCCGGTGTTAGTGCTGCGCGCCGCCTCGCGGTAGCGCCAAAGCGATGAGACCCGACGGCCCGCCGGTTCCCGAAGCAAACACGATGTACTGTTTGCCCTGGTGCAGGAACGTCATTGGCACCGCGGTGTTCACGGCCGGAATGCTCACTGCACCCACCTGCTTGCCGGTCGCCTTGTCGAACGCGTAGAGGCGCGGACCCGCGCCAGCTCCGCCACCACGACCGCCACCCTGGGCGCCAGGAGCGCCAGCGCGCCCACGACCGCCTGCCGCACCGCCGCTACGGCCGGTGCCGTTGATCACCAGCGTCTTGGTGGTAATGACCTCAGGCTGTCCGCCAACCGCCGGAATCTTCGGCAGGGCCACGCCGGCAAACATCGGGTCGTTGGAGGTCTGCTCGCGCCAGAGGTTGCCGTTCGGCACCCACCACTTCTTGTCACCCGTGTTCATATCGTACGCGGTGACACCGCCCATTTCCTTCGGCTTGAGAATCGACACGCCGCCGATCGTGGTGACAGCGCCGACGCGCGCGAAACCGCCGGCGCGTCCGCCGCCTTCAGCCGCGGCGGGCGAGGAGTAGCCCGCCGGAGGCGCTGCGGCGCCCGGCTTGCCGCAACTGTTGTGTGGCGACGTGAAGTCGAGTTCAGAACACGGATCCTTCTGCACCGCGATCGTGCTCATGCCCGTCTGACCGCCGACGTAGATCATGCCCGTTTCCGGATCGGCTGCGGTACCGCCATCGATGTTCACACCACCGCTCGCACCAGGCGAATACCATGAGCAGGTGTATTGCGACTTGCCGTTCTTGCCCTTTCCGTCGGCCGGCGATGCGGGAATGAAGTACGGACCCATGCGGCACTTCTGCGCGAGCTTGAGCGCCGAGTCCTTGATCGCGGGCGTGTAGTCGATGAGGTCTGCTTCGAGCATGCCCTGTTGCGAATACGGCGCGGGGCGCGACGGAATCGGCTGCGTGGCCGACGTCTGTTCGCCTGGCACTTCACTCTGCAACACAGGCGTCTCGACGATCGGCCAGATCGGCTCGCCCGTGACGCGATCGAGCGTGTACACCCAACCCTGCTTCGTCGTCGAGGCGATGATCTTTCGCGGGCGACCATTCACGGTCACGTCGAGAAGGTTCGGCGCCATCGGCACGTCATAGTCCCAGATGTCGTGGTGCACGAGCTGATAGTGCCACTTGCGTAGACCCGTCTTCACGTCGATCGCGACGATCGAATTGCCAAACAGATTGTCGCCAGGCCGATGACCGCCGTATTCGTCGGTGAGCGGCATTCCGACGGGGATATACACGAGGCCGAGTTCGGGATCGGCGGTGTACGTCGCCCACGGGTCGTTTTTGCCGACGCCGTCGCTGCCGACCTTGGAACCGCTCTTCCATGTGTCCGCGCCGAACTCACCCGGCTGCGGAATGAGATTGAACTTCCAGAGCTGCTTGCCAGTGTGCATGTCGAAGCCGCGCACCGTACCCGGAATGTTGTGCTTGTGCAGCGGGTAGTAGCCGTGGATCGCCGAGTTGCCGACGACGATCACGTCGCCGACGACGATCGCGGGCGACGAATTGGCGATTTGTCCGGCAGCCGGATCAATGCCCATCGTGCCGTCTGCGCCAGTCTTCGTCGTGGCGTTCCACTTTTCGCCCGGCTTCGCTTTGCGCGCTGGATACGCTTCGCTGATTTCGAGCGAATTCGTATCGTCGACGGCGAGCGGAACGAGCGGATATCCGAGTCCTTCCATCAGATCGACGACGCCATTCTTGCCGACTTTTGGATCGCCCTTGCCAGTCTTCGCATCGAGGATCGCGAGATGGTAGCCAGGCGTAACGATGATGACGCGCTCGTTCGTGCCGTCGGTCCAGTAGGAGAGTCCGCGGCCGGCGAACTGACGCGGCGCCTTCTGCCAACGGATGCCTTCGTCGATGCCCCAGTCCCAGAGCGTCTTGCCCGTGGACGGATCGACGCCGAATGCCTTGCGGCGAGTCGTGGCGACGGTGAACAGTCGGCCGTTCGCGTACAATGGCGTCGTGCGATAATACTCATCGTCGCCGTAGCTCGACGCGTCCCATCGCCACGCAACCTGCAGCGAGTCGAAGTTCGACGCATTGATCTGATCGAGCGCGGAGTAGCGTGAGCTCCACGCGTCGGCGCCCCAGTAGCGCCACTCACCAGGCTTGTTGCCGCGCACGAGCGCGGCCGCCTGTTTTGCACTCGATTGTTTCGCGTATAGCACGAACGCGCCCGACAGCAGCGCGCCGGCAAAGAACGACATTCCCAGATTGCGTGGCCAACCGGTCAGCCAACGTCGCGTCATGGCTTCTTCCTCGTTGCGGTGGAGGTGCCGCTGGACTTCACTTCGATTCGGAACTTCTTGAGCGAGTCGGCATCCGGGTACAGCTCGTCCTTGCCGACGGGCATTGCGTTCATCTTGAGCAGATACGCTACGACATCAGCGACGTCTTCGGGAGCCAACGTGCCCGGGTCGTTCTTGGGCATGCGCTCGCTGATGAACGTGAATAGATCAGACAAAGGCTTGCCGCGCCACCACTGGGCGAACGTCGCCCCTGTGTGGGACGTGGGCGAATGACAGGACCGACATGTGCCGGTGTACAGGTTCTTGCCGCGATTGGCCTGGTCGGTCGTATAGATCCCACTCAACGTCGACGGGCCCGACCGCGCGGCCGGCTTGGTGGTAGCAGACGCTGACTGCACGGGCTTTCCCGCCGGTTTCGGAGTCTGTCCATGCAGCTGAGCGGCTGAGACGGCGATGAGGCACGCGGCGACGGCCAAGGTCCAGCGCGACCGCGATTGAACGACGGCATGACTCACAGATCCGACTCCGCTCCTTGCGTAAGACTCGGCCCGATTTCCTGAGGACCACGCGGTGGCCCCAGACGCCGACGCAGCTCGATCATCGCCCACGCGGCCCCACCAACGATAAGCAGCAGCATGAGCGCCCGCATCCCGCCGGCGACGAATTCCGCGTCGATCGTGGGCAGACGAAACTCGTACTGCGAGAGCACAGCGCCGCGGTCCAACATCCAGTGCCACGCGGTGTGCGCCACGAATGCGGAGAGAATGATCGTCCCCATGCGCTCTTTGACGCCGTACTTGAAGAGAAGCACCAACGCTGGAACGGTGAGCGCCAGTACGAATAGTTGGCCGAGCTCGACACCGACGTTGAACGCGACGAGCGACGTGGCGAGGTGCGCGCCGGCAAACTGCAGCGACTCGCGCAGCGCGAAGGAAAATCCGAACCCGTGCACGAGTCCAAAACCAAACGCGATCAGTGCGCGTCGCTCGAGCTTTGGCCCCACAATGTTCTCGAGCGCCATGTATACAATGGACAGCGCAATCAGGACCTCGATCAACGGCGGAAACCACGCGGCAGTCGGCGCGAGGCCCGCGGCCGATGCGATGAGCGTGATCGAGTGCGCGACGGTGAACGACGTGATGATCGCCACGAGCGGACGTATCCGCCGGAACGGAATCACGAGGCAGAACACGAACAGCAAGTGGTCGATGCCGTCGAGGATATGCTCAAAGCCGAGTCGAACGAACGCCAGCGCCGCCTGGTACCATCGCGGGTCGAGCCGCACGAGGCCAGGATTGCCGACGTACTCGAACGCGCGCTCGGCGCCGTTCGGCGGCACGAAGCGCAGCACGGTGTTCGTCCGTACCCCAAGACGGGCGAGCGCCGGATTGATCGAGAAATGCGATTGATCGGAGGTGATCTTGTAGTCGATCTCGACGTCGAGCATCGCCTGCTGCCAGGCAATGTCTGTCGTCGCGGGCAGCGGCGGCTCGTCGAAATGCGACACGGCGCGCTGGTAGTTCTCGAACGACCGATCGGACGGCAGCGACACACGCGTGGCGACGATCTGCCCGTCGGTGAGGCGCGTGTCTTCCTCGTAGAGATGGACGTCGTCGGCAATCCAGATCTTGGTCGCCTGAGGGAGCAGCGGCGCGAGCTCGGGGAGCCGCAGATATCCCGGTCCGCGCAGCGGAAATTCCATGTCCCGAATCGCTTCGAGCGGCACGCGAACGATCAGCCGCAAGCGATCCCCCGCCGGCTTCACGAATGCCAGAATGGTGACGCTCTTCGGAATCTCGTGCGCCTCACTTGCCGGCGGCGCAATGAGCAATAGGCCGAGCGCAAGGATCAGCGCCCAACGTATGCCCAGTCCTGCGTTCCACTTCCCTCTCGCCGCTCTAACGGTTCGACTATCCATGACGTAAACTTTGCGCGTGGTACGTCGGCGCGCGAGTATTCACGCCGAAAACGTGTGACACGCGGGGACGAGTTCCGACCGCTACAGGAGAGATGCGATGAATCGGTGGCGAAAGCTGCTGTTTGGAGCGACAGGGGGACTCGCGGCGGCCAGTTCGGCGTTCGCTCAGGCAAAGCCGGCGGCGGCCAAGGCCGCAGCGGCGACGGGGCCAAAATTCGAAGTCGAAATGCTCTGGCCCAAGCCAATGCCGAACCGATGGATCCTGGGCTCCGTGGTCGGAGTCGCGGTGGATGCGCGCGACCACATTTTCGTTCTGAGCAATCCCGACTTCTTCAACGCTCGCACGGAAATCGGGTCGGGCACAAACCCGCCGACGAGCGAATGCTGCACCGGCGCCCCCGCCGTTCTCGAGTATGACGCGGCTGGTACGGTCGTCGGTCACTGGGGCGGTCCGGGCGACGGCTACGACTGGCCAACGACGCCGAGTGGCATTGCGATCGATCCAAAGGGCGACGTCTGGATCGGCGGCAGCGGCGGCAGTGACACGCGCCTATTGAAGTTTTCTCATGATGGAAAGTTCATTATGCAGGTCGGCAAGGCGGTGACCGCGGTCGCGTCGGCGGCTCCATCGGGCGCGGCTGCTCCTGACACGGCGTACGCTGGCGTGAGTCGCGGTGCAGCCGCCGCAGCGGGCGGCGGTCGTGCAGCCGGTGGCCGTGCTGGTGGACGCGGGGGTCGCGGCCGTGGCGGTGCTCCTGCACTTCCGCCGAACAACGCGAGTCTCGAGACATTTGGCGGGCCAACGAACATTTCGTTCGACGCCAATTCCAACGAGGCATTCGTCGCCGACGGCTCGCGCAATCGTCGCGTCGCGGTGATCGACATGACCACCGGCGCGATCAAGCGTGTGTGGGGCGCGAACGGCAACAAGCCCGACGACGCAAAGCCGGCTGCTTATTCCGCGAGTGCTCCGTCCGCGGCGCAGTTCGGCTTTGTAGCATGCGCCGATGTGAGCAAGGACGGCATGGTGTATGTCTGCGACCGCTCGAACGACCGAATCCAGGTCTTCAAGAAGGACGGTTCGTTCGTGAAGGAAAAGGCAGTCGGCTCCGCCACGCTCGGCGACGGCTCAGTGTGGGACGTCGCGTTCTCCGCTGATCCGGCGCAGAAGTATCTGTACGTCGCGGACGGCATGAACATGAGAATCTGGGTACTCGATCGCGCCACGCTCGAAGTGATCTCCACGCTCGGCGACGGCGGGCGGCAGCCTGGCGAGTTCTACGCGGTTCACAGCATCGCGACCGACTCCAAGGGCAACATCTACACGGGCGAAACGTACGAGGGCAAGCGCGTGCAGAAGTTCACATTCAAGGGCATTGGTGCCGTCGTCCCGAACGCTGGCGCTGCGTGGCCGCGTGCGGCCGCCAAAGCGGGGAGCGCGAAGCCATGACTCGTAACGGTTATATCGTTCGCATCTCGGCGCTCTTGGTTGCCATCGGTGCGCTAGCGATTGGACAGCGAGCGCTGGAGGCGAGCGCTCGAATTCATAACGTGACGGCACCGCGCTTCGAGGTCGATCCACAGTGGCCCAAGCCGTTGCCGAACCACTGGGTGCTCGGCAACGTCATTGGCGTTGGCGTCGATGATCGCGACCATGTCTTCATCGTGCATCGCAACGACACGTTCGATTCGACCGCCGAGATTGGCGCGGTCGCGAACCCAAAGCTGAGTGAGTGTTGCGTCCCTGCTCCGCCGGTGCTCGAGTTCGATCCTGCGGGCAATATGGTTGCGGCGTGGGGCGGTCCGCCGGCCGACAAGCAGTACGTCTGGCCGCTGTCGAATCACGGCGTCGCAGTGGACAACAAGGGTAACGTGTGGATCGGCGGCAACGGCGCGGGCGATTCACATATTCTCAAGTTCACGCACGACGGCCACTTCCTGCAGCAGATCGGAGTTCCCGGTCAGCCGACCGCGAGTAACGACACGACGCACTTCGGTCGCGTCGCCAAGATCACCTTCGATCTCAAAGCGAACGAAGCATTCGTCGCTGACGGCTACGGCAACAAGCGCGTCGCCGTGCTCGACATGAACACGGGGCGCATCAAGCGCTTCTGGGGCGCGTACGGCCACGTACCGTCCGACTCGAACCTCGGCCCGTACAACCCCGACGCCCCGCTCGCACAGCAGTTCCGGAATCCAGTGCACTGCGCGGAGCCGAGCAACGACGGATTGGTGTACGTGTGCGACCGCGTGAACGATCGCATTCAGGTCTTCGAGAAGAGCGGCAAGTTCGTGAAGGAGAAGATCATCAAGCCGGCCACGCGCGGCGACGGCTCGGTATGGGATATCGCCTTCTCGAAGGACCCAGCGCAGAAATACATCTTCCTCGCCGACGGCAAGAACGAGAAGGTGTACGTGATGGATCGCCAGTCGCTCGAGATCCTTACGCAGTTCGGCGACGGCGGACGTCAGCCCGGCATGTGGTTCGCCGTGCACAGCATCGCGACCGATTCCAAGGGCAACATCTACACGGCCGAGACGTACGAAGGCAAGCGCCTGCAGAAGTTCAGTTACAAGGGCATCACCTCCGTTCCGCAGGAGCAGGGCGTCGTCTGGCCCAAGCCGTAGTCGATGGAGTCTGAGAGTTTACTCGAACGCCTCGCGTCGCACCGCATGTTGAGTGCGGTGCCGCGCGAGGAACTCGAGTGGGTCGTTCGCCACGGCGAGCTGCGACGTGCAGCGGCCGGCGACGTCATCAACTCGAAAGCGATGGGTCCGGTCCCCGGCCTGATGATCGTACTGTCTGGCCACATCGCGATCTACGTCGACCGCGGCGCGGGCCCACAGCGAATGCTCGCGTGGAACGCAGGCGACATCAGCGGCATGCTGCCGTATTCCCGGATGAAGGCGTCGCCGGGAAACATGATCGCTGAAGAGCCGTCAGAGTGGTGCTTCGTCTCGCGAGATTGTCTGCAGGAAATGACGCGCGAGTGCCACGAGATCACGACGATCCTGGTACACGTCATGGTCGATCGCGCGCGCGAGTTCAGCCACACTGAATCGCAGAACGAGCGCATGGTTTCGCTCGGGAAACTCGCCGCTGGACTGTCGCACGAGTTGAACAACCCCGCGTCGGCGGTCGCACGCAGCGCTCGGCTCCTCGGCGACCATCTCGCGGGCATCGAGCAAAGCTCTCGTGAACTCGGCCAAGCTGCGCTCTCCACTGCCGAACTCGAAGCAATCGAAGCCACGCGCGCCGCGGCCACGGCGGCGTTGAGTCGCGTTCGGTCACCCATCGAGGAAGCGACACACGAGAGCGAACTCTCGGATTGGCTGGCCGATCATGGCTTGGCCGAGTCCACGGCCGATTCGCTCGCCGGCTCGGCGATCACCATCGATGCGCTCGATGAATTGGCGCGGGCAATCGACCCGGCCAAACTCGACGCGGCGGTTCGCTGGATCGCCGAAGGAAGCACCGTGCGCCGCATGGCCAAGGAAATCGAGCAGGCGGGAACACGAATTTCAGAGCTCGTTGGGCAGGTAAAGAAGTTTGCACGGATGGATCAGGCGCTGCTCGCAGAACCGGTGAGTCTCGCCGAAGGGCTGACCGCGACGCTCGCGATTCTTCGAGACAAGGCGCAGTCGAAATCGGTGAGCGTATCGGTATCGATCGATCCGAACCTTCCTGCGGTTCGCGGCTTTGCCGGCGAGTTGAATCAGATCTGGGTCAACCTGATCGACAACGCGCTCGATGCAGTGAGTGAAGCGGGTCGAGTCGACGTGACGGCAAAACACGAACAGGGGTCGGTCGTGGTGCGCGTCGTCGACGACGGTCCAGGAATTCCGCCCGAGCTGCGCGAGCGAATCTTCGAGGCGTTTTTCACCACGAAGCCGGTTGGTTCGGGACTCGGACTCGGACTCGACGCGGTTCGCCGGCTCGTGCGTCACAATGATGGAGTCATCAAAGTGTTGTCGGATCCTGGTCGCACACAGTTTGAAGTCACACTCCCGCTCGTCGACGTTCGGCGCGACGGAGTCACGCGATGAGTAAACCAGTCATTCTCGTCGTCGACGATGATCCGCAGGTGCTCGCAGCGGTGCGACGCGACGTGCGCACGCGCTATCGCGAGACGTACACGGTGATGGGAGCCAACTCCGGGCACGAAGCTCTGTCGACTGTGCGCGAGCTGAAGGCGCGAGGCGACGCGGTGGCGCTCATCGTCAGCGACCAACGCATGCCCGGCATGCTCGGCGTCGAACTGTTGGCTGAGGCGCGCACGATCTATCCGATCGCGCGACGCGTGCTGTTGACCGCGTACTCCGACATCGACGCAGCGGTACGCGCGATCAATGAAGCGCACCTCGATCACTATCTGTCAAAGCCGTGGGATCCGCCGGAAGAGCATCTTTTCCCCGTGCTCGACGAACAGCTCGACGACTGGCAGGGGGCGCGTCCGCGCGAGCACGCCGGCCTTCGGCTCGTGGGCCATCAGTGGTCGCCGCGCTCGCACGCGGTGAAAGATTTTCTCGCGAGCAACCTCATTCCCTACGAGTGGCTCGACGCGTCGCGCGACGAAAGCGCACGCACGCTGCTCGATGCTGGCGGCGTGCTCCCGGCGGAATTGCCCGCGCTGTTTCTCGAGAGCGGTGAGGTGCTGCGAAACCCGTCGCTGGTCGAGGTGGCCCAGAGCCTCGGTCGCCCGACGACGGCGACGCACGACCTCTATGATCTCGTCATCGTCGGTGCGGGACCAGCGGGACTCGCCGCGGCGGTCTATGCGTCGTCCGAGGGACTGCGCACTCTCTTGCTCGATCGACACTCGCCGGGCGGACAGGCGGGAACAAGCTCGCGCATCGAGAACTACCTCGGCTTTCCGACTGGAGTGAGCGGCAGCGAGCTCACACGTCGCGCCGTGGCGCAAGCCACGCGACTCGGCGCCGAGTTCATCACGCCGGTGGAAGTCGTCAGCCTGGCGATCGAGGGCGGTTACAAGAAGCTGAAGCTGAGCGACGGGCGCGAGATTGTCGCGAAAGCGATGGTCGCGACGACCGGCATGGTATATCGCGAACACGAGGCGCACGGCGTTCCGGAGCATGCCGGAGCTGGCGTGTACTACGGAGCCGCAACGACCGAAGCCACAGCATGCAAGGACAAGCGCGTGCTGGTCATTGGCGGCGGGAATTCCGCTGGTCAGGCGGCGATGCACCTGTCGCGTTATGCGAGCGAAGTGCACATCGCGGTTCGGCGCGAAGGGCTCGAGGACACGATGTCGCGGTACCTGATCGACCAGATCGCGGCGACGCCGAACATTCAGCTTCGGCCGCGCACTGAGTTGGAGCGCGTCGAGGGAACCGAACGACTCGAACGCGTCGTGCTCAAGTCGGTACACGATGAATCGACCGCGGTCGAGGAAATGCACGCGGTGTTCGTCTTCATCGGTACGCGTCCGCACAGCGAATGGCTGCCGGCAGAAGTGCTGCGCGACGCCAAGGGGTTCGTGGTGACCGGGCGCGAGGCGCTGTCCTGCGAGGGCTTCGCGCGCACGTGGAAGGAAGCGCGCGAGCCGCTTCCGCTCGAGACGACATCCCCTGGTGTATTCGCCGCGGGCGATCTTCGCGCCGGCGCGATGAACCGCGTGGCGTCGGCCGTGGGCGAGGGCGCCATGGCGGTCCGGCTCGTGCACGAATATCTGGCGCTGACATAGGGCAGCGCGAATTCGGGGAACTCGGGAATAAACCGGATCGTTGGTGAGTTTGGTCTTAGGCAGCCGGGGATCCAATCCCGGCAGCAGCCTGGATCCAGCGACCATTTCATGGCACAAGCGGACGTCGAACGGTTCGAGCGCATCGTCCTGCCCTACTTGGACGATGCGTACACTCTAGCTCGCTATCTCCTTCGCGACGAGCACGACGCGCAAGACGTCGTGCAGGACGCGGCGTTGCGCGCGCTTCGGCACTTCGACGGATTTCGCGAAGGTGACGCGCGCGCGTGGCTGTTGTCGATCGTTCGCAACTGCTGCCACACGTGGCATCGCCGCCGCAAGTCAAATCAGCGCGAGTTACCGATCGATCATGTGCAGCCGATTGCCAGCGACGCGGATCCCACCGACGGCGCGGCGATCGAAGCATCCGACCGCGCCGCAATCAATCGCGCGGTCGGCACGCTGCCGGAGGAATTCCGCGAGGTCATCGTGCTGCGCGAAATCGAGGAGTTGTCGTACAAGGAGATCAGCGATGTCGTCGGCGTCCCGATCGGCACCGTGATGTCGCGCCTCGCGCGCGCGCGAAAACGTCTCGCCCAGCTGCTGCGCCAGGGCGAGCAGGAGGCAAGCTGACATGCAGTGCACAGACTGCCTCGAGAAAATCGACGCGTACGTGGATAACGAGCTCTCGCCCGATGAAGCGCGCAACGTAGATCAACATCTGGCGTCGTGCTCCGACTGTGCCCGCGCTCATGCGGAGCTCGTGTCGCTCAGCCGTTCGCTCAAGGAGGGACTCGTGCGATATCGCGCGCCTGACGTTCTCAAAGCAAGAATCCGAAGCGCGGTTCTGGCTGAACCGGCCCGCGTTCCGAAGATCGCACTCGCGACGTCGCGGATGCGGCTGGCCGCCGGTGCGGTGTTGGTGGCGGCGTTCAGCAGCGCGGCTACGCTGGCAGTGGTCAATGCGCGGACCGCGCGTCCGGCGGTCGAGGCGGAAGTCGTGGCGAGCCATATTCGCTCGTTGATTCCCGGACATCTCACCGATGTCGTCTCGACGAATCAGCACAACGTGAAGCCGTGGTTCAACGGCCGAGTCGATCTGTCACCCGCGGTACCGAGCCTCGACTCGGCGGGGTTTCCACTCGTAGGCGGGCGCGTCGACTATGTGGGCGGCAGAGTGGTTCCTGTCACCGTGTATTCGCGACGGCAGCACATGATCAATGTCTACGCCTGGCCAGTCGATGACGCACATGCAGCCGCGCCGCAGCACTTCGCCGAACGCGGCTACCATGTCGTGCGATGGACCTCCGGTGGCATCGAGCTCTGGGCGGTATCGGACCTCAACGCACCAGAGCTCGATCAGTTCGTCGAACGCTTCAACGCGTCACGATGATCTGTCCCTGCATCTTCGGGTGGAGCGAGCAGAAGTAGTCGTAGGTCCCCTCGCGATCGAGCTTGGTGGAGAAACGCTGATCGGTGTCGAGAACGCCTGACTGCTTGAACTGACCGCGCGCGCTGACGATGAGGTGCGGAACGTCGTCGTTGTTGACCCACGTGACGGTGGTCCCGGCGCTCACAGTGAGTGGCGACGGTGCGAAGCGGAAGTTGTCGATGCCAATCTCATTCGGACCAAGCGGCACGGCCGAGCGCTCGGCGCGTCGACGACTCATGGCGTCGTGAGCTGCCGCTTCGAATGCCGGCGCTTCTCCTGATAACGTGGCATCGACGATCGCGAGTGAAGAACGACCTGGAATGAAGGTGACGTTGGCAATTCCAAGAACGCTCTTTAGTCGCTCTGAATCCACTTTCATTGGGCCAGGTGCCGGGGCAGTACCTGGAGCCGGCTGCGGAAACGCGGTCGACATGGCGGTGTGAAATGACATGTGCCCTTCGATCTTCTGCATGATCTGATGAATGTGGCCATTCAGCACCGTGACCGATCCGAAGCGCTTGAGCAGTGCGAGTGCCTGCTCTGAATCGTCGGTCCCCCAGCCCCATTCGGGATAGACGGTCCAGAGCGGCACGTGCGCGAACAGGACGATGGGCGTGCTGCTTGGCAGCTCTGCCACATCCTTCTTGAACCACGCGAGTTGATCGGCTCCGAGCGAACCAAGGCCGCCCGCTTTGAGATTGAGCACGTTGACGAGCCCGACGAAGTGCACGCCGCTATGGTCGAAGCTGTACCAGCCGCCACCCTGTGTGCCCGCGCCATAGCGTCGTAGGTAGTCCGCGCCATTGTCGGTTGCGACGTCGTGTTCGCCAGGAACGTAGAACACGCGATCGGTGCGAACTGATTTGAGAATTTGATTCGCGGTGTCGAACTCCTCGGGCTTGGCGAGCTGCGTGATGTCGCCCGTGTGCAGCACGAAGGCCGGCCGTTCCGGCAGCGCATTCAATTTGTCGACGGCATTCTGCAGCGTCGCAGCAACGTCCTTGTTGGCTTCCTTGTTGAAGCCGATGTGACTGTCGCTGATCTGTGCGAAGAACACGCTCTTACGCTGCGCGTCACTCAGAAATGGCAAACGATTGAGCGGAACGGATGCCGGCACGCCGCCGTGCAGCGTCCACACCATTCCGGTTCCTGCCCACGCCATGCAGCGAAGAAACCCGCGACGATCGATTCCGTCGGCGGTGGCTTCTTCATTCTCGTTGATGTAGTTGCCGGCCGATGGCCGGGTTGTCGCCTTGGCGTCGAATCGTTCGACGTCGCGGTCGCGATGTTTTGACATTCGGAGCCTCCTGGATTCATGAGGAGACTCCGTAACGCGACGATCTATTCCCGGACGCCCGACTTCGGCACTGATGCCGCACTAGGGCCGTGCAGCTTCTCCTCGTGGTGCGACTGTCGGCTTTCCGCCGATCTTCACACCAGCGTCCGATTTCCCGAGTAACCACGCGACCGCGTCGGCCTCGGTGTCGAACAATCGCATTTCGCGTCCGACGACCCGAGCAACCATCTCGGCGAGGAAGCGTTTGAGGCCTGTGATACCGATCAGCGCGAGCTTGTCGATATACGGCTTGGTGCGGGCAGAGCTCTGTTTGAACAGCTCGACCGCTGCGGACGACGCAGTCGTGTCGCTCAGATCCGCGATCGCCAGGACCGATCCCTGTGGCTGGCGACATACTTCGCGATCCGCCGCTTGGACCTCGGCGCGCAGCGCCGCCGTGTCGTTCTTGAAGCCGGAATAGTTCAGATACATGACGCGACGGCCGCCGCGTTCGATCCAGGCTGATTGCACGCTCGACTCCTTACGACTGAACGTGGGACATACGGACCCAGTTCAAAGGATCGTCAGTCGGAGCGAGTGTGATCTACGGCTGTAACGTTTCGTATCAGGCCATCGGCTACTCCCCGACGCGCTTTGGATTCACATAGAAGTTGACATCGACTTTGAACTCGGCTGGATTGGTCAGCTTCGCGGTTTTCCAGTTCGCAGTGGGGCGAATGAGCGTATAGTCGCGACCATCTAGCGCGACCTTCAGCGGCATGTCGAAGCCAGGCACGACGTCCGTCCATCGATACGACAGTGAGTCGCCCGTGATCTTGTACTCGAACGTCGGGACCATCGTCGTGCGCAGATACTGATCGAAGACCTTGGACAGGTTCACGCGCGCCTGGGCGCTGATGTAGTCCTCGACCTGTTTGCCCATGACTGTCTGGTGCCAGAACGTCTTGTTCAGCCCCATGAGAATGCCGCGCCACTTCGCGTCGTCGCCGACGATCTGACGAATGGTGTGCAGCATCTCGCCGCCCTTCGGGTACATGTCGCCGGAGCCCTGGTCATTCACGTCGTACGCGGGAATGATCGGGCGGTCGTTGCGAATGCCGCGGCGATTTCCGACGATGTACTGCGCGCCCGCCTCCTTCCCGAATTGGCACTCCGTGTAGATGCCCTCGGCGTAGTTGGCGAAGCTCTCGTGCACCCACATGTCGGCGTTGTCCTTCGCCGTGATATTGTTGCCCCACCACTCGTGCGCGCTCTCATGGACGATGATGAAGTCCCACTTGAGGCCGAGTCCGGTGCCGGAACCGTCGCGCTTGCGATAGCCGTTCTGATACCAGTTCCCATATGAGACGGCGCTCTGGTGCTCCATGCCCGTGTTCGGCACTTCGAGGAGCTTGTAGCCGTCCTCGTACCATGGGTACGGCCCGAACCAGTGTTCGAAGCATTCCATCATTGATCGCGCTTGCGGCCACTGCCGATGCGCGTTCTCGAGATTGTAGTCGAGCGGCCAGAAGTCCATCGTCAGCTTGCCCTTCAAGCCGTCGTATGTCTCGGTGTAGTGCGCGTAGGTTCCGCCAGCGACGGCAATCGCATAGTTGTTGATTGGGTTGACCACGAACCACTCGTAGGTCGTCGTGCCGTTCGCATTGTGCGTCGTCTTTCGCAGGCGCCCGTTTGACACATCCATCATCGGATCAGGAAGCGTGAGCGCGACGCGTTGACTATCGGGCTCGTCGGCCTGCGTGTCCTTGTTCGGCCACCATACCGACGCACCCATTCCCTGATCGGTCGTCACGACCCATGGGCGGCCGAGGCTGTCCTTGGCCCAGCTGAAACCGCCCTGCCAGGGCGGATTCTTGGCGATCTGTGGATGGCCGTGATAGTACACTCGAATGGTCTTTCGATCGCCGGTCTTCTGCGGGGACGCGAGCGTCGCGAAGAACGCGGCGCCGTCGCGGCGAAACTTCACGGCGCGTCCGTCCTGAATCATGCTATCGACTTCGAGCGGCTCCATGAGATCGATCTGCATCTCCGTGGCCGGCTTGAGAACGCGATAGGTGATGCCGTTGTAGCCAGCAATGCTGCTGTCTTTCGGATTGATCGAGACGTGCAGGTCGTAGAAGCTCGCATCCCACCATGCGCGCCCCGGCGTATTGAACGATCCGCGCAGGGTGTCGGCATGCGAGGACTTGGGTGTGTAGTTCGTGCGCGGACCCAACGCGTTCGATTTTGGAAACTGCGGATTCGTTGGGTTCTGCGAGGCGAGAAACGCGGCATCGCCAAGCGACAGCGCAACGAACATCACGACGGCGAACGGAAAGACTCGGCGCATGAGCAGTTCCTCGAGTATTGAGTCGTTTGAGCGACGTCCGTGAATCTACGCCGGGCCCGCTTGAAACGCTCGTCGACCCCGCTGTGCCACCGCCTGAGGCCCGCGATCTCGACGGGAGAAGCCTTGGCCTGCATTCGTCGCGGCGCGGCGCGTGCCTATTCAGCCAGCGTAGGCCATTCGGGTAGTCGTATATGTTGCATCCATTCATCAGTACCCGGCCGGCTCGTACCGGTCGTTCACGCGCGCTGCTCCTCAGCATCGTCGCCCACCTCGTGGTCATCATCGTCGTCCTGGCGCCGAAGGCAAAGACATCGGCCTCCGCGGGCGACATCCGACGCGGCACACGTGCGAGCGAGCATGTGCAATTCATAAAGGTCGCCGCCGAGCCAGCGCCGGTGGCGCAGGCGCCAAGACCGGCACGTCGGACGGCGGCCGTGAATCCGAAGCTCGTGCAGACCGCGGCCGCGGTCATACCGCACGTCGCGCCGGTCTCGATCGATCTGTCGTCCGTGATCGACGCCGGGCCGCCGCTGCCCAACGTGGACCTTACGAGCAAAATCACGGATTCGCTCGACTTCAAATCGCCTCCAAAGGCAGACGTTGGCGGCGACGGTCTCGGGCGCGGCAACGACGGCGGACTTTCGAGTTCTGGTATCTACACCGCCGACCTCGTCGAGAAGATCGTGATGCCCTACCCCGACAATCCGCGGCCGGTGTACCCGCCGTCGATGCTGTCGGCGGGGATCGAGACGGCGTTCGTCGTGCGGTTCGTCGTCGACACCACCGGGCGAGTGGATGACCACTCGCTCAAGTTTCCATCGTCGGCGGGACGTCTGTTCGTCGATGCGGTGCAGCGCGTGCTGCTCAGGTCACGCTATCGGCCGGCGGAATTGGGTGGACGTCGCGTAGCGCAGTTGGTCGAGCAGCAGTTCACGTTCAAGATCGCCCGCTGAACCGTCGTTGACCTTTCTGCCGCGCGCCCCTGGCTCAGGGGCGCGCGGCGTTTATCATTTGTGAATGGGGCCTTCTGAGCACGAAGTCGAGCGCGGCTTGCCACCGGCGCTGGCCGGACTCGTTGCCGCTGTCGCCGGCATGGGCACATACTACGCGGCGTTTACCCTCATCAAGGATCGAGTCTCTCGTCGCCTAGCGGTCGGCCATCAAGTCTCCAATGCTGACACACGCTGGCTGATCGTCGCACCAATCGGTCTCGCTGTACTCGCCACCGTCGGTATCTATTGGCTGGCGACACGCTGGGAGAAAGCGAACGTCGCGGAGCGGAGCAGTCGTCGAGCCACGTCGGAGCCGCGGGCCACATCGGTGCCGCCGCCGCCGACCGAGCCGCCATCCACCGCCAGCGGTGTGAAAACCGTGTTCTGGTTTATCGTACTCGCGTGTGGCGCTGTTGGCGGAGCCATCTCGGGATTCTTCGCGCAGAGTTCTGGCCCAATCGCCGTGGTTGTTGCAGGCGGCGTTGGAATGCTCTACGGGATGGGACTCGGACTCGTTCCTGCCGTTCCATCGGCGCTCATCATCGGGATCATCGAACGCCGTCGCAGGTAGCTAAGTCATTTCGCGCAGACGTCGCGCGGCCCCGGAAACTGCGCGGAGCTCGCCGCGCCGATCCGTTCGCGTTCGACCGCAAAGCGCATTTGACTGAGCAGCGTCACTGCCATCGGCTGCCCGAAGGTTCGCGCCGGCGCACTGAGACGTCGCACCGAGTCGGTTCCGAAGAGTCGGAAGACCGTGGTATCGACACGCACACCCTGACATCCGGTGAGAACCCGGAGCGTATCGCGATGCTGGACGATGCGCGACACCGGCGACCCAACGTACGTTCGCACGCTGTCCGAAGACGTCGGAACCTGGAATGGGTCGCTCATTCCCAATCGCGCACGCCGCTGGCGGTCCTGATCGGCGAGTACTTCGCTCGCCAACAGCGCGCGCTCTACCATCGCCGACGACGCCGGGATCGCGTGCGCGGCCGCCGGAATAGCCCGCTCTCCGCCAGCGTCGCGAAAGCGGACGACAATCGCCGAGTCGCCGTCCACGACCAGCGTCATTTCCGAACGCAGCTTCCCATCGATCGAAAGCCGACGCGTCACCGTGTCGGCTCGATAGACCACTCGGGTCTCGGTGGTGTCGCGCAACACCCACAAGGTGTCTGCGCGATACCGAAACACGCCGATGGTCGGACTGACGAATGTCTGCTGTGCCTGTACGCCGCGCGCCGTCACCACGCACGCGGCCAACGCCACCCACACCCGAAGACGATGCATGCTACCTCAAGCCGTGAGTGGCGTTGTTCTCAAACTCTAATGTTAGACCGCGTCGCTCGTGCTCGTAAAGTTGAAGTCGCGAGCCTTGACCGGCGGGACGACAATCGCCTGGCCCGGACTTCCATCTTCACTCGCGCTCACGCGCACCGGACGACCCATCGCCTCGAGATTGTTGAGCATGAAGATCGGCGACTCGTTCCAGCGCAGGTTCTTCACCGGGTGCGTGATCTTGCCGTTCTCGATGAGGAACGTGCCGTCGCGGGTAAGGCCCGTGTACAGAATCGTGCGCTGATCCACGGGACGGATGTACCAAAGGCGCGTGATGAGCAAACCACGCTGTGTGGACGCAATGAGCTCTTCGATCGTCGATGTGCCGCCCGACATCTTCATGCCGCCAGCGCCGCCACCAAATCCACCGAAGCCGCCGCCACCGCCCGCGTTCGGCTGAACGCCCTGCTTCTGCGCCCAGAAACGATCGTACGACAGCGTCTTCACGACACCGTTCTCGATCCATACGCGTTTGCCGAGCGGAAGTCCATCGCCGGCGAATGCAGCGCCGGGCGCATCGGGATCCATCGGGTCGCTGGACAACGTCACGCGCTCGTCAACCACTTTCATCCCAAGCTTGTTGCCACCGCCCTGCTTGGAAAAGAAGCTGCGGCCCTCGTCGGCAGCACGCGCGTTCAGCGCACCGGCAATGAGCTGCACGAGATTGCCGACCGCCGTCGGCTCGAGCACCACCGTGTAGCGGCCAGGTTCGATCGCAACCGGATTCACTGAGCGACGCGCCTTGTCAGCCGCGCGCGATCCGATCGACGCGGCGTCGATCTTGGTGAAATCGTCGTGTGTCGCGCCGGCCCAGCCGGAGCCGGTGCCGTCATTCGTGCGGACGGTCGTCGTCATCGCGGCGCCCGTGTCGCGACGATACGCGAAGAGACCCGAGGTATTCGCGATCGCAAACGAATTCACGCGCGTCTCGATGTAGCCGGTCGCCGCGAGCCCGTTCGTGGCCGCCGATGTCGCAGCCTTCACTGCGATAGCGCGCGCCGCGGCGTCGATCGATGCCGTTGCATCGCTCCAATCGCGCGACTCCTGATACTGCTGCGGTCCGAGGTCCGGCATCATTTCCGGATCTTCAGGCGCGAGCCGCGCCAGCGCTTCGGCGCGATCGACAACCGCCTTGAGCGACGCATCGTCGAGCTTATTGGTCGTCGACGTTGCCGAGCGTTTGCCGAACGTCGAGCGAATGGAGACGACGTGATCGAAGTTGTCGCCGCTCGTCGAAATCTGATTCACGGCAAAGCGCGTGTTCCCGCGCGCGCCGCCAGTAATCGTGACCTGTGCCGAATCGGCTTTCGAAAACGCCAATACCTTCTTGCAGATGGCCTGACACTCGTCGCGCGTCAGGTAGCGCGCTGCTGGTGCTGGTGCAAACAGCGAGCGCGGGCCGGAGTATTCAGTCGAGTGGCTCACGCGGTCCGTCCAGTGTTGATGACGTTGATATCGCGGAAACGAGACGGCACGCATCCGTGGCTCACCGCGTTGCTCTGGCTTGGCTGCCCCTTACCGTCGTTGTTCGCGCCGCCGAGGAAGTAGCTGCGCTTACCGCCGATCATGTCCATGGAGCCCCAGAACTGCGGCGTGCGAAGCTGGTACGCTACGTCCTTGAGCATGCCGACGATTTTGCCGCCCTTGATCTCGTAGAACAGCTGGCCGCCGAACTGCGCGTTGTAGCGCTGCTGATCGATCGAGAACGAACCGTCGCCAACGATCGCGATGCCGCGATCCGTCGCCGCGATGATGTCTTCCCACATGAGATCCTTCTCACCGGGAAGGAGCGACACGTTCGGCATGCGCTGGAACTGCACGTCAGCCCACGACTGAGAGTACGAGTTGCCGTGCGAGCGGGTGGGCTTGCCCTGCTTCTTGTACCACCAGTCGAGATACGGCGCCTGCTCGCGCGTGGTCTGATAGTCGACGACGACGCCATTCTTGATGATGTCGAACGTCTCAGGTGCTACGCCCTCGTCGTCCCACTTACACCCGGCGAGCGAACCAGCTTGGCTGCGATCGCCTTGAATGTTCATGAGCGGCGGACCGTACCTGAGCTGGCCGAGAATCTTCTCCGGCGGCGAGACGAAGCTCGTGCCCGCATAGTTCGCCTCGTAGCCAAGCGCGCGATCGAGCTCTGTGGGGTGCGCGACGCTCTCGTGGATCGTGAGCCACAGGTGCGTCGGATGCAACACGAGATCGTAGCGGCCGACTTCCACCGGCTTGGCCGACAGCTTCTGCACAGCTTCCTGCGCCCAGCGGGCGCCGTTCGTCACGAAATCGGAATCCGTCACGTGCTCGTAGCCGAGTCCACGCGGCGCAACGTCAGTAGACTGACGCGTCTGGAAGTCCGAATTGTCCGCCGACACCGCCGTCACCGTCATGCTCGGCGAGCAGCGATACAATGTCTGTACCGTGAGCGCGCCTTCGGTGTTTGCGAACGTCTTTTCTTCGCGCAGGAAGTTCATGCCTGAATTCACGAAGCGCGCACCATTTTTCATCGCGGCTTCGTTCGCCGCGATGAGAAGCGCGACCTTGTCGGCAATCGGGACGTTGAACGGATCGACCTTGATCGGAGCCGTCCACTCGCCCTTCTGCGGTGCGCCATACGGCGCGAGTGTGATTGGGCGCGTGACGGCAGCGCGATTGGCCTTGGCCTGCACCACGGCCTGACGCGCGGCGGCAACCACGCCGTCGGTCGAGAGATCCGCAGTGGCGACGAAGCCCCACGCGCCATTCACGAGCGCGCGAATGCCCATACCGAACGTTTCGTTGTCTGCGAGGCCTTGAACGCGGCGTTCGCGCGTCTGCACGAACTGCGAGCGATTCTGCGCGATGCGAACGTCAGAGTACTCGGCGCCCGCCGACTTCGCGGCATCGATGGCCTTGAGCGCGAGATCGCGGAAATCGGCCGCCGGAATTGGCGAGAGCGCTTCGGTCGGCAAAACCAGCGCACCCGCGCGGCCCGTCACCAGCGCCGACGCGGCCGCAGCTGCGGCCGACGTCTTCAGAAAGTTACGACGATTGACTGTCACGGAATATTTGGAGAAAGGAGAGGCACAGAAACGACTACTTGCTCAGATACGGAATCGGCGCAGGCAAATGCTCGGCGAAGCGCCATGGTGCTGCACCAGCGCGTGTGAGCGGCGTCTTGGCCAGCCGCGCACGTACCATGGCGATCGGCATCGGTCCACCCTGCAGCACGCTGTCGTGGAATTCGCGTTCGGTCATCTTCTTCGTATCGACGAGTTCGGCGTGCAACGAGCGCAACTCGAGACCGCCGATCATGTAGCCGATCTGATAGAGCGGCGCATAGCTGCCGTTGAACGAGCGACGGACTTCGCCTTCGGCATTCGCACGCTCGAAGTCGACCGTATCGACGAGGAACTGAATCGCCTGATCCGGCGTCATCTTCCCTAGGTGGAAGTTGAGCGAGAAGATGATTCGCGCGCTGCGATGCATGCGCCAGAAGAGCGCACCCATCCGATCTTCGGGGCTCGCGTCAAAGCCTTTGTCCCACACGAACATTTCCCAGTAGAGCGACTGACCTTCGTTCCAGAACGGCGTCGAGAACATGCGGCGGTGCTGGTTGTAGCGCGCCGTCATGAAGCCCTGGAGATGGTGCCCAGGGTTCAGCTCGTGAAACACCGTGGCGTGTGAAAAGTGCGGGTTGTTGCCGCGCATGCTCATCATCTTGTCGTCGTCCGACATATCGGCCGTCGGGTACGACACGAGGATCTGTTCGCCACCGAGGAAGAAGGGAGAGACCTTCTGACGCTCGGGAGAGAGCATTTCCATGCGCCAGTCTTCCTTGGCGAGCGGTGGAATCGTCACCCAGTCGTGCGCGTCGAAATACGACTCGGCCTGACGTGCGAGATCGCGAATGACTTCGATCTGCTTGCCCGGCTCGACGTAGGTGTCCTTCACCTTCTCCATTGCCGCCTTCCAATTGTCGCCGAAGCCCATTTCGCGAGCGGCCTTCTTCGCTTCGCTGAGGCTGAAGGCGTATTCCTTTTCGGCGATGGCGATGAGCTCTTCGGGCGTGTACGGAATCATTTCGTGCACGAGGTCGGCCTTGAGACCTTCGGCGCCAATCGGGTCGCCGATGATCGGACCTTCACCGTTATCGCCGCCGCCACCACCGCCACCGCCGCCGCGACCACCACGCCCCCCGCCGGCGGCCGCGCCTGCCGCGGCAACCTGAGTGGCAGCAGCGGCGCGGAAGCCAACGACGCGTTCGCGCAACGTGCGCGCGTAGGCGGTCAGCGATTCATCGAGCTTGCGATACGGATCCTTGAGCCACCACGAGAACATCGGGTCGAAGCCGTCGTAGTAGCGATACCAGTTGGTCACCGTGCCGCGAATCTGATCGACGTTGTCTGCACCGCGGTTGGCCACGGTACGCGTCACGCGCGGCGCCACCGCGCGCGCACGACCAGTGTCACCCTGCACAGCCACCTGATTGGCGGCGCCGCCTCGTCCTGCGGGCGCCTCGAACAGTGCGCGAAGGCTGTCCACGGTCTTGGCGACCGCGGCAACCGTTCTCGCCGCGGCGCGTGCGTCCACCGGCGCCAGCGTCCGACGCGTGTCCTGCAGCGTCAACAGGCGATCAGCAAAGGGCACCAGCACCGCCGTCTCGGAACGGTTCTTGTCCTGACGGTCGAGCAGCGCGAGCTGATACTGCACGTGATTGTCGAGGAGGACGTAGTCGACGCGGCCCTCTTGCGAGAGCTTCTCGAAGTTGATTTCGCCGAGTCGGGTGCGCCATCCTGTGAAGAACTCGCGCATCCGCTTGCGCTGTTCCGGCGAGTCGTTGGCGTCGTAGCGGCGAATGAGAGAACTCTGATCGGCCGAATATCGTTCGACCACGTCAGCCAACTCGCTGCCCGGCTGGCCGACGAGCGTAGACAGCTTCGGGATGGTGGCCATCGGATCGTCGGGCGTCTTGCTACGGGGCGCCTGGGCCTGCAGCGCGAACGCCGAACCGACAAGCATCCCCAGCACCGCGGCGGAGCGCAGTTGACGCGGGGGACGGGCAACGTACGTCATGTGAATCCTCGAGGAATTGGCGAGTCACCGTGAACGATGCGTCGCGGCGGACGGCGGCAGCGCCGGGACCGAGGAGCGACGTCCTCCAATATCGTACGCCACGCGGCGCGGCGCGAATGCAAAAGGCCAGACGACAGCCTTGCGGAGGAGCGGCCGCGAAGGGATGATAACTGGATGCGCCCAGCCTCCCGCACTCTCCGCCTGGCACTCGCCGCCAGCCTCGGTCTAGGAACCGTCGTCGTCGCCCAAACCGCGCCAACGTCCGGCACCCGGCCTGCCCGCCTGATCATCCGCAACGCCACCGTCGTCGACGGCAACGGAACGCCCGCCAAAGGTCCGTACGACATCGTGGTCGTCGACAACGTCATCACGCAGATGGCAGCGCTCGATCCCGTCGCCCTCGGCCGGAATGGCGCGAGTCGCCGCATTCAGGGCGGCGCCAACACGGCGGAGATCGACGCCACAGGCAAGTACGTCATGCCAGGGCTGATCAATGCGCACGCACACCTGCAGGACGACCGCGGGGGCACGGCGCAGCCGATCGATTATGAATTGAAGATCTGGCTCGCCTGCGGAATCACAGCAATTCGGGACGTTGGCAGCGATACGCGAAAGGCCCTCGCCTGGCGCGAAGCCAGCGCCAAGGGCACGCTTGCCGCGCCGCGGATTTTCATCTACCCACAGTTCGGCCGTCCGACCAACGCCGACTCGGCCCGCGCCAAGGTGCGGCTGCTCAAGTCGCAGGGCGTGGACGGTATCAAGTTGCTGGGCATCGATCGCGACATCATGCAGGCGATGGAGGACGAGGCGCACAAGGAAGGCCTGCGCATCGCCCACCACGTTGGCGTCGAAGAGACGAATGCCTGGGACGACATCCACTTCGGCACGACGAGCATCGAGCACTGGTACGGCATTCCCGACGCTGCGATCGTCGATGGCGTGCAGGGCTTTCCGTCGTACTACAACTACAACAACGAGACCGATCGTTTTCGCTGGGCGGGCCATCTCTGGCGCGAGGCCGATCCCAAGCGCCTCGACATGGTACTCGACTCAATGGTCGCGCGCAAAGTCGCCTGGGTGCCTACGCTCGATATTTATGAGGCGTCGCGAGACCTACAGCGCGCGCGCACGCAGCCCTGGTTCACCGACTATCTGCACCCAACGCTCGAGGAGTACTTCCGTCCCGATCCGGCGAATCACGGTTCGTACTTCTTCGGCTGGACGTCGACCGACGAGACGTACTGGAAGGAGAATTATCGAATCTGGATGAACGCGGTGCGCGAGTTCGAGCGCAAAGGTGGACTCGTGGGTGCGGGTGACGATGCGGGCTTCATCTACCAGATGTACGGCTTCGGGCTCATTCGTGAACTCGAACTACATCAGGAAGCGGGCTTCAGCCCGATCAAGGTCATTCAGCATGCGACGTTCAACAACGCACGCATTCTCGGTAAGGAGACCGAAATGGGCCGTGTGCGCGTCGGCTTCAAGGCTGATTTGATCGTCGTGAACGGAAATCCGCTCGAAAATCTCAAGGTGTTCTATCCCACCGGCGTCGATGACATCAAGGATGGCAAGCCGGTGCACACCGGTGGCGTCGAGTGGACGATCAAGGATGGAATCCCCTACCACGGCCCCACGTTGATGCGCGAAGTGAAACAGTTGGTCGCCAAGGCGCGCGCCGATCGCGGTACCAAGACGGCCGACCGTAGCGAGAAGCCCGATCGCCGATAGCACGTCGCGGGTTCGGCCGCGGACGGCGCTGATTCTCAGCGTCGTCTTGCTTGCGCTGGCGTCGTGGAACTTCATCCCGGCGCCAACGTTCTTTCTGCTCTACTTCGACGTCGGCGCGCCGGAAGTGAGTGCCTGGCTCGCCTTGGCCTCGCTTGCCGTGCTGACGATCGGCGCACTCGATGTGCGACGATCGAAGCTGGCACGCGCGACAATGCTGTTCTCGACAGTCGCGGCGATCTTCGCGCTGTCGCCCTTTGTCCGCCTGCCCGGCACTGAGCGTGGATTCGAGACCGCGATGCAACCCGTCTCGGCAGCGCCACAGGATCCGGCGCGAAGCAGCCCGCTCGTCGTCGCCGATCTCTTCCGCGGAATTCCGAGCGGACAAGCGAAGATGAGCAGCGTTGCCTGGCGATCCGAACAGCCGGCGTCACGACTTTCGATCGACGTGCATCAACCGATTCGGCCGGGTCGCTACCCGATTTTGGTGCAGATCTACGGTGGCGCGTGGCAGCGCGGCAGCCCGAAGTCGAACGCCAATTTCGCCAGCTGGCTCGCATCGCACGGGTGGACTGTATTCGCGATCGACTATCGTCACGCGCCTGCAGCGCGGTGGCCCGCCCAACTGGACGATGTCGACAGCGCGTTGGCGTGGGTACGCGATCACGCCGCGCAGTACGACGGCGACACCTCTCGAGTCGTGCTCCTCGGACGCTCGGCCGGCGCTCACCTCGCGATGCTCGCGGCGTATCGCGAACCGCCGCTCCGGGTGCGTGGCGTCGTGAGCTACTACGGGCCTGTCGACCTGGTAGACTCATATCGGTATCCGCCCCATCCCGATCCGATCGATGTTCGCACTGTTGAGGAAACGCTCATCGGCGCGCCACTCGACTCCGCGCTGGCCACGTATACCGCTGCCTCACCCCTCACGTACGTGACGCGCCAGTTGCCTCCGACGCTGTTGATCTATGCCGGCAGAGATCACATCGTCGAACCAAAGTACGGCGTGCGACTGCGCGATCGGTTGCTGGCGACCCGCACACCGGTGGCATATCTTGAAATTCCGTGGGCGGGCCACGGATTCGACGCTGTGTTCAACGGGCCGAGCTCGCAGTTGGCACTGTACCACACGGAACGATTTCTGGCCTGGGCCACGCGCTGAGACCGTTCGACCTCACGGCGCGAACGCTGCGCAATGTTCTCGTTTCCGCCACAGATGAGAGCCGACGTATGCAGAGCAACGCCACGAACGTCGTAGTCGATCGCCGCCGATTTCTCGGTACGGCCTGGGCCGCAGGCCTCGTGCTGCTATTTACGCCTCGAACCAGGCTGCTAGCGAGCACCGCCCCCGCGCATCCGACGCCGCGGCCCGGGATCACCGGCGAGCGCGTTCTGTCACGCGCACAGCTGGCCGATGACGAGGCGCTCATTCCGCTGTTCGACTCGATTCGAGAGATCCCTCAAATCGCCGATGGCATTCGATGTAGCTGCGGCTGTACGAATCCACCGACGTTCTATTCGCTGCTCTCCTGCTATGAAGGCGACGGCATGGCGCGCCATTGCGCCGTTTGTCAGGGACATGGGAAACTGGTCGCGCGCCTGCACAAGGAAGGCAAGTCGCTCGATCAGATTCGTGCAGCAGTCGACGCCAAATTCGGATGACGGAATGAACCTTCGGCCCGCGCTGCTCGCTCTTGCGCTACTTCCGGTCCCGGTGCTCGCTCAGATCCGCGCGAGCGAAGTCGGCACAGTGTCGCAGGTCATCGACGGAACGACGATTCGTGTCGAGTACTCGCGGCCTCGAGCGCGTGGGCGAAATCCGCTCTTCGGGACGAAGGCGGTTCAGTGGGGTGAGACCTGGACGCCCGGCGCCAACTGGGCAACGACGTTCGAGGTCGACAAGAACGTGAAGGTCAACGGCCATCCGGTGCCGAAAGGCAAGTACTCAGTGTGGATGGTCGTACGTCAGTCGGGCGATTGGACGTTCGTTCTCGATCCCAAATCGCATCAATACCACGAGGACCATCCCGACTCGAACGCGCGCCAGATCCGCTTTCCCGTGAGAAAGGAAACGGTGCCGTTCACCGAGGTACTAACGTGGTCGATGCCGGCGATTCGCGTGAATGGCGCGACGTTGGCAATGGACTGGGAGACCGCGCGCGTGCCGGTGGACATCGAGGTCGAGCCGTCGTACACCTTGGCCATGTCCGCGCAGGACGCGGCGGCTTACGTCGGAGAATACGAATACGTCAACGTGGATTCCGCCGGCAAGCCAAAGGGAAAGGCTATGCCTTTCACCATCACGCACGAGGGCGGCGTCCTCAAAGGACACTGGACGCCCGACGATCCGTACATGAAGCGGTTCGCACTCATCCGGATTGCGCCCGACTGGTTCGCGCCTGGCCTGTACGACGACAAAGGCCAGATTTATGAAGTGCTAAAACCCGACCTCATCTTCGAATTCACCCGCGTGAATGGTCGCGTCGTGAGCCTCGTCACGCGCGACATGGAGGACGGGGTGGTTGGGAAGGCGGCGCGGAAGTAGAGGTCACTGGTCACTGGTCTCAGGGAAAACCAGAAACCTCAGACCAGAGACCAGAGACCAGAGACCTCAGACCAGAGACCAGAGACCTCGCCTACAGTTCGGCCAGAATCTTCGCCTTGATCTGCTCGAACTCGGCGTCGTTCAACAGCCCGCTGTCGAGCATTTCCTTGGCACGAGCGAGGCGAGACGTCGGTGAATGGTCGCCGCCGCCGCCACCAGTCGATACGCCGCCGAGTGACCCGCCGAGCGCGCCGACCTGAATGCCACCGGCCTTGGCGCGCAGCTCTTCGAGTTCCCGAATACGACGCTTCTCGCGCCACGCCTGCGCGCGGGCCTGACACACACGATACACTTCCTGCGCTTCCGATTTGCGCAGACCCTGAATCACCATTCGCGCCGGCGGACCTTCGTTCGTCGCAAGATCGTTGCTGCGATACGCTGACAGCGTGAGGCTCGCGCCGAAAACTCCGACGCTCACGTCGGACTCGCGAAGATCCTGCCAGCGAAAGTCGACCGGCTTGAAGCCGCCGAATGGCCCGCGCTGCACGACGATCAAGCGACCGCTCGTCGCGCCAACGGCTTGACGCCGATGGAAGAGCGCGAACAAGCGGCGTTGAATCGCCATCGCCTCGAGCACCTCGCCCGGAATGAGCATCGAGCGGAGCGCTTCGAGCGAGTCGTACACGCCGCGACTCGTTGCCGCATCGGGCGGAATCGATGCTGTTGGGGACTGGGTGGAGGTTCCCATCGCAAGCCTCGTATCAGAAAAGTCGAAAGAGAGTAGCGCGTGAGCTCATCAGGGCATCACGCGTACATCGATGCGGGAGTTCTTGTTCGCGGCGTGATAGACGCGCATCGTCGCCGTCTTGAAGTCGTCCGGCTTCGCCTCGAAGATATTCGGCACGAACGTCTGCGGATTGCGATCGTTCAGCGGGAACCACGAACTTTGGATCTGAATCATGATCCGGTGGCCCTTCTTGAACGTGTGGTTGATGTCGGGCATCGCGAAGTGCAGTGAATCCGGCTTGTTTGGCACGAACGCGACCGGTTTCGCGGGATCCTTGCGATACCGTGCGCGGAACGGCTCACCGCGAACGAGCTGCTGATAACCCGCGACGGTGAAGCCCGTGGTGTCGCCTGCCCAATTCGGCGCATCCGACGGAAAGACGTCGATCAACTTCACATCGAAGTCGGCGTCCGTACCAGTCGTCGCAACGTGCAGCACCGGCGCGACCGGCCCGATGATCGTGACGTCCTCGGTCAGCGGCTCCGTTTGATACGTCAGCACGTCGGCACGCTTGGACGCGAAGCGCTGATCGCCCGTCATGTAGTCGCGCGGCATGCCGCTCGCCGACGGCTTTTCGCCGACCGGAACAGGATTCGACGGATCACTCACGTACTCATCGAACGCCGGCCCCTTCCCCGCGCTCACCGCGCCCGTGGGCTTGGTCCACGAGAGCTTGCCACCGGGAACGAGATAGAGCGACTTGGCAATCGACGTCTTCGGCGGCCACGCGTCGAAACGATCCCATGTCTCACCACCGGTGCGATACACGAGCACCTTCGAGAGCGGCGGCTTCGGACCATCAGCGAGATAGTGCATGAAGAACGGGAACTCGATGGAGTCGCGGAACCACGGACCCGTCGCCGTATTCCATCGCAGCAAACCATGCGCGTTCCCCTCGCCGCGCGCCCAGCCACCGTGCGACCACGGACCGATCGCAATGTGATTATCCGAGCCCGGCGCAAGCTTCTCGATGCCGCGGAACGTGCGCCACGGACCAGCGAGATCTTCGGCGTCGTAGTACCCACCAACTTCCAACATTGCGGGGACGCGCTTTACGTGACGACTGATGTCGCGCGCCACCCAGTACGCGTCGTACGACGGGTGATGCATCACGATGTCCCAGAGCGGCGCGGTCGCCGGAGGCAACCACTTTCGCGACCCAGGTCCGATCGGACCCATCTCGAGGAAGAACTTATACGCGTCGCCCTGATTGTTCGGACGATCGTAGCGCGGATCCGGTCCGAGCTCGGGTGCACGTGGCGTGCGGCCGTAGCCTTGATAGAAATCGAAATTGGCGCCGAGCATGAAGGCGCCGTTGTGAAACAGGTCGTCGCCCATCCAGAGATCGGTCATCGGCGCGCCAGGCTCACACGCCTTGAGCGCCGGATGCGGATCGATGCAACTCGCGGTGGTATAGAAGCCCGGATAGGACGTTCCGTAGATCGCCACGCGACCGTTGTTGTGCGGCACGTTCTTCACGAGCCAGTCGATCGTGTCGTACGAATCAGTCGATTCGTCCACGTCTTTCGGACCCTTCTGATCCTTGTGCGGCGTCATCTCGGTGTACGCGCCTTCCGAGTAGTTCCGCCCGCGCGCGTCCTGATAGACGAAAATCATTCCCGCATCGGCGTACTTGGTGCCGCTACCCGGTCCGAGCGACGCGCGATACGCATCCGCGCCGTACGGGCCAACGCCGTAGGGCGTGCGATCCATGAGGATCGGCACGTTGCGCGTCGAATCGCGCGGAACGTAGATCGACGTGAATAGCTTGACGCCGTCGCGCATTGGGATGCGGACTTCGAGCTTGCGATAGTGCGCCTTTACCGCCTCAGCGGCCGCCGGATTGGCGCCGCGCTGAGCGCTCGCACCAGCCGCTGAACCGACGATGAACGCCAAGGCGAAAAGCGCCGGACCGCGGCGCATGAACGATCGAGCTAGAGCCAAGCACAACTCCCGACAGGGTGATTCGCGACAATATGGTCGGGAGTGTTCGTGTCGCCTAGGCCCGGACCCCTGGTTCGGGCTTGGCGTAGCTCTCGGACGGTCGCTGCCCTGCCGGCAGCGGTTCGCCCTCGAGGCGGCGAATCTGCGACGGCGCAACCACCCGCGCTCGGCGAATTCCCCGGAAGTCCTCGAGGCAATTCCAGCCCTTATCCGCGTTCCGGCTCAGGAACGTGTCGAGCCCCACGTTGAGTCGGCGGATGACCGTCGGCCCAACGTTCTGATCGAGCATCGCCGACGTCCCCACCTGGACGGTGCCCGCACCCAGGAGAAAGTACGACAGGGCTTGAGAGAAGTCTGATACGCCGCCAACACCGGAGAACGCGCAATTGGGAAAAGCGTTGCACATGCGCGCCATCGCATGGAGCGACAGCGGCAGAATTGCCGGGCCACCAAGTCCACCCGACGAGACGAGGCCATCGACGTTCACTTCGAACTCGAGGGTGTCAGCATCGATGAGCGGTAGCGACGGGAAGGTGTTCGACGCGACGACGGCGTCCGCCCCGCTGCGAAAACACGCGTCTGCCTCGACGATCACATCGCGCGTTGCGGGAGCCAGCTTGGCCCAAACCGGAACGCTGGAGATTCCTTTCACCGCTTCCATCACCGCCGAGCGAACGCGCTCGCCCTGCGACGTCGCTGCCGCACCCGCGGAGAAGTTGCACTCCAGACCATCCGCCCCGGCCTCCTGACATCCCTCCGCCAGCATCTGCCAGTCGCGCAAATCGGCATCGGTCGCCGAGCCCGCCATGATCGATGCGATGACGACGCGCGTGGGATACGCATCCTTGATGCGGCGAATGTGGGTCATCCACCAGTCGAGCGATTTCTCGGACGTCTGCTCCCAATGCCACGAACCGTGAAGCGCCGAACCCGGCCGCTCTTTCGTCGACACGCAGTGATTGTCCGGCGACGTGCGAAGAAACGCCGTTCGTGGTCCAGCAACATGCGCCACGGCACGAAGCCCGATCGTCTTCACGACCACTCCGCCCCAGCCCGCATCGAACGCGCGAAGGATGTTGGTCTCGGATTCCGTCGGCGGCGCCGACGCCAGGAGAAACGGGTTCTCGAATCGAATTCCAGTAAACGTCACCGCTCGCGATCGCATGCATCCTCCTCGCTTTTTCGCCCTGAACCGTCAACCGATCACTACCGTTGCGCTTCTACGACATCCAGTTCGTTCCCGACTCGCGATTCCACTTCGTCGTCATCTTCTTCGCTTGCGTCCAGAACTCGATCGAGCCTCGGCCCGTGATGTCGCCCACACCGAATCTGGATTCGTTCCAGCCACCGAACGAGAAAGGCTCCCGCGGAACTGGCACGCCAACATTCACGCCGACCATGCCGGCACTCGCATGCTCCATCACATATCGCGCCACGCCGCCGCTCTCCGTGAAAACCGATGCGGCATTGCCGTAGGGCGACGCGTTCTCGATGGCCAGCGCTCCTTCCACATCGGGTGTGCGGACGATCACAAGTACGGGACCGAAGACCTCCTCTTGCGCAATCTTCATGTCAGGGGTGACGTGATCGATGATCGTGGGTCCGAGGTAAAAGCCGTTCTCCTTACCCGCCACACGTGCGCTGCGTCCGTCCACGATCACCTTGGCTCCGGCGGCTTCCGCTTCGTCGATGTACCGCGTGATTCGCTCCTTGGCCGCCGCTGAAATCACCGGACCGATGTCCTTTCCTGGCACCATCGCGCGCGCCACTTCTGCCATGCGTGCGATGATGTGGTCGGTTGCCGACACCGCCACCATGACCGACGCCGCCATGCAGCGCTGTCCAGCACACCCTGACATCGACGCGATGATGTTGGTCGCGGCCATCTCACGATCGGCATCGGGCATGACGATGAGATGATTCTTTGCGCCGCCGAGTGCGAGGCAGCGCTTGAGGTTCGAGGTCGCGCGCTTGTAGACGATTTTTGCGACCTTCGTCGAACCGACGAAACTCACGGCCGCAATGTCAGGGTGATCGCAGATCGCTTCGACCGCTCGCTGACCGCCGTGCACAACCTGAAAGACTCCCGACGGCAGCCCCGCCTCGCGCAAGAGCTCGGCGATTCGTCCAGCGCTGAGCGGCACCATCTCCGACGGCTTGAGAATCATGCAGTTGCCGAGCGCGATCGCGTTGGGGATCGTCCAGTTCGGCACCATGTTCGGAAAATTGAATGGCGCGATCGACGCGACGACGCCCAGCGGAAATCGCTCGATGCGACATTCAACACCGCGGCTCACCTCGAGCACTTCGCCGGGCGCGATCTGCGGCAGCGAGCAGGCGAACTCGGTAAGCTCGGCGGACTTGAGCACTTCCGCACGCGCTTCGCTCTGAATCTTGCCGTTCTCTTCCGACACGAGAGCGGCAAGCTCGTCGATATTCGACTCGAGCAGCGCCTTGTATCGATAGAACACCTGCACGCGCTCCTTGATGGGCATAGCGGCCCACGCGGGAAATGCGGCGCGCGCCGCCTGAACAGCAGCATCGACCTCGGCCGATTCCGAGAGCGGAACTCGGGAGATGACGTCACCGCTGCTGGGATTGTAGACGTCGATGAATGGACGCGACCCGGCGGGGGCAATGAAATCACCGGCGACGTAGTTGCGAAGCTCTGCGTACTTCATTGGCGCTCCTGGATATTCAGATCGAAACGGATGCTAGTGCCACACCGAGAGAATGACCGCCGCCAACATCATCGACACGAGATTGAACCCGCTGTCGATCACCCACAACATCTTCGGCTTGAACGAGAAGATCGCTGTACCATAACTCGTCGCGCCCGTGAACCCGAGCCACGTCAACAGCGCGACATGAACGCTCGTCATGACCGATGGGTGCGAGAAGTGGCCGAGGAACATTGCCATGACCCACGAGACCAGCAGCCCGCAAATGAACACCTGGACGTAGTGGATCGGCTTCGCGCCGCCGGCCATTTCTTCCATCGATTTGTTTTGCAGCCGGACCCACGGCTTCGCAAACAGCACCGGCGAGTACCAGAGTCCGCCAAGCATGAAAATGGCGACTCCGCTGACAAGCACTGCGAGAAAGTTGACCGGCGGCATCTGGTGATCCTCTTATGGAATGGACGGGCGGCGACCTGAGCGGTACACTATCTAGCCTTGGGGCGCGGCGATAGAGAGATGCCGCCGTGCGGCGTGACCGCCCTGTTCACCAGACACAGACGGCAGAGATGAAACGCAGAGACTTTCTCAGCAACGTCGCCTCGACGTCGCTGCTCGCGGCAATGCCCGCGATCGGATTGAGCGACGCCGAGCGTCTAGCGGTTGGACGTCCGGTAAGCGACGAGTGGGATCTCAGTTGGGTGAATCGCCTGCACGGGAAATCGCGTGCGGTATTCGACTCGCCCGAAGTCTCCGAGGGCGCCGCGCTCTTTCGCGCGTGCCTGTGGCGCACGCAACACAACAAGGTCTTCGGAACGCCGATGGCCGAGCTGACACCGGTTGTCGTTTTTCGTCACTCGGGAATTCCGCTCGTCATGGATGATGCACACTGGGATCACATCGGCGTCGGCAAGGACGTAAAGATGAAGGATCCGGCGACCGGCAAATGGTATCGCAAGAATCCCATCGGCAGCGCGTCGCCCGACGCACCGGCCGAGTTCAAGGAGATCACGCTTCCCGCGTTCATGGCCAGCGGCGGGATCGTGCTCGCCTGCAACCTCGCCTTCGGCGAAATCATCAGTCAGTACAAGGCGAAGGACAAACTTTCCGACGCTGATGCGGAGAAGGCTGCCAAGTCGCACATGCTGCCCGGCGTCATCCTACAGCCCTCCGGATTCTTCGCCGTGCTCAAGGCGCAGGACGAGGGCTGCAAATTCATGCTCGGATCCTGACATGACTGTTCGCTCTTGGTTGGTTCTCGCCGTTGCCGCGGCGCAAGTCGTCGGCGCGCAAGGACGTGGACGCGCAGGCAACGCAGTGCGGCAGTACGTCGCCGTCGATACTGCGGTACTCGCGCTGACTCACGTACGCGTCATCGACGGCACTGGTGCGCCTGCACGCGATGATCAGACTTTGATCATTCGCGACGGCAAGATCGCGTCGGTTGGCGCTGCTGCAAGCACCGCAGTGCCGGCGGGCGCGCAGGTCATGGACCTCACTGGCAAATCGGTGATCCCGGGGCTCGTCATGGTGCACGAGCATCTGTATTACCCCACCGGTCCTGGCGTCTACGGCAATCTTACCGAGAGCTTCACGCGACTGTACCTCGCCGGCGGCGTGACGTCGATGCGCACCGGTGGCAACATGAACGGCTACGGCGAGCTCGCGATCAAGAAGAGCATCGACCGCGGCGACAAGCCTGGCCCGTGGATTGACGCGACCGCGCCGTACCTCGAGGGGCCAGGACTCGGACTCGGCCAGGTGCACGAATTGGCCGACGCCGCCGACGCGCGCCGTCTCATCGACTTCTGGCACGACGCGGGTGCGACATCGCTCAAAGCGTACATGCACATCACGCGCGACGAGCTCAAGGCGTCGCTCGACGAAGGCCACAAGCGCGGCATGAAGCTCACCGGCCACCTCTGTTCCGTGACCTACAAGGAGGCCGCCGAACTCGGAATCGACAATCTGGAACACGGCTTCTTTGCCGCGACGGATTTCGTTCCGAACAAGAAGCCGGACGAATGCCCTGGCCAGGGCGCCGGCCAGGCCGCGATGGCGGCCATCGACGTCAAGGGTGCGCCGATCAAGGCGCTCATTAGCGAACTCATACAGCGCAAGGTTGCGGTCACGTCCACCCTCACGGTGTTCGAGACGTTCACACCTGGGCAACCCATGCCGCCGGGACTCGACGTGCTCGATCCGATCCTCAAGGACCAGTTCGAGCAGCGCTATGCCGCGACTCAGCGCAACGCACGATCGAACTACGCCACGCTCTTTCCGAAGATGCGCCAACTCGAGGTCGACTTCTTCCGCGCAGGCGGCATGCTGCTCGCCGGAACCGATCCTACTGGCGGTGGCGGCGTCATCGCGGGCTACTCGAATCAGCGTCAGGTCGAGTTGCTCGTCGAGAGCGGCCTCACGCCGCTCGAAGCGCTCAAGGTCTGCACGTTGAACGGCGCCACGTTCCTCGGCCGCGCGGATCGCACCGGCTCGATCGCCGCCGGCAAACAAGCCGATCTCGTCGTGATCGATGGCAATCCAGCAGCGAGCATCGCCGATATTCGGAAGGTGAATCTCGTGTTCAAGGAAGGCGTGGGCTACGACCCGGCCAAGCTCATCGCATCGGTGAAGGGGAAAGTCGGTTTGTTCTGATTTACCACGCGCTTTGGCGGCGCGGTGAATGCAAGTTGGACACGAATGCGCTAAGGTTCTTCACGACTTAGCGCATTCTCTTTTTCCCTGAGTGTTGTGCCCTTCACTTCGCTACACCTGCATCGCGATCTCCTTCGCGGTGTCAAAGAGCTCGGCTTCAATCGGCCGACGCCCATTCAGACCGACGCCATCCCCGCCGCGATCTCCGGTCGCGACGTGCTCGCCTGCGCGCAAACGGGTAGCGGCAAGACCGCCGCGTTCCTGCTGCCGATTCTGCATCAACTGCTCGAGAAGAAGCGCGGCACCACGCGCGCGCTGATCCTCACGCCCACACGCGAGCTTGCCGCGCAGATTCTTCAAGAGCTCGAACAGATCGCCGTGCACACGCCAATCACCGCCGCGGCCGTTTTCGGCGGTGTGGGCATGGGTCCGCAAGAGCACGCGTTCCGCACTGGCGTCGATGTCGTTGTCGCGACGCCTGGTCGCCTGCTCGACCATCTCAAGCATCCGTACGCCAAGCTGGACAAGATCGAGCATCTCGTCCTCGACGAAGCGGACCGCATGCTGGATATGGGATTCCTCCCGGACATCCGGCGCGTGTTGAAGCTGCTGCCGGCGAAGCGCCAGACGCTGTTCTTCAGCGCAACGATGCCCGACCCGATCGTCGCACTGACGCGTGAGCTGCTGCATTCGCCGGCAACGATCAACCTCGAACGAAAGTCGGCGCCCGCCGTCGGAATCACGCAGGCCGTGTATCCGGTGTCGCAGGAGCTCAAGTCGTCGCTGCTCTTTGCGCTGCTTCAGGGCGGCGGAATGAAAGAAGCGCTCGTCTTCACGCGCACCAAGCATCGCGCCAATCGGTTGTGGGAGCATCTCGAAAAGCGCGGCGTCAGCGTCGCGCGCATTCACGGCAATCGATCACAGGCGCAGCGCACTGACGCGCTCGAAGGATTCAAGTCGGGCCGCTATCGCGTCCTCGTTGCTACGGACATCGCGGCGCGCGGCATCGACGTCGAAGCGCTCGGTCACGTCGTGAACTTCGACGTTCCCGCGCAGCCGGAGGACTACATCCATCGCGTTGGCCGCACGGCACGCGCCGAGATGACGGGTGAGGCCTACACGTTCGTTGCGCCCGAAGAGATGGACGATCTCCGCTCGATCGAGCGCGCGATCGGCAAGCCGTTGCCTCGCGTCACGCTGCCTGACTTCGACTACAAGGCGCAGCCAACGACGAAGTTGGAGATTCCGCTCAAGGAGCGCATCGCCAAGCTGCGCGCGCAGCGTTCGGACGATCGCGCGCGTGCCAAGGCGAAAGAAGAGCGCCGCTCCGCGGCTGCCGCGGGCGCACCCGCTCGGTCGCAGTCAAAGCCGACGAGTCGTCCGGGACAGCCGCGCGATGGTGAGAAGTCGGCAGCGGGTGGCCCGGCGAAGCATCGTCGCCGCCGACGGCGCGGTGGCGGCGGTGGTGGTGGTGGAAACAGCGGCGGCAACGCCCCACGCTCCGACCGAAATCCGTACGCCGATTAGTTGCCGGTCGCGTTACGCGGCGTTCGACTTTTTCTTCTTCGCCTGCTGATCCGCTTCCCAGTGGAAATGGTGCAGCACGCGATGAAAGACCGGGCCGAGTAGCATCGCGGCGAGCACGAGGAACACGATGCCGGCGTACAACGCGTACACGCCGGCAAAGATCTTCGCGCTCGTCGCGTGTAGTTCTCCCACCGGGCCCATGCCGCCAAGCAGCATCGCGGCATTCAGAAATGCGTCGACCCAGGACTGCTCGGCGAGCCAGTGATACCCCGCCATCCCAATCGCTAGGGACAGCCCAACCACGCGACTCGCCGCCACGCCCTGACGCATCAGGCGGCGCGCAAAGAGCCGTCGACTCAACGGCGGTTGGCTTCGGTGTTCGTATTTGAACATACGGCGAAGCTGTACAGTCGAGACGGTCTACGCCAGTCCATTGGCGGTCATCAGTAAAGTCTTGATGCGGGGCGCGTACGCCTTTCGTCCACGCGGCGTGCGACTTCACTCGACCCGACGCGGCCCAATTGCTGCGAACCCAACGATGGGTCGCAGATGCCACTTCCACCGCCGCTCGAGATGCCGCACGCGGGCGATTCAGTCGACCCGCGACCGATCGTCCTCCTCGTCGACGACGATCCGCTGAGCGCGGAAGCATGTCGCAACGCGATCTCCGCCGGCGGTGCCGTCGACGTCATCCACGTTCGCTCCGGCGAGGACGCGGTCGAACAGCTCAACCGGAACGGCGGCATCGACTGCGTCATCTCCGCCATCGATCTTCCGGACATGAACGGATTCGACGTGCTTCGTGCGACGCGAATTCTTCGACCGCTCACGCCGGTGCTGCTCGTCACCGGCCTCTCCGATCCATCGCATCCAAGCCTCGCGATTCGCGAAGGCGCTGACGATCTCCTGATCGCGCCGGTTGCGGCCGATGCGCTGAGAGCGCATACGAACGCGCTCATCGTGAAGGGACGCGCGGCCAAAGCCGTTGGTGCGCGCACGGTCCTGGCGGTCGGTGCGCACCCAGACGACGTCGAGATCGGCGTCGCAGGCACACTACTCCGTCATGTTGCCGCTGGCGACCGCGTCATTCACTTGATGATGACCGACGGCGAAGCGGGCGGACATCAGAACGTACGCGTTGAAGAAGCGGAACTCGCCGCCGCGACGATCGGCATGACGCTCGTGCGCGGTCATCTGCCCGACGCATTTGTCTCCGACGCGCGCGAAACGGTCAAGATCGTCGAACGTATCGTCGGCGAGTTCTCGCCGTCGGTCGTGTACGTGCATTCGCCGCGCGACGGACACCAGGATCATCGCGCATCCTATCACGCCACAGCGAGTGCGTCGCGCGGCGTGCCTACGCTCTGCGCCTATCAGAGCCCGAGTTCCACTGCAGACTTTCGCCCGAATCGGTTCATCGACATCGGCGAATATCTCGACGCCAAGATCGCCGCGATCAACATCTATCGTTCGCAGACGGCCACGCGACTCTATCTCGCCGAAGACATGATTCGCGCGACGGCCCGCTACTGGGGACGCCATGCCGCGCATCGCCTCGTCGAGCCGCTCGAAGTGATGTGGCAGCTCACGGCATGACGATCAAAGTTGCCGTCACTGGTGCCGGTGGGCCGTCTGCCGTGTCGTTCCTCCAAGCCGTCTCGGCGCCACGCATCGATCTGTTTGCCGGCGACGTCGATCCGTACGCGCCCGGACTGTATCTCGTACACCCGGATCACCGCTGGATTCTCTACCCTGGCGCCGATCCGCACTTCGTCGACGATCTCCTCACGCGCTGCATTGCTGCGCGCATTTCCGTGCTCGTTCCCACGGTGGATCACGAACTGCTGCCGCTCGCACGACGACGCGACGAGTTCGAGCGCCATGGCATTCGCATGCTTCTCGCCGACCTCGACACGCTCGAGACGTGTCTCGACAAGGCGGCGCTCATGAAGCGCTGCGAAGGTGCGTGCTCGATACCGCGCACAGGGATCTTCGACGACGATCTCGATCTCACCGGTTGGCCCCTTCCGCTCTTCGTGAAGCCGCGGCTTGGCTCCGGTGGGCGCGGCGCAAAGCGCGTCGATGATCTCTCGGCGCTCGATCGCATTGTCCGCGATGGATCGCACATCGTGCAAGAGTACCTCGGGGGCACAGAGTACTCCGTCGACGTGCTCTCGGGCCCCGACCGCAAGGTGATCGCTGCGGTTCCTCGAGCGCGACTCAAGATCGACTCTGGCATCGCGGTCACTGGTGTGACGCTTCACGAACCGCGCCTCGAGGCGTTCGCGCGCTGCGTCGCGAAGACCATCGGCGTCACGTTCGTCGCCAACATTCAGTTTCGCGAAGATGGCGACGGCGTTCCACGATTGCTCGAGGTCAACGCCCGCTTTCCTGGTACAATGCCGCTGACGGTCGCCGCCGGTGTAAACATGCCGAACCTCGCGCTCGACTTGCTGCTCGGCTATCCGCTACCCGATGGCGTCGCACACTTTCGAGATGTCGGAATGGTTCGCGTCTGGCGCGAGCACTTTGTCGACGTGGATGAGATCGACACACTGCGGCGCGTGCGCGCGGCGCGCGACCATTCCATCGGAGACACTCTCGCGTGATCACTTCGGCGTTCGTCGTGTCGACGCTGGTCCTCGCGTATGTAACACTGCGCCTCTATCGGCGGCGTGGGGACGCGATGGAAGACACCATCACCGGCCTACCGAGCCGCGACTTCTTCGAGCGCTATTTGCGCCAGTGCGCAGCGCGCTCTACCCGGCACCCGCGGTATGGGTTCGCCGTTCTCCTGCTCGACATCCGCGGTTTTGCGCAGTTGCGACGAGATCTCGGACGTTTTGCCGCCGAGGAGATCCTCGGTGATTTCGCCGAACGTATGCGGCTGTGCATTCGGCCGAGCGATCTGATCACGCGTTTCGACGGCGACAACTTTGCGCTCATTCTCGACGACGTTCGACAGATCACCGATGCGACGCGTGTCGCACTACGCGTGCAGGACTCGATGACCGAAGCCGTCACGCTCGCCGCGCAGCCGGTTTCAGTGCGCGTGAATGTCGGCGTGACGCTGACGACGCCAGGCGTACGCGCCGATCCCCGACTCTTGCTGCAGGAAGCAGAATCGGCACGTGCACGTGCAATCGAGGTGGGGCGTCCCTACGTCGTATTCGACCAGGCGCTCGACGCGAAGTCGTTGAGCGATCTCGCGCTCGAGCAGCAGCTCTCGAACGCGCTCGACTCCGACGCGTTGCAGTTGTCGTTTGCGCCAATCATCCGCGACGACACTGGCCAGTTGGCGGGCTTCTCGGCCGAACCACAGTGGGATCACCCAGAACGCGGTCTGCTCACCGCCGACGAGTTCCTGCCGGTTATTGCCGGATCTGCGGAAACCCTGCGTATTGGTGCCTGGGTTGTAACCGAAGCGTGCGACGCGCTACGGCGGCTCGCCGACGCCTCCGCAAATCCGCCCATGATGATGGTTCGAGTAACCGAGACGGAATTGATGCGCGGCGACATTCCGTTGGCCGTCGAGAATGCCTTCGCCGCTCGCATCGAGGTTGCACAGCTCCTGCGCATTGAAATTCCGGTGTCCGCGCTGGCCAACATGAGCGCCGAACCGAGGAGCGCCATCGTTCGGCTCCGCGCACTCGGAGTTGGACTTCACGTCTCGAGCGGTCGCGCGCTTGGCGTCGACTCGTTCATCGATCCAGTCGCCAAGAGCGAGCTCTCGCTCCTCGCCGCGATTCAACCGACCGGACGGTCGTCGACCGCACACGCGATTGAACCGGTGCCATTCGAAGTCGCCTTGGCTCTCACCCGTGGAGAGTTTCCGGAATTGCCTCGCCGCGCGGCGCTCGCGGCGCCGAGCGAACTACCACCGGAGCACGAGGCCGGCGGTCGCTGAACGTTGCGCAAAATGGCCTTCGCGATCGGATAGCTCCGTCCGAATGCCGAAGGTTGGCCGCGCGTACCAGGTAATTTCGCCGAAGCCTGTCGTTGCGCTGAACCTCGGATCGATGTCCTGCACGACGCCAACGCTGTAGCTGATGCTCCGGCTCGGGTCAACGAGAAACGACGCCCGCGCCACCGTGCGAGCATCGAACTCAGCCTGACGAATGCCTTGAGAGAAATCGAACGTGAGCACCTGAGCGCGGCGCAGCGTATACTCGATCCCTGCGCCGAATTGAGGCTCGCCGTTGCCGCCTGCGATCGGTCGCGTGGTGGCATGCACGACGATCCGATCGGTCAGCTTGAACGCGCCGTCGAGCCACAGGAACGATTGCGACGTGTCGCTCGACGACGTCCACCGTTCGCCACGCGCCGTGAGCGTTACGGACTGACTCGGTCGCCCAATGACCCCAAGCGACGCGACGTACTGTCGAATACCGTTCGCCGAATCCTGATTGAGAAAGATTCCCTGAAATGCGTCGCCACCACCGATGACCGCGAGGCGGCCGGTGAACGACAACGAGGGATTCACAGGAACCTCGGCTGTCGCGCCCCACGTGCTCGTCACATCGCCATGCGCGCCGGACGAACCGGCATCGAGTTGCAACGTGAGCGGGCGATCCCATTCGGTTTCGTGCAGCAGATCTCGCGCGTTCTGTGACGTGGAATCAAGCGCCAACGCTTCGCGAAAGCGGTGGCGAGCCACGCTGTATCGACCTTCGCCGCGCGCGACGAAGCCCAGTCCGATCACGGGATCGAGGGCGAGCGGTTGCTCGCGATGTAGTGAGTCGAAGCGAGCTTCGGCGTCTTTCCATCGTTGTGCGAAGCTCAGTTTCCAAGCGGCCTGCACGCGTGCGCGCCACGTCGTGTCCATTGCCTCGGGATGACTTCGCTCGGGCGACGAAGGCGCGTTCGTGGAATCGCTCTGCGCCACGGCGACCGACGATGTGACGAGCAGCGCGCCCAGGCCGGCGACGATAACCATCAGTCGTACAAGTTTTGCCTCGATGTACGGCACTCCCCGAACACATGTGAGCGTCAATGCATCCACTCCGACTGGACGAAGATTTTCACGTCCATTCCACATTCTCCGACGGGGCTGACTCCGTCGAGGCGAATATTGCTGCGGCGGCAAGCCGAGGACTCGTGCGCCTTGGGTGCGTGGACCACGTGCGGCGCGATACGTCGTACGTCGCCCGATTCGTGGACGCCGTCAGCGCGCTCCGCGAGTCCACGCCCATCGAAACGGTGATCGGCGTCGAGGCAAAGATCCTCGATGCGTCCGGTACGTTGGACCTTCCGCCCGGACTGACGGGCGTCGACTTCGTCTTTATCGCCGATCATCAATTCCCCGACGAGGAAGGGCCCGTATCGCCGCGAACCATTCGCGATGCGATCGCCACGAATGAGCTGACCTCGGTGGAGGTCGTCGAAGAACTCGTGAATGCAACAATCGCGTCGATGATCCGGTATGCGCCGGAATACCGAATCGTGCTTGCGCACCTATTCAGCATCGTTCCGAAACTCGGCCTCGACGAATCGACCGTGACGGACGAAGCGATCAGCCGGCTGCTCTCCGCCGCGCACCTCACGGAGGCGGCGATCGAGGTCAGCGAGCGTTGGCGGTGTCCAAGCGAGCGCGTCGTCCAGATGGCTGCCGCGCGCCACGTTCGATTGGTGGCGAGTACGGATAGCCATCGCGCGTCCGACGTCGGGCAGTACAGTTATGTCGCGAACGTCGCGGCGAATCTCAGTGGAGCCCGTCGCTCGGCCGCATGATCTTCGCGACGCCACTCGGCAACGACCGCCGACGGCGCTCCGCGAACCGACGGCGACGCGATTGGTGCGGCGCCGTGTTCGCCAGCTGCTCTACGGCTTCGCCGACGTCGCAATCGGCCTGCTGATCCTTCTGGCTTTCCTGCCAGACGACGCTCGGCTGTTCGTCATCCAACTCGTGTGCGTGGCGCTCGTGTTGCTCGGCGCCACACCTGTCGCCGCGTCACTCTTTCAGTCGCTCTTGCTTGGGTTCAACTACGTACGAACCAGATACGACCGTCTTCTGCCGTACTATCCGCGAACGGCGGTCGTTGTCCCGGCATGGAATGAGAGTTTGGTGATCGGCACGACGATCGATCACTTGCTGGGGATGGAATACCCAGCGGACCGGCTGCGAGTCGTCGTGGTCGACGACGCGTCGACCGACGGTACGCCGGACGTCGTCCGAGCAAAGGCCGCCGAATATCCGGGCCGCGTCATGCACGTGCGTCGCGCGTATGGTGGCCAAGGCAAGGCGCACACGCTCAATGCTGGCATCGCCGACGTGCTTGCCGATCCGTGGGCGCAAGCGGTGTTGATCATCGACGCCGACGTGCTCTTCGAACCGAGTGCGCTGCGACGGATGACGCGACACCTGTCCGATCCGAGCGTGGGCGCGGTCACGGCGTACATCAAACAGGGAACGCAGGGCGGCAACTACCTCACCCGCTTCATCGCCTATGAGTACGTCACGGCTCAAGCAGCAGCACGGCGAGCGCAGAACGTTCTTGGCGTGGTCGCCTGCTTAGCTGGCGGCGCGCAGTTGCACTCGCGCGAAAACCTAGAGGCGATGGGCGGACGAATCGATACGTCGAGCCTCGCCGAGGACACCGTCACGACCTTTCAGACCCAGCTGCATCACCGGCGAGTGGAGTTCGAGGGCAATGCTGTCGTGTGGGCCGAAGAGCCGTCGACGCTAACTGGATTGTGGAAGCAGCGAATTCGCTGGGGCCGGGGCAATGTGCAGATCTCGCTGCAATATCTGTCGATGTGGGGACGGAATCGCGCCGCATTTCATCGGCTCGGCGGACTTCCCTTCTTCTTCATCTGGTTCACGGTCCTGCTCATGCCGCTGCTCATGCTCGGTGCGGCGACTGGGCTGCTCACGCTGCACGCGATTGGCGCGCCGGCGGCATGGAAGGTCTTTCGCGTCCTCTGGATCTGGCACGCAATCGCCTACGTGTTCGGTACGGCCATGGCCCTCACGATCGACCGCGACACCGCGAAGCGAGCGTGGAAAGAAGCGATTCTCTTTCCCGGCGTGATCGCGCTCGTCGCTATGGCGTACAGTGTCTACCCACCCGTGCTGAACGTGTATGCCGCACGAGGGCTCGCAGACATTGGGATTGTCCTCTCGAGCAGCGCACGTGATTGGCTGGCCGTTCTGATGTACGCGTGGATTTTCCTCTGCGTTCCATTCGCGTATCTCGGCAAAGCGTGGTCGCAGTATCCGAGGTTGCGATGGCTCGCACCCTTCACGATCTACCTGGTCGGCTACGGTCCGTTCCTCTGCGCAGTCACCTTCGGCGCGTACGTCAAAGAGATGCGCAACGTGAGCGCGGCCTGGGACAAGACTGAAAAGGTCGGCCGCGTGTCGCTTGGAGCAGCTCGACCGTGAGCACCGAAACTGATCCGCTCGAACCCATCTGGAACGAGCGCTTCAATGCCGATGTCGCTGACGACGCCGCCGCCGAGCGATCGATTCTCGAGGGTGAGCTGGCCATCGCCGCCGTTGTGATCGTGCTCGTACTGCTCCGCGCGCTGCTGTCGTAGCGATTTACGGCGATTGTTCCGTTTGTGCGGACCGCTCTGGTTCCCGGGCATCGACGTTGCCTCTTAGGAGGTCGGGTAGATGCGGGGGGTGGCGATGGCGGGGCGAGACGACAGCGCGACGATGAGATCACATCGACTCTTGGTGCCGGACGCATTGGCGCGTACGGCAGCGACACATCAACAGTACCGGCTGCAGCTCGACGCATTGCGTCGGCAGCGCGTATCGAGCGCAATCAGCGGCGAGCGCGGCGCAAGTTCGCGACGCGGTGCGGCCGCACTGATTCTGATTCATGACTCACGCATTGCACGCGATGCCTTTCACGACGAAGTCGCACACTTCGTCAGCTATCTGGAAGGCACCGGCGCGCCGTTGCGGCGAATCATCGATCACGTCCGCGGCATGCTCGACGCGCTCCGCGCTTCAGGCGTGCTGTACGACGACGGCGGCGCCATGGCCGACGAGCTCGCGCGGTGGATCATGGAGGACACACGGCAACGTCACGCGATCGCCATGCGGCCGCGCGAAACGCCGTCACGTGTGAAGCGCGAAACGCGCGTCCTTCAACTTCCGCTCAACCGGCGCGCGATCGTTCGACTGGTTTGATCGGCGAAAGCGGGCGAGCGACGCGTCGCTAGCTCAGCACCATGCGATAGCCTTCGACCACTTCGCCGCCAGCTGGCTCGAAGTCACGGTCGGGCGCGCGCTCGAAGCCCATGCTCAGGTACAGACGCATGGCAGCGCGCATGCTCTTCGACGTGTGCAGACCGAGTTCGGTCGCACCCGTGAGGCGTGCGCGTCGAACGCACTCTTTCACGAGCGCGCTCCCCACGCCCATGCCGCGCGCCTCTGACGACACGGCAAGCAGGCGCAATTCCGGCCCGGGCGACGCCTCTGTGAGCTCGCCGTATGCCCGCGCTGACGGCGGAAAGAGCAGCACGCTGCCCACGATCTTGCCGCCGGAGTCGGCCACGATGCGATCGACGGGACCGCTCGACGCGAGCGCAGAATCGATGGCACCGCTCAGGCCCTCCCACGAACTTGGCGACATCACGAACGCGAACTCGGCATAGGCACGACGTGTCAGCTCGGCCAACGCTGGCAGGTCTGCCTGGGTCGCATCACGAATCGTGAAATCGCCTGGCTTCATGGTTCAGTGCGGAGACAATGTGCGTCGGCACCGATGCTAAACGCGCGCCGGAGGATTGATCGCCCGGCCCAGCACGTACCCAGACACGCCACCGAGCAGCGTTCCGATCACCTCGGCTTGAATCCGGCCGTCGATGCCAAGAATGATCACGGCCGACGTGAGGAGGAACACGGTCATCAGCTCGACGAGCAGCCCCGACGTGATGATCGACCGGCGCAGGTCGTCGCTCTTGTAGAACAGCGGCGCCAGGAAAAGCGCGATGAGTGCGAGAGCGACCGCGGGAATTCCGATCGTGATGATCCGCGAATCGAGCTTGGCCTGATCATCTTCTCGCTGTCCAATGGCTCGGCTGACTTCGGCCGCGTCCTCTGACAGACGCGTCGCCTCGTCTCGGTCGGCCTTGCTGAGAATTCGGACGTCGCTCGCTCGCGCGCTGAACGCCGTCAACAAGTCGGACTTGTAGCTCTGGAACGCCGAGTCGGAGAGTGCTGCCTCGAACGCCGTCAGGTCGGACCGCGGAAGCCGCTCCGCGGGACCGCCACCGTCGTCTCGGAGCCCCTGGTAGAGCCGAGTGTTCTCTAACGGCCGCGCCTGCGCCACGGGTACCACGGCGGCAAAGGGCGTGCGCTCCAGAAAATCCCGGGCAACCTGTGGTTTGGCGACGCGCGTCGTGAGCCCGGCCTCGACGGACGTGAAGTTGTTCGCGGCGGCGTCGGTGGCAGCAACGAGCTGCTTGCGCAGCTCTCTCGAGGCGGGATTCTGCCGAAGTTGGAGGAAGAGCTGGTGGACGTTCGCCGAATCCTCCTCGACCGAGGCAGGTCTCGTTGCCGCAGCTAGCCGCAGCGTGTCGGCTGCGAAGAGGCGCAGCACCGAGTCTGCCGGGTCGAGCGACGATCGCACCCGTCGACGACGCTCATCGAGCTCCGCGAGCATTCGCTGGAGCTCGAATCGACTGACGCCGTTGATGTTCAGACGGTGCGTCGTCGCAGGCGACGCGGGTTGATTGGCGGGGGTGGCTTGTGCGGACGCGTGGTGCGTCGAATGGGCGATGAATAGCAGGGAGAATGCGAGACTGCGACGCAGTCGCATGTGCGCTCCGAGGATCGCTCAGTGAATGGCTATCGGATGCGCGGCAATCTAATCAATTCACGCCAGTTGTCACCGAAAAAGGTGCGGCACGAAGCGCGACGTATTCCCCGTCACCCAACCATCGGCTTCACGCACGCCCATACCACCCGCCTCCTGACCAATCATCCAGCTGCCGAGCACTGGTCGCTTGCCATCGAAGTTCGGAATTGGCGCGAGCTGCTGAAAGACGTAACCCTCCGCTCCGTACTCGCCCGTCGACTCGAGATGCTCCTTCATCGTATGCACGGTGACGTTCGCACCCTCGCGCGACAGCAACGGCTTCTTCACGTATTCGAACATTCCATTCGGCTCGTCGAAATACGCCGGCAGCAGATTCGGATGCCCGGGAAACAGATCCCACAGCACGGCGAGAATGCCCTTGTTCGACAGAACCATCTTCCATGCGGGCTCGATGAACTGCGTCTTCGCCTTGGGCAGAAACTGGGCAAACGGCTCGTGAATGATCCATTCCCACGGATAGAGCTTGAACAGCGTGGCGATACGCTTGTTCGACGCATCCACGAACTCGCGGGCGTCCGGGTCCCAACCAATGTCCGACACGGCCAACAGCTCGGCACGCACGCCCGCCTGCACCGCCGTCTCGGCGAGATAGGCGGTCGTCATGCCGTCTTCGATGTCGTCCATCGACGAGAAGTGCACCAGCGGTCCGAGTGCGCCACCGCCGCGCAGATACGGAATCATTTCTCGCCACAGGCCGACGAGCCGTTCGTGGATCGAGTTGAACTGGTCGGCGCCCTTGTGGAGCGCCTCGAGCCAATCCCACTGAATCACGGACGCTTCGAGTAGCGACGTTGGCGTGTCGGCGTTGTACTCGAGCATGACCGGCGGCGACTTGCCGTCGTAGGCGAGATCGAACCGTCCGTAAATCGACGGCGGCTCCTCCTTCCACGACCGCTCGATGAGCGGAATGGCATGCTCCGGAATCTTGAGTTCCGGATACCGGCCATTGTCGATCACATCCTGTACGGCCTCGAGGCAGCGCGCGTGAAGCTCGTTGGTGGCGCGCTCCACGGAGTCGATCTCGTCGGTCGTGAAACGATAGTAGGCGTCTTCGCTCCAATACGGCGTTGCGCCAGAGTGCCACTTGAGGCCGCGCGCCTCGACGGCTTCCTGCCAATTGGGGCGCGGTGTGCTTGCAACTCTCTCCATGGTCAGCTCCCCGCCGCGCCGTGACCGGCGCCAATGCTGCCGAAGCCACCACGCACCACGCTTGGGCGTGAGGGCGCGGAATAACTCGGCGAATAGACAGTAGGCGACATCGAGCGCACACGGCCGCCGCCACCGACGTAGCCGCTGTACCGGTTCATGTACCACAAACCGGCGTACGGATAGACGTGCGGATACCAGGTTCCCGAATACCAGTAGCCGTGATTCGTGACCGCCGCGTCGCACGCAATCTGAGAGTACGACTCAGGCTCGCACGGATCGAAGGCAGGAGAGCGGGAGCACGCGGTCGCGCTCACGAGCGCGGCCAGGGCGGGAACGAGCGAGAGCGGCACCGATAGAGACCGGCGGCGTTTCGAGTTCTCGCGATTGGTGGGCATAGAAAAGGACGCCTCGGCGTCCCCACGGGTCAGGCAGCAGTCCGAGCTCGCACATCCGAGCATCGGATTCCAACGATTGTCCATACGCAGGACGGCAGCAGAAAGTTACACCGGTTTCGCGTCGCCCCACACTGCGCACAGTTCGTCCCCCACGAATTGACGTCAAACGGGCAAACACGGTTGTTAGGTGCCGACCCCCACCCACTCAACCCTCACCCTTTCGAGGAGACCCTCGCGTGGCGACATCGTCCGTGGCCTTCGGGCATCAGGAAACCGCTCGACCGAGCGCCCTGTCGAAATTCGTGTTCGCTGGAGCCACCGTCGCCTTTCTCGATGGCATGTTTGCGGTCGTGGTCTACGTCTGGATCATGCACCGCACGAGCGCCGGCCGAATCTTTCAGTCCATCGCCGCCGGTCTGCTCGGCAAGGCATCGTACGACGGCGGCAGCACGACGATCGCCCTCGGCGTGATCTGCCACATCCTCATCGCGTTCACCTGGACGGCGATCTACTACGTGGCCTCACGCCGCGTTTCGAGCATTCGTCAATTCGCAAGCTCGAATGCCGGCAACCTGATCACGGGTTTGATTTTTGGCGCCGCGATGTGGCTCGGCATGGACTTCGTCGTTCTGCCGCTGAGCGCAGCCAAGCAAACGCCACCCGGCAGCTGGCAGTTCTGGCTGCAACTGGCTTGGCACATCGTTGGCCTCGGCCCACCGCTCGTCCGAATCCTACGATAGCGCGCTGGGAGCGAAGAACACCTCGAGCGCGGCGCGCAGTTCTGGCGTCAACGGCTGCGCTTTCGACGCAGCATAGTCGAAATGCACGACCACGGATCTGATGTCGGCAGCGCGTTGGTCATTCGCGAACACCGTCTGGCCGAGCGTGACACTCGTCGTGCCGAGGCGCTCGACCCACGTGTCGACCCGAACGCGGTCGCGGTACTCCACCTGCCGCCTGTAGTCGACGTACAGGCTCGCGAGAATCAGCGACCGTACCGGTTTGCCGAGTTCTTCAAAGAACTGTAGACGCGCAATCTCGGCCCACGCGGCAAAGCTCGCGTTGTTGACGTGGCCAAGCATGTCGGTGTCGCTGAAGCGCACCTGAATGTCGACGGTATGAACGCTCATGACAAAGCATACACCCGGCGGGAATGATCCCGCCGGGTATCATCGTCGCGACTCTAGCCGGGCGGAATCCGTCCGGTCGAGTCGGGACGGCGCGTCGTGTCGCGAACCGCATTCTGCTTAGCGATGCTGTCTCGGCGAATGGAGTCGCGGCGCCCACCATCCAGCCACGTGGTGTCGACACGAACCACGTGCTGTCTCGACGTGTCGCGTTGATGCGACGTATCGCGCACGTAGCCGGTGTCCGGTCGAGCCGTGTCGCGCAGCGCAGACTCACGACGCATGCTGTCGGCGCGCGCCACGCTATCCGTCCTCGCCCACACAGAGTCAGCCCGCGCAGAATCGTGGTTCGGCGCAACGACACGCTCGGGCGCCTGGTCGTTCGTGTCCACAGCCGGCTTCTGAACCACGCGACGTTTCGGCGGAGCATCCTGACTCGGCGTATTGTCGCGCGGCGGCGTTGCGCGCTGCTGCGATGATGCGGTGTCGATTGGCTGAACGGCCGCGGGGTTCGCCACCGAATCTGGTCGTGGTGCGGGCGCCGGAGTGAACGCACCAGGCACCACCGTTCCCGCTGCAGATCGCGACACAGGCCCCACCGGCGTTGTCGCCACCGTATGTCCGGGCATGCCGTGGCCGCGCACATAGAACACGCCGCCTACCGCTGCGCCGGCCAGCAAGAACAGACCGACGCCCGCCGCGACGGGAACGGCCCAGCGTCGCCGCGCGCCTGGAGGCGCCGCTCGCTTGGGCAACACTACTTTGCGCGGTGCACCGACGATGCTACGAATGTCGGGTTGCTCTTTTCGCAGCGCCTCGCGCGCATCGCGTGCGATCCCCGCATCTGCGTCCGCGGCCGCCTGTTCGCGAGCACGGCGCGCCGCCGCCATTTCTTCCTGGTGCTCCTCGCGAACGCGCGCAATGGCTCCGCGACGCGACTCGAACTCGTTGATCCGCCTGTCGAGCAGCGCCATCTGCTGCTGCAACTCGTCACGGACCTCGCTGAGCTCTTTCTGGTGGTCGCTCATCGTCTGTTCGAAATCCGCGCGCTCGGTGGCTAACATCTCGGATTGCTCCGTTGCCATCTGCTCGGTTTCGAGACGGTGATTCTCGCACTGCGCGATCGCGACGCGATGCTGCTCTTCGTACTCCTCCTTCATTGCCGCTAGCTCGACCTCGGCCTGCTTGAGCACATCGCCCGCGGCGACGATGCCGACGAACGTCGGCACATCGGGTTCTTGCTGATCGTCGCGAGCGCCGTGCACCATCGCTTCGGTCGCATCGACGACGCGAAGCGCGAGATTCGGTGCAAGCTCCTCGAGCGGCTGCCCAGTAGCCTCGGCAACGAACGCCTTGCCAGTGAGCATCGACCACGCGAGCGCCCCGATGGTGCGCGCGTCACCGTTCACGTCGTTCACGCCCTCGACAGGAATCGGCATGGGGCCGAGGACGACGCTCACGTGCTGCGACTGCGGCGCGAAATACACGTTGTCCGGGGTGACGCCGCGATGAACGACGCCGCTCGCTCGCGCCCAATCCAGCACGCCCCAGATTTCCTGCAACACCACCGCTGCGCGCGGATTGCTGAATGCCTCGCCAGCTTTCAGCGCTTCGGCGAGCGTCGTTCCCTGCACGCGCGCCGTGACCACCGCCAGCGTGCCGGTGCCGAGCCATCGCGACTCATACACTCGAGCCATACCCGGATGCGATAGACTCGACAGCAACTGCACATCCGCGGCGAAGTGCGACAGTTCATTGTTCGCCCCGCCGCGCGGCGCCGAGAACAACGTAATGATGACCTCGGTCCCGTCGTCGCGACGCGTCGCCATGTATTTGCGGACGCCTTCGGTCTCGCGCAGCTCTCCAACGATCTTGTACGAATCTTCGAGCGCCTTGACGTCCGGCGCTGGTTGCTTTTCGGCCATGGGATCCAGCTCTCTCGACATCGTGGGTGTGCGGCGTGCCCGACACCCATGAGTGCGTAATCCATGCCGCGACGGTTGTTTAACGAATTGGCAGCGGACTCGGCCGATGCTGCTACTTCGTCGTAACTCGTTTGAAGCGAACGTCCAACACTCGGCCAGCGAAGAACGCGAGGCCGGTGACCTTGCCGCCGGCGTCGCGTGAAAAGCGAATGCTTCCGAGCTCACCGCCGGGCGTCTCGAAATCGTCGACATACGACGGCGTCAGTTCGAACTCATCGGCCGGACGACGAAGCAGAAACAGCTTGCTGCCTCGACCAACGATGCGAAGACGCACGTCGAGCTCATCGCTCGTGTACTCGCCGACGTAGTCGTTCACCGGAATCGTCGCGGCAGCCGTGCGCACTTCGACGAAGCGAGACGTGTCGCCCGACGGTCGAACCAGAGCCATTGTCCGCCGCCCGCGTTCGCCGCCGAACGTCGCCTGGCCGATCGACGACGCGAATGTGCTGCCGCCCCGTGCGGCCCACTGTTGCGCGTTCTGGCCGCTCCCGCTGGTCAGCGAGCCATTGGCGGTCCCGAACGAGATCGTCTGATCGGTGAACGCGTCACGATACGTTCCCGGCCAACGCGCAACTTCAGACGCGGGAATGTCGACGTGCTCCGCCTTCGCCTGCGCGGCAGTTGTCGGTGCGAACGTCAGCACGAGATCCGCAACCTGATGCCCGAGCGCCGTGGGATTGGCACGCGCGTAGTTGCACCAGACGGCGATCGAGACGTGTTGCTCGGGAAAACGCGCCAGATACGTTCGATATCCAGCAGTCGACCCGTTGTGGTTCACTTCACGAACGCCACGATAGTTCGTCACGATCACGCCGAGCGCGTAGGTGATCGATCGACCGGTGGTGAGACGCATCGTCGTTTGCATGGCGTCGACGAACGCGCGTCCTCCCACCTTTGGATTGTCGAGGTTCTCGTTCCACTTGAGCAGATCGCCCATCGTGCTCAGAAGCCCGCCGTTCCCAATCATGTTGGTGAAGGGCATGTCGGTGTGGAAACCGTCGGCCGGCGTGCCCGAATATGCTGTCGCGCGATTGGGCACGACCTCGGTGAAGTCGTCGCGCCACTGCGTGTGCGTCATCCCGAGTGGACGAAAAAGCCGTTCTCGCGAGAACGCGTCGAGCGACTTGCCGCTCACTCGCTCGACGATCAGCCCGGCGAGCGCGTATCCCGAGTTGCTGTAGAGGTACTCCGACCCAACCGGGAAGTTGAGCATTTTCTGATGGGCGATCAGATCCAGCGTCGTTGCCGGCGAATGGACCTGCGTGCCCGGGCCGCGTCCCTCGATCCCGAGCAATCCCCATTGGTCGCGCAGCCCGCTCGTATGCGTCAGCAGGTTGCGAATGGTGATTTTCTGCCCTCCGAAGCTCGGCACCTCTGGCAGGTATTTTCGGATGTCGTCGTCGAGTGAGAGTTTGCCGTCCAACTGGAGCAGCACAATGGCCGCCGCCGTGAACTGTTTCGCGACAGAGCCGCTCTCGAGGACCGTGGTGTCGGTGAGCGGCACTCTGTACTCGAGGTTCGCCAGACCATAGCCATGGACGTACATCGGCTGGCCGTTGCGGGCCACGCCAACCGCACACCCCGGAGTGCCGGCGTACCTGGCAAAAACCTGATCGATCTTTCCGGTGAGTTCCGACGACGTTTGGGCCGCGAGCGCGGCAGGCACCGCGAGGCCGAGGGCGAGGACAATTGTGAGTGGGCGCATGCGATGAACATGCGCCGCGCCCCGCGGCTCGGCTACTCCGCTTCGGCAATCGTGGAAATCGCCACTCAGCCTGCGCGCCGACTCGTTTTCCCGCCACTCACGTATACGCCCGAGCCATGCCGAATTTCCACGACGCCCATCACCTCGAGCCGCGTGAGCGCTTCGCGCACGGTCGCCACGCCGACGTCGAACCGGCGCGCCATCTCCGCGATCGTCGGAAAGCGATCGCCCGCGCAAAACTGTCCGGCCTCGATGGAACCCTCGATCCGCAGCACGAGCTCATCGGACAGCCGCTGCTTTCGAATCGGAACGAACGCGATATCTGAACGCATGTTCAAATTCTCAACCTCCACGCAACGCTTCCACCGCCGGCACCGATGCGGCCCGGCGTGCGGGAACCCAACTCGCCACAACCACCGCCACGAACAAAATCGCGGCGATTCCCGCGAGTGTCACCGGATCACCCGGTTCGACACCGTACAGCAGCGATCGGAGCCAACGCGACGCGACCAGGGCGACCGGAACACCGATCAAAGCTCCGACGAAGGCAAGGACGATGCCCTGTCGCACCACCAAACGAATGACGTCCGCGCCGGTCGCGCCGAGCGCGAGTCGAACGCCCATCTCGCGCGTGCGCTGGGCGACTCCATATGAGATCACGCCATACGTGCCCATCATCGCCAAGACGAGGGCGAGGACCGCGAAGAGCGAAAGCAGTTGCGCCAAGAATCGCGTTTGGCCGAGCGCACCGCCGAGCCGTTCTTCCAGCGTCGCGACGTTGTACGTCGGAAAACCCGGCGCCGCCACGCGCAACGCACGGCGTGTCGCCTCCGTCACGCTCGCGGGATCACCGCTCGTGCGCAACATGATCATCATGCGGAAACTCATCGGAAACTGGTAGTACGAGACGTAGACGTCTGGCGTGGGGTCTTGGCGAAGCCCGTAGTAGCGAACGTCACCCACCACACCGACGACACGAGCCGTGTCATGCGCCTGAAGCACGAGGCGCTTGCCGATCGGATCCTCGTTTGGCCAGAACTCGCGCGCCGCCGTCCGGCTCACAACGACCACCTGAGGCGTGCCCCTGATGTCGCTCGGCGCGATCGACCGCCCGCGAAGCAGCGGAACTCGCAAGACCGAGGTCCAATCCGGCGTGACCCAGTGCGTTCCCGCGTCTGCGTTTCGTGGGCCGGCGACTCCATCGAGAACCACCATGCCACCGCCGGCGCACCCCCCGCTCTGCGGCGCGCAATCGGCGATCGCGACGTTCGTCACGCCGGGAACGGACTGCAGGCGATCGATGGCCACGTCGTAGAACCGCGTGATCGAATCGCGCGACCACGCCGCGGCGCGATTGACGCGCATCGTCAGCACACCACTCGGCTCGAATCCCGGGGGCACGGCGACCAGGTGCACGAGGCTGCGAACGAGAACTCCCGAGCCGGCGAGCAGCACGACCGCGAGTGCGATCTCGAACGTCGTCAGCGCATCGCGGAGCGAGATCCGGCGCGCGACCGAACGCATCGCCGTACCCGACTCGGTCTTTAGAGATTCCGTCAGCTCCGGACGTGTCGCCTGAATCGCGGGTGCGAGGCCAAAGAGAATCCCCGTGGCAATCGCAATCGCGCCCGCGAACGCGAACGCTGACATGTTGAGCTGAAACGGCTCTACGAATACTGTGCCCACACCGCTGGCACTTTGATCGCCCCATAACGCCGGCCGCGCCGCCGAGATTACCCGTACCCCGACGGCCGCGACGGCAACGCTCGCGACGCCGCCGGCGAGCGCAAGCAACAGGCTTTCCACGAGGAGTTGTCGCACCAGGCGCACGCGCGACGCACCGATCGCGAGTCGAACGGCAATCTCGCGGCGGCGGCTCGCTGCCCGCACGAGAAACAGATTCGCGACGTTGGCGCACGCGACGAGAAGCACCATCGCGACCGCACCGAACAGAAGGAAGAGATTGCGACGGTCCGACTCATCGATTCGCGTCTCGTCGAGCGTGCGCGCGCTGACCCCCCAATGTCGCACACGCGGTCCGTGGTCGGGAAACTGTTGGTCGATGCGTGGGCCGAGCTCACGAGAGAGCGCGGCCGCGCGCTCCGGCGTTACACCGGGCGCGAGACGTCCGATCACGTAGAATGCGTGCTGATACGGATCGAGAAAATTGAGCTTGTCCCACGCCGCGGGACTGCTCAGAAACGGAATCCAGAACTGCGCCTGCCCGCTCACGCCGGCGAACTTTGGGGGCGCCACTCCGATGATCGTGAACGTTGCAACGTCGATCGTGAGCGGCTGACCAATCACCGATCGATCGGCGTTGAACGACGTGCGCCATAGCTCGTCGGAGATCACGACCACCGCCGCACCGCCGGGGCGGTTCTCGGTCGGAACCATCGCGCGACCGAGCGCCGGCGTGATGCCCAGTGTCGTGAAATAGTGCGAATCGACGAACTCGCCCGACGTCCGAATTGCGTCGTCGGCGACGCGGATGGTGCTCTGAACGCCGAACCACGCCGTCAGGTCGGTGAAGACGTCCTGCGCCCCACGAAACGTTTCGAGCTTCGGGTACGACCAGGGAATGTTGTCCGTCCTGCGACCGGCCGTCGTCGGCGGCACGGTCAGCGCGAGACTCATGAGTCGCTCGGGCGCGCGAAACGGAAGCGGACGTAAGAGCAGGCCGTCGACCGCGCTGAAAATCGCCGTGTTCGCGCCAATGCCGATCGCGAGCGTGCCGATGGCAATCGCGGTGAACGCCGGCGTTCGGCGGAACGTTCGCAGCGCGAAGCGGACATCCTGTGCGAGCACGTCGAAGAACGCGAGCCCGGAGACGCGTCGCGATTCTTCCTGATAGTAGGTGCTGTTTCCAAAGCGACGCCGCGCAGCGGACCGCGCCGCGTCGTGCGTCAGATCGCCGTGCGCGGCATGCTCGCGCTGCATCGTCTCGAGATCGACGTGGAAATCAACTTCCTCGGCGAGCTCCGTTTCGTGCGTGCGCGGCCGAGACAGCACGCGCAGGCGATAGCGAATCGAATCGAAGAGCGACATGATCGCCTCCTAGACGCGACGAAGCACGCGGTTGATCGCCGCGAGCATGACGTCGAAGCTCGAGATTTCGTTGCCGAGCTGCTTTCGCCCGGCGGCGGTGAGTGTGTAGTAGCGCGCGCGGCGCCCCGTGGGTGACTGACCCCACTTCGAAGTGATCCAGCCTTTTTTCTGGAGACGTTCGAGCGCCGGATAGAGCGAGCCTTGCTCGATTCGCAGCACGTCGTCCGACAGCGCTTCGATCTGCTGCGCAATCGCGTAGCCGTGCGACGGCCGCACGGTGAGCGTTTGCAGCACGAGCATGTCGAGCGTGCCTTTCAGTAGCTCGCTCTTCTGCGCTTCTGGATCTTTGGCCACGACGTGCCCTCGGTGTACGGTGATGGGTAGAAATCCTACCTATCTGATAGGTAGGATTTCTACACATCACCTGTCAAGGGCGAATTTGCTCGCGCCCCGTTGCGCGAAAACTTGTGCCGCAGCGTCAACGGGCCATGTTACCACGAAGGACACGAAGGCCACGAAGATGCCTATGCGTGGCAGTCCTTCGTGGCCTTCGTGATCTTCGTGGTGAATCTCTGATTATCGACTCGGGAGCTTGGCCGCCCGCGTTGACTTCGCGGAACCGCTGGCCAGAAGACTCAGAATGTCGTTGTTCACGCCCGCCGCCGTCACTGCGGGCCCAGCGCCAGGCCCGGTGATCACCAGCGGCTGCGTGTGATAGCGCGCCGTCGTGAAGGTGAACTGATTGTCCGTTCCCTCCAACGCGCCCAGCCGACCGTGCGCCGGCGTCTCGACAATTCCCACACTGATCGACCGCGACGTTACCCGCGCGCGATACCGAAGCACGTTGCCCGCATTGCGCGCCGCCGCCACACGAACGTCCCACGCAACATCGAGATCCTCGAGCCGCGACACGAACGCATCCAACGGAATAGCGTTCCACTCCGGCGCCAGCAACGACTCCACCGACACATCAGAGAGCTCGCCGCGAAATCCAATCGCGCGCGCGAGAATCAACGCTTTCCGCGCCACGTCCACGCCAGACAGATCGACGCGCGGATCCGGCTCCGTGTATCCCGCATCGATCGCCGCGCGCAACGCCGTCGAGAAACGCTCACCGCGTCCGAGCGCGCCGAACAGAAAACCCAGCGTGCCCGACGGGCATCCTTCGATCGACAGCACGGTGTCGCCCGCTTCGAGAAGCTTGTTCAACGTATCGATGACCGGCAGACCGGCACCGACCGTCGCTTCGTTGAGTATTCGACGACCGTGCTCACGTGCGAGAGCCTGCAACGCGTCGACCGACACCTGCGCACCCGCAAGCGGCACCTTGTTCGCCAGCACAATATCGAAGCCATTCGTCAACGCGGCCGTCAGTAGCTCCGTCGTATCCGCCGGCGTGGCATCGACGAGAATGCGCCGTGACGACAAACCTCCGCCGCGCACGATCGCCTCGAGGGCGCGCGCTGGAGACACAGCATGGCCGCCCTCCGCCTCGCGCAACGGCTGCCCATTCGACTTCGCCTCACACAGCTCAGCCAGGCGTTCCGTCGTGAATCCATCATCGTCGGCGATGTAGCCGCTCCGATCGATCAACGCGCGGACGCGTGCACCCGACGGGCCCCAGCTGTCACATGCACCAACCTGTGTGACGAGCTCACGGCCGATCGCGCCAAAGCCGAGCACGACGACGTCGACTGCTTCCTGCGCTGTTGTATCGACGATGTCGCGCGCGACGACGACTGAAGGCGTCACCACCGCCGCGTCGAGATTCGTCACGAGGTCGCGCACGAGATCATCCGAACCCTCGATGCCAACGGACAGTCGCAGCAGCGACTCCTTGATCCCGGCGACCGCCCGCGCTTCAGCGTCCATCGACGCGTGCGTCATCGTTGCCGGATGCGCAATCAGACTCTCCACACCGCCCAGCGACTCGGCCAGCGTGAAACACTCCAGGCCGCGCACGAAGCGCTTCACAGATTCCACACCGCCCGCGAGCTCGAAGCTCACCATCGCGCCGAAACCGCGCTGCTGCGTACACGCGAGCGCATGTCCCGGATGATCGGCGAGTCCGGGATAGTACACGCGCTCGACTGCCGGGTGACGAGAAAGCGCGTCGACGACGGCAGCCGTGTTCTCCAAGTGCGAGCGAATGCGCGGGTGGAGTGTGCGCACACCGCGCAGCGTCAGGTAGCTGTCGAACGGAGCGCCCGTGACGCCAAGACAATTGGCCCACCACGCCAGTTCGTCGGCGAGCGTCTTGTCCGCAGCCACCACGGCGCCGCCGACAACATCACTGTGTCCGTTGAGATACTTCGTCGTCGAGTGCAGCACGATGTCCGCACCGAACGACAGCGGCTGCTGCAACGCCGGCGACAGAAACGTGTTGTCGACCACGACGAGACTGCCCGCCGCGTGCGATACCGCGACAACTGCGCTGATGTCCGTGATGCGCAGCAGCGGATTGCTCGGCGTCTCCACCCATACGAGGCGCGGCTTTCGCTCGGCGATCACCGCGGCGCTACTCGGATCGGTGAGATCGATGAACACCACTTCGAAGTAGCCACGCTTGGCCAACGAGCGAAGTAGACGCTGCGTTCCGCCGTAGCAGTCGTGCGCCGCAACGATCGTGTCGCCGCGCGAGAGCAACTGCAGCGTGAGTGTCACCGCCGACAGGCCGGTATTCGTGACCACCGCGCCTGCACCGCCCTCGAGATCGGCCAACGCGTCGGCGAGCTGCGACCGCGTGGGATTGCCGCTGCGCGTATAGTCGAACTTCCGCGGTGCGCCGAATCCCTCGAAGGCGAACGTCGACGAGAGATGAATCGGTGGCACCACGGCGCCGTGCTCACGATCAGTGGCGATTCCGGCGCGCACCGCGCGCGTCGTCGAAGTGAAGTGGCCGCGGTCGCTCATGAGAGAATGCTCGTGTTGAGGGCTGAAGTCAGAATGGCGCCGAGGGCGGCCGGTTCGGTGAGAAAAGCGTCGTGGCCCGTAGTCGTGGGCAGATCGACGAGTCGTGCGGGGCCGCCGAGCTTGGCCGCCAGCGCTTCCAACTGAATTCGCGGGACGATCGCGTCGCCTTCGGCCGCCACGACGAGCGTGGGAGTCCGAATCGCCGACGCATCCACCTGGTGTAGATCGCCCGACAGCGACAGCGCGAGGAAACGCTCTGGGCGCCACGTGGCGGCGAAGCGCTCGCCGTGATGAAGCAAATACTCTTCGACTGGAAACACCGCGTCATTCGCAGTACAGCTCGAGGGACGCGCGTCGAAGCGCTCGGCGAACTCGCCGGCGCTGCGATAGGTCGTCATCGCCAACGCGCGCGCTAACGCCAACGCATCACTCGCGCAGCCGTTGTCGAGTCCCAACTCCACGACGCGTCGCTGTACGGAACGAAGCGCAGTGCTCATCGGATGCGGTGCGTCGGGCGCCGAGATCACGACGAGCGATTCGACACGATGCGGATATCGCTCGGCGAACGCCAACGCGACCATGCCGCCGTACGATGCGCCGACGATCGCCTGCACGCGCGCGACGCCAATCTCGTCGAGCACCGCGGCGAGTGCGTCAGCCTGATCGTGCGTCGTCACCCGGCGCTCGGGCCGACCGTCGCTGCCACGGCCGCCGTCGACGTAGTCGAAGCTCAGCACCTGATGCTGCGCCGTATCGATCGCGCGCCCCGGTCCGACGACAGGCTCCCACCAACCGGGACGGCCGTCGACGGCGTTCGCGCAGACATGGCGGCTCGCCGAGATCCCGCCGAGCGCGACGACGACAGGCGCTCCGCGCGGTCCAATGACCTCGTATGGGGGAAGCTCGAGTTCCGTTTCCGACGCGACAATGCGACTCACCACGACCTCCTCGTAGAAATGCGCGCCGCCGAGTGCCACTGCCTGTGCATTCGGGGCGCCGAGGTCGCGTCGGCGCTAAAGAGCGCCGATGGAAATCGGGCCGAAAAACGAAATGGCCCGGGCGGAAGAGATGGCCGCCGGGCGCGTCGCGTTTTAGCACATTATTTAGCGTGGCGGCAATAGGCGGCAAATGACCACGTACAACTTCAATTGTGACGGTAGAATATTGCCCAAAGCCGAACCTGTCAATAGTGGCCTCTGGGCACGCTCCCGAAGAGGCTTCTATTAGTGAGCGCGGCCACACATAATGCAGTGCTCCCTGACGGCTTCCCTCTTCCGCTCCCAAATGATTCGTCGAGTTCTCGTCGCGACCGCCATCACGGCGATCGGCGTCGCGTGTGCCAAGTCTGGCAGCTCCTCGCCTAGCCCTGAACAGGCCCCCGGCGGCGCTCCGAGCGCGAATGTGGCGACCGGATCGACCCCCGAACGGGCGATTCGACGCGACTTCCCCATGACGAACATGATTCGGCGGGCCTTCGCCGAGGGGACACGCGACTCGACGGGACGGCCGGGGCGAAAGTACTGGCAGCTGTGGATGGATTACACGATCAACGCGCGCCTCGATCAGTCGACATCGACTCTCGCTGGCCGCGAAACGATCGTGCTTCGCAACAACAGCGACTCGGCGCTCTCGTCGATTCAGATGCGCCTCGATCAGAACATTTTCCGCGGCGACGTTCCGCGCGGCGCCTCGATCCCGGCCGAGAATACCGACGGCATGCGGATCACGAAGCTCGTCGTGGACGGAGCCTCGGTCGACATGAATCCGCCAGCGGGCGCTGGGCGCGGTGGACGTGGCGCCGGCGCGCCGGCCGCACCAACGACCCCGTTCGTGACCGGAATCAGAACGACGTCGGCGCGCATTCAACTGCCGACGCCAATCGCTCCGAAGGGCACGGCACGGATCGAAGTCGAATGGAACTACAAGCTCGCCGGCGGCCCGGGACAGGGACATCGCATGACGTTCCGTTGGGGGGACACGCTCTATCAGGTGGCGCAGTGGTATCCGCGCGTCGCCGTGTACGACGACCTTCGCGGCTGGGACACGGATCCCTATCTCGGCCCTTCAGAGTTTTATAACAACTTCGGGCGCTTCGACGTCAGTCTCGACGTGCCCGCCGGTTGGGTCGTGGGATCGACCGGCGTGCTCAAGAATCCGGTCGAAGTGCTGACGCCTGTGGCGCGCGAGCGCCTGGCGCATGTGCTCGAGTCCGACTCGATGCGCACGATTGTCGGCGCCGAGGAGTCGGGGGCTGGCCGCGCGACAGCGCCGGGCGATCGGTTGACGTGGCACTTCGTTGCCGACACGGTGAACGATTTTGCGTGGGCCACGGCCAAGAACTTCGTATGGAAAGCGACGCGCGCGACGATTCCTGGACGCGGCCCGATTCCGGTCCACGTGTACTTCCAGCCCGGCCGCGCCCAGCAGTTCGCCAACTCCGGTCCCATCCTTCGCCACGCGCTGGAGTTCTATTCGAAGTTGCTGATGCCCGATGCGTTCCCGCAGCACACGATGGTCGATGGACCGGACAACGGTATGGAATACCCGATGTTCGTGATGTCGAACGACGGCCCGGCCGACCATGAGACGGAGCACATGTGGGCGCCGATGATGGTGAGCAACAACGAGACGTGGTACGGCTGGATGGACGAAGGATTCAATCAGTACATGAACATCCTCTCGGCCGCCGACGCCGCGCACCAGCCGCCGAATCTCAACGGTCCGGGACAGAGCTACGGTCGCACGAGCGGCGACGAGCATGAGGGATCTTTGATGTGGGACGCCAACTACGGCGGCCCGAGCTATTCGTTCCAGGCGTATAGCAAGACGCCGCTGATGCTGTCGATGCTCGGCGGAATCGTTGGCGACACGACGGTCTGGCGCGCGCAGTCGGAGTTCATGAAGACCTGGCGCTTCAAGCATCCCGCGCCGTGGGACTACATGTTCTTCATGAGCAACGCGCTCAAGCGCGACCTTGGCTGGTTCTGGTACTACTGGCTGTTCACGACGGAGTCGGTCGAAGGATCGATTCAGTCCGTGAGCACGAGTGGCGGTCGCACAACTGTAACGGTGCATCAGGCCGGCGCGATGCCGTCGCCGGTTGTCCTGCGCGTGGATCTCGGCGCGGGATCAGGGGCGACCTCCATGCGCAACGCGCGCATGATCAACGACCACACGGCGATCGTCACCTATCCGGTCGATGTGTGGTTCAACGGATCGCGAACCTTCCGTGCCGAGCTCGACTTTGGCGGTCGCGCGGTCGAGAAGGTGCAACTCGATCCGGGCTGCCGTTTCCCTGATCGGGATCCGAGCGACAACGTTTGGCCGCGCGGCGGCGCGGCTGCGGTTCAAGCCGGGGGCGGTCGCGGTGGTCGTGGCGGCGCCGCCAATACGGCGGCGTGCCCGGGGGACACCCCCTGATTATTCGCTGAGATTGTTTCGCCGGGTCGCCGCGGGAAGGCAGTGTCGCCGCGCGACCTGGGCAATCCTGCCAAAACTGCCGGCAGAATTGCCACTGGCCCGCGCTCTGACACCGCCTCCCCGCAGCTCCCACCCAGCTTCCTGATGTACTAGGCGTGTGGCGCGGGCGCGCCTCTGCGCGACGGTGCGCGCGCCCACACTCTGCAACGCGCCCCGAGCAACATGCCCGGCGATGTTCGCGCGTGCTTACCGATTTCGCCGCGCCTGACGCGCATGGCGTTTACGTTCGCGCGCCCCTAAAACGGAAGCGCCGCGGGACGAGACGTCGGAGCGCGAGCCGAGGCAATACTGCCGCAGTTTGGCAGTATTGCCAGCGGTCGCGCGGAGACGTCTCGTCCCGCGGCGCTTCCCGCCTTTATCCCGCCGTCAAAACGAAAACGCAACCATCTGAGCTCGGCGAGCATCTAACGTGGGCTGGCCCGTGCAACTTCGGCTGGTCGCCTCCGTAGGGGCGACGGTGCCTCCAACTCGACGGTCATGACCAATCTGAAGCTCGCATTCCGAACGCTCTTCCGTACGCCGTTCGTCACAATCGTCGCAGTGCTATCGCTGGCGCTCGGCATCGGCGCGAATGCGGCCATCTTTTCGCTGTTCGATCAGATGTTGCTGCAGCCGATCCCTGACGCGCGCGACCCGGGGCGGCTGGTGAACCTCGCGGCCCCTGGGCCTAACCCAGGGTCGCAGTCGTGCAGCCAGGCGGGTGGGTGCAATGAAGTCTTCTCCTACCCGATGTTCCGCGACCTCGAAAAGGGGAACACCGGCTTCACCGGAATCGCAGCGCACCGCAGCTTCGGGGCGAACGTCGCGTACAAGAACCAGACGCTGAACACCGAGGGATTGCTCGTCTCGGGATCCTATTTCCCGGTGCTCGGAGTCGCTCCGGCGCTCGGCCGTCTGTTCACGCCAATGGACGATCAGACCATCGGCGCAAATTTCCTCGCCGTGCTGAGCTATTCCTACTGGGAAACAAAGCTCGGCGCCGACCCAAAAGTCATCGATCAGAGAATCGTCATCAACGGTCAGACGATGACGATCATCGGGGTTGCGCCCAAAGGGTTCGACGGCACGACGCTCGGTACCGCGCCCACGGTCTTCGTTCCGATCACCATGCGCGGCACGATGTCGCCGGGCTTCGACGGCTTCGACAAACGACGCAGCTACTGGGTCTATTTGTTCGGCCGGCTCAAACCCGGCGTCTCGATGGACCAGGCCAAATTGGCCATCAACGCCGTGTACAAGCCGATCATCAACGACGTCGAAGCTCCGCTGCAAAAGGGCATGAGCGCGACGACGATGGTGAAGTTCAAGGCCAAGGAACTGACGCTCGAGGACGGCCGTCGCGGACAGAGCAGCATGCATCGCGAGGCCAAGACGCCGCTCATTCTGCTGATGTCGATCACCGGCATCGTGCTGCTGATCGCCTGTGCAAACATCGCCAACCTGCTTCTGGCGCGCGCGGCGAATCGCACGACCGAAATGGCGGTGCGGCTGTCGCTCGGCGCGACGCGGAAGCAAGTGCTGGTGCAGTTGCTCACCGAGTCGGTGATTCTCGCCGTACTGGGTGGTATGGTGAGCATCGTGTTCGCGCAGTGGACGCTGACGTCGCTGATGGCCCTCATGCCGCCCGACGCTTCGCAGTCGATGCACTTCGCCATGCACTGGAACGTCGTGTACTTCGCGGCGGCGCTGTCGCTTGGAACGGGATTGCTGTTCGGACTCTTCCCCGCTCTGCAGAGCACGAAGCCAGACCTCGTCACGACACTGCGCGCCGGCTCCGGCAAGCTCGCCGGCGTCCGCTCGGCGGCGCGCTTCCGCAACTCGCTCGTCACGGTGCAGATCGCCCTCTCGATGGCGCTGCTCGTGTCGGCCGGACTGTTCGTGAAGAGTCTGCAGAACGTCAGCAAGGTCGATCTCGGATTCAAGACGGAGAACGTCGTGACCTTCGGTCTGTCGCCCGAGCTCAACGGCTACAAGAACGCGCGGTCGCACCAGTTCTTCGGTCAGGTCGAAGACGCGCTCGCAGCGATACCTGGCGTCACGGGCGTTTCGTCCGCGCTAGTGCCGGTACTCGCCGGCAACAGTTGGGGCAGTGACGTCGCCGTGCAGGGCTTCAAGAAGGGCCCAGACACGGATGCAAATGCGCGCTTCAACGAAGTTGGCCCGGGCTACTACAAGACACTGGGCATGCAGGTGCTGAGCGGTCGGGAGTTCACGCCCTCCGATCAGTTGGGCACGACGAAGGTCGCGGTCGTCACGGAGGCGTTCGCCAAGAAGTTCGGGCTCGGACGCGATGCCGTCGGCAAGTTCATGAGCAATGGCGGTAACGATTCGCTCAACGTGCAGATCGTTGGCCTCATCAAGGACGCGAGCTACAACAACGTGAAGCAGCCGCCTCCGCCGTTGTTCGCGTTGCCGTACAAGCAGGATTCAACCGTCGGCTCGATGGCATTCTACGTTCGCACGGCCGCCGATCCGATTCAGGTCCTGCGCGCAATCCCCGCCGTGATTCAGCGCCTCGATCCGAATCTTCCGGTCGAGAATCTCAAGACGCTGCCGCAGCAGGTGAAGGAAAACGTCTTCATGGACCGTATGATCAGCACGCTGTCGGCCGCCTTCGCCCTGCTGGCAACGATGCTCGCCGCGGTCGGTCTCTACGGTGTGCTCGCCTACTCGGTCGCTCAACGCACGCGCGAAATCGGCGTCCGCATGGCGCTCGGTGCCGATGCGTCGAGCGTCCGCGCGATGGTGCTGCGTCAGGTTGGCGTGATGACGTTGATCGGCGGCGTCATCGGCATCATCGCTGCACTCGCGATCGGGCGCGGCGCAAAGTCGTTGCTGTTCGAGCTGCAGGGCTACGACCCAACGGTGATCGCAATGTCGGCCGTGGTGTTGACGATCGTCGCACTCGGCGCCGGTTATTTGCCGGCACTGAAGGCGTCCAAGGTGGATCCGATGCAGGCGCTGAGATACGAGTAGGGCCTGCGGCGTGAGGCGTGCGGCGTGCGCCTCGCGCTCAGCGTATGTCCTCGGCGAACCAAACCTCCGGCCTCCCCACCACGCCGGCCTTCACCATCGCCTTATGAAGCTCCACTGACTCGGTGAATTCCCGCGCCCGGGTCAGATTCTCGGCCTCGAGCGTGATGATGATCTCGAGCGGGCGATCGACGTTGCGCTGCACACGCTGCACGGTCAGCCCGTACTCGCGACGCCTCGCCTCGTGGCTGTCGAACGCCTCGCGCCAATGCGCGTAGTCCTCAATCGGATGCCGTACGTAGATCGTCGTCACGGCATCTCCGTCGCGCCGCGGGTGGTTTGAACCTTTCTCCCCATCAGCCTGTCGAACGAACTGGCGCCCTCCACCAGGCTCGGGGAACACACGATGCAAAATCTGAAGCTGGCGTTTCGAACGCTCTTCAAAACGCCCTTCGTCACGATCGTCGCGGTGCTGTCGCTCGCCCTCGGCATCGGGGCCAACGCGGCTATCTACTCGCTGTTCAACGAGATGCTGCTCCAGCCGCTGCCCGTGACTCAGCCGGAGAAGCTCGTCAACTTCGCCGCGCCCGGTCCCATTCGAGGATCGAACTCGTGCGGTCAGGCCGGCGACTGCGACGAAGTGTTCAGCTATCCGATGTTCCGTGACCTCGAGAAGGCGAACACGGCATTCAGTGGTATCGCCGGCCACACCATCTTTGGCGTCAATGTCGCCATGGCTGGCCAAACGGCGGTGAGCGGCGACGGGGTCTACGTCTCCGGATCGTATTTCCCCGTGCTCGGCATTCGGCCGGCGCTCGGTCGCTTGTTGACGCAGGCAGACGATCAGACCATCGCTGGCAGCTTCGTCGCCGTCGTGAGCTACGCGTACTGGGAGACGCAGCTCGGCTCGAACCCGAATGTGATTGGGCAGCAGCTCACGATCAACGGAAAGCAGTTCACGATCATTGGTGTGGCGCCAAGAGGATTTACCGGGACCACGCTCGGTTCGCGTCCATACGTGTTCGTTCCGCTCACCATGCGCGCCGGAATCAATCCGTCATTCGACGACTACCAGCGCCGCAATTCGTATTGGGTCTACCTGTTCGGGCGACTCAAGCCGGGCGCGACGTTCGATCAGGGACTGAGTTCGGTCAACGGCGTCTACCGCACGCTGATCAACGACGTCGAGGTTCCGCTTCAGAAGGGCATGAGCACCAAGTCGCTCACGCAGTTCAAGGCGAAGCTCGTCACGATGACGGACGGCCGCAAAGGTCAGAGCTCGACGATCAAGAGCTCGCGTACGCCATTGACGCTGCTGTTCGGCATTACTGGTATCGTCCTGCTCATCGCGTGTGCCAACATCGCGAATCTGCTGCTGGCACGCGCTGCGAATCGCGCTATGGAAATGGCGGTTCGTCTGTCGCTCGGCGCTACACGGCGCCAGTTGATCGTCCAAGTGCTCACCGAGTCCATTCTGCTCGCGGTACTCGGCGGCATCGTAAGCATCGTCGTCGCGCATTGGACGCTCGCTGGGATCACTGCCATGCTGCCGCCGATGGTGGCCGCGACGATGGAATTCAGCTTGAGTATTCCGGTACTCGTTTTTGCGGCGCTGCTGTCGCTCACCACTGGCCTGGCATTCGGCATCGTACCCGCGCTTCAGAGCACGCGCCCGGATCTCGTCACCGAGCTTCGCAACAACTCCGGCAAGTTATCCGGTAGCCGAGCGGCCGCGCGTTTTCGCACGACGTTGGTAACGGCGCAGATTGCGCTCTCCATGGCGCTTCTCATCTCGGCGGGTCTCTTCATCAAGAGTCTTCGCAACATCGCGCGCGTCGACCTCGGCATCAAAATCGACAACGTCGTCACGTTCGCAATCTCGCCGACTCGAAGTGGCTACGACTCGACGCGGACACTCGCGCTGTTCCAACGCGTGGAGGAGGAGCTCGCGGCCACGCCTGGCGTCACAGCGGTGACATCGGCCATGGTCCCGCTGCTCGCCGGCAACAACTGGGGACGCGGCGTTTCCGTCGAAGGCTTCCAGAAAGACGCGGACACCGACGACGGCTCGCGCTACAACCCCGTTGGCGCGAACTACTTTCACGTCCTCGGCGTTCCCCTCCTCGCTGGTCGCGATTTCACGCTGAACGATGGCGTCGGCTCGCAACGCGTGGCGATCGTGAACGAGGCGTTCGCCAAGAAATTCAACCTGGGCACGAATCCTGTCGGCAAGCACATGTCGGTCGACAACGATTCGCTCAACATCACGATCGTCGGCTTAGCCAAGGATTCGAAATACTCGCAGGTGAAGAACTCGGTGCCGCCAGTCTATGTGCTTCCGTACCGGCAATCCGGACGCCCGCAGACGAACTACTTCTACGCTCGGACATCGCTGCCGCCGGAGCAGATCCTGCGCACGATTCCCGCGACGATCAAGAAGCTCGACCCGAACCTTCCGGTCGAGCGACTCAAGCTGCTTCCGCAGCAGGCCGAGGAAAACGTCTTCATGGATCGCATGATCTCGACGCTCGCCGCGGCATTCGCGGCGTTGGCGACGTTACTCGCGGCGATCGGACTGTACGGCGTGCTCGCGTACTCCGTCGCGCAGCGCACGCGTGAGATCGGCGTGCGCATGGCGCTCGGCGCGAACAGTGGCGCCGTGCGTGGCATGGTGCTCAAGCAGGTCGGTCTGATGACACTCGTTGGCGGAATCATCGGACTCGTCGGCGCGCTAGCCATCGGCAGAGGCGCGCAGTCGCTCTTGTATCAACTCAATGGCAACGATCCCATCGTGATCGTGGTCGCGACCATCGCACTCACCGCGGTAGCGTTCGGCGCCGGTTTCATTCCGGCACGACGCGCGAGTCGTGTCGACCCGATGGCGGCGCTTCGTTACGAGTAGCTACTCCGGAATCGCTGCAACGACGCTCGACCCTCGCGTTCGCGCGAAGAGCGCGAGCGTCGCCGCCCCGAGACCGAGGCCGAGCATCAGTGTCCAGGTCACGGTTCCACCCGCGCGATCGAGGAGCGCGGCCCCCAGCCACGGTCCGACGATGAGTGCGAGCGAAAACGTGCTCGAGAATGCGCCCATGTATTCGCCTGTTCGGCCCGGCGGCGCTAGCTCGCTGACATAGGCTGTGGACGTCGGGAAGAAAATCATCTCGCCGAACGTCCAGATGACCACAGTCGCCGCTATCGCCAGCGGGGATTGAGCCACGGCGAGCGCCCCGAATCCAATCGCCACCAGCGCAATGGCCAGGGAGAGCGTGCGACGCATGTCCCAATGCGCCATCGCAATATTCAGCGGAACCTCGATCGCGACGATGATGAGCGTATTGAGCACGAACAGCCCGCCGTAGAACGATTCCGGATAGTGCAGGTCGCGCACGATCGTCAGCGGCATCGCCCCTTGGTGCTGCGAGAATACAAGATTCATCAGGAACGACGTCGCGAAGAATGTGAGCGCCGTCCGGTCGCGCCACACAACGGACGATTTCGCGAACACTGCCGCGCGTGCGGCGACGACGTGCTCTGGCTCTGCGCCGCCTGTTGACCTGCGACGCACCCAGAGGAGCGCCGATAGCACGACCGCTGCCACGAGCGAGGTCGCGCCATCGACGACGAAGAGCAGCGGGAACGACACCTGCGCGAGAAATCCGCCGAGTGCTGGACCAACGCTCATGCCGAGGTTGATGGCCAGCCGATTCACGGCGATCGCGGCCTTTCGTTGCTCCGGCTTTGTGGTGTCGGTGAGCGCCGACATCGTTGCTGGTCGCGCGGCGTCAGCGACGACGGCCCAGAGAAACGTGAGGCCGACGACCGCGACGAATGTATGAACGAGCGGAATGATCAACAGGATCACGCCGGTGAGCGCGAGCGACACTCGCATCACGGCGAACGGCCCGATGCGATCGGCGAGACGGCCGGCGATCGGGGCCGTCACTAGACCGCCGACGCCGTACGCACTGATGGCGAGCCCAGCCAGCGGTGCCGACACGTGGAGATATCTCGTGAGATAGAGCACGAGAAAGGGCAACGCCATCATCCCCGCGCGATTGACGAGGGTGGTGGCGAAGATGATCCACACATCGGTTGGCAGTCCGCGGAGACCGCGGTACGGATTTGGGAACGGCACGGATCGCGAGTGGACGCCCGGGGAGTTGAAAGATATCTCGCCGAGCGTCCAGGTGGTCCGCCCGGCTTACATCACGTTCAGGTTTGCGAGGTATTCGTCGAGCTCTCTGCGTAGGTCGTTGCGCTTCGCCTCGAGGCTTTCGCGTTCCTTTTGCAGCCGTTCGATCGACGATTCCTGCTCATTCAGCTTGGCGAGGAGTCGTTCGTAATACTGCGTGGAAGGCGCCACAGTTTTCATGTTCTCGCGAATCCGGTTCTGCTCGGCAGTTATCTGCCCTACCTGCTGTGAGTGCGTGTTGATGTCCCGCTCGACGTCGACGATTGCCTGTCGCATGCGAATCGCCTTGGAAATGGCGTCGCGCACTGCAGTGGGAATCGTCCCGGTTCGTGTGTAGTTGAGTAGCTGCCCGACATCTGCTGAGAGCAGCGCGTAAGACTCGGACTGCGTCAGCTCCTCCTTGACCGCGAGCGTCGTCACCTTGCCGGGAGCAGCAATGCCCTTGAACCGGTACACGGCGGGCGTCGTCTCGGCCGGCTTCTGCGTATCGAACAACGCCCATCCCTGGGAGAATGGGTGTTCGATGATGAGCATTTTCTCCTTCGCTGACTTGTTGTCCGCCGCGTACTCGACTGTCTGCACCAGCCGGCGCTTGAGAACGATCGCGCCCTTGTAGATGGTTGCGCTCACGACGGCGTCCGTACTCGTCGACTTCGTGTTGTCCACGGTCACGTCGAGATCGATGCCAAAGCTGAGTAGACGCTCTTGGCCTGGCGGAACGTTGTCGATGCGCGCGTCGCCGCCGTAGCCGCCGCGATCGAGCACCGTCATCGGCCCTTGGAGCAGATGCTTGCCCGTGGAGTTGGTGAGGCGAACGCCATTGAGCGGATTCGTGCGGAGCACGCCGGCATTGTAGATCGAAACGCGTTCGATATCGACGCTGTCGGTGATGATCGGAATCATCGCCGACTTCTGGCGCGGCAGGCTGACGTCGCCCACAGTGTACTGAAACAGCTCGCCGAGTGACGTGGCCGATGCCATCGCGGCCACCGTAGCGGCAGAGAACGACGCTGCGCCATGAATGGCGACGTCCGACGTCACGACGACTGCGTCGAGCTGCACCGGCAGCGGCTTGCCGTCGGGCCCATAGCCGATTCTGCGCTTGGCCATCCCGCCCGCTGTCCCCATCGCCGGTGCGGGCGCTGGCACCGCCGGGGCGTCGGCCATCGCGACGCGGTCGCGCGCGTCGCCAATCCCCGCATCGTACACCTGCGGCCGAAGCCCGGCGAACATCTCGGGCACGACGTTCGGCCGCGACGCATACAATGGCTGGTACAGATCCATCGTGAACGACATCGGTCGCCCGCTCACGAGTGAGAGCGAGACGTCATTCCAATCACTCTCGGTCTGATTCTCCACGATCGCCCAGCCCTGCAACCTGCCACGCTTTCCCTTTTCATCGAGCAGCAGGCGATAGCTCGTCTTCCATACAGGCGTCTCGACGACGTACCCAATTCGCACACGCCGTTCGCCAGCGCCATTGAAGTTGATCGTCACCGGCTTCTTGTCCTGATCGCGCGCCACCACGAGCGCCGAAAGCGCTTTCGACAGCTCATCCTGTAATTGAGCATCGTCGAGCGTCAGGTTGTTGATTGCCTGCAACTCCACGGCACGAATGCTCGCGCCCGAGATCAGATTCAGCACGGGCACGTCGACGACGTCGCCCTTGTCGATCGCTTTGCGGCGCGATTCGACGCCGAGAATCGTTCCCGTCATCCGCTCGGCCTGCGCCTGAATCGTTACCTTCGCGCCGCGCAACTGATTGAGAAGATCGGCGAGGCTCGGATTCCGAGTGATGTCGACTTGGAAGCTTCGCAGCGTCTTGGCCAGCGGATCTTGCGACGGATACGTGATCACACCGACACGGCCGCCGTCCTGATCCTGCAGCATCAACGACTTGAGGATGTCGTTGATCTGAGTGGTCTTGAAGCGCAGCTGCGTTGCGCTGTTCCCGCGTACGGCGCCCGCGTGCTCGAAATATCCGACGCCGGAGGAGAACAACATCACCTTCTTCACCGGAACGTCAGTGGCGGCAGTCCCAACCTGGACCGACTGCGCAACGACGGCACTGACGGGCGCAATGCCGATCAGCAGCGAGACAAGAACGCGGTTTACCACGGGCCCTCGATTGTGAGCGACTCCTCATACAACTCCACTAGTGGCTCGAAACGCCACATTCGTCCCAGTGGAGACGTCGTTCACACTCGAATTTGCACACGCAATGACAAAGCTACGATTTGCAAATCACCGCGCCGCATTTTGCAAGACGCTCTACTCCGGCGCTGCCACCTCGACGCGTCCCTTCAAGCCACTGTCTCGTTTATAGATGTCGTCGGCAAAGAAGAGCTGATGATCACGCTCGTACGCCGTGAAGTAGACGATGTACACGGGAACCTTGCTCGTCAGCGACACCCACCGGTCGTTCTTCCCCGCCTCCATCGACGTCTTCACGCTGTCAGGCGTCCAGCCAAGCACATACTCGGCGAGTTTGTTCGGTTGCTCGAGACGAATGCACCCGTGCGACGCAGCACGTGCCGCCTTGTCGAACAACGTTTTCTGATTCGTGTCGTGCAGATAGATGTTGTACTCGTTGGGGAACAAGAACTTCACGAGCCCGAGCGAGTTGTGCGGTCCAGGCCGCTGTCGCAACACGCGCGCACCGTTCTCCACGCCGTATTCCATGTCGTTCCGCGCGAGATAGCTCTTGTCCGACGCGATTTTCGGCAGAATCTCGCTCTTCAGAATGTTCGGCGTCGGCTTCCAGTACGGTCGAAACACGACGTAGCGCATCGAGTCGCTGAAGACCGGCGTGGCATGGCCGTTGTACTCCGCGCCTACCACGACCTTCATCGACAACACGCGCTGTCCCGAGTCGTACGCGTCGAGCCGGAACGACGGAACGTTCACGTAGACATAGCGCTGGCCGAGCATGCGGGGCAGCCAGCGATGACGCTCCATGTTCGAGCCGATCTGTCGCACGCGTTCCGCGGCCGGGACATTCAGTGCAGCGAACGTCCCGCGACCAATCTTTCCGTCCGGCTCGAGATTGTGGCGGCTCTGCCACTGCGCAAGCACACTGAGAACCGAATCCTCGGCGGGTATCTCGTAGCCCTCTGCCGTCAAACGCTCGGTGAGCTCTTCTGGGCTCATTCCGGTTTCGACAGGCTTCCATCCACCTTTCGCGACGATCGCTCGATAACGCGCGTATTCGGATTTGAGCAGCACGTACTCTGAATCCTGCGGCGCCATCTCGCCAAGTCCGTCGGCCATCGACGAATCCTGCAGCGTTGCGAAGAGCGCGGAATCGACCGCTGAGCTTCGCGCCGGAATGTGCCACGACTGCGAAACGGTGCGAGGATCGACCTGACCGATGAGCATGTCCGACGCATAGCCGACGTACGCTGCCGTGAGCAGCATGTCGGCGTTCGCGATGGTCTGCGCCGTCGCACCACTATCGAGTCGCTTCGCGTTCACCCATCGACGTAGAGAATCGATCGGATACGCATCGGTACGGAGTGCATGATCTGGCGCGCTCTCGAGCGCTGCGAGCAGCGCGGACGCGCGGTCCTTGATGCCCTCCGGCTCCAACCATAGCGGCGCATACTCGTACTGCGAGTACAGCGCGCGCACGGTCTTCCATCGCTCTGGTGTAATCCACACCGGCGCTGCGCCACTATCGACTAGCGCTCGTAGCGTACCGCGAACGTCCGGCGCCTGAACGCCGAGAACGACGGAGACTTCTTGCGGAACGTATTTCGGTTTGCGCGGCGCGGTGTGACACGCGGCCAGCGCAGCGAGCGTCGCAATGGCGACGCGGATACGATACCTCAGGGGGAACCGACCGCCTGACACATGGCCTTGGAGCTAGCGGACGCACCGCGCTCCACCCCGGCGCGCATGGCCGAATCCACCATTCCCGCCGGAAGCTTCGACATCATTTTCCGCATGTCCATCGTGCGGAAGTCTGCCGGCACCTGGAACACGGACGGATCGAGCGGTCCGTGCTCGAGCTCGACATACTCGCTCGTCGTTGTCACCGTCATCATGCGCCCCTGCGCGTTCGGCCTGGTGACTCGGTTCATCGTACGTAGCGGCGTGCCGCTCGGGATCGATGAATTCGATGCCGATTGCGCCGTACCGATCTGGGTACCGAGCGCTGCGTTCGTTGTCGCCAACAGTGACTCGGTAGCACGATGAATGTCGACATCGGGCGCAATCCACATTTCCGAAACACCATTCACGGTCCCGGTGCAGGTCGTACCGCCAACCGTAATATCGACCGTCGCCTGACTGGTGATGCGAACGTGGTGCGTCGCGTGGCCGAGGATGCGATCGCCCGCGCCGAGATCCTCAAACTGCGACTGTGTCGTGTGCGTGGCGAATTTCGGCGTGGCAATCGTACCCAGGGCGCTCCCGACCTGCATCACCATCGCGGTGTGCTGCCCCGTCATGACCATCGTAATCGTGCTGTCGGCGGCGTTGATGATCTGATACATGCCCTCGGCGGCCTCTCCTTGCGGCATGTTGGAAACCTGTACGGTCTCCATGCGGAGCCTGCCGTCGGTCACGTATTGACGCGTCGCCATCGACGATCGGTGCGCGGCGTCGCCGGAATCGATGGTCAGGTTCATCGTCAGCTTCCACCCGACCGGCGACGACTGGGCCGCCATGCTCGACCCGGCGATGAGCAGGGCCAGAAATGCAGCCCGGTAACAGCGTGAGTGAGTCACAAAAAGATCCTAGAGAGGAATTTCGAAAACCTGTTTCAGCGTCGTCGCTTTCAGTTGCTGGGTCGTGAAGAACGAACTCTGGGCCTTGAGCGCCGCGACGAGCGTTTGACGCGGAACCTCGGTGCCTTCAGCCATGTTGCCGTACTTCCCTTCCATGGTAGAGACGACTGTCTGCAGGCGGTCTGCCTTTGTCGACGAGCCACGATTCAGAAAGTTGTTCCACAATGACTTCGGCGTCGCATTCCGACTTCCATGATGCCCAACCTTATATAGCGACACCTTGGCAAGCCGTTTCATGAGCGCCGCGTCCTTCAAGGTGAACGCCCAGTTCTCGATCTGTGCGTCGCCCGGAAACAGCATCGCTTTTCCGTTCACTTCGAACAACAGTATGACGCTCGTGTTGTTCAATGCGTCATCCATGATTCGGACGATGCTCAACAGGCTGTCCCCGCGAAGGGCCCGCAGGCGCGGAATGAACCAGCGCGCGTAGAGCGGCGGGCGCCTCGTCGATAGTGTTTTGGCGCGCGGAAAGACCTTGGCGCTGCTCGCCGCCACACGTCGCCCGGCCGCCGCCTGGAGCATCCAGAACTCGGCGGCGTCCTTCGATCGCTCCTTGGTAATCTCAGCCGACTGCTTGATCGTTGGAGGGCCAAGAACGGTCACCTTCACGCCCGGCAGTAGCGTTTCGAAACCGTGCTTGCTGCCGTGCGACACGTACGTATGACGCTCGCCCATCCGCTGGAGATTCTTCACCGCCGACGCGTTCTGGATTCCCTCCTCGCCCAGGAACGCCAGCCCCTCGAAGAAGCGCTTCCGCCAACCCGCGGTTTCTGCGCTCGCGAGGGCGTTCGCCTCGGCGACAACACCGGATGAGACATCCTGCATCGCCGCCAGCGATGCTACGAATGCCTGCGGCGCGGTCGTCGAGACGGTCGTCGCCTCTTTGGCGTCCGTCTGCGCTTTCGGATCCTCCGTCCACGGCTGAACGATCAGGTGCGGCTTCAGCGATGCGATGATGTCGCCAGATCCCGTTCCATCGGCCAGCGTCGCGAAGCCGGCGATGTGATCCTTGTGCCGATGCGTGAGCACGACGGCATCGAGCTTTCCGCCACACTCCTTCTTGATGTCGTTCGCAATCTGAAGGAGCAGGTTCTTCGGCGCGTCGGCCGGCTGTCCATTACTACCAAAGTCGATGAGAATGTGCCGATCGCGCTGCGGATAGTGCCACGTGAGCAGAAAGCAGTCGCCGAATCCCACCTGGTATGCGCGAAGGGTCAGGCTCGTCGGTTTTGTCGCGGCCATTCTACCACTCCTCGCGGCTATCGGGTTCGAGCGTCGCATTCAATGCGCGCTGCAGGTGCATGGCCGCGAATGGCTGTGCCGCCGGCTTGGTCGTCTCGAAGAAACCGTACTTCCAGAGATAGTCCAACCGGCGCTGCTGCCGAACCGTATCGTCGAAGCTGTTATGAATATTGAATTTCAACTGCCCGTATTCGTTGAACACGAGCGCGTTCCCGCCGTACAGTGAAACCGGCGTCGTGGGTGGCATTCCCTCTGGCGCAACGAGGCCAACGCTCCCGAGCTCCGCTGCCGAAATCTTGAGGATCTGATAGAACTCGGCGACGGTCTCGCGCAACGGAAATCCGTCTGGCGCAACGCGCAGGCACGGCCGCACTGACAGCACGTGGCCAAACGCACCCTCTTTCACGCCAAGCGCTTTCCGATTCTCCCAGATGAACCAGAACACTTCGTCGGGGTCGCGCAGCATCGACTCGAAGTGCGTGCGCGCATAGACGAATGGTTCACCGCGCGACGATTCCCACAACCCCGGCTGAGCGACCGTTCCTTTCGACGCCGGCTTCACTCCGAATCGCGCGAAGCTGTCGAGCAGATGGGCGCGGAACTGATACAAACCGTCGTCCGGTCTGAGCTCGGTGTCGGCGGTGATCAGCGCACTCACGAAGTCGCCGAACTCCAACTGCACTGGCGGCGTGTAGTCGAGCGCGCGAACGGCCATCGTCAGTAGATAGTCGGCCGCTGCAGCACCCTCCTCGACTACACGCGCTCTATCCAATTGCCCACGCGCCACGTCACCGAGCGAGTCGAGACGCGACGACCAAACGCGCACGAAGGCATCCATGATTGCCGCAACCAACAGCTCACCGCGACGATGCGGCTCGAGATACTCGGGATCTGACAAATAGTATTTCGGCGACGGCGTGATGCTCACCGAACGTCGCAGCGCCTGGCCGCGAACACCGCTCATCTCCGCGCCCATTTGCTCGGCGAGTCCAAAGAAGATCGAACTCTTGAGCGCCTTGGCCGACACGCGATCGCGCGCGATGAGCCGGCTCGCCTTTCCACTCGACCGCTGACTCACCGTTGGGTCGATGTCGATCAGCTTGTCGACGATCCCACGGAGCGAAAAGACCGATAGCAACGCCACCACGTCGGCGAAGCCTTCGTGAAATGCCGCCTGGTCTGGCGACGACGGGTCGGTGAACCGCTCGCGAAGTCCGTCCACGAGCGCATGTGTCGTTTCGTGCGCGACGACGTCGTGCGACAGACAGCTGAACACCATCGAGCCGTCCTGCGCCGGGAAATACCCAAACACCAACGCTTCGTCGCGACCTGAATAGAACGCGTTCGCGTCAGCAAAGGCGTGCGGCGCAACCTTGAGCTGATGCGCCTGGAAACCCCAACTCACACGGCGGCCGAGTGCAAACTCGAAACGCGCCAACGTGCGCATCACGATTGCGTAAACGTTCTGCGCGTGAAAGCCCGGATCGGACAGCAGGCGTGAGTCGGAGACGTGGCGATACGGATCCGTGTACGTCCCCTTGGGCCCGGAGTACGCGCCGGGAGCAACGGGCTTGTACAGCGTGTCGCTCGATGCGTCGTAGTCGATGACCTGAACCCGGTGCCCCCACGGGCCAGCCACCAACAGTTCCGCCGGCACCTGCACCTCGGCGGTCACGATCCGCCCATTCCGCATCACGCTCGGATCCTGCGCGATGATCCGCAGCGTTCGCGTTCGGTCTTGCTCTGGCATCGACTGGCTTGTCGGGACGCTGAGACAGTACGACGCTCAGGCGCAGCGGTCAATATGGTCGAGCAAAGATTAGCGGATTCTCATTTTCGCGTGGCCATTTACCCGTCACGAATCTGAGAGTTTGGTGAAACAAAACAGCCCGACGAGACGGTCGTTTCAGCTAGCCTGTGGCCGAAGCTGGTACAGGAGGTCGTCCTCGACCCGGTAGAGCAGCGGAGCGATCGCGATCCGCGGATAAATCGCCCGAAGGCGATCCGCCTCGCGAAGTACGAACTCCACTTCGTCGCGGAATCCGAACTTGGGCGCCGACTCCTCGAAGTGCTTGACGGCATGCGCCTCGTTCCAGCCCGCGGCGTCCATCAGCCCACGAATGAACTGCTCGCGCCGTTCATTGAGGCGCGCCATTCCGCAGTCCGTATGCGCAATCAACACGATCGTGCGTATCCCGCCCACAGCGATGGCGTATGAAATCCGGAACTCGTTGTCACGCATGTTGGCGCCGGCTGTCCGCAGAACGAAGGCAAAGTCGTTAGGGATGCTGAGCGACTTCCGGCTGTCCATGCACATGCCGATCAGCAGCTGCGGCGTCATGGACGACCCTCTCGCGCGCCCGAGGTTGTGGTACTCGAGGAGGAGTCCTACCGGAGTTCCGGCGTACTCCGGGAGGATGTCGTCGACGTAGTTGACGGGAATGATCTCGGCCATGCCGGAAATTTAGCGGGCTCGGGGCATTCCTTGCTGACCGACGGTGCGCCGAGTCATGTTTGCGCCTCTGGCGGTATTGCCAACCCCCAATCCGCGAATCGCGTGGCTTTTCCGACCCAGATCGCCCCGGAATCGAAGTACGAGCGGCCCGTTCCGCCGCCGATTTCCGCCGAGCCAGAACCCTCGGCCTGGCATCCAGCCACACTCGCCGCGTTTCGTTTCGGCGTGGTCTACTTCGGCTTGTACGTTCTCACGACGCAGATGCTCGGGGCGCTGATCGTACTTCCCGGGCTGAATCTTCCCCTGCTGCAGGGCGTTCCGCCACTTCGAAATGTCATCGTGTGGATTGGCGCGCACGTCTTCGGAATCGCTAAGACCATTACATCGCAACCGACTGGAAGCGGCGACCGGACGTTCGACTTCCTTCACGGATTCACGCTGCTGGTGGTGGCTGTGGTCAGCACGGTGATCTGGACGTCGGTGTCGACCCAGCAGCATCAGGCTCAGCTCTTTCGCCGCTTCCGCCTTTTTCTGCGATTTGCGCTCGGCACGACCATGCTCAGTTACGGCATGGTGAAGGTCATTCCCCTTCAGATGCCGATCGGCACGCTCCAAAAGCTCGTCGAACCATTCGGCAATTTTTCGCCAATGGGCGTGCTATGGTTTTCCATTGGCGCGTCGCCCGCGTACGAGACGTTCGTCGGACTCGCCGAGGTGTGCGGTGGCCTACTGGTGCTGATTCCAGCCACGGCGCCAATCGGAGCACTCATGTGCCTCATGAACACCATCGAGGTGTTCGCGCTCAACATGACCTACGATGTTCCGGTCAAGCTGTTTGCGTTCCACCTCGTTGTGATGTCCGCGTTCCTCGTCGCGCCAAACGCACCGCGACTGTTCGACTTCTTCATTCGTCGCCAGCCCACGCATGTTCGTCCCGAGCCGTCGCTCGGCGCTACACCCGGAACACGCCGCGGCCTTCGCAACGCGCAGATCGGTTACGCCATTTGGGTGGTGCTGTGCCTTGGCGGTTCCGGCGTTCAGTCGTGGAAGCGGTACGGCGACGGCGCACCGAAGTCACCGTTCTACGGGATCTGGACAGTTGACGCGATGGCGGTCGACGGTCAGGAGCGGCCGGCACTCGTGACGGACAGCACGCGGTGGCGCCGCGTCATCTTCCAGCGCCCCACGAGCGCGACCTTCCAGCGCATGAACGACTCGTTCGTCAGCTACGGTTCCGTCGTGGATACAACGGCGAAAACGCTGAAGCTCACCGCGTTCGATTCGGCCAAGACGCTCTCACCGCTTACGTTTCAGCGGCCGACCAGGGATCGCATGTTGCTCGATGGCACGTTGGATGGGCACGCCGTCCATCTCGAACTGTCGTATCGCGATCCTGATACATATCTCCAACGGAGTCGCGGATTCCATTGGATCTCGGAAGTTCCGTTCAACCGCTGATACTTCTGACTTCTGTAATACTTTTTCGCTCATTGCCTCGTGCTTGACGCCATCGTCGTCGGCGCAGGTCCGAACGGTCTCGCCGCGGCGATCACACTCGCCCGCGCGGGGCGTTCGGTTCGGGTGTACGAGGCTACGTCGACGATTGGCGGCGGCACACGTTCGGCCGAGCTCACAAAGCCGGGCTTCGTGCACGACGTCTGTTCGACGGTCCACGCGTTGATGCTCGCGTCGCCCTTTCTCAAGAGCCTTCCGCTCGCTGATTTCGGGCTCGAGCTCGCGCATCCGGCCGCGCCATTCGCGCATCCGTTCGATGACGGCACTGCAATCGCCGTTCGCCAATCGATCGACGAGACCGTCGAGGCGCTGTCATCCTCCGATGCACGGTCGTATCGTCGGCTCGTCGAACCATTCGTCGAACGCGCCGACGACTTGATGCATGCGATGCTCGGACCGTTTGGCGTCCGCAATCCATTGCTGATGGCGCGCTTTGGACGACACGCAATTCGATCGGCCGAGGCGCTCGCGCGCGCGCGCTTCAAGGACGCACGCACGCGCGCAATGTTTGCCGGCGTTGCAGCGCACAGCATGGTGCCGCTCGACCAACTCTCGACCGCCGGCTACGGACTCGCGCTAGTCATTGCGGCACACGCCGGCGGTTGGCCGGTTACACGCGGCGGCTCGCAGCGTGTGGCCGACGCAATGGCCGCGTATCTCCGCTCGCTCGGCGGTGAAATCGTCACCGACATGCGCGTTGATTCCCTCGCCGCGCTTCCGCCAGCGCGCGCCGTACTCTGCGACGTCACGCCGCGTCAGCTCGTGCGAATGGCTGGAGATCGCATGCCGGCCCGCTACCGCACACGTCTCGACAAGTATCGCTACGGGCCAGGGGTGTTCAAGATGGACTGGGCGCTGAACGAGCCCGTGCCTTGGCGAGCGAAGGCGTCTGCCGGCGCCGGGACGATTCACATCGGCGGCACGATGGAAGAAATCGCCCTCGGTGAGCGCGAGGCGTGGCGGGGGCGTTCCGTCGAACGACCGTACGTGCTCGCCGTGCAGGCGACTGTGTGCGACAGTACTCGCGCGCCGGCTGGCAAGCATACGCTGTGGGCGTATTGCCACGTTCCGCACGGATCGACCGTCGACATGACGCAGCGGATCGAAAGTCAGATCGAACGTTTCGCGCCCGGCTTCCGCGACTGCATCGATGCGAAGAGTGTCATGTTCCCGGCGGACATGGAACGCCGCAACGCCAATCTTGTTGGTGGCGACATTGGCGGCGGCGCTGGTGACTTCGCTCAGTTCTTCGCCCGGCCGGTCGCCAGTCTCGATCCGTACAAGACCGCGATGGATGGCGTGTACCTCTGCTCAGCATCGACGCCGCCGGGCATCGGCGTCCACGGTATGTGCGGCTACTACGCGGCGAAATCAGTGCTCGCTCGGTAGCCTCGGAGCTATCCGTTCTTCGGCTTTTCGTAGTTGAACATCCAGTGCACGCCGAACTTGTCGGTCAGCATTCCGAAGCGCGCACCCCAGAACATTTCCTGCACTGGCATCTCGACCTTCCCGCCGTCCGCCAGCGCCGCGAATAGATCTTCGATCTCTTTGTCGCTCTCGCAGGCGATGTTGATGTAGTAGTTGTTTCCCTGTGTGAACGGCGAATCCGGCGGGATGTCGGACGCCATCACGACACACGCCTCACCTCTGCTGAGAAACGCGTGAATGACGCGATTCTCCGTTCCCGGCTTCGCCATTCCAGCGTCGGCGTACGTCTGCATCTGGAGCTCCGCGCCAAGCGCCTTGGCGTAGAAGCGCATGGCTTCGGCGGCGTCACCGTCGAAGTTGAGATACGGATTGAATGATTTCACTGGTCGGGTTCGTTGGTTTGATATAGGCGACAGCGAACGTTGATCAGGACGAACCGTGCCGAGAACGACCGCGCGGCGCAATCCCACTGAGCGAGCAGAACCGTGGCATTCAGCGACTTGTGTCGGCGGCCTGAACGGCGTTTAGTTTTTCGAGACCGGCAGGTTCAGCAGTACGTCCACCCAGCTGAAAGCACCTTCGGCCGCGCTTGCCTCGAATTGCTGAATGCGAAGAACACTGCTCCTCGCCACGCTTGTTGGAATCGTCGGTTGCACGGAGACGACCGCACCGAACCCGCCGGTTGCCGTCACGGCGTCGATCGATCGTTCCACGTTCCGCGCGGGTGACACCGTCACTGTGACGGTCACCATTTTCAACGTTGGCAGCGACTCGACGTCCGTCTATCCTGACGCCTGCGGCTTCTATCCATTCGTCGTCACGACGCTGGACGGCGTCGAGGTTGGGCCCGAAGTCGTTCCGGTGGCGTGCTCGCTCGCGTTGCACGTCCGACCGCTCGCGCCGCACGAGTCCTACTCGTTGTCGACGAAGTGGACGGGATCGGCAACGCGCCTCGACCCGAATCAGCCGCGATTGCTTCCTCCCGGCGACTACATCCTGAACGCGCGCACGTTCGGCACCCCGCAGCAATCGATTCCGACAGCGATTCGCGTTGTGAATTAGTCGGGTAGCGCGCAACTTCTACCTGCGCGCCGCTGCGCCATTCAGCGTCCTCAACCTCGCGAACCACAATGCAAAGCGGTGCAGGCGTTCTCGACTCTAGCGCTGCGGTCGCCGCGGGATGGCTTCGCTGGTTGGTGATCGGGTGGCTCGTCGCCGGTACATTCGACATCTCATACGCGACGAGCTTTTCGTATTTCCGAAGTGGAGTCGCGCCATCGCGCATTCTGCAGTCGGTCGCCAGCGGAGCCCTGGGTAAAGACGCCTATCAGGGAGGTGCGGCGACCGCGACGCTCGGGCTCGGTCTGCATTTCGTGATTGCGCTCATCATCACGTGCATCTTCTTTGCTGCAGCCTCACGTCAACCGGTGCTCACGGCGCAGCCCATTCTGGTTGGCGCCCTGTATGGCGCGATGGCATACGCAGTCATGAACTATGTAGTCGTTCCCTTCTCGCGCATCGGTCCGCGTCCAACGCCCGCCACGCCAGTTTGGGTGACGGGTCTGCTCGTCCACATGTTCCTGATCGGCGTTCCAATCGCGCTCGCCGCACGCCGGGGGTTCAATCGATGAAACCGTATCTGGCTGTCATGGCTGTGGTTTTCGGGCTGCTCGTGGTCGCGCACATCTTTCGAATGTTCGCGGAGCCCGGGAGCAGCACGCACAACCCCTGGTTCATCGGCATCACGATCGTTGCCGGAGCGCTCTGCGCCTGGTCGGTCCGGCTACTCGTAAGACCGCCAAGGGCGTAGGCGTCAGTCGGCGAAGAGCGTCGTGGACAGATAGCGCGACGCGGAATCCGGCGCGATCATCGCGACGCGCGCGTCAGGTCCGAGCTCGCGCGCAATCTGTAGCGCCGCCCACGCGATCGCACCAGACGACATTCCAACGAACACGCCCTCTTCGCGCGCCAGTCGTCGCGCGAGCGGAAACGCATCCTCCTCCCAGACCTGGATCACGCGATCCACGACTGTCCAATCGAAATTGTCTGGCACGAAGCCGGGACCCATCCCCTGGAACTGATGCTGCCCGCGCACGCCGCCCGACAGCACGGGAGAACGCGCTGGCTCAACCGCGACCACGAGTGCCTCTGGCCGTCGCTCCTTGAGAAAATGGCCGACGCCCGCGATCGTGCCGCCGGTGCCCGACCCATACACGAACGCGTCGATGCGCCCTTCGAGCGCGTCCCAAAGCTCGGGCGCTGTAGTCCGATAGTGGATGCGCGGGTTCGCCGGATTGGAGAACTGATTCGGCATCCACGCGCCGGTCGCGATGCGGATCTTGTCGGCCTCCTCGATCGCCGCGAGCATGCGACGCTCGGGATCGGTGAGCACCAACTCTGCGCCGTACGCGAGCAACGTACGCTTCCGCTCCTCGCTCATCTGCGCCGGCAAGCAGAGAATCAGCTTGTAGCCGCGCGCTGCTGCCACCTGCGCCAAACCAATGCCGGTATTGCCAGACGTCGGCTCCACGATAGTGCCACCCGGCTTGAGCAGGCCGCGCTCCTCGGCGTCGAGAATCATCCCGAGTGCTGTGCGGTCTTTGATCGACGCACCCGGGTTGAGTCCCTCGAGTTTGACCCAGACCTCGGCCATGCCCGGCTCCACGACCCGTTCGAGCTTCACCACCGGCGTTCGGCCGATGGTCGAATCGATTCGATGACTCACAGGCTGGGGCGTCAGGACCCGGCTTCGCTCAGTCTCTGTTTTCACGAAGAACATCCTCAGCTACCAAATGGGGAGCAAAACAAAAAACGGCCACCGAAGGTCGGCGGCCGGGATCAACTTCCCTGGATCTGTGGGAGTGCGAGTCGGTTAGGTCGACGATCGCGTTCCCGGGCGCCAAACGATATGCGAGTGCTGTGGACAGCCCCGACAACAGGAGGCGGCCATGGCGACCGGACAGGTGGATTGGAGCGGGAGGACGCAACGCGACATATCGAAAGCGTACGGCCCCCCGCAAGCCCCGTCAATCTGCCCGACACTCTCCGAACCAAACTGCCGTTCCGGTTGTCTTACGCCTCGGAGACCCTTTCCCCCGAGAAACTCATGCGCTCGAAGTTCCTGTTCCTGTCGCTCCTCGCTGGTCTGATCGTCGCCGTATCTCCCGCTCACGCCTCCGCCCAGTGGGTCACCTCTCGCGGTTACGATTCGCGCGACTACGACCGCGTACGCGAGCAGGCGCTCGAGCGAGCCGAACGCGCTCGCGAACGCGCTTCCGAGCAGCGCGCACGCTCTCGTGAACAGGCCGCTGAGCGGCTTGCGCGCACGCGAGAACGTGCAACAGAACGTGCGTACGAACAGCGGCGCGAACGCATGGAGCGGAAGTGACGCGCAGCGTCGAGCGCACGAATCGCGACATCCGCAATCATCTCGAGCGCGAGCGACGTCAGTTCGATCGCGTGTCGTACCCGCGCGAGTATTATCGTCGCTGGGAGTGAAGTAAGTTGGGTCCATGCGACCCACACTTCGACGGCTTTTCCTTCTCACACACCTCGTCGCGCTTGCGCCGGCTCTGGCGCAACGCGGCGGTCGTGCTCCCACCCGTCCAGCCACCGTCCTGATCGCTGACGCGACGCTGATCGACGGTACCGGTGCGGCTCCACAGCCGCATCTGAGTATTCTCATAGACCGCGGTCGCATCAGTCGCGTCTTGTCGTCCGCCGAGCCGGCGCCAGCGGCAGACACGGTGATCAACGCCGCGGGCCTCTACGCCATGCCAGGGCTGATCGACGCCCACGTGCACATCGGCACGACTCCGTGGGTTGACGAAAGCGCCCAGTTGCGACGCGCGCTTCGCGGCGGCGTCACCGCGGTATTCGATATGGCAAGCGACACGCGTGCAACCGGCGATCTCTCGCGGGCGGTGCTCGCCGGCGAGATCTCCGGTCCGTCGATCTATTACACCGCACTCATGGCTGGACCCGCATTCTTCGCCGACCCGCGAGTGCTCGCGGCAAGCTTGGGATACAAGGCCGGCGAAGCGCCGTGGATGCAGTCGGTCACGAATGAAACAGATTTCGTTCGTGCGGTCGCTCGCTCAAAGGGCACTGGCGCGACGGCGATAAAACTCTACGCCGCCCTCGACGGCGCGGTCGTCACGCGGATTGCCGCCGAGGCGCGACAGCAGGGTCTTCGTACCGTTGCACACGCCACGGTCTTTCCTGGAAAGCCAAGTGAACTCGTCGACGCGGGCGTCGACATTCTGGCGCACACACCCTACCTCATCTGGGAAGCGAGCGCACCGACGGACAGCTTCCAACTCCGCGGCCGCGGCGATTTCGTGCATGTGCCGCCAAACTCGCCGATCATCGAGCGTCTCCTCGCTCGCATGCGCGAACGCGGCACGATGCTCAATCCGACGCTGTGGGTATTCGCCGAGTCGCAACGACCCGATTCGGTGACCGCGCTGCGGTCGCCGTGGATGTACGCCGTGACCAAGCGCGCCTGGCAACTCGGGATTCCGATCGTCGCCGGCACCGATGGTCTCATCTCTCGCGACTCACTGCCCACGATTCATCGGGAGCTCGAGCTCCTCGTATCGAACGCCGGACTGACGCCGCTCGACGCCATCACCTCGGCCACGCGCAACGGCGCGCGCGCGATCGGCATCGAGAAGACGTACGGCACGCTCGAGGTCGGAAAGACCGCGGATCTGCTGCTGCTCGCCGGTAATCCAGTCGATGATATCCGTAATACACGACGCATTCGCCTCGTGGTGAAGAACGGAGCAGTCGTCAGCGGACGAGAATAATCCGCACAAGCGCAGCTCGGTCTGCTTCGCTAAGCGACTTGAGTAAGCCATCACAACCGTAGGCGTTGATCGCTGTACTGTTCCATATCCCGGAACTGAGAGAAGTCGAAATGCGCAAGAGACGTTGGCTCCCCTTGGCGTTGTGCGTCGCATTGTCGAGCGCGTGCTACCATCAGGTTGTTCACACAGGAGCCACTCCTGGGAAGATCACCGTCGAGCATTGGTTCGTGTCGACATGGCTCTGGGGACTTATTCCGGCGAAGGACATCGACGTCCGACGTGAGTGCCCTGCGGGAGTGGCGACGATCATGAGCGAAGAGAGTTTTGTGAACGGCCTGATCACCGTTCTAACGGTCGGGATCTACGCGCCGCAGCACGTGCAGGTCACCTGCGCCGCGCAGAGCGCAACCGGGCGCACGGATGACCTTCCCGCCGAAACGCGCTAACAGCCCAGTCAACGGAGACTCACATGACTCGCATTCGTGGACTCGCGTTTCTCGCGCTCGTCCTCTCGCTGGGCTGCTTTCGGATCGTCGTTGTCACGGGCGCGCCCGCGTCGGACAAGCAGATCGACAATCCCTGGGCGCATTCGTTCGTATTTGGAATCGTTCCGCCAGGCGAGATCTCGACGAAGGAGGCCTGTCCGCAGGGCATCGCACGATATCAAACGGAACGCAGTTTCCTGAATGGTTTGGTCGGCGCGCTCACGGAGAACATCTACACGCCAATACATACCACGATCACGTGCGCTTCAGGACCCGTCGCGCGTTGATCGTGTCCTGATCGCCCACACACTACGGCGTCTTCGCGTCGTCGCCCGGCTTGGTCTTGAGGAACACGACGCGCAACCGTCGCTGTATTTCGTACGCGGTGTCGGGAAGAATCGGCCGCGTCCGATCTGTGTGAAGTGCATGTATCGAACGGATCGTCGACGCGAGCGAAATCGACGGAAGCACTTCGTCGAAATCCGACACAGCCTCAACGACGGCGATCTCTGGCGTTTCGTCGGGGACCTTCGTGAGGCGCAGCCGCGCTCGCCGAATCTGAAAGCTCGAGCGATCGAGATACATCGATCCTGACACGTCCGGCTGTCGAATCTTCGATGCTGCCGCGAAGTCGACGCGCACCACGGCGTGACCGTCGACGGTATCGACACCGCCGTTCGCGAAGCAGTGATTCTCGAGAAATGTGCGCTCAGCGAACTGCGTCAGCGTCGGAATGTTGAACACGACTTGTCGCCGTCGCGGATCGTCCGATTGCACCACGACATTTCCCGGCGAATAGCTCCAGCGCATTCCGGTGCCGACGGTCGTGGTATCAATGCGCTGAAGAATCGACTCGCCGCCCACGTAGTGAATGGTCGACGCGCGCTCCATTGCGTAGACGAACGGGTATTGATCGGCGAGCAGGCGATATCGATCGGCGTTCTCCCGCAACTGGTCGAAGATCGCGGCGAACGCCGGATCGTTCGTTGCGCGCGGCGGACCGGGATTGGTGCACTGTCCCAGAGCGCGCACGGTCATCCCACCCAACTCGACGGCGATTTTCGCGAGCTGGATGCGCACGGTATCGGCGCGGTTACGATGCGCTGCGAGCGACAGCTCGACGGGCGAGTAGCCGATGTGTCGCACCGTCAGGCGGACCACGCCTTCGGGAAGATCGCGAAGGGCGAAGTATCCGCGTTCGTTCGTGAATTGCTCTCGTCCCAGCGCCGGGATCGCTACCACGCTATACGCGAGCGGCGCGCCGTTTTCCTTCGACACCACGACGCCCGCAATCGTCCCCCTGGCGCTCGAGTCGGCGCGGGGGGCGCGCTGCGCGCGAGCGAGCGATGACGCCGTGAGGAGAACCGCCGCGACGTGAACCAATCGCCGGAGAGCCTTCGTCATGTGCCGTAACCTAGGCCGCTGGGGCACCTCTCACCGAAGGTGCCCGGATGGGTCCCGCACGTACCCGGATCCGTCTGCGGAACGAAAAGATCTGAGTCGCTGGTCAGCGGGTGCTTGTCGAAAGCACCGGTGAACTACATGTTGCGAGTCGGCGGACTCACCAGCTCCGCCGGCTCGCGCGAAAGCATCTCGGCGCCACTGGCGACGCCGCAACCTTAGGGGTCGGCGTGCCCTACTCGTCGCCACAACACGAATGAAGGCCCAGTTCGAGCACGCGCCTGTCGCCTTCGCGGTGACCGAGGGCCCCGAGCACGCAGTGCGTTACGCGAATGTCGTGTTCAGCCAGCTCCTTGCCGCCGGCCAGATCGCGATCGATGCCACTTTAGCAAACTCTGATCGGACGTCGTCGAATATCGCACCGGCGCTCGACCGCGCCTTCCGAGGAGAGATCGTCCAGGATGAATTGCTAGCGGTCTCGGCAGGAACGGCGAGATGGAGTTGCACGGCGTGGCCCGTCGAAACAGACACCGTAGGACTGAAGGGCGTGGTGGTCGAGATTCGCGACGCCGGTGATATCGGAAAGGCCGTCACCCGCCAGCGTGCTCTCACGGAACGACTGCTGCTCGGCGCACTCCGCGAACAGGATTCCGCTCGCCAGGCGATCGAAGCTCGCAGCCGCGCCGCGTTCCTGGCCGCGGCAAGTCGCAACCTCGCTCTGTCCCTCGATCAAAATTCGACGCGCGAACTGGTGCAACGCAGCGTACTTCCTCGCAAGGGAAGTTGGTGCATCGTCGACATCATCGAATCGAACGGACAGATTCACCGCCTCGCTGTAGTTCATCCGGATCCGGCAAAGCAAAGTCTCGCCAGCGAACTCGCCGACGCGTGGTATCCGACGCCTGAGGATCCGGTCGATCCGCTGAGCATCGGGCGCCTTGCCACCGGACATCCGATCCTCTTCACGAACGACTCGAGCGCCGCGCTGGTCAGTGCTGCGCATGGACCGGAGAATCTCGCTGTTCTTCGACGGCTGGGCTTCGGCGCGCTACTGGTCGTTCCACTGGTCGCGCGCGACATGGTGCTGGGTACCATCACGTTCGTCATCCCCGAAGGTGACGATTCGTTCTCTAGCGACGAAATTGCCCTCGCATCGAATCTCGCCGACCGTTGCGCGCTTGCCCTCGAGAACGCCCGCCTCTACCGCGAAACAGACGCTCTGCGCGCGGCAGCCAATGACGCAAACCGGGCCAAGTCTGAATTCCTGCGCAACGTCGGTCACGAATTGCGAACGCCGCTCTATGCCATCGGCGGATATGTCGAGCTCCTCGAGACGACCACGCGGGGAGTGCTCACCACGGAACAGCGGTCTGACCTCAAGCGCATCAAGTACAATCAGGAGCACCTTGTCACGCTAATCTCGCAGTTGGTCAACTTCGTGCGGTCGGAATACGGTCGCGTGGAGTACGACCTTTCCGACGTGTCGGTTCAGGCCGCGTTGACCGACGTCGCCGTTTTGCTGGACGGGGCCGCGCGCGAGCGCCAGTTGGTCCTCGACGTACACATCGGAGACGTCGACGCATTCGCGCGGGCGGATCAGGATCGCGTCCGCCAGATCCTTCTGAATCTCGTCATGAACGGAATCAAGTACAGTCCGATTGGTGGCGGAGACGTTACGCTGAGTTTCGCTGCGCACCACGACACCGTAGTCATTCAGGTATCTGACTGCGGACCGGGCATCCCGACGGAGAAGTTGGAGGCCATCTTCGAGCAGTACGTGCAACTCCCGGGCGGGGCCGCAAACCGCCAGGGCGGATTCGGGCTTGGTCTCGCCATCAGCCGCAGCCTTGCACGAGCCATGGGTGGCGACCTCACCGTCGAGAGTACGGTCGACGTCGGATCTCGCTTCACCCTTACGCTCCCTCGTGTGAGCGCGGATTGGCTCTGATAGCCGTTCCGCCTGAGCACGGTTCTCGCACGTGCTTTCACCGATGATTCCTCCAGAGCCGTCGTCGGCTCGCGCCATGGCGCGTCAACTCCTCGCCGCCTCGGTCGCTGAGAGCGAACAGCCGAAGGATGTTGCGGCTGCAATACAACGCGTGTGCACACGCGCATCGGAGAATCTTCGTCGCGCGGTCGGCGACGACGGATATGACGCGCTGCTCGCCCGTGCACTTCGACGAACGGAGAGCGAGCACCCGGCGTTGGCAGACATCCGTCGCAACGTGGACGGCAGCATTTATCTCGACGGCATTGTCACCGGCGCCGAGAAGCACGGAGTTCCTGCGGTATCTGCCGCCGTCGAAGCACTACTCGCCGCGCTCGTCGACATTCTGAGCGGCCTCATCGGAGCGGACATGGTCCTAAATCTCCTGAGCAACGATGGTCCCACCTCACAACCACCCGGCGTACGGCCGATTCGATGACTGCCCCTGAGTCTTCACTCATTCGGAATATTCTCACGGGCGTACCAGGCCTCGACGCGGTCCTTGGTGGTGGCCTGTGTGAGTATTCGTTCAATCTGATCGCTGGAGCTCCGGGAGTCGGCAAGACGACGCTCGTGCAACAGATGCTCTTTGCCAATGCGACCGCCGAACGCCCCGCACTGTACTTCACGGTCCTTGGCGAGCCGACGATCAAGATGATTCGATATCAGCGTCAGTTTGGCTTCTTCGACCCGGCGCGCGTTCCGTCAGCGGTGCGCTTCGTGAACCTTTCGGCTGAGGCAGCTCAAGGCGACTTGGACGCGGTGTTGCAGCGAATCGTCGACGAGGTCGCCAACGAGAAGCCGGCCTTCGTCGCTGTCGACTCGTTTCGCACGATCAACAGTTCGCCCGACTCGGTCGATGCGGATGGCGGACTCACACTGGCGCGCTTCGTCCAGCGCCTGGCGCAACAACTCACCTCGTGGGAAGTGACATCGTTCCTCATCGGCGAGTATTCCGAAAGTGAAGGTCGTCATCCGGTATTCACTGTCGCCGACTCCATTCTCTGGCTGTCGGAAGACGTCGAGCGGAATTCCACCACGCGAAAGCTGCGCGCGGTCAAAGTTCGCGGACGCAGTCCAATGCCCGGCCTGCACACATTTCGAATCACGAACGCGGGAATGCAAGTCTTCCCACGTATTCCCGAGCAACAGCTGCTGCGCAAGACTCGCTCGGGCCGACGACTCGCGACGGGAGTTCCTGGTCTCGACGAGATGACCGGTGGCGGCTTTCCAGAGGGAGATGTCATTCTCATCACCGGTCCCGCGGGCAGCGGAAAGACGACCTTCGCGTCGCAGTTCGTTGCGCAAGGCCTCCTCGACGGCGAGAACTGTGTCGTCGCCGTATTCGAGGAGTATCCTGAAGGCTATCTCGCTCGCGCCAAGACGCTGCCCGTCGACCTCGACGAAATGATCGAAGCGAATCGGTTTGCCGTCACCTATCTGCGTCCGCTCGACCTCTCGGTCGACGAAATGCTCGCCGAGATCGGCGAGGTCGTCGCGCGCATTGGCGCAACGCGCGTCGTCATCGATTCGCTTTCTGGCTTCGAGATCGCCCTGGCACCGACGTTCCGAACGGACTTCCGCGAGTCGCTGTATCGGTTGGTCGGCGCATTGACGGCAACCGGCGTGACGGTACTGATGACGGCCGAGGTCGTCGACGCGAATCCAGCAGTTCGCGCGACGTCGGAGCGCGTATCGTTCATCACCGACGACATCCTGGTGCAGCGATACGTCGAGATCGACGGGCGACTCGAGAAGGTGCTCACCGTCGTGAAGATGCGCGGCAGCGAGCATTCGACCGACTTCAGGCAATATCATCTCAGTCCCGGAGGCGCGAGGATCGGTCGATCGCTCGGCGGTTATCGTGGGATCACGACTGGTGTTCCCGAATTCATCGGCAATCAGTCAACAGTAGACCCTGACGGGTGATGCTATGACGATCGAGCGACCGGACGTCGATCGCGGGCCGATCGACCACGAGAGCGCCGAAGTGTCGCTCGTGGCTGCGCTGGCGCGCCACCTCGCCTTTGCGCCGGTGGCCTTTGCCGTGACGGAAGGACCAACGCATGTCGTGCGCTACGCGAACGTCGCCTTTCAGACGTTGCAGACTATGGGCGACATTCGCATCGGTTCGCCCGCGCCCCATGCCGAGCGTCCTGGCGTCGACCTCACGCCATTGCTCGACCGCGCATTTCGCAGCGCTGAGACAATACGCGATGAACTGCTGGCTCCGGCGACTGGAACCGCTCGTTGGCGTTGCACCATCTGGCCGATTGCGAACGAAACGCGCGTCCCTGACGGGCTCGTTCTCGAAGTCCGCGACGCTGCGTTTGTCGAAGGCGCCATCGAACGACAGCGCGCTATCGCCCAGCGGCTGCTCCTCGGCGCGCTGCGCGAGCAAGACACCGCGAAGAGCGCGCTTGATGCCGGTCGACGCGCCGACTTTCTAGCGTCGAAGAGCCGCGACCTCTCCCGATCGCTCGATCAGGACGCGACGCGGGCGCTCGTTCGACAGACGGCGCTTCCTCGCGAGGGTACGTGGTGCATTGTCGACATCATCGAGTCGAACGGTTCGATTCATCGGCTTGCGGTCGTCCACCCCGATCCCGAGAAACAAACTCTCGCCAAGACACTGGCAGACAGCTGGTATCCCAAGCCAGACGATCCTGACGACGTCCTGAGTCTCACGCGGCTCGCTGGAGGCAAGCCGTTGGTGATCACGGCGGACTCCGAAGCGGAGCTGGTCGCGGCGGTGCACGGTCCAGAAAACCTGGCCATTCTTCGTGAGCTCGGCTTCGGCGCGCTCCTCATCGTGCCGCTGATCATTCGAGACACGGTGCTCGGCACAATCACCTTCGTCACCCCTGAGGGTGGCGAGCCATTCACCCCGGAAGAAATCTCGCTCGCCGCCGACCTCGCCGACCGCTGCGCGATGGCGCTCGACAATGCGCGTCTGTATCGCGAAGCCGATGCCCTTCGCGCATCGGCAAACGAGGCCAATCGAGCAAAGTCTGAATTCCTCGGGACCATGAGCCACGAGCTGCGAACACCGCTCAATGCGATCGGCGGATACGTCGGACTCCTCGAGATGGCGGCGCGCGGTTCATTGAACCCGGAACAGCGAGCAGACCTCGGGCGCATCAAGCACAACCAGGAACACCTGGTCGCGCTGATTGCTCAGATACTCACGTTCGTGCGCACCGAAAGCGGTCGCATGGAGTACCACCTGAGCGACGTTCCGGTGCTCCCGGCGATGAAAGAGGTGGCCGACCTCCTCGATGGATCCGTGCGAGAGCGGAAGCTGACGCTCGACATCGAGGCCGATGACCCCTCCGCAACGGTGTGGGCCGACCCCGACCGCGTGCGTCAGATTCTCATGAACCTCGTGATGAACGCGGTGAAGTACAGCCCGATCGGCAGCGGCGGGATTACGCTCAGGTCTGCTACAACAGCGGAAGCCGTGAGCATCCACGTCATCGACTGTGGCGCGGGGATTCCCGCCGAGAAACTGGACGCGATCTTCGAGCCGTTTGTTCAGCTTGCCGATGGAGTCACCAACCGGCAGGGCGGGGTCGGACTTGGCCTTGCGATCAGTCGCGATCTCGCGCATGCGATGAAAGGCGATCTGACGGTCGAGAGTACGGTGGACGTCGGATCGCGCTTCACACTCACGCTGCCGCGCGCCGCTTCAGAGCGCCGTAAGAGCGCAGATTCGGAGCGCCGTAAGAGCGCGGATTCAGAGCGCGTCGCCCCGCCCTGATCCGCGCCGCAAGACAACGGCTCGATCGCGTGCAGGTGCCCGATCAGCCGTGCGCCGGATTGTTCCTGTGCAGGAATTCCTCGATGCGACTCGCGATCTCTTCGCCGTGCGTTTCGAGTGCGAAGTGGCCTGTGTCGAGCAGATGTGTCTCGACGTTCTTCAGATCGCGCGCATACGGCTTCGCACCGTCGGGCGGAAAGATGAAGTCGTTCTTACCCCACACGATCAACGCCGGCGGCTGATGCGTGCGGAAGTATTCCTGGAACTTGGGATAGAGCGGGACGTTCGTTCGATAGTCGTAGAAGAGATCCATCTGAATCTCGAGGTTCCCCGGGCGATCCAGGCCCACCTGGTCGACGAGCCACGTTGTAGGATCGAGTAGCGAGCAGTCGCTAACACCATTCTCGTACTGCCATCTCGTCGACTTCGGACTGACGAGCGAATTCAGCGCCTTGCGATTCTCCGGCGTCGCATCGGCCCAGTACTTCTTGATCGGATCCCAGAATTCCTTCAAGCCTTCGTCGTAGGCATTCCCGTTCTGGATGACGAGCCCCTGAATCGAGTCAGGGTTCTTCAGCATCAGCCGATACCCGACCGGCGCGCCGTAGTCCATCACGTAGAGTGAAAACTTCCGCGCACCGATCTGCTTCAGCAGTTGGTCGACGATGTTGGCGTAGTTCTCGAACGTATAGGCGAACTTCGTGTGGTCCGGCATGCTGCTCTGGCCAAACCCCGGATAGTCCGGCGCGATCAGCCGGAACGAACCGGCGAGACGCGGTATGAGATTCCGAAACATGTTCGAAGACGTCGGGAATCCATGCATCAGCACCAACACCGGCGCATCGCTCGGCCCGGCATCGCGGTAAAAGATGCTCTGCCCGTTTACCTGGGCGGTCTTGTAGTGAACGGGGTGTTGCGTTCGAGTGGAAATGTCGACTGTGGTCATCGGCGCTAGTGCTCCTGTGTTGGGCGCGACGTCGCGGGCAACAAGGGTGCCGATCCCAGACGCGCCAAGCACGACGCGACGACACCGACGCACTCTACTCGACGTCGATCACCGCGCGCCAGCGAGGAACTTCAGGCGCGTTCTGGCCAGGACGAGGTCGGGAAGATCAGATGGCGCAGCTTGCCACCGTTCCATCACCGTTCGGTACTGCGATACGGCGGCGGCCGTATCACCCGTCGCGAGCAACAACTCGCCGAGGGCGACCGGGGCGTGAAGCCACTCGGCTTGCCCTTCCGATCCAAAGCCTCGCTCAGCGATCACCGCCGCCAATGTCGACTTCGCCGAGTCGGCTTGATGCGACGCCGCGAAGGCAGCCGCGGTCAGCGTGAGGCGAAGCACCGGCCAAGGAAGCGCGCGCGCACCTCGCAGCGACGCGAGCGCACTGTCAGGCTGGTGATGTGCTAGCGCGATGGCGCCATCAGCAAATGCTATCGCCGACTGATCCTGGGCATTCTCCCGGGCAGCTCGCGCACGAACCAGGCGCGCAACGGCCTCGGCATCCTGACTGCGCTCGAGCTGCTCGCACTGAAACACCAATACGCTGAGGAGTGTTGGCGAAAATGTTGGAGCGGAGGTGAGCGCAATGGCACGATCGATCTCGTGGTTTGCATCAGCAATGCGATTGTTCGAGCGATAGACTCCAGCCAGCAACATGTGATTGCGAGCTTCGCTCAGTCGCGTGTTCGGTTGAACGGACGCTGCGATCGCCTGCTGCAGCGACTCGGAGGCATCGCGTACGTTACCACGCCAAAACGCGAGCAGCGCCAACGATCGGAAACCCAATGCGCGGTCGTCGAGGCGAGGCTCGGTTGTCATCCGACGGAACGCCGTCTCCGCATCGGCGAGTCGCCCGGCCTCGACGAGAGCACTGCCGTATTCGTTGTTGATGTTGTTGCGGTACAGTACCGTCGAGTCGATGCGCTCCGCACGCCGGTAGCTCTCGATCGCGTCAGCAGGCCGGCGAAGACGCGAGTTGGCGGTCGCCACATTGATCCATGTGTTGGCATACGACGAATCGAGCGCGATCGAGTGCTTGAAGGCATCGATCGCTTCAGCCGTGCGGCCACCGCCGAGCAGGTTGGTGCCGTAGTCATACCAGCTCACGCTGTTCGGAAAGCGCTCGGCCAGCTGCCGCGACAGAGCGATGGCTGAGTCGGTACTTCCACGGTTCTGCGCGCGGCCAATGCGGAGGCCAATCAATTCCCGGTCGGTCAGGCGGCTCGCGTGCGAGAGCGCCAAATCGTAGTAGTGCTCTCCGCGTTCGCGATCGTGCGCATAGTAGTGCCATCCCGCTAGCGCACCGAGTGCCATCGAAAACGTCGAATCGAGATCCACGGCCCGTTCCCACAGCTCACGAGCGCGCGGAAAATCGCCCTTCACCCATGCGGCCGATCCGTCGGCGTAGGAATGAAGCGCCTCGATCGATGCCGTTGTCACGAGCGGTAGCCGCGCGCGATGCTCGGTGAGCTCTCTACTCGACTCACCCAAGCTTCGGCGAACGCGAAACAGCAATTCGTCGAGCGCCGGTAACACGCCCGCCCGCGATACTGGGGGTGTGCTGTCACTTGCGAGCAGACGATGTCCAACCACATCGGCCAATTCGGTGTGAATGACTATCGCGTCGCCGTGACGCGTGGCGCTCACGCCGAGCACCCATGGAACCTCCGCCCGCTCGGCGACCGCCTGGGCGAGGGAAAAGGTGAGTGCCGTGTCGGGATGCTCGATACGCATCAACGCGTAGAGCGGCGGAACGCGCGATCGTGGAAACAGCCGAACGAACGGCGACTGTCGTAGCGCGATGGACACTGCCGTACCCAACGACCGATCGAAGACAGTATCACCGGTGCGGTTGGCGACGTCGGCCACGAGCAGTTGAACGCTCGCGTCGGGCGCGGCCTCGTGTCGGGCGCACCCGATTGCGAATAGAATGACAGTGGCGACCACGGCGGGCGCGTGCATCGTCCGAAGCCTGCGTAATCGCGGCAAGGCAAACGTCATCGAGGACAAAGCCTATTGCGCCGAGTGTCTACCGTCGTGACTGAGCCAACGTTCGGCCGCATCCCGTCTGGTCGCGAGGAACGGATCGGCCGATGCCCAGGCGCGGGCAACGATACCATAGTGAACCGCGGCGCTATCGCGCTGTCCGTCGGCGTCGAACAACTGCGCGAGTAACTCGTGCAGTTCCGTGCGCGTGATGTACAGCCCAGCGCCCTCGATACCGCCATGTAGAGCTCCTTGCACGATTGGAATCGCTTCGTGTGGCCGATGCAATCGCAGAAGCGTTTTTCCCAACTCGGCGTTGATCCGAGTGTATCCGAATGTCGGCGAGTCCAGGGCCGCTCGAAATTCCCGCGCGGCCGCCTCATCCTGCTGCGCACGCGAGTAGAGCAAACCACGCACGAAACGATGCAGCGACGCGTCGCGCCTGAACGAGCTTCGGCTACCGGCCACTTCGATGCTGTCCACCAAGCGTCTGGCCGACAACGTGTCGTTCGCGGCAACGAAGGCGGTCGCCGCGAGCGTCAGCATCCATGTCGTCGAGCGTGGAGTCTGTGCTCCGTCCTGCCCCGCGCGCGCGAGCGTCAGAAACTGATCGGCCGCAGTCGTCGGACGCGCCATTTCCCAATCGAGAATCGCCGGCATGTATGGGTCGCGCGGCACGTCCCGGCGAGCAATCCTCGACTGCGGACCGCGACCGTCGTGCACGAGCGCAAGCGCTTCGCGATAGCGCCCTTCGCTTCTCAGACCGATGGTGCAGTACCAACGATACTGCGCGAAATCCACCGTGTTTTCGGTGGTGAGTCCATCGGCGCATTCATCGTCGACCGTTTTGAAATGATCGAGTCGCAGCGCTTTGACGAGCGTCGAGAGGTGAGAGGTATCAGTCTTGGCGCCGAGCGTCGCGGCGTGTGCCATCGCGGCATCGGCTTCGGAGGTTCGTCCAAACCCGACAGCCCAATCCGCAAGCACCGTCCAGGGAACGGCATCGCTCGGCCGCATCGCACGCCAACGAGCGAGCGTTCGGCGCACGGTCGCATCTGAATCTGCCCACTCGTAGCGCGTTACCAGGATGCTGAGCGCTTCGCACAGACGACAGATCGCCGCCTCGCCGACGCCGGCGGCTGAATCGAGCGCGATCGAACGATTGAGAAGACTCACCGCGCGGCCAAGATCGCGCGTAACTTCGCCCGCGCGAGTCAGCGCTTCAGGATCGTTTGGATAGCGCACGGCCAACGTTTCGGCTGCCGCCAACGTGCGCGCGTCATTCGCTCGCGCGCCGACGTGCGTAGTGATGAGCAACCGATCACGACTCGGTGCCGTCGTCGCGAGCGTGAGCGCACGTTCGGCGAGCTTTGGTTCATCTGCGTCGCTCGTCGCGAGAGCAGTTCGCCACGTGTAGTATGCGGCCATCGCGAATGTTGAATCCTCGCGCTGAGCATTCTGAAACAGGCGACGCGCGGCGACAGCGTCGAAACGGAAGAAGGCGCGGAGTCCTTCCTCGTAAAGTCGGAGCGCAACTACTGATCGCGTACTCGCCTCGCCGGAGGAGCTTAGCCCCGCGCTCCCGCCAGGCTCAGCGGTGGCTGCGGTGTGTGCCCCGCCATCGTGAACCGTACGCAGGCCACGTACGACCGCGGCGAGCGCCACCAGTGCGATGAGTCCCACCCCGACGCGCACGACGCGATTTCGCCAAGGCCGACTCGATCCCGCACCGAGAACCGCCGGCGACCGCTCTGAATCTGAAACCGATCGAGACGTGAGGCCGGCGGTCTGAAGCGTATTAGAGATATCTAATTGCCGCCCAGAGTACGCCGCCTCAACATCCTGATCGATCTGAGGCGCCTCCTGCTCTGGCGCGGGCGGAACGTATCGATCGGGCGGCTCGCGTCGAGCGCGTTGCGTGGCGATTTCCGCCCCCGGCGGCGATTCGCGCAATCGGGCGATGAGCCGCTCCAGCTCGGCGTCGGGATCGAGATCGAAGTCGCGCTGCAAAACCTCGAGATGTGCTTTCCCATGCGCGACTGCCGCAGCTCGATCTCCGCGAGCGGCGAGTGCCTCGATGTATCTCGCGGCGAACCTGGAATTGCCGGGATTGATCCGAGTCAGCTGTCGGAGGAACTCGATCGCTTCGTCGTGTTCGCCTTCCGCCGTGCAGGTCGCGGCTGCCGCCTGAATGGCGCGCACGGCGTCGGCGTCGACTGAGGATCGCTCTGACTCGACCCATCGCTCGAATTCGGGCGCCTCGTTGAGATAGAAGCCGTCGAGAAACGGACCGGCATAGAGTCTCGACGCCTCGGCCCAACGCTCTGCGCGGGCGGCCTGACGGAACGCGTCGATGTCGCTGGAAATTCGGTTGGGCTCGAGACGAAGCTCGGCTGAAGCGACAACGACGTCAGCGCCAAGCTCCCGCTTGAGACTGTAGAGCGCCTGCGAGAGTGCGTGGCGCGCGCGGTCTGGATGGGACTCGGGCCACAGGATGCCGAGCACGCGCTCGCGGCTCACTCCTTTGGCGCCGGCGGCCGCGCAAATCGCCAGCAATGCAAGCGATCGCGGTCGCGCTGCAACGCCGCCTTTCGCCTCAGGATTTTCGACCCAAAGCCCACCGAACGTATTGAGACGCAGCGACATAGGCCACGCTGATACCGAGATGACGCGCGCGTGATAGCCGGCTGAGGGAGCCCGACGAATTTGCGCGTCGATTGTACGTCGGGACAGGGGCAGTAGCAAGCGCTCCGGCCTCGAATTGGGTTCCGGCGCTCGAACCGTTCCCCACCCCTCTCGCAGGAAAGCCATGATTACCAAACGACTGCCCACGCTCGCGACCCTGATTGCCGCGTTCGCTTGCGCACCGCTGACTCCAGTGCTCGCGCAATTCCCCGGCACGGCGCAGAGCGGCTCCTCCGACCACCACCTCCTTCGAGTCGGCTTCGGCGGCGGAATGAGCGTCCCGACGCAGCACGCCGCCGACGCATTTAAGAACGGCGTGAATGGCGAAGCGTTCGTGCTCATCGACCTGCCCATCCTTCCGACACTCCGCGTCAACCTCGGCTACCAGAAGTTCGACTACAAGCAACTGCTAACCGGGCAGGCGCAGGGAACGACCAACATTTTCAGCGGCGTTGGCGGCCTTAACGTCACGCTCATCCCCTTCGGGCCAATCCGCCCGTATGTCACGGCCGGCGTCGGTGCCTTTCACGTGTCCGACGATCTGACCGCCGCCGCGACGACAGCAGCGCCGGGAATCAACGCATCCGCATCGAGCATCAAGTTCGGCGTCGACGGCGGCGCCGGATTGCGCCTCAAGCTCGGACGACTCGAAGCATTTGCCGAAGGCAAGATTCAGAACGTGTACACGGATCAGGGCGTGATCGACCGAAAGAACATCACGTCGATTCCCGTCACGTTTGGGATTCTGTTCTGATGCGTACGTCTCGCCGAAGCACAAACGTCGGCCGACTCCTCCTCATGGCCGCGGTGTCGCTGAGCGCGGCACTCTCCGTGTCGTGTTCAGCAGACGCGTCGACGTTGGCCGGCGCCATCACCGGCGGAGGAAAGCGTGCGAGCGGACGCGTCTCACTCGCCGTATCCGTCGATGGGTCGCGCACGCAAGCGTACGTAGGCGTGACCGAGACAAAGCGCGAGCTCGCTCAGAGCGACCTTGCGTTCGACCTTGTCGAGATTCAGGGAATCGGCGGCGCCCTGTTCAAGTGGGACAACACTCAGTACGGCGGCACCGCAAGCGCGTTCGAGGAATACACCAAGCCGGGCACTGTGCCGATTCCTGGGACACGGGATTCCAGAAATTGCACGACGGTCGATTCGACGAGTCAGAGCTTCTCGAGTGCGGCCGCGGGTGGTCAGTCGGGCGACGTGAAGCTGGAGATACAGGGGAACAGCTATCAGCTGTACATCGATGCGGGCGGCTTCGGTCCAACGAACCTCGTTCAGATCACCAACACCAATTGCACGAACGACGGCCACTTCCAGCGGTCGAGCATGGCGTCAACACTGAACCTCGTTCCATTCAGCCAGTATTTCTCGTCGTACACCAACGGCGCGGCGGGGTCGAGGATTTCCGTCAACGGCACCATCCCCGCGGGGTCGAATCGCGTGAACGACGTGCTGCAATGGACGGACTCCATGGTCGTGTTCTCAGTTGGAACAACGACCACGAAGGTCCCGGTCTTCGCGCGATTGACCTGGGACATCACGATCAAGTAGCGACCGTCGCCGTTCAGTCGGCGCGCAGTGCCTGAGCAGGATCGATCTGTGTTGCTCTGCGCGCCGGTACGTACGCCGCAATCGCGGCGACAACGATCAACACGACGCACACTCCGCTAAGGACGAACGGATCCGTTGGACTGACGTCGTAGAGGATTGAACGCAAGAGGTGCGTGCTCGACAGTGCCGCTACCACACCGATGACGACTCCGATGCCCGTCATCGTCAGGGCCTGTCGAAGCACTCCAAATCGCAGATCCTCCGGCGAGGCGCCGAGCGCCATACGTACACCGAGCTCGCGCGTTCGCTCACGCACCGCGCTGGCCATGACGCCATACAATCCGATCGCGGTGAGCAGCAGCGCCGTGGCGCCGAATCCAGAAAGCAGCAACGCGCTCAACCTCGGCTGCGCGAGCGGACCGGCCAGCAATTGATCCATCGTCTGTGAATTCCAGATCGTGACTCGAGGATCCACCACGGCGATCTCGCGTCGTATCGCCGGCAACACCGATGCGAGATCGCGGGATGTGCGCACGGCGAATAGCCCCTGCCACCCTATCTGCCGGAACGGATGGTACACGATAGGCGTCGAGCGGCGCAGCTCGCGATAGTGCGTGTCGCCGGCGACTCCGACGATCGTCCAGCGTGGCGTCTTCACCCCATATCCTCGCGCGGGGCGAACGTGCTGACCTACTGGATTCTTTCCCGGAAAGTATTGGCGCGCGAGCGCCTCGCTGATCACGACAACCTGCTCCGCCTTCTCATCGTCGGTATCGAGAAATCCTCGACCGCGCAGAATCGGAATGTCGAACGTGCGGAAGTAATCGGTGCCGCCAACCTCCCACGGTATGAACGGATTCGCTTCCCCTTCCGCGTCCGTCTGGTCGTCGGTGGCGAGTTTGCTGATGTAGAAATCATCACCGCCGAACGGTTGATCGATGACGGGAGTGATTGCCGTCACGCCGGGAACCTCGCGCAGCCGCTTGTAGAGCGCCTGTCCGAGCGCCCCTTCTTTTGCGCTCGAGTCGTACGTCGCAAGCGGGTACGTGATCGCGACGAACGACAACCGATCCGCGGCGTAGCCGAGCTCGATGTGCTCGAGCTGAACGAGACTGCGCGCGAGCAGGCCCGCGCCCATCACGAGAACGAGGGCGAGCGCCACCTGCGACACTACGAGCGATCGCCGAGCGGCCTGGCGCTTACGAGTCTGCGTTCCGGAGCGGCTGTCGGCGCGCAGCGGGGACGCTAGATCAGTGCGGGCCGCGCCGAGCGCTGGCAAGAGTCCGAACAGCAGTACGGCTGCCGTCGTCACGCCTAGACCGATCAGCAAGGCTGTCGTGTCGAACCGGACGAGATCCATGCGCGGCAGCTCTTTCGGCGCGACTGATGTGAGAATTCGAATGAACATTGCAGCGACGCCAACTCCCAGCGCGCCGCCAGCAGCCGCGAGCAACACGCTCTCGACGAGTAGCTGCCGAACAACGCGCGCGTACGTGGCGCCGAGTGCTCGGCGAATTCCGAACTCGCGTGCGCGCGTCGATGCGCGGAGCAGCAATAGGTTGCCGACGTTCACACAGGCGATGACGAGTAGCAGAGCGACCGCGGCGCTCAGCGCCCAGAGCACGGAACGAACGCTGCCGACGATGTCTCCAGTCAGCGGCCGAGCTTCAGCGCCGACGAACGTGCCGACACCGAAGCCTTGCGTCTCCAGGCGTTTCACGAAACCGAAATACTCAGTTGCCGCGGCCGCAGGTGTCGCACCAGGAGCCAATCGAGCAACGACGAGTTGCTGAATCGTCGCAAGCTTTGGCGACTCTGCTTCCCAATCTTCGGCGCGCAGCGGATAGTCGAGGCCCGGCGGCGCGACGCCGATCACGGTGAACTCCGATCGTGTCGCGGAGACGATCAGCTTGCGACCCACGATGTTCGGATCGCCGCCGAACTTGTGCTTCCACGCAGCGTAGCTGAGTACTGTCACGGGCGCCGCACCCGTAGCGCCATCTTCAGGTCGAAGTAACCGGCCCATCAGCGGCCGAACGCCGAGCACGTCGAAGAAATTCGCCGTGACCGCGGATCGGTTGATGATCACCTGCCGATCGCCGTCGAGGAACGGAAGCGGAATGCTTCCAAGGTGATAGACGCCCGCGATTCCAGCGACCGTGCGACCTTCGCGCTGCATGTCGGTGATGACGGTGCCAGCAGGGTCCACCTTGGTGCTGCCTCGATTGAGCGATCGAAGAACGACGAGTCGCTCGGGCGCGGTGACCGGAAGCGGTTCGACGAGCACGGCGCGGAACACCGTGAACATCGCCGTGGCCATCCCGATGCCGAGGCCAAGGATGAGCACCGCTGTGACTGTGAAGGTCGGGACACGCCGAAAGCCACGAAGGGCGACGCGAATGTCCTGCGCTAGGCTTTCCATGAAGCGTCTCCAGGAGACAGTGGTCGCTTTCACCACGACAACGACACGCGGCAGTTCACGCACCCTGAGGCCGACCTTTACCGTCGGAGTCGAAGCCCCCACTGCGTCGAGAGAAACTGCTCCAGCACGACTGCGGTGACATCGCCGAACCGATTCTGGTTTGCCGTGTTGTCGCGAACGCCAGCGTAGTTGGCCTCGATCTGAACACCGCAGATTCTCCCGCCCGTCAAGCCGCCATACGACGGCGCTTCCACTCCGCAGGCGTTGCGACGCGTGTTGTCACCAGCCGAGAAGTACGGCGCGCCGTTCGGACGCGGGTCCTGCATGCTGGGAAGAGACGGGAAACCGTTGTTCGCGTATAGGGTGCCGAGACTCGCCGGTCCGCGTAGCAGAGCGGAGAGCGGCAGCGCGCTGCCCTTCACGATCGTGGCAATACTCGAGGCGGCCGCAATACCTCGATCATCGTTCAACTCGCGGTCGGTGAGTTGCAGATCCGCCGATGCGATCAGATAGCCGAGTTCGAGCCGCTGGATCGGGTGCCCATGCCCGTGCATGTCCATGTACCAGCCCTTGCCGAACGACTGAAGTACTGAGCGCTTCGCCGCGTCGATGAAGCCATCCCATTCGTGCAGGGCCGCTTCGGCTTCGGCATTGTTGCACGCGGCTTCGGGCGCCGTGCGGTTCGCGTCGAGCTTGCGCCGAGAAATGTGCGCGATGATCACATGTGGATACTGACCGAAACGAGCGAAGTACCTCGCCTGCATGGCGCGCACGAGAGCGATGGTGTTGAGATCGGTCGTCGTCGTCGCGGATCCTCCGCAGCGCTCGGCAGTTCGGTCGGGGATCGACGCCGGGACAAGCGCACCGCCGTGCGGCGCCGTGAATATGACCGGCGCGTTCCCGGCGATGTATTCCACGTAGCCGTGCGCGCCGAGATACGAACGGCCTGGGACGTACGCTGCGGCCGGGCCTGTCTCGCTCGCGGTTCGCGGAACCACCGGGCCAGTGCGCGAACAACCCGCGATGAAACCGAGGGTCGCGACGAAGCCACTCAGGCCTCTCATGCGGGATGCTGCAACTGCACGTGCAGATGATCCGCGGTCCCGATGTGTCGCAGCGTGCTGAAACCCATCATCCAGAAGCATAGTTGCACGGTGCCGTTCGCAATCTCCGATCGACCACGCGTTCGGAGATCCACCGCGTGCACCCAACCGTCGCGTTGCATGTAGTGCATGGTGCGGTCGTTCAGAGGCAGCCCCATCCGCCCGTAGTCGGCCGGAACGCGCGCCAAATCCGTGATCGCCAAGTCTGCGTCGACGAGAATCACTGTCGACAGCGCTACGCGAAGAATTGGATGTAGTGAAAGGAAGTAGCCGTGCACTTCGTCGGACTTGGCGTTCACGCGCGCGAGGTAAAACAGCGCTGACAGGCACCACGTTCCGACAATCGGCACGGCGATCCACCGTGCCAGCCGACGCGCTCGCGCCCTGCCCTTGAGCCGACTGGCCAGTCGAGAGGCGAACAGCGCCACGAGACCGAGCGTGAGCGATACGCCTCCCGCGATCGCGACCCAGGTCGGGGCACTGTGCGTATAAAAGAATACTGATGCGCGGACGTACACGAGGAATGGCAGCACGATGATCGCGACCAGCTTTGCGAGCGTCGTGATCCCCTCCACGAGCCACGTCGACCAGCGACCGGACTTACGCCTCGACATGGAGCGCACTACGCACTGAGGATCACGAAATCTTCAACCCGCCAGCTGCAAAACGAAGACGGGCGGAACCGTTCTGGTTCCGCCCGTTCGCTGCATCCGACGACAAGTCAGATCAGCCGCACTCGCTGAACCCGCACACGTGGCACTTCACGCATCCTTCCGCGTACTCCATCTGCGACCCGCAATCCGGGCACGTTCCGATGTACGCTTCCGCATGATGATGTAGCCCGAGCGACAGTTCCATCTCCGCCGCCGCATTTCCCGTCGGGCGCAGCGCGGCAGGCACCTGATGCGTCATCGACGTCACCATGTCCGCCTGACCACCGCTCTGCCCCGCCGACGGCATGAGCTCCTGCTGCACACCGATGACGCGGTCGCGATGCCACTCTTCGATCGCAATACCAATCGCGTCCGGCACCGACAACACCTTGTTCGGCCCGAGGCCAACGGCACGATCGGACGAGATGCCGCGCAGCTGACGATGGATCTCCATGATCGGAATGCCGGAGCGCAGCGCGAGCGACACGAGGCGACCCATCGCCTCCGCATCGGCCATCGCAGAACCACCGGCCTTACCGAGCGTGAGGAACACTTCGAACGGCTGACCTTTTTCGTCTTCGGTGATGTTCACGAACATCACGCCGAGCGGAGTTTCCTTGCGGATCGTGGTGCCGCGGAGCTTGTCCGGGCGCGAGCGCTTGGCGCGGCGCTGGAGATTCTCGGCTTCCACTTCATACAACTGCTTCTTGAGCTTCTCGATCTCCGCATCCTTCTCAGCCGCGGAGCTCTTGAGGTCGGCGATCGCGGCGCGATCTTCTTCACGGCGCGGAGCCGCAGCTCCGTCGCGCGCTTCCTTCGCCTTTTCGGTGGCGCCCGTGCTCAACACCTGGTTGTCGCGGCTACCATCGCGGTAAACCGTGACGCCCTTGCAGTTCATATCGTACGCGAGCTCGTAGATCTTGCGAACGTCTTCGACCGTGGCGGCGTGCGAGAAGTTCGTCGTCTTGCTGATGGCCGAGTCGCAGAACTCCTGGAAGGCAGCCTGCATCTTGATGTGCCATTCCGGGGCGATCTGGTTCGCCGTAACGAACACGCGCTGCCACTGGAGCGGCACTTCCGGGAAGTCGACGCGACCTTCCTTGGCGATGCGCTCCATGAGTGCTTCTGAATACCAACCCTCTGCTTTCGCGATCGCGACGAAGTCCTCGTTCACGTCAGGCATCATCACGCCAGCCTGATTGCGCATGAACGCAACCGCGAACAGCGGCTCGAGGCCCGAGCTGCAACCGGCGATGATGCTGATCGTTCCCGTGGGTGCGACCGTCGTGACATTGCAGTTGCGCAGCAGCTGCATTGGACGGACGCGATCGCCGTTCTCGTCGCGCGCGCACGTCTCATCCGGTCCCCAGATGCTCTTGGGCCACTCGGGGAACGGTCCACGCTCGGCCGCGAGACGGCTCGACTCCTTCTTGCCTTCGACGTCGACGAATTCCATGATGCGACGGCCGAACTCCACGCCGGCGTCGCTATCGTAGGCGATGCCAAGCTTGATGAGCGCGTCGGCGAAGCCCATGATGCCAAGTCCGATGCGGCGGATACGCTTGGACAGCGAATCGATTTCCGGCAGCGGGTACTTGTTGACGTCGATGATGTTGTCGAGGAAGTGCGTGCTCAGATGGATGTCCGCGCGGAACGCGCCCCAATCCATCTTTCCGTCGGTCACATAGTAGCCGACGTTGATAGAACCCAAATTACAAACGTCATACGGGAGCAGCGGCTGCTCGCCGCACGGATTCGTCGCTTCGTACCGGCCGAGGTGCGGGACCGGATTGTATTTGTTGGCTTCGTCGACAAAGAACACGCCCGGCTCGCCCGTGCGCCACGCACCGAGAATCATCTTGTCCCACACCATGCGCGCATCGAGCGTGCCGACAACCTTCTGGTTGCTCGGGTCGATGAGATCGTAGCTCGAGCCAGCCTTGACGGCCGACATGAACTTGCGCGTGATGCCGACGCTGATGTTGAAGTTCGTCACCTGCGTGAGGTCTTCCTTGCAGGCGATGAAATCCATGATGTCCGGGTGGTCGACCCGGAGAATGCCCATGTTCGCGCCGCGCCGCGTACCGCCCTGCTTCACCGCGTCGGTCGACGCGTCGTACAGCTTCATGAAGGAGATCGGGCCGCTCGCCACACCCGTCGTCGACCGCACCATCGATCCCTTGGGACGCAGGCGCGAGAACGAGAAGCCCGTGCCGCCGCCGCTCTGATGGATGAGCGCCATGGCGCTCAACGTGTCATAGATGCCGTTCTTGCCGTTGGCCAACGCATCTTCGACCGGCAGGACGAAGCACGCACTGAGCTGGCCGAGCGGGCGACCGGCATTCATAAGAGTCGGCGAGTTCGGCTCGAACCGACGTTGCGTCATCAGGAAGTAGAACTGCTCCGCCGTCTGACGAACGCTCCCATCGCTCGCCCCATACCGCCAATCCGCCTCAGCGACGACAGTCGCCACGCGCCAGAAGAGATCCTCAGGCTTTTCGACCGGAGCTCCCTTTTCGTTCTTGACCAAGTAGCGCTTTTCGAGAACGGTACGCGCATTGGACGAGAGCGACACGGGACCCGGAGGCGGGTTTACGGGAAGGGGCATGTTGACGGGACTCCTACGGCGAAACGGTTTTGGCGGGGAGCGCATCGCGGGGGTACGCGACACGCGAGCTACGATGGGCGGCGGGGGCTGCTGGCTACGGTATCCTAGGCGGCGCTGCGACCTTCGTGTGTCTCACGACTCGTGTCACGATTCCATCTCGAGATTGGCTTGCTCCGAGCGCAGTCTCGACGACGGGTCTGCGATTGCGGGCGGTGAATGTCGCCACGTTCGTGTTTCCACGCCAGTGGTAAGATAACACCCTGTGCAACAAACACTTACAAAATCCGGATCACGAACCTGAATGCGGGCGAGCGCTTGCGTTGATAACACCAGCCCGCGTGTCGACAACTCCACTCAACTAACCACCGAAATTGTGCACAGTCCGCGCCTACGCGCGGCCAAACGACAGCTCAGACATGACTTAGGTCCGACTCCAACCGTGACCCCGATAGGGCGGCGCCGGTCGCCGATTACGAGCCCGACAGTGACGTTTTAGTGACCACTTCGTGATGACCTTGCTTCGATTCTCGTGAAGCTGGCCCTGCCGACTCGACTATTCCCTGCCCAACCTGGCCCACCTGCTCGAATGCTCCAGCTCGATGCTGCTCCTGAAGCTCGAGGTACGCGGCCACCGTCTTCCGAATCCGATCACGCTCCGCATCACTCGTCTGACGGAGCACGCGAGCCGGAATCCCGATCACCAACGAATTCGGCGGGATCTGCATCCCCTCCGGACAGAGTGCACCCGCTCCAACGATGGAGCCGCTGCCGACGTGCACTCCATTCAGCAGAATCGCCCCCATCCCGATCAGACAGTCGTCTTCGACCGTCGATCCATGAATGATCGCTCGATGCCCGATCGCAACGCGCTTGCCGATCGTCGTGGGAACGCCGTCATCGACGTGCACCACCGTTCCATCCTGCACATTGGAATCGTCGCCGACCGTGAGCGTGTCACTGTCGCCGCGCAACACGGCCGTAGGCCACACCGACACACGCGCCCCAAGCGTCACGTTGCCTGCAACGTACGCGAGCGGATGAATGAAAGCTGTCGGGTGGATCGAGGGCACGTCTGCTGGCGGAGTGGGGGCGGGCGCGGAGGAAGAATGTAGCGATCGTTTTCGCGCGCGGGAGTCGTTGACCACACCCTTTTTCACGAATTTTTCTGCGACGATAACCGTTGACATCGGTGATCGTTGCGTGGTGAGACTAATTCGCGATAGAGCTCCGAGCAGAGCGACTCGAGAGCGCAACGTTTTGTCGCGTGCCGCTGTCTCAGTCTCGGTTTCCTCTCTCGGGATTCAGACATGACGACGTGGACGACGGTAGGCGACACGATCCGGCAAGACGTGCACTTCGCAGTGCGCGGCATCCGGCGACGGCCGGCATTCACCGCGGTCGTCGTCATGACGCTGGCGTTCGGCATCGGCGCGAACACGATGATGTTCGGCGTACTCGATCGCCTGTTGCTCCACGCCCCACCACACATCGTCGACCCTGATCGAGTCGTCCAATTCAACAATCATCGAATCGGGACGACCAGCTATCAAACCACGCAGGCGTACGGCGTGTACAACGCGCTCCGCGCCGACGTCAGCGATTTTGCCGACGTCGCCGTCGCTACACCGACGAATCTCAGCCGGCGCGCCTACCTCCCGTTCGGCCGAGGAGAAGCGGCAACGCGCGTTGGCGGCGCACTCGTGAGCGGCAACTACTTCTCGCTGCTCGGCGTACGTCCCGCCCTCGGCAGGTTCTTCACGCTCGACGAAGAACCCGAGGCCAATCCACAGATGCTTGCCGTCATCGGCCATGGCTTTTGGCAGCGACAGTTCGCTGGTCGCCCCGATGTCATAGGCAAAACGATCGACATGGGTGACGGCCGATACACCATCGTCGGCGTGACACCTGCGGGCTTCACCGGCACCGAACTCGTGGACGTCGACGTCTGGCTGCCTGTCACCGCCGCCGAGGATCTGCGGTTTGCCAAGGGACCCGACTGGACGACGAACCCGGGCTCGACATGGATCTACGTCATCGCGCGACTGAAGCCTGGCGCTACGATCGAACACGCGCAGGCGCAGGCTGGCGCCGCGTACCGAACGTGGAATGCGCAGCACATGAAGAATCCGTCGGCGAGGGCGCTCGCGATGAACGACTCGCAGGTCGTTGCCCTCGGCTCGATCATTCCGGGCCGATCGCTGTCGGGCTTCGGCATCGGAGCCACCTCGGGCGAAGTGAAAGTCAGCAAGCTGCTCGCGGCAGTAGCGATCGTGGTGCTGCTCATCGCCTGCGCGAACGTAGCGAACCTTCTGCTCGTACGTGCACTCTCCCGCCGCCGCGAGACGGCGGTGCGCCTCGCGCTCGGCGTAGGTCGTGGACGACTCATGGTGCAGTTGCTCATCGAGGGTCTGGTGCTCGCGGTACTCGGCGCCGTCGGCGCGCTGGTCGTGGCCGATGTCGGATCGCACGCAATACGCCTGTGGCTCCTCGGCGACGGCGCGTGGACTGGCACGTCGATCGACGGACGGGCGTTGGCGTTCACGGGCGGCGTGGCGCTCTTCACCGGCATTCTCACATCGCTCGTTCCCGCGATCGAAGCGAGTCGCGCCGATCTCAACTCGGCGCTCAAGGCTGGCGGGCGAGAAGGATCAGTGAGCCGGTCTCGGATGCGATCGTGGTTGCTCGCCGCGCAGGCCGCGTTGGCGATCGTGCTGCTCACCGGCGCCGGCCTGTTCATTCGCAGCCTGAACAACGTCGCAGCGCTCGACCTCGGCATCGACACCGATCACGTGCTCGTCGCCCAAATGAACCAGGGAAAGCTGAGCACCGCCGAGGCGAGGCGACTCTTTGCGGACTTTACAGTTCGCGCAAAGCAGCTGCCGGGCGTGACGGCGAGCGCCGTAACGATAGGGCTTCCATTCGGCCTGAGTTGGGGGACGCAGCTCTCTCTCGTAGGGCGAGAAACGCCAAAGTTCAAGAACAATCCAGTGCAGTACGCTGTCACCAGCGAGTACTTCGACGCCCTCGGCGTTCACTTGCTCTCGGGGCGCACGTTCACGGAGGCGGATCGCGCAGGGACGGCGCTGGTTGCAGTCGTGAATGAGGAGCTGGCGGGGCGCTACTGGCCTGGGCAGAGTCCGATCGGTTCGTGCGCAAAGGTCGAGGCTGACACGATGCCGTGTACGACGGTGATAGGTGTCGTGTCGAATACGCGCCGACAGAATTTGGTAGAGGAGCCGGTCGCGCAGATCTATCGTCCGCTCGATCAGCTTCCCGAGGTGGCGACAAAGAACACGGTGAGCTTCTTCGGCTATACGCTCGTTGTACGCACTCGACGCGACGCGGGCGCGCTCGTGGAACCGCTGCGACGCGCGATGCAGACCGCCGGGCCGTCGATGCCGTATGCGAACGTGCGGCGGATGAGACAGATGTTCGATGCGCAGACGCGGACCTGGGAGATTGGCGCGCGCGTATTCACCGCGTTTGGCGCGCTGGCGTTGGCGCTCGCGGCGATCGGACTATTCAGCGTGGTGGCGTTCACCATCGGCCAGCGGATGCACGAACTCGGCGTCCGCGCAGCACTCGGCGCTCGGTCAGCCGATCTGGTGCAGCTCACGGTCGTGCGCGGACTTTCTCCCGCGCTTGTTGGAATACTCATAGGAATCGCCCTCGCGCTCGCCGGCGGCCGCTTCGTGAGCACGCTGCTCTTCCAGGTTTCGCCGCGTGACCCGATCGTGCTCGGCGGCGCGTGCGCGGCGCTCGTGGCGGTGGCCGTCGCGGCGTGTCTCGTGCCCGCGATGCGCGTGGCGAACGTCGATCCGACGATCGCCCTCAGAACAGATTAGGGCTTCGAGGTTGCTGCAGAATACGTAATCTTCCAGATGCGGCCGCCCTTGTCGTCGCTCAGAAAGAGCGCGCCATCGGGTCCCTGCGCGAGTCCGACGGGTCGGTGGAGCGCGCCTTCGGGGCTGACCATTGGGCCGGCGAAACCGCTCGCGAATACACTGTAGTCGCTGGGCAGTCCCTCTTTGAATTGCAGGAACACGACCTGGTAGCCATCCTCGGCGAGCGGCGCTCGAAACGCCGAGCCGTGGAAGGCGATGAACACGCCGCCCTGATAGCTCGCGGGGAACATCTTCCCGGTGTAGAACAGCATCGACATCGGCGACCAGTGCGCTGGGAACGCGATGAGCGGTTGGATGAGACGCTCGCAGCGGCCGACGAGTTCCTTGTTTCCGCCGTACTCCGGCGCGAGCACCCGCTCCTGCTTTAGATAATCGTAATAGCAGTACGGCCAACCAAAATCGGCGCGCGTCGTGGCGACTCTGACCATCTCCTCGGCCGCGAGCGACGCGCTTTCTTCGTCGCTATACAGCGAGGGCCAGAGGTCGTGCAATTCATCGCGCCCATGCGAAACGGCGTAGACCATCGTGTCGCTTGGGTTGACCGCGAGCGCGACCGCGTTGTGCAGGCCAGTGGCGATGCGCGTGCCATCGGCGACGTGTTGCCCGTTGCGATCGGTCCGAAAGGTCCAAATGCCGCCGCTCACAGCGAGGTCGGGACACGGATCGCGTCCCGCGGTGCCGGCCAGTTCCCTCGCCGCGCATCCATTCGACGTCGCGCCGATATTGACGACGAGATTCCCATGTCGGTCGAGCGCGAGACTGTGCGACGGGATCTGACGCTGGGCCAGCCCCGTAATCACCGTGTCGACGCGCCGCTTCGGAAGCAGAGAGTCGGTGAGCCGGTACCTGAGCACCTCCGTCGCCGTCGACGCATAGAGGACAGAGTCACCCGAGAGTACCAGGCCGTGCACCCCGCCCTCACCGAAGCGCTGCGCCGCATCTGCTCGGCCGTCCTTGTCGGAGTCGCGCAACAATACGATGCCGCCGGTCTCGCGGCGCTGGTCGAGCACGCCAACAATGACGTCGCCATTCTTGCGAACGACGAGATGACGCCCAGGTCCGGCGCTATCCGAGAAGATGTGGGCGCAAAAGCCCGGCGGCAGCTTGATGGAATCGTCGCAGCCCGGACCGGCCGATGTGGCGCGGTTGCGATTGCAGGCGGCGAACAGGAGGAGGAGCGAAGCAGCGAGCGGGCGGAGCATTGCGGACGAGAGATGCAGGATACATGCGAGACGGCGCGGGCGGCGTGAGGCGGGCGGCGTACGGCGAGCGGCGAGCGGCGAGGAGCGGCGGAGAGCTCACAGCTACAGGCTCACAGCTACAGGCTCACAGCTACAGGCTCACAGCTACAAGCTCACAGCTTCGAGCTTGAGCTCACCGTCGCCTTCGAGATGCTCGCAAGCCGCGACCCTCCGTCCCGCCTGCGCGGTTTCAAAACGAAATGCCCGATACGACGTACGCCTGCCACGCATTCCGCTGAAAGTACCCGCCGTTTTCCATCGGGTGCGCCACGCCAACTCTGAACCGGTTCGGCGTATCCCACGAGAACACGCCGATGTTCAGATTCAGTTCCGCACCGACCGACCCGATGTCGAGTCGGCGATCCTGGCCCGCGAAATTGCACACTTCGCGATTCGCTTTCACGTTGGGGCACCACGCGGTGCCGTAGTCGCCAAAGAGCGACAGCGACGTGCGGTCGAAAAAGAACGGAAGAATTCCTGGACCACCGCCAAACAAAAGCATCGGAATGCGATACTCGGCCGAGCCGGTGAAGGCGCGCGTACCGAGCAGCGTTCCGCCAGCGAATCCTCGCACGGGGAAAGTCCGGCGGCCTTCGCCGAGCACGTAGCCTGGAATGATCTGGAAGGTGTTGCCGCTCACGCCGCCCACGGAGAAGTAGCCGTTGGCGTTGTCGTCGGCCCAACCACCTGCGCCGCGCACCGCGAGTACGTGATGCGCGAAACCCGGGAAGTCGAACGACTTGTAGCCTGTTGCAGTGCCAATCGCGCTGAACGTCTGTCCGCCGGATGCGGTAACTCCGCTCGCGAGACGATCGCGAACCGTTGCGGCCAGTGCGACGCCGTCTTCAGGTGAGATGCTGAACTGCGGACGTTGATAGTTTGCGAAACTCGCGGCGACGACGACGTTGGGAAAGTCGAGCGTACCGAACCGGCCGGTCGTATCGATCGCGGGAATCAGACTGCCAGGGCTCGTGAAGTGATCCCAGCGTTCAAAGCCGGCGCCACCCGATAGCGTGATGGATGTGCGATAGCGCTGACGGATCCACGTCGCGAGCGCGTCACCGTTCCACGTGCGACGATAGAGTTCGCCGAGCAGGTCGCGGCGCGGATTGCGCGCGAAGATACCGCCAAGGCTTTGCCAGTCTTGTGATGCGTCGAGCTGGATGATGGGAAGCCCGAGCCCCGAGTACTGGTACACGGCGCCGCCCGTGATGCCGCCGCGATCGTTCGTCGGGACCGCGAGGTTCGCCGTGAATGCGTGCCGGCCAATGACATCGTTGCCGCTCGTGTTGCCGCCAATGCGATAACCGCCGTCGATGCCGTCATCGAGATTGGGCAGCCAGTACCGTGGCAACAACGAACGCCACGCGCTGTACGGCTTCGCCGCGCTCGTGTCGACGATCAGCGGCGCGACTCGCTTCTTCGATACCGTGTCGAGATAGGGCTCGACGCGCTCGAGGGTTCGCGTGTCGTTGGCGCCCGATCCGGTCGCACAGCAGTTGCCGACGCCCAGGTGATAGCCGTCGCCGCGAAAGAGCACCGCGGACAATCGGTTCGCGGTCGGCGCAGCGTTTGGTTGAAACAATCCTGTTTCAACATTGCTCACGAGGAACGTACGCGGCTCGGTGAAGCCGCTCGTTCGAGTGAATTCCTGAACGTAGATTTGAGCGCTTCCCGTACGATCGGAGCTGTAGAGGATGCCGCGATCGTCGCGCAGCCAACTCGGCGTGGCTTCAACCGAGGTGCCACTCGACACCGTGTGCACGATACGACCGATCGTATCGAGAATGACGATTTGCGAAATGTTGCCACGCAGCCAGCGCGACGCGACGATGTAGTCACCCGCGTGAGACCAACGCGGCTCCGTCCACTGCTCGTCGTACGACCCAGCCGTGATCGGCATGATGCGCTTGCCGTCGCGCGACACGCGGACCAAGCGTGTTGCGCCGGGGATGATCTGCGTGGCGACGATCTCTCCATCCGCCCGCGCATCGGGATTGGTGAGACGCTGGTCGAACGTCAGCTCATGTTCGTGCTTGCCACTCTGAATCCAGAGGTCTGAGCGCTGCTGGTACGGATTGACGAAGTCGACCTGCGAATACAGAAAGTCGCCGTTGGCGAGCGGCACGTTCGCAGAACGACTGTTGCGCCGGCCAATCCGCGTGCGACGGCCGTTGAGATCGACGCGAAAGGCGCCGAACGACTCTCGGCCGGGCGAGCCGCTGTAGACGATCGCCGAGTCGGTAATCCATCGAGGGTCATATACAAAGACCCCTTCGCGCGTCAGGTCTCGCCAACCAGCGACTGGGGCAACCAGAGCAACTCGAACCGACTGAGTGACAGAATCGGTAAAGTTGCGCCACGCCCGCGTGAACGTGACGCCAAAGGCCTGTTTGCCGGGAACGTCGAGCAGATATGGAACGATCGTCGCGGCGGATTTGTCGACGAACGACCGTACGCGCCCTTCGCCCTGCGTGCGCGCGAGGTAGTCCACGAACAGCGATCCAAACGCGTACGCCGATTCACCGAAGGGAAAGCGTCCATACGCGAGACTGATCGCACCGATCGACGGAAAGGTGTGATCGATCGCCGCGGCGCGCGCGATCATTCGGTGCTCAGAGCCCTCGATGCGACCAGCGCCGGCGATCCTGGACTCCTCGTACACAGCGAGTCCTTCGGTGAGCCACGACGGGTTATAGAGATTTGGAAAGAGCGCCGCCGCTCGTCCGAACACGTGTTGGCCCAGCGACCACACGCCGCGCGTGCGGTCGAGATGGAAGATGTGGGTTAGCTCGTGCGTGATGACGAGCTGTCCCCAATCGTTGGTGTAGCGCAGCGCGGACTCCGATACCGGCGGATTCGCGTAGATGACGATGCGATTCGTCGGATAGGGAGTCGCCGAACCGTTCGAGACATCGACGTCGTCGGAGATGACGACGTCGATCATGCCGCGCGGCGGATGGAGATCTTTTGAGAGCTCGGTGTACGCGCGCTCCGCGTCGGCGGCGATGCGTCGCGCCAATCCTTCGGTCGGCGAGGTGAAGTGCACGAAGAAATGGTTCGTGCGAATCGTCAGCCACTTGTGCGACGGATCCTGTGCGGAAAGCGGCGCGCGGGAAACGGTCAGAGGGAGTAGCGCGAGAATAGCGGCGCGGAATAGCCGGCTGATCCACTTCGCTCCCCGCGATCCTCCCAACCGCTCCCGTTTCCAGCCGATCATCGCTGCGCGAACGATCGGAAGTATGCCTCGACTCCGTCGGCGACGCCGCGGGCGTAGCGTTCCTGGAATTCAGCCGACTTCACGGCGTTCTCCTGCTCGGGCACCATGAGGAACGCGCCTTCGCAGATGACCGACGGCATCCATGACGTACGTCCAATCGCAATGTTCTGATAATGAATCCCGAGGTCGCGCAGGCCCATCTCGCGCATCATCCCAGCCTGAACGAGACGAGCGAGCGGTTCTGATTGCGGGTGAAAGAAGAGCGTACTGGTGCCCACGTTCGGAAAGGGATTGATCCCGTCGCCGAACGCGTTGAGATGAATCGAAATCAATGCGGCGGAGTTCGAGCGGCGTGCAACGACGCTGCGTTCGTGCAGATCGACTGCCGCAGGCGTCGTGCGCGTCATGACAACCTTCGCGCCGCGTTCCTCGAGGATCTGACGAAGCTTCATCGCTACGGGTAGGACACCCGCGGCCTCGGTCAACCCTGTCGGACCGACAGCGCCGCCGGGCGGATGGCCGGGGTCGACGGTGAGCGTGAGTCCCTCGAGCGGATGGCTGAGCGACACTCGCGGCGGACGACGAAGTCGCAGCACGAGCCCGCGCGAATCGAACAGCACCAAATATCCGAACGGCGGCTGCGATAGATCAAACGAGATGCGCACGCGATCCGTCTGCTCCGGAACCCAGTTCACCATGCGCACGAGCGAATCATTCTGCAGGAACTTGATGATGTCGGGCGACGCCGTCGTACCGTACAGCGTGAGGTTGATTCGATCGGTCGTTTGCTCGATGAGATACGGCGGCGGCGACGACACGGGCATAATGACGTCGACCCACTCCGGCGCTGACACGAGCGTCATTGCACTCACCACGCGGCGCGGCGACGGATATCCGGGCGCGAGCGTGTGCACGCTCGCCGAATCGACCCACACCTCGAGTTCTGAATCGAGACGAACGCGGACGTTGTCGTTATTGCGCCCGGTCGTCTGAACGATCGTCCCGGGCACGAACATCCACTTGTACGTGCCGTTCGGCACCGGACGCGCGATGATGTTCGAGTCGGGATCGTTCTGCGCCGAGGCGGTGCCGAGCGTGACGAACTGCGGCGCGCCGGCTTCACGCGTGGTCGTGCGCGTGAGATTCAGCTTCACCGTATCGCGATCGCGTGCGACATAGAGCACGGCGCCGTTCTTCATCGCACCCGACTGTATGTCGGTGGCGAAGGTGTTGCCGCCGGTGTTCACGAGATGTTGCGTGGCGTTGTTCGCGAGCACCCATGCGGTGGCATTGGCTGGCGCGCGAACCGATACGCGTACTGGCTCGTTGTCACGAAGGGCAATCACCGTCCCACGCGGCGACGCGCTCGACGAATCGACGACCAGGCGGCCGTCGAGTGCGAGGTTGGGACGCTCGGACGGCACACGAACCGGAACGGTCGCAATGGCGCTATCGGTGCCGTTCCTCACAACGAGTTCGTACCGCGGAGCGCTCGCCGGCGGCACGGGCAGATAGGCGAGGAAGGTTCCGTTGGGCGCGACCGGCACACGTGCACCGTTGATCGTCAACGTTGCGTGTCCGTTGCCCACCGAGCCGAAAATGAAATTGGAATCACGAACCGGAATGGTCTGGTTCGCGGAGGGAAAGACGAGCTTGGGCGCGAGCGGGCCCTCGACCATCGGAATCGCCGGAAGCGGCGGTGCCTGTCGCGGCGTGATGCCGCGTTCGAAGGTCGGAATAGTCGGCGGCGAAACCGGAGGGCTGGTTCGGCCGGGGCTCGGCGCGGGCGACGATGGCGTAGGAACCGGCGCGGATTGGCAGGCCGCGAGGAACGCGATGATCGCGATTGGAGGGGTCCGCATGCGGGGGAGAAATGTAGGGCGAAACAGTGCTAAACCGTTAGGCCGCTGGGGCGTGCAATTCATTGACCACCCCCTGGGCAACGATCTATATTCGCGCCTCATGGATGTTTTCCCGCCGGAGGCCTACGCGTGACGTCTTGCGCCTTCTGCGGACGGGAGAATGACGCCGCGTCGCGTTTTTGTATTGACTGCGGCAAGCCGATGAACCCGTCCGCTGTGCGAGTCGGTCCCGCGTACGCTCCTCACCCCTCAGGGGGTTCGCCGCAACCTGTCAGCGTCCCAGCTGCGGCCCTCAGGCCGCCGCTCGACATCGCCGGCAACGGGTCGGTCGTGCCAGCCACCCGGGTGTCCGAAGCCGTCTGTCCGCGCTGCCGCAACGTCGTTACCGCCGGCCTGCCCTTCTGTGGACACTGTGGCCAGCGCGTTGGCCAACGAGTGTCCGTGGAGATGCCGACGCCCGCCGGCGGGGGCACTCAGGTCATTGGGGCGGGCCGAATGGCCGGTCCCAAGCTCGCCCTGCTCGGCGACGCCGGCGAAGTTTTGCAGCAGTACACGCTGGACCGAGGCGAGGCGGTCGTGGGCCGCGGCGACGCGGACATCCGGTTCGAGTCGGACACCTTTATGTCGCCGATCCATGCCCGGCTCGAGCTGCGCGACGGTCAGCTCTGGCTTCGCGACCTCGGGTCACGCAACGGGAGCTGGGCGTTCATAGACCAGCCGACGCGGCTCACCGACGGCGACCTGATTCTGATCGGTTCGCAGTTGCTGCGCTTTCGCCGCCTTGGGTATCCCGGGCCGAACCCACCCGAAGCCGATTCGACCCGCCGGATGGGATCGACGGTCCCCACCGTGGACATCGCCGTTATCGAACAACTTCGTGCCGATGGGAGCTGTCGCGACGTCTATCACCTGTCGCCCGCCCGAACGGTTGGCATAGGCCGAGAGACGGGCGACTGGATTTTCCCCTACGATCCAACGATGAGCGGACGCCACGCGGAAATTCGATCAGAGGACAGCGAGTTTTTCGTCCACGACACCAATAGCCGGAACGGCGTCGCGATGGCCGTGCGCGGAGAGCGCGCGCTGAGTCGCGGCCAGCGCCTGCTGATCGGCGATCAGATCCTGCGCGTGGAGAGTGTGTGAACCCGCTGAAGATCTGTCCGCAGTGCGGCACTGAGTATCCGGCGAATGCTCGTTTCTGTGAAGTCGACGGAACGGCGCTTCGCTCAGCGAGCGGCGACAACGATCTCGTTGGATCGATCGTCGCCGAGCGTTATCACATCCTCAAGAAGCTCGGCGAAGGCGGCATGGGTCAGGTGTACCTCGCCGAGCATGTGAAGATGGGCCGCAAGAGCGCGCTCAAGGTGATGCACCCGGGGATGGTCAAGGACGTCGACGCGATCAGCCGCTTCAATCGCGAAGCGTCGAACGCCGCGCGTATTTCGCACCCGAACGTCGCGGCGATTTACGACTTCGGCGAGACGCCCGAGGGCATCATCTATCTCGCGATGGAGTTCGTGGACGGTCTGCCGCTCACGAAGGTCATCGAGCAGGCGGGATCGCTCCCAGCGCTCCGCGTTGCTGAAATCGTGCGACAAGCGGGCGAGGCGCTCGCGGTGGCGCACGACATGGGCATCGTGCATCGCGATCTCAAGCCCGACAACATCATGGTCGCCAAGACGCGCGATGGCGGCGACCTCGTGAAAGTCGTGGACTTCGGCATCGCGAAAGCGGCGGGCAACGAATCGCAGAAGGTGACGAAGACGGGTCTCGTCGTCGGCACGCCGGAGTACATGAGTCCCGAGCAGCTCGCGGGCGATCAGCTCGACGGACGGAGCGACATCTATTCGCTCGCGCTCGTCGCGTTCAACATGCTCACCGGCAAGCTGCCCTTCCCCGCGGATTCGGCGCAGGAATCGATGATCATGCGCCTCACCGATCGCCCCAAGGCGCTCGGCGAGATGCGGCCTGACGTCGCGTGGCCGGCCGATGTGCAGACGGTGATGGACAAGGCGCTCGAGCGCGATGCAACGCAGCGCTACCAGACCGCGACGGAGTTTGGTCGCGATCTGCATCGCGCGATTTCGCGGATGCCGGAAACCGCGGCCGCGGCGATGGGAACGGAGGTGATCGGCATTCCGCCGACACGCGTGTCACCTCCTGGCCCGGAAGCGCCGGTCGCAGCGCCCGCACCAACGCGCTCGTCGGTCCCGGCGGCAGCAGCGGCACCAATGCCGTCGCCGACGCCTGCGGTTACGACACCGCCGCCCCGTAGACTGTCCGTTCCGCTGATTGGGGGACTGGCAGCGATCGTGATCGCGGCGGTCGTGATCATGAATCAGAACGGCAAGGGCAAGACCGATCCGTCGGCGGCTCCAACCACCGCGCTGCAGAGCGGCGCAGTGACTCCGCCCACGACGACCGCGTCGACTCCGGCTGATTCGACGACTGGCGCCGCAAAGTTTTCGGCGCCGGTTGCCGCGCCGGCGGAAGAGGCCACATTCGATCAGCTCGACATTCTGGCCGATACCGCAGCGACAGCAAAGCGCGCCCTATCCCTGCTTGCCGCCAAGCCGTTGCGGTCCGCCGAGGATACGGTTCGCGCCGCGTTAGTGAGTTTTTCGGCGAAGCTCACTCTCGAAGACGGCGATGCCTGCGTAGGATTGAAGAAGGTCGCCCGCGTGGCACCGCGGACCACGAAGGCAAACCTGGTCGCCAGGAAGCTGCGCGACTTGTGCACCGACTGAGTTCGCACTTGGCCCTTTCCAATTCTCCGTCCTCGATGAGCTCTCCTTCGAACGTGCCGTCCGGCGAGGTGACAGTCCAAGTCTTTGGGCGCACCGACGTGGGTCGCACGCGCGAACACAATGAGGACGCATTCGTCGTCGCCGATCTGTCGACAGACAACGCGACACTGCAGCCCGAAGTACGAACGCACACCATCGGGCGCAAAGGCTCGTTGTTCATGGTTGCCGACGGTATGGGCGGCGCGGCGGCCGGCGAAATCGCGAGCGCGATGGCTGTCGACGTGGTCGTGAGAGAGCTGCGCGCGGTGTGGCTCGCCGAAACCGCCGAGAGTCCCGAGGCGTTCGTGCGATCGATCAAGATCGCGACGAAAGCAGCGAACGAGCAGATCAACACATTCGCAGCGACGCATCCGGAATTTCGCGGCATGGGCACCACCGCGACCGTCGCCGGTGTGTACGGCGACACATTGTACCTCGCGCAGGTTGGCGACAGTCGCGCGTACCTCGTGCGCGACGGCGTGGCTCGACAGATCACGAAAGATCAGTCGCTGATGCAGAAGTTGATCGAGGCTGGCGAACTCACAGAAGAAGAAGCCGCGCTGAGCGAGCGTCGAAACATCATTCTGCAGGCGCTCGGTCCCGAGCCGACGATCAAAGTCGATCTCACGCACCAGACCGTCCGCCGCGGCGACAAACTCGTGCTGTGCAGCGACGGGTTGTCAGGCCAGGTGACGAAGGACGAAATCGCCGCGATCGTGACGGCCGAGTCGGATCTCACGATGGCGTGCAAGCGATTGATCGATCGCGCAAACGAAAATGGTGGACCGGACAACATCACTGTCATCGTTGCGCGCTTTGATGGCAGCGGGTTGCGTGGACCGGAGAGCGACGACGAGATCGGACATCGCGTTTTTCCGCTGCCCGATACAGGTCAGACGCCAGCCATGCCGATCGATCGCGTATTCGATACCGAAACGCCAACGCGATCGATGCCGGGGCAGCCGCGTCAGCGAACGACGAGTCCGACGATTCCGGCAGGAACGCCGGCGATTGGTGGCGCGCCCAACGTCGATGTGTCGGCTGATCGGCGCAAACAGGGGCGAATCATCGCGATGGTTCTGCTCGCGATACTCGTGATTGGAGCCGCCTGGTTCGTCGTGAGCCAGGTTCGGTCGACGGCGGCACCAGTGAGCACCGCGTCGCCCAAGCCGTAATGCCAATCGAGCTGCGCATTCAGACCGGGGCGCGCGCCGGGGTCTGTCAGTCGTTCGACAAGTCCGTGATCGCGGTTGGCCGTCATCCGCTGAGCGACCTGCGCTTCGACGCGAACCAGGACCTCGACGTCTCGACACGTCACGGAGAGATTCGCGCCGTCGACGGACGCTATGCGGTTCACGACGCCAATAGCACGAACGGAACATACGTGAATGGGCTGCGCGTTCCCGCCGGCGGATCTCTCGCGCTGCGCGACAACGACGTGATCGCGTTTGGTGTCGAGGGCCCGAAGGTCGCGATCCGCATTACCGCGGTCGACGCGAACGTGGCTCCGCCCAAAACGGTGCCGCATCTCGAAGTCCTGCCCCCCGGCGGCGATCAAATCGCCGGCGTCGGTGCACCGCCGCGTCAGCGGACGAGCGAGCGCGTCGCCGTTGCGGTGCAACAGCAGACGCGCCGTCTACGCATTGCGGTGATCGCGACGGTCGTGGTGCTCGGCGGACTGGCTGCTGGCTTGTTCTACAAGAGCTCACGCGATGCACAGGTCAACGACGATCGCATCAAGAAGCTCATCGCCGCGAACGACGAAGTCAGTCGCGAGTTGAAGACACGGCTGCAAGGCGATACTGCGTTGACGAACACCTTGCAGCGACACAACGATAGTCTGACACGGATCGTTCGCGAGGCGCGTAACGCGGCGCAGATAGCGGCGGCGTCGAGCGAACTGCAGCGGAGCCACGATCAGCAGCGAAAGTTTGCCGACCTCGGGCTTCCTGCTGTGCGCGAAGCGAATGACGCCGCCGTCGTGCTGATCTCGACGGCGATTGGATCACAGCCGTTCGAGGCCACCGGGTTCTCCGCCTCGGCGAAGGGTGAGATCGTCACGAACCGTCACGTCGTGATGGACAGCACGGGTCAGCGCGCGTCGCGTATCCTCGTGAAGTTCGCCAACACGCGAGTGTGGAAGCGCGCGCATATCGTAAAGCTTCCTGATGATGCAAACGTCGATCTCGCGCTCGTGCAGATAGACGAAGGCGGTGCACAGTACCCTTCAGTGCACGACGTCGCGACGTCGGTCGATGTTCCGGTCGGCAGTTCGATCGGCACGATCGGCTTTCCGCTGGGTACGGACTTACCAATGGAAGGTCACGGACGCGACGGCATGGCCAAGACATCGCTGACCGTCGGCACAGTCAGCAAGTCGATTCCCGGGCTGTTGCAAATCGACGCGTACGCATCGCATGGCTCGAGCGGTAGTCCGGTGTTCGACGCGCACGGGCACGTTGTCGGCGTCGTTTGGGGCGGCGCCAAGGAAGCGGCAGGCAGAATCGTGTTCGCCGTGCCTGCCGACGAGATCAAAGCGCTACTGAAGGGAGTGAAGTAGGTCGCAGCTCGCAGTCGCAAGCGCGGGCGTTCCCACCTTATTGAGGAAACACTCATGAACCGCATCGTTCACGTGCTGGCCAGTGTCGCATTGACGCCATTGGCGTTGGCCGCGCAGGCAGCAAAAGCGCCGTCGTCTGCCGTCATGACGGACGCCCAACAGATTGCGTCGGCAGTGCTGCCGCTGCCCGCGGAATTCCGTGAGAGTGCGCGCGTCCTTGGCTACCACGATGGCGGTGCGAAGCTGGTGCCGCTGCGCGAAGGCTCAGGCGCCTTCACCTGTCTCGCCACGGATCCGAAGCAGAAGGATTTTCACGTGGCATGCTATCACAAGTCGATGGAACCGTTCATGGCGCGCGGACGTGAGCTGCGTGCCGAAGGAGTCACCGGCGATCGCGTCGACACCGTGCGGTTCGCCGAGGTGAAGTCGGGAAAGATCGCGATGCCGAAACAGCCGGCGTCGTTGTATCAGTTGATCGGCGGCACGTTCGATCCGGCGACGGGAGCGGCCACGGGCTCGCGAAGTCTGTTCGTGATTTACATCCCAGGCGCGACGCCAGCATCAACGGGACTGTCGGACAAGCCGGTGCAGGGTTCGCCGTGGTTGATGTTCCCAGGCACGCCGAAAGCGCACATCATGCTCGTGCCGAAGATGTAACGGACGGCGGACGGCGGACGGCGGGCGGCGGGCGGCGTTACGCCGGTGTGAGTTTGCCCAGGATGCGCGCGCCGCGGGCGCCGGTGGCGCGCGGGACGTTGCCCGGTTCGTGGTTCATGTGCAGGTAGGCGAGGAGCGCGAACGCCACCGCTTCCTTTGCTTCGCCGTCGAAGAAGCGTTCGTCGAAGGCGCGAACCGTGATCGGCGTAATTTCGCGTTCTATCATGGCGATGAGCGTCGGATTCTTCGCGCCGCCGCCAGACACTAGAACTTCGGCCACCGGTTCGGGCATGAAGCGGCGATATGCGTCGGCGATGCTGCGCGCCGTAAGCGATGTGGCCGTGGCCACGATGTCTTCGCTCGACGCGTTGGCGCGCTTCGCTCGACAGAGCGCGATGAGCGCGTCGACGTAGGCGCGATCGAAGAGTTCGCGACCGGTCGACTTGGGCGGCTCGGCGGCAAAGTATGCGTGCTCGAGCAATTCGTCGACGACCTCGGCGATTGGATCGCCGCGCGCTGCAAGCGCACCGTCGACGTCGTACATAGCGCCGGGAACGAGCGCGCGCACCACTGCGTCGATCACAGTAACGCCAGGGCCGGTATCAAACGCGCGAACACCGTCCATGTTGCCGGCTGGCGGAACGACGGTCACGTTGCCAATGCCGCCAATGTTCTGCAGCGCGCGCCAATCGTCGCCAGAGAACAGCAGCGCGTCAGCGATTGGAACGAGCGGCGCGCCCTGCCCACCGGCGGCAACGTCGCGAACGCGAAAATCGCTCACGACATTGATGCCTGTGCGCTCGGCGATCACCGCCGCTTCGCCAAGCTGCCACGTGGAGTGTGGCGCTTCGTGCCACACGGTCTGCCCGTGCGATCCGATGGCGATGACCTCGGCGCGCGGTACGCCCGCTTCGGCGAGTACGGCAATCGCCGCATCGGCGAACCAGGTGCCGAGGTCGAACGCGAGACGACAGTACTCCTGCGCGGTACCATGGGTCAGCGCGCGGTGCAGACGGTCGGATTGCGCAGTGTCGTAGTGCGTTCCGATGAACGCAAGAAGCTCGGGCTCGATGGTGCCGCGTTCGTTGCGAGTAAATCGAACCGCTGCGGCGGAGATTCCGTCGAGCGACGTGCCCGACATGAGCCCGATGTATACGCTCACGCCAATCGCACCGGCGGTGGCGGCCGCTTGACGACGCGCCGAATGATGCCGCCGCCTTCATCGAGCGCGTGCTCGGCGTCGCTGCGCGAGGCATGCAGAAAATGCATGGCGATCGCAGTCTTCACGGTACCGCCGCTCTCGTCGAGGAGCGTGCGCGCACGATCGCGGTCGACGTCGCAGATCTCCATGATGATTCTCTCACTGCGATCGACCAGCTTGACGTTCGTCGCGCGGAGATCGACCATCAGATTGCCGTACGTCTTGCCGAGGCGAATCATGGCGCCGGTCGTGATCATGTTGAGCACGAGCTTGGTCGCCGTACCAGCCTTCATTCGCGTGGAACCGGTGACGACTTCGGGGCCGGTGATCGGCAGGATCAGGGTGTCGACGAACTCCAGGGTCTCCTTGGGCGGAGGCGAGCACGCCACGAGCGCGGTCGCTGCCGGAAGAGTTCGCGCGTGTTGTAACGCTTGACGGACGTACGGCGTGGTACCCGACGCAGCGATGCCAATCACGAAGTCGCCGGCGCGAACGCCGCGAGCATTCAGGTCCTCGATGGCACCTTCGAGCCTGTCTTCGGCGCCTTCCTGAGACCGAGTGAGCGCGGCATAACCGCCGGCGATGATCCCCTGCACCATCTCGGGGTCGGTGCCGTAGGTGGGCGGACATTCGGACGCGTCGAGCACGCCAAGCCGGCCGGAGGTACCGGCGCCGACGTAGAACAAACGGCCCCCGGCGCGGAACGTCTGCTCGGCGCGGTCGATGGCGGCAGCGATCGCGTCGCGCTGCGTAGCAACCGCGTCGGCGACGGCGCGGTCTTCGGCGTTGATGAGATCAACGATCTCTAATGAAGTCGCGAGATCGATCTCGGCGGTGCGCGGGTTCCGCCGTTCGGTGAGGCGCGGGTCGAGGAACGTCATGTCGCGGCGAAATTTACCTGCTTCATCTCCACATCGTCCAATTTGCGTAGGACGAGGGGTTAGGGAGTGGCGGACGACGGAACACGCCCTTACCCTCGGGTATCACCCGCAGTCGGCGCCGCTGGTGCGGTTTGGCTTTGGTTCAGGAGATCACTGTGATTCGACGTTTCGTATTCGCCGCTCTCATGGTCGCCGCTGTGGCGCCGATTGGAGCGCAGATCAGCCGCGGTCGAGGGGGCTTTTCGGCTGGCCCTGACTACTGGGTAGGACTGTCGTACGGCTACATGGATGGCCTGACGCTCAACGACGGCCACTCGAACAGCACCTGGGCGTTCCGGTACACGTCCCAGCTGCGCGCCACGCTGGAAAAGACCATCGTCGGCGGCGTCAGCTTCGGCGCCTCGGCCGGCTTTGCCAATCCGAAGCTCTCGTACATCGGCCGGACGGCCGGCGACCCATGCGGTCCGGGATGTCAGGCAGACGCCGACGTGACGCAGTACATGGCGTTCGTGCGCAGCGGCGGCGGCGTGGGCTTCCACGGGCTGTTCAATCTCGAGGCCGGCGTGACGCAGTTCTCGAAGTTCCGCGATCGAACGACCGGCAACGCGCTGAGCGCGACGGGTTCATCGAACGATTTCACCTTCGGCTTCGGCGGCGGCTTCGGCTACGGCTTCACGCAGAACACGGACTTCTACATCAGCGAGCAGATGGACATCGTGCTGCACCCGCAGGGGGACAATCCGGGGTTGCAGCAGTCGTCGGCGCCGAGGTTGTCAGTGTTTCGGGCGGGGGCGAGAGTCGGGTTCTAGCAGGCGGCGTACGGCGTGAGGCGTACGGCGTGAGGCGAATCGCGTAGGGTAAATGAGAAAACGGGGTGCGGCGCGAAGCCGTACCCCGTTTCGTTTTATCTGCGCGAGCTACCAACAAACCCACCCGTCACGCCGCCCGCACCGTAGCCGGCGCCGTCAGCTTCACGACGATATTCCCGCCCGCATTGATGCAACCCTGATAGTTCGACGTTGCCGCCGCTGCTGCCGCACCAGCTGCCGCACCAGCCGCGCCGCCAATGACGGTCGCCTTGGTGCTCTTGCCGATGATACGACCCGCGATCGCGCCCGCGACGGCGCCGATGCCAACCTTTTGCGCATCCTTCGCCGCCGGCTGATCCTTGATGCGATCGACCGCCGCCGACGTCACGCTGGCCTGAATCGGATACGTCTTGCCGCCGAACGTCACCGAGTTGACTTCGAACTCCATGACGATTGGATCATTAGAGTTCTCACTTCTCTTGAGACGCGTCACCGTAAGGTTGACCGTCGCGCCAGCAGGAATCGAGGCGCCGTTCGAGCCGGACACCGCGTTGTCGAGCGTGGCCGTCACGTGATCGCCGACGGCGTTCGTGTTCGTGCAGATCTTCGACGACGCATGCGTGTTCAGTGTCGAGCCTTCGGAAATCGTCCCGACTGCGCCGCCGCCGGTCGCGCCTGGATTGCCACTTGCACCAGGATTCGTCGTGACCGTGTTACCACTCGGAGTCGTCGTCGTGGCAGGCACTGAAGGCTTGGGCGCCGGAGCACTCGGCTTCGGTGCCGGTTTTGGCGTGCGCGGAGCGCTCGGCTTTGGAGTCGTCGCGACGGGCGTATTTGCCGGAACATCCTTGAGCGCCGGTTGCGCCGTGGAATCACGATTCGCAAGCGCGAGATCACGATTCAACGTTGTGTCAGCGCCGAGCGCCGTGCTGTCCGCCTTTTTTGCATCGGAGCGACATGCGCCGAGCAGTGCGACAGCAGCGAGTGCGATGGGCGCTCCAAGGCGGCGGGTATATTTCAACATGGGAATTCCTCCTGGAGTGAGCTGAGCCGTGGCAAAGCATATGCCAGCGTTGAGTTCCCTGCGGCGGCTCCTGCCATACTACCGCCCATATCGTGCTGATGTTGCATGGGGACTCGTACTTGTTGTTGCGTCAGCAGCGTTTGCGAGTGTAGTGCCGTGGTTCCTCCGTCGTGCGCTCGACGGGATTCGATCAGGCGCATCCCTACAATCTATCTGGCTACTCGGCGCAGCGATGGTGGGTGTATCACTCATCGGCGGTGTCGGACGTTACCAGATGCGCAAGCTGATGAACGGCGTGAGTCGCTGGATCGAGTACGACTTGCGAAACGATCTCTTTCGCCAACTCGAATCGCTCGACCCATCGTACTTCGCCAGCGTGCGAACCGGCGATCTCATGGCGCGGCTCACGAATGATCTGAGCGCCGTTCGCATGGCCGTCGGTCCCGCAATCATGTACCTCGGCAACACGATTGCGGGTGGAGCGTTTGCCCTCGGCTTCATGATCTTCATATCTCCGAAGCTGACGCTGATTGCCGCGCTGCCAATGGCCGCCCTACCCATCATTGGCGTCCTGCTCGGCCGACACATCCATGCGCGCTTCGAAGCCGTTCAGTCGCACTTCAGCGATCTCACGACGCAGGCCCAGGAGAATCTCGCGGGCGTGCGCATCGTGCGCGCGTTTCGACAGGAGGACGCGGAGATCGCTCGCTTCGGCGCGCTCAACGAGCAGTATCTCGAGAAGAACATGAAGCTGGCGCACCTGTATGGCACCATGCAGCCGGCCTTCTCGATCTTCGCCGGACTCGGAATGGTCGCCGTGGTTGGACTCGGCGGCCGGCTCGTCATCCAGGGCGCGATCACCGTGGGTGATTTCGTTGCCTTCGGTATGTACCTCGGCATGTTGACGTGGCCGCTCATCGCGCTTGGATGGGTCATCAACCTGTTTCAGCGCGGCGCCGCATCCACGATTCGACTGCTCGATATTCTCGACGCGAAGTCGCAACTCGCGGCGCCCAGGGAACCGCGCGCGTTGCCACCAGCTGGAGCCGGGCGCGCAATCGAATTCAGAAACGTCGGCTTTCACTATCCCGCGGAATCCGGCGGCGCACCGCGTTGGGTGCTGCGCAACATCAGCTTCACCGCGCCCGCGGGTGCGACCATCGGCGTCGTCGGTGCGACTGCGAGCGGCAAGAGCGCGCTAATGGATCTGATCCCGCGCTTTTTCGACCCTCAGGAGGGCGAGATTCTGCTCGACGGAATCCCGATTCGCTCGCTCGACATCGCGTCGCTCAGAGCCGAGATCGGCTACGTCCCGCAGGAGAGCTTCCTGTTCAGCGACACGATCGGAAGCAATCTCGTCTATGGCACACAAAACGCAGATGCAGGCCCATGGGCAGCGGAGATCGCACAGCTTGGGGAAACGATCAAAGCTTTCCCTGGCGGGTACGAAACAGTCCTCGGAGAACGCGGGATTAATCTCTCCGGGGGGCAGAAGCAGCGTGCCGCGCTCGCAAGAGCACTGGCACGTCGTCCAACGATCGTGTTGCTCGACGATGCGCTCTCAGCCGTAGACACGCATACCGAAGCAGAGATTCTGCGGTCGTTGCGCGAAGCGTTGGCGGGTCGAACCGCACTCATCGCGTCGCACCGTGTGAGTGCCATCAGAGATGCAACGTGGATCATCGTGTTGGATGAAGGGCGAATCGTGGAACAGGGGCGTCACACCGAGCTGCTTGCGGCTGGTGGACGATATTGGGCGTTGCTGAGTCGGCAACAACTCGAGGAATCCATCGAAGAGGCTGGCAACGACGAGTTGGCAGCGACCGGTACGGAGGATAGAATCAACGCATGAGCCGGGTCGAAAGCGCATCGCATCTTTCCACGCCGCTGGACGCAACGACCTCCGACTCGCGCCTCGCGGCGCTCGAGGCGGAAGTTGCCGCGGCCAGCGTTGAAATCGCCGAACTTCGAGCGCGCGACGCGCTGAAGACGCAATTCCTCGCTAACATCTCGCACGATCTCCGCACGCCACTCACGGCGGTCATCACACACGCCGAGATTTTGCGCGACGGAATTCTGGGCGATCTCACACCACGCCAGATGGAGAGCATTCGCGGCATCATCAGCGGCGGACGCCAACTCCTCAATCAGGTCGGCGAGATCCTCACGTACGCTCGTGGCGCAGCAAATCAGCTCACCCTCGTGCCAACTCGGTTCGCCGTGCGCGACGTGCTCGAGCAGGTGAGCGCGTTGAATGAGTCTCTGCTGAAGAAAAAGCGCCTTGTGCTGTCCGTAGACGTCGACGAAGAGCTACCGCTCGTCGATGGCGACCGCGAAAAAATCGCGCACGTCGTCGGCAACTTGCTCGGCAACGCGATCGATTTCACGCCCGCCGGTGGACGCGTGTGGCTGCGCGCTAACCGTGCGTCAGCGTCGGATTGTCCGTCGATGCTCGTTGAAGTTGGGGATTCCGGCGTCGGAATTGCCGAAGAGCATCATGAGCTGATCTTCCGCGAATTCGCACAGGTCGACTCGACGCCCTCGCGACCGCACCATGGAACGGGGCTCGGTCTCACCATCGCGCGCAAGCTCGTTGAGCTCCATGGCGGCAGGATTTGGGTCGAGAGCCAACTCGGCACCGGAAGCCGCTTCTTCTTCACCGTTCCGCTACAACAGGCGGACTGACCGGAGACCGCAGTGGATGATCGGGCGCACGTGCTCGTCGTAGAGGACAATGAGCTCGTCAGCAGCGCACTGCGGATTCTGTTCGAGAGCGTCAATCATCGCCTGTCGGTTGCGGCGAGCGTCGCCGAAACACTGAGCGTCGCCGAGCACGATCCGCCCGATCTCGTCTTTCTCGATCTCACGCTGCCCGACGGCGACGGCCTCCTCGCGGTCCGTCCACTCCTCGATTCGGGATGCCGCGCCATCGTCGTACTCACGGGGCACGATGACTACGAGACGCGCCAACGCTGTCTGTCCGCGGGGTGCGCCGAGGTTCTCGTGAAACCGGTTCCGTCGCGCGACTTGCTCGCCAAGAGCGCGGCGCTCCTCACTGGGTCGGGTCCGGCGTTACAGTAAGTTCCTCAACGCGGCAGGCGTCCATCCCTGCAGCACGCCGGTGAGCACGCGCAAATAATCGGTCAGCATCAGGCATCCGACGACGACCAGCACAGCGCCCGAGAGTCGCGTGATCCACAGCATGTGACGCTTGATCACCGAAAACGCGGCGAGGAAGCGCTCGATGGCGACGGCGGCGAGCAGGAACGGAATCGCCAGACCCAGCGAATACGCGCCAAGCAGCAGCACGCCACGCGACACATCACCCTGCGTCGCCGCGTACGTCAGGATGCTGCCGAGAATCGGGCCAATGCATGGGGTCCATCCGGCTCCGAACGCAATGCCCACGACGAGTGTACCCAGGTAGCCGAGCGGCTTGTCCGTCACATGAAAGCGGCGCTCCCGTGCGAAAAGCCCTAGGTTGAACACTCCGAGCAGGTAGAGGCCGAACGCCACGACGAGCAGCCCGCCCACGCGACTGATCCAGACGCGATACACGACCAGCAGCCGACCCAAGAGCGTTGCCGATGCGCCGAGCGCGAGGAAGATGAGCGAGAAGCCGAGCACGAACAGCAGCGCGTGGACGACGGCCACCCGTCGTGCGCGCGGCACGTCGTCGAGCGTCATCCCCGTTATGAAAGTGATGTAGCTCGGAATGAGCGGAAGCACGCAGGGCGAGAGGAAGCTGGCGAGTCCCGCGCCGAAGGCGATGGGTATGCCGATATCCGAGGACAGTTCGAGCTCCGGTGAATGGCGGACGACCGAGACCGCCGTGCCCCGCGCATCGGGCTCTCGGATTCTCCGCTGGTACTTCGCCCTCAAATATCGCGTATTTCGCGGTGAGCGTCGACCGTTCGACGGCCGTCGTGGACTCGTTATGCTGCAGATCGACGCGCTGGCCTACGCCGAGCTGCGACGCGCGATCGAGTTGGGCTACTGTCCAACCATCTCGCAGATGGTGCGCGAAGAGGGCCACACGCTGCGCCGATGGTTCTGCGGCCTGCCGTCGGCAACGCCGTACTGCCAGGCCGGAATCATGTATGGCGAGAACGAGAACATTCCGGCGTTCCGCTTTTACGATAAAGCCGAGCGACGTGTGATCACGTGCAATGCGCCGTCGGGTGTACAGTACATTCGCGATCGCATCAACGCACCAGGCGCGCTCGCCGGCGGATCGAGCTATGTGAATCTCCTCGACGGCGATGCCGAGACCGTGGCGTTCACAGTGGCCACGCGCGAGAAGATGTCGGTGTTTCAGCGCTTGGGCGGCTGGCGCATGGCGCTGCTCATTCTGCTCCATCCGATTCGCATGGCCCGCATGATGGTGCAGGCTGTGCTCGAGTGGCTGCGCGAGGAATACGAACGCGCGGCGGGGGAATTCCGGCGCAAGCGAACGCATAGCGAAGGCCTGTTTCCCTTCGTGCGCATTCTCAGCAACGTCATCGTCCGCGAGTTGCAGACGATGGCCATTTTGCTCGACGTGTACCTCGGCGTGCCTGTCATTTACAGCACGTTCATGCAGTACGACGAGCTCGGCCATCATTTCGGTCCGTCGAGCTTTCAGGCGTTACGCGATCTTCGCCGCACCGACGCGCGCATTCGCGAGATTCGACGAATGATCGAGAGTCTTGGCGGCCGTCAGTACGACATGGTCATTCTCTCGGACCACGGAATGACGCCGTCTTCGAGCTACCGCGTGCGCTTCGGCGAGACGCTCGGGAAAACCGTAGAGCGGATTCTCGAGGGCGACGCTGCTCGTCGCGGCGACAGGCCGCTGCGCTCGAGCGAAAGCTTTGCTGCGACGTCGGAGTACGCCGACATGGGCGCGCAGGTGTTTGAAGCCGCTGCACAGGTGACGCCACCCACGCAGCGCGTCGCGCGGAAAACGCTGCTGCGCCTCCGCGATTGGGTGCGCAGCAAGTACGGTCTGCGCGAACTCATTCTGCCGGAGAAATATCGCGTCGAAGAGGACCACGACGTAGTGGTGACGTACAGCTCATGCCTTGCCCTCCTCTACTTTGCCGACGACACCGCTCAGCTCGACCTCACGGACATCGCGCGTGATGCGGGACGCGCGAATCTGTATCTCGAGTTGCTCGGACATCCTGGCGTGGGACTGCTCTGCACGCGCAGTGGTCCGGCGATTCACCTCGAGAGTACGTTCGGCCGAGCGATCATCGCCGACGGCAAGCTCGAAGTGATCGATGGACGTAACCCGCTCGAGCCCTATGACTCGAGCGAGCGCGTGATTCGCGCGGTCGAGCATCTCGTATCACAACCGAACGCCGGCGACATCGTGATCTTTGGCGCGTACGACGGCTACGAGATCGTGTCGTTCGACGATCAGATCGGTGCGCACGGCGCCGCGGGTGGGAACCAGCTGCATCCCTTCCTGATTGGACCGGCACACCTCCAGCTCGATGCGGCGCGAATCGACGATGCGCGCGACATTCACCGGACAATCATGACGCGCTACGCCGCGCTCGCTGTCGCCTTTTTGCTCGCCGTCGCGCCGGTTGCTCGCGGTCAACGCGGAACGCGCGACTCGACTGGCGTGATCGCTGGACGCGTCGTCGATGCGTCAACGTCGGAGCCGCGAATCGGTACGGGGCTACAGATCGTGGGCACCACCAAGGGCACGCTCGCCGACAGCACGGGTCGATTCATCATCTCGGCCGTGCCCGTTGGGTCGACGACGATTCGTGCGCGGCTGCTTGGCTACAAGCCGGCCGAACACACGGTGGTCGTTCGCGCCGGCGACACGACACGTGTCGACTTCGCGCTCGAATCAGAAGCCGCCGTACTCGGCGCGGTGCGCACGGAAGCGCGGCCCGTCGAGCGGGACGCATTCGATTCGCGACCGAGTGTGGGAACGGTGAGCATCACGGCACGTGCGGCCGAGGGTGTGCCGAAGTTCGGCGAGCCCGACATTATTCGCATAGTGCAACTATTACCCGGCGTCGAGGCACGCAACGATTTCTCGACCGGGCTCAACGTTCGCGGCGGCGAGTCAGATCAGAATCTCATCCTGCTCGACGGCTATCCGATCTACAATCCGTTTCACCTCGGTGGTTTGTTCAGCACGTTCATCGATCCGACCGTGCGCGACGTGACGCTCATGACTGGTGGCTTCCCCGCACGGTACGGTGGCCGATTGTCGGCGGTGCTCGACGTCCACTCTGCCGAGGAAGTCCGATCGGGCGTGCATGGCTCGGCGGAGGTGTCGGTGTTGGCGTCGACCGGTGCACTCGGTGGCACGTTCGCGAACGGCAAGGCGACGTGGATGATTGCCGGCCGTCGTACCTACGCTGACAAATTCGTCGACCTGATCAGCTCGAAAAGCTTGCCGTATCACTTTCGCGACGAGCAGGTGCACTTCACGTACGCGTTCGACCCGACGACAAAGCTCGCAATCACCGCGTACGATGGCACCGACGCGCTCGACGCGAACATTGCGACGTTCGGAGACTCTGCCGAAACGAATGCGAGCGGCGGCGGCTTCCGCTTCGATTGGGGCAATCGTGTCGTCGGCGCGTCGCTATCCAAGGTGCTCGTGTCGCACGAGCGACAGGGGCTGTCGAAGTGGTTGGTTGGCGACAGCACGACGTTCGAGCAGAAGGCATCGGTATCGACCTTTTCGACGCTGCTCGACCTTGGCGCCGGATCGTTGACCCTGCACAACGCACTGTCCGACCGCCGGCTGAGTGGCAACATCACCACGCACACCGCGAGTCACGAACGGTCGATCGGGTACGATGTTGCGTCGTATCACATCGACTACGACGCGTCGTCGGCGCAGTCGGACGCGCGGCTGTACGACCTGCATCAGTCTCCCGTATCGGGCTCACTGTATTTCGACGACGTGTGGCGTGCGTCGTCCTCGTGGCTGATCGAGACGGGCGTACGTGCGGAGGGACTGTCGGGCCGCGACTGGCTGGCTGTGTCGCCGCGTCTGTCTGCCAAATACTTCCTGACGAAGGATTGGGCATTGACGGGCGCGTTCGGCCGATTCTCCCAGTGGACGCACTCGCTGGCGCGCGAAGACATTCCGGTGCGGCTATTCGATTTCTGGGTGGCGAGCGATGCCGTCACACCGGTCTCGAGCGCGTGGCACTACGTGGCGGGAACTGAGCGGTGGTTGAGTCCTACCCGATACGTTCGCATCGAAGGATTCTACAAGCGCTACGGGAATCTCCTCGAAGGAAATCCGCAGGAAGATCCGAGTCGGCCGGGCGACGAGTTCTCCGTCGTGAACGGCGACTCATATGGCGCGGACATTTTGCTGCGACAGTTCGAGCATGGACGTTTCAGCGGCTGGATTTCGTACACGTACGCAGTGGCAGCGCGCATCGGAAACGGCGTCCGTTATTTCCCGGGACACGATCGCCGGCATGACGTGAACGTCGTCGGCAGCTGGCGACTGTCGAAGTACCTGTTCGGCGTGCGCTACGGTTACGCCACGGGAACGCCGTACACCGACATCGTCGGCGAAATCGTCCGTCGCGTGTACGACCCTGGTCTCAACACGTACGGCACGCGGGGCGGCGGGAGTCAAACGGAGTTCATTGGCGGGCCGAGAAATGGAGCGCGCTTGCCGACGACGCAGCGACTTGACGTCGACGTCACGCGAACGTTCCGCTGGGGCGGAACGACGATCGCGCCATACCTCAGCGTGGTAAACGCGTACGACGCGAAGAACGTGTTTCTCTACATCTTCGACTACTCGAAAAATCCGCCGACACGTCAGGCGATCTCTCAGTTTCCCCTGCTCCCATCGGCCGGTGTCACGATTCGCTTCTAACGCACGTGTGCGCGGGCTGATGCTGCTGGCGCTCTGCGTGGCCAGCGCCTGCGAGCTCGACACTGTTGCCGTGCAACAGACCACGGCCGGCGTAGTCGTGCACGGCGTGCTCAACCCGAACGCGTCGTCGCAGGTGGTGTTGTTGGAGCGCACGCTCACTGGTGCGGTCAACATTCCCGATACGTCGTTCGACTCCGCGGATCCGATCATCAGCGCGGGCGGCATCGCGATCAGCGGCGCGACGGTCGAGCTGATCGATTCCACGGGCAAGGTCAGTCGCGCGATCGAGGATCGTCTGGTGAACACGAACGGGAAAGGATCGGGCGTCTATCGATTCTCGATCGCGGGAACGACGCTCGTCCTCGGCGCTCGGTACCAGTTGCACATTCGAACGTCCACGGGCGAAGAAGTGACCGCGGCGACGCGGATTCCGCGCGCGACGGCTCGCGGAACCGGCGGCCTGACGCGCACACTCAATCGCGATCATGATTCTTTCGTCACGCAGTGGCAGCGGGTCGCCGGAGCGCGCAGCTACGCGGTGCGCGTGGAAAGTCCATTCGGGCCGTTCTTTTTGTTCACGGACAGCACGGCCATTCGCCTGACCGGCGATTTGCGAAACATCTTTGCCGGCGACTTGCAGCGCGTGTTCATTCCTGGCTTCCGACAGGACATGATCGTTGCCGCGGTCGATTCGAACTTCTACGACTACTATCGCACGAACAACGATCCGTTCACCGGCGCCGGCATCATCAGCCGCATCAATGGCGGACTCGGACTGTTCGGATCGATCGTGAACCTGAACACCGGCACGTTGACGATCACGGCGGATCAGACGGAGCCGATCGAAGGGCGGTTCCGTCTCACGCCGGCGACGACCGATCAGAACACGGCGACGCTGTTCAATCTGTACATCGAATCGAAGGGCGCGAGCGAGGGCCTGCCGTCGGCAATCACAGGACGCTACTCGCTCGGGACATCGACGACGCGCGGCGACGGAATCATCGGCAAATTCCTCGGTACATCGGCGAGCCTGGCCCTGATCGCAAATCAGCTCTCCGGAGACACGGTCGACGTGTTTCTCGGAGAGCTGGTTGGGGACACGTTACGCGGCAACTACACCAGAAAACCCGCGCCGAACGAACTCAAGTTCGTCAGACTTCCGTAAACCCGGGGTCTAGTAACGACCGCCCCAGCTGAAGCCGAAACCGAACGTGAGGCCGAAGCCGCTCGGCTTCGACGTGACAGCATCGGGATGATCGAACGCGCCGACGGCGTGATAGTCGCCCTCGATATTGAGAATGAAGTGCCGAGCGACGAACCAATTGGCGCCCAGACCGAAGCGCGCGCCGGGAACGGATTCGGTCGTCGTACTTTCGCTGAGGCCGTTGAGTTCCGAGACCGAGTGAAAGTACGGACCCACTGCGGCCGAGAGATACGGACGGAGCGATGATGAGATCGCGAGCGACGGTGGCGAGACGCTCGCGCCGAAGAGCAGCGGCATGATCGCATTCGTCCGAGCATGGCCCGTCGTCACGGTTTCATCGGCATTCATCACACCAACGCCGATTTCTACCGCAACCTGTGGACGCACCCAATGCTTGAACACAAGGGAACCGAGTTCGCCGCTGGTGTGCGTTTGGACGTGCGAGCCGATGACGGTGGCGTCGCGCGCACCGGTCAGGCCAAAATCAGCCACGATGGCCGATCGGCCGAGTAGGCTGAGCGTATCGGCGCCACGCTGCGCGCCGGCGATGGCCGGCAGCGCAAGCGCTACGAGAAAAGCAGAAGTTGAAAGCCGCATAGCCACTGATCGAAGGGTGAGGTACGACCGTCAATACGGCGACGTTCCCACCCTACGATAACGCAGTATGGCGCGGTTTCAGGACGGGCGATGTACCCCGGGAACGAATGGCGCAGCCGCGGGACGCCGAGATCCGATGAATTCGCGAATCTCGTCGCCGTCCATGCGCGTGGGGTCGTCGACGTCACCCGCGCGACGCTGTACTCCGCGAACGACGGCATCCACCGTAATGAGCGGCGCGTCAGCCTCGGCAACGACGTTTGTTTCCCACTTTCCGCGGTCGATGCCTTTGAGGATGTGGCGATACCGCGCCATGTACACGACGTGGCGCGACGGCGGCACACTCGCCGGACCTTCAGCATCCTCGTCGTGCGCGGCAACCTGATCGCTCGCGTCCGACGGCTCGATCACCTCGTCAGAGACTTCAGATGAGACGTCGGGCGCTACCGCCTCGACGATTTCAGGCCACGCCGCGGCAACCGCGACGCCACTCTCGACACCACCCTGTTTCAACGGCTGAAAGAAGTGGATTTCGGCGATACGATCCGCCGGAACCTGCGCGGTGATCGCGAGAAGAAAGCGTTCGCGTGTTTCAGAAAGCAGCGTCATCGAGCGGCAACCTCGGGCTTGGCGCGCGAGGATGTGCCGCGAGACTCGAGCTCGCGTTCGACGTATAACCGCAAGATGTGCATGAAATCCTGAGCGTTGGTGACGACGCCGAACGCCTGATGCGTTCCGCGGTCTTTCAGCTTGCTCACGACGAACTCCGACGAATCGACACAGATCGTCGGCAGTTCGCGCATCTGACCATCGGGCTGTGCGACGAACGCAGGAAGCATGTTGCCCGTCGCAATGGCATGCAATGCCGTAGCAACGAGAATCGCCATCGTTGCCTTGATGGCGTGCTTGCGCATGGCGTCCTGTGCCTCGACCGCATCCGTGATGACGTCGGGGAGCGGACCATCATCGCGGATGGAGCCGGTGAGTACGAACGGAATCTTGTGCTTCACGCACTCAAACATGATGCCGTTCGTGATGATCCCCTGCTCTACCGCATTCGCGATCGAACCGGCGGCGCGCACCTGATTGATGGCGCGCATGTGGAGTCCGTGGCCGCCCTGGGTGATCTCACCCGTGTTCGTCATGCCGAGCGTCGTGCCGTAGATCGACGCTTCGATGTCGTGCACCGCCACGGCGTTTCCGGCGAGCAGCGCACCGACGTAGCCGTTCGCAATGAACCAGCCCATGTCGGATCGAGCACGCGAATGCACCAGCGCGGGGCCGGTCACCCAGATCGGATATCCGCCGCGATCCTTTTCTTCGATCAGCAGCCGAGCCATGTGCGCGTAGTCGATCGGCTTTTCGCGCGACACTTCGCTCGACATGAACGTGAACGCGTCGGGATCGGCACCATGCGGCACCATGTGCGTCTGCACGAAGATGCCCTGAGTGCCGTCTTCCTTGTCGCCGACCGCAACGATGTCGCCGCGCTTGAGGCGCCGGCCTTCGCGTACCCAGAGTTCCCCGGCGGCGTCGAGCACGAGTCCGGAGTCCATTCGCGGCTCGCGAGGCGCAATCCACCGGCCCTTGAGCCGCACGAACGTCGGCAGGTTCGTGGTCGAAAAGAAGCCTTCGGGGAGAACGCCGTCGGCCGGAGCAGGCGCAAACTGCGCGTCCGGAAAGTCGGCGAATTGGGGCGCGGAAAAGTCGGGCGGCGAGAAGGTGGTCACGAGGTCGAAGACTATCGTGGGGAGCGGGAAGCTGGAAGCGGGAACTACAGCAGAGCGACGGGGTCGCGATCCAGGGTCACACGGAGCGCATTGTCCTTCGGCACTGGAAAGCGCTCCAGGAAGTATCGGCAAAGCCGCGTTAGCTCCCGCGGCTGCTCGGCCTTCACGAGGACGTGCCAGCGCCAGCGGTTCTTGATCCGCTCCACAGGGCACGGAGCCGGCCCAATGATCGATAGGCCCGGAAGCGGACGCTTGCGCAGGAGCGCGTGGAGCCAGGCGGTGGCCGAGGTCGCGAGCGCGGCCGTCGACGCCTCGGTCGTGCCGCTGAACACGATGTTCGCCAGGCGGATATTCGGCGGATACGCGGGCGTGATTCGACCAGCCAGTTCCTGGTCCACGAAGGCCTGATAGTCGTGCGAGACGGCGCACCGGACCGCGTGGTGATCCGGAACCCGTGTCTGAATCAGCACGCGACCACCCTTCGGACCTCGCCCCGCTCGGCCGGCAACCTGGCTGAGAAGCTGAAAGCACCGCTCCGACGCGCGGAAGTCCGGGAGATTGATTCCGATGTCGGCGTCAACGACACCGACGAGCGTCACATTCGGAAAGTCTAAACCCTTGGCGATCATCTGCGTGCCGAGCAGGATATCGACCTCGCCGGCGCCGACGCGATCGAGAATCTCGGCATGCGCCCACTTCCCGCTCGTCGTGTCCACGTCCATTCGCGCAATCCGCGCGGTCGGAAAACGATCGGCGAGCAGACGTTCTACCTGCTGAGTGCCGAGCCCGCGCTGCTGCATCATCACGCCCTTGCAGCGCGGACACTGCGTTCGCGGCGCCTCGGCGTGTTGGCAATAGTGGCACACCAGCCGCTCGGGTGAGCGATGGAGCGTCAGGCTGATCGAGCAATTCGGGCACGTGGCGACGTCGCCGCACTCGCCGCATTGCACGAAGGCCGCGTAGCCGCGTCGGTTGAGGAGCAGAATGCTCTGCTCTCCTTTGCCGATACGATCGGCAAGCGCCGACTCGAGTTCCTCGCTCACGACAAGTCGCAGCCAATCGCCAGCATCGCGAGCGCCCGTCGTTGCTTTGCGCGGTGTGCGCCGGTCGATCACATCCACCGGAGGCAGCTTTGCCTCGCCCACGCGCTCAGGCAGCGTGAGGAGCGAGTATTTGCCCGACTGCGCGTTGACCCAACTCTCGAGCGACGGTGTTGCACTGCCGAGCACGACGACCGCGCCTTCGTTCCGCGCCCGAACGATGGCGACTTCGCGCGCGTGATAGCGTGGCGTCTCGCCCTGCTTGTAGCTCGACTCGTGCTCTTCGTCGACGACTATGGCGCCAAGGTCGCGCAGCGGAGCAAAGATCGCCGACCGCGCACCGACGGCGATCCGCTTACGACCGTCGCGAAGCGCGAGCCACTCGTCATACCGCTCACCGTCGCTCAGCGCGCTGTGCAACACGGCGATCTTGTCGCCGAACACCGCGCGAAAACGATCGACCGTTTGCGGAGTAAGTGCGATTTCCGGCACGAGCACGATCGCCGTTTTTCCCTGCTCGAGCACCACTCGGCGAAGAAACTCGATGTACACCAGCGTCTTCCCGCTGCCCGTCACACCGCGCAGGAGAAACACGTCGCCCGGGGCCGCTTTCGAGAGCTGAGTGAGCGCGTTCGTCTGCGCTGCCGACGGTGCGTGCCGCGTTGCTTCTTTTGCCGCACGCCAGGCAAAGGGATCGCGCTCGACGATTTCGTCATCGATTGTCACGATCCCGCGCTTTGCCAACGATCGAAGTACCGATGGAGAGAACTTCAGCCGTTCCGTGAGATGCTCGACCGCCGCACGTCCGCCCATGTTTTCTATCAGCTCGAATAGCGCGCGCTGTTGGGGCGATCGCGCAAACGTCGCGTCACGCTCGATGAGCGTCGGCAACTCCTGAGCAATCGTGGCGACGCGTCGCGTACGACGTACAGGCTCCGGCGCATCGTGCGACGACAGCGCCGCTGGGAGAACCGATCGAATCGCTATGCCGAGTGGAACGACATAGTAGTCGGACATCCAGCGACAGAGCTCGAGCAGCGGCGCGCCGAGTACTGGCTCGACATCCGGAAGCGAGAACACACGCTTCGCTGCGACACCTTCGGGCAGTGGATCGGACGCCCCAACGATGACGCCAACTTCGCGCCGGTTGCGAAAGGGAACGACGGCCCGCATGCCGACCTGCGCACGATCTGCCTGTGCGTCGTCGACGTCGTAGGTGAACGTGCGGAAGAGCGGAAGTGGAAGCGCGACGGAGACGAGCGTCAGTCGGCCTTCTCGAGCTTCAGCTTGATGTTGACGAAGTTGTACGGTGGCCACGGTCCCGAGTACTTGAACGAGAGTACTTCCTCGTACTTGCGACTCGTTTCCTTGACGCGTTCGTCGAACGCCTGTTCCTGGGCGCGATCCACGAGGAACGCAGCGTTCAAGATCATGCGATCGCCAATCGGCTTGTTCGAGCGGCTCGCGACAGCAACCGGCTTGAGCGCGTCGTGGATGTCGGCGACGTACCGCGAGCCCATGTCTTCGATCGCGGAGTCCACGAGACGTCCGAGCTGCATGCGCGCGAAGTACGTCGACGTCGTGGTGTGCCGACTGATCTCGTCCTTGAGGCGCCGAATCTCGTCGTTCTCACGCTCGAGGTTCGCGATGACCTTCTCGCGGTCCCACAGCACCTTCACTCCGAACTCGATCTTGTCCTTCATCTTGTCGAGAACGTCGCTGAATGCCTGGTACGTGGAGCGAAGCAGCTCGGTCACGTCTTCTTCGGACCGGAACACGGTGCCGAAGGACATGGGGATCACGGTGAATTCCTTCATCACCGTCTCGTTCACAAACTCGTGCGCGAGGACGTTGTCACGCGTTGGATCGTAAATCACAATCGGCGTGTCACTCACCACCGCGGCTAGATCCTGGAACGCGACCGTGAAGACGCGCTGGCTGCCGCCGATGCCGATCGAACCGAAGTCGCGCTGGTGATCGCTTCGGACGATGCAGTAGACGTACTTGCCGTCCTCGGAAACCGGCGGTTGCAACGATTCCATGGGCTGCGAGTCGGACATTCTTAGAAGATATTGCGGCTCGATCGTGAAGCTGGCTGAGCGAAGTGAACGCCTGTAGCTTCGCATGCTGACCGCGTCGGCGCTAGAGTCCGCCACTGCAAAGACTGGCTGCCGAGCCCGCTCCATCCCATCCTGCGATGGCTCCGATGATTCGATTTCCGCATGCGCTTTTTACGGTGGCCGCACTCGCGGTTCTGTTCCCTTCCGCTACAGCGACGGCGCAGAGCGCCGAGGCGCTCCGCGCAAAGATCGCGGGCTACACGGCGGCGCATGACGTCGGGATCGTTCGAGAACTCACTGATTTCCTGGCCATTCCAAACCTCGCCAGCGATACGGTCAATATCCGACGCAACGCCGACCATCTCATGCGGATGCTGGCGTCGCGCGGAATCGCGGCGCGGCTCCTCGAGTCACCGAGTGGTGCGCCGCCGGTGGTGTACGGCGAACTCACCACTCGCGGTGCGACGAAGACCGTGGTTTTCTACGCACACTACGACGGCCAGCCCGTCGACACGACGCAATGGGTGACGCCACCCTGGAAGCCTGTGCTGCGCGACAGGCCACTCGATGCGAAAGGACAGATCATTTCGCTTCCAACGGCACCAGGTTCAGTCGACGGCGAGTGGCGGTTGTACGGCCGCTCGGCGAGCGATGACAAAGCCCCGATCGTCGCCATGCTCGCGGCAATCGACGCGCTGCGCGCGGCGGGGACCGAACCGTCGGTGAATCTCAAGTTCTTCTTCGAAGGCGAAGAGGAGGCTGGCTCCGGACACCTACCTGAGCTGCTGAAGCAGAACGCCTCGCTGTTGCGAGCCGATGCATGGCTCTTTGGCGACGGACCTATTCACCAATCGCGACGGCAGCAGATCCTGTTCGGCGCGCGCGGTATCGCCGGCGTGAACCTCACCGTCTACGGTCCGTCGCGTGGGCTGCACAGCGGGCACTACGGAAACTGGGCGCCAAATCCCGTCACGCTCGTGGCGAACCTGGTTGCCAGCATGCGCGACGACGACGGTAAAATTCTCATTAAGAATTTCTACAACGACGTCACACCGATCACACCCGCCGAACGCAAAGCAATGGCGAGCGTTCCGGCGGTCGATTCCGCGCTGCGAGCCGAGCTGTCGCTTGGCGCCACGGAGGCAAAGAACGCGTTGCTCGTCGAGCGGATCATGCTTCCGGCGTTGAATCTGCGCGGCATTCGCGGCGGCAACGTCAACGAGTTGAGCTCGAACACGATTCCGACCGAGGCCACGGCGTCGATCGACTTTCGGCTGGTGCCAAAGCAAACGCCGGCGAGAATTCGCCAACTCGTTGAAAGCCACCTGCGATCGCGCGGCTACTTCATCGTGGACCACACGCCGACGGCGGCCGAGCGCGCTGCGCATGCGCGCATTGTGAAAACAACATGGGAGGCTGGATACGCGGCGACACGCGTCGCGATGGACGCACCGCTGTCTCGCGCCACGATTCGTGCGACCCAGGAAGCGATAGGTGCGCCGGTCGTCGCGTTGCCGACACTCGGCGGCAGTCTCCCTCTCGCGACGTTTGAAGATGCGCTGCACACGCCAGTGATCGTGTTGCCGATCGTGAATCACGACAACAACCAACACGCACAGAACGAAAACCTGCGATTGCGCAATCTGTTCGACGGAATTCAGGTCTATGCAGGTGTCGTTGCGCGACTCGGAAACTATTGGGATCGCACAGTGCCGTGAGACGGTGCGATTCGCGCAATGTTAGTACGCAATGCGTGGGTCTAAAGTCGAATAGGAACGCACCTGGTCGAGTCCTACTCTGGTCCGCTCGCCAACGACGGTGGTCGGATGTCGATAAAGGAACGCGAGCGCGACGCATCGAGCGTCAACAATGGTCTCGCCGATGTGACGCAGATCGGTGGTGCCACACCCATCGTGGATCGGATGACGTACGGATATCCAGGCGTGACGACCACGCCGGAGACCGTTGCAATCAACGTTCTGAGTCGCGCGCATAGCATCACAGCTGTGCTCGAGATTCCGCCCGAGGGTGCTGAAGGTGTGATCGTCAGCCACGGCGACGCGACCGGTGGTTACACACTCTTTGTGCGGGACCGGTATCTGCACTACGTGCACAACTACTGCGGTGCACTGGAGCTGCACGTGGTGTCGCTGGATCCGGTGCCTGTCGGGCGGACTCGCGTGCGTGTGGAATTCGAGCCTACACACAAGCCTCGCTCGCTCCCCGGTGAGGGAAAGCCCGGGCGAACGCAACTCTTCGTTGGCGATCGCATGGTTGCGGACAAGATTTTTCCCGTCACGGTGCCGTTGGCCGTCGGCAGCTCATCGGGATTGAGCATCGGAAAGAATCCGGGAACGTCGGTGTCGCGGCTCTACGACGCGCCGTTCGCGTTCACCGGCAAGATCGTCTCAGTGCGCTATGACCTCTCGGATCGAATGATCAGAGACGCGGAGGATGCGCGACGGGCGCTGCTGTTCTCACGCCGCGCGGAGCATTAGCGCACGGGTTCGATCTTCACGCCATGAGTCCAAGCGCGTTCATCATTCCCACCATCAAGGCGAGCCTGGTACTGACCGTGCTCGGCGTCGGGCTTCACTCGTCCCCACGCGATGCGGCGTATCTGTTCCGCCATCCAGGGTTGCTGGCGAAGACGCTCCTCTCCATGAACGTCATCATGCCGTTGTTCGCGCTCTGGTTGGCGGTCGTGTTCGGCCTGAACCCCGCGGTCAAGTTGGCGCTCATCACGCTGTCCCTGTCGCCCGTGCCCCCCTTCTTGCCGCCGAAGGTGGCGAAGTCGGGAGGTAAGGCCTCGTACAACATCGGATTGCTTACCGCGGCGTCGCTCTTCTCGATTGTCCTGATACCGATCTCGGTCTGGCTGCTCGGACAGCTGTTCAGTCTCCCGTTTCACGTCTCGTGGGAGGTCATTGCGCGATTGGTTGGCGCGACGGTCCTCGTTCCGCTCGTGATCGGGATTGCCGTCCGGCAATTCGCTCCGTCGATTGCGGCGCGCATCGACCGACCCACGGCGATCATCGGGTCGGTGCTGTTGGTCGCCAGCTTCCTGCCGATTGTCATCAAGGCGTGGCCCGACATCATGTCGCTGATCGGGAATGGAACGTTGGTCGCGATCGTCGCGATTACTCTGGCCGGCCTCGCGGTCGGCCATCTGCTTGGCGGACCGCACCACGAGGATCGAATCGTTCTCGCGCTCTCGACGGCGTCGCGTCATCCCGCCGTGGCGCTCGCGATCGCCGCCGCGACCATGCCGAACATCGCGCTCGTCGGCGCCGCCATTCTTCTCACGCTGCTCGTCTGCGCGGTCATCTCCCTGCCCTACACCATCTGGAGTCGCCGTCGCAGCCAGCGCGGCCACGCCGCCTGAGAAGTCGTCAAGCCACGCCTTGATCAGAGTATCGAGCTTCTCGGGCTGTGATTTCACCATAACGCCTGCGGCTCCGCGGCTGGTTCATTCAACGGGCCCAACTTGCGGCTTGGAACGAGATACTCACCATTGGACTAAGGCCGCACAAGAAACGACAACGTGGGAGCTGCCGGTCACACCGACACTCCCACGTCCCCGATAACGTTTCCGATCTTTTACACGGCGTTTACAACGAGCTACGGCGTCGTGGCCGTGAGGTACGGCGAGAGCTGGAACATCCGATCGACCGCCGCCGCCACCGTTGCCTGCGTGACGTTGCCATTCAGCAACGACGTTGCGACGCCGGCCCACGCGGACCGCACGGTGCGCGCGTTGGTGTTCACACTCGTGGTCGGAATCAGATCGACGATGAGTGTTCCGCGATCGAACGCGGTAATCCCTACCGTGTTGAACCACGGATAGTTGATTCCCCACGTCGTGCTGAAGCCCGGCGTGAACCACGCCCAACCGCTGTAGAAGCCCCAATAGCTGAACCACGGATATCCGACGAACGCATTGTAGTTCGTGGTCGCGGTCGCACCGACGAGCACGACGAAATCCGGACGAATGCTTCCGTTCGTGATCTGCGTATACCCGCGCGCGATGAAATCTTGTCGCACCTGGTTCAGTGCGGTGCGATCGAGCTGGCGCGTTACCTCGAGTTGCGTTCCGGACAGCGGGAAGAAGTGCACCACCGTGTCGGGCATCGAGAAGGTGTGCAGCGTCGTGAAGTCGAAACTCGAATCCCGGAATACTGCGACGGCCGACGTCGCGATGGGAAGGACGATGTCGTTGCTGTCGTCGCACGCGAGCCCGCCTAAAACGCCCAACAATCCAATGACAGGCACGAGCGTGCGTGCGTTCCGCCGCGCCGATGTAATTCCAATCATGCGGTCCCCCCATTGCTGCTTCGTGATGAATCCGACGCGGCGCATCGCCGCAGTCCCACGCTATGGGCGGGTGCAACAGTGATGCATTGGGCCTTGGCCGTGCGCCCTTTGGGGCGTGCGCCGTTGGTCCAACGCGACCGACGCGGCCACAGCGGACTTCAGTCAGTAAGGCCAAGGTCCACTGCGTGCGTTGCAACGTGACGCCTAGGCTGCGTCGCGATGCACCGCAGACTGGAGGATGGTCATGGCTGGATCCATCGCCGGCGCGCCGCTTGTGCGCCGTACGCTCCTCGCCCTCGTCGCAGTTGCACGCGTAGCACTCACCGCCAACGCGCAAGCGCCTTCTCCACAAGCACCCGATTCGGCGCGCCTCTCGGCCATCGACCGTGAAACGCCGTGGCCGCGCACCGTTCGTTCAGGCGCGACAACACTGGTGGTGTCGCAACCACAGGTCGACGCGTGGGACGGCTTTACGCTCGCCGCGCGCTTCGCAGTGCGAGCGACGAATGCGTCGCACGCGACGTACGGCGTCGTCACCGTCGACGCGCGCACGCTGACCGACAAGACGTCGCGCACGGTTGCTGTCGATCAAGCAAATGTCGTGAACGCTCATTTTTCCGGCGCCTCGAAAGAGCAGTCGGCCAAGTGGGCCGCCGCAATCGCCGCCGACTTCGCTACGCCTGCGCGCCTTGTCGCGTTCGATCGGCTCGAGACTGCTCTCATTGCCTCGGACGCGAGCATCACAGTCGCATCGCAGCCACTCGACACGACGCCGCCGCGCATCGTGTTCTCGACGGTGCCAGCCATACTCGTGTACATCGACAGCGCGCCGAGGTATCAACCGTTGCCGGGTACGTACCTCGAGCGGCTGATCAACACACGCGCGCTCATCGTGCGCGGCGAACAGGGCGCGCTGTACCTCAAGGTCTTCGACGGATGGCTGCGCGCCGCGACGCTCGCCGGTCCGTGGCGCCGAGTGGAAGAGCCAGCATCTGAGCTCGCCGTTGCGCTCACGAAGGCGCGGGAGATGGGCTCTGTCGATGAACTCAGCGGACGACCAGCGAACGGACGGACCGGCCCGTCGCTCGAGCATACCGTGCCAACGATACACATCGCCACTTCGCCGACCGAGTTGATCGTCACCGATGGCCCTGGTAACTGGACTCAGGTGCATGGCCTTCGACTGTTCTATCTGCTGAACACGACGGGACGCGTGTTGAAGAGCGGCCAGGACTTCAAGATCTACGCGCTGGTCGCCGGTCGCTGGTTCCGCACAGAGAACATCTTCGGTTCATGGTCGTACGTCGCGCCGAGTGCGCTGCCATCAGACTTCTCTAAGATCCCGGATTCGAGTCCGATCGAAAATGTCAAAGCGTCGATCCCGGGCACCAAGCAAGCGCGTGAGGCCGCGCTCGCGGCGTCGATCGCCGAAACGTCACGCCTGACTCCGATCAGTGCGCATCTTTCTCCGCCGCGCTTCGACGGTGCGCCGACGTTCAAACCGCTCGAAGGAACATCGATGGAGTTCGCGGCGAACACGGCCACGCCGATCGTGCGCGTTGGCGGCGCGGTATACGCCGTCGCCAATGGTGTGTGGTTCACGTCGACGTCGGTCGACGGACCGTGGAGGCTCGCCGCGTCGGTACCGGCCGACATCTACTCCATCCCGGTTACATCGCCGCTGTACTACGTGACCTACGCGCACGTGTTCGCCACGTCGGGCGACACCGTATTCGTCGGGCATTTTCCGGGATATCGTGGAACCTACGTCGACCCGACGTCGCAACTCGCCGTTTACGGAACGGGCCACGACTACCAATCGCCGTGGATCGATCGCGAATGGTTTGGCGCACCGGCCACGTACGGCTTTGGAAGCAATCTCACCTACACGCCCTGGACGGGTTGGATCGTCGCGCTGGGACTCGGCTGGTCGTGGGGCGACGCGGTGCTCGCGGACGGCCGCGGTTGGGGTGTATACCCGTGGTGGCAGGCCGGTAACACGCTCGCCACATGGACCGCCCCCGCGCCGGACCGCCCGCTCGGGCTGTCGTACAATTCGAGAACTGGTATCGCCAGCGCCGGCCAACGTGGCGCGCTCGAGAATGTTCGAGCCGGAAACGCCATCACGCAGGCGCGTGAGGTCGCAGTCACACCGAGCGGCTCAATCGTGCCGGCCCGGCCCGGCGCATTTTTCCAGGTGAAGCCTGGAGATCGCGTCATTTACGTCCGCGATGGCATTCGCAGCGAAACGACCGACGTCGCCGACGAACACGCGGCTCGCACGACGCGGCGAGAGACGGCGGCTGGCACCGTCGGACACATGACTGAGGACGTCTACGCGGGACGAGACGGCACCGTGTACCGACGCCGCGAACGCGGTTGGGAAGCGCACAGCGAGGACGGTTGGCAGGCCGCCCGGACGACCGACGCGATGCTGGATCGCGCGAACGCCATGCGCGACGTGGCCGATTGGCGTCTCGGGATGGCGCGCGAATCGGCTTCGCACCCGCGACCATGACCCAGGAGAATGGATGTCGTTGAACGAGTACAAACCCGGCAGCGCCTTTTCAGGAACGATCGGTCGCACGATCGGCGAGTCGGAACCAGCGTGGCCCGCGCCAGTGCGAGCAGCCGAGAATGCGCCGAATGTCCTCTTCATCGTCATCGACGATACGGGATTCGGCCAGCTCGGTTGCTATGGCGGGCCGACGAGCACGCCGAATCTCGATCGTCTGGTTCAGAATGGATTGCTCTACACCAACATGCACACGACCGCGCTCTGTTCACCGACGCGGTCGTGTATTCTCACCGGCCGCAATCACCACTCGAACGGAATGTCCTGCATTACGGAGGGCGCCGAGGGTTATCCCGGATCGAACGGCGCGATTCCGTTCGAGAATGGTTTTCTGGCGGAGATGCTGCTGCAGCACGGCTACAACACGTATAGCGTAGGCAAATGGCATCTCACGCCGTCCGAGCAGATCTCCGCTGCTGGACCGTACGACCGTTGGCCGCTCGGTCGCGGCTTCGAACGCTTCTACGGTTTCCTCGGCGGAGACACGAGTCAGTACTACCCGGACCTCGTATACGACAATCGACAGACGGATCCGCCAGCAACGCCGGCGCAGGGCTATCACCTCACCGAAGATCTAACGGACAAGGCAATTCAGTTCATCGCCGACGCCAAGCAAGTCGCACCAACGAAGCCGTTCTTTCTTTACTTCGCGACGGGCGCACATCACGCACCCCATCAGGTGCCGAAGGAATGGGCCGACAAGTATAAGGGCAAGTTCGACGACGGCTGGGATGCGTTTCGCGACAAGGTGTTCGCCAAACAGAAAGCGCTGGGGCTGTTCAACGAGAGCGCCGCACTCTCGGCGCACGACCCCGACGTCGCCGAGTGGAACACGCTACCGGCCGAGGAACGCCAGCTGTACGCGCGGATGATGGAAGTGTACGCCGGCTTTGTCGAACACACCGATCATCACATCGGCCGATTGCTCGATTTCCTCACGACGATTGGAGAACTCGAAAACACCCTGATCATGCTTATCTCCGACAACGGAGCGAGCGCGGAGGGTGGGCCGACGGGATCAGTGAATGAAAACAAGTTCTTCAACAACGTTCCCAACGATTTACAAGTCAACCTCGAAGCGATGCACGATCTGGGCGGCCCGGATCACTTCAATCACTATTCGTGGGGCTGGGCGTTTGCCGGAAACACACCTTTCCGTCGCTGGAAACGCGAGACGTATCGCGGCGGCATCAGCGATCCGTTCCTCGTGCATTGGCCCAAGGGAATCAAGTCGAAAGGTGAGATTCGTCACCAGTTCGTGCACGCGATCGACATGGTACCGACAGTGCTCGAGGCGCTGTCGCTCGAGGCGCCCACGGCCATTCACGGCGTAACGCAATCGCCGATCGAGGGCGTCAGCTTCGCGCACACGTTCGACGACGCAGCTGCGAAGTCGAAGCATCACACGCAGTACTTCGAGATGTTCGCACACAGATCGATCTACCACGACGGCTGGCGTGCAGTGTGTCCCTTCCCCGGCCCGTCGTTCGTCGAGGCAAAGGCCGGCTTCGGCGAGCTGACGCTGAGCGAGGACAAACTACGGCACCTGGATGCCACCGGTTGGGAGTTGTACAACGTCGAGGTCGATCCGGCGGAAACACGGAACCTTGCGACACAGGAACGCGCCACGCTGATCGAGATGATCGCGCTGTGGTACTCGGAGGCGGGCAAGTACAACGTATTCCCGCTCGATAGCCGAGGGACGACGCGGTTCGCCGATCCTCGTCCGCAGATCACGAGCGATCGAGCGACGTACACGTACTATCCCGGTACGCAGGCCGTTCCAGAGAACGCCGCGGTCAAGGTGCTCAATCGCGCGCACACCATCGTCGCGTCAGTCGAGATCCCGAAGGGTGGCGCCGAAGGCGTGATCGTTGGCCACGGCAGCAACATCGGCGGGTATGTGATGTTCGTGCAGGATAAGCACGTCCACTATGTGCACAACTATGTGGGCGTTCGCGAACTCCACCTCGAGTCGACTGAAGTCGTTCCCGAGGGGCCACTGAAGATCCGATTCGAGTTTACTCCTACCGGGAAGCCGGACTTTGCCAAGGGTCGCGGGGCGGCGGGTCGAGCACAGCTGTTCTTCGACGACCGTAACGTAGGCGAGGCTGAGTTCCCGGTGACGATTCCACTTGCCCTCGGCATCGGCGCCGGCCTGAGCGTGGGGCGCAACCCGGGATCATCGATCTCGGCGATGTATGAACCACCGTTCCCGTTCACAGGGACGATCGCGTCTGTGACGTTCGACCTCTCGGTGAAGCAAGAGGCCGACGGCCACGAAGAACGAAAAGCTCGCGCTCGCGCACAGATGGCTCGGCAATAATAGAAGTCTTATTTAGTCGAAGGTCCAATGTGTGTGCTGCGCGCACATCTCGATCTTCGAAGGGTCTTGTTGTCGCGCCCGCGCCCTGGTTCGCGGGCGTGGGCTCCGCGCGCACCACCCGGACGACCGTACTCGTTCCTGAGGCTTCGACGCACATGAGTATTTCACGCACTGTCCGTTTTTCATACGTTCTCGCAATCGTGGCGTCGGCGGGGTTGTCGGCGTGCCACTCCACGCACCTCGTGGCGAGCTGGCGGGAGCCGGGCGCGGAGCCACTACACTTTAGAAAGGGCATCGGCGTTTTCGTTACGAAAGACGAAGCGCTGCGACGTACGCTCGAAGACAAGATGGCCGACGAGTTTCCGAACGTCACGCCGTCGTATCGCGTGTTGAAATCGTCCGATATGGCTGACACGGCCGGAATCGACAAGCGACTTCGCGCGCAGGGTTTCGACGGCGCCATCGTCATGCGCGTCGTGACCGTCGACGAACGCATCACGTACACACCAGGCACCTACTGGTACGGTGCACCGTACTACGGCTTCAACAGCTATTGGGGCACCGCGTGGGGATACCCGTACGATCCCGGTTACGTCTATTCAAACCAGATCGTGACCATCGAAACACAGATCTACTCGTTGACCAACGACAAATTGATCTGGGCCGGTCGTAGCGAGACGACAGATCCGCGTACGGCTGGGCGCCTTGCGCATTCCGTCGTTGGACGCGTCGTTCGCGCGCTCAAGAAGGACGGTCTGCTCGCCCTGATGACGTGTTATGAAACGCATCAGTGCAGCACGCTGGCATCCGAGCACGCCAACCACTAGTAGAACAATTTGCTCGGTCGCGACGGCGCTGTGCATTGCCGTCGCGACCGCTGCGCATGCACAGCGGTCCGACACGTCGTCCTCGTCGGCGCGTCGCGATTGGAACGAATTCGACTCACGCTGGCTCTCCCTTCGATTGGGTATCGCGCTTGTCGTTGACGCGAGCGGGTTTGGCCAGGACACTGCCAGCGACACGCAGGTCGGCGACCTCGCAGATGTCGGTCGGTTTCGCTATGCGCGCGGGATCCTGAGCGGCGCAATCAAGCTTCGCCGGCCTTGGGACTATCTCGTGTCCATCGACGCGAGCGGTCTGTACGCGAATCATAGTCCGGTCCTCACAGTCACGGATCTCGCCTTCACCATTCCGATCGGCGGCCATGGTCACGTGGCGATTGGCCGGCAGAAGGAAGGCGTCACGGAGCAGATCATGGCAGCGAGCCGTGGAATCGCGTTCGCGGAGCGCGCGGCTCCGGTGACGGCGTTCGTGCCCACGCGCAACGACGGCGTTCGTCTCTGGGGATCGATTCCCAACACGCACGCCGGTTGGACTACCGGCGTCTTCAACGATGCCTTGTTCAATGGCCTCTCGCTTCGCGCAAACGGAAATCAGGCGGCCGGCCGAGTGTTCTATGCGCCGATCGTGAACGCCGACTCCACGCGCGCCTTTCAGCTCGCGCTGGACGCTCGCTGGAGTCAGAGTCAGCAGGACTCGCTCAGCTACAACACGAGGCCGGAGAACAACGAGGCGCGAAACTTTGTGGGTACGAAGCCATTCCCTGCGTCGTCCGGGCTGACGGGCGACGCCGAGCTGATGGCGACGCGCGACAATCTCTCGTTCACAGCAGAGATTCTCCCCACTCAAGTCATGGGAACGACGGCGCCAGGAACGATCACGTTCTTCGCCTACTACGCGGCGCTGAGCTGGCGCCCAGGCGGTGAGCCTCGGCCGTACAACGGGGAGAACGGAACACTCGGCCGCGTTCATATGGGCCGTCGCCGATTCGCGTGGGAACTCGCCACGCGTTTTTCGCACACCGATCTCTCATCGGGTGATGTGGACGGCGGCGTCCTCGACGTTCAGAGCCTGTCAATCGGCGTGTTCGGACCGAGCTCGACTCGCATTCTGCTCGACTACGGCTTTAGCACTCTCAAAAAGCTGAACTTGATCGGGCGCGCGTCATTGGTCACACTGCGCTTTCAGTGGGAGCTTCGTTGATTGCCCTCACCTGCCCGCTGAGGGACTAGTAGCGCTGGGAGCTCGATCGGTTGACCGATGGACGCCCCCGAGGAACGAAGCGATCCATTCCGAGGCGCGCGCCGATGACGCACACGGCGATGACCAGACGCCAGACGGTCGATGTTTGAATGAGCATGGGCCAGCTCCGGGTGAGCGACGTACGCATGGAGGTATACGCCGCACGACCGAGTGGGACCATTGGACCGAATGCTTAGTCCGCGATGGCGTCACCCCGCGTGCGTGCCGAGCCGATGGTCCAATCGCGTTCCTCGCGGGAGCCCGCCGAGATTCCGGACATGGTCGGTATCGAGCAGACGTCGGCAGCAATCGACCTCGCGGCGGAATGGGCACGCCTTCTCCTCGAGACGTTCGGCGCGTTGACGATCGTTCTCGGCGCCCTCTCGGCCGTGAACGGATTGGCCCGTGCGTTCCTCAAGCGCCAGCATGCCAGTTTCACGACTGCCCGTTTTATCCTCGCTCGGTATCTCGCGCTAGCGCTCGAGTTTCAGCTCGCCGCCGACGTACTCGAAACGGCAATCGCACCCGAGTGGACGAAAATTGGCCAGCTCGCCGCCATTGCGACAATTCGAACAGCGCTCAACTACTTCCTGAGCCGCGAGCTGCGTGACGAACGCGCGGAAGTCACGCAATCGGCGACTGGATGAGTCGCACGAGGCCCGCTCCGGCGAAGACAACAGCGAAAACGAGCAGCAGAATTCGAACGCGCGGCCGTGCGGACTGTTGCACTGCCTGCGCGAAGAACATCACGGCGGCGAAGACCACGACGTCGAGCACATAGGCTTCGCTTCGATTCGTCGCCGCAATGCTCAGCGTGGCCACGCTGTCCGACGCGGCCCGGAGCCGCGCCGCGGAGTCGTCGACGGCGAGCTGGTAGTCTTCGAGGACGAATGGCGTTGGCGGGCTCCCCGTCGTGCGCAATGGATCCGTTGAGATCCAACGGTCGAACGCGGGCTTGAACTCGTGGCGAAAACGGCGCTCGAACGCAGCGGCCACCGCTGTATCACGGTGGACGTACGCGGTCAGCCAAGCGGTGAATACCCCAACGTCCACCGCGCGGAGCTGACCCGCCGTCGCCGATGCGAGCGACGACTGCGCACGCAACGCGTTTGCTCGCGCGGACAGCGCGACCTGCTTGCCGCTCAGTTTCGTCGCCTGATACCCGGCCCAGGATGTGGCCAACGCGCTGATCGACAACAGCGTCGTTGCGATCAGCGCGGTCCGACGTTCGAAGATGTCCGTCAGCGCGTTGGGCGAACGATGCACCGAAAACCAACGTGGGACGTCGACGTATCGATCGGCTCCGGAAAGCGCGCGGCCGGGCGATAGCGTTGACAGTAATTCGGCGAACACAGGTGCGAACCGCCCTTCAACACCTTTCGTGGAATCTGAATTCCGGGAATCGCACGATCGATGCTTTCCGTCATGTCTCCACCGCGCGGATTGCGCGGGATGCAGCACGCCTTCGCTTCTTCCGACGGATGACGTGGCCGATACCAGTCGGTCGTCCACTCCCAGACGTTGCCGATCATGTCCGAAAGACCATAGCCGTTGGGCGGAAACGAACTGACTGGCGACGTGCGCTCCCAGCCATCGGCGAGAGTGTTCTCATATGGGAAGCGGCCTTGCCACGTATTGGCCATCGGCCGGCCGTTGGGCATGAACTCGTCGCCCCAGGCATACGCCGCGCCGTCGAGCCCTCCGCGTGCTGCGAATTCCCACTCAGCCTCTGTCGGCAGCTCCTTGCCCTCCCATCGCGCGAACTTCTCGGCGTCGCCGTACGTGACATGCACGACAGGATGCAACGAGAGACCGTGCAGCGAGCTCTCCGGCCCATACGGATGACGCCAGTCGGCGCCGAGCATGAAGCGCCACCAATTCGTGAAGTCGTTGAGACTCACCCGATGCGCCGGTTTCGTGAACACCAACGAGCCAGGGTGCAGAAGTTCCGGGAGTGCGCCGGGATAGTCCTCCGCGCGCGGAGGAATCTCGGCGAACGTCGTGTGCCCGGTCGCCGCCGTGAAGCGTTCGAACTGCTCGTTCGTGACCGGCGTGCGATCCATCCAGAACCCGTCGACGGATACCCGATGCACGGGCCGTTCTTCGGGATAGTGCGAGGCGGATCCCATTTGGAACGTGCCACCAGGAATCCACACCATGTTCGCGTCGGGCGGATCGCCGGGCGGCGTCCGCGGATCGTGCATGGGAAGAACGGTCGGCGCCTCGAGAGGCAGCACGTGTTGGCTCGGCATCACGACCTCCTAGAGTTGGCCATCAGCACCGCGCGGTCGCCAACGCGGCAGTCATCGTTCCGATGGAGAGGGGTTTCACCAGATGCAGATCGAAGCCCGCGTCGCGCGACAGGGCAGCGCATTCGTCGGTCGCCCATCCCGTCATGGCGATCAGCCGCGCGTCGCGCGTCTCAGTCATCGCGCGGAGGCGCGTGGCCACGGCGAATCCGTCGAGCTGAGGCAATGAGAGATCAATGAACGCCGCTTCCGGTCGAAACTCCGGTGCACACCGAAGGGCCTCCATGCCGTCGAAGGCAACGCGGACCTCGTAGCCGAGCGCACGCAGCAGGCGGGCGAGGCTCAGCGCCGAGTCGACATGGTCTTCGACCAGTAGCACGCGCATCCCTGCACCGTCGGTGAGGGCCGTCGCGTTCACCACCGTGTGACTCGTCATATTCGAGATCTCTACTCGATGCGCTCGCGAGCGCCATGTCGGGGGCCGTCGTCGTCCGCGGGACACTCCAGACTCCGGTGACGTTTGCCGTCACGGGCCGGGTTTCATATTGGCCAAAGGCCCAATGCGGTTTGAGGGCCTCCTCACTCAGACTCGTGACTCATGGAGCTCGATGAATCACTCGCGTCGGAGAAGCACTCATCCCGACGCACCGAGCTCGCTCATTCACGTACGCGTGGCGAACTGGAGCGAGCAGCACCACCAGTCGTAGCGGGCGAACTCGTGGCGGCCATCACGCACGACCTTCGCCAACCGCTCACGGCAATCGAAATGAACGTGTCCGCCGCGATCGCCCTACTCGGCAGGCCGACGCCGAGAATCGATGACGCGGTCGATGCGCTCGAGGACGCACTCGGACAGGAGCGCCGAATGCGAGACGCACTGCAGGTGCTTCAGAATCTGGCAATACGACGGGAGCCAGAACGGGAGCCCTTCGATCTCGCGGCGACGGTTCGCGAGGTTGTGAGTCTCGTCAACACCGACGCGCTCGCCCGCCACGTGCTGATCGAGATCGAGGTGCCTGACGGCGTCCCCACGATCTTGGGCGACGTGATGTTGGTGCGACAAGCACTGCTCAACGTCGTGCTCTACGCACTCGAGGCAACGTCGCTGAGTCGCACGAAGAACGGACCGGTTCGTATTAGTGTCCGCCCCGTTGGCTGGCGCGTTGGCGTCGCGGCTGACGTGGCGACGGACGCTGGCGCCGAGGCCGTGGAAGTCGCTGTCGCTCACTTCGGTGAACGGCGAGGAAGCGCGGGACTCGACCATTGGGGATTGGCACTGGCGCGGTCGGTTGCCGGCGCTCATGGCGCGACAATCGCACACGAAGGCGATGCGACCACCGGAGCAGTTGTCGTGACCCGGTGGCCAATGCAACCGCCGGATGTCGTTCCGCTCCCGAGCCTGGCTGATGCTTGATGATGCACCGCTCGTCGTAGTCATCGACGACGACGAAGCTATATGTCGTGCAGTTTCTCGAATGCTTGGCGCTGAAGGCTTCAGCGTTCGTACGTTCACGAGCGCTCGAGCTTACCTCGACGAAAGTGATGCGACGATGCCCGTCTGCGTCCTCGTCGACATTCGCATGCCCGAGGTCGACGGCGTCGCGCTGATTCGCGCCATGCGGGCCGCCGGCGGCGATATCGCCACCGTCGTGATGACCGGCACGGGACACATTCCCACGGTCGTCGAGGCGATGAAAGAGGGTGCTGTCGACTTACTCGCCAAACCGTTCACGGCCGCGGACCTGAACGCGGCCATCGATCGCGCGATGTCGACGGCCCTGCGGAGATCAGAGGGCCAGCAGGTCATCGCCGATCTCTGGCGCACGATCGAGCAGCTCACGCCGCGCGAGGCCGAAGTGTGCGCGCTCGTCGCGTGCGGTCTGCTGAACAAGCGCATCGCCGCACTGATCGGCACGAAAGAGAAAACCGTGAAGGTGCATCGCGGTCGCGTCATGCAAAAACTGCATGTGGCATCTGTCGCGGAGCTCGTACGACTCGTCGACGGACTGCGGAGCAGCGCTGCAAAAACGTTGATCAGGTTGGACGGCGTGGACGTGCTCCGTCCACGCGCCGCCGACGTCATCATCGATGTCGTTGCAAAGGAACGACAACGAGCCACTCTCGCGATCGGCGACGCGCCGATGGACCAACGGACAATTTCTCGTATGTAGTGCTCCGGCCTAGGATGCCATCAGACCCCGACACTAGGCAGTCACTCATGCAGTCCGAGACGCACGTCGCCTGGCCGTTGCCCACCACCGAACTCAAACCCGCACTCCAACTCGCTCTCGCTCTCGCTCACGCCGACATGGCCGTGCTCATGCTTCACGATGACACGGTGGGCACACTGTTTCCGGCGTTGGGCTACGGGATTAGCGAGGCGCAGTGCGAGTTGATCGGCACGCACCGACTTGGCGTCGGACCGTTCGGCATCGCGCTATCAGAACACCGCCGCGTGGCCGTACGTGACGCCTGGCGGCAGCAAGAATCACTTGGACAGGTCGCACACACCCTCGGCTTTCGTGGCATCGAGATCGTGCCCCTGTTCGGCATCGAGGGACAGGCTGTCGGCGCCCTGGGAATCATGTACCGCCACGCCCGCGGCTGCAGTCGCCGCATGGTGAAGCTGATCGAGGCGTGCGCCCAGCTCGTCGTATCCGCCGTGCTCCACGCGCGGCGCCAAGTCGAAGCAGAGCGAGCGCGCGAATCAGCCGAACAGGTGGGCCGCGCGCGCATTCAGTTTTTCGCGCGCATGAGCCACGAGTTGCGAACACCACTGCAGTCGATCGCTGGATACATCGACCTGCTCCGCGTTGGAAGTGCCGAACCGCTCACACCCGCTCAAGCGCGGCTTTTGGGCCGCGTTCGCGATAGTGAAGAAATTCTGGTGCACGTCATTGACGATCTTATCACTTTCTCTCGCCTCGAGGCTGGACACATCGTGTATCACCTCGGCCCGGTGCTCGCCCAAGAAGCGCTTCGCGTCACCGAAGCGGTGGTCTCCCCGCTCGCCGCAGACCGCGGCGTTCATCTCGAGATCGCAGACTGCCCCGCCGGCATGATCGTCGCCGCGGACAGCGATAAGCTCAAGCAGGTGCTCGTCAATCTCGCCGCGAACGCGGTGAAGTTCACCAGTCGCGGCGGCACCGTGCGACTGAGTTGCCGCAACGATGCCGACGGCGTGAGCTTCGACGTCGCCGACAATGGGCCTGGAATCGATACCGACAAGCTGCGCGAGATCTTCGAGCCGTACGTGCAGCTGGGAACCCCGCTCCTCGATCGGTTTGGCGGATCAGGACTCGGATTGGCGATCAGCCGAGAGTTTGCCACTGGCATGCATGGACAGCTCACAGTGGCGAGCACGGTCGGTCGCGGATCGATCTTCACGCTTCGCCTACCGCGCGCCACGGCCGACGCTGGGCTCGCCGATACAACATCGATACAACCGACGCGATCCACGGAGCAGGCCTTACCGGGTACCGCATGAACAACCTCGCGGTTCCCGTGCGCCGCCGAGCCCCGTGCTCCGTGCTGGTCGTCGACGACCACGATGACAGCAGGCTCACGGAGCGCTTAGTGCTCGAGTATTTCGGGTTCGTCGTGACCGAAGCGAAAAATGGCCTCGATGCGCTCGCGATCGCGCAGGCGAATCAACCTCGCATCGTGTTGCTGGACATCGTACTTCCGGAGATCGACGGGCGTCAGCTTGCGAGAATGCTCCGTGCCGATCCTGCCACGCGCCACGCCGCCTTACTGGCGGTGTCCGCGCTGTCCGGTCCCGAGGAACGCGAGCGCGCGCTCAGTGCGGGATGTGACGAATTCATCAGCAAACCCGTTCCGCCATTACACCTCGTGCGCATGGTGCGGTTGTATGCGCGTCGCGACGAGCGTTTGCACCACCGCTCGTACGACTTTGATCCACTAGAGCTAAGAGTGAAACAGTGATTTTATAGACACCCGCGAACCTCTCTCCATGCCGATCATCGAATCCTCCTACCGCCAGACGTCTCGGCTGACTCCAGGGACGCCCGCAACGCCGAGTACGCACGCCGACTTTGGGCGAGCTGGCGCCTCGTCGATTGCGTTTCCGCCGCTCGTGCTCGTGGTCGACGACCACGAAGACAGCCGCGCGATTGCGCGCCTCGTGCTCGAGAGCGTCGGGTTCAGAGTTGCCGAAGCTCGAACGGGGTTTGAGGGATTTCGCATGGGCGTGGAACTTCGCCCGGCCGTGATTCTTCTCGACATGATCCTGCCCGGACTGGACGGGTGGGAAATCGCGCGCCTCCTCCGCGCGAACGCGGAAGCCAAGGGCGCGGCGATCATTGCAGTGACCGCGCTGGCCTCGGCCGACGATCAGGATCGCGCGCTGCTCGCGGGTTGTAACGAAGTACTCACGAAGCCCGTGCCGCCGGCGATGATGCTCAGCACCGTGCGGCGATACGTGACGGTTCCTGTCTCCTCCGGTCGGGCGTCGTAAAGATCCGTTAACGCTCGACCGGCGCCGGCCGCGCCTCTTCACGATCGCCGTCGGCCGGCATCTCGCCCAGCAAGTCGAACATCCGCACCAGCTCCGCCAGCGAGTCGGCGTGCATCTTGGTCATGACGCGTGCGCGATGAACCTTGACGGTCTTTTCGGTCGTTCCAAGAGCCGCGGCGATCTGCTTGTTGAGCCGTCCCGTGACCACCCAGCGAAAGACCTCATGCTCACGTCGCGTCAACGTCTCGACGCGCGAGGTGAGCTCGCGGAGCACGACACGCGTCTCGCGGTCGCGGCGCGCGACGTCCGACGCCCGCTCCAGCGAGGCGAGGAGCGTTGGCTCATCGCAAGGCTTTTCGAGGAAATCGATCGCGCCACCTCGGATGGCGCGCACGGACGTCGCAACGTCTCCGTGGCCGGAGAGAAATACTGTTGGAATCCGAATGCCCTTGTCGACCAATGCGGCTTGCAGAGCGAGTCCATCGGTATCCGGCATCCGAAGATCGACGAGTAACACCTCGGGCTGCCAGCGATCGAGGCTCGACAGGAACGAGTCGGCTGAGGGGAATGTGGTGACGTCATATCCACATAACGTCAACATTCGTGAGAGAGAACGCAGCACTGCGAGGTCGTCGTCGACCAACGCAACCTGCCACGGTCCACCGGGGTTTCGGTTCATAGTGGCCATATCCGAGGGCCTAAGCACTAGTGGGCGGACAAAATGACACGGAACGATGCCCCACCGTCGGTGGGAGTCTCTGCAAGGACACGGCCCCCATGCGCGTGAACGATTGCGCGCACGATCGCCAGTCCTAGTCCCGTCCCTTTACGCTTCGTTGTCACGAAGGGTTCGAATACGCGGTTTCCCATACCCGGCGGAATCCCATTACCGGTATCGCGCACTCTGAGTTCCACGTCGCCGTCGCCAATCTGGCGCGTTGTGACAATGACGTTACGACGCTCACGCGGGAGATCGTCGAGCGCATCCACAGCATTCAGCAGGAGATTGAGCAGCACCTGCTGAAGTTGGACGCGATCGCCGACGACCGCACGAACGCTGGGATCCAGGTCCAATCGAAGCGACACCTGTCGGATGACAAGATCGCTCGCCATCAGACGCGCAACGCCCGAGACGATCTCGTTCACCGAGAGCGTTTCGAGAATCGCATCGTCGTGCCGCACCATGGCGCGCGCGCGCCGAACGACGTCGGCCGCACGAGCCGCGGCCTCGAGCACATCGCCAATGATGGGCTTGAGCATTTCCAGATCGCCGTGATCGCGCAAGATCCGGCGGGCCGTCGAGGCCGACGCCATGATCGCCGCGAGCGGCTGGTTCAACTCGTGCGCGATCGACGTCGCCAGCTCGCCGAGCGTCGCCAACCGCTGCATGTGCGTGAGGTCGTCGCGTCGGCGCTGCGCCGCCCACTCCGCCGTCATGCGGTCAGTGATGTCGTCGTGCATGATGATCGCGCCACGCGCCGGGCGGTGTAACGGCAGCGCACGCATGCGCATCCACCGCTCCGCTTCGAAGCCGGCGACCGGACACGTATAGTCGAATACGAATTGGCGAATCGTGCCCGCCAACACGCCGGCAATGCCATCGGCGGCACGAGCGGCGGCCTGCTCACCGCGCGTCGCTGACTCGCGCGCGATGCCCAGATAGTTCTCACCAACGAACGCGTTTGGCGGGCCGTCCGCGGCCCGCGTGATGACCTCCCATGCTGGGTTCACTTCGACGATCACGCCGGACCGATCGAGCACGGCGGCGCTGGAAGGAATCGACTCCCACACGTCCCGGTGCAGACGCTCCGCGGTGCGGCGCGCAGCGCGTTCGCGCACGCGATCGGTCACGTCGGCAACGGTGCCAAAGATGCGTGGGGCGCCATCCGCGATGCCTTGCACCTTCGTCACAGTGGCCTCGAGCCACCGAATGGTTCCGTTCACGTGCCGAACGCGATATTCGAGTCGCGACAGCGGACGCGCCCTGCCATGCGGTAACGCCGCCGTCGCGCCAGTCTGTTTTGCGTGAGCCAACACGCGTTCTCGATCGCGCGGGTGCACCCGATCGAGCCATTCGTTCAACGTCACCGGCCCCTCGGATCCCAGGCCAGCCAGTGCCGCCATTGGGGCGGGCACGATCGGCTCGGAGCTGCTCGCGTCGTACTCCCAGATCTTTACGCCGGCCACCGCTAGCGCGAACTGATACTGCTCATCGACGACACTCACGGATTCGCGCGCCGTGCGCGAGCCCGTGATGTCCAGGTGAAGGCCCGAGACGTTACCGATACGAGCGGTCCGACGTGCGACACTCGTGCGAACCCAACGCACCGTGCCGCTGGCATCGAAGAATCGGTACTCGCAGATGTCGGGAGCGGACGACCGGCGCTCGAATGTCTCCTCGAGAAATCCACCAACGAGGTCGCGGTCCATCGCGTCGACGTGGGAGAGCCAGAAGCCTTTGGTCCGCCAGGCGCGGCGCGGATATCCAAAGACCGATTCGACGTTCCGGCCAATCGACGTGACCGTCCACGTGCGGGCGCGAGCCGTCCACGCCACCACCCCCAGTCCGTCCATCGAGTCTTGCCAGCGGAGTTTGGGTGTTTGCACGCTAGAGTCTTCCTCGCGCTTTCCAAAATTCTAACGCTTCATCTATTGAATGCGCGTGAGCAGCGTCACAACGATCTTGGACGTTGGTCCAACATTGTTCACGGCGCGAGTGGCATCGTTGATGCTTCGGCGCCGCGAACTCGCAACATCCCGCGTTGATCACCCGTGACCGCTTCTCGCACATCTTGAGCCCTGCTCCTCTCGAGACGCCAGCCCTGTGCTGGTTTGTAAACGAGCATTTACAATCCCCGAACCTGTTAGTCAACCTCGATCGTCGCTGTCACCGGCGGCGATGCCGTGACGACGCAGCACGTCGAGCACGTCCTCGCCCGCTTCGAGGCCGACCGTCTCCACCGGCTTTGCTCCCGCGGAGAGCAGTGCGTCTACGGTCGCCGCGTAGTTTCCCGTCTCGCGGTACCAGCCGTTTTGGGATCCATGCAACGCCCAGCCAAGCGGCGGTGATTGGTACTCCGCGTCTCTGAGATCGAGCGACGGCGCGTAGCGCAGAAGCTCTCGCACCATGTCGATGTTGCCATGCCAAGCCGCGAAGTGCAGCGCCGAGCCACCGCGCGGGCGACGTGCATTCACCGGCCATCCCGCAGCGAGCATCAATCGCACGGTGTCGGTCCTGTTCCGCTCCGCCGCGTCGACGATCGCCTGCTGCTCACGCTCCGTCAGCGACGCTGCGAGATTCGGCCGCTCGGCGAGCAGGCGATCGATCGAAGCGCTATCACCGAACTCGCAGGCAAGCGCGAGCTTGAGAGAATCGGGTGTGCGACTCAGCAGCAGCTCGAGCACGTCATCGTGACCGAAGTCACGAGCGACCACGTGCGCTGTTTTGTTTCCGCCGAGCGTCCAGGTGTAGATGGTGCCGCCGGCCTTCGGGCTGCGCATGGGAAAATACTCGTGAGACACTCTGACGCGGACAGCAGTCGGATCGGCGTCGATCATTCTTACTACGCGCTCGATATCCCCAAGCGCTGAGACGGATAAAATGTCAGTGGTGCAGCCGCGCTCGATTAGATAACGCGCAACGTCCTGTCGATCGCGGATCGCATACTGCGCTGGCGTGGATTCGTGATCGACGTCGAGCGCATTGATATCGGCGCCGTGCTCGACGAGAAAGCGCGCAACCTCGACCGTTGCGGCAACGTGCAATGGCGTTTGGCCATCACCACCGCGCTCGTGTACTGATTCGGCGCTTGCCGCGACAAATCTTTGGAGATCGTCGATTCGGCCGAGCCGAGCCGCGGAGTACGCGGTAAGCCGTGCGCCGCGCTCGATGAGGTAGGGCGCGAACTCCGGCGGACAGAGGTCGAGCACGCCGAAGCCGCCCGCCCACCACTGACTCTTCGCGTTGATGTCGGCGCCGAACTGAAGCAACACGTCCACCAACTCACGGTTGCCCGCACCCGCGGCGACGTTGATCAACGTCGATCCGAACGAGAGCCCCGGAAGTGAATCGTTGACGACTTGCTGAAGTTCCGCGTGCTGTTCGAGCAGCCGACGCGTGGTCGCCACGTCCTGCGCCTTCACCGCGGCAACGAGCGCCTCGACCGGAGTCGCGTTCAGCGCGTCGACGTGTCGCTTGAGGTGCGACCAGCTCGCGTATCCGTATTCGCGCGCGAGCATACGCTGCGCGTCGGCCAAACGCGCCGCGCTGCCATCGCGGACGAGTGCCTTTGCCTGTTTTTTGAGATGCGCGAGATCGGGACGCGCGGGAAGCGTTCGTGACATCGTTCCTCTATCCACCACGCCCGATGTCCGCGTTGCCGGGCAGAAGAGAGGTCGATGTAGTCGCTACGACCAACACACAGGTGGGATAATCCCTATCCGCGGACCGGACGCATCCTGGTGGTGCGCTTCGCGAATCTATCTGTTTCCGACGAACTTGCAACGCCGGAAAAGCGGCAATTCGTGCCGCTTATCGCGAGAGAACGCCGAGTCCCGGAGCGGTTGGGATGGCAATCTTGCCACGCTCGATCGTCGCGCCAACATACGGATCATCGGCGAGAAGTGCGGCGCCGTCGAAGTCAGCGTAGTCGAGAAGCGGCGCGAAGTGCGCGGCGGCCGTGATGCCGAGGCTCGTCTCGATCATGCATCCTGCCATCACCAACATTCCGTGCGAGCGCGCCGTCGCGATCATCTTCAACGCTTCGCGAAGGCCGCCACACTTGGAAAGTTTAATGTTGATGCCGTCTACCGCGCCCACGAGCTTGGGAATATCGGTGGATACCACACAAGATTCGTCGGCAATGACCGGGAGTTTGCTCCGCTCGCGAACAAATCGCAGTCCGTCGATGTCGTGCGCGGGGACCGGTTGTTCGACGTACTCCACGCCGCATTCCACCAAGACGTCGATCATCTGCAGCGTTCGCTTCGCAGTCCACGCCGCATTGGCGTCGACACGCAGCACTTTGTTCGGCGCCGCGTCGCGCACCGTGCGAATGATATGCTCATCGCGATCGGTGCCGAGCTTCACCTTGAGCACGGGATAGGCACTCGCCTGCGCAATACGCTCGCGCAGTTCGTCGTCGTTCGCGGCAATCGCGATGGTGAAGCTCGACAGTGGCGCGCGTGCCGGATCCAATCCCCAAAGCTTGTATACCGGAACCCCGAGGCGCTTTCCGGCCAGATCGTGCAGCGCAGCGCTGATCGCCGACTTCGCCGACCCATTGAACCGCAGCGCGCGATTGAGCTCGGCCTCGGCGTCTTCGAGCGCCCAGGGGTCCATCTGCTCGACGATCGGCGCGAGGCGCGCGAGAGCGGCAAGTGCTGTGTCGGCCGTTTCACCGTAGAATCGATTCGGCGCGGCCTCGCCCCATCCCTCGACACCGTCCTTGTCCGTGAGCCGAACACGAATCAAACGGTGCTCGCTCGTTCCACCACGCGCAATGACGAACGGGTGGGTGGTGTGAACGATCGATATGTCGTGCTGAAGCTTCATTTCGACAGAAGGCTAGCGCGGCGGGCGGTGAGCGAACTGCGAAGCGCGGGGGCTGCGTCCGGGGCCGACTGCAGGAAGCCGATGAGCGCGTCCGCGAGGTCGTTGCCGCGCGCATACCGGGAGCTCGGCGTCTTGGCGAGACAGCGCATGACGATTTCCGAGAGCGCTGTTGGAACACGCGAACTCACTTCAACCGGAGGCACCGCCGCTTCGTGCACCTGCTTGTAGCTCACCGAAAAGGAATCGGCGCCGTCGAAGGGCGGAAATCCGACCAGCGCTTCGTACAGGAGAATGCCTACGGCGTAGATGTCGCTTCTCCCGTCGACCAGCTTGCCCATCGCCTGCTCCGGCGACATGTAGTGCGGCGTGCCCATGGCGCGACCGCTGGCCGTGAGCCGGCCGTGGAAGCGCGCGGTGGCAATACCGAAATCGGTGAGCGACGCGTTGCCGTCTTCGTCGAACAGCACGTTGTCGGGCTTTACGTCGCGATGTACCACGCCACGCCGATGCGCGTAGTCGAGCGCGCAAGCGACCTGAACCGCGACGGCCGACGCGCGCGCGGCGTCGATAAAGCGCGCTTTCTGAATGGCGTCGGCGAGCGAACCACCTTCGAGAAACGGCATCACGGTGAACACGACGTCGTGCGTTGCGCCGTAGTCGTGAATGCAGCAGATGTGCGGATGCACCAGCTTGGCGGCCGCCTCGGCTTCGCGTCGAAAGCGTTCGGCGACTTCAGGGTCGCGAGCGAGATGCGGATGCAGAACCTTGATGACCACCCGCCGCGAGAGCAGCGCCTGCTCGGCGACGTATACGTCGGCCATGCCGCCGCCGCCAATACGATTCAGAACGCGATACCGGTTGCCGGTCGCGCGACGAAGACGTGTGATTTCCTCGTCTGGGCGCTCGAACGGGCCGCGCTCCAGTGCCGGCAGCGTCTCCCCGCACCGCTGGCATCCAGCAGACGACGATCGATTCCACGTGCCGCAGTCAGGACAGAACATGGCTCAGCCGCCGAACTGCATGCGCACGAAATCGTACGGCGCCCAGGGTCCGGTCACGTCGAAATGCAGCCCTGAATGGGCATCCTGCTGCTCTTCGACCGAGTGGACAAAATCTTTCCACTGGTCGTTGTCGACGAGAAAAGCCGAGCTGAGAGCGAGGCCGGTGACGGTTTCCAGACGAAGCGGGACCGAGGCCACGGCTCGCCGGCGAAGAGCGCGGAATGCTTCCGTCGCCGCCGCGGCCAGGTCGGAACCCGCCTCTGCTTCGTCAGCCTTGCCGTCGGCGCGCACCACGTGCACGCGGGCAACAGCACGCTCCTCAACAAATTCCAATGCGTCGGTCAGCGACACGTAGTGCAGCTCCATCCAGCGCTTGAGGACATCGGGGGCTCGAAATACGACGCCGACGGGCGCCGGCAGGACCGCTACGCGCCGAAAGACCGTATCCACCACGGTTCGGTGCAGAGCGATGGCTTCCGACGTCCGTTCGTCGAGCGAAAACGCCTTCTGTTCAGAGACGACCGCGGCCAGATCGCGAAACGGAATCAGACTCGATTGGACCCCCTCCTGCGCTCCAAACCTCCGCACGACCTCGAAAATGCCGGTCGCGGCGGGTGTTTCCTGGCCCGCCGGGTCCTCCTTGCGGCCGGTTTTCCCGCGCCTGACTGGGGCCGGCACGTTCTCCTCCGACTGTTGAGTCGACGGGTCGGCCATGATGATCGCGTGGAGGCGGAGAGCCATTACAGGAGTTTCCAAAGACGAAGGATGGCCAGCAGGACGATCCCGAGCAGAAGCTGAATGCCAAACATCCACCAAAATGCATTCGGATGGGCCGACAGCGGAATGTGCTGCATGTTCATTCCCCACATTCCACTGAGCACCACGAAAGGAATGCTCAACGTCGCAATGACCGACAGCCCCTTGGTCACACGTCCCAGACGATTCGAAACCTGTGTCAGATAGCTGTCCAAGACGCTGCTGAGCAGCTCGCGATACGTCTCGATCGAATCGTTGATACGCAGGACGTGATCGTAGATGTCGCGAAAGTAGATCTGCGATTCCGGCGACAGAAGTGCACTCGGCCGATTCGTGAGGACGTTGAACACGTCGCGCTCGGGCGCAATGTGCCGGCGCATCGAAAGAATCAGTCGCTTGACCTCGAAGATCTCCGGCAGCGCACTCTCGTCGAATTCGGCGATCACGCGCTGCTCGAGACTATCGACGAATTCATCGAGCTTGTCGAGAATCGGGAAGTACTCGTCCACCGATCCATCCATGATCGCGTGGGTCAACCTGTCGACGCCGCGCGCCAATACATCCGGATTCTTCTCGAGTCGCTTGGCGACTTCGTCGATCGGTTTCGACGGACCCTCATGCACCGTAATGAGGAAAGTGCTGCCGAGAAAGAAGCACAAATCGTAGGACTCGAGATCGTATGGGTCGGGCGTCGATTCGTGCAGCCGAATTCCGATGATCACGACGAACAGGTAGTCCGGATATTCCTCGAGCTTGGGCCGGCTGTTCTGCCCCAGCGCATCCTCGACCGAAAGCGGATGCAGACCTTTGATCTGCTTGAGCAGATCGCCCTGACCGGGCTCACACAGGTCGAAGTCCACCCAGAGGCGGCAGCGCTTGTCGGCGATCGTGCGATTGATCGCATCGACGCTGAGCCCGACGTCCGTACTCCCATCAGCCGCAAGGTGGAAGCTGCGGGTGGGAATCGTCGTGCTCGTCACGCTCGGGACGGAAGTCGCGCTCATGGATTGCCTTTCAGGGAAACCTCATGCCACGCGGGCTGAAGCGTCGCGCCTGTGCTGGATAACAGTATCGCGCCTTTGGCGCGCGAGCTGAACTATTCGAGCGCCAGCATGTGACGCACGCACGCGACACCCAACCGCTCTGGCGCATATCCACCTTCGAGTGCGCTCACGACGCGACCACCGCACCAGCTCTCCGCGCGGTCCACGAGAAACCTCGTCAACGTCTCGAAGTGCTCGTACTCGAGCGTAAATGCGCCGAGTGGATCGCCGGCCATCGAATCGAAACCGGCCGAAATGAGCACGAGGTCGGGCACAAAACCAGTCGTCGCCGCATCGACGGCGGTACGCAGGGCGTCCACGTAGGTGAGCGGCGGAAGGTTCGCTCGCATCGGAACATTCCACACGTTCCGATGCGGTCCACGGTCTTCAGCGGCGCCTGTACCCGGGTACCAGGGCCACTGGTGCATCGACACGAAGTGAATGTCTCGCTCGTGCTCCACGAGCGCCTGCGTGCCGTTGCCGTGATGGACATCCCAGTCGACAATGAGCACGCGCTCGATTCCATGCTTGCGTCGCGCGTACTCGGCGCCGAGTGCGACATTCCCGAACAAGCAGAATCCCATCGACGTGCTGCGCAGCGCGTGATGCCCTGGTGGGCGCACAGCACAGAAGCTGCGACGCGGGCCGTTGCCCAGCGCAAAGTCCACGGCGTCGAGCACCGCGCCGGCAGCCGCTGTCGCCGCGTCCCATGATCCTTCGCTCGCTACGGTATCGGCATCGAGCCGACCGCCACCCTCGGCCGCGATCTTTTGAACGCTGGCGACGTAGTCCGCATCGTGCACAATCGCCAACTCCTCCGGCGTCGCGTGACGCGACTCGACGTGCTCGACACGCGCGAACAGCTCGTAGTCTTCGCGCAGCGCCTTGGGAATGGCGCGCAAGCGACCGACGTGTTCCGGATGCCCCCAACCCGTATCGTGCCGCCCGCAGTCTGAGTTCGAGATGAACGCAATCGTCATTTGAGCCCTCGCAGGCGGCGCGATCCCCATTCGATCAATAGTAGAATCATCATAGCGGCCAGAAGCAGACGACGATCGATTGGCCCGCTGGTCGCACCCGTCGGTCCGGCCGCGCGCGACGGACCGAGGCGATCAACCAACTCGGCCAGCGGCGCTCCTCGCGCCGCGCCTGCGACGTCGGCGTCAGCCACGGGTGGAGCGTACGCGACCGCACCGACCAATCGTGACCACCATTCTCGATGAGCATTCTCTGAACCTGCGGCGCCGGCCATCCGCCATCGCCAACTGTCATCGTAGCCCAGTTGTACTACGCGACCCGCGCCAACGCGACGGGCAGCCATCGCGATTCCCGCCGAGCGTCGCTCGAGAACGACCGCGTCGGCTTTGAGATTGGCCACTGGGTAGAAACCCGTCGAACCAAGGCCGATCGTGTCCGCGGGAATCACCGCCGGACGAATGCGCGGCGATATCGACCCCGGCGCCAGGTCAGACAGCGACGTTTGCCCCGACGATCCGGCGAGAATCAGTCCACCGCCCGACCGCACGAACCGCTCGATCGCGCCGCCGAGGGATTGGAGGGACGTGTCGACGACAATCACCGCCGCAACGCGCGCTGTATCGAGCGCCAGCGTACCTGATTGCGTGACGTCGACGTTCGGCGCGACAGTAAAACGCGCGGTCACCGGCCATCCTCGCTCCTCGAGGGCGGCGACGATGAACTTCCCTTCCCAACCCGCGGCACCAACAACGACAATCGATCGAATGCGCGTCGAGTCGGGAACGTCGGTCGTCGCGATCTGCCCCGCACTCTTCGCCGTGACGCGCCCAACAATCACCGGTGCCGTGACGCTTCCACCGAGGTTCCCAATGCGCAGGCTGTCGATCGCGCTGGCGTCGTCGTGAATAGCAACGCTCGCTCCCGGTGGTGCGGCGACATCGACTCGTGCGCCGCCGCGCGGATCCGCCAACGCCTCGGCCGTTACCGCCATAGCGGAGGGCGCGCCGCTCCATGTCACGGCGTGTCCGCTGCGTTTGAGCGCGGCGAGCCAATCGACGGCCCAGGTGCTCGGCGCCGCATCGAAGTCGCCGTGCAAGGCGACCGTCGCCGGACTACGCGTCCATGCAGCGAGACGCGACTCCACCTGCGCCGTCGTCGCACGCTCCACCCGCCGGCCTGGCGACGGAATGAGGCTCGCCCCGAGCATCCAGCCCAACAGCGCGAACGCGCCAATGCGACACGCAACCTCGAGGCGACTACGCGGTGAGGGCATACACCACCAGGTTCACCGCGAAGCGCGTATTGTCCACCGATAGAAAGCGCTTGCTGTCGGGATGATAGTTCCATTCGGAACTATAGTCCTTGCTGCTGTACAGCACGCCGATGCGCCCGTTGCGCTGTACGGCAAGCAAGTGCTTGTGCACGAGGTTGTCGCCCCAGCCATTCAGCTCGTGGCTCGTCGTGGGCGGTCCTTCGAACTTAAAGAATGCTGAATACAGCGGATGATCGTTCGGCAGTTCGGTCAGTGGGCCGATCGTGCGTGTGATCTCTTCGGTCGCCGTCTTGTGAAAGGTGCCGTCGATGTCGTGGTTATGATCGTCGACGAACAGCATGCCGCCCCGATCGACAAATCGACGCAGGTTCCGACGCTCGGCATCGTTGAAGCGCACCGGCAGATGTCCAGTGAGATACAGCAACGGATAGCGCAGCATGCGGTCGTCGCTCAGCGGAACAGCAATGCCCGTTGGCGCGACGTTGATTTCCGTGTACCGCGCAATCGTATCGATGATGTTCGGCGGAACGAGCGGCGCGCTGTCCCAGTCGCCAGACTCATATTGCGCTGTCGCGAAGACGAACTCGGTGAGCCGTCGTGTCATGGGACGATGCCCCAACGCGCCAACGTGTCTCGCGCAACAGATGATCCGGCGAGGGCCCGACGAGCCCGAGCCAGGGCGCTGGTTGCAGCCGCGCCATCGTTGCGTCGCATGGCATTCGCGGCATCGCTGAGTGCGGCGGCAAACGCCGGTGCGTCGCCCAACGCATCGATGCGCAAAACGAGCAGCGAATCGGTCGCCGCCGCCGGATTCGTCGCCGCCAACTCGATAATGCGCGTGAACCGATCTGTTCGCGCGCGAACGGTCGAGTCGGCGGCGGTCAGACTTCGCCGGGTGCTCGACGAGCCTTTGTCCTTGCCCTTCAAGCGCGCCTTGTTGATGTCGATGACGACGCGCGGTGGCGCGCCTCGCAGATACAACCGCTCGGCCTTGCGAGCGCGTTGAATCGCGTCGAGGGCGCGACGCATGAAAGGCAGCGCCTTGTCGGGTTCACCGAGTTCGAGATGGAGCGACGCGTCCCACATCGCGTTGTAGGCCTCGAGCAACGGCTTGTTCACCGCCACGACCGGACTTTCGTCCCCCTCAAAGTCGAGCGGATCGGTGGCGCGATTGGTCGCCGAGTCGGCGCGCGCCAACATCTCCTCCATCGTCTTCGCTTTTTGCGGGGTGTCGTCTCCGGTGCGCTCCTCGCCGGTCGGCTCGCCACCGAGGCGGGTGAAGACGACATCGCCCACGGTGCGCCGCAGCTTTTTCTGATCGATCGCGATGCCATGCGATTCTCGAAGCAGCGTATCGCGCGGCAGCGACGGCCGCTTTTTCTGCAACGCCTCGGCGAGAATGATCAACATACGCTCACTGATCACCCCTTTGTCCGCTTCGGATGGCGCCGCCGCGTCTACAGCAACGGAGTCATATTCATCCGCGCGCGCAATTCGAATCGCGCGCGTTTCCGATGTGCCCACGCCGGGACCGGTGACATTGTTCGCATCGCGCGCGACAGCGCGCAGATGCACGATGTCGCCAGGCTTGAGGCCGAGTGAGTCGAGCGAGAGCGATGTGTTGGTCGTAGACGTTCGGCGGGCGGGACGCACCACGCCGATCGTACCGGACTTGAATGTGAAGCTCTCGCCCTCGCCGGAACTCACGATGTACTCAAACCCGATGCTGGCGATTCCGAAGTCGTCGCTGACATCCGCCGCGAGCGGGATTCGACCCTTGGCCGTGCGAAGAACGCTGTCGTGAGCCGGCGATACGAGCGTGACCGTTGGCGGATTGTCGACGATTGGTTCTAGCGCGACGATGCGCTGGTGCGTCCCGTCTTCAAGGTGAATGGCAACGGGACGCGGACCAACATGCATCGAGATCGCCCAGCGATCGCCGCGACTGATTGCCGCGATGGAATCAGCGCCCATTCTGGCCACGACACCCGCTGCGTCGCCGCGCCCACGCAGCGTCAGCTCGCTGCCTACGAGCGTTCGAATGTCTGACGGTTCGTCGGTGGTAGCACTTCGCTCACCGCTGTACGCCGGCGGCACGACCTCGGCGACAAGTGGCGTCAGCCGGTTGTCGCGCTTGGCGCCACCAATCGCCGACCGATTCAGCGAATCGCCAGCACGCGGTGCACGGATTCGTGCGACGGCGCCACTCGGAAGCAACAGCACGACGACGACGGCCGCCGCGAGAACGATCAGCGGAGCGCGCAACGCGCGCACAGCCCGGCGGCGCGCCGTCGCCGTCCATCCGTTCGTCGTCGCGATTGGCACAAACGATTCGTCGCCGGTCTCGACAGCGGTCACGAGCAGATATTCGAGCGCCGGAAAGTGCTCTTCGATCCACAGCGCAACGCGATCGAGCGACAATACGGCGCGATCGCGCCAGCACACCGCCGCCGCAACGACGATTGCCGCGATAATCGCCACCGCGAGTAAGATGGTGCGAACGCCGACCGGCACCGCGACCAAAGCGTCGATGATCGCGGCGCCAACGAGCAGAGTGGTCCCAGTTCCGGCCCCCCAGGCGAGCGCTCGGAGCACGACGCCGGTCGCGAGCGTCGTTCGAACGGATCGGAGGCGTGAGAAAACGCTCATGCCACGACTCGCGCAATCGAGCGACGAACCGCCATCTCGGCCACTAGGAGCAGCGCGGCAAGTGCGAGCAGCCACGGAGTCCACCGCGACGCTTCCGTCGCATGGTCGCGAAAGCTGGAACTCGCCGCGAGCGAACCAGCGCCGGAGAGCGACGCGCGCATGGCCTGATCGGTCGGACGGAAGTCGCGCGCGCCGCCGCACGGCACGAGCAACGACGCGGCAAACCGACGGAAGGGCTCGCGAAGCGTGAGATCGCTGGCCTGATCGAGCAGTACGCCCACGTCGCGAATGCATCCCGCATCGAGCGCGTGTTCCACCACCGCAGGTTCGCCATCGGCCCAGCGCGCGACAGTTGTGCCTTGCAGCACCCACAGACGCGGAAAGCGCGCGACCACCGTCGCAGCACCCGACGTCACCGCGCCGATCGCATCGATCGATGCCCGGTGCGGCCATGGCGCATCGCCGTCCGTAGCTGGCCAGTGCACGAGCACGTGCCCCGCGAGCTTCGCCCACGAGGAATCACCACCTGTGAGGCTACCGCGTACGACACGAACAGATCCGTTTGCGCTCGCGACTACCCCCATGAGGGCAAGGCCAGCTTGAACGGCGTCGTTCGGTCCGGCACGAACTTCGACCCTGGGCTTGGTCGCCTCGTTTGTCGCGGCCGCGACAGATGCAAGGCGAACTCTACCAGGCCACGTCTGGCGCAGCCGCAGCGTCGCATCATCCACCTCTTCAGCGACCACTGGCGACGCGACGACCAGCTCGACCGAGTCAGCGCCCGACGCGACACTCACCGCTGCGCGTGTCGCCGCGGCGAGAGCCGTCGAAAGCGAACCGCGCGCTGTGCTCGCTCCCACAGAATCCGCGTTCGAACGAACAGCAATGCTATCGAACGCAATGAGAACGTCACCTGCGCGCACCAACGCCTTCACGCTATCGCGCAGCTCGGCCGCGTTTGCAACGGCCCGCGAACGGTCGGCAACGACGATGCGCGCAACGCGTCCACTTCGATTCAACATCGGTCCGGCGACCGCGAGTCCGAGCGCTGCAATCGCAGCAAGACGAAGGAACAGCAACAACAAATCGGTGAGCGCGACCGAGCGCGTTCGCGCGTAAATCGGACGGTCGGGAACGAAGCGCGCCGTCGGAAGCGTTTCCGCCAACGGACGACTGCGCGCAATGAAGTGCAATGCGACAGCAAGCGCCGCCGCGACACCGGCAATTCCCAACGCGGACGGAAGAAGCCAGCTCATTGCCGCTCGACGGCCGCCATCGGCCGCTCGGTGATTCGACGGATTGCGTGACCCGTTGGTTCGTCGGTGATGACTTCCGTGTACGAGGCTCCGGCGGCGCGCCACGCGCGTGCCATCTCGGCACGCCACTCACCGAATGCCCGATCGTAGCCGGGCCGCGTTGCGTCGGCGAGCAACCGGTGCATCGCCGGCTGCTCCGGGTCCGCGGCGAGAATCGGACGTCGCGGCGGGTCGATCTCTTCGCGCGCAACGACGTGCACGACATGAAACTCGCCGCCCGCAACGAGATGTACGCGGGCCACGCGAAGCAATTCATCGGCATCGCCGAGGAGGTCGGTCACGAGCGCTATTCGAGAACTGTGAATCGCCGCGATCTGCGGTCCGAGCGGCGCCGTCCCCCCTGGCTCACACCCATCCACAACACGCGCGATCTCCCCGACGACACCGCGCCGAGTGCGGGGCGGCAACACCCGCATGCGTCCGACTGCTTCCTGAACGAGAATGCCGACCGGATCGCCATCTGCATGCGCGACGGCCGCGAGTCCAACGACTAGCTCCTGCGCGCGTCGCCATTTCGCACGCGTCGTCGTGGGGAACGCCATCGACGCCGAGCCGTCGAGGACGATGGTCGTTGGCAATACGGTGCGGTCGGTCGCCAATCGGATGTACGCGCGATCGCTGCGCGCGAGCAATCGCCAGTCGATTCGGCGGGGATCGTCGCCCTGCCGGTACAAGCGATACTCCGTAAACTCTGCCGACGTGCCGCGCTGCTTGGACTGATGCACACCGGCGGCCGCATTCCCGCTCGTGCGACGCGCCTGCCAGTGCACACCCCGCACGGCATCCAGCAGCCCGCCGTACGACCCGGCACTCATGTTAGACGTGAATGTCGCTGCGCGGAGGCTCGATTCGGGCGAGGAGATCGTCGATGATCCGCTCGACGCTGACTCCCTCCGCCTCCGCGGCGAAGTTGGGGAGAACGCGGTGGCGCAGCACTGGAAGGGCGACGCGCTTGATGTCGTTTGGCGACACCGCGAGACGACCCGATAGCAGCGCATGCGCTTTTGCACCGAGCACGAGCGACTGCCCCGCTCGCGGTCCGGCGCCCCAGCGTACGTATTTCTTCACGAGTTCGGGAGCGCGACCGTCGTCCGGACGCGTCGCGCGCACGAGCGACGCCGCGTACCGCAGCACCGCGTCGGCCGCCGCGACTTCGCGCGTGAGACGCTGCAACGCGATCAGCTCGTCGGCGCCAAGAATGGTCTCGAGAGCTTCGCCCGCACTTCCCGTGGTGTTTCGCAGGATCGCGATCTCTTCATCTTCTTTCGGATAGCCGACGCGAATATCGAAGAGAAATCGATCGAGCTGCGCTTCGGGCAACGGATACGTGCCCTCCTGCTCGATCGGATTCTGCGTCGCCAGGACGAAGAATGGCTCGGAAAGGCGCATCGTCTGACCGCTCGCGGTCACGCTGTGCTCTTGCATTGCCTCGAGCAACGCGGCCTGCGTGCGCGGCGGCGCGCGGTTGATCTCGTCGGCGAGCACAATGTTCGAGAAGATCGGACCGCGCACGAAGCGAAAGCTTCGCGAACCAGTGGCCGAGTCTTCTTCGAGGATCTCCGTGCCCGTGATGTCGCTCGGTACGAGGTCAGGCGTGAACTGGATACGACGGAACTCGAGGTGAACCGCTTCGGCGAGCGAGCGCACCATGAGCGTTTTTGCAAGCCCTGGAACGCCGACGAGTAGCGCATGGCCGCCGGCGATCAGCGACATCAGGATCTCGTCGAGCACGCGCTCCTGGCCAACGATGCGGCGCTGTACTTCGGAGCGCAGGCGCGCCGCGGCGCCAACGAGCGCGGCGCGATCGTCCGCGGGCGGGGCGATGGTCATAGCAGCGAACGGCGTGAGGCGTGAAGCGCGCGGCGGGTCAGCGAACCGGCCGACGACGCCGGAACGTGAGGAGCAGAATGGAGCCGTCGATCACGCCGGCGTCGGTCAACGACGCAGCCTCGTCGAGAATCTCCCAACCGCGCAGCTTGACGACGAAATCGCCGTGCATCGCTGCACTCGCTTCCGGATAGAGCGCCTGCAGCGCGCGCACCTTCACCGCGAGCACCGGCTCACCCGGCGCAACCACGATACGGACAACGTCCCACACTTCCGGCATCTCGACGCGAATCGTGATCGCGCCAGCGCCCTCGGGCGACAGCTGAATAGTCGAGCTACGCGAGCGAAGTCCCGTGACGAATGGCGCGGTCATGATGCGGCCACCGGCGCCAGCGTGGAGAAGAAGCGTGACACCTGCATGTCGAACAAATAGCTCGACCCCGTCACACGCGTTCCGGACCCACCCGGCGCCGCCGTGACTCCGATGACGATCTCTTCCCCGCCCTGGCCGCGAAACGACGCGAAGCTCGGGCCTTCCTTGTCGAGGAACGTGGAATAGAGCGACGGGCGATTCGCAAAAAACTTCTTGGCCTGCGCCAGCACTTCATCGGCGCCAAGCTCAGTCGTGGTTTCCAGTAGCGTGCGCTGCGACGTACTCATGATTGACCCTCTGCCTCGTACTGAAGTGGCAACTCCAACTTGAACGTCGACCCCGCGGTCGACGACGACGCGAGCGACACGTCTCCATGCACCAACTGGGCAAGGCGACGCGCCAGCGTCAGACCCAGCCCGGACCCACCGAACTCCCGCGTCGTCGATCCGTCCACCTGCCGGAACTCGTCGAAGATCAACGAGTGCGCGTCGGGCGGAATGCCGATCCCGGAATCTTCCACCAGATAAACCACCCGGTCGCCGGCAACCTGCACCGACAGCCGAACCCGGCCAGTCCGGGTGAACTTGTATGCATTCTCTAACAGCGCTTTCAGCGCCTTTGCTACGGTTCGCCGATCGCTGCGCATCGTCGGAACGATGTGCGGCTCCTCGACGTCGATCCGAACGTGTTCGCGGCGCCCGCGAGCCAGAGCGACCGCATCGCGCAACGGATCCCGCGGATCCACGTCCGTCACCACAGCGTCGAGCGCACCACGCTTGAGCGCCGTGAGCTCGAGCAGGTCGCCGATCAACGCCAACAGGTGATCGCTGGCCTCCTTCACCTGTCCGAGCGTCTGCCGCTGCTCGTCCGTCACCGGCCCGGCGAGCCCTTCCTGCATGAGCGAAATGTAGCCGATCACGGCCGTGAGCGGCGTTCGCAGCTCGTGCGAAATATTGGACAAAAACTCGTCCTTGATCCGCCGCGCTTCGACCGCATCGGCATACTGCCGCTCGAGCTGCGAATTCGAGTGCGTCAGTGCCGCGTTCGCCTTGCGCAGATCCTCGATCAACCGAGCTTTTTCCGCCGTCGCAGCCATCTGGTCGGCGACCATGCGCATGAGCTGCCGAGTGTCGGCGCCAATGGCCTGTGACGACGCGAAGTAGAACGTCACTGTACCGAGCGTCGCCTGTCCGGCCTGGAGCGGCAGCGCAACGAACGAGCGGAAGCCCAGCTCGGTCGCGACCTCCTGCCAATCCTCGAGCGACGGATCGCCGAAGATGTCGAGGACCTCGATCATTCGACGCTCGCTCGCGGCTTCCCCGCTCGGCCCAAAGCCGAGCCGCACGCGCATATGCCCAAGGAAGGCCGCGTACTTCTCCGGCCAATTGTGCACCGCCGCGAGGCGCATGAGATCGGAGCCTTCGTCGATCAGGTACACGCACGCGAACGTGGCTCCGACGAGAGGCGCCACTCGATCGAGCGCGAACTGATACACGCCATCCGGGCGGTCGGCGGTCAGGAACGCGTGTGCGATCTCGCGGACGGCCATCAACTCACGCACACCAGCTTCGGTCGCGTTCGGCGGCGTGCGCAATCGCTCGTAGATGCTGGTTACCGGTCTGGTCACGGGAGGAGAAACTACGACTCTCAGTTGAGCTCGGCCAGCCGTTTGTCTATTCCGTACACATCACCGCTTCTTGGGCGCGGTGAGCGTACGTACTTCGACGCGGTGGATGAGCACCTTGGGCGGCGTTGCGATCGTGTATGCCACCGCGTCGGCGACGTCGTCCGCCTGGAGTTTCCAGTCGGCTTCCGCGCTGGATGACGAGAAGCTGGTCGCGACCGAGCCCGGGTTCACCACTGAAACCTTCACCCCAAAGTCCCGGACCTCGAGCATCAGACACTCCGTGAACGCCATCACCGCGTGCTTAGTCGACGCGTAGCAGCTGCCTCCTACGAAGGCGCTGCGTCCCGAAATCGACCCGATCACTACGACATGACCGCTCTTCCGAGAGATCATGGCTGGCAATACGGCCCGCGTCACGTCGAACAGCGCGTTGAAGTTGACGTCGACCATCTGTGTCCACTCCTCGCGCGTCAGCTCCATGAACGGCTTGAGGGTTCCAACGCCGGCGTTGTTCACGAGTACCTGCGCGTCGACGCCGGACAGGGCGTCGTGAACGGCGGTGGGATTCGTGATATCGAGAATGATCGGCCGGCAAATTCCGCCACGCCAACGAATCTCGCGCGCAAGTGATTCGAGTTCATCGCCCGATCGCGCGACCGCCACGATATCGTGGTCGGCGGCGAGCTTTAGGGCGGTCGCCCGGCCAATTCCGCGAGAAGCGCCCGTGATTACTGCCACTGGTTTCGGCATACCAAAAATCTAGATGGAATGGAAGCCGGGAGGTGGGAACTGGACCGTGGGCCGAAATCATAGTCACCTTCCCGCTTTCCTCCCCGCGCCTTAACGTGGGTTGCGATGACCTCGCCGACCTCCGCGCCGCCTGAGCTAGCCGATCGTCCGCCAAAGGTGAGTTGGCGGTTCGTCGTGCTGCTGTTCGGCCTCGCGACGCTGCTTCGCTTCGCGTACTTCTACTTGGACGACCTGTCGCATCGGATTCCGGGAACGCTCGTACGACGGCTGCTGGAAGAGGGCACGGGCAACGTCGCGTCGCTCGCATTCTTCCCGCTGGTGGTGCTCATCGAGCGGTACTTCCCGGTCGATCAGGGTCGATGGCGAACGACCTGGTGGGTACACGTCGTTGGCTACGTCGCGTATTCGGCGGCGCATACGACGTTTATCGCCGTGAGTCGCGCGTTGCTTTTTCCGGCGCTCAGAATGCACGCGTACGACTACGGCGTTCTGTCTACACGGTACTTCATGGAGTCGGCGCAGGACTTCTTCAGCTACGCCACGTTTCTCGGAGCGCTCACACTGTTCCGAGTGCAACAGCGGCTGCGCGACCGTGAAGTTCGGTCGATACAGCTCGAACGTGATGCGGCCAACGCGCAGCTCGAGGCACTCGGCCTCCGACTGCAGCCTCACTTTCTCTTCAACGCACTCAACACAATTTCGTCAACGGTCTACGAAGATCCCGTTGCCGCCGACGAGATGATTGGCCGCCTCGGCGACCTGCTGCGCCAATCACTGCGCACGGCGACTCGGCAGGAAATTTCCCTGGGCGAGGAACTCGAGACGCTGCGCGCGTATCTCGCCTTCGTCGACGCGCGCTTCGGCGACCGCGTACACTGTCGCATCGAGACGAGCGAGTCGGTCGATGCGATTGCGGTGCCAGCGTTCATACTGCAACCGCTCGTGGAGAATGCTGTTCATCACGGCGCGGCGGCGGAATTCGGAAACACCAATATCGTCGTCCGGCTTACGCGGGTGGGCGAGCAGCTCGAGGTGGTCGTCGAAAACGATGTCGCGACCACGACAGGCGAGGAGCGTGTAGGCACTGGCCTCGGAACCACGCGCGACCGATTGCGCCTGCTCTACGGTGGCGACGGAAACCTGCAGACGTCGACGACCGCCGGCCGCTTCCGCGTGACAATTCACATCCCTGCCCGACGCGTGCCCGAGCTCTCGCCAGCCCCGATCGAACCGCCGCGTGCGCGCGCTCATCGTTGACGACGAGGCGCCAGCGCGCGCCAAGCTGCGTCGTCTCCTGGCAGCGGAAGCAGGCATCGAGATCATCGGCGAAGCGACCAACGGGCGTGAGGCGATCGCCGCGATCAAGAAATCGCAGCCCGACATCGTCTTTCTCGACATTCAGATGCCCGGTCTCGATGGATTCGCCGTCGCTGATACCATCGAGCGCGACGGCGGACCGTACATCGTCTTCGTGACGGCGAACGATCAGCATGCGCTTCGTGCCTTCGAGGTTGGGGCGGTCGACTATCTGCTCAAACCATTCACGCCCGAGCGATTCGCACGCGTGCTCGAGCGCGCGAGAGATCGCATGGCGTCACCTGCCCCCGATACTGGCGCGGGGCCAGCACGACAGTTTCTGCGACGCGTGCTCGTCGTCGACAACGGCCGAGCGGTGTTCGTTCCGGTCGATCGCATCGATCGCGTGGAGTCCGAGCGCAACTATGTCACGCTCCATGTGGGTCGCGACGCACATCGCGTTCGAGCCACGATCAGCGCGCTCGAGGAACGACTCGATCCCGCGCAGTTTCTGCGCATCAATCGCTCGACACTCGTGCGACTCGACGCCGTGCACGAGATGCACGAGTGGTCGCACGGCGATTTTCGCGTCGTCATGCGCGACGGCACGGAGCTGATCTGGAGCCGTCGGTATCGCGCCGCGGCAGAACGAGAATTCGGCATCGGTGGCTAGGCCGTTCGTCCTCGGCCTATCCCGCTCGTCCCGCGCGAAAGCCGGTCGTCCCGAATCGCTCTTGTTACGAGCCGACCACTCGTACGTTCAGGCGTACTCAACTCGGACTTCCGTCATGCGCTCGAGCGCGTATTCGTTTCTTCTCATCGCCGCTCTTTCGGCCGCGGGGCACGCGCAAACGCGCGCTGCGAGCGACAGCACGTGGGTCGCATACGGTCGCGATCAAACGGGCACGCGCTTCTCACCGCTCTCGCAGATCGCTCGCGACAATGTCAGCCGGCTGGCCGTCGCGTGGACGTATCGCACTGGCGAGTCGAGCGAGTCGACGAAGCAGCCGACCAAGTTCGAGGCGACGCCGCTCATGGTCGACGGAACGCTCTATCTGTCCACGCCGTTCGGTCGGGTGATCGCGCTCGACCCGGAAACGGGAAAGCAGCGATGGATGTTCGACGCCAAGGTCGATCACAACGGCGACTGGGGCGATTTTGCCAACCGCGGCGTGTCGACGTGGCTCGATCCGAAAGCACAACTCGGAGCGGCCTGTCGGCGACGCATCTACGCCGGAGTCATCGACGCGCGCATCATCGCACTCGACGCGAAAACGGGTGCGCCCTGTCGCGCCTTCGGCACGAACGGAACCATCGAGCTGCGACGCGGTCTGCACAACTCGCCGTACTACGCAGAAGAGTATCAACTGACGTCGCCGCCGGCGGTGATCAATGGAACGCTGGTGACCGGATCATCGGTCGCCGACAACAACCGAACGAACGCGGCGAGCGGAGAAGTGCGCGCCTTCGACGCGCGCACTGGAGCAATGAAGTGGAGTTGGGATCCCGTGCCGCGCGATTCGACGGATCCGGCGTGGGCGACGTGGCGCGGCGCGATGGCTCACAGCACGGGCGCGGCGAACGCGTGGTCGGTCATCGCCGCCGATTCGGCGCGCGATCTCGTCTTCGTGCCGACCGGAAGCGCGAGTCCCGACTACTACGGCGGTGAGCGCGGCGGCGACAACCGGTACGCGAACTCGATCGTCGCGCTGCGTGCGTCGACGGGCAAGATCGTCTGGCACTTTCAAACCGTGCACCACGACTTGTGGGACTACGACAATGCGGCGCCGCCGGCACTCGCGACGATCACGCACGATGGAAAGCGGGTGGACGTCGTGCTTCAAGCCACCAAAACTGGTCAGCTCTTCGTGCTCGATCGCGACACCGGCAAGCCCGTGTTTCCCGTAGAGGAGCGCCGAGTTCCTGCGAGCACGGTGTATGGTGAGCGGTCCGCGTTGACGCAGCCCTTCAACACAGTGATTCCACCGCTGAGCCCCCAGGGCTTCTCGCTCGACAGCGTCTGGGGCCCGACGCCAGCGGATCGAGAGAATTGTCGTGAGCAAATTCTATCGCTACGAAACGATGGTCCATTCACGCCACCGAGTCTGCAGGGAACTCTGGCGCGCCCGTCGAACATCGGCGGTGCCCATTGGGGTGGACTTGCGTTCGATTCGCAGCGGCAAGTCGCGATCATTCCCGTCAACACCATCGCCGCGTTCGTCCAGCTCATTCGGCTCGACGAACTCGATACCGCCGTCGCCATGACGAACTCGCACCGGCTCGGCGATCAGTACACTCGTATGCACGGCACGCCGTACGTCATGCGCCGCCGCATGCTCTCGAGCCCGAGCGGCCTCCCATGCGTTCCTCCGCCCTGGGGGGCACTCGTCGCGATCGATCTGAAGACTGGAGCGCGCGTCTGGGACGTGCCGCTTGGCGACCCGGTCGGGATCAAGCCGGAAGTCGGCGCGCTATCGAAGACGCCACTCGGAACACCCAACCTTGGCGGCCCGATCGTTACCGCGGGCGGCATCGCATTCATCGGCGCGACGATGGACCACGCGCTTCGCGCATTCGACGTGGAGACCGGCCGAGAGTTGTGGAAAGGACCGTTGCCCGGCGGCGCGCGCGCCACGCCGATGACTTACGCCATTGGCGGACGACAGTATGTCGTCGTGTCCGTTGGCGGAAGCGAAGACTGGGGCAAAGGCGACTACGTTGTGGCGTTCGCTCTGCCGCGCTGAGTCATGTGCCTAACGAGCGATGCTCGGTATTAGCCGAGCATCTTTTCCACAGCTCTGATCAGCGGAGCAAACGAGAGTTGCTTCCCGGCTACACGCTCTGCCTGTTCGTGCGCCAATTCACGCTGGCCTTCGCCAAATAGCGCCGAGCAAATCCACGGGCCTGCGCGCGGATTGCGCCACCAGTCAACGTCGTACCGCTCGACCAACGTTTCGCTGATCAATGCCTGCAGCTGCCACGCACGCAGATACCGCGCGGCATAGTATCGCGGATCGACGTCGACGAACGCGTCGGCGCGATTGTACCGGAACGTCGTCGCCTCGCTGAGTCGCTCGACATAGAGATCGGGCAGCGAATCCCAGGACGTGGTGCCGCCGTACAGCTCGATCTCGTAGATCAACTTCGCGCAGTAGCGACGCAGATAGTGCAGCTCGTCGAAACCCGTGGCGCGTAGAAACGGAGTGACCTGCGTCGGTTCGAGCTCGGTGTATCGCTTCAACCAACCGGCGTCCTTCATCCGGTGGTCAAACAGCATCGCGTACCCTTCGGTGATCGAGTTGTCGCCCATCCAGCGATACTCGAACGGCAAGTCCGGTCGCATGTACGCGAAGTGCAACGCGTGCCCGAGCTCGTGCAGGAATGTCGTCCAATCGGTCTGCCCGCCGTGCGGTCGCAGTACGAGATACACCTCGTCCGGTACACGCACCGGCGCACAGAACGCGCGACCTCGCTTCCCCTCACGCTCACCCGTGTCGAGTGTGACGCGACCGTTGGCCAGCGGATCGACGCCCATTTCGCGAACCTGACGTCGAATCGCCTCTTCCATCCGATTCGACGGAAAGCCCTTGTCGAAATCGCGCGCGCGAAACATCGCCACGGCGTCGGCACGCGTGACGTCGCCCGCATTCATGCCGAGGATGCGCTTCGTGAACTCAGGCAGCGTGTCGTCCCACAGATCGCGCGTGTCGCGCAGAAACTGCTCGCACTCCGCCTTGAGCGACGCGAGCGAAATGCCGCTCAGCAGCTCGAACGTCGCATTGTAATTCGGCGCGAGGCCCAGCTCTTCGGTGATGTCGCGTTCGCGTTGAAAGCGCTCGCGACGAATCGGCGCCAGTTCGCTGTCGACCAGCTTCGCGCGCGCCGCTTCGATGGCGTGTCGCTCGGCCTTGTCGCGCGAGTTGCCCATCTCGATCGCGACTGCCTCGAACGGAATGCTGCGCGAGTCGCTGACCGGCACGACCGCGGATGCGCCCCACGCAATCTCACGTTCCTCGAGCGCGGCCAGTTGACGCGAGCTCTGCGCCTCGGCCTGCCAGTCGACGAACAGGCGCGTCGACCGGCGCTCTTCGCTCCCTTCAGGAGCGCGTTGGAATTCCTCGAGCACCAGCGCGAGCGAATCAGGCCCGAGGATGCCTGCGTACTTCGCGTAGATCGGCTGCAGCTCTGCGCTCGGCTTGTGACCGGAGTGCGAGAGATAGTACTCCCTCGACAGCTCCTCCATGAACGCTTCGCCCTCGCGGCGAAGACGTTCGAGCGAAAGCGGCTCCGGGCTCACGACGCCAAACGCGCGCGAATGATCTCAGCCACGCGCTCGGCGGCAACGCGTTCCTGCAGCAGCGTGTCGCGATCGCGAATCGTCACCGACCCGTCCTTGATCGTGTCGCCGTCGACCGTGATGCAATACGGCGTGCCGACTTCGTCCTGTCGACGATAGCGACGCCCGATCGCGCCCGACTCGTCGTAGAACACCGGGAAGCTCTGGCGCAGTTCCTTCGTCAGCTTCTCGGCGAACTCCGGCATTCCGTCCTTCTTCACGAGCGGGAACACGCCCGCCTTGATCGGCGCGACGCCGGGATGCAGCGCGAGCACCGTACGACCTTCATCCTCGCCTTCGACTTTCTCTTCACGATACGCATTCACTAGCAGCGCAAGCGTCGTACGATCGGCGCCGACCGACGTCTCGACGACGTACGGCACGAAGCGCTTGTTGTTCGGCTGGTCGAAGTACTCGAGCTTCTTTCCGGAATACTCCTGGTGCCGAGTGAGGTCGAAGTCGCCGCGATTGTGAACGCCTTCGATCTCCTGGAAGCCAAGCGTACCACCGAAGTCGAACTGCACGTCGAACGCCGCGCGCGCGTAGTGCGCGAGTTCTTCCTTGGTGTGCTGGTGGAACAGTAGTCGCGCCGGATCGAGTCCGAGCGACTTGTGCCACTCCATGCGCTGTTCCTTCCAGTACTCGAACCAGTGCATGTCGGTGCCAGGCTCGACGAAGAACTGCATCTCCATCTGTTCGAACTCACGCGTGCGGAAGATGAAGTTTCCGGGCGTGATTTCGTTGCGGAACGCCTTACCGATCTGCGCGATGCCGAACGGCACCTTCTGACGCGTCGACTGCTGGACGTTGAGGAAATTCACATAGATGCCCTGCGCCGTTTCGGGGCGCAGATATACGACCGAGGCACTCTCCTCGACGGGCCCCATGAACGTCTTGAACATGAGGTTGAAGAGACGCGCCTCGGACAGCGTGCCCTTCATGCCGCACGCAGGGCACTGTGCCTCCGGCGTGCCGGGCACGCCCTTGATCTTGGGATCGTCGGCGCGAAAGCGCTTTTTACAGTTCTTGCAATCGACGAGCGGGTCGGTGAAGCCAGCGACATGGCCGCTGGCCTCCCACACGCGCGGATGCATCAAGATGGCGGCATCGAGCCCCTCGATGTCGTCGCGCGACCGAACCATCGCGTTCCACCAACGATCCTTGACGTTCCTCTTCAGCTCGACACCGAGCGGGCCGTAGTCCCACACGGAACCGGCGCCGCCATAGATCTCTGAAGATTGGAAAATGAATCCGCGTCGCTTGCACAGCGACACGAGCTTTTCGAGGACGTCGGGAGTAGGCATTTCTTGGCGGTGTTTAACGTGCGGTCAGCGCAGTCCTGAAACTTAACATCACCCAACCTACGCTCGGCCTCTTCGTGACCTTGGCGTCTACGTGTCGAGCTCCGCGCTCAATTTCGGCTCGGGTGGAACGCCCTGACCGAGGATCCGCGCCACGATGTTGTCGCCGTGATACCGGCCGTTTTCGATGAACACCTTGTTCGCGTCGAACCCGGCCACGACCACGCCGGCGATGAACACGCCGGGCACCGTGGTCTCGAGCGTTTCCGGATCGTGCGCGGGGATGCCCGTCACCGGATCGATCGGGACGCCAATCTGCCGGAGTAGCTCTGTGTTCGGCGCAAAGCCGGTCATCACGTACACGAGGTCGGCCTTGATGCGCTCCTCGCCGCCCGGGTTCGTGATCGTGACCGAACCCGGCTGAATCGAGTGCACGCGGCTGTCCCAGCGCGCCGCGATGCTCCCTTCCTTTTCGCGGTTCAGAAAGTCCGGAAGCACCCACGGTTTGATCTTCTTGTCGAACGTTGGCCCGAAGTGCACGAGCGTCACACGCGCGCCGGACCGCCAGAGATCCAACGCCGCCTCAGCGGCGGAATTGCCACCGCCAACCACGACGACATCCTGGTCGAACGCGCCGTGGCCCTCGCGGTAAACGTGCGCCACCTGTGGGAGATCTTCGCCCGGAACGCGCAGGTAGTTCGGCGAGCCGAAGTAACCCGTCGCGATCACCACCGCGCGCGCTTCGGTCCGCATTGCGCCGTGGGCGCGCGAGTCCGAGTGCACAACGAACGTGTCCCCCGCGCGCTCGATCTTCGTAACGCGCTCGTACTGGCGGATCTGAATGCCGAAATACTTCACGACAGCGCGGTAGTACGCGAGGCCATCGCGACGCGTGGGCTTCTCGCCCGCGATGACGAACGGCAGGCCGCCGAGCGCCAGCTTTTCCGCTGTCGAAAAGAACTGCACGTACGTTGGGTAGTGCGCGATCGTGCTCACCACCGACGCCCCTTCGAGCACGAGCGTCGTCAGCCCGGCACGCTGTGCCGAGATCGCCGTCGCGAGGCCACACGGCCCGCCGCCGACGATCAGCAGGTCAATCACAGTCCTATGATCTGATCGCGCCGCGTGCCGACGCTGACGTACGTGATCGGCGTTTCGATCAACTCCTGCAGGCGATCGAGATACGCTCTCGCCTCGCTCGGCAACTCTTCGAGACGGCGCGCTTCGGACGTGCTCTTCTGCCAACCTTCCATCCACTCGTACCGCGGCACCGCGTGTTCGAGCAGCGTGAGGTCGCCCGGAAATTCGGTGTGCACGTCACCGTCGTACTCGTAGCCCGTACAGATGGCGACACGATCCAACGTGTCGAGCACGTCGAGCTTGGTCACCGCCACGTCCGTGAGACCATTGATCCGATTCGCGTAGCGCACGACGATCGCGTCGAACCAACCGCACCGTCGCGCACGACCGGTCGTTGCGCCAAACTCGTTGCCGAGCGAACGGACGCGCTCGCCCATTGGCGTGTCCATTTCGGTGGGCAGCGGACCGGTACCAACGCGGGTCGTATACGCCTTCACTACGCCAAGCACTGCGTCGATCGCGGTGGGCGCGACGCCAACCCCCGTTGCCGCTCCACCTGACGTCGTGCTGCTCGACGTCACGAACGGATAGGTGCCATGGTCGACGTCGAGCAGCGAGCCCTGTGCGCCTTCCAGCAGCACTGCCGCACCGCTCTTCATCGCGCGGTGCACGACAAGACCGACGTCTTCGGCGAGCGGAAGCAAGCGCTCAGCGAGCTGTTCCAGTCGGTCGATGATCGCCTTCGGCTCGACGCGCTTGGTCGACCCGAATGCCGCGAGCTGGACGTTGGCGCGCTCGGCGTTGCGCGTCACCAATTCGGTGAGACGGTCGCGATTACGCAGATCGAGGACGCGAATACCGCGACGTGCGATTTTGTCTTCGTACGCCGGACCAATCCCGCGGCCGGTCGTGCCGAGCGACTGCGAGTGAGAACTCTCGGCATCCACGATCTTGTGGTACGGCAGCACCAGGTGCGCGCGCTCGCTCACATAGAGCCGGCCCTCGACGTCGATGCCGTCGGCGACGAGCTCGTCGATTTCGGTGAAGAGCGTCTCAGGGTCGAGCACCACGCCGTTGCCGATCGCGCAGCGCACGCCTGGGTGCAGAATTCCGCTCGGAATCTGGTGCAGGACGAATGAATGCTCACCCAGATCGACCGTGTGGCCGGCGTTTGCGCCGCCTTGATATCGGACCACCCAGTCGGCGCGTTCAGCGAGAACGTCGACGAGCTTGCCTTTCCCCTCGTCGCCCCATTGGGCACCAACGACGACGACCGTGCGATTGCTCTGAGTAAACATGTCTACCGGTTTTGCCGCGCAAAAAAAATCGCCCCGGCGGCTCACCCGGGGCGTTGTTTTAATCTAGGCCAATGGGCGGGGGAGTCAACGCATCCTCCCGCCCACACTGTTGGCTACCTCACATGCACCGCGACGGTCCGCGTCGGCGGCAAAGGCGAAAAATTGGGAGGCGTCGGGACGCCCGGTGGAAAGGGCGTTGGTCCAAACGTGAGCGCCAAATCGGCGCCCTTGGCGGGCGTGAGTTCGAAGTCGTAGATCTCGCCGGCATCGAACACCACTACTGCCGGTCGGGGCGTCGCCTGCGACACAGGCAGTGCGGCGCCGTCTTTGGCGACCGCCTTCCACAGCACGGGGGCCTTGCCATTGAGCATCGACACGAGCACCGGGCCGCCGTCCGCGAGGTTGATCAATCGGAATCGATACGTCGTTCCGGCGCGAAGGTCCATCGCCTTCGGTTGCGCCTCGCCGTTCATCAGGTAGTTGGCGAACGGGCCGATAATCACGTTCTTGGTCGGGCCCGCGGTGCCGAAGAACAAGACGCGATCGTGGTCCGGATCGAACTGCTGCCCAGGCTCGACGACGATGATCGGCCCGTAGAGCCCGGACGCGATTTGCGACGACTCATTGATGTGTGAGTGGTACATGAACGTCCCTGCGCGAGGCGGCGTATATCGAATCGTTATCGAATCGCCCGGGGCGATCGGCTGCAACGTTTGGTTGCCGCTCCCGCTCCATCCGGGAACGCCGTCCGGATAGCTCTCCAACTCGATGCCGTGCCAGTGAATCGACGCACGCTCCTTCGCGCTATTGACTACCGTGATCGCGACAGGCTTGCCTCGCTCGAGCACCAAGGTCGGCCCGGACGACGGCGCTACGTTCGCGTCCTTCTCAGCGGGCGTGCCTCCGAGCACCATCGCGTACCCCGTATTCGTTCCGTACGCGCGTTCCTTCTGCCGAACGATCATTCGTATTTTGCGCGGCGCCTCGGCAAGCGCTACCGGCGGACCCTTTGGCGCGACGCGAAGGCCGAGCACGAGCCCGAACATCTGATGTGGACCATCCGCCAGGTGATGGCTTGCCATGCTTTCGTCGAAGTGGTCCTTGTCGCGATCTAGCGACGACGACGACGAGATGTGCTCGGCGTAGTGGCAGTGGTAGATCCAATTGCCCGCGCGATCAGGAACCCAAGAGATCGACATCGTCGAAAACGGAAACGCGACCTCGGTCACCGCGAGGCGCTGCTGCTCCTTCGTGTAGATCGAGTCGCTTGCACCGTCGCCCTTGTGCTCGACGCGGAAATAGAACCCGTGCAGGTGCATCGGGTGGTCGAGCTCAGTCAGGTTGATCACGCGCCAATGCACCGAGTCGCCCTGCTTCAGATCGATGCGCTCTGTGTGCGGCCACGAGAGTCCGTTGATCGTCATCGTCGCGCGACCCAAACCGGTCGGACTCTTCGCGTCGAAGGTGTTCCAGATCGACATGACAAGCACTCTGTCGGCCGTCTGCGGCCCGGTGCCATCGATGATGATCGCTCCCGAGAGTTCCATGTCCGGTGCGAACCGCGATCCGAAATACACTTTGTCGACGCTGCGGCGCGCGAGGTAGTAAAAGTTGCCGGGCGTTCCCGCCTTGAACTGCACGTCGCGCGATGCACCGGCTGGAATCACGATGCTGTCCGTCATTCCGCGCGTCTTGCCGAACCCGAAGACGGTGAGCGGCTTGTCGAGCGAATTCTTGAGCGACGCTTTTACATCGGTGCCCACCGGTACGCGAATGAGCGGACCTGGAGCGGACAGCGGCTTTCCTTCCTCGGCCCAGGCCGCGACAGGAAGCGCGCTGCCCTGTTCGCCTTCGGGCTTCCACGTACCGTTGCGTGCTTCGAGCCGCACCGTGAGCACACCGTTTTTCAGTGTGCCGGCTGGTTTGCGATTGTCATTGGCGACGACCGATTCCGGTGCGCGCGGAGCAGCGGCAGCGGCAAGGCAGACGCACGCGCCAATGAGCGCGGCGTGCCTGAGAAGCTTGTTCATTCCCGAGCCTCGTGAAGGGGGAAAAGCGTGACGAGGACTACGACAGCAACGGCGCCGACGTGGGACGGGCGAACGTAAGGTAGATGCTAATGAGAAGTCAATTAATGCTCATGGAAGAGTCGTGTGGTGTCACACGCATCATCGTCGTCTTGTGCGCGCTAGCCAACCCATAGCACGCCGATCAACCACGCTCCCATCGCAAGGCCGATCCCGACCTTGACTGCCGCGGCGACGACGCGACCTAGCAACGCGCCCCACGCGACACGCGTCGCTCCCATGTGGTCCTTGGTGCCGCTCCATTCGAACACAAAGGCACCGACGAACGCACCGACGAATGCGCCGATCACCGAACCGACGATGGGAATCGGAACGCCCATGAACGCTCCGATCATTCCACCGATGATTGCTCCCCAACCAGCGCGTCGCGACCCGCCGTACTTCCGCGCAAACCGCCCCGCCAAGATCCACTCGAGCGCTTCGGCGATCGCCATCAGCACGCCCACGCCGATCACGGTGGCCAGACCGATCGCGCCCCCCGGCACGAGCAGGTAGTAGCACAACGCGCCTGCGAAGATCACGAGCGTCCCCGGGAAACCAAAGGGGATCATCACGAGACCAAGCAGGACCGCGAGAACGAGAAGGATTGCTGCCATCAGCCGAGCTCCGTTGCCATGCGCGCGAGGACCTGGGCGGCCCCGGTAATGCCGGTTCCCCGCATCCCGGACAACGTGTCGCGCGACGTGTGGATCCTCTGTAGCGTACGAACGGTGCCACGGCTGAGTGTCAATGTCTCCCAGCCGGCGTCCGCCAAGGCGACGCTGTCTGTGAGAATTCCCGGGATGAGGCGTAGGACTCTCGGCGGCTCTGCCTCCACTGCGACCGCCGCCGTCTCAAGGCGTGCGATGAGTTCGTCGGGGCGCGATCGTGAGAACATCACGACCAACGGCCCGAAGTCGTCCACACTATCGCAGTTGAGAGCAACGCCAGGCGCCAATGTCTTCGCCCACGCACGCGCCCCTGCCAGCGCGAGTTCTTCGGCGTCGGTGATCAACACGCCGACGCGCGCTGTCGCCGGAATCGCCTCCGCGGCTTCGAGCACCGCGGCCACGCCGCTCGCGTTGTCCAACGTCCCGTGATTCCGATCGCCGACGACCGACAGAATGAGCGGCAGCGCACTCAGCCACGTGAAGATCAGAAGGGCCATTGCGGCACCACCGCTCGGCTCACGCACAAGACTCACCGCGATCATCGCGACGACACCAATGGACGTGCCGACGACACCTGCCACGCGCGCGATCATCGACACCGGTTGCCACTTGGAATCGATATGTGCCACGAGCCACACTGTCGGCGGCCCCCCCGGTCGAACGCCTTGGAGATTCACGCCGCGTCGACGCATTAGCGGATAGTCGAGCACGCCTCGCCGGCCGAGCACCGCCAGCGTGCCGAACGCAACCACGAGAACGACGCACGCAGCCACGGTCCACGCTGGATTCCCGCGGCCAAAGTACAACGTGCCCGTGACGAACGCCGCGACGACACCGCTGATCGGCATGGCCCACGATGCCGGAAATGCTGAATACTCGAAAGAGTGTTCGCTAATAGCAAACCCGGCGTGACGGAGAACGTCCGCGCAGTACCGGCGGGCCTCCGCGACACCCGGCCCTCCAGAGGGACGAGAAAGAGAGCCGATGATGGAAAGATGAGCCATGGAACAGCGAGAAAGGGCGCGAGATGCCAGAGGGCGCCAAATGCCAAACGGCGCGAAATGCCGAACGGCGCAGAATGCCGAACCGCGCGAAATGCCGAACCGCGCGAAATGCCAAACGGCGCCAAAGAGCGTTTACAGCGAACGTCGGGCCCGACCGGCCGATGCGGTCACGCCGCGAACGCGGTTGCGCTCCGTTCGTCGTTCAGCGCCGTTCGGCATTCCGCGCCGTTCGGCATTCCGCGCCGTTCGGCATTCCGCGCCGTCTGGCATTCCGCGCCGTCTGGCATTCCGCGCCGTCTGGCATTCCGCGCCGTCTGGCATTCCGCGCCGTCTGGCATTCCGCGCCGTCTGGCATTCCGCGCCGTCTGGCATTCCGCGCCGTCTGGCATTCCGCGCCGTCTGGCCTTTCGCGCCGTCTTTATTTCACCATCTCGCCGACGATCTTCCGCTGCTCCGCCTCTAACGGTCGCAACGGCAACCGCACCGGACCGCCGTTCAGTCCGACCTGATCCATCGCCGCTTTCACTCCGGGAATTCCCAACTCGCCCACGATCTTCGCGCCCAACGGACTCACGCGCACCTGCGCGGCCGTCGCCGCGGCGTCGTTCCCCTGCACGAACGAGTTGTAGACATCGAGCGTGAGCCCCGCCGCGAAGAGCGCCACCGCAAGGATTCCACCCGGTGCACCCGCCTTCAACGCATGGTGAAAGAGCGGCGCGTTTCCGGTGAGCACCGAAAAGGTGGCCGACTGCGCTTGCATGTACGCAGCGAGTTGATCGGCTTGGCCGGAGCTGTCCTTGATCCCGATGACGTTCTCGTGCGCCGCAAGCTCGGCCACGAGCGCGGGCGGCAGCGAGAAGTGCATGTATTTCGGAATGCTGTACAGCACGACCGACACCGGGCTTTCGTCGGCGATGCGACGATAGTGCGCCCGCAGCGCATCGATCGTCATTGCGCCGCCGTAGTAGTGCGGCGCGACGACCAGCACGGCATCCGCGCCGCGCGACGCAGCGTCGCGCGTCTGTTGCAAACACGTTCGCGTCGATTCAGCGCCCGTGCCGACGATCAACAGCTTGTCGCTTGGTACGACATCGCGCGCCGTTTCCACGAGCGCGCACCGCTCCGCGGCATCCAACAATGCCGCTTCGCCTGTCGACCCTGTGACGACCAAGCCGTCGAGGCCGGCCGCGAGATGGGCTCGTCCGTTGGCGGCGAATGCCGCGAGATCCAGCTCGTCGCTATTTCCCGATTTGAACGTCGAGACGACGGGGGCGAAAATTCCGCGAAGTCGGTTGGCAGCCAGTGTCATGAAAGAAAATCTAGCCCACCAACCTGCATTCCTTCGAGTTGGGGAACCGCGATCACCGTCTCAGCCGGCAACTCCGGAACGGCCGGCAGCCCGAGCGGCGTCAATGCCGCCGGAGCCGGCGGCGACTGAGGGACCGCCGCGGCTGCGAGGGGAGTCGGCGCGCGCGGCGCGGGGCGCGGAGCCTCCGGCTGAGCGGGCGCCTCCGACAGCGTCGAGAACATCCGCATCTTGAGCTCGAAGTCCGACGGGTTGCTCGCCGCGGCCTTGGCCACGTCGAACGTCACCTCGCCAGCGGACACGAGATCCGCGAGACACTGATCGAACGTCTGCATGCCGTACTGCTCGCGACCGTCTGCAATGAAGTCGCGAATCTCACCGATGCGCGTGCCTTCGAGAATGAGATCCTTGATCGCCGGCGTGTTGATCATCACCTCGGCCGCCACCGCGCGTCCCTTGCCCGTGCGCTTGGGCAACAGTCGCTGCGACACTACTGCGTAGAGCGACTCGGCCAACCGAACGCGAATGACGTCCTGCTCTTCGGGCGGGAACATTGCCATGATGCGGAGAATCGTGCTCTGCGCATCGGGCGTATGCAGGGTCGACATCAGCAAGTGGCCCGTCTCAGCGGCCTTGATCGCGGTATCGACCGTTTCGGCGTCGCGCATTTCACCGATCATGATCACGTCCGGATCCTGACGCAACGCGGCGCGCAATCCCATCTTGAAGTCCGTCGTGTCTGAGCCGATCTCGCGCTGCGTGACCGATGACATCTGATCGGTGTGCAGGAATTCGATCGGATTCTCGAGCGTGAGGATGTGTCGGTTTTCGCGAACGTTGATGTAGTTGATCAGCGCCGCCATCGTGCTCGACTTACCCGATCCCGTCACGCCCGTCACGAGCACCATGCCACGCTCGGTTTCAGCGATCTTCGACAGCACCGGTGGCAAGCCGAGCTTTTCGAAAGTCGGCACTTCCCACGGAATGACGCGCATGATGATCGAGAACGAACCGCGCTGCTTCATGATGTTCACGCGGAAGCGTCCGATCCCCGCCGCCGACCATGAGCAATCGTAGTCCAGGATCTTATCAAGGCGCAGCTTGTCCTCCTCATTGTTCATGAGGTGGAGGGCAATGGCTCGCGTCTGTTCTGGCGTCAGCGCCTGCTTGGTCAGCGCCACGAGCTCGCCGTTGATGCGCGCGCGAAAAACGTCGCCCGCTTTGATGTGCAGGTCCGACGCGCCGCGATCTACAGCCGCCTTGATGATCTTTTCCATTTCAGTACCCAGCTCTCTTGTCGACGATGTTTCTCAAGGGCTCGCCCTTTGAGTATCGGCGCCAGTTGTCCAAAAATAGATCGAGCTGCCGGGGCCAAAATCGGCCGGGGGAAACCGGGGATATATGAGGACTCAGAATCACCTGCCGGAGCCCCCACAGAGGGCTGGTCGGGGGAACCGGCTCCTCCTTGAATACATCGAGCGCTGCACCCCGCAGCCGTCCAGCCGCCAGTCGCTCGGCCAGTGCGTCCTGATCGAGTAGCGCTCCGCGAGCCACGTTGACGATGATCGCCGACTGGGGCAGAAGGTCCAGTCGCTCCGCCGTGAGGAGGCCGTTCGTGTCACCCGTAAGCGGCGCCGCCAGTACGACGACGTCGTGCTTCGGGAGCTCGGCCTCGAACTGATCCAGTCCCACGACGCGCTCGAACCCCGGCGGTGGGCCCATGCCCACTCGCCGTCGAACACCGGTGCATCGAGCACCGAGCGCGCTGAGTCGTTCAGCTGTGGCACCCCCTATACCTCCAACACCAACGACCAAAGCGCGCACTGAATCCATCTCGCGCAGCACCGAATCCATGCGGACGAACGGCTGCTTGTTCCATTCAGCCCGACGCTGCTGGTCGATGACCATGTCCAGGCCGCGCAGGAAGTGCAGTACGCTGCCCACGACGTACTCAGCGATCGGAATGGCGTGAATTCCCGCCGAGTTGCTGAGCAGCACGTCGCTCGCAACCATCTCGTCGTGCAGGGCGGTCCCGACGCCTGCCGCCGCGGAGTGAACCCAGCGAAGCCGCTGCGCTTCGACAAACAGCACGCGCGGAATTCCAAAACCGTAATAGGCCTCCGCTTCGCGAACGGCGTTCATCACTTCGTCGCTGGGGCGCGGTGGTCCGTCACCGTCGGAGCTGGTGGGAGCGCGGACGACGTGCACGCGCCAGCCCGGAGGAGTCTCGTCGAGAATTCGACGTTCGCCTTCGGGAGTGAGTGCCCAGTTTTTTGAAGTCGCCGCGAGATCGAGAACGAGAAGTCGGTCCATCAATCCGTTGTGATGCTGATGACGTCTGGTCGGCCGCGGAGTACGTCGCACAGGACGTCGAACTGTTTGGTGGCTCCGATGAGCTCGAGCTCGAACGTGCGATCGGAGTTGTGCTCAAAGGTACGACGAGCAAATACGTGTACGCCCTGCTCGTCGATGACCTTCTCGAAGGTGTCGTACGACGCACCAGGGCGAACGCGAAGCGTTGCCTTGATACGCCGGCGCTTGGCCAGCAGGCGCCGCTCGACAGGACGCAGTCCAACGAGAACGAGCACAATCAACGTCGTCGTTCCAACCGCGTCGACGTAGGCGCCCGATCCCACCGCCGCGCCGATCGCGGCGACCACCCAGATGGTCGCCGCCGTCGTGAGGCCGATGATCGCGCCCTCGCCATGCAGAATCGCGCCGGCGCCAAGGAACCCGATCCCCGATACGATCTGCGCGGCAATGCGCGTTGTGTCGCCGTACGGACGACCATCCGGCGTGAAGCCAATCCGCGCGATGTCAACCGACAGCTGTGTGAACAGCGCCGCGCCTACGCAGATGAGGATGTTGGTTCGCAGGCCGGCGGGTTTCCCCGCCATCTCGCGCTCCATCCCGATCGCGCCGCCGAGGAGCGTTGCCAGCAAGAGTTTGCCGAGCACGCTGAGCCGCAGCGCCTCGGCGAGTGCGGCGAGCGATGTGTTCGAGTCGGCGGAAGCAATTGCGGAAACGAAGATGCGACGCCCCGGCGTGTCGGAGACAAGACCGAGGGCTCACCCTACGCTACGTCGGCAACGAGCGAGCCCGAGAGGATCGCCTGCAGTATGACGTGGCCGTCCCAGCGTCGCAACCGCCCTGCACGGCTCCGGCACTGGTTCTATTCGATTGTAACAGCCGTTGGGTCCATCGCGGTGACGAGATCGTCAACCGTCCAGGGGCGGAACGCCAGGCCGTGCATCATGGCTGGCGTCATCTTGCGGCCCTGCTCGGCGCTCAGCGACTGATGCACGCGAATGAAGTTATGCGCGAAGAAGTGCAGCGCCACAGCGTGCGCGTGGTTCTCCGCCTTCTTGGAGTGCTGATTCGTGAGGCGAGCGAAGCGACGGCACCGCTGGCGCGTGTGCAGGTTCACGTTCTCCACGTGGCTCGTCGTCGCCTGGTCCATGTCCGGCGTGCCGATGCGCTTCTGCTTCGTGACTGACGTGCAGATCGCCGGACCATAGCGCCGCGCCGATTCCTTATCCGTCGTCTCGTAGTTCTTGATGCACACGGCGTAGTCTGCCCGGCGCCACGTGAACGACTTCGCAATCGCGTCGTGGTAGGCGCCCCAGCTATCCGTCGTGATTTGCGTGCGACCGTAGGTCCGCTCGGCGGCATCCGCGACGAACACGTTCGTGCTCTCGCGCGTGTGCTCGCCCACCAAATAGCTGACGATCAATTTCGTCTGCGGATCGAGCGCGACGAACGTCCACACGTCGCCGTAGGCGGGATTGAGCGAGCGGTTGCGGTGCGCGCCGACGAACGACCACTGCTCGTCCATCTGGATGAACTTCGCGCGAATGCCGGTCACCATGTAGTCGTGGTAGAAGGCCGCGAACTCGCCAGCCTCTGCAAGCAGACGAAGGACGGTGCCCTTTGAGACGCCGCACGCGCGGGCGGTTGGATTCACGCCCATGCCGTCAGTGAGACACCGCAGAACCATCGCCCGGACCGCCGCGCTCGTTTTGTTCATGCGCCAATATGCGTACCCCTAAGCATTCTGTCAATACGTAGGGGTAGGCATTGCGGAAACGCTCGTGCGGCTGTATTCTAACCCCTACGCACAACAAGGAGCGCCGGTGGACGAGTCGAAGAGGTTCGGGGCACAGGGCGGTAAGAAACGGGCGGCCAACCTGACGAAGGAACAGCGGAGCGAAGCCTCTCGCAAAGCGGCTCTCGCCAGGTGGGGCGCGGACCTGCCAACCGCGAAGTATCCGGGCACGCTGGAGATCGGAGATCTGAGATTGCCGTGCGCCGTGCTGTCAGACGACAGGACTCGGGTGCTCACGCAGACGGATTTCATGAAGGGAATGGGGATGTACTACAGCGGGTGGGTAGCCAAGAACCGGACGGCCGAGGACCGCGCTGCAGATGTGCCGCATTTCCTGAGTTCCAAGAGCCTTAAGCCTTTTATCGACAAGCATTTAGGTGATCTGCAGTCAATATCGGTGCGCTATGTGGCTGACGGCGGCCAGATCGGCGTTGGCATTAAGGCAGAGATCATCCCGAAGATCTGCGAGATTTGGATGGACGCCGACGAGGCAGGCGCTCTCACAGGGACGCGGCAGAAGCTGATTGCCGAAAAGGCGCGAAAGCTCATGCGCGCTCTCGCCTACAAGATGATCGAAGTGCTGGTGGATGATGCGACGGGATTCCGCGCAGATCAGGACCAGCGGGACATCGCACGGGTCATCCGCGCCTATGTGGCGAAGGATCTACAGCAGTGGGTGCCGACCTTCCCCCGCTCCTTCTTCGAGCAGCTCTGTCGTATCCGAGGGCGCACGCTGAAAGACGACATGAAGATGCCACGCTATTTCGGCATTTTCGTGAACGATCTCGTCTGGGACAGGCTGGCGCCCGTCATCAAGGACGAACTGCGCCGCCGCAACCCGTTGGAGGACGGGCGCCGGAAGCACAAGCATCATCAGTTGTTGACGAAGAACTACGGCACTCCCCGCCTGCTCCATCACCTAGGACTCGTGGAAGGACTCGCGGATCGCTTTCAGCCGGGTCAGTGGGACGAGTTCATGGCACTCGTCGACATGAAGCTGCCCAGCTACAGCAAGACGCCCTTACTGGCCGGTGAGAGCGACAGTCCCCGCGTGCCACGCGCCAAGCGCGCGAGTGTTGGCGCTACTCGACCGCGCGCGCTGATCGCGGCGCCTTCCGACCCTGCGGCGTTATCGCTGCCTTTTTCGGAAGAGGGAGATTCTCCGCCTGTTGAGTGAGACGCGCTACAACATCGAAGGCCGCGACGTTTGGGTCGCGAGAGGGTGCCGTCCGCTTCTTCGGGGACGGCTTCTTCTTTTTTGCTGACTTCACCGGGGACTTTTTGGCGGGCATAGGATGTCCGCTACTTCTTCTCAGCGCCGACCAGACTGGTTGTCTTGGTCTTAATGATCTTCGGCCTAGAGGCCCCACCGGTCAGGTCAAGCACGATGGTCGCCCGAACGATGGCGATGCTCTCGTGAAGGTCCGCGACCCGGCGCACGATCTCTTGCTTTGCGTTCGCCTTGATTGCTTCAGCCTTCTCCCGCTCGGCTCGAACACTGGCAAGGGCGACGGCCACGCAGGCGCCTACGACCACGACGGCGAGCGTAATCTCGTAGGTCAAGAGTGCGGAAAAGTTTTGGTCGCTAATCATCATCTGTAGTCACCGTAAACCATTCCGCAACAATCGCTGCGAGGAAGATTACTAACCCGGTCGAAGCCAAGACAATCGCCGGACGCAAATCTGCTGAGCTACCACGCAACTCCAACGCCCAATCGAGCGGAGCAAACGTCATCTGGAGGATGCCGATCTCGCGCGCGGCCTCAAGGACTCGCTTCCAGAGTCTCCTCCGCTGAGCCTGTTTGGGTGACGACACGGCGGGAATGTACATACCCCGAAGTCGCCCGCCAGATCAAAGCTGACTTCGGTTTCCACCGCTTTGTAACACCTCAAATGCTACCAGTGCCCACGGCTCCGCTAGCGCGCGTCGAGATCGGTGATGTCGCCAGGCAGCGTGTCAGGCGACGCATCGCCGTAGCTGATACTCCGCGCCTGTTCTTCCAACGACGCGATCGCGGCGTCATCAGGCTCGGTTGGCGTAGCAAAATTGCGGAACACCGTGCCCCCGCACTTCTCGCACGTGACCGCATTCGGCGCTGCCTTGTCGTAGAACTTCTCGTTGCCGCACGTCAGGCACACCAGCGTCAGCAGTCCGCGCGGACCCTTGTCGTTTGCCATGATTCACTCGCGTTGAGTTGCTCATGAGCGGTGCAAGACGCATGCGGTCGCCCTGCACAGCGAGCTGAACACGCCAACGAGAGTTACGGGTAGAGCCGTGTCGTCATGTCGCGAAGCGGCTCTTTGATCGCCGGGTCCTGAATCGCCGCGAAACCGATCTGCATCGCAATCAACCCCACCGGGATGAGAAACTTGACGGGGCGCCGGCGCGCACTCGGCGAGAGCGATCGCGAATACACGAACCAGCAGAGAACGATCACGACGACTTCGAGCAAAACATCTGCAACCGGATGCTCATACAACATGAGCCCGACTTGCGGCCCGCCTGGCCAGGTCGGCTTGATGCCCGTGATGAAGTCGGCCGCCCAGTGCGAGATGTATGTCAGCGCAACGGCAAGCGCGTCGCCCGGCTGGCGAGAGAATACCCAATAACCGAGTGCAACCAGCGTCGCGCCGATTCCAACGGACACCAGCGAGTGCGACAGAATGCGGTCGTGATGTCCAAGGAGATCCAGGACCCACTCGATCCAGTCCGGCGCGAAGGCGACCGGGACGAGAACGGCGAGCGGGATTCGCGGTCGAACGCCTTTGACGAGAAGGGCGATTGCGGCGTGGCCGGCGTACACTCAGCGCGTGCGTCGCAGGTAATGGTCGAGCGCGACGAGCCACATCCAGGGAAGAACGAGGGCGACGCCGATTGCGATCTGCTTCATCGCACGACGCTCGGCGCCGCCCACCCGACGCTCAATACGGACGCGCCGGCTTGCTTCGTTTTTGCGCGCACTCGTCGCAGAGCGTCGCGCTGGCTTGCAACATCGTTCCACAACTTCCGCAAAGACTGAACACGCGCACGCCGTGTGGTGTCACCTCGCGGTGAATCGACGCGGCGTGAACAGAAAAATTGAAGATTGTAGGGGTCAGCGTCCGATGGACGCGTCGATTCGCTTTCCAGGCCTTGATTCGCGCGAGTAGTGCACTGAGGAACCGCATGAGACGCCGGGAAGGAGCCGCGCAAGTACTTCATCCTCGCCGGCAGCGCGCGGCAGCAGGGCCGGCGGCGAGACCGACCACCCAAAATGCACGGCTCATGCCGGACACCGGTGCGCGATCAGAGGGGGTCAAAGCCCATCCGATCACGCACAGCATCCATGGTCTCGCGCGCCAAGGTTCGGCAGCGAGCCGCTCCGGTAGCCAGAGCGTCTTCCACGAGCTGCGTATCCTGCGCCAGCTCCGCGGCGCGGCGGCGAATCGGAACGAGCTCCTGCTCCATCGATTCCGCCAGCACCTTCTTGCAGTCGATACAGCCCCAACCCGCTGTGCTGCACTGCGTCGCCACGTGCTCGACGGTGCTCGGCGTGCTGAAGCCTTTGTGCAAATGATAGATGTTGCATACTTCGGGCGTGCCCGGATCAGTTTTGCGAATTCGCTTGGGATCGGTCACAGCCGGCCGAAGCTTGGCCCAGATCGCCTCGGTCGACTCGAGCAGCCCGATGGTATTGCCCATCGACTTCGACATTTTGGACTGGCCGTCGAGGCCCATGATACGGCGCGTCGGCGTCAGCAATGCCTCAGGCTCGGGGAAAAACGCCTCGCGCTCCTCTGCCCCATCCTCGGTCGTGCGCCCCGTTGCGCGGCCGAATAGGCCGTTCCAGCGACGCGCAGCAACCCGAGACAGCTCGAGATGCTGAATCTGATCTTCACCGACCGGAACCTTGTCGGCGCGATAGAGCAAAATGTCCGCGGCCTGCAGCACCGGATAGTTCAGGATGCCCGCGTTGACGCTCTCCTGTCGCTGCGACTTTTCCTTGAACTGCGTCTGCCGTTCGAGCTCGCCGAGCGGCGTGACCGTGTTGAGAATCCAGGCCAGCTCGGTATGTTCCGGAACCTGCGACTGCACGAACAGCGCAGCCGCGCTCGGATCGATTCCCGCCGAGAGCAGACCGATCGCCATCGCCCGTCGACGCTCACGCAACTGCTCGGGTTCGTACTTCACCGTGATCGCGTGGTAGTCCACGATACAGATGATCGTGTCGAACGAGTGCTGCAGGAGCGCCCAGTTTTTCACCGCGCCGAGGTAGTTGCCGACGTGCAATTCCCCGGACGGCTGTATTCCACTGAAGATCCGTGACATCCGGTCAAACTAATACGAACCGTGCGCTGCTGGCGACCTGCGTCGCTGCCGCCGCACGCGCTGCACAGGTCATTCGCGAACGCTCCGCCGATCGCCCGAGCATCACCTGGGAACGGAAGTCGGAATTCGACTTCGTGACCGACATCGACCGCGGCGCCGAAGAAGCCATCACCGAAGTGGTCGCCTCGCGCCACCCCGATGCACGCATGCTCGGCGAAGAGCTTTCCCCGACGATGACCGACCGCGCGGGACTCGTCTTTGTGGCGGACCCGCTCGACGGGACGACGAATTTTCTTCACGGCCTGCCCTGGTACGCCGTTTCGATCGCCGCAATGATCGACGACGAGCTCGCCGCGTCGGCGGTGCTCAACGTCGCGAATGGCGAGCTGTTCACGGCCACCGCCGGTGGCGGCGCCCGATTGAATGGCCAGCCCATCGCCGTTTCACAGATCACCGAACCCGCGCGAGCGCTGATCGGCACCGGTTTCCCGTTCAAGGGCAACGAGCACGTCGATGAGTATTTGCTCATGCTGCCGCGGATCATGCGAGAGACCGCCGGGATTCGTCGGCCTGGAGCCGCCTCGCTCGACTTGGCATGCGTCGCCGCTGGCCGCTTCGAGGGCTTCTGGGAAATCACGCTCGCCCCGTGGGACATTGCCGCCGGGATTCTCCTCATCCGCGAAGCTGGGGGAATCGTGACCGACCTCGCCGGTGCCCCAGCACGCGTGGACCACACGGGTCTGATCACCGGAAACCCGGCGATGCACAGATGGTTGAGCGAGGCGCTGGCAGCGGCAGTTTAGCGTTTCGCCGGCCGCATTAGACTTCGTCCAAACCTCGACTCGAAACCCTGAACCCTAGCTGTCATGCGCCTGGTTGAATGCGTTCCGAACTTCTCCGAGGGCCGTCGCCCTGACGTCGTCGCCGCCATCCGCGACGCGATCGCGGCCGTCGAGGGCGTCACGATTCTCGACGTCTCCTCCGATCAATCGCACAATCGCACGGTCATGACGCTCGTCGTGCCCGTCGAGAAAGCCGTCGACGCAGCATTCGCCGGCATTCGAGAGGCGCGTGAACGCATCGATCTGAATCACCACACCGGTGAGCACCCGCGCATGGGTGCCACCGACGTCGTGCCCTTCATTCCGCTCGAAGGCACGACGATGGAAGACTGCATCGTCCTCGCGCGCACCCTTGGCGAGCGCGTCGGAAAGGAGCTCGGGATTCCAGTCTTCCTATACGAGCGCGCCGCCACGACACCGACACGCGAGAATCTCGCCGACGTGCGCCGTGGCGAGTTCGAAGGGATCCGGAACGAAATGAAAGCCGGCGCCGCTACGCGACGACCGGATTTTGGTCCGTCGAATGTGCACGCGACCGCCGGCGCGACAGCGATTGGCGCGCGTCCCTTCCTCGTCGCCTACAACGTCTACCTCGGCCCGGCGTCGAACCTCGCCGTCGCGAAGAACGTCGCGAAAGCCGTGCGCGGATCGTCGGGCGGTCTGCGCTATGTGAAAGGCCTGGGCCTCGAGGTCGACGGTCAGGCGCAGGTGTCGATGAATCTCGTTGACACGGAGAAGACGCCGCTGCACCGCGCGTACGACATGGTGAAGATGGAAGCGGAAGCCCAAGGCGTGTCGCCGACCTGGAGTGAGATCGTCGGGCTAGTTCCCGAGCGCGCCCTGTTCGAGACCGCCGCGCGCCACATTCAGCTGCGCGACTTCAAGAGCGAGATGGTGCTCGAGCACAAAGTACGCGCCGCAGTCTCGGGTGGTGAATCGCTGACTGGCTTCGTCTCTTCCGTCGCGTCGTCGTCGCCCACCCCGGGTGGCGGAAGCGTCGCCGCGCACGTGGGTGCACTCGGTGCCGCGCTCGCGCAGATGGTGGCTGGACTCACCGCCGGCCGAAAGAAATACGTGTCAGTCGATACGGAGATGCGCGAGCTCGGACTCAAGGCTGCGGGTCTTGTGACGACCCTGTCGTCGCTCGTGCAGCGCGACGCTGATGCGTATGGCGCCGTCTCCTCCGCGTACAAAATGCCGTCGGAGCCGGAAGACGCGGCGACCAAACGTGCCGCCGCGATCACCGATGCGCTCCTTGGTGCGGCCGAAGTTCCGCTCGAGACGGCACGCGCCTGCGCGGCGGTCGCCGAGTTGGCCGCGACGTGCGCGAACAAGGGCAACACCAACGCTGTGTCCGATGCCGGCGTCGCCGCGCTGCTCGCTGACGCCGCTTGTCGCGGCGCTGTTTACAATGTTCGCATCAACATCTCGTCACTCGAAGACAAGTCGCGCGGCAAGGGCTTGATCGAAGAGGCGAACCAGCTCCTCGCGCAGACAAAGAAGTACGTCGACGAAGCAACGGCGGCCGTCGAACGCGCGATTGGGTGAGCGGGACAAGGTGACATCGGTGCTCGGCGCCGATGTCACTTCTTCGTATGGGAAAGCAATAACACGGCGAACGCCGGAGTCCTGAGTCGAGACGTCGGCGATCGTCCCAGCCCTTCGACTCAACCCTTGCCTTTCCGTAACCTGTCACCTATTCGGCAGCGTGACGGAAATGCCCATCACGAGAGTTGTCAATCGACGCCATGTTGTTGACAGCCCGTGGCGTTGCCGGTACGTTCGCCCCTCCAATCCAACGACCACCGCGCAGCTGACGACGTCTGCGCGCGTGTGAGCGCCTGCAATAGCGGCACGCACAAAAGAGTAGTCGGACGTACCTGCGCCCGATGACGGTCGCAGTTCTTGCCAACGCATCACCTGCCTGGGAGAACTCTGCTATGCGATGGGGTCGGCATCTTACTGCACCAACACTCACCGTTCGGCCCGCCCCTTGGCGGCGATGGACCACACTCGCACTCGCGGCGATTGGTCTACTCGGCGCCACAACGCGCGCGTCAGCTCAAGGCACAACCGGCGTGATCTCCGGCAAGGTCACGGACGCTACGAGTGGCATTCCGATCGCTGGCGCAAGCGTTCGAGTTGGCTCCTCACAGCTCGGCGCACAGACCGGCGAAGACGGACGGTATACAATCCGCGGCGTCGCCGCTGGGTCCGTTGAACTGCAGGTCAATCGCATCGGCTACGAAGCAAAGAAGGCAACGGTTCGAGTTGTCGGCGGCCAGACCGTGACATCCGACGTCGCTCTCGGTCAGGCTGCGTTCTCCCTCGGCGAAGTGGTCGTCACCGTCACGGGCGCGCAAAAGAAGGCTGAAATTGCAAACACAGTTGCCTCGGTCGACATCGCGGCCAAGGCGACTGAAACGTCGGCGAACTCACTCGGACAGTTGCTCTCCGGTCAGGCAGCCGGCGTGCAGATCGTGTCTGCCGGCGCAGCTGGCGGCGGCTCGCGTATCCGCGTTCGCGGCCAGTCGTCGCTCTCGCTCGGCAACGCGCCGGTCGTGTACGTCGACGGCATCAAGGTCAACTCGACCGCGACGGATGGCAGCGCAACGCGCTCCTCGCGCTTCGATGACATCAACCCCGACGAAATCGAGACCATCGATATTCTCAAGGGACCGGCCGCCGCTACGCTCTACGGAACGGAAGCAGCGAACGGCGTCATCAACATCACGACCAAGAAGGGCAAGTCCGGCTCGACGCGCTGGTCGTTCTTCGGCGAGAACTCGGTGTCGAACGATCAGGACGCTGGCCACTATCGCGACCTCTGGATCTCCTTCCAGAAGAACGCAAACGGCACGCTCACGCAGTGTCAGCTGACGCAAGTCGCGAGCGGCGCCTGCAAAATCGATTCGACGTATCACGGCAACGTCCTGAACCAGGACGGCCTCACGCCACTCGTTCATGGTGCCGTCAATAAGCTTGGCGCCCAAGTGACCGGTGGTTCGGAGCGAAATCAGTATTTCGTGTCCGGCGAGTACAATCGCGAGCTCGGACCCTACAAGATGCCGCAGGCCGAGATCAACCGCCTCCAGACGGAGCGCGGCGCGGCGATCCCGTATAACTCGATCTTCCCGAACGCCGACGGTCGCGCGAACCTCCGCGCAAACCTCTCGACGCAGCTGGGATCCAAGGCCGACTTCAACATCTCGAGCGGCTACGTCGCACGCACCAATCGTCAACCGCAGAGCGAAGACAACTCGGTCGGATTGATGGTGGACGCGCTGGGCGGACTCGCTCGTACCGATCTAAAAGACAGCCGCGGCATCGCACTGAACGGTTACCGCAGCTATCCAATGGGTGACGTGTTCTCGCAGGAACGCACGGAGAACATGAACCGTTTCACGCAGGGCGCGAACGCGCGGTTCTATCCATTCGAGTGGCTCAGCACCCGCGCCAACTTCGGATTCGATTACACCCTGCTCGAAACGAAGAACCTGACGCGCTTCGACCAAGGTCCGTTCGGCGAAACCTCACGCGCGGGCAGCATCAGCGATCAACGCGCCGAGAATTCGCAGTACTCGGTAGACGTCGGTGCGACGGGCACGTTCGCGCCGCGTAGCAACTTCAATAGCAAAACGTCGGTGGGCCTGCAGTACTATCGCACCTACACCGACTTGTCTGGATCGTCTGGCCTCAACTACACGCCGGGCGCAACGCAGGTGAGCTCTGGCGCGACGCAGACGGCAACGTCGGGAACGGACCTCACGATCACGATGGGCAGCTACGCCGAGCAGGTGTTCTCGTTCGCCGATCGCATCTTCGTCACCGGCGGCCTGCGCTACGACGGCAACAGCTCGTTCGGTAAGCAGTTCAAGGGCGTGCTGTATCCGAAGATCGGTGCGTCGTGGCTCATCTCGGACGAGAGCTTCTTCCCGCACAAGAGCTGGCTCAGTTCATTCCGCGTTCGCGGAACGTACGGCGCATCTGGCGTACAGCCGAGCACCACGGCGGCCGCCCGCTACTTCACGTCGGCCACGGCGACCATCGCCGGCATCGATCAGCCGGGCGTCCGCATCGGCGCACTCGGTAACGCGAACCTCAAGCCAGAGTATTCGGGTGAGTTCGAGACGGGCTTCGACCTGTCGATGTTCAGCAGCCGCACGACGCTCGAATACACGTACTACAACAAGAAGACGAAGGACGCGATCATCGCACGTCCGCTCGCACCGTCGATTTCTGGTTTGCAAAACATCTTCGACAACCTTGGTTCGATCCGCAATCAAGGCCAGGAAGTCACGCTCAACAATCGGCTCATCGAGAACAACGAGTTCGGTTTCGAGCTGCAGCTGACCGGTTCGACGAACACGAACAAGATTCTAGCGCTCGGCCAAGGCGTGACGCCAATCTCGACGGGCAATCGCGCGACGCAGTACAACGCGCCGGGCTACCCGCTGTATGGTTTGTGGGGCAAGCCCGTCACGTACGCCGACAAGAACGGCGACGGTATCCTGTCCGTCTCAGAAGTCTGCCAGGACGTGAATGGCTGCCGCGCGGCTGACACGGCGATCTACATCGGACCGTCGTTCCCGACGCTCGAGTTTGCGATCAATCCGCGCCTCGAGATGATGAAGCACAAGCTTGCGATCTCGGCGCAGCTCGATCACAAGCAGGGCATGAACAAGTTCAACAACACGCTTCGCCACCAGTCGCAGGGCGGTCTCTCGGCCCAAGGATTCTGGGATCCGAATGCGTCGCTGCTGAAGCAGGCGAACGTCATCGCCACGAACAACTACGCCACGTACACGGGCTACTACGAGAACGGCCGGTTCACGCGTCTGCGCGAAGTTTCGGTCTCATATCAACTTCCTGATGTGATCGCGAACAAGGCGCGCGCGAGCCGCGCGACCATCATCGCTGCGGGCCGCAACCTGCACGTCTGGACGCCGTATACGGGCGTCGATCCGGAATCGACCGTTGGAAACGGAGACCAGCGCGGTAACGAGGAGTATTTCGGAACACCGCCGCTTCGCTACTTCACGGTCCGCCTCAATCTCAACTTCTGAGGCGACGCTTACCATGACTCACACTCACAGCATCCGGAGAATGATGTCACTCTCCTCGAAGGTGCGATCCCGCGCCTGGGTACTTGCCGCACTTGCGCTCGTCGCGTCGGCGGGTTGTACGAAGGACTCGTTGCTCAAGGTGACCGATCCGGACATCCTGAACCCGGGCGACTTTACCACGACCGCTGGCGCAACGCCGCTCCGCATCGGCGTGCTCGCCGATTTCGCGACGGCGTTCGACGGCAACACCGATTCGTTCACGACCATCACCGGCAACCTCGCCGACGAGCTTCTCGCCAGCGACACCTTCGATGGTCGCTTGACGATCAACGCCCGCAAGTCGGTCGAAGTGAACACGGAAATGGAAGCGGTCTATCGTGTGATGCAACGCGCGCGGACTGGTGCCGCTCGCGCTGCAGGCATCCTCGCGACGACCGCACCGACGCCGTTGGCGAACCGCGGCGAACTGTACATGGTCCTCGCCTATTCCGAGATGTTCCTCGGCGAAGGTTGGTGTTCTGGCGTCCCATTCTCGAGCGAAGACGGCACCACGACGACGCTCGGTCAGCCAATGACCACCGACGCGATGTTCACGCTTGCCGCTGCACACTTCGACTCGGCGCTCGCGCTGGCTGAGACGAATGCCCGCGTGCTCAACGGCTCGAAGATCGGAAAGGCGCGTGCCTTGGCGAACCTCGGTAAGTTCACGGATGCCGCGGCCGCAGTTGCCGGCGTACCGACGACGTTCATTCTGACTACGTCGCACTCGGCGAACAGCGGTTCCAACGGCATGTGGAGCGGTTCGACGAGCGGTGCTTCGCGCTATCGCGTGATGACCAGCGAGGGCAAGAACGGCCTGCCTTTCCTCAGCCAGCCGACGACCGCCGATGCACGCATTCCGTGGGCGACGTCGACGCGCGTTGGATTCAGCAGCCAGTTCACCGCGCAACCGAACCAGCTCAAGTTCGGCCAGTACACCGACGGCGTCGTCACGACGGGTGCGGAAGCACGACTCATCGAAGCGGAAGCCCAGTTGCAGGCCGGCACGCAGGCGGCTCGCGACGCGGTCTTCGCGGCACTCAACGCGCTGCGCACTGGCGGCGCGCCGATCGGCGGCGCCTCGACGGCGAACGTCACCGTCGCAGCGATCGCAGGCACGTCGCCGACCACGCAGAACGACGCGGTCGATCAGTTGTACAAGGAGCGAGCGTACTGGATGTGGCTCACCGGCCATCGCCTCGGCGATCTGCGCCGCCTGGTTCGCATCTACAAGCGGGACTCGGAGTCGGTCTTCCCGACCGCCGCGCTGACGTCACCACTCGACGGCACGTACGGAACGAGCACCACGATCACGGTGCCGTTCTCGGAGCGCAATAACGCGAACTTCAAGGGATGCCTCGACGGGAAGTAGTCCGCGCAGCATTGTTGTAGAGGGGGGCAAAGAGCGCCGCGGGCTTTCCCCGCGGCGCTCTTTCCTAATCAGAATCCCGAACCAGAAGGATGCATTGTGAGACTGAAGCGCCCGTTGTTTTTGATGCCGCTCGTCGTTGGATGCTATTCGTATTCGCCCATCGAAGTGAACGCGGTTGCGCCAGGGTCGGAAGTTCGTGCACGCATCACTGGCGCCGCGATGGATCGTGTCGCTCCGCTCGTTGGCTCGTTCGACACTCGAGTCCTGACTGGAACTGTCGTCGAGAACAACGCCGGTACGATGCTGGTTGAAGTCCCCACCGGAGCGATGTCGAACGTCGTCGCGAATGTGGTGCAACTGCACGCGCGCGTTCCGCTTGCTGCCGCGGACATGGTGAGCCTGGAGCAGCGAAAGCTCGATGTCGGCCGGACGAGCTTTCTCGGCGCCGCGATCGTCGCTGGATTCGGCGTTGCGGTGGTTGCCGCGATTCACGCCGGCGGAGGCAGCTCCGATGAAGGCAAACAGCCGGGCGAGCCACCGGCGATCAATCGAATTCCGCTCTTCAGACTTCGGTTCTAGCGGCTGTCAGAGATCTGACATTGGAAACTTAGAACAAAGGCCCGCCCGCGCATTTCGCACGGGCGGGCCTTTTCGATTCCGAGCACTCCGATCAACCGTTAGGGAACGATGCCCTGCGGCTGCGTCGGAGCGTAGATGCCGTTGAACAGGAACTTGAACGTCCCGTGCGGCTGGCCGCGGAAGGTGATCTCGGGTCCGAAGAGATACACCTTACCCTTGCCGTAATTCGACTCGACGACGGCCGCGCCGCCCTCGAGGTAGTTCTGGCCCCACGCCCAACCGCTGCGCAGCGGCGTGGCGGTGTCGAACCACGCGACGGCCTTCGTGCCCTTGAGCGCTGCATCAGGCTTGAGGCGGAAGACCGGGCTGTTGTCGAAGAAGACGTCGAGCTTCGGCGTCAGACCAGCGGCAACCGGCGCGTTGTTGTCTACCGCAACGCTAAGGATCGAACCCGGCACGTAGTACTCCTCACCGGCGAGGGCGCGGTCCGGCTGACCCGGCGCTTTCACGAGCAGGTGGTTCTCGATCGGCAGACCAAGCTGGAAGCCGAGCGACGTGGCGCGACCGACGGTGATCACCGTGCCGCCTTCGTTCAAGAACGCCTTGATCGCCGGAAGCGTGACTTCGGTCGACAGGTTGCCCTGCATGGCCTGGAACTCGGCCGGGATCGCGGCAGCACCGCGACCACCACCGCCTCCGCCGCCGCCACCACCGCCCGCGCCACCACGTCCGCCACCGATGCCCATGTCCGACGGGAAGATGATCACGTCGTACTTGGACTTCAGGTTGCCAGCGTCGAGGTCACGCGGGTACACGACGGTGAACGGAATCTCGAAGTTCTCGAACTCGAGACGCGTCCAACCGGACGACATCGATCCGCCGTAACGATCGGCGAGGGCGATACGCTTCGCGGAGAGCTTCTGCGCATCGGCCGGGCGCGACGTGGCGCCGACGAAGCTGACGCCCAAGTCGGCCGCAGACTTCTGCAGCACGGCGAGCGACGCAGCCGGGACGAAGAACGTACCAGCCGGATAGGTCTTTCCACCGGCCTGCATCGGCGACTTCGTCCAGTACACTTCCCCGCCAGCCTTGAACACGCGGTTGATGACCGTGAACGCGTCGTTCTCCTCGTGCGACATCAGGAAGCCAGCGGCATTCGCAGCCGTAGCAACCGTGCCGGCCAGCGGCGTGGCGAGATCGTGTCCGCGAATCTGCTTCGTGTTCGGCACGTCGAACGCTTCCATCACGCGGTCGAACTTCACGCCCATTTCATAGGCGAGCGTCCAACCGGCGTTGTCGTACGGACGACGCGGCGGGCCACCCGGGTAGGCAAAGTCGTTCGGGTGATCCTGCGGCTCCATCATGTCGAGCACGTGCGCACGAGCTGCCTGGTTGTTCTTGATCACGAACGAGCCAGCCGGATACTGCTTGCCGGCGACCGTGAACGGTGCCGTCGCCTGGTCGATGTAGACGCCGACGTGGCGAAGCGTGTTCACGAACTTGACCGCCGTGAGGAAATCGCCCTGGTCCGCCGGGATGATGTACCCGCGCGGATCGCGCTTTTCCTTGGCATGGAGCACTTCGTTGTACGCGCGCATCTGCGCGTCCACCGGGGCGCCGCGACCAAACGGAGCCACTGGATCGCCGACGGCGCCGCCCGGCTGATTCGCCGCACCTGCGCCCGGAGCACCGCCGCGGCCACCACGGCCGCCACGACCGGCCGCCGGAGCACCAGCCTGCGCCGCCGTGTTGTTCAACGCTGCCTCAGCCTCGGCGATACGATCGCCGCTGATCGTCCAGCTATCGGTGTTGCCCTTCTCGATGGCGTGCTTGGCCATCAGGTACTTGTTGTACAGGAACGTCTCGCGGTAGCGGCTCGCGAGATCGAACTGCGAGTAGTTCGCCGTCACCGAGTAGTCGATCGACTGACGGAAGTGCCACACGCCTGGCGTCGCCGGAGCCGGCAGGTCGCCGCGCGGAAGCTGCTGCTCGGGAATGAACGGAATTCGCTCGGGCGTCGGGTTGCCGATCGCTTCGGTGAGAATGCCGATGATGCCCTGGAAGTAGCCGATCGTGCGAAGACCACCGTTCCACCACGTCGAGTAGTTGGAGCCGGAGCGCATCGTGAAGCCCGGCTTGCCTTCCTCGAGGAAGCGCTGGTGCATCGCCGCGCCAACCATGTCGAGGCCCATGACGATCATGGGATCGAAGTTGTAGTTGAACGGGTCGCGGAACGGTGGCGAGAAGATCACCGTACCGGCAGGACCGGTCTGGTGATGGTTGTACATGATGACCGGGTGCCACTCCCAGAACATGAAGTGGTTGATGTTCTTCGTCTCCGCGAGGTTCGACATGAACGAATCGCGGTTGTCGTCGTGCCCGGCGTATTTGTTGTAGAGCCGCGGAATGTTCATGTTCCGCTGCAGCGTGTCCTTGTCCTTCATGTACCAGTCGGCCACGAGCTGCATGCCGTCTGGGTTCGCGTGGACGGCGAGGATGATGTCGTCCTTCAGGATGCGCTTCGTCTCGTCGTCCTGGCGCGTGATGAGCTGATAGGTGGTCTCGATCAGCTGGTTGGCGCCGAGGACTTCGGTAGCGTGAAGGCCGCCGTCGAACCACACGACCGCCTTGCCTTCCTTCGCGAGCGCATGCGCCTGGGCATCCGTCAGTCCCTCGCCCTTGGCGAGCTTCATCGAGATGTCCTTGTACTTCTGCAGCAGCTTGAAGTTCGCCGGATCGGTGATGATCGCTGCGAGGTGCGGACGCCCTTCTGACGACTTTCCAATTTCGACGACCTGCATCCGGTCGGATTCAGCGTCGATCTTCTTCCAATACGCCATGAACTGGTCGTAATTGGGGAGGAAGTAGTCGTCACCGATGTTGTGGCCGAAAAACTCCTTCGGCGACGTGATGTGCCCCTGAGCGCCCGCTGCGCCGGCCGCGAACAACAGCGGCAACGTAGCAACAACGGCGGCGCGCCAAGGACGAAGTCCCCGCATCGACATCCAAAACCTCCGGAAGGGTGGGAAAAACAGCATCGTCCCAGCAGCCGAGGAGACGGGCTGGGGACGGGATTGTACGGCTGGAGCCTGGGATAGGTTAGCCTCTGGAAGTACGCGCCAGAAGGGGGTACCGCTGTCCCGCGCTACGCCGCCCGCGTCAGTACGAGCGGGCCGCCTTCCGTGATCGCGACGGTGTGCTCGAAGTGCGCCGAGAGCGACCCGTCCTGCGTCACGATCGTCCATTTGTCGCTGAGCGTCTTCGTCGCCGGGCCACCGATGTTCACCATCGGCTCGATGGCAATGGTGAGCCCCTGCACGAGCTTCTCGCGGCGCTTTGGCTTGCCGTAGTTCGGCACCTGCGGTTCCTCATGGAACTCGACGCCAATGCCATGTCCGACGAGGTCGCGCACGACGCTGAAGCCAGCCGCTTCGACGACCGCCTGCACCGCCGCACCAATATCGCCGATGTGATTCCCAAGCGTCGCCGCCGCGATGCCCGCTTCGAGCGACTGTTTCGTCACGTCGAGCAACCGCTGCGCTTCGGCGGTGATGGTACCGACGGCCACTGTCGCGGCGCTGTCGGTGAAATAGCCCTTGTAGCCGACGCCGATGTCGATCGAGATGATGTCTCCATCGGCGAGAACGCGTTTCTTCGACGGAATGCCGTGCACGATCTCTTGATTGATCGATGCACAGATGCTTCCCGGAAAGCCGTAGAGTCCCTTGAACGCCGGAATCGCCCCCTCGTGGCTGCGAATGAAATCCTCGGCGATCTGATCGAGCTCGGCGGTCGAGATTCCCGGACGCACGGCGTTGCGCAGCACGTCGTGCGTGGCGCCGAGGATCTTTCCGCCCTGCACCATCAAGTCGATTTCGCGCGCCGACTTGAGCTGGATCACGACTTCAGCGCCTTGAGCGCCCTCGTCGTCACATCGTCCACCGATCCAACCGCGTCGATGATCACGACCTTATCGCCGTTGTGCTTGTACCAGTCGAGCACGGGCGCCGTTTCGGCGTCATAGACGCGCAGACGCGTGCGAATGGCTTCGGGATCGTCATCCTTGCGACGTACGAGCGCGCCGCCGCACTTGTCGCACACACCACCAACGGCGCGGCCGGTGTACGGCGTTTGACAATTCTCGCATACGGTCCGATCGCTCAGGCGACGCACGATCTCTTCGTTGTCGATGTCGAGCGCAAGCACCGCGTCGGTTCGTCGCGACAATGTGCCCAGCATCAACCCCAACCCCTCGGCCTGCGGCACTGTGCGGACGGCACCGTCGAGAATGACGCCCTTTGCGTACTGCGGCTGCGACAGTTCCTCGCGCAGGATACCGAGGATCACGGTGTCGGGCACGAGATCACCGCGATCCATGAACGACTGCGCCTCTTTGCCGAGCGTCGTTCCGGCACGGCGCGCCGCACGAAGCACGTCGCCGGTGGCGAGCGTCGGAATGTCGAGGAGTTTCGCGAGGAGGGGAGCCTGTGTTCCTTTGCCAGCACCAGGCTTCCCGAACAGGACGATGATCATGTTGTGTGGGCGCCAGGCGCGAGGCACTGGGCGCTAGAGAAATGGGAATGCGTCGATTGAAAAAAAGCCCGGCGAGAACCGCCGGGCTTTCCTTGTTTACAGCGCCCAGCGCCTAGTGTCTAGAAGCCACCCGGCGCGCCCTGCCGTCCACGGAAACGTACTCGGCCCTTTTTCATGAAGCCGTCGTACTTACGAAGGAGCAGGTGCTGCTGCATCTGCGTCAGCGTGTCGAGTGCAACACCGACCACGATGAGCAGCGACGTACCGCCGAAACGGAACGGCGTGTTCATGAGTTCGCCGATCCAGATTGGAAGCAGAGCAATCGCCGTGAGAAACAGCGCGCCCGGCAGCGTGATCTTGGAAACGACGTCGTCGATGTACTCAGCGGTCTTCGCGCCCGGCTTCACGCCAGGAATGAAGCCGCCCTGCTTCTTCAGGTTTTCCGCCAGGTCGACCGGGTTGAAAATGATCGACGTGTAGAAGTACGTGAAGAACAGAATGAGAATCGCCATCAGGATCAGGTACAGCGTGGTACCTGGCGCCAGATAATCCGCGAAGTCGCGCATGCGCTGGTTGCCCATGAACTGAGCAATGGCGCCTGGAACGACGATCACCGATTGCGCGAACACGATCGGCATGACGCCGGACGAGTTGATGCGCAGCGGAATGAAGCTCCGCGATGCCTCGCGCTGCCGTCCCCGCGCCATCGTACGCTGCGGGATCTGGATCAGCACGCGACGTGCGGCCATCGTCACCGCAACCACCGAGGCGACGACTGCGACCATGACGAGGAGCAGAACGACGAGCGAGAACGCGCCAATCGCGCCGGTGCTCACGAACCGGAACGAGTCGAAGATTCCCGGCCAGATTCGCTCGACGATCGAGAAGAAGATCATCAGGCTGGCGCCGTTGCCGATGCCGCGCTCGGTGATCTGCTCGCCCAACCACATGACGAAGATTGCGCCCGTCGTGAGGAAGAAGGCCATCGACAGACGGAAACCGAAGCCAGGATTCGCCACGGCGCCCGGAAGCGACTCAGCGAAAATTGCGAAGCCCCACGCCTGCACTGCAGCGAGCAGCACTGTTGCGTAGCGCGACCACTGGTTGATCTTTTTCCGGCCTTCCTCGTCCTTCGACATCTTGTCGAACGACGGCACCACTGCCTGCGCGATCTGTTGGAAGATGCTCGCCGAGATGTACGGCATGATTCCCAACGCGAACACCGTGGCGCGCGCGAGCTGGCCGCCGGTGAACAGGTTGTACAGACCGAGCAAACCACCGCCGTTCTTCTGTGAATCGAGGAAGTCGGCGATCGCCTGCGGGTTGATACCGGGCGCGGTCACTGCTGCGCCGATCCGGTAAACCAGAAGGCACAGCAGTGTGAAAAGGATCTTGTCCTTCAGCTCGGGGGTCTTGAAGAGATTCTGGACCGCCGTCGCCGCGTTGTTTTGCGCCATGGGAATTGGTTACTCCTCGATGCGGCCTCCGGCCGCAACAATCTTCTCGCGTGCGCCGGCGCTGACCTTGAGGCCCTTCACCGTGACCGCCTGCGAAATCTCGCCGTTCGCCAGCACCTTCACCTGACCCTTGTTGTCGCGGATCAGACCCGCCGTGGCGAGCGACTCGCGCGTGATCTCACCGCCGAGCTTGGCCAGATCGTCGAGACGCACGACCTGATTGTCCTCGCGGAACGGGTTGGTGAATCCACGCTTCGGAAGACGACGCGTGATGGGCATCTGACCGCCTTCGAAGTGCGGCTTGCCGCCGCCCGGACCGTGATGGCCGGCGCGTGCCTTGATACCCTTGTGACCCTTACCAGACGTCTTACCCGTGCCCGAACCAGGACCACGGCCGAGACGCTTGCGATTCCGGTGGGACCCCGGAGCAGACGAGAGGTTGTGAAGTCCGATCTTCACGACTCCATCCTCGCTTCCCGCCGCCTTTTTCCCGCTTCCGGCTTTCATGATTCCTCCACCGTCACCTGAACCAGGTGACGTACCTGCTTGAGTTGACCCTTGAGGCCCGGCGTGATCGCCTTCACCACCACATCCTGGTGGTGCTTGAGACCAATCGCCTCGAGCGTCGCGCGCATGCGCCACGAGTGCCCAATGCCACTACGGACCTGCTTGATCCGAACGTTACCCGTCTCGGGCAGGTTCTGCTTCTCAGTCTTCCGTGGCCCCTTACTCGGGTGCCACACGAATGTACGTGGCATTTACACAGCCTCCTTCTCGGGCGCGTGCACGACCTGACGGCTCTTCGCGCGCGACCGGTACGCCAGGGCCGACGGCTCGATCCCACGCTCGCGAGCGATCTGTTCGACCGTCGTGAGCTGCTGGAGACCGTCCATCGCCGCACGCACCATGTTGTGCGGGTTCGTCGAACCCAGGCTCTTGGTAAGAATATCAGAAATGCCTGCGCATTCCATGATGGCGCGGACCGCGCCACCGGCGATGACGCCGGCGCCCGGCGCTGCCGGCTTCATGAGAACTTTGCCTGCACCATGTTGACCCGTGATCTCGTGGGGAATGGTGCCGCCCGTGAGGGGGATGTTCACCATTTTGCGACGCGCTGCGTCAACGGCCTTGCGGACCGCTTCCGAGACTTCGTTCGCCTTACCCGACGCGAAACCAACCTTGCCCTGACCATCGCCCACCGCGACGAGCGCGTTGAACGAGAAACGACGTCCGCCCTTTACGACCTTGGCGACGCGGTTGATCGCGATCACGTTCTCGACGAGATCGCTGGCCTCTCCACCACGACCGCCACGATCGTCGCCGCCACGACCACCACGGTCGCCGCCGCCACGTCCGCCGCGATCACCGCCGCCAGGACGATCACCACCGCCGCCAGGGCCGCCACCGGGGCCGCCGCGACCACGACCGCCACCAGGGCCGCCGCGTCCACCGCCGCCACCACCACGACCGCCGCCGCCACCGCCGCGGCCACGACCGCCGCCGCCGCCAGGTCCGCGACCACCGCCGCCTGGACCACGACCGCCGCCACCGCCGCCGCTACGCGCGGACTGTCCGCCGCCGGTGCTCGAGGAGCCCGAAGAGCTCGCGCCCGAATTCGAAGTGTCTTCCATGTTTTAGAACTCCAGCCCGCCTTCGCGGGCTCCGTCGGCCACTGCCTTCACGCGGCCATGATACTTGTACCCGGCGCGGTCGAACACGACTTTCGTGATTCCCGCGTCCTTGGCTCGGGCTGCGATGCGCTTGCCCACTTCGAGCGACTTTTCCGTCTTCTTGCCCGTTTCGATGCCCGTGCTCGACACCGTCATGAGCGTACGACGGCTCACGTCGTCGACGATCTGCGCGGTGATGTGCTTGAGCGAACGGAAAATCACGAGACGCGGACGTTCTGACGTCCCCGAAACCTTCTTGCGTACGCGCAGGTGGCGCCGATGGCGATACTGCTCGCGTGTCTTTGGAATAGCTGGCATGGTTACTTGCCTCCCGCCTTACCGGCCTTACGGCGAATGACTTCGCCGGCGTACTTGATGCCCTTGCCCTTGTACGGCTCGGGGGGACGGAGACCGCGGATCTCAGCCGCGACCTGACCAACAAGAGCCTTGTCCGATCCGTCGATGAGGACCTGAGTCGGAACGGGCGCGGTCAGCTTGATGCCGGTCGGCGCCTTGTACTCGATCGTGTGCGAGAAGCCCAGCGACAGCTGCAGACCGTACGGGCGAACCTCGGCCTTGAAACCGACGCCCGTGATCTCGAGCTGCTTCTGATAGCCCTTCGTCACACCTTCAACCATGTTCGCGATGAGCGAACGGGTGAGGCCATGGAGCGACTTGTGGTTCGTCTCGTCCGAGGCGCGGGCGACGCTGAGCACATTCTCTTCGCGCGAGACGGTGATGCCGCTGGGGAGCTTGTGTGACAGCTCACCCTTGGGGCCCTTCACCTTCACCGCGTTATTGTCGACCGTCACTGTGACTCCGCTAGGAATCTGGACGGGAAGTTTTCCGATACGTGACATGGGTGTGTCTCCTACCAGACGACGGCGACGAGCTCGCCGCCGGTGCGCGCCTGCCGCGCCTCACGGTCGGACATCAAGCCCTTGTTCGTGCTCACGATCGCGAGGCCAAGGCCGTTGCGAACGCGCGGGATTTCGCCAACGCCCACGTACTTACGAAGGCCCGGCGTGGAGACGCGCTGCAGCTCGCGAATGACGGCCTGGTCGCCGGCGTACTTCAGACGCACGCGGAGAACCTGCTTGCCCTCATCGGTCTTGAGCGTCGAGTAATCCTGAATGTAGTTGTTCTCTTTCAGGATTCTGGCGATCTCGATCTTCATCTTCGACACCGGAATGTCGACGCGGCGGTGCTTCGATCCGCAAGCGTTGCGGATCCGCGTCAGCATATCGGCGATCGGGTCGGTCATGCTCATGAATAGTTCCTTGTCCTCTCGTATCCCTGTGGACGTGGAGGATGTTGAGTGTTCGGATCAGGTCTCGGGTCTCAGGTCTCTGGTCACAGGGTTTCCCCTCGGACCAGTGACCTGTGAACAGTGACCTGAGCTAGCTACCAGCTCGCCTTGCGCACGCCGGGGATCATCCCCGACAGCGACAGCTCGCGGAAGCAAATACGGCAGAGGCCGAAGCGGCGCAAAAATGCGCGCGACCGTCCGCAGCGACCGCAGCGATTGTGCTGCCGCACCGCGAACTTCGGCTTCCGCTTGCTCTTCTCGATCATGGCCTTACGAGCCATTTCAGAACTCTCTGTTCAGATGGTTGTCTACTGACCGCCGGAACGCTTCGCCCGACGCGTTCCCGTTCTGCCTACAGTGCGCGTCCGCCCTTCTTGTCGTCGCTGCGGAACGGCATGCCCAACTCCTTGAGGAGCGCATACGCGTGATCGTCGCGATTCGTGCTCGTCACGAACGTGATGTCCATGCCGTGAATCGACTCGATTTCGTCGTAGTTGATCTCCGGAAAGATCATCTGCTCCTTGATGCCCAACGAATAGTTGCCGCGGCCGTCGAACGACTTGGTGCCGAGTCCGCGGAAGTCGCGAATGCGCGGGATCGCGATCGAAATGAATCGATCGAGGAACTCCCACATGCGCGCGCCACGCAGCGTCACCGCCGCGCCGATTTCCTGACCCTGACGCAGACCGAAGTTGGCGATCGACTTCTTCGCCTTCTTGCGCACTGGCGCCTGGCCCGTGATCGTCGCGAGCTCTTCTACCACCGAGTCGAGCGCCTTCGGCTGCTTGATCGCTTCGCCGACGCCGATGTTGATGACGATCTTCTCGAGCTGCGGAATCTCGTGCGGGTTCTTGAGGCCGAACTGCTGGCTCAACTTGCCGCGCACCGTCGCCTGGTAGAACTCCTTGAGGCGCGGCGGCGGAACGGGCAGACCGGCACCCGCGTGCGGGCCCCGCTGCTTCGTCTCGCCCTTCTTGCCACCCTTGGAGCTCTTCGCCGACGAGCCGCCCTTCTTCTCTTTCTCTTTGGTTGCCATGATCTAATTCCTCAGCGGGGTCGCGGGATTGCTTCCCCGCTCTTGACCGCGATTCGCTCTTTGGTGCCGTCGTCGTCGATCTGACGGCGGGTGCGCGTCGGCGCGCTCGTCTTCGGATCGATCAGCATGACGTTCGACGCATGGATCGGCGCGGGGAAATCCACGATGCCACTCTGCTCGTCGGCCGTACGCGCGCGGCGGTGCCGCTTCACGATGTTCACACCGTCGACCGTGACACGACCGGTCTTTCGGTAGACGCGGATGACTTTGCCTTCCTTACCCTTGTCGTCGCCGCGCACCACGCGAACCGTGTCGCCCGTCGTGACGTGCAACTTCACACGCTCGGCGTTGTCCTGGTGACGCTTGCGATTGACCGCACGCGGGCGGTCGGTTTTGCGATGCTTGAGATCTCTCATGTCAGATCACCTCGGGCGCCAACGACACGATCTTCATGTACCGCTTCTCACGCAGCTCGCGCGCGACCGGTCCGAAGATACGAGTCGCCCGGGGCTCCCCATTTTCGTTGATGATGACGACGGCGTTTTCGTCGAACCGGATGTAACTCCCGTCCTTCCGCCGCGTCTCCTTGGCCGTGCGCACAACCACCGCGCGCGCGACGTCGGACTTCTTCACGGTGCCGTTCGGCAGCGCGTTCTTCACTGCCACGATCACGACGTCGCCCAGGCCGGCATAACGCCGGCGGGTTCCACCGAGGACGCGGATCACCTGGGCGGTCTTCGCGCCAGAATTGTCCGCCACCTTGACCATCGACTCTTGCTGGATCATCGGTCGTCTCCCTTACCGCGCCCGTTCGACGATCTCGACCACGCGCCAGCGCTTGTCCTTCGACAACGGCCGCGTCTCCGCGATGCGCACCGTGTCGCCCGTCTTGGCGGTGTTCTCCTCGTCGTGCGCTTTCACGCGCTTGGTGCGTGTCACCATCTTCCCGTACACCGGGTGCGGTACGCGGCGCTCGATCTCCACCACGACCGTCTTCTGCATCTTATCGCTCACGACGAGGCCCACGCGCGTCTTGCGCATGGCCCGGGTCTGGGCGTCGTTGGTATTCGTCATCTCAGCCATTGGTCGTTACCCGCTGTTCGCGCAACACAGTCTTGAGGCGCGCCAGGTCGCGGCGAATTACACGCAAGCGAAGCGGATCCTCGAGAGGTTCCGTCGCGCTGCGGAACTTGAGGCGAAACTGCTCCTCCTCGAGCTCCTTCACGCGCGTCTGGATATCATCACTGCTCATTTCGCGAATTTCGTCAGCTCGCATCGGTGTGCGCCTCCTCGCGGGCCACGAACTTGGTTTTCACAGGCATCTTGGCGGCCGCAAGCGCCATCGCCTTGATCGCGATTTCGCGCGTCACGCCTTCGAGCTCGAACATCACACGGCCCGGCTTCACCACCGCCACCCACATCTCGGGCGAGCCTTTGCCCTTACCCATGCGGGTTTCGGCCGGCTTCTTGGTGATCGGCTTATCCGGGAACACCCGGATCCACACCTTGCCGCCGCGCTTGATGTGACGCGTCAGCGCCACACGAGCAGCTTCGATCTGACGAGCCGTGATCCACCCCGGCTCCAACGTTTGCAGGCCATAGGTGCCGAACGAGATCTCACTGCCACGATGGGCGAGACCAGTCATTCGACCCTTAAACCGCTTACGGAATTTGACGCGCTTTGGACTCAGCATTGTTCAATCGCCTCCTTACATGCCGGAGGAATAAGTGGTACCACGGCGGTCTTCGACCTTCTCACCCTTGAAGATCCAGACCTTCACACCGATGGTGCCGAACGTGGTCTTTGCCGTCGACGTCGCGTAGTCGATGTCGGCGCGCAGCGTATGAAGAGGAACGCGGCCCTCGTGATAACCCTCGACGCGCGCGATTTCAGCGCCGCCCAGACGGCCACCACACTTGATCTTGATGCCCTGCGCGCCCATGCGCATGGCGCTCTGCACCGCGCGCTTCATAGCGCGACGGAACGAGATGCGCTGCGCCAACTGACTCGCAATGTTGTCGGCCACGAGCTGTGACTCGAGCTCGGGACGCTTGATCTCTTCGACGTTGATGCCGACTTCTTTGCCCGTGAGGTGCGCGAGCTCGTCGCGAAGCTTGTCGACTTCCGCGCCCTTCTTGCCGATCACGACGCCCGGACGACCGGTGTGCAGCGTGACGACGACCTTGCCCGGCTTGCGATCGATGATGATGTCCGCGATCGCCGCATGGCCAAGGCGAGCCTTCAAATACTTACGAAGGAGTTCGTCCTCGCGAAGCAACGCCGGCAGGTCACGACCCGCGTAGTAGCGCGACTTCCAATCCTTCGAGATGCCGAGTCGGAAACCGACCGGATGTGTCTTTTGTCCCATTAGCGCTTTCTCCCGGTCTTCGCGGCCTTCCCCGTCTTTTCGGCGAGGCGGATTTCGATATGACTCGTGCGCTTCTGAATCGGCGTCGCGCGTCCCATGGCGGCAGGCATGAACCGCTTGAGCTTCGGGCCCTCGTTCACGACGGCGCGCGTGATATACAGCGCGTCGACGTCGAGTGAGGTGTTCCCTTCGCGCGCCAAATGCTCAGCATTCGCAACCGCCGAGCGCAGCGTCTTCTCGATCTGCTTGGCCGCGTGCTTCTTGGAGAACGCGAGATAGGCAAGCGCGTCGTTCACGCTCTTCCCGCGGATCTCGTCGATGACGAGGCGCATCTTGTACGGCGACTGGCGCGTGGAGCGCTGGGTCGCCTGCGGACCCTCCAACTTGCGCTCGGCGACGTGGCGTTCCGCACGCGCACTACTCTTGGCGCTCATTTACTTACCTCCGCGCGCGGCTGGAGCGGCCGGAGCCGCCGGCGTCGGCGCCTTCTTGTCGACCGCCTTCTGGCCCGTGTGTCCACGGAACAGGCGCGTCGGCGCGAACTCGCCGAGCTTGTGGCCGACCATGTTTTCCGTCACGTAGACGGGGATGAACTTGTTCCCGTTGTGCACGGCGAACGTGTGTCCCACGAACTCGGGGAGCACAGTGCTCGCACGCGACCAGGTCTTGATCACCCGCTTCTCGCTCTTCGCGTTCATCGCATCGACTTTCTTGGTCAACGCTTCCTGAACGAACGGACCCTTTTTGACTGAACGTCCCATGGGAATCGATACCTTATTGAGTCGCTTTGCCGCGCTTGCGGCCGCGGACGATGAGGCGCTGTGACGACTTCTTCTTGTTGCGGGTCTTCACGCCTTCCTTCTTGCCCCACGGGCTGACGACGTTGCGTCCGCCGCGCGTACGACCACCGTGCGGGTGATCGACCGGGTTCATGACTTCGCCGCGAACCTTCGGACGGCGACCCTTCCAACGCGTCTTACCGGCCTTGCCCCACGACACGAGCTCGTGCTCCTCGTTGCCGACGGTGCCGATCGTCGCGTAGCACTTGGCATGGATCAACCGCATTTCCGACGACGGCATGCGGAGCGTCACGTACTCGCCTTCCTTCGCGACGACCTGCGCCGACATTCCGGCCGAACGGCAGAGCTGCGCGCCTTTACCGATCTTCAATTCGACATTGTGCACAGCGGTACCCAGCGGCATTTCCGCCAGCGGCAGCGCGTTGCCAAGACGAATATCCGAGCCCGGACCCGACGTGATGCTGTCGCCGACGCTCAGGCCCTTCGGGTGGATGATGTAGCGCTTCTCGCCATCCGCGTACGTCACCAGCGCGATACGCGCCGAGCGGTTCGGATCGTACTCGATCGAGGTGATCGTGCCGACGATGCCGTGCTTGTTGCGCTTGAAATCGATGATGCGATACTGCCGCTTGTGGCCACCGCCACGACGGCGCATCGAGATGTGACCGTGATTGTCACGCCCGCCGCTCTTCTTGATCGGCTCGAGCAGCGACTTCTCGGGCGTCGTCTTCGTGATGTCGGAAAAATCCGACACCGAACGAAAACGCGTGCCCTTGGTCACCGGCTTGAATTGACGAATTCCCATGGTTTTATGCGCTCCGCGCTCAGCCTTCGAAGATCTCGATCGTGTCACCCTCGCGGAGCGTCACGATTGCTTTTTTCCAATTGGCGCGACGGCCGACGGTCTTGCCCATGCGCTTTTCCTTGCCGCGCTGGTTCGACGTCCACACGCCGGTCACCTTCACGCCGAACAGCTGCTCGATGGCCGAGCGAATCTGCGGCTTCGACGCGTCGACGTGCACCTCGAAGGTGTACTCGCCACGGGCCTGATAGGCCGCGGAGCTCTTCTCGGTGATCAGCGGACGCACGATCGTGCGATGTAGGGTAGGCATTGATTACTTCCCCTTCTTCTTCGCCGACTTTGCAGCCGGCTTCTTGGCAGCCGCTTTCTTCGCGGCCGGCGCGGTCTTCGCGCTCTTCTTGGCGGCAGTCTTGGCCGCAACCTTCTTGGCGGGAGCCTTTTCAGCCTTGGGCGCCGCAGCCTTCTTGGCAGCTGGCTTCTTCGCCGCAGCGTTGCGCTTCGGCGCGGCAGCTTCACGCTCTTCAGCGATCGGCGCGAGCGTCTGTCCGAGCGCGCCAGCTTCGATCAACACCGCGTCCGACCACAGAATGTGGTACGTCGACACGTCGCTGTACGGCATGACGTGCACGGTGGTGAGGTTGCGGCCGCTCAGGAACACGTTCGGCTTGGCGCCGTCGGTGAGGATGAGCACTTTCTTATCGGCGAGACCGAGGCGGACGACGAGCGACGAGAGTCGCGACGTCTTCGGTGCATCGTAGTCGAAGCGGTCGATCACGAAGATCGAGTTCTCGCGGGCGCGCGCATTGAGCGCGCTCTTGCGAGCGAGGGCGCGAACCTGACGCGGCACGTACTGCGCGTAGCTACGCGGAATCGGTCCGAAGACCGTACCGCCGCCCACCCAGTGCGGAGCGCGGGTCGAACCGGCGCGAGCGCGACCGGTGCCCTTCTGCTTCCACGGCTTCTGATTACCGCCGGTGACGTACTTGCGAATCTTCGTCGACGCGTTGCCCTGGCGCTGGTTGGCGAGGAACGCCTTCACCGCCTGGTGCATCACCGGCATGTTCACGGTGCCGTCGAACAGAGCCTCGGGGAGCGCGATCTTCTCGCGGGCAGTCCCCTGCGACGTGTAGGCCGCGGCCTGGAACGATGTTGCTGTCGTGTTGTCAGCCATGAGGGGTACCCTTAACCCTGCTTGCGCACGATCACGATCCCGCCCGGCTTACCGGCGACCGAACCGCGGATGTAGATCAGGTTGCGTTCCGTATCGATCTTCTCGACGCGGAGGTGAGTCTGCGTGTGCTGTGCATCGCCGTAGTGTCCAGGCATCTTCTTGCCCTTGATGACGCGCGACGGATCGGTGCCAGGTCCGATGGAGCCGGGACGCCGATGCTTCGTGTTGCCGTGCGTGTTCGGACCACCACCGATGCCGTAGCGCTTCACGACGCCCTGAAAGCCGCGTCCCTTCGAGGTGCCGGTGACCTTGACGGTCTCGCCCACCTTGAACACGTCGACTTTCACCACGTCGCCGACGTTGTACGTCGGGATCTCGATCTTCGCGTTGCCCGGCTCGTCGAGTCGAACGCTGCGCAGGATGCGCGGCGGAGCGTCGAGTCCGGCTTTCTTCGCGTGACCGACTTCAGCCAGCGTCGCACGATGTCCCTTCGGAGCAGCCTTCTCGCCCTTCGCCGCAGCGCGGCGGAGACGCGACGTGCCGAGTCCGAGCTGGATCGATGCGTGGCCAGCCTTTGCCTTGTCCGTAACTGCGAGCACCGGGTTCGGCTCAGCCTCGATCACCGTTACCGGGATCTGCTGCCCCTGCTCATTGAAGATCTGGGTCATGCCCAGCTTTTTACCGATGATACCGATCACTGTATAGCTCCTCGGAGTCACTGCCAGCCGTCGTGGCTTAATAGCAGTTGGACTGTGGTCTGGCTTGTGGAGGTCTCAGGTCTCTGGTCCGTGGTCTGAGGGAAACTGCGACCTCAGACCTGCGACCTGTGACCGAAAGAATACGCCATCAAAACCAAACTCGATTAATCCAGTACGAACTTTCTAACAAACGACTACTCGACTTTGATCTCCACATCGACGCCGGCCGGAAGATCCAGCTTGGTCAACGCATCTACGGTCTGCGCTCGCGAATCGAGAATGTCGATCACACGCTTGTGCGTCTTCAGCTCGAACTGTTCGCGCGACTTCTTGTCGACGTGCGGCGAACGGAGAACCGTCCAGCGCTGCGTCTTGGTCGGCAACGGAATCGGGCCGGACACCTGAGCGCCCGTCTTCTCCGCCGTCCGAACGATGTCCGCCGACGCCTGATCGATGACTGCGTGATCGAAGGCTTTCAGACGGATGCGAATTCTGCCTGCCATGATTGCGATCTCTTTAGAGAAATATTCTCGAGGTCTCGGATCTCTGGTCTGAGGTCTCGGGGAAACCCTGAGACCTCAGACCAGCGACCAGTGACCTTTTACGCGAGGATCTTGGTGACGACGCCTGCACCAACCGTACGACCACCTTCACGGATGGCGAAGCGTACCTGCTCTTCCATGGCGATCGGCGTGATCAGCTCGATCGTCATCTGAATGTTGTCGCCCGGCATGACCATCTCGGTGCCGGCCGGCAACTCGACGTTTCCGGTGACGTCCGTCGTACGGAAGTAGAACTGCGGACGATAGCCCTTGAAGAACGGCGTGTGACGGCCGCCTTCGTCCTTGTTCAACACGTAGACTTCCGCCTCGAACTTCGTGTGCGGCTTGAGCGAACCCGGCTTGGCCAAGACCATACCGCGCTCGATTTCCTTCTTGTCGACGCCGCGGAGCAGAAGACCGACGTTGTCGCCAGCCTGGCCCTGATCGAGCAGCTTGCGGAACATCTCGACGCCCGTGACGATCGACTTCTTGTCCGTGCCGAAGCCGACGAGTTCGACTTCTTCACCGACCTTGATGATGCCGCGCTCGATACGACCCGTGGCAACCGTGCCGCGACCCGTGATCGAGAACACGTCTTCGACCGGAAGCGCGAACGGCTTGTCGATCTCGCGAACCGGCTCCGGGATGTACGTATCGAGAGCGTTGTACAGCTCTTCGAGCTTCGCAATCCAGGCCGCGTCGCCGTTGATGGCGCCGATGGCCGAACCACGAATCACCGGCGTCTCGTCGCCCGGATAGTCATACTTGCTGAGCAGCTCGCGGACTTCGAGCTCGACGAGGTCGAGGAGCTCGGCATCTTCCACGAGGTCGCACTTGTTGAGGAACACGACGATCTGCGGCACGTTGACCTGACGGGCGAGCAGGATGTGCTCACGCGTCTGCGGCATCGGACCGTCGACCGCGCTCACCACGAGGATCGCGCCGTCCATCTGCGCGGCACCCGTGATCATGTTCTTGACGTAGTCGGCGTGACCTGGGCAGTCGACGTGGGCATAGTGACGGTTGGGCGTCTCGTATTCCACGTGCGACGTCGCGATGGTCAGAATCTTCGTCGAGTCGCGACGTCCCTGCGATTCGGACGCCTTCGCGACTTCGTCGTAGGCCACGTACTTCGTGCCGTAACCCTTATCCGCCGACACCTTGGTCAGCGCCGCCGTGAGGGTCGTTTTGCCGTGGTCGACGTGGCCGATCGTGCCGACGTTCACATGCGGCTTGTTCCGCTCGAACTTTGCCTTTGCCATTGAACTGATCCCTTGTTGGTTGGTTCTGCTACTACTCTCAGGCGCTAGGCACTTAGGCACTAGGCGCTAGAAAAAAGGAGGTGCGTTCGACGAAAAAAACCTACTTCCGAATCTCTAGCGCCAAGCCCGCGAGCGCCGAGCGCCTTCAGTCCTGCGTGCTTACTTGTTGACCTTCGCGACGATTTCTTCCGCCTTGCTCTTCGGCACCTCGTCATAGTGCGCGAACTCCATCGAGTACACCGCGCGCCCCTGCGACATCGAGCGGAGCTTCGTGGAATACCCGAACATTTCACCGAGCGGCACCGTCGAGGCGATCACCTGCGCTTCGCCTCGCTGCGTCATGCCGCCAATCTTGCCGCGCCGCGACGACAAATCGCCGAGCACGTCGCCCATGAACGCATCGGGCGTGACCACTTCCACGTTCATCATCGGCTCGAGCAGCACCGGATGCGCCTTCTTGGCCGCCTCCTTGAATGCCATCGATCCCGCGATCTTGAACGCCATTTCGCTCGAGTCGACGTCGTGGTACGAGCCGTACACCAGCTCGACCTTCACATCGACCATTGGATAGCCGGCGAGAATGCCGTTCTCCAACGCTTCCTTGATCCCCTGCTCGACCGGCGCGATGTACTCGCGCGGGATCACGCCGCCCACGACCTTGTCCTCGAAGATGAAGCCCGCGCCAGTCTCGGACGGCTCCATGTTGATGACCACGTGGCCGTACTGACCCTTACCGCCCGACTGACGAATGAACTTCCCTTCGACCTTCTCGACGCGCTTGCGGATCGTTTCGCGATACGCGACCTGCGGACGACCGATGTTCGCGTCGACCTTGAATTCGCGCATCATGCGGTCGACGATGATCTCGAGGTGCAACTCGCCCATTCCCGAGATGATCGTCTGCGACGTTTCCTCGTCCGTGTGAACGCGGAACGTCGGATCTTCTTCCGACAGCTTCGCCAGCGCGATACCGAGCTTGTCCTGGTCCGCCTTCGTCTTCGGCTCGATCGCGACGTCGATGACGGGGTTCGGGAACTTCATTGCCTCGAGGATGATCGGATGATCATCATCGCACATCGTGTCGCCGGTGCGCGTGTCCTTGAGGCCGATCGCGGCCGCGATGTCGCCGGCGCGCACTTCCTCGATTTCCTCGCGCTTGTTCGCGTGCATCTGCAGCACACGGCTCACGCGTTCACGCTTGTCCTTCGTCGAGTTGTAGACGTACGAGCCCGACTTGAGCACGCCCGAGTACACGCGGAAGAAGGTCAACTTTCCGACGAACGGATCGGTCGCAATCTTGAACGCCAACGCCGCGAACGGCGCATCGTCCGACACCGGACGCTCCGCCTTGTGCTCGTCGTGGTGCGGGAGATGTCCCTCGATCGCCTTGACGTCGACCGGCGCCGGCAGGTAGTCGATGACCGCGTCGAGCAGTGCCTGCACGCCCTTGTTCTTGAAGGACGCGCCGCACAGCACGGGAATCATCTTACCCGTCACCGTTGCCTTGCGAATCGCGCGACGAATTTCGTCCATCGTCAGCTCTTCGCCGTTCAGGTACTTCTCCATCAATTCGTCGTCCTGCGCGACCGCATGGTCGATCACCGCATGGCGCGCCGCTTCCACGGCGTCCTTGTACTCCGCGGGAACGTCGACGACGGTGAACGTCTTGCCGAGCGTCTCTTCGTCGAAGATGTACTGCTTGCGCTCGAGGACGTCGATGTGGCCGGTGAACAGCTCGCCCGAACCCACGGGCAGCTGCAGCGGGAACGCGTCCTTCGACAGGCGATCCTTGATCATGCGCATGCAACGATCGAAGTCAGCGCCCGTGCGGTCCATCTTGTTCGAGAAGATGATGCGCGGAACGCCATAGCGATCCGCCTGACGCCACACCGTTTCGGTCTGCGGTTCGACACCAGCGACCGAATCGAGCAGCGTGACGGCACCGTCGAGCACGCGGAGCGAACGCTCCACCTCGACCGTGAAGTCCACGTGTCCCGGCGTATCGATGATGTTGATGCGGTACTCGGTGCCAAAGCGCGTCCAGAAAGCAGTCGTCGCGGCAGACGTGATCGTGATGCCGCGCTCCTGCTCCTGCTCCATCCAATCCATCGTCGCGGTGCCTTCATGCACCTCGCCGATTTTGTGCGCCTTACCGGTGTAGTACAGGATGCGCTCGGTCGTGGTCGTCTTACCGGCATCAATGTGGGCCATGATGCCGATATTGCGATAATGATCGAGCGAGGTGGATCTAGGCATAGATATGAGCTGAGCTGCTAGATACAGGCGCCGAAAAGCGCCAAGGGATCTGAGTTGTTTTAACGAAGACTTCTTATCGAACACCTACGACGCGCAACTTCCACCAGCAAAAACGCGGGTGGACCGGGCCCCTCTCGAAAGAGGGCGGTGTCCATCCGCCATCGCCGGGTGCACTCATCGCTGCTGCACGAGTGGGGACCCACGGCGCGCCGAGATCGCTGATTCCCGCACACAAGGCGCGAGAGACGACTTCGACGTTGAATTGTCCTGCGTTTCTTTTCGGGAGTCGAGGCACTCGAGTGAGTCGCCAAGACCGGAGCAGGCCCCTGCGTAGTGCAGGCCCATAAGAGTCGGCGCGCAGTTTCGCCGATGTACGTCGCGCTACACGAGTTCGGTGACGAGCACCAAAATCCTGTAGCCCCTTGAATTTATTGGCAATTGGCCCGGTGTCAACGCCCCAGGCTCCGAGGCTGCAAGCTTTTGCGTCCCACCGCAACGAAAGCGGCGCACCGGCCTCAGCCAGTGCGCCCCGCTACGAACCTAACACCGTCCCTAAACGACCTACCCTCGGCGCATCCAGATCGCCACCGCGCCGCAACGGAGGTCAGGCGCCGAAAACTCGGGCGGCATCTCCGCCACTCCCCGGAAAACCTCCACCGCCTCGATCGACTCGAGCTGCATCGTACCGAGCGCATCCGTGGCCGGATCCGCGCTGCCGGCGATATCCATCCGATGCCCATCCACGAACCAGCCGACGTGACAGGCCGACATCGTATTCCCATTGCTTACGGTCGTGCCCGCTCCGCCCCGCGTCATCTGCATCGTCGACGCGAGTGCCGGATTGCCCACGCTGAACCCCGGGACCCGCTGGAGGAACTCACCGAGCGTCGCCACGTTGGCCTTTTCCAGGCCCACCCGGTCGAACTGCAGACCCGTCCCCACCGCACGACGGGTTCGGAAGGATTCAGGCACACTTGCGCGACGGTTGCCGTCGGCCTGACGCGTCGTGTTCTGACCACCCTTGAGACGCTCCACCACGCCAATCCGATGCTGCGGGTCGCCGGTCACGGCAATCGGAATGCGAATCGTCAGCTGTTCACCGTTCTCGAATGGAACCGGAACCGACAGCACCGAGGTATACCCGGGGCGAATCGCCGCGATCTGATAGACACCGTTGGCAGCCTGCAGCGAGAACTGGCCGAGCGAGTCGGTTGCGCTGTAGACGACAGGTGTATCCTTGGTCGGATCAACGAGCATTACCGTTCCGCGAACCGGCGCGCCGGTTTCATCATCGTACAGCACGCCGCGAACGATGATCTGCGCGCCAGCGATGAGTGGAATGCTAAGTGCGGCAAACACGACGCTTGCGGTCGTCGCCGCGCGGCAAATGAAATGAAGCCCCATGGTGCACCTCGAGAGCGAAACGATGTCACCGGGTTTCGTTCCGAATTGCGCCTGCAATCCTTCGTGCTTCCTTGGTCCGACCGCGCCTGAGCTCCGTTCGCTCCCCGCACCTCGTCCCCACCCCACACGCCGACCCGGTATCGATTCTCTAGACGAAGTTCGTGCCAGATGCCTGGCGCGGCCTCTGGTTTTCGACGGAATCCTAAAGTCGATGTGACCAACTCGGCCGCGGCGCGCAGGGGCGCCGCATCGGGCCGCTAGTGCGTGGCCAGCACTCCGTGTCCGACGACGCGACGGTACACGTTGAGATACTTGTTGGCGGATTGCTCCCAGCCAAAATCGCGCTTCATCGCCGAGCGCATCATTTCAAACCAACCATCGGGTTCTTCGAACTGATCGATGGCGCGAGCCACTGCACGCGTGAAATCAGCGGGCGTGTAATCGTCGAAGAGGAAACCCGTCACGCCGTCTTCGATCGTATCGGCGAGGCCACCAACACGCCGCGCGATGGGGATGGTGCCGTATCGCTGCGCGCGCATCTGCGTGAGCCCGCATGGCTCGTACTGCGACGGCATGAGACACATGTCGGCGCCCGCGAGCAGTCGGTGCTCGAGTGCATCGTTGAACCGCGTCTCGACGACGATGCGGTTCGGTGCGCGGTTGGCGATCGCCTTTAGAGCTTCCTCATAACGCGGCTCGCCCGCTCCGAGAAAGGCGAATTGCGCGTCGAACGCGAAGTATGCGGGATCGCCGAGGATGAGATCGAGTCCTTTTTGCGACACGAGACGCGCGCTCATGGCGACGATCGGCATCTCGTCGGTCGGACGGAGACCCATCTCGCGCTGCAGCGACTCGCGGCACTCGATCTTACCGGCGAGGTTGTCGACGGAATAGTTGCACGAGAGAATCGGATCGGTGGCGGGATCCCACAGCTGCTGGTCGATGCCGTTTGCAATTCCAACAAACCGATCGCGCAACGACACGAACACGCCATCGAGACCGAAACCGCCGGCTTGTGTTCGCAGTTCGTGGGCGTGCGTGGGACTCACGGTGGTCGCCGCGTCGGCGAAGACGAGTCCACCCTTGAGCCAATTCATGCGGCCGTACCACTCGAGCTGACGCCAATTGAATAGCGCCGCCGGAACACCGAGGTCGGCCATCGCTTCAGGGGGGAAATGCCCCTGGAATCCCGCGTTGTGCACCGACAGCACGACCTTCACGCGGCGGAAGCGTTCGTCCGACGCCAGGCTGGTTCGCAAATAGACGGGCGCCAGCGCCGTGTGCCAATCGTGTGCGTGGACGAGCACCGGCTCCGAGCCGGCAATCGTCGGCAACGCACTGAGCGCGGCAAGCGTGAAGCACGCGTACCGTCGGCCGTTGTCGAGATAGTCGGTTCCCGGAGGACCGTAGATGTACGGGCGCGCGAAGTACTCCTCGCTCTCGATGAAGTAGACCGCGGTGCTCGCAAGCGGATGATCAGGCGCAACAACGAGCCGCCAAAGTCGAACCTCTTCAGAGCGCGGACCAACCTGCACACGGAATGCGGGCCCGACCGGCTCGATGTGCGGCGCGTTCGCCTTCACGGCGTCGTACAACGGCATGACGATCGCCGTCGGGATGCCGCTGGCCGACTGAAAGCGCGCGAGGCTGTTCACGGCTTCGCCAAGTCCGCCACTTCGGGCGAACGGCGCAAGCTCCGCCACGATATGGACGACGCGCACGGCGCGACCATCGGGTGAGCACAGCGGCGGCGACGGCGGCCCGAACGCGGTGTTCGATCCGTTATCGCCTGGGGGAATGATCGCGGTCATCGAGATTGCTGGTGTGGCCAGCAACTCTTTCCGGCGCGCCACTTTGCTCATGGGTATCCCTTTGACCGTCGGCACGGTCGACTCTTGCTCACGATACGCCGCCTGTTCTGCGAACGCCATGCCCGGCGCTGGGGCCGGTCAGTCGATCACGTGATTGACGCGTGACGGCATGGCCGAACAACAAAGCCATTGTGATGGAAGTTACTTCCACAAGCAAAAGTCCCGTGAGCGACAGCGTCGCCCACGGGACTTTAGACCAAACCGAGATTCGGTTGTTACGAGCTTACCAGCGATAGTGCGCGAACGCCTTGTTCGCGTCGGCCATGCGGTGCGTGTCTTCCTTCTTCTTCACCGCGTTGCCCTCTCCCTTGGACGCCGCGATGATCTCGGCGGCGAGCTTTTCGGGCATCGACTTTTCGTTGCGATCGCGCGAGTACGAGATCAGCCAGCGCATCGCCAGCGCCGTGCGGCGCTCGGGACGCACTTCGACTGGCACCTGGTACGTAGCACCACCGACACGGCGGCTCTTCACTTCGACGACCGGCTTGAGGTTCGAGAGCGCCTGTTTGAAGACGTTCACGCCCGGCTGGTTCGTGCGGCTTTCAACGAGGTCCATGGCGCCGTAGAAGATGCGCTCAGCGGTCGACTTCTTCCCCTGGAGCATCATGGCGTTGATGAACTTCGAAACGGTCTGGCTGTCGTAGCGCGCGTCAGCGAGGACGGGGCGCTTTACGGATCCTTTTCGGCGGCTCACTTCTTCTTACCTCCAGCCGCGGCGCCAGCCTTTGGCTTCTTGGTTCCGTACTTCGAACGGCTCTGGTTGCGGCCGTTGACGCCGGAGGCGTCGAGCGATCCGCGAACGATGTGATAGCGAACGCCCGGGAGATCCTTCACACGGCCGCCGCGCACGAGCACGATCGAGTGCTCTTGGAGGTTGTGGCCTTCACCTGGGATGTACGCGATGACTTCGAAGCCGTTCGTGAGGCGAACCTTGGCGACTTTCCGAAGGGCCGAGTTCGGCTTCTTTGGCGTGGTCGTGTACACACGCGTGCAAACGCCGCGGCGGAACGGATTCGACTTGAGCGCGGGCGACTTTTCCTTCTTGGCCAGGTCGCGGCGGCTCCGTCGGACGAGCTGATTGATCGTTGGCATGTAGGACGGAAGAAATGCGAACGGGATAGCCCCGTGGATGCACTTCCCCCGACCGAAAGTGGCCGGGGGAGACTGGGAAACGTACCTGATCGGAAAAAGGCTGTCAACGCCGCAATACCAAGCAGCCGTGGCAATTAGCCTTCGCTGGCCCGGGTTTCGCCGATGCCGCCGCCAGGAGACAACCATGAAGATCAAGAACGCCGTCGCGCTGGTCACTGGCGCCAACCGCGGAATTGGGCTGGCCTTCACACGTGAGTTACTCGCGCGTGGAGCACGCAAGGTCTACGCTGGCGCCCGCGACCCTTCGACGATCACCACGCCCGGCGTCGAGGGGATTCGACTGGATGTGACCAAGCCGGACCAGATCGCCGCGGCAGCAACGCGCCTCGCCGACGTGACGCTGTTGATCAACAACGCCGGCATCGGCCACGCGGGTGGTTTTCTCGCGCCAGACAGTGAGGACGTCGCCCGCGCGCAGCTCGAGACGAACTTTTTCGGCACGCTTCGAATGAGCAAAGCGTTCGCGCCGATACTCGCGGCAAACGGCGGCGGCGCGCTCGTCAACGTGCTGTCGATCGTGTCGTGGATCAACGGTGGTAGTCTCGCGGCGTACGCGGCGAGCAAGTCGGCAGCGTGGTCGCTGACCAATTCCCTGCGCTTCGAGTTGGCGGCGCAGCACACGCAGGTCATGGCGCTGCACATGGCGTTCGTGGATACAGACCTGGCGCGATCACTCGAGGGTCCGAAGTCGAGCCCTGAGGATATTGTGAAGCGCGCGCTCGATGGTCTCGAGGCGGGACTGAGCGAGGTCCTCGCTGACGATCGAACTATCGGCGTGAAGCAAGGCCTCTCGGCTGACCCGCCAAGCTACTTCCCCGCGAGGAACCGAGCGTGAGTTCGTCTCGATGAGAATTTACGAATAGTCACCCGGGAAAGACAAAGGCCCCGCCGATTGGCGGGGCCTTTGTGCTCAAACTCGATCGCTTGGATCTAACGGTTCGCCGTGGCGTCGAGCTGTGGACGAGTCGCCGCGGTCGTAGACGTGACCGTCATGTCACCACGCGCAGTGATCGTGTACACTCTCGCCAGGGACAGCGAGACGCCCGTACGAACGATGAGAGCGGTGTTTGAACCAGGGGCGCGTACGGTCAGATCGTATACGCTACCGGGCACGCTCAGGAAGGCGCCGCCGCTCTTGTACGCGATGGACGATCCGACCACGACGGAATCACCCGTTGCGGTGTTCTTTGCGTACAGCGTCATCGGTCCCGAGTTCGGGCTCGCGTTCACGAAGCGCACCGACGACTTGGTGAAGTCGATGTCCGGCGAGAACGGATCTTCGATGATGAAACCGTCAACCGTCTTGGCCGTCGCATCGTAGAAGCCGCTCGTGAAGAACGAGTAGTACTTCCCGGTAACGATCGTCGACGAGAGTTTCGCGGCCGAAACACCGACGTCTGGCGTGGTCGCGATTCGTCCCGAGAAGGCCACCTGGCCCGCTGCGATCGACGAATACAAACCGCCGTTGCCCAGCGCGCCCGACGCGGTGCCCGTTGTTGCTTCGATGCCGCTGGACGCGCAGAGCGGATTGGGAGGTACGGTGGCCGGCGTGCAGCTCGTGGAGCTGATCGCCGTCACCTTCGCGTCGTTGGCAAAGAAGTTCATCGCCGGCGTGTTCACGCCGAAGTTGTGGAACTTGACGTACGCGCCGGTCGTTGGGGCCGAGATGCTCTGAACGCCGTCTTTGGAGCACGCCGTGAGCACCGCGGCGCCCAGCAGCGCCGTAAAGAATGAGAGTCTTGTCATGGCTGGGTTACGGTTGAGTGATCCAAATGGGCTTCGTGTGGTAGTCGAGCAGGTCGCCGCCAATGACCTTCAAGGCTCCCAGATTCCACACATACTCAGAGTTGTACCGAGGACGAATGCGCTGCGCGATCTTGCCCGCGTTGTCGGGATACAGGTTCGTGGGCGGTGTGAAGCCCGGATAGACCTGCGCTCCGGTGGCCGGATCGTTGTCGGTGTAGTGATACCGACGCATGTCCATCCACAGTTCGTTGTGGCCCCACGCCCACTGCGCGATGTACTTCTGCGTCATGATTTGCGTGAGCGTCAGCGACGATGCAGCCGTCGGAACGATGCGCGTATCGCCCAGGAACGCCGCCTTTTCCGCCGCGGTGATCTGAACCGGCGTTTGGTTATTGTCGAGATTTCGCGCGTTGACGAAGTCGATGTGCGCGGAAATCCCGTTTCGGTATGCAGTCAGCGCCGTGGCCTTGTCGCCCGAACGGAACGCCGCTTCGGCCTTCACGAACTGAAGCTGCGCGTACGTCATGAACGGGAACTTCGACTTGTCGTCGAAGATGTACCGGCTCGGCAGAAGGCTACCGGTTGTGCCGGTGTAGCCGAAGAAGTTGAACGGCTGCTGCGGTGCCAGCAGCGCGCCGAACCCGGCGACGTTGATGTCGACGCCGCGATACTGACCATCGGACGCCGGCGCGAGCATACGGCTCATGCGCGGATCCACTGCTCCGAAATCAGTGCCGTTCATCAGGTTTACGACGAACTGCGTCTGACGGTAGTTGTTGATGTTCGCACGACGCGCGCCCCAGAAGTTCATGTCAGCAAACGCGGGGTCAACACCAGGGTAAGCAAACAGAGCATCATCCGCTTCGCTCGTGAACGACTTGTCCACCGCGGCGATGACGTCGGCCGGCTTGTACGTGCTCTTGTTCGTGAAGTGATTGAGGCTCATCGCCTGAAGACCGTACGCCATCTTCAGCCACTTCGTGCGATCGCCGTTGTAGATCTTGTCCGTCTTTCCGAGATACGTGGCGTCGACCGCGCCGTCAGTGCGTTGGAGATCCGTGATCGCCAATCCCAACAGGCGCTGCACTTCGCTGTACGCGAACTCCTGCGAGTCGTAGTCGAACACGCTGCGCGTCGGATCGATCGCTTCCTTGATGATGATCTCGCCGTGCATGTCGGTCAGCACCTGCCAACCCCATGCCTTCATGAAGTAGCCGACACCAGCCATGTCCCAGCGCTGTTCTGCTTCGGCCTTCTTGATCATGTCGACGAGATTCTGGCCCAACGACCAGTACACATCGCGCCACTGCTCCGCGCCGTTGTCGCTGGCGGGATCGTAGCCCATGCGGTCCCACGTGCCGAGCGTCGTGACGCCGTTGGCGGGAATCCACTGCTGGGTGTACCGGCCGATGAAGCGGCCGTCGTACTGTGGAGCTGTGACCATCCAGTGCTCCATCGGCGAGAGATACAGATTCGCCGACACCGACTCTGGAGCGTTCGGGTTGGTGTTGACATCGAGGTATTTCTCGCAGCCGGTCGCGAGGCCCATGGCCCCTACGAGGAGCGCGGCCGTTATATGGCGTCTAGTCATCGGTCGTGTCCTCAGAAACTCAATTTGAAGCCGAAGTTGATCCCGCGCGGAATTGGGAAATCGCCGTAGTCGATGCCGACGCCGCCGGAACCGCCGACCGCCGCGTCGTTACCGTTCGCGATCGGATCGAGGCCGGTGTAGTTAGTCCAGAGGAAGACGTCGGTCGCCGTGATGAACACGCTGGTGTTCTTCCCGAAGCGCGCCGGCAGGGCGTACTTGAGGGTCACGTCGCGCAGACGCAGCCAGTTGATGTTCTTCTCGATGAACGGCTCTTCGCTCATGCTCGTGTAGTACGCCGTCTGAATGGCGGGCGTGACGACGATCGTGTTCTGCGTCGGGTTCGCGCTGTTTTCCTTACCATCGCGAATCACACCAGCGATGACGCGCGGCGTGTTGCGATCTTCGGTGCTCGTCGCGAGACCGTGGATCGTGAGATAGTGCTCGGTCGCGTTGAACACGTCGCCGCCCTTTCGGATGTCGAATAGGAAGCTCAGCGTCGCGCGCTTGATGCGGAAATCGTTCGAGAGACCGATGGTGAAGTTCGGCTGACGATCGTAGCCGTGGTCGATGAACGTCGTCGATCGGATCGGAAGACCCGTGGTCGGATCGATCAGGATCTGGCCCTGGTTGTTGCGGAGATAGAACAACCCGGTCAACGACATCGTGGAGAGACCCGGCTCCGTACCGTTGCGGACGTTGCCGTACAACCACGTGTCGGAGACGTACGACTCAGGCAGCGCGTTCGGCAGCGAAACCGTCTTGCCGCGAGCACGCGCAAAGTTGGCCAGCACGTCCCACGAGAAGTCGCGCTGCGACACCGGTGTGGCGCGCACCGAAACTTCGGTGCCTTTGTTCTCGGTCGAGGCGCCGTTCAAGTTGAAGAGAATGAAGCCCGTGCCGTAGCTCTCGCGGAGGTTCTGGACGATCTGGTTCTGCGTCCGCTTGTGGTACACCGTCGCGTCGACACCGAGGCGGTTGTCGAGGAAGCTGAGCTCCGTGCCGAATTCGTACGAGTGCGCAAACTCGGGCTTGAGCAGCGGGTTCGGTCCGGTGAATCCGTATCCGTAACCGCCGAACGACGTCGTCTTTCCTTCGAGCGTCGTGCGATACGAGTAGGGCGGTGCGTCGCGACCCACCGAGGCGACCGCGGCGCGGAGCTTACCGGCGGTGAGGTACTTCTGAAGGCCCGGGAACGCGTCGGTGAAAACGAAGCTCGACGAAACCGATGGGTAGAAGAACGAGTTCGCGCCCTTCGGAATGGTCGACGTCCAGTCGTTACGACCCGTGGCCGTGACGTACAGGTAGTTTCGGAAGCTGGCGGTCGCCGTACCGAAGGCGCTCACGAGACGACGCTGCGAGATGACCGTGCGACTCGACTTGCTCAGCGTGTTGTTGACCGAGATGAAATTCGGATCGAGGAAGTTCACGCCCTCTGAGCCGTCGACCGACGACTTCTGATCGAGCACCGAGTTTCCAACGAAGCCGGTGATCGACAGCCCCTTGCCGAGCGTCCGCTCGTTGACGTTGAAGAGCGTCAGGGCGCTGAGGTTACGCGTGACGTCGTCATTGATGTCGAGAATGCCGTTGGTCGTTCCGGCCATCGCGCTCTCGGGGTGGCGCAGCATCAGGTCCTGGCTCGTATACGCGTCGGAGCCGAGGTTGGTCTTGAGGTAGCCCCACGAGAACGGCGAGAGGGTAAAGCCGGCGTTCGCGTTGATGCGGTTCGTCTTGTTGTTGCTCTTGTTCTTGTTGACCGCGAAGTACGGGTTGTCGACTTCCGTAGCCGCCGAGAGTCCCGTGATACGCGCGCGCGTGCCGGCCGGCGTCAGCCAGTTGGCCGCATTGTTCGTATCAGGCCACGCGACCAGACCGATGAGCGGGCTGTCGTCGCCCTTGTAGGCCTTGTCGTTGTTCGAGTAGATGTAGTTCATCGACACGTCAGCCAACAACCAGGGCGTCACCTGACCCTGCGACGAACCCGTCAGGTTGATCTTGTTGAGGCCCGTGTTCGGAACGACGCCGACCTGCTTGGTCGATCCGGCCGAGATGCGGTAGCTGACCTTGTTGTCTTGCGAGCCGCCGCTGAACGCCAGATTGTGGCGCTGCATGACGCCCGTCTGGAAGAAATTGCCAATGTTGTCGTAGGTCTTGGTGCCCGCCGGGTACGGCGCGCCAAAGTAGATGTACGAGCCGTAGCCAGAACCTGACACGCTGAGCGTGCCGCTCGGACCGAACATGTTCTGGACTTCGGGGTGCGCACGCACCTGCTCGACGCGGTAGCTGTTGCTGTAGTCGAAACCGCCGGAGCCGAAGTGGCCACGCTTGGTCGTGATGACGATCGCGCCGTTCGCCGCGTCGATGCCGTAGAGAGCCGAGGCTTCCGGTCCCTTGAGGACCGTCAAGGACTCGATGTCTTCCGGATTGATGTCGGCGGCGCGGTTCGTGAAGTCGACGTTGCGGTTGCTGAAGGCAAGCGCGGACGTCGGCGCGTCGGAGGCCAAGGAGCCGGTGTTAGTGGTCTTGTTGTCGAGCGGCAGGCCGTCGACGATCACCAGCGGCTGATTCGTGCTGCTGATCGAGCTGACGCCGCGAATGACGATCGACGACGACGCGCCCGGTGCGCCCGAGGTGCTCGTCACGTCGACACCAGCGACGCGGCCCTGGATCGCGTTGAAGAAATTCTCGCGCTGCGTGCCAGAGATGTCCTGACCGCGCACCGTCTGCTGCGCCGTGCCAAGCTCGCGCTGCGATGCCGTCTGGCCCATGGCCGTCACGACGATGGCGTCGAGCGACGCAGCCACGCGGCGAAGCTGGACGTTGATCTGGCCTTCAGCACCGACTCGGCGCTCTTCTGGAGCCGTGCCGATGAGCCGGAACTGCAGGACATCGCCCTGCGAGGCGCGAAGGGAGTAGTTGCCGTCCGTGCCGCTGGTGCTGCCCGAGTTGGTGCCCTTGATGACGACCGACACGCCCGACAATGGGGCGCCCTGTTCGCTCGTCACCTTGCCGGTGACTGTTCTCTGCTGCGCAAAAACCTGCGCCGCAGAAAGAAACAGTCCCATGAACACCATGAGTACTCTTTTCTTCATAACGAGGGGTACCGGGTTTGTGGGGGACGCTGGGTGGAAGTCTGCCCGCCAAGAACGCGGGCTGATGGTGCCGAGGGGGATTCCCTCGCGGATGGGATTTCGGATGCGTGCGAAGTCGACTGGTCGTCGTGCCGCGTAGCTAGTTGCGTAGTCGGTGCAACGTGAGTGGCCGATCCAGTTGGCGACGTCTTCGCCGCTGCCTGCAGAGGCACGCGTACGGTGAGAGGCAGAATGGTCGCATTTGTTACTCTAGTGTGCAATACCCGCAATGAATTCGAAATTTTATCCAATTTCCGGCATCATACACGATGTCAGCGTTCGATCAACCGATTGTCAGCAATCGTTCGCCGGAGATGGCCAAATCCTTTCGCACCGTCCCGGTTCGTGGAAGCGCGCGCCATGCTAGTTCCAGAATATGGAACCGGGGCGAATCAGCCGAGTCGCGCGACGTAGTTCATTGGTAGGGAGTCGCGTAGGCGAACGGCGTGCTCGAATGGGCCAAGCAGGTGGGCCACGCTATTGGCGTAATAGCTGACGAGCTCCCGGCCGCGTGGCAGAACCATGTACCCATCGCCAACCTCGGCGAGGATCCGCCGCATCCGCAGCATGCGCCAGGCGCGATCGAAGGTGTCCTCGATGCCGCCGTCGTGTCGAACGATGCGACCATTCACCTCGACGAGAGCGTCGCGCATCTCGGTCATCCGCTCGAGCAGTGCAGCCCGCGGAATGAAGTCTCGGTCGAAGCTCTGAATGGCGGCGCAGGCGAGCGGCACCGGCGTTACCGGCACCAATTCGCCAATGCGCGACATGACCGAGTCGCACAGCGATTGCACACGAGCCAAGCGCTCAGGTCGCGGCAAGTCGTACAAGTCCGCGTTCGCGGCGAACCAGTCGGCGATCGGAATTGGTGCTCCAACGGTGACGGCCGCACGGCCATATCGCTTCCAGCGGCGTGCAACGAGTCGCGTCGCATTCCACCAGACGTATCGAGCGACGCCTCCGAATTGGCGAAGGCGCGACAGTCGTCGCCTGTTTACGGACGACAATTCGCGGAGCAGCGAGCGATCCTCGAGCACCCGATCGTAGTTGATCGCGACGGGAACGATGTAAATGCGCGATCGAAACGCCGGGTCGCGCGCAATTCCGAGTACGTAGTCGAGGAGTCCGATCTTCGGAGATTTCAATCGGCCGTCGCGCGTGAGCCCGCCCTCGAGGAAAATCCCCTGGGTTACGCCTTCGCGCGTGATGAGCTGCACGTACCGCTCGAGTACGACGTGGTACAACGGCTCGCGATACTTCCGCCGAATGAAGTACGAGCCGAACGCTTTGAACATGTGCTCGAGCGGAAAAGCGCGCGCCCATTCACCGACTGCATACGAGATCGCCACCTGTCCAGCGAGAGCGTAGCTCACGAGGATGTAGTCGGCGTTCGACCGATGATTCATCAGGTAGACGAGCACCGCGTCGCGCGGCAGCGCCTTGAGGGCAGCGGGCTTCTCGTGCTCCACCGCCACTTTGTAGAACAACCCCAACAGGCGTTCTGCGATTCGATAGCCGACTTGGTAGTACGCCACGACGTTGAAGAACGGGACGATCTCCTTCACGTAGACGGCGACGCGCGCCCACGCATCGGCTTCGCTGATGTTGTTTGCAGCAGCATGATCGTGCACGGCGCTTGTGATCGCCGGATCGGCGAGCAGCCGATCACGTACCACCTGCCGGCTGGCGAGCTTGAAGCGGTCCACTCGAGCGCGAAAGCGCAGGAGGGCGCGTCGCCCGGGCCGCCGAAGGAGGCTGAACATCCCGCTATGTCGGATTCACTGCCCGCGAATTGCCGTCAGCGGAGAAACGCGCGCTGCGCGGGTTGCCGGCAACAGCGCGGAGGCGACTGAGGCAATCAGAACGAGCACGACGGTCGCGGTGAAGGTTGCGACATCGTGCGTTGGCGTACCGTACAACAACGGCGCAACGAAGCGACCGACATACAGCGCTCCGAGCACGCCAATCACGACTCCTGGCGCGGTCACGATCAGTGCATCACGCACGATGAGTCTGTAGACGTTCGGCACCGAAGCGCCCAACGCGCGACGGATTCCTAGCTCGCGCGTGCGTCGGCGAACCGAATACGAAAGCACGCCGTATACACCAATGAGCGCGAGCAGCAGTCCTACCGCGGCGAAGGCGAAAATCTGGCGTGCTGTCGTTGCAACTCCCTCGAGTTGTTGCTTCACCGCATCCGATACGATGGTCGTCGACACCGGTCGGTTGAGCACGATCTCGCCGAGTTGAGCGCGCATTGGGCGAAGCACGGGTGCCAGGGCTCCGTTCAGGCGAACGAAGAACGTTGGAAATGCTGACGGCGCCTGCGCGAAGGGGCGATACAGCTCAGGGCCGTCGCCCGCGAGCAATAGACTTCCCCGCCCCGCCTTGTTGTCGCGCGCGACGCCAATGATCGTGACGGTCACCGACTGACCGGGCAGCGTATCGATGCGCAGTTGTGCACCGATCGGATCACGCCCAGGCCACCAGTGATTCGCCGCCCACTGATTCACGATCGCCACTGGTGTGGACGCGTCGCGATCGGTGACCTCGAAAGCACGTCCTCGCACGATCGGAATGCGAAGCGCATCGAAGTACGCGGAATCGACGGCAAGGATGCTCGACGGAGTGACGTCGCGCGCAAGCGGCGTCGGGGCGTCAGTCAGCGTGAGCTGTGCCGGAGCGCGCGTAGAGCCGAGCGCGATCGTTGCACGCGTCGACGTTGTTCTGACTCCAGGAAGCGCACGGAGGGCATCCTCGATGCGCGCAATCGCTGGCAGATACTTCTCCTTCACGCGCCAATCGTGCGGCAGACTTGGCGTCGCCTGAACGAGTTGCGATGCGGCGAAGCCCAGGTCAGCGCGTGACAGTCGAAAAACCGTGCGAACGGTGAGGCCCGCCGAGATGAGCAGCGTCACCGCGCACGCCACCTGCGCTGCGACGAAGAGTCGCTGTGCGCGCGTGCCACGCTCACCGCCTGGTGCACTCGACGCGCTCTCACGAAGCGCATCCTGTGCATTGGCTCCGAGCACGAGCTTCACCGGAATGATGCTCATCACGACCGCCGCAACGATCGCGACCGCAGCGGCGAACACAACAACGTGTTCATCGATGCGATAGTCCATTCCCGCCGGCCGGAAGGTGTCGAGCACGGCGAGAGATCGAATCACGGCGAGGAATGCGACCGCGAATCCAAGTCCCACAACCGCGCCTGCGACGGCAAGTAAAGCGTTCTGCACCAGCACGTGACGAGCCAATCGCCGGGGCTCGGCGCCAAGCGCAGCGCGCACAGCAAATTCACGCCGCTGATCGAGACCGCGAGCGAGTAGAAGGTTGGTCAGGTTCGCGCACGCAATGAGCACGACGCACACGACGACCGCAAAGAAGATCAGATCGTAGTTCTGCGTCGCCGCCGTGTAGCGCTCGCGCAAGGGCAGCGCAGACAGCTCGAGTCGCGCTTGCGATCCCGACTGGCGTTCACCCGCATCGACCTCGACGCCCGCCAACTCAGCGCGTGCCTGCGCGATGGTCGCGCCTCGTGCCAGGCGGCCGATGACCGTGACGGCGCGAATCGATGGACGCGTACTTGGATCGAGTGACGGAACTGCAGGGAGCCAGAAGCGCGATCCCGATTCGAAGTCGAATCCCTGCGGCATGATACCAACCACAGTGTACCGCGTGTCGCTCAATTGAATTGCTGTACCCAGTATTCCTGGATCCTGCCCAAAGCGCGTGGCCCACAGTTCGTGGCTGAGAATGGCGACTGGCGCCGATCCGAGTCGATTGTCATCGGCGGTGAAGAGCCGCCCACGCTCCGGCGTGGCGCGGAGCAACGGAAACAGATTGTCCGAGACCAACGTGCCGAGTACCACTTCGCTCTCGCCGTTCACGGTGAGGGCCTTTCCGCCAGAGACGTGCGCGGCGATCGCATCGATGGTTTGAAAGCGATGGGGCGCGAGCGTTTTTTGATAGGTCGTGAACGATACGGTGCACGCGGCCTTACAACTATTGGCCGCAGCAGCGACTCCGGGCGCTTTGCTCGCCGGAGTTTCCGACAGCACGATGAGGCGATCCGCATCGGCAAAGGGCAGCGCGCGAAAGCGCACAGCGTCGACGACGCTGAACGCACTTGCGCTCGCGCCGACAGCCAGTGCAAGCGACGCGACGACGGTGAACGTGAAACCGAGATTGACGCGCAATGATCGCAGCGCAATCGATGCGTCGGCGCGAATTCCGTCGAACACGAGGCGGATCGACATAGGCGAGCGGGTAAAGGCCAGGGGTGGGCTGCCGTTCGTCTAAGAGACTGCCGACGACGGGGAGTATCAAGCGGAGCCGTCAGGAGACGCAGTCGTTACACGCTCCTCGGGTTCTCGCGGGCGGGCTCGCGTAACGTCCGCGGCATCGACATTCTTTGAGCACATGCAGACGAGACGCGAGTTCCTCCACAGCGCAGCCCTCCTCACGAGCGGTGCCTTCGTCGGCGGTTCAATCCCTGACGCCATCGCTCGTGCATTGGCGATCAATCCTGCCGCCGGTACGACATTCCGCGACGCCGAGCACGTGGTGATTCTCATGCAAGAGAATCGCTCGTTCGACCACAGCTACGGCGCCCTGCGCGGCGTGCGCGGCTTTCGCGATCCGCGCGCCCATGTGCAGCCGAGTGGAAATCCGGTCTGGTTTCAGACGGACGCGAAGGGCGACACGTACGCTCCTTTCCGGCTCGACATTGCGCAGACCAATGCGACGTGGATCGGTGGACTGCCGCACACCTGGCCCGATCAGGTGGATGCACGAAACGGTGGACGATACGACAAGTGGCTGATCGCCAAACCAAAACGTGATCTGCCCTTCACGCTCGGCCATTACGCGCGCGCGGACATTCCGTTTTACTACGCGTTTGCCGACGCGTTCACGGTGTGCGACCAGGCGTTCTGTTCGTCGCTCACCGGTACCACGGCTAACCGTCTCTACCTCTGGACCGGCAACGTGCGCCGCGACACTGCAGACGTGGCCCGCGTGATGAACGAAGACACGGTGTACGATCGCGAGGCGTCGTGGCCCACATTCCCCGAACGCCTCGAAGATGCGGGCGTGTCGTGGCGGATCTATCAGAACGAAATCAGCATGGACTCCGGGTTGCACGGCGAAGCGGACGCTTGGCTCGGCAGTTTTGGTGACAATCCGATCGAATGGTTCACGCAGTACAACATCCGGTTCGCCAAGAGCCGCCGCACTTACCTGCCGATCTTTCTCGCCGAAGCGCCCAAGGAGATTGCGGAAAAAGAGCGCGCGCTGACGGCAACGAATCTCACGGCCGATGCGAGAGCGAAACTGGAGAAGGAGATCGCGGCGCTGCGTGTGGCCGTACAAACCGCCGAAGCGGAACGTCGGAAATACACCGACGCAGCGTGGAACGCACTGTCCGCGCGCTCGAAGGCGCTGCACCTCAAGGCGTTCACTACGAATAGCACCGATCCAGAATATCGGTCGCTCACCAAGCTTTCGTATACCGATGGCGCGGTGCAACGCGAGATCAATGTGCCGAGCAGCGACATTCTGCATCAATTCAGACGCGATGTGTCGGCTGGTGCACTGCCGGCGGTATCGTGGCTCGTTGCACCACAGAACTTCTCCGACCACCCGAGTTCCGCGTGGTTCGGCGCGTGGTACGTCTCGGAGGTGCTCGACATTCTGACGAAGAATCCGGAGGTGTGGAAGAAGACCGTCTTCATTCTCTGCTATGACGAGAACGATGGCTATTTCGACCACGTTCCCCCGTTCGTCGCGCCACATCCGTCGCGGCCTGAAACGGGACGTGCATCCTCTGGCCTCGATACGACCGCGGAGTGGGCGAACGTTCATGGCCGTGAGAGTTCACTCGGACTGGGCTACCGCGTTCCGCTCGTGATCGCGTCGCCGTGGAGTCGCGGCGGCGCAGTGAATTCACAGGTATTCGACCACACGTCGGTCATTCAGTTCATCGAGACGTGGTTGGCGGGCAAGGGCAAGCAGGTCAAGGAGACGAACATCAGCGACTGGCGGCGCGTGGTCTGCGGCGACCTGACATCGACCTTTCGCCCGTACGACGACGAGCACATCGAGTTGCCAACGCCCCTCGACCGGAATGCGACTGTCGAGCGCATTCACACCGCGAAGTTCAAGGATCGCCCGCACGGGGGTGCGCCGCTCACCAAGGGAGCGATCACCAGCACCAACATTGGCGCGGCCCAGGAGCCTGGAACGAGACCATCTTGTCCGTTGCCCTACGAGTTGGTCGTGAATGGCCAGGCCCGTGACGGGACGCTGATCCTCGCGATGGCCGCGCGACGCGACGCATTCGGTGCGGCCGCACAAGGAGCAGCGTTCAACGTTTACTCATATTCCGGCGCTGGCGAAATGACGGCCCGCGCCTACGCCGTGCGCGCGGGTGATACGCTGAGCGACGCGATCCCGATCGCGGCCGACTATCGCGTGCGTGTCGACGGTCCGAACGGCTTCATGCGAGAGTTCTCCGCGCGCGGTGGCGACAGCGGCGATGTGAGGATCATCATCGACCACGGTGCGAAAGAAGCGCTGAATCTCATCGTAAGCAGTGGAAGTGGAGCGACTCGCGACGTCGAAGTCCGCGACGAGGCGTACGGCGCCCAGGTGAAGCGCTTCCGCGCGGCCCCTGGAGTACCCGCGACACTCACGATCGATGTCGCGCCTTCTCACGGTTGGTACGACTTCACCGTTCGGGTTGCCGGCCTCGCGTATCGGTATGCCGGGCGAGTCGAGACGGGGAAATGGAGCATCACCGATCCAGCCATGGGCGAGAAGGCGTAGCGCGAGGCCGTCGTCGCCGAAGCTGGAGAAGGCTCCGAACTCAACGTTCGATCTCGAGCAGGTGTTCGGGGGTCCCGAGATAGACCATCATGTGATACCGCATCGTCTCCCAGCGCTCATCGGGAGGCTCCCACGGCAGTGTCTCGTCGTACGACGACTCGAGTAGTTCGACGTCGTGATCGATCGACGCTTGGAGTTCAGGGTCTATCGGCTCGTCGTCGATCAACTCCAGATCTTCGTCGTCGATGCTCGATGCTTGCAGATCGTGGATCTGGATCCATTGGCACTCGAAAATCACGCCGTTCTCGTCGCGTAGCTGCAAGTCCAGCGCTTCACGTCGATCGCACGCGGCCCGAAAATCGGCGAACTCGGTGAGGCTCGAGTATCCGCGGTACGCCAACCGTTTTGCGGCGCGGGCGAGAGCGTGCGCCGCCGCGGGAACGCCGGTGGCGTCGGGAAGCAGGCGAAGTCCCTCTGCAGTTGGGTCAATGAAGCCCAATCGCACGTGATCTTGAACGTGTGGGATATCGAGGGAGGTATGGCCGAGGAGTCTGCCTCGACTCGATAGTGCGTACTGCATTGGTGCTCCATGAAAGGATCGAAGGAACAATGGAGCGAAAGGTCAGAAGGGACGTCATCTGTGAAATGCGGTCGGGAGCAATTCATCCCAATCGCTGGAGGGCGCAGCGGCCGAACGGCGCAGCGGCCGAACGGCGCAACGGCCGAACACCGCGACGGCCAAACACCGCGACGGCCAAACACCGCGACGGCCAAACACCGCGACGGCCAAACACCGCGACGGCCAAACACCGCGACGGCCAAACACCGCGACGGCCAAACACCGCGACGGCCAAACACCGCGACGGCCAAACACCGCGACGGCCAAACACCGCGACGGCCAAACACCGCGACGTGCGTCCTTGCGTCGGTTCGCCGTTCGGCCGGTGCGCTGTTCGGCCGGTGCGCTGTTCGGCCGGTGCGTCGTTCGGCCGGTGCGTCGTTCGGCCGGTGCGTCGTTCGGCCGGTGCGTCGTTCAGCCGGTGCGTCGTTCGGCCGGTGCGTCGTTCGGCCGGTGCGTCGTTCGGCCGGCGCGCCGTTCGGCCGGCGCGCCCTTCGGCGCCGTTCAAAAAAGAACGGCTCCCCTTTCGGAGAGCCGTTCTTTTTCAATTCAGTACTTCTTTACTCTGTTCCTCCCTTCACTCCCGGCCGCGGAAGCGCTGGGAAATCATCATCATCCGCCATCGAGAAAACATTGGGCAGCGTTTCCGACATCGTTGGCAGCGGCTCGAACCCTTCCGGCTGCGCAATATCGATATCGACTTCCTGATACCGGTACATACCCGTACCAGCCGGAATCAGGTGTCCGATGATGATGTTCTCCTTCAAGCCGAGCAGATCGTCCTTTGCGCCACGAATCGACGCATCGGTGAGCACGCGCGTGGTCTCCTGGAACGACGCCGCCGAAATGAACGACTGCGTCGTGAGGCTCGCCTTCGTGATACCGAGCAGCAACGGCTCGGCCGATGCGGGCGATTCCTTCTTCTTCTTCGCCCGATCGTTCTCATCGCGGAAGACCTGACGATCGACGTGCTCCCCTTCGAGGAACTCCGTCTCGCCCGGCTCCATGACACGCACCTTCTGCAACATCTGCTTGACGATGACGCCGATGTGCTTGTCGTTGATTTTCACGCCCTGGAGGCGGTAGACCTCCTGGACTTCGTTGAGCAAATACTCCTGAACCGCACGCGGTCCCTTGATCCGCAAAATGTCGTGCGGATTGACCGGACCTTCCGATAGACGGTCACCAGCACGGACGCGGTCGCCCTCGTGCACGCGCAAGTGCTTACCGGCCGGCACTTCATACAACTGTGCCTCGCGCGTCTCGTCGAGCGAACCATCGTGGTTGATCGGCGCGACGTAGATCTCGCGCTTACCGCGCTTGATTTCGCCGAACCGCACGACGCCGTCGATCTCGGAGATCGTTGCCGGATCCTTCGGACGACGCGCTTCGAACAATTCGGCGACTCGCGGCAGACCGCCCGTGATGTCGCGCGTCTTGTACGCTTCGCGGCCGACCTTGGCGATGATCGTTCCTGGATGAATCTTCTGTCCATCTTCCACGGTGAGCTGCGCGCCCGCCGGGATGATGAAGTCGCGAACGCGCTTCTCCTTTCCGCCCTTCTCCTGCACGATCTCGATGTGCGGATGGAGCTTCTTTTCGCGGTCTTCGATGATGACACGCTGGCGGAGACCGGTGAGCTCGTCGAGCTCCTCGGACACCGACTCGTCTTCGACGATGTCGACGAAGCGAACCGTGCCTTCCACGTCGGCGAGAATCGGGTTCGTGTACGGATCCCAGGTGAAGATCACCTGTTCGCGCTTCACGTCCGACCCGTCGTCGACCATGAGGATGGCGCCGAGCGGCACCTGCAACCGAGCGGCGATCGCGGCGTTCTTGTCGTGCGACGCCTTGATGAGAATCTCGCCTTCGTACGACGTGATGATGCGCTGGCCTTCGGGGTTGGTGACCGCGATGAGGCGATCGCCGTACTCGATGACACCAGCAACCTTCGACTTACGCGCCGTCTGCTCGGCGATACGAGCGGCCGTTCCACCGATGTGGAACGTACGCAGCGTCAGCTGCGTGCCCGGCTCACCGATCGACTGCGCGGCAATGATACCAACCGCTTCACCGAGATCGACGACATTCATCGTCGCCAGGTTGCGGCCGTAGCACATACGGCAGAGACCGCGCTTCGCCTCACACGTGAGGACAGAGCGGATCTTGATCATTTCGATTCCAGACTCTTCGATCTGGGCAGCCTTCTCTTCGTCGATCAACTGACCGGCTTCGACGACGAGCGTACGACGACCCGACTCATCCAACTCGTGCGGATCCTCGACGTCCTCGGCGGCGAAGTTGCCGACAATGCGCTCCGAGAGCGGCTCGATCACATCCTCGCCTTCCTTCAGCGCGGAGATTTCGAGACCCTGGATCGTACCGCAGTCTTCTTCCGAGATCGTCACGTCCTGTGCGACGTCCACGAGACGACGCGTGAGGTATCCTGCGTCGGCCGTCTTGAGCGCCGTGTCGGCCAGACCCTTACGAGCGCCGTGCGTCGACGTGAAGTACTCGAGTGGCGACAGACCTTCACGGAAGTTCGACTTAATCGGGCTTTCGATGATTTCGCCGATACCACCGGTGAGCTTCTTCTGCGGCTTCGCCATGAGTCCGCGCATACCCGCCAGCTGACGGATCTGATCGCGGCTACCGCGTGAGCCGGAGTCGAACATCATGAACACTGGATTGAAGCCCTGCTTCGACTCGCGCATCGACTTGACCATCTCGTCGGCGATGTCGGAGTTGGCGTGCGTCCAGGTGTCGATGACTTTGTTGTAGCGCTCGCCGTTCGTGATGTTACCAGTCTGGTAAGCACGCTGGAACCGCTCAACGCGCTCCTCGGCTTCCTCGAGCAATCCGGCCTTGGCGGTCGGAATTTCGAGATCTTCAATGCCGATGGAAACGCCGCCGCGCGTGGCGTTGGCGAAACCGAATTCCTTCAAACGATCGAGGAAGCTGACCGTCGCGGCGAGACCCGCCTTGCGGTAGGACTCGAAGACGAGCTCGGACAGCGCCTTCTTCTTCATGTCGAAGTTCTTGTAGCCCAGCTCCTTCGGCACGATCGCGTTGAACAGCACGCGGCCCGCCGTCGTCTTTTCCCAACGGTCGCCCTGATCGGCGTCCTTGACGTAGTAGTACAAGGCGCTGTGGCGCGTCAGACGCTGAAGCGCGAGCTCCATTTCGATCTCGGCCACGTCGGTGAAGCGGCGCAGCGTCTTGAGATCGACCGTGTTGAAGTTCGCCGGCGCCTTGGTCGCGAAGTAGCAACCGAGCACGATGTCCTGTGACGGCTCGGCGACCGGACGTCCGTCCGACGGCTTGAGAATGTTGTTCGACGACAGCATGAGCAGACGCGCCTCGAGCTGTGCTTCGAACGAAAGCGGAACGTGTACGGCCATCTGGTCACCGTCGAAGTCGGCGTTGAACGCCGCGCAGACGAGCGGGTGAATACGAATGGCCTTTCCTTCGACGAGCACCGGCTCGAACGCCTGGATACCCAAGCGGTGAAGCGTCGGCGCGCGGTTGAGCAGCACCGGGTGATCGCGAATGATCTCTTCGAGAATTTCGTACACCTCCGGCGATTCACGCTCCACGATCTTCTTGGCGCGCTTCACCGTTTCGGCGATGCCCTTCTCGACGAGCTTGTGGATGATGAACGGCTTGAACAGCTCGAGCGCCATCAGCTTGGGCAGACCGCACTGGTGTAGCTGCAGTTCAGGACCCACGACGATGACCGAACGGCCCGAGTAGTCAACGCGCTTGCCGAGCAGGTTCTGACGGAACCGGCCCTGCTTGCCCTTGAGCATGTCGGACAGCGACTTGAGCGGACGCTTGCCGCGACCGCGGATCGCCTTGGAACGACGACCGTTGTCGAACAGCGCGTCGACCGCTTCCTGCAGCATACGCTTCTCGTTGCGCAGGATGACTTCCGGCGCGCGATGAAGGATGAGCTTCTGGAGGCGGTTGTTGCGGTTGATGACGCGACGATAGAGATCGTTCAAGTCGGAGGTCGCGAAGCGACCGCCGTCGAGCGGAACGAGCGGACGAAGATCCGGCGGAATGACCGGAACGACGTCGAGGATCATCCACTCAGGCTTGTTGCGCGTGTCGCCAGAATCACCGGAATTGCGGAACGCGTCGACGATCTTGAGACGCTTGAGCAGCATCTTCTTACGATGCTGCGACGTCTCGGTGACGACGGACGCGCGAAGCGTTTCCGCGAGGCTGTCGACGTCGAGACGGCGGAGCAGTTCACGCACGGCCGGCGCGCCGATATCAGCCATGAAGGCCGTATCGTTCTCTTCCTTCGCCTTGGTGCGGAGATTCAAATATTCATCTTCATCGAGGAGCTGGTTGACTTCGACTTCCTGCTCGCCCTTCTCGATGACGACGTAGTTCGAGTAATAGATGACCTTCTCGAGATCACGCAGCGTGATGTCGAGGAGATTGCCCATCGGACTCGGCAACGTCTTGAAAAACCAGATATGCGCGACGGGAACGGCGAGTTCGATGTGACCCATGCGCTCGCGGCGCACCTTGCTCAGGGTCACTTCGACGCCGCAACGGTCGCAAATCACACCGCGATAGCGGATGCGCTTGTACTTACCGCAATGACATTCCCAATCCTTGACCGGCCCAAAGATTCGCTCGCAGAACAAGCCGTCTTTCTCAGGCTTGAATGAGCGATAGTTGATGGTCTCGGGCTTGGTGACTTCGCCCCACGACCACCAATTGCGGAGACCCTGGAGTTCAAGGCGCTCGCGCTCCTTGGGGTCCTTGGGTCCGCGAATCTCTTCAGGCGACGCGATGCGGACCTGAATGAAGTCGAACGAGCTGGCGCGCTGTTCGCGCACGCTACGGAAGTCAATCATGAATTACTCCTCGCCTCCATTGCCGTTGCTCGACGTCCCGGTGTCGATCCCCGTGCCCCAGAAGCCATCTACGCTCTGGCCCATCGTGACCTTGATTCCGAGCGCCTGCAGTTCCTTCACGAGCACGTTGAACGACTCCGGAATACCCGGCTCCGGAAGGTTCTGACCCTTCACGATTGCCTCGTATACTCGGCTTCGACCGTTCACGTCGTCCGACTTGACCGTGAGGATTTCCTGAAGGACGTGCGCGGCGCCATACGCTTCCAGCGCCCACACTTCCATTTCTCCGAAGCGCTGGCCGCCGAACTGCGCCTTACCAGCGAGCGGCTGCTGCGTGACGAGTGAGTACGGTCCGATGCTCCGCGCGTGAATCTTGTCATCGACAAGGTGGCTGAGCTTCAGCATGTAGATCTCACCGACCGTCACCGGCGACACGAACGTCTCGCCGCTGCGGCCGTCGCGCAGACGAACCTTTCCGAACGGCGTCAAACCGCCGAGGCGCATCAGCTCGATCGCTGCCGCATCGACATCCGCTTCGGACTTCTTGCCGAGCATCGCGGCGAGTGCCGGAAGCTCGTGATCGTTCAACAGGCCAGCCGCATCCGTCGCCTTGCGCTTCTCGAGATGCTTGAGCGCTGCCTTGTACTCGGTGCGCTTCGATGCCGTCTGCGTTTCGTCGTCGACCCAACCAGTGTGGAACGTGATCTGGTTGTCCGTCGCCGTCGTCTCGCGTTCAGCCAACTCCTTCGCCGCAGCGGCGAGGAAGTCGCGAATCTGGTGGAACAGGTCGCGGGTCTCCTGCGACATCGACCGGCCACCGAGATCGTTGATCGTTGCTTCCTGCAATCGCACGAACACTTCGCCTTCCTTCTCCAGGTTCGGCTTGATGTCGGCGAGCAGTCCGAGAATTTCCTTGTCCGTGATCGTCGGAACCGGCGTGCGCAATTCGAGCGCGCGTCCAGCCCAGAGCACACCGGACATCTTGAGCATCAAACCGATTTCGCGCTCGTTGGCACCCTGGAACACCGGCGTCTTTGCATAGAAGCCGAGGATCTTCGCCACCCACCCAAGGTGAGTCTCGAGGATCTGACCGACGTTCATTCGCGACGGTACGCCGAGCGGGTTGAGCACGATGTCGACGGGGCGGCCATCGGGGAGGAACGGCATGTCCTCCTCAGGAACGACGCGAGCAACGATACCCTTGTTGCCGTGACGTCCGGCCATCTTGTCGCCGACCGAAACCTTACGCTTCTCGGCCAGATAGACCTTCACGAGCTGGATCACGCCCGGCGGCAATTCGTCGGGCTGGAGAATGCGGTCGATGCGCTCTTCCGCCTTCTCCTCGATCTTCGCCTTTTCGTCGTTCGACGCGTCGATGATCTGACGCACGCGCTCGTTCACGCGCTTGTTCTCGACGCGCAGCGTCTTGAGATCGATCGTTGCCAGCTTCATGTCGCGCAACGAATCCGCCGTCACCTTGGTACCGGCCGGAATGGCCTCTTCCACGGTGCCGCTCTTGAGCGCCAGCGCGATGACCTGCCCGTCGAGGGCGTCGATCAGCTCACCGTCGCGCACTTCGTTGACGCGAATCTTTTCATCACCTTCGAGGCGACGCACTTCACCGATGCGTTCGCCGCGATCCTTTTCGACCACCTGGTCTTCGATGCGCGAGAAGATCTTGACGTCAATCACGACGCCTTCCATTCCCGGCGGCACCTTGAGGGACGAATCCTTCACGTCCTTCGCCTTCTCACCAAAGATGGCCGTGAGGAGCTTTTCTTCCGGCGACAGTTCCGTCTCGCCCTTCGGCGTGATCTTACCGACGAGAATGTCGCCCGGCTTTACGTGCGCGCCAATGCGCACGATACCGCGCTCGTCGAGGTCGAGCAGCGCTTCTTCCGAAACGTTCGGAATTTCACGCGTGATCTCTTCCTGACCGCGCTTCGTATCGCGGACGTGCAATTCGAGTTCTTGGATGTGGATCGACGAATAGACGTCGTCCTTCACCAAGCGCTCGGACAGCACGATGGCGTCTTCGAAATTGTGTCCGTACCAGGGCATGAACGCGACCGTGACGTTCGAGCCGAGCGCAAGCTGGCCCATTTCCGTCGCGGCACCGTCGGCCAGCACGTCACCCGTATTGACCTTTTGGCCCTGACGGACGAGCGGACGCTGGTTGATAGCCGTGTCCTGGTTCGTTCTCCAGTACTTCTTCAAGCGGTAACGGTCGTGCTGCGTCAGACGCGCCAACGGACGGTCAGCGCCGTCGTCGCCCGCCTTCTTGCGCACTTCCGCCGGACCGGAGTCGATGATGATCTCATCGGCCGTCACGCGCGACACCACACCGCCGCGCTTGGCGATGACGACGGCGCCCGAGTCCACGGCCACCTTTTCCTCGAGACCCGTGCCGACGAGCGGCGTGCGGGGATTGAGGAGCGGGACCGCCTGGCGTTGCATGTTCGAGCCCATCAACGCGCGGTTGGCGTCGTCGTGCTCGAGGAACGGAATGAGCGCGGCCGCGATGGAGACGAGCTGCTCCGGCGCCACGTCCATGTAGTCGATGCGATCCTTCTGCACGAGCGGCACGTCGCCCTGCTGACGCGCGAGCACGAGATCGCCAATGAAATGGCCACTCGAATCGACGCGCGAGTTCGCCTGCGCGATGATCGCGTCCTCTTCCTTGTTGGCATCGAGCCACGCGATTTCGTTCAGCACCTTGCCGTTCTTCACGACGAGGTACGGCGTCTCCACGAAGCCGAGATCATTCACTCGCGCATAGCACGCGAGCGACGTGATCAGTCCGATGTTCGGACCTTCCGGCGTTTCGATCGGGCACATACGGCCGTACTGCGAATAGTGCACGTCGCGCACTTCGAAGCCGGCGCGCTCGCGCGTCAGACCGCCCGGTCCAAGCGCCGACAGACGACGTTTGTGCGTCAACTCGGCCAGTGGGTTGGTCTGATCCATGAACTGGGACAGCTGCGACGATCCGAAGAACGCCTGAATGACGGCCGAAACCGTTCGCGCGTTCACGAGGTCGTCGAGCGAAATCTTTTCTGGATCGGTGTTGATCGACATGCGCTCCTTCACCAGGCGCGCCATGCGTGACAAGCCGACCGAGAACTGATTCGCGATCAACTCGCCCACCGAACGAATACGGCGGTTGCCGAGGTGGTCGATGTCGTCGACGTGCCCGCGGCCTTCGTGGAGTTCCACGAGGTAGCGAACGATCTCGACGAAATCTTCCTTCGACAGCACCGTGTAATCGGCCGGCATGTTCATGCCGAGCCGTTGATTGATCTTGTATCGGCCAACGCGGCCGAGGTCATAGCGCTTCGGCGAGAAGAACAGACGCTCGAGCGCCTGCTTCGCCGTCTGCGCGTCGGGCGCGTCGCCCGGACGGAGCAGCGCGTAGATCTGCGACAGCGACTCCTTTTCGCTGTGCGTCGGATCCTTGGCGAGCGTGTTCTTGATCAGCGTCGACTCGGCGCGGCCGGAGGCGACGAACACGTTCACCTTGGTGATCTCCGCCTTGCGGATCTTCTTGATCAGCGTGTCGGACAGCGACTGACCAGCTTCGGCGATGACTTCGCCTTCGCTGTCGACGACGTCGACGGCCAGACGACGGCGCACTTCGCGCTCACCGCGCTCGATGGCGTCCTGTTCGTCGCGCAGATCGATGCGCATGTGCGACGCAAAGACCTTGATCGTATCGATGTTCTGTCGGCGGAGACGGTTGTAGACCTCCTCGGACAGCTCATCGCCTTCCTTCACGAGCATCACGTTCTCGGAACGCTCGCGCTCGGCCTTCGCCTTCTTGGTGCGCGCTTTGGGCGCGTCTTCGGCCGTGGCTTCACCCGGCAGCGCGATGTCTTCGGCGATGATGGCGCCGATCACTTCGCGCACGTCGGTGCGGCTCTCACGCTTCTTGGTGAGATCCAGCTCGCGGACGGCGAAGAAGAGGCGGAGAATGTCCGAATTGCTCCCGTAGCCGAACGCGCGGAGGAGCGCGGTGGCCGGGAACTTCTTCTTCTTGTCGATATGGACGTATACGACGTCGTGGATGTCGACGGTAAACTCGACCCACGAACCGCGGAACGGAATGATACGCGCCGAGATGAGGCGCTGTCCGTTCGGGTGCGTCGATTCTTCGAACACGACGCCCGGCGATCGATGCAACTGACTGACGATGACGCGTTCGGCGCCGTTGATGACGAAGGTGCCGAGCGGCGTCAGCAGGGGCAACTCGCCGAGATAGACTTCTTTCTCGATGATGTTGCGTGGCCGCTTCTGCTCGTTGACGACCTCGTTGATGACGAGCTGCAGCGTCGCTTTGAGCGGCGCTGAGTACGTCATGTCACGCTCGATACACTCCTCGACGGTGTACTTGGGCTCGCCGAGCGAGTAGCGAACGAACTCGAGGGAGAAGTTTTCGTGGACGTCGGTGATGGGGAACAGGTCTTTGAAGACGCGTTCCAGTCCGATGTCCTCGCGGTCATGCGAAGCCGCGTCCAGTTGCAGCAGCGCCTCGAAAGCGCGCGTCTGGATGTCCAGGAGGTGGGGCATTTCCATCCCCTGGTCGAGCTTCGCGAAAGAAATCTGCTTGATCGTATCAGGCATTGTTCACTCGGGAACAGGCCACAGACAGGCACGTCGTACGAGACGGACGCGTCGTAGCGCGTCCGTCTCGTCGACGGCCCTGAACTGCAAGAATTTGTGGTGCGCGGAGTTTCGAGATCACTAAAGGCGCTTGGCTGAAGGGAAGAAACGAAGGTCTCAGGTCTCAGGTCCGTGGTCTCAGGTTTTTTCCCTGAGACCTCAGACCAGCGACCAGCGACCTCGGTTACTTCACTTCGACCGTCGCGCCCTGCTCTTCCAGCTTGGTCTTGATACCGGCCGCCTCGTCCTTCGAGACGCCAGCCTTGACGGTCTGCGGCGCGCCATCGACGAGATCCTTGGCTTCCTTGAGGCCAAGACCCGTGATTTCGCGAACAACCTTGATGACCTGGATCTTCTTGCCACCGGCGTCCTTGAGGAGGACGTCGAACTCGGTCTTCTCTTCAACTGCGGCAGGAGCCGCACCAGCACCGCCGCCGGCCGGGGCGCCGCCCACCGGGGCAGCCGCGATCGTGACGTTGAACTTGCTCTTGAACGATTCGATCAGCTCGGCGAGCTCGAAGACGGACATGTTGCCGATCGCGTCGAGAATCTCGTCCTTGCTCATGGTCGTAGCCATTGTCGTAAATCTCCTGGTGTTATTAAAAGTCGGTCAAACGATAGATCGGTCAGTTAACAGCTTGGGGTCGGTCGCTGACCGACTTTCAGGCACTCCCTTCCTTCTGAACGCGAAGCGCTTCAACAACTCCCGCAAAGTTCTGGAGCAGGCTGTTCATGGCGCCGGCAAACATCGCCATCGGCGCCTGCATGCTGGCACCGAGCTCGGAGAGCATCTGCTCGCGCGACGGCATCGAAGCCAACTTCGTGACCTGGGCCTTGTCGATGGGCTTGCCTTCGAACACGCCGCCCTTCACTGCCGGACGCGCGTCGTTGGCCTTGGCGAAATCCGTAATGATCTTCGCCGCACCCACCGGATCCTTCGTGACCACCAGGCCCGTCGGTCCACGCAGGCGCTCGCCGACGAGACCACTCTCGTTTACGGCGCGCAGAGCCAGCGTGTTCTTGATGACCACGTAATCCACGTTCGCCTTCCGGAGCGTACGACGCAGTTCCGTCATTCGCTTCACGTTCAGCCCCGTGAAATCCGTGTAATAGAGCGCCGTAGCACTCTCGAGTTTCGTTTTCAGCTCGGCGACGAGCTGTTCTTTCTCGGATCGCTTCATGGCTCAGCCCCGGTACGGGTTAATGTCGATCGTAACGCCGGGGCCCATCGTGCTGGAGACCGAGACGTTCTTCACGTACACGCCCTTGGCCGCTGCCGGCTTGGAGCGGACGATTTGATCCATGAATGCGGTGAAGTTCGTCTCCAACGCGTCGATTCCGAACGAGACCTTGCCGATCGGCGCGTGGACATTGCCAGCCTTGTCGACGCGGAATTCGATCTTACCGGCCTTCGTTTCCTTGACGGCGTTGCCGACGTTGAACGTCACCGTGCCCGCCTTGGGATTCGGCATGAGACCGCGCGGACCGAGAACGCGTCCGAGCTGACCCAGCTGACCCATCTGGTCCGGCGTCGCAATGAGGACGTCGAAATCGAGCCAGCCATCCTTGATCTTCTGGATGTGCTCGACGCCGACAAAGTCGGCACCAGCGTCTTCGGCTTCGCGCGCCTTGTCGCCCGCCGCGATGACGAGCACGCGGACGGCCTTACCCGTACCTGCCGGCAATACGACCGTACCACGCACGACCTGGTCGGCGTGACGCGGGTCGACGCCCAAGCGAACGGCGATCTCCACCGTTTCGTCAAACTTGGCGAACGCGCTCTTCTTCACGATCTCCAGCGCCTGCTTCGGCTGATAGATCGAGGCGATGTCGCGGTTCTTGGCGGCGGTGTTGTACTTCTTTCCATGCTCGCGCATTAGTCAACGACCTCCATTCCCATCGAACGGGCAGCGCCGGCGATCATCGCCATCGCCGACTCAATGGTGTCGCAATTCAGATCCGGCATCTTGATCTCAGCGATCTTGCGGACCTGCGCGCGGGTGACCTTCCCGATCTTCGTGCGGTTCGGTTGACCCGATCCCTTCTCGATGCCCGCTTCCTTCTTCAGAAGGATCGCCGCAGGCGGCGTCTTCGTGATGAAGGTGAAGGACTTATCCGAGTAGATCGTGATCTCGACCGGGAGAATCGTATCCTGGCCCTGCGTCCGAGCGTTGAACTCTTTGCAGAAGGCCATGATGTTGATGCCCTGCGGACCAAGCGCCGTACCTACCGGAGGGGCAGGATTGGCCTTGCCCGCGGGGATCTGCAACTTCACGAACCCCGTGACTTTCTTTGCCATAGAACTCCTTGAACTGCCGCCTGTCGTACCGGCGGTCGATCTCCCACTGGCTTAATTAGAGTCGGAGTGGTGGCCGACTGTCCGTCATCCTCTGCTCGCTTCGCGAGCGCAGGATCTATCGTCCCTACCCAGTAGCAAGCAACTCGGCAGTCACTGTGCGTCCCGCGTGACAAGCCACGCTGTAGCCACAGTAGATCCTCCGCCGCTGGAAGCGGCGGAGGATGACAGCTAGTACGCCTTCAACTGCAAATAGTCCAATTCGACCGACGTCGGCCGACCAAAGAGCGATACAGAAACTCTCACTTTCCCCTTGTCCGCCATCACCTCTTCCACCGTTCCATTGAAATCGGTGAACGGCCCTTCGGTGATTGCGACTGCCTGACCAACGAGGAATGGAATCTCCTCGTGCGGCTCCTCTGCTTCCTTCTCATCGGCGATGCCGAGGAGTCGGTTCACTTCGTCGGGACGCAGTGGCTGTGGGAAGCGTGAATCGTGTCCCACGAACTTGATGACGCCCTGAATACCGTTCACGACGTGCGCGGTCTCCTGGTTCAGATCCATCTCGACCAGGACATAGCCGGGATAGAGCTTCCGTTCGACCGTCACCTTCTTGCCGTTCTTGATCTCGACCACTTCCTGCGTCGGCACGAGCGCCTGACGAATCACACGCTCCTCGGCGGGTCGCGCATCAGCTTCGATCTTTCGCTGCAGCAGCGAGCGCACCTTGTTCTCGTGCCCCGCCGTCGTCTGGATCGCGTACCAACGATGTTCCATTCGGTCTATCGCCCCGCGAACAGCGACGGAATCGCCTTGATCAGAATTCCCTGAAGCGCAAAATCGAGAATCGTGATAAAGAGACCGAGCAAGAGTACGAAGATGATGATGGCAATCGTCGCCGACTGCACCTGCGGCCGGTCGGGCCACGTCACCTTCCGCATCTCCGCCATCACGCCGTGATAGAAATCGACGAGTCTGGTGCCGATGCCCGGGCCATTGCCCGAGCCGCCGGCGCCGCCGGAAGTTCCGGGACGAGCGACCGCGTCAGCCATTACTTGGTTTCCTTGTGGACCAGATGCTTGTTGCAGCGCGGGCAGTACTTCTTCCACTCGACGCGCTCCGGGTGCAGGCGCTTGTTCTTCGTGGTGAAGTAGTTGCGATTCTTACAGTCACTGCACGCGAGAATGATCTTGTCTCTGGGCATCGAACTTCAGGGTTGAAGGGTGGAAGGGTTGAGGGTTAAGGGCAGGAATGCGCCGCCCACGCTTATCGCGTAGGCGGCGCTTCAATTCACCCTTCCCATTGGCCCTGCCGTACTAAGAGCTGACGACCGGGATTGAACCGGTGACCTCACCCTTACCAAGGGTGTGCTCTACCGACTGAGCTACGTCAGCAACCTGCTACCATCAAACAGATCCGTGCGTTCCAAATCTTCTAAACTTCAAACTTCCTAATCGCCGCCCGTTCATCGACCAACCAGAGCGGGAGACGGGGCTCGAACCCGCGACATCAAGCTTGGAAGGCTTGCGCTCTACCAGCTGAGCTACTCCCGCATCTTACACCAACCAACGAATCAAACACCCTTCCGCGCCGAGTGCTCGACCCCTCAAAAGCATCGAGTGGTGGGGGAAGGATTCGAACCTTCGTAGGGCGTTAACCCGGCAGATTTACAGTCTGCTGCCATTAGCCACTCGGCCACCCCACCGGACTTTCACGCATCCAGCCTTCCGATCGTGGCGACGAGTCACCTACGCCAACAAAAGACAGAGCTGACGGCCAGAATCGAACTGGCAACCGCCTGATTACAAATCAGGTGCTCTGCCAATTGAGCTACGTCAGCGGACGGCCAATTTTGCGCGAGACTCATAGGATAAGTAGCGCCGGAAAGCGTGTCAAGACGCGCTCCTATCGCAGCTTAGACGCCACCCTCCCAACTCTCCCTACCGAACCCGCTTCCACTTGGTTCCCCCCGCCCCATCCTCGATCGCAATTCCCCGCTCCACCAGCTCAGCCCGCAACCGATCCGCCTCGGCGAAATCCCGGCGCTCTCGAGCCGCCCTACGCCCCGCCAAACGCTCCTCGACCCAGGCAACGAGCTCCTGATCGTCGACCCGACGGTCCGGGACGATATCCAGAACACCGTTGATCCGCGCGAACGCCCACTGCGCATCCGCCAATGCCGCCGAATCCTCGCCCCTACGGTCGAGCTCGGCATTCGCACGCGTGATGAACGTGAACAGACCCGCCAACGCGTTCGGTGCGTTGAGGTCGTCGAACAGAGCGCCCTCGACCGCAGCCACCGCTTCTCGAGCCGCGGCCGCTAGCTCCGGCGTTCCGCCGGTCGCCGCCGCCAAGCGCTCCGCAAAATCCCCAACTCGACGCACCGCGTTGATCGACGCCTCCAACGCCTCCTCGGACAGATTCAGCTCCTTCCGATAGTGCGTGTTGAAGACGAAATGGCGCACCGCCGCCGACGAGATGTCCGCCTCTCGCATACCGCGAACGGTGGTCACGTTGCCCATGCGCTTGGCCATCTTGGTGCCTTCAGTCAACAAAAACGCCCCATGGCACCAGAAGCGCGAGAATGTCTCGCCCGTCGCGGCTTCCGACTGCGCGATCTCGTCCTCGTGGTGAGGAAAGATCAGATCGATTCCACCGCAATGGATGTCCAGCGTCTCACCAAGCAGATCGATCGCCATGGCCGAGCACTCGAGGTGCCAGCCAGGGCGGCCGCGGCCCCACGGCGAATCCCACGCGGCACCGGACGCCTCATCCTCGGGCTTCGCGGCCTTCCACAGGGCGAAATCCTGGGCGTTCTCCTTCGAGTAATCGTCCTGCGCCACGCGCGCACCTGCGCGCACCTCTCGCTTGTCGAGCCGCGACAGACGGCCGTACGCCGGAAAACGATCGATCGCGAAATACACCGAATTGTCGTCGGCGACGTAGGCGACTTTGCGCTCGATCAACTTCTGCACGAGCGCGATCATCTGCGGGATATAGTCCGTCGCCTTCGGATATTCCTCGGCCGGCTCGATTCGCAAATACTCACGATCTTCGTGAAAGATCGCCGTCACTGGCTCGGTGACTTCACGAATGGTCTTGCCCTGTTCGTGCGCGCGGCGAATGATCTTGTCGTCGACGTCGGTCAGGTTCATGACCTGACGCACCTTCCAGCCGCGCAGCCGCAGCGCGCGACGAAGCAGGTCGGCGAACAGGAAGGTCCGGAAATTTCCGAGGTGCGCCGGATTGTAGACCGTCGGTCCGCAACTGTAGATACGCACGGTGTCGCCGTCGGCGGGAGCGAACGGGTCGATCGAGCGTGTCATCGTATTGAACAGGCGAAACTCGGTCATCATCTCGTCGTAGATTCGGAACAGATGCGTAGCGCGCGGAGGTCCGTGAATGCTATCGTCTACGGTGCCGTCACTCAATCGTTGGAGCTCATGATCATGTCGTTTCCGACTCGCATTGCGGCTTCGGCCCTGGCCATGGCCCTCGCGATCACGTCCGCGCACGCGCAGCGTGTCGAGATCACAGCAGACGCCGCGGTTGCGAAGGGACCGGTAACCGGCCGCGTCTTCGTGTTCCTCGCCTCGACCGCCGATCGAGAGCCGCGGCTCCAGGGCGGTTCGTACGGAGGCAGCGTTCCGTTCTTCGGACTCGACGTCGACCAGTGGCGGCCCAACACGGCCGCCGTGATCGATTCCAAGATCCTCGGCTTTCCCTTCGAGTCGCTCGCACAGGTACCCGCCGGCGACTACTACGCGCAAGCGATGCTCGTGCCATACACGAAATTCTCGCGCGCCGACGGCCACGTGATCTGGGTGCACAACGACCAGTGGGAGGGCCAACACTTCAATTCGTCGCCCGGCAACCTGGTGAGCGACGTGCAACGAGTGCACTGGGATCCAAAGTCACGCACAGCAGTCGCGCTCAAGCTCACGCGTGTGCTTCCGCCGGTCACGGTACCGGCCGACACGCGCTGGGTAAAACGCATCAAGATCAAAAGCGAATTGCTGTCGAAGTTCTGGGGGCAACCGATGTACATCGGCGCAACGGTGCTCCTACCCAAAGGCTTTGACGAAGAGACCACGCGCCGCTATCCGGCCGTCTACATCCAGAGCCACTTCGGACTCGGTGCGCCGTTCGGTTTCACGGAGCAGAGCGGCTCCGAAACGGCGGAACAGAAGGCTGCACGTTTGCTCACGTCGGCGCGCGAACCTGGTTGGCTTTTCGCGCGCGATTGGACGAGCGACAATTTTCCGCGGATGGTCGCAATCACGTGGCAGCACCCAACGCCCTACTACGACGACTCGTACGCCGTGAACTCGGTGAACAACGGTCCGTATCAGGATGCGCTGCTCACCGAACTCGTGCCATTGCTCGAAAAACAGTTCCGGCTCATTCCCGAGTCGAATGCACGTTTTCTCACGGGCGGATCCACCGGCGGCTGGGAATGCGCTGCGCTACAAATTCAGCGGCCTGATTTCTTTGGCGGTGGATGGTGTCTCTATCCCGACCCGGTCGACTTCCACCGCAATCAGCTCGTCGACAACTACGGTGATACGAATGCCTTTGTCCCGAACGGTGCGCGCGCGCCGGTTCCTGAGCGCTACATGGCGCGAACACCGGAAGGGCAGCCTCTCGTCACGCAGCGTCAGATGAGCCAACTCGAGGCGGTGCTCGGAAGCAAAGCGCGCAGCGGTCAGCAGTTCGATGCGTGGGATGCGGCATACGGTCCGATCGGTGACGATGGCTACCCGATTCGTCTGTGGGATCGGCGGACGGGAACGATCGACAAGAACGCCGTGTCGTGGTGGCGCGACAAAGGATACGACCTCACCGACAACCTCGTTCGCAACTGGTCGAAAACCGGCACCGCACTCGCGAGCAAGATGCACGTTTATGTCGGAGACATGGACAATCACTACCTCAATCTTGCCGTCTATCGGATGGAAGAAGCGGCGAGCAAGCTGACGAATCCGAAAGCGGATTTCACGTTCGAGTACGGCCGACCGATGAAGCCGCACGGATGGCAGCCGATGACGAACGCCGAAATGATCCGAATGATGGAGACGTTCCGCAGCACACACGCGGTTCGCCCATAGCTCCGTCGCTCACACTACCGGTTCGGCCACGCGCGACACGGGGTCGAGCCGGGCCGCTGGTTTGAGCTGGCCACCCCGCAAGAACAGCACTTTCGGCGCGAGCGCGCGTACAGACGACTCATCGCGCGACGCGAACACGATCGCGTCGCCACGCTGCCGGCGCTCATCGATCCAGAGACCGACGTTCGCGTCGAGATCGAGCGCGCAATCGATCAAGTGAATGCCAGCGTCGGCGTTGCTGACTCGGCGGGTGTCGGCGGCGGTCCAGTAATACGCGATCGAGTTCGCAGCATCAGCGATCGATGCGTGGCCGTACCAGCGCGCGTCGCCCGAGTCAGGCCGTAGCAGCCCGGCAACGCACAGCAGGAGCGTGGACTTGCCCGCGCCGCGCGGTCCCACGATCGCGACACAATCGCCGGCGTGAATGCTGAGATCAACGCCGCGCAGGACGTGCGCCGCCACACTACAGCCGGCCGTGCCCGCGACAAATCGTTTGTGAAGATTCCGGCACTCGAAGACGATCGACATGCCGATCGATACCACGCGCAGTCGCGCGCTACTTCATCGCACCAATGCGAGCGTCAACAGAATAACGCGGACTCTTTGTTGTTGACCACGAAGGGCACGAAGAACGGCGATCGAGTCCTTTGGTCGGGAACCACAAAAGGATTGAACCACAGAGGACGCAGAGGTCGCAGAGAAAACCAACAGCGGACTGACTTGAACCGCCGAAAGACAATGACGTGGCGTACGGCTGTCTAGCAGTCCTCTGCGTCCTCTGCGTCCTCTGTGGTCAAAGCATTTGCTGTTAACGGCTTCATGTCCTTCGTGACCTTCGTGGTCAAACAAGGCCGCGAAAGGCGGGGACTCGATCGCTAGAAGCTTCTGCGATGCCCCGCAGACTCGGCGACCGACACGACATCGAGCGGCGGACCAAGCGGCGCGATGACCCCTCCGCCGGGGGCCGGGACACGCAGCAGGACCGGACGTTCACGCGACGTACGCCTGAACCCGTGCCCCTCGTAGATGCGCGTGATGAGGATTCGTCGAACGATGACCATCAGCGCGGCGAGCGTCGGCAGCGCGACGATCAATCCCAGTCCGCCGAGCAGCTGCCCGATCACGAGTACCGACATGATCGTGAGCACGGGCGGCAGATCAACCTTCTTCGACATCACGAGCGGCGAAACCACATTGCCCTCGATCAGGTGCACGACCACGCCAAGCCCCACCACGAGCAGCGCGTGACCGAGCGGGCTGAAGCCGTGATACCCGGTGCCCGTCAGGACGAACAGTGCCGGAAGTGTCGTCGACAGCAGCGTTCCGAAAAACGGAACGATCGCAACGAGACCAGTGAAGATTCCGAACGGCAACCAGAACGGAACGTTCAGCAGGAATAGTCCGAGCGCCGTGATTGCGCCGAGGAACGACATCGTCAGCAATTGTCCGACGATATACGCGCGTAGCGAATCGCCGAGATCGGCGAGCACATCGCGCACGAGATCGCGATGGATGGGTGGGAACAGGGCGATCAACCACTCGCGATACAACGCCGGATGCAGCGAGAGGTAAATGGCCATCACGGCCACCGCGAAAACATTGATCGCGGCATGCACGATCTCGAATAGCTTCGTCGGCAAGCCCTTGAACAGCCCGCTCGCTTCACCGTACGCTGCTTGCAGCGTTCGATGTTCACCCGGGGGACCGATCATCTCGCGAAGCGCCGGGAATTTCCCAGCGAGCGAATCGATGCCGCTCTCCCACGACGCGATGAACGTCGGCATCTGCTCGATCAGCTTTCGCGTCTGCTCCACCACAGGTGGCGCGAGAATCCAGGCGAGCAGCGCTAGTGCACCGAGCGTCCCGAGAATCGCCGCGGAGAGCGCGAGTCGTTCCGACGCATGCAGTCGCCGTTGAATCCACGCCGAGACCGCCCCCAAATACAAGGAGACGAGAATCCCGAGCATCAACAGTACAAAAACCTGAGCGACGGTCTTGAACAGCCATATACCAAGGACTGTCAGGACCGTCGCTGTCAGAATTGGGCCAAACCGGAACCGGTACGGCCGCGGTGCTTCAGCTTTCAATGGTTCTTCTTCTCGCTCGTCAGATCCTCGATCTCGGCGTGCACGGTCTCTTCGTCAGGCCGGCCCGCGCCGAGCGCCTTTTTGGTCGGCGAACCGGAGGAGAGCATGCCCATTTTTTGCTTGAGCGCAAGGAGTTGCACGTCGACGCTGCCGGCGGCGGCACCCTTTTCGAGCTGCTTGAAGTCCTGGGCAAGTCGATCGCCCGTGAACTCTTCCTCGATTTCGATCGACGCCTTGAGCTGACGCTCGTTCGTCTCGATGCGTTCTTCCATTCGTGCGAAGGCATCGAACGCCGACTTCTCCGACATCGACGACATCGTTTCCGCGATCCGCTTCTGCGCCTGCGCGCGGCGCTGGCGCGCGACGAGCAGATTCTTCTTGCGCTTCGCTTCTTCGATCTTGTCGTTCAGGTCGCGCAGCGAGTTCTTGAGCTTTTCAGTCTCGACGCGGTGCGTTTCCCACGTCTGCGCCAGCTGCTCGCCGTGCGACATGTGCTCGCCCTGACGCATGAGCGCCTGTTTGGCGAGGTCGTCGCGGCCTTCCTTGATCGCCAGCATCGCCTTCTGTTCCCAATCGGCGCCCTGGCGGAATTCCGCGTCGGCCTGATCGCGAAGACGCTTCTCGTCGGCAATGGCAGTCGCGACCTGCTGCTTGGCCTTCGCCAGCTGCGACCGCATGTCGATGAGGATCTGCGTCAACATCTTCTCGGGATCTTCGGCCCGAGAGATCAGATCGTTGATGTTCGAGCGCAGCAGACTCGCGAATCTATCGAAAATGCCCATGGGTTATTGTGCCTCGCGATACGAGCCGAGTTCACGCAGATGCGACGCGAGCGCGACCGTGATGCTCTCGAACGCAGCGAGAAATTCTTCGAAGTCCAGATGTGAGAGCTCGAGGGCTTCGGTCATGACGATCGATTCGTCTTCGATGCCGTACGAGCCGTGAACGAGATCCGTCGCATTGAGCTCGAGCAGACGGCGGCTGAGCGTCGCGAGCGCCTCTCGATTCGTTGGCAGCGTCATGACTTTCACGCGCAGCAAAACAACGGGCGGCGAATAGTGGACGACGACGCTGAAATCCAGTTCGCCGGCGGGTTTCGCGACCCAGAGTCCTGGCTCGACTTCGCTGAAACTTGCTCCGTCGGCTCCGAGCCGATTGAGCCAGCCCTCGACGTCTTCCTTGGTCACCATCGCAGGTCCTTTCGTGAGTCTGTTTAGTCGTACGAAACAAACGGAGAGACGTTTCAACCCGCGGCTAAGCTACGGCGCCACGCGCGCTTGGTCGAGATCAAATCTGATACACTAGCCCCGCTTGATCTGCACCAATCGCTCCCGGGCGAGCCGCCGTCCGGTGGGCGTCGCGGCCAGTCCACCACCCGCCGTTTCTCGATAGCGAACATCCATTTCGCGGCCGATCTCGCCCATCGTATCGATGACCTCATCGGCGGGAATGGCGAAGGTGATGCCGGCCATCGCCATCTCGATTGCCGCGAGCGCAATCGCCGCACCGGTCGCATTGCGAAACACGCAGGGCAGCTCCACCAAACCGCCCAGCGGATCGCACACGAGGCCGAGCGTTCCCTGTTGGGCAATGGACACGGCATGCGAAACCTGATCGGGCGATCCGCCCATCATTTCGGTACCCGCTCCCGCCGCCATTCCCGCCGCCGCACCCGTCTCCGCCTGACATCCGCCTTCCGCCCCGGAAAGCGACGCCCGCTCAGCGATCACGGCGCCGATCAGGCCAGCTGTCGCGAGCGCGTCGACGAGCTTTTCATCGGATAGCCCGTGTGCCGCGGCCAAACCAGTGAGAACGGCCGGCAGAACTCCGGCGCCTCCCGCCGTTGGCGCCGCGACAATGACACCCATCGCAGCGTTCACTTCCTGCACCGCCAGCGCGCGCGCGAGAATGTCACGAAAGGGCGTGTTCGCCAGCGGACCGGGGGGCCCGGAGACCAGCTTTGCCGCATCACCGCCGACGAGTCCCGAAGCCGATCGGAGATTGCCGACGAGACCCTGCTCGACCGCGCCCTTCATTACATGCAGCGCTCGGGCGAGCGCATCGCGGATTTCCGACACGGGCCGGCCCTGGTCGTCCGATTCCGTTTCCAACGCGAGTTGCGAGAGCGATAGGCCGCGGGCGTTGGCATCGCGAACAGCGTCGGCGAGGGAGCGATACATAGGCGTTTATAGATCTCTAAACTGTTACGCCGACACCTTGTCGAGCCGGAAGGACCAGCGCACCCACGGCAGTTCGCGAATGCGATCGCGAACTTGCACTTCGGGCGGCTCGTCCAGCTCGATGACCATGAATGCGTCGCCACCGCGCTTCTTTCTCGTGAGTCGAAGTGTGGCGATGTTCAGGCCCTCGTCGGCCAGCAGCGTCGCAATGCGCGCAACCGATCCCGGAATATCCTCGGCCACGAGGACGATCGTGTGATAGTTGCCAGATACCTCGACCGGATAGCCGTCGATCTGCGTCACGAGCACGCGGCCGGCACCGAGCGATGATCCCATCATCACGGCCGTTCGGTCGGCCCGTTCGAGGGTGATGCGCACCGTGTTCGGATGCGCCTCTTCGTCGAGCGTCGTTTTGTCGAAGCTGTAGTCGAGGCCGTCGCGTTCGGCGATTTCCAGGGCGTTACGAATACGCTCATCGTCGGGGCGAAAGCCCATGAGGCCAGCGACGATTGCCTTGTCGGTGCCGTGCCCTTCGCCCGTGCGCGCAAACGAGCCGTGGAGCTCGATCTTCGCCCGCTCAGGCGTGCCGCCGACGAGTCCGCGAGCAAGGAGTCCGAGTCGACACGCGCCCGCCGTATGCGAGCTGGACGGGCCAACCATCACGGGGCCAATGATATCGAGAAGCGAGACCATGCCCAAAGCTAGCGGCTCGCGGTCAGGCGAGCTGCAGAATCACTCGACGACGATCGAGAGCAGGACGTTGGAATAGCTCATGACGCGCATCCGATACTCCCCCGGCTTTGGCGAAAACTCGAAGTCGAAGGTCTCGCCCGGACCTACATGCAATCGTGCCGGCCTCAACGTTCGATTCAAACCCGAGGTCGGAATGGCGTCCTTGGCCACCGGCGTCCATTTCACCGCACCGCTGTCACTCTCGATGATGACGTCAGCCTCGTCGTCGATCGTCATGTTATAGAAGCGCAATCGGTGTTTCACCCCGGCCTTGAACCTGATTGGCTCCGCGCTCGGAAGACCGTTCAGGACGTTCCATGCTGGACTTTTTTGCCCCTCTTGGCCGATGCCGAACGTATGATCCGTCTCGGGATCCCACTTCTGTCCCGGCTCCAGCACGATCAGAGGACCGTAGAGTCCCGCCGTGAGCTGGTGAATGTCGTCGGCATGCGCGTGGTACATGAACGTGCCGGCGCGCGGCGGTGTAAACACGGCAGTGAACGAATCAGCCGGCGCGATGTACGGAGCCGTCTTGGCACCGGCACCACTCCAGCCGGGAATTCCGTCATAGAAGCTCTCGAGTTCTATCCCGTGCCAGTGAACTGACGTCGGCTCGGCAAGTTGATTCACGACGGTGATTGCCGTCCGCTCGCCACGCGTCACCGTGAGCACGGGTCCAGGTGACGTCGCACGCGCCGTCTTGTCGGTCGAATCTCCGCGCGCGATCAGATAACCGAACGTCGGTTCCGAGCCGTACGACTTCTCGACTTTCTTGACGATGAGACGCACCTGCTTCGTCGCATCGACTCGGGCGGATCCAGCCGCAACCGCGCCGCGCGACGGCAGTACCGTCACGCCGAGTACGAGGCCGCCCATGCCGGTCATGGCGTGATGTTCGGCTGGACCCATGTCGTGATGTTCGTCGCTGGGCTTTCGGTCGAACACATCGTCGATGCGATCGGCCGCCACGTGAATTGGCCGATGACAGTGGAACAGCCAGTTTCCGGCGCGATCGGGCGACCACACCATGCGAAACGTATTGAAGACGGGAACCTGCTCAGTGACGACGAGCGTCTGTTGCTTGCTCGGCACGGGGCGATCCGTTCCACCGTCGCCTTTGGATTCGACGCGAAAGTAGAATCCGTGCAGATGCATCGGGTGCTCGCCGCCACCGAAGTTCACGACGCGCCAGCGAATGCTGTCGCCCGTCGTATACGTCAACCGCTCGGTGTATGGCCAGCTCTTTCCGTTGAGCGCAAAGATCAAGCGATCGCCCTTCGACGCATCGGCCGTGTCGCGGATTTTGTCGTAGAGCGACAGCGCGAAAATTCGATCGCGAGTCGGCACTCCCGAGTCGACGACGATGATGCCGTTGAACTGGCTTCCATCGGCGTCGTTGATCACGGGCTTGCCGCCACGCATCGGAATGCCCCAGTAGACGAACGTCCCTGGACGACGGGGTGTGAAGCTCAAATGTCCCGTCGCTCCTGGTGCGACGCGCAGCGTGTCCGCCTTTTTGCACGGCCGCCCGCACGCGGCGGCAAAGTACATCGTGTCAGGCAGCGCGTTGCGAACCTTCAGATCAACGCGAGTGCCGAGTGGCATTCGAAGCAGCGGGCCTGGGGCACTTGGCGCCTTTCCCTCTTCGCCAAAGAGCTGCGTAATGACGGGGGGCGCACTGTCGGGTCCCGGAAACCATCTGGCGAGTTCGCCTACGAGCGACACGGACAGAACTCCGCCGCGTAGCGTTCCCGCGCTCGTGGTGTTGTCGTTCGACGTTCCCGCGCGGAAGTCAGCGACAGGCGAACTCGAACGGGATGGCGCCGCGGGCGCCAGCATGACGAACGCGACTAGCGCACTGAACAGGCGTGTCTGCATCGCGCCATGTTATGGCGCGTATGCAGCACGGTCAATGACAATTCTCGCGTGACCTATCCGACCTTTCGCTTCGACTTCTTGGCAAGCAGTGGTTTGAGATACTGCCCGGTGTGCGATGCAGCCACGGCAGCCACTTGTTCCGGATTTCCGGCGGCTACGATGGTTCCGCCGCGGTTTCCGCCTTCGGGACCGAGGTCAATGATCCAGTCGGCCGTCTTGATCACATCGAGATTGTGTTCGATGACGAGCACAGTGTTACCGCGATCGACGAGTCGATGCAGAACGTCGAGCAGTACGCGTACGTCCTCGAAGTGCAGACCAGTCGTCGGCTCATCGAGGATGTAGAACGTCCGTCCCGTGTCGCGCTTCGAGAGCTCACTCGCGAGTTTCACCCGCTGTGCTTCGCCGCCGGACAACGTCGTCGCGCTCTGACCGAGATGGATGTAACCCAGACCAACGTCGGCGAGTGTTTGCAACTTCTGGAAGATGCGCGGCTGGTTTTGAAAGAACTCCACCGCATCATCCACCGTCTGCTCCAGCACCTCGGCGATGCTCAGACCGCGGAAGCGGACTTCGAGCGTCTCACGGTTGTAACGCTTTCCCTTGCACACTTCGCACGGCACGTACACGTCAGGCAAGAAATGCATCTCGATCTTCACGAGACCGTCGCCCTGACACGATTCGCACCGTCCGCCCTTCACGTTGAAGGAAAAGCGACCCGGCCCATAGCCGCGAATCTTTGCTTCGGGCAGCTCGGCGAACAGTTCACGAATCGGCGTGAACAAACCCGTATACGTTGCAGGGTTCGAGCGCGGCGTACGACCGATCGGACTCTGATCGATGTCGATGACCTTATCGATGTGCTCGAAGCCGCTGATGCTCTTGTGCGCGCCGGGAATCACTCGTGCACGATAGAAGTGCCGCGCCAACGCGCGATGCAGAATGTCTTCGATGAGCGTCGATTTTCCGGATCCGGACACGCCCGTGACGGCAACGAACAATCCGAGCGGGATGTCGACGTCGACCTTGCGAAGATTGTGTTCGGTCGCGCCCTCGATGCGAATGACGCGATGCTTCTCGGGCGGACGACGCGTCGCCGGCGTGGCGATCGTCACCTCGCCGCTCAGGAACTTTCCCGTCACCGATGCAGGATTGCGCATGATCTCGTCGATCGTGCCAACGGCGATCACTTCCCCACCGTGCTTGCCTGCACCAGGCCCAAGATCGATCACGTGATCGGCTGCGCGCATCGTCTCTTCATCGTGCTCGACAACAATGACGGTGTTGCCGAGGTCGCGCAGTTGCTCGAGCGTGGCGAGCAACCGCGCGTTGTCGCGCTGATGCAGTCCGATCGACGGCTCGTCGAGGATGTACAACACGCCCACGAGTCGTGAACCGATCTGCGTCGCCAACCGAATGCGCTGCGCTTCACCGCCCGACAGCGACTCGGCGGCACGGCCCAGCGTGAGATAGTCGAGCCCGACGTCGACGAGAAAGCGCAGGCGCTCGCGCACTTCCTTGAGGATTGGTCCCGCGATCTCTGGATCGAGACCCGGACTTCCATTCTTGCGGACCGGAATCGACTCGAAGAATGAAAGTGTGTCGGTGACCGGATACTCCACGACGTCGCCAATGTTCTTGCCGTGCACGGTGACCGACAGCGCTTCGCGCTTGAGCCGGCGTCCGCTGCAGTCGCTACACGGAACTTCAATCATGAATTCCTGAAGTTCCATGCGAACCGAATCGGATTCCGATTCGTCGTACCGGCGTTCGACGTTCTTGAGCACACCTTCCCACTCGATCTCAGTCGATGCCTTCTTGCCTCCGCCTTCGCGCTTGGCGCCGTGCAGAATCGCGTCGCGAACGGATTTCGGAAGCTCGCCCCACGCCGTGTTGAGATCGAACTTCAGCTGACGCGCGAGCGCCGGCAGCACGATCTTGCGCAGGTACCCGCTTGGCTCGCCCCACGGCAACACCACGCCCTCGAGAATCGAGATCTGCGGGCTACCGAGGATGAGCTGCTCGCTCACACGACGCCGAGTGCCGAGGCCACCGCAGGTCGGACAGGCGCCGAAGGGCGAGTTGAACGAGAAGTGACGCGGCTCGAGTTCGGGCAGCGAGATACCGCAGTTCGGGCAGCCGTATCGCTCCGAAAAAATCTCGGTCGTCTTCGCATCGGCGTTTCCGACTTCGACGATACCATCGGCAAGCTTGAGCGCCGTCTCGATCGAATCGGTGAGCCGGCCGTGGTCGTCCGGTCGAACGACCAGACGATCGACGACGACGGAGATCGTGTGGTTCTGGCGGCGATTCAGCTTCGGCGGCGACGCGACCTCGATGAGTTCATCATCGACATACGCGCGAATGAATCCCTGTTTGCGAACGCTCTCGAACAGGTCGCGGAACTCGCCTTTGCGTCCCTGCACGAGCGGAGCACGCACTTCGATCTTGGTGTCGCGCGGCCAGCCAAGCACGAGCTCGGCGATTTGCGCGGCACTCTGTCGCTGCACCGGACGACTGCAGTTCGGGCAATGCGGCGTTCCCGCGCGTGCCCAGAGCAGACGGAGATAGTCGTAGATCTCCGTTACGGTGCCTACCGTCGATCGCGGGTTGTGTCCCGCCGTTTTCTGCTCGATCGAAATCGCCGGCGACAACCCCTCGATGGAGTCGACGTCGGGCTTTTCCATCAAGCCGAGGAATTGGCGGGCGTACGCCGACAGCGATTCGACGTAGCGGCGTTGCCCTTCGGCGTAGATGGTGTCGAACGCCAGGGACGATTTTCCAGAACCCGACAGGCCGGTCACCACGGTGAGCTTATCCCGTGGGATGGTCACGTCGATGTTCCGGAGGTTGTGCTCTCGAGCACCTCGAACAATCAGCGCGTCTTCTGCCATAGCCTGGGAAAGCTGCGGGTGGGACCGATGTGAGACAAGTCGCTATATTCGGTCCATGCCACATACCGACGCCATGGTCGTGCTGACCACCGTCGCCTCGGACGAGGAGGCGGTGACACTGATTCGCGAACTACTCGATCGGCGCCTGATCGCCTGCGGGACGTTGTTCCCCGGTGCGCGGTCGCTGTATCGTTGGCAGGGAAAGGTCGCGGACGAACGCGAAGTGGTCCTGCTTCTCAAGACGCGATCCGCGCGCCTCGACTCACTGCGCGCCGCGTTCACGGAGCTTCATCCATACAAGGTTCCCGAGCTGCTCGCGCTCCCGGTCGAAGCCGGCCTGGACAAGTACCTCGAATGGATCAACGGCGAAACCACGCTCGCCCTGGCGTAACCCGCCGCTCGAAATCCCACTTAGACGTTGATGTAGCGCCATGACGGTGAAGGCCGACGACTCGAATCCGAACGAGCTCTTGGAGCTCGCAATTTCGCTCTGTCGCCGTGCGCGTTGGCGCGAGGCGATTGATCCGCTGCAACGCGCGCTGGCCCTCGATCCGTCGAAGGTTGCCGCGCACTATCAGCTTGGCGACGCGTATAACCAGACCGACCGTCTCCCCGACGCGCTCGAAGCGTATGAGACGGCCGTGAAGCTGCAGCCCGATCACTGGCGCGCGCTCAAGGGCATTGGCGTGATCCTCGACCGCATGGGAAGACCCGCGGAAGCGACGGCCGCCTATCAGCGGGCTCGCGAGGTTCAGCGTCGTTGAGGAGAAAGCGCGCAGTCCTTGCCGGGGCGATCATCGTCGCCTGGGTCTTCGGCCTCGCGCTTCTGATTCGACGACAGTATTTCCAGCCGCAGCTCGAGCGACTTGCTGAAGGTGCGAGCCGCGTTGCGCCGGGCGCGGTGTACTACGGCGTCATGCAGGGCGACCGACAAGTCGGCTTCGCGTCGTCGACGATCGACACGACAGACGGATCGATCGTCGTCACCGACTATCTCGTCGCCGATCTGCCGATAGGCGGAAAAGCACGCCGCACTACGGCGCGAACAAACGTCCATCTGTCGCGCACGCTACACATGCGGTCGTTCGACTTCTCGCTCGACGGCGAGGGTACGCCTGTTCGTGCCGTGGGTCGAATTGACGGCGACAGCGTGCTGGTTCTCGCAATCGGCGCTGGTGCCGACAAGGTGGACTCGCAGCGCGTCGCGCTCTCCGGCCCTGTGTTTTTGCCCACGCTCGTCCCGTTGGCGGCGGCGATCACCGCTCGCCCGAAGGTCGGCAAACACTACGTCATTCCGGTGTTGGATCCCGCGCGTATGGCTCCGGCCGACGTGCGCATCGACGTTCGCGCCGAATCACTCATCATCGTCCACGACAGCTCGGCGTATGACTCGACGAGCGGAAAGTGGCATGGCGTGCAGCCCGACACCATTCGCGCGTGGCGGCTCGCCGCCGATTCGGGGCGCGGCTTCAGCGGTTGGATCGACGAACAGGGCCACGTGGTGGCGACGTCGCAGTTGGGCTTCGATCTCCGCCGGCTCCCCTACGAAGTAGCATTCGAGAACTGGCGAAACGATACCACGCGCGCCGCCATCACCGACGATCGCGACATTCTCGAAACGACGGCGATTGCGGCCAACAAACGAATGGCAAAGCGCATCGACGCGCTTCGTGTTCGCCTGTCAGGCGCCGCGCTCGGTGGCTTCGATCTGAACGGCGGCCGCCAACGCTTGGTCGGCGATACACTGGTGGTGACTCCCCAGCCTGACAGCTCACTCGTTGCCGGTATGCGTATCCCCTATCGGGAGCGCGATCGCGCGAACTCGCTCGCCGAGCCGCTGATTCAGAGCAACAGTCCTGAAATTGTGAGGCTGGCGCAGGGGATCCGCAGTGGAGAGCGAGATCCTGAGATCGTGGCCCGGCGAATCAATCAGTGGGTCCACGACTCGATCGCCGATCGAATCACCTTCGGGGTGCCGAGCGCCCTTCAGGTGCTCAAGTCGCGAACGGGCGATTGCAACGAGCACACCCAGCTTTTCGTGGCTTTGGCACGGGCGGTTGGCATACCAACCCGCATTGCAGCGGGTTTAGCCTATGTCGATGGCAAGTTTTATTACCACGCGTGGCCAGAAATTTTACTGAAGGACTGGGTACCGGTCGATCCAACATTCGGACAATTCCCTGCTGACGCAGCGCACCTCCGGTTCGTCATAGGAGGACTAGCACGTCAAACCGAATTGCTTCGACTCATGGGCAACTTGAAGATCGACGTCATCAGTGTGAACGGAGGCTCTGCCTCCAGCGGTCCGCGTGGCCGCGAGTGATCAAGCTCACAAACGTCATTAAGCGGTACGGCAGCTTCACGGCGGTCAACGGCATCGATCTCGAAGTGCCGAAGGGTGAACTGTTCGGATTCCTCGGCCCCAATGGCGCTGGGAAGACGACCACCCTGCGTATGATCGCGGGAATCCTTCGCCCAACGAGCGGTTCGATTCAGATCGGCGGCATCGATCTGTTGAAGAATCCGATCGTCGCCAAGAACCGGCTCGGCTTCGTTCCCGATCGCCCGTTCATCTACGAAAAGCTCACCGGCTCGGAATTTCTCCGCTTCGTCGCCGGCCTGTACAACCAGGAAGGTCCGCAGGTCGAGCATAGAGCGCGCGAGTTGCTGGCGCTGTTCGATCTCGAGGACAAGCGCGACGAGCTCGTTGGCAGCTACAGCCACGGCATGCGTCAAAAGCTGATCATCTCGAGTGCGTTCGTGCATCGCCCTGAGGTAATCGTCGTCGACGAGCCGATGGTCGGTCTCGATCCAAAGGCGGCGCGCATCATCAAAGATCTGTTCCGCGAGTACACGCGGCGCGGCAACACAGTAATGATGTCGACGCACACGCTCGAGGTCGCGGAAGGCATGTGCGACCGCGTTGCAATCATGCAGGGCGGCGTGCTACGCGCCTGCGGGACGATGGACGAATTACGCGCCAGCGCCGAGTCGGGAACGATGGGCCTGGAGCAGATCTTCCTGAAGTTGACCGGAGAGAACGCCGCTCGCACGCTCGTCGATGTCCTCGATGCATGATTCGGAGGCGTTGACCGGCGCGCAGCTCGATCGCCGCACCGGAGCCGATGGTCGAGCGAAGTACAACTCCAGCCACCGCGCACCGGCGGTGGTGCTCCCCAATGTGTCGACGGCGCACCTGCTCATGCCGAAGTGGCTTTCGGCGCGGGCGCACACGGCGACCGGCGAGCGCGGCACGACACTCCGCCTCGTCTTTCTCGGCGTATTTGGCCTCGCCTTCTGGGGCTTCATTTTCGTTCTGCTGTTCCGACTGCTTCGCTTCTTCCGCGACGTGCAGGAAATTGGACCGCTGCTCGCGGGAAAGCTGCTCGCGCTGATTCTCGTCGGCTTCTTCTCGATTCTATTGTTGTCGAACGTGATCACCGCGCTCTCGAGTTTCTTCCTCGCGCGTGATCTCGATTTGCTCGTCTCCGCGCCAGTGGACTGGTTCACGCTCTATCTGGCCAAGCTGTTCGAGACGCTCGTGCATTCGAGCTGGATGGTCGTGCTCATGGCCGTGCCGATGTTCGCCGCGTACGGCGTTGTATATGAAGGTGGGCCGCTCTTTCCATTCGTGGTGCTCACGGCGTTCCTTCCGTTTTTGATCATTCCCACGGTGCTCGGCAGCGCGGCAACGCTACTGCTGGTGAACCTGTTCCCAGCTCGGCGAACGCGGGACATCCTGAGCGTGATCTCGGTGCTCGCGGCTGGCGGCATCGTGATTCTCTTCCGGATGGTCCGCCCTGAGCGGCTCGTCCGTCCCGAGGGCTTTCGCTCCCTCGTGGATTTCATCACGGTTCTCAAAGGCCCAACCTCGCCGCTCATGCCGAGCGATTGGGTGCAGCACGCGATCATGTCGTGGCTACGCGGCCGACCCGATCCACTCCCGTACTATCTGCTCTGGTCGACCGCGGCCGCGGGTTTGGTGCTGGGAGCATTTCTACATCGCTGGATGTACACGGCCGGCTTCAGCAAGGCGCAGGAGAGTGCCGAGCAGTTCGCGCGCACCGGCGTGCTGGCGCGCTTCGCTCATCGCATGCTCACGCCCTTTGGCGTGGTGCGACGCGAGCTGGTGATGAAGGAGCTGCGGCTGTTCTTCCGCGACACCACGCAGTGGTCGCAGCTCATTCTCCTGGCCGTGCTGGTGATGGTCTACGTCTTCAACATCAAGTTCCTGCCCCTGCACGGCACCGGGATGACGTTCTTCCTGGTCAACGTCGTTCCCTTTTTGAATCTCGTCCTCGCCGGGTTCGTGCTCGCGTCGATCGCGGCTCGATTCATCTTCCCCGGCGTCAGCCTCGAGGGCCGGACGCTCTGGCTGCTCCGTTCCAGCCCGATGTCGATGAAACAGCTGCTATGGTCGAAGTTCTGGGTCGGAGCCCTGCCGCTCCTGATTCTGGCGGTGGCCATCATCGGCGTGACCGACCTGCTGCTCGAGGTCAGTCAGTTCATGATGCTGGTATCAGTATTCACGATCTCATTGATGACGCTGGCGGTGTCGGGCTTGGCCATTGGGTTCGGGACCCTGTTCCCCCAGTTCGAAACCGAGAATGCCGCCCAGATCCCGACGTCATTCGGCGGGCTCGTGTTCATGATGAGCTCCGTGGCGCTGATCGGGCTCGTGGTAATGCTCGAAGCGCGTCCGGTCTATTCATACCTGTCCTCTCAGGCGTACGGTACGCCCGGCGACCCACTCGGCATGATACTGGGCTTTGGCGGGGCGATCATCGTGTGCGCCGCCGCGACTGTGGTTCCGATCGGGTTCGCCCTTCGCCGGCTGGAAGCCTAGTAAAAGAGCTTCGCAGATCACCTGTGACGCCGGCCCAGATGCCAGGGTCGTTTATGCCAGATTCCCGTTTTTGTTCGGGAATCCGTCACTCGACAGGACCACTCGTCCTCGGTCGACCAGGACGAGTTGAATGAACCCCACTCCGGAGAACGTTCTCATGAAGAAGATCACCTTTGTTGCCGCTGCCGCGATGCTGTTCGCGGGTGCGACGCTCCACGCCCAGGCCACCAAGCAGGACACCACCAAGAAGGGTGCTGCAAAGCCGGCCGCCACGGCCGCCGCTGCGAAGCCGGCCGCTGCTACGGCTGCGCCGAAGCCCGCTGGTGAAGCCGCTGCAAAGCCGGCCAAGGACAGCACGCATAAGAAGGCGTCCGGCAAGAAGTCCAGCAAGAAGCCGGCGGTGAAGAAGGATTCGACCGCGAAGAAGCCGTAAGCTAGGCCGCGAGTCGGGTTCCGCAGTTCACGCAGTACCGCGCATCATGCGCGTCGACAGGTGCGCCGCAACCGGCGCACCTGTCGTGTAAGTACCGGCCGCAGTTCGAACAAAACGCGGCATCGGGTTCCGGGCGCGGGCCACACGTCTGACACGAAATGTGTTCGCGGCGGTACGCGCGAACGGCCGCTTCGATCTCGTCGTCGAGCGGACCATCGGCAACCATCGCCGAGCCCGCCGAAGCGACGGTCGCTTCTCGACGCATCGCATTGATCGCTTCCTGGGTGTAGCGCGTCTTCAGCTCGCTGTAGTCCGAGTCCGACAGCTTTCCCGTTTCACGGTCAAATTCGATTTCTCTCAACGCCGCGATAGCCGCTTCGCGCATCGAGAGCCGCGGCACCGGAGTGGAGCGATTCTCCGTGCGCGGGACCCCGAAAAACACGGGATAGAGCACGAACGCCAGCGCGCCCACAGCGAGCAGCGTTCCGATGATGAGCGCAGTGATCACTCGCGTTCCTCGCCCTTGATCGCTGCATCCAACCGATCCAGCTCATCCTGCGTCGCGTCCACCGAGCCCATGGAAGGCCTGGCCTTCGCCGGTGCCGTCGGCTGCTGTCTGCGTGCGTTGGCAGCCCAGCGGCGCATCAGCATGAACACCGTCACGCCGCCCGCGATCACCGCGAGCCCAGGCGCGAACCACGCAACGAGGTTGAAGCCAGACTTGGTCGGCGCCATCAAAACACGCTCGCCATACGTACCAACGAACGCGTCCATGATTTCCTTCGCGCTGTAGCCACCCTCGACGAGTGCCATGACGTCGCGATGCATCGCGGGCGACACCTGACAGCTGAAATCCGTCGTGCGACAGGTGAAGACATCGAGCGTGCAACCGCACTGACAGTGCAAATGATGCTCGAGTTCATCGCGCTGCGATGGGTTCAACACAGGCGCCGCACCCGGTTTGGGTGGCAGGCGGACGGGCAACGCCGCCGACTGATCCATCGCAAACAGGTTGTTCGTGTCGCGCACGATGCTCGAGTCGTGCATCGCGCCGCGCTGCTGCGCGTGACCGCGCTGCGTGATCAGCAGCGCCGCCGCCGACATTCCGACGGCGCGTCCCAGGAATTCTCTGCGCGACGTCATACTACGTTGGCAAGTTCGGCGGACTTGCCCTTGGGAGACATGACCGCGGCATATCCGCCGGCCGGTCGTCGTCGTTCCGCCTGCGGCCACATGACGACCAACCCGCCGATCATCATCAGGAATCCGCCCAGCCATACCCAAACGACGAGTGGATTGAATGTCACTCGCAGCTCAGCCGTGTCGCGGTCGCGTAGACCGGCGAGCACTACGTAGGTGTCCTGCCTGGCGGTGTAGTGAATTCCAACTTCCGTGATCGGCTGGAACAGCTGATTACCCTGCGAGTCGAGATATCGGCGCTTTTCACTCGAGATGATTCCGACCCGCTTGCCGTCGACGAACGCCTCGAGACCAACCGCCTGCGTTTCGCGATCCGGACGACTGGATGTAGACACGCCCTGACTCACGAACTTCCAGGTGTGTCCGTACGGATCCTTCGCCTCGTACGACTGTCCGGTGCTGAGCGTGATGTCGTACTCGAGCTTGAACGCCATGCCGGCGAACGCCGCAAACAGCATCACGATGCCCGCGTGTACGATATACCCGCCATACCGCCGGCGATTGCGCCCAACGAGATGCAGGAATGCGGTGACCGGCGATTCCTTGTTGATCGACTGGCGGGCGCGAATGCCCTTATAGAACTCTTGCACGATCGTACCGGCGACGAAGCCGCACAGCGCGTAGGTCACCAGCGGTGCGAACGCGCGCATCCCAACTGCGAAAAGCAGCGCCGCCACGACCACACCGAATGCCGCAGGTCCAGCAAATTGTCGCTTGAGATTCGAGACCGACGCTCGTCGCCACGCGATGAGCGGGCCAACACCGGTGAGGCCAAGCAGAAGGAGCCCAAGCGGAACGTTCACCGAATTGAAGAACGGCGCGCCGACCGTGATCTTGGTGCCGCGCGCCCACTCGGAAAGAATGGGGAACACGGTCCCCCACAGCACCGCGAACGCGATACCGCAGAGCAGCAGATTGTTGTACAGGAACGCCGCCTCGCGACTCACCATGCTCTCGAGCTCGACCTTCGCCTCGAGATCCTGAAGGCGCGTGCCGACGAGATAGATCGTGATGCCGGTTGCGAGGAAGAAGAACGTGGCGAACCAACTGCCCACCGGCGACTGCGCGAACGAATGAACGCTCTCGATCACGCCGCTGCGGGTGATGAACGTTCCAAAGATCGAGAGCAGGAAGCTGATCACGACTAGCACGACGTTCCACTTTCGCAGCATGCCGCGCTTTTCCTGAATCATGATCGAGTGCAGGAACGCAGTCGTCGTGAGCCAGGGCAGGAACGACGAATTCTCTACCGGATCCCACGCCCAGTACCCGCTCCATCCGAGCTCGACGTACGCCCACCACATGCCGAGCACGATGCCGATCGTGAGGAAGAACCAGGAGAGCAGCGCCCAACGACGCACGACCCCGAGCCACTCCGCGTCGAGCCGGCGCGAGAAGAGCGCGGCGATGGCGAACGCAAACGGAATCGCGGTGGCGACGTAGCCGAGATACAGATTGGGCGGATGCAGCGCCATGCCCGGATTCTGCAGCTGCGGATTCATTCCCTTGCCGTCGACCGGCAGGAAATCGAGACGAGCAAACGGATTGGCCTTGAACAACGCCGTCGCGAGGAAAAACAAAATGATCGCCGACAACGTGCCTGTCGCCCACGGCACGAGCTCGCGATTCCTGTTGCGACTCGTCGCAATCGCGATCGTGGAATACATCGACAGAATCAACGCCCAGAAGAGCAGCGATCCGGCCTGGCCGCTCCAGAAGGACGTGAAGATGTACACGTTCGGCATGTTTGAGCTGATGTGGCTCGCGACATACTCGAGCGAGAAATCGCGCGACAGCAGCGCGGTCCACAAACCAGCCGATGCGAGTACCACCATCGCGAACGTCGCGTACAATCCGCGCACACCACTCGCCGTCAGATCATCGCGGCGGAGTGCACCACCAGCGTACGACGCCGTCGTCGACCAGGCCGCCATCAACAGCGCGACCCAGAGCGACAGCTCACCTATGAGAATCACGCTCGGCCGGCTCCCGCCTTATATCCGGCCGTCTGCTTGTACTTGTTCTCCGGGTTTTCCGGGGCATTCTCGTAGCGCGACGCACACTTCGCCAGCAACTCAGTCGCGTGAAAGGTGCCGTCTGCGCCCATGCGTCCGCCGACCACGACGTCGACGCTATCGGTGAACGTGTCCGGGGCAATGCCGCGGTAGATCACGGGAATCATGCGAGATCCGTCGGTCACCTGAAATGCGTACTCGCGTCCCCCCGGGTCACGCTTGATCGAGCCGGGCACGACGCGAGCGCCAACCTTCACGCCTGCACTCGAGAAGCCGGGGTCGACCTGCATCTTGGCGCTCAGTTCCGTGGGCGTGAGATAGTACACGCCGGTCTGATTGATCGAGCTCGCCATGAGATATCCAGCAACACCCACTACCAGGGCGCCGCCGATCAAGAATTTGGTGCGTGCTTTCATGACAGGAACCTCGGAAAGACGTGCCCACGGACGCGCTCGGTTCAGGCCGCGCGACAGACCTTCAATATAACGGTTGAGCGCCTGCGGGATTCAGCGTTCCGTACGATGGAGCAGGAGGCTCGCCGCCAACAGACCCCCGGCATCCCAGGTAAGGTCCTTTACACTGAATTCCCCGCCCGCATGCCGGTCGTAGACCTCTTTGCCAACGCTCACCGAAGCCGTAACCGCGGACGCGCCAACCAGCGCCCCTGATCGACCAACGCCCACAAAGCGAAAACCGCTGAACGACGCCGACTGAACGAACGCCGCCATCGCAAAGTGTTTGGCCTTATCGGCGCTAAACCACCGGTCGCCCTGGGAATGGTCGTCCCCAAAATGCAGGGCGAAGATCAGCGCCAAGCCGCGCATCAGGCCACACTCCGCACTGAGCGTTTGACCCCTGCTTTGGTCAGCTCGCGACCGATCAGCCGCAGGGCGCGCTCGAGTAGCTCAGGGTGATTCCCTTGATAGATCCAACTGCTCGCGCCCGAGGGATGCGGCAGGGGAACCATCAGCGATTTTCCGCCGACGTGCTCCACCGGAAAGTCGCGTCCGATGAGCTCGTCGAGCGGCCGGTCGGGGAGAAAGCGCGTGATCGCCAGCCTTCCGACGGGAATAATCAACGACGGTTGGATGATCGAGAGCTCGTCGTCCAGCCAAGTGCCGCACCGATCCTGTTCCTGACGCGACGGCACACGATCACCGCGACCACTGCGATTCGGCCCGGGATAGCAGCGCGTCACCGCGGCGATGTACACACGATCGCGGAACGTCGCCTCATCGATGCCTGCGCGCTCGAGCCAGCGGAATAGCGCCTTCCCTGCGCGCCCGGCGAAGGGCCGTCCTCCCGCCGCTTCGACCTGACCGGGAGCCTGGCCAACGAGCATCACCTTCGGACGGGTCGCCTTCGAGATGATCGGCACGATCCCCGGTGCAAGCGCACAGGCGCGGCATGCCACGAGTGCACGGCAGTGATCCGCAAGTCGATCGGCGCGCCGCGGACTCACGCGTCGCCCTCGGCGTCACGCGCCCACGACACTGCCGCTCGCACGGCGCGATGCCACCCGCGCATCGCCGTATCGGCCGAGGCACGATCCATCTGCGGCGCGAAGGTGGTGAACTCGCGCGTCGCGAGAAACTCTTCGCCGTTGCGCCACACGCCGGCCGCGAGACCAGCGAGCGCAGCCGCGCCGAGCGCGGTCGTCTCCACCATGTCGGGCCGCTCGACGGGAACGCCGAGCATGTCGGCCTGATACTGCATCAGCCAATCGTTCATCGTCGCACCACCATCGACGCGCAATCCTTTGAACGGCGCGCCAGTCGCTTCCGTCATCAACTTCAGTACGTCTACAGTCCCGTAAGTCATCGCCTCGAGTGCGGCGCGCACGAGGTGCGCGCGTCCAGAACCTCGCGTGAGACCAACGATCGTCCCTCGCGCGTTCGCCTCCCACGTGGGCGCACCGAGTCCAGTGAGCGCCGGCACGAAGTACACGCCTTCGTTCGAAGAAATCGAACGCGCGAGTTTTTCCGTCTCGCCCGCTTTCTCGATGATGCCGAGTCCATCGCGCAGCCACTGCACCGCTGCTCCAGCAATGAAGATCGCGCCCTCGAGAGCGTACACCGGCGCACCTGTCGCGTTGCACGCGATCGTCGTCAACAATCCGCCGGTCTCGTGCGTCGGACGCGTCTCGCCCGCATTGAGTAGCAGGAACGCGCCCGTGCCGTACGTATTCTTGCCGCTGCCGGGTGCCCAGCATCCCTGCCCGAACAGCGCCGCTTGTTGATCGCCGGCAATGCCTTGAATCGGGACTTCGGCGCCAAACGCTTCTCTCGTCGTCACGCCGAAGTCGCCACACGATTGGCGTACTTCAGGCAGCATCGACATCGGAACGCCGAACAGTTCACACAGTTCTTCGCTCCACGCCATGCGATCGATGTCGTACAACATCGTGCGCGAGGCATTCGTCGGATCGGTCGCGAATACGGCACCACCCGTCAGCTTCCAGACGAGCCATGTATCGATCGTGCCAATCGCGAGATCGTTCGCATCATAGCGTTCGAGGAGGCGCTCTTCGCGCAACAGCCACTCGATCTTCGTCGCCGAGAAGTAGGGATCGGGAAGAAGGCCGGTACGCTGCGTGATCCAAGCGGTGCGCGGCGCGAGTTCCTGACAGCGCGCCGACGTGCGACGATCCTGCCAGACGATCGCGCGATGCACGGGCCGTCCAGTCGCGCGCTCCCAGATTACGATCGTCTCACGCTGGTTGGTGATACCGATCGTCGTCGGCGTGGCGCCAGCGGCATCCATCGCAGTGCGCGCAGCAACGAGCACGCACTCGAGGATCTCGGTCGCGTCGTGCTCCACCCAGCCGGGCTTTGGAAAGTATTGAGGAATCTCGCAATACCCTCGGCCGGCAACGCGACCATCCTCGCCTATCATCAGGCAGGTGGCGCCGGTAGTTCCCTCGTCGATGGCAAGAACGTATTTCACGGATTACTCGCGAAATTGTACGGAGGCCGATGGACGCCGCGATCGCTGATGATCGCCGCAATCAGCGACGCTGGCGTAACATCGAACGCCGGGTTGTAGACATCCACGCCCGCCGGTGCGGTCGATGCGCCAAATCCGCTGCGCACTTCATCGGCGTTCCGCTGCTCGATGAGTATTTCCGCGCCGTTGGCAGTCAGCGGATCGAACGTGCTCGACGGGGCGGCGACGTAAAACGGAATTCCGTGATGCTTCGCCGCAATCGCCAGCTGATACGTCCCGATCTTGTTGGCCACGTCGCCGTTCACGGCAATGCGATCCGCGCCGACGATACAGAGATCCACTTCACCGTCGGCCATGAGCGACGCGGCCGCGCCATCCACGAGCACCGTTACCGGAATGCCCGCGCGCTTCAGCTCCCACGCGGTCAGCCGACTTCCTTGCAGCAGCGGGCGCGTCTCGTCGGCGTAGACGTGAACACTTCTTCCCTGCTCCACCGCGGCGTACACACCGGCGAGTGCCGTCCCGATGCCGCCGGTGGCCAGCGCCCCGGTGTTGCAGTGCGTGAGTATCCGGGCTCCGTCGGGAATCAGCGTCGCCGCATGTGTGCCGATCGCACGACACATGGCGCGATCTTCTTCGAGAATTGCGGTTGCTTCGGCGATCATTGCGCTACGGCTGATCCCCGCGCGAAGCGCGGCGTTCATCACACGATCGGCAGCCCAGGCAAGATTCACGGCGGTCGGTCGAGCACTCCGAATCCGCGCGTGCGCGGACATCATTCGTTGCGTGGCAACGCTACTGTCGGACTCGGTGCCATCGAGGCCGAGTACGATGCCCATCGCGCCGGCAATTCCGATCGCCGGTGCGCCGCGAACGGCGAGTGTCAGAATCGCGTCGTATACATCTTCGACGGTGCGCAGATTGCGATACACCTCGCGCCCCGGCAGCTCGCGCTGATCGAGGATGCGCACACCTTCTCCGTCGTCCGACCAGCGAACGGCTTGGATGACGTCCATCGACCAAACGTAGGATTCAACCCTGCTCGGCGGAACCCGGTCGGCGGGGCGATCGGCGTCGCTCGGGAAAATGTTGGTCGAGAAATCGGATCAATGCGCGTTCTTCGGGCGAATGCGCCCGCCCGCGATTAGCGGCCTGTCGTCGCGCTCGAGGGAGCGGAATTGTCTCGCCGTCGTCGAGGTACCTGGCAATGACGATCGGATGGACGTACGACTTCCGGCAAATGGTCGGTGTGTTGCCGAGCTCCGACGACACGAGACGCATGGCCAGGGCGACGTTGCGCTTCGCGGCTGTTGGATTGGCGGCGGGACCCAGTTCCGCCAACACGGTGGCGGCGCGGAGTGTTCCACCCCACGTGCGAAAATCCTTCGCACTGTAGTGGCCGATGCGTCGTTTGAGATACGCGTTCACGTCGCGCGCGTTCACCGCATGCCAACGCCCGTTCCGCTGATACCGAAACAATGGCTTTCCCGGTGTGCGAAGCTGACGCTCGACGAGACGCACCAACTCACGGTCGGTGACCACCTGCCGTTGACGAATGCTTCCTTTGCCCTTGTAGGCAAAGCGCGCCATTCCATCGATCACGTCGACGTGCGACTTTCGCAGTGTGGTGATGCCGAACGTCCCGTTCTCGCGCTGATACCGTTCGCCACCAACGCGACAGAACGTTTCTCCAATCACGCGCAACACCGTCGCAGCGACCGTATCGGCGTCGAGCGACGTCGTGCGCGCCTTCGGATGGGCGTCGGCAGTCAGGGTGCGACGGATACGCGGCAGCTCCTTGGCGAGCTGGCGAACGCGATGGTATTTGCGGAGTTCGCGTCGCTCGACCGCACGATCGTTGTAGCGATACTGCTTGCGTCCGCGCGCATCGATTCCCCACGCCTGAATCGCCGAGCGGGGCGACACCGCGATGTGCACGTCGCGCCACGCCGGAGGAACGCGCAGCGCGTCAAAGCGCAGAAGCGCACGACGATCCGCGATCACACGTCCATTCGGCCCCGCATACCGGAAGCCGGCCCTTTTCGATCCGAGTCGACGAACCCAAGTAGTCACAGCCGACGGAAGGGCAAGTCCCACACCCGTACGGTAGAGCGACTCGACGCGCGGCGCCGCGCCTGTAGATTCCGCGGATGCCCTTCGAAACTCTGACCCTCGCCGTCACCGACCGGATCGCGACACTCACGGTCAACCGTCCCGACAAACTGAACGCCCTCAACGATCGCGTGATCGCCGAGCTCGGAGATGCGATCGATGAGCTTCGCAGCGCGGCGGATGTCGGCGGCATCATTCTCACCGGTGCCGGCCGCGCCTTCGTTGCTGGCGCGGACATCTCCGAACTACAGAAGCACGGCGCAGTGTCGGCGAAGGCACTCGCCCAGCGCGGTCAGGATGTATTTCGCCGCTTCGAGACATCGCCCAAGCCAGTCATCGCAGCGGTGAACGGATTCTCACTCGGCGGTGGCTGTGAACTCGCGATGGCGTGTCACATCCGCATCGCATCGGAGTTCGCGAAGTTCGGCCAGCCCGAGGTGAAGCTCGGACTGCTGCCGGGCTACGGCGGCACGCAACGTCTTCCGCGACTCGTCGGAAAAGGACGCGCGCTGCAGCTCCTGCTCACCGGCGATATGATCGACGCGCAGGAAGCGTTTCGAATCGGGCTTGTAAACCGCGTCGTGCCCGCTGCCGAGTTGATGGCCGCGGCAACGACGATGATGCAGACGATACTCGGAAACGGTCCGCTCGCCGTGGCACACTGCATCGAAGCGGTGAACGCCGGCTACGATCTTCCGCTGACCGATGCCATGACGCTCGAAGCCACGGCATTTGGCCTGCTCGCTGCGACGGAGGATAAGCAGATTGGCACGCGCGCATTCCTCGAGAAGACCGCTGCCAAATTCACGGGCACGTGAGTGTCGTTGAAGGCCCGCCTCGCGCACCTCGAGGTGCGCGACTTTCGCAATCTCGCACGCGTCGATCTTTCGCCGCCTGCTGACGGTCTCGTCGTCATTGGCGAGAACGGTCAGGGTAAGACGAATCTGCTCGAGGCGATCTACTACCTCCAGATTCTCCGTTCGGCGCGTGGCGCACGCGATCAGGATCTGATTCGCTTCGGTGCCGACGCGTTTCACATCGGCGCTACGGTCGACACGGATCGCTGCCACGAGGTGGGCGCTGGATTCGAGCGCGCGGGAAAGCGAAAGCGTGTTCGTCTCGACGGCGACATTCCGGAACGGTTGAGCGATGCGCTTGGCGCTCTTCCGTCGGTGCTCTTTTCGCCAGCGGATGTCGAACTCATCGCTGGCGCCCCCGCGGCGCGACGACGCTTTCTCGACATCATGCTCGCGCTCACGGCGCGCGGCTATCTCGCCGCGCTACAGCGCTACCGCAGCGCGTTGGCTCGGCGCAACGCTGCGTTGCGTGAAAGTGCGCGCTCCGGCCGGGCATCCTCCGCGAGCGTTGCAGTCTGGGAGCCGGCGTTGGCCGAGCACGGCGCGTTGTTGATGCAGGAACGTCGCGCCTGGGTCAGTGCGATGGACGCGCGCTTCGAGGCGCTCTGTCGAGAGATCGGCGAAACCGCGCGGGTTCAGGTTCGGTACGCCGGAACGCTCGACGCGACCGACAATCTGGCGTCGGCGCTCTCTGCGGCGCTCGAGGAAAAGCGTGGACTCGACCTCCGACGTGGTCTCACGCACGCCGGGCCGCATCGCGACGATCTCGCGATCACAATCACCGGGCCCGACGGTACTGGCCGAGAGTTGCGTTCGTTCGGATCCGCCGGACAACAGCGGAGCGCAGCAATCGCCCTCCGGATGCTCGAAGCGTCTACATTCACTGAACGCACGGGTCGGTCGCCGCTGTTCTTGCTCGACGACCCGTTCGCCGAGCTCGACGTCCGACGATCGGCGCGCGTACTCGATCTGCTCTCTGGAAGCGGACTCGGGCAGACTGTCCTCGTCGTGCCGCGGGAGAGCGACATTCCATCAGAATTCACGGGCCTCGAGCGCGTTCGCGTCGTAGCCGGCCAGATCGCGCCATACGAGACATGACCGAACGAAAGAAAAAGAAACCAGAAGCGATCGGCCACATTCTCGCCGGCGTACTCGGTTCAACGGGCATCGCGAAGCGCGTCGAACAGGCTGGGATCATTCCCGAATGGCCGAGCCTGGTCGGTAAGCAGATCGCGTCGGTGACGTCGCCAAAGTCGATTACGGCGAACGGAACCTTGTTCGTCGAAGTGAAGACGAATGCGTGGATGAACGAGCTGTCGCTCCTCGAGCCGGAGCTGCTGAAGTCGCTGAATACCAAGCCGGAACGCGGTCAGATTCGACGAATTCGCTGGCTGCTGGCGCGGTGAACTCCGGCGGCCGTTGACGCGCCGCGGCGACGATCGCTAAATCGTTGCGAACCAAAGCCTTGGCGCGCTTTCACCAGGTTGATTCCGGCCGCGACCCCGGCTACATTTTATAGGATGGATCCGAGCCGATCTTCGGCTTTTCTACGGACTGATTTTTCGGGTGACCAATGGCGACAAAGAACGCGGACGAGACCGGGAAATACGACGCTGGGCAAATCCAAGTTCTCAAAGGCCTCGAGGCGGTTCGCAAACGCCCAGGCATGTACATCGGATCGACATCCGAACGTGGATTGCATCACCTCGTCTATGAGGTCGTCGACAACTCGATCGACGAAGCACTCGCTGGATTCGCGGACAACGTTCGCGTCGCAATCCATCAGGACAACTCGATCACCGTCGAAGACAACGGCCGAGGCATTCCCGTCGACATCCATCCGACGGAGAAGATGCCTGGCCTCGAGCTCGCGCTCACCGTACTGCACGCCGGCGGAAAGTTCGACAAGGACAGCTATAAAGTGTCCGGCGGTCTACACGGCGTCGGCGTGTCGGTGGTGAATGCGTTGTCGGAGCGGTTGAAAGTGTGGGTCAAGCGCGACGGCAAAGAGCACTACATGGATTTCGCGCGCGGCGACACCACGACCAAGATCAAGGTGCTGCGTGACGTGCCGAAGAAAGAGACGGGCACGAAGACGTGGTTCAAGCCCGATCATCAGATCTTCACCGATCTGATCTATCGGTACGACACCATCGCAATGCGTCTGCGCGAGCTGTCGTTCCTGAACAAGGGCGTGATGATCACGCTCACCGACGAGCGCACCGGTCAGGAAAAGTCAGAGACCTTCCTCGCGAAGAACGGCCTGCGCGAGTTCGTGCAGCACCTCAATGCGTCGCGCAAGCCGCTGCACACGGAAGTTGTGTACATCGAGACGACGCGCGACGACGTCGGCATCGAGCTCGCGATGCAGTACAACGACGGCTACAACGAGAACATTTTCTCGTTCGTCAACAACATCAACACACACGAAGGCGGCACGCACCTCACCGGCTTCAAGTCTGCCCTCACGCGCGTCATCAATGCGTACGCCGCCAAGGGCAACATGCTGAAGAAGGCGGACTTCACGCTGTCGGGCGACGACGTGCGAGAAGGTCTCACCGCCGTTCTGTCGGTCAAGGTTCGCGAGCCGCAGTTCGAAGGTCAGACCAAGACCAAGCTCGGCAACTCTGAAGTGGAATCCGCGGTAAAGACGCTCGTCAACGAGTGGTTGGCCGCGTATCTCGACGAGCATCCGCGCGTCGCGAACATCATCATTGAGAAGGCCGTATCGGCCGCACGCGCTCGCGAAGCAGCGCGTAAGGCTCGCGACCTCACGCGTCGCAAATCGGCGCTCGACGTCGGCAACCTGCCTGGCAAGCTCGCCGACTGTCAGCTCACCGATCCAGCGATGTGCGAGTTGTACCTCGTCGAGGGTGACTCCGCAGGCGGTTCGGCCAAGCAGGGCCGGCAGCGCGCGTTCCAGGCGATCCTGCCGCTCCGCGGTAAGATCATCAACGTCGAGAAGGCACGCATCGACAAGGTGCTGTCGAACGAGGAAATCCGCACGATCATCACCGCGATCGGTAGCGGCATCAAGGAAGAGTTCGAGCTCGAGAAGGCGCGCTATCACAAGATCATCATCATGACGGACGCCGACGTCGATGGAGCGCACATTCGTACGCTTCTGCTGACGTTCTTCTTCCGCCAGATGCCCGAGCTCATCGAGGCGGGATACATGTACATCGCGCAGCCGCCGCTTTTCCGCGTTGCGCGAGGCAAAGAGGAGTACTACGCGTACGACGAGTCGGAACGCGACGAAATCGCGACGAGACTCGCGGGTCCAGAAGGCCGAGGCAACGTCAACGTGCAGCGATACAAAGGCCTTGGCGAAATGAATCCCGACCAGCTCTGGAACACGACGATGGATCCAGAACGGCGCACGCTCCTCAAGGTCAACATCGAGGAGGCCGTCATGGCCGATCAGATTTTCCAGACGCTCATGGGCGACGAAGTCGAACCGCGCCGATTGTTCATCGAGAACAACGCTCAGTTCGTAAAGAACCTGGACATCTAGAGATCGAGATCTGAGTATGAGGGGGAGAGCGAATCGCTCTCCCCTTTTCTTTTGCACCGACTCACTCGACAGGAGACGTTCGTGCTTCGCTCGCGCCTTTTCTTCGCCTTCGCTGCGGCCATGTCGCTTGCCCCCGGAGCTGGCGCACAGCAGGCAGAAGTGCGTCGTATTCTCGACTCGATGCGAGTCGCCTACGATCTCCCCGCGCTGGGCGCCGCGATCGTCACGCCTGATTCGTCTGTCGCGATCGACGTCGTTGGCGTACGTCGCATCGGCGATCCGACACCCGCAACGATCAACGATCGCTTTCATCTCGGCTCCGACACGAAAGCGATGACCGCCGGTCTGCTCGGCCTGCTCGTCGATCAGGGGAAGCTGCGCTGGACATCGAGTCTCGCGTCACTGTTTCCCGAGCTCGCCGACGAGATGCGACCTGAATACCGCACCATCACCGTTCGCGAACTGCTTTCTCATCAGAGTGGGCTCGTTCCGCATCCCACCGTTGAATTCCGGGACGGAAGTCCGCGCCACCAACGCGAAGCATTCGTGAAATGGGTACTGCAGCAACCACCAGCGACGAAGCGAAACACGTACGCCTACGCCAATTCGAACTTCATCATTGCCGGCGCCATTGCCGAGCGTTTGATGAACGGTGAGTACGAAACACTCGTCGTCGATCGCCTGCTGCGACCAATGGGAATCACGACGACCGGCTTCGGCGCGCCGGGATCGTCGACGGTCTTGGACCAACCGTGGCCGCACTTCGTGGATGCGGCTGGAAAGCGTACGGCGATTCCTCCTGGTCCCAACGCCGACAATCCGCCGGTGATCGGACCAGCCGGCCGTGCGAACATGACGCTCAGCGACTGGGCTCGCTGGGCGCGTGTCATCCTGCGGGCGTCGACCGGCGGGCCTTCACCCTGGAGCGACTCGACAGCACGCGCGCTTTTCACACCAGCAGTGTCAATCGACGCGTCGACAGGATACGCACTCGGTTGGATCGTCTCGACGCGCCCCTGGGCCGGTCCTGGCGGCCGCGTTCTTACGCACGCGGGATCGAACCTCATGAACTACGCGGTGCTGTGGCTCGCGCCCGAAGCGAAGTTCGGCGTTCTCGTCGTGACGAACCAAGGTGGACCGGCCGCGGTGCGCGCAACGGACGCCGTAGTCGGTCGGCTGATCGCGCTACACCGCTGACCCGAAATCACCGCAAAGCAGGAGGCGATTTGCGATGCCGTTCGAGGGATTCTCAACCGAGTTGATTCCAACCGAAGGCGCGAAGATTCATAGCCTTCGAAAGGGGTCTGGTCCTCCGCTCCTTCTGCTGCACGGCTACCCGCAGACCCATTTCATCTGGCACAAAATTGCGGAACGATTGTCAGAGAACTACACCGTAGTCCTGACAGACTTGCGTGGATACGGGGATTCCACCAAGCCCGAAGGCGGCGAACGTCATGCGAACTATTCCTTTCGGGCGATGGCGCAGGATCAGATCGACGTGATGCGTCATCTCGGATACGGAGAGTTCTATGTGGCCTCCCACGACCGAGGAGCTCGCACAGCCCACCGCATGTGCCTGGATCATCCGGCAGCTGTCCGAAAAGTCTGCTTCATGGATATCGTGCCTACGCTTCGCATGTATCAGGACACGACCAAGGAGTTCGCCACAAAGTACATGTGGTGGTTCTTCCTGATCCAAGACGCTCCGTTGCCCGAGCACATGATCGGTGCCGACCCTCAGTTTTTCTTGGAGCAGCACTTCAAGGTGCAGAATCGCACACCCGGCGCCCTCACCAAGGAGGCGATGAACGAGTACGTGCGTTGCTTTTGTACTCGTGACGCGATCCACGCAACCTGCGAGGACTACCGTGCAGCTGCCGGAATCGACATTGAGATGGATGAGGCCGACCAAAAGGCTGGACACAGAGTTAGCTGTCCCGTCCATGTCCTCTGGGGTTCAAAGGGCGCAATCGGCAAACTCTGGGACGTCATCGACGTCTGGAAACGGCACGCGACTGGCCCTGTCACTGGAAAGGCCCTCGACGCCGGGCACTACCTGGCGGAGGAACAGCCAGAGAGAGTGCTGCACGAGCTACTGAGCTTCTTTGATTCCTGAGGCAAGATGAAATACAGGCGAATCGACGACTCGCCGAAGACGTTTGTCATTGTCTTCGAGACGGGAGACGAGTTGGCAACGGGTCTCTCTCAGTTCGCTACCGAGCAAAAACTGGCAGCTGCCAGTTTCAAGGCGGTTGGAGCGCTTTCTTCTGTCCGCTTGGCGTGGTTCAGCTGGGAGTCCAAGAGGTACGAGCCTTCGGTCACGCTCGACGAACAACTCGAACTCTTGTCTCTGATTGGCGACGTGGCGTTGAAAGATGGTCAGCCTGTCGTCCATGCCCATGCGGTCGTTGGCAAGCGTGACGGCACCGCTCACGGCGGACATCTGCTAGAAGCTCATATCCGTCCGACATGCGAGGTTGTGCTGACCGAAAGCCCGGTTCAGTTGCAGAAGGTCGTTGATCCCGAATCAGGACTCGCGTTGATCAAACCCTAACGACGGAATCGCATCGTAGTGTTGCGGCCGCCAGCGCAGCCTTCGCCGGGCACGTAATCCGCGTTGCCGTAGCCGCATGCTCGAGCTGCACCGAAGCGTTCCGATCTGGGGGGTTGTTCCACTCATCGTCGTGCTCCTGTGCGTGACCGTTGAGATCGGATATCGCGCAGGACGACGGGCCCGCAACAAGCCGCACCACGATTCGGAGAGCCTGGCTTCCGACCTGGCGACGCCGGCTGTTGGACTGCTCGGCTTGATGCTCGCGTTCACATTTGGTTGGGCAGCGACGCGCTTCGATTCACGACTGGGCGCGAGAATCAACGAAGCGCAGGAAGTCGCCAACGTGTTTCGACTTGCCGATTTCATCGAGCCTGCTGATCGCGATCGCGCACGTGCAATGCTCGACGCATACATCTCGATCAGTCTCAACGCGCAGGGCGTCGCGGGGTTTCAAGACGCATTCGAGAAGCGCGAAGCAATGCACCGAGAGCTGTGGGCGATTGCGAAACGCGCGGGAGAAGCAGATCCAAACTCCGAGATCATAGCGCAGTTCGTCAAAGAAGTGGGTGACTTGTTGAACAGTCACCTCACTCGATCGATCCTCGCTGTATCGAGTCGAATTCCACTCGGAATCGTCTTCGGGCTCCTCGCGATTCTCGTTCTGACAATGGGCATGCTCGGCTACCAGATGGGATTGACGAGCCCGTCGAGATCACCGGCGCTCATTCCGCTCATCCTGTCGATCACGCTCGTCATCTTCCTCATCATCGACCTGGACCGGCCACTCGAGGGACTGATCCAGGTTCACGATCGCGCCCTCGCCGAGCTTCAGCGAGAGCTGCGGACGTTGCATTAGCTCGGTCGCAACGGGACCGTCAGCGCGTCGCGACGATGCGGATCTGTGTTCCCCACGGGTCGCTCGCGATCGCGTCAACTCCGCTGCGGTCGACGTCGAAGCCGCGCGTCGAAAGGCTCTCAGCCGCCGCGGCTACGCTCGACGCATCAGGTACGAGTAGCTCCCATTCGAGCAGTCGTGCGTCAGCATCGGTGGCGAGCGCCGCACCGGCAGCCCACGTGTTCGTGCCCAAGTGGTGGTGATATCCGCCCGCCGACATGAACAGCGCCCCGGGATAATTCCACACGATCTTGTCGAAGCCGAGTGCTTCGTGGTAGAACGACGCAGCTTGATCGATGTCGCGCACATAGAGATGCACGTGGCCGATCGTCGTGCCGCGCGGCGCTCCACTCCACGGCTCATCGCCGGCTTCGGCCAGTAGACTCGCGACGTCGAGCGGGTCGCTCGCCATCGCGAGCTGACGGCTGTCGATGCGCCACGTGTTCCGCGGGCGATCCGCATAGACCTCGATGCCCAGCCCGTCGGGGTCCTGCAGGTACACGGCTTCGCTCACGTAGTGATCGGACATGCCGGCGTACGCTCCAATGCTCGCCAGATGTCGCACGAACTTTCCCAGTGCGGCGCGCGTGGGAAGCAGAATCGCAAAGTGATATAGACCGATGAGCCCGCGTCGCGACATCGGGCGAACGCCGGGCTTTTCGTGAAGTTCCACGAGCACGGTGTCGTCGTCGTGGGGCCCGAGCTTCGCGACATTGCCGCTGCGCTCGATGACTCTGAGGCCAATCACACTTTCATAATAGCCGATCGATCGCGCGAGATCGGCCACTTGCAGACGTACACGCCCGACTCGCGTCGCGTCGGGCAGCCGAAACCCCGGAGGCGCGATGCCATACGCGAGTGCGGCGGAATTCTCAGTCGTTGCCATCGTTCGTTGCTCCCGGCGTGCGCGCCAACTCCAGCAGATCGGCGAGCGTACGCAGCTGCGTCGCGGACATATGTCCGAGCTGTTGCTTGTGAATTGCGACCACCGGCGCATCGAGCGCGGTCAACACGTCGAGTCCCTTGGTCGTGATTCGAGACCCGACCTGACGTCGATCCGTGGCGCTTCGCTCGCGCTCGATGAGCCCCGATTCTTCGAGGCGATCCATGAGGCGAGTGACGTCGGGGACCTGCGACACCATCCGGTCGCGGACGTCGTTGCGACACAGCCCCGCGGGACCCGCGCCGCGAAGAATGCGCAGCACGTTGTACTGCGTTGGCGTGATGTCGAACTCCTTCAACGCCTCGGCAAACGCGTGAGTCAGGACTGCCGTCGTGCGCTCGAGGTTGAGGTGCACCTCCTGCTCGAGGCTTTCAAACGGCTTCTGCTGTTTGATCTCGTTGCGAAGGTTCGATTTCATGGACTGGAATATATGTGTGACAACACATAATTGCAACTCCACCGCCCCGTCGACCCTGACCCTACTCTCAGCGCGGCTGTTTCGCCAGGAACGCGAGGATTAAGGAATCCGTGTGCTGGGCCTTTTCGAGAATCGGAAGGTGCCCCGCCCCTTCGATCGGATAGAACTCGGCCGCTGGGATCGCCTTGCGCACGCCCTCGCTCATGCTGAATGGCACCGTCTTGTCGCCCACGCCCCACACCAGGAGGACCGGCACCGCGTTGCTCGCCACGCGCCCATACACCGAGTCCATGGCCATGCCCAACCGCTCCTGTCGCGACGATAGCAACGCGCGGCCAAAGCCGCGGTAGCGCATCTGCTCGCGATACCGATCTGCCCAGTCGGGAAAGCGACTAGGCTCCATGAAGTCGCTCGCCTGACCGTCGGCCATCGTCGGTACGGCCATCGTCTGGAAGAGATACGGGCCGACCAGCGGCCAACCAATGACGCCCGCCGCCGCAGCGGTCGTTCCCGCTACGGGATCCACCAGCGTCAGCGAACGCACGCGCTTCGGATGCCGTCCAGCAAACACGCCCGTCACCGATCCGCCCATCGACACGCCGGCGAGATCGATCCGATCGGTGATGCGCAGCGAATCGAGCAACTCGCCAAGTTGTCGATCGTACAACTCGGTGTTGTAGCGGATGTTCGGGCGATCAGAGAGGCCGCGACCATACTCGTCGTACCGAACAACGCGATAACCGGCCTTGGCCAACGCAACGGTCGTCGAATCCCAGATGTAGTACGGAACGGAAAAACCGTGCACCAGCACGACCGTTCGCGCAGAGTCCGGATTCGAGACATCGTAGTGCGTCACGCCGTCCGAGAGTCGCACGAATTTCCCGGGCGCACCGCGACGCGCGGCTTCGTCGAGCGTCGCACGCTCCGGATTTCGCACGAAGTAGATCGCGCCGAGCACGACGCTCAGGCCAATGACGATTCCTAGAAACACCGTCGAACGTTTCACTCGGCCGCGCCCTCGCTCAGGAGTTACCATCCGCTGAGGTAAGGTCCTTCGTGAGACCGCGTTCGGCAAGCATCGGTTCGACAATCGGGTCGCGCCCGCGGAATTCGCGATACAACTCCGCCGCGTCGCGAGTCCCACCACGCGACAGGATCATATCGCGATACCGCTGTCCATTTTCGCGAGTCATGCCGCCGCGTTCGCAAAACCACGCATAGGTGTCCTGATCGAGCACCTCTGCCCAGAGGTACGCGAAATATCCGGCTTGATAGCCGCCATCCCAGATGTGCGCGAAGTAGCTCGTTCGATAGCGCGGCGGCACAACACGGAGATCCATGTGGTACCGGCCGAGCACTTCCGCCTCGAAGGCATCGAAATCCCGCGCCGGTGCCCCGACCGGGAGCGTATGCCAGGACATGTCGATCAACGCCGCCGAGATGTACTCGGTGAGTGCGAAGCCCTGATTGAACTTTCGAGCTTTCTTAATCCGGTCGACGAGCACCTGCGGCATCGGCTCGCCCGTTTCGTTGTGCCGGGCGTAGCGCGCGAAGACCGACGGCTCGAGTGCCCAGTGTTCGTTGAACTGCGACGGAAACTCCACGAAGTCGCGCGGTACGTTGGTGCCAGCAAGCATCGGGTAGCGCACCTTCGAGAACATGCCGTGCAGCGCGTGTCCGAATTCGTGAAAGAGCGTCGTCACGTCGTCGAAGCTCAATAACGCCGATTTACCTGGTGCGGGCTTCGTGAAGTTTGCGACGTTGTAGACGACCGGCTTCGCATCGAGCAGTTCGGACTGATCGACGAAGCAATCCATCCACGCGCCGCCGCTCTTGTTGTCGCGCTTGAAGAAATCCGTGTAGTACAGCGCCAGCGAGCTCCCGTCAGCGTCGAACACGTCGTACACCCGCACGTCCGGATGATAGACGGGAAGATCGTTTCGCTGATGAAACGTGATGCCGAAGAGCTGCGTTGCTGCGTAGAACACGCCGTCGTTCAACACTCGATCGAGCGCGAAGTACGGCTTGATCTCCGCCTCGTCGAGATGGTACTCGGCCTTGCGCACCTTTTCGGCGTAGTACTGCCAGTCCCAAGGTTCGAGCGTCGCCCCGTTGGCATCGTGATCGAGCTGTGCCTGAACGCGCCCCGCTTCGTTCTTCGCTTTTACGAGTGCCGCCGATCCGACGTCCGTAAGAAGTTTGATCGCGGCAGCGGGCGTCTTGGCCATCTGATCGCCGAGCACATAGTCGGCGGCAGTAGGATATCCGAGTAGCGCGGCACGTTCAGCACGAAGCGAGACGAGGCGCTTGACGATCGCGCGTGTGTCATTCGCGTCGCCTCGATCCGTTCGATGCGTCGCCACGTCGAAAAGACGTTTGCGCACATCGCGACGCGCGAGACGCTCCTGCCACGGCTGTTGCGTGGTGTTCTGCAGCGGCAGCAGCCACTTGCCGACCAGCTTTCTCTCCTGAGCCGCTTCAGTGGCGGCGGCGATATCTGCCTCGCTCAAGCCTTCCAGATCGGTCGCGTCGTCGATCACGAGTCCGTTCGCCTTCGTGGCTGCGAGCAACCGATTCTGGAAATCGGTCGTCAGCGTCGACTCTTCGCGATTCAACTCGCGCAACTGCGACTTGTCTGCGTCGGAAAGCAGCGCGCCTGCTCGCTCGAAGTCGAGATGATAACGCTCGATGAGCTGACAGTCCTCTGACGACAGCTTCAGCGTGTGCCGCTGTTCGTAGATCGCACGCACGCGGCGAAAGAGCGCATCGTCGAGATAGATGGCGTCGCTGTGCGCCGCGAGCTTGGGTGCGACATCGACCTGCGTCGCCTGCAAAGCATCGTTCGTGTTTGCGCCGGTAACGGCCGCGAACGCTCGCAGCACGCGCGAGAGCAGAACGCCGGTTCGCTCGAGCGCCACGAGCGTATTGTCGAAGGTCGCCGGTGACGTTTGACGCGCGATCGTCGCCACCTCGTCGAGGTGCTGACGCATCCCTTCTTCGATCGCCGGCAGGTAGTCGGCGTCGCGGATTTTATCGAACGGAGGGACGCTGAACGGAAGATTGTTCGGCGCGAAGAACGGATTGCTGGCGGAATTTGCTGGCGTCAAAGTCGTCGTCACGGCGCGGCGTAAATCGGGGCATCGACATCAGGCGCCGGGATGTTCTCCGCCTCCCTCTGCATCCCCAGGCTCGAATGGCCGAAAGCTCAGATCCCACGCGAGCCACAGTGTTCGCGAGAACGGGAAGAATACAAAGGGAAGGCTAATCGCCAGCACCACCGCCACGACCTCGACTTTGGTCCATGGCGGATTCGGCCATGCCGCGATGATCCAGACGATCGGGATGCCGATCGCGACGAGTTCGCCACCCACGAGGTTGAACACGTACGCGCCGATCCAGAAGTCCGAGCTCTCACCGCGCTCGAGCGCGAGGTCGCAGGTGGGACACCGGTCTTTCATCTTGAGCCAGCTACGCATGATTCCGCCGCCGCCACAACGTGGGCAACGGAGCCGAAGCGCGCGACCGAACTTCGTCGCGACGGTGGACGGGGCCGGCCGACCGTCGCTCATTGGGCCTCGCTCAAACGCTGAACGGTCGTCCCTCGGCAAGTCGCATCAATTGCTTACCGATGACGACGTGGATCGCGATGAGCGCGAGCACCACGAGCCCGAGCGAAATCCACACGACGGCGGACAACGCCGGCATCATTCCGCCGGTCGGCGTGTGGCGGCTGATGAACGCGACGTAGGCGTAGAGCGCGATGAAGGCGGCGCAGGCACCGAAAGCGCCCAGCCCGGCGAGCCGGGCAATCTTTGGCGGCATGACATCCTCAAATGGCAGCGTGAATCCGAAAGTTCTCCGGACCACGCCACCAACGCAACTACTTGAGGATCGCGCTCACCACTCGGCGATAGTCTATTGCCGACGTGATCGTCTCCGCCGCCTTCAGGAATGCCTTGCGCGCGTTGGGATCGCTCACCGATTGGCGCTCGGCGATCCCGATGAGTGCATTGGCTTTCTCGAAGCTGCCTCCCAAGGTGGACGCAACGTTGACCAAGTCGATCACCTGCGCGTTCGAGAGATCGCCACTCTTGGTAATTGCGGCGAGCGCCTGGCCACGCGAGTGATCCGACGCAATTGACGTCACGACCTCGAGATATGCTTTCGATAGCTCGGCATCTTGCCAGTAGTACTTCGCGATGGTGATCAGTAGCTCGGACTTCTCGTAGTCCGAGTTCATCTTCGCGGCCGATTTCGCCACGGCAATGAGCGTTTCGCGATCCGGCGGAATGGCCGCCTTCGGCGCCGGCGCGACTCGTACGGCACGCGGCGTGTCGAAACCAATCGCCACCGCGCGAGGCGCGCGCAGGCGCCGGAACGTCGGCGTCGTGTCCAACAGCGGAGCGGCAGGAGCAAACGTGTCTGCGCGCGCGGTCGCACGCGGGACGACGGGCTGCGCCGGTGCGAACGCCGCTAGTGGAAGGGCGAGTACCAAAACGCTCGCCGCGGCCACACTCAGACGTAGGCGCGAAACCCCGCGGTGATTGGTGTTCGGGTCGAGAATCGCGAGCAACCGGCCTTCGAGTTCGCTACGACGTGCCATTGCCAGTGCAGCCGCGGGCACCGAACGTCCGCCGAGCGAGCGGGCGATGTGCAATAGGTCGTAGGCGTAGTCGGTCGCGCGCGCACCGCCCTCGAGCACGAAGTCGTCGCACGCATGCTCGCGCTCCACGCGCATTTGACGCGCAGCGAACCAGACCAGCGGATTGAACCAGAAGAGCGCGACGACGAATTGCGCCATGAGCTGCGTGAGCGCATCGAAACGCTTCACGTGCGCCATCTCGTGCAACAACACGATGGTTCGTCGCTCCATCGTCCATTCATCGGAATCGACGGGCAGCAGGACAGTTGGATAGATCACACCCCACGTCATCGGAACGCAGGCCCGTTCGCTCCGCAGCAACGTCACCGGACGCGTGATGTTGAGCTCAGCCGCGAGACGCTGCGCGAGCGACAGCCACGTGCCGTCTGCGACAGGATGTGCGCGGTGCGCCCACATCGCAACGCGAAGCGTGCCGAGTGCCATCCGCAGCAGAATGAGCACGCTGCTCGCGAGCCAGATCAGTGGAACGAAGCGCGTCGCGTCGGACCGTGGGGGCAACGCATCGACGTTCATTCGCTGCGACGCGACAGCCGTTCGAGTTGACGAAAACACCGACGCACCGCTCCGGCGCACGACTCGCGGCGCTGGCGGCACCGCTGGTGCGCGCAGCAACGACGCCGCGGAAACCGACTGCAGTGCGCTCACGTCAATACGCGGCACCACCGTCGATAGCAGCGGAATCGCAGCCATGCCCGCCAATGACGCGCCCCAGACGAGGTGCTTCAACGCCGCGCTGGCGTTGCGAAACACGCGCGTGAGCGCCCATGCGAGCACGATCAACGCCGAACCTTTCAGCGCCGCATCGAAGAGAATGCTGATCAGAGTCACCGTCCCTCCTTGCGTGCTTGTTCGATCATGGCAGACAGGCGATCGAGCTCGGAGTCATCGAGCTTCGCATCGCCTTCGAGGAGCGCTGCGACGGCGTCGGTCGCCGACCCGTCGAAGAATGTGCGAACCACATGCGTCAGCGCAGATTTCTTCGCGCGGTCGCGATTGACGATCGGCAGAAAGACGTACCGAGGTCCGTCCTGCTCATGGCGGACGTGTCCCTTCTCTTCGAGCAGTCGCAGCAGCGCGCGCACTGCCGAATAGCTCGGCGGATCTGGCAGATCCTCGAGCACCTCGGCCGCGGTGGCCCGTCCACGACGATAGATCACGTCCATGATCTGGCGTTCGCGACGACTGAGTTGCGGGGCAGCGTCCGACATGCGACTCCTCGGCAGTGCTAAAAAACTAGCAGTATGCTAGATAATTGGCACGCCTGGTCGACTTGTCAACTCCTCAGGGCGACGGATAAGCCTCGACGCCGGCAGCGCTCACTCGGTGCGAGATGAGCGGCAGGCCTGGATCGGCCTCGTCGGTGATGACGACAGCGGAGCGAAGTGCCTGTCGCCCGCTCGAGATACCGGCTCGATCGCGCGCGAAAATCGTCGCCATCGGTTCGCCTGCCTCGACCCAGTCGCCCGGACGTCCTGTGATGACAAAGCCCACTGACGGGTCCGCGATGTCCTCGACGCGCGTTCGCCCGCCGCCCATTTCGATGATCCCGCGTCCAATCGTCCTCGGCTCGACGCGCGCAATGAAGCCACGGCGCGGTGCTCCAAAGATCTCGCATTCGAGCGCTTGGGGGAGAAGCGCCGGATCATCGACCACACCTGGGTTACCTCCCTGTGCTTCGATGATCTGTTTGAAACGTTCGGCTGCCTGCCCCGACTCGATGGCGCGCTGCAACAGGCGGCGCGCTGCTGCTCCATCCTTGGCAACGCCAGCAAGGAGCAGCATCTCTGCGCCGAGCGCGTACGTGACTTCCATGAGATCGGCGGGGCCTTCGTTCTTGAGCGCGGCGATCGCCTCTTCGAGTTCGAGCGCATTGCCGCACGCGTGGCCGAGGGGGCGATCCATTGCCGTGACGAGCGCGACGACGGGACAACCATGATCCGCGCCGAGTTTAATCATGACGTCGGCGAGTTCGAGCACGCGCTCGAGTTCTGGGAGAAACGCGCCGCTGCCGCGCTTCATGTCGAGCACGAGTCCGGTGAGATCTTCCGCGAGCTTTTTGCTCATGATGCTGGCAGCGATCAGCGGAATGGATTCTACCGTGGCCGTGGCATCGCGCAGCGCGTACATCTTTTTGTCGGCGGGCGCGATCTCTGGCGTTTGCCCGATGAGAACGCAGCCGAGTCGCTCGAGCTGCGCGCGCGCTTCGGCCAGCGACAGGTCGGTGCGAAAACCCGGGATCGACTCGAGCTTGTCGAGCGTGCCGCCCGTGTGGCCGAGCGAGCGGCCGGACATCATGGGCACAGCGACGTCGAGCGATGCAACGAGTGGTGCGAGCACGAGCGAGACCTTGTCGCCCACGCCACCAGTCGAGTGCTTGTCGATTCGTGGGCGACCGAGATGGCGGAGCTCGAGCCGGTCGCCGCTCTGAAGCATTGCCTCGGTCAGCGATGACGTTTCGATGCGATCGAGTCCGCGAAGAAAGCACGCCATGAGCAGCGCAGCCATCTGGTAGTCGGGCACATGCCCTTTCGCATATGCCAACGCGATGGCGCGCCATTCGCCGGGTTCGATGCGTCCGCCGTCGCGCTTACGCTCGATGAGGCGATGTGCGAGCATTGACTGGTCTTTGGGGTATGATCATCCAGCCACCCCGTTGAGATGGAGTCGTATGAAACTGATCCCGGCACTGGTTGCGGTGACGCTGGCCGCGAGTCGAGTTGCGCACGGCCAAGTCGCGACGGACACGACCTACGACTGGTTCGTCAAAGCGGCACACGCCGCCGTGGACAGTGGCGAATTCAATTCGAGCGACGAACGCCGTAAGGCGTTGTATCGGAACGCCGAACAGTATGCGCGGCGCGCAGTCGCGGCAAACCCAAACGACGCCGAAGGGCATTTTCAGCTCGCGCGAGCGATTGGCCGCAACGCGCTCACCATGGGCACGCGCGATCGAATCAAATACGCGGCCGAAGTTCGCGAACAGGCACTCGACGCATTGAAGGCGAACCCGAAGCATGCGGGCGCGATGCATGTGATGGGCGAGTGGAACGCGCAGGTGATGCGACTCAACGGCTTTTCGCGAATGGTTGCCAAGAACTTCCTCGGCGGAAAAATCTTCGGCGAGGCGAGTTGGGAGAGCGCCCAGAAATACCTCGAAGATGCGGTGGCGATCGAGCCAAACCGCATCGTGCATCGCTTGGATCTGGCCGCGGTGTACGTCGACCGAAACCAGAAAGCGAAGGCGATCGAGCAGTACGAATGGATTGCCCAGGCGCCGGTGACAGACTTCAACGACGCCCGGTACAAGGAGGAAGCCGCTCGCCGGCTGAAGGAGCTGCGATAAGGGCTAGACGTTCTCTTCGTGGTCGCGCTTGGCCCGTCCGTTATGGTGCCAGTGCGAACGCCGGCTTTGCATCGCGTCGTGCAGCTCGTCGCGGAGGTCGTCCCAGACGTCTCCGCCGCGATGGGCGAGCCGCCGCCCGCGATTTGCGATGGCGTGGCGGGTATCTTCACCCGACTGGGGCGCGAACAGCAGGGCGATTCCGGCCCCGATCGCGAGTCCAATGGCGATTCCCGCCACCAGAGACGTCGTCCGATCCCGGCTCCCTGCCCGGCTTGGCCAGCGCGGATTGGTTGTTAGCGGAGTCAGATCGGGGGTTCGGAGCCGGCCAGCGAGGCTAGAGTCCATTTTCGGTGCGTGTTTACCGCGGGTGGAAGGGCCGGCGTACGACATCGGTTGACGTCTCCATATTTCTTGGTAAGGATTTTGCGGCTATCCGAGACGAATTGAGCTGTGTGTCGGTCCGGGAGCCGGAACAGATCGTTGATTCCCCCTTTCTCCCGCCCCCTTTGTACTGCCTATGACCGCGAACGGAAAAAAGACGGTTCTTCTCGTTGAGGACAACGAAGACAACCGCATCGTCTATTCCACCATCCTGCGCCACTTCGGTTACGCCGTAACCGAGGCGCTGAATGGCGAGGAAGGCATCGCGAAGGCGCGCGCGGAAAAGCCGGACCTGATCCTCATGGACATCTCGATCCCAGTAATCGACGGATGGGAAGCAACTCAGGTACTCAAGCACGATCCACAGACCCGCGAGATCCCGATCATCGCGCTGACGGCGCACGCGTTGGCGTCGGACCGAGAGAAGGCGATGGAAGTCGGTTGCGATGGCTATCTCGCGAAGCCGTGCGAGCCCAGGGCGGTCGTGGCGGAAGTGCAACGGTTCCTGGGGAAGAGTGATGGATCGCCCTGATCCCGAAGCACCACGCATCCTGATCGTCGACGATCACGAGGACAACGTCGAGCTGCTGCGCGCGCGACTCGAGGCGTGGGGCTATCGGTCGGAAACCGCGGGAGACGGGGCTGAGGCGCTCCGGAAGATCGAAGAGTCGCCGCCGGATTTGGTCCTGCTCGATGTGATGATGCCCAAGATGGACGGCATCGAAGTCGCCCGCCGGGTGAAGGCAAATCAGTCGCTACCATTCATCCCGATCATCATGCAAACCGCGCTCGACGCGACCGAAAACAAGGTCGAGGGGCTCGAGGCGGGCGCCGACGACTACATCACCAAGCCGATCGACTTCGCCGAGCTCAAAGCCCGGCTGACGTCCATGCTCCGGATCAAAGGGCTCCAGGACGAGCTGGAGGAGCGCGAGCGCGAATTACTCGAGGCAAACGAACGTCTGCGATACATGTCACAGACAGATGGCCTCACTGGACTCGACAATAGGAGGAACCTCGAGGAACGATTGGGGGAGATGTTCGAACATGCACGCCGGTTGAACGAATCGTTCTCCTGCGTCATGTGCGATCTCGATCGGTTCAAGAGCGTGAACGACACGTACGGCCACCAGGCCGGCGACGCGGTGCTCAAACAGTTCGCCAAGATTCTCAAGGACGAAGTCCGAGAGATCGATCGCGTTGGGCGGTACGGCGGGGAGGAATTCATGCTGCTCCTTCCCGGCACGGTGCTGGACGCTGCAGTGACGTTCGCGGAAAGGGTGCGAAAACAAGTCGAGTCACATACATTCACGTTCGATCAGACCTCGATCAAGCGCACGGCAAGCTTCGGTGTTTCGGCGTGGCCGCATCCACGAATTGGTAATTGCGATGGGCTCATGCGGGCCGCCGACGATGCGATGTACGTAGCGAAAGAAACCGGTCGAAATCGCGTCGTGCGATTCGACAGCGACGAGTTCAACGAGCATCTCGCAGCGGAAGATGGATCAGAGCAACCCACAGGCGACGTACAGCCCGCCGTTCCCCCTGTCGCCGACGCTGGAGTCCGATGGGAGGGACGATGAAGTAGCTCGGCTCCGCGCCCGCGTGGCCGAGCTGCAGCGCGAGCGCGACCATCTCGTCGCGATCGTCGACATCCTCCAAGAGATTTCGTCCTCCCTCCACTTCGTCGACATTCTGCAAGCGATCGCGCGCAAACTGGGCGATGCCTTTGGCCTCGACCGCTGCGCCATCTTCCTCTCTGGCGATCAGAACGAAGTCCGCCTCGTCGCCAGCTACGAAGATCCAACGATCCGGAATCTCGTCGTCGATCTCAATCGCTATCCTGAGCTCAAGCGCGCGCTCGATTCGGGTGAGACCGTGTTCATTCCCGACGCCGCCAGCGACCCGTCGTTGCGCAGCATCAAGAGCACGCTCGACACGCGCAACGTCCGTTCGATCGTCGTCGTGCCAATTCAGTGGCAGTCGGCGGTCATCGGCGCGATTTTCCTGCGCACCGATCGCGACGCCGAGCCGTTCTCCGACGGCGACGTTCGTTTCTGTCAGGTTGTTGCGTCGCTCACCGCCAAGGCACTGCGCAACGCACACCGCTTCGAAGCCCTGCTTCGCGACCAAAAGGACGCGGCGCATGGCCAGCGGCAGTCAGACCTGCAGCGAATCGCGCTCATCGCCTTCATCCGCCGCCTGCTCGATCGTTACACGAAGAGCGACGATCACATCTGGGCAGAAACACTGCTGCCCAAGGCGTCCGACGAAGAACTCGATCGCCTGGTGACGGTCGCGATGCAAGTGATCGATGAAGAGGCCAAGGGATAGGTCTCAGGTCACTGGTCCCTGGTCTCTGGGTGATATGGCGAAAAGGAGACGGCGAGCACGCGCCTTCTCCTTTTAGTTTTCCCCACACTCGCTAATCGCACTTCCGAGTCCCGCTTTCGATTTTCTCAGTGTCGAGCATCGATCCTACTCTCTCCGCACGCGCTGACACGCTACGACGCGACCTCGAACGCGCGTCGTACGAGTACCACGTCCTAGATCGACCGACGATCTCGGACGCCGAATACGACAAGCTCTATCGCGAGCTTCTCGTACTCGAGGAGAAGTACCCTACCCTTCGCACGGCTGACTCGCCAACGCAGCGCGTGGGCGCCGAGCCAGCGAGCCAGCTCGCCAAGCATCAGCATCTCGTGCCGATGCTGTCGCTCGCCAACGCCTTCAACGAAGAAGAACTCGCGGCGTGGGAAGAACGACTCGTCCGCATGGCTGGCGACGACGTGCTTCGGTCGGGCTACTACTGCGAGCTCAAGATCGACGGCGGCGCGATCAGCCTCACCTATCGCGACGGCGTGCTTGTCGAGGGCACGACGCGCGGAAACGGACAGATCGGCGAGAGTGTCACCGCGAACCTCCGCACGCTGCGCGACATCCCGCTGCGATTGACCGGATCCGGCCATCCGCCGGTGATGGAGATCCGCGGCGAAGTGTACATGTCGTATTCGGGCTTCGAGCGGACGAATGAACAGCGCGCAGCGGCTGGACTTCCGGTCTATGCGAATCCTCGAAACACCGCGTCAGGCGGCATTCGTCGACTCGATCCCAAGGACAGCGCCGGACTGCCGCTGCACTTCTACGGCTATGCGATCGCCCTACCCGACGGTGGCGCGCTGCCCGTATCGACGCAGGCCGCGTTGCTCGAACTGCTCGCATCGTGGGGCATTCCCGTCGCGCCACATCACAGGCGCGCCGAAACGCTCGCCGAGGTACACGCGTGGGCGTCGGAGGTCGAACACAAGATTCGCGGCCAACTCGATTTCGCGATCGATGGCGGCGTCGTCAAAGTCAATTCCCTCGCGCTCTGGCCCGACCTCGGCGTCGTTGGCGGGCGCGAGCCGCGATATGCAATCGCGCGAAAGTTTGCGCCCGACATCGCCGAGACGAAGCTGCTGGCCATTGAAGTGAACGTTGGTCGCACCGGAACGATCAATCCGTTCGCGATGCTCGATCCAGTCGAGATTGGCGGCGCGCAGGTGAAACTCGCGACGTTGCACAACTTCGACCTGATCGCCCGAAAAGATCTTCGCGTCGGCGACACCGTCCAGGTGAAGCGCGCCGGCGAAGTGATTCCGCAGATCATTGGCCCGGTGCCAGAGAAGCGCGAGGCAACGGGCGGTCCCCAGCCGTACGTGCCGCCGACACACTGCCCGTCGTGCGGCACGGCGCTCGTGCCCGGCACCGAACAGGGCATGTTGTACTGCCCAAACTTCGAGTGTCCCGGTCGTCGGCTCGAGAGTCTCGTGCACTTCGCGTCGCGGAACGCGATGGACATTCGCGGATTGTCATACGCGCGCATATCGCAGCTCGTCGACGCCGATCTGATTCGGGACGCGGCGGACCTCTACCACCTTCGCACTGAACAGCTCGTGGCGCTCGACCGCCTCGCCGAGAAGAGTGCGGAAGGCTTGGTGAGTGCGATTGCCGCGTCCAAGGCCCAGCCACTCTCCCGGTTGCTCTTCGGACTCGGCATCAAGGACATTGGCGAGACCGTCGCGAAGCAGATTGCGCGACACTTCGGAGCCATGGACGCGATCGCCGCGGCGTCGCTCGATGACGTGCTCGCCGTGCATGGAATCGGTGAGACGATCGCCGAGTCGCTCGTATCATGGTTTTCTGATGAAAAGGCGCGGTCGCTGATCGATCGGCTTCGTGACGCAGGTCTCACTTTCGATGAGCCGCGGGTCCAAACGAGCGGTGCCCTGAAGGGGCTGACAATCGTCATTACAGGGACGCTTCCGACGCTGTCGCGCGAGCAAGCCAGCGCGTTCGTCGAGGAGAATGGGGGCCGAGTCGCGAGCAGCGTATCGAAGAAAACCAGCTACGTCGTGGTCGGTGAGGACGCGGGCAGTAAGCTGGAGAAGGCGCAGGCGCTGGGCGTGACGATCATCAGCGAGGAAGAGCTCCTGAAACTCGCTGGCGGCTAAACGGAGGAGAACTCGATGTCAGCACCAATCGACTTGCCGGGAAACGCACTGGTCGCGATGACGCGCGACTCGCTCCTCGCCCTGCGCGTATCCCTGTTTCGCGACGTCGGGCCGAACGCCGCCGCTCTGCTGCAGGAAGCCGGCTTCGCTGGCGGCCAGGCGCTGTTCGGTGCCTTCGCGAATTGGCTCTCGTCGCGCGGCCTGCCGGCACCCGAGTCGCTTCCCGCCGGCGAATTCGCCGTGTACGCCACGGATTTCTTCCGGGAGGCCGGCTGGGGCTCGATCGAGCTCGGCGCCCTCGATTCGGTGGCAACGGTCGATTCTGCTGATTGGGCCGAGGCCGATCCGGCTTTTCCGTTGGATTTTCCGGGCTGCTACTACACGTCGGGTGTGATGGCCGATTTCTTCGGCCGCCTCGCGGGCGAAGCGGTCGCGGTGATGGAGGTGGAGTGTCGCTCGATGGGCGGAGAGCGGTGCCGTTTCCTGGTGGGGACTGGGGAGACACTCCAGCACGTATACGACGAAATGGCGCAGGGGGTCGTGTACACCGAGGCTCTCGGCGGGCAGTAACGGGGGCGGTCTTGAACAGGGGTTGAGCGCCAGGCCGACATCGCGAGGGGTACGGCGAGCCCAAGCATGAAGCTGTGAGCCTGAAGCGGTGAGTTGTGAGCTAGTCCTCGTCTTCGAGCAGGCGCTTACGGTAGGCAAACGTCATTCGGCGGATTTCTTCGGCCTCGGACGAGAAGCGGCGCCATTTTGGCTCGGCGAGAGCGCGGCGATCGCGAGCGCTCAGGAGATGGTATTCGGTCTCCGACGCTGATTTGATGCTGATCGCCAGAAAGCGCGCAAATTCTCGCGTGCTCTCCGCGACGCATCCTTCGACGATATTGGAGGGCACGGAGTCCGCGGCCCGAGTGAGCTGCGAACGCAGCGTCGCGAATTCGTTTCCGCGGAGGCTGCGCGCAGCGTCGTGGATCGCGATGGCCAGCGCATGCGCTCGGCGCCAGATCTCGAGACGATGGTAGTCGCGCATGGCGCACGTTGGCACGAAGCCTCGCGTCGACAGCCATCCTGAGAACTCTCACGGAAGCAAATCGCCTCACGGCGCAAGCTGAAAGCTCAGAGCTATCAGCTCAAAGCTTGAAGCTTGAGCTCACGGTACCCGTCGAGAGGCCGGCAGACGCGCGCCAGACACCGAGCAGCTATCGCGCCTTCAACGCGTCCGCGTAAAGCGGATTGGCGAGTAGTTCCCCATCGATGAGCACTTCACGATCCCACGGCAGTACGATCGTGCTCTCGGTGGCCAACGCGTGGAAGTCGGGAACGAAGGGCCCCGTCTGGAACGCCACTGCCGTCCGAACCTCCGACGCGCCGGCGTTCACCATGGCGGCAACTGCAAGGCGGATCGTATCGCCGGTGTCGCACGTTTCGTCGACGACGAGGACGCGGCGGTTGCGGACCGACGGCGGCGCCGCAGACAGGACGGCAGGCGTCTCACGTACGGTGTCGGCGCCGAAACGACGGCTCACCACCATCGAGTGAAATTCGCGCTGGAGAATCGCGGCGATCACGGCGGCGGGCACCACACCAGCCGTTGCAATACCTACCACGACTTCTGGGTCGTAAGTACGCGAGACTTTGAGGGCGAGGCCGCGAGAAAGCTCACCGAAGAGCGGCCACTCCACCTCGAATACGCCCTTCGAATGCTCGATCGTCGTGCGGCGTGGCGACATGTTCGTAACCTACCCGGCCCGGGATACGCGTGGAAGCTTGTATGGTCGAGGCGCACGAGGTGCGTTTCAGAGGGAAATACTGTTGCTCGCATCGGACAGAAGGGATAGCTTTGCCGCACGCCGCGTCGTTCCTCCCGGCTCGCCTCGATCTGGCCGATTTTGTCGTCCTATACCCCTTCCTAGTCGAATGTCTTGGTGGAATCGCCTGACCGGCGGGAAGTCCGAGGGCGCCCCGAAGCCTCAACGCCTGGACTACTTGAGCGAAGCCATGGCGCTGGAGCGGCAGGGAGATTTCGACGCGGCCCTCACTTCGTACAAGCTCGCGCTGCGCGACCGGCCGAACGACACGAAGATCCTGCAGAACATGGCGATCGCTTTCACGAAAACTCATCGCCCTGAAGAAGCGATCCGCTACTACCGCCACGCGCTCGAGATCAATCCGGACCTGTCCGGTGCGAACTACGGCCTCGCCTTCTTGCTGCTGAAGCGCGGCGACCATCCGGGCGCCGAACGGCACCTCGAGGCATTTCTCGCGAAGCCGCCCTCGGGGCCAGAAGCCGAGCGCTGGGTGAGGCACGCGCAGTCCACACTCGAAACGTTGCGCGCCGGCGAAACGATCCCAGACGAACCCGAGCAATAGCGTGGGAAGAGTTCTCGCGGTCGTCAGTCAAAAGGGTGGCGTCGGCAAAACGACGACCGCGATCAACTTGGCGGCCGCGCTCGCCCGTCGCGGGCATAAGACGCTGCTCATCGACGCCGACCCGCAAGGCTCTGTCCGCTTCGGGCTCGGCCTCAGCCAGTCCAACACGCGCGTCGGACTTTCCGACTACCTGGCCGGAACGCACGAGATGCACAAGGTCGTGCGCACGACGCATCTGCCGTGGCTGCGCGTCGTATCTGCCGGTAGCGTGACAGAAGCGACGTCGCACGAGCGATATCACCAGCAATTCGTCGAGTCGCCTCGGACCGCAGAGCTGTTCTCGCGCGCACGGCAGCGCGGCTACACCGTCATCGTCGATACCCCGCCCGGACTCGGCTCCATCGTGCATCGCGTGCTCGCGTATAGTCAGCACGTGCTCGTGCCGCTGCAATGCGAGCCGTTGGCGCTGCAAACCACGACCCAAATTCTGCGTGGCATTCGCGCGTCGCTGGCAGACAATCCCGGGCTGTCGCTCGAAGGGATTTTGCTCACGATGGTCGAAGCCGGAAATCCCGCGTCGGAACGGGTGGCCGCATATGTGCGGGAACAGCTACCCGCTGGACTGGTACTGGATATGTGGGTTCCGCGGACCCCTGCGTCGATCGACGCATTCGCGGCTGGGCAGCCGGTTGTGCTGCGCTCACCCCACGATCCGGCGGCCGAGGCTTATCGCGCGCTCGCCGACCACCTCGCTGGAAAACTCGAGTGATTCCTCGGCACGTCGCATCGGTTTTGTTGGCTGGACTCGTGCTCGCGGTCGCGTGCATCGACATGTCGGCGCCCAAGGGGCCAGCATCGATTTCGGACATCAAGCTGCCGTCGCCGTCCGTCATCGTGAACGACACGATGCGCGACAGCTTGGGCAAGATTGCGCCGATCAGAGTCTTCTCGTACGACGCGAATGGCGTTCCGATCGCGACACAGGGAACCGAGTTCTTCATTACCGATTCCGTTCCCGCCGCACACTTGGGTCCGCTCAGCACATTGATCGGCGACCGAATCGGTACGATTCGCATTCTCGGTCAAGTGAACCAACTGCAGACGACTCTCGTGACGATCCCGGTGACCTTCCGGCCGGCGAAGATCACGCCGATCAAGCCGGACACCGTCCGCGCGCAGGCAACGGGCGACACGTCTGCGAAATTTCGAACGCCAGTAAGCGCTCGAGTCTCCAGCAGTCAGGATAGCTCGTCGTTCGGGATCATCGTGCAATACGGGCTCATCAGCGCGCCTGCGTCGATCGATCCGCAGAACCCGGCCGTGTACATCACCGACGACAATGGCAAGCGGTCGCCTCTCGATACAACCGACGGAACGGGAATCGTGACTCGACAGTTGACCGTCGTCCCCGCGTTTCTTCGCGATACGGCGCTCCTGCTCGGACACACGGTCGGCTTAGCGAAGGTGGTGGTATCCGCATCATACGCTGGCCTGCCTTTAGCGAATTCACCGGATACGATCGATGTTCCGATCAAGGTCACATTTGCGACCTCGTCCATAGTTCCTTTACGTCGCCCGACGACGGGTGACATACTCGCTCCCCTGCGCTCGAAAAGAGGCACCCGATGGGCACGAGCGGTGGTCCCAGGAATTCAGCGCCCGGAACGCTAACCCGTCTCTTCTTCGACGCGGTTACGACGTACCACAAGCCCGACGCGCTTCAGGTCAAGCGCAACGGCAAGTACGAGCCGATCTCGCACGACACGCTCGCGCTTCGCGTGCGCCGCACGTCGCTCGGTCTCGAAGAGCTCGGTGTGCGCCCGGGAGACCGCATCGCGATTCTCTCCGAGAATTGTCCGGAGTGGGCCATCGCCGACTACGCCTGCCTCATGCTCGGCGCCGCCGACGTGCCGATCTATCCGAATCTGCCAAGCGATCAGGCCGCGTACATTCTGCGCGATTCGGGTTCGGTGGCGATCTTCGTCTCGAATGCCGAGCAGGCCGCGAAAATTGCCGCGATACGCGGCGACTGCCCCACGGTCCGGCACGTCATCTCGTTCGCCGAGAACACGCCGGGTGCCGACCTCACACTCGCGGCGGTCGAGGCACTGGGTGCGACCGTAGACAACGAAGCGCGGCGCGGCGTATACCTCGATCGTGCGATGGGCGTGCGTCCCGACGATCTCGCCACGATCATCTACACATCAGGCACCACCGGTGAGCCGAAAGGCGTGATGTTGACGCACGACAACATCTACTCGAACGTCGACGCGTCGCGCGTCTCCATTCCATTCGCTGGCAACGACGTTGGACTGAGCTTCCTTCCGCTGTCACACATCTTCGAGCGGATGTCGGGGCACTATCTCATGTTCGCCACGGGTACGAGCATCGCGTACGCCGAGTCGATCGACACCGTGCCGCTGAACCTCACCGAGGTTCGGCCGACGCTCGTGCTCTCTGTGCCGCGACTCTATGAAAAGATGTACGCGCGTGTGCTCGAGAACGCGCTCTCCGGCGGCGAGATCAAGAAGCGCATCTTCTTCTGGGCGCGGGGCGTGGCTGACCGTTGGGCCGACGTCAAACTCGCCGGAGGCACGCCGACAGGACTGCTGGCGTTGCAATACAAGATCGCGCAGAAATTAGTGTTCTCGAAATTGCAGGCGCGCACGGGCGGCCGGATGCGATACTTCGTGTCTGGCGGCGCGCCGCTCGCGCCGGAGATCAACAAGTTTTTCTACGCCGCCGGCCTCGTGATTCTCGAGGGTTACGGCCTCACGGAAACGTCGCCGGTGATTTCGGTGAACATCCCGCGCGCGTTCCGTCTCGGAACCGTGGGCAAACCCGTGCCTGGCGTGGAAGTAGAGATCGCCCCCGACGGTGAGATTCTCACCCGCGGTCCGCACGTCATGAAGGGCTACTTCAACAAACCAGCGGCGACCGCCGAATCCATCGACACGGCCGGCTGGTTCCACACCGGCGACATCGGTGAACTGCGCGACGGCTTTCTGGCGATCACCGATCGGAAGAAGGACATCATCGTCACTGCCGGCGGCAAGAACATCGCCCCGCAGCCGATCGAGAATAAGATCAAGACGAACAAGTATGTCAGTCAGGCCGTGATGATTGGCGACAAGCGCAAGTTTCCGATCGTGCTCGTCGTACCGAACTGGGATTCGCTCGAGAAGTGGGCAAAGCTCAACAACATCCTCTGGACCGATCGGCGCCAGCTGTTGGCCATGCCGACGGTACAGAAGAAGATGGAGAAAGAAGTGATGGAGGAGGTTTCGGGTCTCGCGCGATACGAGATGCCGAAAAGGATCGCGCTGCTCGAGCACGACTTCTCCGTCGAGCGCGGCGAGCTCACACCGACGCTCAAAGTCAAGCGTCGCATCGTCGACAAAACGTACAAGTCGGTCATCGACTCACTGTACGAGAACGCCGAAGGCGAAGTCGAGGAAGCCGGGGCGCGTCGCTAGCTCAGGTCTCAGTGGCCGGCAATCAAACTGCCGGATGATTGGAAGCCGGTTTCCGGCCGTTTCCAATCATCCGGCAGTTTCCGTTTTACTAGTTCTTGGATTCGTCCTTTGATGGGGCTCGTCGGAGCGAAATAGGCGCGCTCGTCGTTCCCGCCAACTTTGCCGCCGCGACCCACACGTCCTCGTCGCGCGCCAGCTCAACGAGATCGGCCGGCACGGCAACGCTCGCCGGCCCCAACATTCGTCCGCCCGAGCGGAGGCTCGCCACGAGCGACGCGACCATCGCCTCACTCGCATTCGCATCGAACGCCACCGCCTGCGCCGAGCCACGAGCGATCGGAGCGACCTCGGTGCTGACGATCGAAACTCCGTCACCCGACGCAATGCCGACCGGCGGATTGATCAACAACAGTTGCGCTGGCGTGATGCCACGGAGAATCGGCGCATGCGCGCCCCACGCGCCCTGCAGCACTGCCGTCATTCTCGCATCGGTGAGATCGAGCGCCGCCGCGAGACGAATCGCTTCCTCTTCACTCGGCGGGCGAAAGCCTGCATGCGGCACGTTCTCCGCGAAATACACGATCCCATCGCGAATGGGATATTCGGCGAGACACGATGGACAACCAAGCACGCCATCGACGATGTCGCGGTCGTCGGCGCGATCGATCGACGCGACGAGCCAGGTTTCCTCGTGCGGGCGCGGACAGCGGAGCGTATCGACCAACGGAAGAAACACGAACTCCTCAGCTCCGAGAGAGACGCAATTCGTCGACGTTCACGTCCGGCGGCTGCGACACGACGAAGCGCACTGCGTCGGCTACTGCCGTGGAGCGCAGCATGTCGCGACGTGGTGTGAAACCCGGACGAGAATCGGGGTCGATCTCATCCCACAGCTCGGTGTCGACGGCGCTTGGCGATACGAGAGTCGCACGCACACCGCTGCCACGCAGTTCGGCGCGGAGCACCTCGTGCAACGCACGAAGACCGAACTTGCTCGCGGCGTACGCACCGTTCTCGGGGAACGTCACACGATCGGCGACTGATCCAATTGTCACGATGTGCCCGGTGCCACGCGCGCGCATGTCGCGCAGAAAGGCGCGCACGAGAAGAAACGGTGCGACGAGGTTCACGTCGAGCGCCGACCGAAAATCGTCGACCGCGGTGTCTTGCACAGGCGAGAGTTTGAATGCGCCCGCGTTGTTGACGATCACGTCGGGCGCGCCGCGCAACTCGCGCGTGACATTCTCGGCGAGACGAGCTACTGCGGCCTCGTCAGCCACGTCGCACGGCATGGCGACGGCCTGCGCACCGAGTTCCGCCGCATGTGCCGCCAGTGCGCCGGCCGAGCGCGCGACGAGGATCACGCGCATTCCCTCGCCAATCAACGCGCGAGCGATGTCGAGCCCAATCCCTCGGGACGCGCCCGTAACGACCGCGGAGCGGCCTTGCAGCGCGCTCATGCCCCGTTGTACTCGACGTAGTTGTTCGGCGTCTCCCAAAGGACGAGCCGGGTCAAACGCGCCGGCGCGATCGCCGGCTCGAGCACGCGCCACATCTGGACGATGATGTTCTCAGTCGTCGGAATGACGTCGCGCATGAAGTCGACTTCGAGATTGAAATTTCGATGGTCGACCTTGTCGATGACCTCGCGTTCCACGATGCGCTTGAGGACGCCGAGATCGATCACGTAGCCGGTGCGTGGATCGATCTCGCCCGTGATCGACACGTCGAGCATGTAGTTGTGCCCGTGCCAGTTCGGGTTGTTGCATTTCCCGAAAATGGCAATGTTCTCAGCGTCGGACAGCGCTGGATTGTGGACACGATGCGCCGCGTTGAAGTGCAACCGGCGAATGACGGTAACCTGTGGCATGGCATTCATGGCCAAGGGTCGAACAAAGAACGAGCCCCGTGGTCTGCACCACGGGGCTCGAAGAGTCGGTCCGGAGAGGGTTTTGTGAAGCCCGGTCGAATTATGAGGTCCTCACCACCAACCTTTCGCCTTCCCCCGCACTGGGGGCATGACGTCGGTGATAGATTATCGAACCCACCCGAAAGGACTTGTTGGCTCAAAAACTGAGTTCTCCGTCCCGAGTGTTCCTTCTCACTCGTACAGCTACAATTTAAGATCGAACGCGCAACAGGTCAAACATGGATCTCGGTATTCTTGGTGGTATTGCGCTGCTCATCATCTGGGCAGTTGGCGTCTGGTTCGATGGACCAGGGTGGATTCACCTGCTGTTGACCGTCGGCGTATTCGTCATCATTTGGCGCATCGTCGTACGCGGCGATCGGCGTCAACCGACACCGCCATCCTCATGACGCGGTGGCTAGCAGCATAGCAACACCCCAACACAGTGTGAGCAGAGTCACGGGCACACCGGCGCGCAAATAGTCGACGAACCCTATCTGCTCACCACGCGCTTCCGCGCGTTCGGCGACGATCAAATTCGCCATCGAACCGAGTAGCGTGAGGTTACCGGCGAACGTCGAGCTCATTGCCATCACGAGCCACGTGAACGTGGGCTTCGCGACAGTTGGAACAACCGGCAACCACAGAATTACCGCGGGCACGTTCGATACGAGATTCGAGAGCCCGAGCATTGCTGCCGAGGTCAACACTGCGTCGTGCAATGGCGCCCCGCGCAGCTGCGCTCCCGCTGACGATGTCATCGACGCAACGATCGGAAGATCACGCGCGCCGCGCATCACAACGAACAACGCGCCGAAGAACAGAAGCAGCGACCATTCCACTTTGGCGAACGCGAGCACCGGATCTCGCCGCGAAATGGCGAGTAGAACTGCCGCAGCAGTGATCGCCACGAGCGGCAACGATAAGCCAGCGAGCCAACCAATCAACGCCCCGGCAAAAACGATCAGCGAGCGCACGATGAGCGGGCCATCCATCGCTGCCGCGGTCGCCGGCACGGTGCGCTGAAGCGGAACGGCGAGCTCGGCTCGGAACAGAAAGGCCAGTACACCAAAAACGATGACGAGTCCGCCGAGCGACGGCAGCGCGAGCGCAGCAACGAAGTGGGCGAATGGAATCCCACTCGCAACGCCGATGAGCATGTTCTGCGGATTACCCATTGGTGTCATCGCGCTGCCGACATTCGATCCGAGCGCAACCGCGAGCAGGAACGGCAACGGCTTTAATCCGAGCGGGCGAACGACCGCAATCACGAGCGGCGTCAGCACTAGGCAGATCGTGTCGTTCACAAAAAACGCCGACAAGATTCCGCTCGCCGCAACGATGGCGGCGAGCAACGAGCGTGCGGACGTCGAGCGCGCGACGATTCGCTCCGCGGCCCATTCGAAGAAGCCACCAACTTCGAGGAATCCGGTGATGATCAGCACGCCGAGCAGAAAGACCATCACGTCGAGGTCGATCGCCGCGTAGGCGTCGCGCAACGGCAGGCCGCCTATCGTCACCATTGCGACTGCGCCGAGTAGCGCTGCCGCGGGACGGTTGAGCCGGAGACCAGGAACCTGCTGTGCCGCAATCAGCAGGTACGTGACGACGAGTATGACGAGTCGGGCGTTGGCCACCCCGAACTACATCGGCTCGCGAACCACAGCCGTGCTCTGACGGAGCACAGAACCGATATTGAATTCAACTACCTGCCCAAAACCCACGCTCACACCCGGCGACGTGTACGAGCCTCGGCCACCGATCGGTGTTGCTGTGAGCACGATCTGCTGTCCGTTCGCCACCGACCAACTCACCTTGAAATCGGCGCTACCGTTACCGGACACTTGGCCGAGTCGACGCGAAACACCGCCGGCGACTACCGCCACGTTCATGTCGAGAAAATTCTCATTCTTGACGTGCACCGGAATCGGATCGTGCGACGGCTCTATCTCCTCGTCCGGGTGGTTGCGCGCACACCCAGCAACCAACGTCAGCGCGAGCGCCACGAAGGTTCGGCGGACTGCTCGTCCAGCAATGGCGCGTCCCGCGCGAGTGGGGAAAACCGGCATCACGGGTTGGAGGCGCTGCATGTTCGAAGGAAAGTCGTCTGGTCGATGGATACCGTCAGGCGTAACCTATGCCAACAGTGTGCCGCGAGTCCATCGATAGGGGTGAACTGAAAGTGTTCAGATCTCCCAGTTAGACAGCACGATGCCCTGGCTGGGACGCTTTTCCTCATATCCGCCCAGCGACATTCGCAGATCTGTCCAGCGCACATGGCCTCCCAAGGCAATGATGCGCTGATACGTCTCGATGAACTCTCCCTGAAGTCGGAGCGCAATGCGCCGCGTACCGCTTCGACGGGCAAAATCCGCGATGCCGCGTACGAGTTCCTCGAAACGCGTTTCGTCCGCTACCACGAGCTTCAGAACGCGAAGCTCCTCGCGCGCGCGCCCCTCGACGAGCGGCGCCGTGTGCGCGAGCGCGAAACCAACGATCTCGTCGCCCTGGTACATCACGATTGTGTCACCAAGTCCCAGTTCCTGCGTGAGATTGATCTCGCGAGTGTAGTCATATCCGGGCAGCAGCCGCTGAACCAGTGCGCGACACTCGGCCAACGCGTCGTCACGCAGCACAGGTGACAAGCGACTCATGAGACGCGACGGAGAATCGCAGTACGCGGCTTCCAAAGTCGACGTGATCGTGAGACGACCGGGCAGAAATCCGAGGCGAGAGTAGAACCCAATGTTGTCCATGGTTCGCGGCATGGTCTCCAAACCAATCACCGTCGAACCCTGCGACTTGAGCCACTCGACTCCGCGCGTCACGATCTCCTTGCCTGTTCCACCGCCCTGAAATTCCGTTCGGACGGCAAGCGGTCCCATCCATCCTTCGGTGCCCGAGCGATGCACCATGTTGAACGCCACGATGTGGCCGCGGTCATCGCGCCACAGCATCGCTCCCTCGGCAGCGTCCTCGATGGCGTATCGCCAGATCGTGGAGTTCAGAAAGGGAACGCGCACACCGACCATGCCGTCGCGCCGATATCGCTCGGTGAACGAATCGCTGAAGACCTGATTCAGCTCGTCGATCTCGTCGAGTCGTGCGCGGAACGGGCCTTCCACGGGATGCGGGCGCCAGGAACGAGACGTCGCCATTAGTCGGCCGCTCCAGCGTGGAGGTCGAACTGCGCGACCGCGGGCATGGCGAGCGTCTCCGTGTCGACGCTCGACGTGCCCGACTCTTCATCGTACCGAACGGTGACCACGTGATCGAGCCCTTCGCGCACAGATTCGATATGTGTAATGAGAATGACCTGTTCGAAGCGATCCTGAAGTCGGCGCAGCAGGTCCACAACATTATGTCGCCGGGTCTCATCTAGCGAGCCAAAAACCTCGTCGAGAATCAACAGGGAGAAGGGCTGGCCCGCCCGTTCGGCGATCATTTCCGAGATTGCGAGCCGAAGCACCAGGTTCGCCAGGTCCTCTTCGCCCCCGGAGATCACCGGTTTGGGGATCGCGTCCTCGAGAACGATCACGTTGTACTGGTCGTCGAGTTCCAATTCGCCGTACCGGCCGTCGGTCAGCTCGCGGATATACCGACTCGCTCGGTCGGACAACTCGGGCCGAAGCTCCTGATTCAGATCCGTTCGAATGTCGGCAAATGCGCGATCCAGCTCATCGTGTAGTCGCCGCTCGGTGGTCAATTCGGACAGCTGCTTCTCGGCCTTTTCCAAATCGGCTCGCGCCTGCTCCGCGCCGGCGAGCGACACGCGCGCGGCTGTGACCTCGGCATCTACGGCGACGGACGCCAGCTCGGCGTCGCGCACGGCAATTGCCGCGCGTTCGTGCTGCTCGCGCGTGGTAACGAAGACCTGTTCGGAAAACGCGAGCGCCAATCGCCGAGCGGAGAGGTCAGCCACGCGAGCATCGACGTCGGTCTGCACAAGTCGAACGCGTTCGCGCTCCTGCGTGAGCGGCAGCTCGCGCTCGAGCTGCGTCGTCAAACGCGCCGCGCGTGACGCCAGCGGCGCGAGTCGGCCGACAGTCGCTTTGACCTCCTGATGCCGCGCTGGATCGTACGCGACCGCAATCGTCGCCAGCTCGACGGCCAGTGCATCACGACGGCGCTCCTTCGTTTCGAGATCTCTCACGAGTACTGTCATCTCCTGGACGGCAGCCTGCGCCTTCGCCAGACGACGCTCGAGCTTCGCGAGCTGGTCCGGCAGCTGACGCCGGCGCTCGTCCAGCGCGGCAATTTCCGGCGGCATTACCGCGAGCTGCTCGATTCGCGACCGAAAGTACTTCCCGTCGAAGGTGATCGTCTCGATTTGTGCATCGAGTACGTCGAGCACCGACCGAAAGTGCGTCTCGAGCGGCCGAGCACAGATGGGACAGATGCCGCCCTCGCCAAGTTCCACGATCTGATCGCGCTGCTGCTGCACGTCCTTGAGCTGCGCTAGGAGCGACTCGCGTTTGGTCTCCGCTTCCTGTTTGTCGCGAACCCATTCCGTCTGTGCCGTCTCGAACTGAGCCTGTACCTGCTCGAACTCGGCTCGCATGCGCGCGAGCTCCTCGGCGGCTTCGGCTTCGAATGCTGGAGCCGTTTCGATCTTTGCCCGACGTTCGGCAAGTGCCGTCACTTCGTCGCTGATCAGGCGAAGGCCGTCGCTCAGTGTCTTGTGACGCGCCTGCTCGTTCGACGCACGTTCCAGTTCGCGCAACTCGGCTTCGAGCCCCGCGAGCGCGGTCAATTCGCGCGTCAGGCCTTCGAGCTCCTGTCGCGCCGCTGTGATCTCGACGAGTTCCCGCTGAATGCGCTCTAGATCGCGCTGCCGCGCATCGCGCTCACTCTCGGCCACGCGGAGCTCGGCCACGAGTTGCTGTTCGACGTCGCGTTCCCGCTGCATTCGATCCCAATGCGGCGTGACCTCGGCAAGCGCTGCGCGCGCGCGATCGCGACGCTCGGCCGCCGATACGACGACAGCCTCCGCGGCCTTCACGCGGCCCTGCGCCTCGACAAGCGCGCGCTGTACCGCCACGGGATCAGGCATCCCGGATCGCAGTCCCTTGATCTCGGCGTCGAGCGAACTGCGACGCTTGCGGATCAATTCCTGAGCGGTCTTGAGCCGTTCGTAGCCGAGCACGCGCGACAGAAACTGCGCGCGTTCCGACGGACCCATCGCCGCCATGATGCCGAGCTCTTTCTGCCCGGTGAAGTACGTGTTGAAGAATTCATCATGGCTCATGCCGAGCCGGCGGCGAAGCAGATCGCTCACCGCACTGATCGACGTCGCGATCGGAACCGACGACCCGTCGAGGAACAACTCCGCGTTCGTCAGCCCGCGCGAGACGACGTAGCGATGTCCTCCGAGGTCGAAGTCCAGTTCGACCTTGACCTGCGCGCGCGGTGCCGCGGCATACGAACGAATCGAGTCGCGCGTACCGCGTGCCGCCGGCGTGCCATAGAGCGCCCATGCAATCGCCTCGAGCAGCGTCGACTTGCCGGAGCCGTTCGGGCCGATGATGCCCGTGATCCCCGTCTCGAAATCGATCTGGGTATCGATGTGCTGCCGGAAGTTGCTGACGCGCAGTCGATTCAGTCGCATTTAGATCTCGACCGGCGGCGCCGCGGGAACGCCCATCGCTTGCGCTTCGTCCATGTAGCCGATTGCGCGCGCGACGAGTGCGTCACGATCGACGCCTACATCCAACGGACGCATGCGCAACTTGTCGGCCACAATGTCCTTGAGATCCATCTGCCGTCGTCCCGGTCCGCCAGCGGACTGAATGCGGTACACGTCGGGGCGACGAATATCGAGCTGGAAGTTCAGCGCGCGTCGTTTGTAGTCGCGAATCGCGCGATGATCGAGTTCGCGTGCGATGTGGCGCGGTACGTCGCGCACGAGCAGGCGAACGATCTTGTCATCGATGCCGCGACGATGATCGCACGCATCGACAGCGATGCGAATTTTCTCATCGATCTCGGCGGCGGTCATTCCGCGCGCGTTGACCGGCGGAAGATCGATCAGCGGACGCGCCGCCGGGAGCGTGTGATACGTGTGCCGTCCGGTGACGAGATCGCGCTCGATGAACCCCTTCCCTTCCAGACCGGCCGTCCGCTCCTCGTACAACTCGCCCCACGTGTTGACGCTCGTGTAGTCGATCGACCCGCTGTAGTACGCGTTCGGCGCGAGTTCCCGATAGACGTGGTAGTGGCCGAGCGCCACGTAGTCCCAGCGCGACGCATGCAGATCCGCCTGCGCGACCTCGATGGCCGGCCGATCGCCAGGCGTGGAGCCTTCGGGCAACGCCCCAGTGATTCCGGCGTGCATCGCGAGCACGTTGAAGCGTGCGCTGGAGTCGGGGGTCAACGACGGTACTTCGATGCCGTGTACGTCGGGCACCGCAAGAATCGACAGATCGCGATCAGGAAACGACAGCCGACGCGCCTCGCGATCGACGACCTGCATTCCGAGTTGCGCGAGAAGCGGAAGAATCCCGCCCGTTTCTGTCGATCGCGGTGAATCGTGGTTGCCGGCGACGAGAACGATCACGGCGTTCGGCAACGACTGCACGAGCCGCGAGAACTGCATGAACGCGAGCAGGATGGCCTGATTCGTTGGGCGGACGGTGTGAAATACGTCGCCCGCCACGAGCACGACGTCGGGCGCCAACTCGATCACACGATCGATCGCCGCGCGGAACGTCGACGCGATGTCTGCCTCCCGTTGATTGATCCCGCCGGGAGTCAGCCGCTGATACTGCCGGTAGCCGAGGTGGAGATCGGAGAGGTGGACGAGGCGCAAAACAAACCGGGGTTGGGGTCGAGGGTTGGAGGTCGCGGGTCCAATGCCCTGCGCCCCTGACCATCAACCCTGCCTCTACAATTTATCGCGCGAACGTATGCATGTGCTGGGTAATTCGCGTAAGCATATGCATCGAAACCACGCCAGTCGTCAGGGGGGGCGTGACGACGGAACTCATCACGATCGAAAACCACGATTCGGTGAGCCAGCGACGCTTTTGGTCGACCAGCATCGTTCCGTTCACCACACCCTTTTCGAGCGAGGGCCCGGTGTTCACGCCCGAACCCGGGGACGGACGAAGTTCGCCACGCATCGAGATGAACGCCCAGTCGCCACCGTGCGTCAGCGAATCGAAGCGAAAGGTGACGTAGAGCTTTCCGGAGAGCTGTGCGCCGAGCTGCTGGCCTCCAGGAAGCGCCATTTCACGAATCCAGCTCTCGCCAACGTTGATCGGAGCCTTGGGAAAGGCCGCAGGCATGAGCGAAACCACCTGCGCCACGTCGCGCGACGCACCGTCCGTCGACTCGTTCATTCCAACCGAACCATCGGGCGCAACTCGGAAGCGCACGCGTTGGCCGCGCAATTCGATCTCAGCCTGCGCGGCCGCGGCACGACTCCGTTCGTCCGACGTCGCGAGCAACACTGAATCAGTGACCGCGAGCACCGTCGTCGACTTGTCCGACCCAGCTTCGACGATGGCGCGAGAGAACATCTTCATGCTCGTGACGACGATCGCACTCGCCTCACCTGTGCTCGTTCGCTTCACGCCCGTCATTTCGCTCTGCTGATCGAGACGCATTCGGAGCGTGTCGCCCACATGCGGCTTGATCTGGAGCGTGATCGATTGCCCCCACACACGGCTGGCCGTGATTGCCAACAGAGCCAGAATGCGAGATGCCCGCATGCCCGTTCTCGACCTCAGAACCCGTATGGGTCGTCGGCCGGAGCCGATCGAATCGCCGGCGTTGCGGCGCGCGGGATCGACTGAGCCGCGACGACCGGCCGTAGCTGAGCGAGAAAGAACTTTCGCACGTCGGCAGGCCGCTCGCGCAGCGTTGCATTTCGGGCGCGCAGAACCTCCTCGTCTTCACGAATGCCGATCGCGTTCTGCACCCAGCCGAGCGTGACGGCGGGATCGAGCTGACGAAGGCTGCGCAGCACGGCCGTCTCGAGATCGACGTCCACCGCCTGCGGATACTTCTCCGCGCCATCTCGGCCGCGCATCACTGCGGGTCGCGGAAAGCGCACGAAGATCGGCTGTGTGAAGTGCGGATGCCGCACCATCAGCTGCCCCTTTTCGAGCGACGCAAGCTTGGTCTTCACTGCCGGACTCAGCACGGCGTATCCTGGCGTCGCGAGCTCGTCGCCGTCCATGCGGCCGTACAACGCCGTACCGGAATTGCCGACGACGCGTCGGTGGACCTGCGAGCGGAACTGCTGCGCACTGAACAGAACCAATCCGAGATACCGACCGCGCTCTGCGAGATCGAGCAACATCTTTCGGACGTATGTGTCCTGTCCATCGTTCGGCGCATACTTGTTCAGCTCGTCGACGAAAACTATGACATGATTGACGCCCAGATCACGCTTCTCGAGATGTTCCCGAAGCTTGGTGACCACGCGCGCAAAGATCAGATCCTGCGCGGCCTCTTCGAGCGAGGCGACGTCGACTACGTACACCGTGCGATCCTGAAAGCTCCCGAACGGGAGGTCGCTCACGGCACCGTCGTCGGTCACCAAGCCGGCGCAGCGCGTCGAGATATTCGATAGCCGGTTTCGGACCTTTCGGATCGTGGCGACGTGGTGCGTTCGCCAGCCGTCGGCGTTCTTGCCCTCGAGCGCGTTCAGTACGTCGCGGAACCAGGCCTCGAGGTCGGCGAAGGAACGGACGACGTAGCGTTTGTTCCCGAGGAGCGGATCACTGAATTCACGATCGACGATGCGCTCACGAATGAAATCGATCAACGCATCGGCCTTCGCGTCGACGTCATCCTTGTTCAACAATACTTCAGCGTATTGCAACACTTCGCGCAGACCCCACGTGAGCGACGACACATTGTGCAGCAACGCGTCGTTCGATCGAAGAGTGTTCAGCGAAATGCCGTCTGCCTTGTACGGCGCATAGTAATGCACCTTCTCGAACGGACCGGGCGCGACGCCACACTTCTCATATAGCACTGCATCGGCTTCGTCGATCTTGCCGGGCTGATCGAGAAAGCAAAGGTCTGGTCCCTTCACGTTGAAGCACACCGCGGCGACCGATCCCTTCTGCTCCGGAAAGTGCGTGAAAATCGAGCTCATGATCCATTCGATCGCGCTCGTCTTCGTCGCCAAGCCAGACACGCCGGTGATGTTCAGGTGCGCTGCTTCAGGCCCGAGTAGAAAGTCCGCGTCGAGATAGATGGCCGCGTCTGTTCCACCAGCGCGATACACGCCGATGGGAATGCCCGTCCGCGATCCTTCCTTCAGGTAGCCATCCATTCGCAGCGCGATCTCCACGTCGGCGTCGCTGGCGAGATAAACGCGACCCATGGGCACCGGCTGCAGTGGCTCTTCGGGCACCTGGCGCAATACCGCGGCCGTGTACAGCCGAATCTCCGTACGGTCAGTCGAGCCAAGTGATGCGCCGCCCGGCGTGCCGTCGTGTCCGAGGACATCGTGTAGCGGCGTCTGCAGATCGGTGTAGCTGAAGCCGTCCACCACGATGCCGTAGATCTCGGGGATCTGACCGTTTACCGCGTGTGCGCCTTCGACGCGCACGATCGTACCGATGCCGACTGGCGAATCCAACGCCGTCCAGAAATGAAACTCGTGCGGCGTATTGGGCTTTCGCTCGGTGGCAACGACTCGTCCAAGCGCCGGAGAACGCGGCTCGGAAAAGAGGGCAGACGGAGAATCGATCATGCTCGGCAGCTATCGGGAGAGCGCTGGCATCACATCACCGAGCGCAGGAATTCTTCACAGTCGCGAATGCCATACACCATGCGGTCCCACCGCGCGTCCGGCAGCGCGACCGGTGACACCTCGGCGAGAATCTGACGCGAGGCATCGTCGGCGCGCGCGATGAGCGAATTAGTATCTATGTGCGAATAAGGCACTTCCACGCGAACCAGTCCCCACATCGGATCGTGGCCCGACGGATCGCGCAGACGCAGGTACCAACTCGCGACCGTCATGCGTTGGCGCGACGTCACTTGGAAGACGCTCGTTCGTTCGCCGGCGCGAAGTCCGAACACGACTTCGAGTCCACCGCCTTCGACATAGAGTGTGCGATGGTTTTTCACGACGCCGACGACACACTCGCTCGTCGCCAATCGATCGCTGCCGCTGATTCCACCGTCGATGAACAGCGGCTGCGCCACTGTTTCACACCACGCCTCGGCCAGACGATGTTCGACCATCTCCCGGTCAGCCTGCACGCGATGGATGGCGGCGTCGCTCAGCGCAAACGGATGCTCGATCAGTTCTGTTTCGGCACCAGTCGGCGCACTCGTGTCGACGACTGCGACGCCGAGGTCAGCGAGGGCATCGTTCCAGGCCGGCGTCATGAGCCGCTTGGGTGCGTACAGTCGCCGGACGATGTCGTGGCGCCAGGTCGTCATCCGCCGGTCATTACGGACGCGAATCGCCGCGCCGACCGTTCCGTAGATGATTGGCACGCCGCGCGCGACGTACTGAAAGACGTGGCTCTGCTGTTTTCCGTCGAGAAACGCCGCGAATGGGACCGAATTGCCCGCAGGAACTGCGTGGGCTCGGAGGTCGCCTGGTTCGAGGAGCTTGGCGCTGACCAACCGGGGCAGGTCGTCGGCGCTGCTGAACACTTCGATCGGCGCTCCACCTGCGCTCGCACCCGAGACTCCCGCGTCCGGAAGCACCGCCGCCAGCTGTCGTAGCAGGCCGCGAAGACTCACATCCCGTGCAGGCGACGTCTGGGTGGGAGAGGGCACCGACATGGTCAGCATGGTAACGTCGGTGCCGTACAGCGGAAAGGCAATGCGACTCTAGCGGACGACCGCCACCGCCACGCCGTCGTGTGTGGGAACGATGATCCCGAGAACGCGCGGATCGGTGGCCATTCGGCGATTGAACTCGCGGACGCCGCGCGTCCGGTCGTCCGACTCCTGGCTCTCGTACACCCGCCCGCCCCAGAGCGCGTTGTCGCCGATGATCAGGCCACCCGGTCGCACGAGGCGAAGCGCCCAGTCGAAATACGTCGGAAGCGGCTCCTTGTCGGCGTCGAGAAACATGGCGTCGAACCGTTCGCCGTCGAGCGCCGGAAGCACGTCGAGCGCTCGGCCCACACGCACCTCGATTCGGTCGCTGAGATTTGCGCGGTCGACGTACTTCCGCGCGAACGCCGCGTGCTGCTCGTTGATCTCGATCGAGAGCAACCGCCCGCCGGGTGGCAATGCGCGCGCCATACAAATGGCCGAGTAGCCGCCGAGTGTGCCGACTTCGAGCACCCGGCGTGCGTTGATCGAGGTGAGGAGCACCTGCAGCAGCCTGCCCTCGTCGGAAGAAATGGCGATGGGCGGCAGACCGGTGCGATCCGCCTCTTCTCGCAGTGAGGCGAGAAGTTGGTCCTCGGCGCCGAACAATCCGACGATGTAGTCGCCCGCCCGATCGGACATGCTACTCCACTCCGATGTCCCAGGCCTGCTGCAGATCCTTCTTCGAGTAGGCGCGGAAGGCCGTGAGCGTTTGGGTGCGCTGAATGCCCGGAACCGTGGGAAAAATCTCCGTGATGACGCGCGCGATCTGGTCGTACTGTGCTACGCGCACGATGGCGACGAGATCCCAGTCACCTGATACGGAATAGACCTCGGTTACGCCTTCGACGCCGGCCAACATGTTGGCGGCGGTGGGAATGAGCGTCGGGTCGACGCGAATGAGAACGATGGTTGTGATCACGCGTCGGTGGGGCTCGGTGGAACGTTGAGTAGCCAGAGGCCGGAAATTTGGCTTTTGTCGTCGACGTCGAGCAGAATGTCGCGCGCCAAACGGATAGTTCGCGAGAGCTTCGGTCTTCCAAGACGAAAGTGAAAATTGCGCTTGGCGTGATCCGTTTCGGCGATGAGGTGCGTCGCCATTTCCATTGACGCAATGTTGGGCTGCGAGCGCCGAGAGGGAATGGTGACGTGGATATCCTCGATCTTTTCCGGCGGCTGCAGCGCGGAAAGCTTTCGCACCTCCGGCCATACCGCGATCTCAACGCCGTTGATGCGACCCGCCGCGACGTCGAGAATCAACCACGAGCCATCGCTGCCTTCCAAACCAACCGAGCCAGACATTCCTTCGCTCGGGCTACCCGGTGCGAGCTGCGCCGACAGAATCTCGGTATCGGCGTCCCACTTGTATGACACATCAGCGGGGGCACCCGCCTCCGACCCGAGTTGAACGGCAATCTTCACAGCGTGCTCGCCTCCGCTGCAGTCCGATGAGAATTTCGCGCGCGTCGCGTCGCCGCACGGTGCCGAAAGCTCGCGACGGGGACCAAAATTCCGCGTCGAGGCCGCTGCGCGCCAAGGGCTAAGATATACGCCGCTCGATGATCCTCCGCACCCCCTCCAATACCTGATCGTTGGGTGCGGCATACGAGACGCGAATCCATTCCGGAGACCGAAAGGCCGCGCCCGGTACGACAGCGACGTCGGCTTCCTCGAGCAGCCGACGCGCGAGCACCGTTCCCGGCTCTGGATTCTCGGGTGTCGCCGATCCAGCATGGGCATAGAGATAAAACGCGCCGCGCGGATCGATGACGGTCACGCTGGCACCGCGCAATAATTCGAGCGCCGCGTCACGGCGTCGTCGCAGCTCGGCCACCATCGTGTCGATCGTTTCGCGCGCGGCCTGCGCGTCAGATAGCGCGGCCAACGCCGCATGCTGCGAAACCGTGCTCGCGTTCGAAGTGGTGTGCGACTGCAGCGCCGCCATTGTTCGAGCCACTTCCACGGGTGCGATCGACCAACCAATGCGCCAACCGGTCATCGCGAACGACTTTGCGACGCCGTCTACCACGATCAGCCGCTCGAGGCTCGGCGCCACCGAGAGCATCGACGGCGCATCCACGTCGTAAGAGATCTCTCGATAGATCTCGTCGCTCAGAATCCACCAGTCGTTCTCGGCGGCGAGGTCGGCGATTTCCCCCAGGTCTTCGCGCGAATAGACCGCGCCCGTCGGATTGCACGGCGAGTTCAAAATCAGCCCACGAGTGCGATTCGTCGCCGCGCTTCGCAGGTCGGCCGGCGTGATCTTGAACTGACGCTCCACCGATCCCTGCACGGGAACCGCCGTGGCGCGGGCAAGGCCGACCATCTCGTAGTAGCTCGTCCAGCCGGGGGTTGGCACCAACACCTCGTCGCCGGGGCCGAACAGGGAGAAGCAGGCGTTGAACAGCGCCTGCTTCGTTCCGGCACCCACGACCACGGTGGCGGGGTCCAGGGTCGCATTCGGCCGATGGCCGCTGGCGCGGCCGGCGATGACCTCGCGCAGCGGCGCAATTCCTTCCACCTGCGTGTACCGGGTAAATCCGGCCTCGAGGGCCCGCCTGGCTGCCTCTAGGACGTACTCGGGCGTGGGGAAGTCAGGCTCGCCAGCGCCGAGGTCGATCACCGGGCGGCCGGCGGCACGGAGGGCTTTGGCGCGTGCGGACGCAGCGATGGTCGCGGACTCGCGAAGCTGCGCGACATTGTCGGACGGCTGAAACGGCATGATGCGCGATTGGGAACCGGAACGAGCGCGGGCTATACTTCACGACCGCGTGGCAATCTTAACGAGCCACTCCAAGTCGACGCTACAACGCAGGTGAGGGTTCAGTGGAACAAGATGGCCGCGACCTGCCCGGAGCAGGGGTGACTCGTAGTTCAAATTCAGCGTTCGTGATGACGCACGACTGGGCGTCCATCGCTCAGTTTCTCGGCCCGATGCTCCAGCGCATCGACGAGGCCCAGCACGACATTCAGCTCGTCGTCATCACATCGGATGCCGAACTCGCGGCGGCCACTGCCGCAGCCGCGGTCAAGCTCACCGAGGGGCGGGACGTCGGCGTCATTGCGGCTACCTCCGCCAAGCGCGCCGCGCGCCTGATCAAGGCGCGTCCGCCGCACGTCCTTGCTGGCACGGCCGACACGCTGGTCGAACTCCTGCGCGGTGCGGCGCTCAAGCTGGATGCCGTTCGCATGGTCTGCGTTGCCTGGGCCGACGAGTTGGTGTCGACGGGTGCCCTGCCCTCGCTCGAAGCGCTCATGACCGAGCTACCGAAGGATTCGGCGCGCACGATCGTGGCGTCGGAGCTCACGCCGGCCGTCGAGGAAATTCTCGAGCGCTACGCGCGACGTGCGCGTCGCGTGGTGAGTCCAACGGCCGAAGGCGATATGCCGGTGGACCTGGAGTACGTAAGCGTATCGCCGCAGACCAGAGTCTCGACGCTTCGCCGTGTGCTCGACGAGCTCGATCCGGCGTCGTGCGTGATCTTCGTGCGCGACGAGCAGAGCACCGCCGACGTGCGCGGCCTGCTCGACTCGCTCGGCTATCGCGGACCGGATGCGCCGGTGCGCACGGGAATGGCCGCCGCGCCGGGTACCGATCTCGTGATTCTGTTCGACCTCCCGGCGTCGCGCGAGGAGCTGCGTGAAGCGTCGAACGCAGCGACGCGTCGTGTTGCGCTGATTCAACCGCGGCAGCTCGCCAGCCTTCGCACGCTTGGTGCGGGCGGTGCGGTGAAGCCGCTGACACTCGGCGAATCGTCGGTGCGGGCGCGCGGGCGTGATGCACGCATGCGCGCCGAATTGCGAACGCTTCTCACCGACGGTCAGTTCGGTCGCGAGTTGCTGATGCTCGAAGAGCTGCTTGGAGAATTCGACGGCGTCGAGATTGCCGCGGCTGCCGTGCAGCTGCTCGAGCGCGAACGCGCCGCGGCGGCGGCAGTGGCCGAGAGTCGGGCGGCGACGTCTGGCCCTGCGCCTCGCGAACGGAGCACGGGCGCGACCACGCGACTGTTCATGACGATTGGTTCGCGCGACGAAGCGCGTCCGGGAGACATCGTCGGTGCCATCGCGAACACGGCGGGCATCACGAGCAATGAGATTGGCAAGATCGAGATGCGCGAATCGCATTCGGTGATCGAAGTGTCCAGCGAAGTCGCGGATACGGTGATCGAGCGAGTGAACGGCACCTCCATCAAGGGACGTCGCGTCGTTGTTCGTCGCGACGAAGAACGGCCGAAGCGTGAAGGACGCGAGCGTGGTGGCGATCGCGGAGATCGTGGGGATCGCGGTGACCGGCCGCGAGGGGATAGGCCTCGCGGCGGCGAGCGAGGCGGTCCTCGCAGCGATCGTGGAGGACCGCGCGACCGCTCCGAGCGTCGTCCGCCAGCCGGTCGAGGGCGCCCACCGGCGCGCTTTCCGCGCTCTGAGGATCGCGAGTGATCTCGGATGGCTTTCCAGCCGGCGGAAGTGCCGGCTGGATCGAGGTCATTTGCGGCGTGATGTTCAGCGGCAAGAGCGAAGAGCTCATTCGCCGGGTGCGCCGAGCGATCATCGCGCGAAAGAAGATCCAGGTGTTCAAGTCGCACCTGGATGAGCGGTACTCGGGCATCTACCACGTGTCGAGCCACGACGGGCGCACCGTAGAAGCAGTGCCGATCGACACTCCGGAGCAGATTGCGCGGCTCGTGCTGCCCGACACGCAGGTCGTCGCAATCGACGAGGCGCAGTTCCTGGATGCGACGATCGTGGACCTCGTCACCGATCTGGCGAAAAAGGGCCGCCGCGTCATCCTCGCCGGAACGGATTGCGATTTTCGCGGTGAGCCGTTCGGCCCGATGCCACAGCTGCTTGCCATCGCCGAGATGGTGGACAAGCTGCACGCCATCTGTGTGATCTGCGGAAACCCCGCCAGTCGCAATCAGCGCCTCATCGGCGGCAAACCGGCGCGCTACGACTCACCGACCATCATGGTGGGCAGCAACGAGGCGTACGAGGCGCGCTGTCGCGCCTGTCACTCGGTTCCCCGACGCGACGAGGACCAGGTGCGGCTGCTCTAGGCAGCGGCACCTGGCCCCGATCGATCATTCTAGTTTGCTAAAGCCATCCGATCACGGACCGTCGGGCGTCAGGCTCAAGTAGAGTTTACGAATCGATCCCGAGACCGAAGAGTTCACGCGATTCGGATCGAGCTCGTAGTACCGGTTGTCGAGGAATCGGCCAGTGGTTGGGAAGTACGGCGGCGGATTGACGATGGCGCAGCGGTCGTAGCTGTACCGTTTGACGTAACCCTCGCCGCTCGTGAGTCCAACCGGGCCGCGGCGATTCTGGATCAAGCCGCCAGTGAGGTAGAGGCAACCGCGTCCGTCATTCGACGTCTGACAGGTCAACGCAGCCGACGGACCCTGGTCGTAGTTCTCGACCTGGAAGGACGTTCCTAGAGCCATGACGACGTCCTGAACATACAGGTCGGGCGTATCATCGAGACTACGATACGTCGCCGGACTGCCTGGCTTGATCACCTGCGGAGTGTTGATGGAGTTATCCGCGACCATGGTGTTGTCACCAGAGATCGTTCCCAGAATGTCGACGCAGACGCCCTTCGACGGATCGTTCGCGTATCGAAGGTCGTCGAGAATGACGATGGATTTTGGCGAGTACAGCGTAACGACACCTCGAACCACACCGCTGATTCCGATCGTTCCGCTCGCGTAGATCACGCCCTTCGTCGCGGTGTTGTAGCCGCGATACAGCGGGAACAGATATGTCGCATCGTTGGGGCGCTTCGTCGACACGACGCTGTTCGGCGTCGAGCCGTAGGCCACCCAGTCGCCGTAGTTGTCGTGCGCGGTGAACGTAGTATCATCACCGCCCTTGTGGATTTGTGCGGCCGTGTAGGTACCCGTCGGACGCGCGACTGCGACGAGGTGCGGATCGCCGCCGAGGTAGCAGCGAACGTTTGCGTGTTGCAGAATCTTCGTGAATTGGGCTCCGCCCGCCTTGACCGAGTCTGCTTCCGAGCGCGCGGCCGCAACCGTGCGACCGACCGCCGTGACCGTGTCGAACCAAGTATTCGCGGACGTGGCGTGATAGTGCGCCGCGAACGGGAAGAACTTCGGGAAGGTATCCACGGCCGTCTTATGCCAGTCGCCGCAGTTCAACACTTGGTCGCCAGTCGGAAGCGTCGACGCCGTACCCGGCCAATTGGCACGCAGCCAAGCTGCCTGGCCCGTCTTCGCCTTGTACACGCGGAAGAAGCCCTCGGCGTCGCCGGTGGAGTCTCCGTTGCCATCGAGATCGATCGCGAGGAATTCGAGACGCGTACGCACCGTGTCCGACGTTCCCGCGTTCTGCGTCGTGATATTGAATCCGCTGACCGTTGCCAGCGCGCTCAAACTCGAGAGAGTCGATAGCGATGGAAGCGTGATCGGCTTCTGTTTGACCTGATAGCCTTTGACGAAGGTCGCCGAGCTCGCACTGACGATCACTGGCGCCGCCGTGCCGACGTCGTCGTGGAACGTGGCGCCACCGGTACCGATGGTGATCGTATCGTTCGACCATACCGGCCCCCAGAGCGCGTCGCCGTTCGCGAACACGATCGTTCCACCCGATGCGTTGTTCTCGCTATTCGTCCAATACGCAAACTTTGCAAAGCTCTCCTGCGACAGCTCGAGGCGTCGCACGAAACCCGTGCCGTTCGCATCGCGCGCTTCAGCCACGACGCTCGCGAAACGACCGAACTGACCGCTCGTCGAGCCGCTCGGCCCAGCGAACAGGTTGACCTTGAGGCCGGGAACAGTTTGGCCGTCGGCCGTAGCCAAGGACTTGTTGAGCATGAGCGCGACGTAGCTCGAATTCGGCAGTGCGGCCGGATTGAAATTCAATTCGGCCTTGCCGATCTGCAGCGCCGCCTCGGAGATGTACTTGAGATCGTCTTCCTTCTCGTACGTCTTGCTCAACAGCGTTGCGTTCGCCGTGAGGTAAATCGCCGAAAGCGCGAGCGCGCCAATGCCGGCGACGAAAAACATCGACACGAAGAGCGCAATGCCCTTTCGCGCACGCATCGCCTGCGCGCGCATGCCAGCGCGCGCGCGACGCCCAAGTCGGGAACGGGTTTTCATTGAATGAATCCTCACGGAATGACCACTTGTGGTGCTGAAGCGGCGGATGAACTCGCCGGCGTGCAATCCTGCGATGCTACGGCGTAAATCCAGGTCTGACCCGACAACACGTCGGTGTCGCGGAACGTGTACGAGCTGGCACCACCAGGCACGCTCGCAAACGGTTCATCGAACGTCGAAACACTCGAGAGTCGCCGATACAGCGCGTATCGCTCGACGTCTTTTTCGCCGGCTCCGTCATCGACCGACTTCGTCCACGTGATCGTCACGTATGACTGGGGGATGGTTCCGCCGTTTGCCGCTGTAGCCACAGCGGAGACTGAAGTCGGCGCAATCGGCGGCTGACCGCACGTCGCGTGATGCAGCAAGCCGGCGTTCATGAGATGAATCGTCAACGTCTGCGGACGCAGCGTCGAATCGTTCGGCGTGCGCGGATCGCGGAAGATGCTCGTGAACTGCACGCGTACCTGTTTGATGCTGTCGGTCAGCGCCGATTTGCCCGTGTCCGACTGAAGTCCATGAATCGGCGCCGTATGAATCAGCGGAAGCGCGGCCTGCGGAATCTCGACGAGATTGCCGATCGTGTCGGTCTTGTAATAGTGAAAGATCACGTCGCTGGCGCCGTTGTAGACGAGGCCGCGCGCCACGAGGCGCGCCGGTCGCGCATTCACACGACGAAACAACGCGTATTCGTTCGACCTCGTGCTCGTCGAGTCACGCTGCATCCAGTACGAGATCGTTTCGGCATGACTCGGGATGCCGGCATTCAACATGTAATTCGTGTCCGGATACTGCTTGGTCGTTCCCGGAAGAGTGATCTTGGATGTCGTGCGCAGTAGATCAACGCCAGCCGAGTCGGCATCGGGGTTGATGTACACGGCACCCATGTCGCCCGTGTCGAGCGACGCGAGATTCGCATTGAACGTGATGCCGAGCGTATTGGCCATCACGACGAGTGGTTGCTGATCCGCAACGCCAACACCGGCCACGCGAAGCTCACGTTCGAGCATCGACACCGCGAAGCGCGAGTTCTGCTGCGCATCGAGGCGGCCAGTCTGCGCCGACACGGAGTTCGACTGTTTCCGGAACATCTGCGTGCTCAGTCCGATGACGGTCAACATCAGCGTCATCGAGACGAGAATTTCTGGGAGCGTGAAACCGCGCCGCGCGCGGAGAGTCGGGGAATGCACGATGATCTCCGGTTAGAAGGGGGCGATGGTAGTAGTCTTCCGGATGTTCCCGGCGAGCTGATTGTGCGTCACCTGCACCGTCACGATTTTATAATCGATCGTGTCGGTCACCTGTCCACCGACGCGCGTGACCCACGTCTGGCGTTTGTAGCCTGGGTTATTCGCGACGTTCGTCTCGGTCGCCACGTAGAGGCTCTCGATCGCGGTGTACCGCGGCGCGCCCTTCACGGACTCGAGGCGGTCCGCCGCGAGCTGCGCACCCTGAATGCGGATACGCGACGACGTTGTCGACTGCGACAGACGCACCGAGAACATGCCGAGTGCGATCAGCACGCCGCCGAGGATCGAAAGCGCGACGACGACTTCGACGAGTGAAAGACCGCGTCGAGCGCGAAGCGCAAAGCGACGGACGCGCGACAAAACCTGCATTTGCGACTGTGTCATTGATTCGCCTGAATCCATTTGCCGGTCGAAGCGTTGAGGCGGTACCAGTCGACGCGCCCCGTCGACTGCGTCAACGAGATGGCGCGATACCAGGGTGGACCATGCGCCGCGACCTTGATGTAGATCTCGGCATCGGTGCTGACCGAGCCGTCGCGGTGGAAGGTGACCGTGGGATATCCGCCGAGCGTCGCGATCGCCGCGCCGCTCACCGGTACGTGGATGGCCGTTCCCGATACGCCGTTGACTGCCGGATCGGTGAACAGAATCCCGACGTCGAGACCTCGCCACGTGACGCGTTCAGTGCCAGTGATTGTCCCGCTGTTGTCCGCATCCCAGAACGTGCGAATGCGCTCACCAGTGGTGTCGAAGCTGACCACCATGTCGTGCTGACGCGTGATCGCCTGTCGCTGCGCATACTGCAGCGTCGTGCGCACGATCGTCGCGATCGCGTCGGCCTTGATCTTCGTGGTGTCGATTCGCGGGATCGCGAGCACGATCATCAATCCCGAAATGACGACCACCACCATTACCTCGGCCATCGTAAACGCTGGCCGGAGAAAGGTTTTTCGGGCTGAGGATCTGCGGTGTAGAAAACGCATAAGGGAGTCCTTGGATTGCCGCACGTAGTAAGGACGACAAGATCCGCCTCGACGGTATCGCGGCATGTGATGGTGGCCATCACAGTATCGGCAGGAACCGTCATTTTCTGTTGCGTGTCGCCACCGGCGTGACGATGGGGGCGCTAAGGTCGTCGCACGCGGAATCCATCTCTCGCGTCGAACACGCGGACACCCATGGGCGTCATCGCGACCCTGCTGCCAACCGCAGCACATCTACAGAGACTACGAACCGCTATTCGTGATCGTCACCAATTGGTGGCGTGTGACGATTGGAGCGCGCTGTTACGCGTTTGTGAACGGCAGCCGGTGCGCGTTGCCGTCATCGACCTGTTCGCCGGCAACCAGGCGAACTTCGATCGTGTTCGTCACCTCAAGCAGCGGCTTCCTCGCTTGACGCTGATTGCGTACATCGGCTTCACGCCCGATCGCGCGCACGATCTGTTCGATGCCGGCCGTCAGGGAATGGACGGCCTCGTGCTCGCCGATCAGGACGACGCGCCGCGCGCTCTACTTTCCCTCATAGAACGCGCAGAGTCACGCAGCCTCGGCGCGGTGGTACGCGCTGCGCTCGACGGAGTCGATCCGACGACACGCGACGCGGTGCTGCTGGCGGTGACGCGAGCGCACGAGCGCCTTTCGCCGGAAGGACTCGCGCGACTGCTCGCACTTCCCCGCCGCACCGTCTCTCAGCGATTGGCGAACGCCGGCTTTCCGCCACCACAACGCTTGCTCTCGTGGGGCCGGCTCATCGTCGCCGCGCACCTGCTCGAGGATCGACATCGCAGCGCCGACCGCATTGCTGTTGCGCTCGACTTCCCGTCGGGAAGCGCGCTGCGCAACATCTGCCAACGCTATCTCCAGGCGACGCCGAGCGAAATTCGCGCGCGCGGCGGTGCCGCGTTCGTGCTGCGAACGCTGCTGCACGAAGTCGGCGCATCGGACCGCGCGCTCGCTCTCTTTACCGACGCACTCGCGAGCGACGCGATCGCCGCAGACGATTGACGATCAGCGCGGCGCGTATGCGAGCGTGAGGAACTCATCGCGCGTTCGCTGATCCGACCGAAAGAGTCCGCGCACCGCGCTCGTAATCGTCTTGGAATTTTGCTTTTCGACGCCGCGCATCATCATGCACAGGTGATACGCCTCGATCACGACGCCAACGCCCTGCGGATGCAGCGCGTCGTCGATGGCCTGCGCGATCTGTTCGGTGAGACGCTCCTGAACCTGCAGGCGTCGGGCGAATACTTCGACGACTCGCGGCAGTTTGCTCAGGCCAACGATCTTGCCGTTCGGGATGTAGGCGACGTGCGCCTTTCCGAAGAACGGGAGCATGTGGTGTTCGCACAGGCTGTACAGCTCGATGTCGCGAACCATGACCATGTTCGACGCGCCTTCTGCGTCGAAGATGCCCTTTCCGATCACCTGCTGGACGTCCATCTCGTAGCCGCGGGTGAGCCAGGCAAGCGATGACGCCACGCGCTGTGGCGTTCGTTGTAGGCCCTCGCGGTCGGGATCTTCTCCGATGAGCTCGATCTGGCGTCGAATGAGCTGGCGGAATTCTTCGTTCCAGGCCTCGTCCCCGAGGCCTTGTTCTACGGAAGCGGTCACTCCTTCTCCCTCCTGTGACGTTGACGCCGAATTCCCTGGCCGGTAGCTTGGGCTCGCCTGTTGCAGTCCTGGCGCCGGACTACGAGAAAGGAATCCGTCATGCTCCTGGTTGGACTCACGGGCAACATTGGCAGCGGGAAGTCCACGGTCGCGCAAATGCTGTCCGAGCGCGGCGCCACGATCATCGACGCCGACATCCTGGCTCGTCGAGCCGTGGAAACGGGCACCGCGACGTTCGACAAGATCGTGCGGCGGTGGGGGGCGGACGTGCTTTCCCCGGATGGCCACCTCGACCGCGCAGCCCTGCGTCGCGTCGTGTTCGCTGACCACGACCAGCTCGAAGAACTTAACCAGATCGTCCACCCCGAAGTCGAGCGGCTGCGCATCCGTTTAGTCGATCAGGCGCGGAAGCGCGGCGATCGCGTCGTGATCTGCGACATTCCGCTGCTGTTCGAGCGGCACATGACGGATCGCTTCGACCGAATCGTGCTCGTGGACTCGCATCGTGCGGTGCGGCTGGAACGTCTCGTCAAAGAGCGTGGCCTGCGCGAGACGGAAGCGATGGACATGATTGCCGCGCAGATGCCGGCTGAGCTCAAACGTGCGCGGGCCGACTTCGTCATCGACAACGATGGGACGCTCACGCACCTCGAGCGACGGGTCCATGATGTCTGGGCGGCGCTCATGCACGATGCGACCGACGGCATGCAGGGACGGAGCGCGGCGATTCTTCCTTGACACTGTTTTTCGGCCCGGGTAGACTCGGGGCTTACCCACGTTCGCTACTCACGCCCCGCTTCCCGCTTCATGTCTGATATTCCGAAGGACCTGCTGTACACGGAAGACCACGAGTACGTGAAGCCGACCGACGACCCGAACGTGGTCGCAATCGGCATCACGGATTACGCCCAAGGCGAGCTCGGCGACATCGTCTTCATCGAGCTGCCGAAAGTTGGCGCGAGCTTTTCCAAACACGACGTCTTCGGAACGGTTGAGGCCGTGAAGGCGGTGTCGGAACTGTATTCACCAATCAGCGGCGAGGTCGTGGCGGTGAACGACCGCCTGGACAAGGAGCCGGCCCTCGTCAACTCGTCGCCCTATGGCGACGGTTGGATGGTGAAGGTTCGCCTCAAGGATGTCGGCGAAAAGTCCGCCCTGATGAATGCGGATACGTACGGCGCGCATCTGGGCTGACGCTGGGCGCTAGGCGCTAGGCGCTAGGCGCTAGAAATTCGGACTCGTGTTTGATGGATGAACGGCCCCGCGGAGACATCTCTGCGGGGCCGTTCGCCATATAGATCCTTCCGAATTTCTAGTGCCTAGTGCCTAGTGCCTAGTGCCTAGTGCCTACTGCCGCCGTACGCCTCACTCGCTAATGACTGGCGGTCGGTTCCTCGACGTACGCATCGGTCGGCGGGCACGAACAGACCAGATTCCGATCTCCGTACGCGCTCTCCACACGGCCCACTGACGGCCAGAACTTGTGCTCGCGCGTCCATGGCGCCGGAAACGCGGCGCGCTCGCGGCCGTACGCATGCTGCCACTTGTCTGACAGCACGCGCCCGAGCGGGTGCGGTGCATGCTTGAGCGGGTTGTCCTGACGATCAGCGATCCCTAATTCAATTTCGCGAATCTCCTCGCGAATCGACACGAGCGCATCGCAGAACCGATCGAGCTCGGCCTTCGACTCGCTCTCCGTGGGCTCGATCATCAACGTGCCGGCCACCGGGAACGACACCGTCGGCGCGTGGAAGCCATAGTCCATCAGCCGCTTGGCGATGTCTTCGACCTCCACACCGGCGGACGCCTTGAGCGGGCGCGGATCCACGATGCATTCGTGAGCGACCATGCCGTTCTTTCCCTTGTACAACACGGGATAGTGCGGCTCGAGACGCTTCGCGATGTAGTTGGCGTTGAGGATCGCAACCTTCGTCGCCTGCGTGAGGCCTTCACCACCCATCATGTCGATGTACATCATCGAGATGGGTAGAATGCTCGCGCTGCCCCACGGCGCGGCGGATACAGCACCCACGCCATGTGCGCCACCGGTGCTCACGATCGGATTCCCGGGCAGGAAGTCGACGAGATGCGCCGCAACGCCGATCGGTCCCATGCCCGGACCGCCGCCACCATGCGGAATGCAGAACGTCTTATGCAAATTCAAATGGCATACGTCGGCGCCAACGTCGCCCGGGCGCGCCAGACCAACCATCGCGTTCATGTTCGCGCCGTCGAGATACACCTGGCCGCCGTGCTCGTGGACGATTCGGCAGACGTCGCGAATCGACTCGTCGAACACGCCATACGTCGATGGATAAGTCACCATCAACGCAGACAGACTGTCTGCGTACTCGTTGGCCTTCGCCTCGAGGTCGGCCATGTCGATGTCGCCGGCCTCGGTATTCTTCACGACCACGACCTTCATGCCCGCCATCACGGCGCTGGCGGGATTCGTTCCGTGCGCCGACTGCGGAATCAAGCACACGTTCCGCTTGAGGTCGTTGCGCGACTCGTGATACTGCCGAATCACGAGCAGACCCGCATACTCACCTTGCGATCCCGCGTTCGGCTGCAGTGATACCGCAGCAAATCCGGTGATCTCGGCCAGCGCCTTTTCCAAACGCGTGAACATCTCACGATAGCCCTTCGTCTGCTCGACGGGGGCGAAGGGATGCATCTTGCCGAACTCCGGCCACGTCACGGGATACATCTCCGCGGTGGCATTCAGCTTCATCGTGCACGACCCCAGCGGGATCATCGACGTCGTCAGCGACAGATCCTTCGTCTCGAGACGCTTCAGGTAGCGAAGCATCTCGGTTTCAGAGTGATAGTTGTTGAAGACCGAGTGCGTGAGAAACGGCGTCGTCCGCGAGAAGCGTTCGTCGTACCGCGTATCGACGGAACTCGAAAGGCCCTCAAACGTCGGCGCGTCACCAATGCCCGCCGCGAAAATCTCGAGAAGCTCGTTGACGTCCGCCGGAGTCGTCGTTTCGTCGAATGCAACGACGACGCGCGACGTGCCAAGCGCGCGCAGGTTGATTCCGCGACCGCGCGCCGCACCGATGACGTCCGTTGCCGGACGCTGCCCCATCTCAACACAAATCGTGTCGAAGTAATCGTTACTCGAGAGCGAGTAACCCAGCTTCTCCACGCCAGCAGCAAGCGTCGCAGCCATTTCGTGAATGCGCGTCGCAATCGCCGTCAAACGCTCCGGACCATGCCACACGGCATACATGCCCGCGATCACGGCGAGCAGCACCTGCGCCGTGCACACATTGCTGGTCGCTTTTTCACGACGGATGTGCTGTTCGCGCGTCTGCAGCGCCATGCGCAACGCAGGCTTTCCGTCGGCGTCGCGCGACACACCAATGATTCGTCCAGGCAACTGGCGCTTGAACTCATCCTTCGTCGCAAAGAACGCAGCGTGCGGACCGCCGTAGCCCAGCGGAACGCCAAAGCGCTGCGAGTTGCCGACGCACACGTCTGCGCCCCATTCACCTGGCGGCGTGAGCAGCACGAGACTCATCAGGTCTGTTGCAACCGTCACCAGCGCGCCAACGGCATGGGCACGTTCGCAGAACTGGCGATAGTCGTACACGGCTCCATCTGTGGCCGGATACTGGAGCAGCGCGCCAAAGACCTCAGCACCGAGTGGCGCCTTGCGCCAATCGCCGACGACGACGGATACGCCGCGCGCGTGGGCGCGCGTCTTCACGACGTCAATCGTCTGCGGATGACACTCGTCGGAGATGAAGAACGTCTCCTTGCCGGGCTTTCCATGCACCGCGTACGACAGAGCCATCGCCTCAGCCGCGGCCGTTCCCTCGTCGAGCAGAGACGCATTCGCGATCTCGAGGCCCGTCAGATCCATCACCATCGTTTGGAACGTCAGCAGCGCCTCGAGCCGACCTTGTGCGATCTCAGCCTGATATGGCGTATACGCCGTGTACCAGCCCGGATTCTCGAGAATGTTCCGCTGAATCACCGGCGGAGTAACGCAATCGTAGTAGCCGAGGCCGAGGTACGAGCGCGAAATCTGATTGCGGCGGGCGATGGTGCGGAGGTTCGACAGCGCCTCGTATTCTGACATCGGCTTGTGGATGTCGAGCGGGCGCTGGAGGCGAATTCCCGCCGGCACCGTCGCGTCGATCAACGCGTCGAGCGTGTCATAACCCAAGAGGTCGAGCATCGCGCGAACGTCAGCGTCCGATGGACCGATGTGCCGCGGCACGAAGCTCATCGCACTCTCGGCCGACAACACCTTGTTTTGATTGGTCATCCCTGAATTTATGTTAGGGTCAAGCCACGCGCCTCGACTCTCACACCAGCTTCGCCGGAATGGATTTCCCTGGCCCGTCCTGGCGCCTCATCACGACTCCGCCCGCGCGCGGAGCCGAAAATATGGCACTGGATGAGGCGTTGATGTACCGAGCCGCCGCAACTGGCGAATGGGTCCTTCGCGTCTACTCGTGGGGCACTCCGACGATGTCGCTTGGCCGGAATCAGACCGCCCGTGGCCGATATGACCTCGATCGGCTGCGCGACGACGCGATCGACGTTGTTCGCCGTCCCACCGGGGGCCGAGCGATTCTGCACCACCGCGAGATTACCTACAGCGTTACCGCGCCGTTGTCGACGGCCGGCGATCTTCGGACGTCGTACGAGCGGATCAACAGACTCCTGTTGCACGCCCTCGGCGCGCTCGGGGTTCAGGCGCGATTGGCGTTGCCCGAGCAACGCACCATGGCGCCCGGCGACGCCCCGTGCTTCGACCGCCCATCCGCCGGCGAAGTGATGGTGGACGGTCAAAAGCTCGCCGGCAGCGCCCAGTGGCGCACGGCCGACGCACTGCTCCAGCACGGGTCGATCCTGGTGGCCGACGATCAGACCAGACTCGCGCGGTACGCCATCGACGGCGGCCGGACGATTCCTGCGCCCGCCACCCTAGCCGACATCCTCGGGCGCACGCCATTGATCGAGGATCTCGCCGCTGCCCTGGCGAATGCGGTGCGCACCATCGAAGATCCGAACGCGACACCGCTCGATCTCGACGACGAAGTTCGTGCCCGAGCCTCGGCCCTCGTCGTCCGTTACGTAGACGACGCCTGGACCTGGCGACGATGATGCGTCCGACCCCGGACCTTTACGTCTCTTTCCCGCCCAACCGCTCCCGTTCAATGCGCCCAACTCGCCTCCTGCTCGCAACGCTGGCTCTCGCGGCCGCGTGCAAGTCGAAGGAAAGCTCGACTTCGTCCCAATCGCCGGTCGGCGGAACGCTGATCGTCGCTCCGGCTGGTGACGCGAACGATATCCTCCCGATCTTCGTCAACGACGCGACCGGCCGTCAGGTGTCGGACCAACTCTTCGACAAACTGGCTGATATCAAGTCCGACATGCAGACGATTGGCGATAAGGGGTTCACTCCCCGCCTCGCCACCAAATGGGAATGGGCGCCCGACTCGTTGTCGATCGCGTTTTCGCTCGATCCGCGTGCGCGCTGGCACGACGGCAAGCCCGTCACCGCTCGCGACGTGAAGTACAGCGTGTGGGCGTATAGCGATTCCACGGTCGGCTCTCCTGTCCGCCCACTCGTCGCGAACATCGATTCCGTCTCGATCCGCGACTCGTTGACGCCCGTCGTGTGGTTCAAGAAGCGCACGCCCGAACAGTTCTATGACGTGGCGTTCCAGGTGTACGTCGTCCCGGAGCACGTGTACGGATCGATTGCCGCGAAGGATCTCCGCACCGCGCCGCAGACGCGCACTCCGATCGGAACTGGTCGTTTTCGTTTCGTGAAATGGGAGCCGAGCGTGCGACTCGAGCTCGTCGCCGACACGACCAACTACCGTGGTCGCGCGCTCCTCGATCGGGTCATCTTCGCACCGGCTATTCCGCCGACCGCGTCTACGCAGGTCCTGACGGGTCAGGCGGATTTCATGGAAGCGTTTCCCATCGACCGCGCACCCGAATTGGAAAAGAGCACGGTCGCGCGGGAGATCGTCTTTCCGAGCCTGGGTTACGTGTTCCTGGCAATGAACCAATTCGAGCGCACCTCGAAGACCAAACCGCATCCGGTCTTGAGTGATCGTCGGGTGCGTCAGGCATTATCGATGGCGGTGGACCGCGCGTCGATGTTGAAGAACGTCTTCGATACGACGGGGCATCTCGCGCACGGCCCATTCCCGATGACTGTGCCGTATGCTGACAGCACCATTCACCTCCCGCCATTCGATACGACTGCAGCGAAGGCGTTGCTCGATTCAGCCGGCTGGCGTGTTGGCGCAAACGGCGTTCGTTCAAAGGGCGGCCGTCCGCTGCGCTTCAGCATCATCGCCCTCACGTCGAGCAGTCCACGTCAGCGCTATGCGGTGCTTCTCCAGGAGGCTTTCCGCAAAATCGGAGCGCAGGCCGACATCGACGCTCTGGACGCCGGCGCTGCCTATCAGCGATCCCTGCGCGGCGACTTCGACACCATTCTCTGGGCGTTCAATCCGGATCCCAGTCCGGCAGGATCGCGGCAGAATTGGGGCACGGCTGGCATGAGTGCCGGGGGTCAGAACTTCCTCCGCTACTCGAACCCGAAGGTCGACGCTCTGCTGGACAGTGCCACCGGATCGTTCGATCCCGCGAAGATGCGCGCGTATTCGTCGCGTGCCTTTCAAGCGATCGCCGACGACGCGCCCGCCATCTTCCTCTACGACATGGCCACGATCTTCGGCGTGCATCGCCGAGTGAACGTCGCGCAGTTCCGAACGGATGCCTGGTGGGCGAACCTCGCAGACTGGTCGATTCCGACAGAACGGCGTATCGACCGAGATCGCATCGGCCTCAGGCCCACGAAGCCCTAACCAGTGCGGCGACGCCTCGTCGCACGGCTGTGGCAATCGCTGATCGTCGTCCTCATCGTGACGACGATCAGCTTTTTCGTCATCCGCGCCGCGCCGGGAGATCCATTTTCGTTTGACGGAACTGGAATGACGCCGGCGTTGCACGCGCATCTCCGCGAGGCATTCGGCTACAACAAGCCACTGTGGGAGCAGTATGTGCGCTACATCGTGAACGTGGCGCACGGAGAAATGGGCTGGTCCTTCTCGCGACGCGTTCCCGTGTCAGAGGCCCTCGCACAGGCGATTCCGCGTACGCTGCTGCTCGCCGGCCTCTCGTTCGTTCTGGCCTTTTTCCTCGGTGCTGTCGTCGGCGTACTGCAGGCCGTGCGCGTCGGCACCTGGTTTGATCGACTTAGCTCCACCGTGCTGCTGTGGTTCTATTCGCTCCCTGATTTCTGGGCGGCGATCATGATACTTCTCATATTCGCGCACTGGTGGCCGATCTTCCCTGCTGGGCACATCGTCGATCCTGTGCTGCACGACTACTTCGGCCCATGGGAAGCGTTCGTCGACCGCGTAAAACACCTCGTGCTTCCGGTCGCGTCGTTGACGGTGGTGACGATGGCCGGGGTGTCGCGCTTTCAACGCGCCGCGATGCTCGAAACGCTTCCGTCCGAATTCATTCGCACTGCACGCGCGAAGGGACTCCCCGAGCGCGACGTGATCTGGCGGCACGCACTGCGAACGGCGCTCACCCCAATGGTCACGCTGCTCGGTCTCATGCTTCCGGCATTTCTCGGTGGCACCGTGTTCGTTGAGGCGGTGTTTGACTGGCCGGGGATGGGGCAACTTGCCGCCAACGCCGTGTCGACGCGCGACTACGATACAGTCACCGCAACGGTGATTGTCGGCGCGATCATGGTCGTCGTCGGCAATTTCGTCGCTGACACGCTGCAGATGGCCATCGACCCGCGCGTCCGTGCATAGCACGCAGAGTTCGACCTCGTCCGTCTGGCGAAAACTCCTTGCGCATCCGTCTGGCCGACGAGCGCTCGTGGTCGTCGCGCTTCTCGTGATTGCCGCTTTGATTGGCGCTTTGATCCCGAGAGATGCGATTCGACAGCAGCTCGACATTGTCGGGATGAAGAGTCAACCGCCTTCCTGGGCACACCCGCTCGGCACTGATCGGTACAGTCGCGACGTGTCGCTGCGTTTTCTCGCTGGGTCCACGCTTTCGCTCTCGATCGCCACCCTCGCGGTTCTGTTTTCGATGACGCTGGGAACCGGCTACGGACTCGTGTCCGGCTACTTTGGCGGGCGCGTCGACTCGATCATGATGCGTGTGCTCGACGGGTTTCTCGCCATCCCTCGCGTTCTGCTGCTCCTCGCTGCGCTCACGCTCTGGACGCACGTCGGACTGCCGAGGCTGATCCTACTGATCGGTGCGACAGGATGGTTTGGCGTTTCGCGGTTCGTCCGCGCCGAAACGCTGGCCGCCCGACAGTTGGACTACGTTGCCGCGGCGCGGTCGCTGGGCGCTCCAGACTTTCGAATTCTCTGGCGCCACATTCTGCCGAACGTGCTCGCCCCAGTCATCGTTACGGCCACGCTCGCCGTCGGCAATGTCATTCTCCTCGAGGCCGGCCTCTCCTATCTCGGAGTGGGCGTGCAGCAGCCCGACGCCAGTTGGGGTACGATGTTCCAGGACGGTGTCGACGCGTATATCGGCAATTGGTGGCTGGTACTCTTCCCCGGACTCGCCATCGCCGGGACGGCCATGGCCTTCAATGTGCTCGGCGACGCCTTGCGCGACGTCCTCGATCCGCGGCAGCTTCACGGCGCTGGCGGGTTGTCGTCGATGACGGCGCTCGCGTCCGCTGGACCTCGCACTCAATCATCGGAGAATGGCTGAGCCGCTTCTTCGCGTTCACGACCTTCGCACCTACTTCTACACCGAGAACGGCGTCGCCCGAGCGGTCGACGGCGTCAGCTTCGAAATCGGCGCAGGCGAAACGGTCGGTGTAGTCGGCGAGTCGGGGTGTGGTAAATCGGTTACGGCCTTTTCGCTTCTCCGGCTCGTGCGTCCACCCGGACGAATCGAGCCGGGCAGCGAAATCCACTTCGAGGGGAAGAACCTCGCGTCGCTCGACGAACGCGAGATGCGTGAAATCCGCGGCGCCCGCATGGCGATGGTGTTCCAGGAGCCGATGACCGCTCTGAACCCCGTCTTCAAGGTCGGCGAGCAGATCGCCGAGGTCGTTCGTGTGCACCATGCCGGCACGAAGAAGGAAGCGTGGGACCGCGCGGTGAAAATGCTCGAGACGGTCGGCATTCCGTCTCCTGCGCAGCGTGCGGACGAGTATCCGCATCAACTCTCGGGCGGGATGCGGCAACGCGTCGTCATCGCCATGGCGCTGGTGCTCAATCCCGCACTGGTGATTGCCGACGAGCCGACCACGGCACTCGACGTCACCATTCAGGCGCAGATCCTCGAGCTGCTCCGCGATCTCCAACAACGCTTCGGCACATCGATCCTGCTCATCACGCACGACTTGGGCGTCGTGGCCGAAACGGCGTCGCGTGTCATCGTGATGTATGGCGGCGAAATCGTGGAAGAGGCATCAGTCAACGATCTGTTCGCGCGCGCTCATCATCCCTACACCGAGGGCTTGTTGAGCGCGATGCCGCAGGTTGGTCAGCAGCGCGAACGACTGGCGACGATTCCGGGTTCAGTTCCTCCGCCAACAGCATGGCCAAAGGGCTGTCGCTTCCACGATCGGTGTCCGTATGCGTGGGAGCGCTGCGCTACTGAGCATCCGCCGCTGTATCAGATCGGTGCATCGCATACGTCGCGCTGTCATTTGGCTGAAGAGCCACAGCGCCGCGCCGAGAAGCACGATCCAATGGTCGCGCGCACATGACAGCTCCGGTGCGATACACGCCGACTGAAAAGCAGCCGCTCCTTTCGGTGCGCGGACTCGTGAAGCATTTCCCGATGCGAAAAGGTCTGTTCGGGAAACCCGCCGGAGTGGTTCGCGCGGTCGAAGGCGTTTCATTCGACGTGATGCCGGGCGAGACGCTCGGCCTCGTCGGCGAATCGGGCTGCGGAAAGTCGACGACTGGCCGCATGATCCTTCGCCTCATCGAACCCACTGCAGGATCGGTGGAGTTCGACGGCGTCGATCTCGTCTCACTCGGCTCGAGCGAGATGCGCAAGCTGCGGCGCAAGATCCAGGTAATCTTCCAGGATCCGTTCTCGTCGCTCAATCCGCGGATGACTGTTGGCGCGATCGTGCGAGAAGGACTCACGATCCACAAGCTCGCCGAAGGGGCGGCCGCCGACGCTCGAGTGAAGCAACTGCTCGATGAGGTCGGACTTCGCTCGGAGTACGTGTCGCGCTACCCACACGAATTCTCCGGCGGACAGCGTCAGCGCATTGGCATTGCGCGCGCACTCGCTGTCGAGCCGACGTTCATCGTTTGCGACGAGCCAGTCTCGGCGCTCGACGTGTCGGTCCAGGCACAGGTGATCAACCTGATGCAGGACCTTCAGCGCGATCGCGGACTCGCATATCTGTTCATCGCGCACGATCTCTCAGTCGTCGAACACATCGCCGATCGCGTTGCGGTGATGTACCTCGGCAAGATCGTCGAGCTGGCGACGTCAGAGGATTTGTATCGCGAGCCGTTGATGCCGTACACGCAGGCACTGCTGTCAGCGGTGCCGGTCGCGGATCCAACCGTCAAGAAAACGCGCGTGGTGCTCACGGGCGACGTGCCGTCGCCGGCGAATCCGCCGTCGGGATGCGTGTTTCATCCGCGCTGTCAGCATCCAGCCAAGGACGCGGCGTGCGCGCAGATCGTGCCGCCGCTCGAAGAAAAGGCGCCCGGGCACTGGGCGGCTTGCATCAAACAACCGCCCACAGGGGTAGACTGGGGCGTGCAACAAGCGGCTGGCGGTACGAAGCCTCCTGCTCGGTACCTCCCGGTGATCGCCTCGCAAACCTGATTCACGGACCGGACTGATGACGACTTCGAACAAGAACGTGTTCGATCAACCCGCCGCGGGCACGATCACCCACGACGAGATGCCACCGGGCTTCCGAAATCCGCAGGACGATCGCGGCTTCTTCGGCCACCCGCGCGGGCTGTCGACGCTGTTCTTCACCGAGATGTGGGAGCGGTTCTCGTACTATGGACTGCGCCCGCTCCTCGTCCTGTTCATGTCGGCCGCGCTCGCCCAGGGCGGATTCGGCTTCGACCGCACGCAGGCCTCGTCGATCGTCGGCATCTACGCAGCGAGCGTGTACCTCGCATCGCTTCCGGGCGGCTGGGTCGCCGACCGCATCCTCGGTTTGCGCCGCGCCATTTTCGTCGGCGCCCTGCTCATCTCGCTCGGCCATATCTCGATTGGTGTATCAGCATTTGCTCATGGGCGAGTGCCGTTCTTTCTCGGTCTGATCTTCATCGTGCTGGGCACGGGCTTGCTCAAGCCCAACATCTCGGCGCTGGTTGGCGATCTGTACCCTGAGGGCGGTGCTCGTCGCGACGCCGGCTTCTCGGTGTTCTACATGGGGATCAACTCGGGCGCCTTCTTCGGCCAGATCGTCACCGGCTCGCTGGGAGAATCGGTTGGTTGGCACTGGGGCTTTGGCGCTGCGGGCGTCGGCATGCTGCTCGGCTTGATCACCTACGCCATTCGCGCTCCCAAAACGCTCGGCCACCTTGGCCTCGACATCACGCGCAACCCGGATCCGGTCGCGCAGGCTCGTGAAATCGGCCGAGCGAAGCTGATGCTGTGGATTGGTGTGGCGCTTCTCGCCGCGGTGGTCGTTGCCGCTGCGACCGGAATGGTGACGGTCAATCCGAAAGCGATTGCGTCGAACATGACGTTCATCCTCGTCGGACTCGCCGTGCTGTACTTCGGCTACATCTTCTCCGCCGGCGGTCTGTCGACCGATGAGAAGAAGCGCGTGCTCGTGATCTTCGTCCTGTTCGTCTTCTCCGCCATCTTCTGGGCAGCGTTCGAGCAGGCGCCGACGTCGCTGAACCTGTTTGCGCGAGACTTTACCCGTCGCAACATCGGCGGGTTCGAGGTTCCGGCGACCTGGTTCCAATCGATCAACTCGGCGTTCATCATCATCTTCGCGCCGGTGTTCGCAGGCGTGTGGCTGTGGATGGCGAAGCGCGGTTTCGAACTCTCGAGTCCCGCGAAGTTTGCGCTCGGTCTCGCGTTCGCCGGAATCGGATTCGCGCTCATGATCCCACCGTCGAACGCGCTCGTCGCGAGCCAGGGCGCGCTGAAAGTGTCTGCGTGGTGGCTGACGATCAGCTATTTCTTCCAGACCCTCGGCGAACTGTGTGTGAGTCCTGTCGGCCTGTCGTCGATGACCAAGCTTTCGCCACGCAAATACGTCGGACAGATGATGGGCATCTGGTTCCTCGCGACGTCAGTCGGCAACCTGATCGCCGGCTTGGTCGGCGGTAATGTCGATCCAGAAAAGCTCGAGCAGACTCCGGCGCTCTTTACTGGAACGACCGTCGCGCTGTTTGCATCCGCGGCCCTGCTCGCCGTTCTGGCTATTCCGATCCGACGAATGATGAAGAACACTGAGGACGTGCGGGCGGCGTGAGGAGTGGAAGTGCTAGGCGCTAGGCACTAGGCACTAGGCGCTAGAGATTCGGACTTGGTTCCATATGTGAACGGCCTCGGGCAGATGGGTTTGCCCGGGGCCGTTATCACATAAATCTTCTTCCGATTCTCTAGCGCCTAGCGCCTAGTGCCTAGCGCCTAGTCGTTACCGCGGCCACCGGAAAATGCTGGACGGCACCGTGCGTTCACGCGTCGCCGCAATGTCCGACGGTTCGGGCAGGAAGAACGTCGTCTTGTCCGTATTCCCGAACCGGATCTCGATGTGGTGGCCGTGGTCTTCCGGATTCACGGCGAAGGCGAGGTCGAGCCGCCACATACGGGCCGATGCCGGTGGGACGGTTCCAAGAATACTAAAGCCCACCGCGGTGCGGATCGGCGTGTTCACGCCATACGGAATGTCGCCAGCCCAGAGGCGGCCCGCGTCGGCAAACACGCCGAAGCCGAGATCTCCCCAGTTGTTCGGACGGCCGACGAACTGACGATCTTCGACGCGCGCCACGAAACGCTGTCCGCCAGGCGTGTTCGATGCGGCGTAGCCGCGAACACCGCCATCGGGATCGCTCAGTGACAGGTTGAACGGAATGCGCTGACGCCACCCGCCGCTGAATTCGAGCGAGACGGTCGCCGTGTTCGATACGCCAGCCTTGATGTATTCCACCGCGCGCGCGTTTGTGAGAATGCCATCCCACAAGCCGTTGTCGTCGTTGCTCTGACGCCCTTCGCCCTGAAGCTGAAAGCGCAGCGCGTTGTTCCGACCAACCGCGCCGATGTAGAGGTCGCCCGCCATGAAAATGTCGTCGTCGCGCGACCCGAGCACCGATAAGCTGCGCCCGAACATCGTGCCGAGCTGAAAGCCGACCGGCATGTCCTGCGTTGCAGTCAACGCATCGAAGCCGACCACGCGAGCGAATCCGATGTCGCGCACGCCCCACAGTACGTTCGCGCGCGCGATCCGGTGCGACACGAATCGATTGATGAGCTGTGAACCCGTATCGGGAGCGAAGCCCTTGTTGGTGATCAGCACGGGTGTAGACGCCGGACGCTCGTCGTCGCCTGAGATCGACGCGCCAAACAGACTCAATCGGCCAGGAGGGCCGACGCGCACGATACCGCCGACGTCGAAATAGTTGCGCGCGACACGAATCGCATGGCTCGAATTGACGTCGTTCTGATACTGCACGTAGTCGTCGACGGCACCGGCGCGGCCACGCCAGGCAAAGCGCTGAATGTCCGTGTAGAACGGGTGCGTCATGTCGACGAGCCATTCGTCGCCAAGAGGATTCTGATATCCCTCGGCGGTGAGCGTGTACGGGTGTCCCAGGAATTGATTGTCGACGAACCGGGCGCCGAAGCCATCGCGAAACGCGCCGCCATCTCGCCACACGCCTGCGAGAAAAATTCCTTCGCCACCGAGATTCGCGTCGCCCACGCGCAGGAGACGCAGCGGCGGGCTGCCGCCGCCAATCGCCGCGCCGAGAACGAGCGCGACTTCGTCCGTGGTCCGCACGTCGAGCGTGACTTCATCGGCCGAATCGCGCACGACACGAATTTGCGCTTCGGCAATGAACGGTTGCGCGCGAAGAATGCGCTCAGACTCGGCGCGTCTCAGCTCGACGCAGCGATCGCCCTCGTGCAGCAACAGAAAGCGACTGATGACGTCAGGATCGGTCGTGCGGTGAACCGCGCTGGCAACCTTCGCCAGCGTCGGAACACGCTTGAAAATCGCGACGCTCGGCGCGGCCGAATGAATCGACACGCCGGCGATCCTCTGACCGGCACACCGGACAACGCTCGTGTCCTGCGCTTTCGCGCTCGCCGCGACGACGACCGACAATGCCGCCGCCGCACAATACCGTGAACCGAAGATGACTATTTCCCCATCCGACGCTTCAGCTCGTCGAGGCGCCGCGCCGCGTCCGCCTCACGATCCGCGTGGGCACGCGCGCGACCAAGCGAGTCGATCTCGTCGCGCAGCTTGCCTGATTCGGCCGTGGGATCGTTCTGCTCGTCGAGCACGGCGGCAGCCGGCGCCCGCGGGTCGGTGCCCGCCATGACGGCTTTGAGCTCGGCTGACATCGCGTCGACGTCGCGCTCGGCCAGCATTAGCTCCGCTTCCTGGGCGGTCACTTTTTGCCGGAGAACGTCGACGCGTTCGACGTGCATCTCCTCGTATTTCGCGGCAATGTCCACCGTTTCGCGGTCGTTGATCCCCTCGGCCAACTGCTTGCGACGACGGATGGTCTCGAGCTCCTGCTGCTCGCTGGTGAGCCGCTGGCGAGCCTTTTCGAGGCCTTGGCGCAAGTCGTCCAAGCCCATCCGGGCCTGCACGAGCGTGTCTTTCATACGGGATGCCACGATCCGGCGCTCCTCGGGGCGAGTAGCGCGACTCAATAAATCGTCGAAAGACCGTCGAAAACCGTCGAATACCATCGGTGCGTTGGCTCGGTGTGGCGAACCGGTGTACGATATAGGTCGTGTTAGTCGCAACGCAACCGAACACGCTCCCATGACGTTTGCGCCTTTTGTCATCGTCACCGCTACTACCGAAATCATTCGGGGTCGTTCCCGCGTCCGCGTGAACGAGGCCTATACCGACGCACTGGCGGCGGTCGGGCTCATACCGGTCATCCTTCCCCCGCTCGATCCCGTGCTGGCGGTGGCCTCCCTGCGGGATGTCGCGGGCCTGGTCCTCACGGGTGGCGAGGACGTCGATCCTGCGCTCTTCGGGCAAGCTCCGCACCCAAAAACCGGCGCGGCCCATCCCGGGCGCGATGCCTACGAAATCGCCCTCGCGCGTTCCGCGTACGAACGACGCGTTCCGACGCTCGCAATCTGTCGTGGAGCCCAGGTGATGAACATCGCTCTGGGTGGGACACTCGTGCAGCACATTCCCGAGGAACTGCCAAGCGCGGTCGACCACGACGCCTCGGAGCAGCGCGCCGACCGTGTTCACCGCGTGGCCATTGAGCCGGCGTCGCGTCTCGAACGCGTGATCGGGGAACGCGACATTCGCACGAACTCCTCTCACCATCAGGCCGTGGCGACCGTTGCCCAAGGTCTGCGTGTGAGCGCCGTGAGTGAGGACGGAATTGTCGAAGCGGTGGAGGCCCGCGATCCTGCCTGGTGGATGCTCGCGGTCCAGTGGCACCCAGAAGAGCTGACGGCGACCCCGGAGGACTGGGATCGCCGTCTATTCGCTGGCTTTGCCGACGCGGTGCGCGCAGCTGGCCGCGATTAGGATTTTCAGGTCACGCGCCAACGCGCTTCGTCCAGAACCTGGCGCATCAAGCGCTCTGGCGTTTGAACCGATGGAAAGAACAGCGTGTCGCTCACCGCGTTGAGCGCACAACGTAGAACGCCAAAGCGGTCCGCGGCCGACGCGTACAGCGACGACAGTCCGTGCTCCTCGGCGAGGCGATGGTCGGCGGCGAGTTGGAAGCCGAGTCGTCCCATTTCCTCGTAGTAGTCGAGATCGGGGCCGCCGCGTCGCCAACGACGCTGCTCGATGTAATCCGGAAAGATGCCACTCAGCCAGAGCGCATAGTTTCCGAGATGCGTCTGCACGAGGAATCGCCGGCGCGCGTCGGGATCATCGAGATCGCCGCAAAGTTGAGCGATGGCATCGTACACTTCGTCGTCGCCGGCACCAACGCGATGTGCGCGATCGCGGAAGCCGAAGTGAATGACGATGGCACTCACGTAATCGGCGAGTGCGCGGTCGCCTTCGCCCGCTTTGCGGAGCGCGTGACGAACCATCACATACGCGAAGAGCGTAAATGACGCGTGTGCGCCACGCGGATGGCGAAGCAGTGCCGCCGGTAAGCGCGGATCGTCGAGGACTGCGTCGATCCCCTCATCCGCAATGCGCGACTCGAGCGTAGACAGCTCGTCGCCCGAGTCTCGAGCCAGAATCCGCGCGGCGAGCTGTGCATCGTCGCGGGTCAAATGATGACGCGTGTCGGCGAGAATCATCTCTCCTCCAGTTCACCCAGTCATACACCGGGAGTATCGGCCTGGACGCACAAAAGTCCAAGCGGTGGGGAGAAACTCGGCAGCACTCGGGGGGCGAAACTGCCAATTCACCTGTGTTCACCGACTCCACTATGTCGCGAACCGTGCCAGCGGCACGCGGGAAAGCGAGGCCACGCGCAGTCCGCGACGGACGGACCCGCCGCTAGCGGAACGTGTATTACAGGGGGAACAGCCGTGGATGGGCTGCATGGCTGGGTGGTCCGAAGATCACACCGTCCCTAGCTTTCTTCGGGCGATCGCGGCCGTCGAACCTCCCGAGGACTCGTGCTGTACATCTGCATTCCCGCATTCAACGAAGCACAGACCGTTGGCGTGTTGCTCTGGCGCATCCGAAAGGTGTTCCAGGAGTACTCGCGCGAATACGAAGTCCTCGTCTACGACGATGGAAGCACTGACACCACCGCGGAAACGCTCGAACCATACCGCGACGTCATGCCGCTTACGGTGCTCGGGGGTCGCGAGCACCTTGGCTACGATCGCGCGCTCGATGCGCTCGCCCGCGAGGTGTCAGCGCGCACGCGCTATCCGCGACGCGACGCGATGATCACGCTGCAGGCCGACTTCACCGATCAGCCCGAGCACCTGCCAGAGCTGATCAAGCGCTTTGAGGGCGGCGCCGATCTGGTGGTAGCGGAACGCACGATCTCGCCGCTGGCGCCCACTCCGGTGCGTCGCCTCAAGTGGGTCGCCGGTTGGGCCATGCGAGCCGCGGGAGCCGTACCTGGCGTGACCGATCCGTTCGGGACGCTGCGACTCTATCGCATTACCCTGATCCGCGATCTGATCAAGGAATCGGGTGACGCACCGATCGTGCAGGGCCAAGGCTGGGCCGCGAATCTCGACCTGCTCCGCCGCACCGCGCCGCTCGCGCGGCGCATGGAGGCAGTGCCGCTCGAGTCTCGCTACGACGTTCGCGCACGAGAGACGCGCATCCGTCCGTGGTCCGACGGTCTCGCGCTCTTCCGCGCCCGGCGAACGTCGATCCCGCGAAAGGCTGGATCATGATCCGAGGCTTCGGCCGCCTCCTCGCGACGTTGCTCGTCAGCGCGTTTCCGGTCGCGGCACAGGATACTTCGCATACCGCCAGCAAACCCGTGCCGTTCGGCGTTGGTGAGCGGCTGGAGTATCAGGTCAAGTTCGGCAAGCTGCCCGTTGGCTCGGGTGACATGGAAGTCATGCCGATGGACACGGTGCGCGGCCACGACACGTGGCATACGGTGTTCAACATTCGTGGCGGAATTCCGTTCTATCGCGTGAAGGACAAGTACGAGGCGTGGTTCGACATGCGCACGCTCGCGTCGCTTCGCTACTGGCAGGACATCGACGAAGGCAGCTACGAACCGAAGCGGCACTACGAGATCTATCCCGACAAGCGCGAGTACATCGAAGACAAAAAGGAACCGCAGGAGAGCGTGGAGCATCCGCTCGACGAAGCGTCCTTTCTGTACTTCATCCGAACGCTTCCTCTGCGCGTGGGAATGGACACGAGCTTCAACGACTATTTCAAGGCGAAGGGAAATCCAGTTCGCCTGCGAGTCCTGCGGGCCGACACGATCGAAGTGCCGGCTGGCAAGTTCGCCGCAATCGTCGTCCAGCCGATGTTCGCGTCCAAGCTGTTCTCCGAAGGCGGAAACGCCGAGGTCTGGCTTTCGGACGACGAGAATCGCATCATGCTGCAGATGAAGTCGAAGCTCAGCTTTGGATCCCTCAGCCTCTTCCTCAAATCGTACCAGCCGTCCCCGGCGAAGACCGCCCCGCTGAACCGGATCACCAAACCGCACCACTAAGTCCGCGCGAAGCGGACCTGTCGGCGGTTCGAACCATCCCGGTAGCCCGCCGACCGAACAAGGTGAGCGCGTCCGAGTTCGCTCACCCGCCAGGCGCTGACCGTTCGTTCGCCGCCTTCGTCGCCGCGCTTCCAAACGTTCTCGTCGCGCGCGATTTCCGCGCTGTCGTCGACGCAATCGCCAACGCTGCGACCCGCAAGCGCGGCGTCGTACTCATGCTCGGCGGCCACGTCGTGAAGACCGGCCTCGCGCCGATCATCATTGATCTCGTGCGTCGCGGCATCGTCACGCACCTCGCGATGAACGGCTCAGCGGCGATTCACGATTACGAAGTCGCGCGCTTTGGTGCGACGTCCGAGGATGTCGCCGCGGGCCTGCGCGATGGCACATTCGGCATGGCGGATGAGACCGGTCGCGAGCTCAATGACGCGTTCACGCGCGGCATGAAAGCCGAACAGGGCATGGGCGAAGCTGTCGGGCGAGCGCTCGACGCGCGGTCGGATCTCGTCAATCCCGAGCTGTCCGTTCTGCTCAACGCCTTTCGACTCGGTGTCGTCGCCACGGTTCACGCGGCGCTTGGAGCTGAGATCATCCATCAGCACCCGGCGGCAAATGGCGCCGCCATCGGCGACACGAGTCACCGCGATTTCCGCCGTCTCGCCGCGTCGCTGCAGGACATCGACGACGGCGGTGTTGTGTTGAACGTCGGCAGCGCCGTGATCATGCCTGAGGTTTTTCTCAAGGCGCTGACGGTCGCGCGCAATCTCAACGACGGCAGCCCACGCAACTTCGTGTCTGTAGATCTCGACATGCAGCGACACTATCGCCCGCGCGTGAATGTCGTGCAGCGCCCCACGCTGGAGAGCGGCAAGGGCTACGAGATCACCGGACACCACGAAATCATGGTGCCGCTACTTGCGTGGGCCGTGGTTGAAAGACTCTCCGCAGTTTAGCGCACAAAAAAAGGCGGGCGCGTGAGCGCCCGCCAGTCCGAATTTCTAGCGCCTAGTACCTAGCGCCTAACACGTAGTACCTAGCGCCCATTTCTCAGACTCCAGACCAGCGCTCCCGAAGCTTCCGCGCCGTATCGGGACTGACGATTCGGATGATGAAGTACAGCACGAGTCCCACCAGCGCGACCTTCAGCGCCACGAAGAACAGCCACAGAAAGATGCCGACGGCAAAGCCGAAGATGCCGAAGATGAACTTGAGTGCGACCAAGCCGAGAACCGCAAACAGGCCGATCGAAAAGATTGTGCGGAGCATTGCCGGTCTCCCAAAAGTCGAAGGTACTTCTCGTAGAAGCGTACGGCGGTCGACAAGTCCTGGTTTCACCGAGTATCGACCGGCAACGGCATGAATTCGCGCTTGCCAGACGCCGTGGTAATCGGCGACGGCGTGATCGGTCTGTCAACTGCGTATGAGCTCGCTAGCGCGAGAATTTCCTGCACGCTCGTCGGCGCCAAGCGCGAAGGCACCGCATCTGGCGCAGCGGCTGGGCTGCTCGCTCCCTCAGTCGGCCAACTGAACGCCGAGGTCGCCCAGTTCTTTCACGCGAGCTTGGATCTCTACCCGCCGTTGATCGACGCACTGCGAGAGTTCGATCCCAAGCTGCAGCTTCTTACTGGCCTGATCGACCTTTCGACCGCGCACAGCGTAAGCGGTTCTACTCTCTCGCCCGGCCTTCTCACGGCGCTCGAACCCGGCATTGGCGCTCGCCCCGGTGCGGTTTTCCACGCGCGCGACGGCGCCATAGACAACGTGCGGCTCGTCGCCGCGCTGCGCCGCGCCGTCGAGCGAGAATCGACCGTTCAGTACATCGAGAACGACGAAGTGGTTCGCGTCGACCTCGAGGCAACACATCCGTCTGTCACGCTCATGAGCGGGCGTATACTCAGCGCCCACTATGTCGTCGTCGCTGCCGGCGCGTGGTCGACGAGGATCGCGGGGCTGCCGCGAGCGATTCCCGTCATCCCGCTTAAGGGCCAGATGCTGTCGCTCGACTCCGACGCCATTCGCCACCCAGTCATGGGCGACGATATCTACCTCGTTCCGCGCGGCAGCGAGATCGCCGTGGGAGCGACCGTCGAGGATGTTGGCTTCGACATCACGACGACGGACGATGCGATCGACGGACTCAGGCGCGCCGCCACTGAACTCGTTCCTGCACTCGAGAGCGCCTCGATCGCCCGGCGCTGGGCCGGGCTCCGACCCGCGACTCCGGATCGGCTCCCCATCATCGGAGCCGACCCTGACCAACCAAGCCTCGTCTACGCCTGCGGCCACTCGAAGAACGGAATCCTGCTCGCGCCAGCGACCGCCAAGGCGGTCGCAGCGGTCGTTCTGGGGGTGGGGCCGGAGTGGGATTTGACGCCGTTTTCTGTCGCCCGTTTCGCGTAGCTTCTGTCTCTCGGATTCGCTAACCCCACAACCGTTTCGTCGCGGGTTATTCGGTCCTACCAGCGCCAATACGACCGGGGTAGATTTCGCGGTCCGTCGGACATAGGGCTTCGCGATGAGCGCCGCTGGTGAGCTCGCAGAAGCGCTTTGCCCGCTATCACTTCGCCGCGAGGCTCATGGGCGATACGCTTTACCAAATAACCGGCCGACACCGCGTAGAACCGCTTCCCGAGCGAAAGCCGGGGTGGTTGAAGGTTCGCGCTCCCGGAGGTCCCAACTACCTTCGGCTCAAGCAGCTGATGCGGGACCTCGATCTCCATACCGTCTGCGAAGAGGCACACTGCCCCAACGTCGGCGAGTGTTGGGAGCATGGCACTGCCACCTTCATGGTGCTCGGCGACGTCTGTACGCGAAACTGCGCGTACTGCGCCGTCGCCCATGGCCGTCCCCCGAAGTACGACATTGAAGAACCCTCGCGCGTGGCATCGGCAATCGCCGAAATGAACCTCCGCCACGCCGTAATCACGTCGGTCGATCGTGACGATCTCCCGGACTTCGGCGCTTACATCTTCGCCGAGACGATTCGTCAGATCAAACAGCGCCTTCCGGACTGTTCAGTCGAAGTCCTCGTTCCCGATTTTCAGGGCAACGAAGACTCGATTCGAACCGTGCTCGAGGCGGGCCCCGACATCTACAATCACAACACCGAAACAGTCCCGCGCCTGTACAAAAAGTGCCGCCCAGGCGGACGCTACGAGCGCGTGATGCAGATCTTTCGGACCGCCAAGCGCATTGCGCCGCACATCCCGACAAAGACCGGCATCATCTTGGGAATGAGTGAGACGCTGGAAGAAGTCGAGATCGTCATGCGCGACCTGCGCGCTGTCGACGTCGACATCCTCACGCTGGGCCAATATCTGCGTCCGTCCGACTCGCACATTCCGATCGATCGCTACGTGACGCCTGACGAATTCCGTCACCTGCGCGACGTGGGAATGGCAATGGGCTTCAAACACGTGGAATCGGGCCCGCTCGTGCGGTCCAGCTACCATGCGTGGGAGCAGGTGGTGGCGGCTGGGGCTGGGCGCTAGACACCAAGCGCTAGAGGTTCGGCAGAACATCGATTTAGAAAACCATAAACCCAAGTCCTTTTTTCTAGCGCCTAGCGCCGAGTGCCTAGCGCTTCCATCGACATGGCTAAAAAGAAACAGGAAGTGTCAAAAAGTTCTGATGCAGAACTAAATCTGTCGCTGCTCCACTCCATGCTTCTCCAGCGCCGCTTCGAAGAGCGTTGCGCCGAGGCGTATGCGTTGGGCAAGATCGGCGGCTTCTGTCACCTGTACATCGGACAGGAAGCGGTGAGCACCGGTTCGCTGTCGATGCTGCGCCCCGACGACTACATCATCACGACGTACCGCGATCACGGCCAAGCACTCGCGCGCGGAATGACGCCGCGCGCCGTGATGTCGGAACTCTTCGGACGCATCGATGGCTGCGCACGCGGCAAGGGCGGCTCGATGCACATGTTCGACAAGAGCCTGAATTTCCTTGGCGGCCACGGCATTGTCGGCGCGCACGTTCCGCTCGGCACGGGTGTCGGTTTCGCGATCAAGTATCGCGGCGGCGATCAGGTCTGTGTCTGCTTCATGGGTGAATCGGTCGTCAACACCGGCGCGTTCCATGAAGCGTTGAACATGGCCGGCTTGTGGAAGCTTCCGGTTGTGTACGTCATCGAGAACAACCGCTACGGCATGGGTACGGCACTCGAGCGGGCGTCGGCAATTCACGACGTGTACGAGCGTGGTGCTGCGTACAACATTGCTCGCGGCCAGTGCGACGGTCAGGATGTCTTTGCTGTTCGCGCGGCGATGGGTGAAGCCATCGAGCGCGCACGCACCGAGTCGCAGCCCACGCTCCTCGAAATTCGCACCTACCGCTTCATGGGACACTCGATGTCCGATGCGGTGAGCGGCACCTATCGCAGCAAGGCCGAGCTCGACGAATACATGAAGCGCGATCCGATCGTGCTGCTCCGCGCGCACATGCACGACGAAGGACAGCTCACGGAAGAAGATCTGCACAAGCTCGACGACGAAATCAAAGCCGTCGTCCAGGACTCGTGGGACTTCGCCGACGCGAGCCCCGAACCGCCGCTGGAAGCGCTGTATGAGGATGTGCTCGTGGATACGACGAGTGATGCTTTGGCAGAGGCTGTGGCGTCCTAGCAGTCATCCTCCGCGCGAAGCGCGAGGATCTACCATGCGTTCATCGAAGCCAGCCACTAACCAATGACACTAGATCCTCCGTTCGCGGAGCGAACGGAGGATGACTACTATGCCAGTAATTACATACAGAGATGCCCTGAACCAGGCGCTGCGCGAAGAGATGCAGCGCGACGACCGCGTGTTCCTCATGGGCGAGGAAGTCGCCGTCTATCAAGGCGCATACAAGGTCTCTAAAGGCCTGCTCCAGGAATTCGGCGAGATGCGTGTCGTCGACACGCCGATCACCGAGCTCGGCTTCGCAGGCGTCGGGGTTGGCGCCGCGATGGTCGGCCTTCGTCCGATCATCGAGTTCATGACCTGGAACTTTGGCATCCTTGCTCTCGACCAGGTGCTCAACTCGGCGGCAAAGCTGCTGTACATGTCGGGCGGACAGTACAACGTGCCGATCGTCTTCCGCGGCCCCAACGGCGCGGCACTACAGCTCTCGGCGCAGCATTCGCAGGCCTTCGAGTCGTGGCTCGCCCACATCCCTGGCCTCAAGGTGGTTACTCCGGGAACGCCGTACGATGCCAAGGGCCTCCTCAAGAGTGCCATTCGCGACGACAATCCGGTGTGCTTCCTCGAAGGCGAGATGCTCTACAACATCAAGGGCGAAGTGCCCGAGGAAGAGTATCTGATCCCGATCGGCAAGGCTGATCTCAAGCGCGAAGGCAGCGACTGTTCGATCATCACGAACGGCAAGATGGCGCTCGTCGCGATGCAGGTGGCGGATCAACTCGCCAAGGACGGCATTCACATCGACGTCGTCGACCTGCGGACCGTTCGCCCTATGGACGTCGAGGCGATCAAAACGTCGGTGGAAAAGACGAACCGCGCCGTCGTGCTCGAAGAAGGCTGGGAAATTTGCGGAATCGGCACGCAGGTCGTGGACTACATCCAGCGCGACTGCTTCGACTCGCTCGACGCGCCGGTCATTCGCGTGCACCAGGCCGACGTTCCAATGCCGTACGCCAAGAATCTCGAGAAGGCAGCAAAGCCTGACGTCGCCAAGACCATCGCGGCCGTCAAGAAAGTCATGTACATCGACTGAGAATAGGGTCTACCGTAATGGCAACTAAGGTGTTCATGGAGGCGCTCTCTCCCACCATGGAAGAGGGGCGTCTCGTCAAATGGCTGAAGAACGAAGGCGACGCCGTAAAGAACGGTGAGCCGATGGCCGAAGTCGAAACCGACAAGGCCATCATGGAGCTCGTCGCGCGCGGCGACGGCATTCTTCGTAAGCGATTGATCGCCGAAGGCGATTCGTCGCCTGTCGGTACGCTCATCGGCGTAATTGCCGCCGCCGACGAAAACATCGATGCGCTGGTTGCCGGCGCCGGCTCAGCAGCGGCAGCCAAGCCGGCCGAGCAGGCGGCGCCGGCCGCAGCTGCTCCGGCGGCAGCGGCTCCCGTTGCCCCTTCAGCTCCCGCCGCGCCGACGCAACCACCCGTCGCACCTGCTGCTGCGCCAGTCGCGGCTGGCAACGGCGGCCCCGTGCGATCTTCGCCGTTGGCTCGCCGGCTCGCGAGCGATCGCGGATTGGACCTCGCCTCGGTACGCGGCTCCGGCCCGGGCGGACGAATCATCAAGCGCGACATTGAATCGGCTGTGAGCGCCCCGGCCGCATCGGTAGCCGCTGCCGCCGCACCGCCGCGCGCAGCAGCTGCAGGCGACTTCGAGGACATCGCGCTCACGCAAATCCGAAAGACGATCGCCAAGCGTCTCTCGGAATCCATCGGGCCGATTCCGACCTTCTACCTCACCGCCGAATTCGACCTCACGCGCGTGACCGAAATGCGCGCCGCGATGCTCGAGATGGGCGACGAGTTCAAGGTGTCGATCAACGACATCCTCATGAAGGCCGTGGCCACGGCGCTCGCGCAGCACCCCGAGGTCAATGCGCACTGGCTCGGCGATCGTATCCGCCAACACCATCGCGTGCACCTCGGTATGGCGGTCGCTACGCCGGACGGCCTGATCGTACCGGTGATCTTCGACGCCGATCAGAAGCGCATGAGCGAGATCTCACGCGAGGCGCGTGAGCTCGCGAAGAAGGCGCGCGAGCGCAAGCTCAAGCCGGAAGAGTACACGGGATCGACGTTCTCGATCTCGAACCTCGGCATGTTTGGGATCGATCAGTTCACGGCGATCATCAACCCGCCCGAGGTTGCCATTCTCGCGATTGGCGCGGCGCAGGACATCGCCGTTCCCACGGGCGATGGCTTCACGGTTCAGAAGCGCGTGCGCGTCACGATGAGTTGCGACCACCGCGCCGTGGACGGTGCGGTGGGTGCGGCATTCCTTCAGACGTTACGGCGGTTGATTGAAAACCCTCTGATGCTCGTTTTCTAACGACTCAGGGGGGCGAAGGCACGGACGGAAACAAGGGCTTCCGCGGATCGCGCGTCCACACGACGATCGCTCCGCAGATGCCCTTTCCGTTTTTATCCAGCTCGGGAGGAACTTCCGAGATTCCGACGTACACCTCGAGCGCTTCGATGTCGTCGGCGGAGAAATCGTCGAGCATTCCACTATACGGCATGCCATGGACGAACATCGTCGGCACGCACGCTCGCGTGCCGGCGCCCCGCGTCATGATCACCTGATTGCTGCCTCCACTTCGCGTCGAGGCGAGCCGGACGCCAGGCACGGCTCGAACGATGTCCGTTCCAGTCCGTGCGCCTTTTCGCTCGATGTCGGTGCGTGTGATGAACGTGCCACGCGAGCCACTGCGGCGCCGTTCGAACTGATCGAGCCAGTGCGTCTTGAGCGCCGTATCGGCAATGGCGACCGTCGGCAATCCGAGCGCACTTGGCGTGAGCGCCAGCGTGGCACGATGCGTTTTTCCTGCCTTGAGCACCGCCGTGAAGCTGGCGGGCTCGAAGCCCAGACGACGCACGTTGAACACGCGCGTTCCCGAGGGAATGCCGGGAAAGCGGAAGTCTCCGCTATCGCCGGTGACGACGTGCAACTTGTCGTCGAACTGGTGCAGTGAAATCTCGGCGCCAGCCAGGCCGACGCCAGCGGGGTCGGTGACGCGGCCAATGAGGACAGCCGGCAGCGAATCGCGCTTGGCGCCCGTGTCAGCCTGCTCGGCGCCAAGTCGGAGAGCTACCAGCACCGCAAAGGCCAGGCACCACGCGAGGGTGGGGGTTCGGCGTGTGACCATGCGCTCAACCTTATGGCTCGGGGGGAAATCCGGCAACAACGAGGTGACGAACCGCGGTAGCGCCCTACTTCAAAAACCCCGTATCTTTCGACGTTGTCACAAGAGTTTCGGACTCACGTCCGACACCCTCTCCTCCGCACTCTCCGATCCCTCAAGAGTTTATGGCTTCCTTTGACGTCATCTTCATTGGCGGCGGCCCCGCCGGTTATGTCGGCGCGATCCGTTGCGCCCAGCTGGGGCTAACCGTCGCCGTCGTTGAGCGCGAAGGGCTCGGCGGCACCTGCGTTCTATGGGGCTGCATCCCTGCCAAGGCACTCCTCGAGTCTGCCGCGATCGCCAACCGCTCGCGCCACGCCGCCGAGTTCGGCGTGAACCTCGGCGAAGTGAAGACCGACTACGGCGTCGCCATGAAGCGCTCGCGCGCCGTGAGTACACAGAACTCGAAAGGCGTGGAGTTTCTCTTCAAGAAGAACAAGATCACGTACATCAAGGGCACCGCGAAGCTCGCCGGAAAGAACAGCGTGTCCGTGAAGACCGCCGACGGGAAGGACGAGAAGCACGACGCAAAGAAAGCCGTCGTGATCTCAACCGGTTCCCGCGTAAAGGGCCTGCCGCAGGTCGGCCTCGAGTTGAACAAGACGACGATCATCTCCTCCGACGAGGCGCTCATCCTCGAGAAGACGCCCGCGTCGATCGTCATTGTTGGCGCCGGCGCGGTGGGCTGCGAATTCGCGGACGTGTTCAACGCGTTCGGCTCGCAGGTCACGCTGATCGACGTCGCTCCGACGATTCTTCCGCTCGAAGATCAGGATGCATCGAAGGAAGTCGAGCGTTCGTTCAAAAAGCGCGGCATCACCGTGCTCACGGGCGCCAAGATCTCCAACGTGAAGGCTGCGAAGGATTCCGTCTCGATGACGGTCGACGCTGGTGGCGAGAAGAAGGATCTCAAGGCGGACATCGTTCTCGTTGCCGCTGGCCGCGCCGCGAACATCGAAGACATCGGCCTCAAGGAGAACGGCGTTCAGCTCACCGAGCGCGGATTCATCAAGATCAACGATCACATGGAGACGTCCACCAAGGGCATCTACGCGATCGGAGACGTGGCTGGCCCGCCGATGCTCGCGCACAAGGGCGAGCGCGAAGGCGTGGTGCTCGCGGAGTTTCTCGCCGGCAAGGGCGGCCACGGAATGGATTACGCCAACATTCCGAACGCCACCTACTGCCACCCGGAAGTCGCATCGATCGGCCTGACCGAAGCGCAGTGCAAAGAGAAGAAGCTCGATTACAAAGTTGGAAAGTTCCCCTTCTCTGCCAATGGCCGCGCACGCACGTCGGGTGAAACCGAAGGCTTCGTGAAAATCATTCGTGACGCGAAGTACGGTGAGATTCTCGGAGCGCACATCGTTGGCGCGCACGCCACTGAATTGATCCATGAGCTCGTGGTCGCCCGCACGAACGAGTTCACGGTCGAGGAAGTCGATCTCGCGATTCACGCGCACCCCACGCTCTCCGAAGCGATCGCCGAAGCGGCGCTCGATTCGTTGGGCAAGATGATTCACGCGTAACAGGTCACTGGTCTCTGGTCTGAGATCTCAGGGGTCGAATTCCGAGATCTTCGTTTCTTCCCTCGGACCAGTGACCTGAGACCAGTGACCTCTCCAGGTATGTCAGAGCTGTGGATTGATCGTCTCGGCGTGATGCCGTACGCCGAGGCGCTGGAGTTTCAGCGACAGGTAGCGCGCGCGCGGATTTCTGGCGCGATCGAGGAGGACGTTCTTCTTCTCGTCGAACACCCGCCAGTCGTGACCCTCGGCCGGTCGGCCAAGGAGAAGAACCTACTCGTGTCGCCGCAGTTGCTTGCGGCGCGCGGCGTAGAGCTCTTCGAGGTAGAGCGTGGCGGGGACGTCACGTTCCATGGGCCCGGCCAGCTGGTCGGGTACCCCATCATCGATCTCAAACGCCACAAGCGTGACCTGCACTGGTACCTTCGCCAAGTCGAAGGTGCGCTCATCGAGGCACTCGGCGAGCTTGGGATCGCCGCAGAACGCAGCGCAGGGTTCACCGGAGTCTGGACCCAGGGGCGCAAGATTGCGTCGATTGGCGTGCACGCGCGCGACTGGGTGACGTGGCATGGCTTCGCGCTCAACGTGTCGACAGATCTCAGCTACTTCGACGTCATGGTTCCGTGCGGGATCAAGGCGGTGACCATGACCTCCGTCGCGCGGGAATTGGGCCCAGGAGCCCCTGGGATCGATCAGGTTGGCGACGTGGTGGCCGAGGCATTCGCTCGAACATTCGGGCTGCAGACGCGGCCTGTGGCGGCTGAATTCGTGGCGTCGCGACTGCTACCTGCTAGCGCCTGACGGGTAGTTCCGTCACAGCGCATCCCGCAACAATTCGCTAATTTGCGGTGTTGTAGCTTGGCAGTTAACGCCCCCACAATAGCCCACAGGAGAACAGATGCGGACTCTTTTTGTCAGACGCAGGTTGTTGGCCTTTGCAACGCTCACTGCAGCTACTGCCCTCGTGGCGTGTGGCGAGGACAAGCGCGTCAAGGAGCTGAACACGGGCATCACCCGTGACTCGGCCGTGGGCGTCATTTCGCAGGGTCTCAAGCCGGGAACGGCGAGCGATTCCTTCCCGAACGTCTACACGCGCGAGCGCTTCCTCATCGCAGGCAAGACGGTCGAGGTCATGTACTTCACGCCGAACAACGAGAAGGCGGCGAAGCAGTCGGTACCGATGAGCAAGTTGACGCCATTGGTGTTCGTCGAGAACCAGTTGGTCGGAAAGGGTTGGGCCGCCTGGGATAGTATCTCGAAGGCGAACAACATTCCGCTGAAGGACCGCAGCAAGTAGTCCGTAGGCAAGTAGGAGAGCAAAGAGGCGCCCGAAATCGGGCGCCTCTTTTTTGTCGTCGAACACACATCCGAAAAAGGAAAGGGCCCCGTCTTTCGACGGAGCCCAATCCTCTCAAACCAAAGCCGTAAAGAAGATTACGGGATCAGCGTGATGTTCGCGTTGGCCGGCGTTACGAGCGCATCGCCCGCAGCGTTCGAACCGATCGCGATAACGTTCTTGACGCCCAAGCCGAGCGAAGCCGGCGGATCCCAGCTCGGGAAGCTCCACGTGAAGGCACGCGTTCCCGCGACTGCGTCATCCGTGACTGCCGACGCGGTGCTCGTACCGATGAACACCCACTCGGTCGTCGTCGCGTTGTAGTAGTAGAACTGGACCTGCGTGAAGGGCAGCTGGAACGTGCTGAGCGAACCCTTCGCCTGCGCGGTCAACGTGATCGTGGTCGGCGTTGCGCTCGAGACGCAAGCCGTGGCCGGAGCAACGATGTTACAGATGCTCGTCGCCGCGTTGCTGACCGTGAAGCCCGAGCCAGCCGGCGGAGCCGGGACAGCCGAGCCACCGAAGCCCGCCAACGTCGCCCAGTTCTGGGCGGCCGGAGCGGTCTGCGGAACGTTCGCGATGCCGATGGCCACAGCGCCCGACGAGGCCGTGTTGCCGGCAGCGTCAGAAGCACGGACCGTGATGCTGCTCGGCTGGTTGGCACCCGCCACGAGCGCAACCGGGACGCCAGCGGCGTCGGTCGCCTGGATGTTACGGAGGAACAGCGGGACCGTCGCGCTGAACGACGAAGCCGTCGTCAGGACGTTGTCGAACGCAACGCCGAGTGCAGGACCCGGGGTGCGGAATGCGAGGGGGTTAACCGCCGCACCAGCAACGTTCGTCGCGTACGCGAGCGTGAAGTTCGAGCTGACGAGATCGAGGTTGTCGCTGGCGCTCGTGGCGAAGCTCGCCGTGGTGCCACCGATGATCGTAGCCGGAACCGAGATACCACCGACGACCGGGGCCGTCACGTCGACAACCGCCGAGCGGGTGAGCGTCGGGGCGTTGTTCTGCGCCTGATCGCGAACCGTCGTCGTGTACGTGTAGTAGCCTTCGGTGTTCGTTGCGTTCGGGTTCGGGTCGACTGCTGCACCGACCGTCGCCGCGCCCGTGCCGTTCACCGGGATCGTCGTTGCCTTGTTCGCCGTGTTGGCGCAAACGTTCGAGCTGTTGAGCGAGCCGATGACGCAGGTGTGCGCGGCATCGATGCCCGGGTAGTTACGAACGATGAGCGTACGAGCCGGGGTCGGCGTGAAGCCCGAACCCGTGTCCGAGATGACGAGCTGCCAGCTCGGGATCGCCGGAGCGGCAATGTTCACCGCAACCAGGTCAGCCGCGCTGCCGCCAGCCACATCGTTGAAGCTCGCCTGCGGAACCGTCTTGTCGACGCCGAAGGTAGCCTGGCCACCGCCGACACCGTTGAGGTCCGTGCAGCGGATGTTGCCGAGCTTGTCGGTCTCAGTCACACGAACCTTGTAGGTCGTGTTCACGAGCGTCGCGGCAAGGTCGCCGGCCGTCGTGATGGGCGTCAGGCCCGTCGTCGCGCAATCGGAAGCGCCCGTGCTCGTCGCTGCAGCAGCGGCACCGCCAACGTTCGTGTACGACGCAGCCGGAGCCGCAAAGTACGTGTAGGTCAGGCCCGAGCCGGAAACGAGACCGGTCGTGCCGCTGATGCCAGCCGTCGAGCCGCCCGTCGGGTTCGGCGCACCGCCGAGACCAACGTAGAGGCCAGGCGTGCCCTTGCCATTGCCGTTCGAGACGCCAAGATCGCCGCCCGTCGCATAACCAGCCGCCGAACCGGTGAACGTGTACGCAGCGTTGACCCAACCAGCCTGACCGGTCGTGTTGGCCGGCGGAACCGGCGAACCCGGGATCGTGAAGACCGTCGGGGCAGCAGCGGCCGTGTTATCGATACGGACATCGCTCGCCGACGTGGCATTGAGCTGATTGAGCGCGAGGTCCGCACCCGTGTTGTCGATCACGAGGACCGTCGGGCGAATGCCCACCGGGAACCCGTTGACGTCATAACCAGCGATGAGCGACAGGCCCGTGATGCGTGAGCCGGAGGTTGCCGTACCAGACCACGTGGCCGTCGTAGCGCCCGTGGTGACCGCCGCGATCGTCTGCGACGAGTTCGTCGAGCCCGGAACCGTGATCGTCACCGTGGCCGGGGTGCGGCCGCTGTAAAGAACCGGCAGCGCGCTGACCGTCAGCGAGCCAGCCTTCCACGGAAGACCGTTGATGTCGTTCGCCGAAGCGCCCGACATGGCCGACGTCACGATGACGCCGTCCGTGTTGTTCAGCGTCAGCTGCGCCGAGTTCGTGGCGCTCTGCGTGCCCGATGCCGTCGTGGCCGAAGCCGCGATCGTGCAAGCACCGTTGTTGAGCGCCGGAACGCCAGTCGTGGCGTTGAACGCCGCCGTGTTGAAGCTGAGCGTGATCGGAACAGCCGAAGCCTCGGCCGCAACCGGCGCCAGGTTCGAAACCGTCTGCGACGACGTAACCGACTTCGTGCCGCAGGTCATCGTCGCCTGCACCGTCTTCAGCGTCTGGCCGTTCGGCTCGACGTTGAGAACGACATCAAGCTGGCCCTTGGCGTTCGTAAGATCCGCCGGGACCGACGTGGCGCCGTTGTTCTGGTTGATCGACGAGATCGTAACGGTCGGAGCGCCAGAGTTCGCGCCGGTCACCGTCACTGCAGCCGCACCCTTCACGTTGGCATCAGCCGCCGACGTCGCAATGATCGTCGCCGTACCGGTCTTGACGCCCGTCACAACACCAGCCGCGCTGACGGAAGCAACCGTCGCGTCGCTGGACGTCCACGTCACCGTACGAACCGTGACACCCGCGCCAGCGTCAACCGACGCGGCCAACGTGATCGTCGAACCAACTGCGACCGAAGCCGCCGCCGGCGAAACCGTCACGCTGTGTACAATGTTATCCGTTGGCGGATTTACTGCCGGGGGAATCGTGACCTTGTCGCCGCAAGCCGTAAGGCCCGCCGCGAAGGTCAGGAGACCCACCAAAGAAAGACGAACTACGCGTTGCATCTTACCCCCTTGGTAGTGATGCGAGGTGAAAACAGAAACTTCCTACCTGCGAGAAACCACTAAAACACCTTCACCAACTGCCACGACTTCAGTTGCAACGACTGCTCGAGTACCGCAGAACGTTTCGGAGAACCGTGACCATTCTCCACATTCGTTACCGAATACCGCTCATACCGGAAACGACCCAAGGTACAGCTTGGGTGCAATGGGGTCAAGGCGACCCCCACCGGAGTTTCCGATTAGGCGTTCTAATTTTTCAGTTGCGTCATCAACAGGTGAACGACAACACCAGTCATTCGGTCACCCTACCACGTCATGCTCCACGCGGGCGCCCCTGCACTTCTCTTTGCGGCGGGAACAACCTAGCGCCCACAGACTGCCTCTACAGTGAGAGAGGTCACGCGTACCGCGTGTGAATTCTACTCACCCCAGCACCAAAACGGCACGACTACAGTTTTCTCACCCATCACGTCCAGGCTTCGTCACCGGAGAGCGGGCGGACAACGGGGATAAGACGCCGCACCCAATCGGACGTAACAGCCGGGTGCTCCACCATCCACTCGGCAACCTATTCCCCCCGAAATTCCCCCGAACCTATATTGCGCGCCATGACCGTCGAGCCCCGCCTCTACCCGGCGCGCGAGCGGACGATCGCCGGCCCCGCCCGCGATCTCTCCTCAGAGCTGAATCACGAGCAAGCCGCTGCCGCCACGCACGGCGACGGACCCCTGCTCATCATCGCCGGCGCCGGCACCGGGAAAACTCGCACGCTCGTCTATAGAGTCGCCCACCTCCTCGAGCAAGGCGTCTCCCCCGAACGCATTCTCCTCCTCACCTTCACCCGCCGCTCCGCCCAGGAAATGCTCGGCCGCGCCGAACGACTGGTCGGCTCCGTGTCGCGCAGCGTGCAGGGAGGGACGTTCCACGCCACCGGGCACAAACTCCTTCGACAGTTTGGCCCCGAAGCAGGTCTGGCGCGCGACTTCTCCATCATGGACCAGGGCGACGCCGAAGACCTGATGCAGCTCGCGCGCGGTAATCTGGGCTTCGGCCGCCAGGAAAAGCGTTTCCCAAAGAAGGAGACGCTGCACTACATCTACTCGCGCCATCTCAACATCGAGCGGCCGGTCGACGAGATCCTCGAGCGCGACTATCCGCAGTTTAAAGAATTCTCGAACGAGATCATTCGGATCTTCGCCGAGTACGTGAGCCGGAAGTCGGAGCGCAATCTCGTCGACTACGACGACCTCCTGCTCTTCTGGGCGCTGATGCTCGAGCAGTCAACATCGCTGGCCGATCGCATCGCCGGCCTGTACGACCACATTCTCGTCGACGAATACCAGGACACCAATCTGCTGCAAGCCCGCGTGCTGCGCGGCATGTGTCGCCAGCACCGGAACATCACGGTCGTCGGCGACGACGCGCAGAGCATCTATTCGTTCCGCGGCGCGCACTTCCGCAACATTCTCGACTTTCCAAAACAGTTCCAATGCGACGCGATCGTCGCGTTGCAGCAGAACTACCGCTCCACGCAGCCGATCCTCGACGTTACGAATACGCTCATCTCGCGCGCACTCGAGCGCTTCACGAAGGAACTGTGGTCGATGCGCGCCGGCGCCGAGGCGCCATGGCTTGTCACCGCGCGCGATGAGCAGCAACAAACACGGTTCGTCGTCGACCGCATTCTCGAACTGCACGAAGAAGGCACGCCGCTCGCCGAGATTGCCGTGCTGGTGCGTGCGGGATACATGTCGGCCGACCTCGAGATCGAGCTGACGAATCGCAAGATCCCGTTCGAGAAGTGGGGAGGCATCAAATTCCTCGAAGCCGCGCACGTCAAGGACGTGCTGGCGTTTCTGCGCGTATTAGAGAATCCTCGCGACGAAGTGAGCTGGTACCGCATCCTCATGCTCCTGCCGGGGATCGGCGACGTCACCGCGCGCGCGATCATGGAGACGATGGCCGAGCAAGCCTGGGATCCGGAAGCGTTCGCGAACTTCACGCCTCCGGCGCGTGCGCGTGACGCACACCGCGATCTCGCGGCGCTGCTCCGTCGCCTCCGCAAAGCACGAACGAATGACGAGGGCAGCGTCGGCGAAGACATCGACGAAATCCGAACGCTGTACGATCCCGTGCTCGCCGAACGCTACGATCACGGCGAGCCGCGCACGGCCGATCTCGATCAACTGCGTGTCATTGCCGCCGGCTATCCGAATCGCGGTGCGTTCCTCGCCGCGCTCGCGCTCGAGCCGCCCGCAAACACACAGGATCTATCGGCGGGCAGTGAATCGGAGGAGGACGCACTCGTCATCAGCACGGTGCACAGCGCGAAGGGTAAGGAATGGGACGCCGTGTTCGTACTGTGGGCGGTCGACGGATGGTTCCCGTCGTCGCGTTCGTTGAACGATGAAGACCAACTCGAAGAAGAACGACGTCTGATGTACGTCGCGATGACGCGCGCGCGAAATCACCTCGCCGTGACGTACCCGTTGAACGTCTACGCCACGCGTCGTGGGTCCGACTATTCGATCGATCAGCTGTCGCGCTTTCTCGATCAGGGAGTCCGCGCGAAAATGCAGCGTGTCGTTCCGAAAGACGCCAACCCGGTGCCTGGCGCACCCATCGAACCCGAGTTGCCACAGCACGAACCGGCGATCGACCTCCGGGCGCTGCTGAAAGGAAGATTCTCCGCGCCGCCGGGATGACTTGGGCAAGGACCTAGGGTCTTCGCGCGTTGGCGGGCGTCACGATGGCGAGGGCGAGCCCCGGTCCTGCTCCTTCATATAGAAGGCCGCCCTACCCAGGCCCGCATGGCCCCGAAGGGATCCTTGGGCCTCGACTTGGCCAACTCCACGATCCTGGCGACGGCCCGGCGCAGATCCCCCTGCTCCCGCCACCACACCTCATCGAACAGATCGAGGTCCGTATCGTAGATCCGGTGCGCCATCAGCGCCGCATTGTCGAGCCGAACGCGCACCAGCGAACGAGGACTGTAAGTCTTGAGCTGCGGCCCCAAACGCTCGACCAGATCCCGGCGGGCTTGCGCGTAGACACTATCGCGAGCGACGAGCCGCGCCAGCGAATCAGACGGATGCGCGGCGAACGCCGAATCGACGGTCTTGTAGAGCTGAGCCCAGAAGCGCGACAGCACCTTCTCATCGGCCCAGCGTGCGTCCTCACCGTCCGCCGCCGTGGGCGCGCCCCGCGATCGAAAAAACCACGCGGAGCCGCGCGCGCCAACGAAATTGGCGAATGATTCATTGAACACCGTCTGACCGCTCGCGTAAAACGTGTTGTGCGTCAGCTCGTGGATGACCGTGTTCGCCAGATCGAGCGAGTCGGCACGCAATGACGTGGAGAGCAACGGATCGTTGAACCAGCCGAGTGTGCTGAATGCCGGCGACGGTCGGAGGTAGACGTCGAAGCCGGCGGCGTCGAGTGACTGACCCGCCTTTCGCGCCGCCTCGAAGTCGAAGAATCCTTTGTACGGAACGCGGCCAACAATCGGAAACCACCACGTGTACGGCACGAGACGGTCGCGGTACGCGCCCGATAGGACCATGACCAGTGTGTCGCGATCGAGCGGGCTGTACGTCGTGAAGCTCTCTTTCGCGCGCAGTCCAATCGATTCGGCCGCAAAGCTTCGCGCGGCGAGCACGAGACGAAGCTTCGACGCGATAGCCGGCTTGGTCGCGGAGTCGGCGACGATCGCGTCGATCGGGCGTCGCCGAGCCAAAATGCGCCCCTCGGCCAGCGCAGCACGCACGAGGTAGCGCCCGGTTGGAGCGAGTGCGAGGTAGGCCGCGACCGCGAGAAGAACCACGCCGATGACACGACGCGCGACCTTCCAGCTAATCCATTGATATGAAAACACTTACAAGCGAGAAAAAAGTTCGGTTCGTTTTGACACCGTCGGGGCCGTATCGCTATCTTCACCAAGATGTCCTTCGTCCACCTCCATTGCCACTCGGAATACTCGCTTCTCGACGGCGCTAACCGGATCGAAGATCTGATCCGTCGCGCACAGGAGCTCGAGCAACCGGCGCTGGCGATCACCGATCACGGAAATCTTCACGCCGCCTGGGAATTCCAGGAAAAGGCGAAGAAAGCCAAGATCAAGCCGATCCTTGGCATGGAGGCGTACGTCGCGCCCGGAGATCGGCGGACGAAGACGCGCGCCACGCCGGGCGCCAAGGCGTACTACCACCTCGTGCTGCTCGCGCGGGACATGACCGGCTACAAGAACCTGGTCAAGCTCTCGTCGCTCGCGTATACCGAAGGCTTCTACTCCAAGCCGCGCATCGATCGCGAGTTACTCGCCAAGTACAGCGAAGGGCTCATCGTCTCGTCGGCGTGTCTGGCCGGTGAAGTCGCGCAGCATCTGATGGACGATCGGATCGACCAAGCGCGTGAAGTCGCGGCCTGGTACGCCGAGCTGTTCAAAGGCCGGTACTACCTCGAGGTGCAGGCGCACGAGTCCGAAGGTCAGGCGAAGCTCAACGAACGCATTTTCGCGCTGTCGGACGAGCTCGGACTGCCAGTGATCGCGACGAACGACGCGCACTTCTTGAAGAGCACCGATCACGACGCGCACGACGTGCTGCTCTGTATCGGACTCGGCAAGGATCGCAGCGACGCCGACCGCATGCACTACGATCGCGGCCTGTACTTCAAGAGCGCACCGGAAATCGCGAATCATTTCAAGTCGCGTCCCGACGTTCTCGAGAATACGCTCAAGATCGCCGACGAAGTCAGCGTCGAGTTCGGAAAGAAGTATCATCTGCCAGCGTTCCCGCTCACGCCCGACGTCTCGAGCGAGAACGAGCTGCTGATGAAACTCGCGACCGCAGGCACGATTGAACGGTATGGCGACCCCATGCCCGACAACGTGCGTGAGCGGCTCGACTACGAGCTCGGCGTCATCACGAAGACGGGCTATGCGGGCTACTTCCTCATCGTCGCCGACTTCATCAAGGCGGCACGCGATCGCGGAATCCCGGTAGGACCCGGCCGAGGATCCGCCGCGGGCTCGCTCGTGGCGTATGCGCTCAAGATCACGAACGTCTGTCCGCTCAAGTACGATCTGCTCTTTGAGCGTTTTCTGAATCCCGAGCGCGTGTCGATGCCTGACGTCGACGTCGACTTCTGCTTCGAGCGACGCGGCGAGGTGATCGAATACGTTCGGCAGAAGTACGGCAAGGCATCGGTCTGCCAGATCGTAACGTTCGGAACGATGAAGTCGCGCGCCGCGATCAAGGACGTAGGCCGCACGCTCGGCTTCACGCCAGCGGAGACGGACGCGCTCGCGAAGCTGATTCCGAACGCGCCGAACTTCTCGCTCACAGTCAAGGAAGCGGTCGATCAGATCGCCGACGTTGGCAAGCTGTATCGCGGCGACGAGCGTTATCGCCAACTGCTCGATTACGCGATCGCACTCGAAGGTCTGTCGCGACACACCGGCGTGCACGCGGCCGGTGTCGTGATCGCGCCAGGGCCGGTGGACGACTACGTGCCAGTGTGCACACAATCGTCGAAGGGCTCAGGCGCTGGCAGTGATGAAGCGGTGGTCGTGAGTCAGTACGACATGAACTGCCTCGAGAAGGCAGGCATGCTCAAGATGGACTTCCTCGGCCTCACGACGCTTACCGTGATTCACGACGCGGTAGAAGGCATCCGTGCGCGTACGGGAGAAGTGATCGACGTCGACGGGCTGCTCGACCAGAACGACGAGCGCACCGAAAAGGTTTATCAGATGCTGCGCTCCGGCCGCACGACTGGCGTGTTCCAGTTCGAGTCGCCGCTCGCCACAGATATGCTGCGCAGCATGCGCTGCGACCGTTTCGACGATCTCGTGGCGTCGAGCGCGCTCATGCGCCCGGGTCCGCTCGATGCGGGCATGCATCGCGTGTATCAGCGTCGCAAGCGCGGCGAAGAGCCGGTGACGTACGCGTTGCCGGAGCTCGAGCCGATTCTGCGCGAAACGCAAGGCGTCATCACCTATCAAGAGCAGGTGATGCGTATTGCGCAGGTGCTCGGCGGCCTGTCGCTCGCCGAAGCAGACGTTCTTCGAAAGGCCGTCGGTAAGAAAGACGCGGAGCTCATCAAGCTCGAGCTCGGCAAGTTCGTCGAGAAGGCGATCGCGAAGGGCCACGACCGCAAGGTCATCGACGAGTTATCGGGACAGATTGAAACGTTCGGCCGCTACGGTTTCAACAAGTCTCACTCCGTTGCGTACTCCGTCATTTCGTATCAGACGGCGTGGCTCAAAGCGCACTTTCCGGCCGATTTCATGGCGGCGATTCTGTCGTCATCGATCGGCGACACGGATAGCGTCGTCAAGTTCATCAACGAGGCGCGCGAGATTGGGATCGAGGTCTTGCCGCCGGATGTGAACGAATCTGGATACAAGTTCACGGTGATCGGCGAAAAGCGGATGCGCTTTGGGCTCGGCGCCATTCGCAACGTCGGCCGCACGGCGATCGACTCGATCCTCGCGGCGCGAGCGAACGGGCCGTTCACGTCGTTCTACGACTTCTGCGATCGCGTCGATTTGCGGATGTGCAATCGGCGCGTGTTCGAAGCGTTGATCGCATCGGGTGCGCTGGACTCGCTCGGTGGACATCGCGGCCAGTACTCGGCCGTGCTCGACGTCGCGCTGCAGGAGGCGTCGCTCAAACAGCAGGAAGCGGCAATGGGGCAGTTTTCACTGCTCGGCGGGTCAGACAGTCCGACCGCGACCGCGAGTCCGCGCATTCTGCCGAACCTGCCCAAAATCAGCGATTCCGAACGTTTGGCGAAGGAAAAGGAGATCCTCGGCTTCTACATCTCCGGCCATCCGCTCGAGCCATTTCGGCTGGAATGCGAACTGTTCGCCACCCACGCCGTGTCTCAACTTGGGAAGTGGACAGACCAGCCCGTATCGCTTGGTGTCGTGGTCACGGCTGTCAAGAAGCAGATCAGCAAACGGTCGGGGGCTGAGTTCGCGCGGTTGACAGTTGAGGATTTTTCGGGATCTTCTGAAGTTCTGGTCTTTCCGGAAGCCTGGACGATGCTCGGAGACCGGGTCAAGACGGATGTACCTGTCGTATTGAAAGGCAGTTATTCGCGGCGAGATCAGGACGTTGAAAACCCCACCTTCATCGTCGAGTCGCTTTCGCCGTTTGTAGAACTTCGGTTGACGGGGCAGGTCGCGGTCGCATTGGAACTGGCATCGGGCGGCGATTTGACGCCCGAGATCATGCGCGACGTTCGATCGATCGTCGACAATCACGCGACGACGGCAGCATCATCGCCGCCGTTGGAAGTACAGTGGACCGACAGTACTGGTATGCGCGCCCGCTTGCGGTCGCGCTCATTGCGAATCGCGGCATCTCAGGCCGCACTCACAGATCTTCGCCGCGTTTTGGGCGAAGCTCGTGTTCGTCTCGTGCGCGGGAGCTGACGTGGGGTCTTCCGTAACACTGGATTTCGAGAAGCCGATCGTCGAGTTGGAAAAGCAGATCGACGAGCTGAAGCGGCTCGCCGGTGGGCAGCAGTTGGACGTCGACGAAGAGATTGCGCCTCTCGAAAAAAAGCTGACTGCCTTGCGCGAAGAGATCTACAAGAATCTCTCGCCGTGGCAGCGCGTGCAGGTCGCTCGCAGCGCGAAGCGGCCGTTCACGCTCGATTACATCCAACTGGCGTTCACGGATTTCATCGAACTGCACGGCGACCGTGCGTTCCGTGAGGACGCGGCCATCGTTGGCGGTTGGGCGCGGCTCGACGGCGAGACCGTAATGGTGATCGGCCAACAGCGCGGCCGCGACACCAAAGAAATCCTGAAGCGCAACTTCGGCATGCCGCATCCGGAGGGCTATCGAAAAGCCCTTCGCCTGATGAAGCTCGCCGAGAAATTTCACGTACCGGTGATCACCTTCATCGATACGATGGGTGCGTGGGCTGGACTCGGCGCCGAGGAACGCGGCCAGTCGGAGGCGATCGCGACGAATCTGTTCGAGATGAGCCGCCTCGAGGTACCGATCATCGCCACGGTCATCGGCGAAGGCGGCTCCGGCGGCGCACTCGCACTCGGCGTTGCCGATCGCACGAACATGCTCGAGAACGCCGTGTATTCGGTGATCACCGTCGAGGGCTGCGCCACGATTCTATGGAAGGACGGCAAGAGCCCGGAGATGCGCGAGAAGGCAGCGTCCGCGCTGCGCATCACCGCTCAGGACCTCATGGAACTGAGGGTCATCGACGAGATCATCCCGGAGCCACCCGGCGGTGCCCACGCCAACCACGAGCAGACCGCCCAGGCGGTGCACGACACGCTCGTGCGACAGCTCGAGGACCTGCGGCGGTACAAACCGGACAAACTCGTCCGGCGACGCCGGGATAAGTTTCTGAGAATGGGGCAATTCCAAGAATAGGTCTCAGGTGTGAGGTCTGAGGTCTCAGGTCCCTGGTCTCAGGTCACTGGTCTGAGACCGCGAGTTGCACGCCTTAACCCACAGACCAGAGACCAGAGACCTCAGACCTAAATCATGCTGATCGAAGTCTCGTTCAAGGGAAATCGAAAAGACTTCTTCCTGTGGGAGGAAGACGAAGCGCCGCCTCTCAAGGCAGGCGTGATCGTCGACGCTGACCGCGGCGAGGATCTCGGTTTCGTGCATGCCCTGGGCGAGCTCGCTGAGAAGCGCAACGCCGGAACGCCGCACGGATATGGCGCAGCCGGTACAGCGAAAAAGGCTCGGCGCCTGGCGACACCAGACGACGTGCAGCGGTCGCACGAGCTCCGCGAACAGGACGAGGACGCGCGTCGCAAAGCGATGGAGCGCGTGAAGGCGAACGATCTCGTGATGAAGCTGTCCGACGCCGAATGGCAGTGGGATCGGAAGAAGCTCACGCTGTATTTCACCGCCGAAAAGCGCGTCGACTTCCGAACGCTCGTCCGCGAGCTGGCGTCGATGTTCCGCACGCGAATCGAGCTCAAGCAGATCGGTGTGCGCGACGAAGCCAAGCGTCTCGACGGCATCGGTCGCTGCGGCCGACAGTACTGTTCGTCGTCATGGCTGCCAGAACTTCGTCCGGTGAACCTCGGCGTCGCCAAGGATCAACGACTTTCGTTGAATCCGTCGCAGATCTCTGGCGCGTGCGGACGCCTGATGTGCTGCCTGCGCTACGAGCACGAGTTCTACGCGCAGAGTCGGAAGCGCTTCCCGAAAGAAGGGAAAATGATTCGGACGAAGCGTGGCGAAGAGAAGATCATCGCGAACGACATCTTTCGTGAGCGCGTCACGCTGCGCGGCGAAGATGGCGAGGTGCGAGTCATTTCACTCGTCGACCTGCGCGCCGAGGCCGACGAGGTCGGCGCTCCACTGCCTGCTGTCGCGGCGGTAGCGGCCGCCGCGCCGGCCGTCGAGGAAGATGAAGGCGTGGATATCGCTCTCGAAGAAATCATCGAGGTCGAGACAGAAGTCGTCGCCGAGGCGGCGGACGAAGACGAATCGGGGCCTGATGGCGAAGCCGCCGACTCGAGCGATGGCAAGGAACGACGACCACATCGCCGGCGTGGTCGTCGCGGTGGAAGACGCAATCGTCCAGGCGGACGCGGCCCGCGCGACGGGTCGCCGGGAACTCCGGACGCGCCGACACAGAACGGAGAAAGCTGAGTGGGACGGTTCTATCTGACGACCGCCATCGATTACGCGAATGGCGATCCGCACATTGGTCACGCGTACGAGAAAATTGGCGCCGACGTCATCGCACGGTATCGCCGGATGTGCGGCGATGACGTCTGGTTCCTCACGGGCGTCGACGAACATGGCCAGAAGGTCGCGCAAGCTGCGGCCGATCGCGGTGTGTCGCCGCAGGAATTCGTCGATGAGATCGCCGGCCGCTTCGAGAAGATGTGGGCGCGCCTGTCGATCTCGAACGACATCTTCATGCGTACGACGGGCGAGAGCCACAAGCGTGGCGTTCGCGCGCTGATCGAGCGCATCCACGAGCGCTCGCCCAACGACTTCTACGAAAAGGGCTACGAAGGCTGGTATTGCGTCGGCTGCGAGCTGTTCAAGCGCGACGACGAAATCGTCGATGGCAAGTGCGTGCTCCATCCGACGCGCGAGCTACAGTGGACGACCGAACGCAATTGGTTCTTCCGCCTGTCGTCGTACGAAGGTTTCGTGCGTCAGCTGTTCGAAGATCACCCGTCCTTTCTGGCGCCCGAGACTCGGCGAAACGAAATCCTGTCCCTGCTCGAGCAGGGCTTGGAAGACATTTCGATCACGCGCTCGCGACTATCGTGGGCCATTCCCTTCCCGCTGCCGCTCTCGACGGGCGAGACGCAGGGCACGTGGGTGTGGTTCGACGCGTTGCCGAATTACCTCACGGCGACTGGCTTCCCCGATGAAGGATACGAGACGCGCTGGCCGGCTCAGTTGCACGTGATCGGCAAAGACATCACGCGTCTGCACTGCGTGATCTGGCCTGCGATGCTCAAGGCGGCCGGGATCGAGCTGCCCAAGCAGGTGTGGGCGCACGGTTTTGTGCTGCTATCCGGTGAGCGATTTAGCAAATCGTCTGGCGTGCGCTTGGACGTCGACGAAACCATCGACCGCTACGGCGCCGATGCGCTTCGCTATTTCCTCATGCGCGAAGTCCCCTTCGACGCTGACGGGAGCTTTTCGTACGAACGCTTCGACGACCGATACGTCTCCGACCTCGCGAACGCCCTTGGCAATCTGGCCAGTCGCGCGATCTCGATGGTCGAGAAGTACTGCGACAGCGTCGTGCCCACGGGCGCGCGAGGCGAGCTCGATCGCGCGGATGAAGCCGAGTTGGTCGAGTACCACACTGCGATGAGCGGTGGCGGCGAGTTTCTGCTGCACGAGGGACTCAAGCGCGTCATGGCGTGCGTTACACGCGGCAATGAATTCGTGCAATCGAGTCAACCGTGGGCGCTCGCGAAGAACCAGGAGCTGCGGCCGCAGCTCGAGTCAGTGCTCGCTGCGATCATTCGCCAGATTGCGCGTCACGCCATCTATCTCGCGCCGTTCATGCCGACCAAGTCGCAGGAGCTGTGGGAACAGCTCGGCGGGCGCGGAAAGGTGAGCGACCAGCGCTTTGCGGACGTCGCGACACTCGACGTCACGGGATGGCGTGTAGCGAAGGGCGCGTCGCTGTTCCCAAAGCCGCAGCCAGTGGCGAAAACGGAGTACTAAGCGGCGAGCGATTGCGGGCTACGTGCAAAAAAAAGCTGGGACTCTTCATTCGTACTGAAGGGTCCCAGCTTTTTTTCAACTTCGCCAGGCTATGGCTTTTTCGGTGCTGGTGTCGTCGTCGGCGGCGGCGTCGTCGCAGGCGCGGTCGCCGGCGCTGCTCCGGGCGGCTTGGAGAAATCAACCGACGGCGGACCCTGCTGCGCATCGCCAGTCGCCGTGAAATACTTTCGCGGATGCGCGCCGGTGACCTTCGCGGTCAATACCGCCGGGAACTGACGGATGAATGCATTGTACGCGTTCACCGCCTGGTTGTAATCGTTGCGCGACACGGCAATACGATTCTCCGTACCCGTCAACTCGTCCTGTAGCCGAATGAAGCTCTGGTCGGCTTTCAAATTCGGATATGCCTCGACCGATACCATCAGTTTGCCGAGCGCGCCGGTCAACTGATTGTTCGCGTTGGCCATCTGTTCGGCGTCTTTCGACTGAATCGCATTCACGAGGCCGGCACGCGCCTGCGTCACTTGCGTGAGTACGGTCTCTTCGTGCTGGGCGTAGCCCTTCACGGTGTTTACGAGATTTGGAATCAGATCAGCGCGACGTTGCAGCTGAACTTCAATCTGACTCTGCGCTGCACCAGCCTGCTCATCCAGCGACTGGATGCGGTTGTACCCGCACGCGCCGAGAGGAAGCAGAAGCAGAAGAGCGAGCCAGCGTTTCATGTGCGTAACTCCTCAATGAGGGGTGGTGACGAAGAACACTACGATCCAACACAGCAACGAGTTCCAGAGCTGAGCGCGCCGCTGCATTGCGCTCCCATCCAAGACGACTGGTGCTTACGTAGCCGCCTGATACTTATCGAGATACGCCACAAGCTGCTCCATTCCCCGCAAATAGCCGGCGAGGACGCTAGAAACGTCAGCGGACGGAAGGGTTGCTTCAGCGCGCACGTGACGGACGACGCGCGCAAACGGCGTTGCGTCGAATCCGGCGTGTTTGGCGACAGCGTCCGACAGCGCAACGTTGTCCGTAGGTGGCTTTTCGTTGAGCATTCGCAGAAACGCGCGAAAGATGATCATGATCGTGCTGGCGCTCGCGGCAAGCAGCTCGAGTTGACGCTGCCCCTCGTTTCCCGACGCCAGCACGCCCTGCCGGAGCTTGATCAGCTTGCCCATCGCCTCCTGCTCGAGCTGCAGGCGCAAATCCTTGAGATCGACGCGAATGCCTTCGAAGGGCGATTCACCGTGGAGCACGCGATGTCGCTCGAGGATATCGGCGTACTCCATTGGAAAGATGTCGGCCGACCCGCGCCACTCAGAGGTTGTCAGCGTGAGCGGCGCCGGATTGCCGGCGTCTGCCCACGCGCGCGACGCTGCCGACGCAGCCGCCAGTCGCGACGCATCGAGCGCGTCGACGAGCACGAGCACGTTGTAGTCAGACCGCTTCGGATCGCGTTCGCCCGCCGCAGACGAGCCGTACAGCACGACAGAGCGAAGTGCGCTGCCGTACGCCGCCTTCAGTTGCGATACGAGCTCGTCGAGTGTCATTCGCGCCATGGTCACCAGGATCCGCTAGAGCCACCACCGCCGAACCCGCCTCCGCCACCGAAACCGCCGAATCCACCCCCACCGCCGCCAAAACCACCACCGCCACCGAACCCGCCTCCGCCCCATCCGCCGCGACCACCACCGCCCATCGGAATGAAGATCGGAAGGCATCCGCCGCGTCTGCGCCCTCCGCCCAACGCGGAGAGAATCACGAACAGAATGATCAGGTAGACGAAGGGCGGAATCCCTCCACCACTACCCTGACGCACGCGCTGCCGTGTGGGCGGCGGTTGAAACGTGCTATCGATCTGAAAGTTGAATTCGCCGGCGAAGCGCTGCGCGATGCGCAGCGTCATCAACTCGATGCCGCCACCGTAGTCGCGCTGACGAAAGTATGGAATAGCCTCATCGCGGATCTGGCCGGTCGTCGCGTCGGTAATGAAACCCTCGGCGCCGAATCCAACTTCGGTGCGCACGTGGCCCTGACCGTCCGCGCTCGTCTCTTTCGGCACGACGAGCAGAATGACGCCCGTATTTCGCGCGGTGTCGCCTGGCTTACCGTTCTGCCCGACCTTCCACTCGCGACCGATCCGGAGTGCTACCTCTTCGATGGGTCGGCCGCCCAGATCCGGCAGCGTGACGACCACGATCTCGCCGCCCGATTTCGCGCGCACGTCGGCAATGATTCGCTCGATCGTCCCCGCGGTAGCCGCAGGAATGACGTGCGCGAAGTCGTTGACGTATCCTTGGGGCGCCGGAATCTGCAGCCCCTGGAACGCGGTCGTGAGCAGCGCGAGTGCGAGAAGCGGCAGTGCACGAAGTGACACAGTGGTAAGCTAACTAGCTCAGCGGTGCCCGAGACGGACGTCGGGACGATCACTCAGCGCGTTGATGAGCCGCGCCGAAAATTCGCGAATCTCTTCCGTGATCGCCTCTGCCTGACTTACGAGATATCCGCGCCCGAGTGTCAGTGCGACCCCCACCGCCAGGCCGAAGGTCGTTGGCGTGAGTGCGGCGGCAAAGCCCGCCGATAGCCGCGCATCGTGGTCGGCGCCTGCACCAGATCGGAGCAACGCGTCGCGAAAGCCGTGGACCGAGCCGAGCACGCCCAGGAGAATGGCGACGACGGCAAGCGTAGGCAGATACTGCAGCCGCCGGGTCAACTTCGGTACGACGGTCAGGTTGGCCGCCGTCGCCACGTTCTGAAGGTCGGCCTCATCGCGGCTCCGGCTTCGCAAAATGAGAAGCCCAATGTCCGGAAGCGACGCGCTCGAATTCGCGCACAACTTGATGGCTTCGTCCAATTTGCCGCCACGAACGAGCTGAATGATCCGTTCGATGAAGACGCGGCCGTTGTTTTTGGATCGGAACACAATCACGTACAGCCGTTCGATGACGACGGCGATCCCAACGAGGCCAACTAGCGCGATGACCAGCATGATCGGCCCGCCCTCCTGGAACCACCCCACCATCGTGCGCATGTCGTCGTAAGCTCGGTACGTGACCCACTACCTCTCGTGACCGAGAGTCAGACGCTCCCAAGGGTGCAAGACACATGCCCTACGCCGAAAGCCGTACGAACGCCGGAGAGTGTTGCTGCGTAATGGTTTGTGGCGACTGTGCCCGTTGCGTAACTTTGAGTGCCAGGGCGCGCACTCCGCCGAACCTACCCACCGTCTCATGCGACATACCTTCCTTCGAATTCTCGTTGCCTCGTCGCTCGTCGCAGCCTGCTCGCGAGCCGACGCTGGAGCCCGCGACGCCAAGGTCGCGAGCAGCGATCGCGCTGCCGTCACCGAAAGCGGAACGCTCGCCCCGACGCTCGTCGCCGACACAATCAGCGATCGCGCTGACCGCGGACGCATCATGGGCGACAGCACGGCAAAGGTGTGGCTCATCATGGCCAGCGACTTTCAGTGCCCGTTCTGCAAACAGTGGCACGACGCTGCATTCGCCGGGATCGTGAAGGACTACGTCGCCAAGGGCCGCGTTCGACTCGCGTACCTCAACTACCCACTCGGCCAGCACCAGAACGCCATGCCCGCCGCAGAGGCGGCGATGTGCGCGTCGGTGCAGGGCAAGTTCTGGCCAATGCACGACGCGCTGTTCGCCACGCAAGCCAAATGGGAAACCGTCAAGAACGCCACGCCACTCTTCGACTCGTTGGCGACCGCGACCGGAGTCAACATGTCGACGTATCGTCAGTGCGTGAGCAAGCACCTGACGCTTCCGCTAATTCAAGCGGACCACGATCGCGCGCAGCAGTCGGGCGTGAACTCCACACCGACGTTCTTCATTGGTGATCAGATCTTCGCCAGCGCATCGGCGGACGTTCGCGCCGCGCTCGACGCGGCGCTCGCAAAAGCCGGCGGCGCCGCTGGCAAAAAGCCGTAATCGAATCGGTGAAGATACCGGTCCAGCTCGGGTATCGCGCACTCGCGCAGATCGCGCGTGGTGCAGCCGTAGTCGCACCGAATAGCGACTCGAAGTTTCTTCGATCGCTACGCGCGCGTCGTGGAATTCGCGGGCGGTATCGTGAGTGGGCAGCATCGCGTCGCGACCGATCGCGACCGTTGCTATGGATGCACGCGCCGTCGGTTGGCGAAGGCCTTCAAGCCCGACCGATTCTCGAATTGGCGCGCGTGCGACGCCCGGAGCTGCAGCTCGCCTACACATATTTCTCGCCGAGTGCGCCGACATTTGCGCGCGATCTGGACGTCGACTTCCGCGACTATCTGCCGTTCGACACGCCGGGCGACGCGCGTGTTGTGCTCGACGCACTCAAGCCAACGGCACTCGTCTTCTCCAAGCTCGACGTGTGGCCGGTCATTACGCGCGAAGCACGCGCACGTGGAGTGCGACTTGGGCTCGTCAGCGCGACGTTGGCGCGTGGATCGTCGCGTCGGTCGCGCACGGCCACGACGCTGCTGCGCGACGCTTACGCCGCACTCGAAGTCGTCGGCGCAATCGATGCGGCAGACGCCGATCGTCTCGTGGAGTTGGGGGTTCGCCCCGATGCAATCGTCCTCACCGGTGACACGCGCTACGATCAGGTTTGGCTTCGTGCGCAACGCGTCGATCGTGCGAGCCCAATGCTCGAACGATTGCGCAATCGCCGCTCGACAATCGTCGCGGGTTCGACGTGGCCGGCAGATGAAGCCGTCCTCCTACCCGCATTCGAAGCCCTGCGTCGCAGCGGTGGCGACGCGCGACTGATCATCGCGCCTCACGAGCCAACACTCGAGCATGTCGCACGCATTGTTGATGCGGCGCGGCGTTCACGTTTGACCGTCGCACGCATCGACGATACCGACGCCGCGGCGCGCGATGCCGATGTCGTCATCATTGACCGCGTTGGGATCCTCGGTGAGCTGTACGCGCTTGCCGATGTTGCGTACGTCGGCGGCGGGTTTCACGCCGCTGGCCTGCACTCGGTGCTCGAACCGGCAGCCTTCGGTGCGCCTGTCATCTTCGGTCCGCGCCACGAGATGAGCCGTGACGCGACGTTGCTCTCGCAGCGCGGCGGTGGCGTGTCCGTGGCCAATGAGGCGGACATGTGTCGGCGTTTGCGGCTGTGGACGACCGATCAGGCAATGCGACGCGACGCTGGAAATTACGCGCGCGCGCTCGTGCGAAGCGGTATCGGTGCGGCCGAGCGATCATTCGAACTGATCGATCGCTTGTTGCGATAGCGATTCGCGCCAGCAAACGGGTTTGTCGCTCGGCGGACATCTCAGATACTTAGAACAGAAACAGCCGGATTGACCGGAAACTGCCTGCATATCAAGCGCTGTTCATCCGGCCGTTTCCGTGAATCCGGCGGTTTCCGTTCATCAATTTGTGGGACTGTCCCCCATCCAGCAGCCTAGCGAGGGGGCGCGTTCATCAATTTGTGGGAACTATCCCGCATCCAGCAGCCTATCGAGCGGCTCGTTCCTTCGCCGGCTGCGCCGGTAGGTGCGACGGCCGATGCAGGAAGAAACCCTGCACGAGATGCACGCCCAATTCCTGGACGGCTTTGAACTCCTCCGCGCGCTCCACGCCTTCGGCAACGACTTTCGCACCGTGGTCGTTGGCGAACTTCACCATCGTCGCGACGAGATTCTGCTTGATGAAATTCGTATCGATCGCGTTGATGAGCGAAATATCGAGCTTGATGAAGTCCGGCTCGAGGTTGGCGATCGAACCCAGACCCGCGTACCCGCTGCCGGCGTCGTCGACTGCGAAGCGGAAGCCACGCTCGCGGAATAGACGCAGACGCTCGCGGAACTTTGGATAATCCTTGATCGCCGTGCGCTCGGTGATCTCGATGACCACGCGCTCGGGATACTTCACTTCGTTCTCGTCGAACGCCGGATCGCTGAAATCGTGCGGATCGACATTGAGAAAGAGCAGTTCGTTCGGCTGCAGTCTCGTATCGATTCCCTCGATCGCTCGGCTGCGGCATAGGCGACTGAGCTCCCACACCAGGTCAGCCTCCGCAGCGACATCGAACATCACTTCGGGGCTGCGCAGACTGCGCATCACGCCGCGCGCCAAGGCCTCGTAGCCGAAGATCTCGCGCGTCTCGGTGACGACGATCGGGTGATAGTCGACATACACCGCGCGATCGCGAAGACTCGACCGAAGATCCGCCACTCGGCGTGCTCGCTCGCGCTCTTCGATCGAGCGCGATGCATTGGCCGCTTCGCGAATGCCGCGGTAGATCAACCGCTCGAGACGAATCTTTGGATTGTAGTACACGTGCGCGCGTCCGACGTAAATGTCGAACAGCGCGGCGATGTCCTCACCATGCTGCGCTTCGATGCGCCCGCCAACGTGGCGCTGCAGTCGCGCCACCATCTCGGTAATCTCCGACTCCGATGCCGCCGCCACACCGGCCGCCGGCACGTGGAAGAAGATGAAATCGTCGTCGTTGGTGAAACTGACCATGACGCGCGATGTGCTGAGAGCGGTATCGTCGAGAAATTCTCGGACGGCCGCAGCCGTTGTTTCGAGCACCGCGTCCAGCTTTTCCCATCCGTAAATCTCTTCGATCTTCGAGTACCGCACGAAGTTCAGATAGAGCACGACGAGCTCGCCACGCTCTTTGAACAAGTTGCGCGATCGCTCGATCATCACGGGCAGTGTCGGCAGGCCCGTGAGTGAATCGTGAAGCATCTGCTCGTATTCAACGCGCTCGACGAGATCAGACGCGACCGGTCCGGGCACCGTTCCACGGCCCACGGCGGCGCGAATACGCTGCCCCATCTCTTCGGGATCCGTAGGACAGCGGAACCACTCTTCGACCTTGAGCTCCACGGCGCGACGCCGCGACGTATCGTCCGCGCACGCGACAACTACCGGGATCGCACCCGCGTGCGCTCGCTCGACCACAGCGCGCAGAATGGTTGGGTCGGACGTACTGATCAGTACCGCACGCGCCTCCGGCCGAGCGCTTATCGCGTCGGCAAGATCTTTGGATGCGACGCGCTCAACCTGCCATCCCTCGAGAGTGTCGATCGCCTTCTCGAGAGCGGGATCGTCGAAATCAGTGAGCAGAAGTGATTCGCTCACGCCGACCCGAGTGGCGTCACGACGCCTTGGCTTGCTGCATATCGAGGTTTCGTTGGACCGTCGCAGCCAAAGTTGGAAGATCGAATGGCTTTTCTACGTAATCGTCTGCGCCAATCTGCAGCGCTTCGCGCTTGTCGCGCCATTCGTCGAGCGCCGTGACCATGATTACGCGAACCGAGCGTCCAAGCGTTGGATGCTGCTTCATCACTCGGCACACTTCCCAGCCGTCTCGGCCGGGCATCATCACGTCGAGTAGAACTATAGCGGGGCGTACGGTCTCGAAGAGCGTGAGCGCCTCATCGCCGCTATGCGCCACGGTGATCGGATATCCGCGTATCTCGAGATACTGCCGGATGATCTCCGCATTGTCGTGGTTGTCGTCGACCACCAGAATCGGTGGAAGTGAGCCCTTGCTCATCCGTATGCCCTTGTGCGCGTTCGCCTGTGCGCGCCCCCCGCGCACCTCTGCAGTTGAGAAAGGCAATTCACAAGCCAGCTATCGAGTTGCCATGGCACGCGAAACACCAAGACCGAACTGAGGGCCTCCCGGACCACCAACGGCCCGCGGTCGGCTTTGCCCCAGGTCCACGCCTCCGGTAATCCCCCACGAGTCCGTCAGCCCCACGTCGAGTCCGATCGCGATGCGCACGAGGTTGTCGGGCGCAGAGCCTCCGGTGAAGAACACGAGCGCTGGGGCGGTATAGAGCGAGAAGCCGCGACCGAACCCTCCGGTGTGCTTCCAACCGAACGCGACGCCGACCGGTAACTCGCCCGAGTTCGTGATCGAATCAAAGACTGCGAGAATCGCCGGATTCTTGTGGCTGGAGGCCCCACCAGCTCCGGCGAACAGCGCCAGACCAATCGAGCTCGATGATGGAACCAGCGGCACGGCGACTCTAACGCCATAGGCCGCGCTCGACCCCACAGCATTTCCCGTCTGAAATCCAACGCCGCCGCTGACCTGAATTCGAAGCCCAGGTGCCCACGACCCCGCGGCCCCGATCACACTGCGACCGTTGCCTGCGCCGCCGTCGATCGCGAACATGATCCCTGGAGTTGCCCATGCGTTCTGCAAGACCGGCACGCCTGGTAGTTGAGCGCTCGCCCCCGACGCCGCGGCGAGCGTCAGCAGGAATGGTAGGATTCTCACGTTGGGTTTTCCGGTGTGGTTGAGCGACGAACCGAGCAAGCATCGTGCGCCGCCGCCATCGCCTCGCGCGTCCAGCTCCGACGAAGGCTCAGGATATGATAGGCCGTCCGCTGATGGCTCCCCCTGTGATGAGCACGCCGGGCACAGGCCTCCGCCTTTGCGCAACGCAGGGCGTGGCCGGTCAACCCTCTTTACGACCGCGACACCTGAGCGTTAGAGGACTTTTATAGGGCGCGATCGAAGACGCCTATTTCGTCACACGGAACGTCATCGCGCGTCTAGAAAATGTGAATTGCCGCCGTGTTCTGGCCGCAAAATAACTTGCGCTGAATTGATGGTTTCGGCACGTTGTCAAACGTTCACAATCTTCACTCGTATCGGAGGTTTGTGTGTATAGTTGCCGTCGGATTCTCTCCTCACTCGCGGTCGGACTCGTCGGGATTGGTTGTGCCTCAGCGCATTCCGACCCGAACGCAGCAGCAGTCAACGCGGGCTTGACTGGCGGTCTCGGACCGGCAACGCTCCAGTGGTCCGGATCGTTTCAGGCCGTCCAACAACAGAGCGGCGACGCGAACGCGCCGCGCGGCCGCAACAACGCCACGGGCACCGCGGTGCTCGTGGCCGAGTCACCCACCCTCATTCGGGCGCGGATCAACATCAGCGATGTCTCAGGATCCGCGCAGTACTATCACTGGGCACTCGTCAGCGGACGGTGTGGCTCCGGCGCGATTCCAATGCTTACCGTCAGCCAGTTCCCCGACATTTCCATGTCGAACAACCGCGGACACGTAGATGGGACCGTACCGCTCCCGCTTCCGACCTCCGGGAACCTTCACGTGAATGTCTACCGGAGCAACGGTGGCGACGAGGCCGACGTCATTACGTGCGCCAATCTGCGCCTGGAGCCAAGAAAGGAGTAGATCGCAGCCGCGATGAGTAAAAGAAAAATTCGGGCGATACCACTTTGGTATCGCCCGAATTCGTTTTCAGAGTGTTCTCAGCGAAGACCTAGCGCTTGAAACTGCTCGACGTAAGGGGTTCCGGTCGGACGCCCTCGTGAAGGTCCAACACCTTGCCATTCGGCAAGACGATCGACTTGGTGGAAGCGCCGGCGCTCGGACCGACGGAGAGCGAACTCCCTCCGGTCGGCGAAACATTCGCCAGCGGCTGACCAACACCGCCGAACGTGTACACCGGAAGCGTGAGGATCTCCAACTCCGACGCGGGAACCGGGATGTGGCGAAGCGTTCCGTCCTGCAGCGCATCCGCGTGTCGGTTGAAGAACAGGTTGAACCCGTCCGTTCCCAGTAGTTCCACCTGACGCTCGTAGAGGATGTCGGCGAGCAACGTGGCCGCACCATCGCCTGGAGTTGCTGCGGCGAGTCCACCGCGCGTGACGCGCGTGTTGTTGATCAGCTGGCACGCGAGCGCCAGATCGCCATTGGTGCGCACGAGCGCCTCGGCCTTGAGGAGATCGTTTTCCGCCGCGAGGATGTACGGCACCGGTCCGGTCGCCGACGTCGCCGAGTTGCGCGCCGCATAGGCGTACCGTGTGTGCGCCCACGGACTCTGCATGTAGATGCCGCGGGTCGCGTCACCGATGACGTTGGCCTTGTACGTGAAATCGGTTGCAAGGCGCTTGTCGCCTGTGCCAGACGCAGGCACGAGCGTTCCGGTGAACTTGTCCGGAACAACAGCATCCATCTGGTGAACCAGATGCTGGTCGACGCGCATCCACGACTCTTCTTCGAAGTAGTACGCGATGTACGAATACCAGTTGTTGTTGTCGCTCAGGATCGTGAAGTTGAACGGAGCGCCAGCGGAACCGGTGCCGATGCCCTTGTCGGCATACTGCAGCACCTTGGCCCAGTCTACCTTGGCCGCATCCGCCGCATTGCGCGGCGTGTACGCAAGCAGCTGCGCGGCCATCGTGTTCGCGATGCGATTGATGCTGGTTGCGTTGAGCGTCGTGCCAACGAGCGGCATGATCGTCGTCGCGTCCGAGTACGTCCACGTCTTACCGCTCGTCGCCGCGATCAGCGCATCCAGCTTTGCCTGCGCCGTCTTGGCAACGTCCGTGTACGGAGAGAACGTCGGGGCACCCTTCGATGCGTCGAAGGTCTCGTCGACGATGAACGCCTTGTCGAAGAGCAACGCGAGCTGCACCAGCGAACCTGCCTGGGCAAACTTCGCGAGCGCACCGTATTGATCCGTTCCGCCGGGGAGCGTGATGCCTCCCGCGACAGCGCGCAGCACGTCGTTCGCCGCACCCAACACCTTGTACTGCCGGTTCCACGGCTCGCGAGCCATTTCGGCATCGGCGTTCGACGTGATGTTGAGATAGGGCGCGCGCGGCTCCACGTTCTGGAAGCGCATCGCGAAGTTGCCGAAGTTCGCCGTCATGGCGTCGGCCGTCACCGATAGTCCCGTCCAGGGATCGATGTATGTCGTCGCCAGGTACCAGGAGTTCACCGACGACACGGCGAGCGACTGCACGTCCGCCGGCGACGCAATCGCGCGCGCGACGTCCGGGTTGTTCGGATTTGAAACCGCCAGATCCTGGGAACAGGCAGCGCTCATCATGAGCACCGCCGCTCCCAACGCGGATCCGAGTTTCGTTCGTGTTGCTATCATTACTTTGGCTCCGAGTTTGGCGATGTTTAGAAGTGGATCTCTACCTGACCCGTGATCGTGCGGAACGGCGGGTATTTGAATCCGTCAATGCGATAATTGAAATCGCTGCCCGACGTCACGTCCGGATCAAAGCCGCTGTACTTGGTCCACGTCATCAGGTTGCGTCCGACGAGGGCGATCTTGAGCCCGCTCGCGCGGCCAAGGCCAATCTTCGGCAGCAACTTGGTCGCCACATCATACGCGACCGAAAGCTCGCGAAGCTTGATGTATGACCCGTCCTCCACGAAGAACTCGTCGGCATTCAGGCCGTTGTACAGACCAGCCGAATAGAATCCTTCGGCAATCTTCTGGTCGGCAGCTTTGCCCGACTGATCCATCACGCCAGCGCGAAGATCCTGCATCATCCACTGCTTGGTGAAGTTGTAGATCTTTCCGCCCTGCTGGCCGTCGAACAACGCGTGAACGTTGAAACGGCTGATCTTGATGTCGTTCGTGAAACCGAAATTGAACTTCGGATTCACGTCGCCAAGCACGAAGCTCGTAGCACCCTTGGCATCGGTGTAGGCGATCGGCAGCTCATTCGCCGTACCACGGAGCGACTTCTTCACGAGGTACCCGAGCGGGTTGACGACGTAGTCGCTCTCGACCGCGCTCGCATTCGCCGGGTTTTCCTTGAGCTGCGCGAAGGTGTGGACGTACCGCGTGCCGTAGATGATGCCGAGCGGCAAGCCCGCCTGATACCAGAACACGTTCTGACCCTGCGCATTGTCCGCCGAAACGCGGAACGGCGCGCGGTTCATCGACAGGATTTCCTGAGTCGTGTGGTCGCCGCTGATCGAGATGTCGTACGTGAAGTTCCGGCGATCCAGAACGCGCGTCTGAAGGGCCGCTTCAAGCGTCTTCGAGCCGATCGTCGCGGCATTCTGCCACTGGTTGCTGAAACCACCCGACGCCGCGGCGGACAACGGAATCTGGAGGAAGGCATCCTTCGTGTTACGATCGGCGTACGTCACCTCGGCGCTGAAGCGCTGCAAGAACTGCGCGTTGATGCCGTACTCATTCTCCGTGAGCACCGCCGGCCGGAGATTCTTGTTGCCGAGATTCTGCTTCGAGAACGTACCGCCGCTCAGCGAGTAGGTCTCGTACTGGTAGTTGAAGCCTGGGCGAAGACCCGCGGTACCACGCGCCGCGTGCAGCTTGAGCTCCTGAACACCGGGGATATTGAGGTCCTGGGTCAGTCGATACGCGCCGGCGACACGATAGAAGTCCGACCAACGGGCGTTGGGCCCGAAGAGTGACGAGCCGTCGCGACGAACCAGACCGTCGAGGATGTAGCGGTCCTTGTACGTCAGGGACTGCGACGCCATGTAATCAGTCGTGAGCTGCTTCTGCGTGCCCTGCGTCAGCGTGAGCTGCGTCGGATCGAGCGCGGAAAGATCCGGCACGTCGTTGACGTTGAGCTTCGATCCACCGGCCGACGTGTTGTTGTCCGCCTCGCTCTCGAGCTGGTAGGATACGCTGGTCGTCGAAAGGATGTCCTTCCAGAACTTCGTGGCCGTCGCGCGGAGCTGCGAGTTCCAGGACACGTTGTTCGTGGCAGCCGACGTCAGCGAGCCGGGGCCAGGCGCGCCAGCACCGGTGAGATATCCGCGAAACTGATACGTCTGCTGCTGCTGGTTCAATCGATCGGTGCCGTAGTTGCCATCGATGCGCAGCCAATCCGTGGCGCGGTAGTGCGCAGCCGCCGAGCCGATGATGCGCTCACGACGCAACTGGACTGCCGTGTTCTTGAGCGAATAGAGCGGGTTGTCGCGCGCGTTCGGCGACGAGTAGGTCGGCAGTTTGCGGAAATACGACGTCGTGTCCGACGTGGTGCCCGGGTGCACGAGGTCGATCATCGGCGGCGCCTGAAGCAGTTCGAACCAGCTGGTGGTGCTTCCCGGCGTGTAGTCGTTGTGCTGCATGCCGTAGGTGAAGCTCCCCGACACGTCGAAGTTGTCGGTCACGCCCTGGTCGACGTTGAAGCGCGCGTTCTGCTTGAATTGACCGTTCACGAACGGAAGAATGCCGCCGTTGTGATTGGAGCTGAACGACGAATTGAAGTTCGTGTTGCCGCGACGCAGGCCAACCTGCACGTCGTTGTTGTAGTAATCGTTGTTGCCCAGGTAGGTCTGAAGCTGGTTGCGGAACCGGTTCGGACCACTGCTCGGATACGGCGTATCGTCAAAGCCCGTCGTATTGACGACCGGGTTGCCGTTCGCCTGTAGCTGGATGCTGCCGTCTGCGTTGAACTGGGCACGCGTGCTGTGGTTGAGATCCACCCAATTGTTCAGCGACGACCGGCCGTATTCCGATCGTCCGCTGATCGTGAGGTGGTTCTCCGCCAGGCTGCGACCGCGCTTCGTCGAGATGCTGATGACGCCGTTCGCGGCATTCGAGCCGTAGAACGATGCGCCGGCCGCACCCTTGAGGACTTCGATCGACTCGATGTCCTGCGCGTCGATGTCAGCGATCGAGTTGGTCGTGATCACGCCGTCGACGATGATCAACGGTGTGCTCGAACCAACCTGGAGGTTCGTTGAGCCTCGGAGCCGGATTGCCGGAGTCGAGCCCGGGTTGCCGACGCCGACTTCCACCTTCAAACCCGCGACCTTGCCGGCGAGGGCCTCGAGCGGATTCGCAGCGGGAACGTCCTTGACCTGATCGGCTCCGACGTGCGCCACGGAGAACGACAGATTCTTGGACGACGTCGAATCGGCGACGCCCGTGACAACCACCTGATCGAGGTGGAACGGATCCGCCTTGAGCACGAAATCCTGCGTGTGCGTGCCCGCGGTGATCGTGATCGGCTTGTCCAACGGCACATACCCGATGAACCGCGCTGTCAACATCTGCTGGCCGGTCGGGATTCGCGCACCCGGAATCGTCAGAGTGTACGTGCCCCGTTCGTTCGTCGTCGTTCCGAGCCCGAGCTGGCGAATGAAGATGTTCGCGCCAACCACGGGGGCTTCTTGCTCGTTCGTGACTTTGCCGGTTATCACGGCAGACTGCGCCTGCACGGTCGCAGCGCCTGCCACCAACAGTAATGTGAGGAGCGGGGCCACGATGGCCCTCACTCGATCAACCTGCGGCATGTGAATCCTCGTTAAGGGGGTCGCGCGGGTGGCGCGTTGCGCAGCGGGAAACTCTCGTCGATCGCAGTGCGGCTTTCTGTCGATCGGACGCGGGATAAAACGACCTACAGTTGTTGGCGCCCCGCGTCGGGCGCGGCCTGCTTGCTGAATCGTTCGACTTTGCGAAAACACCCGTCACAGAATCTTGGGGCACGATCTAGTTAGCAAACACTCCTACAGGCCAGTTAGTCACATCAGCATCTGACTTTGTATGGGCGTGCGACAATATGTCATACATATGCATGATCTCGCCAGCCCATTTTCTGACCGGATTCTGAGGCCGTTTGACACCTACCAGACGCCCGCTAGCGGTTCATGACCATGAATCCCCGTTGTCTGATGAGGATTCCCAACACGTCCGCAACACAGTGGTTGCAGGCCCGATACAGTTTGATTTGCCGCGCAACAGTCAAGAGAGGCCCTGTCGCACCACGGGCGCTGCTACGGTCGCCGACCTGTCGTCCGGGAGGAATCCGGGGGCACGGACGGGTCGAACTCAAAGGGCAATCGGACCAGCTGGCGCACCGTCCGTCCGCGCAGCATCGCCGGCGTGAACAGCGCGTGACTCGCTGCGTCGACCGCCGGTTCTGAGAACGCGCTGTCCGTAGTCGTCACCACACTGACCGTCCCCGGTTCGACTCGGCCCTTGGCATCGACGACGACCGCGATCACCACGCGACCCCGCACCTGGGCCTTTGCCAACGCCTCGGGATAGACCGGGACCGCCGACTCCGCGTCGTACACAGCCTGGCGGTCGACCTGACTCGCCGTAAAGACGGCGCCCTTGGCCACCAGCTCGTCGACGTCAACCGCCTGTCGCTCCGCCGCGCTACGACGTGGACGCATTGGCGCCGTCCAGAGCGCAATCACACCGCAGCGATCCAAGCCGCGCGGGCCGATCAGCTCGGGAGGCACGCCGGTGCTGCCGGCATAAACCTCAATTCCCTCCAAGCTCCCTAGCTCGATACCGTCGAGGTCCAACGGACCTGCAGTCGCTGGAAAACCATCGAGGAAGACCAGCGGTGGACACCCTGCTCCCCCCAGGCTGACCGTTCGACCCATCGCGCCACGCAGATTCAAAACGCGAACCCCTGGGAAGGCCCGAAGCGCGTCGACGACATGCGAGCTTGTCGTATGCTCGATCTGGTCGCGCGTGATGAAATAGCCCATTCCCCGCGTTTTCCGCGCGTTGAACCCGGACAGCCGAGCGTCGAACACCTCGCGGCGCGCCATGACCGTGACGGCGGACAACGCCTCAGGAATGGCTGCCAGGACAATCGGCAAGATCCCCGGTTCAGCAGTCAGGTTCAGATCGAGGCCAACCGGGCTGAATCCAAGACGCCGTACCGCAAGGTGCATCTTGCCCGGCGGAACCTCACGCAGCGTGAACCGACCGTCCACGCCGGTGACAACGACGGCCGCTCCAGCGACCGATACCTGCGCGCCGACAACGGCAGCACCCGTTGAATCGGTCACCTCGCCGCGCACCGTCAGCCGAGTCGCTTGAGCCGACGCGCGCGTCGCCACGGCAAGCGCGACCACCGCAGCGACAACCACAACCCCGATCGATTCGAGTGCTCGCCGCATCCACGCAGGTCGCGTCATGCCAGCTCCGGAGAAGCGTTGTCGCGCCACGTGATCAACACATGCGCTCACGTGTCAGTTCCGTCAAGCTGCGCGACCAGATTCCGGCCGCTGCGCTACCTCCCCGGCCCAACCCCCAATGCCCGCAGCCAATCGGCGAGCCCTGGATATGTCGGCGCCACACGCGCCAGCTGCAGCGCTGTGGCGCGGGCATGTACCGCATCATGCGTGAGTCCGTATGCGAGAGACAACTCATATAGCGCATCGGGACGCGCGATTCCCATGCGAATCGCTGTTTCGAGCAATGGTATGGCAGCGGCAGGATTCTTCTGGCGCATCGCCAAGTCGCCAGCCGCGAAGGCAACGTCCGCGGACGGCCGAATGGCTAGAGCCTGCTGAAACGCCGCCGCAGCCTCGCTATCGGACTTCACTTGAAGCAAGGCGCGGCCCAGCAGCGCCCATGGCTCAGAGAATTGCGGCGTTTCGCGCGCGAGGCCCCGGAACTCGGACACCGCCGAATCCGCTCGCCCGGCAGACTCATACGCCTGCGCCATGCGGAGTTTGAGCAGCGGCCACGGCGCTCCCCTCGATACGAGAAAACTCAAGCTGTCGAGCACACCGTTGGGACGGTAAGTCGCACGATAGTCCTGCTGTTCCGACGTCGCGACGAACGGCCACCGCCGCATGAGCGTTTGCTGAGTATGAAACGCGATGCGCTGGTCGAATGGCGTCAGCGTCATCCCGCGCTCGTAGTCGCCCCAGCTCTTGAGACGATCGAGTCGCGCTGTACGACCCAGGAAACCCGCGCCTCGAAGCGCTTCGAAAAAGGTTCTGGCGAGCAACACTGTGCCGTCCTGGGTCGGATGGACGTGTTCGAGAAACAGCGCAGCACCAGGTATCCCACCGCTCGCCGAGTCGAAGGCCTCCGGCACCGGCACATAAACAGCATCGTTCGCCCTTGCCGTCCCACGAATGATCTCGTTGAACGAACTCGGCGCACGGAAGCGCACGACGTCCAAATCACGCGCGCGAACGAAGAGCGCGCGAGCGTTTGCAGTATCGCCGCGCCCGAAGGCTGCGCGGGCCGCGGCGTAGGTCGAGTCGGCGCCTCCCGCGTTACCGTTCGCCGGCGACGCAAATGGTGGACGATCGCGGACGTTGCTCACCAATCCGCCGATGAAAACGGGGACACCAGCCCCACGAAACTTCTTGATCAAGAGCGCCAGGTTCTCAGAGAACTGCTGCGCTCCGCGACGATATGCTGGTCCGTCGAGCGAGATCAGTTGATCGCGCGCGAGAGTCTCCATGAAGCTCGCTGCATCACCCGACCCCGTTGACGTCCCGCGAGAAAAACGACGACGGGTTGACGCGACGACGGTGCGGATCGCCGCCACGACTCGCAGGCGTTGGAGTCGCAAGTAGAGTCTGATGAGCGCAGGAGATCCGCCGAGGCTTGACTCGCTCGACGCACCGCCGAGCGCACCGTAGTACTCATTGTGCCCGGCGTAAATGAGCACTGCGTCCGGGCGCTGAGCGATGACCTCGTCGGCCATGTCGAGCATTGAAAAACTGTTCGTCGCCGAGATGCCGAGATTCACGACCTCCACCGAGTCCGTCGGCAGGACATCGCGAAGCACGTCGCGGAGCAGTCGAGGAAATGCGCCGTTATGCGGAAACGGAAAGCCTGCGGTCGTCGACTCGCCCAAGGCAAAAATGCGGAACGCGTTCGCGGGTTTGTTTCGGGCGAACGGTTCGACGATCGGCGAGGGCGGCTCGGTCTCAGAGATGAACCAACGGCGCGCCACGTTCCGATTGGCAACCAGGTCGTCGCCCGCCTCGACGATCGCCGGCACAAAAAGCGGGATGGCCCCGCCGCGCCATACGAGCCGCAGCACGCCTTCGGCGGCAACCAGTAGCAACACTGGCGTGAGCAGCGTCAGCGTCCAGAATAGCGCGAGTTTCCGACGCGAGATTGGCGCCGCGGCGGTCGTCTTCACCGTGGGAGCGTGCGGGCCGTCAGCGCGGCAACCGCACCGCGGTACCGCCGCCTCCGGGCGGTGCCACCGGGTCGCTGCCAGCGCTGCCCACCAGACTACGCGAAGCGATGAGCGCACCCAACGCGGCGAGCGATCCGATAACAACGGCGAAGGTCTTCCCCTTCGAGAGTTGTCGCTCGGAAATGCCAGTCACGTACTGCTTTGGAATCTGGACCGGCTCACCAACCCAATGCGAACGACCCGCGCCCAAGGTTTCGACGACGAACACATTCACATTGTAGGCATCGCCCGCCATGCCGGTATAGCGACCTTCAACGCGTCCGACCGCCGGTCCGAGCTTGTCCGACAGGCCCGCGCGCCCCAGATCATTCAACGTGAACGAAAAGCTCGTCCCCGGAACGACCTGGATCGTTTCGGACGGTATCTGCGAATACTCATAGCAGGCCGACTCCACCATGCTCAAACCGAGCGTGCTGGCGAGTATGGCGCCTCGAACCGTCCGCGATCGCAACGTTCCCATCACACCCACCTCAAATGCCAAATGGTCCGACGGCTCAAAAAATCGAATAGATAAATGGTGCGAGCGCACTGCCCTGAGCCGCCAACACGAGCGCCCCGAGTCCGAGCAAGAGCACGATCAGGGGCATGAGCCACATCTTCTTCCGCGCTCGCATGAAGCCCCACAGCTCACGCGCCAGTCCGATCTGTCCCATCGCGTCGTCACTAGTTCAGTAAAGGTGCTCGAGACCGGCCCGAAGTTCCTCATCGGTCTGCGCGGAACGCCGAACCCAAAAGCTCGTCGACGCGCGCGAGCGCGCAAGTGGGCTGCGCCCCATGGTTCGACGAAGAAAGCCAAGCGGAGTGAGGACGAGGAGATACAACGCTGTGAAAAAGATCGGCGAGGTGACGCGCGACAGCGCGTGGCCTAGCGAATTCCACGACCGCTCGATAGGGCGTAAGCGTGTTGGAACAAACACGCCCGCTAGTGCCGCAACGACCGCGACCAGGGCAAGGATCGCCGAGGCCGGAATCCGATGACGCCACAACGCGAGGGCGGCCAAAACCGCGAATCCACCCGCGAGCGTTCCGGCAAACCGTCGCCCTTCGCGAACGGTCATCAATCCTGAATGATTGGTCGTTGCCATTGTTCGCGCGTGGTTGGTTGATCCTTGCTGCGCAGCAGGAATGGAGGCAACGCCAGAATGTCGATGTCCGTTCGCATGAAACACGCGTACGCATCTTCAGGCGTACACACGATCGGCTCTCCACGAACGTTGAACGACGTATTCACCAGCACGGGACACGCCGTGCGTTTCTCGAACGCCTCGAGCACGTCGAACAAGCCGGGCGATCGATCGCGCGTCACCGTCTGGAGTCGGGCCGTGTAGTCGAGGTGAGTGACGGCCGGAATGTCAGAGCGTGGCATGCTGAGACGCTCGAGCCAACCGCGCTGTGTGTCATCGTCGCGCGCAGGCATCCGACGCTGTTCGCGGACCGGCGCCACGAGAAGCATGTACGGCGATTCCCCGTCCAGATCGAAATACTCACTCGCTTTCGATGCAAGAACGCTCGGTGCGAATGGACGAAATCCTTCGCGAAATTTGATCTTCAGGTTGAGCTTTGTTTGCATCGCAGGATCACGCGCGTCGGCAAGAATGCTCCGTGCGCCGAGCGAGCGCGGGCCGAACTCCATCCGACCGTCGAACCAGCCTACAACGGAGCCACGCGACAATTCATCCGCGACGACGGCGATGGTTTCCTCGCGACCGAGCCGCTCGTACCGCGCACCCAGTATGCGTAGCGCGTTCTCGATCTCCGCCTCACCGTACCGCGGACCCAGCAGGCTACCTTGCATCGCGTCATGCCCTTCGGCTACGACACGCTCGCCGTGGAAGTATCGATGCCACGCAAGCAACGCCGCGCCGAGCGCGCCGCCCGCATCGCCAGCTGCAGGCTGAATCCAGATGCGGCGAGCAATTCGTTCGCGCACGAGCTTTCCGTTTGCAACGGCGTTGAGCGCCACTCCGCCCGCGAGGCAGAGCGAGTCGTGCCCCGTCTCGCGAACTGCAGTCCGAGCCATGCGCTCGACGACATCCTCGCAGACCACCTGAATCGACCGCGCGAGATCCATCTCGCGTTGCGTGAGCGGCGACTCCGGAACACGCGGTGGCCCTTCGACGAGCGACGAGAACGCGTCGTTCGTCATGGTGAGTCCACCGAGGTAGTTGAAGTAGCGTTGATCCATAGTGAACGAGCCGTCGTCGCGCAGATCGATCAGGTGCTTGTAGATCACATCGACGAAACGCGGCTCGCCATACGGCGCGAGCCCCATCAGCTTGTACTCACCAGAGTTCACACGAAATCCGGCGTGGTATGTGAACGCCGAATAGAGCAGCCCGAGCGAATCGGGAAAGCGCATTTCGTGGGTCAGTCGCAGAGTGCGCCCTGAGCCGGCGCCGATCGTTGCAGTCGCCCACTCGCCAACGCCGTCGATCGTCAACACGGCCGCTTCGTCGAACGGCGACGGATAGAACGCGCTCGCCGCGTGCGACTCGTGATGCTCGCAGAAAAGCACGCGGCCCTCGAAGCCATCGAGCGCGCGTCGGATCGCGTCCTCGACTCGGAGACGCGTTGTTGCCCAAAGCGGACCAGCCTTCAGAAACGCGCTTAGTCCGCGCGGCGCTAGCCAGAGCGACGTCTCGAGCAACCGATCGAGCTTGAGGAGCGGTTTGTCGTAGAACGCGACAGCATCGAGTTCGCTTGCCGAAATTCCCGCCTCGGCGAGACAGAATCCGACGGCGCTGTTCGGAAAGCGCTCATCGCCTTTCACCCGAGAGAACCGTTCTTCCTGAGCCGCGGCGACGATCACGCCGTCACGAACAAGGCACGCGGCGCTGTCGTGATAGAACGCGGACAGCCCGAGAACGTGCTGCGCCACTTCAGGTCGCGGATGCTAGATCGATCACTGCACGCACCCAATGGTCGACGACTCGTAACGGATCATGCGGGCAGTGTACAGAATGGCAAACTGAGGTGCAAGCCGACTTGCGCGACTTGCGCGGCGTGGCCACGTTAGCGACGAATAAGAGCCCTTAACGTCCTCTCCCGAACCCCCACCCACGGCCGCTCGTTGGCCGTATTTCGGAGGATGGCATGACCAAACTTGGCTTGCCCCGCGTCATTGTCGCGGTGGTCGCCGCTGCGACGCTGGCGTGCGCCAGCGCCGGTGCATCCGAAACGGCTAGCAGCAGTGATGCCGCGCCAAAGCGGGATCGTACCGTGATAACCGCCGCTGACATGAAAGACGTTGCAGTTTCGAATTTGCTCGAAGTCGTGCAACGTCTGCACCCGGAGTGGTTGACGCCGCGCGGTGGAACGAGCGTTCCGGCCTCGAAAGCCCGTGGAGCGGGCGGCTCGACTCCGGTGGCTGTGCAGGTCTACATCGACACACAGCACGCCGGCACGACGGAAATCCTCGGACAGTTGGCGCTCACCAGCGCGTCGTCGCTGAAATACTATTCGGCGTCAGAAGCGCAGTCACGCTTCGGGAACGGCAACAGCGCCGGCGCTATTCAAGTCATCTCCGTCAACAGGCGCTAGATACGACGCAAAAGGGTCGGCCAATGGCCGACCCTTTGTCGTTGCATCCGAAGAACCTTAAGCCGCCGATGCCTTTTCGGTTACGACGCGCACCGTGTTGTCGACGACCTGAAGAAACCCGCCTTCGACGTTGAACTTCCGGCCGCTCGCGCCGCCGAGCCGAAGCACGCCCTTGCCGAGCAGCGCCATCATCGGGGCGTGGCCCGTGAGAATACCAACCTCACCGTCGTGCGCCGGGGCGACGATGGAATCCGTCTGCCCCTCGTACAACACCGCTTCCGGCGAGATCACCGAGACGTTCAACATGATCGCTACTCCGCTCAGCCCTGAAGCTTCTTCGCGTTCTCGACGACGTCGGCGACGCCGCCTGCCATGAAGAAGGCCTGCTCGGGGAGGCTGTCGAACTCACCCGCCACCAGTCGCTCGAACGACGAGATCGTTTCTTCGAGCTTGACGTACCGACCCGGAATACCCGTGAACTGCTCGGCGACCGAGAACGGCTGCGACATGAAGCGCTGAATACGGCGAGCGCGTCCGACGATCTTCTTGTCGTCTTCGGAAAGCTCGTCCATACCAAGAATCGCGATGATGTCCTGCAGTTCCTTGTAGCGCTGGAGAATGCGCTGCACGTCCGTCGCGGCCTTGTAGTGGCGCGCGCCGATGAACTGCGGATCGAGAATTCGCGACGACGATGCGAGCGGATCGACGGCGGGGTAGATGCCGAGCTCCGTGATCGCGCGCGAGAGCACGACGGTCGCGTCCAAGTGCGCGAACGCAGTCGCCGGTGCCGGATCCGTGATGTCGTCGGCAGGAACGTAAATCGCCTGCACCGACGTGATCGAACCGTCGCGGGTCGATGTGATGCGCTCTTGCAAATCGCCCATCTCCGTCGCGAGGGTCGGCTGGTAACCGACGGCGCTCGGCATACGACCGAGCAGCGCGGACACTTCGGAGCCGGCCTGCGTGAAGCGGAAGATGTTGTCGATGAACACGAGCACGTCAGCATGCTCTTCGTCGCGGAAGTATTCGGCGACCGTGAGGCCCGATAGACCGACGCGCAGACGCGCACCCGGCGGCTCGTTCATCTGACCGTAAATCAGCGCGCAGGAGTTGATGACGCCCGACTCCTTCATTTCCAGATAGAGATCGTTTCCTTCGCGCGTGCGCTCACCCACGCCGCAGAACACGGACTTACCGCCGTGGCCCTTCGCGACGTTGTTGATGAGTTCCATGATGACGACGGTTTTGCCGACGCCGGCGCCGCCGAACAGACCGATCTTACCACCCTTCACGAACGGAGCAATCAGGTCGACGACCTTGATGCCCGTCTCGAAGATTTCGGTCTTCGGCTCGAGGTTCACGAACTCGGGCGGCTTGCGGTGAATGGGCCAACGCAGCGCGTCCTTCGGAATCGGCGCGCCGTTGTCCACCGGCTCACCGAGCACGTTCAAGATGCGTCCGAGCGCCGGAGCGCCAACGGGAACCGCAATCGGTCCGCCCGTGTCGACGACTTCCATGCCGCGAACCACGGCGTCCGTGGATGACATGGCGACCGCGCGCACTTGGTTGCGGCCGATGTGCTGCTGCACTTCGACCACGACGCGGATCGGCGTGCCGTCATCCGCCGTGCCAGTGACTTCGAGCGCGTTGTAGATCTCCGGCAGATGCTCGGCCTCGAACTCGACGTCGAGCACCGGTCCGATGACCTGGACGATCTTACCAATATTATGAATCGCGGTGGCGGTGGCCATGAGATTGTCCTAATAGCGATTGAATGGTTCTTCCGACTCTTGAGGTCTCAGGTCTCTGGTCTGAGGTCTCAGTAAAACCCTGAGACTAGTGACCCGTGATCTGTGACCTGTCTCTTCTATCCCTGCAGTGCCGCTGCACCACCAACGATTTCCGCGATTTCCTGCGTGATCGTCGCCTGGCGCGCGCGGTTGTACGTACGAGCGAGAATCTTCAACATGTCGCTGGCATTGTCCGTCGCGTTCTTCATCGCGGTGCGCTGCGTGGCGTAGAACGACGCCGTCATCTCGACCAGTGCGCGATACACCGCGTTGCGAACATACAGCGGAAGCAGTTCGCCGAGGATCGTCTCCGCGTCGGGCGACAAGATATAGTCACGCTGCTTCGCGCCCGCTTCGGGCGGCTGCACCGGCAATACCTGCGTCGTCGTCGGCGGAGCCGACAACACCGACTTGTAGTTCGGCGCGATCACGTACACGGCATCGAGATCGCCGCGCGCGAACGCCTCGGTGAGCGGATTCACGATTTCCGCGGCATTCTCCGCCGTTGGACGATCGCTGATGTCCGTGCGGCTGCTGGCCACCGTGCGACCAATGTAGCGGAAGTAGCCAAGTCCCTTCTTGCCGACCGCGTGCACTTCGACGGCGATGCCCTGCCCTTCGAGTCTGGCAATCGTCGCACGCGCTTCCTTGATCAGGTTCGCGTTGAACGCGCCAGCGAGACCACGATTGGCCGTGATCAGGATGACGCCCGCTCGCTTGATCGTCGTCGGCTGCCGGAGCAGCGGGAAACGCTCAGCGAGCTCCGGCGAGTAGAGACTTCCAATCACGTCGCGCAGCGCGTTCGCGTACGGCCGAGCGGCCGATACGCGATCCTGTGCGCGCTTCATTTTCGAGGTCGCGACCATCTCGAGCGTGCGCGTGATCTTGCGCGTGTTCTCGACGGACTTGATGCGACCTTTGAGTTCGCGGCCCTTAGCCATGGCGAGACCTGTTCAGGAGAACCAACGTCGCCATCACTTGACCGAAGCCTCGACACGCTCGGCTTCAGCCTTCGGTGCGCCTGCGCCCTTCTTGTAATCTTCGATGCCGCGCTTGAGATCGGCTTCGACATCCTTGATCGTCTTGCCGCTGCGCAGCGCATCGCCAACCTGCGGATACTTGCTCTTCATGAACTCGTGGAAGCCACGCTCCCACTCGCGCACGCGCGCAAGCGCGATGTCGTCGATGAAGCCGTTCGTGAGCGCCCAGATGATCATGACCTGCTGCTCGACCGGCATCGGCTGGTACTGCGCCTGCTTCAGCACTTCGACGGTCCGCGCGCCACGATCGAGCTGACGGCGCGTTGCGGCATCGAGGTCGGACGCGAACGCGGAGAACGCTTCGAGCTCGCGATACTGGGCGAGGTCGAGACGGAGACGACCAGCCACCGAACGCATCGCCTTTACCTGTGCAGAGCCACCGACGCGTGACACCGAGATACCGGCGTTGATCGCAGGGCGAACGCCGGCGAAGAACAAATCGGACTCGAGGAAGATCTGACCGTCGGTGATCGAGATGACGTTCGTCGGGATGTACGCCGAGACGTCGCCGGCCTGCGTTTCGATGATCGGGAGCGCCGTCAGCGAGCCGCCCGGCTTGAGGATCGTCTTGCCATCCACCACGCTCGGATCTTCGCTCAGCTTTGCAGCGCGCTCGAGCAAACGCGAGTGGAGATAGAACACGTCGCCAGGGAATGCTTCGCGGCCCGGCGGACGACGAAGCACGAGCGACAGCTGACGATACGCAGCGGCCTGCTTCGACAAATCGTCATACACGCACAACGTCGGCTTGCCTTCGTTGTACATGAAGTACTCGGCCATGGCGCACCCGGAGTACGGTGCGATGTACTGCATTGGCGCCGGGTCGGACGCAGAGGCGGTGACGACGATGGTGTATTCCATCGCGCCCGCTTCCTTCAAGCGCTGAACGACTGACGCAACGGTCGACGCCTTCTGACCGATGGCGACGTACACGCAGATGACGCCCGTGCCCTTCTGATTGATGATCGTGTCGATCGCGACGGCGGTCTTGCCGATACCGCGGTCACCGATGATGAGCTCGCGCTGTCCGCGGCCGATCGGGATCATCGAGTCGATGGCCTTGATACCCGTCTGCAGCGGCTCTTTCACCGGCTGGCGGACGATGATACCTGGCGCGTTCGATTCGACTTTGCGCGTGGTTTTTGCGTTGATGTCGCCGAGTCCGTCGAGCGGACGACCGAGCGGATCGACCGTGCGTCCGACGAGTTCAGGACCGACGGGAACCTCGAGCACGCGGGCCGTGCGACGAACCTCGTCGCCTTCCTTGAGCTGGAGGTAGTCACCGAGGACGACCGACCCGATGTTGTCTTCTTCGAGGTTCAGTGCGAGCGCGGTGATTTTCGCGCCCGTCTCGGACGACGTGATCTCGAGCATCTCGCCGGCCATCGCTTTCTGCAATCCGTAGATGCGCGCGATGCCGTCTTTGACTTCGAGAACGGTTCCAACCTCTTCGACATCGAGCTCGTGAAGGTCAGCGGCTTCGATCTCGCGAAGAAGGATGTCCTTGATTTCGCCGGGGCGGAGTGTGGTGTCGGTGGCCATACGGTGTTGTCGGAAAGCGGGACGGCGTGAAGGTTCTATCGGTGCTTGTGAAAAATATCACAAGGAGGGTCTACACGGCAAGACGCACTATTTCCTAACTGCATGCAATCCAATGGTTCTGGCCCTGAACGGAGCCAGCCCATCTTGTCGTCCATGGCAGCCAGCATTCGGGAACTCAAGGTATGGCAGGAAGCGGTCGCACTCGCGGCGGACATCGTGCGCTCCTCTCGCCAAGCCGCTCGTCGTGAGACGAAAGTCGTGACTGACCAGCTCATGCTGTCCGCCCTCGCGGCGGCCAGCACAATTGCAGACGGCTATGGACGTTACACTGCTCCGGAACAGCGGCAACTGTATCGAGCGGCCAAACGCGAACTACTGCGTCTGGAAACCAACCTCGCCATCGTACGACAGGCCGAGCTCATCCCGGCCCAAACGCACGCCGATCTGTCCAATCGCATCCAGAGCGTCAATCGACTGCTCGGAGGCTACCTCGTGTATCTCGAGCGACAGCTCGCGCCCGAACCTACCCCCGGCTCCGCCCGTGCCCCTTCCTGAAGCGCTCGATGAGGTCGACTGTCCTCAACCGCGCCAATGATGTCGGCTTGGTGCCAACCACTCGCATCGCCGTGCTCGATAGATGCGACGACGACGCGAAGTCCAGAATCTTGGCGACGTCGCGTAGATCGTACCCAGGATTCTTGGCCAGCTCTGCCGAGGCTATGATCCGGACGAGGTCGATGATGCGCTTGAGATTCGGCGCGCCGTCGGCGGAGAACGATCGGCTCAGATGCTCGCGCGTGACCTTGAGCTCGTGGGCAAGCGCCGACGTGCGAACCGGACGACCTGCGTGCGACACAATGAACCGCCACGCATCGCGCTGCAGCGGTGCATCGAGTCCGAGCACGCGTGGCGGCGCCTCGAGCGCGTTCGCAAAGCGCGTGGAGAAACTCTGTTGTGCGACGATGTCGCGTGCGGCAGCGTCGTCCACGCCATCGACGAGCACGTCGGCAAACTCGTAGCTCGCGCACTGCGCGAGCGCCGGGCCTTCGGCGGCGCGCAGTGCGGCGAGCCCGAAGAACGGCGCGCTCGGAAACTCACGCGCAAGCGCGGCGACTCTCCACGTCTCTTCCTGCGCGCTCCCAACGTCCACGACGGCGGCGTCGACCAGATTCTCGCGGAAGGCGAGCTCGAAATCCTCGAGCGTTTTCGTGAGAACGACGCGCATCCGTCGGCGCGGAAACGCCGATCGCATCAACGCACGCGCGCGTTCGCGGTGCGCATAGACGATGATTGCCGGCGTGTTGCTCGCCGAAAGCTCAGTTCGCGCTGGCGCGAGGGTCACGTACTGCTTCCGGCGTCGTCTGCGTCGAGCGTTGGCCGACCGTCGACGAACTGTCGCACGAGCGGATCTGTCGAATTCTTGATTTCCTCCACCGTTCCCACGGAGCGCACGCGTCCCTGGTACAGCATGGCGATGCGCGTGCCGACGGTGTAAGCGCTTCGCATATCGTGCGTGATCACGATGCTCGTGACGCCGAGGCGGTCGCGCATACGAACCATGAGCTGATCGATGACTGCACTCGTTACCGGGTCGAGGCCGGTAGTCGGTTCATCGTAGAGGATGTATTTCGGCCGAAGCGCGATTGCGCGCGCGATGCCGACGCGTTTCCGCATGCCGCCGGAGAGTTCTGCGGGAAAACGATCGGCGACGTTTGGTAGATCGACGAGATCGAGTGCTTCGTGCACACGGTCGGCGATCTCGCGTTCGGAGAGTTCCTGCTGCTTTCGTAGGCCCATCGCGACGTTTTCGCCGATGGAGAACGAATCGAAGAGCGCGGCGAATTGAAAGACGTATCCGATGCGCGCCCGAAGTTGATACAGCTCGCGCCGAGAGAGCGACGGCACTTCGAGATCGTCGACGATGACGTGGCCAGAGTCGGGTTCGAGTAGGCCGACGATGTGTTTGATCGCGACTGACTTTCCTGTGCCCGAGTAGCCGATGATGACCATCGTTTCGCCTTCGACCACATCGAGGGTGAACCCCTCGAGGACTTTCTTTGGGCCAAAGGCTTTATAAACGTCGATCAACCGAATCATGGCGGGGCAGCGGGAAGCGTGAAGAGCGAGGCGAGAACGCGACTACCCGTTTTCGCCCGGCCAGAAATGTGATATGCCTGGGAAGCGGTGGCTAGGCGGAAAAAGAAAGAGGGCCGGCTTTCGCCGGCCCTCTTTCAGTTCCTCGACTGCTGTTTACGCTGCGAAGCTGCCGAGTGCTCGGCCGACATCGCCTTCGCGGAGGCGCTTGAGCGCGCGATCGCGAAGCTGGCGAACACGTTCACGCGTGACGCCAAGCATCGAGCCGATTTCTTCGAGCGTGTGCTCACGGCCGCCTTCGAGGCCGAAATACAGGCGCAGGACCTTGGCATCGCGCGGGGGCAACGTGCTGAGTGCCTGCTCGATTTCGTCGGTGAGGAAGCGGTTCATCGCTTCTTCTTCCGTGTCGGGCATCTCGTCGGCAACGAAGCGCTCGATGAGCGAACGATCGCCTTCGGGATCCATCGGCGCGTCGAGGCGAACGTCGCTCGTGTTGAGCGCGGCCAGCGACTGCACGACGTCGACCGAGAGTCCGGTGAGCTGGGACAGCTCTTCGGGGCTCGGTTCGCGGTTGAGCTTTTGGCGAAGGATTTCCGAGGCCTTGATGATTCTCGAAAGATCGGCTGTGCGGTTGAGCGGCACACGGACGGTGCGGCCCTGTCGCGCGAGCGCGGAGAGAATCGCCTGGCGGATCCACCACACGGCGTAGGAGATGAACTTGACGCCCTGGTCTGGATCGAACTTTCGGGCGGCAGTGAGGAGACCGACGTTGCCTTCACCGATCAGATCGATGAGGGGCAGACCGCGGTTCTGGTATTTTTTGGCGACGGAGATGACGAAGCGCAGGTTGCGCTTGACCAGCTCCTGCAGGGCATCCTGATCACCGGCGCGAATTTTCTTCGCGAGGTCGATCTCTTCCGTCCCCTTGAGGAGCGGATAGGTGCTGACCTCGTAGAGGTACTGGTCGAGAATATCGCGCTCCGGTTCATTCGGAGCGATCCCAGCGGGGGCCGCACGGCGGCGACGGCGCTTGAGTTCGGTCATTGAAGGCGTAGGTGTTTTTCCACGCGCGGGGGGCGAGTGGATTCGAGCATGTATAGGCGGCGGACAAAAACTCCGCGTCGCGACGGATGTATGCAAGTGCACGATGGAAAATCATCGTGCACAACATTCGCTACGAGTGAGCGAAAGGCGCTGCAAAATACCGGCCTATGAGATTTTCGCTAGTCCCAATTCGTTGACACTCGGTATACCCTCTGCTATAGTTCGTGGTTCCTGGCGGTAACCGTCTGAGCCGTTAGGATTTGGTGTAGCGAAGGGGGCGTAGCTCAGTTGGGAGAGCGCTTGAATGGCATTCAAGAGGTCAGCGGTTCGATCCCGCTCGCCTCCATGACGTGGCTGTAGGATGCTGGTGCCTCGTCGATTAGTATCTCGGAAGAATTGCCGCGACGTATGCCGAAAGATGTTGTGTGAAGTTTCTCTCCGGCCGTCGGCTTCCGAGCTCCAAAGTTTTTTGCGGGAATAGCTCAGTTGGTAGAGCACAACCTTGCCAAGGTTGGGGTCGCGGGTTCGAGTCCCGTTTCCCGCTTTGAAGGCAGGGTCTGGGGTGTCGGGTCTAACGACTCGAGATCCAAGACTCTGGAAGTTTGGGCGGTTAGCTCAGTTGGTTAGAGCGCCACGTTGACATCGTGGAGGTCACAAGTTCGAGTCTTGTACCGCCCATTGCCGTTGACGCGTTCCTAACGCGGAAATAGGTTGCACGTCCGCCGCTTCACAGCGGCGATTGTGTGTGTGTATGCGCCCATAGCTCAATTGGATAGAGCATCTGACTACGGATCAGAAGGTTGGAGGTTCGAGTCCTTCTGGGCGCACTGTAGGAAGCGAGCCGGTTAAACTCGTGAGTTCGGCGGGGCGTAGCGTAGCCCGGTAGCGCGCCTGCTTCGGGAGCAGGAGGTCGCTGGTTCAAATCCAGTCGCCCCGACCATATATAAGAAGCGGCCATGCCTCGCGTTTGAGGTGTGGCCGCTTCTTCGTTCCACCGAGTCGTTTGACGTCATTGCCGCGGCGCGAACGAATAAACGAAGGGCCCGCGACACCGTCGCGGGCCCTTCGTCCTTCTATCGCTGGCCTATCAGTCTATGCCTTACGATCCAAGCACGCCGTGAACAGCGGGTTCACCTGCTCGCTGCTCGGCACCGGGAAATTCTCGTCGGTGCCGTACTTGCCGCCCTTGAAATAGTTGCCCGTCGGGAAGACCTGATCGTCGGTGCGTCCATACTGACGAACGAGCCGGCGAAGGTCTGGCAACCGCTGACCACGACCGAACGTCCAGAATGCCTTCTCGCGGAAGAGGAGCGACGTGGCATCCGTCACGTTCGCCGGCGTCGGCAGCGCTGCCATTGCTGGAACCGACAGCGAACCGATCGTCGGCTTTGCAGCACGCAGCGTATTGAGAATCGTCATCATGCCGGCAATGTCGTTGGCCTGCAGCTTGGCCTCGGCCTCGTACAACCGTGCATCGACGCCCGATGCGAGCACGAGCGGATCGAACTGCCCCTTGTATCCCTGCGCGAGATAGAAGGGCCGGGTCACTCCATCTTCGGGTGGAACCTTCGGAGAGAGCTGATCTCCGTCCGCGACCGGAACGCGCGGATCGTTCGCCGAGGCAAAAGGCAACGCGTTCTTGATGACGTTGACCTGGCCGCCGATGATGTCAAAGCTGTCAGACACACCGATACGCGCCGTCGAATTGTTGAGGGTCCACATGCCGTTCGAGCCCGACACCGACGAAAACGTCATGTCGTACACGAACGTCGTGGGTACCGAGGCAACCAACGTTGCGGCAGCCGCCGCGCCGGCTTTGTCCTTGTCGATCAGGACACGCGCCTTCCACACACGAGCCGCGCGATTGATGTAGACGCTTCCTGCATCCGTTGCCTTGCTGCTGAATGCCATCGCGGTGTCGAGGTGCGCCGACGCGCTGTCGTAGACCTGCGAGATCGTCAGAGGCGCGCCGTTCACGAACACACCGTTGTCGGTATGACCCAACGGAATTCCATTGCAGTAGTTGTCGGCCATGGTCATCTCGAAGAACGCGAGCTCCATGTACAGCTCACCGATGAGCGCCGAACTATCTGGATTGAATTGCTTCATCGCCTTGATCGCATCGCGTACGAACCCGCGCGATTGTGTCACGCCGGCGTAGTTCCACGAAACAGCCGCGTCCGTGAGGCGTTGGTCAGCGTTGATGCGGTCAGACGAGAAATCAGCATTCTTGAATTCGTCGGCGAGCGTTCCGGCATATTGCCAGATCGACTCGCCTGCCTGCACTTGCTTGTAGCGTCCAATCGCGCCGACGCGAAGTGCCAGGGCGGCCGTCGGCGTTCCGACGGCCGATGGATCGACGAGACCCGGATTCTGTGGCGCGAGCAGCTCGGTCTTGACTCGATCGCATCCAACCACGGCGACAAGGCCAGCGGCGGCTGCGACGAGAACCCACCGAGCGCGATTCATTTTCTTCGACATATCAGATCGTCCTCGGCGTAGGGTTAGTACTTCAGATTGAGACGGAAGGTGATGTACGTCGGCGGCGGACTGGTATTGAAGTCCTGCGGGATTTCGGTCGAGGTCACGCCATAGTTTTGCTCGGGGTCAACACCGGTGAAGCTGGTCCACGTATGGATGTTGCGAAGACCGAAAACGAAGGTCGAGCCCGTGCTCGCCCTGAGGAGTCGGTTCACGCGCTGGGGAAGCTGCGCCACCGCCGAGAGCTCGCGGAACTTCCAGAACTGCGACGGCGAGAAATAGCCGAGGCGCGTCGTGTTTGTGGTGCCATTCGTCTTCGAGCCATACGTAACGGCAACGGCCCGTGCCTGCATCCAGAGCGGCGCCGTCGGATCCTGACTGTCGCGGCACGCCTTCGGGGCCGAAGAGCACTGGAAGTAGTTGCCTTCGAGCGTGTTGCCGCCGGAGCGATAGTCGAACAGACCGCTGATCCGTAGGCGACGCTGGAAGAGATCGAATCCGGTCTGAATCGACGCCATGTCCTTGGCGAAGCCAACGCCGATTTTGCTCAGCGTGTCATCGACCTGCACTTCGCTCTGCTGAATGATTCCGTCGCCGTTCTTGTCGGCGAATGAGAACCGGCGATACCACTGCATGAAGAGCGGATCACCCTTGCGCTGCTGCGTGACCGTTCCGGCGCCAAGCACGAGGTTTTCGCAATCCTGCCCGAGAGCCTTGGCGGCCACGGTGCCGCACTTCGATGGATCCTGTCCGAGGTCGACCCACTTGTTGTCGTTGTGCGATCCGCTAATCGTCACATCCCATCCGAACGATCGGCGATCGACGAGCACGACGTTGGCCTGAACCTCATTTCCCCAGTTGCGCGTCTTGCCAATGTTTTGCTGGAGGCTCAGAACGGGCGCGCCGACTGAAGCGGGAATCGGAAGCGCGATGAGCGCGTCCTTCGTGTTCTTGGTGTAGTGGGTGAAATCGATGTGCAGTCGGCGATTGAAGAAATCTCCTTCAAACCCTGTCTCGAGCTCACTCGACGTTTCCGGCTTGAGCTGCGCGTTGCCCGGCTGATTCGCGACCAGGCCCGCAATATCAGTTCCCGTCTGAGCGTCGACCTTGGTCACCGTCTGCGTCGCCGCCGTAAAGGTCTGCAGTGCGGCGGTGGCCAGCGGCTGCACGCCATTCGCGCCGAATGCGGTTCGCAGACGGAACGAGTTGATCCAGCCGACGTGCGGGAAGAATGACTCGTCGCTCGCCAACCACGACGCGCTCACCTTCGGGTATAAGACTTTTTGAAACTTCGTTCCGAACGCGCTGTTCTGATCGGATCGAGCGGCCACCGTGAGGAACAGTCGGTCACGAAGGCTGGCCTGCTCCTGCACGTAATAGCCGAGCGTCTTGACTGCGGTCGGCTGAGTCGCGCCGAACTGTACGAACGTGGCGGTGGCACCGAGCGTCGACGCTCCGGGGGCTAGCGTGCGACCCTGGGCAAAAAGCTGGTCGTTTTCGACGTTCGTGTATTCGGCGCCGAGCGTCGTCTTCAGGTTCGCCCACGAGGTGGCCTGCCACGAACCGGTGCTCGAAAGCTTGCCTGAGAAGTTGCGTCGGTTGTCTTGCTGCGAATACACGTTGCCGACGCGCGCCGTTGCGCCGCTCGCGGGACACTCGTTCAGCCGGCAAACGTGAAACTGATTCTGGTCCGCAAGGTCGAAGCCGAACGTCGCGTCGTTCTGCATCCAAGACAGCGGACGCCAGTTCGCGCTCAAGCTGCTCGTAAAGCGCTGAACGTCGTCGGTCCACACGTACTGCATGATGTCGCCCGGCGCGAAGCTGTTGCTGTCGTGCAGCGGGAATCCGGTCGGATCGGTATAGCCCTTTCCGTCCGCGCCCGTCATACCGCAGCCGGTGGTCTCGGTGCCGGCGGGGCAACCCTTCCAGCCGTAGCTCGACTGGCCCACGTAGAGTAGGCCGATGATCTGAGAGTTGTCCGGCTCGATGATGTTGCTTGACTTGCCGAAGCCGGCGCTGGCTTGAATATCGAACTTTGGGCTAAGCGCCGCGGAAACGTTCGAGCGGAAGTTGAGCTTCTGTTGCTGCCGCGGGTGCAACATAGAGTTGGTCACCGGCGTGTGCAGAACGTTGTTGTAGTAGTCGATGTCCGACTGCGGCATTTGAATCGGGCCGTACTCATTGTCCGATGTGCCGCTCACGAAGAAGCGAACCGCCTCCGTACCGCCCGTAACCTGGCCTCCGACCATGCTCCCACGACCGAGCTTGATGAACGTTTGCGACGGGTCGGTCAGGTAGTTGTAGCTCGTTAGGCTGTCGGAGATACAGGTCGCGCCCTGCGAGAGGGAGTATGAGGGCGTCTGCATCACGGAGAGTTGGCAGCGAATGTTCTTGGTCGGCGCTGCCGCCGTGTGGCCCCAGTTCGCGAACTGCGCCTGGTATGGGTTGCGATCATCAACGGTGCGTTGCTCACCGTTGAAGGACCACTTGGTGCTTCCCGCGCGACCCTTTTTGGTCGTTATGACCACGACGCCGTTCGCCGCATTCGTCCCGTAGAGCGTTGCTGCCGACGGGCCTTTGACGATTTCGATGTCCTCGATCTCTTCGGGCGTGAGGCTGTTGAGCAGGCTGATTGGCGTTGAGCCGGCCGACGAAGCCCCCTGCGTCGTGATGTATCGAACGCCATCCACGACCCAGATCGGCGCGTTGCTCAGGTTGATCGACGAAATGCCTCGAACGCGAATCGTTGGAGCAGCGCCGATCACAGATCCCTGCATCACGTTGACACCCGGTGCCTTCGCGACCAAGAGATCTTGAATCGACGTCACCACGGTGTTCTCAACATTCTGAGAGACGTTCCCCAACGTTTGAACGCTGTTGCCAAGTTCGATCTTGCGCTGTTGCCCAGTGGCCGTCGTCACGATTTCGTCGAGTTGGACGATCGCCTGCTTCATTACGAAGTCGGCAACGACGCTGTCCTTGCCGCTGACGGTCACGGTCTTCTTGAGTGACTGGAAGCCGACGTGAAGCGCCTGGAGCGCCACCGAGCCCGCGGCGACATTTCGAATGACAAATCGGCCGTCAGGGCCAGTCGTCGCCGACGCCGTGCTCGCGATGACGATCACGCGCGCGTCGGCGAGTGGCGCGCCGGCTTCACTCGTGATGTGCCCCGTAATCGTTCCCTGGGCTCCGAGCGAGCGCGCACTGGTGACTGCGGCTGTTAACACGAACATGTGTACTGCCAGACATCTCCACCGAGCTCGAAACATGTGTGGAATCCTCCAGGGAGAAAACACGTCCAACACCGCGTGGGCGATCCTAGACAGCCAAAGCCGTCCAATCACTGCGTGGGGAAGGTGTGGCGCGTGTGAGGCGGGGTACTGAAGCGCGTGAGATGCTACCGTCTTATCACAATCACGTCAAGCAGTCGTCGCGTCACTTCCAAATTCATTGTGTTGTGCTACGGAAGGGTGTGAGTCACGATCTGGGGATGTAAACAAAGCCCCGCACACTGGCGGGGCTTTGTCGTTTGTATGCGAATGGGACCAATCGATAGGCGCTACGGCCGCGACGCGCCGCCCGGAGTGGTCGGTGCGCCAGCTTGCGTTGGCGTGACAGGGCCGGGAGCAGCAGTCCCGGATTTTAGAATTCTCTGACGGGCCTGATACGTCTCCCCCTCGCTGACCCACGCAGGCGCCGGCTCACCCTTCAAATAGTGCCCGAACCACTCGAGCTGACGGCGCGTGTAATCCATCTGGCTCTCAGGACGGGCTACCCCATGGTTTTCCTGCTCGTACACGAGGTAAACCACGTTCTTCCCAAGGCGGCGGCCGAAGTTGTAGACCTCCTGACTCTGGAACGGATTGACGTTGCCGTCGGCATCACCCTCCTCGAGCAGCAAGGGCGTTTTCAATGAATCCATCGAGAACACCGTTGAGTTCCTGATGTAGGCCTGGGGGTCTTCCCAGAGCGAAACCTGCATTCGCTCCTGACCTGTCTCGAAGTGTCCAGTTTCGCCGAGACCGCTGTTCCCCGACGTGTAGCCATAGAAGCTCACGAGATCCGTCAACGGCGCGCCGGCGATCGTCGCGGCGAAGATGCCCGGATTGTGTACAGCATAGAATGCAGACTGATAGCCACCCCACGAGTGGCCCATGTTCCCCACGCGCTTTCCGTCGATGTCGGACACGCGCGCCAGCGCCGTAGTGACCGCAGCCGTCACGCAGTCGAGCCCAGAATAGCCGGGGTTTCGCGCCTGAAACAGAATGTCGGGGCGCAACACGAAGTACCCGTTCTGACTGAATACAGACGTGTTATATGTGCTCCGATCACTCGGCACGACGTACTGATGGAAGCCCTGCGACAGCTTCTCGTAGTAGTACACGACCATCGGATACTTCTTGCCCGGCTGATAGTCGGCCGGATAGGTGAGCATCATCTGCAGCTTGTCGCCGCGCTTGTTCGTGTAGTTCATCAGCTCCTGCCGGCCCCACGCGTAGTCGCCCTGGAATGCGTTCGTGTGTGACACAGCCTTCGCATCACTCAACGCAGCGCTCGACACGAAGTAGTTCGGCGACTCGGCGTACGACTGTTCCTGAAAGAGGAAGACGTCGGCATTCTTGGCGCGTCGCAGGCCGGTGACCGACTTGTCGAGCCACACCAACCGATTCGCCGCCTGACCAACGGTGACCGTCGCGTAGCCGCTCTTCTTGTTGTAGTCGCCGGTCGCCGTGAGAATGAGCGGCTTGCTCGTATCGATGGTTCGGCCTTCACCGTCGAGCGAGCATGGGGCCGAGCGAGCACCGCCGCCGAAACCCCCGCGACCTCCACCACCACCGCCGCCGAACCCTTCCGACGCGCAACGATAGACCGTCGAGTCTTCCTTGCCTCGCGTGAGACGCATGGGATTCGAACCATCGAGATCGACCTGCCAAAGGTCGAACCGATCGTACACGATCGCCGACTTCTCGCCCGTCGTGAAGCCAGCAACGCCGTACGCACGACGCTCCGGCACCGGATGATCGTCTTCCGCGTTCACGAACACGCTTTTGATCTTGCCCGTGATGTTCGACCGCGCGCTCGTCGCGAGGTTGACCGACCACCACTGGCCGTCTTGCTGGTAGAGCGCGACGCGACCGCTCGGACTGAGCGTGACACCAAACGGAGACTTGGTCAGAATTTTCGTGCGCTTGCCGGTTGCGACGTCGACCGTGTAGACGTCGCGCACCGCACGACCAGACATCACTTCGCGCACGTACGGATTCTCATCCGATGCGATCGCGATGCTCTCGTTCTCGGCGAGTTGCAGCTGCTCATATGGATCATCCGTCAGACGCACTGCGCTGTTGCCGCCGACGTGCCATGCAACGAGCGTCGTGCGTTGACGATCCTGTGCCGACTGCACCTCTTGCTGGTGGAACTGTCGCAGATCCTTCCAGTGCCACACCTGAACGCGCGCCGGTGCCGGATCGCCGGGAGCGCGGCGCTCGGGCATCACTTTGAGCTCGCGCGGTGCGGCGCCAACGAAGATCGTGCTGCCGTCCTCCGACCACTGCGGTGTGCGGTATCCGGCGATGCGAAGTTCTTTCGGGAAGGTGTTGTCGAGCGTGAAGTCGTAGGTCGTCTTCGCTGCGGGCGAGGCGACATCGCGCCAAGCCACGACGGAGTAACTCGTATCGGCAAACGCGCTATCCGTCCGGCTCCGCATGACGGCGATGTCGTGCGTCTTAGCGCGCCAGGCGAGTCCGGTGTATTGCTGCGGGCTCGCGTCGAGCGAACGGATCGCGCCGCTTTGAGTGTTCAGTAGCTGCACGCCGTTGCCCGTCTTACCCTCGACATCGATGAGCATGCCGAGGAACGCGCCGTCATCGCTCCACGACGATTCGGCGACGTTGCCGAACGTCAGCTCCGCGCCAGTTTCGAGCTCGCGCACGATGACGTCTGTTCCGCGGCGACCAGGAGCGCCATACCGTCGCAGCGCGACGCGCGAGCCGTCGCCACTCATCGCGTACGACTGAATGTCATCGAAGGTCGACGTGGTGTTCGACCGAAGGTCGACCGCGGCGACTTTGTTTCTATTCGCTCCCGGCGCAGCTGCGGCACCGCCAGCGCCGCCTCGTCCGGCCCCGCCGCGCCCAGCACGTCCCCCGCCGCCGGCCGTGTCGGGAAGCACCGTGTAGAAGAGCCAGCGCCCGTTGCTCGAGAACTGTGGGTTGCTCGACGATCGCACCGTATGCTCGGTGTTCGAGGTGAGATCGCGGTAGCGAACTTCGCTGCTACCGTTTCCGCGTCGGAAATCGTAGGCGACCCATTTGCCGTCGGGCGAAATCGTTCCCGATCCGAGCGTTTCCCACTTCGCGTAGTCCGCCATCGTAAGCGCGGGTTTGGTCGCGGCGGACGGCGCGGAGCCCTGCTGTTGGGCCGCGAGAGGCGCGGCGACACAGGCAAGGAGCAAGACGGGACGAGCGATGCGTGGCATGGTACCTCGAAGGCGGGAATTGGTCGCGCTGATCATAACCGTCGGGGAGGTATGCTCACAATGCACTGGCGATGATTCGTCGGGTCCGGCATTTTCGGTAAATCGCGCGCCAACGCCGTCCCCGGCGTCGTCCCGCCCTTCCCGAAAACGGTGCTGATCGAAATGACTGGAGTTGTCGTGTCGCGGAGTTTCCCACGCCCCTCGCTGTTGTCGCGGATTCCCCGCCTCTTGTTTTCGTTTGCGCTCGCGCTGGTGTCGTTCCAAAGCGCGTCGGCGCAAAAGGGCGCGGTTCCCAGCCCTGAGTCCTTCTTCGGCTTTCCAATCGGCAAGGACAGCAACCTCGTCGATTACGAACAGTCGATCGACTACTTCAAGAAGCTGGCGGCGGCGAGCAACCGCATCCATCTGATCAACGTGGGGACGACCTCGTTCGGACGTCCATGGACGGCCGCGATCATCACATCGCCCGAGAACTACGCCAAGCTCGATCACTATCGGCAGATCAACATGCGCCTTGCGCACCCCGAGGGTCTCACTGACTCGGCGGCGCATAAGCTGGCGCGCGAAGGCAAGGTGATCATCGATATCAGCGGCGGCTTGCATGCGAGTGAGATCGCGGGTTCGCAGCACACGCCGCAGCTCGCGTACGAGCTGCTGTCGAAGGCGAATGATCCGGCGGTGAAAGAGATCCTCGACAACGTGATCTTCTTCCTCTGGCCAACGATCAATCCCGACGGTCAGGACATCGTCGTGAAAAATTGTCGCGAAACGATGTTCGGTCGCCCGGCGCTGAACAACGATCCCTATGAGAAGTACATGGGGCACGACAACAACCGCGACAGCTACATGATGAACGGCATCGACTCGCGCGTACGTCAGCGCGTGTGGCGCGAGTGGGAACCCGACATCATCTACGTGCACCACCAGTCGTCGCCCTTTCCCACACGTATCTGGATTCCGCCGTTCGCCGATCCGGTTGGTCTTCGCGCGCCAGCGATTCCTGCGCGGACGATCAACACGATCGGCATGCAGATCGCGCAGGATCTCGACGCGAGCGGTCAGCCTGGGGCGACGCACATGCTGGCGACGTTCGACGCGTACTACCCGGGCTACATCGACTACATGCCCGTCTATCAGAACATTCCGTCGTGGTGGACCGAGACGCAGGGCGGCAACTGCGCTACCACGCGTACGTCGACGATTGCCGACCTGCCGAAGGACTACAAAGACACTCGCCCGACCGCGCTCTACCTCAGCCCGTGGCTCGAAGGAAAGTGGAGTTTGCGCGATGCCGTGAACATCATGGTTACGGCGTCCACGGCCACGCTCAGATACGGCGCGAAGTTTAGAGAAGATATATTATATAACCGGTATCAGTCCGGCCGAGACGTCATCAAGAAGTACAGCACCGCTGGGCCGTTCGCGTACATCATCCCGCAGGACCAGCGCGATCCGGTAGCGCCCGTCGAGCTGTTGCGTCGATTCGCCTTTCACGGCTTGCGCATTAGCCAGCTCGATCGCGACGTCGCGTACAACGGCACCACGTATCCCAAGGGAACGTGGGTGATCCCGATGAATCAAGAGTTCGCGTCGCTCGTGCAGGAAGTATTCGAGGTCCAGCACTATCCCGAGGGTGCCGACGACAATCCGTACGACGCTGCCGGGTGGACGCTGCCTTTCCAGATGGGTGTGAACGTGATCGAGGCCGCGACGCCCCTTTCACCTGAATTTCGTTCCGCGCTCAAGCCCGTTCCTCCGGGTAAGGCCGTCGATTGGCGTACGGCGCCGGACGCACCGTTCACAATGAACGCGAACGCGGCCGGTATCGTACCGCGCGCGGGAGGATTCACGGGCAGCGGTGATCAGGTTTTGCTCGATCCCGCGCAGAACAACGCCTTCACGCTCATGGCGCGCGCGTTGGCCGCCGGCGGCAGCGTTGCGTTTCAGTCTGCTGCGGGTGGTCGTAGTCGGTATGTCGTGTCGGGTGTAGCGCCGGCAAAGCTCGATGCGTGGGCGTCGGAGCTCTGGGTTACGGGTGAGCGCACATCTGGTGTAGCCGGCGCATCGGTCTCCGGCTCGCCGCCGCGCATCGGACTTGGCAACGATGGCTGGACCGAATGGTTGTTCGACACGCACGACGTGAAATACACGAAAGTCACGAACGCTGATCTGCAAGCGGGCAATCTCGCGTCGCGCTTCGATGTCCTGGTTCTTCCCGCTGGACTCGGCGGCTTCGGTCGTGGCGGCGGCGGCGGTGGAGGCGGAGGTGCGGGCGCCGCAGGTGGACGCGGCGGACGCGGAGCTGGCGGCGGCGGCGCAGGCGGAGCGAACGACCTGAATCGCGCCGTCGACGAATTCGTGAAGAGTGGCGGCACCGTACTCACATGGGGCAACGGTGCAGCGAGCATTGCGACCGCTCTTCAGCTTCCTGTGCAGAACACGACGGCTGGCCTGTCACGGAAAGAGTATTTCACGGGCACGTCGATCATGCAGGTGTCGATCGATCCCACGCACCCTGTGATGGCCGGCATGCCTGATCGCGCCGACGTCACCGTGAATCAACCACCGGCCTTCACAACGACCGACGGATTCACCGGAACAGTGTTGGCGAAATATCCGGCGGATGTGTCGCCGCTGCGTTCGGGCTTCATTACGCCGGGCGGCGACAAGTTCCTGCAAGGCTTCGCTGCGGCGCTCGACGTGAAGCATGGCAACGGACACGTCGTCATGTTCGCGTTCAATCCAAATTGGCGCGGACAGCCGACAGGCTCGTTCCGGATGGTGTTCAACTCGCTGTACTTCGGCAAAGACATGGCTGATCAGGCGAAGGGATCGCCGGGTTTCTGGACAGCGCCGCCCTCGCTGCCAGCGCGCAGCGATTCGGTGCGCTCGCGGCCGCCCGGATCTGGAGTTCGATAATCGGGCGTGCATCCTTGAGATGAGCCGGTCATAGTGTCATCTTTCGGCCTCTGAGAGTACGGAGCGGCAACGCGCGCGTAGCTCAATTGGATAGAGCGCCGCCCTCCGGAGGCGGAGGTTGGGGGTTCGAGCCCCTCCGTGCGCATGCATGAGACAGGGCCTGACGGAAATCCGTCGGCCCTGTGTTCGTTTCGGGACCGGGATGCTTCACAGTGTCCGGCCCCAACCACACCCTGAGCGGTGGTGGTCCGCGCCTTGCCCAGCTCGTTCGGGTCATGGCGCACCGGCTTCGCTGGACACAACTCACCGTCGGCATTGTCGCTCTCACCGCTGTGGTGGGAACGGCCGTGGGTATTTTGACGTTCGGTCGCGTCGGCACGCTGCGCGGCAAGAAGTTCAGGCTCTACGTCGCTACTGACGCCGCGCGCGGAATCATTCGCGGTAGCGAGGTTTGGCTCGACGGACAGAAGGTCGGCCTCGTCAAAGGCGTTTCCTTTCGGTCCGCGAGCGCCCCCGAGAAAGAGCGGCTCATCATGTCGCTCGACGTGCTCGACGGGGACAAGTCGAAGATTCGGCTCGACACTCGCGTTCAGGTTCGCGCAGGCGCGAACATCATTGGCGACCGTGTGGTGTATTTGAGAAGCGGGACGCTCGCCTCGCGTGGCGTAGTCGACGGTGACACGCTGCGCGCTTTCGAGCAGAACGACATGGAGGAGTTGTCGTCAGAAGCGTCGCTCGCCATGCGTGAGTTTCCAGGAATTCTCGAGAATGTGAAGGTGCTCTCCGCTGGGCTAAAGACCGCAGAGGGAACGCTCGGCGCCTTTGGACTCGATAAGCGGAACGGCGACATGCAGCGCATTCATGCGCGTGCAGCTCGACTGTTTGCTCGACTCGCAGATTCGACCGGCTCGCTTGGTTTGGCCCGCAGCTCAGCGTCTGAACTCAAGTCGCGCGCGCACCACGCCATGGCACGGGCGGATTCCATCCGCGCCCTCATTTCCTCTGAACAACACGCACTCGGCAGGTTCAGGCGCGATTCCACGATCATTCAGGAAATCACGAGTGCGAGGAACGAACTGGCGGAAGTGCGAAAGCTCATTGCGAGTCCCGACGCATCAGTGGGACGCACGTTCGCCGACTCGGCGATCGTGCGCGCGATTCAGCGCGACCTGAGGGCGATCGACTCCCTCAAAGCAGACATGAAGAAGCATCCTCTGCGCTATATCGCATTCTGATCTCCTCCCTTCGTGACATACAGCACAGGGCACGTCCATTGCGTGCCCTTGACCCTCCCCGGCGGCATTGATAGGTTCGCATGAATTCGGGCCCCCGTCCCCCCCTTTCGTCTTCGCCTTCTTCGACGTCGCTCCGTTCGCCGCAAAGTTCGCGGCGGGTGCGCGCGGCACCAGCGGCTCCCGGCAGTGCGCTTGCGCCCGCCGAGTCAGATTCCCTGCCCATTCCCTCCTCCGCTTCCGCCACGACGGCGCCCCGTTCGTCCCCCTCCTCTGATGAATTGGTGACGCCACTGCGTGTCACCGCGACGTCTGTGAACATCGCCGAGCTGAAGCGCAAACCGGTTTCCGAGCTACTCGAAATGGCGGCACACTACGCCATCGAGAATCCCGGCGTTCTCCGGAAACAGGATCTCATCTTTCAAATCGAGCAGAAGCTGCTCGACGAAAAGATCGCGCTCACAGGTGAGGGCGTTCTCGAGATTTTGCCGGAGGGCTACGGCTTCCTGCGCAGTCAGGACTGGAACTACCTCTACGGCCCGGACGACATCTACGTCTCGCCGTCGCAGATCAAGCGCTTCGACCTGCGTACAGGCGACACAGTGTCGGGGCAGGTTCGCCCGCCCAAGGAGTGGGAGCGGTACCTCGCGCTGCTCAAGGTGGAGTCGGTGAATGGTGACGAACCCGAGGTCGCCAAGGCGCGCGTTGGGTTCGACAATCTCCGTCCGCGTTATCCGGAAGGCCGAATTCGTCTCGAGACGAAGGACGGCGACGTGAGCATGCGGATCATGGATCTCATCGCGCCGATCGGAAAGGGACAGCGCGGTTTGATCGTCGCCCCGCCGCGCGCGGGAAAGACGATTCTCCTACAGAAAATCGCCAACGCGATTCGCGAGAATCATCCCGAGGTCACGCTCATCATTCTGTTGATCGACGAGCGCCCGGAGGAAGTGACGGACACGATCGCGAACGTCGACGCCGAAGTCATTGCCTCGACATTCGACGAAGAGGCGACGCGCCACGTGCAGGTCGCCGATATGGTGATCGAGAAGGCGCGTCGTTTGGTCGAGCACAAGAAGGACGTCGTGATATTGCTCGACTCGATCACCCGACTCGCTCGCGCGCACAACGCGGTTGCGCCGCAGTCGGGCAAGATTCTCTCTGGCGGTGTCGATGCGAATGGACTCGAGAAGCCCAAACGCTTTTTCGGCGCCGCGCGTAACATCGAGGGAGGCGGATCGCTGACGATCATCGCGACCGCTTTGATCGAAACCGGTTCGCGGATGGACGAAGTGATCTTCGAGGAGTTCAAGGGCAAGGGCAATATGGAGCTCGTGCTCGATCGCAAGATCGCCGAGCGCCGCGTCTTCCCAGCTATCGATATCAATCGCTCGGGGACGCGCAAAGAGGAGTTGCTGTTCACGCAGGAAGAACTCAATCGCGTTTACCTGCTGCGCAACTTTCTCTCCGACATGCCAGACGTCGACGCGATGGAATTCCTGCTCAAGCAGATGTCACGCTCGAAGAACAACAAAGAGTTCTTCCAGCAGATGGTTCAGGGGTAGACGAGCCGAACCGCCTGTGACCACAGATCGCGGCCGTCTCCTTGCTATCGACTATGGCGAGCGACGTATCGGACTCGCGATCAGCGATCCGACCGGAACCATCGCGTCGCCCGCTGGCGTGATCGAACGCCGCATCGGAAAACGCCCACCGGTCGCCGAGATCATGCGTCGAGCCGTGGCGCTCGAGGCGCGAGGATTCGTGATGGGACTACCGCTCGACGGGAATGGTGACGAAACACCCCGCTCGACCGAAGCACGCGCTGTTGCGGATGCGCTGAGCACGCGTACAGGCCTGCCCGTCGAACTCGTCGATGAGCGCTATACGACGGCGGCGGCACTCCGGGCGATTCGCGAAATGGGCGGTTCGACACGCGGCCGAAAGGGCGATGTCGATGCGCTCGCCGCAACCGTTCTTCTTCAGCATGCATTGCGGCGTGCGGGCTGACCGCGCCTTGCGGCGCGCGCTGGCCGCCGGGCTCGTGCTGCTCGCGGCGGCGTGTGGCGGCGGGCCTACCGTGCGCGTGAATATTCCGCCGGGCGCGAGCATGCGCGTCGCGGCGGATTCACTGACGAAAGCGGGAGTCGTACGCGGTGGCCGGTTATTTAGAGTTTATGCATCGCTGACGAAGAGCGACCGCGGGATTCGGGCGGGAACGTATCTGCTGCACAAGAACTCGAGCTGGGGCTCGGTCATCGATGCGCTTCGCTCGGGGAAGGGACTGGTGCACATCGTCACCATCCCCGAGGGCTTCTCGCTCAACCAGATCGAGCCGTTGCTCGCCACGAAGCTCGGCCAACCACGCGATTCCGTCGAAGCGGCAACGCGTGATACTGCGCTGCTGCACCAGCTCGGCGTACCGACGCCGACGTTGGAAGGCTACCTCTTTCCTGATACGTACATCTTTCCGGAAGCGACGACTGCACGGGCCGCTGTGAATACCATGGTTCGCCGGTACGAACAGATCTGGAAGCCGGCGTGGACGGCGCGTCTCGACACCATCAAGATGTCGCGCAACGACGTGATGGCCTTGGCCGCGATCGTCGAAAAGGAAGCGAAGGTTCCGCAGGAGCGGCCGGTCATTGCCGCGGTGTATCTCAACCGCATCAAGCACGACATGCTGTTGCAGGCCGATCCGACGGTGCAGTTCGCAATGGGAAAGCACGTTGCGCGGGTGTACTACAAGGACCTCGAGATCGACTCGCCCTACAATACGTACAAGTACAAGGGACTGCCGCCTGGCCCAATCGCCTCACCGGGGCGGCCCAGCATCGAGGCCGCGCTGTATCCGGCGAACGTTCCGTACGAATACTTCGTCGCGTTTCCAGACGGGCATCACGAGTTCCGCACGGACCTGGCGGGGCATGAGAAGGCCAAACTCGACGCACGGCGAGCGTGGGACTCGCTCGAGGTGGCCCGGAAAAGCGACTCGGCGCGCGGCAAATAAGCCCTAGCGTGGCACTAGCAAAACTGAATGAGTAAATTCTCTACAAGAACGGCGCGGCTTCCATAGCGCGCCGTTTGTCGTTGCCGGCGTCGTCTCGTGGGCCGATTGGTGAATCGGGCAGGGCCGTGCACGCGCCGAGCTGTTCGTGCGCCGGCGAATGCGCCTCAACAGAACAGTCGTGTGCTCTGGCCTTGTTCGGACCACCTCTTGCCTTCCCTCCCGACACCAATGCCGGAGGCTTGTATGTTCAGACGTACATGTACGGTGCTAGCGCTCGTGTCCGTCGCCGCATTTTCGGCGGCATGTGACGATAAGATTTCCAACAATTTGGTCGCAGTGAACGGCACCGCCACGACGGTGCGGTTCGTCAACGCTACCAACAACACGTTCGACATCGCCCTCGACGGCGCTGTCGGAACAGGCAATGCGTCGATCGGGTTCGGTCAGTTCACGAGTTGCATTTCGGTCGCGTCGGCGTCACCAGCTCTGATCGTCGAGCTGGCCGGTACGACCACGATCGTGAACGGCTTCACGCCGTCGTTCACGCTCGGCGGTAGTTTCACGGTCGTCGCCAGCACCGATGCAACCGGTGCGACGGTTTTCACGACGCTCAACAATGCGTTCAGCACCCCGAGCGGTCAGTCGGGAGCGCGCGCGTTCAACGCGATTACGAATTCAAACGGTGCCGACGCGTTCGTGAACGCGGTGGGTGGCACGCTGGGAACGCCGGTCGCGAGCAACATTTTGTTTGCGACTGCGTCGAACTTCTTCGCCGTTGCCCCGGGCACGAACGAAGTGACGTTCACGAACACTGGTTCGCTGACTCCGACGGGACCAGCGGTCGATCTCCCGTTCAACGCCGATAAGAATTATCTCATCGTGGCCGGACCGCAGGGCGCGGCTGCCCCGACGACTCGGACCTTCCTGGTTCCGAACTGCTAGTCTTCTGCCATGGGCGAGCGCGGCGTCGTGACGATGCCGCCTCGCACACGGCGGTCCGGACTCGAAAGACCAGCGCAACTCGACTGGGAGCTTAGCCCCGAGTCGAGGTTTCGACGTGAATCGGAGGACGCGTTGCGAGCGCCTCTGAGCGCCAGCGGAAGCGAATGTCGGGCACGATGTCTCGCTCGTGAGTTTCGCGGCCATCGCGACGTTCCTTGTCGCGCGCACGTGCCGCCACGCGTCGACGTTCGGAGACGATTGGCCGGCGCACCGCGCGGATCTGTTCCATCACCGGCGGGAAGAGAAAGAGATCGACGAGCTCGGGGTCGAATTCGGTCCCGCGCCCAGCTGCGATGACATCGGCTGCGGCAGCGAAGCCACGCCCCTTGCGATAGTGACGCGTGGCGGCAACGGCGTCGAATGTGTCGGCAATGGCGACGACGCGAGCGCTCAGTGGAATACGACGACCTCGCAGGCCGCGCGGATAGCCGCTTCCGTCCCATCGTTCGTGGTGTGAGAACACGCCGTCCGTCAGTTCAGGATAGAAGGCGGCCAGTGGTGCGAGGACTTCGGCGCCTCGAGCCGGATGAGTGGCGATTGCGCGTCGCTCGCTCGCGCTGAGGCTGCCCGTGTCGTGGACAATGTCGTAGAGCGCCGCGTGAATCTTTCCGATGTCGTGGAAGAGCGCGACGCGTTCGATGCTGCGGCGTTGTGTGCGATCGAACCCGGCGGCGTCGGAGAGGATGAGTGCGTAGGCGGCGACGCGCCGTACGTGCATCCCGGTCTGTTCGTCGTTGGCTTCGATTGTGTTGAGGAGCGTTTCGAGCGCGGCGGCGCCAAAGCGTTCTGCGGCTCGTCGGCGGCGCCGTTCGGCGACGAGGAGTCCGCCGGCGACAAAGCCGAGTGCGGCAGTGAGGCGTTGATCCATGGTTGGCCGGGGTGCAAGAACCCGGCTAGCACGGACACAGCAGCGTGTGGGCGCGCGGCGGCGTGACGCGGACGGCGTGACGCGGACGGCGGACGGCGTCGTGGGTGGTAGAACGCACAATGCCCCCTGGCGGGAAGCCAGGGGGCATTGCAAAGAGGTGCCGGCGACGGCCTACTCTCCCGCGCTCTCGCGAGCGGAGTACCATCGGCGCTGTAGGGCTTAACGATCGTGTTCGGAATGGGAACGAGTGTGGCCCCTACGCTCTGGTCGCCAGCGTACATCGAATATTTGCTAGGCGCTAGGCGCTTGGTACTGGAGGGCACGAAAGAAAATAGTCATATGACAATTCTCATTCGATTCTCTAGTGCCTAGGGCCTAGTGTCTAGCTGCTGATATTTAGGTAGATCGTGTTCCGCGTTAACTCATGTTGCGTGCTTTGCAGTACTCCAAATTGGGAGTAGTCAAGCCGTACGGGCGATTAGGACCGCTGCGCTTGGAACGGATTGCTCCGCGTCCACGGGCGGCCTATCGACGGGATGGTCTGTCCCGGCCCTTCAAGAGGCTCAAGGCCTCGGGAGAGTTCATCTTGGGGCGTGCTTCCCACTTAGATGCTTTCAGCGGTTATCACAGCCGACCATCGCTACCCGGCGGTGCCCTTGGCAGGACAACCGGGACACGAGCGGGTCGTCCGACTCGGTCCTCTCGTACTAGAGTCCGCTCCCCTCAACTCTCCAACGCCCACGACGGATACAGACCGAACTGTCTCACGACGTTCTGAACCCAGCTCATGTACCACTTTAACCGGCGAACAGCCGGACCCTTGGGACCTTCTCCAGCCCCAGGATGTGATAAGCCGACATCGAGGTGCCAAACCGCGCCGTCGATGTGAACTCTCGGGCGCGATAAGCCTGTTATCCCCAGCGTACCTTTTATCCGTTGCGCGATAGCCGCTCCACCCCGGGCTACCGGATCACTACGGCCCACTTTCGTGGCGGCTCGATCCGTCGATCTCACCGTCAGGCTGGCTTCTGCCGTTACACTCTAGAAGCGCGAGTACCGTCCGCGCTGAGCCAACCTTGCGCGCGCCTCCGTTACTGTTTCGGAGGCGACCGCCCCAGTCAAACTGCCCACCTGCCACGGTCCCAGAAAGGGTGTGCCTTCCGTGGTGAGGGCGTCGCACGACGCAGGGTGGTATTTCACTGATGTCTCCCCGGAAGCTAGCGCCCCCGGATCATCGACTCCCACCTATGCTACACAGCGATGTGCAACGACCAATGACAAGCTGCAGTAAAGGTGCATGGGGTCTTTTTGTCCTGTCGCGGGGACTCGGAATCCTCACCGAGACTGCAATTTCGCCGAGCACGTGGTCGAGACAGTGCCCAAGTCGTTACGCCATTCGTGCAGGTCGGAACTTACCCGACAAGGAATTTCGCTACCTTAGGACCGTTATAGTTACGGCCGCCGTTTACCGGGGCTTCGGCTCAAAGCTTCGAGAGCAAGCTCTCTAACCTCTCCCCTTAACCTTCCGGCACCGGGCAGGCGTCAGTGTGTATACGGCGCCTTGTGCGGCTTGGCACACACCTGTGTTTTTGCTAAACAGTCGCTTGGGCCGATTCGCTGCGACCTACGAAAGCTTCATTGTACATGTCACCTTCGTAGGCATCCCTTCTTCCGAAGTTACGGGATCATTATGCCGAGTTCCTTGACCACGTTTCACTCGTTCACCTGAGGCTGCTCGCCTCACCCACCTGTGTCGGTTTACGGTACGGACGTCTTGCAACTCCCCCGAAAGCTTTTCTCGCCTGTCGACTCCACACGACGTGCACTTGGGTTGCCCCGCGTACTTGTGATCAGGTCTCGACGATTTTTAAGGTCATCTACACCCTTCAACGGCCATCCACAAAGCCGCTCGTGCTTCGTTCCAGTGTCCCTCTCGGCTTCAACGTTGCAACACGGGACGGGAATTTCAACCCGTTTACCATCGGCTACGCCTCTGGGGCCTCACCTTAGGCTCCGCCTCACCCTGCGCTGATTGCCATGGCGCAGGAACCCTTGGGTTTCCGGTGTCTGAGGTTTTCACTCAGATTTGCGCGTACTCATTCCGGCATCCTCACTTCTGGTCGCTCCAGGCCAACGTTTGCCACGGGCCCTTCACTGCTCCCAGAACGCTCCCCTACCCCTCATTCAAAGAATGAAGGCCAAGCTTCGGCGGGCCGCTTAATCCCGACCATTCTCGGCGCAATCACGCTGGACGAGTGAGCTATTACGCACTCTTTAAAGGAATGGCTGCTTCTAAGCCAACCTCCTCGTTGTCACGGCACGATCACATCCTTCGCTATACTCAGCGGCCACTTCGGGGCCTTAGCTGTGGCTCTGGGTTCTTTCCCTCTCGCCGTTGGACATTATCGCTCAACGACTGCCTCCCGAGGTCCATCGGTCAGGTATTCGGAGTTTGGTTGGGGTTGGTAGGCCGCTCTGGCCCCCGCGCCCATCCAGTCGCTCTACCCCCTGCCGACATGTCTCGAGGCTCTACCTCAATAGATTTCGGGGAGAACCAGCTATCTCCAGGCTTGATTGGCCTTTCACCCCTACCCACAAGTCATCCGAGCGGTTTTCAACCCACACCGGTTCGGGCCTCCACTGCGTGTTACCGCAGCTTCACCCTGCTCATGGGTAGATCGCCCTGGCTTCGGGTCTGCACCCGGGTACTCTCGACGCCCTCGTTACAGGACTCGCTTTCGCTCTGGCTCCGCTGGTGACCAGCTTAGCCTCGCACCCGAGTAGCAACTCGCCGGATCATAATGCAAAAGGCACGCAGTCAGAGAACATCCAGGGCGAACCCCAGAGTCTCCTCCTACCGCTTGTAGGCATGTGGTTTCAGGATCTCTTTCACTCCCCGCACGGGGGTGCTTTTCACCTGTCCCTCACGGTACTCGTCCACTATCGGTCACACGGGAGTCTTTAGCCTTGGAGGGTGGTCCCCCCAGCTTCACGCCCGGACTCTCGTACCGGGCGTTACTCAGGAACTCCACCTCGATTGACCCATCGGCTTCGGCTACCGGGCTGTCACCGTCTCGGGCGCCCCGTTCCAAGGGACTTCGCCTGCCTTCGTCAATCGATCCTGTGGGTCCTACAACCCCAGTCCCACAAGGAGACTGGTTTAGGCTGAGGCCCGTTCGCTCGCCGCTACTAGGGCCATCTCACTTGATTTCTCTTCCTCGAGGTACTGAGATGTTTCAGTTCCCCCGGTTCGCTCCGTTCGAAAACGGTGATGGGACTCGCATCCCAACGGGTTGCCCCATTCGGCCATCTCGGGATCAGTGCGTGTGTGCCGCTCCCCCGAGCTTATCGCAGCTTACCACGGCCTTCATCGCCTCCGTGTGCCCAGGCATCCCCCACATGCCTTCACTCGCTTGACTACAAAATGATGTCAAGCAAAGCACTGCTCATGAGTCGCAATCATTCATGATTGCAATCCACTTCCATCATTCATCGATCAAACACATGCACAACAGACGAGCACAACTGCCACTCGCTGCTCCGCATCTGCCCCATCGATGAGGATTCACTTCCCACGATCTACCTGAACATCAGTTATCAAACAGCATGTCACGTCGACGTCAGCCGACGTCAACACCATCTACGAACATCAACGAAAGTCTCGTGCTGCGAACTCAAAAACATTCGCAGTGAGCCTTGAAGTTTATTGGATTTGCACCCGATCTTCAAGTGGTGCGCGTCGCGCTTCGGCAAATTCCTGCGCCGCAACTCAGCGACACATCCACCACTCGGCTGCGCTCACGCGCAAACGTCAAACACGATCACGTGCGAAAGGGCGAGAAGGTTATTCGATCGTACAGCAGAGTTCAACCCCCACGCGACACATCAATCATCGACGCCGACGACGCGCGCGCTGATGTCGCGACTGTGTCCGCCAAAGGCGCTCGACGCTGGGAAGGCGGACACCCCTGGATCTTCCGCAGCGACGTCGTGCACCGCCCGTCCGCGCCAGCAGGCGCGGTCCGCGTGCACGATCACCGTGGCAAACCGATCGGTGTCGCACTCTGGAGTCCGGCGTCCGAGATCTCGCTACGCATGGTCGACCACGACGCGAACGCCGTACTCGACCACGCATGGTGGCGCACTCGCCTCGGTGACGCGATCGCGCGCCGCTCAAAGCTCTCCAAGGACGCAAACGCGTATCGCCTCGTGCACGGCGAAGGAGACGCGTGCCCGTCGCTCATCTGCGATCGCTACGACAAATGGCTCGTCGTACAACTGATGAGCGCGGGACTCGAGGCGTTTCGCGATACCATCGTCGACGTGCTCGAAGAGCTCGTTCACCCTGAGGGAATTCTCGCGCGAAACGACGTCGCACTTCGCTCGAAAGAACGACTTCACGTTGGAGTCGAGCTCCTGCGCGGCACAGTGCCCGAAGAGATCGAGGTACACGAACACGGCATTCGCTTTCTCGCTGCACCACATCACGGCCAAAAAACCGGCGCGTTCCTCGACCAGCGAGAGAATCGAGTGCTCATCGGCAAACTCGCACGCGGACGCGCGCTCGACTGCTTCAGCTATCACGGCTCATTCGCACTTCATCTCGCACGCCGAGCTGACTCGGTCGTCGCGTTGGACGTGTCAGCGAGCGCGCTCCAGCGCGCTGCCGATAACTGCGCGCGAAACGGAATCACCAATGTGGAGCTCGTCGAAGCCGATACGTTCGACTATCTGCGCGATCAGGCAGCGGCCGGCGCACGATTCGATACGATCGTACTCGATCCCCCTGCATTCGCGAAAACGCGCGCCGCACTCCCGGCCGCGATGCGCGGTTACAAGGACATCAATCTCCGTGCGCTACAGCTCCTTTCGCGCAACGGACTGTTGTTCACGGCGAGCTGCAGCTTCCATCTCACCAAGCCACTCTTTCTCGAGATGATTCAGGCCGCCGCCGCGGACTCTGGGCGACGCGTCGCGCTGCGAGCGATAACGGGACAGCCGCTCGATCATCCAGAGATCGTGACGATTCCCGAAACGGGATACCTCAAGGGCGCGCTGCTCGAAGTCCTCGACTGATCCAATCGCTGCACACTACTCCGCCTGACAGCTCGGACAGAAGTACGTCGATCGGCCCGCCTGTGTGATCCGTTCGATTGGCGTGCGGCAGCGACGACACGGCTTGCCCTCACGATCGTACACTGCGAGCCGAGAGACCGACGAATCGGTATATCGCGCGCCCGTCGCGCGGTCGATGACTCGACGAATGGCTGTGAGCAATGACGCGACGCGCTTTCGCGAGAGCGTCGACGCACCGACCGACGGCGAAATGCGCGCATTCCACAACGCCTCCGCCGCGTAGATGTTGCCCAGCCCGGCGATGACGCGCTGATCTAACAACACCGGTTTGATCGGCCCGCGTTTCTTCGCCAGCGCTTCGTGCAGAACATCCGCCGTGAGCGCGCTGTCGTCCGGCTCCGGTCCTAGGCCAAGATCAGGCGGGGCGCTGGCGGGATGGAGTTCGAGTGTGCTGAGCGCGCGCGGATCATCGAGCACCACGCGCGAATCGTCATCGAAGGTGATCGTTGCGCGCGCGAAGCGCGGCAGCTCATCCGACGCACGATCGAGGGTCCAGTCGCCCGTCATGCGAAAGTGCGCGTGCAACACACGACCGTCATCGAGCACGAAGAGCTGGTGTTTGCCGCGACGCTCAACAGCGCGCACTGACGCGCCGCGCAACGAACGCAACCGTGCCGGAGAGATGCGACGGCGCAGCGCCGGATGCAGCGCGTCGACCCGACGAATTGTTTTCCCAACCGACGCCGCGCGAACGCGACGAACGGCGCTTTCAACCTCTGGTAGCTCCGGCATCAAATCGCTCCGCTACAGTTGACCCGCACTCGCACGACAAGGCAAGTTGCACGCGTGTCTTCTTCGACTCAAATACCGCCCCGCCCCACGCGTCAGGAAATAGACGCTCGCTCGCCGGCGGTGCGCAGAACGCTTCTCATCGTTCTCGTTTTCAACGCCATCGTCACGCTGATCAAGGTGATTGTCGGCCTGCGAACCGGGTCTCTCACGGTACTCGGCTCGTCGCTCGAGTCCGGGCTCGACATGCTCAACAATCTGATCGGCGTCGCACTGGTAGCCGTCGCCGGTCGAGGCCCGGACGAGGATCACCCCTACGGCCACGACAAGTTCGAAACGCTCGGTGTCCTGGGCATCGTTGTCTTTCTATCGATTTCCTGTTTCGAGCTGCTTCGACAGGGCGCGTCGGCTCTCCTCGAGAGGCGGGTACCGGCGCGCGTGACACAGGTGGACGTCGGTATCATCGTCGTCACCCTCATCATAAACGTATTCGTAGTGTGGTACGAACGACGCCGCGGCCGACAGCTCGGCAGCGCATTCCTACTCGCCGACGCGTCGCACACGGGAAGCGACATTCTCGTCACGCTGGTGGCACTCGCGTCGCTCGTGTTCGCTCGCGCGGGATGGCCCTGGCTGGATGCACCGCTCGCAATTTCGGTCGCGTTGATCATTGCGTGGAGCGGCGTTCACATTCTCCGGCAATCGATCCCCATCCTCGTCGACGAGCGCGCGATCGACGCCGACGAAATCCGCCGAGTGGTCCTGCGGATCGCGGACATCGTCGAAGTGCGAAATATCCGCTCTCGATCGACCGCGTCAGGTCAGCTATTCGCCGAGGTAACCATAGCGGTACCTGGTGGAACGCCGGTCGATGCTGCACACCATGTTGCCGACGCTGTCGAAGCCGCGATCGAGAACGAGTTCGGAACGTCGCAGGTGACGGTGCACATCGAACCGGCATAAGCACTTGCGCATACAGCAGTAACGTCTACCTTACGCGCAACTCTAAGACCCCGAGCGGCATGGCGACCCCTCATCGACCGACTCGCTCCCTCAAGCACGAGTACGAGCTGTTCGTCGAGCAGGAAATCGAGAACTACAAGGAGTCCGTTCCGCGCAGCGTTCTGCTCTGCATTGGCGACGACGCGGTGGCATCGCTGTCTGCCGCACCGCAGTTCGCACTTACGGAACTCCTGCTCTGCGACGAGGTCGATCGAATCATCTTCAAGCGACTTCGATTGCCAGCGTACGACACGTGGCGTCGTCGTCGCGTGAAGCTCATCGACGAACTGCGACGCCCGGAGCATTGGGGATTGAGGCCGGACGACATGCTCGTTCGCGCGCTTCCATCAGCAAGCGAAGGACGAGTACTCGTCGCCGGAGCGTCAGACGAAGCATCGGCGCTCTACCTCGCGGCTAACGGACTCGAAGTCACGACGCTTACTGCAGAGGCCGACGCACTCGAACGCGTGATGCAGGCAGCGATCGGTGCTGGACTCGCCGGACGTGTTCACGCACAGGTTGGTGATCTCGCGTCCTTCACGCCGCAGCTTCCGCTCAACGCAGTGATCGTCAGCCTCGGCGCACTCGTCGGTCTCACCACAGATGAACGGGCCCGTGTGATCGATGCGCTGCAGCAGGCGACGATGGACGGCGGCGTCCATCTCGTGCAGACGATCATTGGGTCCGGCCGAGTGAGCGGCTCGGTGTCGCTGGAGGAGCTGCGGTCGCGATACCGCGGATGGGAAGTGACGGTCGAGCGCGCTGACGACCGGACTAAGACCTTCTTGGCGAAGAAGGGCGCAGCGTAGAATCGGCTCAGCCTGGTGTCACATTTCGACGCATTGTGTCGTTTTGAATGTATCAGTCAGACACAATCTGTCTTTTGCTGAGTCCGGTGTTTATCGCGTAAGTCGTTACCACTAAATATCTTCAATCGATCAAGCGGACCTGGCACCGGTGGTGCTTATGGGGTCCGTTGCGGCCGGTGATTGGCACCGATCCGCCGTTGGCCCGTTGCGGCGAACCGTTCTCGTCGCCGGGCCCGCGTCCAGTCGGACCGATGTGCGTAGAGAGTCATATATATGAAGGGAAAGAGATCGATCACGCCGGATCAGGAACCGATCGGCATCGTGATCTCGCGCGGCGCCAACGCCGAACAGCCACCGACGTTCTTTGCCTATGTATGGGGACCGGCGCCAGAGCCGAGTGACGAGCCCGGGAGCAAGGTCGCATAGCAACAGTTCCGTCAGATAACTCAAATCGTTCAACCGGCGGCGCCGCACATTGCGGCGCCGCTGCTTTATTTCTGGGCTCGGTACGCCGTTTGCCCCCGTAGCGCCACGTGAGCGACGATACCATGTGGGAGCAGGAGCGCGACGCGCTACTCGGCCGGAAGATCTCCGACCTCGGCCTGACGATACCGGGCTCGCGCGTCGAGCGGTTCGTCGAGCAGCTGTACGCAGAGCTCGAGGCGAAGTCCATCGCGTTTCGCCCGGTGGTGTACCTGAGCGACCAATGGGGCTGTCCCGACGGCGTGCCGCTCATCGGCGTGCCCTTCTATCTCGTCGACGATCGGCTCGAGCGGATCGAAGCAGAGATGACATCGGGCGTCGAGAACGACACCGAGGCGATGCGGTACATGCGCCACGAGTGCGGACATGCGGTGAACTATGCGTTCAAACTCTATGAACGCCCCGAGTGGCGTTCTCTCTTCGGGCCATTCTCACGTCCGTATCGCGAACGCTACCGCGCCGATCCATTCTCGCGCGCCTTCGTTCGACACATCCTCGGCTGGTACGCGCAGAAGCATCCCGATGAGGATTTTGCCGAAACGTTCGCGGTGTGGATGACGCCGGGGCTCGACTGGCGATCGCTGTACGCCGAGTGGCCGGCGCTCGCGAAGCTCGAGTACGTCGATCGCGTGATGGCCGAGCTACGCGATGAGCGTGGACCGACGGTTACACCGACGCGATCGGACCTTCCCGTCGACGCGATGACCTACACGCTGGCCGAGCACTACGCCTCGATCGACGATCGTGCGCCGATCGAAGACGATCGGCAGTTCGATGGCGACCTGCGCGGGATCTTCGTGAGCTCGGCAGAGGCGCCGGCGGGAGAACCGGCGCAGTGGTTCATCCATCGGCACTATCGCGAAGTGGTATCACGGATCTCGTACTGGACGAGCGAGGGGCCGGGCGTGACGCGCACGCTGATCGATCATCTGGCGCGTCGAGCGGCGGAGTTGGACCTGCGGGTCGGTGGCCTTGATGCGGCAACGCTCATCGAGCTCACAGCGTTCGCAACGGCCGTCGTGATGAACCATCGCTCGAGCCGAATGCTCGGTAGAACGTCGCGAGGTACGCGCGGCACCGCCGGAGCGGCATGAAGATCGTCGTGCTCCACACGGCGGACGCGCTGGAGCCGCCGGTCGACCCACTGCTCGAACAACTCCGTGAGACCCTGTGCGCGCTCAAGCACGACGTTGAGCGCGTGGTGGTCGACTGTGAGGTCGAGCAGATCGTCGCGGCATTGCGGCGGTGCCAGGCAGATCTCATCGTCAACGTCGCAGAGTCGTTCGGCGGAAAAAGCGCGCTCGAGTCGAACGTGGCGGCGCTGCTCAACCTCATGGGTTTGCACTATACGGGGTCGAGCCCCGCGGGACTCTTGCTCGCCGGCGACAAGACGCTGACGAAGAAGGTGCTTCGCTTTCACGGAATTCAGACGCCGGAGTTCGCGACGCTGTATCGTGGCGCGCTCGACTGGGCGGGCGATCTCACGTTCCCCGTCATCGTGAAGCCCCCACAGGAAGATGCCTCGCTTGGAATCACCTCCGCGTCGGTGGTGCGTGAGCTCAAGGATCTGTTCTCGCGCATCGGCGAGTTGCAGACCGAGTATCAGCAACCGGTGTTGGTGGAGCAGTACATCGAGGGACGCGAGTTCTACGTGGGCGTGTTGGGGAATGCGAACGCGGAAGCACTTCCCGTGATAGAACTGGATTTCACGGACTTTCCGGCCGACAGACCCAGAATCGCGAGTTGGGCGGCAAAATGGGGCGATGACGGAGATGGAAAGGGCGCCGAGTTTGACGGCGCACGTTCGATCTTTCCGTCCGCGCTGGATCCTGAGCTCGAAGAGCGAATGAAGCGGATAGCCGTCGAGGCATTCCACGCGTTGCGGCTGCGCGACTACGCGCGCATCGACCTGCGCGTCACCGACGCAGGCGAGATCTTCGTGATCGAGGTGAACCCGAACTGCTACCTCGAGCGAGAGAGCGAATTCGCTCGGGCCGCCAAACAGGGCGGAATGGAGTACGACGCGCTCCTCGCGCGGATTCTCGAATTGGCGGGCGCGCGATACGCGCGCTGACAGCAACGGTTGGAGTTGGGGGAAAAAGAAAAGCCGACCCGAAGGCCGGCTTCCCTTTTCAAGCGTCGAACAATCTACTGGCGCTTCTTGGCAGCCTTGCGACCAGCCTTCTTACGACCGCCCTTCTTCGCCGCCTTCTTTGCACCCTTTTTGGCACCTTTCTTTGCAGCCATTGTGATCTCTCCATTCATGGAGGTTCTTGCTCTCATCTGATCCCCCGGTGGACCAGCGAGACGACGACCTTCGCGCCTGAAGCGCTCAGGTCCCCGCTACACGCTCCTCCGCGGAGGCGCGTGAAGTCTGAGGTACTGCTCCATCATACGGCGTCACTCAAGCTGGTAAAATTGAAATCGCGGACCTTGATCGGCGGAACCATGATAGCCTGACCCGGGTCGCCGCCTTCGCTGGCGCTGACTCGTTCAGGAATGCCCATGGCTTCCAGATTGTTGAGCATGAAGACGGGGGAATCGTTGAATCTGAGATTCTTTACCGGCTTCGTGATCTTTCCGTTCTCGATCAAAAAGGTTCCGTCGCGGGTCAGACCGGTGTACAGAATCGTGCGTTGATCCACCGGCCGCAAATACCAGAAGCGCGTTACCAATAATCCGCGCTGCGTGTTCTGAATCATATCATCGATCGACGTCGTCCCGCCACTCATTCTTATCGATCCGCCCGATCCTGTTGGCGCGCGATTGTTCTTCTGCGCCCAGAACCGATCGTAGTTGAGTGTCCTTACGATGCCGTTCTCAATCCATACGACGCGTTGCGTTGGTAATCCGTCACCACTAAACGGTGATCCCGCAACGTCGGAATCGAACGGATCGGACGTTATCGTCACGCGTTCGTCGACAACCTTCTGTCCAATCTTATTCTTTCCATCGGGTAAAGAGAAGAACGAACGTCCTTCATCGGCAGCGCGCGCATTGAACGCACCAGTGATGAATTGGACGAGATTCCCGACGGCAGTTGGCTCGAACACCACTGTATATCGGCCTGGTTCGATCGCGACCGGATTGATCGACGCCTTTGCTTTCTGCGTCGCACGCGCACCGAGTTTGGATGGATCGATGCGATTCCAGTCGTGATGCGTCGCCCCAGCCCAACCTGATCCTGTTCCATCCTGCGTGCGGACGGTGGTGGTCAGTACGGCTGCCGTTGAGCGATTGTAGGCGAATAGTCCTTTGCTATTGGCGATTGCCTGCGCGCCGGTGATCGCTTCCATGAAGCCGGTGGATACGAGCGACGCACTCTTTGCCGGATCGGCGATGCGCTTCACGGCATCTGCACGCGTCGCGGGATCTTGAGAGGCGGTGAGATCGCTCCAATTGATCCCCGACTTGTAGTTCTGCGGGCCGAGCTCCGGCAACGCTTCAGGATCTTCTGGGCTGAGCTTTGCGACGCGCTCGGCCATTTGCACGGCGGCTTTGAGGCCATCATCGTCGAGTTGATTCGTCGACGACGACCCACTGCGCTTGCCAAACTTGGCGATGACGGTGACGACGGAATCGAACGAATCGCCGCCCGTAGAGATCTGATTCACCGCAAAGCGAGTGTTCGCGATGCTGGTGCTGTTGATCAAGACCCTGGTCTCTTCCGCCGTCGCGAAGGACAGCGTTCGCTTGGCGATCGCCTCGCACTCTTCGCGCGACAGATAGCGCGCGCTGATCGCCAGCGACCGAAGTGTCATGCGCTTCGGCCGGTGTTGATGACGTTCACGTTGCGGAAACGCGTGACCGGCGAGCCATGGCTGACGGCATTCACCTGCACCGGCTGCCCTTTGGCGTCACCGAACGCACCGCCCATGAAGTAGCTCTTTTGCCCGCCAATCATGTCGAGGCTGGCCCAGAACTCAGGCGTCTTGATCTGATAGGCGACGTCCTTGAGCATTCCAACGATCTTGCCGCCCTTGATCTCATAGAACGACTGACCACCGAACTGCGCGTTGTACCGCTGCTGATCGATCGAGAACGAGCCGTCGCCGATGATGGCGATGCCGCGATCGGTGGCCGAAATGAGGTCGTCCCAACCGAGATCCTTGTCGCCCGGCAGCAATGAGACGTTCGGCATGCGTTGGAACTGGACCGCGGCCCAGGTCTGCGCATACGAACATCCGTGCGATCGCGTCGGCTTGCCGATCTTTTTGTAGTACCAGTCGAGCCACAGCGCCTGTTCGCGCGTGGTGTGATAGTCCACGAAGACGCCCTTCTTGATGATGTCGAACTCTTCGGGCTTCACGCCCTCATCGTCCCAGCCGCAGGCCGACAGCGATCCGACCTGCGTGCGGTCGCCGCGAATGTTCATCAACTCAGAGCCGTACTTCAGCGTTCCGAGCACCTTTTCAGGCGGTGCGACGAAGCTCGTGCCTGCGTAGTTCGCCTCGTAGCCCATGGCGCGATCGAGCTCAGTGGGGTGCGCCACCGATTCGTGAATCGTGAGCCAGAGATGCGAGGGGTGCAGCACGAGGTCGTAGCGACCGACATCCACCGACTTGGCCGACAGCTTCTGCACGGCTTCGTCGGCCCACTTCGGCGCGTTCTCGACGAGCTTTGCGTCGCGCACGTGCTCGTAGCCGAGGCCGCGCGGCGCTATCTCGTTCGAATCGCGTGTGGCGAAGTCGCCGTTGCCGACAGCCGTAACCGTCATTGCCGGCTGCGTACGGTAGATCGTTTGAACCGTGAAGCTGCCTTCCGTGGACGCGAAGGTCTTTTCCTCGCGGAGGAAGAACATGCTCGAGTTGACGAAGCGCGCGCCCTTCACACTCATCGCGGCCTGATTGGCGGCGAGCAGGAGACCGACCTTGTCCTCGATGGCAACGGAGAAGGGATCGATCTCGATGGGGCTCTTCCACGAACCGTTGGCGACGACTGGCGCAGGCGCCAACACGACCGGACGAACGAGCGCCGAGCGATTGGCCTTTGCTTGAGCGGTTGCCTGCTTGGCGACGCGCGACGCTTCTTCGCGCGTCAGGTCGCGGCTGGCAGCAAAGCCCCACGAACCACCGACGAGCGTGCGAACACCAAAGCCGTAGGTCTCGTTGTCGGAAACGCCCGAAACACGCTGTTCGCGCGCGGAGAGGTTCTGACTGCGGTTGCGGGCGAAGCGAACGTCGGCGTAATCAGCTCCCGCGCTCTTCGCGGCGTCCAGAGCGACCATCGCGAGCTCTTTGACGTTGGGTTCGGCAGCGACGACCGACGAATACGGAGACGACGCAGAGACGAGAGCGTCGGTCGCAATGCGACCGGTAGACGACTGTGCAGCGAATCCTGCCATCGCTGCCGCGGCGGTTGTCGACTTGATGAACTCTCGTCGAGTTTGACCCACGCAGTACCCTCGTCTGTTCCATGCGACACGTCAAAACGCGATCAAGTGCGTTTGCATGTCATTAGTGCCGTCACGCGAATATAGGAATGGCCGAATACACACGCAATGGTGTCTGCATGCGGACCTTCCGTCGTTCATGGAGCCGTGCGAGGTTTCCAGCGCGGATGTCGCACCGCTGATGCGTGCTGCGCGCCGCAACTCACATCTACTTGGAGCATGCGCGAGTGAAAGCGCTTGTGAAGGAAAAAGCCGCACCAGGTCTCGTGCTAAAGCACGTTCCGGATCCAACGATTCGCGATGACGAGGTGCTGATCAAGGTTCGTCGCGCTGGTGTCTGTGGTACCGACGTACACATCTATGACTGGGACGCATGGGCGAGTGGACGCGTGAAACCGCCAATCGTCGTCGGTCATGAATTCGCCGGCGAAGTCGTTCGCGTTGGCAGCCTCGTCACCGATGTCGCCGTCGGAGATCGCGTCACGGCCGAGGGGCACATCGTCGATGGACGCTGCCTTCTCTGCCGCACTGGGAACTCCCACGTCTGCCCGCACACGCAGATCATTGGCGTCGATCGCGACGGCTGCTTCGCCGAATTCATCGCGATGCCGGCGACCAACGTCTGGCATTTGGCCGACAATATCTCATTCGACATCGGCGGTATTCACGATCCGATGGGCAACGCATTCCACACAGTGCTGACGGCCGAAATTCCCGGCGCGACGGTGCTCGTGACCGGATGTGGACCCATCGGGATCTTCGCGGTTGGCATCTGTAAGGCGGCGGGCGCGTCACGCGTCATCGCGTCGGATGTGAACGACACGCGACTCGCATTGGCGCGGCGTATGGGCGCTGACGACGTCGTTCATCCGAGCGAAGCAGAAGCTGTCGTGAAGCGCCACACCGACGGACTCGGCGTCGACGTCGTGCTCGAGATGTCGGGCGTTCCGTCGGCGGTGCATCAGGCGTTCTCCCTGGTGCGCGTAGGAGGCCGAGTGCAGATGCTCGGCATTCCGTCCAAGCCCATCGATATCGACTTCGCGACGGAAATCATTTTCAAGGGACTGACCATCTATGGTGTCGTTGGTCGCCGCATGTACGACACCTGGCTGGCGATGACGCGCTTCCTCGGCTCAGGGCAGTTCGACCCGACGCCAGTCATTACGCACAAGTTCCCGCTCGAAGAATCGGACGAGGCCATTCGCGTGATCAAGTCCGGCGAGGCCGGAAAGGTCATTTTCGAGATCGCATAGACGAGACCCGGCGAGAGTCGCGGTCCTGGAGACAGATATGACGTTGAACCGGCAATTCACGGCGTCGCTCGAGCAGACGATCGATCAGCTCAAGGCCGACAAGGTTTATAAGCGCCTCAACTACCTCGACTCGCCGCAGTCCGCGCGCGTGAAGATGGAGGGGCGCGGCGAAGTATTGATTCTGTCATCGAACAACTACCTCGGGCTCTGCGATGAGCCGAGCGTCATCGAGGCGGGCATCGATGGCCTCAAGCGATATGGCGCCGGCACGGCGAGCGTGCGCTTCATCTGTGGAACGTTTGCCATCCACCGCGAGCTCGAGGATGCCCTGGCCAAGTTCGTCGGCACCGAGGCTTCGTTGAGCTTCGTGTCGGCGTGGAACGCGAACGAAGGCTTCACGGCGACGGTGGCGCAGGAGGGCGACTTCATCATTTCCGACGCACTGAATCACGCGTCGATCATCGATTCAATGCGGCTCGCGAAGGCAATCTCCAAGTGCACGACGGCCGTGTACAAGCACAGCGACATGGACGACCTGCGCGCCAAGCTGATCGAGGCCAAAGGAGCCAAACGTCGCATCATTTGGACGGACGGCGTGTTCTCGATGGAAGGCGCGATCGCGAAGCTGCCTGACATCCTACAGATTGCGCGCGATCACGATGCGATCGTCGTCATGGACGACTCACATTCCACCGGTGTGCTCGGCAAGACTGGCCGCGGAACGGCCGAACATTTCGGTGTGTTCGGCGAGGTCGACGTCATCACGTCGACATTGGGTAAGGCCCTCGGTGGCGCGGCCGGCGGATTCGTTGCTGGATCGCATGCGCTCGCCGATTATCTCACGCAGCGCTCACGTCCGCAGCTATTCTCGAACGCTCTTCCGCCAACGGTGACGACGAGTGCGCTCGCCGCGGTACGATACGTTGAGCAACATCCAGAGCGCGTTCAGAAGCTCCAGGACAACTCGCGCTATTTTCGCGACCAGATCACCGAAGCGGGATTCAAACCGCTACCCGGTGAGACGCCGATCATTCCAATCATCGTCGGAGAGACGTCGGCGGCAATTCAGATGAGCGACATGCTGCTCGACCAGGGCGTGTTCGTGACCGGCTTCGGCTTTCCGGTCGTTCCGCACGGTCAGGCCAGAGTCCGCTGCCAGATCTCCGCGGGACACTCGCGAGACGATCTCGACGAGGCGATCCGAGCATTCAAGACCGTTGGTACCAAGCTCGGCATCATCAAGTAATTCGTAAACACTCATACGAGGCGGGTCTCGACAGCGAGCCGGGCGCACAGCGCCCGGCTCGCTTTTTAAGTATCGGCTGCAACGATCCGATACTGTTACGGCGAGAGGTATGCAGCATCGTTGTGAGCCTCATCACACCGCAGAATTGCATTGATCACATTCGCATTTGTTTTCGCGAAGCGAGCGTGACTGTTCAGAACGATGTGTCGTCCGACTCATGGAACGAGTACCGCTTCATATCATTTGCCGAGGAATCGTATGCGAAAGCTCCGTACCTTGACGATCGCCGCCGCGGTCATTGCGACGCTGCCAACTTTGGCCGCCGCGCAGGCCGGCCGTGAATTCAAGGACGCGTGGTTTTGGGGAATCAAGACCGGCGGCTTCACGCTCGCTGACAGCGGTGGCAAGTACGTGCAGGCCCCGACCGTTGGCGTGGACTGGCTGATCACACGCACGCACGGCGGCGTGTACATGGCCGCGTCGGAAACGTTCTTCTCGCAGCACTCGTTCACGCTTCAGGATCCGTTTACGGTCGACAGCGGATTCCGCGCGATCTCCGTGAAGAATCTTCGACGCTTCGAAGTCGCTGCCATGGGATACCCGGGAGAATTTCGCCGCTGGCATCCGTATGTCGGCGCCGGATTCACGCTGAGCGAAATCGCGACGATTCATCCTGAAGGCGTTTTCTCGACGGTCGATCAGCTGAACTTCACGCAGCAGATCATCCAGGACGAAAAGGTCGCGTTCTCTCCGTTGTTCATGGGTGGCGCGCAGTATCGCCTTCGATACTTCTCAGTCTTCGGGCAGTTATCGCTGAGCCCATCACAGAAGCAGTTCCTGTTGTACAACGGACGGGCGTGGAACTTCGCGTACGAACTCGGGCTTCGGTACAACGTTGGCAGCTCGATCGACAAAGACTAACAATCGATCGTTCGACTGAATGACAAAGGCCGACCCAATGGGTCGGCCTTTTGTCATTTCGAGAATGTCGTTCGCGGAAAGCCTGGCGGTGTTTTGGAAACGTACGGGTTGTCGGCGACGAAATACCGTAGCGGCCAATCCGCGCACTTTGTAATGCCGATGCGCGGCGTGGCGATCACGTCTGCATCGGCGACGGTTTCGCCAGCACGAATCAACAACGGAGACGTTTGCAGCGACCGGCGATGGCTCGTTCCATCGATGGCGAGCGCGAGGCAGAGTTTTCCCGGCCCATTGGTGAGATCAATGTCGCGACGCGCCGTGGGGCGCCGCCGCCGCATCAGATCAATTCCGGCGAGCGGCTCGAGCGCACGAATCAACACCGCGCTCGGCTCGCCCAGCGCTCGCGTGACCGCGTTGACGCACCAGTACATCCCATAGATGAAATACACATACGCAACGCCAGGTCGGCCGTAGAGCACTTCGGTGCGCACGGTGCGGCCGACGGCGGCGTGACAGGCGAGATCGTGCTCGCCGACATACGCCTCGGTCTCGACGATACGGCCAGCGGTAACACCGTCGGCGGTGCGATGCTCCAAGACGGTGCCGAGGAGCTCGCGCGCGACGAGTTCGGTAGGACGATTATAGAAGTCCCGTGGAAGCGGCGGCCCGAAAAGAGAACGCCGCGCTTTGGGCGCGGCGTTCTTTGTCACTGATCCTTCGGGCGCGCGCTTTTTTTCGCCTTCGGTTTACTCGCGGCTTTCTTTGCGACCGGCTGCCCTCGTTTGGCTTTGGCCGCCGGCACCTCGACTGCGGGAGTTGGCGCCGCGACTTCGACCGCCTTCTTTGCGGCAGGCCTCGCGCGACCACGTCCGCCTCGCGGCGCACGACCGCTCGCTGCTGCGGGAGTTTCGCCGTTGTCGCTCGGTGCAGGCGCCGGTGCTTCCGCAGCGGGCACGGCAGGCACGTCTTCTACCACACCGATCGACAACAGCCCTGGCGGTGGTGCGGACAAACGTCCGCGAGCGCCACCAGCGCGATGCCCCATTCCAATTCGCGGTGCCGGTGCCGACGGCGCCGGAGCGGCGGCAGCAATCGCCGCCTGTTCGCTCCGTGCAACCTGCTCGGCGACTGGTGCTGCTTCGACCGCGCGCGCGACATCGAAATCATCGCCACGACGTCGCAGATCGACGATGCCGCTATCGTGTGCGTCCTTGAGAATGCGCACGAACATGCGATCGCTGAGGCTTTCCGAGTCGCGACCGAGAAGCTGACGCGCGTGCCGACGAACTTCGCTTGCGCGCACTGCTTCGTCGCCCGGCGCGAGATCGCCGACCGTGCGACGAACGAGATCGAATGCTTCTGCGCGGGTCAGACGTTCACCGGCCAAGCCAATGCCGGAATCGGGTGACGCCGTGCGGACATCAGTCGCGAGTTCGAGCTGCGCGGGACGTTCAGCAACCGGAGCCGGCGCTTCAGCCGATACGGCTTCCGCAGTCGGGATTGCGATTTCCGCGGTGGTCTCCATCTGCGCCGACCGATCGGGGCGCGGCTCACGACCGTCACGATCGCGTCCACGTCCGCCGCGGCCACGACGTCCACGCCGGGGACCACGGTCTTCGCTGCCCAGCGGACCTTCCGCGCCCTCTGCTGGTGCAGGAGCGGGTTCGGAGCGAATGGACTGCGGAGGCGGTGCGGTTGGCGTTCCGGACGGGAGATCGACCTCGAGCTGGCCGTTCTCGAGCTTCGTCACGGCGAGCAGACCACGCTGCGCCGCTTCCTGACAGAAGCGTGAGAACTTTGAAATACCGAGATTCTTCTCGTCGAAGGTGCTATCGATCTCCTGCATGACCTGCTTCAGGCGATCGGAGCGCATGACGTCGTTGTTCCGCTTCATGCGCTGCACCGCTTCCGTGACGAGCTCCCACGGATCGTACTTGCGCGCAGGCTCGTCTTCCGAGGCCTTCACGAGACCGGCGAGCGCGTTGTAGCTGTAGTACTCGTCGCAGTTCTGTACGAGCAGATCGCTCGACGACTCGCGAATACCCACGCCAATCACGTACTTGCCGTATTCCTTGAGCTTGATGACGAGGCTCGAGAAATCGGAATCGCCAGAGAGCAGAATGAACGTGCCAATCTCGGGGCGCGTGAAGACGAGCTCGAGGGCGTCGATGGCCAGACGAATGTCCGTCGCGTTCTTCTTCGACGATCCGTACGCCGGCGCAAAGATCAGATCGATCGAGGCTTCGGCGAGCGGAACGATGTACTGCGGGTACCGGCGCCAGTCAGCATATGCTCGCTGGACGGCGACCTTCCCCTTGATGATTTCCGACGAAAGGAGACTGCGAAGTTCCTTTCCGAGGTCGGAGCGGATCCCCATCGTGACATTGTCGAAGTCGATGAGGAGAGCGGCATTCGGGGCGTGGATGGGTGCCGCAACGTGTGCAGCGACCGTCATCGCCTGGGGCCCGCGATGAATGAGCGCGCTCTGGGCCCGGGTTGGCGTATGGGAGTGTCTAGAGTTCATGCAAGGGTCTGCGGATCAGAACCATCAATTTAGACCGAGAGGCTACCTAAAGCCAATGTACGGTTATTCGCCCATCGCTTTGAGGATCACCCGCTTGGCTCGCTGACCGTCCCATTCGCCATAAAAAACGCGCTGCCACGGTCCAAGATCGAGCTCTCCAGCGGTCACTGGGACCATGACTTCATGCCCGATAGTCAGGGATCTGAGGTGCGCGGCCGCGTTGTCCTCACCAGTGCCGGCGTTGTGCCGGTAGCGACTCGGCTCCCACGGGGCGACCGTCTGCTCCAGCCAGTCCAGAATGTCTTTCCAGAGGCCGGGCTCATGATCGTTCACGAAGACCGAGGCCGAGATGTGCATCGCCGAAACGAGCACCATTCCCTCGCGAATTCCCGCGGTAGCTCGGCATCGCTCGACATCATCAGTGATATCGATGATCTCCTGGCGCTTCTTCGTCTGGAAGGTGAGATAGTCAGTATGTGTCTTCATGACGTGGACGCGTGTAAGGGTGGTAGGGCCCCTGCACAATCTGTATGTTTGACCTCGAAACCGCTGTCGCGAGCACTTCGTACGGAGCATCTGTGAAGCGAGTCGGGTTCCGCGGCCGCCTCTTCTTGATCCTGCTGGGCTTTGCCCTCATCCCGTCGATTCTGACCTCGCTCGCCTGGAGCGCCAGCGGCTCGTTCGTGCTCCCGTTCGTGGGCGCAACCGCAGCGTGGGACAGTGCAGCCGCGAGCGGCGATCGGGTGGCAACGACCATGCGCGACGTCCCCCTGACGGACGCGCAGCGCCGCGCGCTCGACGTGCACGAGGAAACTTTGCGTCAGAGCGTCGTTCTCTCGAGACAGACCGAATTCATGGCCCGGAAGGCGGCGCAACGCCTTGCCCTAGCCACTGTATTTGTCGCTCTGGTGATTGGCGTGGTCGCGTCGCGCGTTGCCGGGCACCTGAGCAGAAGTCTCAGTCGTCCGCTCCAGGAAATCGTCGGATGGACGGCACGTATCGGACGGGGCGAACCACTGCCCACCACACCACCGCGACGTGGTGCGCCAGAGTTCGAAGTCCTTCGCCAACGAATGCGAACCATGGCTGGCGAGTTGAAGCTCGGCCGGGCGCGCGCACTCGAAGCCGAGCGCGCGGCGGCACTGCGCGAGAGCGCACGGCAGGTAGCGCATGAGCTGAAGAACCCGCTCACACCAATCCGATTCGCGGTCGCTCGGCTGCGACGCGACGCGCCGGCTGAGCTCGCAGAAACGGTGGAAGTGCTGGCGATCGAGTCGCAGCGCCTCGAGGAGATGGCAAAGAGCTTCGCCCAGTTTGGACGTCTGCCCGAAGGACCGCGCGCCGAAGTCGACGTGGGAGAACTCGTGCGCTATACCGCTCGCGCCACGATTCCGCCGGATGTCGACGTGAGCGTCGACGTGGACGACGATGTTCCGATGATTCACGGTCATCACGACGCGCTGGCCCGCGCGCTGTCGAACGTCATGCTCAACGCCGTGGACGCATGCCGCGGCGGCGGGCGCGTTGGCGTTCGCGTTCGCCGCGCCGTGGCGAATGGGCGAGATTCCGTGGAGGTTGCGGTGTCCGACACCGGCTGCGGAATCGCAAGCGACCAACTCGAGAGGATCTGGGATCCGTACGTCACATCCAAGCCCGGGGGAACCGGACTCGGCTTAGCAATTGCTCGACAGACCGTACTCGCGCATAGTGGTCAGGTTGCGGCCGACAGCGCGGTGGGTCGAGGAACTGAAATACGATTCGTGCTGCCGGTCGATGGCAGCCGCACTGAAGGGGGAGGAAGCAATGCCGTTTAACGTCATGATGGTGCCGATCACGCTGTTCGTGTGCATCGCAGCGACCATCATCGGAGCGCCAATCGCCAGAGCCTACGCGCGCCGCATGGAGCGGTCGCCGGACGACTCACGGCTTCCACACGACCTTACGAATCGTCTCGAGCGAATGGAACAGTCTATCGACTCGATCGCGATCGAAGTCGAGCGAATTGCCGAAGGGCAGCGCTTCACGACAAAGCTTCTGGCCGAACGCGCGAAAGCCGACGAGACTCTTCCCGAGCGCGCGTCGTGATCATGCAACACCTCCCGTTGCTGTTGCTCCAAGGTCCCGATGACATCCCGCCGGCGGTCCTCGAGATCGTCAAGATTTTTTTTACGAGCGTCGTCTTGATCTCGCTCGGTATTCCGATCATTCGCGCACTCACGCGGCGATGGGAGCGTGGCCCGCAACTTCCGGCGGCGTCATCGCCCGACGTCACCGCGCGGCTCGAACGGATCGAGCAAGCGGTCGAAGCGGTCGCCATTGAAGTCGAACGCATCGCGGAAGCGCAGCGCTTCTCGGCCAAACTCATGGCTGACCAGCAGCGTCATCTTCCGCGGTCGGACACGTCGTCGTAACGCCGTATGCCGAGCGTTCTGATCGTCGACGACGAGCCGAACATCCGGCGCATGGTCGGCGCGTTGCTCGGCGCCGAGGGCTACGAGGTGCGCGACGCGCACGACGGCGCGACCGGGCTGACGCGAGCGCTGGAGACTGAGCCGGACGTCGTTCTTCTGGACCTGATGATGCCGGGCGAGCTCGACGGGCTCGCGACATTGGCGCGCGTGCGCGAGGTGCTTCCCGACGTGCCCGTCGTGATGATGAGCGGTCGCGCAGAGCTGAGTGACGCAGTGAAAGCGACGAAGCTCGGCGCGTTCAACTTTCTTGAAAAGCCGCTCAGCCCGGAGGGCGTGGTCCTCGCGTTGTCGTCGGCGCTGGAGCTTCGTCAGGCGCGGCGCGAAGCGCGGGCTCTGCGCGCCGACCTCGGCCTGAGCGCCGAGATGATCGGCGACAGTCCAGCGATGATGCAGGTGCGGGCGATGATCGCTCGCGTAGCGCCGACCGATGCCCGCGTCATGATCACCGGCGAGTCGGGCACCGGCAAGGAGTTGGTCGCTGCCGGAATCCATTCGGCGAGTGAGCGGCGCGACCGGCCATTCGTTCGCGTGAATTGCGCCGCGATTCCGCGCGATCTCGTCGAGAGCGAGATGTTCGGCCACGAACGCGGCGCGTTCACTGGTGCGACGGACCGGCGCATTGGACGCTTCGAGCTCGCGCACCGCGGCAGTCTGTTTCTCGACGAGGTTGGCGATCTTGGCGCCGAAGCACAGGCAAAGCTGTTGCGCGCGATCGAAGCGAAGGAGATCGAGCGTGTAGGCGGCGGCAAACCGATTCGCGTGGACGTTCGCATCGTATCGGCGACGAACAAGGATCCGGCGAAAGCCGTGCTCGACGGCAATTTCCGCGAGGATCTGTTATTTCGTCTCAATGTGATACCAATTCCACTCCCGCCACTGCGCGAGCGGCCGGGAGACATTCCGGCGCTGGTGCGGCATTTCTCGGTGCTGCACCGAATGCGTACCGGGCAGACCATTCAGGCGTGGAGCGACGACGCCGTCGCCGCGCTGACGCGGTATGCGTGGCCCGGAAATATTCGCGAGCTGGCGAACATCGTCGAGCGTTTGGCGATCGTGAACGCCGGACGGTTGGTGACCGAGAACGACATCGCCGCAGTTCTCCCGGTCGAGCGCGATGCGCGCACGCGCAATACACCCCTTCCCGACCCGTCGTCACTCGATAATTCCTTGAGCGACACGCTCGACGACTATGAACGGGTGCTGATCACACGCGCGCTGTCGATGGCGAGCGGCAACGTGGCCGAGGCAGCGCGACGCTTGAAGACCGATCGGCCGAACCTGTATCGCCGGATGCGGCGACTGGGGATTCCGGTCGGGAACGACTGATCGCCTCACATTCTCTAACGAGAGTCGATATGCGTAGGACATTGCTGACGCTGCTGCTGGCCGCAATGCCGGTGGCTGGCGGCGCGCAGGAGGTGTCGCCGCCCGAACGACAGCCGCTGCCGCTGGAAGTCCGGCGCGAAGTGGTGGATCGATGGAATGGCGCGAGTGCAACGGCACTGCGAGCAACCGACCGCTTGGAAATTGACGCCGGCCGTGAGGTGCGCGGCGACATCATGGTGCGCACCGGCCCGCTGATTCTCGGCGGACATGTCACCGGAAATGTTCTCGCGTTGAATAGCGACGTGACCATCGCTCCGAGCGCCCGGCTCGATGGCGACCTCCTCGTCGTCGGGGGCGAGGTCACGGGTTTGAACACGGCTCGCATTGGCGGACGTACGCGCATTTATCGCCAGTCGCTGGCGTATCGCGAGGAGGGCGATCGCATCGTTGGCACTGACCAGACCGCGAGCGACGACATCATCTGGTGGCGGAGGCTGGAGCGTCATCGCGAGGGCAACTGGAGCGACGTACTTCGCGTCGTGCAGGCGGGCCCGTACAACCGCGTTGAGGGTTTACCAATAGCACTTGGCCCGGCGCTGAATCGTGTGACGCCGTGGGGAAGCGTTCGATTCAGCGGCGCGGCGGTGCTACGCACTGGCAGCAGCTTCGGTTCGGAAGGCAGCGATATCGGGCAGGATTTGCGCGCGGAAGTACGCGTCGGACGCGAGCGCGCAATCGGCGTCGGCGGCAGCGCGTTCAACATCGTAGAACCCGTGGAATCGTGGCAGCTGTCTGATCTCGAGACCGCGCTGGCCGCGTTCGTAACGCGCCGAGACTATCGCGATTACTACCAGCGCCATGGTGGCAACGCGTTCGTCACACTCTATGGCGCGCGCAACTTGAGCCTCACCGGTTCGTTTGGCGAAGAGCGTTGGTCTTCGCGCGTTTTGCGCAATCCATTCACGCTGTTCAACAGCGACGATCCGTGGCGTCCAAATCCAGTCGTGGACGAGGGGTTGTTTCACCTCGCAGACATCTCCCTCAAATTCGACACGCGCACCGATCCGGAAGATCCGTGGTCGGGCTGGTACCTGAGCACCGACTTGGAATACGGTCGAGGTACGACGTCGACGAATCTGCTGCCCGTTGGCTTCCGGCCACGCACCGGATTCGACGATGTCACCTACACGCGCGGCTTCTTCGACTTCCGCCGGTACAATCGCCTTGGCCCCGTCGCACAGCTGAACATGCGGGTCGTGCTCGGCGGCTGGATCGACGGCGACCCGCTGCCACTCGAGCGCAGGCTTTCGGTCGACGGACCGGGCGCGCTACCCGGCTTCGATTTTCGGAGCGCGCGCGCCGGACCGGATGTCGGCGCGTGCAACGTTGGCACGTCACCGATCGCGCGCCCGGCGTTATGCGATCGCATCGCACTCGCGCAGATCGAGTTTCGTCGAGATCTGCGCCTCGACATCACCAGCCTCTGGGAAGATTGGCCGCGTCACTATCAGAGCTCGCGTGGCGATGTCGCGTGGGTCGTCTTCTTCGACGGCGGCCGAGGATGGATCGTCGACCGGCCGCATGATGCGCTGAACTTTGGAAGCGGAGTGATTCCGCCGTTCTCGACGTTCCGCACCGACGTTGGCACTGGCTTCGACTTCGGCGGAATCGGGATTTACGGCGCGAAGGCAATTTCGGCGTCGCAAGAGCCGATGAATTTCTTCGTGCGCCTTCGGCACCGCTTCTAGCTCGTGCGATTCGCGCTTGCGCTCTCATTGTTGATTGCGGCGGCACCATTCACGGTGCCGCTGGCCGCGCAGCGCACGGATCCGCGACTCGAGATCGTCGTCAATTCGACGACGATTACCGAAGGTCCCGCGATCATCGTGTCGAATCTGCTGAGCAATCCGAGTACGCGGGATCTTCTCGTCAACGGCGCCTTCCCGACGGGAATTCGCTTCCGTCTGGAATTGTGGCGTGCGGGCGGCTTGTTCGCCGACCTGGTCGACCGGGCAGAGTGGGGCGTGCTCGTTCAGTACGAACCGACCAAGCAGATGTTCAATCTCGTGCGTCAGAGCGACCAGTTGTTCGAAAACTTTGGCGCGCTACCTTCGCTCACCGCGGTCGAATCGCAGTTGGAGAAACCGTATCGCGTTGCTCTTCGTCCAGATCGATCGGGGCGGTACTACTACAACCTGACCGTCGAAGTGCAGGCGCTCACCGAGACGGACCTGGACGCCGTTCAGCATTGGGTTCGCGGTACGAAGTCGCAGGGGTCGAGCAATCCGCTCTCGGCGGTCGGCCGCGGAATGCGAAGCCTGCTGTCACGCGTGTTGGGCGGCGACAAGCGGAGGATCGTGCAGCAATCAGGGGTATTCGTCGTGCCGTAGGCGCTTGGCGCCCTACGCCTAGTGCCGAGCAGTCCTGTGTTCGAGCTGCTCCAGGTGATGCAGGACTTCGCTGCCGTAGAACGTGCGAATGTATCGCGCCTGGGTTGGCGTGAGACGGCGCACGGCCCAGCTGAGGTGCACGAAGTGCGGCTCGACCGGATGCGACGTCGGGTGCATTCCGATCTCCTCTGGCAGGCGATTGCCCTTCCGCGTGTTACACGGGCTACACGCCGTGACCACGTTCGTCCATTCGTTCGACCCGCCACGAGAAAGCGGAATCAGGTGATCGCGCGTGAGCGCTTCACGCTGCTTCAGCTCCGTGATGTGTCGTCCGCAGTACTGACACATGTAGTGGTCACGGGCGAAGAGGAACGTGTTCGTCACCTGCCGCCGGAAGCGGCGCGGGACGTGGATGAACTTCGTCAGTCGTATGACCGCGGGGCGCGGCATGGTGAGCCGCTCGGACCGGACGACTTTGTCGAAATCGGTTTCGACGATCTCGGCCTTTCCGTCGATCACGAGGCGAAGGGCCCGACGAAGCGGGACCATCGTCAGCGGTTCATACGACGCGTTGAGTGCGAGACAGCCAACGACCACGAACACCTCCGAGGGCCGGTACACGAACTCCCGCCTTGGGCTTCGGGCGGGAGCGGGAATGGTAAGCGGCACCGCGCTCCCGATCGCGTGCACACCGCACGTGTCGGGGAATGACGTTCTCTATAGCAAGCTATGCTGGTGTCAGTGAGGCGACAAGATACCGTACCGATCACGTCACTCAGGCGACGCTTCCCATTTCGCCGCCTGTCGACAGCCATGTACCGAGCGAATTGCCTAATGTCTGCATGCGGTCGGCCAGACCGTCGCGCGGCTCGACGAGTTTGCCATTTCTCAGCAGAACACGACCGGCAACGCTCACAAAGTCCGTGTTCGCGCCTGTCAGCGAGAACACTGCAGCGGTCACTGGGTCGTACGTCGGACCAACTCGATCGATTCGGAAAGCAGCCAGATCCGCCTGCTTGCCAACGTCGAGTGTTCCGATCACCTCGCCCAAACCGAGCGCTTGCGCTCCGCCGATCGTGGCCATCGCCAACGTGTCGATCGCGTCCGGCGTTTCCCACGATCCAATGCGCGCGCGCTGACTGAGCAGCGCGACTCGGGCTTCCTCGAGGAGGTCCATCCGATTGTTGCTCGCCATCGAATCGCTGCCGAGCCCTACGACGACTCCGGCGGCGAGAAGTTCGTCCACCGGCGAGACGCCGTGCCCGAGTTTGGCGTTCGACACCGGACAATGCGCTACCGGAGCGTGCGCGGCGGCAATTGTTCGAATGTCGCGCTGATCGACGCGGACGCAGTGAATCAGCAACGGCGCCACGTCGAGAACGCCGAGTGTCGAGAGCAGTTGGATCGGCGACTCGGCGCGCGACGATACGGCGATTCCACGACGGCGCAGTCCGTCGGCAAACGGACCGGCGCCTTCGACGACATACGCGCGTTCGAGCTCGCTCTCGGCGATGTGGATCGCCATGGGGAGATGCTGTTCGCGCGCGAGCGCCGCGGCGGCGCGAAAGAGATCGTCGGAGACGGTGTACGGCGCATGAGGCGAGATGCCCACGCGTACGAGCGGCGTTTCGAGATATCGAAGGCCGGCAACCTTCTCTCGAAGTCCCGCCATCGATGCCTCACACTGCGCCGGGTCGGGACCGAACACCTCCTGATACATCACGCCGCGAACGCCAGCTTCGCGCATGGCCTGCAGTACGACGCCAGAGTCGCACGTGTCTGCGTAAGTCGTAACGCCCGCGCTGATTCCTTCGACAAGTCCGTACCGCGCTGAATCGAGCAGCGCGTCGCGATCGAGAACGGCGCGACGCGCACCGGTGAGTCGCACGATCCAGCGCCGGAAGTCGAGATCTTCGAGAAACCCGCGCATTGCCGTGAGTTCGAGATGGCAATGCGCGTTCACGAGGCCGGGCATCAGGATGACGTCGCCGAGGTCGACATCGTCGCCAGCGGGTGCCTCCTCGATCGACCCAACGAAGTCGATTCGATCACCGTCGACCACGACGACGCCGTTGGCGATCGGCGGCGATGAAATCGGCACGACCCAGCGAGCACGGTAGCGAATCATGCTTGCACCGCGAGGCCGGCGTGCGTTTTGGAACCGTGTCGATCGGGATCGTACAACGCGTCGTCGGGAACGCCGAGTTCGCGAGCGAGGGCGAGTGGCCGGCTCACTTCGGCGATCTGGGCGAGGGTGTGCCCGTCCGAGCCCAGTGAGATTCGAACCCCGCGAGCAATGGCGCGTCGGACGAGTCGTTCGTGCGGCCAATAGCGAGTAGAGATCTCGAACGCGATTCCAGCGTTGAAGAGCGCCTCGACCATTCGAGTTTCATGTTCCTCGGTCCAAAGCTCGTCGACGTCGATCTTGCGAAATGGCAGCGCAACCAGCGTAGGATGCGCCAGAATATCGACGGGCATTTCGCGCGCGAGCGACTCGAGCGATGCGAGGTGCGCATCCATGTACGAGCGCACCGTCAGACCGGCTGGAGTCTGCGACCAGAAGGCGTGCACGAGTGTGCCATCGGGCATTCGCACGGCGTGGAGCGACCCGAGGCGATGCGTGAACTGACGGACGACATCGGGCGGCAATTCGCGCCACAGCTCGTCGTGCCAACAGAATTCGCCGGCGCGAAGAACGTCGAACCTCGCAAGGTCCTCGACGTACTGCCGCGCGGCGCCGACGCTCTTGATGCTTTTGCTGACGTCGCGCGAGATGTGGTCGGCGAGCGATGGGCGGACGCCAAGTTGCTTGGCGCGCTCGATCACCTGAGCGACCGAGAGCTCGCCGTCCGAATACCTCGAGTGCGCGTGGCAGTCAGTTGGCTGCCAAGTCATGACGTGCGAATGAGTCGTTGCTTAGGGCACGCGACCGGTATCGGGTGGAACGGGCCGAGGGCGAGCGCGCGCGGAATCCAGGAGCCGCAGGGAGTCGCGCAGACGCGTCAAGCTCGACGGCAACGTGTCGCGCGGCGGTATTGGAAAGATCGCACTGTCTCGCGGGCGACGCGAGGTGTCTCCCGGTAGAGTGCTCGGCGGCAGCGACGTTCGCGGATAAGTGCCCGTTACGCCCGACGTGTCTGGAGCGAGCGGCGCGAGATGCACGTCGCAGGGTATGATGGGATCGGTACCGCGAATGAAGAACTCTTTGATTACGGCGTCGCGCGGACAGTACGGCGTCGCGAGCATGTTCGTCGAGCCGTCGATCTCGACGGTCACGACGTTGCCGGGCATCGACCAATCGCTTGGCAGCGGATGCTTCTTGTAGACGTCGTTCATGAACGATGTCCACACGGGCGCGGCGAGCACACCACCCTGCGCGTTCGCTTTGATCTTTTGCGGTTTGTCGAAGCCCATCCAAACACCGGCAACGATGTCGGACGTATAACCGATGAACCAGACGTCGGCGCCGTCGTTCGTCGTACCAGTTTTTCCGCCGGCGGGATATCGAATCTGCGAACCGACACTACCCGCTGCAGTGCCACGGCGCACGACATCCTTCATCATGCTCACCATGAGCCACGCCTCTTCGGACGTCATGACCGTTGCGGTTGTCGGCTCCGGCTGCCAGACGACGTTTCCGTCCTGATCTTCAACGCGCAGAATCGGGTTTGGCTTCGAGCGCGTACCGAGCGTGGCGAAGGCGGTGTACGCCGACACCATTTCGATCGGATACACGTCCGCTGCGCCGATGAAGATCGACGGATATTCAGGAATTGGCGTGGTGAGACCGAACTTTCTCGCTTCGGCAATGACACTTGGGACGCCGAGCTCCATTCCTAGCGCGATCGTGGGGACGTTGCGCGACTCCACGAGCGCGCGCCGCATGGGAATCTTGCCTTCGAAGTTCCCCTCGAAGTTCTGCGGCGTCCACGTCGAATTTCCTCCGAGCGGCACCGTCAACGGCGAGTCGTCGAGTATGTACGACAGCGGTCGTCCATTCTGAACGGCGTCCGCGTACAGGATCGGCTTGAAGGTCGAGCCGGGTTGACGAACCGATTGGATGGCGCGGTCGAACTGGCTGTCGTCGAAATCACGGCCGCCAACGAGCGCGAGTACGGCGCCGGTGCGCGGCTCGAGCGCGATGAACGCACCCTGGAGGTACGGCGAGTTGGCAGATGCGCGATCGGTCTCAGCATCCGTCCGCGCCATGTACTTCGCGTAGGAGACGTGCGGGTAGGAGCCGTAGCGTCCGTTCTCGATCGCCCGCATCTGCTGTTCCATCGACCGTTCGGCCGAGGCCTGCATGTTCAGGTCGAGCGTCGTGAAGACCTTGTAGCCCTTTTCATAGAGATCCTGGCCAAAACGCTCTTCGAGCCGCTGACGAACCCATTCGATGAAATACGGCGCGGGCGTAGCGGCTTCGACCTGCGACGTCAGATGAAGCGGATACGCCTCGGCCTGCGCGGCAGTGGACGCGTCGATCAGCTTGGAGTTGCGCATCAGCGAAATGACGACGTTTCGTCGCTGCTTCGCGCGCTCGGGGAATTTTCTCGGATTGTATCGCTCGGGCCCCTTGGGGAGCGCAGCGAGCAGTGCGATCTCGGCGACGTTGAGCTGTTGAATCGGTTTGCCAAAGTACCGCTGAGACGCCGCGCCGACGCCGTACGCCCCGTTGCCGAGGTAGATCTGATTCAAGTAGAGCTCGAGGATACGATCTTTCGAGTACCGCGCTTCGATCTCCCGCGCGACCTTCGCCTCTTTGATTTTCCGAATGAGGGTCTTGTCGCGCGATATGCGCTCGGGGAAGATGTTCCGCGCGAGCTGCATGGTGATGGTAGAGAAGCCTTCGCTGAACGTGCGCTTTTTGATGTCGACGAACAGCGCGCCGGGCACTCGAATCCAGTCAATGCCGGCGTGCTTGTAGAAGCGCTTGTCTTCAGTCGCAACGACGGCGTTGCGCATGAGCGGTGGAATGTCGTTGAAGCGAACGATCGTGCGTCGCTCCAGTCCGAGCTCGGCCATGAACTGCCCGTCAGTGGCGTAGAGCTTGGACGTCTGGTGCGGCGCGTAGTTGTCGAGAGTCTCGGCAGACGGGCAGCGCCCGGCGCGGCACACCATGGCCCACGTCGCATAGGCGAAGCCGAGGACGAACGCGGCGAAGAACGACGCGCTGAGCAGCAGCGTACGCGAGAATCGCGGATGCTTGGCTCGGAAGGCTCGGGTGAACGGAATCGTAGGCATAGGCGTTCACCCCGCTACTAGTCTATTTTTGTGCCATGCGAACGCATGCACTACTGGACGAGCTTGACTGGCGCGGTTTGCTGTACCAAAACACCGAGGAAGTCGGTGACGCGCTGTCGAGCGGACCGATCTCGGGGTACATCGGCTTTGACCCGACGGCGCCGAGCCTGCATATCGGCACGCTGCTCGTCATCATGCTGCTGGTGCGATTGCAGAAGCACGGGCATCGTCCCGTAGCACTCGTTGGCGGCGGAACTGGCCTGATTGGCGATCCGGGCGGAAAGACCGCCGAACGCCCGCTGTCCGACATCGAAACGGTGACGGCGAACGCCGAGGCGATTCGCAAGCAGCTCGAGCGCTTTCTCGATTTTTCGGGCAGCAATGGCGCCCGGATGATCAACAACGCCGAATGGCTGGTCGATTTGCGCGCCGTGGAATTCATGCGCGACGTCGGCAAGCACTTCACGATCAACTACATGTTGCAGAAGGACTCGGTGAAGGGCCGCATGGAAAGCGGTATCTCCTACACCGAGTTCTCGTATATGCTGCTGCAGGCGTACGATTTTTTGGAGTTGCGCCGACGTCACAACGTTCGACTCCAGATGGGTGGTAGCGATCAATGGGGGAACATCACCGCCGGAATCGAGTTGATTCGTCGTACACTCGGAACCGACGCCCATGCCATCACGTCGCCGCTCGTCACGACGTCGGCGGGAACCAAGTTTGGCAAGACTGAGGCCGGGGCCGTTTGGCTGGACGCGTCGCTCACGTCGCCGTACAAGTTTTACCAGTTTCTGGTGAACGTCGACGATCGCGATGCGGGCCGGTACCTCCGCTACTTCACCCTGCTCGATCGTCCAACGATCGAGGAGCTGGAGCGCGGCGTGGCAGAGCATCCGGAACGCCGTGAGGCGCAGCGAATGCTGGCCGGTGAGGTCACGCGCATCGTCCATGGCGACGTTTCATTGCGCGCGGCAGAGGAAGTCTCAGGATTGCTCTTTGGCGGCGCGGATCCCACGACGCTGTCTCGCGACGCCCTCGTGGCGCTGCAGCTCGAGATTCCCGTCTTCACGCTCGAACCGAAAGACGAGCTGACGACTCACGACGCCCTCGAAGCCGCGTGCGTCGGCACCGACGCGCTATTCAAGAGCAAGGGCGATATGCGCCGGATGCTGCAACAGGGCGGCGTCTATTTGAACGGTAGCCGGCTTGGACCCGAACGCGAGCCGTTGGCGAGCGGTGATCTGCTCGGTGGCGAATTCATCCTGCTGCGAAAGGGTGCCCGCAGCTACGGATTGATCAAGGCGCGATAATCTGGAGCGCGGCGTGAATTTCGTCGCGCGTGTTGTAGCAGTGCGGCGATAGCCGAATCGCGCCTTCACGCAGGGAGTGCGCGACGTTGGCGGCGTTCAATCGCTCGCTCGCCGCCCTCGCGTCGGCTGGGCGCACGGACACAATTCCTCCGCGGCGCTCCGCGGGCGCCGGCGTCACGAGCTCGACGTCGGGCCGAGCCAGCGCCCACTCGGCGATTTCGTCGGCCAGACCGATGATGTGACGCGACACTTCCGCGGTCCCGAGCTCGTGAAAGAGTTCGAGACTCGCATTCATCGCGGCCATGTCCTGGAACGGCAGCGTGATGAACTCGAACTTTCTCGCGTTGTCGCGCCAAGTCAGATCGTAGTCGGTGAGTCTACTGAAGTCGTCGGCGCCACGCACGCCGAGCCAGCTCACGTCGTGCGGCTCGAGCTGTTCGATGAGCTCATTGCGGACGTACACGAAACCCGAACCCCATGGCGACAGGAGCCACTTCTGAGCGCCACACGCGAGAATGTCGACGTGAGTGTTCGATAGATCGATCGTCAGCGGTCCGAGGCCCTGAATAGCGTCGACGATGAAGTAGACGCCCATGGCGCGACAGAGTCCGCCGAGTGCTTCGAGGTCAACGCGAGCGCCAGACGCGAATTGAACCCACGAGACGGTGACGGCGCGAACGCGCTCGTCCTCGAGCTCGAGCGAAAGGCGGTCGACGTCCAGCACACCATCGTCGCACTTCACTCGGCGGTACTCCACGCCACGTCGCTGGGCGAGCGCCATCCACGGATAGACGTTTGCCGGAAACTCGAGATCGGGCGACAGCACGACATCGCCGGCTTTGAGCGGGAGTGAAAATGCGGCGAGGTTCAGACCGTAGCTCGTGTTCGTCGCGAGAGCGATCTCCGACGAATTCGCGCCAATCATCTGAGCGATCAGTTCGCGACTGCGGTCGAGCGTGCCGAACTGCACATCGTGCGCAATGCGGTGCGGGTTCGCTCGCAGCCGTCCCCACTCGTTGAGCACGCGCACCGCGCGCGCCGGCAGAGGTCCGGTCGACGCATGGTTGAGAAAGATCGTTTCGCCGTCGGCCGCCCAGGGAAACTCGTCGCGCCGCAGCGCTTCGACGTCGTAGGTCATGTGGTTGGCATGGTCGAGCGCATCGTGCGCGGATCGAGCGCATCGCGCAAGGCATCGCCAAGCAAATTGAATCCGAGCACGGCGCTGCCGATCGCCAGGCCCGGGAAGACGGACGTCCAGGGCGCGTGTCGCAGCTGGTACAAGTCGCGACCGTCGGCGATCATCGCGCCCCAACTCGGTGTTGGTGGCTGCACGCCAAGTCCGAGAAAGGAGAGCGACGACTCCGCCATGATCGCACCAGCGACGCCAAGGGTCGCGGCGATCACCACCGGGGCAACGACACTCGGGAGGATGTGCTGTAAGAGAATTCTCGTGTCGCGCGCGCCGAGGGCGCGCTCGGCCTGCACGAACTCCAACTCGCGAACGACCAACACCTGTCCGCGAACGAGTCGCGCCATGCCTGCCCAGCCGACAACGCCAATTGCGATGAACACGACCGTGAGCGACGGCCGAAGCGCGGCAACGAGGGCGATGAGCAGAAGTAGCGTCGGGAATGCCAGAGTCACATCAGCGAGACGCATGACGAATTCGTCGACCCACTTACCGTAGTAGCCGGCGATGAGCCCGAGTAGCACGCCAAGCGAAAGCGCGATTCCCTGCGAAACGAGTCCGACGGAGAGCGACACGCGCGACCCGTAAACGAAACGAGCCCACACGTCGCGGCCGAGGTTGTCGGTGCCGAACCAGTGCGAGCTCGATGGCGGTTGCAGAGAGTTGATCAGGTCGACGCCGGTCGGATCGTGGCGCGCCAGCAGCGGAGCTGCGATCGCCATGAGCACCAGCAGTGCGATGACCCCAACGCCGAACCAGGCGCGTCGATCAGAGCCAAGTCGATCCGTCGCGCGACTCATAGTGGATCTCCGAGTTCCCGCGGTGTTCCCGGACGTTGATGCTTCCACCGCCGGTGATGCCAGAAATATTGCTCCGGCGCTTTGCGAACCCAACGTTCGAGTACGGCCGTGTAGTCGGCGACGATGCGATCGACGTCGGCTTCACGATCGCCCGTCTCCGTAACTTCGACGGGCTCGAAGGTGAGATGATAGCGCCCCGACGGTTCGCGCAACGCAACACCAAACACGACCGGCGTTCCGAGTCGTAGTGCAAAGACCGCCGGACCGCGCGGTGTCTTCGCGTAGCGCCCAAAGAACGGTACCCAAGTTGATGCGAGCCCGACTGCACCTTGGTCGACGAGAAACGCCACGGTGCGCCCGGTTCGCAGCGACCGCGGCACGCGACGCACGGCCGCCTCATCGTGCACGACCGTCATTCCGATTTGCTGTCGCGTCGACGTGAGATACCGATCGAAGAGCGGGTTTGCCATGTGCCGAGCAATGGCGTCGATGGGCAAGCCTCGTGCAGCGACGTAGGCGCCGCCCAGCTCCCAGTTGCCCAAATGCCCGGTGACGACGATCAGCCCCTTGCCGAGAGCGAGACGTTCTTCGACTAACTCCCAACCGGTTACCGATTCGAATAAGTCGATGATCTCGCCCGAGGAGTACGACGGAAGGATTGCCGTTTCGACGCTCGTGCGGCCGAGATGCGCGTACGACGCGCGCGCGATGCGTTCTATCTCGTCCCGAGGAAGGTCTGGAAATGCAGCGGTGAGCTGCTTCTCGACAACGACGCGCCGAATTCCGAGTGGCGCATAACCGAACTGACCGATGCGTTCACCAATGCGACCCGCACGTACGAAGCTGAGCCGTTCCATGGCCGCCACTGCGCCGCGAATCGCCGCGTATTCCGCACGGTGCGCAAAGGTCGGTTGATGAACGCTTTCGGCGACGGCCGTCACTTCGCGGTCCACTTAGTCCGATCGCCAGCAGCAGTGACCGCTCGTTCGAAACCGTCGATCATCGTGCTCTCGCCGAATTCGCGCTGTGCTCGCGCGCGAGCAGCGTTGCCCATGGCAAGGCGCTTGTCGTTACCGGTGAGGAACTCGGTCACATTCGACGCTGTGTACGACGGATCCGCGTGCGCGAGCAGAATGCCGGTGATTCCGTCGGCGACATAGTGCTGCATGAGAGGCGATCGCTCGGCGATGACCGGTACGCGCAGACTCATGAAGTCGAGGCAGGCGTACGCGCCGTTGTCGCTGCCAGACACCACCCAGCCCACACTCGATGCGCGCATGATGCGGCGCTCGTCGCCCGAGTCCCGTAAGAAGGTAACGACCGGCGTGACACCGAGCGCTGCAGCGTGCATTCGTAAATCATCATCCGCCGCACCAGGGCCAAAGACGACGACGTGCAAGTTTGGATGGCGTGGCGCGAGCAGCGCGATCGCGCGAAATACCACGCCCATCCGGTAGCGACCAGACGGATCATAGCTGCACGCGACAAGCAACGCCTGCGGTGGAACGCCCATCTCGTTCCACGTCGCAGGCTCCACACCATCGTACAGAGTCGGGTCGACGCCGAGCGGAGCGACGGTCGCGGGAATCGTCCAGCCGGGCGCGACGGCTTCGCGCAATTCACGATCGGATGCGACGATGAGTCCCGCAGCGGCGAGCCGGAGCGCGAGCTTCCCGCCAGTTTGAAGCTCGAGCGGAGTGGACGACGGGATCCGCCGCAGCACGCCACCGCGCTCGGCAAAGCGCATCGCCGACGCAACGATGAGATGATCGCGCTCGGACGAGACGATGGCTGCCTCAATGAAACGATCGGCAAGCACGCGGCGGAGGTCGAACGCTCCGCCGACGGTGCTGCTGGAGCCGTTGATCGTGATTGTTTCGATTTCTGCGGCGCGCGCATCCTGATCGAGCCGGCTGCCCTCGCAACACGCGATCGTCACCGGATGGCCGCGCGACGCGAGACCGCGCGCGGCAGCCAACGTCGCACGTGCCCCACCCGACCACGCTTTGTCCCCTACGTAGAACAAAACGCGCATTCTACACGTTGGCGGGAATTCGTTCGTCGCGGAACTGCAGGGAGTGCAGTCGGAAGTACGCGCCACGCTCGGCGAGCAACTCCGCATGCGTGCCACGCTCCACGATTCGGCCGCGATCGAGAACGAGAATCAGGTCGGCGTGAACGACAGTCGACAGGCGGTGGGCAATCACAAACACGGTGCGGCCGGTGAGTAGGCGATCGACCGCTTCCTGCACCAAGCGTTCGGATTCGGTGTCGAGCGCCGATGTCGCTTCATCGAGAATCAGAATCGGCGGATCGATCAACAGCGCGCGAGCAATCGCGAGCCGTTGACGCTGTCCGCCGGAAAGACGCGTACCGCGTTCGCCGAGTACGGTGTCGTAGCCGTTCGGCAGCGCGGTGATGAAGTCGTGTGCGTTGGCAGCGCGAGCCGCGCGTTCGATCTGCTCCGTGGAGTACTTCCCTTCTGCGCCGTAGGCGATGTTGTTGAGCACCGAGTCGTTGAACAGGACAGTGTCCTGACTGACGATGCCAGTGAGCGCGCGAAGTGAGGCGAGTTTGATCTCGCGACTATCGATGCCGTCGAAGAGGATGCTGCCGGCGGTCGGCGAGTAGAAGCGCGGGATCAGATCGACGAGCGTGCTCTTGCCCGCGCCGCTCGGTCCGACGAGCGCGACCATTGCTCCCCGCGGCGCGACGAAACTAACCGATTCCAGGACCGGCTCGGCGTCGTATGCGAACGTGACGTCGCGAAACTCGACATCGCGCTCGAGCGACGCAACCATGCGAGTGCCGCGATCGGTCTGCTCTTCGGTCGGCTGGTCGAACACCTCGAACAATCGCTCGGCGGCAGCCATGGACTGCTGCGCGGTGTTGGGGGTCTGAGAAATCTGTTTCAGCGGCGGCAAGAGTCTCATGACGAGAGACATGAAGACGATCAGCGATGCCCCATCGATACCACCACCGCGCAGGACTTCCTGTGCACCGATCCATAGAATCAGCACGGCGATCGACATGCCGATCACTTCCGTGAACGGTTGCGAGAGCGCCGACACGCGATTGATCCGGACCATACCGTCGGAATAGCGCGCGCTGGCCGCACCAAACCGCTCGTCCTCGTATCGCTCGCCGCCAAACGACTTCACCAGACGGACGCCGTTTACGACCTCCTGCAGAATGCTTGTCGCCTCGCCGTAGTCATTGCGACTTCGGCGATAGCCCTGTCGAAGCCGTCGGAGGAGCGGTTGAAGCGACAGGGTGAGCAGCGGCGCGATGACGAACGAAAGCAGCGTGAGCTTCACGGACATCGCAAAGAGCGCCACCATCGTCGTGATGATCTGCGCCAAACTCTGCACCGAGCGAGTCACCAACTCGGTGACGAGCGCCTTGGTCTGGTCGGTATCTGAAAGAACCTTCGAGATGATCTGCCCAGCCTTCGTCCGCTGGAAGTACCCCAGCGACAGACGCTGCATGTGCTGAAATACCGCGTCGCGCAGATCGCGCGTGACGTACTCCTGCAGCGATGCCCCGAACTGGCCGGCCAACCAGACGAAAACGTTCTTGATCGCGACGATGGCGATGATCCAGAAGATCACCGCACGCAACGATTCGCGCGGATGCGCGGGATCGAGGAATACACCAACGGTCTGGGCCTGAAGACGCTCGAGAAAGCCGGCCTTTGCCGGCAACAAGCTCGGGCGCTGAAACAGCGCGTTCAGGAACGGAATCAGCAGCGTGAACGAAAAGACGTCGAGCAGCGCTGCGATGAGATTCGCCGCGATGTTGCCCGTCATCCGCCACCAGTGTGGACGGACGAACATGAGCAACCGGCGGTAGATCGACGACTGTTCGCGCGAAAGCGATGGAACCTGAGGCGTCACGACTAGCGCCTCGGCGTGAGCAGAGACACCGGCAGGATACACTCCTCGGGTGTCACGCCGCCGTGCAGGAATGATCCGCGATACCGGCTCTGGTACTCGCGCAGTTTGGTCGGATAGACAAAAAACGAATCACCCGTGGCCAGCAGTGAGTTCGCCCCCAGGCCGCGTCGCGGCAACTTCAACGAATCTTCCTTCGTGAACAACATCGCCTGCTCCGGATTTTCCGCGCGCAAATCCTCGCCGAACTTGTAGCGGAGGTTCTGCGTCGCATCGCGCTTTGCGAACACCGTAGCCGGCGTTCGACAATGGATCGAACCGTGATCGCTCGTCACCAGCACCTTCACCTTGCGACGCGCGGCTTCCTGCAGCACGGCAAATAGCGCGGATCGTCGGAACCACTGATGGGTGAGCTGTCGCAGCGCGATTTCGTCGCGGGCGACCTCGTACAGAATTGCCGACTCCGAGCGACCATGCGTGAGCAGGTCGACGAAGTTGAAGACGAACGCGGAAATGCCCTCGGGCGCGATAACGCGCGATAGGCGTCGCTCGACGTCGTCGCCTTCGGCAGCCGTCGAAACCTTTTCGTAGCGGACGGGGACCGTGGCGCCAATCTCGACGAGCTGCGCTTCGAGCAGCTGTCGCTCGTGTGCGTTCAGCGATTCGTCTTCGCGCTCGCCCCACCAGTCGGGGAAACGCGCGGCGATTTCGCCGGGGAACAGTCCGCTGAACAGTGCGTTGCGCGAGTACGGCGTGGCCGTGGGCAGCACGCTGAAATAGTGCGTCGTCTCGATGTCGAACATCGGCGTGAGCAGCGGCTCGATGAACCGCCACTGATCGAGTCGCAGACAGTCGATCACGACGAACAACACCTGCCGGTCGTGCTTCAGCACCGGAAGCAGGAACTCGGGCACGATGTCGATCGACAGCGGGGGACGATCGCCCTCGAGCGTTCTCAACCACTCGGGATAGGCCGTGCGCATATACAGCGCGAACTCGCGGCGCAGGTCGGGATACAGGCCTTGCAGCGACTCGTACAGGCCCGTTTCGCCCGCGGCAACCAAGTCGAGGTCCCACTGCGTCAACTCGCTGTACCGATCGATCCAGTCGCGCCACCCGAATCCGCGAATTGCCTCGGTCTGGATGTCGCGAAAACGGTCGACGAATTTTCGCGCGACGGCCTGCTGCCGAATCTTTGCGCCTTCGAGCAAGCGAGTGATGGCCGCGTAGACCTGACGCGGCGTGACCGGCTTGACGAGGTATCCGTCGAGCGCCGCGCCGATGGCCTCGGTCATCGTCGAATCCTCCTCGCTTTTCGTGACCATCACGATCGCGAGGTTTGGATCGGCTTCGCGAAGCTCTCTGAGGGCCTCGAGGCCATTCTTGCCCGGCATCTGCTCGTCGAGCAGAACGAGACTGAACGGCTTGCGGCGAACCATCTCCACCGCGTCGTCGGCGTTGGTCACGGTCTCGACTTCGAACCCTTTGTCCCGCAAGAACATGCGGTGTGGTTCGAGGAGTTCCGCCTCGTCGTCGACCCAGAGAACGGACTTGACCGGTTGTGCCATGCGCGAAATCTAGCGGCGCACGACGGGGGAAATCAGCGGTGGGTAGCGCCCGCCGACCGGGAATCGCAAGTTCCACCCGTGCCCGTCACCAATCCGCCGTACTCGCTCGTCACCACGACGTTTCGCTTTTCCGCGCTCGCCGCGCTCGCCGGACGTGCGCCCATCGGCGGCCAGCGGGAAGTTGCCCTCGCCGCATACATGGCTGCCCGCATCGCTCAGGACGTTCTTCCAGAGCGAGGCGTTCCGCAGACGAGTCGTTCCGAACGAGCGGTCGGCGCAAAGAGTTGGCTGGCGACGCTCGCGCTTCCTGCCGCCGTGCGCCCTGTGATGGCGCGCCTGGTCGACGCGTCGACCACCGACGCCCGAAGCACCGCAGACGCACTGCGGAACGTGGCCGCAGCCACGAACACCTTCCTCGATACACGCGCGCGGTCGGAGTTGGACCGCCTCGTCACGGCGCTCGAAGCCGCATAGTCGAGCTAGTCGCGCAAGCGCTTGCAGGACAACGCGCTAAAAACTTGCTCCGCGTTGCGCATGGGCCCTATTATGGCCCATGACTCGTAGCACGGACATCTCTCCGCTCTCCGTTCTCCTGTCGAAGGTCGATGCCGCGAGTGACGGCTCGGCGCCGGGAGAAACGATCGCCTCTGGTTTTCAAAGTCTCGACTCGCTCCTCGGCGGCGGCTTCCGCCGAGGGGATCTCATTGTACTGGGTGGAGACGTGGCGAGCGGCAAGTCGGCGCTAGCCCTCGCCTTTGCGATACGGACGTCGAGCCGCGGCGCGCGCGTCGCGTTCCTTACCGCCGAAATGTCGATCGAGCGCGTGCTGGAGCGCGTCATCGCCATCGAAGCGCGCGCGCCAATCGACGATCTGCGAAAGGGCAGCATCGACGACCGAACCCGAGCGAGCGCCGGCGCCGTTGCGCTTCGCCTGCGCGACCGTCTACCGGTCATCGAGCGGCTCTCGTTCGGCCAATCCGCGGAGCAGGTCGGAACGCTGATCGAGGGACTACCGGGGATCGAGCTCGTCGTGATCGATTCGCTCGCCGCGTTCGCGCAGGGCACGCGACCGTTCGATGAGGAGTTGGCAGCCACGATTCGGTACCTGAAGTCGCTCGCGCTGGAACGCAGCGTGGCGATTCTGGTCACGGCACCGCTGCCTCTGCTCACGGCTCGACCAGACCGCAGGCCGACGCTCGACGACTTCGGCGGACTGGGATGTGTCAAACAGCATGCGGACGTCGTCCTCGGGTTGTTCCGGCAGGACATGTACGAGCCCTCACGCGACATCGAGGGTGCGACCGAATTGTTGATTCGAAAGAACCGCAACGGGCCGAACGGTTACGTCGACCTGTACTTCTACGCCCAGTGGATGCGGTTCGAAGACATGCTCGATCCCGACCGGTAGGAGCGATTTCAATGCAGATGTTTCGGTTGGCGGTCGTCGCCGGCGCGCTCTCGATCAGCGCCTGTGCACCCGCCGTCTCCGGTAGCGCCGATAGCATCGCGAGGCTCGAACAGTCGCGCGCCAACGATCCGAAGTCCGAACCAATCCTTCGGTCGCTCGGCGTCGCGTACTTCAAGGCGAATCGATTTCCTGAGGCTCGCGCCGCGCTCACCCAAGCAGTCGCGGCGAATCCGAACGATGGAGCGGCGGCGCTGTACCTTGGCCTGACGGCTGAAGCGCAGAATGACTTCCCCGCTGCCCGTACGGCGTATGAGGCGTACCTGGCCGTCGGCAAAACGCGGAACGTCAAAGATCAGATCAACGCCCGCCTCACCGTTCTCGCTCGACATGAGAACGAAGCGAGCGCCAAGCGGGCGATCGCCCAGGAACGGCAGCTGTCCACCGTTCCCGGCCCAGTCACGACGATCGCGGTCATGCCCTTCACGTTTGCCGGCCGCGACACCTCGCTCAAGCCGTTGGAGCGCGGGTTCGCCGAGCTGATCACGACTGACCTGAGTCGCGTGTCCGCGCTCAAGGTGCTGGATCGCGCGCACCTGCAAGCGCTCATCGACGAAGTGAACCTGCAGCAATCGGGCGGAGTGCAGTCGGGCACGGGCGTTCGGGTCGGCAAAATGCTTCAAGCCGGCAGCATCGTTGGCGGCAGCATTTCAGAACTGGCCGGCGATCGCCTGAACGCGACCGCGCTCGTGACGAACGTGCAGTCGAGCGCGCTCATGGGCGCCGGCGCAACCGATCAACAGCCTCTCGATCAGCTGTTCACGCTCGAGAAGAACCTCGTGCTGAAGCTGTTGATCGACAACCTGAAGGTCGTTCCGACGACGTCGGAACGAAACGCAATCGAGCAACGCCCCACGCGTTCGCTCGCTGCGTTCCTCGCCTACAGTCGCGGATTGCAGGAGCAGGACGAGGGTCGCTTCGACGACGCGAATCGTTCGTTCGAGAACGCACTCCGACTCGATCCCGGCTTCCTGTCCGCGCAGCAGAAGAGCCAGGAAACAAAGAATCTCGTACGAGGGAACGCCGTCACGATTCAGACGGTGGAGTCGGGCCTTCGCGGTACGAGCGAGGGTAGCGGATCGCAGGGCTCGTCTGGAGGCGCTGGCACGTCGGTGTCCGCCATGGCGGAGGGATTGAATCCGTCGGTCGCTAGTGGTGCCACCACCGGCGGAACGACCACTGCCACGCCGCCGGCTGCCGACGCGTCTTCCGGCACCGGGTCGGACAATCCAACGACGAAGACGGGCAAAGTCACCGTGATCGTGAGAGCGCCCAGACCATGAGCCGTTCCTTGTTTCGTCGCGCGGCCTTCGCGGTTCTCGCTGCCGGATTAGCGGCTGCGCCGAGCGTGGGCGCGCAGATGCCGTTCGACATCGGCGCTCGCGTAGCCCCGCAGTTCTACTCGTACAAAATCTCGTCGCCGTCGAATACGACGATCAGCGAATTCGCGGTCCCAATTTTCGTGCAGGTCCCGATCACGCAGCGTCTCAGCTTCGACGTGGGAACGTCGTACACGCAGGCGCGCGTGGAACAGACGGGAACCACGGCCGCGGTGAGCACGATTTCCGGACTCACGGACACACAGGTTCGAGGCAACCTCGCGCTCGGTACTGATTTCGTGATTCTCACCGCCGGCGTGAACCTGCCCACAGGTCAGGCGAACGTTCCGCTGGCTCAGCAACGTGCCGCCGGCCTCATCGGAAGCGACTTCCTCTCGTTCCCAATCTCGAACATGGGAACTGGCTTCGGCGGAACGGGCGGCATCGCGCTGGCTCGTCCCGTCGGCGAGTGGAATCTCGGAGTCGGACTGAGCATGCGTCACTCTGCGCAGTACGATCCGTTCGACGCGGCGGGCGGCCTGGCGCTGCACTATCAGCCGGGAAATGAGTATCGCGCGCGAATCGGCCTAGACCATCCGGTAGGCACGGGGCGATTCACCGTTGGGCTCACCTATTCGACGTTCGGCAACGATCAGCTGGCGGGCTCGATCTACAACACAGGCAACCGGTATCTGACGCAGGTCGATTTCAACAACTCGATGGGCGTGGGCCGGATCTCGATCACCGCGTGGAACCTATTCCGCACCCGTGGAACGCTCGCAGACAGCTCCCTGCTCGATCATGAGAACATCTCGAACGGCACGCTGACCTACGGTATTCCCGTCGGTTCCGTGGTACTCGAGCCCAACGTCGAGGGGCGTGCGTGGATGCAGGTTGGGTCACCCACGAGCTTCCTCGGAACGTTCGGACTCCGAATGCAGATCGGCACGGGCTCGGTCTCGATCATCCCGAGCGGCGGCTATACGATTGGCCAGATCGCCGCGCAGGGGACGACGTCGTTGACCACCACCGCGTCGCTGACCGGGTTCCGCGGGACGCTCGCCATTCGCCTGCGATAGCACTCCGCAAGGCCCTGCCAGGATCGAGTCAGACTGTATATTGAGCGTGACTCTGTCCTGATCGGTTTATGGCTGGCCACAGTAAATGGAAGCAGATCAAGCATTACAAAGCCGCGACTGACAAAAAGCGCGGCGCGCTGTTCACCAAGCTCATTCGCGAAATCACGATGGCCGCGAAGCTTGGCGGCGGTGACGCGTCGGGCAATCCGCGTTTGCGGCTTGCGATCGACACGGCTCGCGGCAGCTCGATGCCGAAGGAAAACATCGAGCGCGCCATCAAGAAGGGCACCGGTGAACTCGAAGGCGTTGATTACCAGGAAGTGACGTACGAGGGCTATGGCCCTGGCGGCGTCGCGCTCCTCATCGACGCCGTGACCGACAACCCCACCCGCACCGTGGCCGAAGTTCGCGCCAAGATGTCGCGACTCGGTGGCAACCTCGGCACGCCGAACTCGGTCGCCTGGATGTTCGAGAAGAAGGGGCAGATCTACGTCGACGCCACGAAGATCGGCGAGGATGCGCTAATGGAACGGGCGCTCGATGCCGGCGCAGAAGACGTGCAGCGCGAAGATGAGCGTTTCATCGTTTCGACCGCGCCAACGGATTTCCACTCCGTTCAGAATGCGCTCAAGGCGGCGAACGTCGAGATGGTCGAAGCCGAGCTCGCGATGGTGCCGAAGAACACGGTACAAGTCGCCGGCAAAGACGCCGAAGCACTCTTCAAGCTGCTCGAGACGATCGAAGAGCTCGACGACGTGCAGAAGGTCTGGGCGAACTTCGACGTCGACGCAGACGAGATGGCCAAGGTCGAAGGGTGATGGCGGGACGCCACTCATGATCGTGCTTGGCATCGATCCTGGGACCGCGTGCACAGGATATGGTGTCGTTCAGGGAGACGGGCTCGGGCCCGTCTCCCTTGTCGAATGTGGCGTCATCCGCACGCGGGCGCGTGATCCGTTGCCGTCGCGGCTCTGTGAGATTTACGAAGGCGTCGTCGAGTTACTCGCGCGGCATCGTCCGGACGCGCTCTCGGTCGAAGACGTGTTCTACGCTAAGAACGTGCGGACCACGGTGGTGCTCGGACACGCGCGAGGCGTCGTGCTTCTCGCCGGACAGCAGGCGAGCGTTCCCGTCCACGAGCTTCCTCCCGCCGAAATCAAGAAGGCCGTCGTCGGCACAGGCGCCGCAACCAAGGAACAGGTGCAGTTCATGTTGACGCGACTTCTCCGACTCAAGACGGCACCGCAGCCGTCCGACGCTGCCGATGGTGTGGCGGCGGCACTCGCGTGCCTCATGGCTACGCGCCTGCCAAAGATCAAAGACGTTCGCGTACAAACGCGCGCATGATCGCTCAGGTCACGGGAACGCTCGTCGCCAAGGACCTCGATCACGTCGAGGTGATGACGGCAAGCGGCGTCGCATACGAGTTGGCGATTCCACTCGGCGTGTTCGAAACGCTGCCGAGGGCTGGTGAGACGGTCCTGCTGCATACGCATCTCGTCGTGAAGGAAGACGCGTGGCAGCTGTTTGGCTTCTCGACCACGTTCGAGCGACGGGTCTTCCAGCGCGTGCTGAATGCCAAGGGCGTAGGGCCGTCGCTGGCGCTTGGACTGCTGTCCACGCTCACGGCAGAGCGCTTGATTCGCGCAATCCGCGAAAAAGACACCGCAACGCTTCAGGGTGTACCGCGCGTAGGCCGAAAGAAGGCGGAGCAGTTGATTCTCGATCTCGCCGACAAGCTCGATGATCTGCAGGTTTCGGCGTCGCCGGGAGTTCGCAAACCCGAAGCCGCGGGCGCCGACGACGCGATTCGTGCACTCGCCTCACTCGGCTACTCCATGGGCGACGCCGAGCGCGCGGTGCGACAGGCAATCGATGATGGTGGGCGGGGCATGGGCGCGGCGGAATTGATCCGCAGCGCATTGGCAAAAATCCGGGGATAGATCACGTGCAAGCAGCCAGACGGACCGCGTCATTCACCGAATCAGTCATCCGCGAGATGACGCGCATCGCCACGATGCACCAGGCCGTAAATCTCGCGCAGGGTTTTCCTGATTTCCCAATGCCCGCCGTGATGAAAGAGGCGGCGTGCGCAGCGATCAACGGCGACATCAATCAGTACGCCGTCACGTGGGGTACGCCTGTGCTTCGCCAGGCGATCGCCGAGAAGTATCGCCGCTGGTACAACATGGAAGTCGATGCCGATCGCGACGTGACGGTGACGTGCGGTGCGACGGAAGCGATGGCGTCGGTGTTCATGGCGCTGATGGAGCCGGGCGACGAGGTGATCATCCTCGAGCCGTTCTACGAGAACTACGGCCCCGACGCAATTCTCGCGGGTGCCACGCCAGTCTTCGTTCCGCTCGAGCGCCCGAATTGGACGCTGGATGCCGACCGACTGCGCAAAGCATTCAACTCGCGCACGAAGGCGATCATCGTCAATACGCCGCACAATCCGACGGGCCGCGTATTCACACGCGACGAGATGTCGTTGATCGCGAATCTCTGCATCGAGCACAACGCGTGGGCGATCACGGACGCGCCGTACGAACACATGGTGTACTCCGGTCACCATCATGAAATCGCGACGTGGCCCGGTATGCGCGAGCGCACGATTACGATTTCGTCATTGTCCAAAACATACAGCTGCACGGGATGGCGCATTGGCTGGATCATCGCTCCGCCCGCCCAGACTGGCCCAATCCGCAAAGTGCACGACTTCCTGACGGTGGGCGCGCCAGCGCCGCTACAAACTGCGGCGGCGGTTGGCTTCGCGTTCGACGCGGAGTACTACAACCACTTCACGTCGGAGTACACAGCGCGCCGGGAATTCCTCACGGGCGTGCTGCGCGAAGAAGGCTTCGAGTTCGCCGTGCCCGAAGGTGCGTACTACATCTTCGCCGACTTCTCAAAGATCAGCGATCTGGACGACGTCACGTTTGCGAAATGGATGACGCAGGACATCGGCGTGGCAACGGTTCCCGGCTCGAGCTTTTACTCACGCAAGGAAGACGGCCGGAACTTCGTGCGCTTTGCGTTCTGTAAAAAGCAGGAGACGCTCGATCACGCTGCCGAGCGGCTATCGAAGCTCCGCGCAACGATCTGAGAGCGACGACACGCACGCTTGGAAAAAAAGGACGCGGATCAATGAGATCCGCGTCCTTTTTTCGTCGGGCTGCTATGAGCGTGCTTCGCTCGGCGTGCTACCGAAATGAAAGCAGGTTGAGTGTCACGACAGGCTCCTTGCCGCCGTTCACAGTTCGCATCGCGGCACCAACGCCGAGATCGTAGGCACCGAAGTCGAGGCCGACACCGCCAGACACGCCCCAGCCGCCGGTGATGTACGAAGCCCCACCGCGCAGATGAAGCGCGGAATGAATCCGAGCGTCCAATCCGCCGGAAACCTGCGTCTTCGGACCGATGAGAATTCCGTCGCCCGTCTGCTGCCGAGCGTCGACGGAGAACACGAGTGGCGAGCCGACACCGACGGCAAGGCCAGCGGCGATGATTGGATTGAACTTGTCGAGCGCGACGCGCGCGCGCAGTTCGCCGGGCGCCGCGGAGTACGGCTGATCGTCGAAGCTGGCGGTGTCGCTCGAGGAGTTGAACAGCGCCATCGCAGCCTTGGAGTGAAGCTTGGTCTCGTCCCACGCGAAGCTGTTCATGACGTTTTGGACCGTCGCCCCGAACGCGTACTTCCCTGACGCCCACGCCAGACCGACGTCGACGCCCGCGCCCATACCGACGACTTTGTTCGAATCGAGATGCGAATAGATGACCGGAAAGTTGACCTGAACGGCATTGGCACCCGTCGTGGAACCCTGGTCCTGCGCCATGCCGAGCGCATTGCCGAGTACATACTTGCCCGTGACGCCGAGCGCGAAGTGACCAATCGACAGACCGTAGCTTGCCGCAGCGGTCGTGAACGCTCCGACACGAAAGCTCGAACCCTTGAGGCTGAGATCCTGTGGAGTGCCGGTGCGTCCGGCGTTGCCGAACATCAGAGTCTCGAACGCATCCGTGTTCAGCTTCGTGCTTCCAGCGACCGAACCGGCAACCTCGAATGCCAACGAACCCAAACTGAAGCCGAAGGCCGTGAGCCCACCATCGATGCGGCCATTCTCGCCTCCCTTAAGTGCGACCGTCTGCAGCCAAGACTCTCGCTGCGACTTCGGCAGGGTCTTGCCGGAATACGGCGCGACGTCGCTCAGCGAAATCGGATCGAGACCCGACGACCCGCTGATAGCGAGGAGGCCGACGGAGAACTCAGGATTGTCTCGCAGACCGAGATTGGCCGGATTCCACGCGATGGCGTCGTACCCTCGAGCTCGAGCAGTGAATGCTCCACTCAATCCCGTCGCCGCGGCGCTCGCGTTTGGCAATTGAGCAAACGCAAACGAAGCCGATGTAGCGACAACTGCGGCGGAGGTGATGAGCGAGCGATGGATCTTCATCGAGACGCGCATTAATTGCCTCCCACGTTGAGCGCGATCTGCAGCCGCGTTGCGACCGAAACGACCTGCCCCGGCGCAACACTCACGCTCGATCCGTTCACCGTTCCACCGAATCCGATGGTGATTTTGTGGCCGAGCAGCGCTTGTAGCTCAGGCTTCGTAAACGCGAGGCTTGGCGTCGACGAGCCGTTCGCGAGTGACAGCGGCTTCGTGATCGGGAAGTCGCCGCCCGTGAACAGCACAGAAAGATTGCCGGTGACGTTGAACGGATTGGTCACCGTGAGGAGTAGTGAGCCACCGTTCGCCCGCTTGGAGATCGTGGGACCGACCTGACTCAGGTCGAGGTCAGAAGACGTGGCACTGATCGGCTGGCCGGTAACGGCCACCTTCGCCGACGAGACGTAGAACGCACCAACGCTGCCGGTCACGGAGATCGACCGCGCCGTGTCGAGCGGAACGGGGTCGCCCATCGGCGAATTGATCGACGCAACCACCTGAATGCCGTTCGCGCCAGTAATCGTTCCGCTGAGCGGAATCTTGCGGACGACTGAATCGCCGGGAGCGAGCGAGGCGACTGCGCCGTCGATCGAGTCGCGACCGATGACCGTAGCGCCATTCGTCACCTGAATCACGACGTACCCGCGCGCCGAGGCGCCCGGACGAATCGGATCGAAGTTGAAGCCGTTCTTCACTGCGACTCGCAGTGTGTCGCGGACCAGCGTCGCACTCGACAGCGTCGACGGCAGCGCGAAGTTCGACGTTCCGCCGCCAGAAAATGGCGGCTTCGGAACGGTGAGTCCGTTCGCCGCAGCACACAGCGGACAGTCCTGGCCCAAACGACGGGTGACGGTGGTCGTCGACGGCGAGACGTCGATCTGAAACGCCGAGTTGTCGTTCGTGGCACTCACGCCGCCAGGAAGCAGCGTGTTGACGGAGATCGTCGTGGTCTTGCCTGGGATATTCCACTCCGTGTCGTAATTCGGAGCGCTCGTTGGAATCGGAAGGTCGCAGGCGGCGAACGACGCCAGCGCTGCAAGCGCGAGCCAGGGGGGGAGGGATCGCATTGTCACCATCTTCGGCGGGAATCCGCGGCCGACTCCAGCAGTCAGTCGCGTCGAACGTTTAGACGATCGAGCTCGACCATCGGTGTCATTTTGGTATAGGTTCGGAGACCGCGGGCAAATGCTGTAATTCGGTCTGTCTTCGGGGTACTTTGGAGGGACGTTCTCCTTCCCGCTTCCGTTTCCCGCCATGTCTCGAGCTGAGATCACGACACCCGAAGTGCTGTCCGAGGAGTCTGCGGTCGAGCTGTCGCTCAGACCGCAGCGCCTCGCGGAGTTCATCGGGCAGCAAAAGGTGAAGGAAAGCCTGCGGATCTTCATCGATGCCGCGCTCGCTCGACGCGAACCGCTCGATCACACGCTGTTCTTCGGACCGCCCGGACTGGGAAAGACGACGCTCGCGGAACTGATCGCGCGTGAGCTATCGGTGAACATCCACACGAGTTCGGGACCCGCGCTAGAAAAGCCGGGTGATCTCGTCGGCACGCTCACCAATCTTCGCAGCGGTGACATTCTCTTCATCGACGAGATCCATCGCCTCAAGCCAATCATCGAGGAATTCCTCTATCCGGCGATGGAGGATTACAAGATCGATATTCGGCTGTCCGAAGGTCCAAAGGCGCAGACGATCACCATGCCCGTCGAGCCGTTCACGCTGATCGGCGCCACCACTCGACTCGGCATGCTCACCGCACCCATGCGCGCGCGCTTCGGCATCGAGCAACGCCTGAATTTCTACCCGGCCGATGATCTCGAGCTGATCGTGAAGCGCACCGCGGACGTCATGAAAGTCGAGATCGACGACGAAGGTGCGACCGAGATTGCGCGACGAGCGCGCGGCACGCCGCGCGTCGCCAACCGCTTGCTCCGCCGCGTGCGTGACTTTGCCCAGGTGAAGAGCAACGGCGTCATCACGCAAGCGACCGCTGCGCAGGCACTGCAACTGCTCGACGTCGACATCTTCGGGCTCGACGACATGGACGCGCGCATTCTCAAAACGATCATCGAGAAGTTCGATGGCGGTCCGGTCGGCCTGAACACGATCGGAGCAGCAATCGGCGAAGACGCGAACACGATCGAGGAAGTGTACGAGCCGTTTCTCGTGCAACACGGCTTTCTGCAACGCACGTCGCGCGGACGAATGGCGACCGCCACGGCCTACCGGCATTTTGGATTCACGCCGCGCGAGCCGAGCGGACAAGAGACGCTGTTCTAGGACGTGGCGTGACGACGCCAGGCGGTCTCACCGCCGACTACGATTTCGATCTGCCGCCTGCGCTGATCGCCCAACAGCCGCTCGCTCGCCGCGACGCATCGCGGCTGATGGTGGTCGACCGCGCCACCGGCAGTATTTCGCATCGCACGTTCGCCGATCTCGCCGAGCTCGTTCAACCGCGCGACGTGCTTGTCGTCAATCGCACGCGCGTCTTTCGCGCGCGCCTGCTCGGAACGCGCGCTTCAGGCGCGCCCGCGGAAATCCTTCTGCTCAAATCGCTCGGCGACGGGCGATATGAAGCGATGGTCGCTCCAGGCGGAAAGCTCAAGCCCGGCAGACGCGTTTCGATCGCACCGGATTTCTCGGCCGAGATTCTCGAGGTCACCGAGCGACGCACCCGCATCGTTCGCCTCGAAAGTGCTCTTCCGCTCGAGGAAGCAATCGAGCGCTACGGACACGTTCCGCTTCCGCCGTACATCGACCGCGCTGACGCAGAAAGCGATATCGAGCGCTACCAGACGGTGTTTGCACGCGAGTCTGGCTCAGTGGCCGCGCCAACCGCGGGGCTGCACTTCACGCCAGAGTTGCTCGCGACTCTGGCGTCGCGCGGCGTGGCGCGTGCGGACGTCCTGCTTCACGTTGGCGCAGGCACGTTCAAGCCGGTCGAGGTCGACGATCCCGCCGAGCATCCGATGCACGAAGAGTGGTATTCGATCGCGCCGGACACGGCCGAGTTGATTCGCGCGCGGCGCGTGGCGGGCGGATGTGTGTGGGCGGTGGGCACCACGAGCGTGCGAACGCTCGAGAGCGCGGCCGAGCCCGATGGGACGATTCGCCGCGGTGAGGCGGAGACGCGCATCTTCATTCGACCGCCATATCAATTTCGTGTCGTCGATCGACTCGTGACGAACTTTCATCTACCGCGCTCCACGCTGATCATGCTCGTCGCGGCATTTGCCGGCTACGATCTGACGATGCGCGCGTATCGCACCGCGGTCGATGAGGGCTATCGTTTCTATTCGTACGGCGACGCGATGGCGATCATCTAGCCGTCAATCGCCGGAATCACCGTTCATCAGATCCAGTGAATTCATTCGAGTTTTCTATCGACGCCGAATCGGGCGCCGGTCGCGCAGGTCGTTTCTCCACGCCGCACGGTGTGGTCGAGACGCCGGCATTCATGGCTGTCGGAACGCTTGCGACGGTCAAGTCGCTCGATCCTGTCGACCTTCGCGAAATTGGCGCGCAGATGATTCTCGCGAACGCGTATCATCTACATCTCCGTCCGACTGACGAGCTCATTCGCGACTTCGGCGGACTGCATCGGTTCATGGGTTGGGACGGCCCAATTCTCACCGATTCTGGCGGATTTCAGGTCTTTTCGCTCGAAGGGCTGCGCACGGTGAGCGAAGACGGCGTGGAGTTTCGCAGTCACATCGACGGGTCGAAGCACGTCTTCACGCCAGAAAGCGTGATGCAGATCGAGCGTAACCTTGGCGCCGATGTGATCATGCAGTTCGATCACGTGATTCCGGGGCAGAGCGAGGAGACCATCGCGCGGGACGCGAGTGAGCGGAGTCTGCGTTGGTTGGCGAGGTGCATGGTGGAACTCGAGCGGTTGCGTGCGAGCGGGGGTCCCCCCCCGACAACTACGATCGCCGATTCCGCTTCACTTCCCGGCACCACTTTTCCGCTACCCTCACCATCACATCCCCAGGCCCTCTTCCCCATCGTGCAGGGCGGCATCCACGCCTCGCTACGCGCCGAGGCCGCACGCGCCATTCGCGATCTCGCCGACTGGGCCGGCTACGGCATCGGCGGACTCTCCGTGGGCGAGACCAAGCCCGACATGTACCGGATACTCGAGGTCGTCGACGGCGAACTTCCGCGCAATCGGCCGCGCTATCTCATGGGTGTCGGCTTCCCGGAAGACCTCGTCGAGGGTGTTCGCCGTGGCGTCGACCTGTTCGACTGCGTCGCGCCCACGCGCATGGGACGCAACGGCGCCGCATTCACCCGCGATGGCCGACTGAACATCAAGCGCGCCGAGTTTCGCACCGATCCACGGCCGCTCGACGACGAGTGCGACTGCACCGCATGCCGCCGCTTTTCGCGCGGATACATCCGGCACCTGTACGTCGCCGACGAAATCCTCGGCCTTCGCCTGCTTTCCCTGCACAATGTACATTTCCTCGTCCAATTGATGCGCGACGCGCGCGCAGCGATTCGCGCCGGGACGCTCGACGCGTGGAGCCGTGATTGGCTCACGCGATACCACACTCGACCGGTACCAACCGAATGATCACGCCCGTCATGGGATCCGCTTTCCTGCTGCAAGCCGCCGCCGGCGGCGGGTCACTGATGCCGTTCCTCGTGCAGTTCGTTCTGATCATCGCGATCATCTACTTCATCATGGTGCGTCCGCAGCAGAAGCAGCGCCGCCAACATGAAGAGGCACTGAAAGGTCTGAAGCGCGGCGATGAGATCGTGACGTCGGGCGGCATTGTCGGCGAGGTCGTTCACATCCGTGAGACGTCCAAGGACGGTGGCACCAATCGGCTCGACGATCGCGTGACGATCAAGTCGGCCGAGTCGCGCCTCGTCGTGGAGCGTGGGCGCATCGCCAAGATCATCGGCACGACGAACAGCGCCCCAGCCGCGGACACCGACAAGACGTGAGCATTCTCGAAATCCGCGTCCTCGGCGACCCGATTCTCCGCGAGGAAACCGCGCCCGTCGCCGAGGTGACGGACGAGCTGCGGACGTTGGCCCGCGACATGTTCGAGACCATGTACATCGCGAAAGGCATCGGTCTCGCGGCGCCGCAAGTTGGACGCACCGAGCGACTCGCCGTCGTGGACGTGGACGACAATCCGCTCGTGATCATCAATCCAGAAATCGTTCACGCCGAAGGAAAAGACAAGGGCGAAGAAGGATGTCTGTCGATCCCCGACGTCTACGGCGACGTCGAGCGTCCGGCGAAGGTCCGCGTTCGCGCCATGGGATTGGACGGCAAGGAATTCGAGATCGAGGCCGGCGGACTCTTTGCGCGCTGTTTGCAGCACGAGATCGATCACCTGCACGGCAAGCTGTTCGTCGACTATCTGAGTGTTCTAAAGCGTCGCTCCGCGCTCGCGAAATGGGCGAAGGAGAAGGACAAGTACCCGGGCTTCATTCGTAAACTCGACGACGATCCCGCTGGGTCGCACGAGCATCCCGACGAGGAGCTCTAGGTGCGCGTGCTCTTCTGGGGCACACCGGAGTTCGCGGTCCCCGCGCTCCGGGCGCTGATCGGCGAAAGCTTCGATGTCGTCGGCGTGGTCACGCAGCCCGACCGAGCTGTGGGACGGTCGCGCTCCACGCTCGAGCCGCCGCCGGTAAAGCAGGTTGCCCTGGAAGAGGGAATTCCGGTGTTGCAGCCGGAACGGCCGCGAGGAGAAGAATTCATCGCACAGCTACGTGCGCTGGCGCCGGACATTTCTGTCGTCGTGGCGTACGGGCACATTCTGACGACGGAAGTGATCGCGCTGCCGCCGTTAGGTACCATCAACATCCACGCGTCGATCCTGCCGGCGCTTCGCGGCGCGGCGCCGATACAAGCCTCGATTCGCGACGGCCACGGCGAAACGGGCGTGACGATCATGCGGATGGTGAAGGCCCTCGACGCGGGACCGGCCCTGCTCACCGTCCGAACGCCAATTCCGGACGACGAGACCTACGGCGAGCTCCAGCTGCGTTTGGCTGAAATGGGTGCCCTAGCTCTCATCGAAACACTGGCGCTCATTGGCCTTGGCTCGGTCACGGAAACGCCCCAGGACGACACGCAGGCGACGTATGCGTCCAAAGTGGACCGGACGATGACCCGCGTCGACTGGACGGCTGACGCGCGGACCGTGTCGCGGATTATTCGGGCCTACGACCCGCGCCCGGGCGCCACGGCGACTGCGACGAACGGCGAGGTAAAGCTGTTCGGGGCTCGCGTGGTCCCGTCGGCGAACCCTTCCGTGCCCGGCGAGGTATTAGCCATTACCGCCGACGGCATGACGGTCGCATGTGGGACGGACGCAGTATTGATCGCCGGCGTCCATCCGGCGGGAAAACGCCGGATTGCCCCACAGGAGTGGGCCCGCGGGCGCGGCATCGCCCTCGGCGAACGACTATTTTAGTAGACATGCCAGGCGCAGATCAGGACCATCGGTCGCCCGGGGGTGCGGGCGGCAGCGGAGTTGTCGTGTACGGTGGGGGCGGTGTGACCGACGCGCGTGTCGCGGCGGCGGAGATTTGCGCGGACATTCGCGGCGGCGACCTGCTCGATCCAGCCTTCGATCGTCGCACATCGCGACTCGACGCGCGCGATCGACGCTGGGTTCGCGAGCTCGTCTACGGCATGCTCCGGCGTCGATCCAAGATCGACGCATATCTCGACGCGAGAATTCGCGGCGGCGCAGTTCGCCTCGATGCCGATCTTCTCGATCTGCTTCGTCTCGGCGCAGCACAGCTCCTTCACATGGAGAGCGTGCCCGCGTACGCCGCGATCGCGCAGACCGTCGAGCTGGCCAAGCGACGACATGGCATTGGCGCGAGCAAACTCGCGAACGCCGTGCTGCGCCGCCTCGACCGCGAGCGCGATGCGCTGACTTTACCGCGACCGAACGATCCGATCGACGCGCTAGCGTTGGATGGATCGCATCCGCGCTGGATCGTCGCGCGATGGCTCGATCGTTTTGGCGAAGTGGACACGCGAAAGCTGCTCGACGCAAACAACCGCGAAGCGCCACTCATCGCGCGACCCTTTCACGTCGTGCGCGAGCAACTCGAAGCGATGCTCGAGTCAGCAGGGATTCAGGTTGCTGATGCGCCGCTCGCGCGCGACAGCATCGTGCTCTCGAGTCCAGTGTCGTCGCTCACCGAGCTCGGACCGTTCCGACAGGGCCTGTTCCATCTCCAGGATCCTGCATCGACGCTCGTCACGCAGTACGCGAGCATTCCCGCAGGTGCGCTCGTCGCTGATCTCTGCGCGGCGCCCGGTGGCAAGTCCGTCGAGCTGTCGCGAACGGCCGGTCAGGTGTTCGCGAGTGATCTGTCGTTCGCACGATTGCAGCGTGTGCGCGAGAACGCCGAGCGTCTCGAGATCAGTACGCTGCACGCGTACGTCGCCGACGCGAACTATCCAGCAATCGCACCCGTCGACGTCGTGCTGATCGACGCGCCCTGCACGGGCACGGGAACGTTCCGCCGTCACCCAGATGCACGGTGGCGCCTCCGCGTGTCCGATCTCGCCGTGATGTCGTCGATTCAGCGCGGCATCCTGCGGTCGGCCGCGAGCGTCGTCCGTCCAGGTGGATTGCTCGTGTACAGCACGTGTTCGCTCGAACCTGAAGAGAACGACGAGCAGATTGAGCGTTTTCTCAACGAGCACCCCGACTGGACACTCGAGCCGCCGCCTGAGGGTGCGGTTCCGGCGGCCGCGCTCGACAGAGGGTTGCTGCGCGTGCTTCCACAGGCGCACGGCACCGACGGATCTTTCGCGGCGCGGTTGCGGAGAAGCGCGTGACCGTTCGGTCCGGCCTGCGACGCTCGCTGCCGTACGCGGTGGCGATCATCGGCGGCTTTCTGGTGGCGTATCTTCTCGTCGCGTTTGTCGTGTTTCCGTCAGGCTTCGTGCCGGGCGACGCGAAGGTGCCCAACGTCGCCGGACTTCAGTACGACGAAGCCGATAAACGCATTGCCGGCGTAGGACTCAAAGCGCAGCGCAGTCCCGGTCGAGCTGACGCCACGACGCCCAAGGGCATCGTGCTCGAGCAGGATCCAAAGGCCGGCCTGCGCGCCGAGGAGGGCGCGACGGTGACACTCGTCGTGAGCACTGGGCCGCAGATCGTATCTGTTCCAGCGGTCGTGGGTCTCACGCAGGCCGACGCGCAGACAGCGCTCGAGGCAGCTGGTTTCGAATTGGGGCAGGTCGTGGAGAAGTCGAATGCCGGACCGCCAGGACAGGTCCTCGAGAGCACACCCGCAGGTGGAGCAAAGGTCGTGATTCCAGCCGCAGTATCGATCGTCGTGAGCGTTGGATCAAACGTGGCCCTCGTGCCGAACGTGGTTGGCCGCTCGGTCGATGATGCGCGAGATGTGCTCAAGAGTGCAAAGCTGAGTGTAGGTGCAGTCAGTGCGGCTCCAGGAACCAGCACCGAAGGGGGAACAGTGACCTCGCAAACGCCGGCCGCTGGGACGCACGTCGCAACCGGATCAAAGGTCACGTTGCAGGTCGGCACGATTGCCGCCGGAGGGCGGCCGCAATGAGCGTCATCATCGCACCATCCGTGCTGAGCGCCGACTTCTCACGACTCGGCGAAGACGTCGCGATGTGCGAGGCCGGCGGTGCCGACTGGTTGCACGTTGACGTGATGGATGGCTGCTTCGTTCCGAATCTGACATTCGGTGCGAAGGTGATCGAGACGCTGCGGTCGCGGACGGCGCTGCCGCTCGACGTCCATCTGATGGTCGTGGAGCCGGAGAAGTACTTCGACGAATTCGCGGCCGCCGGCGCGAGCACGCTGACGATTCACGCCGAAGCCGCACCGCACCTGCACAGGCAACTGAGCCGCATTCGCGACCTTGGTTGCAAAGCGGGCGTGGCGCTCAATCCCGCGACACCGCTCAGCGCGGTGTGCGAGATCATTCCGCAAATCGATCTGCTGCTGATCATGTCGGTGAATCCCGGCTTTGGCGGACAGCGCTTCATTCCGTACTCGATCGACAAGGTGCGCCGCGCCCGACTCATGCTCGACGAAGAAGGGAGCAACGCCACGCTCCAAGTCGACGGCGGCATCAATCGCGACACCATTCGCGACGTGTGGAGCGCCGGCGCCGATGCATTCGTGGCGGGCAACGCGATTTTCACGGCAAAGGATCCGCAGGCCGAGATCGGTGCGCTGCGCTCGCTTTGCGGAGTGCTCGTATGACCGGTCGACAGCAGTGGGCAGTAGTTGGTGTCGTCGTCGCAGTGCTCGCGATCGCACTGGGCACGGCGTCGCACTACATGAAGGACGAGCTCTTTCCGGTGATGATCGGTTCGACCGCGCCCGACTTTCGCGCCAAGAAAATCGGCACGAACGAATACACGTCGATGGCCGACCTCAAGGGTAAGGTCGTGCTGCTGAACGTCTGGGCGACGTACTGCGAGCCGTGCAAAACGGAAATGCCCAGCCTCGAAGGGCTACACAAGGTGTACGGCGACAGCGGTCTCAAGATCGTGGCTGTCGAAATCGATCCGAGCGTGAGCGACGATTCCATTCGCACCTACGCGAAGAACCTCGGCATCACATTCGAGATCTTGCACGACCCGACGCACGCCCTGGAAAAAGCGTATCAGACTACCGGCTACCCCGAGACCTTCATCATCGGACCCGAAGGAACGATTCGCAAAAAGTGGATTGGTCCGGACAATTGGAGTTCGATGGGCAATCGCGCGCTGATCGCGCAGCTACTCGGACTCGCGACGCCGCGACCCGCAGCGATCGGCGATCGCTGAGTCGCGAGAATGCCCGGTCAGTCTGCGCCGCGCGCACCGAGTTCGCTGCAGCGTCGCATCGTCGCCGCATTCACGCAGCAGGTACCACTCAAAGCCACCGCTGTGTTTCTCGCCGTTGGCCTGTGGTTCATGGTGAACGCCAAAGAACCGCAGATCGAGTTGGTTCCCGTGCGCCTGATTCCGACGCTGGATAGCTCGCTGGTGCTGCGCGATCCACTTCCGCAGATTCAGGCAATCGTTGCAGGCTCGCCAAAAGAACTGATCAGACTCAATTCGAGTCTGCCGACCATCCATCGACAGATCAGCTCCGACGCGCCCGACACGCTGGTGATCGACCTGCGTCCGAGCGACGTCATGCTTCCCGAAGGCGTCGACGCCGTTGTCCGCGAGATCGAACCGCGCAGCGTCACGCTTCGCTTCGAATCGACGTGGACGCGGCGAATTCCCGTACGGTCGGCGATCGACATTGCGACGACGAACGGTCCACCGGGTCCACTCGTGGTGCACATCGACCCACTCATCGTCGAAGTGACTGGACCACGACATATCGTTGCGCGCATTGCCTTCGTCAAAACGACCAAGACCACCATTCCCTTCCCCGATTCGTTGCCACACCTCGTCGAGTTGGATACGACAGGACTCGGACCTGGCGTCCGGCTTCGTCCCGCGCAGGTGAAGGTGCTCGTCTCGCTCGCGGCACATCGCTGATGCGCGTCCTCGGGATCGAGACCTCGTGCGATGAAACGTCGGCAGCCGTGCTGTCGGGAACCGGCGACAACGTGTCGCTCGACTCGCTCGTGATTCTCTCGCAGGATGTCCATCGGATTTTCGGGGGCGTCGTTCCCGAGATCGCGTCGCGCGCACATCTCACGGCGATCGTGCCCGTTGTCGAGCAAGCAATTGCCGACGCCGGAGGCGGCGCGATCGACGCGGTCGCGGTGACGAATGCCCCGGGACTCGTTGGTGCGCTTCTCGTTGGGGTGAGCTACGCAAAGGCGTTTGCATTCGCGCGAGGAATCCCGGTGGTCGGCGTGCACCACATGGAGGGACATCTCTTCGCGACAGCTCTCGAACATCGCGACGCCGTTCCTCCCTTCACCGCGCTGCTCGTATCAGGCGGGCACACGCTGCTGCTCGACGTCGAAGCGTGGGGGCAGTATCGCATTCTCGGACGCACGCGCGACGACGCCGCCGGCGAGGCATTCGACAAAGTTGCCAAGCTGCTCGGACTGCCATATCCTGGCGGGCCGCATATCGAACGGCTCGCGGCGCAGAGTGACGCTGGCTCGCTTCGATTCTCGCGTCCCATGCTCCGTCGCGATCAAACGCCGACCGATCCGGACTTTTACGATGTCTCATTCAGCGGGCTCAAAACGGCGGCGCTCAACGCCGTGAAGGCCGCGGGTACCGATCTCGACGGACAGCGAGGCGCAATCGCCCGCGCGTTCCAGGACGCCCTCATCGACACCCTCGTCGAAAAGACGGCGCGCGCCGTGCGGCAGTTCGGCCGAGAGAGGATCGTGCTTGGCGGCGGCGTGGCGTGCAACGCCACGCTTGCCAACGCCATGCGGGAACGATTCAGTGCGCGCGGTGTCGAGGTATATGCCCCCTCACCTCGCCTGGCGACCGACAACGCCGCGATGATCGCTCGGGCAGGACTCTTCCATCTCGAGCGCGGCGAACGATCGCCGCTCGAGCTCAACGCATTCGCCACTCAGGCTATCCCAGGACTCGTCGCCGCATGACGCTCGCATCCTCGCCAATCATCCATCATCCGTTCCAATTCGGGATTGCTGGCTATCAGCTGACCGGATTCGGCATTGCGGTTCTGCTCGCGTTCCTCATCGCGCAGATCGTGAGCGAGCGCGAGTTGGCTCGACGCGGACACGACATCGAGGCGGCCGCAGTCGGCGACGTGCTATTCGCCGCTCTCCTGGGCACCATGATCGGAGCAAAGGTCTACTACGTCCTCGTCGTCAGCCACAACATACGAGATCTCTGGAGTCGGGGCGGCTTCGTGTTCTGGGGCGGCTTCATGGGATCGGTGGCCCTGTGCTTCCTCACGATCAAATGGAAAAAGCTTTCCTTCGTGCGGTTCGCCGATGTCGCCGGTATCGCGATCGCCGCGGGGTACGCGGTTGGCCGAACGGGCTGCTGGGCCGTTGGCGATGACTACGGCAAGCCGTACGCGGGTCCGCTCGCGGTTTCCTTCCCACAGGGCGCTCCGCCGTCAACCGTCGCGGAAATGCAGAACTCGTTTCACGTCAGCTTTCCGGCGGGGACGAATCCAAACGACGTCGTATCTGTCTACCCAACGCAGCTATTCGAAGTCGCGATGGGGATGATCATGTTCGGCATCCTCTGGCGGCTGCGCGACCACGAACACGCTGAGGGGTGGCTGTTCGGCGTGTGGGCCGTGCTGGCGGGCGTCGAGCGTTTCATCGTCGAGTTCTTCCGCGCGAAAGACGACCGGCTCGCATGGACGATGGGGCTGAGCGTCGCTCAGGTCATCGCACTCGGTATGGTGGCAATCGGCTTCGCTGTGATGGCCGCTCGGCGGAACCCGGGCCCGAACCGCCCAGGCATCAACGCCCCAATCGCTGCCTGATTGGCTCCGGCGGACTAGGCTCGCTGCCGACCTTTCATCCAGCGCGTAAACGGACTGGCGAGTCGCCAGTCCGTCGCTGCGATCATTCCACCGCGCAGCACCTTGGGCTCCTCCACCGTCACGAACGCGTCCTTGTCGTGTGCGGTGACCACGGCAAGCACCTCGTCGATGTGCCGGCGCTGTACGACTGAATTTAGAATTTCCACGGAACCGTCGCGGCCGAAACCCGCGAACTCGGTGACGCCGTAGCCGTTCTCGCGAAGCGCTTCGGCGATCTCGACTCCGGCGTGCGTACTGACGATGCGCACGGTGGCAACGCCATACGCGATCATCTGCTCGAGCGTCACGCCGACGTAGGTACCCATGGCGTAACCGCCGGAATAGCCGAGCACGTGCAGGATGCTGTCGAGATGTTTGACCGCGTTGCCGACGGCGAAGATCCAGACGAGCGCTTGGACGAAGCCGAGTACGGCGGCAATGCCGCGCTTGCCGCGGATCGCGAAGATCACGCGCATCGTGTCGCACGACACGTCCACGATCCGCAAAGCAAAGATGACCAGCGCGCCCCACGGCGAGGCGAACAGCGCGTCGACAGTCATCCCGACAACTTAGTGCAAACCAGCGCGGGCGACGATCGGAGGGCGGTTACGCCCGGGTGCGAGATCCGCTCGTTGGCGTGGGACCCTTGAGCGTCGCCTCGACGGCCAACAAGCGCGACCGCAGCTCCGCATTATCGGACTCCATCATCGCCAAACGCGCTTCGAGCTCGGCGTTCTCCGACTGCAGCTGCTGCAGCTGCGGCGCCGGAACTGGTGTCGAAGCAGCCTGCGGCATGACCGTCGGCAGCGTGACCGAACGCTTTGGCCAGAACGTTTTCGCCACGGCGAAAACGAATAGCGCGAGCAAGACGAACTGCGCGAGCACCGTCTGCCACGTTGGATAGAAGCCGAGCGCTTCGACCGTCGGCAGCCCGGGAATGGGTGTGATCGGAACGAAGTTTCCTTCCTGCAGTTCGCGAAAGCCGGTGCCCATGAACACGAACGCCATGTAGTACAGCAGTACGCTCGTCACGCTGAAGAACGGTCGCAGCGGAATTCGCACGCCGTATCGGTAGAAGAGCGTGAAGACCACGGCGAGCGCGGCGAAGCCGGCAACGATGCCGAGGCTGATCGGCAGGACGACGTGAGCGCCTTCGCTGAATAGCGCCTGATAGAACAGCGCCGTCTCCGCGCCCTCGCGATACACCGCGAGGAAAGCGACGAATGCCAGCGCGCGGCCGCCGCCGTGATCCAGCGCCGTCGTCACCTTTTCACGGATGAACTGCTGCCACTTCGCCGCTTCGACGCGCGAGATCAGCCAATAGCTGACCGAGAAGAGCACGACGACCGCGATGAGCAGCGTCACGCCTTCGATCATCTCACCGCTGGCCGGAATCGCCTTTAGCGCAGTGCGCAGAATGACCGCCGTCAGACCGCTCGCCACGAGTGCGGCCCCGATGCCCATCCAGATCGACTTGAGCCGTTCGCGATGGCCGGTCTTGATGAGGAAGGCCACGACCGCGCCAACGACCAGAATCGCCTCGAACCCTTCACGAAGGATGATGAGGAAACTCTGAAAGAACGCTTCCCAGCCGCTGCCTGCCGGCTTGGTGAGCTCCACGACCTTGGGCATGCTGGCTTCGATCGCATCGCGCGCGCGGCCGGCGCCTCGGAGGTCGTTCTCCTGAATCGCTACCTTGAACTCCGTGTACAACCGCTCCATCGACGATACGACGCCAGGATTTCTCGCGCGCGCCGGCGTTTCGATCGGCTCAAACGCGAGATAAGCATCGAGCGCGCGTTCGCCGGCATCAGAGCGCTGGCCGTTGCGCACTGCCGTCAATGACTGCTCGAGCAGCGAGAGCGAGTTGCGCGCTGCGGCGTTGGCCGATCCGCTGTCCTGGGCGGGTGTATCAGCGAAGGTCCGAGGACGCATCGGCATCGTGCGCAAATACGCGACGAGGCTCGCTGCCTGCGCCGACGTGAGCTGCGACGAGGGCATTGGCGTCGACGGCTTGCCTTCACGGATCGCGATGACCATCTGCGAATCGCTGCGCTCGACCTGCCACGCGAACGATCCGAGTTCCGGCGGAAGGCTGCTCAGCGCGCGCGACACCGCACCGTTGCCGAGTCCCGCAACGCCGTGGCAGGACGTGCAGTTCTGGAAATAGAGCCCTTCTCCCTCGACGATCTGCTGCTGCGCGTGCTGCAGACTGCCCAGATACATCACGACGTTCCAGCGCTGCTCCGCCGTAAGCTTCGATGCAAATGCTGGCATCGCCGTTCCGGTCACGCCGACAGCCATTTTGCGATAGATCATGGCGGGTGCAACGGCGCCCATCTCTTTGCTGCTACCAATAGCCGGGGGCTTTGGATTGAGCGCCGCGGCTGCAGGGCCGTCACCAAGTCCGCGCGGACCGTGACAGCTCGCGCAGTTCTCCTGATAGACCTTCTGGCCGTCGGCTAGGTCGAGCGGCTTGGAGGGAAGTTCTAACGCGGCCTCGCTGCCCAACACGGCCGCGAACCGACGATTCAGCGCTTCGAGCACCTCGGGCGGTTTCTTCGCGCTTACCGCGGCGATGATCGAATCCAGCAAAGCTCCGGCGGGAACCGCCCGCTCTCGCGGCAGGCGCGACGCCGCGGCGCGCGCATCCTTCAGGAAGTCGACTGCCTCCTGGTATTCATCCGCGGAGATCAGTCGGCCCTGCTTGTCGATCCCCTTTCCGTATTCTTCGACGGCCACGCTGACGATGTTCGCCACGCGCTGGACAGGATGCTGCTCCTGCGCCGCGATCCACCGCGGCAGTCCAACGACGGCGAGCACCGCGACGGCGCGGCACAGGCTGGTTCGGAGGCTCATTGCCGAGGGAATATATCGGGATTCTCAGGGGCGGTATAGGGCCGAAACCCTCACAACGCCCTTACCGCTCGACGATTACAACAGCGATCGCCGTGGCCTGGCTGTGCGTCAGTGAGATGTGGATCGTCGCAGCCGAGAGTTCCTCGAAACGGGCGGCCGCGCGGCCGTGAAGGCGCAGCTTGGGCGATCCATCGCTTTCAGAAAAAACTTCGATCTCACGCCACCCAATTCCGCGCGCCAGATCGTTGCCGGAAAGCGCCTTGTACGCCGCTTCCTTGGCGGCGAGTCGAACCGCGACGTGCTGAGCGGGGAAGGCCTTGGTATTGAGGTACGCCAGCTCGTCCTGCGTGAAAAGGCGCTTGAGCATCTGCTCGCGCCGCTTGGCGAACATCCGCTCGACGCGTGCAATGTCGACCGCGTCGGTGCCGATGCCCAGAATCACGCGCGGACCGGCCCTGTGTCGAGTGCGGCGTCGAGCAACGGCCACACCCGATCCGCAATCTCGAAAGTCGCTCGCAGTTGACTCGACCACACGCGCCACAGCCGCAGGTCGTCCACCGATACTCCAACGCTCGTCGCCGCCTCGCTCAAGGCCGTCAACGCATCGACAAGCGGCTCCGCGATGTCGTTGAGTGCAGCGTCGAGCGCGCGGCGCGACGGCCCGACCGCGGCGAAACGCTCTTTCGCAAACTCTCGAAGAGTTTTGTCATACGCGGCCGACAGCTCGCCCGCATTGAACGCGGCGATAATGTCTGCCGGCGACGCCGCCGCCGTTGCCGCGCGACGCGCAAGCATGAGCGGCGCGAAGAAGCGCTGCTGGTCGCCCGCTGAACTCGCGCGAGAACTCTGTCCACGACGAGAGCCCAGCGAGCGCAACGCGCGCGTGAGCTCCGGCAGCGCGCGGCAGCGGGACATCAGATCGTCGCGCAGCTTCGACGATCCGACACACGCCAGAGCGATGCGCGTCCCGTCGCGTAGAACGATCAACAACTCGTCGGCACCCTTGGAAAGCGCCGCGCCGTCGAGCATCGCGAGCGGAACTCGGATCGGTCGGTCGCCGTTGGCGCCGCGAATCACGATCGTGAGCGCATCGTCGTCGACGATAGCGCTCCCTTGGCCGAGGTCGGTCCGGCCGATGCGCGTCGCGCTGACTGTGACAGCCTCGGAACGGTCAATCATAGAAGAAACCTACGAACGAATCCGGTCACGCGAGAGGATCGCTGACACGACATTGGTCGTATCGGAAAGGTCGATGAAGACGGCTGCGGGCTCGTGTTGTAGCAGATCGTCGACCGAGTAGTGGCCCGTTGCGACGCCGATTGCGCGCGCGCCGATGCCCCGTCCGCAGTGGAGATCCGCCGGCGTGTCGCCGATCACGATGACATCCGGCCCTGCAATGTCCAACCCGAGCTCATCTCGCGCTCGTCGCTGGGCAACGGCGGGCAGTTCGCTGCGCAGCTCGTGATCGGAACCATAGGCACCGACCGCGAAGCGATCGGCATCCATTCCAGCGGAGCTGAGCTTGGCGCGCGCACCCGCCTTGAGATTGCCGGTGAGCAGTCCGAGCACGACATCGTCGCGCTGTTCGAGCGCGTCCAGCAGCTCGCACACGCCAGGCATCAGCCGGACGCCGCTCGACCCCGCGACGAGCTCTTCTTGTAGATAATCGACATAGCGATCGAGCAGCGGCGACATGTGCCGATCGATGTGCTCGTCGGCGTGTCCCTCGAAGCGCATGAGCTCGCGGACGATCTGCGGATCCGTCTTTCCATCGAAGCGATGGTCCTCGGGGCCGGTGCCACCGAACACGTCGATCAAAGCCCGATGGATGGCGCGTTTGCCAGCGCCGTCCGTGAGCAGGATGGTTCCGTCGATATCGAAGAGAACGAGCTTCACGAGCGCGTGAGAATGAGTCCAGCCATGATCGCGGCAGCGCCAACACCCTGCCAGATCGAGGGCGTTTCGTGCAGCAGCACCCACGCCACCAGCACGGCAATCACCGGTTGCAGGTTCGAATACATCGACGTGCGCGTCGGGCCCAACACTTTGACGCCGTTGTACCAGAAGTAGTACGCAATGACGAGCGCGAACACGCCGCTGTAGACGAGAGCAAGCCATCCAACCGATGGCATCGCCGACCAGTTCGTGCGCAGCACCGCCGGCGTAGCAACGAGGAGCAACGGAATAGCGCCCCCGATCATCGTGAACGCGGACAGCTGCATTCCTGGTACGCGCTCCGTGTACGGCTTGAGGAGCACGGTATAGATCGCCCACGACAGCGAACCGGCCAATACGAGGAGATCACCGAACAATGATGAGCGCCCATCGTTGCCGCTCGCGGTCGCTAGAACCACGAGACCAATCCCGGAAATCGACAGCAGAATGCCAAACACGCCGCGCGCACTCACGCGCTCGACACCGCGAATTCTGCCAATGATCGCAATGAACGCGGGAGACGCTGCCACGACGAGCGCGCCGTCAGTCGCGCTCGTGTGCGCGAGGCCCTCGACGAACAGCAGCTGATACACGCCATTGCCCAGCACGCCGAGGGCCATGAGCGAGATGATCGTGCGGGCCGGGGGCAGCGGAGCCCGACCGAGCGCAACGATCACACACAGCACTGTCGCCGCGAGCGTGACACGAAAGCCGTTGTAGGCGAGCGGATCGATGAGCGTCGTGCCGAATTTGACGACACTAAAATTGACGCCCCAGATGAGCGCCATTGCCACCAACGAAAGGTCTGTCAGCCAAACGCCCGATCGCTTCGAGACCGCCGAGCGACCGGGCGTGACTGTTTCTCCTGCAGTCGAACCCATGTGTGGAAAGTAGACGTGTGACCTTTACCCTGTCTATGTTGCGTCATGCACGTCTCATTCGCGCTATTCGCCGACGCCGCCAATTTGTCCCAGGAAGGGAAGCTGAACATCCTGGGCGTGTTCGACGCGCTACAAGTCGCGTCCTTGCCGGCCATTCATCCGCGGGCGCACCTCGTGGTGCACCTCAAAGGCACAGGCACCGACGTCGGGGCGCACACTGTGAACTTTCGGTGGCTCGGTCCCAACGGTCAGGAGCTGTGGAATAGCTCCGGAGACTTGAACGTCGGCGCGCCGCCGCCAGGTACCGCCGAGATGGATCTGCCGCTCATTGCGCAGCTTGATCTGCCAATCGATTCGGCCGGCGCCTACACCATGGCCATCGCGATCGACGGCGACCACACGATCGACGTCGGCGTGATCGTACGAACGACGCAGCAGATCGCGCCGAACGGGATGATGAGCTAGGAAGGCGCTGGGCGCTGGGCGCTAGCTGCTAGAAATTCGGAGGCGCGCCGCGAAAACGCGGCGCGCTTTTTTGTAACCGGCGGTTTTCGTTGATCGCGTTCAGAATCGACGATCTGTCCCGGCAGCTAGACAATGCGCCGCGCGAACAGGAATCGCTCGCGCAAACGATCGACGTATGGATCGCGACGATCGTTCAACTTCTCAACGGCATAGCCACCGCGACCCAGCGCCAGGTGAACCATCTGCCGGCGCCCAAGCGCGATGCCGACGTGCGTCACGCGACGGTCTTCGCGGTCGGAGAAAAACAACAAATCGGCAGGAAGCAGTTCGCCCACATCCTGCCCTGCATCCTCACCCATCTCGGCCTGCTGCCACGCGTCGCGCGGCAGCTGAATTCCGTGCAGCGCGAATACGCTCTGCACGAGCCCCGAGCAATCGGCGCCCCATGGCGTCACACCGCCCCACAGATAGCTAGTCGCCATGAAGAGATCCTGCGCGCTGCGAATGATCGCGGCCGGATTCTTCGGGAAACGATTCGCGAGTTGAAGCGCCTCGACCGCTTCCCCTGAATTCACGCTTTCGTCCGGCGCAAGAATGGCCCGCAACGGAAGAAGCCTACGCGCTCCGGTCGACGTCTGCGTCACACAACCCAGCGACACGCGCGACGGCTGACGACTCTGCCGCGTCGTGCGCTCTGGCGCCCGCGACAAAAAGCCGAGGTGCATCCAGCCTTCATACTCGTCAGCGCCGCGCGCGCGAACCCAATCGCCCTCTTCATCGACGATGTCGACACGATGTCCCGCGAGCTGTTGCGAGATCATCTGACTCGCGATGCGCGGCTCACTATGCATGGGCGCAATCGGACTGCGCACAGTTGCCGAAAAGAGAACGGGAAGCGCCTCTTCGACGGGGCGCGTGTCAGTTGCCATGTTCGTCTGCCAATCCTGGAATCCCATCACGGCCACGCGCAAAGCGCACCGCACGTTCAATTGCGTCCTCGAGCGCGGCAACCGCCAGCGTTTCGATCGTCATGATGTCTGCAGCGGCGCGAGCGCCGTTCTCCGGTGACACCGCAAAGATCACATCGCCGTCCGACGATGAACCGGCTGGAGTAATACGACGAAAGAACGCCGCTCCGGCCGCACGCGCCAGCTGAGTGACCTCGACCGCCGTAAGCGGCGCACTCGACGCGACCACGGCAAGCGTCGTGTTCTGCATCGCCAGCGGATCCCTCTGTACGGCCGACGCGCCATGCCGCATCACCTTCACAGCATCGGCGAAACCGCCATCTGAATTTCGCGCGCCAGCAATGACATCGCCGCGTGCATTGCGCACATCGCCCAACGCATTCACCACCACCATGGCCGCAACGGCAACAGCATCATCGGGCGCCGCAGCGACGGAGCATCCGAACCCGCCCTTCATCGCTTTGGTGATGCCCAGCAACTTGCCGACGGTCGTACCGGTGCCCGCACCAACCGAACCTTCGAGAATGTCGCGCGACACAGCGTTCGCGGTCGCTTCGTACGCCATGTCCACGGTCGGACGCGCACTGAATTTTCCAAAGGGCCCGAGATCGAACACCACCGCCGCCGGCACGATCGGAACGACGCCGCCACCCACAGCAAAGCCGCGTCCGTGTTCTTCCATCCAGCGCATCACGCCACCGACAGCATCGAGCCCGTACGCCGATCCGCCAGTGAGCACGATCGCATCAACGCGACCGCTGACTTTGTGATCGGGCGACGCCGCATGCAGTTCGCGACTTCCGGTTGCTCGGCCAAAGATCGCGGCGCCGGCACGCAGTGGACTGTCAATGCCGCGAACGACGGTAATGCCCGTTCCTCCAGCAGCGTCGGTTGCGTGGCCTACCGCGAGGCCGAAGCGCGTGAGATCAGGCGCAGAGCGTGTGCGTGGGCTCACCCGGTTTTCGCCGGCGATGCGCCGCCCTTACCCGACGCGCCCGCGCGCTTCGCTTCACAGTTCTTGCAATGCGTGACGCCGCGCATGTTACAAATCACGCAGATGAACGTGCCGCAGCCCGCGCAGGGATAGCCCTCCGATGCGCGCTCCTCGTTGCCGCAGGCGCGGCAGACCATCGCGTCATGCTCTTGAAGCTTGGTCATGGCAAAAACATAAGGGTCGTCGCAGGGATTGCGCGAGCAACTACGCGCCGCGCGGAACGAGCAGCCGAACAGCCAAGGGCTCTACGACGACTGAAAACGGCGTGGAACCCATCAACTCACCATCCGCTTGCCACTGTAGTGGAGGAACGGTCTCGACACGGATCTGGCGCCCGCGCGCATATAGCATGCACGGATCGGAACGAAAGTCACCGCGCATCAAGCGCGCCATGATTCGGAACGCATCGCGAAGCGTGTTCGGCGAAAAGACACAGGCATCGAGCAGCCCGTCGTCGGAGCGAATCCCGGGTCCGAGCGTGATGCGATTTCCCAGCACCGCGCCGAAATTGGCGATCATCACCGCCGCAGCCTTTCGCTCGTGCGCCTCGCCGTCCACGACGATTCTCGCCGTGAAGAAATCGTGGCGAACCACTGATCGAATCGCAGCGCGCGTGCCCATGAGCGTGTACGCCAGCACACCGAGTCTACGCTTCAGCCAACTCGGCGTCTCCGCCACCATCGATGCGTCGATACCAACTCCTGCCGCGATCGCAAACCGTCGCCCGGATTCAAAGCGACCAAGATCGATCAATAGCTGATCGCCATCGAGCAGTGCGGGAACGGCGCGCTTCATCGACAGCGGAATTCCCAGCGCGCGCGCGAGCAAATTGCCCGTTCCGCCGGCGAGTACGCCAACGGGCGTCTCCGTTCCGGCGAGCGCACCGGCGACCTCCATCACAGTACCGTCGCCGCCGAGTGCAAACACCGCATCGTAGTGCGGAGCGTGGCCGCGCGCGAGTTCGGCGGCATGCCCCGGACGCTCGGTAAAGACGACATCCGTCTCCACGGACCGCGCGACCAGCGCCTTCCGCGCGCGCTCGGCGAGTCCCGTCCCTCGGCGCGAAGCCGGGTTGGTGATGACGACCGCGCGCTTGATTAGAAGCGCCACACGTGCAGCAGCGAAAGTCCGAGTTGCCAAGGCGTTTGCTGGAAGCCGGTGACCAACTGGCCCGTACAGACGCGTTGAGCCGCACCAGGATCGTACGACAGCTTCATCGAGAGGCTTGGCTTGAACCGATACTCAGCCTTTGCACCGAGCGCGTTTAGCGCGTTGAAATTTCCTTGACCCTGCAGTTGGCAGAAGCCGACGTTGGCACTCACGAACACGTTGCGGAACTGCTGTTCGACGTCGATGGTCGAACCATACAGATACTGACCGAAGCCGCTCGGGTTTGTCGTCGTGCCGGCGCTCGTATTCGTCGAACCAAGCTGCAGGCGAACGACGTCGATCCACGAACCGAGCCCCTGACGGAGCTTGTCAGCGGCGAAGGCGCTGACCGTAGGTCCAAGGAACGACGAGATGACCTGCGTCGCCTGCGGGTTTGAACCGAAATCGAAACCCGGTTTGCCAGTCAGCAAGTAGCTGATGAGATCGGATTGAGAGATGTCGTATCCTGCGTTGCTGCTGAAATCGATGCCCGGATACGGAATGAGCGGCCCGTTCAGATTGACGATGATGCCGAGATCGCGGTCGCCCAATCGACGCACCGTGTACATGGCGCGAATGTCGAGATTTGGATTCTGCCACGGTCCGTCGAACGTCACTGTTCCATCGTTCAGCACCTGAAACTCACGCTGCACCAAACCGAGGTTCAGGTTGTAGGTGCCACCAGCCGTATTGAGTTCGCCCTCGAGCGAGAACTGCGGAAGAAGCTGTCCGTTCGCTGCCGACGTCCTCGTCGACCGCGCCGTCGATGTCGTCAGGCGAAGCTCGCCGTTCAGCTTCACGTTCGCCTCGGCCGAACGCAAATGCACGTCGCCGAGCGCGATCGTTACGTTCGGCTGCAGATTCGCCATGAGCGTCGAGAAGATTTTGCTCCTGCTCTCGTCCGTCGCGCCGATCGTATCGTCGAGGATCTCGACTGACTGCTTTCGCGCAATATCCCGGTCGGCGAGGAAGATAGAGCCGCGGTCGACGTACAAGGGGCCGGTCAGCACCGGCGCTTGAATGGTTCCCGTCAGCCGCAGCGAGTCGCGGACATTCCGAGCAGGATCGAGCGTCGAGATGTAGAGATCAGCGAGCGTGCGCTTGTTGAACGCGTGAAACGCGTTGGCGCCGAGCGCGAAGCGCAGTGGCTGCTGGCCCTGGCGCGGCTGCAACAGATTCTTCGCATAGCCGGATAGCGCGACCGTCCCGCCGTCCTTCTTATCGCCGGTGGCAGTAAGAGCAACGCTGACGCTATCCTGACCGTCGGCGCTTCGCGCCCATCGTGCTTCACCGTTGATGTTCGTGATCTTCGCATTGGTCGCGTAGACGTCCGCGATTCCATCGCGCACAGATACCGAGCCGGCCAAAGTCGGCTTGAGCCAGGTGCCCGCCGCGGTGACGTCTGCCGAAAGCTGTCCAGCAAGCTTCGTCTTGGCGCGCCGCAAGAAAACGTTGAGCAGTCCGAGGTCCGTTGGCGACGCGTGCAGCGTACCGCTCAACGAGTCATCGCGCGCCTTGGCGGTGAACAACGTCACGTCGATCGGCAGATTCGCCTTTGCCGTGATTGCCGTCTTGCCCTCGCGGACGACATCGAGGCCTGCGTCGATGCGCGCATTCGCAGCAAGCGCGTTCAGCGCAATTCGATCCACGTCCACACCGAACCAGCGAACGCCCTTGAGATCGGCGTTCGCTGTAACGCGCGGTCTTGCTCTGGTGCCAGTCACCGACGCGGTGAGATCGCCCGTACCGCCAATCGTATCGCTCACCTGGGCGAGAATGCCAATGTCGCGCAGGGGAATGTGCAGCGCTTTGAGGTCAGCGGTGGCGGCGCCGGCCGCGGGCACGTTGGCGCGAGCGACGACCATTCCGGAATCGGTGTTGCGCAGGAGCAATGAATCGAGCCTGGTCCCGACGGTGTCGAAGACGAAGTGTGATGGCGCGGCGAGGCGCCAGCGTGCGTCACCGATCGACAGACCGAACGCGTCGACGCGAACGAAGTTCGTATCGCCCGACGTCGCCCAGTCCCCACTCGCCGACGCGACCGGGCCGGTCTGGCTCAGCGCGCCCGCCACAAACCGCCGATGCGACGAATCATCGAGCGTGAGCCGCCCGCCTATCGTGTCGAGCACGATGCCGGCGTATGTCACCGTGTCGATCCGCGCTTCGATCGCACCCGAGTAGTTCCCGAGCACATTGCGCAAATCGAACTTGGCCTTGAGCGCCTCACCGCGATCTCGCTTGAGGTAGAGGTTGTTTCCCAGCAAAGTCCCCTGGACGTTCAACACGTCCATCGCGCCCGTCAGATGTCCTCGAATCGACGCCGTTCCGGCCATCGAGTCGGGCAGCGTGCGCGCGGCGCCGAGCAGCGTGGTGTCAGGATGCGAGAGATATGGTCGAAGTCCGCCGAGCGAATCGACGTTGACCGAGAAACCAATGGAATCGCGCGGCTCGACCTTTGGCAGAGACAGGCCGCCAGCGAGCTCGATCGTCGCCGCGTCGGTCCGGATGCGCGCCGAGTCGATGCGCATCTCGCCGTCGGCAAAGTGCAGACGCAATCGCGACGCGGAGTATCGAATACTGTCGAGTACTGTTTTCTCCACGTCGAGTGCTGCAGTGCCGCGGAGCAGCGTCGGCTCCGTCGCCGAAATGCCGCTGACGTCCACGTCGTAATGCACGCCGAGGGGGCCAACGAGAAGTTGGTTCAGCGAGAGCAACCCACCGATGTTCGGCGATGTGAACTGTCCGCGCCCGCGCGCGCCGTATCCGCCAACCGAATCGGCATCGACGTGTCCATCGAAGCTGAAGCCGGCGCGCGAATTCTGAAGCGTCGTGACGATCTCGAGATCGGGCGACTTTCCCTTCACGTTGATCGGTCCGCTCACCAGGCCACGCAACGGATTCGGATACGATCGCGCGAGCATGGTTAGCGACAATGGCTGCGCTTCGAGCGAGACGTCGTAGAACATCAGCGTGTCGTAGATGACGCGCCCAAACCCCGTAAAGCGTGACGGCTCACCCGGCCCATCGGTGTGCGTGATGTCAGCGTTCGAAAAGCGCACGTCGAGCCACGACGAGTCGAGCGTTGCGGTGCCGGAGATGAAGCCACCCAGTCGCGGGAACGCTGGATTCAGAAACTCGATCGTGCGCAGATCGAGCGACGTGACGTCGACACGAAAGTCGTGAAACGCCGTAAACGCCGGGAGCAGAATGTCGAGCTCGCCCTTTCCTGCGAAACGAGACACTGCGCCGGGGACGTGCGCATCGCGGAACACGCCGTGCGCCTCGTCGACCACGAAATTCGTCAGCGGACCGCCGCGCGCCTTCACCGTTCCGGTGATGTCGCCCTGCCAGTCTTGCGGAAACGGCTTTCCATTGAGCGTGCGAATCAGATCGAAGTTGATCGGATCCGCGCGCAGATCGACGTTGCGGACAAGGAGCATCGGCGCGCCAGTGCCAAAACTCATGTCGCCGATCAGATGCGACTTCGTGCTCTTCACATCCATCTTCGCCAGCTTGAAGTCGACGACCTGCAGATTCTTCGGATCGTTCTTGATGAACAGATCGAGCGACCCGCCGCCCGTTTTGGGAAGCGTGGGATACACCCAGTTCACGTCATCGAGCGAAACGGTGTCGCCACGGATGGCGATATCGTACCGAACTGGAAGGTCGCTTCCCCACCACACCTTGCCGTGCCCATTGCCCGTGGACGCCGGGAGGTTGAAGTGCGGAATCTGAAACCAGACAGAATCGCCGAGCACCCGGGCAAGGCCGCGAATATTGTGAAACTTGAACGTCGGCTCGAACTCGTCAGCGGCGAGTGAGTCGACGCGAAACTCCTTTCCGTATGCCTTGTCACTGTCGGGGTCGGCAAGACGCGCGTGCGCGAGCATGCCGTGCATGTTGCGCCAAGCGTAGGTGCGACCAAAGCCGTCGAAGGTCCGAGCGACGGCCTTCTCCGGCTTCGTGAGATGCACGCGAATCACGCTGTCGCGACGGGCTCCTCGAAAACTCGTGTCGGGATGCCAGGGGAGCGTGAGTAGGAACGTCCCGTCGCGCGCCCGCGCCGAATCGATGACGATGTAGTCACCAAAGCTTCGGCGATTCTCGTCCTTTGGCGGCGGCGGTCCGGTATTCGGCGACGCGAAGATCTCTTTGAAATTCCAGACGCCCGTCTCGTGCTGCACCAGATGCACGTACGGGTGCTCGACCGACGCTCGGCGAAAGTACAGTCGCTGATCGATGAGGTCGCGCGGGTCGAAGGCGACCGTCACGCGACCGGTGCTGAGAAAGAGGTCGCCGCGCTTGTCCCGGATCGCGATGCTGTCGATCGTGACCTCGGTGAGCGAGAGCGCACTGAGCGTACCGATGTAGACCTGCGCACCCTTGAGCTTCCGCGCGATGTACGGCTCTACGGCGGAACGAAGCTGCTCACGTCCGGTCACCGAGCGCGTCAAGAAGAGGATCGTGGAAACACCCACGATCCCCAGCAGGACGAACACGATCACGGCGACGAGCGCCACGAGCTTCCGACGAGTCACGCTAGAAGGATGCGCCGATCGAAACGGTCCACACGAAACGATTAAAGAAGTTTGACGATCTGAATGGCGTGAAGACACCCGGGCAGTCTTGCGACGTGCCGACCATTTTCCCGTTCTTGACTGGAATTATGACCGGCGGCGCCGCCGGCGGCGTCACGCACAACAGCGGAGCATTCGCCGTCAGCGGATTGTCAAACGCCGCCCAATAGGCCGGGCCAGACCGGTTCCGCCGCGAAGGATTGTACCCCGCGTTCGCCTGAATAGGCCCCACCGGGGAGAAGTATCGCACCCCCATCCCCGGCGTCACGATCAGACGATCCAGATTGATCTTGTTCGTCGCGCGCTCATACGTCCAAAGCTGCCCCGCGTCGACGAACGGGATGTACTCGATCAGGTCGGGAAAAAACGGGTCGCGGATCCGAAACTCGGTGTTCAGGATCACAAGTGCGTTTCCGCCCACGGGCACCGTGCGCGCCGCCGTCGCTTGAGGATTCGCGATCAATGCGCGAGTCGTGTCGGACAGCGTATCGATCCTGAAGCTCGAAAAATCCATGAGGTACGAGAGCGGGCCAAGCTCGTTTTCGCCAAAGCCGCGATCGCTATTAGCACCGCCGGCGTAGAGACGCTCCTGCGGTGGCGGCGTGCCGTTGGCGGCAGCGACGAACCCGCCCCGAATGCGCGATGCGAACGTGACCCGCGACGTCACCGGGCGATACAACGACACGTCCGCCGTGATCTTCTGGAACGAAAGTCCGCTGTCGCTACCAATGAGCGGATTGCCCGTGCGTACCTCTACCGTCCACGCATAGCCCGAGCGAGGGCTGACCTGGTTGTCCGTTCTAGTCTGCTGGAGCGACGCGCTGGCCACGGCGAAGCGTTTGCGTCCTTGAATGTCCTGCCGCGTTTCAACGTTGCACCGCGCAAACACGGCACAGAGCACCGCGCCTTCGGCCTGGGTCTGCCCGAATTCCAGCGAATACCCGATCCGAAAGGGCGTCTGCTGCCCGATGTTTCGCGTCGCCGACGCGTCGAGACCAACGAACGTCGTTCGGAGATACGCCCGATATTCTCCACGACGCTCGGTGTACAAGGCGTACTGCGGAACCCAGTGGCCGCCGAACAGCGTCGGTTGTCGAACAGTCGCGCCCGCATAGTAGTTCAGCTTCGAACTACCAATGGTGTCCTGATCCATCTGCGGGCGATAGCAGAGGTTCTTCGTGAAGCTCGAATTCGTCGGCGATCCGTACCCAAGCTTCGACGCCCGCCCGGTGACGTCGAGCCGCCACGCGCGATCGATGAAGTTCTTGTCGGTGTACTGCGCGTCGACCTTGAAGCAGTCGAGATTGCCCCAGCCTTCCTCGAGCTGAACCTGCCGCAGAAAATCTTCCCGCAGATCGGCGATCACACGAACCACTGTGTCGGTCGCCTGCTGTGCCGTATCGATCGAGATACCGACATGTCGATACGTGCCGAGGTTGTACAGGTTCCGCGTTGCCTCTGAGAGCGCGCGATCGCTGTACCAGTTTCCTGTCTTGAAGCCGAGCAGGTCCAACACGACAGTGCTATCGATCCCGGCTTCGCGTCCTTCCTCTGGACCCGTGCGCACGACGTCGATTGCGCCAAACCGCGTCCGCGGTCCGGTCACCACATCCAGCGTGATCTCGGCGCGCTCTCGACCAAGGTGTGTCGTAAAGGCTGGAAAGACCGCCGCGAGTGGATAGCCTTGATTCCGCAGTCGCGCGGCAATCGAGTCACGGTCGGCGTACAACTGAAACTGGCCGACGCGATCGCCGACTTTGACGAGCAGATCGTGCAGCACGGCCTGACGATCGGGCACCGAATCGAGACCAGTGATGGTCACCGTATCGGCGCGAAGCGGCGGCCCTTCGTTGATGCGAAAGGTGACGGCAACGCGGTCGGGACTCAGCGGTGTGATGACCGTGTCGACTTTGGTCGCGTAGAAGCCGTTGCCCTTGTAGAAGCCCTTGATGTTCGCGACGTCCGGCGCGAGTCCCTCGTCGGGCAAGCACCTCGCCGAACCGGCATGAAAGAACCAGCCGAAATACCGGCGCGTGAACGACGACGGCGTCGTCACGACGTGAATCGACAGCTCGTCGTTCTTGAAGGTCGTGTTGCCCTCGAACTTCAGCGATCGAACTTCGCGCGCGCCTTCACGGTCGCACGAAATGTCGACGATCTGAGCGTCGGCCCGCTTGGGGGCTGCTGCGGCGACGGCGAAAACCGTCGCGAGGACGAATGTTCGGAGCGTGATTCCAGCGAAACGCGACTGCATCACCCGCCGCGGCTGCGAGGAACCTTCGACGGTCGAGGTGCCGACCCGTCGCGCTCTCGAACAAGTGGCGTTCGCTGCATCACGATCTGCGCGAGATAAAACGCGACGAGTCCGGTGGCGACGCCAATGCCGATCGCCGGCAATAGCTCGCCGGCGCTCAAGGACCGCCTATAATAGAATGGCGGACCCGCGCTTTCCGTCTCGTTTCGCGGATCACTCTTTGCAGGCATGCCTACCTCGTGTACTCCAGGCCACGTCTGACGCTGGAGAAGCGCAGATCATCGTCTCCACCACCCGGCGTTTCACGGCGGTGCTGACGCACAACGCGCCCGCCCGGGACTGCCTCCGGCGGGCGCATCTGATTGACGCTTGACGGCGGGATCGGGTAAGTTCTCGCGCCACTTTGCCAGTGTCAATGGAAGGCATCCGCCCGCTTCTCAATTTCGTTGCGCCCTCGGTGTACGTCGGATGCCTGCTCGGATGCGTCCTCACTGGATGCTCGTCGAGCGGCGCGCCGTCGCGGCACGAAGTCATCGACTCACGCGACCAGTACGATCCCCGCTCTCTAGACCCCGCACTGTCGACTGACGTTCCGACCGGGCGTGCCGTCGGCTATCTGTTCGACGGTCTCACGCGCTTCGACCCCGAGGCGAAAGTCGAACCGTCGCTCGCCGAGCGTTGGGACGTCACGCCCGACGGCATCACATACACCTTCCATCTCCGGCACGGCGTCACTTTTCACGATGGTTCCGCGTTCACCGCCGCCAACGTCGTACAAAGCTGGGAACGCGCGCTCAATCCCACGACGAAGAGCGGAGCAGCGCAGTTTCTTTTTCCGATTAAAGGCGCCCGCGAATTCAACGCGGGCTCAGCCAGAACGCTCTCTGGCGTCGTCGTCCGCGACGACACCACACTCGTCGTGACCCTCGCCGAGCCGCTCGCCATCTTCATCAAGATGCTCGCGATGCCGGTCGCGTCGGTCGTACCCGAACATCCGTCGGCCAACTTTGGCGAACACCCCATTGGCACCGGCCCGTGGAAGCTCGTCGAATGGAAGCACGACGACTATCTGCTCTTTGCCAAGAACGCGACGTACTTCGGCGGCGCGCCGAAAGTCGACACACTGCGCGCCCGCATCATCGCCGAGCCTAGCACGGGCGTCGCGGAGTTCGAGAGTGGCAACGTCGACATTCTGCAAATACCAGCCACCGAAGCATCCGACTGGCAGGAAGACGAGAGTCGCAAACAGCTCCTCATGTCGACGCCGGCACTCGAACTGGTGTACATCGGCATCAACACCACGCGCGGTCCACTGGCCGACGAACGCGTTCGTCAAGCGATCAACTACGCCATCGACATCAATCGGATCATCGAACGGTTGATCAGCGGCCGCGGGACGCGCGCTGCCGGCGTCATTCCTCCGGCGCTGGGTGGGTTTGACAGTACTCGAAAGGCGTACCCGTACGATCCGGCCAAGGCCAAGCAGTTGCTCGCCGCCGCCGGACATCCGAACGGTATCGACATCGAGCTCTGGACGTCGGTGCAGCCGGTCTATCTGCGCATCGCGCAAACGGTGCAGGCCTACCTCGCCGCCGTCGGCGTTCGCGTCAAGATCATTCAGCGCGAAGCCGCCGCGGTCCGCGGCGCCGCACGAAAGGGCCAGACCGACATGATCCTCAAGGATTGGTACGCCGACTATCCGGACGCCGAGGATTTTCTCTATCCGCTACTCCACACCGCGAGCCGCGGTGCGGGCGGCAACGTGTCGTTCTACTCGAATCCCGTGTTCGACTCGATTGTCACGAAGTCACGACACGAGCTCGACGAGACAAAGCGCAACGCGCTGTACCGCCAAGCCGATTCGATCGCGTTCGTCGCCGCGCCAATGGTCTTTCTGTACTTCTACGACGAGCTCTATGCCGTGCAGCCCTGGATCAAACACTTCGTGCCGCCGGTGATCTTCAACGGCCAGCGCTGGACCACCGTCTCGCTCGACACGAGCCGCACGTGACGCGCTTCATCGTCCGCCGGCTGCTCCTCTCGATTCCGACGCTGTTCGGCGTGCTCGTCGTCGCGTTCCTTCTCTTGTACGTTGCGCCCGGCGATCCTGTCGAAGCGATGGTCGGCGAGCGCGCCGATAGCGCAACGATCGCTCGACTCCGCCAACAGCTGCGCCTCGACGATCCGCTTCCTGTACGGTTTGGGCACTACGTCGGCAACGTCCTCAAAGGCGACCTCGGGCAATCGTACGTAACGAATCGCCCGATCACGCAGGACATTCGTGAGCGTTTTCCAAAGACGCTGCAGCTCGCCGGCGCCGCCATGCTGCTCGCGACTGTGCTCGGTATGACGCTCGGCGTATTGAGCGCGAAGCGTCCTGGCGGCCTCGCCGATCGATTCGCGCTCGGACTCGCGTACCTCGGCATTTCGTTTCCAGTGTATTGGGTAGGTCTACTGCTGATCCTGCTCTTTGCCGTCACGCTGAAGTGGCTTCCGCCGTCGGGCTACGGCGGTCTCCGTTTTCTCATTCTCCCGGCGCTCACGCTCGGTATGCGCTCCATCGCCTTTCTTGCGCGCATGACGCGCTCGGCGATGCTCGAGGCGCTCAACGCCGACTTCGTTCGTACGGCACGCGCCAAGGGACTGAACGAGTGGGCCGTGACGCTCAAGCACGCTCTGCGAAATGCGCTCATTCCGGTGATCACTGTACTCGGCCTCGACTTCGGCGCGTATCTCACCGGAAGTATTCTCACCGAGACGATCTTCTCTTGGCCCGGAATCGGCAGATACGTTGTGAACGCGATCTCCCGTCGCGATCTGCCAGCTATTCAGGGCACCGTGCTGTTTCTGAGCACAGTGTTCGTGCTCGTCAACCTGATCACCGATCTCGCGTACGCCAAAGCCGATCCGCGAGTGAGCTATGAGTGACGCCATGAAATTCGACGATTATCAACAGGCCGCGCTTCGCACCGTCAATTCGTCGCTGAACGAGCGCGACCGGCTGCTCGATGCGAGCGCGGGCCTGGCCGAAGAAGCCGCCGAAGTGCTCGGCCTCATTCGCAAGCAGGTCTTTCAGCAGCGTACCGTCGACGAAGCGAAGCTCGCCGAAGAACTCGGCGACGTGCTGTGGTGTCTCGCCGTCACCGCGCACTCGCTCGGCATTCCACTCTCGCGCGTGGCCGAATTGAATCAGGACAAGCTGCGCCAACGTCACCCGAACGGTTTTCTGGCCGATGCTCCGCGATCGCCCGAATCGTGGTCGCGTTCCGCGAAGGAGTGACTTAGCCGTTGCGATTTTCACTCGCACAAACAAAGGCCGAGAGCGACGAAGTCGCTCCCGGCCTTTCCATTTCTCTAGTGCCTAGTGCCTAGTGCATAGCGCCTAGCGCTAGTCGTCCTTCTGTCCAAAAATCGCCATGTTCGACGAATGGCCTGGCGCAACTTTGCGATCGGGATAGACCCAATGCACGGCCTGATTCACGGCGGCCGCGGCTTCGGCAAAACCCGTCGCGATGAGCTTGAGCTTTCCGGGATACGTGGTGACGTCGCCGGCAGCGTAGATCCCCGGACGACCGCTCTCCATCTGGCTGTTCACCACGATCTCGTCCTTCTCGAACGTGAGCCCCCACTCGGCCAGCGGACCGATATCGCTGACGAATCCGAGCATCGGTAGCACTGCGTCGACGTCGATCTCGCGCATCGTCTTGGCCTTGATGTCGCGAACTTCGATGTGCGTGAAACGCTCGGAACCGTCTGCGCACTTGATGTCGTGCAGCTCGTGGTAGGTGAACAGACCTGCTTTGCCCGCGTCGACCGCCGCCTGAAACTGTGCGACCGTGGCGCCATGCGCGCGAAAGCGATCGCTGCGATGCACGATCGTCACGCGCTCGGCGCGGTCGAGCAACTGCGTTCCCCAGTCGAAGGCTGAGTCTCCGCCACCGATGATCACCACGCGACGACCGCGGAACACCTCGGGATCGGTGACGATGTCGTGAATCCCCCGACCATACCATGGTTCGGCGCACGCCTGCGGAAGACGACGCGGCGAGAACGCGCCAATGCCGGCCGCAATGATGATCGAGCGTGTTGGAAAGCGATCCTTGTCGGTGACGAGAACGAAATGATCGTCCTTTTGCTCGAGGCCAATCACACGCTGGCCGAGGTGAATCGGCTGGTCGAACTGGCGCGCCTGTTCGGCGAGGTTCTTCACCAGATCCTTCGCAAGGATCTTGGGAAAGCCAGCAACGTCGAAAATGTATTTTTCGGGATACAGGGCGGTGAGCTGACCGCCGAGTTCCGGAAGCGCGTCGACGATCTGCGCCGTCGCTCGGCGCATGCCCGCATAGAATAGGGCGAAGACCCCCGTCGGTCCGCCGCCAATGATGGTGATGTCCTTGATTTCCATGCGCTGAAGAATATCGACGCACGCCGATTCGCGCTGGCCGCAATGCGGTTCCAATGGACCGACCTGAGCGCCGCGTCTTACATTTCACGGGCTATGAAGATCTATACGAAAACAGGCGACCGCGGCGACACCGGTCTGTTCGGCGGCGGCCGCGTGGCCAAGAGCCATCCGCGCGTCGAGGCCTATGGCGACGTGGATGAGCTGAACGCCGTCCTCGGATTCGTCCGCGCGACGGAGCCTCTCCCGCGCATCGACACGATCCTGGCGCCGATTCAGCAGGACCTCTTCGCCATCGGGGCGCTTCTGGCCACGCCCGATCGCGACAAGATGCGCCAACATCTCGAGAAGGCCAACGTCGACGACGCGCGCATCGCCGAACTCGAACGGGCCATCGATGCCGGGGACGACGAGCTCGAACCGCTCAAATCGTTCATTCTCCCAGGCGGTACGCAGAAGGCTGCCGCTCTCCACGTCGCCCGCACCGTGTGTCGGCGCGCGGAGCGCCGAGTCGTCGAGCTCGGGAGCGATACCGAGATTCCGCAGCTCGTTGTGATCTATCTCAATCGATTGTCCGATCTCCTCTTCACGCTCGCGCGCGTCGCGAATCGCGTGACGGGAACGAGCGAGGTGACGTGGTGAGCGATTACGGCGTGTCGCTTTACGGATACCGCATCACCATCGCTCCCGGAGCAATCGCGCGTGTCGGTGAGATCACGCGGACGGTGGCGCCGGCACATCGTTACGCCGTGATCACGGACAGCAACGTCGCACCGCTGTATGCCGAGCGTGTGCGCGACGCGCTCGATGCGTCGCGCGTGTCGGTCTTGTCGATTCCCGCGGGTGAATCGGCCAAGACGCGAGAGACGTGGGCTGAGCTGACGGATACGCTGCTCGCCGACGGCTTTGGTCGAGACACGACCATCATCGCGCTCGGGGGTGGTGTGGTTGGCGACCTCGCCGGGTTCGTTGCGGCGACCTTCATGCGTGGCGTGCCGTACGTGCAGGTGCCAACGAGTCTTCTCGCAATGATCGACGCATCCGTTGGCGGTAAGACGGGCGTAGACACGCCGGCGGGAAAGAATCTCGTGGGAGCGTTTCACCAGCCTGCGGCGGTGATCGCCGACACCGGGGTGTTGGCGACGCTGCCCATCGAGCATTTGCGCGCAGGTCTCGCTGAAGCCATCAAGCACGGCGTGATCGCCGACGCGGCGTATTTCGATTCCGTCGCGGCGGCCGCTCCTCGCATCGCGTCTCTCGCGACCGGCAGTGAAGAGATGTCGGAGTTGGTTGCGCGCAGCGTGGAGATCAAAGCGGACGTCGTTCGTCGAGACGAACGCGAGTCGGGCGTCCGAAAGGTGCTCAACTTCGGTCATACCATCGGCCACGCGATCGAGCTATGCAGCGGATTTGCGCTGCTCCATGGCGAAGCAATCGCGATGGGAATGGTTTACGAGAGCGCGCTGGCGGAACGGCTGGGAATCGCTCAGGTGGGAACCGCGGATCGGGTGCGAGATGCGGTTGCCGCCGCGGGTCTGCCACACGCGCGCCCCGAATCGATCAGCGTCGATGCAGTCCTCGACGCTGCGCGCGGCGATAAAAAGGCGCGCGCCGGGAAGGTGGAGTACGCGTTACCGCTGGCAGTCGGCAGGATGGCGGGCGCGGACCGTGGATGGTCGCTGCCCGTGAGCGACGGGGCCGTTCGCGAGATTCTCGCGTGACCAGGCGCGTTGCCGCGATTGCGGTATTCGCGGCGGCGCTCCTGGTTGGTTGCTCGCGCGACGACGGGCCGATTCGGTTTCCGCCCGTCGTGGTGATGAGCCCGTACCGTCTGTCCGGCGCGGTGGTCCGCGCCGCGTCCCGCGATTGGTGGAAAACCACGGCTCGAGTCGTACGCTCCGGCGATCCGCTGCCAGTCGGCGTGTCGATGTACTGCCTGAAGGGAACGACGCGGCGCGGCCGAGTGGTGAGGCCGGGAATCATCGCGGCGGATGCGCGCTTCTTTCCGCTCGCGCGGTATGTCGAGCTGTACGTCGGACGGAAGTATCTGGGACGCTTCCTCGTCGACGACACGGGGCTGCGGATCGTGGGTTCGCGGATCGACGTTTGGACGTCCGACTGCGGGGAGGCACACCGGTTTGGCATACAGCGGGGCACCGCTGTGCTAGTTCGCTCGGGCGGTGCAGACGTGCGTCAGGCTGGCGTGCTCAGCGGGCCGAAGTAACCTTCGGCTCGTCGTTTGCTTTGACGTGACGCCGTCCTCAACGCTAGGCCTTGGTCATGTCATCCTTCGCAACGTATCTGATCGGTTTTTTCATCCTGATTGGCGGGCTCGCGCTCGCCGCGTACCTGTTGAACGCTCCGGCGATGTGGATCGGTGTGGGCGTCATCGTCCTGCTCGGGTTCGGTGTCCTGAGCGCCACGCGTCGCACCAAAATGCGTGATCCGTCGGAGGCCGCGCCAACGGCCGGACGGCAACCGCCGTCGTCCCCGAACGCGTAGTCATGATGCCCGGGAGTCGGCGGTGACGAGCCGCCGGATTCCCGTGACCAACCGCCATTTCGCGTCGGCGAGGCGGCCTCGGCGGCCCAAATTGCCCGGTTTTGACGAAAATCAGTCACACTGACCGAACCATCCCTCCCGGTTCGGTCGATGAGAAGTAACCCCTAAAACTCTGACAGAGCAACGACATAGCATCGTTCCGTCGAGCGCATCCGCGGGGGTCGCGTAACTCTCTGTTGACGCTTTTCTAACCCACCATTATCCTGCGCGTCCCTGCTTTTAGCTCTACATCGCGCGAGCGGATGTACGCTCGCTCCACTAACCGGCTTTTTTCGGGAAGGAGCGTGTATGGAGCAAGTGACCGAGACCAGATCGTCGAAGGGCTACTTCCGATCGTCTCCGTCTACCGCATTCGATCAGTATTTACAGGACATTCAAAAGCTTCCTCTGATCGATGAGCCCGAAGAAGAAAGACGCCTAGCCCGCCGGGCGCAGAAGGGTGACGAAAAAGCAGCTGAGCGGTTGGTAACCGCGAATCTTCGCTTCGTCATCTCCTACGTCAAAAAATATCAGGGCCACGGACTCGACCTGAGCGAACTCGTCGCGATTGGGAATGAGGGCCTCCTGAAAGCAGTCCGGAAGTTCGATCCGGATCAGGGCGTCAAGTTCATTTCATACGCGGTATGGTGGGTTCGACAGGCCGTGCTCAAAGCACTCGCCGAGCAAACACGCTCCGTCCGAATTCCGCTCAACCAAAACTCGCAGCTCATTCGTCTCGCTCGTGCCGAGACGATTCTCGCCCAGGTTCTCAAGCGAGATCCCACCGAAGACGAAGTCAGTCGCCTGCTCGAAGAGACGCCGGAAGTTGTCCGCGCCGCGAAGCAGATGTCGGCCACTGAAGTCTCGCTCGACGCTCCAATTGATCGGTCCGATCGCGAGGCATCCACGTTGGGCGAGCGTTTCGCCGGCGTAGACGGCACCGAGATCGAAGAGGTTACCGACTACAAGTTGATGCGCGAGTTCATCGACCGCGTGTTCAAGAAGTACCTCACCCCGCGCGAGCGCAAAATCCTCTATCTGTACTACGGACTCGAGGAAGGCTCCGAGGCAATGACGCTCGAAAAGATCGGCGCGCTCATGGGAGTTACCCGCGAACGTATTCGCCAGATCCGCGAACGGGCCTTCGAAAAGCTTCGTGAATCGCCAGACGGAAAGGCGCTCTGCGGCTTCTGGGCGGCGTAAGCCAAGGCGCTAGGCACTAGTCGCTAGAGAATCGGAAGAGCGGCCGCGGAAACGCGGCCGCTTTTCTATTTGCTGCGCATGGGTGCGGCTCGACTACTTACGCTTCACGTCTCGCCGCACGCAAAGCGCCGCACGCCGAACGCGCCCCCAGTTTCTCTCGCGCCCGCTTGGTCGTCCCAGATTCGTGTCACCTCGCGACGAAACTCGAAGACGGCGCACGATCGCCGTAGTTGGTGCTGCCTGGGTCGCAATGGCCCTGTTGGTCGGCATCGCCGTGCACGTCACCAGCCTTCGGTCGCTCACGATCGACCAAACCGAGCGCCGGTTCGGGATGATCGCCGCCAACGCGGCGCGTATGGTCGACCTCTGGATCGCCGAGCAGGACGGCGACGCACGATCGATCGCGGAGATCGTCGGCGTCCACGGCAGCGATTCAACGAACCTGGCCCCTGCGATTGCCGGACGCATTCTGCGACTCGAGATGGAGTCGCTTCGACGCCGCGGTGGCTACCCAGGTATCTGGCTCGTCAACACCGACGGTCGCATTCTCGGCTCGGCGGGTGGGCTGACAATCAGTTCGTCAGAGGCCAACGCGGCCGAGGCAGCGATGTCTACGCGCGCACGGTCACTGGGGATCCCTGAACAGCGCGACAGCACGACCACCATCGGCGTCGCGACACCAATCATCATCGACGCTGCCGGCACGCCGCAGGTACAGGCGGCCGTAGTTTTTCGCGCCGACCTCAATCGCGCGTTCTCACCGGTCACGCCCACGGTTCGCCCGGCTGCCGTGCCAGTGATCGTGGTACCAGCAGGCACCAAGCTGCTCGGTATCTCGCTCTGCGCCAAGCCAGCGGTCATGGTGTGCATCGCTCCGGTGACGGATACGCTCGCACGACGCGCGCTGGCCACCACCGTCGAAAGCTTTGCAGCGGTCGATCTGCCCGATGGCGTACGCGTTTTTGCCGCAACGCATCGCGCGAAGTCGCTCCCGTGGTCGGTGTACTACGCCGTTGACGAGAGCGTGCAATTCGCGCCCGTGCGCGAGCGTCTCCGGTTCGAAGCGTTGCTGCTCGCCGGCGTGCTGCTCGTCGTCGGTCTCGTGCTGTATGCCTACAACCGGTCGGTGAACCTCCGACGTGTCACCGAGCGCGCACAGACAGAAGCGCGCTTCTCCGCGATCGTCAACACGGCGATGGATGCAATCATCATCGTCAGCGATGCGTACAAGATCGCGGTGCTCAACAGCGCAGCGGAACGAATGTTCGGGTATCCCGCGAGCGAGGCGATTGGCCGGTCCGTGCTGGAGTTGATTCCCGGCGCCGCCAACGGTGAGTTGCGACGCACGCTCGAACACACGCTGCACGCCAGCGGAGAACACTCGGCGCGAGTTCTCTCCAACGAACGCTATGCTGCCGGCCGTCGTCGCGATGCATCGACGTTCCCGATGGACCTGAGCGTTTCGCGAACGCAGATGGACGGACGTGCATTCCTCACCGTCGTCATTCGAGACGTCACGGACTGGAAGCGTGCGGAGGAAACGTCGGAATGGCAGCGTCGCGTGCTCGAGGCGATTGCGACGGGCGTCGAGCTTCCCGATGTTCTCGCGGCGATCGCGCGCTTTCACGAAACGCAGTGCCCTGGTCTCGACTGCGCCATCCATCTCATCAACGATGACGGACTGACGCTCGGCGTCGCGTGCGCGCCTTCGATGCCAGCAGCATTCATCGCCGGCATGGACGACATCGTCGTTGGTCCGGGGGCGGCAACGTGTGGTGCGGCGGCCTATCGCCGCGAGCAGATAATCACCGAGGACATCACGACCGATGACCTGTGGAACGACCATCGCGCGCTCGCTGAAGCGCACGGGTATCGGTCGTCCTGGGCAACGCCGATTCGCTCACCACAAGGTCGTCTGCTCGGCGCGCTCGCGCTGTACGGACGCGAGGTCCACACGGCAACTGATCACGCGCTACGCGTCACTGCGTCGGCAACACAGCTCTCCGGCATCGCCGTTGACCGCGCACATGCGGCCGAATCGCTGCGTCAATCAGAGGCGAGCTTCCGGTCGTTCGTCGAGAATTCTCCAATCGGCATCTACCGCGCAACGAGCTCGGGGCGACTGCTCGCCGTGAACGCGTCGCTCGTTCAGCTGCTCGGCTATGAGTCGCCGGTAGAGCTGCTGCAGGTGGATTTGCCGCGCGGGATCTTCGTGTCGGCGATCGATCGCGATCGTCTGTTGCATCAGCTCGAGACGAAGGGCGAGCTGCGGAGCTATGAAACAGAGTGGCGCCGCAAAGACGGCGCGACTGTCACGGTGCGCATTAGTGCGCGCGCCTATCGTGACGAACGAGGTTCGCTCTGGTTCTCGGAAGGTTTCGTCGAAAACGTGTCGCCACTGCGTGCGGCCGAGCAGGCGTTGCGGCAGTCCGAGAAGCTTGCTGCGTTGGGACAGCTCGTGTCGGGCGTCGCGCACGAACTGAACAACCCGCTCGCCGCGATCCTCCACTTCGCGGAGGACCTCCTCGACGACGAGCGCACAACGGCCGACCTCGAGGCGCTGTCGGTGATTCGCGATCAGGCGCGACGGTCGCGCTCGATCGTGCGCGATCTGTCGTCGTTCGTTCGTTCTCGAGACTATTCACGCGAACGCGTGCGGCTCACTGACGCGCTCGCGACGAGTGTGCGCGCGCTGCAGCCAACTGTCGACGATCTCGGAGCGCGACTCATCGTCGACCTTCCGACGAGTGAAGTCGTTGGCACGACCGATCGCGCCGGTCTTCAGCAGATCGTAACGAACCTGGTCGTGAACGCGGCGCAAGCGTCGGGACACGGTGGCGCGGTGAGCCTTCGAGCAATGATCTCGAATCACGATCTCACGATCGTGGTCGAAGACTCGGGGCCGGGAATTCCACCGACGGCCATGGATCGAATTTTTGAGCCGTTCTTCACTACCAAGCCGCTCGGCGAAGGCACTGGGTTGGGTCTCTCTGTGACGCTTGGCATCGTGCAACACCTGGGTGGCCAGATCGCCGCCGAGAATCGTGCAGTGGGCGACAAAGGCAGCGTGGGCGTCGGCGGGGGTGCACGCTTCACCGTCACGCTGCCCATCGACGTCGAGGTGGCCGCGGGGATCGACGAAACCGTGGACGCTGGCGCCTCAGCGAACAACGCGGCGGCGACAGCCGGTCCGGCTCCTCGCGTGCTGATCATCGACGACGAACCGTCGATTCGTGCGGCGCTGCGACGGTTCTTCACGCGGCGCGGCTGGCAGGTCGACGAGGCCGAGGATGGGTCGGAGGGTCTGTTGGCGTTGCTCGCCACCCGCTTCGAGTACACCGTGGTCATCTCGGATCTCAAGATGCCTGGGTGCTCAGGCGTCGAGCTTCACGATCACATCGCGGCGGTTGCGCCCGAATTGCTCGACCGCATCGTGTTCTCAACGGGTGACGTCGCCTCGCGCGACGCCGCGGCGTTCGTCCAGCGCACTCGCTGCACAGTGGTTCAAAAGCCGTTCGAGCTTCGCGCGCTGGAGAGCATCGTGACGCAAATGCGGCAGATGGCCACGGCCTGAGCCTGCGGGTGTAGCACGGCGCGGAGCGGTACGGTTCTTGTCCACTCCGCCAGCATGATCATCGATAGTCCACCCGCTTTGATACCAGCGTTCATCAATCCGCTGGCCGGGAACGCCGCCGCCGCCCGCGAGGCACTTCGGGCCGCCGGCCGTTTCGAGATTCGCGAAGTTGCGCCGGAGTCGCTCGCCAAGCGCGTTCGCGCGGCGGCCAAGGAAGGCGCGACGAGAATCCTCGTTGCTGGCGGCGACGGCTCGATCGGCGCCGCGGCGGGGGCGCTGCTCGGATCGAGGGTAGAGCTGGCCATTCTGCCGTCTGGCACCCTCAACCACTTCGCGAAAGATCTGTCGATCCCGCTCGAGCTTCACGACGCGGCGCGCGTTGCCCTCGAGGGACAGGCGATGGCCGTGGACACTGCCTCAGTGAACGACCGCGTCTTTCTCAACACGAGTTCGGTGGGCGCCTACGTGACATTCGTGCGCGCCCGAGAAAGACTGGAATCCCGCATTGGTTATCACGCGGCGTCGATGATTGCCGGATCTCGGTTGCTATTCCGGCTGCCGGTCTTTCGGATCAGCCTCCTGCTTCAGAGCACCTGGCGCGAATATTTGACTCCGCTGGTGTTCATCGGCGTGAACGAGCGCGAGCTCCGCATCCCGACGATTGGCGCTCGGATACCGCATGGAAAGACTGGCCTGCACGTCATGGTCGTTCGTCAGCGGTCGGGAGCACGCGCGGTCGCGCTCGCACTCGCGGCGGCGGCGAGAGGCGTGCACGCCGTCTCGAAAACGCCGGCGATGGACACCTTCCTCGTCGATTCGGTCCGCATCGAGCCGCGCATGCACGTCGCGGCAATCGACGGTGAGCTCGTGAGTGTCGCGCCGCCGCTCGAGTACCGACACGTTCCGGGGAGCCTGCGCGTCGTCGTGGCCGACAGATGACACCACAAATGACTCGGCATTCTGGGTAGCACCGCTCCCTCAGAGGTTCGATGGGACGTAACTTTCGGGTGTGTCCCTCCCCGCCTCTGCCGCCCCCGCGCCGCTCGCGCAGATCGATCAGCAGCTCATTGATCGTCTTGTAGAAATCGTCGGCGCGCGTCGTGTTCTACATCAGCCAAGCGAGCTGCTGACCTACACGGCCGACGCGCTGCCCTCGTACCACAAGAAGCCATCGCTCGCGGTCTTTCCCGGAACTCGCGATGAGCTCGTCGCGGTGATTCGAGAACTCGCACGTCGCGATCTGCCGTTCGTTCCCCGCGGGTCGGGGACCGGGCTGTCTGGCGGCGCACTCGCGGACGATGCCGTGCTGGTCGGACTGAATCGGCTCAACCGCGTTCTCTCGATCGATGCGGAGAACATGCTGGCCACGGTGGAGCCGGGTGTGGTGAACGTCGCGTTGACGCGCGCTGTCGCCGCTCACGGGCTGCACTACGCACCAGATCCGTCGAGTCAGGCAGCGTGTACGATCGGCGGAAATGTCGCGGAGAATGCTGGCGGCCCGCACTGCCTCAAGTACGGCGTCACGACGAACCACATCGTCGCGCTCACCGTGCTTCTACCAAACGGCGAGATCGTGAAGCTCGGCCGCGCCGATGGCGAGAACGACGGTTACGATCTCGTGGGTGCGTTCGTTGGGTCTGAAGGCTGCTTTGGAATCGCCCTCGACATCACGGTTCGGTTGTCGCGAAATCCCGAAGCGATTCGCACGCTCCTCGCCGATTTCATGACGCTCGATGCCGCTGCGCGTGCCGTGACCGCGATCGTCGCCACTGGCATCATTCCGGCCGCGCTGGAGATGATCGATCAGGCGACGATTCGCGCAGTGGAATCGTCGATCTATGCTGCAGGCTATCCGACTGATGCCGCCGCGGCATTGTTGATCGAAGTCGACGGTGCGATTGGCGGCCTCGAGGTGGACGTCGCAACCATCGAGGCCCTATGCAAGGCAAACGAAGCGCGAACGGTTCGCGTGGCGCGCGACGACGTCGAGCGTACGCGCCTCTGGCAGGGTCGTAAGAAAGCGTTCGGCGCGATGGGCCGCGTCTCGTCGCACCTCGTCGTGCAGGATGCAGTGGTGCCGAGAACCAAGCTGCCGGAAGTGCTCGCGCACATTCATCGCATTGGGAAGTCCAATCGCGTGAACGTGTGCAACGTCTTTCACGCGGGCGACGGCAATCTCCATCCGAACATCACGTACAATGCGTCGGATGCCGATGAAACGGAGCGCGTCCACACGGCGATGAGCGAGATCATGACCGTGTGCGTCGAGGCGGGTGGAACGATCACCGGCGAGCATGGCGTTGGACTCGACAAAGTGCCGTACATGGAACTCATCTTCTCGCCAGACTCGCTCGCGACGATGTGCGCTCTTCGCGAGGTCTTCGACCCCAAGCGACGTTCGAATCCGGGCAAGGTTGTTCCGATGCATTCCTGTCGTGAGTGGCACGCCGTTCCAGCCGCACGTCGCGGCGGAGCGCGCGAATGACGACAGCTGTCGCCGAAGGCGTCGAAGCGATTCGGGAGCGCGTGCGTGAAGCGGCGCAGCGCGGAACGGCAGTGCGCATTGCCGGGCGCGGTACGTGGCTCGATGCCGGTCGCCCGGTTGCGGCGACGGACACGATTTCGACGCGTGAGTATTCTGGCATCAGCGAATACGTACCGGGCGATCTCGTGTTGACGGCTCGCGCCGGCACCACGCTCGGAGAGATTCGCGACGCCGCGGCCGCTCATGGGCAGTGGCTGGCACTCAACCCGTACGGCACCAACGAGGGCACGATCGGCGCAACGATTGCCACCGGCGCCGCCGGTCCGCTCTCGAGCTTCTTCGGACGGGCGCGCGATCTCGTATTGGGCGTCCAGTTCGTAACTGGCGACGGGGTCGTGGCGAGCGGCGGCGGGCGTGTCGTGAAGAACGTCGCTGGCTTCGACCTCACCCGACTCATCACCGGGTCATGGGGCACACTGGGCGTCGTCACCGAAGTGACGATGCGCCTACACTCACGACCCGAGGCCGACGAATCGTTTGTCGTGCTGCTCGGAGCGAGTGGAGGAGTTGAGCGTGTACGCCGACTCCTCCGCCAACTTCCGTTCGCGCCGTATTCGTGTGAAGTCGTGAACCCGGCGCTCGCCGAGCGACTCGTTGGCGTCAACGAAACAGCGGTACTCGTGCGGATTGGCGGCAACCGTGAGGCCGTACGCGCACAGCGAACGGCGTTCGCCGAACTCGGCGACGCTCGCGACATCGATGCTCGCGTTTGGGATGAACTGCGCGCGGTCGAACCGCAGCAGGCGATCGTCTTCCGCCTCTCGCAACTGCCGTCGCAGATCGAGCGTGTGTGGGCCGAAGCAAGTGCGATTGCGTCGCGGTGCCCGGGCACGCTACTGCACGCGAATACGGCGCGCGGAATCGTGCGCTGCGTCATTCCGGCGACCAGTCCAGATGCAGTGCGTTGCGTCGCCGAGGCGTTCGCGCGGCCAACAGATACGATTCGACTTGGAGAGCGACTGCCGATGGACCTGTGGGCGAGCGTTTCACCCGTCGCTGGCGGCGGAGAGCTTCCGGCGCGCATCAAGCAGCGCTTCGATCCAAGCGGCGTGCTGAATCGCGGCATTCTTGGCGGTGCGGCATGAGCAGCCCCACTGTTGTGCCGGCCGAGTGTGCACTCCCTGGGAGTCCGTTGGCGAAGGAGCGCGGCGGCATCGATGCGTGCGTTCACTGCGGCTTCTGTTTGCAGGCGTGTCCAACGTATCTGACGCTCGAAGACGAGAACGACAGTCCGCGCGGGCGCATCGTGCTCATGCGATCGCTGCTCGAGGGGACTCTCGAGCCCGAGAACAAGAGCGTCGAGACACACATTGCGCAGTGTCTTGGCTGTCGCGCGTGTGAGACCGTGTGCCCGTCGGGCGTGCCATATGGACACTTGCTCGAAGCCACGCGTGCGACGCTGGCTGAGCATCGGCCGATTCCCGCGATCGCGCGCGTCATCCTCGGCGTGTTTCAGCATCCGTGGCTCATGCGCATGGCAATGGCTGGCGGTCGCGTGATGCGCGCTACGGGAGTTGCTCGCGCGTTGTCGAAGCTTCCGGGGCGCGCAGGTTTTGCGATGGCGATGGTTGCGTCGACGTCGCGCGATCGCGGACGGACGGCCGCCGTCCCGGCGTCGAACGGCTCGCGTGGCAGCGTTGCGCTACTTACGGGCTGCGTCATGGAGGGATTGTTCGCGCCAGCCAACCGCGCGACCGAGCGCGTGCTGCTCGTCAATGACTATTCTCTAACTGACGCTCCGAAGCAGCGCTGCTGCGGCGCGCTGCACGCCCATGCTGGTGATGCAGAGGGCGCGCGCAAGCTCGCGAAGGCGAACATCGCGGCGTTCGAGCAGGCCGATGCCAAGCACATCTGCGTAAACGCCGCCGGTTGCGGCGCGATGATGAAGGAATATCCCCATCTTCTTTCCGACGAACCCGAGTGGCACGAACGCGCCATGCGAGTCTCGGCAAAGGTGCGCGACGTGAGCGAACTGCTGTCGGCCGCGGGACCAAAGCGCGGCGGCGACGTGTCGCGACGCGTCGCCTATGACGCGCCCTGTCACTTGATGCATGCGCAGCGTGTGACCGTCCCGCCGCTCGATGTACTTCGCGCGATCCCATCGCTCGAGATGGTGCCGCTCACGGAGAGCGACGTGTGCTGCGGCAGCGCCGGGATCTACAACCTCGTCGAGCCAGACACGTCGGACGTGGTGCTCGAGCGGAAGTTGTCGCACATCGCCGCGGCGCGTGCTGACGTGATCGCCACGGGTAATCCGGGGTGCCTCATGCAAATCGGTGCCGGTCTGGTGCGTGCTGGTTCGACAACGCGCACCGTGCATCCAGTCGAACTCCTCGACGAGAGCTACGCGAAGGGCGTGGCCCGCCCGTAGGCCGATCGCCCCGTGGCGCGCGTCTCCACGCAGGGTTTATTTACAATTCATGGTCGACGTCGTTCTGCTCGAGCTGGAGGGTGTCGTCTTCGACACGCGCGAAATTCGCGAAGCTAGCGTCCGCGAGGCAATGGCTGTCCTCGGTCTCGCCGATGCGTCGGAGGTCGACGACGTCCTCGCCGACCTCGTGGAGCTGCGCGCCGCGCGCGCCTTCGCAACGCATGTGGCAACACGCGGTTTGGCCATGCAGCCTGGAGCGCGCGCGCTGATCGACGAAGCGGTCGTGACTGCCAGAGTCGCCGCGGTGACGCGGGCTAGCCGATCGGAAGCTGACGCAATGCTTCGTCTCGCCGGTCTCGAGAACGCATTCACCGTCACGGTATGCGCCGACGACGCGCTCGCTGGAAAACCGTCGGCAGCCGGCTACAACCTGGCGCTCGACCGACTCGGACGGCAGCGACCAGTAGCGCAAGGCGGCGTCCTCGCGCTCGAGGATTCTGCCGCCGGCATCCGCGCCGCAAGATCCGCTGGCGCGCGATGCGTGGTCGTTGGCGCGGTGGCTGCGCACGTCGCGATGGAGGCCGACGCGTACGTCGATTCGCTCGAAGGACACACGGTCGCATCGCTCGATCGGCTGTCTCGCCCTGGCGTGGAGCGCGTTCAGTGACGACACCGAACATCGTGCCGCAGCATCGTGCACCAACTCAGGACATTGCCGGCCAAGATGTGGTCCTGTCGTACGCGAATGTTCGCGCCGAATACGACGCGCTGCGATCGTCGGCGATCGTCGTCGATCGCAGCCATCGCGGTCGTTTGCGCTTCATCGGTGAAAAGTCTGGCGAAGCGCTGACGGGACTCGTCACCAACGACGTGCTATCGATTGCGCCCGGACAGGGCCAATACGGCGCGGCGCTCACGTCGAAAGGACGAATCGTGGCGGACCTGCGCGTCTACGCGCTGCCCGGGTCCTTTCTCGTCGACACGTCGGCGCGCGCGTGGCCGGGGTGGTTCTCGATGGTTAAGAAGTACGTCAATCCGCGTGTCTCCGGCTATCGCGACGAATCGCACGCGATTCGGAACATCGGCGTCTTCGGGCCGAACGCGCAGCGTATCGTCGCCGCGGTGTCGGGGATCGATCAGACCACCCTATCGGAGCTGACGCCTTTCGGACACGTGACCACAACGCGCGACGGAGTGTCGATCACGATTGCGCGCGCGGTGGATCTCGGCGGCGACGGCTTCGATCTCTTCGTGCCATTCGAGATCTTTGATCGCGTGTGGCAGGACACGGTAGCCGTCGGCGCAACACCCGCCGGACTCGGCGCGTGGGAAATCGCGCGTGTCGAGGCAGGACGGCCCGAGTGGGGCATCGACATCGATGACTCGACGATTCCGCAGGAAGCGAACTTCGACGACTTCGACGCGATCTCGTACACGAAAGGCTGCTACATCGGCCAGGAAGTGGTCGCGCGCGTACACTTCCGCGGGCACGTGAACCGACATCTCCGCGGCATTCGAACGCCGGGGAGCGAAGCGCCACCAACCGGCGCGCAGCTCATTGACGACGCCGGCAATCACGTAGGCGAAGTACGCAGTTCGGTCGCGTCGCCGAGGCTGGGCGGAATCGCGATCGGAATGGTGCGCCGCGAGATCAATCCCGGCGATCGGTTGAACGCGAAGTGGGAGAGTGGCGAGCAGCGCGTCGACGTCGCGGTGCTTCCCTTCGCACCCTAGATGCCCAGCGCGCTCGTCACCGGCGCGACTGGACTCGTTGGTTCGCACATCGTCGATCGGTTGCTCGCGGATGGATGGACCGTTCGTGCCTTGGTGCGACAACCGTCCGCCGAACTTGCCGCGCGCGGCGTAGAAAATGTGCACGGCGACATCCTCAGTGAGGATGCGTTCCGGCGCGCGGCTCGCGGGTGTGAGACGATTTTTCACACGGCAGCGGCAGTCACCGTGAGCGGCGGATGGGAGGCATTCCGCAGACCGAACGTAGACGGCACGCGCAACGCGATCGCGGCGGCTGAATATTCTGGCGCGCGACTGCTGCAACTGAGCAGCGTGGCGGTGTACCACGCGCGTTACGCGGATCCCTCACGTAAGGTCGACGAGGAAACGTCGCTTGGACCACTGCCCGCGGCGGCGTACTACGCGCGATCGAAGCGCGAGTCCGAGGATCTCGTCATGGAAGCACACGCCAGGGGACGGATCTGGGCGACGGCCGTTCGCCCCGACGTGATCTACGGAACTCGCGACAGACAGTTCGTTCCGAGAATTGCGAGATTGCTAAAGTCCGGATTTGCGCCGGTCATTGGGGGCGGGCATTCGATCCTGGCCATCGTGCACGCGGCAAACGTCGCGGATGGAGCGATCTTGGCCGCCGCAAATGGCAACGCGGGCGGACGCGCCTACAATCTCGCGAACGACTTCGATGTCAGCGTGAGAGAATTCTATCGACTGGCCGGCGAAGGGCTCGGTCGCAGGATTCGGCTCGTGCCGGTGCCGTATGGCATTGCGCGCGGCGTATTTGGCGCGGCACTCGCGGCGGCAAAGCTGGTCGCCGGCGGACGCGTGAGCGTCATCAACACGGATTCAATTTCGATGGTGACGGAGGACAACCCGTTCAGCTCCGCGCGCGCGCGACGAGAGCTTGGATGGTCACCGAAGGTGCGGCCGAGCGAGAGCGTTCCCGAAGCATTTCGCTGGTGGCGCGAACATCGTTCGTAGCGATGTCGTGAAAAGGAAAAGGGCGCGACCATTGGTCGCGCCCTTTGTAACCCAAGACTCGAACGATTACGGCTTCTTCGGAGCGGCCTTCGTCGTGTCCATCTTGTGGGTCGTGTCCATCTTCATGCCGGTATCAGGCGCAGCGGCCGGCGCGGGCGCAGGGGCCATCGCTGGGGTCGCCGTATCCTTGGCGGCGCTTTCAGACTTGGAGCAAGCGGTGAGTGCGAAAACAGCGGCGACGAAAGCCAGGCGCTTCATGACATTCTCCTGAAGAGTAGGTCGAGGGATTTTCACGCGTGGTTCGTGCACGCGATCTCGGGAACTTGGGGCGAGCGGAGGAAAACTACTGAGCCCCGAGGGCCTGTCAAGACCAAACGCAGCAGGGCAAGTGCCAGCCGGGCAACGAGTTCCTCAGTGTCCTCTTATGTGCTGCCTGCCCCTGTCGCGCTGTGACGGCCGCACCTTCCGCGGTACTGGCTGCTCTTCCTACGCGTTCATAGCTTGCGGGATGACTGTGAAGGAGACCTCCATGACGGACGTCGACACGTCGCCGACCACGCAATCTGATCGGCACGTTGTGCGCGGTGCCTGCCCCCACGACTGTCCCGACTCGTGCGCCATGCTCGTCACGGTGGAGTCGGGCCGAGCGGTGAAGGTCGCGGGGGATCCGGACCACCCGTTCACCCGCGGGTTTCTATGCGCCAAGGTGAACCGATACGTCGAACGCACGTACCATCGCGACCGGCTCCTCCATCCGATGCGACGCGTCGGTCCGAAAGGGTCCGGCCAGTTCGAGCAGATCTCGTGGGATGAAGCCATCGGCGAGATCGCGCTCCGGTTGAACGAGATCCGCCGTTCGGCCGACGGTCCGCAGGCGATCCTTCCGTACTCCTACGCGGGCACGATGGGCATGATCCAGGGCTCGTCGATGGATCGCCGCTTCTTTCACACCATCGGCGCCTCCCTGCTGGATCGAACCATCTGCTCGATGGCCGGCACGGTCGGGCTGCGTATGACGCTCGGCGCCAGCATCGGCGCGGACCCGGAAGGCATTCCCGAGAGCGACCTCGTGCTGCTCTGGGGCACCAACACGCTCACGGCAAACCCACATCTTTGGCCGTTCGTTCTCGAAGCGCAGAAGCGCGGCGCGACGATCATCGCCATCGACCCGATCCAGACGCGAACCGCCGCGCAGTGCGACGAATGGATCAGCATCCGCCCCGGGACCGATGCCGCGCTCGCCCTCGGCATGATGCACGTGATGCTGGAGCGCGGTCTGGAAGACGCAGACTATATCGCGCGGCACACCGTCGGCATCGACGAGCTGCGCACACGTGCGAAGGAGTACACGCCGGAACGTGTGAGCGGGATTACCGGTATTCCCGTCGAGACCATCGTTTCGCTCGGCGAGCGCTACGCGCGGTCGAAGGCGGCGTTCATTCGCGTGAATTACGGTCTGCAGCGACATGCTGGCGGCGGAATGGCCGTTCGTACGATTGCGTGTCTGCCAGCACTTGCCGGTCACTGGCGGCGTGCTGGCGGCGGTGTGCAGCTGTCGTCGAGCGCGAACTTCCAGTTCGACAAACGCACACTCGAGCGTCCTGACCTGTCGCCGCCGACGCGCACGATCAACATGATTCGGCTCGGCGAGGCGCTCACGACGCCGGATGCCGGAGTCGGCGGACCGCCAGTGCGTGCGCTGGTGGTCTACAACTCGAATCCGGCCGCGGTTGCCCCGGACCGGAACGAAGTACTGCGTGGAATGGCGCGCGAAGATTTATTCACGGTTGTGCTCGAGCACTTTCAGACCGACACGGCTGACTACGCGGACATCGTTCTTCCGGCGACGACGCAGCTCGAGCACTGGGATCTGATGCTGTCGTACGGGCATCACTACGTGACATTGAACCGCCCGTCGATCGAGCCCGTCGGCGAATCGCTGCCGAATAGCGAGATCTTCCGACGCATTGCGGCTCGCATGGGATTGGACGATCCGATCTTTCGTGACGACGACCTGACGATGATTCGGCAGGCTCTCACCACGTCGGCGGACAAACTCAAGGGTGTCACGCTCGACGGGCTGCTCGAAAAGGGATGGATGCGTCTCAACGTGCCGACGCCCTACCTCCCGTTCGCGGACGGTGGTTTCCTCACGCCGTCGGGGAAATGTGAGTTCGTGTCGCCGCGGATGGCCGACATGGGCCTCGATCCGCTGCCGGCGTTCACGCCGCCGTACGAATTTCCGGACACCGCACCCGCATTGGCGGCTCGGTACCCGTTGACCCTGATTTCGTCGCCGGCGCACCAGTTTCTGAATACTACTTTCGTCAACATCGACTCGCTGCGTCGCAGCGCACGCGAGCCAGAGTGCTTGCTACACCCCGCCGATGCCGAACGCCGCGGTATTGCGGTTGGCGCGCGGGTGGTCGTGCACAATGATCGGGGGGCGTTCACAGCCGTGGCGCGCGTGGAGGAAACGATCCGCCCGGGCGTGGTGTGGGCTCCGTCGATCTGGTGGGGGAAGTTTGCCGTGGACGGCGCAAACGCGAACCAGACGACATCGCAGCGCGAAACCGATATGGGCCACGGACCGGTGTTCTACGACAACCTCGTCGAGGTTGGACTGGCGGACTGATCGGCGGGCAGCGGGAGGGGTGCCGACCAACGGCGTAACGCTTCCGCGCACCCTGGTGTATCGCCCTTGCGCGCGTTGTGCGCGGGGGCGTTCATTGCAGTCAGAGGCATGACGGTCGCAATCCGGAGATGAGATAACGTGCAGGCGCATCCGCAGACATTCGGCGCGCTCAAGCGCTCCCCGTACGGCGTTCCCGAGCGCGCGTTCCGATCGGTAAAGGACGAAATGCGACAGAATCTCCTCGAGAGACTCTGTCAGCGAGGACCTCTCTTTCCTGGCGTCATTGGCTACGAAGAGACGGTCATGCCGCAGATCGTCAACGCATTGCTCTCGAAACACAACTTCATCCTGCTTGGTCTTCGTGGCCAAGCGAAGTCGCGTATTTTGCGCGCGCTCGTTGGACTGCTTGACGACGCGATGCCGATCGTGGCGGGAAGCGAGATCAATGACAATCCCTTTGCGCCGATCTCAAAGTTCGCGCGCAATCTGATTGCCGAAGCCGGCGATGATACGCCGATCGCCTGGGTCGGACGCGACAATCGGTTCGTCGAAAAGCTCGCGACGCCCGACGTCACGATTGCCGATCTGATCGGCGATCTCGATCCGATTCGCGCCGCTCGCGGTGGACACCTGCTTTCCGACGAACTGACCATCCACTACGGGATGCTTCCGCGCGCCAATCGCGGTTTGTTCGCGCTAAACGAACTTCCGGACCTAGCGGGCAAGGTGCAGGTCGGTCTGTTCAACGTCATGCAGGAAGGCGACGTGCAGATCAAAGGCTATCCGGTGCGTCTGCCGCTCGACGTCCAGCTTTGCTTCACCGCGAATCCCGAGGACTACACGGCGCGCGGCAAGATCATCACGCCGCTCAAGGATCGCATCGGGAGCGAAATCGTGACGCATTATCCCGAGACCGTGGAGCTCGGAATGGGCATCACGAAGCAGGAAGCGTGGACGGCCCGCGAGAATCGTACGGTTCGCATTCCGGAGTTCATTTCCGAAGTGATCGAGCGCGTCGCGTTCGAAGCGCGCAACGATCGGCGAATCGACAAGCGATCGGGCGTGTCGCAGCGCATGCCGATTTCGGTGATGGAGAACGTCGTGTCCAACGCCGAGCGTCGGGCCATCGTGTCGGGCGACGCGGAAGTCGTACCGCGGATCTCCGACATCTACGCCGCGCTCCCGGCCATCACCGGCAAAATCGAGCTCGAATACGAAGGAGAGCTCGTCGGCGGACCAACGATCGCGCGCGAGCTCATTCGTCGCGCTGCCGATTCGACGTTCCAGGAACGCGCCGGCGGGGTGAACGTAGACGACGTCATCATGTGGTTCGACGAAGGCGGCGCGCTGCAGGTGGCGGACGAAGCGCGTGGAGAGTCGGCGCTACAGGGCTTCGAAGCCGTGCCCGATCTCCTTCGCATCGTGCATCACGTCGGGCTCGCACCGGCCGACGACCCTGCGTTCTCTGTGGCAGCGTGCGAGTTGGTGCTCGAAGCGCTCGTCGCGCGCAAAAAGATCTCGCGTTCCGACGGCGGCCAGTACGGGCGCGCCAATCCAGAACCTCGGCGCAGACCGAATCAGGATCTGTTCGGCGGCGGCCTCGCATGACCGACGGCCTCGTGGTGCGGCCCGCAGCAATCGACGATCTGTCGGACATCGTCGAACTGCGCCTGGCTTTGCTCCGCGAGTACGGAAACGATCCGCTGTACACTCGCCTGCGCGATGATGCGCGGGCGCGAGCACATGAGCTGTATTTCGCACAGCTCACGTCACCGAACGAAACGATGTTGCTCGCCCAGCGAGGGAAGCGCATCGTCGGCATCATGCGGTGCGTTGATTCACCCGGCTCGCCGCTGCTCTACCCCGAGCGATACTGCTACGTGTCATCGGTTTACGTCCTGCCTGGCGAACGTCGCCGCGGCGTACTGCGCGCCCTGGTCGCGGCAGCGGAGCGTTGGTGTCACGCACGCGGCATCGATGAAATGCGCTTGCACAACGCGTCATCGTCAAATGTTGCGGCCGACGTCTGGAGCGCGTTCGGATTCGAGGTCGTCGAGCACGTTCGACGGCGCCCGCTCACGGCACTACAAAACGCTCAAGTCACGTCGTCGTCGCACGCCGAGGCGCGCTGATGCCGGTCATCACGGTGTCGCGCATGTTTGGCTCGGGCGGGTCGGAAGTCGCCGAGCGAATTGCGAGCGCGCTTGGCTGGACGCTGTTCGACAATGCGCTCGTCGATGCGATCGCCGAGCGGTCGGGGCTTACGCGTGCCGAGGTGACGGCGCAGGATGAGCGCGTACCGTCGCTCGTGGAGCGACTCGCTACGACGCTATCCTTCGGGTCGCCCGAGATGATGCCGCCTGTTCCGGCCGGACCGATGGAGACGACGGAAGAACGGATCGTCGCCGTGACGAAGCGCGTGATCGAGGAAGCGGTGCAGATTGGGCCGGCAGTTTTTGTCGGACGCGGAGCGCAGAGTCTACTCGCCGAACGATCGGACGCGCTCCATGTCTTTTGCTATGGGCCCAAGCCCGCGTTACGGAAATACGTGATGGAGAAGTTTGGCGTCAACGCCGCCGAAGCCGATCGTCGAGTCGCGGAGCAGAACAAGCAGCGCGACCAATACGTGAAGCGACACTGGAATCGGAATTGGCTCGCGCATGAGAACTATCATCTCTGCGTGAACACGGCGTGGCTTGGACTGGACGGAGCCGCGGAACTCGTCGTGGAGACGGCCCGCCGTCAGTTCAGTCTGACGGTTTCTCCGTAGCATTCGCACCGTCGCCGACGCGCTTCAGCTCCGACAAACGCGACCGTGTCTCATCGGACACGAACATGTCATCGGCAATCGCCGCAATTTCTTCGGCGCTCTGCCACGCCGCTTCCAGAAGCGCCAGTTCCCCTTCCAGCGCGCGACGTTCGCTCTCTTCGTGGGTCGCCATCTCGAGCGCGAGGCGAACCTCTTTCGGGAGTCCGCTGAGCAGACGTCCCTGCTCGTCCGGAATGTCGCGTCGGCGGGCCGCCTTGAGGAACGTCCCAATCGTCGCGTGACGTTTGAACAGCGCCGCGGGATCGGGCGTGTCTCCAATCATGCGAACGGCGTCGTTCACTTCCGTGCGCTTGGCACCCGACGAATTGATCGCCGGAAGGAGTTGAGCAGCGATGCGCAACGCGTCGGCGCCGCGCACGAAGCTCAGGCGCTCGGTCTTTTCGGTGAGCAGCCCGCGAGCACCGCTCTCGAAGGGGAAGCGCAGCGCCCAGTCGTCACCGTCGGCCAGGAGAGCAACGCGGTTGAGATGCGGCAGCCGAATACGAACGACACTCGCTTCGTCTGGCAGAACCAACCGCGCCCGCACGCGTCGTGCGCGATACACGGAGTTCAGCGAATTGGCGACGTTCCATAGACCCCATCCGCCGCCGGCGATGATTCCGGTGGCCGGACCGAGAACGACGAGTCCGACTGCCGACGTGATCGCCGCACCGGTCCAGAGCAGATGCTTCGTTCGGCGACGACCGAACTGATCGCCGTATCGCCAGGCGGCCATCTCTGGTCGCTGTGGTGAGCCAATTCGGACGAGCTCGAATCCATCGTGGATACGCGCGAGTCCGATGTTGTCGGTCGACACCCGCGTGCGCGTCGCGCTGAAGAGTCGCTCGCACGCCTCGATTGCTTCCCAGCGCTCATCGAGTGGCGAGAGGTTCCAACGCTCGCACTTACGGCACACGACCCACAGGCGCCCGCGCCCGGCGTCGAACGCGAGGCGTCGGCCGACGGGAAACAGCTCGACGGATTCGTTCGTGCCGAGATTCGAGTGGCAAAAAATGCACGTCGAATACACGAGGCCTCAGACGGCTCGCAGTTCCGGCCGCTTTCGATACACCCAGTATGAGAAACAGAGCAAGATCGCTCCGCCTCCGCCAACAGCCCATGATACACCGATCACGTGGGCAACGCTCCCCGCAATGACCGAGCCGAGCACCGACGACAGTCCGATGTTGATGAACGAGTACGCTGCCATCATGCGGCCGCGGAGCTCGTTAGGCACCAGGTGTTGGAGTGTCGCGTTTGCCACGGCGTTGGTCGCGATCATGGCGAAGCCGACGAAGAACAAAATCGGATACGCGAGCGAGGCGCTCCGAACGAGCGAGAACACGACGAGCAGCGCCGCATACGACACCGATGCGATCGACAGAATGAGCCCGCGTCGAATGCGGTCGCCGATTGCCGCGAGGCCGAGCGCGCCCGTGAGTCCGCCGACACCGACGCAGGCGAGCAGTGCGCCGTAGCCTCCTGCACCGAGGCCGAGTTTATCGCGAGCAATGACGGGCATCATGGTGAGATACGGAACGCCGAGGACTGAGAATACGGCAACGATCACCATGAGCGACGAGACCGCTGGTGTGCTGCGCACGTAGCTGAGCCCTTCGCGAATGCCGTCGAGTGGCGCGACGAGCTTTTCCGGTGGAGTCCACGTAGGAAGTCGGACCATGAACAGCCCTACGAGCACCGTGAGGTAGCTCAGCGCGTTGACGCCAAAGCACCACGCGATCCCGAGCTGCGCAATGACGATAGCCCCGATGCTCGGCCCAATGATGCGCGCGAGATTGAAGCCGCTCGAGTTGAGGGCGATCGCGCCCGGTAGGTCTTCGCGACCTACGAGCTCGATGACGAGCGACTGTCGCGCAGGAATCTCGAAGGCGCCAATGCAGCCGCTGGCGAGAGCGAAGATGAGCAGCCAGCCGACCGTGATGTGCCCCGACCAGGTAAACCACCAAAGCAAGGCGGCTTGCAGTCCAAGGAGCGTTTGCGCGATTCGAACGACGCGAAGCTTGTCCGAGCGATCGACGAACCAGCCTGCGTGCATCGAGACCAGCAGGATCGGAAACGACGACGCCGACGCGACCAGTCCGACCATGAACGGGCTATTCGAGAGCTCTAATGCAAGCCATCCCTCGGACATCGACTGCATCCACGTACCGACGAGCGACAGCGTCTGCCCGAACCAGAACAGCCGGAAATTCCGATGCCGCAGGAGGGTCTGAAAGGGATTGAGCGACGCGGGCGCAGGCACTTTGAATAGTAAGTCCGTCTTTCACCGATGACGTAACGGCCACAGATTCTTTGTTCGAACATCCCAACGAGGATAACGTGCACGCAGCTCGATTTGGTTTCGCCGTCGGCGCATTGCTCGTCGCGGGAATCGGTCCGTCCCGCGCGAATGCCCAGCAGCCGCTCGCCTTCTCGTGCCACTTCGCGATGGTACCGGTGCGTGACGGTGTGAAGCTGCACACGAGCATCTGCGAGCCGCGCGGCGCTCATGGACCGCTGCCGATCCTGATCGCGCGCACGCCGTATGGCATCGCTGGCGATACGGTCGTAGCGGCCGGATATCGCTTTCTCGCCGCCGACGGCTACGTGATCGTCACCCAGGACATTCGCGGCCGATACGGCAGCGAGGGCCAGTTCTTCATGAATCGGCCGCTGCACGATCCCGCCGACACCAAGGGCACCGATGAGAGCACCGACACGTACGACACCGTCGGCTGGCTGCTCAAGAACGTCCCGAACAACAACGGTCGCATTGGAGTGCTCGGCGTTTCGTACCCGGGCTTCTTGGCGACGATGGCCGGGATCAATCCGCACCCGGCGGTCAAGGCGATTTCGCCCCAAGCGCCGATGACGGACACCTGGATGGGCGACGACTTCTTCCATCAAGGTGCGTTCCGGCTGTCGTATGGATTCGAATATGCCGGCGACTTGGAGCTCAGTAAGAATCAGTCAGTGCCGCTGCCAATCAACCGCTGGGATACGTACGACTGGTACCTCGAGCTCGGGTCGTTGGCCAACGTGGAGTCGAAATACTTCCACGGGAAAGTGCCCACGTGGAAGGCGTTCACCGAGCATCCCACGTACGACGCGTATTGGCAGGCGCGAGCTGTTGAGCGTGTTCTCAAGGCGCCGACGGTGCCGACGCTGACCGTCGGCGGATGGTGGGACCAGGAAGATCGCTGGGGACCGCTCGCGACGTACAAGGCGCTCGAGCTGGGCGACACGAAGCATTTGAATTTTCTCGTCATGGGCCCGTGGAATCACGGCGGGTGGCGAAATCCGGCGCGCGCTATGCCCGTGGTCGATCCGGGCACGGCAGACGCGTACCTGCGCGACGTCGAAGCACCGTGGTTCGCGTACTATCTGCACGACAAGGGCAAGCTCACGGAGCCCGAGGCATATCTCTACGACGCGGGCACCAAGGCGTGGCGCTCGTTCGACGCCTGGCCGCCAAAGAACGGCACGGCACGCAAGCTGTACCTGCACGCCAACGGCGTGGTGTCATTCGACGCGCCGGCCGCGAGTGAAGCGCAGTTCGACGAATACGTCTCCGATCCGGCGCATCCAGTTCCGTATCGCCCGCGACCGATCGAGCAGACGTACGATGCGCGCGGATCCAAGTGGCGCACCTGGGAGACACAGGATCAGCGCTTCGTGCAGGGACGACCCGACGTGCTCTCCTGGTCATCGACTCCGCTGACGACCGACGTGACGATCGCAGGCGATGTGATTGCACACCTCGTCGCGTCGACGACCGGCCAGGACGCCGATTGGGTCGTGAAGCTCATCGACGTTTTCCCCGACAGCATTCCCGACAACTGGGCGCTTGGTGGATATCAGCTCATGGTGGCGCACGAGATCATGCGCGGCCGATATCGCGAAGGCTTTTCCACGGCGAAACCGATTCAGCCGAACACGCCGCTGCCCTTCACGGTCGATCTGCACCAGCAGAGCTACACGTTCAAGAAGGGCCACCGGATGATGGTTCAGGTGCAGAGCACGTGGTTCCCGATCTATGACCGAAATCCGCAGACGTGGGTACCGAACATTTTCCAGGCGAAGGCAACTGACTTCAAGGCGCAGACGCATCGGGTATGGCACACCGGACCGAACGCGTCGTACGTCGCGGTGACTGTGCTGCGGTGAAGGATCGCGTCGACCGACGGCTGAGCTTCGGCTCGCCGTGGGTCGGCGCCGTTCCGTGGCACTCCCGTCTTCCAGAGGGTATTGTTCGATAGGAGGATCGCCATGCGCTTCCACACGTATAGCAAGTTCAGCCCCGAGTTCGCCGACGCGGTCGACCTGCAGGCGCTACTCGACAAGCTCGCCGACTTCCTGTTGCAGTCCGGCTTTGCTGGCGGCGACAACCAGTCGTACTACGACTGGGAGGGTGGCGACGAGGGCAATCGCTCTCTGGACGCGCTCAAGCAGGCGATCCTCGACGCGCTGATGGAGAGCGGTCAGTTCACGCCCGAAATGCTCGAGGCGCTGCGGGGCGGCGACGACGAAGAGGGTCAGGCGAAGCTCGCGAAGCTGCTCGATCAGCTCGTCCAACGGCTGATGGAAGAGGGCTACCTCAACCTCGAGAACGCACCGCAAATGCCGGGTGCGCATCAGCCCGTCACAGGACCCGGAAGTCTCGCCAAAGCCGCCGCCCGCGACGTGCAGTTCAATCTCACGGACAAGGGCATCGACTTCCTCGGCTACAAGACGCTCCGCAGCCTACTCGGTTCGTTAGGCAAGTCGAGCTTTGGCAGTCACGACACAGCGTATCTCGCGACGGGCATCGAAGCGGACGGCTGGAGCAAGCCGTACGAGTTCGGCGACGTCCTGAACATCGACGTTAACGAAACGCTAAAGAACTCGCTGGCGCGCACCGGCAAGATCGAAGTCCCGATGGACCTCGACTACTCCGACCTCATGGTGCGACAGGCGGAGTATCGATCGTCGTGCGCCACGGTGTTGATGCTCGACTGCTCGCACTCGATGATCCTGTACGGAGAGGATCGCTTTACGCCGGCAAAGAAAGTCGCGCTCGCGCTCACACACTTGATTCGCACACAGTTCCCCGGCGACACGCTCAAGGTCGTACTCTTTCACGACTCGGCCGAGGAGATTCCGCTCGCAACGCTCGCCACCGCGCAGGTCGGACCGTATCACACGAATACGGCCGAAGGATTGAAGCTCGCGAAGCGCTTGCTGATGGCGCAGAAGAAAGACATGCGCCAGATCATCATGATCACGGACGGCAAGCCGAGTGCGCTGACGATGCCGAACGGTCAGATCTACAAGAACTCGTTCGGGCTCGATACGACGGTGATCTCGCAGACGATTCGCGAAGTGGCCAACTGCCGCCGCGCCGGGATCATGATCAACACGTTCATGCTGGCGCGCGACCGTACGCTCGTCGAGTTCGTGAAGCGCGTTTCCGAGATCAGTCGCGGAAAGGCTTACTTCACGTCGACGATGACGCTGGGTCAGTTCATTCTGATGGACTTTCTCAAGCGCAAGACAAAGAAGGTCAGCTAGGCAGGTCTGAGGTCTCTGGTCTGAGGTCTGAGGTCTCTGGTCAAACCGCAGCGACCTGAGACCAGTGACCTGAGATCTGAGACCTGAGACCAGTGACCAGTGACCTGAGACCTGATCAGATCTCTTTCGCCAGAACGCGGCGCAGTGTTGCGCTGTCGATGTTTCCTCCGCAAAAGATCACGCCGACACGCTTTCCGGCGAGGCGATCGCGGAGCTTCGAGAGCGACGCAACGCCCATCGCCCCGGCGCCTTCCACCAGATTGTGCGTCAGCGAGACGATCGTCCGAAGACCTTCGGCGATCTCGGCGTCGGTAACCGTCACGAAATCGGTGAGTCCAGCCTGGAGTGCGGGGAACGTGAGGTCGTAGGTCGTCCGAGTCGCGACGCCTTCGGCGAACGTGTCCGCGCGCGGCGTGGTCAAACGCTTCTTCGCGTGCCACGAGTCGTGAATTGCCGACGCGCCCGCGGCCTGAACACCGTAAACCTCGAGCGACGGCGCTAGTTCGCGCGCGACGGCGAGAGCGCCGACGGCCTGCGAACCGCCTCCGACGGCGATCACGAGCGCGTCGAGCGTCGGTTCCTGCTCGAGAATCTCGAGGGTCATCGTCGCCGCGCCGGCAATGATGCGCGGATCGTTCGTCGAGTGCGCGAGCACGCGCCCCTGGTCGGACGCGAGTGACAGCATGACTCCGACGGCTTCGTCGTAGTCCCTTCCCTGCTCGACCACTGTGGCACCGAGCGCGCGCATTGCCGCGTTCTTTTCCGGGTTGTTTCCGGCGGGAACGCAAATTGTCGTTTCGATGCTCAGCAGTTGCCCGCCAAAGGCGATTCCCTGTCCGTGATTTCCCGTCGATGCGGCAACGACGCCACGAAGTCGCTCGCGAGCGGAAAGGGCCGTCATGAACGACAGACCATTACGAATCTTGAATGAATTCGTCGGCTGATAGTTCTCGTGCTTGACGAACACCTGCGTTTCGCCGCCAAGCAACTCGCTCAGTTGCGGGTAGTGCCGAAACGCCGTCGGCGCGATGTACGGGCGAATGCGATCGTGTGCGGCGCGTACGTCATCAAGCGTAACCGGCCACTCGGCGGCAGTCAGAGGCGACGCGTTGGTCATCTGCAAAGTCAGGCCTGTGGGAGCGCAGTTGCGACGAGGAGTGCCGTGATCGCAAGGATCACTGCGCCGATGATCAGCTCACCCGTTGCGCTGCGGCGGAAACGGAAACTCGTGTCGTCATCCCATTCGGGCGTAACGACGCGCTTCCAGTGGAAGAGCCCGAAGCCGAGCGCGATGAGCACGAAGATGATCTTTCGGAACAGCATACTGCCGTACGCCGTCGTCCAGAGATCGGAGAACGCGTTGAGACGCATCCAACTCGCGCCCACGGCGGTGGCGATCACCAACGTGACGCACTGGACCGCGGCGTTGTGATAGGCACGAACCAGCTGACGTCCGGCAGAGCGCCGCGTGCTTCCACCGAGCTTTCGCATCGCCGGAAGTCCACACATCACGACGGCGGCGAGGCCACCCAACCAGCCACCCGCGCTCAGCACGTGAGCGACGTCAAACGAAACAGCGAGGGCCATTTGGCGTGCCGCGGCCGCATGGCCGGTAAGCGCCTCGCCGACGCAGATCGCGACAACTCCAATTCCGGTGACGATCCAACCGATCATCGATTCGGAGGCGACGAGAAGTCCGATCGCAGCGACTGCGACGCCAACGCCGCCAATGAGCCAACCGTGACCCCAGCGCGTATCTCGCACCACGGAAAGCATTGCTGAAAAGCGCGCCGAGCCCGCGGTGGGAATGAGATCGGACTGCGCCGCCACGCGCCACACCGTAGTAATGGCGAACAGGAGCAGAACGGCGTTCGCCAACCGGCGCGCCCGATCGATCGCGTCGGCGTTCACGTCGCCAGAGAGCCCGGCTTCGCGCAGAACGAACAGGCGGAAAATCACCGTACCGATGAGCGTGAGCAGCGCCACGAGCTCTGCCCATCTGAATTCTGGCGAGAAGCCGGCGTAGTACGATGGCGTCGCGACCGAATTCGGAATCACGCGCGCCGTGGGTGCCTGGCCGGCGAAGGTAGTTTCGTGGACGACCGGGGCGGGCGTCGTGGCGGTTGTCGGCACGACTGCCGGAGCAGTCGTCACGACGAAATGGAATTTGCCCGAACTCGCGTGACCGTCTGACGCAGCGGTTTTCCATGAGACGGTGTAGCGGCCCGCCGTCATTGCGCCCGTCACCGGCACGGTGACGCCCATAGCGTCGCCCTGAACGATCGCGACGGTGCCGAGGGGGACGACGACTCCCGTTGAATCGAGCAGCTGAATTGTGGTGAAGCGCAGCTCTGGCGCTTCGGAGAACCAGAGGCTCAGGGCGGTCGGAGGCGCGGAGAGTCGGCCATCAATCGCAGGCGTGCTGCGGACGAGGCGCGCGTGGGCATACAGAAGCGCCGGCGTCACGATCACCGCCAGCGCTGCGATGAGCCCAGCGAGGGCTCGCATTCGAGACGAGAGTTGCACGCACATAGATTGGCCAGCGCGGGGTCGCAACGCAACGCACGAGAGCGCCAAGCTGTGCTTTCTTCTACTTTGACGCATGCCTCCAACGATCGCCCCCGCGGTCCGCATCGAGTTTGGCCGGAAGCTTCGGGCTTGGTACCGTCGCAACGCTCGCGACCTTCCCTGGCGACGAACACGCGATGCCTACGAAATCCTGGTTTCGGAGCTGATGCTCCAGCAGACCCAGGTCTCTCGCGTCGTCACACGCTATGGCGAGTTTCTGGAGCAGTTTCCGACCCTCGGCGACGTTGCTCGCGCCAAACCCACTCAGGTAACCGAGGCGTGGGAAGGACTTGGCTACTACGCCCGGGCGCGGAATCTTCATCGCCTCGCCCATGAGGTGACCGACGGTGGCCGCGAGCCTCAGCGCGCACTGCCGGCGGACGCCGACGCCCTGCGCAAGCTTCCCGGAATCGGCGCCTACACGGCCGGTGCGGTATCGTCGTTTGCCTACGAGCGTCGCGCTGCCCTGGTCGACACGAACGTCGCGCGTGTTCTCAAGCGAGTCTTTGCCCCATCGGCGGACCTCAAAACGACCAAGGGTCAAAAGACTGTTTGGCGATTGGCCGAGCTGCTTCTGCCTCGCACTGGCCGTGTCACCTGGACGCACAATCAGGCGCTCATGGAGCTCGGCGCCCTGGTCTGTACCGCGCGAGTGGCCCATTGCGACCGCTGTCCGGTCCGAACCCTTTGCAAGACCGCTTCGAAACAACCAGCCGCCTCTCGTCCGTAGTCAGAACGAGAGTCAGGCTGGTCATTATTTCGAAGGAGGAAGTGTGGATCGGAACGTGTTGCAGGACATGATGCTCTTCGTGTGCATCATCGTTGGCATGGGCTGCTTTACGGGCATCGTGACTACCTATCTCCGCCGCCGCAGCCGTCAGGTCGTCAGTACCGAGCTTGGCGCGCGACTGGAAGAGATCGCCGACCGCCTGAACCGGATCGATACCGCGGTCGACACCGTGGCGGTGGAAGTCGAGCGGATCTCCGAGGCCCAGCGCTTCACGGCCAAAGTGCTGGCAGAGCGAGCCGCCGCGCCGGCGGCGTTGCCAGAAAAGCGACCAGGCTTCGTGACGCCCCACTAGAACAACGGCAGGCTTAACCCTTCCCGCTCCGGCCTAGGTAGATTTCCCCCAACGTCAAAAGACCAGACCATCTAGGGAGATCGTGAGCATGGGTAACACGCCGCCATCTGGCGAGCTTAAGGCGACGGGAACGCTGGAAATCAAGGATTCTCGGACCGACAAGAACTACTCAGTTCAAATCGTACAGGGCGGCGTCGAAGGTGATACGGCGACGCGCGCCATGGATCTTCGACAGATCAAAACGTCGCCCGAAGAATTCGGGCTCATGACGTACGATCCCGCGTTTATGAACACTGCATCGTGCAAGAGCGCGATCACGTTCATCGACGGCGATAAGGGTATTCTCAGATATCGCGGCTATCCGATCGAGCAGCTCGCCGAGAAGGCGACGTTCCTCGAAGTCGCGTGGCTGCTCCGTCATGGAGAGTTGCCCGCTCAGCCCGAGTACGATCAGTGGGTGCACGACATCACGTACCACACGTACGTGCACGAGAACATCAAGACGTTCTTGCAGGGCTTCCGCTACGACGCGCATCCGATGTCGATGCTGTGCTCGGCGGTGGCTGCGATGTCGTCGTTCTATCCGGAAGCCAAAAACATTCACGATCCGGAAGCGCGCAACATCTCGATCGTGCGCTTGCTCGCCAAGCTGCCGACGCTTGCCGCGTTCTGCTATCGCCACGTGAAGGGTCTTCCCTTCATCTACCCCGACAACGATCTGAGCTACACCGAGAATTTCCTCTCGATGGTCGCTCGCATGTCGGAGTCGAAGTACGAGGCGAATCCGGTGTTCGTGAAGGCGCTCGAGATTCTCTTCATCCTGCACGCCGATCACGAGCAGAACTGCTCGACGAACGCGGTTCGCGCCGTCGGCTCATCGGGCGTCGATCCGTTCTCGGCGACGGCAGCCGGTATCGCGGCGTTGTACGGTCCGCTGCACGGCGGCGCGAACGAGCAGGTGCTGCGAATGATCAGCGAGATCGGTCATCCGAAGAACGTCCCCGCCTTCATCGACGAAGTGAAGGGCGGAAAGGGCAGCCGCTTGATGGGCTTCGGCCATCGCGTGTACAAGAGCTACGATCCGCGCGCCAAGATCGTGAAGAAGCTTGCCGACGAGATTTTCAAGATCGTCGGAATGGACAAGGATCTCGAGATTGCGCTCAAGCTCGAAGAAGCCGCGCTGAACGACGACTACTTCGTGTCGCGCAAGTTGTATCCGAACGTCGACTTCTACACGGGCCTGATCTATCGCTCCATGGCCTTCCCCACCGATTTCTTCACCGTGCTGTTCGCGGTGGCGCGCACGGCGGGATGGTTGGCGCAGTGGGAAGAGATGCTCACGGACAAGGAGCAGAAGATCGCTCGTCCGCGTCAGATCTACGTCGGCTACGGAGAGCGTCCGTTCTCCAGCCAGCTCACTGATCGTTTTCCGAGCGCCAAGAAGGACGCGATCCGGAAATAAGGTCTCTGGTCTCTGGTCTGAGGTCTCAGGGAGGGCTGACGCGTACGCGTCAGCCCTTCTTTTTTGCAGCCATTTTGATCACCGTCTCGTACTCCTCGGCTGTAACCGGCTGAACTGACAGACGCGACAGGCGAACAAGCGCCATGTCGGCGAGCGCTTTCGTTTTCTTGACCTCGTCGAGGCTCACGGCGTTCGGCAGCGGTTTCACGGCGCGGATGTCGACCATGAACCACGTTGGATCGTCGCGCTTGCTCTTGGGGTCGTAGTGCGAGTCCTTTGCATCAAACGCGGCGGCGTCGGGGTATGCCTCGCGAGCCACCTCGGCCACACCGACGATGGCGCTCGGATTCGCGTTGGAGTGGTAAAACAAGACCAGGTCACCGAGCTTCATGGCGCGAAGGTTGTTGCGCGCGGTGAAATTGCGGACGCCGTCCCAATGCGTCGTCTTCTTGGGTGCGGCAACGAGATCGTCGAAGGAGAATACGCTCGGTTCTGATTTCACGAGCCAGTGCTGGCGAGTTGGCATCTTTCAAAGGATTGGGGTAAGGCGGTGACGCTGGTCGCGCGTTTTTCACGCACTAGTGAGCAGTCGCACAGTTAATTTGCCTCGTTGGCGGTTTCATTCCAGGAGCATGGCGTCCCCTTTGGTCGCACGGTTGATCCGAATGGTGCTTCGCCTCCCGGGCAAAGCAGTCCTCCGGCACGCGAGTGTTGCGGCCCTGGGGGCTGGCGTGCTGGCTGCGCAGGCACCGCAGCCAGGCAGCGTCGGGGGGCACTACCCGCCGTCGGCTCGTGGGGCGCAGGCCGATGATCTGAACGGCATTCGGGTATCCGACCCGTACCGATGGCTCGAGGCCGTGAGCTCCTCTGCCGTTCAGGGGTGGGTCGCCAGCCAGAACGCGTTCACCGAAGCCTATCTCGCGCAGTTGCCGCAGCGCGCCGCGGTGCTCGAGCAGGTCACGCGCTCCTGGACATATCCGAAAATCCGCGCGCCCTTCGCCGCCGGGGACCGGCTGTTTTTCTACGAGAACAGTGGCCTGGAAAATCAGTCCGTGCTCTACGTGCAGGAGCGGACGGACGCGTTGCCGCACGTTCTGATCGATCCGTACAGCTTTTCCAAAGACGGTTTGATCCCCGTGCTCGACCAGGCACCGTCGACAGACGGACGCTACCTCGCCTACGCGACTTCGACTCGCGGTGGATCATCTCGGACGGTGCGCATTCGCGACGTTCGCACCGCGCAGGACATCGGCGATGAACTCACGGGAATCAAAGACGGTCCGCTCTCCTGGACGCGCGATGGCCGAGGGTTTTTCTATGTGCGCTCGGATGCTGCGCAGCCGGCCACGCCGGCCAATCCACTCGCGCCGGATGGCCGACAGCGATTGTTCTATCACCGCGTGGGAAAGCCGCAGTCGGACGATCAACTGATTTATGAAAATCCTGATCATCCTGACTGGCGGCTTCGCGCCGACGTCAGCGACGACGGTCAGTATCTCGTCCTTGCGTTGCGCTCCGGCACCGAGCTACACAATCGCCTGTACTTTATCGACCTCGACAATCCGAAGCGGCCGAACCTTGGCGCGCCGCTCGTAAAACTGTTCGACACCGGCGACGCCCTGTACGACTTCGTCGCCAACCAGGGTCCGGTGTTTTATCTCCGCACCTCAAAGGGTGCGCCGCGAAATCGGCTGGTCGCCGTCGACATCAACACGCCCGACGTGAACCGCTGGACGCCCGTAATTCGCGAGACATACGATCCCTTGATCGACGTTCGTCGAGTGGACGACCGTTTCGTGGCGCACCACCTTCACGACGCGCACTCGGTACTCGAGCTCCTTGCGCTGGACGGTGGCGTTCGAGGCACCGTGCAACTTCCTGGCGTCGGCACTGTCACCGAGCTCAATCCGCGCGCGGAGTTGCGTGAGTTCTACTTCACATACACGTCGTTCGTGCAGCCGCCGGTGATTTATCGGTACGACCTCGAAACGCGAACCGCGTCGCCGTACAAGGAGCCGCGCACCGACGACCTTGGAGCGCATTTCGAGACGACGCAGCTGTTCTACACGAGCAAGGATGGAACACGTGTGCCGATGTTCATCACGGCAAAACGCGGCCTCACGCTCGATGGAACGCGGCCAACACTACTGAGCGCCGTCGGGAGCATGAACGAGTCGGCAACCCCGGTGTTTTCGCCCGAAGTCGCTGCCTGGCTCGAACTCGGCGGCGTGTACGCGGTCGCAAACGTGCGCGGTGGCGGCGAGTACGGACGTGCATGGCACGACGCAGCGACCGGAGCGCGGAAGCAGGCGGCAATCGACGACTTCATCGCGGCGGCTGAATTCCTGATAAGCCAGCGCTACACGCGGGCAGCGTCGTTGGGCATTTCGGGCCGCGGATTCGGGGGCCTACTCGCGGGCGCGGCGATGACGCAGCACCCGGAGCTCTTTGGCGCGGTGGTCACCGACGCAGGACTCTTCGATATGACGCGCTTTTCGCGCTTCACCATCGGCGCCACCTGGATACCGGAGTTTGGCTCGCCGGACCGACCGGCCGACCTACGAGCGCTGCTCGCCTACTCGCCCCTGCAGAACGTCCGAGCGGGGACGCGCTACCCGGCGACGCTCGTCTCCGCCGGCGAGCGCGACGACGTGATCGCGTCGGCACACAGCTATAAATTCGTGGCGGCACTTCAGGCGGCCCAGGCTGGCCCTGCTCCGATTCTGTTGCGCGTGGAGCCCGACCAGGGCGACGCCTCGACGATTCCGATCTCCCGGCAAATCGCGGCGAGCGCTGACAGGCTGGCGTTCCTGATCAATGCGCTCAAGAAATAGGGTTCGGGTCCTGAGCCCCTCCCACCCTGAACTCTGCACTAGGTTTACGGCATGAGCGTGCTCGCTGCATACGCCGAGGCAGTCGCCGTCACTCGGACCGTCCTGCTGTATCTCGCGATCCTCGTCGCGGCGGTCTGCGCATTCGATTGGGCGGTCCGAACGCGCCGCATCAATCCGTTCAACCGCGTCGCGCGTTTCTTTCGCGGGCGGATCGAGCCGATGATGGTTCCTGTCGAGCGCGTGGTGCTGCGATCGGGCGGCTCGCCGTCGGCAGCTCCTTGGTGGGCGCTTGCAGCTGTCATCGTTGGCGGGATTCTCTTGATCTCGCTCATGCAGTTGGTCGGCTCCATCCTCGCGCAGGCACTGTTCGGACTGAACGAACCGTCGCGGATCCCGATGATTCTCCTCTCCTGGGTCTTCTCGATTTTCCGGCTCGCGCTGCTGGTTCGCGTGCTGGCGTCGTGGCTGCCGATCTCACCGTTCTCGAAGTGGATTCGGTGGGCGTTCGTGCTCACGGAGTGGATGCTGGCGCCGCTACGCCGAATCATTCCGCTCGTCGGTATGATCGATCTGACGCCGTTGATCGCCTGGTTCCTGTTGAACCTGCTGCAGAGCGCGCTCGGAATTCCTTGAGCGGTCTGAGCATCACCGAGGCGCATGGCCGAGTGCGCTTTCAAATTCGTATACAACCGCGCGCGTCGCGCACCGAAGTCGCTGGACTGTACGGAGATGCCATCAAGATTCGTGTCGCTGCCCCGCCGGTTGATGGCGCGGCGAACGACGCACTCGTGATTTTTCTCGCGAGCATCTTCGCAGTGCCGAGAAGATCTGTTAGAATTCTCGCCGGTGAGGCCTCGCGCTCGAAGGTTGTCGAGATCGACGGAGTGACCGCCCAAGCGGTGCTTGACGTCGCACAAACCACCGGACGTTGATGCAGGAGTCCATGACGCAGATTCTGTTGGTCGGTGGAGAGCTCGCGCTCCTCGAGGGGCTCGCTCAATCATTCGCCGCACTCGGATTCACGCCGGTCGTCGCGCAGACACTGCACGACGCGCGAGAACTCGCGACTCACGAGGCGCCGCTCGTCGCCGTCATCAGCCGACGACTTGCCGCCGAGTCGAGCGCTGAAGCGCTGAGCGTTCCGCTCGCGCCGGGTGGAGCGTTGGTGCTCTTTCGCGAGGTCAGCAGTTCGCTCGTCACGCTGTCGCCAACGGTACAGCGCGTCGTGCTGGCCGACCTGACGCTTCCCCTCGAACGCAACCGTCTGTTCGCGCTCGTGCAGCACGTCGGTGAGCGCGCCAAGGCGCGAGGCCGCGAAATCGACGACGGCGACAACCTCCGCGTCGAGCGCTAAGCAACGCCGTAATAGCTGGTCGTTGGGCGACACTCTAGACGCCCAACCTTTCCCGATCGGACCGTGTCAGAAGGGTTGGTAAATCAGTTCACCACCTGCCCTTCACCGACCGGATCATGCTCCGACCTTGGACCCAAGCGGCGCGGAGTCTTGCCCGCCGCCCCGGATTTGCCATCAGTGCAATCCTCATCCTCGGCGCCGGCATCGCCGCCACCACCGGCGTCTTTTCGATAGTCGACGCGGCCGTCCTCAAGACGCTGCCCTATCCTGAGCCCGACCGCCTGGTCCTGGTTCTCGAAGCCAATACATCGAAGACCGACGCGGCCGGATTGCTCGCGCCAGCGCGAATCGAGGACTGGAACAAGCTCAATCGCACGTTCGACGGAATCGCCGGGAGCTACGGCGAGAATGTCACGGAGACGAGCGGCGATTCGCCGGAGCGTCTGGCGTCGCGACGAGTGTCGCCAAGGTACTTCTCCGTCTTCGGCGTTCGTCCGGTCGTAGGCAGAACGTTCGTACCTGAGGAAGACGTGAACGCCGGACCTGCCTCGGCGGTGATCAGCGACGATCTATGGGCGCGCCGATTTCAGCGCAGTCCAAACATTCTCACTCGACGGCTGACACTCGGTGGTCGCAGCTACGCGATCGTCGGCGTCATGCCGCCGACGTTTGCCGACCGCGGCGTGGACCTCTGGATTCCAGCGCAGACGCCAGCGTCGCTGATGCAAATTCGCGACGCCCGGTTCTACACGGGCGTTGGCCGCATGAAGCGCGGCGTTACGATCGCGGCCGCGCAGCGCGATCTCGCGCGCGTGCAGGGCGAGCTGGGCAAGCAGTTTCCGAGAACTGACAAGGACTGGTCTGCGCAGCTCACCGACCTCAAGACAAGCCGCGTCGGCCAGTACCGCGATCCGCTCGTGTTCATTCTCGGTTCGGTCGCGCTGCTGCTGCTGATCGCGCTCGCCAACACGGCGGGACTGATGCTGACGCAACTACAGCGCAGAGAGGGCGAGCTCGCGATTCGCGGTTTTCTCGGCGCCACGCGCGCACAGGTGGTGTCCGGCGTCGTTCAGGAAGTTCTCATTCTCGTCGGCGTTGCGACGCTCGTCGCGATTGTCGCCGATATCGTGCTCTTGCGCGTTGCGTCTGCGGCGCTGACATCGCTGCCTCGAACGGCCGGGCTGTCGATCGACTGGCGCGCGCTCGCCGTCGCGTCGCTCAGTGGAGCATTGGCCGCTCTCGTTTGCGGCGCCGTGCCGGCTTGGAGATCCACTCGGCGCCAGGCGGGCGCCACTCTATCACGAACGAGCCGCGGCAATTCATCCGATAGTCGGTCGCAACAGCTTCTCGTCGGTGGTCAGATCGCGATCGCGACACTACTGCTCTGCAGTACTGGGCTGATGCTTCGGAGCTACTACGCGCTCTCACACACGGATCCCGGCTTCGACGCGTCGCGCTCGGCGACATTTCATGTTGGAGCAGCGTGGGATGAGAATCGCACCGCAGTCGGACAGATGCAGCAGCGGTTCGTCACCGAGCTCGCAAACCTTCCCGGCGTGACCGCAGTGGGCTTTAGCAATTTCTTACCAGCTTCGAACGCGACGATTCGCTATCAGGTGCATCTACAAGATGCTCCTGATGCCGACGGACCTTCCAACGCGGACAAGCTCACCGTCGGCGAGCGCAGCGTCACGAGCGGATACTTTCAGGCACTCGGCGCTCGAATGTCCAGCGGGGCAACGTGTCCCGAGATCACGAGCATTCGTGGCGCGACACCCAAGGCAATCGTCAATCGCCGTTTCGTGGAGACGTACACCAAGGGCCGGGGCGTCGTCGGACGCTTCGTGCGATTGGAGGGACAGCCGGGCGCTCCGATGGAAATCGTCGGCGTCGTCGACGACATTCGCGAGGACAATCTTCGATCACCGGCCGTTCCGTATCTCTACGCGTGCATCGGCCTGGGCGACTGGCCCGACCCGGAGTACGTCGTGCGCGGCGCGGGTGACCCGCGCGCTCTACTCGCGAGCATCCGGTCCGTGGTGCACAGCATCGACCCGAATCGGGCCGTCTTTGGCATCATGCCGCTCGAGGACAACCTCGGCGCGACGCTCGGGCAGACGCGGTTACAGACGCAGATGATCGCCGCATTTGGTGCGGCGGCCGTGGCACTCGCGGTTGTCGGACTCTACGGTCTCGTTGCACTCGCGGTGACCACGCGACGTCGAGAGATCGGAATTCGGATTGCGCTGGGCGCAGATCCGAAGCGCGTCGTGTGGGATCTGGTGGAGCGAGTGAGTTGGCTCGTCGGCGGCGGTGCCGCAGCGGGGCTTTTGATGACCGTTCTCGCACAGCGCCAGCTCCGCGCGGTCGTGTTTGGTGTCGCTCCGCTCGACCCAGCGACCCTGATCGGCGCCGTCGTCGGTCTCGGCGTCGCAGCAACCGTGGCGACGCTCGTTCCGGCACTGCGCGCGGCCAAGATCGATCCAGTCAGGGCGATGCGCGAGGGCTGAGCGTCTTTCGGGCCTGACCCTTCACCGTCGGCCCACACGTGACTACACTATAGAGAACAACCGTTGTATGTGGCGATTTCCGGCAACTTGCGGCCACACTAAAAACTCCGCTAAAGCGCCAGCCCGGGCGCTTGCGTTCCGGGCATTTCTTTTTGTCCGACCAGGTCGATGTCGCAAACGAGCAGTGTCATTCCGGCTAGCACGCCTCACACCACGGAGCCAAGCGCTTACCTGCGCGCCCTGGCGGATCGCGTGTTGGTATACGACGGCGCGATGGGGACGAACATTCAGCTGCACCATCCTACGCCAGAGGACTTTGGCGGGAAGGCGCTCGAAGGCTGCAACGATCATCTTGTCCTGACTCGCCCCGACATCATCCAGTCCATCCACGAGTCGTTCCTCGCTGTTGGATGCGACGTCGTGGAGACGTGCACCTTCCAATCGACTCCGCATCGGCTGCGCGAATGGGGAATCGAGGAAAAGACGCGTGAACTGAACGTGGCCGCAGCGCGACTCGCGCGTGCGGCGTGCGACAAATACTCCACGCCCGACAAGCATCGCTTCGTCGCCGGATCCATTGGCCCAACGGGGCTGCTGCTCTCGAGCAGCGATCCGGTACTGTCGAATACGACATTCGGCGAGTTGGTCGAGAACTACTACATCCAGGCGAAGTATCTCGTCGAAGGCGGTGTCGACGTACTGCTCGTCGAGACGGCCCAGGACATTCTCGAAGTGAAGGCAGCAATCGCCGGCTTCGAGCAGCTGTTCGCCGAGATCGGACGGCGTGTCGCGATTCAGGCGCAGGTAACGCTCGATACGAGCGGACGCATGCTGCTCGGCACCGACATCGCCAGCGCGATGACGACGCTCGAATCGCTGCGCGTGGATGTGATCGGTCTCAATTGCTCGACGGGACCGGAGCACATGCGCGAACCGATCCGCTTCCTGGCCGAGAATTCGACGCGACCGGTGTCGTGCATTCCGAATGCTGGACTGCCGCTGAATACCGGAACTGGCGACGCCGTCTATCCGCTCGAGCCCGAGCCGATGGCTGACATGCTCGGCGAATTCGTCGAGCAGTTCGGCGTGCGGATCGTTGGCGGGTGCTGCGGTACGAGGCCGGAGCACCTTGCCGCGATCGCCAGTCATCCTCTGATCGCGAAAGCGATCGGAGGACCTAGTGTGCGTACCGCGACGTCTGTCACAGGCGCGACGAAAGTAGATCCTCCGGTCGCTTCGCGACCAGAGGATGACTACCGCCCGGGAGCAAACCACACCTCCAAGGTCCCGCGCGCTTCGAGCGCCATGCGCGCAACCGACTTCGATCAGAATCCCAAGCCGCTGCTCATCGGCGAGCGCGTGAACGCGCAGGGGTCGCGTAAGGTCAAGCGACTCTTGTTGGCCGACGACTACGAAGCAATCGGCGATGTGGCACGCGAGCAGGTGGAGTCAGGCGCCCACGTGCTCGACGTGTGCGTCGCCGTTACCGAGCGCGCTGACGAAGCGGAGCAGATGGCGAAGGTCGTGAAGCTGCTGTCGATGACCGTCGACGCGCCGATCATGATCGACTCGACCGAGCCCGCGGTGATCGAGCGCGCGCTCGAGGCAATTCCGGGACGCGCGATCATCAACTCCATCAACATGGAGAATGGTCGCGAGCGCATCGATCGTGTCGTGCCGCTCGCCAGAAAACATGGCGCGGCGCTCGTCGCGCTGACGATCGATCCGATCGGCATGGCCAAGACACGCGAGCGAAAGCTCGAGGTCGCGAAGAAGATCTACGATATCGTCGTCGGAGAATACGGTCTCGCAGCCGGCGATTTGATTTACGACGATCTCACCTTCACGCTCGCGACGGGCGATCCAGAATGGATCGACTCGGCCGTCGAAACGATCGAAGGCATTCGGCTCATCAAGCGAGAGTTGCCGGGTGTGTTCACGAGCTTGGGCGTGTCGAACGTGAGCTTTGGTCTCGCGCTCGAAGCGCGCGCCGTGCTCAACTCAGTGTTCCTCCACCACTGTGTCGAAGCAGGACTCGACATGGCGATCGTGAATCCGGCACACGTTCAGCCTTACGCTGAGATCTCGGCCGACGAGCGCGCGCTGGCCGACGACCTGGTGTTCAATCGCCGGCCCGACGCGCTGCAGCGCTTCATCGAGCACTTCGACAAGAGCGGCAAGCGCGAAGCGGCGGCGGAAGGCAAGGAAGATCCGACTGCGGGGATGACGCCGGAGCAGAAGGTGCACTGGATGATCGTGCACCGGAAAAAGGAAGGAATCGAAGCGGCGCTCGATCTCGCGAGAGTGCGCGAAGAACCTGTACGCGTGCTCAATGAAGTGCTGTTGCCGGCCATGAAAGAAGTCGGCGACAAATTCGGTGCGGGCGAGCTCATTCTTCCGTTCGTGCTGCAGTCGGCCGAAGCCATGAAGAAGGCCGTCAAACATCTCGAACAATTTCTCGAGCGCGCCGAGGGTTACACCAAGGGGCGCGTCGTGCTCGCGACGGTGTACGGCGACGTGCACGACATCGGCAAATCGCTCGTCAATACGATTCTCTCCAACAACGGCTACACGGTCTACGATCTCGGTAAGCAGGTGCCCGTCAACACGATCGTCGAGAAGGCGATCGAGGTGAACGCCGACGCGATCGGTCTGTCGGCGCTGCTCGTGTCGACGTCGAAGCAGATGCCGTTGTGCGTGCAGGAACTCGATCGCCGGGGACTCAAGTTGCCCGTGCTCATCGGCGGCGCGGCGATCAATCGACGGTTCGGCCGTCGTGCGCTGTTCGTCGAGGGCGATCGCACTTACGGTCCGGGCGTGTTCTACTGCAAAGACGCGTTCGAAGGCCTCGAGACGATGGACCAGCTGCAGGACGAGGATCGACGCGACGCATTCGTCTCCAAGCTCATGGACGACGCGCGCAATGACAAATTCCTCGCGACCAACGTCGGCAAGGATACCTCGGCCGGAACGTCTGGCGGCGCGCGCAGTGACGTGTCGAGCGACAATCCGGTACCGGCGTCGCCGTTCTTTGGAACGCGCACGCTGAACGACATTCCCCTCGACGAAGTCTTTTCGCTGCTCGATCTCGACGAGTTGTATCGCCTGCAGTGGGGCGGCCGCGGATCGGGGCCCGAGTTCGAAGAGATGGTTCGCCGCGAATTCGAACCGACGCTCGCACGTCTCAAGGAATCGGCGAAGTGCGACGGCTGGCTGAAACCGCGAGCGATCTACGGGTTGTTCCCCGTGCAAACGCGAGGGAACGATCTTGTCGTCTACGATCCAGACGCATACGCCAAGGATGGCAGCACGGCCGAGATCGCGCGCTTTCACTTTCCTCGTCAGGAAGGTCGCGATCGCCTCTGCATCGCCGACTATTTCCGTGCTGCCGAATCAGGCGACGTCGACGTGGTCGGTTTCCAGATCGTCACGGTGAGTGACGTGGCGACTGAGCGCTTTCAGACGCTCCAGAACGCCGGCGAATATACCGAAGCGTTCTACGTGCACGGACTCGCGGTCGAAACAGCGGAAGCCGTCGCCGAATGGATGCATCGCAAAATGCGCCACGAGCTCGGCGTTCCTGCTGGTCAGGGCAAGCGCTACTCGTGGGGCTACGGCGCGTGCCCTGACCTCGAGGATCATGCACAGCTGTTCAAGATTCTGCCCGCGGATCGTGAACTCGGCATGGAGCTCACGAGCGCGTTTCAACTGATTCCCGAGCAGAGCACGGCCGCGATCATCGTGCACCATCCGCAGGCGAAGTACTACGCCGTGCGCGGCGAAGGCAGCGGAGCGTCGGCGTGAACGCGACCCTCGAGCGCGTACTCGATCCCAACGCAATCATCGTCTTCGATGGCGCGATGGGCACGATGCTGTACGGCAAGGGCGTGTTCATCAATCAGTGCTACGATGAGCTCAACCTGCGCGCGCCAGAGATGGTCGAGCAGATCCATCGCCAGTACGTGGACGCCGGCGCTGACGTCATCGAGACGAATAGCTTTGGCGCGAGTCGGCCCAAGCTCACGCAGTACGGCCTGGAGACGCAGGTCCGCGAGTTGAACCGCGCGGCGGCGCAAGTTGCCCGCAAAGCGGCGCGCGATCGTGCGCTCGTTGCGGGCGCAGTTGGGCCGCTCGGTCTTCGTCTCGAGCCGTACGGTCCAACGAGCAAAGACGAAGCGCAGGCGTTCTTCCGCGAGCAAATGGAAGGACTGGTCGAGGGCGGCGTCGATCTGTTCATTCTCGAGACGTTCGGCGATCTCGACGAAGTCGAACAGGCAATTCGTGCAGCACGCTCCGTCGCATCAGACAAGCCGATCATAGCGCAGATGACGATCGGCGCCGACTGTCTCACGCCCTACGGAGCCTCACCCGAAGACGTCGTCCGCGCGCTCGAGACGCTCGGCGCGGACGTAATTGGACTCAACTGCTCGGTGGGTCCGCAGACGATTCTCGAGTGCATCGAGAAGATGGCGCCGCAGACGCATCGAAAGTTGAGCGCGCAGCCAAACGCCGGAATGCCGCGCGAAGTCGGCGGCCGCAGCATGTACATGGCGAGCCCGGAGTACATGGCGACGTACGCGCGGCATCTCGTTCAGGCAGGCGCCAAGATCATTGGCGGTTGCTGCGGTACGACGCCCGACCACATCCACGCGATGGTTGAAGGCATTCGACCGTTGGCTCCGCGATTGGCTTCAGCGGGTGGCAAGCGCGAAGCGGGAAGCGCCACAGTAGAACGCGTCACCGAAGTGCAGACCCGTCGCGAAGTCGGAGTCGACGCGGTGCCGTTCGCCGAGCGGTCACGCTGGGCGGGCAAACTCGCGCGCGGACAGTTCGTGACGTCCGTCGAGATCGTACCGCCGCGCGGTGTGGACGCCACCCGCATGCTCAGCGACACCGGCCGACTCAAGACGGCGGGGGTCGACGCCGTGAACGTACCCGACGGTCCGCGCGCGCAGAGCCGCATGGGCGCGCTCATGACGAGCGTGCTCATCGAGCAACAGGTCGGCATCGAGACAGTCACGCACTACGCCTGCCGAGATCGCAACCTGCTCGGCATGCTCAGCGACTTGTTGGGCGCGTCGGCGGTCGGACTTCGGAACCTGCTCGTCATCACCGGTGATCCGCCGAAGATGGGGCCATACCCGGACGCGACGGCGGTCTTCGACGTCGATGCGATCGGGCTCACGAACCTCGTCGACAACCTCAATCGCGGCCTCGATCCGGGTGGAAATCCGATCGGTCAGCCCACGCGATTCGCGATCGGCGTCGGTGTAAACCCCGTAGCGATCGACCCCGATCACGAACTTCGCCGCTTCGAGTGGAAGGTCGACGCAGGCGCCGAGTTCGCGATCACGCAGCCGGTGTTCGACACTTCTCAGCTCGAACGTTTCTTCTCGCGCGTTGGCGACCGTCACATCCCGATCATCGCAGGAATTTGGCCGCTCGTCTCCGTGCGGAACGCCGAGTTTCTGGCCAATGAAGTCCCGGGTGTCTCAGTTCCCGACGAGGTCATCGCGCGGATGCGTCGGGCGAACGACAAGTCCAAAGAGCACGCCATCGCCGAGGGAATCGCCATCGCCCGGGAGATGCTCGATCGCATTCGTCCCCTCGTCCAGGGCGTACAGGTTTCGGCACCATTCGGCAAGGTCGAATTGGCGCTCGAGGTGCTCGCGGACACGCTCTAGGCGCCAGTCCGCGGCCCCATCGCTCGCTGTATATTCTCTCGCATGCGTTCGATTCTCCTGATCGACCACGGGTCGGTGCGCGAGGAGGCCAATCACATGCTCGTGTGCATGGCCAACCTGCTGCAGCACATGGTCGGTGATGACGTTTTGGTCAACTTTGCCCACATGGAACTCGCTGAGCCGACGATCGCTCAGGGTTTTGCGGCCTGCGTTCGCGACGGCGCCACCGACATCGTCGCGTTTCCGTACATGCTCTCGCCGGGCAAGCACTCCACGCGCGACATCCCGCGCATGGTTGCCGAAGCCGCCGCTGAATTTCCTCGCATCACGTATCGCGTCACCGAAGCATTCGGTATGAGCGCGCTACTCGCCGAAGTCGTCGCCCAACGTTCTGGCGTCGACGTCGTGAACCGTGTCACCGATGACACCTGCCGCTGCTGGGAACCGCTCGGGACCGTCGGCGAGTGTGGCGCCGCGTGCACCGGCAGGGCGCGCATCGAACAATCTGCCGGAGCCGCATGACGCACATCCCGCTGACCGTTCTCTCAGACGACGAAGAGATGTTTCGCGACGCCATCGCTGGCTTCGCAAACGATGAGGTTCGACCGCGCGTGCAGCAAATGGAGCGCGACGGCAAGATCGATCCGTCGCTCATCACGAAATTCTTCGAGATGGGCCTCATGGGAATCGAGGTCGCCGAGGAATACGGCGGCGCCGGCGGTTCATGCTTCATGATCGCGCTCGGCGTCGAGGAGCTGAGCAAGGTCGATCCCGCCGCGGCGATTCTGATGGACGTGCAGAACACGCTCGTCAATTATCCAATCCGCAGCTACGGTAGCGACCACATCAAGTCGACGTACCTCCCGCAGCTCACCGGCGAAAAGGTTGGCGCATACGCGCTCTCCGAACCGAGCTCCGGCTCGGATGCGTTCGGAATGCAGACGCGCGCCGAACAGCGCGGCGATCGGTGGATTCTGAACGGGCGAAAGATGTGGATCACCAACGGCGCCGAGGCGCAGATCTACGTCGTCTTTGCCAATGCGAATCCGTCGGCCGGCTACAAGGGAATCACAGCGTTCGTCGTCGAACGCGGGTTCAAGGGCTTCAGCGTTGGCAAGAAGGAAGACAAGCTCGGCATTCGTGCATCGAGCACGACCGAGCTTATTCTCGACGACGTCGAAGTACCGCTCGAGAATGTGCTCGGCCCCGTGGGTCAGGGCTACAAGATCGCCATCGAGACGCTGAACGAAGGACGCATCGGCATTGGCGCTCAGATGATCGGCACCGCTGCCGGCGCGTTGCGCGCGGCCACCGAATACGTGAAAGAGCGGACGCAATTCGGAAAGAAGCTCGCTGAGTTCCAGGGCATTCAGTTTCAGCTCGCACAGGCGCGTACGGAAGTCGAAGCGGCTCGTCTCATGGTGTATAACGCGGCGCGTCTCAAGGACGCCGGCCGTGACATCGCCATGGAAGGCGCAATGGCCAAGCTCTTCTCGTCGCAGGTGGCCGAGCGCGTGACGTCGATCTCGCTCGAGCTCTTTGGCGGTTACGGATACACGAAGGACTATCCGGCCGAAAAGTTCTATCGCGATGCGAAGATCGGCGCGATCTACGAGGGCACGAGCAACATGCAGTTGCAGACGATTGCGAAGGGAATGTTGAAGTAGGTCACAGGTCTCTGGTCACGGGTCTCAGGTCTCAGAATGCGAGCAATTCGAGTTCACGACGCGGGTGGGCCTGAGGTCTTGGTTGTCGATGAAGTAGCGGCGCCAGTGCCTGGGCCCGGCGAGTTGTTGATCGACGTCGAAGCGATCGGCGTCAACTTCATCGAGATCTATCAGCGCGCTGGGGCGTACCCTATGGCGCGACCATACACGCCCGGTGCAGAAGCAGCGGGCGTCGTGCGGCAGATCGGTAGCGGCGTGACTGAGTTCGCGGTCGGAGATCGCGTGATGTCCCAGGCCGTGAAGGGTGCGTACGCCGAGCAAGCGCTTGTCACGGAGGAGCGCGCGGTCCGGATCCCCAAGGGCGTCAGCACCAAGCAGGCTGCGGCTCTCTGCCTCCAGGGTTTGACGGCGCACTATCTCGCGACGTCGACGTTCCCACTGGCCAAGGGACATCGAATCCTTGTGCATGCCGCCGCTGGGGGCGTCGGACTTCTCCTGTGTCAGATCGCCAAAAGACGCGGGGCCTTCGTGATCGGAACGGCGTCGACGCCGGAAAAGCGGCAGCTCGCACGCGACGCCGGGGCGGACGAGGTGATCGACTACACCACGCAGGATTTCGCTGCGGAGACGCGCCGCATCACGAACGGTGAGGGCGTGGATGTTGTCTACGATTCAGTCGGGAAGACAACGTTCGACAAGTCGCTCGACAGCTTGCATCGTCGTGGTCTGCTCGCGCTGTTCGGCCAGTCCAGCGGCGCGGTTCCGCCGTTCGATCCACAGATCCTCAATCGGAAGGGCTCGCTGTTCCTCACGCGGCCAACGTTGAACGATTACGTCGCGACGCGCGTCGAGCTGCTCGAACGGTCGAACGAATTGCTTGGCTGGGTCGAGCGGGGCGAATTGAACGTTCGTATCGGCGGCGAGTTTTCGTTGGCTGACGCTGCGGCGGCGCACACGGCATTGGCGGCGCGACAAACGACAGGCAAGGTCATTCTCGTTCCGTGAGCGGTTGGGTGCCGGTTTAGAGGCGTGATTCCGGCACCTTTGCGGTGGGCCGGAGTATTGCATACAATTGCGATAGTGGCGGCCCATCGAGCGCACGGAGCGCGGCGATCGGGCCGACAGAATCGCTTTGCCTCGGAGGCAGTATGCGTGTCGCCCCGTTGTCGATTCGCCTCGCTCTCGTCGCCATCGCCGCGTACGGAGCCGCGCCTGCACTTGGCGCCCAGGACTCGAATCATGCCGTCGTCGAAATCACCGCGCGCGATTCGGCCGGCGTTCCGGTTCCCCAAGCGGAAATCACCATCACGCGCGCGTTACGCAATGTCGTCGCGCGAGGCGTGACTGATTCCGCAGGGCACGCGGCGCTGGTCGTCGAGTTGAAGGATTCGGCGGACTACCATCTCACGATGCGGAAGATCGGCTACCCCCGCGGCGATCGCTTCTTCGATGCCGGTCCGCGAGATACGGTTGCTGTGCTGGTACTCGTTCCAGCGCGCCGCATCGCCGACCTCGCGCCCATGCGCGTCACGGCCATGAGTAGTCTGAAATACAAGAGCTATCACCTCGACGCCGATGACATCGAGGCCGCCGACATGCCGTTGTACAATGGCTGGGACGTCGTGAAACGATTGCGTCCGGACATGCTGACCAGTCGCGGCGGTTGCGCCACCGGCGCACTCCAAATCTGGGTGAACGGCAAACGCATTCGGCTGCCACTCTATCCGACAGGAATCGCAGCAGCAACGGCGCTTGTCGGCCTTCCGCCGGGTGCGCGTTTCTCGTACTGGCCCGTATCCGTCCTGTCGGACATAGCGCCCGAGCACATTCGCGAGATGGTCTACCACGACTGTTTCGATACGTCGATGGCGGCTGTAGGCAATAACAACGCGATCTTCGTGACTCTACAACCTGGCGTGACGTATCAAGAGAACGTTGGCAGTTTCGTTGTGAGCCAAGCACTCGATCCTCACCACGATCACCACTAGCTCGTCGCTTCGCGCCGCAAATCCCGGCTCGACTCGTTGGAAACGGCGAGCGGGCCGGCGGAGAGAAGCCGGCAGAACTCGCGCACGTACAGCGGCGGCACCTGCTGTTTGAGTGTCGCCGCGTGCCAGGTACGATGCAGCCCTTCGGGAGTGACGCGCACGCCCACGAGACTGCCGGCGCGGACGTAGGGCTCGACCGCCCAACGCGCGAGCGCGGCAACGCCCAGACCCGCCTTCACCATTTCGACGATCGCCTCGGTAAGCTGAATTGCCGACACACGGCGAGGCACGACGCCCGCGGGGTCGAGCACGCGCTGAAAGATCGAGTTGTCGCTCCTCGGCTCCGTGTATACGAGCAGATTTTCATCGACGAAGTCCTGCGCCGTGACGTAGGGGCGCAGCGCCAGCCGATGCGTCGGCGGCACGATGAGCACGATCTCGTCTTTGAAGAGCGGAAAGAACTCGATGCGATCGTCCGGCGCGAAATCGCTGACGATCCCCACATCGATCTTGCCAGCGAGCAGCGCTTCGATCGGTCGCCTGGTTGCCTCCGCAACGACCTGGACTTCGACGTTCGGGCAGCGACGCGCGTACTCCTCGAGCAACGGTGACAGCCAATGGTATGTCGTATAGCACGCCGTGCTGAACCGGAGGAGCGCCTCATGTCCGGCAGCAATTCGCTTTAGAGAACTCTCAGTTCTACGGAGAATGCTCAGCGTGCGCGTTGCCGACCGCAGCAGGCGATCACCGGCCAGCGTCGGCACGAGACGCCGCCCAACGCGGTGAAAGAGCGGCGTCCCCAGTCGGCGCTCGAGCTCGACCAACTGATGGCTGAGCGCCGATTGGGTGAGATTGAGATGCTTGCCCGCGTTGGTGAGCGTACCGTACGCGGCCACGGATTCAACGAGCTGGAGATGCTTTACTTCGAGGATCATCGTGGCGTTCCGGTTGGTGCCGTCGGCGGTGAGACCTACCGTCCCTGCGTGGATGCCGCGCGCAGAAGCGTGTTCGGCATGCTGCGGAGGACGTCGGTCTCCTGACGCCGCCACGAGAAGCGCAGGAACTGAACCCCCCAATTCTCGGCTCCTGGAGTGACGTGGAATTCCGATAGCGGAATTCTCACCTCTACAGTCCAGCCCTTGTCATCGATACGCGTCGATGCATCCCACTTGAAGTCCCATGACTCATCGCGCGTTCCGTCCCGTCCGACAATCCAAGCCCGACGATTGCCGCTCGGCGCCACGTTGAATGCGAACGACGTGAGGTGTTCGCGATGCGCGTCGATCTGGATCTCGAAGTAATCGTCGAGGTAGCCACCCGCGGCGCCGTCAGTCGGCGGGCCGAGCGCACTGAGGATCGCGCGATAGTCGTCGTCCATGCGCGCACCGATCACGACCGCGTCGTCGGTGATGATCATGCGCACGTCGGTCAGCAGCGTCGCCGGTGCGCCTTCGGCTGGGTCCTTCTGAACGAAGTTCGTCGACGGACGCACGAAGCGCCAAATGGGTTCGTCGAGCCGACCATCGATTTTCATCGGCGCGTTCGCACGCGTCGCGACAATCGGGTTGGGGTTGGGAACGGTGACCGATGCGCCGCGCGACGCTTGCGCGAATGCACTGGCCGGAGAGAGGAGGAATGCGGCTGCGACTACACGACTGATACGGAGGAATCCTGCGCCTGACATACGCCTTCCCTGTTGGGTACAGGAATCCATACGTGAGAAGTTTGCGGACGACAAACGAGGTTTCACGCTGCTTTTGATGATGCGCGCTCATGGATCGTGATGAACTGGACGCCGAGCCTCGTGAGTCGCACTTTGATGATGCGGACCCTCATTGCGCGGACATATGGACAACAAAACCGACACCGAATCCGGACAAACTGTTACTCGCCGCACCTTCGTTGGCGCCGCACTCGGCGGAGTCATCGCTGCGCGAGGCGACGGTATTCGCCTTGTTGGTGCGGCCGCGCTCGCGCCAACAGCGACCGCGGGCGCCGAACAGCAACCGGTGGCCTTTGCGCTCGACGAAGCAACGATCGATGATTTGCAAACACGAATGCGCTCCGGTCGCGAAACGTCGGAGTCGCTGACGAAGCAGTATCTCGCGCGCATCGACGCGATCGATCAGCGCGGACCGTCGATCAATGCGGTGATTGAGCTCAACCCCGATGCGCTGAGCATTGCCGCGCAACTGGACGCCGAGCGAAAGAGCGGCAAGCTGCGCGGGCCGATGCACGGCATTCCCGTGCTGATCAAGGACAACATCGATACCGCTGATCGCATGCACACGACCGCGGGGTCGATGGCGCTGGCCGAGAACATCGCGGTGCGCGACTCGTTCGTCGCCGAGCGGTTGCGCGCTGCCGGCGCGGTGATCCTCGGGAAAACGAATCTCAGCGAGTGGGCCAACTTTCGTTCGACCCATTCGTCGAGCGGATGGAGCGGGCGCGGAGGGCAGACACACAATCCGTACGCCCTCGATCGCACGCCGTCGGGTTCAAGCTCGGGCTCAGGGTCGGCGACTGCGGCGAATTGCTGCGTCGTTGCGGTCGGTACGGAGACCGATGGCTCGGTGACGTCGCCCGCGGCCGCGGCGGCACTCGTCGGTATCAAGCCGACGCTGGGCCTGATCAGCCGGGCGGGAATCATTCCCATCGCGCACAGTCAGGACACTGCGGGCCCAATGGCGCGCACAGTTCGCGATGCGGCGATCCTGCTCGGCGTGCTGGCCGGTGTCGACGCGCGCGATCCGATCACGCGATCGAACGAATCGCATCGTCGAACCGACTACACGCTGGAACTCGATCGCAACGGTCTCCGCGGCGCGCGTATTGGAGTCGCGCGCAAACGATTCATGGGCTACAGCGTCGAGACGGACAAGCTGATGGCGAGCGCGCTCGATCTGATGAAGAAGAACGACGCTGTCATCGTCGATCCGGCCGACATCGCAACCGCCGGTCAGGCCGACGAGTCGGAGTTCGACGTGCTGCTGTACGAATTCAAAGCCGACCTCGACGCATATTTGAGCAAACTCAAGCCAAATGTCGCCGTGCGATCGCTGGCCGACGTGATCGCGTTCAACAACAAGAATGCATCGCGCGAGCTGCGGTTCTTTGGCCAAGAGATCATGGAACAGGCGCAAGCGAAGGGGCCGCTGACCGACAAGAAGTATCTCGACGCGCTCGCAAAGAACCGACGGCTCATGGGTGCGCAGGGCATCGATGCCACGATGAAGAAATTCAACCTCGACGCGATTGTAGCGCCGACGCAGGGTCCGGCATCGCTGACTGATCTCGTGAATGGCGATCCGAATGGCGGTGCATCGTTCACCGGCCCGGCGGCGATCGCCGGATACCCACACGTCACAGTGCCAATGGGGTTCGTCCGCGGGCTGCCGGTAGGATTGTCGTTCGTCGGTCGCGCGTGGGCGGAACCGACCTTGCTCAAACTCGCGTACGCATTCGAGCAAGCCGCGCCGGCGCGTCGCAAACCAACCTTCGCCGCCACGGCCGACGTGGGCGATACGAAGCGCGGCGCGTAACTCGCCCCGGCGGGCTTCCCCTTGCGCTTCTACAACACGGCTGATAGCCTCTTGTAGAAGCCAAAGGGGAACGCGATGACTGATGAACGACTCGACCTTCCGCAGGGCACCCTCGACCTCCTGATCCTCAAAGCGCTCTCGCTCGAGCCGCAACACGGCTGGGCGATCTCCGAGCGCATTCATCAGGTGTCGCGGGCCACACTGCAAATTCCGCAGGGATCGCTCTACCCTGCTCTGCATCGCCTCGAGCGACGCGGTTGGATCAAGGCCGAGTGGGGCGCATCGGACAACAATCGCAAAGCGAAGTTCTACGAGCTCACACGCACCGGCCGAAAGCAACTCGACGTCGAAACCGACGCCTGGCAAAAGCTCACGGTCGCGGTGTCGCTCGTGCTGGACATGGGCTGACCGATGCTCAGCGAATTCTGGAGCGAACTGCGCTACCGCCTCCGCGCACTCGTCCGCCGAGGGGACATGGAGCGCGAACTCGACGCCGAGTTGCAATTCCACGTCGAGCGCGAAGCGGAAAAGTACGTCCAGCAAGGCGTGCCCCGCCCTGAAGCCTTACGTCGCGCACGCCTCGCGTTTGGCGGTATCGATCGGATCAAGGAAGACACTCGCGAAGCACGCGGCGTGACCGTGATCGAGCACGTGATGCAGGACGTTCGCTACGCACTGCGAGGTCTGCGCGCGCATCCGCTCTTCACCGCCGTCGTCATCATCACGCTCGGACTCGGCGTCGGTGTTAACACAGCGATGTTCGGCATCCTCGATCGAACGTTGCTCCGCGCGCCGCGATATCTGATCGAGCCACAGTCGGTCCATCGCGTGTACGTCGAGTGGACCGGAAGCGACGGCCGCCGGAGTTTCGAGAGCGGGATTGAATACGCTCGGTATCTCGACTTCGCACGCTGGACGACCTCGTACTCGAAGTTCGCCGCGTTCGCGTATCGCAACATGGCCGTCGGCGACGGAGAAGGGACTGAGGTCCGGATGATCGGAATCGTCACGGCCACGTACTTCGATTTCTTCGACGCCAAGCCGGCGATCGGCCGATTCTTCAACGCGTCCGAAGATGCGATTCCCGCCGGCGAACCGGTCACTGTCCTCGGCTTCGGATACTGGCAATCGACGTATGCGGGCCGAGCAGATGTCATCGGGTCGTCGATTCGAATCGGCAACAGCTCGTATAAGGTCATCGGCGTTGCACCAGCAGGCTTCGAAGGTGTGAGCGACCAGCGCGTCCCGATCGCCTTTGTTCCGGTCACGACGTTCGCGCAGAGCACCCACGCTGGCTTCGAGAAAGACTATGGGTGGAGTTGGCTCGATGTTCTCATTCGACGCAAGCACGGTGTGACGCTCGAAGCGGCGAATGCCGATCTCACGAACGCGTTTCAACGGAGCTGGAACGCGGCGCGTGCGCTCGATCCGTCCCTCGCGTCAATCAAGGGCGTCCATCCGACCGCGATTGCGGGACCGATTCTCAGTGCGCGTGGGCCGGAGGCCGGACCAGAGTCCAGGATTCTCGTCTGGATCAGCGGCGTTGCATTCGTGGTGTTGCTCATCGCGTGTGCAAACGTCGCCAACTTGCTGCTCGCGCGCGCGTTGCGCAGGCGACGCGAGATGGCGCTGCGTCGCGCGATCGGCGGCACACGGACGCGCCTGATGCAGCAGCTGCTCACCGAAGCGCTCGTTCTCGCGCTGTTTGGTAGTGTCGCCGGATTGCTCGCCGCGCAGATGGCCACAGGCAGCTTGCGTCGCCTGTTCAGCAAGCCGACCGAAAGCTGGCCCGTGCTGACCGATGCGCGCACACTCGGCGCTGCACTCGTGTTGACTCTGGTAACAGCAGCGCTAGCGGGAATATTGCCCGCGCTGCAGTCCGGTCGAGGCGATCTTGCCGGATCTCTCAAGGCCGGCACGCGCGAGAGTACTTATCGCCAATCGCGCATGAGAATTGGCCTGTTGCTTTTTCAGACCGCGCTCTCCGTTGTGCTCCTGATCGGAGCCGGTCTCTTCGTCCGTAGCTTGCAGGCGGTTCGCGGCGTTCGCCTTGGCTACGACGTCGATCGACTGGCCTATGTCGAAGGCAGCATGCGCGGCGTGAAGCTCACCATTCCGGAGGGCGTGCAGCTCGCCGAGCGACTGCTGGGCGAAGCGCGCGCCACGCCGGGCGTCGACAACGCGGCGCAAGTGGTGTCAGTACCCTTCTGGTCGTTCGAGGGGCGCGGACTGTACGTGCCCGGAATCGATTCTGTTCGCAAGCTCGGCCGCTTCACGCTCCAAGCGGGCACGCCGGAATACTTCTCCACGATCGGGACGCGCATCGTTCGCGGACGCGGCATTCTCGCTGACGATCGCGCCGCTACACCGCGCGTCGTCGTCGTGAGCGAATCGATGGGGAAGATTCTGTGGAAGGGGCAAGATCCAATCGGAAAGTGCATTCGCATTTCGAGCGACACGATGCCTTGCACCACCGTCGTGGGCGTCGCCGAGGACATCAAAGTGCGATCACTGACGTCTGACGCGGAGTTCGCGTACTACCTGCCGATGGCACAGTACGTCGCCGCATTCGGGCGACCGCCGATGCTCGCGATGTTCGTGCGCGTGCGCGGCCGCGCCGACGATCAGACGCAGGCGCTTCGCGCTCGGCTCCAGAAGATGATGCCGGGCGGTTCTTACGTGACCGTGCGTCCAATGCACGAGATCATCGATCCGCGAATGCAGTCGTGGACGTCGGGCGCCAGCATGTTCCTGGCCTTCGGCGCACTGGCCCTCACCCTGGCAGCGGTTGGGTTGTATGCGGTGATCGCGTTCGCCGTCGCTCAACGAACCCAGGAGTTGGGCGTGCGCATCGCGCTCGGAGCGCGGGTCGCCGACGTCGTGCGCCTGGTGATCGGCGAGGGCATTCGCGTCACGCTCGGCGGACTCGTGATTGGAGCTCTGCTTGCGCTAGCGGCGAGCGGTGGGCTCACGAGCATGCTGTTCGGAGTGTCGCCGCGCGATCCAGTGATCTTTGGCATCGTGGCGCTGACCCTGCTTGTCGTCGGGATTCTGGCGAGCGCCATTCCGGCTCTCCGCGCGGCTCGTGTGGACCCGACCGTGGCACTCCGCGCCGACTAGGTGGACGCGAACGACTCTGGGCGACAATATGGTGGTGCCACCGTTCGATCCATCGCTCAGGGAGAGGTCCGATGTCGCCACTATTTCGTCGCGTCCGCGCTGCTGCGCCACTCGTCTTCGTGGTGCTCGGTGCACGCAGCGTCGCAGGGCAGTCCACCGGTAGACGCCTTGCTATCGAGGATTACTATCGTGTGAAAACGGTCGGTACGCCTGACCTGTCGCCCGACGGAAAATGGGTGACGTTCACCGTCGCAACGCGCGTCGAAGCGACGAACGACAACACGAGCGAAGTCTGGCTTGTTCCCTCCGATGGTTCGACGGCGGCGCGGCGAGTGAGCGGCGACGGTGTGAACGCGACGGCGCCAGCGTGGCTCGACGATGGTCGTCTTCGCTTTTCGTCCGCTGGTCGCGGTTCGGTGCTCGACCCGTCGGCGCCGGACAAGGTCTCTGAACTCGACGCGACCGGCGGGCGCGGCGCTGGAGCGGCCGGCGGGCGCGGGGGGCGAGGTGGCGGTCGTGGCGGCAGCGGCGCGGCCATGACGAGTCCCGACGGCAAGTGGACGGCAGCCGTGCAAGACACGCCGCCGCCGAAGCGCGAGAAGGTCTACGAATCAGAGTTTGCGAAACGCCATGAAGAGCGCTTCAAGGGGGTGGAATTCGACTGGATGGATTTCCAGCGCGATGCAGCTCCCTTCCCGCTCCCGAATCGCGTAGACCCCGACGTGAATCCGCCGCAGGAAATCTTCGTCGGTCCCGCAGGTGGAGAGCGGAAGCAGCTGACGCACCTCGGCCTGCGTCCCGCAGGAGCAAACTGGAATCGCGCGGGCACCATGCTCGTGTTCACCGCCGACTCGACCTATCGCAACGAAAACATCTACGGCCGCAGCGACATCTGGACGGTGAACACCGACGGGCACGTGAGCAAACTCACGTCGCGCGTCGGATACTCATATGCGAACGCACAGTTCTCTCCCGACGGAACGTGGATTCTCGCTACACGCTCCACGCCGACTGACGCCGTGATCGCGAACAAGATGGACAACGGCGGCCCGGTCGACATCGTCCTGCTTCCGGCGAACGGCGGACGCGAGGTCAATCTCACCGAGAACTGGGACTACCTCCCGTCTGGCGCATTCTGGAGTCGCGACGGCAAGTACATCTACTTTACCGGCGGCATCGGCGGCACGACACACCTCTTCCGCGTGTCACCGGAGGGCGCAAAGGTCGAGCAGGTGACGACCGGCCAACGCCGGCTGAGCGGTTTCAGCTACGACCGCGCGCAAGCGAAGATGGCCTATCAGGTCGGCACGTTCGAGGCGCCGTCGGAGATCTTCGTCGCCAACATCGACGGCAGCGGTGAGAAGCAGCTCACCCACGTCAACGACGCCCTCACGAAGGAAATTGCTCTGAGCAAGTCTGAGCGACTGCAGTTCAAGAGTCTCGACGGCACGCCGGTCGAAGGGTTCTTGCTCTACCCGTATGGCTACAAGCCGGGTAGTTCTGGATCGTACCCGCTCATCGTCAGCAATCACGGTGGCCCACACTCGGCCAACGAATACGGCTTCGATTTCAAGAATCAGTATTTCGCGGCGAACGGCTACTTCGTGCTCGAGGTCAACTTCCGTAGCTCTACGGGCTACGGTGAAAAGTTCTTGTGGGGCACGTGGGGCGCCTGGGGCACGAAGGACGGCCAGGACGTCATGGCCGGAGTGGATTACGCGATTGCGCACCATCCGATCGACAAGAAGAAGGTCGCGTCGATTGGCCACTCGTACGGCGGGTTCATGACGAACTGGCTGATCACGCAGTATCCGGATCGCTTCGCCGCGGCCGCGTCTGGTGCTGGCATCGCGAATTGGACGAGCGATTACGCCAACTCGGACATTCCGCGCACCAAGGAGACGGAGTTCTACGGCCCGCCGTCGGACCCCAAGGCGCGCGAGATCATGATCAAGCAGTCACCAATCACGTACGCCAATCGTGTGCGCACGCCGACGCTGTTCATCAACGGCGAGATCGATCACCGCGTGCCGTTCTCGGAGAACGAGCAGCTGTACGTGGCAATCAAGAAGCAGGGTGTGCCGGCCAAGATGATTCAGTATGCCGGCCAGCCCCACGGCATCGCTGGCTCGTGGAACAATGTTCACAGAATGCTCAACGAGCGAGCGTGGTTCGACAAGTATGTGAAGAACGAGGTCAGGCCTTAGCGAGCGGTATGAGGGGTGCGGCGTGCGGCGTGACACGGATGGCGGCAGACAAAACAAAACGGGAGCGGCAACCGCCGCCCCCGTTTCCTTTTTTCTAGCTCCTAGTGCCTAGCGCCTAGAATCTCTATTGCTGACACCCTGCGAACGGACTCGCCGGCTTCGTCTTGTCGACGGCAACACGGTGATCGAGGTCAGCAACCTTGACTGCGATGTCGAACACGAGTTTGTCGACGCGAGCCATGTGCTGGTACTGGATGTACTCTGGCTCGTCCGTCACCTGGTGATAGTCGGCATGGCCGCCGGTGGTAAAGAAGATCACCGGAATGCCGTACCGCGCGTAGTTCGCGTGATCGCTGCGGCAATAGATGTTCTGCGGATGTCCGTTCGCATCCATCGCGTAATCGAATTTGAACGGCATCGGCTGCTTCGCGCTGACTTCCTCGGCGATGTCGCCGAGTTCCGTCGAGAGGCGGCGTGAACCGACGAGTTGCAGATAGTTCGGCGCGCCAACGAGTTCCTGGTCTTCCTTGTTCTTCCCCGTCACGTCCGTCGCTTCACCTCGGCCCACCATGTCGAGATTGAGGTCAGCGACGATCGAATCGAGAGGAATCGTCGGATGGTTCGTGAACCACTGCGAGCCCCACAGTCCCTTTTCCTCGCCCATCTGCCAGATGAAGATCAGCGAGCGCTTCGGCTTCACTGGACCCTTGGCGAAGGCTTCGGCGATCTCGAGGATCGATACCGAACCAGTGCCGTCATCGTCGGCGCCATTGCTGATCGAATCGAGACGCGCCGGGTAGACCTTTCGCAGCGAATCCTTCAGTGCGTTGATGCGCACCCACTGCTCGGGCGTCGGCGGAACGGCGTTACGCGTGTCTGCACCTTCGACGCGAGCAACGATGTTGTACGCCTTGAGTGAATCGTGTTCGACGATCGGACGCGCCGACGACAGCCCGACGTGATCCGAATGCGCGCCGATGACGATGTACTGACCCTTGAGCTTCGGATCGGTACCCGGAATGATCGCAACGACGTTGCGGGTGGGCGCGGCCACGGTCTCGACACGAACGTCGATCGTCGCAGAACCGCCCTTGTCGCCGCGTGCAGCGCCATCGACTGACTTGCCGAGCAACGCGGCAGCAACCGCTGGTGTCACCGTTACGGTGATCGGACCGGCACCGCCGCCAGCACCGCGACCACCGCGGCCCCCACGACCGCCCGGCGTCGGATTGGCGGCAGCGTACGCCGCGCGTCCTTCGTTTTGCGCCGTGTCGTTGAGCGTGAACTGCGCACGCGGCGGCGTGAGCGTTTGTGCAACCGTGACAATGGCCTCCGCGCCGAGCAGCGGATTGTTCGCTCCCGCGCCACCGCGACCGCCGAAGCCACCGCGACCAGCACCGCCCGCAGGCGCAGTCACCACGACGATCTTGCCGCGAACATCGTCGGCTGAGAGCGAGTTCGTCGTATCGCCCATCGTTCCGCCGAATACCACGTCGCCAGTGACCTTGCGATCAGTGGCGCCCGCTGCGACGAAGTCCGCTGGTGCGTGAAATGTCTTACCGCCTGCGCTAATGCTCGACGCCGAGCTGAGCACGCGAGAGGTGACGGGCATGTTCTGGAAGAACGTACCGTTGTCGCCGCCCGGCTTGAGGCCAAGCCGACGTACCTCGCGCTCGATATACGAAGTCGCACGCATTGCGTCCGACGTGCCGGCCTCGCGGCCACGCATCGAATCTGCGGCGTAGATATACAGACGCGTCATCAGGTCACACGCGGTGATCGCGGCAACCGTTGGGCCGCCGGCGTACGTCAGCGGCATCTTCGCGCCCGGCTTTACCGCGGCGCAGGTTTGCTGCGCGCCAGCAGCAGCGGCGGCGCAGGTGAGCGCAACGGTTGCCGTCGTGGCAACGCGCGCGATGGTTCGGTATGTCACTGGATTCCTACTGGCTGTTCGAGGTGAATTGGTGCGTGAGTGCGACTACTCGATCGGTCCACCCTTCTTGGTCTGCGGCACGCCGTCGGTCATCCATTTCGGCGCGGGCGTTCCCTTGAGGTAGTGATCGAAAAACTGCTTCATGCGCTCCTGGAAATCCTTCTGGTTTTCCTTCTTTGCCAGATGGTGCGGTTCACCAGGATACGAGAGCAGAATGACCTGCTTGCCCCAACGGCGCGCCGCGCCATAGAGCTCGAGCCCCTGGTGCCAGTCGACCGCGTTGTCCGCCGTGCCGTGCAGAATCATGAACGGCGTCTTGATGTCGCGAACGTGATACAGCGCCGACTGATCTTCGAAAAGCTGGAGGTTGTCGAACGGGTTCGTGCCCATTCGCACCTGCCCCACCTCTACGATACCCTGCTGCAGCGTTCCAGTGCCCGGGTACGTCTCGTCATAAAAGCTCACGAGGTTCGTTGGCGGCGCGCCGGTCACCACAGCGGCGAACATGTTCGTTCGGGTGAGAATGTACGACGTCTCATAGCCGCCCCAGCTGTGGCCCTGGATACCGATGTGCGACGGATCGGCGTAGCCCATCTCGATGACTTTCTTTACACCGCTCGTCACGCAGTCCAGAGCGGAGCTGCCGGGCTTTCCAGTTTCGTAAACGATGTCGGGCTGGAACACGAGATAGCCGTCGCTCGCGTACTCGGCGAAGTGCGGCCGGTCGTCGAATTGCGGCGTGGGGAACGAGTGGTGTGTGTTCGAAAGCAGCTCGTAGAAGTACACGAGCATCGGATACTTCTTTCCGGCCTGGTAGTTGGCCGGCAGCGTGAGTGTGCCCTGCAGTCGCTGGCCCTTAGCATTCTTGAAATCGACGAGCACCTTGCTTCCCCAGCCGTACTCGCCGATGAACGGGTTCGCATCCGTCACCTTGGACGGCGACGAGAACGACGTGTTCGTCGACCAATAGTCCGGGAACTGTGAGAACGTTTGACGAGTGAAGATCGTGCGGTCGGCGTTTTGTGCTTTGATCGCGCCGCCAACCGACGCGTCCTCGTAGATCAACGGCGTCGGCTTTGCACCCGGCGCGAGCGTGTAGTAACCCGACTTCTTCGTCCAGTCGCCGTAAGCTGAGAGGAGCACGGGCTTCGTGAGATCCACGCCCTCGTCTTCCTCCCCGCCTCCGGCTCCGAACGCGCCGCCGCCGCCACCGCGACCACCACGTCCGCCACCGCCGCCGCGCTCGAGGCGCACGAGACGGAAGACAATCTGCTGCGCGTCACCGACGCCGCCGGTCAGGTTAGTCGCCTTGCTGCCGTCGAGCGGAACCGAGTAGAGATCGTATCGGTGATTGAGGATGACGGCCTTACCATCCTTCGACCAGCCAGCGACACCGTACGTCGGCTTCTCGTACGGATGATCATCCTCGGCGTCGATGAAGCTCAGCTTTTCCGCCGAGCCGAGGCTCGTGCTCTTTGCGCTCTCGGTGTTGTACGCGAAAACCTTCTTGTCCTTGAGATACAGGAACCACTTTCCGTCGGGCGAGCTACCCATGGTGCGCGTCAACGCGCGGTCGATCAGCGTACGCTCACCGCTTTCGGTGCTCACGCGATAGTAGTCGGACTTGGTACCGCCCCACTGCACTTCGGTGCGATACGTTGTATCAACGCGACCAATGGCCCACTTCGGATCAGGGGTTGGCGTGACGTTGCGCATCACCTCGTCGGAAATGCGAACGAGCTTACCGCTGCCGATGTTATAGACCGCCGGAAGCGTCGCACGTCGCTCTTGTGGCAGACGGACGACCTGCACCGACTGCACTTCGTTGTCCTTCCAATGCCAGACGTCGACGTTCGCCTTTGGCTCGGCGCCCGCTGCGGGCGCACCCGGATCCGCTTCCTGATCCTTGAGTCCGACATAGAGCTTGGCGCCATCGCGCGTCCAACGCGGCGCGCTGAACTCGCTCAGCACGTAGCCCTTGGGGAACGCGGCGTCTTTCGACGGATCGTATTCCGTTGCACGCGGCTTGGCGGCGCTCACGTCCTGCCACACGAGCAGCGAGTTATCGCGCTGGAGATTTTCCTTCTTCTTGTCGCCACGCAGCACGGCGAGCGAGGCTCCCTTGTCGCCCCACGCAAGCTGGTCGTAGTCGAGCGACGCCGAGCTCAGAACCTTCGACTGACTCGTCGCGAGGTCGACGACATACACGCCGTTGCCGTTGCGGTCCGCGGCGTCGACCGTGTACGCGAGCATTTTGCCCGCGTCATCGAAATCGTAAAGGTTCACATTGCCGATGTTCTGGCTGATACCGCTCGTCAGTTCACGAAGGACGAGGTCGGCGCCGTTGTGCTTGGCGGTTGCCGACGCCTTGTTGGCGCGCACGGCGAGGAACTTCGAGCCTTTAGAGAACTTGAACGTCGCCGCATCCGGAACCGGATATTTGTCACCGCTCGCCAAATCGAGGAGCTCGAAGCGGCGCGCGCCGCCCGCGGGTGCAGCCGCTGCCGCCTGACCTCGACCGCCACCGCCGCCACGTCCACCGCGACCGCCGCTCGCACTGGCCGGACTCACGAAATACCCGACGTACCGCGAGTCGTCCGAGAACACCGGCGCCGAGCCGACGGGAATCGTGAATGTTTTACCGCCGTCGAACTGGCGGATGTAGAGTGTGCCGTCGCCCTCGTTCGGCGTGTAGATGTACGTCATCCACTTGCCGTCCGACGACAGCGCCGCGTTGCCGATGCGATTCCATCGGCCGATGTCGGCGAGACCGAGCACCCTTTTGGCGCCGGGATCGGCCTTCGCCGCCCCCTGAGGCGCAGGGCCAGCGTTGTTCTGTTGTGCCGGAAGAACGGCGGCTGTCGTTGCGGCAAATGCCCAGACGAACGCGGTCCGGGCGAGCGGGAGAATACGGGGCATGCGGGGCTCCAGCGAGGGCGTTGAGAGGCTCAACGATTATACGCATCGACGCCCCGAAGCGCTTCCCAGCCGCCGTACCCTCCCGGTGGCCCTATCGGCGACTCACGAGGCGAATTCGCCGAAGCGTCCAGCCACTCCCCTGAGGCGCAAAAACCGCCTCGAAGGATCCCACGGAGTTGCTCCGGGCACCGAACGACGACACCGACACGAGGTGCAGCGTAAACGGCGCGACGACCTGACCGTCGGCGGGTTGGGTCGCGCCACGCTGCAGCTCCGAAGCGATGACCTTATGTCCTTTCTCCATCAGCCCGCGGATTTCTTTCCAGCTCGCCGCGTCGTTGATCATCCTCTGGAGACCGTCGCCATTCTGCGCATTCAGCGAATCGACGAAGCTCGCAATTGCAGCTCCGGCCCAGCGATCGGCCGCGGCATCGAACGACGGAGCCGCAGGCTTTGCGGGCTCGGCCGCAACGACCGGCGCTGGAGCGTGCACTGTAACGACCACCCGAGCCGCGCGATCCTCAACCGACGCCGAGATTGTCGCCGTTCCCGCCTTGATCGCGGTCACGTTCCCAGAGTTGTCGACCGTCGCGACGTCTGTGTTCTCTGAACGCCACGCGAGTTCGCGCGCGAGAACGCCATCGCGGGCATCGCGAGCTGTCGCTTCGAGCCGCACTCGGGCGCCCTCGAGCAATGTCGGCGGAGCAGTCGCAATCACGACTGTCGCAACAGCGGGCGGGCGCGCCGCACGACTCGAGTCAACGGCCGGCCGCGCGGTCGCGGCCGGGCTTTCCGTTCGCTGAGTCACGACGGCGGGCGACGGACGCGATTCGGTGCGCGTCGGCTTCACGGCGGGCGACGCCGGTTGATCCGGGGCGCTCGGCACCTTTGCCGCGCTGTTCGAAACCGTTCGCGTCGCGGAATCACTGGGTGCCGGGGCTGGCACCACCGATTGCTGCACGACGGCGTTCGGCACGTCGGGCGATCGACTATGAGAAAGTGCATACGCACCGCCGACAATGACGATCAGCGCTCCAGCGCCGGCCACCATCATTCTCCCGCGCCTCGATCCGGCCGATGCTGATTCGCCTGTTACTGCGACAGAGAGATCGCGCGGCGGTGGATCAGCCACGACAATCGGCGCGGGCGCAGGCGCAACGACGGGCTCAACGACTGCGACCGGCTTCTTCTCACGGATCTCGATCTGCGCGGATCCGCGCACACCCTGCGCTTCGGCCCAGACCATCGCCGTGCCAGGCGCTTTCGCCGACAGCAGCCCATCGTCCGACAGTTCGACGATGTCGATTTCAGCACTCGCCCAGTGAACAGGCTCCGGCAGCACCGCCGAGCTTTTGTCCTCGGCGCGCGCGGTCAAACGAACGCGATCACCAACGCGCATTTCGCCCGGCGGCAGCGAGATGTTCACCGCCGCGACTCGCCGAGGAATAACGGCGAGGCGGAACGACTCGTGGATCTCGCCCGACGTCGCAGTGACAGTGACCGGACCGGTGGTGAGCGTGTCGACGATTCCAAGCTGCGCGTCGATGGACGCGATTGTCGCATCGTCGACCGACCAGGTGATGGAAATTCCTGGAATCGCTGCGCCGTCGGCGCCGTGCGCGACCGCCGCGAACGTGGCGACGTCGCCAACCTCCACGCTTTCTGGCGGAGCGGTGATCGACAGTGCGACGACGCCCGCCGGTGCGGCGTTCGCTGGCGGCGAAGTCCGTTGCTGCGCGATCGTCTCTCGGTGTTGGAGCACCGTGCTGAGCGCGTCACGACGAGCGGTTGGCGCGGTGCTGGCCAACATGCCGAGCGCCTGCTGGAAGGGATCGTCGGCCGACAGCGGCGCGGCACCAAGCTCGGCAAGCGCGTGCTGCATCGTCGGCCACCGGTCGGCCGGGTCCTTCGCCAACATGCGGAAGATGGCCGCCTCGAGTTCGGGCGGGCACTCCGGGTGCGCGTCCCGAATGGACGGCACCGGGCGTTCGGTGTGCGCGGACATCACCGCGAACGTCGGTCCCTCGAACGGCACGCGGCCGGTCACCAACTCGTACGCGAGGATGCCCAGCGAATACTGATCGCTCGCTGGCGTGGCCGGATGCGCGAAGCACTGCTCCGGGCTGATATACGCCGGAGTGCCGACCAGCATGTTGGTCTGCGTATACGGGGCCGTCGCGTCCTGCGCCACTTTGGCGATGCCAAAGTCGGTCACCAGCGCCGCGCCGTCGTCGCCGACGAGGACATTCCCCGGCTTCACGTCGCGATGCACGACACCGCGACGGTGCGCATAGGCCAACGCCGAGCCAACTGTGTGCAGCAGCGAGCGAACCATCGGAATCGGCAGCGCACCGACTTCGCGGACGATGTGGTCGAGCGATCGCCCCTCGACGAACTGCATCGTGAAGAAATGCAGATCGTCAAGCTGACGGACGGCGAACACGGTAACGATGTTCGGATGATTCAGCTTTGCGACGGTCCGCGCTTCGCGCTGGAACCGTTCGACCATGCCCATACCCATCATCAGGGCTGGCGACATCACCTTCATCGCCACCGGTCGATCCAACGCCAATTCTCGCGCGAGGTATACGGCAGCCATGCCGCCCCGCCCGAGCTCTCGAACTACCTCGAACTCCGACACGGTGGCTGCTCTGAGCCGGCGAACGACTTCAGTCCACGGGTCTGCCTCGTTCGCGCCGCTGATTATCTCGCTGGACATCGAAACCAACCTGTCTTTACGCGATGCCCGGCGCAAGGACGTGGTCAGGGCACCAGGAGACGAGGGCGACGTCAATAAACTTTTCTTAGTCTGGGTGATTGGCACCATGTAGCGCCCTTGACCCTCCTCCTGGCGACGGTTAACGTCGCCCGCTCTGTCGCAACCGTCGGCAAACGCAGATCAGGCAAATCGAATGAGACAACTGGGACGCACCATGGCCGCGGCAGCATTTGCCGTTGGAATGCCCACCGCTGTCGTTGCGGCACAGTCGCAGCAGGCGATTTCGGTGCAGGTATCGGCACTCATCGCACCCGTCTCCGACGATGCCTATGAGAACCTCAAGACCGGCAAGGGCGGCGAGGTGCAGCTTCGGTATTCGCCGAGTGCATTCTCGTTCGGTCTTGGCGTGCAATTCACCGGGCATGACGGCGCTGCCGGCGTCGGTCCCAGAACGGACTTCTCGCTGCTCGGCGCCTTCTTTGAGCCGCGCTACGTCATCGATCTCGGGTACACGTTCGCTCCGTACGTGTCGAGCCGCGTTGCCGTGCTCCGGCAGAGCGTTCACATCCCGAATCAGGCCGGCACCAACGAGCAATCAGGTACGTCGTCCAGCGTTCAGCTGAATGGCGGCGGCGGTCTCCTGCTGAGACTCTCCAGTGCCGTGAATCTCGATGTCGGCGTGACGTACGGATATATCCGCTTCGGCGACGCGACGATGACCGATAAGTCGACTGGCGTAGTCGAAGCCGGCGAGAAGAGCTCCTCCGGCATGAATGCCGTCTACCGCATCGGCTTCGCCGTCGGCGTCAAGTAGTCGGCGTTGCGCCGGTAGCGACCTACTCGGCGCGTAGGATTGCGGCTGGATTCTGGCGTGTTGCACGCGCCGCCGGAATCCATGACGCAGCGGCGCTCGCGGCAACGAGCAAAACAACAACGCCCGCAAAGGCGACTGGATCATTCGGAGCCACGCCGAACAGCAGCGACGTGAGTGCGCGCGTCGCGAATAGTGACGCTGCCGCACCGATCACGAGACCGACAACCGCTAAGCGGAGGCCGTGCCCGAGCACGAGCCAACGTACACGTCCGAGCGGCGCCCCGAGGGCGACGCGAATGCCCATCTCGCGCGCGCGTCCTCGAGCGAGTTGCGCGAGCACGCCATAGACGCCCACGATCGCCAGCACCAATCCGACGGCCGCAAAGACACCGAGCACTGTCGCGAAGAATCGTTGCCGCGCCATCGACTCGGCGCGCATCTGTTCGAGAAAGCGCGGCGGATTGAGCGCGATACGAGGATCCATGTCGTGAAGAATGGCCCGAAGCGGTGCGACGAGCGACACGGGGTCGCCGTCAGTGCGCAGCACGATGTAACCGCCGGACAGCGCGGAAAATGGATGAATGATTGCGACGCGCGCCGGGTCGATTAGAGATCTATCACGAACATCGCCGACGACTCCGACGATCGTAAACTCGGTCATTCCAGGAATTGTCGGCTTGTCGAACGTGAGTCGTTGTCCGATTGGGTCCTGTCCTGGAAACTGAGTATTCGCGAACGTCTCGTTGACCAGGATGACAGGTGAAGCTTCGTCCGCCTTGGTTAGCAAGCGTCCTCGTCTCAGCGGCGCGCGGATCGTGGCGGCGTAGTCAGGCGTCCAGAACCAATGTTGCGCGTCAACTCCGCCGTCGGCGGAACGACCAACGACGTGGAAGCCGCTCGTCCACGCATTCCACATCAGGGGGAGGACGCTAGTGATCGCGGCGCTGCTGACGCCCGGAATGTGTTTGGCGCGCGCAAGAAGTTCATCGTCGAATGCGTGGCGTGCCGTCGCGCTGTCATATCCGTGGCGATACAGCGAGAAACCGGCAGCAACTACTCCGCGCGGCTCGTAGCCGGCATCAACGCGCGAAACCTTCCAGGCGCTGCGGACGAGCAGCGCGGCACCCGTCGTCATCAGCAGGGCGAGCGCGACCTCCGCGACGACGAGCCCGTCGGCCCAACGGCGCATACCGCGCGTCTGCGTCCCGGAACGCGAGGCACCACGAAGCACGTCCGCCGGATCGCGCCGCCGGGTCCACAGAGCCGGCGCGACGCCAAACAACAAACCAGCGATGGTCGTGACGAGCGCGACGTAACCCGTCACTCGATAGTCGACGCCAAACGACTTCACACGTAGAAGCCCCTCGGGCTGGAGCGCCGACAACGCGCGTGAACCGGCCCAACCGACCGCGAAGCCGCACGCGCCACCGATCAACGACAGCACCAGGCTTTCAGTGATCGCCTGCCGCACGACGCGCGCACGGTCAGCGCCGAGCGCCAGCCTCAGCGCAATCTCTCGCTGACGATCTGCCGCTTGCACGAGCAGCAGGTTGGCGACGTTCGCGCACGCAATGAGCAGGAGAATCGCGACCGACGTGAGAGGAACCAGCAGAGGAAGACGCGTATCGCCAACGAGAAACTCGTGGAGGCCCGTCACACTCACACGGAGATTTCGATTCAGCTTCGGAAAATCGCGTTCGAGTCGCGCGGCGACAGCGTTGAGCTGCACGCTCGCCATTGCGGGTGACACGCCCGGCTTCAATCGCCCGATGACACGCATCCAGTGTTCGCGCCGATACAACTCCGTAACGCGAACCGAACGACTGAAGTGCAGTCCGACCCAGCCGTCGAGATTGTCCCACGGAAACGCGAAGCTCGCCGGCATCACGCCGATAATGGTGTTGGCGTCGTTGTCGATCATGATCGTTCGCCCAATCACCGACGGATCGCCGCCAAAATCGCGCATCCACGCGGCGTGACTGAGCACCATGGTCATCGGTGCATCGTCCCACGTTGCGCTTTCGTCGAACGTCCGGCCCAACTCGGCGCGCGCGCCGAGTACCGAGAAGAAGTTGCCGCTGACGTTGCCGAAATTCCCGCGCCACGCGTCGCCAATGCCGGTCACGGTTCCGCCCGACGGCGAGTAGTCGTAGGCAGCGATATCGCTGAACACAGTGACACCGTCACGCCAATCGAGCCAGTTCGCGAGACTGGACATCTCGAGATGCCAGTGCTTCTCGGGATTCTCGTCAGCGAGCATGACCAGACGATCGGGCTGGGTGAATGGCAGCGGCTGCAACACGACTGCATTGACCGCGGAGAAGATGGCGGCGTTGGCGCCGACTCCGAGCGCGATAGTGATCACCGCCGCGACGGTCATCACCGGCGACCGTTTGAGCATGCGCAGTGCGTAGCGCACGTCTCCGAGGATATCCTCGATCAACCGCAGCCGACGTACGTCGCGGTGCGCCTCGCGCACCTGCTCAACGCCGCCGAAATGTGCGAGCGCAACTCGCTCCGCCTCGGCCGGTGTCATACCGGCGCGAACGTTCTTTTCCGTCTCGAGCTCGATGTGAAAGCGAATCTCGTCGCCGAGATCGCGATCGGCAGCCCCGCGACGAACCAGGGCACGGAGACGGGCGCGCAGACCTCGGACGATGCTCATGCCCCACGATACCACGGCTCCTGTCGGATTTCAACAGGAGCCGTTTTCCGCTCCCCCAACGCCTAGTTCGCCGGCGGCGCCACCTGGCCGAGTCCGATGACTTCCCCGCTCGCGAGAACATGACCCTTCATCGCGTCGGTCATCGTGGCGTACGACGCCAGCGCGTCGGCGCCGAGTGTGGTATCGAGCGCGAAGACCTGGAAGTGATAGCGGTGCTTGGGACCCGCAGGCGTACGCGGACCCATGTACGCTTGCGCCGCGCCGCGAATGTTCGGACCGTAGGTCGCGCCGGCCGGCGGTGCAGCCATGGCAGCATCGAGCTTCGTGACGTTTCCCGGCACGTTGGCCATCGTCCAATGCAGAATTGGCGCGCCGCGTACCATCGCGTCACCATCCTGCAGGATCACGGCGTACGACTTCGTTCCGGCCGGACCCGCGGTCCAGGACAGGCCCGGAAAGACGTTGCCGCGATATTGAGTATTCTCGAATGGAATATCGCCGCCCGCCTTGAACGCCGGCGTCGTGACCGTGAGCTTGGCGTCGCCCTTGACCGGAAGGTTGAGCAGCGCGAGCTGCGACGCGCCAGGTTCGGTCGCCGGCGGCGCCTGTTGCGCGAAGGCCGGAATGGTCAGGGCGAATTGCGCGGCGATCGCCGCTCCCGCTATGTAGTGCCTCATTGGTGCCATCTCCACAAAGGATTGAATTCTGTTGGGACAATTGTACGCACAACCCGAATGGCACGATATTCGTTCGATGCAAGCTCGCCGTCCACTCGCCCTCCTCGCGGCAGCCGTTCTTGCCATGGCCTGCGCCAACTGGCCGCGACACGAAGCTCCCGCGCCCACGCCCGCGCCGCCGCGTGAACCAAGTCGTCCGCTGCCATACCCGGTCTTCGAGACGAAAGCATTCGCGCGCGCCGTCGAACGCGGAACGCGAACGCGTACCGGCGTTCCCGGACCAAACTACTGGCAGCAGTTTGCGCGCTACCGCATCGATGCAGAGTTGGTACCGGCGGCGAGCCAGATCAACGGCCGCGAAACAGTCCGGTATTTCAACAACTCGCCTGACACGTTGCGAACGGTGTGGGTGTTTCTCAACCAGAACCTGTTCGCCCCTACATCACCGCGTGGCGAGTCGGTTCCCGTCACGGGCGGTACTGAAATTCTGCGCGTGGCCGTCGGAGGGCAGGCGCTTGCCAAGCGAAGCACCGGGGTAGCCTACTCCGTGGACGGCACGCTGATGCGCATCGGTCTGCCCAAGGTGCTCGCGCCGAAAGACTCTGTCGACTTCGACATCGCATGGGCATTCCAGCTCCCGCCCGACGGCGCACCACGCGAGGGCACGACGGGCGACGTCTTCATGGTCGCGTATTGGTATCCGCAACTCGCCGTCTACGACGACGTCACCGGTTGGCAGATCGACCCATACCTCGGCACCGCCGAGTTCTACATGGGGTACGCCGACTACGACGTGAATCTGAGCGTACCGCAAGGCTGGCTGGTCGGCGCGACGGGCGAGCTCACGAACCCGAACGACATCTACTCGCCGCAGACGCGCGACCGTCTGGCCGAATCGAAACGCACGGCGACTGCGGTGCACGTCGTGCGAGAACAGGACCGCGGCGCAGGAAACAATCGCGCAACGCGCACTGGCTTTGACGGAATTCTCACGTGGCGCTTTCGCGCGCGAAATGTGCGCGACTTCGACTGGGGCGCATCGGCGAAGTTTTTGTGGGACGCGACCATAGCCGTCGTTGGCGATCGCGATCGTGACGGTCGTCCAGATACGACGGCGATCAACACACTGTACCGCCCCGAAGCGCGCGCATGGTCGTGGGATCGGTCGGCCGAATTCGAGCGAGGCTCCGTCGAGTTTCTCTCCTGGTACCTGTGGCCGTATCCGTACCCGCAGATGACGGCGCTCGAGGGACCGGTGTCGTGCACGGGCATGGAGTATCCGATGCTGACGTGCATCGGCGGCCCGCGCGATTCGCTTTCACTGTACTCGGTGCAAATCCACGAGACGGGCCACATGTGGTTCCCGATGCAGGTGGGCTCCGACGAGCGACGGTTTGCTTGGCAGGACGAAGGCCTCACGCGCTTCAACCAAGCGCAGGGAATGCAGGCCTTCTTCAAGGGCTATGATCGTGAACGCATTTCGCGCGACGCCTACTTGGCGTTGGCACGAACCGATAGCGAAGTGCCACTGATGCGTCACGGTGATCAGTATCCGTTCGGCACGCCCGCCTACACTATCGCGACGTATGACAAGATGGCGACGAACATGGTTGCCCTGCGCGCGTTGCTCGGCGACGAGCCGTTCCGTTCGAGTTACCAGACGTACGGCCTGAATTGGCTGGGCAAACACCCAACGCAATTCGACTTCTTTAACAGCTTCAACAGCCTCGGCGGCCGTGATCTGTCGTGGTTCTGGAGAACCTGGTGGTACGAGACGTGGACGCTCGATCAGGCGATCGGTTCCGTCTCGAGGTCACCGGTCGGAGATACGCTGCGCGTCGCGATCGATGATCGCGGTCTCGCGATGATGCCAGTGCGACTCGCAGTCACTCGCGCGAATGGACAGGTCGAGCGCATCGTCGTTCCTGTCGACGTCTGGCTGACGGGCACGCGACATCACACCGTATCGATCGCCAACGGCGCGACTGTCGTCTCGATCGAGATCGATCCGGAACAAGTTTTCCCGGACATCGATCGTTCGAACAACCGATGGGCGAAGCCGTAGCATCATGAGCAACGCGCGCACGGGCCGGCTCCTGCTAACGGTACTTCTCGCGTTCTACGGCTTTCGGCTGTTGCTGCACCCCGACGCTGGATCGCTGATGGACAGCGTCGACCTGCCGATTCACGAGACCGGCCATATCGTGTTCTCGCCGTTCGGTGAGTTCATGCAGTTCCTGGGCGGAACGCTCTTTCAACTGATCATGCCGACAGCGTTTGTCGTGTACTTCTGGCGGCGCAAGGATCGGCACGCGGCGTCGGTCGCGCTGTGGTGGGTCGCGCAGAATTTTTGGAATATCTCGGTCTACGTCCGCGACGCGCGCGCGCAGGACTTACCACTCGTCGGTGGCGGCGAGCACGATTGGGCGTACATCCTCGGCAGGTTCGGCCGGCTCACGCACGATCAAGTCATCGGCCAACGATTTTGGTCGATTGGGCTGCTTTTGTATATCGTCGCGATCGCGGGCGGCCTCATCGCTCTGACCGCGAAGACCGCGGAGAGTGAAGAGGCCGCCGAGGCGGTCAGCGATTCGATTGCCGGTCGCTAGAGTCGTCGTCGTCCGACGATTTGTCCGAGTCGGGCTGGTCCGGTAGCGTCCGGTACGTGCTCGAGCCACTGAGGTTGTGGTCCTCGCCCGTCTGATCGCGAAGCCACTCTCCGTTCTCGTCGCGCCGATTCGGCGCCAGGTCCTCGCGGAGTCGCTCATCCGCGGCACTGTCTTCGCTCTTCTTGCCTTTGTTCTGATCTGCCATCACGCGCTCCAGTTGAAGGTCGAGCGCATGAAGTCGCAGGCCGCGTGCCGCGACAAGCGCGGGACAAACACAGAGAAGCGAGAGGTGAGCATATGTCGATATTCGAACCTTCACGATCGGTATGGACCGGCAGGATGCTGAGTCTTTTGCGCATCGTCGCCGGAGTGCTGTTCATCGAGCATGGAACGCAGAAGGTGTTCGGATGGCCGCCGACCACGGCGATCCCAGTTCCGGTGACGCTGATGTCGATGCTGGGCGTGGCGGGTGTGATCGAGATCTTCGGCGGAATCGGGATCATTCTCGGCCTGCTGACGCGACCCATCGCGTTTCTGCTCGCGGGCGAGATGGCCGTTGCCTACTTCACGGCGCACTTTCCGCGGTCGCTCTTCCCAGCGAACAATGGCGGCGACCCGGCCATCCTATTCTGCTTCATCTTCCTGTACTTTATGTTCGCCGGTGCGGGCCCGTGGAGCCTGGACGCGATGATCAGGTCCTCAGGTCGCACTGCACCTCCGGGTGAATCCTCTCGTCAACGCCACGCCGAAGCTGCATGACCCGTCCGTACGTTCTGGCCGAAACAACCTGGAAGACGGTGGACGCGACGCCCTACACCGTCGCGATCCTCCCCTGGGGAGCGACGGAGGCGCACAACTACCACCTCCCGTACGCGACAGACAACATCCAATCGGAGCAGGTCGCGATTCGCGCCGCGGAACGAGCATGGGACCGCGGCGCGCGTTGTGTCGTGCTGCCCACGGTTCCGTTCGGCGTCAATACCACGCAGCTCGACATCAAGCTCTGCTTGAATCTGAATCCGAGCACGCAGGCGGCTCTGCTCGCTGACCTCGTGTCCGCGCTCGATCAGCAGGGTGTTCACAAGTTGCTCATTTTGAACGGACACGGCGGGAACGATTTCCGGCAGATCATCCGCGAACTGCAGCCCAAGACGCGTGTGTTTCTCTCGGCGATCAACTGGTGGTCTTGCGTCGATGCACGTGAATTCATGGAAGAGGTCGGCGATCACGCTGGCGAAACCGAGACGAGCGCGATGATGCATCTCGTGCCCGACCTCGTGCGGCCTCTCGGCGAAGCTGGGTCTGGCTACGCTCGTCCGTCGCGATTGACCGGAGTGCGCGAAGGGTGGGCGTGGGCGCCGCGACGCTGGACGCAGGTCACAGCCGACACGGGCATCGGAAATCCCGCGAAGTCCTCGGCGGCCAAGGGCGCTGCGTACGTGGAAGCGGCGGTCGAACGCATTGCGGGTTTTCTGACCGAACTTCACGCGCTGGATCTGGCGAACCTGTACGAGTAGCCGTGCGTCGGGTTGTCCGTCAACCGAATTGAACCACAGAGGACGCAGAGTTTTCTCGAGAATCAATTCTCGAAAGCTTGATTGCCGAGTCGCGATTTGCGACTGAAGGCAGTTCTCCGCGTCCTCCGTGTCCTCTGTGGTAAACAGGCCCGCAGCGCTCTACACGCCGCTCGGATACGTCTCGGGCGCCTCTCCGTCGACACGAATTGGGAAGTGCAGCGGATCCACCGCGCGCGATTCCTCGACGTAGATGAACGCGTCGTATCGCTGCGGAACGATGCTCGGCACGTAGTTGCCCCAGCGTTCGTGATGCGGATCGTAGACGACACCAATCGCCCGATGGCCGATCGGTTCGTTCAGTTTGGCGATACCGCCATTCTCGCTGCCGTCGAACAACAGCAATGCGTCGCCAACCCCAGCATCGAATAATGCCTCCTCGAAGCTTCCTGCCTTCGCGGCCGGCACCGACATTCGCTCCATCGGCGCGCCCCACTCTTCGGACGCCATTACCGTCCCGCGGTGCGTGCCAAAGCCGACGATCCGAACGTCGCGTGGCACGTTCGCCTGCCGAACCAACTGGCCGACGTTCACCATCCCGGCGCGCACCATATCCGTGTACCGCGCGTCGCCAACATGCGTGTTGTGTTCCCAGACGATCGCCTTGGCGTTCGCGCCGTGATGCAGCATCAGGCGATCGAGCGTTTCAACCATATGGCGATCGCGCACGTTCCACGACGACGGGCCGCCCCGCACCATCGTGCGGTAGTACAGCTCCGCGTTCTTGGCGACTAGAGCATTCTGCTCGGCGTCGAAATAGCCCTCCGCGCCATCGTCGCGAAACATCGTTGCGCGCGCGCGAACTTCGCGCAGGATCTCGACGACTTCCGGTTCGCAGGACAGCGGGACTAATGCCGTCGCTCTCGCATACTCCTGAACATCCTCGGCGTATGGCTCAAAGCAGGCGTACGCCTGTCGCGCGACCGCGGCGAGGTGCGGATCGAGGCGGTGCAGATAGTCCACGACAGCGTGCATCGAATCCCAGAGCGAGTACACATCCAGACCGTAAAACCCCGTGTGCGAGTGGGTGGCATCGTTGTGCGCACGAAGCCATTCGGTGAGCTCGACGATCTCACGATTCGCCCACATCCAGGTAGGCCAGCGTTCGAACGCGTGTAGCACGTCCTCCGCACTCTGGCCAGAATTCCGCATGCCCTGCACGTACCGATTCACCCGATAGCAGTCGGGCCAATCTCCCTCCACCGCGATGAACGAAAACCCGCGCTCTTCGATCAGGCGTTTAGAAATGGCCGCGCGCCACGTGTAGAACTCCGACGTGCCGTGCGAAGCTTCGCCGAGGAGGACGATCCGCGCCTCGCCGATTGAATTCAGCAGCGCGTCGAGGTCGGCCGGCGACGCGAGCGGTCGAGCGTTGTCCTGAAGGCCGGCGACCATCTCCGGGTTCGAGCCTGCAGCCTCAGCTTCGTTGCTTCCGCCCCTGCGCCACGGCATCGCCCACGCTCCTCGCGCTGTCCGCCTGGGCTCTTCTGCAAATTGAAGGCAATCACGGCAGCCAGTTAGTTTTCTGCCATGTTACGCGCCCTATCGCGCGGCGTACTCGCGCTCGGCATTGCCACTTCCCTGCTGGCGCAACGTCCTGGCCCGCTGCGGCCGGTTCCCACGCCCGCACCCGTCGCCACTGCAATCGACCCGCTCCACGCCGCCGGAAAGGACGTCACGATTTCCCTGCTGACGATGGGAAACGGCGACGAGATCTGGGAGCTATTCGGCCACGACGCCCTGCTGATTCACGACAACGTCACTGGGCGCGACACCGTGTTCAACTGGGGCGTGTTCGACTTCCGCCAGCCGAATTTCATCGGGCACTTTCTCATGGCGTCGAACCTCTACGCCATGGGTAGCGATTCGCTCGGCCTCGTGATGTACGGCTACCGATACATGAATCGCCCTGTACGCTCGCAGGAGCTGGACCTCACGGCGGCGCAGCGCGATACGATCCTCCGCACCATTCAGGTGAATGCGCAGCCGGAAAACATCAATTACCGATACGACTATTTCCGGAATAATTGCGCGACACGAGTGCGCGACATCCTCAACCAGGCCCTCGGCGGCCAACTGTACGCGCAATCGCAGACGCTGACGGGCATGACCTACCGACTGCACGCGCTGCGGCTAATGCAGAGCATGCGAGCAATCGTCCTCGGTGTCGACATCGGACTTGGACGACCGTCTGACCGCGAGCTCACCAAGTGGCAGGAGATGTTTCTGCCGAAGCAGCTTCACGACTTCGTCGCCACGATGAAGGTGCGCGACAGCACGGGCGCAATGCACCCGCTGGTGCGCGACGAACGCGTTCTCTTCGCGTCGACGCGTGGACCGGAGCCGGAAACGCCGCCGCGTTTGGGACCGTGGCTTCTTCTTGGCGGGCTCGTGACGGCCGCTGTCTTCCTTTGGCTCGGATCACGGGCGACGGCCGGAAACACGTTTGCGCGCGCTGGCGCGGCGATTGTCATGGGACTCTGGGCATTCGCCGCTGGAATCCTCGGCGTGCTCGTGACGCTGCTGTGGGCGGTCACGGATCACGTGTTCGCACACTCGAACGAGAATGTCCTTCTGTTCAACCCGCTCTGGTTGATTCTCGCCGTTTTGCTCGCGATGTCGCTCTGGAAAGGCCGACCCAGCGTGTGGACTCAACGCTTTGCTGTCGGCCTCGCCACGCTCAGCGTTCTCGCGCTGGTCGCGCACATCGTTCGGCTATCGGCGCAGAACAACCTGCCGATCATCGCGCTCGCGCTTCCGCCCACACTGGCAATCGCCTGGTGGGCGAGAAAGAACGCCTAAGCCAATCGCGGCGTGTTCGCCTCGTGCTCGCCGCGCAGCAAAAAGCGAATGGCAGCCACGAGATCTCGCGGGTCGAACGGCTTGCACATGTAGGTGCTGCATCCGGCGACAATCGATGCCGTGCGCATTTCAGGCGCTGCGTCGGCACTCAGCGCAATGATCGCCACAGCGTTGCCGTCGGATCGCAACGCGCGCGTGGCGTCGAGTCCGTTCATCAGCGGCATCAGCACGTCCATCAGCACAACGTCGAACGTGCCTGACCGAGCCATGGCCAGCGCCTCTCGCCCGTTGCACGCATAGTCGACGAATGCACCGTCGACGCGCAGCGATCGGCCAATGGCCAGGCGAAGATCTGCGTTGTCGTCGGCCAGCAGAATACGTACGCCAGCCAACTCACGCGCAATCGGTACGATGTCAGGCGAACGCACCATTCCAGGCTTCGGCAGCTCGGCGAGCCGGACCGCGAGCGACAGACGGAAGGTGCTGCCGAGACCGGGCTCGGTGTGCAACAACGTGAGCGTTCCTCCGAGCTGCTCGGCAAGTCGACGCGAGAGCGCGAGACCGAGCCCACTGCCGCCGTGAAGGCGTACGATCGACGAATCCGCCTGGCCGAATGGAACGAAGAGGAAGCGGCGTTGATCCGCCGGAATACCAATTCCCGTATCGGCGATGTCGACCGTCAGCTGGTTTTGCCCTGATCCCATCGCGAGGCGAATGGCAATCCGGACGCCGCCACTCGACGTGAACTTCACCGCATTGCCCACGAGATTGACGAGAATCTGACGGAGCCGAAGCCGATCGGTCTCGATCATCGTTGCCTCGGGCATCTCACTCTCGATGCGAACGTCGAGCGCCTTGCGACGTGTGTCTGTTTCGAAGCTGTTCACGACTTCGCGCAGCACTTCGACCGGCGCAACCGGCTCGCTGGAGAAGGCCAGCTTGTCGGCATCGAGTCGCGACAGGTCGAGCACATTGCCGACGAGCGACAGCAGCCCGCGGCTATTGGCGCGAAGCCGCTCGACGAGATCAGCACGGTCCTCGTCGGACACACCGCCGAGCGCGAGCAGATCGGCGATGCCGAGAATCGCCGCGATTGGCGTTCGAATTTCGTGGCTCGCCGTTCGCAAAAACACGGACTTCGCTTCGTTTGCGCGCTCCGCCGCATCGCGCGATTGTCGTAGATCCTCAGCGACGCGTCGCTCGGCTTCCGTCATGCGCGCGTAGGTCCACCGAAGTTCGTCGGCGAGAACGTTGACGGCATGCGCCACGGCGTCGAGTTGATCGCCGTGCTCGGAGAGACCGAGCTTTCGCCCCTTGTCGCCGCCGGCCATCTCCTCGAGTGTCACGAGCAGCGCTTCGACGCGCTTGCGCTCGAACGTGACGACGGGCTCCGACTCACTCATGACAGATGACTCCGCAACCATTCGTGTGCGCGCGCTTCCGCAGTGAACAGACGCGTGGGAATTCCCGGCCGAGCGACGCGGAAATACACGTTGCCCATCATCGTTCCAAGCGGACTCGCGTCGACCAGAAGTCCGAGCGCGAGAAAACCGTCGATCAATACCTGGCCCGAGTAGTAGTGGCGCACTTCCGCGTCGAGCGGCTTGGCGCCTCGAATATCGATTAGAAGCGGCCGTCGCTGACCGTCGCGCTCAGCGAGTGCAGCACCGAGATTCTCCTCGGCGTTGGCAACCGACTGGTGCGCGCCTGACTGAATTCGAACGGTCAACACGCCATCGTCGCCGAGTGCGACGCGTGCAGTTTTGGTTTCGCGCATGGGATCGACGGATGAGAGGTCGACGTGCGTCGAATTTCGCACTTTTCCAAAATATCGGAAAGGGCGACGCATCACTTCGCGCACCAATCCGTTCGTTTGCGCCGAGTCAGTCGGCGCGCAGCGTGATCGCGGGATCGATGCGAGCCGCGCGCCATGCTGGAGCCCACGTCGCAATCGCCGCAACGGCGAGCATGACGAGCACCACGCCAGCATACGTGACCAGATCGAGTGGTGACACGCCGAAGAGTAGTGTCGCAATGAAGCGACTCGCGACGAGTGCCCCGATCAAACCGATCACAATTCCCGCGATCGTGAGCGCGGCTCCCTGTCGCGCAACCAACGCGAGGATGCTCGCTCGCGATGCGCCGAGTGCGGAGCGCACACCAATCTCGCGGACACGCTCGCTCACAGATGTCGAGAGCACCCCGTAGATCCCTGCCGCGGCGAGGATCATCGCCGCGAGCGCAAATGCCTCGAACAGCGTGAGGGCGAAGCGGCGCTCGGCCGCCGACTTCGCAACGAGATCGTCCATGGCCGCCACGCGAACGATCGGCTGGTCTCGGTCCACCGACCAAACGGCCTGACGCACCGCGGGCACGAGCGCCAGCGCATCACCGCGGGTGCGAACGACGAGTGAGATCGCGTTGTCGGCCCAGCGCCATTGCGTGGTAGTCGTGTACACCGCTTCCGTTTGCGCCAAGGCGAGCGACGCTTGCTTCACGTCACCGACCACGCCAACGATGGTGTACGGCGCCACGCCCGCGCCGCCGCCGATCGTTACGCTGCGGCCGATCGGCGACTCGTTACCAAATCGCAACTTGGTGAGTGATTCGCTGATCAGCGCGACACGCGGCGCACCGGCCCGATCGCCCTCGCCGAGCAAGCGACCGCGCACGAGCCGAATGCCCATCGTCTCGAGATACTTCGGGCTCACGGCGTAGCGGTACGCGTCGTAGCTGGCCGCCGGCTGCGTCGACGTCGCCGCGAAATGAGCACCGTATTCATCGAGATCACCGCTCAACGGAAGTTGGCTCGTAAATCCAGCCGACGTGACACCTGGAATTTCGCGAACGGCGTTCAGCGTCCGTGCAAAGAACGCGTGCGCAGTACTGTCGTCGCTGAATCGGCGGCCGACTGTCTGAACCTGCACGGTGAGCAGGTGCGACGAGTCGAAACCCACGGGAACGGCGAACAGGTGTTGCAGACTTCGCAGCAGTAAACCCGACGCGACCAACAGCACGATGGCCAGAGCCACCTCGGCGACAACCAACGCCCCGCGCGCCGCACGACGACCGCCCGCGGTGCGACGCGAACCAACCTGGAGGTCGAGCTGCGGATCGTTTCGCACGGCCTGGAGTGCCGGAATCACGCCGAGTACCACGCCGATGATCGTCGTGATGCCGAGCGCGAATACAAACATCGAAGCGTCGACGCCAATGACAGCGGCGCGCGGCAGCCCGGGCGGGCTCAGTAGGACAAGGGCGCGGACTCCCAATACAGCTATGACAATTCCAGCAATCCCGCCGAGCAGGGCGAGAACAAGGCTCTCGGTGAGCAGTTGACGAACGAGACGACCACCGCCGGCACCAAGCGCGGCGCGTAGTGCGAACTCGCTGCGTCGCTGAACGGCGCGTGCCAGCAGAAGGTTCGTCACGTTCACGCATGCGATGACGAGTACGAGCATCACGGCGCCGAGCACGGCGAGCAGGGCCGGCTTGACGCCGCGCGTCAACTCATCGCGCATCGAGAGGGGAGCGATTCGCGTGTTGAGGTCGTACGTCTCCGGGTGCTGCTCGGCGAGTACTTCTCGACCCGCACCCTCGATGTCGCGTGTCGCTTGGTCCATCGATACACCGTCGCGCAAACGCGCGATTGTTCTCAGATGGTGGCCCCAGGCGCTTCCTTGCGACATGTCGTACTGGAGCGGCGCCCACAGCTCCGCGGTTGGGGCGAGCACGTTCTCGAAGTCGCGCGGCATGACGCCAACGACCCGATACGAATTGTCATCGAGCGTCACCACTCGTCCGATGATCGACGAGTCGGTGTTGAAGCGTCGTCGCCAGAGTTGATCACTGATGACGACGACAGGTGGCCCTAGGAGAATGTCGTCTGACGGGAGAAAGTCGCGGCCCAGCGACGAGTGAACGCCCAACACGCGGAAGTAGCTCGCGGTCACGCGCTGACCGTTCATACGCTCCGGCTGCTGCGCGCCCGTGAGCGTCGGCTGCCACGGCTTGAGCACGGCTATCGACTCGACGGAGCGCGTGCGCTCGCGGAGCCCACGGTACATCCCGAAGGAACCAGCGCCGCGCGCGCCGCTGCTGCCGAACTCGACGATCATCGCGAGGCGATTGGCGTTTGGATAGGGCAGCGATTCGAACAACACGCGATTCACCGCGCTGAAAATCGCGGTCGTGCCGCCGATCCCGAGTGAGAGCGTTAGCAGCGTTGCGGCCGTGAACGCGGGAGCCGCACGCAGCCGTCGTAGCGCGTATCTAACGTCGGCGAGGGTCGTGCTCACGACGTTCTCCCAGCCATACGCGCGAATTTGCTCGCGCGCGACGGTCGTATTCCCGATCTGAACCAGGGCCATGCGCCGAGCCTCTGCGGGCGATATACCGCGAGCGATCAGAGCCGCCGCGGTTTGCTCCACGTAGTGGGCGAGCTCGTCGCTCACGTCGCGATCGGCGGCCGCGCCATTGAACAATGCACGAAGCCCGTGCGTGAGTTGTCGCCAGAGAGACACCTACGCCTCGGCTTTCAGGAGACGCGCAACGGCGCCGGCGCGACGGGCCCAATCCTCGGTCTCGACGTCGAGCTGTTTGCGTCCTGCGCGAGTGAGCGAGTAGAATTTCGCGCGACGTGCGTTCTCCGACTGTCGCCACTCGGCGTCGAGCCATCCGGCGCGTTCGAGGCGCTGGAACGCCGTGAGCAGCGATCCTGGATTGACCTTGAACACGCCGCGAGAGATCTGCTCGATTCGCCGCGCGATTCCGAAGCCGTGCATCGGCTCCAGGCTCAGCGTCTTGAGGATCAGCATGTCCAGGGTTCCCTGGATTACATCGGTGTTCGGCTCGTCCACGATGGGCTCCGCAATTCAGGCGACGTGCGTAGGCGAATCATTGCGCGCTACATCTTGACTGTCAAGATGTGATGATCAACCTGTCGCCCGATTGCGAACGGCCGGGCTGGCCACGCCCGCGGATTCTTTACCCGGACACGACCGGTGCGACGCGATCCGCGCGCGAAATGTGCAGCGGCATCGAGCCTCACCATGCGAGGCACGACATGAGCATCCCGATCTCCGACCCGCGGCCCATTCCAGAGCCGTATCCGCGTCCCAACCCAACGCCGGTCAATCCGGACGAGACGCCGCTGGAGATCATAGAACTGCCGCCGAGCCAGCCGTCGCCCGGCATTCCGCAGGACCCGCCGCCGAGCTAGCCCTCAGTCGCGCGGGTTGCTTCGTCCTCGGCGGTCGCGCATGCGCCGCGATGCACGACGCGATGGCTGAGGATGCGAACGTCAGCATCCTCATAGCGCGCGATCGGCTCACCGCAGCGCATACACCGCGGGAAAAGCGCGTAGATCGATCGCGCCATTTCGTCGACGGCCGGGTCGTCTGGGCGGGCGGCGATGTCCATGACACACTATGTATCAGAGTGTCTCAGACTTCGCCAGACCGGAGCATTCACCGTGAACGACGTCCTGCTGAATCTCATCGCCCATATGCGGTGGGCCGACGCGCTGTTTGCCGACGCCCTCGACCGCGATCCCTCGCCGACGACTGAAGCAGTCGGACTGTTCGCGCACGTCGCGTCAGTCGAACACCTGTGGTACTCGCGAATCCACGGCCAGCCACCCGAGCACGCCGTCTGGCCAGTGCTCACCGTGAGCGAATCGCGCGCGCTTGCCGCGGAGCACGCCGATCTGCTCGAGTCGCTCGTGCTGGCAAGCGACGACGCCGCGCTCGCACGTCGCATCAGCTACCGCAACAGCGCTGGACGCGAGTACGAGAACAGAGTGCTAGACATCGTGACACATGTCGCGACACATGGCGTGCATCACCGCGGGCAGCTGGCACGCATGCTTCGAGCGTCTGGACAGGAGCCGCCGTACACCGACTACATCCAGTTCGCGCGCCGCGATCAGCCCCGCTGACCGCTTGGCGCGCCCAATCGATCAGCCGATGGGCCAGCGCTCCTCGCGTTCGCGCTTCGTCAGCGATTGCTGTTCGCGCTCGCGACGACGAAATAACAACAACATCTCGTCGCCGCGCTCGATGTCACGGCGTTTCGACGTGGGATAGCTGTAGGTGTCACCGCTGTTGTCCCGGCGAATCGTCTCGTCCATTGCCTTTTCCGCCCCCGATCGAGAGGCGCCTTTGCTCCGCAGGGTGCATGCCTTTCCTTCGTTCTCAAGCCGACTTCCTGCGAACGCATCATGAAGAGTTACGATCGCGAATACTTCGACCGGTGGTATCGACACCCGACGCATCGCGTCGCGACACGCGACAGCCTCGAGCGAAAGGTTCACCTCGCCGTGTCCGTCGTCGAATACATCCTCGGCCGGCCCGTTCGTACTGTCCTCGACATCGGGTGCGGCGAAGCGCCGTGGTTTCCCGTCCTGCGGCGTATGAGAAAGGACGTTCGATACATCGGCGTCGAGTCGAGCGAGTACGCGGTTGCCCGGTACGGCGAGTCGCGCAACATTCGACGCGGAAGCCTCGAAGAGCTCGATAGCATGCGCCTTCCGCGAAATATCGATCTCATCGTCTGCGCCGACGTCATGCAGTACGTCGACACGCGCGCTGTTGCACGTGGGCTGCGGTCGATTCGCCGACTACTCGGCGGTGTCGCGTACATCGAGACGTTCGCGACCGAAGACGAGATGGAAGGCGACCACGATAACTGGCATGAACGCTCGGCCGCTGAATACCGCAGCCTGTTTCGCGCAGCCAGACTGACGCAATGCGGCCCCTACTGCTATCTCGAACGCGAATCGTTCAACGGGTTGAACGAATTCGAGGCCTGCTAACGTCTCTTCAGATCTCTGCGAGACGGCGCTCGAGAAAGCGGCGCTCCGGTTCGAGCAACGCGAGCTCGAGCGCCGTTCGATAAGCAAAACGAGCATCGTCGCGTCGACCCAATCTGCGCAGAAGGTCGGCGCGCGCGGCGTGTAGCAAGTGATACTCACTCAACTCTCCGCGAGCCGCGATGGCGTCGAGCAGCAGTAGGCCCTGCTCCGGGCCATCGACCATCGCGACCGCGACGGCGTGGTTGAGCTCCACCACTGGACTCGGCTCGCGCGATAGCAGAAATGCGTACAGCGCGGCGATCTGTCGCCAGTCAGTTTCGGATGCAATCGGTGCCGACGAATGCAGCGCAGCGATCGCGGATTGAACCGCGTACGGACCGACTCGCGCAGCCTTGAGAGCCGACTCGACGCGAACGAGCCCTTCGTCGATCTGATCGCGATCCCACAGCGACCGATCCTGATCCTCGAGCAGCACCAGTTCTCCGGTGGCCGACAATCGTGTCGCTCTGCGCGCGTCGTGCAGCAACATGAGCGCGAGCAATCCCTGGGCTTCGCTCGCGCTCGGCATCAACTCGACGAGCAGCCGGCCGAGGCGAATCGCTTCACCGCAGAGTTCGCGTCGAACGAGATCATCACCACTCGTCGCCGCGTACCCCTCGGTAAACACGAGATACACCACGGCGAGCACCGACTCGATTCGGCCCGCGAGTTCTGAGGCGATCGGAACACGATACGGAATTCGTGCATCGCGAATTTTCCCGGTCGCGCGAACGAGCCGCTGCGCCATCGTCGAAACGGGAACGAGGAAAGCGCGGGCAATTTCCTCTGTCGTCAACCCGCAAATCGTGCGCAGCGTCAGCGCGACCTGGGCTTCACGCGCGAGCGCAGGGTGACAGCAAGTGAAGATCAGACGCAGGCGATCGTCCTCGACGCCGCTCTCTTCGTCGTTCTGATCGACGAGCGCCACCGAATTCTCGATCATCGGCGGCGCGGTCGACAGCGACTCTGCGCGAGCATCCCGCCGCAGCCGATCGATCGCTCGAAAGCGCGCGGTGCTGATCAGCCACGTGCGCGGATTGTTCGGAATCGTTTCCGCGTTGGTCCATTGTTCGACGGCAACAGCAAACGCGTCCTGCATCGCCTCCTCGGCCATATCGAAATCGCCGAGGAGGCGAATGAGCGTCGCGAGGATGCGTCCAGACTCCTCGCGAAAGGTTCGAGCGATGACCTGTTTCGGGTCGTCGCCTGCGCTCACGACGGACTGGGGCGCGCGACGACCGGCCGCACTTCGATCGAGCCAGTTCGCGCCGCGGGAATTCGCTGAGCGAGACTCACGGCTTCGTCGAGATCCTTCGCGTCAACGAGGTAGTAGCCGCCGAGGTGCTCGCGCGTTTCGGCAAAGGGGCCGTCGGTCGTCTGACGCTTGCCATTGCGAATGCGGACCGTCGTGGCCGACGTCGTGGGATGAAGTTGCGCGCCAGCCTTGTAGTGACCGCTCTTGGCGATGGACTGGGTGAACTCCATGTACTCGCCCATCATTGCGCCAGCATCGGCTTCGTTGAGGGCGCCCCAGGCGTTCTCGTTGTCATAGATCAGCAGTAGGTATTGCATCGTCGTCTCCCGAAAGGTCGAAGGGCCATTCCTTCGCAGCATCTAGTCGAACGGGGCCGGGCGAAATCGACAGCCATTTCCCTAGATCGATAGAGATGAACTGTGGGGTCCGTAAGGGGTAGAATGCCGGCTACGCGAGCCGTAGCTTTTGGATAGCCCCCACCCCCAAAACCAGCAGTATCAAGCCTATGAAAGCGACCCCATCTGCCATAGTCGCGCCCAAATGGGCGCTGGCCGCGGCCGTCGCCTTGTTCGTTGGCGCCTCGGCGCCGTCGCTCGGCGCGCAGGGCGCGCCGCCGAAAGCCGCACCCGGATTCTCGCTGTTGCGGGGCTACGTCATCGACAGCGTGCATAGCGGTCCGTTGGTCAAGGCGAGCATTGCCATCGAGGGCACAGCCCGAATCGTCATCAGCGACGGCGAAGGCAGATTTCTGATCGATAGTATTCCCCCGGGCAAGCACCGGGTGGTGGTGAAGCATCCGCTGCTCGATACGCTTGGGCTCGTGATGCGGACGCCAGAATATCCGTTCGGAGCGAACGAGTCGCACGACCTCGACCTGACGGTTCCAACTGGTGATCGTATCGCTGGCGCGTTGTGCACGCCTGCGCAGCGAACGCGAGGTCCGGCAGCGATGGTTGGTTTCGTGCGCGATCCGGACACCAACGGTCCGGCGCTCGGATCGAAGGTGCAGCTGGTTTATCAGATCACCGATGCGGCGGGCAAGAAAACCTCGACGATTCGAGAAGCAACCGTCGACACTTCGGGCCTGTATCGCATCTGCGGACTGCCTGCCGACATGAGCGGCAAGGTTCAGGTATTTCGCAACGGCGTGAGTTCGGGCGAAGTGCCAGCCGAGGTTGTGGACGGCATCGTGCTTCGAGCATTTAGCATCGTGTCACAGCACCAGGCCGTCACCGAGATCACGACGGACAGCGGCAAGGTCAAGCGCATTGCGAAGGGTTCGGCGCGCGTGACAGGCAAGGTGGTGGACAAGAACGGACGCCCACTCGTCGACGCGCGGGTGACGCTGCAGGGCGGTGGCACGACGGCGCTGACGCGATCGAACGGTGAGTTCACGCTCGACAGCCTGCCGTCCGGTACACAGGCGCTCGTTGTTCGCAAGCTCGGGTATGCCGCGACTGAAGCCCCGGTCGAACTTTCGTCGACAGAGCCGGCGCGCACGACCGTGCGGCTCGACGATTTCGTTCCGACGCTCGCCGTCATGCGCGTCGAGGCCGCGCAGGACAAAGCCCTTGCCGACGTCGGCTTCATCGGCCGCAAGCAAACGGGAATGGGCTACTACATGGACGGCAACATGATCAATCACCAATCGCTGTCATTCAGCGACGTGATGCGTGTTGCGCCAGGTCTTCGCGTTCAGCCGCGGGGTGATGGTCGTACCTACGTGATCACCGACAGTCGAAACTCCACGGGCGGTTGCGTGAACTTCTACGTCGACGGCACGCTCTGGCAGACGATGAGCCCGGGCGACATCGACGACTATGTGCGCCCGAGCGAGCTGGTGGCCGTGGAGGTGTACCACGGGTCGCAAACGCCGCCGCAGTTTACGCCGCCGGGGCAGAGCAGCTGTGCAGCAATCGTTGCCTGGACGGTCGCGAAGGTGCGGCCGAAGGACACCAAGAAGCCGTGAAGCAGGTAGAGAGAAAAGTCGCATGCGCCTGATTCGCGTTTTTGCAAAAACAGTAATGACAACCGAGTGCGAAGAGTGCGGAGTGCGTTTCGACCTCGTCGCGGGCGGCGGCTGCATGCGATGCAGGAAGTCTCTCTGCGCCACACACCTGCACGGATCGTGGCTTCAGCGTTTGCGGGTGGATTTCGGTGCTGAGCCGGTGTGCTGCGCCTGTCGCGGGGCCGCGTGAGAACCTACGCGCCACGTGATTCCAATTACGAAGCGCGCATCCGCGGCAGCTTCGACCGCCAGGCCTTCATGGCGACGATCGGCGCACGTCTCTCGCGCGTCGAGCCGGGGCTTGTAGACATCGAGTTGCCGACGCGAGACGATCTCGTGCAACAACACGGCTTCGTGCACGCCGGTGTGCTCGCGTCGGCGGCCGACAGTGCGTGCGGCTATGCGGCACTGAGTCTCATGCCGCCTGGCGCAGCAGTATTGAGCATCGAGTTCAAGATCAACATGCTCGCGCCGGCCGCGGGCGATCGTATTGTCGCGCGCGGCAGCGTGATCCGGGCCGGCCGCACTGTCACCGTGTGCTGGGGTGAAGTCACCGCATATACCGGCGACAGCGAGAAACTCGTCGCGACGATGGTAGCAACGATGATGACGGTTCAGGACCGCGGGCTCATCGACTAGTTACCCACCGGCCGAGCTCGCCAGCTGTCGCGCCGGTTTTGATTTTGCCTTACTGGTGCGCATGAACACGGCACCGCTGGCAACCGCACTCGAAAGCGAACGGCCGATCGCGCGGCCATGGTGGCGACCATGGCGCGGCGTAATTGGCGGGTTTGCACTCGCGTTCTCCATCGGAATGCTGTGCGCCGTCGTCACGAAATCCTTCGGCGACTGGAATCACGGCTTTCAGTGGGAAGCCGACCTCATGCTCTGGCTTCACCGGCCGCTACCGGCATGGCTCGATTTCATCGTGCTCACGACGCCGTGGTTCGGGACGAACCTCACGCTCATCCCGGTCATTCTCGGACTGTCGTGGTGGCTGTGGAAGCGCTGGGAGCGGCCCGATCTCACCGCACAGCTCGTCGCGGTGCAGATCGGAAGCTACCTGCTGAATCCTTCGCTCAAAGCGATGTACTCTCGCGAGCGACCGAGTCTCTTCGAACGCCGCGGATGGTACGCGTGGAGCTCATACCCGAGCGGTCATGCGATCGCGAGCGTATCGGTGCTGCTCACCGTTGCGATCGTTGTGTATCGTGCGAAAGGTTGGCGCTGGCAGTTCTACCTCATCGTGCCGATCGTGCTCGCCAGCGTGTACTCTCGCATCTACCTCGGCGTGCACTGGCCCACGGACGTGTTCGCCGGATCGCTCGTCGGCGGCGTGTGGCTCGCGGTCACGATGTACGCGTTTCGCGATCGCCGAGTGAAATCAGCCGAGGATCTTGGCGACGCGGGCGGCGTCGATGTTGCCCCCGCTGACGATCGCCGCGACCCGCTCTCCGTCTCGTAGCGGAATCGCACGCGTCAGCACCGCTGCCGTGGCCGCGGCACCACCGCCCTCAGCGAGGATCTTGGCGCTGACGAGCAACTCGCGAATCGCATCAACGATCACCTCGTCGTCGACGAGCACCACGTCGTCGACGTATTTGTGCACGACGTCGTAGGTGAGATTGCCGGCCATCGGCGCCGCGAGACCGTCGGCCATCGTGCTGACGGAATCGAGCTGCAGCGCGTGGCCGGCATCGAGACTCTTTCGCATTGCAGCAGCGCCGCGTGGCTCCACGCCGTACACGCGAATCGACGGGTTCGACTCCTTGATCGCGACGAGCACTCCGGCGATCAGACCACCACCGCCAATCGGCACGACGACAGAATCGAGGTTGGACGCCTGCTCGAGTAGTTCGAGCGCGGCCGTTCCCTGCCCCGCAGCAACGAATTCGTCGTCGAATGGATGCACGAACGTCAGCCCGCGTTCCTTTTCGAGGCGCCGCGCCATGTCGAGCGCTTCAAGGCCATTTGCGCCGTGCAGTACCACCTCGGCGCCATAGCCGCGACTCGCTTCAACCTTGGCCTGCGACGCGGCCGCTGGCATGACGACGGTCGCTTTCACTCCGGCCGCGCGCGATGCCCAGGCAAGCGACTGGGCGTGATTTCCGGCCGAGAAGGTGACGACGCCGCGGGCGCGCGTGGCGGCATCCAGCTGGCTGACTTTGTTCAGCGCACCGCGTGCCTTGAACGATCCAGTCTTCTGGAAATTCTCACACTTGAGCAGCAGCTGAACGCCGACGCGCTCGCCTAAGCGAGTCGCGGACATCGTCGGCGTGACGTGTGTTTTGCCAGCAATGCGTTCGCGGGCGGCGCGGACGTCGGACAATGAGAACATGAATCGCGGGAAGCGGAAGCAGGAAGTGTAACCGCGCCGGTAGCGTATCCGCGACTCCTGATTCACGCTCACGATGCGGAGCCGATGTTCCGCGCGTACGTCGAATCAACCGCCTCGAGAAAGGTGCGTTCCTCGCGTAGAATGAATCCGTAGTTCTTCGCCATTTCGAAGTTGGCCGCGCCTTCGGCGTCCGCTTTCAGGCGTTGGCGATAGGCCTCGTACGCGGCGAGGCTCTCGAACGAGATCAGTCCCCACGCGATGTCGTTCGTACCCTCGTGCGGTAGGAAGTAGCCGACCAATTCACCACCGCACCGCGGAATGATCCGACCCCAACCCTCGGCGTATTCGCGAAACGCGTCGCGTTGCGCGGGGTCGATCTGGTATCGAATGAAGCAAGTCAGTCGCATGAACAGTCCGATTGGTGTCCCGCATCGTACCATCTTGCTCGGCGACAATGGTTCGAGTAGCATCGAACCATGAGTGACACACCTGCCATCGCTACCGTTGCCGCCCTGATCGGAGATCGCGCGAGAGCTGAGATGCTCCTCGCGCTCATGTCGGGCCAGGCGCAGACGGCGACGGAGCTCGCGAGCGCAGCAGCGATCACGAAACAGACAGCGAGTTCGCATCTGACGAAACTCGTCGACGCCGGACTGCTCGACGTCGTTCCTCAAGGGCGCCATCGCTATTTCCGAATTGCCGACCGCCAGGTCGCGCGGTTGATGGAGCAGCTGATCGGAGTGGCGGAACGCGTCGACTCACCGCGCTCGTTTGGGCCGCGGGACGTCGCGATGCGAAAGGCGCGTGTGTGCTACGACCATCTCGCTGGTGATCTGGGCGTGCTCGTACATGACAGCATGCAGCACCGGCGCATGCTGCGCGCGACAGCCAACGGTCTCGAACTCACGGAATCGGGCGAGGCTTTCGCCACGGCGCTCGGAATCGATCTCACGACGCTCGCGCGCGAGCGTCGTCCGATGTGTCGCTCGTGTCTCGACTGGAGCGTACGTCGATACCATCTCGCCGGCGCCTTGGGTGCGGCCGTCCTGAATCGATGTATCGAGTTGGGCTGGGCGCGACGCGTCGCGCGAAGTCGCGTAATGAGTTTTTCGGTCACGGGCGAGCGCGCCTTTCGGCGCCATTTTATCATCGACGGCTAGCAGCGCTGCGTCGCGCGCTCACTGGACTCCCGCGCCCGCAGTGCGCATCCTTCGGCGCGCCTGGATCCCACCCATTGCGCGGCTGTCTTTTACCACGCGCCATCCCACATCGAGTGCTCACACGTAGCGATCGTATCGTCTTTGGCGCCACGGCGGCGGCAGTCGCCGCAGCCGCAATCACGCAATTCACCGTAGACAACCCGATCATCAAGTTCATCGCCGCGGCGGTCGCGCTGTCGCTGCTCGCGATGAACGTGTCGAGCGGCACGGAGCAGATCGGCGAGCATCTCGGGCCAGGACCAACCGGCGTTTTGCAAGCAGCGCTTGGCAATCTTCCCGAGGTGCTGGTCTGCGCGTTCGCCCTGCGGGCCGGGCTACTTCAGGTCGTGCAGGCAGCGCTCATCGGGTCGATTCTCGCAAACTCACTGTTGGTACTCGGCGTGGCGATTCTCGTCGGCGGCCTCAAGCACGGACGTCTACACTTTCACTCCGAGTCGCCGCGAATGATCGCGTCGCTCATGATGGTTGCCGTTGCCGCACTCGCGATTCCGACTCTCGCGGCCGAGCTGCACACGCCCGCGGCGGAGCACGAGAACGCGCTGGGTGCTGCATGCGCAATGCTCCTGCTCATCGTGTTTTTCTTCAGCCTTCCCTTCTCGTTGCGGTCCGATCCCGAGCGCAGCGTGCGAAAGGCGGAGAAATCGGAATCGGCCCATGAGGCGTGGCCGCTTCCGCTCGCGATCACCGTGTTGGTCGTTGCGTCGCTTGGCGCCGCGCTCGTGTCAGAGTGGTTCGTGAGCGCGCTCGAGCCGGCGATCGAGCTGCTGCACATCTCGCAGGCGTTCGCGGGCATCGTCGTCGTGGCGATCGCCGGGAATGCGGTGGAGAATGTCGCGGGCATTCGTCTGGCGGCAAAGAATCGCCCCGACTATGCGATGAGCGTCATTCTGAATAGCTCGCTGGTCATCGCGCTGTGCGTGATTCCGGCATTGGTGCTGTTATCGTTCTTCCTTGGCGGGCCAATTCTCACATTGGCGCTACCGCCGCTGCTGATTGCGGCGCTGCTACTTACGACGCTGACGTCGGCGATCATCGTAAACGATGGCGAGACGATCTGGTTGGAGGGTGTGGCGTTGATCGGCCTGTACGCGATCATCGCGGCCGCATTCTGGTGGGGTTGAGGCTGGCGGACCATATAGATACTCCAATGAAAACATTGATAGCGGCGGCTGCACTGGTCGTTTGTGGGTACTCGGCGGGCGCTCAGTGGACGCCGCTGACGTCGAACACCAACGCCGAATTCCGTGGGCTCGTTGCCGTCAGCCGCACCGTGGTTTGGGCGAGCGGCACGCGCGGCCGCGTTGCTCGCACGATCGACGGCGGAGCAACGTGGAAGATCGACACGATTCCGGGCGCGGACTCACTCGACCTTCGGGCTGTGGCGGCCCGCAGCGCGACGCGCGCCTGGGTGCTGAGCTCTGGACCGGCCGAGAGTGGCCAGGCGCGCATCTTTCGCACGGACAACGGCGCGAATTGGTCGAAGCAGTTCGAGACAACCGAGAAGGGTGTGTTCCTGGACGCGATGGCGTTCTGGGATGACACTCACGGTATCGCGCTGAGCGATCCGATCGGCGGCAAGCTGTTTCTGCTCGCCACCGACGATGCGGGCGTGACGTGGACCAAGATTCCAACCGATAATGCGCCGCCGATGCTGCCGAACGAGGCAGCGTTCGCGGCGAGCGGAACTTGTCTGATCGTACAGGGAACGTCGAACGTGTGGATCGGAACCGGCGGCGGCGAGCGCGCGCGTGTGTTCCGGTCGACCGATCGCGGCCGGACATGGAGTGTGTCGGACACCCCCATTCACGCTGGCAACGCAGCGTCCGGCGTTTTTTCAGTCGCGTTCGCCGATGCGCAGCATGGCGTGGCGGTGGGCGGTCAGTATGACAAGCCGAAGGAGAAGTTCGACAACGTCGCCGTGACGGCGGATGGCGGGAAATCGTGGCGTCTTGCCAAAGGACCGTTGCCGGCCGGATACATGTCGGGCGTAACCTTTATCCCCGGCAGCGATGGCAAGAAGCTCGTTGCGGTGGGTCTCGCGGGCACCGCGAGCTCTACCGATGGCGGCGAGAGTTGGGCGATGGTCGATTCTGTCGCCTACAATAGCGTGGCATTTGCATCGCCCGAAGCTGGTTGGGCAGCGGGTCCCCGCGGACGAATCGCTCGATGGTCGCCGTCGGCCGCTAAGAAGCCGTAAGTGTTTTCTAACAGTTCAGCACATCGAGGAAGGGTAATGACGATGGGTCGTGTGGCTGTGGCACTGGTGGGAATGCTCGTCGTGGCATCATGCAATCGGGCGCCGGCGGCTTCGCCGACACCCGCGCCGAGTTCTGCTCCGACGGCAAATGCCGCAGGCGGCGGGCGCGGTGGTCCCGGAGGCGCTCGACGCATTCCGCCCCCGCGCGACAGTCTGGCAAAGCTCCGCGCCGCGTACGTCGCCCAGGTCATGACGAGCATTGCGGGAAAAGAGAATCAGCCGGCGGAAGTCGTATTCAAGAACGTGCAAGTTCTGAAGGGCATCACTGCCGCGCAGCTCGTCCAGACCATGGACAAGTCGTACGGCGAAGCGCTCAGCTGGAATTGCACGAATTGCCATCGGCTCGCGCCTCAGGGCAACTTCGCGAGCGACACGTCGACAGACAAACGTCGCGCGCGCTTCATGCAGCAAATGACGAATGATTTGAATCTCGTACAGCTGCCGAAGCTCTATCCCAAGGACACGCCGAAGGTCACTTGCGCGACATGCCACCGCGGCTACAACGAGCCGCCGCCGGGTGACTACCTCGCTCCCGAACGCGGGAAGCCGGGCGCGCCGCCGGAGAAGACTGGGCGCTAGACGCTCTGCGTCTGACTTACATCCACCAGATTGCCGCAGTGATCAATGCACCGATCAACGTGGCCTTTACAGCGATCATGAACGCACGCCGACGAAGGGCTTCACGCTCTCCGTCGGCGACGTCAGCGTAGGACCGACCGTCGCTCACCTCACGCTTGCCGATCGCGGCGAGAATGACGCACGTCTTGTCTCGCGCTTGCAAGAAGCCGTTCGCTGAAATGACGAACGGGATGATGAGAAACAGCCGCCACTCGCGTGACAGGTGCAGCGCGAAAAGCACGATTGCGGCGACGATTCCCGCCACGAGCCAACCAACTCCCATGCGCTGGCGACGGCGAACGCCGCGATCGACGATGTTCGTCGGACGGTCGCTCGTCATCGCGTACTATCGTCCTCCGCAATTCGCGATGACTCGCTTTGGCGCCGCTGCGGTTGGGAATAGATCTCGGGCCGCACGCGCCTGCGGACGCGCACGCGTGCAGTCGCCGCGCGACAGATGCGCCTCGGCGAGACGCATACGGAGTCGGTAGCTACCGGGATCGAGCGTCACCGCGGTTTCGAGTGCGCTGATGCGAGTGTTCGCGCTGTATACGCCCATCGCGATCAACTGGGTCGTGCTGCGTGCGATGATGATCACGCCGCAGACGATCGTGAGTCCCATTCCGACTCCCCGAACGCCGGTCGACAGCGTGAGCTTGCTCTTGCCGGGCGGAACGAGCACGCCGGCAAGCGTCCAGACGATGAATGCCGGCGCGGCGAGGAGAAGAACGGCATCGAATGCGCCAACGACCGCGGTGGCCGCGAGCGTTCCAACCAGTGCGATTGCCGTGAGGACGCGCTCCGGATCGCGCGACTGTTGGCCACTCAAATCGCGGACGGCCCGTACGAACAGTCCAAACATCGCGAGAAGAAGCAGTGCAAAGCCGACGATTCCCCGCTCCGACATGAACGCGACCCAATCACTACTCGGCCACGGATTCGACGTCATTCCGTCTTCCTGGGAGAGCGACGGATCGTTCTTCGACGCGAACTTGGGATACGCAACGGGCCAGTTCCCGGGACCAACACCAAGCAGCGGATTCGAACGCAGCATGCGGAGGGAATTCGTGTACTGAACGAGCCGCCCCTTTCCGCTTCCTTCTTTATAATTTACTAATCCGGCCGCTGAATCGAGATACGGAGAGTCGCTCTTCCACTCGAGATGATTCGGGAGCGCCACGGCGGCGACGACGCCAGCGATCGCCGCCGCGCCGACCATCACCAACCGGCGCATGGTGCGACCGTCAGTCCAACGATCGCGCATCAGGACGGCGAGGAGTCCGGCAACGGTGGCAGATGCAATTACCGCGAGCCAGCCAGCTCGACTCCGCGAGAGCACGAGCACGGCCGCGATCACACCGGTTCCGGCCGCGCCGAACACGGCGCCAACCAGGTTCCGGGCCGTGAGCGTCACGAGCAGGATCACTGGAAGGCCAATCGCGGCAAGGTGCGCCACGAAATTTCGATTGCCGAAGGTTCCACCCGGCGAGCGGTTCAGGCTGAAATACTCGGTCTGCACGCCGTACGTCTGCGCAAGCGACGTGCACGACCCGATCACGACGCCGACCGCGAGCGCAACGAGCAGGGTTCGCCCATGCCCGGCGCGTCGGAGAGTGCCCGCGACCCAAAACAGCGCAACGCCTGATAGTGAAATGGCCAGCGCACGTTCGGCGAGCCATCGGTTCGTGGAGAACGCCGCCGAGAGCAGGCTGGTAACGAGAAAGGCCGCCAGCAGGAGGTCAACGCCGGTGAGCGAGACTCGGCGCCGGCTACTGATGCACAGCAGCGCCCCGAGCGTCGCGCAAATGTGCAGCACGAGCTCTTTGGGGACGAAGTAGCGATCGAGCTCGAACGCCTTGTACGGCGCGGCGGCCAACACGACGACGACGGCGCCGAGGGCTACGAGGTAGAGCGCGACGCGGTCGCGGGGGGCGGAGGCGTGCATCGGGATGAATCTACGTGAGGCGTGCGGCGTGCGGCGTGCGCTCCCTCCACCCATTATCTTGAATCGTCACCCTACCCCCGACGCATGCTGACTCGTCGTGATTGGATCCGCTCGTCCCTCGCCGGCATGGCGACCATGTTGGTCGCGAAGCGCGCGGCTGCCGCGCCGCCGTCGGTCATTACCGTCTACAAAGACGCGACCTGCCAATGCTGCGCAAAGTGGGTGAAGCATCTCAGCGCAAACGGCTTCGTCGTCACCGTCCATGACATGGGCAACATGGACGAGATCAAGCGGACGATGAACGTGCCGGAAAAGCTGCAATCGTGTCACACGGCAGTCGTCGACAAGTACGTGATCGAAGGACACGTGCCGGCGAGCACCATTAAGAAATTCCTAGCCGAAAAGCCGGCATCAATCGGCATCGCCGCGCCAGGAATGCCCATGGGATCGCCGGGAATGGAAGGCGATCGCGTCGATCACTTCGACATCATCGCGTTCGATCGCGACGGCAAAAGCCGAGTTTACGAAAAGCGTTAACTCCGCTAGCCCGACCGCTTACAAATCATTAGCGGGCGTCCTTCTTGCTCGCATGACCGAGGCTGCTTGATTTCTGCCGAGCCGCCTCGGCTGTCTGCGTTCCTTCTCTAGCCCGTACGGCAACATGCTCAAGACCTCGCGTTTTCTACCGTTGGCGCTGTTCATTGCGGCGTTCGGAACGCCGCTGGCTGCCCAGGCGCCTGGCGCCCCGCGGCCATCGCCGGCGGCTCCCGTCTTTGACCCGACCGGCGTGGGCGACACGTCGATCTTTGCGCCGCTCAACTTGCCGACCGGAAACATGTTCCGAAGCGGCTCAGGGATGCCCGGCCCGCGCTACTGGCAGCAGCGCGCGGAATACGACCTCCACGGTACGCTCGACACCGCGAAGAAGTCGCTTCAAGGTGAGATGACGCTCCGCTACACGAACAACTCGCCGGACACATTGCGGTTCATCTGGTTCCAGGTCGAACAGAACGCCTTTAAGAACAACTCGCTCAACTCGTACGTCTTTCCGCCCGACTCGCGCTTTGGCGCGCGCAACTTCGAAGGCGGCGACATGTTGGACCGTTTCAATCAGGTGACGGCAACGGGAAAGACCGCCTCCAAGACGCGCGTCGACGGAACGGTCATGAAGGTCGATCTCGTGGCGCCGCTCGCGCCCGGGCAGACTGCGACGTTCGACGTCGCGTGGCACTTCAACATTCCCGAGCACGGCGCCGACCGCATGGGGCGCGACGGTGCGTTGTTCGAGCTCGCACAGTGGTATCCGCGTGTGTGCGTCTATGACGATCTGCGCGGATGGAACACCGAGCCCTATCTCGGACAAGGCGAGTTCTATCTCGAGTACGGCGACTTCAACCTCTCGGTCACGGTACCGGTTGGGTACATCGTCGCGGCCACAGGGACGTTGCAGAACGCGGCCGAAGTCCTCACGCCGACGCAGATCTCGCGACTGGCGCAGGCCGCCAAGTCCGAAGCAACCGTGAACATCATCACCGCCGATGAGCTGAAGAGCGGTGCCGCGCGGCCGAAGAAGTCGGGCATGCTCACCTGGCGCTTCAAAGCGCAGAACGTGCGCGACGCCGTGTGGGCCGCCTCGCCCGACTACATGTGGGACGCATCGAGCTGGAAGGGGCACATGGCCTTCGCCTACTACCGGCCGAGCGCGATCGACACGTGGAAGGAAGCGGCAGACATGTCGCGCATGTCGATTCAGGAATACTCGGAGCGCTGGTTCACGTATCCGTACCCGCAGATCAGCGCGGTCGAAGGTCCCATCAGCGGCATGGAGTATCCCATGGTCGCGATGGAAACGAAGAGCGCCGACAAGTACGAGCTGTACAACGTCGTGACGCACGAGATCGGCCACATGTGGTACCCGATGATCGTTGGGTCCAATGAGAGAATTCACATGTGGCAGGACGAAGGGTTCAACACCTTCATCAACTACTTCTCGGAAGCACGCCGGTATCCCGAAAAGGGCTCGTACGTCGAACGCGTTCGCAACGACCGCGAGCAGGTCGTGCAGTACATGCAGCACAACGTCGACGAGCCACTCGAGATCAACCCGGATCGCATCAACCCCGGCCTGCTCGGCGAAAACGCCTACGTGAAAACCGCGGTCGGGCTGGCGCTTTTGCGCGACGAAGTCCTCGGACCACCGGCCTTCGACGACGCGTTCCGCGAGTACACGCGGCGATGGGCATTCAGACATCCCGCGCCAGCGGACTTCTTCAAGACCATCGAAGACGTCTCGGGCAAGCGACTCGACTGGTTCTTCCGACAGTGGTTCCTCGAGAACCCGCACTTCGATCAGGCGATCGACAGTCTCGTGCAGAAGCAGGTGGGCGACGTCGATTCTGTCGCGGTGCTGTACACCAACCACGCACGTGGCGTGATGCCGATCCACGCGCGCTTCACCTTCACCGACGGATCGAAGCAGGATTTCGACTACCCAGCCGAAGTGTGGAGCACGAACACCACGTTCTACATTCGCCGATACGCCTTCGCTGGAAAGAAGGTCGCGAAGATCGAGGTCGATCCGGACAAACGAGTTCCCGATCAGGATCGCGCGAACAATGTGTGGCCGAGAGAAGCACCTTCGCCGGCCAAACCATAGCGGGTCGGCCGTTCTAGCGTTTTTTCGCTAGGATGGTTCCGCGACAGCGCGAAGCGCCGCAGTGACAGGGAAAGCGGCGCTTCGCGGCAGGTGTATGTCGCTCTTCGAGGATGTACGCGTAGTCGTACGCGAGCTCCTCGCCCGGTTCAATGTCGCGAATCGCATCGATCCAGATCCGGCCGTCTTCCACCACCGCGTCGCAGTTCGGATCGCATGAGTGGTTGATGAAGCGCGCGTCATTGCCGTCGACGGCGGCATCGATCACGATGTCGTCGTCGATCGCAAACAGATACGTGTGGTGCCGCTCGCCCTCGACATCCGGATATTGAGCTTCGGCCTCCGCCGGCGTGAGTCGCGCTCCCGCGTACTCGATGAGTCGAGTTCCAGCGGGAATGTGCCGCGTAGCGAATGCGCCAAACCCCTGGATGGGCGACGCACGGATCTCGAACGGACGATCAGACTCCGACACGCCTCGTCCCTCTAGATCGGCGTGGAGCGCTGCTCCACCTGCGTCACGCCGCCGGAAATGATGAACGCCATCACCGCCGCCGCGTCCGCATCGATTCGCTGAACGCGATCGGCGGGAACGACCAGAATGTGCCCCGCGAATCCGTATGACTGGGGCATGTATACGGTCACCGAGTTCGCGACACCGAGCGACGCAAGCGAGTCCGACGTGAGGAACGCGAGCACGCGAACGGCATGATCCTCCGACAGCGCCACGAGCACGGGCTTGTCGAATCTGCGCTTTTCACCGACGAACGCATTGAGCATGTCCTTCGCCGACGAATAGAGCAGTCGAACGAAGGGCAAACGCTCGAAAATTCGATCGAGTGCGCCGAGCAGGCTTCGCGTCACGAGGGTCGACGCGAGCGCGCCGACGAACGTGATGAGCACGATGGCCAGCAGAAAACCGACGCCGCGGATCGGGAGCCCGAGCCAGCTGTCGATCGTCGTGAAGATCATGACGCAGACGTAGAGCGTCAGCGCGAGCGGAACGACGACGACGAGTCCGCGTAGAAAGAAGTTGAAGAGCCGGGCCATTGCGGATGAAACGTAAGACCGCGCGCCCCACGCTGTAAGTCAGCCCGCTCCGCGACGAGCGCTACGGACGCATTCGCGCCGGCCGCACGCGGAGATACGCCGCGAGTCCGGCTGGCGTGCGTGTTCGGTAGATCTGATGCAGCGTCTCAGGGACGAGGTTCAACGTGCCGCGCACGCCGAGTCCGATCGAGGCGCCACGGACGAGCCGAACATCGCGCGTTGCGCCGAGCGACAGCGCGCGCACGGTGAATAGCTGCATCGGTTCGCCGCCGAGAAAGCCAAGATCGTCAGCACTCTTTTGCACCTGCTCCACTCGGCCGTAGATCGTCGTGCGCGGACTCAGGTCGAGCGAACTTTCGACGAGCGCGGCCGCCGACGCGGTGTACATCTTGGCGCCTGGTTCGTGGGTATGAAGGCGCGCCGAATGGTGGTGGATGTTGATGCCCCAGATCACGCCGTTCGACCACACGTTCCCGTCGCCGCGGTCGGTAACGGTGAGCGCGGACGCGCCCCAGCGTTGCATCCCCGTTGGGTCATCGAGGCGATCGTGCGCAAAGACGTATCCGCCCCACGCTGAAAGCGCGACGTTCTCGCTTGGCGCGGCCGTGATGCGCGCTGAATACGAGTCGAGCTTTGCGCCGTTGTAGTCGATGTTGAAGCGATAGTCGTCGGGCTCGCGCGCATTGAAGGCCGACCCTTCGAGCTTGATACGAGAGGTGTAAAGTCCAACGGTCATTACGCCGTCGCTCTGGTGTGTGGCGTCCTGCCAGTGATGCCCGATCGGCGCAAAGGGATCATTCTCCGCCGACGGCCGATGCATGTATGCCACCGGTCCGAGCGCCGGTTCTCCGGCGGCAGCAACGTAGAGCGACGCGGCGATGGTACTCGTAATCGGCCGATCGAATGCCGCGGCCAACTCGGTGATCAGGTCGTGCGGATGTTGGCGATTTACCAACCGCGCGCCCTCGAACGAGCCTCCGGTCTGAAGAAGCTCTGGGTAGCCCTGCCCGTCGACAACGAACGGTTGAAGGCTCGTCATGGCGTTGACGCGAAACAGCCCGCCGGCGATTGGCCGGAGCGCCATGAGCATCTCCCAATCGATGAGTCCTACCTGTCGATCTCCGCGAAAGGAGCCCTGATCGTCGTACTGGCCAAAGGCGCTGCCGTGCAGCATCAGCGTCCACGCACCGGGGTTGCTATGCAGTGCGAACATCGGCGACGCGACGGGAACCCAAGAAGTGCCGGAGCCGAAGCGTGAAAGCGGAATGCCCAGCGGTGCCACGAGCATCGATCCGTTGGCCATCTGCGACATGTCGTGCTGCGCGGCAAGCGGACGCTGCAGGAAGAACAGGGCGGCTGCAACGACGACGGCGAGTCGCGTTTTGACCACAAGCGACGGGAAGCGGGAGGCGGCTTTGTGATGCATGTTACGGATGCGTATCCGCCGGGGCGTTCGGCGGTTCCGTGAATGACAAATAGCGACGCCAACGGCTGTACTTTCGCGTAGATTCCCCGCCATGGCCAATCACGGTCCTGCCATTCGGCATCTCAAACGCGTCGACCCGGTGCTTGCCCGGGTCATCGAAGCAGTGGGTCCCTGCCGAATCCAGACACGCGGCGAGGGAACGCACTTCCAAGCGCTCACGCGGGCGATCGTCTTCCAGCAACTGTCTGGGAAAGCCGCGGGCACCATTCTTGGCCGCTTCAACGCACTATTCCCCGGTGACTCTCCTCTACCAGCCGCGGTGCTGGCGAAGAGCGACGAGGAACTTCGCGCGGTTGGTCTGTCGCGGCAAAAGATCGGGTACTTACGAGATCTGTCATCGAAGGTTGAAGACGGAACGCTTCCACTCGATTCGGTCGACTCGATGGCCGACGACGATTTGATCGAGCACCTCGTGCAGGTCAAAGGCATTGGCCGCTGGACCGCCCAGATGTTCCTCATGTTCCGGCTCGGCCGCCCCGACGTACTGCCAGAATTGGATTTAGGAATTCAAAACGCGGTGAAGCGCGCGTATCGCAAGCGGAAACGCCCGACACCGAAGGACATCACGAAGATCGGCGCGAAGTGGAGTCCGCATTCCTCTATCGCTTCGTGGTACCTGTGGCGATCGTTGGAAAACGGTGATGGACAGCTCGGAGCGGAGTAGCGCACAGTCGCTCGACGCCAGTGCGGCTGAGGCTGTTTCATCGCAAATTCCGCGATACGCACCGGAACATGAGTCGTCACTTGAACGGGTACGGACTCCTCCCTTTGCCGTGACTGCGTCAACCATCGATTCGCCGCCTGTAGCGCCGCGTTCGCTGCCTCTCGAGCGGAAATTACCGCTGCTGATTTTCGGCGTGCTGTCGCTGGTGCTCGTGCTCTCCCTCGGGATTTCGTACTACGAAGTCCGGCGCGCCGCGCAGCTGTCCGCGGGCGAACGCTTGACCAGTCTTTCGCGCGTGCTGTCATCGATGGCCGCCGACCCGCTCACCACACGCCTGATTCAAATGCGGCGTGTGGCGATGGACACGTTCGTCGCCAAGGCGCTGCGCACACCCGATCGTCCACCGAGTGCAGAAGCGAGCCGAGCATTGTCGGTGCTCATTGGCCGGACGGACAGTCTCACGCCTCCAGAGTTGTGGACGCCAGACGGCCGGCCAATCGGCGCCGTCAGGCTCGACACGCCAACGGATCTCCAGCGCTTCCAGGACGAGGTCCGCGCGCATACGCGAATCTCGGACACAGCGTACGTCGGGCAGATGTTCGTCGCCGGCGGCCACGCGTCGCTCTGGGCGGCCGTTCCCGTTCGTCAGGGCAACGAAATCCTCGGCTACGTCGCGCAACTGCGGCGAATCGGCACCAACTCGCGCGCCGTCCAAGCGATGCGCGATCTCATTGGGTCGGAGATCGGCTTCTTTCTCCGCAACGCCAATGGCGACGGTTGGTTTCGCATCACCGGAGAAGCTGCTGCTGGGCCGGCGGCCAGCCGGCCGTTCGCGAACGGTTTGCAACTGCTGACGCACGGCGACGCCGGGCTCGTGCTTGCATCGACGGCGTCGGTTCCTGGAACACCGCTCGCGGTGACGATCGAGCAGCCGATGAGTGCAATCCTCGAGCGACCACGCGCGACGATTCGCGCGTTGGGTACGATTGCCATTCTCCTCGCGATGCTGGGCGCCGTAATCGCGTGGATCATCGGACGACAGCTCGCGCGGCCCCTCGTGGAACTCACGGGCGCGGCAGAAGCGCTCGCGCGCGGAGACTACTCCGAACGCGTCACCACTCGCGGCACCGACGAGATAGGACGACTCGGCGCGGCGTTCAATCGCATGGCTGAGCGCGTGCAGGAGTCGTCTGAGTCGTCGACCGACGCGGTGCAACAGCTGACAAAGTCGGTCTCCACTCAGCTTTTCCTCGCCGAAGCGAGCCGCATTCTCGCGGGATCGCTCTCCGATCAGATTCTGCTCGCGGAACTCGCGCGCTACTGCGTTCCGCGCCTCGCGGACTACTGCACGGTCCACATCGCCGACGACGACGGTTCGCTACGCCGGATCGAAACGGTGCACTACGACGCCGCGAAACAGGAAGCTGTCCGCGACTTGGTGACTCGCTTCCAGTACCAGCTGGATGGTCCTGGCGAAGTGCCGAGTGCCATCCGAACGCAAGCCGCGGTCATGAAACCGGTTCTCGATCGAACATCGATCCTGAGCACGTTGACGGATCCGGTAACGATGCGGCTGTTCGACGACGTTGGCCCCACGTCGTTCCTGTGCGTTCCGCTCGTGGCGCGTGGTCGCGCGTTCGGAGCAATGTCGTTCACGATGACGGATTCCGGCCGAGTGTTCACGAGCGATGATTCCGATCTCGCCATGGAGCTCGCACATCGCACGGCAGTCGCGATCGACAATGCGCTGATTTACCGTCGCTCGCTTGCGCTGCGACTCGAAGCCGAAGCCGCCAGCAGCGCGAAGTCGGATTTCCTGGCCAAGATGAGCCACGAAATCCGTACGCCGATCAATGCGATGATGGGCTACGCCGAATTGCTCGAGATGGGAATCTCTGGGCCAGTCAGCGTATCGCAGGCCAAGCAGCTCAGCCGGATTCGCGCGAGCGGCGAGCATCTGACGTCGCTCGTCAACGAGATTCTGGATCTCGCAAAGATCGAAGCTGGGCGCATGAGCGTGGACCCGACGAACGCACGCGCTGGCGAAGCCATCGAGGTGTCGCTCGCGCTCGTTCGTCCGCAGGCGGCGTCGAAGGGCGTGGAACTCGCCACACGGATCGACGGCGCACCGACTCTGGAATATGTGGGCGATCCCCAGCGTGTTCAGCAAATCCTCACGAACCTGCTGTCCAACGCCGTGAAGTTCACGCCCCCCGGCGGCCGGGTGGTTCTGCGCTGCTCGACTTCGGCGCGCGCTGGATCGCACTCGGCCGAAGAATGGGCGTGCATCACGGTGGAGGACACCGGCGTTGGCATAGCCAGCGACGACTTGCAGCGAATTTTCGATCCGTTCGTGCAGGTCGAAGGCGGGTACACGCGAATGCAGGGCGGAACGGGGCTCGGACTCACGATTAGCCGGGCGCTCGCGCAGCTGATGGGCGGCGAGATCAGCGTCGAAAGCACCGTCGGCGAGGGATCGACCTTCACGTTGTGGCTTCCCTCACCGAGTTCCAGCCCGGTTCCTGCGTAGCTGACCATGATAAGCCCATTGCGGAGCTCGTCATGTACCAGCACGACGCGGCGAACGAGTCGCGAGCACGTCGCTTTTCCCGAACGCTAGTCGCGTTCGCACTCGCCTTAAGCCAAGCCGCACGACTGGGCGCACAGACCCCGGTCACTGATGCGCGGGACACGACGCACGCGCAGAGCCAGGCGCCGTTCTTCACCGAGAAGGATGCGCTTCTCGCTGGCGCATTCGTCGGCGCGACCTTCATCATGATCCCGCTCGATCGCCACATCGCGCAGCGACTGCAGGATTCGTCCACGCAGGCGAATCACTTTTTCAAGCGCGCCTCCACCGGCGTCGAGGCCATCGCGAGCCCAGGAGCGTACATCATCGGCGGAACGCTCTACGCCGTCGGCAAGATCGGAAAGTTCGATCGTGTTGCAGATCTCGGATGGCACGGCACCGAGGCAGTGCTGTTCGCTCAGGGGGTTACGTACGTCCTCAAAGGCTTCGTGGGCCGAGGCAGGCCCTTCCTCTCCAACGGAAAGGACGCCGACGACTTTCGCTTCGGAAAGGGATTCAGCTCGGGCGACTGGACATCGTTCCCTTCAGGACATTCGTCTACGGCGTTCGCGGCCGCAGCGGCCGTCACGAACGAGACGAGCAGATGGTGGCCGAGATCTGTGTGGGTCGTGGGACCGCTGATGTACGCTGGTGCGACGTCCGTGGGACTTTCACGGATGTATCACAACCGGCATTGGGGCAGCGATGTCTTGATCGGCGCAGCGATCGGAACGTTCAGCGGTCGAAAGGTCGTGCAGTATGCGCACGGACATCCCGGGAACCTGATCGATCGCGTGATACTACGTACTTCAGTGGTTCCCGACGGGAACGGCGGCGTGGCGCTCGCCTTTTCTTTCCCAAGGTGAGGCACGACGCGAAGGCAACAGCGGAGCCGAGCAGCCATCCGGCGAAGACGTCCGTCGCCCAGTGATCGTCGGCAATTACGCGATACGCACCCATGAGCGCAGGCACTCCGACGCCAAGGGCGACGGCGCGACGCTTGGAGATCAGTCGCTCGCGACGGAGCACGTACGCCGTCGTGAGCGCGAGCGCGGTCGCGCCGGTGGTGTGGCCGCTCGGAAAGCTGTCGAAGCGCGGGCGACCGTTACCGTACGGCCGCCGCCGGACGAAAATGAGCTTCGCCCCTCGGTGGGCTAGCCAACCGCACCACGCCGCCGTGACAATCGCGGGGCCACCGCGCCGCCCCCGTCGCCTGAGCCAATGCGCCGTCGCGTACGCGACGGTGATGTAGGTACCGGGCAGCCCGAGCGGAAAGAGTGGCGACAGAGCTGTAGCCGCAATCCGGGGCCCTCTTCGTTGCGCCGCCGCTCGAAAGTAGCGGTCAACCGTCGCCGGGCCATCGATCGATACGCGATTCACGCGGCCTGAAAGAGCACGTGCTGCGCCAGCCGAATCGAGTCGGCGTCAGCCTGAACACGGCGCTACAATTCGATGGACGTCTTCCCCTAATCGCATCATGCTCGACACTTCGACTCCGACCGAAATCACCGACCCGACGAACGCGCGAATCCTCGCCGTGTCGGAAGATCGTATCGCTGGTTTTCTGCTCGATCCGTTTGCTGAAATCGCGCGTCTCGCCGAGCTCGACGTTGCGACCGTGCACGAGCGACTGAGAGCAATGCTCGCGTCCGGCACGATCCGTCGCATCCGTCAGACGCTGATGGCGACGAATCTCGCGCCCGGTGCGCTCGTCGCGTGGCGCATCGACAACGACAAACTCGAGGCCGCCTTCGAGTTTCTCTGGAAGGATGATCCGTTCTCCGGTCACGTCGTCATCCGCTCGACGGACGCCGAGACGCCGGGCTCGGCGTATCGACTGTGGACGACATTGAAGGTGCCGCAGGGCTTCTCGATGACCGAGCATTGCGATCTGCTCAAGACGCGCATTGGCGCTGACGCCTATCGCATCATGCCCGCAAAGCGACTCTTCGCGCTCGGCGTAGGGCACATGCGTCGTCGCGGAATGGAGCCTGGCAGCAAGACCGAGGAACTCGGCCAGGTGCTCGACACGAACATCGTCGAATTGAGCGAGCTCGATTGGCGCGTACTCGAGCCGCTGAAGCGCGAGTTCGCTGTCGACGAGATTGGGGACAATCCTTGGGACGGACGCGCTGCGGAGGCCGGACTATCCGTCGATGAGTTCACACGCGTCGCCCGATCGCTCAACGAGCGCGGTGTGATCGGACGCTTTTCGACTTTCCTCGAGCACGTGAAACCGTCGACCGCGGGAACGCGCGTCACGCGATACAACGCGCTGTTTCACTGGCGCGTTCCGCCCGGCCGCGAGATCGAAGCGGGACGAGAAATTGGACGGCACCACATCCTGACGCACGCGTACTGGCGCGAAGGTGGAGAGGAGTTCGCGAACGTGAACATCATGGCAGTTGCGCACGGAACGGACAAAGCCACCGTGCTCGCGCACAAGGCTGCGATCGACGCGCATCTAGAATCGATCGGCATGCCGGTGTCGTACACGAACGTGTTCTGGGGCGGTCGCAGCGAGATCAAACCGTCAGAGATATCGCCGAGAGCCTACCGGGAGTGGCGCGCGGCGATAGAGGCTCGCGGTTAATCGCGATTGCTGAGGAGGTCGGCGGGAGAGGTCACAGGTCTCGGGTCTGAGGTCTCAGGGGAAACCAGTGACCAGTGACCAGAGACCTATTTTTCGTTACGGTACACCCGACCACCCTTCATCACGAACATCACTCGACGCAGCGCGGTGATGTCCTTCGTCGGGTCGCCCTGAACGGCGATGAGATCCGCCTGCAATCCCGGGGCGATCGATCCGAACTGATCGCTCATGTGAAGCGCCTCCGCGCCGAGTGACGTTGCCGATGTGATGGCGTCGATCGGCGACTGACCGCCGTCCTGAACACGACACACCAGCTCCTCGGCGTTGCGACCATGCGCGCCGGCGACGGCATCCGTGCCAAAGATGACTTTGAGTTTCGGTGTCTTCAGTGCGCGCTTGAACATTTCCGTGGCGATCGGAATGGCTTTCTCCATCGCGGCAAAACCTTCGGCGTTGTAGTTGCCGATCCCGTCGTACTTCGCCCGGTTGTCGAGATAGTTTCGGAAGACGAGACAGATCTGCGGATCGAAGTACACGCCGCGATCAGCCATCAACTTGAGCGACTCGTCGTCCGCGAACACGCCGTGTTCGATTTGATTGCACCCTGCGTTCACGGATGCCTTGATGCTCGCCGCGCTGTGCGCGTGGACCATCGTGCGAAGTCCCTGCGCTTTCGCTTCGCTGCAGATCGCCGAGAGCTGTTCGTCGGTCATCGTCTGTGCGCCGCCATCGCGAATGCTCGCCGATGCGAAGATCTTGATGACGTCCGCGCCCTCAGCCTTGCGACGACGCACGAGGGCACGAAGCGAGTCGGGTGTGAGGCGCGTCTGGCTCAGCGCCGTAAGCGACGTGATCACACGCGGGCCGGGAATCTGGCCAACGGCAATCCAGTCGCGCAGATCTTTGTCCTCGGGCGAACCAGGGCTCTGGATCGTCGTGAAGCCGGCCATGAGCGTGGCGTACGCGTTCGCCGTCGTCGACAGCATCGATTGGATCGGCGTGTCGCCGTCGCCATTCGTGTGATACCGACCCTGACGGTTGAAATACCACGTCAGGTGTGAGTGCGCGTCGATGAGACCGGGCAGGAGCGTGTAGCCCTTCAGGTCGTACGTCGCGACGCCTGACGCGGTCTTCGACACGCTCGTGATCTTGTCGCCGGTCACGACGACGGAACCGCCAGGAAGCACGTTACCGCGGCCGTCGAGAACTCGATCGGCGTGAATGACGATCGGCTTGGACTGCGTGGTCATGGTCTGAGCGTGAGCCAGAGATGACGCCGCGGCGACGGCGAGGAACAGCAACGAGCGCATGGGCGATCCGGGAATGGCGACGGGCGAGACAATACGTCTCGCCCGTCGCAGATGCAATGCGGTCGTGCTCGGTGCCGATTACGCGGCGTACACCTCGAACAGTCCCGCGGCGCCCATGCCGCCGCCGATGCACATCGTGACGAGGCCCGTTCCACCGCCCCGTTTTCCCAGTTCGTGGATGAGCTGTGTCGTGAGCTTGGCGCCGGTTGCGCCCAACGGATGCCCGAGGGCAATCGCGCCGCCGTTGACGTTCACCTTTTCCTCATCGAAACCAAGTTCGCGGACCACGGCTACGACCTGCGCCGCGAATGCTTCATTGAACTCGATCAGATCGAGGTCGTTGACGGTCAGCCCGGCGCGCTTGAGCGCTTTCGGAACCGCCTTGATTGGACCGACGCCCATGACATCTGGATCGACGCCCGCGGTCGCGAACGTGATGAAGCGAGCAAGCGGCTTGAGGCCAAGCTCCTTCGCGCGATCGGCCGTCATCAACAGCACCGCTGCCGCGCCGTCGGAGTACGGACTCGAATTGCCCGCGGTCACGGTGCCATTCGCCTTGAACGCAGGTCGAAGTTTTGCGAGGCCCTCCATGCTCGTGTCTGTACGCGGAAGCTCGTCGCGCCCGAACTCGGACGATGCCACGTGCTTGTCCTTGCCGTTCCACGACACGCGCTCGACGGGAATCGGTGTGATCTGCGAATCGAAGGTTCCGCTGTTTAGTGCAGCCGCGGCCTTCTGCTGACTCCCGAACGACCAGCGATCCTGATCCTCACGCGACACCTTCCATCGCGCCGCGACCCGCTCGGCGGTGAAGCCCATGCCGATATATGACTCGACGATTTCCGGATCGAGTCGCGTGTGGTAGCCCGACATCGGGACCTGGCTCATCATCTCGACGCCGCCGGCAAGCGCGACGTCAGCCATCCCGCTCATGATTTCCTGCGCGGCAAGAGCAACGCTCTGCAAGCCCGACGCGCAGAAGCGGTTGATCGTCGCAGACGGAACGTCGACAGGAAGTCCGGCGCGCAGCCATGACAGTCGTGCAACGTTCAAACCCTGCGTCGCTTCCGGCATCGCACAGCCCCAGAACACGTCGTCGATCGTGAGCGGGTCGATACCCGCTCGTTCGATCGCGGTCTTCATGAGGTGCGCCGATAGATCGACGGCGTGCACGTTCGCCAAACCGCCGTCCTTCTTGCCCTTGCCGACCGCGCTTCGCACGGCCGAAACAATCACCACGTCTTTCATGTCAAAACCTCCATCACACTTTCCAACACCGAGAGTCCGGCGTCTAGTTTCGCAGCGGCTTTCCAGTTCGGAGCGTGTAGGCCATTCGCTCCTGCGTTTCCTTCGTCCCCAACAATCGCAGAAACGCCTCGCGTTCGAGATCGAGGATGTCGCGCTCCGTCACCGGTCGCGGCGGTCCATCGCCGCCGGTGAGGATGTACGCGAGTTCGTGAGCGATCCGAACTTCATGTGTCGTAATCTGTCCCGCTTCACGCATCGCCCACACTGCGTACTTGAGGTTACCGAGCGCATCCTTGCCCATCGCGGTGATCGTCCGCGGCAATGGCGCTGCGTAGTCGGACGCGAGATCGACTACTCGAGCAACCGCGTCGGCAATCAGCCGATCTCGATTCATCGTGATGCGATCGACGTCGCGAAGCAGGCCGAGCCGCTTTGCCTCGAGCGCGCTCGTGCTCGTCGTCGCCATGGCGATGAGCTGGAAGGCACGGCGAACGGCCTCGAACGGATCAGCCTCGGAGTACGGCGTCAATTCGCTCGCAAAGCGGAACAGCAGTTCGGTCGTTCCGCCGCCCGCCGGAATCAAACCGACGCCAACCTCGACGAGCCCCATGTACAGCTCGGCGTGCGCCTGCACGCGGTCGGCGTGCAGTGAAAATTCACAGCCGCCGCCAAGCGTCAAACCGAACGGCGCCGCAACCACCGGAAAAGGTGAATAGCGAATGCGCTGCGCTGTATCCTGAAACACTCGCACTGCGTTCTCGAGCTGCTTCCAGTCGTTCGCCTGAATCAGCTTGAGCACCATCGAAAGATCGGCGCCCGCTGTGAAGGTGCGCGGATCGTCGTTGCCGATCACGAGTCCCGTGAGGCCGTCGCTCTCCACGCGATCGAGTGCGCGGTTCGTCATTTCGATGACGCCTGCGCCGAGCGTGTTCATCTTGCTGTGGAACTCGAGCACGGCAACGCCATTGCCTACATCGACGAGCGACGCATCCTCGTTGTGCTCGAGTACGTGTCGCGTGCGCTTGGCTGGCGTGTGAAGGTCAGCGAGTCGAATCTCACCAGCTTCGTGCGGGACTTCCTGATAGCCGCCGGTCAGCGACAGTACTTGCGTTCCATCGCTCGAGTAGAAGCCGTCGCGCACCTCGCGCAACAGCGCCGGCTCGTCGAGGCCAAGCTCGACGAATCCTCGGCGGAGGAAGTCGGCGCCCAGCATGTCCATCTGCTTGAAAGGACCGGCCTCCCAGGCGTATCCCCACTCGATGGCGTGATCGACCGCCGGAATATCGTAGGCGATCGCCGGCGTCGTGGTCAGAACGTAGTGCGAGAAGCGCAGTAAGTATTCTTTGACGAAGTCGCCTTCGCGATCCGCCCACTGTTTGATCGACGTGAAACGTTCGGCGGGCGTGAGCTTGGCGAGTCGCGCGAGTTCCGGCGTCTCCGGTTTCACCTGTGGCCGGTACTCGCCCGTCTTCCAATCGAGCGTGTGGATTTCCTTTCCAACGCGTTTGTAGAAACCGGCGCCGCTCTTCTCGCCAACCTGACCCTTCTTCACAAGGTCGAGCACCCACGGCGACAGCGAAAAATCTTCGCCAGTGGTCTCGCTGAGACCCTTGGTGACGTGGGCAATGATGTCGATGCCGGAAAGGTCAGCCGTTCGGAAGGTCGCCGACTTCGATCGCCCGGTGAGCACGCCGGTGAGCACATCGGCTTCATCGATCGTGAGACCGTGCTTTTCCATCATCCGAATGGCGAGCACCATTCCGTAGACGCCGAGTCTGTTGGCGACGAACCCGGGAACGTCCTTCGCGACGACGATGCCCTTGCCCAGGATGCGGTCGCTGAACCGGCGCGCCGTATCGATCGTTTCCTTGGATGTGTCCGCCGTTGGAATAATTTCGAGCAGATGCAGATAGCGCGGCGGATTGAAGAAGTGCATCCCGACGAAGCGCGACCGAAACCCTGCTGATCGGCCTTCGAGCAGCATCGTCATAGGAATGCCCGAGGTGTTCGACGCGACGATCGTGTGCTCCGGCAGGAGCCTCTCGAGTCGCTCGTACAGCGCACGCTTCGGTTCGACCTGTTCGATGATCGCTTCGATCACGAGGTCGCACGTGGCCAGCTTCGCGAGATCGTCCTCGGTATTTCCTATTTCGATCGACGACGCCCGCGACGCGTCCATGAACGCGGCTGGCTTCGACTTTCGCGACCGCTCGAAGCCGCCGCGCACGATCGCGTTGCGATCTCCGCTCGGCGCGGGCACGTCGAGCAGCGTGACCGGAATTCCGGCCGACGCCGCCAATGCCGCGATCCCGCCGCCCATCGTCCCTGCGCCCACCACCCCCAGTCTGCGAATTCGCATTGGCTTCTTCCCTTGCTCCTTTCGCGCGTGCGCGCTTACGGCGTTCCGAATGGATCTCCCGGTGGCGCAATGGACGGTGCCGAGAACTTGGGAAGTTCGCGCTTGTCGATCCACCGGCCAAAATCGTTGACGATCGAGAGCCAGAGCGCCCGGTCGTCGTCACCCTTCGCCGCACTCTGCTTGGTCCGTGCCCGCGCGCGCAAGTCGGCAACTTTGAGTTCGGCCATCGCTCGCACCTGCGGCGCCGCCTCGGCGTCTGCTGCCAGCATCAATAGCTTTTCGGCAACAGCACGCTGCGTGACTCGCTGAATGGCGGCCAGCTTGGGAGTTGCCGGCGCCGGCGCGTCCCAGGTTGCCGCGACGAGCGCGTCGATCGATCCACCGAGCGTGAGATGCGGTCCCGGCCCTCGCGTGGCGAACTCGACCAGACGCGCTGCGCGATCCCGCTGCAGCAGCATGTCGAGAATCATCTGCGAGAGCGACTGCGCTGCACCGAGCTCGTCGAATGCTGGACGAGTCTTGCTCGCGAACAGTTCCACCGAAGGCGTGACGTTCGCTGCCCCAGGGGCCATCAGTGTGAGAACCGTATCGGGGATCGCGAGCTCTTCGGGCTTGAGGGCATCGAGAATCGAGCGCAGCGCATCCATCTGCTGCTGATAGGCAACGGGGCGCGTGGCCTGCTGACCGTCACCTCGCACAGCGTTGCTGTACTCCATGCCGCCGATTGCTTTCGACGTTCCGTTGAGCGCGAAGCGCTGCATGAAGTACACGGGAACGAAACGCTCCTGCAACAGCGTGATCGGCTCGCCGACGCGAATGTTGCGCTCGCCGAAGTTCTTGATCGCCACGCGACGGACGGCCGTTTCGTGTTTGAGGAACTCGAGCGGCGTCGCCGCGTCATCCCACAAATTCACGCGCGGATCCGATCCATACTCCGGCCGAGCGTCGGCGTCGGAGAGGTAGAGAAAATTCCTCTTCAGGCCGTCGGCGACGATCGCGCGCAGCGAGTCCGACTCAGTACCCGCCGGGAAGATTCCGTAGCCCCAGTGAATCGCCCACACGTCGTACGCGCCCGGTCCAACCGCATACGCCGACGAAATGTCGATGCGACCGTTTGCGTCCAATCGCACGCGCGGCGGCGGATAGTCCATCACCGATCCGCGCTCGTACGTCGACGCGATGTAGTTGTGAGCGAGTCCGAGCGTATGTCCCGTTTCGTGCGCGCTCACCTGTCGCACACGTGCAAGCACGAAGGCTGTGTCGGCCGGCGACGCGTTCGCGCCCATCAACCCGGCATACAGGTTGTAATCAGTACGCGCGCGATGAGAATCCAGTCGAGCCATGCCTTTGATCATCTCGCCCGTGCGCGGATCGGTGAGCGCGCCGCCAACCGACCATCCGCGCTCGTTGCGATTCTCCCACTGCACAACGTTGTACCGAGCGTCCATGGGATCGACGCCTTCCGGCAACAGATCGACAACGAAACCACCCTTGAGCCCCGCGCGGTCGAACGCCTGCTCCCACCATTTGACGCCCTGCAGCGTTGCGGTACGAATCGGCTCCGGAATCCCGCGATCGATGTAGTACCGGATCGGCTCTTTGATCGGAGAATTGGGATCGTTCGGATTCACCCGTTCCAGGCGATGTCGCGACGCCCACTGCACCTGAAGGCGCTCCTGGATCGGCCGCGAGTAATCCTTGAACGAAATGCCGAAGAACCCAACGCGCGGGTCGAGCGCGCGCGGATGGAAGCCCGCGTCGGGCAGCTTCAGGAAACTCATATGCTGGCGCAGCGAAAAAGCGCGCCCATCGGGAACGATGGATTCGATCGTTCCACCAGGCCGGCCAGTCGTGGCATACGTCAGAGCGACGTCGACTTCGGTGTTCTCGGGAAACGCCTTGGTGTACGGCTTGTTGATCGTCGAGCGATCGCGCGCCACGACATAGGTGCCCTGCTGCGACCGCGCCAACGTGCCAACCACGTCGTTCCAGTCGCGCATGGCGAGATCGGTTGCGTCCACCAGAAGCCGGCCACCTTCGTCCGCCAACAGCGGCAATCCCGCTACGGTGCTCGACGGAAACGCCTCGGCCACGGTCCGCGCATGGTCGGCGTTGCCCGAGGTGCTTCGGTACGCCCAATTCTCCAGCACCACCAGCACGCGTTCACCGTCGCGATCGAAGCGAACGACGTCCGTGGACCCGCTCGAACCGCGGTCGATCCCTATCGGATTTGAACCCAGGCCCGTTGCCTGGGTAATCATTAGGAGGGCTCGCGTCGAGTCGCGCGGCAGTTCCAGGAGGATGCGACCCTGCCTCGGGTCGAGATAGATTGGTAGGAAGCCGTCTCGACGATCCATTCCTGCGGTCCGAGCGGCGATAGATGTCGCGACTGGCGCCGATGTTGCTTGCGCGATGGCCGTGAAAGGAGCAGCAAAGGTCGCCGAGACCAGAAGCGCGACGATTGGTCGCCGGGGTAGTGATATCATCGGGGGTCTTCTCTCAAATGCTTCGTGAGGGTTCGGTGCGCTTTAGTACTCTAGGATCTATTGCACTGCTCGGCGCTTTCGCCGCCTGCGCGAGTGGTGGTCCCCATCATTTCGGGCAATACGCTGATCTGTCTCCCAAGGTCGCGTCGCAGGTTGGCGAGCGGTTGCCGCAACATCTGACGGTTCAGGTCGGGCGACCGGCCAACGTTGCCGTCTTTCTCGTCGTTCCCGGGCGGGGGAGCACGCTGCTCTTCCCGGCCGACTCGGTTCAGAGTGGTTTCGTCGAGGCAGGATCGCATCTCGTCGAAACTACGCTTGGACGCAACGCGCTCAGCGACACGTCAAAGCTGATTCGCCGGCCTCAAGGCCAACAGGGCCCGCCGGGAACTCGTCCGACGACGCAGGCTCGTGGGAACGGCCGCGTGAATGGGCGCGACACCGTGCCGGCGTTCGGGTTCAACCAACACGGCTACCTGCTCATCTTCGCCTCGCAGAGCGCGATGCCGTACTCGATTCTGTCGACGCGAGTATCCGGCATCTCGATTCCGATCGAGGACGGCGATGCGCTGAACACGGTGACGAAGCTGATTCGTCAGTCGACGAAGCAGAACGGTCCCTGGGCGGCTTTCGCGACAGATTTTCCGCCCTGAGTTAGACCTTTCAAATCCTTGAAAGACGACGGGCGCGGATTCCTCTCGAATCCGCGCCCGTCGCTTTTCCAGCCTGAGACTCCCGGCCGACCCGGTATCAGCCAGTTACTTGTCGGTGGTGCCCTTGAGGATTCCCTCGCGAATTCGCACGGCCTTCGGCGACGCCGTCGAACTGGCCTCCACAACGGTCTCGCCCGGGCCGAATTGCAGCTTCCCGTCGAGGGGAATGACGTCGCCGCCGCGCTTCACCTTGATCATCAACGGTGACCCCTCGGTCATCGAGCCATACTTGGCGCGTAGCTTCGCTCCGAACTGCTGATCGTCGACGATGATGTCGCCCACCGACACGAGATAGTCGCCCGGTTTGACACCAGCTGCCGCGGCCGAGCCGCCATCGACCACGTTGGCGATGAGGACTCCGTTTGCGTCCTGCTGCGTAAGAACGCCCAACCGCGGCACGCGCTCCTGACGTACGCGCAGGCCGACCATGGGCAGAATGCTGTCCCACGGGAACGGCTGGCGCCCGTCGATATACCGCGCGTTGAACGCCGCGAACGACTTGCCGCCCGCAGCGGACGAAACGGCGGCCCACCATTCCGTGGGCGTGAATCCGCGGCCGCGCTTGTACGTGGAGTCGTAGAGCAAGCGCATCACGCCGTCGAGCGAGCGCTTGTTGTCGCTCGCGTCGCGAATCATCACGTCGAGCATCAGCCCGGCGAGCGAACCTTTCGGATAGTAGATGTACGCGGTTCCGTCGACGGGATGAACCCAGGTATTCAGCGACGCGTCTTCAAGTGACACCGGCGTCGTATTCATCACCTCGTTCATCTTCTCGGCGGTCAGCGCATAAAAGCCCTTCTCGTCGATCACCCCGCCACGAACCTCGGCGAGGTCGGCGTAGTAGTCGGTGATTCCTTCGGACACCCAGAGCCACGGCGTCGGCTGCGAACGAGAGTATTTGTATGGCCAGAGGTCCGACGGACGCAGTCGCTTCACATTCCACGAATGGAAGATCTCGTGAGCGTAGAGTGACGGCTGGAATTCACTACCAACGTACGACGGTGCGAGGACGTCGACGTGTGAGCTCTGATGCTCGAGACCACTCGCGCCGCCGTAGGCGGAATCGACGATCTGCATGACCGTGTAGCTCGTCCACGGTGTCTCACCAAATACGGCGCTCTCGGGCGGGATCACGCGCTTCAATTGGTCCCACGCGGTTTGGCGGAGTTGGCCAGACACTGAGCCGGCCGGATATGTAGCCAGTCGCACCCATCGGTTCACGATGCGCGCGCTATCGAGATCGAAATGCCCCACGAAAAAGGGCATGTCGACGAGGTCATGATAGTTTGTTGCCGTGAAGCTGCGTGGCGTGGTACCGACGGACATGCTCGTCGCCACGTTCCAATCCGCCTCGGTGTGCACCGCAACCGTCGCGGGGAAGTCGAGCGAGCTGCCCTCGGGGTACAGAAACAGGTTCGTCCCGTTGAACAGCAGAAAATCCGGCTTCGCCCAGGACATCGCGTTGTCGAGCGTATCCGCATGGTACTTGAAGCTCACGCGGACCGACTTGGCACCGGCGGGGCGAATGCGCCACGTGTCGTAGTCCAGTTTGTCCGACACCAACGGCTTTCCGTCTTCATTCGCTGCTTCGAAGCCGTCGACCCACCGGACGAAGTTGCTGATCTCGTATGCACCGGGCGTCCACGCAGGCAGCGACAACACAACTGGCGTGGATCCCGATGTCGCAAACGTCATCGCGACATCAATGATCCGGCGCGTGCCGTTCGACTTCATGAACGTCACGTCGTAGCGGATGTCGCGGATTGGCGCCGACACGCTGTCGCGGTTCGGTTGCTGCGCGGCGAGAGTTCCGGTTCCGAGGACCGCGAGCACGGCGGCGATTGAGAATCGTGTCATGCGCCGAAAGCTACTCATTCCGGGCTCTATCGCCCTTCGTTGCCCGCCTCTCATATTCCCGCGCATGACTCATCCCTCTGCTGCTGCCGACGAGGCTGTGCACTCGCCGTACGTGTCCGCAACCGACGACCCCGCGGAACTGACGCCTGGCGTCATCATCCTCGGGGTCATTCTCGGACTGCTGTTCGCCGCCTCGAGTGTGTACCTCGCGCTCAAGGTGAGTCTCACCGTGAGCGCCTCGATTCCGGTCGCGGTTCTCTCGATCACGATCTTCAGGTACATCTCGCGAGTTCTGGGCCGTCCACCGGCCACCATTCTACAGAACAACATGGTGCAGACCACGGGATCCGCAGGCGAATCCATCGCCTCCGGAATCTCGTTCACCCTGCCCGCGCTGCTCCTTCTCGGTTACAACCTGCCGTGGTCGACCGTGACCGCGATTGGCGTCGTGGGCGGCATCCTCGGCGTGGTGTTCATGATTCCGCTGCGGCGCAGTCTGATCGTGAAAGAACACGCCAACCTCAAGTACCCCGAAGGGACGGCGTGTGCCCAGGTACTGATCGTCGGAGAACAGCGCGGAGTTCAAGCCAAGACGGTGTTCATGGGCTTTGGGCTCGGCGCGCTATACAAGTTCCTGACATCGGGCTTTCACTTCTGGCTCGAAGTACCCAAACACACATTCCAACGCGCCATCGCTGGTGGCCGCGCACAGCTCTTCGGTGAGATACAAGCCGAGATCAGTCCTGAACTGACCGGTGTTGGCTTCATCATCGGACCGCGCATTTCCGGATACCTGTTCGGCGGCGGCGTGCTCGCGTGGTTCACGCTCATTCCGGCGATCAAGTTCTTCGGCTCCGGCTTCACCACGGCGATCTTCCCGGCGAACAAGCTCATCGCTGACATGAGCGCCAGCGAGATTCGCTCGAACTACATCTACTACATCGGCGCTGGCGCGGTGACCGCCGCTGGACTGATCAGCCTCGCGCGTACGCTGCCCACGATTTGGCAGGCGCTGGTTGCCGGACTGCGCGACTTCAGCGGCTCGGGCAGTACCGACAATACACGACGCACCGAACGCGACATGCCCATGCTCGTCGTCGTGGTCGGTGCGGTGGTATGCGGACTCGCGATGGTGTTGCTGCCACAGATTCACATCAACATCGCCGGCGCGCTCCTCGCGCTGTTCTTCTCGTTTCTATTCGTCACTGTGTCTAGCCGCATCACCGGGCAGATCGGCAGTTCGTCGAATCCGATCTCGGGCATGACCGTCGCGACACTGTTGCTCACGTCGCTCATGTTTCTCGCCGCCGGCTGGGTCGGCATCGAGTATCGCGTGCTCGCGCTCTCGATCGGTGGCGTCGTGTGCGTTGCCGCGGCAACCGCAGGCGCAACGTCGCAGGATCTCAAGACGGGATTTCTCGTTGGGGCCACACCAGCGCGCCAGCAAGTCGGCCTGCTCTTTGGCGTGACGATCTCGGCGCTGCTCGTCGGCGGCGTGATCTACTTCCTCAACGAAGCCAAGACGACGATCGTCGTGCGCGATTTTCCGGGCGTCGCCGTGAACAGCATCGAGACCGGCCGATACGCGCTTGGCGGCGGACGACTCAACCCAGCCGCCGCCAACGCAGCCGGCCCGACGTTCCGCATTGGCCATCTCTACGAGCAGGTCGGTTCGGCGCCTGCCGGCAAGTATCTCGTCGATGACGCCGGCGCCATTCGCTACCTCGTCGACCCCGGGTTGGGCGGCCGCGAGCGCGTGAACTACGACGGACGGGAGATCGACAAGCTCGAGTCGCCGAAGGGTCAGATCATGGCCCTCGTAGTTGATGGAATCCTTACACAAAAACTCCCATGGGGACTCATCCTGATCGGCGCATTCCTCGCGATCGCGATGGAGCTCGTCGGCATTCCGTCCCTGCCGGTCGCCGTCGGTGTGTATCTGCCAATCTCGACGTCGGCCACGATGTTCATGGGCGGCGCGCTGCGCTGGCTCGTCGATCGACGCATGACGCGCGAGGAACGCGAAGGAGTTGACGCGGATTCCGGTCCAGGAGTTCTCTTCTCATCCGGACTCATCGCCGGTGGCGCCATCACTGGAGTGGTCCTGGCTGGACTGCAGGCGAAGGGTCTCGACACGGCCCTCGACATGTCGAAGACGTTTGGGTCCGCGAGCGCGCTCGTTGCGATGATCGCGTACCTCGTTCTGCTGGCGCTTCCCGTGTACCTCATTGCGCGGAAGAAGCGTCAGATCTGAGGTATACCGACGCTTCGTGCGTCGATCGTTGGTCTTGGAAGGGGGGCCACATGTCGCCAGCACAGCCGATTCGATTCACTCGCCGTTCCGTCCGTAGTCTTTTGGCCTCGGGCATTCTGATCGCTGGCGCCGCGGCCTCGCTCGCCGCACAGAGCCGTGGCTCAGTCACCGGTGTCGTCAAAGACGACATCGGCTCGCCGATCGCGAACGTCGAGGTGACAGTTCCGAGCGCGTCGGTAACCGTGCGCACCGATTCGCTCGGCAAGTTCCTTCTGACGTCGCTCGTCGCCGGCGCAGCGGACGTGTCCTTTCGCCGGCTTTCGTTCTCGCCAGTGATCCTGTCGATCCTGGTTCCGCGCGACGACACCACCGAGGTCGACGTGACGCTCACCGTCGTCGCGCAAAAACTCAAAGGCGTCGTGTCGCAGGCTGACGCCGAACATCTCCGGCAGCTCGACGCGTTCGAGGCGCGACGAAAACAGGGGATCGGGCACTTCATCACGCGCGGGCAGATCGAAAAGCGCAATCCCAGCTTGCTCAGCGACATGATGCGAATGATCCCCGGCGCAGTGATCATCCCGGGCGAGAACGGTCGTGCCATTCTGCGCTTTGCCCGCACCGCGCGTGGCTGCCCGCCGCAGTTTTTCATCGACGGCATTCAGGCGAATGGCTTCAGCGTCGACGACATGCCGGTGAGTGACGTAGAAGGCGTCGAGATGTACGCCGGCGCATCAGGGCTCCCTGCCGAGTACAATAAGATGAACAGCACCGTGAACTGCGGCGCCGTCATCATCTGGACTCGCATCCCCGGAACTTGAACCTTCGCTCATGACACGTTTTGCGACCCTCGCCGCTACCTGTGCGGCGCTCTTCGTGGTGCCCGCCGTCTCCGTCCCCCTCCCGGCGCAGCGCACGAATCCTCCGTCGGCCGATTTGATCGTCACACACGCCCGCATCTACACCGTCGACGACTCGCATCCGTTCGTGAGCGCGATGGCGATTCGCGAAGGCAAGATTCAGTTCGTCGGATCGGAACGCGAAGCGTTGCTGCTCAAGGGCGCCTCGACCCGCATGCTCGACGCCGGTGGGCAGACGATCATCCCAGGAATGATCGACGCGCACGCACACCTGTTCGGACTTGGGGAGTTCCTGCGCAGCATCGATCTCACCGACACCCGATCGTATGATGAAATTGTCAATCGCGTCGCCGCGCGGAGCAAAGACACGCCCGCCGGGCGATGGATCATCGGACGGGGCTGGGATCAGAACAAATGGGGCGACACGCGCTTTCCCACGCACGAAGCGCTGACGCGCATCTCGCCGAACAATCCCGTCGTGCTCGAGCGCATCGACGGACACGCGGTTCTCGCCAACACCGCAGCAATGCGAGCCGCCGGCGTAACTGCCGCGACGAAGGATCCTGCCGGCGGACGCATCGAGCGCGGCGCGAATAACGAACCGACCGGCGTGTTCGTCGACAACGCGATGAGTCTGATCGATCGTGTGGTTCCACCGATGTCACACGACGAAATGCGGAGCGCCACGCTCGCTGCGATCGCCGAGTCGAACAGATACGGACTCGTGGGGCTTCACGATCCCGGCGAGCCGCGCGACGTGCTCGACGTCTTCGAGGAGCTCGCCAAGGCCGGAACCTTCAGTCTGCGCGTGTACGCCATGATCGCCGACGACAGCGCGGCGATCGAGCACTACTTCCAGCGCGGCCCCCAGAGCGCGCTCTATGACGGCCACCTCTGGATTCGATCGATCAAGCTCTACGCCGACGGTGCGCTGGGCTCGCGCGGCGCCGCCCTGCTCGACCCGTACACCGACGATCCGAAGAACTCGGGTCTACTCAAGACCACACCGGCACATCTGCTCGACGTCTCCACCCGCGCGCTGCAGCACGGCTTTCAGGTTGGAACGCACGCCATTGGCGACCGCGGCAATCGCGTCGCGCTCGACGCGTACGAAGCCGCGCTCAAGGCGGTGCGGACGGTCGACCATCGCTTCCGCATCGAGCACGTCCAGATCCTCGACCATGCCGACGTGCCACGTTTTGCCCAGCTCGGCGTGATCCCGTCGATGCAGGCCGTCCACCAGACGAGTGACATGTACTGGGCGCCAAACCGGCTCGGCTACGCGCGGAGCTTTGGGGCGTACGCCTGGCGATCGCTGTTGAATACCGGCGTCATCATTCCGAACGGCAGCGACTTTCCCGTCGAGCGCGTGAATCCGCTGTTTTCCTTCCACGCCGCCGTCGCGCGCCAGGACGACAACAGCTGGCCGCCGGGCGGCTGGTTTCCGGAACAGAAAATGACGCGTGAGGAAGCCCTCAAGTCCATGACCATTTGGCCAGCCTTCGCCGGCTTCCAGGAAACGCTCACGGGCTCGCTGACCGCCGGAAAATACGCGGATTTTGTGATCCTCGACCGCGACATCATGACGGTTCCGGATGCACAGATTCTCGGCGCGCAGGTGATCGCCACTTATATTGCAGGACGGGCTGTCTTCGAGCGTAGTCGCTAGAGCGCCCGTGAATTCCATCGAGGGCGAGTCATGGTTCCACCAGTCGCGGGTCTAGGACCGTCTACCAACGCGATCGACGAGCGGCGTCACTGGCTCACGCCAGACCGACTCACGCGCGTGCGCGCCATTTTTCTCGCGGTGTCGCTCTTCTTTGGACTCGCCGTGTACGTCTTTCACACGCTTGGTGAGACGTACCACGCGCCGCCCATCCTGATCTCCAAGCTGCGTGGCGTCGGTGTTTTGACCTGGCTGTACGCCCTCGTCCAGATGGTGGACATGCGCTTCTACAACAGCCGCTGGGCTCGCCGGCGCCGCGAGTCGATGGGAATTCCCGACAGCCTGCACGGATGGCTGTTCGGTCAAATGGTCGCGTGCTTCGGAATTCTGTACTACGGTCTCACCGAAGACCTGCGCTGGTACGTCGCGGGCCTGGTGATCCTCGGCCTGAGCTTCCTCGTTTTTCCCATCCGAAAGCTCGACTGAGTAGGTCGCGGTGCTCCGCGCGCCGCAGTTGTCTTCCATCTCGTGATGGCGGGCAACACATTTCAAGGATGCCTACAAACCTCATTCCTATCACGACATGCTGAGCCCGGGCTCGCTCGCATTTTTGAAGCGTTTGTTGGACACGCCTGCACCGTCGGGCTTTGAAGGACCAGCCGCCCGCGTCTGGCGTGAAGAGGCCGCCACCTTTGCCGAACGTGTCACGACCGACGTCGCTGGCAACAGCATGGCCGAGGTCAATCCGAGCGGTTCGCCCACCATCATGCTCGACGGCCATATCGACGAGATCGGCGTCATCGTGCAGTACATCGACGACGACGGTTTCGTCTATCCAGGCCCGATCGGCGGATGGGATCCGCAGGTGCTCGTCGGTCAGCGGATCCGATTCCTCGGACGCGGCGGCGACGTTCTCGGTGTCGTCGGCAAGAAGCCGATTCACCTGATCAAGCCTGCCGATCGCGAACACGCGTCGAAGATGACCGACATCTGGGTCGACATCGGCGCCTCGAATCGTGCGGAAGCCGAAGGACGTCTGAGCGTCGGCGATCCGGGTGTCATCGACTCGAAGACGATCGACTTTCCGAACAACCGCATCGTGTCGCGCTCGATCGACGATCGCATTGGTGCCTTTGTCGTCCTCGAAGCTTTGAGACGATACAGCCAGAACCCTGGATCGGCGCGCGTCGTGGCTTGCGCAACGACGCAGGAAGAAATCGCCTGGCACGGCGGCGGCGCGCTCGTGTGCACCAACTGCATCAATCCGCAGATGGCCATCGTCGTCGACGTCACGTTCGCGACCGATCATCCGAACATCGAGAAGAAAGAACTCGGCGATCATCGCATTGGCGGCGGCCCGGTGCTCAGTCGCGGCGGCGTGATCTCGCCCGTCGTGTTCGAGCTCGTTCGCGGCGCCGCCGATCGCGCGAAAATCAAGTATTCGCTCCACGCCGCCGGGCGCGACACGGCGACCAACGCCGACGCGATCCATATCGCCCGCGAAGGCGTTGCCACCGGTCTCGTGTCCATTCCCAATCGCTACATGCACTCGCCCAACGAACTGGTGAGCCTCGACGACGTCGACAGAACGTCGACGCTGCTCGCCGACGTTTGCCGCGAGGTCACGACCAGCACCGACTTCACCGCACGCTGACGGCTCCTCCCGCCACGTGTGACACTGTTCTCATTCGAGTTTTCAAGAGTTTCATGATGTACCGTTCGTTCGTTCGCCTCTCCGTGCTCGGCGCCGCTGCCGCGCAACTCGCCTGTCAGAATGCCGGTTCCACGGCCGCCACGCCGCGCGCCGGCATTCCCGACTCGCTCGCGATTCGTCGCGACATCGAATACCTCGCGAGCCCCCTACTCGCCGGAAGACTCACCGGCACGCAGGGCAACAACGACGCGGCGAAGTACCTCGCGCGACGCTACCAATCGCTTGGCCTGAAGGAATCGGCGCCCGGCTACATCCAGCAATTCGTCGCCCGGCCGCCGGCGCACAACGGCCCAAGTCCGTCGCTGCAGACGCAGAACGTTTTCGCGATTCTCCCAGGCAGCGATCCGGCGCTCCGCGGACAGTACGTCGTTATCGGCGCGCACTTCGATCACCTCGGCACGTCGACGGATGGCGCGCTCGACCCAGACCTGAAAACCGCCGTGCGACGTGGGGCCGACGACAATGCTTCGGGAACTGCCGCGGTCCTCGAGCTCGCACGTCTCCTCGCCGTAACGCCAACCAAGCGCTCTGTCATCTTCGCCAACTTCTCCGGCGAAGAAGAGGGCTTACTCGGCTCATCATACTTCGTTGAACACGGCCCGGTGCCGCTCGACAGCATCGATGCCATGGTCAACTTCGACATGGTCGGCCGGCTCAAGAACGACAAGCTGATCGTGTACGGCGTGGCGACGGCGACGGAGCTCCCGTCGATGATCGAACGCGCGAATGCCACGACAAATCTCAAGATCACGGCGCAGGGCGACGGCTTCGGCCCGTCGGACCACAGCTCGTTCTACGCGAAGAACATTCCGGTGCTGCACTTCTTCACCGACCTGCACGATGACTATCATCGTGCATCGGACACGCCGGAAAAGATCAACGCCGAAGGTGAAGCACGCGTCGTGACCCTCGCCGAACGAGTCGTGCGCGACATCGCCAATCGTCCGGCACGATTGACGTACGTGCGTGTCGCTGCTCCGGTGCAGTCGAGCTCACGCGAAGGGACCGACGTTTACCTCGGTTCCATTCCTGATATGGCCGGCGGCGACATCCCTGGCCTCAAGCTCACGGGTGTTCGCGCGGGCAGTCCTGCCGACATCGGCGGTCTCAAAGCCGGCGACATCATCGTCGAGTTCAGCGGCAAGCCGGTGAAGGACCTATACCAGTATTCTGATGCCCTCTACGCGCACAAGCCGGGCGATGAAGTCACGATCGTCGTGCTGCGCGACGGAAAGCGGTTGCCGCTCACAGTGAAGCTCGGCAAGCGCGGCGGCTGACCGGTCGGCAACGCGCCCATGCCGCTGCACGCCTGGTCGAGCGCGAAGTACACGTTCCCCCTTCCCGACGGTCATCGCTTTCCAATCGCCAAGTACGCGCTGCTCCGCGAGCGCGTACTTGCTGACGGAATCGTGCAGCCCGAGAACATGCACGACCCTGCGCGCGTGACGCGCGACGAGCTGCTGCTCGTTCACACCACCGACTACGTCGACCGTTTCATTCACGGGCAACTGACGCGCGACGAAGAGCGGAAGCTTGGATTCCCGTGGTCAGAGGGTTTGGTCGAACGTTCGTATCGCGCGGCGGGCGGAACGCTCGAGGCGGCGCGATTTGCGGTCGACCACGGCGTTGCCATGAACCTCGCGGGCGGAACGCACCACGCCTTTCCTGATCACGGCGAAGGGTTCTGCGTGTTCAACGACGTTGCGATCGCGATCCGCGTTTTGCAGCGCGAGGGTCGAATCGAGCGCGCGGCGATCATCGACCTCGACGTGCATCAGGGGAACGGGACTCACGCCGTGTTCGCCAGCGACGACAGCGTCTTCACCTTCAGCATGCACGGTGGCCGCAACTATCCATTCCACAAAGTGCCGGGCCGACTCGACGTCGAGCTCGACGATCGAACCGACGACGACACGTACCTCGCCTTGCTGGCGTCAGCGCTCCCGCGTGTGCTCGCCGAGTCACGTCCGGATCTCGTGGTGTACCTGGCGGGCGCCGACGCGCACGAGTCCGATCGGCTCGGCCGCCTGTCGCTGACCTTCGATGGCCTCGCCCGTCGCGATGCGATGGTCCTGGAGCAGTGCCGCGAGGTAGGGCTGCCCGTTGCGATCACTATCGCGGGCGGGTACGGACAGCCGATCGAGGGAACGGTCGCGATCCACGCGACAACGGCGAGGATCGCGGCGTCGCTCTGAGCGGCCAAACGCCGTTTCTCGACACGCACTTTGCACTGAATCGTGCAAATGGCAGGTGTCCCAAGCGTTTTTCCCGGGTCGACAGTCAAAGCTATGTGCTTGATAAACAAGCACATACGCCGAGCGGACTGGTCGGGTCCCCTCCTTGCTTTACTTGGGCCCGGAACCGACAAACACGACTACAGCTGACTGTAGTGCTTTCTGAAAGACCCCTACCTTCTAAGGACCGACATGCTACGCAATCGCAAGGGCTTTACCCTGATCGAACTTCTGATCGTCGTCGTCATCATCGGCATCTTGGCCGCGATCGCAATTCCGAAGTTCGCGAACACGAAGTCGAAGGCATACGTCACCGCGATGAAGTCCGACCTCCGTAACCTCGTGACGGCGGAAGAAGCATTCTTCTCGGATAGCTCGAAGTACACGCAGACGATCACGGACCTGAAGTTCCAGAGCTCGACTGGCGTCAGCTCGCCGACGATCGTTGCTGGCTCGGGCTACTGGACGGCGACGGTGACGCACTCGCAGCTCCCGGCCACGCAGCCCTGCGGTATCAGCATCAACACGACCAACCCGACGATCACGACCGCGGCTGAAGGCGAGCCGGCTTGTAAGTAAGGGTTAGTCGCCGGTGCTCCGCACTCGGCGCTAGGTCGAACGACGTTAGAGAATTCGAAGGGCCGAGGGCGCGATCGCGCTCTCGGCCCTTCGCTTATCTTCCCCGCCATGCCGCCAATTCCACCGCCGCGTGAACAGGGCTTCACGCAGACGACCGACGTTCCACTCTACTGGGCGAAGTACGGCAAGCCTGGCGGATCACCGCTCCTCGTGCTCCATGGCGGACCCGGCGCGCACCACGACTACCTCCTGCCGCAGTTACTCGAGCTCGGCGACCAATTCGATCTGGTGTTCTACGACCAACGTGGCGGAGGACAGTCGAAGACCGACGATCGCGCGCCGATCACCTGGCAGACCCACGTAGCCGACCTCGATCGCGTCATCGGCGAGTTGGGCCTGGCCGCGCCATCGATCGTTGGATACTCGTGGGGCGGACTGCTCGCCATGCTGTATTCCATCGAAGCCACGGCCGGACGCGCGAGGCACGTGCCGCGACGCCTGGTTCTCATCGATCCCGCTCCCGTGAATCGCGAGTATCGGCGACAGTTCGAAACGGAGTTCGCCCGGCGTCAGGCCGGCGCCGACGTCGCCGCGCTCCGAGAGCAGCTGGCTCAGTCCGGACTTCGCGAACGCGACGCCGAAGCCTATCGGCAGCGCAACTTCGAGTTGAGCGTTGCCGGGTACTTCGCGCACCCCTCGGCCGCGCAAAATCTCACGCCGTTTCGCGTCACTGGACGCGTGCAGCAATCTGTCTGGGAAAGCCTCGGCGACTTCGACCTCTTGGCTCCCGGGCAGCTGGACTCCCTATCGATTCCGACCCTGATCCTGCACGGTCGACAGGATCCCATCCCGTTGGCCTCGTCTGAGGCGGCAGCACAGGCAATGCATGCGAGCTTCGTGGTAATCGATGACGCGGGTCACGTTCCGTACGTCGAGCAACCTGAAGCGTTGTTCGCGCCCATTCGTCTATTTCTCGAATCCACCTCGCCATAGGGCACAGCTGTCTCGTATGCCTCAACCCGAGTCGTTCGCACAACCGTACGTCTCCACGATCGAGTTCGAGAACCGGCGATACACGGTGACGTGTCGCGTGTCGTTCGACGGCATCGAGTATTTGGGGCGGTTATGGTTCGCCGATGAAGCGACAGGCGAGACCGGAATGCCCGACCGAGCGCCGATCCCTGGACGCACGCGCGACGAGGTGCTGGAATTCGCTCGGCGCCTTTCGCCGCAGGACCTCTCACTCCGTCACCGGCGCGCGCTCGCCGAGAAGCGTCGATTCCTCAAGCTTCGCCGAGCGACCGAGGATATTCTTACCAAGATTCGGTATCTCAATCAGGTTGCGGTCTCGATGCGCGAAGGTTGGATCGACGAGGACGGCGCCAATCAGGAGCTCGAGCTCACTGAACGGCAGCTCCACGAAGCGGTCGACCGTCTTCGCCATTTCGCCGGTATCGAGGAGTAATTCGTGGCGTCACGCAAGAAAGCAGCGAAGAATGTGAAGGCGAAAAACGTGGTAGCGAAAAAGCCGGCGGCGAAAAAGCCGGCAGCGAAGAAGGCGGCCGGGAAAAAGACCGCTACACCGGAAAACGCCGCCGTCATCTACGATCGTCTCGCGAAACACTATCCGAACGCGCACTGCGCGCTCGATTTCACGAGTCCGTTTCAGCTCCTCATCGCCACCATTCTCAGCGCGCAGTGCACCGACAAGCGCGTGAACATGGTGACGCCGGCGCTCTTCAAGCGGTATCCGACGCCTGAAGCACTCGCGGCGGCAAATCCCGAGGAGCTCGAGGAGATCATCAAGTCCACTGGGTTCTTCCGCGCGAAAACGAAGAGCCTGATCGGCATGGCCACGGGCGTCGCAGAAGACCACGGCGGGAGCGTCCCGAACGAAATGGACGCGCTCGTAAAGCTTCCCGGCGTCGGCCGAAAGACTGCCAACGTCGTGCTCGGAAACGCATTCGATCGCAACGAAGGCGTGGTCGTCGATACGCACGTCGGGCGCGTGAGCCATCGACTTGGACTCACGAAACAGACCGATCCAGTCAAGGTCGAGCAGGACCTGATGAAGCTCTTCCCACGCGAGCGCTGGACCATGCTGTCGCACCTCTTGATCGAGCACGGCCGTCAGATCTGCGACGCCCGCCGCCCAAAGTGCGAGATCTGCTTTCTGAACGATATCTGTCCGTTTGCCAAAACGGTCTTGTAACGACCGGCGCAGCCGGTGCGCGGCGTTGCCCGGCTAGCATCCAGCATTGTGGATCTGCTAGTTTTGGCGAATGTCAAAGACAGCCACTTTCGAGACCAACAAAGGCACCATCGTCGCCGACCTGTTCGACAAGGAAGCGCCGATTACGGTCGCCAACTTTGAAAAGCTCGCGAACAGCGGGTTTTACGACGGCGTGAAGTTCCACCGCGTCATCGCCGACTTCGTCGTGCAGGGCGGCGATCCGCTCTCGAAGGATCTCGCGCCGGGCGATCCGCGCATCGGAACTGGCGGTCCTGGCTACAAGATCAAGTGCGAGACGTCTGGCAATCCGCACAAGCACAGCGTCGGTGCTCTCTCCATGGCGCACGCTGGAAAGGACACTGGCGGCAGCCAGTTCTTCATGGTGCTGAGCGAAGACAACACCAGGCATCTGAACGGCGTTCATACCGTTTTCGGCCAGATCACTGGGGGCCTCGACGTCATGAACAAGCTTCAAAAGAACGACGTCATGAACTCCGTCCGCGTCGCCTGACCCTTCCCATCCCATGGCACAGAATCACGCAACCGAATCCCACACGTTTGGCCCTGACACCAAGGCCGCCTTCCTCGGCCTCGTCATCGGCGCCATCGTGCTCTTTGGCATCGTTCGTACGATCGTCTCCATGACGAACGCCAAGTACGCCCACGAAAAGCCGGGCGCCGAAGCGACGAAGTAACGAAGTAACGCACGGCCCTCGCAGCGCGAGCGTGTTCTAGAGGTATTTGAGAAAACGCTCGCGCGCGTTCAAGAAGTCCCGCGTGATCACGACGTGATCCAGATCGTCGAACTCCACGCGGGCCATTGGGACCTGATCGCACGAATAGATCGTGGCGCCAGGATAGCCCAACAGGATCGGCGAGTGCGTCGCAATGACGAACTGCGCGTTCTCCTGAATCATGTCGCCGATCATCGACATCAGCGCCAGCTGGCTTTGCGGCGATAGCGGCGCTTCCGGTTCGTCCAGCAAATACAAACCGTCGGGTACGAATCGCGACTGAAAGAGCTTGAGAAAGCTCTGTCCGTGCGAATTCTCGTCGAGGTTGACGCCGTACCGGCGTTCCATGTCGGCGAGCGACGCGGCCGCTGGTCCTTTGGCCAGACCGCGCGCGTACGCCGAGCGATCGGCCATTTCCGTGTCGACCGACGCGAGCCGTTCGAGTAGCTCGGTGCGCATCTTCGCCAACGATTTGGTAAAGCCGAAGAAGTCCTCGGCGCGAAGAAAGAACCCGCGGCGCACGCGCTGATTCCACACCAGCTTCAGCGCGCTTCCCAATCGCCGCTGCGCATCCAGCGTCGCATCCAGCTCCACGCTTTCGCTGCCGACGGTCGGCAGCTGCGACGCCGCCGCGATTCCCTCCATCAACGTCGACTTTCCCGAGCCGTTCTCGCCGACGAGAAACGTCACCGTCGGGCTGAGTTGAAGCTCCGGCAGGTTGCGGATGATCGGAACGCTGAACGGAAAGCGCGGCGAGTCTGCGGCGGCTTCCGGATCCCGCAGACGCACTGAACGAAGATGCGGCATCGCCAGTATCCTAGACCTCCAACCCACGGTCTGGCAGAGGCCTAGAAGTACACGGCCGCCAACACCCGCACGAGGTTCGCGCCGAGCGACCAGGTATTGACGGTCGTCGATTGAGTCACTGTCGCTCCGTCGGGCATGACGGTCCGCACATGTTGGCGCTCGCGTCCCGCAGCGGCCGTGAGCTGACCAATGGCGCCCAAGCTCAGATGGCGCGTGAAGAACCACGTCGCGCCTAACTCGCCATACCCGCCGCCGCTCAATTGCCGATCATTTTGATCGTTTCCGTACTCGGCTCTCTGCCAACTACCGAGGGCGCCAACTCCGTAGGTGACGCGCATGTGTGGGTCGCCAGCCGCCGTCGCGACATACCAGCGATGACCGAGTTGTAGGGTCAGGCCCGACGAACTGGTGTTCGCGCCGTCGAACACACCCACCGCGGCGCGATCCAGGTGGCTGGTATTCGCAGTGAAGCCGACTAGCCATGCGCTGCGCGACGACGTGAAGCGCAGCACCGTCCCCCCGTAGCTGATTTCCGAAACCTCGGCGCCCCATGTTCCGGCGGGAGGTACGAGACTGTCCGTCGCTTGGGCATTGGCCCGCTGAACCGAGACGACACTGAGGAGCGCGGACAAAGCCGCGGCGTGACAAAGACGCATCATTAGAGATATCGAAGCGCAGGATGGGCGTGCGTTCGCGACCTGCATCGGCCCATCGAAACGCGACATCGCTTGGCAACGGGTCCAACCCCGGGCCATCACGGATGTTGCGTAACAGAATTGTGTAACGCGCGATGTCTGCGCATGTCGGCGTCGCGCGGAATTCGAGAGTCACCGACGCGCAGTGGCGCCTAGTCGGTAACCTGGATCACCAACAGATCGTCTGACACAGGCAGCAAGCTCGTCAGCGTAGCACTCCGTTGCGCACGGCCAACTTCACCGCAGCCCCTGTCCCCGTGAGCGAGGATCGCTACCGGTCCGTCGTCGACAACTCTCCGTTCGGCATCTACCGCGTGACCTACGACGGCTCGTTCGTCACGGTAAACCCCGCGCTTTGCGCCATGGTGGGCTACACCGCCGAGGAGTTGTTCGCGTCCAATGTCGTCATGCTGTACCCGGACGCCGCAGAACGGCAGCGCTGGCTCAATGACTACGATCAGCGCCCGGCTGGTACTCCCGCCGAGTTGCGCTGGAAGCGCAAAGACGATCAGCTGATCACGATTCGTGTGTGGGTGTACGCCCAGCGCGCCTCGTGCGGAAAGATCGAATACCTCGACGGTTACGTCGAAGACGTCACCGTGCTGCGCGCAACCGAGCAAGCGCTCCGACAATCGGAGCGGCTCGCCGCACTCGGCGAACTCGTTTCCGGCGTCGCGCACGAGTTGAACAATCCGCTCTCCGCCATCCTCCTCTTCACCGAAGACCTCCTCGATCACGAAAATCGGGCCGAAGAGCACGAGGCGTTGACCATCATTGCACAGCAGGCGCGCCGATCGCGGTCGATCGTGCGCGATCTCCTCTCGTTCGCGCGTACGCGTGACGCGGTTCGCGAGCCCATCGAGTCGTGTCCATTCTTTGCGCAACTGACCCGCGCGCTCGAACCGCAGCTCTCCGAGCTGTCTGTCACGCTGCATTCGTTGATCGAGGGCGATTCAACGCTGCTCCCGATCGATCGCGCCGGAATCGAGCAGGTCGTCACGAACCTGGTCATGAACGGAGCCCAGGCCGCCGGGCCAGGCGGCAACGTTTGGCTGACCGCCGCCCGCGATGGGCAGAGCTTTCAGATCGACGTCCACGACGACGGTCCGGGGATTCCTCTAGACGTGCTGCCGCGGATCTTCGAGCCGTTCTTCGCGACCAAGCCGACCGGCCAAGGCACGGGACTCGGCCTGCCGGTCACGCGAGGCGTGATCCAGCAGCATGGCGGGCGGATCGAGGCTCGGAATCGCGATGCGCAGGAAGGCACCGGGGCGCACTTCTCCGTGCGGATCCCGCTCGAGAGCCAGACAGTCCTCCCGAACGTACCAACGGCCGGCAGTGAGGCCACTGAGGGCACTGCCGGGGCGCGGCGCGTCCTGATCATCGACGACGAGGCAACGATCCGGCAGGCGCTCACGCGCTTCTATCAGCGCCGCGGGTGGGTGGTCTCCCAGGCAGCCGACGGCCTCGGCGCGGTGGAACGGCTGATTGGCGGCGCCGAGCCGTTCGACTTGGTGATTTCCGACGTGAAGATGCCTGGGATTTCGGGCATCGAGCTCCATGCTGCGCTGCGAGACATCCGGCCTGAACTGTTGGACCGCCTACTCTTTTGTACGGGTGAGGTGGAGTCGCCGGCTGTCTCGGCCTTTGTGGCGAGCACGAGCTGTCACGTCCTATTGAAACCGTTTGACCTGCGCACGCTGGCGACGGTGTCGGATGACATCGCGTCGCGGCGAACGCCGCCAATGCCCAAGATCACGAGCTGAGCGGCAGAAGCGGGCCAACGCCCACTAAAAAACGTTCGCGAGACGCCGTCCTCGGCCTATATTTGGACCCATGTCCTCCCCTGCTCCGCTTCCCTCCCGTGCGGACGCGCTCGCTTTGATGCATGAGTACACTGCCAGTGAGTCGCTCCGAAAGCACATGCTTGGCGTCGAGGCCGCAATGCGCGCCTATGCCGAACATTTCGGTGAAGATCCCGATCGTTGGGCGCTGGCGGGATTGATTCACGATTTCGACTATGAGCGATATCCGAACGCCGAGCATTCGGCGACCGAAGAACATCCCGGCTGGGGTGTACGACATCTGCGCGAGCGTGGCTGGCCAGAGGACGTGTTGCAGGCCATTCTAGGCCACGCGACGTACTGCGGTGTTGCGCGCGAAACGCGTATGGCTCAAACGCTTTTTGCGGTGGACGAGCTCTCCGGCTTGATCACGGCCACTGCGCTCGTGAAGCCGTCGAGAAGTGTGCACGACGTCGATGCGAAATCGGTGCGCAAGAAAATGAAGGACAAAGCATTTGCCAAAGGTGTGAATCGCGATGACGTGCTGCTTGGCGTTCAGGAGCTTGGCGTGGATCTCGACACGCACATTCAGTTCGTCATCGACGCGATGCGCCGGTCCGCGGACGCGCTTGGACTCGCCGGCACGGCGGCGTCCGGCGCCGGGGATGCGGCCCGCTGACCATCAACGTTTCGGTTCCGGTCCTCGTTTATGAAGGTGGATACCGGGCATGGTCTGATGACCGCAACCACCCTGTCGCCGCCGTTCGGCATGACGTCATTCACTGACGGAAAGCCGGACGAACGAGCGCTGGTAATTGCGGCGCAGCGCGGAAGCGGCGAGTCGTTTGCCGCGCTCGTGCGGCTGCATCAGCGTCGGGCCTACGCGGTATGCCGCGCGATCGTGCTCACGCACGAGGACGCGGAGGACGCGGTTCAGGAGGGTTTCCTCCACGCCTTCAAGGCGCTCGACCGTTTCCTTCCGGATCAGCCGTTCGGCGCGTGGCTGTTTCGCATCATGGCCAATGCGTCGCTGGACCTGGTGCGGCGGCGGAAAGTCCGCGATGCGGATGAACTGCCGGAAACGATTCCGATGCCGTTTCGGGATCCTGGCGAATCGGACGAGCTGCGCCGGCGCCTCAACATGGCGCTGACCAAGCTCACCGACCGTCAACGATCTGTGATCGTGTTGCACGATGTAGAAGGATTTACCCATGGAGAAATCGGCGAGATGCTGGGTATACCGGAGGGCACGGCCCGATCGGACTTGCATCACGCTCGTGCGGCGTTGCGCCGCATTTTGAAAGACGTACGGAGCGACCTATGACGGATTTTCGACTGCTTTCAAACGACGACGAAGAGGTAGCACGCGGGCTCCGCTCGCTGTACGCTGCCCCTGCGGGCGATGCGTATTGGAACGAGCTCGAATCTCGGATCATGGCTCGCGTCGCCGACGTGGAATTGGGATGGTGGACCGAGCTTGATCGATGGATCCGTCCCGCGGTGGCCGCGGCGGCCGTTCTGTTGCTCGCCGCTGGCGTCGCAATGTTCCGCGCCCGGCAGCTCGAGGCGGACATCGCGGTGGACAACATGTTGTCCTCGCCATCCGTACCTGTATCGACGGCCATTCGGCCGGCGTTGGATAACGACCGCGATGCGCGGATTCGTTATCTCTTTGGATGTTCTTCCCAGGAGCCCGCATGCAGCGCTCAAAGCAAACAGCGCTGATGTTCCTTCTCGGCGCCACCCTCGTGGGTGGCGCGCTCGGATTTTCGGCAGATCGATACCTGAGCCACGAGAAGGTCGTCTCACAGTTCGCACCACGACCCAAGTTTTATGACGAGTTGGGCCTCTCGCAGCAGCAGCGTGTGGCGGTCGACTCGCTCATGTTCCAGCAGGATTGTCTGATGCGCGCCGTGATGTCGCCGCAGCGTCCCAAGCTGGACACCATTCGCACCAACTTCCGTACGCAGCTCGAGCAGGTCCTCACGAAAGATCAATTGACGCAGCTTGATTCGCGCAGAAAGGAACACGACGCGCGTCGTCAGGCGGAGCAGGCCAAGGAGCCCAAGAGAACATGTTCAGGAAATTGATTCCATTGCTCGCGGCGCCTGCCGTTTTGGGTGCGCAGCAGGTAGTGGCTGATCCGTCCGCCCGTCCCATCTCGATGGCGGAAGCGGTCTCGCTGGCCAAGCAGAACAACATCGCGGCTATCACGGCGGCGAATTCCGTTCGTTCGGCGTCCAATTTGATCCGGTCAACGCGCGCGAACCTGTACCCCACGCTCACCGCGTCGGCCGGGCAGAGCATCAGCGCAGGCGACCGTATCGGTCAGAGCGGTACGCTCGTGCCGTATACGCCCTCGTGGCAGTACAGCACCGGACTCACTTCGCAGATCACGCTGTTCGACGGCGGCAAGACGTTCGCCGACATCAAGGCTCGACAGGCCGATGCCAATGCCGCGCAGGCGTCGCAGGTCACGACGGAATTCAGCCTCGCATTTCAGGTCAAGACGCAGTACAACGCCGCCCTCGCGGCCAACGAGCAGTTTTCGGCCGCGCAGGCGCAACTCGCTGTCGCGAAGCAGCAGCTCGAGATGACGGTCGCCAAGGTCAACGCCGGCGCCGCCAACATTGCGGATTCGCTCAACAGCGTCGTGCAGGTCGGGAATGCACAGCTGGCGATTCTCACCGCGCAACAGAGCCTGAAGACGGCGAACGCCGCGCTGACCCGATTGGCGGGCACGAACTACATGATCACCGCGAATCCCACCGATACGCTCGATCACACGATGGCGCCGGTCGACAGTGCCGCGGTGATGGGTCTCGCGCTCGCTGGTCCAGCCGTCCGACAGAACGAAGCACAGATCGTGTCGTCCAACGCATCGATCAAATCCGCCAAGACCGCTTACTTCCCCACGCTGTCCGTAAACCTTGGGCTCGCGGGCAACGCACCGTCTTCGCTCTACGGCTTCAACAGCAATCCGTATCCGTATCAACGCAGCGCCAGCTTCAACCTGAGCTACCCGATCTTCAATCGGTATCAGCGCGAGAACGCGATCCAGACGGCACAGATCAGCCTCGAGAACGCGGAAGCAACGCTCAAGGACAACAAGCTCTTCGCACAGCAGACGATCATCACGCAGCTTGGCCTGATGCACAACGCGGAAGAGCAGGTGCGTGTGCAGCAGAACAGCGTGCGCGCGAACGAAGAAGCGCTCCGCGTGAACCAGCAGCGCTACACGCTCGGCGCCGGTACCTTCCTCGACGTGCTCACCTCGCAGTCGAATCTGGTCGCCGCACGCCAGGGTCTCATTCAGGCGCGACTGAACTATCGCAACGCGCGCGCACAGATCGAGGCCGTGATCGGCCGCGACCTTCAGTAAGCCGGCTGTAAGGTTCCGTAATGCGAGGGGCGGGAACACTCTTCCCGCCCCTCTTTTTTTGCCCCATGATGAGGGTGTTCGTTGGCCCGCGCGGCCCTGGTTTCGTCCAGCGTAAAGGCCTTCTCGGACCCCCAGCAGTTCCCGCCCCCCGCGCGTACAATACCCAGACAGCCCGACCAGCACGCGGCCATCACCCCAGGCCGATTTCAGGAGAGAAACTCACGTGAGACGAACCCTCGGCGCGGCGCTTTTGTTGTTCGCCGCCGCAGCCTGCGCGCGCAAGCTCCAAGCGCCAACCGTGCAGACCGCCAACGTTACGCGTCGTGATATCATCATCGATGCGCAAGCCAATGGCGTGATCGAGCCGATCGCCATCATTGAAGTCAAATCGAAGGCATCTGGTGTCATCACCAAGATGCCCGTCGAAACAGGCACGCGCCTCAACCCCGGCGACTTGATCGTTCAGATCGACACGCGCGACGTACAGAACAGGTACGATCAGGCCAAGGCGTCGCTCGACGCCGCCGAAGCCAAGCTCGCGGTCACTGAAAGTGACAAGAAGCGTAATGAGGAAATGTTCAAGGCGCGCGTCATCACACCGCAAGAGTTCGAGCAGATCGCGGTGAACTACGAGACGGCGAAGTCCAACGTCGTCACGAACCGCGCGAACCTCGACCTCGCCAAGCAGTCGCTCGAAGACGCGACGATCAAGGCGCCGTCCGAAGGCGTCGTCATCGACAAGACGGTATCGGAAGGCACCGTCATCGCGTCAGCCAACGGCTCGGTGAGCGGCGGCACGACGATCATCAAGATGGCCGACCTCGGTGTGGTGCGCATTCGCGCGCTGTTCAACGAGAGCGACATCGGCAATATCCATCCGGGCGAGCCGGCGAACGTCACTGTCGACGCGTATCCGGATCGTCGCTTCACTGGCACCGTCGAGAAGATCGAACCGCAGGCCGTCGTGCAGCAGAACGTCACGATGTTCCCGGTGCTCGTGAATCTCGAGAACAGCGAAGGACTCCTGAAGCCGGGCATGAATGGATCGATCGCGGTGCTGATCGACGAGCATGACGGCGTGCTGGCGATTCCGAACGACGCGATCAAGAACCCGCGCGAGGCAGTTGCCACGGGCGCAATGCTCGGTCTGGTGGCGGATAGCATTCAGAGCGACCTCAAGGCCCAGGGCTATACCGGCGGCAACGGCAACCGCGGCGGGTTTGGCGGTGGCGGTAATGGCGCTGGCGGCGGCAATCGTCGCGGTGGCAACGGTGGCGGAAATGGTGGTGGCAACGGCGCAGGCGCAGCACCTCCGGCAAGCGGTGGTACCGCGAACGGCGAAGTCAGCATCATGCAGCAGGGCCAGCAGGGCGGTTTCGGCGGCGGCCCGCAGGTTACCGACGCCGACTGCAAAAAGATCGATGACGTTCTGAAAGCGCATCCGAAAGAGAAGAAGCAGCTCGACGCTCTCGTGGCGAAAATGACTGCACTCCGTCCGGCCGGTTTCGGCGGTGGCAATCGCAACGGCGGTGGTGGTGGTGGTAACGGCGGCAACCGTGCGCCAGGCGACAGCACGCGCCGTCGTGGCGGCGGCGACGGCGCTGGCGGCAATCGCGCCCCGGGCGACACAACGCGACGTGGTGGCGGTGGCGGCGGTCGCGGCAACCCGGAAATGATGGCGATCAACGAACAGATGCGCGCGATCTACACGACGCTGAACATCGATCCGCGCACCGCTGGTGGCTGCCGTCGTCGCGCCGGTGGCGCGGCTGGTCAGGCGGGCGCCGGTGGACAGGGCGCACGTCAGTTCGGTCAGGGCGGTGGTCGTGGCGGCTCGTTGACGCCGTCGCCCGAAATGGGCGGTCGTCCGCAGCGCACGCGTGCCGGTCTCGTGTTCGTTTCCGACAGCACGAAGACGGTCTTCCATCCCCGCCTCGTGCAGCTCGGTCAGGGCAACCTCGACTACACCGAAGTGACCAGCGGTCTCAAGGAAGGTGAGCGCGTGGTGATGCTCGGTGCGCTCGCGATGCAGGCGCAGCGTCAGCAGCAGCAGGATCGCATGCGGCAGAACGCCAGCCCGCTGGGCGGCGGACAGCAGGGCCCCGGCGGTCCTGGCGGCCCCGGTGGCGCCCCAGGCGGCGGTGGTGCTCGCGGCGGCGGCCGCGGAGGCTGATCAAATGCTCATTGGAGAAATCATCAGCGTCGCCTTAGGCGCGCTACGGGCAAACAAGCTTCGGTCGCTGCTCACGATGCTTGGCATCGTGATCGGCGTCGGAGCGGTGATCGCGGTCGTGGCGCTCGGTACGGGCGCCCAGCAGGCGGTGAAAGAACGCATCGCGGCACTCGGCACCACGCTTCTCACGGTGAGCCCAGGACAGCAGCGCGGTGGCGGTGCAGGTATCGCCATCGCCGGTGCGCAGCAACGCCTCGTGATCGACGACGCGAAGGCCGTCGATGAACGCGCAACAACGCTGCTTGCCGTGCAGCCGGAAATGCGCTCGCAACAGCAGGTCGTGTGGGGAAACAAGAACGCGAGCACGCAGATCATTGGCACCACGCCGAACTATCTGCAGGTTCGTAAGTATTCGCTCAAGGCAGGCAAGATGTTCACCGCCGCGGACGACGAAGGTCGTCAGCGCGTGGCCGTCATCGGCAACACGGTCGTCACGAACCTCGGCGTCACGACGCCCGAGGCGTTGATCGGCGAAAACGTGCGCATTCGCGGCACGCAGTTCACCGTCATCGGCGTGCTCGCACCAAAGGGCCAGGCGAACGCGTTCCAGGATCCCGACGACGAAGTGCTGGTCCCGATCAACACGGCGCGCTTCCGCGTGAACGGATCGGATCGTCTTCAGTCGATCAGCGCATTGGCCGAGAGCGAAGACAAGATTCCCGATGCGATGGCGGACATTCAGCGCGTTCTTCGCCGCCAGCATCGTATTCGCCAAGGATTGCCGGATGACTTCCAGATCCGCAACCAGTCCGACATTCTGGCGACAACGCAGGAAACGACACAGGTCATGACGTACCTGTTGTCCGGCATCGCGGCGGTATCGCTGCTCGTCGGAGGCATCGGCATCATGAACATCATGCTCGTGTCGGTCACCGAACGCACTCGCGAGATCGGCATTCGCAAAGCGCTCGGCGCAACACGCTTCAACATCCTGCTTCAGTTCCTGATCGAAGCGGTCGTACTCTGCGTGTTGGGCGGAGTCGTTGGTATCGCGCTCGGCGCCGGCGGTGCAGTAATCATGAGCAAGACGGCCGGATGGTCGACGCAGGTCTCATCGACCGCCATCGTCATGGCGTTTGCGTTCTCTGCCTTCGTCGGTGTGGCCTTTGGTGTATGGCCGGCACGTCGCGCTGCGACGCTCGATCCAATCACCGCGCTCCGGTACGAGTAAGACTGAGCGCGGCAAGAAGCTGAACGTCGAACGGCACACCGAGAATACTCGGTGTGCCGTTTTCCTTTGCGGCGCGTTCAACCTCGATCTCGCTTTCAGTATCAGCGGACGCTGAATTCAAAGGGCATTTCGGCCAAGGCGGAAACGCGACGGCCATTGACCTCGGAAGGGCGAAAGCGAAAGCCTAGGAGCGCGGCGCGCGCGGAATTGGCAAAGAGCTCGTGCGTTGCCTGTAGCACGGTGACGCTCGCGGGATCCACGCGGCCAAGCGTGTCAACGGTGAAGCGAATGAGCACTGTGCCGCCGATGCCGGCTTGGCGGAGTGTTTCTGGATAGCGCGGCGTCGATTTCGAGACGATGCGCATCAGGAGTTCGCTGCCCTTCCATTCGCTGCCGTCCGTGTCGCGAACCAACAGACTTCCGCCCCCTGGGTGGTCCGACCCGCCGCCGTGGCTTCCGTCGGATCCGCCAAGCCGGATCAAACTGTCCAGCGACGGGCCGAGCGCCGGCTGAATCGTCGGAAGGCCAACTGGAATGTTCACCGGAACGTCGATCACGCGCGTGCTTGGCGCGGTGAAAGCGGTTCTGGATTCGCTCGGACTCGACGTCACACGAGCATGCGCTGGTGTTGAGGGAGGCGGCTCTTTGGGGAGCACGAGGTGATAGACCGTCGGCTTCTCCGGTGCGGCCGCGTGGGCGCGATCGCGCGCCGTAAATACGGTTACCGTACCGACGATGGCGAGGTGACTCGCCGCGCTGAGCAACGCGCCGCCCGTTCTTCGTTGGCGTCGGGCGCGTGATTCGAGAAGAACTCCAAACATGTTCGCCTCCGTGGAAGAGTGTGCGGAGCGAGTTGTTCGCTCGATCACACGGTACCACGTCCAGGTTGCGCTGCCGTTTCGACCTGGTGAGAGCGTAGTGACGTCTCGATGAGGAAAGTTTGATCGATGAATGAGCCCGTGCTGACGCGAGGATTAGGAATCGATTACGCCCCGCGTATTTCCGGCCCGGAAAACGAAAACGCGACGACGGAGAGTAGATCTCCATCGTCGCGCCATCAGATCGTCGTGCAACCGACGGCGTGAGCCGTCCGGCCGCTGGATCGACCCGGTGTTAGTCCTCGGCCAAGTCGCTCTCGGCCTCGCCGATCTTGCGCTCGAGTTTGCCGCCGATCTGCTGAGCCTTGCCCTTGAGCTGCTCGCTCTTGTCGCCGGTCAGGCCGCCGACTTTGTCTCTGATCTTGCCTTCGATTTCGCGAGCCGAACCCTTGAATTGCTTCTCGGCGCCGTCGCGATCCAGATCGTCTGCCATGTGCTACCTCCGTCTGTGAGTCTCGCTGAAAACCGCTTTCCGTCCGTTCTCTCGTGTTGCAGCCCACACAAGCGCAACGGTTGTGCCCCTTGCGCCGATATAACGTCAGATATATCGTTACTGCCACAGACTTAGATATATCGGAGATATAACGTCATGTGGAACGCATTCATGTTCGAGGTCGACGGCAAGGGCTGTTCAGACCGACGCAGCCGTTGGGGCTGGGACTCATTTGGCGATTGGGGCGGCCCGCCGCGCGGCCGGTCGCATTGGCGGGGACGCGCCGCTCGCCTGTTCGAACAGGGGGATCTCAAGTACGTCATCCTCCGCCTTCTCGAGGAGAAGCCGCGACATGGCTACGAGATCATCAAAGAGCTCGAGAGCCGCTTCGGTGGCTCGTACGCACCGAGCCCAGGCACGGTCTACCCCACCCTGACCATGCTCGAGGACCTCGGCTTCGCCCGAGTGGTGCCCGAGGAAGGCGGAAAGAAGATCTACGAGATCACGGACGAAGGTCGAAAGCACCTCGCGGAGCACAGCACGACGGTGGACGACATCTTCGACAGGATCGCGCGCTTCGTAGCCGGATTCACCGACTCACCGATGATGGAGCTGAACGCATCGTTCCAGCGGCTCGCTAAAGCCACTTACAAGACAGCAACGTCGCATATTCACGACAAGGAACGAATTCAGCGCATTCGAGAAATCATCCAGCGGGCGGCTGACGAAATCGAAGAGGCGGCGAAGTAGTTGCCCCTGCGGCACTTGAGCCCCCTGGGCCCGCTGGACGCCTGAGGGAGAGGCACTAGATTCAAGAATGGGTCGCGGGGTTTCCGCGACCCATTTTTGCGTATTAGTCCCGACGCTCGTCTGGTTCGGGACCATCAGGAATTCGGCGGGGCCCGCCCGCAGCTCATACATGACCGCACAACCACGACGCGTCAACGAACAGTCAGGCGACAAACCGCCTGACGACGCGCCGCGTACCCCAGACGATCGACCCCCCGGGGTACTTCCGCCCTCCGCCACCGGCACAAGCGGCTTTCACGCCGCGCTCCCGCAGCGATTGCACGTCGAAGCCCATCCCACCGGACGGCGCCTCGGCATCCTCTCACTGACGGCCCTCGGCATCGTCTACGGCGACATCGGCACCAGTCCGCTGTACGCGCTGCAACAGTGCTTCACGTCGAAGGAGTTCGCGATCGCACCCACGACGGAGAACGTCTACGGCGTTCTTTCGCTGATCGTCTGGCTCCTCGTGCTCGTCGTGGCGGTCAAGTACATCGTCTTCATCATGCGCGCCGACAACCGGGGCGAGGGAGGTATCCTCGCACTGATGGCGCTCATCCTCCAACAGGAACGGCGCACCAGCGACTCGAAGCGGCGCTTCCTGCTCATTTCGCTCGCGCTCTTCGGAGCGGCGCTCCTGTACGGCGACGGCATCATCACGCCGGCCATCTCCGTGCTCAGCGCCGTCGAAGGTCTCAAGATCGTGACCCCGGCGTTCGATAGCGCCGTCGTTCCGTTCTCGTGCGTGATTCTGTTCCTGCTGTTCGCCGTCCAGCGCTTCGGCACGAAGAAGGTCGGCGTCATGTTCGGCCCGGTCATGGCGCTGTGGTTCGTCGTGATCGCCGTGCTCGGCGTCGCGTCGATGATTCACGAGCCGAGGATTCTGGGAGCCCTGAACCCGTGGCATGGCGCGGCGTTCTTCATCGCGAACCGCCACGTAGCGTTCCTGACGCTCGGCGCTGTCGTCCTCGCGGTCACGGGCGCCGAGGCGCTGTACGCGGACATGGGCCACTTTGGGAAGCGCCCGATTCGCGTCGCGTGGTTCTCGCTCGTGCTGCCGGCCCTCATCCTGAACTACCTCGGCCAGGGCGCCCTGCTACTTCGCAACCCAGAAGCGACCTCCAATCCGTTCTTCCTGCTCGCGCCACGCGTGATGTTGGTGCCGCTCGTCGTGCTCGCCGCGATGGCCGCGGTGATCGCGTCGCAGGCTTTGATCTCCGGCGCCTTCTCGCTGACGCAGCAGGCCGTGCAGCTCGGCTATTCGCCACGCATCACCGTGGTGCACACGTCGGCGAACGAGGCTGGGCAGATCTTCATTCCCGAGATCAATCGCCTGCTGGCGATCGGCTGCGTATTTCTCGTTCTTGCATTCAAGAACTCCAACTCGCTTGGCGCCGCCTACGGCATTGCCGTGACCGGCACGATGGCGATCACATCGCTGCTCTTCTACGTCGTAGCGCGCGGCCGGTGGAATTGGTCCCTCTGGCACATTCTGCCGCTGACGCTCGCGTTCCTGGCGATCGATCTCACGCTGTTCTCGGCGAACGTCATCAAGATCGAACATGGCGGCTGGGTACCGATCGTCATCGCGGCCGTTGTCTTCACGCTCATGAGCACGTGGAAGAAGGGGCGCCACCTGCTCAACCACGCGCTCCATTCCGGTTCGCTCCCACTCGATCTGTTCCTTGGCGACGTTTCGCGTCGCAAGCCTGTTCGAGTTCCGGGCACCGCAGTGTTCATGACCTCATCAAACGATGGCGTGCCCGTCGTGCTTCTGCATCACCTCAAGCACAACAAGGTGCTGCACGAGCAGGTGATCCTGATGTCGGTTGTGACGCGCGAGGTGCCCGAAGTCAAAGCCTCGGAGCGCGTGACGGTCGAGAAGCTGGAGCACGGCTTCTATCGCGTCACGGCGCGCTACGGCTTCATGGAATCGCCGAACGTGCCGGAGATTCTGCAATGGGCCCGGGAATCGGGCGTAAAGGCGAAGCCCAACGAAACGACCTTCTACCTCGGCCGTGAGCGTATCATCATCGGCGACGGTGAGGCTCGGCCGGGAACGCGACGCGCGCCAGAAGATGTGGTGCTCCCGCACATGGCGCGTTGGCGCAAGAAGCTCTTCGTGCTCATGTCGCGCAACGCGCGATCGGCAACCGAGTTCTTCGGTATTCCGCCCAACCGGGTTGTTGAACTCGGAGCACAGGTAGAATTCTGAAAATAGGCGCTAGGCACTAGGTGCTGGGCGCTAGAGAATCGGAATGATGTCTTGTTGGATGAACGGCCCCGCGGAGGCATCTCAGCGGGGCCGTTCATCTACATAGCAAGTTCCGAATCTAGCGCCTAGTGCCTGCGCCCAGCGCCTATCACCAGTCCACGCGACCGCCGAATCGCCCGAACGCTCGACCCATTCCTGCAGTCGCCGACTCGACCGCGCGGCGAACGTCGTCGCCAATGCGCACCGTGCCGGCACCCATGCCCATTCCGCCGAGCGTTGGCATCATGAGATTGTCGCCGCCGATGACCGTGAGTGAGGACTTTCTGCGCGGCAGATCGCTGTAGCGAACCGTCTTGACCTTCACGTTGCGATACTGGCCGTTGAAATACACGCGCAGATCGATCTCGTCGCCGGGCTTGGCGCGCGACACTTCGCGCTCGAGCCGGCTGACGTGCGATGTGCGGAAGACGTAGTCGTCGTCGTCATCGGTCCGATGCCCGCGCACGTCCACACCGTTGATTGACGCAATGCGGCTCCCCTCTTCGATCCCGGCCTTCGCCGCTGGCCCGTCGTCGACCACCGACATGACGAACACGCCGAGTGTGTCGCGACTGCTCCCGGTAACGGCGAGGTTGACCCCGAGGGTCGCGCGTTCGTCGTTGCGCAGGTTCGATACTCGAGCCTCCACCAGGTCCGCCGGAGCGACGGTCTTCACCTTGAGCGACTTCGTCTGTCCGTTCACCACGACTTTGAGATCGACTTCGTCGCCCGGCTTCAGCTTCTCGAGCTCCCGCGACAGGCGTCGCGTCATCACGCCGCTCATCTGATCGTCGCCGACGTCGGCGGGCGACAGCTTGAGGCTCACACCATTGATCGATGCGATCCGATTGCCCTCTTCGATGCCCGCGCGCTCGGCGGGGCTGCCCTGGCGCACGCTCGAGACGAGCACACCGATCGTATCGCGCGCGTTCCAGCCGCTCGATGTGGAAACTCCGATGATCGCGCGCGGCTCTTCGCTGTAGACGCTGTACGTCCGCGCGCCGGGCGTGACGATGGTGCCGGGGCCGATGCGCGTGATGCGCGGCTCCTGGGCGCTGAGCGCTGACGCCGCAGCGCTCGCGATGAACACAGTCGGAAGAAGTGCCGGAATTCGCATAGGGTCCTCGTAATGCCGTTGTGGGGTTCGCTAGATCAGTCACGGTTCAGCGGCGGAGGGTTTACTCGCGGCCGCGTCTCTATCAGCGGCTGGACGGCTCGCCTACCTTTCGCGGATGGCCCCCGCACCCACTTCGACGCCCGATCTTCACGCCTTCGCCCACCATTGGCAGGACGAGGCGGATGCCGCGTACCTGTATCGGCTCCTGTCCAACGCCGAGCCCGACGCGAAAAAGAAAGACATCTACCGACGCCTCGCCGAGGTCGAAGACCGGCACGTCGAGGTGTGGGCCGGCCTCCTGCGCGCGCATGGTCGCGACCCGGGGCGTTTTCGTCCCAGCGCGCGCACTCGCATTCTCGCGCGACTCGGCAACGTATTCGGTCCTGGCTTTCTATTGCCGATGCTGCTCGCCGAGGAAGGGCGCGAGGTCAAAGGGTACCTGGACATGCATCGGCGTACGGCGTCCGGTGCGCCGGGTGCAAGCGAATCGCTCACGCTCGCGCGCGAATCCGCCGAGCACGCGACGGCACTCAATCAGATATCTGGAAAGACGGGCGAACCGTGGCACCGCGCTGAATCAGGCGGCTTCCTTCGGAACGTCGTGTATGGTTTCAACGACGGGTTGACGGCGAACTTCGGCCTCGTTGCCGGCGTAATCGGTGCGTCGGCCGACACGGCACACCACACGGTGATCGTTGCTGGCGTGGCCGGCCTCATTGCCGACGCGCTGTCGATGGGATCGAGTGGTTATCTCGCGGCGAAGAGCGAGCAGGAGGTCTACGCCAACGAGATTGCGATGGAGCGCGACGAAATCGCACTCATGCCAGAGATCGAGCGCGATGAGCTGGCGCTGATCTACGAGGCAAAGGGCATGTCGACGGAGTCGGCGCACGCGTTGGCCACCGAAGTCATGGCTGACCCAGCACGCATGCTCGAAGAGCAGGTTCAGGAAGAGCTTGGCATCGGCGATCCGCAGATGTCGCCAATGCGCGAAGCGTGGATCACCGGATTGGCAACCGCCGTCGGCGCGTTGATCCCGGTATTTCCATTTCTCATATGGTCTGGAAAGACAGCGATCGTGACTGCGTTCGTCATCTCGATGCTGTCGCACTGGGTCGTCGGCGCTGCACGGTCGGTGTTCACGGGGCGCAGCGTGTTTCGCTCCGGTCTCGACATGTTCGTCGTCGGACTCGGCGTCGCGTTCGTCGGCTATTTGGTGGGCGATCTCATTGCCAGGTGATGGCTGCTGACACTAGGCGCTAGGCACTGAGCGCTAGATAATCGGAAAGCGGGGCGCGGCCTTTGGCCGCGCCCCGCGTTCGTTGTCTTTCAGTGCTTAGCCCTACACGACGACGTTCAGCAATCGCCCAGGAACGAAGACCACCTTCTTCGGCGTGCCAGTCACGAACTTCGCGATCGTCGGCTCCGCCATGGCCGCAGTCATCGCTTCGTCCTGACCGCTGCCGACGGGCAACTGAATCGTTCCGCGTGTCTTGCCGCCAACCTGCACGGCAATCGTCATCATTTCCTCGGCCGCGAGGGCGTCATCGAACGCCGGCCAGCCTGCGTCGAACACGCTCTCCGAATGCCCGAGTCGCTCCCACAGCTCTTCGGCGATGTGCGGCGCAAAAGGCGACACGAGCTGAACGATCGGCTCGACTTCGGCCCGATGCGCAGTGCGCTCTCCTCGACGAACGACGTTCAGGTACTCCATCATCGCGGCAATCGCGGTGTTGTAGCTCAGCGCCGGAACGTCCGTCGAAACCTTCTTGATGGTTTGATGAAGCTTGCGCATCACCTGTGCGTCCGGCTCGCCGTCGGTCGACGCGTCGGCCACCGACGACCAGAGACGGTCGAGGAACCGGCGCACACCAGCGACACTCTGATCGCGGAAATCGCCGCCAGCCTCGTACGGTCCGAGGAACATCAGGTACGTGCGGAACGTGTCGGCACCCCACCGATCGACGTACTCGTCGGGATTCACCACGTTGCCGCGGCTCTTCGACATCTTCGCACCTTCGCGCACGATCATCCCGTGCGCGCGGAAGCGTGTGAATGGCTCTTCGAACGCGAGATGCCCGGCGTCGTGCAGCACCATCGTCACGAAACGCGAATACAGCAGGTGCAACACCGCGTGCTCGTTGCCACCGATGTACGAATGCACTGGCAACCACTTCTTCGTGATCTCGGGATCGAACGGACGATCGTCGAAATCCGAACTCGGATAGCGCAGGAAGTACCACGCGCTGTCGAGGAACGTGTCCGATACGTCAGTCTCACGACGCGCCTGGCCGCCGCAGGACGGACACGCGACGCGATACCACGATTCGACGCGCGCCAGCGGCGAGATGCCGGTGTCGTCGGGCTTGAAATCCTCGACGTACGGCAGTTCGACCGGCAGATCCTTTTCCGGAACCGGCACCGTACCGCACTTATCGCAGTAGATGATCGGAATCGGCGGCCCCCAGTAGCGCTGCCGAGAGATGCACCAGTCGTGCAGGCGATAGTTCACCACGCCCTTGGCATGCCCGTTCTTCTCGAGCCACGCCACGATGCGTCGCGTCGCCTCGTCGATCGGCAGGCCATTGAACTGACCGGAGTTCACCAGGTGAACCCGTTCGGTTTCCGTATACGGCGCGGAGAGAACGCCGTGCGACTCGACGCCGTCCGCGGCAACTACGCGCACGATCGGCAGGTCGAACACCGATGCAAACTCGAAGTCGCGCTCGTCGTGACCCGGCACCGCCATGATGGCGCCGGTGCCGTACTCCATGAGCACGTAGTCGGCGATCCAAATGGGAATCGGCTGCTGCGTCGCCGGGTTCAGCGCAAACGCGCCGGTGAAGACGCCCGTCTTCTCCTTCGTCACCTTGCGAGTGACGATGTCCTGCTTGGCCGTAGCCGCACGATACGCGTCGACGTCCGATCGGTACTCGGTAGTCGTGAGCGCATCGACCAACGGATGCTCGGGCGCCAGCACCAGATAGGTGGCCCCGAAAATCGTGTCCGGCCGCGTGGTGAAGACACGAATATCCGTCGTCTGCGCCGTAAACTCGCCCGTCAGTCCGCTTTCGGCCGTGATCGACCCGGCCAACTCTTCCAGATCTTGAACGCGGAAAGTCAGCTCGGCGCCATCGGAGCGGCCGATCCAGTTACGCTGGGCCTGTTTCGTCGAGTCCGACCAGTCGAGCCAGTCCAGGTTGGCCAACAGGCGCGCTGCGTAATCGGTGATTCGGAAAAACCATTGCTCGAGGAACCGCTGCTCGACGCGCGCGCCACAGCGCTCGCATTCGCCGGCAATGACCTGCTCGTTGGCGAGCACGGTCTTGTCGTTCGGGCACCAGTTGACCGCCGCGCGCTTTTTGTAGGCCAGGCCGCGCTTATAGAGCTCTAAAAAGACCCACTGCGTCCACTTGTAGTAGTTCGCATCAGTCGTGGAGAGCTCATGCCGCCAATCGACCATCAGGCCAGAACGCTTTAGCTGGCGCCGAAAGTTGTCGATGTTCTTTGGTATGAGGTCGGCGGGGTGGGTACCGATCTTCAGCGCGAAGTTCTCGGAGTGGATTCCGAACGCGTCGAAGCCCATCGGCTCAAAGACCGTGTGCCCTTGTAACCGCTGGAATCGTCCATAGATGTCGCTCCCCGTGAAGGCGAAGAGGTTGCCAACGTGCAGCCCCTCAGCCGACGGGTATGGGAACATCATCAACGCGTAGTACGGGCGCGCGCCGGCGGCGAGGTCGGTGTGGTTCGTCCCCCGCTTCTCCCACCTCTCCTGCCATTTCCGTTCAATGGCGGCAGGATCGTAGCCGTCCGTTTCTTCGGCCGGCGCTCGATGAGTCGATTCTGTCATGGTAGTTAACGGAATCTAGCGGCCGATGAACCTCCGTCCCAGTACACCTATCTCGCCCATGTCCGTCAAAGACGGCGACCTGCGCTCTGCGCAGTCGCTCCGTCAACGCCTCGTCTTCTTCGCGGGCGCTGCCGCCGTGGTCATTCTCGGTGCGGTGACCTACGCCGGGCTGGTCATGCTCAAGAAGTCCATGGCCGGCGACGAGGACGCACGGATCGTCAACGCCGCGTCGCTGTCCAAACAGCTCGTGGACCGCGTTCTCGCCGAACGCACGCGACAGGTCGAACTGATCGCCACCTCGCCGTCGGTGATAGCGGCTGCGCACAAAGGCAGCGCTGCCTCCCGCGAGCGCGGGCTCCCCAAGCTGTCGATCCCACAGCTGGAGGAGATGTTCCGCGTCACGCGATCTCAGCAGGTCGACAGCGGCGCGAAAGCCTTCCTCGGCGATCTCCTTCCCAAGCTCGACATCGCCGAAGTCATGGTGACGGACGAGTACGGATACAACGCAGTGACGACCTCGCCGTCGTCGGACTTCGTGCAGAGCGATGAAGGCTGGTGGCAGACTGCCTGGGCCAACGGTATTACCTCGGCGCAGGCAACGGCCGATGCCGCAACGCAGCGCACGGTCGTGGAATTGGCCGGGATCATTCGCGATCACGGTACCAAGATCGGCGTCGTGAAAGTGAAGTTCGGTTTGTCGACGGTAGACTCGGTGCTCATGCAGGGCAGCGCTGGCGGATCGATGCTTCGCGTCGACCTCATCGACTCGCTCGGAAAGGTGATCGCGAGCTCCGCGCCGGCGATGCGCTTCAAGCCGTTCGCAGCGTTCTCGCAGGTATCTGGGCGCGAACAGAATACGGCATTCGACTTCAATGGCGACGACGCTTCGGTTCGCCGGGCGTCGTTGGGTTTGGCGAACGCTGGACACTGGCGACTCATCGCTCACATGAGTGAACGCGATGCGATGCGCGGCTACAGCGTCGCGCGCGCTGCGCTCCTTGGCGGCGTTGGTCTGATGCTCGTGCTGATCATGGTTTCGCTGATCGTCGCCGGCCGCTTCATTCACCGGCGCATCACTGGCCCCGCCCAGGAGTTGGCCGAGGTAGCTGAGGCAGTCGCCGCGGGCGATCTGTCGAAGCGCGTGAATCACCTCGAATCGGATGACGAAGTTGGCCGTCTGGCTCGCGCCGTCGCCGCGATGACCGGCGAACTGCGACGGTTGGCCGGCGCGCTTAATGAGTCGGCGCAGGAAACCGCGAGCATGACGGCGGAGATCAACGCGAGCTCGGAAGAAATGGCGGCGTCGGCTGGCCAAATCGCGCACACGGCGTCGGATCTCAGCCAGCAGTCGAACGTGATGGCCGAGACGATTCAGACGTTGGCGACTTCGTCCGAGCAGCTCGTGAGCGTGGCGGCAGATCTCGATGCTGGTGCTCGCGAAGGCGTCGAACGCAATGCGCACCTGCGCGCACTTGCACTCGACAACCGATCGCGTCTGGATGACAGTTCTGCATCGCTCGCGACACTGAGCGCCGACGTCGAAGCAAGCGCCGCGGCGATCGACCAGCTGGCTCAGGCGTCAGAAGAAGTTCGGAGCTTCGTGACACTCGTTCAGAAGCTCGCGCGTCAGTCGAAGCTCCTCGCGTTGAATGCGGCAATGGAGGCGGCACGAGCGGGCGATCATGGTCACGGCTTCGCGGTCGTTGCCGAAGAAGTGCGTCGCCTTGCGGCAATGTCTTCTGAAGCCGCGGAGCGCACGGAGCGCGTCGTGAGCGGGGTGCTCAACGGAATTGCCGAGTCGCGCGTGTCGAGCGAACGCACCGTAGACACCGTGCGGGCGGTACGCGGCGCGACGGAGGAAGGCTCGCGTTCGTTCGGCCAGATCGAGCTAGCAGTAGCGGAAGCAGACGGCTGGACCGCGTCGATTCAGCGCGCCGCGATGTCGACGACTGGGTTGTCGCGCGATCTCAGATCGAAACTCGACTCACTCGCCACTGGCACCGAGGCATTTGCGGCAGCGATGCAGGAAGTCGCTGCGTCGAGCGAGGAACAGAGCGCGAGTACCGAGGAAATCGCTGCTGCGGCTGGAACACTTGCTGGTGCGGCAGAACGACTTGGCAAGCTCGTAGCAAACCTCAGACTCGAACGCACGTCCGGTTCGCCGCCGGAGTCGCCATCGGGGAGTCCGCCGGTAAGGCTTCCGCCCGAGGTGATCATGTCGATGCCGCCAGGCAGCTACATCCCGGCCAAGGCGTAATCAACGAAGCGCACGCGATATCGCGTGCGCTTTTGCTATCGGGCTCCGCCCAGTCGGCGAATGCGTCCGTGGAACTTCACCGCCTTCCAACTCGAATCGGGCGGTGCGTCGGGAACCCCGAGCGTTGCGATGGCGTACGTCGCGCCGGCCGCGGCGAATTCGTCGAGGAGCGAGTCCTGCGCCGCCTTTGAAAGTTGCCAGAACGCTGATACACGATTCCTCGGCACGCTGGCGACGATGTGCAAGCGCGCCGTTCGCGCCCAGTACGATTCGGCGTGCGGTCCAATGACGGCAATCCGTGTTCCTGGCGTGATGCCCTGCGACGCGAGCTCTGTCGCGATGTTCATGGGAACGTTGCCCCAGTTCGGCAGAGCAGCCTGCGCGAGCGCCGTCCGGTCCTGATTGAGACGGATGCCGACGCGGAACAGAAGTACGGCAGTGATCAGCAGTGCGAGCGCCAACTCGGCTCGCCGCGCAAACCAGACGGTGCGATGCGATCGAACCGCGGCAAGCGATGTGCGCCAGAAGAGCAGCGTCATCGCGCCGGCACCGGCCCATACCAACGTCACGAGTGATGCGGGAAATAGCACGCGCGTCGCAACCATGGCAATTGTGGCGATGAGTCCCCACACGACGGGGCGCGATGCGGACACCAGTACGGCCGCCAACATTCCGCCGATGATCGACGTGACGAGCGACAGCCCAGCGACCGTCCTCGGCAGAAGGCCTTCGAGCACGACGGGAATGGCGAGACCGACGAGCGCGAGGACGGGACGCATGCGCCGCGCGATGGGAATCGTCGCGAGAAGCATGAGCGTTCCGGAGAGCACGAAGGGCATGACGTAGCGCGTCGTCACGACGACCATCGCGTACGCGGCGAGGCCGAGCAGCGCGGGCACGTAGATGATCCAGCCGCGATCCCAGGCGACGCGACGCGCCCCCGAGGGCGCGATCACGATGAGGAAAATCAGAAAGAGCAGTGGCGCCAGGTTCTCCACGTAAAACACGTGAAAGACGACGAGCGTCTTGTACTGATCGACGAGGCTCACGTGCGGAACGAGCATCGCGTTCCAGCGCGCCGGGTCCGCCCACATCGGATCCGTGTAGTTGGTGTCGTTGGAGATGCCTGTGCCGGGCAGAATCATCTCGGTGCGAGCGGTCCGTGCTCCGGGCGGTACGCCTCCAATCGACGGCGGATCTTCGCCATTCACGAACCACGCGTACGTCAATCGGCCAGCATCGCCAAACGTCGGCCGGCCAGCTTTGATCGATAGCACCGTCGACCAGGGCACGACGAATACGAGCCACACGCCAATCGCGATCGCGGCCGGACGGAGTCCCTGTTTGCGCGTAGCAACGAGCAGCGTGCCGAATACGACGACTGCCCAGGGGATCATGAACGACTTCGACAGCGCCGCTACGCCGAGCGCAACGCCGAGGACAATCGCGTGGCGTGCGCCGTGACGGGATGTGTCGCGCAAACGCAGGAGCGCACCGAAGGCGATGAACGCCATGGCGGCGTTGATCGTATCCGGTGTCGTCAGCTCGAGCGGCGTCATGGTGAACGCGAAGAAGCCGAACAGCGCGTACGCCACGATCGCCCCAAATTTTCCTGACAGCACCGCGCCGCGCACTCCGGATGCTGCGATCGCCGTCAGCATAAACTCGAACGACGCGAGCATCGCGACGAAGCACACGAAGTTCACCGCGTGAATCACCGGGATTTCAGCGGCAGGACCGGCGTGCACGATGCTCCGCCCTACCCCGATCAGCAGCGGGTAGAGCGGACTCCAATAGAGATTGGCGAGACGGGACCATTGTCCCGTGATGAGAGCGTCGCTGAGGTCGAGATAGGAGACGCCATCGGGACTGATGACGAAGCGCTGTGCGTACGCCTGAAACGCGGCGAGGGCGAGCAGGATCGCCCACGCGATCACTCGGACCGGGCGCGCCACGCTAGGTGCGCTGCTCCGGTCGTTGGTGGCGGGTTCCCTTACGGCTTGACCATCACGCCGCTGATCGGACCCTTGGGTTGCTCTGATTTCTTGAACAGATACGCGCACTGCTCAATACGCGCACCACTCGAATCTGCAACAGCAAACGGCGATCCCTCGTACGCGCACGCTCCGGCGTACTCACCCTTCTTGTTCACGGCGTAGTACTGGAGCTGGAAGTACGGGCGTCCCTTTTCGTCGAGCAAGCGCTTTTCCGTCATCGCGATTACGCGCTCCATGACCTTCATCAACGCCTGCTGTGGCGACATACCCTGGCGCATGAATTCCACGGCCAGGAACGCCCCGCAGACCTTGATGTTCGCTTCGCCGCGACCGGTCGAACCGGCGGCGCCAACGTCGTTGTCGCAGTACTGACCCGCACCGATGATCGGCGAATCGCCAACGCGACCTGGAATCTTCCACGACAGACCGCTCGTCGTCGTGACGGACCCGATGTCGCCGGCCGCGTTCACGGCGTTCATGTTGATCGTGCCGTACGTATATGGAACGCCGTACGCGTCGCGATAGATGTGCAGCGACCCGTAACGCTCCTCTTCCCGCGGCGATTTCTTCGGCGCGGAACTCGGCGTGGTTTTGGCCGAATCGCGCGGAATGTCGAGCCAGTTGTCCGACGAATTGAGACGGCTCTTCCAGCGCAGCCAGTCGAGCCGGCTCTGTTCCGTGAGCAGGTTCACCTGCTTATGCCCCATTTCGACGGCGAACTTCTTCGCTCCGGCACCGACCAGCATGATGTGGTCGGTGTGGTTCATGACGTCGCGCGCGACAGCAGCTGCCGTCGCCACGTCCTCGAGCGATCCCACCGAGCCCGCGCGCTTGGTCGGCCCGTGCATGACGCTCGCATCCAGCTGGACGACACCCTCTTCATTCGGGAGCCCACCCAATCCGACGCTCTGGTCGTTCGGGTTCAGCTCCACCACCTGGACTCCCGCGACCGCGGCATCCAACGGATCGCCACCCTTGGCCATCAGGTCCCAGGCTACCTGGATGCCTCGTTTGCCGCTCGGATCGACGTCGTAGCCGTTGGCCGCCGAAACGATGACCGGACGGCCGGCCATGGCGTTGACGACAGGCTCAGACCGGTCCCGGACGGTGATGACCGGCATCGCCTGGGAGAGCTTTGGGAGGGCTAGGCCGGCCGCAGCCGCGGCGCCGGCACCAAGGAAGTCACGGCGTGAAACGGACATAGAACCTCCGCAGTCGAGCAGGATGGCAGGATCCGATAATCATACTGCGGACCCGAGTCGGGGGCCAATCTGACGGCACCCACCCCGGGTCATTCCTTGATTAGCGATTGACCATCTGCACGATAGGTTACAGCCCCATGTCTGCTGCTTCTCTCCGCGACCGCCTCCGTCAAGCCGAGTTTCTCGAGGGTTTGACCGACTCGGCGCTGCACCAACTCGCCAAACTCGTCTCCGTCGTCACGTTCGAGTGCGACGCCGTTCTCTTCGAAGAGGGCGGGCCTAGACAGTTCATGGCCATCATCTCATCGGGCACGGTCGCGGTCGAAAAGGGCCGCAATGGTCGCCCGGTTCGTCTCGTCACCCTCGGCGCCGGTCAGGCGCTCGGCGAAGGCCTGCTGCTCGACGCATCGGCGCACGGCACGAGCGCGCGTGCAGTGCAGCGCACCGAGGCGTTCGTCGTCTCGGCCGATCAGGTTCGTGAGATGTTGAAGGAATACCCAGCGCTGTATGCGGCGCTGGTTGCGCGCGCCGCGCGATCGATCTCGCAGCGACTCGCCGCAACCGACGCAACGCTCGTGGGTCACGGACGCACGCTCGGCTTCACCGGCGCGCGTACTCGTCGTGAACACGATCTGCTCGGCGAACGCGACGTGCCCGAAGACGCGATGTACGGCATTCAGACATTGCGGGCGTTGGAAAACTTTCCCATCACCGGCATCGCGCTACGCGAATTCCCGGTGCTCATCGAAGCGCTCGCGGCAGTCAAGGAAGCAGCCGCGCTAGCGAACGCCGAGCTCGGACTGCTCGATCATGCGGTGGCCGAGGTGATCGTGCGGGCGACGCAGGAGCTGCAGGCAGGGCGGCATCATGAGCACTTTGTCGTCGACATGATCCAAGGTGGAGCGGGTACGTCGACGAACATGAACGCGAACGAAGTCATCGCGAATCGTGCGCTCGAGTTGATGAACAAGCAGCGCGGTGATTATGCGGCGGTTCACCCGAACAATCACGTCAACCTCAGCCAGTCGACGAACGACGTCTATCCGACGGCGGTGAAGATCGCGCTACACAATGCGATCGAAGCACTGCGAGCGGCGATGCGCGACTTGGCGCAGGCGTTCCTCGAGAAGGGCAAAGAGTTCAATCCGCACCTCAAGATGGGCCGCACGCAGTTGCAGGACGCGGTGCCCATGACCCTCGGCCAGGAGTTCACTGCGTTTGGCCATACGATTCTGGAAGACGTGGATCGTTTGGGCGAAGCGCAGGCGCTGATTCGCGAAATCAACATGGGCGCCACGGCGATCGGCACGGGTATCAACGCGCCGAACGGATACGCGGAAACGGTTTGCCGCGAGTTGTCGCGCATCTCGAAACTCAGTCTCATTACGGCGCCGGATCTCGTCGAAGCAACGGCGGACACCGGTGCGTTCGTGCAGCTCTCGGGCGTGTTGAAGCGCTGCGCGGTGAAGCTTTCAAAAATCTGTAATGACCTCCGGCTATTGAGCTCGGGTCCGCGCGCTGGATTGGGCGAGATCAACCTACCGGCAATGCAGCCCGGATCGTCGATCATGCCGGGAAAGGTCAATCCGGTGATTCCGGAAGTGATGAATCAGGTGTGCTTCGACGTCATCGGCGGCGACGTGACGGTGACGCTCGCCGCGGAGGCGGGCCAGTTGCAGCTCAATGTGTTCGAGCCGGTGATCGCGTATCGCTTGCTACGCAGCATCGAGACGCTGGAGAATGGCTGTCGTGTGTTGCAGAAGCGATGCGTCGAAGGCATCACGGCGAACCCTGGCCGCATGCGGTTTTTCGTCGAGCATTCCATTGGCATCGTGACTGCGCTCGTGCCGGTGATCGGCTATGAGCAGGCAACCTCGGTGGCGAAAGAAGCGCTGGAGTCGGGCCAAGGTGTGTTCGATATCGTCATGGCGCGCGGGCTGTTGACGCGCGAACAGCTCGAGCGCGCGCTGGATCCAGGCACCATGTTAGGGTCCAAGGTTTAGGTCTCAATGCCCCCACGACGGCGAAAGCGCCTCGATCCCGTGGCGTTCAATCTTCCCGTCGAGCAGCTTCGGCAGGGGTTTTACACGGATACGCACTTCGTCCGTGCGCGGGAGATCGTACGACAAGACAAGCGATCTCCCGCTGTGACGCTGCAGTTCAGCGGAAAGACCGAAGGCTGGCTCAGCGGAATTGACGAGACGATCGCGATCATCAAATCGTGCGTCGACGACTGGAGCGCCCTCACCGTACACGCCTTGTACGAAGGCGACCGGTACGAAAGCTGGGACACCGTTCTTACGGTCGAGGGGCCGTACGAATCCTTTGGCCACCTCGAGACCGTGTGCTTGGGCACGCTGGCTCGCCGAACGCGCATCTGTACGAACGCCAAGCTGATCTCCGACGCGGCGCACTCCAAGCCGGTGATGATCTTTGGCGCACGCGATGATGCTTTCCTCATGCAGCCTGGTGATGGCTTCAGCGCGATGGTCGGCGGTGTGAAGGCAATGTCGACCGACGCACAGGCATCGCTGTTTGCCGGCAAGATCGTGGCGACGATTCCGCACGCGCTCATTGCGCTGTGTGGTGGCGACACGGTGAAAGCAACGAAGCGTTTTGCCGACATGTTCGACGGCGTAGAGTTGATCGCGCTGGTTGATTACGCGAACGATTCCGTGAAGACGAGCGTCGACGTGGCGAAGGCGCTCGAAGGGCGCTTGTGGGGCGTGCGCCTCGATACCGCGGAAACGATGGTCGACAAATCCGTGCTGCCGCAGATGGGTGCATTCAAGCCGACAGGCGTCAACGCGGCACTCGTTTGGAATGTTCGCAACGCACTCGATGCGGAAGGCTTCGGCGAAGTGAAGATCGTTGCCTCTGGCGGGTTTGATGCGCCGCGCATCATCGCCTTCGAGGAAGACGGTGTTCCCGTCGATGCATATGGCGTTGGATCTGCGCTCCTCGATGGCCGATTCGATTTCACGGCCGACATCGTTCAGGTGAATGGGAAAGCGGAGTCGAAAGCGGGACGCGAGCTCCGGCCCAATCCGAAGATGGAGCGAGTGAAGTAGCTCTCGAGGTCGCTGGGTCGTCGTGAGCGGATTTTATACAATCGCATCCGACCCATATATCGGCCGGTTGGCCACCGAGACCTCTTACGACTTTTGGTGAGCGGGACGAACCGTCCCTGCACAACAACGCCAGCTCACCATCGGGCCTCCACACAAATTCGGAATCGACCGTGCTTTAGTCATCTGGACATCTCAATTAGAGTCCCGTAGACTCTGGCCCGTACCAGGCTCCGGCCCGCGCCGTGATTATGTGGCGCCGGGTGGTCCCAAGTGAGAGTGCGCGTCAATCATGGATTCGCTGTGTCGGGAATCCTGCTGATTGTTGTCCCGCTGTGAGCTCGCGCGTTTGGGCGCGCGGTCCCGCGGCGGCGAAGTCGCTCACCCATCGCATCTGCGTCGCAGCAGAGGTGATGTCGTGTGCGCAGTGCGCCAGTAACTCTCACAAGGCAGATACCCACCCATGCCAAGACACCACTCTCGCGCTCTTGCTTGTCTGAGCGTCCTGCTGGGAACTATCCCGGCGACGATTCACGCCCAGCAGAGCACAACGATCAGCGGCCGCGTCACCAACGCCACGCAACAACCACTGCAAAGTGTCAGTGTTGCGATTCCGACAATCGGCGCCGGTGCTCTCACCGACGACCAAGGTCGGTACACATTCACCGTACCAGCATCCCGCTCCGCGGGGCAAAGCGTACAACTCTCAGCAAGACGTATTGGATTCGAAGCAAAATCAGTTACGGTCACGCTGAACGGTACGGCGATCACGCAAGACTTTTCTCTCACCGCAACGGCCGCGCAACTCACGGGCGTTGTCGTAACGGCACTGAGCCAACAGCGAGAGAAGGCCACGATCGGCACGTCGCAACAGGCGGTATCGGGCGAAGAGCTGACGCGTGTTCAAACACCGACGCTCATCAGCTCGCTGTCTGGAAAGGTGTCTGGCCTGCAGATCAATCAGTCCGGCAACATGGGCGGATCGCAGCGTATCATCATTCGCGGTGCGGGTTCAATCACCGGCGAAAATCAGCCGCTCTTCATCATCGACGGCATTCCGGTTTCGAACACGCAGTTCACCGGCAACGGCTTCAATGCCGCATCGGCCAGCGGTGGGCGCGACTACGGAACGGGCATTCAAGATCTCAACATGGATGACGTCGCGAGCGTCACCGTGTTGAAGGGGCCGAACGCTGCAGCCCTCTACGGCTCACGCGCCTCGAACGGCGCGGTGGTGATCACCACGAAGAACTCCCGTCAGGCGAGCCGCGGCACGAAGATCGGCTTCACGAGCCGAGCGACGGGCGACCAGCTCTCGATATTTCCTGAATATCAGAATCAGTATGGTCAGGGCTTCGGCGGCGATTTCAAATACGTCGACGGCGCGGGCGGCGGCGTCAATGATGGCGCCGACGAATCGTGGGGCCCCAAGCTCGACGGACGCCTGATCGACCAGTTCAGTGGCAAGCAGCAGCCGTGGATCGCGCATCCGAACAACGTCCGAGACTACTTCCGCACCGGAAGCACCGTCTCGAACAACCTCACCGTGTCGCAGGCGTTCGACAACGCGGGTGCGCGCCTCTCGATCACGCGTGACGACTCGAAGGGCGTCGTCCCGAACTCCTCACTCGGCAAGACGGCAAGCTCGCTCTCGGCGAACGCAACGATCAAGGAGAAGCTCGAGGTATTCGGCTCCTTGATGTACGTCCAGAACCGCGGCATGAACCGCTCCGAGAACGGCTATACCGAGGGCAATCCGTTCATGACGTTCACGTGGTTCGGCCGACAGGTCGACGTGCAGTCACTGGCGGGCAAGTACTACAACAAAGACAGTCCGTACGGTCTGCCCGACGGCAGCCTGTACAACTGGAACGACAACTACCATCGCAATCCGTACTGGCAGGTGTTCGAAAATCCGGCGCCGGACTCGCGCGACCGCGTCGTGGCGCAGGCGTCGGCCAACTACAACTTCCGTCCCTGGTTGACGGTTGTTGCACGCGGCGGCGCCGATTCGTATCGCCAGACGGCAGATGAGGATTTTGCCAAAGGCAATATCGATCGCGCGAGCGCTTCGTACGAAGGCGCATTCACGAGCTTCAGCACGCGCGCGCAAGAAACGAACTTCGAGGCGATCGCCACCGCGCGCCACAGTCTGCGCTTCGTCGACATGACGTTGAACCTGGGCGGCAACATGCGCCGCAACGATTCATATCGAGCGGGCTACGCCACGGCGGGCATTCTGGTGCCGGGCATCTACAACCTTGCAAACGCCGGCGTCGCACCCACTCTCCAGAACGCTGAATTCCACTCCGCGGTCAACTCGTCGTACGGCTCCGCGGTGGCGACGGTGAACAAGTACTGGACCGTCGAAGTCACCGGACGAAACGATTGGTCGTCGACGCTGCCGAAGGAGAACGCGTCGTACTTCTACCCGTCGGTCAGCTCCGCACTCGTGCTTTCCGATCTGTTTCCATCGCTCGCCAACAACCGCTGGCTGTCGTACATGAAGGTGCGCGGCGGTTGGACGCGCGTTGGATCGGATGCTGGTCCGTATCAGTTAGCCACCGTGTACAACGGCAGCTCGTCGAAATTCGGCGGACTTTCGCTGTTCTCGCTGGCTGACCGTTCGAACAATGCGCAGCTCAAGCCCGAGCGTACCACCGCGCAAGAAGGCGGCGTCGAAATGTCGATCCTCGACGACCGGCTCACGCTCGACGGCACGTACTACGTCAAGAAGACGCGCGATCAGATCATTCCGCTCACCACCGCTCCGGCCACCGGCTTCAGCTCGGCGGTCATCAACGCGGGCCAGATCAGCAACCGCGGCTTCGAGGCAAGCATCACGGCGCGGCCAATTCGCTCGTCGAATGGGTTCAGCTGGAGCACGACGTTCAACTATCTCAAGAACAAGAGTCGCGTCGACTCGCTCGCTCCGGGGTTGGCCACGATCATCATCGCGTCGCAGTGGAGCTCGAACATCGAGGCGCGTCAGGGTCAGCCGTACGGCATCCTGTTCGGCTATGCCTACGCGCGCGACTCGGCCACCGGCAAGATGCTGCTATCGGGCGGCCTGCCGACCCGTGATCCGGTCAAGCGGATTCTCGGCAACGTGAATCCCGATTGGACGGGCGGCTGGGCGAACGAGTTCCGATACAAGCGCGTTGCGCTCAACGTGCTCGTCGACTTCCGCCACGGCGGCCAGAACTTCTCCGTCGGCAATTGGTGGGGGCAGTATGCCGGAATCCTCAAGTCCACGCTCAACGGACGCGAGGTCGATTGGGATAAGCCGGGCCTCGTGCTCGATGGTATCGACATCGCGACGAAGCAGAAGAACACGATCAAGGTCACGGCGGAGGATTACAACCACACCGTGTATCCGATCAACGAGGCGGGCATTTTCAACACCGGCTTCTCCAAGCTCCGCGAAGTTCGCTTCAGCTGGGATGTGCCATCGAATCTGTCGTCGAAGATGCACGTGTCGCAGAGCAACCTCTCGTTCGTCGGACGCAACCTCTTCACCTGGACGAAATTCCCGAACTACGATCCTGAGAATTCCAGCAGCGCCGGCAACGGCGGCCAGGGCTACGACATGGGCGCTCTGCCCACGACGCGTACGCTCGGCTTCAACCTCACGATCGTTCCGTGACCGCCACTCGGGAGACATCGACCATGAAACGCATTCGATTCGCGGTCACGCTCGCCGTCGCGACACTCGCGGCCTCGGCGTGCAAGACCGATCTCACATCGCTGAACAACAATCCGAACCAACCCACGTCCGCACCCGCGGGGGCGCTGTTCACCAACGCGGTAATCACGGCCGTTGGCCGTTGGGCCGGCGCCGGCCAGCTGTCCGGCACGGAGCTATTCGCGCAGCACCTCGCGCAAGTGCAGTACGTCGAAGAAGACCGCGGCCGGCTTCGCACGGAAACGATCGACGGCTGGTACACGAATGCGTTCGTCAGCGAACTCGAGGACCTCGGCAAGGTCGCGGACCTCGGCAAGACGAACAATTCGCCGAACACCTCGGGGCCTGCACTGATCATGCAATCATGGGTGTACCAGACCATGACGGATCTATGGGGCGACATTCCGTACAGTGAAGCACTCAAGGGCGACGCTGGCGGTTCGCTGAAGCCGAAGTACGACGCCCAGAAGGACATCTATTATGGTTTGCTCAAGACCCTCACCGACGCGTCGGCGGCGATGAAGCAGTCGAGCGACCCGGGGCTGACGAGCGGCGATCCGATCTACCAGGGCAAGATTGCCAATTGGCAGAAGTTGTCCAACTCGCTGCGCGCGCGTATGGCGATGCGGATGCTGAAGGCCGATGCAGCGAAGGCCGGAACGGAGCTCACCGCAGCGTTCGCGGGACCTGGCGGCGTGATGGCGTCGAACGCCGACAACGCGAAGCTCACGTGGCCTGGCGACGGTACGTTCGACAATCCGTGGGCCGGCACGTTCTCGACGCGCGATGACCATCGCGTATCGAAGACGCTGCTCGACACGTTGAACGCACTCGGCGATCCGCGCATGAAGATCTACGCGCAGCCGACCAAGGCTGATCCGACGAAGTACGTCGGCCTGCAGAATGGCCTCGACAACGTCACGGTGACGCCCTTCTTCAATACCACGTCGAGAATCGGCGCGATCTTCTACCCGGGCGCCACGACCTACGGCACGTTTGGTACATCGGCAGGCAAGACAACGCCGTCGTACATCATGACCTTCGCCGAAGTGTCGTTCCTGCGCGCCGAGGCGGCGGAACGGGGATTGGGCGGTCAGACGGGCGCGGCGGCGTACTACAACGCCGGTGTGCGCGCATCGATCCTCCAGTGGGGCGGCACCGATGCGGATGCCGACGCCTACCTCGCAAAGCCGGGCGTCGCGTACGTCGCGGGCGCCACGGGCCTGAAGCAGATCGGCCTACAGAAGTGGATCGCGCTGTTCACCCAGGGCAACGAGGCGTGGGCGGAATGGCGTCGCACCGGCAACCCGGCGACGGTCAAGATGGGCCCCAAGGCTTATGCTGACGTTCCGGAGATTCCGCGTCGCGTTCTATATCCGAGCAACGAACAGACGGTCAACGCGGCAGCACTTGCCGAGGCGATCGCGCGTCAGGGTCCGGATACGTACCTCACGCGCATGTGGTGGGATAAATAGGTAGAAGTCGCGCCTGAAGTCGAAGAGGAGGCACTCCGAAGTCTGGAGTGCCCCCTCTTCATTTGTATATCGGCTGTATATCGGCGATGGAGCCTACTTCAACATCTTCACGAGGATGACCGGGCCTTCGCGTGCCGCTCCGCCGAACTGACGCATTGCCGCGGCGATGTTCAGGTAGCGGACCTCTTGAACGGTCCCTGCGTGAATGTTGTCTAGCTCGGACAGTGGTACGATCCGACCATTGTCGATGGAGACGTGCACCTTGCCCGCCTCGTCGTCGCTGTGGCTGTTCTTTCCCCGTTCGGTGAGGAACTGAGGGCGCATTGTCCGAATCACGCTCAAGACGCTTTGTGCCCGGACCGACGGCTCGGACAGTTCTTGCAGGGTGATCAGATCGCGATCGCGATTTGGCGCAGCTTCTCGGGCAGCGGTGGCGGTGGATGTCGCTGGTGCTGCGGCCTCGCCGGCGGGTGGCGTTGCCCGACCGCCGCACGCGCTGGCGGCGACGACCGCACAGAGCGAAATCAGCTTCGTGGACATGCGAGCCTCAGTGAGTGGGTTCTCAGAATAGGGACCCACTGGCAATGCCAGTCAAGGTTGGCTTTCTGCGGCTGCAACGCCGGGTGATATCTTTCCGCGCATGCCAGGTATTCGCCTCGATTCCGCGGGCCAGAACAAGATGAAGACGCTGGATGAAGCGATGCTTCTTCTCCAACGCGTCAACGGCCTCGTCGAGAACTACGCGATGGCGGTGAAGCGCAATCAGCCCGCGGGCCCGTACGTGATGAACATCCGTCGGACCCTGCCGGCCCTCGCCGAGAACCTGAAAGCGCAGTTCGGGTTGATTGCTGAGCAGATCGTGGGGATCAACCTGGCGGCGAGCCGGGGAGCGAGCGAGGGCACGCGCGTTCGCAACCTTCGGGAGGGCGTGGCGCAGATCAAACAGGCGCTCGAAATCGCCATCACGCAGACGAAGGACAAGCACGCGGTAGAGGAGCCGGAGAAGCCCGCGGGGGAATAGACGACAGGTGACGTAACCTGCTGTAGGGAAAGAGACTACTGACGAGGTAGCTCGGGTTGAAATCCCCTCTATGAGCCGGTAGGTTCCGCTTGCTATTCACAATCCGCCCCGAGCGCATTTTAGGGTCGCGCTCAGAACGCCCGGTTAAAGGGAAACCGCATGCCTTTTCTATCCCGCCTGCGCCGGCCGGGTACCCGCAAAGCGGGTCAGGTCGCGCTGACGGTCGCCGTGGCGGCGCTCCTCGCCGCCTGTGGTGGAAACCACCCCGATTCAATCTTCCATCAACGGACTGATTTCAATCGGGATGTCGACTACCTCTTCAAAATTCTCATCTACGCCGGCACGGCTGTCTTCATCTTCGTTGAAGCCATCCTTGTCTGGACGCTGATCAAGTATCGCAGCCGTCCGAATCAGCCGGCCCCCGAGCACGTTCACGGCAACACCACGTTGGAAATTGCGTGGACCGTGATTCCGCTCATCATCCTGATCATGATCGGCATCCCGACGGTCCGCACGATTTTGCGGACGCAGGCGGCGGCGCGTTCCGATGCGCTGCAAGTCGAGGTGATCGGCCATCAGTGGTGGTGGGAATTCCGGTACACGCAGTACACCGCGCCAGGTGCGAACGGTCACGTCGACACGGTCGTCACGGCGAACGAGCTGTATCTGCCCATCGGCAAGACGGTGAACTTCACGCTGCACTCCAAGGACGTGATTCACTCGTTCTGGGTGCCGGCGCTTGCGGGCAAGCGCGATCTCCTGGCCAACCACACGAACTATCTGTGGTATACGCCGGATTCAGTTGGTTCTGATGCGTTCAACGGCGTGTGCGTCGAGTACTGCGGCGACAGCCATGCGAACATGCGCTTCAAGGCGTTCACGGTCACGCAGGCTGACTTCGACAGCTGGGTGCAGCATCAGTTGACGCCAGCGGTTGGTTCGGTAGCGCCGACGCCTCCCGCTGCGGTCGACACGAGCAAGGCAGTCAAGGGCGCGAAGCCCGCAGTTGCTGCCGCAGCTCCGGTTGCCGCTCCGGCAGTCGCAGCACCAACGGTCGTTCAGGCTGGGTACACCGAATATCCGCGCGACAAGATTCCGGCGTACGCGGTTCCGCAGACTCCGTATCCGGCAGGCATCACGTTCGACGACAACTTGCTCGCCAAGGGTGATCCGGCGAACGGAATGAAGCTCGCGGCCGGCGTGGGCGGATGTCTCGCCTGTCACTCGATTCGCGGCAATCCGGCGATGATCGGCAACATCGGACCGAACCTCACGCACCTCGCAACTCGGTCGACGATTGCCGCGGGTCTCTTTCCGAATGACCCGGCGCACCTGGCGCGCTGGATCAAGAACGCCCGCGTCATGAAGCCCGGCGTCATCATGCAGACGATCGGCATCAACCAGTTCGATCCCGTGTTGAAGACGGTCACCAAGTTCGGCCTCACGGATCCGCAGATCGCCGATGTCGTGGCGTATCTGAATACTCTGAAATAACGCACCGCCGAATCGGAGATATAGACGAATGGCAACTGCCGCCGTCAGCCCGTCCTACGCTCATTCCGGCGAGTCGTCGCAGAGCGGGATCTGGAGCTGGCTCACGACCGTCGATCACAAGCGGATCGGCGCGCTGTACCTCTATACATCGCTAGCGTGGTTCGCGATCGGCGGCCTCGAAGCGCTGATCATGCGTCTGCAGCTGAAGGGACCGAACGGCCACGTGGTATCGGCTGAAACGTTCAACCAGCTGTTCACGATGCACGGCACGACGATGATCTTCCTGGTCGTCATGCCGCTGTCCGCAGCGTTCTTCAACTTTCTGATTCCGCTGCAGATCGGCGCGCGCGACGTCGCCTTCCCGCGACTGAACGCGTTCAGCTACTGGGTCTATCTGTTCGGATCGCTGTTCATGAATTCGTCGTGGATCGTTGGCATGGCGCCGAATGGTGGCTGGTTCGGTTACGCGCCGCTCACGACGTTGCCGTACTCGCCGGGCCTCAACATCGACTTCTGGATGCTCGGTCTTCAGATCCTCGGTGTGTCGTCGCTCGCCGCGGCGTTCAACTTCATCACGACGATCATCAACATGCGCGCGCCAGGAATGAACCTGATGCGCATGCCGATGTTCACGTGGATGGCGTTCGTCGTGCAGTTCCTGCTCGTGTTGGCCTTCCCGGTGATCACGATCGCGCTGGTGTTCCTGCAGTTCGACCGCTTCTTCGGCACGAACTTCTACACGATCACCGCCGGCGCCGACCCGCTCCTCTGGCAGCACCTGTTCTGGATCTTCGGACACCCAGAGGTCTACATCCTGATCTTGCCGGCGTTCGGTCTCGTCTCCGAAATCCTCCCGACGTTCTCTCGCAAGCCGATCTTTGGATACCCGGTCATGGTCTATTCGGGAATCCTCATCGCCTTCCTCGGCTTCGGCGTCTGGGCGCACCACATGTTCGCAGTAGGCATGGGTCCGGTGGCCGACTCGGTGTTCGCGATCACGACGATGCTCATCGCGATCCCGACGGGTGTGAAGATCTTCAACTGGATCTTCACGATGTGGGGCGGCAACATCCGCTTCACAGTCGCCATGAAGTACGCGATCGCACTTGTGGCACTGTTCACGGTGGGTGGAATCTCCGGCGTGATGCACGCGTCGCCGCCGGCCGACTTGCAGCAGACCGACACGTACTTCATCGTCGCGCACTTCCACTACGTGCTCGTCGCCGGCTCCTTGATGGGTCTCTCGGGCGGTATCTACTACTACTACCCGAAGATCACCGGCCGCATGCTGAGCGAGAAAATCGGCAACTGGCAGTTCTGGCTCACATTCATCGGCGTCAACCTGACGTTCATGCCGATGCACTGGTCTGGTCTCTACGGCATGCCGCGCCGCGTGTACACGTACGATGCTGGCCAGGGCTGGGAGGTCTTCAACCAGATGAGCACGTGGGGCGCATTCATCCAGTTGATCGCCGGCCTCATTGGTGCGTACAACCTGTGGCACAGCCGCAAGCACGGTGAGATCGCCGGCAATGATCCTTGGGGCGCTCCGTCGCTCGAGTGGTCAATCCCGTCGCCGCCGCCCGACTACAACTTCGAAACGATCCCCACGGTGACGTCGCGTTATCCGCTGTGGGACGTGAAGTCGCCGGAGCTGACGTCCGAGGTTCCGCACAGCCGTCATGGCGACGAACGCAACGACGTCTCGGTGGGTGGCAAGCACGTTGGCGCGTTCCACGATCACATGGCTGCCGGCAGTCCCGAGGGCGGCGTGAATCCGCACGCGAAGCAGGCGCCGTCGAAGGTCTCGCTCAAGACGGCCGAGCAGCTTGGGATTCCGATGCCGTATCCGACGATCAAGCCGCTGTTTGCCGCACTGTTCATGACGTTGATGTTCGGCTCACTGCTGCTGATTCACGAAGGCAAGACGCAGCTCGCCATGGTCGGCGTGATCGGATGCGCCACCGCGATGACTGTGTTCCTGTACTCGTGGCTGACGTCTCCGCTGGAACCACACCACCACTGAGAAGGAGTGAGAATGAGATCTGAGGGTTGAACCTCGGATCTCATTCTCTCAACCTCGGATCTCAATCCTCTTATCCTCCTATGTCTTCCGCAGTGGCCAGCCACGCGCATCCGCCGACCAGCACCGGCCTCGATCATCGCAAGATCGCGATCTGGGCGTTCATCGGGTCGGAGTGCATGCTCTTCGCGTCGCTCATCTCGACGTATCTGATCTACAAGGGCCGCAGCATCGTTGGCCCGTTCCCGCATGAAGTCTGCGACCCGCCGAAGTGTGCGACGCACCTCAATGCGATTCTGAACATCCCCGTCACCTCGATGTCGACGTTCGTGCTGCTGATGTCGTCGCTTTCGATGGTGCTCGCGCTCGCGGCGGTGGAGAACAAGGGCAAGCCGGGCTACGAAGGCATTCTCGGCTCGTCGAAGTTCTGGCTCCTCGCCACGGCAATCCTCGGCACGACGTTCCTCGGCTTCCAGGCGTTCGAGTTCACGTCGTTCGTGCATGAAGGACTGACGATCAAGACCAACCTGTTCGGCTCGTCGTTCTTCACGCTCACCGGCTTCCACGGCGCGCACGTTACGGCGGGTGTGCTCTGGCTGTTGACGCTCCTCGCGATCGATATCAAGCGCGGGCTCGGCCCCAAGGACGCGCTGCTCGTCGACATCTCGGCGCTGTACTGGCACTTCGTCGACGTGGTCTGGATCGCGATCTTCACGCTCGTCTACCTCATCAAGTAACGCTCGGAGCGACGCTACCAATGGCTGACCACGAGTTCACGCATACCAATCCCGACATCGACGTACACGCGATGGGCGAGATGCACGAGCACCCCACTTGGAAGCAGTACAAGTGGGTCGCGCTCATTCTCACGCTGATCACGATTGTCGAGGTGTGGGGCTATTACATCCCGTCGTTCGTCGCGTCGCCGCTGTTCGTGCCGGCGCTGCTGATCATGTCGGCGGTGAAGTTTGCGATCGTCGTGCTGTTCTACATGCACCTCAAGTACGATCACAAGCTGTTCAAGGCGCTGTTCACCGGCCCGCTGATCATCGCGGTGTCGACGCTCATTGCGCTCATGTTTCTCTTCGGAAAATTCGCGGGGAGGTAGTGTGGTCCCCGCGGTGATGTCGCTCGCCCTGCTGCATACCGGCGCGCGGCTGAGTTTGAACAGTTTTACCGTGCATCCGAGCACGGTGATCGGAATCCTCGGACTCGCAGGGCTGTATGAGTTTGGCGCGCGCCGCGTGAAGTCGTCCGCGGCGCTGCAGCCGGAGCCAGCCTCTCCTTCGCAGGCTCCCACGCGCGGCCAGCGCATCACGTATCACGCGGCGCTCGTGCTGATGTTCTTCTCGCTCAACGGGTGGCTGCACGACCTGAGCGATTCGTATCTCTTCAGCGCACACATGCTGCAGCATTTGCTGCTCGCGCTCGTCGTTGCGCCGATGATGATCATGGGCACGCCCGGAAGCATGCTGCGGCCAGCGCTGCAGCTGCCTGGCGTTGGACCCGTGGCGCGCTGGCTCACGAAGCCCGCGCATTGTTTTGCGATCTTCTCGATCGTGGTCGCCGGCTGGCATTTGCCCCCGTTGTACAACTACGCCCTTGCGCATCACCCGGTGCACATCGGCCAGCACCTGATGATCCTCGTGGCGTCGGTGCTGATGTGGTGGCCGGTGCTCAGCCCGCTCCCTGAACTGCCGCGGCTCAGCTATCCGATGCAGATGCTCTACCTGTTCCTGATGAGCATCCCGATGGCGATCGTGTCGGTCTATCTGGCGTATGCCGACGGCGTGCTGTATCCGCTGTACGCCAGCGCGCCCCGCATCTGGGGCATCACGCCAATGAATGATCAGATGATCGGCGGCTTGATCATGTGGATCCCCGGCGGTCTGTTCTTCTACACGATCATCTCGGTCGTCTTCTTCCGCTGGCAGCAGCGCGATGGGGTCGAGAGCCGAGCTGGCGCGCAGGTCGATTGGCGCGCGGTATAGGCCTCGTTTCCAGGGCGTTTGTTCGGCTCCTTCCGAGACCTTTGAGGTACTATACTAGTCGGAATTATGGTCTCAGATCCGAGGTCTCGGATCTGAGGTTTCGGTAGCTCGCAGCCTCCAGCAGGGCGTCGTCCGACCAGTCTTCAGTACCCTCACAGGGCGGATCATGTGAGCACGACAATTCCCGGATCGAGCGTCGACCTCGACGTCAGCTCTACGGCCCCAGCGCCCACGGCGAAGCCGACTAGCACCTCCAAGGCCCCTCGCGAGCGCCTCCTCTCGCTCGACGTCTTCCGCGGCATGACGGTCGCCGGAATGCTGCTCGTCAACGACCCGGGTACATGGAGCGCGATCTACCCACCGCTCGAGCACGCGAACTGGAACGGGTGGACGCCGACCGACCTGATCTTCCCGTTCTTCCTCTTCATCGCCGGCGTCACCACGCACCTGTCGCTCGAAGGGCGACGTGCTCGCGGCGACGACGAGTCGGCGATTCGACGCCAGATCATTCGACGCGGTCTGGTGATCTTCCTGCTCGGCTTCCTCGTCAACGGCTTCCCGTATTTCACCTGGGGGAACGTCACGGGTATAGCCGATCCGACCTTCCTCCAGCGCGTGGTCGACAGACTCTACCACTGGCGCATCATGGGTGTGCTGCAGCGCATTGGCCTCGCCTACATGTTCGGTGCGCTGCTGGCCCAGGGACGGACGGTGAAGCAGCAGGTCATCACTATCGTAGTGCTGCTGTACGGCTACTGGTTCGCGATGACAGCCCTTCCCATCCCCGGCTCAGGGGCCATGGGCCAGCTGATGCTTGGCTCGGCGTCGCAGACCATGTCGGCGTGGTGGGATCGTCTGCTGCTCGACTGGACGCGCTTCGGCCTCGGCAATCACCTCTGGGTGAGCAGCCAGACCTGGGACCCAGAAGGCATCTTCTCGACGATCCCTGCAGTGGGCACGGCAATGCTGGGCAACCTCGCCGGCCAGTGGATCGGCACCAAGCGGTCGCTCACGGAGCGTCTGAATGGTCTCTTCGGCGCTGGCGCACTCGGCATGATGGTCGCACTGATGTGGAATTGGTCGTTCCCGATCAACAAGAGCCTGTGGACGAGCTCGTACGTCCTGTTCTGCGCCGGCATGGCCGCCGTCGCCATCGCGACAACGATGTGGGTAATCGATCTCCACGGTTTCAAACGTTGGACGACGCCGTTCGTCATCTATGGGCTGAACCCGACGGTCGCGTTCGTGGGGTCGGGTGTGCTGGCGCGGCTGATCTATTCGATCTTCACCGTGAACTACCAGGGTAAGCGCGTTCCTCTCGAGGGCGCGATCTACCAGGCCGGTTTTGCGTCGTGGCTCGAGCCCGTGAATGCGTCGCTCGCGTTTGCCATTTGCTTCGTGTTGTTCTGGTTTGCGATTCTGTCGGTGCTGTACAAGAAAAAAATCGTATTGAAGGTGTAGGCGCAGTCCACACGCACACCGTCCCAGGGTCCCGATGTTGCCCGTCTCCGCTGCATGAACTCATCATCACTCCGAGCTGCCGGCGCTGCCGCCTGTCTGGCTCTTGTTGTTGTCGCGACGAATGCAGACGCGCAGAAGCGATCGACGAAGCGAACGGCCTCGACCACTCGCGCGGTTGCGGACAAGAAGTCAGCCGATCCGGCGAAGACAGGCTCGGCCGATGCGCCGAGTGGGGTGGGAGGACTGTCGAGCGCGATTGGATCGGCGCTGTCGAGTCATACGCGCGGCGGTGAATGGGGCGCGATCGTCGTATCGCTCACGCGCGGTGACACGCTCTTCTCGCAGAATGCGGATGGGATGATGCAGCCCGCGTCGACGATGAAGATGTACACGTCGGCGGTGGCGCTCGATCAGTTCGGGCCGGACTTCACGTTCCACACGCCCGTGCTGCGCGACGGCGCGATTGGAAACGACGGCACGTTGTCGGGCAATCTGTATCTGCGCGGTGTCGGCGATCCGTCGATGAGTCCGCGCTTCTGGCACGACGAAGAGCCGATGGAAGTGCTCGCCAAACAGATCGCCGCGGCGGGCGTCAAGCGAGTTCGCGGCGACCTCGTGGGCGACGCAACTGCATTCGAAGACAAGCTCGTTCCCGACGGTTGGAAGACCAGCTATCTCGGCGCTGCCTACGCCGCGCGTGTGTCGGCGCTCTCGCTCAATGAAAATCTCGTCTGGGTCGCGGTTCGCCCCGCGGGCGGCAATGCGCTGGTCACGCTCGAGCCGGCGACGACGGTGATTCCCGTCGAAAGTTCGGTGCGCCTCGTGCCCGGCTCGCGCGGCAACATCCGCGCAGTGCGCCGCGGCGACGGCGCGATCGTTGTGAGCGGAACGATTGGCGCAAACTCGGGCCCGCTCAAGTACTCGCTCGTCGTCGACAATCCGGCGCTGTTCACCACCGGTGCGCTACGCGCGGCGCTCAAGAAGGAAGGCGTTCAGGTCGACGGTCAGACTCGACTCGGACAGACGCCCGCTGGCGCCACCGAAGTTGCCGCGCTCGCATCACCGCCGCTCGCCCAGATCATTGGCGAGATGGATCGTGAGAGCATCAACATCGTGGCGGAGTTGCTGTTCCGTGCGTCGACGCACGCTGCGACCAAGCAGATGGCCACGGCTGAGACAAGCCTGCAGCATCTGCGCGAGCTGATGTCGAAGAAGGTCGGCACGTCGCCAAACTTTGTCGACGTCAGCGACGGAAGCGGACTCTCACTCCTTGATCGCGTGACGCCACGCTCGATGGTGCAGCTGTTGAGCTACGTGCATCGCGCCGAGTGGGGCCCGGCTTTTCACGCGGCGCTTCCCGTGGATGGAGAATCAGGAACGCTCAAGCGTCGTGCGGCGGGGACGCCGGCGCGCGGCAATCTGCACGCAAAGACCGGCACGACCAACACGGTGGCCGCGCTCGGCGGCTACGTGACGGCAAAGAATGGCGAAGTGCTCGCCTTCTCGTTGATCTACAACGGCAACGATCGCGCGAACGCCAAGGCGGCGATGGATCAGATCGGCAGCAGCATGGCCGACTTCGTTCGCGAATAATTTAGAATCGTGCGGGGTACGGCGTACGGCGTGCGGCGTCAGAACCGCCGCACGCCGCACGTCTTACGATTCTTTGATATCGATTCCGCGCTTGCGCAGCGCGTCGATATATGGCTTGGCCGGAACGCACTCATCCGGCGTGTGAACGCCAGCCGGCTTCACTTCGCCACGCACCTGCATCAAACCCGTGATCGACAGCGAGTAGCCCGTGGTGCGCATCATGGCGCTGACTTCGTGCTTCTCGTCGTACTTGTCGACGAGCTCGAACGTTTTCGTCGCCGGTGAACCGTTCTTCGTGCCGGTAACGACGACACGAAGCGCAACGAGATCGTGTCCCTTTGGCTTGGTGAGCTTCGGCTGCACGCTCGCGATGAAGACGTCGCGCGGAATGATCTTCGTTCCCTTGACGTCGATCGGCGAGTTGTCGAGCAGGCCCATTTCGCGAATGTCTTCCATCAACTTCGCGTGACCCGGATAGCGGAGTGTCTTGTACTCCATCACCGGAATCTTGTCTTCATAGCGGAACGCCATGGTCGACAGACCGCCGGCGGTGTGAAACGCCTCCAACTCGGAAAAATCGAACTTCACGGGTTCGCGCTCGGAGAGAGCCTTCACCTGCGTTCGCTTTCCGCCACGCAGCACCCACGACAGGGTCGTGTAATAGTCCAGCGCGCCTTCGAGCGAGTAGACGAGCATGTAGTTGAGCGGCGGCTCTGGATGCTGGGGCAGTCCGCCAACGAAGATCTTCACCGAACCCACCGTATCGAGCTGCGAGATCCCATACTCGGCCAGGATGTTGACCATCCCTGGCGCGAGGCCGCAATCCGGCACGACCGTGATGTTCTTGCGGCGCGCTTCGGCGTCGAGTTGTTTTTGCTGGAATACGATTTCGGTGTTACCGCCGAGATCGCAAAAGTGCACGCCGGCTTCCACGGCGAGCTTTGCCAGATCGTAATTGAAGTAGTAAGGAATCGCACTCATGACCGCGTCGCACTGGCGCATTGCGCCAAGCACAGCATCGCGGTCTCGGACGTCGAGCGCGGTTGGCAGCAACCGCGGACCCGAGAACGGAGCGAGAAACTCCGCGAGCTTACCGACGTGAACATCGGCAAGACGCACTTCGGTGACTTCCTTATCCTGCAGCAGGTCGTACGCACACGCCGAGCCCTGCAGTCCTGCACCAAGAACGAGCATCCGCATGCGGCAATTCTCCAATGAAATTTGGACCAAGCTTGAAAGCTACATGGTCCCAGGAGGCTACGTCACCTGTGCGCATGATCCTCGCGCTTACGCCCGCTCGGGCCTATGACAGACACTGAGCTGGACAGCAACGATTGGCGACGCCATCTCGTCGACGATGAAGCCGGATTGACCCGGATCATCGAGTCGGCGCGTCGTATTGCGGTGCTCGGGATCAAGATCGACCCCGAACAGCCTGCGCACTACGTTCCGGCGTACGCGCAACGTGCGGGTTTCGAGATCATTCCGGTGCCCGTGTATTTCCCGGAAGTCACCGAGATCCTTGGCGAACCGGTGTATCGGACCATCAGCGCGGTTCCGGGCGATATCGACATCGTGAACGTGTTTCGAAGGCCCCAAAGTGTTCCGCCCCACGTCGACGACATCATCGCCAAGCACCCCAAAGTTGTATGGATGCAGTTTGGCATTCGCAACGACGACGCCGCGGAGCGCCTCGCGCGCGCTGGGATCGACGTCGTACAGGATCGTTGCTTGTTGGTCGAGCTTCGTCGGCGCGGTCGCTAGCGACGCGAGTCAGGGTTCAACGATCAGTGCACCACGCTTTGCATCGAAGGTCCATCGATGCTCCCGGAGCGTGCGCGCGACACCAGGTCGCATGATCGACGTCCATCCGCCCGTCAGCAGCAGTTGAAGGTCCGAGGCTGTACTCCAGGTGACAAAACGCGTTCCGTTCGGGAGTGTGACGCGCGGCATTCCGATCCGCAGCGTGATCTGTCGGCTCGCAAGGTCGAACGTCGGCGCATACTGACCGATCACATCGAGGCCGACGATCGCGGTTCGAGGCCCGTCGACGCGCGCGATGGTCACCGGCACGTTCGAGATCGATACGCGGCCAAACCCGATCGAATCTGCAGCGGCGAGAACCGGCCCCCGATCGCCGTCGGCTGAGAAGCGATGCAATTGGCGCGCGATGGCCGTCGTATCCGAAATGACAATACCGGAAACTCGCGCACTGATGACGGCTTCGACCGCGCGTCCATCTACGCGAAGCGCGATTCGCCCGACGCCAGCGCTGTCGGTCGCGGGTCTGACCGGAATCGAAAGAATAGAATCGGCTGCAATCGTTCGGCTCTCATGCGCGACAAGCCATTGTGCCCGTTCGCGCTCTGGCACTGAGATCGATTTCAACCCGGCGAGCGAATGATATTCGCCTGCTTCGAGATAAGCATGTGCGAGATCTGGCTCGAGCGCAGTCGCGTCTCCGCCAAACTTTATTGCCTCCTCGAGCAGCGTCATGCCTACACGCGTGGCGCCACGCGCAACGAGATACCTGCCGAGCGCGGCACGTGCGACCGGATCGCGCGGACGCGTTTGCACGGCATTGTACAGCGCTGTCTCCGTGCCGACGATCGACCCAGCACGCATCGTCGAGTCTGTGAGGCGCGTTCCCTGCGCTGCGACGTGCGTACCACACAACGACACAGCCACGGCGGCGACGAACAACGTGCGGTACATCAGGGATTCGGCGGAAGAACGGTCAGCCGCGCGAGCGTCTCGACATTCGGATCGAACAGCACGCGCGCCGGAGCGCTCGGCATCGGCACGCGAAGCTGTTGCACTGCGTTCGTCTTGCCTGATAGGTCGAGCGTGGCTTTGTGCACCGTTCCGTTCGAGTCGATCACCGCGATCGCGAGCGGCAGCTGGAACAATCCAAATCGAGTGCTCTGAGAAACACTGATCACTGCTTCACGCGCGGCGGCGTCATACGACCAGCTCGCCGTGATTTCCGGATAGCCTGGGCGACGCAGCCACTGGTCAAAGAACCAACCCAGATTCTGCTTCGACTCGCGCTCCATCTCGGCGCGCAGATCCTCCGTAACGGCGGTCGAATGGCGATGCTTGATATAGTACGCACGAATCGCATCGAAGAATGCTCGCTCTCCAACCTGGGCGCGAAGCATGTGCAACACGAATCCGCCCTTCTCATAGCTATTCCGATTGAGTAGGGCGAGCAGGTTGGTCTCGATGGTATCGATGACGGGACGCTTCGTGACCGACGCTGAGTCGTTGAGAATCGTCGTGCGAATTCCGGCCATTTGAGTACGGAACGCGCTGTCGCCGCGGGCGGCGCGCGTCCAGAGCGCGGCGAAGTACGTGGCGAAACCCTCCGACAACCAGACGTGCGGCCATTCACGCTCGGTCACCGCGTCGCCAAACCACTGATGCGCCGTTTCGTGCGCAATCAAACCATCGTTCATCGTGCGACGGCGAAATGCGCCATCGGAATAGAAGATCTCGCTGGCGTTTTCCATGCCGCCAAAGCGCGTTGACGACTGGAGGTGCGCCAACTTCTCATACGGGAACGGGCCAACGAGGCGACCGAAGAGCTGAACGATTTCGCCAGCGCGTGCGAACGGACCGGGCACGAAGCTGCGCTGCTCTGGCGCCGTGTACACGAACTGCGGCACGCATCGCTGTCCTTCGGCGAGCCCGCACGCCGTGTCGCCGAGGTCGAGTCGCTCGAGCGGCGCGGCAGCAATCACCATGAGGTACACGGGGATTCGCTTCGTCTCGCGCCATACGGTTTCGGTCCGTTCGGTAGATCCACGGCGCACCGAGCGCGTGCTCATGAGTCTTCCGTTACCGACGACCGTTTGCGACGACGGCGCCGTGACGCGCCACGTTACGGTTGCCTTGTCGCTCGGATGATCGATGCTCGGAATCCAGTGACGCGCGCGGTTCGGCCAATTGTCGCCGAAGTACGTCCAACGCCCGGCGCTGTCGACTCTCGCGATCAGCCCGTCGGTCACGGCGCCGCCGTAGTCGACGGAAACCGTATACACGGGATTCGCGCCGCGCTTGGCCGGCAGCGGAATCGCAATCGTCTCAGTACCGCGAACGAACTTCACCACGCGGCCGTCGACCGTTACGGCATTCACCGTGAGATCGAGCAGGTCCAGCACGAGTGTGTCGGCGCGACCTGGCTTCGTGAGCGTCAGCGTCGCATTGGCGTGAATCGTCGCGCCAGTATCCGGCAGGTCGATGGCGATCAGATAGTCAGTGACATCGAAGGCCGGGCGATACGGACGATCCTGTTGCGCCCCGAGCGGCGCCACGCCTGCCGCGCATGCGACGACGATTGCCGCGCGAACACTCCGCATCCAGCGGCTAGTCATTTTGCTCATCGGCCGAACAACTTGCCGAGCAATCCGCTCTCGGTCGACGGTGTGCTGCGTTCGGCAGCCGCAGCCGCGAATGCGTCGGCGAACTCCGTTGCCTGCTGATACCGATCATCGGGATTTCGCTGCATCGCTCGATTCAAAACGCGCTCCACCGATTCAGGGAAATCGAGATCGGGGCGCATCTTTCGCAGCGACGTCGGTTCGCTTCGCAATCTCGCAATCATCATTTCCTGCTGGGTTCTGCCCTGAAATGGAAGCTTGCCGGTGAGCATCTCGTACGTCATGAGGCCGAGCGAATAGATATCCGTGCGTGCGTCGAGCGGTTTGCCACGCAGCTGTTCCGGACTCATGAACTCTGGCGTTCCGAGAATGATGCCCGTGGCCGTGAGCTTCTGGAGCTCCGCACCAGCTTTGCGCTCTTTCGCCAATCCAAAGTCCATGACGACCGCGTGCTCGGTTCCGTCAGCCGTGCGCGCAACCATCACGTTTTCCGGCTTGAGATCGCGGTGCACGATCTTGAGATCGTGCGCCACCTGCAATCCTGTCGTGATGTCGCGAACGAGCCGCGCAGCCTCGGCCAGCGGTATGACGCCCTGGCGATTGGTTCGGTCGGAGAGCACTTCGCCTTCGACGAACGGCATCACCACGTACACCAAACCATCCTCGGTCTCGCCGAGCCGGATGATGTGGCAGATGTTGGGGTGCGCGAGCCGCATGCCGACGCTCGCTTCGCGGCGCAGTCGCGCCATGGCATTCGCGTCGCGCGAGAGCGCCGCCGAGAGCACCTTGATGGCGTACCGCTCGCGCGTGGCGACGTCGTTGGCGAGGTACACGAACGACATTCCTCCCTCGCCCACCTTCTTCACGATCTGATACCGACCCTGGAGGGTCCGGCCGATCAGATTGTGGTGCGTCACCGGGACGGTTGCGTCGCTCCGGGCAGGCGCGGCAGTCGAGCGGGCCGGCGTTTCAGCGTGCGGCGCTTGTTGTGCGACCGATCCGGCTGCGGGCGTTCCGCCTAGTAGGCGTGTGCCGTCTCGCGTGCAGAAGCGTGCGTCGTCGGCGTAGAGCGTTCCGCAGGTCGGACAGCGATTCGTCAAGTGCGCACTTGGTTTCGGCCTCCGGATTTTGCGCGGTACAGCGCTTCGTCCGCCCGCGCAAAAAAGTCTTCGGTGGTCGCGACGCGCGGAGACGGAAAAGTGGCGACGCCAATGCTCACCGTCAAATGAATCGGGCGATCGATGCCGATGTCGAAGGACTGGGCCGCCACGCGCTCGCGAAGCCGTTCCGCGAAGATGATTCCACCTTCACTGGCCGTTTCGGGCAGAATCGCGACGAACTCCTCGCCGCCGTAACGCGCGACCACATCGACCTTACGCACTGCTTCCTCGAGCAGCGCGCCGAGCTGGCGAAGCACGCTGTCGCCCGCGAGATGCCCTGCCGTATCGTTGATCGTTTTGAAATGATCGACGTCGAGCAGCAGCAACGTGAGCGACGAACTGAAGCGACGAGAGCGATCCACTTCCGCCGTGAGCCGATCGAGCAGCGCGCGTCGATTGAGCACGCGCGTGAGCGGGTCTGTCGTTGCCAACGCCTCGAGACGACGATTGTCGGCACGCGTCGTCTCGAGCGCCTGTGCGCGACGAATCGCCGCAACGGCCGCGCGGATCACGATGTCCGCAAACTCCACGTCTTCGGTCGTCAGCGCCCGCTCACTGCGCGCAGTGCGCAGGAACAGCACGCCGGCGCGCCACCGATCGATCGTGAACGGAATCGTCGCGACCGATCGAATATCGATTTCCTTGCCCTCGCGCGCGAGTGATTCACGCGTGCCGGCAAAGAGCGGGTGGACCGCCGCATCGCCAACCAGTACCGGCCGCTCCGACTCGAGAGCTGTGCCAATCTCTGGATAGCCTTCGAGACTGATTTCCAACTCTTCGGCGGTCTGGTCTTCGGCGGCAGCGGCAACAGTGCCCACCGAGTCGCCCGGCCGCGCCAACACGACCGAGCAGTGAGAGATCTCGAGCGCGCGCGCAACGCGAATCGCGAGCAGACGATAGATCTCCGTCGCAGACAGCTCGCCGGTGACTTCGTGCAGAATATCGACGAGGCGACGATTGCTCACCGCATCTTCGCGAACTCGCTCGAGCTCCGCTGCGGTATCGTTGAGCGCCACACGCGCCGCACGCAGTTGCCCACTCGCGCGCAGCTGTGTGCGTACACGACTGAGCAGTTCAGGAACGCGGAATGGAACGCTCACGCAATCGTCGGCGCCCCACGGCATCGATGTCGCGCCGTCATCCATCGAAGCCCATGGCGCAGTGACGATGACACGCACATCGCGCCACTGCGCACCGGCACGCACCTGGTGAAGCAAATCTCTATCGCGGCTGACGACCTCGCCGTCGAGCAGGATCACATCGGGCGTCGACTTGGTGATGTTGGCGAACAGCTCGTCGCGATCAGCAACGGTCGCGACGGAATAGCCATGTTCGCGCAGCAACCAGGAAAGCGCACCCGCAGTAGCCGGGTGACTGTCCGCGACGATTACGCGGCCACCGACACTCGGCGTGTCAGTTGCCGAGAAGCTCATGAAGGCCGTCCCACTCGATGTTGCCGCCGCTCAGAATCGCCACCGTGGGTCCACTCACGGCGACCTTTCCTTCGAGCAGCGCCGCAACCGTGATCGCACCGCTCGGCTCGACGACAAGCTTCATTCGATCGAGCAGCAGACGCATGGCGCGCTTGAGCGCCGAGTCGTCGACGAGGACGACGTCGTCGAGATAACGCTGATGATGCGCGAACGTCACCGTTCCGATCTCGACGGCGAGCAAACCGTCGGCAAGTCCGCCGGACGATTCCAGCTTCACTGGACGGCCAGCCGCACGCGCGCGACTCAGTTTTGGCGCACCAACCGGTTCCACGCCGATCACGCGCGCATTCGGCAGACGGAGCTTGATTGCCGACGCAACGCCGGCGCTGAAGCCGCCGCCGCCAACTGGCACGAGCACCGTTTCGACGTTTGGCAGATCAGCGGCAATCTCGAGGCCGACCGTTCCTTGGCCCGCGATGATCTTTCGATCGTCGTACGGCGGAACGAGCGTCAGACCCTCGTCACGCATGAGTTCTTCGGCGCGCGTGAGTCGGTCCGCTGTCGTCGTACCCGCGAGCACGACGCGAGCGCCCAATCGCTCAGCACCATTTCGCTTTGCCGGAGTAACGGTCGTCGGCATCACGACGGTCGCCTTCATGCCGAACAGTTTGGCTGCGAGCGCGACAGCCTGCGCGTGATTGCCAGACGAAGGCGCGACGACGCCAAGCGCACGATCGGCCGGAGACATCTGCGAGAGAAAGTTGTACGCGCCACGGAATTTGAACGCACCGCCGCGCTGCAACATTTCCGGCTTGATCCACACCGGCGACCCGACCTGCTCGGACAGCACGTCCGACGGAAGGAGCGGAGTACGCACGGCCACAGGCGCGACTACTCGCGCGGCGGCTTCGAGGTCGTCCAACGTTACCAACTGCATATCAATCACGAGAATACCCGGTTGCGGCCTGCGGTTTTTGCGCGATAGAGCGCGGCATCGGCTTCTTGAAGCAACGTCTCGGTCGACGTTGGATCGCTGCCATTGGCGAGAGCAACACCCACGGAAATAGTAACGCTCTGCGGAGACCCTTCCGGACCGAATGTATACTCGTCGATCCGACGGCGGAGCCGGTCCGCGAAGGTGAGTGCACCCTGCCAACCAGTGTCCGGAAGTATGACGACGAACTCGTCTCCACCGTACCGAGCAACCGAGTCAGTGTCGCGAGCGGTTTGCGTCATGATCCCGGCGACCTGCTGGAGCACGAGGTCGCCCATTTGATGGCCGAGCGTGTCGTTGATCTCCTTGAACCGGTCGAGATCCACCGCGGCGATTGCGACCATCGAGCCGCGACGGCGCGCCTGACGAAGGTCGGAGCGAAGTTGCGTCTCGAACGCCCGGCGATTCATGCAGCCCGTCAGCGAATCGCTTCCCACCTGTTCGGCGAGTCGCGCGTGCATCGATTGAAAGCTGCGAACGAGCAGCGTGAGCTCGTCAGGCCAGCGCTCGCTCGGCAGCGCAGGCAACGCCGCGGTCTCACTCTGCTCGGCAACGCTGCAGTAGGCTCGCAGCGCGTCCATGCGTTCGCGGAAGCTGCCGAACGTGTAGACGAGCACCGTGCTGATGATCGCGAAGAGCGTCACGTTGAACGCAACCGTCATTGCGCTCGGCGGCGTTCCCGGGACGAACGGATGGACGCCAAGCGTGAACAGCAGGTACGCGATGATCGTGAGCCCGGCGGCGAGCGTTCCCTGCGCGCGACCGAAGTAGAACACGCCCAGCTGCATCGACAGAAATCCGAGGAGCAGAATGCGGTGTAGCTGCTCGGGCGAGCTGGTGATGTAGCAGAAGCCGGCGAGTGCCGCGATGTCCGCAGCGATGAGGAGCGGGGCAAAGACTCGCACCGGCGCGATCGACGTGGACCTTCCGAGAATCCACGCGGTGCCCATGACGACGAAGACATACGCCGCCGCGATGAGCACGAGCGGTATGAGTGCAGCCTGCGGTGCTGACCCGAATACGAGCGAGAGCAGTACCAGGGTGCCGATCGCCAGGTATCGGACCCACCGCTGCCAGAGAAGGACGTCGCGGTGGAGGCTGGCCTGCTCGCCCCGTAGCGTCTCGCCAAGCTCCAGGGAGACCGCGGGGAGCTCGATGGTGGCGGAGGTGCGCCGTTCGCGGCCTGGGGCGGCCGGAGGCGGAGGCGCGTACGTCGCGCCCAGCGGCGGTGTGGACTCTTCTCGCTCGACGCGGAGGGGAGAGGTCATCAAGGATGGCAGGAGTAGCGCAAACTACATTGTGATCCGCATCACCGAAAGATTGAGAGGGTGCAACGTTTCGTTGCAAAAACGGGCCGGCGCAATGCGCCGACCCGCTTGAGTAAGTCACTTTGACGGAACTGCGACGAGCGGCTACTCCTCGTCGGGTTCCGGCTCGCCGATCACCACATCGTCGCCCTCGGCGCCCGGTTCGGCGTCGTCGTCTGGTACGACGCGGGCAACGTCCATCACCGCGTCGTTGCCATCGAGGTTCACGAGGCGCACCCCCTGCGTATTGCGGCCGGCCACGCGAATGCCCTTTACCGGCATCCTGATCGCAACGCCCTGAACCGTGATGAGCATCAGCTCATCGTCGGGCAGAACCTCCTTGATCGACACGGCGTCGCCCGTCTTGTCGGTGCGGTGGACGGTGATGATGCCCTTTCCGCCTCGCTTCTGAACTCGATACTCGTCAATGGGCGAGCATTTACCCATGCCCTTCTCGGTCACGACGAGCAGGTTGGCTTCGCGCTTGATGACGACCATACCGATCACTTCATCGCGCGGTCCGAGCTCGATGCCCTTCACGCCCGTGGTGTCTCGACCCATCTCGCGCGCGTCTTGCTCGTGGAAGCGAATCGATAGACCGTGGCGCGTGGCGAGCACGATGTCGTTCGTGCCCGTCGTCACCTGGACGTCGATCAGTTCGTCGCCCTCTTCGATCTTGATTGCCTTGATGCCGTTGGTGCGCACGTTCGAGTACTGCGACAACGACGTCTTCTTGACCGTTCCCTTCTTCGTCGCGAAGAGGAGGAAGAGATCGTCGGGGAAGTTGCGCACGGTGACGATCGCCGAGACCTGCGTGTCGGGCGACACGTTGATCATGTTGACGATCGGCTTGCCCTTGGCGGCGCGTCCGGCCTGCGGGATTTCGTGGACCTTGAGCCAGAAGCAGCGTCCATCGTCCGTGAACACGAGCACGTAGTCGTGCGTCGATGCCACGAAGAGATGTTCGACGAAATCCTCTTCTTTGAGCGTTGCGCCGTTGTTACCGCGCCCACCCCGCCGCTGCTTCTTGTACGTCGAGACCGACGTACGCTTGATGTATCCCGAGTGTGAGATGGTGACGACCATCTCTTCTTCGGCGATGAGATCTTCGATCGTGAACTCGCCTTCGTCGCTCGTGATTTCAGTCCGGCGTTCATCGCCGTACTTCTTCGCGATCTCGATGAGCTCGTCCTTGAGGACCTTCATGCGCTTTTCCTTCGACTCGAGCAGCGCACGGTATTCCTTGATGAGCCCACGTACTTCTGCGAGTTCTTCCTCGAGCTTCTCGATTTCCAAGCCGGTGAGCTTGGCGAGACGCATGTTGAGGATCGCTTCCGCCTGGCGTTCCGACAGCTTGAATCGCTTCTGCAGCTGCGTGCTCGCAGTCGGCGTATCCTCGGCCTTACGAATGACCTTGATGACCTCGTCGATGTTGTCGACGGCGATCTTGAGGCCTTCGAGGATGTGCTCACGCTCGAGCGCCTTGTCGAGATCGAACTGCGTGCGACGGACGATGACTTCGTGGCGGTGCTTGATGTAGTGCTCGAGCACCTCCTTGAGCGGCATGACCTTCGGCACGAGGCTGCCCGTATTCGCATCGGGCACCAGCGCCAGCATGATGACGCCGAACGTCGACTGCATCGCCGTGTGCTTGTACAGCTGATTGAGCACCACGCGCGGAATCGCATCGCGCTTCAGCTCGATGACGATGCGCATACCGTCCTTGTCGGACTCGTTGCGCAGGTCGGAAATGCCTTCGAGCTTCTTGTCGCGAACCAGATCGGCGATGTTCTCGATCAGCTTCGCGCTGTTGACCTGATACGGAATCTCGGTGACGACGATCTGCGACTTGTTCGAGGATTCCTTTTCCTCGATCACCGCACGCGCGCGCATGACAATGCGACCGCGGCCCGTCTCCTGATAATCCTTGATACCGGCGCGACCGTAGATGTATCCGCCCGTCGGGAAATCCGGACCCTTGATCAGCTTCCGCATTTCGCCGGGAGTGATGTCGGGATTGTCGATGAGCTGAATGACGGCGCTGATGACCTCGCGCGCGTTGTGCGGCGGAATGTTCGTCGCCATACCAACCGCGATGCCCGACGATCCGTTCACGACGAGATTCGGAATGCCGGCTGGCAGTACCGACGGCTCTTCGAGTTGATCGTCGAAGTTCGGAACGTAGTTGACGGTGTTCTTATCGATGTCCGCCAACATCTCCATCGCGATTGGCATCAATCGCGACTCGGTATATCGATACGCGGCCGCCGGATCGCCTTCGACCGAACCGAAGTTCCCTTGTCCGTCGATCAGCGGATAACGCAGCGAGAACTCCTGCACCATTCGCACGAGCGCGTCGTATACCGACGAGTCACCGTGCGGATGGTATTTACCGAGCACGTCGCCAACGACCGTTGCGCATTTCTTGAACGGCCGGCCGGGCACGAGGCCGAGTTGATCCATCGCGTAGAGCACGCGACGATGCACCGGCTTGAGACCATCGCGCACATCGGGCAGCGCGCGCGATACGATGACGCTCATCGAATAATTGATGAACGACTCTCTAATCTCGTCGTCGATCAGGCGCGGAAGAATGCGTTCGCGATTGTTTGGAGCAGTCATTGATGGGGGCGTGTGGCTACGGGCAACAGGCTATGCGAGCGGTGAAAACACACGCACGCGCGACGCAACGACAGGGGACTTTTGCCGTCCCTGAAATGTACCCGAAAACACAGCGAAAGGCAACCGAAGCGCCATGCCGTAACACGCTTTGCTACAACGAGTTACGTCGCACTACCCGGCAGCGCTATTCGCTCTCTGGCAGGTCGGGCCGAACTGGGCCGGTGGAGGAGTCCTGACCATGCCGATGGTCACGCTCTTCCTCGGCGTCTTCGGCCTCAGCCTGCGCTTCTTCCTGCTGCTCGCGCGCCAACGTTTCCGCGCGTTCGCGACGGTAGTTGGCGTACCACTCACGCGTGATCTCGCCCGCCAACTCGCGGTTGCCAAGACCAAACGAGAGAGCAAGCGCGAGCGCGATGGCACCGAACAGAATCGCGAACGCGGTCGTCACGATATCCGTTGCGATGCCGAGTTCCTGCAACGCCATGAAGATCGCGAGCAGAATCACACCGCCGCGTCCGATGCGCGCCAACGAACGCCCGCCGTGAACCGCGCCGGCCGACGCCGCGATCAATCCGCCAACGAACCCGCCAAGCACGATGCCGACGAGAATGATCACGATCGCCGCGATCACGCTCGGGATGTAGCTCACGAGCGTCGACACCACGTTTGCCAGCGAGTCCAACCCGAGCGCATTCGCCGCGAGGAGAATCACGGTGAACATCACGAGCCAGAACACCAGATTCGCCAGCACGCGCGTCGGGTTCACGTGCGTTCCCGAACGCTCGACCGCCTGCGTGACACCACCGCGCTCGAGCAGGTGGTTGAGGCGAATGCGGCGAAGCCCGCGCTCGGTGAGGCGCTCGAGCACCTTCGCCAGCAGATAGCCGGCGAAGAGAATGATCAACGCGCCGAGCAGCGCCGGCAGAACCTGACTGAAGACTCGCGCCGAGCTGCCTTGCAGCCGGTCGGTCAGGCTGGTGGTATCCTGTTGGAACATGCGGAGAATCTACTACTCCCAGTTCAGTTGCGCGTCCCTCGTTTGACGTCGAAGATCACGCTGCGTTTGCACGTCGGGCAGATGAGCCACTCGCGCTTTCGTGCGTAGCCCAATCCGAACGAGCCGCCTCCGATGCTGCGGACCGTCATGGCCGTTCCGTCACGCGGGCAGGTTGGATGCGCCTGCCGCGCGACACTCTCACGAATGGCGCGCTCCTCCTCGGGGTCGTAGCGTGCCGTCTCTTCGGTCACGAGATCCGTACGACGACCTTACCGAACTGCTCGGCGCTCTCGAGGCGTTCGAAAGCCGCGCGGCCGTCCTCGAGCCGATAGACGCTGTCGACGGGCGGCAGCAGTCGCCCCGCACGAAGCTCCGCCACGATCGCGTCGAACTCGGCGTCATTGCCCATCGTTGAACCCATGATGGACCACTGATTCCAGAAGAGCCGGCGGACGTCCGTCTCGACGATCGGGCCAGACGTAGCACCGCACGTAACGAGACGCCCACGCCGTCCGAGCGCGTGTAACGATTGCGCCCACGTCGCCTTGCCAACGTTGTCGACGACGACGTCCACACCCCGTTTGCCCGTGCGCTCGCGAATCACGCGGCCCACGTCAACGGCGTTGCGATTCAGCGTTTCGTCGGCGCCCATGTCTCGCGCCATACGAAGCTTGTCGTCGCTGCCCGACACGACCCATACACGCGCCCCGATCTGCTTGCAAATCTGCAGCGCCGCGAGCGCGACGCCGCCACCAATGCCCCAGATCAACACCTGGTCGCCCGACTGAACCTGCGCGCGACTCACGATCATGCGCCACGCCGTGAGCGTCGCCAACGTGAACGCCGCGGCCGATTCCGGAGCTATGTGCGACGGGATCGTTCGAACGTTGGCCGCGGGCACCACCACATACTCCGCGAGCGTTCCGGGATGATGTTCGCCGAGGATTCCGTAGCGCGGGCAGAGCGGCTGTTCGCCGGCTTGGCAGTACTCACACGTGCGGTCGCTCAAGCCGGGATTGATGACGACGTAGTCGCCCACCGCAACGCCAGTTGCCGCGCTGCCAACAGCGTCGATCACGCCGCACGCGTCGGCGCCTAATGTCCAGGGCGGAGCGATCGTGATGCCGGGCAAACCGCCGATCGTGAAGAGGTCGAGATGGTTGAGCGCGGCGGCGCGAACGCGCACGCGAACGTCGTCATCCCGGCGAAGCTGCGGCACAGGGAGATCGTCACGGAACTCGATCTGGTCGAGCCCACCGTGGGCGGAGATGGTGAGTGCACGCACTAAAGGAGGGGCCGTTATATTCGGGTTGTCTGCGTGCAAAACTACTTCGTTTCGCGCTTCACCGTTCTCCGTCCTGTCGAATGGCTTCCATCAAAGTTCCCCCGCTCGGTGAGTCCATCGTCGAAGCCACCATTTCCCGGTGGCTGAAAAAAGAGGGCGACGCGGTCGCTCCGGGCGATACCCTAGTCGAGCTCGAGACAGACAAGATCACGGTCGAAGTGCCGGCCATGAGCGCAGGCGTGCTGACGAAGCGTGCGCACGCCGAGGGCGACGTGGTGAAGGTCGACGAACTGTTGGCCGAAATCGAGGAGGGCGGCGGCGCGGCTACGGCGGCCGCTACTCCGGCTTCGGCTCCAGCGCCTGCTGCTCCAACCCCAGCCGCGAAGCCAGCCGCTCCCGCTCCTGTGGCCGGCGAGGTACGAGCATCGCCAGCGGCACAGCGCGTTGCGGCTGAGAAGGGTATCGATCTCTCCACGGTCCAGGGTACGGGTCGCGGCGGCGTCGTGAGCAAGCCAGACGTCATCGAGAGCGCGACGAAGGCACCGGCACAACCGGCCGCTCCTGCACCGGCAAAGCCAGCCGCACCTTCGGCACCCGCCACGGCTCCGCGCTCGCCGCTTCCTGCGGATCAGCGCGAGTCTCGCGAAAAGATGACGACGCGGCGCAAGCGGATCGCGGAGCATCTGCTCGAGTCGCAACACGCCACGGCGCATCTCACGACGTTCAACGAGATCGACATGTCGGCGGTGATCGCGGTGCGCGAGCGGCTGAAGGAGCGCGTTGAAAAGGAGCAAGGCGTGAAGCTGTCCTTCATGCCTTTCTTCGCCAAGGCAGCGTGCATGGCGCTCAAGGCCTATCCAACGGTCAATGCGCAGATCGAGGGCGACTCGATCATCTATAAGCATTATGTGAACATGGGCATCGCCGTCGCGTCGGATGCCGGGCTGGTCGTGCCGAACGTGAAGGACGCCGATCGAAAGGGGATGCTCGACGTGTCGCGCGACATTGCCGCGATGGCCAAGCGCGCGCGCGACGGCAAGCTCACCATGGACGACCTCAGCGGCGGCACGTTCACGATCACGAACGGCGGCGTGTTCGGCTCGCTGGTGTCCACGCCGATCATCAACTACCCGCAGGTCGGCATCCTCGGTCTGCACAAGACGCAGGATCGTCCCGTAGCGATCAACGGCAAGGTCGAAATTAGGCCGATGATGTACGTCGCGCTGTCGTACGACCACCGGATCATTGACGGACAGCAGGCGGTGCTCTTCCTCGTTCGCGTCAAGGAACTGATGGAAGACCCTGCTTCGATGCTGATCGACTGAGTCGTTCCGCCGCCGGCGCTGCCGGCGGCGCTCCCCCGCGCGGTTAACTTTCGGGCAATCCGACCACACCGCGCACTCAGTCATGAGCACCTCAGCCACGCCCTCTGAATCCCCCTCCGGCCACACTCCGGCCGATGTCGTCATCATTGGCGGCGGACCCGGCGGCTACGTCGCCGCGATTCGCGCCGCACAGCTCGGCTTCAACACCGTTTGCGTCGAGATGGACAAGACGCTCGGCGGCACCTGCGTCAACGTTGGGTGCATTCCGTCCAAGGCGCTGCTGACATCGTCAGAGCACTACGAGTTCGCGGCGCACTCTGCGGCGGCGCACGGAATCGGCGTGGGTCAGCTGACGCTGGATCTGCCGACGATGCTGAAGCGGAAAGACGATGTCGTTGGGCAGAACACGAAGGGCATCGAGTTTCTGTTCAGAAAGAACAAGATCACTTGGGCCCGCGGCTTTGGGACGCTCGAGGCGGGGAACGTCGTGACGGTAACGACGGGTGGTGAGGCGGGGGGCCCCCCCGCGAATAAAATCGCCTCGTATCAAGCAAAGAACGTCATCATTGCCACCGGCTCTGTACCGATCGAACTCCCCTTCCTCAAGTTCGACGAAGAACGCGTCCTGTCGAATGTCGGCGCACTCAAGATCCCCGAGGTCCCCAAGCACCTCATCGTCATCGGCGGCGGCATCATCGGCCTCGAGCTCGGCTCCGTCTGGAAGCGACTCGGCGCCAAGGTCACCGTCGTCGAACTCCTGCCGGCGATTCTGCCGGGGATGGATGACGAAGTCGTAAAGGAAGCCGACCGCGTCTTCCGAAAGCAGGGCATCGAGATTCGCACGGGCACGCGCGTCACCAACGGCGGCCGCACCGCGGACGGCGTCTTTATAGAAGTCGAAAAAGACGGAAAGTCCGAGCGCATCGAAGGCGACTACGTGCTCGTCTCGGTCGGCCGCCGGCCGGCAACGGCGGGTATCGACGCAAAGAAGCTCGGCCTGAACATGGGCAAGCGCGGCGAGATTCTCGTCGACGATCAGATGCGTACGAACCTGCCGAACGTCTACGCGATCGGCGATTGCGTGCCCGGACCGATGCTCGCGCACGCCGCCGAAGAGGAGGGTGTTGTCGCGGCAGAGGTGATCGCGGGTCAGCCGGTGCACATGCACTACAAGTCGATTCCGGGCGTCGTGTACACATGGCCGGAGATCGCGTCTGTCGGCCTCACCGAGCGACAGGTCAAGGAGAGCGGCCGCGAATACAAGGCAGGCAAGTTCCCGTTCTCGGCGAACGGTCGCGCGCGCTCAATGGGCGAGAGTGCCGGGTTCGTGAAGTTCGTCGCCGATGCGAAGACCGACGAATTGCTCGGCGCGCACATGATCGGACCGAACGTGTCGGAGCTCATCGCCGAGGTGGTGCTCGCCTTTGAGTATCGCGGATCGTCGGAGGACATCGGGATGACGGTGCACGCGCACCCAACCCTCTCCGAAACCACAAAGGAAGCGGCGCTCGCCACGCTCGGCCGCGCGCTCCACTTCTAACGTGTCGGGATACTTCGCCCTCGAACCCCGCCCGCTGCTCCCTGAGGACACTCAGGGAACGCGGGTGTTGTTGTTGGGAACGCTGGGCGTCACACCGTACATCGATCGTGCACTCGAAGTTCTGGCGCACGCTGAGCGCGGCAACGATCCGGAGCATCGCGCCATGGTGATTGCGCGCGACGGAACGGTTGCCGGACTCGCGCTGTTCGGGACGATTTCGGGAACGCAGTTCGCGGCGCGTCTGCACACGGCGGTGCTCGCGCCAGGTGTGCGAACGGACGACGTTGGCGAGCGGCTCATGCGGTCGGTGAGCGACGCGGCACGCGACGCTGGCGCGCACTTCATGCTCGCCGAGATGCCAGATGATCCGGCAATCGGCTCCGTGCTCTCGCTGCTCCGAGACCATGGATTCGAAGAGGAAGCACGTGTGCCGGACTTTTACCGCGAGGGCGTCGCGCTCACGTTCTTGCGACTCACGCTTTAGCGCCCGACTCCAGCGTCACGTGCGCATGGACGGCGTCAATGAGTTTCTGCTTATCGATGCGCGCGCCCGGACAGTATGAATGCGTGGTGCGCGGGTCCTCTTTGTGGAGACGCAGCGAGCTGGGATTCAAACTCGCTGCCATCTGCAGGGTCGACAGCGCGCTGATCGTGTTTCGCCAAACGTCGGGGTGCAGCTCTTCGTGGTCGTAGTCGCCGACGATCTCGACTCCCCACGAGACGTCGTTCCACGACGGTGAGTGAACACCGGGAACCGTGAGCGGCGTGAAGGTCCAGATCAGATCGTCCGCAACGAAGAGGTGCGGTCCTCCCGACCATTTCATGTCGTCACGATAGTAGCTCTCGAGGCCGCGCATGCGTCGCGCGCCAGGAACCGAGTGCCACTCGTCGAAGCGGGGATCGCCGGTGTTATGCACGACCGTGAACTGCGGACGCCACGCACTGAACGACAGCGTCCGAACATAGGCTTCGAATTCCGCAGCCGTGAACCCGCGACCGACGATCCCTTTCCACCCCGGCATTGACGACACTCCGCGTCTCGCATCGAGTCGCGAGACGGCGTTCGCCGCGCCGCCTCGCTACGGTCGAACGCCTCCCGCCTGCAGGCTCGCTGCCTTTAGATATTTGTCATACCATGCTACGTACCGCACCAGCCGGTCGTAGTTGAAACTCGGCAGCGACAGCCCGTGATGCTGGTTCGGATAGACGACGAGCTGCGACGGCACGCCGAGGCTGCGCAGCGCTTGATACATTTGCTCTCCGCCAATCACCGGGACGTTGAAGTCTTTGTCCCCACCCATGAACAGCGTGGGCGTGGTGATGCGATCGGCGTGGAAGAAGGGATACGACAGCTTGATCCAGAGATCCTGATTCTTCCATGGAGCGCCGAGTTCGTTCTCGTACTGGTAGATGTACTGGTCCGATCCGAACATCGAGAGCTGCAGCGCACTACCGGCGCCGGAGATCGCCACCTTGAAGCGAGTGGTCGTGGCAATCGTGTAGTCGGTGAGAATTCCGCCGTAGCTCCATCCTCCGATCCCTAAACGATCTGGATCGGCGATTCCGGACGCGACGGCGTAATCGACACCAGCGAGCAGGTCGACCACTTCCTTGTTTCCCCAGTCAGCGAAGATGGCCTGTTGATACTTCTCGCCGCGGCCACTGCTGCCGCGATAGTTCACGTTCAACACCGCGTAGCCGTTTGCGGCGAACAACTCGCGCTCGAAGCTGAATGCGTGTTGATCCTGCCCGTTAGGTCCGCCGTGAATGCGAAGCAGTAACGGATACTTGTGGCCGGCGACGTAGCCAACCGGTTTGACCATCAGTCCGTGCGCGTCGTTGCCGTCCTTCGCGCGGAAGCTGACATCTTCGGTCGAGGCGAACTCGATACCGGCAAGCCACGCGTCGTTCTGATGCGACAACTGCCGAAGCGAACCGTTTTCGAATGCGTAGACTTCGTTGGGCTGCGTTGCTGTCGAATTGAGAACGGCCATTCGACCGTCTGCTGCGTACGTCACGCCGCCAATGACGCGTCGTCCACCGGTGACTACCTGCACGTTGCCGCCATCGACTGAAACGCGGGCAACGTACCGCGCACGATCGTCTGTCACGACGAAGGTGATCGACTTTCCGTCGGGGCTGAAGTGCGGCGCGGTCACCGGTCGATCGAGCGATGACGCGATCAGGCGCGACGCGCCACCGGCGGCAGGAACAATCGCGAGCTGTGATTGATCATACGCGCTGTATTTCGGCGCGCTGCCGCGCATATACGCAATCAGCGCCCCGTCCGGACTCCACACCAACGGCCCGCCGTCCGGTCCGTCGTACGTCGTCAGCTGTCTTGGCTGGGCACCGGTGCGAGCTTCGATGACGAAGACATCACTGTTGTTGGAGTGATCGAGATCGCCTGGGACGCGCTTGCTCTCGAACGCGATGAAGCGCGAGTCCGGCGACCAAGATGGCGATCTCTCTTCGTACAATCCCGGAGTGAGAACCGCCGAAGTGCGTGCCGCGACGTCGAAGAGGTAGAGGTGGCTGCTCGTGGAGTCGAGATAGCCGTCGCCGTCGTTCTTGAAGTGATATCGATCGATCACGATCGGCTTCGGTCGCTTGCTGGCCGAGTCGGCCTCTGGGCGCGGCTCGGTCATCACGAGCACGATGCGCTTGCTGTCGGGCGACCATTCGTATTCTTGAATACCGGCCTTGAGCTCCGATACGCGCTGCGCTTCGCCACCACGCCGATCGAGAAGCCAGAGCTGCGCGCCCTTCCCTTCCTGTCGCGACGATAGGAATGAGAGATACCGACCGTCGGGGCTCCACCGCGGCGAACTCTCGCCGTCCGGCGACGACGTCACGCGAACCGTCTCGGCGCCATCCCAGCTCGTCATCCAGATGTCGCTGTCACTCTTGTCCTTGGCCGAATCGGTGGTCGCGACGACGTAAGCCACCCACTTCCCGTCCGGCGATATCTGCGCTCCGCTGACGGTCTTGAGCCGGTACATGTCGCCAACGCGAAGCGGCCGTTTGGCCGGCGCCTGAGCGGCGAGCGTGGAGGCGGCAAGCAGAAGTACCAGTGGGGTGAGTCGAACGCGCATCGTGCAATTCTCCGAGAAAACGAGACGGCAATCCTGAGGGAAAGTCTGGACGTGGGGAATTGGATTGTCTACGGCCGGGCCTCACCGCGGGGAAGAAATCGCGGCTGGCCGATTCAATCGAACCCTGGCGCAGAAATCGTCTGGCGCGCATTCTCCCGAACCCTCACTCCTCTCAGACGCCAAGATGAAACGAATCGCCTTCGTCGGCCTCGCGGCCATCGCTGCATGCCATCAACCGACGACCGGCGCAGCTCCGGCTCCGGCGACCTCAGCCTACGACGTCGTCATCGAAAACGGCCGCGTCGTGGACGGAACTGGCGCAGCATGGTTCTACGGCGATGTCGGAATTCGTGGCGATCGAATCGTCGCGGTCACGCCACTTGGAATGCTGCGGTCGGCAGCCGCCAAGACGCGTGTCGACGCGCGCAACCTCGTCGTCGCGCCGGGTTTCATCGACATTCAGGACCAGTCGGGCGGCCAACTACTCTCCGGCGACGGCCGACAACTGGGAAAGATCACGCAGGGAGTAACGACCGGCATTCTCGGCGAAGGCTCGACGCCCGCGCCGCTCAATCCAACGTTGCTCCGCTCTGACGCAAACCAGTTGACGCGCAGCTTTGCTACGCCGCACGGGTTCAATGCTTGGCTCAGCGCGATGGAAGCGCATGGTATCTCGCAGAACGTTGGATCGTTCGTCGGCGCGGGCACGATTCGCCAGTATGGCATGGCTGAGCGCATGGGAGCGGCGACGGGCGCAACGCTCGATTCGATGCGCGGCGCGGTTCGCCGAGCGATGGAGGACGGTGCGTTCGGGTTGGCGAGTGCGCTGATCTATCCGCCGAACACCTTCGCGACGACCGAAGAGCTGATCGAAGAGTCGAAGGCGATGGCACCGTTCGGCGGCATTTACATCACGCACATGCGTTCCGAGGCGGATCATCTGCTCGAAGCGATGGACGAAGTGATTCGCATCGCCAAAGAGGGCGGCGTTCCTGGCGAGATCTATCACCTCAAGGCGGCCGGCACTCGCAACTGGCCCAAGGCACGCGCCGCCATCGCCAAGATCGACTCAGCGCGCGCTGCAGGGATCGATCTTCAGGCGAATATGTATCCGTACCCCGCCGGTGCGACCGGACTCACGTCGTGTCTGCCGCCAGAATATTCGGCGGAAGGAAAGCTGTACGACAACCTGGCAAGTCAGGCGATTCGGACGAAGATCCGCGCCGAGGTGTCGCGGCCGACGAGCGAGTGGGAAGACATGTGCGGTCTCGCGTCGCCAAAGGGCGTTCTGATCACGAGTCTCCGGCAGCCGGCGAATCAACCGTACATCGGCAAGCGGCTCGACGAGATCGCGCTGATGAAGAAGACTGACTATCTCGACGCCGCAATGGACCTCATTCTCACGGAACACAGTCGTGTGGAGACGACGTACTTTTTGATGGATGAGGAAAATGTAAAACTGCAGCTGCGGCAGCCGTGGATGAAGTTCGGCAGCGATGCCGGCGGCCCGGATCCCGACAGCGTTCGCGCACTCGTGCATCCGCGGACGTTCGGAAATTTTCCGCGCGTCCTTGGCAAGTACGTGCGCGACGAACACGTCATTCCGCTCGAGGATGCGATTCGCAAAATGACGTCGGCGGTGGCGACGCGACTGTCGATCAGCGATCGCGGCCTGCTCAAGCCGGGCATGTTCGCCGATGTCGTGGTATTCGATCCGGCAACGATCGCCGACCGCGCGACCTTCGAGCAACCCAAACTGCTCTCGGTGGGCGTGCGCGATGTCTGGGTCAATGGCGTTCAGGTGCTGCGCGACGGGACACACACCGGAGCAAAACCGGGCCGCGCAGTGCGCGGCCCGGGGTATCGATCCGTCGTGCAGTAGCGCTGCTACTCGTTACTGTCCTGCTGTCGCCTTGACGCGATCGAGGAAGAGCTGCTCCAGCCGACCCGTCGTACCGCAGGGAATGCGATCGCTGCTCGCACCGGTCATGTCCTGGCCGGTAGGAATGAACGTCGTTTGCACCGTCGTTCCTCCTTTTCCGTCCGGGACGACCATGGTGAGCATCGACATGTAGATCTTGTACGTCGCCGCCTTTGGTCCGGTCATTCCGGTGCCGCAGTCGACGAAATCGGTCATGGACCGTCCGGCAATCTGTCGGTACTTGAAGAAATCCGGATTCCCTAACTGGCGCCCAGCGGGATTCTCGACTCGAATGGGAATCTCGAGATCGGCGTACACCTTTTTCACGGCGATCCAAACGGCCGCCGGTGCCGCAGCGATTGCGACTGACGTCGCGAGCGGCTTGTCGCCATAGAGCGTGCCCGTCTCCTTGCTTGAAAAGATGACGGGCGGACGCGCCAGAGCCTCGTCGGGCGGTGGACTGCCTGCACTCGCGCAACCGGCGAGGACGACTAAGAAAAGGGCGCGGCGCATACGACACTCCTGGAGGGAATCAGTTAGAAGATGCATAACGCGCCGACGGTCGCAATACCGGCCGAGCGGATTAGTGCGGCGGACGGGACTCGAGGATCCCGAGCGCCGTAGGCAAGGTCACCTCGACCCAGCGAGCATACATCTCACCCGACGGATGCAGGCCATCGCCGGCCACGAGCGCGGGCTCTTGTGTCACTCGGCGCGAAATCGGAGTGATGTCCACGTAGCGCGCACCACCCCGCCCAGCTTCGTCCCGATTCACGGCGTTGAATGCGTCAATTTCCGCGGCGATGTGTGCGCGATCTCGGCCGGCAGCAAAGGGCGTGAGCCCCCAGTCCGGAATCGAGAGCACGATCACGTGCCCCGCATTGCCGCCCGCAAAGCGAACGGCTCGAGCGAACAGAGCACGAAACTGCTCGCGATACTCCGTCACAGGGCGCGCTCGGTACTGATTGTTCACACCGATGAGCAGCGTGACGACGTCGAACGGTCCGGCCGGATGCGCGTCGTCGATCCCAGTCGAGAGCTCGTCCGTCGTCCAGCCGGTGCGCGCCACGATCGTGGGGTCGGCGACGCGGAAACCGCGCGCGCGGAGCAACGCCGCGAGCCGCACTGGCCATCGTTCCTTGTCACTCACCGATTCGCCGATCGTGTACGAATCGCCCAGCGAGAGAATCCGAATCTCCGCCGCGGGAGGAGCAGCCTGCATCACGGTTTCACGTATCGATTGAACACCAGCGCTGCGTAGCTCGTGAGTTCACCGGCGTCGAACGCGCGGATGAACGAGTCCATTGGTTCGATCATCGACGTGCTGAGGTTCCCGGGAGAGGGAACGTACAGCGGATGCGTCATACCGAGACGTCCGAAATAGCTGCGAATGATGACGCTCGTTGCATCGTGCGGGAGCGTTTTGACGTTCTGCGCGAACGCGCCAAAGCCGCCGTCGCGGCCCATGAGATACTGCTCGACATTCGACATATAAAATGCAGAAACGACCATTCCGTGCTCGCTGGCGTACGTGCCCACGGAACGCACTGCCTTGGTACCGGCGACATTACCAATCACCGGAACGATTCGATCGGCTAGCTGCATGCCGCGGACAAACTGGAATGCCGACTCGTCGGCCAAATACCCAATTTGCTTGCCGGCGCGGTCGGTTTCGAAGATCAGACGGCCGAACGACGGATACTCGCTTCGGTTGTTGCGTCCCAGACTCGAGTACCGCGTGTCGAGGCCTTCAGCGACGAACTGCGCTCGGTATCGGTCGATCATCTCGAGATCGTGCGCGTCGAGCGCTACATGATAGCTCGCAATGCGATCGTTGCTCGCACGACGCGTCGCCGCCGCGATGGACGAATCGGTGCGCGTTTCGCCAATGTAGGCGATGAGCTCGGACACCGGTCGACCAGTCCACGTGTCGATGTCGGCGGGAACGCGCTTGCCGAATAGCAGGCACATGTACTCGAGCCGATTGCGCGACATCGCAAAGAGCGATTTGAATAGCAAATGCTCGAGTAGATTGTCACGGCGAATGTCGACCATGAACGCAATCGACGGCCGAATGATCGCGATGTACGAGAAATTCTGATCCGGGCCCACACCCATGTACACGCCGCCGTGCGTGCCGACGGAGCGTAGCTGGCTCGCCACGTGGAGGTAGGACACCTCGTTGGTGATGATGTTGTCCGAATCGAAATAGCCGTTCGGCTCGGACAGGCGGGCCACGAGACCGGCAAACGACGAATCGGCGGCGCGCGGCGCTTGGGCCGGCGCGGCGCTGGCGAACACCGTCGCGACAGCGGCGGAGATCAGGAAGGCACGGCGCGAGATCGTCACGCGCATAAACCTACTGCTTGCACACTCCTTCCGGATCAGGCTTCGCTTTGTCGACGACCGGCCGGTGCGCCAGATCGGCCACGCCGGCAATGACGTCGCGAACGTATTTGCCAATGTGGGTCATGCGGTCAAAGGCGATGTACTGCGGTTCGTCGCTCACCATGTGGTAGTCGATGTACCAGGCGGCGGCGCTGAAGAACACGACGGGAATTCCGTAGCGAGCGTACATGTAATGATCGCTGCGGCAGTACGCGTTGGTCGGATCACCGTTCTTGTCGAACTGATAGTCGAGTCGGAACGCGTACTCTGGCCGAGTGTTGACCGCTTCGGCGAGATCGCCGAGTTCGGTGGAGAGTCGGCGTGAACCAATAACGACGAGCGCATTCGGGCCGCCCGCCGGATTGTCGATCGGCTCCCCTCGGCCCATCTGATCCATGTTGATCTGCGCGACGATTGAATCGCGCGGCACCGTTGGATGATCGGAGAAATACTGCGCGCCGTAGAGGCCCTTCTCCTCGGCGGTGTGCCAGACAAACAGGATCGAGCGCTTCGGCTTGCGCGCGGCCTTGGCAAACGACTCGGCGATCTCGAGCGCGAGCACCGAGCCGCTGCCGTCGTCGTCGGCGCCGTTGTTGATGGAGTCGACGCGGGCGGGACGGATGGCGCGGAGGCTGTCGAGAATCGCTTTTACGCGAATCATCTCGTCAGGCGTTGCGGGCCGAGCGCGATCGTCGGCGCCGCGAGGGCGAACGACCGTATTGAAGGCGCGAATCGAATCGTGGTCGACGGGCCGCGCAAAGCCGACGTGATCGTGATGCGCGCCAACGGCGACATACGTCGCACGGAGCTTTGGATCGCTACCGCGGACGATGCCCACGACATTGTACGCCGGCGCCTCCGTCGGGCGATCGATGAATCCTGCGTGCCCGCTGAGCGGTGCTCCAACAGTTCCGAGCGCGACGTCGGACAGCGGCTTCCCGAAGAAGCGCGCAACTGCCGCGTTGCTCATTGAAATGACGGTCAGCGGCCGCGCGCCGGCGGGCGGCGACGGATCCCAGTACGTCTCGCGCGGTGTGCGATACGCAGCGGGAGCGCCGAGGTCGAGCGTGGCGACTACGACAGCTTTCGCGTCGGCGTAGCGACGAAGATTGTCGCGCTGCCAGAAGGCGAAATTCGGATTGGCACCCGCAGCGAACACCACGACCTTTCCGCGCGCGAGCTCGGGCGAGATCGTCGAATCGCCGATTCTGCCGCCGAAAACCGTGGACACGTTCTCGCCGCTGAATGCGCCGCCGAAAGGTTGTCCGCCGAGTGCGAGCGCGAAACCGATTTTCGGAATGACGAGAAAATCCGCGTCGGGACGAAGCGCGGCGTCGCCGATCTTGAGGGCGCTCGTCGAGTCTGGCGTACGCTGCACCCACGGGATCGCTTGGAAGTACGTCCCGTTGTCGCCGGCTGGCTCGAGGCCGAGTCGTTTGAGCTCGCCGGCGATGTAGTTGGCGGATCGGAGTCCGCCGCGACGGCCCGTGTCGCGCCCTTCCATCGAGTCGTCGGCGATGACGTACGTTCGCGTCATGACGTCGGCGACGGTGATGTCAGCGGTCGTCGGTTCCGGTTTGTGCGTGCGAGGCGGTTCGGCGCGTTGCGCCAGCGCGGTCTCGGACAACAGGGCGAACAGCGCGATAAATCGGAGTGTCATTCCGGACGCTAGCGCCGGCCATTGCGGCTGTCGAGGCGCCTTACGGATTTGCGACATCGCGCGCAGTCGTCATCACGGCGCGCAAGCGTGAGAGAAACGCGGCTGGGCCGGCGTCGTTCGGCAGGTCGGCGAGAACGCGAAGCACGTCTTCTTCGCGGACGGCGAGTCCGGCGCTGATCGTGTTGGGGTCGACGCCAACGCGCTCGAACTCGTGTAGGAGATGTGCAAACCGCTCCGTTTGCGACATCGGTGTTTGGCTTAGGGTCGTGGTGCGATATTAGACGGGCTCAAGCTGCGACGATCGGTGCGTTGGGGGAAGAGTCTGGCAAAAGCAAAGCGGCCGGTCCCGTTGGGGACCGGCCGCTCGTATTCCAGCGTGTTTCGTTAGCGGCCGAAGGCCATCACTGCGATGGTGACTGCGGCGGCAACGATCACGAGTGCGGAAGCTGCACCGACTGCGGCGAACGGCGTGATGACGAACTCGCGTCGGAACCAGGGCGTAATGACCTGAGGAGCCGACTGCGGCAGCGCTTCCATGATGCGCGACTCGAGATAGATCGGCGTCACCATGCGGCGACGACGTTCGACTTCGACGTTGATGTTCTTCCAGAACTCCACGTCATGAGCCGTATCACCCTTGCGAACGCTGGCTTCGGGAAGCTCACCGTCCAACCACGCATGCACCGCTGGCGCGAGCACCCGTGAATCATTCTCCTGATGACCTAGCGGCACTTCTCGGTCGGCGAGCGGACGCTCTTTTTCAGAGCGCCGCGTGGGCCGATGATGGTGGCCGTCGAACCCGCCTAGGCCGTCGTCGGAGCGGAGATCGTCGATCATGTTAGGCGTACTTTTCCTCTAAGAGTGCTTGGAGAGCTTCACGCGCGCGATGTACGCGCATCTTCAGCGCTCCGACTGTAGTACCCAGCAAATCGGCCATCTCTTCATATGACCGGCCTTCTACGTGTTTCATGACGAACGCTTCGCGAAGTGAAGCAGGCAACGTCGTGAGCGCTCGGTCGAGATCGGTCCTGAGTTCAGTACGGTCCAGTTCTTCGTCGGGTGTCGCGTACGCTGAGGGTTGATCATCCTCATCGTAGCTGAGATGCGATCGGCGAATGTTCTTCAGCCAATCCTTGCATCCGTTTGCGACAATCCGGAACACCCACGCATCGAAGCGTCCACGCACCTCAGCGAGATGCTGATACGCTTTGATGAAGCTGAGCTGCAAAATGTCTTCAGCGACATCCGGACTCCCCGTCATGCACAAAGCATGACGGTAGAGAGGATCGGTGTAGCGTTGGATCAGAGTTTTGAACGCATCCCGGTTTCCTGCCAGGACGCGCTGGATAATGAGTTGATCAGTGTTGTCCTGATCAACTACGCTTACGCTCTGATCAGCCCTTAAGGCTGGCTCCGTCGTCTTCACGACAACAGAGTAACGCACTTTCGTCGCTTCGGACAGGGCGGTAGGCCCTCCGCTTCGCTCTAAAAGGTTCGCCACGTTCAAGTGACGAGGAATGCGGATTGGAGGTAACGGGGGTGGAACAGACTGAAACGGACGGGTCTAGGTGCGGTGGTTTTGAGCCAGCGCAAACGCGCTCCACGCATTCCGGCGAATCAGATCGCCATGCTCGTCGATGCCGGGCGGATCGAAGCGGATAGCGCCACCGACACTCGACGGCATTCCCGTTATCGCCGATCCATTCGTTTCTCGCAGCATCTCGAGTACGGTCTGCACGACTCCGTTCGGAACGCCCACCGCGTCGAGCCGAGCGCGCCAGACCGCGGCCGTCTCGGTCACCAGCGTTCGTGAGAACTCTGTGACGATGCGATCGCGCTGAGCCAGCCGGCCGGCGTTGCTGCTCAGCGCGGGATCGTCCGCCAGCGCCGCGAGTCCGAGCGCTCGTGCGCATGCGCGCCACTGTGCATCGCTGCCGACGGCGATGACGATCGGCCGATCGGCGGCACGAAAGAGCTGATATGGAACGAGGTTCGGATGGGCGTTCCCCCAACGCTTTGCGTCAGCGCCGGATACGAGACTGTTCTGGGCGACGTTCACCAACGCCGCGCGCGCGCTGTCAACGAGCGAGATGAACGCGCGTCCGCCGATTCCGGTTCGGTCGCGTTGGATGACGCGCGCAAGAATCGCAATCGCCGCGTCTTTGCCGGCGAGTACATCGGCGAGCGCGACACCGATCTTCATTGGATCGCCATCGGGTTCTCCGGTAATGGCCATCCAACCCGTTTCGGCTTGCGCGACGAAATCATATCCCGGACGGTCCGAGTCCGGCCCGAATCCGGTAATCGTGCACCACACTAACTCTGGTCGGCGCCGGCACCAGTCGTCGGGCGAGATCCCGCGCCGCTCCAGGAGTCCGGGCCGATAGTTGTCGACCACGACGTCCGCCGTGGCAATCAGCTGCTCGAGCACCGTCCGATCCGACGGCGCGTCGAGATCTGCGGCGATGCCCAGTTTGTTGCGGTTGATACTCAGATAGTAGGCGCTCCGGCCCTGCCCATCGAACGGCGGCCCCCACGTCCTGGTCTCGTCGCCGACCTCCGGTCGCTCGACCTTGATGACATCAGCACCGAGGTCGCCGAGTATCATGGTGGACAAAGGGCCGGCAAGAACGCGCGTTAGATCGAGTACTTTGAGCCCAGTCAGCATCTAGTAGTCTTATACTCTTGCTATAGTGTTGGCATAGTGTCTTACTCACATGCAAACAGGACCGCGTTGCGTCAGAACGCTCCACTTTGGGTCAAGCTGGCTTGCGTAGCTGCTGCAGAATCATATACTTCCGCCCGACTCGGTCCCCCCTGCGCGCGAAAATAGCGCGCACGTCGAAGCCCGACAACGCGCTCGCCGGCCCCTTTCGCTACTTCGGCTACTTCATATGGTGGACAAGAATCCGGTCCCTGGTGCTTCCGTCTCTCCCAACCCGACGCCGACCGCGCCGCTCACACCGACCGACGCCGCCCCTTCGGCTGACGCCGGAACGGCCGCCGCGCCACTCCCTCCTCGGCGCGGACCCGGACACCGTGGCGCCGATATGCGCGACACGGTCGCCGAGATGGCCGAGCGTGCGCAGCTCATCAGTCAGGAAGCTGGGAGCAAGGTCGCCGCGGCAATGAAGGACGTCGTCAGCGCAGCCGCCGGAATCACCGGCTTCGCCATCGAAAGCGCGCGCGATCTCGTGCTCTATATGGTGAAGCGCGGTCAGATGACGCCGGAAGAAGCCGACAAGCTGATCAAAGAAGCTGAAGCCGCGCACGACAAGAGACCGGCGAGCGAAAAGGCTCGACCGACCGCGACGACGATCGCCGCGGAAAAGGCCGCTATCGCGAAAGCCGAAGCGCAGGCTCGCGCAGCAGCTGCTGCCGCGGCGATGCCACCCTTCCGACCGGCGCTGCGTCCGATGGCTCCCGCGCCAACAGCGCCCGTCGCCAAGCCTGCACCGCCGGTCGTTGCCAAGCCCGTAGCGCCAGCAGCGCCAGCGGCGCCGGCCAAACCGGAAAAGACGGTGGCAAAGCCCGCGGCGAAAACCGCCGCAGCAAAGCCGGCAGCAAAGGCAGCGGCCAAGCCCGCCGCCAAACCGGCCGCGAAGGCCGCCGCGAAGCCGGCGGCAAAGGCTTCAAAGAACGCGAAAGCTGCCCCTGCACCCGCCGCCAAGTCGGCGAAAAAGGGCGGGAAGCACTAACCGGTTTTCGCCAGCGACTCGCCGCTCCGCCGCCGGAATATCTCGGCGAGCAGTTCTCGAAGGGCTTCGGTATCCGTAACGCTGAACTCTGCCGCCGTCGCCGACGGTGGCAAGTCGTGCGCGACCCATACGGTCACGCCTCCGGGAATGGAAACACGGAGCGCGTTGAACATGTCCTCGTCGGTCAGATCGTCGCCTGCGGCGAGCACCGATGCATCGGGCTCGGTTGCTCCGAGCACGCTCGCGACCTCGAGCGCGGCAGTGCCCTTGTCGACCTGCACTGGCGGACGCACCTCGAGCGTTTTCTTCGCGTGCTTTACGATCAATCCATAGTCGCTGGCGATCTGCACGACGCGCGCGGTCAGTCCCGGTACCACGGCTGGATCGGCGAGTCGATAGTGCACGCTCGCCGTCCACTTCTTGTCTTCGATGAAAACGCCGGTGAGTTCGCTCGCAACATCGGAGAGGCGCGCCGACGCGGCCGCAACGCGATCCGCATACGGGGCGATATCCTCGCGGACCGCGATGACACCGTTCGGCGGCGCGATCTCGATGCCGTGATTTCCGATCGCCCAGACGCCGTCGACGTCGAGCATCCGGAGTCCGTCTCCGACTGCGCGGCCGGTTACGATCGCCACATACGTGTCTGGCATCGCAACGAGCGCCGACACCACTCGGCGCGTTTCATCCGGGACGATGGCGTCGATAGGGCGAGGCGCGATCGGCGACAGCGTTCCATCGACGTCGAGCAATAGCAGGAGCGGGCTGCCCGAGAGGCGCCGCACGAGCGACGGCGTCAGCGGCAACGCGGGCGTTGGCACGTGACTAGGCACTCACGACAGGTTCGTGGTCGAGCGCGCCCATGACCTGTGTCGCGCGAGCGAGGATCGAATCGAGCCAGTCGAAGATCGTGGAATGAAAGAGATGGCGACGCATTCGGTGCATTCGCCGGCGCCGCTCATCGGGCGACATCGCGAGCGATGTGCGGATGGCTTCGACAAATCCGTCCACGTTGAATGGGTTGATGAGCACGGCGCCGTCGATTTCCTCTGCGGACCCGGTGAACCGGCTGAGTATGAGCACGCCGCGTTCGTCGAGCTGACAGGCAACGAACTCTTTCGCGACGAGATTCATTCCGTCCTGCAACGACGAAACGATACATAGATCAGCCGCCCTGTACACCGCGGCGAGCAAATCGGCATCGACATTTTCGTTGATCAGCACGATTGGCGTCCACTCGGGCGTACCGAACTTCTCATTGATCGCGATCACGGACTGCGTGACATCGCGATCGAGCAGGTTGTACGCCGGCAGGTCGCTGCGCGACGGCGTGCAGACGAAGATGAACGTGAAGCGTTCGCGTAGCTCGGGCGATTCCGTCCACAGCGTTTCGAGTGCACGGACCCGTTCGGGAATTCCCTTCGTATAGTCGACGCGGTCGACGCAGACGCCGAGTTGGCGCGTGCCCTTGGCGTAGCGGCCTCGGAGCGTGGCAATGCGGGCTTCGCTGTCCGCCGATCGCGCCATGCGCTCGAAGCGCTCGACGTCGATGCTGATTGGGAAAGCGCCGACTTGGACGATTCGATCGCGAAACGACACGGTGAGGTTCACGTGGTCGACGCGCGCTTCGGGAATGTATTTGTCGACGCAGTCGAGAAAATTCATCGCGTATCGGTCGATCTGGAATTCGACGAGATCGTTGCCGAGCAGACCGCGCAGAACGTCTTGATGGGTTCCAGCGGGGAGCAGCCGGAGAATGTCGGCTGGTGGAAACGGAATGTGCCAGAACTGATGGATGAACAGCGACGGCTGCATCGCGCGCAGGTACTCGGCGGCGAGTGCGAAGTGGTAGTCCTGAATCCACGCCATCGCGCGCCCGGTGCATCGCTCCGCTTCGTCAGCGACCGCGTGCGCGAAACGCAGATTCACTGTGCGGTAGCGCTCCCAGTACTCCGTGCGATACTCGAAGTGCTGAATGAGCATGTGACACAGCGGCCACAGCGCGCGATTGGCGAATCCGTGGTAGTAGCCGTTGACGTCGGCCTCGTCGAGCCACACTCGGCGGAGCGTGTAGCAGTCTTCGCCGGGCGGGACTTGTACGCGACCCGTTTCGTCGGAGGATTCGTGGTCGGCGGTGCCGGAACCCCACGCGACCCACGTCCCATGCGTTCGACGCATGGTGGGATCGAGCGCAGAGACCAGCCCGCCGGCTGGTTGCTTCACCTCGATGCCGTGCTCGCCGTGCATGTGCTCGTACGGCTCGCGATTGGAAACGAGGATGAACTTGCAGTCAGCGAGATATTGTTCGAAATCAAGCATTGAGGGTGCTTGAGCCCGCACAAGCCATGCCCAGTGCGAATGAGCCTTTTTGGCGTGTTGATTGGCCGAAATCGGCGCCGATGAATACGTTTAGCCCGACTTTCACCCACGCCCCGGCCATGCAAAAACTTGGAATGCGTGGATGTTCAGCGCTCAGCGGTTCACTTCGTGGCTGACATCGTTACGCGCGCACCAACACGTATCGACTTCGGTGGCGGTTGGACCGACGTCCCGCCGTATTCCGAAGAAGTTGGCGGATTCGTCTGCAATCTTGCGATCAATCGCTACGCCACCGTGCGAGTTCAGCGCGGCGGCGGTGATCTACGCGCGCCGTCAGAATTTGTCGGCGATCGATCGATTGCCGACGCAGCAGCGCGACGCTTTCGCATGAGCGACGCGTGGCTGACAGTACAGAGTGATTTTCCGGTTGGTGCAGGACTGGGCGGTTCGTCGGCGGTTGGTGTTGCTGCGGTGGCGGCACTCGCAGCAACGCGCGGCGAGTCGATGAACCCAACCGCGATCGCCGAACTCAGCCGAGAGATCGAGATCAGCGATCTCGGAATAGCGGGAGGACGACAGGATCACTACGCGGCCGCATACGGCGGCGCGCTCGGCCTTCGCTTCTCGGCACGCGGTGTCGTGGTGCGTCCGATTCCAATGTCCGCCAAGACACGAACAGAGCTCGAGCGGCGCTGCATCATTCTATATACCGGGCAGAGTCGCATTTCTGGCGAAACGATCACGGCTGTGATGAACGGCTATCGTGAGCGCAACTCGCACGTGCTCAACGCGCTGCAGCAAATGCGTGAGATCGCTGAGCGCATGGCCGACGCACTCAGCCATGGACACGTCGACACGCTCGCAACGCTCGTTGGCGAACAGTGGAAGCGTCAGCGCTCGCTGCATCCGGCAATTCCCACTGCGACGATCGACGACGTGATCGCGCGAGGAACCGAAGCGGGCGCTGCCGGCGCGAAAGCACTCGGCGCATCCGGCGGGGGATGCGTGCTGCTCGTCGCGAAGCGCGATCGCGTCGATCAGGTTCGCAAAGCCGTTGAACCGCTCGGCGAAATTTTGCCGTTCGCGATTGACGTCGACGGCGTCGAGCGATGCACGTAGCACGCGGCGACGCGGTCGCGCTGACACGGGAGCTCGTCCGAATCGATTCGCGAAACCCATCGCTCGTTCCGAACGGGCCAGGCGAGCAAGAGGTCGCACGCGCACTCGCTGACGTGCTCGGCGCTTGGGGATTTCGCGTTGAAATCGTGGAGGTTGCGCCGCGGCGGCCGAACATCGTCGCGCGAATCGGTCGATCCGGAGGCGCGACGTTGATGTTCAACGGACATCTCGACGTCGTCGGCACCGAGGGCATGGTTCACGATCCGTGGAATGCGCCGGATCGTGACGGTCGAATGTACGGGCGCGGCTCCACCGACATGAAGAGTGGCGTCGCGGCGATGTGCGCGGCCGCGGTGCGCGCAGCAGACGATTCACTCGATGGTGAAATCATCGTCGCCGCAGTGGCCGACGAAGAATTCGAGAGCATCGGAACGCGGGCGCTGATCCAGTCTGGCGTGCGCGCTGATGCGGCGATTGTCACCGAGCCGACGCGACTCGCCATCATGCCGGCGCACCTCGGCTTCGTGTGGATCGAAGTAGTGACACACGGTAGAGCGGCGCACGGCAGTCGGTGGGACATTGGCGTGGACGCGATTCGACACGCGGGGTTGTTGCTCGCTGAACTCGATCGAATCGATGCAGAAGAGCTGCCGACGCGTCGTCATCCGCTCCTTGGACGGCCGTCGGTGCACGCGTCGACGATCGAAGGTGGAACGGGTATGTCTACGTATCCCGATCGTTGCGTCGTACGAATCGAACGTCGAACGATTCCCGATGAAACACCGGAACAGGTGCAGCGAGAACTCGAAGCCGCGTGCGAACGAATCGCGAAACGAAGCCCGCGCTTTCACGCTGACGTGAAGGTTACTTTCTCACAGATCCCGAGCGACGTGAGCGTTGACGCACCGATCGTCTGCGCCCTCGCGCAAGCACTCGGCGATTGTGCGGAAGAGCAGCGCGTCGAAGGAATGACGGCGTGGACGGATGCCGCACTGCTCAATGCAGCGGGAATTCCGGCGATCTGTTTCGGTCCGGGCGACATTGGTGTCGCGCACGCCGCCGAAGAGTGGGTGGCGATCGACGAAATCGAGCGCGCAACGCGAGTGTTGACGCGACTCGCGACGAACTGGTGCAATACAGCGAGAGGAACGAGTAGTTCATGGCGCAGTTGACCCACGAGCAATACGAAACGCTCGAACGAGCCTTGGCGGGCGGCACCCGGATCCTCGTGAGACGCCGTGGGCGCCGCGAGTATGTTCTGATTCCACTCAAGCTTCGACTGGAGGGCGGCCGCGAAGCCATCGAAGCGGTGAATCCGACGACTGGCCACGCGCTGACCATTTACTTGGACGACGTAGATGATATCGAGGTTGTGAGGTGAGTCACACGCCTAACGAGCCGGAAAGCCCCACCTTTCCTCTACTCGCGATCTACGCCGACGAGTCGTGCCTGGGAAATGGACGTGAGGGCAGTAACCCAGGCGCCGCGGCTGGGGTCATCGAGTATATCCACGCCGAGTCGGGGAATCTGACGCGGTGGGACTATTGGGTGTCGGAGCCGGGAACGACGAACAACCGAATGGCGCTTCGGAGCGTGATCGAAGCCTTTCGTGGAATCTCTCGGAAGGGCGTGCGCTTTCGCGTCTCGTTCACCAGCGATTCGCAGTATCTGGTGAAGGGGATGAGCGAGTGGGTGTTCGGATGGATGTCGCGCGGATGGAAGAAGAAGGAAGGTCCGATACTTAATCTCGAGCTGTGGATGGACGCGGTGGATTCGGTACGCGGCCATCAGGTGAGCTGGAACTGGGTGCGAGGACATGAAGGGCACCCGCAGAACGAGTACGCGAACTACCTGGCGACGAGCGCGGCGCGGGACCAGACCAGTTCGGATGGCATTGCGGCGTCGAAGTTCGACGAATGGTTGGCGGCGGAACGCGCCAAGGGGAAAATGAAGATCGAGCCCCAGGCGTTTCCGAACGCAGAGCGCTTTCGCGCGACGCGGCCCTACCCAATCATCGCTCGGCCGACGCTGATCACTTGAGCCTTCGACGACGGAGGCGAGGAGGCGGGAAATGAGGCGGGCAATCGTTGCGTTGATCGTCGGGCTGGCGCTGGGCTACCACTGGGGATACGGGGACGGCAACGGTGGCCGGCCGACCGTAGCGGCTCGGGCGCTCGACCGATTTGGAACGTCCAAAGTGAAGGCGGCTCAGGAAGCGCAGGATCGGCGGATTCAGGAGGCGAGCCGACCGTAGTATTATCCGCCATGGATAATCTCGACCGCATGTACCGCCACCTCGTGCGGACAATTCGTTCGCGCTTCCCTCAGTACATGTCGCAGCCGTTCGACGTCGGCGAGCTGCACCAAACAATCCTCCCGTACCGTCATCACCGACGTGAGCTCGGGATCGACACGAACGAGGATTACGAGATCACGCTGTCGCAGCTCCTCGCCGGGGAGCGCAACTACCTGATCGTCGACGACCGGATGCACGACGTGCTGAAGGCGGAGTTGGCGACGACGAATCCCGACCCGACACGATTCAAGCAGTTCGCATCGGCGCGAGTGGCGCTTTCACCCACAGCGCTCCGCAGTCTGAGCATCGGCCCCGAGGAGGATTCCCTCGACGCCGCGTCGATGCCGACGATGGAGATTCCGGTTGACGGCCCGCCCGCGGTGACTCCCGCGGAACCAGCGTCGCCGCCACCTCCGCCTCCGCGCCTCACTTCGCCGGTTGTCTCGCCCGTTCCGTCAGCCACGCCACCTGCGCAGCCCGTGATCATCTCGCGCACGGTCGTTCCGCAGGCTGGCGAGCACTGCCGGTCGTGCAATGAGCCGCTGCCGAGTGGGCGTGCCGTCACGTTTTGTCCTCACTGCGGGCAGAACGTCACCACCGCGCACTGCCCAGCCTGCGGGTCGGAGCTCGAAGTTGGCTGGCGGTTCTGTCCTACCTGCGGCCGACCGGCCGCCGCCGGGTAGTCGAGGTAGGCTTCGGCCGTCAGAAGGACCGCACGAACTGTGCGGTGTACAACGCTCTATGAACCACATCGACCAGCAGAAACGCGCGCCCCGATTTGCCGCGACCGCAGCAGGAGCGTCGCTGCTCATCGCGTGCGCCGCCGCCACGCTCGCGGCATCGACGCCCACTTTGCCGGCTTCGCCGCGCCACGCCGCTCGCGTGGCCGCACCCGTTGCACCACCAACGTGGCGCGTCGCAACGCTCGAACACGTGGACCTGTGGCTCCACGGTTTCGCAATGCTGACGAGCGACACTGGCCGCGTTCCGTTCTTTGCGCGGGGTTACAAGCAGCAGATCGCTGCCGCCAAGCGCGAGAAGAACATCGTCACGCAGCTCGACGCGAATCAACCAACGCTCTCGGCGCGCTTCGCGACGAATCCGGGCTTGGCGAACGCGCAATTCCTCGCGATGTACTTCACGTCGCTGCAGGAAATCGCGACGGCGACAGACTATTTCATCCGGTCGAATGGCAATCCTCGATCTGCGCGCGACCCGCAGATCGCGCAGGAGATCGCGATTCTCGCTGCCAACTTTCCGCAGCCTGGCGATCGCGTGTGGTTGCGCACGTTCGTGCAGAGTCTGCAGGACGAGGACACGCGCTTCTTTCACGCGTACTGGTCCAACCAACAGACGGTTCGCGCTGGCGCACTCGCCGCGGTGAACGAGCAGTGGTCGTCGCGCTACTATCCCAAGCTTACGCGTTTTCTAAACAACACGCAGCAAGCGGGTGGGCAGCTCCTGCTTTCTATTCCGCTGGGCGGTGAAGGCCGCACGGTGAACGACAGCAAGCAGCAGAACATCATCGCCGTCGGTTTTCCCACGACGCCCGAGGCGGCATCGGACGCGATTTTCGTGTTCGTGCACGAAGCGGTCGCAACACTCGTTAGCGAAGCGATCACCGACAACACAACTCCAGCCGAGCAGCGTTCGGGCGCGGCGAACGAATACGCGGGGAACGGCGCGGTGCGGGCAGGCTTGGTTCTCTTGCAGCGTGTCGCTCCCGACCGCGGCGCCGACTACATGCGCTTCTACCTGAGAACGCTCGGCAAGCCCGTGGCTGATGGCGATCCGACGGCTGCGTTTGCCGCGGCGTTTCCGATTCCGCCGGCCATTCTCGCAGCCACGACGAAGGCGATCGATACGGTGCTCGGGGGCATATAACGCGCAGCTATCTTTTACGTCATGGCTGATTCTTCGCCGTCCGGACCCAAGGTGCCAGCGCGACTCGACCGCGCGTCGCTCGAGCGCGTCCTCGCGCGCGCGTCGGAACTCCAGGCCGGCACGGGCGACACGCCAGACGAATTCACCGAGGATCAGCTGATCGACCTCGGCAAAGAGGTTGGACTTTCCGCGCAGCATCTCCGACAGGCGCTCGCCGAGGAGCGAACGCGGTCGATCGTGCCGGACGACGAGCGCGGAATCGCGGCCAGTCTGTTCGGACCGAGCCGCGTCCGCGCCGCCCGAACGGTTCCAGGTCGCGCCTCCGATGTCCTCGCGAGCATCGACACGTGGATGCAGCGCCAGGAAATGCTGATCGTCAAACGGCACCACGCCGATCGGATCGTTTGGGAGCCGCGCCGCGATTTTCTCGTGGGGCTCAAACGAGCTCTCAAGGTCGGTGGACGCGACTACGCGCTGTCACAAGCCTTCGAGGCCTCGGCGACGGTCGTGCAGATCGATGAGACGCGAGTACAGGTCGGGCTCGACGCCGACTTTCGCACGAGCGTTCGCGCGTCGACCAATCAGGTCGCCGGCACCACGCTCGCCGGCGCCGCGTTGACCACGTCGCTGTTCGTGATTGGCGTGATGGCCGCAGTCGCGGTGGCTCCGGTCGTCATTCTGCCGGCGGTGGGAGTCGTCGGCGCACGTGCGCTTCAGAGCCGCGTCGTCACGCGCGCGCAGCTTTCGCTCGAGCAACTCCTCGATCGGCTCGAGCGCGGTGAAATCGGCCGTCGTGGTGGCGAGTCGCTCCTCGGCGCCATCGTTGCCGCAGCCACCGCGCTCCCGCCGCGACGTCCGTAACCGGCCGTTCTACCAGCCGACGACGACGGGCTTTACGCGAGTCCGCGCGACGAGCCAGGTCATTACACGATTGCTGAATACGCCCATGACGCTCAGCGCGGTGAGCGACTTCACTTCTGAGCGTGAGATTTTCACGACCTCGCGGCGGGCAAGCGCGCCGGGATTCTTCGTGAGATCGCGCAGCGTAGCATAGGCGAAGAGAAGCGGCAGAGCGCAGAATAGCCGAATGCTGGCGGCGCGCCTTGGAATCGTGAGCAGGTACGCTGTGGCCTGATCGAGGTCCTGCCACGCGAGCTGGACGAGGGTTGCGAGCGCCGCACGCGTTTCGACCGCGCGATTGGGCGCGAGGATCTGGTCATGGCCACTGCCATGCTGTCGCAAAAGCTCGTCGGGCACATAGATCGAATTCTCATGCTCGGCGTCGCGCGCGACGTCCTTCAGGATGTTCACCGTCTGCAGCGCCTCAGCGAAAGCGCGGCAGCGTTCACGCAGCGCCTCGTACTGCGTGACACCAATGACCGGCGAGTGTTCGTGCCAGAGATCGGTGAGCATGTACCCCACCGTGCCCGCGACGTAGTAGCAGTACTCCTTGTACTCGTCGAGACTCTGAATGCGGACGCCGCGAGGATACGCGAGCGCGAACTTGCGCATGCCCACGATCATTTCGCCGACCCAGTGCTGAACGGCGGCGCGACTACGTCCCGGCAGTCCACGAAACGCCTCGAACACGAGGTCGCTGTTTCCGACGAGGCGCACGTGTGCCGGATCACCGCTGATCGCCGCGGCGCGCGACGTGAACGCCAGCGCAGCCTCCGGGCCCGTGAATGACGCGCTCAGCGCGTCGAAGAGCTCGGCCTTTTCCTCGGCGGCAAGACGCGGCTCGTCTTCGATCGTGTCAGCAATGCGGCAGATGAGATACGCGCACCGAACCGCACCACCGAGGTCGCCGGGAAGCAGACGAATGCTCAGCGCGAACGTGCGAGAGACCGCGGGAAGAATCTCGCGACAGAATTCGTTGGCCTGCTGGGATCGGGTCCCGGGCTGCGTCATGAGGGTGGGTTGCTCGCGTCGCTCGCGTCCGTTTCGTCGCTCGGGTTACACTACATCGGCGACGAATCGCAAGATAGCCGCAGGAAACCGGCGTCGCCGTAAACCGCCAATCGTAGACGATGCATCTGACTGCTCCCAAAGATTTTCGGGGCGTGTTTCGTGTGGACGACGACGCTCGCGGCGTATACGCCGAGGCGGCGGGCATCGCTCGCGTTTGGCCGCGCGCGGTGGCAGTACCGGTCGACGTAGACGATCTGTCGACACTCGTTGCCTGGGCTGCGTCGTCTGGCGTCCCGCTGATTCCACGCGGATCTGGCAGCAGCATGCCGGGCGGCGCGATCGGCGATGGCGTCATCGTCGACGTGAGTCGATGGAATGCGATCGGTGAAGTCGATCAGGCGGCGCGTACGATTCGCGTTGGACCGGGCGCCGTGCGCGCGAACGTCGATCGTGCGGCGCGGGCGCACGGACTGCGCTTTCCAGTCGATCCGTCGAGCGGAGCGTTTTGCACCGTCGGTGGAATGACCGGTACCAACGCGGCGGGCTCGCACTCGATGCACTTTGGCCCGATGCGTTCGTGGGTCCGCGCGATCGACTGCGTTTTCGCGGATGGCGCCCGCGGAGAAGCTCGTCGCGGCTCTCCGCCGCCCGATGTTGCGGCCGTTCGCCGGTTTGAGAGTGAGATGCCGAGGCTGTCGGCGGAGGGGTCGATCGCCGCTGCAGCGCACGCCGGCGTGATCAAAGACTCATCGGGCTATGCTCTGCGCACGTTTTTCCGGTCGCACGAGTTGGTGGACCTACTCGTTGGCAGCGAAGGCACGCTCGCATTTTTTGCCGGGCTGGAGCTCGACCTCGCGCCCGCGGCGCGCGCGACGAGCAGCGTGCTCGGAGCCTTTGCGTCGATCGAGGCAGCCGTGACGGCGGCGGTGAAGGCGCGCGCGGCTGGAGCGGTCGCGTGCGAATTGTTGGATCGCACATTCCTCGACGTCGCGGCGTCTGGCGGCGCGCCACGGCCCGTTCCCGCGGAGACTGAATCGGCGCTGCTGGCAGAAGTCGAGGGAGACGACGCCGACGCCGCCGCTGCGGCCGCGCGCGCGATCGAAGGAATTTTCCGCGAGGCGGGCGCGACGACGGTTCGAATCGCCCTCGACCGGCCGACAGAGACGGAGCTCTGGGAGCTGCGTCACGCTGCGAGTCCGATTCTCGCCAAGCTCGATCCGAGCCTGCGATCGATGCAGTTCATCGAGGACTGCGCCGTTCCGCCCGAGAATTTGCCGACGTTCGTGCGCGGCGTTCGAGAAATTCTCGCGGCGAACGACACGCGCGGCGTGATTTTCGGCCATGCTGGGGATGCACACGTCCACGTAAATCCTCTCGTTGACGTCGGACGAGCGGGTTGGCGGGAGCGTGTGGACGCGATTCTGTCCGCCGTCGTCGCGTTGACCGCATCACTCGGCGGCACGCTCACCGGCGAGCACGGCGACGGTCGTCTGCGGACGCCGCTGCTCGATCGCGTGTGGCCGGCCGCCGCGCTCGACGCGTTTCGCATCGTGAAAGACGCGTTCGATCCCGCGGGCATTCTCAATCCCGGCGTGAAAGTCCCGCTGCCGCACGAGCGCGCGCTCGGTGCGATCAAGTACGATCCGGCGCTTCCCGCCCTTCCGCCCAAGGTTCGTCGCGCGCTCGACGACGTCGAACGCCGTCGCGGTTACTCGGATTCTCGGCTGGATCTTCTCGAAGGGAATTGAGCCGGCGACTTATTCGCGACTTGTTCAACGACGCACAACGCCGTTGATTTCTCGCCTTCGCCATTCGCACTCCGCGTCGCGCGTCCCAACGCTTCCCGCCTCCGCTTCCCGCCATGCGTTACTACTCCGAGCCCGTTCTCACACTGCTGGCCCGTCCGAGCTTCACGGCGCCGGAACATCTGCCGGTCGAATGGATCGGTGACAGCACCGATGGCGAACGGCTGGCGGAATTTGCTGGGCGGTTGTGCTACATGAGCCAGCACAATCCGGCCAAGCGTCAGACGCGCGAATACCTCGAGAACATCAAGAAGCAGGGGCACGGCAGCGTCCTCGAGCACGCGAACTACTCGATTCTCTACGAGGGAGTCAGCCGGTCGCTGACCCACGAACTCGTTCGCCACAGAGCGGGATTCGCGTACTCACAGCTCTCGCAGCGGTACGTGGACGAGTCGAACGCGAGCTTCGTGATTCCGCCGGCGATGATCGGCGATGAGGCGCTCGAGGGCGCGTGGCGCGATCAGGTGGAGGGCGCGCAGACGACGTACGTGAACTTCGTTGGCGAGTTGATGGAGCGGTACGGTTGGGTTGCGGACAAGGTCCACCGCCGGAAAATGGCTCGTGAGGCGGCACGCGCCGTTCTGCCCAACGCGACCGAGACGAAGATCGTCGTGACTGCGAACGCACGGGCGTGGCGGACGATGCTGGAGCTGCGCAGCAGCGAGGGCGCGGAGCTGGAGATTCGTCGCATGGCGGTGGCAACGCTGCGCTTGATGCAGAAGGAGGCTCCGGGATTTTTCTCCGATTTCGAGATTTATACCGGGGAAGATCGTCGCGAGGCGGCTCGGATCTCGTACCACAAAGTGTGAGGCCTCGGTGTGAGCCGTGATGCGTACGGCGAGAAGTCTGCGGCGAGAAGCGTGCGGCGTGAGAAGATGTTCGATCGCGCGAAAGAAAATCATTGCGCCGAAATTTTTCCGTTCGTATTTTGCGCATCGTCGGTGAATGGCATTTCTCTTGCGCCCTCGCGTCGTTGAGCAGAACGCGACGCACTACTCGCAGATCGAGCTCCAGGCGGCGCGCTGCCGCGGACGACCAACAGAGACTGGATGACGCGCATCGGGTTCGCGTACAACCAAAAGCCTGAATCGACCGTGGGGCTGGTGAGCGATGCGACTGCAGAGTCGCGCGCGGACGAAGAGCCTCCCTCCCCCAGCATCGACGACGTTTTCGCGGAATGGGATTCCGCCGATACGATCGACGCCGTCGCGTCGGCACTGTCCGCCTACGGCACCGTAGTCCGCCTCGAAGCGACGTCCGAGTTCCCGGAACGCCTTCGCGCTGAGCGACCCGACATCGTCTTCAACATCGCCGAAGGCCTCCACGGCACGAATCGCGAAGCCCACGTTCCCGCGATCTGCGAGTTCTTCGACGTTCCGTACTCAGGCAGCGACCCGTTCACGCTCTCGCTGTGCCTGCACAAGGGCCGCACGAAAGACTTCCTGTCCGCTCACGGAATCCCGTGCGCGCCGTTCCTCGTCGTCGAATCCAACCACGACCTCGACGCGCTCCTCTCGAACTCGAACGCGCGCTTCCCGCTGACCGCCTCCCGCTTCCCGCTGTTCGTGAAGCCGGTGCAGGAAGGCTCATCCAAGGGAATCACCGAGCGTAACTTCGTCCGCACGCCCGACGAGCTCGAGGCGCAGACACGCTTTCTCCTCGAGACGTACGCGCAGCCGGTCATCGTCGAAGCATTCCTGCCCGGCGCCGAGTTCACCTGCGGCGTGCTCGGGAATGGTGCGAGCGCGCGCGTGCTGCCGCTCGTCGGGATGAACTTCGGCTCGCTCCCAGGCGGAGCGCTGCCCATCTACGGCTACGAAGCGAAGTGGATCTGGGATGTCCCGGCAAAGCCGCTCGACATCTTTCAGTGCCCCGCTCCAATCGCTCCACAACTGCAATCCGCGATCGAAGACGTCGTGCTGCGCGCTTACCGCGTGCTCGGCTGTCGTGATTGGTCGCGCATCGACGTTCGCCTCGACGCGGCCGGCGTGCCGAATATCGTCGAGGTGAATCCGCTTCCGGGCATTCTGCCCAACCCGCAGGACAATTCGTGCCTGCCAAAAGCCGCGCGCGCGGCCGGTCTCAACTACGACCAACTCATTCAGTCTGCGCTGCTCCACGCCGCGCAGCGATATGAGATCGCGCTCGAGCCGCGTGCCTCACGGCGCGCCCAACATGCCGAGGTCGCATGAAGGTGGCCATCCTCTTCGACGGCGCGTCGGCATACGCCACGAAACCCGATCAGCTCATCCTCGGCACAGTGGAGGCGATCGAGAAATCGCTTGTCGCTGAGGGGAACGAGGTCGGATACGTCCCGGTCTACCAGGACGGCAAATGGATCGAGAAGATGCGCCGCGCCAAGTTCGACCTCGCCTTCAACATGTGCGAAGGCATCGACGGCATCGCGGCGCTCGAGTCGGCCGTCATCTCGGTGCTCGAGCTGTTCAAGATTCCATTCACCGGCGCGTCGAGCTACACCACGGCCGTCTGCCTGCGAAAGCACGTCGTCAACGGAATGCTCGAAAAGGCCGGGCTGCCCGTTCCGCGCTTCGCGGCGATCCGTCGGGGCGACCCGCTCGTGAGCGTCGGTTTCCCTGCCATCGTGAAGCCCGCCGCCGAAGACGCGTCGCTCGGCGTGGAGCAGCGCTCCGTCGTGCGGAACACGCGTCAGCTCGCCGAACGTGTCGAAGCGATGCTCGAGCTCTGGGATGAAGTGCTCGTCCAGCGCTACATCGACGGGCGCGAAGTGAATGTCGGAATCCTGGGTGACACGGTTCTGCCGATCGCCGAGATCGACTTCAGCAACATGCCGAGCGGTCGCTGGCACATCGTGACGTATCAGTCCAAGTGGGCAAGCGGCAGCGTCGACGACCTCGGCGCTGAACCGCGCTGCCCCGCGCGCCTTCCAGCCAAAGTTGCTGCTGAGTGTCGTCGCGTTGCGCTCCGCGCCTGGAAACTCTCCGGCGGATTCGGCTACGGCCGGGTCGACATGCGCATCGACGCGAACGGTCAGCCGTGGATTCTCGAGGTCAACGCAAATCCGGACATCTCGCCAGACGCGGGACTCGCGCGCATGGCGCGCGTGGCCGGCATCGAGTATTCGCCTCTCATTCGAAATATCTGCGAGCTTGCCCTCGCGCATGCCCGCGAAGTGCCGCCCGCCGACGAGTGGGCGCTCGCACAAAAGCTGTCCGGCGTCGAGACACCTCGGCCCGACTACGATCTTTTTGCGGTTCCGGCAGTATCTGAGGAGTGAAATGCAGGTAAGGCTTGGGGCCCTGCAACGGGGCCATCGCAATCGCATTCGTGAAATTTTGGACGCGACCTCGGTGTTCCGAGAAGAAGAGGTCGCGATTGCACTCGAACTGTTCGACGAGACCTTCGCGGTGGGACCGGCCCGGGCGCCGTACGATCCGGGCGACGGCGTGGCGAATTACGAGTTTGTCGGGTCGTTCTCCCGCGAAGGTCAACTCATCGGGTACGTGTGCTATGGCGCAACGCCGGGTACGGACCGTGTGTACGATCTCTATTGGATCGCGACACACCCGGCGTTTCAGGGCGAGGGCGCAGGGTCGTTGTTGCTCGATGAAGTCGAGCGACGACTGCGTCAGCGAGAAGCACGAATGTTGGTCGTCGAAACGTCGTCGCGTAGTGACTATGCCGGAACACGCCACTTCTACGAAGCACGCGGGTACCGTCACGCAGCAACGGTCACGGATTTTTACGCGCCCGGGGACGATCGCGTCATCTACACGAAGCGCTTTGCAGCAGTAGAGAATTCCCTCCTCCATTCCAGACAGAACGCGGAGTCGTCACGCAATGAGTGACTGGCAGAAGGCCCTCCACAGCAGCGTGGACACCCTCGACAAACTCGCCGAGAAGTTCGGGCGAGACGTCATCGACGTCGAGGCGCTCCAGCCCGCGTTCGACAATTTCCAGATGCGCATCACGCCCAACTCCTTGGACACGATCAAGGAAGTCGGCGATGCGATGTGGCAGCAGTACATCCCCACGACGCAGGAGCTCGACATCATCGACGGGGTGATCGACTCCCTCGATGAAGACGGCGACTCGCCCGTTCCGAACATCACGCACCGGTATCCGGACCGCGTGCTGTTCCTCGTCAGCCCGGTCTGCGCGAGCTACTGCCGCTTCTGCACGCGGCGCCGCAAAGTCGGCGATCCGGAAAAGATTCCGCTCAACCAGTACGATTCGGCCTTCGCGTACATCGCCGAGCACCCGGAAATCCGCGACGTCATTTTGTCTGGCGGCGATCCGATGATGCTCTCCGACCGGCGCCTGGAGTACATCTTCCAGAAGCTTCGCGAGATCCCGCACATCGAGATCATCCGACTCGGCAGCCGCATCACGAGCCACCTGCCGTCGCGTATCACGCCCGAATTCTGCGAGATGGTCAAGAAGTACCATCCCGTGTACATGAACACGCACTTCAATCATCCGAACGAGCTCACGCCAGAAACCGTGGCGGCTCTCGGTCGCCTGGCCGACGCCGGGGTTCCGCTCGGCTGCCAGACGGTCCTGCTGCGCGGCGTGAATGACGACCCGATGATCATGAAGGAGCTGATGCAGAAGCTCCTCAAGGCGCGCGTGCGGCCGTACTACATCTATATGGCTGACCAGGTTGCCGGCGGTGAGCACTTCCGCACCACGGTCGAGAAGGGCCTGGAGATCGTGAAGGCGCTGCGCGGATGGACCTCGGGCCTCGCCGTCCCACACTTCGTGATCGACGCGCCAGGAGGCGGCGGCAAGGTTCCGCTCCTTCCGGAGTACGTCGAGGAGATCAACGAAGACGAAGTGATCTTCCGGAACTATGAAGGCCAGCGTTTCGTGTACAAGCAGCCGCGTCAGCCCGCGATCGCCGCATCGGCGTGCGGAGACGCAGCGGCGGCCGAGTCAGACATCGTCCCAATTCAGGTTGGCAAAAAGACGCGAACTCGCGCCTCGAGCTCCAAGAAGGCGGTCGGAAGAAAACGAAAGACCGGAACTTGAGCGAGAAGGGCCGAGCAGTGAGAGGGTGAAAGGCGAAAGCCTTTCACCTTTTTCTTTCCCGGACATTTAGTCTTCACTTACAGCTCGCTCCACTATGCGTCTCGTCATTGCCGTGGTTGCCACTCTGGTCGCCGCCGTTCCCGTCATCGCCCAGTCTGCAAAGCGGGCCGACGTCGTCTACGAGGCGACGATCAGCGACCTCCAGGCGTCGATGACGACCGGGCGTGCCACCTCGGTGAGTCTCGTCGACGGCTATCTCGCGCGTATTGCCGCGTACGACCATCACGGCCCAGCGCTCAATGCCGTGATTCGGCTGAATCCTCGCGCGCGCGCTGATGCCGCAGCGCTCGACGCCGAGCGGAAAGCCGGCAAGGTGCGCGGGCCGTTGCACGGAATTCCCGTCATCCTCAAGGACAACTACGCCACGCGTGGCATGCCGACTTCAGCGGCTTCAATCGCGTTGGCGGATCTCGACCTTCCCGATGACGCGTTCCAGGTTCGCCGCCTGCGTGAGGCTGGCGCGGTGATCCTTGGAAAGTCGAACATGAACGAACTCGCCGCGGGAATATCTGGCATGAGTTCGCTCGGTGGACAGACGTGCAACCCGTACAATCCGGATAGAAATCCAGGCGGCTCGAGTGGCGGCAGCGGTGCGGCGGTCGCCGCAAGCTTCTCGACCATCGCCTGGGGTTCCGACACGTGCGGCTCTATTCGCATTCCGTCCGCGGTGCACAACCTGTTCGGGCTGCGCCCAACGAAAGGACTCTCGAGCATCAACGGTATCGTTCCGCTCTCGCATTCACAGGACGTCGGCGGCCCGATTGCTCGCACGGTGATGGACCTCGCGATCGCGCTGGATGCGACTGTCGGGCGCGACGCGGGCGACCCAGCGACGAGCATTCTCGACGGAAAGCCGCTTCCGCAGTTCGTCCGCTCACTCGATACCGCATCGCTTAGAGGCAAACGGCTGGCTGTTCTCGCGTCATATTTCGTTGTCGACGCCGACGATCAGGAAGGCGCCACCGTCGTCCGCGCCGCAATCGAGAAGATGAAAGCGCGAGGCGCCGAGGCAATCGATGTCGCCATTCCGGGACTCGACACGTTGCTTCGAGGCTCCCGACTCGACGACTACGAGGTGAAGTACGACCTCATCGACTTCTTCGCCAAGGTCGGTGCGCCAGTCACCGGACTCTCCGACATTCTCGCTCGAGGCTTGTACCACGAGGGACTCGAGCAAGCGTTCCGTCGTCGCGATAGTCTCGGCACGCGCGACAACGCAGCCTATCGCGAGGCGCGAGCGCGCGGCGCAGCAGCCCGCGCTCTGGTCATCGCGTTCCTCGACGCCAACCACTACGACGCGTTGGTCTATCCGACGATGCGTCGAAAGGCCGCGCTCATCGGTGAGCCCGCGCGCGGGTCGACGTGCGAACTGAGCGCAGTCAGCGGACTGCCGGCGCTCAGCATGCCTGCCGGCTTCACGCCCGATGGAATGCCGATCGGCGTCGAGTTGCTCGGTCGACCCCTCGCCGACGCCAACCTTCTCGCTCTCGCCTTCGACTACGAACAGTCGACCCATCCACGGCGCGCGCCGAGTACGACTCCACCGCTCGTCGACGGTCGCGCGCCGAAGCCAGTTGCGTTCGCGACATCGGCGACCAGCAACGGCGCCACCGCACACGGCGCCTTCACGTTCGACGCGACGCGTCGAATGCTCACGTATGACATCCAGGTATCCGGCGCTCCGGCGACGAAGGTGTTCGGCGTGAACCTCACACGTGATAGCGCCGGCAAACCCGGTCCGATCGTTCGGCAACTCACGGGTCCGGGCGTGCGACAGTCGAAGGGGTCGCTGATACTCGGCGACCAGGAGCGACGGGCGCTGCTGTCCGATCGCCTCGCGTTCGTGCTCTTTACGAATGGAACGACTGGACCGCAGGCCAGGGCTCTGATTCGCGCGCGCTGAATTTCGACGCCGGCAAACCATTCGGCGGTGCCGAACGACTGTAGGGTGCATGAATCAATCACCCGCATCACCAATCCCGGACGTCCAGCTGGTTCTCGCCGTCCAGCGCGACGGATCGGACTCGGCATTCAGCGTTCTCTATGACCGCCACACTCCGCGCGCGCTGCAGACCGCTTGGCGAATACTCGGCGGCAACGCGGCCGAGGCCGAGGATGCCGTGCAGGAGGCGTGGGTCCGCGCGATCGCGTCGCTCGATGCCTGGAATCGCGGTGATTCGTTCGGCGCCTGGCTCCGCGGCATCGCCGCTCACGTGGCGATCGATCAGCTGCGGCGCGAGCAACGACTGACGTTCACGAACGACCTCGAAATCGCCGCTCCCGAACAGAGTATCGAGCACATCGACCTCGAGGCGGCGATCGCGGCGCTAGCCCCGGGTTATCGATCCGTTCTCGTGCTGCACGACGTCGAAGGGTTCACTCACGAAGAGATTGCCGAGCAGCTCGGCATCACGGCGGGAACTTCGAAAGGACAACTATTCAAGGCGAGGCGCGCCGTGCGTGCGCGACTCGTAGCAAATCCAGTGGAGAGGTCGAATGGCTACACACGATGAATTCAACGAAGACCAATGGACGGCCGAAGAGCAGGCGCTCTTCGCGTCGCTCTCACGCGAGCGTGCTCCGTCGCCGAAGCTCAAGGTGCGAACGACCGAGGCGGTGCGTCGTCGGATCGCTGCCGCGCCGATCGAACGGCGACCATCGCGGCGAACCTTCGTTCTCGCGGCGGCGGCGTGTCTGATTTTCATCGCCGGCGCGGTCGTTGGGTTTGCCGCCGCCAGACGAGCGACTCGATCGCCGGCAGAGCCGCCGGTCGCGGCGACAGGGCAGGCCGTCGCCCGCGCGAACAGCGCGATCCTCATCGTTCAACCAACGGGGAACGTCGTATGGTACTGACTTCTAGACGAATTGCGGCGATCACCGTGTTAGCGTTCTTACACGCCGCCACCGTCGCGGCACAGCGCGGAGCACAACCGGGCGGAGCGCGCCCGGGCGAAATTCGAACGATGTTGTTCGGCTTCGCGCTTGGTTGCCTGGACTGCCCGCCGGGTGAAGGCGCCCGCGGGCGGGGCCGAGGCACCGCGCCCGTGGTTTCCTTTCGAAGCTTCCCGCAGGTGCTGTCCGTCGCACCCGGTAGTGCTGCGGAACTCGCGGGCGTGAAAGAGGGGGACGTGCTTCAGTCCATCGACGGTTTGTCGGTACTCAGCGATTCCGGCTCGACGCGCCTCTCGCGCGCCGTCGAGGGCGAGAAGGTCCGTCTCACCTTCGAGCGAAACTCGAAGCCACTCGAGATTTCGCTCGTCCTCGGCCCCGTCGCCCGGAAATCCGGACCGACGCAAATCCTGTCGGGATACCTCGCCTTGCAGACCGGCGACGGCGACATGAAACTGGAAATCTGGAGCGACGATCCGGTTTTCGTCCAAGAGCCAAGAACCAGCGACGACCACGGTGAGATCGTTCTTAAGATCGGCGAGAAAACGCTCATGCGACTGCGGCTCAAGAAGGATTCGACTGGCACGTTTGGAGGCAGGCCGGCTCGAGGAAAACCCGATGAGCCTCACGAGCCTCCCCCACGCTGACCCATGAGGAAACGCAAACGGCACACCGCGCTGGGCGCAGTGTGCCGTTTCTCGTTCCGCCTGCGGTCAATGCGTGGCCGCCAGCTCCTCTTCGCGTTCTTTCGCGTGCTCCTCGATAACCTTCTGTGCAACTTCGGTCGGCGCCTCTTCGTAGCCTTTGAACTGTCGATGAAACACCGCACGCCCCTGCGTCATCGACTGAATCGAACTCGCGTAGCTATGTAGCTCGGCCTGCGGCACCACAGCACGAATGATCGTTTCGTTGTCGCCCGGCTCCGTGCCAAGAATGTGGCCGCGACGAGATGACAGATCGCCGAGCACGTCGCCCATGTAGTCGTCGGGCGTGTGGATCTCGAGTTCGTCGAGCGGCTCGAGCAGCACTGGCTTGCACTTCGCCGCCACGGCCTTGAACGCGAGAATGCCGGCCATTTTGAACGACATTTCGTTCGAATCGACCGTGTGATACGACCCGTCGAAAATCTCGACCCGGAAATCGACGAGCGGAAAACCGGCGAGCACTCCACGCACCGCTGCTTCCTGAATTCCCTTGTCGACCGCGGGAATGAAGCCGCGCGGAATCGCGCCACCCACGATCTCGTCGACGAAGGTGTAGCCCGCCCCGCGCTGCTGCGGCGCGAATCGCACCCAACAGTCACCGAACTGGCCGCGGCCGCCCGACTGCTTCTTGTGTCGCCCCTGCCCTTCGCCCTTGCCTCGAATCGTTTCGCGATACGCGATGCGTGGCTTCGACAGCTCGGCAGTCACCCCGAATTTTCGTTTGAGCTTGGCCGTGCTCACCTCGAGATGCCGTTCGCCCAACCCCGACACGAGTGTCTCGTGCGTCTCGGCGTTGTAATGCACTTCGAAGGTCGGATCTTCGTCGTGCAGACGATGAAGACCCTGCTGCAGCTTTTCTTCGTCGGCGCGAGCCGTGGCGTGAACCGCCATGACAATCTGGCCTTCGGGGAACTGAATCAGCGGCAGGCGGACGGGATGAACGCGCGTAGACAGCGTGTCGTTGGTATGCGTGTTCCGCAGTTTGGCGACGCAGCCAATGTCGCCGGCGTGCAAGCGCGGCACTTCGATGCGCTCCCGGCCCTGTGCGATAGAAAGGTGATTCAGCTTTTCGACGCCGCTTCGCGTGGCGTTGTAAAGCTCGTCGCCGTTGTTGATCGTGCCCGAGAAGAGCCGGAAGAACGTCACGTCGCCGACGTGCGGCTCGGAGGTCGTCTTGAAGACGTGCGCTGCACACGGCCCGTCGTCCTTGGCGTGAATCTCGACCGTCGCCTCGCCCTCGGCGCCTTTGAACGCGTGGACTTCTTCCATTTCGTAGGCGTTCGGCATCAACTCGACGATCGTCGACAGCACCGCCTGAACACCGTAGTTCAACTCGCTCGACACGCAGAAAAGCGGGAAGAGCTCCATGCGCTTCATCGCCTCCTTCATGCCGGCGATGGCTTCGTCACGCGTGATCTCGCCGCCCTCGAGGTAGTGTTCGAGGAGCGTGTCGTCCGTGGCCGAAATGGATTCGATCAACTCATTGTAGTAGCGATGGAACTGCTCTTCGGCCTCGGGTGGAATCTCCGTCTCTTCGTATTCCCCCGTCTTCACGCCGCGCTTGAACTGATGCGCGCGCCGAGTGAAGAGGTTCACGATGCCGTGAAAGCTTGCGCCCTCGCCGATCGGGATCTCGACCGGAATGACCTTGTTGGTCAGCCGCACTTTGATCTGCTGATAGATGCGATCGAAGTCGGCGTGCTCCTTGTCCATCATGGAGACGACGAACAGCACGGGGTCGCGACGCTTGACGGCCTCGCGGAACATGCGCTCGGTGCCCGTCTCTACGCCCGCCGTGGCGGGAATGACGCACAGCGCACCGTCGGCAGCGGCGAGACCGGCGACCGCGTCGCCCTGAAAGTCGAGGTACCCTGGTGTGTCGATGAGATTGATCTTGGCGTCCTGCCATTCGGCGAACGCGGGACCGAGATTGATCGAATATCCTCGTTCGATTTCTTCGGGACCTGTGTCGGTGAGGGCAGTGCCGTCTTTCACCGACCCGTGACGCTTCGAGCTTCCTGACACAAAGGCGAGCGCATCGACCAAACTGGTCTTACCGCTCGCCCCGTGACCTACCACCGCGATGTTGCGGATTTCCGAGCCCTTGTACTCCCTCATAGCATTGGACTCCTGCGCGAAAGGCCGTTACGGCAGAGTACCGATTCGCGGGGCTGCTTCGAGCCACGCACGCAGGGCCTCGTCGCCAACGGAATTGTCCAGGCGCGCCAGATTCACGATGATCGCACGTCCCGAATTCCGCCCGTCGCTGATGCAGGTGAAGATCATGGCTTCGCCGATATGAGCGGCGCTCCATAGTCTCCCTCTGTCATCGGCGAACACGCGGTCGCCGGTCGATGGAGTAAGATTCGTGCTGCGCGGGGACACCCTTGGCATTGCTATCCTCACCCTGGTCATCGTGACACTGCTGTCACGAAGCGGGGGAGTCAAGGGGCTGCCGGCTGGGGCCGGTTTGGATCGCCCCAACGGGCCGAGCGGTGAGGGCAAAAGAAATGGGCGACGCTTGCGCGCCGCCCATTTTACCGCTCTGACAAGTCAGGTTCCGTTCTAGTCTCCCTCGGTTTCGAATGCGAGGCCGTCTGCCTCCCGAAGCCGCTCCATGACCGTCTCGAGCGGTGCGAACACCGGCGCGGTGATACCGACGATCGGTCCGATCGAAACGCTGATCGCCCGTCGTGCGCCTTCTGGCCAATCGGGCATCGAGAGCCCCGCGACCAGCCTTCGAATCAACTGCCCACACTCGAGCAACAACTGCTTTGCCGTCGAATGCAGAATCTCGAGTGGAATCTCGAGATCGCTCGTTACGAGCTGACCTGTTGCATCTCTCCAGGCAGCATCTCCAACCGCTCCCCGTTCTGGCCACACACCGAGATGTCGAATCGCCTCGGTTCTTCCGTCGTTTGTTCTGTGCGACTCGACGGCTGCGGCTAGTGCGAGCGCCAACGACTCCGGACTTGGTTCCCCGTACAGCGTCACGATGTCTCGCGACGGCCGCTCCGATGAATGCAACGGCGACGGGACGGAGTTCACATGCGCCAGCACCGGCGAGTGATCGGGGTTTTCCTCGAGCATTACGAGGATGTCCATACCCCCCTCCTGAAATGGAAACTGCTCCACCATCACTACCACCTCGACGATCGCCGGCTCCTACGAGTTTCAAACCGGTGAACGTTTTTACATCACCTAATCGAAACCCACCAACCGACAATTGTTCCTTGTACAACCGCCTCGTACAGCGCTCGGTCACATCTGTTTCGGAGCGTTACGCGAGTGCTGCAATCAACCGTGCATTTCGCGGTATGGTCGGGCATATCGCATGCCCACTACGAGTGCGATCGTCAGAATCACCGCAAAGGTCACGCGATCGCCGAGCGTGAGCGTGCTCGCAATTCCGGCACCGGTGAAGTGCGCCACGAGCCACGACGTCGTGAAGTTGGCAACGCCCACGACGATCGCAGCAGCAACACGGTTCAGGCGGTCGGCGAGCCAGACGAACACGAGGGTCCATAGAAGCATCGAGGCCACGTGCAGGCCGATTCCGATGATGACCGTGGTCGCGCTTCCGCCGCTCGCAGCTCGCCGAGCGAGCACAGAACCAATCGCGGCGAACGGTAGTGACACGCTGCCGGCTCGATGACCCATCGCGATGAGCGCGCCTGTTGTCGCCGCGGCAACGACGCCGCCGACGACGCGAAAACTGGAGGGTTGGGTCACGCCACAAAACAAGCGGGCACGCGATGCCGACTCAAGTGGCCGTCGCGTTTTTTCCCCTTGGTACAACGCCGATTTTAAAGAATCGTAGGCAACTTTCGGTTCGTCACTTGCTCGGCTCTGTCCCAGCAGTAACTTCACCCACCGATGCATGCAGCAGCCCACCTCACCACGATTCTCGTCGTGGAAGACAGTCCCGATGTCGTTGAACTGCTCCGACGAGTTCTGAGCGAGCAGGGGTACGTCGTTCGTACGGCTTCCGATGGCGACACGGGACTGGAAAGCGCCCTCGAGAACGAACCAGACCTCCTGATTCTCGACGTAGGTCTCCCCTTCCGAAGCGGCTTCGACGTCGTCCAGGAGCTCAGGGTCAAGGGGATCAACGCGCCCACGCTCATGCTCACCGCGCGCGGTGAGGTCGCTGACCGCGTCACCGGGCTTGAGTGCGGCGCGGACGACTATCTCACGAAACCATTCGATACTGACGAGTTGGTGGCGCGAGTGCGCGCGCTTTTGCGCCGCGCCACGTCGCATGGTCGCGTCCCTCGCCTGTGCGTGGGCGACGTCGTTCTCGATCCGATCACCCGCGAAGTCTCGCGCGGCAACAGACAGCTCATGCTGACGCAGCGTGAGTTCGCGCTGCTCGAATACTTGATGAAGAACGCGGGACATCCGCTCACGCGGTCAGCCATCGCCCAGCAAGTCTGGCGTCAGACGCCCATCGACGTCGACGAAACGAATATCGTCGACGTGTACGTCACCTATCTCCGCCGTAAGCTCGACGCCGAGGGCGATGAGCCGATGCTGCACACGGTTCGTGGCACCGGATACGTACTGCGCGCCGTTGAGTAGCAAGCCGTCGAGTAGCAGATAGAACAAAGGCCCCGGCGACGAATCGCCGGGGCCTTTTGCTTCTACGTCGTGGAGATCGACTCTAGAATCCGTCGACGATCGGCGCTGGCGTCTCGACGCAGTTCGGATCGTTGGGCGACGGGTCGCACGGCATTCCGCCGACGACGTTGTAGCCGCTGAAATGCTTCACCCGGCGCCAGATGACGCCCGTGCGAAGGTTGATGTGTGTCAGCAGGCTCGAGTCGAACGCGGCGTCAGTCACGCCCGTCGCACCGAGATCGGGAGTGTAGTACATCCCGAAATAGCGCAGCAGCGACGGATTCAACGCGAACAGCGGTCGCAGGTTCGTGAGAATCGGTGCATACATCCCAGTCGAGAGCGTTACCTGTGCGCTCGGACTGAAGCGAAGGGCTGGGCTGAAATCGATGACCGGGCCACCGTTGGCGAAGCCGAACGTCGCCGTCACCGTGATCGACTCGCCGTCGCCGAGCGTGACGCACGGCGAATCCCATTGCCCGGGACCGTAGCTGCTGCCCAAAACGCAGACGCCGTTCGCCGGAACGTTCAACGTGTAAAAGCCATCACCGACGTTGTAGCTACCACCAGCCGACGTCAGAGCGAAGCTCGCAGTACGAAAACCGCCGAAGCGGAATGGACCGCTGTAGTCGAGCGACGGATGGTCGGCCGCAGTGACGGTTCGCGCCGCTGGCTCACGCGGACTCGTCGGCGAGTCCGAACAACCCGTGATGCCAGCGATCGTACAACCCGCGATCATGATTCGAATCAGTCCGCGCATGATTGACCGTTTGGGTGGGAAACCGACGTTACCGACTTGCTCGATCGCATCCGCGTGACGATGCAACTCGTCACAGGATACCGAGGCGAACACTATCTAGCCAGACCTAGCCGTACCGCGCTGTGAGCCCAGTCACCGTTGAGCTAGCAGATCGTAACGTCTTGTCATTTCAGCATATCCAAGCTTCCGAACACGGTCGCTATACCTCGTAATCGACGACCGAATTGCGTCACGATCGAACTCCACCAGCGATTCAGCGCACACAGCCGTCAGCCAAGCCGCCGAGTATAGATCAGATGTTTCCGCCAGAGCAAGCGCAGACGTGAACCGACCGAACCCCTCGATCGGCCGACCCTGCAGCACCGCCAGCCGGACAAATAGCGCCTCGGCGATCTCTCGGCCCTGGAACCAGTCGGGGCGCTCACCGATCCTCGCCTGCAACTGATTGGTCGCGTCACGCGCGGCCGCCTCTCGACCCAGTTCGAGCGCACACAGACCAGCGCCTGCGATCGCGCCAATCTCGATATCCGCTTGGCCAATCCGCTGGGCCAACGGAATCGTCGCTTCATACAACTCGGCCGCGGAATCCCAGAGCCCGAGTTCCCGCTCGACATGCGCCATGTTGAAGAGCGCGGCGAGCTGATACTCGCTCTGCTTGACCGCCGCAAAGAGTGCGAGCGCCTCGACGAACAATTCGCGTGCGCGATCGTAGTCACCGCACTTCTGTGACAGCACGCCCAGGTTGAGCGCAGCGAGACCCCAACGATCGGGCATTCCACCAGAACGAGCCACCGCGATCGCGCGACCGTACGCTTCAATCGCCTCATCGAGGCGCGACTCGAACTGCGCCGCAACACCAAGGTTTCCGAGACTCAGCGCCTGACGGCGCGCATCACCGATGCTTTCGGAGAGCGCGAGTGCTCGAGCATAGATCGCGTACGCGCGGCCGGGCGCCTCGCTGAGTAGCGCATTGCCCAGCCGAATCAGGGCGTCAGTCAGCAATGCAGAATCGCCGAGCTTCTCTGCCATCTCGACCGCTTCGGTCGCGATCCGCTCCGCGGTGCGTTGATCGCCTAGTCGGCCGTACGTCTGGGAGGTCGCGAGAAGGATCGCGACGCGTTCGCTGTCGAAACCCAGTCTTTTGGCTTCCGCATCCAGCGTGATCATGGCCTCGAGCGTTTTGCGCGCCGGTTGCGCCAGTTCCATTCGCGCACGCTCGCGCATTCGCCGCAGCGTCAGCGCTCGACGCTCATCGGCCTGCCCGTCGAACCACTCGATTGCCAGATCGCACAGCTCTTCAACTTCGTCGAACCGACCACCGGTCTCCGCCACATGCGCCAGCGCGACGCGAATCTCCGCGAGCTCGGCTGGCGTCGTCGCATTTCGCCCTGCAACCTGTAGGTAGAGCCCGGCCGCTCCGTGCGCGTGCACGCGGTCAGCCATCTTCGACGCCGCCTGCGCCGCGCGATAGGCGTCGGCCTTCTCACCCGCCGCATCGAAATGCAGGGCGATTTCGCCCGCACGCTCTGGGTGCCGACGTTCGAGCGCGAGCGCAACGCGCGCGTGAAGCTGACGCTCGCGATCGTGCGGAATCGCATCGACGAGAACGTCGGCGATCTCCCCGTGAGCAAACAGGTAGCCGCCGTGGCGCCGCTCATACGTCGCGCGCAGCAATCCAGCGGTCACTGCTTCGGAGATCGCGAGCCGCACCGCCGGCTCGCTTCCAGCGCCAGCTCCAACGAGCAACCCAACGTCGAACTCGTGTCCTACGATCGCCGCGGTGTTCAGCACCGCCTGCGTGCTCGACGAAAAGCGACCGAGTCTCTGCGAAATCAATTCGCTGCGGCTGGCTGGAAGGCGGAGTTCCGACACCGGACTCCACTCCCAGCGCGTTCCGTTGTGCCAGATCGCGCCCTCTTCGATCAGCGCCCGGAGCATCTGCGCAATGAACAGTGCGTTGCCTTCGGTGTGCCGGTAGAGAAAGGCCAGAAACTCGCGGCCGACCTGCTGGCGATGGAACGCCGCCTCGAGCCACTGCTTCACATCGTCGCGCGTCAGTCGCGATAGCACGATCTCGCGCGCGATCTCGTGCCGACTCAACATCTGGCGGTGCGGCGACGTGTCGTACGTTGGATCGGGACGATGCGCGAGACAGATCAACAGACGATCGGTGTCCAGCTGCGCGAGCAGTTGCTCGACTGCGTCCCACGAGGTCGAATCCGCAAACTGCATCTCGTCGAGCACGATCACGAGCGGACGATCAGCGGCGAGCGCGCGAAAGTATTCAGTGAGTTCGCCGAGTAGGCGGTACTGGCTTCCTGTTGGAGAGGCGCTCGCGGTTGGGCTTCCGAGTGACGGCTCGAGATGCTGCAGTTCGTGCCATTCGCGCTTTGGTGCGGTCGGGAATCGATGCGTCGCTCGCAGGAGCGAGCTCCACACGCCGTACGGAGGCCGCACGAGCGCATTTGGCGACGTGCCCATCGCGAACACTCCGCCACGCAGTCGCACCTCGGCCTCGAGCTGTCGAAGCAGCGTCGCGGTCCCAGTTCCCGCATCACCGAACACAGAGACCACGCGCGGTTGGCCAGCGCACGCTTCGTCGAGCCAGCCGACGAGTGATGCCCATTCTTCCACGCGGCCAGCAAAACGATCGATCGCGAGCGGACGATGTAGCGCTTCGTGATGCGGCAGCGGCGCCGCGAGGGCACCGTCTCTGCCCTGTGCCTGAACACGACTCAACGCGACACGTGCCGGCTTGAGCACGGACTCCCATGACGTGCCGTGCTCGGGCGCGGCGGCGGTACCGACGGACAGTGTGAGTGGTCCGAGCCCCGGACCGAACGAGTGATTTCGAATGGCCGCGCAAATTCGCTCGGCAACCGATCGGCCGTCGTCCGCAGTTGCGCCGGGGAGCACCATCACGATCGTGCCGTCGACAAAGCCGACGTGGTCGTCGGCACGAAGCATGTGCCGAACAATGTCGGCAACGGCTCCGTCGGAGATGGTCGCCGCCCTTCCGGAGGGGTCGGACGGCGGATCAATCTCCGAAACCAGTACGGCCACTGGCTGCTTCGGAACGGTTCGAGAGACGGCGGCCTGGGCAGCCGAGATGAACTCGTCCGACGACCTGTAAAAGATTGGCACGACTAGGTTTGCGACCTGCTCAGGGATTCGGGCAATCGGCGGCTGCGCCGACTCGTCAACCGTAGACCTCGCGCACAGCAGGCGCAAGAGCGCGCTGGACGTTTATTAACGCCGCCCGGCCCGTCGCGTCTACTCAGCAGCGGGTCGACGGTTTCCGATCACCGGGTGTACCATCATGCGCAAGCTTGTCGTTTTCCTATCCGTAGCGGCCGCGATTCCCTGCGTTGCCCAGGCGCCCAAGTCGGCGCCCAAGGTGGCAGTGACGGCGGCACCAACGGGCGAACTCCTTCCTGACGAGCAGATTCAGCAAGTTCTGAATCGACTCACCTTCGGCCCGCGTCCTGGCGACGCCGCGAAGGTTCGCAGTATGGGAGTCGACCAGTGGATCGACGCGCAGTTGCACCCCGAGCGAATCGACGATCGCACGACCGAGCAGCTGATCGGTCAATACTCCGTGCTCAACATGAAGACCACGGACGTCATCCGCGACTACAACTCATTGCAGCAACTGCAACGCCAGGCGAAGAAGAACGCGAGCGCGGACGGCGACACCACGATGGACAAGAAAGACATTCGTCGTGAAGCCGCAATGGAAAATCCAAAGCTCGCCGCCGCGGCGCGTCAGACGCAGCAGTTCGTGGGTCAGCTACAGTCGGCCAAGCTCGCGCGTGCCGTAACGAGCGAACGTCAGCTGAACGAAGTGATGGTCGACTTTTGGGAAAACCATTTCAGTGTGTTCGCTGGCAAAGGTCAGACGCGTCTCTACCTCGCGCAGTACGATCGCGACGTCATTCGGCCGCATGCTCTGGGCAAGTTCCGCGATCTGCTCGGCGCCGTTGCCAAGAGTCCGGCGATGCTGTTTTTCCTCGACAACTGGCAGAGCGCGGCGGACAGCACGCGGCCAACACTCGTGGCGCGCAACGGTGGACGTGGCGGACGCCCCGGGCTTCGCCCTGGCATCATCGCGCGTCGGCCGGCGGGGGGATTCGGCGGCGCTGGGATGTTCCCGCCTGCAGTGCGCGAGCGAATGCAGAACGCCACGCCTGAAGAGCGCGCCCAGATCATGGAGCGAGCAAAGCAGCAGGCCAAGCGCGGTCTGAACGAGAACTACGCGCGTGAGTTGATGGAGCTCCACACGCTTGGCGTTGACGGCGGGTATACGCAGAAGGACGTCCAAGAAGTCGCGCGCGCGCTCACCGGTTGGACGTTCAACCGGCAGAACGGCGAGTTCGTCTTCAATCCAATGATCCACGATGCAGGCGAGAAGCTGATTCTCGGTCAGAAATTCCCCGGAGGTCGCGGTGAGGAAGAGGGCGAGCAGGTGCTCGATCTCGTTTCGCGTTCGCCGGCAACTGCGCGGTTCATCACGACGAAGCTCGCGCGCCATTTTGTGTCCGACGATCCGCCGCCGGTGCTTGTCGATCGCTGCTCCGACAAGTTTTCCAAGACCGATGGCGACATCCGTGAAACACTTCGCTGCATCATCACGTCGCCAGAATTCTTCAGTCGCTCGTCGTATCGCGCCAAGGTGAAGACGCCGTTCGAAGTCGTTGCTTCGGGCTTGCGAGCCGTCAATGCGCAGGCCGACAGCACGCCGCGCACGGCGCAGGTCGTCGCGCGACTCGGCCAGCCGATCTTTGGACGTCAGACGCCCGACGGTTGGCCCGATCGTGGTGACGCGTGGATGAATACCGGCGCAATTCTGAATCGCATCAACTTTGGCCTGAGTCTCGCAGCCGGTCAGGTACCGGGCGCGCGGCTCACGAGTTGGCCGCAGTACGACGCGGTGCGAGCGCTCAGTCGTCAGCAGCAGGTGGACAGCGTCGTAAAGTCGATGCTCGGCGGGCAGGTATCCGCCGAGACGCGTCAGGTGTTGATGAGCGGCGAGAATCCGATGTTGGCGAATGCATCTGCGAACGACGTGAACGGCATGATCATGAGCGACACTGATCCCGTGATGGGCCGGGGTCGCGCAGGTGGCGCGAAAGTGACGGCCAAGGATGCGGGCGGAAAGGGATTCCCACGCGGCCCGGGCGCGCAGTTGCCGGGATTTGGGCGGCAGGTGAATCTGCAGGGATTGGCGCAGGTAGTCGGGCTGGCGCTGGGAGCGCCGGAGTTTCAGCGGCGGTAGTAGTAGTCATCCTACGCCGCGCGCAGCGCGGCGTAGGATCTACTCTCACTCATCGGATTTCCGCTGGGTGAGCGGAGTTGAACAAGGTTCGATTTTGCGCGAGTAGATCTTCTGCTCGCTTCACTCGCGAGGATGACGATGAATCGCCGAATCTTCATGAAGTCTGGCGCGCTGGCGCTGGCCACGATGGGCCTCGACCCGACGTTCCTGCGAAAGACGGTTTTCGCGCAGGATCTGCTCAAGGGTGCCGCGCTCAACGGCAATGCGCGCGGCAAGACGCTGATCGTGCTCTTTCAGCGCGGTGCCGCCGACGCATTGAACGTCGTCGTGCCGCACGGCGAGCGCGCGTACTACACGATGCGCCCGTCGATTGCCATTCCGCGACCAGTCGCAGGCGCCGCACAGTCGGCGATCGACCTCGATGGATTCTTTGGACTGCACCCATCGCTGTCGCCATTCAAGCGCCTGTGGGATGACGGAATCCTCGCGCCAATCCACGCGGTGGGAAGTCCGAGCAACACTCGCTCGCACTTCGACGCGCAGGACTACATGGAGAGCGGCACCCCCGACAATAAGGGTACGCGCGACGGCTGGCTCAATCGCTATCTCGCGGTGAAGGGCACGTGCGACGAGTGCCATCTCGGTACGAACGCCAAGACGCCGGCTGGGGCGCCATTCAGAGCGGTAGCGATGACGCCGCAGACGCCGCGCATTCTCGAAGGTGGCGCGCCGACCGTAGCGATGAACAGCCTCGACGAGTTCACGATTCGAACCAACGGGTCGCAGGCTGAACGTATCGAAGCACTGTACCGCACCGGCAATGCCGACGTCGTCCATGCCGCGGGTGGTGAGATGTTCGAGGCGATGAAGATTCTCAAATCGGCGAACCCGCAACAGTACGTTGCCGGCAACGGTGCGGACTATCCGCGGTCGCCGTTCGGGAATCACCTGCGCCAGATCGCGCAGCTCATCAAGTCAGATGTTGGCCTCGAGATCGCTTTTGCCGACGTCGGCGGTTGGGATACGCACGTCAATCAGGGCGGCGCGACCGGACAACTGGCGCAGCGTCTCGACGACTTCTCGAAGTCGATTGCCGCGCTAGTGCAGGACCTTGGCGATCGAATGTCCGACGTCACCATTCTCACCATGTCGGAGTTCGGCCGCACGGCGCGACAGAATGGCAACGGCGGAACCGATCATGGTCACGCCACAGCGATGTTCGTCATCGGCGGCGACGTGAAGGGAAAGAAGGTCTACGGCAAGTGGCCCGGCCTGCAGCCCGAACAGCTGAACGAAGGCCGCGACCTGGCGCTGACGACCGACTTCCGTTCAGTGTTCTCTGAAATCGCTTTTAAGCACCTGGGTGCGGCGAAGATGGATGCGGTATTCCCGGGCTTCACAGGCGATTCGTCCAAATGGGTAGGCGTGCTATAAACGCTCAGCTCCGGCGATAGCAAAAGGCCCGACGCGGCGACACCGCGTCGGGCCTTTTTCGTACTCTCTACGCTAGGTGTTCAGGGCGTCACCATTGCACGAATTGGCTTTCCATCGATGTCCAGGAAAACGAGCGGCGCAATGTTCGTCTTTCGCAGCGGCTCCTCGATCACCGCACGATCGCCGACGATCACGATGTCGAGATGTTCGAGATCGATGTACTTCTTGGCCACTCGCACCAGGTCTTCCTTCGTCACTGCATTGACCTTCGCTGCGAACGTCTGGTAATAGTCCTGTGGCAGGCCTTGGAGATAGATGCTGGCGACCGCGTCGCCCGTTGACTGCACCGATGCGAACATGCTCGGTAGACTCTGCGCCAACGCAGCCTTGCCCTGCGCGAGTTCGTCATCGGTGAACGGCCGCTCGCCTTGCACGCCGCGCAGTTCTTTCATGAACTCGATCAGTGCACTGTCGGTCTTGGCCGTGGTCATCGCGCCACCGCCGCGGAATGCGCCCGGGCCTTTACCGTAGGCGAAGCGTGAGTTTACGCCGTAGCTGTAGCCCTTCTCTTCGCGAATATTGTGCTGCAACCGGGACTGGAAGATTCCGCCAAGAATCGTGTTCATGACCTGCAGCGAGAAATAGTCGGGGTTGTCGCGCGACGGTCCCACGAGACCGATCGCGAATACCGACTGTGCCGCCTTCGGCTTGTCTACGAGGTAGATCGCGGTCGACGCCTTTGCGGGAACGGCCGGATAGGTGAACGCCGGACGCTCGCCGCCGGTTGTCCACGCGGCGAACGCTTTCTCGACGGCTGCTTTTACCGTCGCCGCATCGACGTCGCCAGTCACGCTGACGATGGCGCGACCTGGCTTGAAGAACGCCTGATGGAACGCCACGACGTCGTCTCGAGTGATCGACGATACGGTCTGCTCCGTTGGTACGCGACCATACGGGTGCTCCGTGCCGTACAGGACATGCGAGAACACTGTCGACGCGATCGAGCCCGGCTGGTCCTTCGCCTGAGTCAGATTCACCAGCGTCTGTCCGCGAAGTCGTTCCAACGCCTCCGCGGGAAATGACGGGTGGAGAACCATGTCCATGAGCACGTCGAGCGTCGGCGCAAACTTGGCCTTCGTTGATACGAAACCGAGTGAGCCAGTTTCCGACCCGACGAAGATCCCGACACCACCGACGCCGAGGAGCTCGAGTGCATCGGAGATCTGATCGCCGGTGCGAGATGCGGTTCCTTCGCGCATCATCGCCGTCGTCAGATTCGCCAACCCCGTTTTTCCTGCGGGCTCGAACTGACTCGCGCCGCCGACGAAACTGATCGTCAGCGACACGAGCGGCAGATCGTGCTTGGGCGTTACGATCAACTCGGCGCCGTTCGAGAGTTTGGTCTGCGTCCACGTCGGCACACGAAGTGGCTTGGGCGCGGTCGGTGGCGGTTCGAACGTGCGGTCGAGCTTCTGCGCGGACAGGCGAGTCGTAGAGGCTAGCAACAGCGCGACCACGGGCGTTGCTCGCATGCGGAAGAATGAAGTCGACATCAGCGTGCCTCCGATCCGAGCTTGTTGGTGGAAAGCGCGCTCACCTTCGCGCTCGCTTCGGGCTTCGCTGCTTGATCGGCCTTGCCCATCGGGACGATGCTGAGCACGACGCGCCCCTTCGTCAGATATTTGGCCGCGACACGCTTCACGTCGGCAGACGTGACTGCCAGCGTCTTTTCGAGGCTCGTGCGGTAGTAGGTCGGATCGTTGAAGTACACACTGCCACTCGCCAGCGTCTCCGCCTTTCCGAGGATGGATTCGAGCCTGGCGATCGAGCTCAGCTCGAGCCCTGCCTTCACCTTCTGAAGCTCCTCGGCAGTTGGCCCCTCGGTCTTGATGCGCTCGAACACCGAGTCCGCTGACAACTCGAGCTCGGTGAGCGAGTGCCCCGGCCGCGGAATCACCGTGAGGTTGAACGTTCCCGCCGCTTCGCTCGACTGCTGTCCGGCAAAGGCCTGCGCGGCCGACTGTCGATCGTAGATGAGCGTTTTCGTAAGTCGCTTGGTGCGTGAGCCCGACAGAATTCCGCCCAGAACGTTCAATGCGATCGCGTCGGGGTGCGTGGTGCCGACGGTCGGCCATACGATGTACAGCCGCGGGAGTTGCACGCGGTCCTCATAGACCAGGCGCTTCTCCGCAGGGAGCGTGACCAGCGGCGATGTCGGTCGCGTGATCGGCTTGCCGCGCGGAATGTCGGTAAAGTATTTCGTGATCCACGCCTTCACCTGCGCCGGATCGAAGTCGCCGACCACGGTGATCGTTGCATTGTTCGGTGCGTAGTAGAGCCGGAAGAAATTCTTGACGTCGTCAGCCGATGCGTTGCTGAGATCAGTCATGCTTCCGATCACCGGCCACGAATACGGATGCTTTGCCGGGTACATTGCCGACGTGATGATTTCGTTGGCGCGGCCGTATGGTTGATTGTCCACACTCTGGCGCCGCTCATTCTTCACGATATCGCGCTGTGCATTGAGCTTGGCGAGATCGAGCGCGTCGAGCAGCCAGCCCATCTTGTCGGACTCGATCCAGAACTGATCCTCGAGGTAGTTCGACGGCACGGTCTCGTAGTAATTCGTGCGATCGTTCGTCGTCGATCCATTGTTCGGTGGACCCCCGACGCCCTCAGTCAGGCGATCTTGCACGCCGTATGGGACGTGACCCGATCCGGTGAACATCACGTGCTCAAAGAGGTGCGCGAAGCCCGTGCGACCGGGCTCCTCGTTTTTCGAGCCGACGTGATACCACATGTCGACGGCCACCATCGGTGTCGAGTGATCCTCCGAGAGAATCACCGTCAGGCCGTTCGACGGTAGCGTATACCGCTCGAACGGGATCTTGAGTTGCGTCGTTTGAGCGCCAAGACCTGACGCGATCATCGTGATCGCGACGAACGCGTTCGCGCGCCAGAAGGAGGGTCGCATGGCCGTCGATGGGAGAATGTTGAACGCCGCGGACTTTAAAGTCTGCGAAAGTCTCCCTCGTGCCGCAAGATATCGCGGCGCCACTGGAACGCCCCTGGTACGGGCGGGCAGGATCGCGACGTGAAGCGGCGCGAACATCGTGAGCCCGGGCTCGTCATACCGAGCCAGTCGAACCTCGCGAAACACACTGGCGGGCTGTATGCATTATTGGCCGGTTACCGAGGCGAGGAGTGCCCATGCTGAGCGATGCGAAAGTCGCCATGCTGATCGTCGCGAGCGGAATCATGCTCGCTGTACCGCCGCGTGCTGAGGCGCAGTCCGCCGCACGCATTACGCAGACTGATCCGCGATGGTACGCGTGGCTCGGCTGCTGGGCCGCTGATGAATCGGAGAGCGGCGAGCAAGGAACGTCATCGAGCGCCACGTGCATCGTTCCGATCGCTGGGTCCTCCGCCGTCGAGGCGTTGACGGTCGCGCGACATAAGGTGGTCGCGCGCGATCGACTCGACAGTAGTCGGCCGCACTCGCTCGACGGACAAGGATGTCAGGGCATGGAGGCGGTGAACTGGTCGTCGACCGGTCGCCGGTTGTTCGTCCGCGCCGACTACACGTGCTCATCGGGCATCAAGGGAACGTCGACGACCCTGTTCGCTTTCTCGCCAACCGGCGAGTGGCTGCGCGTCGAAGAAGTTCGGTCCGGCAACGGATCGACAATGACAGTGGCGAGAATGCGCGATGTCGGTCTGCTTCCAATAGTCACGGCAGAGGCGGCCCGCACGATCGAGGATCAGCGCCGCACGATCATCGCAGCGCGCGCCGCGGCCGCAACCACAATCACCGTCGAAGAAGTTTCGGATGCGACGTACGCGCTGAGCGCGGGCGTCGTACGCGCGTGGCTCCTGGCGGCGAACTTGGTGAGTGCGGATACGCGCGAGATCGCGGCGCTCGCTCGCGGCGACGGATCGCTGTCTGCGCTCCAGACGTTGGCAGCACTCGCGCAGTATCAGGGCGGGCAATTCTATCCGCCGAACAACGGCAACGACGTCTACATGAACAGCAGTTCGGTGTACGTCGCACCTCAGGTGGCGTCGGCGTACGACAATCCGGGTTATCAATGTTCGCCCCTGAACTGCCCGTACACGCCGTACTCATCGTTCAATGGATTCGGCGGCTTTCCGTTCGGCTATCCCGTGGCGTTCATCACCCAGCGCAACAACGGCATCAACAAACAGCCCTTCCACGGCCAGCAGTCGCACGGCGGACATTGGGACTCGGGCTCACAAGGCCGTCCGGGTGGTCAGGGACGATGGGGTGGCGGGGGCAACGCGGGCAACGGAGGCGGCGGGCGAAGGTAGCGCTCTACGGCTTCACCACCTCGAATGCCGACGACGGGACGCGCGCCAACGCCGCGAGCTCGTCGTCGTTCCAGCGTGGATCGGGCGCGCCACTCACGTACCAGCCGCTGCCGTTGTCGGCGACAAGCATTCCATAGCGCATCATCGCGCGCAGAATGACGCGCACGTTCGGCGTGAAGCCCGTCGTGTCGAAGTTGGCCTTGAGGCGAACACGCATTCCCATCGCGGGCAGCGCGCTGCTCGTGTCGTTGCTCGCGTAGTGCCGCGCCGGAGCAACGTAAGCCTTACGCGTGCGCGGGCATGTGAACCGCAGCGCATGATTGATCGCGCCCTGCTCCACCACCTCGTCGTACCGCACGAGTCCAGGAAAGATCGGAAGCCCCGCGGCGTCTGCTGACGTCCAGCCGGCGGGCCGCAGCGCATTTGAATTCAGATCGAACACCGCGCCGGAACCAGCGGTCCAGCTCGCGCCACCATTCACTGGATGCGCATCAAAGAGCTCATACAACTTCCACGCGTCCACATCGACCACGAGCACATGGCGATCACCGCTCCCATTTGATCCACCTTCGATCGGTGCCGATGGCGGAATCGGATATGGCCCCGGATCACTCTCGTCGTCGTAGTCGAACTTCACCGGCACCTTCGCCTGCCCAGCGTGCACGATCACGTACGGAATGCCGTTCGGCGCGCCGTCGTACGTCGTGCCAAAATCCGGATGCAGGTTGCGCACACCACACGATGCAATGAGCGTCGAAGATTTTGCATCGACGCTCGCCGTCGAGATCACGGTGTTCCACGGATTGTCCGACGGAAACACACGCTTGGCCGTCGACGGCGGTGGCGTATCGTTCGAGCCCGTTTGCTGCTGCGTCGGCGCCGACGACGGGTCGCTCGTTCCGCTGCACGCACTCGCCACCGTGAAGGTTGCTAGAAGAATGGCGATGACCGTCGTCGACTTGCGCATGACGTATTGGATTAGCGAAGAACGAGCGGGTCGTTGAGACCACCGGCCAAACTTCGACCGCGCTCGAAACAGCGTTCGACACTCACCAGCGCGCGCGTATTCGCGCGCGATGTCCGTACCGGTTCCGGCGACGGATTCGTCGTCGCAGCCAAACCTTGCAGCGACCCGAGTGAGAAACGCTCGACCGCGAACTGAATTGGCGAGGCTGCATCCGTCGAATCGACGTTGACGCGAACGACGCGCATCACGGCCTGCAGCGAATCAGGAATTGCCGGATCTGGAGAGATACCAGTCATTCCATTGCTTACGACCTGTCGCGCCCGCCACACGATCGTAGTGACCGTATCGCCGACGTGACTCACCGACGTACACACACGCCTCGGCAGCACGTAGTAGAGGTCTCCCGGCGCAATCGTCACAGTGGAAGGCTTGGCGGAGGCGAGTTCGACAGTCGCAATCGTTCGTGGGCCCGCTTTGGCGCAGCCAACACCGAACAGGACAGCAACTGAGAGGGGGGCAGCGATCGTCATCGATCGGCTGAACAGGGACTGCAACATCATCCATCTCCATCGGGACCGGGCGACGCAAGACGCAACGTCAGCGAGCCGGAGGTTCAATCGGAATACGATTGTACAGCCGGCTCTGTCGCCCGTTCCATGGAATACACCATGGATTCAGCCAACTTTCTGTGACGTACGTCAGAAATCGCCGAGGCTGCGTGCGATGTCCGCGGCTACCAGTGGATGATCTTGCGCAGAATGCTGCCGATGCTACGGCCAACCGCGGTGATCGGATCGGTATGTCCCTGAGCCTGCGGATTGCCCTTCGAGTCGACCGCGACCTGATTCGGCTGCGGGCCCGTATGCAACTGACATTCGTTCTGCGGCTCGCTCCCCGGCTTGTACCATTGACGCACGCGCGACGGACACCACTCCGTCGCGAGCTCGCCACTCTGTGGATCGACCACGGCCGACACCATACCAACGGGCACCGCGAACGCCGATCCAACTGGCTCCTTCCATCCCGCCTGGTACATCTCGGCCCACGCCGGCGCGGCGAGTCGTCCGCCTGATGCGCTCGTACTGATCTGACGCGGCTGATCATAACCGAACCAGATTCCCGCAACGATCGACGGCGTATAGCCAACGAACCAAACGTCCTCGCCGCTGTTCGTCGTGCCCGTCTTTCCGGCGACTGGCGCCGTGATTCCGTAATCACGCACCGCCTTTCCGGTTCCGAAGTTCACCACACCCTGGAGCATCTGAGTAATCTCATATGCATCCTGTGGGTTCATCGCCGGCGTCCGCGTGCGAACCTCCGAGCTCCACAAGAGCGTTCCGTCTGGCGCTTCGATGCGCGTCACAAGTCGCGGCGTCACTCGCATTCCACCGTTGGCGAACGGCGCGTACGATGCGACCAGCTCCACCGGCGTCACGCCTTCAGCACCAAGCGCAATTGATGGAACCGGCGACAACGGACTCGTGATGCCGTTGCGGCGGGCCGCGGCGATCACCGCCGCTTCGCCGACCGATCGGCTCACCCGCACCGTCGCCGCGTTCGCCGACAGCATCAGCGCGCGCGCGAACGTGATGCGCCCGTTGTACTCGCCGTTGTAGTTCGCCGGCTGCCAGATGTCGCGACCTACCTGCACGTTGACGGGATCGTCATCCACTTCGGTCGCCGGGGAATATCCCGCCGCCAGTGCGGCCGCGTACACGAACGGCTTGAACGCCGACCCCGGCTGGCGACGCGCGGAGAACGCGCGATTGAATCCGCCGCGCTGCGTGCGCTTGCCAGGCACCAGCGCGCGAATGTCGCCCGTCGCCGGATCAAGCGCGACGAGCGCGCCCTGCGCCTCTTCGCCCGGCGGTCCCATCGTCTCGCGCGTTTCCTGAGTGATCTGCGTGATGTGTCGCAGCACCGTACGATCCGCCGCGCGCTGCAGGTTGAAGTCAACCGTCGTGTAGACGTTGACGTCGCCTTCCTTCAGGATATCTGGCGCAACCGAATCGACGATTGCTCGCACGGCGTCGAGCGCGCTCGCCTCGTTCGTCACCGACGGACGCCACTCGTTCTCAGCAATGCGGAGCGGAGCTCGCGTCGCAGATTGCGCCTGCGCGTCGGTGATATATCCCTGCTCGGCCATGAGTCCGAGCACCAAGTTGCGCCGCTGCACTGCGCGCGGCGGGCTGCGCCGAGGCGTGTAGGCAGACGGCGCTTTGGGCAGACCGGCGAGGAGCGCTCCTTCAGGGAGCGTCAGCTTGTCGACATTCTTGCCAAACAGGTCGAGGCTGGCCGCCTCGATCCCGTTCACGCCGTTCCCGAGATAGATGACGTTAAGATAGTGCTCGAGGATTTGATCCTTGGTCAGCTCGCGTTCGAGAAGGCGCGAGATTCGCAGCTCGACCAGTTTTCGGCGCAACGAGCGCCCGTGATACCGATCGGCAAGGAAGCTGTTGTGCGCCACCTGCATGGTGATCGTGCTGAATCCCTGACGAACGCCGCCCGCGCTGAAATTGCGCGCGACGGCGCGGATCACGCCGCGCCAGTCGAGCCCGTTATGTTCATAGAAACGCCGGTCTTCGGTGGCGACGAATGCGTCCCGCACGTTCTTGGGGACCATCGCGATCGGCACGTTGACGCGACGCACATTCGCCAGATGGCCGATGAGTTTCTGGTTGCGATCGTAGACGTTTCCACCCTCGCTCGGGTGGAAGGCGCGGATCTCAGCCGGCGACGGACAGCCGTAAAAGCCGCAGGTGCCAACCCATACGTCAAACGTGATGACGCCGGCGCACGCCAGAGCGAGCAGCCCAAGCCACGGCCACTGCCGTCTGATCCACTGGCGGGCGGGATCCGACGGATTGCGGCGCAGTCGCTGCCTGAAAATGGCAGCGCGTTCGCGAAGCGAAGTGACGTTCACGCAGGTGGTGTGGTGAGCATGCTAAAGACTGGTACGCTCTTCGCCATCGCAGGTTTCTGGCCGCGACGGCACAGCACGGCAGCGCAGCACGATTTTCAGCTGATTGAAGTGCCTCAACCATCAACAGTCCTACTCCAGTGGAATCCATGACGTTCCGTTCGACGGGCTTTGTGATCTGCGTCGCACTTTTCTCCGCCGCCTGCAGCGGCGGCGCGGGAAGCACCAAGCAGGTAGCGAAAAACGGGGCAACGGCGACAACGGCCGATTCGGCGGCCGGAAACGTCGATACCATGCGCGGAAGCCTGACCGCCAACCACGCGGGCAAGATTCCGGTGCTCGAGTATCACATCATTGGCTCGCCCAAGAACACGCTCTATACGCGAACCGCCGAGAGCTTCAAGGCGGATTTAGAGGACGTGTATAAGCGCGGCTATCGGCCGATCACCATCGCCCAGATGCTCGACAAGAACTTCAGCGACGTCCCCGACGGCATGTCGCCGGTGGTCTTCGTCTTCGACGACGCATCGCCCGAACAGTTCCGCTACATCGAGCAGAACGGTCAACTCACCATCGACCCCACGAGCGGCGTCGGCATCTGGCTCGACTTTGCCAAGTCGCACCCGGGTTGGAAGAATCGCGCGACGTTCTGCATGCTCAACGGCGGTGCGTCGGGCCACAACTTCTTCGGCGACGCAACCAAGTTCCAGGGCCAGAAGAAGGAATGGCGCTTCCAGAAAGTGAAATGGCTCGCCGATCAAGGCTTTGAGCTGTGCGACCACACGCTCTGGCACATGAAGCTCAGCCAGTATCCAGACGCCGCGGTGCAGGAGCAGATCGCTCGCAACATGATGGGCATCGATTCAGCGGTTCCAGGCTACAAGATTCGCACGATCGCTCTTCCGTACGGTCTATGGCCAAAGAACAAGCAGCTCGCATGGCAGGGAACGTGGACCGATCCCAAGACCAAGCTGGCGCACCCGTATCAGTTCGACGCGGTGCTCGAGGTGTCCGGCGGCCCCGCAAAGAGCCCCTTCGATCCAGCATTCAATCCGCACTCGATCAACCGCATCGAAGCGATTGGCAACGACATCTCCAAGACGCTCGATAATCTCGACAAGACCAAGACGCGCTTCGTGAAGTAGCGTCAGCGGGGGCTCGAGGGCGACACCACGCTCTCGAGCCCCCGCTCGGCAAGCGGATATCCCGGCGACGACGACAGCGCATGCTCGAACAGACGTCGCGCATCAGAGCGATTCCCCGCTGCCAGCTCCAGCATACCAAGCCGAGATAGTGCCTGCGGATCGTCTGGCTTGAGCGACACGGCGCGCGACAGATACGTCCGCGCCAACTCCAGACGACCTGACGTCTGCATCGCGCGTCCAGCGAGCACATAGACAATCGTACTGTTCTGCGTCGCCGCCACGGCATCGCTCGCGGCGCGCGTTGCGTTGTCCGCCTGCCCCGCCTGCGCATACGCGAGACTCGCCAATGCGAGCGACAGATCGCTCCGCTCCAACTGAATCGCCCGTTCGATATACGGAATCGCGTCGGCTCCGCGATCCTGTTCGACGAGAATCGCGGTCAGGTTACGCGGCGCATCGGCGCGCCACGGTGCGAGTGCCGCCGCGCGCGTGAACGCCACGCGCGCCGAGTCGAGCTCGCGTAGCTGCGTCCATACGAGGCCGAGCGCCATGAGAGTTTCCCCATTCGGCTTGAAGTCGGCGGTTTGACGGAGATACGGAAGCGCCGCGGCCGGCTTCCGCTCGGCTACGAGCACCTTCCCGAGCTGCTCCGTTGCCGCAGCATCGAGCGGATGAATCGCCAGCGCGCGCACAAGCAGCGACTCGGCGTCAACGAAGCGGTTTTCGGCGAACGCGATGGTCGCAGCGCGAACGCGTGCGGGAACGAACACTGAATCCATCACCATCGCTTGATGCAACACGCTGTCAGCGGCCGCGATCCTCGGAGGCTCGGCGCGAAGCAGCGCCGACGCGAGGTTGTCGTACGCCCGACCGTTCGTGGGAGTTTTGACGGCCGCATCGCTCCAACGCACGACGAGATCGTCGTACAACTCACTGCGATGGTAGGTCGCGACCGCAAGACACACTGCGATCGCACTCGCTGCCGCGGTCGCTGTCATTGAGCCGCCAAAGAGCAGCGCCCAAGCCGCAACCGCCGCGAGTGCTCCAACAACTGCCTGAACTACAACGGTGGGCGCCTGCACAAAACTCACATGGGCAGCAGTCCAGCCACTGATCACGGCATAGAACAACCCAACGCCGAGGATGAGTGCGATTTTCTTCGGAGCGCCGCGATCGATCTTGCTTTTACGAATGTGCTCGACGCCAATCACCACCAACAGAATGACCGCGACACTCGCGAGGTATACACGTCGCTCGGCGGCGACTTCTGTGCGGATTGGAAGAATGCTCGACGACGGCGCGAGAATCAGGAAGAAGCACGAGCTCAGAAAGGCGAGCCATTGCCAGCGTGGTTTCGTCCACGCCCAAATCGTCGCAACGACCGCGGCAGACAGTGCGATCAGCTGAGGCGCCGCGGACCAATCAGCTATGAGATTTCGTCCGTAGTCGAATGCCAGTTGTCCTGGCCAGAATAGCAGCGTGAGGTAGCGACACACGGCCCACGCCTGCGTGTACAGATATCGATACCACGGCACTCCGGCGTCGAACCCGGCAGTGCCGCCTCGCCCGAGCATGGCGAGTAGACCGAGCGGCAGCACCACCGCAGCCGCAACGATCAGATAGAGCCGTCGCCGATCGCGCGTGCCAAGAATCGACGACCACGACTCCGAGATGAACGCGCGATCATAGAGCAGCAGCACGATCGGCGCAGTGATCATGACTTCTTTGCTTCCTGCGCCGAGCGCCGCAAGTGCGGCGACCATCGCCAGCCTGGCGCGCGAAGTCTTCACGTCGCCGTCAAACAGAATGCGCGCGCCAACGAACAGCGTCGCGAGATAGAACAGCGAAACGAGAAGCTCCGTGCGCTGCGTGACGTAGTCCACCGCCTCGGTCTGTATGGGATGCAGCAGCCACATCCCCGCCACCACGATCGCGATGCGCTCGGCGTTCCTCGCCAAGGCTTCGCTCACTCGTCCGCGTTGCAATGTCAGGCGAACGATCAGGAAGATCAGGAATGCCGCGGCGGCATGCAGCAGAACATTTAGCAGATGAAAGCCGAACGTAGCGCGCGGTACATCGCTGCCGGGCGGAATTCCCAACGCCCGATTGATCGCCTGATTCACCGCAAACGAATACGCCACGACCGGTCGCCCATCGACCGGAGAACCGATGCCCGAGCCAAGTACGAGCGCCGCGGACGGACGTAGAGTGTAAATCGAGGCGTTATTGATAATCGCCGGGCCGTCGTCGAAGTCGAACGGTGCCCGCAGGGCCGGGCCAAACGCCACCAGCGCGAGCGCGACGAAGCCCACACCGATCAGTGTGAACCGCCATCGGGTCGACCTACGCAGTGCGCTCATCGCCGGCGAAGAATTCGTATCGTCTCATCCGCGTTCCAGAACGTCTCGACATCCACCTACGAAATGGCCCTTTCGCCAGCGCCCGTCATGCCGTACTGTCGACGTGAAACTCACTCGACGGTGGTCGTCTGCGAATCGCCCGTATTGCTGTACTCATCTTCGTTGCGTCCTGCGGAAACGTACTCGACGCCGGGGGAGTCACTCCCACGGGCACGTACACACTCGTGCGGCTCGATGGAGGATCCATTCCCGCGGTGATCGCGACCGGATCCACCGTGCGCGGCGCCATCGAATTGAAAAGCAACACCCATTACGCGCTCACCCAGACCGACAGTTCCGCAAGCGGCGCCACAAATTCGTCGATCACGGGAACTTGGAGTATTTCCGAGAACGCCTTGCAACTCATTCCCGATGCCGGCGGCCTGCAACTCGGTCTGCTGTATAGCGATACCGTGAAGCTGGACTACCGCGGCCACCAGAATATCTACGTGAGACACTAGCTGGCCCGTCGCGGGGTCGCAAACATCCGGTGCACCGCGAAGCGTGACCGCCGCGCAACCGGGTCCGTCCTAAGGAAGGCCATGCCTTCCTCGCTCAACTGCCCAACCTGCGGCGCCCCCGCGTCAGGCGCCGATGCCGTCCGCTGCGACTACTGCGGCTCGGCGCTTTCGTCGATGGGCTGCCCGTCGTGCTTCAGCCCCATGTTCGTGGGTATGGAGTTCTGTCCCGAGTGCGGCTCCAAAGCAGAACGCCTCGCAGGCGACGCCACGCTTCCCTGCCCCGGCTGTCGCGGCGCAATGTCGTCGGTGCACATCGGCGCCACGCCGCTTTTCGAGTGCGCTGACTGCCACGCGACGTGGCTCGACACCGAGACCTTCACGTCGCTCTGCGCAAATCGCGAGGCGCACGGCGCCATCGCCGACATGCTCGGACCCAAGACGGTCGGCGTCAACGCCTCAGCTACAACCGGCGTTCGATATCTCCCATGCCCAACGTGCGCCAAGGTCATGAACCGCGAGAATTTCGGCCATCGCTCTGGCGTGATCATCGACGTGTGTAAGGGCCACGGCGCGTGGCTCGAGCGCGGCGAACTGCACGCCGTGCTCGCCTTTGTCGACGGCGGCGGACTCGAACGCGCACGACGCATGGAAGATGAACGCCGCGCCGAAGAACGACGCGCATTCGAGGCGACCACGCGCGGCGCACGGCCGATCAGCGGCAGCTGGGACACGGCACCGGCCATTCGCAACGGCTCGATCGGCTCGGTGCTCGAAGACGCGTTACGAAACCTGTTCGGTTAATCGACTCTTACGCTGGAGATCACGTGTCCTTTCGTGAATTTGTCGCTGGAGAGCTGATCGACATCATCGAGTGGATCGATGATTCCGACGACACGATGCTGTCGCGCTTCTCGCGACCGAGAAACGAAATCAAGAATGGCGCGCGGCTCATCGTGCGTCCCGGTCAGGCCGCGCTGTTCGTCGACCAGGGCGAGATCGCCGATCTGTTTCTGCCAGGACGCTACGAGCTCGTCACCTCGAACCTTCCGCTGCTCTCGACGCTCCGCGGCTGGAAGTACGGCTTCGAAAGCCCGTTCAAGGCCGACGTCGTATTCGTGAACACTAAGCAGTTCACGAATCGCAAATGGGGCACGTCCAATCCCGTGATCGTGCGAGATCCGGCGCTCGGACCAGTGCGGCTTCGCGCCTTCGGCACATATGCCATTCGCGTTGCCGATCCGAGTCGCTTCGTGCACGAAGTGGTTGGAACGAACTCACTCTTTCTCGTCGACGAGATCGCCGATCAGCTTCGCGACCTCGTTGTATCGCGCGTAAGTGGCGTGTTGGCCGACGGCAACATCTCCGTTTTCGATCTCTCGACGCAATACACCGAGGTAGGCCAGCGCGTCCTGGAGCGCGTCGCACCGCAGTTCCAGCAGTACGGCATCGAGCTCACCCAGCTTGTCGTCGAGAATGTGTCTCTGCCCGCCGAAGTCGAAGGCGCGATCGATCAACGGTCCAAGATGAGCGTCCTCGGCGACCTCGATCAGTACACGAAGCTCCAGAGCGCCGACGCGCTTCGCGACGCGGCACGCAATCCGAGTGGCGGCGCTGCGGCGGGCGTCGGTATTGGCATGGGCGCCGCCATCGCGAGTCGTGCCATGTCGTCGTCGGCCTTTAGTGCGCCGGCGCCGGCGGCAACGTCATCGGGTGACGAGCCGCCGCCGCTCCCACAGGACGCGTGGTACTACGTGTTCAAAGGCGAGCGACAGGGCCCGGTGGATCGCGCGACGATCAAGAATCAGATCGCCGCGGGCGTCGTCCGTCCAGAAACACTCGTCTGGAAGAAAGGCTTCTCGGCGTGGACCAAACTGGCCGACGTCGCCGATCTCGCCTAGCGAACGCTAGCCCGCTCTCAACACATCCACGGCATCGGCGCGTCCAGCGCGACGCGCCGGCAGATAGCTCGCGAGCAGCGCGGCGACGACGAGCACGCCCGTCACGCCGGCAAACGCCACCGGATCAGTCGCCGTCACGCCGAACAGCATCGTGCTGATCAGTCGCGTCAGCATCACCGACGCCACCAGTCCAATGCCGATGCCGACGATCGCCAATGCGGCGCCCTGTCGCAGCACCAGGCGTACAACATCCTCCGCCCGAGCGCCGAGTGCGAGTCGAATGCTCAACTCGCGACTCCGTTGCGCAACGAGGTACGAGATCACGCTGTAGACGCCGAGCGTCGCGAGCAGCAGCGCCACGCTGCCAAAGACGCCGACGAGAAAAAGCGTGAAGCGACGATCGGCAACGGAGCGCGAGACCATCGAGTCCATCGTACGAAAGCGAGACGGAACGTCAGGGCGCAGCGCGTGCATCAGCGGAGCCGCCGCGGCAATCACCGATGCCGGCGTCGAGTTCGTTCGCATCACGATATTGATGGTACCGCCACCGCTCGACGGTCGCTGTCTATACAGTCCGTAGAACGACGCACCAGGCTCCGACTGAAAGCCGCGATCACGCACGTCGCCAACGATCCCGACGATCGTGAACGTGCGAAGATCGCCATCCATGTTTCCGTACTCGATGTACTTGCCGATTGGACTCTCTGACGGCCACACCTTTTTCGCCAGCGCCTGGCTGATCACGGCGACGTTTTCCGTTTCGTACCGATCCCCGTCGTTGAACAAACGCCCAGCGACGAGTGGGATATGCATCGTCTCGAAGTATCCCGGCGTCGTCATTCGATACTCGGCATCGCCCGCGTGGCCGGGAAGCTTACCGATTTCGCGGATGCTCTCGCGAAGCGCCTTCACATCGGCCGCTGGGTCGATGCGCGAAATTGGGCGATCGAGCACCACGAATTGACCGTTGTTCCCGCCGCCACCAAACGGTACGGTACTCACCCCTCCGACCTGAGACACGCCGGGCAGCGCGCGCATCTTCGCGACGATCTCGTCGAACGCCTGGATGCGACGCACGCCGGCCGCACTATCGGAACTCGTCCTCGGAATCGCCAGATCGAGCACGGCGAGATTCTCCATGCGGAATCCAGGATCGATCCGCAGCAGCTGCACGAAGCTGCGACCGAGCAGCGCGGCACCGACGAGGAGCACGAGCGTCATCGCGACCTGCGCGACGACCAGCACTCGACGCAGACCTACGCTCGCACCACCGCTCGATTGCGTGCGCCCCGATTGCGAGAGCGTTTCGCGAACGTCACCTCGCGTTCCGCGCCAAGCAGCGACGAGCGCTAGCGCAACCGCAACGATCACCGACACGCCAACCGCGAACGCCAGCACACCAGCGTCAACGCGAATGTCCGCGACACGCGGCAGCCCCGGCGGCGCCAACGCGACGACTGCACGCACACCCGCCACCGCCAACATCATACCCACCACCGCCCCACTCACCGACAACACCAACGACTCGGCGAGACATTGCTGAAGGACACGCGCACGCCCCGCGCCGAGTGCGACGCGAACCGCGAGCTCGCCCTGCCGCGATGCCATGCGGGCGACGAGCAGGTTCACGACATTCGCGCAGGCGATGAGCAGTAGCACCATCGACGCGCCCGCGAGCAAATAGAGAATCGGCTTCGTCTTGCCAATCATTTCCTCGAGCAGCGGCACGACCGTAGCGTCGACCGCATCCATCGACGTACCGTTGACCTGCTTCGCGCGACGCGTGATCGCGCTGATCTCCGTCTGCGCACGTTCGATGCTTACGCCGTCGCGCACGCGACCGAGCACCTGCCAGTTGTGCGCAGTGCGACTCGTGCGACGCGTCGACGTCGCCTCCGCGCTCACCCATAGATCCGCGCCATGAGGCATGTCGATGGCAGCCGGCATCACGCCAATCACCATGAAGCTCGTGCCGTCGACCGAGAGCGTCGTCCCGATCGCCGCCGGATTTGCGCCGAGTTGCTGTCGCCAGAACTCGTCGCTCACGAGCACGGCCAACGCGCCGTTCTCGCGCAACTCGTCGCCGGCAAAAACTCGCCCGCGCGTCGGTCGCACGCCTAACACGTCGAAGAACTGCCCCGACACCGGTGACACGTGCGCTCGCGTCGATGTATTGCCGATGATCACCGTCGCGTCACCGCCTGGTCGAAACGCCGCGAGGGACGCGAAGCTCTTGCTCTCGGTGCGCCAATCGTCGAGATCAGGATCGGAGGCGTTCTGTTGTCCGCCACGTGCGCCGACTTCCCAGATCTGTACGATCCGCTCGGGCGCGGGATAGGGCAGCGACCGGAACATCACACCGTTGACGACACTGAAGATCGTCGTCGATGCGCCAATCCCGAGTGCGAGCGTCGCGACCGTGACGGCAACGAACCCCGGCGACCGCGTGAACTGTCGCACAGCGAGCCGCAGGTCTTGCATCCACGTCTCGGCAATTTCGCGAACGTGCATTCGACGCATACGTGGCACCTCGGTGGTTTGACAGAACTCGCGGAGTTCATCGACGTTCCCGAATCGTCGCGCCGCCTCGGCGCGCGCGTCGGCTTCGCTCATTCCCGATGCAACGAGCGACGCGACGCGTGTCTCGATGTGAAACGCGACCTCATCGTCGAGTTCGCGCTCGAGCCGCGCGCGGTTCGACGGCAGTCGTAGCGCGCGGCGAACGCCGTCGGGAATGTTCGATCCGCCGGGTGTGGGACGCGGTGTCATGCTACGTGGCACCAAGCACGCGAGTGACCGCCTTGGCATACTTTCGCCACGTCGCGGCCTCGGCTTTCAGGAGCTGGCGGCCGGTCGGTGTGAGCGAGTAGTACTTGGCGCGCCGGTTGTTGGCGGACAGTCCCCACTCGGATGCGACGGCTTCGCCGTTTTCGAGTCGGTGGAGTGATTTGTAGAGGGCGACGTCGACGATTTCGAGGTCGCCTTCGGTTTGTGTTTCGATCCACTCGACGATTGCGTACCCGTGCTTCGGTCCCCAGGTGAGGGCTTTGAGGACGAGGACGTCGAGGGTGCCGTGGAGGAGGTTGTTGGCGTCGCCTGGCATGGCTGTCCACTAACTAGGTTAGTGGACGATACGACCCTGCGCAGGATTTTGTCAATGGTCCGGTTTGAGTGGTCGAGTCTGAGTGGGAAACGGAGTGTGAATCGATGCCCGATCGGTCACTTCGTTTGAAGACTCATTCGACGATTCGCAGCTGAATCTGTTCGCCTTCAGGAATGTCCCGGATCTGCCTTGCGATGTTTGCATAGAACTTCATCGCTTCTACGCCGTCGAGAACGCGTAAGTTCGAGAGCTCAAATTCTCCGCCTAAGACGAACGGAATCTTCGGAACCAGGCGCGCACCAGCCGGGAGTGGGCCATTGATCCCTTGCCACTCGTGCGCCAACGGCCAGCCGGTTTGAACTTTGAAGTCGACAACGACTTTCTCTGCCCACTCGTCCATCGAGCGTGCGAAGGGTTCGCGATTGGCGGTTTCAGGATCAAAACGCCAAATCACATCATTTGCGATACAGAACTGAGCACCGAACAGGTCCTCTGCAAAGAACAGGGTTTCAACAGCAGGCTGACCATATGCGGAGCGCCAACGCGACCATTCATTCCACGCCCCGAGGCTCGGCGGCGACACATCGTCAGATATTGGGAAAACATGAAGTGCGGATTCGAATGCGTAGAACCCATTCCTTGCCCAATAGAGTTCTAGCAATCCTTGCCCGAGAGCACCTGCCAGATCTGACGACGCCTTGTCAAGACGCGGAGTGTCATCGCTGAGTTCCGGTCCACCAAGTGCAGCAAGCCGTGCAATGTTTGACGTCGTCACTCTGGCACCACGCCTATTCGAACTTGGGTTGCATCAGGAAAAGTTCGGCATTGATTCCCCATACACGCTCCTGCCCCTCGGTTATCAGACGGCGCAACGTATGAAACGGCAGCCCCTCTTCCTCCTTCCGCGAACATTGCCGGCGGATACTCGTCGCGATCAAATCCGGCCTTAGTCGGTACACCAGCGAGGGCGTCCCTTCGCCGCGCACTCGCGCCGGCCCGATCAATTGTCACAATGGACGGCTTTCCGGCCGCTTGAGCATTCTCGATCGTCGCCGCGGATCCAGGATACTTCGACCTACTAATTGTGACACTCGGAACGCTTCCGGCAGGACCCATCATCAGCCCGCCGTCGCCACCACTAAAGAAACCCGCACCTCCACGACCCGCGGCTCTCCAGTCATCGGAACTCATGTTCCTGACATCGCGGGCGAACTGTTTCACATTCTCCCACAGACTAGAGAGGCTACAATTGGGAGGACAAGTCGCAAGACCCAACGGATCCGAATTGTTGACCGCGTCTCCGCCGCCGAACCCATACAGGTTCATCCCCCCGGCCAGCCCGATCGGATCTTCCTGCGTGAAGCGTCCCGTCGACGGATCCATGTAGCGGTTGCGCCGATACAGATATCCCGACGCATCCTCCTGCCCTTCGATCAGGCTCCCGTACCAGGACGGAGCCGGCAGATTCGCCACCGAATTCGCCGCCCCAAACAAATTCCGCTGCGGAAACTTGATCGTGGTACTCGGACACTTCGTCGTCCCACACAGGCCACCGTCGAAATGCCCACGCCAGTCCGCATACGGCAGAACCTGAAGCCAGCCGCTCTTGTCGAGCGCGAGTGGCTCGTCGATCCCGTAGCCGTGGACATAGCCCACCTGTCCGAAATCGACACTCGACGTCACATCGCTTTCGAGCGTCGCCGCCGACGCATTGACGCTCCCGTCGGTCCGAATCTCATAGAGTATCTGATCGCCATCCCACACCGTGCGCGTGACGGTGCTGTGGCAACCCGTCCATTTCTGCGGCGATCCAGTTGAGGAGTTGCACGTCGGACCTTTGACGGAACGCACCCAAATCCGCCGCCCAAGCGCATCGTATCGATACGAGTCCCCGCCATAATATCGATTCGGCCCAGCTTGAGCACTCGAAACATTGTACGCAGCCGTCTTCTGAAACAGCGTGTCGAAGACCAACACATGCGAGATCAACTTGCTTCGATCATCGTACGTGTCCTGCGTCTCCGTCCGCATCGTGAGGAACGTGTACTGCTGCGCGTCGGGCGCCGAATACGGACCGTGCGCTGCGAGGCTCAGCGTGTGATACTGATTGCCGATTAGATCCGTGTCATAGACCGTCGCGTCCATGCTCGCGTAGTCGCCCAGGCTCATCCGCGACAACAGGCGCCCGCTCCCACGTTCGTACGTCGACCACGCCACGCCCGGCTTGGTCCGCTTTGTGTCACTTTGCAGTGCATTGCCGTACGCATCCAACTGCAGCGTCTCTGTCGCGCCGCTGATCACACTCTTCGTGACACGCCCACGCACGTCGTAGGTGAATCCGTCGATCGCCGCAGAATTCTCGAGCAGACGGGCAACAGCGAGGACTTTGTCACGCGCGTCGTACGTGAGACTGTCATCATGGACGACGCTGTTGTCCGCCATCCGCATCGTACGACGAGCGAGGCGAGAATCAGCGTCATACGTGCGCGTCTCCGTCAGCGGGGAATTCCCCGCCCGCCACACCTGCTGATTCAGTCGGCCCGCATTGTCATACTGATACGTGAAGAGCTGGCCGAACTTGTCCGTCACCGAGGTGAGCAGTCCGCTGACCGCATCGTACCCGTAGGACGTGCGCGCGGTGGTACCACTTGCGAGCTGACTCGGGTGCTCGATCGCGATCTTGTGGCCGGCCAGATCGTAGCTGTACGTGAGTCCATACCGATGCACGCTGAAATCCGTGCTCCAATCAGACGTCGCAATGCGCAGCGTGTCGGTCTTGAGTGCTCCGTTCGGATAGTACGATCGCGAGATGTGCGCGGCGGGATTGTCAGCCGTTCGCATGCCGGTCGCGTCGTACGTGAACGTCGACAGCATCGTCCCATTGCGCCCAGTCAGGCGATTCAGCACGTCATAGGTCAGTATCGCCCCGACTGCGTCGCGACCACCCGTGATCAGATTTCCGGCAACGTCGTAGCTGAAGCGCAGGACCTCCTCATCGGCGTTCGCGACCCCGTGAACCATTCGCTCCGAGATCTTGCGATCCGCCTCATCGTACGCGAAGCGCCGAATGATCGTGCCCACCGTCCCGAGATCCGGCGCCCCGCGCTGGGATACCTCTATGAGATTGCCCTCCCGATCGTAGAGGTTCGCGACACGAAGCGAGTCGGCGCGATTCCACTGGAGCGACACGCTGTCGGCGCCCGACGCATCGTAGATGAAACGCTGTAGCAGCTTGAGGCTATCCGTTTGCGCAGCATCGGTCGGCTTCTTCGTCAGCGTATCGCGCCCGATCGCGTCCTTCAGCGCCTCCGTGACGATCAGCGACGGGCTCGTGAGTTTCCACGTGTTACCAAAACCGTCATAGTCGATTCGGCTCACGGCACCAACTGCGTTACCAGGCGTCGAAACAGTTTGCGGCTGTCGCGTGGCGGTGGTGTACGTGAAGTTCACCCGCGTGGCGCTCCCTCTTCCGTCCTCCTCCCACTGCTTGAGTCCCGTCGCCTGATCGTAGAATGACCGTGAGCTACCACCGCCCTGCGGCATAGTCACGAGCGTCACGGCATCCCACTTCGCATCCCAGTCGTATGTCGTCACCGCATCGGCACCGCCATACGGCGCAACATCGGTCACAATGCGCACGAGTCCTCGACTCGGATCGTAGCTCGTTCTGACTTGATGCCCGTTGGGCTGTGTCACTTGCGTAGGCAGCAGCGGCCAATCGGTGTTACTGCGCTCGATGGTTGTGCGCTGATGCAACGCGTCTTCGATCACCGCGGGCGCACCATACGGTGTGAGGCGGAACCACGTCGTGTCACCATCGGCGCGCGGGCCGTCGACCCATGTGCGAACTGAATCAGTCCGAATCGGACCCGCCGCGCACCACGTGAGACTCGCCGTTTCCGTCGCGCAGAAGGTCCGCACGACGTTCGCACCACCGACAGCCAACGTCGTCGATCGGAGGCCCTCGGCCTCGTCATACGTGTATGTCGTTGCGAATCCACGACGATTGGTACGTGACATGATGCGATCGCTCGCGTCGAATCCAAACGAGATGCTCGACAGATCGGGATCCGTGATCGTCGTGACCAACCGTTGGCCGTGCGGCTGCGTGTACCCAATCGTTGTTCGTCTTGGCCGAGTCGGAGTACTGGGCGCATCTATAGCGACGACGTTCCCGCCGGCGTCGCGCGTGAACGTGTATGCACGTGGCGGCGCCCCGGCCGGCACGGGCATCACGATGGAATCGAGCAGGACATTGTTCGTGATGTTGTACACGAAGCGCGTCCGGTGGCCACGCGAATTGACGGTCGCTAGGTGCTGTCCCACTGCATTGAACTCGACGACTGCGCCGTTTCGCAAATGACGAGTCCAGAGCGATTGGCTCGGATTGGTGGTGATCGAGTCGACCCGATCCAACTGAGGAGTCGCAAGCCACGTTGTATCCGATTTCCACGCGTACATTCGCGCTGAGCCGTCGCCGCCGACCCAGAGTCGGTGCGTCGCGTCGAATACGATGAGCTGCTCGAGGCCATCGAGCCACCATCCTGGACCAAACTGGGTTGCCGCGCGGTTGATCACGGCGAGCGTGTCGGTCACACTGCTCGATGAGGTCGTGCCGCCTATGGTAGCGCGAACCTGGAACGTGTATTCGTACGCCCCAGTCCCCAGTCCCTTCGCACGCACATTCACCGGAACGGCAATCCGCCTCGGTAATCCATCACTCTGTGCTGCCGACCAAGTGAATGAGTACGAGTCCTCCGCCTGGCCGTTGATCTTGACGGTCGCCGTGATCGTTGCGCCCGCGGGCGCCGATGTCAGGCGAACCTCCGCTGGCACAAGGATGATTCCGCTCTGATGACGGTTGTTGTATACGAGCGTTGGCGCGCGCGACGTGTTGAGCGTCGTCGTCGCTGGCAGCGGGTGCGCCAGACGCAAATCGCCACACTCGTATGCCGCTGCGTCACCAGCGGCGACTGTAATGCACTGGTCGCGTAGCAGAGCTGTCCCACCAGTCACGCCGCGCGTTGCGACGGTGATCGGCGCTACCGTCGTGATGTTATCGGTGATCACGCCATCGTCGACAACCGACGAATTTGCAAGGCTCACCACATGAACCTTGACCGTGCCTACGGATCCGACGACGGAACCGCCGACGTGTCGCACGGACAGTGCAAAGGACTGCTGCGACGCGAGCGAAGGCGTCGAGTCGGGCGCGGTAGGCGTGCACGAAAGCGAGGCGCCGGTGCACGTCACGGTGTACAGGAATTTCGCCGGAGACGACCCCGTGTTCTTCACAGTGAACGTGTCGAATACGGTGGTACTCGCCGCGAGGGGCCGAGTGATCGCGTGAGGCGACACGAGCACTGAACCGGCATTCACGACGGTGCCCGTCAATAACGTCAGCGTCGTCGACGCAGACACCGCTCCCGCTGATGTCGAATAGCCGGCCGTCACCGCTGCCGTACCTTGCACATTGCTACCCGAAGGAGCAAGCGGCTGAAGCGGATACTGCACTGTCTGCCCTGCACCGACGCGCAACGAATCGACCATCACCCACGGCTGGGTCGAGAAGCCCCCGGTGAACACGACCGTCATGCGGTATGTCACCGGAGCGAACCCAAGATTCGTGACTGGCACCGGAAGCATCGACAAGGTTCCCGGTGGCTGCACGTGCGTCGACGGATCGGCAGGGAGCTGCGGCTGATAGAGCTGCGCAAACGTCGGGATCTGCGCTACGACAGTTCCAGTGTCGGCAATGGCGCGGTTCGCGAGATCCTGATAGCTCGCGATGACTCTGAAGGTCGCCGGGCTCGCCGGCAACGTTGGAATGCTGAAGGTGAGTCGCGCTGTATCTGTCTGGCCGGCGGCCAGTGTCAGTGAGGTCCGGTCGAGCTGACAACTCCCCGAAGCCACGACCGCCGCACACACGGGCGTGATTTGATACGACGCCGATCGCGTGCCGGCATTTCGAATCGCAAACGCCCACGTCTGCTCATTCGGAATCAGATAGACCGGCGACGCACGCGGCGTGACGCGCGGCTGGAAATCAGTGACCGGCGGCAGCGCGAATGTGAATGAGAGTGTGCTGTTGGTGACGTGACCGGCGACGTCCGTTGTCGTAGCAGCGATCGTATGTGCACCGAGCGTCACGGCCAGACTGTTCCAGCTCGATGTTCCGGCCGTCGTGCATCCCGACTGCGTGCTGCTCACGAACGTCTCCACTAGCGGAGTTCCGTCGAGCCTCACCGTGTGAGTTGCCAGCACACCGTCGGCGTCACACCAGGCGGCGCCAATGCTAGGCAGTACGCTGATGGTTGCATTTGGAACTACGCCGCTCAGAACCACGGTTGGCGCCGTTTGATCAAGCTGCAGTACCACATAGTTCGAGCTCGATAGTGTTCGCAGCGCGCCGACGTACGTCGCCGACAACACCACCGTCCCGGCGGTTCCGGTTGTTGGCGCCGTGTACGTAACCCACGCGTTCACAGTCTGACCTGGTCCAACCGCGAGTGTCGGCTGCGACGTCATACATCCCGATGCACCGCCAGGGCAGCTCGCCGACAACGTGTACTGCACACTGAGTGGGCCAGGATTCTTGACGGTGAAAGTATCCGTCCACGTTTGGCCGCCCCGTAACAGTCCGCTCGTGCGAAGCGGAGTAACGATCGCTTGCGCCTCATATGCATCATCGTAAGTGAAGTGCGACGCGAGGCTGGTCGTATGAATGCCATCGCTCAGCGAGACGTTCAGCGTATTCGCACCGGGACGCGCAACGCCTGTGAGGGTGCCAACCTTCGCCGTCGCACATCCCCCAATCGTGGTTGGCGCAAAATTCGCCGACAGCGCAACGCCATTGATCGTCCCACTCGGCGTCGCTAACACGCCGTCAGCGTCGCAGCCGGTAACCGGAATCGAGAGGCGCCCGCCGTACGCGATGGTCGACCCCTCTTGCGGCGGAGTGAACTGAATGAACGTCGGCGCGATGACGTCGCCGCCCATCACGGTCAGCGTCGCGGTGTCGGTTTCGATCGGAGTGTATGAACCGGTTCTCGTGGCAACGACGCGGATCGTTCCCGTCTGGCCGATTGCCGGCGCGGTGAACGACACCGGTGCAGATCCCATCCCGCCTGGACTCACGGTGACGTACGATGCCGCCACCGTGCAGTTGGCGACGTTCGTACACGACGCGGTGATCGCATACGTCGAAGTCGCGTTGCCGGAGTTCAGCATGACCGGCGAGTAGTAGCGCGCGGTTCCGGCCGGATCTGTTTCGACGGACGTTTTCGGTGTGAAGACCGGTTTGCCGTACGGAAGCAAGACAGAGAACGACGCAGTGTCGGCGACGACGACCTGCGTGCCGTTCATGACGCGCGCGATCAGGCCTGCAGTCGCCGGTGGCGTTGATGAACTTCCGATTGTGTTCGGAGCCGTAAAGCGAAGCCTCGCCCATAAACTCGATGGATCGTTTTCGTCTGGCTCGCCCAACTCGACGGTGCAGCTGGTCAACCAAGCGGTGCACAGCGGAACGATCGAAAAGTCCGACGGCCAGTTGAAACCACTCACCGTAAACCCCGCCCACTGCGGGCCATTTGCCGCCAATGTTGGCTGATTCTTCGGCGCGACCGTTGGACGAACGTTCGGCGTGGTGATCGTTCGAGTCCCTGTATCAGCCAACACACGATTGGTTGCATCGGTGTAGCTGGCAATCAGACGCACGACGCCACTGGTACTAGTCGTACCGGGCGTGATGAACGTTACGGCGACGGAATCGGTGACTCCTGCGCCGAGTGTGGTTGTCGTTTTAGAAGGTGTGCATGGCGACGAGGTGCAACTGGCAGTGATTGCATACGTCGCGGCCTTTGTACCGGCGTTTGTTACGGCGAATGTGCGACTGATCGTAGCCCCGAACGGAATCGTTTCGCTGACGCTCTTTGGCGTCACCGCGGGGCGATAGTCGGCGATGGACGCGCCCAACGTCGCGACGCCGTTGACGAGATTGATCTGAACCACATACGTATCCGCGACTCCCTGCAGCTGATACCCACTCGGCTCGTACTGATTGGTCGCAACGCTGTACCAGAATGGAGGGAGACCGACGGCACCGGACGCATTGAGCGCCACCGAGATTGCGCCCGACTGATACGACGGTACCACGACGGTGACACTGACCGCGCGCGTCTGCCCGGGCGCGATCAGGCCAAGCGATCCGTTCGTGCCATATGCCTCCCCAGGCCAACACCCGCATCCGCCGCCAGCAAAGAGATAGAGGTTCGATGCAGTCGTGTTTTTGACCGTGTACCACAAGGAGTAGTACCGCTGCGTGTACTCGTAGTACCCGTCGTCGTCATAGACGTCATAGACGCCACCGGCGGCCATGCCGTCGAACGACGTGATCACCATGGGCGTTGTCTGCGCCGATGACGCGCGAGGCAGCGCAACGACGGATAGTGCAGCGACGACAATGAAAAGCGCACGACGAAGCGCATGGGTCATGAACACGAGGCTGACTCCAGAGCAGGTGGGAAGCGGGAGAGAACGCCACTCGCTCGAAGGCAGAGACCGTGCTACATGCGTCGCGTTATTAACGTATTGTCATTGCACGATTTATATGTCATCGCGAGATCGCCGCATTCGCGCGGTCGCGATTAATCGGCGCGAACGTCGCGCTACCGGGTGCGAATGGCGCGCATCACCGTGACGCACCGCACAATCGACAGCGATCCTGCTCCCACGAAACGGAGCCCGACTGCCGTTCGTCCTATGGGTATGGTTTTGACCATCGTCGCCCAATCCCAGCAGCCGTGGCTCCACACGGCGCGCCTCATCCTGACCGACCCGGGATACTGGATGCTGGCGGTGGTGCCGATCGTCTTGGCGCTCTTTGGATTGCGCGTAACGCGGAATCGGCTGCCAAGGCGCCGAGTGCTCTACGGCGTGGCCGCGGCGGCGCTGTGGTGTGGGTTCGAGATGGCGCAATACTTCCGCGCATTCGACTGGATCCACGAGCCAACCATTCGCACGACGTGGTTCGCGTTCTTTCTTGCGATCTTCCCCGTCGTTGCCGCCGGCGCCACTGGATTGGCGATTGGACTCTGGCGGAGACTCACGCTCCGATTGGCGCTTCCGCTCGCGGTTTTTGCTGGGATGATCGCCACGGCCACAGGATGGACCGCGGCGTTCAGCATCATCGACGTGGTCAACGCAGCAGGCTGATTTCTGCGCCTGCCGTGACGCCGCGCTGGCTGACTCGTGATCAGCCTAGGCGGTCGCGGCGTCCTCGATCTTTTTGGCCAGGTCCAGATCCGACTGCGTGATTCCGCCGGCGTCGTGCGTCGACAGCGTCATCGTGATCTTAGTGTACCGGATGTCGATGTCGGGATGATGATTCATCGCATCCGCGGCCGCGGCTACCCGGTCGACGAACGCGATCCCACCCGCGAACTTGTCGAAGGCGAATGTCTTCGTCAGTACGTCGCCGCGCCGCGTCCAACCGGCAAGTGTACCGAGTGACCGCTGTATCTCGAGATCGGAGAGTTTCTGTCGCATGCGAGTTTCCTTCCCGTTCGGACTTCGTGGGGCAACACTGGCGCTGCTCCTTGGCGTAGCACCAGCTACCGTGCGCGCGCAGAGCCGCGATACGATACCGCTGTCCACAAACTACTGGAGCAAGTTCGCGCTCGGTTTCACGACGAGCATTTTGCTCCACGAGGCAGCGCATATCATGACGTCCATAGCCGTTGGCGGCCATCCGTCTTTTGGCTTTGACGAGTTCCGCCCAACGATCTACTCGGGGATCAGCTCGCAGGTCGAGCCTCACAAGCAATTCCTATTCTCCGTGTCTGGTCTCACGATGCAGACGCTCATCGACGAAGCCGTCCTCGACATTCCGCATCGCCGTGGTGCCGCGTTCGAGCGCGGCATACTCGGCGGCGGCATTGGGACAACGGTGTTTTACCTCACCCTCGGCAGGCGTGGATCGGTGAGCGATGTCGACTTCGTGGCGCGAACTCACGCCATGAACAAGACACAGATGACGTTGCTGTTTGGCGGGATCGCGGCCATTCACACCTTTCGGATTTCGCGCGACCCGCATTACGCCAACTTTTTCGCCCGCCCGCGCGACGACGGGGGAATGGACGTCGGAGTGAGCCTGAAAACACCGTGACTTGCGTGTTCGGGATTTCTTCGGTATGCTGAGATCCCGGGATTTTCGCGAGCTGGTGGCACATGGCGGTCCGAACGGTTGGCGCGGTTGGGAAAGAACGGCAGGGCGCACTGTTCGACGCGGACGTCCTTGGGCGTCCGCTCCCAGTCGTTGGTGAGCAGAAGGACATTCGGTACTTCGGCTCCATCGCGCGCAACGTTCTGAACGGGCCCGAGACCACGGGCATGGGATTCTGGTCGATCAATCCGTACGTGGGCTGCGCGTTTGGCTGCGCATACTGCTACGCGCGGTACGCCCATCGATGGGTGCTCGACCGCCACGCGACCGAGAATCCGGAGCACGCCGACCTTCAGTCGGCACACGATCGAATGCCGTCGTGGCTCGCCTTTGAGCGACGCATCTTCGTAAAGCAGAACGCGGCCGACGTGCTGCGTAGAACACTTCGTCACGGCTCCGAAAAACACACCGCACTGCTGCGCGGCGAAACGATCGTCATCGGCACGGCGACCGATCCGTTTCAGCCCGCCGAGCGACGCTTTCGCGTGACGCGGTCGGTGCTCGAGGTGCTGGCGGATCATCCGGGACTGCAGATCTGCATCATCACGAAGAGTCCGCTCATCACGCGCGACATCGATCTGCTGCGTCGGATCAATCGAATCTCGAAGCTGTCGATTCATCTCTCGCTCATCTCGCTCGACCGCGAGCTCGCGCGTCGCATCGAGCCGCGCGCACCAACGCCTGAAGCTCGGCTTCGTGCGCTCGCGCGTTTGCGTGAGAGCGACATCGAGACAGGCATCAACGTCATGCCCGTTCTTCCTGCAATCACCGACGATCCCGAAGATCTCGAGCGACTGGTAATGGCGGTGGCTGAACGCGGCGCGTCGTACGTGAATGCCTGTGCGCTCCGACTCCGAGCGACGGCTCGCGCGCGGTACCTGCCGTTCATCGAACAGGAATTCCCGCACCTCGCCAAGCGGTATCGGGCGACGTACGCGAACGATTTCAATCCGAGCGAGGCGTACAGTCAGCGCCTGCGCGACCAGATGCGCGCGCTATGTGAAAAGCACGGGGTGCTCTACGGTCGTTACGGTCGCGCACCAGATGCCGCGGCGGAGGCGGTGGCTGATCGATTCGCGGGGTCGGAGCAGCTGGCGTTCGACGTGTAGGTCTTGAACGGCCAACGACTTGAACAATCAGTTGACGCAGCCCCAGCCCAAATCACCATTCAAACAATATTTGTGATGTAGCCTCGGTCCCACTCTTGCTTTCGGTATTTATTCGGTATAAGATGCTGTCCCTTTTCCACACTCATGGCCACCTCTGTCGCCGCCCTTCGGGCCCTCATTCAGCAACGCTTTCCGGATGCGACGCCCCTCACGGGCGGCTCGCAGACCACGGAACAGATTGCCACGGGTATCGAAGCGCTCGACAAAGTCCTGCCCAACGGCGGACTGCCGCGCGGACGGCTATCGGTCTGGGCACCACAGGGCGGCTCGACTGCCATCCTCCGCGCCACCTGCCACTCCGTCGTCGCCAACGGCGAACGCTCGGCCTGGATCGACGGCGACAACACGGTGGCTGGTGCGTCGTGGGGCGACAACAGCGGCCTGTACCTCGTGCGGCCTACGTCGCGCACGCACGCACTGCGCGCCGCCGAGGAGTTGCTGCGGTCGGGGGGCTTTTCACTTCTCGTATTAGCAGGCACTGAACCACAGGGCACCGAAACCGTTCGACTCACACGCGCGGCGCGCGAAGGCGGAGCGGCGCTCGTGTCCATCGGGTCGGCGGCGTCCATGGCGAGCCTCCGACTCAGATCGCGCCTCATGCACTACCGCTGGCGGCGCACGCCATTCGGCGATCCGGCCGACGCCGAAGACGTCACCGTACGCGTCGGCGCCACAGCCGCGGGCTGGAGCACGCACACGACTTTTCCCATTCCGGTCATGCATCATGAGCTACGTCTGTCTCTGGAATCCGCGCTGGCCGACCGGCGCGGACTTCCCCGCTGATCTCGTCGCCAGTCTGCTCGAGTGCGCGCCGCGCGTCGCGGTGGGCGAACGCCATCTCGTGTGGGGCGACGCCCGCGGCATGCACGGTGGCCAACTCGCCGAACAGATGCTGCGCGTCGCAAGCGACTATGGCTTCGACGACACGCGCGCCGGCGTCGCTATGACACCCGTGGCCGCCGAAGTCGCGGCGACGCAAAGCTCCATCTCGCTCACGATCATCAAACCGGGACAGGACCAAGCATTCATTGCGCCGTACAAGCTCGCCGTACTCTCACCGCCACCAGATCTCGCCGCACTCATTCAAGGCCTGGGTATCGAAACTGTCGCTGCCTTCGCCGCACTCGACGCCGAGGCCATCGAGATCCGACTCGGCATCGAAGGCGTGCGACTCTGGCAGCGCGCGCGCGCCGACGATGAGCGTTTTCTCTTCAAGATTCCGCTTCGCTCGCTGCCCAGCGCGTCGATCGAGTGGGTGGAATACGGACTGAAAGATCCCGAGCGGTTGCTGTTCGTCATCAACTCGCTCGCCGGCACCGTGTGCACGGCGCTCGCCAATCGCGGCGAACGCGCGCGCGAAATGGCGCTCGTCTTCTCACTCGGCAATCGCACTCAACGCACGCACACCATTCGCTCATCGCGGCCGAGTGCGGAGCAGAAGCGGTGGATGCGCCTAGTGCGCGAGGCGCTCGACACGCTGACGCTGCCCGACGCAGTCATGGGTGTGACGCTGCGCGTGGAATCGGTCGTCGGCAATCACGGCGCACAGGGCGATCTATTCGATCGTGGTTTCGCCAGCGCGCCAATGGTAGAAGACGCGATCATCCAACTCACCGACGATCAGGGCGACGTCGTCGTCGAACCTGTGAACTCGGAGCATCCGCTGATCGAGCAGCGCACGAGTTGGATTGCGCGCCGAGAAACTCGCGTCGTGAAAAAGCAAAAGCAGCCAGCGCTCACGCTGCAGCTTCTCCCGTCACCCAAGGTGGTGACGGTGTCGACCGAATCACGTCGCGATCACGACGTGCCCGTGCGTTATCTCGACGGCAATGAATGGCACGACATCATCGAAGCGGCGGGACCTGACCGAGTGTCAGGCGGAGAGTGGGCCACGCAGTACGCGCGCGACTATTTCCGTTGTGTGCGCGAAGACGGAATGATGGTGTGGCTGTACCGCGGGACGCAGCAACAATCGGCGGACTGGTTCCTTCACGGATGGTGGGATTAACCATGGAAACGACATGGATGGGCGAGATGACGCGGATGACGGGAGCATTCAAGACGATGCACTGGGAGGAGAAGCCATATGATGTCTCCGCTGGTCAACCGCCACTCATGCACGCCGCGACGACGCACGAGCTCACGGGCGACATCGAAGGCGAAGTGTCGATCACGTATCTCATGGGCTACGCCTCCAACGGCATGGCGCGCTTCGTCGGACTCGCGCGCGTCACCGGTCGCGTCGCTGAACGCGAGGGCAGCTTCGTGATGCAGGATGTCGGCGCGTATCAGAACGGCGTCGCCAAGGGACACTGGACTATTCTCCCAGGCATGGGCAGCGGCCAGCTCGCGGACATTCGTGGCGACGGACACTTCGCCGCGAATGACGACGGCGCGTCCTACATGCTCAACGTCGAGCTCTGACAGCTCTGAGACGCGGAATTCCGAGCGTAGGTGCGAAGCGCCGAAGCGAGGAACCATGGTGACGATGACCTACGTCGAGCTTCGTGCGCATAGCTGTTTCTCCTTCTCCGACGGCGCAGTGTCGGCAGAAGATCTGGCTCGACACGCACGCACGCTCGGATACACGCATTTAGGAATTACTGATACCGCGGACCTCGGCGGCATCGCCCGGTTCGCGAATGAAGCGCTGACAGAAGGTGCGGTGCCCGTAAAGCCGATCGTCGGCGCGGAGCTGGTCGTCGACGGACACCCTGCGGCATTTCTGGCGCGCACGCCGGAGGGTTATCAGCACCTGTCGGCCCTCGTGACCATGGCGCGCGTCGGCCAGTGGGACGCGTGGGAGCAGAAGGCGCAGGGTAAGCATCGCGGCCGTCCGAAGGTGACCTGGGAGCAGGTCGCCGCCCATGCCACGGGACTCCACGCGCTCACCGGTCCGGCGACCGGAGATCTCGCTTCCCTGCTTCGCGCCGGCCGGAACAACGAAGCCACCCGGCGGCTGCGCCGATGGCGGGATGTCTTCCCGGACGGCGCCCTATCTATAGAAGTACAGCTCCACCACTCCGGCGGCCACGAAGCCGCCCTCGCCACCGTTCTCATCGAACTGGCCGAGTCGGAGGGGGTGCCGTGGGTGGCGACGCAGGACCCGAGATACGTAGACGACCGCGGGCGGCTCGTGCACGACATGCTCACCGCGCTGCGCTACAACCTGACGATCGACCAGGCGGCCGAACGCGGCCTGCTGCACCCGAATGGCGAGTGGAAGCTGCTGTCGCCGAGGGACATGGCGATCAAATGGCGCGGTCGCGAGGAAGGACTTCGGGAAAGTCTACGCGTCGCGGAACGGTGCGACGACTTCTCGCTCGACTGGATGCGGCCACCACTGCCCGACTTTCGCAAAGCGAAGTTGAGCGCTGCGTTGTCGCACATGGACGACAATGCGGCGTTGCGCGCCTGGACGAACGAGGGCATGCGCGAGCGATGGCGTGAGCCGAGCCGAGAGCAGTGCGATCAGATCGATCATGAGTTGAAGATGATCGCCGATCTGGGATTCGCTGGCTTCTTTCTCGTCATGGCCGACGCCGTTCGCTTCGCGCGCCACAAGAACATCCTATGTCAGGGCCGCGGCAGTGCTGCCAACTCCGCGGTCGCGTTCTGCCTCGGCATCACAGCCGTGGATCCGGTGGAGAACGGATTGTTGTTCGAGCGCTTCCTGTCGCCGGCGCGTGTGAATGGTCGCACGGAGCCGCCGGACATCGACGTCGACTTCGAGCACAACCGGCGCGAAGAAGTGCTCGACTACATGTACGCCAACTACGATCGGGCACACGCGGCAATCACGGCCGTCACTCAATGCTTTCACGCGCCCACCGCCGTGCAAGATGCTATGCGCGCACTGGGCTACACGGCGGAGCAAGCATTTGAGATCTCTAAGCGCGTCCACCACGCCGAGCCAGAAGGGTGCGCAGATGCCGTTCCTGCCATCGCCGAGGCGCGTGGCGTCGACATCAGTGGGGCGCGGGGGCGGGCGCTGCTCTATGCGCTACCGGGCTTCGAAGGGTTGGCGCGTCTGCGCTCGACACACGTCGGTGGCTTCGCCATCTCAGCCGTACCGCTCGGCAACTTCCTGCCTGTCGAACAGACGACGATGGGTCGGACGATCGTGCAGTTCGACAAGGACGACCTCGACATCATCTGCGTACCGAAGTTCGACTTTCTCGGACTCGGTGCGCTCGCGATGATCCGGATCGCCTTCGACGTCATCGAGGAACGGACCGGCAACAGGCCGACGATGTATGGCTTTCCGCTCGACGACGCGAAGTCGTACGACATCATCCAGCGCGGCGAAACGATCGGGATGTTTCAGATCGAGAGTCGGGCGCAGATCAATTCGATATTGCATACGAAGCCGGACCATCTGTACGACATCGTCGTGCAAGTGGCGTTGATTCGGCCGGGTCCCATCCAAGCGAGCTTCGTGCGACCGTACACCGAGCGGCGACTCGGCCACGAGCAGGTCATTTATCCGCACCCGGCGCTCGAGGCGGTGCTGCGTCGCACGCAGGGTATTCCGATCTTTCAGGAGCAGGCGATGGCGATCGCCATGTCGCTTGGCGGCTACACGGCGACGGAGGCGGATTTGCTGCGTCGCACGATGGGAAATATCCGCAAGAAGACTCGGCTCGAGGCGGCGCTCGAAGCGCTCGAGAAGCGCATGCAGCTACGTGGAGTCGACGAGACCACGGCAAAGAAGATTTGCCAGGACCTCGTGAGCTTCGCCAATTATGGCTTTCCCGAATCGCATGCGTGGAGCTTTGCGCTGATCGCGTATGTCACGGCGTATCTCAAGGCGCATTATCCAACGGAATTTTTCATTGGGCTGCTCAACGCGCAGCCCATGGGTTTCTATCCTGTGTCGACGTTGGTGCACGACGCCAAGCGTCATGGCGTGCAGGTGCTGCCGCCGTGTTTGCGAAAAGGCAGTTGGGATTGCACGTACGAGAACGGCGCGATGCGCGTCGGTTGGCGCTTCGTGCGCGGGATCGGCACCAAGGTGATCGATGTGATGAAGAAGGTGTACGAGACCGGCGGCCCGTTTGCGTCGATCGCCGACGTTGTATCGCGTGCGAAATTGAATCGCGGCGAAGTGTTATCGTTCGCTCAGGCCGACGCATTCGCGGCGTGGGCGCCGGACCGTCGGCATGCGGCGTGGGAGGGTTTGCGCGCGAGTGGCGACGTTCTCCCGCTCGCGCCGGCGACCGTGAGCTCGCACGACCCCGTACCGATCGATCGCGAGCAATTAGTATTCTTGGATTATCATGCCGTCGGTATGAGCGTGCACGGTCATCCGATGGAGTGGGCGCGCGAGCGACTGAAACGCGGTGGTGCGATCGACAGTCGCGAGCTGATGCAGATGCCAAACGGGCGCACGGTGACGATCGGCGGATTGGTGACGGTGCGGCAGCGGCCGGCGACGGCCGGCGGGACGATCTTTCTGTTGCTCGAGGACGAGCACGGATATGCCAACATCGTGGTGTCGAAAGCGTTGGTGGAGGAGAACGAGGAAGTGGTGAAGCGGGCACCCTTCGTGCTCATCCAGGGCCGAGTGGAGAACGACGGCTCGGCGATTTCGATTGTTGGCAAGCGATTCAGGGAGCTCGACGTCGGTCCACTCACGCACCGCGCCCACGAATTTCGATGACGGCAAAGGACTATCGCTTCACGACGCACATGCACGTGGACGCGCCGCGCGAGGCGGTGTTTGCCTTCTTCGCCGAGGCGGAGAATCTCGAGCGATTGACGCCGGCGGAGTTGGGTTTCGTGATTCGCACGCGTTTACCGATCGCGATGGGCGTGGGGACGCTCATCGACTATACGATTCGGTTGTGGCGTTGGCCGCTGGCCTGGCGTACGCGCATTGCGGTGTGGGAGCCGCCAACTCGATTCGTCGATGAGCAGTTGCGCGGACCGTATCGGTCGTGGGTGCACACGCATCGGTTCATGAGTGTTGCTGGTGGTACCGACATCGAGGATGAAGTGGTATATACGCTACCGTTCGGAGTGTTCGGGCGAGTGGCCGCGCCAGTAATTCGCATTCAGCTTGGCAGAATCTTTCGATATCGTCAGGAGCAGGTGGCGAAGATTTTCAGCGCGACAGGGCGATAGGGAGTGCGCATGCCTAGAGATATTCGAGTCGTCATCTTCGACCTCGCCGATGTCCTGCTCGAGTTTGGCGGGCCGGATTCACTCGCACGACTATCAAACGGCCGCATTGGCCCGGCGGAATTCAATCGTTTGTGGGCCTCCCCACTCGCGGACGCGCTCTACACCGGTGCTTCAACGCCCGACGCCTTTGCCGCTGGTGTCGTGGCCGAGTTCACGCTGCCTGTTTCTCCGGCTGCGTTCCTCCGCGAGTTTGGGGCGTGGTTTCGCGGCCCATTTTCTGGAGCGCTCGAGTTGGTTGAACAGGTTCGTGGCGCTTGCAGCGTCGCGTGTCTCAGCAACACCAATTCACTCGACGTTGCCCGTTTTCGTGCGGAACTCGACATTGAGCGGCGCTTTGATCGGTGCTTTTTCTCCAACGAAATGGGACTGCGTAAGCCCGATCGGGCATGCTATCTCCACGTCTTGAATGAACTCGGTCTCCTAGAGTACGCCGATCAAGCCATCCTGCTCGACGACAGCCCGACGAACGTTGCAGCCGCACGGGCCGCAGGACTCTCGGCGTACGAAGTTCGCGGAGTAGCCGATGCCGAAGCGTGCCTCAGAGCTCTGGACCTCCTTTCCACTCCAGCGCCTGGCGCTTAACGAACGTTGAGGCTGTCGCGCCTTGCCATCACTCTGGTAACCCTGGCGCTCGTCGCCGCGTGCGCGAGACGCGAATGGGTACCGGACTATCTCTCGCCTGACTGTCAGGGCTTTCATCGCCCGCTCAGTGCGGCCCCGCTCGAGGCGGAAATCAATACTAAGAATGACTCGGCGGCTCTTCTCGGTCGTGTCGTCGTAGCGGAACTCATCAGGCGCTCTCGGGGGCGGTCTTGACGCTCGCAACCACACCTCCGCGCGTAGTCCAGAGTGACTCCCTCGGGCGATTCCAACTTGCGGCGATTCCGAGCGGAATCTTCGCCCTCCGAACTCGGCGGATTGGCACTCGTGGGCGCGTTGATACGCTTGCGTTCCCGCTTCGACCCGCCCGGACGATTGTCCTCCCACTCGACCTCGACGTCTTGGATGGGCCCTGCAGCGGCTTCGGGCTCGTTGAAGTTAGAAAGCCGTGGTGGAAGCTTTGGTGAGCCCGCCAGCTAACGATCGTTGAACCCGACGAGCGAGCTATGGAAGCAACGCCTTCGGCGTTGCATTTTATGAATTCGCTCACGGGTTAACTCGGCGTTAGGCAGTCCATCTAGTCCCTACTCATGCAACTTGCCGAATTTCAGATTGGCTTGGAGTTTTTTACAGCCACGGGGCGATGGCGCTGCACTGACATCGGTACGCGGACAGTCGTTGCCATCAAACTCGATCGCCCGAACGATCCAAGCTGGTACGCCGGCCCTCCGTATGCCGTCGCTGAAACCGTCTTCGACGAAGACGACCGTGAAGGCTGCTCGCTCGATGATCGCAATCGAGCGCTCTGACCTGGCTGCCTAACGAACGCTGAAGATGTCGGGCGTTGGGCGGACGACATCATCACTAGGCGGGCATGATTCGCGAAGCGGAGATCTTCGGCCGACGCGTGCGCCTCGAACGCATCGGCGACACCTGGACCGTGTTCATTCCTTGGGGACGACGGCAAGCGGCACGCCTTGCCCGGCGCAACGAATTGCCCCTTGAAGGCTCGCAGCTTAGCTGGGCGTTAGGCGCCATAGACGATAGAGAGGTTACAAATGATCCGTAGCATCGCAATCGCATTCGCGCTGTCAATCGCCATCGCACACGCGGACGCGCAGGTCATTACTGTAACGCTACTCGGCACGGGCAATCCCCTCCCGGTGATGAATCGTTTTGGCCCAAGCATCCTCGTCGAGGCGGGCGGTCATCGGCTGTTGTTCGATGCCGGACGCGGTGCCCTTCAGCGCCTTTGGCAGGTAGGGGTGCCCTGGCATGACGTCGACGGCGTCTTCTTCACCCACTTGCATTCTGACCACGTTGTCGGGTTCCCCGACCTATGGCTGAGCGGTTGGACGACGGGCCGGGCGCGACCCGGTCGGGAACAAGCTGTCCGAGTGTGGGGACCAGCTGGAACGAAGGCCATGGCAACGCATCTCGTGGAAGCCTTCGACTTCGACATCAAGACCCGAATTGCAGACGAGAAGCTGCCTGCGGCGGGCGCCGCGATCACAGCCATGGACATTGCGGAAGGCGTAGTCTTGGACCAGGATGGTTTAACAGTTTCCGCGTTCGAAGTCGATCACGACCCCGTCAAGCCAGCCTTCGGTTACCGCGTGGACTATCGTGGGCGCTCGGTCGTGTTATCGGGCGATACACGTATCTCGGACAACCTCATCAAGCACGCGCAAGGCGTGGATGTCCTTATACATGAAGTTGCCGCACCGGCAACCTTCGTTCGCGCGCAAACGCCGGACGCGCGCGCGCGCGTTGTCATCGCGCATCACACTACCCCCGAGCAGGCCGGCGAAGTCTTTGCGAAGACGAAACCCCGCCTCGCCATCTACTCGCACATTGTGCTTTCGGATGCCGTCGAGCAAGACGTTATCCCTCCAACGCGCACGACGTATGCCGGCGCAGTCGAGTTGGGTGAGGATTTGATGGTCATCGGCGTGGGTGAGAAGATCGACGTGCGCCGACCCTCGAAGACCGCACCATGAGGCTTTGCCACAAACCTCGGTTCGGCCCCGTGCGCCAGGCGCACGACACCCTCACCTCGACAAGCAATGCGCATTGCCGTCTCCGGCAGTCATGCCACTGGGAAGTCAGCGCTCGTCGGTGAGCTCATACGACGCCATCCCAGCTTTGCGGCAATTGACGAACCGTTTCACGCGCTCGAAGATGAGGGTCACGCCTTCAGTGACCCACCGACTGTCGACGACTTTGACTTGCTTCTTGATGCTGCTCGCTCCGTCTTCGCGAAGCCTCAGCCGGCGAATGTCCTATTCGATCGGTCGCCAGCCGACTATCTCGCCTATCTCCTCGCGCTCCGCCCTTCGCTCGTGGCGAGAGATCGCGTACTCGAGGTAGCCAATGCCTTGGCGACGCTTGATCTCGTCGTCTTCGTCCCCATCGAGCAGCCTGACCGAATTCGGGGGGCTGAAGCCCCGCGACTTCGACTCCGCGTCGATGCGATCCTTCGCGAGATGTTCGTCGACGGAGCTTGGCCCTTCAACCCCTCGGTACTCGTCGTACAGGGCACGGTCCGCGAGCGCGCAGAGCAGGTGCTCGCCCGACTCGGCTCGGGCTCGGCAACCGCCGATCACAGATCTCGCACCGCGCAGCCTAACGAACGTTGCAGCTGACGACCGAGCCAAGGGTAGCGTACGGCTTCGCCGTGCGCTTCTATTGATTCGGTTGCAGCTGAACTCGGGCGTTAGGCAGTCACACACGCCCGATGGCACATCCTCGATGAGTCGCTGCCTGGCGTCATCGGCTCTTTCGTTCCGTATCGACTCAACGGCGAGCACCCTATGAAGTTCGTGGTTCTCATCTACAATGACGAGTCCCTGCTTGACGCGCTGGGCCCGCGCGAGTTCAGCGAAACGATGCGCGGTTGCATCGAGCACGCCGATGACCTGCGCAAACAGGGCCGGCTGCTCGACTCGCAGATTCTTGGGCCGACGACGGCAGCGAAATCCGTCCGCGTTCGCAACGGGAAGCAGACCATTCATGACGGACCGTTCGCCGAAACGAAGGAGATCATCGCGGGCTTCAATCTCATCGAGGCGGAAGACATGGACGATGCCGTGCGGATCGCGGCGACGTTTCCCTGGACGCGGACCGGCTGCGTCGAGATTCGCCCCGTGCAAGACTTTGCTCTCATACGGCAGCAGGTCGGCGCGTCCTGAGGAGCCCGTCGCGCTTCGTCGGGTTTGCGCCGCTGGCGCCATGGAAGCGGCAGCAACGCGGCGTCTACTGCGTAAGTCGACATCTGAGCGCCGCGCTGCCTAACGTGCGTTGCAGCCGTCAAAGGATTGCTATCGATGAAAGAATCCACACTCCGATATTTGCTGGGCGGATATCACATCGTTGCCGGCGTTGCCGGTATGACCACGGTGCTTGCGGTGATGCACCCAATCTGGCTGAAAACTCCGGACGAAAGCCGCCTAGCCGTTATTGGATTACTCGGCGGCATGTGTGCGCTGTTCCTAGTAGTCCTCGGTGTCGGCGTCTTGTTGGTGCGTTGTCACGTCCGGGCGATTCTTCTGGCCCAAGCAATTCAGCTGATGCAAATCCCGGTGATTGCCATTGGTGTATGGCAGTGGACGTTCTTCGCAGGCGCCTATGTTGTTCTTGCCGGGTCCAATGCAAGCAGCCCACTTGGATTCGATCTCGGACTGAAGTCGCTGGTTAACGTGTCATGGGCAGGCCAGCCGAGCGACGTGTCCTCCTTCGGCGTCAACATCGTACCATTCGGCATCCTGTGGCTTTTGCGGTTCCTTATGCGCGCCGCGAACGCGAGAGTTGCGCTCTCGAGTTCCAGCGCAGGAGCGCCCGCAGCCTAACGAACGCTGCAGCAGTCGGGCGATCGGAGGATTGCAAAGCTGCGCATTTGCTTTTATGTATTCGCCCGCAGCTGAGCTCAGGCGTTAGGCAGCACATCGCCCTTCTAAATCGTTCTGATCTTTTGATGCGGTGCCGTCTTCATGTTGCAGTGCTCGTCTTGCTCGGCGCCTTCGGTGGATGCGTACGATACGAGTACGTCTCGCCGGATTGCGGTCCCTTGGTCTTGGATTCAGGCCACTCCCAAATTGCCTGGCAGCACGCCGGGCCACCCGGCCGGATCAGTGGCTGGATCGTGGAACTTCCAAATGGGACGCCTCTACACGAAGCGCAGATCCGCGTTCAAGGCCGAGGCTTTCAGTCGGCGGATGCATCCGGCGCCGTGACTGCGGAGAATGTCCCACCGGGGAACGACACCTTGGTGGTCCGCGCATTCAACCACTCGATGGCGTCGACCGTACTCGATCTTCGCGGAGATACCGGCATCCTATTCATCGCTGTCATGGAGCCGCGATCGATGACTACGGACGGATGTGGTTTCGTTCTGGTGCAGCGTCGGAAACCCTGGTGGAAATTCCTATGAGCGCGCTGCCTAACGTGCGCTGCAGCCGACGGGCGATTTACTGAGTGCGCATGCTTCGCATGCGCTTTTGTTTGACTCGCCCGCAGCTGAGCTGGGGCGTTAGCCAGCAACACACTCCGATGCGATTTCTGGATCACACCTGGACCTGGGACTGGTGCCGCGAGCACGGCTTCCCACTCGATGAGCCTGAAGGACCGGTCGCGCCACGCCTCGCAGCGGATCCCAGTCTCGTGCACCGCGAGCGTCCCGTTCATTCGGCCGCGTCGGATCCAGCGAAGGCGCGCGAACTCGCCGCGCAACTCCGCGCGACTCTCGGCGAATGGGACGAATGTCTCGCTTGGGCAACCGATTGGGACGTGTGGCCCAACGAGGAGAACTGGCCGCGGTACTACGCGTGGCGTGACCGCTTCGGTGAACGCCGCTCGCTTGCCGAGGCACCCGGCCACGTTTTCGACAGCAACGATGTTGCCGAACTCACTGACTTCCTTGCTCACGTCCTCGAATGCGGCTGGGACGTTACACTGCTCCCATCGAGAGGGGGCCGCGCAACCGGACTTCGAGTTAAGACTTCACATGACGAGTGGATAGAGCTACTCTCGGTCGCGCCCATCAGCTTTGGCGTGGCTGCTGGCTAACGAACGCTGAAGCTGACGAGCGATCTATTGATTGCTCGCTTCGCTCCTTTTATTTGACTCGCTCGCAGCTTAGCTGGAGCGTTAGGCGGCTACGACTCCCCTATTGATGACGGAATCACTTCATCCCATCGCTCGGCTTCTTGAGTGGCTGCCCGAATCTGACTTCGCAGTGCTCGAGCATGGGCTGGCGCCGCATGGCCGCGATTACCAGCTGACGGTCGAACACTCCGGCAAACGCCGGCCGGGGCGCTACCGACTTGTTTTCACTCACGTTCCTGAATTCTCACTCGTAACCGAGGTCCGCGATGAGGTTTGGTCGGGGTCCTGGACCGAGGTGTTCACTGACTACGCAGCGTGGGAAAGAAACGCAGAGCCCGAGGGCTACGTCTGGGGCGTGAACTGGTCGCTCGCCTATCCCGGCATCAAGGCGATTGAGCCGTCCCCGAAAGCCGCTGACTGGTCGGATCGTCTGAAGCACACCATGTCCGAGGCCGAACTGACCACAAACCAGTTCCGCCTTCGTCTCGTTTTTCACGAGATTCGGACGCTCCATATCGATGACCACACCGATCTCATCTCGCAGGTCATCATTCCCCTGAAGTAGCTCCTCCTGGCAGCCGCCTAACGAACGTTGAAGCTGACGAACGATTTAAGGATTGCGCATGCTCCGCATGCGCTCTTATTTGATTCGTTCGCAGCTTAACTGGGGCGTTAGGCGGCTATCTCCTCACTCTCGAATGACAGAAGCTGAGCTTCTCGTTGAAGAAGGTAATTCTCGTAAAGACGCCGGCGACCTTCATGGCGCGGAACGCGCCTACCGCGCCGCGATCGCGAGCAGCCCCGAATGGTCGGTTCCCTACTATGACCTGGGCTTGCTCTGCAAATACAGTTGCCGCTGGCAGGAATCGCTCGAGCTCAATGCGCAGGCGTCCAGCCGTGATCCTGACGACGAAGCCGCGTGGTGGAATCTCGGTATTGCCGCAACCGCAGTCGCTGACTGGATCGAGGCGCGGCGCGCGTGGGCCGCGTGCGGCATGGTGGCGCCTCCTGGAGACGGACCGCCAGACTTCGGCTTTGGATTGATCCCTGTTCGCTTGGATCCGGACGATCAGGCGGAAGTCGTCTGGGCCCGGCGCATTGATCCCGCGCGTGCCAGAGTTCTAAGTGTCCCGCTTCCGACCAGCCGGCACAACCACGGCGATGTCGTGCTCACGGATGGCGCTGCAGACGGATACCGCGTCGTCGACGGGAAGGACATCCCCGTACTGAACGTGCTTGCCGTCTTGGAAGCCTCCCGGCTTCGCAAGTACATCATCGAGTTGGCCACGGTCGATTCGGAGAGCATCGACGCGCTGGTCGATCTAGCAGAAGCGAAAGGTGGCGCCGCCGAGAACTGGGGAGCAACGACAAACATTCTCTGCGCACAGTGTAGTCGTGGGACTCCTCACGAACACGATGATCAAGAGGGCGTTCCTGCTCATCCGCATTGTGGGCTCGCCGCTCGCGACCACGCCCACGCCGAGTCAATCATCGAGGCGTGGCTAGTCGGAAGCCCGCGGGCGGATCTCGTGCGCTGGTTTGAGGCCGATGCGCCAGCCGCCTAACGGGCGTTGAAGCCGACGGGCGCTTTAAGGATTGCGCATGCTGCGCATGCGCTCTTAGTTACTCGCCCGCAGCTTAACTTGAGCGTTAGGTCGCTACACGGTTCTCCTTCAATGGCCACCATGTCCGTTCGCATTCGGGACCGTGTGTTCGCAATTCTCGCAGCGTGGTATGGCCTCGGAGGGCTTGCCATCGCGGCGGTGTTGTCAGGTACATGGGTCTCCCGATGGCTCATCGCAGCGGGCGTCTCTCTTGGCATCTCTGGGATTGGCGCGGCGATTGGACTCTGGGCGCGGAAACCCTGGGCTCCGCCGGCGATCACGGCGTTAGGGTTCAGCGGCGCCGCTTTTCCACTCATCGGCATGGCGTGCGCTCGCAATTCAACTCACGATGGGTTCGTCGCAGCGGGCGTCGGTGGGGCAATCTTTCTGCTCATCTGCCTGCTGCTCGCGCGCGCCGCAGGGCAGACATCGCGACCAGCGACCTAACGTGCGCTGAAGCTGTCAAAGCATCGCTATTGAATTGTCGCGGCTGCGCCGCAACTCTTATTTTTGAATGCTTTGCAGCTTAGCTCAGGCGTCAAACGGATACATCGGCAACTCGAATGAGCGAGGAATGGGACTTACTGGTTGGTCGCTTCTCCTCGCGTTCGGCGGCCCGGCCCTCGGCATCGGTGCGATCCTCGCCGATTCCGTTTCCGGCGGCCGTCCTATTTCCAATTGCCGACTGATCATTGGCGGTGCGACCGGTGGCGCAATCACCTGGGGAGTGGGCGGCTGCATTGTCGCCATTGTTCCAGAAGGTGCTTCATTGGTCGGGCCGCTTGCCGTGCTTGCTGGCGGCGTTGTCGGTGCCATCGTGGGCGGCGCGGCATCACTCGCCAGACGCGCCGCACATCGGCATCACGACCGCGCCACCTAACGTGCGCTGCAGCCGACGGCCGATTTAACGATTGTGAATGCTTCGCATTCGCTCTTATTTGATTCGCCCGCAGCGGAGCTGGGACGTTAGGCAGACGATCCAGCCTTCTGTTCCCACAGCGCCAACGTCAATTGCGCGTTTTAGACTTCTTCGCTGGTGCCGGTCGCGTGCTTTCCTGGACTGGTGTTGGGCTGTCGGCCATTGGGGGCGCCTGCGCGGGACTTGGCTATCATGCGGCTCGCACAGCGCCCCGCGAATACGTCGACGCGAGCATGATACCTTACGTGTTGGGATCTGGCGCGCTGGCGGTAGGCATTGTCGCTCTCCTTCTGGGCCTCATCTTTCGGTTGGCCAGTCGCTACTTCGGTTCTCGCGCGCACGCCGCCTAACGCGCGTTGAAGCTGACGGGCGATTTAAGGATTGCGAATGCTGCGCATTCGGCTGTTATTTGACTCGCCTGCAGTTTAACCAGGGCGTTAGGTCGCCACACACTCTCTCCGCTAGCCAGTGTCTCGCACGCGCTTGCGCGCCGTCGCAAACATCTCGCTGCTCACAGCCGTGCTTTTCCGGCTATCGTAGCCGGATACCTCGTGCTCACGCTACGCGACGAGGACATTTCGATCGGCTTCATCTTGGCGATCCTTGCTACCGGAGCAGTGTACGGCGCCGGTGTCGGAGGTATCATCGCGTGAATCGTTGCGCGTTTGCCCGCAACTTGAGCGCCGCTGCATTCCAATCGCGCTCGCCGAGCGAGGCGACGCGCGCCTCAGTGCGCCAGCTCGACGGCGACCGCCCCCGGCATGTTCTACCGGCAACCTAACGATCGTTGAACTTGACGAGCAATCTGCAGATTGCTCGCTACGCTCCCTCTTATTGACTCGCTCGCAAGTTAACGCGGGCGTTAGGCTGACACACCTTTCTATGCCGTTTGAGTACGAGGAAGCTCAATTCCGATTGGGCCTTTTGCCAGGCGAGCAGCTTCCCGACATTGCCTGTGCAATGCTCGATGCAGGATTTGATAGTCAACCAATCCGCGAACTCGCGGGTCTGCATCGCCCGACTCTTCGTGACTCGGCGGAGTTGTTCGAGGCGGCGATCGAAGTGCTTGGACGGCCGGCGCTAAGCCCTGAGCAGGCCAGGTACTACCTGCGTCGCCAAACCCTGACAGCGGTTGCCTCCGGCGACTTGCCGCCACTTGAGGGTGCGCATCGGCTGTGGCGCGTTTGGCATGACACCGGGCAGCCTGACGATCTGTCTGTCTTCATCTACCTAGATGATCTTTGGCAGGACTATCCCGATCGGCGCGAAGCGATCGAGCAGGAAATCGTCGCGACCGCGCGAGCGATCCTGGCATCCGAGCCCCTACCGCCGTCAGCCTAACGAACGCTGAAGCTGACAAAGCATCGCTGTTGATATGTTGCGGCCTCGCCGCAACTGTTATTTGAATCCTTTGCAGCTTAGCTCGGACGTTAGCCGACAACCACACTTTCCGTTTAGCCTAGGCATGAGCGAAGAGATTCCGCGGGCCGCGCTCAATTCGGACGGCACGTTCGGCCCGCACTCGCGACTACGGTGTGCTTGTTGTGGCGCCCCATCACTCGATAGCGATATTCTATTGGATAGCGATACGCTATCAGAACGCGCCGTTATCCTGACCCCCGTCTGTCGGCTGTGCGAGTGGGAGAATCGCGATCCCGGGGCGATCAACACTCCGATGGACGACGGCATTTCGCTCGTGGAGGCGCAGGCGAACTACGATCGCTTCTGTTGGATGTACAATCCGGACGAGCCGCAACCGTGGATGCTATCGCTCCCCTCGAACGAGGAATTCACCGCGCGCCGATCTCTTCGGCAACTATATCGGAGGATTGATCACGCGGAAGAAGGCCACGAGCTCGACGATCTTTGGGGTGAGGCGCGCGTCGCGGAGGCGAGGGTTGAGCGGCTCGTCCAAGCCCGAGAGCGCGCTGTCGATGTGGACACGTCACTATCGGACGAAGACGTCGATCCGTTTGAGATCCAACCGCATGAACGCTGAAGCTGTCGGCATTAGGCGTCAATATCTATCTCGATGAAGCCAAGATACGTCGTCGTCGGATTGGGGTTCTTCTTTCCGTTCCCCCTCGTCGCACAATCGTCGGCGCGTTCGGCCAATGCATCCGCCGAACGCACGGCCCAATCGCTATATCAAGATGTTGAGGCAGCGTTGAGGCAGCGGCAGTTAACACGCCGCGATACAACCGTACATTGCCCGCCCGACAGTCTCGAGGCGCACGGCGCGATATATACTGATCGTCGACAGCGCGTCCGCCTGTTGGACACCGAAGGCGGTACGGACGATCATCTAGAACGAGTGGCCACGTATTTCGACACGGTTGGGCACGCACGCTTTGCTATCGCTCGACGAGGGGCTGTGAACGGCACGCATCAAGAGGAGCGCGTGTACTATGACGAGCATGGTCGCGTCGTTCGTCGCGTGGTTCGGAAAACTCACGGACCTGGTTATCCTTTCGATACCCTTTCCACCGTCCCGCGACTCGCGACATGGATTCGCGATCTGTGTGGCTGACGTCTAACGGACGTTGTAGCTGACAAAGGATCGCGATTGAGTTGTTTGGCGCTCCGCGCCAAACCCTTATTGGAATCCTTTGCAGCTGAACTGGGGCGTTAGCCGGACCATCTGACTTTGGATGAACTGAGAGCAACCCGAGACACGACGGCGCAGCCGAACCTGGTTCTGTCTGCGATTCACGACGCGTTTTCGCGAATGGCGAGAGTCCGTGATTCCGGCCAATCTCCGCGCGGCGGGGGTCTTGCGCGTGACCGCTCGGATCGACGCGCCGGCGTTTGAACTCCGCTTCGAGGGTGGTGAGGGGCGGATGGGCACGGTGCGGCTTCGCGGCGAGGTTCTCCCGCACGGCAACGGGGCCGTCGTCAAACTCCGCGTGACTCGCACTGCGACTGCTCGACCGGCTGCCATCGCCCTCGCCGCCTTCGGATTGTTCAGCATTGTACGAGGCGACTCTAACGGCTGGTTTCTCCTGATCCTCGCGGTCCCAATCGGCGCACTCGGATGGTTCCAACTCGGAACTGTTCCCGACTGGATGGTGCCGCGCGCCAACTATCTTCGCCTTCGCCTTTACGAGGTGCTCGATCGCCTCGAACATCCCACCGATTAGTCCGGTGACGCGGCCGGCTAACGAACGCTGCAGCTGACAAAGGATCGCTATCGAATCGTTGCGGCTTCGCCGCAACTCCTATTTGAATCCTTTGCAGCTTAGCTCGCGCGTTAGACGACAACCGGGGTTTGTCGCAAATCATGAGAATATCCTATCTGGCCGCTGCCATCGCCTGCATGCTATCGACGTCCACAAGCGCACTCGCACAATCCCGATCCGCTCCGCCAACCGCTCGCATCGAGCGGCATCGACTCGATCTCGATGGCGACGGCCTTCGCGACGAGATCATCGTGCATCCGACCACGCATCCGGACGGTCCGGGCGCGTATGATCGATTGGAGCTACGGCTTTCGCGCGCGGGCAAGCATGTCTTAACCGGAAACTGGGACGCTGCATCACCGGGAGATCAGAGCCTCCTCGGCAACCTGATACAGTCTCGCGTCGTCTTTGTTGGGCGATTTCCCGGCGCTGGCACGCTGGTCTTTCTTTTCGGCGAAGATCTCGGCTGCTGTGCCCAAGGCCTGGACGTGTACCGCGTTACCCAACGAGGTGTCGAGAAGTACTTCAGCCGACCGCAGTTCGTTTTCTTGCAGCCGCTCAACCTATCAGCAGCGCGAGCTCCGTCGCTTGTCGGTCAGGAGGGGCTCTCCGAGACGGCCGGCACTTCCGCCCCAGACGCCGAGGTCGCAGGTTCCTACGAGCCAGTGCTTGTTTTTCGCCTCGCTGAGCGACCGCAACTTGATACCGCAGCGACGGCGAGGGCAACGCGCGCGGCACTCGGCGGCTTCGCCGGGCTGTCGTCTCGCACGGACGTGATGGCAGTGATACGGCGAGACAAATCCCGGTATCTCTGGGACGAAGCCAATAAGCGCCGGATTCCATAGGGCCGTCCCCAAGCGCCTGTCGTCTAACGTGCGCTGCCGCTGACGGGCGCGGTGGGCAACGCGTTCGCGCGGTTCTACTTCGATTTCGAGCACGGCCAGTATCTAAAGGATTACGCGCGGGCTCTGCAGCGCACACTACCGTCTGAGTTTCATGTGGTGTATTCGGAGGCGAATTACCGGGGGCTCCGGGCGGTCATCGGCGCGCGATACGCGGCCTGGAAGTCGGCATCTCGACCGTGACGTCTAACGAACATTGCAGCTGACAAGCGATTTAAGAATTGCGCATGCTTCGCATGCACTCTTATTTGACTCGCCTGCAGCTGAACTCAGGCGGTACGCTGCCACATAGTGACGAATCCTTGGAAGGAACAACAACGTGGGACTTCGAACCGCAGCGAACGCCCCCTCCGATTTTGATTTCGCCGTCGGCGATTGGCAGGTAAGACACCGCCGTCTTCGAGAAAGGCTCGTAGGCTGTACTGACTGGGTCGAATTCGATGGCGAGATGTCGACCCAAAAGGTCCTGGGCGGGTACGGCAACGTAGAAGACAACCTGCTCCATCTTCCGGATGGGTCGTATCGGGCAATCGCATTGCGCTCGTTCGACCCGCGTAGCGGGCAATGGTCCATCTGGTGGCTTGATGCGCGAGCGCCTGGTCAAATCGACGTGCCGGTTGTGGGCTCGTTCGACGAAGGTGTCGGCACGTTCTACGCCGATGACACGCTTAACGGTGCGCCGATCCGAATTCGTTTCAACTGGTTCACTGCGGACCTCACCAACCCGCGATGGGAGCAAGCATTTTCAGGCGATGCCGGCACCAGCTGGGAAATCAACTGGACCATGGATTTTCGTCGGGCCGGCGCGCGGCTATAGGTCTCGCGCTGCCGCCGGCGCAGTTCGGAGTCCCTTGCGTCAAGCGCCTAACGAACGTTGAAGCTGCCAAAGGATCGCTATTGATGGTGCGCGATTGCTCGCGCACTCGTATTAGAATTCTTTGCAGCTGAATTTGAGCGTTAGGCCAGCGCAATGTCCCGCTCGGCATGCACGACGGTTCTCATCGTCACGAGGCGCTGCGTCGCCTCGGCAAGTCGCACCTTTGGACTTTGATCTGGTGCAACAGTGAGGCGGATTTCGACGAAGCGCGACCGCTGCATGGCCCCCGTGTACCTGCGCGCTAACGAACGCTGAAGCGAGGGCGACTATTTTGTCGCCCAGGGCGCGGTGCAATCCCACCGCGCACTTTTGTGTCGGCGCATATAGTGTTCGTCTCCAGCTCCGATCAGGGACGCGCGGTCGGGTCCGAGCGATGCGCGTCGCTCTATTTCGCGAGCAACTGGGCGTGGATACGACGGAGGTAGACACGTGGAGGCAACGCGCTTGTTTCGGCATATTGCGCGCGACAACAGGCAGCGACATGTCCGGAACGATCCGCACTGGCGCGGGATGGCCTTCGTCCTCGACGTGGCCCGTTATGGCCTGGTGCCCCAATTTTTAGTCGCCCACGCCTCGGCGGGCGGTTCGTTGCCGGTCACAAGTGATTTTAAGGATCGCGAATGCTTTGCATTCGCTTCTCAACCATGAAACCTCGCCGACTGCAGGCTCTACGAATCTCGCTCCTCGCGCTCGGAATCGTCTGCATGGCGCTCGGCCCTTTGATGCTCATTTGGCCAGCGGGGTGGAGGTGGGAACCTCACCACCCTCGCTATGAGCAGATGATAGTCGGCATTTACTTCACGCTTGGGATCTTCCTGCTGATCGCCGCGCGAGACCCCCTCCGTCATCTCAGCCTAATCTGGTTCGCCATCTGGTCGAGTTTCGTGCACGGAACCGTCATGGCGGTTCAAGCGCTCTCGGGTTCGCAGGATCACGGTCACCTCGTCGCCGACGTTCCTGCGCTATTCATCGCGGCCGCGGTTTTGGCCATCTTAACGCCGCGAAGAGCGCCCAAGCCGCCTAGCGAACAATGACGCTGTCAACGGGCCATTAAATGGTGGTCGCCCCACGAGCACTCTTATATGATTCTCTTACAGCTTACGTAGAGCATTGGGCGAGCGGAGGCCACGCGAATGTTGGAGTCGATTGGCGACGCTCTTGTGATTTTCCTCGAGATCTTTGGGTGGATGATTGATTTCACCCGTCGGCCCGAGAAGGCATCGCTCGATGAGCAAGACTCGGCGCCGGGGGATACTGATCCGAATTCACCGGACCGTCGCTCGCGACCTCCGAGATCCGCTCACTAACCCAACGCTGCAACCGCCGAGCGCCGGAGCTGCGCGTTAGGTAGCCACATTTGAAGTACGGATGAAAGGCAGAACAGCGATGACGTTACACTCTCGGAATCTCGCCACGATATCGTTGCCAGCCCTTGCGAATGCACTGCAGGATCAGGGTCTTCAACTCGATGCGATTAGCGCGGATGTCGTTCGATGCCACGTGCCTGCCAACCCGGCGGCGGGTCGCTTCACGCTCGTAAACTGGATGCGAGCGGGCGAATTGGTCATTCAACGGCGGCACGAGCGATTGATAGTTCGGACAATCCCGGCATTCTCGCGTCTCTGGGTCAGCGCGGCCGGAATAGGCGTCACAGCCTTCGGGCTCGTGCCCGGCGCAGTTGTTGAGCGGTTCGTATTCGCCCTCGGTTTCGCCGGCGCCGTGTTCGCCGTGCAGTATGCATGGGCCGCGACGACGGTGCCGCCGTCAGTATTGCGCGCAATAGAGACGCTCATTGCACCGGAGTGAGCGGCGGGAGTTCGATGCACCGGCCACTCTATTCGAGTCGTGACTGACGCGGCTTGGATACTCGTTGCGCTGGGCACTGCCGGCTTGGCCTTTCTCGTTCGGGCTCACGTTCTTCGCCGCTTCGGCCGGCATCGATGGGGACGGTTCGCGAGTGAGCTCATTGGCTGGTACGGATACTTTCTCGCGCTCGCAATCGGCATCATTGAGACGAACGGCGGCTGGCACACCGGGCGAGGATCAAATGTCGAGTTCCGTTCGACGTGGTCCGGAGAGGGGCTATTCTACCTCTTCATCGCGTCGGTAGTCGCCGTTTTCAGCTTCAGCCAACTTGAACGGCGCGGGCGCTCCTGGCTGGGAGATGAACAGGTGCTCCGGTTTCCTCCGACGTACATCGCCGAGGTACTTGATGCTGAGGCGGAATCGACGCCCGAACGATGCCGCCAAATGGCGAAGCGCCTCCGTAAGCGTGCGCGCAGGAGTGGCCAACCCCTTCCTGAGGCACTTGCGGAGTTTGTGCATCGACATCTCGATCGCACGGTCTAACGTCCGCTGCAGGTGCCGAGCAATTTAAGGATTGTGAATACTGCGCATTCACTCCTATTTGATTCGCCTGCGACTAAGCTCGGGCGTCAGACAGGCAAACAAGCCACTCAAAGGCGACCTCATGAACGAATCAAGCAACTATGCCGTTGGATGGGGCACGTTGGCGTTGATCAACGCAGGCCTAGCGCAATCACGGCGACGATCCGGAGTGAATTGGTTTCTGCTGTCGTTGCTCCTTGGACCGATTGCCACGTTGCTGTTGGTGTCTGCATTCCGGACGCCGCCAACGTGATATCCGCACCCCGACGCTTCCACGCGCGCCCATTGGCCAGAACGGGCGGATCGTCAGTTCGGTCGGCGCAAGAAGCCTCGGGTGATCGGACGATTCGCCTACCGCCGCCGCCAGTCGCGGTCGGCGACTAGGCGAGCTAAGGATGGCGCGCGGCTCCGCCGCGCGCTCTCTTTGGTTCGCCCCGAAGGTGACCTAGGGCCTTAGGCCTCACCGCGCTACTCTAAAGGGGGGAGTCTCCGTGCCAGCGGTCGTCGAGGCCGGTGACGAACTCTCCGCCCTCGAGCTTGGGGGGTGTTCGAAGACGATCGGCACACGGGCGTACTCCGCACGGTGGACCGGAACGCTCCCCGAACTGAGTCCCTGGTCAACCAACGAGTAGACCGGACCACAACGCAGTGTCACGCTGCACGCTGAACGAGGCGCATGGCTGAAATCACCGAAACCCTCTCCATCGCGCTCGCCGACCGCTACCGCATCGAGCGCCGACTCGGCGAAGGCGGCACGGCCACCGTTTATCTCGCCGAGGATCTGAAGCACGACCGCAAAGTTGCGCTGAAGGTCCTGCGGCCCGAGCTCGCCGCGGCCCTCGGCGCCGACCGGTTCGTGCAGGAGATCAAGACCACTGCACAACTCCAGCACCCGCACATTCTGCCGTTGTACGACAGCGGCAGCACCACGACGGTGCACGGCAGCACGGGGTTCTTGTACTACGTCATGCCGTACATCCAGGGCGAAACGCTCAGAGAAAAGCTCAACCGCGAGCAGCAGCTCGGTATCGACGAGGCGGTGAGGATCACCACGGAGGTAGCGGCTGCATTACAGTATGCGCATGAGCAAGGTGTTATTCATCGGGACATCAAACCCGAAAACATCCTCTTGCGCGACGGTCGCGCGATCGTCGCAGACTTCGGAATTGCGCTGGCGGTGAGCGCCGCGGCCGGCGGCCGGATGACGGAGACGGGGTTGTCGTTGGGCACGCCGCACTACATGTCGCCAGAGCAAGCGACGGCGGAGAAGCACATCACCAGCCGCTCGGACATCTACTCGCTCGGCTCCGTACTGTTCGAATCGCTGACGGGCGAGGCGCCGCACACCGGCTCGTCGGCGCAGATGATCATCATGAAGATCGTGACCGACGTAGCCCGGCCGGTCAGAGAACTGCGCAAGGCGGTACCACCGCACGTCGCGGCAGCGGTAGCGAGATCCCTGGAGAAGCTACCAGCGGACCGTTTCGACAGCGCAAAAGCGTTTTCCGAAGCGCTTCATAATCCCGCTTTCACGGTGCCCGTCGCGGGTGCCACGAACATCGGCGTCGCGCGCTTCGCTTCCCGACGGATCGCGCTGCCTGCGTTGATCGCCGTCACCATGCTGATCGGCGCGTTGGCCATCTGGGGTTGGGTTCGCCCGAGTCGAACGACATCCGTCGCCCGTTATCTCACCACACTGGGCGCTGCCGGTAACCTCGACGGACTCACGTTCGCGGTCGAGGCAGCGCTCTCACCCGACGGAGCGTCTTTAGTATTTCGTGATCCGTTGACGGGGCCGGGACAACTCTACATCAAGGGCCGCGACGAAGTGGCCGCGCACCCGCTCGCCGGCACGGAAGGTGGCTCTGGACCTTTCTTCTCGCCCGACGGTGCGTGGATCGGATTCGTCGCAAACGGCCAACTGCGGCGGATCCCGAGCACGGGCGGAACGTCCCTGAAGCTCGCGGATTCAGTCGACGCGACCTTCAATCGTGGAGCGTGGCTGGAAGACGGTTCGATCGTGTACTACGACATCGGCGGCCACGCGCTTCGTCGCGTGCGCTCCGGAGAACCCACGTCGAAGGTGATCGTTTCATCCGCGATGGTCGGCGACCGCTACCCGTGGTTGCCCACACCACTCCCGTCCTCGCGCGGCTTCCTGTTCTCGGCACACATGACGACGTGCGTGGGGAGCGTCAGTTGTCGTCCGAGCCGAGTGTACGTGTACGACGCGCGGCGGGATACGGTTCGGGCGCTGTTCGATGATGCCATCGGTGCCTGGTACGTTCCCTCCGGACACGTGCTGTACCTGACGAGCTCCGGCACTCTCATGGCTGCGCCGTGGGACAATTCGGCGCTTGCCCCGAGCGGGAAGCCGGTGCCTGTGCTCGACGGAGTTCAGGCTCCGGGATTCTTAGTCTCGGGCGACGGAACCGCATATTATCTACTGGGCCGCCAGGAATTCGCGCCTGGGCCAGTGCCAAATGCCGCCCTGGTGTGGGTGAATCGAACGGGGCAGGTCGAGCCGGTGGATTCCTCGTGGCACGTGAATACGGGAGGAACGTACGCCGGCCCTATAGAGAATGACTGGGGACTTGCACTGTCGCCGGACGGACGCCGCATCGCACTCACGCAGCTGACTGAGCTTGGCACTGATATCTGGATCAAGCAGTTGCCGACTGGGCCGGTGTCGAGGCTCACGTTGCACCCCGGCGAGGATCGATCGCCCGCTTGGACGCCAGACGGACGATCCATCACGTTTCTCTCGGACCGGCCCACTCCGACCGGCACGACTCGGCCGGCGAAATCGTTCAACGTCTGGGAGCAGCCCGCCGACGGCACCGGAGAACCAAAGCTCCTCTGGGCGAAGGACGGTCCGACTGACGCGTTCTCGAGTCCTGACGGCCGGTGGATCGTGCTCGGCGAAACCAAATCGGCCGGGACTTCGGTACAGGGAGACATCCTCGCAGCGCACCCAGGAACCGATAGCGCGGCGCGCGCGATCGTGGCAACGGGATTCGACGAAAGGGCCGCGGCGCTATCGCCGGATTCCCATTGGATAGCGTACGTGTCGAACGAGCAGGGCACGAATGAGGTGTTCGTCCGCCCATTCCCCGATGTGAGCGGCGGCAAGTGGCAAGTTTCAAGGGGCGGTGGCAGTGCTCCGCTCTGGGCGCACAACGGGCACGAGCTGTTCTTCGTCGCTGGCGGGAAGATGAACGCAGTGAGGATCAATCCGGGTCCGCCCTTTTCGGCGGAGCCGCCCCGCGTGCTATTCGCGGTGCCCGCTGGAGTCCGCTACGGCTCCCTTTCTCCGGGCACGTTTGCGATCACGCCTGATGATCAGCGTTTTCTGATGGTGCGAGATAACAGCTGGGCCGAGATGGCGGGGACGCCGAAGCTCGTGGTCGTGCAAAACTTCTTCGACGAGCTGCGCGCGAAGTTGAAGCGGCGATGAACAGCGTCGCCACCAAATGACGATGGAGACTCTAGCTTGGTTGGGGATGGCGGCATATGCGGCGCATATCCTCGCTCCCCTTGGCCGTGCTGACCTACGCCGGATTGGAACTGATCAATGCAGTGCTGATGCACATCTTCCCATTCATCCGCACACGAGGGCGATATTCTCCCGGCCTGTTCACGGGAACGTTCTTCTTCGTCCCACTTAGCATTGCCACGTATTGGACCGCACTGAGCACCGGTGTCGCCGACATTCGCACCGCACTGCTCGGCCTCGTGATCGGCGGCCTCACACTCGCGTTTCCAATCGTGATGTTGCTCGTGAAGTCGCGACCGTACTTTCGACAGGAAGGACGGTAGCAACCGTCCTCCCTACGAACGCGCTAGTTCCCCCCGCGCCCCGGCCTCGGCAACGCACTCGGCGGCAAGATGTTGTTCAGCCGCATGTAGTTCGCCAACTGACTGTAGTGATCCGCCATGTCGAGCGCGTGGCCGAGCACCATCTGCGCCCGCGATGATTTCCGCGACGTTCCGCCGAACGTCATCGTGATCTCATCCGCCAACTTCGCATCATTGAGTTGTGCGAATGCACTCTCGCAGAAGGCGAACGATGCTTTAACCTTCGCGACGAGCGTGTCCTTTGGCCACTTTGCCTTGATCGAGTCTGCGGTCGTGGTGTCCTTCGCCGCGATCGTCGCCTTCATCGGGCCAAAGTTGTTACAGAACAGATAATTGTCGCTCGCCAAGTGCTGCGCGATGTACCCGATCGTCAGCTGCGCCGGCGTCGGTTTGTAACCGAACTTTGATTCTGGAATTGAATCGAACGCCTGTGCCAAGTTGCGCTGGAGGCCCATTGTCCGAACACGGAACGCCGCCGTGATCGGATCCGCTGCGGGCGCAGCCGGTGTCTGAGCAAACAGGCCAACGGGAAGCGCCAACGCCAAAACTGCCGCAAGCATCTTCATATTGTTCTCCGAGTTTCCGTAAAAGACTTTCTCGATGCGATTCATGATGCGCGCGGCCAACGACGCGCGCTAGTACACTCGGAAAGCCCTTCCCGCGGACTTGCAGCGGTGTCGGGCTCGGCATCGCCAGCCGCTCCTCCCCTGCATCTGGTCAACGCGCAAAAAGACTTACTCGATGATGTTGCGGATGTCACGGAGGCGGGTTTCTTCTAGCAGGACCTAGGCGCGAATAGGCCGAGTCGCCACCCGAATACGTCACTCTTCCTCATAGGGAGTATGCATGATCAGCCCGGGATTCGAGACCACGGACCCAGTTACGCAGACTCGTACTGTCGTGCTGCAAGGCGCTCGAGAGACATCGGGCCGCGGGTGGGTGCTCGAAGTTCATTGTCCGGAAGGCGCCGCGGCTGCATTTATAGCGCACCTGCATCGAACATGGACGGAGACCTTTGAGATTCTCGAGGGCTCGGCTGCCTACCGACTGGGAGCCAAGGAATTCCGGCTCGCGGCTGGGGAAAGTGTCGTCATGCCGCCGAACGTTGCCCACTTACATCCGTGGAACGTGGGATCAGGCAAAATGGTCTACAGGCAGACGAGTGATTTCGGCGCTTCGGCCCCGGGGGCGGTGGACGAGATGCTCGGAGCCTATGCGACAATCCATGGACTCGCGCGCGAGGGGCGCATCGGAAAGAAGGGGATGCCGAGAAACCCGTTGCAACTCGTTGCGACGGGACGCGCGTACACGAAGCACGGCAGCTTTGACGTCGGCATGCCAATCCCACTGCAAGTGGCTCTAACTGCCACGTTCGGCCGACTTGCAGAAGCGTTGGGATATAGGGCGGTCTACGACCGGTATTTACGCTGAGCGTTTGTCGATGCCGTGCGGACACCGACGTGGAGGTATGAGGGAATGGCTAAGCTTGTTTTCGGCATGATGCAGTCCCTCGACGGCTACGTTGATGGCGTTGCGGGCCTGCTGGATGAGTTGCCTCCGCCTGGCGTAGCGCTTGGCCGTCATTTCACGGATCACGTCCGAGGCCTGGCCGGCTGCTTGTACGGCCGACGGATCTACGAGATCATGCGCTACTGGGATGAGGATCGACCGGAGTGGGATGCGGACGATCACGACTTCGCGGCGGCGTGGCGAGCGCTGCCGAAATGGGTCGTCTCACGTACGCTGAAATCGGTCGGCGCGAACGCCACCCTCGTCGGGGAAAACCTCGACGCGTTTGTCCGCAGACTGAAGCAGGACGTCGACGGTGAAATCGACGTCGCAGGACCTGTGTTGGCGGCGAGTCTCACCGACCTCGGTCTCATCGACGAGTATCGCCTCTACTTCCGTCCCTTCGTGCTTGGCGGCGGCAAGCCGTACTTTGCTGGCGCCAGGCCGCCGCTCCGCATTATTGCCAGCGATCGTGTTGGTGAGGATGCAGTGCGCGTGACGTGTGTCCCAGGCTGATACTGTTCCGCCGGCCGTGTGAGTCTTCTATTTAGACTTTCGCGTTGCTCATCGCGATCAATCCATCTGCTGGCTATCGATCGTTTCAGCTGATAAGGAATCACTGTGCATTTCGCGCGACTTACTTCTCTTTGTCGGATTTACAATCGTCGCAGGTGACGACGGAGCTAGTACTGATGCCAAGTGTGCGCCGGTTTCAGCCCGATGAATGGCAGCAAACTCTCTAACGGAGCACAGGTGACCTATACCAAGCTGGCGATCGTGTTCATCCGGGCGATGGGAATCATCGCGCTAGTCTATGCGACGCCGATGATTCTGTGGGGAGTCCTAAAGGCCGCCTCCGGCGCAACCAAGGCATCCGACGGCGCCACGGACATTCGCAGCGTCCTTTTTGCCTGGGGCGTGTATGCCCTCGCCGGGGTGCTGCTCTTGCTTCTTGCGCGCCCGTTGGCTCATGTGGCGTCGCGTGGACTCGAGGATTCCGCCACACCGACGTAAACCGCTCCGCACATCGTTGTGACACCCACATTGATGACCCTCCTGTTGGCCATTGTACCTCTGCTGCCCATGGCGAATGCCTCGCCTAGGCCTGCTTGCCTTCGGTACGAACCCGATACGGTGAGTCTTACGGGCCAGCTCACGCGACGGACGTTCTACGGCGCACCGGGCTACGGAGAGGATCCGAACCACGACGAAAAGGAGACTGGCTTCTATCTCCAACTCCCGCAAGCAGTTTGCACAGTCGCCGACCGTGACAACGAAGCGAAAGCCGACGTGCGGCTCGTGCAGCTTGTACTCGATTCTGCCGGCTACGCTCGACTCCGACCATCACTCGGCAAATCGGTCGGTCTCCGCGGTACGTTGTTCGCGGCAATCACCGGCCACCATCACGCGCCGATACTCTTGATGGTTTTCAAGCCTGTGCGCGGCGAGCAATGACGTGGCCTCGCTCCAACGAGCGCCGAATAATCGTGGCGCACATTTCCACCGTTGACGAACCCGGACGGTCGCCAACCTGTTCATCGCGTGCTAACCGGGTCGGCATTCGCGATTGAAGTCGAGGTGCGTACGATCAATACGGCCAGGAGCGGGATGACTATGGCGTAGACGTACTGCGTCCGAGAGACGCCTATGCCGAACGGAAACCAGATGCCCGGCACGCCGATCGGATCGAGCAGTTCGCCACCGAATAGCCCGACCACAATTGACGCCAACGTGGCGAGCGCCAGAATTCGCATCGTCCCGCCCCGCGCCATGCGCACGCCGATCACGACAAACAGCGCGATCAACCCGAGTCGCGCAACGCGCGTTACGCTCGCAGAATGGAGCACAGCCCCGATCATCGCTGCGGCCGCCAGTAACACCGCCGACAGATCGATGCTTCGCCACGGTCGCGCGCACCAACGGTTCCAGGCTAGGGCCCATGCAGCCACTGCCGGCACCCACATCCACGACGCGAGCCATGCATACGTCCTCAGGTCCTGCAGGTCGGTCCACGCGACGATCGCATTGTTGAGGCGCCGCTCTGCCATGAACGCGAGTGCAATGCTTGCAATGATGAGAAAACCATCATAGTTGTTCCGCGACCGATACGCGAGCGCCAAGCCCACGAGCACCAACATCGCGAGCGGCTCGACGGCATCGGCGATGTAGCCTGCAATGGTTCGCCCCCAATGTGCGCGGTGGAGCCCATCGCTGATCGGCCGCGGCGCTAGAATCGGCGCGCTATGCATGCCGCCGCCGTCTGCGCTGGATCCGGAACCAGGAAGCATGTAGACACGGATGGCGAGAACACCGCGAGTTCCCGCTGCATCAGCGGGGAGCGCAAAGCGCAGCGGCCGTGTGCCGACGACTCTGGGAACCGCGCCGATCCGGCCAGAACCGCCCAACAACTGGCCGTTCCAATAGAGCTCGTAGCCGTGCTCGACGAGTGTCGGCCCGAGAATGTCCCACGATGCGCGCCCTGCCGGCACCGTCACCGCACGCCGGTACCAGGCGTAGCCGTGATAGCCGGAGTGACCATGCGCCATCCAGCCGCCGACGTAATCGGGCAGCCCCACATCGTCGTCGTGGCTACCCGGCGAGGCGGTCATATCGATCGTCTCCCAGCTACGATCGTCGGTATTGCTTTCCGCCCCGTGCAGGTCATCGCCGGTCCGAAATCGCCACGTGCCATCGAGCAACGTCGCTGTGGCGCGCAGCGTTGGCGGATCAGGACGGCCGCCTATCGCGAGGTCGGCAACCACGACGACGAAGATCAACAGCGCCGCGATGACGATCCAGGCGATCTGCTTTCGTTGAGTCGGATCGGTTGATGCTCTTGGCGTGTTAACCATACGAAGTCGCTTCATGCGGTTAGACTACCATAACCGCATAGAATATGATCATACGGTTGAACAGGACGGAAGCCATGGACAGCGGGGTTTACAGATTCCAGTTCGTCGCCGGACATCTCGCGCTCGATTTCGTCAACACGGTGGCGTTTCGAGCGGATCCGGAGAAGAAGCATGACCATCTGCAACGCGCCGAGGATGTACATCGGTGGGCGAGTCAGGCTCAGTTGCCGGAGCGGGCGGCAATCAACCTAGGCCCGCGGCCGGGAACCGCGGCACTGCAGCACATTCGCGCCGTCCGCGAACAGCTCTTTGCCGTATTCCATTCAATTGCCAGCGGTGACCCGATCCCGACCGACACACTTGCTCGGGTTGGCAATGCATTGCACGTCTGCTCCGCCAAGCGGCGTTTATCCGTCGACGGAGCAGAAGTTGGCTGGGCTTGGCGAGCGAATGCGCGGTCTACCGACTATCTGCTCTATCCTGTCCTCACGACCGCAACCGATCTTCTCACGTCCGCTTCGCGCGGCTTGGTCCGCCAGTGCGAAGCCGCAGACTGCGGCTGGCTGTTCTTAGACCGTTCTAACGCGCGGAAAAGGCGGTGGTGCAGCATGGCCGACTGTGGCAATCGGAATAAGGCCCGCAATTACTACCGGCGCGAAGCTGGCTTGGTCTAACTAAGTCCTCCGCCGCACATCCGAACCGTACGTTGAAGTCGATCGATGTCGCTACGCTCAGTCCGCCCGCAGCACTTCGATCGGATCCACGCGCGTTGCCCGCCAAGCGGGGACGCAAACCGCAAGAAGTGCGATCGCAAGAAGCGCGAGGCAAGCGCCTCCGATCGAGAGGGGGTCGGTGGGCTGAACACCGAACAGTTGCGATTCGAGTAAACGCCCCGTGAGGAGAGCGATGACGAGACCAATCACGGCACCGGCGCCGACGATGCGAGCGGCGTCCACCAACACGAGTCGGCCGATGTCCCGCGGGGACGCGCCCAACGCGAGGCGCACGCCGAGCTCGCGCTGCTGCGCGCGAATCGACGCGGCCATCACCCCGTAGAGGCCGATGGCGCACAGAAGGAGCGCGATCACACTGAATGCGCCCAACAAGAGCGCATCGAGTCTCGGTTGTGCCAGCGGCGCGTCGAGCAACTGATCCATCGTGTGCGTCTTCCAGATCATCACTTCAGTCGGACTGATGTCCGCGGTCGCGCGGCGCAGCGCTGGGAGCATCGCGGCGAGTGGAGCGGTCGTACGCACTGCGATCAATCCGCTCCAGAAGGGATTCACCTGTTCCCAATCGAAGTACACCACCGACGTCGCACTTCGGAGATCTCGAAAGTGCGTGTCGCGCGCGATGCCAACCACGGTGGCAGCCTTGCCGCTCGTGTCGAACGGGCTTCGCAATCTCATCCCGATCGGATCCTTCCCAGGCCACGTCTTCTGCGCGAATGACTCGCTGACGATTACCACATACGGCGACGACTTGGTGTCGCTCGATTGGAAGGCTCTGCCCTTGACGATTGCTACGCTGAACGTCCGAAAGTAGTCCGGTCCGACATACTCGAACGGGACGAGTGGGGCCTTGTCGGCCTCGGCTTGGGGCAGGTCAGCACGCGTTAGCCTTGCGATAAAGGTATCAGAACCCTTGAACGGCATGCTCTCGATCGGGGTGGCCGCAACCACTCCGGGCACGGATGAGAATCGCGCCGTCAAATGGTGGCCGAGCTCGAAATCCTGCTGCACACTGGCGTCGATCTTCGGCGTGGAACTGAATAAGAGAACGGACAGATGACCCGGATCGTAGCCGAGGTCGATGCGAACGAGGTGGTTTAGAGTTCTCGCAAGTAGGGCCGCACCCCCAAGGAGCACGACGGCCAGCGCGACTTGCGAAGCCACGAGGACCCGCCGTCCTCGGGCCGCCGTCTTGCCTACCCCGGCGCGGGAGTCCGCGCGAAGAACGGAGTAGGGCGCGACGCGCGCGGCGACGAAAACGGGCAACGAGGCGAACACCACCATCGCGACGAGCGTCGCCGCGACACCTATTCCAATCGGCGTTCCGGCGAGCTCGATCGCATCGAGTCGCGGGAGCTGAGCGGGAGCAGCCATCGTGAGAACACGAAGTGCGGCACTCGCTACGCCGATGCCAAGCGCGCCGGCGAGAAGCCCGACGATCGTGTTCTCGATCACGAGCAGTTGCATGAGATCCGCGGCGCTCGCCCCAATGGCTCGGCGAACAGCTAGCTCGCGACTCCGGCTGCCGAGGCGCACGAGCACGAGGCCGCCGACGTTGATGCACGCAATGAGGAGAAGAACGGAAACTGCCATCGCCAACACGATGAGTGCCGGGCGAGCGTTGCCCAGCACGACTTCATGCAGCGGAGCGGCATCGACGCCGGAGAATCGTGGCGTAAGGCGGATGCCCGGGATAGCTGCGAACGGGTTGGAGCGTTGGATCAGGGCAAGAATCTCATCACGGGCGACAGCAACCGATCGTCCCGACTGCAATCGCGCAATGATATCGACGCCCACGAATTTTGCCGCGCGTGGTAGCGGAACCCAAGCATCCGCGCCGGCAGGAAACACGAGACCAGCCGGGGCCACACCGATGATCTTCATCGTGAGCGCCCAATCTGGCACGGTGACGGTGCGTCCGATGACGTTCGGATCCGAGTCGAACGTTCGACGCCATGTCGCGTAGCTGAGTACCATGACGCGCGCGCTGTCGCTCTTCGCGTCGTCTTCAGTGATGAAGCGTCCAGCTGCCGGCTTGGCGCCAAGCAACGCGAAAAAGTCGCCGGAGACCGGGACGGCGGTCAGCGAGACAACCCGATCACCGTAGCGGTATGGGAAGGGGTTGCCCGGGCGTTGAACACCGGCGACGCCGCGCACGACCGCGCTGTCGCGTCGAATCTCATCGAGGTATTCCTGCGGGACACCGAGACGTTTTCCGCCGACATCCATCGGCCGCATCACGACGACCCGGTCTTCATCCGCAACAGGGAGGCGTTCGATCAGTACCGAGTTGCAGACCGCATATATCGCAGTGGCGGCCCCGATCCCGAGGCCAAGGACCGCGATCGCGGCTAATGCGTACGCCGGACTGCGCACCAAATTTCGCGCGGCGTATCGGATGTCCTGAGGAAGTCGGCTCAAGCGTGCACCCCTGTGTGGGAAGCGTCCGGACGGGCAACGAAACGTGCGGCGCCCGTCCTTCTAGGCACTCACCGTCTGAACGTTACTGCGCGGTCGCCGCATGTGCACGGCCTCGACCGTCAAACGCGTAGCCGATCGCGACCGACTATTGATTGTGCGCGCTCGGCGCGCTCTTATCTGATATGAACTTCGTCCTTCTGCCGGCGCGCGCCGCCGCGCTCCTCTCAACCCGCAAAAGACACGAGTGCTTCTCACTCTCGCGTTGACGCGCACAACCGATCGAGCGGAGATTGGGCGCATCTTCGACCGCAATCAGTGAGGCTCGCCGTTAGGTGACACCAACCCTTTCTTGTTGATGCCAGAACCGCTGCGGATCGAACCACTAGCAGGCTACGCGCCGGCAATCGGGAGACTCGTCGGCATGCTCACATACGCCCGGTCCACCACGATTGCCGCCGTCGAGGGAATGACCATCCCTGAACTGGATCATCTGCACGATGATCGGAGTAATTCGATCGGTGCACTCCTGGCCCACGTGGTCGCGGTAGAACGCGCCTACCAGATCCTCACTTTCGAAGACCGCAATTTGTCGTCGCAGGAGAACGTGACGTGGGCGATCCCGTTGAAGCTCGGATCCGAGGGCCAGCGAGCATTGCGCGGCGAGCCATTGGAGCACTATCTGGAACAGTTGGCGAAGGTACGCGAGGCGACTCTAGAAGCGCTCGCCTCACGCGACGACGCTTGGTTGGATAGAACCGTCAGCGCCGCGCCGAGGATCAACATGCATTGGGCGTGGTTTCACGTCGCCGAAGATGAGATCAACCATCGTGGGCAGATGCGCTGGTTGCGAGCCCGCCTTCCGCACCGATCGCCATGACAACGCCAGACAACGAATCTTCAACGCGTCCAGCAACGGCGATGTCTCGCCGCAATGCACTCGGACTCCTGGCCGCCGGCGCGCTCATTCCATTCGATCGGTTGTCATTTGTTCGGTCGGACGCAAACAGCGGTGCTGACGCGCTGCACTACCTGAGTCTCCGCGAAGTCGCACAGCTCATTGCGACACGCAAACTCTCGCCGGTAGAGCTCACGCAACACATGCTCGATCGCATCGCGAAGCTCGATCCGATCCTCGAGGCCTACGCGGCGATCATGCGCGGTCAGGCGCTCGCCGATGCACGCGCCGCGGAGCGCGAAATCGCCGCCGGCAATTACCGCGGGCCGCTCCACGGCGTGCCGATCGCGGTGAAGGATCTCTTCTATACGACAGGCGTCCCCACGATGGGTGGATCGTTGGCGCACAAGGACTTCGTGCCGAGTTTCGATGCGACGGTCGTCTCAAAGTTGCGTGCCGCCGGCGCTGTGATCCTCGGAAAGCTGAATCTCACGGAGGTCGCGTCGGCCGGATACAGTCCAACCTTGGGCGTGCCGCGTAATCCGTGGAATACCGACTACTGGCCCGGTCTCTCGTCGAGCGGGTCGGGCGTCGCGACAGCGGCGGGACTCTGCTTCGCGTCGCTCGGCACCGATACCGGTGGCTCAATTCGGTTTCCGTCTTCGGCGAATGGCATCGTCGGACTCAAACCGACGTATGGTCGTGTGAGCCGATACGGCGTGCTGACGTTCGCCGACTCGCTCGATCATGTGGGGCCGATGGCGCGCACGGTGGGCGACGTCGCCATTTTGTTTGATGCGATTGCGGGACGCGATCCCAACGACGCCACGTCACTGGACGCGCCGCCGCCGAACGCTTTTAGAGATCTCACACAGGACGCACGCGGCGTCCGGATTGGCATCGATCGGAAGTACGCGCTAGAAGGTGTTGACGCAGGCGATGCGGCCGCACTCGAAGAAGCGCTCCGCGTGCTCGCGTCTCATGGCGCGCGGATCGTCGATGTCCGTATGCCCGACCTGTCGGCGTTGCTCGATACCTGGCGGACCATCGCGGCAGCCGAGATGGCGCAATCACAGGCGGCGACATATCCGTCGCACGCGTCCGAGTATGGTCCTTACATGCGCGACTTTCTCGCGGATGGAGCGCGTGTGGCGCCCGAGCATCTCGCCCAGGCCCGGACGACGCGTTCAAAACTCAACGCACAATTCGCCGCAGTGCTCGACTCGGTTGACGCTATGGCGTGTCCGGCCGGCGGCGCTCCCGCATGGCGCGTGACGCGAGCCATTCAGACAGGTCCGGCCGCCGGGCTTCACCAAGCTTGGGGCGCGGCCGCGCCGCGCGCGATGGACTTTACCGCACCGATGGACCTGGCTGGGACGCCAACGATCTGTCTGCCATCCGGATTCTCGCCGGGCGGCCTGCCCTACAGCATCCAACTTGCTGGCCGCCGGTTGAGTGAACCACTGCTCTGCCGTATCGCCAACGCATACGAGGAAGCGACGAGCTGGCACGGACGACACCCCGACCTGGATGCGGTGTGATGTTCGACCCCGAGGTCCAGCCATCCTCGACGGCCGGTTGGCTGCGCTCGACACATCCCAAGTGAGCATGAGAGTTTAGTAGATTATGCGAATTATAGTTGCCAGCGTTGCCGTCGCGAGTCTGCTCGCGGGTGCGATCGGCGCTCAGTCGCCATCCCCACAACCGGCGGCGCGGACCCTCGTAGGCACTTGGCGCGGCACCTCGACGTGCTTGGTTCGCCCCTCAGCGTGCAATGATGAAGTCGTCGTCTATCGAATCGCGCGCACGAACGCCGCGGACAGCCTCACCGTGGACGCGCGAAAGATCGTACGTGGCGAGGAAGAAGAGATGGGCGTTCTTGCCTGCCACTTCATCTCGCCAGCTGGATCGGTGGCGTGTGCAATCCCGCTGGGCACCTGGCAGTTTCGCGCACACAACGATAGCCTCGTTGGTGAACTGCGACTCTCCGACAATACGAAGGTGCGCGACGTTCGGGCGGTTCGCGCACCATAAAATATTGGCGAGGGGTTGCGCGACACTGCTTGAGGGGGACTATCCATGCACGATCTTCGGCATGGCGACACACGCCGCTTCGCGAGTGCGAGCGCAGTATGGCAATCCGTCGCGTGGCTCATCGAGGAACTCGACTGCGCTGATCGGTGCGTCGAGTACTCGGTCGGCGACGCAGTACGGACGTATGATTGGGTCGATGCTTGGTTGACGCAGGCCATCGCCGACGGCTACGACACCATTCGCTATGTCGTAAACCCGGACCATACTGGTCTGGTGCGCGTGGACCTTGCTGCGATCGAACCGCCTCGGCGCGCGTCAGCGTCGGACTAAGTCTTTTGACCCGGCCGTGCGACAGCTTCTGAGGAAAAGGGGCGTCGGCCTTGAAGCGAGTGACCACCGCCACCACAATGCCCGCACGAGACCACGCGAGTCCCCACATGCACGCTGTTTTGGTCCTGCTCGTCGCCATTGGCATGATTGCCTGCGAGCCATCGGCGCGGAGCACTCATGCTCCGATTCTCCTGTTCACGGGAACGGGAACGTCGGCCGGAGATGCGGCGGCGGTCGAGAGAGTCCTCGAACGCGGCCATCTCGAGTTCGCCACCGCAACGTCATCGCAACTGAATCGCATGAGCGCGCCCCAGCTCATGGCGTACCGCCTGATCATCGTGCCGGGCGGGAACTTCATCGACATGAGCGCCAGCCTCACGCCGCGCACCACGGCCGCGATTCACGATGCCGTGCAGGGCGGCGTGAACTACCTCGGCATCTGCGCCGGAGCTTTCCTCGCTGGAAATGGCCACGGCTACTACAACAGTTTTGACCTTACCTCGGGAGTACGATTCGGCTTCTACAGCGCCGAGAATCGGGGGATTCGGAAAGCCATCATTCCGATTGCCGGCGTCAACGCCGCGCCGATCGAGCAATACTGGGAGGATGGTCCCGAACTCTCGGGCTGGGGAACGGTGGTCGGGAAGTATCCTGATGGAACACCCGCCATAGTCGAAGGGGCGTCTGGCCAAGGATGGTTGATTCTGGCGGGCGTTCATCCCGAAGCGCCCGAAGCTTGGCGACGTGGCTTGTCGTTTACGACGCCGGCAAGTATCGCGAACATGTACGCCGAGACACTCGTGAAAGCCGCGTTGACTCGTTCCTCTCTGCCGCGCTACTGATCGGCATCCTCCGTGTCGTCGAAACTACTCCGCGTTGTCGCGTGCGGATTGAACTCCGCGCTTAATGAAAGTGTAACGCGCATCTAATGCCCGCCGGATTTTGATAGCGGTACATTCGCGCGACGCGCCACGGCAGCGCGACGAGGACAGCACACGTCTTCCTTGCGGCCGCACCCACCTCATCGACGGCGCGGACGAAGAACAAAACAGAGGGCGTACAAATGCGATTGCTGCTGATTTGCGTCAGCATGGTTGCCTCGCTCGCGGCGTCGGCAACAAAGGCACAGAAGGCGCCAGATACCTCGCCGCACCAAACACGATTCGTCCGCGTCGAGAAAGACGTGCAGTTGGAAGTGCTCGACTGGGGCGGATCAGGACGTCCGGTTGTCCTGCTCGCTGGTTTGGGCGGCACGGCTCACGACTTCGATACGTTCGCGCCGAAGCTTGCGGCGAACTATCACGTCTACGGCGTGACGCGTCGGGGATTCGGTCGCTCCGATTCGCCACCGTTCGGGTACGACGCCGACACACTCGGCGACGACGTTCTGGCCGTCATCGATTCGCTCGCGCTGCGGCGACCTGTGCTCGCTGGGCACTCGCAGGCCGGGGAGGAACTCAGTTCCGTTGGGTCTCGCCACGCCGAGAAGGTCTCTGGTCTCGTGTATCTCGACGCCGGCTACGATTACGCGTTTTATGATCCGTCGCACGGCAATCCGACGATCGATGCCAACGAGATCATCCGGCAGCTCGGCACATTGCGATTCGGATCGGGCGTCGGTCCACGGGAAAGGCGAAAGACGATGGTCGGACTGGCTGACACCGTCCTCCCGAAGTTCTTGAACGAACTTCGACTGCTCCTGCAGGAGCCGTCGCCGCCAAATGGCCCGGCACAGCGTCCGCTTGCACGGATTCCGTACGCGATCATTTCCGGGCAGCGAAAGTACACGGAGATTCACGGCGCCGTACTCGCAATCTTCGCATCGCCTCCAGCAGCCCCGCCCGGTGCGGAGAACGACCCGTCGATGCGTGCGATCGTTGCGGAGGTGGATTCGGCGACCGCGGTGCAGGTCAACGCATTCGAGCGCGGCGTTCCGCAGGCACGGGTCGTACGGCTTTCGCGTGCGAACCACTTCGTGTTTCGGTCCAACGAGGCAGACGTCCTCCGCGAGATACGCGCCTTCATCGACGGCTTGCCGAGCGGGCCGGACTGACGAGTCCTTGAAGCACATCAGTTCGTGGTATTTTGCATCGTCATTCGAGATCCGATCCAACACCCATCCCAGGAAGGTTCATGATTCCTGAACTGCCGGGCGCGGTGCCAGAAATTCCAGTGTCAGACCTCGTCGCGGCCACGGAGTACTACCGTGACAAGCTGAGCTTCAGCATCGATTGGCTCGCGTCGGACATCGCGTTGGCGGGAATCTCGCGCGATCACTGCCGGCTCTTCCTCGCCGGCCCAAGCTTCCGCGAAGCATACGGCAATGCGAGTCCCGTGTTGACCTGGCTGAATTTGCACAGCAAGGGTCAGGTCGATGATCTGCATCGCGCGTGGAGTTCGACGAACGCCATTCTGTTGTCCGAGCCTGAGTCGAAGTCGTGGGGCCTGCACGAATTCACCGCAGCGGATCCGGACGGGAACCGATTTCGCGTATTCTACGATTTCGCGACGCCGGAGCGCGAGCGCGTCAAGTCCGCGACATCCTAGCATCATGAACGCCTGATGGAGACCTGACGTGGTGAACCCAGCGAAGAATACGATTTGCCTGTGGTACGATCGCGACGCTGAAGATGCGGCGCGGTTCTACGCCAAGACGTTTCCCAATTCGACCGTCGGCGCGGTGCACCGCGCACCGGGAGATTTTCCGTCCGGGAAGAAGGGCGACGTGTTGACCGTCGAGTTTACGGTCATCGGCATTCCGTGCATCGGACTCAATGGCGGACCGGTGTTCGAGCACAGCGAAGCGTTCTCGTTTCAAGTTGCGACCGACGACCAAGCCGAAACGGATCGCTACTGGAACGCGATCATCGACAACGGCGGCGAGGAAAGCCAATGCGGCTGGTGCAAGGACAAATGGGGATTGTCCTGGCAGATCACGCCGATTGCGTTGACGAAAGCCATCACGGATCCTGATCCCGCCGCGGCCAAGCGCGCGTTCGATGCGATGATGCGGATGAAGAAGATCGACATCGCGGCAATCGAGGCAGCGCGGCGCGGTTAGCGCTGAACAATCATCATCGTAGAGGAGTTCATGGTGCCTGCATTGCTGCGATTCACCGGCGGCGTCGAACGCGCTCCCGCGATTGATGCGTGGTTCGATGTGGAACCGAAGGAGCTTGGCTCAATCGCGCGGACGTGGTTTGCCGCCGTTCGGCGGGCTGGCACCGACGTTCGAGAACTCATGCATGATGGGCTTGCCACCGCATGCGTAAACGATGCGCCGTTTGCCTACGTTGGCGTCTTCAAGGATCACGTCAACGTTGGGTTTTTTCATGGCGCAGCGCTGCCGGATCCGGCAGGTCTGTTGCAGGGTACTGGCAAGCACATGCGTCACGTGAAGATCAGACCTGGCGTTGATCTCGACTCGCCATCGCTCGACGCGCTCATCGCAGCCGCGTACCGAGACATCGTCACTCGTCTGACAGTGGCCGAGTAACGGACGTGCTCAACCAATCGAAGCTTGTCGCGTACCGTCGCGCCCTACTCATTCTCGCATTTGCGCTTCCGTCGGCGCTCGCTGGTCAGTCGACGCCAGCGCCGAATGGCGTGATCCAGCAATTCGTCAGGTTCGCCGACATCTTCGGCGGCCGACTCGTCGCAGCGTTCGACTCCATTCCGGCGGCGCGGTATGACTATCGGCCAACGCCTCCGCAGCAGACCGTCGGCTACATCGCGCAACACCTCGAGGACGCGAATTACAGTCTGTGTGAGCGACTCGGTGCCGCGAAGCGCGCGAGGACCTCGAAGGATTCGTTGGCGGACACCATCAAGGCACGGTGGCCGAAAGACACTCTCGTCGCCCGCCTCGAGGCCTCACTGCGCTTTTGCGACGCGGCCCTGGAGCGCGTGAGCAAACTCGACTCGCCGGCGCTCGCCAGCACTCTGCTCGCGTTCGAGACTGACCTAGCAGAACACTACAGCCAGATCTCCGGGTACATGCGCCTCCTCGGCATGGTGCCGCCGTCGGCGCTGCCTCCGAAAGTGCGTGTGGCGATCGAGGTGCCGGTGTCGACGCTGTCGCGATACGTCGGCGTCTATGAGTTGGCAGCGGGCATGGAACTCGACGTCACGCTGCAGAACGGTGCGCTCTTCGTTCGGTCGAGTCTGGGAGGCGAGCCGGCGCAGCTTTGGCCCGAGAGCAACGCCGACTTTTTCGCCAAGAGCGTCGATGCGCAGATCACGTTCGTCCGCGACGCGAGCGGATCGGTGTCGAGCCTCGTGCTTCACCAATTCGGGCGCAACCGATCCGCGAAGAAGCTTCGATAAGAAGCGTTAGCTGCGCTGCCGAAGATAGTGTAGCCCAACGACACCGCTCGGATACGGCCTCACCGACTCCAGCGTGAATGTCGCATGCAACCCGTGTGGCAGCACTCGCTTGCCGCCGCCGAGCGTGAGTGGGTAGAGGAGTAGGTGCAACTCGTCGACGAGATCGTGCGCGAACAAGGCATGCACGAGTTGACTGCTGCCATCCGTCAGAATGTTCTTGCCCGGCTCTGCTTTGATCGCGCGGATGGACTCGATCACGTTGTCGCGAATGATCGTCGTGTTACGCCACTTGGGTTCTGTGAGCGTACGAGACACGACGTACTTCTTTGGCGCGTTCATCAAGTCGCCGAAGGGATCGCCCACGGGCATGGGCTCGAACGCGTCGGCGTGTGTCACATAGGTGCGGCGACCGAGGAGGAATGCATCGGTGTCCTTCATTAAAGCACCGAAGCTCTGGCCGATGTCATTGTGCCAGTAAGGCATGGTCCACCCGCCGTGTTCGAATCCGCCGTCTCGATCCTCATCTTTCCCTCCGGGCGCCTGCATTACTCCGTCGAGCGACATGAACTCGGACACAATCAGCTTTCGCATTCAAATCTCCGTTGATGGGCTTGTAGTCGGGTCCGCCTCGCGCCGCGAGCGTCGCGCAGTTGATGGCGAATCGGGCCTTCACTTATGCGTCGAACGAGCCTGGCCAGAATCGACATGTCGCGTGGCGATTTTTACCGCCGGCGCCGACACGGTAGCGGCGATCGCCGGAGCGCGATCTATTTGGCCGCTGCGACTGACTCGAGTCATGCCGATGACCACAGACTGGCAGCTATTTCGCGAACCTCTTCGCAGCACGATTACGCGCACATTTGCGATCGCGCTGATTGTGGGTGCGCTGCTCGCGCGCCTGACGGGAGGCGGACTCGCGCGCTGGCCGGTCGCGATACTCGTGGTGCTGTGGGTGTCGCTCGGAGGTCATTGGCTCGAGCTGTGGTTCCTCAACTGGCTGCGTCCGCGCCTGTCCACGGCGCGCGCGGTTCAGGTCGGTACGCGCATCGCAGTGTGGTTCGTCGGAGGCAGCGTGATGGGACTGGGCATGTGGCTGACGGCGATGACGCTCGCGCATTTCGAGCCCGGGCAATGGGCGGCGTGGTGGATGGGTGGAATCGGCTTCATTGGCGTCGAACTCGTGGCGCATCTCGGGTTGCAGCTACGCGGACAGCCCAGCTTTTACAACGGGCGCGGCTAAGCTCGGACTTCGCGCGTCAGGACCGATTTTTCACAGGCATCCTGACCGCTGACGGCGCAACGTTCGGGCGTCGTGGCACGTTCGTCTTTCAGCAGGCATCTCGAAGCGGCCGGCGGACGTGCGATTTCAGCCGCGTCGCCCCGCGAGGTGAGCGCTCTCGCGCTAGCCCGGGTCCTGTCTGAACGATACCGTGGCAGTTGGCCCCCCGTGCGTCCCCATAGCGAAAAGACGTCGAAGCATGAACACACCCAAGGCTCGCAGCGCAGTCGCTGCACTCCTCCTGTCCCCGCTGGTTTTCGCCTGCTCGTCGGGAAAATCGGCTGACAAACCCGCTGCCGCTGCGGCGACCGCCGCACCGATGCAGCAGAGCATGGCCGGCATGTCGATGCCGGTGACCATCCCCACCGGCGCAACGTATACCGCGGCGGACGTGCACTTCATGCAGGGCATGATCGCGCACCACGCGCAGGCCATCTACATGTCTCGCATGGCCGCGGCGCGCCAAGCCAATCCGCGCGTCCTGAAGTTCGCCAACAAGATCGATCAGTCGCAGCAGGCGGAAATTCGGCTCATGCAGGAATGGCTCGTCGCCCACAAGCAAGCGGCGCCCGACACCGGATCCTGGCGAACGATGACGATGCCGGGAATGCTGACGGCGCAGCAGCTCAAAGACCTCGACGCCTCGAAGGGCGCCGATTTCGACAGAGAGTTTCTCAACCTCATGATCCAACACCATGAGGGCGCGCTCAAGATGGTGGAGGATCTCCTTGCCTCACCGCTGGCAGCGCAGGACGTCGACGTTTCGGTGTTCGCGAACGACGTCGTGACAGTTCAGACCGCCGAGATCGACTTAATGCACCAAATGCTCGCCAACCTTTGAGACCACCACCGGAGATCCACCTGATGGGAAAAGCTCGCAGGACTTCCTTACTTGCCGCCACGTTGACGCTCGCAGCAGCGACGATGCTGTTTGCGCAGACCTATCCGACCGGCAACGATCCGCGTAACGGACTCAAAGCCGGCCGTCTCGATGCCGGAACGGCTGCCAGCGGGATGCGCCTCGTCTCGTTCACGCCGAAGCCCGCCGAGTTCGACTCGGTCGCAGGCCTCACGTTCATCAACTCGGATCTCGCGTTCCACGGCAACTACGTCTACCAGGGCAACTTCTCCGGCTTCTCGATTTGGGACGTGAAGAATCCGGCGAAGCCCGTGAAGGTCGCTGTGGTACCGTGCGTCACGTCGCAGGGCGATCCGTCGATTTACGGCAACCTGCTCTTCGTCTCGGCCGAGGGCAACGGCAACCGTACGGATTGCGCGAAGGGCGGCGTGAGAGACACGGCTGACCACAAGAGCCATATGGCCGGCGTTCGCATCTACGACGTTTCGAACCCGAAGACGCCGAAGCTCATCAAGAACGTGCAGACGTGCAAAGGCTCGCACACGCACACGATCATCCCGAGCCCGACCGACAAGGGTGTCATCTACCTCTATGTGTCGGGGAGTCAGGGCGCTCGTCCGGAAACCGAACTTGCTGGTTGCAAGAACGGCACTGATCCGGCCGACGAGACGAACTCGATGTTCCGTCTCGACGTGATCAAGGTTCCGCTCGCGCACCCGGAGAATGCCGACGTCGTGACTGGCGCGCGCATCTTCACGGGCATGATGCCGGCTCCCACGGCTGCGAGTCGTGCAGCAGCGCGTGCTGGACGTGGCGGTCGTGGTGGCCGTGGCGCAGGACGCGCCGGTGCGGCACAGGCGGGCGCCGCTGGCGCACCGGTTCCTGATCCGACGCCGACCGGTCCGAGAAACTGCCACGACGTGACGGCTTACCCGGCCATGCACCTGCTCGCCGGCGCATGCGGCAGCTATGGCTTGCTCGTCGACGTTTCGAATCCGGAAAAGCCGGTGCGTCTCGACGCCGCGGCTGACACGAACTTCTCGCTCTGGCACACGGCGGTGTTCAGCAACGACGGTTCGAAGGTCGTGTTCACGGACGAATGGGGCGGCGGTACGGCTCCGAACTGCCAGGCGACGAGCATGATGGAAATGGGCGGCAACACCGTCCTCACGATCGAAGGTGGCAAGAAGTACACGGAGCATGCGTACTTCAAGATTCCGACGGCGCAGAGCGCGCAGGAAAACTGCGTGTCTCACAACGGCGGACTCATTCCGGTTCCTGGCCGCGACATCATGGTTCAGGGCTGGTATCAGGGCGGCATCGACGTCAGCGATTTCACTGACCCCGATCATCCGTTCGAAATTGCGTTCTTCGACCGTGGACCAGTCGATGCGCCGGCTGACACCGTCGCCGCTGGTGGCCGCAGCCGCTACACGACGGGTGGCTCGTGGGGCGCGTACTACTGGAACGGCTACGTCTACTCGTCCGAGTTGGCTCGCGGTTTCGACGTTCTCGAGATGCTGCCGACCGACAAGCTGTCCGCGAACGAACTCGCCGCAGCCAAGCTCGTCCGAATGACGGAATACAATCCGCAGAGCCAGCCGAAGATCGTCTGGCCGGCGGCGTTCCCCGTCATCCGCTCGTATCTCGATCAGCTCGTGCGCAACAACGGCCTCGCGACGGCGCGTACGACCGCCATCTCGGCGTCGCTCGCCGCGGCTGAGAAGCAGACTGGCGCTGCGCGTGGCAAGTCGCTGACCGCGCTCGCAGCGGAAGTCGACAAGGACGTCAACGGCGCCAAGGACTCGGCGCGCGTGAAGGCGATGTCGTCTGAGATCAAGCGTCTCGCGGCGGCTTCGAAGTAAGCGCTTCGTTACGGTAGGACAGAATTCAAAGAACCCACACTGTCATGGTGTGGGTTTTTTGATTCTATTCAAATCATGAATGTAAGGCGAAGCTTCGACGAACACGTCCCGCTGTTCGTCGAATTCGGCAATCGAGTTGCACAGTTGCCCCCGGATGCGTGGAGTCGCATCGACGCGAGGTGTGCAGCGCTCAACGGCCCTTCGTTCAGCGCGCTGATCGACCGTGCACTCATCTTCGCGAAGTCGTTCGGGCCGTTCACGCTGCCGGAACCACCCCTGTTTATGCGAATCATCAACGGGGCTGGGCGAGCGGCGATTAGCGGTATGGCGATCGTTGGCGAGCTCGCACTGGAATTCGAAACCGCCGATCCGGCGACATCCGTCAAGCCATTGCGTCGCCGAACGAAGAGCTACGGTCCGAGAAACGACGCCTGCATCGACGCCAACAATTTCATCGAGTCGGCGCTCGATTCGCTGAGTCGAGATCAACCCGGAGTTGCTACTGTCGTTCGCGCGGCGGGACACGCGGTCTTACGACACGATTGGCTACGACCAGAGGATTTTCACTCCGTATACGCGCCGATCGAGCCCGAAATCCCGTTCGCCGAATTGGAGTCTCCGCCGTCCAAAACCCACGCCGCAATCCACCGAGGATACTCGATGAAGCTCTACACGTATCTCAACTACGGCGGCAACTGTCGGCAGGCGTTTGAATTCTACGCCGAGCACCTCGGCGGAAAAATCACAATGATCACGACGCATAGCGAACAGCCAAACGCCGACAAGGTTCCGCCGGAGTGGAAGGACGCTGTTCTGCACGCACGCATCGAACTCGGCGACACAATGCTCATCGGCGCAGACATTCCGCCGCATCGCTTTCAGCCAATGCGCAGCGCGTATCTCACGCTCATGCTCGAGAGCGTCGAAGAGGCCGAGCGGATCTATGCGCTGCTGTCGGACGGCGGACAGATCTTCATGCCGATGGAGGAGACGTTCTTCGCACGGCGCTTCGCGATGCTTCGAGATCGGTTCGGAACGTCGTGGATGCTGCTTCACGAAGCGGCGACCGCGTAGAACGTGTCGACGACAAATCGATTCGTCGGGCGAGTGCAGGCGGGCAAGGGAGACGCTTCGCATTGGCTAGCGCTTTTCAACGAGGCCTATTCGCGTAAGGTCGCCACCGCGGTCTTTCCTGGCTCGTTGAATCTTGCGTTGCCGGAATCATTCGACTGGTTCACGCCTGACATTCAGCGTCGGACAATCTGGTTCGGCCGCGCCGAGTATGGCGGTGAACGCGACATCCTCCTGGTGCCGTGCGTGCTGGTGAATCTCTCTAAGGAGCCAGCCTGGCTATGGACTCCTACGACAGCGGCGAGGGAACGGCCCGACCCGTGGGTGGTAGAAGTCATCGCGGGCAGGAATCTGCGTTCGACGTACGGTCTCGTGGATGGATCAATCGTCGAAGTGGAATTGAGCGAACGCGCATTAGCCGGGTGAGCAACAAGGAATTCAATGCCCTCTTCGATCGCGCACGGATCCGTTGCCGTCTTACTGACCCCGATGTTGAAACACACACCGGTGTCGCGGGCAACGCTGATCGGCGTCGCAATCGCCGCCGCCCTACCCGACATCGATGCGATCGGCCGACCCTTTGGCCGAGGCGACTTGATGTTTCTCGGCGGGCACCGTGCAATCACTCACTCCGTATGGTTTGCGATCGCGGTTGGTGGACTGGCTTTGGCATTTGTCAGGATGCGCGGACTGGGCGTCAATCCTTGGCGGTTCGCGGCATATGTCACACTCGTGGTGGCGTCGCACGGCCTTCTAGATATGCTAGCGGACTACGGCGAAGGCGTTGCCTTCTTTGCACCACTGTCGGCCACGCGATGGAAGTCGCCATGGCAGCCGTTCGCCGAAGTTTTGCCGGAGATCCTCATTCTCTGGCTTCCGGGGCTATTGATGTTTCGGCTGTGGACGAAAGGATGGCTGCTCAGAACTGAGGCGGCCCCGAAGACAGCGTAGCACTCACGCAGCGAGGAATACCTCCAATGCCGCCGACACTCGCGAACGGAAAGATCTGCTATCTCGAGATACCTGCAGTCGACATCGCTCGCTCCGCAGAGTTCTACGCAAAAGCGTTTGGCTGGAAGATTCGCCAGCGCGGCAACGGCAGCACTGCATTCGATGACGCAACGGGCGAGGTTAGCGGGAGCTGGGTAGTGGGTCGTAAGCCAGCGACTGAACCCGGCTTGATGGTTTACATCATGGTCGACAGCGTCGGGGCAACGATCGACACAGTGATCGCCCTCGGAGGAGAGATCGTGCAACCGATTGGCGCAGACGCTCCCGAGATTACTGCGCGCTTTCGCGATCCGGCCGGCAACGTGATCGGTCTGTATCAAGAACCGTCGTCCATGCACGCCTCATGACATCGATGGAATTCGACATCACCACCGGCGTTGCCGTTCTCGAACGCACTCCGCCGACACTGCGCTCGATGCTGTCAGGTCTTCCGCCAGAATGGATCGACGGAACCGAAGGCCCCGAGACGTGGAGTCCGTACGTGATCGTGGGTCATCTCATTCACGGTGAGCGATCAGACTGGCTCACGCGTGCACGCATCATCCTCGCGCAAGGCGAGGACCGACGCTTTGAACCCTACGATCGGTTCGCACAGTTCCGCGAGAGCGAGGGCAAGTCGCTCGGTGATCTGCTCGACGAATTCGCCCGCGTCCGCGCTGACAACCTGAACACACTCCGCGACTGGAAGCTGACCGATGCGCAGCTCGCACTCGAGGGCCAGCATCCCGCGTTTGGGACGGTGTCGCTCCGGCAACTACTCGCGACGTGGGTCGCGCATGATCTCGGACACATCGCCCAAATCGCGCGCGTCATGGCCACGCAGTACCGCGATGCGATCGGCCCCTGGCGCGCGTATCTGCCTGTGATGGATCGCTAACTCAGTCGGCGCGGATCGTCTCCACGGGATCGAGACGCGCCGCGCGCCGTGCGGGCAGCAAGCACGCCAGCCCGGCGGCAACGATCAACAGTGTCGGCACCGCAACGAGGGTGAACGGATCACGCGTGCCAACGGCATAAACGAGGGCGTTGAGCAAGCGCGTGAGAGGAAGCGCGGCCAGCACACCAAGCGCGGCGCCCAACGCAGCCAGCCGAAGTCCGTCGGTGACGACCATTGCTAGCACGCGCTCGCGCGACGCGCCGAGTGCGAGTCGAATTCCGATTTCCCGACGACGCTGCTGTACTCCGTAGGCGATCACGCCGTAGATGCCAGCGAGCGCGAGGGCCATCGCAACGGCCGCAAACGTCGCGAGCAGCGTGAGATAGAAACGTCGCGCGCCGAGTGACGCAGCCACGATGTCATCGAGCGATCGTGCGCCATTCATTGGGACATCGGCGTCGATCGTTTTGAGAACGGACCGAATGGCGCTCAACACGCGACCGGACTCCGTCGCTGAACGAACGACGATGTCGTATTCATCGAGCGGCCATTGGTCGTACGACATGTAGATGTGCGGCGTGAGCCCGCGATCGAGCGCATCCTGCCGAACATCGCCGACGACGCCAACGATCTCGCCGCCAAACTTTCGCCCTTCATTCGACCAACCCGTTTCGATGTACTTTCCGATCGGGTCTTCGCCAGGAAAGTACCGTCGTGCCACCTCGGCGCTGACGATCAGCGTTTGCGGTGCATCGATTCGATCCTGTGCCGCGAACGTGCGGCCGCGAAGCAGCGGAATTCCCATCGCGGAGAAGTATTCTTCGCTTGCGACGCGAGCCTGTGCGCGCGGCTCATTGCGCGGATCCGCCGGCGCTCGGCCCCGAATCGTGAAGGTGAAGCCGAGTCGCTGGCCACTCAGCGGGAGATCGATCGTGTTGGCAGCGGCCGTGACGCCGGGGAGGCGTCGAATTCCCTCGAGTAACCGCGCGGAGAATTGGCGCTGCTTCTCCGTCGTGGCGTAGCGCGTCGGAGGCAGCGCCACGGCAAACGTCGAGACACCTTCAGAGCGGAAACCAGGATCGACCTGTCGGAGTTGCGCGAAGCTTCGCAACAGAAGGCCCGCGCCGGTGAGCAGCACGATTGCAATCGCCACTTCGGCGACAACGAGCAAGCGACGAGTCCGCGCGCCCGGCGAATGGCCGACCGTGCGACCCGCCCGGCGAAGGCGCGTATGGAGGTCGCCAGCCGACGCTTTGCGCGCTGGGATCGCGCCAAACAGGAGCGCCGTCAGCGTAGTCACAGCGAAAGTGAACGCCAGCACCGAGCCGTCGAGCCGAATCGCGTCAAGGCGCGGAAGCTCGGCCGGTGCAATCGATTTCAGAACTCTGATTCCGGCGACGGCGAGCATCAGTCCGATTGCACCGCCAACGACGGCAACGAGCAAGCTCTCGGTCAGAATCTGCCGTGCGATTCGCCCGCGGCTTGCGCCGAGGGCCGTACGCACCGCCAACTCAGAGTCGCGAGCGGCGAGTCGTCCGAGCATCAGACCGCCGACGTTTGCGCAGGCGATGAGTAGCACGCATCCGACGGCACCGAGCAGGACGAATAGTGGCTTCTGAACGCTGCCGACGATGTCGGCAAGCAGTGGCGTGAGCGCGACTCCCACGTTGGTATTGTGAACAGGATCCAGCTGCTCGATTCGACGAGCAATCGCGCCCATTTCCGCGCGCGCCTGTCCGAGCGATGTCGTTGGGGCAAGCCGGCCGATCACTGTAATCCACCGGGCGCCGCGCGCATTCTGTGCGAGATCGCGGTCGGTAAAGCGCGTCGTGAGCCAGACCTCAACAGGTTCTGGCCATCCCATGGCCGCCGGTGCAACGCCGATGACCAGTGTCGGAAGATCGTCGAGGAGAATTTTTCGGCCGACGATATTCGGATCTCCACCGAACCGTCGTTGCCAAAACCCTTCGCTCAACATCGCGACGCGCGGTGCAGAGACAGCATCTTCGCCCACAGCGAAGCCTCGGCCGAGCAGCGGGCGAAGTCCGAGAACACTCATCGTGTTGGCGGTCACGCGCGCCTGCGTGATGCGCTCGGGTTCGCCGTCGCCCGTGAGAACAGTCTGACCGTCGAATGATGCGGCGAGACCGTCGAAGGCATGTGTGGCCTCCCGCCAGTCCATGAAATCGCGGGCGGAGACGGCGGAACTCGTGCCGCGCATGGTCGACGTGATCGCGACGAGTCGATCAGGCTCAGGATACGGCAGCGGGCGTAGCACCACACCGTTCACGACGCTGAAGATGGCGGTGTTGGCGCCAATGCCGAGTGCCAACGTTGCGATCGTGACAACGGTAAACACTGGGCTGCGTTTCAGTGCGCGCACAGCATATCGAAGGTCAGCCGCAGTACTCTCGACCCAGGGTATGGCGCGCTGTTCGCGAACCGATTCAGCGGCAATGGTGACTCCACCGAAGGCGAGCAACGCTTCGCGCCGAGCATCGGCCGGCGACATGCCGCGACGTTCGTTGTCGGCGATCAACAGTTCGAGGTGCGCGTTCAGCTCGGCGTCGAGGTCGGCGTCGGCGCGTCGGCCAGCAAACAGTCCGCCCACGCGAACGACCGCAGCACGCAGATGTCTGAGCATGTCAGATCTCGCTCGGCGTGGCGTTCATCGCCGCAGCGATTGCGGCGGCGAGTCGGTCCCAGCTCGCGCGCTCTTCCTTGAGTCGGCGACGGCCAGCGGCGGTGATCGAATAGAACTTGGCGCGACGATTGTTGTCGCTTTCTCCCCACTCGGACTCGATCAGCCCCTGCTGGTGCAAGCGGTACAGCGCGGGATACAGCGAGCCCTGCGGAATCTGCAGCGCTTCCTTGGAGATCTGCGCGATGCGCAACAAGACCCCGTAACCGTGGAGCGGTTTCAACGACACGGCCTTGAGGATCAACATGTCGAGCGTTCCGGGCAGGAGCTCGGTGGGTTTCAGCACGGCGGCACTCTCTCCTAGGTTGACTAGGAGGATGCGACCACTCTCCTAGCCTGTCAAGGAGAGTGGTACGACACGGCCATTAGCTACGTGCGGCCCTCACGACGCGCGCCGTGACCGACAGCTGGCCAACGTGCCGCATCGAATGCTCGGCGCCATGGACGAGGCAGCCGATCACGGTCGACGGCAGTTGAGCGCGGCCCACGCCGCGAAAATCTCCGAGGGTCGCGATATCGACCGTTCGAAGTTCGTCGACCGCTGCGTCGACCCGATCGTTCAATGCCTGAATCGCCGGGGCAATCTCCGCCGCAGTCAGCGGCTCACGTTCGCGTTTGAGCGCAGCGAACTGCTCGGCATTCAGCGTTTGGCCACGCGCGTACGTGAACAATCGATCGATCACGCCTGGAATGTGCTGGACGTGAAATGCGACCGACGCCACGCCGGCCGGGCGCGCGTTGTAGTCCGCCTCGGTCAATCCGTCCACGAGCTCTCCGACGCTCTCGCGGACCTGCAGCAGAATGTGCGCGACGGGCTGCAAGACCGCAGGCACGCCGTCGACAGGTCCGCGCTGCCACCACTCCGTTTCGGCCATCACTCTCCTCTCAGGACGCTTGCCGGCTGAACATAGCCAGCACGTCGCGCCGGAATCCAGCTTGCGACAACACTCACCGCGCCGAGGAGCGCAAAGATCGTTAGGTACGTGAAGGGATCGTATACCGTCACGCCATACATGTACGGCGTAAGCAGCCGCGCACCCGCGAACGCCATCACCGCTCCTGCAGCAGCGCCGAGCGACACGCCAATTAGCGTCTGACGCACAATCATGGCGATGACGCGCTGCGCGGTGGCGCCGAGTGCGACGCGAATGCCAACTTCGCGCGTCCGATGGCTGACGGCGCGCGCAGTGACACCGTACATGCCGACGGCAGCGAGCACGAGCGCGATGGCGCCGAAGAGAAGAATCAGCGCCGTACGGAAGCGTTCTTCGCTGAACGAGCGACGCACCAGATCTTCCATGAGTTCGGCCTTACCGGGTACGAAGGTCGGATCGGTCTCGCGCACCGCAGCGTCGACGGCGGCGGTCACACCCGCCGCGTCGTTGCGCGTCCGAATGAGGATGCCGGGCAGATCATTGCGCTGCGGCAACGGCGTGTAGATCGACGGAAGATCGGCGGCAGAGAGGCGCGTCACTTTCACGTCGCGAACGACACCGACAATCGTCCGCCACAGCCCCTGATACAACACGCGCTGACCAATCGCGCTTTCAGTCGGAAAATCTCGGCGCGCTGCAGCCTCGCTGATGATGGCGACGAGCGGCGCTCCAGAGCGATCGGCCGCGGAGAAGGCACGGCCGGCGATCACGGGAATGCCGATCATCGAGAAGTAGTTGATCGATATGGTGCGCTGCTGGACTTCGTGCTTGTGTGTCTTGCGTTCTGCATCGCCCTCGCCCACCAAGAGATACGGACTGCTGCTAGCTCCGCCCGAAAACGGAATTGTTGTCGTGAATGCCACCGCGGTTGCACCGGGGATCGCCTTAAGGCGTGGCTCGAGCCGTTCGAAGAACGAGCGCAGGCGAATCGTGTCCTCCCAATACCTGCCGCGCGCCGACATTTGCACAGTGAGCAGATTTTCCGTGCGGAAACCCGGATCGACCGATGAGAGTTTCTGAAGGCTGCGCGAGAGCAAACCGGCGCCGACGAGTAGCATGACTGACAGCGCGAGCTCCACGGCGATCATGGCGCGCTGCAAACGCCCGCGGCCTCGCACGGTCTGTCCGCCGCGCAGCAGCGCCGCGGGTCCGGAGTCGGCCAGTGCCAACGCGGGGGCAAGTCCGAAGAGCAGTCCGGTTACCGCGGCGGCAACGAGCGTGGCGAGAAGCACGCGTCCGTCGACATGTGCCAACCGAATCCCCGGAATTCTATCCGGAGCCAGCGCGACGATCGCCTTCGTTCCCCACCACGCGAGCAGAGCGCCGAGGACTGATCCAGCGCCAGCGAGAAGCACGCTCTCGGTGAGCAACTGCTGGACGATGCGCGCGCGACTCGCGCCGAGTGCAGCGCGCGCACTCATCTCCACGTCGCGCGTAGCCGCTTCGCCGAGCAGCAGCGTGGCAATGTTGACGCACGCGATGAGCAGCAGCAGTCCGACGGCGCCGAGTAGCATGAGCAGCGGCGCGCGAACGTCGCGCGTTTCGTCGCGCAGGAAGTCGGCGATGCGCACGCCCTTGCGAACGTCCGGGTTGCTCGAGTTTAGCAACTGCTCGGACTCGACGTTCGCGCGCTCGAGCGTCACACCGGGCTTGAGCCGAGCGATCGCGTGGAAGCTGCGGTTGTGCATTCCGACGTCGCCCTTCTCCTGGCCGGCCGGAACCCAGAACTGCCCGCCTGGTTGACCGCGTACGAGAGTGAAACCTGGCGGAAGCACGCCGATGATCTCATACGGCTGGTCATCGAACTTCACAGTTGTGCCGAGCACGTTCTGCCGCGAGCCATAGCGCGACGCCCACGTCTCGTAGGAAAGCATCGTGACAGCGGGTCCACCGATGACATCTTCGCCGGGCAAGAACGTGCGGCCAATAACGGCACGGACGCCGAGTGCTTCGAACAGTCCCGGACTGACGCGCGCGCCGGTCACTGGCTCGATGCCGTTGTCGCCGGTGACCATCGCGCCCCATCCGGCCCACGCGCCAACGGCCGCGAACGACGTCTGCTTCGCGCGCCACTCGATGAAATCCGTGTAGTCGAGCGGCACGCGATCCCAGGATTTCGAGAGCAGCGCCTGCTTCTTTCGGACCGTGTCGGTCTGCCAGACAGACACGATCTTGCCGCTGTCGTGATAGGGCAGCGATCGAAAGAGCACGCCGTCGACGACACTGTAGATGGACGTCGCCGAGCCAATCGCCAGCGCGATCGTGGAAATCGCGACGATGGCGAAGGTCGGACGGCGGCGAAGAGAGCGCACCGCGAAGTGCGCGTCGGAGGCGAGGTCGGCGAAGAAAGAGCGCATTTGGTCGGTTTTGATCCGAAGGCAGGGTCGACCCCTTGGACATGCGCCGAGCCCAGAACGTTGGGCCGCGCTTTACCTCGAAGCGAAAACCTTACGCCAGGTGCTCCGCGGCACTCGTAGACGCGCCGGGCTGCCGATACCAATACGCGATCCCGAGCAGGAAGGCACTCGTGACGAGATACGCCACGATCCGAACCCCGCTGTCGAAGTACGTGCTGGCACCGTAGACCGACGTTCCCGCCGCAGCGACCGCCAACGCGAGCCCGATCTGGCGAACGCGTGGCGCATTTCGCAATCGCCCCGCCGCGACGCTCGCAACCGCCGTCGCAGCAAAGTAGGTCACCAGCAACAGCGTCGATGTGCTAGCGCTGTACGCCATAGACAGCTCGATCAACACCCAGAGGAACGTCCAAACCCACGGCGCCGCGGCGACGACGTGAAGCATTGCGCGAACGCCGTTTGCGTACGTTCGGCGCGGACGGTCTCCCATCGCAACGCACGTCGCGTCGAAGAGCGTGCGCTTGAAGCGCGCGATGATCACGAGGACGACGACTGCGCCAAGCGACGTCAGCGAAGGAAGAGTCGTGAGTGGTGTGAAGGCGTAAATCGGCCGCTGAACGAGCGCGGTGACACTCATGGTGATCGCAAGCAACAGCACACCCGCGCCCATTGTGACCCAACTCCGACTCGGCCGGAGCGCGTGCAAGACCAACGCGACCAGCGCGAGTCCGAGCAACAGGCCGTTGCGAATCGCTCCATCCGGCGGCGCCCACTCGGTGAGCGATGCGAGCACGATGGTAAAAAAGGCAAACGCGGCTGCATCGCGCGCCGAGCCAACCGGCCGACGCCACATGAATGCGAAGAGCACCACGGTGGCGGCCGCGTAGACGATCGTCGAACGCCCTGACGACGACAGCACGTTCGCCGCCTGGTAGGTGAACAGCAGCGGAAGGAACGCGACATCGATCCAGTCGAGCAATGCGTGACGCTTGGCGGTCGCGGCCAATAGGCTCGATTGCTCGACGTGCGACGACTGATCGATGATCGCCAGCCAGAGCAGCGCGGCAGCAACGATGGTCGCCGCGATCTGCCACTGCTCGGCGGCGGTCCACGCGGCGTGCAGCGTGGAATACAAACCGAGGTCGGCGCCGGCCGATGCGATAAAGGCGAGGATTGCGAGCCAGCGGAGCGCCGCTCGCTTTCGCGACACTGGGGCGAACGGCAGTACGCCCATGCCGCCGACCATGAGCGGAAATGCGATCGTCGCGATCAGCGCCGGCGCGCCAAGCACACGCGCGAGCCAATCGCTCGCCAGGGCAAGCAACGCCGACGCGAGGTAGAACACGCGCCACGCGACGGGCCAGCGACGATCGCCAATGCCGAAGCATCCGAAGATGAGCAGAACCAGTCCGTACACGAGCAGCGCGTACAGGCTGCCGCGTCCATCGCTCGTCACGAACGGCGCGAGGGCACCTCCCCCGAATGCGACACACCAGAGCGGCTCATCGTCCTGCGCGCGAGCGAAGAGCGCGAGCCCCCACGCGACGCCCGCGGTTCCAACGAACGCGAGCCACGTAGGAACGAGATGAAACGATGGACCGGCGGCGTATGCGCACACGAGCACGATGACGAGCGCCAGGCCGATCAGGCTCGAGCCGAACGATCGTTCGGTGCGTCGAAGCCTGAGTCCCCAGAAACTGATGCCAGTAGCGAACCCTAGTCCGAGCAGCACACGAGCAGCCGGCCCAAGCACGAGATAGCCGTGTGTGATCGCCCAACTCAGAAACGTTCCGACCGCCGCGACGGCAGCGAACACGGCAATGCCAAGCATTCCGTAGCGGCCGAGGAGTCGCTCGAAGTCGAGCGAACGCACGTCCCGAGGCGGCCGGCTCACGGGAGAGGCGACGCTCGGCGACGCAACCTCAGGCTGTTCATGCGCGGAGGCTGGAGATCCGAGCTCCGCGCGAATCGCCGCGACCTCACGAGAGAGTGCGGTGATGACCTGTTCGACGCGAGCTAGTCGCGACTCGAGCGTTGGCGGCGAAGTCATGTGGCTCGTCTTGTAGACTGCACCATGTAGTATGGCACACGGGCCACGAGTCGTCGATTGGGGCGGCTCCGATTAAGATGCCTAATGCGGAAGACGCTCAAGCAGATGCTCACGGAATATGGCGCGGTGGCGGTCGTTCTCTACCTCGCAATCTTTTTTCTCGTCTTGGCCGGCGTGTGGCTGGCATTGCGCGCGGGATGGGCGCCTGCGAGTGCTGGTGGAAAGGCAGGCACGTTTGCCGCCGCTTATATCATCACGAAACTCACGCAGCCAATCCGTATTGCCGTCACGGTGCTCCTTACGCCATTGGTCGCGCGACTCTACGAGCGCGTAACCGGACGGACGGTCTCCACGCCACCTCGCGAAACGCCGCCAACCTGACGCCGTGATATTCCGGTTCCGTGCGGCCGGCGCCATCTTCCCGGCTGAACCCACTACAGAACAGGAAACCACGTGTCGAGCGTTTTTCGGTCGATCCGCACGCCCTCGCTAGTCGCGCTCTCGCTGCTCGTTGGCCCCACACTTGGCGGCGCGCAACAGGCCGGCCGAGCCGCCGCGAAAGACCCTGCGCCATTCACGACGAGCAAGGGTGAGTGGCCGAGCTACACGGGTGACACGCGTGGCACTCGGTATTCGCCGCTCGATCAGATCTCGGCGGGCAATTTCAGCACGCTCGAAGTTGCGTGGCGCTTCAAGACCGACTCGCTCGGCCCTCGTCCTGAATACAAGCTCGAAGGAACGCCGCTGATGGTTGGCGGCGTTCTGTACACGACGGGCGGAACGAATCGCGCAGTCGTTGCGGTCGATGCAGTCACCGGAGTACAACGTTGGGTTCATCGCGAAGACGAGGGCGAACGTGGCGCTGCGGCTCCGCGGCTCCTGTCCGGTCGCGGATTGGCTTACTGGACCGACGGCCGTGACGCGCGAATTCTGTACGTCACACCGGGCTATCGACTCATCGCACTCGACGCAAGGACGGGCGCGGTCGTTCCGAGTTTTGGTACCAACGGCTCTGTCGATCTCAAAACGGACATCGATCAGACCATCCTGCCCGATCTCATCACGGGGGAGATCGGATACCAGGGCGCACCGGTCGTCGGGCGCGACGTCGTGATCATTGGCGCGGCGTTCCGCGAGGGCACAGCTCCGAAGAGTTATAAGAACAACAAAGGCTACGTCCGCGGCTTTGACGTGCGCACAGGCCAGCGCCTCTGGACGTTTCACACCATTCCGCAAAAAGGCGAGCCAGGCTACGACACGTGGCTCGACGGATCAGCCGAATACACTGGCAACACCGGCGTCTGGACGCAGATCACGATCGACGAGGAGCTCGGGCTCGCATACCTGCCGGTCGAATCGCCGACGGGCGACTACTACGGCGGCCATCGGCCGGGCAACAACCTGTACGGCGAGAGCCTGGTGTGTCTCGACCTCCGCACGGGTGTCAAGAAGTGGCATTATCAAATTGTGCATCACCCGATCTGGGATTTCGACCTCGCTGCCGCGCCAATTCTCGCCGACATCACCGTCGATGGGAAAGCAATCAAGGCAGTGGCTGCGCCGACCAAGCAGGGAATTCTGTACGTCTTCGATCGCGTGACCGGCAAGCCCGTTTGGCCATTCGAAGAGAAACCCGTCGAAAAGGGCGACGTGCCCGGCGAGTGGTATTCACCAACGCAGCCGATTCCGACGAAGCCTGCGGCGTACGCGAAGAACGGCACGTCGCTCGATGACCTCATCGACTTCACGCCCGATCTCAAGGCCCAAGCTGTTGCGCTCGCGTCGCGGTACAAGCTCGGACCTATCTTCACGCCGCCGGTCGTCAGCAAGGCGGACGGTCCGATTGCTACGCTCACGCGTGGCCCAACGAACGGCGGAACGAATTGGCCGGGCGGTGCGTTCGATCCCGAAACCCACACCGTGTACGTCGCTGCGTCGAACGCCGCACCGGCGATTCTCGGTCTGGTTCAACCGACCAAGGACCGATCGGACATGAACTGGATAGGCGGCGTCGCGCCACAGCCGGGCGGCGGTCGAGGCGGTCTCACGGTGCAAGGACTGTCGATCTTCAAGCCGCCGTACGGAACGATCAGCGCGATCAATCTCGACCGCGGCGAAATCACCTGGCAGGTGCCGCACGGTGAGACGCCCGATGCCGTTCGCAATCACGAATTGCTCAAGGGCATGACCATTCCGCGTACCGGCCAGCCGGGCTTCATTGTCGGCACGCTCGTCACGAAGTCGCTCGTCATCGCTGGCGACGCGCAGGTCACGTCGCCGCCAGATCGTGCGCGCGGCGCAATGCTGCGCGCCTACGACAAAGCGACCGGCAAGGAGGTGGGCGGCGTGCTGCTCCCAGCTCCGGTGAGCGGCTCACCGATGACGTACTCGGTGAACGGCAAGCAGTACATCGTCGTGGCGGTGAGCGGCGGGCCGTACTCTGGGGAGTACATCGCGCTGCGGCTTCCGGGCGGCGCGGGGCGCTGACGCAAATGGCAGATCGCAGGCTGACGGGTTTCATCGGCGCGTGCGTGGTCATGGCAATGGTGCCAACGATGCAGCAGCGCCATGCCCCACTCCGCACCGCCGACCGCACGGTGTGGGACAGCGTCTATACGGCCGCCCAAGCGTCGCGCGGAGAAACAGCGTACGTGAAGTCGTGCGCGCGCTGCCATCAGGCCTCGCTCAGCGGAGCCGACCAGTCGCCACCGCTCACGGGCGGAGCGTTTTTAGGGAACTGGAATGGCGTTCCGCTGAGCGAGCTTCAGGAACGGATTCGTACGACGATGCCGTCGGACAGCGTCGGTATCTACGATCGCCAGCTCGTGACAGATGTGATGGCGTACATGCTGAAAGTGAACGGCTTCCCTGCCGGCGCGGCGGATCTACCCAAGGAGACCGAGCGCCTGAAGGAGATTCTGGTTCAGGCCGCGAAGCCGTAGTCGCGCCAATCGGAGTCAGCAGCAGATTTTTTTCCTCGCCGCTAGGCCCGGGAACGCATACATTCATCGCACGGAAGCCACCCCAACAGCCAGGGTTCTCCATGCTGCGCCCCGTACTGACGCTGTTTCTTGTCGCTACTCTCGGAATTCCCACGCGCTCGACGGAACCAGTGCCGAGTCCGGCACCGAAGAAGACCGTGGCGATTCTCTATTTCGACAACTATACAGGCTCATCCGACAACGATCCGCTCGGTAAGGGCATCTCGTCGATGATGATCAGCGATCTGTCTGTGGTTCCGGAGATTCAGCTCGTCGAGCGCGAGCGAATGCAGGACCTGATCAAGGAGTCGGAGCTCCAACACACTCGGTACTTCGATTCGACGACCGCGGTGAGAACCGGGAAGATGATCGGCGCGCAGTACGTCGTCGTTGGATCGTTCGCGAGCGTGAAGCCGAAGATGCGCATCGATACGCGCGTGGTGCGTGTCGAGACGGGCGAGGTCGTGAAGACCGCACAGGTGACCGGCGATCAAGACAAGTTTTTCGACCTCGAGCAGGCGCTCGCCAACAAGCTGATCGACGGCCTGGGGCTCGCGCTGTCGCCTGAAGAACAGAGCAAAGTCGACGCGCAGCAGAAGGCCAACCGCATCGACAATGTCTCGACGATGACATCGTACTCGCAAGCGTTGGCGCTGTTCGATCAGCAGGACTACAGTGGTGCCGTCATAAAGATGGGCCCGGCCGTGGCGGCCTCACCGAATTCGATGCTGCTGCGTGTGGCGTTCTCCGACATGAAGCGTCGCGCGGGTAGCACCGCGGCAGACATGGCGAAGGACAAGATCAAATCGGGGATCGGCGGTTTGATCCGTCGTCCGCCGCAGCACTAGCTCTCAGTCTCGGCTACGGCCGAGGCCTGAGCCTGATAGTCACGCCGGTAGCGTCGCTCTTGAGCGCGTCCAGATGGATCTCCGCGCTCTGACGCCGAGTCCCCGAAGTGAGATCCACGGCCGCGTTGGGGGCCGCGCCGCAGATCACGAACCGCCCACCATCATCCGTATTCGCTCGTCGCTTTGCGTCGGCGCTCACCTCGCGCCACGACGCATCGACTGGCACATCCGTCGCGGGCAGTCCGTCGTTGCCAAATACGCGACCGAAGACGATCGCGGTTCCTGGCGCGTACGTGCCGTCGCGCGCGCACGCCTGTCGCAATAGCTCGACGCGCGAGCGCACCTGAAGCGTGACGTTCTCGTCCTCGGGGCCGAGGATGATCTGTCGCGGCACCATGGTCGTAAAACCGTACGACGCGAGCACGCTATCCGTCACGAACAGCCGATAGAAACCGAGCGTCACCGGCGGAAAGTTGAAGCGACCGGCACTGTCGGTGACGACCGAATCGTTGAAGGCCCGGTTGGCGAGCTGCACGATCACACCGCTTACCGGGCGTTGCGCGCTGTCGACGACCACGCCGCGATACTGCGGATAGGGTGCACGCCACTTGAGTCCATTGCTCCATTCGGCAAACCCTATCTCGCCGCCAGTCTCCGAATAGCCGATGACTCGTACGTTTGCTCGCTCCGGGCGCGGCGGCATTCGGCGAATGACGCCGAATGCCGTGCGTTCGAGGTCGGTCGCAATGATCGCCGAGTGAATCAACCAGCGCTGAATCATGAATGCGCCGTTCGGCATTGCGTGAAACGTCAGCTCACCGCCGCTTCCGCGCGCGGCGCGCTCGAGGCCTGTGTACTCGTATTCGAGCGAGCGCAATCCGCGGACGGCGCGATCGACCCAGAGAACGCCTTTGACGTCGACGAGCGTATCTCGGCCATCGCTCTCGATCGGTTCGAAGCCGAGGCCGATGTCATTTCTGTGATCGCCAGTTCCGTCAACGGCACGCAAGCAGTGCGTACTCGCGAACGTCTCGTCGAGTAGCACCGCCTCGTCGGGCGCATAGTACGTGCGACCACCGCTCGCGTCTTCGCGCATGTAGCCATCGTAGGCAAACGCCCATGCGGGGCGCGCGGCGACATACGCGCGATCGGCCACAATGAATTTCGACTCGCGCGTTTCATCGTCGATGCGCTTTCTTATCGGGTCGCGCGTTCTTTGGAACGACATCAGTCCGATTCGCGGTGCGTTCAACTGTCGGGACACGACCGACGCGAGCAAGCCCGAGCGAACCTGTTCCCAGAGTTCCAAAGCCTGGCCGCCGGCACTGTCACCTGGACATACGCGTCGACTCGTGGCAGTCACCGTCGATAGAGCCGCCGGGATCGCGCGCATCAACACAGTGATGGTGCTGTCGGTCGGCCCCAAGTGGATCTCGCGCGGTGCGTAACCGATCCGAATGACGCTAAGTCGCGGTGCTTCTCGATACCGAACGAGAGCGAAGCCACCGGTCGTGTCAGCGAGCGTGCGCGTTACGAACGCACCGGTGGAGTCGAGTAGAGTGATGACTGCACCCGTGATTCGCTCGCCACTTACGCTGTCACGCACGACACCGGTAACGCGCTGAGCACTGAGCGACGCACGCGTCGCCGCGACGAGGAGCAGGCCCTCGACGGCGGCGGCAAGCGGTCTTGAAAGCAGGCGACGGCGCATCGTTGCGTGACGCTCAGCGGTTGAACGGCGATTTCGACGATTCTATCACATTCGCGTGCAGGCGACCAGCAGAGGTCGGTCACTCCACCCGCAAGCCGACTTCAGAGCGACGGCTGCCCTGCGGTTGCGATCTTCGCGCCTAGGGCTGTTTGTTACCAGCGGCCGCCGGATCGACGTGCATGATCGCCATCATCCCCGACCCCATGTGCTCGGCAATATGGCAGTGCAGCATCCACGCGCCTGGATTCGAGGCGTCCAGGATGAGGTCGACCGTCGAGCCGACGGGAATGATCGCCGTATCCTTCCAGACCAGATTCTTCGTCGCCACGCCGTCGCGCGAGACGACGAGCATACGCTGCCCGTGCAGGTGAATCGGATGCTGCATCGGATGGAACGACTTGGGGTCGTTGAAGATCCGTAATTTCACAACCGACCCGCGCGCTACGCGCCAGTCGATGTCCATGTTCTCCTTTCCGCTAACGGCATCGCGAAGAATCCAGCGAACCTGACGGCTCGTCGACAGCCAGTTCATGTCCGGCATGCCGTCGACCCACTCGACAGGCGCAAAATACGCCGTGTCGACGTTCATGAACTGCACGGTCGCGAGGGGCAGCGAATTGGTCGCGACGGTCAGCGTGAGCGTCTTGTCGGGTGGCCGGTCGAAGTACTGTCGAAAGTTGGCGATGTCACGCGACACCGCCGCGTTCGATCGAAGCGTCGCAAACTGCTTGCTGTAGTCGGGCGATGCCGGTGTTGGGTCGACGGTGATCGCACCCAGCGTATCGACCTCTGGCTCGAATTCGCCCGCATAGTGGTTGATCGCCTGAATGGCGTTGACCACCGCATAGCGTCCGGGCCGATCGAACTTCACCTCGACGACATACCGCTCCGCAGGAGCGAGAATGACGCTCGGCACCCGTTCCTCGCGTTCAAACCGGCTGACGTCGGACGCGACGACTTTGATCGGCGCTCCGCCGAATGAAAGGTTGAACGTTCGAGAGTTCGACACGTTGGTGACGAAAAAGCGCACGACGTCGCCCTTCTTCACGCGACGGGTGTAGCGCGGATCCCCGTTGACGAGGAGAATGTTTCCAACACGTCCCATCAGCGCGTACGACGGAACGTCCTTGCCGAATGGAATCAGCGTGTCACCGTTGATGAGCATGTCGCTCAACATCAGCGTCTCTTCGCCGTTTACGGGCGAGTAGTAATCACGCTCCGGCGCATCGACGAGCATGTTGCCGTACAGCCCCATCGCCTGCTCGATGTCTTCTCGAACGTGCGGGTGATACCAGTAGATGCCCGCGTCGGGAAAGTGCACGGTGTATGTGAAGTCGCCGCCCGGAGGCACCGAGTCCTGCGTCAGCCCAGGAACGCCGTCGAATCGATTATCGAGGCGCACGCCGTGCCAATGCACGGTGCTCGACAGATCGATGCGATTGTGAAAGCGGATCGTGACGGTCGAATTCTGTGCGACGCGAATGAGCGGACCGGGTACCTGTCCGTTGAAACCGTACATGGCGAACGATTTTCCCTTGATCGTCCGTCGCACGAGCGTGGCCGTGAGATCGAGCGTATCGCCCGACTTGAGCCGGGCGACCCGCGTCGGCTTGACGGCGGGCAGTTTCTTCACGTCGACGCCGGCGCCAGGCAGAAAGGGCACGATGTCCGGCGCGAGTCCCATCAGTCCCGGAATCATCGGCATGCCCGCCGGCATTGGAATCGGCATGCTCATCGACATCGCCGTCGTGTCGGTCTTCGCCGTCACTTTCGGCGCGCCCTTCTTCGTCGGAGCCGGCGTCGCGCCCATACCCGGCATTCCTGCCATGCCAGGCATCCCGGGCATTCCCGGCATGGACGCCGGCTTCTTTGCGGTGTCTGGCTTTGGCTTTTGCTGCGCGTTCAGGATCGACGGTGCGGCCAACGCGACGGCGATGAGCATTCTCATACTGTGCATCACGGCGGCACGCCTCGGAACAGCGGATGACTCAGAAACGACTGCAGCCACCCACTCGGTGACGTACCGTGAAGGACCGTTGGTCCAGCGTGCTTGGATGTGGCGGTCGTTTCGGCGCTGATGACGAGCAGGAACTTGTTCAGTTCCGCACGACCGACAGTCGACTTGCCGTTGGAAACCGCACCGAGCCGAATCCACGCTTTGAGATCCGTCGAAACGGCCCATGCGACGTACGCTTTATAGGTGCCGAGTTCTGCGGGTTCCGGCAAACCAGCCGCGTCGATCTGCACGTCGTAACTCGCATGACCGTCCGCGGTAACGGCGACGCCGAAGGGCGACTGCGCAAACACCAGCCGCGCATGCCCCTGCGCAGCTGGTGCTTTTGGCGTATTGAACAGCGGAATGTCGAATGGCCCCTCAGCGCGCGTCGTCGCGACAAATGCCGCGACAATCAGCGCTCGGCCGGCCCATCGAAGCGCGATCACCGCTTCGACGATCCTCCCTCATCGTGTGGAACCACTGGCTTGCCAGTCGGCACCGGACCGTGATCGAAGTCCTGCACGCTGGAGATGTTCGGCATACCGTAATCCTTGCCATTCCAGCCGTTGAATCCATCCAGCTTGAACATCCAGAGGCCGCTGCGCATGTCGGACAGCACGATCAATCCGTCATAGTTGCGCACATCGACGCCGAACGCGCCCTGCTCCACGCTCGTTCCCTGCCAGCCGTTGTCAGGCGTGCCGCCAAAGCCCTTCTCGTGCTCGCACTCGCAGGTAAACCAATGGCCTTCGGTCTTCGGGTTCTTCGGATCTTTGAGATTGAAGATCTGAAGGCCATCCTCGTACGCCGACACGAACACGTATGGCCAGCGTACTTCGTGATTGTGCGACAGGTCGCGCCAATCCGCCGTCCAGGCACTGATCGGTTGATCGATGTTCTGCGTCTTTCCCTGCTGCGCCGGACCAAGGTCCCAGATTCGGAGCGGCGTGTACTGGTATTCGGTTTCTGCCACGGCGTAGCGGCCGTCTGGCGACGGCGTGAACGTGTGCGCGACGTCCATGCCGAGGCTCGTGATCGTGAAGAGCTGCTTCGTCGCGGACGGATTCGTCACGTCCCACACCGAATAGCCGCCGAGTCCAGCGCCATAGAACTTGTCCTGACGCGTCGCGACGTCGTAGCCGACGTAGAAGTCATGATAGCCGCCACCGCCGATTTGCTTGAACGGCGTGGGGTTCGGAACGTCACCGATGAGCCATGTGCTCTCCGGTGCGCCACTCACGACCTTTGCGAGATCGTAGATCAGCGCCTTCGACTGATTGATCGTCGCGAAGTAAAGAACGCGGCCGTCGGAATGCTTGTACGCGAAGGTGTTGTGGAATCCGCCGGGCGACGCCGGATAACGGATGCGCGCAACGACTTTGACTTTCGTGGGGTCGGGCAGACCGGTGACGTCGAAGATCACGGCGCCGAGGTCGGCGTCGGGGCTTCCCTGCATGAACTGGTATGACTGCGCGTAGTAGTACTTATTGCCAATCTTGAAGTACTTGCCGTCCATCGCGCCAATCCCGCGGTGTAGTTCGGGATTCTCGATGGTCCATTCATAGATCTTCTTCGGCGCGGCTGTATTGCGGATGTCGTAGATCTGAACGTCGAAGTTGACGAAGCCGCACAGATACACATACGGGCGGTCGCGATCCTGCTCGAGCTCGATGTCGGCTGCCTTCCACGCACCCGGGTGGCCGGGAACGTGCGCGACCATGTGCATCTTTTCACTGCCATCGCGCTTCTTGTCGAACGCGGTGACGGAGGCGCCAGGGTCTTGGGCACGCGCGACGGACCCGATTGCCAGCGCGGCCGTGATGACGGCGATTCGACGCATTCCGAAACTCCTCGTTTATGTATGGACGGCGGCGCCCCATCCTATCGCAGAACGCCGCATCACGGAGTATGAGGGCCGCCACATACCAGAGCAAGGCGCCACCCAATTGTTAACGTGATGTCCGGGGTATGGCGCTTTCCTCGGGCCACGCGACATTGTCCGTCTCCTCTTTCGGATGACAGGTATGTCGCTGACCATGCCAGAATGGTGTTCCTGCGCGGCCGCGCTGTGTTTCGCCGCCCTCGCCACGCCGGCCATCGCCCAATCACCGATCAAGTATCCCGCGACGCAGAAGGGAGCGACCGCCGACACGTACTTCGGCACCCGTGTCGCCGATCCATACCGCTGGCTCGAAGACCAAAAGTCGAAGGACGTTGCGAACTGGGTCGATGTTCAGAACAAGGTCACCTTCGACTATCTCGCGACCATTCCGCTTCGCGCAACGTTCCGCGACGAGCTTACGAGATTGATCAACGTGCCGCGCGTGAGTGTTCCGTTTCGCGTCGCCGGCAAACTGTACTTCAGCAAGAACACCGGATTGCAAAACCAATCCGTTGTCTTCGAACAAACCTCGCTCGATGGCGCGCCGCGGCTGCTCATCGACCCGAACAAGATCTCGGCGGACGGCTCGACGGCACTCGCGGGTTACGTGCCCAGCCCCGACGGAAAGTATCTCGCCTACTCGCTCTCCTCGGGCGGTTCCGACTGGAGCGAAATCCACATTCGCACGCTCGCCGACATGCGCGAGACGGCGGACACGGTGCACTGGGTCAAGTACTCCGGCACACAGTGGACGAACGACGGAAAGGGATTCTTCTACACTCGTTATCCAACGCCGCACAAGGACTCCGTTCTCACCGCGAAGGCCATCAACGGCAAGATCTACTATCACGTCGTCGGTACGCCGGACAGTAAAGACCGCATGATCTACCAGCGCCCCGATCGCGCCGACTGGTACCTCGGCGCGGGCGTGAGCGAAGATGGCCGCTATCTCACCATCACGATGAATCACGGCACCGAGCCGAATAACCTGCTGCTCGTCGCCGACATGAAGGACGGAAAGCATCCTGACATAGGCGCCAAGATCGTCCCGGTGTACATGGGCAACGACGCCGAGTATTACCCGATCGGCAACAATGGCGACACGTTGCTGTTGCAGACGTCGGCCAACGCGCCGAAGCGCAAGATCGTCGCGCTCACGCTCGCCGACACGGCACGCGCACACTGGCGTGTCGTCGTGCCAGAGGGCAAGGACGTGATCGAGAGTTCTGCCATGGCCGGACGTCGCGTGGTGACGCTGACCCTCGAAGACGTGAAGAGTCGTCTGCGCATGTTCGGCTCCGACGGCAAAGCACTCGGCGACATCTCGTTGCCGGGTATCGGCACCGTTGGCGGTGTGTCATCGCGCAACGATACCCCCGAATTGTTCTACGCATTCACGTCGTACCTGAATCCATCGACGGTGTTTCGGTACGACTTCAAGACCAGCACGAGCGTCGCGTTCCAGCCGCCTAAGGTTCCGTTCGACGCAAGCCCGTACGAGACGAAGCAAGTGTTCTACACGTCGAAGGATGGAACGCGCGTGCCGATGTTCATCACCGCGCGAAAAGGGCTGAAGCTCGACGGCTCGCATCCGACCGTGTTAGAGGCGTACGGTGGCTTCAACATCAGCAATACGCCGGGCTTCAGCTCGAACGTCGCGGTCTGGCTGCAGCATGGCGGCGTCTACGCCATGGCCAACATTCGCGGCGGCGGTGAGTACGGCGACGCATGGCATCGCGCCGGCATGCTGGCAAAGAAGCAGAACGTGTTCGATGACTTCATTGCCGCGGCGGAGTATTTAGAGAATCAGAAATACACCTCTCCTGCCCACCTGGCGATTCACGGCTACTCGAACGGCGGCCTGCTCGTTGGAGCCGTGGAGGAGCAGCGCCCTGACCTCTTTGCCGTCGCGTATCCCGGCGCGGGCGTGATGGACATGCTGCGGTACGACAAGTTCAGCGCGGGCATTGGCTGGGTGGCCGAATACGGGTCGTCGAGCGATTCAGCGCAGTTTCGGACGATTGCGAAGTACTCGCCGGTGCACAATGTGAAGCCGGGCACCTGCTATCCGGCGACGATCGTCACGACCGCAGATCACGATGATCGCGTGGTGCCGGGCCATTCGTACAAGTTCGTCGCGGCGCTCCAGGCAGCGCAGAATTGCAATCGCCCTACGTTGATTCGCGTGGAGACGAACACGAGTCACGGGTACATGCCCACGGACAAGCGAATCGCCCAAGCGGCCGATGTGTGGGCGTTTACCGCGTGGAATACGGGAATGCGGCCAGCGGCCGCAGTACCGTGATCGCGAACTTCCGCTCAGGTCGAGGTGTACATTTGGGAACCTTCCTTACCAGTATCCCGAGACAATTCGTGTCCCTTCGCCTCTCTCTCGGCCGCCGTAACGCGGCTGCCGCGCTCGTCCTTGCACTGTCCGCAACGGCGTGCCTCAGCACCAGCGAGCCCGACTACGGAACGCCGTCGGTTCCCGCTACGGAGACGTACGCGACCGCGCTTGGCGTGAACATTTCGCAGATGACGAAGCTGTCGGACGATCTCTACTACCAGGACATCACGGTCGGGACCGGTACGCAGGTCAGTCCCGGCAAGCAGCTGACGGTCAATTACACCGGCTGGCTCGCCAACGGCACGCAGTTCGACACGAGCGTTGGCAAGACGGCGTTCACCTTTACGCTTCAGGGTGCACAGGTGATCACCGGCTGGGACGTCGGCATCGTCGGAATGCGCGCCGGCGGCAAGCGTCGCCTCGTGATCGGGTCCAACCTTGGCTACGGTCCGAATCCGCAGTACGACGCGTCGGGCCGACTCGTCATTCCGTCGAACGCGACGCTCGTGTTCGATGTGAGCGTTGTAAGCACACAGTAGGACTTCGCGACGGAGAACTGGTGAGACGGAGAGCCGCATCGGCTCTCCGTTCTCGTAGCTATTGCCACGCCGTCTCCGCCCCGCGCGCCATCGACTCCATCTGGCGCTGCACCATCTCATGATAGGCGCCGCGCGCCGTCATGAGCTCGTCGTGCGTGCCGCGCTCCACGACACGGCCCTCCTCGAGTAGCAGAATCATGTCGGCACGACGGATCGTCGAAAGCCGATGCGCGATCACGAAGGTCGTGCGTCCGGCGAGCAGCGACGACATCGACGCTTGAATCAACTGCTCGCTCTCCGTGTCGAGGTTACTCGTCGCTTCGTCGAGGATGAGAATCTGAGGCGACGCGAGCACCGCACGCGCAATCGCCAGCCGCTGACACTGTCCGCCAGACAATTTCACACCGCGCTCGCCAATGAAGGTGTCGTAGCCTTCCGGCAGTTTTTCGATGAACTCGTGCGCGTTCGCGCGGCGAGCCGCGTCTTCGACTGCTTCATCAGTGGCGTCGTGACGACCGTAGGCGATGTTGTCGCGTACCGAGCCGTCGAACAGGAAAACCTCCTGCTGCACGATGGCGAGCAGGTCGCGGTACGTTCGCAGACGGAAGTCGCGAATGTCGGCGCCGTTGAGCAGAATGCGCCCCTTCGTTGGATCGTGAAAGCGGGCGACGAGATCGGTGACGGTCGTCTTCCCCGCCCCGCTGCGACCCACGAGCGCGATCACCGAGCCGCCGGGCACCGTGACGCTGAAATCGAGAACCACCGGGCGACCTTCTCGATATTCGAACTCGACGTTCTCGAATCGAAGCTCATTCAACATGCGCGGCGCTTCCTGCGCGTCGACCTTGTCCGGCTTGTCGGCGTCCATCGCCAATACTTCAAACACTCGCTCCATGGCGGCCAGCGATCGCTGCAACTCGGAAAATGAGTTGACGATGTTCCAGACAGGATTGAGCAGCAGGAAGGTGTACCACTGGAAAGCCATGATATCGCCGACCGACGCGCGTCCGGCGATGTTCAACCACCCGCCGTACCACACGATCACGACGTTCACGCCGCTGAGCAGCAGTCCCCACGACGTCCAGAGCAGCAGCTCGCGACGATGCGCGAACAACTCTTTGCGAAGCACCGTGTGCCGGCCGCCCATGTACTCCAGCAGCTCGCGCTTTTCACGACGGAACGCGCGGACAACGCGAATGCCGGAAAACGTCTCGCCCACGCGTCCGTCGATCTGCTCGGCGTCCTTTCGCACGGAGCGATAGATCGGACGCACGCGTCGCGCAACGGTGAAACTCACGACCACGACACCCGGAATGATCGCCAGGGCCGTGAGCGCGAGCCGCCAATTCATCGTCAGCAGAATGCCGACGGAAATCGCCAGTCGAATCACGGAGACCGACGGCGACACCACTGCCATCTGTAGCAACCCAGTGGTCGTATCGACGTCACCGGTGAGGCGCGACAGAATGCCGCCGGTCTTCATTTCCCAGAGACGCGGCAGCGGCAGATGTAGCAGCCGATCGAACAACGACCGACGCAGCGACAGCATCACCCGCACGTTGAGCAATCGCTGACGGTAGTCCTTGAGCACATTGGTGAGACTCGCGATCACGATCACCGCGAGAAACGTCGCGCCACCCACGTGCAGGCGACTCAGCCGCTGGGCCGTATCGAGCTTCGTGTTCAACAACACACGATCGACGATGAATCGCATGAACAGCGGCTCGACCATCTCCATACCGGCGGCGAGCAGGGCGAGCAGAAACACCGCGCCGATCGCGAAACGGTGTGGCCACAGCCAGCGAAGGTACGCGCGCAAATACTGCCGGCGCTTCGAAGGCTTCTCGTCACCGCCGATGGACGTTCCGTTCTCCAACTGTTTTGGCTTGTCGGCAGCCTCGGCAACCGCATCCAGACGCCGGTGCTTGTAGTCTTCGACGAAAGCCTGATACCGCTGACGGGACGAACGGGGTGGCCGCATCGACGCACGATGATGACGTGAGTTCTTACACGCCAGCCCTCTGGCGAAACGCGACCGTTTGCTGCCACCGGCGCGCCGATCGCTGCACCGCCGCCGAACTATCTCGGCCTTCCGCGAATTCTACCGGCGGCCTATTCTCTAGCCTGGCATCGCCGCTGAGGTCGACGCCACACTCAACGCCCTCGCTCGATTGGAGCCTTTATGTCCTTCGTTCGTAGTATTGCCACAGCCGGCATTCTCGGCGGCGCAGTCGCCGCGTGTCATCGTCAGTTGCCCATGGACGACCACACGGCCCATATGTCCATGGCGGACCGCGCAGCGCCGATGTCCGCTAGCGCCGCGTCGACGTCGCAAGGCGCCGCGAATCTTCCGCCCAGCAACAACACGGCGCCCGCTCGCCTCAAAGCGAGTCCGCGCCATTCCGAGTGGGTGAAGATCGCGTGGGAGCCGGGTTCGAAGGACTCGCTCATGGCGTTCATCGTCTACCCGACGACGTCGCGCGCAAAGACGCCGGTCGTCGTCGTCGTCCACGAAATCTTCGGACTATCCACCTGGGTGCGCGGCGTTGCCGACCAGGTTGCCGCCGAAGGATTCATCGCCATCGCGCCCGACTTGAACTCACGCGTTCGCGGCGGTCCGAGTGCCGATGAGCTTTCCGCCGACTCCGCCCGCAAGATTATCAGCGGCGTCAACGCGGCCGAGCGAAACAAGGGCGTCAGCGCAGCGGCGAACTTCGCGATGTCGCAGCCGTCAGCCGACCAGAAGTACGCCGTGATCGGCTACTGTTGGGGCGGACAGACGGTGTTCATGCACGCAATCAACGGCGGCACCAAGGGCTTTGCCGGCGGCGTGGCGTTCTACGGACTTCCGTACACGAAGCCGGGCCTCGAGGGCGCGCCCGCACTGCCGATCGCCGATTCGTTGATGAAGATCAAGACGCCGGTCGTCCTACTGAGCGGATCGAAGGACGCACGCATCGGCGCCACCATGCCTGCGCTCGACTCGATGATGAAGGCGCTCGGCAAGAACTACATGGGCAAGAACTACGAGGGCGCGGTACACGGCTTCCTGCGCGCGCAGGACGATCCGAAGGCGCCGACGCGCGATGAGGCCGAAGAACAGGCCAATCTCGCAGCGACGAAAGACGGCTGGCCAATCACCGTCGCTTTCCTCAAGAAGAATCTCGGACTGAAGTAATCTTCAGGTCCTGAGAACGAATGAGGCGGAGAGCTATTCAGCTCTCCGCCTCGTTTCGTTCTTAGCCGTACGTGGATCGATTACGGCTTCGTCACCGTCAGGCCGGTCACCGTGCCTTCGGTGTTGTGGGCGAAGCGGAAGCCGTACACGCCATCCGTCGACTTGAGCTTGCCGTCTCCAACGAGCGACGCCTTTTCGTACGTGCCGACGACCGTGCCGTTGACCGAACACGTCACCTTGTCGCCCTTCACCGACATCGCGATTTCCTGCGTCACCGGCTGATCCTTGCCCGCTGCCTTGTTGATCGCCGCGTTCGCTTCGCCACGACCATTCGGCTTGAACGATGCCGGACCAAAGCCGCGAACGATGAAGCGGCCATCGCCATAGGCTTCGCAGTACAACAGGCTCTGCTGATCGGTGCCGAGGTCGTTGCCGGCGATCACGATGCCGTACGGGTGCGGGTGATCGTTGAGCGACATGTACTTCGGCTCCGTGAACTTTGCCTTCACGGTGTAGTCGCCGCTCGCCTTGTTCGCCGGATTCCAGTACGTGACCGCCGGACCCGTGACGACGTGGAAGCCGTCGCCTTCCTTAGTGAGCTTGGCGTCTGCGACCGAGGCCGTGCCGTCGGCCTTACCTGCCCAGCCCTGAACCGTGATGCCACCGCCAGCGACTTTGCGATTCGCATCTTCCTGTGCGCGGCCAATCGCCGGCACGAGCGTGATTGCTGCGACCGCAAGCGCGGAAACGTATACGCGACGCATGATGATCCTCTCGATTGAGAAAGTGGGGTGCGCATAACTATACCTCACCGAATCGGCATCGTGCCATCGGAGAGCGACCGGAGAATGAAAGGAGTTTGCTATCTTCGGCGGCCGTCTGCCAGAGAGTCACTCCTCGCCATCCCGCCCGCCGCGTGATATCGTCTCCGATGCCTTTCGGTTCCCTGAGTTTCCCGGCACCAAATGACGGAGGTTGCGAACGGTGAGGTACGTCACAACGCTCGTCCTTTGCGCGGCCCTACCAGTCCTCGCCGCGGCGCAAACCACGCGCCAGCAGGCCACTCCCGCGACTCGCATGAACACGCTCACACCGGCGGAAAAGGCCGCGGGATGGACGCTGCTGTTCGACGGTCGCACGCTCGCCGGATGGCACGGACTCGGCTTCAAACAAACGCCGCCTGGCCTCTGGACCGTCGAAGACGGAGCGATCAAACACGCCGCGAAAGGTCAGGGCCCGCTTCAGCCAGACGGCCAGCCGCTCACCGGCATGGACCTCATTTCCGATCAGACCTATCGCGACTTCGATCTGTCGTGGGAATGGAAGATCGCCGAAGCCGGCAACAGTGGCCTCAAATACAACGTCTCCGAGGAGCTGTCGACGCAGATGTCCCCTCCCCACGCAGCCAAGGGTTGGGAATATCAAATGAACGACGACGAGAAGAACGAAGACAACAAGCTCGCCACGCATCGGTCGGGCGCGTTGTACGACATGCTCCCGCCGAACGAGAAGAAAAAGGTGAATCCCGCCGGCGAATGGAATCGCTCGCGCATCGTCTTCCGCGGCAACCATGGCGAGCACTGGCTCAACGGTCAGAAGATCGTCGAGTTCGACCTCGGCACGGCGACCTTCGATTCGGCGTTCGCCAAGAGCAAGTACGCCAAATACCCGGCGTGGTTCGCCACTCGGCGCGCTGGCGGCATCGTACTGCAGGATCACGACGACGTCGTCTGGTTCCGCGATATCAAGATTCGAGAACTCAAATAGCGGTCGCACTCCCGCACCCACTCGAGGACGTCATGAGCTCGAACGAGCACGAGATCGATCGCCGCGGCTTCGTGAAGTCGACCACCGCCACCGGACTCGGTCTGTTGGCTGGAACTGCCAGACCCGGACCGTTGTTCATCCGCAACGGATCACCGGCCGAGAAGGTGCGCGTCGCCGTGATCGGCGTGAACGGCCGCGGTATGGTGCACGCGCAAAACTTCTCGAGCATGCCCAACTCGGAAGTTGCGTACATCTGCGATGTCGACGCGAACGTCGTGTCGAACGCGAGAATGGCGGTCGTGAAATCACAACCGAGCGCGCCGGGCATCATCAGCGATTTCCGTCGTGCGCTCGACGACAAATCGGTCGACGCGATATCGGTCGCTGCGCCCGACCACTGGCACGCGCCCATGGCGTTGCTCGCGATGAAGGCCGGGAAACACGTCTATCTCGAGAAGCCGAGCGGACACAATCCGCGCGAAGATGAACTGCTCATCGCGGCGTCCGACCGCTACGACACGCGTGTGCAGCTCGGCACACAACGTCGTTCGGGTCCACGCTTCTTCGAGGCAATCGAAGCGCTCAAGGGCGGCGCGATCGGCACGCCCTACCTCGCGCACACCTGGTACGCCAACACGCGTGGCACCATCGGCAAGGGCAAGGTCGTACCCGTTCCGTCGAACCTCGATTACGATCTCTGGCAGGGACCCGCGCCGCGGACGCCCTATCGCGACAACGTGGTGCACTACAACTGGCACTGGTTCAAGCGCTGGGGCACGGGCGAGATCTGCAACAACGGCACGCATGAAATCGACGTAGCTCGCTGGCTACTTGGCGTCGACTACCCTACGACAGTTTACTCAACGGGAAAGCGACACCACTTCGCCGACGACTGGGAGTTTCCTGACGCCCAGGAAGCCGTGTTTGAATTCGAGGGCGGCAAGTCGATCGTCTGGCATGGTCAGAGTTGCAACGGATTGCAGATGCACGGGCGGTCGCGCGGCACCGCGATCCTGGGCACGGCAGGGAGCATCGTCATCGATCAGGATGGCTACGTCATCACCGATCTCAAGAACAAGCCGGTGAAGCAGTCGGTCGTCGCGCAGCAGGGCGACTCGCTGAACACCGTCGGCGACGACGCGCTCACGCGCTTGCACATGCAGAATTTCCTGGACGCCATTCGGACCGACGCGAAGCTCAACGCGCCAATCGCCGACGGAGCCAAGACCGGAATGCTCTGTCACCTCGGCACGATCGCGCACCAGACGGGCCGAAAGCTCCGGACCGATCCGAAGACTGGTCACATCCTTGGCGACGCTCCAGCCGCAGCACTCTGGTCGCGTACGTACGCCGCCAACTGGACGCCGTCTATCTAATCGCTCTCGGCTTACCGCCGCACGAGCGCGGCACTTCGCGCGCGGGCCGCATCGGCTCGCGTGCGGAAGGCGGGGTCGCCACTGGCCCACGTGTTCGCGACCAGTGTGTAGTGCGTAGACGCGCTGTCTGCTCGGCCAAGCTCGTCCCACGCCTTGGCGAGCAGCTCGTGGAGCTCCATGCGCGACACATACAGATTCGACGCTTCGATTTCTCCGCGTAGCGCCGGCTGGAGCACGTCGACAGCGTCCTTGGCGCGATGCCGGCGCAATAACGCCGACGCGAGTTCGTAGTTCGCTCGCGTGTAGCCAAGCGTGAGCGAGCGAATCGAGCTTCTGAATTCATTGATCGCGGCGTCATCCTGACCGCGCGCCGCCATCAACAGACCACGGACATAATGGTGCAATCGCTGATCACGACCGAGCGCACTCTTCGATCCGTAGGCCTGTACCGTGTCGGCAATCGCAGCGAGACGCGCCGTATCGCCCGCCGCAGCGAGCGCGCCCGCCGCATGAGCGAGCGCCCAGCTGTGAGTACGTGCGTACAACGACGCGCCAAACTGCGGCACCCGAAAGCGCGATACCGAGTCGAACAAGGTGACCGCCCGACGCGGTTGGCCTAGTTCACGAAGCAACTCTCCGTGCAGGAGTGCAGAGCCGGATGCAGCATTCGGCGAAACGTACGACTCTCGCATCGACGCCCGATACGCAACAGCTTCGGCGATCGCCGCGTTCAACCGACCCTGCTCACGCTCCGATATGGCGAGATACCAATGTCCCTCAGCCACTCCGGCCGGCGATCCCGATTCGACGAGCGAGCGCAACGCCTTGTCGGCACGCGTGTAGTCGCCAGTGCGCAACAACTGGATCGCAAGCGTTGCTGGCGCGGCCGCGGTGGCCGCCGGGTCATTCACCTGCGCGTTCCGGAGCACCGCTATGCTTTCGTCGATCCGGCCGCGTGAACTCAGGACGGTTGAGAGGCTTAGCTGCGCTGACAATGACTTCGGCTGGAGCCGAACCCAGCGACGAGCCTCGCGCTCGAGAGCATCGGTCGAATCAGCAGCCCAATACACGTATAAGAGTTCCGTGAACGAGTCACACCCCGCACACGTCACCCTCGCTGCCTGATTCCGCGTCAGTGCGATCGAGTCCATCGCGATCGCACGCTGAAGGTGCGGCACCGCGCCGAGAAATTCATCGGCGAGGGCGAGCGACACTCCACGATACACCTGCGATTTCACTTCATCAGGGTACCGCACGGCGAGCGTGTCGGCATACGCTGCCAACTCGGGCGACGATTCGCGCACCGCGACATCCGTCCGAATGATCAACCGTTCGCGATCGCTCGTGTTCGCCGACAGTCGCAATGCACGCGCAATCCGTTCTGCGGACAGCGCAGGATCAGTCGTGCACATCGACCAGTAGTAGGCAGCCATCGCGAACGACGAGTCGGCATCGAGCGCGGCGGAGAACAACCGACCCGCGCCCTCTGGATCGAATGCGTAGAAGCGTCGTGTCCCCTCGACGAACAGCCGATACGCAGCGTCGGACTTCGTCGTGACCTCGGCTACCGAATTCGCCGGACCGCGCGCACCGAACGTCGCCGCGAGTCGTGCGGTACCGCTGTCGACGAGGGCGAAGACATCCGCGCCCTCCACGCTACGCGCATCGACGATCGCCCCCGATGCCAAGTCGACGCGTCGAAGGTCGAGCCGAAGGCGACCACCGTCGCGCGCGACGAGCGTGCCTTCGATCAAGTCCGTTGCGCCGGCGAGCCGCGCAGCGGCGATTATCGCACTCGCACTGGTATCGGTCGCACCAGACGTTGGATGCGACAACTCGAGCATTCGCGCCGGACTCAAGACTCGCAGCCCCGCGACCCGCGCGAGATTCGTCGCCAGTAGATCGCCGAGTGGCGCGCCGAGCGAGGGTTTTCCAGCCTGCGTTGCGTACTCGGAGACGTGGCCAACGGCGACGATGCGCCCCTGTGCGCTCAGTGCGCTCGCGGTACTCGACCGGTTCGACCACGTGACCAGCGCGGCGCCCACCACGCCGCCGAGTGCGATGAGCGCGACGGCCGTCAGAATCCGCCGCCGCGAACGCAACGTTGGTCGAGCTGTCGCGACCTCCGCGACCCGCATGATCGGAGCGGCCACATGCGATACCGACGGTGGCTCAACGACTACGGGCGAAGGCGGCGCGGCGGCAACGATAACTGGCTCAGGATCCGGCTCGAGCGTAGCAACAGGCGCCGCGGCGCTCGGGGCGCTCGCTTCGCGCCGCAAACGCTCGGCAAGGAGCACGACTTCTCGATCCGGCGGGAGGTCGAGCTCCTGCTCGAGCAGCGCTTCATACACTCGGGCATGACGGAGCGCACCTGCCCGGTCGCCCGATGCAGCGAGCGACGACATGTAACCCATCGCGACCCGCGCGTTGAGCGGATCAAGTCCGGCAAGCTTGCCCCACCACATACTCGACGTCTGCGCGTCGCCACGAGCGCCCGTCGATCGCGCTTGCGACTCCAAGATCCGCGAATAGTCCTGTGCGACGGCACGTCGTTCGTCGTCCGCCCAGCGCGAGAACTCGGCAACACCGGGCGGATAAAAGCCGTCGAGGAAGGGGCCTTCGTACAGCGATGCCGCCCGCTCGTCGTCGCCTCGCGCGACCGCAGCGGAGAAGTCGGCAATGTCGCTCGAAACGAGACTCGGATCGAGGCGGAGTTCCTTGGTGCCGGCGATTGCATCGTCGGACCCGAGCGCCTGACGCAGAGCATAGAGAGCCTGAGCGAGCGTGCGCGGGCCACGCTCTTCATCCGCGTCGGGCCAGAGCAATGAGAGAATCTTCTCGCGCGGAATGCCGCGGTCGCCAGCGCGTGCGAGCAGCGCCAATACCGCCATCCGCCGAGGCTGCGCCGCGGATCCGCTGAGCGGTTGCCCGTCGTCCCCTCGCACGGTGAGGCCACCGAGGGTGTGGATGCGAATCACGAGTGAATGCTCTGACGCGGGCGGGGATGCACGGGCGCAAAGTATGGGGTTGCCAATCGAGCGGCAATGAACGCGGCGCCCAAACGTGCTCGTTGATACAGCTTCGATTCGGCGCACCGGTCACTTCGTGGTCACGCCTGTCCACTCGGCACCGCGCTGACCATTCAATCCGCGTCACAGCGACACGCCATCTCGTTGTCCAGCATCCACTTGCGCGTGGTGATACGCAGGTGATTTGCGCGCGACGCCGACTCGTATTCTGACCGCGCTCGCCAACACGGCGCGCCGGACGAAACGGTCCGCACGACATCGATCGCACGGAGACTCAATGCGAATTCTTCCTCTCATCCCTGTTGCCTTCGTTCTCGCCGCATGCGCGAACGATGCGCGACTCACAGGCCCGGGCGACGACCACGTCGTGCCTGGCACCCCACCAGCCGTCCTGTCCACACAGTTCGCCACCAACATGAGGAGCGCCGTAGACGACGCCCTCAGCCGGCTCGTGCCGAGCCTGGCTCCTGATGCGGCGGCGTCTGTCGGCGCTTCGCTGAGATCACTGTCAGCCAGCCTCGCTGAGCCCGCGGCGTCGGACAGCGCAGTTCGCGCCGAACTCCAGCGAACCCTCGAGGCTCTGGCGCGCCTCGCCGCCCAAAGTCGCACCGATTCCCCGACGCTCGACGCAATCAGCCTCGAACTCGACGCACTCCAGTAGTCGCCACGCACCAACTCGAAAACCCAACGCTGTTCATCTCACATCGAATCAATCCGGAGACTCATCCAATGAAGACCGCCATTCGCAACATCATCTCGTGGGGCGCCATCATCGTCTCGGCCGCCCTTACCCTACCCTCGGTGTCGTTCGCGCAGAACGCCGGCGAAGGAACGTCGCACACGACCACTGCGGCGTTACAGAACGGACAGGCAAAGACGTTCTACGCGTGCTACATCCCGATCAGCGGCGTGACGTATCGCATCAAGGAGAACGACCTCGTGCAGTCGTGCTTTCTCCCGTCGCACGTGCAGTTCTCGTGGACAGACGGCGGCGCCGGTGGCGGCGCACAGGGTCCTCAGGGCCCGGCCGGCGCACAGGGCCCGCAAGGTCCGCAGGGTCTTAAAGGAGACAAGGGCGACAAGGGTGACAAAGGCGATCGCGGCGACGCAGGCGCCCAGGGTCCGAAAGGCGATCCTGGTCTGGGCGGCGGGTTCAGCAAAGTCGTAGTTGTGCATTCCAGCCTGGTCCAGGCTCTTAGCGGCGGCGCCATTGCGGGATATGCGACGTGCCCCGCAGGCACGACCGTGATCGCTGGAGCCGCAAGCTTCGACGCTGAGGGCGCCGCCGCCGCTCATCCGTGGGTAAGCCAGTCGGAGCCGTCGGGAAATTCGTGGTTCGTTCGTGTAGTGAACAATGCCCCGGGCGCAGTCGACGCCACGTTCAAAGCTGTCGCGATCTGCGCCAGCTGATTTCTCCGGGAGCCGAGGCCCGCGACTTCCGCGGGCTTCGGTCCACCGGTGTCTTCATGGTTGCGAGAATGATGATTCAGTATCGCCGCTTACAGTGGCCGCAGGATCGAAGTCGTCTCGAAGAGATCGATCTGTCGTATTCGACGCACCGCGTCTACGCCATCGAAGCAATGACCCTCGGCTTCGCCCTCGTCGAAACCATCGCGTCACCACCGGTGACGAAACGATATCGCGTTCAGTGGGACGAACTCGCTGCGTGCACCGTTGCGATAGTTGCCGAACGCGACGAGCTGTTACTGGGCGCGATGGGCATGACATACCAGGAGTGGAATCGCCGCGCGGTGATCTCGCACCTGTACGTCGATCGCGCTGCGAGGAGTTGTGGTATCGGCACCCAATTGCTCGACGCGGCAAAGCGAGAAGCCGAGCTGCGCAAGGCACGCTGCCTCTGGGTCGAGACGCAGAATGTGAATGCCGCCGCCATCCGTTTCTATCAGCGCAACGCATTCACGTTGTGCGGACTCGATCGCACACTCTACGATCCGCGAGAGGTTCCCGACGAAACGGCGGTGTTCCTTTCATCGCCATTGATCGATCAAGACCTTTCCACCGACTGGCGTTTCACCGCACCGGAGCGCTCGTGGTAAGTAGGACCCGTCACGTTGGCGATCTCCAAACAGCTGAAACCGACAAGGCTCTGCGGGCGTAACCTCCATTGTCTCCGCTCTCGATGTGAGGCATGCTTGTTCACTTCGGAGCTCTCCACTCCATCGGAGCCTGTCCATGAACATCTCCCGCCCGCTCGTCGCCGCCGCACTGGTGGTCGCAGTCGCATCAACAGCACATGCTCAATTCTTTTCCGTCGGCCTGCGCGGTACTGGCAGCTTTCCGACGGGATCATTCTCTCAAGCGCAAACGTCAGGCAATACGGTCCTGATCGAAGGCGCGAAGAGTGGCTTCGGCTATGGACTCGACGTCGGACTCGGCGTCGGTATGTTCGGCCTCTATGCCGGTTTCGATCACATCAAGTTCGATTGCGAAACCACGACGTGTAAGGCGGACGGCAAGTACACGCTGCAGGGCGTGACCGCCGGCGTGAAGCTCGCACCGCAAACGTCGTCGCTCTTTCGACCGTTCGTGAAAGGCGGCGTGACGTTCAACGATCTACAGGGCGGCTACGGCGGCTCGTCGTCGAACGTGCTCACGACGGACAAGGCGCCGGGATATGAAGTCGGCGCTGGCCTCGACGTTTCGTTCCTCGGCATGCTGAGCATCACGCCACAGCTGCGATACGTCGGACAGAATCTCAAAACAAAGATTCCTGGTGTGAACTCGCCGAGCGCAACGGGTCAGGGCGTCAACTACTTCACGTTCGATCTCGGCCTGTCCTTCCACACGCCATTCTCCGGAATGTCCGGGCGCTGAGCAAACGTCCAACTGACAGGCATGATCGTCATTCATCGTATCAGCGTAGCGAGTGCGCTCGTCGCACTCGCTATGCATTCGGTCGCAGCCCAATCCGACTCCGCGCTTCAACGCGCACGACTTCCGCTCGACCAACTGCCGATCGTCGCCAAGATCGATCTGCCGACATCCGCTGACTGGATCACGTTCGGCTTCGGATCGGTGTGGGTCGTCAACTATCGACCGGATCGCGTGTCGCGCGTCGACGTAGAGACGAATCGCGTGGTTGCCGACATCCCGATCGGTCGCAACGGTTGCCTCGGCATCGCGTCGACAGCAGATCGCATTTGGGTGCCCACGTGCGGAGATAGCGTTATCAACGAGATCGATCCGGCGACGAATACGATCGTGCGGAAGATTCCCGTTCCGATCAAACGCGGGCGGGAAGGCGCCTTCGCAATTGCCGACGGCGATATCTGGATTCCCGACAATGTCACCGATTCCGCGTCGAGCACCGTGGTGCGAATCAATGCGCGATCGGGCCAAGTCCTTTCGCGCGTGTCCACCGGCGCGCGGTCGGATGTCATCGTTGCCGGATTCGGCAGTGTCTGGGTTGCGAGCAGCACAGAGAACGTCGTCGTGCGCATCGAACCCACAACCGGCCGCGTGCTTGCACGTATTCCCGTTGGACCATCACCCAAGTTCATGGCCGCCGGCGAAGGCGGCGTCTGGGTGCAGAATCGAACCGACGGATCCGTGTCGCACATCGATCCGGTCACGAATCGCGAAGTCGCACGCATCGTTGCGCGTGCGCCAACGCAGGCGGGCGACATCTCCGCTGGTGGAGGCGCCGTGTGGCTCAGCGTCGACGGAATGCCGGTCACGCGCATTGATCCGCGCACCAACACTGTCACGCACCAGTTCGTTGGCGGCAGTGGCGTCGACGCCGTTCGCTGGGGCGCCGGCGCCTTATGGAATGCGGATCATCGCGTTGGCCAACTCTGGCGGATCGACGCGAGCAAAATCCCGCCGCGCTAGAACACCTCCGCACTATTCGGCGCGCATGCTCTCCAGCGGGTCGACGCGAGTCGCACGTGCGGCCGGAATCAGACATGCCGCACTCACGACGACGAGTAGCCCGACAACGACCGACGCATACGTCGCCAGATCGAGCGCCGCTACGCCGAACAACAGTCCGCTGAGCAAGCGTCCCGCCGCGAGCGCGCCGAACACGCCGATCGCCAGACCAACGAGCGACCAGCCGAGTCCCTGACGCACGACAAGCAGCAAGAGATTTCGTGTCGATGCACCGAGCGCGAGTCTGACGCCGAATTCGCGCGTGCGCGTCGTGACCATGTACGCGAGCACGCCGTAAATGCCCACCGCGGCCAACAACAGCGCGACAGCAGCAAAGCACGACGCCAACGCGAGCGCAAAGCGACGCTGCGCCAGGCTCGATGCGACGATGTCGTCGAGCGTTCTGATGTCGCGCAGCGCGAGCGTTGGATCATTCGACTTGATCGCGCGGCGAAGCGCCGCTGCGGCGATCGTCGGATCTCCCGTGGTGCGCAACATGATGTTCAACGAGCGCTCCCACGTTTCCTGGCGATGATTGGCAAATAGCGTCGGCTTCGTCTCGACACCAAAGCCTTCGTCGTGGATATCGCCGACGACGCCGATGACCATCATCCCTGGGCCCTTCGGATTCGGACCAATGTGAATGCGCCGACCAACCGCATCGCCCTTCGGAAAGAAGCGGCGAGCAGTTGTCTCATTGATGATCACCGTCTTTGGACCATCGGGGAGATCCGTCGCGTCGTACAAGCGGCCGGCGACGAGCGGAATATGAAGCGCCTTGAAGTAGTCTCCGCGCACCGAGATGTAACCAATATCCGGAAGGTTGCGCTCATCGACTGGTTCGCCTTCAACGCGAAGGCCACTCGAGACACGCCCGTGCGCAGGGAGCATGTTCGATGCGCCCGCGGCGACCACGCCGGGTGTCCGCGACAGTTCGGCGATCACACCGTCATAGAAGCGGTTGATCGCGGCACTCGAATCGTACCGTTCGCCAGCGGCACGAATCTGGGCTGTGAGAATGTGGTCCGGACTGAAGCCGAGTTGCACGCGCGTCAACTCGCCGAAGCTTCTGATCAAGAGCCCTGCGCCAACGAGCAGCATCACGGCGAGTCCCACCTGCGCCACGACGAGCGTGCGACGCGTACGCTCACCGCCACGACCAGCGCTGGACCCGCGGCCGCTCTCCTTGAGAGAATCATGAAGGTTGGCGCGCGCCGCATCGAGCGCCGGTAGCACGCCGAACAGCACGCCGGTCGCGATCGATAGGGCGATACTGAACAACAGTACGCGCGCGTCGGTCGTGACCCGGAACATCTGCGGCAACGCGTCGGGATTGAGGGCGAGCAGCGTGCGCGTTGCCGTTACCGCGAGCCCGACGCCGAGCAGTCCGCCCACGGTCGACAGGAGGACAGACTCCGTGAGCAGCTGACGCACCAACCGCGCGCGCCCAGCACCGAGTGCGGCTCGAAGCGCCATCTCGCGACGACGCCCGATCGTGCGCGACAGCGTGAGATTCGCGAGGTTCGCGCAGGCAATGAGCAGTACGAGGAGCGCGGCACCCTGTAGCAGAAGCAACGGCTTGCGCAGATTGCCGACCATCGCATCGTGCAGTGGAATCAGCACAGCAATGCGATTCGTGTTCGCGTCGGGATACAGTGCTTCGAGCCGGTGCGAGATCGTGAGCATGTCGGCACTCGCACGTTCGATCGATACGCCGGGCTTGAGACGACCGATACCACGCACCCAGTGCTGCTTTCGCGTGCGAGCCGCGTCCGCCATTTCCTCGTGGAATTCGAGCGGCAGCCACGCGTCTTCCTGGAGGCCGAGCGAGAAGCCGCGAGGCATGACACCGATCAGTTCATATCGTCGGCCGTTCAGTATGATCGGTTTCCCGATCACCGACGAATTCGCACCGAGGGAGCGTTGCCAGAATTCGTATGACACGATGACCTTCAATTCATTGCCGGGAGTCTCGTCGCTCGCTACGAACGGTCGCCCGAACACCGGCGCGACGCGCAATATGCTGAAGAGATTCGACGTCACCGCGGCGGCCGAAAGCATTTCAGCATCGGAGCCTTCGAGGTGCCATGGCAACGAACCCTGCCCTGCGAATGCGCCGGCGTCGGTGAAGGATTGCTGCTGCGCCTTGTAGTCGACGAAATTCGGCGGTGACATTTGCACGGGATCGCCGGGCCTCTCCGGCCAACTCTCGTATATGCCTACGAGGGCGCCGGGCTCGCCGTACGGGAGCGGCTTGAGCAGCACGGCACGCGCGACGCTGAAGATTGCACTGTTCGCACCGATGGCCAGCGCGAGCGTCACCAGCGTGACGGCGGCAAAGCCGGGACTCCGCCGCAGCGTACGCAGGGCGTACCGCACATCCTGACGCCACTCCGCCAGTGAATCCACAGCACGCGTCGTCCGCTCGGCACGTTCGTCCTCGCGCCGACAGTAGGCGCGCGTGAACTCGATGTCGCCGAATTCCTCGCGAGCGCGGTTGCGTGCATCGTCGAGACTGAGCCCGTGGCGTTGCAGCTCGGCGATGCGCATTTCGAGGTGAAAGCTCAGCTCGGCATCGACGTCGCGTGCGATGGCGGAACGACTGCGCCATGGCAGCTGTAGAAAACGGGAGTATTTCGACGGCATCGTCGGGACCTCAGTTCGGGCTCAGGACTTTGAACACTGCTTCCGCATAATCCTTCCACACCGCCAACTCGGCGCGCAGCTGCGTGCGCCCAGTGCTGGTGAGCGCATAGAACTTTGCTTTGCGGTTGTTTTCCGATACGCCCCACGACGGCGCGACCAGCTTTTTGCGCTCGAGTCGGTGGAGTGCCTGATAGAGCGCCGCTCCGTCGACGGTCAGCACGCCGTCGGTCCGCGTGTTGATCCACCGCGAGATCGCGTAGCCGTGCATCGGCTCCCAGGCGAGCGTGCGAAGGATCAGGATGTCGACGGTTCCCTGGAGCAGTTCGGACGGCGTACGCGGCATTCTTGGCTTCCAGTCATCAGGTGAGTGGAAGGATAGTGCGACGCGCACGGAACGGTCAAGAGCGCTCACGCAGCTTGCCGGAACGCCAGAGCGCTGCAATACTGGCGCATCATGGAAAATCACGTCGAAGTTCGCCAAGCGGCGCCGCGATCACTCGCTGCCGTCCGCGAGCGAATGGCGCCTTCCGAGATTCCTCGTCGTGTTCTTCCCCTGCTCAGCCGCGCGTATGCGGCGATGGCCGAGGCGGGGATGGAGAACGATGGACAAAACGTGTTCGTCTATCGGTCGGCGGGCGACGGCCTCGTAGACGTTGAAGCCGGCGTTGGAGTGTCCGGACCGTTCGCGCCACTCGGTGAGCTTTCACATGTTCTCACGCCCAGCGGCCCAGCCGCGGCAGCAACGCACTGGGGCGACTACAAACGCCTCTTCACCGCGCACAACGCGATTCACGAATGGTGCGCCGCAAACTCGCGAAAAACGACCGGCGTGAGTTGGGAGGTCTACGGTCATTGGACTGACGATCCGAGCGCGCTTCGCACCGACGTGTTCTATCAACTCGCCGCTGACGCGTGAACCACGTCGAGCGAGCTGAGGATCGAACGCACCGTTTATACGATCGCTCGCAATCGACGCGCGATCGCGCCAGTCTCGCCGTGTGGAGCATCAGCGCCTTTGCCGTGGGCTCGAGCACCACGGCCGCGCTACATCAATGGACATCCATCGGCGCCGGTCAGGTGCGAGCGCTCGGAATCGTCGCAGGCGTGGCGGGCGGACTGGTGGTTCTCAAAATCGTGGGACGACTTTTGCCCTGGATCTTCCGCGCAACCCGCTGGGAGCGCCGATGATTCGTAAGCTGAAGGACGGGCAGTATCGCCTCTACTCTCGCAAGAAGAATCCAAAGACCGGCAAGCGCCGCAACCTCGGCACCTTCAAGTCACGCGCAGCCGCCGAAAAGCACGAGCGGGCCGTGCAATTCTTCAAGCGAGCGTGAAGTCGAGTGGCGCGTGGCGGCTCGTCGCGCGTAAGCGGCTTGTGCAGGACGATTGAACCGGGTTACGTCCACCGATGGATCGCGCCACCGTTCGATCGCTCATCCTCGCACTCGGCATCGTCCTCGGCGGACTGCTCGTCGGCAATGGGTTTGCCCGCGGCCGCTCGTCTGACCGGTTCGTCACGGTCAAGGGCGTCACCGAACGCGAAGTGCGCGCCGATCTCGCCATCTGGCCGCTGCACCTCGTTGGTACAGACAACGATCTCGCCACCGCGCAGGCAAAGCTGGGCAAGAGCGTTGCCGGTGTGCGTCAGTTTCTTGCGCGGCACGGCATCGACACCACTCAGGCGCAACTCACGGGCTTCTCCGTCGCGGACGCGGCGACGAATCAATTCGCCGGTGAACGACAGGGTACGCGCTTCGTCATTCGCGAAACGATGATCATTCGCTCGTCGCATCCGGACGAAGTGCTCGCGGCCAGCCAGCAGATTGGTGAGCTCGCGGCAATCGGCGTGGTCATCTCGTCGGGCAACGGCGGCGAGTACGGCGGTGGCGGCGGCGGACCGACGTTCGTGTTCTCGGGGTTGAACGCGCTCAAGCCGGCAATGATCGCCGAGGCAACCGCCCGCGCGCGCGAAGCGGCCGAGCAATTTGCGCGCGACTCGCGGAGTCCGCTCGCCGGAATCCGTCAGGCGAGCCAGGGAATCTTTGAGATCCTTCCGCGCGATCAGGCGCCCGGAATCACCGAAGAAAGTCAGATCACGAAGATCGTGCGCGTCGTGTCGACCGTTGAGTATTTCCTAAAGAACTAAAAGCCGACCATGCTCTACATGATCATCGAACGCTTTCGCGACGGCGATCCTGTACCCGTGTACACACGCTTTCGTGAGCAGGGACGGCTCGCGCCCGACGGACTCCAGTATGTCACGAGTTGGGTCACGACCGATCGCACGACGTGCTACCAGGTGATGGAGTGCAACAACGAATCGCTGCTCACCGAGTGGATGTCGCACTGGATTGACCTCGTGGACTTCGAAGTTCATCCCGTGACGACCTCGGCCGAGGCGGCCGCGAGCATCCCGACGCGTCCGTCGTAGTCGACCGTACCGAACGCAGGCAGTCGAGTTCGTCGAGGTTGTGGCGTGACGTTCGCGTCGCTGTGACATTGCGCCCATAATTCGAGTCGCACGATTTCGCTCGGACCACCTCACGACGATCGAGAACCATGGCTACCACTGGCGATTGGCGGAGCATCGTTGCTTCTGCGCTCGATTGGGAGCAGGCGCACGCAAAGCTCGATTCAGCGGTCGGGGATCTGCCCAAGGAGTTGCGCGGGACGCGCCCGAATGGATTGCCGCATTCCGTATGGGAGCTCCTCGATCACATTCGGCGCGTGCAGCACGATCTTCTCGAGTTCTGCACGAACGCAGACTACGAAGAGCCAAAGTTTCCCGACGACTATTGGCCGCAGTCACCTGCCCCAGCAAATGACGCCGAGTGGGATGAGTGCATCGCGGCCATTCATGCCGACGCGCGCGCGCTCGCTGCGTTCACGACCGATTCGACCGGCGACCTGACGGCAAAGATTCCACACGGTACGGGACAGACGTATTTGCGAACCGTCCTCGTGGCCGTCGATCACGCATCGTATCACGTGGGACAAATTCTCATCACGCGACGACTGCTCGGCGCGTGGCAGGCTAGCTGATCACACAGTTGCCGCTGTTGCTCGTTCACCCTTCACCCGAGAGCCATCATGACACAGACCTCCGGCGCATCGACCTCGACGAGCTACTCGAGCTCGACGACGGCAAAACAGCGATTTCTGCGGGCGTACGAGCGCGATCACGCCACGACGCTGAAGGTGCTGAGGGCGTTCCCGGTGGATAAATCCGAGTTTCGTCCGCACGAGCGCTCGAACACCGCACTCCATCTCGGCTGGACGTTCGTGATCGAAGAGCAGCTCATGCTCAAGGCGCTTCGTGGCGAACGCATTCTCGGCAGCGGTTTCCCCGCGGCGCCGGATTCGTGGGGCGCGGTGCTCGATGCGTTCAACAAAGGCTACGACGACGTCATCGCCGAGTTGCGCGATCCGAAGAATCAGGAGCTCGACGGGACGGCTGATTTCTTCGTCGCACCAAAGCAGACCGCGGATATTCCGCTGCCGGAATTCCTCGACTTCATGTTGCATGACCAGATTCACCACCGCGGCCAGCTATCGGTGTACGTGCGGATGGCCGGTGGTAAAGTGCCATCGATCTATGGTCCGTCGGGTGACGAGCCGTGGCACTAAGCAATTGATCGAGCGTTCACGGAAGGGGGCAGTTCGCTAAGTGAAGCGGCGCCCCCTGTCCTTCGCTCGTGAAGGCAAGTCGTCCGGCGTTGTCCACCCACGTGATGCCCTCGCCCTGGGCTTCGTTGAGGGGAACGATGTTGCAGACGCGCGGTGGAAGCTGATGATCGACGCGTCCGGTCACAGGATTCGTCGCGAAGATGTACGTCTGCGCATAGGTGCGCACAGCGAGGTGACGGCCATCGGGCGACAGGGCCGCGTCAGTGACGGCGCGAAGCGGCGCTGAGCCAGGAACGATCGGAAGGCTGTCGATCAACTGGGCAGTGACGCGCTTGCGCGACGCCCATGCGCTTTCGGGAAGCACGAACACGAGCGCCGGACGCAACAGCGCCGCTTGATCGACCAACGGACGTTTCGTGATCAGCAGAATGTCGCCGTTCTGCGCCACGTACATCGCCTCGACGTCGTGCGGCCCATCAGAATACTCATATCGCAGCGACTCTGCAGTCAGCGTATCTCGGCCGCCAGTGGCGTCAGGCTCTCGCACGCGGTAGATGACCCGCGACCGGTGAGAGGCGTTGTTGTCGCCCGTATCGCCGATGTACAAGCAATCCACGCTCGCCCGGTCGACGCACGCCCCGATCGCCGCAGATTCCCAGTCGACGTTCGTCGCGTTCACCACGCGCCAGACGCCGCGGTCCGCACCAGTAGTGTCGATGGCGAACAGCAGGGGCTGATTTCCTGAGTCGTTCAACGAGAAGAGCACGCCAGGCTGGCGTCGGCTCATCGTCGCCGCCGAATTCTCGATCAAATCCCGAGAGCCACGCAGCCGGACCGTCGAGATATCGCGTGCCGGCGTGCCCATCGAGTCCGTGGCGATGTACGTCGCCGACTGCGAGCGGTGTCGCTCGACGGCGAACCGTTCGCAGCCGGCGGCGGCCAGCAGGCCGATTCCCAGCAGGGCGCAGCGCAGAGCGTCGTTTGGTAGATTCTTCATTATGCCGAAATCACCGCTCCGGTCCAGGAATCTGCTCGCCGCCGTGTGGCTATGCGCCACGCCAGCGGTGATCGTTGCGCAGTCTACTCCGTCGCTCACCGCTGTCGAACGAGCCATCGGCGGAGCGGTCGACACTCACAATGCCGAAGCGCTGGCGTTGCTCGAGCGTATCGTCAACATCAATAGCGGGACGATGAATTTTGCCGGGGTGCGCCAGGTCGGCGACGCGCTCCGGTCCGAGTTCGACGCGCTCGGCTTCACGACACGTTGGGTCGACGGCGCGTCATTCAAGCGCGCCGGCCACCTGATTGCCGAGCATCCAGGTCCCGGACCCAAGATACTGCTCATCGGGCACCTCGATACGGTGTTCGAGCCCAGCAGCCCCTTCCAGCGGTTCGAGCGGCTGGACGACTCCACGGCCAAGGGCCCTGGCATCATCGACATGAAAGGCGGCGACGTCATTCTGCTTTTCGCGCTCAAAGCGCTGAAGGACAACGGGCTGCTCGACCAGATGAACGTGACGGTGGTGTTTCACGGCGACGAAGAGGAATCGGGCACGCCGCTCAGCGTCGCGCGTGCAGCGCTCATTGCCGCAGCGAGTGGTGCGCGCATCGCGTTGGGCTTCGAGGATGGTCCTGGCGACCCGAAGGTGGCCGTGATCTCGCGCCGCAGCGCGGGCTCGTGGAATCTCAAGACCACCGGCCTGCCGGCACATTCATCACAGATCTTTAAACCGGAAGTCGGCGCGGGCGCCGTATACGAAGCGTCGCGCATCCTCTCTGAGTTCTACGCCAAGCTGTCCAACGAACCGTACCTGACGTTCAACCCCGGACTGGCGATTGGCGGAACGCTGGTGAAGTCCGACACGACCGGCACCGAGGGATCGGGCTCCGGCAAACGGAATGTCGTGGCCGAGCGTATGGAGGTGTTTGGCGATCTCCGAACGCTGTCGCCAGAACAGCACGCGCGGGCAAAGAAGGCGATGCAGGCGATTGTCGCTCGACACCTGCCCAAGACGACGGCCGAGATCACCTTCGACGACGGCTACCCGCCAATGGCTCCGACCGCGGGCAACCGCCGCCTGCTCGCGATGTACGACAAGGCGAGTCGGGACCTCGGCATGGGTCCGGTGGTGGCCGTCGACCCGTCGCGCGCTGGAGCGGCCGACGTGTCGTTCGTGGCCGGAATCGTTCCCATGATCATCGACGGAATTGGCCTGTCCGGCCACGACGACCACACGGAAAAGGAGACTGCGGACCTTCGCATGCTCCCGGGCCAAACGAAACGCGCGGCGCTGCTGATGTACCGCTTCAGCCAGCCGGCAGGGCGTCCGCAGCCCTGAAAGACCCGAATGGGGCGGCCGACGGAATGATTAGCCTCCCACGAGTGTCTATTTCCGCGAGACCACCGTCGTAATGACCAATCCGAGCTCCGATGACGAGTTGATCGCACTTGCCCGTGCCGGTGACGACCGCGCCTTTGGCGCGCTCGTTGAGCGGTACGAAGGCGCCGTTGCGGCAACCGCCGTTGGAATGCTGGGGCCCGGAGATGATTCCGACGACGTCGGACAGGAAACGTTCATTCGATTTCACCGATCGCTTCATCGATTTCGAGGCGATTCGTCGCTCAAGACGTATCTGGTCCACATCGCCATGAACCTTTCGATCAACGTGCTCCGCAGTCGACGCCGATCGCTCCTCCGGTTCGTCAGCCGCGACGAGCACGAGATCGATTTGCCCGAACCGCGGATTGGACCTGACGGCGAAGTCGACGCCGGGGAGTTGCAAGCGCTCGTTCGCGCGGCGGTCACGCGCCTGGGCGAGAAGCATCGGGCGGTCGTGGTGTTGCGTTTGTTCCACGACTATTCGACACGGGAAACTGCACAGGCGCTGGGGGTTCCCGAGGGTACCGTGCTGTCGCGACTATCGCGCGCCATGAAAGAACTCGAAACCCACCTCGCGCCGTACGTGCGCCGGGGTGCCGCACTTCCGGAACACACACGATGACCGAACACGATTCTTCGCCCTTCAACGAAGCGACCGCGCAGCTGATTCGCTCGGCGCGACCCACGAGCTTTGCTACTGGCTTTGGGGACCGCGTCCTTGCGCGCCTCGCCGCCGAGCGTGAGCAGGCCATCACGAAATCGCTCGAGCGATACTTCGTGCGGATTGTCCCGCTGGTAGCGGCGGCATCGCTGATGCTCGCGGCATACAACCTGTGGGGCGCGCGGGGGACGTCGGCGTCGCCGATCGACGCAGCGCTCAACCTGCCGCAGATCACACTGGCCGCAGCTTACGCGCCGGCATCGCTGTTCGGAACGTCGGGCGCATCGGTGGACACGCCATGATGTCGCCAGGAATGAAGTCGATGACCCTGCTGGCCGTCACGCTGATCGTCGGCTTTTCGCTCGGCCTCTTCGCCGACGCTACGTTGGTGCGCGGCCGACGCGAGCGACTCGGGCAGTTGCAGCGTCCACCCGGATTCGTCGCGCATCTCGAGGATGTGATCGCGCCACACAACGGCGCGCAGGCCGATTCGATTCGTCCGATTCTCGAGCGCGGCGCTCAGCACAACGCGGAGATCGTCCGTGGAACGCGCGATCGTTTGAAGGCGGCGCTCGATTCCATGCAGACGACGCTCGCGCCAATGCTCGACGCAAACCAGCGCACTCGCCTGGCCAGCGAACTCGAACACATGCCCGATCCGTTCAGGCCAGGAGGCCGCGGCCGCGGAGGTCCTGGGCGTGGTGGCCCTCCGGGAGGACGCGGTGGGTTCGATCGAGGTGGCCCTCCGCCGTACGGAGATCGTCCACCGCCGCCGCCCCCGCGCTAAGAGCCCAATCGCGTCTGGCGGCAGGGCGGGTCGGACCTCAGAATCAGGGATAGCGCAACGCCTTGGAGGGTCCAGGCGTTGCCATTTCAGTCGTCTCTGCAGCAACCGATTCGACCTCGACCCCCCTCTGAGGTTCCTGTTCATGTCCAGGCTTCGTATTCCTCTCGCGTCAGCGGCGCTCGCCGCAGCCGCTTTCCCGATCGGCGCGCAGAGCGTTCCGGCCGGTAAGACCGCGAGTTCAACGGCTCTCGTCAGCCACAAGGTGACCGCCGCTCCCAAGGCGGGAAACACCATTGAGGCGTTCATGTCACCGTCGTCGCCGCTCGAAGTGAGCGCGGCCAAGAAGACGGACAAGATCGCGTGGGTCGCATACGAGCGCGGCATGCGCAACGTGTACGTCGCGTCGGCGCCCGACTTCAAGGCGACGAAGATCACGAAGTTCAACGACGACGACGGTGTCGATGTCGGGTCCGTGCGCCTGTCCGACGACGGATCGATCGTCACGTTCATTCGCGGGTCGGGACAGAATCGCGCAGGCTGGGTGGCAAATCCGTCGCACGATCCGAATGGCGGTGACCGATCGGTCTGGGCGGCGCACAGTGACGGCAGCGGCGCGTGGCGTCTGGCGGACATCACGACTGAGCCCGGCACCGGCGGTCGCGGAGGCGGACCCGAACTGTCGCCCGACGGCAAGTACATCGTGTTCCCCAAGAGCGGCCAGCTCTATCGCGCGCGCACCGCGCGCGGAGCGACCGCCGCGGTCGACACGGGCGGCGCGCCGTTCATCAAGGAATGGGGACGCCAGAGCAATCCGCAGTGGTCGCCCGACGGCTCAAAGCTCGCCTTCGTGAGCACGCGCGACAACCACGCCTTCATCGGCGTGTACGATATGAAAACTCATAAGGTCGACTTCCTGGCGCCGAGTGTGGATTTCGACGGCAGTCCGACATGGTCGGCCGATGGAAAGAAGATCGCGTTCATTCGTCGCCCGGGCACACCGTTCGGTGCGCAGACCCAGACGGGTCAGGGTGGCATCGGCAATCCGGCTGGTCCGGCGGCGGTCGTCGCGCAGGGCGCAGCGCGTGGCGGACGTGGAAACGGCGGTGGTGGGGGCGGCGGTGGTGGCGGGCGCGGCGGACGTGGTGGAGAAGACGCCGCACCGGCGAAGGCCGACGGCTTGTACCGCGCGGCGTTCCCGGGCGGCTACACGATTTCGTTCATGGTCGCCGACGTCGCGACTGGAAAGGCTCAGGAGTTCTGGCACAACCAGCCCGCCGATCGTGTATTCGGCAACATCAATAGCATCACGTGGGCGGGTGACAACGTCGTGTTCGCGGGCACCGTCCCGAACGACGAGTGGGACCGGTACTACTCGGTGAGCGTCTCGAATCCGCAGCGTGAGCCAGTGCTGTTGACCACGACAGATGGTTTGATCAACGACAGCGTCGCCGATCGCACCTTCGTTACGACCGGATTCTCGCGCGACGGCAAGACGATGTACTACTGCACGAACGCCAAGGACATCGAGCGGCGCCACATCTGGGCGGTGCCGACGGCCGGCGGTACGCCGGTACAGATCTCGACGGACGACGGCGTGGAAGTGTCGCCGACGCCATTGTCGTCGGGCAAGCAGCTCGCCGTGCTCTATTTCGGCGCTAAGCAGCCGGCGTCCATTGGCATCGTTCCCACTGCGGGCGGCGAGACGAAGGTTGTCTACCCAACCACGGCAATGATGAAGGACTTTCCGCAGGCAGCGCACGTCGTGCCGGAGATCGTCATCACGCACGCGGCAGATGGTTTAGAGATTCATAATCAGCTGTTCGTGCCGAAGGACATCAAGCCGGGTGAACGTCGTCCGGCGATCGTGTTCGTTCACGGCGGGCCACAGCGTCAGATGCTGCCGGCGTACCACTACATGCAGTTCTATCACTGGTCGTACGCGTACAACCAGTGGCTGCAGTCGCAGGGGTACATCGTGATGTCGATCAACTACCGTAGCGGCGTCGGCTACGGCCGGTCGTTCCGTGCGGCGCCGAACACGGAAGGTCGCGGCAACTCCGAGTATCAGGACGTCGTGGCCGGCGCGAAGTACCTGCAGGCCCGCGCGGACGTCGATCCGGCGCGCGTCGGTATTTGGGGACTCTCGTACGGCGGACTGCTCACGGCACAGGCGTTGGCGCGCAATTCCGATATCTTCGTCGCCGGCGTCGACCTCGCGGGCGTGCACCTCTACGGAAGCTCGCTGGATTCGACGAATCTCGCATTCCAATCGTCGGCGGCCGCGCACGTCGATACCTGGAAGTCGCCAGTCTTCCTCGTCCAGGGTGACGACGATCGCAACGTCGACTTCTCACAGATGATCGGACTCGTTGCCCTTCTACGTTCGCGCGGCGTGTACCACGAACTCACAGTCATTCCAGACGACGTGCATGAATCGCTGATTCACGCACGTTGGATGGACATCTTCAACCGCAGCAGCGACTTCCTGCATCGATTCGTGTGGGAAAAGCAGACGCCGCCCGCTGCGACGAACGGGAATGGGCGCTAGTCGCCCATTCCCCATCATGGCTTCCAGTTTGTCAAAGAAATCTTGGCCGTTGTACCTGGTGCCCGTCGTGATCGCCGGAATTCTTCTCCTGCAGAAGACGAAGCAGGCACTCCTGCCGGCGAAGCAGACACCGATTCTCTGGGGCGCGACGACGGCTGTCGTCGTCGGCGTTCTCGTTCTGGTCTCCGGCTGGGGACGCGACTCGACCGAACCTGCCGAGCGCCCGGAGTTTGAAACGCTTGCGAACGACTTCTATCCGCCGCGCCGCGAAGCCTTGATCAATGGCGGCGCGGTGCTCGCCGGTGTCATCGGCTCACTCTGGTGGGCGACCGCCACGTGGGCGGTTGTCCTCGGAGGCATGCGGCGAAAAGTGGTGGGCCGCGGACTGTTCGACTTCGAGGTTGCCGCGCTCGCCGGTGCGTTGACCGGCGGCGTCATCGGAGCAGTTCTCGGTCTGGCGATTGGTCATTTCTGGGAGACGCGTCATCGTCGCCGACGACGCGCGCGACGGCCGAGCCATGCCTGAGCTCCTCATCCGAATCAAGAAGAAGAGCGACGGATCTGCCGCACTGACCTGTCTTCGCGCAGATGGCAGCGTCACGTGGCAGCGCCAGGACGGAAATCTTGGTGTGTTCTTTCCACCACACGACCTCACACACTACGCCGTGGAAACAGTGCTCGGCCTGCGCCGCGCGTTCTACGGTCTGCTCGTCGAAGGGTGGGATCTGTCGTCGTTCACCGAGCCCGGAACGAAGGACCGTCTGACAGAGGACGCAAATCTCGCGGAGCTGATCGTCAGCTTCTTCGATCTCGAGCGTTTCACCGGCATCATGGCGAGTGCCGACGAATTCAACGACAAGATTCAGAGCTACTTCGCCGACAACAAACTTCCTCCGATGCGCACGCGCGTCGACGAACGACAGCTCACCGACATCCGACGGGTGCGAGAGGAGTTGTTCGCCCGCTGGCGCGCGGTACCCGCCGGCGAAACACTCGAGCTTCCGTACGACCGTGACTCGATCGTCGCCGCGTAACGTGGCGACGACGACATAGCCGTCGCCGTGGGCGCCAGAACCGCCGTCAGTTCCGGACTCCTTCTCTTCAAACGATCCGGCAACGGACTCGAAATCTTCCTCGCGCATCCGGGTGGACCGTTCTGGGCGCGGCGCGACGCTGGCGCGTGGACGATTCCCAAAGGCGTCGTCGATAACGGCGAAGATTTGCTGGACGCCGCACGACGCGAGTTCCGCGAAGAAACGGGGATCACCGCGCAGGAGCCGTTCATCTCGCTCGGCTCGATTCGCCAAAAGGCAGGAAAGACCGTGCACGCCTGGGCGTGGGAGGGCGACGCGGACGCCAGCGCGATCACCAGCAACACGACGCGGACGGAATGGCCGCGCGGCTCCGACAACTGGATCGAGTTTCCCGAGGTCGACCGCTGCGCCTGGTTCGAGATTTCGACGGCGCGCTTCAAGATCAATCCTGCGCAGTCAGAGCTGCTCGAGCGCCTCGAGGCGATTCTCGCCAACGGCTGACCGGCTCGCCACGGTGCTGGCGACCCGACACGTCTGAGTGCATAATCCTTCAGGGGTTGTCATTCAACATCTCAGACGAGTGCTCGCACATGAGCAGTTCCCGCTCTACCGCGTGCGTCCTGACGTTCGCCCTCGCCGTGTTTCCTGCGCTCGCGTCGTCGCAAGCGCCGAGCGCACCCATTCGATGGGGCGGCTCGACGCAGAATCCGCAGGATTACGCGTTCGCTCGGGACACGGTCGTTGCTCACGGCGGAAAAACGAGCGTGCTGATTCGCGGCGAAGACGATCCAACGGGCTTCGCCAGTTTCGCGACGTCGATGCCTGCGCAGGCGTATGCCGGACACACGATTCGACTTTCGGCCTTCATCCGATCGGCATCCGTTGGCGGTGGCGGTGGCGCCCTATGGGCGCGCGCTGACGACGCCGGCCACCGTAGCATCGCGTTCATAAACTCTCAAGCGACGCCCGTCCGCGGAACCGCAGACTGGACTCGGGTCTCGATCTCGCTCGACATTCCAACGTCCGCGAGTACGCTGCTTGTCGGCGCACTGCTGGCCGGCTCTGGCGTCATCTGGGTGGATGATGCGCGCATCGAGGCCGACGGAGTGCCGCCACGCGACTTTGGCTTCGAGGATGCGAGCGACATCTACCTGCCGCCACCCGCGCTTCGCGTTGCCGTCGTGCGCGAACCACCACGAGCGTTGTCCAAACTTGGGTTGGCCAACATCACGGCATTTACCCAGGCACTCGGCTACGTGCGCTTCTTTCACCCCAGCACGGCCGCGGTGAACGTCAATTGGGATGCGTTCGCCGTGCGCGGCATTCGCGCCGTCGAGAACGCGCCAACGCCCGACAGTCTCGCGTCGACGTTGCAAACTCTGTTTGCGCCGATCGCCCCGACGGCGTTGTTCGTTCGAACCGGTGCGCCTATTCGAAGCACCATATCCGCACCCGTGGGCGCAACGCACGCGCTCTTCTGGCTGCACCAAGGAGTCGGCGCGCCGAGTGGCGGCGTTGCCCCGCCGAATCCGATGCAGAACATCTATCGGAGCGAGCGAATCGTCGTTCCTATCGCGGCGGTTGGCCATCCGCTCGATGTGGAGTCACTACGGCCGGGCATTCCCGTCATCTCGAAGCCCATTGTTCCAGACCCGGCGCACCCTCTGTCGATCGCTCTCGGCGGAGGCGTCACCGCGAGCATTCCCGTCGCGCTATACACCACCGACGTGAGCGTGCCCGAGGGACTCCGGTCGGCGAAGGCCGCGCCCGTCGCTGAGCGTTTTTCGGCAAATGATCGAGCGACGCGTCTCGCGGATGTCGCGCTGACGTGGTCGCTCTTCGAACACTTCTATCCGTACTTCGACCTGGTGCACACGGACTGGCCGGCAGCGCGCGCAACCGCGCTGCGCTCCGCGGCCGTCGATCGCGATGTTGGAGAGTTTCAAGGCACCCTCGAGAAACTCGTCGCAGCGTTGCACGACGGCCACGGGAATGTGTCACACTCGTCGAGGCCTCTCGCCGTACCCGACCTTCGTCTAGGATGGGCCGAAGGACGCATTTTCGTCACGCGTGTCGGCGACTCCACCGCGGTCCGAGGAGTGCGCATCGGCGACGAGCTGTTGAGCGTGAACGGTCAGCGCGCCGACAGCCTGCTCGCCGAACGGAGTCAATATGCCTCGGCCGCGACGACGCAGTCGGTGCGAAGTCGGACACTCGATGTTCTGCTCGCTGGAGAAATCGGAAGTCCGACTCGCGTACAACTGCGTGGGGCCGATGGAGCCCTTCGCGACGTTCAGCTCGTTCGCGTCCCGGGCGCTCCGGTGAAAGATCCGTCCGTCGCGAAGATCGCTGATGTCGCGACCGGAGTGATGTACGTCGATCTAGGGCGAATCACGAATGAGGATTTCGCGGCGGCGCTCCCGAAGCTCGCGAACGCACGCGCGGTGATCTTCGACATGCGCGGCTATCCGCGTTTTGTGAATACGGCCATGATCCTCCCGTACCTCGCGGACAGCGTCATTCACTCCGCGCACTTCGAGACGCCTCTGATCACGATGCCAGACCGCGCGAGCGTCGGCTACCTCGAAGGCGCGTGGACGCTGCCGCCGGCGTCGCCACGTTTCAAAGGGCGAATCGTATTCCTGTCAGCGGGCAGCGCAATCAGCTATGCCGAAAGCACCCTCGGCACGGTGGAGGCCTATCATCTTGCCGACATCGTTGGTGAACCGAGCGCTGGTACGAACGGCAACGTGAATCCGTTCGTCCTGCCGGGAGGGTACAACATCAGCTGGACGGGCATGCTCGTACAGAAGCGCGACGGAACTCCGCATCACGGCGTCGGCGTTGTGCCTACTCTGCTCGTGTCGCCAACCGCAGCGGGACTACGCGCAGGAAAGGATGAAATCCTCGAGCGTGCAATTGCACTCGTGTCTTCACCGCCGGTGGTTCCGTAGAGCGCTGGCGGAGCCGGCTGCTATCGGCCGCCGTAGTTGATGCCGATGCCAGCGAGAATGTTGTCGGTGTGCGTGGGGATGTATTGCGCGCCGAAGTTGATCGCCCACGGGCTGCCGCGTCGATACACGGCGATACCGCCACTGAACACGAAGCGCGTTCCATTTCCCGATTCGTTGGCCAGCTCGAGTTGACCCGCTGGACCGACTCGCGCAAGTCGATCTGTTCCACCCGATGAGCCGAACCCGATTCCCGGCGCGATGAACGGTACGAAGCGCAGCTCATCGGGCGCGTGCCACGATGGGAGAATCGACACTGGCAGCGTCACCGTCGCACCAAACACAGAACCGTCGCTGAGCGCCGAGTTCGCCGACGACGCATAGCCGGCGTTCGCCGCGATCGTAAAGAGCAGCCGCGTGGGATCGGTGCGCTTCTGAAAGATCATTTCGTGAATTCTAAAATCGCCGGATACACCGCCCATGTACCCGGTGCCACACCCGTTGCACGTCGTGAAGCCACCCGTGAACGACAACGTGCTCCCGATGACGAGCGGCAGCGTGGCCGTGACGCCCACGTTGTTCGACGAGAAACCGTTCGGCCCGGAGACGTATCCGTAGCGTAGCGAGTAGATGTTGGATTTTTGAATTTCACCGTTGATCGTGCTCGTGATCACGGCCGGGAGCGCTGCGACTGGCGTCTGCATGAGGCCAGCGATCGAAGAGAGTTGGCTCGGGGAATCCTCGACGATGATCGGTACGATCACCGGAGTACCATTCTGCGCGCGCAAGAGAGCGCACGGGGCCAATACCGCCACCGCGACCGCTGCCAGCAATTTTTGCATCGAACTCTCCGACTACGTCAGGCCGACTCGTTGTTCCCAGTACTTATCGTCCGAGATCAACACGTCGAGCTCGATGGCATCGGAGCCGGCTTCGACGGTGTAATCGGCGATGTGAATCGCTGACGTGCGAATCGCGCGCCCGTTCGCATCCTGAAGCTCGATTCGCAGCGCATCACGCGCATTGTAATAGCGCTCGAGCAACGTCTGATCCTTCGATGAGCCGTCCTGCGGAACAGCTTGCGCGAACAGACGGAACACTGGCTGCACGAGCTCGTAGCCAAGCCCCGGACGAAACGCGCCCCAAGCGCGGCCGACGTCGGGATCGACGTGCTCGAGTTCGGAGTGGCCGACAATCACGCCGTGCAAACGAATCGTGTGACGCATGAGACGAATGTAAAACACACGCGCCCGCCGAGCGACTACGGTCTCTTTGTGCGCGGCGCAACGATGGTCGTATCGTTGATTCGAAAGCTGAACTGCTGCTCGACGAGCTGCCGAACCTTAAGAGTTCCAATCTTCGCCGGCTGAAAACGCATGTACGGGAGCGCGTCGCGCACCGCCGCGATGAACTCCTGATGCGTCGCGTTGAGCAAGGTGAATGACGTCGTGTCGATGAATCCGGTCGTGTCGACGACGTACCGTGCCGTCACCGATCCCATGACGTGCGCCTGCAGCAGCTTCAGCGGATAGGCGGGCGCGGCGCTGTTGCTCACGCGAACCACGGCGGTGTCGACGTCGAGGACCGTAAAGACCGAGTCGGACACCTTCTCGGGAGCAGGCGGAGACGGCGGAGCCGCCTGCACAGTGTCGCGTTGGCCGCGGCCGACCGTTTCATCGGCCGTCACGGGACGCGCGTCTCCCATGACGCGCGGACCAGCGCCGGCGCCAAGTCCCATCGCGCCGACGCTGACGTAGTGCACCACTTCGCGCGGCGCGCCACTGCCCGGGACTCTGTCCGGCGGCGGAAGGTAGTAGACGCGGTTGGCGATGCTCGTGGGCGGCACATTCGGCGCCGGCATCGTGGCGGCAACCCACGCCACGATGATGACCGCGTGCACGCCCGCGCTCAGTGACACCACCGGCGCGATGGACGTTTGTCGTGCGTACGACTGAACCCACAAGCGCATCATACGCCCCCCTTCTTTCCTAGCGATGCGCGACCCCTGCCGCGACTACTGAGAGAGATATCTCTCGCGCAACAACGCCGTGTGATGCCGTTCATGCCCTGCGATGATGTACAGCAACGCGCGAACACTCACTGGGCTGTTGCTCGCTGTCCCTCGTCGCATCAACGCCTCGGCGTCGAGGTGTTTCGCAAAATGAATCGTTGACGCGCGAACACCATGAAACTCGTCAAGCAAATCCGGGAGGGTCCGCTGCGTGAAGTTCGCGTTATCGACATACAAATTCTCGTCGAAGCCAGGAAGTTCGGTCTTGTCGTTGCGCGCGAAGCGCATAGCGCGATAACCGAACACTCGCTCAGCGTCGATGATATGGCCGATCACCTGCTTGATCGTCCATTTTCCCGGCCCGTACGCAAAATCGGCACGGTCGGATGAAAGACCCTTCAGGAGGTTCACCGTGTCGTCGCCTTGCTGCTGCAGCTGAGCAATCAGGTCGCCGTCAGGCACCTTTGAGATGTACTTCAGATAATACTCGCCGTGTTCATCGGCCTGTGGACGCGCGATCGTTACAGTGCTCATGAGGAAACGCCGGATGGAGTGGGACGTGACTGCCCGATTTCTGTGCTGACTGGAGATATTCGATTCGGACTTAGGGCTGTCAATGCCTCTGCCAGCCCCGTCTGTTTGCGGCCAAGCCACAAGCCAAGAATCAGCCAGACGAAAGCCAGCGGGACCGCGGCGAACGAGATGCCGGCGAGCGTCAGACCGACCGTCGTGAGGCCGAGATAGATCCACGACCCAACTTGGTCGCCGCCACGATACACAAACGTCTCGATGATGTTCTTGGCCTTGTACTTGTCTTCTCGCTTCACGACGGTGAACAGCACTTCCATTGCCGGATTCGTGATCGAGAAATTGCCGGCGCGCCGCAACACCGTGAACACGGACAGCGCGACGAACGTCGGCATGAAGCCAAGCGCGCCAAAGCCAAGCATGCTGATGAGCGGAACGAGAGCGAGCGCAACACCGAGTCCGACCCACCGGATGATCCGACCGGTGAAGAAAATCTGTGTCGCGACCGTGAGGATCTGCGCGGCAAGTTCGACCTGCGCGAGCACCGCGGTGCGTGCCGTTCGATCCGCGTACGTTCTTCCCACGATGTCCGCCTGCTCGAAATACAAGAACGTGGACCCGATCGTAAACAGAACCATGAAGCCGCAGATCCCGAGCAGATACGGCGACTTCACGACCGACGAGAAACCGGCCCACACACTGCCGCCGATGACGTCGGCATCGTCGCCACGGCGCCGCGCCGCATTCGAAGGATCGCCGTGGCCACGCAGCGGGAAGCGTGTGATCGTCAGCACCGCGAGCTCGATCAGCGTCGCGCTGATCAAGAGCATGTTCACGGCGCCGATCTTCGGCGCAAGCGCAGCCGTAAACGCAGATCCGATGATGGAGCCAAGAGTGCCCCCAACACCGATGAAACCGAACAGTCGTTTCGCTTGGTCGCTCTTGAACACGTCGGCCATGAGGCACCAAAAGATCGACGTATTGAACAGCGCGAAGACCGTCGTCCAGATGTACAGCGCACGTCCCATCCACACGTCGACAGTCGAACCTTCGACCGACGCAACGAACCGAAGCACGACGTAGAACGCGGCGAGGTTGAACGCGAAGAAGTGATACGAAATCGGAATCACTCGTCTCACAGGAAAGCGCGTGACGAGACCCGAGAACATCGGATTCAACAGCAGCGTGACGGCGAGCGTTCCGGCAAAGAGCCACGGAAGCTTGGTGACGCCCGACGCCGCGGCTACCGCATCGCGAATCGGACGCAGCACGAAGTAGCTGCTGAGCAGAAAGAAGAAGAACGCCGCCGACGTGAGCATCGCGCGCACTTCTTCCGGCCGAACATCGACAACGCGACGCAACAGCGTATACACGCGCCCGCCGGGCGCCACTGCATTCTCCGACTGCGTCACTTGGCGGGTTGCTTGGCTTTCCAGGCGGCGATGAGCTCCGCCTCGCGCGCCGCGGGAATTCCCGCACGACGACCCTCGGCCAGCGCCTGCAGTTCCGCCTCAGGACGCGTCTTATTCCAGTCGAGCGTTTCTTTGGCCGTCACGGCGAGCGGACGGAACGTGAGCCCCGCCGCCATCGCCTTCGCGATGCTCCGCCGCGAGAACGCCGCGTTGTCCGCGGCATCGGGAACCCATACCGGCATGTTGCTCCACGGCCGGACTTTCTGCTCCTGAAGGAACGGCGCCGGAACCCAGACGAGCTGCGCGCCGCTCGACGTCACGCTCTTGATGCCGTACAACATCTCTGACATCGTGAGCGGCTTGACCGGGCCGGTGGCATTGAACGTTCCGAATGTTCTGTTCTCCGCCACGCGAATCGTCCACTCGGCGATGTCGCGCGAGTCGATGATCTGCACCGGGTCGTTGCCGTCGCCGGGCGCGAGCACTTCACCGCCCTTATCGATGCGATACGGCCAGTACGTGAACCGGTCGGAGCGATCGAGCGGACCAACGATGAGCCCCGGACGAATGACTGTGTTCATTCCCGGGTAGTGCTTCTCGACTTCCTTTTCGGAGAACGCCTTGAGGGCGCCGTAGTTCTTCCCGAATAGCGTCGTGTCCGTGGTATACGGATCGAGGCCAGCGGGCATTTGCGCAGTTGGATCGCTCTCGTCGGCCCACACGTTCTTGTCGCTCGCGTACGCCGAGATCGTCGAGATGAAGATGTAGTGTTTGGTATTTCCCTTGAGATACTGCGCCGCGTTGCGAACCCACGCGGGCGCCGTCGTCGGATTGTCGATCACGACGTCGAACTTCTTGTCCTTCAGCGCACTCACGTCGCCATTGAGATCGCCGATCAGCTGATCCACGCGTCCCTTGAAGAAATCTGGACGCGTACGATTGCGATTCAGCAGGGTGACGGAATGGCCGCGTGCAATGGCGTACTCGACCTGCTCCGGGCCGGTGAAACCCGTGCCACCCAATATGAGAATACTCAACGGCGCCTTGGCGCGCTCGACTGACGAAGCGCTCGATCGGACTGCTGCCGATGCGAGGTTCGGAAGGCCGCCCAAACTCAGCGCACCGCCCGCGGCGGCCGACAGCTTGAGAAAGCTTCGCCGATCGGTGGTCACTGGTTGCCTCCGGCGGCGCGCTTTGCCTTCCAAGCATTGAGGACTTCAGTTTCGCGCTGCGCCGAGATTCCGCCCACTGCACCTTCGGCCAGCGCAGCGAGTTGTTCGGCGGGTCGCGTCTTGTTCCACGCCAGCGTTTCACGCGTTGTAACCGCGAGTGGACGGAAGGTGAGTCCCTTTGCGAGTGCTGCCTTGATGCTGCGACGCGACCATCCGCCGTTGTTTGGGCGCGGCGCGACCCACACAGTCATGTGACGCCACCCCGTGATCTTCTGCTCGGCGAGAAACGGCGCCGGCACCCAGGTGAACGTCGCATTCGATCCGATCGCCGCTTTGATGCCATTCAACATTTCTGACATCGTCATCGGCTTTTCAGGGCCGGTGCCGTTGTAGATACCGAACTCGCGATTCTCGGCCATGCGAATGGTCCATTCGGCGAGGTCGCGCGAATCGATGAACTGCACCGGGTCGTTTCCGTCGCCTGGGGCGAGCACTTCACCGCCCTTGTCGATGCGATACGGCCAATAGGTGAACCGATCTGTCGTGTCGAGCGGCCCAACGATCAGGCCGGGACGAATGATCGTGTGGATACCGGGATAGTGCTTCGCTACTTCGCCCTCGGAATACGTCTTCAATTGTCCGTAGTATTTGCGCGCGTCGGCCGGCGCAACCGCGTACGGATCGAGTCCCTCGGGCATTGGCGACAGACCGTCGCTCTCGTCTGCCCATTGCTTGCTGCTGTCGGGATAGACCGAGATGGTCGAGATGAAGATGTACTGGCTCGTGTTGCCCTTCATGTACTGCGCGACGTTCTTCACCCACGCGGGCAAGGTCGTTGGGTTGTCGATCACGACGTCGAACTTGCGACCTTGCAGCGCGCTCATGTCGCCATTCATATCGCCGATCAACTGCTCCACGCGACCCTTGAAGAAGTCCGGACGCGTCTTGTTGCGATTGATCAGCGTGACTTCGTGTCCGCGCGCGATCGCATACTCGACCTGTTCCGGGCCGGTGAATCCGGTGCCGCCAAGAATCAGAATCTTGAGCGGCTTTTTGGCGCGCTCGATTCGCCGTTCGCCGCCCTCCGGCGCCGTGGCGCCGAGTGCGAGGTTCGGCAGCGCACCGAGTCCGGCGGCGCCCCCAAGGGCAGCGGTCAGTTTGAGGAATGAGCGGCGGCTGGACATTGGATTCGATCTCCTGGCGGGCGGCGGGCGGCGTGGTATCGGGCGGTCTCGAGGAAACGTGGTCCGCATGTGAACATGCCCCGCGCGCCGTCGTTTCGACAGCCCGCAATGGGACGGACGGTGTTCGGAATCTGTTGCGACGGCGCCTGGCGATGACGAGGGTGAGCGGTAGCTTCCTGCCGATCGCTTTTCCCCGCTGAAATTCGTGAGGTTCGTCATGCGTCGCGTTTGGCTCACTGCGTGTCTGCTCGCCCCCGCCGGCGTCCCATCGCTTTTGGGCGCCCAGCAATCCGACTCCGGCATCGTGTCGTCGAAGAACGGCATGGTCATCACGACGTCGGCCCCGGCGTCGGACGTTGGCGCAGCGATTCTGCGCAAAGGCGGCAACGCAATCGACGCCGTGGTCGCGACAGCCTTCGCGCTCGCGGTCACGCATCCGAGCGCCGGCAACATCGGTGGCGGCGGGTTCATGGTGATCCGGCCTGCCAACGGCGCGCCAATCACGATCGACTATCGCGAACGCGCGCCGCTCAAGTCGACGCCGACGATGTACCTCGATTCGACGGGCAAAATCGTGCGACAGATGACGGCGACCGGCTACCTCGCGCCCGGAGTACCGGGCACCGTTCGCGGGTTGGCCGCCGCGCACAAACGCTTCGGCAAACTCTCCTGGAAGGCCGACGTCATGCCGGCGGTCGAGCTGGCCGAGAAGGGATTCGTCCTCTCCGAAGCCCTCGCACGCTCGCTGAATCGCGAAGTGACCGGCTCGATGGCGCGATACCCGGCGTCCGTGGCCGCCTACGGCAAACCCGGTGGCGGTCAGTGGAACGCCGGCGACACGCTCGTACTTCGCGACCTCGCCCGCACGCTTCGGGCAATCGCCACGAAAGGCCCGGACGCGTTCTACACCGGCTGGATCGCCGATAGCATTGCCGTCAGCATGTCGCAGAACGGCGGCCTGATCACCAAGAAGGATCTCGCGCTGTATCAAGCCAAAGTGCGCGCACCGGTGCGGGGGAAATACCACGGCTACGAGCTGATCAGCATGCCGCCACCGAGCAGTGGCGGGGTCGCGATCATCGAGATGCTGAACATCCTCGAGAACTTCGACCTTCCCAAGCTCGGTCCGATGTCGGCGCAGGCGATTCACTACGAGATCGAAGCAATGCGCCGCGGCTATCTCGATCGCGCGCGCTTCCTGGGCGATCCCGACTTCGTGAAAATGCCGCTCGAGCGGCTCATGTCGAAGTCGTACGCGAAATCACTCGCCGAAACGATCGATCCGCAGCACGCCTCGAAGAGCGCCGAGCTTGGAAAGGACATCGTGACACAGGTCGCGTCGAACGAACACGATGAAACGACGCACATCTCGGTCGTGGACAAAGCCGGAAACGCCGTGTCCAACACGTTCACGCTCGAGGGAGGCTTTGGCTCACACGTGGTGGTGAGCGGCGCCGGTTTCATTCTCAACAACGAGATGGGCGACTTCAACAAGAAGCCCGGCGAAACGAACGCCACCGGCGATATCGGCACGCCCGCGAACATCATTGCGCCGGGCAAGCGGATGCTGAGCTCGATGTCGCCGACGATCGTCACGAAGAATGGAAAGCTCTTCATGGTCGTGGGCTCGCCGGGCGGTCGCACCATCATCAACACGGTCTTCGAGATCGTGCTGAATGGGCTCGACTTTGGAATGGACGCTCGGCAGGCGGTCGACGCGCCGCGCTTCCACCATCAGTGGATGCCGGACGAGATCACGTTCGAGCGCAACGCGCTCCCCGATTCGACGACGCGCGCGCTCCAGGCAATGGGGCACACGATCAAGACGGGCGGCACGCAGGGCGACGGACACACCATCATCGTAAAGAATGGCGTGGCCTACGGCGCGAACGACCATCGGAGCGCTGATTCAAAAGCCAGCGTCCCCTGAGGGCCGCTGGCTCAATCGCTGATCAGAACTCGCGCTTCTTCATCTGGGAGAACAGCTCGTCCGCCTCGTCGTCCTTTTCCGTTCGGGGACGACGCGTGGCGTCGAGCGTGGCATCATAGCTCTTTCGTGGCTGCTGCTTTGGCTTCGCTGCCTTTGCGACCGTCTTCTTCACGAGCTTGGCGAGCTGCTTTTCGTCCATGGGCCCGAACTCCCGACTGTGGGTGAGCGTAGCGGATGCTCCTAAGTTATTGTTCAGCAACGATTCCAAACAGACCCGCCGCACCTTCCCACTGAATGGAACCGAGTACCGAGCGAGGCCGTGCGCTGTCTGCGGCACGAGCACATCTCGATCGCGGATTTCGTTTCGAACAGGCCGGAAGCCTGGAACGGGCGCTGGAGGCCTATCGAGACGCTCTGGGGGCTCGCCCCACCCCCGTCGAAGAAATCGAAGGGCGACTGCGCATCGCGCGGGTCTTTCGCGGCATGGCCTCCTGGGAGGAATCCCGCGCGGCGTCCGACGAGGCGATCAGGCTCGCCGATGAGATCCAAGCCCACGACCTCGCCGCCGAAGCGATGAACGTCGAAGTCGGAGCGCTCCAACATCAGGGACGTTTCGCCGAAGCTGACGCCATCTCACTCCGGGCAATCGCACGAGCGCAGTCGGCTCGGGTGCGCGGCATCACGCTGCAGAATCTCGGTCGGAGCGCCGCGGAGCGACGCGACTTCGACGCATCCGATCGCTACTTCAGCGAGTCGATCGAGTCCTTCCGCAACGCCAACTACGACATCGGGCTGGCCGTCGCGCTCACGAACGCATCGAAGGTATCGCTCGACCGCGGAGACGCCGAAAAGGCGCTCGAAATCGGCGACGAGGCGATCAGCCTGGCGCGTCGATTAAACGCACTGGACGTGCTTCTCACGGCGGTTCAAAACCAGGCGGAGGCGTTCGTCGCACTGGGAAACCTCGATTCTGCCGAGTCGCTAATCACCGAGGCGCTCGGACACTTCACGAGCGCACGGAATCGAATGCGGCAGGCGGAATGCCTGGAGGTCATGGGCCGCCTGAACGAGCTTCGTCCCGACGGAGGATTCACCGCCAGGCGGTGCTACGAACGAGCGCTGGAACTGGCTCTCGAGGTCGGAGACGCTCCGCTGGTTGCGCGGCTCCAACAGCGTCTGGCGACCATCAAGGCCTCAGAGAGCGCAGGCGACAGCGCTCCCTGAGACAACTTCGGTTTTACGGGCGAACCGGTCGCGTCGCGCTCGGGCTCTGCGGGCGGTCTGGCGCGCAGTACGGGTTGCCGTCCTCGTCATAGGCCACGACGTAGCCGCTCTTGCACGTCAGGTCGAACGACGGACGTTCCGTAGGAGCTTTGCTGCTCGGAGCCGACGGAGACATCGGGGATTCAGCGCAGGCGGCCATCATGAGCGCGCCACCGACAATCAACAAAAGCTTCTTCACGACTCCCTCCGCGGACGTTCCGCTTGCCAGTCTCTTCGTTATTGTAGGTCTGCCCGATCCGAGTCGCTGTGCACGAAGGCACAAGTGACACAACCGGCACCGGACTCGGGCAAGGCACTTTCCGTGCTCAACCCGGTACGGGACGCACGTGTTCCGCTCGCCGGGTGGCGCGCAACGCGTGCGCCCGTTGTACTTTATGCCAACCTTGGCCGAGGGCCCGACCGACATGGCACGTCAGGGACGACGAGTACGAACGTCCAGCAAGCAGAAGCAGCCGCCGAAGTCCGATTACTTCACGCAACCGGGCAAACGCGGGGCTGTCATTGTTTTACGCAAACCAATCGGCAATCGGGCCACGGCGAAGGTGTGCGGCGTGATGCCGACGCGCGTCCATGCGAAAATGCTCATGACTCAGCTCGAGAAGGCTGAGTCCGTCGTCAAAGACCTCTTCATGGAGGCGACCGATGACGGCATCGAAGCGCTCGAGGCTGTGCTCGCTGCGTGCTGCAGGGAAGTGATGGAGAAGGGCCCCAAGGTGCGGCAGGAAGTCGACGCCGATGCACCCGAGCCCGGCTCGAAGTAACGCGTCTCAGGGCTTTGAATCGCGACGCGGCGGAGCGTATCCGGCGAAGTGCCCGGTGTGGTGCCACGTCGACGTCGCTGCCCAATCCTCCTCGGCTGGCTCCGTTTCGCTGAGCTTGCGAACGTCGATGCTCACCACGCCCTGATCGTCCATCCCGTTATAGATGTTGACGAAGCGGTGGCCGTAGACGATCTCAGCCGCCTTGTATGACGAGCGCGCGTGGACGGTCTGCGAAAACGTCTCGTCTGTTCCGGCGAGGAGAATCATGACCTCGGCATCGCGACGGACGAGGTCGTCGTGCAACATCGTGAACATCGGACTCTTGTCGTCGATCGGGTGGACGATCGTCCAGCTGAGCGGAAAGAAAACGACGCGTGTCCGTTCCAACGCGAGCTGGTAGTACCGGCGCGACGACCCTTCGATGTAGCTGAAGAGCACCTTCGCCTCGAGCTCTACCAGCTGATTGCTGCGTGCGTTGGTGATACGGAACATGAACGCCGTGAGTCCACGATATGGCGTCACGACGGCGCGTTCGCTGAACATGACCGCGGCCGTTGGACGAGAGAAGCGCGCGAACAGAATTCCCGTCCCCAGCGCGAACGCCAGCAAACCCACCAGCGACTCGGCCGTCATGACGAAGTGCGCGGGCAATCCATTCGGCGTGATGTTTCCGTAGCCAATGGTCGCCAGCGTTTCGACACTGAAGAAGAAGGCGCGCCAGAACGCGTTGCCAATCGCGGACGACGTCACTCCGACGAGCGAGTCGGTGCCGCAGGCGAGATACGCGAGGGCAAACAGCATGTTGGTGGCGAGATATCCGCCAACGGCCAACACAAAAAATCGCGGCCAGCTGATCGTGAGGAAATGGTGATAGAAGCTGAGCGATCGAAGGAACGACAATCCGCGGCGGCGCGGATTGAACGTGCCGTCGCGATTGAGCAGCCGCTTTTCGTTGATACCACCAACGACACTCCCGAAGCCAAGATCTTTCGGTTCTTCGGATGCCTGGTCTTGCAATGCAGGTGAAGACATGAGGTAGATGCGAGATGCTAGGTGCTAGACACTAGGCGCTAGAAATTCGGAAGGAGTTCATTTGATGAAACCCCCGTCGGATCTCTAGCGCCTAGTCGTAGTTTCTTCCAATCAATTTTCTTCCGAATCTCTAGTGTCCAGCGCCTGGCGCCGGCACTCGGCGCCGTTACGGCACAATCGTCGGTCCGGCCTGCTGCGCTTTCAGTTCCTTCCAATAATCATCCATCTTCAGGCGCGGAATGCCCTTCGTCATCCAGTCCGGAGCGGGCACGCCCTTGAGATAGTGGTCGAACCAGTCCTTCTGACGCATCGCGTAGTCCTTCTGATTGATCGGACGCGCGAGGCCATGATTCTCGCCGACGTACTCGAGCAGAATCACGTTCTTGTCCATCTGACGAAGCGTGTTGAAGTACGTGATGCCCTGGTTGAAGTCGACCGCGCCATCCTTGTCGTCGTGCAGGATGATCAGCGGCGTCTTCACGTTCTTCGCGTGGAAGACCGGCGAGTTGCGAATGTACGCTTCATAGTTGTCGGTGAAGTTGCCCTTGAAGCGGCCCTGGCTCGACTCGAAAATCGCCTGGTTCGTACCACCCGAGTTCCAGTAGATCGAGCTGTACATGCTCACCATGTCGGTGAGCGGCGCGCCGGCGATCGCCGACTTGAAGATGTTCGTCTGCGTGACGAGGAACGCCGTCTGATAGCCGCCCCATGAGTGGCCCCACAATCCAACATTCGTCGAATCGACGATGCCGGATGCGATCGCAGCCTTCACCGCGGGAACCACGCACCACACTGCCGACATACCCGGATCGTTGATCTTGTAGACGATGTCCGGATCGAACACCGCATAACCCTGGCTGGTGTACATGCTGCGATTCGGCGTGCTCGTTTCGTTCGGCGTCACGTAGCTGTGTGCAAGCTGCGAGCGCTTCTCGTAGATCGTGACGAGCATCGGATACTTCTTGCCCGGCTCGTAGTTCGCCGGCAGGTACAGCGCGCCTTGCAGCTTGTCACCCTTGGCGCTCGTGTAGTTGATCAGCTTCACGCCGCTCGTCCACGCAAACTCCTTCTGCTGTGGGTTCGCATCGGTGAGCTGACGTCCACCCTTGAAGTCCGCGTTGGCGACATAGTAGTTCGGGAAATCGATCGCCGACTGCTTCGTGTAGACGTAGACGTCCGCGTCCTTCGCCTTCTGGAAGGCGTACTTCGCGTCGTCGTACACGAGAACCTGCGCGCCCGGCTTGCTCGGATCGACCTTGGCGAGACCTTCCTTCTTCGTGCGCTCGCCGTACGTGCCGAAGTACATCGGCTGCGAGAGATCGATGCCATTCACCGCACCGCCGCCACGTCCACCGCGTCCGCCGCGGCCACCACCCGCTGCCGCCGCACCGCTCGCCTCGAACGAATAGAGGCGCTGATAGCGAATGCCATTCTTCTTACCGTCGACGGTGAGATTCGTCGCCGTACCGCCGCTCACCGGAACCTTCCACACGTCGAAGCCGTCGGACAGCAACACCGCGCTCCCGTCCTTCGTCCAGCCGAGTGGCTGTGTCGGCGGCGGAACGATCGTGTTGTGGTCGTCGGAGGTGTCCGCGAACATCGCCGGAATGCCCTTCGTGAGTCCCTTCTTCTCGCCAGTGGCCAGATCCAGCAGCCACCACTGCGCATCATCACCCCAGTAGATCACGCGCTTGCCGTTCGGCTCGGCGACCGTTGCCGTCGAGACGCGCTTCTTGAGCAGCAGCTTGCGCTGACCCGTCGCTAGGTCGACGCTATAGAAATCCTCATAGCGACGGCCGCTGTAGCTCGCCGCCTGTTCGTACTCGCGCGTGTCCACGCCGTACGCGGCGCGATCGTGACCGACGACGTTCACCGAACGCAGCGCGTCGTCCGACAGGCGCACGAACTTGTTGTCGACGATGCGGTACTCGGACAGATAGTTGAACGCGCGGTCCTGCGCTTCCTGCACGATCTGCTGCGACTGAAGTCGCGGATCCTTGGCGTGCCAGAGAATGAGCGACGGATTCTCTTCGTTCGCTTCGTTCACGCGCGGCTGGTTGATCGTGCCGCCCATACCCGGCGCACCCGCTTGCGATACGCCGCTCGGACGCGTCGCAACCTGTCCGGCCGGCAACGCCTTTTTCGCTTCCTTGATGCCGAAATAGATCGTCGAGTAGTCGTCGGAGAAGCGCGGCGCGCGGTCGATGGCGACCTTCATTCCCGCCGGGAAATCGCTGCGCCCTGCCGGATCGAACACGACCTTCTTCGGCGACGGCACGTTGACGTTGTTGAAGCTCACGACGGCGAAGAGCGTGTCGTGCGTGAGCGTGTCGAGCTTGCCGCGAAGCGCGGCCAGTGCGTAGCCGCTATCGGACCACACGAGCGAGCGATACATCGCACGGTCGGAATCGATCGCACGCACGACATCCGTGCGCATGTTGCGCAGCTGAATTCCGTTGCCGATCTGATCGCGCGCGTCGATCGCGTAAGCAAGCCACTCACCAGAATCATCAAACCCGAACTCGGCCACATTGCCAACGTTCACCGCGTCGGTCGACGCGAGGTTGTAGAGGACCAAGTCGGTACCGCTTGCTGCGCCGCCACCACCGCCGGCGCCACCGCGTCCGCCTCGGCCGGCTGCCGCCGCGCCAGCATCGGCGGCACCCGCGGCAGGGGCGTCTGCATAGCCCTGCATGGCGACCCAGGTCGGCTTGTCGCCGTTGAATGAGAAGCGACGAACCTTGTCGAACTCCTTTTTCTCGCCCGTGGCGAGGTTGAGAAGTCCCATCTTGTTCTGCGTAGGCGCGGCGGGTGTCGCGGCTGCGGCAGGAGCGGCCCCTCTGCCACCGCGTCCACCACGGCCGGCAGTTGACGGCGGAGAAATCGTGTACGCGACCCAGCGTGAGTCCCCGCTCACCGTGAATGCGCCGCCGCCAACGCCGCCGTCGCCGATCGAGATTTTTGTCTCTTTGGCGTCGGTACCGGTCGATCGCGCAACGAGGGTCGCGTCGCCCTCGTTCGGCGCGATGACGTAGACAAACCATTTGCCGTCGTTGGAGAGAACCGACTGACGGATCGTCTTCCACGCCTTGAGATCGGCGGGAGACATCTGCTTCGTCGGGCCTTTTGAGGCAGTTGCCTGCGCCATCGCGACCGGTGCGGCGGCGATGACCAGGACAGCGGGGACGGCGGCGAACCGGGTGCGCCGGAAGCGTGCGAGCGACATGTGAGTCTCCCCGTCAGCGCGTGACGGTGGACAAAGGGGGAAGAAGGCCAGAAGCTATGGTAAGGTCACCGACCTGTCCATCGGCGGGCACCGCTGGGGCCGCCCTCAAGTCCTCGGCGACGCCGACCGATACTCATTTCCGGGAAGTCCTGCCCCGCTGCGGGCGGCGTACATGTACGGAGCTCGAGGACGAGGAGAGAGGCCATGCAAAAATCGATCGTCGGCGTCGCGATGCTTGGGGCGGTAGCCGTTTTCAGCTACGGATGCTTCCGCAACGCGCATCCCAGCCATAAGCCAGACGCGCAAGGCAACGCGGCGCCGATCAAGGACGTGGCCACCGAGGCGCACGCCAAGGATATCCAGCAGCTCGAGCCGTACGACGGGGTTGACCACCTCTATCGAAACGCCAAGAGCCAGATCCCGACCTCGGTTCGACTGGCAATCCTCGACACCGCCGATTGGACGGCAATTTGGCGCCGAATCGTTGGCAACAGCTCGCCGGCACCGGTTCCTCCGGTCGACTTCTCGCGAGAGATGCTCCTCGTGGTCGGGATGGGCCAGGCGCCGTGCATGGGCTACCAGATCAACGTGGACACGGTTTTTCGCGACAAGGACAAGCGCATCTACGCCGTCGTTCGCGAGCGCCATCACGGATCGCGCTGCGGCTGCCTCAACGAGGTCGTGTCCCCAGTCGACGTGATTCGAGTTCCACGGACGATCCGCCCCGTCACCTTCCTCGAGCGTTCCGAAACGAACGTCTGCGAAGAGAGAGACCAGTTCCCGTTCAAGTAGCCTGACCGGCCCATCACCGCGCCCTTGCCGACTACATCCGCGACGGATATAGTCGGTCATGGCCCAGCGCGACCCGAAAACCAAGCTTCCACTCACGCCGGTCGTCCTGCACATCCTCCTCGCCCTCACTGACGGCGAGCGGCACGGGTACGCGATCGCCCAAACGGTCGAACAGGCGACGGACTCGCAGATTCGGATGGGGCCGGGAACGCTGTATGGCTCGATCCAACGGATGCTCACATCGTCGCTGATCGAGGAAGCGCCACACCGCCAGCGCGCCGAGGATGACGACGAGCGCCGGCGGTACTACCGCATGACGACCGTCGGCAAGCGCACCCTGGAGCTCGAGCTCCAGCGGCTCGCCAGCGTCGTTCGACTCGCTCAGAGTAAAGATCTCCTCAGCGGTCCAGGCGTCGCATGACTCCGCGCTCTCGATTCGAGCGCGCTTACCGCGCGTCGCTGCTGATTTTTCCGCCCGATTTCCGCGCGCGCTTTGCTGACGAGATGACGTCGTTCGCACTCGCTGCAGTCGCCAGCGCACGAAAGCGTGGCGTCGCCGCCGAGCTGCAACAGATCGCCACACTCGTTGCCGACGCGATTGCCTCCGCGCCAGGACAATGGATCACCGAACTCCGTGAGCAACGCGCCGCACATGCGGCCGCGATTGCCTCCGGCGAGCTACCGAGAGACAACATGGACATCGTTCTCCAGGATATCCGATTCGGCGCACGCGCGCTGCTAAGGCGCCCGGCGTTCACCGTCGTCGCTGCGCTCACGCTCGCACTCGGCATTGGCGCGAACACCGCGATCTTCTCGGTGCTCAATACGGTGCTCATTCGGCCGCTCGCATACCCGAACGCTGATCGCATCGTCGCGATCTGGGGCGTACAGGGCACTCAAGGACAGAACGGCATCGTCTTCGCCGACTATCTCGAATGGCGCGCGCAGAATCGCTCGTTCGAAGACATGGGTGTGTACCGCGGACAGAGCGTCAATCTCACCGGCGGCGACACTCCGCAGCGCGTCACGGGATCATTCGTGTCGGCAAGCTATCTCCGTCTCACCGGCGCAACCGCCGCACAAGGACGCATCTTCACCGACGCCGAAACTGAAATCGCGACCAAGGCGCCGGTTGCGGTTCTCACCTATGAAGCGTGGCAAACGCGCTTCGCTGGCGATCCCGCCATCCTCGGCAAGACGCTCTTTCTGAACGGGCAGGCGCACACGGTCGTAGGCGTCACGCCCGCGAACGTGCAGGCGCCATTCGGCCGGCCCGACGTCTTCATTCCAATTCCCTACTATCCCAACGCGAGCGGCCTTCAGCGCGGCAACCGCGGCATGCTCGCACTCGGTACGCTCAAGCCAGGTGTCACGCTCGCGAACGCCGAGCGTGAGCTCAAGACGCTGGCGAAACAGCAAGAAGAGGCGTATCCGGCCACCAACAAAGGCTTCGGCGTCGAGCTGCAGTCGCTGAAAGAACAGCTCGTCGGCCAGACGCGCGCACCCATCTACATCGTGTTCGGCGCAGTCGCCGTCGTGCTTCTCATCGCCTGCGCCAATGTCGCAAACCTGCAGCTCGCGCGCGGTGCCGCACGCTTTCGCGAACTCTCCGTTCGCGCCGCGCTTGGCGCCGGACGCGCGCGAATTGCGCAGCAGCTGCTCACCGAAAGTGTGTTGCTGTCGCTCGCCGGCGGTGCTGCTGGAATTCTGCTCGCCGTGTTGGGTACGAAGTGGCTGAGCACCGCGTTGGCCAACGCGATTCCGATTCCGACCGAGATCAAGGTTGACGGAACGGCGCTCACGTTCGCCGCGGTCATCTCGATTGCGTCGGGCATTCTGTTCGGAGTGGCGCCGGCGTGGAAAGCGTCGCGCACGAGCGTGCACGACATGCTACGGACGCGCACCGGCGCGCCCGGTTTGGGACACGCGCGAACGCGCAACGCACTCGTCATCGTGCAGCTTGCGCTGTCGCTCACGCTTCTCGCATGCGCGGGGCTTCTCACCAGATCACTCATGGAGCTGCAGCGCGTCAAGCCGGGCTTTGACCCGAGCAACCTGATGACAATGCAGTTCCGCCTACCCGTAGCCAAGTACGACAATCCCGACAAGATCTGGACGATGTTCCAGCAAACCGTCGCCGAGATTCGTGCGGTGCCTGGCGTACAGTCGGCGGCGCTGGTGCGGGCATTTCCGCTCACCGGCAATGGCGATTCGTATCCGGTGACGATCGAGGGTCGCGCGCCCGTCGCGCCTGGAGATGGACCACAGGTGCTGATCAACAGCATCACCGATCAGTACTTCTCTACGATGCGCATTCCGCGACTCGCCGGTCGCGACATCCAGACGTCGGACACCAAAGACGCAACGCCGGTGATCGTCATCAACGACGAATTCGCCAACAAAACGTGGCCGGGCCAATCCGCGCTCGGCAAGCGCATTCAATTCTCCGGCGACGATCGTTGGTGGACCATCGTTGGCATCGTCGGCGCAGCGAAGCACCGCACGCTGAACGAAGCAACGCTGTTGCAAGGCTATGTCCCGCACGCGCAGCGTCCGCAGATCTTCACCACGCTCGCAGTGCGTACCACCGGAGATCCGCTGCGCCTCGCCAACGACTTGCGCAAAGCGGTGTGGCGCGTCGACAAGGACCAACCCGTGTGGGGCACGCAGTCGATGGATCAACTCCTCGACAGTGCAGTAGGATCGCCGCGTTTGATCGTGCGCATGACGATGGGCTTCGCGATCGTCGCGCTGCTCCTGGGCGCGATCGGCATCTACGGCGTGTTGAGTTACACCATGTCGCAACGCACGCACGAGGTCGGGATTCGCCTGGCGCTCGGCGCGGAGTCGCGTCAGGTCGTGCGAATGGTTGTCGGCGAAGGCATACGAATCGTCGCAGTGTCTGTGGTCATTGGACTGCTCGGCGCGTTCGGCGCGACGCGACTACTGCGAAGCCAACTCTTTGGAGTGGGCCCGACCGACATTGTCACATTCACCGTGGTCACCGCGCTCTTGAGCGGTGTCGCGATTCTCGCGTGCTATCTCCCCGCTCGACGCGCGAGCCGCGTCGACCCAATGGTGGCGCTCCGCAGCGACTGACCCTGCCGCGCTACTTCTTCGCTGGAACGAGCTGCGGACGAACCGTGAGGATCAGCGCGCGCTGACCAACGCTGTCGCCCGCAGCCGTCGTTCCGAGGACGACTGTCTGTCCCATTGGCACGGTCACGCCGGTCATCAGAATTCTTGGAGTGGAGCTCACGCGGCCGGGGATTGCCGGACCAGCCGGCTTCCATAGCTCGACATTGAGGTGTACGCTCGCATCCGAGCCGCCGACGCGTAGATCGGTGACGTCAACAGTGAGCGTGAACGCCTCCCGTTCTGTGGGAATGCTCTGCGAAATGCGTTCGCGCTCGCTCGCGGTAGCAACCGATGTTCCGAGCAGGCGGTAGCCCGAAAACTTGAGTACACCACGCAGCAGCGAATCGAGTCCGGCGACCGCTGGATCGCGCGTGCCGCCGTTCTCGGCGGAAATGAGCTGAAAGTTGAGCATCACGTTCGCCGGATCGCGATCGTAGCGCGCGAGCACGACCATCATTTCGTCGAAGATGTCCTGACGTTCGCGGATAGTGACCGCTCGAATCGACGGAACGTCGTAAACGCCGCCCCCGGCGGTTCGGGAATAGGGCGAGAGCAGCTTCACTGCTTCGCTCGACGAGAGATGGTGGAGCTCGACCGTTTTCACGACGAGCGCTTCGGGGTGTTTCTTTTCCGCGAGCTGCACCGCTTGGCTCTGCTGCTGAGCGAGGCCCGTTTGGGCGAGCAAACCAATAGCGGCGACCGCGACGAGGCGAGCGATTTTCATTGTCCCACTCCTGGCGTCAGCCAGATGACAGTGACCGTCGAGTCTGCAGTCTTGAGAACGGTTGTCTGTTGGCCACGCGCGACGTCCACAGACACGTTGCGCGCGACGGGCAGCGACGGATCAGGCACTCGCGGCGACACAATCGGCGCCCGACGCGCGTTCATCGACACAACCACGAGCAACGCGGCAGCGAACGGCAACGACGCGATGACCGCAAACCGCCGCGCGGAGCGCGTATGCTGCGCCGTTCGCGTTCGCCGGCGAATGAGTAAATCGAAATGTGTCGTTTGGCTGACGATACTCGCCGCGCGCGCACGGCAGGCGTCGCACACCGAGAGATGTGCCGAGAGTGCCGACGTCGGGGCACCGACGCCCAATTCAGCCGGTTCCGCGACCAACATCGCGTCGCGTGCCTGAGTGCAATTCATGACGTGTACTCCTTCAACAATCGTTCGTGATGCTCGAGCATGCGTTCGCGAATGGCCTTCCGCGCGCGGAACAGGTGCGCGCGGACAGTGACCTGTTGCATTCCCAGCTCGTTCGCGATCTCGACGGGCGACCAGCCGCGCACGTCAGAGAGTTCGAAGATCTGTCGCTGGCGTCGCGGAAGCGTGTCGAAGTACTGAAGGACAAGCGCGGCGAGTCGTGCGGCGTCGGGATCGTCGCCGGCGGGCTGCGCGGTGTCGATAGCGAGCGCGCCCTGCCGTTTGAGTAGCTCTGCTCGTCGCTCGTCACGACGGAGGTGCGAGAGCGCGACATTACGAGTGACGGCAAAGAGCCACGTCGAAAAGCGGCTCTTGCCGTTGAAACGGCGCACACGCCGCTCGAGGCCGATGAGAACGACCTGAGTCACGTCGTCGGCCGCGTCGGCGTCATTCGTGAAGCGGGCCGCCCAGGCATGTACCTGGGCGCGCACGCGGACGGCGAGCCGCTCCACGGCGGCAGGTCGCCCCGCACGAACACCATCTACGAGGGACGGCAGGTCCCCGTCGTCGCCGTTCCCGGCGATCACCGCAGCGCGTATGAACACGTCCATCAGACGCCGCCTCCTCGGACGGCGTTTACCTGCCTACTCGCCGAACGCCACTCCGTGTCGCTCGCGACCCACCCACGCAGCAACGGCACCGAGCGTGAATACCGTAATTGCCGTAAGAGCCATGGCGTGCGCGTAGGTCATTCGATCGGCAAACACCGCTTCGATGTACGCCACAGATCCTGCCACCGCGACGCCGCACTGATACGCAAAGCCCGGCAGGAAGCCGCGCACGGAGTCCGGCGCCAGCTCGTTGATGTGCACCGGAATCACGCCCCACGCGCCCTGCACCATGAACTGCATCGAGAATCCGCCAATGATCAGCAGCGGAACCGACGGCGAGAACGCCCAGAGCGGAATCGCACAGATCGCCAGAACGAGCGCCGTAATGATCGTGCGCCGACGACCGATCTTGTCGGAGAAGTGGCCGAACAGCAGTCCGCCGAGGATGGCGCCGGTGTTAGCGATCATGCTGATCTGTGCGACGCGCTGCGGCGTGAAGTGCCAGTCGCGCTTCAGGAACGTCGGATACATGTCCTGCGTCCCATGCGAGATGAAGTTCATCAGCGCCATGAAGACGAACAGGTACGCGAACAGCTTCCAGTGCGACGCCACTTCTTTCGCGTAGTTCGAGAAGCTGCGACGCGTACGCCGCTCCCACACTTCAGACTCCGTGACGTACATCCGGACGTAGAGCGCCAGCAGCGCCGGAATTCCGCCAACGAAGAACATCGCGCGCCAGCCAAAACGCGGGAACACGAAGAAGTACGCTGCCGCAGCCAGCAGATTTCCAGCCGCATACCCTTCCTGCAGCAACCCGGAGAAGATCCCGCGGCGGTGCTTCGGCGCTTTTTCCATCGCCAGCGACGACCCCACGCCCCACTCGCCGCCCATTCCGATACCGAAGATCGCGCGCCAAAAGAGGAAGCTCGTGTAGGTGCGCGTGAATCCGGTCGCAACTTCGGCTGCCGAATAGAAGAGCAGATTCGCCATCAGCGCTTTCTTGCGGCCGATTCGGTCGGCGAGCAGACCGAAGAGCAGTGCGCCAACTGGCCGGAACATCAGCGTGAGCGTCAGCGAGAAGACGATCGCCTTATCGGTGACACCGAAGTCGGTGGCGATGGTCGTCAGCGTGTACGTGACGAGAAAAAAGTCGAACGCGTCGAGGGTCCAGCCCAGAAAGCTCGCGGCCACTGCGGCGCGATGCCCCTTCTCCGCCGGCGGAGAATAGGTCGACTGGTCTCTTTGGGTGACTGTAGCTGACAAGCGAGAAGCGGAAAGGGGACGCGGAAGTGGAACGGCGGTAGGAAAACAAACGGTGGCGCCCAAGATGTGTCTTGGGCGCCACCGTCGCTAGAACCTCGAGCCTCGAAACCTCTACATCAACGCCGACTTACTTCATCACCATGTAGTTGGAGATGTGCACGTCGAGGTTGTGGTTCACGCGGAAACCCGACTGGCCGCTGGCGTCGGTGATTTCCTTGCGCGAGATCGCATGCACCTGAGCGTTGTTCACGAGGAAGCGCACGGAATCCACACCAACCTTGATCGCCAGGTCGTTCGAGGTGTTCGGCGCGTCGTCGAACTTCTTGATCGCGGGGTTCGCGGTCCAATCGACGATCTTGTGCACGTCGGCGCCAGCGCGATGGTTGATCAGGAACTTGCCGTCCTGACGAACCAGGAAGTAGAAGTAGCTCTGCTTGGCGGGATCATCGAGATCCTTGCCGCCCGTGAACAGACCGAAGGCTTCGCCGGCGTCGCCGTGGCCCGTGATCTTCTTGGTCTGACGGAAGTTTGCCATGACCGTGAACGGCGCGTTCGGCTGAGCGTCCTTCGTCGTGTAGTAGATCGCCGCGCCACCCGACGTCACGTGATAGCCGGGACCCATCGTGATGAACTTGGCGGACATCGAAGCGGCCTGCGGATCCAGCTTCATCGACCAACCGGCTGGCAACGGTGCCTTGTCGACGGCGGACGTCGGATCCTTCGCTGCCTGCTGCTGCGCTGCCAGCGGCGCAGCAATCGCGAGCGCGGCGAGCACGGAAAGCGTCTTTCGCATCGGAATCTCCCTCTGTCAGGTGCGGTGAGACGAGGAATATGACCCGGTGCACGTGCCGTCGCTACGGCAGCTTGAGCTGCTGCCCCACTCGCAAGCGAGTTGTTCCCAACCTGTTGAGCGTTTGTATCTGCCTCGTCGTCGTTCCCGTGCGCTTGGCAATCGTCGACAGATTGTCGCCCGCGCGAACACGGTAGCTCTTCGCGCCTTTGTTCGGCCCGCCAAGGTCACCGCTGGCGCTCTGAACTCGCTGGGCCGATGACGAACGCGGTGGGGGCTGGACCGTCGCGCTCGCCAGTTGGCTGGCGTGCAGCTCCGGTGCCTGATCGAGCACCGCGACGTGGAAGTGTGGCGGACGTCGCTCCTCAGTCGCCTCGATTACATGGCGCTGCTCGAGTGCCAAAAGGTTCGTCCGTAGCCACGAAAGGCAAGCGCCGGTCGGCTTGTGAAAGTCCACGGCCATTCCGGTCGGATGCACTGACAGCGGCGACGCGTTCCGCGGCTGCTGGTCCACAGGGCGCGCGCCGCTCGTCACCACGAGCCGCTCACCGCAGCCGGCATGGTAAGCGGCTGCCAGCGAGTCGACGAAGCGCTTGGTATTCGGGAGGACGAACGGAAAAACGACGCGCTGAAGCGTCACGTCCTTGGTTATGCCAAGAACCTTCAGGTCACCCAGCCGCGCGGCCTCGTACAGGTCCGCCTTGGTTTGCAGGAATGCGAGCTCATGCGTCCGCGCACTCGCATACATGAGATCGACACTCGCATGCGACCCGCGCAACGTCTGCCCGCGCGCCGCACTCCCGGCCATCGCGATCCCCACCATGACTACACAAATGACTGCACGCATATGCCGCTACAACGCACTGACCGTGCTACGCGCAACATCCTGCTCGCAGTCCGACGTTCACTAAAAACTTCTAGCGTCTCGCGCCTGGTGCCCCGCCAGTCGTCAGTACCCGGCGGCGTGACCGTCCTTTCGCGGATCCGACCCCGCCACGTAGCCCTTGAGCAACTTGATGATCGCCTGACTTCCGCCGAACGACGACGCCTTCGCGATGTTCACGTCGTGGCCCATGGCCTTGAGCTGCCCAATCACGCTATCCGGAATGGCCGCCTCGACGATCACCCTGGCGCCCTGTTCGTGCCGAAAACGGCCGGCGTCCATCGCTTCCTGCACATCCATTCCAAACACGAGCATGTTGATGAGGAATTGCGCATGCCCCTGTGCCTGCATTGCGCCACCCATCAGTCCAAAGCTCATGTACGGCGTGTCGCCCGTACCGTCCGCGGCGCTCGTTGCGCCCGGCTTGGTCACGAATGCCGGGATCAGTGTGTGAAACGGACGCTTTCCGGGCGCGACGGTGTTCGGCAGCCCCTCCGTCATCGTGAAGCCTGAACCGCGGTCCTGCAGCGCGAAGCCGGTGCCGGGCACGACGACGCCCGAGCCAAATTCGTCGAACAGGCTGTTGATGAACGACACCATGTTGCCGTCCTTGTCGGCCACGGTGAGGTAGATGGTCTCGCTCGACGTCCGCTCCGGGCCCGGCGCCACCTGCGTCGTTGCCGCCTTCTTCGAATCGAGATGGCTGCGCCGTTCATTGATGAACGGATCGGACAGCATCTGAGCCGGCGAAATCGTCAGGTGATCGGCGTCGCCCACGTACTTGGTGAGATCGGCGTACGCCAGCTTCTTCGCCTCGATCAGATGGTGCAGATAGATCGCCGAGTTCTGTCCCATCGCCTTGAGATCGTACGGCTCGAGGATGCGAAGCATCTCCAGCGCCGCAATGCCCTGATTGTTCGGCGGCATCTCCCACACGCGATAGCCCTTGTACAGCGTCGAAATCGGCGTCACCCACGTCGGCTGATTCTTCTTCAAGTCCTCGAGGGTAATGAACCCGCCGAGTTGTTGGATGCGCGTCACCAGCTTCTGTCCCAGCGCGCCGCCATACAAAGTCGACATGCCGTTCTCGGCGACATCACGCAGCGTCGCCGCGTAATCGGGATTGCGGAACCACTCGCCGGCCTTCGGCGCGCGACCGTTCGGAAGGAACGTCGCCTTCGCACCTTCGTCGCGCTCGAGAATCCGCGCCGCGCCAGACCAGTCGCCGGAGATGACTGGCGTCACGGGAAAGCCATTCTCGGCGTAGCCAATCGCCGGTGCCACGGCTTGGGCGAGCGTGATCGTTCCATACTTTTTCAGCAGCGCGTCCCAACCGGCGAGCGCGCCCGGAACCGTCACGCTCTCTATCCCCCGCTCGACCCGCGTCCGACCGCGTTTCACCAGCTCGGCGCGCGTCATCAATGCGCCTGCCCGTCCGCTCGCATTCAGCGCGACGAGTTTTTTCTCTTTCGCGCTCCAGATGATCGCGAACATGTCGCCGCCAATTCCGGTCATCATCGGTTCGACGACGGACAGCACGGCCGCGGCCGTGACCGCCGCATCGATCGCGTTGCCCCCGTGTTGCATCACGGAGATGGCGGCTGTGGTCGCCAGCGGCTGACTCGTGGCGGCCACGCCATTCGGCGCATACACCGCCGATTTGCCAGCCATGGTCGGCGCGCGCTGCGCCTCGGACTCCTCGGCCGAAAACGACAGGAGGCTAGTCATCAGCACCAAGAGGCGTAGAGCTGTGCGGGAGGGGGACATCAGCCATCTCCATGATTGGTTCGCGCGTGCGATCGTGTCGTACTACCAACGCCCGTCCGCGGGATGGCGTTGACGAAAACCGGGGGCTCCCGTGGCGATCAACCATACCGCCAGAAGGTCTGGATTTACAGACCATACCGATATTCGTTTTCTTTCGTCAGCGTTCGTACACGTGTCGCCACCCCGACATCGGTTCAATGCGCTCACTGCATCGCCTCACCGTCGCTCTCGCGGTGACACTGACAGCCGCCGCTCGCGGATCGGCGGCTCAGGGCCGAGGGTCCGTCCCGCGCGGAATGATGGACGGCGTCGTCACCGACTCGCTTCTCATGCCGCTAGCCGGCGTGACGATCTCTCTTGCCGGCTCCTTCATCTCCGCGACGACTACCGATAATGGACGTTTCCGCATCGTCGCGCTCCCGGCGGGCGACTACGTAGTGACGGCGCGTCGCTTCGGCTACAACACCGCGTCCACAGCATTGCATATCGATGGCGGCGACACGCTCCGGCCGTCGTTCTCGCTCAGCCGCGTCGTTGCGGAGCTCGATACGGTTCGCGCGTTGGCGAGGCACGCGCCAAATCGCATGAGCGAATTCGAGGAACGCCGAGCCAAGAAGATCGGACACTTCATCACCGCCGAGCAGCTCGAACGGCAAGCTCCTGTCTATGTCGGCGATGCGCTCGAACGCGTTCTCTCGGTCAAGATCAGGGGAATGAGGCTCGGCGAACGCGTCGCATTGTCGATGCACACCATCAATCCATGTCCATTCACCATCTTCGTCGACGGACGGATCCACTCCGAAACGGGCGACGTCGCGGGCACGCCCTCGCCCAAGGACATCGCCGGTATTGAGATCTACTCGGGGCCGTCGTCTATTCCGCTCGAATTCAGACGCCTCGATATGATATGCGGCGTCATCCTGATCTGGACCAAGCGCGGATAACCGAAGCGATCAGTTCGACAGCGTTCTTAGATCTTCCGCAGTGTCTACATCGCGCGGAGCCGCAGTCGGCACGTCCACAAACGCAACGCGCTCACGCGACCGCTCGATCAGCGATCGTGCTCCCTGATCTCCCTGCAGCAGCATGAGTTCCTCGAACACCTCGCGCGCAAACAGCACGGGGTGACCGCGTCCGTCAGTGTACCGCGCAACGACGATCGGGCGTTGCGTTTCTCGCCACCGCGCGATCACGGCGCGCGCCACTTCCGGATCGATCCCCGGCTGATCACCGAGCGCGACGACGACGCACTCGGCGTTAGTCGGCGCGGCGCTGATACCAACCTTCAGCGACGTCGCCATTCCCTCTGCCCACGACGCATTCTCGACGATGTGCGCGCGAACTCCGTCGAGCGCAACGCGAACCAGTTCGGCGTCGTTCCCCACTACGACGATCACGTCATCGACCGCCTGCGCCAGCGTATCCGCAGCACGTCGCACGATTGGGACGCCACCCAACTGCGCGACGAGCTTTTGCGATCCGAATCGACGCGCGCCGCCTGCAGCGAGGAGCACTCCAACGATCACAGCGCGCGCTCGTTCACAGCGCGACGCAGCGTGTCGAGCGGAAGCGCCGCGCACTTGAGACGACCCGGCGGCGGATCACCGTCCAACAAACCGCTGATCCATGCGGCATCGAGCGCCGTGGCCGCGTCCGTCGTCATGCCTCGCACGCCCTCAGTGAGCAATGATGCAGATGCGATGCACAGCGCGCAGGCGTCGGCCGTAAATCGCGCCTCGACGATCGCATCACCTTCGACGCGAAGCTGAATCCGAATTCGGTCGCCGCACAACGGATTCGCACCCTCGGCGTCGCGATTGGCATTGGGCAGCGTCGAGCGATTGCGTGGTTTGCGAAAGTGCTCGAGGACGACCGCCCGGTACGTCGTCACGCACGCTTCCCGCTGCGAATCGCTACCACTTCGGCGAGAATCGACAGCGCAACTTCAGGCGAACTCTTACCGCCGATATCGAGACCGATCGGCGTGCGAATCCGCGACAGCTCCTGATCGCTGAATCCTTCGTCACGTAGCAGCTCGCGCACTGCCGCACCGCGCTTCTTGCTGCCGAGCAGTCCCAGATAGCCAACTCCGGAGCGCAGCATGCTGCGCAGCACCGGAAGCTCGTATTTGTAGTCGTGGGCTACCAGAATCATCGCGACGCGTTTGCCCGGCGCGATTCCCGCCACGATTTCCGACGGCATGCCGACGCGAATTTCGTCAGCGTCAGGAAAACGATCGCGCGTCGCGTAGCGCTCGCGTCCATCCACCACGATCGTCCGCATCTCGAGCTCGCGGGCAAAGCGCGTGAGCGACATCGCGATTTGCCCAGCACCAACGATCACGAGCGTCGTCGGCGGCGCGTATCGATCAAAGAATACTCGACGTTCGCCATTCGACGTCCGGAGCAATTCGGCGCGCGACGAGGTCCGCAGCACATCGGCGGCGACCGTCGCCGCAGCATCGTCGAGTGTCTCGTCGCCGAGGGTGCCGGTGCGCGTTCCGTTTTCGTCGATCACGAGTGACATGCGCGGTCCGTCGAGCGACGACGCGACCACAGCAGCGCGATCTCCATTGATCGCGTCGCGGACCGCAGCGTGCGACGCCACGACGGGATCGCCTCGATCCGTAGGCGCGATGCACTCGATCAGCACCTCGACGTTCCCGCCGCAGGTGAGTCCAATTTCCCACGCCTCATCGTCGTCGAGCGAAATGTCGAGCATTCGGCGGCCGCCCTCGGCGATCAGTGCGTCACCAGCCTCGATTACCTGCGCGTCGACGCATCCGCCGATCGTCACACCACCGAGCAGTTTACCGCTCGCGCCAACGAGCATCTTGGCGCCGATCTTCTTCGACGAACTTCCGGTCGCCGACACGAGCGTCGCCTGCACGACGCGCGCTTCGTCGCTCCGATCGAGTGACTCGAGAATGGTGTCCGACATACCGCTCAAGTCTGCTCGGCGGTGTCGAGCGCGTCCAGCCAGAGGTGCCGAAGTTCGCTTGCTCCGCGGGCGTTCGGCTCCACGAGCGATCGCTTCCAATACCAGCAGTCGGCCGCCGGGGCCGACACTCCGTGGCCCATGAACCGCGCGTATGCGTCGGCCAGAACGAAAGTCGCCGTTCCGCCGGCGAGAGCACGAATGTGGTCGTTCAAACGGTCGAGCACGTCGAGGGGCAGGTTTCCGCCTGCGTCGAATACGCCGGGGATCTTCGCCGTTCGGTCCGACGGATCGCAGACCGTCGTCAGGATGATCCGGCCATTCGGAAACTGACCGCGCAGTGTCTCCGCCAGAAAGTCGTATGCCTCGATGATGTCGGCGCCGATCTTATCGATCAAACGACTCCGTGAACGAATACTCGCCGCACTGAACACATCCGTCTGACCGATCGTCAGCGTCAGTAGCACCGGTTCATCGCTCGGCTCGATCTGCGTCAACTGCTCGCCGAACACTTCGCCAATCGTCGCGCCATCCGTAGCAAGATTCTCGAACTCGAGGCTCGGGTACCGCGACGACAGATCGTTGCCAAGATCGTCAGGCCAGTGCTCTTCGGAATTCTGAAAGAAGAGCGACGCCGCGCCCACGGCGCCAACACGTCCGGCCGACGCCACACGTTCGAGCGCCACCGCAACGTCGATCTCGCCCGCATCCAGCGCGGGGTATAGATCGAGCGACATCGAGTCGCCGAGAGCGATGTACTTCGACGGAGTGAAAATGAGAGTACGTGAAAGTGTGAAATGCGCTCTGGTTCGCGCCGGTCACACGGGCGCGGACAGCCCTCTCGTTGCTAGGATACGCGCAACGACGTCGCCAATCTTGTTGTTCGGCGTACTTGCACCAGCGGTTACACCTACACGCAGCGGGCCACTGGGCAGCCAGTTGACGGCGTCGGCTTCGGTGTGCTTCACGAGCGCCGGGCGAAAGTGAACGCTCCCAGCATCGGGATTGATCGCGCTCGACGTTTCAATGTGGTACGTCGGTACGCGATCCGCGCAGAGCGCCGCGAGCGAGATCGTATTGCTCGAATTGAAGCCGCCGATCACGACCATCACGTCCACGCCCTCGTCGAGCAACTCGCGAACGGCGTCCTGGCGTTCCTGCGTTGCGCTGCAGATGGTGTCGAAGCTGCGAAAGTTCGCCGCACGTGCCGCTTCACCCCGACCTCGTGCGATCGACGCGCCAACTTCCTCGGCGATCGCCAGCGACTCGCGTGCGAGCATCGTCGTTTGATTGGCCACGCCTACGCGCTGCAGATGACGCTCCGGATCAAAGCCCGGCGACACGGCACGCGCAAACGTCGACATCAGCGCGTCGCTCGACAGACGCCCCTCGATGTATTCGCAGACGAGTCGCGCTTCATCCATGTTGCGCACGATGAGGTAGTGTCCCTCGGGATACTTCCGCACCTGCGACGCCGTGGCGCGCGTCTCTTCGTGGTAGTACTTGCCGTGAATCAGCGCCGTAAATCCGTCGCGCGCGTAGCTCTCGACGCGCTTCCAGACGTTGAGCACCGACCCGCACGTCGTGTCCACGAGCACGCAACCGATCTCGCGCAGCGCCGCGAAATCGTCGATCGTGACGCCGAACGCCGGCATGATCACGACGTCTTCAGCGGCGATCTGACTGAAGTCGAACGCACCGGTCGGATCCGGCCGCTCCAGAATCTCGACGCCCATTTCGCGGAGCCGAGCATTCACGTGCGGGTTGTGAATGATCTCGCCAACGAGAAAGATCCGGCGCTCCGGGAACTTGCGGTGCGTTTGATAGGCGTAGTCCACCGCCCGCTCTACGCCGTAGCAAAACCCAAACTCCCGAGCGAGCCGGACCGTAGTATCTGCCACGGTCAGCGTGTACTCGTGCGCCTTCAACAGGTCGACGATTCGTCCGTCGTAGTCGGCCGCAAGTTCTTCCTGGACATCGGCTTTGAGGCCGAAACCCTTTCGGAAATACGTCGACGGGTCGCTTGGGGAGGGGGGCGCCATGTGTTGTAAATCTAGTTATGCGTTCATAGGATAGCCGGTGCGCCCTCCGCCCTTCAGCCGCCCAGAATGACCGCCCCAGACTCGCTGTTCGTCCAGTTCCAGACGGCCCTCGCCGGAGAGTACTCGCTCGAACGAGAGCTCGGCCGTGGTGGAATGGGCGTCGTGTACCTGGCCCGCGAGGTTCGCCTTGCGCGCGAGGTCGCGATCAAGGTTCTGCGACCGGAGCTCGCTACGCTGCCGGAGCGACGCGACCAATTCGTTCGCGAAGCCCAGATCGCGGCGCGCCTGTCTCATCCGAATGTCGTGCCCATCCACCGCGTCGACGAGGCTGGCGGCTTCGTCTACTTCGTGATGACGTACATCGCGGGCGAGACTCTGGCGCAGCGGATCGCCGAGCGTGGGCCGTTGCCGCCCCATCAAGCAGCGCGCGTGCTTCGCGAAACGGCGTGGGCGCTCACATACGCGCACTCGAACGGCCTCGTCCATCGCGACATCAAGGCCGACAACATTCTCATCGAGCGTTCGACCGGCCGTGCAGTCGTCACCGACTTCGGCATCGCTGGTACGGCGCACACCGACGCGCGCTCCTCCGACGGTACGATCACCGGTAGTCCGCACTACGCGAGCCCGGAACAGATCGCCGGACAGCCCGTCGACGCCGCGAGCGATCTCTACTCGCTCGGCGTCGTCGGCTACTTCGCGCTCACAGGCCGGCTGCCATTCGATGCGCCCACGGTTCGCGAAGTCGTCGGCATGCACCTTACCGCCCGGGCGCCGTCGATCGCGTCGATCGCTCCAACCGTTCCCCCTCGGCTCGCGCAGATCGTCGAGCGCTGTCTCGCGAAACGATCTGAAGACCGCATTGCCGATGCGCGTACCTTCGCCGAATCACTGGATCAAGCGATCGATCCGCCGCGAGAGTTGCCTGCGCCGATTCGCGTCTGGCTCGCGCGCACACAATGGCGGAATGCGGCGCCGCCGGTGTTGGCAGCGTACACCGCGCTGCTGACGGGACTCCCGTTCCTCTGGGCCGGCCGATGGGGCATCATCGCCGCACCCATCGTTGGACTCTGCATCGGCGCACTCGCGGGCTCGATCCCCGCCCTTCTGCGCACGCATCGTCTGCTCGCCGAGGGATATGGGATCGACGACATACGTGCTGGGTTGCGCGAGTATTGGCAGGCGCGCCGCGAAGAGTCGGCTTACGAATGGAATCAGCGACGCAGTCTCTCGAGCCGAACGACTCTATCGCTGTTTGCCGGTGGCCTGGCCAGCTGGATTGGCATCGGCGTGCTGACGTCCTTCACCAAGCAGGTCTGGCTCGCGCCGCTGGTGGGGCTTGCCGCGATTTTCACGATTGGGACAGGCGCGCTTTCGTTTGGCAGCAGGATTCGTCGCAAAATCAGCCCGAAACTCGGCGGCGGTCAGATCAAATTCTACGACAGCAAATGGGGCGAGCGGTTCGTGAAGCTCGCCGGCGTCGGCATTGATAAGCGTGTTCCAGTCGAGACACTTCCTCAGCTCACGGAAGTCGCGCTCGGACGCGCCACCGACGCGCTGTACGATGCGCTTCCCAAACATCTCAAGAAGCAACTGAAGCATCTTCCGAGGACTGTGCATCGCCTCGAGCACGACGCGCGCGACCTGCGCGCTGAAATCGATAAGCTCGATGCCTCGTTGATGTCACTCGACGGCGACGCGAATGCAATGCCCTCGGCACTCACAACGACCGAACACGAAGCATCCGTTCGACGCGAACGCGATCGCCTACATGCCGACGTTCGTGCGACGCGCGACCAGGCGGCGGCGCGATTGGCGTCGACCGTTGCGGCACTCGAGAACATTCGGCTCGACCTTCTACGGCTACAGCTCGGCGACGGCAACGTGGAGTCGGTCACGGCATCGCTCGACGCGGCGCGTGAAGTTGCGTCCGACCTCGGCGCCTTCGTCGACGCCACCGAAGAGGTAGAGCGCACGCTACGACCGCCGTTGCGCCTCACGCCGCGCACGTCGCTGCCATGAGCGACATCGGCCTTCCAACACCAGACACGCAACGCCCAGTGTTGCTGCGCCCGCCAGCAATCTCCAAGGGCGACACGATTGGCGTCGTGTCACCGTCGTACGCGCCGAAAATGGGGTGGCTATCGCGCGGAGTACGTGCGCTCGAGCGCGCCGGCTTCCTCGTGAAGCTCGACCCCGAAATCGATCGCCTGCCTCGCTTCACTCGCGCCGAAGACCTGCGACGTGCAGAAAGTCTCATGCGCATGTGGGTCGACCCCGAGGTCAAAGCGATCGTCGCCAGCACCGGCGGGTACGGCGCCGTTCGTCTGCTGCCGCACCTCGACCCAGCAATCTTCCACGACAATCCGAAGGCACTCGTTGGCTATTCCGACATTACCGCGCTGCACCTGTGGCTGATGCGCCGCGCGCACCTTCGGAGCTTTCACGGCCCTACAGTCGACGATTTGATTCCGAGCCTGCGCGATCCGACCACGTCGGCACTCGTCACCGCGCTCACGACGCCGTGTCCGCTCAAGCCAATCGGACGCGAACTGTCGCGCGCTGTCAAACCGGGACGCGCCACGGGGCGTTTGGTCGGTGGCAATCTGTCGCTCGTACAGCAGACGATCGGAACGTCGTATCAGGTCGATATGGACAAATCGATTCTCTTCATCGAAGAGACTCGCGACCCAATGTCCGTCGTTGATGAACGGCTCGTACATCTCCGCGCCGCCGGACTGCTCGAGCAAGTGTCTGGAATCATCTTCGGTCAGCTCTCGCTCGACCGTTCGGAGGAAGACGAGTTTGAGGATTTTCTACTCGACCTCATTTCCGACCTCGACGTCCCGGTGCTCATGGATTTTCCCGCCGGGCACGAGAATCCGAATCTCACCATTCCCTTCGGAACCGAAGTGGAGCTCGTCGTCGAAGATCAGCGCGGCTGGATCGTGTATCGCGAGGACGCGCTGACCGCGCCTGCTCAGCCAGCGTCGTAAAGCTCGGGCGTGATAAAGCGCGCCGCTGCGTAGCTCACGAGCACTTCATACGCGCGCTGCCGATCCACGAGGCCAGCCGTGAGAATTCCCACGGCACCCAAGCCATGCTTCGTGTTCTGCTCTCCGATGAGTTTGTCCATCGCGTGGCCGAGCTCGAGCCCGTCGCGAATCATTGCCGCGACGCGATCGGGAAGTGGCATCGCGAGAGACCCGCCGACGCCAACACGCCCCGCTTCATCGACGATCACCGCCCACGCACACGTGCGCATCGAACCGTCGGGTTGTTCGACGACGCCGCCTTCGATACCGACACCGAGCTGCGAGTGCGCGGCAATGCGCGCTGCAGTCGCACGCGCCAGCGCGCCGCGAATCGTCTCGTCGTCTCCGAACGGTTGATCGGCAACCGTTGATGCAACGGCAATTCCAGTGATCGTTGCGCGAGGCGCCAGCGGGCCGAGCACTGCACGCGCCGCAGCAATCTTGACCGGGTTCGTTGAGCCGACGGCAATCGTCGCGATTGCATCGAGTGACGACACTGCTGCGTCAGTGGACATGAAGAACATTAAGTATCTTTTCGTTCACAATTCACTGGTAAAGCGCGGCAAATGTACAGGACACAATCTACCGTCGTTAGGGCCGGGCTCGGATAAATCCGTCAAGTACTTGGGCTCGCACTCGCTCGCTTGCTGTGCGTCGTGCGGCAGGATATGCTTGCTGACCTTCGCAGCCGACGATGCTCACACTGACTCCCGTTTCAGACACCGCCGCGGTCACCGCATTCGCGCCTCCGCGTGCAACGATTGAACGTTCGCCCTTCGTGTTTGTTGGTGAACGGCTGTGGCTCGATTTCGTGAACTGTGAGCAGGGACTTCGTCGGTTCGATGCACTCCGAGATTTCGAGACGCTCGTACGCTGGCTTGAAGCAGCGTCCATTCTCGATGCGGAGCGCGCCGGTGGTATTCGTCGTCGCGCGCAACAGCAGCCTGCTGGCGCCGCCGCCGCACTCGTCGACGCGCGCCGCGTACGCGGTGCACTGCGCAGCCTGGCGGAGCGTGGACCGATGAGTGAGCGCGTGCGCGCCGAAGGACTCACGGAGATCAATCGCGTGTTGGGACGCAGCGCGGGCACACGACGCGTTGACCTCCGAAGCGACGGCACCTTCATTCGCGCCTTCGTTCCCGTCGGTGACGCATTTGCCGGTCTCGTGATCCCCGTCGTCGAGTCAGCAGCCGATGCACTCATCCTCGGCGAACTCTCGCGCGTACGACGCTGCGCCGATCAGCGCTGCCAGCGCGTCTTCTTCGACAACACGAAGAATGGCCGTCGCCGTTGGTGCGACATGGCCACGTGCGGCAATCGTGCGAAAGCCGCGCGCCATCGGGAGAAGTTGAAGTCGCATTGATGTTCGCGTCGACCTCGCGGTGAACTCGCAGTGAGTCCGTCCATCGAAGTCGTCCGCACCTACCTCGAGCTGCGATCGCCATCGCAGCTCTGTGCGGCACATGCAGCGGATTCGAGCGTCGAGTTTCGTCGACTCGACGACATTTCGGTCGAACGCTACCGGCAGCTATACCAGGCGGTCGGCGCGCGTTGGCAGTGGGTCGACCGCAACGCGTGGAGCGACGATAGACTTGCTGCGCACCTGGCTCGCACGGAGATCATCGTTTGGGAATGTTTGGTCGCCGGAGAAAGCGCCGGTTTCTTCGAGCTCGAACGTCGCGACGATGGTTCGACTGAGATCGCCTACTTCGGTCTCGTCGAAGCGTTCATCGGACAAGGGCTCGGCAAGATCATGCTGACGCGCGCCGCAGAAGAAGCCTGGATGCTCGGCGCAACGCGCGTGTGGCTGCACACGTGCACGCTCGATTCACCGCACGCAATGCCGAACTACAAGGCGCGCGGCTTCGAAGAAGTGAAGAGCGAGACGTACGTCGTCGATCTGCCGTCGGCGGACTGACTCAGCGACGACGACGGCCTCGCCCCTTCGAACCTGGCGGGCCCTTCGACGATCCGGGCGGCTTGAATCGACGCCCGCGCTTTCGTTCTCGACGATCGTCGTGCGCGCGTTCGAGGTCGGCAATCTCTTTGTCGGTGAACGGCCGCTCGAGTTCATCCTGCAACGCGGTCAGCGTATCAGCCCGCGCCGCGCCGCGCGCACCACGTGTTACGATGAAGCGCAGTGGACGATCGAGCCTCGGCAGTTCATCCTCGGTGAGCGAGCGCGCGATTTTTTCCGGCAGTCGCAGGCGTGCCACACCTACTGGACCGCTCTCGGTCTCTTCGACGTCGTAGTGAATCTCGACATCTCGTCCGCGCACAGACACGTTCGACGGTAGCGATGCATACTGCTCGCGCACCTCGTGCGGCACGATCTCGTCTGCATTGATGTCGAGCGGCACGTGGCGAAAATCCGCCATCGAGTTCACCGACGAGAGCTGACGTTCGTAGAGCGACGCGAGCTCCGCTTGTCCGAGCTTCGGCGTCTTTCCACCCGAGCGACGATACGTCTCACGAATCGTATCGATCGCCTGCTGGTTCCGATGCGCTCCACCGTGTCGGGCCTCGCCGCGCGCGAGCGCTTCTGCCAGCACGCGCCGCGCACGCTCCGCCAACTCCGGCGGAAATTCGTCGATCGCTTCGATCTCGCGCTCGAGTTCGAAGCCGTGATAAGTCACACGTCGCTGAACCGAAAGCGGGGCGCGTTTGCTGTCGGCGTTGTACACCAACTCGCCTTCCTTCACGCCCGCATAGGGACGCAGCAGCGAGTAGGGCACCTGCGTGCCCTCGATCGACGCGCGCGGATTGCCAAACTTGTCGGCGAAATACCGCAGCGATCCGGTGATCGGTCCCCAACTTCCACACACGCTCGTCTTCGACACGCGCGCCTCGTCACCTGACGACGTGTGCTCGTCGATCACCAGCGTGAACGGCATGAACTGCGCGAGAAGCGCCTGGAACGCACGCAGCGTTTCGTCGCCCGCAATCGTCAAACGATTCGGCAGTTCCACGCCCACCGCGCGATAGATACTGGCCATGCCGAGCGCCGCATCCTCGATCGACTTCACCAGCGCACCGCGACGCTCGGCCCAACGCTCAATGCGAGCCTCGTCGAAAATGTGGCGCGGGAGACCGTACACGCTCCCCATACGGCCGGCAAAATTGTACGCGTCGGCGTACAGATTGTACGCCGTGAGGTGATCGCTTCCCGGAATGATCAATCCGCCGAGGTCGCGCTCTTCGCGTGTCATGCGGTGCAGCGATTCGACGGAGCTCATCACCGCGAGGTACGGCAGCAGCTCGTCGCCGGCATTGACGAGCAGTTCGGCCCACGCGCGCTCCACCGGCATTGCCTCTACCGCGCGGCCGTAGCGTGTGAGTCGTCCACGTTCGACGATGCCGCGCTCTTCGAGCAGCGCCATCGCCGCACGATACGACACGCGATCGAGCGGGACCGGAAGATCCAGCTCGTCCGCACGCACGCCCAACGCCGCGCACGTCATTGCCACGCGTTCGGAATCGCCAGCGAGCTGGAATTCTGGCTCTGTCGGCGTGAGCGCCGTGAACTCGATGTCGCGATCCGACAGAATGAAAACGCGACCGCCTTCGACGCGACCGTGTACGCGCCCGGCCATCTGCAGGATCTCGTTCGCGCCGAGGTGCTCCTGCGTCAGCACGTTGCGGCCGCGATTGATGACGTTGAAGAACTTCGTGTCGTCGATGATCACGGTGTCGAGGCCGCGCACGTTCAGCGCGCTCTGGCCGGCTGCCGTCATCGCGAGGAAATACGGTTTCTGCTCGCCGCCCTCGAGAAACGGCCGCAGAATACGAATCGGCTCGCCGCCGTGATAGAACGCCGTATTGATGCGCGGCGCCAGATGACGCACGTGCTCGGCCGCTTCTTCCACACCACGCCGCGTCGGCACGAACAGCGCGACACCGCGCCGCTGCTTGCCAAGCTGCTTTAGAAAACCATCATCGAGAAACTGGATCGGCCGTTTGCGGATCACCTTCACGTCGGCCGCTTTCTTCGGGTCGAAGTCGAAGACCTCGAGCACCTCGGATGAGCCGAGGTAGCGCGCATAGAACGCCGGGTTGACCGTGGCCGAGAGCCAGACGTATCGACAGCCGACACGTTTGCCCAACGCGAGACACAACTCGAGTTCGGCCGACGTTTGATGGATCTCGTCGACGATGATCGTGTCGGTCTTGAGGATGTCACCCTCTTCGAACCATCGGCGCGCGATGCCCGTGGTCACGACGATGACGTTCCAACTCGGCGTCTCAGGCGTCGCTTCTCGCTCGCGATTGACGACGCCGACCTTCAGCGTCTTCGTCCGCAGGATTTCCTCGGCGATCGGTCGGATGGCGAGCGTCTTTCCGGTGCCGGTTCCGGCAACAATCCCAAAGCCTCGCCCGGACGCAGCGAGCTCACGAACGCGCGCACCATACCGCCGCTCGAGAAACGTCTCTATATGAAGTCCGACGGCGAGCTCGATCGTTTCGCACGCCGCGCGCGTTGGCGCGATGACAATGACACGACCCGTCGGCGGCTCAGCGCCTACAAAGGAGTCGTGGTCGGGGAGATACGGATCGCGGACGTTTCGCAGCACTCAGCACGGTAAGGGACACAGGGTGAACGGTGAAGTGCGAAACGGAAAGCAAAAACGCCCGGGATGCTGAGCATCCCGAGCGCCATACCCTAAACGATCGACAACTATTGTTGTGGCGGCCGCTTGGGCAAAACCTGCGCGGGCGCAGGCTTCGTGTCCGTGAAGCCTTTGATGTTCGGTGGAAGCTTGGGCTTGTCGCCCCCCTTGGTCTTTGCCGAATCGGCGAAATCGTCGCCAAACAGGATTCGCGCGTTCGCCGGGAGATTCTTCACCGCGGTTGGGCAGTCGGTCGCCGCAGGCTGCTGCGCCGCCGGCACTCCGTTGAGCCACACGCGGCACATGCCCTTGGGCGGACGAGCGTCCGCAGGGATGGCAGACCGCTTCGCACTATCCTTCTGCGCGCCCGCCGAACCCTGCGCCTGAGCGCGGGGAGCGAGCACAGCAATCAACGCGACGGATACGACCGAACTCAACAGCTTCATTCACCCTCCACATCTACCACCCGGACATCGGGCGACGACACCGAACTTAGGCAGAGCCAGTGCCAGCGGTCGCGATTGGACCCACCGCTCGAACACTAACGATTTCAACCACTTACGGGAAACACTGTATACATATTTCCCGATTCGGTGTCCGTGGCGCAGGAATGAAGTGTCCCGCGAATGAGACGGTAGCGCGACTGGATGCCCGCTTAGTCGCCGAAGCTGATTCCCGTGGCGCGCGCAGTCAGAACCACATCGTGCAACGGATCCACGCGCTTTGGCTCACGCAGCGCTTCTTCGATCGGAATACACACGATATTGGGCGACTGCAGCGCAACCATGTGGCCCCACTTCCCCTCCTCGATCGCTCGCACCGCCGCGCCGCCAAAACGAGTCGCGAGCAAGCGGTCGTAGCCCGTCGGCATTCCGCCGCGCTGGAGATGCCCGAGCACCAACGATCGCGTCTCTTTTCCAGTCATGCGCTGAATCTCGCGGGCGATCGGCTCACACAATCCGCCGAGTCGTCGCGACTCTCCCGGGAGCGATTCGCCGATCAGCGATACGGTGCCGCCCTTGGGGAACGCGCCTTCGGCGACAACCACGATCGAGAAATGCCGTCCCGCGCGATCGCGCGCCCGGATCTTGTCGCACACTTTCTCGAGGTCGTACGGAATTTCGGGAATCAGAATGACGTCCGCCGTTCCCGCGAGACCGGCATGCAGCGCGATGAATCCCGCTTCACGACCCATGACTTCCAGCACGATCACACGATCGTGGCTCTCTGCCGTCGTGTGTAGCTTATCGATCGCCTCGAGCGCCGTGTTGACGGCCGTATCGAAGCCGAACGTGGTGATGGTTCCACTGACGTCGTTGTCGATCGTCTTCGGCACGCCCACGATCTTCATGCCGCGGTCGCAGAGCAGCTTCGCGATCGTCAACGAGCCGTCACCGCCGATCGAAATGATCGCGTCGATGCCGTAGCGGCTTGCGGCCGCGATCAACTCGTCGGACCGGTCCACTTCGACCATCGTGCCGTCGGGAAGACGCGTCGGATAGAAGAACGGATTGCCGCGATTCGTGGTGCGGAGAATCGTTCCGCCAAGGTGCGCGATTCCGCGCACTGAATCCTTCGTCAGCGGAACGACTTCGTCCTCGCCCATTAGCCCGGCGAAACCCCGCTTGATGCCGAGCACCTCCCAACCGCGGTTGATCGCTGACAGCACGGCGGCGCGAATGACCGCGTTGAGGCCAGGGGCGTCGCCCCCGCCAGTCGAGATTGCAATGCGCATGATCAGGGAAACATAGCAGACCCTGAAGTACCGCGACGACCGCGCACGTCAGCGCGAAATCGGAATGTTGTTCACCGCGGCAATGCGCGAAATGGTCGAGTCCTGCTTCATGAGAATGGTATGAAGCGAATCGATCTGCGTCTGCATCTGCGCCACGTCGTTCTTCAGACCGCTGATTTCGTTCGCGGCGTCATTGAGCGCTTGAGCAACGCCCGCTTCGGCGCGGGGATTGGTGCAGGCCGCAATCCCGGCGGTCGCGAGTATCAAGACGGAGAGACGCATGAGGCGCATGGGCACGGACTGATTTGAGGAACACAACGGGAAGGATCGAAGCAAAATGATCACGGCCGGCCGGCACGTCGAGGTTTCTTTGCGCCATGACGCGGCGCGGATTCACTCTCCTCGAGCTCACGATCGTGTTGACGATCGTCGGCGTTCTGCTCACCCTGGCCCTCCCGCAGTTGTCCATAGCGCGTGATCGGTCGGCGGTTCGCTCTGCGGTGAACGATCTCTCCGCAGCGCTGTCCACTGCTCGCCGATCGGCCATCCTTCGACGAACCCTGGTCGCGGTCGTCCTTGATTCCACGCATGGAGAGGTACACGTTCGGGCCGGAAGCCAGACCGTCTTCACGCGCGCGCTTCGCTCCGCCTATGGGATTGCGCTCGGCTCGAATCGGGATTCTGTCGTGTATGACCCACGTGGACTGGGCTACGGCCTATCGAACCTGACAGTGACGGTTCGCAGTGGACCTATAGTTGACACGTTAACCATGTCTAGGCTCGGTCGTGTCAGGTGGTGATCCCCTACATTTGAAGAAAAGCGCGTCCAGCCACCGCGTCGCTCATCGCGGAGCGGCGCGCAGTTGGCATGGAGCGGGCTTGAGTTGGCGTTTCGGGCGCAGCCGTGTGAGGCCGCTCACATTGCAATGTGACTCTCAGCGGACGGAGGCGGGTTATAGAAATGGACATGAGCGACGATGCCGCCGACGTTCAACGCGTGCTGGCAGGCGACGTTGACGCTTACGCCGCGCTGGTGGATCGGTATTACGACCGATGCGCGCGGTTTGCCGTTCGAATGCTGGGGAACCGCGACGATGCGGAAGATGCGCTGCAGGCGACCTTCCTGCGCGCGTACAAAGCACTGAATCGTTACCAGGAACGGGATCGATTCAGTGCGTGGCTGTACCGCATTTTGGTGAATCAGTGCCGGAGCATTGCAGCACGGCGCGCCCATCGCGAACGGATCTTCGTACGCGAAGAAGCCTTACTGCTCAACGCGCCGGATCGTACGCCGAATTGGACTGGCGAAGAGGAAGAATTCGTCCAGCGCGTGCTCAGTGAATTGGACCCGTTGTTGCGGGAAGCGTTTCTCCTCAAGTACATCGAAGAGTTGAGCTACGAAGAGATGTCTGCGTTGACAGGCGTTGGCGTCTCTGCTTTAAAGATGCGTGTCAAGCGAGCGTGTGACCGTCTTCGTGAGCGCTGGGAACGAATCAAGAATGACTGACTCCGAACTCCATCCATATATCGAACTGATCGCCCGCGAGGCGCGACGCCCGGTCATCACTGACTCGGCGGCCCGCGACCGTATCATGGCGGCCGTTCGTGCGGAATCGGCGCCGGGTCATCGTTTCGTGTTCTGGAAGCGAGCGGTCGAACCACGCGCGTTCAAACTCTCACCGGCCCTGGGTGGATTGCTCGCGGCCGGTCTCGTCGGCATCGGTGTCATTGCCGGCGTGTTTTCGACTAACCGGGACGGCCGAGCATTGGCCGGGCAACCTGTTGCTGCCTTCGGGCTCCCGGTTTCTGACACCGTCGTCAAGTTCGTCTTCCTCGCGCCTCAAGCCGCCAACGTCTCCCTCGTGGGCGACTTCAACGGATGGGACGCGACGAAAGTGCCTATGGTCCGCACGCCCAACAGTGGATTGTGGACCGTGACGCTGCCGCTGACGGCCGGTCGTCATCTTTACCAGTTCGTGGTTGACGGAACATGGATTCCCGATCCGAGCGCGCCGATTGCCGGCGACGATGGGTTCGGTCACGCCAATTCTGTCAGGCTCGTACAGAAAGGATCGACGCTGTGATCCGACTCCCGTCGCGCGCTCTCACTCACGTCCCACGCTCCCTGTCGGCCGGTGCGCTGCTGCTCCTCGCGGCGCTGCCCCTGGCCGCGCAGGACCCTGATCCCTGCTTCCGCATCGATCAGAACAGCAAGTTCGCCGTGGAGTCCCTCCTCGACTCGGCAAAGAACCTGGGTCTGCCCTGGATGCCGCTCCGCGCGCAGGTCTGCGAGGGGATCGTCAAAACCAAGGGCGACGGCAAGCGAATCCTGGTTGCGGTTCGCGATCATTTTGCCCGACTCAAGCTCGCGCAGACCACCTTGGGTCCGGTGGGCGACGACGAGCTCGAAGCCGCGGCCACGGTGCTCAAGCTCGCCAAGCCGGTTCAGCTCCAGGCCTTCCGGGAGCGGCAGAAAGGCCGAAGCGACCTCGAGGCCTTTACCGTCTGGACGGACCTGATCACCCGGGGCGTCCCAAGTGAAGATGCCTTCACGGCGATCAGTAAGCTGTGGCGGGACGGGGCGGACGATGCGACCTTCAGAAGCTTGTGGAACAACGTTCAGGCGGATATCTCTCAGGGGTTGAACCCGGGCGCTGCGTTGCAGAACCGGATTCGAGAGGCCCCCGGTCGAGCGCCACCTAAGCCGACGCAGCCCGAAGGGCAGAAGGAGAACCAAAGCTCGAGATGATATGAACGAGCGGAAGGTCGCCAACCTGATCGTCGCTGTAGCGCTGCTGGTTCCCGTTCCGCGGGAGCTTGCAGCGCAGATCGTCTCCAAGCTGGAGGCGGGGCAGTATACGGTCTCAGACGGCGTCCTTCCGATGAGTGCCCTCCGCGTGGCACCAACCGTTCAATTCGACTTTCCGCATGCGTCCTTCAAGGCGCGCGGATCTGCGTTCCTCTCCGAACAAGCGCTCCAACTCGCCGACGGAATCGTCTCCGGTACCTTCACGTCGCCCACCGTCTACGGCGTTCGTGCCGAGATGATCGGCAACGCGAGCCGCGCGATGGATGAGCGCTCGCTCGGCAACGATCAGGTCGACGTCCAGACGCGCGTCCACGTGCTCTTCCGCCAGCATGGTGGAATGTGGCTCGGCGGCGGCGTCGCCCGGCCGTGGCGCGTTGCCGTGGTCTCCTCTGCCGACGTTACCGACGTGGGCGCCTGGGCCAAAATCGGCGACGCAACGCGCGCGCTCGGTATCGCCACGCTCACGGCGACCTTCACAAACTTCTCATTTACCAAGGTCGCGTCGGTTCACGACACCGAAAGCGCGGCCTTGTCGTGCGCGACGGGAACGCTCGCCGCCAGCGCAAGTGTGACGATGCGGCCACTGTTCACCGAAACGGTTGGCAGCGGTGCGTGTGAACGACAGTCGCGCTTCGGTGATCTCGAAGGCGTGCTGCACTGGGATCTGGGCGCACTCGAACTGACCGCGCAAGCCGGCCATCGCTTTGGCGATTCGTACGACGTCACCGCGGACTCACGTCGCTGGTCGTCGGCCCGGGCAACGTTGTGGCTGAATGACCGAATTGCGTTCGTAGGCGGCGGCGGACGACAGCCGGCGCTTCCACTGCGCGGAATTCCGGCGCGTAGCTTCGGCATGGCTGGAATCGAGCTCGCGTACTGGCCGCTCTCCAAGAACTCGGTGCCGGTGTCGTTGCCTCACATGGCGCTGGTGAAGAGCTTCGAATACCGCACCGGCAATTCTGGAATGCAGCGCATCACGATACACGTGGGCGGCGTTGAAACCGTCGACGTGATGGGCGACTTCAGTGATTGGAGTCCGCTCACGCTCGTGCGCCGCGGCCGCGACACATGGGAATTGTCGATCCCGATGTCGCCCGGCACGCATCAGATCAACATCCGCGTCGACGGTGGCCAGTGGATGGCGCCGCCGAATATGCCGACGATGCACGACAGCTTCGGCAGCGAAGTGGGACTGATGGTCGTCTCGCCCGAGAAAGCCACCCACTGATCACTGCGTGGGTTCGGCAAGAAAAAGGGAGCGCCAAGGCGCTCCCTTTTGATTTCTCGGTGGTCGAATCGATTGTCGTCCAGCAGATCGAGTCGCTCGGTCTACGCGCGCGCCTGCGCGGCGATGGCCATCAGTACAGCGACCACGAGCGCCAGGACCCGAAACACATTGCGGGACACAGCGAACTCCTCTTCGTGGGGTGCACGAAAGTTACGGAGTTGCACACGTGCCCGCTGCATCAAAACGTGGAGGCGCGGCTCAGTCCGCCGCGACGGTTCCGAAGTCGTAGCCGGCGACCGAGATTCGCGGAATTGGCTGGCCGATCACACGCTCGATCGACTTGACCATCGAGATCTCGTCGGGCGACATGAAAGTGAACGCGTCGCCCTCCTTGGCTGCGCGACCCGTTCGGCCAATGCGGTGCACGTAGTCTTCGGCCTGCTGCGGCACGTCGTAGTTGATGACGTGCGTGATACCCGAGATATCGAGACCGCGCTGCGCGATGTCGGTGGCCACGAGCACGCGTACCTTGCCGCTCTTGAAGTCCTGGAGCGCTTTGGTGCGCTGCGGCTGCGTCTTGTCGGCGTGCATTGCCGTGGCTTCGATGTGCTCACGCTCGAGATGCCGCACGACGCGATCGGCGCCGTGCTTCGTGCGCGTGAAGACGAGCACTGAATCGAGCTTCTCTTCGCGAAGCAGTCGCGCGAGCAGATCGCTCTTTCGATCGCGCGGTACTGGGTAGACCGCGTGGGTCACAGTGTTCGCTGCTTGCGACCGGCGGCCTACCTGAACGACGATCGGCTTCCGGAGATACTTCCGGGCCAAGGCCTCGACTTCGGGCGGCATAGTGGCGCTAAACAGCAGAGTCTGCCTGTAGCTCGGGACTTCGCTCACGATGCGGTTGATCTGCGGAGCAAACCCCATGTCGAGCATACGATCGGCTTCGTCGAGCACCAGGAACTCGAGGTCGTCGAAGACGACGTTCTGGCGTTCGAGATGGTCGATCAAACGTCCCGGCGTGGCTACGACGATGTCGACTCCGGCGCGCAGTTTTTTCTGCTGTGGCTCGAGCGGAACGCCGCCGTACACCGACACGACATTGAGCTCCGAATGTCGTGCGTACTTGTGAACGCTCTCTTCGACCTGGACGCAGAGTTCGCGCGTTGGCGTGAGAACGAGCGCGCGAGTGCGCTGCGGTCCGCCCAGGAGTCGATCGATGATTGGGAGAGTGAACGCGGCGGTCTTGCCGGTTCCCGTTTGCGCGAGACCCATCACATCGCGCCCCTTGAGCACCAGCGGAATCGCGTCCGCTTGAATCGGGGTGGGCGTTTTGTAGCCCGCGTCGGTGACTGCTTTCAGCACTTCAGGTGAGAGTCCGATGTCGGCGAACGTTCGCTGTTCGGACTCGGTGCCCTGCTCTACTTCTGTCGTCTCGGTTTCCATGATACCCATCGCTGCGCACCGGGGCCGCTCACCCAGGACCATCCTGGGACCGGTGTCTCTCTCTCGTGCTGGCGAGCAGAGGGCACGCCGAGCCAAGTTCGCGAAGCATCGGCTTCGCTACCACGAGGGGCGTTGCGGCCCACGCATTCACTGCGCGTCGACCCCCGTGTCCGCGACCGTTCTGGCGGTTCGCCTCATAGCGACCCCTGCCGCGGAAACTGAATACTTTAATCTAACTCATTGAGATACATAACGCTACAGCAGTTCACAGGTCTCTGGTCACAGGTCTCCGGGTCTACCCCACACCCCGCACGCCTCACGCCTCACGCTCCATCGACGAACTCGACAATCGCCCCATACACATCGGCCGGATGCTCTTCGTGAACGCAGTGGCCGCCAGTCATACTCAGCACCTTCGCGCCAGGAAGTCGCTCCGCCGCGGCGAGCGCATGACGAACGACTCGGTCCTGCATTCCGATGATCACCAGTGTTGGAACACGCAACGCTGACGGCAGCGCCGGCGCCCAGCTGAATTCGCCAATCGCCGCACGGATCGCGTGCATGAAGCCCGGCCGCTGCGTCGGCGCCCAATTCTCATCCACGTCCCGCTCGGTGACGAGTGACCCGTCGCCAAACGCGAGATTTCGAAGGATGAACCGCGTGAGCCAACGCGGCAGCGCGCGTCGACCGAGCCGCTCCATGAGCATTTGTGGAAGCAGGCGCATGAGCGACACCCAGCCGATGGATACGAGACCCACCGGGTTGATGAGCACGAGATGCTCAATGCGCTCCGGATTCCGCAGCGCAAAGTGGAGCGCCACTCCCCCACCCATCGACTGCCCGATGATCGTCGGCCGCTCGAGCCCGAGCGAGGCGTACAACGCGCTGAGATCATCGAGGTATGCGTCGAGCGCATACGATCCCACGGCGAGCGGAATGTCCGACAGCCCGTATCCGCGAAGGTCCACGGCGATCGCGCGAAAGCCCTGCGCCGGCAGCAGCGCGAGCGCATGACGAAACATGTATAGCGACGCACCCCAGCCGTGGAGCATCAACACTGGCGGTCCATCGGGCGGACCGCTTTCGGCGACACGCACACGCACGCCGGTCGGGAGGCTGATCATGCGCGTCGTGACCCCCGCAACGCCGGCGGGATAGATCTCAGCTGCGCTGAGCATGAACGTCGAGAGGCTCCGGTGTGCGAACTACCGGACCTCGATCGTTCTCCCCGAGAGTCGAGCGATCAGGCCAAGACGGAACGTCACGTCGGTCCAGCGTTCGTCGCCACTCATCTGATCCTCGAGCGGGTACATGGGCCAGAGGAACGGATTGTCGCTCTTGGGCGTAAGCATTCCCTTGTGCGGATGCCAGACACCCTGCGAATTGCGGTCGTCGAGGAACCGCTCGTACAGCTTCATCCAATTCTCGTTTCGGCGAAGGAAGCCGAGCCGCGCCATGAGCTCGAGCCAGGTCACGGCAAAGACGACGTCGCCGTCAGCGACGCTTCGATTGGCCAGTGGATCGCCGAGTACGAGGTGGGGCTGAGACACGACACCCCTACCGCACAGCTGCATCGCCTCCTGGCGCGGCAGCTGCTGCGTCAGGTGGTGATAGAGCTGGGCCATGGCCTCATGGTGCTCATTCCGGAAGAGCGGCATGTAGGCGAGCATGAGCAAACCATAAACCGACGGCGGCGCTGCTTCGCCCGGCAAGACGTGCTGGTTGCCGACACGAACGAACGGCTTCTGCGCCAGTGGCGACCGCAGGTACGACGACACGCGCTCGAGGATGCGTCGGGCGGCGCCGCGAAGACGAGGATCTCCTTCGTAACCTGCCTGCGCGAGCGCAGCGGCCGCCGCCTCGCGAAGGATGGCTCGACCACGACGAGCCATGTCCTCGTCAGGCGGCGTCTTGCCCCCACCGAACTCGAACAAGTAGTCCGGATCGTCATCCTCGGCGAGCAGCCGAAACAGCGCGCGTCGCGCCAGCGTGAGCGGCGGCGTGTCGCGGTTCCATCCGTACTCGAGGAGACGACGGAACGCGTTGATGGTTCCCACGCCTTCGAAGTGTTCTACGCGGCCAGACGGGACCGTGAGCATTCCTCCGCGCCAGGCTCCGTCAGGTTGCTGCGTCATCGCCAACGTCAACGCCGGGCGATGCGTAAATGGCAGAGATGCGACTTGCTCCGGCACCGGGCTCGAGAGTTTGGCGACCTCGGTGATTGCGCGGAATTTTATGGGCGCCGACGCATGATCCATCAGCCAGGTCAGCGGAAACACGACGGACGGTGACGGCGGAGCCGCAACCTGGGTCAGTGGCGTTGCAGACGCGCTTGGACTGGTCGGAAGCTGGGGCGGCAGGGTCACTGAGCGCTCTTTAGCAGACCTAGTAAACCGGGCGAGCTCGTCGTGGAGCGTAGGCGTCCTGGTGAAGGGCGGTAAGGATAGCAGTTTTGAGTCGTTGCGCTAGAGGGCGGCAACTAAGTTGTTGCCGCCACGAAGCTTGTCGTTTCGCGGGTCTTGGCGCGCCCGAAGCTGATGTCGCAGTCCTGTCGCGATGGGGCGCAGGCTCGCGTCTGATGTGCGAACGACCGATCAACTCCCCAACCTTTTTGAGGGTACCAGAATGAAGAAGATGCTTCGAATGGCTGCGCTTGCGGCTGCGATGTTCATGGCTGTCACGACGGTTGCGAAGGCTCAGGGCGGCGGTGGCGGCGGTGGTCGTGGCCGTGGTCCGAACATCCAGGCAGTGTTGAAGGATTCGCTCAAGGTCTCCGACGCCGTCATGGCGAAGGCCGACTCGATCATCAAGGCTGCGCAGGCTGAATCCGCGCCGTTGATGGAAGCCGCCCGCGGCGGCGATGCCGAAGCCCGCACCAAGATGGGCGCCGTGACGGCCAAGCGTAACGAAGCGATCAAGGCGCTCCTCACGGATGCGCAGAAGGCGGAGTTCGACAAGCTGATGCCGGCCGGCGGCCGGCGCGGCGGTCTCTAAACTCAGTCGAAAGATCGCAGCAACAGCACCAACGCTGCATCAACGAAGGCCGTCACCAACGTGACGGCCTTCGTTGCATCTACACCGCGCGCACTGGCGTTGTTCGAACGGTCCAGTCATCTTCCGGCCCGCATGACACTCCGGGTCCCGAATGCGCGGTGAGTTTCTCGATCTCTCCGGCGCGCGAATCTACTACTACGCCGCCGGAACCCGGGGCGCCGGTGAGCCCGTCGTTTTTCTTCACGGGTTTCCCACGTCGAGCCACCTGTGGAGCGACGTCATTCCGCTCATGCCCCCAGGGCACCGATTGGTCGTCGTCGACTTGCTCGGCTACGGACGCAGCGATCGCCCACTGAATCGACACGTCGACGTTCGGGCCCACGCGGAACGCGTCGTGGAACTGCTCGACCAGCTGCGCATCGCGCACGCGTGCATCGTTGGGCACGGCATCGGTGGTGGCATTGCTCAATCGCTCGCCATTCGGCACCCCGCTCGTGTGTCACGCCTCGGCCTCATCGACAGCGTTGCGTTCGATCGCTGGCCAACGCTCGAAGCGCGCGTCGCGCGCGCCACGCTGCCGCTCACGCGCTTTCTTCCGCCGCCGCTTCTCGTTGGTATCCTGCGGCGTGACCTGGCGCGTGGCTACGGCGACCCCGAGCGGGCGGCGCATTCCCTGGATTTGTACCTGCGTCCGTTCGTTAGTGCCGAGGGCCGCGACGCGCTCGTCGCTCACATCCGCGCGCTCACGACCGACGAAACTCGTGAGCTCGGTGGGCAGCTCGGACAGATCGCGGCGCCGACGTCGATCGTGTGGGGCCAGGGCGATCGCGTGATTCCGCTCTGGGTCGCCAAACGACTGCAGCAGGCCATTCCTGCCGCCACGCTCGAAGTCATTCCCGGCGCGCGCCACTTCACGCCAGAAGAAGCGCCGCGACAAGTGGCAGATGCGATCGGAAGGTTGTTGGATCGGCGCTAGCGCCTGATCACAGCTTCTTCAGGTCGTCCGACGCCTCCACGAGCAGCCCGATTTCGCGCGAGAGTGCGCGAGCTTCCTGCGTCGCGCTCGTCACGTCTTCGATGGCCGAGCCGACGCCAGACGAGCGGAGCTTGAGCAGATCGAATTTCAAGTTCTGTAACATCAGCCCAGCGCTCTCGAGCTGATTGGCCAGCGACTGCCGCCGTGCGAGAAGCTCGTGAAGTGATGCGCGCTGCCGTTGAAGCAGCGACATACGACGTTCCTGCTCGGGTGTCTCCGGCTCCGTGCCCAGCGATGCGATTCGGGCGTCGAGGCTGCCGAGCGAGGCGCCGGATACGTCGGCGTCGAGCCGGTGCAGTGTCGTCGCCACGGAACCAACCCGCTGCGCGAGTGCGTCGACCGTAGGGCGAATGTCGGGAATCATCTCACGCTCCACGGGACGCAGGGAGTCGACGATTCCGAGCATCAGCGAACGATCAGTTGCGGCGCGGCGCACGGCGTCGCCGTGCGCACCGGCCAATACGTCGGCCGCCGCAAGTTCAGACGCGAGTTGTTCGGCCGTTCGCGGGAGCGGAACCGCCGGACCCGGCACGCCAGCGAGCAACGGATCGCCATGCTCCTTGCGGATCTTGGCGCGAATTCCCTTCCGGAACGCTTCGAACGGGCCGACGCCATCAGACCAGATCGATCCGCCCTTCCGCAGCACGTTCAGGAACATGAAACCACTCGGAATGAGGAACCACGGCCCGGCGCCGTGCGTCGCTACGTTCAGGCCGAAAAAGAAGGTCGACCACACGATCCAGCCGACCACACTCCGACGAAACGCGATGACACGTTCCTCGAGCGGGCGATCGTCGAAGCCGCGGAATGGAATGACGCGATTGTTCACCACCATTCCTACGCTGTGACCGTGCATGGCCAACCGCCGCTGCGCGCGATACCACTCCTTGAGCTGACGACGGCTCAAGCCCGGTGGCGGCGCTGGAAACGGCGCCATCACGGGAATCGGCGGAATCTGCGGAGCAACCGCAGTCACGGGAGCCGTAGCGGGCGCCGGCAGCGGCGGCGGTGAGCTGAGCCGTCGCCCACGCGGCGGAGCGGTCAGCGCACCGTCGAGCGCGTCACGGAATTCGGCGGCATCGGCCCATCTATCTTCCGGGCGCTTCGCCAACGCGCGGTCGATGGCGACGGCGAGATACGACGGCACTTCCGGCCGCCGTTCGCGAATCGGTCTTGGACGCTCCGATACGTGCTTGACGAGCATTGCGGGCGTGTTGCCTGCCTTGAACGGCGTATCACCCGCCAGCATGTGATAGCCAACGACTCCGAGCGAATAGAGATCGCTGCGTCCGTCGATTTCGCGCTCGCCCAAGGCTTGCTCGGGCGACATATATGCCGGCGTGCCGACCGCGACGCCCGTGACCGTAAGCCGAGTCTCGCCGGCCGCCGCACGCGCAATGCCGAAGTCGGTCACCATCGGCCGGCCGCTCGCTCGATCGATGAGCACGTTGTCCGGCTTGATGTCGCGATGGACGACGCCGCGCGCATGAGCATACGCTAATGCGTCGGCGACGTCGCGCAGCACGCGCACCGTACGATCCACTGGCCACGCACCTTCGCGCGACAGTCGCACGCCAAGGCTCTCGCCGTCGATGTACGCCATGACGAAGTAGACGAGACTACCACCATCCTTGTCGTCGACCGCGTAGATCGGAACGATGTTCGGATGGTTGAGCTGTGCCGCCGTTTGCGCCTCTCGAATGAAGCGCGTGCGCACATCCGGATTGAACGCGAGATCGGGGGGAAGGACTTTGATCGCGACGGTGCGGTTCAACCGGACGTCGGTGGCGCGATACACAACGGCCATTCCGCCGCGCCCGACCTCACCATCGATGAGGTATTGGTTGCCGACCGCGACGGTGACGCGGTCGCGCAGATAGTCGTTCACCTACCGCGCGGCCTGACGACTCGCCGGCCGTGTCCCGGTGTTGCGCATCTCGTCGGACACGTACAGGGCGGTGTCGACGCTGTCGGCGAGGTTCAGCGCGTCCATCGCGAGCGACGTGATGTGCTGCGGCGTCTGCGAGCCCGCGCGCAAGCGGAGAAGATCGAGCTTGATGTTTTGCAGCGCGACGACGCATGTCTCGAGCTTTGCCGCCACGGCATCGCGCCGCACCGACACGTCGGCGACGGCTCGGCGCTGACGCTTGAGTTGCGCGAGACGGCGAACACGCTCGTCGCTTCCGCTCTCGTCGAGGGGATTGGCTGCGCTCTCGAGCCGCGAAATCTCCGACTCCAACGCATCCGAACCGCTCCCGGCAACGCCGCGCTCGAGATCGGACAGCGCCATCGCAAGCTGTCGCACCTTTTCAGCGAGCGCATTGGCCGAGCGGCCAACGTCGGGAATGCGAGAACGCTCACCGGCGGGCATCTGCTCGAGCAGACGCAAAACTTCGTTGCGATCTGCTTCGGCCTTTCGAATGCGATCGCCGTAATTCCCTGCTTCGCGAACGACGTCGTCGCCGGACATTCCTCCGGTGAGACGCGGCATGTCCGTGGGCCCGCTCGTACGACCGATGCGTGCGCGGCGCTGCTCGCGCATCGCCTGACGCTCGTTGCGGTTGAACATCGCACGCAAGTACATCAACGCGTCATCGGCAACGTCGATCAGGTCACGATCACGCGGCTGGCGAAACACGTCGCGCCAATCGTAGCCCTCGGACCAGAGCTTCGCGTACTTGAACGCGAGGTAAATGGACCAGAGAACTGTGATGCCAAAAAAGTCGTTCTGCCCGACCACGGACGCGACGACGATCACACCGTTCACGAAGAGATACGGTGCAAGCTTCTTTCGGAACTTCACGACGTCGGTCGCTTCCCAGCGACGCCATTCCTCGGCCGTTGGGCCTACGGACGCGTAGTCGTCGGTGCGAACGCCCGGGTAGGGCGTGTTCGTTCGCCGCGAGGGGAGGTTCTGATCGACTGGCGTTTGCGTGGACGTTCGTAGCGTCGGCACTGCGCCCGTGTCGAGCGCCGTCACGAACGACGCGGCCGACGGAAAGCGATTCGCCGGATCCTTCTCGAGCAGCATCATGATCGCGCGCGAGAGATCCTGCGGCACGTCGGACCGACGCTGCTCGAGCGGCGTGGGTCGCTCGGAGATGTGCTTGACGAGAATTGCCGGCGTGCTGTTCGCGATGAACGGCGGCTCGCCGGTGAGCATCTGATAGCCGACGATGCCGAGCGAGTACAGATCGCTGCGTCCGTCGATCGTGCGCTCGCCAGCGGCCTGTTCGGGCGACATGTACGTCGGCGTGCCGATGGCGATGCCTGTCGCCGTGAGCCGCGAATCGCTGTCGGTGATCGCGCGCGCGATACCGAAGTCGGTCACCATCGGTCGGCCGCTTTGCGCGTCGATGAGGATGTTGTCCGGCTTGATGTCGCGGTGGATGACGCCGCGCTCGTGCGCGTACGCGAGTGCGTCGGCAACGTCGCGCAGCGTGCGGCGCGTCTCGTCGACCGACAGCGCGCCGTGGTCGTGCACCCGTTTGGCCAGGTTGTCGCCCGTGATGTACGCCATCACGAAGAACACGATGCCTTCAGCCTCGTCGACGGCATAGATGTCGACGATGTTCGGGTGGTTGAGCTGAGCGGCCGTCTCGGCTTCGCGGAGGAAGCGCGTTTTGATCTCGCTGCGGAACGCCAATTCGGGCGGCAGCACTTTGATGGCGACCGTGCGTTTCAGGCGCCGATCTTTGGCCCTGTACACGACACCCATGCCCCCACGGCCGATCTCAGTGTCCAGCTCGTAATGCGGGCTGAGCACGCGCTCTACGTGCGTGCGCAGCTCGGAATCCGAATTAGGAACGGCAGGATCCGACAATCGAGTGGCTCGCGTGTCTAGGGCAAGTAGGCGGGATGATTCATTTTAGCATGTGTCTATACTTCCGGAAAGGACGCACGCCGGAGCGGCAGTGCGTCACGACAGCGGGTCAGCTCGATATCGGCGATTGCTGCCAGCATGACGTGTTTGGGTGTGTGCGCTTTGTGCAACCTTGACGGCCGTCGCAGAGGGCTCCATGTAAGTCCAGGCCTGGCATCGCTTAGCCAGGCCCCGATCTGCTTGGAATAGCTTGTGCGAGAACGGCACCGATCTACCGTTCCACCTTTCTTCGAGATCCATCATGGCTAACCGCCAGACCCTGCCAGTCCTCCCATTGCGGGGGACTGTCATTTTCCCCGGACTAACTGCACCGATTGCCGCAGGACGCCCGGGAACGCTTCGCGCGATCGAGGCGGCGCTCAAGGGCGAGCGCCTCGTTTTCGCCGTGGCGCAGCGCGACAACACGGACGAGCCGACGCCGGATATCCTCTACTCGATGGGCGTCATTGCGCGCATCGGGCAGATCCAGCGTGGCTTGGGTGGCGTCCAACTCCTGCTCCAAGGCGAGCAGCGCGCGACCTCCCTCCAGTACAACACGACGGAAGGCTACCTCAGCGCGGTCGTCATGCCCGTCGAGGAGATGAAGCCGGTCAACGAGAACGACCCGGCCTTCGTCGCCCTCCACAAAGAACTCCGTGAGCGCGCCGCCGAACTCGGCGAGCGACGCGGACTGCCGGAAGAAGTCGTCCACCAGGTGCTCGACGCCGTGACCGACGCCGGCCGTTTTGCCGACCTCGTAGCCGGCTACATCGAGCTCCAGCCGCCCGAGAAGCAGGGCCTGCTCGAGACGCTGAGCGTGGAGGAACGCCTCCGCCGCGTCCTCGTGCACGTCCAGAAGCAGATCGGCATGCTCGAGATGCAGGAAGAGATCAAGTCGCAGGTCCAGGAAGAACTGGGCGAGCGGCAGCGCGAGATGTACCTGCGCGAGCAGATGAAAGCGATCCAAAAAGAACTTGGCGACGACGACCAATCCAAGGAGATGGTCGAGCTGCGCGAGAAGCTCAACAAGCTCGAGCTGCCCAAAGAGGCGCGACAGGAAGTCGAGCGAGAGCTCGGCCGACTCGAGCGGTCAGGCCGCGAGTCGATGGAAGCTCAGGTCATTCGCACGTACCTCGAATGGATCGCCGAGCTGCCGTGGAACAACCGGTCGGACGACAATCTCGACCAGAACCACGCCCAGACCGTGCTCGACGAGGACCACTACGGCTTGCCCGACGTAAAGGATCGGGTGCTGGAGTTCCTCGCCGTCCGCCAACTCCGCGCGCAGCAGTTGGAAGAGGAGTTGAAGCAGACCGGTGAAATGTCGATCTCCAAGCTCAAAGCCACCCGGGAGGACGCGACGCCGCAGATCGGCGTGAGCACCAACCATGAGCCGCGACCGATCACCGACGCGAAAGAAGCAAAGTCCCGCGCCATGGCAAAGGGACCAATCCTTCTCTTCGTCGGACCACCGGGCGTTGGTAAAACGTCCATCGCAAAATCGATCGCGCGATCACTCGGACGTCAGTACGTTCGCGTCGCACTCGGCGGCGCGCGCGATGAAGCCGACATTCGCGGACACCGTCGCACGTACGTCGGCGCGATGCCCGGTCGAATCATTCAGGGCATGAAGCAGGGCGGCGCGAAGAACCCGGTCTTCTTGCTCGACGAAGTGGACAAGCTTGGCGTGTCGTTCCAGGGCGACCCGGCGAGCGCACTGCTCGAAGTGCTCGATCCGGCGCAGAACGACAACTTCACCGATCACTATCTCGGAATTCCGTTCGACCTGAGCGAAGTGCTCTTCATCGCAACGGCGAACTTCATTCAGAACATTCCAGGCCCGTTGCTCGACCGAATGGAAGTCGTGGAGTTCGCAGGCTACACGGAACGCGAGAAGGCGGAAATTGCCAAGAAGTATCTGATTCCGCGTCAGCTCGAAGAGTCCGGCTTGGGCGACAAGAACGTGTCGTTCACCGACGAGGCAGTCGCCGCAGTCATCAGCAAATACACTCGCGAAGCCGGCGTCCGGCAGCTCGAGCGTCAGGTTGGTGCGGTCGCGCGAAAAGTTGCTCGACGCATCGCAGTCGGCGATCCCAAGGTCATCGAAGACGGGAAGATCGACGCGGATGAAGTGCGCGAGCTACTCGGACGTCCTCGGGTTCACCCGGAACACGCTGCCGAGGAGAACGAGGTTGGCGTCGCAACCGGCATGTATTACACGCCGGCGGGCGGCGACATCATGTTCGTCGAAGCGGCAATCCGTCGACTGTTCGGCTACGGCCAGCGCTCAACGGACGACGAGAAGACCCAGGTCAGTGGTTGGGGCAATGTGTCGCTCATTCTCACCGGCCAACTCGGCGACGTGATGAAGGAGTCGGCGCGTGCTGCAATGACATACGCTGCGACTCATGCATCTTCGCTCGCGATTCCTGAGGATCGTCTCGGGTCGATCGAAGTGCACGTGCACGTTCCGCAGGGCGCCATCCCGAAGGATGGACCGTCGGCTGGCGTGACGATGAGTACGGCGCTCGTGAGCGCGATGTCGGGACGTCCGGTTCGCAAGGACGTTGCGATGACGGGAGAGATCACCCTCCGCGGTCGCGTGCTCCCGATTGGCGGCGTGAAGGAGAAGGTGCTCGGCGCACATCGGGCGGGTATCTCCACCATCATTCTGCCAAAGGACAACGAGGCGGACATGGAAGACATTCCGGAAGATGTCCGGAAGCAGCTCACCTTCCATTGCGTGAGCACGCTCGACGAAGTGTTCGCGATTGCCCTCGTGCCCGTAACGGAAAATCCAACGACCACGCAGCCGACGTTGCTCGATCGCGACGAGCCGGCGGAAACAACGAAGGTGGCCTAGGAGGTCTCAGGTCTCAGGTCTCTGGTCCCTGGTCCCTGGTCTCAGGGGAAACGACGATGGGCGCGGAATCCTGGATTTCGCGCCCATGTTCATTTCTTGCTCTCGCTTTTGCTAGCGCCGCGGCGGCGACGCGGTCACTTTCGGCGCCACGAAGAGCGGGCCCCACTGCGGCGTCTTCCACGGATTGTTGCGCAGCGCCGCGGGCTCAGTGCCCGGCAGGAAGAACTCGATGTATCGATCGGCGTATGGCGTCGTGGGCGTTGCGAGCAAACCACTCTCGCGACTCAACTCGGCGTAAACCAAGCCATCGGGCGGCGTGCCCCAGCCGTTCGTCGAACGGCCAGCGTAGTAGCGACCCACCATCTGTCCCCAAATTGGCGCCGCGAGTCCGCCGCCAACGGCGCCGGGCATGATCGTCTTTTCCTTGTCGAAGCCGAGCCACACACCGGCGACGAGTTCGGGCGTCATTCCGACGAACCACACATCGCGATTGTCGTTTGTGGTTCCCGTCTTGCCCGCGACAGGGATTTCGTCCGGAACTGCCTTCCGTGCCTGCGTTCCGCTTCCACGCTCTGCCACGTCTTTCAGCATGTCGCGCACGATGAAGGCGACGCGAGGATCGAGAACCTGCTGTGGTGTCGATGGCAGTTTCTCATAGCGCGTGCGTCCGTTCAACGAATCGATGCGCGTGATGAAGCGCGGCTGCACCACCTGACCGTTGTTGACGAAGGCGGTGTACGCGGCCACGAGCTCGATCGGATGGACTGCCGTCGCGCCGATTGCACTCGCCGGAACTGGATCGATCGGCGTAGCGATGCCCATGCGCTTCGCGAGCGCCGCCACTGAATCCATACCGACGCGCATACCCAACTGAATGGCGACCATGTTGCGCGACCGCATGAGGCCGGTGCGCATCGTCATGTTGCCATCGAACTTGTTGTCGTTCTCGCCCGGCTTCCAGATGTCGCCCGTCGGAAGTTCGATGGTCAGCGCCGTGTCGGGGATGATCGTGTTCGCCGGAATGCTGTCTTCGATCGCCTTGGCGTACACGATCGGCTTGATCGACGAACCCGGCTGACGGATGGCTGTAATCGCGCGATTGTATGGTGCGCGCGCGTAGTTGCGACCTCCGACCAGCGCTTTCACGTCGCCGGTGTACGGGTCGATCGCCACGGCCATCGCTTGCAGGTAGTCCGTTTCGTTGCCCTTCGCGGCCGCCTGCGTGAGGTGCTTGTAGCCCTTCTGCGCCTCGATGCGATTCGTGCCGTCTACGATGGCGTCGACTGCCTGTCGCTGCAGCGCCGGGTCGAGCGTCGTGTAGACGCGATAGCCGCCGTTCATCACCTGAATGCCGGCCCGCTCCGCCTGCGCCTTGACGGCATCGACGAAGTATCCCGACTGCGCGGACATGCCGGCGTTTGGCGCGGTGACGACCGGAAGCGCCTTTGTCTTTTCGGCGAGTTCGGCCGTGATGTATCCCTGGTCCGCCATCATCCCCAGAATCAGATCGCGGCGCCCCTTTGCCACGGCGGGATGTGCGATCGGATCGTACTGCGGCTGCGATTTGGGCAGCGCGGCAAGCGTGGCGGCTTCGACGAGCGTCAGTTTCGAAGCAGGATGACCGAAGTAATGGCGCGCGCCGGCGTCAACGCCGAACCATCCGCGTCCGAGGTTGATCTGATTGAGATAATTCTCGAGGATCAGCTGCTTGGTGTAGTGCTTCTCCATTTCGCGCGCCGCAACCTGCTCGCGGAATTTGCGCGTCATGCTCGGATCGCGGCGATCGATGATGTCGGGGTGCATGTACCCAACCAACTGTTGGGTAATCGTGCTGCCGCCGCCGCGATTGTTTCCGAGAATCTTGCCCATCACCGCAGCGCCAACCGCCTTTACGTCGACGCCGTCGTGGTCGTAGAAACGTTGGTCTTCGACCGCAATGAACGCCTGCGACACGAAGGCCGGAAGCGACTTGAGCGGTACGCTCGTGCGGAATTCACCGCGGCCGATTTCGCCAATCGGCGAGCCGTCGCGCGCAAAGACGAGCGAAGACTGTGCGAGAGGAATGATCTGCCACGCCTCGCCAGTCTTTGGCGTGGCGTCCTGCGCGGCTGCGAATCGAGTCGTTCCGACCGCTACAGCGGTCGCGACAATGAGGGAGCGTGATAGCATGAGAGTGTTGAAAAGTACCCCCGCGCGGAAAGGACGATCCAGCCCGTTCCGAGCTACCGGCCCCGAGGGGCGACTGTTTACGGCCGGCCTGGTACGACTAGCTTTGAAGCATGGCTCCGCTCGTTCACCTCGCTTTGGCGCAAATCCGGCCCCGAAAGGGCGACTACGCCGGCAATTTGGAACGGCTCGGTCCGGTGTTCACGCAGCTGGATCAGCTCACGCCTCGACCCATGGTCCTGGCGTTGGCCGAGAGCGCGCTGACGGGCTACTTCCTCGAGGGTGGCGTCCGCGACAACTCCGTGACCGCTGGAACCCTCGCCCGCGACCTCGATGTCGTCTATCGAAAGTCGGTGCCGTCTGGCAAGCCTCTCGACGTCGTCATTGGGTTTTACGAGATCTGGAACAATAAGCAGTACAATAGCTCGATGTATGTGACGCTCGGCGCAGGTGATCCGGAAATTCGTCACGTGCACCGAAAGGTTTTCCTGCCGACATATGGGCTGTTCGACGAAGAGCGCTTCGTCGAACGCGGTCGCGAGGTTCGTGCCTTCGACACGCCGTGGGGTCGCGCGGCAATGCTCGTTTGCGAGGATGCCTGGCATAGTCTGACTGGCACGATTGCGGCGCTCGACGGCGCGCAGATCATTTTCGTTTGCGCTGCGCCGCCGGCCCGTGGTCCGTGGCCCAAGTCCGACGACGTTCCCGGGCCGGCGAGCATCAGCCGGTGGGATCGGCTCATTCGCGACATGGCCGACGAGCATGGGGTGTACATGACCCTCACGAGCCTCGTTGGCAGCGAGGGCGGAAAGGTTTTCCCCGGCGGTTCGTTTGTCGCGGGACCCAAGGGCGAGTCGCGCGGCCGCGCGCCCTTGTGGGATGACGCGATCCTTTCGGTCACAGCCGATCTCGCCGACGTGACGCGCGCGCGCGCCGACATGCCGCTGATCGCCGATCTCGAGACCATGGTGCCGCACCTGCGACAGAGCATCGATGCGGTGATGGCCGGGGCCCCGAGCACGTTTGCTTTCGATCCGGCTGCCATCGAGACGCCGCGCGGTCTGAATGCGACCGACCGAGGTGGTGCGCAAACGGGGCCACTCGCTGTCGTGCGCGTGGCCCCGTCCTGCGATCCAGCGCCCGCGCCCATGAACATCGATGCCGCGCTGACCGAGCAGTGGCTCGTCGAGTTCATTCGCGCCGAGATGAACCGTCGCGGATTCAAGCAAGCGGTGATCGGCGTTTCCGGCGGAGTCGATTCGGCCGTGACGGCCTACCTCGCCGCGCGCGCGCTTGGGCCGGAGAATGTGCTCGGTGTGCGAATGCCTTACCGAACGTCGAGCCAGGAGAGCCTCCAGCACGGCCAACTCGTCATCGACGGCGCCGGAATTCAATCGCGCACCATCGACATCAGCGCGGCAGTCGACGGCTATCTGTCGAATGAGCCGGACGCGGAGCCTGGTCGTCGCGGAAACGTGATGGCGCGCATGCGCATGATCACGCTCTTCGATCTCGCCGCCAAACTTCGCGGCGTGCCGCTCGGCACCGGCAATAAGACGGAGCGACTATTCGGCTACTTCACCTGGCATGCCGATGACTCGCCGCCAATCAATCCGCTCGGCGATCTATTCAAGACCCAGGTGCTCGCGCTCGCGAGACACCTCGGCATTCCGAGCGTGATCGTCGACAAGCCGCCCACGGCGGATCTCGTTGCAGGCCAGACGGACGAAGGCGACTTCGGAATCACGTACGCCAAAGCCGATGAGATTCTGAACTGGCTGCTGTACGGGTACACGCCCGCCGAATTAGCGGCGCGCGGTTTCGACGGAGCGGAAGTGGCGCTGGTCGAGAAGCGCGTGGAGAGCACGCACTGGAAGCGACGCCTGCCCACGGTCGCGATGCTCAGCTCGACGGCAATCGGCGAGAGCTATCTGCGGCCGGTGGACTACTAACAATTCGGCGTGAGCGCGCCCGATGCGCGCTCACGCTGGTACTACGACGTCACGCCGCTCGAGCGAAGGCGAGACTCACCGCACGACGCGCGCATCGCTTGAGGGTTCGGTGCACGGCACGCGCGTACGCGATGAAGTTCTGACCGGCCCACGGATAGCGCGCAAAGAATTCTGTTGGCAACAGGTCGCCCTTCAATCGATTGCAGCGACCACACGCCAACACGACGTTCCCTGAAACGTGCGCCCCACCATGCGACAGCGGATGCACGTGATCCAGCGTTGCAAAATCGAACTCGAGCAGAGCCGCGCAGTACACACATCTGTGGCCACAGTCGCGCATGGCTGCGCGTTTGATCGCTCGCTTTTGGTTGCCTGGTTGGATGATCGCCTTGGTTCGGCGACCGACGCGCGGCGCGCGGGGGAGGGAAACACGGTGAAAGTGCCGACGTCGTGACAATGTCACCTCGCTAAAAAGGCAACACCCCGAGACGGGAAGATTCCCGTGGCGGGGTGTCGCGCCGATCAGTGATGTCTGGCGGCTAGGTGGGAGACTGGAACTCGCGCGTCGCGATCGTAATCGCGGCGCTCGACATGATCCTCGATGTCGGACGAGTGGTTGCATCAGCCTCCGTGAGTGCGCACGGTGTGAAGTCGCGCGCGCCGAACAAATGCAATCTTGTCACGTGACGCGCAAGAGGCTGTTGAGAAACAACAACGTCAGGATGCGTCACCGTTGTCCGCATTCGGCTCGTACTGGAGCTCGCCGTGCGGTCCCTCATTGATACGCCAACGCTCACGGTGGGTTCCGTCATCTGTCCGCAACGAATCGTCTGCGTCGCGCGCCACGTTCGGCGATCGCGGTGGCGACTCGCGGAACGTCGGAACGGAAATGCTACGCTCAGCGCGGTCGTGCGAGGAATCGGCCGCTGAACCTTCGGGCTCCGTACGCATCGGATCGCGCAACGCCGCGATGATTCGCGCAGCATATGCATCGAGCACGGTACGATCCGGCATCTGCGAGCCGTCGAACGGCAGCGGAATGTCGAAACCGTCACCTTCGCGCCGCGGAATGATGTGAACGTGATAGTGCGGCTCGTCCTGACCAGCTTCAGCGCCACTATTCACGACAATGTTCATGGCTCGGCATCCGGACACGTCGCGCACCGCATTCGCCAAGCGCATGGTCACCTTGAACAGGTGCACACCCAGCTCCTCCGGAACGTCGAGGAGCGACTCGTGGTGTTCGCGAGGCACAACCAGCACGTGCCCATTGTTCACCGGCTGGATGTCCATGAACGCGATGGCGTCCGCGTCCTCGTGGCAGATCGACACCTCAGCGGACCCATGGATCAGGTTGCAGAAGGTGCAGTTCGAATGATCGCTTGTCATATGGGGAGCCTCCGGACTCGAGTATCGCACGCCGGGTGCCAGTGCGATGTCCGGCTTTAGCCGGACGCGGCGGCGGTCGAAACTTGAGACATGAACCTCTGGCTGATGCACCTGGCACTACCAGTTCAGGCGTGGTTGCCGCTTGGACTGGCGATCCTGGCGCCCCTGGTCGTCGTCGCCGTGGTTCTTCCGCTATCGCGTCTCCGGTCGCGTGGTATCGCCACTGTGCTTGCCCTCCGCACCGTGACGTTGCTGGCCTTCGGATTTGCCGTTCTCGCGACGGTCGCGACCGTCGCCGTGGTCCACACCGGCCTGCGTGAACTCGCCGAGCGACACACTTCCGATGTACGCGCACTCGCCGATGCACTCGAGCGAAATCCATTCGGCCTCGGCGCTGCGGACACGCAGCTGCGCCTCGCTCTTTTTCGGACGAAAGACCCCGACATCGCCTTTGTCGCCGCTGGAACTGACGGCTGCCGCACGACGTGCGTGATCACCGTGGCCGATCCACGATTCGACTCCGAAATACTCAGAACACGACTCGCCGAGGCGTGGCCGTCGACCGATGTCGGCCGCACCGCGATGACGATCGATCGTCGCCCCTACCTGCTCGTTGCGGCATCACTTCGCGGAGGTGCAGCCAACGCACGATCGATGGTCATCGTCGCTGTCGAGGCCGAGTACCTCGCCGATCAGGCGGCGCGCACCGCCTGGCTGCTGCTCGCCATCTCGTACGCGCTGCTCATCCTCGTCGGTTGGAGCACGTGGCAGCAGGTCAGCCGGTCGCTGGCGAGCCGCATTGGCGCAATCAACACGCAGCTTCTTTCCGGAAACGCCGACGAATCGCACGAGAACCTCGACGTCGACGGGCACGAGCTCCAGGTGTTGGCCGACAGCGTGTCGTCGTACATCAAGCGCACGCTCGAGGAAAAGAGCTCCAGTGATGAGCGGTATCGCCGCCTCGTCGAGCTCGCGCCCGACGCCGTGCTCATGTGCGCCGACACGCGCATTCGCTCGGCGAACCCGGCGGCGATTGCGCTTGCTGGCGCGCAGAACCGAAGCGACGTCATCGCGTCGACAATCGACCGCTTTCTCAAGTTCGACGAGCGCGGCCCCGACGCGCGCTCAGGTGGAGTCCGACTCGCCACGTGGACCCAGCTCGACGGAAGTGTGCTCCACGTGGAAGTCGCGGAGATCGCCGACTCGATTGGCGGCGAGCTGGTTCGACAGTTCGTGGTGCGCGACGTGACCCACAGCCGCCGCCGCGAAGCGGACCTCGCGCATCGCGCGGAGCATGACTCGCTGACCGGCCTGGTGAACCGCTCACGCTTCGAATCGCGCATCCGCGAGCTCCTTGCGCCCGGTGGCTTGGGCAAGGCGCGCGACGCGACCGACGTCGCCGTCATGTTCATCGACCTGGATGACTTCAAGCCGGTGAACGATACCTACGGCCACGCCGCAGGCGACGAAGTCCTCATCTCGGTGGCGGCCCGGCTCCGGGATTCCACCCGCGGGACAGACCTCATCGCCCGTCTTGGCGGCGACGAGTTCGCCGTGCTGCTCGAGGTCCGCGACTCGGCCGAGGCCGATGCCGTGGCCAACCGTATTCTCCGCGCGCTCCACAACCCGATCAACTGCGAAGGCGTGGCCGTCTCGATTCGCGCCAGCATCGGAATCGCGACCACTCGGCCGAACCAGGGCACCGTGCCCGACACGTTCGACCGCGCCATGACGTCGGGCGAGTTGCTCCGGGCGGCCGACGCGGCCATGTACGCGGCCAAGTCGGCCGGGGGCGACCGTTACGTGACCGGTGCTGGAGGATCCCCGGAGGCCGCCTCGGACGTTAGTTTTCCCGCGATGGCTTAACCCACGTGGAGACCCATGGCGACAACCACGCGTGCCGAGCGTAAAAACACCGCCGGCCTGACCCCCGACCAGCTCGTGGGCGCGTATCGCACCATGCTCCTGTCGCGCCGTTTGGACGACAAGGAGATTCAGCTCAAGCGACAGAACAAGATCTTCTTCCAGATATCCGGCGCCGGCCACGAGGCTGTGCTGGCTGCTGCTGGCTTGGTGTTCAAACCGACGTACGATTGGTTCTACACGTACTATCGCGATCGCGCACTCTGTCTGTCGCTCGGCATGACGGGCGAAGAGATGCTGCTGTCCGCGGTCGGGGCTGCCAGCGATCCGAATTCCGGCGGCCGGCAGATGCCGAGTCACTGGGGTCATAAGAAGCTCAACATCGTCTCGAATTCGTCGCCAACCGGCACGCAGTTCCTGCAAGCCGTCGGCTCCGCAGAAGCGACGATGCGTGCGAAACTCCTCAAGATCACCGAGGGTTTCGAAGAGGATGAGGTGGTGTTCTGCTCGACCGGTGACGGCACGACCAGCGAAGGCGAGTTCTGGGAGTCGCTGAACAACGCGTCGAACCTCAAGCTGCCGGTCGTCTATCTCGTCGAAGACAACGGCTACGCGATCTCCGTCCCGGTCGAAGTGAACACGGCGGGCGGTAGCATCTCCAAGCTCGTGAAGTCCTTTCCCGATCTCTATATCGAGGAAGTTGATGGCTGCGACCTGATCGCGAGCTATCAGGCGCTTCAGCGCGCTGTGGACTACGCACGCAAACGGAAGGGACCGGCGCTGATTCACGCGCACGTCATCCGTCCGTACTCACACTCGCTGTCCGACGACGAAGTGTTGTATCGCCCGGCCGCCGAGCGCGAAGCGGAAGCCCTGCGCGATCCGATCACGCAGTTCCCGAAGTGGCTCGTTGCCCAAAGGTACGCGACCGACGCTCAGATCACGAAGATCCAGGAAGAGGTCGAAGCCGAAGTCCTCGCCGCAACGGACGCAGCACTGGCAGCGGAACAGCCTGGGCCGGAGACGGTTTACGACTTCGTGTATTCGCCCGACATCGATCCGACGAGCGAACAGTTCGACACGGAAGACGATCCGCAGTTCTCGGGCAACGAAACGACCATGGTCGATCTGCTCAACGCCTGCATGCGCGACGAAATGCGGCGTGATGACAAGATCCTCATGTTCGGCGAAGACGTTGCCGACGTGTCGCGCGAAGAGCACCTCGGCAAGGTCAAGGGCAAGGGCGGTGTGTTCAAAGTGACGTGGGGCCTGCAGAAGGAATTCGGCAGCGCTCGCGTGTACAACTCGCCGCTCGCCGAAGCGACGATTGTCGGACGCGCGATTGGTCTCGCGATTCGCGGCTTCAAGCCGGTCGTCGAGGTGCAGTTCTTCGACTACATTTGGCCGGCGTACATGCAAATTCGCGACGAGCTCGCGACGATGCGTTGGCGCTCGAACAACGACTTCAGCGCGCCAGTCGTCATCCGCACCACGTATGGCGGATACATTCGCGGCGCGATCTATCACTCGCAGACGGGCGCTTCATTGTTCACGCATTGCCCCGGCTTGCGAGTCGTCTGCCCCGCCACGGCGCTTGACGCCAACGGCCTGCTGCGCACCGCAATTCGTTGCGACGATCCGGTGATCTTCCTCGAACACAAGCACCTGTACCGGCAGACGTACAACAAGGCCGCGTACCCGGGTCCGAACTTCATGATTCCGTTCGGCAAGGCGAAGGTCGTGCGTGAGGGTACGGATGTTACGGTCGTCACCTACGGCGCAACGGTTCAGCGCGCCTTTGCCGCGGCGAACCAGCTCGCAGATGAAGGATTGTCCGTCGAAGTGATCGACCTCCGCACCCTGTCGCCGTGGGATCAGGAAACGGTGTACGAGTCGGTCAAGAAGACGAATCGCGCCATCGTGCTCTATGAAGATTCGATCTCATGGGGCTACGGCGCCGAAATCGCCGCTCGTATCTCCGATGACTGCTTCGCCTGGCTCGACGCGCCGGTCAAGCGTGTCGCGTCGACAGACACGTTCGTCGGCTACGCACCGCGTCTCGAAGACGCGATCCTCCCGCAGATCGAAGATGTGAAAAAGGCGTGTGAGGAGATTGTGAAGTTCTAGGCGCTAGGCGCTGGGCACTAGAGGCAAGGAAACGGGTCGCGGCGAGTGCCGCGACCCGTTTTTTTCGTTTCAACCCTCAGACCAGTGACCTCAGACCAGTGACCTAGTCTCCGTATACCACTCGCCCCCCCGCAACAGTCATCGCGATTTTTGCGTCCCAAATTTCCGCGCCGGGAATTCTGGTAATATCCCGATCGATGATCGCAAAGTCGGCCAGCTTGCCGCGTTCCAGACTTCCTTTCCGCGCTTCGTCGAACGACGCGAATGCGGCGTCGATCGTGTAGGCGCGCAACGCTTCTTCAACTGTGATGCGCTGCTCGGGAATCCACCCATCTGGCTGCTTACCGTCGAGCGTTCGCCGAGTGACGGCGGCGTAGATGCCTTCGAGTGGCGTGGGCGGCGCGACGAACCAATCGCTGCCAAACGCTACTCGTGCGCCGGCATCGAGCAGCGCGCGAAACGCGTACGTGAGTTTCGCTCGCTCGTGGCCGATCAATCGCTCGGCCCAGCGTCCGTCGTCGATCGCATGATACGGCTGCGCGCTTGCAATCACTCCCAGCGACTTGAAACGAGGAACGTCGGGCGCGCTCAGATGCTGCGCGTGTTCGATCCGGAAACGACGATCGCGCGCGCCGTTTTCGCGAATCACGCGCTCGTAAATGTCGAGCTGCACACGAATCGCGTGATCACCGATTGCGTGCACGATCATGCTCAAGCCCTCGGCGTCCGCCGCCTTCGTCCACGCGTAGAGGTCCTCCTCCGTGTTGACGAATAGACCGCGATCGTTCGGTGCGTCGTCGAACGGCTCGAGCATCGCGGCCGTGTGCGATCCGAGCGATCCGTCAACGAAACCCTTCAGCGCGCCAATGCCGAGCCAGGCGTCGCCGCGACCGGTCGCGCTGACGCGATCTCTGAGTCGCGCCCACGTGTCGATCGGCACTGCGGCGTAGATGCGAGTCGCAAGCCTCCCACTCTTCCACGCGCGCTCGAAGACTTCAAGATCTTCCCACGTTCCCATGTGGTGCACAGACGTCACGCCATGGCTCGCGACGAATCGCATCGCTGCGGCAAGTGCGTCGTCGAGCTCCGCGTTCGACAGTGGCGGAGCAGCACGCAACACGAGCTGCTGTGCATTGTCTTTCAGAACTCCAGTCGGCTCGCCGCGCTCGTCGCGTACGATCGTCCCGCCAGCAACGTCAGCCGTATCGCGCGTCACTCCGGCCACGCGCAGCGCCGCGCTGTTCGCTAGCGACATGTGGCCGTCGAGCCGATTCACCCACACTGGATGATCTCCCGTGTACGCATCGATCCACTCGCGCCGCGGCAGTTCCCCGCCCCACAACTCGTGATCCCAGTCGCCGTTTCGAATCCACGTTCCCGCTGGCCGCGACCGCGCAAAATCCGCGATACGTCGCGTGAATTCCTCGGGCGTCGTTGCATCACGCAACTGCACTGACGACAAGCCGAGCCCGCCTTGTAGGAAATGGATGTGAGAATCGATGAAGCCCGGCACGACGAGCATTCCGCGCGCATCGATCACGCGCGTCGCCGGCTGCGCCCGCTTCATGACCTCCGCACTCGCACCAACGGTGGCGATCTGATCGCCGCTCGTAAGAAGTGCGTCGGCCCACGGACGGCGCGAATCGCCAGTCCAGACCCGCGCGTTGACGACCGCAATCGAGTCGTCGCGTGTCCCGCTATCGCTGTCGAGAGTCATACCGCCAGATAGCTTAGTCCGTTTCGGCCCTTCGGCAAACGGGCCGACCCACGCCCGGCGCATTCCGCCCCTCGCACGCCCCACGCGCGCGGTAAAACTGCGACCTTTCATGTCATGCCGGCCATGTCTCGCCCAAACACGCGAACGATACGAACGCTCAAGTCTGTCTCGCTCGTAACCGGCGCGTGGGTCGCGTTCTTCGGCATGCAGGTGGTGCTGTCGATCGCGCTGGCGCGGCGGGGGCCGGCTCAGCTCGTATCGTTGGTCGAGGTCGACCTCGCGATCGCAGTGCTGTGGGCGTCGATGAGCTTTGCCATCGCGGCGTGGCATCGCACCGTGCGCGCGATCGCGCCGAGCGTGCTGGTGCTCATTCTCCTGCACCTCCCGTCGCTCTTTCTGGCCGCGCTCGCGGACACCGTGGTCACCCGCGCCATCATGCTGGCCATCGATCCGGCGCGACAGATCACACCGTTCTGGGCTTTTCTCGTCTACTACCTCGACTTCGACATCGTGAGCTACGTCGCGGTCGTGGCAGTGTCGGAAGCGTTGCTCGTGCGCGGTGCCCTGGTCGCTCGACAGCACCTCGCCAAGCGACTCGAGACGTCGCTCAGCCGCGCGCGGCTCGACTACCTCGAGGCGCAGCTCCAACCGCACTTTCTCTTCAATTCGCTCGGTGCCGTTTCGGAACTCGCGTACGACGCGCCCGCTACGGCCAACCGCGTTCTTCGACAGCTGATCTCGATCTTCCGTACCGCGCTCGCTCGTAAGAGCGACGAAGTAACGCTGGGCGAGGAGATCGTGGGCATTGAGCCGTATCTCGACATTCAGCGCATTCGCTTTGCCGACTGGCTGACGATCGACTATCAGGTCGCCGACGACGCCGTCGAGTGCCTGCTACCGCGCTTCATTCTCCAGCCGCTCGTCGAGAACGCGATACGTCACGGACTGAGCGGTCGCAGCGCCGCGGGTACGATCGACATTTCTGCGGTCGTCGAACGCGACAAACTGATCGTGCGCGTTTCGGACAACGGCGTTGGGCTCATGGCGGCGTCTTCCACGGGTGGCCATGGCATTGGCCTCACCAACGTCCGCGATCGCCTGGCAATCATGTATGGCGACGACGATCGCTTGCGACTCGTGAACAGTAGCGCCGGCGGCACGATCGCCGAGTTGACTATTCCCGTGCGGCGGCGCGGCGAACATGTGGCAACGACGGAACCAGACAGCACTCCGGTATCGATCGGCGACACGGACCTTCGCGTGCTGCGCGTTCCCGCCGCGCTGCGAAATCCCGCGGTCTCGATCGTTGTGACGTGGCTGCTGTGCGGTCTCGTCTGGACGCAGCAAAGTTTCGTCTTCCTTCAGATGCGCGGACGACTCGGCACAGCCTCGTGGGCGTCGATCGCGCGGAAAGACATGACGTCCGCGCTCATCTGGGCGTTACTCACGCCGCTGGTGATCGCCGGCGCCAAGCGCTTTCCGATTCGCCCACATCGATTGGTGCTTCGCGCCACCGGCCTTCTGCTCGCAGGCGGCCTTACGACAATGATTCACGTCGCGCTGTTGCAGCGTCTCACCAATCGAGTTGGTCCGCTGCTCGCGCCGGAGTGGCAGCTCACGTTGATCGTTGGGTTTGCGATTTATCTCGTGCTCGCGGCGATCGGACATCGCGGCGTGCTGCTCGAATGGCTCCGTGCGCGCGAAGCCGCGTCGATGGACCTGACCGCGGCGGTCGCCGCTGCGCAGGCTCGCGCGGCCAAGCTCCAGGCAATTCCTCCAGTGCTACTTCGTTCACTCGACGGAATCGCTGAAACGGTGCGCCACGATCCAGCGCTCACCGAAACACAGCTCGCGCGCCTCGCCGACTACCTCCGTCTCGCTCTCGAGAGCACCGATGAGCGAGGTATGACCGCCGACCGTGAACGCGCTCTCGAAGCTGCCGTCGCTGCGCTGCGCGACAGCGGTGCCTACCCGCACGACTTCACCCTGAGTGCCTGAAATGCTGACTGTCATTGTTGCCGACGACGAAAAGATCGCCCGCCGTCGCCTCGTTCGCCTCATCGAGGAAACCGGCGAGGCCGAGGTGGTTAGCGCGTGTGCCGGCGGACGCGAGGCTGTTGAGCAAACGCTCAAACTCCAACCACGGCTGCTCTTTCTCGACGTCCAGATGCCGGACCTCGACGGCTTTGGTGTGTTGCGCGAGATCTCCGGCAAGGCAGGCCCGGCGACGGTGTTCGTAACCGCGTTCGATCAGTACGCCGTGCGCGCCTTCGACGTACACGCCGTGGACTACCTGCTCAAGCCCTTCGACACGGCGCGCTTCCGAGACGCCTTTGGCCGAGCGAAGGAGCGTTTGCAGGGCGACTCTCGCAACGTGGACGACGACCGCATCCGCGCGCTGCTGACCGACTACGTCGCACACAACAAGCCGCAAAATGGCAAGCAGCCGTTGGATCGCGTCGCAGTCAAAGTCGATGGCGTGCTCAAGATCGTTCGCACCGCCGACGTTGATTGGTGGGAAACCGACGGCAACTACATGCGCCTTCACGTCGGCGGTGGCAGCCATCTCATTCGCATGACGGCTGCGGCAATCGAACCGCAGCTCGATTCGCGCTCGTTCATCCGCATTCATCGACGATACATCGTGAACGTCGATCGAATCGTCGAAGTGCAGCCCTGGTTTGCCGGCGACGCCATCGTGGTGCTTCGCAATGGCGCGAAGCTGCGCCTCTCACGCACCTATCGCGAGCGTTTGCACGCCAGACTCGGCGCTCGAAACGAGGCTGCCGAGGAGGAGCGTTAGGGCTTTGCGCCGCCCGCCACGGTGGGCGTGATGCGGAAGGTGAATCCCTGCTCCACGAGTTGACGCACCTTGTGCGTTCCGATCTTCGCGGGCGAAAAGCGCATGTACGGCAGCGCGTCGCGTACCGACCGGATGAACTCCGGATGCGTCGAGCTCACGATCTCGAGCGACGTGGTGTCGGCGAAACCGGTGGTGTCCACTACGTAGCGCGCGACCACTCCCCCCTCGACGCGCTTCGATAGCAGGTCGAGCGGATATGCGGGCGCCGCGCTGCTCTGCGATCGAACGACCACGCTGTCGACGTCGAGCTCCGTGAACACCGAGTCGCCCGCAGGTTCGCCGACTACCGGCGGCGGTGGCGGCGGCGTCACCGAATCGGCGCGCTCACCACCGGGGGCTTTCGACGTCACAAGCGCGGTGCTCGGCCGTCGCGCATCGATATCGGTCGGACCCGGCCCCAATCCCAAACCGGGTGTGAGCGTGAGGTAGTGCACGACCTCGTGCGTCTCGCGCGGCACCATCGGCTTGTTGGGCGGCGGTATGTAGTACGCGCGATTCGCAAAGCTGTCTGATGGAAGCGACGCTGCGGGCAACGTGACGATCACCCACGCGGCAATCACCACCGCGTGCGTCACGACGCTCACGATTCCCGCATTGCTCGTCGAGACCGGACGAGCGTAGGACGTCTTCCAGAGTCGCATCATACGCCTGTACCATGCGCTGCGGGGCACGATGCTTCTAGAATCTCGGTGCGAACCGTTTCCGCCGAGGGACGAAACGACTCGCCCCAGACACCGGCGTTCGAACCCGCGGCGATTCTCGATTCGTCCCGCACTGATGGCCGCGACTGCCATGCGCGCTCATGATGCCTCGTGCCCAATGTCATCAACTCACAGTGCGCAGTACGCACGCTCTGGATCGCCGCTGTCGCGATTGCCTCGTTTCGCACCGCCAGCGCACAGCTTCCAACCGGAATTCCCAGCGTCGACTCGGCGAGCGTCGCGCGCACAGCGTGGGGTCGAGCTGCGTCGGCACTGCAACTTCACGACACCGTCGCCGCTCGATTGGAGATTGCTCATGCCGCGGAATCGTGGCCTTTGCAACCGTCGTATCTCTGGGCGAACGCCGTTCTCGCGGCCCGCAGTCATGACAGTGCCTCGGCGATCGATGCACTGCGCCGGTACGCGGCGCTGGGTCTCGGTCGTGACCTCGGCGCAGATCAAACCTTCACGTGGCTCAACAGATCGCCGTCCTTCGCCGTGGCACGAGCGGAACACGATGCGAATCGGCGCCCGCTGGCGCGGAGTCACGTTCGCGCGACGCTCGCGGATTCCACTTTCTGGCCAGAAGGCATGGACTATGATCCGCGTACGCAACGTTTCTATGTCGCGAGCGCCGGTCACGGTATCATCGCCGAGCTTCGGCCAGACGGTAGCAGTCGAATCATTACGCCAATCGATCGCAGGCCCATCGCCGCGATTCTCGGCGTGCGCGCCGATGCGCAGCGCGGCGTGCTGTGGGCCACCACATCGAGCGTCCGAGCGTCGCCAGCGTTTCGTGTCGCCGATACCGCGGTTGCGGCATTGCTGAGAATTCGAATAGCCGACGGCGCTGTCGAACGACGATGGGACCTGCCGGCGGTTCCTGCAGGACACACGCTCGGCGATCTTGTCATCGGGCCGCTCGGCGACGTCTTCGTCACCGATTCGGATGACCCAGTCCTCTATCGACTTAGGCCCAACGGCGACACACTCGAGGCGATTCGCAACCCGCTCTTCCGCTCGCTTCAAGGTCTCGCCCCGTCACCAGACGGTAAGCGGTTGTATCTGGCCGACTACTCTCACGGGCTTTTGCGCGTCGATCTGGCAACGGGTGTAGTCAGTCGCCTGCCCGATGCGCCGAATTCCACCGCGCTCGGGTGCGACGGGCTCGCATGGGATTCCGGCGCGATCGTGGCCGTTCAGAATGGCGTTGTCCCCGCTCGGATCATTCGCTTCGTGCTCGACGCTGCTGGTGCGCGAATCGTCCGGACCGAGCTGATCGATCGGAACTTGGCGGTGGCTGACGAGCCAACGATTGGGACAGTCGTGGGTCGCGAATTCGTCTACGTCGCGAACAGCCAGTGGGAGAAATACGACGCGCTCGGTCGGCGAAAAACCGACAAGCCTCTTACGGCACCCATTCTTTTGGCCGCGCCGCTTCCGCATCCGTAGCCGCGTCTGGTGGGGCTTCTGGGTAATTTTCCCAGAACATGATCAACACCAACATTTGGTTCTGGGTCGGGTTCATCGGGTTCGTACTCGCGATGCTCTCCCTGGACCTTGGCGTCTTCCATCGCAGTCCGCACGAAGTTCGGCCGAAAGAAGCCGCCATCTGGACGGTGGTATGGGTGACGCTGGCGCTCATCTTCGCCGCCGGCCTCTTCTACTTCTACGGCCGCGAAGTCAGTCTGACATTCCTCACCGGTTACATCATCGAGGAATCGCTCAGCATCGACAACATCTTCGTCATCGTTTTGATCTTCGAGTACTTCCGAGTACCGAAGAATTGTCAGCACCGAGTGCTGTTCTACGGAATTCTCGGCGCGCTCGTCATGCGAGGCATCTTCATCGGCCTCGGTTCGGTCCTGATCGCGCGCTTTAGCTGGATTCTGTACGTGTTCGGCGCGATGCTCGTGATCACCGGCATTCGGATGGCGATCAAACGGGACGAGGAGTTTCAGGGCGAGGAGAACGCGATCGTTCGGCTCGTGCGACGCTTCATTCCAATGACGGCGAGCTACAGCGGCAAGCACTTCTTCGTCATGGAGGCGGGACGTCGCCTGGCGACGCCGCTGCTGCTCGTGCTCATTCTGGTCGAGTTCACCGACCTGATCTTCGCCGTCGACTCCATTCCCGCGATCTTCGGCGTGACGACGGATCCTTTCATCGTCTTCACGTCGAACATCTTCGCGATCTTGGGACTGCGGTCGCTCTATTTCCTGCTTGCCGCGGTCGTCGACAAGTTCTATCTGCTCAAGTACGGGCTCGCCGTAATCCTGACGTTCGTCGGCGTGAAGATGCTCGGCGAGAGCTTCTTCCACATCAACATCGTCCTATCGCTGGCGATCATCCTTGGCGTGCTGGCTCTGTCGATCATTGCCAGCATCGTTTGGCCGAAGAAAGAGGCCGGGCACTAGGCCCGAGTTTACCTCTTCTCGGTTGCGTCGCGAACGTCGAGCAGAATTTCGAAATAGAGCTGCTCGCGGCGATAGGCGAAATCGAGCGTCGCCATCTGCGCGTCGTCGCCCGTAGCCTTGGCCCGTTCGAACGCTTCGCGGTACATCTCGTCGAGGTTGGCCAGAATACGTTCGCGGGAGCGTGACATACGAGTCTTCTCGAGGGCTTGAAAGGTCAGACGGGGCGGTTCGTCGTCGGGGCGAGGCTGCGGACCAACGTCGATCTGATCCAACAGAAACTTTCTCGCCCGATCAAGGACTATCCGTCGCGGCTTTGGGAGGTTGTCCATTGAAACGAAGCGGAATCTTCGACCGCGACGAAAATCGATGCGTCTACTGCGGCGAGCAGTTCACCGCGGACGAACTTTCGCTCGACCACGTGCAGCCCCGCGTTCGCGGAGGCGACCGCTCGGAGGGCAACTTAGTGGCCGCGTGTAAGGCGTGCAACACGCTCAAAGGTCACCAACGCCTCAGCGAATTTCTCTTTGCGCACCCTGCGGCACGCGAGAACTTCTTTCGCTACGCCACACACGTCTGGCCGAGACTTCTGCGGCTGGTCCAGGAGGAGCTGGACGATCTCGCGGCTGGCCGCACCGCAGTGAAGAAAGCTTAGCCGGGTATCGGCGTCGCTCGCACTACAAGCGATGAAAAACCGCCTCCTCCACTACGCGACCACCGCGCAGATGCTCAACGACGATCCGTTCGAGGAGCGCGGGCGTCACTCCGCCGTACCACACACCGTCCGGATACACGACGACGATCGGACCACCCGTGCACACGCCGAGGCAGGGCGTTTCACCTCGCTTCACGCGATCGGGGCCGAACAGCAGGCCTTCTCGCTGCAACAGCGACGGCAACAGCTGATACAGCTCCCGCCCTCGCTGGTCGGGCGAGCAAAAGCCGCCCACGCAGACGAGCACGTGACGGGAGTACGGGTCCATACGCGGTGCGGCCGATGCGGGCATGCATGTGCATGAATAGCGAGTTCAGCTCCAATTGACCATCGGCTGGCTCGTCAACCCGGCAGTGATGACCCATCTTCACTATCAATGATCGAAACCATTCGTGGTGGCGAGCTGGCCGTGCTCTGCGCACGCCCCGCCGAGCAGCGGCACAATCCGGTGTTGTTCGTTCACGGCTTTCTGGCTGACGCCTCGGTGTGGACGTCATGGCTGGAGTTCTTCGCGGCCAATGGCGTACCGGCGTACGCCGTTCACCTTCGCGGTCGTGCCGGCAGCAGACCAACCGTCGATATCGGCCGCGTTTCGATCGACGACTACACCGACGATGCTGCCGACGTCGCGCGGCACGTCGGTGCGACAACCGTCGTCGGGCACTCGATGGGCGGTCTCATTGCGCAGAAACTGGCCGAACGCGGAATTGTGAGCGCCGCGGTGTTGATCACGCCGGCACCGCCGCGCGGAATCAGCATTTTCTCGCCTCGCGTCGCGATCCGACAGCTCAGATACCTGCCCGCGCTCTTCCGCTCACGCGCCATTCATCCCGGCCGTGACGATTTGCGCGAGATCGTGATGAATTGCGTGCCTGAAAACCGAAAGGATGCGCTGCTCGACATGCTCGTTCCCGATAGCGGTCATGCCGCGCGTGAAATGTCGGTCGGTGGCGTTCCGGTCGATCGCGAGCGTGTTCGCTGCCCCATGCTGGTCATAGCCGCTGAACACGATCATTTCGTTCCGGCCCGCATCGTCGCGCGTATCGCGAAGCGATATGACGCCGAGCTCGAGACTGTATCGGGTCGCGGCCACATGATCATCCTCGAGCCCGACTGGGAGCAACTCGCCCGGCGCGTCCAGCAGTGGATCGAGCACCGCGAAGGCACCCGCGGCACCTGACGGCCGAGGGGGATATCTTTTTCGAATGGCCACGGCCGACGACTTTTTCGCGATCGACATGCGGGTAGGAACGGTGCTCGAGGCTGAGCCCTTCCCCGAGGCGAGGAAGCCGTCGATCAAGCTCGCAATCGACTTCGGCGCCGAGCTCGGCGTGAAGCGGTCGAGCGCGCAGCTCACGGTGCACTACGCACCGGAGCAGCTCATCGGTCGACAGGTCGTCGCCGCCGTGAACCTCGGCCCACGACGCATCGCGGGTTTCACCAGCGAAGTCCTCGTCCTCGGTGGAATGCCCACATCCACCGAGGTGATACTGCTTTCGCTCGAACGTCCGGTCGCGAACGGAACGCGCATCGGATAGGACGGAGATCAACATGGCGGCAGCTGCAGGGACATCCGACACACCGATCGTTGCAAAGGGCTACGCGCACCCCGATTCGCTCGTCAGCACCGAGTGGCTCGCCGCGCATCTCGGCGATGCGAACATTCGAATCATCGAGAGCGACGAAGATGTGTTGTTGTACGAGACGGGACACATTCCCGGAGCCTTCAAGGTCGACTGGCACACCGACCTCAACGACGCCGTGGTTCGCGACTACGTGAGCACGGAGCAGTTTCAAGAACTGCTGCGCGCTCGAAATATCGACGAGTCGACGACGGTGATCTTTTACGGCGACAAGAACAATTGGTGGGCAGCATACGCGTTCTGGGTGTTCCAACTCTTCGGATTCACGAACGCCAAGCTGCTTGATGGTGGTCGGCTGAAGTGGGAAGCTGAAGGCCGTCCAATGAACACGGACGCACCGGTCGTGAAGGGCCGATCCAACTACACGGCGCGAGCAAGAAACGACGAGCCAGTGCGCGCCTTCATGAACGACGTGCGCAAGCACGTCGAGTCGAAGGGCAAGCTCGTCGACGTTCGCTCGCCCGACGAGTATTCCGGCAAGAAGCTGCACATGCCGGAGTACCCGCAGGAGGGCGCGATTCGCGGCGGTCACATCCCTGGCGCGAAGAGCGTACCATGGGCACGCGCGGCAAATCCGGACGGAACCTTCAAACCCGCCAGCGAGCTGCGTGCGATCTACGAGCAGGAACAGGGACTCTCGGCCGCGGACAACGTCGTGGCTTATTGCCGGATCGGAGAGCGCTCCAGTCATACCTGGTTCGTTCTGCGATATTTGCTCGGGTACGAGAACGTTCGAAACTACGACGGCAGCTGGACCGAGTGGGGAAATGCCGTCCGTGCACCAATCGAGAAATAAGGATTCTTTAACGTGTCATCTACCGAGACCACGCCGCCGGCCCCGAAGCCGGTCATTACGCGCTCCGAAATCACGTGGCGCGGCGAGCGCTTGTTCGATGCCGGCCCCGCCGGACGCACCCATCGAATCGACGCGAACGCGAAGGAAGCACCGGGCCCAGTCGAGACGCTACTCAACGCGTTGGCGGCGTGCGCGAGCGTCGACGTCATCGAGATCATTGCCAAACGTCGTACGCCGGTCGAGCGCATGAGCGTACGTATCGTCGGCGAGCGGCGGCCAGAAGCGCCTCGTCGCCTTCGACACATTCAGATCGAATACGACATCGAAGGAACGGGAATCGAGCGCGAGCACGCCGAGCGGGCGATCCAGCTGTCGTTCGAACGGTACTGTTCGGTCGCCGCGTCGCTTGCGCCGGACATCGTTGCCGAGGCTCGCCTGAAGTTGAATGGCGAGCTCGGAGGTCCAATCCAACAGCAGGTCTGGACCGAAGCGCAGTAGTTGTCGATGGGGCTCGCTTACGAGGCGAGCCCCAAATCCATCGCGTACGTATGTAGCTGCTCTTGCATGAGCCGACGCCCGCGGAACAACCGCGAACGAACGGTTCCGATCGGCACGCCAAGTGTCTCAGCGGCCGACTCGTACGATTGATCCTCGACGTCGACGATGATGAGCGTCGACCGGAACGGCTCCGGAACCTTGGCGAGCGCCAGGTTGATCGCCGGCCCCAGGTCGAGCCGCGACGACGCATCATCGAAACCGTCCCTGCTTCCTCCGAGCTGCGCTGAGTCGGCCGCGATCTGCTCGGCGTCGGCCGCGTCCAGTTCCACCATTGGACGCACCCGCTCGCGCGACCGGAGAAACACGTTGCGACAAATGGTGAACAGCCAGCGGCGACAGTCGCTCCCTGGCAGATAGGTGTGCCAGGACCGATAGGCGCGAAGGAAGGTGTCCTGCACGACGTCGTCGGCGTCGGACTCATCACGCGTCAGGGAGAGGGCGAACCTGTAGACGTCCTCGATCCAGGGAATCGCCTCCAACTCGAAGGCGGCGTGTCTATCAACGAATGCGTTATTAGTGTATTGCACGTGAGTGAATAGTTGACTGGTAAAGTATTAGAACGCAAAAAGGCCTGTTGACGGGTCACGCCCCAATGATCAGGCTACACTCCGGATAACCTCGGCGCTAGGCAATTTGGTCATCCAGAGCTCGGCGCGGAAGAATACCCTAGTTAACTCGCCGTATCCGATGTTAATTAGGCCGCCAAGATGACAACGGTTTCGCCAGCCGTTGGTTAATCTTAGTTCCGTTCCTGTAGGTGAAGCCCGCAGTTCCCCCGATGACTCCCCGCGAAGCGACCACTCCCCGCGCCGCCGACGTCGCATTGACCGAAGCGCTCACAAATAGCGAGCAGCGCTACGCACTCCTCATCGAGCGCGTGGGCTACGGCGTCTATCGATCAACACCCGACGGCCGCTTTCTCGAAGCGAATTCGGTCCTCGCCGCGATGCTCGGGTACACTTCCGCTCGGGATCTGCTCGCGCTGGATCTCGCGCGCGATTTGTATCTCGATCCAGAAGAGCGAGAGCGGCTGCGCGGTCGCCCAGCCGGCGCCGCGTTTCCCGAATGGGTGAGCACGCGATGGAAGCGCCGAGATGGGAGCGCGATCACCGTGCGGGTCTTGGTTCGTCGGCTGCACGACACCGACGGCGAACTGGTTGCCTACGACGGCATCGTCGAGGACGTCACCGAACGCCAACGCCATGATGAGCTACTGAGACGAAGTGAGCGCATGGCGAGCCTTGGGACGACTCTCGCCGGCGTCGCCCACGAGCTGAACAATCCGCTCGCCGCGATCATGGGCTTCGCACAACTGCTGCTCAAGAAACCGTGGCCGTCAGAAGATCGCGCGGCACTCGAAACGATCAACCACGAAGCGATTCGTTCGGCAACGATCGTCAAAGACCTGCTCGCATTGACGCGGAAGCGAGACGTCGAACGACGCGTCGCCACCGACGTGAATGACATCGTCGGATACATCGCACGCACGCGACGGTACTCGCTCGAAACCGCGGGCATCGCCTGCAGCGTCGAGTTGCAGCCTGCGTTGCCACTCGTTCACGGCGACCGCGCACAGCTCGAGCAGGTCATGCTCAACCTGCTGACCAATGCGGAGCAAGCACTCCACGCCGCCACGGATTCCCACGCCCCAGTACGGCCGCCGAGAATTGCGATTCGCACGCGGCAGGAAGGGAACGAGGTCGCGATCGAAGTCGAAGACAACGGACCAGGAATTCCCGAGAACGTTCAATCCAAAATCTGGGATCCGTTCTGGACCACGAAGGACGAAGGCGAGGGGACCGGCCTCGGTCTGTCGGTGGTTCACAGTATCATCGTCGACCACGGCGGAACGATCTCGCTGGAAACGGGAATGCAGACTGGCGCGCGATTCATCGTCCGACTGCCCATCGCCGCCGAATCGGTCCTGCCTGCGCCGAGCGTAAAGGCATCGCGACCACTCGATGTACTCGTGGTGGACCAGGGAGCGTCCGACCTGATGTTCGTCGAGCGTTTTCTCACAGCGCGCGGTCACGCTGTCATCAACGCCGGGAGCGGTGAGCTCGCTCGCCGACTCGCCGAGCAGACGTCGTTCGACGCGGTCGTGTGCGATGCGCGCCTGGTCGACCGCGAAGGAACTCCGTTGGCCGCAGTGCTGCGGGCCCTTCCCGGTTGCGTCGCCGCTCGATTCGTGTTGTCCGTTTCCACTGCGCTCGACGCGCAGGTTCTCCCTACACCGATCCCGGGTGCCGCCCTCGTGGCGCGACCCTACGACGTCGAAGAGCTTCGACGGCTCATCGAGGGCGATTGACCGCAACGAGAGCGCGCGCGTGGATGCCTCGGCTCGAGCCGCCGCCCACGCCACAGGAGCACTACCCACGCTCTCGCATCATCGCGGCGTTCGTAGCCGTCTACATCATCTGGGGATCCACGTACCTCGCGATTCGATACGCGGTCGCCGACATTCCACCCTTCCTCATGAGCGGTGGTCGGTTCCTCGTTTCGGGCGCGCTGCTTTACGGTTGGGCGCGCGCGCGAGGCGCCGCGGCACCGCAGAAGCTGCAGTGGCGTGACGCGACGATTGCCGGTTTGCTCATGCTTTGCTGCGGCAACGGCGCAGTCGGCTGGGCTGAGCAGCGGGTGCCGTCGGGTCTTGCAGCACTGCTCGTTGCGGTCGTTCCTCTATGGATGGTCGTTATCGACTGGGCACGGCCCGGCGGAAAGCGACCACGGACCGGCGTGTTGCTGGGTCTCGTCGTCGGTTTTGCCGGGCTAATCGTGCTCGTTGGATTCGACGCGACGACCGGACACGGCAGCGTCGATGCGATCGCGGCAATCGTTCTCGTTGCCGCGTCGGCCGCGTGGGCGTGCGGGTCGGTTTTCAACCGCGTTGCCCATCGACCTGAATCGGCCGCGCTATCGACAGGCATCCAGATGCTCGGTGGGAGCGTGGGGTTGATCGTCGTCGGCATTGCACGCGGCGAACTCGGCGACCTGCACGTTGCGCAGATTGGCGTACCCGCATGGACCGGCTGGATCTATCTCGTGACGTTCGGATCGCTGATCGGCTTCACCGCGTACATCTTCCTGCTCAAAGCGGTCTCACCGGCCAAAGCGTCGACGTACGCGTACGTGAATCCTCTCGTGGCCGTTTTCCTTGGCTGGGCGATCGCCGGCGAACCTGTCACCGGACGAACCCTCGGCGCCGCGGCGGTGATTCTCGCTGGCGTCGCAATGATCGGCGCGGCCGCGTAGCGACGAGTTCTCGCGACCATGGTGGCGCGGCTGTTGCCGAGCTCACGCTGGCCATGGCTACCAAATCCAAGCGCCCGTCGCGACGTAAGCGCGCGACGAGCAAACGCGCTCCACTCGCCGAGTATCGGAAGAAACGCGACTTCACGAAGACGAAGGAGCCGTCGGGCAAGTCGACGAGCGCTCGGTCGAAGCGCTCGCTCGCGTTCGTGATTCAGAAGCACGCTGCATCGCACCTGCATTTCGACCTTCGCCTCGAGCTCGACGGTGTGATGAAGAGTTGGGCTGTTCCAAAAGGCCCGAGCTACGATCCACGCGTGCGCCGTCTCGCAATGGAAGTCGAGGATCATCCGCTCGACTACAACACCTTCGAAGGAACGATTCCGGAAGGCGAATACGGCGGCGGAACGGTGATGCTCTGGGACCGCGGAACGTACGAAGCCCAGGATGGCGGCGGCGTGGAGTCGCTACGCGATGGCTACGAGCGCGGCGATCTCAAGGTCATCCTGCACGGAAAGCGAATGCTCGGCGGATGGGTGCTCGTGCGAATGAAACGAGACCGCGCGGCGCGCAATCAATGGCTGCTCATCAAGCATCGCGACGACTACGCGTCGGCAAAGCTGGATGTCGTTGGGAAAGCCATCACGTCGGTAAAGAGCGATCGAACGATGGAGCAGATCGCAAACGGCCGCTCTCGCGTGTGGCGAAGCGACAAGAAGACCGTGAGCGTGAAGAAGAAGTCGACCGCCAAGAAAACCGCGAAGAAAGCGCGCAAGACAGCGGCGCGGCGCCGCACCGCAAAGCGAAAGGCCGCTTAGTCAGCGGCCCTTGAACACAGGGCGGCGCTTCTCGCTAAACGAAGCCATCGCCTCGGCGACGTCGTTCGACGCGAAGCACGTCTTGATGTAGGCGAGTTCTCGCTCGAGTTGCGCCTCGAGCGGCACGTCGAGGCTGGAGGCAAGAAGTCGCTTGGTCAGCGCCAGCGCGGTCGGCGGCCCGGCGGCGAGTCGCTCGGCGTACTCGTGCACGTGGTCGCCAAAGCCGTCGTCGGCAATCACCATCGACGCGAGTCCGATACGTTCGGCCTCGGTAGCGTCGATGTCGCGACCAGTGAACAGAATCTCAGTCGCCCGCGACAATCCGACGAGGCGCGGAAGCAAGAAGCTCACACCCGCATCCGGGCTGAGCGCGCGACGAACGTAGCCCGCAGTCATGCGCGCATTGGTCGAGACCAGACGAATGTCCGCGGCGAGCGCGAGTCCGAAACCAGCGCCGGCCGCAGGTCCGTTGACCGCGGCGATCACCGGTTTTTCGCAGCGCATCATGGACAGCACCCATCGCCCGACCCACGCGAATGGATCGAGCCGCTCCGCGCGCGTTGCGTCGGGAAGGCGCGGTGGCGTCGACAGATCGAGGCCGGAGCAAAAGCCACGACCAGCTCCCGTGATCACGATGACACGGATCGCGTCCTCGGCCGCGGCGATGTCGATGGCGCGCGGTAGCTCGTCGGCCAATTCCGGATCGACGGCGTTCAGTCGATCCGGACGATTCAGCGTGATTGTGTGGACGCCCGTGGGCGACGTCGAACGAAGCAGAGACGGCATGTGGCGATCGCGGTCTGTTTGGACTGCTGGAAGCTAGCAGCCACAGTGCCGTGGCCAACCGTCAACGCGCTGTGTTCAGCCTCGGATCGCTCTGACGCTTCATCACGCGCACGGCCATCATGCCACGGTCGGCACGATCGAGCAGGCGCTGCACCGACTCACCAGTCTCACGGGCAGCCCAGCCGAGCGAGAATGGAACAGGTGCTTTCTCGAACGCTTCGGTGCGAAAGCGATCGGCGACGAGTTTCGTTTCGGCGACGTCGGCGCCATGAAGGATGACGACGAACTCGTCACCCCCAAAGCGAAGTACGGCTTCTTCGGGCCGAGTGTACCGCATGAGGAAGCGCACCATACGCTTGAGCACGTCGTCGCCCTCGTGGTGACCGCGGGCGTCGTTATAGATCTTGAAATGATCGATGTCGACGAAAATGCAGCCGCACTTGAGTTCGGGATCGGCATGAAAGCGCTGATCCAGCTCGACGAGGTATCGGCGGTTGAGCGCGCCGGTGAGCGGGTCGTGCGTGCTCATCTCTCGCAGCTGCGCCTCGAGCTGCTTGCGCGCCGTGATATCGACGATGATTCCGTGTACCAAGTCGTCGCCGGTCTCGGGATCTCTGATCAGATAGCACGTGTCGAGCACGGTACGCTGAACGCCGTCGGGGCGTTTGACGACGATCTCGAACTCGCGCACCGAGCCGTCGCGATCGAGCAGTCGCAGTTCTTCCACGCGGCGTGATGGGTCGACGAAGAGGTCGACTGCTCGCCACGTTCCGAAATCGGCAACGGTAGGAACGCCAAACATCTCGAGGAACGCTGGGTTCGCGTCGAGAATGCGGCCGTCCCGAGTGATGATGTAGATGCCCTCGCGCAATTGCCGCGCGAATTCGCGCAGGCTGTCAGGATCGGAAAGGCTGCGAAAGCGCGTGGAGCTCACTGCAATTTGCTTCGGTTTTTGTATGGGTAAGGAACTCACAGGATCCATAGCGAGATTATCGGCAGAACTGGACGAATCCAGGGCCGGTCGGAATGATTCGAGACGATCGCTGGCCCGGAAGGCGGCCCAGGCGCGTTTAGTCGATCAATCGCGCCGGAAGGATGCCGCGATCGCCGAACTTAGCGCGGACGCGGTCGACGGTTCTGGCGAGTAGCCGATCGCGATCGGTTTCGCGGTTTCGCGAGTCGCGCACCTCGAACAGAGTAAGCTGGTCGGCGGTCGCGTCGGCGCCAAGGGAGGAGAGGCCAACTCCGATGAGTCGCGCCGGAACACGCCGCGCCGACCGAAGCTTGGCCAGCAACGTATGCGCGGTCTCGAGGATCACGCGATCGGAGATCACCGCGGTCTCCAGCGTCCGGCTGGCCTGCCGTGTCTTGAAGTCGTAGTCACGAAGTCTGACCGTGATCGTTCGTGCGGTCATCGCGTCGGCACGAAGGTCGGTTGCCGCACGCGTGACCAGCGCGAGGAGTTCGCGATCCAACTCGTGGTCGTCGTTGATATCCTGCGGAAACGTCTCGTCGCGACTGATGCTTTTCGCGTCGCCACGCGAGTCCACCTCGCCGTGATCGATGCCGCGGACGCGGTCGAACAGCCACGCCGCTTCTCGCTCACCCAACCAGCTAGTGAGGGTGACGAGATCATACTGAAGAACATCAGGCACGGTGCGCATTCCGAACTTGGCCAGTCGCTCCTGGAAGCGCGGGCCAATGAACGGAATCTCCGCGAGCTCAAAGCTTTCGAGGAATGACGCTTCAGAACCTGGCGCAACGATGTGAACGCCCGTGGCGCTGGTGCCTGGCTTTGGCTTTGCGCGCTCGACGGCGAGTTTGGCGACGAGCTTGGACGTGCCGCCACCAATGGAGACCGAGAGCGACGTTTTCGCCTTGACGTGCTCGCGCATACGAGCCGCGGTCACAGCGAGCGGCTCGTCGTCGTACAGCTTTTCGGTTCCAGCGAGATCCATGTACCACTCGTCGACGCTCGCGCCCTCGACAACCGGCGAAAAGTGTTCGAGGGCAGCACGGATCTCGCGGCTCTTTTGCCCGCATGCTTTACTCGGCACGGGAACGCACATCGCGTTTGGGCAGAGACGGAGCGCACGCGAGATTGGCATTGCCGACCGAACGCCGAACTTCCGCGCCTCATACGACGCCGAGCATACGACGCCGCGGCTTTCGCGCGTGCCGCCAACGATGAGCAGGGGCTCCTTGCCGGCGCCATCGGGGTCGACTGCTCGGGCCACGGCGACGAAGAACGCGTCGGCGTCGGCCAAGAGAATCCGTCGGGGCGTCACCTGATGTGCAGATCCTGGACGAAGCGGGATGACTCGTCGTACCGAGTCACTCCGAGTGTCCTGGCCATGATCTCGCCGACGACACCCGCGACGTGGTCGCGAAACTCTTCGTCGTCCATGCCGTCGGTCGGCGACGTGTTGTCGACGACGAAGTCGATCACCGCGCCGGGCGTCTCGAGGTAGCCGGCGTCACCAGTTGGGACGTCGAACTCTTCGCCGACGGCGGAGAAGAATTCGTCCAGTGCCCAGCTCACAGCGCCACCCGCGAGTACGACGACAGCTTGAACGCGATGGCGCCGGTCGTCCGTAGGTCTATGGGGGTGACAGGCGGCATGGTTGTCTCAATGTCGTTGCGCAATCGTGCCGGAGCAACAGTTAATGACCGGGCGCAGTTGCCGACAGCAGTACTTGGATCCAGTATATTCCCCGACGATGCCTGCATCCCGAAAGCAAATCCCGCGAACCGCCGTGGTCGGCGAAGCGCCGTCGGCTGAGCTCCCAATGGGAAGCGCGGCTGACGCCCCGCATGGCTCGCGTCCCGAACAGGTTTACGCGCGGCTCCGAGACCTCATCGTTCAAGGTTTACTCGCGCCGGGAAGTCGCATCGTTGAAACGGAAATCGCGTCGCGGCTTGGCGTGAGCAGAACACCGGTCCGGGAAGCGCTACAGCGTCTCCAACAGGAAGGATATGTCATGGGATCGCCGGGCGCGCAACAGTCGCGTCTCACGGTGGCCCCACTGACGCGCGACGACGTTTACGAACTACTCAACATCGTTGGAGCGCTCGAAGGAATGGGCGCGCGCGGCGCAGCGTTGGTTCCGTTGAACGACCGCCGCAACCTCATCCGCGATTTGAAAAATCTAAACGCCGAGTTCCATCGGGCCGGCAAGGTTGTGCCGATCGACCATGGTGCTCTGTACGACGTCGACGAGCGTTTCCATCGCCGTATCGTCGAGGCGAGCGCTGGACCGCGTCTGCTGGCGCTTCACGACGCGGTCAAGCCGCAGGCCGAGCGCTACATCCGCATGTATATCAGCATGCTGACGAGCGATATCCGGACGTCGGTCTATGAGCATGACATCATCATCGGCGCAATCGACGAGGGCCGCGCCGACGACGCCGAGCTCGCCGTGCAGGTAAACTGGCGCCACGCCGCCGATCGGCTCAGCAAGGTCATTGCGATGGCGGGCGAGCGCGGCTCCTGGTAGCTCGCCCCGCACGCGCTATTTGAGCGCGGCGAGCGCGCGCTTCGCGTCCTCGTTCTTGGGATTCGCCGTCACCGCTGCCTGATACTCCGTCCGCGCGGCGTCCTTCTTTGATTGCTTCTCGTACGCCATGCCCAAGAAGTAGTGGGCGACGCTGAAGTTTTGGGCCGGCGCGTCCTTTGGCGATTCGTCGAGCCACTGCTTGATCTCGTGTTCGGCACGATCGAGACTCTGGTTCGATTGCATCAGCGCGACGCCAATGCTCAGATGCGCCGTCACGGCATCAGGCTTGGCCTTGAGCAAACGCTCATACGTAATGATCGCCTCGGGGTAGCGCTTCTGCCGGCGGAAGAAGTTTCCGAGGTTGTTGTACGCCGCGGCACTATCAGGCGCCGCCGCCAGTGCGGCGGTGTATTCACGCTCGGCGCCGGCGATATCCTTATCCCGCTCGAGCAACGCCGCGAGCTCGAAATGGCCGCGCATGGCGTTGAGTTTTTGAATCTCGATCGCCTGCTCTTTCGCTTTGTCCATGCTGCCGCCCATCACGCCCGGCGCCTTGGAGTAGAACTCGATCAACCCGTGACGCGCGTCGATGGACGTAGGATCGAGCTGCGATGCCCGATCGAATTCTGATTTGATGCGCCGCGCCAGGAACGGGAGCTTGATCTTGCTGGTATGCTCTGCTTGCTGGCCGAGCGAGTTGGCGAGCCACAGGTGATGATTCGAGACTTTTTCGTTCGCGTTCACCGCTTTCTCGAACCAGTCGATCGCGTCGCTCGGCTTGTCCATCGCGAGGTAAACACGCCCCATGCAATGCAGTGCGACGTCGTCCGATCCGTTCTTCTTCACCACCGCCTGCATCTCTGACTTCGCTTCGTCGTACTTCTGATCGGTGATCAGCTTCTGAACGGCGGGAGCGCACTGCGCGTCTACGGCTTGCTGTGTAGCAGCGAGGAGCACTACCGACAGGATGAAGCGAGAGTGCATGGGGCGGCTCGATCGGGTGGGATAGTTCACCGTACGCGAGAACAGTGCACTCGGTTTTGCTGACAGGCGAGACCTTACGGCTCGATTTCAGTTTCCTATCACGGCCGCAGGCGGAGTATCAGGGACGAAATTCGTTTGGACACGAACGACATGAATGAAACAGACATCGAACCGTGGCCGCGTGTGGCAGTATCCCACCGTACTGGCAGCGGTTCGATTCGTTTTGATTCGTGTCATTCGTGTCCAAGCTTTACGTCCAGGCGCCACCGAACCGCCGGGAATACCGACACACTCAGTTTCGGTCCGCCGACTCGAGTTCTTCGAGCAACCGAAGATAGCTGTCGTACCGCTGCTCGCTGATCCGGCCGTCACGAACCGCGTCGCGAATGGCGCAGTCCGGCTCAGCGACGTGACGACAGTCTGCGAAGCGACACTCGTCTCGCAACGCACGCATCTCGGGAAAGCAGCGATCGAGCTGCTCGGACGGCAGTGACCAGAGGCCAACCTCGCGGAGCCCCGGAGTATCGATGACGTACCCGGCATCGGCGCCGTCGCCTGGAAGCGGTAGCATGAGTGCGCCGACAGTCGTATGCCGTCCCTTGTTTACCGATTCGCTGATGGCACCAACGCGAAGGTTCGCGCCAGGGAACAACGCGTTCAGCAACGACGACTTGCCCACGCCAGACGGGCCGGTGAACACGGAGCGTCGGCCAACGAGCGCGGAGCGAATGCCCTCGAGCCCGATCGCGGCTTTCACACCGGTATAGTGAACGGGATAGCCGGCGCGCTCGTAGATGTCGAAGCGCTCGCGCGCCACGGCCTCGCCCACGAGATCGACTTTGTTGATCACGATCCGTGCGGCGAGCTCATTGCCTTCGGCGATCACGAGAAATCGATCGAGCATGCGCGGATGCGGCTCTGGCTTCGCCGCCGCGAACATCACTACGACCTGATCGACGTTTGCCGCGACGATGCGCTCACCCTGGCCGCCGCCCGGCGCGCGACGCGCGAGCTTCGAGCTTCGCGGAAGGATTTCGGAAATCGCCCATGCCTCTCCGCGGTCGCCCGGCTCGACGATCACGTTGTCGCCAACGGCGAGCTTGAGCGTCGCGCTCGCGGCGAGGATCGTATCTCGACGCAGCGATCCATCAGCGCGCTTCCCGCTATTCGATTTCTTCAATCGACCGCGCATCGAGGCTTCAATGGTCTCACCGTTGGCAGTGCGCACCTGCCAGATGCCACCGGTGCCGCCAACGACCGCGCCGTGAATTGCCGTCTCGTCCGTCATGGCGCAGAGCCTTCGTCTTCATCGCGCATTGCGTCCCACCAGCGACGCCCATCGTCGCGCGCGCGGCGCTCCTCGATCAGATCATCGAGAAGATCCTTGACGTCGCCCAGCGGCAGGAGGCCGAGGTGTTGGCGCGCATCGGCCTCGGAGAGGCCGTGCGCGAGGTACTCACTCTCGAGATGGCCTTCGGGCGTTTGTGCTCCAATACGCGCCCACTTCACGAAGAGGAAGAACGCGCCCCACGGCTGCGCGCTCTCCCCAGTTTCGTCGGCCATGATCTCGACGCTGTACGAAAAGCCGTCGCTCCCCTCGAATGCTGCAGGGCGATCGTGCACTGCCATGTACCCGCCGATCGTCGACTCATCACCCTTGGAGTGATCGGGTGGTTGGAATCGAGCGTGCGGGCGATGGGACGCCATCAGGATTTCCTGCGTCCGATCATCTCGCGCATGACGTTGCCGGTGATGAATGCGACGTTGGCGGGTCGTTCAGCCAAGCGACGCATGAGATACGGATACCACTGCGTTCCGAATGGAACGTACACCCGCATACCGTATCCTTCGCGCACCAACTGCTGCTGAAGATCGCGCCGGACGCCATAGAGCATCTGGAATTCGAAGCGCGAGGGATCGATACCGCGCTCCGCCACGAACTTCTTGACGTCGGCAATGATCGCCGGATCGTGCGTGGCAATTCCTGGGTAGTTTCCGCGCTCGATCAGCTCGTGCGCGCACTTGATGTAGTTCTGATCGACTTCCTTCTTGTCGGGAAACGCAACAGCCGCGGGCTCCTTGTAGGCGCCCTTGCAGATGCGCACGCGACACTTTGCTTGCACCGAGCGCTCAACGTCGGACCAGGTGCGGTAGAGATAGCTCTGCAGCACGATCCCGACGTTGTCCTTGTACGCAGGGTACAGACGGTCGTAGAACAGCGACAGCGTGCGGTCGGTGTACGCGCTCGACTCCATGTCGAGCCGAACGAACGTGTCATACTTCTGCGCGCGGTCGAGCACGTCGTGCATGATCGAAACGCACAGCTCCTCGGAGATGTCCATACCCATCGCCGTGAGCTTGAGCGACACGTTCGCGTTCAGCTTCTGCTGATGAATCCGATCGAGGATCGTGAGGTAGTCGCTTCCGGTCGTGCGCGCCTCTCGCTCGTTCGTGACGCTCTCGCCCAGCAGATCGAGCGAGGCCGTGATTCCCTGCGCGTTGAGCGCCCGAACCGCCGTGAGCGCTTCGTCCAACGTTTCACCAGCGACGAAGCGTGACGCGAATTTCTTGGCGAGCTTGTTGTTCCGCACGAAGCGGAAGACGCGCGGCTGATTCGAGAGGTACAGCAGTGATGAGCGAAACATCAGTTACGAACGGCGTGTGATCGGAAGGTCGCCGGCTTCGTGATCCGAACGACTGGGAAGTCGGCATGCGCCGCCACGATGTTGTCGAAGAAGCTCCATTGCATGAGCCCATCCTCGCTCTCAGGTTCGAGCAAGTAGAACGCCGCGAGGCCGTATGGCTGGCCGGCACGCACGACATACGTGCCCTTTGGCAGCGTCCGTGTCGCAGGCTCATTCCACTTCCCGCCCACATCCTTGAGCAAACGCGACGTTTCAGAACGGCCGCGTTCGATCACCGTATCGACAGCAAACGCCTGAGCAGTCGCGGTCGCTGGTGCATCGAGCTGTTCGACGGCAATGCCATGCACCTTGAAGATGGGCAGCAGCGCTTTGGCGGTGACCGAATCGAACGTGTACGCAAAGGGCAGCGTGCTCGTGAGCGTCGGCGTAAACGTCGCCATCACAGGCATGCGAACGAGCTTGATGATGCCGGTACGCTGGCGCATTCCCATTCCAGGCTCGCGCTTGACGCTGCTATCGGTGATCGGCGTGATCTGCTCCACGCGTACGTTCTCGATGCGCGTCGTGTCCATGCGCGACTTGAGCGACAGCGCTGGCGACGAGCCTGGGTTCTTGGCCCAAGCTGCAACCTTGGCCTCACCATCGCGGCTCAACTTCATGATTTCCGTCTTGTGTTCGGCGAGGTACGACAGAATTTCGCTCACGAAATCGTAGGTCGCCGCGACTCGGCGATCCATCGGATCGTGCGAGAACGCTTCGCTGAGAATCGCAATGCGATTTCGCAATCCGTAGTAGTTGGTTCCGTAGCGCGCGAGCGATTCGTACGTCGAGAAGGCCCAACCGCTCTGCGGGATAGAGTCCGCGATCATCTGTTCGAGCGACACACCGCGTCCACCACCGAAGCCGCCACCGCCACCAGCGGCGGCACCGCGACCAGCACCGCGCGCCGCACTATCAGCCCCGCGGCCACCAGCCGCCGCGCCCGCAGCAGTCGGAGCACCGCGCCCAGCGCCACGACCACCACGTGCTGCACCCGGACGACTGAAGTCGCCGTAGTCGATCGACTCGAAACCGTCACGCTCAAGCAAGCGCTTTCGGATTTCGGGGATCATCGTGTTGTTGACGTACGGCAGCACGTTCACCGCAGTCGGCGTGAGCGGCGGCGCGTACGTCAGCGCATAGCCGTGAATGCTTCCGTCGGTCGTGTGGAGATCCATGAACAGATCTGGATTCCACTTGTTGAGCATCGCGAACGCGCCCTTCGTCTCCGGAGCATCCGCGCCGATGTAATCGCGATTGAGATTCCAACCCTGCGCGTTCTGCCTGGTGCCGACCAACTCAGGACCGTTCTGTGCGCCGCGATTGCGTTCCTGCGGCCCCCATTTCTCGTTGCCGTCGGCATTGTAAATCGGCTGTACAATCAGCACGATCGAATCGAGAACGTTTTTCTTTTTGTCGAAGAGCAGGTCGCGAAGCATTGCCTGCATCGCTTCCTTGCCTTCGATCTCACCGGCGTGGATGTTCGCCTGGATGTACGCGACCGGACGGTTGAGTCGCTTCGCTTCAGCAGGCGTCGTGATCAACGGCCGCGATGCGATGACGTATGGCAGCTCGCGTCCTTCCGCCGTTTTGGCGATGGAGCCGGTCGCGATCTTTGCGCCGAGCTTCTTGAGCGAGTCGATGAAGACGATGACGTCGTCGTAGTGCGACGTCTCGGTGAAGTTCGTTCGCTCGGCGCGCGTCAGCGGACGCTTACCAACGAAGCTCTTCAGATTGTACTTGCTCTGCGCAGGGATCGAATGAGTATCGACCACCTGCTGAGCCGGCAAAGCTCCGGCGATGACAACAGCCGCGAGACTGAGCGCGACACGACGCATGAATTCCCCGAATGCGAGATAGAAGGGGAATTGTACCCGATCGGTCCGCCAGGACGCTACTCTGACGGCTTGGACGGGGTCGAGTTGCGAAGCACGAGGCCGCGGGCGCGGGTCGTGGCCGCGACGGTCGGATCCGCGCCGCGATCGATATCCGCGCGAACGTTACGCTGGAAGGTCGACAAATCGCCGTCTTTGACGCCCGCTCGCGTGAGCTGCAGCACGAGGTCTGTGGCGGTTGGGATCGGCACTTCTCTCGCGATGAGATCGGTCAGGACGAACAGGGGCATCGTGACACCCCGCTTTCCCGATGCGGACTGCACACGAGCGACGTCGCGCACCGGAACGCCCAATTCCAACGCGCTCGCCGCCAACTTGATCTCTTCAGTCGTGGCGCTGGAGCCGAGGGTTCGCTTGGCCGAGCCCATCCGGAGAGAAAGCTGATGCACCGCGACAATGATCTTGGGACCGTCAGATCCCTTGGCGACGCCTTCGAGCGCCTTGTCGTGGAGAGGCTTGGTTGGGAGCTTGGCGACTCGCGCCGAATCGATGATGGCAGTAACCGCCACGAGCGTTGGCTTGTCGAGGCGGGCTGCGAGTTCAGAGTCCTGCGCGCCCGCCACACCGCTGGCCAGCAGACAGACCGCCAGCGTTCGCGCGAACAGCTTCATTCTTGGTTCGAAACGACGATCGCCGAGTTCGCTACGCCAAAGTCGCTGTCAGTTGCGCGCGGGGCCGTGGGATCGGTCATCCAAAGGCTGTCGTCGACCACAAACGAATAGCGGTGATGTCCGACCGGAACCGGCGCGGTGACCGACCAAACGCCGCCGCCACGATGCTGCGCCTGGTAAGCAACGTGCGACGCGTCCCAGCCATTGAAATCGCCGACGACGGCGACCTTTTTGGCGTCGGGCGCGACGAGCACGAACTGCACGCGCTGCGGCTGAGCTTTGGCGGTATTGGAAAACAGAGAACGGCCGTTCTGCGAGCCGACTCCATTGCCGGAGAATTGGACCGCGCCAAGAACGAAGAAGACCGCGATTCCTGCAGCCAACAGTCCCCACGACAACGGCGCGACCATGACGCTTCGCGGCGTCGTGAGACGCGACCACAATCCGAAACGCGAATGCCTCGGCAGCCCTCGCACCGCCTGCATGACGCGGGCGTCGAATGAGCTGTCGATGCGCACGGGCTTTTTCAGCTCTCGCGCGATTCGATCCAGTCTTCCTTCATTTTCGTCACGCACTCTGCACCTCACTCAGCAGTTCACGAAGGCGGTCGCACGCGCGCATGACTCGCATCTTGAGCGCCGACACACCGACTCCAGTGACCCGCGACATTTCGTCGTAACCCAGTTCCTCCACATACTTCAGCAGGAAGGCTTCCCGTTGTTCCGGGCGGAGACGCTCGAGCGCGCGATCGATTTCTTCGCGCCATGCGCCCCGGTCAGCGGGGTGTTCCACCGCGGCTTCGAGAAGCGCGACTTCGTCAACGACGAAGGTTCGCGCTCGGCGACCGCGCCGGGCCCCGATGGTGCGGCAGCGGTTGACGAGAATGCGGAACAGCCATGCGCCGAAGCGCTCCGGATCCTCGCATCGAGCCAGCGATCGATAGGCACGCGTAAAGGCATCCTGAAGCGCCTCCTCCGCGTCCTCGCGATTGCCGAGCATATGGACGGCGTAGCGCGCGTACCGGTCGCGATACCTCTCGACCAGAACACGGAACACCTCCACATCCCCGCGTAAGACGCGGGCGACGATCACTGCGTCTGAACTACCTTCCACGAAGGACAGACCTGGGGTATGTGGTGAGGGTCACATTAAGGAAATCGCTCATTTCGGCCGTGGAAAAAGCACCGGAACGAGTGAGGCACAGGATGTTACAGCGCCGAGGACTGCGCCGTTCCACCGTTCCGTCGATCCGACGCGTAATACGTCCGACGCGACCTCGCGGCCTCGAGTAGCCCCTCCGCAGGCTGGAAGCGCCCTGGGAAACGCGTGTTCAGCTCTTCCAACTGATCTACGATGTGAGACGCCGATACGCTGTCGACGTAGCGGAAGGGTCCGCCACGAAAGGGCGGAAAGCCGATTCCGAAGACCGCGCCAACGTCTCCATCCCGGGGCGAGCGAAGGATTCCCTCGTCCAGGCAGCGGGCGGCCTCGTTCACCATGGCCAACACGCAGCGCTGGGTAATCTCCGCGGGATCGATCTCGCGACGCTGGCCGCCAACGAGTTCGTAGATGCTTTCGTCGACAGAACCTTTCCCGCCCTCGCCGTCATATCGATAGAAGCCCTTCCCGCCCTTTCTGCCCGTGCGTCCGGCCGCCACCACGCGGTGCATTGCCTCGGAAGGCGCCATTCGCGGCCCGAACGCTTCACCCAGCACCTGACCGACCTTGCCGCCGACATCGATGCCAACTTCGTCGAGCAGCGTGATCGGCCCAACCGGAAAGCCGAAATCCACGAGCGCTCGATCCACGGATTCGATCGACGCGCCCTCTTCAATGAGACGGCCCGCCTCGTTCATGTACGCCGATAGCGTGCGCGTCGTATAGAAGCCGGGACCATCGTTCACGACGATGACCGTTTTTCCGAGCTTCTTTCCGTAGGCCACCGCCGTCACCGTCGCTTCTGGATCGGTATGCGGTGTCACTATCACTTCGAGCAACGGCATTTTGTGCACGGGCGAGAAAAAGTGCATGCCCAGCACTCGCTCGGGATATCGCGCCGACTCGGCGATGCGTGCAATCGGAATGGTGCTCGTGTTCGACGCGTAGATCGCGCCCGGATTGATCGTCGGCTCCACTTCTTCGAGCACGCGATGCTTGAGGCCGATCTCCTCGAAGACCGCTTCGATCACGAGATCGACCGACGCAAAGCCGGAGTAATCCGTCGATCCGCCGACGAGACTCAGGTAGTCGTCGACTTGCTGTCGCGTGATCTGTTTCCGCGAATAGCGTTCGTCGATCACGCCGCGAATGGCCGCCAGACCTTTGCCGATTCGTGCGGTGTCGGTGTCTTTGAGTCGCACGAGCGTGCCTTGCTGCACTGCGATCGACGCAATGCCCGCTCCCATGAAGCCGGCGCCGAGCACACCAAGCTTGTGAATCTCGCGCGGCGGCGGTGCCAGCTCGTCGACGCCTGGATCCTTCTTCAGCGCATTGCTCGCGAAGAACAGAAACACGAGCTGTCGCGATACAGACGTCACGGCCATCTCACCGAACAGCCGCGCCTCTTCGCGAAGACCGCCTTCGAGGCCGCGTGTGTAGCCGGCGTGCACTGCGTCGAGTGCGGCGAGCGGCGCGGGATAGTGGCCATGCGTCTTCTGCATGACACTTTCGCGCGCCTTCTTGAAAACGACGCTACGACCGAGCGGGTTGTGCTCGAGCAGCAGACTCGACGCACCTCGAATGCGAGGCCGAGATGGCGCCCGGGTGCCGGCGGCGAGCCCACGCGCACGGTCGATCGCGACGTCGCGAAGGATTGCCGGATGCACCATCTCATCGACGAGACCCATCTGCAGCGCGCGCTTTGCGCGGATGCTGCGCCCGGTGAGAATCATGTCGAGCGCCGCCTGCAAACCCACCACGCGTGGTAGGCGCTGCGTTCCGCCCATTCCGGGAATCAGCCCGAGCTGAACTTCGGGAAGCCCGAGCGCCGTTTTGGGATGGTCGGTGCAGATCCGATAACGACACGCGAGCGCCGTTTCGAGGCCTCCGCCCAGACAGGCACCGTGAATCGCGGCCACGACGGGAACGCGCAACTCTTCCATGCGATGGAGCAGGTCCTGGCCAAGCCGGCTGATTCGCTCCGCCTCGCCGGACGATTTGATCTCGAGAAACTGGTCGATGTCAGCGCCGGCAATGAAATTGTCGGCCTTGCCGGAGATCAGTACGACTCCCTTAATGAGCGGATCATCATCAACCCGCATGAACAATCCCTCGAACTCCCCAACGAGGCTTGGACTCAGCGTGTTCACCGCCTCGCCCGGCCGATCGATGGTAACAACGAGGATGTCGTTGTCCACGCCCATCGAAAGCGTCGGAGGCGCGCCCGTGACTGCTGTCATCGTTCGATCACCATGGCGTGACCCATTCCACCGGCGGCGCACACCGTCATGAGTCCGAACTGCCCGTCGCGGCGAATGAGTTCATTGGCCAAGGTGATGAGAATTCGTCCACCAGTCGCGCCAAAGGGATGGCCGATCGAGATCGAACCGCCCATGACGTTCAACTTCGATCGATCGACCTCGCCAACAGGCTCGGAGAATCCGGCGCGCGCTGCCCACTCGCGTGAGACGAAGCCGGCGAGGTTACACAGCACCTGAGCCGCGAACGCCTCGTGCATTTCGACGAGGTCTATGTCGGCGAGTGAAAGGCCGGCGCGTTGCAGCGCGACAGGCGCCGCGAGCACCGGACCCATGAGCAATTGCTCACCAGGATCCAACGCGGCGTACGCATAGGAGCGGATGAAGGCCAGCGGCTGATACCCCAGGGTCTGTGCGCGCTCCTCGCTCATCAGCAACACGGCACTCGCACCGTCGGTGAGCGGCGACGAATTGCCCGCCGTGACACTGCCGTATCGCTTGTCGAACACGGGCTTGAGGGCACGCAGTTGTTCGATCGACGAGTCCGTGCGAATTCCGTTGTCGCTCGTGAGAACAGTCTCATAGCGCGGCGGCACGTACACTGGAACGATTTCCGATGTCAGCCTTCCGTCCTCGGTGCCGACAGCCGCAAGGCGGTGCGACCGCAGCGCGAACTGATCCTGCTCCTCGCGCGGAATGTGGTTGAGCTTCGCCATCTTTTCCGCCGACTGCCCCATTGTCTCACCCGTCGACGGCTCGGCGATCGCTGGCGTGATGGGCACGAGATCGCGCGGACGAATCGAGCCAGCAATGCGCACACGCTGCCCAGCGCTCTTGGCGCGCGACAGCGCGACGAGCTTGTCGGACATGCTGCGCGAATGCAGAATCGGAACGTTCGACAACGATTCCGCACCGCCCGCGATGACGACATCGTGATGACCGAGCGCGATCTGATCCGCGGCGTCGGTGATCGCCTGATTGGCCGACGCGCAGGCGCGACTCACGGTGTATGCCTGGCAGCCGCGCGGCAGCATCGGCATGAGCGACACTTCGCGCGCGATGTTTGGCGCAAGCACCGACGGGACGACGGTGCCGTACACGATTGCCTCGACGAGATCGCCATCGAGATTCGTTCGCTGAATGAGCTCGGCCACGCATCGTTTCCCGAGCTCGATCGCGCTCAGATTCTTGAACGCCGTTCCCGCGCGCGCAAACGGAGTGCGCACGCCCGCGACGATCGCGACGCGCCGGCCGGTGCCGAGAGTTGCCATGCTTGAAGGTGCGGGGGTCGGGGTGGCCGTGGTAGAGGGGGCAGACGGGCGAGCACGGCCGCACGAACGTCGACGCCGAGGCATGGCCGACTAACATTCGAACAATGACATCCGCTGCCGTCTCACGTGCCAGACAACTCGCCGCGTTGGGTGAGCGACCGTTCGACCTTCTGGTCATCGGCGGCGGGATTACGGGCTGCGGCATTGCGCGCGACGCTGCGATGCGCGGCCTTCGCGTGGCGCTAATCGAGAAGAACGACTTCGCGAGCGGCACGTCGAGTCGGTCGTCGCGACTCATACACGGCGGCGTTCGCTATCTCGAGCACGGACATCTGCGGCTCGTCTTCGAATCGAGCGCCGAACGACGACGGTTGCTCCGCCTAGCGCCGCATCTGGTTCGTCCGCTCGAGTTCACGTGGCCCGTGTATGCCGGCGCACGAATTCCCCGCTGGAAACTCGGCGCAGGTTTGACGCTGTACGACACGCTCGCTCTGTTCCGCAACGTGCACCGCCATCATCGCCTGAGTAGGTCGGCGGTGCTCGAGCACGAACCTGCACTTCGCGCCGATGGACTCGAGGGCGGCGCGTCGTACTTTGACGCCGCGACAAACGACGCACGCCTGACACTAGCCAACGCACTCTCGGCGGTCGAAGCGGGCGCGGTGGTCGTGAACCACGTTGCGTCGACAGGACTCATCGTGGAGAGCGGCCGCGCAGTCGGCGCCACCGTCGAGGACGCTTTGAGTGGACATCGAGGCGATGTTCGCGCCTCGGTCATTGTCACCGCCACCGGGCCGTGGACGCAGAAGGTTCGCGGCAGCAAGGGCGCGCACATCGCAGTCCCACGCGATCGCGTCGGCAACCGACACGCGCTGACGTTGCTCTCGCCAAACGACGGCCGAGTGCTGTTCGCACTTCCGGGTGGTTCACACGCGATCATTGGAACGACGGAGACATACACCACATCGTCGCCCGACTCCGTGCGGCCCTCGAATGACGACGTGCGCTATCTCATCGACTCGGCCAATGCATTCTTTCCGCGAGCAGCGCTTACGCCCAACGATGTCGTGAGCGCGTGGGCAGGGATTCGTCCACTCATTGCCAGCGCTGGCGATAGCGCGGGCGCGGCAACGCGTGAGCATTCCATCTCCACGAGCACCGAAGGCGTCATCTCCATCACCGGCGGAAAGCTCACGACGTACCGCGTGATGGCCCACGACGTGGTGGACGTCGTCGTGAAGCGGCTGCGGCGCACCGAAACTGGCGCACGAGCTAAGGAGACACCGCTTCCCGGTGGCGACTTCACATCGCTCGACGATCTGATCGCCGACGCCGCACGGACAACGAACGACGTCGCGCTGGCTGATCACCTCACGTCGGCATACGGAACGCGGTGGCGCGCGGCGTGGGACGAGATCAGCCAGAATGCCGGGCGCGCGCGACTTCACGACGACCTTCCGTACACGATCGGCGAAGCCCGATACGCGGCGTGTCACGAGATGGCAGCGACCATTGGCGATCTGCTGATTCGCCGAACGCACCTCGCTTTCGAGACACGCGATCACGGGATGGACGCCGCGCCGGGCGTGGCCAAGGCGCTGGCCCCACTCCTGTCCTGGGACAGCGAAGCTCAGGCGCAGGCCGTCGACGATTATGCGGCTGAGGTTGAGCGAATCTTCAGCAACGACGAGTAGCCGAAGCGCTCGAATCGAGCGACCAGCGGCAATCCGGCGAGCGCCAAGAATCTTTGCTGATGCCGAAAAAGGGGCGCCAAGAAAGTTGACTTCCAGCGTTTGTGCGGTCGATCACTTTTCACGTAAGTTGTTGCAGGTAATGGCGATGGGAGCGTGGCACGAGCGCTGCTTAAGTGCAGGCTCAACCGCAAGCAGTACCGCCACACTTCAGAGGATCGCAACGATGCGCCTTCGTTCTCTCACCACCGTCGCCGTAGCCATTGCAGCGACGTTCATCGCTACCGGCTGCGCGAATGACAATCCCGCCGCGCCGAAAAGCGAAATAGCTCCGCCCCAGTCGTCGCTGACCAGCACGCTCGGCTCGCTGTTGGGTGGTCCGCAGACCATCACGCCGATGCAGCGCATCACGCCCCTGCGTTCCGACCTGACCGTCTCCAAGACGATCGGCGTGCTCGGTGGTACGCTTGCGATTCCCGAGGCCGGGGTCACGATCGTCGTCCCGCCGCTCGCCGTGGGCAAGCCGACCAACTTCAGCATCACGGCCCGCGCGGGCTCCACGCTGGCGTACGACTTCGAGCCGCATGGGACGAAGTTCGCGGTTCCGCTCGTGATGACCCAGAACCTCCGACTCGCCAAGACCGACAAGAGCCTGCTCAACCTCGGCGTGCGCCTCGGCTATTACCCGGATGCCAGCAAGCCGACGAGCGTGACCGAGTTGCTGAACGTCAACATCGATCTGCTCAGCGGGACGGCTGTCTCCACGATCTGGCACTTCTCCGGGTACATCTACGCCAGCGGTCGCGACTCGGACGATCAGTTCTAAACCCGACCCGACACGGTCCCCCCCGTGACGATCGGCGCACGATGACTCCCTTTCAGCGTACCAACGAACGACACGTCGGATCAGCCGACGCGCGCCAGCTTGCTGAGCTGGCGCGCGCGGCCGGCCTAGGGTGCTCGCCGGACGATGCACTCAAGTGGAATCGCGAGGCGATCGCGATGCTCGCGGGAGAGGACGATACGTGCCTTCTCTCAGACGTCCTCCGGTGGCAGGGCTCGGTATTTCGCGATCGCGGACGAACTTCCGAGGCGGAACCGCTCTATCGGCGCAGTTTGGCCATTGCCACGCGCCTCAAGTACGACGCTGGAATTGGCCATGCGCTCAACTGTTTGGCGTCACTTGCACAGCGTCGAGGCGACATCAATACGGCAGCACTGCTTGTTACCGACGCTCTAGTAGTTGCTGAGCGTTCGGGCGACCGGCGGCTCATGGGAATGCTCCAGCAGAACCTCGGCATGTTCGCCGACATCCGGGGAAACCCGGCGGCGGCGCAGGCGCACTACCGCGTAAGCCTCCGAATCTTCGAGTCGACGAACGACTCGCAGCTCGTTTGCTGGATCCTGAACAACCTCGGTGTCCTGCTACTGAAAGAGGGCAATTACGACGAGGCCCGCAGCTCTTTTGAGCGAGCCATCGCGATTTCGCGCTCGCGCGGCGACCTCATGTCCGAAGGCATTCTCGAGGAAAACCGCGCAGAGCTCGAGCTGATCCACGGCAAGAACGACGAGGCTTTTGCGTCGATTGCTCGCGCCCAGGACGTGGCCGAGCAGCGACACGATGACCTGCGGCGGGCGGCCGCACTCAAGTTGCGGGGCGCCTACCAGCGGCTCGTCGGCCGGCCCGACGACGCGATCGACACGCTTCGGCAAGCGCTCACACTCAGCGCGATTGGCGAGGACGCCCTGCTCGGCGCCGAGGTGCTCTATCAGTTTGGACTCGCGCTGCATGCCGCGGGTCAGGAGCGGTCGGCGCGAGAGGTCTGGAACGCGGCCCTCGAAGCCTTCGAGAGGATCGCTGCTCGGCAGTGGGTGGGTCGGGTCCGACAGCGGTTAAGCACCGGAACCACAGGTCGATACTTGTAGCAAAGATCGCGTCCGCCCTGGGCGCGCCGTTGCTCTCTCTATCGTTCCGAGGTCCCCGGTGTCTACCGCCGAAGTCGGCGTTACCGAGGTGAGTTCGGCCGAACCCGCGTTCGGCTTCCGCACAATCGTTGGCGCCAGTCCGCTTCTGCGCGACGCGATGAAACTCGCGACGCGAGTGGCGTCGACGCGCCGAACGACAGTCCTGCTGATCGGTGAAACCGGCACGGGCAAAGAACTCTTTGCGCGTGGTATTCACTACGCCAGCGCAAACGCCGACGAGCCGTTCGTGGCGATCAACTGCGCCGCGATCCCGGAAGCGCTGCTCGAGTCCGAGCTGTTCGGACACGAGCGCGGCGCGTTCACCGGCGCTCACTCGCGCAAACAAGGTTTGCTCGAGCTGGCCGGCATGGGCACGCTGTTTCTCGACGAAGTCCATCAGCTGCCAACGCAGCTCCAGCCCAAGCTCCTCCGCGCGTTGGAGTCGCGGCGCGTGCGTCGGCTTGGCGCGCTTGACGAGTTTCCAATCGAATGCCGCATCATCGCCGCGGGCAGCCCGATGCTCGAGCAAGTCGTGGCAACGGGTGAGTTCCGCGAGGATCTCTATTATCGCTTGAACGTTTTCTCGATCACGCTGCCGCCACTCCGGGAACGACTCGAGGACGTCGAGCTCACCGCGCGCCATTTCCTCGCCGAAGAAACGCGCGAGCACCAGCGGCCCAAGCGCTTCTCCGACGATGCCATCGCCGCGCTACTCGTGCATCGCTGGCCCGGCAACGTTCGTGAGTTGAAGAACGTGGTCGAGCGCGCCGCCATTCTCAGCGCTGACTCGCTCATCGTTCGCGCCGAGCATCTGATGATTCAGCGACGCACGGCTCGTCCGGTCACCACCGACGATTCGATCGGCGAGATCCGGATTCCGAGGATTGGTAAGCTGCTCGACGACGTCGAGCGAGAGGCAGTTGCGCTCACGCTCAAGATCACGGGTGGCAATCAGGCCGCGGCCGCGCGACTGCTCGGCATCTCTCGACCGACCCTCGCCAAGAAGATGGTTCCGCGAAACGGCGTGCACGCCGAGTCGAACGGAAATGGGAACGGGAACGGGAATGGGAATGGCAATGGGAACGGCAACGGCTACGGGAACGGAAACAGCAGATGAAGGCTCCGCTCGACCCCGAGGGTTTGTCGCCAGCGGTTGCGACGCTCCTCGAGGAGGCGCAGCGCTCTGATCGTGCGGGTCAGCGGGAGATTGCGCGCCGACGATACGAAGCCGCGCTGTATCTGTTGCGAACTGAAGATGGAGCGGCAGCACCGGCGATCATCCGCCGCATCGCCCGCTCATATGTCGACGACGGCCAGTTCGACGCGGCGCTCGACTGTCTGACTGGCGCGCTCGGCATGTCCGAGTCGCTCGGCGACAAGGCTGGCATCGCGCACGCCGTGAATCTCATGGCGATCACGAACGGCCATCGCGGTGACCTCGACGAAGCAGAGCGCTTGTACGCGCAGGCGCTCGTGCTGGCGGGAGAGGCAGGCGATGAGCGTTTACGAGCAATGGTCTCGCAGAATCTCGGTATCGCCGCGAGCATGCGCGGCGATGTTCGCGCGGCACTCGAGCACTACGCGGCGAGCCTCGTGACGTACCGGACGGCCGGTCTCCGTGAGTTTCTCGGGCCCGTGCTGAACAACATGGGCCTCGCCTACACGCAGCTCGACCGTCTGGAGGAGGCTCACGCGGCCTATGACGAAGCGTTGCTGCATTGCGACGCGGTCGGCGACTCGGCACATCGACTGCTCGCGCTGGTGAATTCCACCGAGCTGTGGCTCGCGCGCGGCGAGGTACAACGCGCGTCGGCGCTGTGCGACACCGTCTTGCTCGAAGCCACAGTAGCGAAAGACCATCGCGCCCTCGGCGAGACGTACAAGTACATGGGTGTGATCGCCCGAACACGCGGATCGCTCGATGACGCCGCTCGCTTCTTCGGTACGGCGTACGAGAATGCGATGAGTCGCGAGGATCTCCTGCTCGCCGCGGAAACGTCGCGCGAACAGGCCGAGTTGTACGAGTCGATGGGCAAGAATCGCGAGACGCTGCAGGCGCTCTCGAAGGCGCACCAGTTGTACACGAAGCTTAGGGCGCAGACGCATCTCGCCGATCTCAAGAAGCGCATCAGTCGGCTGGAAACACGATTCTTCGACCTCGTGGCGCGCTGGGCGGGCACGATCGAATCGAAGGACGCCTACACGCTGGGCCATTGCGAGCGCGTGGCAGACTATGCGTGCGCGTTGGCGCGCGAGTGGGGCTATGACGAAATCACGATGTTCTGGTTCCGCATCGGCGCGCTGCTGCACGATGTCGGCAAGGTCGCCGTGCCATCAGAGATCTTGAACAAGCCTGGCCCGCTGACGGCCGACGAGCGGGCGATCATGGAAACGCACACGGTCGCCGGCTACGACATGCTCCGCGACATCGACTTTCCCTGGGACATCCTGCCGCTGGTGCGAGGCCACCACGAGCGCTGGGACGGCCGCGGCTATCCCGACAAGCTTGCGGGCGAAGACATCGCCGAGAGCGCGCGCATCGTGTGCGTGGCGGATGTGTTCGACGCGCTGACCACGGATCGGCCGTATCGTCGTGCCTTCACGTGGGACGAAGCGCTGACGATGATGGCCAAGGACACCGGGAAGATGTTCGACCCCGACATGTTCCCACGCTTCGAGCAGATCATGCGGAGCTCGACGGTCTACACGCTGGGAGCGCCGTCGGCGCTCGCCGCGGCAAGCTAGGCCTTACGTTCCGCCTCGTGAATGGTGCGTAGCTCGATCACCTTGAGCTGACGAACCATGGTGGGGAGCTTGAGATACGCGATCTCCCCGACCGATTTGTTGAGCAGCGCACGGCCGATCGGCGACGCCATGGTGACCTGCCCTTCTTCGAACTCGAGCGCGTCGCCGAAAACCAGATCGTAGGTTTCCTTGACGCCGGTCTTTTGGTCTTCGAGCACGACTTTGGAGCCGAGGCCGACACGGTCGGTCGGAATCTGGGCTAGATCGATCGACGCCAGTTTGCTCAATCGCTCACGAAGCTGACCCAACCGGGCGCGCACGAACTGCTGGCGTTCGAGCGCGGCCTTGTATTCGCTATTCTCACGAAGGTCGCCGTGTTCGACAGCTTTCCGGATCTCGTTGGGAAGCGTGACGTTGAGCTCGTGCTGGAGCTTTTCGACTTCTTCTCCGAGCTTCTGCTTCAGTTCTTCAATCATGATTGGTGCAGGCCTTCCTGGCGACAAAACTGAGCGCCCGGCCGAAGGGGCCGGGCGCGGTCGACTTCGTGAACATACCCCTCGCGCGCGATCTGGCAAAGGGGAGCTTAGCCGATGAGCCTTTCTGTCGAGCGCTACGGCGACGTACAGCGCATTCGGATGGCGAGTCTGGGGAGTAGGGCCTTCAATCTCGACGTCAGCGCTTATGTCATTCGCGGCGTGATGATCGACAGCGGCTTCCACCACGCGCGTCGCCCATTCCTCAACGCGATACACGCGATAGGAGTTCGCGGCTGCGTTGTAACGCACTGGCACGAAGATCATTCAGGGAACGCGGCACTGATCGCGCGGCGTGGCGTTCCGGTTTTGCTTCGGGCCGACACCGAGGAAATCGTGAGGAGTCGGCCACACATCGGCGCGTATCGACGAGTCACGTGGGGACGGCCGCCAGCGTTCGAAACGTCGCTCGCGCCATTCGATCTCGCGGGACTGGAGTTCGTGCACACGCCAGGCCACACGAAGGATCACCAAGTCGTCTGGGATCCGATGACGCGAACCGTGTTCTCGGGCGATCTCTGGCTCGGCGTTCGTGCGCGGACAGTGCATTCGTCAGAGAATCCATATCAAATCATGGATAGCCTCCGACGAGTTGCCGCGCTGCAACCCGTGCGAATGTTCGATGCACACCGTGGGCTGATCGAACCCGCGGTTAAGGCAATCGATCGGAAGATTGCCTGGCTCAGCGAGACCATTTCAACCATCGACCGCCGCATCGCGGACGGTTGGAGCGATGCGGAGATCGTGAAGAGAGTACTCGGCGGCGAAACCGCTGCCGCGGTTCTCTCGAACGGCGACTACACGACGCGGAATTTCGTCAGCGCCGTTCGGCGCGGCAGTTGTTCGGCCGCCGCGCCGTAGTCCGAGCTATTCCTTTGAGGCTTTCTCGAATTCACTGACGAGAAGCTTCATCATCTGTGCGCGACGGTCGTAGAGACGCTTGAGCGGGCGCTTCTTGTGCCGCGCGTGTGCGTATGCGGTGAGCAACGGCAGCGCGACGGTCGAGTCGAGATAGCAGACGACGGCGTCGGGCAAGCGATCCGGATCGATCTTACCCCAACTCACTGCCTCGGCCGGCGTTGCGCCCGACAGACCACCGGTGTCGGGGCGCGCATCCGTGATCTGCAGGAAGAAGTCGTGGCCCTTCTCGTCGATACCGAGAACTTCCTGAATCTGCGGCTCGGTTTGCAGCATGAAATTCTTTGGGCTACCCCCGCCGCAAATGAGGACGCCGGACTTACCGCCTTTGCGCTTTGCCGTGAGCACGATCGACGCGGTCTCGTTCACGTCGAGATTCGGATCGATCGTGCACTTGTTCCCTTCGAGCGCGAGCGCGGCGACGTTCATGCCAATCGATGAATCACCAGGCGACGACGTGTAGATCGGAACGCCGGCTTCGTACGCGGCCGACAGCAACGACTTTCGCGACAGGCCGAGTGCCTTCTCGCGTTCGCGGACGTACTTGCCGCAGAGGTTGTGAAATTCCGCGCTCGACATCGGCTTCTGGAATTCCTTCCCCTGAATCACTTTGCGGAAGAATGCGTCAGTCGAGAGGAGAACGTCGTAGTCGAAGAAGATGTCGTAGATACGAACGACTCCCTCTTCACGGAGCACGACGTCGGACTCCTGCGGATTGCCGCGGTGCATCGCAAGGCCAAGTCCGAAGTGCGTGTCGTGATAGAGATTCGCACCGGTGGAGATGATCCAGTCGACGAAACCGCTTTCGATCAGCGGAATGATCGCGGCCATTCCCAATCCAGCGGGCGTGAGCGCGCCGGTGAGCGTGAGACCGACGGTGACGTCGGGCTCGAGCATCTTCTTGGTGTAGAGACCGCACGCCTCGCGCAGACGCGCCGCGTTGTAGGCGAGGAACGCTCCGTCGATCAGATCCGCGGCCGTTTCATTGCCGGTGATCGGGGTCGGATCAATGCGCGGACCGCGTAGGTATTTGCTCTTCTCGCCCGACGTGTGCTTCACGCCAGCCTTTTCGCGCTCCTCAGCGGCTCGCTTCTGTTCGCCCTTGGGGCCAGCAGCGGACGCGCGCTTCCCGTCGCCATGACGCGACGACTTGAATCCGCCGCGATCGCGGCTGGACGACGTGACCTTCTTTTTCGCCATTGCTCTAGTTCTCTATTTGACTTGCTGTGATTCCCACGCCTGGATCACCGCGTTCGCCGCTTCCTGCGGGTCGTCGGTGAGAAGCATCAGATCGAGGTCGCCTGGGGAGATTTTTCCCTCGCCGAGCACGCGCGACTGGATCCAGCGAATGAGCCCGGCCCAGTAGTGTCGGCCGAACATGATCACCGGGAACTGATAGATCTTTCCCGTCTGAATGAGCGTCAGGGCTTCGAACGCTTCGTCGAGCGTGCCGTACCCGCCCGGGAAGATGATGAATGCGTTCGAGTATTTGATGAACATGGTCTTCCGCACGAAGAAGTAGCGGAAGTTCACGAGTGTATCGACGTACGGATTGGCGCCCTGCTCGAACGGCAGCTCGATGTTGCACCCGACCGAACGTCCGCCCCCGAGTTTGGCGCCTTTGTTCGCCGCTTCCATGATCCCCGGGCCAGCGCCGGTGATGATCGCAAAGCCGGCTTCAGCGAGTATCCGAGATACTTCCTGGGCCGCTTGGTACTGCGGATCGTCCGGGTGCGTGCGCGCCGAGCCGAAGATCGTCACGCCCTTGTCGATCGTGGCGAGATTGTCGAAGCCCTCGATGAACTCGCCCATGATGCGCATGACGCGCCAGGTGTCGGTCGCGCGGAAATCGCGGCGATCGGGGCTGGTCTGCAGGAGCTTTTCGTCTTCGGTGATGGCGCCGTCGAAGCTGCGGATCGAGTCGTCGATGACGCGCGCGGCGCCCGACTGACGCGACTGGGTCTTCTCGGACGGGGGCGTGCGGCCCGCGGCGCGATGGCCCGCCTCGGTCCGCTCGCGATATCCTTCGCGAGACGTCATCGTGGCTTCGGCGAGCTGTTCCGGGCTCGACTTTTTCCCGCTGGCGGTGCGCGGCGCTTTTGGCTTCTTGGCGCTTGGGCGCTTTTTCGAGTCGCTCATGCGTGCATCTTAGTGGGGTTGAGGCGCAGGAGCACAGAGGCGACCTTCCGGAACTCAGACTCGACTCACTCGATCATTTGTCCGTCGTCATCCTGCTCGCCGATGGCGCGCGTCCAGACGTTCTCGACGCAGCGCTCGACAGTGGATCCCTGCCGTCTCTTGCGCAGCTGCGCGCCGAGGGCGGCGGCGCGTTGCACACGATCACGACCTGCTTCCCGTCGGTCACGGGGCCAGCATACGCCCCATTTCTCATGGGGCGCTTCCCCGGGCCGATCGGCTTACCGGGGCTTCGCTGGTTCGATCGGGCGCGAGAGGTCTGCAGCTTTCCCGACTACACGCGGAGCTACGTCGGGTACCAGATGGGCGCGATCGACCGCGACATCGCGGCCGACGCGCCGACGATCTTCGAACTCTGCTCACCAAGTCTTGGCGCGCTCAACGTCATCGGTCGTGGGTTGCCGAAGCAGAATCGTATCGGTTCGATCACGCCGCGGTCGGCGGTGCGAGCAGCGAGGACACACTTCGCCGGAAACGTCGCGGGTTGGCTGACGATCGATCGCGACGTGGCGGACCAGGTCGTTCAGCGCGTCGCCGACGACAAACCCGAGCTCGTGTTTGCTGCACTGACGGGTGTCGACAAGGTGTCGCACGCGCGAGGGCAGAATTCTCCGATGATCATGGATGCGCTGCGTATCGTCGACGAAACAGCGGCGCGCATTCGTGCCGATGCGGAGCGCGCGGGCCGTTGGGACGACATGTCCCTCTGGATCGTGAGCGACCACGGTCATTCACGCGTCACCCAGCACGAGGATCTCGTGCGCGTCGTCGAAGCTGCAGGCTATCGGACCGTGTCGCACCCGTGGGTGCTGCGCGTTGGATCTGATGTCGCCGTGATGGTGAGCGGCAACGCGATGGCGCATTTGTACCTCGAGCTGCCGTCGCGAAAGCGTCGCGCCGACGCATTGAATGGCCGGTATGTAGAGCTCTTTAACACCGTGCTGGCCCTTCCCTCCGTCGATCTCGCTCTCGTGCCGCGGGCGTCGACTGTCGACATCCACTCTGGTGCCAGCGGCGTTGCATCGGTGTGGATGGAGGGCGATCGGTATTTCTATCGTCGTGATTCCGGCGATCCGCTCGGAATTGGTCGCGATCTTTCTGGCCTCACGAGCGATGAAGCGTACGACGCGACAATCGAGACTGACTATCCCGACAGCGTCGTGCAGATCATTCACCTCGCGCTCGCACCGCGCTCGGGCGAGATCATTCTCTCGGCGGCGCGCGACTGGGACTTTCGTGCGCGATACGAACCGATTCCACATGTGAGCTCGCACGGCGCGTTGCATCGCGAGCATATGCTCGTGCCGCTCCTGACGAATCGACCAGTGCAGCGCGCACCGCGGCGCACCGTCGACGTCATGCCGAGTGCGTTGGCGGCGCTGGGCAAAGCGATTCCGTCCGGGCTGGACGGTGCATCGTTTATCTGACGATCTTTCAGCCATGCCTTCCTGGTCACGCCTGAGTTTTTCGCTTTTCCTGCGGTCGATGCGCAGCCCGAGTACCGGCGTTGCGCTGTTGCGCGTGGCGTGGCGCTTTCGGGCGCGCGGCTGGTATCGACGGTTTCCGTTCATCCCACTGCCGGCCAAGGACTATGTGCGCTGGCGGATGTACACGGCATACGGCGACGAGAACATCGTTCCGCCGCCCGAGGATGTCGTGCGGTACGCGCGCTGGGCGGTGCGCGACCATTGATCGCGCCGCAGGACACGCTCGAACAGCTGATCAAGGCGCAGAGCTACGGCCTCGGCTTCGATCTCGTGGGTATTACGACACTCGGTCCTGCACCTACGGCGCCCGAATTCGACGCATGGCTCGCGAAGGGCTTCGAGGGCGAGATGTCGTATCTGTCGCGCACCGCGGAGAAGCGACGCGACTCGCGACTGCCGCTGGAAGGAATGACTCGCGCGATCGTGGTGGCGATGAACTACGGCGGGCGCGAGCCGTCGGGTCCAGTCGCGCGATACGCGCGCGGCGATGACTATCACGACGTCGTTCTCGAGCGGCTCAACGATTTGCATCGATGGATCGAGCAGCACGTTGGGCGACGCGTGCCGGGAAAAGCGTACGTCGACACCGGGCCGATTCTCGAGCGCGATCTCGCGCGGCGTGCTGGGCTTGGTTGGTTCGGAAAGAACACGACGCTGATAAATCCGCGACTTGGGTCGTTCTTCTTTCTTGCGGCGCTACTCGTCGATCTGGAGCTGACGGCGGACGAGCCGTTCGCCACCGATCATTGCGGCACGTGTCGGCGGTGTCTCGATGCGTGTCCCACGCAAGCGCTGGTGGAGCCGCAGGTGCTCGATTCGAACCTGTGCATCTCGTATCTCACCATCGAGGCGAAGGGTGAAATTCCCGAAGTAATGCGCCCGCTGATCGGCGACCTGCTCTACGGGTGCGACATCTGTCAGGAAGTCTGCCCATGGAACGTTCGCTTCTCGCAGGAATTGCGCGAGCCGGCGTTCGCGGCGCGGGAGGCAATCGCAGGGAAAGCTTCGCGCACGCTTGCGCGCGACATCCTCGCGATGAGCGATGAGGATTTTCGAATCGCGTTCAAGGGCTCGCCGATGAAGCGCGCGAAACTTCGTGGGCTGAAGCGCAATGCGGCGGTAGTGCTCGGCAACATGGGCGACGAGGATGTCAGACCATGAATCGTTTCGACTGGTGCATGGGCGCTGAGATCTGCATGTTTACCGCTCCCGCCTCTCCCAAATCGGCCCCCGACACAACATGGATCTTCGGCAACGCGTACAAGACTCGATGAGCGGTACGCACACGATCGAGCGTGAGCTCGGTGGTGGCGGAATGTCTCGGGTCTTCGTTGCGGTCGAAAACAGGCTGGGCCGGCACGTCGTCGTGAAAGTGCTTGCACCAGAGCTTGCGGCGGCGATGTCGACGGAACGATTCGAGCGCGAGATCCAGCTCTCCGCATCCCTCCAGCAAGCAAACATCGTCCCGGTGATTGGCGCCGGAGACCTGGACGGGCTGCCGTATTACACGATGCCGTACGTCGAAGGCGAGAGCCTCCGCGCGCGGCTGGCAAAGGGACCTGTCTCGATTGATGCGGTGGTCGACATTCTTCGCGACGTGGCCAAGGCGCTCGCCTACGCGCACGAGCGCGGAGTCGTGCACCGCGACATCAAGCCCGACAACATTCTCCTATCCGGACGTTCGGCCGTCGTCGCCGATTTCGGAATTGCCAAGGCCATCGCGGCCGCGCAAGAGCGACCCGCCGGTGCAACCCTCACGCAGCTCGGCACCGCGGTTGGAACGCCCGCGTACATGGCGCCGGAACAAGCGGCGGGCGATCCCGCCACTGACCATCGCGCAGACATTTACGCGTATGGCTGCATGGGGTACGAGTTGTTGGCCGGCCATCCACCGTTTCACGGGCTCCCGCCGCACAAGTTGATGGCGGCGCACATGGCAGAGATTCCGCGTCGCATCGATGAGCTGCGCCCGGACACTCCGCCCGCACTCGCGCAGTTGATCACCCGCTGTCTTGCTAAGGATCCGGCAAACCGTCCCGCCAACGCCGATGAACTGCTGCAGGAACTCGCGGTAACGACGTCGGGCCCGAGCCTCGCGATGCCATTTCACGGGCGCGGACTGTTGTTGCGTGCGATGGGCGTGTATGCCGCAACGTTCATCGGCGTCGCCATCGTTGCGCGTCTCCTCATTGCAACGCAGGGCCTGCCCGAATGGATCTTCTCCGGCGCGCTCATCGTGATGGCGCTCGGCTTTCCCGTAATCCTGTTCACCGGGTACGCACAGTACGTCGCCCGACGCGTCGCGCAGGCGACACCAACGCTCACCCCTCAGGGAAGCGTCGTGCGGCCAAGTGCGAACGGCACGCTCGCGCAACTCGCCGTGAAGGCGAGTCCGCACATGTCGTGGACGCGCACTGCACGTGGTGGCATCGCGGCGCTCACCACGTTCGCGCTGCTCGTCGCTGGGTACCTCGTTTTGCGCGTGCTCGGCATCGGTCCATCGGGGTCGCTACTTGCCGCGGGAAAATTGAATGCGCAGGACAAGGTACTGGTCGCCTCGTTCGACGCAGCCAGCAAGGATTCTGCGCTCGGTGATGTCGTGTCTGTCGCGGTGCGCACGAACCTGGCGCAGTCCCGTGCCGTGCAGCTCGTGCCGACCAGCGGCATTGTCGCGGCGCTCGAGCGCATGCAGAAACCAGCGACGTCGCGCGTCGACCTTGCCCTTGCGCGCGACATCGCCGAACGCGGGGGCATCAAGGCCGTCGTCGCAGGAAACATTGCCTCGGCCGGCACGGGTTTCATCATCACAGCGCGGCTCGTAAGTGCCGCCAAGGGCGACGAACTGGCCGTGTATCAGGAGTCCGCAGCCAGCGCGGCCGACATCATTCCCGCCGTCGACCGTCTCACCAAGCAGTTGCGCGGCAAGATCGGCGAATCGCTCAAGACGGTGGCGGACGCTCCGCCGCTGGCCCAGGTGGCAACGTCGTCGCTCGATGCGCTGCGTTCGTATGCGGCGGCACTCCGGGCCAACGACGTCGAAGGGGATTTCCAGAAGGCGGTTCCGCTGTTCGAGGATGCGATTGCGAAGGACTCCGGATTCGCCTCGGCGTACCTGCAGCTCTCCACGACGCTCTCGAATGCCAATCTCCAGGCGGCGCGGCGCGACACATTGCTGTCGACGGCGTATAAGCTGCGCGCGCGGTTGCCCGAGCTCGAGCGGAACGATGTGGAAGGCGCGTACTTCATGAACAAACGCGATCGTCCGAAGGCGATCGCTGCCTACGAGCGCGCGTTGCGCGTCGACTCGATGGATGCCGAGGCGCTGAACTCGTTGTCGATCATCGCTGGACAGACGCGACAGATCGCCCGCGCCGAACAGCTCATGCGTCGCTCGATTGTGGTCGAGCCCGAAAGCGGCATTCTGTACGCCAACCTCGCGTTCACGCTGGCTGACGAAGGCAGGTTCGACGCGGCGGATTCCGTGTATCGCGTGATGCGGGAACGGAAGATCGAGTACCCAACCGAATACCAAGAAGCGACCTTGCTGTACATGCGAGGCGAGATCGATTCGGCCGAAGCACGCGCGAGGGCGAGCGCGAAGAGAGCAGGAATACTGCAACAATCGGCGGGCCTACTCGGATTGGTGCGACAGATCGCGGAAGTGCGTGGCCGGCTTCGCGAGTCCGACAGCATCGCGCTCGAGGTTCGTGCGCGGAACAAGGCGCGAGGCGCGACTGTGAATCTCCTGCAGATTCCCTTCCGGATGGCGCTCGACGATGCGTTCCTCCGCGGGCAGAACCAGCGAGCGATCGCCAGGCTCGATTCGGCAATCCGCACCATGCCCCTCACGGCCGCATCACCCACCGGGGCAATTCTCGACGCGGTCGCCAACTATTCGATTGCCGGCGCACCTGAGCGTGCGCGCCCGTTGTTACAGCTGTTCGACGTTGCGGCCAAGGACTCCGTCAATCGGCAGTCGTATCCTGGCCATCGGGCCTTTGCCGAGGGCAACATGCTGATGGCCGAAGGGAGGCCGGACGAGGCAATTCGGGTTTTCCGGCGCATGGATAACGGTGCAGACGGGCTGCCGATCAACTGCTCCTTCTGCATGCCGCTGATGCTCGGCCGCGCGTACGATCAGCTGAATCAGGCTGATTCAACGATCGCGAACCTCGAGCGATACCTCGCCGTCACGCAGAACGGCCGCATCAATGCCGACAACTGGGCGCTCGGTCCGGTTCACAAACGGCTCGGCGAGCTGTACGAGGCAAAGGGCGACACCAAGCGCGCCGCGGAACACTACGCCACGTTCGTCGAGCTCTGGAAGCAGGCGGATCCCGAGCTTCAGCCCAAAGTGACGGAAACGCGAACGCGGCTGGAGCGCATTCGGCGGACGCTGCCGAAGTAGCGCGAGCGAGACACGCGTCTTGCCTACCCGAGTCGCAGGGAGAAAGAACTTCATCCACGGCTCGGCAGCCACCGCGATCGACTGGCCGGCGACGTTCGACACCTAGCACGATGTCATCGTACATGCCCACGGATTGCAGCGATGGGCACGCACACGCTGAAGGTCGAACAATTTCCTTGAACACAGCAACGCCCGAAGCGTGAAAGCGCTTCGGGCGTCAGGTATAACGTTCGAGCGAGCCGCCGGATTACGATCCGCCTCGCCCGCGACCGCGGCCGCCCCCGTCCGCTCCCTTTCGGGCAAGAAGGCTCTGATCGCCGGGCAGACCGAAATAGAGGCCCGTGACGCGATTCTCCGGCGAGACCTCGAACTTCATGAACATCGGGCCCGTCGGTGAGCTCGGCAGAACGGTCCAGCGGAAGTTCGTCGCGTTCCAATACTCTAATGGGCCGTGCCAGTCGCCGCGTGTGAGCTCGAGGCGTCCATCCTTCATGGACACCGTTGCCTCGCCGTACATGCTGTCGGCGTAGGTGCCGACGAAGGCGGCCAGCGGCACCTGCGATTCGCCGGTTGCACGCGCACCGGCCTGTGCGACCGCGCCGGAATCGGCGCGCTGGCGCGGCGCCCGCGCAACCAGCTCATGTGTCGGCACGTTGAGCTGGCGATCGAAGAGGTACCGCATGATCTGAGCAGGCAGTTGCGCACTGAGCATGTTGCTCAGCACGACGACGCCGAATTTTTGCTCCGGCATCACACCCATGGCGGTGGTCATGCCGTCGGTATTTCCACCGTGCTGCCAGACGAGCTCTTTGCGGTAGTCTTCGACGATCCAGCCCATGCCGTATGTGTTGAAGTGATTGATGGGCACCGAGTCTGCGCCGCCACGGCCGCCGCCACCCATGGCGCCCATGACGATCTGCGGCGTGTGGGTCTCGCGCAGCGCGGCACTGCTGACGAGTCGTTTGCCGTTGTATACGCCGTCGCCCAACTGAAACCGCAGCCACTGCGCCATGTCGTGCGCGTTGGAGATGATGGAGCCGGCAGGGCCGATGTTGTCCATGTTCGTGTGCGGCTTTACATAGACTGAGTCGCCGGACATTCCGTGCGGGGTCGCAAAGTTGCGCGTCGACAGTCCAACCATCGTCGATACACTCGACCGCATGCCGAGCGGAACGAAGATGCGCTGCTTCACCATGTCGTCCCACGAAGTGCCGGCCGCTTTCGCGGCGGCTTCGCCGGCGGCCGTCACCATGATGTTCTGATACGAGTATCGTGATCGGAACGGCGACTGCGGCTTGAGGAAGCGAACGCGATACAGCACCTCGGCACGCGTGGCGCCCGAGCCGAGCCAGATGAGCTCACCGCGGCTCAATCCTGCTCGATGCGTCAGTGCGTCGCGCACGGTGAGCTCGGCGCTGGCGACCGGGTCGTTCAGCTTGAGATCTGGCAGGAACCGCGTGACGCGGTCGTCGTAGCGCATCTTGCCGTCGGAGACGTCCATCGCTACCAGCGTCGCAGTGAACGACTTCGAGCTCGACCCGATCTCGAACAACGTCTGGTCGTCGACCGGGGTCGTCGATCCGGCCGCAAGAACGCCGAAGCCTTTCGTGTACAACACGGAGTCGTTGCGCACGATTGCGACGCCGATCCCCGGAATCTTCGAGGCCTGCAGCGCCTTGGTGATGTAGGCCTCCATGCCGGGAAACGGTTCCTGCGCGGCGGCGCTCGACAGGGCGAGCGCTGGTGCCAGGCAGACCGCGGCGCGAAGGCCGGCTCTCACTAGTAGCCTTCTCATACGGGGAACTCCCTGTGAACGAGTAGACGGTTCAGCGGCTGTACGAACGCGAGATGACATAGTACTCGCTCTATTTCCGAGACGGTGGTGTCTGTTTTTCCCAGACGAAGCGATGCAGAAAGTCCGCGGTATGCTCGTACATGTCGAGCACGTGACGATGCAACGCGGCTTCGTGCATGTCGTCCGGAACCACGAGGAGCTCGTAGTAGATATTTCGCGCGCGCAGAAGCGAAATGAGTCCGATCGTCTGCGAGGCATCCAGATTCCGGTCGTCATCACCTTGCCAGAGGAAGACGGGTGATTTCCAGCCGTTGATCGCACCGATGGGTGACGACTTGTACGCGACCGAACTGTCGGAAATCGTTGGTACATACTGGTGCAGCCCCGCGAGATCGGCCCCCGCCACAAAAATGTCGGAGTTGCGAGCCAGTGCTTGTGCCGTCAGCAAGCCGCCGTAGGACTGACCGTAGATGCCAATGCGGGTTGAGTCGACGTCAGGTCGCGATTGCAGATATTTCGCGCCTGCGACCACGTCCTGGTATTCGGCGTTGCCGTTCGTCATGGTGCCAGGCGCATTGGTGAACGACCGGCCGTACCCAATGCCCATGCGGTAGTTGATGGAGATTACGATATAGCCTTGATCAGCCAGATACTGATTGAAGGCATACATCCACGTGTACGCCCCCATGTAGTGGTAGAGCGGCAGCATTTGACGTGGCGGGCCACCGTGCACGAATACCAACGCCGGACGGCGCTCACCAGGCTTCAGGTCCTTCGGCACGAAGACCTGGTTGTGCACCTCCATTCCATCGGCTGCCTTGGTGATCACAACCTCCGGCGTCACGTGCGCGGCGCGCGGAAAATCTTTGCCAAGCGTCGGGAAGATGACGCGTGTGGCGCCGCTCTGGCGTGACATCACTGACACCGATGGCGGCTGTGCTACGCCATACGAGAGGTAGGCGAGGTATTTCTCCGAAGCCAATGGCGTCGGATCGGTTTCTGCGTCACGCCCGACGGTGATTTGCCGCGGCGTTCCCCCTGCTACCGGGACGGCCCAAATGTGTCGACGTTCGATGTCGGTCGCGTTCGTCTGATACAGAAACGTCTGACCGTCGCGGGAAATTGCGCTGTCTTCGATCAGACCATCGTTGGTGGTCAATCGCACCGGCGCAGGATTTCCTTCGCCTGACAGGTCTACGCTATAGAACCGATCCCACTCGTCGCGCGGGACCTGGACCGGGAACACGATATGATCGCCAGCCAGGCGCATCGCGCCGATGTTGGCAAAGAGAGGATCCTTCGAATCGTTGTGCCACACCTCGAGCGCTTTTCGCGTGGTGACATCCGCCACCATCAGCGACTGAGTATGACCGCCCGGGAATGTGGCGCTGTACAGTCCTGGTGAGCTCTGCAACGGATTGGCGGTGGCACCTCCACGTCCCGCTCCGCCCCGCCCTCCTCCTCCGCCGCCGCCGCCGCCACCACCACCACGTCCTGCGCTACAACCAGCTTCGAGGTCCCCGCTTCCTCTACCGTTCGCGGCGCTCGGGACGGCTGCCGTCCCGGCGGGAAAACCAAGACTGCCATTGCCCTGCTGTGTTTGTCTTCCAAACGGCACGCCAGGCCGTCGAGAAAACAAGAGACGCTTCCCGTCCGGGAACCACATCGGCGTGCCGTCGCAGTCGAAGCTCGGGTCGACGTAGTCCACCGTGCGCGTCTTCCCATCGTAAATGCCGATCAGCGAGTGATTCATGCGAAGACTCACAAACGCGATCTTCGATCCGTCCGGAGACCACTGCGGGCTACCATTGCTTCCCCACACTTTGATAAAGGGGACGCCACCGGTGTCCATCGCTGTCTTCGGGCCGCCGCCGTTTGCGACACTGACGCGATAGATCTGACCGTTCCGTGCAGTGATGGCGTAGCGACCGTCAGGCGAGACAGCAAAGCCGGCGCCTTCTGCAACTCGCCACGCTGGTCCGCCGCTCGTTCTCACTGCCCATGTGGCAAAGGTCCCACCGTCTGGGTCAGTGGCGGGGTTGGCAACCCACGCCTGCCGGTTCGGTCCCGTTCCGCGAACGAACAACGCGGTCGATCCGTCATCGGACAGCGACAACGTGTTGATTTCGATCCCGTCGTCCTTCGTGAAGTTCGTAAGCCGCACCGGAGCGAAGTCCGGTGCGGCAGCCGTGTAGACGTTGCGCATGCCCCGCTCGTACGCGACCCACGCAATGCGGTCCGCCTTCTTGGCCGTCACGAGGCTCGAGGGGTACGCGGGACTCAGGAATTGCGCGATCGTGGGCTTTCCTTGCGCCGATAGGTGCGGCGCGAACGCCAGAGACAGCGACACCATCGCCATCACCTTGATGCGATTCATTGAGCGTCTCGAAACTAGAAGGTTGTGTACTGTGGCCGCGTCAGCCCAGAGTGCGGCGCTCCGGGTGCTCATTGTCTATCCTGTCCGTTTCCCCCCGCAGGCGTTCGCGTTGGCTTGCGGCTAAGGAGCCAGGACTCTCCGCCGAACGTTATCGAGAGAGCGCTTGCTCGTCCGTCTGCGCCGACGAGGAACTCGACCGGAAGTGTCGGAAGTACCGTGAGCCCGGTAGACCACGTGAAGTTGTCACGATTCACTGGCTCCATCGTGCCATTCAATCCGCCACGCACCGCGTGGAGCTTGTCGCCCTTCACGCTGACCGTGACTTCGCCAAACAAACTGTCCACGAAGGTGCCGACATACGCGGTCAAAGGCAGCGCCGGCGTGCTCGTTACCGGCGGCGCAGCGTTGCCGCGACCGGCGCCGCCTCCACCGCCGCCTCCACCGCCGCCTCCACCACCACGGCCGCTCTGAGCAACGGCTTCAATCGGAACTTTGAGGTGCCGTTCGAGCACGTAACGCACAATCGCGTCTGGTACGCCGGTGTGGTCGAGATTGCTGAGAACGACGGCGCCGATTTTTTCCGTAGGCAGCATACCCATCGCGGCGGTCATGCCGACGGTGTTGCCGCCATGATTCCAGTAAACGTGATCGCGGAAATCTGCGACAAAGAAGCCGAGCCCATAGGCGTTGAGTCGTGCCACCCCAGCGCCACCTCGACCGCCACTGCCGATGAGCATTTGTGGCGTATGAATCTCGCGCAGCGCAGCGGTTGAGATGATGCGCTTTCCGTTGAACGTGCCATCACCCATCTGGAAGCGTAGATACTGCGCCATGTCCCGCGCCGTCGAATTGATCGAGCCGGCGGGCCCGATGTTCTCGAGGATCTCATGTTCCTGCGCGTACGATCCGGAAGGACCCATCGCGTGCGGCGTGGCAGCGTTGGACACTCGGCTGAAATCCTTCACCAACGGCGTGCTTCGCGTCATTCCGAGGGGCGTGAGGATCCGCTGCTGGATCAGATCTTCCCAGGTGCTGCCGCCCGCTTTCGCCGCGACTTCGCCGGCGACGACGACCATCGGATTGTTGTAAGCATACGCCGAGCGAAAACTCGTTGCGGGCGGTTGGAACCGCAGGCGATGGATGATCTCCGTGCGTGACAGTCCCGAGCCTAGCCACATCAATTCGCCGCGAGCCAGGCCGGTGCGATGTGAGAGCGCGTCCCGGACGGTGACTTCGGCGCTCGCATAGGGGTCGTACAGCCGGAAATCAGGAAGGTGGGCCGAAATCTTGTCATCCAAGCGAAGCTTGCCGTCGGTTTGCATGATGCCCACCAACGTCGACGTAAAAGTCTTGGTGGTCGACCCGATCTCGAACAGCGTGTTCTCGTCCACCTTGTCCGGCTTACCGACTTCCTTCACGCCGTAGGCCTTGATGTAGATCACGGAATCGTTGCGTACGATGGCGAGCGACAATCCTGCCACCTTCCCGTCGGCCATCGCCTTCGTGACGTAGGCATCGAAGCCGGGATAGGGCTCTTGCTGGGCGCGCGCCAGCGGTGCGGCCAGCGCCATGCAGCCGAACGCAAAGCCTGCGGTTTGCAGAGCGGAACGGAAGAACGAGAGCATCAGCGGAATCTCCACAATCGTGACACAGGCGGTGATGGAGCATGGGCATCGAGACGCGGGAAGAAGAGCGGTGCCTCGTGGCGCCGCTCTTCTTCCGTTCTTGCTGGGAAATGGAGCTGGGGCTTTCGGTCAACGCACATCGTTCCAGCGCAGAACGGAGGACGCAGCCCCTGAATGGTGCAGCGGGCAGATGTGGACCGCAATGGTATACTGAAACGGCGTACGGGGTTGACGAGGAGCGGGTGCAGCTCGAGATCGGCCCTGGCCGGTTCGTCGCCGCGGGTGCGTTTGGCCGGCTGCAGGGGTGAACGCCGGAACAGGTCCGCGGTGCCGACGCGCGAGCTGTTAGAGATATCTAAAAATTCCGTCGGTCGCACTTTTGAGGGGTCGACGACGAGGCGTGGCGAGCATCGCGGACTCAAGCGCAATGTCTTAGTCGGGCTGGGCACCGTCGAATCGGATGGGGTAGCCGTTCAGCTCGAAGTATTCCGCGACGGGCGGTGTTCGCCCCAGCGAGACGCCCGCGGTCTTCCAATTGGCCTGCTTCTTCCCCGGATGGGCCGCGCAATGATCGTCACGGAATAGCCCCGGTTGGCGAACGGGATCCGCCGTTCATCGAGCGCGGCCTGATCCGGCGCGGCTGACGCGTGCTCTTCGCTGATGGTCTTTGGGGAGACTGTGTGGCACTCCTTGATCGCCCAAAGCAGATGACTGCGGCGTCACGACAGTCGTCGACGAGCTTCTTCGCAAGGCTGCTATTCCGCCAGTCACCAATCTCGGTGGAGGTCCAGCCGAGCGAATTGGTACTCTTAGGCCGCCGTGGCGAAGTTCGTTTGTCGCGTCGGGACGTTCGCGCGGTCAACGCTAAGCGTGGAGTATTCTGGGACACGCTCAGCATCGAGCTGCACGACGGGACCATCCGCCGCGTGCGCGGAATGCCACGCGAGACAGCCAAACATGTCGCGCTCTACTGGGCAGCGTGGGGCGTCGCCCCGCTCGCCCAGACCGCTGCTCGAGCATTGCGTTGCCTTGTCGACCGCGACGCGTATTTCAACCGAACCGCACTCACGGAGTGGCAATCGCAGACGCGAGGACTGCGCGGCGGAATTCTCGACGCGTTTGACACGCTCTCGCTGCCTACTGACGTGGCACGCGACTTCGACGATTGTCGGCGCTATCTCGCCAACGGTGAACGACTCGTCGAAAAACGAAATGACGAGTTCGTCCAGCGGAAGAAGCAGGAACACGCCGCGTGGTTCGCGTCAGCTGGCGGAAAACACGCGCTCACTGATGAACAGCAGGAGGCGATTCTTCGCGACGAAGACAACTGCCTCGTCGTTGCTGGTGCCGGAACAGGCAAGACCAGTACGGTCGCCGGTAAGGTTGGGTATCTGCTCCGCACCGGCGCAGCGAGGCCTGACCAGATCCTGCTGCTCTCCTTTAGCAAAAAAGCGGCGGCGGAGATGACGGAACGCATCGCCTCGACGATAGGGAAAAGCGCCACCGAGCAGATTCGATCCGCGACATTCCACTCACTCGGCCTCGAGATCGTGGCCGCCGCCGACGGTGTGCGCCCCTCGCTGTCAAAGTTCGCCGAAGACCCGTATTCGCTGGCCATAGCGCTAACGGAGTATCTCAAGGCCCTGGTCGACGATCCAGAAACACAGGGCGATACTACCGCGTTTTTGTCCCATTTCCAATTTCCTTACCAATCATCGTTTTCATATGAAAACGCTCACGAATACCACCAGCTCATTCTGGGTCTAGACATCCGTACCCTTCAGGGCGAGAAGGTCAAGAGCTACGAGGAACTCTTCATTGCAAATTGGCTGTTCGTGAACGGCGTAGCCTACAGATACGAGGACCCATACAAGCACGATACGGCCACCGTACAGCACCGTCAGTACCAGCCGGACTTTCATCTCACGGACTACGACATCTATCTGGAGCACTTCGGTGTCGATCGCAACGGAAACACTGCGCCGTTCGTAGAGCGCGAGAAGTATCGGGACGAGATGGAGTGGAAGCGGAAAACGCATCGCGACTTCGGCACTCGCCTGATCGAGACGTACTCCTACGAACAGCAGGAGGGCTATCTCCTCCGGCTGCTCGAGGAGAAGCTTCGTGCGGCGGGGGTGACGCCGCGGCCGCTCAGTCCCCAAGCGGTGTTCGCTGCAGCGCAGGAACAGAAGCTCGTCGATCCCATCGCGAGACTCCTTGTGACGTTCCTCAACTTGTTCAAGGGGAACCTCTGGACACTCGAGGAGGTCGAAGCCGCCGCGCGGTCACTCTCGGGGGCAGAGAACCGAAGGCGTTCACAGGCGCGTGCCGTGGCCTTCCTCCGCGTGTTCAGGCGAGTCCTCCAGTTCTATGAGGCCGCGCTCTCCGCTGCGGGCACGATCGACTTCGACGACATGATCGCCCTGGCGACTGAACGAGTGGAGACCGGACGGTTCGTCTCGCCCTTCACGCATGTGATTGTCGACGAGTTTCAAGATCTCTCACGTGGGCGAGGTCGACTCCTGCGGGCGCTGCTTGCCCAGGTCACTGACCGTCGGCTGTTCTGCGTGGGCGACGACTGGCAGAGCATTTACCGATTCACCGGCAGCGATATCGAGCAGATGACGCGATTCAACGAGGTGTTCGGTGTCACGCGCCGCTGCGATCTCACGCTGACACATCGCTTCACTGCTGAGTTGTTGGCCGCGAGTTCTACTTTCGTTCAGAAGAACCCGTTCCAACTCAAGAAGAACTTGGTGTCGCATCGCACACTGCGTGAACCGGCCATCGAGGTACACGCTTCTGCCGCCGGCGAGAGGACGGACGAGACGCTCGACCGCGTCCTCACTCGGGTCGCTAGCCACGCGGTACGCGAGTGGCGTGCTGCACCCGCCGCGAAGGACCAACGGCCGACGGTGCTGGTGCTCGGACGGTATAACCACACCAAGCCGAAGCTCTGGGAACGCATAGCGCGCCGACATAGCAATCTGGCGCTCGAATTCTTGACGGTGCACCGCTCGAAAGGACTCGAAGCCGACTACACAGTCATCTTGGATGTCGTCGAAGGCTGGATGGGGTTTCCGGCCGAGGCGGTTGATGACCCAGTGCTCGATCTCGTGTTGGCTGGAGACGGCGCGTTCGAAACGCGGAGGAGCGACGTGTCTTCTACGTCGCGCTCACGCGAGCGAGATTCAGGTGCTTCATCCTCACGGACCCGGCACGTCGATCAAAGTTCGTCGAGGAGATCGAGCGCACTGAATACCGGCAGTGGGTAGTACCCTCCGTTGCGGCGGACGCGCACATTGCCTGTCCGACGTGCAAGGGTGGGCGGCTCTTGCGCCGGCAGGGCGAGCTTGGCCAGTTCTGGAGATGCAGCGACTATCCACTCTGCGAAGGTAAGGCGAAGTTCTGCCCGGCTTGCGGAGTCGGCGCATTCGTTCGCGAACGATCCGGTTTCCGCTGCACGGCGCCGGCGTGCGCGTTCGTCGCCGAGCTCTGTCCCTCCTGCGGTCAGGGCGCTTTGGTCGAACGCGACGGACCTTACGGCCGGTTCATGGGGTGCACCGAGTGGCGACCGGAGGGGACAGGACCCGCCTGCACGTTCAAGCAGAAGCTCGCGAATGCGGCGGGCACCGCACAAAGAACGCGACGGCTGAAGTAAGTCGATGACAAGAACCAGTTGCACTTCCATATCTCACCATGATGTCAGCCGATGACCGCCTCGTTACGTGATCTCAGGCCAGCGAAGGACGATCCCACGATCGTCGAGTCGCTGCGCGCGCACAGAACGCTGTCGGCGGCACCGCAAAACGAGCTCGATTGGATAATCGAACGCGGCACACGCGGGTACTTCTTGCCGGGCGATCGGGTCGTCAGCAAAGGCGTCCCGGTGAATCTGCTGTACGTCATCCTCAAGGGACGGGTGTCGCACCTCGCCGACGTTGGCGGCAGCCTGCGCAAGGTGATGGATTGGCGCGACGGAGACGTCACGGGAGTCTTTCCCTACTCGCGTATCGCGATATCGCCGGGCGATTCCGCGGTCGAAGAGCGGACGGAAATGATGTGCCTCGACCGCGACTATGTGAACCAGATGCCGGTGTCCTGTCCGCACACGACCGCCGCGCTCGTGCATGCGATGATCGATCGCGCGCGGACCTTCAGAGCGAGCGATCTCGAAGGGGAGAAGGCGGCATCGTTGGGGCGCGTCGCCGCCGGGCTCGCGCATGAATTGAACAATCCGGCATCCGCCGCGACGCGCGGCGCAAAGCTCCTTGGCGATGCCGTTGCCGAAGCCGAAGAGGCGGCACTCGCCGTCGGCGCGGCACAGCTGAACGAGTCCGAGCGAGCGGCCGTCGAGAGCGTGCGGGTGACGTGTCTCCGGGCACCCACGACGATCTCTCTCTCCCCGCTCGAACGCGCTGATCGCGAGGAAACGATCGCTGACTGGCTCCTGCAGCACGGCATGGACGACTCGGCGAGCACTGCGCTCGCCGAGTCGGCTGTTTCGACGGATGCGCTCGATCGATTGGCGCGCACGTTGTCGCGCGACAAGCTTGTCGTTGCAGTTCGGTGGATGGCGGCGAGCAGCCACGTGCGCTTTCTCGCGCACGACGTCGAGCGTGCGTCATCGCGCGTTCACGATCTGGTGAGTTCCGTGCGGCGAATGACGTACATGGATCGTGAGTCGACGCCGGAGCCAGTGGACCTGCGTCAGGGACTCACCGACACGTTGGCCATACTGGGACACAAGGCGCGGGCCAAAGCGGCGTCGCTAACGCTAAACGCTGCGGACGACCTCGCACGACCACTCGGAATCGGCAGCGAACTGAATCAGGTGTGGATGAACCTGATCGACAACGCGCTCTACGCGGTGAACGGCGGCGGTCGCGTGACCATCAACGCGAGCGCCGAAGGGCCGAACGTCGTCATTCGCGTAATCGACGACGGTCCGGGAATTCCCGATGAAATCAAGCGACGCATCTACGATCCGTTTTTCACGACAAAGCCAGTGGGACAAGGTACGGGCCTGGGTCTCGACATCGTTCGACGGTTGGTGGAAGCGAACCATGGACGAATCGATTTCGATTCCAAGCCCGGCCACACCGAGTTCAGAGTCGCACTTCCGGCCACCAAGGGCGCATGAAAACTCGGCTCCTACGGCCAGCCGAAAATCGGTGATGCAGGCATTCCGGCCCGCACCGGCGCGAGATCGCTCGGGTCGCGCCAAAATTCGCGCGTAGCGTCCACTGAGGAAACTCTCAACATCCAACGTTTCGCGGCGCCGCCAGTGACTGGCATGACGAGGTCGGCGCGCAGCATCCGCCGAGATTTGGGTGGTACGGCCGCAAGGAGTGAGACACCGAGACTTCCGCGCGCGACGGTCGTTTCGCCGAACGGGACGTCGCCCGACCACGTCTTGCCAATGTCGGTGAACAGCGCGCCGCCCCACTGAGCAAGCCTGCCAGTCGAGAACAACGTCCGCCGTTCCTCGAGCCGGAGCACTGCGCGGCGCCCGCCCGCGATGGCCGTTCCGTTGTAGCCGCGCACTCCAGATGGCGTCTCTCCCAACGACAGTTGCAGCGGAAGTCGCTCACGCCATCCACCCGCGAACTCGGCGCTCGCTTCGAACACGCTGACGTCGGAACTCTTGTGATACCACGCGCCGCGGCCGCTGAGCGCAGCATCGCTCCAGCTTTCTCCGCTCGCGCCGGCCAAGCCGTCGCCTTCGAGCCGGAGCGCGGCGAATGAACGTGCGGTGCCCGCACCAGAGTACAGGTCGAGGGTGACGAGTGTCGATCCGCCCATTCCCGCGGTACCCGAGAGCGCGCGCTGCGCCGTTGCTGCCACCTGCACGCCACGCGCGAGATCTTGCTCGCCAAGGAGTGCGTCGAATCCCTGCACATGTAGGTAGTCGAGAACGCGAAGACCGATTGCACCGCCGGCGCGGAATGCGCGATACGGCGCGTAGCGTCCTTCGAGAACAGAAGTGTCGGCGGGAATCAGTCCGCGTTCCGCGACGATCACGCCAGATGCGTCAGGACGCGACTGCTCGTATGTCGACAGCGGACCAATCAGCACGCTCGCGCCGCGCCATGAATAGCGAGCAACGCCGCCCATTGCCCAGATGTCCCGCGTGATCGGCAGCGAGAGGTCAGGACCGGAGCTGCGTACGAACCCACGGTACGAGGTGTTCTGTGTCCCGCCTGCGTACCACGCGATGTGTTGCAGATCGCTGAGAAATGGCTGCGTGATTGCGGCAGTAAACTGTCCGCCGACTGGATCGCGGACAACGTCGAGCGACGCGACGAGTGGTCGGTCGAACAAACCGTACTGTCGCAACGAGAGCGAGAGACCGTCGCGATAGAAGCGCCCGTCGCGCCATTGCGTGGACGCCGAGAGCCCCGAACCGCCGATGTTCGCGTTCCCGTATTTGATGTTCGACAATCCTCCTTTGGTGTAGCCGCCACCAAGGATCACCGGCACTTCATCGACGGTCTCGATAATCAGGCGGACACCATCGTTCCCATCGTTCGCAGTGCGTACGGCGACCGACGCGAGATAGGGCTGCGCACGGAGCACTCGGGCCACCTCGCCCAGCCAATGATCCGAGCATCGATCGCCAACCTTCGCACGGAGGAAAGAGCGAACGGTCGTCTCGCGCGTGGTGCTCGACTGAAAAACCGCGTACTTCGCAGCGAGTCGCCACCCGGACAGTTCAGTGCCAACGAGCGCCGGCGGCTGTGGATGGACGTCGATGGCAGTCACGAGACGTCCGTCGCAACTGACCTGCAATGAATCCGGCGTCTGCGCCGGAAGGCGCGCCGCGGCGATAACGATGGCAACGACCAATATGGGATTCGTCATGTAGCTCCTCGGCCCTCGACGTCGGTGGCACGTGGTTTTGTTCAATCGCCTGATGTTGATCGGTCCCGGGCGTACGCGGTAGAGTCCCGAAGGAACCCTAGTGCCAGCCCAGGTCGCTGTAGAGATTGGCGCCTGATCGTGACCCACCGTACGTTTTCGGCGCCGTCCTTCCCCCTCCTAGCGACGGCGATTGAGCAAGGTTGCGTCATGTAACGACCCACGAGGCCGTATGAGCGACACGCTTACGAATCCCGTCCGAACGCCGCTCAGCCACAATTTCAGATTGTATCTAGCCGGCGCCACGCTGTCGGCGATCGGTACAGCCATGGTACCCGTAGCTCTGAGCTTCGCGGTGCTGGACGCCGGACTGCGAGCGGGTGGGCTCGGACTCGTGCTTGCGGCGCAAACCATCCCGACTGTCGCCCTGCTGCTGATCGGCGGTGTGATTGGAGATCGCTGGTCGCGCCGCGGCGTGATGATTGGCAGCGACATGCTTCGGTGTGTTGCCCAGATTGCGCTCGCTGTCGCTTTGATGGCGGCTCTCACTCGCTCGCGCTGATCGTTACGCTGACCGCGCTGGTTGGCGTCGGCAACGCCTTCTTCGGGCCGGCGAGTAGCGGGTTTCTCGTTGGGATCGTGGACAAGCAGAATCTGGCGCGCGCGAACGGAGCTCTGAGAACGGGGACTGCGCTCGCCATGATCATCGGACCCTCCATTGCGGGCCTGATCGTCATTGGCGTTGGCCCAGGATGGACGCTCGGCATTGATGGGTTGTCCTACGCGGCCAGCGCCGTGTGTCTCCTTCTCGTTCGGCTTGGGCCGGATGCACAAGCGTCGAAGCTATCAAAGAACCCTCATGTCTGGCGCGATCTTCGAGAAGGATTTCAGGCGTACGCCGAGAGACGCTGGCTGTGGCTGGTGGTCGGTCAATTTGGGTTGCTGAATCTGATTGCGATCGCGCCGTTCCGTGTGATCGCGCCGACTCTGCTCGCGACGCTCCCGAACGGCGCGCGAGCTTGGGGCGTGCTACTGGGTATGGTTGGAGCGGGCGCGCTTGCGGGGGCGATTGGAGCGATGCGATGGCAGCCCAAGCGCTCCCTCGTGGCCGTCGAACTGGCGGTCTGCTCACTCCTTCCGCTGCTCTTTCTTCTCGCCGTCGGTGCGCCGCTCGTCGTGCTCCTCGTCGGAGGCATCGCGTTCGGCGCGGGTGCGGCGGTGCTGAGCGTACTGACGTTGACAGCAATCCAGCGAGAGGTCCCACTTGGCGTACTGTCGCGCGTCATGTCCGTCGTCCAGCTGACCGACATGGGCCTAACTCCGCTTGGCTACGTTCTCGCGGCGCCGGCAGTCGCGCTCCTCGGACCGCAAGCGGCGCTGGCCTCGGCGGCATCCTGCATCCTCGTCAGCGTCGGAGTCTTGCTCAGCATCTCGGATGTGCGCCGCTTCGGCGCGCCATCGTATGCCGGCGACGCTATCCCCGGAGTGTCTTAGGCCCGCGTCCGAAAACAGCAGTGAGTCTGGATTCTCAAGCCTGCACGGCGTTCCTTTGGACACGAATGCGACGAATGACAATCAATCGAACCGTTGGCATTTTAGGCGACGATGCACCGTGGACGCACACGGTTCGATTCGGTTTGATTCGTGTTATTCGTGTCCAAACCCGCTGCGTCTGAATCTCGACGTCGGATTTTGAGGTGAGTCTGCGATCGTCGACACACACTTCGAGGCTTCACATGTCCAATCGGTACGTCGCTCGGCTCGGTATCCTTTTGGGTCTTTCGTTTGCCGCGTTCACGACGAGCAACGCACAACAAGCGCGACGCGCCGTTCAGACTCCAGCGACGCTAGCAGCGGAATCGCAGCAGCTCGCGCCTGGCCCACGCGTTGACCCGTCGACGCTGCGATTCGAGATCACGTATCCGGCAGCCGCGCACGATGGTCCGGTCACCGGCCGCGTCTACGTCATCCTGTCCAAGACGAGCGCGCCCGAACCGCGAACGCTGGTTGGCCGGCTGGGCGCCCCCTTCTTCGGACGCGACGTCGAGCGGCTTGCCGCGGGTGCCCCTGCCGTTGTCGACGCCAGCGATCTCGGACATCCCGTGTGGGACATGCGCGACATTCCGGTCGGCGACTACTACGTGCAAGGCTTCGTGAACGTCTACTCGGAGTTCAAGCGCGCCGACGGACGTGTCCTCTGGATGCACGACGATCAGTGGGAGGGCCAGAACTGGAGCCGCTCGCCGGGCAACCTGTACAGCGACGTGCAGAAGATTCACTTCGATCCGTCGAAGCCCTTCAAGGTGCGGATCGATGCGTCGCACGTGATTCCACCGATCGCGATGTTGGCCGACACGAAGTTCGTGAAGCGGTTCCGTTTTCAAAGCCCGATGCTCACGAAGTTCTGGGGGCGACCGATCTACCTTGGTGCCACGGTGCTCCTCCCGCGCGACTACGAGACTTCGCCTTCGATGAGCTACCCGGTCTTGTACGATCAAGGACACTTCAGCACGGCCGCACCGCTACGATTCCCCGAGACCGGTGCCGACAGTCCGGTGTCTCACGAGTGGATGCGCGACGATTTCCCGCGTGTGCTCGTCGTGACCTTTCAGCATCCCGCCCCGTATTTCGACGACTCGTACGCCGTGAATTCGGTGAACGTCGGCCCGTACGGTGACGCAGTCATGAAAGAACTCATACCAGAAGTCGAGAAACGCTTTCGCACGATCAAGGAGCCGTGGGCGCGCTGGCTCGACGGTGGATCCACCGGCGGATGGGAGTCGCTGGCGCTGCAGATCTACCATCCGGACTTCTTTGGCGGCACCTGGTCCGGCTGTCCCGATCCCGTCACGTTTACCGACGTGGAGGGAATCAACGCGTACAAGGATAAGAACGCGTTCTGGAAGGACATGGAATGGTACCGAGAGCCGACCATCAACTCGCGTGAGCTCGACTACTCGCCGCGCCAGACGTCGCAGCAGCGGAACTACATGGAGCTCGTGAACGGCACAAAGGGACGATCTGGCACCGGACAGCTCGACATCTGGTCGGCCGTGTTCGGGCCGGTTGGCGACGACGGATACTTCAAGCCGCTCTTTGACAAGACGACGGGCGTGATTGACCCGACAGTCGCACAGTATTGGAAAGACAACTTCGACCTACTGGAATACCTGAAGCGGAACTGGACGACGGTCGGCCCAAAGCTGGTCGACAAGATCCACGTGTACGTCGGCGACAACGATACCTACCAGCTCGACCGAGCGACGCGCGAGCTGGAAGCGTGGATGAAGACGACACAGAATCCGCACTATGAGGGTTTCTTCATGTACGGCGATGGAAAGCCGCACTGCTGGAGCGGACCGGGCACGGCGACGGATCGCATTCGCGAAATGGCCGCACACGCCGTGCGCCACAAACCAGACGGCACTACGACACCCTGGTGGAAATACTGACCAGGGTGTCGCGCGCTACGCCGTGCGCATCTGTTTCGCGGGCGCGGGACGTCGCATACCGAGCGCGGCACCCAACAGGATAGCAATTGCCAGAACGCTCATCGCGACTGGAATACTCGTGGGCTTCGTCACCATATCGAACGCCACTCCCAACGCGATAAACGGGTTGATCTTTGCGAGGGCGACGACGAAGGGCGGTGGAACCAGTTTGGGCGCGGGTTGGTCGGCGCCCTTCGCCGCCATTCCTTCCAGTACTTGCTTGAGTCCATTGCCCTTGATTCCCAGGAACGTGCCGCTGGCGAATAGCAACAAAACGCCAACGATTCCTGCGACCACGAACCCGGTCGACCAGATGGCAAGTCGCGTGACGCTGAGCATGTAGAAGCCGGTGATGACAAACACGGCCAGACAGATCGGAAAGATCTTGGAGGCCGACGCCAACACATTGTGCCACTCGAGGACCTCACCCACGGTACGGGCGCGATGTCGACGAGTCTCGGCAAGCTTGGTGATTGCCGAGACACCGCCGGCGACGACGAGTGTGACGATGTGGACGAAGAGTACTATGTGATAGAGATCCATAATCAGGCGTGCCGGAATTTGGTTAGACTTCGTGTCCACCCTTTACGGGACCTACGGATTCCAGGTTTCAGCCTGATCGTTAGACGGCAGTCAGACGCTGACTCCCCCGCCACCGCCCATGGGGCGCCACCGTTATGGGTGATTCCACCGCGGCCGCCTCGATGCAGACCATCCTTAGATAACCGTTGGGCTCGAGGTCCGATAGCGTGGCGGCCGTAACCGGTCCCGGGTTCCAAACCACGACGTCGGGAAAACCGTCCATCTCCACGCGCGTGACACGCTGCGGTTCCTGTACCTCGAGTGGCGAGGTCACGTCTCGGTAGATCCGATTGACCTCGCTCTCGATGACGAGTCGCTCGGCCGACTCGACTCGTCGTGCGCCGCCGTCAGCGGTATCGCGGTAGTGGCATCCAGCCAGGCCGTGAAGGACAGTCTCGCGTACGTCGGCCACGCGCAGGTACGTATGCAGCGCGGACGTGAACGTGAACGGCTCGTTGCCGGTATTGGCAATCGTCAACGCGAGTTCAAGGGATTGGTCCTGCACGCGCGCCGTGAACTCGGCGTCGAATGCATGAGGCCAGATCGCCATGGTCGCCGGCGATGAGCGGAGCCGAAACGTCGCGGTCGCCGCGTGAGCGTCTGATGTCGGCGGGCCGATAAGCTCCCACTGCGCGGTGCGCGCAAATCCGTGTTTCGGGAGCGGTCCTTCGCTCGCGAACTGCGGGAAGATGACCGGCACTCCGCCGCGAATCGCTGCGGTGGAAGTGAATTCCGACGTCGAACTCACGAACAGTCGCTCGGTGCCGCGTGCCGGAATCCATGACGTGACGTGCGCGCCGTGGAGATACACCTCCATGCGCGCACCGTCCGGTGCGACGACGACGACCTTGGGCAGTCCGCCCGCGCCGATGATCGTCTCTTGGTCTTTAGATGACATCCGGCAAAAGCTAGCCGGCCATGGACTCCTCGGCGCTCCACTGTCTATCGCGCGGGCCGACATACACTGACTTTGGCCGGATGAGGCGGTTGAGCGCGCGTTGCTCGAACGCGTGGGCAATCCAACCGCTCACGCGGCTGATAGCGAAGGTCGGCGTGAACAGCGGAACGTCGAGTTCGAGACCGTGGAGCAGCAGTGCTGTGTAGAACTCCACATTGGTCTGAAGCCGGCGTCCGGGTTTGTACTCCTCGAGCAGGCGGATGGCAGTGCTTTCGACGGAGCGCGCCAGCGTGTACAGCCGCATGTCGCCCGCGCGCGTGAAGAGTCGCTCGGCCGCGGCTGCGAGAACATCGGCGCGCGGGTCACGGACTTTGTACACGCGATGCCCAAAGCCCATCAGCCGCTCGCCCGCCTCGATCTTTCGACGCAACACCTCCTCGGCGCGCGACGCATCGCCGATCTCGAACACGGTCTCGAGGGCGGGACCGGGCGCGCCGCCATGCAGCGGACCTTTGAGCGCTCCGACCGCGCCGACGACGGCCGAGACGAGATCGGAACCCGTGGACGTGATCACGCGACACGTAAATGTCGATGCATTGAGGCCGTGGTCGACGACGGTGTTGAGATAGGTCTCGAGGCCGCGGACGCGCTCGACGTCTGGCGCAACACCGGTGAGCATGTAGAGGTAGTTCGCCGCGTGACCGAGGTCGGCGCGTGGCGCGATCGGCTCGTCACCGGCGGTCAAACGAGCAAATGCCGCGACGATCGTTGGGGCAATCGCGACAATATCCGATGCCTCGCTCGAGCGGAGCGAGACAGTGCCGAGCGCGATGCGGAGTGCGTCCATCGCGTCGATGCGAGCGCGTGCGGATTCCCGCAGGATTGCGAGCGTAGCCGGCGGCAACGCGCGCCGTGCCGCGAGGTCAATGCGAAACGCGTCGAGTTGGTCCGGTGTGGGCAGGTCGCCGTGCCAGAGGAGCCAGGTGGTTTCCTCGAAGGTGGCGTGTGCTGCCAGTTCGCCGACCGGGAATCCGGCGATGATGAGTTCGCCTGCCTCGCCGTCGACATGACTGAGGCGCGTCGTTGCCGCAACGACGCCTTCGAGGCCGCTGGAGATCGTGTTGTCGTGTGCCATGGCGAAAACGTAGGGATCAGTGCATGATTGCGTCAACGTTGATTGATTGATCAATATGCCATCGAACGACCAGTGGATCACGGCAGCCGAAGCGGCGCGCACCCTGAAGGTCACGCGAGCAACATTGTACGCGTACGTCAGTCGCGGCCTGATCCGTTCAGCGCCGGGAACCGGCGCAACGCGCGCGCGCCGATACTCGCGAGAGGATGTCGATCGCCTGAAACGGCGGGCCGAGGAACGGCGCAATCCCGACAAGGTCGCGGCGCACGCGTTGCAATGGGGCATGCCAGTTCTCGAATCGTCCATCACGTTGATCGCCGACGAGACACTGTACTATCGCGGCCATGACGCGGTGACGCTCGCGCGGACCGCAACGGTCGAAGCCGTGGCGCGGCTCATCTGGACCGGCCGCCTCGACGTCGAGACACCGATGGCGCCGATGAACACGCCCGTCGCTCGGGGCAATCGTGCGGCAACCGACGATCCTTACATCGTGCGAGCGCAATCGGCGCTCGTGCACGCGTCGGTGGCCGATACACTGGCCTTCGACCTTCGCCCCGATGGCGTGGCGCGAACCGCAGGCCGCATCCTCGATCTGATGATTGGCGCGGTAGCGCAGCGCGCGCGCGACGAGCGCATCGACGCAGCGCTGGCCCGCGGTTGGGGCGTGCGAGCCGGCGGCGAAGCGCTGATTCGCGCCGCACTGATTCTCTGCGCCGACCATGAACTCAATGTTTCGGCGTTCACGGCGCGCTGTGTGGCGTCCGCTGGTTCACCGCCGTACGCCGTCGTCGTCGCGGGCCTCGCGGCGCTCGAGGGGGTGAAGCACGGCGGGAGCACAGCACGCGTCGAGTCGCTACTCGCGGCGACACGGCGCGAGCGGTCCGTGCGCGCGGCGTTGGCCGAGCGACTGAGGCAGGGAAATCGTATCGACGGATTCGGGCATCCGTTGTATCGAAACGGCGATCCGCGTTCGGCCGCGCTCCTCGAGATGCTCGACGATCGATTTCCACGATCGCCCGAACTCCGATTCGTTCGTGAATTCGCGCGCGTGACCGAGTCATTGACCGGCGAGAAACCCAACCTCGACTTCGGGCTTGGCGCCGTGTCGCGCGTACTCGGATTGCCTGCAGCGTCGGGGCTAACGCTCTTTGCGATCGGCCGGACGATCGGCTGGATCGGGCATGCGATCGAGCAGTACGCCGTCGATCAGATCATACGGCCGCGTGCGCGATACACGGGCGTGGCTCCAGTGACGAGCAGCGCTGTGTGATGCCCTACAATCGACGCCAATCTTCGTCGAGAACTTTGCGGTAGACCTTACTCTCGGCGAGGATGTCCACGAGATCTCGATCGACGAGGCCGGCATCTGCATCCGCGCGAATGATCTCGAGTGCTCGCTCCGCCGTCACCGCAGGCTTATACGGGCGATCGTTCGCCGTGAGCGCGTCAAACATGTCGGCGACGGTGATCATTCGCGTTTGAATCGGAATCTCGTCGTTCTGAAGATGCCTCGGGTAGCCAGTGCCATTCAGTTTTTCGTGGTGGCCGGAGGCGTACGCGACGAGGTTCTTCAAATCATGCGTCCACGGAATTCGCTCGAGAAACGCGCTCGTCTTGGCGACATGTGATTCCACCTCGGCGCGTTCGCCAGCGTCGAGCGTTCCGCGTATCAGTTGGAGATAGCGCAGCTCGTCCGGCGTGAGATACGGCGCCGAGCCTCCGCCTTCGACCGGGAAGGTGCGCTGAGCGATCTTTCCCAGCTCGATGGAATGCGGCTCGTCGACGACGGACGGCTCGTTGGCGGCGCGAACGATTTCGCGGAGCCGGTCCACGTCGCGCAAGCGCTCGTCAAGCTCGGCGTCGAGGCGCGCGACGCTCGCTGCATCGGCGCGATCGGATTTGCACGCGGCCACGAGCTGCTTGTAGTGCTCGAGTTCCAGCGTCCGACGAATCAGATCGAAACGTGAGTCGACGCGCTCCCACAGCACCGGCGGAAGCTTCTTCGCTTTCATCAGCACATCCTCGCGAACCGCCACCTTGCCGATGTCGTGAAGCAGCGCGGCGAAATGCAGCTCGCGCATTTGCTCTTCCGTGAACCGAAGATCGTGATACGGGCCGTGGCTGGTTCGCTGCACCGCCTCGGCGAGTGCCGTCGTGAGCGCAGCGACACGAACCGAGTGTCCTGCTGTCGACGGATCGCGCGCGTCGATTGCTGACACGGCAGCCTTCACGAGGCTTTCGAGAATGTGTTCGATCTCCGTGTATAGACCCGAATTCTCGATCGATACGGCCGCTATACTCGCGAGCGAACGGGCTAGCCGTACGTGTCGCTCAGCGAAGGGCACGATGTACCTGTCGGCATCTGCGTCTGCCATGATCGACGCATTCGGGTCGATCTTGCGATTGATGAAAAAAACGACGCCGAGTACTTCGCTCCGTTGCGTGAGCATTGGCACGGCCAACATCGATCGTGCGGGATAGCCGTAGCGACGTTTGAAATCCGCGCTCGCGACGAAAGTCGACCCTGGCGGTAAGGCTTCGGCGTCGGCCACGACTACGGGCTTCTTCGTAAATGCCGCGTGGCCAACCATGCTCGTGCTGCCGACCGCAAAACTGACAGTAGGAGTTTCGATGTCGGGCAGCGAGTCGAGCTCGAAGACGACCGGACGCAGGTGCGCGTTGCCGTGCTCGTCTCGTTCGAGGATCAGGACGCCGCCGCCATCGCTTTCCGTGAGTCGTTTGCCGTGTGCGACGATGAGTCTGAGGAGCACCGTCCGATCGCGTTCGTGCATGAGCGCGATACCGATTCTGTTCAGCTCTCTCGACTCATCGTCGACGCGCGCGAGGTCGCGCTTCATCTGAGCGCCCTCGGCGCGCGACGCGGCAAGCTGACAAGCAGCGTCCAGCAGACTCGCCCTGATGGCGGGGTCGTGGGCGCCCACCAGCGTGATGTCGGCGCGGTCACCGAACGCGGTTGACGCGTCCGTGTCTTCGGCGACGACGACAACGTGAGCCGGCAAATGCTGGAGCGCAGCGAACCGTTCGAGCAATCCACCATTCGCGACGAGCACGACGGCGTCATCGTCGTTGATCGCGCCGGCGACCAGGTCGCTCGGCGAACGCCACTGAATTGTCGAACGTCGCGCAGCGCTCAGGCCCGCTCTCAGTTCGTCAGGCGCGTCTGGCGACTCTTGGTAGACGACGCACTTGCTGGCCATGCGTTTGAGCTAGCGCAGTGATCATGCCGACCATGACTCGGCGCGCGTCGGGCTCGGGTATCGGAAAGCCGAGGGATCGTTCTATGCGTCGCCGGCTGACGCTTCTCGTCCTCAAGGTTTTGCATGAACGGCAACCTGACTCTGCCTTCGGCCACGCTGATCATCGGCGTGCTCGTCGTCGTCATCGCACTCTTGTTCGTGCTGCGATGCATCAATGTCCTGCGGGAGTACGAGCGCGGCGTCGTGTTCCGCCTCGGCCGAGCAGTGAAACGGGAGAAGGGCCCCGGATTGGTGATGATTGTATGGCCGATCGACCGAATGGTGCGCGTGTCGCTCCGTATCGTGACGTGGGATGTGCCGCCACAGGACATCATTACGCGAGATAACGTGTCGCTCAAGGTGAACGCGGTCGTCTATTTTCGCGTGACCGATGCGAACAAGGCCATCATCGAAGTCGAGAATTACCGGTTCGCCGTAGAGCAGGCGGCACAGACGGGACTTCGGTCGGTGCTAGGCGAAGTCGAGTTGGACGACCTGCTTGCTCAGCGCGAAAAGCTCAATGCGCGGCTGCAGACGATACTCGACGAGCACACGGAGACGTGGGGTGTGAAGGTGACGCAGGTGCAGGTCAAGCAGGTGGATCTTCCACAGGAAATGCAGCGTGCGATCGCGGCTCAGGCGGAGGCCGAGCGTACGCGTCGGGCAAAGATCATCGCGGCCGACGGAGAATTTCAGGCCTCGGCGAAGCTGGCCGAGGCGGCGGCGGTGCTCAATCGTGAACCGATTTCGGTGACGTTGCGGTATCTACAAACGCTCATCGAGATCGGAACGGAGCAGAACACGACGATCGTGTTTCCGCTGCCGCTCGACTTGCTCGGCGGCCTGCGGCAGAAGACGCCGAGCGAAGTATCGGCGCCGCCTCTGCAGCCGCCAGTTTTGCAGCCGCCGGCGACTGCTTAGCGCTGCGCGGCAGTCACGGCCGAGTCTTCCACTCATCGGTCTTGGTTGTCGCCGTCACCTGCTGGTAGGTCTTGAGCTCGCCGTTGTTGAACGCTTCGATCGTGCGTCCGATTGGAGCGATCCCGGAGAGGAACGCCGACGTGTTGGCGAGCGTCGGCGGTGGCGGGACCGTGACCACGCGAGTCGTCAGCGCTTTTCCGGTGCTGTCGGTGCCTGTTGCCGTAAGGATGCCAACACCGCTGCTGTCCCTCACGTCCATCGAAGTGATGACGAATTTTGGCGGGAGCGATCCACCGAGTTGCGGAACATAGATAATGGGCGCGGGAGGGGATGGGACCGCGCGAATGAAACGACTGGTCGAGTCGATCGGCAGTGCCTGGATGTTGCGATAGAAGCGCTCGTCGATACTTCCTGTGAAGAGGTACTGCTCGACGTTCGAGGTGTAGAAGGCGGTGACGATCTGGTTTCGCTGTTTCAGGTAGTCGCCGACGCTACGGATCGCTTTGGCGCCAGAGAAATCCCCGACAACCGGCACTATCAGATTTCGGCCTTCGAAGGTCCGAAGCCAGCGATATCGTTCCTCGGTCGCCAGAAAGGCTGTGTTGACACCGTCCTCGGTCGTGAGCGTCTGGAGTTTGGAATAGGCTACGTGCCACTGCGTCACGGCCGGCGGCGGCGCCCCAAGACGTGATGCGTAGCTGATGTTCGGGCCAGCTTCACGAAACGCCTCAAAGACTCGGCGCATCGACGCGATATCGGCAGGGGACATCGCGAAACCGTGCGTCACTGTGAGGCGATCGACGATCGCCGTCCACGTGGCGTTGAACGCGGAATCACTGACCGGTGCGACGGCGAGCGAATCGAAGATTTCGTCGGGGGTCGCTGAGGACGCGAGTGTCGGCGGGAGGGACCGAGAGAACAGTCGTGCGACGAATGCGGCGCGCGTTGGCGACAGCTCGAACAGCGCTTTGTACATGAGGTGCAACATCGCGTTCTGGCGGCGGATGTCGAAGATCACCGCCAGCCGCGGCTGGAGATTGACGATGTACGTGAAGTTCTGTTCGGGTCCAACGCCGAGGTAGGCGCCGTTTGGCGTTAGCGTTTTCTGAAGTGTGGGAATGACGTACTGATAGGTTTTTTCGTTCGAGACGAAGTTTTCCGACGGAAACGAGCCTCCCTCCTCGGACATCGTCGTGAAGATGCGCCAGAATTCGCGATCCGACAGCGAATCCGTCGTCGCACGTTTGGTCTGTGCCGGCGAAGTCGCTGGCAGGAAGACGAGAACGGCGGCGCAGAGTAGCGCAAGGCGGGCAGAACGACGGGACGCGAGCGGCAAACGATAGCTCCGGTGAGACCGTCAGAGCACCAAGACTAGCATGCGGCGCAGCTCCGCGGCAACGCCGCGTCGAATCGTCGGTGGGGATGGCGCGAAACCGTTCACCGGATCATTCTGAACGGTGCTCGACAGTCGCGCGGGTCACGCCGTTCACATCGCATCCAATCTCATGATCGTTGGTCTCGCATCGCCCCGCATCGCGTCGTCCGTTGACGACGGGTTGGAACGAGTACGGCGTCTCATCTCCGACGCGTCAGCCCGAGGCGCCGAAGTCGTGTGCTTTCCGGAAGCCTACATACCCGGACTGCGTGGGTTGGATTTCGAGGTTCCGCCATTCGAGCGCGCAGACGAAGAACGAGCGCTGCAGGAAGTCGCCAAATGGGCGCGCGAATTCAAGATCGCGACGATTCTCGGGATCGAGCACATCACTGAAACGGGACGGCAGATTGCGTCGGTCGTATTCGACGCAAAAGGAATGGAGCTTGGACGGCAGACCAAAGTTCAACTCGACCCCAGCGAGGAGAAATTCTACGAAGCCGGAACGGGACGAGCGATTTTCGAGGTAAATGGGGTGAAGTTCGGGATCGCCATTTGTCACGAAGGTTGGCGGTATCCCGAGACAGTCCGATGGGCCGCGGTGCGTGGGGCGAAGATCGTGTTTCATCCGCAGCATACAGGAAGCGAGACTGACGGGGTCGTACTGACGAGTTGGGGTTCGGCGAAGGCGCCGTACTATGAGAAGGCGATGATGTGCCGGGCGCTCGAGAACACGATCTATTTCGCCAGCGTCAATTATGCGTTGCGGTTTCCGGAATCAGCGACGGCGGTGATTGGGCCGACCGGAGAGTGTGAAGCGAGTTTGGCGTATGGAGAAGAAGGGGTGCTGATCCACGAGATCGACGAAGAAAAGGCGACCGGGTTGTTGGCGGGGAGGTTTGCGCCTTCGAAGTATTGATGGTTTGAAAAGGCGCAACGACTGAAGGGCGGGACAGCCGAACGACGCACCGGCCGAACAACGCACCGGCCGAACAACGCACCGGCGAACAACGCACCGGCCGAACAACGCACCGGCCGAACAACGCACCGGCCGAATAGCGCACCGGCCGAATAGCGCACCGACCGAACAACGCACCGGCCGAACGGCGCACCGGCCGAATAGCGCACCGGCCGAACAACGCACCGGCCGAACAACGCACCGGCCGAATAGCGCACCGGCCAAACACCGCGACGGCCGAACACCGCACCGGCGAAACAACGAGGCGGCCGGTGTCACGTCTTCAAAAGCGACGTGAGCATTTTGATAATCGTGACGAGGCGGTTGCGAAGCCTCCAGAAGGTCGCCTCCGCGATTCGTTCGGACTGCAGGTTGGCTCGCAGGTGCCGAATCGTCTCTTCCGCCTCGCCCCGCGCGATTCGAAGGGCTCGGTTGCGCTCACCCTTCTTACCTCGACCGAATCCTTCGCTGATGTTGGCACCGATCGAGTGGGCGGAATCCCGGAGTTGGCTCGCGTGGATCAACTGTCGCGGAGCGCGATCGATGAGTTGACTGATTTCGTCCGCGACGTGATCCGCGGCGTCGAGAACGGCAAGATCTCGGTGATTGCTCATTCCTCACACTAGATCATCCGCGCGACGTCTCTGCGACCGGTTCGTTGCGTAACGCATCTCCATATTTCGCCTCCGCCGTCCCGCGCCGGACGGCCGGGGGGGGGGCGGGTGCGTCGTCTGGCCGGTGCGCTGTTTCGGCCGTCACGTTGTTCGGCCGCCGCGTTGTTCGGCCGCCGCGTTGTTCGGCCGCCGCGTTGTTCGGCCGCCGCGTTGTTCGGCCGCCGCGTTGTTCGGCCGCCGCGTTGTTCGGCCGCCGCGTTGTTCGGCCGCCGCGTTGTTCGGCCGCCGCGTTGTTCGGCCGCCGCGTTGTTCGGCCGTCGCGTTGTTCGGCCGCCGCGTTGTTCGGCCGCCGCGTTGTTCGGCCGCCGCGTTGTTCGGCCGCCGCGTTGTTCGGCCGCCGCGTTGTTCGGCCGTCGCGTTGTTCGGCCGTCGCGTTGTTCGGCTGTCGCGTTGTTCGGCTGTCGCGTTGTTCGGCCGTCGCGTTGTTCGGCTGTCGCCTTCTACTCCCCGACCTGTCGCCGATTCATGTGCTGAGTGAGCCGATCAATCAGCTTCGCCTTTGGCATGATGCCAATGACGCGATCGACGAGCTCACCATCCCGAAACACCAGCAGCGTTGGAATGCTGCGCACCCCGTATCTCACCATCGTAGCCGGCTCGGCATCTGTGTCCATAGCCAACACGCGAATGGCCGATCCCAGTTCGCCCGCAACGGCTTCGATGATCGGTTGCATCACTTTGCACGGCGGACACCACTCCGCTGAGAGGTCCACGGCGACGAGGCCCGTACCTGGAGCGATGGCAGACGCGAACGCCGCGTCGGTAACGGCGTGGAGAACGGTGGATGCAGACATCGAGATGAACCTCCCATCGAGTTGGCCCGGTGCGCTCGCTACCGGTTATCGAGGAGGTTAAGCCTTAAAGCGCGCTTTAAGTCAAGCCGACGGTAGGCCGCCACGCGACCACAGCGCGCCAAGCTGATGTACCGGACCCGCTCCGCCGCCCACCGTGAGATCGTTACCGTGCGCGATCGACTCGGCGACGAAGCGCTGCGCGGCCGCGCATGCGTCCGCGAGCGAGAATTCTCGTGCAAGGAAGACTGCGATCGCCGACGAGAGCGTGCAGCCAGTCCCGTGAAGCGTGGTCGCCGCCACGCGCGGCGCGCGAAGCTCTCGCATCTCCACGCCATCGTCTAGCACGTCAACTGCGAACTCGGCGTCATCGAGATGGCCACCAGTCACCAAGACGGCACGGACACCAGAGCCCATGAGACGACCGGCCGCCTCGCGCATCGCCGCAACGGAGCGCGGCTCCGGAATCTCGACAAGCACGGCCGCCTCATAGACGTTCGGCGTGACGACCGTGCCCAGGGGGATCAGCTCGCGGCGCAGGGCGTTGAGCGAAGTCTCATCGATCAAGCGAGCACCAGTCGATGCTCGCAGGACTGGATCGATGACGACGATCGGTGGCTTGAACGTTCGCAACACGTCGGCCACGACGCTCACGGCGTCGCCCGAACCAAGCATTCCGATCTTCACAGCATCGACGCGTACGTCGTTGAAGACTGCCTCGAGTTGCGCGCGAAGCACGTCGGCGGGAACTGGGAACACACCTGACACGCTAACCGTGTTCTGTGCCGTCAACGCCGCCGGAGCGGCACAACCGTATGCGCCGAGCGCAGCGAAGGTCTTGAGATCGGCCTGAATGCCAGCACCGCCGCTCGGATCAGAGCCGGCGATGCTCAGAACATTCGGGACGCGATCGTTCACGTCGCGAACTCGAACGCGGGGCGCGTCGACACTTCGACCAGTTGACGCGCAGCATCAGCGGGATCCTGAGCCGAACAGATGGCCGAGACCACGGCAATGCCGCTCACGCCGGTCGCGCGTACTCGCGCCGCGTTACCGTAGTTGATCCCACCGATTGCGACGCTCGGCAGCGATAACGCGCGACAGACAGCAGCGGTTCCACTCAACCCGAGCGGCGGCGCTGCATCGAGTTTGGTTGGTGTCGTGAACACCGGCCCCACGCCGATGTAGTCGACGACTGATGGATCGACCAACTCCGCTTCGGCGAGCGTCGTGACCGATAGGCCGACGATTGCGTTCGGTCCGATGAGACGCCGAGCGTCGGCCGCGGACATGTCGTCCTGGCCGACGTGCACTCCGGTTGCGCCGGCGGCGAGTGCAACGTCGACGCGATCGTTGACGATGAGTGGAATGTCGAACGGGCGCAGCACCGCGGCGAGTGCTGCGGCGACTTCGACAAACGCACGAGTCGACGCATTCTTCTCACGAAGCTGCACCGCGGTGACGCCGCCGCGCACGGCTTCCATCACGAGATCCTCGATCGATCGTCCCATTGTATCGTCGCGGCCAACGACGAGATACAACGACAAATCGATCGATCGACGCGCGCTCATTCTCGGTCGCGCACGCGGGCGCGCCGTTCGAGTTCGTCGCGATCCAGACGGTACAATGCGTCGAGCAGATGCAGTTGCAAGGAGCCCGGTCCGGGCGACTGTTCCGCCGCTATTTCACCCGCGACGCCCAACGTCGCGAGTGCCGACACCGTCGCTGCGAACGGATCATCGTTGGCGCCGAGAAAAGCGCCGACGAGTGCGGTGGCAGTGCAGCCCAACCCGGTGACGCGCGCCATCATCGGATGGCCGTTGTGAATCGCAACGACGCGATCGCCATCCGTGACGTAGTCGACCACGCCGGTCATGGCAACGATTGCATGCGTATCGCGAGCGAGCGAACGTGCAGGCTCGAGTGCCGCCTGCGTCGAGTGCGTTGCGTCTACGCCTTTGCCGGCGGCGCCGAACGATCCTGCCAGCACCATGATCTCCGACGCATTGCCGCGAATCACCGCCGGCGTGAGGCGCGCGAGATCGGCGCTGACCTGCGACCGATAGCTCGTCGCGCCGGCGCCGACGGGGTCGAGCACCCAGCGAATGCCTGCGCTATTCGCTCGGGCGACCGCGAGATGCATGGCGTCGACCCAGCTGGGCGATAACGTACCAATGTTGATCACGACCGCACGCGAAATCGCCGCGAATTCTTCGACCTCTTCCGCCGCGTGCACCATCGCAGGCGACGCACCGACGGCGAGCAGCGCGTTCGCCGTGTTATTCATGACGACGTAGTTCGTGATGTTGTGCACCAACGGCGCGGCGTCTCGCACACGTACGAGCGGCGTGGAGAAATCGAGCGTCGTCGTGTTTGTCGGAATCGTTGTCGTTGCCATCGCTCAATCTCCCGTAGCGACAGTCGCCGTTGTGGCGACATACAGTTCTCCACCGGTAGCGCGGAACTCAGACGCTTTCGCCGCGAGTCCAACGTCCAGCGCATCGGTGGTATTCGCGCCAAGCGATGCGGCGTAGTCGCGGACATCTTGAGTGATCTTCATCGAGCAGAACTTCGGGCCGCACATCGAACAGAAGTGCGCGACCTTCGCACCATCTGCCGGCAGCGTTTCGTCGTGATAGGCGAGCGCCGTCACTGGATCGAGCGCGAGGTTGAACTGATCGCGCCAACGAAACTCGAAGCGCGCCTTGCTCAGCGCGTTGTCCCAGTCGCGCGCGTGTGGATGGCCCTTGGCAATGTCGGCAGCGTGCGCGGCAATCTTATACGTGATGACGCCGGCCTTCACGTCGTCGCGATTCGGCAGACCAAGGTGTTCCTTGGGCGTGACGTAGCAGAGCATGGCTGTGCCGTACCAACCGATCTGCGCCGCGCCAATGGCGCTGGTGATATGGTCGTAGCCCGGCGCGATGTCCGTGGTGAGCGGTCCGAGCGTGTAGAACGGCGCTTCGTTACACCACTTGAGCTGCTTGTCCATGTTCTCTTTGATGAGATGCATCGGAACATGGCCCGGGCCCTCGTTCATTGTCTGAACGTCGAACTCCGACGCGATCTTGTTCAACTCTCCCTGCGTCCGCAGCTCGGCGAATTGCGCTTCGTCGTTCGCATCGTAGATCGAACCGGGACGAAGGCCATCACCGAGCGAGAAGGACACGTCGTACGCACGCATGATCTCGCAGATTTCGCGGAAGTGCGTGTAAAGGAAGCTTTCTTTGTGATGCGAGAGACACCATTTCGCGATGATCGACCCGCCCCGTGACACGATTCCGGTCATTCGCTTGGCGGTCATCGGGACGTACCGTAGCAGCACGCCAGCATGCACAGTGAAGTAGTCGACGCCCTGCTCCGCCTGTTCGATCAGCGTGTCGCGATAGAGCTCCCACGTCAGCTCTTCGGGAACGCCGCCAACTTTCTCGAGCGCCTGATAGATCGGCACCGTGCCGATGGGCACCGCGGAATTGCGAATGATCCACTCGCGTGTTTCGTGAATGTCCTTGCCGGTCGAGAGATCCATGACCGTGTCGGCACCCCACAGGGTTGCCCAGCGGAGCTTCTCGACTTCGTCGTCGATCGACGAACGAATGGCAGAATTACCGATATTGGCGTTGATCTTCACCTTGAACATGCGGCCGATGATCATCGGCTCGAGCTCCGGGTGATTGATGTTCGCTGGAATGATTGCGCGGCCGCGCGCGACTTCGTCGCGGACGAGTGTGGCCGGCAGACCTTCGCGCAGCGCAATGAACTCCATTTCAGGAGTGATCTCACCGCGCCGCGCGTAGTACATCTGCGTTACCGGTCCGGTGCCGCGTAGCGTTGGCCGCTGCAGACCTTCAGGGATTTCGGCGCGCGGGCCGGCAGGTGCCGTGTACGTGCGCGACACCGTCGCTACGTTGCCGCGCGACTCGATCCACTCGGCGCGAAGCGCAGGCAATCCATCGCGCACGTCGTAGCCGCGTGGGCCACTCGTGTCGTAGACGCGGAGCGATGGCTCGCCGCCGGAGAGCGTGATCTCCCGGAACGGAACCTGGATTCCATGCGGTCCACTCACGTGAACCTTGTGGGAGTTCGGGAACGCGTCGCCGTAGCCGGTGTCCGCGATCTCGAGCGGCGGCAAAATCGTAGCAGCCATGGTGTCTCTCCTGCCAACAATTGCAGTCGAGATCCGGATGGGTTCGGTGGCCGTCGACACGACGGCCATCGAGGCGACGGGACGCGAAATCCTGGGAATTCCAGGAATCCTCGCGACTCGCCGCGCTCCCTACGCCGGTGTGATCCGGATCAGGTTCCAAGGGACTATCTCAACTCCGCGCTCTCGCGACGGAATACCCCTGGCGGCAGGGGTGAATTTACCTGATACGGAAGAAATCAGCGAGGGTGAGTCACGATGGACGGTCTGAGCATTGGCGAGATCGGTGAACGGGCGGGGATCGCCGCGTCGGCGATACGCTACTACGAGCGGCTGGGACTGCTCCCCAAACCGGCCCGCATTGGCGGCCAGCGACGGTACGATGAGAGTATTCTCGAATGGCTGTCGCTGATCGCGCTCGCGCGCGAGGCCGGGTTCACCATGGCCGAGATCAAGCGCCTCGTGACCGAATTCAAACCCGGCACGCTGCCGGCGGCGAAGTGGAAAGAGCTCGCGACGCACAAGCTCGAGGAGATCGACGAGACCATCGCGCGCGCCGAACGAATGCGCGCCGTGCTACGCATCGCACTGGACTGCGGATGCTTTCGACTCGAGGACTGCGGTGCGCTGTTGGCTGCCGGGCCGGTCGACGGTCAGAGTCCATGCGTACTTCCAAGCTCCGTCAAGCGCAAAGCGTCCGGTCGCATTCGCTGAATGACTTGCGTCCCTTCCTCGACTCATCGATCATCCCACTGTGCACCAACCTTCGATTGACGATCGCGACGGTCAGCCGCCGCCAAACGCGCCGCCGGGACGCGAATACACCGACCTGGGCTTCGGGCGTGTCGTTTCCCAGCAGGTTCGCGGACGTTTTCTCTCGCACGACGGCGAACCAACAAGCCGCAAATATGGCCTCGGCTCGCAACGACTCGAGCGCTTCTATCTCGCCGCGCTGAACGCACCGCTCGCCGTCTTCGCACTGTGGGCGCTCGGCACGCTGCTGCTGCTGAATGGCTTCTTCACGCTCGGCTACCTCGCGCTCGGCGACAACACGTTGCACGGCGGCGATCTGCTCGGGCTCAAAGATCCGTTTTTGCGCGCATTCAGCTTCAGCGTCGCCAAGTTCACGACGAGCGATCCCGGGCCGATCTACGCGATCGGTCCTACGGCGCATTGGCTCGTGGTCTTCGAGTCGTTCTTTGGGCCGTTCATGCTCGTCGCCACGGCCGGTCTGCTCATCGCGCGACTGACGCGTCCGCGCATGCGTCTGCGTTTCAGTCAGTCGGCCGTCATTGCGCCGTATGAAGGTGGCCGTGGCCTGATGTTTCGCTTCGTGAATACGCAGCCGAGCGAGTTGAGCGACGTACAGGTTCGCGTCAGCCTCACCCTGTTCGAAGAAGTCGACGGCAAGCGTGAGCGCAACTTCTATCCGCTCAAGCTCGAGCGCGATTCGGTCGACCTGTTCACGCTACACTGGACGGTCGTTCATCCGATCGACGCCGACAGTCCGATGCGCGGCATGACGCCGGACAAAATCCGCGAGGCGCAGGCCGAGGTGTTGATTCTCGTCAATGCGCACGAGGAGAATTTCTCGACGCGCGTCACCGCTCGCGCCTCATATTGGTGGGATGAGATCCGCTGGGACGCAAAGTTCGCAAGCTTGTTTGCGAGTACGACCGATGGTGCGATCGCGATCGACGTCGACCGACTCGATCGACTCGACCGTTTGGATCCTGGGGCGACGAGCGCGCCCGCTGCAATCGAACAGGCCGCCGCGTCGAAATAGCGGTGACAGCTAGCTAACGATCCTCGCCTGCTCCGACTCGAACGGCTTCGAGGTCGAGTTCCTGTTCGAGCTGGCGTAGCACATCGTCGGAGATCGCGCCTTCATTGCGCAGCCGGACAAGCATGCGTCGCTCGGCTTTCAGCATTTCAGTCCGAAGCCGGCGACGCCCTTCTGGTTCGCCCGAACTGTACTCGAGCAGGCGAATCCGATCGCGCAGTTCGTTGCGGAGCCATTCGACATCGCGACCGTCGACCCACGATTCGCGAGAGACGTCCTCGAGTGCCTCGGCGCCGCGACGTGCCGCCTCCAGGCGCGCGACGCGCGCCTCGGCGTGATGCTCTTCTTCAGGCGTGAAGTTGAAGCGACGAATCAGCGGCGCGAGCGTGAGGCCCTGAAGCACGAGCGTCATCACGATGACGCACATCGTGATGATCACGATCTCGCTGCGATACGGAAAGGCTGCGCCACTCGCGACGACGAGTGGCAGTGCAAGCGCAGTCGCCATGGAAACGATGCCGCGCATGCTCGTCCAGGCGATGAGAAACAACGCTTGCCACGCCGGCATTGGATCTCGCTCGCGAAGGCGCCGGCTCAGCGCGCGGGGGATGATGGCCATGAGCGGAACCCAGACGAGTCGCACGACAATCGCGACCACGCCAATGATTGCGCCGGAGCGAATGAGCGATCCGATCGTTCCGGGCGGCACGCCGGCCATGAGCGCGCGGAACTGAACACCGAGCAGAAGGAAGATTGCGGCGTTGAGTACGAAGACGAGCAGATCCCAGATTGATTGATTTTGCAGTCGCGACATCGGCGCCACGGCGCCGGAAAAGCGGCGGCGCAGGAACAGACCACCGGCAACGCACGCGAGCACGGCGGAAACATGCAGACTCTCTGCCGCGAGCCACGCGACGTACGGCGCGGCGAGCGTGAGCAGCGTCTCGGCCATCGCGTCCTTGGACCAGCGTAGCGCCAGCAGAACGATCCACGCGATCAGAATGCCGACGAGGACGCCGACGCCGGCGTCCACAAAGAAGCGAACGATCGATTCGCCCCAGCTGAACGTCCCAGCAACTGCGGCGGCGATGGCTGATCGATAGAGAATGAGGGCCGACGCGTCGTTGACGAGACTCTCACCTTCGAGAACGACGATCACTCGGCGCGGCACTGGGAGGCGCGACACGATCGCGGTGGCAGCAACCGCGTCGGGTGGCGAGACGATTGCGCCGAGTGCGATTGCGATCGGCCAACTCATGCCGGGGAAGAGCGTGCGTGCAACAATTGCGACGGCGACAGACGTAACGAGAACAAGTCCGATCGCCAGCAACCCAATGGGGCGGCGGTTCGCGCTGAAGTCGCGCAGCGACGTGAAGAACGCTGCTGCCCAGAGAATGGGCGGCAGGAACACGAAGAAAACGAGATCTGGATCCAGTTCCGGGAGAGCGGCGCCGGGAACGAGAGCGACGACGAACCCCGCGGCGACCTGGAGGATTGGTGGTGGAATCGGCAGCCGTCGGGCGAATGCCGTAACGGCGATGACCACCGCGGCGAACGCGAGCGCGAGAACGACCGGGGGAAAGTGCGTCATGTCGGTCAGGTAATCTCGACGCGACCGATCGTGCGTGCTAGGCGCGACGCAGCATAGGGCTTGCGGATTTTCTATTTGTTCTACAGAATAGAATATGGCTGCAACGCCCCTCGGAACCCTCGAACTATCTGTGCTGCTATCCGTCGCCCGACTCGGCGCCGAGGCGTATGGGCTCGCTGTGCGTCGAGATGTGTCGGCGCGATCCGAGCACGACTACTCGGTGGGCGCGGTGTACACGACGCTTCAGCGACTCGAGACGAAGGGGCTGATTTCGTCGCGCACGGCTGAGGCAACGCCGGCGCGCGGAGGTCGGTTGCGCAAGCAGTTCAAGATCACGGCGTCGGGGCAGCGATCGCTTCGCGAGGCACAGCGCGCCACGGCGTCGATGTGGGCAGGACTCGGTACAACATTCAAACCGGAGCCAGCATGATCGAGCCACCGCGAAACATCGAACTGTTGCTCGCGTCGTTCGGCGCGGAACCGGAGTTTTGCGACGCCGTGATTGGCGATCTCGCTGAAGAGTTTGCCTATCGAATAGAGGTGGATGGCGTGGACGCGGCCGAACGCTGGTACTATCGCGAGGCGATTCGCGCGACTCCGCACTTGGCGTACAACTCACTGCGTCATCGCGGATTCGCGGGACTGTTCCGGTCTGCCGGAACAATCCTCAGCGCGTACGCGATCGTGTTTCTTGGAATCATCACGCCCGTCGCAATCTTTGCCGGCGCGGCGACGAGAGCCGGAGCGCTCGGACCACCGATATCGCATGCCTCCTCGAAGGGTTCACCCACGCTCCTGGCGATTGCGTTTTGGCTCACGGTGGATCTGGTCGTGTTCTCGTCGGTTGGTTACGTCGCTGCCTACCGGGATGAGGATTCCCCGCTTACTACCGCGGCAATGTCGGGGGTAGTGGCAGCGGTTTTCGGGGTCGCGACAGTCGTCGTCCAAGCGCTTAGGACGCCTTGGATGGTCTCGCTGCCGGCACTCGCGCCCGTTGGCGCCGCCGTCACAGTGATCGTTGGCTCGGCGATCGCCGGAGGAGCGCTCCGAGTTCGCGTCGTTGATCGCAGTGTCCGCCGTGAAATCGTTTAGAGGAGCGGCCTAAGGCGAAATCGCGCCGAGGACTCTAGTCTTCATGGATGCGAATCATCGCCGGAAAATTTGGCGGTCGTAATCTGACCTCCCCTGCCGACCAACGCGTTCGACCCACTGCCGAGCACGTGCGCGGCGCGGTGCTCGACCTGCTCGCGCCAGAGCTCCCCAACGCGCGCGTGCTCGACCTCTTTGCCGGGACCGGCGCACTCGGCCTCGAAGCGCTGTCGCGCGGCGCGAAGCAGTGCGACTTCGTCGAATTCCGACCGGCAAGCCTCCACGCTCTTCGCGCCAATGTCGCCGCCCTTCGGCTGCGCGAACGCACACGCATCTTCAAGCGCGACGCTCTGCCCTTTGCCGGCGCACTCGCCACAGACACGTACGACATCGCCTTCGTAGACCCGCCGTACGAGTCGCGCATTCTCGATCGCGTGATCGATAGCTGGAACGCCAGCCACTTTGCGCGAGCGCTCGTGGTCGAACACGCGCGAACACACGAGCTTCCGCGCGGCGCACTCTATCGCGTCTACGACGACACCGCGATCACGATCTATCGCGTGGCAGAATGAGCGACGCTGACATAATCGTGGTTGGTGCCGGTGTCGCCGGACTTGCCGCCGCGCGCCGACTCGCGGAAGCTGGCCGGTCGGTGTTGATCCTCGAGGCCCGCAATCGAGCCGGTGGCCGGATTCTCACCGGCGACGACGGCGTTGACCTCGGTCCGGAGTTCATTCATGGATCTCCAAAGGCGACGCTCGCGCTGCTCAAGGAAGCAGGCGTGCCGTTTATCCCGACAGCAGGCTCCGCATGGAACTCCGATAACGGACGCATGCATCGCGGAGACTGGCGCCACGATGACGACCTACACGCGCTGATGCGCGTCGCCGACGGGCTCGAGTCCGACCTGTCGGTTGATGATTTCCTCGATCGAGTCGTGCACGACGAGCCACGCTTTCGTCACGCCGCCGATTCGGTTCGGCGTCGCGTGCGAGGGTTCGACGCTGCCGATACACGACGAGCGAGCATGAAGGCGATCGTCACGGAGTGGAATGGCGACGCATCCGCCGACTCGGAGGCCGGGCGACCACGCGGCGGCTACTCCAGATTGACCGCCCACATGGTACGAACGCTTGACGCCGATCGCGTCGCCGTTCACTACGAGAGCGTGGTGCGCACAATTCGCTGGACGAAAGGCGCGGTCGAAGTCGAAGTATCGCGCGGCGAACAACAGATCGAACGAATTCGCGCGCGAGCGGTCATCATCACCGTCTCGCTCGGCGTGCTATGCGCTGCGTCAAATGACATCGGCGCAATTCGCTTCGAGCCCGAGCTCGCCGCGAAACGGCACGCGCTCGACGGACTAGCGATGGGACCAGCGCTCAAGGTCATGCTCCACTTCAGTGATGCGTTCTGGGAGCGCATCGATGACGGACGCTACGCTGACGCGAGCTTTTTCTTCGCGGAGCATGAGTCGCCATTTCCCACGTTCTGGACATCGATGCCGGAGCGCACGGCGTGGCTCACGGCATGGATGGGCGGCCCTGCTGCCGCCGAGATGTCGGCGCAGTCGGATGAGGTGATCAAAGCAAAGGCTGCCGAGAGCGTACAACTGCTTTTTGGTGATCGCGTCCGTATTGACGAACTCCTCACCGAGATTCGCGTGCACAACTGGCAGCGCGATCCCTTCGCCCGCGGCGCGTATAGCTACACCGTGGCTGGAGGCTTGAACGCCAGGCGAGAGCTCGCGACGCCGATCGACGACACGTTGTTCTTCGCTGGCGAAGCAACCGACGACACCGCGGAAGCAACGACGGTCGCGGGCGCCATCGCATCGGGCGAGCGAGCGGCGCAAGAAGTCATCGGTGCGACCTGAGTCTCAAACGCGAACGATGTCGCTGGCCTCGAGGATCTGCTTGTCGTAGCCGTGCTTGGCAACCTTGATCAAGGCGCGGCCGAGCTGTTCAGTCGTCGTCACCCAGCGCGATAGGCTCGTGCGAAGCAGCGGATACAACGGCCTGAGCACGCCGTAGATGATGTTGTACGACGTCGTCCGTGATCGAATGCCGTGAAGCGGCAGGATAATTCCCGGCCGAAACACGTACACGGCCTTGAATGGCAGACGCATGAGCGCGTTCTCCGTGCGCCCTTTCACGCGCGCCCACATCACTCGGCCTTGCTCGGTACTGTCGGCGCTGCCACCCGAGACGAAGACGAACGTCATTGCGGGATTGCGCTTCACGAGCGTTTGCGCGACCGAGAGCGCAATCGAGTACGTCACGCGCGTATACTCCTCTTCGCTGAGTCCAAGCGACGACACGCCGAGGCAGTAGATGCACGCATCGAAACCGGAGAGTTGCGACTCGATGGGCGTGAGATCGAGTAAGTCGCCGTGGACGAGCTCGCGAAGCTTCGCATCGCTGCGGCCGCTTCGAGCGCGGCCGAGCGTAGTGACCTGAGTGACCTGTGGATCGAGCAGACACTCGCGAAGCGCGCCTTGCCCAACCATTCCCGTTGCGCCCAAGAGGAGCACGTTCACGTGATCGGTCCCGTTGAAGAGGCGTTCGCCTGAAGTTCAACTGGCCGGGAAGCCCTGGAAAGCTTCTTGCGCGCACCCTCGCGCATGACGACACCACCCGACGTCCGCGTCCTGACGCAAGACGAAGCCGAGGCGCTCCTAACGCGCAATCAGGTTGGCAGAATTGCCTTTTCGCTGCGCGATCGCGTCGACATCGAACCGGTGAACTACGTCTACGACGCGCCGTGGATTTTCGGACGAACGAGCGTTGGCGCGAAGCTGCTCACGCTCGCGCACAATCGCTGGTGCGCATTCGAGACGGACGACGTTCGCGGACTCTTCGATTGGCAGAGCGTGGTCGTGAAGGGCCCATTCGAGGTCTTCAATTCTGCGATCGATACGTCGGACAAGTACGAGCGAGCTGTCGCCGCCATTCGTCGCATGATTCCGAAGGCCTTTGCCGACGGCGACCCGACGCCGCAACGAAACATTGCGTTCGGGGTGCACGCGTCGGAAATCGAAGGCCGCGCGTCGACGACGAAACCCGCCTGAGCGGGTTCGGAGCTACGCGCGTCGCACCTTAGCGCGGACCGAGCCACGCGGTAGGCCGAGCGCGTCCTGCGCCGCAACGAAGACATCCGTCCACAGACGCGCGTCGCGCGGAGCATCGAACTTCGGGAGCTCGAAGTACGGGACCGTTCCGCGCGGCAGGAATCGGTCGGCGTTGTGGTAGACGAAGAGGCCAAAGTCGAACACGCCAGCCGAGACAGGCAGTCCGTCGACCTCGATCTGCGGGTCGACGCGATTCAGTTCGCGCGCCGAGTTGTTGAACTCAGCCGGCGTCGCACGTTCGCTCGGCTCGGCACCGTACGCCTCGGCCAACGCCGGCCGGACTCGTCGGACCAAGGCGGCCAGGAACTCGAGGGCGTCGTCGGTGAGGAGGTGCTCGAATTCCGGCGCGGTGGGGCCAACGACGACGACAGAGCGCGTGAGTGACGTGGTGATCGACTGATCGAGCCCTTGCATCGCGGGTGTCCTGGCTGGCGGTGAAAATGGTGCGAGCGATCGTGCAACAGAGTTAACCTGGCGGCTGCTCTGTACAAGCAACCTTTTGTTGCATATGCTGTTAGGACTGTGAGACTGTAAATCGCTGGTTTGTCATTTAGTCAATCCTTGTAAATGACTGGACCAAAACTCGACCCGCCGCGCCTCGGATCGCGCCTACGCGCCCTACGCGCCTCACACGGCCTCTCTCAAAAACAGCTCGCCGAACGACTCGGCGTCTCCGCCAGCTACCTCAACCTCATCGAGCACGACCGGCGCCCGCTCACGGCCGACCTGCTCCTCCGCCTGGCCCGGACGCTCGATACCGACCTCCGCGCCTTTGGCTCGGAAGACGGTCAACTCGCCGCCGAGCTCTGTGAGGTCCTTAGCGACCCAGTATTCGAGTCGCACCCGCTCACCGCGCCCGACATTCGCGCTGCCGTCGGCTCACATCCGGACTTCGCGCGCGCATTTCGCCATCTGCACGAACGCTTCGTCGAAGCCCGCGAATCGCTCGACGCGCTCGGCGCACAGCTGCTCGATGCGCAAGCCGAATGGGGCGGAAGCGATCGCACGCGTCTCGCGTCGGAACAGGTCTCCGACTTTATCGAGCGCCACGCCAACTACTTCCCGGCGCTCGAAGCAGAAGCCGAGCGCGTTCGTCAGGACGGGCGTATCGACGACGCGGATCTCTACGGCCAACTCTCGCGATATCTCGCGCGCACGCATGGCGTGACGGTGCGCATTCGGACCGTCGAAGAGATGGGGCGCGCCGTTCGTCGGTATGACGCCGACAAGCACGAGCTGAATCTCTCGGAGATCCTTCGCCGCGGATCGCGCAATTTTCAGCTCGCGGTGCAAACCGGCTTGCTCGACTGCGCCGATACGCTCGACCAACTCACGCGCGACGCGGCGCTCACGTCGGACTCCGCGCGCTCGCTCGGTCGCGTCGCGCTCGCGAGCTACTTCGCCGGCGCGGTGCTCATGCCCTACGCAAAATTTCTCGCATCGGCAGAGCAGGAGCGGTACGACATCGAGCTGCTCGGCCATCGCTTTCGCGTCGGGTGGGAACAGACGTGTCATCGTTTGACGACGCTGCGTCGCCCAGGAGCCGAAGGCGTATCGTTCTACCTGCTGCGCGTCGACATGGCGGGAAACATCTCGAAGCGCTTCAGCGCCGCGGGCATTCGTTTTCCGCGCTTTAGCGGATTGTGCACACTATGGAATGTGCACGGTGCGTTCGCGCAACCAGGCCGAGTGCGCGTGCAGCTCTCGCAGCTGCCCGACGGTCAGACGGTTCTCGCGGTAGCACGCACCGTTCGCCGCGACGTGGGATCATACGCGAGTCCGGAGGTTCTTTACTCTGTGGGTATTGGATGCTCGGCGGCCGAGGCGCGGCGACTCGTGTATGCCGACGCGATCAATCTCGAGACGCGCGCGGCCGCGGTGCCGATCGGTATTACGTGTCGCTTGTGCGAGCGATCCGATTGTACGGCGCGAGCGTTTCCATCAATTCGAACGCCGTTGGCGATTGATGAGAACACTCGTGGCGTGTCGTTCTTCGCGCCGGTGAGCCAGCGATCGACCTAGCGATTTGGCGGCCGGTTCACCGAGAAGTTGAATACGTCCGGACGATGGTAGTGGCCCGTGACGTCGAGCGTCATCCGTTCTTCTCGCACGCGGTCGAGGTCGAGATCCGCGTAGAGAATCGCCGGCTCGTCGAACACAGGACCGGCGAGGTACGCGCCATTCGGCGCGATGATCGCACTGCCGCCGCGCATGATCCACTGATCGTCGCTCGATACGCGGGCGGGATGCGCCGGCAATTCAGGCGGCAACGCCGACGCGTGCATCACGCTTCCAGCGGCGAGCACGAAGCATCGCCCCTCGAACGCATATTGTCTGCTCGCGATCTGATGCATCTCGTGCACCGTTGGCCACAGCGCGACGTGCACCTCTTCGCCCGACTCGTGCATCGCCTGGCGAGCGAGTGGCATCCAGTGCTCCCAGCAGACGAGCGACCCAATCTTTCCAAAAGGCGCGTCGACGGAGCGAAGGCCGGCGCCGTCACCCTGGCCCCACACCATTCGCTCCGTGTACGTCGGCACGAGTTTGCGATGGTGATTGAGTAGCGATCCGTCGGGCCCAAAGGTGAGGATCGAATTGTAGAGCGTTCCCTGCCCCGGACCTTCGGCGATTCGCTCGATGATGCCGATTACCAACGTCACGCCGTGGTCTCTCGCCATCGTCGCCAGATGTTCGGTTGCCGCACTCGGGACGACCACACTCTCGCTCGCCATCTTGCGATACACCGCTTTCACCGGACCGTGATCCCACAGCGCGACGTCGGCGGACACGTCGAGCCAGATCGGATAGCCAGGCAGCCACGTTTCCGGAAACGCAATCAACGTCGCGTCATTCTCCGCACACTCGGCGATTAGATAACTCGCATGATGCAGGCCATGTGCGAGGCTGGTGGGCGTTTCAGCCTGGATGACGGCGGCGCGAATGATTGACATACTGAAAGCTATGCGGGCGGGCGATCGAGATGCACGACGCCAATCTCGGCGGCGCCGGGACCAGATTCGGTGAACACCTCCGACGCGCGGCCCGTTTCACGACTGTATTCGGCCGCAATCTCGCGGATGGCTGCCTCCGCGTCGACCGTGCCGAGGATTGCCACAGTTCCGCCACTCCCGCCGCCGGTGATCTTCGCGCCAAACAATCCGCGGGCCGGTCCGGCGCGCATCACCAGCTCGACGAGTCGATCGGTGGCAGTACTGCCAAGACCGCACGCGCCGTAGCTCGCATGCGAGCCGAGCATGAGCTGGCCGAGTTCGAGCGCGACACTCGGCGTGCGACTGAGATCGTCGAGGAGCGCCGCGAAGCGCTCGACACGCGCCTGTTCGTGAATCGGATGCGCGGTTGCCTGACGCACTGGATAGTCGTGCCGCGGGTCGACGCGCGTGACCGAGTCGGTCGTGCCGGCGTACCGCGCGAGAAAGTCAGCACCGGTCATACGCACCGGCAACGTCTGCTCGAAGCGCGTCGCGAATTCTTCAGGCGACAGGTTGGCGAGATAGCCGCGCCACACCGGATCGTCGATCACCAGGCTTTCGCCCGCGAGATGCGCGTCGAGTCCGGCCGCTTCGGCGATCATGCGATAACCCATGAAGGCCGCGGTCCGTACAGTACCGTAGTCAGCGCCAGTCACTGCGTGCCGAACACCGGAATCGATTCCGTAGAATCGATAGCCCTGCGGGATCGACACGTATCCTTCGATTGTTGCGGGCTGGCAGCGGAGACGAAGCAGTCGATCGCGTTGCCCGCACGCACTCGTCATCTGATCCATGATGCCGCACGGCGCACCGACAACGTGATTCTCGACCCACTGACAAGCTGTCGCGATTTCATGCGGCGTGAGGGCGAGGCCGTAGCTCGCTGCGACTGCAGCCATGGTCGCCACTTCGAGCGCGGCCGACGAACTCACGCCCTTCCCCTCTGGCACCGTCGAATCGATGAGAAGGCGCAGGCCGTGAATTGAATCAGCGGCGGCGCGAAAGAGGCAGTACTGCACGACGCCGATGACATACGCGGCCCATCGATCGTTCGATCGGCCGACGAACCACTGCGCAAGCGCGTCAGGAGTGCGGAGTGCGCCCGAGAGCAATTCGTCGAGATCGATGCTGAACTCCGCCCACTCGTTCCCGCGACGCGACGCGATGTCGCACCGGTGTTGCGACTGTCGCTGCAGCACAACTGACGTCGCGCGTGCCAGCGGTAGCTGCAACACAACCGCACCACTGTAGTCGGCAATTCCGCCCATCACGTCGAGGCGACCCGGTGCGCGGCTCACCAGCACCGGCTGATCGTGGTCCAGAAAGCGTTGCACCGTTTCCTAGATCCGATTCGACAGCACGGACAATAGTCCGCGCTTTCGGAGCGCCGACGTCAGCGCCGGTTCCACGCTCGAGCGAATCTCTGCGTTCGCGTATCCCGCCCATGACACGTCTGACTCGACGTCGAGTGGCGCGTCGAGCGGTCCACCCAGTGCATTCGTGAGGATCACACCTAATTCTTCGGCAATGAGCGCGGTGCTGACATCGTAAGGATGACAGGTCAACGGAGCCGGCAGCCCACGTTGCGCGTGAATCGGCAACATCAGCGGACGAATGTCGGCGATGAAGCGATCGCGGCCGGCCATCAGTTCGTAGAACTGACCGCCCGTCGAGAGATATTGATCCTCGAAACACGCCGCCTTCTTCGCGACAGCTGGCCCGAGCACTTCGCTGATCACCTCGTCGTCGATGGCGGCGAGTACATCGCGAACGCCAGGAAAGAATCGACTCACGCTGGCAAAGCCATGCGCGAGCGTTGTCGCACGCGACGGCACGAGAGCGAGTGTTTCACGCGCGCCAGTGAGGCGGTTGATGCGCGCGGCGTGCGCGCCCTTCCCTCGCTCGGCCCACAGCTGATCGCAGAGGTGCTGCTTGAGCACCGGAATCTCAGTCTGCACCGCGAGAACAACGTCGCGAAGCCGCGTTGCGTCGCCACGATTCGGCGCCACGCCTGTGAGCACCCACGCACTGCGCTTTTGGTACATGATCTCGCGCGTGCCGTCGATCGGATCGACGATGATCCGCCATTTACAGTCGGCCTCCGAAGCGCCTTCGGGAAGTACGAGCACCTGCTCGGACAATCCTTCCGCGATCAGGCAGAGCGGCTCTTCACGTGCGACCTCGGCCAATCCTTCGACGAGAATCGATTCGCTCACTCGATCGACGCGATAGATCGTGTCGCTCGGCTCTTCCGCGTCGACCGTCGCCAATTCCTCGGTCGCCTGGCGCTCGCACGCAGCAACGACCGAATCGCGAATGCGATCGTGGAGTGCGAGGATCGGCTCGAGGAGTTTGGTGACGTCAGACATTGCCGCTGCCGTGCTTGTAGTGCGTGCTCGAGACCGCGCGCAACTCGGCTGCTTTTTCCTCTGGCGCGGTATCGTTGAGAAAATTTCCCGCGCCAACTTCCGGCCCGGCGAGGTACTTCAGCAACCCCGGCTTTCGCAGCGGTGGAAGAATCTGAATATGAAAATGAAAACCAGGCGCCGCTTCCTGCGTCGGTGCTTGGTGAAGCACCATTACATACGGCAAAGGCATTCGCCACAAATTCTCGAGGCGCACGAGCGTCTCGCCCAGCACCTCGGAGAAATCAGCGAGCTCGGCATCGTCGAGATCGGCTATACTCGCGCGCGTGGCGCGCGGCGCGACGTACGTCTCGTAGGGATAGCGCGCGAAATACGGAATAAACGAGAGCGCACGATCGCGCGAGACCAGCAAGCGCCGGCCATCCTTCTCCTCGGCCGCGATGATGTCGTGAAAGAGCGGACGCCCGTGCTCGGCCAGATGCTCCGCAGACGCCTGCGCTTCGATCTCCATGGTCTTGAAGACGAAGTTCGTGGCGTAGATCTGACAGTGCGGATGCGGGTTGCTGACGCCGACGACTTCGCCTTTGTTCTCGAACATCAGAATGCTGCGAACCTCAGGACGCGTCGCGAGGTCGCGGTATTCTCGCTGGAGCGTATGTAACAGTTCGGTAATACGCGCGGGCGGAAGCTCGGCGAGCGTCAAATCGTGGCGAGGCGTGAAGCACACGACGCGCGACATGCCCGACGCCGGACGGTTCCGATAGATGCCAACCGGAGTTTCCAACTCCTGCGGAGCACCGGGACCAACACTCGGGTGATCGTTATCGAACACGAACACGCCCGAGTAGTCGTCGTTGCGTCGCCCCGAGACGCGAGGATTCCCCGGACAGAGGTAGCAGGTGGGATCGTACTCGGGCAGGGTGCGCCCGGCGTCGGCAACGGTCGCGCCGGACCACGGTCGATTGTTGCGGTGCGACGAGATCACGACCCACTCGCGACGGAGCGGATGCCAACGTTCTTCCCATGCCATGGGCGAAAGCTATCCGAGATCGCCGATGATGCTACGTTTCCCAGCGACGAGAATAGGAGAAGAGGCCGTGGAGTATCGGGAACTCGGGCGCACCGGGTGGCGCATTTCGACGATCAGCTTTGGCGCATGGGCGATCGGCGGCGACGCATGGGGCAAGACGGACGACGAGGAGTCCATGCAGTCGCTGCACCGAGCGGCGGACCTCGGCGTCAACTTCATCGACACCGCCGATGTCTATGGCGACGGGCATTCCGAGCGACTCGTCGCGCGCTTTCGACGCGAGCGATCGGAGCCGATCATCGTCGCGACCAAAGCCGGCAGGCGCCTCAATCCGCACGTCGCGGGCGGCTACAACCGCGCCAACCTCACCGCATTTGTGGAGCGCAGCCTCGTGAACCTCGACACCGAGGCGCTCGACCTGCTGCAGCTCCACTGCCCGCCGTCGCCGGTCTACGAGACGCCCGACGTATTCGGCATTCTCGATGACCTGCAGCAGGCGGGCAAGATTCGGCACTATGGCGTGAGCGTGGAACGCGCTCAGGAAGCATTCCTCGCCGCCGAGTATCCGAACGTGCAGTCGGTTCAGATCATCTTCAACATTCTGCGGACCAAGCCAGAGCAGTTCTTTCCGATCGCGCGTGCGAAGCGCATCGGTATTCTGGCACGGGTACCGCTCGCGAGCGGTCTACTCACCGGAAAGCTGCGCTCAGACTCGCAATTCTCCGATACGGACCACCGTAAATACAACCGGCACGGCGAGTCGTTCGACGTCGGCGAAACGTTTTCCGGCGTCGACTACGACACCGGACTGCGAGCGGTCGACGAGCTGCGCGATGTCGTGCCGGCTGGAATGACGATGGCGCAAGCAGCGTTGCGTTGGACATTGATGTTCCCCGAGGTCACCGCTGCAATTCCCGGCGCGCGCAATCCGCAGCAAGCGGAGGACAACGCGCGCGCCGCCGATCTTCCGCCGCTCTCAGACGCGTTCATGTCGCGCGCGAGCGACATCTATGACAGCCACGTCCGGGCACTCGTCCATGACCGCTGGTAAGACATCGACTGCCGCGCCCGTTCGCTGGGGAATTCTTGGCGCGGCAAACATCGCCGTGAACAAAGTCATTCCCGCGATGGCCGGCAGTGACCGCTCGCAGGTCGTTGCCATAGCATCGCGGAACCTCGCGAAAGCGCGTGAAGCCGCGGAGAAGCTAGCCATTCCCCGTTCGTACGGATCGTACGAAGAGTTGATCGATGATCCGGACGTCGAAGCGATCTACAATCCGCTGCCGAATCATCTTCACGTTCCGTGGTCGATTCGCGCTGCGGAAGCCGGTAAGCACGTCCTGTGCGAAAAGCCGATTGCTCTCACGGCCAAGGAAGCGCGACAACTCCGCGACGTTCGCGATCGCACCGGCGTTCAGATCGCCGAGGCGTTCATGGTGCGCACGCATCCGCAGTGGGCTGGCGTTCACCGGCTCGTTGCGGACGGCCGAATCGGCGAACTGAAATTGATCGTCGGCCATTTCAGCTATTATCGCCGAGACGAGAACGATGTGCGTAGTCGCGTGGAGTGGGGCGGCGGCGCACTGCTCGACATTGGTTGCTATCCGATCACGCTGTCGCGCTGGCTGTTCGGCATCGAACCCGAAGTGGTTGTCGGACAGATCGAGCGCGATCCCGACATGAAGGTCGATCGGCTCGTGTCGGCGCTGATGCGTTTCCCGAATGGCCAGGCGTCGTTCACGTGTGCGGGCCAACTCGTGCCGTACCAGCGAATGAACATTTTTGGAACGCGCGGACGGATCGACGTCGAGATTCCCTTCAACTCTCCGAGCGATCGACCGGCCCGCATTTTTGTCGACGACGGCGGCCAATTCGCTGGTGGCAATGCCGAGATGATCGAGTTTCCAGCGGTCGATCAATACACACTTCAGGCCGATCGGTTTTCAGACGCGGTGCGCGGAATCGGAAAAGTGCCCGTTCCGCTCGAGGATTCGATCGCGAACATGGCCGTCATCGACGCCATCTTCAAATCATCCGACAGCAGAAAGTGGGAGGCGCCCGCGTCACTCTGAGCGTGTCACTCCACGCTGTTCTCGAGCACGCCAATCGAGCCAATCTCGATTCGCACGTTGTCGCCCGACCGTAGGGTGAAATCGTCGGGCGGTACGACGCCGGTTCCGGTGAGTAACACACATCCGGTCGGAAAGCTCGTCTCGCGATAAAGAAAGCCAACGAGCTCACTCGGCGTGCGGCGCATTTGTGAGACGGTCGTTGCGCCTTCAAATACGATCGAACCGTGGCGACGAATCTCGATGCCGATCGTCGTCTCGCTCGACAACGGACCTTCGGCGACCAGCATGCTCGGCCCGAGTGCGCACGATCCGTCGTAGGTCTTCGCCTGCGGCAGGTAGAGCGGATTCTCTCCTTCGATGTCGCGCGAGCTCATGTCGTTGCCAATCGTGTAACCAACGACCTCCGCGCGCGCGTTGATGCAGAGTGCGAGTTCGGGTTCGGGAACACTCCACGTTGCGTCGCGCCGAATGCGCACTGGTGCCTCAGGGCCGCGCACGCGCCACGGCGCTGCCTTGAAAAACAGCTCCGGACGCTCGGCTTCATACACACGATCGTAGAAACTTCCGCCGCCAGCGCTCTTCGACTCCTCGATTCGCGCAGTTCGGCTGCGCCAATACGTCACGCCCGCCGCCCAAACTTCCTGACTCCCAATTGGCGCGAGAATTCTACCGCTGATCGCCGAACTGCCGGCGCGTGACAGCATCGCGCGCAGATGGCTCACGAGGTCGTCGTGATTGATCAGCGTATCCCAATCATCGTTGAGCGAGTGGAAGACGCCGTCGGCATCAAGCACGACCTCGCTCGCAGTTCGAATGAGACGCATTGTCATGCTTTGACCTGGTTGGCCTCGAGTGAAGCGACGCCGGCGTCGAGCGCAGCAATGATTTGATCGACATCGTACACACAGCCACCCCACGTTCCTCCGCTCGCGCGCTGCAGCGCCGCCCAGAGACGCGTGTCATCGGGAAGCGCGGCATTCGGCGCCAAGGCTGGAGCCAGAGCACGAGACTCGAGCAACTCTGCACCAGTTGCTCTGTCGACTCGCGCACCGTCCGCCTCGACGAGATCGATCGAGCCATTGAGCGCCTGCCGATCAATCACGATCTCGATGATGTCGCCATCGCGCACACGACCGATCGGACCGCCTTGCAACGCCTCTGGTCCGACGTGCCCGACGCATGCACCGGTAGAAATTCCGGAGAAGCGCCCGTCGGTGAGTAGCGCGACGTGCTTGCCCCACGGCAGATACCTGAGCGCCGTGGTGATCTGCGCGGTCTCCTGCATTCCAGTTCCGGTTGGCCCATTTCCGATCAGCACGATGACGTCGCCCGCGTTGACGGCCGGCGTTGTTGCGTCGCCGCCTTTCACGGCCCGAATAGCGTCGCGCTCGTCGACGAACACTCGCGCCGGCCCGCGATGACGATACACGCCGTCGTCGCCGACAACGCTCGGGTCGATTGCGGTCGCTTTGATCACCGAGCCTTCTGGGGCCAAGTTGCCCGTCGGGAATACCACGGTGCTCGTGAGACCGGCTTTGCGCGCGGCGCCCGGACTAATGATCACATCGTCAGGCGAGATCGTACCCGCGCCGAGTCGTTTGCGAGACGCCTCGCGGCGCTCGCTCTGCTCCCACCAGTCGAGCGACGCGTTCAGTGTATCGCCTGTCGCGGTGAGCACGTCGCCATTCAACAAGCCCATTCGCCGGAGATGTAGCATGACCTCAGGAACGCCGCCTGCCATGAACACCTGCACCGTCGGATGTCCTTTTGGTCCGTTCGGCAGCGCGTCGACGAGACGCGGCGTGGCGCGATTGATTCTGTTCCAGTCTTCAACCGTTGGTGCGCGCAAACCAGCGGCTCGCGCGATGGCCGGAATGTGCAAGAGCAGGTTCGTCGATCCGCCGAACGCAGCGTGCACGAGCATCGCATTCTCGATCGCCTGATCGGTGACGATGTCGCCGATAGTATACTCTAAAGCCTTGAGTCGCGTGAGGGCGATGGCGGACCGCGAGGCGAGCTCCAGCCACACGGGTTCACCGGATGGCGCGAGCGCGCTGTGCGGCAGTGCGAGTCCCAATGCTTCCGCGACTACTTGCGATGTAGCGGCAGTGCCGAGGAACTGACATCCACCGCCCGACGATCCGCAGGCACGACAACCCATCTCCGCAGCATAGTCGAGACTGATCAGATCGCGCGCGAAGCGAGCGCCGAGGCTTTGAATCTGGCCGGCGTCTTCTGCGCCAATCACAGGGAGTGTCACACCACCCGGCACGACGACGCCCGGAAGATGTTTGACACCCGCGAGCGCCATCATAGTCGCGGGGAGTCCCTTGTCGCAACTCGCGATACCAAGCACACCGCTCGCCGTCGGCAGCGATCGTATCAGCCGACGCATGACGATCGCCGCATCGTTGCGATAGGCGAGACTGTCGAACATCCCAGTCGTGCCCTGTGTCCGTCCGTCGCACGGATCGCTGCAATACGCCGCAAAGGGAATGGCTCCGGAGGAGCGCAGCGTCTCGGCCGCGCGACGCACGAGCAATCCGATTTCCCAGTGGCCCGTGTGATAGCCGAGCGCGATCGGAGTTCCGTCGGCATCGCGAAGGCCACCGAGCGTGCTGACAATGACGAATTGATCGCCGCCGAGGTGGTCGGGCGTCCAACCCATACCAACGTTCTGCGTCAGACCAAACAGATCGCCACTCGGCGACTCGCGTAGCATCTCGGGCGTGAGCGGCAGACGACCGCTCGGACCTGCGCCAGAGATACGACTCACGGCGATGCTCTGCGCTGAGCCGAGGACGGAATCGATCGAGGGAATGATTCGAACGTCGCTCATCTTGTGAACCTCACCATCACTTGAGCGGAAAGACAACAGCGAGCACCAGCGTCACGATCATCGATGTGGTACCGACGATCGCCGACAGCGGCGTCCATGACTTGAGCGTCTCGACTTCGGTCACACCACCGATCTTGCTGAACACCCAGAAGCCGGCGTCGTTCATCCACGAGCCGACGAGAGACCCCGCCGAGATCGCGGTGCCGAGGTACACGGTGTGAAACGGAAGGCTGATTCCTTTGACCATCGCTGCCATCATGCCCGCTGCCGTGATCATCGCGACGGTACTCGATCCCTGCGCAACCTTGATCACGATGGTGATCACGAAGGCGAGAAAGAGAAACGTGAATCCAGAACCGCGAGAGCTGTCGCCGAAGATGCCTTGAATCGCCGGGCCGAGTTGCGCGGCCTGCAGCATCGCGCCGAAGGCGCCACCTGCCGCGATGATGAGAATCACGACACCGGCACCCATGAGCGACGTCTCGACCATCGCCGACATCTCGGCGCGATTCGGCTTGCGCTGTCTCGCGTAAAGAATCATCGCGACGATGGCCGAGATGAGCAGGGCGAGGTTCGGATTGCCGATGATCGCCGTGATTGGGCGAAGCGCGGTCCACAGTGCAGCGTGCGACGAATCCCATGTGCGAAGCGCGTCCACGATTGTGTTCATCGCGATCAACAACACTGGCAGGACAACCGGAATCAACGCGAGAATCAACGGCGGTGGCGCGACCGCGCCCGGCTGTTCGATCTCGACGCCAGGACGCGGGCGCATCGGAATCGGCATCCGAAAGTCGGTCCAGCGAGCGAACTGAAATCCGACGAGCGCCGCGGGAATCGACACCGCGACGCCCATGAGAATCATCACGCCGAGATCGATGCCGAGTGTGTCGGCGATGGCGAGCGGTCCGGGGTGCGGCGGCACGAGCGTGTGCGTCGAGATTCCGCTCGCTGACATCACGAGCAGGTATTTCAGATAGTTGCGATTCGTGCGTCCGTACATCGAGCGCGCGAGCGGTGCGAGCAAGAAGAAGACAGTGTCGAAGAAAACGGGGAGCGATAAGACAAAGGCCGTCGCTGCCAGCGCGACGGCCGCTCGCTTTTCGCCGAGCAGCGACAGAAAGCCTTTGACGATTCGATCAGCGGCGCCACTCTCCGTCATCGCGTTTCCGATGATGGCGGCGAGCGCGATGACGATGCCAATGCTTCCCGCGGTGCGGCCAAACCCCTCGGCCACGCGCGTGATTTTCGTCGCGGGATCACCCGGGAGCGAGCAGGCTCACGAGAATCGCCGCGCCGATCAGCGCGAGAAATGCGTTCAGTCGCAGAACGATGATGGCGCCGAGAATGGCCGCCATGCCGACCAGCAGGATGAGGATTGGGTTCATCGGGGCCGGGTCGTGAATTCTTTTGACAAGGTGACCAGATGAGTGCAGGCTTTTGCTCTGAAAAGCAACCCGTTCGGTGTCAAAAATCGTTGGAGTGCAGGCCACGATGAAAAGGGGGAACGACAGACGGATTGAGCGAATTTCGCGAATTGGGCGGATACGACGAGACAACGAGGGCTAGGCGGCTTCTCGCGCGAAGACTCGTCCGCGAAATTCGCGAAATTCGTCTCATCCGTGTTGCAGTCTCACTCGGTCATTGTGGCCAGCCAATCAGCACGACGCCCTCTCCACCGCCTGCAACTCCCCATGTCAGTCAGAACCCCTCGGCTACGATTTGCCGTCGTCGGCATCAACCATTCGCACATCTATGGAATGGTGGACGCCGTATTACGCGGCGGCGGTGAGCTCGCGACAGTGTTCGCCAAGGAGCCTGAGCTCCTCGCCGAGTTCTCGAAGACGTATCCGCACGCGAGCGTTGCACGGGATGAGCGCGCCGTGCTCGAGGATCCGTCGATTCAGCTCGTGCTGTCGTCGATCGTTCCGAACCAGCGCGCAGCACTCGGAATTCGCGCCATGGAGCACGGCAAGGACTTCATGGCCGACAAGCCTGGCGTCACCACGCTCGAGCAGCTCGACGAAGTACGACGCGTGCAGGCGGCGACGAAGCGCATCTATTCGATCGTTTACAGCGAACGCGTCGAGAACGCAGCGACGGTGAAAGCCGCAGACCTCGTGAAGGCTGGCGCGATCGGTCGCGTCGTGCAGACCATCGGCCTCGGACCACATCGCATTAGTCCGCCCGAGCGTGCGCCGTGGTTCTGGGACCCGGCGCAGCACGGCGGAATTCTCTGCGACATCGCATCGCACCAGTTCGATCAGTTCCTGTACTTCACCGGCTCGATGCAGGGCTCAATCGTTTCATCGCAGGTTGCCAACTACGCACATCCCGATCATCCGGCCTTTCAGGATTTTGGCGACGCGGTTGTTCGCGGCAACGGTGGTACGGGCTACATCCGCGTTGACTGGTTCACACCGGCCGGCCTCCCGACGTGGGGCGACACGCGCCTCACGGTCATCGGCACGAACGGCTACATCGAAGTTCGCAAGAATGTCGACATCGCCGGTCGCGAAGGCGCGAACCATCTCTTTCTCGTCGACGCCAAGGGCGTGCAGTATGTCGACTGCTCCAAGGTCGAGCTGCCGTTCGGACGTCAGCTCGTCGACGATGTGCTCAATCGCACCGAGACTGCTATGACGCAAGCGCACTGCTTCCTCGCAACAGAGCTCGCACTCCGCGCGCAAAAGCAGGCGCACCGCGTGACTACAACGGCGCGCCCAGGTACGACGCCAACCTGAGTAGATCGGCGAATGCGCCCGCGGCGGTAACTTCGCGTCCAGCACCGGGCCCCTGCACCACGAGGGGATTCTCGCGGTATCGGCTCGTTCGAAACAGTACGATGTTGTCGGTCAGCTGAATTCGTGCGAACGGATGTGTCGTCGCGTACGCATGTAGACCTACGCTCGCCTTTCCAGTCCTATCAACTCGGCCGACAAAGCGCAGGACCTCCCCACGCGTCGCGGCGTCGCGACGCAACGCCTCCATCTCGGCGTCATGATTCGGCAACGCGGCCAGAAATTCGTCCACAGATCCGCCCTGTAACACGACAGGCACGAGGCTGCGGACGTCGACGTCAGACAGCTCGAGCGACATTCCCATTTCGCGCGCGAGGATGACAACCTTTCGACCCACGTCCGTGCCCGAGAGATCGTCGCGCGGATCGGGCTCGGTGTATCCCAGCTCGCGTGCCTGCACCACAAGCTCCGAGAACGATCGGCTTCCGTCGAAGCTGTTGAACAGATACGACAGCGTGCCGGACAGAATCCCTTCGATCTCGTAGATCTCGTCGCCCGTCTGCACGAGATCACGCAACGTCTGCACGATTGGCAACGCTGCGCCAACAGTCGTCTCGTACAGATAGTGCGCGCCCACAGCACGATTCGCCTGACGCAAGCGACGATAGTACTCGAGCGGTCCCGTGTTCGCGCGCTTGTTTGGCGTGATCACGTGGATGCCGCGCTCGAGCCACGTGCTGTACAGCTTCGCGACGTCGTCGCTCGCGGTACAGTCGATCAGCACGGCGTGCGGCAGATGATCAGCATGCACGTGCATCGCCAGTCGAGCCAGATCGACCGGCTCGCCGTGCGCCTTGAGATCATCGCGCCAGTTCTCGAGATCGATCGGTTGATCCGAGAGCAGCATCGAACGCGACGTGGCGATCGCACGCACTCTGAGGTCGACGTCGAAGTCGTCCTTCAGCCGCTTGGCCTCGTGCGCGAGTTGGCGCAACAGCGTCGCACCGACGTTTCCCGCGCCAACAAGCCCGATCGACAACGTTTGATCGGAGAGATAGAACCCCGCGTGCGCGGCGCGCAGCGCTCGTTGCGTGTCCGCTTCATCGACGATCACCGAGATGTTGCGCTCCGACGCGCCCTGCGCGATCGCACGCAAACTAACGCCCGCCTTTCCCAGCGCGCTGAAGAATCTCGCCGCAATACCTGGACGCCCCGCCATGCCATCGCCAACGACTGCCAAGATGCTGCACCCGGTCGTCACGTCGACGCGCTGGATCTGTCCATGATGTCGCTCGGCGAAGAACGCGCGCTCCACGGCTTCACGCGCACGCTCGGCAACCGCCGACGGCACGGCGAAGCAAATCGAGTGCTCCGAGCTTCCCTGCGAAATCATCACCACCGAGATGCCCTCGTCGCGCAACGCACCGAACAGCCGGTGCGCTGTGCCAGGCACGCCGATCATGCCCGTGCCTTCGAGGTTGAGCAGCGCGATCGACTCGACCGTCGCCAATCCCTTTACCGGAAACGCCGATGACGAGACCGCGTGAATACGCGTGCCTTCCAGCGCCGGCTTGAAGGTGTTGCGAATGAAAATCGGCAGCGCGCGTTCGACTGCCGGCGCCATCGTGCTCGGATGAATCACCTTCGCACCGAAGTACGCGAGCTCCATCGCCTCGTCGTACGACAGTGCGTCGAGCGTCACGGCTTCCGAAACGAACCGGGGATTGGCGCTCATCACGCCATCCACGTCCGTCCAGATGTGAATCTCTTCCGCATCGAGCAACGCCGCAAAGATCGACGCGCTGAAATCGCTGCCGTTCCGCCCGAGCGTTGCCGCGACACCTTCGGGAGTGGATGCGACGAAGCCGGTGATGACCAGCGTTTCCGGTAGCGACTCACGTCGCGCAACCCATTCATCCGTACGCTGACGCGACGCGTGCCACGACACATCGGCCGCAGTCTCTGTGCGCGTGACGGTGAGCACGTCGCGCGCATCCAGCCAAGCAACGTCGTTCCCCGCTCCCGCAATCACAGCCGACAGAATCTGCGCCGACCACACTTCGCCGTAACCGGAAACCAACTCCAGCGTGTCGCGCGAATAGCCATGAAGGAGCACGGCCGCGCGAAGCACATCCAGCAGATCGCCGACATCTCGATCGACAGTTTCAACGAGAGCCGCGGCCGTTTCCCCCGACATTAGCTCTCCAATCGTCGCATGATGTCGCGCACGAACCGCCTCGATGGCGTCGAGGTAGGCCGGATCGCGCGCGCCGGCAAGATGGACGGCACGGACGAGCGAGTCCGTGACACCGCCCATAGCCGACACGACAACGAAGCGCTGCGACTCCGGCCGCGCCGCGATGATCTCGGCGACGCCACGGATTCGCGCCGCGTTCGCGAGGCTCGTGCCGCCGAACTTGTGAACGACGCGCTCTGGAACCTTCGACGTTGGCGTCAACTCAGCGCGGCGCCCGAGGAATCAACCCGTCGCGCATCGCGGCATTGTAGGCGAACGTCGCGAAAACGATCGCGGCCTGCTTCACGTCATCTGGCTGCGTGCGCTCCATCGTATCCATGTTCGTGTGATGAATCCGCACGTCGTAGTACGCATACTCCTGAACCGGATTGAACCCCGGAATCCCCTCGGCGATGAAGCTCAGGTGGTCGGTGTTGCCAATGCCCGCCGCAATGTTCTTACGGAAGCTGAGGTCCTTGAACGGTTCCATCCAGGAGTCGAAGATCGCTCGCGCTGCGTCGTTCCCTTCCGTATAGAAGCCATAGATTGGACCGTAGCCCGGGTCGATGTTGAGATACATCGACATCTTCTCGCGCGCCGCTTTGTTCGCGTCGCCTGACAGGTGCTGCGCGACCCACGCTTTGGAGCCGTAGAGACCTTCTTCTTCGCCGCCCCACAGCGCAAAGCGAATGGTGCGACGCGGCTGCGCACCAACTGCCTTGAGAATGCGCGCGGCTTCGAGCACCGTCGCGGCGCCATCGGCGTTGTCCGTGGCTCCAGTCGCGGCGTGCCACGAATCGAGATGTCCGCCGAGCATCACGACCTCGTCCTTCAGCTTGGGGTCGGTGCCTGGGATCTCGGCGATGATGTTGTAGCCGAGCGTGTCCTGGGTGAAGTACCGGCCCTGGACGTTCACGCGAACCTTGACGGGAACGTGGTCTTCGAGAAGTCGAATGAGATTATTGTAGTGCTCTCCGGCAACGACGATCGTGGGCACGGCATTGGCACCAGCGTCGCGCGTCTGGAGGAAGATCGTTCCGTGTTCGCCCCGACTCGGCTTGAGCACCGCACCAACACCGACGTCGTGCAGCAGCTTGGCAATCCGCTGTGCCTCGCTCGGACCGCCGCGCGGCGTGCGGCTCGCCTGAACCGGCGCAGCCGGCGGCGGCGCATTCGGAGCTGTTGGGTTGACGCGATCTTCGCGAATGAACGTCGTCATTAACGGCTGCGTCATCACGATCGCGCCCTTCAGCCGATCGCGCATCTTCTCGAGCGAGTCGGCGGAGATTCCGGCGATGAACAGCGGCGTTCCTACAATTTCGCCCTTCGTAGACTCCGACCACGCATCCGGATAGCCGATCATCGGCGCGAAGCGCGGCTCCGTCATCTCGAGCGTGAACTTCTGCAGCTCCCATCCGCGGCCGAACGGCCACGTCTCGAAGTGTGTGTCGCGCAGGCCCCAAGCGGTGAAGTGGTCGCGCGCCCACGTCGCGGCGCGCATGTACGCGGGCGACGCCGTGAGCCGCGGACCGATCACCGTCGAGAGGCTGTCGACCATCGCCCAGGCGTGCGACCGATTGAGGCCTTCGTCGCGGATCTTCGCAACCATCGCGCGATCGAATGGTTCCTGCGCGGCGAGCGTGGGCGCGAAGGCGCTGGTGAGCGCAGCGAGACGAATGAATCGACGAAACATTGGCAGATCGGGGCGACGGGCGAGTGGACGAACGCTATCAATGGATGTTATCCGTCAACGGGTCTGCCCGTCCACCCGTAAGCCTGCAATGTCCTACGCCGACTTCGTCGCTTTCCGACGTTCTCTTCCGCGCACACCTGCGCTCCACCGGCAGACCGTGCGCGCTCGCGGCGTCGACTTCGCCGTGTTTTCCAGCCCGCCTGTGGGTAACGGGCCGCCGCTGATGTGCGTGAACGGCGGAATGCTCTACGACCATTCCATGCTCTGGCCGGCCCTGTCGCCGTTGGCCGAGCGACGCCAGGTCATTCTGTATGATCAGCGCGGTCGGGGAAAATCGTCGGTGCCGGCCCAGCCTGCCGACACCACGATCGAGGACGACGCCGCCGACATCGGCGCCCTCCGGCGCGCGCTCGGCATTCGGACCTGGGACATCCTCGGCCATTCGTGGGGCGGCGGAATCTCCATGCTCGCCACTGCCGCTGACTCCGGTGGCGTTCGCCGGCTCGCGCTGGTCGATCCCGTGTGGTCGACCAGCGCGTGGATGGCACCGTTGCGACAGAGGGTGCTGGCGCGATTGCACGGCGCAGAGCACGACGCCGTCGCGCAGATCTCAGAAGAATCGCTCGGCAATCCCGACCCTGTGCTCCACAGCACATATAGCCGAGCGGTGTATCCGGCGTGGTTCGCCGATCGCGAGATGGCGAGCCATTTCACACCGCCACATTCGACAAGTGTGACCGGCGCCGCAGTACTCGCGCGACTACGACGCGATGGCTACGACTGGACGTCTCGTCTGCGTTCCCTTTCGACGCCGACGATCGTCATTCATGGCGAACAGGACGCGTTGCCTCTAGCGAAAGTCGGCGACGATTCCTATATACGCAGCGCTCGTGTCGTTGAAGTTCCCGCCTCGGGGCACATGCCCTTCTGGGAAGCGCCAGAACGCTTCTTCGCACTGATCGAATCCTTCCTGTAAGTCCCCTGCTGTCCTAGTCGTACACATTCTCCTCCCTCCTGCCCGTCTCCCACGGGCATTCGGTCAAGAATGAAGCGAGCAGCATTCTCCCTCCTGTCGCTCGCCGTCGGGATGATTCCCGTCGGCCTGGCGCATCGAACACACCGTCCGGTTCCGGTCGCGCCTCCCGCGGTCGTGGAACGGACGCCGTCTGTCGATAGCGGCGAAACGCGGCACACGAGCATCGCGAGCGGCTCGATCAGCGACGTCGTCCCAGAGAACGTTCCGGTGCTCGATACGCGCGACGACGAACGAGAAGCAGCACGACGCCGTTTGCGCGACGGCTCGGCGGGCACCTACATCAACGACATTCTGATCGAGCGCGACTCGTCCGTCGCGCGCTGGCCAGACCGAAAGCGACAGCCGCTCACGGTCTGGATTCAGCCAAAGTCCCAGGTGACTGATTTTACGCCCGGTCTAGTGTCGCGCGTGCAGCAGGCGTTCGAAGAGTGGGGCGCGCTGAATCTCCCCGTCCGCTTCCGCTTCGTCGGTGACTCGGCCAAGGCGGAAGTGCACGTGACCTGGATCGATCACTTCACACAGCCGATCAGCGGTCGTACACGCTGGTCGCGCGACGACGATTGGTTGATCACCGACGCGAACATCATTCTCGCGGTGCATCACTCGCAGGGCGACGTGCTCGACGAAGAGTCGATGGGCGCCATGGCGCTGCATGAAGTCGGACATCTCCTCGGACTCGATCACACGCGCGATGCCACGAGCATCATGGCTCCGATGGTTCGCGCTCGGCAGCTGACCGAAGCCGATCGAGCCACCGTGCGTCTCGTGTACGCTCTGCCCGCGGGCCCGCTCCGCTAGCACTTCCTCCTTTCGAGGAAGATCAACATGCGCCGCACTGACACCCTCCTCGTGGTCGTCGTCGGCGCATTTGCCGTTTTTGTGGCCCGACAGGTCACGAGTACGCGCAGCGCACTGGCAAAGTCGCAGGCGGAACGCGTTCGACAACAAGCGGCAGCGCTCCCCGTCAAACCGGCGCCGACAAATCCGGCGGTGCAGCCGCGTGCGGTCATCGCGACTCGGACAGATTCCGCGCCCGCTCCGACTCCGGTGTCGACACCTGCGTCGAATGGGCGCGACCCGCGACGCGACGTCGCCGGCACGTACTTCTCCGAGATGGTGACTGACCTCAAGGGCCAGTTGGTTCGCTGGCCCGATCGGCGCGAGCAGGGCCTTCGCATTTGGGTCCAGTCGAATAGCACTGTTCGCGACTGGAATCTTCGCTACGCGCAGATGGCGCGCGACGCGTTCGACGACTGGGGAGCCGACGGTCTTCCGCTGCGTTTCGATTTCATTCTCGATTCAGCGAGTGCGGACATCCGCATCATGTGGAACGAACAGTTCTCCGCGGAACTCGGCCAGCGCGTCGCGAATACGCTGCGCACCAGTAATCAGAGCGGCTGGCTAACCTCCGCGCAGATTCTCGTCGCCATTCACGACAGCACGGGTCGCGCAATTCCGCCGATCGGTCTCGCCGGAATCGTTCGACACGAGGCCGGCCATGCACTCGGACTCGGCCACTCCACCGACCCGCGCACCAAGATGTTCCCGACCGAAATGGTTCCGGACATCACGCGCGCCGATCGGGCGACGCTCAAGCTGCTGTACGACTTCCCGCCGGGAACTGTCCGATAGCGCTTGACTCGGCTGACATCGAGGCCGGGACGCAAAGGACTGGGGACACGAATAACACGAATCAAACCGAATCGAACCGTGTGCATCCACGGTGCGTCGTCGCATCAATGCCCTCGGTTCGATTGTCTTTTCACTCGTCGCATTCGTGACCCAAGCAGTTGCCGCGGCTCAAGCGAAGCCGCCTGAGGCGACAAAGACTCCAAACCGGCCGAATACCCACCTCAGGCAGGGAATCGTTCTTGCTTTTTCTCTGGCCATGCCGGATTCGACCGAGAATAGACACTTCGAGATCGCGATCGTTGGGGGAGGCCCAGCGGGGCTGAGCGCCGCGGTCTGGTCTGGGCGATACCTGCACTCCGTCACGCTGCTCGACAGCGGCGACCCGCGCAATTGGGAAACGCGCAAAGTGAATGGCTATCTCGGCCTCGACAGCGTCACGCCATCGGAATTGCGGTCGCGTGGGCGACACACCTGTCGGTCGCTCGGCGTAGACGTTCGCGACGCGGTCGTGCTGCGCGTCGAACTGCAGGACGACGACGCGTTTCGACTGTGCTTGCAAGGCGGCGATCGCGTTACCGCCGATCGAGTGCTTCTCGCGATCGGCCTTCGCGATCTCTGGCCCGACGTCCCGGGACTCGAGAACGTCTACGGCGCAAACGCACACGTCTGCCCCGACTGCGACGGCTTCGATTGTCAGGGCAAGAAGGTCGTGGTCATTGGCAACGGGCGACGCGCCGTGGGCATGGCGCTCAACCTCACCACGTGGACGCGCGACGTCATCATCTGCACGAATGGCCGTCCGGCGGATCTCGACGAGCAGGAGTACTGCGACAAGCTCGACGCGCTGAACATTCCAGTGCTCACTGATCCGATCACGCGCGTGTGCGACGACGGGCGCACCATTCACTGCCTGATGTTCGAGAACGGCATGCAGCTCGACGCCGACAAGGTGTTCTTCGCGATCGGCCAGTATCCCGCCGACGACCTTGGCTCACAGCTCGGCTGCGATCGCGACGACGAAGGCCATATCATCGTCGACGCGCGCGGACAAACGTCCGTAGAAAACGTGTTTGCCGCGGGCGACATCACGCCTGGGCCTCAGCTAGCAATCGTGGCGGCCGCCAGTGGGGCGACCGCCGCGTTGGCGATGCACAAGTCGTTGGTACCCGAGGAGCGAAGGCTCGCCCCTCTCATTCACGCTACCAGCTTACGGTGATCGCGCGGCGCTTCTTTGCGCGCATGACCTCGAACGTCACCGAGCGATTGTCGGCCAGTTTCACCGTAGCAGTCTGAAATTCACCGAGTGTCGTGATCGGCTGACCAGCCACCGCAACGATCACGTCGCCCGGGTGAAGGCCGGCGCGGTCAGCGGCAGTCGCTTCCGCCACCGCTTTCACCAACACGCCCGGTTGCAGATTGAGCGACTTCGCCAGCACCGGCTCGAGCGTCTCCATACTCGCGCCGAACATGACACTGGTCGTGAACGTGAACGTGCCGCCACGCGCACCGAAACCACCGCCACCCTGCTGTCCGTTCACGATCACCGGCGCGGCGCCTCGCGCTCCAAATCCACCGGCGCTCGCCCGAACTTCACCGCGCGGAACCACGTACACGCGATCGGTGCGATCGGGAAAAGCCTGATCGTCGGGATCGCGCTGCCGGAAGAACACCGTCATTGGCGTCCTGGCCACGGTCACCTGATAGTCCTTGTTCTCACCGGCACGTCGCACCGTAATCCCGAGCTTCCGATCGGGCAGCAGCATCTGATTCAGATTCAGCGTGCGACCAACGACATCCACGCCGTCGTACGCAATCAACGAATCGCCAGCGATGATTCCGGCCAACTGTGCAGGAGAATCGCGATCGACGGACACGATTGCCGGATGCGAGAAGTACCGTAGGAAGTGGCCGGCAGGAGTGATCTCCTCTGTCAGCGGCGCATCCCCAGTCATGATCCCCAACCAACCCTTGGCGTGCATCAGATCGAACGGAGCCTGCCCGTCCTGGCCCTGAATGATGATCCGCGCCCCGCTGCGCCCGCCGCCCATCGGCATAGCCATCATCAAGGCGTCGAGCTCCTGACGCAACTTGATGCTGCTCTCCGACATCATTGGTTGTCCTTCGATGGCGCGCATCAGCACTCTGATCGAATCCATGCGCACGCGCATCGACCCGTCGATGACACGCACGATCGTATCGCCGCGCATGCGCATGCTTGCCGGCGGCGCACCTCCACCCGACGCCTGCGCGCCAGCCGGCAATACGACCCCGATCGTCAGAAGCGCGACTGCTCCGCCGCGCGAGAGAATGCGGTCCATCGACAGAACCCTCATTAGTAACTCGTCATTTTCATACTGGCCGGCAGCGCGGTGTTGAGCTGCCGAATCGTCGCCTCACGCTGACCCAGCGTCGTGAGGTAATAGCCGTTGATCACCGGATCGTACGGCGCCGCATCGAGCGCTTCGCCCATCACGTCGCGCGCACGATCGAGCGCGGCGAGCCGAGTGCGCATGGCCGACGGACTGTCGATGACGTGACCGACCGTGTCGTTCTGCGCGAGGAATGCGGTGGCCGTCTGATACATCGCTTGCGAACGGACCTGGGCGGCGCGTGCGTCATCCACCGACGCGAAGCTGGGGGTGGAATCCGGCGACGCAACGGCCGGCGTCGCAGCGGCCTGCGTTCGGAACGGCAGCAGCGGAGCGCCCACCGTACGACGACCAGCCATCATCCCGCCCGCCACGAGCAGCACAGCCGCAGCGGCCTGCAACCACGGACGCCTGACCGAATGCGCTCGGAACGGTGATCCGCGGCCGCGATCAATCACGCCATCGGCGACCAGGATCGGACGGAGCGACTCCCACGACGTGAGCGGCGAGCCGATCGCCGCCGAAGTATTCGCGGCCAACTCGACGAGATTCCGATGCGCCGCTCGCTCGCTCGCACAGTCCGCGCACGTCGACAGGTGCGCCAGCTCGGCCGGAGTGGGCGCTTCGTCGACCAGAGCCGCCAGTCGTTCAGAAGGCAGGTGCGACATGTTCGGTATCCTTGCGTGGTAATCGGACATCGGTGACATCTACCAAATGCGCGAGCAGCTTCCGCAACTTCGCGCGTGCTTTGAAAAGTTGAGACTTCGACCCGCCCGTCGTTATCCCCAGCTCGTCGGCGATCTCTTCGTGCGTGTATCCTTCGACGTCGTGCAACATGAAAACGGCCCGTGCTCCTGGCGACAGCTTCGCGGCAGCTTCATCAATTGATTGCGCCATGAAGGTCCTTTCGTGATCCGGTTCAACCGACGCGCTGTCTTCCTGCACCTCGGTCTCGATGTTCGCCAGCCGCCTCGTCTTTCTGAGCGCGTTCAGCGTACGGTTCACCGCAATCCGATGCGCCCACGTGCTGAACTGCGAGTCGCCGCGGTAACTGGGCAGCGCTCGGAAGATCTGGATCCAGACTTCCTGGGCGATATCGGCAGCCACGTCCGGATCTCCCCCAACCAACCGGCGCACGACCATATCGATGTGCGGAGCGTGCCGAGTCCAGAGGGACCGGAGCGCCCGCTCATCGCCGGCTAGGGCGCGACGGATGAGAGCGGAGTCAGTTTCCATGTTCAGCCAATTGGTCACGACGCTACCACAAATGGTTTACAGCGCGCCAGACTCGACGCCAGTAAACAGGTAGAATGACCCTAAAGTCCCAATTTGAGAGCGTTGCACGCCCGCCACAGTCGCGCGGGCCGCGTCGTACGATCGCACAAGTCCAAGTCCCACAGTTACATCGCTGCCTCTTGCTCGTCTCCGACACAGGGCCCATTTTGTTGCCAGCGCCGGAACATCGACGCCGCTGTGACGTATGGCACTACTGGCGGACCGCGTTCCCGGTTCCTGCCGCCAGCCGATACTCAAAGGTAGGCGCACGTCATGTGCGTTTGCCGAGTTGGAAAGAGTTCGTTGTTCCCTCCTTCCGGTAAGCATCAGTGCTGTCTCTGCTGATCTACACGTTTGCGCTCGTCATGTCCGGCGGCGGTCTTCCTGTGAAGACCCCTACAGCCGTGGGTATGTCCAGCGAACGTCTCGCCAAAATCGACCACGTCGTTGAGCGTGGTATCTCGGCGGGCGGCTACCCGGGCGCGTCTGTCGTCGTCGGTCGTCGCGGCGCCGCCGTTTGGGAAAAGGGCTTCGGACGCGTCAGCTGGGACAAGAACAGCTCGACCGTCACGGCTGAGAACACCATCTACGATCTCGCTTCGCTGACCAAGGTCGTCGGAACCACGACGGCCCTCATGGTCCTGTACGACGAAGGCAAGATTCGACTCGACGATCCGGTCTCGCAGTACGTGCCCGCTTTCTCCGGCGGCAGCAAGGATCGCGTTACGCTCCGCATGCTTCTCGAGCATCGCTCGGGACTCCCGGCTGGCCGCGACCTCTGGCGCATTGCTCATACGCCCGAAGAAGCCCGCGCCGCCGTCATCGCAACACCACTCGGCGCTGAGCCTGGCCAGTACTACGAATACTCCGACCTCGGCGCCGACATGCTCGGCTTCGTCGTCGAGGCAGCGTCGGGCGAACCGCTCGACAAGTTCCTCCAAGAGCGCGTGTGGACCCCACTCGGAATGAACGACACGTTCTTCCGTCCGGCCGATTCACTTCGCACCCGCATTGCTCCGACCGAAATCGCCCCGCCGCGCGGCTACCCGCTCCGCGGCGAGGTGCACGACGAGAACGCCTACGCGCTCGGCGGCGTGGCGGGTCACGCTGGCCTGTTCAGCACCGCGGCCGATCTGTCGGTATTCGCGCAGATGATGCTCAACGGCGGTGAATACGGCGGCACGCGTATCATCGCCGACTCGACCATCGCGCTGTTCAGCAAGCGCGCTGCGGGCACCCGCGCCCTCGGCTGGGACACCTGCGGCGGCTCTGGAAGCTGCGGCAAGTACCTCGGCGAAGATGCCTACGGCCACACCGGCTTTACGGGCACGTCGCTCTGGATCGATCCTGACCGCGACATGTTCGTGGTGCTGCTCACGAACCGCGTGCACGACGCTCGGGCGAAGCGTCCGGCCAAGGTCATTGCCGACGTTCGCGCCGACCTCGCGGACGCTGCAGCCCTCGCCGTGACCGACTACGCCGACGGCCCGATGGTGATGCCGGCGGCGTTCCGCGCCGATCAGGCGGTCGACTGGAACAAGCCGGTCCGCAAGCCGCGCCGGTACGTCGCCTCGAAGCGCAGCGGCTCGAGCAAGGCCAAGGCGACCGCCAGCTCCTCGCGCTCTTCGGCGAGTGGCAAGAAGGCTGTCGCATCGAAGTCGCCTTCGAGCTCCAAGGCCAGTGCGAGCTCCAAGAGCGCATCGAGCTCAAAGGCTACTGCGAGCAAGCGCGCGTCGACCAAGAAGAAAGCCCCAGGCTGATTTCGCCTCAGCTTGCTCCGCTCTGACCAGCGGTTGATCTTGCGGTCATGAGCGATCCAACACGCCCCGACGACGACGCCACCGGGGCCGCCGAACCAGCACCAAACTCCGACGCCGCGACTGTCGCGCCCTCAGCGGGCGACGGTACGCCGCCATCGAGCGATCAGGTCAGACTCGCCCTTCGCAAGGTGAAGGATCCTGAGCTCAACCTGAACATCGTCGACCTGGGACTCATCTACGAGATCACGGTCGAAGGCGGCGACGTGTCGATCGACATGACCCTCACGTCGCCCGGCTGCCCCGCTGGTCCACAGATCATGGGCGACATCGAGCGCGCCGTGAAAGCCCTCGGCGGCGTTACGAACGTGAAGCTCAATCTCGTGTGGGAGCCGTTTTGGTCGCCCGATAAAATCGAGCCCCGGGTTCGAGCGTATATGGGCTTGTAGGCTGTTGGTCGGAACGACGGAGAGAGACAGAGGGGCCGGTGTCCTTCGCGCGACCTGGGCAATACTGCCGATACAGCCGGCAGTATTGCCGCTGGCCCGCGCTGCGGACACCGGCCCCTCTGTCTCTCGCGTGTGAAGTCGAACAGTGCGAGCCGCTGAGCGCGCGCACCCGAAGCTCGGCACGGGCGCGCACTAAACGGCGCGACACCAGCGTCCGGAGTGACTACGTCGCGTTGCGCATGCGTTCACCGCGCAGCTGCGGGATCGCGGTGTCGGAGCGCGAGCCGAGGCAATACTGCCGGCAGTTTCGGCAGTATTGCCAGCGGTCGCGCGGAGACACTGCGATCCCGCAGCTGCTCTTTTGATCGCTAAGCCAGCGCGAGATCAGTCGCGATACGGAGAATCGGTCGGCGCCGGAGCAGGAGCGGACTTGGTCGAGCGATGATGATCGAGCGCTTTGACGAACGCTGGACCCAGTAGCGCGGCCTGCCAGCCACGAAGCTCGCGCACCTCGTTCAACCGCTCGACCGAGACAGGATTCGCTCTCGCAACGGCTTCCATTCGATCGCGCGCGCATAGCACACCCGGATCGAGGTCCAACCGCTCGGCGGCCGCGTCGCGCACCGTCTTGAGCGCGTTGACGCGCGCGTCGAAATCCGGATCGCGATCCCATCGTGCGGCCTTAGGAAAGCGCGGAAGGTCGGCATCGGGAACGGCAAGGCCGCGCTGCACGGCTTCGAGTACTTCATTGCCGCGTTGCTCCATCAGACCGCGCGGCATTCCCTTGATCGCCGCGAGCACGTCGCGCGTCGCCGGCTTTTGACGCGAGATGTCGAGCAGCTGTTCGTTGCCCAACACGCGGAACGTTGCGCGGTCGAGCTGACGGGCAATCTCGTCGCGCCACGGTGCGATCTCGCGCAGAATCGCGAGCTCGCGGCGCGTGAGGTCCCGCGCGCCCTTGATGCGGAGGAACGTCTTGGTCGGATCGTCATCGGGCCACTTCGTGCCCTCGAGGAGTCCGAACTCTTCGCGCGCCCACTCCCAGCGGCCCGCGTTTTCCAATTCTTCCTTGAGACGATCGCGCAGCTGGAGGAGATGGATCGTATCCTGCGCTGCGTAGTCGAGCATGCCCTGCGTGAGCGGGCGCATGGACCAGTCGGCGCGCTGGTGCTTCTTGTCGAGCTTTACGCCGAAGTAGCGCTCGAGGAGAGCCGCGAGGCCAAAGGCGCGGAGTCCCAGGAGCTGTGCGGCAACACGCGTGTCGAAGATCGACCGCACGTTCCAGCCGTAATCCTGGTGTAGCAAACGCAGATCGTAGTCGGCGTCGTGGAAGACGATTTCCACCGACGGACTTTCGAGCAGCGTGCGAAGACCTTGGGGCGATCCAATCGGGATCGGATCGATGATGGCCGTCTGTTCGCGTGTCGACAGCTGGAGCAGATAGATTCGGTCGACGAACCGATGGAAGCTGGCACCCTCGGTGTCGAGGGCGATGATCGGCGTATCGGCAATCGACGCAAGGAACGCATCGACGGTACTCGACGTGTCGAGATAGATCGGCGTATGCGGACTGGTAACGGGCCCAGGGCTGTGCACGCTCGCAATGTAATCGGCATCCACTTTGCCCGGAGCCAACGCGCATGAGTAACACCCAACACGGGAATCCCGGCCTCCCAGACCCCGAGCTCAACAGTAAAGCTCGCCGCCGGCCGGGATGGGGCAGCGCGGACGTCATGCGCGCGGCCGCTCTCGTGATCGCCATGTACCTGCTGGTCCAGCTGGTGTGGTTTGCCCACCTCCTGATCCTCGTGGCGTTCCTGGGCATCCTGTTCGGATTGGCCGTCTCGTCGGGCGTCGACCTGCTGCAGCGCTTCCACATTCCGCGTGGCATTGGCGCGGCGGGGATCGTCCTCGGATTCTTCGGGCTCCTCGTAGGCTTTGGCGCCTGGGTGGCGCCCACGGTCCACGACCAGAGCGTGGAGATCCGGCGTCGGCTGCCCGACGCCATCGATCGACTCGAGAACTGGGCCAACTCGCATCGCACGGGGCTCATTGGGCTGGCCATTCGCGGCCTGACAGCGGAGACAGATACCACCGCGCAAACACCGGCGGCAAAGGGAGCCGCGCCGGCAGCTCCGAACGCGCCCCCGGATTCGATTTCCATCCAGGCGACGCTACAGAAACGCGTCGGCGGCGGGATGGGCGGTGTGGTCCGCTACCTGTTCCCCTTCGTCACGTCGACGATCGCCGTCGTTACTGGTTTTCTCATTATCATTTTCTTGGCGATCTACATCGCCGTGGATCCGGACATGTACCGGCGCGGCGTGATGCACCTCTTTCCCTACGACCATCGCGAGCGCGCCGGCGAAGTACTCTCGGCCATCGCCGCGGTGCTGCGCAAATGGCTCGTTACGCAGCTAATCGCCATGCTCACGATCAGCGTGGTCGTCACCGTGGTGCTACTCCTGCTTCACGTGCAGGCTGCGCTCGCGCTCGGACTGCTCGCCGGCCTGCTCGAGTTCATTCCGACCGTCGGCCCGATTATGAGCGCGATCCCGGGCGTCGCGATGGGATTCATCGACTCGCCGGAGAAAGCGGCATCAGTGGCGATCGCGTACGTCGTCATTCAGTTCTTTGAAAACCACATGCTCATTCCGCTGCTCATGAAAGGCGGAATGAATCTGCCACCGGCGCTCACGGTATTCGCGCAGGCGTTGATGGCGCTGTTGTTCGGATTCCTCGGCCTCATGTGCGCCGTGCCGATTCTCGCCGCCACGGTGGTTGCCGTGCGCATGATCTACGTCGAAGGCGTCGTCGGTGATCAGGCGGGCCAGATGCCCGAACCAATCGCCGATAGCGGTCCGAAAGCGTCGGGATGACGCGCTCACCAACGATTCCGCTCGTGCGGCGCTTTCCCGCGCTCGCGAGCATTCCGCGCGTGGAGATCGGTCGCTTTCCGACACCGGTGCAACCGCTGCGCGAGCTGTCGGCGTCGCTCTGGATCAAGCGCGACGATCTATGCGGCAATCCGATGGGCGGCAACAAGGTGCGCGCGCTCGAGTTTCTGCTCGGCGATCTCGAGCCCAAGGAGCGCATCGTCACGGTTGGTTCCGTTGGATCGACGCACGCGCTCGCAGTGGTGACATACGGCAAACGCATCGGCGCTACGATCGGCATCGCGCGCTGGCATCAGGAAATGAACTCGGCGGCAGAACGCGTAGCACAGCGATTCGATCGCGATCTTCGTCGCAATCCTGCTCCGACCTTTCGCTCGCCCATCGGTGCATACGCGTGGGCGCTGCGCGAACGACTGCGTGGCGCAAAGTGGATCGCGGCAGGGGGAAGCGCGCCGCTCGGTGTCCTTGGACATGTGAACGCCGGACTCGAATTGATCGATCAGATCGACGCGCACCAACTACCGCAACCGAAATACGTCGTCGTACCGCTCGGCACCGGCGGCACGATGGCGGGACTGTCGCTCGCCTTCGCCATTGCCAAGCGCGACATCACAGTGATCGGCGCGCGCGTTGTACCCCGCGTCGTCGGCCGGAAAGCGCGCGTGCTCCGACTCGCACGACGAACCGCGGCACTCATCGAACGCTCGACCGGAGAGACACTGCCGCGCGTGCAACCGTCGGCGGTTCAGATCGTGCATGATGTGTACGGCGGCGCCTATGGTCGAGAGACCCCTGCCGCGCGCGCTGCCGGCGACCGACTTCGCGCTATCAGCAACATCGAACTCGACGCAACGTACAGCGCCAAAGCCTTTGCTCTCGCGCTCGAGTTGGCCGCGCGCGAGCCGACGCTGTTCTGGTTAACCTTCGATTCCCGCATCCTCGGCACGCCATGACCTCGCTACCCGAAGTCACGTTCCATATCTACCCGACCGACTGCGACATGCTCGGGCATCTGAACCATGCAACGATGCTCAACTTTCTCGAGCGCGCGCGCTGGGCGCTGCTCGAACCGCAAATCGACATTCGCAACTGGGCGCGCCAGCCCGTGTTTTCCGTCGTGCGACACGTCGACATCGGCTATCTCGCACAATCGCTGCCCGGTGAAGACCTCGTCGTTCGCTCCGGTTTGTTGGCCGTGCGGCGTACGAGTTACATCATCAAACAGGACGTGCGCAAAGTCGCCGACGGAACGCTCGTCGCCGAAGCGTCGATCGTGTTCGTGGCGATCAATCAGAAGGGCGAGCCAGTTCCCGTGCCCGACGATTGGCGAAAGTTGCTTCCGGCGTGGCCGGAGCCCGAGTGATCACACTCGTCAACGATACAGAAATCGCGTTCGACGACATCGGCTCCGGGTTGCCGGTGGTTTTTCTGCATGCATTCCCGCTGAATCGCACGATGTGGGAGCCGCAGATCGGCGCACTCGTCGCCGAAGCCCGATGCATTCCCATCGACTTTCGCGGCTTCGGTGACTCTGCGGGCTCTCCACCGTACACGATGGACCGATATGCTGACGACGTTGCCGCGGTCCTCGACGCGCTGTCGATCGAGCGTGCGGTCGTCGTTGGGCTGTCGATGGGCGGCTACGCGGCGTTCGCGCTCTGGCGTCGCCACCGTGAGCGCATTCGCGGACTCGTACTCGCCGACACGCGCGCCGTCGCCGATTCGCCGGAGGGAATCGCGAAGCGTCGCGAAGTCATTCACGTCGCCGAAACGCAGGGGACGACGGCCATCGCCAACATGCAGATCGCCGGCCTCGTGGGAAAATCGACGCGCGATAAGCGGCCAGACATCTACGACGCCATGCATCGCATGATCGCGCAGGGGCGCGTCGAGGGAATCGTCGGAGGCGCCACAGCCATGATGACGCGCCCTGATTCCACGCCCACGCTTGCGACGATCGACGTCCCAACACTCGTCATCGTTGGTGCGGAGGACGTGATCACGCCGAGGAAGGACGCCGAAGCGATCCACCGCGGAATTCCCGGCAGCCGCCTCGAAGTGCTCGAGCAGGCCGGCCATCTCTCGAACGTCGAACGCCCCGCGTCGTTCACGACTGTTGTCAGCGAATTCCTCGGCAGCCTCCTCTACAATTAGGTTTCGCGCATGTCGCCGAGCGAAGAAAGTCCGCCCCAGAATGACGCGAACGGATGGCCGTCGCGTCGAAACCCAGAGTCGTCAGCCCCGCCGTCAGCCGCCGAACAGAGCGGCGCGGCGCGTGTTGGCGGCGTGCTATTCCGCAATCGCAGTTGGCTGCCCGTGCCGTTCCTGCTCGTCGCGCTGTTCGTTCCAGCGCGACCGGGTATGTGGGTGTGGCTCGTGGGCGCGGTTCCGATCATCATCGGCGAATGGATCCGACTGATGGGCGTCGCGGCCGCGGGCACCGTGACGCGCCGACGCTCGCGCGACGTGCAGCGCTTGGTGACGTACGGGATTTTCGGCTGGGTGCGAAATCCGTTGTACGTCGGCAACTTCCTGATCTGGATGGGCTTTGTCGTGATCTCGGGCGTGTGGTGGTTCCTGCCCGTGGCCATTCTGATTTTCGCGATCGAGTATACGCTCATCGTGCGATACGAAGAGGGCGTGCTCGAATCGATCTTTGGTAAAGAGTATCTCGACTACAAAAAGTCGACGCCGCGTTGGATTCCGCGTCCGCCAAAGACGCGCGAACAGGGCGAGCACCATTGGGGCGAAGCCTGGCGAAGCGAGATCAGCACGTTCATGCAGTACGGCGCACTGATCATCGCGTTCGCCATCAAGCAGCGAGTTTGGTGGCAGTGATCCGCTAGTCGTTGCGCATGGCAATCAACGGATCGACACGGGACGCTCGGCGCGCCGGCAGATAGCTCGCCGCAAGAGCGACGGCGATCAAGCTGAGCGCCGTGCCGGCGATCGTGAGCGGATCGGTGCGCTCGATGCCAAAGAGCCAACTGCGAATCAACGGCGTCACGGCAAACGCGCCGGCGATTCCAATCACCACCCCAACGATCGCCAGCAGCCCACCCTCTCGCAGCACGAGGCGCAGAACGTCGCCTTGCTGTGCGCCGAGTGCGACGCGGACGCCGATTTCCTGCGTGCGCTGCGTGACCGAGTACGAGATCACGCCGTAGATCCCGATCGCCGCAAGCACCAACGCCACCACTGCAAACATGGTGAGCAGCGTCGTGTTGAGTCGCGGCTGGCCAACCGATTGATCGACGATGTCGCTCACCGCGCGCGGGCTGAACAGCGGCATCGTTGCGTCCACCTCGTGCAGCGCCTGCTTCGTCGTCGCAACGATGGCCGCCAGATCGCCTCGGCCGCGCACAGCCAACGACATCGAGCGCACGATGTTCGTGGCGCCGTTGTAGTGCATGTAGAGCATCGGCGGCGCATTCGCGCTCAGGCCACGAATGTGCGTGTCGCCGACCATACCGACGACCTCCTGACCAATCGTGTCGCGCGGACCAAAGGCGATGCGTTTTCCAATCGGCGACTGTCCCGGCCAATACGCATTCGCTGCCGACTGACTGATGACGACCGTCGCGCGCTCGTTGTCGGTCCACGCCACGTCGCGGCCTTGCAGCAGTCGCATGCCCATCGTGCGAAAATATCCTGGCGTCACCGCGGTCAGGGCGCTCATCTGCATTTCCTTGTTCGGCCGATCCATGCCGAACGGTCGAACGCCGGTGACGATGCCGCCGCTGCTGATCGGCGGTGTATTGGCAGCGCCGGCCGCTTCGATTCCGCCGCGCGCTTCGAGACGCGTTTGCAGGTCGTGATAGAACTCCACCATCGTCGAGTCGTTGTATCGCGGCCCGTTGAGCGAAATCCGCATCGTCACTACGTGCGCAGCGTTGAAGCCCGGGTTGACGTCGAGCATGTGCCGCAGACTCTGCAACACGAGCCCCGCGCAAATCAGTAGCACCAACGCCAGCGACGTTTCGGCGACAACCAGCGATCGGCGCACGCGCAGTGCACGCGTTCCGCCCGTGGACGAGCGCCCGCCGTCGCGCAACGATGGTGCAAGATTCGGATTCGTGGCGCGCAGCGCGGGCCACAGTCCAACGACGAACATCGTCACCAGCGTCACCGCGAGCGCAAAGCCGAGCACGCGCGCGTCGAGCGACGTGTCGTCGGGCAAGAGACCGTTCGGCGCGGTCTTGAGAATCACGGCAACAGCAAACTTGCCGATGACCAACCCGAGCACTGCGCCACCGAATGACAACAGCCCGCTCTCGACGAGTAGCTGAGTGACAAGACGCGAGCGCGATGCACCGAGCGCCTGCCGCATGGCAACTTCGCGTTCGCGGAGCGTCGAACGAGTGATGAGCAAATTGGCAACGTTGATGCAGCCAATGAGCAGCACGAGTCCCGCCGCGGCGAGTAGAACGAGCAGCGCGTGGCGAATGTCGCGCACGCGTTCGTCGTGCACCGAGAAGACATTCGCTGTCCAGCCTTTGATCTCCGGATACTGCTCGGCCAGACGCGCCGCCACCGCCGAGAGATCTTGCTGCGCGGCAGCCAGCGTCACGTTCGGCGCGAGGCGACCGACGACGTTGAGCATGTGCTGGCCGTGGCTTTCGATCTGCGGATAGCCGGTTGGGTCGAAGACCGTGACGACGTCGAACGGGCCACCGTCGAGGTCGAAGTCTTTCGGCAGCACTCCGATCACAGTTCGCGTCGCCGCGTTGGCTCCGACCTTCATCGTGTGGCCAACGATGTTCACGTCGCCCGCGAACTGTCGCTGCCAGAAGCCGTAGCCGAGCACGATCTCATTGGTCGACTCGGACACCGGCTCGTCGCCGCGATAGAGTCGGCCGAGTACTGGGCGTACGCGCAGCACGTCGAAGAAGTCGCTCGTCGCGGAAATCTGTGAGAGACGAATCGGCTCGCGGTCCGTCAGCAGCGTGAGCGATGTGCCCGTGAACGCCGCCATGCCCGCGAAGGAGTGCGTGTCCTTTCGCCAATCGAGGAAGTCGGCGTACGACACGCCGAAGCGCGGCAGCGACTTGTCCGGATTCTGCGCGTAGATGAACGTCAGCCGATCGCCGCCGGGAAACGGCAATGGCCGGAGCAGCACCGCGTTGACGACGCTGAAAATCGCCGTGTTCGCGCCAATGGCGATGCCGAGCGTGAGCACGACGATCGCGGTGAACATCGGAAAGCGCCGCAACATGCGAAGCGCGTACCGCGCGTCACGCGCGAGCACGTCGAACGCATTGCCTCGGCGTTCGTCGCGAAGTTCTTCGGCGTAGCGATCGACACCGCCGAACTTCTTTCTGGCTTCGCGACGGGCGGCGTTTGGTGAGAGCCCGTTTCGTTCGAGCTTCGCGGCTTCCATGTCGAGGTGGAAGCGCAGCTCTTCGTTCAGGTTCTGATCCGGTTCGCGGCCGAGGAGTGTTCGGATGCGCGCGATCAATCGAGTTCCGATGGACATGGCCCCTCTTCTATTCAGGACAGCAACTGCATTTGACCACAGAGGACGCAGAGAACACGGAGGACAGGCAGTGGATCGTGGAGGTCTTCTCTGTGACCACTGTGTCCTCTGTGGTTCCTTTTCTTAGCTCGTCGCGAGCACGGCATCGACGGCACCACTGAAACGGCGCCAGGTGTCGGTCTCGGTGGCGAGCTGTTTCTTGCCGACGGCCGTGAGCTTGTAGAAGCGCGCGCGCCGGTTGTTCTCGGAGGTGCCCCACGACGCTTCGAGCCAGCGGCGTTTGACCAGGCGGTGGAGGGCCGGGTAGAGTGAGCCCTGGTTCACTTCGAGTACACCGCTGGAGATCTGTTGGATGCGCTGGCTGATCCCCCAGCCATGCATCGACTCGAGCGACACGGCTTTGAGGACGAGCAGGTCGAGAGTCCCTTGGAGGACGTCGGCGTTGGATTTCATTGGGTTCTTGCTCTCCTAGACGTTCGACAGGAATGATAGGGATCGCTCCTGTCGAATGTCAAGGAGAGAGGTCTCAGGTCACTGGTCACGGGTCTGGGGGAACCGCCGCAAAAGCGAAAGAGCCCGTGCGTTAGCACGGGCTCCCCTATGACCTCAGACCAGTGACCTGAGACCTGAAGACCTATCTCTGCGGCTTCCCTGGCGGATTGGCCGACTTGAACACGTCCCGATTGATCTGGACAAACTGCCGCATCTGCCCCGGCACGTCCTCCTCGGGGAAGATCGCCGTCACCGGGCACTCGGGCTCGCACGCCCCGCAATCGATACACTCGTCGGGGTGGATATAGAGCTGTTCGGGCCCTTCATATATACAGTCGACTGGGCAGACGTCGACGCAGGCGCGGTCCTTGGTGTCCTTGCACGCTTCGGTAATGACGTAAGGCATTGCGTCCCTCGGTGTGATCCTGCGATTTCAAGCCTATGAGGCTAAGATAGTTCCATGCGCCTCATCGTCAACGGAGCCAGCCATGACGTGACCGCTCCCGGCCACGAGACGCTCCTGACGACCCTGCGCGAGCGCCTCCAACTCACCGGGACGAAGCTCGTCTGCGGCCGAGGAGAGTGCGGCGCCTGCACCGTCCTCGTCGATGGAGTATCGGCCTACGCGTGCCTGACCCTAACGGCCGCGTGCGGCGAGCCGCGTACAGTCGTCACCATTGAAGGGGTCGGCCGGCCCGACCAACTCCACGCCGTCCAGGCCGCGTTCATCGAGCACGACGCGCTCCAGTGCGGCTTCTGCACCCCAGGCCAGATCCTCGCCGCCATCGCCCTCCTCGGCGAGAATCCCAACCCGACCGAGCAGGACGTCATCCGCGGCATGAGCGGCAACCTCTGTCGCTGCGGCGCGTATCCCAAGATCGTTCGCGCGATCATGGCGGCAGCGCAGGCCGGGAGAACTACCGATGACGCATAAGCGCTTCGTCACGACCAAGGTCGAAGTCGAGGGGCGCGAAGAGACCAAGGTTGTCGAGATGCCGTCGCGCGAGCCCGAGCCGTGGGGCGACGACGCGGAGCTCCACGTCGTCGGCCAACGCGTGCCGCGGAAGGATGCGCTCGAGAAGGTCACCGGCACCGCGAAGTACACGGCCGACATCGCGCTTCCCGGAATGCTGCACGCCGCGCTGTTTCGTGTGCCCATCCCGAGCGGCACCGTCACTCGGCTCGATCTCTCCCCCGCCCTCGCGCTTGACGGGGTTCGCGGCGCGATCGCGTTGGCCGACGTGCCGGACGTGAAGATCGACGGGCTGCGGCTGTTCGACACGACGATCCATTACGCCAACCAGCCCGTTGCCGCGATTGCCGCTGACACGTTAGAGATTGCTGAACGCGCGCTGCACGCGATCGTCTGCGAGGTCACTCCGTTGCCACACGTCCTCACGGCCGAGGAAGCGTTGGCCGATGGCGCGCCGAAAGTCCGACCGCAGGGCAACGCTCCCAAGAACACACCGCGCATCATCAAGCGCGGCGACATCGACCAAGGGCTGCGCGACGCAGACGTCACGATCACGCGCGAGTATCGCACGCCGTGCGTGCTGCACACCGCGCTCGAGCCGCATGGCGCGGTGGCCGAGTGGCAGGGCGATTCGCTGACGATTCACGAGTCGACGCAGGGCATCTTCATGACGCGTACCGAGGTGGCGAAGGCGTTCAAGCTGCCGATGTCGAACGTGCGCGTGATCATGAATTACATGGGCGGTGGCTTCGGCGCGAAGAACGGCGCGCCGCACTCGACTTACGCAGCCGTGGCGCTCGCGAAGGTCACTGGTCGTCCGGTGCGGTGCATTCTCGATCGCGAAGGCGAGCAGACCGACGCAGGCAATCGCAACGCGACGGTCCAACGCGTTACACTCGGCGCCAAGCGCGACGGCACGCTCACCGCCATCCAACTCGACGCGCACATCCCACTCGGCGCCGGCGGATGGTTGGCTGGGCCGGCGGGGATTTATCAGGAGATGTACAAGTGCGCGAACGTTCACACGACGGAACGGTTCGCGTACGTGAATACGTCTCCGATGGCGAGCTTTCGCGCGCCGGGGAGCACGGAAGGGTCGTTCGGTCTCGAGTGTGCGATGGATGTGTTGGCGAAGGAGCTCGGGATTGATCCGTTGGAACTGCGGCGGCGCAACTACGCTGATAGGGATCAGCGTGGAAACCGTGAGTATTCTCACAAGGCGCTGGACGCGTGCTACACCGAGGGTGCGAAGCGCTTCGGCTGGGAAAAGGCGAAAGCGGATAAACGCGGAAAGACGGGGCGCGTTCGTCGCGGTGTTGGGATGGCGTCGGTTGTGTGGGGAGCGGGCGGTGGTCCGCCGGCGTATGCGACCGTGCGACTCAATCGCGATGGATCCGTCGACGTGCTCACGGGCGCGCAAGACCTCGGCACAGGCTCACGCACGGTGATGGCGCAGATCGCGGCGGAGGTGCTGGGCGCGCGCATCGAGGATGTGAGGACCGTGCTGGGTGATACCGAGCGACTGCCGTTTGCATCGAACTCGTGGGGGTCGATCACGACGGCGTCGGTCGGGCCGGCGGTGCGCGTGGCGGCCGAAGAGGCGCGTGAGGCGCTGTTCGATGCGGCGGCCGGCATTCTCGGCGTTGAGACGTCGGATCTAGAGTCGCGCGATGGGGAGATTCACGCGAAGAGCTGCGATAAGTGTATTCGCATCCGCGACGTGTGTGAGAAGCTCGGCGACGTGATGATCATCGGGCAGGGGTCGCGGGGGCCGAACCCGGCGGGGACGGCGATTGGGGCGTTTGCGGCGCAGTTCGCGGAGGTCTCAGTGGATATGGAGACCGGACGGGTGAAGGTACTGCGGATTGTGTCGGCGCATGATTCGGGGCGGATCGTTAACCCCACGTTGGCGGAGAGTCAGCTCGAGGGTGGGATCATTCAAGGGTTGGGGTATGCGTTGTTTGAAGAGCGTATCCTGGATGGACGGTCGGGTGCTCCGCTCAATCCGTCGATGCACGACTATAAGGTGCCGACGATTGGGGATGTGCCGAGGATTGATGCGTTCTTTGTTGATGCATCTGATGTGGTGGCAAACCACACCGGCGTGAAGGGGTTAGCGGAGCCGCCGATCATTGGGGTGGCAGGAGCGATTGGGAATGCCGTGAGCGACGCTATTGGCGGCGAGGTCTCGCAGGTTCCGTTGACGCGATCTCACCTTTAGCCGCCGCAACTCGCCACTTAGAATCCCACACGTATTGGAGGTGGCGTCAAATCGCTGCTTCGCCGCAGGGCAGATCACGAAAGACGCCTCGGTATACGTAGCAATTGTTATCGCCGAAGAAGTCTATTTTGTTGAATACGGCGCCGACAATGTCCAGGCATGCCGATCTTGCGCTGAGTCTCTTGTCTCTGTGGCACGAACCAAGAAGTCCATCCCTAGCTACATCCCGACTTGCCGCTCGACAACTGGATCTCCCGAAAGGCGCGCGACACCATCGACCGCCTCGTTATGCTGGCTCCCGAAGACGACCACCTTCTGGCGCGCCTCCGGCTCGCGTTACAGCTACCACGTTACTCGGAAGATGCTCTGCACGACGATGTCCTCTTGTCCCAAGAGGCAGAAGGGGTAGTCTCCCGTATACGATCCGAGCAGAGCCCTGTAGCGCATTGGAACCGGCGCGATTTGGGGCGAGTCGATCTACGCCTGACCGACTTGCGGGTCGTGCGCGATGACATGGCGGCTGAAATTCACCGCGTTTTTCACTATATCGGAAGCGCAAGGGAAGGACTCCACTTGGGACTTTTTCGACCAGGCGCGGATAGCTCCGAGCCTCCGATCGTGCTACTCACTTTCTCGCCGTGCGACCTCGTGAGCTTTGAGCCGATCCTCCGCCAGTTAACGAATTCCTCGAAGGCACTCGTGCTCTCACGAGTCTATGCATTTCGGGAAGCTCCGCGGAATTCGTTCTCGTTCGCCTTTCGTCGAGCACTTGGCTGGATTCGACGGGAGCACGGCGACCCCGGCTTAGTACTAACGTATGTGAACCCGAACGTAGGCTTTTCAGGAACTAGCTACTTAGCCTCAAACTGGCAACTGTTCGCTCTCGAGGGAGATGTACGATATGACTATTTGGATGGGCGTTATGTGACTAGACGTGAGCTGGAACAGCTTGTCGGCAATGCCAATAGGGCACTGATCGCGGAGAAGCTTGGAAAGCGCTACGACATGTCTCGCATTTCGCTCGAGCCACTCCGCCTGTTTGCGTACGCGCGTTCCGCGTCCACGCGCAAGTTGATCTCGTCTAGTCAACCAGTCACCGTTCACCAAGAAGCGTAGTGAGCTACTTCGCAATCGCATACACCACCACGCGATCATCAAGGCCTTTGTATCGTCGCGACGCGATAAACTCGTTGTCTTATCCGAACGGTTGGAGACTCAGTTTAACGTATCGCGGCTTGTGGGTGCAGAAAGAACTCTGGAACGAATACAGCCTACTCAACACCACGGTTCTGTTTGTCTTGTGTTGCAATCCGGACGAACACTCCAACGTGTTTCGCTCGTTCGTCCCACTTCGGTTCGGCAAGGTCACTCTCGCACAGGTCAGCGGCGCGCGTGCAGCGCGAAGTGTGATGACCGTCCGACTTACGCTCGAAGGTCGGCCCTCACAAGCTCTTCTTAGCGAATTCAACACCATCGTAAGGACGAGCAAATCCGAGCCAACCCCCAACCAAACGGCTAACGAAGCGATGTACTTGGTGAGCGTCGCTCGAGTAAATGATGGAATTACCAAGAGTGAATCGCAGGGAACGATTCTCCCGAGGCTCGGCGAGGATGTGGAAGAAGTTGAGTGGGGACAGCACATTGAGCACCTCGTCAAGAATGCACCAGAATTGACCGCAGCTCAGTTTGTTCGGATCAGTCGGTTCCAGCAATTGATGGTCGTGCCGCCGAGGCGGAAGCAGCTCGTTCGATACATCTCTAAGCTCCCGGCCAGACTCCGCCCGGACATTCCCGCGCCGAAGGTTGAAGCCAATGAAACATCTGAGCTAACGCTGATCGGGTTAAGAGCCGGCGAGGCCTACGAGATGGAATTTCAGATTCACTCAGGAAGTTTTTCGAACGGAGGCTCAACGCCGACTGTCGAAGTGCGAATATCTGGCACGCACGTGGAAGTTGCCACCCCCCTGATTACCCAGTACGGCAGCGATGCCCTCATCAATTTTCTTTTATTGGCGCAAAGGAAATACGCCCCGGACGTTGTATCATTGACCGCGCGTACCGTCGGTGCGGAATCAAAACCGAACCCACTTGGCGTTGGCCCTGAGTTCCAAGTCTTGCTCCGCATCGCGCCACCTTGGTATTTCTGGATTCTGACCGTTGTCCCGTTTGCCCTGGGAACTGCGCTGCTCGTCATGGACAAGGGGGCGTTCACCGATTTGCAGAAGCCGCACGCAGCAATGCTCGCTGTCGGAGCCAAGGCCTTGGGTGGGCTCCTCATCGCCCTTGCCACGCGATATGCGTTCAACAAGCTACCGATTAAGGTCTAATCATCATTCGGCGCGTCCGATGCAACGTCCAACACCCCGGCGAAAATGATACGGCCCGGCCGAGGTAAGTGAAGACGATGGGGTCGACGAGAGACTACCGATCATCTCTGCGACGGTTCGGTGTGCAGCATCGACGCGCGACGATTCCAATCAGCGAGGAGCCGATCACGCCGAGTTGCATCACGGCGCCCCGCTCAATGTGAACACCGTGATCTCGGGAAACGCGTGCACACGCGCTGGAACAATGCTGAACCCGATCCCGCGCGTGATGTACACCTCGTTGCCCGCTTGGCCACGCCCACGTTGCCACCCTTCCACACCCATCCCTTCGTCGCTGAAGTGATGTCGCCATAGGTAATCGGTCACGAACGGAATGCCGAGCTGCATACCATGCGTATGCGCAGCAACGGCAAATGGTGCCTCGCCCGCCGGGATCTTCACGAACGAATCCGGATCGTGCATGAACACCACGCGCGGCGCATTCGCCGGAACCTTCGACAGCACATCGATGTTGTCGTTCTTCGCCCAACGCTCGCCAATACCGACCAGATAGAGCGTATCACTCGTCGAATCCGCGGACGCCCGCGGCACGAGAGGACGGACGGCGTTGTCCATCATTTGCACCCCCGCCTTCGATAGCGCTGCGCGCACGCGACGCGCGACGAAGTTCTCCTGCTCGGAGTGCTCGTTCATCAATGAGTAATCGTGGTTGCCAAGCACCGCGTAGATCGGGATGCTGTCGGTGATGATCGGCTGGAGAAGCTCGACGACTCGGTTCATCTGATCATCGACGCTGCTGTCCGCCTCGTACACGAAGTCCCCGGCGAGCAGCACCATCGCTGGGTGGACGGCAACCACACGGCGGACCGCCCGACGAATGGCGTCGGTGTTGGCCCACCACATACCGACCTGCATGTCGGCGAAAACAGCAATCTGTTTGCCTTGCCACGCCGCCGGCAGATTAGGAACGTGCGCTTGCTCGTCGTTCCGAACGACGAAACGAGGCTCGACCGCGGTGCCATAAACGGTCAGGCCCGCGAGTATCTTGAGGACGGTCAACCACATGCTCTGAGCTCCGACGGTATTGGCGTCGCACACTGCTCTTGGCCGTCACGCGGCCGGAGTGTGGCCTCTGGGCAAGAGGCGTGCTGAGCGACACGCTAGAGCTTCGGTCCTCACAGGTTTTACGGCAGCGGCGACGGCGTCGTTCACAATCGGGCACTTTGACGGAGACGATATGGCGTTCGCACGCAAGTACGAGTACTACGAGATTCGAGACATGCTGAAGGGTTCCGAAGGCGTCGCGTCGCCCGTGACTGGCCAAGGCGGCCACGCTCGCGGCCTGCACGCAATGTCGCCCGGCCATCTCGACAAGGCCGCCCAGCTCGATCGCGTCACCAAACGTGTTGGCGAGAGCAACAATCAGTTCAAGAACCGCGGCGGCACGGGCAAGACCGGCGCGTTCAAGACACTGCTGCAGCAAGGCTCCGCGGCGTGCGAAGCGATGAACTCCGCGGCGGGCCAGGCGGCGCTTGCCCTATTCGACAGCGCGACGCACGCGGGCAAGAAGCTCCGCATCAGTATGCAGTTTGCCGGCATCAAAGAAGCGGGCTTCTTGCCCGGCACACTGGCCCCGCACGCCACCACGGTCAAGAAGGGTGACGCGGCCGTCACCTCAGTGGCGACGACCGGGATGATGATGATCATCGACCGCGGCGCGAACGCGACGACGATGCAGATTCAAACGTGTTATCCCCTGTCCGATCCGACGACGACCAACTGGGAAGTCGTCGAGATGCCGGCGAAAACCCAAATCGCGTCTGGCTGACGGCAACTACTCAGTCATCGCCGCAGCGTTCAGCAATCCGATGGCAATGGAAATCGCGGCGAGGAAAATTCCCGACGCGGTCTTCCCCTCGTTGACGTCGGACGACAGGTGCGGCAGCACGAGACGCGTGATGCCATACGCCACCAGCTGTGCGACCAATGCCACGCCGGCCCACAGGAGCATCTCGGCGATGCTCTCGCTCTGCGCGACTGCTTTCGCCAAGGGAACCGTATACCCAATGATCGCGCCGCCGAGTGAGATGGCGGCGGCGGTGTTTCCCTGGCGAATGAGCGTGAACTCGCGATGTGGCGTGACCATCACGTAGATCGCAAGAAACACGACAACCGCGACGATCGCGATCCCGAAGTACAGGAGATGCGCGAGGATTCCTGTCAGGGAAGAACTCAACAAACCGACGTCCATTATGGCGCCCCAGTCAATGTGAACACCGTGATCTCGGGAAATGCGTGCACGCGGGCGGGGATGAGGCTGAAGCCAATGCCGCGCTTGATATATACCTCATTCCCTGCGCGCAGCGGGTCACGTCACGTCAACGAATCCAGGTGCCCAATCGCCGCCAGCGGATGTCCGTAATGGCGCGGAAATAGTCGAGACCTCGCTCGGGATCGTACGAGTAGTACACGAACATCGGCGTGCCGCGCAGGTTGGCGCGCGGCACGAGTCCATAGTACCGGCTGTCGACGGAGTCGTCGCGGTTGTCGCCCATCATGAAGAACATGCCAGGCGGTACGACGAGCGGGCCCCACTCGTGAAGGCTGGGATTGGGCACAGCCGCGCCGAAGCGAGATGCGCGCAACTCGACGAGATGCTGCCAGGCGAAAATCGGCTGAGGTTGATCGGCAACCGAATCGGGCAACGTGTACGCCGTGTTTCGTCGCGGTACCGCAACGTCGTTAACGAGCAACTCACCGTGCCGCATCACCAGCGTGTCGCCCTCTACGCCAGCGATGCGCTTCACCAACGTCGGCGTGACATCATCCGGCGTGATCCGGATTGACGCGTCCTGCGGCGGCGAGACGAAGACCACGACGTCTCCGCGCTTCGGCTCGGCGTAGCCCGGAAGCGAACGGTCCGTGAATGGAATGTGCGGGCCGAACCGCAGCTTATTGACGAAGAGCCAGTCGCCGACGAGAAGCGTCGGCTCCATGCTACCGCTCGGAATGCGGAACGCCTCGGCGAGCGTTTCACGCGTGACGATTACGATCGCCAGCGCTGGAAGCACGCTCATGATGAGTGCACGGGTGCGCGCTCGCAACGACTGCCCGAGCGTTCCTTTGCGCGGAACCGGCGGCGCACCTGCGTGTTTGCTTCGACGTTTGCTCATGGGTACCTCCGAGTCGAGATCTTCGTGTCCATCATCCTACGACGGCTTGTGGCCTACAGTTTCCACCCCAACAAGTTCCACTGCAGCAGCGACCACGTGAACAGGAGCGCAACGAACGTGGCGCCACTGAAGCGAAGCCGAGCCGCCATCGTCCCCGCGCTGGTCCGCCACTGACGCGAGGCGAAGTACACCGCGCCAAGAATGCAGACCGTTCCGAGCACCGGCAGCGCGAGCGCGACCTTGATCGACGTCAGAGGGCCATTAAGAAATCCTTCTCCGTTGGCGCTCAAGATCACCACCATCGCAAGCACGAACGCGATCTGTAACGCGGACGCGGTCACGAGAATCCAACGGCCCGGCAACACATCCTCACGTCGCGGCTCTCCGAACCGCCTACGCACGAAACGCCCGATCGCCGCCAGCAGCATTCCAACAAACACCAGCAGGCCGAGCCCGAGGATGACCTGATGGAGCGTCACCGAATGGCTGAACGGAACGCGCTCCATCGTCATCATCGGCGCCGGACCGAAGAACCCGCGCACGATGTGGCCGCCACTGTCCGCCTGAAACGCGACCAACGCGTCGCCGAGTTCCTCGCGATAGAGGAGTGGGCCGACGGGAAGGAGACGCGACTCACCGAGCGGTGAGTGCATCACCAAGCGGCCACTGTCGGCGCTGATTCGAATGTCGCCGCCAAGGCCGATCGCCTTTTGAAAAGTGGTAAATGAGTGGCGATTGAACTCGTATTCGCCCTGGACGCGCTGCGCTTGGGCAGCGGCGTCGGCCGGCATCACCACCACCGACGGAGCAGTCGGATAGTAGTGATCGAGGAACTGCGTTTGGAACTGTGCGAAGCTCAGCTCACCGCCCGTGTTCGTATTGTACGAGACGAACACACCGAGCTTTTCTTCCGGAATCAGCTCGAGATCCGTATGGAACCACTGCGTGTCGCCGCCGTGGCCGATGATTCGCAAACCGTGACTCGTCTTCTCGTAGAATCCGAGTGCGAAGCCGGGAAGTCGCTCGTCGTGGCCGAACGCGCGCGCATGCATACGCTTGGCGGTCGAGTCGGCGAGGATGCGTTGGCCATTGAACTCACCGTTGTTCAGGTGCGCGATCATGAACTTCGCCATGTCAGTCGCGCTGGCAGCGATGGATCCCGCAGGCATCGGTTCGACGATCTCGAATTTCTTCGGCTGGAACGCGCCACCCGCCCACGCGTTGCCATCGGACATGTCGGCGCGTAGGCGTTGCGGGACCGGCTGACGCGTCGTCGTTTGCGTCATACCGAGCGGCGCGAGTACGTGCTGTTCTATGTAGTCGTCCCACGGTACACCCGACGTCCGCTGCACGATATAGCCCGCGAGCGCGGTTGCATAATTCGAGTAGGACGCGTACGTGCCCGGCGGACGCACACGCCCCGGAATGTGTGTCGAGAGCCAGCTGCCGAGCGGAATGAGGGTAGCTGAATCGGCGCTGATGAGATCGCGTGAGTCTTCTTCAAAGCCTGGCGTATGCGTCATGATATGCCGCAGCGTGATCGGCTGCGGGAACGTCGCCGGAATCTTGAAGTCGAGATAGCGATTGACGTCCGTGTCGAGGTCGAGCTTTCCCTGCTCCACGAGCTGCATCACCGCGGTCCATGTGAACAACTTGCTCGTGGATCCGATGCGAAAAAGCGAATGCTCACCGTCGATTGGCTTGCGCTTGGCAACGTCGGCGTAGCCGTAGCCCTTGGCGAAAAAAAGTGCGCCATCTTTCACGACGGAGATCGTGGCGCCCGCGACGTGCTTGTCGCGGAGGTTCGCCACCATGATGCCGTCGAGAAACGCCTCGAGCTCGGCGCGATCGCGCACACCGCGCACTGGCGCCGGCGACGTTTGAGCGGGCGGCGGCAGCTCACTGCGCTGCTTCGGCGTGAGCGGACGAATCGACGTCGGCTGTTGCGCGGCGAGTGACGTCGCGAGCAGGCAGATCGCAGCGACAGAGATGCGGTGCGTGATCATAGGAGCGCCTCGGTGAGAGCGTCCGACGCGCCCTGTGGGAGGGGCGGGCACGTCTGCATCGCCAATATGTGCGCCGTAGGTCGCGACGGCTATTGTGCGGCGCTTGCCACCGGCACTTGCCCAGGCCATGTTCGGCCGACCCTTCTCGCTCGACTCGGCCCCTCCCGCCTACTCTGCCAATGTCGACCAGCCTCGAGGTGAGCGGTGCAGCCGTCGCGCAGCAACGACGATGGCTCGCGTGGTACACCGTCGTATCGCTCTGTGGCGCCGCGCTGCTCATTTCGTACATCGACCGCACGAACATTTCCGTCGCGGCCATCTCGATGCAGACGCAGTTCGGCTGGACGGAGACGACAAAGGGTTGGGTCCTCTCGTCATTCTTCGTCGGCTACCTGCTGTTCATGGCGGCAAGCGGCGCGCTCGCGAACCGCTACGGCGGCAAGTTCCTGCTCGGCGCGGCCGTACTCTGGTGGTCGCTCTTCACGGCGCTCACGCCCTTGGCGGCGGCAGTATCACTACCAGCGCTCCTCGCCACGCGCGTCGCCCTCGGACTCGGCGAAGCCGCAGTGTTCCCGGCTTCCATCAACATGCTCGGTCGCTGGGTACCCGCGGCGAGCAGATCGCGCGCGGTCGCACTGTTCGTCAGCTCGCTCTCGATCGGCACGATGATATCGCTGCCGCTCACCGGATGGCTCGTCCGCGCGTACGGATGGCCGGTGCCGTTTTATGTGTTTGGCATCGTAGGACTCGTGTGGGCCGCGTTCTGGTTTGGTTCGATCCAGTCGGGACGCTCACCGGATGTCGAGCAACCGTCGGAGAATCGGGCGATTCCTTGGACGCGGTTGCTGCGATCGAGCGCGGTGTGGGCGATCATCATCAATCACTTCTGCAGCAATTGGGCACTGTATGTGCTGCTCGCCTGGCTGCCGAGTTACTTCAAGACGACGTTCAATGTGAGTCTTGCCAATGCGGGATTTCTCTCGACGGCGCCGTGGGCCGCGTACTTCGTGATGGGGAACGTCAGCGGCTGGCTCGCCGATGCGATGATCGTTCGTGGACGCTCGGTGACGTTCGTGCGGAAGACGATGCAGATCGGCGCACTGGTCGGGTCGGGGACGTTCCTGCTGCTCCTTCAGACGGCCCGGACGCCGGGTGTCGCCATGCTTCTATTATGCGGTGCATCGGGAACGCTGGCGTTCTGTCTCTCTGGGTTTGCACCGAACAGCTTCGACATCGCGCCGCGCCACGCGGACGTCATCTGGGGTCTCGCCAATACCGCGGGAACGATTCCCGGAATCATTGGCGTGGCCGTGACGGGCTGGCTCGTGGACCTGACGGGGAGCTACAACGCTCCATTCCTCGTTAGCGCGGCGGTGGGCGGCGTGGGCGCGATCGTGTATTTCGCGTTCGGGTCGGGCGAGAGACAGATCGACTAGGCGCCGCGATCCCGTCGAAGTCGACACTGACGCAAGCAGGCGCATCTGCGAGCCGTTTGCAGTTCTGCTCGTATCTCGTTTGAAGATCTGTACTGGCGAACGGCGGAGGGCGAGCGCATTATCACGTGCCCAAACCGCACGGGATGCCCGCCGAAACGAGGACTCCGGATCGGCCGATTGGCGAGCTCAATCCGCCAGCGCACGCGCCCCTCCCGGGGAGCGACGCGGACTATCGCGTGCTCGCCAACGCGCTTCCGCACATTCTCTGGACGCGGGACGCGCAGGGCCGCCTGGAGTGGGTGAACGATCGCTGGTATGAGCTCACGGGTCTGACCGAGGAGGAAACGCTCCGCGGAACCGGTCCGCTCGGAGCAATCCATCCAGACGATCACGAGCACGTCGAACGTATCTGGGACGATGCAATCGCCACGTCGTCGCCATGCGAGATCAACTATCGGCTCCGAAATCGCGCGGGCGAATATCGATGGCACCTCGCCCGTGTCGTGCCCGTGCTCGACGCGAACGGCACTCTCACGCGATGGGTCTCGGCGATCATCGACATGCACGATCGCCGCATCGCCGAGCAAGCGCTACTCGAGTGGGAACGTCGGTTCGAGGCGGTGTTCAACGTCATTCCCCAAGCCACGGCGATTATTCGTCTAGCCGACGGCGCGCACCTGCAGATCAACGACGCGTTCACGCGGCTCACGGGCTACGAGCCGGCTGACATCATCGGCCAGAGTACCGTGACGCTCGGCATGTGGACCGCCGAAGAACGGGCCGAATACGTCAAACCTGTCGCCATCAATCCGGGCGGTTCTGCGGTCGTTCCGTTCCGTACGAAGAGCGGTCGGTGGTTGCGGCTCGCGCTCTCCGGGCGACGTCTCGACTTTGGCGGCGAGCCATGCATGGTGACGGTCGGCATCGACGTGACGGAGCAGGAAGCGAACGAAGCAGCGCTGCGTCAGAGCGAAGCGCAGGCGCGCGCGCACGCCGACGAACTCGGCGCGCTGATGGATGCGGTGCCCGCCGCCGTATGGATCTCGCGCGATCCCGAGTGCCTCGACATTCGAGGCAATCGCACTGCATGCGAAATGCTGCAGCTGAACGCGAGCGAGAACATGTACGGTCACGCGATGAACCGTCGCTTCGTCGTGTACATCGATGGCGATGAGGTTCCTGTCGACAAGCTCCCGCTCGAGCGCGCGGCACGCGGCGAAGAAGTACGGAGCCACGAGGAGGAGATTCGCTTTCGCGATGGCGAAGTACGCCATCTCTTCGGCAGCGCCGTTCCGTTGCGCGACGCCGAGGGCACGCCGCGCGGCGCAATCGGGGCGTACGTCGATGTGACTCGCCTCAAGCAGGTCGAAGCTGCATTGCGCGAAGCCGATCGACGAAAGGATGAATTTCTCGCGCTCCTGTCACATGAGTTGCGCAATCCACTCGCGCCCATTCTCACCGCGGCGCAGATCCTCAAGTTCCGCGCGGACCCGGAAGCGCACATCGATCTCGACGTCATCATCCGGCAGGCCAAGCATCTCGTGCGGTTGGTTGACGATCTGCTCGACGTATCGCGTGTGACCCGAGGTAGAGTCGCGCTCACGAAGCAGCGCATCGAACTCTCGAGCATCGTGACCAAAGCCGTCGAAGCGACGGGACACCTGTTCGAGAGTCGGCGGCATCGGCTCGAGCTGTCGGTTCCCGCCGAGGGGTTGGCGGTCGATGCGGACGAGGTGCGACTTACACAAGTTCTGAACAATCTTCTCTCGAACGCGGCGCACTTCACGCCGCCGGGCGGCCGAGTCACCGTGCTCGGCGCGCGGGATGGCGATCACGTCACGCTGCGTGTTCGCGATTCTGGCCTGGGCATCGATCCCGCGTTGCTACCGAACGTGTTCGAGATGTTCATGCAGGGCGAGCGTGGGCGCGGTCGAACCGAGGGAGGGTTGGGTCTCGGGCTTTCGCTTGTGCGTTCTCTCACGGAGCAGCACGGCGGAACGGTCACGGCACACAGCGAAGGACTGGGCCGCGGCAGCGAATTCGCGATTCGTCTTCCGGCCGCACTGGGCAGCACGCATCGCGCGGCGCCGCCGTCAGCGCGCCCGACGTGGCAGACCGATCAGCGTGGGTGTGGAACGCGGGTGCTGATTGTCGATGACAATCGCGACGTTCTCGACACGACGTCGCGGCTGCTGTCGCTCGCTGGCTACGAGACACAAACGGCGAGCGATGCGTTGGCGGCGCTGACCATCGCGAGCCATTTCCGGCCGCGGATTGCGATTCTCGATATCGGGCTGCCGGTGATGGACGGCTATCAGCTCGCGCGTGAACTGCGTGCGCGCATGGGTGACGATGTGCCCGCGCTCATCGCGCTTACTGGGTACAGTCAGGCTGACGATCGAACACGCAGCCGCGAGGCGGGGTTTACGCGCCACCTCGCGAAGCCGATCGACGCGGACGAGTTGCTGCGAGTCCTCGACGCCGCGTCGATCCTACCTGCGTAAAGAGGTGAGGAGAAGGAACGAGCTACTTCTTCACCACCGCACCCGTCAAACGGCCAACCGCACCGAGCGTGGTCTGCGCCGACGTGAGGCCGAGCATGAAGTCCTTGTCAGTGAACGTCGTGAGGACGTCAATCGGCTGATGGTGCGTCGGATCCCAGTTTCCGCCAATCTGTGAGCCACGCTCATTCTCGCGCAGGCTGAGCGACGGTACGAGATCTTTGAACGGATCCGAGTCCGTGTTGCTCATGTGCGGACCGACCGCCGCCGGGTAGTGCGTCGCGAACTTCTCGTTCGCCGCGCGCCAGAAGAAGGCCATTTTCATGGCTTCCTCGCTGAACTTCGACGTGCTCGCGAATTCGATGTTGATGTCGGCTTCAGGGCGCTGCTCCGGCGATAGCTTGCCGTCGGCCGTCGGCGGGCCGTGATCGACCATCATCATGTCGTGCTGAATCATGCCGAGCCATTTCGGCTCGGGATACTTCCCGGAGCCGGCGGGACTTTCCTTCCCCTGCATCGGCCCGCGCTGTTCGACGTACGCCTTTGCGCCATCGAGACCCGTCTCTTCGTTGTTCCAGAGCGCGAATCGAATGGAGCGCTCGGTCTGAACGTCAGGGCTCGAGAAAATGCGCGCCAACTCCATGACAATCGCCGAGCCAGACGCGTCGTCGTTCACTGCCTGGCCCCAGCCAATGCCGTCCATGTGCCCGCCGATGATGTACATCTCGTTCGGGTACTTCGTACCAATTTTCATACAGATCACTTCCTGACGCTCGCCCGGCGAACTCGGCTCCATGTTGATCGCGCGGATGGCGGGATCGGGCTGCGCCAGCGAATCGTTGTTCACACCGCGCTCGCGCATGTCGCTGAAGATGCGGCTTCCGCCTGGGCCGTTGCCCACGGTACCACGCCCGTTCGGCGAAGCGATGGGGGCGCGACCGCGTCCGCCACCGGCGCCTCGGCCGGCCTGCACTGGCGCAGGACTGTACTGGTAGGTGATGCGTTCGACGTTCTGACAGCCGTACTGCTTGAGCTGCGCCTCGATCCATGCGACGGCGTCACGATTTCGCTTCGTGCCCTGCCGACGGTCGCCGAACTGCGCCAGCCCTTTGATAGTGTTCTTGTATCGCTCCAGATCGAGGCGATCGACGAGAGGCTGAACCGGGTCGTACGCTGTATCCGGTCCAGCCGCGCGCTGGGCCGACGAGGACGAAGGAACCGCTACGGCCAAGAGGAGACCGCAGCTGGCCGCGGTCACGAGAGAATCGAATCGCATTTTGAAAGCTCCGAGTGCACCGAGTCGGATACAGTATACGCCGCGGCGATGGCGCACACCACACCCCGAGAGTCCGAGGGGTTCTAGCTGGCCATCCCCTCCCCATCGCCATAGGATTGTCGACGATGACCCTCCCCATCCGAATACGATCGCTTGTCGCGCTACTGACACTCTTGTCGCTTGCCTGCGCGAAGCGTCTCCCTCCCTCGCGTGACGCCAGCGAGCGTTCGGCACCGCGCTATCTCTTTGCGTGGGCCGGTGACGAAGACCGGGAGGATAGCGACTTTCTCGCTGTCATCGATCTCGCACGAGACGGCGACCGGTATGGAACGATCGTCGCGACCGCGCCAATCGGCGAAAAGGGAATCTGGCCGCATCACACCGAGCACGAGCTCGGCCCGAACCAGACCCTCTTCGCGAATGGATTTTCGGGCAACCGCAATGTGCTGTTCGATCTGCACGATCCGTTGCATCCGAAAGTCACCGAGCGATTCAATGGGGTCGCAGGTCTCAGCTTTCTGCACAGCTTCGCGCGTCTCCCGAACGGACACGTGCTCGCCACGTTTCAATCACATGGCCCAAACAACGTCGGCCCCGGAGGAATCGCCGAACTCGACGAGCGCGGGCATCTAGTTCGCTCGCGTTCGGCCGCTGATCCGTCGGCAGACCAGGCGACACTGCGCGCGTACGGGGTAACCGCCGTGCCTGCCCTCGATCGGATCGTCGTCGCGCTCACGTACATGGTGATCCCGACGTGGCATCCCTTGCGACCGTCCATCGAGCACGACCACGACGGCAATCAGGTGCAGGTGTACCGTTTGTCGGATCTTTCGCTGATCAAGACGATCAAGCTTCCGACGAACGATGGACCGAATGAACCGCGCGTGCTTCTCGATGGACGCACCGTCCTCGTGAATACGGGAATGTGTCGCCTGTACCAGGTGACTGGGCTCGCGGGAATGGAACCGGCGCTCTCGCTCGTCCACGCGGAGCCAGAAAAAGGGTGTGCGACGCCGGTCGTCGTCGGCAACTACTGGATTCAGTCCCGCGCGCCTGAGCACGACGTCTTCTCGCTCGATGTCTCCGATCTCGCACACGTGCGCAAAGTGTCATCGATCCAGTTCGACCAGCGGCAACGCCCGCACTGGCTCGCGAGCGACGGATCGCGCGTGGTCGTCGTCAACGAGCCGAGTGCAACCGCAGAGCGTCGGATGTGGATGCTGAAGCTCGATCGCAAAACTGGGATGCTGACTCTCGACAGCGCGTTTCGCGATGCCGGCTCCGCGCGCCCGGGCCTCGCCTTCGATCGAGCAAAGTGGCCGCACGGAATGACCGGTACGGCCGTTCCGCATGGCACGGTGTTCGGATGGTAGCCGTCGACGCTACCGGACGAACGTCACCTCATGCCCGTCGAACTGCGTGGCCGAGACGTTCGAACCCGTGAACACCTCGACCTTGATCGTCGAATCGTTCATCATCTGCACGAGCATCACGCCATAGGGCGGCATCACGTCGAAGATCGAGTACAATTTGTACACCACCAGCCCCGACGCCGGCGATACGGCCTGCGGACGCGGCGCGGTCGGTTCGATTCCCCAAACGCCCGGCGCTCCAACCGTTCCACCGATCGACAGCCGCACCTGCGACGGATCGTAATAGTCGTATGCGAAACTCACGCTTCTCGTCCAACCGTAGGGACCAGAACTACTGTCGACCGGCATGCCCTGCACGAACCAATCGCCAGCCAGCGTTCCCTTGACGCCAAAGTCGATTCGCGGCTCCTGATCGACGGCTGACGAGGCACGATAAAGGTGCGGCGCAATCTTCGCCTGCAACTCGGGCGTGAAGTACTTCCACGGCGAGACGTAGTGCAGTGTCTGCTCGGGATAGCGCGACGCATTCACAAAACCAGAATGCGAGACAGACATGTCGAACGCGCCGAGGTCGATCGTGCCGCCAGGGCCAGTGTGGCCAATCGCCGTGCCGACGGTGATGACCTGGCCCATCGTGAGCGTCATCGTCGGCAGCACGTGGTCGAGATAGAAGTAGAAATTCTCCGTCGCGCGGAACATCACCTTCGTATCCGTGCCAGTCGGTTGGAACACGAACATCACCGTGCCGGTCGCCGGCATGTACACCGTGCGATCCTCGGCGACCGGCGATGCGCCGCGCACCGACAGATCCCACGAGTAGAAGTACACATGATCAGTGGGCAGCACGTGCCCCGGCGGATTCAGGCTGCCGAGCGCGGTGAGCGTCTGTCCGTTGACGATGGAAACGGGGAGCACAGTGAACTGTGCGACGCCGCTCGGTGGCGGTGCGACGCCCGAGAAATCGTGATTGTCGGGCGAGCCGACGCTCTCACCGCCGCACGCGGTGATCGCCAACGAAAAGGCCAGCGCTTCGAAACCGCGTCGCATGGTGCCGTGCCAGGGTGGAGAACCCTGAAAGTTTCGGCCGGCTTCAGTGTGAGCTTGAGGGCACACGCACCCCAGCGCTTCAGCTAGCTCGGCACGCAACGCCGCCGCGGGACGGATATCTCACCTCCCATTGGGGGGTAATTTTCACGAATGAACTCTACTCTCGAACTGGGCATCGATACCTTCGGCGACGTCACTGTCGACGCTGATGGAAAGCCGCTGTCGCACGCGCGGGGCATTCGCGATGTCATCGCCGAAGCCGAACTCGCCGATTCGCTCGGCGTCGATTTCTTCGGCGTCGGCGAGCATCATCGCGCGGACTTCGCCATCTCCGCGCCCGAGGTTATTCTCGCGGCGATCGCGGGCCGCACGAAGCGCATACGACTGATGTCCGCGGTAACGGTGCTTAGTTCCGACGATCCGATCCGCGTCTTCCAGCGGTTCTCCACGCTCGACGCTGCGTCGAACGGACGCGCCGAAGTGATCCTCGGTCGCGGATCATTCACCGAGTCGTTCCCGCTGTTCGGGTTCAAGCTGAACGACTACGAGACGCTGTTCGAGGAAAAGCTCGACTTGTTCGCGGCGGTGCTCGCGCACGACGGAAAGACTGAGCCCGTCTCGTGGGCGGGAACGACGCGCGCACCACTCAAAGCACGAGTATTTCCCCCGACGGAATCAGGAACGTTGCGCACGTGGATTGGCGTTGGTGGAAGCCAGGCGTCGGTCGTGCGTGCAGCTCGGTATGGCCTGCCGCTGATGCTCGCGATCATCGGCGGCGACCCCCGCCGATTCGCGCCATTCATCACACTCTATCACCGCGCACTCGCGCAGTTGGAGCGCCCGATGATGCCGATCGGCGTCCACTCTCCTGGACACATCGCCGAGTCGGACGAACAGGCGCGTGAGGAACTATGGCCGGCGTATCGAGTAATGCGCGACCGAATCGGCGCCGAGCGCGGATGGCCGCCAACGAGCCGCGCGGAGTTCGAGCAGGAGATTCAGCACGGGTCGCTGTATGTGGGCGCGCCGGAAACGGTAGCGCGAAAAATCGCCGCGACGGCACACGCGCTCGGAATTGCGCGCTTCGACATGAAGTACAGCGCCGGGACTCTGCCCCATGCGACGCTAATGCGATGTATCGAACTCTACGGGTCGCGCGTGATCCCGCGAGTTCGTGAACTGCTGGCCCAGCAGTCGCCCGCGTCGTAAGATCGTGTCCGGATGAGTCCATCCGGGAGCGTTAGCATGTCGATGACGACTGACGATTGATGCGCTCGTGCGCGGTGCGCTATTTCGCCGCCGGGACAACGTTGGGCGACTAGTCGTCGCCCGAAGAGACCGCGCGCGGGATGGCCCGCTGAAGCTCGACCAATTCCGCACGTGCCGCGAATTCACCGCAGATCGTCACGTCGTACTCGTAGCCGCCGCCAGTTGATTCATCGATCCACGGAAAGCCGCGACAGGTGCCTGGGTAGTACGGTTTGTCGTGAATGCTACAACCGCCGTTCTTGAACAATGCGCAGCGGCCTTTCTTGACGCGGGTTCGCCATTCTTGCCATCGCGTCTCGTAGACGAGTCCAGGGCCGTGATTCGCCTCGATGGCGGCCGCTTCTTCGTCGGAGACGGACGTACCGTAGTTGCAGCACGACGCATCGTGCGGGCACGGAAAGCAGGGCAGCGACGGGAAAGTCATACGATAGTTTGCTCGTCGAGTTTGATCTTCGCTACTAAGGTTAGCGCGCTCGCGCGCCATTGCCACGCCCGTTTATCACGCGTCTTTTCTGACCATGTCGACATTCATTGACGTACCCTCGGCCGCGGCGCCAGTGTCGGCATCATTCAGCCCGAACGCGGCGGACCAGCGGCGCGACGAGAACGAGACGCATGACCACGCGGGTCTCGCGCGCCGCTTGGCCGAGCGCTTCGCGCTCATTGCGTTCGGCCTGTACCACGTTCCGCTTTTCCTGAACAACTATCCGTCGCTCGGCGGCGGCGGCTTTGATCCGAACGGACTGTCCGCGCTGTGGGGACACGTTTTCACGCCGCCCGGAGTGTGGGTTGCGCGACACGTTTTCCATATGACGGGACCCATGTCCGGCGCGTATCAGGGCGACAACGGGGACGTCGGTGAGGAGTTCGGGCGCCTGTTGCTGGCGGTCGTGATCGGATTGATCGGTGCCGTCGTGTGGACGATCGCCGATCGGCGCCGCCCGCGAGCGCGTTGGGTGAGCGAGGGTCTACACCTGCTGCTGCGCTACTCGATCGCACTCGGCCTCACGAGCTACGCCATCGCCAAAATTCTTCCGATGCAATTTCCCGCGATCAACGCGGTGACGCTCGAGCAGCGCGTGGGGCAGCTGACGCCGGGCGCTCTGTTGTGGACCTTCATGGGATATTCGCGGCCCTACGCTTTCTTCGGCGGCGTGATGGAAATGGTCGCCGTGCTGTTGCTGTGCTTTCGGCGCACGGCGACACTGGGCGCCATCGCGTGCCTCGCAGTGATGGCGAACGTGGCAGCGCTGAACTATGCGTACGACGTTCCGGTCAAGCTCTATGCGACGATGACCGTCGTCTCCGCCGCAGTCCTGCTGCTATTCGACGCACCTCGCCTACTCGGCGTATTCGTGAATGATCGTGCGGTAGGACCATCGCGCCTCTCGTCGGCCCTGCGCGACCGGATCCCACCGTTGCCGAGGTGGACGCTCAAGATCGTTGTCGTCGGTAGCGTGATCCTGTCGTCGGTGGTCGCGATGAGCCGGGCGGTCAACGCTGCGCCGCCTCCGTCGGCGCTCGATGGAGCCTGGGTCGTGACGTCGTTCACGCGCGACAACCCGGCACGCGAGCCGGTCAGCGACTCACTGCGCTGGCGCGGGCTCATCGTTCAATCCGGAGGAGTGATGATTCAGCTCGCGTCTGACGCACGCATCGGATGTCGTCGCATGGCGTCGACGGACCCGAATGTGCTCGCGCTCAGCTGCGCGAATCGGCGCGACAACGTGCATTGGACTCGCCAGGGGAACGTCCTGCAGCTCGACGGAACGTTCGATGGCGCGCACGTGACAGCCTCGGCGCGCCACCTGGAGCGGGCAGATTATCAGCTATTCCGGCGGCCGTTCAAGTGGATAACAGATCGCTGACGGTGCGAAATGCCAGACGGCGCGAAATGCCAGACGGCGCCAAATGCCGAACGGCGCCAAATGCCGAACGGCGCCAAATGCCGAACGGCGCCAAATGCCGAACGGCGCCAAATGCCGAACGGCGCCAAATGCCGAATGGCGCCAAATGCCGAACGGCGCCAAATGCCGAACGGCGCCAAATGCCGAACGGCGCGAAACTGTCGGACCGATTTTCGCTGCAATCGCTACTTGGCGCGGTATGGCATTTCGCGCTGTCTGGCATTCCGCGCCGTTCGGCATTCCGCGCCGTTCGGCATTTCGCGCCGTCTAGCATTTCGCGCCTTTTACTGGCCGAGTGCGTGTTCGAATGCTTGCATGTCGTCGGTCACTAGCACGGAACGAAGCGCGAACATATCGGTTGCCGAATTCCACGGCCCGAACGGGTACGCACGCGCGGCCCGATAACCCGCAGCCTGAACCGCGTCGGCGGCCTGAAGGTTCCACGCGCCATACGGGTACGCGAACAGATCCGGCGCGGTGCCGAGATGCTGCTGCAGTTCCTGGCGACTTCGCTCCACTTCGTCTCGAAGGACCGTTGGATCGACGGTGGTGAGCTGCGGATGCGTGCGCGAGTGTGAGCCGATCGTCATGCCAGCGTCGCGCAGCTCGAGCACTTGATCCCAATTCATATATAGAGAATCATCATGCCCGATCGGCTTCGTATATATGAAAAATGTCGCCGTGAAGCCGCACTGACGAAGGACAGGAAACGCGTGACGATACTGGCTCGCCCAACCGTCGTCGAACGTGATCACGACGGCGTGATCTGGTAGCGATGCGTTGTGCTGTAGCACGTCGACGAGCCGCTCCAGCGAGATCACCTGAAACTTGTGCTCGAGCAGATAGTTCATCTGCGCTTTGAACGACGTCGTGTCGACGTCCAGCTGGATCTGCGCTGGGGTTTGCCCAGGATGGTGCGGCGCGACGCTATGGTAGACGAGAATCGGAACTCGAATGGAATCCGTCGCGGCTGGCAGCGCCGAGTATTGCGCTGAGGCTGACGTCGCTAGTGCGAGGAGCGCGAAGGCGAAGAGTCCGATCGTAGCTCGTCGTCGAGATACCCACGCGCGCGCCCGACGAACTCCGGCGGCGCGCGGCTCCATCAGCTGATTCACAACGTCCCTCACTGTCCACCTCACCCGTGGCACTGTCGGGCAAGGGACGTTCCCGCTGAGCGGAATGGTCGCGGTGAACCGGGCGCTTGAATCGAGACTAGATACGGCGTGCCGTACTCTGTTTAAACCCTGCTTTGCCCAACACCCAATTCAGGGCCTTGCTCTTGTTGTTGTCCTGTTTGCTCCACGTGAAGATGCGCGCTCGCCAGGAGGATCCCGCCTCCTTTTGCACCAAGCCGATCTCGCTCGCATGCAGAAGAAGCGATGCGGTGAGTTTGTCGTTGCTCGAGATACGCGCTTCCTTCTGGAAATCCAGGATGAAGCCGCCGGCAGACGCCTTGAGCGCATTCAAATACGTGACGCCGTGGTCGAATTGGCCCTGTGTGACGACCGCGCCGTCCGAGGTGCACACCTGCAGAAAGCGCATCGCATCGCCGGCAATACCACAGTTCATGACGAGCGCCGCGACGACTGGCGATTTGTCGATTACGGCTTTGAACCAATCGGCAAATTCTTTGGAGCGCCCCTGCAACGCATCCGGCTGATCCTTTCTCGACCAACGACTCTTGGCGTCGGCGAAGATATTAGCCAGCGCGCGTGCCTCGCAGAAGCGCACGGCGAAGCGGAGGATCTTCTCGATCACACCCGCGACTTTGTTGATGATGAGCCCCGCGCCGCCGGTGAATGCCGCGAGCGCGGCCTTCGCACCGGCCATCGCCGCTTCAGCGAGTCCCACTAGCGCGCTCTTGGCGATTGCGCTGCGGATAGATGCGGCGATCAGATTCGGGTGGCCCGACTCGAGCGATACTCCCTTGCCCTTATGACTGAGATCGAAGTACTCGATGGTCCGCGTGATCGCCGTGTACAGACCCGTCGCGACGCCGGTGAGGCCGAAGTCGTCTGCCTGCTTCCCAAGCTCGCCTTTGATGCCGTAGATCAGCGGCGGCAGATGATATCGGACGTGCTGAATCCCGAGCTCGGCGTCCTTCGGCGAAATGTTGAACCGGTCCACCAGCCAGTTCTTGATCGTCAGCGCGATTCCGTCGACCGTCTTGTCGATCGATTCGACGACGTCACCTACGGCGGTCCCCCCTTTCGTGAGCTTTGAATCGCTTCCCACTTTGCCCTTCACGAAGGTGAGCGCGGCGTTCTTCAGCTCCGTTGCGCTCTTCTCTGGCGAGAGATCGACATTGAGGTTGCCGAGAAAGTAGATCACGCCCAGGCGTGAATTGTCCAACTCCGCCGATCGCGCTTGTGTCGACATCGTGTTCGCCCTGTGGGGAGGGAGGGAGGGCCAGTCACCGGGATCCGGATGGTGAGATCCGGATGCGGCCTGAAGGTACGGTGTCGCGCTCTCTGGGACTAGCACTTGTGGATCGGACTGTCGCTAAGAGTCCTGAGCCGTTCGCTGGCTCTCCCTCCAATCTCGGCATATGATTGGTCCGCGCACGAAGCCTCGCCGGTTCGTGAACCGTGGATGACAAGGAGACCCATTGCCCGCCTCATCGCTCCAGAAGCCGGCGAATGTTCGAGAATTCTCGCCGCGCTCGATTGCCGTTGGCCTCTTTGTCGCGCTGCTGATTGGCGCATCGTATCCGTACGTCGTTCTCAAGTTCGGATTCGGCCCGAACATCTCGGTCGTCTCGGCGTTCTTTGGCTTTCTCGCGCTCGGCTTGTTCTCCAAGAGCTACAACCGGTGGGAGAACAACGTCGTCCAGACGGCAGGCACCACGGCGGGACAGATCGCGTTCCTGTGCTGGCTCCTTGCCGCGTTCGACATCCTCGCCGCCGATCCATCGAGTGGATTCAACATCCACCTGACGCGCATGCAGACGTGGATCTGGCTCTCGGCGTCGGGACTCCTGGGCGTGTTCATGGCGGTGCCGCTGCGCAAGCACTTCATCGAAGACGAGAATCTTCCCTTCCCCGACGGCGTGGCCGCTGGTGAAACGCTGATCATGCTCGACTCGCGGGGGCCGCAGGCGCGAAAGTCGGCCTACGCCATGGTGAGCTCGCTGGTCGCGTCGGGCTTTCTATTTCTCGCAACACAGCTCGCGTGGATCAAGGATACGATCCCCGTCATCATCAACACCTTCTCGGCGCGTGCGGGCATTGGGTTCGGGTTATCGCTGCTCAATGTTGGATCGGGAATGATCATTGGCCTGCGGATCAGCGCGAGCATGCTGATCGGCGGAATCATCGGCTGGATCATCGCTCCGCCGCTGCTCGTTCAACACGGCCTGATCGCGCCCGACGCGAAGCGCGTCGACATTCTACTGACGACGATGTGGGCCGCGGTCGGCATGTTGATCGCCGGCGGTATGACGGGCCTCGCGCTGAGATGGCGCGTGCTGGTGAAGAGCTTTCGCGGACTGGCTGCGAAGGGGACGAGCCAGGACTTGCCGCTCAAATGGGTATTGATGGGCGGCGGCGCGTCGGCCGTATTCCTCGCATTCGTGAATCACCTGTTCTTTGCCACACCGTACTGGCACTCGGCAATCGCGATCGCTCTCGCTCTGCCGCTCGGACTCGTTGCACTGCGTGTGCTCGGAGAGACGAACTGGGGGCCGATCAGCACGATGGTCAATCTCGTGCAGGCAATCTTCGGTGTGATTGCTCCCGGCAGTCTCAGGGCAAGCATGGTGTCGAGCGGAATCACGGGCGCGGTGGCAGCGGAGTCGGAAGGATTGATGCAAGACTTCCGCGCGGGTCAGATGATCAATTCGACACCGCGGATTCTGACGTACATGCAGCTCATCGCGGTGCCGGTTGGTGCGCTGGCGTTGGCGTTCATGTACCCGCTGCTACGCGATACGTACGGCATCTTTGGCGATCATGCACAGCTCTTGAGTCCGACGTCGCAACGTTGGGTGGGGTTCGCGAAGGTGGTAACTCAGGACTTTTCCGGCAACACGCCTCTGACAGCTGCGGCAGCCGCTCGACTCTCGTGGATGTGGTCTTCGTTCGGCACCGGCGCGTTGATCGGGATCATCTTGACGATTCTCGAACAGAAGAAGCAGTGGCTAGGCTGGATTCCGTCGCCCACGGGAATGGGAATCGCCGTGTTGATTCCGTTCAGCGCGGTGTCGATGATTTTTCTGGGCGCCGGCGCTGATCGCATCTGGGAGAAGATGTCTCCCGAGACTCATCAGAAATATTCAATTCCGATTGCGTCCGGCCTGATCGCTGGCGAAGCCTTGGTGGCGGTGGTGATTCCGCTGCTCGTGACCATGGGCTTGATGAAGCTGCCGTGACGCGCGCGCCGCGCGCCAATCACGGCTGGTCGAGAAACGCCGCTACGTCGGCACCGAAGCGCGGATCGAACATCGTGCCGACGTGCCCGCGGCGGGCGTAGATGCGCAGTTCGGCGCGCGGAATGCCCGCCGCGGTCGCGCGCACCAAGTCTTGTGGAAACGCGCGATCGCTCGCACCGCCGATGATCAGCGTCGGCGCGATGATCTCGCCTAGCCGGGCGGTGACGTCGAAGGCGCACTCGGCGTCGATCGTCGCGAGCATGTCGCTGGGATTGGATTGCCTTTCGCCGAGTCGATCGGCGATCCATAGCGCGAGGGCGGCGGGCCACTGAATGATCCGCGGTGCTAGAACGGATGCGAGCACGCTGGCGCCGCTGTCACCTGCGGCGACCAGTTCGCCGTAGCGGCGGAGCTTCTCGCGTCCATCCGCGCCTAGCCAACTCGCGGCCGTCGCGATGACGAGCCGGCGAATACGTGCGCCATGGTCGACGGCGAGTTGTAGCGCGATCGTGCCGCCCGTCGAGATGCCGAGGACGTCGACAGAGTCACCGCGAAACAGCTCGTCGATCGCTGCAGCGTGAGCAGTCGCCAGCGCGACCATCGTCGTGCCGCGCAACATGCCATGCGGTCGCCCGATCACGCACACGCGTCGCGCGGTCTTTGTGGCGAGTGGGCCGTATGCGCGCACGGCGCTACGCTCTTCGGTCACGCCGGGCTCGACCGGACGGCGCGCCAGACCCGGAAACAGTGCGAGCGGTGGACCGTCGCCGACCGACAGGAACGGCAGACCGGCGACATACCCCGACGCTGTCATCATGACATCTCAACACGCCTTGGACGCGAATGCACAAATGAAACAGATCGAGTCGTGTGATGGAACCATTGTCTCACCATTCGGTCACGTTGCTGGCTCTCGTTCCAGTGCCGACATATGATTTGTCGGCGCACAGTGAAACACCCTCTGCAATCGAGCCTTCGCACATGAAGAGTACAGAGAACAAGATTCTGAAGAATCTCGCGGCTGGCGGCCCCGGTCTTGTGCTGACGCCGGCGCAGCAGGCGCAATTGCTGGCGAAGGTCGCAAAGGGTCAGACAAAGAGCAAAGCACGCGACATCGCCGGCGCTACTGAGCAGCAGTTCCAGGCGCAGCTCGCGCAGATGACCAAGGGAGAACAGACGATCGTAAAGCGTGGTGTTGCGGATTACACGCAAGCGTCGGATGCGATCAACACCTCGTGCCGTGCCGGCAATCCGAACGCCGCCGCCACGAACCTCGACGCGATGTTCCAGATCTTCACCCAACATGGCTTCGATACCCAGCCGCGCATCGTCTACCGACTGCTGAGTTACAAACCGCCGACCGCTTGTCCGTACGGCGCCGCAGCGGGTGGTCCGCGGATCATTGCTGGCGACTTGATTCGCGATGAAGGATTCTTTTCGTCGTCAGAGCATAGACAGTTTCTCGTGAACGGAATCAAGAACCCGCCGCCGGGAACGGTCTATGTGAAGTTCGTCATTCTCGGACGCGGCGGAGTCAACATTTCCGGCGGCGCCTACACGAACTCGGCGGAGCAAGATCTTCTTGAAATGGAGAATCCCAAGACATACATGTTCCGTACGGCGCATGCCGGACAAGCAGAGGTTCTGTTCCCGCGACGCACGGTCTTGCGTGTCGATAGCGTTGCCGCTGTCGGAGGGCACTGGCACGTTGCGGCTACGATTCCGAATCCGCAGCCAGCCGGTGCCAATATCAAGAATGGCTTCACCGGGGTCTGACGCACTTCTGGCGTCGACGACATCTCTGAGCATAGCAGCCGTGAATACATCCTCGCTCTTTCTTGCTCGCTCGCGCCACTACCTGCGGACCGAATATCCAACCAAGTTGCGCGCGGCCGTAGAATCGCTTCCCGCAGACGCACTCTGGTGGCGAGCAAACGATCAGTCGAACAGCGTCGGCAATTTGCTGCTTCACCTCACCGGCAACGTTAGACAATGGATCGTTTCTGGCGTTGGTGGCGCGTCGATTACGCGAGATCGCGATGGTGAGTTCGCCGCACGGGAGGGCGCATCGGCAGACACGCTGCTCGCCGAACTCGAGCGTGCGCTCGATGAGGCGTGCGCGGTGCTCGCGCGGCTCACCGAGTCTGACCTGACTACATCGCGCTCGATTCAGGGACGAGATGTCAGCGTGCTCGAAGCGGTGTATCACGTCGTCGAACACTTCTCGCTACACCTCGGCCAGATCGTTTTCATTGCGAAGCTCCACTCGCCGGGCGCGGTGCGCTTCTACGAAGACGCTGGCGGAAGAGCGCGCCCGCTTTGGCCTGACCTGGTACGACCCGACAGACGCTGAAAGCGTCCAACAACCTCACAAAGGACGTACAACAACTCCCGCTCAGCGGTCCTACCTTGAGCCGCACTACGAACGGTGAGGCGAGATCATGCGGGGGATCGTCGAGAGAGTTGGTGTTGCAGCGCTCGTCGCGTGGATCGGAGCCCGCGCTCCCACTCAGCGGGCAGCGTCCGCCGGTCCGATCGCACTCGACTCCGCGACCAAGATGACGCTGACGAATACTCGCGCGCTCTGGGTGGAGTACCGCGGCCGTCGTGCGCTCAAACTCGCGCCACTCGTGGGACACGAGCGTGACGTCGATCAGGAGATGGCGGCGCTGCTCACGGAATCGGACTTCAAGGATGGCGTGATCGAGCTCGATGTCGCCGGCGCTCGACGCGAAGGATACTCGAAGGCCGAAGACGTGAGCGGCTTCAAAGGAATCATCGGACTATCGTTTCGCGTTCATGGCGACAGCGCCGAGCGATTCTATCTTCGCCCAGAAAACGCTCGGCTGAACAATCAGCTGTTTCGCAATCGGTCGACACAGTACGAGTCAGACCCCGACTTTTCGTGGCAACGGCTGCGCCAGGACTCGCCCGGTGTGTACGAGTCGTACGTCGACCTCGAGTCGGGCGCTTGGACGAAAGTGAGAATCGAAGTCTCCGGTAGCACGGCCCGAATGTACGTCAATGGAGCCGCGCAGCCGTGTCTCGTCGTGAACGATCTCAGACTCGGCGAGAGTCGAGGGAAGATCGCGCTATGGACGCGGATTAGTACCGAGGCCTATTTCTCCAACCTGAAGGTCGAATCGAAGTGAGAATGACGGTCGCCGGCTCCCTTTCGCGCAATGCGAGGAGGAGCCGGTGACGACTCGCGTCCCGGCCGCCTGACCGTTCATAAGAGCTGCCGAGGGTCGCGTGAGTCTTCATCAAGTGTCGTTCATGGGAAGCGCGGGCGTTCGCCGCGCAATCACCGCGCTTCTTGCGCTATCAGTCCTCGCCTGCGGCGGAGGCGGTGGTGACACGCCTGCTACAGGACCCGGGCCCATCACGACGGTTGGCGCTTTCGCCATCGCGACGACATCCTCGGCGCTCTCTGTAGCGCAGAACGCGAGCGGCACGGTGACGATCACGGTTGGCCGAAGTGGCACCTTCACGGGGCCAGTAACGCTTTCCGTATCCGGACTCGCCGCCGGCGTTACGGGAACGTTCAGTCCAGCGACCGTCGCGGCCGGTCAAACGACGAGCACACTCACGCTCACGACCACGGCGGCGAGTCCCGTTGGAACGACGACGGTCACGGTCACCGGCGCGGCATCGGGGATCGCGAACCAAACTGCGTCCGTCGCGCTCACGATCACGGCGGCCGCCGCGGCCGGCCCGTTCACGATGGGGCTCAGTGTGAACTCTTTCCTCGTGCTTCCGTCGAATCAGTTGCCGGCATTTCCGATATTGACGGTGACGCGGAACGCTGGCTTCACGGGTGCGGTCACGCTCACGACAACTGGTCTTCCGGCGACGCTCGCCGTCGCCTATTCGCCGGCCAGTCTCACAGGGACGACGGCGTCGCTCCTGGTGTTGGACATCGGCGGCACTCCCGCGGGCACATACAACGCAACCATCCGCGGCGTCGCCGCCGGCGGACTTGGCGAGCGGACGCTGACGTTTCAGATCGTTGTCGCACCCGCCACAACGGGAAGCATTCACTGGAAAATCTGTTCGGCACTGACGCCGCAATATTTCTTCGCGGTAAAGGATGGCAGCGGGCCATGGACGCGCATCATGCCGAGCGTTGATACTGTTTACTCATTCAATATCTCATCTGCGACCGGCGCCGTTGCGATGGTGACGAACGACTCCGGAGGCTATCGCACTACCGTCTATCAGTACACGGCCGCTGAACTCGCGGCACGCGCGGCGTCGCAGTGCGCGCTCATTCAGAACGTGACGACGCGCACCGCGAGTGGAACGTTTGCCGGCGTCACCGGTTTCCGTACGTCGCAGGTGGGTATGGGATGGTGGCCCGGGTCGGCCAACGGCAACGGCTCATTCAACCTGCAGAATCTTCCCTCAGGCGCGCTCGACGTCGTCGCCGTCCGCAATGGCGACATCACCGCCGCGCTCGAGATCCCAGCCGACCGCGCGATCATTCGCCGGGGCATCAATCCCGCGTCAGGCGCGACGCTGCCGGCGTTGGACTTCAATGCCGCCGAGTCGTTCGCGCCGACGACGGCGACATGGACGTTCAATAATGTGAATGCCGGCGAGCAGATGAGCATTGGTCAGGTCTTCACCACGGCAGGAGGAACGACGGGAGCCTTCTCACTGTATCCTGGCGTCGATCGCGCGCCGAACGTACGAACGATCTATGGCATTCCGCTCGCGCAGACGATTGCGGGCGATCTGCATCAGGTGGTGGCGACGATCAATACCGTCGGCATTCCGGCCGCCGCAGCGAATCGCGGTTCGCGTCAGATCATTGCGTATGCGCGAACGCTCACGAGCGATCGAACATTGGCGTTCGGACCAGCAATGCCGACGCCGACTGTGACGTCGGTCGCCGGATCAGCGATGCCGCGATTGCGCGCGACTGGAACGTTACCAACCGAGTACGGCGCAGGAGTGTCGTTCGATATCACCCAAACGTCGACCGCGCGTTTCGCGACCGTGCATACAACGCGTGATTTCCTCAATACAGCAGGAACGTACGATGTACAGATACCGGATTTGACCAGCGCGATCGGCTGGGATTCACAATTCGCGTTGCGAGCGGGAGTGGCGACGAATTGGTGGGTGAGTGGAGGAGGGCCGGTGCTCGATTTTTATGATGCTCGGTACATCTTCAATAGCACACGAGCGAAGTGGACGGGAGCACAGACAGGAATAGCTTTGCCTGCGGATGGAGGAGTGTTTCTAATGGGGAGGGCAATTGGAAATACGATCCCTTAAATGCGCGAACTGATTTGAGGGCGCAACGGCCGAACGGCGCAACGGCCGAACGGCGCACCGGCCGAACGGCGCACCGGCCGAACGGCGCACCGGCCGAACGGCGCACCGGCCGAACGGCGCACTGGCCGAACGGCGCACCGGCCGAACGGCGCACTGGCCGAACGGCGCACCGGCCGAACGGCGCACCGGCCTGACAACGCACCGGCCTGACAACGCACCGGCCTGACAACGCACCGGCCTGACAACGCACCGGCCTGACAACGCACCGGCCTGACAACGCACCGGCCTGACAACGCACCGGCCTGACAACGTGACCTTGGTAGTTCCGTTGGTTGACACCGAAGCGGCGTGGCGTTCGTGCCGTGCGATTCCAGAACTGCGTTGTCTCGTGCGCTGTTCGGCCAGTGCGGTTTTCGGCTGGTGCGTTGTTCGGCCGGTGCGTTGTTCGGCCGGTGCGCTGTTCGGCCGTCGCGTTGTTCGGCCGGTGCGTTGTTCGGCCGTCGCGCTGTTCGGCCGTCGCGTTGTTCGGCCGTCGCGTTGTTCGGCCGGTGCGTTGTTCGGCCGTCGCGTCGTTCGGCCGTCGCGCTCTTCGGCCGTCGCGCTGTTTCAGGCAGTGCCCCATTCCTCCCCTTCCCCAACTTGCCAATCACCAATCTCATCTCCACCATTTCTTCATGCGTTTTCAAGTGTCGACCTTCCTGCGTGGCGCGACTTTTCTATTCGCCCTCGCTTCCGCCCCTGCTTGCCACACCGATCGCGCTGATTCTTATCTCTTCGTCTGGGCAGGTGACTCCGCTCAGAAGGCCAGCGACTTCATCGCCGTCATCGACGCCACACCAACATCGGCGCACTATGGCTCGGTCGTCGCCTCGGTGCCCACGGGCGTCGCTGGAACGCATCCGCACCACACGGAAGCGGAGATGCCTGTCGACGGCCACCTGCTCGCCAACGGATTTGGCGCTGGACGCACGTGGTTATTCGATCTTTCCCACCCGCTGCAACCGCGAATGCTGTCGTCGTTCGGCGATCTCGCTGGCTACAGCCACCCGCATACATACGTGCGTCTCGTCAACGGGAATGTGCTCGCCACGTTCCAGTACGCGGCGGACGGCGCTACACCCATGCAGCAGGGTGCGCACAGCGGAATGATGGGCAGCGGAGTACATACGACCGGCGGCTTGGTGGAAATGGACGAGCGTGGCCACCTGCTTCGAAGCGCGAGCGCGCACGATTCCGCGATTCGCGACACGCGTATTTATCCGTATAGCGTCCTCCCGATTCCGGCGATCGATCGCGCGGTGTCGACGACGACCGACATGGACATGGCCGACACGGTGGCGACGTCGGAATGGGTGCAGCTCTGGCGACTGTCGGACTTGAAGCTGCTGAAGTCATTCGCCCTCGCCCCCGGCCCACGCGGCAACGAGAATCGCTACAGCGGAGAGCCGCGACTGCTTCCCGACGGACGTAGTGTGTACATCCACACGTTCAACTGCGGCTTGTATCTGCTGCGCGACGTCGACGGCGTGGCGAAGACGAATCTCGTCCACACCTTCGCTGGCAAGGACTGCGGCGTACCGATTCTCACGGGGCACTACTGGCTGCAGACCGTTCCCGAGGCGCATTCGCTCGTCGCGCTCGACATCAGCGATCCCGCACAGCCGCGCGAAGTCTCGATGATCACCTTCGGCAGCGACGAAAAGCCTCACTGGATCGCCATCGATCCAACCGGCCGGCGTATCGTTCTCAACTCGGCAGGCGATGCCAAGTCGAATCGATTGTTCATCGTGAATTTCAATCCGTCGAACGGAGCGCTCACGATGGACGAGCGCTTCCGTGACGCAGGAGCGGTCGGCCCAGGAATAGACTTGTCGGGCAAGACATGGCCGCATGGATTCACGGGTCGTGCGGCGCCACATGGAACTGTCTTTTCGCGCTAGCGCTACGGCACGTCCATCTGGCGCAGTCGTCTGACCGAGAGAAATAGGAAGCCCGAAAACACGAGCGCCGAAATCGCGATAGCAGTGGGCAAGCTGAGATGATTGCCTACTGCGAAGCGTCGCTCATCGAGCCCGTGCATCAGCGCAATCGCATAATGCCGGATACTCAGCAGCCGCACTCCTGCCACATACCCCGAGAAGAATCCCTCCCAGAGCACGATGTAGAGCAGGCCGACGCCGATCGCCTGCGTCGTGACGAGACCGAGCCACACGAACGCTGACGCGTACAGGGCGACGCCGACAATCACCGCGGTTGTGACGGCCAACATCGCCCGCATGTCGCCGAGGAACGCGATGTAGCTCGTGGCAAGAGCACTGATCGCGATGAGCGGCCCGGCGATCGTGATCGACGCCAACAGCTTCGGCACCACAATCTGCCATCGCGGAATCGGCGACAGCGTCAGATTCGCGAGCGTGCGATCCTCTGTCTCGTTGGCGAACGCGGCGGCAGCGATCGCGAGCACAACGAGCGGGGCGATCGAGCCAGCGAGCATCGCGCTCAGGACGGCCGTTTCGAATTGCGTCACCGACGCCGCATGCTTCGAGCGCAACATCAATGTCGAGATGACGACAGGCATCGACGCAAGCACGACCATGATGAGCAGACGCCAGCGGCCAGATAACTGACGAAGCGTGAGTTGATAGACGGCAAGCATCTCGTCAGCCCTCCACCAAGTAGCCGAACACACTTTCGAGCGAATCGTCGAGCGGCTCGACTCTGCGCAGGCGAATCGACGCAGCCTGCGCGAGCCTCGGCAACTCGATCTGGAGGTCGGTCACGTTTCGGCTCAGCACAACGAGCGCACCGTCCGGATCGAAGTTCACAGCATCGACCGACGGAAGTCTGCACACCGCGGCAGCGAGCGCGCGCGGAGAATCGCAGATGACTCGCACGTGATAGGGGCGTTGATTGAGCGCAGCGCGAATGGCGCGGAATCCGCCGGACGCCGCGAGCTTGCCGTTCACGATGAGGAGCACGGTGTCCGCCAACTCCTCCACTTCCTCGAGAATGTGCGACGACAGCACGATCGTCTTTCCTTCGGCAGCAAGCTTCTGCAGCAGGTGCTTGAAATGCACGCGCTGGCGTGGGTCGGCACCGTTCAACGGCTCGTCGAGAATCAAAATGTCAGGTTCATGGACGAGTGTGGCAGCGAGACGCATACGCTGACGCATGCCGCGCGAGTATGTGTCCATGGGACGATGCTGCGCGTCGGCGAGATCGACGAGGTTGACGGCCTTGTCGATCGCCTTCTCGAGATTCTGGACGCCCCGCAAGCGGCCCATCATTCGCACGAACTCACGGCCCTTCATGAAGCCGTAGACTGTCTCGTGCTCAGACATCACGCCGAGTCGCTTGTACAGCGGCGGATTGTCGCGCACAGGTTCGCCGAAGACGGTCACCGTTCCATTCGATGTGGCGGCGAGTCCTGTCATCATGCGGAGCAGCGTGGTCTTGCCAGCGCCGTTGGGACCAAGCAGGCCTGTGATGCCAGGCATCACGTCGAAAGTCACGTCGCTCACAGCAACGACGCTGCCGAACCAGCGAGAAACGCCGTCGACGCGAATCACGGGGTCGATGGTGCGGATCATGGCGTCAATCTCCGATAGCGCGACCAGAGGACGCCGGCCGGGACGAGAAGCCACACGAAATACCAACTCACGAGAACCGCCGATCCCAACTCGCGCGCCGGCGCGTCCCTCGTGACTCCGCTCGTTTGACCGAAGATGATGTCGTTCACGTGTATCGGGATATTCGTCAGGTTGAACATCGAGATCCACATGCCGCCAGATCCACCGATCTCGTGTGCGAGTCCGACAGTGAACGGCGTCGTGATCACGAACAGTCCAACGAGAAACACAGCAGCGTATGCGCGACGCGAGGTGTACGACGCGGCAAGCAATGCGAGTGTCGTGATGTACGCGGCCAGAGCGAGACCGGCCGCGAGAAAGCGCGGCACATCGAGCCAGTGGTTCTGCAGATACACCATTGGCAGCGGGTCACCCATGGACAACCCGATGAACAGGATCACTTGCGGAAGCCACGCAGCCGTGAGAACAACGACGAAAAACGCCGCCCAGCGGGCAGCGACGTAGTCCGTTCCGGTGAGCGGCCGAACGAGATACAGATTGATCACACCTTCACGTTTGTCACGACACAACAATTCTGGTGCGACGACGGCCGCGAACACGAACAGGATGATCGACGCGATTCCGTAGAAGTCGGAATGCGACGGCAGATTCATCTTCTGCGCGGCACCGGGTCCGCCGAGCCGCTCTGCCGCTCCAGCGATCATCGCCATGACGAGACCAATGGCCGACAACAGGCTGATAAAGAACCATGGAAGAATCTTGGCGCGCCCGCCGCGACCCATGCCAAGCGCGATCCGTACGCCGTCCTTGAAGACCGCACGACGCGAGCGGCTTCGTCCCTCTCTGCGCCCTTTATAACTCTGATATCCAATGTCGAAGACGGTGCCGCTGTGCTCGACGCGTGTCTCCGGCTGCTCTGCGATTCCGATTGTCATGATGCTCCACCTTCGGCACGCTCGAAGAGCTCCGCGAGTGCGCGGCGGCGCGGGGCCATGCGGCGTAAAGGCGCATTCGCTTCGACGAGAGCGTCGCGGATGTGATCGTACACCGATTCGTCCGGGCCTTCGATGGTGAGTCCCGTTCCCTCGGCGGCGACGACGACGCCGCGCCGGTGGAGAGCGGTCACGAGCGCTTCACGGTTCGTGTCGACTTCGATGAAGACGGTTTCCGTCTCCCGCGTGAACTGTCCGACCTCACCGGCGTGTACCACGTGACCGCCCTGGAGCACGATGATCCGATCGCAGGTGCGTTCAACGTCCGCCATGAGGTGCGACGAGAGCAGCACGCTGATGCCGAACTCGCGGTGGGTCTTTCGAACGAGGTTCAGCATTTCCTCACGACCCATTGGGTCGAGCCCGGCGGTTGGTTCGTCGAGAAAAACGAACGCGGGATCGTGCACCAAGGCCTGCGCGAGCTTGACGCGTTGCTTCATGCCCGTCGAGTAGCCGCCGATCGCACGATAGCGTTCCTCGAACAAGCCGGTGTGCCGCAGCGTGTCCGCAGCGCGTGTACGCGCAGTCGACGGCGGAAGGCCATTCGCTTCAGCCATATGCGTCAGAAACTCGGCGGCACTCACCTGGCTCGGCAGACAGTCGTGCTCCGGCATGTAGCCGAGCCGTGCACGCACGTTGATGCTCTCCGATGCATTCTCGCCGAGTGCGGTCGCCGCGCCGGACGTTGGGCGAATCAGGCCGAGAAAGATCTTGATCGCGGTGCTCTTCCCTGCGCCGTTCTCGCCGAGGATGCCGGTGATGCCGTCAGAGATGGTGAAGCTCACGTCGTCGAGAGCCAGGACGTTCTTGTATTCCTTCGTCAGGTGCTCGGCTGCGAGTAGCGTCGTCATGATGCCTTTGGTTTGGCGGCGCACGCCGCGGCGTAGCCGTTGTCGCAGGCGCGGCGCATCATTGCCGTCGCTCGCTCGGCGTCGCGGCGGACCCCGGCACCTTTCTCGTAGAGTTCAGCGAGTCTGAAGCACGCTTCGCCGTAGCCCGACATGCATGCCATTCGATGCAGTTCGGCAGCGCGCTGAAAGTTTTGCTTCACACCCGAAGCAGATTCGTAGGCGACAGCGAGCGAGAAACAACCGCCAGCTTCTTCGTCATCGCAGGCGCGTTTGAATAGGTCGGCCGCAGTGGAGTCGTCGCGCGGCACGCCATTTCCCGCGGCAGTGAGTCGGCCGAGTCCAAGGCATCCGAGCGCGATCTTGGCATCGCACGAGCGTTTGAATAGGTCGGTAGCGCGAGCGAAGTCTTGCGGAACGGATTCGCCCGACGCGTAGAGCGCGCCGAGATTCGAACAGCCCAACATGTTGGCGCCGTCGCAGGACTGTTTGAATAGCGCTGCGGCGTGGGCGATGTCGCGCGTCATTCCGGCGCCCTGGCGATAGAGCACGCCGAGACGCGCGCAGCCGTCCATCGCGCCGTGTTCACACCCTTGTCGGAACAGCGCCGGTGCGCGAGTGGAGTCTCGTTTGACGCCAGTTCCGCGTTGATACATGACGCCGAGCCTGGCGCAACCGTCGCCGACACGCGCGTCGCATGCCCGCTGGTAGAGTACCGCGGCGTGCGGCTCGTCGCGGAGGACGTATTCGCCCTTTTCGACCTTGATCGCGAGCTGGTCGCAGGCGGTGGATTCGCCGGCGTCGCAGGATCGACGGAGGCGTTTGGCCTCTTCGTTCCCGGGGTGGCAGGCGGCGAGTATGAGACCGGCGAGGAGTATGGCGACCGGAGGGATCCGTGTTCGCATCAGCTCTTTGGGGTGGGTGGGACGACTCGACTGTCTACGGACCGGCGGGGCGGTAGGTTTCTGACGGCTTGGTTTGGGTCCGAATTTGAGCACTTTCTAATCGGTCAGTGGCGCCGCCCACATCTCGGCGTTCTATTGAATCGTCGGCGGGGCAAGCCCGGGGCTTTTTTCAGGCGATTTCGTATGTCGACTCACACACGGCACGCCGTAGCATCGACGGCATCGGTTGCATACAGCTCCGAGTCTGGCCGGACCTATTCCCTCGACCGGCTCATCGGAAAGGGAGGGTTTGGCGAGGTCTATCTGGCGACGGCGATCTCCGGCCCAGCCCTTCCGGGCCGAGTGTGCCTGAAGATCAGCGATCGGATTTCGGGTTGGCTCCGCGAGGCCTACTTCGCCGAGCTACTCGCTCGGCAGGGGCGCGCGCTTCGCGTTTTCGATCGCTTCGCCGAAGCCGAGGGCGGGGAGATGCGCTACTGCCTCGTGATGGAGTACGCGGAGTTTGGCGACCTGGGTGCGTGGCTCGAACAAAAAGGCGCACAGCCCGAGCGCTTCGTCCGACGAGAGCTCGCGGCGATCCTTGGCGCACTCGACGCACTCCATAGCGGGCACGCGCTTCATCGCGATCTCACGCCATTCAATGTCTTTGTGTGCGAAGGCGAGCAACTGAAGCTTGGCGACTTTGGCATCGCAACGCATCAACTCAGCCGACGCGGCGTCACAGCGGATGCGTTCAACCTGTTTCACGTACCGAACGAGATCGCGTGGGGCAAGGTCCGTCGCTGGCAGAAGCGCGACGACATTTTCCAGATCGGCTTGCTGGCGGCGATGCTCCTTCGGGGCGACATCACGAAGCCGATGCACAGCAAAGATGTGCGCGGGCTGCCGTGTAGCGATCATCTCAAGGAAGTCATCCATCGATGTCTCGGATCGCGCGGAAAACGATACGAGGCGGCGAGTGAATTGATTGCGGCGCTGCGCCAGCGGCCGAAGGAGCCGCGTCTGGGTCGCGTGAAATCATTGGCCGGAAAGCGTGTGTCGTTCACGGGCTTTCTCGAACGTCCGCGAGTGGAAGCCAAAGCTGCCGCGAAAAAGGCGGGCGCGATCGTCCAGTCGAAACCGGGGCAGTCGACCGACGTGCTGATTCGCGGCCGTCCGAACGCACAGCAAATTGCTGGAAAAGATGGCGGCTCGAAGTTGATCGAGGTACGTCGTCTTGCGGCGCAGGGCCACAAGGTCACGATGATCGACGAGCGTCAATTCTGGCGACTCGTCGCCCCCAAATCGCGATCGTCGTCAGCTCGACGCTAGCGACTTACGGCCGCGCGGCCTTCCATGCGAGTTCTTGTATCGTCTTGGCGACCGCGGGCGCGACTGTTTCGCGCGGCGCATCGGGCGCCGGGCCGACTGGCGGTTGCGTCATCGTCTCGCGCGTAGTGCCGGCAAGACCGACGGGGCTCTTTCCGTAGAGCGTCGAATACATCACGCTTGCGGCGAGGTACGTGCCCACTGGCGTCGGGTGACTGCCGTCGGCACGGAAGAGCGCCGAGTGACTTCCGCTCGGAATCGCGCCTTCTTGCGTACGAAATGCACGCCACGCCTCGCCGACGTGAGCGACGGTCGCTCCCACTGAGTTGGCCGCGGCGTGATAGACGTGGGTCAGGGAATCCTGCGTCTCGGGTGCGATCTCGCGAGCCCACGTTTCGTAGAGAACCAGTTTGGCGCCGACTTTCTTCGCTGCCTCCGCGAAGATTTTTACGTCGCGCAATGTTGCTTGCGGGTCGGTGATGGGGCGTGTGCTCTGGTCTTGAATGACGACCGCGTCCCAATTGCCGCGTGCAATTTCGTCGAGGGCGATCTTGCGACCGATATGCGCTTCGAGCGTAGAACCACCGACGAGAACGACGTATGGATCGAAGCGGCGGGGTGCGTGTGCGGCAGTCGCGAGGTCGCCGATGACGGCCGGGAGATCATTGACGTAGATATAACTATTGCCAATGAAGAGGGCGCGATAAGGTGTTTGCGCGGCGGCGGTGCTGGCGGCAAAGAGCGAAAAAGCGATGAGAATGCGCATAAGGTTGATTAGAGAAAAAGCGCAAATCGCCGAGAAGGCGCACCGACTGAACGGCGCACCGGCCGAACAACGCACCGGCCGTTGCGCCGTCAATTCAGTTCGCGCCGCCTCAATTCTTCTTGACGCTGAACAACATCCCTGTGTACTGCATTTCTTCCCACGTCTGGTCTCCCCACTTCACGTCTTTCGTCGGATCTGGATTGCTCTTGTTCGATGCCGAATTGTCGTACCACGCCGTCGACGTGATCTTCGCGCCCGCAGGGAGTTCGAGCGGCTTGTCGAACATGTAGTATGTCTGCCAATTGAAATCGTAGTGCGGAACATCGAGAATCACTTCCGACGTGCCATCGGCCTTCTCGAGCTTGTACTGCCAGCGCGTGCCGCGCAAATGTGTGTGCGGCATCAGCCCCCAGATACGAATCGTTGCACGCGTCCCAATTTCGGCGGGAACGGACACGTCCTTCGATCCCGCGGGCAGAGTGAACATGCCGTTCACAAACTGCGACGCATAGATCTGTTCATCGGGGGCCTGCTTCGCAAAACGGAAACCCACCTTCGTGCGATCCTTCATCTCATGACCGTGCGCCGTGTAGTGCATCTGGAACGTCAGCACGGTACCAGCACGCAGCTGTAGAGCGGTGCCCTTGGGGAATTCGATGACGTTCGTGCCCGGAACTTCAGTGCCGATCAACGTGCCGAGCTGACGCGGCGGAGCGTGGATCGAGTCGAGACGCGGCGGCTCCGGAGGAAGTCCCTGCGTGCGATTGCGAACGAGGAGTGCGAGCGGATTCTGGGCGGGAGCTGCAGCGGGAGCAGCACCAGGAGTCGCTTGCTGCGCCGGAGCCGGCGTCGCACTCGGCGGAACCTTCGCGTAGACAAGCACGTGGTGCACGACTTCGCGCGCGCCAGGCATGATCTCCATCGCCTGGATCCACTTGTCTTCCGTGAAATTCGCCGGCACTTCGAAATACTGATATTCAACGGTGCCCGATGCCGGAATCGTGAAGTCCTGAGGCATCGATACAATTGCGTCCGGCGTACCGATCGACCAGCTCGCCGGATAGTCCGGCTTTGGTGGCAAATTCTTTAGGTCGCCCGGCTTTGCGCCGGCGTCGATCCAACGAAGGATCGTCTGCTTGTCAGTATCAGACAGTCGTCGGTCGTTTCGAAAGACACCGTGTGCGCCCTCGGCGTGCCAGGGCGGCATCTGACCCGTCGCGACGGCGTCTCGCATCTCGTCGACATTCGCCTTTGCGCTATCGTACTCGATGAGCGAGAACGGACCCATTCCACCCTGATGGTGGCAGGTCGTGCAATTCTTGTAGAGAATTGGCGCGACGTCCTCGGCGAACGTCGGGTCAGCGGTGCGCGCTGAGAGCGATTTGGGGGCCCGCGCAGACACGACGCCGATCACGGCGACGGCAATGCCCACCGCCTGGACGACACGCATCTTTTTCGGAGACCGGCGCGCGGCGTGATCTATCTTGTGCTTTGGCGTCATAGCTGGGAGAGGGAGGAGTGGGTTGATGGAAATCTTGCGATTGTCCGCCATCGCGCGCTAGGGAGACACACCATGATGAATACCTTGCTCGCGCTCGCCATCGGCGTGGCGATCGGTGCGATCGTAGCTCTGCTGTGGGTCGCGACTGTTAAGCCGCGGTACACGCAACAGGTCCGCCGGACGGCAATCGAACAGAGTAAGGCGGTCACACGCGGCCAGATCTACGAGCAGCTCGTGCCCTACCTTCCCGAATTCGAGTTCAACCCCAAAGACGCTCAGTTCCTCGGTAAGCCGGTTGACTTCGTGGTATTCGACGGGTTGGACGAGGGCGACCTCCGACGCATCGTGTTCGTCGAGGTCAAGACCGGCGGTGCAACGCTCACGACACGCGAACGACGTGTGCGAGACGCAATCCGCAAAGGGCGCGTCGAGTGGACCGAGATCCGCATGGCGCCCGGGCGGTTGATCGCCGACGCCTCGCGCTAGGCAGCGCGGCTATTCACCTGTTTTGGGTAGGACAATGCGAAAGGTGCTGCCGATTCCGTACTCGCTCTCGACAAGTACGTCGCCGCCGAGCGTCCGCGCGAGCTGGCGCGTCGTGCTGAGACCGAGGCCGCTGCCGCCGGCCGTACGCGTCTTGCTCTGTTCGACTTGCCAAAACGGCTCGAAGATGCGTTCGAGGTCCTGGGTCGCAATGCCGATACCCGTGTCCTGAACCTCGAAGACGACGTCGTCGTCGCGAGCAAACGCGCGCACGGTGATCGTCCCTTGCTTCGTGAACTTCACGGCGTTCGCGAGAAGATTGACGATCATCTGCCGAAGCTTGGCGCCATCGGTTCGGAGGGTGAGCGACGCGGCGATCGGCTCCGTGATCAACTCGAGCTTTCGCGTCTGCGCGAGCGGCGCGACGACGAGCAACGCGTCTTCGACCACCTGCTTGGCATGCACCGGCGCGAGGTTCACGGTTTCTTGCCCCGCGTCGACGCGCGCGTACAACAGAATTTCCTCGATCAGCGACAGCAGCTGTCGCGCACTCACCATGATGCGGTCGAGCTGCTTTCGCTGTTCCGCGTTCACTTCGCCAGAAATTCCATCGGCCAGCAGTTCGTCGTAGCCGATGATCGCCGTGAGCGGCGTTCGGAGCTCGTGGCTCATGGTCGCGAGGAAGTTCGCCTTCGATTCGTTCGCCACGATGGCGTTCTGATAGAGCTGTGCGTTGTCGATCGCGACCGCCGCGCGCCGCGCAATGTCGCCCGCCAATGCGAGTAAACCATCGTCGAATACGCGGTCAGCATTCGTACTGACGAGTGTCAGTGCGCCGATGATCTGCCCGCGCGCAATCATCGGGACGATGATCGACGAACGAATGCCGACCGCACGTAATGCCTCGAGGTGTTTCGGACTGCGTGCCTGCGCCGCGAGGTATTCGTCGGTCATCCTTGGCGTGAACTGCGCTTCGCCAGTACGAATCACCTTCGCGATGCCCGTATTCGCCGTCACGTCGAGCGCGTGCTGCGCTCTCACTTCACTCATGTGCTGCAGCCCCAGCGTATCGATGTGCTTCGACGCGAGTTGCTTGATCTCGCCGTCGACGAGCAGGTCGACGCTGCACCAGTCAGCGAATGCCGGCACGGCGAGGCGAGCGGTGGCAGCCAGTGTCGTCGCGTAGTCGAGCGACGACGCGAGGATACTGCTCGACCGATCGAGCAGTTGAAGTCGTTCGGTCTGCTCCATTGCTTCTCGGCGCGACCGATTCGCCTGTTCCAGCGCCGTTGCAAGCTCGACGTTCGCGTGCTCGAGGTCCTGGGTGGCCACCTGAGCGCGGAGGCGGATGCCGCGCGCCGACGCGCCAAGTGTGACGATGAGCCCCGACACCACGAAAAACAGCGCGAGCGAGAGTGCGTCGGAAGGATATTGCGGACCGGACGCGGAAAAGCGCGGATTGGCGACAAGCTCGATCATCAACGCGCTGAGAATCGCCGCCGCTGTACCGGCCCGCGCTCCAACGAGCGCCGTCGATAGCGCTATCGCGGAATAAAAGAACAGAAAAGCCGCGTGCGAGATGAACGGCGCAAGCATCGATGTGCAGAGCGTCGCAATGGCAACGCTCCCCAGCACGATCGCGGCCTGACGTCCCATGAACGAATAGTACGTGTCGTCAGGACGGAGCCGGAGCCATGCGTTCCCACTCGGTGCAGCTATCGTCGCGCCGAGCTCGTTGCTATTTCCGCGGGGGCGGAGCGATGGGCCATTTCCCTGCGGCCGGACACGTCCGAGCACCAAGTCGCTGCATGAGCACGCCGAATCGCGGATTGGACTTGAGCGGATCGAGTAGCGGATCACAGGGAATACTGATGATCCCAAGCAACGGATCGCGTGCGACGACTCCACGCTCTAGCGCAGTCATTGCGGCGGCGTAGTCGCCATAGGCGAGCGCCACGACCATGCGCGTGTAGTTCGGCGAATTGCCCCGAGCCTCGCGTTCGATCAACACGCGCTGACGCGCGGCATCGTCCCATCGCCCAGCAGCTGCGTAGCCGAAAACCAGATTGCTTCGCCCGCCAAACAGGTTCGGATTCAGTTTGAACGCCTTCTCGAACGTCGCGACTGCACTATCCGGCATCCCGTTGAATGCGAGCATGAACGCACGCGCCTGATGCATGATCACATTGTTGGGGTCGAGATCCATCGCAGCTTTGTTCGTCGCGATTGCGGCGTCGAGCTCGCGCGAAACGGCCAGCGCATACGAGAGAAGGGCGACCGCAGTCCCGGACAGAGGATCCCGCTCGCGCGCGCGTCGCGCCTGGAGAAGCCCCTCTTTTGTGCGTCCAACCTGATCGAGCAGCGCACCATACGCCGACAGAACGTCGGCGTTGGTTGAGTCGATGGCGACTGCTCGCTCGAGCGGCTTGACCGCCTCGGCCAATCGCATCTCGCCCACCAGCGCGAACGACTCTGCCGTGTACGCCTCAGCTACTGCCGAATCGATCGCGAGTGCTCGCGCCGCACTCGCGCGAGCCAAGGCGTTCATCGAATCCGGAAATGCCAAGCCGAGCGTTGGAGTGTTCGCATATGCCATGGCGAGGTAGCCGTGAGCGCGCGCGAAACGCGGATCGCGCGCAATCGCCTGGCGAAACAGGTCGATCGCTCGTCCAAAATCATTGCGGTCGAACGCGTATCGACCCTGCAGAAAGCTGTAATAGGCGTCGATGTCGGCGGTGCCACGGGCACCGTTCGCAACGCGGTTGCTCGACTGCGGGTCGAGTGCGGCCAGGTGAAGCTTGCCCGTGATCGCGCGGACGATGGTATCCTGAATTCCCGCCAGCTCGTTCGGTTGACCGTCGACCGTGCTGCTCCAGAGCGCAACGTCGTCCGCTGTTCGCACAAGCTCGGCAGTCACATGAAGGCGCGTACTCGACCGGCTCACGCTGCCTTGAAGCACGACGCCGACGCCGAGCTTCGCTCCAATCTCGCGCGCACCGCGGCCCTTCACCTGCCGCGATGAACTGCGCGCCTTCACGGTGAGACCCGGAATCGCGTTCAAGGCATCGCGCACGTGATCGGTGATGCCGTCCTCGAGATAGTCGAACGTGGTATCGCCACTCGTGTTCTCGAACGGCAACACCGCAATCGAACGAATCTCGCTCGTCGAGTCGTTTGCGCGTGAACGTCGCCACAGCCCGAACCCAACAGCAGCCGCGACGAGCATCGCGATGATGCCGCCAACGACCAGCGCGCGAGAGCGCGGCTGACGAGACGCTCGCGTCGCGATTGGAAGCGCACCGACCGAACCGAGCGCACCGCCTGACATTGCGATCGAGTCGAGCGCGCGGGCGATTTCGTCGACACTCTGCGGCCGATCGCCCGGACGCTTTTCGAGGCAACGCATCACGAGATCGGCCAACGGAGCGGGCGTTGCCGCACGAAGTGTCGCGATCGACGTCGGAACCTCGGTCGCATGCGCCGCCAGCATTCCCTGCACGTTGCGCCCAGCAAAGGGCGCGTGTCCAGCCAGCATCTCGTACGCCGTGGCGCCGAACGCATAGATGTCCGCTCGAAAATCAGTCGACGGGTCGGCTGCCGCTTGCTCCGGCGCCATGTACGCCGGCGTTCCAAGAGCAACGCCAATCGACGTCAGCGGTCCGCCGACGGCAGCATCGCTAAGCGCCTTGGCAACACCGAAATCCGTTATCACCGCGGACGTTCCGGCGAGAAGCACGTTGTCAGGCTTGATATCGCGATGCGCGACGCCTTTGCTATGCGCGAACGCGAGAGCCTTCGCGACGTCGCGCAAAATTGAAACCGCCTCGGCGATCGGCAGCTCACCGTGCGAAAGGCGCGTCCGTAACGACTCCCCGTCGACGAACGGCATGGTGTAGAACGGAAGTCCGTCGAGCTCGCCCGCGGAGAGGAGCGGTACGATATGAGGATGCTGAAGTCGCGCCGCCAGCGAAATTTCTCGTCGAAAGCGCGCGATCGAGACGCTGCCAGACAGTTCAGCCGGAAGCACCTTCACCACGACACGCCGGCCGAGCGACTTCTCCTCGGCCACGAACACGCGCGACATCCCGCCGCCGCCGAGCTCCTGCTCGATTGCGTACGTGTCGCCGAGCGACGCCTGCAACTGGTCGCGGAGGTCTGTCATTTCGCGGTGTGGCCGCGGCTCAATGCGTCAACGCGTAGACGAAATAGTTGACCCAGAGCTTGTACGCTTCGGTCGCGGGAACCACGTTGAATCCTTCGTCGGAGAATTCGATGAACTCACCGATATCGGCGTAGTTGTCGATGATTGCGACCATGCGCTTCTTCGGATCGTTGTCCTCGAAGATTGCAAGATACTCGGCTGGAACCCGACGCATCTTGCTCGGGATCTTGGACAGATCGATGCTGAAGAAGCAGTTGAAGATCGGATGGTCGTTGGCGAGGCGTATCGGCTTCGACCCCGGGAAGGCGCGATTCCACTGCGCCAGCAGGTTGCGGTAGTCAGGATTCGGATCGCCTTCGATATCGTCGAAGATGATGAAACCACCGCGATCGATGTATCGCTTGAGGCCACGCAACTCGGCGTCACTCATCGTCCAGCCGCCCGGCTCGGAAAGATAGGCGATCGGGTAGTCGAACAGCTCAGGCTCGTCGAGTCGAACGATGGCACTGCCAATGATCGGCCCGCGTTCGACGAACGGCCGGATCGACGTGATCTCGCGCATGATGCGCATGAAGTGCACGTCGGTGCGCGGATAGTCGTGCGACCACCCCGGACCTTCGCCGCCGCACTCGTACGCGCCCTTGTACTTGATGCGCGCAAACGTCACGCGACCGTCGTACCCAGGATTCCCACGATAGAACGGCGATACAAAGTAGTTCTGCGCGTCCCAGCTAAAGCGACAGGCCGCCGAAAAGCCGCGCTGCGCGTGGGCTACCGACCACGCGGGCGCGGCGGAGAACAGGAGACTCGCGATCAGCGCGCCGCGAGCAACCATCAGCGGCCAGGCGCGATCTTGTTGCCGATCTGCAGATCCCAACCCATCGCATCCGGGACGTGAAAGCTCTCGAGCGTTCCGACCATGTCCGGCCGCGGCTCGCGCTGACCGTCGCGATTGACGTACACGACATCGCGCTTCTTCAGCTCGTCGCGCACGCGTTCGGTATTCCAGTTCTCGATTCCAAAACTGATATGACCGATTGCTGCTGTAACTCCGGTCGACGGCTTCGCTGGAGCCGCCTGCGGCGCGACGACCGCGTTGGCCGAATCGCCGCCTCTGCCGCGAGCGGCGGCCGCACGCGCGGCTGCATTCCCGCGGATGATCGCGCCAGCGACAGTTCCAATCTGCACCGTGGCCTGACCACCACCGCCGCCGCCCGCGCGTACCTCCCAGCCGAGGAGCGCCTGATAGAAGGCAGAGCTGCGGCGAAAGTCGGGCACCTCGAATGAGAGGTGATCGACATAGAGCGTGTTCCAACCTGTTGGCTCAAAGGGCGCCGGTGCAGGCAGCTTGCCGTTCGCGGGCGTCTTTCGGCGAAGCGCCTTCGTGCCATTCGTGATCGCGAGATCAAAACCGTCGGGATCCTTCACGCGAAAGCTCTTGTAGTCCGAGCCTACATGGTCGGCGACGGGATTGAGTCCTCGCGCCTCGAGCTCGGCCTTCACCTTATCCGTGTCCTATGGAGTGATGCCCCAGGCGAACCCGTCGAACACTGCCTGCACGGGCGGACGACTCACGCCAAGCCCCGCGTCTGTAATTGCCGCCGGTGGTGGTACCGCGAGCCCGCCGCGGATGATGATGCTGCCCGAATTCTCGCCGATGTCGAGCACACACTGTTTGCCGTCGTCGCTGCGAACCTTCCAACCCATCAGTGTTGCGTAGAACGCTGCGGCCTTCTTGTAGTCAACGCACTGATACGACAGATGGTCGAGCCAAACGGTGGTCCACCCAGTTGGCTCGAACGGAAGAGCAAGCGGCGGTGCCGGCGTGCCCTGCGCGCGTGAAACGGCCGGCACTGCAACCGCTGCGGCCAGCATTTGGAGGAACTGCCGGCGGGACGTTTTCCCGTCGCGAAGGTCATCAAGGAGTTGAGCGATGGCGTCGCGCATGGAATCTCCGATTCAAGAGCGGTGGCCATATCTACGCGCTAGCCCGGCCGATGGCCAGCGGGTACCTTCTTCGAGCGCAGAACGCATCACTTTCGCAGGCGGATTTTCCCTCCTTGAGCACTTCGTTGCGGGTTCAGCTCCAACAGTCGCTCGGTGACGCCTACCGCCTAGAACGCGAACTTGGCGGCGGCGGCATGAGCCGCGTCTTCGTCGCCGAGGAGTTGAAGCTCGAGCGAAAAGTAGTGGTGAAAGTTCTGTCCCCGGATCTCGCGCAGGGGTTGAGCGCCGATCGATTCGAGCGCGAGATCCGCACGGTCGCAGCGCTGCAACAGGCGAACATCGTCCCGGTGCTCACCACGGGCGAGACGGACGGCCTGCCCTTCTATACGATGCCCTACGTCGAGGGCGAGTCGCTGCGCGCGCACCTCGGCAATGGTCCGCTCGCGATCACGGAAGTCGTCGGCATCATGAAGGACGTGTCGAAGGCGCTCGCGTACGCGCATCAGCGCGGCATCGTGCACCGCGACATCAAGCCCGACAATGTTCTGCTTTCCGGCGGCACGGCAGTCGTGACCGACTTCGGTATCGCGAAGGCCATCAGCGCCGCGCGTACTGGTTCCGGCGGCGCGACGCTCACGCAAATCGGAACGTCGATCGGGACGCCTGCGTACATGGCGCCGGAGCAAGCCGCCGGCGACGAGAACATCGATCATCGCGCCGACATCTATGCGCTCGGTGCAATGACGTACGAGCTGCTGTCGGGACGACCTGTGTTCCCCGACCGCACACCGCAGCGAATGCTCGCCGCGCACATGGGCGAAGCGCCGCGTCCGATCGCCGAGTTGCGTCTCGACGTTCCTGCGCCGCTCGCCGATTTGGTGATTCGTTGCCTGGCGAAAGATCCGAACGATCGGCCGCAAACGGCTGGCGATATCGTGCGGGTGCTGGACACGATCACGAGCGGAGCCGGAACGCCCGCGATGCCGGCGGTTCTGTTCGGCGGTCCGCGGATGTTCTGGAAAGCACTCGCGATTTACGCCGCGGCATTCGTCGTCGTGGCAGTCGTCGCGAAAGCGGCGATCGTTGGCATCGGATTGCCTGACTGGGTTTTCCCAGGTTCGCTCGTCGTGATGGCGCTCGGACTGCCTGTGGTTCTCTGGACTGGTTACGTGCAACGCGTGACTCGCCGAGCGCTCGCGGCAACGCCGACGTACACGCCTGGCGGCACCCTGGCCAACACGCATGGCACGATCGCCAACATCGCACTGAAAGCTGCGCCGAGGGTGAGTTGGTATCGCACGGCGCGGGGCGGAGTGTTCGCGGTCGGTGGATTCATCATCGTCATCGCCGCGTTCATGGCAATGCGGGCGCTTGGCGTCGGACCGTTCGGGTCGCTCATCGCGTCAGGAAGAATGAAGCAGCGCGATCCAATCATTCTCACCGACTTCAAGACGACGAACGCCGACTCGACGCTTGGACGCGTGGTGAGTGATGCGGTGCGCGCCGGATTGACCGGATCGTCCGCATTCACGCTCATGGCGCCGGCCGCGATCGTGTCCGAGCTCGAACGCATGACGCGACCGAAGGACACGCCAGTCACCATGGCAGTGGCCAAAGAGATCGCCGCGCGCGCTGGGCTGAAGGCGATCGTCGACGGCGACGTCACGGGCGTGGAAGGTGGATACATCGTCTCCATTCGCCTCGTGCGCGCCGACTCGGGCATCGAGCTCGCCTCGTTTCGCGAAACGGGCAACGGGCCGCGCGGACTGATCGACGCGGCGGACAAGCTGGCGCGTGCGCTGCGAGCTAGAGCGGGAGAATCGCTCCACGCCATCAATGCGACGCCGTCTCTCGCGGCGGTCACGACGAGCTCGTTGGAGGCGCTCCGCAAATACAGCGAGGGCGTCAGGGCAAACCTCGTCGGCGACGATCGGGCAGTGGCGATCGCCCGCGAGGCGGTCGCGCTCGACTCCACCTTTGCAACGGCGTGGAGTTCGCTCGCCGCGGTGTTGTCGAACTACGGCGGTACACAGTCCGCCATGGACTCGGCAATGACACAGGCGTACCGCTATCGCCAACGGCTCCCAGCGCGCGAACGCGACATGATCGTTGCGCGCTACTACGCGTTCGGGCCGGGTCGTGATCGCGGCAAGGCGATCGCCGCGTACGAAGAGATTCTCCGGCGCGGAGACACGACGTCGGCCCTGTTGGTCAACCTCGGCGAAGAGCTTCGAACCCGGCGCGAGTATGCACGCGCCGAGTCGCTCAACGTCGCGGCGGTACGTCTTGGGCCCGGCAACGGAACCGCGCTCGGAAACACGGTTGAAATGCAGTTGAATCAAGGAAAGCTCAAGGAAGCTGCGACGACTACCGCGCGCCTCGCGGAAGTTTCGCTCGGCTACGGCACCAACCGGCGGCTGAGTGTGTCGTACGCGCAGGGCGACAGCCGCGCGGTGCGTTCGCTTACCGATAGCCTGATGCGCCGGGGCGGCGAAGCACGCCGTCGCTCCGGGCTCGATGCGTCGCGCTCGTTGGCGTTACTCGACGGCCGCCTCCGCGACTATGCGACGTTCACGAAGGAACGCGGCTTCACGCGCGATGTGCCGATGCCCGATGACGCCGCGTTCAACGTCTGGATCGAGATGGAGGTCAAAGGCCCCACACCGGCAGACGCCGGTCGACTCGATGCCGCGATTGCGCAGATTCCGTTTCAGCAGCTGCCGATGATCGACCGGCCATACCTCGAAGTGGCGGGCGCACTCGCGCGTGCGGGGAGCGTCGACAAGGCGCGGGCGCTGATCGCCCGGTACCACTCGGAGATGACGGACACGTCGATCCGTCGCGTTCAACAGCCGCGTTTGCATGACGCGCTCGCTGAGATCGCGCTCGCCGCCGGTAAGCCACTCGATGCGATAACCGAGTTCCGCCAGGGAGACATCGCCTTCGATGGCAAACCTGCCAACGAGTGCGCGCCCTGTCTCTCGTTCGATCTCGGTCGTGCATTCGACGCCGCCGGAAAGCCGGATTCTGCCACCGCGGCGTTCGAGCGATATCTCGCCACGCCGTATTGGTTCAAGGCGACTCCGGAGTTGGATCCGCTGCGCGTTCCCGCGATCCGCGAGCGTCTTGGGCAGCTCTACGAATCGATGGGGAAACCCGACAAGGCCATCGAGCAGTATCGGCTGTTCATAGATCTCTGGAAGAACGCTGACCCAGAGCTCCAGCCGCGCGTCGCCGACGCCAAAAAGCGTTTGGCGCGACTCCTGTCCGCGGAGAAGCGCTAGCTCGGCGCCTGCTCCCTCGGGAGAACGATTCGAAAGGTGCTGCCAACACGCGGTTCGCTCGTCACCGACACGTCGCCGCCGAGTGCATTGGCGAGCTGACGCGTAGTGCTGAGTCCCAGCCCGCTGCCTCCAGCCTTCCGAGTCTTGCTCTGCTCGACTTGCCAGAAGGCTTCGAAGATGTTCTCGATGTTCTCGGGCGCGATGCCGATTCCGGTATCCTGAACCTCGAAGACGACGTCAGCATCGCGAGGAAAAACCTTCACCGTAACGTCCCCACGCTCCGTGAACTTCACGGCATTGGCGAGGAGATTGATGAGCATCTGGCAAAGCTTTTTTCCGTCAGTTCGCAGAGTGAGCGCTGGGTCGATGTCTCGAGCGACGAGCGAGAGCTGCTTGCCCTGTGCCATCGGCATCACTGCGGTAAGTGCCTCCTCGACGATTTGCTTGGCGTTGACGTCTGTAGCGGTGACCGTTTCGCGGCCTGCTTCGACGCGTGCGTAGAGTAGAATCTCTTCGATGAGGCCGAGCAGCTGCCGCGCGCTCACCTTGATGCGGCCGAGTTGCTTCGCCTGCGCCTCGTTGATCTCGCCGGTAATCCCCTCGGCGAGCAACTCCTCGTAGCCAATGATGGCGGTGAGCGGCGTCCGCAGTTCGTGGCTCATCGTCGCCAGAAAGTTCGCCTTCGCGTCGTTCGCGACGACCGACGTGTGATACAGCCGCGCGTTGTCGATCGCGATCGCGGCACGGCCGGCGATGTCGTTGGCCAGCGCGAGGAGCCCTTCATCGAAGACACGATCGTCGCGAGTGCTGATCAAAGTCAGCGTTCCAATGATCACGCCGCGAGCGGTCATCGGGACGATGATCACCGAGCGAATGCCGAGCGTACGCAGGACCTCTCCGTGTTCCGGGCTGCGGGCCTGCGCCGCGAGATACTCGTCGGTTACGTGCGGAACAAACTGAGCTTCGCCCGTGCGAATTACGCTCGCTAAGCCGGTGTTCGCGCTGGCGTCGAGATCATAGCGGGCTCTGACCTCACTCATGTGTCGAAGGACTGGCGTGTCGATGTGCTTCGACGCGAGCTGTTTGATCTGGTTACCAACGAGGACGTCCACGCTGCACCAATCCGCGAGATCGGGCACGGCGAGACGCGCGGCTGCGGCGACCGTCGTCTCGTAGTCGAGCGAGGATCCGAGAATCCTGCTCGCCTGATCTACAAGTCGCAGTCGCTCCGCCTGCTGCATCGCTTCGCCGCGCGCGCGATTCGCCTCCTCGAGTGCGCCTACAAGGTCGGCGTTCGCATACTCGAGCTCGATCGTTGCGGCACGCGCTCGTCGTCGGACGGCGCGCATCGCCGCGGCAAATATGATGAAGAGCGAAGACACGACAACAAACGACACGAGAAGAATCGCGTCGTTGGGAATACGAAGATCGAAGATTTGATAGCGCGGAATGATGGCGAAACGGAGGACGAGTGTCCCCAGCGCCATGGCGACGACGCCGCCCGTCACGCCCCCGTACGAGGCGGAAAGGACAATGGCGGCGTAAAAGAGCAGAAACACGCCGCGCGCGATGTACGGTGCGAGCAAGAATGTGCCGAGCGTGGCAACGCCGACACTTCCGAGTGCAATCGCCGCCGATCGAATGATCACCTGCAGAGGATGGCTCGATGTTCGAGCCGCGCGCTCCTCGGGCCGCGCAATACGCATCACCACCGCTCGCACAGAGTTCCAGGAAACCTATTGCGCGCGACTCGCTACACCGGAGCCATGCGTACTCACGGCCAGCGACTCCAGACACTCGAGCACGGCTTACGGAAGCTGATTGATCCGAGTAACCTCACCTCGAGCGAACGCTGCGAAAACCGAACACCCTCGCGAGATCGAAACGTGAACGATGAATAGAGGCATTCTCCTCCTCAGTGCGAGCGTTCTACTCGGCGGATACGCGCACGTGTCGTCGAGGCCACCCGCAGCAACGCTCAAGGACGCGTATCGCGGCGCGTTTCTCATTGGTACCGCAGTGAATGACGGCATCGTCTCCGGCACTGACTCGGCGACGCGCGGTCTCGTAGTTCGGCACTTCAACACGATCACCGCTGAGAATGTCCTCAAGGCCGAGGCGGTGAATCCACAACCCGGTGTATTCAACTGGGGGCCGGCCGACGCGTACGTTGCATTCGGTGAACAGCATCACATGTTCATCGTGGGACACACGTTGGTGTGGCACAATCAGACGCCCGCTTGGTTTTTTCAGGACGCGAACGGAAAACCCAACACGCGCGAGGCGCAAGTGGAGCGACTGCGCGCGCACATTGAAGCCGTGGCCGGACGGTATGCCGGGCGAATCAACGCATGGGATGTCGTCAACGAAGTGATCGACAACGACGGCTCGTACCGGCCCACCACGTGGGTCAAGGGCATCGGTAACGGCGATAGCCTAGTGAAGCTGTCATTCAAGTTTGCTAGCCAGTACGCGCCGAACGCCGAACTGTACTACAACGATTTCAACGAGTGGCGGCCAACGAAACGCGACGGAATCGTCCGGCTCGTTCGTATGTTGAAACGAGAAGGCATTCGGATCGATGGTGTGGGTATGCAGGCCCATTGGGGACTCGACTACCCAAAGGCCGAGTATATCGAGGCCGCGATCGATTCGTTCGCGGCGACCGGTGTGAAGGTCATGATCACGGAGCTGGACGTCGACGTCCTCCCGTTGACCAAGGAGGGCCAGATCATCGGCACGGTGATGAGCGACCCGCAATTTCAACTCGAGGAGTTCAGGACGTTCCTGGACCCGTACCGCACCGGACTTCCGGACGCGGTGCAGAAGCAGCTCGCCGATCGGTATGCCGAGCTATTTCGGATTTTTTATAAGAAGCGCGACAAGATCGCGCGCGTCACACTCTGGGGCGTGCACGACGGAATGTCGTGGAAGAATGGCTATCCGATCCCAGGACGCACGAACTACCCGTTGCTCTTTGCGCGAGACCGCAGACCAAAGCCGGCGTTCGATGCGGTGATCGCCGTGCCGACGTCGAAGTAGCGGCTACGAGGCGACGAGCTGACCGCATTTGCGGCACATGAACAGGCTGCGCCAGCGGCGACGTTCGCGATAGTAGCGATCGCTGAGTCGGCGGATCGAGGTCAATAGAACGATCACGACCGTGACGATGGCGACGAGAATCGCCGTCTGGCCAATCGTGTCACCGAAGCGTTGATAGAGATACGCGGCTGCAGCACCGAGCGGGATCGCGACTGCGATCACCAACCCACCGGCCGACCTTCGACGCGGCGGTCTGAACTTGGCGACGATCTGCACGTCCGTGAGACCACCGATGTGAACGGCTCCCCCGGCTTCCGGGGATTCCTCGATACGCCCAACGGCCTCGGTATAGAGGTCGGGGATATTGATGAACTCCGACGCCTCGCACTTCGGGCACCGCGCTCCGATCAGTTCCGGGTCGCCGTCCGACGTGATCTTGGCGACCGCGCCGAGCGCAGCCTCCAACCTCCGGAGATCATTGTCCGCCATGGTGATATCCGCTCGCGCATCCGGTAATGTGACAGAGCAAATGTACTCCGCCGCGCGCGGATGACGAGCGGGTCACCCTAGGCGAGCAAGACTCTTAGTCTTTCTCGGGTCCCGGTTCGTTCTCCGCCCCGCCGCTGCCGGCCGATCCGAATTTGGGCGCGGTGAAGCCGTGCTTCGTGGTGTACGGCGGATTCGGGTGCAGCTTGTCCTGCGCTCGACGCGCCCTCTCCTCGGCTTCTTTGCGCTTGCGTTCGACTTCGAGTTCGTCGTCGAACGGGTCAGGATTCCGTGATTCGTCTGCCATGTGCCCTCCGCACGGTTGAGCCGCCGATCACGGCAGGGCACGTGCCGCGCTCTGCGCCGGGCTGGAGCGAAGCGAATTCCGGTCTGCACCCTTGCCGAACTCGACACAATATTATAGAACTCTCATCGATGCTTCAGTGCTCCCACTTTTACATGCCTCGCGATGTGTCGACGATCGATCTTCTATCTGGTTCTGACCGTGCTCGCGGCGTCTCGACTTGGCGCTCAAACCACGCGCGCTGTCCATCCGTTCGCGCTGGACGCCACGGTGGGACTGAGCTCCGGCGCAGGCGGCAAGTATTGGGATCGCACAGCACTCGCGGCCGAGATCATCCTTGTTCCTGATCATGACAGAGCGGTCTTCGGGGCACTTTCCCTCGGCGCCAGCGGGACGCCCGCGGTGGGCGGCGATATCTGCAGGATTTCAGGTGAGCCAGGCGGCGGATGCCTCGAGCGGTTTCCAGGCTCGCTCCACGCCGGGGTGCTCGCTGGAATCGAGAGGGCAATTCCGGGCGTGACGCTTCGTGCGATGGCTGGTCCGGCGTTGTTCGTCGCGCACGATTCGCCCAGTGTGGGCGGGCAACTTCAAGTCGACGCTGCCGCCGGTGTCAAACATTTTGCCTTCGTGGTCGCGGGCCGCATGGTTAGCGGGTTCACAGGCGACAGACTGCGAGTTGGTTCTGTGCAGGCCGGGTTTCGGGTGCGATAGCGCCCGTGTAGCAACATCGCGAGATGCGTCGCGGGCTTCTGGTTTCCCCTTGGAATGGCAGCGAGATTCCGAGCACCCTCAGCCCTCCTCATCATGCGACGCCATCTCCCGCTCTGCGGGTTTGCCTTCGTCATCGCCGGTGCAGTTCCGGCGCTCGCGCAGAACCCGCCCGCGTCTCCGCCCGCTCAGCAGCAGCCACCAGCCGCCAACGCGGCCGCCCCGGGCGGCGCTGCCGCACAACCACGACGTCCGCGCCCCTACGCGCAGGTGATCACCGCCAAGGCACAAACCGAAAAAGGCGGCATCACCATCCACAAGGTCGACGACAAGTGGTTCTTCGAAGTTCCTGACTCGCTGCTGAATCGCGACATCCTGCTCGTCAGTCGCGTGTCGGGTGTTCCAGCCGGAACCGGCGGCATGTCGTTCGCCGGCACCGAAGCCGCGAGACGCGTCGTGCGGTGGAGCAAGGTGAATGATCGGCTGAACCTTCAGAGCATCAGCTACGCGGCCGTCGCCGACGACTCGCTGCCGATTTCCGCGAGCGTTCGCGACAACAACTACTCGCCGATTCTCGCCGCGTTTCCAATTCAGGCTTTCTCGCACGACAGCAGCAGCTATGTCGTCGACATCACGGATTTCTTCGGCGGCGATAGTCCGGCCATCTCCGGTTTGAGCGCCGCCGAGCGCCGGACCTATGGTGTTCGACGCTTCGATCCAGCGCGCAGCTATCTGAGCGGCGTTCGGTCGTTCCCGATCAACGTCGAAGTCCGCCAGGTCCAGACGTTCGACGCGTCCGACGCGCCAGGCGATCGCACGGGCAACACGATCTCACTCGAGATGCGTCAGTCGATGATCCTGCTGCCCAAAGTTCCGATGAAGCCACGCGCGTTCGACGAACGCGTCGGCTACTTCACGGTCAAGCGCATCAACTACGGCCTCGACGAGCAGAAAGCTGCCGAAGAGACGTTCATCACACGCTGGCGCCTCGAGCCGAAGGATCCTGCGGCGTACGCGCGCGGCGAACTCGTGGAGCCGATCAAGCCGATCGTCTACTACATCGATCCGGCAACGCCAACCAAGTGGCGTCGCTATGTAAAAGAAGGCGTCGAGTCGTGGCAGAAGGTGTTCGAGAAGGCAGGTTTCAAGAACGCCATCCTCGCCAAGGAACCGCCCAACCGCGAACAGGATCCAGACTGGGATCCGGATGACGCGCGCTACTCGATGGTCCGCTGGGCCGCGAGTCTCGTTCGCAACGCCATGGGTCCGAGCACGCCCGACCCACGCAGCGGTGAGATCATCAACAGCGAGATCGTCTGGTATCACAACCACATGCGCTCGTATCGCAACCGCCTCATGATCGAGACGGGTGCTGCAAACCCGATGGCGCGTTCGCTCGACATTCCCGAAGAGTTGATGGGCGAAACGATGCGCCAGGTGATCGCGCACGAGATCGGACACGCCCTCGGGCTTCAGCACAACATGGTCGCGTCGTCGAGCTTCCCCGTGGACTCGCTTCGCAGCCCGACGTTCACGAGTAAGTACGGCGTGAGCGCAACGATCATGGACTACGCACGACAGAACTACGTCGCACAACCAGGCGATGGTCTCAAGCCGAAGGACTACATCCGCCGCCTTGGACCCTTCGATGATTTCGCGATCAACTGGGGCTATCGCGTGCTGCCGCAGAAAACAGCCGCCGCCGAGCACACGACGCTCAACGATTGGCTCGTCAACCAGAAGACGGCGATGCCCTATCGCTACGTGCCGCAGCAGTACGGCGGCGTCGACCCGCGCTCGCAGACCGAAGACCTCGGCGACGATCCGGTGAAGGCGACGAACTATGCCTTGATGAACATGAAGAAGGTCGTACCGCAGCTCGTGTCGTGGACGACGCGTCCCGGCGACGACTACTCCGACCTCGACGAGATCTACGGCGAAACGCTCGGCATGTGGTCGACGTACATGGGTCACGTCACGACGGTCGTTGGCGGCGTGACGGTCGACCTCAAGAGCAGCGAGCAGGGCGCGAATGTCTATCGCGTCGTTCCCAGGGCGAAACAGAAAGCAGCACTCGCGTTCCTGAGTGCCAACGTGTTCACGACGCCCACGTGGCTCGAGCCGTCCGACATTGCGTCGCGACTCGGACCGTCGGCGCTCGATACTCGGCAGTCGGCGGTGCTCACGGCTTTGCTCACGCCCGCGCGACTCGGGCGTCTCGCTGAATCCGAGGAGCTCGACGCAGCGAATGCATACCCGCTTGCCGAATTCCTGTCGGACATCAAGGCAGACGTATTCACGGCCGGCGCACCCGACGCCAACCGTCGCGTGTTGCAGCGCGTGTACGTCGAACGTCTCGCAGCGATTGTGAATCCACCGCCTGCTCCAGCAGTGCAGGCTGGTGCAGCCGCCGCTGCCGCGGCGGGACGACCCGCTGGGCCACCGACGCCGTTCGTCGCTGCGCCGAACGTTCAACGCAGCGATCTTCCGGCGCTCGCGCGCGCACAGCTGCGTCAGATTCGCGACGACGCACATCGCAACGCCACCGCTGCATCTGGTTCCGTGGCGAAAGCACACTGGCAAGACATCGCTGATCGCGTCGACGAAGCGCTGGAAGCGAAGCACCGATGATTCACGGTTGAGCTGAAACTCGCTCAACCGCCGGCGGCGCCCTGTTGCAGTTGTTCGGACAGGGCCGCCGTCTCTTCGCCCGGCTCGGCGTCCAACTCCTCGCGCAGCCGCTCGACGTACCGACGATACACTCGCAGTGCCTGCGCGCGTTCGCCCATCGCGGCCTGCGCGCGCATCAGCGCCACCAGCGCTTCCTCATGCAGCTCATCGCGCGCCAACACGCGCCGATACGCCTCGGCCGCCTTCGTGTGGCGCTCCTCGGCAATGAGTCGAGCACCGAGCAGCATCAACCCGTCGACATAGATGCGCTGCAGGCGATCACGGTGCTCCAAGTGCCAATCGCCGACGGGTTCGCCGTCGAGCAGGTCGCCGCGAAAGCGATGCAGCGAATGCTCGAGCTTCGCCGTTGCGTTGGGCTCCTTTCGCTTCAGTGCGCGCGTTGCCTCGGCGATTTCGTTTTCGAACGTGGAGACATCGAACTCCGCGAGCAACGCCGGATCAACGCGATAGCGATCGCCGCTATGTGTCACCCAATCTGCACCGCCTAGCGTCTTTCGCAGACGATGCAGCGTGACGTGAAAATTGTTGCGCAACTGCTCGGAGCTCGCCTCGGGCCACATCGCGAGGCCGACCTGCTCTTTCGTACGTCCTTCGGCGTGCATCAACAGGTAGACGAGCAGTTCGCGCGGTCGCGACGACCCCCACGCGGACGCATCGATCGCGCGGTCGCCAACGAATACTTGCAACGGACCCAGCGCGAGCACACGCAGGTGCGACTGCTCTGTCGTTCGCTCACGTGCCCTGGGCGCAGCGACGGCGATGCGACGCTCCGCCGTATGGCGCGCCGCTTCAGCGAGAGCCATCGCGACGGCGTGATCGGTCGTCCAGCCGCTTCCTTCTGCGTAGAACGCATCGAAGTTCAAACCGTGCGTTGTGCGCAACGTCGCGATGAGCGCCTCTCGCTCGCGCGGCGCAAGACCGGGAAGTCCAACCGCCATGCGCTTGCGATGCGCATCGACCGCACCGATCAGACGCGCGGCGTCTTCGATACGATCGCGACGCGCCGCAACGTGAGTGATCCCGTCGAGCGCGATCGCGATGCCCCACCCGTCACCGTTTGCGACCTCGATCTCGAGCGCTTCGCCGACGAGTGCGCACGCCGCATCGACGTTGTCGCGTGCGAGCTCGATCTGTGCGCTCACAGACAGCGAGTGTCCTGTTGTCGTTGGTAAATCATATTCGCGCCCGGTGCGAAGCACCCGACCAACGAGTTCCTGCGCCGTATCGAGATCGCCCTGCGCATACGCTGCCCAGCCGCGCCAGAACTCGGCGAAGATGCGCGTGATGTCGTTCGGCGGAGTCTCGCGAATAAACCCCACCGCTTCATCGAGAATCTCGATCGATGATGCGACATCGCCGGCAAGCAATCGCGACGCACCGTACTTCGAGAGTGCGGTGCCCATGCTGATCGCGTCACCAGAGTCGCGCAGCAGCGGGATGGCAGCTTCGAAGTCGACGAACGCGCGCTTACTGTCGCCTTGAAAGAATGCTGTAAGAGCGCTCGATAAGCGCGCTCGCCCGACGATCAACGGAGCGATGCCAGATGCGTCGAAGGAAAGCGCGCGATCGGAGAACTGACGGGCTTCACGAAACTGGCCGAGCGCGTACCAGAACCAACCCAGTCCACCAACGAAACGCAGGGCGAATTCGGTACGCGCGGCGTCGGCGCACGCCCAGTTTGCCGCCGCGCGAATGTTGTCGTGGTCGGCGCTCAACCGCTCGATCAGCCCCGGCTCGATCGGCCCACCAACGATCATCGGCGCGATTGCTTCGACCGTCGCAATACACTGCTCGGCGAACCGCAAGGCGACCGTACGTCGCTCACCCGCCTCGTCGAGTCGCTCCGCACCGTACTGCCGCACGGTCTCGAGGAGACGATAGCGTGCGACACCCTCTCCAGAACCCATCACGATGAGAGATTTGTCAACGAGGGCGGCAACGCCGTCGAGAATGTCCTCGACGCCGAGTGGATCGCCGGCACACACCGCTTCGGCGGCGTCGAGGGTGAACGTACCGGCGAACACGGACAGACGTCGCAATAGAACCTGCTCGCGCCCGCCCAGGAGCCCAAAGCTCCATTCCATCGTCGCACGCAGCGTGCGATGACGCGGCAACGCAGTGCGGCTCCCGCCGGTGAGAAGGCGGAACGCATCGTCGAGACGACTAGCGATCTGCTCCGGCGACAGCACGCGCACCCGGGCCGCGGCGAGCTCGATCGCGAGCGGAATTCCGTCGAGCCGGCGACAGATCTCGCTCACTGACGCAATGTTCGCGTCGCCGAGCACGAAGGTCGGGAGCGCGAGGCGCGCACGCTCTCCAAAGAGCTGAATGGCTTCGGCGGTAGCGAGCGGCGGAACGAGCCACGCCGTTTCACTCGCGACGCCAAGCGCTTCGCGACTCGTCGCCAACACAGTGAGCTGCGGACAGGCGCGGAGCAGCGCTTCGCTCAGCGCCGCGCACGCATCGACGATGTGCTCGCAGTTGTCGAGTACGAGCACCGTGCAGTCACGACCAAGCGCTTCGATGAGAAGGCCGAGTGCCGTGGAGTTTTGTCGCTCGTGAATGTGCAGCGCGGTGGCGACATGTTGGGCGAGCAGTTCGCCGCTCGTGATCGGCGCGAGATCCACCCAGTTCGTCCGCGCAAACGACGTAGACGCGCGGACCGCCAGTTCGCCGGCGAGTCGCGTCTTTCCGCTGCCGCCAGCCCCGGTCAACGTCAGAAGTCGAGCAACCTGGACGAGACCAACCAGCTCCGTGAGTTCACGCTCGCGCCCGATGAACCGGGTGAGATGAACCGGCAGTTCAGACGCGGCGCCGCCGCTTGGGACTTCGGGCATCGTCATCGCGAAGGCAGCACTCGGGTGGGGGTTGCTCGCGGTCCCGCACAGGATATGAGCGGTCGCACCAACGATCAACCCAGCCGCTTACAGAGCGCTTAGTAAGTCGAACTCGCCTTGCCTGCCGAGGCCGAGTCTCGTACCCCTAAAGCCTTTGCTCATACAGACATACACCGGATGATCCGTTACCTTATGGCCATGCAGCTCTCTGCCATCGAAGTGCGAATCCTCGGCGCGCTCATCGAGAAAGAGTCGACGACGCCCGACGTCTATCCACTCTCCCTGAACTCGCTGACGACTGCGTGCAATCAGTCGACGAATCGCGATCCGGTGATGAGCCTGAGCGACGACTCGGTGCGATGGGCGATCAACAACCTGCGCCAACAGTCGCTCGTGCGTGCGATTCAGCCGAGCGACTCGCGCGTCATGAAGTTCCAGCACCTCGTGGCGGAGAAGCTCCAGCTCGATCCGCCGGAGCTCGCGGTGATGTGCGTGTTGATGCTGCGAGGCGCGCAGACCGTCGCTGAGATCAAAACGCGAACGGGTCGGCTTGCCGAGTTCGCGACCACGGAGGATCTGGAATCGACGTTGAGGCGCCTGATCGCGCGCGAGCTTGCGACGGAATTGCCGCGACGCCCGGGACAGAAGGAAGTGCGATATACACACCTTCTGTCGGGCCCGGTGGCTGAAACAGAACAGGCCGGCGCTCCGGCGATCGCGCCCGTGATACCGGCCGGCGACTCGCGCGTGGCCGCACTCGAAGCGACGATCGAAGAGCTGCGGCGCGAAATGGCCGATCTGCGCACGCAGTTCGAAGAGTTCAAACGACAGTTCAGCTGACATCGACGCGAGCGGTTGGGCGCCGTTCGCGGCACACAGTGCGCCGATAACTGAGTTTCGCTCGCTATCGGCCGCCGGCGCAGGCAGCGTGCGGCCATGAAAACACTCACCGCCGTTCTGCTGTGCGCCGCGATGTTCACTCGCCCGCTCGCTGCGCAGGTCGCGCCGCTCGAGCAGCAACTCATCGCCGCGCGTGATACGGTGTGGCGCGCATGGTATCGTAACGATACCGCGCTCCTTCGCCGATTCATTCCGCCGGCGGCTGCAACGCTCGAGGGCGTGGGCGAACCGCGCTGGAATACGCGGAGCGACATCATGTCCGGCGCGCGCGGCTTCGTCGATTCGAAGCGTCGATTCATCGACGTCCAGTTCGAAAACACGCGCATCACGCCGTCGGGACAGAATGCGCTCGTGCAGTCGAACTATGCGGTGATCGTCGAGGCAAACGGCAAGCGCGACACGACCCGTGGTCGAGCGACGGAGCTGTTTGTGCGACAGGGCAACACGTGGGTCAATCCGTACTGGCAGCTCGAGCCGAGCGCCGTGGGAATGAGCCGAGAAATTTTGTTGCCCGACACACTCGGCGCCAATTTCGCGATTGGGGATACTGCCAACAAAGCAGGCACACCGGCGGACTATGATGCGATGATCGGCACTTGGGAATTTCGCTTCCAGGCGCGCAACGGCGACGGAACGTTCCTTCCGCCGTTCGTCGGTCACTGGACCTTCGACAAGCGCCCCGGCGGCGGTTTGATCGAGGATCACTGGCGTCCCGATGATCCGACGATCCCTACGGGTCTGAGCCTCTATACGTATCGCGTGTTCGATCCAGACCGGAAGGTCTGGCAGATGATTGGAGCGTCTTCGTACGGCGGCGGGATTCAGCCTGGCCTCACGTGGTCGAATGGCTCGTCGAGATTCGCAATTCAACGCAACCGAGGCACTCTGGTACGCATTCGCTATCTCGCCATCGGCGCGGACAGTTTTTTGTGGCGGTCCGATCGTAGCGTTGATGGAGGAAAGACCTGGTTGCTCGACGCCGGGACCATGGAGGCGAAGCGAATCGGGAAATAGAGTGGGACGTTAGCGAGAATGTTTGCGAACGGCCGCGGCAAACGCCGCACGACGTCGACGCGACACAGGCACCTTGGCGCCACTCGCAAGCACGGCGACCACGTCGCCCGACGCGTTCGCGTTGAGCGCGCGCACGCCGTCCACTCGGACCAGCGCCTGACGATGCGCGCGCACGAAACCATGCTCGGCAACGCGCGGCTCGAGTTGGGCAAGTGATTCTCGCAACAGGTAGCTTCGCGCGCCAACCCATAGCCGCGCATAGTAGTCCGCGGCCTCGATCCAATCGATCTCTCGGAGTGGAAGCACCACGGCACCACGCGCCGTGGACACGACGATGCTCTGCTCGCGCGGCGCACCATCGCCCGAGCGCAGACGCTTCTCCACGCGCTTGATCGTCGCCGCGAACCGCGCCTCGCTCACCGGCTTGACGAGATAGTCCAGGGCCTCGGCGTCGAATGCTTTGATCGCAAACTGATCGTACGCCGTGAGAAAGACGACGACCGGCATTCTGTCGACAGTCCGCCGGCGAATGACCTCGAAGCCATTCACTTCAGGCATCTGAATGTCGAGGAAGAGCAAGTCCGGACGCAGAGTATCGAGCGACGCGAGCACTTCGCGGCCGTCACGACATTCGCCAACGACAGTGAATTGCGGGAACGGCGCTAGCAGCTGACGCACGCCGCGGCGAGCAGCGGGCTCGTCGTCGGCGATGAGAACACGCCAGCTATCGGTCGTCGTCACGCCGAGCCTCGCGCAACAGAACTTCGCGATACGGAATCCGCAGTCGGGCGATCACTCCGTGATCCGGAGCCTCAACCAACTCGAGCGACGCCGCGTCGCCGTACAGCGTTCGCAATCGCTCGCGTGTGTTCTCCAGACCATGCCCCGGCTGCGTTGCCTCTCCCGACAACCCACCGCCATCGTCGGTGACGGAGAGTTCGAGCGTACCTCCGTCGCGCTTCGCCGACACGACGATTCGTCCTGCGTCGGAACGCCGCGCTATTCCGTGTCGAACCGCGTTCTCCACCAGATGCTGCAGCGCGAAGCTGGGAACAGCCGCGGACAGCAGCGATTGCGGAACATCGATCGCGGGACGAAGGCGATCCGAGAAGCGTGCCTGCTCCACGGCGAGATACTGCCGGAGCAGCGCGAGCTCGTCGTCAAGCGATACTTCGCTGTCGCGCGAGCGATTGAGCGTCGTACGTAGAACGTCTGAAAGCTGCTCGATCACGCGGGTAGCCGACGCATTCTCGCCGTCACGCACCAGCACGTTCACCGTGTTGAGGCTATTGAACAAGAAATGCGGGTTCAGCTGCGCCTGAAGCGCCGCGAGTCGCGCGCCCGTGAGCTGTTCCGACAGTCGCGCCACCTGTGCGTCTCGATCGCGAGCCTCAGCGAAGTATCGAAGCGCGTGCTCAGCGCCAACGATCGAGAAGTAGACACCGACTCCGAACGGAAACGTCGTGAACACCCAACTCACATAGAACATGCCGATGCTTCCGCCAAACGAATTCGGCTGCAGCACGAGCTTGAGCAACGTTCCGCCACCTGCCCACGCAAAACAGAACACCAGGGAAAACGCGACGTGAATGACGACGTTTCGCCGACGCAGTGGCCGCGCGAGAGGAAAGCGGCGCGAGAGCGCGATGACGAACGGCGTGAGTAGTCCGTAAATCAGCCAGTCGAACGCGCCGAACAGAATGTCACGATACTGAATTCGTTCGCCGGACAGCCCCTGCTGGGCGAGCGAATTGAGCGAGCCGAGGATGGCGGGAAGAATCCAGATCGTCGAGACCAGGATCCATGGGCGGATCGAGCGTGTGTTCACTCGGCCACGCTACGCGATGGGCGAGCCTCCCGCAACGGCGCTACCGCTTGCGGCATGTGCAGCACCGCCGGCGGCAATGAGCGGCAACATTACCCGAAATGCTGCGCCGCCAACCGAGTGGACCTGGGCTTCGATCTTACCACCGTGTCGCTCTACGATCGACCGCACGATGACGAGCCCCATTCCGAGACCGTGCTCCTTCGTCGAGAAGAATGGCTCAAACAGTCGGTCGGCAATATCAGACCCGACGCCGGGGCCTGAGTCGCGCACCAAGAGTTCGACGCCCTTGCTGCTGCTGCTGGTGGCCACGACGACCGTTCGAGCTCCCTGGGCGTTGGAAAGCGCTTCGAGTGCATTGAGTACGAGATTCAGAACAACCTGTTGCAGTTGCACGACGTCGCCGACGATCAGCGGCAGCGCCGGCTCGAGCGACAGCTCGACCGTGGCCTGACGCGTGGTCGCCGCAGAGAGTAGAAGACGACACACGCCCTGACAAACTTCATTGAGGTCGACACGCTCGGTCTGACGATTCTCGCGCCGGATCAGCGTGACCACGCGATCGATGACGTCCGACGCTCTGGCGTCATCCAACGAAATGGCCTCGAGTAGCTCCTTCACTTCGACGGGATTCGAATCTGGCCGAGCAATCAATCGACGCGCCGTCTCCGCATTGTATCGAATCGCGGCCAGCGGCTGGCGCAGCTCATGGGCCAGCGTTGCGGCTAGTTCACCTACGGTTGCGACACGCGAAATGTGGGCGACATACGAGAGCTGTTGCTCGACCGCCAACTGTGCGCGCAATCGCTGCCGGCGTTCGATGAGAAGTCGTATGATCAGCGCGAGCTTCACGAGCATCAGCGCCGAGAACACCGTAACGATCAGCAGCCGGTGTCGTTCCCACACGGCAACAGCTTGAGTACTCAGCTGAACATTGGCTAACAGCGCAATGTTGACGAGCAGTACGATCGCAGTCCCGTGCATTCGTCCCTCTCGTGATGGCCTGAGAGCGTCCTCGGCACTCGTTCGACGAGTAGTAGGAACGAACGTACTGGTCGGTACGGCACTCGGGAAGAACGCCCGCGCCGTGCCGACCAGTGGCATGAAGATTGGTTTTCTTTACAACTCTTTGTCTGCTATCCGTCGCGCAGAGCGACGCTCGGATCAACGCGCGACGCACGCCGCGCCGGAAAGTGGCCCGCTGCCGCCGCAACCACGGCGAGAAGCACGAGCGCACCGGCGAAGCTCACGGGGTCGGCCCACGTAACACCGAACAGCATTCCGCTCAGCGAGCGAACGAGCAGCGCCGCGGTGATGATACCCGCCGCGAGACCCATGCCAGCCAGGCCTAGAGTGCCGCGCATGATTCCCGCGCGCACGTCTCCGGCCGACGCGCCGAGCGCCATGCGAATACCAATCTCCTGGGTGCGCTGACTGACGCTGTAAGACACCAGAGCGTAGATCCCCAACGCGGCGAGGATCACGGCGAAGACGGCGAAACCACTCAGCAACAGCACGACGAATCGCCGAGGTGATGCAACCTTGTCAATCAATTCTTGCAGGGCGCGCCACTGATTCTTCGACGCCTCCGGCGCGACAGGCGCCAGCGCCGCCCGGACCGACGACGTGAGTTGGCTCTGCGGAAGGCTCGTTCGCACGACCAAATTGATGGCGTAGTAATCGAGCCCCTGCCGCATAGGGTAGTACAGCTCGTTCGTGAACGCGTGCTCGAGCGTGCTATGACGAACATCAGCCACCACTCCGACGACACGTAGGAGTTGCGATCCTTGTTCGATGGCTTGCCCGATTGCATCGCGATTCGGCCAGAGCGTGTGCGCCAGCGTTTCATTCACGATCACTACCGCCTCCGCGTTGGGCGCGTCCCCCTCGCTGAAATCGCGGCCAGCGCGAATCGAAATGCCCATCGCGCGGAAATAGCCGTCGCCCACCACACGAATGAACGCCTCGGGATACTGCCCGCGCGCGTAGACCTGGCCCTGACCGTGCACGCCCCAACTGCGGTCACCGCCAAACGGCAGCAGGTCGCTGAGCCCAGCCGCCGTCACACCGGGAACGGCGCGAACGCGACGCACAACGTCGTCGTAGTACGCGTTGGCGATCGTCAGATCGCGGAATCGCTTCGGCGGATCGACGCGTAGTGCGCTGGCGCGCTCCGGTTGAAAGCCGAGTTGCAAGTCGAGCACGTGCAGGAAGCTGCGGACGAGCAGTCCAGATGCGACAAGTAGCACGCAGGCCATCGCGATTTCCGTTACGACGAGCACGGAGCGCACGCGCGCATGATGTCCTCCTCTCGTCGATCCGCGCAGTCCTTCCTTGAGCGTATCATGAACGTCGGACGGCGAGTGAAGAGCGGGGAGGACACCGATCAGCACGCCGGTCGTCACGGCGACGAGCGCGGCGACGCCGAGCGCCGTGCCATCGACACCGACACGCGATAGGAGTGGAATGTCGAAGGCGCTGAGATGCGACACGACGCGCGTGCCGACGACAGTCAGGGCAACGCCGAGCAACGCACCCGCGCCTGCGAGAACCAGGCTTTCCGTGAGTGTCTGACGGATGAGACGCCCACGCGCCGCGCCAAGTGCGAGCCGCACCGCAAGTTCACGCTGTCGTGCCGACATGCGCGCAAACTGCAAGCTCGACAGGTTCGCGCTGACGATCAGCATCACCGCGACAACGGCGCAGGCGAGCACGAACAACGCGGGCCGAACCTGTCCGTTGACCCGATCGTCGAGTGCGAGCACTTTCGGCCGAATCGTGTTGCGGCGTGGGAATTCGGCGGTAAGCTGCTTGCCGACCTCTACCAGGTCGCTGCGCGCACGGGCGAGCGGAACGTCGGGCTTCAGGCGCCCAATGACCGCCAGCGTATTGCCCTGACGGCTGGTCTCGTCGCTCAGCGGAAACGCGCCGAACATGTCGGCTGTCGTGCCTGGTGCAAAGACGCTTGGAAAATCAAATGACGCCGGAAGCACGCCGATCACAGTCGCCGGCGCATCGTTGATTGTCAGCGTTCGACCAACAATCGCGGGATCCGAGGCGAATCGCTTTCGCCACGTCGATTCGGTCAGCAGGACGCTCGCATGCGCACCGTACAGGCACTCTTCGGCCGAGAACGAACGGCCGAGCATCGGCGTCACACCGAGAAAGGGAAAGAAGTTGCAGGTGACGCCTACGCGTGTGAGGCGCTGCGTCTCACCGTCATTTAAGAGAAGCGCATTGCCCGTTCCATAGTAGGCGTAGTAGCCGGCCATTCCATCGAGCGAGCGATTTCGAGTTCCGAGGTCCAAGTAGTGCGAGACCTGAAGCCGCCACTCGGCAACGCCGTCGTCGCCGATGTTCGAGATCCAGACAAGATGGCTTGGGTCGCGGAAAGGCAAAGGGCGCAGAAGCACGCCGTTCACGAGACTGAACACAGTCGCGCACGCGCCGATGCCGAGCCCAACGATGAGCACGGCGAAGGCAGTAAAGCCGGCATCGCGACGGAGCGTGCGCGCCGCGTAACGAAGATCCTGGCGCACACTGTCCAGCCATTCACGAACTCGCATACGGCCCTCGCGCCGGCGCGCGGCGTATTGAAAGCGCAGCCGCTCCTCGTCCACCGAACCAAAGCGCCGCTCTGCTTCGGCGCGTGCGGCGTCGGGCGTCATTCCTTCGCGCACCAACTGATCAACCCGCAGCTGCAGATGGAGTCGAATCTCGTCATCAGCCTCGGCGCGGTGATCGGCTCGCGCGGCAAGGCGGAAGAGTCGGCGAATGCCAGGTCGAATCTCAGGGGTTCGCATCGTCGTGTCCTCAGGCCGGTCCGGCCGTCGACGTGAGAATGCCGGTCACGGTATCTGCGTACCGCACCCACTGTGCAGTTTCGGCGGCGAGACGCGTGCGTCCGGCCTTGGTGAGCCGGTAATATCGAGCGCGCTGATTGTTGTCTGTCACTCCCCACTCGGCTACGACGAGCCCCCGCTCTTCGATGCGTTGCAGCGCCTGATACAACGCGCTGTCGCGGACGTCGAGCGCGCCGCCGGAGCGTGCTTCGACCCAGCGCGTGATTTCGAAGCCGTGCATCGGGATCCAGGACAGCGCCTTGAGCACGAGGATATCGAGGGTGCCTTTTACGAGCGGAAGGGCGTCGGACACGGCCGGGGCCTCAGAGTAAGAGTACAGAGTCTGAGGTCTATTATTGCGCCCGGGTCAGCCGCGCGTCAAGTGGCAAGACGCTCAGCGGCGCATGGATTCCTTTTCGCGTGATTTGTGACCGCGCAGATCGTCATTCAACGACGTTAGAATGTTTGGAATCCCTCATTGATCGACCGCCGAGCAACGCGACTGTGTCAACTTCATTGAGACCGTGGAAATGGTTGGCGCTTCCCTTGTTGGCGGCCTGCGGTCGCTTTGGAGATTCGGCGAGAGCGGTGCGCCACTCCAACGCCGGAAGCGGATTGGGACAGTCGGCACTGCCACAGTCGGTGACCGCGTCGCCCGTATCCGCCAAAGAATTCGTGCTTCCTGGCAGCCTGACGCCGATCGCGTTGGCAGCATCGCCAACTAGCCCTGAAGTCGCACTCGTCGTTCGTGACTCGGCCGGCAAACAGCGTGTCGTCACATGGACCGCCGGCGACGATCGCACCACACCAGTGGCAGATTTGCCAACCGGGTTCGTCGCGCGCAGCATCGCTAGCCACCCAGCTCGACGCGCGCTGTTCGTCAGCGGCTCGGTGAAGGACACATCCCAGATCGTCGGGCTCACGAACGACGGCGGTACGTGGCATTCGGCCGTTCTTTTCAAAACGCCGCGCGAAATTGGACGACTGATCGTCGGGACTCGGCCGTTCTACACGCGTGACAGCATTCGGTATCGACTGTTCTTCGCCGCCAAGCTTCCGAACGGAACATCGTCGCTCCGCTCGATCACCGAGACAGGAAAGCTCGAGTATCAGGTTGCTGGTCCAAAGTCGGCCGTCGTCGAACTGAAGGACGAAGATGCTCAGCCGGGCGGGCCGATAACCGAGTCGGCGTTTCCTGCGGCGTTTCATCCGAGCGGCCACCCGCTCATCTGGCAGGATCGTCGCGGCTGCCCGCACGCGGTCGAATACTCGCAGCAGTGGACCGAAGACCGAACGCTGTCGAATGTGCCGTGCGGTGGCTCGTTGAGCCTCACACCGAACGGCGCTTTCTATTTGCAGTGGCAAAGCGGACAACCCGGCGTCGCGGTGATTCGCGAAGCACGCGGTGCCGTCGGCCGGCAGGCGACCGCGTACACCTTCGTCGACGCGCCGGTCTCCGTTCCCGACGGAAAGGGTGTCATCGGAATCGTCGCCACGGGGAACAGGCGCTCGCTGGTGTATGCGCCGATCTCCGTTTCCCTCCCCGACGTCGCCAACGCGTGGCAGCTCGCAGGGAGCGCATGCGATGAAGAGCTGCTGACCAAGAACGGTGGCCTTTTTTTCGAACAGAAGGGCGATGGGCAGCTTTATGACATCTACGACCTGAACCGATACGGCACTGGCGAAGCGCCGCTTCTCGCCACGACTGATCTGTTCTGGGAGAATTTTGGAGCGGCGTTCAACGGCGTCTTCATCATTCTCGAGCGACGCCACGCCATGCCGGCGTTCTGGTCGTTCGTCAGTGCGGCGAACGCGTCGATGTCGAGCTCGATGTCGAATGACGTACGCGCGTCTCGCTGGGCGAGAGCGTTCGCCGCGCTCGCGGCGATGCATGGCGGCGTCACCACCGGTGAGGCCGGACGTATCGCCAACGACAGCACATCAGTGATGTCGGACGTTCTCGACGAGAAGTTCAACTTCGCCGAGTTGATGCCGCGCGGCCATTACACGACGAGCCCGGAAATGCGTCAGTATTTCCGCGGCGTGCACTACTTCACGGAGCTGAATCGCAAAGAGCATCTGAATGCGATGGATCCCGCTCCGCTCGCACTGCTTCCGCCCGACGTGCAGCGCAAAGCGATCGAGTGGATCAACGTCTATCGCCCGTTTATCGCGCCGTCGCGAGCTCAGCTCGTGTGGAACGTCGATAGCCGCAATCAGATCGCGTCGTACGCGCTCCACCCGTGGGAATACCAATCGGTCTTTCCGCTCAGCTGGGGCGTCGACAACGAGGCGCTGGAATCGAGCGTGTTTCACAGTAAGTGGCCCGCTGATCAGCAAATCGCCGGGCCAGGCGGAATCCGAGAATTGGCGTCGGGACTCGACGTCGCGACGGTCTATGGAAGCGCGCTCGCGCGATCGCTTCTCGCGCCCGATCTCGCGGCGTATCCGCGCCTCGGACCTGTCTTCAATCGAATCGCGTCGCAGCGACCAGCCGATACCGAAACGTCGTCGATCTACGAGAAGTGGCTCGACGCCCTCGCGGTCGAGTGGGCGGATTCGACGAAATTCCCGGGCGCGCCTGCTGGCAGCCCGCTCTGGTCGGCAAAGCGACTACAGACGGGACTCGCGTCATGGGCGACGATTCGCGAAGCAACCGTTCTCGTCAACGAGCGACCCGCCGCCGCCGAGGGTGGCGAGGGCGGCTTCGAGGAACTCATCGCCGACGTCCCTCGCGGATACGTCGAGCCGGCGCCAAAGACGTTCGATGCAATCGCGTCGATCTACGACGCGCTCGCAAAGCGCGTCGCCACGATGACCGACCTCGGCTCGGGCACGACTGGCAGTGAGTGGCAGAACGACAAGCCGCTGCGCGAAGGAATTCTCGCGCGACTCAGTGAGAGCGCTGCGGAAGCGAGGCGCTTTGCACGAATGGCCGAAAAGGAATTGCGCGGTGAGGCGTTGAGCGAATCCGAATACGAGGCGATTCGCTCGATCGGCGGGTCTGCCGAACATCAATTCAAACTCTACAAGAGCCTCGCCGAGAAGGACCTCGGCATCACGATTCCGGAGCCTGTTCCCAAAATTGCGGACGTCACCGGCGATCTCGAGCACGGCCTCCTCGAGGTCGCGGTCGGCGCACCACTCGGCTGGCGACAGATCGCGCCGTATTTCGGACGACGACAGATCGTCATCGGCAGCACGTATTCGTACTACGAATTTCGATCCGACAAGCTGTACGACAATGAGCGCTGGCGAAAAGAGATCGACACTCATGCGCGACCGGCGTGGGTTCAGCCCCTCATTGCTCCCGCCGACTCGCTGTGTCGCTCCGCCGCGTCGCGCTAATCCTGAGTGGTTGCGTCGCGTTGGCTGCGGTTGCGCTCGCGGGCCACGCGTCGCGCGACCACGATGTTCGACTGCTGTTCACCGGAGACATCCTTCTCGCCCGGCAGGTAAAGGTCGAGATCGATCGAACCGGTGGCTCTCCGTGGGATTCACTCGCGAGCCTCTTCTCCAAAGCCGATTGGGTCGCCGGAAACTTCGAGGGTGCGATCGGTACCGATACTGACTGCCGAGTGTCGCAGGGGCGCATCTGCTTTGCGTCGCCCGATACCGCGCCGATCCTGATGGCGCGCGCCGGAATCAGAGGCGTCTCGCTCGAGAACAATCACGCCGGCGATGCGGGGCCTGACGGTCGCGCACGGACGCAGCGTGCGTTAGCGGCTGCAGGCATTCTCGGTTTAGACTTCGCTCATTCGCCTCGCTTCGTACGGTTCGGCGAGCAAACTGTGGCGATGATCGCGGTCACGGTGGAGAAGGCGGCCGACGGGCAGGTGCAGGCGGTGCCGTCGATCGAGCTGGCGCAGAAGCTTCGACTGGCGCGCAACCTCGCGAATCTCGTCGTCGTTTCCATCCACTGGGGTAACGAGCTTCAGAATTGGCCGAGCTCAGAGCAACGATCGGCAGCAGAGTGGCTCGTCGATCATGGAGCCGATGTCGTGGTGGGTCACCACCCGCACGTCGTCCAACGACCCGACTGCGTGCATGGCAAGCCCGTGTTCTACTCGCTCGGGAACCATGTGTTCGATCAGAAATATCCAGAAACGAAGGAAGGTCTGATCGCCGATTGCACGATTCGCAACGGACGCGTGGCGTGTGGAGGAATCAGGACCCACGCGCGACGCGGATCGGCGGTGCCTGTCATTACCGGTGTCGCGAACGACAGTGCAATCGCGACATGTACCTTTCCGCTCCGGCCGACGTTGAGCGTTTCTGGCGTCGAGATTCGGCCAGCTTCCTGGTCTGCGTCCGACAGTTCGGACAACGTCGTGCTCGAAGGTTGGAAAGGCGGCTCGCGACGCTGGCAGACGCGTCGTGCGTCGCTCGTATCGCTCGAGCCAAAACTGGCAGCGGACGACAAATCCGCACTGCTACTCGCTCTCGAGCGACACCCGTCGGAGATGGACGGCGAAGTTGCGTTGCGTCCGCACGTGTATGGCGTTGACGAACACGGACTCGTCGCCAAGTGGCGCGGCACCGCGCTCGCATGGCCGCTGATCGACGCAACGGTCGATTCGAACGGGCAGGTCTGCGCGCTGCATCGGGGCGATTCGTTCATTCGGCCAGATCCGACAACTTCAACGACTCGAACGATGCGCTATCGCTGGAACGGATTCGGCTTTTCGGCGGTCGGAGAAGCGCGAGTCTGTGATGCCGACTCGCCGGTCCGTCAGCACTGAGGAAAGTCTGACGGACTGAAGATCTGACGCACTTCGGCTTCGCCTTCCCAGCCCGGCCAGTTATCGCGGTGGATTTCCATGAAGCGCGTTGCCCACCGCATCGCTTCTTCGCGCGACTTCAGATCATAGACGGCATAGCCCCCGATCACTTCCTTCGCCTCGGTGAACGGGCCGTCGAACACCGTGACCTTGCCAGCTGACAGACGAACGCGTCCACCCTTCGCCATCGGCGCGAGGCCACCGCTTTCGACGAGCACGCCCTCTTTCATCGCTTCCATTCCGAGATTCGCGATCGCGTCCATCAACGCTTTCGGCGGCGGCCCCAACCCTTCGTCGGACTTTACCATCGTCATGAATTTCATCGTCGTCTCGTCAGCGTGTGCGTAGTCGATTCAGTCGTCGCTCGGAAAGAACAGCTCGAGCACGCGTGGATTGCGAAGGGCCAATCCGCCCCAGAGCATCAGGCCCAGCAGGCTGGGAAAGATGATTGGAAACCAGCCGGGATCAACGCGGAGTTGTGTCGCGGTCGCGCCGCCGAGGTATGCAGAGAGGAGCAGAGCGCCAATCGCTGCCGTGCGCGGCGCTGCGTACAGCGCGACGCAGATCACTTCGATGACCCCCAACGCCACGGAAACGCGCAGCGGGTAGCCGAGCTGAGCAAAGGCGTCGACGACGGGAGTCGGCTTCGCAACGTGTATGACTCCGTCGAAAAGCAGAAACAGGACGACGATCCCACTCAGGCCGCGACTGAGCCACGAAGTCGTTCTCGTGGCTTGGGTTGGCAGAATTGCCGATTGCATAGGTGAATCTCCGTTCGGGTGGTGGCAGGGACGAACCGTTTCGTGACGGCCACCGTGCCTGCTCTTACCAACACGTCGATCGAGACCCACACGAATCGACACGACGGCCAAACGATATTTCGGCAGGTCGATTCGGCACCCTCACTTCAGATCTGAAGAACTCTCCACATGCACATCATTCGCAGAACCGAGCTGCCGTTCGTCGGTATGTCACACCAGTTCATCGGCGCTCAGCAGGGAGATGTCGGCGTATCGGTGTATCTCGTCAACGCGCCACCGGGGCGCGGGCCAGGACCGCATCGCCATCCATATGATGAGATTGCATTCATTCAATCCGGGCGAGGCCGCTGGACGGTGAACGGCGAATCGATCGATGCTGGGGCCGGCGACATTCTCGTCGTGAAAGCTGGGGAGATTCACAGCTTCACGAATACGGGCGACGAGCCGCTCGTGCAGCTCGACATTCACACGAATCCGACGTTCGTGCAGGAAAACTTGGGCTGACAAACGTCGCGCGCGGCCCCAGTCGTCGAGGCCGCGCGCGTTCTTTCTACGAATCCGTCGCTACTCCGTGATGGTGAGCGGTACGCTCCCACCCGCGTCCACGATTCGATGTGCGAGAGATACTGCGTCGTCGGACGTCATACGAAGGCAGCCATGTGACGCCGCCTCTCCGATGGATCCGGGATTGTTGGTGCCGTGAATGAAGTAATAAGGAGCTTTGAAATAGATTTTCACGCCCTGCATCGGGTTGCTCGCTGCGCCGGGGGGTTGGTATTCCTTGTCCTTGGCCCAATCAGTCGGCGGCGGCGTCCAACTCGGATTCCAGTCGATGTCGCCAGTCTGGAAGGAACCGGTCGGCGTGGGATGGCTCGGTCGGCCAACTGCAACGCCGTATGTTTTCACCACATCTCCGTTCTCGATCACTTTCAGCTCGCGAGCCGAGAGACTCACCACGAGGCGCATGGGAGGATCGGCTTTGTGCGTCGGCCGCATGGTCGACCACAAGAGCGCGGCGGGGATGATCGGGAAAAGCGTTAGCGCCGTCCCGAGCCGCCAGCGTCGCGTCAAGAATTTCATTGCTGCCCATCCCTACTGAAGTCAACAGCAAGAAAAGCAAGTCGTATTCCCCTGATAGACGAACACGAGAGAATGCTCATGCAGCTGAATCTGGCTTCGCCGCCCACACAGGCATGGACGACCGCGACGCCGTCGATCTGATCCGCGACGCAGTGCCGCTCGCCGCGGCTCAACGGTGGGCCGATTTCGGCGCCGGCGACGGCACATTCACTCGCGCACTCGTCGAACTCCTCGGTCCTGACGGTCGCATCTACGCCGTGGATCGCGACGCGAGCGCAATCACGTCGATCAAGCAGTGGTCTCAGTCGACGAACGCGAGCGTCACTCCCGTCGTCGCGGATCTCTCGCGTCCATTCGAACTACCCGGCCTCGGCGACGCGTTGCTCGACGGCGTACTGTTCGCCAACACGCTGCACTTCATGCCCGACGCGCGCGAGGTACTGGCACGGCTCACGTCGCTCGTCAAACCCAACGGCCATGTCGTGATCATCGAGTACGACCGTCGCGGACCCAGCCGCTGGGTTCCCTTCCCCGTTCCGTTGGCAGAATTGCCGGCGCTTGTCAGTTCGGCCGGTTTGACCGCGCCGAATGTGATTGCGACGCGGCCGTCGATGTACGGCGGCGAACTGTACGCCGCGGTGGCCCGACGCAAAGTGAAATCTCCTCTTTACGGTCGACCCGATTAGCGGTAGCGTGATCGCATGGTCATGTCCCGGCGTACGACCGCGACCATCGCGGTGATCTCACTCGCCGCATGCAGCGGTGCGAGTTGGCAATCCGGTCCACCGTCGCCCGTGTCACAAGCGGGCCGTCCAAGCGACCCTAGCCTCGTATCGCTCGTGCGCGCGCGACTCGACTCGCTCCCTGCGCACAGCACGTTCTACGCGAAGCAGCTCTCGAGCGGGCGCGAAGTCGCTGTACGTGCCGATGAGCCGATGAACACGGCGAGCGTCATCAAGATTCCGGTGATGATCCTCGCCTTTCGCGACGCCGACGCTGGTCGGCTGAATCTCGACGAGCGGTACACGATCCGCCCAGAGGATCTGCGACGCGGCACCGGCTTGCTGCAGAACTTCGCCGTCGGGCTCCAGCCGACGCTTCGCGATCTCATCACGCAGATGATCGTCACGAGCGACAACACGGCAACCGACATCATGATCGGCAAAGTCGGTCTCGCGCGAGTGAATCACATGCTCGACTCACTCGGCTATCGCGATACTCGGCTCCGCATGACTGTGAGCCAGACGTTCCGTGCTGTGTGGGAGGCGCTCGATCCGAAGTACTCGACGATGACCGACCGCGAGGTGTTCGAGCGCGGATCGCCGAACGACAGCGCCGCGGCCCGGCGCAATGTCGCCTTCGTGCTCGATTCGTCGAAGTGGCTCGGTCGCACGACTGCGCGCGAGATCAGCAGGCTGCTGGAGCAGATCGAGCGCGGTCAACTCGCGAGTGTGCAGTCGACGACCGAGATGCGTCGCATTTTGCGACAGCAGGTGTACACGTCGCGACTGCCGCAGCGAATCCGCTTCCGCACGAGCATCGGCCACAAGACGGGCGACTGGCCGCCGCTGCTCGGCAACGATGTGGGCATCATGTATCCGCCGGCGCCGGCGGGGCCGATCGTGATCGCGGTGTTCACGAACGGCAATACTGGGAGCTTCTTCGACCTCGAAGCAACTGAAGGTCGAGTGGCTGACGATGTTCTTGCGGCGTGGTGGCGATAGCCGATCGGAATCGCCACGCACCCCTGCTGAGGCCGCTGGCCCGAGCGACCGTGATTTCGTGACACCGTCGTGTCGCAACCGCATAGCAGCGTTGTGAACCGCTCGTAGATTCCGCGCGTCAGTCCGCGGCCCGACGTCGGGTGCCCTGCGTCTCACGTCCCCCAAACACAACATGCGTCGACTTTCTGCGCGCTTCGTTCGCACGAGCGCCACCGTCCTCAGTGCGCTCATTCTCCTCTCCTGCACCGATAACGCGACCGGTCCGCGCGGGATCATGGCTCCGGATGGATCCCGCCGAGATCTGGCGCCGAATCACCCGGCGCTGATCATCACGCAGATTTACGGCGGCGGCGGAAATGCTGGCGCGACGTTCACGAACGACTTCATAGAAATCTTTAATCCCGGCACCGACCCAGTATCGCTGACCGGGATGAGCGTGCAGTACGCGTCATCTGCCGGCACAACGTGGGCAGCAACGGCACTCTCCGGGACGATTCAACCTGGCGCCTATTATCTCGTCCAAGAAGGACCCGGCGCCGGCGGCACGACACCGCTGCCAACACCCGACGCGAGCGGCACTATCGCAATGTCGGCGACTGCGGGAAAGGTCGCGATTGCGTCGCAAGCCACGGCGTTGACCGGCTCGTGTCCGACGACGGGCCTCATCGAGCTCGTGGCGTTCGGAACAGCGACGAGCTGTCCACCGCCAACGCCAGCGGTGAGCAACACGCTCGCCGCGCAGCGAAAGGATGGCGGATGCACTTGGTCCGGCGATCCGTCTGCGGATTTCGTTGCTGTCGCACCGGCGCCGCGCAACAGCGCGAGCCCAACGCACAGCTGCGCGGTACTCGCCGGTCCGCCGGCGACGGTCACCGTCGCGCCGGATTCGACGCAGATTCTCGTCGGCGCAACCACGACCTTCGCGGCGACGGCAAAGGACGCGGCGAATAATTCAGCAACGACCACGTTCACCTGGTCGAGCAGCGACAACACGATCGCTACGGTCGACGCAAGCGGTATCGCGACCGGCGTTGCAGTCGGCGTTGTCACGATTACCGCAACGTCGGCCAATAGCATCGTCGGTACCGCGAAACTCAGCGTGGCGGCGGCCGGCGGAGTTACCAACCACGCGGGCGACATCGTCATCAGCCAGATCTATGGTGGCGGCGGCAACGCGGGCTCGACGTTCAAGAACGATTATGTCGAACTGTTCAATCGCACGACGAGCGCGATCAACGTCACCGGATGGAGCGTGCAGTACGCGTCGGCGACTGGCGCCTTCACGCAAGCGACACCGCTCACCGGCACGATCCCGGCCGGTGGGTACTATCTCGTCGGAGAAGCCGCGGGCACCGGCGGCACGGTCGATCTCCCCACACCGGAAGTGTCTGGCGGCATCAGCATGGCCGCCGGCGCTGGTAAGACTTTACTCATTCAGTCCGTGACGCCCGCGGGCGTTGCCTGTCCCACGGGAATCACCGTCGTCGATCAGGTGAGCTATGGTTCGGGCACGAACTGCGGAACGTCGACGGCGACACTGAGCGCCACGGCCGCCGGCTTCCGTCGCAGCGGCGGTTGCTTCTACACGCCAGATGCTGCGACCGATTTTGCTACCGACGGGCCGGCGCCGCGCAACGGCGGAACAGCGCCACGCTCGTGCGTCGTTGGCCCGCTCGATCACGTGACGATCGCTGGCTCGCTCGCCATTCTCGCCGGTGCGACGACGCAGCTGTCCGCGACTGCGCTCGACGCGAGCGAGAATCAGGTCGTCGGCGGAAGCACGACCTGGACATCCGGAAACACGGCCGTCGCTACGGTCAGCCTGACGGGTCTCGTCACCGGCGTGTCGCCGAGTTCGGAACCGGTCGTGATCACCGCAACGGTCGTCGCGGGCGGCGTCACGAAGAGCGCGGCCGTCAACGTGATGATCAATAGCGAAGGCATCAACTGGGTCGACGTGAGCAGCTCGTCCGCGAGCTTTCCGCCGGGCTTCCAGACGCAGCTCTTCGCAACCGCACGTACGACACAGGGCGGCACGGTGATTCCCGCGACGTTCACCTTCGAGGCGGTCGATCCGCAATACGCCACCGTGGCGACGGTTCAGGGAACTGGCATCGTCACCGGCGTGTCTGCCCCGACCGACGGTTCGAAGCCAGGCATCCGCATCACCGCGACGCCAACCGGCGGCGGCGCTGGGTACACGTTCATCTCGCATCCGATCACGATCGAAGCGCCCAACTCAGCGCCGACATCCGTCTATGCGAACAACGACGAATTCGGCGATCCGACCGGTGCGAATACATCGAATCCGAACGACCTGCTGATTCGTCGCGCGCAATACGTTCTCTCGTACAACGAATCGCGCGGGACGCCCAACTGGGTGTCGTATGAGCTCGATGCGCGACAGATGGTCACGGGCCAAGATCGCTGCAACTGCTTCACCGCTGATCCGCTGCTTCCGAGCGACAAGCAGATCTTCACATCGGACTACACCAACGGCGGCTTCGATCGCGGACACATGACGCGCTCGGCCGACCGCACGCTGGCCAACGTCGACAACGCCATCACGTTCTTCCTCACGAACGTCGTGCCGCAGATGGCCGACCTCAACCAGGGCGTGTGGGCGCAGTTCGAGAATGCCCTTGCCGACTCGGCGCGCGCCGGACGCGCGGTGTACATCATTACCGGTCCACTGTACAGCCAGTCGCACGCACTCAACTTCGTGAAGAACGAAGGCAAGATTGCCATTCCCGACAGCACGTGGAAGGTCGCGCTGATCGGACCGCGCACGGGCGACAATCCGTTCACGCGCGCGAACGTTCAGAGCTTCAACGATCTCACCGGCCTGACGTTGCTCGCCGTGAACATGCCGAACATTTCCGGCGTGCGAAACGATCCGTGGGCGAAGTATCTGACCACGGTCGACAAGATCGAAGCGTCGACGGGCTACGATTTCCTCTCGCTGCTCAAGACCGGCTTCCAACCGGCACTCGACTACAAGGATCACGCTCCCGTCGCCGCATTCACGACGAGCGGCGCCGGCACGGAAGGAACGCCCGTCACCTTCGACGCATCGACGAGCTCAGATCCGGACGCGAACCGTACGGACCTCGGACGCGCAGAGGCGCTCACCTTCGCCTGGCATTTCAGCGACGGCACCGATGCCTCGGGTCCCGTGGTGACCAAGACCTTCGCCGGCCACGGTGATTTCACTGCGACGCTCACAGTTACCGACGCATTCGGCTGGCCGAGCACGTCGTCGGCAACCGTATCGATCGCGGCCAATCCGACACCGATTGCGGCGCTCGTGCGCCACGCACCGACGCTCAACGCGAGCCTCGATGGTTCGCTCGAGATGATGCTCGGCGAGAACGTCACCTTCAATGGCGGTTCGAAAATCACCGGCAAGCTCTTCGTACCCGGCCTTCCGATCGTTCGCATCAATGGCACTCCGTCGCTCGGCAACACGATGGACGGCAGCGGCAGCGCGTCGCCGAGCAACTACATCGTCACGCTCAACGGCGGCTCGACGCTCGGCACACTCACCCGACGCACGGATCCAATCGCACTTCCGACCGTCGCCGCGCCAAGTGCACCGGCCGGAACGCGCAGCGTGTATTTGAATTCGCCGAGCGATCAGATTGGCGCGTGGGAGACGGTGCGCAACTTCACGATCAACGGCGCCATCGGTTCCGTGACGATGCCCGCCGGAGCATACGGCGACATCACGATCAACGGATCAAACAAGATCGTGCTCGGCGTGGCCGGTGCGACGACACCGTCGGTGTACGACCTACAGCACCTCGTGCTCAACGGTCAGTCGTCGGTGCAGATCGTTGGTCCAGTCGTTCTGACGGTTGGCAACGCAGTGTCACTCAACGGCTCGATTGACGCCGGCGGCAACGCCGATTGGCTCACTCTCAAGATTGCGCAGGGCGGGCTGACGCTGAACAGCAACGTGGCTGTCACCGGCACGGTGCTCGCGCCGAACGGGACGGTGACGGTCAACGGTGGGAGCTCGATCACTGGCGCACTCGCCGCTGACCGATTGATCCTCAACGGCAACGCACTGGTGAAGATCACATCTGCCGTTCCGACGCCGTAGTCTTCGCAAAGGTCTCACGATATAGAAAGAGGAGGGCGACCAAGTCGCCCTCCTCTTTCCTTTTCTGTTTGCGCCGCGCGATCAGGACTTCGGCAACACCAGGCCGAGAAGTGCCGCGATTGCAGCCTCGAGCTGGAGGTCGCGGCCTTTGCTCACGACGTCGAACTTGTTCATGACCTTGATGTCCGGCTCGGTCTGCTGATTCTCCAAATACTTTCCGGTCAGTGCGTCCTTCACACCGACGCCCGGCACGCCCCAGCGAATGCCGTCCTGCAATCCTTCCCAGCCGGCGAAGGTACAGGTGCCCGGCGTGGGCATACCGACGAGTGGTCCGAGCTTCTGCGCCTTGTAGGTGTACGCGAAGCAGTGGCCGTCGCTGTAGTTCGCCTCGTTTGCCATTGCGACCGTCGGTTTCGTCCAACGGAAGTTCGGCTCGTAGCCGGTGCTACGCGTATCGGTCGTGTAGTCGAAGAACTTCTTTCCGCTGAGGAACATCGCGAGGTCGGCAACGAGATCACCGCCGCCATTGAAGCGCGTATCGACGACGACTCCCTTTCGCGTGGCGTACTTGCCCATGATGTCTTCGAACGTCGTGCGATATGCGCCGTCGTTCATTCCCGGAATGTGCACGTATCCGAGCTGACCATTGCTCGCCTTGTCAACGTCATCGGCGTTGCGCTTGACCCAACGCACATAGAGCAACCGATTCTCCTCGGCGCGCGACACTGGCTTCACGACGATCTCCGACTTCGTCGCACCGTCGGAGAGACCAAGCAACACGTTCTTGCCGACCTTTCGATTCAGGAACTCGGCGATATCGCGGTTGGGCAGAATCGGAATGCCATCGACTGTCTCGACGATCGTGCCCGCGCGAATCTTGACGTCGTGGCGATCGAGCGGACCGTCCTTGATCACGTCATCGATCTTGGCACCGGCGCCCGTGTATGTCTGATCGAACAGCAGGCCGAGCGACGCCGTGTTGTCGTCGTTCGCGTTCGTCTGATTGAACGTCGCGCCACTGTGGCTGATGTTCAGCTCACCGAGCATTTCGGCCAGCATTTCGGCGAACTCGAAGTTGTTGCCGACGTACGGCAGGTACTTCGCGTACACCGGTCGCAGACCGACCCAGTCGATGCCGTGGTAACCCTTGGAATAGAACGTGTCGCGCGTGCGGCGCCACACGTGATCGAACATCGCGGCCCGCTCGGCGTCGACGTCGAGCGCTTCTTCTCCGCTCATCGCCACCATGTCGCGTTTGGCGCTCGTGGGATCGATGCGCGAGATCGTGCCGTCGGAGAGCAGGAAGATGTATTTCTGCTCTTTGTCCCACGCCATGCTGCCGCTGTTCGCGTTGAGCGTCAGCGCCATCTTCGTTTCTTTGGTCCGCAGATTCGTTGACCAGAGGTTCATGCCTTTCTCGAAGCGCGCGAGATAGTAGAGCATCTCGCCGTCCTTGCTCACGAGCGCATCGCCCATCGACGCCGACGCCACGGTGAGTCGCGCCTTCCGCTCATCGAGCCCTTCGAGATCGAGCACGAGCTCCTTCTTCTCGGCGCGAGCCGTGCGCGACGTATCGGTGTTGAGTTTCGTCGAATCGATCTTCAGCTTCGACAGCTTATCGTCGGCCTCTTTGACGAGCGCGATTTCGTCCTTGTTGAGACGAAAGCGCTCCCACGCCTCGCGATCGAAGAACATCGCATAGGCGTCCTGCTGCGCCGTCCCCCCCTGAGCAACCGACTTCAGTCCGTCACGATTGCTGAACCAAAGCATCGCCTTTCCGCCGAGGATCCACTTGCCGCGCACGTCGTTGAAACCGCTCTCGGTGAGGTTGATGACCTTGCCCGTTCCGTCAGCGCGCACGAGACCGATTTCGCCTGGCGCGATTCCGGGCACGTCGAGATCGAAGAGAATCCACTTGCCGTCAGGACTCCACTCGAAGTGGTGATCGCCGCCAAAGAGTTCCTTGTCGGTGAGAATGGTGCGTGTCTGTTTCGTACCGAGATCGAGAATGCGAAGGTTGTTTCGATCCTCGAGGTACGCGAGCTGCTTGCCGTCGGGCGAGTAGCTCGGATGCGTGTTCTGGTGTTCGTTCGACACGACCTGGGCTTCCTTCACCACGGTTGACGCAAAAAAGTACGGCTCGGCGTCGCGCGTACGACGCGCTTCGTAGATCGACCATTTACCGCCGCGTTCGGACGCATAGATGAGCGACTTGCCATCCGGCGCAAACTCGACGCCGTTTTCGGTTTCCGGCGTGGTCGTGATGCGCTTCGTGCCGCCGCCTTCGACGCTGTTCACGAACACGTCGCCGCGATAGGTGAACGCGACCTCTTTGCCCGACGGCGCGACGACGAGATTCTGCGCACCATTGGCCACCGTCAGAATTCGCTCATTGTTGGCCCTGTGGTCAGCCGTTACCGCGATGTCGAGCTTCTGCGGACGACCGCCCGCCGGCATCGTGTAGATCTGACCGTCGAAGCCAAAGGCCAGCGTGCCAGTGTTGGCGATGCTGAGAAAGCGAACGGGCACTCCCTTGAATGTCGTGAGCTGCTGCGACTTGCCCCCGTCGACGCTCATTTTGTGAACGTTGAAGGTGCCGCTCTCTTCGCTCAGGTAGTAGAACGCCTTGTCGTCATCCGTGAACACCGGATTGCGATCTTCGCCAGCGAAGGTCGTGATCTGACGATGCGTGCCGGTCTTTCGGTCATAGATCCAGATGTCGCGCGCCACGGCCGACACGTGGTGTTTGCGCCACTGATTTTCCTGTCCCTTCTTGTCCTCATAGATCAGGAACTGCCCGTTCTTGCTCGGCTTCGCGTTTTCCGCCGGCGTGGTGAGCAGCTGCGTCGGACGTCCGCCGGCCGCGGGCACTTCATAGAGTTCGGGAAGCGCGCCTGTCGGGAACTGGCGGTTCGACGCGGCGTCCTGTCGCGCGGAACTGAACAGGATCGTCTTGTCGTCGGCCGAGAAGCTCGTTGGAAATTCGTCGGCCGAATGGAAGGTGAGGCGCTTGGCTTCGCCGCCGTCGGCGTTGATGACATAGATGTCGTAATTCCCGTAGCGGTCCGACGCGAAGGCGATCTGCTTGCCGTCGTGGCTCCAGACCGGCATGAAGTCATTGGCGGTATGCGACGTAATCGGCGTCGCCGTGCCGCCGGCGCTCGAGACTTTGTAGATGTCGCCCTTGAAGGTGAAGGCGATGGTCTTGCCGTCGGGCGAGATGGCTGGATAGCGCATCCAGCTGGCACCTGCGGTCGACGTTGATGGACTCTGAGCGATGGCAACGCTGGCAAACGCGACGGCCAGGGGCGCGGCGAGGAAAAGGCGCTTCATGGAATCAGTGGCTGGGGCAAAAGGGAGGACTCCCAGTTTACGAGTTCGCTCGTTCCGGCGCTATGATGCGCGGGCCAAACAGTGCCCTTACAATGCCAAGGTTTCACTATGGAACCCTCCCGCCCCTACACGAGCCACCACCCCGACCCTAGCTTCGAAGAATCGACTGGAATACCGGGTTTTCGCTGATCGCGCCATTCACATCTACTCGGATTTTGACATGCATCGTCCGACCCGTCGCCCGTTCGCGTTAGACGTAGCCGCGACATCGCTCGTGGTCCTAGCGCTTCACGCCGGCTCGGCGAGCGCGCAGGCGGCAACCAAGCCAGCTCCGACGTTCGTGAATGGCATGGCGCAGATCGTTCCGGCGTTTCAAGACACGACGGGTTGGATCCGCCAGGAACTCTGGGTCGAGACGAACTTCGACAGCGATCATGACGGCAAGAAGGATCGTGTGCACGTCGACGTCACGCGTCCGCGACAGGCGGAGGCTGACGGGACCAAGCTTTCGGTGCTGTACGGATCGAGTCCGTATTTCGCCGGCACGGCGCGCGGCCAGGTGAACTGGAACGTGCAGATGGAACTGAACGACACGCCGCAGCCGCGCGGGTATATGGCGTCGCCGCTCTATCAGGCCGATCGATCACGAATCTCTAACGCGCTGATCAACGAGTGGGTGCCACGCGGCTTTGCCGTCGTGCATTCCGAGGCGCCGGGCACGGGACGGTCGCAAGGTTGTCCGACTGTCGGTGATGATCCCGAGCGGCTGCCAATGAAGTTCGTCGTCGATTGGCTCAACGGGCGTGCGAAGGGCTACACGACGCCGACGGGCAACGAAGAAGTGAAGGCCACGTCATGGTCGACGGGTAAGGTCGGCATGATCGGCACATCGTACGAAGGCACGCTGCCACTCGCTGCGGCAACGACCGGAGTGAAGGGGCTCGAGGTGGTCGTTCCAGTCTCGCCGAACACGTCGTACTACCACTACTACCGTTCGAATGGCCTCGTGCGTTCACCCGGCGGCTATCTGGGCGAAGACGTCGACGTGCTCTACGACTTCATCGCGAGCGGTGACAGCACCGGCCGCGCCAACTGTGAGCGTCTCTGGAAGAACGGAGTATTTGCGGGACCCACTGGTCAGGACCGCGCGTCGGGCGACTACAACGATTTCTGGAGCAAGCGCGATCTCCTTCCCCATGTGAAGGACATCAAGGCCGCAGTGCTGCTGGCGCACGGCTTCAACGACTACAACGTCGTGCCGGAGCACAGCGTGCGCATTTACGACGAAATGAAGGCGCGCGGCCTACCTGTTTCGATCTACCTCCATCAGGGTGGACACGGAGGAAATCCGCCAGCGGACATGCTCAACCGCTGGTTCAGTCACTACCTGTATGGCGTCGATAACGGCGTTGAAAAGGATCCGCCGGTGTGGATCGTCCAGGACGCAGGCGCGCAGGAACCGCGCGCGATGGCGGCACTCGCGGCGGCAGCAGCAGCGGCGCAGGCTGGCGCGGCCTCTGGGCGCGGCGGCGCCGATACCTCGGCGGCGGGTCGCGGACGCGGTCGTGGCCGCGGAGTGGTCACGCCGCCAACTCCGTTCGCATCGTTCCCCGTGCCAGGATCGGTGCCGATCGTCTTCCATCCTGCGGCGGGCGGCAACGGCATCGCGAATCTTTCATTCGGCGCGGCAGCAAACGGAACGGACAAGCTTGTTGACGACGTGGCGATGAGCGGCAGCGCCGACGCCAGTGCGGAACACTCGACTGATCGCCTGCTCTACGCGACACCCACGTTCAGCGACACTGTCCATATCTCGGGAACACCGCGCGTCACACTACGCATCGCGTCGAGCAAGCCAGCGGCGAACCTCAGCGTCTGGCTCGTGATGCTGCCGTACGACTCGTCGCGCGCCGGCTCGCAGAGCCACACGGGCGTCATCACGCACGGCTGGGCGGACATTCAGAATTACAGATCTCTCACGAATGGTGGGAACTACGACTCCAAGCGGCCCGGTGAGAAGCTCGAACCGGGCAAGTTCTACGACCTCACGTTCGACCTCCAGCCCGACGACGAATTCGTTCCGGCCGGCAAGCGCCTCGCCGTCATGATCATGTCGAGCGATCGCGAATTCACGCTCTGGCCGCGAGCCGGAACTGAACTCACCGTCGATCTCGCCCACTCGTCATTCTCGATTCCCATCGTCGGCGGCAAGACGGCGCTCGGTAAAGCAGGGATGCGATAGTACGATGTCGAAACTACGACTCCGACTTTCGATTTCACTCGACGGCTTCGCCGCCGGCCCCAACCAGAGCGTTGACAACCCGCTCGGCCTCGGCGGAATGCATTTGCACGACTGGGTGTTTCCGCTGGCGGTGTGGCGAAAGCCGCACGGCATGGAAGGCGGTGAAGTGAACGACAGCACGCGTGTCGTCGAAGAGTCGTTAGTCAACGTCGGCGCGACGATCATGGGGCGAAACATGTTCGGCGGCCATCCGGGTGCTTGGAGCAAGGACGCGCCGTGGGATGGATGGTGGGGCGACGAACCGCCATTTCACCATCCCGTTTTCGTACTCACACATCACGCGCGCGAGCCGCTCGTGCTCAAAGGCGGCACGACTTTCACGTTCGTCACGAACGGGATCGAGTCGGCGCTCGATCAGGCACGGCAAGCCGCGAACGGCAAGGACATCACGCTCGGTGGCGGCGCAAGCGCGGCGAGACAATACCTCATTGCCGGCCTCGTCGACGAAATGGAACTGAGCGTCGTCCCGATTCTCCTCGGCACAGGCGAGCGTCTGTTCGACGGCGTCGGCACCGACATGCACGGACTCAAACTCGTTCGCACAATTGCAACGCCGCAGGTGACGCACTTCAAGTTCGCGCGCGGCTAGCCGCGTCGCTCCCGAGCGCGTCTACCACAAGAGTCTTCGTCGATCAGGGCCCGCGCACCGGCGTCATTCCACCGCTCTTCAGATAGTCGATCGCGAGATTCGCCATCGCGCGAACTCCGGTCGGAAGAGCGGCTTCGTCGGCGAAGAATAGCGGCGAGTGATTGGCCGCCTGCGCTTTCGGGTCCAGTCCCTTGGGCACGATGCCGAGGAAGTAGAACAGACCGGGAATGGCGCGCGTGAATTCCGGAAAGTCCTCAGAGGCCGTGATGGGGTTGACGATGCGGAATCCGCCCTCACCGGCCGTGCGGCGCAGCGTCGGGGACATCTTCTCCAACAAGCCCGCATCGTTCTGCGTGATGAGACCGGTCTTCGTGATCGAGACCTGAGCGGCGGCACCTGCCGAATGCGCGATGTCCTGCGCCGTCCGCGTCACGCGTTCATGGATTTGCGCGCGCATCTCCGGATCGAACGTCCGAATGGTTCCGACCATCACGACGCTATCGGGAATGATGTTGCCGCGATTGCCGCCCTGAATCATGCCGATCGTGATCACCGCCGGCGCGGACGTAACGTCGATCTGACGACTCGCAACCGTCTGCAGCCCGAGCACGATCTGCGCGGCAACGACGATCGGGTCCACACCCGACCATGGGCTCGAGCCGTGCGTCTGCTTCCCCTTCACGATGATCGTGAGTCCGTCCGACGCCGCCATGAAACCGCCGGCGCGTGTGCTGAGCGAGCCCAGCGGAGCGGGCCACACGTGAAGCCCAAAGATCGCGGACGGCTTCGGGTTCTCGAGCGCGCCATCGGCAATCATCGCCGTCGCGCCGCCCAGTCCTTCCTCGGCCGGCTGGAAAATGAACTTCACCGTGCCAGGCACCCGCTCCTTCATTCCCGCAAGCACCTCGGCCACGCCCATCATGATCGCGACGTGATTGTCGTGACCACAGGCGTGCATGACGCCGACTTCCACGCCGTTGTACTGCGTGCGGACTTTGCTTTTGAACGGCAGGTCGACGAGTTCCGTCACCGGCAACGCGTCCATGTCGGCGCGCAACGCGACAACGGGTCCCGGCTTACCGCCGCGAAGAATGCCGACGACGCCAGTCTTGCCGACCGGCGCCTGCACCTCGAGACCGAGGCTGCGCAGATGCTTCTCTACGAGCGCCGAAGTTCGCTTCTCTTCGAACGAGAGCTCGGGATGCTCGTGAATATCTCGGCGCCACGCCACCACTTTTGGCATCACCTGCGTCAGGCGAGTTTCGATTTCCTGGGCAAGCGGGTCGGGTGCACTCTTCGATTGTGCTGCGAGTGGAAGTGCCGCGACGAACGACAGCACGGCGAGGTGGCGAAGCAGGGGCATCGTCATTCTGTGGGGAGGAAAGATGACCTAAGCTGCCGACGGGCCGTGCTCCGCGCTAGCGTCCGCCCGGCACGGACTAGAACACGAACACGAACGACTCGGCCGTCGATCCTTCCGACAATCGATCGGACGGTGCGAGCGATCGGAGAATCCGCTGAATCGTCGTCGGCACCGGCTGGTGGTGGAAGGCCTCGTGGCCGCGCGTGCGGAGCGTTTGGAGTTCCGCTTCGGAGAGAATTCGGCCGGGTGGAAAAACCACGAGATCGTTCGGGCGCGGCTCGCGATCGAACCGGCAACGAAATGCCTCTGACGGGTGGCACCGGTCGTCGGGAAATCGGTGCGGACTAGCGACGTCGGGTTGTAGCCCTCTGTGCGTGAGGTATGACGACAGCTCCATGAGCTGGAATCCGCCCGTTGACGGAAAGAACAGCGACACCTCGGGCCCGCCATGCGAACGCGCGTAGTCGCTGAGAAACGATGCGAGTGCGACGTTGCTGTCGACAAACTCTTCTCGCTTCACAATCTCCAGCGCGGCGCTCCTCACATTCGCCTGAAAGATCCACACAACGACGAGCGATGCCGCGGCGAGGACCAGCCGGCGTTCGTTCCGAAGTGCGCTGAAGCCGAGGCGCGCGAGGTACAGCGCTCCGATGACGTCAGTAGGCGATAGATAGTAATCTCTAACGAGCCCGAGCTTGATATAGGCGAGAGCGCACGCAATCGCCCCAACGGCGAGCGAATCCCACAGTGGATCCAACGTTCGTCGGCCAAGCGCGGCCGTCACCAGACGCCATGCGAGCACCACCGTGAGCGCGTCGACGACGACGTCGGAATAGAGGTAGCCGGTGAATGCCGATACCATAGTGCTCGTCGCGCGTGGATCGGCGTACGGCGCACTTGTATGGCGCGCGACTACGACGATGTAGACGAGCACGAACACGGCACACAGCGCGAGGTGCGCGAGTTCTAGTGCGTGATTGCGCGCGAACTCTGCGATCCGCCCGCGTTTTAGTTCGTCCCTGCTGCGCCACGCTTCGATTGCCAATCGTACGCCGGCAAAGCCCGCGATCAGAACGAAAGCGGTCTCCTTGTAGTAGAGGATGAACTGCGCGGCGATCAGCGCTCCGCAAAACGCCGCGCGACTTCTGCCGCGCACGAACGACTGTAGACACACGATCCAGATCGCGAGCCAGACGATCATGTCGCGCTCCGGATAGACCAGACCGAAGAACGAATGAACGAATCCCGGAATCGTCAACGTGAACGCGACGACGGCTGCACGAAACCACACTGGAAGACCGTCGAGAATCCGGAATACAAGAGCGATGACGACGACCAGCTCGGCGATCGAGAAAGCGTGATATAGCGGCGCCGATCGACCGAGCAGGCCGAGGATGTTGTACTCCTGCATGCCCAGCGGAAAGAACCTGCCGGCGGCGGGCAAGATCGGCATGGCGGTGAATGACCGTGCCGTCAGCTGCGCATAGTCCAGCCCGACCAGGTCCTGATGGTAGGGAACCAGAAAAGCGTACACGACCACGAATAGCGCGAGGGCCGCGATGGGAGCCAGAACCGCAGAGCTGGTGAATGGCCGTGACGCGGTCGCGCCCTTACGCGGGTCGGCGTCGGCGCGCGCGACCATCATACCGACGGCGCACAGCGCAAGCAGCGGAAGCGTCCACACTGCAACAAACCAGCTGTACGACGCGTAGTGTGCGCCGAGCTCGCTCAAGCTACTGTGCAACGGGGCGTCCATACGGCAGTATTGACGACGCAATGGGTACAATGCAACGCCGTACCCGCCCACACCGTATCTCGCAGCGATGCATTGAGAAACGATGATCATCATTTCATCAATCGCCTTCGCGTGACCGTGTTGACTGTCCCTGTTCGTCGCTTGTGCCTGGCTATCGGTACGGCAGTAGGCCTGTTTGGAGTTGCGCTCCCGGCGCAGGTTCCGCGTTCACAGCGTCCATCCATTGTGCGCGACAGCACACAACTCGACTCCGTTGGGCGGCGCGCACCTCGGCGCCTTGCGGTTACGGCCGAGGCGCAGCGCACCGCATTTCGCGACGATCGGGCGCGCGAGTTGATTGTGCACGCCCGAAGTGTGCGCCTGATGCAGGACTCGTCGCTCCGAGCGTACGATGCGAGCGTTCGGCAGCGGCTCACGGCACGCATGGGCATCGGCGCCAAGGGACTGCAGCGCGTGATGTACCGCCAGGAGAGTGCGTTTCGCGTTCAGTGGGACGCCGCGGTTGGTGCGAAGGTCGACGTCACTGGTGCCCGCGTCGGCATTCCGAGCGCGCCGCCGGAAGCAGAGCGCAAGGCGCTCGAGTCGAGTCTCACGGACGGCAGCATGACGCCCATTCCGTACCTGCCCGGACGGGAAGCCACGCTGCTGGGAGTTCAAGCCGCGCGAAGCGACGTCGATGACCGCGAGCTCGTTCAACCGCTCGCGGCTGGCGCAGAAGCCTACTACACCTACGCGTCGGGCGATTCGATGAGCTGGCGACTTCCCGACGGTCGCACTGTGAAGCTCCGTGAAATCGCCGTGCGACCGCGCTCGCCCAAGTGGAACCTTGCCGTCGGCTCGTTCTGGTTCGACGTCGAAACAGGGACGCTCGTACGTGCTGCGTATCGGCTGGCCGTCCCGCTGGATGTCTGGACGGCGATCGACGAGCAGTCGCGCGACGAAGGTACGCGCAACAACCCAATCCTCGAGAAGATCGCGAAGTCGATCGTGTCGCCCATTCGCTTCGAGATTACGGGCGTCGTCATCGAGTATGGTCTGTTTGACGGACGGTACTGGCTGCCGCGCGCGCGATCGCTCGAGGGAACGCAGCAGATTTCTTTCGCGCACCTCTCCGTTGTAATCGAGCAGGCGTTCTCGTATCCAAAGATCAACGGACCCGCGGCATTTCAGGCGTTCGCGCTCAACCAACAGCCTGAACAGCGTCCAGAGCTCCCCGACTCTCTGTCGGGCGACGCGGCGAGAAAGTGGCGTGACTCTGTGACGCGAGTGCGTGTCGCCGCACGAAAGGCGTTCGCCGACTCGATTCAGAAGGCGCCATGCGACGCATCCGGTCGCCGCGTTGCCGCTCGAATGCGCGGCGATGTGGCGGTGGCGGTGACGTATCCGTGTGATGTCGCGTCACTGGCACGCTCCGCCGATTTCGACAAGCCGATTTACGACGCGAATGACGCGCTATTCGGCGTCGAACAGCGCGACGCATTGCTCGCCGATGCGCTCCCCTTTGGCGCGCAAGCGATGATCCGATTGAGCGAGCTTCCCGCGCCGAACTTCGAGTACGGACTCGCGCTCACGCGCTACAACCGCGTCGAAGGGTTCTCGACGGGCATCTCCACCGAGCAGCAATTCGGTGGCGGATATTCGGCAAAGCTCACGGGAAGATTCGGCTTCGCGGATCGTGAACCGAATGTCGAACTCGCCCTCACGCGTTCGAATCTCACCAAATCGCTCACGATCGCCGGATATAACCGACTGGTCTCGGCCAACGATTGGGGGAGTCCGCTCAGTTTTGGATCGAGTGTGTCAGCGTTGCTCTTCGGCCGTGACGAAGGGTTTTACTACCGCGCGAGCGGCGCCGAGTTCAAATGGTCGAGCCAGCGCGGCACACAACTCGACTGGCGTCTGTTCGCCGAGCAGCAACGAACCGCCAGATGGCGCACCACCTACTCGCTCGGTGGCGAGTTCGGCCCGAACGTCACCGCCGCGACACTTGGATCGTTTGGCGGCGCACTGCAGTGGAGCGGCACGCACGGTCTCGATCCGCGCGGCTTTCGCACGCTCAGCGACGTACGCGTCGAGGCGGCAACGGGAGATTCGACGTACGGTCGTGCGGCGGTAGATGTCACGCTCTCCACTGGGTTACCCAAAGGTCTGTCGGCGGCACTAACCCTGACGGGCGGAACGAGCGTCGGACAGTTGCCCGCACAGCGCCGATGGTTTCTCGGCGGCACGCAAACGATTCGGGGTCAGACGCCCGATACGACGTACAGCGGCAATGCATTCTGGATGTCGCGTCTCGAGACCGGCACGGACATCTCGTCGTATCGTCTGCTGTTGTTCGGCGACCTCGGATGGGTCGGTGATCGGTCAGAGGTCGCGAATCTCGTTCGGCCGATGAGTGGCGCAGGCATCGGGATTTCCATGTTCGGCGGAATGATGCGATACGACGTTGCGCGCGGGATCTATCCGCGCTCGCAAACTCGAATCTCCGCCTACATCCAAACGCGTTTCTAGCCACTACGCCGCGATCACGGCGTGCGCGATGCGACGTACGCTGCGAGGTTCACCATGTCGTCCGTCGATAGCGGCGTGACGACGCGTTTCATGAGCTCCGACCAAACGCCGGCGCGCGTTCCGTGCTGCATGTCGTAGAGTTGCCGTACCGTGTACGTCGGCGAACGGCCGGCGATGCCTGGGACCGGCCCGAGTCCGTCGAGATTCGCGCCGTGACAGAGCGAACACTGTCCGCGCGTCGCGAGTGCTTCGCCCTTCTTGATTGCTCCGCGCGGAACATAGGCAATGAAGCTCGAGCGCGGATTGCGAAGCGTTTCCGTCGCTTCGGCGTTCTCTGGCACTTCGATGATCCGTCCGGCGATCGGTTCGTGGCCTGCGTCTGCTCCTTCGAGCGCGACGAACATTCCGCCGGCAATTCGAGTCTTGGGAACAGAGTCCGCTTCGACGACCTTCACCCACGGCGTCCATTTCATCGACGCGAAGTATGCAGCGGCCGCTTCGATTTCTTCGTTGGTCATGGACTTCGCGAACGCCGCCATGCGCGCGGTGTTGGTCTTCCGCGAGTCAGAACTCGTTCGAACGCCATTCTTGAAGTCCGTCATCACCTGCACGAAGTATGACGGCGGCAGCCCGGCGATGCCGGCGTTCTCCGGCCGACCCTTGCCATTCGGATAGTGGCATAGCGCGCACGCCGTGATCTGCGCGTCACGTCGACCCTGTGCGACGATCGGCGGCATCTGCGGATGATCGCCGGGGAACCAATCGGCGGGACCAAAGCCGTCGCGAACCTGCGTGAGCGTGAAAGAGGCGGTGCTTCCGGCGATCGTTCTCTTTGTGGTGTCGGCCGGCGGCGGCGCGCCGCGCTGACCGCCGCCACCCTGCCCTCGTTGGCCCTGTTGGGCCGGTGCCACGGGGAGCGGGGGTTGCAAGAATCCATATGCCCACGACGGCGGCATCGACGCGGGACCTTGCTGCGCCACTGCGCGATTGCCTACGATTCCGCTGATGAGCGCGACCGAAAGAATTCCGCGGCGTACCGTCATCGCGATGAGCCTGGTTTGTTGGTCCGACTAATCTGCCGATTGCGAGATACACACGTAAGAACTGGAGCCGGTCTCGATGACACGATTCGCAGTAGTCGCCAGCATGCTCGTGCTCGCCGCCTGTCATGCTTCCACGACGCCCGCGCGGAGCAACGTTCCGCCGTTGCTCGATCGCTCGGAGCAACTCATCGTGGTCACGACACCTGACTGGGATTCGACCTCCGGCACCCTGCGCCGCTTCGTTCGCTCGAACTCCGAAAGCGATTGGCGACCCGACGGATCATCGACACCAATCGTCGTCGGCCGCACGGGGCTCGCCTGGGGTCGCGGCTTCGACGCAAGCACCGCCGACGCCACGTCGCCGCACAAGCGCGAAGGCGACGGCAAATCGCCGGCTGGCGTCTTTCCGCTCGACACCGCGTTCGGCTTCGCGCCTGCCGACTCGGCACGCTGGGTTCGCCTGCCCTATGTCCAGCTCACGCCCGGTTCCGACTGCGTCGACGACACGCTCTCCGTGCACTACAACACGGTCGTCGAGCGATCAGCGGTTCCGCTCGATTGGTCGAGCGCCGAGCATATGAAGGAGATCGCGCAATATCGGATCGGTGTGATCGTCGGGTACAATGCGGCCCCGCCGACCAAGGGCCGCGGCTCGTGCATCTTCCTCCACATCTGGGGCGGACCGCGATCGACGACGGCCGGCTGCACTGCGTTGGACGCCGAGGAGTTGAGTCGCGTCATGGCCTGGCTGGATCGTCGTCGTCGACCGGTGATCGTCCAGCTTCCCGCGCGAGAATACGGTCGTCTGCAGCGCTCCTGGGGATTGCCGGCCCTCTAGGCGCCTCTGCGCCTTGCGCGGCCTCGACACGAGGGCAGATTCTCTCGAGTCTCCTTCAGTCCCCACTGTCATGAAATCGCTCGTCCCAGCCATCCTGCTCGGCGCGGTCTTCGCCGCCGCCGCGTCCGCTCAAGCTCCGTCTGCCGCCAACGTCGCCGCATGGGAGAAGCGCGCCCAGGCCGTTACGATCGTTCGCGACGATTGGGGCATTCCACACATCTACGGAAAGACCGACGCCGACGTCGTGTTCGGCCTGATGTACGCCCAGGCCGAAGACGACTTCAATCGGGTGGAGACGAACTACATCAACTCCATGGGACGGTTGGCCGAGGCGGAAGGTGAAGGCGCCGTCTGGCGCGACCTGCGCATGAAGCTGTTCATCAATCCTGATTCGATGAAGGCGAAATACGCCGCGAGTCCGGACTGGATGAAGAAGTTGATGAACGCCTACGCCGACGGCCTCAACTTCTACCTCTACAAACATCCCGACGTCACGCCGCGTGTCATCAAACACTTCGAACCGTGGATGCCGCTGACCTTCAGCGAAGGCAGCATTGGCGGCGACATCGAAAAAGTGAATTTGAATGCGCTGCAGGCGTTCTACGGCGGCGCCGCCGAAGCGTCGACGAGCCCGAGTGACGCCGACAAGTACGTCGAACCGTCGGGGTCGAATGGCATCGCGATCGCGCCGTCGAACACCGCGGGACATCACGCGCTGCTGCTGATCAACCCACACACCTCGTTCTTCTTCCGTGCCGAGGTTCAGCTCGTGAGTGAGGAAGGACTGAACGCCTACGGTGCGGTGACGTGGGGACAGTTCTTCATCTATCAGGGCTTCAACGACAAGGCCGGATGGATGCACACCACGAGCAACGTCGACGACCTCGACGAATACCTCGAGATGGTCGTGCAGAAGGGCGATAAGTACTTCTATAAGTATGGCAACGCTGAGCGCCCGATGATCGCGCAGAAGATCGTCGTACCGTTCAAGACGGCCTCGGGCATGTCGCAGAAGGAGTTCACCGTCTATCGCACGCATCACGGCCCGGTGATCCGCAAAGCCGACGGCAAGTGGGTCGCAATCAAGATCATGCAGGAGCCGATGAAGGCGCTCCAGCAGTCGTATTCGCGAATCAAGGCGCGGAACTACAAGGAATTCCGCCAGACGATGGAGCTCCACACCAATTCGTCGAACAACACCATCTTTGCCGACGCGGAAGGCAACATTGCCTACTTCCATGGCAACTTCATTCCGAAGCGCGACATCCGCTTCGACTGGACGAAGCCCGTCGACGGCAGCGACCCGGCAACTGAGTGGAACGGCCTGCTCGGCGTCGACGAATCGCCGAAGCTGTTGAATCCCGCGAGCGGCTGGTTGTACAACGTCAACAACTGGCCGTGGACCGCCGCTGGCGCGAGCAGCCCGAAGCGCGCGGACTATCCGGTGTACGTCGAGAGCGGAACGGAATCAGCGCGCGGACTGCACGCCATTCGTGTCCTCAAGGACAAGAAAGACTTCACGCTCGAGTCGCTGCGCTCTGCGGCGTACGACAGCTATCTACCCGCGTTCGAGTCGATGATTCCGGCGCTGCTCAAAGCATACGACGCATCTACCGACAACGCGCTCAAGCAGAAGGTCTCGGCGCAGATTGCCGAGCTGCGTCCGTGGGACTATCGCTGGGGCATCGCGTCGGTGCCGACATCGCTCGCGGTGTTCTGGGGCGAAGAGGTGAGTCGCCGCATTGGTGGCGAGGCGCGCCGAGCGGGCGTGTCGTCGGAGGAATATGTGGTGACGAAGGCGACGCCCGATCAGCTGCTGCAGGCGCTGGCAACCGCGTCGGACAAACTGGCGTCGGATTTCGGCAATTGGAAAACGCCGTGGGGCGACATCAATCGCTTTCAGCGCCTGACCGGCGACATCGTTCACCCGTTCAACGACGCGGGCCCGAGCATCCCAGTCGGATTCGTGTCGTCGCGCTGGGGATCGTTGGCCTCGTTCGGCGCGTCGCCGCACAACGGAACCAAGAAGTGGTACGGCACCACGGGCAACAGCTTCGTCGCGGTCGTGGAGTTTGGCGATAGCGTTCGCGCAAAGGCCGTGACGGCTGGTGGTGAGAGCGGGCATCCGGCCTCGAAGCATTTCAACGACGAAGCGGCACGCTACAGCACGGGCGATCTCCGCGACGTGTACTTCTACAAGTCGCAGCTGAAGGGTCACACCGAAAAGACCTACCATCCGGGCACTTGAACCGGCTCGCAATTTTCGACGTCGACGGTACGCTGTGTGATACCGTCGGCGTTGACGATGAGTGTTATCGCGCCGCGGCTGCCGCGGCGCTCGGCGTTTCACCGCTCGACGTAGACTGGACCGGCGCCCCGCATTTCACCGATGCGGGAATTCTCAACTGGCTCTGGTCGACGCATCGGCAAACAGAGCCAACGCTCGCCGACGTTGCGCGGACGCGATCAGACTTTGTTCATCGGCTGAACGCCGCGCTCCGGAGCGACGCGTCGCGCTTTACGTCGATCGCTGGCGCTGGGGCCGCAATGCGCGCGCTCGCCGAGAGTGGCTGGCGCATCGCGGTCGCAACTGGTGGATGGGGCCCGTCAGCGCGACTAAAGCTCGCCGCCGCGCAGCTCGACGTCGATGATGCAGTGCTCGCGTGCTCCGACGATGCGCAATCGCGCATCGAGATCGTACAGCTCGCACAACGCCGCGCCGAAATCGTGCACAGATGCCGTTTCGATCGCGTCGTGAGCATCGGAGACGGAACGTGGGATGTCGCGGCCGCGATCGCGCTCGAGCTTCCATTCGTTGGTATCGCGGCTGGCGCGCGTGCCGAGCAACTGCGGAGCGCCGGCGCCATGATGGTGCTGAGCGACTTGAGCGATCTCAGCGCCGTTGCGCGCGCGCTCGATACGGCACAGCCGCCGGTGAAGACGAACGGCTGATGCGCGGTCTCGTACGACAGCGGCTCGTCAACCAGCATCTCGCCAAGCAGAGCTTGAGAACGCCGGCGGAAATCGTCGCATCTCTCGGTGCGATTCAAGCGCAGGACTACGCGGCGGCGAAGTGGGCGATTGGACAACGTATTGTCAGCGCGTCCGATGCGATGGTCGATCGAGCCATGGACGACGGGTCGATCCTCCGAACGCACGTTCTCCGTCCGACGTGGCACTTCGTCGCACCAACTGACATTCGTTGGATGCTCGCACTCACGTCGCCGCGCGTGAAGGCCGCGTCGGCGGGGCAGTGGCGCAACTACGAGCTCACCGAAGCGGACTTTCGAAAGAGCAGCACGGCAATCGAGAAGGCGCTACGCGGCGGAAAGCAGCTCACGCGCGTCGAGCTTTCGGCGGCGCTCGCGCGAGCGAAGGTCGACGTCGGGTCGAGTGTGCGCGTTGGCTTCATCATCATGCGCGCCGAGCTCGACGGACTTGTCTGCAGCGGAGGTCGGCGCGGGAAGCAGTTCACCTACACACTCCTCGACGAGCGCGTCGCAGCAACGAGCGCATACACACGCGACGAAGCACTCGTTGCGCTCGCTATGCGCTACTTCGCTTCTCACGGTCCGGCCACACCCAAGGATTTTGCGTGGTGGTCCGGCCTGACGATCGGCGACACCAAGGCAGCGCTGGCAATGATTGGCAGCGGTCTCGAACACGAAACGATCGACGGTCAAACGTACTGGTTCGCCGATACGAAGGTTCCGCGCACCACCAAGCCAATGGCGCACCTGCTCGCGAACTACGACGAGTACGTCGTCGGCCTGTCGGACCGCAGCGCCATGACTGAACGGCTCGAACGCATCTCTGCGACCGACGCAAAGGCGCTCGTCTTCGAGAACATTGTCACGATCGACGGGCAGGTTGTTGGCACCTGGAAGCGAGCGATCAGTCGCGGCGCGATCGCGGTCGACATCGACTTGGTAGCGACGGTGTCCGCCCCTGAACGCCAGGCGATCTCGGCAGCCATCGATCGCTATCGGGCTTTTCTAGCCGGACCGTAGCGCCCGCCGGACGCCGCACGCCGAGTACTATTAGTCATGGATCGTCGCGCCTTTCTTCAACGGCTGGGACTCTCGGCTGGCGGCCTTGCCGTCGCGCCAGCTTTGCAGCGCGCGTCAACCTTGCTCGCGCAGACAGCCTCGACGCCAAGCTCCGGCGCGTTCGAGTTCGTGTTCGCGCGCCTGCGGTACGATTCCGGCGACTGGGACTACAATCCGAAGGTCTGCGCCAACGTGCTCGATGCGGTGGTGCAGTACACCGAGATTCCCGTTCGCCAGGACGAAGTCGTGATCACGCTCGACTCCGCTGAACTCTCGTCGTTCCCGTTCCTGTTCATGACAGGCCACAAGCTCGTGCGCTTCAGTGAGCGCGAGCGTCAAGGCCTCGTGCGGTATGTCGAGAATGGCGGCCTGCTCTTTTCCGACGATTGCAATCACGACGTGAACGGACTCTACGCCAAATCATTCGAGGCCGAGATCCATCGCGCGTTCAACGGAAAAGATGTCCTGTCGAAGCTGCCTAACAGTCATCCGCTGTACCGCTCGTTCTTCAAGTTCGACGGTCCACCGCAGACGAGCCATGAATTGAATGGCTGGGGCGACAATGTCGTTCACGGTTACCTGCGCGGCGTCGAGCGACACGGCCGACTCGGTGTGCTCTACGCCAATCAGGACTACGGCTGTGAGTGGGATTACGACTGGCGCAACAAACGCTTTCGCGCCCGCGACAACACGAAGTTCGCGGTGAACCTCGTCGTCTACGCGATGACGTAAGGCAGCGACGTCGTATGCTGGATTGGGTTCGCAGTCACCAGACGATTCTTCTCTGGCTCGCCGTTGTCTCGGTCATCACGCTGGCGCTGAGCGCCTTGCTGATTCCCTGGATGGTCGTGCGCATTCCACGCGACTACTTCACGCGCGGACGACATCATGCGCTGCCGTGGTCTGATCGTCATCCAGTCATTCGCGCACTTTTGATCGTCGGCAAGAATCTGCTCGGCATCTTCTTCGTGCTGATTGGCATCGCGATGCTCGTGCTCCCCGGTCAGGGAATTCTCACGATCATTGCCGGCATCATGCTGCTCGATTTCCCTGGGCGACACCGCCTCGTCTGCTGGATCGTCGCGCGACGTGCGGTCCTGAGCTCGCTCAATTGGCTCCGCCGAAGAGCGGGATGCCCCGAGCTGATCGTCGATTCTCCATCCTGACAAATCCTGCGCGCTCGCCCCTTGCTTTATAGAGGCTGGAACGGGAAGCGAACGCAGTCTTTGTCGGTGGAGATGGAGAACCATGGGTTTACTCGACAACTTCGGACAGCTGATCAATCAAGGGTACGCTTCAAAAGTCGCTGAGCGACTTGGCGAAGACCCTCAGAACATTTCTCGCGGCCTTCAGGCCGGCTCATCATCCATTCTTGCCGGTATTGCCAACAAGGCCGGCGATTCCGGAATGATGCGTCAGGTATTCGACCTGATCTCGAGCCCGAACAGTTCAGTTCAGGAAATCGATCCCGCGGCGTACGCTGCGGAAGCAGAATCAGGCAAAGGACTCGGCAGCGTCAGCAGCCGTTTTCTTTCCGATCTGTTCGGCAACCGTGCGTCGGCGGTGAATGACGTCGTGGCGCGCTCGAGCGGATTGAGCCTCACGTCGGTTTCATCGATCATGCGCTTTGCCGCGCCGCTGGTGCTCGGCTTCCTCGGACGTCACGTGCGCTCGGCTGGGCTCGACCAGAACCAGTTCTCGCGTGTGATGTCCGACGAGAAGGCCAACATCATGCGCGCCGCGCCCCCAGGGCTGGCGAACGCACTCGGCGTCGACACGACGCGTGAGCGTGAAGTGCCGATCGAAGGCGCCCGCAAGACGCCTGAATACGTAACGACCAGAGAGCGTGTGCCACAGAAGCGCGGCGGTTCGCGCTGGCTCTGGCCCACGGTCGCCGCGCTTGCGGTGATCGCGCTGTTCTGGGGTGCGCGCGCACGCTCGCACCGCGCGCCGATCGTCGATACGTCGACGGCGGCCGGTACGATCGCACCATCGATGGTAGCACCTGAGTCGGCAATGACGCCGTCGACGGTGACGCCGGCGGTTCCGTCGGCCGGTTCGATCACGCTGCCGAATGGAACGGTTCTCAACGTTCCCGCGGGTGGTGTGGAATCACGACTCTTCGGCTTCATCAGTGATCCGTCACGCCCGACCGATGCCACGACGTGGTTCGACTTCGATCGAATCAACTTTGCGTCGAACTCGGCGCACCTGACGCCGGATTCGGATGATCAGCTGACGAACGTTGCGACGATCCTCAAGGCGTATCCGAATGCATCGATCAAGATCGGCGGATACACCGATAACGTCGGCAACGCCGCCACGAACAAGAAGCTCTCGGCAGAGCGTGCCGCCGCGGTTCGTGCCGCGCTTCTGAAGAAGGGCATTGCCGCAAGCCGTCTGCAGTCGCAGGGCTACGGTGATGAGCACCCGGTTGCCGACAACTCGACCGACGCTGGCCGAGCGCAGAATCGCCGCATCTCGATCCTGGTTCTGCACAAGTAACGAGAAGCGGGAAGAAGGACAGGAAGCGGGAAGCGAGGGTTATCTCGCTTCCCGCTTTCTTTTGTTGGCCCTGAAGCCAAGAGTAGGTAGAATTTCGCCATGAGCTTCACGGTCCGATGATCGAGAGCAAACCGAGTATCACGGCGTATCGCGTCGCTCTCCGGCGGGCAGCGCATCAGGTGATGGACGCACGCCCGCTCGTGCACGACGATCCGATTGCGTTGAAGATCATCGGCGCACAGCGCGCGGCGGAGTTGCAGGCATCGCCCGAGTCGTTCGAGCGCGGACGCTTTGCGCCGTACCTGCGAGCCTTTCTGGTTGCGCGCAGCCGCGTCGCCGAAGACGCGCTCGCCGAAGCGGTTGCGCGCGGCGTGCGACAGTACGTCGTGCTCGGCGCCGGCCTCGACACGTTCGCGTATCGGAATCCGTTTCCGGACCTACGTGTATTCGAGGTCGACTTTCCAGCAACGCAAGCGTGGAAGCACGAACGCCTCGAGGCCGGCGGCATCGACATCCCGAGCTCGGTCACGTATGCAGGAATCGACTTTGATCGTCAGGCACTCACCGACGTTCTGATCGAGGCCGGCCTGGACACTTCGCGCCCGACGTTCTTCTCGTGGCTCGGCGTCACGCCTTACCTCGAACCGCCGACCGTGCTCGCCACACTCACGACGGTCGCAGAGTTGGCTCGCGGTGGCGGCGGCATCGCATTCGACTATAGCGTCCCGCCCGAGTCACTCCCCTTCTTGCAACGCGCCGCCGTGATGATGCTCGCGGCGCGGGTTGCTAGTCACGGCGAACCGTTTCGCGGCTACTTCGATCCTGCCGCGCTCCGAGCATCGATGTCGGAAATGGGCTTTCGCAATATTCTCGATCTTGGACCGAAGGAACTGACTGCGCGGTTCTTCACCAATCGACGCGACACGCTCAAGGTTGGCACAGCGGGCCACATCATCACGGCCACAGCGTAGCACCGCTCAGGCTTTCAACGTGTCTCCGGTCTCGAAGCCTTTGCGCGTGAGCGAGAAGATCTCGCGCGACGGGCCGCCAGCCTTCGCGAACCCATGCGCCTCGAGCTCTTCGATCGCACTCTCCCAGAGTGCGACGCTCCGCGCATTCGAGTCATCCGTAAACACGGTGTCGTTCGCCTGAATCGTCGTCCCGCCGCCGTATTGCATTCGCATGATGATCCCCGCCGAATCCTGAGCTGCGGCCGCGAGGAGTTGGCGTGCCTCGGCGCTGAGCTCAGCCTGTTGTCCGGACACCGCTGTGGTCGTCGCCGGTGCACCCTTGTCGCTCATGCCGACGAACGGCGCTTCGTTCATTCGGATCTGCAGTTGTCGCGACAGATCGCGACGGAACTCATCGAGACTGGTGTAGCTCTCGTACAGTCCGCGCGACTGACATGCGGTGCGAAAGGTCTTCAGCGCGGCGTATTGCGTCGCGTCAATGGAGTCGACCGACACTGGCGCCGACGAGAAGTAGAGCATCGCCGGCTTGCCGGCGGCGACGTGCTCCTCGATTTCCTCCACGGCACCACTCGCGTATTTGGCCGTCGCCGTACCGATGCGCGTCCAAAAGATGCCGACCAGCAGATCGGCTTCTGTTAGGATTCTCTTATCGATGATGCTCTGTGGCGCATCGCCCATCTCTGGCGCGATGTCTACTTCCCAACCAAGCGGCAAGAGCACGAGCCCGCGGCGCTCGGCGTGCGCCGCGTTCCATTCGGCGAGGACTTCACGGACGATGGCGCGTTCGCTCGACACGTCGCTGGGCGACGCGAGCATGACACGATAGGCGGTAGCTGGAAAGGCCATGATACGATGCTTCTGTTGGAGTCGCGCCCAAGGTAGGGCCCAAACACCCTCAAACGGAAGCCGCCGGACCTCAGTTGCTCCACCGAGATCCGGCGACGTCTATGCCGTTACCCCTGAGACCTCAGACCAGAGACCCGAGACCTCAGAAGTTGTATTGCAGCCGCGTCATCACGAGCAGGCCGAGCGACGGTACACCGACGAACGTCGGCGTCCGCTTGTCGAGCAAGTTCGTCGCGTTCACGGACCAGCTCGCTCCCTTTCCGATCTTGGGAAGCGCGAGCGAAAAGCCCGCATCGAGCAGCGTTGCTGTCGGCACCGCCGGATACTGATAGCAACCCACTCCGTTCGCTCCGCAGGTCGTGCCGGGCGACGCGAAGGTTACGCCGCTCGCGTACACGCCGGAGTTCACGGCAAATCCGTCGGAGTAACGCGCGCGGACTTCAGCCTTGAAGCCGCTGTTGTTGTCGTTGAAGTGTGCGGTGAGCGAACCCTTGTTCTTTGGAGAATTGATGCGCAGCGGTCCGGCACCTGGATCAGCGACCTCGGAGAAGCTGTCCTTGTTGACGAAGGAGTACGTCCCTTCAACCGAAAAGCGTTCCGTCAGCGTCTGGTCGAAGCCTAGGTCTACACCCCACAGCGTGATCGTCTTGTCCACGTTGCGGTACGTGAACAGAACGTCCGGACGGTTCGCCAACTTCGCATTGTCGAACGTGACCGTTCCAAGCGGGACCTTCGCCAAGCCAGCGGCAATCGCCGGTGCGGCGGCGGCGGCCGTTGCTTGTGCTTGCGCTGCAGGCAGACCCTGCGCGACGAGTGCGCCGGTGATCTGCGCGCCGAGATATGCGCCGAGCGACGTTGGATCGAGGAAGACGTTCGGCGTCGAGATCTGCGCGGCGGTGATGAAGTTGATCCGCTGCTGATACCATCCAGCCGCCGAGAGACGCGTGGAGCTGCCGGCGAGTCCCTTGTAGCCGACCTCGTAGTTGTTGACGAACGATGCCTTGAGCGGATCGATGCGTGTCACGGACGATGGATCGACCGCCGCGCCGTTGCCAACGAGATACCGCAAGACTGAACCGATCTGCGAGCTCGTTGGATTGAGTGCGTTGAGAATTGGAATCAGGCCAGCAACGGATGCTGGCAGCTGCGGTTTCACGATCGCCAACGCCGTCTGGTAGTACGCGGCCGCGTTCGCGTCGACGAAAGTGTTTGCCGGTCCGAGCGCCGAAATGAACGGTGAGCGCATGCACAAACCACCGGCGAGCGCCGCCGCGCAGCTGCGTCGGTAGTCCCATCCGCCCTGAGGCGGAACGCCCATGGCGCGCACATCGTACGGCAGGCCGCTGACGTTGTGCGCCTGAATCAGATCGAGGAAAAACGAGAAGTTGGCCGGCGTGGAGTACGCACGATTGAACGTGAAGCGAAAATTCTGCGACTCTGTCGGTTTGAACACCAGCGCGGCGCGCGGCGAGAAGAACGTGCCGTCGAGGCGATCGTTGCGGTCGGCGCGCAGAGCGGCCGTCAATTCCCACTGCGGACTCAGACGCGTGAGCGAGTGGATGTATCCACCGTATTCGGTGACGTTGTCGTCATCTTCGTTGCGACCGTCGATCGTCCCGCCGGTGCGCGGATTGGTCCACGTGTAGTCGCCGCCATAGATGAATCGCTGACGCGAGCCGACGTCGAACGAATGCTGGATGGAGCCGGCCGCAACACGCGATTGATCGACGATCGGCTGGCCAGTGCGAAGAAGGAATGTGCCGGTCTGATCGAGCGAGTCCTTGTTGCCGGCGTCGCTGATGTTCATGAACACCTGCGCGAACAGATTTCCCCAGCGGAGACGCTCCTGCATGCTCTGGTAGCGCCAGTTCTTCACCTGCGCGGCACCGTTGGCACCGGTCAGGTCGATGGCACTGCCGACGTTCGTGAGTCCGTACGTTGACGTAAGCTCCATCCCCTCCGTGGGACGCACGTCGAGTCGAGCTTCCGTCACGAAGCGATTCACATCGAAATCGCGTTTGACGGGCTGGCCATTGTGCGTCAGCGTTGTAGGTTCGCCGGGATCGGTGTAGTGCCAATCTTCGCCGCGCATCACTTCGGCCGAAATCTTGTACGCGACCTTCGGATTGATGATTCCTGCATTGCGCACCGACCCGCGCGCAATGGATCTCGAACCACCGTCGAGCGTGAGTGTCGTTCCTGGCGAATCGAACGGCGATCGCGTGACGATGTGCATGACGCCCGACGAGCTGTTCGGACCGTACAGCGCCGCCGCAGGTCCGAGCACCATCTCGACGCGCTCGATATCCTCGTTGATGCTCGTAAAGAGAAAGGGAACGTTCACGCGCAGCGACGGAACCGTCGCAAAGCGATAGTCCTGCAGCGTGAGTAGCGTGCCCGAAAACGCGTTGTTGAAGCCGCGCGTAACGATGTTCGACTGAACGATGCCGCCCGTCGACACGTCCACGCCCGGCACACCCTTGATGTGATCGGCGATGGTCAGCGATGGACGCGTCGCAATTGCTTGCTGCGTGATGATGCTGACGTCGGCCGGCGCGTCCACGACCTTGTCAGGTTTTCCCGTCGCCGACGTCACGACCTGCTCGAGCTGGATCGCCACAACTCTCGTCGCAACATCCACGGTCGTCGTCGCTCCGTCGCGAACCACGACGTTCTCGATGCGTCGAAGCTGGTCGCCGACGCGACTGACCGACACGGTGTATTTGCCGGCCGCGAGTCCCGTGATTCTATAGAGTCCCTGTTCGTCAGCGATCGCCGAGGCTCGTCGTTCCTGTCCGACGATGGCCTGCACGTTTGCTCGGGGGACTGGCGTGCCCGTCGTCGCGTTGGTCACGCGTCCCGCGATCGCTCCGGTCTGCGCCGCTGCTGCAGGCGCGACGGCCAAGAGGAATGCCAACGACCTACACCATGACCTAATGCGCATGCTCGAGCTCCATGGGAGGGGTATGGGCTGCATGACTTCACCGGCCGCGAGAATGAACCGCATCCGCGTCGCCGATGCTAGACCATGGATCTATGGGCGCACGTCTATTTCGTTATGGCCACCGGTTCCGTAATCGTTGTTCATCGCTGACGGTCAGCGGAAAGAATCGAGCACTGTCCGACGCAAAGGCCGCTGGGCGACAGGAGGCAGGCCTACCACACATGAGTGTTTTTGCATCGCTATTGTGGTCCAGCCCCAGTACGTGGCCGAGTTCATGCGCTACCACATTGCGCACGGTGTTCGGCAGCGACAGCGGCGGAATATCCGCTCGGCGTATGCCCACGACTCCTACGCTCTTCGCTTGCCACTGTACGCTGAACGAGATGAGGTCCGTGTGCGACAGGGCAATCACGATATCCGCCGGCACACCAGCTAGCGACGCGCGAAGGCGCGTCGTCGCCGGCCCTCGGCCGATCACTGCCTCGCCGCTCGCGGAACGAAGCAACTCGTCGGGAACTGAGTCCGCGCGAACGCTCACCGAGTCGAAATGGACGCGACGGCCGAGCCTGAGGAATTCACGATTCCAGAACGCGACGGCCTCTCGTGCCGGCGCCACGCGCGGATCGTCGGGACTGCCAACGATCGTCACGCGTAGGCGTGGGCCAGTCGAGTCCTGCTCGAGCGTCGTGGCGTCGACGCGACTGGAGTCGTGACGACCGCACGCGGCCGCGTGGAGCATTGCGATAACCGCCAATGTTCGGGCTGCCCACGTGTTCATGAAGGCACGCGACGAGTTCCGGTCCGACGCGCCGTTCGTTCGAGTAGAACCGCAGCGGCAACTCCGGCTGCATACGCGGCGAGATCGCGCGGGTCAAACCCGCTCCCGAGTACCAGACCTCCGAGCGTTGTCGCGCGAATCGCGTCGAGTGTAGGAGTATGAATGAGCTGGCTCGTCTCGACGGCGGCGCAGATCCCGTACGCCAACGCCGCGCGCGACAGCAATCCTACGGCGGGAAAGGCGGCGGCGACAAACCATGTCATCATCACCGCCCAGAGGGCGTCGCCAAGTACGTCTCGCACGCCGGCGCTCAGAGAGACCGCACCGCGGTGCACCCACAGGCCAACCACGATTGTCGAAACGGCAGCCAGGAGATAGATGAGCCGTGCGCGATGCGACCCATTCATCTACTTACGGGTTCGGCGAAGTACAACGTATGCCCTTGGTCGTCACGGATCACGAACTCGCGCGTCCCCCACGGCGTCGCGTGCGGCTCTCGCACGAACGGAATTCCAACAACGCGAATCGCCTCGGCGGCGGCCTCTACATCGGGAGTCTGGAAGCACAGGTGAAAGTGCTCATCACGAGCCACGACATCGATCGATGGATCCTTCGCATCGACGAGTTTGAGATGAAAGACCTGTGCGCCAACCCGAATGCCGGCATAGAAGTCTTCATACTCGAAGTCCAGAATAAATCCTGGTATCTGCGTGTAGAATCGGATCGACGCCGCTAGATCGGTGGTTCGCAGTTGCGGTATGATACTCGTTATCTGCATCTCGTTTCGCTGTTGAACGTCTATTCGGTCAAGCGAAAGACCCGAGTCAGCGGCTAGTTCCCGCGTCAGAGCGGCGGCCGAGATTTCTTTGCATCCGGTCGCGTTCTGCCCCGCCCACAGCGATGAGAAATCTCCGCGACCGCGCCGCTCGGCCGCAGCTCGGAGCGGCGCAATCGCGCTCGCGGCCAACGGAAATGAGGGCGCTAGCGAATTCATCGGGCCTAGCTCGCGCATGAGGCGATTCACGATACCGCGGGCGGGGCGGCCAGTGAACAGATTCGTGATCGCGGTGTTGCGTGCGGCATCGCTCTTCAGCGCCGCGCGATGAATGCTGCTCGTCGCGGCTTCGGGACAGAGTAGATACGCGGTTCCTACCTGAACGCCTGCCGCGCCAAGTGCGATTGCAGCGGCAACGCCTGCGGTATCAGCGATACCACCGGCGGCGATGACTGGCACCCTCACCGCGCGCACGATCTGCGGCACCAACGCAAAGGTGCCGATCTGCGTGTTCACGTCCTCCGACAGAAACATTCCGCGATGTCCACCCGCTTCGATACCCTGGGCGATGATCGCGTCGACGCCCTTCTCCTCCAACCAGCGCGCTTCGTCGACAGTGGTCGCCGACGAAAGAATTCTGGCGCCCCAGCCACGCACCTCGGCCAACAATTCTGCCGACGGCAGGCCAAAGTGAAAGCTCACGACCGGCGGCCGAAATTCGCGGATGACGTCGAGCGCGTCGCGGCTGAAAGGCAATCGACCGGGACCCGCCTGAATCGCTGCTGTGTCGATTTCAAGTTCGCTAAAGTATGGGGCGAGTGCCGCTCGCCACTCGGCCTCCCGCTCTGCGTTCGGCTGCGGCTGAGTATGACAGAAGAAGTTGACGTTGAACGGCCGCGTCGACTGCGCGACGATCGCGGCAAGCTCCTGTCGAAGCACATCCAGGCCGATCGTCGCGCATGGGAGTGAACCCAGACCGCCAGCGTTGGACACCGCGATGGCGAGCGCGCTCCCCTGCGACCCAGCCATGGGCGCTTGGATAATCGGCAGTTCCGTCCCAAGCAGTTCTCGCAGCGTCATGCCGGGAACGTAACTGTTGCCGGCCTCGCTTCGCTAGAGTACTTTGCGTTGCAAAGGCTGACTCACTCCGCGCCACCTTCCAGCTCGCACCACGCCGACCGTGACCCATCCATCCACCGAGTTTCTCGACCTGCAGGCCGCGCTGGCCGGCGAGTACTCGCTCGAGCGCGAACTCGGGCGTGGCGGCATGGGTGTGGTATACCTCGCCCGCGACGTACAGCTCGATCGCGACGTCGCCATCAAAGTCCTACCGTCGCATCTCGCCACGACGCCGGAAGCGCGCGAACGATTCGTCCGCGAAGCCCGCACCGCGGCTGGCCTGTCGCATCCGCATATCGTCCCGATCCATCGCGTTGGCGAAGCACGCGGATTCGTTTTCTTCGTCATGAGCTACGTCGACGGCGAAACACTCGGCGAACGACTCCGCGCGCGCGGTCCGCTTGCACCCGCCGACGCGACGCGTGTACTACGCGAGGTCGCGTGGGCGCTCGCGTACGCGCATGGACGCGGCATCGTTCACCGCGACGTGAAACCCGACAACATCATGCTCGAGGCTGGTACGGGGCGCGCGCTCGTGACCGACTTCGGCATCGCGCGCGCCGGTGAAGACCTCGACAACGCGAGCGACCCGGGCAAAATCATGGGCACCGCGCACTACATGAGTCCCGAGCAGGCTGCGAGTGAAGCAGTCGACGGACGCAGCGACATCTACTCGCTTGGCGTGGTGGGCTATCTCGCGGTTAGCGGTCGCCTGCCGTTCGAGTCCTCGAACCTGCCCGCGCTGCTCGTACGCCAAGCGACCGAGGCTCCGCCGAGCGTAATGCTCGCTGCACCTGGGCTGCCCAGCGCGCTCGGCGCGGCGATCGACAGAAGTCTCGCGCGCGATCCCGCTGAGCGTTTCGCCGACGGAGAAGAACTGGCCGACGCGCTCGCTCCGTTGCCCGACGCTCGGCCCGCGCTTCCGCCGACGTTGCGCGCGTGGCTCTCCGCGCGCAATCCGCTTCTGGTTCCGTACATGGCGTGGACCGGTCTGTTCGGCTTCCTGACGTCGGCCAACCTCGTCGTGTGGTTGGCCGGCCAGCGGCCCGACGGGCCCGCCGACATCGTGCGCTTGGCCGCGATCGCCGCGGCGCCACTATTTCCCATCATCGGCTTCCACCTCAACCAGGCGCGCCGCCAATTCCGTAGCGGCCACACGCTCGCCGACCTTCGCGCGGCACTCGACGTCGAGCGACGCGAGCGCGCGGAAACTGATGCGGTCGCTCGCAGTGAAGCGGAGCCGGGCGCGCATCGAGTGCTGCGAGTCGCCACCGCCACATCGGCGGCGTGGCTTGCGGTCACGTTCGTACTCGCCGCGAACGGCATTCTCCACGAGAACCGTGGCCAGGCTTTGCTGATGTTCGCGCCGGTGATCAGCACATTGGCGCTCGGCGCCGTGAGCAACGCGCTCGATGTGCGGTTCGTCCCCACCAAAATCCGTCAGTGGTGGCAGACGGGAATTCGTGAGCGTCTCTGGAAGGGTCGCGCGGGACAATGGCTGGCGCGCAAACTCGGCGCGCCCGAACGATCGCAGCTCGCGGGTGCGTCCGCGTTTCGCGCGACCGAAGCAGCGCTCGGCGTCGCAGCGTCAGAGCTCTTCGCTGCGCTACCGAAAGCCTATAAAGAGCAGCTTGCCGACCTGCCGGCGATCGTCTCATCGCTCGAAGCGCGTGCAGCGGAAGCGCGCGCCGAGATGGATGTGATCGCGGCACTGGCTCCGTCCGATGCCGGTGGGGCTGAAGTGTTGGCCGCGCGGAGGAATGCGGCGGCGAAGTACCTCGCGGAGAGCGTCGCTGCACTCGAGGGAATTCGTCTCGACCTTTTGCGTCTGCACGCCGGCGCCGCCGATCTCGCGCCACTCACGACGTTGATGGATGCAGCGCGTGCCGTTGGCGATGACGTGAATCGACTCGCGGAAGCACAGCGGGAAGTCGAGAACGTCGCACGGCGACGTCTGGGCGCTGGGAGAATTTCGACGCCGGCGTAGTCCCCGCGCCGGCGCGTCATCGCACTACCAAAAATTGTCGTCGCGGCGTTGGCTCACATCGATGAGGCGACGCTCGGCGATCCTGCGAATTAGATCCTCAGGCAGGGGCTTGTTGTAGGGAACCTGCAGCATGCCCTTGGGCGTGGTCTGATGCTGCTCGAGTTCCTTGAGAAACGGCTTCAGGCCAGACGGTGATGGGGTGAAGTTGAGATGAGCCTTGAACGCGGCGAACGCGAACAAGAATCGCGGCTCGACAAAAAATGGAGTTCCCCACTTGATCGCCTCCTCAGCGTCGGGCGCGACGCTCTTGAGGATTGCGTAAAGTTGGCGTAGGTGCGGCTGGCCCACGCGTGGTGCGGCACGGATGTACTCAGCGATCGTAGTTGGACGCTTGGTTGGCATCTCTCGACTCTTAGCTGGAATGGGCTACGGCACCAGGTGAAAGACGTCGTGCGGGAAGGCCGAATAGGCGTTCACCTCAGTCGTCGAGGCGTAGTCAGCGGGAAGCGCTCGGCGCATTCGGACTGCGACGATCTTCTTATCCGGAAAGATCGTGAGGTACTGGCCCAACCAACCTTCGGCGGCGAAGCCAAACAGTTGGCTCGTCGCAAGTACGCGGTAGAACGGGAAATGATCGCCCGTAGAGAGCCACTGCACGAAAGCAGCGTACTCGTTGGCCGTCAACCGCGCCGATATCGCCGCGTACAACGCGGACGTCGATGAATAAGTGTTCGAAGAGAGAGGCTGGAGTTTTGCCGTCGTCGAATCGGCAGCGCCCATCCAACGCCACTGCGCCAGCAGGTCGGGCGTGATCCCAATGCTGTTGTAATCGACGAGACGCCACCATAGGAGACCGTAGTCGAGCGCGAAGGTCGTCGATGTCGCGGTGGACTGCGTCATCCACTCTGGAGAGATCACACTCTTGCCCTGCCATACGCCGCCATCGAGAATCGCCTGGCCGATTTTCGCCAGATCGAGTGGGCGAATGCTCATCTCTCCAGCGCCGAGTGGAACGCCGCGCGGGTCTCGATACCAGCTCACCGACGTGATTCCCATCGGCGTGAACAGCTTCTCGTTCAAGTACTGATCCATCGGCTTTCCCGCGAGGTGACCCGCGAGGTCGGCGAGAAAATCGATTCCCTGATTGGAGTATTGCCAGCCTGTTCCTGGCGGGAACATCGTGCGCGCCGCGATGGCGTGCGCTTCGATGTCGCCGACGGTCCCGCCGGCGCGAGTGGGATCGAGTCCTGAACTCTGCGACAACAGCTGGCGATAGGTGATGTCTGCCTTTCGCGGATCGACGTCGGCAAAGCGCGGCAGGACGAGCGACACGCGCTCATCGAGCGAGGTGAGCTTGTGGTCCGCGAGAAGGTACCCGAACGCGAGTCCGACGAATGACTTGCTTCCCGACATCGCAGCCATCGGGGAATCGAGGCCGCCGAAATAGTTCTCGTATACGAGCTTGCCGTTGCGAAGAATGACGATGGCGTCGCTCTTCTGCGCCGTCGCGTTGTCGATCAGCGTCTTCAAGGCCGCGTCGGTGATGCCCTCGGCCGCCGGCGTTGAAATCGAAAGCCCTTCGCGAGATGTCTTATCGGTCGGTGAAACACTAACCGCGGTCTCAGTCGGTCGTTCCGAGCAGGCGGCGACAACGAGGACGGCAGTAACACCGATGCTTGCCAGGACAGGGCGTAGGGTCATCGCAAATCCCTTTCCATGAGTGAACACTAGCAGACGAACTTACGCCGACGGCTAGACTCCGAAAGGCTGTACTCGGAGAATTCGGTAGTCCCTTCGGCGGCTGAGATCACCCTCCCACCAGATCAGCTCTCGGCATTTGCCACGGCGGCAGGTTCGGCGGGCACAGCGTTGGGTTCGATCCGTCGTCGATCAGCATACTCGAAAAATTTCCTTCGCTCGTGCTGCCGAAGCGGTAGTCCGCAATCCGCCCGCCACGGACGTATGGCGCGCGTCCAAACATCAACCACGCCCGTACCCGGCAGTTGTTCGCACTCAACGCCCGCAGACCTGACAGCGACTGTGAGTCGGCCGGCGCCCACGCGTGCTCCCACTGCGACGAGCATCCATTCGGCACGACAGAGATCGTCCCGCGACGCAGGGTGTACGCGTCCGCCGAAAGATTCCGTTCCACGACAATCGTCGTCCAGCACATCGGATTCGCCGGACGCGGACTCATAATGGCATCGAGCATCTCGCCACGCGGTGTCCCAGCCAGCGACGGATCGATCTTTGCTCGAGCAACTCGATTCAATCCGAACATCGACAGCACGAACACCGCTCCTATCACGAGCGATGCAGCCGCACGACGCTTCGGCGTCCATCGAACGGCAACCACAGCCCAAACCGCCGCGCCAATCGCTAACAAGCCGAGATTCACCGCCGAGATCATTCGCAAGCCGGTCATTGCGAGCGGCAGCGCGATCAACAGCGCCGACAGCGCGAACTTGGTCGATCGCGCGTGCGTGTTCATCGCGACCGTCACCCCGAGGATGATCCACAACCACGGCTCATAGATGTAGATGGCGTCGCCGTAGAACCAACGATTGTCGAACGGCCAGAACGGATGCACACCATAGCTGTTCCACGAATCGGCGACGATGTGACTCAGCAGTGCGCACGCCACGATCCCCCAGAATCGCCCGCCGCAATCGGCGAGGCCACGACGCACGCGCGGAATGAAATACAGTGCGCCAAATGCGAGCCCCAACAGCGCGATGCCGACGAGCGTGTGCGTGTGGCCGCGATGATGAAGCAGATATCCGATCGGTGGCGGCGTGATGCGCGTGTACAGCAAATCAGCGTCAGGAAGATTCGCCGCGACGACGCCGACAGTGAAAAAGAAACCGCGCTTCGCCGGTGAGGCGGAGCGCGGTACGAACACCTCGGCGAGCGTCGCGCCGATCAGAGAGTGCGTGAGGTTCTCCATCGGCTCAGCGCCGTGCGTTGATCGTCATGCATTCAAAAATACGCTAGTCGTCCAGGCTGCCCATAGTCAGGTTGACGGTCGTTCCAGTCATCCCACTCGCTCGGTCCGACGCCATGAAGACCGCCATGTTGGCTACCTCGTCGAGCGCCATCACTCGCTTTGGGTGCGTCGAGTTGGCGAGATACCCTTGGAACTGCTCCCACGTCATCCCGGTCGCCTTGAGGTCGAAGAGCTCGCGCATCGTGCTCGTCTCCGGCATTCCGTGCGGCCGCAGACCGACGACGCGAATACCCAGCGGCGCGAGTTCGCACGAGAGGTCTCGAGTCAGCGCCTCCTTTGCCGCGTGCGCGGCGCCGTAACCTCCGTTCAGTCGCGTGCCCGCGCGCGCAGGGAGGGACGTAACGGTCATGATCACGCCACGCTTGTTCGGGATCATCTGTCGCGCAGCCAGACGCGCGGTCAGGAAGTACGACGTCGTGTACGCCGCGATCGGTAGACAGAACTGCGCGAGGTCCAAATCGGCCAGCGGAGTGCCTACGATGTTTCCGTCTGGAAGCCCGACGGCATTGAACGAAATGTCGACGCGACCGGCACGATCGACGACTGACTGTAGATGGTCGCCCACGGCTCGCTCATCGAGCGCATCCACCTCGGCGACGTCCGCGGATCCGCCGTCCCACGTGATGTCCTTCGCAACCAACGCGACTGGGGCCTGGACGCGACCGGTGAGAAAGACCTTGGCTCCCTCAGCCGCAAATGCTCGCGCGACCGCACCGCCGATTGCGCCCCCAGCTCCATAGATCACCGCAACCTTGTCCTGTAGTATCATCTCTATCTCTCCGTGTGTGGCTGTCATTTCGTTTTCGTCGACGCCAATGCAGACACCACGACACGGAGAAACTGGGCGCACACCGACCGCCCATTTTGACGTTCGGCCGGTGTCTATCCAGACATGGAGTGCTATACGGTGCCCGACCGCGGCGAAACGACGCTGAGCATTGTGACGAATGACCTGATCGCTCGCGCGCGTGCGGGCGACGGCGACGCGTTCCGAACGCTCACTGAACCGCACCGCCGCGAGCTGCAGGTCCATTGTTATCGAATGCTCGGCTCGCTGCAGGACGCCGAAGACGCGTTGCAAGACACGCTGCTGACGGCCTGGCAGGGACTCGGCGGTTTTGCCGGACGCGCCTCGCTGCGCACGTGGTTGTATCGAATCGCGACAAATCGCTGCCTCAACGCGCGTCGATCGGCGCGGCGACGACTTGCCAAGGAGTGGGACATTCCCGGCGTGCAGCACCTGGAGCCGACGAGATTTGGTGAGGCAGTATGGCTCGAGCCTTGGCCCGACGCTTTACTCGACGGTTCGATCGAGCCGCTCGGACCCGAGGCGCGCTACGAGCAGACCGAATCCATCTCGCTGGCGTTCGTTGCCGCACTTCAGATCCTGCCGCCTCGCCAACTCGCCGTACTCATCCTGCGCGATGTACTGGGCTTTCACGCGAGCGAAGTTGCAGAGATGCTCGACACGACGCTCGATGCGGTGAATAGCGCCCTCAAACGCGCGCGATCGAGTATGCAGCAGCGCCAGCGATCATCCGCCAATCACGAACCAGGTCCCGCTCCTGGCTCGCGTTCCGAGGACGCTCTCGTCGCAGAGTTCGTTCGCGCGTACGAAGCCGCTGATCTCGACGCGCTAGTCGCATTGCTGACGGACGACGTCTTCATCGCAATGCCGCCGATGCCGTTCGAGTACGAAGGCCGCGACATCGTCGCCCGTTTCTGCAGCGGAATCTTTGGTGCCGGTCGCAGATTCGACTTGGTGCCGACGCGAGCCAATGGCCAACCCGCGTTCGGCACGTATCTGCGCGGAGAAACCGACGCTCCTCACGCGGTCGGACTCATCGTGCTCACTCTCGCCGGCGATCGCATCTCCGCAATGACGCGCTTCGAAGACAGTGTGCTCGCGTGGTTCGGCCTTCCTCAATCGCTCCCGCTTCGATCGCCGGCGGCTGAAGCGTGAGTCACGACTTGGGCTAAAAGACTGCAATGACTCGTTCAGCGACTATTGGCAGATCGGCCCCGGATGCCAACATCAGCCGCACGCGATACTGTCCCGGGTTGAGCCGCGATAGATCGACCGTCAATCCGCGCGACGCGATCTGACCAGCAACAGACGGTACCTCGCGCCACTGCAAGCTGAGTCCTCGTTCGGGGTCCATGACTCCCAGCTTCACGAGCGACCGATGGATCAAGCCTTGATCGATCCGTTCCACCGCCAGCGCGTATTCGAGCGTCTCGCCATCGGGACGGACGCCATACGTCTCCCAGAAAATGCCAATCTGCCGATTACTCGGCACGCGCAACGCCCGTAGCGCGAGCGGTACTGCTTCATCGAGCGATTTTGGCGCTGAATCGCGCGGCGCGTACAATAAGAGATCTGAAAGACCCAGACGCGTGCCCGACTGTGGCAGCTTTGGTGCGAATCGCATACGGCCTGCGGCTCGTCTCGCCGAATCCAGAACCTCCAGGCTGACGATCATCGGACGCCACGGCGCCATGAGTGTCGATACCACGTTGAGACCGGCGTTCTCGATCGTTTTGCCGATTGGCGGGAGAACACCGCCACGATCGACGATCGCCGCAAATGCACCCGCCCGCCGTGTCTGTCCGAGTGCTGCGTCATCGTTGATAGCGAACGCTGCGACGATGAGCGCCGAGTCGCCGCGACGAAAGAGCGAGACCTGATTGTCCACGAGTGGCTGAAGACTGCCTGCCCACACCGGGGCATACGTCGGCCTGCTCTCCACGTTCCAGAACTCCCAGTCTTCGGCCGACAGCTGATCAGGCGACGCGAACACGTGCGCGTCGGGGAAGAAGTTGAAGGCCGGCACGCGCCGAATACCGGCGATTTGCGGCGGCTCCAACGCGCCGCGCTGCACCTCGCCCTGCGTGTACCAGAGCGCAACACCGTAGCGCAGTAGCGTCTCGCGATCGTCCGTGCGCAGCCAGTCGCTCAGCACGGTCCGACTGTCCTGCTCGATGTACATCCGAGTGATGCGGGCGAAGAACTCCGTGCGCAAATCATTCACGCTCGTCATGTACAGCGGCTGAACGAGTCGCCAGAACGCCGCCGTCATCGAGTCGCGTGGTTCGCCCTCTGCGCTTCGGTACGGTCCAGCAGCGCGCCGCCCGAGTAGCATCGCGAGATCGTCCCATTTGCGGCGGTCCGGCTCGGGCATCTCGGCGAGTGCCGAGGTGAACGCAGCATCGGCACGGGAGTACTGGCCGTACTGCTGCGCCGTATATCCAATGAGCGCGAGACACCAGCTCTTCGTTGCCGGGGTTGCTGCGCTGGCCGCGCATACGACGCCGGTGCTATCGGCGGCCTGTGGCTTTCCCGCCTCGACGAGATAGCGAATCTTTTGGCCGAGGATCCACCGGTCACCGGGAACCATGGCGCCGAGGCTGTCGAGCGTCGCCAGAAGCTGCCGTCGCGCCGCGACGACCTCATACGCCTCTGGGGGCGCGGCGGACGCGACTTGCTGGATGTAACAGTAGCGGCCGACGACGGCGTCACAGCCGTTGGCGCCGGTCAGTGTCGCGCGCGGCAGGAGTCGGCGTCGCAGCGTCTCGAAGTCGCCCTGTGCCCGGTGCGCGATTCGAAGAGCGCGCGTGGAATCAACACTCGTGACCGCGAGAGGTGGTCGACGAACGGGTGCAGATGCGCCAGCCGCATCGGATGTCGCGGGGCTTTGGCGTAACGCCGACATCGCTCCGACGACGACGAACGCCGATACCGTGAACAACATGTTGTGCCGCCATCTCAGCGATGAAGCAATTCCCCGCTGGGCACGACGGCAGGCGATGTGCCGCGCGCGGCGCTCGACTCAGCGCCGCGCGGTGTGTGGCACCAATGGCCAATGAAATGATGAACTACTGAATTTGACTTCTAGCGAGGCGCGCAGTTCGGGTCCGGCGCCACACGATACAAGCGAAGGGATAACACGGCGAGCCACGCCCATCCGGCGACGACCGAGATCCAGATTCCCAGAATCCCGCCCGACTTGTTGGCGAATACGCCGCCACCATAGAACGCGACCAGCACGACAATGCCGCTCGCGAGCGAAAATCGCGCGAGCGACCGCATGCCTCGCCGTGACAACACCCGCGCGGCAACGAGACAGCTGACGCCGAGTGCGGTGAAGCCGAGCGTCCCGACGATGAAGTGCGTCATCCCCATGGTGCTCATCGACGTCGGCGGTCCCACAGGCGTGCCGACGGGAAATCCGTCCATCGGATCGGCGCGAAATACCGACGCGGCAACCATGCTCGCGCCGAACGTGCCGAGCCACCAGCTCGTAGCGCGCGACGCTGGCGCAAGCACTCGCGCGAATCCCACGGCCGCGGCGATCACCATGAGGCCCGTGAGCGCGAAGTTCACCGTCTGCACCCAGCCACCGGGCCCGTTGGCGAGCACGCTGAGCGGATGTCGCGCGAATGAAAATCCATCGCGCACAAATGCTTGGATCAACCCGACCACGAGATAGAACGGCCCTGCGACGACGCCGTAGCCAAGCAGTGAACGGGTGATCGCCGCGCCACGATCGAAGCCCGCTGATTTCGTGAGACCGGGCGCCGCGCCGGCAGATGCGTTCAACGACATGTGCGCCTTCCGTGATGGTGGGGGTGGACTGTCGGCGTCCACGCTATACTATTTCACCCATGAGTGCAACAGTTGATCGTCGCGCCAAACATCGGCGCGCAGGACCGCGCGAGGACGACCCACGTGTCGTGCGCACGCGAGCCGCGGTGGTCGACGCCGCGCGAACGCTATTCCTTCGCCAGGGGTATGCGGGCACCACCATGGAGGAGATCGCGGAATTGGCCGGTCTCACCAAGCGCACCGTTTACAACAACTACGGCGACAAAGGCGCGCTCTTCACGCAGATCGTCACCGATGTCATCGCGTTCGCCGAGGCCTTTGCGCGAGAACTCCACGAGGAATTCACGATCGGTGTCACGGCTGCCAACGTACGGCCAACGCTCGACGATCTCGGTCGCCGACTCGCACTCGGCATCGTGCGTCCAGAAGTCGTAGCGCTTCGTCGTCTGCTGATTGGTGAGGCGCGGGAGTTTCCAGCGCTCGCCGCGGAGTACTTCGATCGAGCACCCGGCCAGGTAATCGCGGCGTTGGCGACGGGATTCCAACATCTGAAGGGCGCCGGCTTGCTACGTGTGACACACTCGCGCCGAGCGGCCGCGCAGTTCGCGTACCTCGTCGCCGGCGAGGCGCTCGATCGCGCCATGTTGGTGGGCACGGTACCGCCAAAGACTCAGGTGATCGCCGGCGCCAAGGAAGGCGTCGAGACGTTCATGGCGCGCTACGGGACTGGTGGTCGTCGCGCTGCGACGGCCCGCGAGCTATTCTGAATCCTTCCCCCACTCTCTCGCCTTTCGGACGGATCCCAGAATGTCGCGTTCACCGCTCATCGCCTTCGCCGCACTCTGCGCCGCCGCGGCGCTTCACGCGCAAGCACCGCTCTCGCCGCGCCAACAAGCCGCGCGCGAGATCTACGCAGAGCTCGTCTCCATCAACTCGGCAGACTCTGTCGGTTCGGTGACTCGCGCTGCCGAAGCGATGGCGAAACGTTTCCGCGACGCGGGCTTCCCAGCGAGTGACGTCCAGATCCTTATCCCGGCCGGAAAGCCGACGAAAGGCAATCTCGTCGTCCGCTACCATGGCACCCGCGGTGCTGCGGCCGGCAAGCCGATTCTCCTGCTCGCGCACATCGACGTTGTCGCTGCACGACGCGACGAATGGCCGCGCGATCCGTTCACGATGGTGGAGGAGAACGGCTACTTCCTGGGCCGCGGCACGGCGGACGACAAGCCGATGGCCGCGATCTTCGTCGCGAATCTGCTTCAATACAAGAAGGAAGGCTGGCGCCCCGAACGCGACCTCGTGCTCGCGCTCACAGCTGACGAAGAGGGCGGCGACGCGAATGGCGTCCAGTTTCTGCTCGCCGAACATCGGCAGGTGATCGAGGCGTCGTACGCGATCAACGAAGGCGGTGGTGGAACGCTCGATGGAACAGGCCTGGCCGCTAAGCCGCTGTTCCACTCGATTCAAGCCGCCGAGAAGGTCTACACGGACTTTACGCTGACGACGACGAACACCGGTGGGCACTCGAGCGTGCCGCGGCCGGACAACGCGATTTATGAGTTGTCTGATGCGCTCTCAAAGCTCGCGCGCTTTTCGTTCCCGGTGGAGCTGAACCCAACGACGCGTGCCTTCTTCGAGGAGACGGCCAAGGTCGAGAAGCCGGCCATGGCCGCCGCAATGCGCGCCATCGCCAAGAATCCGTCGGACTCGGCCGCCTCGGCGACACTATCACGCGACATGCGCTACAACTCCATGCTGCGCACAACGTGCGTTGCGACACGCCTTGCGGGCGGACATGCCTACAACGCGCTGCCACAGACCGCGAGTGCGAACGTCAATTGCCGCATGGCGCCGACGTCGAACGTGGAGTACGTGCGATCCACTCTCGCACGCGTGTTCGCTGACACGGGCATCAAGATCACGTTCACGAATTCCGCTGCTCCAGATTTCCCGACATCGGTCCCGCCGATCGAGCCGGCGCTGCTTGCCGCAGCGACGGATCTGACGCACTCGATGTGGGGAAACATTCCGGTGATTCCGACGATGTCCACCGGCGCGACGGACGGGCACTGGCTCCGCGCGGCAGGAATTCCGACTTATGGCGTCAGTGGAATTTTCTCGTCGCCCGGCGAGACCAACGCGCACGGGCGCGACGAGAAGCTGCGCGTGAAATCGTTCTTCGAGGGACTCGATTTTCTCGACAAGCTCGTGCGACGATTGGGCGCGGGCACGCAGCCCTGACGCATTCGCGCGTGTAGCCTACCAGATCCGCACGCGCTTATCGCGGGGAATGTACAACTTGCTCTCGGCCGGAACGCTGAACGCGTCGTACCACGCATCGATGTTCGCGAGCGGACCATTCACACGGAACGCTCGCGGGCTGTGACGATCGGTCGTCACCTGCTGCTTGACGTACGCGTCCGTGTACTTCCCGCTCCACGCTTGTGCCCAGCCGAGAAACACGCGCTGATCGCCTGACAGACCGTCCAATACCGGCGCTGGTTTTCCCTGCAGCGACGCGCGATAGGCATCCAGTGCGAGCGTGATGCCGCCCAAGTCGGCGATGTTCTCGCCGAGTGTGAGTTTGCCGTTGATGTGAAGATTGGGCAGTGGTGTGAAGCCGTCGTACTGTGCGGCGAGGGCGTTGGCTCGCGCTTGAAACGTCTTCGCGTCGGCCGGCTGCCACCAATCGCGCAGTGCGCCAGCCGCGTCGATCGTCCGTCCCTCGTCGTCGAAGCCGTGCGTCAGTTCATGTCCGATGACGGCACCGGCCGCGCCATAGTTGACGGCCGGATCAGCGTTCGGATCGAAGATCGGCGGCTGGAGAATGCCGGCGGGAAAGACGATGTCGCGCAGTGAACCGTTGTACGCGTCGTTGGTCTGCGGCGTCATGTTCCAGTCTGTCTTATCGACGGGACCCTTCATTCGGCCAACATAGAACTGCCAGTCGAATGCGCCTGTGCGCTCGGCGTCGCCGAGCAGGTCGTCGTCACGGATCACGAGCTTGGAGTAGTCGCGCGCGTGATCAGGATACCCGACCTTGATCTGGTACGTGTCGAGCTTCTTGAGCGCCTCCTGACGAGTGGGTGCGCTCATCCAGTCGAGCGTCTCGATCCGCTTCCGGTATGCGGCTTTGACGTTCTGTACCAATTCTTGAATCTTGGCCTGTGTGCTGGGCGGAAAATAGCGAGCGGTGTAGAGCTGACCGACACCAAAGCCCATGGAGCCGAAGCGTGCGAAGCGATCTCCGGTGAGAAAGTCTCCGCCGGAAACGACGTTGACACCGCGTTTCCAGCGCGGGCTGCGCGCCGTTTGTCCGGTGAGTACTGGTACGAGTATGTGCGAGAATGCGCTTTCGAACCCAGACGAGAGGAACGGTGAAGCGTTTTCGGCCACCGTGAAGGCCTGCCACGCCTGGAGCGTTGACAGTGGCGTGGACGCAAACACGGCGGCGATCTTTGGGAAAGCGCTCTTTTCACCGACGATGATACGGTCGGTGCCGCTCAGCCCAGCCTCTTTGAGGAATCCATTCCAGTCGAAGCCGGGCGCGAACTTCGAGAGCTCGGCGACAGACATCGGGTTGTACAACGCGTTCGGGTCGCGCGTCTCGACGTTTGTCCAGCTCGCCTTTGCAATGGCCGACTCGAAGGCAACGATGTCCTTCGCGCGCGCGTCGGCGTCGGGCCAGTCGACCAGATGAAGGATGGTCGATACGTAGCGTTGAAGCGAATCCCGCGCCGCCGCGAACTCGGGCTTCAAATAGTAGTCGCGGTCTGGAAGCGAGAGGCCCGACTGGTTGAGATAGACCGAGTAGATCGCCGGATTCTTGAGATCGACATCGAGCGTGATCGCGAAGATAGTGCCGTTGAAGGAACTCTGATTTCTGCCACTCAGTGCAGCGATGGCATCGCGTGACGTCGCGGAGCGAACGACATCGAGGTGCGATGCCAGTGGCTTGGCGCCGAGCGTTTCGACGCCGGCGGAGTCCATGAACGCCTTGTAGTACGCGCCGACCTTCCCTTCCAGATCCGTTGGCTCATGCGGGGCCTTCGCTGCCGCCGACTCCAGCATGGCGTGCAGGTGTGCGTTGGTCGAATCGGTCATCATGAGACGCGGCCCGATGCCCGGCTTGTCCGCGGGAATTTCGGCGCGCTTCAGCCATGTGCCGTTGGCATAGCGGAAGAAGTCGTCTCCGGGTCGCACCGACGTGTCTCGCGAAGCGAGATCGACGCCCCACGTTCCATACTGCGGGTGCTGGGTTGCTACCGGCTCCGCTTTGGAGCATGCAAATACGAAGAGGAGCGGAGCGCAGCACAGAAGTCTTGGCATGGGCCGGAGCGCCGTGTCGCTGGTCAGGAGAGACGTGCCGATGAGCATTGCATGAACATGCTCACGCGACGGACGCGGCGCCAGATCGTTGTCACCAAGAACTCTAATTTTCGATGGCGCTTTGGACGCTCGCCCGTGACTTCATTCGTAGAGTCGAGCGGCGCGAGTTCGGACATCCCAGTCGCTGACACTGAACTGCGAATCGGGAATCGCATTGCCGGATTCGATCAGTCGGCGCAGCGATCGATTGCCAGCGAGCCGCTCGAAGTGCCCCACGCCTGACGGGTTCGCGACGGTCGGATACGTGGCCCATGCGAATTGGTCACGATGGAGTCGGCGAATCGCTTCGAGCAACGCGACACCGGCCCGCACGGGGCGCAACGCGCGACGATCAGCGATTTCCAATCGAAGCGTCGTCCCGGCCGGCTCGAGCGATAGTCCGCGCAGACGCTCGTCGTCGGCGCACGTGGCCGCGACGGCCGTTGCGTCCAACCACGGAGCCGAGAGTTGACGGAACGGCCGGTCTGTAGCACGACCGATGTCGATATTTGTCGCCTCGAATAGACAGATACCCGGGTAGCAAAGCGCGCTCTCATACGACGGTAGCGCCGGAGACATTGGAACGAACGTCAATCCGGTGTCTACCCAGTGCATATCGCGCCGCCAGTTCGCACATGGCACAACGCGAAGTTGCAACGACGACGCTCGCTCTCGCTGCCAGAGGCGCGCAATCTCGCCGATCGTCAACGAGTGACGGATCGGGAAGTCGGCTCGGCCGAGCAGCGAGTGTTGCTCGTCGTCGAGCAACGGTCCCTCAGCGTCTCGCATATCGCCGCCAATCGGATTCGGGCGGTCGAGAACGATGACGGGAAGGCCGGTGGCGGCGCACGCATCGAGGACGTGCGTCATCGTCCACACGTACGTATAGAAGCGCGCGCCAGCATCGGGCAGATCGACGACGACCGCGTCGATCCCTTCAAGTTGTTCGCGCGTCGGCGTGAGTCGGTCGCCATAGAGGCTCGTCACGCCAAGCCCAGTCAACGCATCACGCCCGTCCGCGACGTGGGCGCCGTCAGCAGCGATGGCGCCGAGGCCGTGCTCGGGCGAAAACAGTCGCGTGATGTTGATTCCGGCGTCGAGCAGCGCAGATCGCGAAGCGACGTCGAAACGATCCGCGAGTCGTGCGGCGTCATTCGTCAGCATCGCGAGAGGGCCAGCCGGCCAATGCTCTAGCCCATCGACAACCTGGTCGACGCCAAAACGGACGCGGTTGGGATTGGCGGCGGACTGCCACTTTGGTGAGTCGTGCATACTTGCCGGCAAAGTGGCGGTGGGGAGCTGCTCTGCTCCCAAAATAGCAGCGTCACGGCGTGCCGGGCGACCTGAGGTAGTCGGCGTCTACGAAGTCGGTCAACATCATGATCTGGTTATAGGCGACGTGCAGCGTATCGCCATGCAGCGTTCCAGTCGCGCCCCACGGCCCGGCGCTGCTCCATCCTTCCCACTTGAATGTGATCGTGGAGTCCACGCGCGCGAACGATCCGCGGTACTCGAAGAACCCGACGCGACCACTCGAGAACTGCAAGGCGAACGTGCTGTCCTCGTAGAAAACGAACTGCGATACGAGGATGCCGTTGTGGTACAGCAGAGTTCCAGGGTTGCCGTACGGCGCGCCTCTCTCCGTGTAGACGTTCCCTGCGCGCGAGAGCGCGGGAAATCCGGCTGTCGGCGATCCAGGACCAGACGCCGGTACCGTAGGCGCGGGAGCCCCGGGAATCGGCTGTTGACCGGTTTGCGTTGGCGTCGTGATGTCCGCGCACGCAGCGGCAATGCCGAGCAGCGCGATGACGATCGTGGTTCGAGTGTTTCGAGCTGTTGTCACGTGTCGATCCGTGATCGAGAGCGGAGTGGACGGAATCTGTCAATCAATGAAACGAGATCCTGTCGTTTGAAGCGGACATCCGCTTCAGACCCCTTGGCTGACGAACGCCGCGGTGTTGTCGGCAGCCCACTGATGGAATGTTCGAGCTGGCGTTCCAAGGATTTCATGAACCGCGGATGTCACGTACGCTCGATGCCCGAGCGTTGCCTGCCAAGCGCCGAGTAGCATCTCGACGACGGCGGGCGGCCACGTCCCCGCCGTTTCGCGACGAAACTCGTCGGGCGACAGTTCATCGAATCGAATCGGTCGCCCAATGGCATCACCGATCACACGCAACTGCGCGGCTTGGCTGATCGACTCCGGTCCAGTCAGAACGTAGTCGCCGCGCACATGCTGCTCATCGCTCAACGTGCGCGCGGCCACCGCGGCGATGTCACGCTCATCGATCGGTGCCGTCTCTGCGGCGCCGCACGGCCAGCGCACCGGGTCGCCTTTTCGAATCTGCGGCGCCCACCAATGGAGTACGTTCGACGCGAACATCCCTGGCCGGAGAACAACGACATCGAGCGCGGCGGCCGTGAGCAAACGCTCAACCTCGGCATGAAGAGCCCGCAATCCGTTCGGTTGCTGGAAGAATGGGTGCGGAGTCTGGTGCGGCGACGAGAGGTAGACGACGCGCCGGCGTTGCCCCGACGTCTGCGCCGCGAATCGCGCGATGGCCGCGGAAGCTGCGTCCTGCGCGGCAGTCCAGACGAGGAATACAGAACCGACTCCGTCGACAGCTGCGTCGAGCGACTCAGGTTTAGTGAGGTCGCCTACGATGATCTCCGCGCCAGGAGGGAGAGCTGCGCGCTCCGGATGGCGTGTGAGTGCTCGCACCGGAACGCCGGCGCGCAATAGTTCATCGACGACGAGGCGGCCAACGCGGCTCGTTGCGCCAGTGACGAGGACCGAGCCTGTCACGACGTGCACCGACCCGAATCGGAGCAACGACAGAACTGAAGCATCACGCGTGTCTCGCTTGGCGTTTGCGTGCGTAAATCATGATCAGCGCAATCACACATCCCCACGCAATACCTCCAAGCCCGAAACCGACGTAGATGGACGCTCGATCACCAAGGCTGGATCGTAACACGCTCGACAAGAAGATTCCCGGAGTGCCGAGGATCAACACGACGACCCGAAACCAGCCGGGCGCGATGGTGCCGCTGTCATCGATCGCCGATGCCAATCCGAACAAGCCCGCGGCGAGAGAAGCCTGAATCGCGGCGATCGATACGACGAGAAGAGCGGAGCGAGCGGACATTGTCTGCGCGACGATGCGAATTAGCGGATAGCAGAGGGGCGACGTCAACTGCACGCCGCCCCGCTATGCTACTCGTCAAAGTCCTACCCGCGCAACTGACGCTGTCCTACATAGGTCAGGCCGCTTCCGCGGAAGGTGTCGCGTGGCTCGAGAGGTACTTGAGGACCGATTGCGCCGCCACGGTAGACGACGCCGGATTCTGTCCCGTGATCAGTCGGCCGTCGACGATGGCGAACGGAACCCAGTTTGCCTTCTTCTCGAACTTGGCGCCGAGCCGTTGCAGCTCATCCTCGACCAGGAACGGCACGACCTTGGTGAGTTGCACCTCTTCCTCTTCGGCATTCGTGAAGCCGGTGACGCGCTTTCCCTTCACGAGTGGCGCGCCTTTGTACGTCACGTGGCGGAGCACGCCAGGCGAGTGGCAGACCAACGCGATCGGCTTGCCAGAATTGTAAAACGACTCGAGCAACGCGATCGACACCGGACTCTCGGCGAGGTCCCACGTGGGCCCGTGTCCGCCGACATAGAACACTGTGTCGTAATCCTCGGCTTTCACATCGGCGAGCTTCACCGTCTGGGAGAGCGCCTTTTTCGCATCCGGGTCTTGCTTGAACCGCGTCATCGCGGGGGTCTGACCGTCCGGTGCGTCGCTCTTCGGATCGATTGGCGGCTGACCGCCGTTTGGCGACGCAAGCGTCAGTTCGACTCCGGCATCCTTGAAAACAAAATAGGGCGCCGCGAATTCCTCGAGCCAGAAGCCAGTCTTGCGACCAGTGTTGCCCAACTGATCGTGAGACGTGAGAACCATCAGAATTTTTGTCGTCATGCCACACAGTATTAGTGTGGCTTTCGCGTCGATATCCGATCTTCGTCCAATCGAGAAGCCAAGAACGCGTTGATCTCGCGAACGACGTCCGCCTCATTCGTAAGAAAGACGTAGTGGCTGGACTCAGGTACGTCCACGATTCGCACGTATGGAGCAGCGCGTCGCACAACGTCGGCTTGCCTGGCTCGAGAAGTGGAATCACGCGTGATGAACACAGCCCGCGCCGCGCTCGAGAGGTTTTGTGGCGGCTGAGGATGCGCGAAAATGGCAAGCACCGGAACAGAGACGCGCAGGTATTTTCGCAGTCCGGCAATCATGGCTTGAGCAACGAAGCGAGCATCCTCGGGCGACCGAATGGGGAGGCCAACGCTTCCATCCGCATACTGATCGAATTGCTGGTGCAACTCGGCGATCGGAACCGCGAAGCCGAACGCTCTCGCTCGCCAGGCACGAAACGCGGCGAAGCTCGAACGATCCGCGGTCCCGGCGGCCGGTGGTGGTGGCGGCGCTTCGCCAGGATCCATGTCGCGCAGCTCGCGTAAATCGCGTTCGAACGTCGGGAGGACCGTCGTCAGCAGCTCGTCGACCAATCGCCTCGACGGCGCGTTGCGCAACGTGTCGAGCTTGCCCCGCAGCTCGTTGAGATCGACGCGTGTATCTCCGCTCGTCGTGTCATAGAATGCATACGCATCGGCGGCGTCTAGATAGATGAGCGCCGAGACGCGGTCGCCGTGGCGCGATCCGATCGAGCTGAGCTCTTCGCCGGCGATCGAGTGGCCGACGAGCACGGGCTTGTTGAGATGCAGCGAGTCCATGACGGCGAGCACGTCGTCGCCGAGTCGGTCGGGCGTATAGCCGGCGTCAGGAACGGTCGAGCGGCCGAAGCCGCGGCGGGTGATACCGTAAACGTGATGGTTCGCGCGGAGCTGACGCGCCAAGTCGTCGAAGACATGCGCGGTGTTTCCCAGCCCGGCGAGCAGGACCATCGGCCGACCGGTACCGCCCCAGTCGAGCACCTCGAGCTTTACCGTCGGCTCGACAGTAACGAAGCGCGTGATCGGCTGGTCGGCGGGAACCACTTGAGCGGTCAGTGCCGTGCCGACGGCAAGAATGGAAGCCATGCCTGTCACCCACGTACCTGGAAACATCCGCCCTCCTCGAAATTGGAAGTTGGCCCTTGCGTGATCGCGATTTGTTCTACAGAATAGGACTTATGAGCAAATCACGCCAGCCTACACTTTCGCGTGGCCTCGAGCTCGCCGCGCTCCTCGCCGTCGTGCGTCTTGGCGACGACGCGTACGGTCTCGAAGTACGTCGCGAGCTCATCGAACGGGCAGGCCGCGACTACGCGGTTGGCGCCGTGTACACCACACTGCAGCGTCTCGAGGATAAGGGTTTTCTCAAGTCGCACCTGAGTGAGCCGCAGCCGGTTCGCGGCGGACGGGCCCGTCGGCACTTCACGCTCACCGCTGCCGGACAACGCGCACTCCGTGACGCCGAGCGAAACGCGGCGACCATGTGGTCCGATGTTGGAGACATTCTGCGACCGAGGACGTCATGATTCCGCAGAGACTACGACATGCAGAGCGACCGACGGTGTGGGTGACGAGTGCTCACCGGTTCGGTCCGTGGCCATGGTATCTCACCGCCGCGGATTTCTTCGGGCTGGACGTGGACGTCGTCGACGACATCGCCGGCGATCTCGTGGAAGAGTGCGCGGGTCTTTCAGGGCTACCGCGCTTGGCCGCGCGTGCGTGGTGTGTCGGTCAGGTGCTTCGCGCACTTCCATACCTTGCGATGAGCACTCTGCGCCGCGGACAACCGCGCGCACAGCTACGTCTGCTCGGCGTGCTTGGCGCGCTGATCGTCACAGCCGCCTTCGTCGTCGTGGTACCTCGGCTTCGCGTTGGACCGCCGGCGCTGATCACCGCCGACCGTGGCTTCGACGCGAACGATATCGTGATCAACGATTGGAAGTTCGTGCAGTTGCCGATCCGCGCTCTCGACGCGCGCGGTCACACGGTGACGAAAGCCGGCATTCGCTACGAGCGTGTCAGCGGTGAGCATACTGATATCTCGAAGACTGGCGCGGTCTCGTGCCACGAGCGAGGCGATGCCGTGGTTCGCGCGTCGCTCAACGACTTGGTATCGCTCGTCACAGTCCACTGCCGACCCGTCGCGCAGATCCACACGATGGCATGGCACGACTTTCTGCCCGGTGATCCACCGCAATTGCTGCTCGTCGACGCCATCGGTGCTGACGGCAAAGTCGTCAAAGAGTTGCGCGGCTCGGTTCAGATCGTGGATACGAGCGTCGCGACGCTGCATCGAGGCCTGCTCACGCCGCGCGGCTTCGGGTCGACGCGACTCACGATTGCCGTTGGAGACGCGCGCGTGAACATCGCGGTCAACGTGCACGAAATGGTCGATCGATTCGACAATCTCACGCCCACACAACGCAGTGTCGCAATGCCGTTGCGCCTCGCACACGGCGACACGCTCCATTTTCTTGTCCCGGCTGGAAACCTGTGGGTCAAGTGGAAGTCGCCCGATGGCGCCGCAGCGCACCCGATGATCACCGCCGAGGGGACGGGGTATTGCCACATGGACAATGAGGCGATCGTTCGCTGGCGACCAGTCGGCGAATACGGCGCACACTGCTATATGGGCGACGGCGCGCGGATCCGCATTGCGCGGAGCAACACGGGTGATTCGGTGCTCGCTGGCGCACTGCTCCTCGAGCGAACCTCGCGTTAGCGCGATCGCGACTGAGTTGTAGTCAGCGCGCTTTGGGATGGAGGCGCTTCAACAGCGGAATCAATCCTTCGTCGCGTCGATTGGGATCGCGAAATTCGACCACCGTCCAACGACCATTGTTACGCGCGATTTCGACAACCACGTCTGGCGTCTTGTGACTCGCGCATCCGCCTGAGCCAACGACGTCCGCGAGAAATCCACTGCCTTGGGCGCGGACTGATTTTACTGTGTACTTGTTGCAGGGATCCTGGGCATTGAGGTACGGATCGCCATCAAGGCCGTCGACTTCATCCTTCGCTCGTGCTCGCGCGGTCGAGTCGATGCGAAGCCACCGAACGAGTTCTGGTTCGAACTGCAACGGCCCTTTCGTCGCGGCGGCCATGATCATGTCCCGATTGCCAGGCTTCGCGGCTCGGGGTACGTACCAGTCGTAAAACGCCTGGACGGCGTGGCGCGCGGAGTCGGTCGGCGTCTGCGCAGGGAGAACGTTTACGAACACGGTTCCGAAAAGGATTAGTGCGCGAATGATCATTGTTGGCCGCCGAAGAAACCGCGATCAAGGAGCGTTGTTCAGCACGAACGAAACCGTATTCGCGGCACTCTGCGCACCAGACAACGCGGTCTGAGATGCACTCAGCATGCACGCGCCGTTGGGCAGCGTCCGCAGACCTGTCGAATCGACCTGTAGCGTATTGATGCTCAAGGTAACTACCGCGATCGGCTGGTTCGGAGTGGCAACAATGTTCGTTTGCTGCGCGGAGATCGACTTACCTCCGCAGCTAACTGTCGCTTGGACACTCTTTAACAATCGAAAATCTGCTTCGACATTCAGAACTATATCGATCTGACCAGCAACGCTGATCAGGTTCGCCGGAGCCGATGTGCACCCCGCGGAGACCGTGCAGGTTTTGATGTTGATCGCGGCAATCGTGACGGTCGAAGGGATGCCGATGCCAGTAACGGTGACTGCGCCAGCTCCGAGGATAGACGGGTCTTCGTGCGACCGAACCACGACCGTGGCAGTGCCAACCTTCATCCCCGTCACCGTACCGGTCTGATCGACCCTCGCAACGGAGGTGTCGCTCGACGACCAAACGACCGTCGTATCTGCGACACCCGCGGTCGGAGATACCGTCGCCGTGAATCGAGCAGTTGACCCAACTGCCATCACCAGCGACGAGGGCGAGATCCTCACTTCGCCTACGAAGACGTGGGTGTCCACAGGAAGAGTTACGTCGCCGCCACAAGCCGCGGAGCCGACGGCCGCCAGGGTCAAGAGACCCACCAACGATGACTGAGCTATGCGCTGCATACGTCGTATCTGCACTCGGCGAACTAGGCTTAGAATGAGAGAACGCGCCTCGTCGCGCCTCCTGCTAACCTATCGATCATTCGCAAAATACAAAGACGCTCACACCTTCGCTGAAGTTTCCTGCGGCCAAAGCCACGCTGCACCGCGAACTCCGCTCGAATCACCGTGCCGGTTGCGCACGACTCTGGTGACGACGCGATCAGAAAATACGTAATCTTCGAGTCTCGCCGACACAAACTCCGCCAGTTGCGGCATGTTCGACATGCCGCCGCCGAGGACGATCACGTCCGGGTCGAGCAGATTGATCACCGAGGCGAGCCCGCGCGCGAGCCGATCGCGATAGCGCGTCACAGCAACCGTCGCGCGCACATCACCCGACGCGGCGCGTGCTACGATCTCGCTCGGCGCGATTGACTCTCCGGTCTCCGACGCGAACTCTGCCGCGAAACCCGGGCCAGAAAGAAACGTCTCGATGCACCCACGCTTGCCGCAGTAGCACTCAGGTCCGGGATACTCTGCCGGCGTCATCCATGGCAGCGGATTGTGTCCCCACTCCCCGGCAATGAGGTTCACGCCGTCCAGGCAGCGTCCATCGACCACGATTCCACCGCCCACGCCAGTGCCGAGGATGACGCCGAAGACGACCTTCGCACCCTGCGCGGCTCCGTCAGCCGCTTCAGAGATTGCGAAACAGTTCGCGTCGTTCTCGATGCGGACGGATCTGCCGAGTCGCGTCTCGAGATCGCGGCCGAGGGGTTGACCGATCAGCCAGACCGAGTTGGCGTTCTTCACGAGACCCGTGCTCGGCACGATGGCGCCGGGAATACCGATTCCAACGGTTCCGCGCTCGCCCGCTTGCTGCTCGACCGCGTCCACCAACGAACCGATCGCCGCGACGGTCGCGTCATATGAGCGTGGCGTGTCGACGCGACGGCGGGCAACGATGTCGCCGGAGTGACCGAGCGCGATCGCCTCGATCTTCGTCCCTCCGAGATCAACTCCGATTCGCATCACGCACCCATCGCGGCGAGTATCTCGTGATACCGCGGGTGGGTCAGCACGGGTTCGATGTCCGGGAAGCGCACCCACATGTGCGCGACGCCGTCTCGTGCCTCGGCGGAACGGAGCGCGAGTTCAAAGCCTTCGTCGACGCGCCCGAGATAAATCGCCGAGATGGCGAGCGAGAAGAATGGGACGGACGAAGTTTGCGCGCGCGCCTCGAGCTCGGTGTGAATCGCCTCGGCTTTCCGCGTTTCGCCACGCTGCATGAACAGGCCCGTCATGGCCTGCAGCATCCACGGATGTCGTCCGAAGCGTTCGATCGTACGCTGCGTAAACGCGAGCCCCGCGTCCGTGTTCCGCGCCCAGGTGTGTGCCCAGGCCAACGCGTAGTGCGGACCGAACGCACTCGGCTCGCGTTCACACGCGCGAACCGCTTCGCTCACTGCCTCTGCATGGCGGCCCAGGGCTCCCATGACAACGGTATACACCGTTGAGCAAACCGGGTTGAACGGATCGTCGGCAATACTGCGTTGGACCTCGCGCACCGCGCCGTCGTCGTCGCGATCCACGTGCACGATCGCCTTACCCCATCCTGCACCAAGCGAGCGCAACTCCGAGAGACGCGGGTTCAGCGCGAGCGCACGCTCGAACAACGCCACTCCTTCCCCGTGTCGGCGGAGGTCCTCTTTCGACAGAATGATCGCCGCCATGGTGCCAATGGCTTCGGCATGATTCGGATCGACGGCCAGCGCTTTGCGCAGATGATCGTACGCTCGCGGATGACACTCGGCGCGCGTGCCGAGTCCATACTGTTCCCTCACCCGCCACGCATTGCCCAACGCCGCGTGCACATCCGGGTCGTCGGGAGTGAGCTCCAGCGCCTGCTCGAGAGCGACGATGGCATCGAGAATCGGCCGTCCGCGCTGCGCGGTGAGTGATCGACCGCGCACGAGCAGCTCGTACGCCTTGATCTCGTCGGTGGACACCGACGACGACGGCGCCGATGCGGCAAACGTGAGCTGCAATCGCTTGGCGATGGCCGCGGCGATCTCGTCTTGCACCGCGAATACGTCGACCAGTTCGCGATCGTAGCGCTCAGACCAGAGTTGGTATCCATCGGCGACCGCGACGAGTTGCGCCGTGATTCTGATGCGCGATCCGGAGCGGCGAATACTTCCTTCGAGAATCGTCGCCACGCGCAGATGTTGGCCGATCTCGCGCGGCTCGGCATTCTTGTTCTTGAAGGAAAACGCCGACGCGCGCGCGGCAACATGCAGCCCTTCGATACTCGCAAGCGCATTCGTGATGTCCTCGGCAATGCCGTCGCCGAGATATTCGTTCTCGCGATCGGCGCTGAGGTTGACGAAGGGAAGCACCGCGATGGAGCGAGCCGGCGGATCGTCGGTGCGCGGTGCCGCCGCGTCATCAGTCGAGAACAGCGCATCCGCGAACGCGCCCGTCGTCGCGAAGCGATCGATCGGTGTTCGCGCCATGGCGCGCTGCAGCGACCGCGCGACGTTACGCGGGACAGCGTCGCGAAGCGCGGTCACGTCCGCGGGCGTTTGCACGAAGCGCTTGGCAATCACCGCCTGAATATTCGGCCCGGTAAAAGGCGGCTCGCCAACGAGCGCCTCGTACAGCACGCAGGCGAGTGCGTACTGATCGCTGCGTCCGTCAACCGATTCGCCTGCCGCCTGCTCGGGGCTGATGTACGCGGGCGTGCCGACGCTCATGCCGGTCTGCGTCATCGCATCGTCACCGATCGTGCTGATCGCTTTGCCGATTCCGAAGTCGGCGACGAAAACATGATCGTCCTGAAGCAGGATGTTCTCCGGCTTCACATCGCGATGGACGATGCCCTGCTCGTGCGCGTGAGCAAGCGCACGGGCCGTCGCGATTACGATGCTGATCGCGTCAGCGATGGGAAGTTGGCCTTCGCGATCCAGGCGATCGCGCAGCGACTCACCGCGTACAACCGGCATTACATAGTAGAGAACACCGGATACCTCGCCCGAGTCGTACAGGGGTAGCACGTGGGGATGAGAAAGTCGCGCTGCAAGCTGGATCTCGCGAAGAAAACGGTCCCGTCCGAGCGTGACGGCCAGGTCGGCGTGCAACACCTTGAGCGCGACGTCGCGCCCGTGCTTGACGTCGTGCGCGAGGTACACGGTCGCCATGCCGCCAGCACCGAGCTGGCGGCCAATGCGGTAGCGATCGGAAAGCGCGGTCGCGAGTTGGTCGGCGGGAGTGGTGTCCACAGGTCCGGAGGAGGGGGCGGGGGAAGTTCGCGCCCAGTCCTTGGTACGTCTAGGCGACTAGGAACTCTCAGCGGCCGATCCGCCGCGCAGCGCGCGAATCACCCCATAAATCAGCCCCAGCACGAACCCACCCGGCCCCGTGATGAAAATTCCCAGCATTGGGCCCTGATTGGCGCCGGGCATGAAGATCATCGGTCCGATGAAACCCGCGATGAAGCCGATGCCGCCGAGTATCAGAGCGGGCCGGAGCGCCTCTCGTACGACGGCCTTCGTGCGCGTACTCATGCCGTAGCGAACGAACAGAGCGACGATGACTATGAGAATGAGTACGAACATCGCAATGGTCTCCCGAGGGTTCCGGCGGACAGATCAGTTTCGTCGATTTTGGCGCCCCCTTTCATAAGTATCGGCCGACAGGAGCGCCACCGATTCCTGTGGATCGAGGCAGCCGATTCGGCTCGCTCCCCTAATGGGTGAACGGTAACTTGCAGGAATGGGATCGCTGCTCGTTCGCGAACCACACATCACGCCACTTCGAGGATACGCCCTTGCAGCGCAAGAAGGCCGTCGAGCTTAGAAAGACGTGGGGGGACCGCCCCTGCGACCACCCTGCATTCTCGCGCGAGTACGACGCTGGCGAGCGCACGGGCAACTACATCTGCACGCAGTGTGGTGCATCCCTCACGTTCCGTGAGAAAGGAGCCATTACCGCGTCGCGCAAGACGGAGTCCGAGCGCGAATAGCGTAGTCGTATTCCACGGGTAAAGGCGACAACAGCCTTTTTTGGGTGCCACTGTCGCTACGATCGACTGACTTTCGAGAAATCTGACGGCGTCTGGTTCGTGTGCTTCTTGAACGCTTGATTGAACGTCGACTTGGAGGCAAAGCCGGCATCCAATGCGAGCGCCAGCATTTTCCTCGTCCGCGCCTCGCCGGCTTGAATGCGACGCTGGACGTCGCGCACGCGATAGAGGTTCACAAAATCGTAGAACGTCTGCCCGACTTCGGCGTTGAGCACTTCCGACAATTTGTGCGGCGTTGTCCCAAGTCGCGATGCTAGGTCGGCGAGCGTCAGTTCGCACTCGGCCCACGGACGATCGCGATCCATCAGGGCGAGCAGCGCATCCTTGAGCTTCGCCGCTTCGTTGTCGCCGAGCCCCGATCGCTCGTACCGCGGCGCGCTTGGTTCGACCGCGACCGCAACCGTCTCGCGAACGACCATCGTAATCGGAGCGACCGGCACAGGATATTCCGCGGTTTCATAGCGGAAGATCTCTGGCTGGCGGAGACCGGCGTAGCCGACCGCGTATACCAACAGAGCGATCGCGAGCGTCACCTGCTCGTCGCGCACCAGCGCCGCGTCAACCGTAACGCGGATTGTCGTCGCCAAGGCCCAGATGCCGGCGGCCGCCGTTGCGAGCCACAACAACCATCGGAGATTGACGCGCGTCGTGTTCGAATAGCTGTCCTCGATGCGACGACGATGCTTTCGAAGATAGACGACCGTCGCGATGGAGTACGCTACGCCCGAGACATACTTGAATGGATCGATGATCACGAGCCGCGCCGGTATGTCGCCGACGAGGAAGCGCTCGTACATCGCAATCTTCGCGGTGCCGCTCATGAAATAGTAGGGCGCGGCGATCGCCACGTTGATGACGATGGGAACGAAGTGCAGGAGCTGGCGTCGCTCGAAGCGCCACGAGCGATCGCTCGCGGCGACCGCGTACAGATACACTAGCGGCCCGAAGATCCACGGCAGGAGGTACGACACGCCGAAGAAGTGCGGGTAGACGCGAATGACTCCCGCCGCGTAGTACACACTCGACGCGAGATAAATCGTGAAGGCGGCAAGCAGCGCCGCGAGCAACCGGTTGGCGGTTTTGTTGTTTCGCTGCGCGACGATGACGCCGGAGAGGAGCAGCCCCTGCAAAGCGCCGACAGCCGCGGCGAGCTGAATCCAATCGAGCGTGAGACTCGCCATGGCCGAAGAACATATCGGCCACGGCGGGACGAGTAAATCGGACGAACGCGGCTAGGTGCCGAAGCCCACTTTGAGCGAAAGACCATTCACCCGCGCGGCATTGTACTCGGCGCCCACACGCAGCTTGAACAACCGAAGTTCCGCGCCGACCGCTGCCTGCGCACCGAACACGTTCTCGTCCGCGAGGTTCACAGCGTCGGTCTTCTCATGGGCGCGAGCCAGATACCAAGACACGCTTCCGTAGGGCGACAGCGAGGCCCAGTGCGACAGCGGGATTGACCGACTCACGACGAAATCGGTGCCGTACACGGAGAAGTCCATGTCGGCCGGCCCATACATCTTCACGAAACTCACGCGGGCCGACGCGTTCCACGCGCTAGTTCCGTCGCCGATGAGCGTACGCTGCACCTGCCCGCCGTAGAAGCCGTAGTTCGCCTCCGGGTTTTTCGTGGCGTACAGGGCGACGTCGGTCTTCGCATCTACTCCTACCCGAAACGTGAGACCGGGGACCTTGAGCCCGTTTCCTTCGGTCAGCCAGTGTGTGGAGTCGGGATGGACGAAGGTGTCGTTCCAGGCGGAAGCAGAGGCGTCGATGTTCGACTGCCACTGAAGCGCCGAGAGCTCGAACTTGCCTTTGCCGAGCGGGCGCGCGTCGTCGAGCGGGCGGAACAGCACGACCAAGCCGGCTTCGCGCGCGAACCGGTGCCAAGCGGACTGCGTGAGTGACGGATCGATCTGGAACGAACACTCGGCCCAGCGCGGATTCACGTGGAGCTTCTGCGCGTCGGCAGGCGTCTGGCTCAGTGCCAGGGCCATCAGAATCGCGATGGTGGTCAGACGTTTGTGTCGCATGGGAAGGACTCCATTCGGATCGTTGATACATCGGGAACGGTCCGAAACTGCGGAATGGTGCGTCTAGAGTCGTCCGAACCGATCGGATTGCACCGATCGGGGCTCGCCAGCCGGACAGACCGCTGGCATGTTTGCTCCCCACCGCCCTCCCGAGCCCGATCATGCGCCACTTTGCGCTCGTCTCCGCCATCGTTGTCGGCACCCTCGCCGCCGGATCGAGCGCCGTTCGCGCTCAGAACATCGTTGGCCTGCGCGACGCGCGGGCGCTGCGGGCCGACAGCGTCTTCCAACGTTTCGACCGCACCGACTCACCGGGCTGCGCGCTCGGCGTCTATCAGGACGGCAAGATTTTGTATGCGCGCGGTTACGGAATGTCGAGTCTCGAGCTGAGCGTTGCGCTCTCGTCGCGGTCGGTGCTCGACGTCGGCTCGATCTCGAAGCAGTTCACGGCGATGTCGATCCTTCTATTACAGAAGGACGGGAAGCTCTCGCTGGACGATCCGATCCGGAAATACATCCCCGAGCTGCCGCCGTACGCGGACAAGATCCCGCTGCGTCGCGCGCTCAGTCAGACGAGCGGGATGCGAGACCTCTATGTGATGTGGGAACAAACGGGCCGCGCCTTTCGGGGCGACACGATCGACGCGCTGCGCATCATCACGCGGTCGGCCGAGCCCAACTTCACTCCGGGTGACCGCTACCTCTACTCGAACTCGGCCTGGATCCTCGCGGCGCAGATCGTCTATCGCCTGACGGGAAAGACTCTGGCCGAGTTTGCGCAGGAGCGCATTTTCGGCCCGTTGGGGATGCACGACACGCGCTATCTCGTGGATGCGACGATGATCATCCCGAACCTCGCGACAGGATATGCGCCGCGCCAAAACGGATTTCGTGTCGCGCGCTCACCGTACGATGGCTCGATCATGGGCGCGGGTGCGGTGCACACGACCGTCGAGGACTTCGGCCGCTGGCTCGCCAACTACGATTCTATGAAGGTCGGCGATCGCAACATCATCGAGACGATGACGACCGCGACGAAGCTCAATGATGGAACGCCGGCGAAGTCGGGTCCGACGCTCGCGTACGCGGTCGGGTTGACCGTCGGGACGTTGCGCGGTCTTCGCGTCGTCGCGCACGGTGGAAGCTGGGCGGGCTATCGCGGACACTTTTTACGGTTCCCTGATCAGCATTTCGCCGTTGCGACGTTCTGCAATCTGACGACGTCGGGTCCGGATTCGCTGGCGCGCAAAGTGGCGGGGATCTATCTCGCCGATCGCATGCAGCCGGACAGCGCTGCGATGTGGGTTGCGGAGCTCGATCGTGCTCGCCGGGCAGACGTGACCGCGGCGAATCTGCGCGGACTCGTTGGCGTGTGGCGGAACGTGGAGCGCGGAGAGGTCCGTCGCACTCGGCTCGTCGGCGATTCGCTGATGCTGTTGAGCAGCGGGACACGCGAGCGGATGACGGCGCTCGAGGGCGGGCGGTTCCGTGTCGGGTCGGGGACGGAAGTTCGGTTCGAGGGCGATGTGCCGCAGCCGTCTGCTCTCGTCGTGCGGACTACATCGGAAACAATCCCCTATGCGCGGGTGGACTCGGTCGCGCTAACGGCGGCGCAGTTGGCGGAGTATGCGGGGGAGTATCGGAACGACGAAGTCGAGACGGTGCAGACGTGGAAGGTGGAGAACGGGCAGCTCGCGATTTATGCGAACAACCGGCGGCTGGGCGTGCTCGAGGCGAGTTATAAGGATGGATTCACGCGTGGGGACAACGTGGTCGATGTGCAGCGGGATGCGAGTGGGAAGATCACGGGATACGTGATCGAGGCGGGGCGAGTGCGACACCTGCGCTTCGTCAGGGTTCCTAGCGACATCCCATGATTTGATTATTCTTATCGCTCGCGGATGCATTGGAAGTTTCTAAATCCTCCAAAACCCATATATTTGCGCCACCCCCCACCGAGACGTGACATGCGCCGACTCCTGATTCTTCTCATGCTGACCGCGGCGGCCTGCGGCGGCTCTGATACGACTCCCACGACGCCTGCCGTAGTCACTGTCTCGGGGGCGTGGCAACTCAAGAACGTCAACGGGACCTTGCTCCCATTCACTGGAACGCAGGCGGACACCACGTTCGACCTGCTGAGCGATCAATTCACGCTGAACGCGGACGGTACGTGGATCGAAGTCGCGTCCTATCGCTTCACCCAAGGCGCAACCGTGACCACCACGACGGAAACGGCGACGGGCACATACACGTCGACGGCGAACGGCGCCATTCAGTTCACGCAGATCACCCCGTACAGCTCCACGTTCACCGGGGCGGTCGTGAACAATGTCCTCAGGCTATACATCGGCCCGTCGACCTGGGCCTACGGTCGATAGCGGTCTTCCACCAGCTCGGCCGTCATACGGGACATCGCGACGAGGTGAACGCCGATGCCGAGCGCGAGACGCCTCAGAGTCCTCGCTCGATCCATCGGCGATCGGCTAGAACGACCGACGTCGCGATCTGCCGCTCGGGAATCGACCAGTATGTTCGAAGGAGTCGCTCCTTCTCGACCATTGGCACGACGGTAAATCCGTTTCGCTCGTAGAAGGCGATGGCCCAAGTCGCGTCCGCCCATGTGCCGATCAATATCGGCTTGGCAGTGAAACTCTCGATGTGCCGGAGAAGGCTGGTGCCCACACCCTTCTGTTGCGTGCCTGTCGCAACGTAGGCGTGCCGCACCAACGCGACGTCTCCCCTATCCTGCACGCCCATGACACCGATCACGCGTTCGTTCTCCTCGGCGACCCAAAATCTCACGCCGTCGGCCAACTCGCGAACCAGTTCGTCCTCCGGCATGTACGGCTCGTGCCACCGGTCGCTTGGGATTACTCCCTGATACGCGCGAGCCGCGTCGTTTATGACCGCGACGATTTGCGAAAAATCGGACTCCGCACTGGCTCGGATTTGCATCTGCTCCTCATTTCGGTCTGCACGCGAGCGGCTAGTGTGTTGACACTACCGCGATGTGCTAAGGTCGCAACCGAATTGGGACGGACCGCGTAATCCGCGGGCGAGCAGTATCCACGGCGGGAGAGCGCAGAGTATCGAGCATCTCGCGGATCGACTCAATCACGAGATCGGGCTGGCCGCGCTGGATGTAGTGTGTGCTTCGCTCGGCAAGGATCCACCGACCACGCGTCGAGCGTGCGACAATCTCCTTGTGCATCGCGACCCACTCACGGTGGAGGCCATCGGCGACTTCCGGTGTGACGCCGGGAACCGACATCTTGCCGGCCGTGAGCGCCGTGAGGGGAAGCGCACCAAAAGGCTTAGCATCTCTCTTTACTTCGGCAAAGAACTCCGGCAGTGAATTCGAGATCTCCGCCGTATTGTGCATTGCGGCGTCGCTCGTGTTGCGCGCGACGGCGATGGCCGACATCGTGTCCGTGATTTGCGCCTGCGCAATGACGCGATCGATGCCGAGAAAATGAAGTGTGGGTATGGCCTTCAGGAATACCTGAGTCCACGACGGTATTCCCTTCATCCGATCGAGTTGATCCTCGTGCGATCCGTCAACGAGAACCAGACCCGCGACCTCTCCCGGATAGTGCACTGCGTAGTGCCGGATGATCGGCCCGCCGAGTGAATGTCCTACGAGAAGGTACGGACCGGGTTCGCCGGACTTGGCGAGCAGGGTGTGTAGGTCATTGACCATCGCGGTTGGCATAGGTCGGACGCGCGGCGGATCACTCCATCCGGTGCCCGCCCGATCGTAGGCGCACGTGCGGCTGAGCGCTGAGACTTGCGGCAGCACGGAATACCACGAGGAGAGTCCGAAGTCTCCCAATCCTGCCTCGAGCACCACGGTTGGTGTCCCGCTACCGACGCAATAGATGTGCATCGATCGGCCTGGCTCGACCTCGACGAGCTTACCCGGCGCGTGCCACCGCGCGTCGTCGCGCCGATGGAGGACACGCGCATACGTCGCGGTTCCAATCAGTGCGAGTAGGAGGCAAATCGCGCCCCACTTGAGGACCTTCAACGTCAGACGAATGAGCGTTCTCATGGAATAAACCTCTAGGGAATCCGTCATGTTGCTGATCGGATCGGCCGATGCTTACCAGTGAACCGAGCCGACTCGTTGCGTTACTCGCACTCCCCCGCACGATGCTCCGATCTTCCTGCCTCACCCTTCTCGTCGTGGTCACCGCCTGTGGCCACGACGGCAGCAACGTTGCCGGCGTCATAGACGGAATCACTCCGCCCGCCGCAGTTGTCTCCGTGCCCTGGGTAGACGGCGCATGGGTTCAACCCGTTCCAAGTTGGGGCTCGCCAGTCCGCCTCGTCCTTCCGGTACCACTCGACAGCATCGTGCTCGGTCCGGCGGGCGGACTCGGATTCTTCGGCGCACATGAGGGCGGGCACGTCGAAGGGTTGGACCACGTCTGGATTCCGACGAAACCGGGTACGGTGATTGGCAGTTGGGCGGACGGTACCGTGCTCAAAGTTCAACTCATCGATGGCGCGTATTACATCGACATCGACTATGGCCGCGGACTCGTTGGAAAGCATCAGCTCGTGGAGAAGCCGCTCGTCGTCGCCGGACAACACGTGAAGCAGGGAGACCCCGTCGGCACCGGCCACTTGGCGGAGTTCAATCTCGTCGACTACAACCGGTCTGATGGCGTGCGGACCGAAGAAACTGGCGGCTCGAACGTTTCACCGTTCGACTATCTCGCGCCTGACGTCCAGGCCGCGCTGATCGCGCGCGTGACGAACGAGGTCGTCACCCCGTACTTCGCTCACGGATCCGCAGTTGGGAACAGCCGGCCGTGGGAGCCGCTCCTCACGAACAAGCTGCTCTTCCATCATGATCATCCCGGCACGTTCTTGGGCGCGTGGCTTCGCACCAACAAGCCGTGGGCGACGCCCGATCCGTTGTACTTCGACGTGATAGCGATCAACGACGTGACGAACGCGTACGGGCGCTTCCAGCACATCGACCTCGAGGACTACAACACGTCGGCCGCGGGCTCGAAGGGGTTGATGGATGGTACGTGGGTGCCGGGTGATAGCGCAGGAAAGTTCAGCGTGAAGTTGAGCTACAATGGAGCCACGTATTACGCCCGCTATGCCGTAGACGAGAGCGGCCCGCGCGCAAAGCTCAGATTGGAATGGCGTGTGGGCAGCTATCCTGACTCGATTTCATCGAATGCTGCTGTCTACATCGAGCGCAAGAACGTCTACCTCGGGCTCGATGCGCAGCAACTCGGGCTGCTCCCGCGATAAATCGCGCCGCGACGTTTACCTACAGCCGGGCATCTTGAACGCCCCGATTTTGGTCGAGTAACTCGTCGCGCCCTTCTTGAAGTAGTCGCCGACATACCACACAGTGCAATCGTCGTCGGGGTCGAGCGTGGCGGTCGTATAGTCTTGCCAACGCAACGTGTTCGTCTGCGCGCCTTCGCCTTCTGCCAGAATGGTTTCGGCAAACGTGAGCTGCCCGAGCGGATCGTTCGGTTGACGCCCGGTGAAGCGTTGGCCGGCAAAATGGTTCGGGCCGCCGAACGAGTACCCCATGCCGATGTTGCCGAACTTGTCGATCGTTCCGCTCGCCATCCACCGATACTCGCCATCGCCGAGGTACGTTCCCTGTTGATGGAGTGAGACGTTACGAGTTTTCTCATTCACTCGAAATTCGTACCAGCGTACGCCGCCACCGCCGGCCGCCGTCGCAATCGAGTGCGTCGCGAGAATCGACTCGTGGTCGCCGAGTCGGCGGTAGACGAGACGCTGCATGATCTTGTCGCCCTGCGAATCGAGACCACGCTCCGTGCCGGGTTGCGGCACGCAGTTCGTGAGCTGACCGCCGCACAGATATGAATAGGGCGCGACGTTGATCGACGTCGGTCCATCGATCTTCGTCTTCGATGGATCCTTCCAGTCGACATGGAACTGCCAGACGTTCACGACGCTGTCCGTCAGCAGGGTGTCGAGCTGTCTGCCCCCGCCCGCGATCATGATGTTCGGCGCGCCCTTGGGTGGCAGCGTCTTCCCATCAATGTCCGCGTTGTTGAAGAAGTTCACATTCTCGACGATGATGCACTGCTCGGTCGCCGGTTTGCCCGCGAGCATCGCCTGCCGATCGGCGACGCACGCGTGCTTCTGTGTGGCGACGGTCGGCGAAATGCGGTTGTCGCTCGTGCTGGTCGGGATGTAGTAGCCATCTGGCCAGATCGCGGGCCGCGGATAGTCCGGGAAATACGGACGCAGAAACTCATATCGATAGTACGAGCCGAGCGGATCGGAGGATGTGCTCACCGCGTAGCACATCGAGTACGGTCCCTGAGGGCCTGGAGGTGCACCGGCACCGCGCCCGCGATTGCCTCGGCCTGCCGTATCTCCGGGTGTCGGCGGCGGAGGAGGCGGCGGCACGAACATTCGCTCGGCTTTGCCTGGCTGTCCCGCTACACCAATCACGCTCGGGCGCGCGCCGTCTGCCGGGCCAAATGGCTCCGGTTGATCCGGACGCACCGGCCCGCGAGAGAAAAGCGGAAGCACGATGAGCCAACGATCTGCGAGTTGATCGTAGCGCACGACGACGTCACCGCTGTTTCGCGCTTCGCAGTTCCCGGTGAAATTCTTGAAGACGTTGTTGGCTGCGACCGGTCCGAAAAGCACCTTGCCCGTCGTGTCGTATTGCTTGCCCTTTTTCGTGAAGACCGCGATGCCGCGTCCGTTCACGATCTGCATGATGTGATTCGGGCCGACGGCGAGCGCATTGTCAGATGGATTGCCGCCGCGACCGGTTCCATTCGGTCCTTCGAAGCCAACACCGAGACCATCGAAGCTGGCGACGAGCTTCGCGGCTGGCTTCGTGCCCGCCACGTTCTGCTCGACGTCGGCACTGGCTTTCGAAACCTTCATGCGAACTGGCGCAGTCGATCGGTCTTTTTCTTCGGCCTCTTCCGCGTCCGGGTCGTCCTCGTTCGGCGGCGAGAGCGTGGCGAGTGGTTTGGACGTGTCGGCGGCGACCGCGGGCTTCGTCGTCGCGGCACCGAACGTCGGCCCGTGCGAGCGATCTGCCGAATAGGTTCGCCAGGTGTAGACGCCAGCGATCGAGATGACAGCGGCCAACGCTGCGGCGGAGGTCTTTACGTATCTCATGGCGGTATTTGCGATTGTGCCGGTCCGTCGTCACCTGCGGTTTAATGTACGCGTCCGTACCAATTCTTGAATCCCGCCTCGGTGCTCGGCGTTGAGGTAGCGCGGTGTACAGCTCACCCACGCCAAAGCCCATCGAGCCGAATCACCCATGGCGGCGAACTCCGGCTTCAGATACAAATCCGGCGCTGCATGCTTGAAGCGCAGCGCGGTGTTCGATAGGATGGAGCCGTCACGCCGCGCCAGGAACCCTCCCCTACCATTCCATGCGCACCCTCAGGATCGTTTCAACGTGGTGGCTCGTCGCGGCAATCGGGTGTGCCTCGAACCCGGCCACCCGGCGCGCCACCTTGATCGCGGATGCCGATCGCGCCGCCAAAGAAGCCGTCGCGTTCGAGAGTCAGCTCGACGTGGCGAAGATACCGGCCCGCAGTCTGGCGGTGCTGCCGTTCACTGTCAGCAAGCGCGACACGCTCCTCACACCTCTCGGATTCGGCCTCGCCGAATTCCTCTCGGCCGATCTCGCCGTCTCGAACCGGCTCTTGGTCGTTGAGCGGCTTCGGTTGGACGCGATCCTCAGAGAGTTGAAACTCGTAGACCAGGGCGTGACAGATCCGCGCGGCGCGCCGCGTGTCGGGCGGCTCATCGGCGCTCGGCGCTTGCTGATCGGGAACATCGTGGCGGGCCCCGGAGACAACGTGCAATTGCACGCCCGCATCATCGACGTCACCGCTGGAACCGTCGAGGACGCGGTCACGGCCCGGGTCCCACTGTCACGAATCATCGACGCAGAAAAGTCTCTCGCGTTCGTGCTGTTCGAGCGACTGGGCGTGACACTCACGCCTGCCCAGCGCGTCGCCATCGCGCAGCGTCAAACGACTCAGCTCGCAGCGTTGGTGGCGTTCGGGCGCGGCACTGAAGCCGACACCCGAGGCGATGTCGCCGGCGCAATCGCCGCCTACGCCGAGGCCGCACGGCTCGACGCGTCGTTTGCCGCGGCGCGCGCTCACGTGGCAAGTCCCTCGATCACCGTCGCTCGTACGTCCGGCGTGCAACGAGTTGTTTCGATGACCACCCAAGCACTGAATCAGCCGGCGGCTGCGCAGGCGAGCGAAGCGACGGACGCCGCGCTCTCGGCGAGCCTCAGCGTACCGGTCGTCGTCACCATTCGCGTAAGTCCATGAAACGACTCGCGATTCTCGCCCTCGCGGCGTCGAGCACGGCCTCCGCACAGGTGAACCTGCTTCCGTCTACGGCGTGGGGCTTTGCGCCAATCGCGTCCGGCTGGCATTTCACGACGCCGCTCGCGACATCCACAGGGGCCGTCGCGGACGCAGCGCAGGTTGCCGTGCCGCTTCAGGTTCGCGTCACCACTGGTGCCTGGAGCTTCGATCTCACGGGCGCGTACGCCACGGGCGCCGTTCATATGACCAGCGCCTCCGCCTCGGGTGGCAACGGCGGATTCGGCGGCGCAGGCGGCGACAATTCCAGCGACAAGGTCGTGCTGCTCAATGGTCCGACGGACCTCAAGCTCCGCATGAGTGGACCGCTCGTGGAAGACCGGTTGCTCGTCGTCGCTGGCGTCAACCTTCCGACCGGAACGACCCGGCTCAACGCCGACCAGCTCAATGTGCTGCAGACGGTCAGCGCGCCCGGGCTCGCGATGCCGGTGCCCGCGTACGGCATGGGAACGGGCGGCACGCTCGGCCTCATCCAAGTCGTGGAGACGGCCGGCTGGACGCTCGCGCTTGGCGGATCGATTGAAAAGCGTACGGAATACACGCCGATCGCCCTGGCCGTATCGAGTGGTGGTGGCGGCGACACCCGCCTCACACCAGGCATGGCGACGCATCTCACGCTCGGCGCGGATCGGGTCGTGGGCTCATCGAGATTGAGTGTTTTGTTATTAACGGATATGTATGGCACCGATCAGGTCGCGTTCGGCGGCGGCGCCGCCGCATCCGAACCGACGCACTACCGCCTGGGACCTCAGGTCGGAGCGTTCACGAGACTCGATTTCGCGGGAGACCACTGGAGTGAAGGCGCGCTCTCGCTCTCGGTGCGCCATCGATCCGCGTTCGCCGACGCTAGCGGCGCTAGCGTCAGCGGGTCGGACGGCAATTACATCGACGGCTCGATCGGTGGTGTGCTCGGCGGCGGCGATCGCACGGGATTGGTGGTCGGCGTCGACGGGCGGTGGCACTCCGGACTTCCGTTTACGAACGCGCTAGTCGGTGCCGCCGCAACGGCTGGCGGTGCTACGCTTGGCGTCGAGACGCGCCACTTCCGTCTGGCGATGCACGGCCAGTACGGCACGTTCGACACGGGCGTGTCGCATTCAACGGGATACGGTGGATCGCTGTCCCTGTCGTTCTTTGCCGGCCGAGGCCAACAATGAGCTCGAGCATCGGTCGCCGCCCCACGGTGGGCATTCTTCTCGGAGCAGTCCTCGCGCTAACCGTCGCGTGCGCCGAGAAGACGGCCGCGCCGACTGCACCCGCCTCGCCGCGGTTCACGCTGCAGGTATCGACGCTCGGCCGCGCGTCTCTAGTTGCGCAAAAGCTCGTGATCGCCGCGGTGTACTTCAGCAGCGTGCCCGACACGAGTGGAGATTCAGTGCGGGTTCTGGACATTCAGTCGGTGCTTTCATCCGGCGGCCCGCAGTCGCTCACGCTCAAGGTCGATCTCACCGGTTGTCTCGCCGACCAGACGCGTCGCGGATCGCAGAGTTCCTGCAGCATGTACGTCGGTGCGTTTCTCGAACCCGCAACGTTCGCGGTCGATAGCGGCAAGATCGTCGGAAGCGCATTCGACTTTCAGTTTCTCGGACCTTTCGACGTGAGTCCAGGTCATGCGCCGGCAGTCCCGACGATCGATCTCTCGACGTCCCGCTTCGCGGTTAACGAATGGCAGGCCGATGAGGCGCTGCGCGTCGGCGGCCAGCAGGCTCCGTACGGACTCACTGGCGTCATTTCGGGAGTTTCTGGCGCAACCCCGGGAAGTTCACCCACGCTGTTCGGCCTCGAGTTCGGCTCTGTCAGCACGAGCTCGAACCAGAATGCGTCGAATTTTCAGCCCGTCGGACAGCTCGATATCTATCAAAACGGAGCGTGGCGCCGCGTCGACGGACCAGTGGGTGCGTCATCCTTTCTGTCCGTTGCCGGCTTCGCCGCGAACGACGTGTACGTCGGCGGCACGAACGGCTTGTATCACTTCGACGGCACCGCGTTTAGTTCAGTGGCCTCGGTTCCCACCGGTGTGGCCGTGAGCTCAGTCGCGACGGCGACCGGGTCGGCCGCGTCGACGAAGCTCGTCATCGCTGGGACGCAAACAGGAATCGTTTTCGTCGGATCCGGAACGAACTTCACGCGCTACACCACACCGCTCAGCGTAGGCGGCGCGACGCCCGCCGCGATCGACGGTGTGTGCATCAACAGTGCGACCGAAGCGTTCGCCTCAGCGCGGAATGGTGGAGCGCTGTTGCGCTTCGACGGAACCAACTGGACCTCCGTGCCGGCGACACTCACAGCCGGCAAGGTCGATCTTCAGTGTCTTGGTCCGGGCCAGGCGTACGTCACGAATCAAGGATCTGGAAATCTGCTGAAATGGAACGGCAGCGGTTGGACATCGCTTCCGGTTCCACAGGGCATCAACGGACGCCCGCTCAATTTCGGCGTGGTGTCGGCGAACGAGATCTATGCGGTCGGCGACAGCGGCAACACGAATCGCGCGTACTATCGATACGATGGCAGCGCGTGGCGCGAAGTCGCTCGCACGTCGTTCAACGGATTCTATCTGCAGCACCCGTGGGCCGATCCCAACGGCGGTGCCGTCTACGTGGGCTCGTCGCCGAGCGGCGCGATGCGCATCGACAAGGTGACGAGCAACGGCACGACTGTCGTGAGCTACTCGCCAGGGCTGCGCAGCGTGAGCATGCCCGGAACGACGACGGCGTTCGTCGTCGGCGGGAATTACTTCCTCGCGCGATTGAACGGATCGCGCTGGACAGTCGACGCGCCCCCAGCCGGCACGCAGACGAATCTGATACTGCAGGGCGTCTGGTCCGATGGCGCGAGCAACGCGTGGGCCGTCGGACAATCCTCGGCGATCGCGCATTGGGACGGCACGCGATGGAACATCGTTAGCGATGCGCGAAGGCCGGTGGTATCACCCGCGGACAACTACAACGCTGTCTGGAGTGCAGGCGGCAATGTGTGGATCGCCGGTGACGCGTCGATCATTCGGTGCACGTCGTCGTCGTTGCCGTCCTCGGGCACAACGATCTCGTGCGCTACTGATGTCCTCGCGAGTCAGGGCCCCTTCTACGCAATCTGGGGGACGTCTACGAAGAACGCGTTCGCCGTTGGCGCGAATGGCCGCATCGTCCATTTCGATGGAAACTCGTGGAGCGCGATGGCCAGTCCGACGACAGGGCGACTCGGCGCCGTCGGTGGAACGGGGCCGAGTGATGTGTGGGCGGTCGGCGACACCGTTGCGCTTCACTACGACGGAACGAAGTGGAGCACGGTGACGCGCAGCCTCCTCGACAACCAGCTCGTCGGATATCAGCAGAACACCACGTTTCAGACCGGACTCTGGGCCATCGATCCGACGGAGGTCTATCTCGGCACGATCGGCAAGATTCGTCGTGGCTCTTCACTCTCCTGGGAAGACATGGCAGGTCCGTTCTACAACAGCGCCTTCGTCGGTCGAGTGGTCGGTGTCGCCGGCGTCGCACGCGGCTGTGCTCTGGCCATTACGGATGCACAGACGGCTCCCGGTGGTGCGATGCTTCTGCGCGGCGTCGGTCAGGCGGGCTGTCTCAATTCGCCGACAACGACACCGACAGTGTGGCCCTGAGACGTGACTGAGGTTCTGGAGCGACGATGCCGCCTTTGCGGCGCCGTGGCTGCCGCGAAATCGACGTTCTGTTCGCGGTGCGGCGCCGCGGCCGAGCGGTCGGGGACCGACGAGGACCAGGAGCTCGCCGCTCAGATTCGCGCGCTCTTCGCCGGTGAAATCGCAATCGACCGAGAGATCGGCCGAGGATCGATGGGAGCGGTCTACGCCGGATTCGACGTGGAGCTCGAGCGACGCGTGGCGATCAAAGTGTTGCTGCCTGACATCGCCGCCAACCCCGAGATCGCCGATCGCTTCAGACGCGAAGCGAAAATGATCGCGGCGCTGAGCCATCCGAACATCATTCCGATTTACAGTCTTCGAAACAACGCGATGGTGAGCGCCATCGTCATGCAATTCGTCGACGGCAACAGCCTCGACGTCATTCTCCGCGAGCGCGGCGCGTCTCCACTGCCGCTTCCGGTCACGGGACTCATTCTCTCGAGGGTCGCGGCTGGTCTCGAACACGCGCACACGCGTGGCGTGATTCACCGCGATGTCAAACCGGCAAACGTGTTGTTCGATCCCGCCGGCCAGGTGGTGGTCTCCGACTTCGGCATCGCGCGCCGCGACGGCGACGCGACCGCCACCGCGTCGGGAATCCTCCTCGGCACGGTGGCGTACATGAGCCCCGAGCAGTGCCTCGGCCGCCGGGCCGAGGCGGCGTCGGACCAATACGCGTTTGGCATAATGGCGTTCGAGCTCCTCACCGGACGCCGGCCGTTCATCGGACGGACGACCGAGCTGCTCGGCGCCCACATCAACCGTCCCCCGCCGCGACTGACGGAGTTTCGGACGGACCTGTCGCCGGAGATTGAGAGTTTCGTCATGCGCATGCTGGAAAAAGATCCGGCGGCGCGTCACCCGAGTCTGCGCGAGGCGGAGCGTTTTTTCGGTCGCCTGGTGGCGGACCAGTCGTCGGCCACGAGAGAGTTGATTCACGCATCCCTGCGGAAGCCGATGGCGTCGCCACTGAGCAGCGCTGTCGTCGAGCTAGCGCCGACGATCGCGAGCCCCGCGAGCCGCTCGGCACGCAGCAGAGGTCGCGCATGGGTCATGCTAGCCGCAGGTGTGGGCGTAGGTATTGTGCTGGCGGTCGGCGCGATGATACGGCGCTCGACTTCAGCGGCTCCCGAGAAAGTCGTGCAGCCGGTTTCGGAGATCGCACCGCATGCCGGGGCGGCGACCAATAAACCGACAACGCGGGCCGAGTCGTCCGCTCGAGAGACAACTCATATTGCCGATCGGACCGTGGCTGCGTCGAAGACCGCGGCTCAACCGCGACACGAAACGGTTCAGTCGCCAACCGTCAACACGGGGCCGGCGATCAAATCTGCCCTCGATAGCGCTGTGCGCCCCGATAGCGCGAGTCCGGCGGTGCGTCCGCAGGGTGAGGTGCAGCCGAGGGTGGTCGTTACACCCTCGCTACCCACGCCGTCGGCCGCCGACGCCCGCGCGGTGGCGAGCGAATTTCTCACGTGGTGCAATCATCGCCAATGGCGAGACGTCGAGCGGCTTGCCTCGCTCGATGGGTCCGCGGAGTTACGGACCGAGTTGATCCGCCTCGTTCGGAGTGCTCCGGATATCCAGGCCGGGTTCGAGCGCCTTGCGTCGCGGCCGGTGCTCGCGGATCGCACGTTCACGACCGATTTCGTTCTCGACCTCGAATGGCGCGGCGGACAGCGACTGCTTCAGGTGACTGTCAGCGCCGAGCTGTCGAGTGGTTCGTGGCACGTCGTCGGATTCGGAGTTCACTCGGCCGACTAGCGTTGCCCAGATCGGTTGTCGTAGCCGCTCAGCTGGCGCGCACCAGCCGACGCTGGCATTTTCGAGCGACATCATGCGCCGTTCTATGCACAGCCTTCGGCCGGCCCGATAATGACCGTGTTGCGAGATCAACTGGCAACGAGCTTGGGCGCGTCCTACACGCTCGGCCGCGAGCTTGGCGGCGGCGGCATGTCCCACGTCTTCCTCGCCGAGGACACCACGCTCGGCCGACGTGTCGTCGTGAAAGTTCTGCCACTCGACATGGCATCGGGCGTCTCGATCGAACGATTCAAGCGCGAGATCGCGCTCGTCGCGCGACTTCAGCATCCACACATCGTTCCGATCCTCGCCGCCGGCGAGATCGACGGCCTGCCCTACTATACGATGCCGTTCATCGAGGGCGAGACGCTGCGCGAACGACTCCAGCGGTTGGCGCCGCTCTCCATCGCCGAGTCGCTGCGTGTGTTTCGCGAACTGGCGTCGGCGCTTGCGCATGCGCATCGCAAAGGCGTCGTGCATCGCGACATCAAGCCGGAGAACATCCTCCTGACCGAAGATCACGCGGTGATCACGGACTTCGGCGTCGCGAAAGCATTGAGTGATGCAACGGTCCAGGGAGCGGGAGGACTGACGTCCATCGGCGTCACACTCGGAACGCCAGCGTACATGGCACCGGAGCAAGCGGCCGCCGATCCCGACGTTGATCATCGCGCCGACGTGTACGCACTCGGTCTCGTCGCGTACGAGATGCTCGCGGGTCAGGGTCCGTTCACCGGTCGATCTCCGCAAGCGCTCATGGCCGCGCACATCATCGAGACACCGGAGCCCGTCAGCCGCAAGCGCGCCGCGATTCCGACAGCGCTCGCGACACTCACGATGCGCTGCTTGGCCAAACCGGCGAGCGATCGTCCGCAGCGCGCCGAGGACATTCTGCGCGAGTTGGATCTCGTGCATGTCTCCGGTCCGTCCGACGCACTTGCGCCACGCGTACCGTCGGTGGCCGTGCTGCCGATGGTGAACACGAGTGGCGATCCGGAGAACGAACACTTCAGCGACGGACTGACCGACGAGTTGATCGGCGTGTTCAGCCGAGTACCGGGAATCGCCGTGACTGGGCGGACGTCGAGCTTCGCGCTGAAGAAGAAAGAGCTCAGCGTTCCAGCGATCGCCGAGTTGCTGCACGTCGAACATGTGCTCGAGGGAAGCGTGCGTCGCGCGGGCGAACGTCTCAAAGTTCGCATGCAACTTCTCGACGCGACCGGTCGCGTGTTGTGGTCGGACAGTTATGATCGTCGCATCGAAGATGTGTTTGCCGTTCAGGAAGACATCGCGCAGGCTGTCGTCAGTGCACTCGAGGTCAAGCTCGGCGCGATGCGCGGACCGTTAGTGCGTCCGGCGACCGTCGATCTCGAGGCGTACGATCTCTATCTCAAGGGCCGGCATTTCTGTCGACGGTGGTCGCCGCAGGACATGCGTCTCGCGATCGAACATCTCGAGCAGGCGATCGCGCGCGATCCGTCGTTCGCGCGCGTGTATGCGTGGCTCTCGAACGCGCACTGGCTCCTCGTCGTCACTCGGTGGGACAATCCGGACACGCACCTGGCGCGCGCGCGCGAGTACGCTTCGACTGCGCTGGCACTCGATCCCAATCTCGCCGAGGCGCACTGGGCGACTGGACAGATGCTATTTGCGGCCGACTGGGACTCGGCGGCGGCCGATCTCGCATTTCATCGCGCGTTCCTGCTCGATCCTGGTTTCGATGAAGCGCACCACATCTATGGTCTTGGCCTTCTGCATCAGGGCCGGCTCGATGAGGCACTCGTCGAGCTGACGCGAGCGCTGCGCATCGATCCGCTCTTTGCAGGCGCGCACGTCACGCTTGCGCGTCTTCATCTGAGCGCGCGACGACCTGACGAAGCCATCGCGCACTTGAACGAGGCCATGTCGCTGTCTCCGCACGCGGCGCTCGCTCACACGCACCTCGGTCAGGCGTATCTGCAGAAGAACATGCCGCGCGAGGCGATCGCCGAGTTCGAGCTCGCGGCGGAGCGCGGTCATGGGAGTGACAAGGCATTTCTCGCACACGGCTATGGAATCGTCGGACGACGCGGCGATGCTGAAGAAGTGGTGCGACGGCTCCTCGAATCGGAGGAGCGTGCGCCGTCGGTGCACATGGCGGCTGCGTATGCCGGCATTGGCGATCACGATGAAGCGTTCGCGTGGCTCGAGCGGGCCGAGAAGGAACGCGACCCGTGGGTGACGGCGCTTACGATCGAGCGGGCACTCGATCCGTTGCGAGGGGATCCGCGCTTCGATGTGCTGGTGCGGCGTGTCGGCTTAGCTCGCTAAGGACGTTTGCTTCACGGGTGACTCTTTCGCGTGCGTTCCAGTTGACCTGAGAACGTAAATCGATTCGTGAAAGACGTTCCACTCGTGAGGTGACGTGTGTTTATCGATTCATCATGGCGTTCGCTCGGTTTTCGACGGCCTCTCGCGGCCGCGCTGTTGTCGGTCGCAGGTTGCGGCGGCGATTCCGCGGCGCGGCGCCCAACCGAGCCCGCGCCGCTGCCCGTCGCTCGTGTTGTCGTGACGCCCTCACCAATTCTGGCATACGTCGGCCTGCCGCAGCAGTTCGCCGCCTCGATATTCGATGGCATGGGCCGCGAGCTCGTAGGCCGCGCGGTTTCGTGGTCGATCTCTGATACGACCAAAGCGACCGTCACCGCGAGCGGCCAGGTCAACGGTGTCAGAGAGGGATTCGTCACGATCACGGCGACCAGCGAGGGTCAGAGTGGATCGCGAGAGCTGCAGGTGTTTCGAATCGAGGTGGACTCCGTCGTCGTGACGCCCGTGATAGCCACGCTGAACGTCGGGGCCACCCAGCAGCTCACGGCGGTCACGTTGACGCGGACGGGGCTTCCGCTGCCTGGCCAGGCGGTGGCGTGGTCGTCATCAGACATCTCGAAAGCGACGCTGAGCGCGAGCGGGCTCGTCACGGCGGTGGGGGCTGGATCGGTCACCGTCATCGCGACGAGTGGCGTGAAATCCGGCAGCGCGCGCGTTACGGTCGCTCCTTAGATACATGCGCGTGGTCTAGCCCCCCTTTCGGCGGCGCGTGTCCCTCACTAACATAGGCTGTCTATGTAAATGACATAGACTGTCTATGTTAGTGACCTATCCCCGGCGCCCGTCATGCGAGAAGAGATCCCGCCCGGCACGCTCGACATGCTCATCCTGAAGACCGTGTCCTGGCGCAAAGAGCTGCACGGCTTCGAGATCGCGGAGTCTATTCGCGCGACATCTGGTGGTGTGTTCGTGGTCGAAGAAGGCTCGCTCTATCCGGCGCTTCAGCGACTCCTGGTTCAGGGTTGGGTCGTCGCTGAATGGGGACGTACTCCCGACAATCGCAGGGCGCGGTACTACCGCATCACCGCATCTGGCCGCCGCCAGCTGGAGCGCTCCGTGGCGTCCTATGGCCGCGTGACGAGCGCCATCGCCGGCATACTCGATCCTTCACCGTCGAAGGGGTGACCATGCTCGGACCACTTTGGCGCCGCCTGAAACTGCTGGTCAACCTCGACCGCGCGACGCTCGACCTCGAAGAAGAGATGCGCACCCATCGCGAATTGCGCGTCGAACAATTGCGTGCGCAGGGCGCCGCTGATCCGGATGCCCAGGCCCATCGGCAATTCGGAAACACTATTCGCCTATCCGAGGCGAGTCGGGACATCTGGCTTTGGCCGACGATCGAGGCACTCTGGCAGGATGCGAGACTCACGGTTCGCAGTCTCCGCAGAAGTCCCGCCTTCACGATCGGCGTCATGTTCACCTTCGCGCTCGGAGTCGGCGCGAACGCCGCGATGTTCTCGGTCATCGATCGGATGATGCTCCGTCCGCCCGCGCTCATGCGCGACCCTGCGCACGTAAGCCGCGTGTACATGTACCGCACTTCGGATGGCGTGGAGAGCGGAACCGGCGGCCAGTACGCGAGGAACGCCGACATCGCGCGCTGGACGACGTCGTTCAGCGCCGTCGCGATGCACACGACCCAGCAACTCGCCGTCGGAGTGGGACAGGACGCCCGCGAAATGCGCATCGCCGTCGTCAGCGCGAACTTCTTCGGATTCTTCGACGCACCACCGACCGCCGGCCGGTACTTCGATGCGTCCGAAGACGCGCCGCCCTCGGGCGCACCCGTCGCGGTGCTGAGTCATGCGACGTGGCAAGCGCAGTACGGTGGCCGTCAGGATGCGATCGGTTCGACAGTACAGATCGGCGCGGTCGTGTACACGATCATCGGCGTCGCGGCCAAGGACTTCGTCGGACTCTGGCCCCTTAGGCCGCCGGCGGCGTTCGTCCCAGTCTCGACATATGCAGCGAGCATTCTCGGTCCGCATTGGCAGACGACCTACGGTTCGTCGTTCGGACTCAGTAGCATCGCACACCGGAAGAATGGCGTCACTCTGGACGCGGCGAGTGCAGACCTCTCCAAAGCGCTCGTGCAGAGCTATCGCGCAGAGGGGCGCAGCGAGGCGAGCTTCGCCGAGTTACGGCCGCGGGCAGTCGCGGCATCGGTGCTGCTCGAGCGCGGGCCGGATCAGTCGGACGTCGCGCGCGTGGCCACGTGGCTCGGCGGCGTCGCGATCATCGTCCTGTCGATCGCCTGCGCCAATGTCGCGAGCCTTCTGCTCGCGCGCGCGCTGTCGAAGCGACGAGAGATTGCCGTGCGGCTCGCGCTCGGCGTCAGCCGCACGCGACTCCTCACACAACTCCTCACCGAGAGCATGGTGCTGGCGGTAGCCGGAAGCCTGCTTGGTGTGATGGTTGCGACCTGGATGAGCGCGACGCTGACTACTGCGTTCCTGCCCGGCACTGATCGGCTATCGGTTGCGGGTGACCCACGCACGCTCGCGTTCATCGGCGTCATCACCTTGATCGTCGGCGCATTCACCGGCGTGCTTCCAATGTTGCAGGCGCGTCGCCTCACGCTGGCGGACGATCTCAAGGCTGGCGCGCGGGCCGGCAGCTATCGACGCTCGGGCACTCGCTCCGCGCTGCTCGTCTTGCAAGGCGCCCTCTCGCTCGTGCTGCTCGTTGGCGCGGGACTCTTCGTGCGCAGTCTTCGAAATGTGCGCGACGTGCGGCTTGGCTTCGACGCGGATTCCGTGCTCGTCGTCTCGCTGAAGATGCGCGACGTCAAGCTCGACAGCGCGAAGAAGGCAGAACTCCGATGGCGACTTGTCGGCGCGGCGACGACGGTACCGGGAGTCGAGCATGCAAGTTTGCAGATGCAAGCTCCCTTCGGAGGCATGACGAGCTGGCCGATCGCCGTCGCGGGCATCGACTCCGTTCGAGCGCTCGGCCAATTCGAGTTCAATGCGGTATCGCCCGACTATTTCGCCACCATGGGTACGCGGATCCTTCGCGGACGCGCCTTTGAAAGCAGCGATCTTGCCGGCACGAGGCGCGTGCTCGTGATCAGTGAGTCGATGGGCAAGGTGCTGTGGCCGCGCGAAGACCCGCTCGACAAATGCGTACGCATCGGCATTCCACCGGACACCGCGCCGTGTCGGTATGTCGTCGGGATCGCCGAGGACATTCACGCCCGAAGCTTTGGCCCGCAGGGCAATGACTTCTACTATTACTTGCCCGCCGGGCAGTGGCACCAACAGGCGGAAGGCCTGTTCGTGCGCGTCGCAGGTGACACGCGTGTGTCGATCGAGCCCCTTCGGCGTCGGCTGCAGCAAGAGATGCCGGGCAGCTCATACGTCACGGTCGCGCGACTCGGCGAGTTGGTGGACGCGGAATCCCGTTCATGGGTGATGGGCGCGACTGTGTTCACCGCGTTCGGCGCGCTGGCGCTCGTGCTGGCAGCTGTTGGACTGTACAGCGTGATCGCGTACAACGTGGCGCAGCGCCGGCAGGAACTCGCCGTACGAGTAGCGCTCGGCGCGGCCGCGGGCGACGTGATGCGTTTAGTGGTCGGCGAAGGGCTGCGGTTTGCTGTAACTGGAGCCGCTGTTGGCGGGGCGATCGCGCTCGTTGCAGCGCCGCGAATCGCGCCGCTGCTGTTCAATCAGTCGCCGCGGGACCCAGTGGTGTTTGGAGCGGTGACGGGAGCGTTGCTCGTCGTGGCGGTCGTGGCGAGCGTGGTACCGGCGATTCGCGGTGCTCGGGTGGATCCGAACGCGGTGTTGAGGGCTGAGTAGGGGACGGACTGGTCTCGCTGCCTTGTATCTAGATCCTCGGCAGAGTTCGCACAGATTCTGATCGGGGCGCCAGCTCGGTGCTGCCTAACGCCCAAGTTCAGTTGCAAGCGAGTCAAATAAGAAGCGCGGGCGAAGCCAGCGCTATCCTCAGATCGCTTGTCAGCTGCAACGCTCGTTAGCGAGCAGCTAGACGGAGCCGAATATGCTGCCGTGCGCATCCTCTAACATTCGCCACGGCGCAGTCGGTGGGTCCGTAGCGTTGCCGAGGGCGTTGAAAAGAGACAACGCATCCTGGCTCTCGAACCGAAATCGGCGCAGCGTCACGAACTCCTTGAAACGCTTTTTGACTTCGCCGCCCGGATCGAGACACAAGACGGTGATCGATTTGAGGTGCTCGGAGTCCAACGCAGCGGACTTGAGAAGGTACCGCACGTAACTATCGGCTTCTGGGAGGGAGTATCCAACGAAGCGGATATGCTGCGCGCGTGCAAGAACCTCCCGAGCTAGCTCCCACGCGGGTGAGATCTGGGGATGAGAACCCTTACTCCACGTTGGTGGAACGATTGGACCGCCATCGACGGAGCCGTGAAGCTTGGCAAGAACCGGGTTTTGTGCGTCGTCAGTCGGCTTCCTTCTGAAGGCCACGTGGCGCGATGTGTCGAAGACGCCATTGATATACGCGCAGACGTTCTCAAGGACGCAGTCGTAGTTGGCAGTCACAACGTCATAGTGGACCGGAGCATTGAGAGTCCTGCTGCACCGGACGCCATCACCCTGACGCTCCAGCAAGAGTTGCTGAATCGCCGCGACGAAGTATCCGTATCCTCGGACCTGCTTGTTTGTACCGAATAGGTACTGCTGCCAGTTCTCCGGTATTCTTCCGTCCGAGTGGCGGGACATCTCTGGGGTTCTGTACTGAATGACACTTGCGATGAACTCCTGAAACGTCTCGCGCAAACTCGGGCGACCGAGGAACGCATCGACTTCGAGGATCGACAGAAGTTCCTCGATGTTGTCGAGCTCCGCGGCGTAGACGTTCTTGATCTGGGATAGTCGCCTGATGCTTGCAAAGACTTCGTCGAACGACGGCCCTCCGCGACGCGCAATTAGGTGTTGATCCTTGGCGCCATCGACGAAGTTGCTGATCAGCGGTAGTCCGAGGGGAGCGGAGAAGCCCGCACCGAGAAAATAGACGATTCTTTCCATGGGTAGAAACGTGTTGCTCGCTAACGCCCCAGCTAAGCTGCGAAGGATTCCAATAAGAGTTACGGCGTAGCCGCAACAATTCAATAGATCCTTTGTCAGCTTCAGCGTTCGTTAGCCGACGGCGAAAGGAGGTGAAGGCGCTCAAGAATGTCGACGATATTGCCAGACTCTATATCGCGCACATTCACGCCATACACGTCCGCGATTCGACGATAGTAGTGTTCGTTGTCCGCCTCGCCGTGAAAGTCCCAGAGGCTAGACTCGTCGGTTATCAGGCAATCGTCATAATCCATATCAACGACCTCGGTGAAGAACCGTGGTGCGAGATACTCTACGTCGCCGAGGCGATCGGTGGGGGCGAATTCGATCTCGGGTTTGTGAGTCACGCCAGGACGGGGTAGTAGCTTACCGTCGGCGACGCGACGCTGGAACATCTTCGCGAGATTGGCGAGCGCTTCTTCGCGTGTTTCGCCGCAGCCGAACATAGTCGGCCAGCCGTCCACGTACGCCGTCCATCGAACGGGCTTAAGGTGGCTGTTGGGCGGCAGGTCCCACGGGCCCTTGGATTCCTTCAGGCGCACCGGGTAGTCGGCGAGCGACCACTCTGACCTGAGATGCGAAAGCACGTATTTCCAGAGTCGTCGCATGCGAAGGAGGCAGATGTTCGGCCTAACGCCCAAGTTCACCTGCAAGGGAATCAGATAAAGGCGCGTGGCGCAGCCACGCGCACTCCTTAGACTCCCTTGTCAGGTGTAACGCTCGTTAGGCTGCTAGCGCGACTTAACTTTGCCCACGAGTTCATTGTGATACGCTATGTAGCGTGCGCCGGGAGTATGCTCGGCGTGGTGCCGGACTTTCGTGATGCGAACGCCGCGAAGATCACAAATGGCGTGGCAGTTCGGACATAGTATCAGAATATTTGCCGGGATATCAGGGCCGGCGTGCTTACCGCCGAGTGGCTTGAGGTGGTGGCCTTCGGAGTAGGTGCGGCCGCCTCCCATCGTCACAGCTGTTCCACAGAGCTGGCAGACGTCCTTATGCAGCGCTTTCAGTTGTCTCACCAGTTCCGTGTCGCGTATGCGTCTGGTGACGACCGACTCGTAGGTGCTCGGTGGCTCAGCAAGGTCCACGGCGCGCGTGAATCGCGCAAAACCAGCCGACGCTCGATTTGTAAAGAGTGAAGAAAGGACGTTGTGCTCACGGTCGGTAACCTTCCGAAGGTTCATTCCCCGGTTGGAGACTCGCCGAACGAAATCGCGGAGCTCCCGCGTCGCCTCGACCGCAGCACGCGGTAACCACAGATGACGAAAGCGACCTACGCGGAAGTAATGTGTTGCTCGGCCATTTTGCGGCGAGCCGCGCCTTGGCAGCGTTTTCACCTCGCCGAAACCACAGCACCCACCATACTGGCCGGTCTGCCAGTAGTACACGTGGTCCCCTTCGCGAGCGGCCGAGGCGTTTGCCCATATGCCTTCGATGAATTCAGCCGGCCAACTCTGGATCGGATCGGCGACGCGGGTTGTGAGGTCTCGGCCGACGAAGACCCAGTTGGACATTCGGACTCTCCGTTATGAGAAGTCAGCTTGCAGCCTAACGCCCAAGTTCACCTGCGGGCGAGTCAAATAAATGCGAGCGAAGCGAGCTACCAAAGATCGCCCGTCTGGTGCAACGCACGTTAGACTGCTGGTCGTGATGCTGATTTGCTCTCTAGGCGCTCTATTGCTATTTCGAAGGCGCGATCGCAATTCGCCCTGAACTCTTTCGCGTTTGCGAACACTCCGCGGTCTTCCGGCGCCGTCGAATTTGGCCGATTGTGCGCGGGCTTGATGATCGGTCCCTCGTCTGGCGAAAAGGCCCATGACTGAGTGAGCGTCGCCTCTTCGGGATGCTGCAAAAGGCGATTTCTCACATCCCTGATCCCGACAGCCTCCACTCGCGGCATCTCCTCGAAAGCCTTGGGCGCCACTTGATTGACAAGTTCCAGTGCACGCCAAGCTAGGAGGTAAAAAGAGTCCGTCCACATCAAGACTTCTTCGGTGTGTGGCATCCAAACCGAGAATGGCGCGGGAGTGCCGCCCTTCCATCGCTCCCTGCGGTAATGACCGTCCGGCAGCGTCTCCAAGAGTACGTACTCGTTCAGCAGTTCGATTCGCTCTAACAAGGCGTTGAGTTGCCTCAATCGCGCGCCGAATTCCATCCTGAGATACTCGACGGGTCCCGCAATCGGCGGCGGCCCCGGAGGCCATTTGTCCATCAGCAAGCGCCGATGACGACCAAAGAGCGCTGCGGTGCTCAAGAAGAACTGCTTATTGAACATAGGAACGTGGAGCAGTCGAACGCCCGAGTTAAGCTGCGGGCGAATCACATAGAAGCGAGCAATTCCTTGGCTCGGCCGGCAGCTTCAACGATCGTTAGGTACCATGCGCGCCGGTATTCGGGTCGAGGTTTTCTCCCGTTCTGAGCGCAGCGCGTACGTGCTCAAGTAGAGCTTCCTCGACCTTTCGGCGGCCGCCAATCGTATTCTCGTAAAAGAGAGTACGGAAGGGCGAAACGTCAAATGGTAGCTCAGTACCATCGACCGCGAGCAGGATAGTGGGTTTGCGAATCGCATAGGCGTAGCCAACTTCGAAGAAAACGTTGGCGTTCGCTGGTGTGATTTCCGCAATGACTAACTTCGCGCTCTGAATACTGTTCGCGATGTCGCTAATGATCAATCCAGGCCCGAAGGTCTCATCGGCGCGGTGAACATCGAGATCGGCCTTCTGGCAAACCGGTTTGATAACCTCCTGATATAGATCGTTGTATGGATTATTGAATTCCATCACAACAAAAGCGCGCCCGCGAGCAGCCGAAACGACGAAATCGGAGGTTGTGCAATTCGCGGCGCCGAGGAAGAAAAGGCCAACTTGGGAGGGAGGCAGCGTTAACTGCGTATCGAGGTTGACGACGACGACTCCGTCTACGATGAGTGCCACCTTTGAACCGACGAGCGCCGCGGTGATACGATATTGACGGTGCGCCTCGATGGAATGCCAGCTACCGCCACCGCGATGAATCGTCCATTTCAGCTGTGCAATCGAGGTCTCGTTGTAGAACCGCACGGCAAACATAAAGCTGCCGCCGCCGAGTCCTGCGGTCAGCATGTTTCGCGTAGTGGGATCGTACCAAAGGACGATCTCGCACACCGAGCTCGCGCTAACCGCCGCAAACTCCATGTTGACGGAAACGGCACCGCCGGCAAAGAACTGATTTGAGAGGCCTATGGCCGCCGTAACCTGCCCCGGGGCATCCTCCCGCTCTTTGCCATGAAAGACAACTCGGTCCGGCGCGATCGCCAGCTCTCCAAAGACGGGTACCCAGTTGGCTTTGGTCATGTGCATTCGATGGCTATATGGGTGCTACCTAACGCCCGAGCTAAGCTGCAAAGCATTCAAATAAGAGTGCGCGCAGAGCGCGCACACAACAATAGCCATGCTTTGACAGCTCCAGCGTTCTTTAGGCGGCATGGCGGAACAGTGCTCGCTTCAGGGCTCTGCGATATAGACCCGAACATCGACGTCTCGTCCGTCAATAGTCTGCGGACAGGACAGTTCTCGTTCCAGGCGGCGCGGATCGGGAATGTCGCGGGCTGCATCAACGATTACAAAAACGAGCGTGTCACAGGACGGATGGGCGATATAGCACTGCACATCGACATGTATTTCGTCCACGACTCGCTTCCACTGGCCACGTTTTGCGATCCACTTTACTTCGAGAAATAGCTTAACGGACTTGCTGTATAGATCCACGAACTTGTGCATACCAGCCCGCGACGGGACCGCTTCTTCCTTGGCAAGATCGAAGACGACCGGGCGCAGCATGACATACAGAAGGTCGCGTGCATCATCTTCCTGTGCGACAACCCAAGGAGACAGGCCCTTTTCTCTGTTGTTGAATGATCGAATGGTCGGTGTAAGCGAGTCGATGACTCGTCTTACGTCATGAAGCAGAGCTTCTCGGCCGTGGAGTTCAATTACTTTCTGGCGGTCTGACTCCATTCCGCACACGAGTGCTTCGAGATGCTCGCCTAGAAACGCAGCAAAGCAATGGTATGGCGGCCCGAACGTATCGCCGTGGATGGTGTGCATCACATAGGAATCGGCATCCCGCGCAATGTTTTGGTCGATGCCGGGCGTATTTTTGGCCCAGTGCGGCTTACCAGCTGTGATCCAAAGCTCATAGGCCCAGGCCCGTCGTCCAAACTCCGCGCGCTCTTCGGGCGTAAACGCGATTCGTACGTGCCGGAAATCGCCGATCTCTTCAATCCAATGATCCGCGTAGACTACGCCCTCGCGGTGAAGTGAATCGAGGTCGTCGCGCACGTGCTCCGGAACAACTCTGAAGGTGCGGCCGAGAGCCTTGGTGGCGAGCCGCTCTAGCTGAACATCGCCTTCGCTCATCGTTGTGCTGTGGGGTAAACCTGCGTTGCAAAAAGAGTAGGATGCCACCTAACGCCTTAGCTCAGCTGCAGCCGAGTCAACAAAAGCGCTGGCGAAGCCAGCGCAATTCAAAAGATCGGCTGTCAGTTGCAGCGTTCGTTAGACCGCCGCGCGGACAGTTCCGTCAAGCATCACCGGCGTCCTTGGCCTTCTTCTGCTCTTCCCATTGCTTCAGACAGTGATCGAAGAAGTCCACCGTGTTGAAATGCTTCTTCTCGGCGCCTCGCGGTACGCCGTGAGCTGCAAGGAGAGCGAGGCACTTGGCTCGCGGCGGCTCGGTGCCCGGAGGTTTCACCCCTGACACGACGAATCCCTTTGGCCAATTGACAGCGCGAAGCTTAAGAGGCGATGGACCAGCTTTGAACGGAACGTCGTAGTCAACGAGTAGGTGATTCAAGTCGTCCGAGGAACTTGCGAGGAGCGAGCGGACGAGCATCGTGGCATGGGGCGTCATATGCAGGCCCACCCACTCGGCCGCATCGTACCAGGCAGCCGCATCCGTTACAGCTTGGCCCATCACAGTGTTCGATGTCTCGTCGACGTAGAAGCTGCCGATCGCGATTGAGCCTCGGAACAGAATACCCTGCGCCAGGGAATCAACGGCGAACTTCCGGAGTAGTAGACAGAATTGCTTAACATCTGCGACCGTAGGTGCGTGCGGGGTACGATAGACGATTAGCACCGTGTCGTTGAAGGTGAACGTCGAGACGGCGCTCGCGGGAATATGGCCACCGACTTCCTTCTTGTGGGCCTTTTGCTTGAGGATAGCAAGTACTCTTCCGCGAGACTCCAAGAACTTTGCGATCTTTGGATCGTCGTATCCGGCCGCCCCAAGCGCGTCAAGGATTGCGACGATGCCCTGCGTGGGCTGAAGTGGGCGAGGTGATCTCTTTGCCATCGTGCTATGGATCGGGTGCGAGTCGGCGCTCGTGGCGGTTGGACGTAAGAATTGCTGTGTTGCGGTCTAACGCCTTAGCTCAGCTGCAGCGTTCGTTAACCTGCTGCCACCATCAGGCAAGATCGTCGACACGAGTTGCTTGTAAGAGTCGTCGCGGAGTACTTGATGCGAAATGCAGCCAGCCAGTGTGATCCTTGGGCATGACCCGAACCCAGCGATCAGCGAGTTCGTCCGAGGAAAACCGCCATGGCGTGGTCGGTTCTGTATTCGGCGCATCCGCCTTCAGCTCATCGCATGTCGCCGACCACAGGAGATATTCATTCGCGAAAATCTGAATCGACGCGGTGTGCGTAAACAGCCGCTCGTTCATGAAGAATACGAAGAAACTATCATCGATATCCGCGATACTTGCAACGGAGGCTGGATCACCGAATTCGTGGTAGCCGCCACTCGCACCGACGATGGTGAAGGGATCTGGCCAACTGGATGCGGCCGTGCCGTACGGACTCGAGGCCTCGTCGAGCCAAAAGGCGCTTGCTAGGCACGGTGCTGGGCCACAACCCGTCACGTTACGCACAGAAGAGTTGTTGCAGACGCCCAAATGCCACTCGTTTCCTTTCGGACTCATTGCCAGCTTGCCTAGAGACAGATACGCGCGCACGTGTGACAGATCGACGATGGACCTCGGACGCCGCAGTCTGATATGAAAGGAGAGGGAGCGCAGTGGCCGCTCGCGTTCGTGAAGAAACTCGATACGGTGTAGGCGCTCTTCGAGTGATGCGAACGATCGAGAAACGAGATTGGCAAGGTCCTCACCCCAGCGTGCAAAGAACGCGGTCTGCTCTTCCTCGCTCAACGAGATCTGGAGATACTGAAATCGTGCAGCGAATCCTTCAGGACTGTCCAATACGAGTCGCAGTGTTTCGCGATCAACGATCTCCACTTGGATATTTCCGATCGTTTTGCCGAGTGCGAGCAGCTTTTGACGAGCACCCACGGTCAAGCGGACGTTCGTGAAGAACACGAACGTATGGAACGCCCCTGTGCTTGCGATCGCGCTGCTGAGATCAGCCTTGAACTTTGAGCGCACCCAGCGCTGATCCGTTGCCCCGTCAGTCGGCGAATTGCGAAAGCCGACGGCACCAACCACGCGACCCGCGGGATTCGCGGCTTCGATATCGTAACCATCGTCCGGGCCTCCTTTGGGCTGGCGCGGACGAACGTGACTGAATCGGCGATCCAATGAGAGGGCATGGATGCAGAGCCTCTCACGAGCCGGCTGATTGCCATCTAGCCAGGTTCTGAGGCGCTCTTCGGTGAGTCGAGGGTCGCCGGCCACGTTTGGTCGTTTCAAGAGAGAGCGTATAGCAGGCTAACGCCCCAGCTCAGCTGCGGGCGAAACAAATAAGAGGCGAATGCGAAGCATTCGCCAATCCCTCGATCGCCCGTCTGCTGCAGCGCACGTTAGGCTGCCGGGTCGAGATGGAAGTCATTCGAGTTCGTGCCGAATGTAATTCATCAAACTGGCAACGCGATCGCTCCACATTGGCGAGCGCCGACTGTACGGTTCCGGGACTTTGCCTTCGGGGGTTAGTCTTGGTGCCCGCCAGCCGTCCACCCAAGAAGAGCCGTCCTGCTCACAATGAAGCCCTGCTCCGAGGCTCGCGAATCGCGGAATGACGTGAATGTGGAGATGAAAGCGCTCGGGCGGCGCTGGAGTCTCGAACGCGGACTCGAAGAAGTAAACGAAATAGACGCGTGGCAAATCGTCCGTGGGAAACTGAAGTTGCCAGTAGGACCGGAGCGCCCCATCGAGCGCTTTGAGATTCGGCCCGAGCGCTTGAAGCTCGAGTTCGGCCAATTCCTGGATCGAATCCCGATGGAAACGCGGTTGCAAAGCGAGCCATCCAAGCCAACCCTCACCACCGCCATACTGATTCACCACCCAGTCGCCGGGCAGGGATGCAACTCCGCCGGGAATGGTGTGAAGGTCCTGAGACCGATGACAGCCGGCGCAGTTCTTATCGTATTGCATGGAGTGCGGTGGCGCCTAACGCCCGAGCTAAGCTGCAAATGATTCAAATAAGAGTGCGCGCGGAGCGCGCACGCATCAATAGCGATCCTTTGACAGCTTCAGCGTTCGTTAGACGCCAGGCGATGGGTTGGTAGCCTGGCTAGACAGGAACACTGAGAAGGGTCTCTACACGCTCGGCCCATCTCGCTGCTGAGAAGCCGCGTGACGAGGGGTGGTTGATCCACGTGGCCGCGACGCGAAGCCCCGACTGCGAGTGCCAATTGCGAAGATGTGCTTGGTCGGCGATGGGGCTAGATGTCCATCCGACTGGAAAGACAATCTGATTCCATTGCCGCTGCCCGAGTGACAAGACGTGGGAAGGCTTTAGATCCGCTAAGAGGAAAATGAAACGTCGCGCGCCAGCGTCCCACATTGCCTGAGAGGGAATAGCATCGAACGTCGCTCCAACGGTAATCGGTACAAAATTGCAGAACGCGACGCCGTTCCAAAAGTCTCGGCGCCCCTCGGGTGTGGTGGCAACCTGACCGCCCACGAGTCGAGCGACCTTCGCGTAAAAGGGAATTGAGCGGGCACCATCCCGTACCCCAACAACAATGTCGCGCGTCAACTCCACCGAATCATCGGAAGGATCCGTCAGGTAGTGAGAATCCCCGAGGAGTAGGAGGCGCTGAGAGGCAGATCGCCATTTCTCGCCGATCCACGGGTTGTGCACGAGATCGTTCAAGTGGTGGCCTAGAGGGGATGTCCGGTTGGCGTCTAACGCCCCAGTTCAGCTGCGGGCGAATCAAATAGGAGCGTTCGCGTTAGCGAACGCAAATCCTTAGCTCGCCCGACAGCTGCAACGCACGTTAGGCAGCGGGCGGTCGGAGCTCCGCCCGGCATCATGTGGGCATGGGGATGCGCGCCAGCAGCGCGACTACAAAGACGCCAGCCATTGCGGCGCCAAGCCAAAGGCCACGGGCGCAACAACCGCCAACCTCGCTGGCGATCGTTGCGCCCTTGCGCTGATAGGAAGGAATCGTCGACCGGCTCGTCCGTAAAATCATCGACATCGTCGAGATCCAGTCCCGGGCGCAGGCGCGTTTCGGCCCGCGCTAGCAGCCACCAGGCCGTGAGCAGATGCATCGTCATCCCGATCGCCAGGATGTACAGCAGCGCCAACACCGCAAACTTGGTTGCAATCGTTAGAAACGCGATTGGCCTGCCTAACGCCCCAGCTCAGCTGCGGGCGAGTCAAATAGAAGCGCGGGCGCAGCCCGCGCAACATCCTTAGCTCGCCCGACAGCTGCAGCGCACGTTAGGTAGCACGCATGCGGGAGGTTGCTCTGCGTCACGGTGCGATGATCTCAAGTTCGTCGGCGTCGAAGTCGGCCAGCCAAAGCGTCCGGCCGTCTGCATCGACTGACTCAACGGAATACCGGCTGTTCTGAACGTCCACGACGGTTCCGACATCTCCGACCTGCGGCTGGCGCCGAACCGTGGTTGTTCCAAGCACTCCGCGGTCGGTCGTGCGAAGAAGTCTGATCCGAACCGGGTCGAGAGATTGAATGGATTTGTGCACCGCGAGGAGAGTCGTGTGCTACCTAACGCCCGAGTTAAGCTGCGAACGAGTCAAATCAAAGCGACCGAAGCGAGCGTTCCTTTGATCGTTCGTCAGCTTCAACGATCGTTAGATAGCTGCGTTGAGAGATTCGCCTGGCGCTACGCGTAACCAAGGCGCTTGAGTACGATGGCTGCAATTGTACTTACGACAACCCCTGCGCCGAAGAGGAGATAGTCTCGTAATGCACTTCGTTTGTCTCCTTTTCGAAGGATTTCCTCAAAGTATTGCATCGCTGGTAGCGGCACCTGCTCCATCGCCTGGATTTTCGCCCTGATGTCGACTTCGCGTCCGGCAAGTGCCGCCAGCTGTGATTCAAGGCCGGCGATCGTCGTTTGTCGCTCTTCCGCGAGTTTCGTAACTCCACGAACTACCGAATCCACTTCCATCGTGGCGGAGGTCAGAGCCCGCAACGAATCTTGCATACGTGACTGAAAGCTGACTGCATTGGATTCTTCCGCCCAACCGCGGCGGATCGCGAAGCGAACGAGCGCAGACTTTGGATACTTATCGATGAGCTTCTCAAAGAGCGGTATCAACCCACCCGCGAGAAGCGAACTCAGAGCGCCGAGAATCAGTCCTACGATGCCGAAATCCATGATGGACGGTTGCCGATTGTGGATCGTCGTAGGCCAATGGTCGGGTTAACTACGACTGCCGGTCCCTCTTGTGAGAACAAGCCTGAACGCGGCCAAGCGCGATCGATTTGCGATCGTACATGGCGGACGCCGAAGCTGTGTGGCTATCTAACGCAAATTAGACAGACATCTTATGCGACTTACATGGGAATAACAACACATAGATTCGCAGCATAACATGCGAGAAACTGGATGAAGAAAGTGTACTCAAACCACGCTAGATGAGTCGATTGGAGAACTACACAAACGATCTGCCTTAGGGGTAACCCTGCAACAACTCGCAGCATAACACGCACGAACCACCATTTGACGTCTGAGTCTCGCTAGCCTCAGCGAGACTGCCGGTTGGGCCGCGATTCCCGCGCACACCTGACGCCGAATCCGCGCCAGCCACGTAGATCGACCACAGAAAGCGAAACCGCGCCCCGCCATCCAGGCGAAGCGCGGTTCACAGTCCTCTAGAACGGCCGACGGTCAGTCGAACGCCGCGCCCACCATCAACTTCCGAATCAACAACCACGGCGACCCGTGCGAGATCGAGTTCGTCTGCGTCGGCTGCCCCTTCGCATCGCCACCCGTACCAAACTTCTGATACTCCTTCGGCCCCGTGATTCCGTCGAGGTTCCCCCAGAAGTCCGTCGTGATCGCGTTGTACGTCACGTCCGTCACCTGACGCGTGATCTTGCCGTTCTTGATCTCCCAGAAAATGTGGCCGCCAAACTGGCCATTGTACCGCTGCTGGTCGATCGAATAGCTGCCGCGACCATCGATCATCACGCCGTTCTTCACGTCGGCAATGAGCTCGTCGCGCGTCGGCGAGTTGGCCGGCCCAGGCTCCAGATGCACGTTCGGCATGCGGAGGAACGGATAGTCGCGCCACGAATTCGCGAACGTGCAACCACGGCTGAAGTTCTCGCCGACCAAATGCGCCGTCTCTCGGTTCGTCTGTAGACCAACGAGAATGCCGTCGCGAATGATCGGGAACTTCGTCGCCTTCACACCGTCATCATCATATGCATACGAGCCGAGTCCGTTGTCGGTCTTGTCGGCCGTGATGTTCATGAGCTTCGAGCCGTACTTCAACTTGCCCACGTCCGAGAGCTTCACGAAACTCGTACCGGCATAGTTGGCTTCGTAGCCCACGATGCGATCGACTTCCGTGGCGTGCGCAACGATCTCGTGGATCGTGAGCATCGCGTGCGACGGCGACATGATGACGTCGCGCAATCCGCTCGAACCCAACGGCTTGGCCGTGCACATCTCGACCGCGTCAGTCGCCACACGCTCGGCGGCCTCGAGGAAGTCGGTCTGCTCGGCGATTTCCCAGCCACCCATTGCTGCGACGCCGATGTAATTGCGCGTGCGCGTGACGTCGCCAACCTTCGCCGTGACGGTGAAGTTCGGGCTCGTCGTGTACAGCTCCTGCTCGATGTAGCTGCCTTCGCTCGACGCGAAGTAGCGCCACTCGTAGTTGTGGCTCGCGGTGACGGTGACGGCCGTGACACCGGCCACACCCTTCGCCTTATCGACGATCGCCTGCGCCCAGTTCTGCTTGTCGTTCTGCGAAACCGACAGCGGCGGCTTCGTCATCGGCGTGATGTAGTTCTCGACGTACTTCGGAACCTGCGCGAGCTTGAGATCGGCCTTCTTCGCGATCGCGCTCGCCTTGGCGACTTCCGTCGCAACGCGCGTGATGCGCTTGATCTCGTCTTCCGTCACGATCGGGCTCGACGCAAAGCCCCACACACCACTGTGCACCACGCGCACGCCGAAGCCGGCGCTCACGCGCTCGATGTCGGTCGGAATTCCCTTGAACCCGCCCGCGCCACCACCGCGACCGCCGCGTCCACCACCGCCGCCACCACCTCCTCCACCGCCACCACCAGCTGCGCCGGCGCCCGCGCCGCGACCACCACGGCCCCCGCGACCAGCAGCATCGCCACCGTCAGCACGATAGTTGACCGTCGCACCCGGCGGATTCGTCGTCATGGTGAAACGAATATCGCAATACGTGCAGCCGGCGAGCTTCGCTTCGCCGAGTGCAATGTCGGACATGCCTTTGAACTTCGACTCGGCAACGCGGCCGCTGGGCGACTGCGCAATCAGCTCGGCGACGAGATCGCGCGAGTAGAATGCGCCGATCGCCGCGGTGGTGCCGACGCCTTTGAGAAAATCACGACGTGAAGTCATTTATCGATGTCGGTAGATGAGCGTCAGACGGCCGGTGAGACCGAAGTCATATAGAATTCTTCAATACGCACGGGCGGCACGAGGGCCGCGTTCGCCGCGCCGAACGCTTCGCCCGTCTCCATCGGCACAGGCTTGCCGACGAGCGACAGGTTCGCGTAGCCGACGATCGGCGACATGTTCCAGCGGAAGTTCTGCACCGGGCCGACGATCTCGCCGTTCTCGATGAGGAACAGACCGTCACGCGTCATGCCCGTGTTGAGCAAAGGCTGATCGGCCGACGGCACGCCGCGGATGTACCAGAACTGCGTGACGAGCAGACCACGACGCGTCTGCTTGATCATGTCTTCGACCGTCAGGTTCGTGCCTTCCATGACGAGCGTCTGGTTGGTGTTCGCGCCCTGATTCGGGCCGAACGCCTTGAGCACGCCCTTCTCCACCCACGTCACCGGATGCGCGGCGATGTTGTTCGGGCCAATGGTCGTCTGACGAAGCGTCTGATTGCCGACGTCGCTCTTCAGCGTGAACATGTCGCTGAACAGTTTGTCGCCGACCTTCTTGCCTACCATGTATGAAGCGGGCGAGCCTGGCGCGTTGGCGCCGAAGAGTCCTCCGCCACCGCCGCCTCCACCACCACCCGGAGGACCGTCAGCGCCCGGAGGCGGACCGCCAGCCGGCGCACCCTGCGGCAGGAATCCTCCGCCGCCACCACCACCGCCGCCGAAACCACCGTTCGGATTGAAGATGCCGACGAGCAGCGACAGGAAGCGCGCGTTGGCGCGCGGCTCGAGAATCACCGTGTAGCGGCCAGGCTCGATCGCCTTTGCCTTACGGCTCTTGAGCGCCTTGTTCGCCGCGACCGCGGTGATCGCCTTGGCGTCCATGTCGGCCGCGTTCTTGACGCCGGTCGTTCCCGCCCAGCCGGAACCCGTTCCGTCGGCCATGCGGCAGGTCAGCGAGAAGCCCGTGTCAGCCGACCGATAGTACGCGAACAGTCCCTTGGAGTTCGCGTTGCAGGTGGTGACGTCGTTCTTCGGAATGAACCCGGCGCCGAGTACGCCCATCTTCTCGGTGAGGTCGATGCTGTCCTTCACCATGCGCGCGCGTTCAGCGGGACCATAGTTGATCACGCTCGGCAGCGCGCCTTCGACGGGGATGTACTCCTGCGGGCCGGTGAGCTCGGGGAGATTCGGGTTCTCGGTGGCCTTGTCAGCCGCGTCGAGCGCCTCGTCGATCATCTTCTTGATTCCGGCGTCGGTGAAGTCGCGGGTGTTGGCGCTGCCTTGTTTATGGCCGACACGGACCGTCGTGGTGAGCTGACGGTCGTACTGAACGAGGTTGGTGGTGATGGTCGAATTGGCCCATCGAGTGCCAGATCGCTCGCCGCCGGTGAGGGTGACCTCGACGGCGTCGGCCTTGGCCATGCTCAAGACCTTGTCAGTAATAGCTTTAGCTTCTTCGCGAGTATACATGGGGTGCGGATGCGATGGACGCGCAGGAGACTGCCTATAGTAATTCGTTTAGGCGGCCGGTTTCGTTGGTCTTTCGATGCCTTGGTTGAAGTTGGCATCGGGGCGTCGGGGCGGGAAGTGAAACGCGGCGCTTGACAGGGTTGGTGTGCGTCGGCATTCTGTTGGCCCAACCTGGTTAGGGGAACAGAATGCCACGCGACGCCAGCGATCTCCTTCACGGCACGCTCGACGTGCTCGTACTCAAAACGCTGTCGTGGGGCCCGAAGCACGGCTATGCCGTGGCCGAGTGGATCCACGAGACGACGAAGGGCGAGTTGGAGATCGTCGATGCGGCGCTGTACAAGGCGCTGCACCGACTCGAGGACGCCGGCGCCATCAGCGCCGAGTGGGGGGTGTCGGACACGAATCGTCGGGCGAAGTACTACTCGCTCACGACGCGCGGACGCAAAGTCCTGCGCGACGAAGCCGAGACGTGGCATCGGTACGCGAGTGCGGTCGGCACGATTCTGAGCAAGGCCTGACCAATGAGCCTCTCCGATCGACTGCCCGCCAGCGTTCGACGCCTGCTGCGACTTCCGCCGAGCTACGCGCGGCGCATGCAGGATCTCGACGAGGAGATTCGCTTTCATTTCGACGCGCACATCGCGCGGCTGCGATCGTCCGGAATGTCCGAGGACGACGCGCGCGCAGCGGCGATGCAGCGTTTTGGCGACACGGAGGATTTGCGTTCATACTGCGGCGCAATTGCGGCGCGTCGCGAACGAACACGGACAGTTGCGCGCTGGGCGGACGAGCTCGCGCAGGATGTGCACTACGCGATCCGACAGATCGCGCGCGCACCAATCTTCACCGCGACAGCCGCGCTCATCCTCGCACTCGGCATCGGTGCGAACACGGGCGTGTTCAGCATCGTCAATCACGCGCTCATCTCGCCGTTTCCGTTCGCTGACGGAAACCGCATGGTGGTGATCGTGTCGACGAGCGGCAACGGACGCGTCATAGTCCAGCCGGCCGAGAAGCTCGTTCGGGGATGGCGTGCACAATCCAGAGCCGTTCAGGACATCACCCTCTTCGAGGAATCGTCCTTCACACTCGGCGACAGCACGCGCGGTCAGCCGCAGCAAATCTCCGGTGCGGCGATTTCGCCCGCGATGCTGTCGTTCCTCGGCATGAAGCCGCTGCTCGGCCGCGGGATTCTCCCGAGCGACACGCTCGCCGATGCGCCACCGGTCGTGGTGATCGGCGCGGACCTCTGGCGTCGTGAGCTCGCCGAATCACGCGATGTACTCGGCCGAAAGATTGTCGTGAATGGAGTGCCGCACACGATCGTTGGCGTAGTGCCGGCGAGCTTCGTCATTCCATTCACCGATGCGCGCGACGTGTTCGTCGCAATGCACCATGGCAACCCGGGTCGCCTGGCCGGAATCGGAAAGCTCCGTCCCGACGTGACGATCGATCAGGCGAACGCTGAAGTCGCGACACTCTTTCCGCCGAAGAGTGAGCTGAACGTCTTTACCGATCCACCGATGGTGAAGCGCCAGCTCGACATGGTGAGTCACGATCGAAAGCAGATGATTCTTCTGCTCTTCGGAGCGGTCGGAATCGTTCTGCTCATCGCCTGCGCGAACGTCGCGAATCTGCTGCTCACGCGCTCGTGGGGAAGACAGCGCGAGTTCGCCGTGCGTGTCGCACTCGGCGCAGGACGCGAGCGCATCGTTCGTCAGGTGCTCACGGAGAGTGTGCTTCTCGCTGCAATCGGAGGCGTGCTCGGCATCGGCTTCGCGTATCTGGTGTTGAAGGGCGTGCGTGCTGCGATGCCCGGCGGCGCCAAGGACTTCAACGACGTGCAGATCGAGCAGGTCGTGCTTCTCTGGAGCGTTGCGATCTCTGCGATGACGGGCGTGCTGTTCGGCGTCGGTCCCGCGTTGGCCGCAGCGCGAGCGAATGCAAGCGAAGCGTTGAAGGCGAGTAGTCGCACGTCGACGGGCGGACGGTTCTCGCGCCGTGTACGCACGAGTCTCGTCGTCGGCGAAGTGGCGCTCTCGGTCGTGTTGCTCACCGGCGCGGGCTTGCTCGTACGCACGCTCATCGCGCTCGATCGTATCGACGTTGGCTTTGCACCTTCGGGCCTGTCGAGTGTTCGCTTGAATCTGCCGCCAACCGCAATCTCGGATTCGAGCGCGCGACAAGCGGCGTGGCTCGCGGTGCGCAGCAGCGTCGAGGCGATGCCAGGCGTTCGCGGAACCACGCTCTCGATGGCGTCGCCCGCGGACTTCAGTATCTCGCTCGGCGGAATGGAGGTCGAAGGACATCCGTCTGCTGGCGCCGACAGCTTGAGCACTTTCGCAATGAACGCGGTGTCGCCGGAGTACTTCGCGCTGACCGGCATTCCGCTCAAGCAGGGCCGCGGCTTTGCGCCGAGTTCAGCGATCACGACGAAGACGAACGAAGACGAAGTCATCGTCAATGAGTCGCTCGCCCGGCGACTGTGGCCGACGACGAATCCCATTGGCGCGCGCGTGCGACGTGGGTACGTTCGCGGCAATTGGAGTACGGTCGTCGGCGTCGTTGGCGATGTGCGTTTGCCGAGTCAGCAGAACGATCGGCTCAATCGCGATTTGCAGTTGTACCTTCGCAGCCCAAGCGCGCCAGGGTACACCACCCTTCTCGTTCGAGGTGATGTTCCACTGAGCGTGCTGAGCCCGGCCGTCACCAAGGTCGTTCGCGACGTGAATCCGGCCTTCAAGGTGACGTCGCCGCTCACGATGTCGGACAAGATGATCGCGTCGGGAATGGACACGCAGCGCTTTGTGCTCAGGCTCATTGGTGCGTTCGCGCTCTTCGCCGTGGTGCTGGCCGCGGTTGGTCTGCATGGCGTGATCGCGTACTCGGTGAATCAGCGCACGCAGGAGATTGGCGTGCGCATCGCGCTTGGCGCGGAAGGGAGCGACGTGGTTGGCCTCGTGTTCACGCAGGGTTTCCGTATTGCACTCGCGGGACTGGTCGTCGGCGTTGGTGGTGCGTTGGCGGCGACGCGTGTGCTGCGAACGTTCTTGTATAGTGTGGAACCCGGTGATCCTTTAACGTTGGCGACGGTGGGCCTGCTCCTGCTTGGCATTGCTGCCGTGGCGACCTATGCGCCTGCCAGGCGTGCGGCGCGTCTCGATCCGATTGCGGCGCTGCGGGCCGATTGAATGAACCGCAGAGGCCGCGGAGGACGCAGAGGAAACCATCAAGCGGTTGATTGACCACGAAGGTCACGAAGGTCACGAAGAAAAGAGACGTACGTGAACCCTTTGTTGGAACCACAGAGGACACGGAGGACACAGAGGACACAGTGTCGTTCTCTGCGTCCTCTGCGTCCTCTGTGGTCAAATGCAGTTGCAGTTGGATTGTCGCCGAGATCCGACGAGGCGCACCTGGTTTCCTTCGTGTGCTTCGTGTCCTTCGTGGTGCCCAAGCAGGAAGAATCCGCTACGGCAATCCTCGACGCCGCCGAATCCACCACTCCCCGCTCAGCGCTAACGCAAACGGCACGATCCACCATGCCGATCGCATCGGATGCCACGTCTCGAGACGCGGCGTCGGATGAATCGCATCGCTCAGCGCCGCGGGCAGTGACTTGATCTCCGAAGCCGGCAGCGCGCGACCGCCATGAGCATTCGCAAATACTGCCAATAGATCGCTCGCGTCAGGCATCGGATGCGCCACGTCGGCGCTCACGACAATCGGAGTCGTGCTCCGCGCGCCGCCGCTAGACACGACGAGATGATAGATCCCTGGCTGAGCGGCACGCACCGTTCCGCGGAATTGACCAGCGTTCGCTTCGGGCCAGAGCCGGACACTCTGCGGCGCCTGTCCTGGCTGCGCCGACTCGAGCGACGCCGACACACCCGCGCGAACCGGCCGCACACTCGACAGTGCCGCATCGCGCACCGAAACACTCACGTCGGCATCTTCGCCAGGCGCGATCGCCGAATGATCGGCCAGCACGTCGATCGGCAGCGGAGCGCTCATCGCGGGATCGGCAACAATCGTCTGCCAGAAACGGTCGAACGTCGACGCTGAGCGATCGCGAAAGCGCCATGCGTCGAGCGCGCCGCTCACCACGAGCTGCCCTGCCCCGACCGCCGAGCGCCACACGACCGGCCTGTCTCGCGCCGCGCGCGCAACGACCTCAGCCCCATCGGGCAGGCGCGTAGGCCACGCGATTTCCGACGAGCGCAGCGCCACACTATCGCCATTCGCCTCAGTGATCGTCGTCGCCTTGCCGCTGTCGGCGCTCCAACTCGCAACTTGCGTGAGACGATCGTCCGGTCCAGCTGCTCGCCGATCGAACAACAGCACCACACCGCCCCCGCGACGGCGCATGAACGCGTCGAGGCCAGCGACGTCATTCGCGGTCAACGCCTCCGGCGCGCCAACTACGACAGCATCGTATAGCTGAAGCGCGGCGAGATCGTCGAGGCGGCCCGGCGGATTGCCCGCGTCGGTGCTGACGTTGCGCGACGTGACGACTCGACTCGACACGACGAACCGCGCATCGCGCTCCAGCGCGCGACGCGCAAACGTCGACATCCAACTCGGTCGCGGATCGAAGAAAAGAACGGCCCAACGTCTATCTCGCACGTCAACCACGACGTCGGCAGTCGCCGGAGCGGCGCCGTTGATACGCGCGGAAACGCGCAGCGCGGCCGCGCCGACGGCAGTTGGCAGAAAGCCAAGCGTGAGCGAGACGCGCTCGTCGTCGCTGGCAATAGTTCGCGTTGCGCGATCGACGACGAGGTCGCCGCTATGGAGGGAAATATCGACGGCTCGGCCGCGGGCGCCTGTGACACGCGCGGTCATCGCGATCGGTGCGCGTGCGTTGGCCGGCGCCCACGCAGGTGCGCTGACTTGTGCGAGCGTTACCGACGGCGCCGAACGATCGGCGAGCACGACGAAGGTCGGCGATGCGACCGCGGTGGACGGCGGCGCCGAGTTGCCGGCGAGAACCGTTGCATCCGCATTCGGTACGATTGAGCGAACGACCGTGAACGACTTCGCGAGCGTACGCTCGACACGATCCGCGAGCGAGCCATCGGACCGCGCGCGCGCGATGACTGATACGACCGGCTTCGTGGTACGATTCGACGTGATCGCCGGATCGAGCAGCGCCGCGAGTGCGATCGCAATCGCAGCGGCGCGAAGCAGCATGGCGACGATCGGCGAGCGCATCACCGCGTACCGCCGGGATTGCGCAGAGCATCCGTCAGCGCGCCGTTCAGCCGACGCGGTTCGAGCGCTTCCGCATTCACCGGCGCGGCAAGCACGTCGCCCTTGAGCACGGCCGCGATGGCCGTCGCCGCGCGATCCAACTGGGCGTGCGCATCGTCGAGACGTGAGCGGCCAATCGCCCCGGCCGCCGAGTTGAGCATTTGCGCAACTTCTTGCAATGGCTTCGATGACGGGTCGACGCGCAACACATTCTCGGCGAGTAACGACGCGCGTCCGGATTCAGTTGGCGCTAGACGCGGCGTCCCTGCCAACTCCGCAATCGCCGCCAGTGCTCGGCGAAGCGCCGTGACGCGCACATCGATATCCGGCTCGGGCAACGGGCGCGTGTCGCGCGCCGCGTCGGTGAGCACACCGCTCATCCGGCGCGAAAGATCGAGCCGTTCGCGTTCGGTGAGCGCGCGCAGCAGAATGCGGCTACGCGAGAAGGCTTGCTCGAGCTGTTTGAGCGCCGCGCGTTCGTGCGTCAGCGCAGTGGTCAGGTCTACGTTCGTTAGCGCGGTCGACGCGCGGCTCATCGCGCGAATCGCACGCACCAACGCCATCCGACCCTGATTCGCCGAACGACCCGCGAGCAGATCGTCCTCGCCCTCGGCTTCTGCCTCTTCATTGAGGTTGTTGATGTCGCCGGTCGGATCGGGCGCATCCGCAAGCTCACCGCCCATCATGAACACGAACTCCGCGCGCACCTTTCGCTGTTCGCCCGCCAGATCCTGTGATTCGGCTTGATACGCGTCGGCAGCCATCGACGCTTTCTTCGCGGCGAGACGTTCCGTTTTGAGAATCACCATCTGCTGACTGACGGCGTAGCGCTCCTGCTCCGGATCGAGCGAGAAGCCGGGCGCGGCGTTGCCGCCCGGCGCGAGGATCTCGGCGATATACGAATCCGATTCCGTCGGCGCTGCGCCCGGGCGATGATCAGTCGCGATCGCGCGATACACGACCATGTCGCCGGCGTCGAGCGAAAGGCCGTCGAGGCGCCACTGTGCGCGTGCGGTCCACGTACGATCGTTTGCACGCGCGATCTGAATCGGAACGTCGCCCTCGCTGAAAGTGAAGCGCTCGCCCGACCCCGACACTTTGGTATAGCGGACCTTCAACGAGGCCAGACCGATGTCATCGCTCGCCTCAATCGCGAGATCGAGTGTGTGATGACCATCGGCGAACACGACATCTTTACCCGGCGCGCTGATGCGAACCTTCGGCGGCTCATCAGGCATCACGGTAAGGCCAATCAGCCGGCGAACTCCGACCTGACCCGACGCGGTACACGGCTCGATGGCGACATAACCATCGGCGTCGGCAACGAGCTCCGTCGAGAACGTGTTCGAGCCTTTCGCCACGAGCGTGTCGTGCGAGTGCAATGTCTCGACAACGATGCGCGCGGCGTGCGCATGGATCGTGAGACGGACGCGACTGCCAGCGAGCGCTTCGACGCGAGCTGGATCGCGCAGCGTCTGTTGCTGGCGCCCGGCATATGCTGGCGGCGCAACCGCGATGTCGACGCCGTCTACAGTCGCGACGCTTGCTGCTGCACCGCGCGACGGCAGGACGCTATCGCCATTGGCAACGCGCGTTATTGCGAAGGTCCAGAGCGCCACGGTTGCCGCGAGCGCCACGACCGTGTTTCTCGCCGGAAAGAGCGTGGCGGGATCGAGACTGCGCGTCAGCTTCGCCGCGCGATCATAAATAAGTGTGGCAATCGGTTCGCCGACGGATACGCCGGGACGCATCTCTGTCGCGGTGACGAGCAGGTTGCGACACTGCGGAGCGCGCTCCTCCACGATCTGAGCAACCTGCTCCTGTCCTCGACGTGCACTCGCGATTCGCGTAGCGACGCCGATTGCCGCGAGCACGCCGCCGATCAGCAGCGCTTGCCCGAGTGCGTCGGGGCGCGAACGCACAATGGCGATGATGAGCGCGGTGGCGAACCCGATCGACGCGCCTTCGGCAGCCGACAGCCAGGTGAGTCGGCGGCGAACGCGATCGAGGAAGGCGCGAAGCGCCGCGGCGTCAGGCTGCACGATCGCGCACTCGTTCTTGGACGGCCACTTCGCGCTTTGCGCGACGCATCCATGTCTCGACGCCGAGCAGTACGAGCACGGCAATCCAAAGCCACCGGCCGTCGGATTGCGTGTTTGCCGACGAGCGTGTCGCGCTGGTCGCCGCGGGTGCACGTTGCCACGGAGCGAGCGTTGCGTCGGAGAGCGACGCGGGCTCGAATTCGGAGAGTGGAGCGGCACGCGACATCGATTGCCTGACTGCTGCAATGAGCGACGCCGTGGTCATGCTGCCCGCGTCAGCCGATGAAAAGAGTAGCAGTCGTGCGCGGCCGTCGAGAGAATCCTGTGCAGCGACAACGACGGAACGTCCGCCGCCGTCGCGTGTGACCGCGATGCCCTTTGTACTATCCGCACCGAGTGGAGCAGCACTTGTTGCGGCCTGTTGTAGATCAGTATTCGAGCGCAGGCGCGCGATCACGTCGATCATCCACGGTTGCGACGGCCGCGATGCTCGCCGAACCCAGTCTGCGCGCTGCTCGAACTGCGGCGCGACGATGGCGATGTCGCGCGCGTGCAATGTATCAGTCGGAAGCCGGACGCCCACGCTTCGTGCGGCTTTGACGGCGGCGGCCATGCGAGTTCGCTCATTCGCCCCAGCGAACACCGCGATCGAGTCGGTCACATTGCGCCCGTTCGACGCCCACTCAGCGTCGGTTCGATCCGCCGATGGCGTGATGCGCACGACGGCCTCGCCTCCATTGAGGCCCGTTGCTTCGTCGAGCGACGCCGTCTGGACAGCATCGACTCGAATCAACCGAACACCGATAGCAGCCGGGATCGCGGCGAGCATCGCCGAATCGACGGCCCCGACTTGGAAATCGGAAACGATCGCCAACTCTCCGCGGCCGGCCTGGCGTCCAATCCACGCCACCGCGCCAGCGATTGCGCTCGATGGATTCGCCGTCTCGATGACGGAGCTGTTTGGTGCCTCGCTCGTCAGACGTGTCGCTTCGCGGCGCGCAGCGTCGCTCGCCCGCTCGCCCGAAGCGCCGGAGCGCGCCATGCTCGCACTCGTGTCGACGATGATTGCCCGTGAGAGCGCGGCGTCGAGCGCGCGCGTGCGATTGGCCGTGAGCCACAGTGGCTGCGCCAGCGCTGCCACCGCAATCGCGAGAATCGCCGCACGAACTACGAGGAGCAGTACATCGTGAATGCGCGTGCGTCGCGTGGGCAGCAGTCGCGACGCATCGAGAAAGCGAAGGGTGGGAAAGGGCTGCACCCGCGCGTGGCCGCGACCCAGCAAATGGATGAGAATCGGCAGCGCGATCGCGCCGAGTCCGAGCCAGGCCCACGGGTTCTGCCAGATCACTTGCTCACCGCGCGCGGCGCGTGACCATGCTCGTGGCCGCGACTGCGCTTGAGCAGATAATTGCGCAGCGCAACTTCAGGCGGCGTGTCGGTCGACATCAGCGCATAATCGATCCCGTCGCGCAACGCCTGCGTGCGGCAGCGATCGAGGAAATCGTTCATCGCCGCTGCGTAGCGAGCGCCATCGGTGGCTGCGTCGATCAGGCGACGCTCGCCCGACTCGAGATCCTCGAGTTCGACGTGATCGGTGTAGCCGAAGTTTACCTCAGCGGGCGACAGAATTTGGAGCATCGCCACGTCATGGCCATGCTGCGCGACGTGTCGCATCTCGCGGCGCATGGCGTCTTCGTTGTCATAGAAATCTGAAATGACGATGACGACGCCGCGCCGCTGCAACAGATGCGCGCCACGGGAAATCACCCGCGCAGGATCCCACGCGCCGGCTGGTGCTAACCGATCGATTCGGGACAACAACGATCGCAGGTGCTGACGACCGCCGCGCGCGGGAATGTACGAGAGCTTGTCCCGCTCCATGGTCATGAGGCCGACAGCATGACCCTGTTCCGACACCAGGTGCGACAGCGCCGCGGCCGCGATCTGCCCATACCGAAACTTTGATACGCCGGTCGGCGGAAACGCCATCGACGCGCTCGTGTCGAGCGCGATCATCACCGAGAGATTCGTCGTTTCGCGAAACTGACGCGTGTACAGGCGATCGCTGCGCGCGTACAGCTTCCAGTCGAGATACTTGAGATCGTCGCCGGCGCGATACGGCCGATGCTGGCGAAACTCGGTTGTATAGCCGTGGAATGGACTGCGATGCCCGCCCGTGCGAAGTCCTTCGACGACCAGTCGTGCCGCGAGCTCCAGATCGGTGATCGCCGCAACGACGGTCGGAGACAGCGCGGACGAAGTCATCGAACTACTCGCGGCGCGGCGCTACGGCCGGACAGCGGCGAGCAGCTTCCGAATCACGTCGTCGGGCGTGACACCATCTGCTTCAGCCTGAAAATTCACCAGCATACGATGCCGAAGCACCGGCAGCGCAACACTCGTGACGTCGTCGGGCGACGGCACGGTGCGACCATCGAGCAACGCCGCAGCTTTTGCGCCGAGGATGAGTGCTTGTCCGGCGCGCGGGCCGACGCCCCAGCGAATCCATTCCTTCACAGGCTGCGGCGCAGTCGGATCGGCCGGACGCGTCGCACGAATGAGACGCAGTGCGTAGTCGACGATATTCGCCGCCGCGGGAAGCTCGCGCACCAACACTCGCGCCGCTTCGAGCTCCGCACCCGTCGTCACATGCTTCGCCGCGCGATCGGCGCTCGTCGTCGTCTCGGCGAGAATGCGTCGCTCGTCGGTCGCGTCCGGATATTCGATCACGACGTTGAACATGAAGCGATCGAGCTGCGCTTCGGGCAACGGATACGTACCTTCTTGTTCGATCGGATTCTCGGTCGCGAGCACGAAGAGCGGGCGTTCGAGTCCGTACCGAACGCCGCCGACCGTCACCTGATACTCCTGCATCGCCTCGAGCAGCGCAGCCTGCGTGCGCGGCGGCGTGCGGTTGATCTCGTCGGCGAGAATGATGTTCGCGAAGACGGGACCGGGAATGAAGCGCACGTGTCGTTTGCCAGCGGCCGCGTCATCCTCGATCACCTCTGTGCCGAGGATGTCGGACGGCATGAGGTCGGGCGTGAACTGAATGCGACTGAACTTGAGATTGACCGCGTCGGCGAGCGTCTTGATCAACAGAGTTTTCGCCAGACCGGGCACGCCGCGGAGCAAACAGTGTCCGCCGGCAAAGAGGCAGGTCAAAATCTCGCGCCGCACCTGCTGCTGGCCGATGATGACGCGACCGATCTCGTCATCGAGGCGCGCTACGAGGCCGGCGGCTTCGTCAAAAGGGAGCAACGCGGTACGGGGTGAGGCGGGAGCAAGCTGAGTCGTCATGTCTGCACAAGGTATTTGGGTGCAGGCACACGGGCCAGCGCGCCGCTCAGGTCAACTGCGATCGCTCGTGACCGAAGTCGCGGCCCGATCCCGCTTGGTCCGGCGGACCCGCAGCGGAACCGTGTGCGCTGGAGTCGGCGGGGAGCGTAAAGCAGAAGACTGCCCCCGAGCGCTCGTCGGTTTCGGCCCAGAGGCGTCCACCGTGCGCCTCGATGATCGACCGACTGATCGACAAGCCCCAGCCCATGCCATCGGGCTTGGTCGTGTACGATGCGCTGAACAAACGCGCGCGGTCCACGTTGCCGAGGCCGATCCCGGAATCGGTCACGGTCAACTTGGCCGAACCTGACGCGTCGCGTTCGGCGGCGATGGCCAGGTTGCGCGGCAACTCGGCGTCCATGTCCTCCATCGCCTGAATGCTGTTGCTGATCAGGTTGAGGATGACCTGGCGCAGCTGAACACGATCCGCGCGGACATTCGGCAAATCGGGCTCGAATCGCAGGTCCATCGTGACGTGTTTCGCGCGAATGGTCGAGTGGACCATGACGCAGACTTCGTTCACGACGTCGGTGAGCTTGAGCGGCGCCTTCTCGAGGTCCTCTTTGCTGAAGAGGTGTCGCGTGGAGTGGATCACTTCGCGTGCGAGCTTGCCGGACTGCAGGACGTCGTCGAGGCCCTCGCGAACCTCGCCGTAGTCGATCATGGGGCGATCGAGCATACGGAGACACGCATGTGAATTGGCGATGATCGCGGTGAGCGGTTGTGCCAGTTCGTGCGCGATCGATCCGGCAAATTCCCCGAGCGTGGCCATACGCGACGCGCGCAGCAACTCGGCGTTGGCGCGATCGAGCGCCTGCATGGCGCGCTTTCGATCGGTGATGTCGCGAACGATACTCATGAATCGATCGGTCTCGTATTTGACGAGCCGCGCCTCGTACTGCCGCACATCGCCGTTCGGAATCGGCACCTCGTATTCGACGAGCACGAGTTCCTCGCCGTTGAAGACCCGCTCGACGCCGGCGAACATCGCGGCGGCGATCGGCGGCGGCAGAATCTCACCCATGTTCTTGCCGAGGAAGAACGACGGGGGAGCCAGGAGGATGCTTTCATCGCGCGCGTGATAGTCGAGAAACTCGCCGTCGCGCGCCTGCACGAACATGAAGTCGGGAATGGCGCGCAAGATGGCCCGGTTGCGCGCTTCCGTTTCGCGATTGCGAGCGCGGCTCGCGAGAAGTGCGACGATCAGAACGGCCTGCGCTCCGAGGAGGAACGCGGCGCCGACCATGTAGGCCTTGTGCCAGCCGAATTGGCTATCGCCCGCAGCAGTAGTTTGGGCGTGAACGATCGCAGGAACGAGCCACAACGCGAGCAGTAGCCGCGGGAAACGCGGCTTCGCCCTCATCTCTCGGATCATCCATCCTCTCGGTTCCCCGTTGCTTGCGCATCCAACCGGCTCCGGCGGATCACGCGGTAATCCTGCACTCAGGATGAACGGGACGCCAGACCAAGTCGAACGACGTGACAATGGTCACTGCGCGTTCCAACAACCTTTCGTCGCGCCCGCGAGCTCGAGCATTGCGCTACCTCCGAAGCCGCTTTCAGTTTCGACCGTCGTAAGACCCCGGACCTTCGGAGCGGCGATGGCGATCGTCAGACACGTGGTGGCTGGACTGTTCGCGCTCGCGTCGTTCGCTGGCGCGCAGGTCGACACGATGGTTCCGGCATCCGCCTACGCTGCGCGTCGCGCCAAACTCGTCGAGCTCGTTGGTTCTGGCGCGGTCATCGTGAACGGACGAAACCTGGTCGGACAGCACGAGCTGCCGAGACAGGATGCAAACTTCTGGTATCTCACGGGCGTCGAGTCGCCCTATGCGATTCTCGTGATCGCGCGCGACACACGCCGAGGCGCGCCCGCCGGAGCAACACGCTCGGCGCTCTTTCTCCCGGACACTTTCGAGTTCGCCGGCGCGCAAATGCCAATGATCGACTCTGGCTTCCGACGCGCGTCGTGGAATACCCCGCGTCATCGGCTGGCACCCGGCCGCGGCGCGGCGCAACTGACAGGCATTCCGGAGACCTATCCCCTCCGTGAGTTCACGCAGCGAGTTCGCGAAATCGTCGCCGACGCGCCGGTGATCTTCCTGCCGCGCACGACGGACTCACTCTACGCACCTCCAGGACTCACGCGCGCGACGTCCGCCGAGGAACAGGCATGGCGAGCGGAAGCTGCGCTGTTTCCGGGGCGTCGCATCAACGACGTCACGCCACTCATAAGGAAGTTGCGGCTCGTCAAAGATCAGTATGAGATCGTGGCGCTGCGCCAGGCCGCGCAAATCAGCGCGCAGTCGATGTTGACGCTGATGCGCCACGTCAAACCCGGCATGAACGACCTCGAAGCCGCCGGAATTCTCGAGGCCGAATGGAAACGACTCGGCGCCCAGCGCGCGGCGTTCGCACCGATCATTTCCAGCGGTCCAAACGCGATGACCTTCTTTTCGCTCGCCGGCGAACGCTACGACGCTGTGGGTCGCGTCATGAAGGCGGGCGATCTGCTGTTCAACGACTACGGCGCCGCGGAAGTTCGGCGATACGCCAGCGACATCTGTCGAACGATTCCCGTTTCGGGCGTGTTCAGCGCCGAGCAGCGGAAGTACTACGACATCGTTCTCGAAGCGCAGGAGGCGGCGATCGCCGCCATCAAGCCGGGAGTGATGATGGTGGACGTCATCAAAGCAGCGGCGGCGGTATTTCGTGCGCACGACCTCGAGCGGTATGAGAACGTCGCGACGATGGGCTCATACAAGGTCTGGGGTATCATGCCGTCGCCCACGCACTATCTCGCGCGCAACGGCGGAATCACTAGCTACACGCGCTTCGGCGGTGGCGTGCGCGACATCGGCCATCACGTTGGTCTCGACGCCACTGACAGTCGCGATTGGACTGGCCCACTCGCGGCGGGAATGGTGGTCACGGTCGAGCCGAAGATGTACATCCCCGAGAAGAACATCGCGATCATGATCGAAGACATGATTCTGGTGACGCCGAACGGTCATGAGAATCTGTCCGTGCTCGCCCCGAAGAAGGCCGTGGAGATCGAGCGCGTCATGCGGTCACGATAGTGCTGGGCATTGCTTGATCCTGTAGACTCTCATCGACTCGATCTGAGGCACGCCATGTCAGACGCGACTGTCATTCCCGATGGCTCGCCAGGGCTCCGCGTTGGATTCGTACTTCTCACGCTGGTACTCTGGGTGTTCTTCGTCCGCGCAGTCTATTGGTCGTCGTTGCGCACACGCTCGGACAAGGACGTCGCGATGCGCCGCGCAACTATCGCGGCCTTTGGTGCAGGCGCGTGGATTGCGCTGACTGGCCTCGCCGCCGCGCGCGGCGCGCTCCATTTTTCGCCGCCGCCCACGATGGGAATCGTCCTTGGACTGTCGGTCGTGTTGGCCATCGTTCTAGCGATGTCTCCCGTCGGCAGACGCATCGCGGTCGGCGTTCCCGTGGCGGCGTTGGTTGGGTATCAGAGTTTTCGTATCATCGTCGAGCTGCTCCTGCATCGAGCATATCTCGAAGGGCTGATGCCCGTGCAGATGAGCTACTCGGGGCGCAACTTTGACATCATTACCGGGATCACGGCGCTCGCGCTTGGCGCATGGCTCTCGACCGGCCGCTGGTCACGCAAGCTCGTCTTCGCGTGGAACACCCTTGGCCTCGCGCTCTTGGCGAACATTCTGATCGTTGCGCTGCTGTCGGCACCGACGCCGCTGCGCGTGTTCATGAATGAGCCGGCGAACGCGTGGATCACGCGCGCTCCGTGGGTCTGGCTTCCGACCGTGATGGTCTCCGCCGCGCTGTTCGGACACATCGCGGTATATCGACGGCTCGCCGCGCCGGCGCTCTAGTCGGGCGTATTCCGCATGTGATCGGCGAGCCCGTGAAGCTTTTCGCGGAGTGATTCGCGAAGGTCGGCGGGCATCTCCTGCTCGTTCAACGCCTGATCCATGCACCAGAGCCATTCGTCGCGCTCGCGCGACGAGATCGTGAACGGGAGATGGCGCGCGCGAAGCCGGGGATGGCCGTTTCGCTCGACGTACGTCTGCGGTCCGCCGGTCCACATCATTAGATAGAGGTGGAGCTTGTCGCGCGACGCTTTGAGCGTCGCCGCGTGTAGGCGCCGAACGGTCGCCGCTTCGGGCGCCGAGTCCATCAGGTCGTAGAAACGGTCGACGAGCTGGCGAATGCCCGCCTCGCCGCCAATGAGGTCGAATGGGGTAGACACCCCTATAAGGTAGGGGGAGGGAGAGGTCACAGGTCTCTGGTCTCTGGTCTCGAGGTCACTGGTCCGAGGTCACCGGTCCCAGGTTTCGCAGTTGCCCTGAGACCTCAGACCAGTGACCTGTGACCTGTAACTGACCAGAGACCAGAGACCCTATGACCTCTAGGGCGTTACGGCGGGCACGATCGGCAACACGATCGCCGACGCATGTCCCGCCGAATGCAGAATCGTCTGGTTCGCAACGCGGATGTCCTGCTCCGTCTCCTCGGCCGCCGGCTTGCCCGAGTTCAGATTCCGCGCGAAACGCGGGAAGTTGCTGCTCGTGATGTGCACACGGATTCGATGACCTTTCTTGAACTGGTTGCTCGTGCCCCAGAGCTTGATCGTCACCGGGTATTCCTTGTTCGGCGTGAGCAGCGTCGGCTTCTCCTGCGACTCACGAAAGCGCGTGCGCACCTCACCCTCGGCGATCGCGATCGACTTTCCGTCGGGGTACACGTCGGACAGCGTCGCGAAGAAGTCGGTGTCGGTGACGTCGGTCGAGAACTGAAGCTGCACTTCGACCATGCCTGTCACCTCCGTGTCTTCCGTAAGCACCGGCGTGGAGTACACGAGCACGTCGGGCCGCTGCTCGGTCACCTTCTGATCGAGCGGGCCAAGCGCAGCGTAGCCGTAGTCGCAGCAGCCATGGCCGCCATACGTCGGCACCGGGTTGCGAGGATCGTAGCGGAACTTGTCGGGCGGCTCGTTCGCCGGCGCTTCGGTGCTGAGCGTGCCGTCGCCAAAGCGTGAATTCGCCCAGCCATTGCTATGGAAGTAGTACTTCGTCGCCTTCGCCCGAGCGAGCGGCCATTCCTGCTCGTCGCGCCACTTGTTGAGGCCCATGACGAAGATCTTCACCGGCGCTTCCTTCTCGACGCCGTTCTGCGTCCCCTTCAATAGATAGTCGAACCAGCGCGTCGACATCGTCTGGAAGTCGATCTTCACGTCGGGACCGAAGTTCACGTCGCCGAAATTCCAATCGCCATCGGGGAAGCGCGGCACGCCGTGCCCCCACGGCCCAATGAGCAGACGCTGCCACTTCTTGGCGTTGTCCGTCTTTGAGTGATTGCTCATCCCGATGAAGTTGGTCTGCGTCTCCATGCTGAGATCGTCGAACCAACCGGTAACGTGCAGCGCCGGCACGTCCATTTCGGGATACTTGTCCCGAATGCTCATCGCCTTCCAGAACGCATCGTGCGAGTCGTGCGAAATGACGTCGGCGAGGAACTGCGACCGAACGGCGCCGGTCATGTCGGGGATCGACTTGAGCGGCAGCACCCACGCGAGCTTGTTCCAATCCGCGACCGGCTCCGGCTTGCCCTCGGCGATCGCTTCCTGCTGCGCGGCCCACTTGGGTCCGAACGCGAGATGGAAGATGCCGTCGCTCGCCCAAACACTTCCATAGTTATCCGACTGAGCCGAGACCGGGATGAGCGCCTTCACATATTCGCTGCGATACTGCGCCGGAGCGACCTGAGTGTAGGCGGGATACGACGTGCCGAACATGCCGATCTTGCCGTTGCTCCACGGCTGATGGCCGATCCACTGCTGGATGTCGTAGCCATCCTGCGCCTCATGGATGTACGGCTCCCACTTTCCCTTCGACGCGCGAAGTCCGCGCGAGTCCACGGCGACAACGGCGTAGCCCTTCGCGAGCTGCGCTGCCGCGCCGCGCCCCGACCCATTCTTTCCGTACGGCGTGATCGTGAGCAGCACGGGGAATGGCCCCTGCCCCGGCGGCAAATAAATGTCTGCGCCGAGCTGCGTGCCGTCGCGCACGGGAATGCCGACGTTCGCTTGCGACGGAGGAGTTGCAGGCGCGCCGCCACGGCCCTGCGCCGCAGCAACCGGTGCGATCGCCAGGAGTCCGGCGAATGCGGAGGCGAGCGATTGATGAATGAGGCGTCGACGGTCCATTGTCATACTCCTATGCGTTCAGATCGATACAGCCCTTGAAATTCGGATTGCCATTTTCATCGGGGCCGAGCGGGAACACGACGTCGGTGCCGTAGGTGCCGCCGCCACTCGGATACGTGCCTGAAGGAAACACTGAATCAGGCGACCGGCCGTACTGACGGATCAAACGTCGCATGTCCCCGAAACGAAGGCCACGTCCAAAGGTCCAGAATGCACGCTCGCGGAACAAGAGGCTGACGGCCGCATCCTTCGTTGCCGGCGTGGCCAGCGGCGGAAGGAGCGTGGAATTCACCGTCACCGTGCCGATGGTCAGCGTCGTTGCGCGAAGCGCATTGAGGATCGTCATCATGCCCGGAATGTCGCTCGCGGCAAGTCGCGCCTCTGCTTCGACGAGCCGCGCATCGATTCCGCTGACAAGCGCCATGGCAGTCGTCTGCCCATACAGGCTTGTCGCGCGCAGATAGGTCACACCGTCGGAACCACGCGTCGTGTCCTTGCCGTTGGTGCTGACCGTGTACGCCGCGGGCAAACGGGGATCATGCATCGTGAAAAACGGAATGACGCCCGGCACGATGATGTTGCGCGCGTTTCCTTCGACGCTATCGCCGAGACTGTACGATCGTCCGCTCGTATTGAGCGTCCAAATTGGATTGTTCCCCGACGTCGTGGCGTAGGTGAAGTTGTAGGCATACGTCGTCGGCACTGTCGCTGACGCAACCAGCGCCGCCGCCTCGGCGAACTTGCCGTTGCCGCTCAGTGCTCGTGCTTTGCCGATGCGTGCCGCGCGATTGATGTTGACGCTCGCCGCATCAGTGCCGGTGCTCTTGCTCATGGCCGTATCGAACGACGCCGAAGCCACATCGAAGATCTGCGCGCTCGTCAGCGGTTGCGTGTAGACTGGCGGGCTCAGGTTGCCATCGTCGAGCGGAATGCCGTTACAGAAGTCAGCCGCGATCTGCAGCTCCGCCATTCCGCGCGCGAAATACATCTCGGCCACGTTTGCGATCGGCGACGGCGTCCACTTGTTGAGCAGTGGGATTGCCTGATTCGCCGCCGTGCGGATGCTCGTTACGCCGCGCAGCGCCGACGTGAACGCCGAGATGGCGAATGGGTTCGAGCCGCGTCGTTGATCGACGAAACCGGTAACGCTCGCGGACACGGTGATATCCCACTCGTCGCCGACGAGACCGCCCATCGTCCACGAGCCGGTGATGCCGCGCAGGTTGATCAGTGCGCCGACGCGAATTGCGTCAGCGCCCGCCGCCGAGTTGACGTTCGACGGATCGATGAGACCTGGCTGTTCCGCCGAGAGGAGGTTGTCAGTGAGACTATTCTGACAACCCGCGATGACTACTGGTGCAAGGGCGATGACTGCACAGACCGCCCGCCGAGAAAACTGATTCGCTCGCATGAGAGGGATGGTCTGAGGTTTAGAAGCGGAGATTGATGCGCATGACGTAGTACGTCGGTGGACCGACGGTGACCTGATCGAACGTGTGCGCGTCGCCGGAGCCGCCGGTGGTATAGATGCTGTTCTCCGGGTCGACACCGGTGTACTTCGTCCACGTCTGAATATTGCGCGCCGTGAACGACACCGTTGCGCCGGACGCCGCGGCGAAGCGCGCCCAGCGATCGGGCAGCGTGTACGTCGCCGACAGTTCGCGCCACTTGATGAAGTTGCCCGGGCCAGTGTCGCCGCCGGCTGCGATCGGCGAAGGATCGGTGTATTCGAGCGCGCGTGCCTGTTCGTACAGCGAGGCATGCGGATCGTTTCTGCCGACGCAGTTGAAGACGACGTTGCACATCACGATGTCGGTGAGATTGATCGCGTGGTTGCCGCCGCGATAGTCGAACATCGTCTGGATTCTGAGCTTGCGATGGAAAATTTCGATCGCCGGTGTGAAGGCAATCTGTTGCGGCGGAATGCTGACGCCCATGTACACCGACGTGTCGCCGGCGAACGTGACCTCACTCAGATTCGGATCCTTGTTGTATGACAGGATGCCGTCGCCGTTCTTGTCCTTGTAGCCGGTGAGAGGAATCTCCCAGTAGCCGCCGATCGGGTAGCCGACCGCGATGCGCGTGTCGTTCGACGTCTGCGTCGGCGTGTTGCCCAGGCTGAGAACCATGTTGCGGTTGATCGACGCGCTCAGTGTGAGGTCGATGCCGATGTTCTTGCGATCGACCGGCTGTGCCATGATCGAACCTTCCCAACCGTCGTTGCGCACGGCGCCAAGGTTGCGCGTGATCGTCGACGCCGATCCGAGCGACGGTGGAACGACCGCCGAGATCAGCGCGTCCTTGGTGCGCTTGTAGTAGCGCGTTACTTCGATCGTTGCGCGTCCGCCGAACAGCGTGCTCTCGAAACCACCTTCGAGTTCGGATGAACGTTCGGGCTTGAGGTTCGGATTGTCGATCGAGCCAATGCGCAGGCCCGACACGTCGACGCCGTTCACGTTGCCCGTGACCGTACTGAGTGACGACAGCGCCGCCGTTGCTCCCGGCTGCACGCCCGATGCGCCGTATGCACTGCGAACGCGCAGGTTCGTCAGCCACGACGGATGCGGGAAGAACGATTCGTCAGAGATGATCCACGACGCACTCACCTTCGGGTAGATCACGTGCTGGAAGTTCGTGCCGAATGCGCTGTTCTGGTCAGTGCGAACCGCCGCTGTGAGGAACAACCGATCGCGCAGCGCGACTGCCTGCTCGACGAAGAAGCCGAGTGTGCGAGTCTGCGTGCTCGACGAGTTCGCGCTCAGCGTGCCGCTGCCCACGACCTGTGTTCCTGGCGGAATGCTCGACGCGCTCGCGAGGTTTCCGTCAACGTTCACGTTGACATACTGCATGCCGCCGGTCGTCTTTAGGTTCAGCCACTGATGATTCGACGGTGTGAACGTCACCGTACTTCCGAAATCGGCGGTGAGGTTGCGCAGGTTCGTGCGCGCATTCGACGCGAGGCCTTGCAGCGCGGTCGCATTGGTCGGCGGACCCTCACCGCGGAACTTGAAGTCGTAGTCTTCCTGGCCGGCGACGTCCGTACCAATGTTCGCGCGATTCTGCATCCACGAGAACGGACGCCACTGCACGTTGACGGCACCGATAAAGCGATCGACGTCCTGCTGTCGCTTCTCCTGGAACACATAGCTCGGCGTGAACGAGCCGTAGCCCATCAGCGGCGTTGGCGTGGCGACGAGGCCGACGTTGCCATTGTTCAGATAACCCGTGCCGTAGAACGCGATACCCGCGGCGCTCGACGAGCTCGATTGGTTGATCAGACGCGTGCCGGAGTTGATGTACCCCATGTTCACGCCGATGTCGAGCTTCGAGTTCACGGCGGTGTTGAGGTTCAAGCGGAACGAATTCTTCGCCAACGTATTCGGGTGACTCGTCCAATCGTGCGGATCGACGCCGATCGAGTCGTATCGATTTTGCTCGAATCGAGGGAGTTGAAACACTCCCTGTTCGCCTTCGCGATCGGCCGAGATGAAGTACCGCGATACGTCGTTGCCGCCCGACAGCTGCGCACCGTAGTGATTGCGATAACCGGTACCGAGCATCGTGAGGCCGAGGTCGTGCTGACAAGTTTTCGTTTTCGTCGCGAAAACCTCGGTGCAGTGCCAGTCCTTCCAGAGGTTCGTCGTCTGCAAGCTGTCGGGAATGCACGTGCCGGCTGGAACCATCGGCAGCACGCACGCGCCCTGCGTAACGAGCGGCGTTCCCGATGGGCTGTGTCCCTGCAGCGTCGCGTTGGTCGGGTAGTTGTTCTGGCGATCGGTGAGAAACCCACCTTCGCCGAAGGCCTGCCACTTAGGCGCCCCGGCTTTTCCCTTCTTCGTCGTGATGAGCACCACACCGTTCGACGCGTCGGTGCCGTAGAGCGTCGCGGCAGACGGGCCCTTCACGATTTCGATGTTCTCGATGTCGTCCGGGCTCAGGTCATCGCTGCGTGCAGGCTGCGCACCGCCGATGGCGTACGAGAACGACACCTGCGACGTCATGCGAACGCCGTCGATGATGTAGATCGGCGCGTTGTTCAAGCTCACGCTGTTCGATCCACGAATACGAATTCGCGAGCCAACGCCAGTCTGCATTCCGGTCTGGACGCTCACGCCTGGCACGCGCGAATTCAGCACGTCACTGATATTTCTCACCGTCTGCGTCTCGGCGACATTCGTCACGCCGATGTTCGCCACAGCGTTGCCAAGTTCGACGCGTCGCTGTTCGCCCGTTGCCGTCGTCACGACGTCAGCGAGTTGTAGCACCGCCTGCGTCATCGCGAAATCGAGCGTCGCGGTTTGATCGGCGGCGGTGGAGACAGACTTCTTCTGCTCCTGAAAGCCAACGCGCAGCACGCGCACTTCCACGACGCCAACCGGCACATTGCGAATCGTGTAGCGTCCCTCGGCGTTGGTCGCGGCGCCAAGGTTCGTTCCAACGACCGCGACGCGTACGTCCTGGATCGGCTGGCCGCTCGCCGCCTCGGTGACTCGTCCACTGATCGACGGCGGCGCGGCATTCTGCGCTTTCGCTTCAGACGCCGGGATGTTCACCACGACGAGCTGTCCCGTCGACAGCGCCATGATGCGAAGCCCGGCGGATTGGAGTACGAGCTCCAACGCTTCGTCGGTACGAATCTCGTCGCGTGTCAGCCAGACCGACGTCGTCTTGGGCAAGATCGCGTCGTTGTAAGTGATCGGTACATCGGCGCGACGACCGATCTCGCGCAATGCCGCTTCGACGGACACGCCGGCGAGCTTGAGCGAGATGTTTCGCCTGAGCTGCGGCACGAGCGACGCCGCGTCGGCAACGATGCGGACCGATTCAGTCGGTGACGCACCGCCCTGGGCTGCGAGAGGCTGGGGCGACTGCCACGCGAGCACCGTGAGAGCAGCCGCGATGATCGAGCTGATGCGACGCATGCTTCCTCCGGAGGTCGAAAGGTCTCGAAGTGTCAGAATGGTTTTCATGGCGTTGACCGTTCGCTCTTGCTGTGACGGGTGAGCGTGACGCGATCGCCTTCAACGCGCGCGTCGACATCGAGCGATGTCTCGAGAACGACGAGTGCTTCGAGCATCGTCTCGCCTTTCAGCGTGGTCGTGAGCCGCACGGTGTCGAGGCTCTTGTCCGCGAGTACGAAGCTGCTGCCGTACCAGCGACTCAATTCCGCGAGCACGTTCGGCACGAGCACGTGATCGAACACGAACTCGCCGCGCGTCCACGCGAAGCGCGCCGCAACCGACGCACGCGGCAGAAGACGCGCGGCGCCTGCTTCGTCGACCAACGCCGCCTGTCCCGCGGTGACCGAAAGGCTTTTTACATCTCGAACGGCGCGCGTTGAGGTCGGTGCGTGGCTGGTGGTTGGCTCAACTGCAACCTCTCCGTCGGCAACCGCGATTTCGACGCGCGGCTCCGTCGGCCGCGCACGAACGACGAAGCGCGTACCGACATCGCGAATCGTCGTGCGAGCCGTGCGCACCGAGAACGGGTGCGCGACATCGTGCGTGACGTTGAAGTACCCATCGCCTTCGAGCTCGACGACGCGTTCCGGCGAACCGTAGCCGCTCGACACGCGCAACACGCTCATCGGTCCGAGCTGGAACGCACTGCCGTCGGGAAGCGTGACCGAGGCGCGTTGCCCTCGGTCGGTGCGATACTCGCGCGCGGGTTCGACCACCGGCTGCCGTGACGCTTCGCGTAGTTGCTCTGCACGGTGATCAGCCCATACTCCGGCAAACAACACCGCGCACGCCGCTGCTGTCGCCCACGCCGCCAGGTTGCGTCCACCCGAGCGGCGACGCTGGACCGGTGCCGCCGGCGCCACGAGACGAAGACGCGGTTGTTCGTCGACGTCGAGCTTCGGTGCGATCGACGCCCACATTTCGTCGGCGCTCCACGATCCGACGCCGCCGATCTTCGGCTGCGTCGCTTCGTCCCAGGCCGACCGCAACGCGTCGAGACGCGCAGTGTATTCGGGACTCGATTGCGCCCAACGCAGGACGTCGGCCGATTCAGACGCCGACGCCTCGCCGCTCAGAAACGCAGCAAGTGCGCGCGGGCTTGGTTCGCGTGCATCCTCGGTCATGCGAGGATCCGCGCCTCAGACAAAAAGGATCTCATGCACGTACAGGCGCACGAGATCGAAAAGACCCTTAGTCAGATCTCAGGTCTGAGGTCTCGGGTCTCAGGGATAACGGCTTAAACCCAGTCCGTGAGATGCCGACGCATTGCGGTAAGTGCGCGGCCCATGTGCACTTCCACCGTCTTCACGGAGATCCCAAGCGTCTCGGCGATCTCACGATACGAGAGTTTGTGCTCTCGATTCAGCGTGAAGACCTGCCGGCAACGCGCCGGAAGCGAATCAACCGCTCGATTGATGGCGTCGGAAAGTTCGGCGGCGCCGGTTTCTTCGCCCGGCTCGATCGGATCTGCGCGATCGAATTCGTGTTCGCCCGTGAGCGCCATCTCTTCCTGCCATCTGCGCTCGAGTCCGTCATGGCGCATGTAGCTGATCGCGCGGTTTCTCGCCGAGCGATAGAGATACGTCGTTAGCCCGCCGCGAACGTCCCACTCATGGCGATGGCGCCAGATCCAGAGAAACAGATCCTGCACCAACTCTTTCGTCGACTCCACATCGCGCGTGCTGTTGTACACGAACGCGCACAGACGATCGGAGTAGTGCCGAACGAGCGCTTCGAACGCGGCGTGATCACTCTCGCGAATACGTGCAACCCAATCGCTCTCCGCGTACGGCGCGTGAGCGTCATTCGATTTCGAAATGGGTCGCTGTAACGGATTCAGCATCGGCGCGCATTATGCCGCGCCACTTCGCAAGCCGCAAGAGCAACGGTTCTTTGTCGAACCGGTATCGCTTGCGTCAATTCGTTGACGCAACAACTAATGGGGCTACGATGCGCTCACGGTTTCTGACGCGTTTGGAGCGAGCGCTCGCGCGCGACGCACGCCAAGCATCATCGCGGCGGCAGTGACCGCAAACACGCCAAGCACCATCATGCTGCCGACGTAATTCCCCGTCACCGTTTTTCCCCAGCCGACGATGTTCGGCGCAGCGAATCCACCGAGATTGCCGATCGAATTGATCAGTGCAATTCCGCCTGCAGCCGCAGGACCGCTCAATAGCGCCGACGGCACGCACCAGAACACTGGCAGGAAAGCGTTGACTCCGAATGAGATGATCGCGAGTCCGGCAATCACCGTCGCTCCCTGACGCGACATCGCGGTCACCACAAACCCGATCGCCATCAACACCATTGGCCACGCCGCGTGTGAGATGCGCTCCTGCTTGCGATCCGAATGCGCGCCGTTGAGCAACATGCCGGCAACACCAGCAAGCCCGATCGCCCCAATGATGAATCCAACGTGCACTGCGTCGAGATGCAGTGCGTCAGCGAGCAACACGGGTCCGAAGAACACCGGGCCAAGCTCCGCGGCGATTGCGAGGAAGTACAAAACCGCGAGCCACCACACGATCCCACTCGTCAACGCCTTTGCGGCGTTCGTCTCTGCGACGGTTTCACTTCGCCGGCGTTCGAAATCCAACTTCGACATCAGCCATCGTCGTTCACCATCGGTCAACCATGTCGCTTCGGACGGACGGTCGGTGAGGAGAAACAGAATCGCGATGCCCAGGATGATCGACGGAATTCCTTCCGCAACGAACAGCCACTGCCAGCCAGCAAGTCCGAGATTCTCGTTGAGCGACAACAGCGCGCCGCCAAGCGGCCCGCCGATCGCACTCGCCAACGGAATGCTCACCATGAACTTCGACATCGCGCTCGCACGCTGCTGTTCCGGGAACCACTGGCTCAAGTAGTACACGATTCCTGGGAACGCGCCCGCTTCCGCCGCACCAAGCAAGAAGCGCAGCATGTAGAAGCTCATCGGGCCGCGAACGAACATCATAGCGCACGCGATGATGCCCCACGAGATCGCGATTCGCGCAATCCATCGCCGCGCGCCGACCTTCGCGAGAAACAGATTGCTTGGCACCTCGAACAGTCCGTACCCGATGAAGAACACTCCCGCGCCGAAGCCGTAGGCCGCCGAGCTCAGCCCGACGCTCTGATTCATTTGCAGCGCCGCAAGACTGACGTTCGTGCGATCGATAAACGCCGCGATGTAGAGGACGAATAAGATCGGCAGCAGACGCACGCTCACCTTGCGCAGCGTCGCTCGTTCGAGCGCGTCGCTCATGAGTTCGCCGGGAGCGTGGTGATGCGATAGCGATGGCGCAGCGTTCGTTGGAGCACGGGATCCTCCATCTCCATTTCGAATTCATCGGCCGGCGCGATTTCGTGCACGGTCGCTATCGTTCCACTGAACAGCGCCGAGCCCGCACGCAGCGGCACATCGAAGCTTTCGTACAACGCAGTGAGTCGATCGGCGGGCAGCAGCGACGCAAACGTACCCTCTTGATACAACTCGCGATTGCCGTTGCGATGCGCCCACGATCGCAGGATCACGCGATCCCAATGTGGCGCGAGATCATCGAAGCGCCAGAGGTCTGCCGCAACGACCTTCGCGCACAGCTGCTTCGACAGGGCAACGCTCGATCGCTCGAGCCCACGATCGGTGTGATCCGATCCGAGCCCAACCCACACGCCGTCGTCGCGCGTGACGAGCACGAATTCCACTTCGCCGCTCGTCTCACCGCCAACGACTTCGATGGCATCGCCCGTCGTGAGCAATGATGCGGCGACGCGATAGAACACCGGAGTGCGACTCGGGCGAGGCGTGCCGAGCGCTTCGAGCTCGCGGATGTGTGCTTCTACCGCGGCTTGATTGCGCCCGGCCCAGCCTGCGAGCACGAGATGTTTGATTGCGCTGACGTCGAAGCGAGCCGACGCGCGCGATGAGTTTGAAGTTTGCACGCGGTCCAGTATATCGCCCGCCGCAACCCCAACGTCAAATCGACCCTACCGACGAACCTGCGTCACGTCGAGCAAACGTTCGCGAACTGCACGCGCTTTTCCCGCACGTTCGAGCGCAGCCCAGAGATGCGATACCATCTCCGAATCGACGAGTCCCGCTGGTGACCCAACACTCGGCCCACCAAGCTTTTCCGCGGTACGAAACGCATCGACGGCAGTGACGACATCGGGCGTGTAGTCGTTCGCACCCGCGGCGCGTGCGTCGAGCGGCGGATCGTTCGCTTTGTAGAGACCGAGCGCCTGAAACATGACTTTGAGCTGCCACACGTCGCCGCCGCTGAACTGCTGGAGCGTCCGATACCCGAGGGTCTGCGAGATAGCATCGTAGATGCGTCGCATCTCGGCGACTGGTTCAGGATTCTCGCACACGGAGATGTTCGCCGTAACGCCGTCGGTTCTACGCGAACGGCCAGGACGCGAATCGGCGACGATCACGGCGGCCGACTGTCGGAGTCCATGCCGCTTGTCACCTCCGAGTACGTGACCGGCCGCGATCGCGTCGATGAGTCGATCGGCGAGATGTCGCGGCTGTCCTTCGCTCGCCTCGAAACTCTTTGCGACTGCTTCGATCACTTCGGGCCCGACGAGAATATTGCCTTGCGTGACGTAGTTCGTTCCCGAGCGATGCCCTGCCCACGGTTGCGGCTGTGTTCCGGTGTACTGCGCAGAGCGTCCTTTGATGTCGATGACGCCGATCTGCCGCGACGTGGCGCCGGAGTCGGCCGCGAGCAGTCGCTTCAGTGCGTCTGCGGGCGTCTCGCCCTTCGCGAGCGCGTCGAGCAACTCATTGCCGTACTCGGTGCGCGTGTTGGCCTGCGTGGCGACCGCGCCAACGCCAACCCGAACCCAAGGCACGCCGTTGCCGACGCAGGGCACTCGCGTTGTGACGGCGACGCCAACTTCGCCGGTGCGTGGATCGATCGCCGCGATCGAGAAGGTGTGAAAGACGAGCGAATCGCGCCATTCGATCGGTACCTGCGCGTGAGCCGGACGGGACAACCCTAGCACGGCAACTGACAGGACACGAATCACTCGAATTGAAAAGACATCGAACCAAGCGCGTTCACGGTGGCGATTCACTGGACCAGCGGCGGGTTCGATGTGTTTTTTCATTCGTGTCATTCGTGTCAGAGTTATTGGTCGTTTATACGTTACAAATCTCAAATGCCTGCCTCAGCGACGCGAGTGGTTCGCGCTTTGGCACAAACTCCTGCGCGACGAAGCCAGTGAAGCCCGTATCGACAATCGCCTGCATCACTCGACGGTAGTTCAGCTCCTGCGTGTCGTCGATCTCAGCTCGACCCGGAACTCCACCGGTATGATAGTGCGCGATGTGCGGCGCGTTGGCGCGAATCGTCGCGACGACGTCGCCCTCCATGATCTGCATGTGATAGATATCATATAGCAGCTTCACGCGCGGCGAATCGACGCCACGAACGACCTGAACACCCCACGCGGTGTGGTCGGCCTGATAATCCTTATGATCGACTTTGCTGTTGAGCAGCTCGAGGCAGAGCGTCACACCATGCTTCTCAGCCGTCGGCGCAAGTCGTTTGAGACCGGCAACGCAGTTCGTAATCCCCTCTCCGTCGGACATGCCCGCGCGATTGCCGCTAAACACCACGATGTTCGGTACCTTCGCCGCAGCCGCCAATGGAATCATGCGTTCTGCGTCGGCGACCAGCTTGTCGTGATTGTCCGGACGATTGAACCCGACCGGAATCGTGCCGAAGCCATTCGCCAGCGCGCACTGAAGCCCGTGCTTCTGCGGCACCTCCCATTCGTTTTCGCTCAACAGCTCGACCGAGCTGTATCCAATCTCTTTCGCCGATGTGCACAGATCGTCGAGCGACATGCGCCCGAAGCACCACCGCGATACCGATTGCTTGATCTTGCCCGTACGCAACGATACGCCGCGCTCGGCGAGCACCGACTTTGGTGACAGCGTTGCCGCAGCCGCTGCGGCACTCAGCGCACCCAGCGCTTCGCGCCGAGTGATTCCATCTCGTCGCATCAAACCTCTCCTCGCTTCATTGCCGCGACGGCGTGTGCCGCAGCGCGGGCCGTGAGGGCCATGTACGTGATGCTCGGGTTCTGACACCCGGAACTCGCCATGCACGAACCGTCGGTGAGAAACAAATTCTTCGCGTCCCACGCCTGATTCCACGAATTCACCACGCCGTCCTTCGGCGTGTGACTCATGCGCGCGCCGCCCATCTCGTGAATGCAATGACCCGGCGGATTGTTCGAGCCATGTTGACGAATATCGGTGCATCCCGCCGCATCGAGTATTTCGGCCATTGCCGTCGACATGTCCTTGTCCATCGCGCGTTCATTCTCCCGCCATCGCACTTCGATACGTGCCGCGGGAATTCCCCAGCGATCGCGCACATCGGGATCGAGCGTGACGCGATTGTCCTCATGCGGCAGCGTCTCACCCCAACCCGACGCCGACAGCGACCACGGTCCGAGCTCGTTGATCAGAGAATCCTTGAACGAGGCGCCATAACCGGCCATGTTCGAGCCACGACCCCAACCGTTTCGCCCTGAGCCGCCCTGCATTCCGTAGCCGCGCAGAAAATCGGGATGCTGGGACTTCACGTTGCGAAAGCGCGCGATGTAGATGCCGTTCGGACGATGGCCCGTCGTGCGCTTGTCAGCGAAACCCGGATACGTTCCCGACGCGCCAGAACCGTAGTGATGATCCATCACGTATCGGCCGAGCGTGCCACTCGAGTTCGCGAGGCCGTCGGGAAAGCGCGCGCTCTTCGAGTTGAGCAACAGCCGCACCGATTCGATCGCCGACGCACATAGAAAGACAATCCTCGCCGTGAATTCCTGCTCCTTCATCGTGTTCGCATCGATCACCCGCACGCCGCGCGCGCGACTACGCTTCGGATCGTATAGCACTTCCGCGACGACGCTGTTCGGTCGCAGCGTCAGATTTCCAGTCTTCCGCGCCGCGGGCAACGTCGATCCCAAGCTGTTGAAGTACGAATGCGTGACGCATCCTCGCTCGCACGGCCCGCAGTAGTGACACGCCAGTCGGCCGTTGTGATTCTGCGTCAGAATCGCCGCGCGGCCAATTGTCATGACGCGCTCGCCATTGAACGACTTGAGAATCTTCGGACGCGCATCCGCCTCGACGCAGGTCATCGCCATCGGCGGGAGAAACTCGCCGTCCGGCAGTTGCGCCAGACCTTCGCGCGCGCCCGTGATGCCGATGAACTTCTCGACGTAGGAGTACCACGGCGCAATGTCCTTGTACCGAATCGGCCAGTCGGTCCCGTGACCGTCCTTTGCGTTGGCTTCGAAGTCGAGATCACTCCAGCGATAGACCTGACGCCCCCACGTGATCGACCGACCACCAACCTGGCGTCCGCGAAACCACTTGAAGGGCGCGTCGCTCGGATTCGTGTACGGATTCTCTCCGTCCTTCACGAAGAACTTGTGTCCCACTTCGTCGCACGCGTAGCAACCGCGCTGCACCGGATGATCGCGCTCGAGCGCTGCGCGATCGCCGAGTCCGCGGAAGTGCATCTCCCACGGTTGCACGTGCTCGACGAAATCAGTGCGCGGATCGACGGGGCCACCCGCCTCGAGCACGAGCGTCTTCAGTCCACGCTCGCTCAACTCCTTCGCCGCCCAACCGCCACTGATTCCCGATCCGACGACGATCGCGTCGTAGTGTGTCGTCTCACGCATGCGGCATCGGGGCTGCGCCGTCGAATCGACCCGGCATGATTTCGGTGTGCAGCACGCGCTTCATCACGGCCTCGCTCGTGAAGTAGCCGTGCACGATGAGACCTTTCAAACGCCAGTACGTCCGCCCTGGCTCGGCGCGTCGATCGCCAGCCTCGATCGTCGACAACGACTTTGTGTCGAGCGCATCGAGGCCCGCGAGGAATGCCACGCGATCCGCGTCGCTGTAGTTCTCGCTCACGATCACGTTGACGAATGCCGGCACGCCCACATCCGTTGCACTCGGCGAGTCGGTGCGCGGCAGAATGGTGTCCGCGATCGTGCCGACCAACGCGAGTTGATTATCGCTGAGTCCGGTGGCCGGACGCAGGCCGCTGGCGACTTTCGCCCAGGCGGCGATCGTCTCGTTCGGAAGCAGTGCCAACGCGCCGGCTGCACCGAGCGCGCGGAGGAGGTCACGCCGTTCCATAGTGAAGGCGGGCAAGCGGTGGATGGGGTGTATCCGAGGCGGCTAGCGTATCGCGGCGCGGCGGCCACGTCAACGGCGCCAGTCACTGGCCAGGTTTTTAGGACGCTCCCTCGGGAGACGGAACGTCTCCGGCCGGGTTATTGTACGAGAGAGGACGTTCGACGAAGGGAGGGAGGTTCAATGAAAGTCTATTCACTGACCGTTCGAAATCGGTTCGCGGCCACGCTCTTGGCGATCGGCGTTTTGGGCGCCGGCGCGGCGTTGCTCGTCGTTGGTTTTGCTCTGCTCGCCGGGTTGGCTGTCGCGGGCGGCGTGCTCGGCACCGGCATCATGCTCTACCACCGTTTGCGCGGAACTCGCCCCACCCTTCCCGGCACCATGGGCTGGCGTGAAATGCCGCTCGACCCGTCGCTCGAGGTATTCCCGAGCGCTCGTCCAAACGTAGACCGAGTGTTGCCCGCCAGCACCGACAACGGCTGATCCTCTCACGGAGATCCGATCGATGACGGAGTTCGCCCTGACGCGCCGAGAATTCGTGATTGCCGCCGCGGCGGCGACGCTCTGTCGTTCGAAAGAGGCCAGCGCGCCGGGCGACGTCACCATCGTGCAGTTCTCCGACAAGGGCGAAAAGCAGGGCACCGTCCGAGTTCCCAAGGTCGTGAAGACCGACGAGGAGTGGCAAAAGCAGCTCACTCCACTCGCATTTCAAATCACTCGCGAGGCGGGAACGGAGCGGCCGTTCACCGGTGCGTACTGGAACCTCCACGACAAAGGGCTCTTTCGCTGCATCTGCTGCGACACTGCCCTCTTCAGCTCCGACGTCAAGTTCGACTCTGGCACTGGCTGGCCGAGCTTCTGGCAGCCGATCGCCGAAGAGAATGTGAAGCACGGAAAGCCAAGCAGCGGTTTCACGAACAGTGAAGTCACCTGTCGCCGCTGCGACGCGCACTTGGGTGACCTGTTCAACGACGGTCCCAAGCCCACGGGCCTGCGCTACTGCATCGATTCCGTGGCCCTTCGTTTCGTGAAGCTTCCGAGCGCATAGGCCTCAGCGCCAACTCTGTACTGTCAGTCTGCGTAGCGATCGGTATACTCTCCCGTCGCAGAGTTCGTCGCGTCCCCCCACAAGCAAGGCAGGCGATTGATGAAAGCACGATCCCTGGCCATCGCCGCGATCGGCGCGCTGGCCCCGTCCCTACTGTTCGCGCAAGAACGCGAAGATCGCACGCTGCTCACGCAGGCGCAGATGACCGCGATCATCAACGAAGTCTCCGGCGAGCGCGCCATGCACCACGTGCTGGAGTTGGTGCCGTATCAGCGCGTCCGTCTTCCCGAGGAATACAACGGACCGTATCGCGAGAGTCGCGTCATTGCCGACTTCGCGAAGCAATATGGCTTCAGCAACGTCTCCATCGAGACGTTCGGTACGCCGACCATGGCGTGGCAGCCCACGCAGGGCGAACTATGGATGACGACGCCCAAGAACGTGAAGCTGTTCGACATTCACGACATCGCGCTGGCACTCGCGTCGCTCAACGCCAACGGTGACATCACGGCTGAGTTGATCGACGTGAACGCTGGGCGTCCGGAGGACTTCGAAGGCAAGGACGTGAAGGACAAGCTCGTGCTCACCTCCGGTTCGACTGGTCAGGTCTACCAACAGGCGATTCAGCGCGGGGCCAAGGGCGTGCTCGGCATCAGCGCGATCGGCTATCAACGCGCTGTCGATTTCCCGACTCAGATCGTGTCGTCCACAGTGAACGCACAACCCGGAACCGTCGCGTGGTCGGTGACGCCCGAAGTGCAGCACAATCTCCAAGCGCTGCTCGTGCGCGGTGAGAAGATCACGATTCGCTCAATCGTGAAGAGCGTTCAAATACCGGGCAAGACCGAGTACGTACACGCCGAGATTCCCGGCGACGGCAGCACGACGCAGGAAGTCGGTATCAGCGGCCATCTGTACGAGGGCGTGATCAAACAGGGCGCGAACGACGACAACTCCGGCTGCGCACTCATCCTCGAGATCGGTCGCGCATACATCAAGTTGATCAACGAAGGCAAACTCCCCCGCCCCAAGCGCACGATCAACTTCCAGTTCGTGCCAGAAATTTCTGGCACCAACGCGTATCTCAACGCGCATCCCGACAAAGAGAAGAAGATCATCGGCACGCTCAACTTCGACATGGAAGCGATTCGCGTCGCCGACAGCCGGAGCTATTGGGTGTTGCAGCGTACGCCGGACACCTTCCCGTCGTACCTCAACGACATTGCGCAGAGCATGATGGAGTACATCGCCGACATCTCTCGCGAACGCATTCGCTTCCGTCGCTCCATCCTCGGCTACGCGCCCACGCAGCCGGTGGAAGCGCCTCGCGGCAGCAAGGACGCGTTCTACATCAAGATCGACAAACACTACGGCTCGAGCGATCACGTGACGTACATGCAGCACGGCATCCCGGCCGTCATGTTCATCACCTGGCCGGACATGTGGTATCACTCTTCGGAAGACACGCCCGACAAGCAGGACCCAACGCAATACAAGCGCGCCGCCGCCGTTGGACTCGGCGGACTTGCCGTGATCTCGACTGGCACGGATGAAATGGCTGCGCGCGTCGTGAGCGACAACCTCGGTCGCGGTCTATCCCGCATGGGCGAGTCGCACACAAAGGGACTCGGCTACATGGCGGACGCCACAAACGGAACGCAACTCACGCAGGCGTACAAGGAAGCGCGCGTCGCGATTCAGCATCAGGCCGAGATCGAGAAGGCAGTCGTGCGGTCGGCGAGCGTGCTGTGGACGAACGTAGACGAAGGAAAGAAGCGCACGGCAGCGTTCGAGCCGCTGATCGATCAGCGCGCGAATTCGTTGTTGAATGAAGTGAAGGCCGCCTATCAGCTCGACGCGTTGCAGCGAAGCGTCGCGGCTGTCGAGCCGGCGATGACGCCGGAGGAACGTGAGGCGTCGACCCTCGTCGTCGAACAGGCTGGCGTCACGACTGCTGGTCGAGCTGGCGGCGCGGGCGGTGGTGGTGGAGCGGCCGGTGGCGGGCGCGGTGGCAGAGGTGCTGGCCCCGCTGGCCCGAGTCTCCCAGACGAGTTCAACGCCGAGTTGGCAATTCTTCTCACCAAGGGAAAGACGGCGCTTCAGATTCGAGATTTCTTATCGGGCGAATTTACGCCATTGCCAATGGCGGACGTCATGGCGGTATTGAAGGCACGTGAAGCGGCCGGCGCAATCAAGTTGACGCCGAAGAAGTAGCAACATTCCGGGGCTGGCGGCCACGGCTACTGTTAGAGATCGTTCGTAAAGGCGAACTCGAGCGGACATGGCGGTGTACAACAGCCCCGGAAGCGGTCGGGCAGTAGGAATATTGCTGTAAGACTCGTCGCTTGTTGTTCTGAGCTTTTACTTCCAGGCGGTCCGATGTCTACACGCATCGCACTTCAGTTCGTCCTGCTCGCTGTCGCGGTCGCGCTACCCGCGCGCGCCCAGCAGCCAACCACCGGCGGGACGATCACCGGCATCGTCAAAGACTCGGCAGCGCGCCCGGTCGCAGGAGCCGATGTGGTCGTCCACCCTGGTACGCTCCGCACGCGTACCGATTCGACCGGTCACTTCGTTTTTTCCGGTCTCGATCCAGACAACTACACAGTGCGCGCGCGAAAGCTCGGCTTCGCTCCCGAGGATTTCGACGTCAAGCTGTCGAAGACGAGCCACGTCGACATCACACTCACGCTCGCGGTGCGAATGCCGATGCTCGACACGGTCACCATTCGCGCTGACCGTAAGTGTCCTGAGTTCACTCTCGAGGGTTTCGTCTGCCGTCGGCAGGCGGGAGTCGGAACGTTCATGGATTACACCGAGATCGACGACAAGGAAGCGCTCTACACCGCCGATCTCTTTCGCGATCTCAAAGGTTTTCGCGAGACTGTTCGCACGACACGCGACCAAGGACCAATCCGCGTCGTAGCGCCAATGCTCCCGTGGGGATGTATCAAGTCGTTGGTGAACGGACGCGACGCCTCGCCGGCGAATCCGATTCCAGAGTACCCATACGACCTCGTCGCGCTGGAGGTGTACGCGCGGCCCGACTCCGTGCCGCAACAGTTTCAACGGTACACGTGGCCCGGCATGGGCGGAGACATCACGCGCTCTGGTCGCTGTGGCGTAATCGTGTATTGGACGCAGCGCGCCAAGGTGAAATAGCTCGACAGGGCGCGTCGAGCGGCACGCCTTCAACGTCCGAAAACGGCGAGCCAAGTTCGCGGCGGGCGCATATTCTTGATCTATGCGCCCGCTCGACCGTGAGAGTTACACCCGCGCCCTCGAGGCGCGCGACGCCCGATTCGACGGAGTGTTCTTCGTCGGCATCACGTCCACGGGCATCTACTGTCGGCCCATTTGTCCGGCGCGTGTCACGCTTCGAAAGAATCGCCGATTCTTCTCCACCGCTGCGGCAGCCGAACGGTCCGGCTTTCGTCCCTGCCTACGCTGTCGTCCCGAACTCGCGCCCGGACTCGCGCGAGTTGACGCTGTCCCTCGACTCGCCGAATCCGCTGCAGCACGAATCGCCGCCGGCGCACTCAACGGACGAAGCGTCGACGACCTCGCCTCAGAACTCGGCGTCAGCAGCCGTCAGTTGCGGCGCGCAATGCACCACGAGCTCGGTGTCTCTCCGATTGAGCTCGCGCAAACGTACCGACTCCTGCTGGCGAAGCGGCTGCTCACTGACACGAGCCTATCGATGTCGCGCGTCGCCTACGCGAGCGGCTTTCAGAGTCTACGCCGATTCAACGCGCTCTTCAGCACACGCTACCGCATGAAACCCGACGCTCTCCGTCGGCGACCAGCGCGTCCCTCGGCGACTGAAACCGGCGAGGGCGTGACGCTGACGCTGTCGTATCGACCACCCATCGACTGGCCTGCGCTACTCGGCTTTCTCGCCGCCCGCGCAACACCAGGCGTCGAACTCGTCGTCGATGGAACGTACTCGCGAACCGTACGCGTGGGCGACCGCGTCGGAACGATTTCCGTGCGGCAATCCGAAGCCCGAACATCCGCGTCACCGATTGTGCAACTCGACGTGTCTGCCGCACTCGTGCCGTCGCTCATGTACGTATGCGCGCGTGTGCGCCAATTGTTTGATCTCGACGCCGACCCAGCGAAGATCGAGTCACACCTCGCAGCATCAGGCTTTGCTCCGCTACGACAGTTGCGTCGCGGACTGCGCGTGCCCGGCGCGTTCGACGGATTCGAGTTGGCAATTCGCGCCATCATCGGACAGCAGGTGAGCGTGAAGGGCGCCACGACTCTAATGGCGCGGCTCACCTCGGCATTTGGCGACGTCGCTGATATTGGGCATCCATCGCTCAACCGCCTCGCAGTCACGGCCGAGCGACTTGCCGAGGCGAGCGTGTCGAGCATACGTGCGGTTGGGCTCACCGAAGCGCGCGCGGCAACGATTCACGCGCTCGCACTGCGGGTTGCTGCCGGTGACGTGCAGCTAGAACCAGACGTCGACGTGAGCGCAGCCACTCGACAACTGCTCGACGTTCCAGGCATCGGACCGTGGACGGCGGAATACATTGCGATGCGCGCGCTCCATTGGCCCGATGCGTTTCCCTCTGGCGATCTCGTGCTTCGACGCAATGCCGGGAATCTCACCGCAGCGCGCTTGCTCAAAGCCGCGGATGCGTGGCGACCGTGGCGCGCCTACGCCGCCATGCAGCTCTGGATGAATCCCAGCCGATAGTTCACAAAATACTCATTTCCTTCGGACGACGAGCAGCGCGTTGCCCACCTCGCGCTCGCCCTCTTTGTCGGTCGGCTTGTTCATCAACTCTCCGTTGACGACCATCGTCGTCGAGCCACCGCCGTCGAAGTTCATCGCCTGCCACGCGCCAACGCGGCGCATGAGTGTGGCCAGCTCCGTCAGCGTTGAACCGCCGCTGTTCTCCGAGCGTCCGTCGACGGTGAGCAAATAGAGTGTCGTGCTGTCGCGCGAAAAGCCGATGGCGGTGCGCGGATGCTTCATTTCGGCGTTGCGCGAGATCGTGCCTTCGACCGTGGCCGCCTCCGACGCGACATTGTTGCCGTCGCGAAGAATTCGCGGCCAACCGCCGACGAGCAGCGTTGGCGCAGCACCGCGCGGAGGACGCGGGAGCGTCGTGAGCACGACTCTCACCGTATCGCCATCGGCCATCGCCTGCACTTCCTTCGTGCGCGATCCCGCGCCATACGCAGCGAGCACCGCGCCATTCTTCGGAATCGCTGATCCCGAAACGGCCGATACCGCGCCACGTCGCAGAAAAAGAAGCGTGTCGCCGCGTTTGCCAATCGACTCGAGCGCTGCTTCCGCAGTTTGCCGTGTCGTATCACTCGGCGTCGTCTCGCCAAAGCGCGACGTGTAGAGCGCGGTGCCCTCCGGTTTCCCGACCGGATTGAAGTTCACCGTCATGATCGGCGTCGTCGTACCATGCACCAACGCGCGTCCGTCGAGAATGAAGCGATCCATCAATGGACGTCGCGCCGCGTCGAGCCCGAACTGAATGTGGACGTTGTCGTAGGTGTCGTACGGAGAGTCGGTGACCTTGAGGCCTTTCCACCATTCTCCGCCAATCACCTGATCGTTCTCGTTCTCGCCCGACTTCAACTCGAAGAAGTCCGCGTTCACCGCGGCCAGCACCGTCGCACCGTCTGGTTGCGGGCGTTTCGCCATCTCGGTTGGCTTCTCGCGTCCGCGCAGTTGATCCTTCGCGCGAGCAACGCGCAGATCGAGATCTTTGTGCCGCAGGTCGACACGGACCAGATACACGACGAGCGGGCCGTTCTTGTCGGTGAACTGCCGATAGCTCACGCCCGGCGCCAGTTCGCGAGAGACGATTGTATCCCGCGATTGCCCCTGCGCGGATACCGCAATGGTACTCAAGCCGAATACTGTCGCGATGATGCAACGAAGCACTTGTAGCCCTTGACTGGGTTGCCCCGTATTATGTCGTAGAGGTCGTAGTTCCTCTATCCCCCCTACGCTTTGAGAGAGGTACGCGATGCGATTCAACGCTCATCGCCTGCTCGCCCCGCTCGCCGCGGCAATGATGGCCGTGGCACTCACACATCCACTTCACGCGCAGAACACGATTACCCTCGAGGGATTGGTCAAGTCCGAGGGTGCTCCGATCGCCAATGCGCAGGTTACCGTCGTCAACACGGCGACCCAAGAAACCGCTCGCTCGACGACGCGTGCAACCGGCGAATTCCGCATCCTCGGTTTGTTCTCGGGCAAGTACTCGGTCACCGTCCGCGCACTCGGCTACAAGCCGAACACCGAAGCCGTCGAACTAGTCATCGGCCAGCGCGCGCGACTCGAATTCGAAATGGCCAAGGGTGCCGCGGAACTCGCCGCGACCCAGGTCGTTAGTGAACGCGTCAAGCATGTCGAAGTGCAACGCCTCTCGGTGTCCGCGCCAGTACTCAAGGAAGAAATCGAAAATCTTCCGCTGAACCAGCGCGGCATCATGAACCTCGCGGCGGTCGCACCAGGCATCAAATCATACGCGCCGCAGTCGGGACGTACGCTGCCATCCGGTGGCGCGGCGCCAGACTCTCGTTTCTTCAACGTCTATATGGACGGCGTCGAAATGAAGAGCCTCTACAACGGCAACATCGTCGGTCTCGGTCAAACGGGATCGCCGCTGCCGCAGGAAGCGCTCGAGCAGTTCCGCGTCTACACCAATCCGTACGACGCTGAATTCACGCGCGCCGGATCGTACGTCATCAGCGCTGAGAGCCGCCGCGGCACAAACGACTGGCAAGGTTCGGCGTTTGGTTTCCTGCAGAACAAGTCGATGATCGCGCGCAATCCATTCCAGACGGTTCGTCCGAATTTTGGTCGCGACCAGGCTGGTCTCAACCTTCGCGGACCGATCGTGAAGGACAAGCTGTTCCTCGCGGCGAGCTACGAGCTCACGTCGACCGACTTCTATCTCGACGTGAACCCGACAAGCGGCGCAAACTGGGCACAGTACAAAGGCTCATACCTCGCGCCGAACAAGAACCAGACGCTCTTCACGCGACTCACCTACGTCAACAGCCCGACGGTGACGTATGACGCCATGGTCTCGGCCCGCTTCCTCGACGGCCAGGGCAACTTCGGCGCGAAGGTCGCACCGAATGGCGGAATCTCGCAGAAGTACAAGATCTACACGGGCCAACTCCGTCAGCGATATCTCGCGCCAGGCGGAAACTTCGTGAACGAAGCCAGCCTGCAGCTCGTGAGCTGGGATCACAACGAAGCGCCGCTCCAGGCTGGTCCGCAGTTGTCGTATCCTGGCATCACGTTCGGCACGTCGGGCTTTCCGCTGATCCTCAAGGAACTGCACACGCGCCTTGTCGATCGCGCAACCTGGAACGTCGACGCAGCCGGTTCACACGTGGTCAAGGCTGGCGTTGAACTGAGCCGCATCGGAGCGAGTCAGACGTATCCGAGCAATAAGGATGGAACGTTCACGTTCCTCACCGATACGTCGACGCTTCCGACCACTGCATCGATCGCCGTCGGCTTCACCGATCCGAACGGCATCAGCGACGCGAAGGCAAGCGCCAACGCTTTCACCACCGGCGTGTACGTGAACGACGAATGGCGCATGCGTGAGAACTTCACGCTGTCGCTTGGTCTTCGCCACGACGCCGAGTTCAACACGATGAACAACAACTACACGGTTCCGTGGGCGAGCGATCCGGTGCTGCAGGCCATTCCGCAGTTAAAGGACTACCTCAATACGGGCAACCGTAAGAACCAACTCGGCAACTTCTCCCCGCGTGTCTCGTTCTCGTGGGATCCGACGAACAAGAATCAGACGTTCGTGCGCGGCGGTTTCGGCATCATCTACGACCGCGTGACGAGCTTCATCGGTTTCCAGGAGCGCAAGAACTCCACGTGGCGCACGTACAACTTCACGAATCCCGGTACGGTTGATCCAGCCGTGCTCCGTCAGCGTGTGATCAGCGGTCAGTCCGGTTCGCCGGCGCCGATCCTGATCAAGGAAGACATGAAGACGCCGCACAGCCTTCAGTCGTCGCTCGGTATCGGTCATCAGTTCAACGACCAGTTCGGTATCAACGTCGACTACGTGCGCCAGCACATGGACAACCTCTACGTGCAGCGCAATCCAAACTACGTCGACAAGTCGGTGACGCCGAACAAGCGCGCGCTCACGGCGAACTACGGCGACATTGTCCTGTGGGATGACATTGGCAAGGCGGACTACTCGGCGTTCCTGACGCAGGCCACGTGGCAGCGGAACAAGACGCGCCTGAACCTCGCGTACACGCTCGGCTGGTACGAGGGCGACTTCGACACCGCTGCGCTACCGAACTTCTCCTACAACTTCCTGTTCGATCGTCAGCGCACCACGGGCGATGAGCGCCATCGCTTCGTGCTGTCGGAAGTCAGCCCGATTCCGTTCGGCTTCATGCTGTCGTCGATCACCACGATCGCCAGCCCGCGTCCGTTCCTCACGACGGATGGTCGGGACATCAATCTCGACAATATCACTGGCGACGATTACGTCGGCGGCACGACGACCGCGAGCGGCAATCGCACGGCGCTGCCGGCGAACTCGTTCCGCAACTGGTATCGTACGGTCGATGTTCGCCTGGCTCGCCCACTCTACTCAGCCAAGGGCAAGACGATCAGCGCCTCGGCTGAGGTCTTCAACCTGTTCAACTGGAGCAACAACCTGTCGTACGGCGGTACGCAGTACACCGCGACGGGACAGCCGGTTGCCTCGTACGGCGTCGCGACCGGTGCATATGCCGCACGACAGGGTCAGGTTGGCATGAGGATCGACTGGTAAGACTTCTCTAACGGTAGATCAGGTAGGGTTTCACCTGATTGGCGAACGTAACGGCGTCGGCGTCCCACTGTTTCAACAGGGCGTCGACGCCGTTTTGTTCGACCGCAAGCCGCAGCTTGTCGGTGCCGGCCAGTCGATCGATCGACGCCTGGCGCCACTGGAAGTCCTTCGGATGATGCGCATAGATCGCGCGGAGCATTCGCACGCCGACTTCGACTGGCTTCACGGCGTTCCGATCGGTCACATGGACCTGAATCATCGGAATCGTCTGGCCGCCAAACTTGTACGTCGGCTCGATCGTACGCGTCGCCGTATCGAAGCGAACGCCAGGCAGCTTGAGCGCATTCAGCTCTTTCGCGATTGCCGCGTTGTCGGTCATCCACGAAGCACCGATGAGCGTGAAGGGCGAGTCCGTTCCACGGCCCTCGGTTGCCGTCGTTCCCTCGAAGAACACCGTGCCCGGGTACAGCAGCTCGGCCTCGAGCGTGCGCAGGTTCGGCGACGGATTCACGCGCGGAATCTTCGTTTCGTCGAACCACATCGACCGCCGATAGTTCTTCATCGGTATCACGGTGATGTTCGCGTCGATCAGCTTCGTGCCGGCGAGAAATTTCATTAACTCGCCAGCAGTGAGACCGTAGCGGAGAGCAACCGGATACTGGCCGACGAGTGATGCAAACTTCGGATCGAGAATGTTGCCCTCGAATCGGTCAGCGCGAATCGGATTCGGACGATCGAGAATGATCACCGGCTTCTTCACCGCGTTCGCCGCGAGAGCGCCGGTCCATTCGAACGTGTACACCCGCGCGCCGACGTCCTGGATATCATAGATCAGAACGTCGATGTCCTTGAACATGTCGGCACTCGGCGACTTCGTGTCGCCATACAACGAGTACACTTTCACACCCGTTGCCGAGTCAACGCTCGACGCGATGTTCTCGCCGGCCTTGGCGATGCCGCGAATGCCGTGCTCCGGTCCGTAGAGTGCCGTGAGCTTCACGCCCGGCGCCTTGAACAGAAGATCGATCGTGCTGGTCCCCTGTCGATTGCGGCCGGAATGGTTGGTGAGGAGACCGACGCGCTTGCCTCGAATGAGGTGCATCGAGTCGGTGAGAAGAACCTCGACGCCGGGAATGACACCAGCGGAGGATTGCGCAGCAGCGGTCGCGGTTGGAATCGCGAGGGCGAGCGCGAACGGAAGTGCCTTGAGGGATAGACGCATGATCCGAAAATAGTGCCGCCGAACCCGTCGGCGGGGCAAGCGGACGCCGATGCCGGCTGCTATCATGGTGGCCATGACACCCAACCGCCTCGCTCTATTGCTCGCGCTCTGCATCGCGCTCGTCGCGCCATCGGCCTCTCACGCTCAGTCCACGGTTTCGCTGCTCGACTATCAGACGACCGTCCCCGCTGGTTGGGTGAGTCGCGCACCAGCCTCGGCAATGCGCCTCGCCGAATACACCATCGCGGCGCCCGATGGCGGCACCGGCGCGGAAGTCGTCGTCTACTTCTTTGGTAAGGGACAGGGCGGCGACGTCCCGGCGAATCTCGCGCGATGGAAGGCGCAGTTTTCGACGCCCGACGGCTCGCCAGTCCCCGAGACGATCACGCGCGATACCACGGGCGCGTTTCCGATCACCTTCGCTGAGTATCGCGGCACGTACGCGCGCGGCATCGGGATGGGATCACAAGAGAACGCGAAGCCAGGACAGGCACTACTGGCTGGAATCGCCGAGACGCCGCGGGGAACGTTGTTCGTTCAACTCTTTGGGCCGGCGGCGCGCGTGGCCGCGGAGCGAGAGACGCTCATGAAGTTCGTCCGAGGCCTGCGACCCGGGAAATGAACTGCGGTGCGGCTTAAGACCACGACGAGGAAAAACACGGATTGCGCGAATGAAACGGATTCACGGAAACAACACGGGCATTTCTGCTAACTGGTGTTCTTTCCGTAGAATCCGTGAATTCGCTAAATCCGTCGATTCGGACCGTCATCGAAGCCGGCTCGTCACTGCTTCTTGGCCGTGAACGTCCCGTTGCCCATACCGCCGAGATCGACCGTGCCTTTCATCGCATCATTGCTCTCGACCGTGCCAGAGTAGGTGACAACGAGTCCCTGCCCTTGGACGTCGACCTTGATGCTGAAGTTGATCTTCGACTCCTTCACCGTGCCTTTGAAGTCCGCCTCGCCGAACGTCTGCGACGAATAGTGGCCGGTGAGTGAGTCGCCCTGCTGCTTGAGCGTGATCGTCGGCGTGCCACTTCCGCCGTCGGTGGTGACGTTGAATAACCACTTGCCCGTCACGTCGATTGCTTTCGCCGAGCTCTGGGCACGCGCGATGGTTGCTGTCCCGATCATCACCATCGTGAGCGCCACGCCCGCCAGATACGCTCGCAGTCGGTTCATCGCAGACCTCGTTGTTTTTCCTGGGTGGATGTAGCGAATCCCAGTATGGCGTGAGATCATACGACGAGCAAGAAGCAGTGCGAATCACCCAAACGAGTGACAATGCGCTTTCGATCAGAAGTATTGAACGTCGTAGAATCTCCAATGGTCGTAATCGGCGCACTCGCAGAGAGCATTCCCGGTTCGCTCATGCTCTGCTACGGCGAATCGAATCTCCCGACGCCAGACTTCATCATTCGCGCGGCAGACGAAGCAGCGCGCAACGGACACACGTTCTACACACACACCGCCGGATACCCGGAACTCCGGCAGGCGATCGCCGACAAGATTCTCGAGCTGCACGGCGTGGCCTACAAACGCTCCGAGATCATGAGTACCGTCGGCGCGTCGATGGCGATCTTCTCCGCCATACGCGCGTGTATGGGTGCGGGCGACAACGCCGTCGTCATTTCTCCGTCCTATTCGATTTTCGTCAACGGAGTGATCATGACGGGCGGCGAGCCGCGGTCGGTATCGCTCACACGCCACGGCGATCGATTCCACCTCGACCTCGATCTCGTCCAGCGTGCGATCGACGACCGCACGCGGATGATCATCGTCAATAGTCCGTCCAACCCAACCGGCTGGATGATGACTGCCGACGAGCAGCGCGCTCTATGCGAACTCGCCGAACGTCACGACCTCGTGATTCTCGCCGACGAAGTCTATGAGCGACTCGTCTTCGACACGCCGATCGCTCCATCCATCGCGCGCGTCTGCGCAAACAAGGATCGCTTGATCGTCGTCAACAGCTTCTCCAAGACGTACAACATGACCGGCTGGCGACTCGGCTGGGCACAGAGCAGCGAGCGCAACATCCAGATGATGTACAAGGCCGCGGAGTTCATGAGCTCCAACGCGGCAGCGATGGTGCAACAGGCGGGAATCGTCGCGCTGCGCGATGGCGAGTCGTACGTGCGTGAGCTACGCGACCACTACGCCGCTCGACGCACTCAGGTAATGGATTCGCTGCGATCGATTCCAGGATTGTCGCTCCCAGATCCTGAAGGCGGATTTTACGCCTTTCCGCGGATCGAAGGACTCAGCGATTCAACGGAGTTCGTCAAACGACTCGTGCGCGAGACTGGTGTTGCACTCGCACCTGGCGTGGCGTTCGGCGCCGACGGTGAAGGCTACGTGCGCTTTTGTTTTGCGGCGACCGAGGACACGCTCACGCATGCCCTCGATCGCTTCCGCGGCTTCATGGCGCAGCGCGTCTGAACAACCCGACGGCAACTGCCTTTGCTCGAACGTGTCCCGTCATCGCCGCGACGACCGCTGCTCGAGTCGCCGCCGGCGCCGCGCCAACCGCGGGCACATCGAGCATCGTGTCGAGCGCGTAGAGCTCGAACACATAGTGATGCGGCGGTCCGCTCGACGGCGCCGCTGGACCGCGATAGTACGGACCCGTCACGCTGATCTGCCGGCTGCCATCCGCGAGCTGCGGCCCTTGAGGAACGCCCTCGGGCAACGCGTGCGCTGACGCCGGAAGATTCCACACCATCCAATGCAGCACGTCGTCCATGCCGTTGCCGGCGACGGCGTTCGCGTCATGCACGATGAGCACGAAGCTCGCCGTGCTATCGGGCGCGCCTGACCACGTCAGCGCGGGCGATACCTCGTCACCCGCCTGCGAGAACTTGACCGGAATCTGTCCGCCGTCGGCAAAACCGTTCGGAGTCAGCGTCATGATCTGAACGGCGCGGCCACGTCCGCCTCCACCGCCACCGCCGCCACGTCCAGCCGGGGCGCCAGCAGGAGGATTCTGCGCCGACGCTGCGCCAAGTGGAGCAATGACTGCGAGCAGCGCGATCAGTCGCACGAGTGTTTGAAATTTCATGATCGCGCCCTATTTGAATGACGCCGGCTGCGCCGCGCGCCACACGTCGTATCGCATACGAAGCGTTTTCACGGGATTGAGATTCTCACCCGCATGAATCGCATTCGGCCCACCCGACTCGGGCTGCGTCACCGTGAGATACATGGTGTACTTGCCGTTGTTGTGCGAGTCACCATTCGTATCGTTGCGCTCCGACATCAGGATGTATGCGACGTGCGCCGTTTTCGACGTGCACGGAATTGCCGGCGTCGATCCGTCGGCCGGCGGCGGCGGACAGCTGCATCGGCTGTCGCCACCCGATGCATCCGCGGCTTCCATCGCGGCCATCACGCGGTCGGTGATCGCTCCGTTCGTGCCAAGAAAGGCCTTCACGGCATTCGGCACGACCTCGCCCGGGCGAAGGATGTTGCCCTGAATCGAATAGTAGATCTTCGTGCCCGGCACCTGTCCCTGGATGTCCTGCGACACGTAGCCGTTCGTCAATCCCGAGTGGCCCGCACTTCGGCCCGAGAGATCGAGAATTCCGAACTGTCGCGACTGGAACGCTGGATCCTGCGACAGCAATTCGATGATCCGCGCCGGACTCGTTCCCTTCTGTAGCTCGGCGTAGACGAGCATCTGATTCGCGTGCGTGCCGTCGACACCCGCCTGACAGGCCGCCACACCCTTGCCCGGAACGACCACGGCCTGCACGCCCATGAGAAATGCGTCGTCGCGATTGACGCACGTTGCCGACGCAATCACGACGCGACCTGTCGCCATGTCGATCGCAATCACAGACCATGTTGCAAACGCCGTCGACGGGAACAGCAACGACAGTGCGAGATACGCTGCGAGGCGACGTGCGGCGCCGAATAGTTGCACGACCGTACTCATGAACGACTCTCCATTGGCCAGGTCTCGCGAAGAAGATGCGCGCCACTCGTCCGGAGCGCGAGCACTTCCCCGAGTCTGGATTGCGCCGCACATTGGCAGACGCCGACTCACTCTCGACTCTCGCCACCACAATGCGCCACCGCTTTGTCGCCGTCGCCTTCCTCAGCATCGTTGCCGCCCTTCCCGCGAGCGCGCAGGTCGTGCAGACCGGTGATCCGATCAAGCGCGGACTCTCGGCGGCGGACTTCCCGCGCGCCAAGCAACTCGTGCCCGGCGTCTACTCCTATGAAGCGCTGCGCGCTGGTGATCCCGGCCGCCAGATGACGACAGTCAGCCTCATCGTCGTCACCACCGACGGTGTACTCGTTGCCGACGGTCAAGGAAACGTCGCCCAGACACGCGAGATGGTCGACTGGATCAAGAAGACGACGACACAGCCGATCAAGTACGTCATCATCTGTTCGGACCACGGCGATCACACCGGCGGCAACGCGGCCTTTCCCGAAGGCGTCACGTTCGTGGCGTCGCCAGCCTCCAAGAAAGTGCTCGACGCCGCGGGAAAACCGCCGCTTCCGACCGAAGCCGTCGCCGACCGTCGTGCCCTAAAGATCGGCACGACGAATATAGAAATACTCAATCTCGGCCGAGCACATACGGGCGGCGATTTAAGTGTGTATCTGCCGGATCAGCGGGTACTCTTCATGAGCGAGGCGTACCTCCACGCCATCTTCCCCGCCATGCGCTCGGCTTATCCGTCAGAGTGGGTGCAGACGATCAAGAAGGCCGAAGCGATGAACGCGACGTGGTACGTGCCGGGGCACGGATTCGTCGATGATGCCAATACTCTAAAGACTGACCTGCGTACCTTCCGTGTCGCGACCGAGCAGGTCGTCGCCGAGGCGAAACGGTTGCACGATGCCAAGGTGCCGTGCGTTCAAGCGCCCGCCCCCGCCGACGGCGGGCCTCGGCCGCTGTGCGAAGCTGCGCAGAAGGGCAACTGGGGCGATCTCACCACCTGGACGTTGTACGGCAGTCAGGTGGAGACCGCAGTTCGCCGGGTGTACGACGAGTTGGACGGCAAGCTTCCGTAAATGACCCCTGTCTCGCAGCGGTCGCCGTTCATTCGTCTCGCGCTTGCGGGCGTGGCCATGGCCGTGGTCACAGCGTGCGCGGCGATCCGTCCCGCGGCGATCGTAGAGAACTTCAATCGCGACGCCACGGCGACTGCGGTTCGGCTATCGCTCGAGCAATTCCACGAGGCGCTGCGCCACAGGCAGACGAGCGTGATTCTCAGCTTTTTTCTGCCCGACACCGACTTTCGCGCGTTCGACGGCGGAGAAGGTTGGCTCACCTACGACAATATTCGGCTACAGGACGCTGCCGATTTTCGGCGACTGAAGAGCGTCGAGGTGCACATCGACTCGTTGTACATCAACGTGCTCGATCCGAGTGCCGCGGTGGTGGCTGACAATCTTCGCGAGGTCTACACCGACAGCGCTGGGCGTCAGCAGCGCATGCGTATTACGCAGACGATGGTGTGGACTCGTCGCGCGAATGGATGGAAGATCGCGCATCTGCATTCGTCGGAGCGACCTGACAGCACGCCTTAGCGTGCGGCGTGCGGCGTGCGGCGTGCCGACGGCTAGCTATCCAACGCCCGGCCACGACACGACGAATCGCGTCGGCTCGCCGTGGCGAGCAGACGTACCACCAGTTGCTACTGGAACTACGCAATGAGCCGGTTGCGTCACATGACTCGAACCACAATGCTCTGATCACCGTGCGAGGGCGCCTCGTCGCACACGCACGTCGCGAAACACCGAACCAGATCCACTCCCGGTGCCAGCACGACAGATCCGCATTATCGCCTACGTATTGCCGCATACAATATCCAACTACATCTTCCCCGCACGGAAAATTCCTGCGGCGCGGTGACGCGCCGATACATCTCGCTCCACCCGGGGGGATCGATGTTGCATCGTATGGTAGTTCGATGGATGCCGCTTTTACTTGCGGTATTCTTCGTTGGTCGCGCAGCGCACGCGCAGACAGGCAGAATCACTGGACAAGTCACCGACACGGTGGGCGGACGGCCGCTCGCCGGCGTCGAGATCACAGTCGCAGGTGAAGGTGACCGCGTCGTTGGCGCTCGCACCGACGCTGCCGGCAAATACACGCTCGGCGCAGTCCCCGCCGGCAACGTGCAACTGCGCGTTCGAGTGCTCGGCTACGGCGCAAAAGATCGTCAAGTCACGGTCGTCGCCGGTCAGACGATCACCGCCGACTTCGCACTCGCGCAACGTTCCATCCAACTCGACCAAGTCGTCGTTACCGGTACTGGTGGCGCCGTCGAGCGACGAGCGGTCGGCAACGTCATCGAGAGTATCAACGCCAACGACGTTCTGAAAACGTCGGCACCGCGTAGCGTCGATCAGTTGATCGGAGCGCGCACACCAGGCGTCGTCGTTCTCCCCTCGACCGGACAGGTCGGAACCGGCGCGCAGATCCGCGTGCGCTCGGTCGGCAGCCTCTCGCTGAACACGGATCCGATCGTGTACATCGACGGCGTGCGTATGGACGCGAGCCCAGCGCAGGGACCCGCCCAGCGCGGCGGAGCGGGCGCAAGCCGCTTGAACGACATCAATCCCGAGGACATCGAGTCCATCGAGATCATCAAGGGCCCCGCCGCCGCGACGCTCTATGGAACGGAAGCGTCGAACGGCGTTGTCCAGATCATCACCAAGCGCGGCGCCAACAGCGCCCCGCACTGGGACTTCAGCGCGCGCCAGGGAGAAAACTGGCTCGCGAATCCCGAAGGCCGAGCGGGTCTACTCTACTTCAAGGATGCGAGCGGCGCGCTGCAGTCATTCAACCTGTATCGCTACGCCATCGACAACGGCACGGGCGCCATCTTCAAGGATGGCCACAATCAGGGATACGCGCTGAATCTCCACGGCGGCAACGATGCCACGCGCTATTACCTGTCCGGCACGTACGACAATGACGGCGGTGTCGTCGCCTGGAACTGGGACAGAAAGGTTGGCGCTCGCGCCAACATCGACATCGAAGCCAACAAGAAGCTCCGCATCGAAGGAAGCCTCGGCTACATCCGCGATCGCATCCGCCTCGCCCAGAACGGTTCGATCAACCCGGATCCATTCAGCAATCTCGTATGGGGCTCGGGCACGCCGGCCTCGATCGCACGAACGGGCGGCTGGGGTTTCGCGCCGGCCGCGCTGTGGGATGACGTCGAAGATCACGCCGACAACGACCGCATGACGACGAGCGTGACGGCGAAGTACGAGCCGTTCAGCTGGTTCACGCATCGCCTCGCCGTCGGTCTCGACGTGAATTCGCAGAACAACTGGACGCTCTATCCGCGCGAATCGGCCGACAACGCCACGTTCTACGGGTCCAACGGCAACGGCTCGAAGAGTGTCACTCGTTCGTCGCGCAACTTCGTGACGCTCGACTATTCAGGAAATCTCAAGTATTCGATCCGGTCGCTCGACTTCACGACCTCGATGGGTCTTCAGGCCTATCGTTCGGAGATCAGCAACATCACGGCGACGGGAACGACGTTCCCGGCATCGCCGATCACCACGGTCTCCGGCGCAACGACGTTCGCCGCGGGCGAAGGCTACACCGCCAACGCGACCGTCGGTCTGTTCGTGCAGGAAGCACTCGCATGGAAGAATCGCCTCTTCCTTACGGCCGCCGTTCGCGGTGACGACAACAGCTCGTTCGGTAAGGACTACTCCGCTGCGTACTATCCGAAGATCAGCGGATCGTGGGTGATCAGCGAAGAGCCGTTCTGGAAGGAGAAGGCTGGCGCCATCAGTCGTTGGGTTGGCGACCTGCGTTTGCGTGGCGCGTACGGCGCTGCCGGCAACCAGCCCGGCACGTTCGACGCCGCGCGACTCTACACCTCGAGCGTCGGTTATCAGAACGTCGGCGGCCTCGTGCCATCATCGTTCGGTAACCCCGACCTCAAGCCGGAGCGCAGCACAGAACTCGAACTCGGCTTCGAGACGTCGCTGTTCGATCGCCGTTTGGACCTGACGTACACGAACTTCAATCGAAACGTCACCGACGCGATCGTGAACGTCCCGGTGCCGCCGTCCGTCGGCTTCCCGGGCAACCAGGTGATCAACATCGGTCGCTGGAAGACGTGGGGCAATGAATTCGGCGCCAACGTCCGCATTCTGCAGGGTCGTCGCGTCTCGTGGGAACTTGGAGCGCAGCTCTCCAACAACGGCAACCGCGTCGTCGACCTCGGCGGACAGCAGTTCCTGACGGTCGGTGGTGGTGGTCAGGCTCAGGCCCGTGTCGGTTACGGCCTCGGCGACTTCTTCATGTACAAGGTTCGTTCGGCGCAGCTCAGCCCGACCGGTGCCGTGCTTTCCGCAATCTGCGACGGCGGCACAGGCAAGTCGGGACTCGAGCAGGGCGGACCGGACGCACCGTGTCCGATCGGCACGTACAGCGGCACGGCAGCACCACGAGTGTTCTGGGGCCACACGCAGCCGACCTGGCAGCAGGGCTTCAACACGACGGTCACGCTGTGGGACAACCTGCGCCTCTATGCTCGCGTCGACGGCACGGGCGGCAACTGGCAGTCGGACACCGAAATTCGCGCGCTGCACAACCAGGGCTCGACGAAGGCGGTGATCCTGCAGAACGATCCGCTCCTTCAGACCTATCGCCAGATCGAAGCAGACGCGCCGAGCACGTATCAGGCTGGTTTCCTGAAACTGCGCGAGCTGTCCGCGTCGTACACGCTCAAGCCGTCGCTCACCTCGAAAGTTGGCGCCTCCGGCGGCACGATCACGCTCGCGGGTCGCAACCTTTCGATGCTGTGGACCGCACAACAGGGCTGGAACACGTCGCGTGACGGCGAGATCTACGTCGACATCGCCAACCAGCACGTGTGGGATCCGGAAACTCGCGCCGTAGGCTCACTGTCGAACGGCTTCCAGACGATCATGCCGCCGACCGCCAGCTTCGTCGCCACGTTCCGCCTCACCTACTGATCCCGACCGAGGAGAATAAGAAATATGTCATTCAGATTTTTCAATCGGTCGACGCCGGCGACATCGGTGTGGTCGACTGTATACGCGGCGCGGCGCGCTGCCTTTGCGTTTGCGCTTGTCGGCATCAGCGCGTGCAACAGCCTGCTCGACGTCGACAATCCCGCGAGCGTTCCGGCTGAAAGCCTCTCCGATCCGACGCTCGCTCCGGCACTCGTTGCCGCCGCGATGCAAACGCTCCAATGCGGCGTCGAGCAGTATGCCGTCACGGGCGGCGAGCTCGCCGGCGAATACCTCTCATCCAACGGATTCGTCGACAATCACCCGTGGGAATGGCGCGGCATCGTCGAGATCAAGGGCGCGCCGGGAAGCTGCGCCTTCGCTCGCGGTACCACAGCCATGGGCTTCTACACGCCACTTCAGCAGGCGCGTTTCCAGCTCGATGACGCGTTCAATCGTCTCGACAAGTTTACGGACACGCAGGTGGCGAATCGTGCTCGATTGATGGCCACCGTCCGCGCCTACGCCGGCTATGCCGACTTGCTGCTCGGCGAAGGCATGTGCGAGATGACGATGGACAACGGGCCGAAGATGACACGCGAGCAGACGTGGGCGATCGCCGAAGACCGTTTCTCCGACGCCCTCGCCCGCGCGACTGCACTCGGTACCGATACGGCGGCCGCCTCGCTCATCAACATGGCCAGGGTCGGCCGAGCCCGGACGCGTCTCGACCTCAAGAAGCTCCCCGACGCGGCAGCAGACGCCAACCTCGTTACCACCGGCTATGTGCGAAACGCCGAATACACCGAGGGTGGCGTCGCTCAGCGTGAGAATCGCATCTACAACCTGACGATACGCAACGACTACCTCTCGGTGGCCGACGCGTATCGCAACCTGGTTGTGAACGGCGTGGCAGGCAACGTGCCGGATCCGCGCGTGAAGGTGAAGGACACGGGCAGAAAGGGCAACGACGGCGTCACGCCGCAATGGCAGCAGCAGAAGTTCATCGCGCAGTTGGGCGGCACGCCAATTCCGATCGCGTCATGGAATGAAGCGCAGCTCATCTACGCCGAAGCCATTGGTGGACAGCAAGGCTTCGACGCGATCAATCGCGTGCGAACGGCGAACGGCGTGCCAACGCTCAGCGCTCCAGTGCCGACGGGTCAGGCGTTCACCGATCTCGTCGTCGAAGAGCGCCGCCGCCAGCTGTTCAGCGAAGGCCAGCGGTACTCGGATATGCTGCGCCTCAACCTGCCGTTCACGCAGGGTGTGAATCGCAAGGGCCAGACGTACAGCAACCTTACGTGCGTCCCGCTGCCAGACGTCGAGACGCGCAACAACCCGAACTTCAAGACCTGAACGATTCGGAGGTCTTCTGAAAACAGAACGCCCGCACATTCGTGCGGGCGTTCTGCTTTCATGGCAACTATTTCAACGCCCGCGCTACGCCTTGCCCATCACCGCGAGGTCGTCAGCGCCGTGGCCGGTGGCGATCAGCGTATCCATTCGCGCCGCGATGCCGGGGAGCACGGCGAGCGGACGATTGCCCGCCGTCTCGATCATCAGCCGAACGTCCTTGCGAGCCATGGTCAGCTCGAAACTCGGCGCGAATCGCTCTTCGATCATCGCCTTGCCACGTCCGCCAATCACGCCGGCAACGTTGAAGAACTCCGCCACCTTCAGCGCGTCTGCGGCCGGCATCTCCGCTTCACGCGCGACCGCGATCACGTCCGCGACCAGTGACGCAATGCCGATGATGAATGCGTTGCCGCACAACTTGTTCACGGCCGCGAGATCCGGCCGTTCCCCGAGATACTCGACGCGCTCGGCCATGCGAGCGAGCGCGGGCTGAACTTCGTCGAACAACTCACGCGGACCCGAGGACAGAATCACTCCTGCTCCCTGTCGCGCCGCAGCCGGACCGATGAATACCGGGCAGTGGAGGTATCGAACGCCCTCGCCATTCAACCGGCGCGCGCGCGCAGCCGTCAGTATTGGCTGCGTCGTCGTGTGATCGACGATCACCGCTCGCGGATCGAGACCGGGCCGCAGCGCCGCGACCACATCTTCGACGACCTCGTCGTCCTTGAGCACCAAGTGAATCCGTTGCGCACCGCGCACCGCATCTGCTGGCGTCTCCGCGACGCGTACTCCGAATTTCTCGAGCGCTCGCGCCTTGTCGATTGACCGGTTCCACACCGTGATCTGATCGCCACCGCGCTTCGCGGCAGCCTCGATGAGCGCGGCGCCGAGCAAACCGGTACCGAGAAATGCTACCTGAGTCATGGTTTAGAGATCACACGTGAGAATGCGATGCCGTCCGACCAGACGCCGGTCGGCGCCCAACCAACGATCTTGCCGCTGTCCAAGTCGATCGTGACGACGCGATTGCGGCCCTGAAGCGTTACGAACGCCCAGCGGCTGTCCGGAGCAATGATCACGCCTTCGGGTGACGGCGATCCCGGCACTTCCGGCTTTTCCACCAGACTGTCGCGCGGCACATCGATCTTGAACTGCTCGCGGTGAGTCACGGCATCGAAGATTCGAATCGTTGCTGCCATCGGATCGGTAATCACCGCTTTCTTTCCGTTGGGTGAAATGGCAATGCGATAGGGCAAGCCGAAACCGCGAATCGTATCGACGACCGTGCTCGATTTGAGGTCGACCACGACGACCACACTGTCGCGATTGCTTCCGGCCCACGCCGTGTTGCCATCGGGAGCGATTGCCACGCCCTCCGGTTGACGCGCCACCGGTATGAGTCGTGGCTCTCCGCCTGCCGTGAGCGACACCACTGAGAGCACGTTGTCGCCGATCGCGCCGCTCACCAAGCGATCGCCTTTGGCCGAAAGACCGAGCATGTGCGAGCCGCGGCCGTTCGTCGGCAGCGTCTTCACCACGGCGCCCGTCCGGAAATCCATCAGCAAAACGATCTTGCTGTCCTGCGACGTCACGACCACGAGCGAATCGCCGGGAAGAAATGCCATTCCGTGTGGACGCTGGTATTCCTTGAGATCGATCGTTCGCGCAACAGTATGATGCTCGACGTCGATCACCGTGATCGTGTTGCCCGGCTTACCGCGCACACCGTAGTTGGACACGAGCGCCCAACGACCGTCGTGCGAGGTCGCCACTTCGTGCGGACCCTCGCCCGTTGGCAGTGTCGCGATGACTTTTCCGTTCGCCGCGTTGACCATCGTCGCGGTGTTGTCGTTCATGTTGCTGACGATCACGGTGCCCGCGGGCCCGCGTTGAGCAAATGCGCTCAGTGGCGAGAGAATCGCGCACAAAATCGCCGTGGTAATCGCCGCACGCTGCACGTCGCTTCGCGAAATCGTCATCAGGCCGCCCGCGCTGGATGGACGCGCGCCGCGGCAGTGTCCGCGCGACGCAATGTGAGAAGTGTGATCTCCGGTGATGCGCCAATCCGGAACGGAATTCCCCAATACCCCGTGCCCGGATTGATGTACAGCAGCGAATCACGCTCAGTGTGAGCGCCCATCGCGTGTTGCAAGAACGGCGAAGCCAGACTCCATCCGAGCGACGGCAGCGCGAACTGCCCCCAATGCGTGTGACCGCTCAACGTGAGCGCAACACCTCGCTCGGCCAGCATCGGCCACAGCGCCGGATTGTGCGCAAACGCAATCGCCGTCGTGCGCTCAGGCACGCGCGACAACGCGAGGTCGATGTCTGGCGCGACGCGCGAACTACCGCGCCTCCCGCCTGCCGGATCACCGGTGCCCACCAACGCAATCGTCGCCGGCCCGCGATGGATCAAATGCATGTCGTTCACGAGAACGGTGCCGAGATCCGCTGCGCGAAGCGCGCGCTCGACCTCATCCCAGCCAGCGTACACGTCGTGGTTGCCCGGAATCATGTACACGCCGAGCGGTGCGTCGAGATCGCCGAGCGATCGTGCATATGCTGCGACGTCTTCCACGCGGTCATCGACCAGATCGCCGGTCACGGCCACGAGATCCGGCACCAGCGCATGCGTCGCTCGAACAACGCGAGCGAGAAAGCGACGCGACGTGTGTGGCCCAACGTGAAGATCGGACAACTGCGCGATGCGCAGTCCCTCGAAATTCGGATCGAGCCCAGGCACATCCACATCCACTCGGCGAACCACCAGCCGACGTGAACCGATGTACCCGAACACGAGCAGCGCGCCCATGATCGCCAACACGGCCGTCGCCAATCCACGGCCAAAGAGCAACGCGTGTCCGAACGGCAGGCCGACGAGCACACCGAGCAAACCACCGCCAGCGACTAGCGGCAGCAAGAGTTGTGTGTACAGCAGCGGTCGAACGACGAGCAGTCGGAACGCGGCATTCGGATAGAACGGCCAGCCGCGCCAACGAATGAACAGCACCAACGGAATCGTCGCGTACAGCGCAATCGCGATTCCCAGCGGCAACGCACCTGGAAAGGTGCCGGCCACGAGCGTGATGATCGTCCCCCACGCCAGCGTGAAATAGCCGACGACGCGCGCCGCAATCCTGGCGGAGCTGATCCCGCGACGTGCAGAGGGTCGAGACTCGGGAGTGGCCATGATTCGAAAGATACGGGGGGCGAGCCAGACATGGCCCGCCCCCCGCGTCGTCCTTTCAAAACCCTGTCGTCTAGGCCGCTGCACCCTCGACGATGGTCTCGATGCCCGGCCAGCCGTCGCGATTGTACTTCGCGAGCGTTTGCAAATACCGCTCTCCGTCTTCACCGAACTGCGCACGCACGGCGGCCGCACCGCGTTGCACGCCCGCTTCGTCCGTGTACGGCGACTCGATGTCGTCGGGCATCTGACCACCTTCGTGCTTCACGCCGGCCGCGTCGAGAAACGCAATCTGAATTGCCGGCTCGAGCTCGACGTACAGCAAATGCATCAGATCGAATTCGTCCTGTGCAGTCTGCGCATTCTGTCGAACCACTTCCTTTGCCAGCTTGTCCGGCGACCAGGTCTTGAGCGTCACCGGTCGAAACCCGCCCGGTCGCGACGCGAGACGAATCACGTACAGCTCACGCGCCTCTCGGCTCGACCGAATGACGTGCGTCACCAGTGCAACGCGACGATCGGGCGATAGTGAACGATATGGAGTTACGACTTTCGGCATGACGCTCGATTCCTGGTCTAGTACCGCGGCTTGGTAACCTTCGGCGCCTTGCCGCAGTTCGCTGGCCAATTCGCCGGCCACGTGCCCGGCGACTTCTCCCGCGAAATGAACTCCGGATCTTCGCTCGACAGATACGCCATCATCGCGGCAAGCGTCGCGTTGTGCTTGAGATCGTCGAAGACAACCTTGTCGTACGTGTCGCGATTGGTGTGCCAGGTGTAGGTGTTGTAGTTCCAGCCCACCGCACCCATGCCGAACGACGGCGTGCCGAAGCACGCGAACACTGCGCCGTCCGTTCCACCCGGATTACCCGTGGGCGCGTCGTTGAAGCTCCACGACACCACGTTCGGGCTCATGCTGTCTGTGTAGAAGCTCGGCAGCTTGGCGTACCACGACTTGAGGTGGCGACCGATGTCGGAGAGACCCGCCGCCGAGATCGACTGCACGCGGCCCGTGCCGTTGTCCTGGTTGTACAGCGCCTGCAGGCCCTTCATGACTTCGGGGTGCATTTCGGTGAACGCGGTCGAACCATTCAGACCCTGCTCTTCGCTCGCCCAGTGGCCAACGAGGATCGTACGCTTCGGACGGGGATAGACGAGTTTGAGAATTCTCATGGCTTCCATCGCCATCATCGTTCCCGTGCCGTTGTCCGTCGCGCCAGACGAGCCGTCCCACGAATCGAAGTGCGCCGACAGCATGACGTATTCGTCGGGCTTCTCGACGCCCTTGATCATTCCGATCGTGTTGAACGCCGGCTGTTCACCGAGCAGCGACGCGTCGACGTCGATCTTGACGCGCGGATGCTGATTGTTCTCGGCAAGACGCGATACGAGACCGTAGTCTTCGCAGGTCAGCGTCACTGCCGGTGCGGTCTTGTTGTACGACTCGAAGATCTCGATCGTGCCCCAACCGCCCGTGCCACCAGGTGCGGCGCCAAAGCCACCGCGACCACCGCCGGCCGAAGCCAGGCTCGAGGCCGGACCGCCGCCACGTGCGCTGGCGGGCCCTGCCGTTTGGTTGCCACGACCGCCGCCACGACCCGCTTGAGCAGCGCCATTCGCGAACGGATTGTTGAAGCCGCTCAGCTTGGTGCGCGACGAAATCATACCGACGACACCCGCCTTCTCGAGGCGCATGCCCAGCGTGCCGGTGCCCAGCGCGAGGTTGTATCCCGTTCCGCGATAGAGCTTCGTGCTGTCGCGATCGACAGCCCAATCTGCCTGCATCTGCGCGATCAACGTGTCCATGCGCGCGATCGACGCCGGCGTTCCAAAGCGATTCCAGTCTTCCGACGGACGGCAGGTCGGCCACGCCGGCGAGAGCAGCACGATCTTGCCCTTCGCCTTCGGCAGCCACTTCACGAATTCAGTACTGTCCGCAAACTTCGGCAGCACGATCGCTTCGGCGGTCACCGGCGTTCCCTTCGTACCCGGACTCCACGCCAGCATCGTTCCCTCGAGGGAGCGCACGCGCGGCGATACGAGCGCGATGTTCGACGTTCCGCGACGCCAACCGCGCCACGTGCCGTACTGCTCGCGCTTCGCGTCGATGCCCCACGCCTTGTACTGACTGATCACCCAGTTGCTCGCCGCAAGGATACCAGGGCTTCCGGTGAGGCGCGGACCGATCGAGTCGAACAGCGTCTGCGACAGCTTCTGCACGTGCGAGCTGTCCATGCCGAGGCGCCAGATGCGCTGAATGTTCGGATCGTCGGTCGGGAACTGGGTGCTCTGCGCAGCGAGCGGCGCTACGCCGGTCAGCGCGAACGCACCGAGAGCAGTGAGTCTGCGAAGATGTGACATGAGTGTGTGGGAGAGAGGAACTTCCGCGGCCCGCTGGATCGGCTCGGGCGACCCTTGAACCTAATAGGAAAACACGCCTTCTACGGCTTGGAACGACGCTCCACCAGCTCGATCGCGAGACCGTCCGGATCCTCGATCATGAACGCCCGGGAATCGCCAAATGCGTGCGGCTCCTCGAGGAATTTCACGCCGTCGCGCTTGAGCTGCGCGAGCAGGCCATCAAAGTTTTCGACCGAGAATGCGACGTGATCCAGCACCTGTCCGCGGGACGGGACCAACGGCTGATCGCGACCGCACCGGTCTCCGACGCACTGTCGTGGATACCACGCCATGGCTCCATTGCCAAAGCGCACGTTCCCCGCCGGCTGACGAATCGTCCCTACCGGCTCCAGCGCCGGCCAGCCAGCCTCGCCATACGGCACGTCGCACGGAGCCCACAGCTTTCGCGGGGTCTCGACACCCTGCGCATCGCGCACCGGCGGCAACTCCATTCCCAAGTGCTCGACGTACCAGTTCGCGGCGCACAACGGCTTCTCGTGAAAGAAGTGCACGTGCGACAGCGACGCACGCGTTCCCGGTCCGCCAGTCAACTCGAAGAGCACACCATCTGGAGCCACGACATAGCTGAAGCCGCCGTCGCGCGGCGGCGCCGCCTTCGCGGTGTCGAGCTGCTTTGCGGTGAGCGTTCCCGCATACGGTGCGAGCCCGGAACGCCAGACTGTTGGCGTATCCCTGGGCGCAATGAACAACGGTAGATGCGTAATGCCAACGGCCTTCAACGTCGCGGCGAGGTCCGTCGTGTTGATGTTCGCCCCAATGTGCCAGAACGCACTCTGCGGCGTTCCGCGATGCAGATCGTCGCGCCACGCGCCGGCCGGCGGCGTGCTCACCTTGTTGAACAGCAAGAGCATGTCCCCTTCGACCGCCGGATATCCAGCGAACGTCGTTCGCTTTGCGCTCGGCCACACACGGAGATACCACGCGATGGCGCGTTCGGGATCGACGGTATTCAATCCGACGTGATGTAGCTGCGGCATGGGCGACGGAGTCGCCTGCGCGCGCGTCTCGCGCGCTGAACCGGCTACAATGCATGCAATGCAAATCGCGATTGTTCGAATCATGGCACCAACATTAGCCCCGCGAGCCCAGACTCGGCGAGCCCTTGTGTTGCTTCGACGTCTGGCGCTGGCGTGAAGCCAGTCGAACGACTCGAGCAGGCAACGGCGCCGGACGGCACGGTGCTCACACTCTACCGGCATGATGGCGCGTACTCCATTCGCGTCGACGGGGTCGAGCTCATGTCGACGCGTCGGCATCACTCGGAGGACAAGCTCGCCGAGTTGACGTGTGCCCCTCTCAGTACCGTCGATGGTGCGCGTGTGCTGATCGGCGGCCTCGGACTCGGCTACACGCTCAAGGCCGCACTCGCGTTGCTCGACGCGACCGCCACGGTGGTCGTCGCCGAGATCGTCGCGGACGTGATTGCGTGGAATAAGAAGTACGGGCTCTCAGACGCCGCCTTGAAGGATCCGCGCGTAGATCTGCGGCACGATGACGTCGCGAACGTTCTGCAAAAGCATCCCGGAATGTTCGACGCGATCCTGCTCGACGTCGACAACGGTGCTGATGCGTTGACGAACGCGGGGAACGCGCAGTTGTACCGCATAGACGGAATCCGAATGGCGAAGCACGCATTGCGGCGCGGTGGTCGCTTGGCCTACTGGTCTGCGAGCGAGGATCGGAAGTTCGAGCGACTCCTTCGCGGCGCGGGCCTTGCCGTCGAGGTCGTCAAAGTTCGCGCGCATGCAACGTCAGGTGGCTTCTACACGCTCTACGTCGCCCGAAGCGGCTAGTTCTTGCCCACAGCGCTTCGTGCGAGCTAGGATGGTGGCCGCCCACGACGCCCACCCCAAACGCACCAGGTATATGACGACGCCCGCAATTCCATTGAAGGAGTTTGATGCCGAAATGGCGAGCACGCGCAGGCTACTCGCCCGCGTGCCGAGCGACAAAGGCACGTGGAAGCCGCACGAGAAGTCGTTCTCGCTTGGACATCTCACACAGCTTGTCGCATTCATGCCCGGCTGGGTCGCTCGCACTTTGCGCGAGCCCTTCATCGACCTCGCCGGAGGTCCGGGCTACAGCTACGAAAAAACCGAGACGCTGCTCGAGATCTTCGACAAGAACGTGCGTGATGCACGCGCGGCGCTCGAGTCAGTCACTGGCGCTGCACTCGACGAATCGTGGTCGCTCAAGATGGGCGAGCGGGTTCTGATGACGGCGCCGCGCGGTGAGACGGTGAGGCAGCATCTCAACCACCTCATTCACCATCGCGGCCAGCTCACCGTGTATGCGCGGCTCGTCGATGTTCCGCTGCCATCGATCTACGGTCCAACGGCCGACGAACGGATGTAGTCGAGGGTCGCGCTGCTACTCGCTGACGACGGACGCCATGAGGCGTTGAATCATGCCGTCCATCGCGCGGTTCTCATACCAGTGCCACACAAAGACGATGTCGTGCTCGGGATCGATCCAGATGATGTTCGATCCGTTCCCGAGTGCGCCAAAGCTCGATGCCGGACCGCTCGGCCACTGCTTCTGCTTGGTGTTCAGCCACCACAGGTAGCCGTAATCCGGACCGTGGTCGCTCGGCGTGACTGCGTCGCGGAACCACTGCGCCGGCACGAGCTGCTTCGTGTTCCAACGTCCGTGGTTGGCGACCAACAGGCCAAACCGCGCGAGATCTTCGGAATTGATCCATAGGCCGCCGCCCCATCGCGTGCCGCCGCTCATCGAGCCGACTTTCTTTCCGTTGATCTCGACCTGAGAATTCTCATACGGAACCCAGCGCCAGTCGTGCGACGCGCCGATCGGATCCATGATCGACGTCTTCAAGACATCCGGAAGGCCCGTTCCGAACAGGCGGAGCAGCGAGAGCGAGAAGCGATTGATTCGAACGTCATTGTACTCGTAGAACGCGCCCGGATCCTGAATCGCACGCGGCTTGCGCTCGCCGGCGCCGAACTGCTCGTGGCCCACGAAGTCCGCGTTCTTTCCCCAGAGCGAACCCTCCCACTCGCTCTCCTGCTGCAGGTGGTTCTTCCAGGTGATCATCGCGTTGTGCGGCGAGTCGTACCCGCCGTCGTGAATCGTCGCGCCGACGCGATCGTTCACGTTCTTGATGAGGCCACGCTCCACCGCGATCCCCGCGATGGTCGACAGAAAACTCTTCGCGACGCTGTACACCGGATCGCTCGCCTTCGTGTCGCCGAACTGCGCAACGATGTAGCCGTGGCGCAGAATGATTCCATTCGTTGACGCGCGCTGCTTTGGCAGTGGTCCGAGCGGCGTGCCGAACGTGCGCACCTGATCCTTGTCGAAGTCCCAGTTGCTACCGTGACTCAGCGCGAAGTCGACGGCTTCCTTCAACTTCGCCGCATCGAAGCCGAGCGCAGCGGGCGGTTTGGTTTCCCACTGTCCCGCGGGCGGAAAGTATGTCGCCGCCTTCTGTGCAATCGCCGATGCCGAGAACGCAACGACATAGAGCGCCGCAACAGCGAGAGAACGTGCCGAGCGTAGTGGCTTCAACGACACCATGCGCTACTCTCCGTCACCCGTAGTTGCGACCGCTGGCCTGGACATGATGTCCTTGAACGAAACCATGAAACGGCGCATCTCGTCCGCAGTGCCTACTGATACGCGCAGGTGTTCGTTCATCGGTGGGAACGGGCGTCCAACCATCACGCCCTGCTTGGCAAATTCCGCGATGACAGGTTTAACCTGACGGCGCAGATGCACCATGAAGAAGTTTGTCTCCGACGGAATGACGCTGTACCCAAGCGCCTGCAGTTCTGTCGTCGCTTTCTTGCGGAGATCGAGCGTGACTTTCTTCACCTGCGCCTGCGATCCCGTGTCCTTGAGCGCAGCGACTCCACCGAACTTCACGACTGCGCTGATCGAGTCGCTGATGAACGGCTCCATTCGCTTGATCATGTCGGGCTGTGCGATGCCGTAACCCAGTCGCATGCCGGCAAGCGCCGCGATCTTCGAGAAGGTCCGAGTCACCATCACCTGACGCCCTTCGAGGACATATGGAATCGACGTTCCGTAGTTCGCATCTTCGACGAAGTGGAAATAGGCCTCGTCGATCAGCACCGGAACGTCCTCGGGAATTCCGTCGAGGAGCTGCTTGATCTCTTGCTTCGTCACGATGCGACCCGTGGGATTGTTTGGGTTGCACAGGTACACGAAGCCGACATCGCGATAGTTCGTTTTAACGGTGTGAATGATCGCCGGAATGTCTTGCCGGAAATCGCTCGTCAGCGGAAGCGTGATCGCTTCGCCCTTCACGCCAACGACGTGAGAGAACACGAAGCTGTACGATGGCTCGACACCCACGACTTTCTTGCCATTGGGCGAGAACGCCGAGCCCATGACGTCGAGTAGTTCGCCTGAGCCGGCCGCCAACACGACGTTCGCTTTCTTCACGCCGTGGTGTGCGGCGATGAGGTCCACGAGATCGCCGTCGGGGGCGTTGTACCGATTCGAATACTTGAAAGCCTGCGTCATGGCCTTCAACACCGACTCCGGCGGCCCATACGGATTCTCGTTGAACGCCAGGTGCGCGAGCGTGTCGTACTCCTCGTTGCTCGCGAGCGCTGGCAGGGCTTCGGTTGCGCCGAGCGTGGCGCGTTCGTGCGCCATCAACTCCATGGGCGACTTCAACGTCAGATATCCCACCGCCGTGGCGACGCCACCGACGAATCCACGGCGACTCAACCGATTGCGATCCTGCATGACGTCCTCCATTCCGGGTCGGGCAAGACGATAGCTTGGTGACCCTTCAAGAGAACCTCTACGGCGGTCCGGCGCTACCCACGGCGGAGGTCACGCGGCGGGCGATCGTCGCGTCGCGATGCGACGTCAGCTCTCCCGAACGAAGCTCAGGATGTCGCGATGAACGGATGGATCACCAAGCGTTCGTCGATGTCCCATGCCGGTGAGGCGAACCAGACGTGCGCCGGGCCACGCCGCCGCCACCGCGGCACCATGCGCGAACGGAACGTATCGATCCTCGCCGTCGTGCAGGATGAGCCCAGGCACCTTTACCTGGGACGCAATTCGATCGGTCTGCCGGCCATCGATCGGACCAACTCGCTTCTCGAGGAGCGCGATCGCTCCTGTTACACGGGCATCGGAAACGCCCATGTGCTTCGCCGTGATTCGGATGAAGTGCCCGGCGTCGTACGGCGGGGCGATGAGCACCGCGCGCCGCGCGTCGAGTCCGCCGGCTAACGCGATCAAGGCCGCCGACGCGCCGAGCGAGTGGCCGACCACGGCGGCGAACGGTCCGGTCGCGCGGGCGACGTCGAGCGTGGCTTGCGCCATTTGCGGGAGCGTGGCGCGTGATCCCGTAGACCGACCATGTGCGGGATGATCGAAGGAGACGATACCAAAGCCAGCGTCGCGAAACACAGTCATGAGAGGCGCGAAGTCCGCTGCGGCTCCCTCCCATCCGTGCACGAACAGTACGCGCGGCGCATCCAGGTTGTCATACGCCGTGTACACCGAGATCGCCTCGCCGCCCGACGACATGGCCCAGCGCTCGCCGACGGGTATGTCGCTCGCAGCGGGACGACGCGCCGGCGTTGCGAATCGATCCACGATCATCGCGTCAACAGCGGATGGCGCGATTGCGCTCAACACTCGCAACGATGCTCGCTGCACCATGGTCGACACAGCAGTGAATGTCGTCATGGTCAAAATAGTACGATCGTTCTATTTTCTCCGCAAGGGCGATCGGCCGGTCGTCGGACGCACCGAGTCGATCAGTGCGTCGAGCGCGCGGCGCATCCGCGCGACTGCTCCCGGCGTGCGCAGCAACCGTTCGGAATGGTGCGTTGCCAGAATGATTCCCTGCAGTTGAAACGCAAAAAGCGCCGTGTCGAGGTCAGAGCGGAAATGCCCCTCCTCGACGGCGATCGACGCGGCGCGACGCAACGTGTCGGTCCACTGGCGCATCGCGTCGGCGATCAAGTCGCGCGCAGTGCCGGGTTGATCGTCGAGCTCGACTGCCGCCTGCAACAGCAGACAGCCACCCGGCATCACCGCGTGATCGTTCGCCCAAACATGCCAACGCTCGAGAATCGCTCTCACGCGGGGTTCACCCCGTGGCTCGCGAAGCGCTGGCACGACCACCACATCCCGAAAGCGCGCGATCGCCTGCTGCAGCACTGCCAACTCCACCGCCTCGCGCGACTCGAAGTGCGCGAACAGTCCGCTCTTCGACATCCGAGTGCGCTCCGCCAGGCGGCCGATCGTCAGGCCAGCCAATCCCTCCACACTTGCGACGCGAATGGCCTCATCGATGATCCGCGCGCGCGTCGTCTCTCCCTTGCCCATGGGATCCGGAGTCGGCACCGTTCGCGCGCGTGGCATGCCGTAAAATAGCACGGTTGAACTATTCTCGACGCGAGGCCGATACTTTAGTGTCCTGACTATGGCACTGACCACCAACCAGTACCCGCCAGACACCCCCGCGGCAGCGCGCACCGTCGCATGGGTCGGACCGTTCGCGGTCTTCATGATCTGGCTCGCGCTCGACAAGTACATTCCGCTCGCGTATCCGGCGAAAGAACTGCTGCGCGACGGCGTCCTCATCGCCGCAATCGTCGGCTTCTCGCGCCACATTCTGCCGACGCGCGCGCCGTTCTGGCTCGCCAGTATCGGGCTTGGACTCGCCGTCTGCGCGCTTTGGATTGCCCCCGACGCGCTCTTCCCAGCGTGGCGCAGTCACTGGCTGTTCCAGAACGGAATCACCGGTCATCTCAAGACGTCGATTCCGCCCGCTGAGCTTACGCCGATCATGCTTGCGCTGCGCACGGCGCGCGCAGCAGTGCTGGTACCCGTGATCGAAGAGCTTTTCTGGCGAGGCTGGCTCGTTCGCTGGCTGCAGGACTCACGCTTCGAGCGCATTCCACTCGGGCAATACACGCCGCTCGCCTTCTGGGCCACGACGCTGCTCTTTGCCGCGGAGCATGGTCCGTACTGGGAAGTCGGCCTGCTGTGCGGCGTGATCTACAACTGGTGGATGTGGCGCACGAAGTCGCTCGGCGATCTGATCCTCGTGCACGCGGTGACGAACCTCGCGCTGTCGCTTTACGTGATCACCACCGCGCGATGGACGTACTGGATGTAGGGCTACTCGGACCGAACCGCGACGATCGGATCGACGTGCAGCGCACGACGCGCTGGCAGATAGGCCGCGACCAGAGCGATCACGCCCAACACCACCGGTAGCGCACCGAACGTCAGCAGATCCGTCGCGCCGACGCCAAAGAGCATCTTTGCCATCACGCGGGTGAGCGCAAATGCGCTCACGAGGCCAATCACGATACCCACGGCGACCGTGACGACCGTCTCGCGGCCGACGAGCCGGAGGATGTTGGCGCGATCGGCGCCCAACGCGATTCGAATTCCGATTTCACGCGTGCGCTGATCGACCCAATAGGCGATCACGCCGTAGATACCGATCGCCGCGAGAATGAGTGCGCAGGTGGCAAAGGTCACCATCAGCGTCATCGACAGACGCCGGCGCGCCAGCGAGTCGTGCAATCGCGCCTCCATCGTGCTGAGATCGTACGCCGGCAATTCCGGGTCGAGTGCGCGAATCTCTCTCGTGATCGGGCTACTCATGGCGGCTGCGTCGGTCGACGTGCGCACGACGACGAACCGACTGCCGATGTTGTACTGCTCGACCGGGAAATACGCCGTGATCGGCGGCTCGGCGTCGACTTCGTACTCGCGCGCATCTGCAACGACGCCGACCACCGTGCGCCACTTGCCTTCCGCTCCCTGGCGCAGACGCTTTCCGAGCGGATTCTCGTTCGGCCAAAAGCGTGCGGCAAGCTTGTCGTCGACGATCACGACCTCGGGCGATTGCTTGTCGTCGTGATCGCTGAACGCGCGGCCCTGTAGCAGCGAGATCCCCATCGCCTTGAAGTAGTCGGGGCTGACATACGCGCTGCTGGCGATGATCAGATTGTTCCCCGCCGCCTTCGGCACATAGCCCTCGATGCCGATCGGTTCCCACGCCAGCGCAACTGAGCTGAGCGGTAGCTGGTAGTTGCTTCCAACGTACTGCACGCCTGGCAACGCACGAACGCGCGCGTCGAGCTGTCGGTAGAAAGCCGACACGGCCTCCGGCGTCTTGTATCGGAAGCCGGGCAGCGACACGCGCAGCGACAGCACGTTGTGCTCGTTGAACCCTGGATTCGCGTTGCTGATACGCGCGTAGCTCCGAATCAGCAGCCCAGCGCCAATGAGCAGCACCAGCGATAGCGCGATCTCAGCGGTGATGAGCGTTTTGCGAAGCGTGCCGTGGCCAAGGCCGAACGCGCTCGAGCCCACCGAACCGCGACCGCCCTCCTTGAGCACCGCGTTCGGATCGACACGCGACGATCGGAGCGCAGGCACGAGGCCAAACCCGACGCCGCTGAGCAGCGACATCAGAACCGTGAACGCCAACACGCGCCCGTCGATGCGAACATCGTTCAATCGCGGGATACTTGCTGGGCCGAATGGGTGCAATGCGCCAATCCCAGCCAGCGCTATTCCCAGACCCACCACGGCGCCGGCAAGCGAGAGCAGAACACTCTCAGTCAGCAGCTGTCGCATGATCCGCGTTCGATCCGCACCCACAGCACAACGAATCGCCATTTCCTTTTCGCGCACGGCAGATCGCGACAGTAGCAAATTGGCGACGTTACCACAGGCGATGAGCAGCACGCAGGCCACGGCACCAAGCAGTACGTAAAGTGCGAGACGCGTATCGCCAACGACTTGATCGATCAGCGGCACGACGCTGATCGTGAGGCCGCCATTCGGCGGATAGTTGGCGGGATACTGCTGCCTCATTCTCGCCGCGATCCCGTCCATCTCGACCTGTGCACGCGCCAGCGACACGCCGGGCTTCAACTTGGCAAATACGTTGAAATCCTCGCCGCCACGGTTGGTCCGCGCGCTCGCGCTCAGCGGCAGCGGCAACAGAAGATCAGCATGTTGAATCCCGTTCACCGCCGGCATGACTTCTTTCGTGAACGAGAAGTCGCGCGCCATGACGCCGATCACGGTGAGCGTGTTGCCGTTGAGCGTGAGCGTCTTCCCAACGATCGACGGATCCGATCCGAACCGACGCTGCCAAAATCCGTCCATGAGAATGACAGAGAGCGTCTTCCCCGGCTGATCCTCATCGCTGGTGAATACGCGGCCCTGCTGTATGCGTGCACCGAGTAGCGGAAAGAGCGACGATGACACACGGACGCCGTCGATGCGTTCTGGCGCGCCATTCCCGGTCATGTTGAAGCTCGCGCCGATGCCCGCCGCGACGCGCTCGAACACCGTGTTGTCCGCGGCGATGTCGAGATATTGGCCGATGGAAAACCAATCCTGTGCCACGTTCAGCCCCGGCGACCGTTGCCACAGTATCGCAATGCGATTCGCATCGGCATACGGGAGGGGGCGGAGTATCAGCGCGTTCGTCACGCTGAAGATCGCGGTGTTCGCCCCGATGCCGATCGCGAGCGACAGCACCGCCACGGCGGTGAACCCGCGCGCCTTGGCCAATACGCGCGCGCCGTGTTTGAGGTCGTTCCACCAGGCGTCCATCTCGTGGCCTCACGTAGAGGGTCGTATCCAACCTTAGATCGAATGCAGCACGGTCGCACTCATCGCCCCCGGATCCTTACGAAATACCAACCGGCGGCTCACGACCGAACCCGTCAAATGGATCTCGATGTGCGCCTTCTCAGCCCTGCGGCCGACCTCCATATTCTCCGGTGACGCCCATCGCACTGACCGGGGAATTACGCTGTGAATCCCAAAGACCGAGTTACGAACAACCTCGTTGCACTCGGCTCGGCCGCCGTTCTTGCGGTATACGCGGCCGGGTTTGTTCGCACTCGGCCTGCTGCTCAGCGATTCGCGCAACTAGCTGAGCGTCGCCCGGTTCCGCCCACTCGAATCGATGCGGAGATTCCCGCGTCGTCGCCCGCGGGCGCCGAGGCACCGTCGGTCGTGCCGGCGGCCGAAGTGAAGCCAAGTCGTCCGACGACCGACGGCAAGCCGACCACTCCGGCAAAGCAGAGCACTGTACCGGTTCACTCGGCAGACTCCTCGGCGGCGGCTCCTGTGGCTGCGCCGACGACCACGCCGGCGCCAATCATCGCGGCTCCCACTGCGACCGTCGTCGCTGCGCCGGCGCCTGTAGCGCCGGCGCCCGTACCAGCGCGCGATTCGTCGCACGTCGCAGCGACCGCGGTTGCCGACTCGGGGCAGAGCGGCGAGAAAGAAAAAGCGAAACTGAAGGACGGCATCTTCTTCGGCTGGGGCACATCGCGCCACGGCGACATTCAGGCGGGACTCGAGGTCAAGAACGGACGCATCATCTCGGCGTTCATCAGCGAGTGTCTCACGCAGTACTCGTGTTCGTGGATCGAGCGACTGCCGGCCCAGGTCATCGCGCGACAGGGCCCCGATGTCGACTTCGTCTCCGGGGCGACGCAGAGCACCAATGCGTTCTACTACGCGGTCGCCGACGCGCTGAAAAAGGCGAAGTGACCGACGCCTACGTCCACACGGTCGCCGTGATGGGCACCGTGGTCAGCTTTCAAGTCGTTGGACATGGCGCAACGGACGTCGAGCGCGCCGCACGAGACGACGCCATCGCGCGCGCCGTTGCCTGGTTCGAGGAGATCGAAGCCACGTGCAGTCGCTTCGACCCGCAGAGTGAACTTCAATGCCTCTCGCGGCAGATTGGCGTTCCTGTTCCTGCGAGCGCAATGCTGTTCGAGGCCGTGCGCTTTGCCCTCGCCGTCGCGAGCGAGACTGGTGGCGCATTCGATCCGACGGTCGGTCTGACGATGGAGCGAAAGGGATTCGATCGTGAACATCGCAGCGGCCACATCGTGCACACCGCGCTCGACTCGGACGACCACGTGAGCTACCGCGACGTCGAGATCAGCGAGGGTGAGAAGACGATCACGCTACATCGTCCACTGCTCCTCGACCTCGGCGCCGTCGCCAAAGGAATGGCAATCGATATCGCGGCGCGCGAGCTTCAGCCCTTCGAGAACTTTGCCATCGATGCGGGTGGCGATCTGTATTTCGGCGGACACAATGCCGCGGAGAGACCGTGGTCTGTCGGAATTCGGAATCCGCGTGCGGACGGTCTGCTCGATACACTGCACGTCTCTGATGTTGCCGTGTGTACATCGGGCGACTACGAGCGCACGAACGAGGCGGGCCACCATCTGTTGGATGCGCGCACCGGTACGTCAGTCAACACTGTCGCGAGCGCGACCGTACTTGCTCCATCGGCGATGGTCGCAGACACGCTTGCCACGGCCGCTTTTGTGCTCGGCCCGATCGAGGGCATCGCGCTGCTGCAGCGTCACGACGTCGAAGGGTTGGTGGTAACGCCAACGCTTCAGCGCTTCTCGACGCACAACTGGGGTAGCACCCACCACCCTGATTCTTTTACCGGCGATGTCGGTCGTTAGCGTCAAGCGATTTCTCCGCACGCCCAAGGGTCTCGCGCTGCTCGCGATTGGACTGCTGGCGATCATCGCCACGGTCGGTGCCGGGCCGGAGCGCGTCGGTCCGATACTCCTCGCGGGTGTCGGGACGGCTATGCTGCTCGATGCGCCGATTCTCCGCTGGCGCGAAGGTGAGTGGAGCCTTCCGAGCGGCGCGCTGCTCACTGGCCTGATCATCGCGATGATTCTCAGTCCGTACCAAGCGTGGTACATCGCGGCTGTGACGTCGGCTGTCGCGATCGTGAGCAAGTATCTGTTCCGTATTCGTACTGCGAACGTCTTCAATCCTGCGGCGCTCGCGCTCGTAGCGACGTTCTATGTATTCCACGCCGGTCATAGTTGGTGGGGCGCACTGCCGGAGATATCGCCCGTCGCGCTCGTCGCGCTGTTCACGGCCGGTATCTTCATTTGCTATCGCGTCAACAAGGTTCCGGCAGTTCTCTCGTTCCTTGGCGTGTACTATCTGCTCGTGACGATCATGGCGTTTGTCGGCGACCCCGCACGCGTCGCTGATTTGTACCGCGCGCCCGATCTGCACGCGGCACTGTATTTCGCCTTCTTCATGGTCACAGATCCGCCCACGTCGCCACCCAAGCATCGTGATCAAATCATCTTCGGTGTCATCGTTGCTTTGGCGAGCTTTGCGGCATTCGAGATGATTGGCGCGGCGTACTTTCTACTCGCCGGTCTCCTCGTCGGTAACGTCTGGGAAGCGTGGCGCCGTGTGCGCGTGCGCGCCGAGCGTGTGGTGCGCGATGCAGTTCCCGCATAGACGATGACTTCAGTCTCACGCGAGCTCGCGACGGTGTTGGCGAGGACGTCCTATGCGGACCTCGGTGCCGATGTCGTCGTCGACACGCACCGCGCAATCCTCGATTGGCTGGGATCCGCGCTCGCCGGCTCGCTCGAGGCGCCCGCGCAAATGACACGGGGCGTCGTCGCAGGACTCGGCGCGTCGAGTGAGGCCACGGTCTTCGCCGGAAATCGAGCGTCGGCTGCAGGTGCGGCGTTAGCGAACGGCGTCGCCTCGCACATCCTCGAACTCGACGACGTCCACAAAGGCTCCACCATGCACGCGGCCGCGCTGGTAATTCCTGCGGCGCTTGCTGTTGCCGAGCGCGAACACGCAACGGGCGAGGCATTCCTACTCGCAGTGACCGTTGGTTACGACGCGGCACTGCGCATTGGCGAAGCCGTGAACCCGAGTCACTATCGATTCTGGCATCCAACGGGGACTGCCGCGACGTTCGGTGCTGCGGCTGCAGCCGGATCGCTGCTTGGACTCACTGATGAGCAAATGCTCGACGCACTCGGCTCCGCCGGTACGCAGGCCGCCGGCTTGTGGGAGTTCAATGCCGACGGCACGATGAGCAAGCACCTTCATCCGGGCAAGGCCGCATTCAATGGCGTGCTTGCTGCCGATCTCGCGAAAGCTGGTTTCACCGGTGCACGAAAAATTCTCGAAGGCGATCGCGGTTTCTTCCGATCGATGAGCACCTCGCACGACGAAACGCGCGTCGTTGACGGCTTAGGTGAACGATGGAAGGTGACGGAGAACTGCTACAAGGTGTGGGCGTGCTGTGGCCATACGCACAGTGCGATCGATGTTGCTCGCGACATGCGCTCCAAGCGAGGTTGGACGGCCACTGACGTGCTGCGCGACATCGCCTCGATCCAGATCGAGACGTACGGACCCGGATACGAAATCGTGAAAGAACGGAATCCGAACTCGTCGTACGCGGCCAAGTTCAGCATTGCCTACTGTGTCGTCGCCGCGCTGCTACACGGTGGCGCGCCGTTGGAAGTTTTCTCCGCCGATCGCTTCAACGCCGAAGGTGTTCGCGATCAGGCCACGACGGAATTATTGCAACGTACGAGCGTAACTGTTGCGCCGGATCTTACCGCGAAGTATCCGAACGCGTGGCCGACGCGCATTCGCGTCGAACTGGCAAACGGCGAAGTCTTGAATGCCGCGAGCGACTATCCGGTCGGCAACCCGGAAAACCCGGTGACTACCGCGCAGCTCGAAGACAAGTTCGCCGCGCTGGTCGGCCCGCGATGGGGCAGCGACGTCGCGTCGCGGGCACTCGATGCGGTGCGTTCGCTCGGATCGGTCACCGATATGAGCACCGTGTTCCGCGCGTTCGGTAGCGGGACTGCGCTTCGCGAGCAATGACCGACATCAATCCGCGCTTCAAGCAGCACGAAGAGTATCGCACGGGAGTGCGCGAAGTTTGCGCGCGCTTCGACAGTGCGTACTGGCAGAGCGTCGACAAGATCGCAGCGTACCCCGAGGAGTTCGTCAAAGCACTGACGGAAGCCGGATGGCTCGCCGCGCTCATTCCGACAGAGTATGGTGGCAGCGGCCTGTCGCTCTCCGAGGCGTCCGTAATTCTCGAGGAGATCAATCGCTCAGGAGCGAACTCGGGAGCCTGCCATGCGCAGATGTACATCATGGGCACGTTGCTCCGACACGGCTCCGCCGAGCAAAAGCAGCAGTACCTCCCCAAAATTGCGTCGGGCGAACTGCGGCTCCAATCGTTCGCCGTTACCGAACCAACGACCGGCACCGACACGACGAAGCTCAAGACATTCGCCGAGCGACGCGGCGATCGGTACGTCGTGAACGGGCAGAAGGTGTGGATCTCGCGCATTCAGCACTCCGATCTCATGCTGTTGCTCGCGCGGACGACGCCACGCTCCGACGTTTCGAAGAAGTCCGACGGCCTATCGGTGTTTCTCGTCGATTTGAAGGACGCCGAGCAGCGCGGCATGCGCGTGCGGCCGATTCGCAACATGGTGAATCACGAAACGAATGAGTTGTTCTTCGACAACTTCGAGATTCCTGCGACGAGCCTCATCGGCGAAGAAGGCAAAGGCTTTCGGTATATCCTCGACGGCATGAACGCCGAGCGAATACTCATTGCCGCCGAGTGTATCGGCGATGGGTACTGGTTCATCGACCGTGCGCGGCAGTATGCGACCGATCGCATCGTTTTCGATCGGCCGACGGGGCAGAACCAAGGCGTTCAGTTCCCGATCGCGCGCGCGTACACCAACGTCCGCGCCGCCGATCTCATGCGCTTCGAAGCCGCGCGACTGTTCGACGACGGCAGACCGTGTGGCGCGGAGGCGAACATGGCCAAGCTGCTCGCCGCCGACGCCTCGTGGGAATCGGCGAACGTGTGTCTGCAGACGTTCGGCGGCTTTGGTTTCGCCGCAGAGTTCGACGTCGAACGGAAGTTTCGCGAGACGCGACTCTATCAGGTTGCTCCGGTGTCGACGAATATGATTCTCTCATATATCGGCGAGCACGTGCTGGGCCTTCCGCGATCGTTCTGATGCCGCTCAGCGGACTTCGCGTCGTCGCGCTCGAGCAGGCCGTCGCCGCGCCGTTCTGTTCGCGCCAGCTCGCCGATCTCGGCGCCGACGTGATCAAGATCGAGCGGCCAGACGGCGGCGATTCGGCGCGCTCTTACGACAGCGCGATGAATGGAACGTCGGCGTACTTCGCGTGGCTCAATCGTGGAAAGAAGAGCGTCGTGCTCGATCTAAAGGCGCCTCGCGATCTGGAAGCGTGCTCGCGGTTGATCGACGATGCCGACATCCTCGTGCACAACCTCGCGCCCGGCGCGGTGGAACGACTCGGCTTCGGATACGAACAGGTCGCGGCGCGCAATCCGCGCATGATCTGGTGTGGCATTTCCGGCTACGGCCCCGACGGCCCAATGCGCGACCGAAAGGCGTACGACATGCTCGTGCAAGCCGAATCGGGAGTTGTGTCGGTGACTGGGAGCGCGGAAAGCCCCGCGAAGGTTGGCGTATCGATCGCCGACATCGCGTCGGGGATGTACGCGTACTCGTCAATCCTCGCGGCGTTGTATGCGCGCGAGAAGTCTGGCCACGGCGAGCGGATCGACATCGCCATGCTCGAATGTCTCACCGAATGGATGACGCCGGCGCTTTACGTGTGGCAGGGAGCCAATCGCGTCGTCGCTCGCGCGGGTGTGCGACACAACATGATCGTTCCGTACGGTGCGTACGCGTGCGCCAACGGCGACGTGATGTTCGCCATTCAGACCGACCGCGAATGGCGTCGCTTCTGCGGCGATGTGTTGTGCGATTCGTCGCTCGCAACCGATGCGCGATATGCCACGAACTCGGTGCGTGTCGAGAATCGTGAATCGCTCGAAGCGACGATCGAGAGTATTCTGGGGCGCCACCAGCGTACGGATGTAGTCGCGCTGCTCGAGCGCGCCGACATCCCCATGGGCATGGTGAACGACGTGCCTGCTGTCGTGGGCCATCCGCAGCTCGCGGCTCGCGACCGATGGACCCAGGTGGATTCCCCGGGCGGCGATATTCCGGCGTTGCTTCCACCGCACAATCTGAAGAGTGCTCCACCGCACATGGGCCGCGTGCCTGCGCTCGGCGAACACACGAACGAAGTCCTCGCGGCGATTCGCCGCAACTGAGGTCAAACATGACTATGCGCCCATCGAGCGCGCGACCCGAACGAAGCATGTTGTTCGTCCCGGCGTCGCGATGGCCGATGATTCAGAAAGCCGCGGCGAGCCAGGTGGACGCCGTCTGTATCGATCTCGAGGACTCGGTTGCCGCCGGCGACAAGGAAGCGAGTCGGGCCAACGTGATTCGTGCCTTCACCGAGCTCGATTTCGGAAAGCGTGCGCGAATATTTCGTATCAATGCGATCTCGACGTCTTTCGCCTATCGCGACATCATCGACGTCGTCGAGGCAGTGGGCGATCGACTCGATATGATCATGCTGCCGAAAGCCGAGTCGCCGGCGGATGTGGCGTTCGTTGCGACGCTGCTCTCACAGATCGAGGCGCATCGCGGCTTCAGCCGGCAAATCACAATCGAAGCGCAACTCGAGACTGCAGCCGGAGTCGTCTGGGCGCGCGAGATCGCGCAGTCGTCGCCACGACTCGAGGCGCTGATTTTTGGAGCGGGCGATTACGCGGCGTCGATGCGCATGCCGGCAACAGGGATCGGGACATTCGACGCGAACGACGAGTTGTATCCGGGACATCGCTGGCATGCGGCGATGCATACTATCGTGGGCGCGGCGCGCGCGAGTGGGCTGCGCTGCGTCGACGGACCGTATTCAGACTTCAGCGATCTCGTTGGCTTCGAGCGCGCGTGCCGAATCGCGCGATCGATGGGCTTCGACGGTAAGCAGTGCATTCACCCCACGCAGCTCGCGATCGCCAACACCGTCTTTTCACCGACGGACGCAGAAGTCTCTCACGCGCGGCGTGTGGTCGAGGCATATGATGCGGCGGTTGCAACCGGCCGCGGCGCAGTGTCGCTCGACGGCAAGATGATCGACGAAGCCAACGTGCGCATGGCGCGCGTAGTGTTGAACCAGATCGAGGCAACGACATGACGGATCGTACGTACGTCGGGAGAGCATTCGAGGACTTTGAAGTCGGCGCGATCATTCGCCATCCGATCGGCCGCACGGTGACGGCAACCGATAACGCGTGGACCACGCTGCTGGCGGTCAACACGAACCCGATTCACTTCGACGCGCACTACGCGGCGCAGACGGAGTTCGGGAAACCGCTCGTCAACTCGCCGTTCATCCTCGCGCTCATCACCGGCCTGTCCGTCGCCGATATCTCGCGCTACGCCGTGAATCTTGGCTGGGATGAAGTGCGACTGCCGGCGCCGGTGTTCGAGGGAGATACGATTTACGCGCGCACCGAAGTGCTGAGTGCGCGCGAATCGAAGTCACGGCCGCACATGGGCATCGTCGAGGTGAAGACGACGGGCTTTAAGCAGGACGGTACGGTCGTCATGACCTTCCGTCGCAGTGTCCTCGTGTACAAGCGCGATCACGTGCCGGAGCTACCCATTCCTGACTTGAAGTAGCTCCGGCGCGGTTCACATCGCGCTAGGGGTGAATCGTCACAGTGATCGGACTGCCGAGCACGCTCGCCCCACCAATCTTCGCGACGATCGTCTCCGGACCAACTGCACCTGGCGCCGTGTAGGTCGCCGTGCAAACGCCGAGCGAACAGGTTGGAGCTGGCAACGTTCCAGCGCCCGTATTCGTCAAGGTAAAATCACTCGGCGCCGCTGTTTTGACCTTGTTCCCGAAGCGATCCTTCACCGTCACAGTCACCACCGCGGTGCCGTTGATTGCGATGCTCGCGGTGCTGATTTCGACAGTTGTCCTGAGCTCACTTGGAACGCTCGCTTTCACCACGGCGCTTCGACGAAGCACGATCCGTCCGGCCGAATCGCCCAGGGTCGTCATCGCCGCCAACGTGCCCCGTACACCCGTAACCGTGTACGATCCCGCGCTGTCCGGCGGAACCCAGATGGACGCAGCGCTTCCGTTCACGTCGACCTGAGCTGAGTCAGGCGCGACACCGAACGACGTACCGAAACGCACCCAACGACCGGCTGCGGGCTGGCCGAGTGAATCGCGCGCTTCAGCGAGGATCGGGATTGCGGTTGCACCCGCCGTGACGGTGTCCGGCTTGATGATCGTCAAGACCGACTGATCGACGATCACTGGGATCTGTGGTGCGGCCGGATTGTTTTGCGGCAACGAAGGTCCGCTGAGCTGCGGAGTGATCGACGCGAGTGTTGCACCGGCGACTGCGGCCGTAGGCCCGGCCCAGATTCCCGTCATCGGAATCCCTAGCGGTGAAACAGTGATCAACGCGTCGGCGATCACCGCACCGCGCGCGTCACGCGCGACGAATCTGGTCGGCACCGAATCCACCGACGTCAGCACTATGCGAAGCTGTTCCACGGCAACGTGCCGAGCAACCTGCTGGACGACCTCGAATATCGAATCCATCGCGACAACGGAGAATCCGTCGGGCGCAAACCCAAGCACCCGGATTTTCGCGGTCCCGTTCCCGGCAGCGATCAATTGCGGCGCTGCCATCTGACCGGTCGTCGGATTGCTGGTCCCGATCGGACCGGACACCCGTACGATAATGGAGTCCGCAGTCGTCGCCGGAACGAATCTCACGAACGTTCCCGCCAACCCGTTTCCGCGACGATCGGCAAGCGTCACCGACGGTCCGAGCGAGTCGCCGAAGCTCCACGCCGAGAAGAGTCGGGCCGAGAGTGTCAGCGACAGCTGCTGCGATACACGCGCCACGACCGTATCAGCGCACTTCGCGGCTGCAAGGCAGAAGTCATGCGTCGCGATCAGCGTGTCGGCGCCGTTGGATTTGGCGACATACCGAATCGTGTCGCCAGAGCCGACCACGGTGGTGTGCTGTCCCAGGTGCGTCCAGCGAATTCCCAGCGACGCCTTGGTGACAAGATTGCCATTCGCTCGAACGAGTCCCGCCGAAATGGCCACGCCGGTATCGTTTACTGCCGTAAGCGTCGAATCGTGCGTCGACAGCACGCGAACGCCACCGACAACCACCGTCTCCAGTCGCGTCGACGTCGGAACGACGAATCGCGAATCGGGCAGCGTCAGCGACACTATCGATAGCCCGGGTCGTCGCCCAACCAGCGTCCGAGTCCGACCGGCGGTGACATTGGAGTCCGACGACAGCGCTGCGAAACCGACGATGGTGCTATCGGCCGATTTCCAGCCGAATACGAGCGCTTGGATCAAGTGCCCGACGCCGTCCGTCGCCTTGGCCTGCACGACCGTCGAATCGCCGACGACCATCGTGTCGCGCGGCGTGACGATTTGCAGCTGCGCCGAGAACGTATTCGGACCGCTCGGGAGGTTTTCGTTGCAGCTCGATGCGATGCCGACGCAGGCAATCGTCGCCGCAACGATCGACGCGCCGCGCACGCGTTTGAAATTCGATGTACGCATCATCGGCCGAGTCGCACGGACAGACCGGCGCCGATCAGGGTTCGTGTGCGGTCGCCCTCGAGCGGGTTTCCGCTGAAATACCACTCCGAGGCCGAGCCGCGGACGGCAAACATTCTATAGATCGGGATCTCGACGGTCAGACCGACGCTTCCGCCAAACGCCAAGCCGTCGGAGTAGCTGAAGCGCGCCTCGTGGCCAGTCGTGCCGCCGGTGCCAACCCAGTTGTAGCCCGTGGTATCACGCGAAGCGTATGACTGGCCGACCATCGCGCCCACCGCGGGAGTGAACAGGATGCGCTTCCACTCGAGCAACGGACCGCCGGACAGATATCCTCCCTGTACGGTGCTCAGCGTATGAGCGATGCGGAGGAAACCACCTTCGACCGCCCAGTTCTGCCGTCGAAGCGAAAGAGAGAAGGACGCGCTTTGCATCGCGTCGCGTTCGAGCGGCAGAGCGTTGGCTTGAAGCCACTCGCCGCCAAGGACGATACCGGTATCGAAGGGTCTTGCTCCGGCGGCGCGTGTGGGCGCCTGTGCGTGTGCCGGCATCGCGAGCGCACCAGCCAGTGTAACGGCGGCACCGAGCATCGCGGTTCTACGACGAACATGACAGGTACGAATGGGCATGTCCTCAGGTCAAGTTCACAGCAGCTACAGTGTAGCAGCGAATAGTCGCATCGTCGCACTTTAGACTATTCAATTCGTGTTCTTTAAGGGAGTCCATTTGGCGAAAAATTATCGCCACTAATCAAGAACATTTGGCGGAAATCCCCGAGGACCGAACCGAGACACGGTGATTTTCGTCACCGAGCACCGCGTGGGCGCTGACTTCAGAATGACGCGGAACGAGAGTGCGTGCTCGGCACGACATCCGATATCATGGACGCCGAGACGCCAACCGGCGAGATTCGAGGAGCGATCCTTACAAGGAGCTTTGTCAGGTGTCACGACATCGGATGGTCACTGGGGCAGGCGTCGTCGCCGCACTCGTGTCGATTGGGCTAGCAGCGCGTAGCGTTTATGCGACCGGTACCCTGCCGCAACAACAGCAACAGACGCCCGCCGCCAACGGCCAGATGGTCAGCGGAATATCGTGCGACGCGCAGGAGGGACAGCGCATCCACATCCATCAGCACCTGGTGCTCCTCGACCACGGCAAGCCGATCCCGATCCCAGCGAGCATCGGAATCCCGGCCGGCAAGCGATGTATCTACTGGGTCCACACCCATACGGCCGACGGCATCATCCACATCGAAGCGCCGCTCAATCGTTCCTTCACGCTCGGCGACTTCTTCATGATCTGGGGCGAGCCGCTCACGCGATCGCGCGTCGCCGCGGCCCGTGCCGCCAAGGGCGAGTCGCTCAAGGTGTGGGTCGATGGAAAAGAGTACAAAGGCGACCCGGCAAAGATTCCGCTCACCGCCCACGCCGACATTACCATCGAAGCGGGACCGCCGTTCTCCAAGCCAGTACCGTTTACGACCTGGGGCCCGCTCTAAGCGACAGGTTCAGGGCCGCGTCAACAACGAAAGCGCGGCGTCTTGAACGCGACGGTTTGCAGCCGACGCGGGCGACGACGAGTTGGTCGTGTTGAACACCGCGATCACCGCGGAGCCATTGGCCGGATTGAAGTACAGGAATGATCGAAACCCGGCCTGGCTTCCTGTGTGACCGAGAATGCGCTGCCCATCGCGATCGATGATGAAGAACGAGAGCCCCATCCACTGATCAGGTGAGGACTCGTAGCTCTGCGACATCGGCTTGACGGGCTTCCACATCTCATCGAAGCTCGATCGCTTGAGCACGACGTCGTACCGTTCGCGCGACATACCCGAGATCACGGCGTTCGTTAGAAAGGCCGTGTACTTCGCCAGATCGCCGAGCGGTGCGTTCCAGGCGCCGTTAGGCGATGTGATTCCGGGATCGAAGTCGGCCCCGTTGTCGGTCAGCCGTTCCTTGCCCGCTGAATCCTTGCGCACGTAGTAGTTGTGCGATCGATGCTCCGCCAGGAAATACGGCGTCGATCGGAAGTAGCTGCGGTTCAACTCGAGCGGCGCGAAGATGTTCTTCTGGACGTACGCCTCCCACGGATCGCCGGTGATCTGTTCGACGACTCGAGCGAGATAGATGAAGCCGGGATTCGAGTAGCCGTACCGTGAACCGGGTTTGAACACCAGTTCCTGATACGGCATCATGGCGACGAGCTGGTTCCATGTCGTCGGCTCGAACGGCTCCCACGGCTTGTCGCTGCCGTACGGCCACGTCCCGTTTTGAAAGCCAGCCGTGTGCGATAGCAGCATTCGCAGCGTGATGCTGTCCATCATGCCGTACGGATCATGCATCGTTCGCAGCTCGGGCACATATCGCACGATCTTGTCGTCGAGCGACAGCTTTCCTCGGTCGCGAAGCTGCATGATCGAAATGGCGGTCAGCGTCTTCGTGATCGACCCCCAGTGATAGATGCTCTGGTCGTCGACGCGGACGTTTGCCGTGCGATTGGCAAAGCCGGTATCAAATCGGGCGACGATACGGCCGCTCTTCATGAACACGACGCCAGCGCCGACGACTTTGTCGCTGTCGACGTACGCAGCGAAGGTGCGAGTGAAGGACGGCCACGCGGAGGGCGCTTGGGCGGCGGCAAGAGTTGGCGCAAGCGCCGCGAGGAGCAGGAGAGGGCGGGTCGACATGAGACAGTCATGCGGCGAACGGGCGGGAAGTGCAAGTGCGTCGCCCGACCGAACCCTTCCCCCCTCCCCGCTGTCTCACCTTCCGCCTCCTATCCCCATCCCCGGCACCACCCGCTCTGTGCGCCTTTTCCGCCTCATCGCCATCCTCGCCGCGCTCGTCGCCCTCGCCCCGAGTCGCGCCGCCGCCCAGGACCCTGACATCATCCGCGGCCGAGTCACCGGCCCTGATTCGCTGCCCGTCGAAGGCGCCAGCATCTCCGTCACGGCCATCGCAAGCGGGGTCAACAAGACGGCCCGCACCGACCGAGATGGCCGTTTCACCGTCACTTTTCTCAGCGCCGACGGCGACTATTGGGTCGCCGTTCAGGCCATCGGACTTGCCGCGCGACGCTTCGAGATCAAACGGCTCGCCGATGAGGATGTTCTCATTGCCGACGTCCGCCTCCAAAAGCCGCTGACGATTCTCGCGGCAGTGCGCGTTCAGGGGCAACGTCCGCCGCCACCGCGAAACGACAACGGAACCGACATCTCCGGCACCGAACGGGCCGTTAGTGCGCAAAACCTCGATCTCGCGTCACTCGGCGACCTCGCCGCGCTCGCGAGCACGTTGCCCGGCGTCACACTCATTCCGTCGACCGATGGCGGCCCCGCAGGGTTCTCGGTCTTTGGGCTCGACGCGGCCGCGAACAGCTTCACGCTGAACGGTCTCGCAATGAACGGCAGTACGCTGCCGCGCGACGCAGCGGTATCGACGACGGTCGCGACATCCCCGTACGACGTGTCGCGCGGCGGTTTCAGCGGCGGCCAGGTCACCACGCGCTCTCAATCGGGCGGCAACTACATCGTGCGAACGATGAGCCTCACCGGCATCACACCGCAAATGCAGTGGTCCGATCGCGCCGCGCAGTCGCTCGCGCTCGCGTCGACCAACGCGTCGATCAGTGGGCGCGCGTCGGGACCGATCAAGCTCAACCACGCGTTCTACAACGTTGCCTATCAGTTCGACGACAACGTCCGCGACCTCCGAACGCTGCTCGACATCGATTCCGTCGGCCTCGAGGCGGTCGGTATCTCGCAGGATTCCGTCGCCCGCCTTCGCAGCGCGCTCGAAGCAGCCGGCCTTCCGTACTCCGTCGCCGGATTTCCGAGCGCCAACCGATCGCAGCGCGGTTCGTTGCTCGGATCGTTCGACTTTACGCCGAACTCCTCGCAGGGGCACTCGCTCAACCTGACTGTCAACGGTAACTGGGGACGCACACTTCCGACCGGGTTCAATAGTTGGGATTCGCCGGCGCACGCGGGACGCGCCGACAATCGCGCCGGATCGGTACAGCTGCGACACACCGCATACTTCAACTCGATCATTCTTTCGACCACATCGATTGGTCTATCGGGCAGCGTCAACGAGAGCGAGCCGTATCTCTCATTGCCCGGCGCCAGCGTCCGCATCACGTCCGACTTCGCTGATGGCTCATCGAACGTTCGCTCCATTCTCGTCGGCGGCAATGCGGCACTCGGCTCCACGTCGTCGAATACCAACCTGCAATTCCGAAATGCGCTGTCGTGGCTCAGCATGGATGGCAGCCACAAACTCACGCTCACGACCGAACTCGCGCGCAACTCTTCGATGACCGATCAGTCGTCGAACTTGCTCGGCTCATTCGCGTTCAATTCGCTCGCCGATTTCGAGGCTGGTGTGCCATCGTCCTTCTCGCGAACGCTCACACCACGTCGACAGGGACGCAGTCAAGGCACGCTCGGCCTCTCACTCGGCGACGCCTGGCGCCCGAACCCCGACTTGAGCATCACCTACGGTGTTCGCGTCGACGCGAGTCGCTTCGGATCGAGGCCAGAATACAACCCGCTCGTGCAACAGACGTTCGGAATCCGCAACGATCTCGTTCCCAATCCAATCGCACTCAGCCCGCGGATAGGATTCTCTAAAACGCTGGGCGAATCGCCGCAGATTTCAGTCGCGGATGGTTTCGTGCGCGGTCCGCGACAGCGTATCGCGGGCGGCATCGGTGTGTTTCAGGGATCGCCGGCGCAGTCGCTGATGAATCGCGTCATCTCGAACACAGGCCTGCCGAGCGCAGTGCAGACGCTGACATGCGTGGGGGATGCGGCGCCGGTGCCGAACTGGGAGAGCTATCGCATCGATCCATCGACGGTGCCGTCGACGTGCGCCGACGGAACGAATGGCTCGGTGTTCGCGACCTCGCAGCCGGGCGTCACACTCGTCGATCCGAATTACCAGGCGTCGCGACGGTGGAGCGCCGATCTGAATTGGCAAGGGTGGGTTTTGCAGAACCGCTTCAACCTCGCCGTCGCGGGGAGCTATGCGCTCAACCTCGATCAACAGGGTGAGATCGATTTGAATTTCTCACCGACGCAGCGCTTCACGCTGGCCAACGAAGGCAACCGGCCCGTCTACGTCGCGTCGAGCAGCATCGTCCCAGAGACCGGCGCCATCGCATCGGGCGACGCTCGCGTCTCTCCTGCATTCTCACGCGTCACGCTGATCAACTCGGGACTTCGCTCCGACTCGAAGCAGATCATCGTACGAATCTCTCCGGTGAGCTTCAACTCGAACTTCACCTGGAACGCGAGTTATACGCGAAGCTGGAACCGCCGGCTGATTCAGGGCTTCAGCAGCACCGTCGGCAACCCGCTCGACCGGCAGTGGGGCGACAACGATCTGAACGCCAAGCATCAGGTTCAGCTGTCGCTGAACTACAATCTGGCGAACACGCTCCGACTCAACTGGACGGTTTCGGCGCGGTCGGGCATTCCGATCACGCCGCGCGTCGCCGGCGACATCAATGGCGACGGGTATTCGAACGATCGCGCCTTCGTCTTCGATCCGGCACACACTGCGGATTCGTCCCTCGCCGCGCAGATGACGCAGCTGCTCAACGACGGCTCTCCGATCGCACGCGACTGCCTGCGCTCGCAATTGGGCCAACTATCCAAGCTCGGCGCCTGTCGCGGGCCATGGGTGTTGAGCGGCAACAACGCGATCAATATCTCGATCAATCCAATGAAGCTGCGCATGCCGCAGCGAACCCAAGTCCGCTTCCAGCTCTCAAACCCGATGGGCGGAGTGGACCTGCTCGCGCACGGCGCCGGACACGTCCGCGGCTGGGGTCAGATGACCAGCCCCGATCAAACGCTTCTATATGTTCGCGGCTTCGACGCCGCGACCCAGCAGTTCAAATACGAGGTGAATCAGCGCTTCGGTTCGACCGCCCTCCAACAGAGCGTCTCTCGCTCGGCGCCTGTGACACTGACGGGTCTGCTGACGGTCGATCTCGGACCGTCGCGCGAACGTCAGTCGCTCACGCAGATGCTCGACCGCGGTCGCAAGTACAAGGATCAGGGAAAGCAGAACGAGCTGTCGATCAAATCGATGTACTCGAGCGGCGGAATGCCGAACCCGATGACGAGCATGCTGCGTCAGGCGGTGGAGCTCAAGCTCTCGCCGGAGCAGGCTGACAGCATCGCGACGCTCAATCGCTGGCTCACCGTTCGTCTCGACTCGATCTGGAGTCCCGTCGCCAAAACGCTTGCGGCACTGCCCGATCTCTACGATCAGAGCGTGGCGTACGATCACTACCGCGTCGCCCGCGAAGCGTCGTTCGATCAGCTGATTCGCATCGCGCCCGATCTCGTCGCGCTCCTCACCGACGAGCAGAAGCGGCTGATGCCGAGTGGGCTGGCCAACCTGCTTGATGTGCGGTATTTGAAATTGATTCGCTCGAACTCGAGCACTAGTTACTGATCTCTCGTTGATGACACGGATGCTTGCTTCGATTGGTTCTCGCGCCGTCACTGCGCGCGCGGTTCTCCTCGGCCTCGCCGGTTCGAGTGGCGCGTTCGCTCAAACTCCTGCACCGCAACGCCCGACGATCGCCGTTCGCGCGCTTGGCGCAACGACTGCGACCACGGCGCTGACTTTCAATCAGGTCCAGCACCTACGCGCGCTGTCCGACGGTCGAATCCTCGTCAACGACCCGGGCAAGCGACAGGTGATTCTGCTCGATGCGAATCTCGCGAACCCCAAGGTCGTGATCGATTCGTCGGGTGGCGTGAACATGTACGGCCAGAATGCCGGCGCGCTCATTCCATTCGCTGGCGATTCCACACTGTTCGTTGATCGAACCACGTCGGCATTTCTCGTCATCGATCCAAAGGGCGACGTCGGCCGCGTGATGTCGATGCCGGCAGGCAATTCGTCGCTCGCTTCGTATCTCACCAACCCATCGACGTACGGGTATCCAAGCTATTCGCCGGCGCTCGGAATCGTGTATCGTCTTCCAATGCCGCGCCCGCAAGTCGATCGTCCACGGCAGGGCGATCCGGAGATCACGCGCAACTTCGACGACAGCGCGCTCGTGGTGACGATGAACGTCAAGCGACGCACAGTTGACACACTTACGCGTGTCTCGTCGGGAAGCACGCTGACGATCAAAATGAGCGCGACGAATACGAACACAAACACACGCGCGCCGATCTTTCCCATCTTCGACGATTGGACCGTGACGACCGACGGATCGGTCGCGGTGCTTCGAGGTCGCGAGTACCGCGTCGACTTCTACCGGGCCGACGGCACACGCACTCCAGGCCCACGCCTGGCCTATCCCTGGAAACCCGTGGATGATGAGGAGCGCACGCGTCTGATCGATTCGGTGAATACGCAGCGTCGCAAGCAATTCGACGACATGATCGAAGAAATGAAGAAGCGTGCGCTCGACTCGACGCAGACCGCGGGACCTGGCGGCGAAAAGATCATTCTCGTCGACGGCATGCCGATTCGAACGTACGGAGGCGAGCGCATGCCGCCGCCAACGCCACCGGCTATCGTGCCGCCGAACGAGATTCCCGACTATCTCCCCGCCGTTGAGCGAGTGACTGGCGCTTATCGCGCTGACGAGGACAATCGCGTCTGGATCCGGCCCAAGCCGCTGTCGAGCGCGCCTCGCAACGCCGGAACGATCTACGATGTCGTCGATCGCACTGGCGCGCTCGTCGATCGCGTGCAGCTTCCCGTTGGTCGCACGCTGGTGGGATTTGGACCGGGCGGATTCGTCTTCGTCACCGTCCGCGACGGGAGCACCGTGAAAATCGAGAAGCACGCGTTCAAGTAGCTGGCTGGTCCCACGGAACAACTGATGCGGTGGCGGGTGCCACGGACTATGACAGGCTTTCTTTCGCGACTGCGATCGCTCTGGCAACCCGCCCAATCACCGCGAGTCGAAGAATTCGACGTGCGCGGCTTTGGCGTCATCGTCGACAACACGCGGCCCGATATCGAGACGCCCGTCGTGCTGCAGCGACTCGACGATGCGCTGGAGCTCATCGAGACCTATCAGCCGTGGCGCATCGCGCACATGCGACGCGACCTCAACGGCTTTGTCGTGATGCGGTACGCGTGTCGCGGAGCATTCTTTCCCGACCAGCGCGTGTGCATGACCGAGCTCACGTTTCTCGCGCGCACCGACATCACGGCGGCTCCCGTTGCCTCGTCGATTCTGCACGAAGGAATTCACGCTCGCGTGCACGCCATGGGTGTCGCCGAGGCGACACGCGACCGCTCGCGAGAGGAGCGCATCTGTCGTCGCGCCGAGCTGGAGTTCGGACTGTCACTCCCGCCAGAACTTGGCGCGCCGGTGATCGAACGCGCCGTTGCAAGTCTCCAGCTCGACGACAACGATGTCGCGCCAACCGTCGACTGGGCCGAGGCCCAACGCCGCCAGGATGCGATCGACGCCGAGGCGAAGCGGCGCTAAGCTGTCCCTTCGCGCACCATCCGCTCGGCGAATAGTTGCATGATGCCCGTCCAACCGTTCGGCGAATCCACCGACATGCGTGCCGCCGCGCCGGACGCACCGTGGCGCTCGAAGTGCCGATGTTCGAGGTCGACGCGCGTCATTCCGTTCGGTTCGGGCGTGAAGCGCACCTCGACTTCGCTCGACTTCGTGAGATCCGGTTCGAAGGTGAAATCAGGCTTTACTTGCCAGGCAACAACGAATCGGCGCGGTGGCTCCCACAGCAACACCTTACCCCAGTCGCACTCGGTCCCGTCGTCTTGTTCGGTGTAGCAGCGACCGTCGACCTTCTCTTCGATGATCGCGCGCGTCATCGGCGATTTGCCGATGTGGTGCGAGCGCGGCCACCACGAGTCGAAGTCCGCGGTGAACACCTCGAACGCGCGTTCGGCACTCGCCTTTACCGTCACCGATTTGCGGACGGGCGTCGTGTTCGTGTTTGGCGTGGGATCGGTCATCGTCACGACTGCCTCCTCGGTTTGGTCCCTTCCACTCGTTGTTTGAACGACATGAGCGCGACGCCCCAGAACTCGTCGAAGTACTCGCGGAGCGAGGCGAAGGCCTGCGGGTTGAGTTCGTAGAGGCGCCTGTTCCCGTCTGGGCGGTCGACCACGAGGTTCGCATCCTTCAGAACTCGCAGGTGCTGCGAGATCGCCGGACGACTCATGGGGAAGCCGCGCGCCAGTTTCCCCACGGGCATCGGCCCGTGTCGCAGTCGTTCGAGGATGGCTCGGCGGGTCGGATCACCAACGGCGTCGAGCTGCGATTCTAGGTAAGTATTCACTTACGGTAAGTAATGTCTTACCCAATTGGCGTCAAGCAAATTCGGCGCAGCCTTGCCCGGACGGTGACAATGCGCGGCTCACCGCGCATGTTTTGACACATGCCATTGCCGTTCGCCAGAGAATCCAAGCCTATGCGACGCTTATCCTTGGCCATCGCGGCCATCTTCATTGTTGCCGGCTGTCAGTCGGTCTCGACTTCCGCCACGCCCAGTCGGGCCGACGCACTGCCGACCCGCGTCCCGGCACTCTTCCCCGCCACCTGGCGATTCCAAGCGGGCACACCGGCGACCTTCGCCAACAACGCGATGGTCGTCAGCAACGACTCGATCGCCAGCCGGGTCGGCCGCGACATCATGCAGCGCGGCGGCAACGCGATCGACGCCGCCGTCGCCACCGGCTTCGCGCTCGCCGTGACGTACCCCTTCGCCGGTAACATCGGTGGCGGCGGATTCATGGTCATCCGCATGGCCGACGGCCGCAGCGCTGCGCTCGACTACCGCGAAATGGCGCCGCTGACCGCCAGTCGAAACATGTTCCTCGACGAGAACGGCAAGCTCACGCGAAAGAGCGTGATCGGTCATCTCGCGGTCGGGGTTCCAGGCGCCGTCGCGGGAATGGCCGAGGCGTTGGCGCGGTACGGAACGATGTCGTTGGCGGACGTCGTGGCACCGGCAATCAAACTCGCCGATCAGGGTTTCCTCATCGACTCGAGCCTCATGCGCAGCCTCAACGGCTACGCGCGAGACATTCAGCGCTTCGAGGGCGGCAAGCTCTTCTTCCCCGGCGGAAAGGTCGTGCAGGCGGGCACGGTACTCAAACAACCCGAGCTCGCATGGACGCTTCGTCAGATCGCGGCGCGCGGTACCGACGGCTTCTATCGCGGTCCGGTCGCGGATTCACTCGTCGGTGAGATGCAGCGCGGCGGGGGCATCATCTCGCTCAAGGATCTGGCGCACTATCAGCCTGAGTGGCGCACGCCGGTACGAAGCGAGTATCGCGGCCACACCATTCTCGCCATGCCGCCCGCCTCCTCTGGCGGCATCACGATGACCGAAGCGCTGAACATTCTCGAGACGTACGACACGCCTGCGCCATTCGGCAGCACGCAGTGGGCGCACCGTTTCGCCGAGGCGTACCAACGTTCCTTCCTCGATCGCAACAACAAACTCGGCGACCCGGCCTTCGTGAACGTCCCTCAGGCCGAGTTGACGAGCAAGCAGTATGCGCGCGAGCTTCGGTCGAAGATCAACGATCAGCGTCATACGCCAACGGGCACGATCGTCGCCGCACGCGAGCCGCAACACACGACCCACTATTCGGTGGTCGACGCAAAGGGCAACGCAGTATCTACCACGACCACGTTGAACAACGGCTACGGGTCGGCCGTGTGGGTGCGCGGCGCTGGCTTCTTCCTCAACGACGAGATGGACGACTTCGCCGCGAAGCCGGGCGAAGCAAACATGTTCGGCCTCGTACAGGGCGAGCAGAACGCCGTCGCTCCGGGTAAGCGCATGCTATCCGCCATGACGCCGACGATCGTGCTGGACTCGCACGACAATGTATTGCTCGTCGTCGGCGGCGCTGGCGGACCGACGATCATCACCGGCACGTCGCAGGTGATTCTCAACGTCATCGACTACAAGATGTCGCTGGCCGACGCCATGCGCGCGCCGCGCCTGCACCATCAGTCGATTCCCGATTCGCTATCGTTCGAACGCGGCGGCGTTTCGCCAGCAGTGCTCGATTCCCTTCGCGCGATGGGGCACGCGCCGAAGGAAGTCGCGAGTCTCGTGAACATCAACGCCATCATGCGAGTGAATGGCGGATGGCATGGTGTGCACGAGCCACGTTCGAGCGGCGGTGCGGTTGGATATTGAGCAATTTAGAAACGAGTAGCAATTCAAGACCGCTACTCGTTTCCGCCGTGCGTCTACTCCGACCTCAGCGCTACTAACGGATCCACCCTCGCGGCTCGTCTCGCTGGAATCCACGACGCCAGTAGCGCGACGCCAACGAGCACGGTCGCTACGATAGCGTAGATCGGCGCATCGGTCGTCGTCACGCCGAACACCAGCGTCTGCAACGACCGCGCGGCCACCAATGCCCCGACAGCGCCTATGAGGATTCCCACAACGGCGAGTTGGAGTCCCTCACCCAATACCATCATCACGATGCGATTCTGGACCGCGCCAAGTGCGGTGCGGATCCCGAGCTCGCGCGTGCGCTGGCTTACACCGTACGAGATCACGCCATAAATCCCGATTGCTCCGAGTACGAGGCCGACGCCTGCGAAAGCAAGCAGCAGCACCGCGATCGTTCGCGGCGTGGCCGTCGATGCAGAGAACAGCGCGCCAAGTTCGCGGGCGTCGGCGATCGGAACGTTCCCATCCATTGAGCGGATCGCCGTGCGAATCGCCGGCATGATCGACAGCGGATCGCGCGACGTGCGCACGACGAAGTGCATGAACACCAGCCCTTGCTGTTCGTTCGGTCGATAAATCTCGTCGCCAGGTTCTGTTTTCGGCGACATGAAGCGCACGTTGCCAACGACACCGACGATAGTCGCCCAGTCGTTGCGCGTAGCGTTTCCCGTCCGAATCCGTTGGCCAATCGCGTCGCCGTTCGGCCAGAAGTGCTTCGCCATCGCTTCATTGATTACGACGACCGGTGGCGCGTTGCGCGTGTCGCTCGGCAGGAAGAGTCGGCCGCGGACGAGTGGAATGCGCATCGCCGCGAAATAGTCGCCAACGACCGAACGCCAAGTCACTCGTGGATGCTTGCCCGTTGACGGAATGGGTTGCGACTCGATGCTCAGATCGCCGCCCCAATTGAATCCCGTCAGCGGCAGATGCTGCACCGCCCCGACTCGCTCCACTCCCGGCTGTTCGGCCACTCGTCGCAACATCTCGTTGAAGTACGTTGCTGTTTGCTCAGCACTGCCAACCTGCCCGCTCGACGGTTGGATTCTGAACGAGAGCACACCGTGCGGATCGAAACCGAGATCGACGCGACTCAAGCGCCAGAGCGATTCGGTCATGAGGCCAGCGCCGACGACGAGCACCATCGCGAGCGCGACCTCGACGACGACGAGCGTTCGACGAGTAGCCGCACCCGCGCGGTTCGCACCCGAATTCGCCGACGTTCGCAGCGCGCCATCGGGATCAACGCGTGTGGCGCTCAGCGCCGGCGCCACGCCAAAGGCGAGGCCGATGAGAATCGTGATTGCCGCTGACGCGAACAGCACGCGCGCGTCGACCGACACGCTAGATAGCAGCGGTAGCGTCGACGGAAGAATTGTCTTCAGCCCTCGAACGCCAGCCACACCGAATAGCATGCCGAATGCGCCGCCGATGATGGCGATGACGAGGCTCTGCACGAGCATCTGACGCGCGATCTGTCCGCGCGAGGCGCCGAGTGCGCGACGGACTGCAAGTTCACGCCGGCGTCCGGTCGCGTGTACGAGCAGCAGATTGCCGACGTTGGCGCCGGCGATCAACAGAACGAATGCAACGGCACCGAGCAGCACGAGCAACGACTGGCGCACACTGCCCACCAGGCTGTCGTGCAGCGACGTCACCGTATTGCCGCGCCCGTACTCGTCCGTATAGTTGAACGCCGCGCGCATGCGCGGTGCGAGGTTCGACATTTCGCTCGTTGCCGACGCGAACGTCGCCGTGGTCGTGAGTCGCCCGAACGCCATTGCCGTTTGTCCGGTATGAAAGCGCGACGACGGATCGATCTGCAACGGAAGCCACGCATCGACGTGCGGCTGAAATGCTTCGAAGGTCGCGGGCATCACGCCGATCACGCGCGTTGGCGTGCCGTCCATGTCGACCACGCGGCCGATGACCGACGGATCGCGATTGAACTGAGTCGCCCACAGCGCGTCGCTGAGTACTACGACGTCCCATGCGCCGGATGACGACTCGCCATCGGCGAATCCGCGTCCAAACGCCGCACGGGCGCCGAGCGTCTGAAAGAAGTTCGTCGATACACGCGCTGCCTCGATTTGTCGCGGCTCGCCACTTCCGGTGAGTGCGATTCCCCAACCAGGACTGAACGCCGACACGGCGCTGAACGACTTTGCGTTCTGTTGGAGATAGACCAATTCGGCGTTGGAGATCGTTGCCGTCGGCCAGATCGCCGCGAGCTGCTCTGGATTCGCATACGGTAGCGGCCGCAACAGAATGCCGCTCACCACGCTAAACACGGCCGTGGTCGCGCCAATGCCGAGCGCGAACGTCGCGAGCGCGATGATCGTGAAGCCCGGCGATTTTCTCAGTGTGCGAACGGCGTATCGCGCGTCCTGCACGACGCCTTCGATGGTGCGTTCGCGATACTCGTCGCGAACGGCTTCGCGCCACGTCTCCTTCCCGCCGAACGCAACGAGCGCCGCGCGTTTCGCGTGCTCTCGCGACGCACCGGCCCGCACGTCACGCTCGGCGTGCATGTCGAGATGAAAGCGAAGCTCTTCGTCGAGTCTGGATTCCTGTTGCCGAGCGTTGAGCGTGCCTCGGAGTCGTGAAATCCACTCTTTCAGTCGGCCCACAGTGACTCCTTTCGACGGTCGAAAGGAAGACTACGAGACGCTCACAACCCGGTCAATACACGTGGGACAAAGCGGCCTAGCGAGTAACGGCGACGCCCCTGATCACTTCCGCCAAGGCGGCACTCCGTCTTTCCGCTTGAGCTCCGGATTCTCGCGATAGATGGTCATCGTATGGCCAATGACCTGCACCACGTCGGCGCCAACGTCGGACGCGAGATCGTTCGCCACTTCTTTGGCACTCACGTCTGCGTTCTTGGAAAACTGGATCTTCACCAGCTCGTGCGTTCGTAGTGCGTCTTCAATGGTTTGACGCACGGTCTCCGTCAGGCCATGCTGGCCGACGTGCACCGAGGAGCTCAGGTGATGCGCTTCAGCGCGAAGCGCCGCGCGGTCCTTCGAGGAAAGTGGCATGCCGAAACCTACTGCTCTGGCGGCCGTTCGCGGCCACGGCGGACACCGCCGAGCGCGTCGAATGGGTTGATCGGCTCGCCATTCCAGTATTTGCCGTCGGTCGGCCAGCGCATGACCTGAAAGTGCAGGTGCGGCGTGTCCTTCGGCGCGTTTCCGGTCGTGCCCACGAAGCCAAGCGTGTCGCCTCGAACGATGGTACGACCGGGCAACATGGCCTCGTTGTAGTGATCCATATGCGCGTAGTAGTAGACGAGCCGCGCGTTGGCATCGACCGTGTACATCGAGATTCCGCCGAGCGTGTTCGTCGACATCCGGAGAATACGCCCGTCGTCGGCCGAGAGAATCGGCGTACCGCGCGGGGCCAGGATGTCGATCGCGCGATGCACACGGTCTCCGTCGCGCGGCTCGGTGAACGAGTCGTCGACGCGCGACATGTCGGCGCCTGCAACCGGCACGAGGATGTGTCGATAGTGGAGGTACGCGTCGTCGCTCATCGACGCCACGTCGCTCGGCATCGGCGGTGCGCTGTCACGTGCGATCGTCGCGACAGTCGAGGCACTCGGCACACCCGCGCTTTCAGGCGTCGGGTAGTAGAGCACCGGTCGCGCACAGGCGATGGGGGCGATCAGGGCGAGGAGAAGGCAACAGGCGCGTCGCATCGAAGTTGGACGACTCAGCCCGACCGCAGGTTGCGCGTTCGAGCCCGTTTGCCGCCGATAGATCCGATCTCCGAATGGTGACGTACACATCGCGTCCACCTCAACCTCAGGAGATTTTCCAATGAAGCGCGTCTTTCCCGTCGCCACGGTTTTCGCCGTTGGCGCGCTGGCCTTCAGTCTTCGCACTGGTAGTGCCGCTCCGGTTCCGTCCACGCCCGCGCTCGATGATGCCACGATCGTCGCAATCTTCGACGCCGCGAACACGGCCGACATCGAAACCGGCGAGCTCGGCGCAAAGAAGGGGAGCACCAAGACCGTCCGCGACTTCGGCGCAATGCTGGCGCGCGACCACAAGGCGGTTCGGCAGCAGGGGCGCGACCTGGCGAAGAAGCTCGGTGTCACGCCTACGCCCCCGAAGGACGACAACAGCGCCAAGGATCATGCGGCAGTCATGAAGAAGCTGAACGGGCTGTCGGGTGCAGAGTTCGACAAGGCGTTCCTGCAGAGTGAAGTCGCCTATCACGACGCCGTGATCGCCGCGGTCCAGTCCACGCTATTGCCCGCCATTCAAAATGGCGAGTTGAAGGAGCTCGTGGTGAAGGTGGCGCCGGCATTCGTCGCGCATCGCGACGGTGCGAAGAACTTGTTGAGCAAGGCTGCAAACTAACTCGCGCTGCAGCGAGCCAGGTCGCTACCTGCTCAAAACGCGCTGATCCAACCCGACTTTGGCTACGATTGCGGCAAAGCGAGGATCGGCGCGGATCGGGTCGAAGAACGTCTCCGACAACGATTCGCTCGAGTAGAACGAGTCGTGGTCGGCGGCGGCGCGCTCGAGGAGCGTGAGCGCGTGTGCGTTGTCGCCGAGGCCGAGGTACACTCGAGCGGCGGCCGCACCCGCGCCACTCACCTTCCCGATCCGTTCTTCGAGAGACTTCGCCAACGCCGTTGCGCGAGCCGTATTCCCGGACTTGGCGTAAGCATATCCTAACAGGCCGAGCGTCTGCGTCGACGAGGAGTCGAGCTTGGCGGCAGACTCCAGCTGGCGAATGCCTTCGGGCAGCTTACCGGCCTGCAGGTACACGGTGCCCAGCATAAAGCGCGTGACGAGCAGCGTGGAGTCGAGCTCCACGGCGCGACGGCCAGCAATCGCGGCGCTGTCGAGCGTGCGCGTCACGGCGAGCGCCAGCGCGTACGAGCCGAAGCCAATCGGAGAGAGCGGATCGAGCTCCGTTGCGCGCTTGAGTTGCGTGCGTGCCTCGGACGCTCGGCCGTTCAGCAACAGGAGTTCTCCATACCATTGGTGCGCCGCCGCGAGATTTGGATCGAGCGCCAGCGCGCGCTTGTAGTCGCGCTCCGCGTCAGCCCATCGCCAGCCGGATTGCAGCAGCGTTGCGCGCGATGCGAATGCTTCGGGCAGCGTGCTGTCGAGCGCAATCGACTTGTTGATCGCCGCCATTGCGAGAGGCATGAGCGAGTCGACGCGCACGTTGGCGTAGAGCGGCAACAGCGCGTACACGTTGGCGATTCCGGCGTACGCCCGCGCAAAGCCCGTGTCCTTTTTCGCAGCCTGTTCGAAGTAATCGAGCGCGCGACGCAATCCAGTTTCACCGCGCTTCTCGAAGAAGTACCGGCCACGCAAGTACAGATCGTACGCCTGCAGATCGCTCGTGCCGTGATTGTTTGCGGCAGTCGTTGTCGGCGCCGCGGGCGCCGGAGCCGGCGCAGCTGCGAGCGCAGCACCGCCGGACGTCAGCTCGGGTGAGATCGCAGCGACGATGGCCGATGAAATCTCGTCTTGAACTCGAAAGACATCCTTCGAGTCGCGCTCGAACATGTCGGACCAAACGGTGAAGCCGTCGGCCGTGTTCACGAGGCGCGCCGTGACGCGCAGGCGATTCTTGTCGCGCTGCACCGTTCCAGCGAGCACCATCGTAGTGCCGAGCGACTTGCCGACGTCCGTCGGACTCGCGGCCTGATCGCGCTTGGCTCCTTCAGTAGCGTTGGCAACGCGAAGTCCGGGAATTCGACTGAGTGCATTCGTCAGCTCGGCGGTCATTCCGGCGGCGAAGTATGCGTCGCTCGTGTCGCGGCTGATGTTGACGAGCGGCATTACGGCCAGCGACTTCGCGGCCACGACCGGCGCGGTCGCAACACCATTGGTAGCGACACTCGGCGAGCGCCGATTGTTGAACCACGCTCCGCCCGCTGCCACCGATGCGAGAATGCCCGCGCCGGCGAGCGCCCACAGCACGCGTCGGGGGCGTTGCACATTGGGAGTCGCCGCCGAGACGAACGTTCCACTGACGACGGCCGGATCCTCGAGCGCGCGCGTGACTTCGGCCGCGGTCTTGGGGCGCTTTGCCGGATCCTTTTCCAGCATCCGCATGAGGAGCGATGCGAGCGCTTCGGGCACGTCGTACCTTCGCGACCCGATCGGAGCAGGCGGCTCGGTGAGCTGTGCGGCTAGCAGCTGTTGCGGTGCACGACCGTGAAACGGCGGCGTTCCGACGAGCATCTCGTAGCCGACGATGCCAAGTGCGTAGAGATCTGCCCGGTGATCGGTGTTCGGATCGCCCGCCGCTTGCTCGGGCGCCATATACGCCGGCGTGCCGATCGAGGTGCCAACGAGCGTGATCGTTCCCGCGCGAGTCGTGGGCTTGGAGCTCGCCGTTTCGCGCGACGCGGAAATCGCCTTGGCAACGCCGAAATCGGTGACGGTCGCGGCACCCGACGATAGCAGGATGTTGTCGGGCTTGATGTCGCGATGGATGATTCCGCGGCCGTGAGCGTAGGCGAGCGCGCGCGTGACGTCCTTGAGAATGCTGACCGCCTCACGCACCGACAGCGGACCTCGCGATAGCCGCGCACGCAGCGACTCGCCTTCCACGAACGGCATGATGAAGAAGGGCAGCCGCATCGACGGCGCGCCTGCTTCGTCGGGAGCCGTTTCGCCCGCGCTCAGCACCGGCACGATATGCGGGTGCTGGAGGGCCGCCGAGAGCATGATTTCGCGCTTGAACCGGTCGACAGAGACCGTGGCCGCGAGCTCGTACGGCAGCACCTTGATCACGACGGACCGTCCGAGGGCATTGTCTCGCGCCACGAACACTGTGGACATGCCGCCGCCACCGAGCTCTCGCTCGAGGGTGTGGGTCGTTCCAAGTGTACGCTGGAGCTCGTCTCGAAGAACAGTCACGTCACAGTCGCTGAATCGGCGGGTGCACCAACCTAGGTCCCGCTCAACACTTGAGACACCCGCATCGGGGCGAAAGGTTCTCGATTTCTTCGCATTTTACCGATTCGCTACGGGTGTGCGATGAGTGTTTGCCGTCCCAGCTGTGACGAACAGATCTACCCCTTCACGGCCCAGATCCCCTATATTCACCGCCATGGCCGACCATATTGACCGCTACGTACCCGCGGAAACGAACGGTGGATGGGGTTTCGCGACCGCCGTGATCATCCTCGCTCTCGTCATGATTGGGGGCGTCACGTACATCCATAAGCAGACGTACAAGCATCCGACCGACGTGACCTGGCACGGCAAGGGCTCAGGCCCCCAAGCCGAACCTGAACACGCGAGCTCACCCGCGCACTAATCGGCGCTTTTGCGAAGTTCGCTATGGCGGGACCAAACGGTCTCGCCATTTTGTTTTGGTGACCCACCCCTTTCTATATCGCCAAGCCGCGTCCGCTGACGACGCCGCACAGCAGCTTTCCCAACCCGGCGCCGTCGCACTCGGCGGTGGGACCGACCTCCTGACGACGATCGCCGAGGAGATCACGCTGCCGGATGTGCTCGTGGATCTGCGAACGATTCCGGGAAGCGCCGGAATCACCGCAACGCGCGACGGCGGAATTCGCATTGGCGCGGCGACGCGAGTGTCCGACATCGCGAACGACGCCTTGGTGCGGGATCGGTTCGCCGCGCTCGCCGAAGCATGTGAGGTGGTCGGCACACCGGCGCTCCGTCACATGGGAACGCTCGGCGGGAATCTCTGTCAGCGCCCGAGATGCTGGTACTTTCGGCGCGGAATTCCGTGTCTGAAGAACGGCGGTAGCCACTGTCCGGCGGTCGACGGCGAGAATCAGTACCTGGCGATCCTCGACGCGGGTCCGTGCTACGCGGTCCATCCGTCTGATCCAGCAGTGGCGCTAAACGCACTAGATGCTGTCGTTGAAGTGACTTCTATTTCTGGCACGAGAACGCTTTCTATTGCGGACTTGTATTCGCTTCCAAGCGAGCGAACAGACCTAGAAATCACTTTAAGTCCGGGTGAATTCATCTCAGCGATCGTCATTCCCGGCGCGTCGTCAGGGGGCACTCAGCGATACCACAAGCTCATGCAGCGAGAGGCTTGGGATTTCGCGTTGGTGAGCATCGCCGGATGCAAGCGAACCGATGGCGAGGTTCGAATCGTCCTGGGAGGAGTTGCGCCGCGTCCGTGGCGGGTGAACTCGTCGGTCGAAGAAGACGTGTCGTCTGGCGGTCTGGACGAAGATGCGATTGCCACTCTGGCCGAGCGTGCGCTGTACGACGCGGAACCGCTGTCGAAGAACGGGTACAAAGTGGACCTCGCCGCGGCGCTTTTGCGTCGCATCATGGGAGAGCTCGTCTAATGCCCTGGCTCGCACTCGGCACCACCACTCGCGAACTGCTCGAGGGCGACACCGTCGTCGGCAGCGGAGTGGACGCGGATTGGCGTGTGTCTACCGCCGACCTCACGGCGCGGCATTTCGTTGTCCGTGTTCGGGGCACCTCCATCGCGGTCGAGGCGAACTCGCCGGACAATGTGGTGGCGCTGAATGGACGGCAGGTGATGAAAGCCACCGACGTGCGCGACGGCGCAACGATTCTGGCCGGAAGCGGCCGGTTCACGTACACCCACGAACTGCCGACGACGGCGACGGTCGGCGAGCCGGCGGCGGAATACGGATTTCTGGTCGACGAAACCGGGCGCGTCGCCCATCCGCTCACGAGCCGGTCTACGCCGATTGGGCGCGATGCGTCAAATGCGGTCGTGTTGCGCGATCCGACCGCGTCGCGTTTTCACGCCGAGGTTCGGCGAGAGGCGGGCGGCTTCGCGATTCATTCCATGGGCGCCATGGGAGCACTGCTGAACGGACGCCGGCTGGAGCATCCGCTAATGCTGAGCGACGGCGACACCGTCGAAATCGCGTTTGCCAAGCTGCGTTTTACCCGCGAGGCGCCGACGGGGGAGATTGGCGTGGCACCGCCCCATTCGACCCGGAACGACGAATCCGGACGCCGCCCGACGCTGGAGACAGCCGAACGGGTGGTGGTGGACGATGACAATCCTGCCGGTCGTCACACGAGGCGGGTCCAACTTCTGGCCGGATTAGGCGTCGTGCTGGCGGGAGTCCTTTGGTGGACCCTCGGTCGACACCGGTAGGACCCTAGCCTTCGCCCTGTAAAACCGACTAATTTTATCAGCTTGTCCGACTTTGCCTGACTTCCGGCGGTCGGCAGCGGACGTCGCATCCGAACTGTCCGCAAACGATTCACCGAAAATAAGTTGCGTCGCGTCCGCAGGGACGGCATTTGCCGCCTCGATGATCGCGGAATTATTGAATTGGACGACGACTCGCAACGCTTGGGGCATTGGTAATGAGTAGCTCGATCGAATCCCTTATCAGCCGGGAGTATCAGCACGGCTTCGTGACCGACATCGAGTCGGATACGATGCCGCCTGGGCTGAACGAAGACGTCGTTCGCGCGATCTCGGCGAAGAAGAGCGAACCGGCATTCATGGTGGAGTGGCGGCTGAAGGCGTATCGTCGCTGGCTCACGATGAAGGAGCCGCACTGGCCGAATGTTCACTACGGTCCAATCGACTATCAGGCGACGAGCTACTACTCGGCGCCCAAGACGGCGAAGCCGCTCGGCAGTCTCGATGAAGTCGACCCCGAATTGCTGAAGACCTACGCGAAGCTCGGCATTCCGCTCAACGAGCAGAAGATGCTGTCGGGCGTGGCGGTCGATGCGATTTTCGATTCGGTGTCGGTCGGCACGACGATGCGCGATGAACTCGCGAAACACGGAATCATTTTCTGCTCGTTCGGCGAAGCGCTGCGCGAGCATCCCGATCTCATCGAGAAGTATCTCGGCTCCGTCGTTCCGTACAGCGACAACTATTTTGCGGCGCTGAATAGCGCCGTGTTTTCCGATGGATCGTTCGTCTATGTGCCCAAGGGTGTTCGCTGCCCGGTGGAACTGTCGACGTACTTCCGAATCAACTCGGCGGATACGGGCCAGTTCGAGCGCACGCTGATCGTCGCCGACGAAGGTTCATACGTCAGCTATCTCGAAGGTTGCACCGCGCCGAAGCGCAGCACGAATCAGCTGCACGCGGCAGTGGTTGAGCTCGTGGCGCTCAAGGGCGCGACGATCAAGTACTCGACGGTCCAGAACTGGTACGCCGGCGACAAGGATGGCGTGGGCGGTATCTACAACTTCGTCACGAAGCGTGGACGCGCGGAAGAGAACGCCAAGATCTCGTGGACGCAGGTGGAGACGGGCTCGGCGATCACGTGGAAGTATCCGAGCGTGATTTTGAAGGGCGATAACTCCGTCGGCGAGTTCTACTCGGTTGCGGTGGTGAACAACCACCAGCAGGCCGATACGGGCACGAAGATGATTCACATCGGCCGCAACACGAAGTCGACGATCGTGTCGAAGGGCATCTCGGCGGGTCAGGGCAACAACTCGTATCGCGGTCGAGTGCACGTGCTGCCCAAGGCAGCGGGCGCACGCAACTATACGCAGTGCGATTCAATGCTCGTCGGCAACCGTTGCGGCGCGCACACGTTCCCGTACGTCGAAGTCGGCAACAACACGGCGATCGTCGAGCACGAAGCATCGACGTCGAAGATTGGCGAAGATCAGATCTTCTATCTGAAGGCGCGGGGTTTGAGCGCCGAGCAGGCTGTGTCGATGATCGTGTCGGGCTTCTGCAAGGAAGTGTTTAAGGAACTGCCGATGGAGTTTGCCCTCGAGGCGCAAGCGCTGCTCGGAATAACGCTAGAGGGTAGTGTTGGCTAGCAGTCGGTTGGACTAATACAGCAGGTTTTGGAACCGACCGATTTTGGTTTCGGGTCTGAGGTCTGAGGTCTGAGGGAAACAGCGAAGGGATCAGGTCGCGCTTACCCTGAGACCTCAGACCAGAGACCTGAGACCTCCGAACGACAAGTACGATATTAGTGAACGTAGAAATTCGATATTCGCCATAAATTCAGACTAGAATGTCTTTGCTCGTCATTAAGGACCTCGAAGCACGCGTCGCCGACAAGCCTATCTTGAAGGGCTTGAGCCTCACCATTGAACGCGGCGAAGTGCACGCGGTCATGGGTCCGAACGGATCGGGAAAGAGCACACTCGCGCAGGTGTTGGCTGGAAACCCGGCATACGAAGTGACGGGCGGCTCGGTCACGTACGACGGCAAGGATTTGCTCGAGCTGCAGCCGGAAGAGCGCGCTCAGCAGGGCATCTTCCTCGCGTTTCAGTATCCGGTCGAGATTCCCGGCGTGTCGAACGCGTACTTTCTCCGCGCGGCGTACAATGAAATTCGCAAAGCGCGTGGTGAAGAGGAAATCGATCCGCTCGAATTCGCCGACCTGATGGACGAGAAGCTGGCGTTCGTCGACATGGACGCGGCGATGCTCACGCGTTCCGTGAACACTGGATTCTCGGGCGGCGAAAAGAAGCGCAACGAGATCCTGCAGATGGCCGTGTTGCAGCCCAAGCTCGGCATTCTCGATGAGACGGACTCGGGTCTGGACATCGATGCGCTGCGCATCGTCGCCGATGGCGTGAACAAATTGAAGCGTCCCGACAACGCCACGATCGTCGTGACGCACTATCAGCGTCTGCTCAACTACATCGTGCCGGACTTCGTGCACGTATTGGCGAACGGACGCATTCTCAAGTCTGGTGGAAAGGACTTGGCGCTGGAGCTCGAGGAGAAGGGCTACGACTGGGTTACGTCGGGCTCCGCCTCCGATGCGCTGGCAGGGGCGAGGGCGTGACCGCTCCCATGATCGACGGAAGCCCGGTCGAGTCGTACGTCGAAGCATTCGACACTCTGGTGTCCGGTGCGCCGGCTCCAGCGTGGCTGGAGTCGATCCGTCGCGCAGCATTCGAGCGCTTCGCGGGACTTGGCTTCCCGACGACGAAGAACGAGGACTGGCACTTCACGAGTGTTTCGCCGATCTCCGAGCAGGAGTTCGTGCTGCTCACGGCCCGCAGCGGCGACGTTAGTCGCGATGAGCTCGCCGCGTTCCAGTTTGGCGCGACGGACTGGCACACGATGGTCTTCGTGAATGGCCGCTTCGCGCCTGAACTCTCGGAGCTGGGTGCGTTGCCGGCTGGCGTGTTGGTCCGCGATCTCGGTACGTCGTGGGAAAATGCGTCGGATGCGTTGGAGAACATCGGCCGCATCTCACGATACGAGTCGCATGCCTTCACCGCGTTGAACACGGCGTTCATGCACGACGGCGCGCTGATCGAGATCGCGCGCGACGCCGAGATCGCGAAGCCGATCCATCTGATCTACGTCACCGACGCGACTGCGGCCAAGGGGATGATGCACCCCCGCAACCTCATTCATGTCGGTCGGAATGCACGCGCCACGGTCATCGAGAGCTATGTCTCGACGACGGATGCGATGTACTTCACCAACGCCGTCAGTGAAGTCTCGCTCGGCGAGGGTGCCACGCTTCGGCACTACAAGATGCAGCGCGAGGGTTCGCGCGCGTTCCACGTGGGAACGATCGAAGCGCATCAGGCACGCGACAGTCACTACATCTCGTTCGCGCTATCCACGGGTGCATCGCTTTCACGCACGAACGTCTACACGACGCTCGACGGCGAAGGCGCCGGTGCCACGCTGAACGGGTTGTACATGTTGGACGGCGAACAGCACTGCGATCAGCAGACGGAGATCATTCACGCCCAACCGAACTGCTTTAGCCGAGAGCTCTACAAGGGCGTGCTCGACGGACGTTCGCACGGCGTGTTCAACGGCAAAGTGTACGTGCACCCGATCGCGCAAAAGACCGACGGCAAGCAGACGAACAAGACGCTGCTGCTCTCGCCGACGGCGCAGATCGATACGAAGCCGCAGCTCGAGATCTACGCCGACGATGTGAAGTGCACGCACGGCGCAACGATCGGCCAGATCGATCAGGCGTCGTTGTTCTATCTCAAGAGCCGTGGTATCGAGAACAACCGGGCGCGCCGTCTGCTGACGTACGCGTTCTGCGCCGACGTGCTCGAGACCATCGAAGTCGACGACATTCGCATCGCGCTCGAGCAGGCGACGCTGGAGCGGTTCGTGTGATCACCGCGCGGCGTTCGCTTCGGGGCGGTTGATGGCCACCGAGGCGCTGTATCAGGAAATCATCCTCGAGCACAACCGGAAGCCCCGCAACTTCCGGGAGATGGAGAATGCTGACCGCAAGATCGAGGGTCGCAATCCGCTGTGCGGTGACGCGCTCACGCTGTGGTTGAAGATGGATGGCGACGTGATCGCCGATGTGAGTTTCCGCGGTCAGGGCTGCGCGATCTCGAAAGCATCGGCGTCGCTCATGACATCGGCCGTTAAGGGTAAGACGCGAGTGGAGGCCGAGGCGCTGTTCGAGCGGTTCCATCAGCTCGTGATTGGACAGCTGCCGGAATCGGAGCACGCGTCGCTTGGCTCTCTGCGCGCCCTTGGCGGTGTGTCGAAGTTTCCACTGCGAGTGAAATGCGCGAGCCTGGCCTGGCATGCGCTGCACTCGGCGCTCGAACCGGGTGCGGCAGCGGAAGCAGTATCGACTGAACAGGAAGGACCCGAATCACCGCCGTTGGAAGGAGCATGACGGAGTTCGAGTACCTCGCGGATGTCGATGATCTTCGAGAGGGAGCGATGCTCGGTGTGAAGCGATCGGACGGATACGAGATCTGCCTGTTCAACTACCGCGGAACGATCGGCGCCGTGGGAAATGAGTGCACACATGCCGAGTTCCTGTTGTCCGACGGGACGCTGCGCAACGACGGCACACTCGAATGCGTGTGGCATGGCGCGCGCTTCGACTGCCGCACCGGTCGTGCGTGCCGCGGACCAGCTGAAGATCCTGTTCCGGTATTTTCTGTTCGCATCGAACAGGGACGCGTCCTCGTCGGGCCCAAGGCGGCCGCATGATCAATAGATCCGACTTTCCGTTGCTCGCCGCGAATCCGAAGCTGCATTATCTCGATTCGGCGGCCACGTCGCAAAAGCCGCAGGCCGTGCTCGACGCGATGATGCAGTACTACGCCAACGACAACGCCAATCCGCATCGCGGCGCATACGCACTATCGGCTCGCGCGACTGATCGATATCACGACGCGCGCGACCGCATCGCAAAGTTCATCGGAGTACAGGACGCTGCGCGCGTGATCTTTACGCGCGGCACGACGGAGTCGATCAATCTCGTCGCGAGCGCCTGGGGACGCGCGAACGTTCGGTCGGGCGACGAGATCGTGATCACGGGGCTCGAGCATCACGCCAACTTCGTTCCGTGGCAGCAACTCGCCATTTCGACGGGCGCCAAGCTGCGCATTTGCGACGTCACGAGCACGGGCGAGATCGACGTCGAGCAATTTGCGTCGCTCGTTGGGCCGCGCACGAGAGTCGCCGCGTTCAATCACGTATCGAACGCGCTGGGGACGATCAATCCGGTGTCGGAGTTAATCGCGATCGCTCGACGAGCCGGTGCCGTGATCGTCTGCGACGGTGCGCAGGCTGTGCCGCACTTCCCGCTCGATCTCGACTCGCTCGACGTCGACTTCTACGCGTTCAGCGGCCACAAGATGCTCGGCCCTATGGGCATTGGCTGCCTCGTCGGCCGCCGATCCCTACTCGAGTCGATGCCGCCGTATCAGACGGGCGGCGACATGATCGAGTTCGTGGGCGATGAACAGACGACATGGAACGTGCTGCCGCACAAACTCGAAGCCGGCACTCCGAATGTTGCCGATGCCGTGGGCCTCGCGGCGGCGTGCGACTATCTGAGCGGCGTTGGAATGGATGTGGTGCGCGCGCACGAACAGGCGCTGACCGCGTTGGCGACCGAGAAGCTCCAGGCAATTTCCGACGTGACCGTGTATGGTCCCCCGCCGGCGCAACGAAGTGGTGTCGTAAGCTTTACGGTTGGTGACATTCACCCGCACGATCTCGCGACAATTCTCGACGAAGTTGGAGTGTGCGTTCGCGCCGGTCACCACTGCGCGCAACCGTTGATGCGGCGCCTCAATCTGCCGGCGACGGCGCGTGCATCATTCTACGTCTACAATACCGAAGACGACGTCGATGCACTCGTCGCCGGTATCCAACACGCACGGGAGGTTTTCGCCTAATGTACGCCATTGCCGTCATTCGCTACCGTCGTCCGCTCGAAGAAGTGGCCGAGGTCACGGAACAGCATCGCGGATACCTCAAGGAGCTCAAGGATGAGGGAATCCTCATCGCGTCAGGCCCGATGGATCCGCGAACCGGCGGAGTGCTGTTGCTCAACGTGCCGGACGACGACGTGGCAGCGACGCTCGATCGCGTACGCGACGGCGATCCCTACGTGACGTTCGGGCTGGCGCAGTACGAGTTGATCCCGTGGAACGTCGGCATTGGACGCGAGGAGTTGGACCGACTCACGAAGAACGACGGCTGACTATTTCGTGATCCGGCGCAGCAGGTCGTACGTGAAATCCAGCGCGTCGTCGAACGACTTGACCAGAATTCGCTCGTCCTTTCCATGTGCGCGCACATCGTCGATCGCGATGAACAGCCCGCTGAACCCGTAGACGGGAACGCCCGCGTTTCGCAGGAACAACCCATCGGTGGCGCCGGTCTCCATGATCGGCACGATGGGAACCGGGCCCCAAATTGCCTTCACCGACGCTTCGACGGCCGCAAACAGATCGGCGCGCAGCGGTGACGCTGGACTTGGAACCGCCGTATCGATCGGCGCGACGTGTACCGACGTATCGTTGACCACGCGAGCGATCGTCTTCTCGACTGCTACGGCGTCTTCACCCGGCAACATCCGGCAATTCACAGTCGCCTTCGCGCTCTGCGGCAGCGCGTTCTCGGCGTGACCGCCTTCGAGCATCGTCGCGACGCAAGTCGTGCGCATCAGCGCGTTGTACAACGGCGTCTTGCTCAATCGCGCAATCGCGGCCGGATCACTCACACCACTCGCGAGCTTCCTCATATCGGCGGCTACCGGCGGACTCGCGGTTGCCGCGGCCTTGGAGAAATACGCTTTGACGACGTCGTTGATCTTGACCGGAAATTCGTATTTGCCCAGTCGATCCAGCGCACCGGCGAGCGCGTAGATCGCGTTGTCCTTGCGCGGCAGCGAGCTGTGTCCGCCGGAGTTCTTCGCGGTGAGCGATATAGAATGAAAGACCTTTTCCGCCGCTTGAACATCGAACAGCGTGTGCTTGCCGCCCTCGATCTCTCCACCGCCAGCATCGACGTTGATCGTGTATTCGGCGTCGATCAGATCGTGGCGATTCTTGATCAACCACTCGACACCGTTGTAGGGCATACCGCCCTCTTCGCCAGCGGTGAGCGCGAGGATCAGATCGCGATCGGGAACCCACTTTTCTTCCTTCAGGCGAAGTAGCGCGGTGACGAGCGACGCCGCTCCGCCCTTTTGATCCTGCGTTCCCCGCCCGTAGAAGTAGCCATCGTGCTCGCTCAACACGAACGGATCGTACGTCCAATCCGCGCGCTTCGCTTCAACCACATCGAGATGCGCTAGCAGCAGAATTGGCTTGTGCGCGCCGCTACCACGATAGCGAATGACGAGATTTCGATTCTTTGGTGTCGGCCCAACGACCTGAACGTCGGCCGCAGGAAACCCGGCCTGCTCGAAACGCGTTTGCAGTTGCTGCGCGGCGATGGTCGTGTTGCCACGCGAACCCGTAGTGTTCGTCTCGATCAACTCGCGCAGAATTGCGTGGCCGAGTTGATGAAATGTTGCCGGGGACTGCTGCGCCGCGACGGGCGAGGCGAGTGCCGCGGCGAGAAGCAGTGAACGTGTGCGCATCGATGTCAGGGCGTGACGCCAGCGCCCGACGAAACACCGGCAAGCGCGGCAACTAGCAGCGCGGCCCATTGCGGTCCGCGATACGCATCCGGCGTGTCGACGTACCACTCGTTGAGCGCGTGTGCGCCGCCGCCCTGGCCACCACCGCCAATGCGAATACCGGGCAAGCCAAGGCTGATCGCAATGTTGGCGTCGGTACTCGAGGCGCCAGTGCTCGTGCTGAAACCAAGTGCTTTCGCCGCAGACATCGCAGTCTGAACGATCGGCGCTTCATCGGCCTGACCGCCTGTCGGTCGAATGCCGATCGTGTCGATCACGAGCGAAAGCTTCGCGGCTGCGGCGCGCGGACCGGGCCAACGCGCATTCTCTGCATCGAGCGCCTGCTTGAGCGCCTTCATCACCTTGCCGTCGATCGTCGTCAACTCGGCCGCGCTCTCGGAACGCATGTCCACTTCCATTGCACCCTCGAATGGAATCGAGTTCACCGACGTGCCGCCGGAAATGACGCCGACGTTGAATGTCGTCTTCGGGTTAGCCGGAACTTGAATGTCGGAAATCAACGAGATTGCACGGCCGAGTGCGTGAATCGGGTTCGGAATTCCGAATGCACCGTAGCTATGTCCGCCCGGCCCCTTGTACGTGACCTTGTATCGATTGCTGCCAACAGCGCGACTCGTCACCCCGAGTCCGTCGCCGTCGACAGTGATGAAGTAGTCGATCTTGCCTTTCAATTCCTTGGTGAGCAGGTGGCGCGTTCCGCGAAGATTTCCCGGACCCTCTTCGCCGACGTTACCAATGAAGTACACCGTGCCGTTCGTCTGCACACCGGCTTTCTCGAATGCGCGCGCGACAGCAAGCACCGTCGCAAGTCCGCGATCGTCATCGCTGATACCTGGCGCGACGAGCGTGTCGCCCTTTCGCTTGATCGTGACGTCGGTTCCCTCGGGGAACACGGTGTCGAGGTGCCCTTCGATGAGAACCGTCGGACCCTTGCCCGTTCCCTTTCGTTCGGCGATGACATTGCCAACTTCATCGATGCGCACATTGCGGAGCCCAATGGCTTCGAGACGTCGCTTGAATTCGGCCGCACGCACCGACTCCTTGAACGGAGGCGACGGAATCTGCGTCAGCTCCATCTGCTGCTGCAGCGTCCACGCGTTGTCGTTCTTGATGATGTCGAGCGCCGCACGAACTCTGGCATTCGATGCCGGAATCGCGAACTGTTGCGCCGCAATTGGCGATGCGATCAGCGCAGCAACGAGTGCCCCAACGAATTTGATCTGTGTCATCTGAGAAACGTACGGTGAGGGTCAGACGCCGTGAAGACGGCGATAGCTAGCAAAGGTGTACGGCTGTTGCCTTGAACCCGACGACGACCTCGACGCCGGTGAAAAGCTGCATTTCACGAACCGACCGTGCTGTCACCGCCGCGACGATCGGAGTTCCACTCGCGTCGACGATGATGCGCGTCAGCGCTCCGGCCGGAACGATCTCGCGAATCGTTCCACGAAACTGGTTCTGTACCGACGACATGGACGGCTCGGCAGACAGCGATACCTCCTCCGCGCGAATCACCGCATGCGTGGGCCCCGGAACGACGTCTCCGAGAGCATAAAACGTCAGCGTTCCTGTGGTGAAGGCGACCGCATGCTGAATGAATTCCTCCTCGGCAGCCTCATACCAGTCTGGCGGCTCGGGACGAATGGGTCGTGCGATTCCAGAGAACACATTCTCGGCACCCAGGAAATCGGCGATATACGGCGACGCAGGTTTGCGAAACACGTCTTCGGGATCGCCCTTTTGCACCACGCGACCGCGGTCGAGCATGATCGCGACGTCGCCGAGGAGGCCTGCTTCGCTAAAGTCGTGGGTCACCTGCAGAACGGTGAAGCGACGCTCGAAGTAGATCGTACGAAGAATTCGGCGCGCAATGTTACGAGTGCGCGGATCGAGCGCGCTGAACGGTTCGTCGAGCAGCAAGAATTCAGGACGACGCGCCAGCGTTCGGGCGATGGCGACGAGCTGTCGCTCGCCCCCGCTGAGCGATGCAACCGACCGATGCGCGAGCGCGTCGACGCCAAAGCGGTCGATCATGTCGTCGACGACTTCCTTGCTCGTTGCCCCATACTCGACGTTCTGTCGCACGGTGAGATGCGGAAACAGATACGCGTGTTGATAGACGATTCCAATTCGTCGCAGCTCGGGCGGCGCATGTGTGAGATCGTCGCCGCCCAGCAAGATCTTTCCCGACGAAACGCGAACGACGCCGGCGATCGTCTCGAGCAGCGTGGTCTTTCCGGCACCGGCGGGACCAATCACGACGCCATACGCGCCCTGCGGGACATCGAAGGTGATGTCAGCGAGCGAGAAGTTACCGGCGCGCGCGCTAACGCCCTGGAGTGAAATCATCGCGCTGGGCTATGCCGCCGGATACGACGCACCCGAACGAAGCGCACGAAGCGCTGCGAGTGGCACGAGGGCGAACAGCACGAGCACAGCGGCGACAGGAAGCGCTTCGCTCAAGCCAAAACTCGTGAAGCGATCGTAACTCAACACGCTCGCGACTTTCGGATTGTACGTGAGGATGACGATCGCGCCGAACTCGCTGACAGCGCGCGCCCACATCACCACGGCAGCGGCAGTCAATCCGCGCGCTGAGAGGGGAAGCGTTACGCGCCGAAACGCGCGCCATGGATCGTCGCCGAGCGTCCGTGCCACCGACTCGTAGCGCGCATCGACGCGGGCGAACGCTTCGCGCGCCGCGCTCACGTAGAGCGGCGCCGACACAAACAACATTGCGCAGATGATTCCAGTCGGCGAGCCCGCCACGCGAAGTCCCGCTGCGTACAGCGCGCCGCCGATCGGGCTCGCGCGCCCAAGAACCAGCAGGAGTGCAATGCCAGCGACGGGATGTGGGATGACCAGCGGAACGTCCATCAGCGCGGAGACGATCGCCCGGCCGGGAAATGCTCGTCGTGCGAGCAGATACGCCAACGGCGTTGCACCGAGCACTCCAAGGATCGTAACGACGGTCGCGGTCCACGCCGTGAGCCACAGCGATGCGCGCAACTCGCGATCCTGTGCGAGGCCGGCGAGCCCGCGCGCGCCACCGGCAGCAACGAGTCCGATGACGGGCGCGAGAATGAAAAGCAGAAAGATCGACGACAGCAGCGCAACGATCGCCGCGACGGCGCCGCGCGACACGACGCTCGGTCGGCGCGGCGGTGCGGTCGTTTCGAAAACGCTAACGACCGGATCCACTACGAATTTCCGCCGGCGCACCTGGACCGACGACGATCGGACGATCGAGCATGTCGACGTGAGCAGCTCGCAGAGTCTGGATCACTCCCGGCGACGTCAGATAGCCGAGAAACCGCGCCGCCTCTGCTGAGTGCGGCGCGTCTTTCGGTACGCTCAAACCGTAGAGAATCGGTTGGCCGGTGAACTCAGCGGTCGTTCCGGCCGATGCACCCCGGACGCGAACGGAAACTTGGGCATACTCGGTCGCACGCTTCGGATCGCCCAGGTTGATGGCGTCGGGAAGCGGAATGAAGCGAAAGCCGTTGGATTCGGCGACGGATTGATAGTCGTAGATGTAGTCCAGCTCTCCCGCAGCGAGCAGTGCAGCGAGCTCAGCAGCGTTCGGCCGAATGTTGCGCTCTGGCGCGTGCTGAAGGAGCGACGCCGCCAGACCGGGTTGTTTGTAGAACCGCTCCGCAAGCGAGAACATGAGCAGTGTGCGGTAGCCTACCGGCGCGAGATTCTGGTCGGTTCTGCCGACTTCGACGTCGCTGCCCTGGAGGATCCTCATCCAGTTGTCGGTCGTAATCTCGCGAGAGTGCTTCGATCGGTCGGTGTAGGCGACGACCATGCGGTTCCGCGCAAACTCGGCGTACCAGCTGGCGTACTTCGGCACCAGGAGCTGCGAGATGACCTCGACGTCGGCGAGGAGCACGAGATCCGGCGTCCGGTGTAGCTCGGTGATCTTGCGGACGTGTTCGAGCGAGGCGCCGCTTTCGCGCTGGATGACGGTGCCTGTTCGGGCCATGTAGGCGTCCAAGACCGGCTGAATTGGCTTGGTGAGGCTGGCCGCGATGTAGATCAGGAGGGTGTCGGCGAGAAAGGGGAGCATTGGTCAAAGAAAGCGCCTCGCGGAGGAACCCGCCACAGGCGAAACTTCCCTTGTCACCCGGCCGTCGTGAGGGACGAAGGCTTGCGCAAACCCAGACTTGTCCTAATGTATTAGTACAAGTTCTTGCGCGCCTCGGCCCGCCTATTCCTCCCCTCCCCTCCATGTCTGAATTCGCGATCGACATTCGAAATGTCGTGAAGCGCTACGAGGAGCACGTCGCGGTACGCGACCTGTCGCTCCAGGTGCCACGCGGATCGGTGTACGGCTTACTCGGCCCCAACGGCGCCGGGAAGACGACGACCATCCGAATGATTCTCGACATCATCTTGCCCGATGCCGGCTCGATCTCGCTGTTCGGTCAACCGAACACGTCGCCCGGCGTCCTGAACCGCGTTGGGTATCTGCCCGAAGAGCGCGGACTGTATAAGAAGATGCAGGTACGTCGTGTTCTGCTGTTCCTCGCCGAACTCAAAGGAATTTCGCCGAAAGAAGCCTCGAAGCGCATCGACGAATGGCTGGAGCGATTCAGTCTCAGCGGCGACGGAAAGAATTGGGGCGACGCAAAGGTCGACGAACTGTCGCGAGGTATGCAGCAGAAGGTGCAATTCATCGCCGCGCTGCTGCACGATCCGGATCTCGTCATCCTCGACGAACCGTTCAGCGGACTCGACCCGATCAACGCGCAAGCGCTAAAGGATGCGGTCGTCGATCTGAAGCGCCGAGGCAAGACGGTGATCTTCAGTACGCACATCATGGACAATGCTGAGAAGATGTGCGACTCCGTGTGCATCATCGCACGCGGCGAAAAGGTGCTCGACGGCACCGTTGCCGGCGTGAAGCAGGGCGCGGGCGCACGGAACATCGCATTGACGGTGGCCGGCGGCCATCACGATGGCATCGGTCCCGTGCTTCGCGATACGCAGCTGGTGCTGAAAGTGGACGACAACAACAATTACTTCGAGTTGGAGTTGGCGCCAAACGCAGATACGCAGGTGTTGCTGCGTCGGTTGCTGGAAACCGGCGCGCATATCGAGCGCTTTGAATTGATGCAGCCATCACTCCATCAAATTTTCCTTCAGCGTGTCGGCGCCACTGGCGTCGAAAAGGGGATGTCCGGCCATGGATAAGATCCTCATCGTTGCCAAGCGCGAATATCTCGAGCGAGTTCGCTCGCGCTGGTTCATCGTGATTACTCTCGCGGTGCCGGCGCTCATGGCCGTCGTGTTCGCGATCATGATCATGATCGCGACCAAGAGCACTGCGTCATCGAACGTCCGTAACATCCGCATTCTCGACGCGACGGGCACGTCGCTCGGCGAGCGCGTTTCGCAAAACCTGATGGCGGATAGCGGCGCGAGCGCTAGCGGCGCAAAACCGGTTGTCGAACAGGTGTCGGCGGCCGACCTGCCGGCGCTCCGAGATCGCGCTACGGCCGACGTCGTCGCGAAGAATGGATTGACTGGCTACCTGGTGCTGACGGACAGCACGATGATCGGCCGCTCGTTCTATTATGCTGGTCGAAACGCCTCGAGCGTGGCCGATATCGATCGCTTGCAGACGGCCGTTCGACAATCGGTATCAGTCGTGAGACTGCAGCGCGAAGGACTGACGGACAGTGTGGTGAGTGCATTCAACCACATGCCGCTGAAGATGCAGAGCGAACGAATCACCGATGCTGGCCGCGGTGGATCGGGTCAAGCAGGCATTATTGCTGGCGTCATCGTCGGCGTGTTGCTCTTCATGTCGATCATCATTCACGGTCAGAACGTTCTGCGCGGCGTGCTCGAGGAGAAAGCGTCGCGCGTCGCTGAGGTGGTGATCTCGAGCGTGAAGCCTGAAGCGTTGCTCGCCGGCAAGGTGCTCGGCGTCGGCGCGGTTGGGTTGACCCAACAGGTCGCCTGGATCGCCATTGGTACCTACCTATCGCAGTTCATCCTTCCGGTCATTCTCAAGAACGTTGCTCCGGCAGCGGCGACGGCTTCAGCCGGCGCCGCTGGCGCGTCGCCGTTCGCTGGCGCACTCGGCGGATTGTCGCTGAGTGTCATCGGCGTTGCGATCGCGTTCTTCCTCGTCGGCTTCACCTTTTACGCGGCGCTGTACGCGGCGGCTGGTTCAATGGTGAATAGCGAACAGGAAGCCCAGCAGGCCGCGGTGCCTGTGATGCTTCTCATCATGAGCGCTTGGCTGATGGTGAATCCGGTGATGATCAATCCGAACAGCCGACTCGCGGTTGTCATGTCGTGGCTACCGTGGTCGTCGCCGATCATCATGCCCATGCGCATGGGTCTGACGTCGGTGTCACCGCTCGAGGTGGGCGGGTCGATTCTCGTAGCGCTCGTCGGGTGCATCGGCGCGGTATGGCTCTCAGCGCGAATCTACCGCGTCGGCATGCTGATGTACGGTAAGAAGCCGAGCTTCGCAGAAGTGGCAAAGTGGATCCGCTACGCATGATTGCGTTCTGAGAACAAAAAAGGCGGAGAGCAGCAGGCTGCTCTCCGCCTTTCTTTTTTATCGGTGCCTGAAGCGTCGCTCGATGCGCGGATCTGGAATGATCCACATCAGCGCCACGGCAACAAAGAGCGCGTCGGACCAGTACTGATTCACGAATGCCAGCGGAATGGCGACGATATAAAAGAGTGGGGAGATCTTTCCCTTCGTGTCCTTGCCGATGGCGATTGCCAATTCGGAGTTCGCGCCGTCGACGGCAATGATTGCACGAGAAAGAATCCAGTAGGCGATCGCGGCGCCGAGCAGAATGCATCCGTAAAATGCCGTGGGCACAGAGGCGAAGTGGTTCTCGCCCATCCACGCCGTAGCGAACGGAAGCAGAGATAGCCAAAACAATAGATGGAGATTGGCCCACAGCACTCCGCCGTTGACGTGTTTCGTCAAGTGCAGCATGTGATGGTGGTTGTTCCAATAGATGCCGAGGTAGACAAAGCTCAGCACATAGCTGAGAAAGGTCGGCATCACCTCGGCGAGCGCACCGAGCCGTGGGCTATGTGGTACCCGAAGCTCGAGAACCATGATGGTGATCAGGATGGCAATGACGCCATCGCTGAACGCCTCGAGTCGTTGCTTGTTCATCCGACCAATGTATGCGGACCCGCAACAGGCGCTACATATTTGAATCATGACCGATCTCGCCGCCGCCACGCCCTGGCACTCGTTCGTCATGCCCGCGCAGATTCTCACGCCGCGGTTAGTCCTTCGTTGCTACCAGCCCGCAGACGCTCCGACGCTGAAGGCCTCGATCGATGAGAACCTCGAGCATCTGCTCCCGTGGATTCCATGGGCGTTGAACGAACCAACACCGTTGGAAGATGTCGAGCGCCGAATCGTTGGATTCGCCGAGTCGTTTCAGACGGGCCCGAATTGGGGCTTCGGCATTTTTCGCCGCAGTGATCAATACTTTCTCGGCGGCATTGGCTTCCATGCTCGGATTGGACCTCGAGCGCTCGAGATCGGCTACTGGCTCGATAAGCACATGACGGGACACGGGTACATGACCGAGGCGGTCATTGCACTCACCCGCGCGGCATTTGAGTTTCCTGAAATCGATCGGCTAGAGATTCGCTGCGATCCTCGCAACGAACCGAGTGGGGCGATTCCGCGGCGCATTGGCTATCGGCACATCGCGACGCTCGAGAAGAATTCGACGATCTTTCCCGGTGAGCCGCGCGATACAATGGTGTGGGAGCTGACGCGCGCGGATTTTTCCAACCTCTCCTTCGACGAATCGAACCGATGACGATTCCGGCCGAGACGAGCGGCAGAGAAATGCTTCGCCACACGCTGGCCACGCTCGCTTATCGTGGAGGCAAGGCCTTTCGCGACGTGCCGCCGGAATTCGCGAGCTATCGCATCGCAGAAGGAACGCGAACCCCCGGAGAGATTCTCGCGCACATTGGCGATCTCTTGGATTGGGCCAGCTGGCTTGCGCGCGGCGAGCATAAATGGGCGAACACGCCAGCGACCGATTGGAATAGCGACGTCGCGCGATTCTTTGTAGCACTCGAGCGACTCGACGACTACTTCGCGAGCGGAGCGCCGCTGCATCGGTCGGCGGAAGAACTCTTTCAGGCGCCGATCGCCGACGCGCTCACGCACGTCGGCCAGATCTCAATGCTCCGTCGGCTCGCCGGACATCCGGTCCGTGCCGAGAACTACGCGAAAGCTGACATCACGCGCGGCCGCGTTGGCGCGGCACAGGCGGCGTCTCGAGTAGAATTCGATTGAACGCCCGAGCTGCGCGCTAGTCTGCGCGACTCGCTAACGTGCCTCGGTTCGACGGCGCGCCAATGGCGCCTTTCAGTTCACCCGCCCAGCCCGCGAGTCGCTCTTCGACGACACCGTGGACATTCGACACGAGCGACGCAACGGCGTCGTCGAGCGCCGCGCCAATCTTGCTACTGGCACCTCGAGTCGCGCCCACTGTTGCGGCAGCGGCTTTGATGTCTGCCCCGGATCCACTCAGGAGCACGCCGGCGCCTACGGCGATAGCGAGTGCCGACCATGGGTTGTCGCGTACCAGTTGGGTGAGATTGAGTTTTTGCTCGAGCTGCGCGAGCGTGCTCGACATCCGTTCGCGCGTTAGTTCGATGTCCCGCCGGACGTCAGCCGTTGTTTCAGCCATTCCGAGTCCTCCTTGAGCGTCGTTGCAGTTTCCGTTGGCGCGAGCTCGGAGGGCGACACGAACTTCGCGCCACGCCGAGCGAGCCACGCCGCGATAGCGGATGTGATGACGAGCAGGATCAGTGCGGCAACCCAGTATCTGTCCGACGGAATCCATTGATCGCCGATCAGCAGAACGACGCCCACGAGCAGCGACAATCCGCCAAGTAGCGCGAAAACTCCGCCGATTGCGGCGATCGCGGTGCCTTTACCAATTCCGCGCGCGACTCCTCCAAGCTCGAGTCTCGTGACGCGCACCTCGGCGCGCGCGAGCGCGGCGCTCTCTTCGGCGAGATCGCGAAGCAGCGTGCCTATACCGGGTGTGGTGCGCGAAGCGTGCGTCACGTAACGACCGCTAACGTCGGAATGCCTTCCCGATGAGGTATCCGAGACCGACCGCGATGAGCAGCGAGCGAGCCGGATGTTCCTTTACCTGACGCTCGATTCCCGACGTCATGCCGTCGATGTCGGCGTCGCGAAGCCAGGACGCAGTGGCCTGCATTCCACCAGCGACATTCGTCGACACATCGGCGGGCCGACTGTCGGCCTCGACGGCAACGGAGCCACTTCCCGTTGAGCCGGCGAGATCACCTTGGCGGTGCCGAAGCTTGTTTGCACCAGTCTCAAGTGCGTCAGCGAGAGAATCCTTGAGGTTCCCTGCGCGCTCGCGAACGTTCGATCCAACGTCGGCTAGTTTGTCGTGCGTCGAGCCGGCGATGTTGCGCGCGCGATCGGCGAAGCCGCTATTGCCGGCGTTTTGCTCGTTACCCGACTGATTCGACGCAGGCGCGTCCGGTGAGAAATCGTTGCGCTCCATCACTGCACGCTCCGCTGAAGGTTGCGCAGAGAGTGTGCAGACGATGTGCCTGATCAGACGGCGATCATTGCTCGCGCATCCATTGCTCTCGATACGCGAGCGTGTTCCGGTAGGCGCCGAGCCCTGCGGCGAGCAGCACGAGTGTCATGGTCATTCCGATCGCGGGGACGACAACGAGGGAATAGCGCACCTGCGCGCGACCAAACACGTGGTCGTTGAACAGCGCGACGGACGTTGGGCCGAGCGTTCCGGAGATCAGGTTCAGCGTGAGGAAGTAGAGCGCGGCACCTTGGGCACGCAGTGGCGGTGGAACCATCTCTGACGCGGCTGCCGCTGCCGCACCGAAGGGAAATGCTGCAAAGAAATTCACGACAGCGAGTCCGACAATCGCGAGCGTGGCCGTTGGCATGAGTGGGTACACAGTAGCCGACGCAAGCATGCCGACCGCGGCGATCATCCCGACGCGAAATGGTCCATCCACCTTGCCGCGGCGAACGAACCAATCCGACGTCCAACCTCCGGCAACAACGGCGACGACGCCGATGGTCATCGTGAGTAGGCCTTGAACGCGAAGCGCCGCAGCCTCTTCCCAGCCGTACGTCCGCCGGAAAAACGTTGGCAACCATGCCGCGATCCCGAGATTCACGGTGCCAGCCAGCGCGAATCCGAGTGCATGCGTGGCGAAGGCGCGTCGGTTGGCGCGCACATACGCGATGAAATCACTCAACGGAACGCGCACGGTCGACACGGAGCCGGAGCGACGTGGCTCTCGCACCGTGAGCAGAAGGAGTGCAATGAGAAGCCCGGGAAGGCCAACAACGAGAAACGCGGATTGCCAGGGACGGATGTTGCCGATCACCGGGACTGTCCACGACTCGTGCACGCCTACGAGCTGTACGACCCACCCGCCAATGAAATACCCGATGCCGGAACCGAGGAAGATTCCTAATGAGTATACGCTCAGTGCTCTGCTGCGTCGCTCGCTCGGGAAGTAGTCGGCAAGCAGCGAGACGCTCGGCGCATTGATCGTTGCTTCACCGACGCCGACGCCGATTCGGAAGAACAACAGCCGGCCATACGTTTGTGCGGTGGCACAGAGCGCGGTGAACACGCTCCACAGCGTGACGCCCGACGCCATGATGTTCCGCCGATTCGATCGGTCGGCCAACCTCGCAATCGGAAAGCCGAGGATCGAATAGAAGAGCGCGAAGCCAAGTCCGATCAGATAACTCATCTGAACGTCGGAAATGCCGAACTCTCGTTCGATCGGCCCAACGAGCGCGACGAGAATCTGTCGATCGACGTAGCCGCTGATGTTTGCCAGCGTCAGAACGGCAACGACGTACCAGGCATACGTCGATGTCGGCGACTCCGGCGCACGGCTCGGGCTGGCGGGCATGGCACTAAGATAGCGCGAAGATGGAATGCTCTGCCGCGGATGAGTGTCAGTCATGGGTACACCAACACGCACGAGGATACCGATGCGAAGCATGTCACTTGCTGTCGCCGCGATCGCGCTGGTCGCTACGACGCACTCCGTTCACGCGCAGGGCGGCGGCCGCCGCGCAGGAGGGCCGGGACGCGGCGGACCTCCAGGTGGGATGATGCGGTGCGCTCAGACCGCGGACTCGCTCACCGATGTTCAGAAGACCCAGGTCAAGTCGCTGAGCGACGCGTATTTTGCGGCGCACAAGTCGTCGCTCGACAGCCTGCGCGCGATCATGGAAGCCAGTCGTGCCGCGCGCGAAGCGGGCAAGACGCCGGAAGAGGTTCGCGCGATCATGGAACAGGGGAAGTCGATCAACGATGCGCTCGCGCCAGCACGAAAGGAATTCGCTGAATCCGCCGTCAAGCTGCTGACGGCGTCGCAGATCGCGGACGGCTGCATTCCGCAGGCGCCGGGCGGACCGATGATGGGTGGACGCCGAGGAGGCGGACCGCCGCCGCCGCCACCAGGAATCTGATGTTGACGGGGCGTGGGCGGACGCGCGACTAGCGCCCGCTCACGCCTGGCTTGTTGCGGCTTCGAACGCCGCGGAGGCGACGTCGTGAATAGGCGTGGGGATTCCTGCTTTACGCCCAAGCCGGCAGACCGCTGCTGCGAGAAGATCGAGTTCGGTCGGACCACCGCGCTCCAAATCGGCGAGGAAACTCGGACGCGTTCCCGGTTGCAGAGCAAGAAGGTCGGTGCGCAATCGTTCCGCATCCTCTTCACCGAGTGGCGCGTTGCCTGCTCGACTCACCGCAACGATCTCGGCGAGAGAACCGAGGAGCAGGGCGCGACCGCGTTCACTGGCGAGTGACGGACCGACTGGGCGTCGAGAAAGACCTGAGACGACTGTCATCGGAACGATGAACGCGAACTTGCGCCAGAGATCGAGCGGCATGTCGTCGCTCACGCGTGCCGCGGTTCCGCCAGCCGCGAGTGCTTCGACGAGCCGCGTCGTACGGTCGCGCGAAACGCGATCGAGCTCGCCGAGAACAATGCGATCGAATGGACTGCGACGTTCGATCACGCCGGGGGCGATGCGAAATACGCTGACGGCGGCGAGCCCGCCGATGATCGACGCACGCGGTACGCCGAGCCCTTCGAGGCGCTCGGCCACGTCGACGCCGTTGAGCAGCGGTACGACGGCTGCGCCGTTCTTCGCGGCGGCGGCGAGATCGGGCGCGACGTCTGGGAGAGAATAGCCTTTGACCGCGACGATGACGTAGTCACAGTCCGCGACGCGCGCGCCATCGCTCGTTGCGTCGATCTTTTCAACGAACTTTTCATCTGGCGTACGAACCTCGAGTCCGCGCTCGTTGATCGCGGCCAGATGATCTCCGCGCGTGACGAGGCGGACCGACGTTCCGGCGCGGCTCAACAGGCCGGCGTGGTAGCTGCCGATCGCGCCGCCGCCAACGATCCCGATTTTCACTAGCTACTTCTTCGCGTCTTCGAAAAGCGACAAGTACTCGCCATATCCTTCCTCGGCGAGCTTGGATACTGGAATGAAACGCATCGACGCAGAGTTCATGCAGTACCGTTGGCCGGTCGGCTTGGGGCCGTCGTCGAAGAGATGACCGAGGTGCGAGTCCGCGTGCGCAGAGCGCACTTCGGTGCGCGACATGAACAGACTGCGATCGGTTTTCGTCGTGACATTGTCCGGCACCAGTGGTTTGGTAAAGCTCGGCCAACCGGTGCCGGAATCGAACTTGTCGAGTGAACTGAAGAGCGGCTCGCCGGAGACGACATCGACATAGATGCCGGCTTCGTGGTTGTCCCAGTATGCGTTCTGAAACGGCCGCTCTGTTCCTTCGTGCTGCGTGACCTGGTATTGCAACGGCGTGAGCTTGCTCTTGAGCTCGTCGTCGTTCGGTTTCTTGAAGTCTGTCATCGAATACACTCGACGTGAAAGCGACTCCGAAGTCTGTCCCGCTCTCGGATCAAAAGGAAGCGACCTTTGGGGCGGCCTTCAACATCTTGAGCACCTCTTCGATCGCGACCTTGAGTTCGTGATCGAAACCCTTCGCATCGTCGGCGGGGGAGTTCTTGACCCACACGTCCGGCGGTACGCCGTAGTTCTCGAGATCGACGCCGTAGTTGTTCGGCTTCGACGGATCCCACGTGACGACCAACGAGCCCGGCGTTCGGATCGTACCGCCGTTGATGAGGTTGTAGCTGCCGGTTGCGATCACCTGCGCCGATGTAGGATTGCCGACGACCTTGCCGAGTCCGAGTTGCTTGAAGCCGGCGGGCGTGACTTCGGCGTCGGACACTGAGCGGTAGTTCGTCATCATGACCTTCGGTCCGACGATCGCCTGACGCGGACGGCGGCCCCAGGTTCGTGAGCCATTTCGGTTATTCCAGAACTGATATGGCTGGCGTTCGAGAATATCGAGAAGCTCCTGGTCGATGTTACCGCCGCCATTGTTCCGGATGTCGACGATGATGCCCTTCTTTTGCCAGAAGCGATCGATTTCGTTCTGGAAGCGTTCCAGCGACGGTTGATCCATCGCGCGAATGTGCACGTAGGCGATCTGGCCATTCGTCGCCTTGTCGACGGAATCGCGATTGTTCTCGACCCACTCCTCGTACTTGATGTTCGTGAGGTTGGTGACCGTCGCGATACGGAACGTCTTGGCGTTCGCGCCGTCGGCCGTCTTCGAGACCTTCACGGGAACGTATTCATTTTCGGTCTGACTCAGGATCTTCCAGTAGTCGTCGCCCGCTTTCACATCCTGACCATCGACGGCGAGCACGTAGTCGCCGTTGCTGATGTCGATCCAGTCCTTGTCGGCCGGGCCGTCACGATAGACATGCGACACGCGATACTTGCCGTTTGACGGCTCCATCTCGAAGCCGAGGTAGCGCGTGGTGTACGCGCGTGGCACGTTGACGCTCGATGGTCCGCTCACACCCGTGTGCGACGAACTCAGTTCGCCGATCATCGCGTTGGCGATGTCGTATACGTCTTCGTTCGTGCCGGCGTACTTGAGCAGCGGCGAATACCGCGCGTAGATCGCCGCCCAATCCTTGCCGTGCATCTGCGGATCGTAGTAGCGGTATTTCATGACGCGGTACGACTCGTCGAGAATCTGCTTCCACTCGTCGCGACGATCGACCTTCACGTTGAAGTTGAAGTTGACCTGCTCACCTGCCGACGCGGCCGGTGCGCCGGCCTGCGTAGCGCGACCGCCACCCGCGGGAGCACCTGCGCCGATCGTTAGTCGCTCAATTGGGAAGCCGACGACCGCGGGAGCACCGCCTCGGCCCTGCGGCGGCGCGTCTTCCGCCGGCGCGCGCACCTGACCGCGAAAGTACACTGCGCGACGGTCGGCAGTTGGCTGCATGCCGGCAAACGTTCCCGCCGCGATGCGACGACGATCGCGGCCGTCGATGCTCACCGAATACAGGCCGTTCTGCGATGCATCGGCCCCGGCGGCGCCACGACCACCGCCGCCACCGCGTCCGCCGAATCCTCCTCCGACGGAGTAATACACCGTGCGTCCATCGCGCGAAAGAAAGTACGATCCGACGCCCGACGTTCCGCGCGTGAGTTGAACGGCGCGGCGATCAATGCCCTTGAGATCGACGCTGATCGACACCGGCGCGCCGGCACCGTCGCCTTCTGCTCCTCGCACCGTGACTGCATTGCCACGTCCGCCGGCTGCGCCGGTCGCGCGTCGGTTACGTTCGCGTACCAGCGGATCGTTCGGGTCCTCGGTCATGCGCGCTAGCGATACGGCGAACAGTTGGTTCGACCCACCATCACGATTCGACGCGAACACCAATGTCTTGCCGTCGGGCGTGAGTTGGCCGTTCGACTCGTTCCACTGGCTTTGAGAGATATTGTATTCCTTCTTCGATTTGATGTCGTAAAGGAAGACTTCGGAATTCTGCTCGTCGTCGCGGCGGCTATAGACCAACCAGTTTCCGTCGGCCGAATATTGTGAGACGGTGAAACCGCCAGCAGGATTCTTCGCGAGCTCGCGTAGCGGTCCTCCGGCAATGTCGACTTCGAGGATCTTGTTGTCTGATCCAAACGCGAGCTTCTGCGAGTTTGGCGCCCAGAGGAGATTGTCCTTGTCACCGGGCGCAGTGGTCAACTTTTTTCGAGTGCCGGCCGCGATGTCGTAGACCCAGACCTGTTGTTCGCCGCCCTCGTCCGAGATGTACGCGACCTTGCGACCGTCGGGCGAATACTCTTCGGCGCGTTCGCGCCAGGGCGAGCTTGTCACCTGCGTCTTTTCGCCGACGCCCTGCTCGGTTGGCACGATCACGATCTCGCCGTGATAGTCCACCGCCATGTACTCACCGCTGGGCGAAATGCTGAAGCCTTCGGCGTGACTCTGCGCAGCGAGGACGTCGATGTCGAAGTCCTTGGCGTCGAAGGCGAGCGACAGGTTGAGCTTCTTCGGCTTTCCGTTTGGCACGTCGACCGTATAGAGATCGAAGTCGTGCTGGAAGACGATTCGCTTGCCATCTGGCGAAATCGACGGGAAGAACACGCCGCCGCTCTTGAAGTTCGTTACCTGCTGCGCCGCGCCACCCTTTGACGCCATTCGCCAGAGATTGAACGTGCCATCCACCTCCGACGCGTAGTAGATCATTCCGTCCGCGCCCCACATCGGAAACACGTTGTTGGCGAACGTTTTGAATTTTGAAAGATCCGTATTTGTCAGTTCGTTGATGCTGCCATTGCTGACATTCATCACGACGATGTTCGCCGCTGCGTTGCCACGATATTCCTTGCGCCACGTGGATGGGAGATTGCGATTGAACGCGATCATCGACCCGTCCTGACTCATCATTCCGGCGCGCGCGATGCCCATACCGAGCGGGCGGGCGACGCTCCCATCGATCGGTTGCACGTACAGCGGTGAACCCCAGGCGTTCGCGCCGCGCGCGCTCGACATCACCACGCCCTTTCCATCGGGCGTCCAGTACAGCGCTTGATCGTCGCCCGAATACCACGTGAGCTGTTTCGGCTCGCCACCCGTCGATGGCATGATGAAGACGTCGTTGTTGCCGGTGCGCGCGCTCGTGAATGCGATCCACTTGCCGTCGGGTGAGAAGCGCGGCGAGAAATCGCGCGCCACGTTCACCGTCAATCGGTGCGGATTCGTCCCGTCGGCATCAACGACCCAGATGTCGTCCTGATAGGTGAAGGCAACCCGACCGTCGTTCGCGACGCCGGCGTTTCGCGCAAAACGAATCGGCTCCGACGATTGAGCGAGCGTTGGCTGAGGGCGAACGGCAACGAGAATCGCGAGCGCGAGCGTCGCTCGCACAGCATTGGCTTGGCGGAACATGACGCCTCCACGGCAGGACGGAATCGAGAGTCATCGAGTGTGCCGCCAACCGGTGTTAGGGTCAAGGGTCGAGCGGGATGTCAAAATCTTCGTTTGACAGCGCCGCCCACGACAGCCAGGGTTGATCATGGCTGACATGAACTCGCGTGGCCCGGGCGTGTGGATTCCGCCTCCGCTTTACTTCGTTGTTGGTTTTATCGCGGCCCTGTTCATCGGTCGGTGGATCCGACCGATCTCGATCGTTCCGGTGTGGGCGTCAAAGCCATTTGGTTTTGCCGGGCTCGCCGTAGCGACTGCCGGGGTTGCACTCGCCGCTTCGGGAATGCTCACGTTCGCGCGTGCTCATACGGCAATCGTCCCGATTCGAGCGGCATCGCGGTTGGTTCAACATGGCCCATACCGGTTTACTCGAAACCCGATGTACACCGGCATGTCGCTGCTCTACCTCGGCGTCACGGCGATGTTCAACTCTCTCTGGCCGCTATTTATGCTGCCAATCGTGCTCCTCGCCATTCGACGCTTGGTGATCGCGCGCGAGGAGGCGTATCTCCAGCGCGAATTCGGCGTGGAATACGACGACTATTGCCGGCGCGTGCGCCGCTGGATCTAGGAACCGAGCTTACTTCGCTCGCCGACGGGCCGTGAGGAGGACAGCGATCTCGTCGGGACGCGGATTGATGAAGTCCACACGCATCCGGCCGTCGGGCAGAGTGCTCAGTGTCGCCGGGATCGAGCTGTTGGTGAGCACCCATCCAGCGGGCAGCACGACAGCGTTCGCGGGACGTCCGAAGCTGCGATCCCAGACCAACTCGTCATTCACGAGCTTGTAGCGCGCGGTGTCGGTATACGTCTCGAACATCCGCAGCCGGATCGATTCGCCTGTCTTCACGGGCTCGAAGCGAAACACCACGATCTCGCTCTGCGGCGTCACGTCGCGAACGGGCAACTTCGCTTTCGTGATCGCGTCGCCCTTGAGGATCTCCCACTTGAGATCGTCGCCCGTGTCGAGATTGCGAGCGCGTGGGTTCGACACCGTGCTACCGGCGCGCACTTCGTTGATGTACGTGCTCGTACCAACGCGCGACTCGGTGTAGTCGTGATACAGATCGAACGCGTGCGTTTCCGGCTGCTGCAGGAAATACACGATCTCTCGATTCTGATGCGCACGTTCGTCGAGACGGCTGCGGGCTACGCTCGACTTGCCGTCGGTGACGCCATTTACCGGACGGGCACGGAGCGTTACCGGCGCTTCGGCAGGCGTGTTGTTCCAGAAGCTGATGCCGATTCGACCATCCGGCTCTTGCAGTACTTGCGACGGATAGTTGCTCGAGATGAGCTCGTATCCCTTCGGCAGCACAACCGAATTGCGCTTGATGCCGAGCGGGCGCGTGAAGACGATCGTGTCGCCGCGCACGAAGTAACTCGTCGCGTCTTCGTACGTTTTGTCTATGAGCACGCGTGCTTCCCCGCCATCCGGTGGTACGGGACGGGCCAGCTTCACGCGGATGTACGTTTGCGTCGTGTCGTTGCTTCGCACACCGCCAGCGCGCGCGATCGTGCTGCCAACGACGTCGAAGGCCAACGGCTTGCCCGTCGCCCGATCGAAGACGCTCTCGTCGGTGGCGACGCTCCCCTTCCGAATGGGATTGAAGTAGTACGTCGCGCCGGCCGTATTCGCCGTCACTTCATATATGATGCGGAACTTCGCCGTGCCCGGCGCAAGCAGCTCGTACCGCGTGTACGCGTCGGATTCGGTTTGCGGCGCAACCTGCGCGAGCGCCGGGCCCGCGACGAGCGCACCCGCCGCGCATCGTGCGATGACCCGGCCGAACGCGCGCACGTCTAGCGACCCTGACCCGTAACCGAGAAGCTGGCTCGCGCGTTGGCGAGTTGCATCTTCTGATCAGGATTCTTCGCCATGATGTCGGCGAGAAGCGTTGCCATGATTTCGTCCGTCACGACCGTCGGCTCCGGACCGAACCGAACACCATGGCCGAGGTGCGTGGGTGCGTCGAGCAGCACTTCGTTCTTGAGCGGGATGTCGTTCTTGCCCGACTGCACGCGCACGGCGCAGAACTTCTTGCCCGCCTTCTCCATGTAGCTCACGCGCACGCCGTCGACGCCCGTTGGAATCTCCGGAAGCGGATGTGTTCCGCCATCGGTTCCCTCGAAGGTGGTCGCGCCGGCTTTGAGCGCCGGGAAATTCCGCTCAAATCCGCCTGCGTAGAGCAAACAATGACGCATCATCGCCTCAGTTTCGAAGAAGTGTGGGAAAGGACAGGCAAACCTACCGTAGCCCGGGAGGGTCCGCCATCCTATCTTCGTGCGCCATGAGCGTCGTCGCCGAGGTGACTCCGACCGCACTGCGACCGCCTGCGCCACCGTCGTATCGATGGGCAGCGCGGGGCGACATCAACGCCTTCTTCGGCTTGATGCTCGACAACGTCGTGAATCTCGCCGTGCTCGCGGGAATTCTCGTCGCGGGCTTCGGCTTCCCGGCCACGCTCGTCTACACGCGCATGTTCCCGGGCACGGCGTTCGGCGTGATGTTCGGCGACATCGTGTACACGGTGATGGCGATTCGCCTCGCTCGTCGTACGGGCCGCACCGACGTGACGGCCATGCCACTCGGTCTCGATGCTCCTTCGACGATCGGCATGGCGCTGACGGTCCTCGGTCCAGCGTTTCTCGCGGCCAAGGCCAAGATGTCGGTCGACGACGCCGCGATCGTCGCCTGGCAAGTTGGGATGGCGGCGATGGTTCTGATGGGCGTGTTCAAGCTCATCATGTCGTTCTTCGGCGACTCGATTCGCAAAGCGATTCCGGAAGCTGGCCTGCTCGGCTCCATCGGCGGCGTGGGTATCGCGCTGCTCGGCACTCTGCAGCTGGGCGAGATCTTCGGCGAGCCAATCGTCGGCATGATGGCGCTCGGCGTGATCGTCTACGCACTCGTAGCAAAGATCCGCCTGCCGTATCGCGCCCCCGAAGTGCTGGCGAGCGTCGTGATCGGCGCCGCGTTGTACTACGGTCTCGGAGCACTAGGCCTGTCGGTTCACCACGTTACAGTACCGGTGGCGCATTTCCCGCTCGGCCTGCCGCTTCCGTCTTTAGGATTTTGGCATGGAATGCCGATCGCGGTACGCGAGTACATCCCGCTCGCGCTGCCCTTCGCGATTCTGACGGTGATTGGCGGTATCAATGTGACGGAAAGCGCGCGTCTCGCGGGCGACGACTACAACACGCGCGACATTCTGCTCACCGAGGCCTTCGCAACGATCATTGCCGGAGTGTGCGGCGGCGTCAGCCAGACAACGCCGTACATCGGTCATCCCGCCTACAAGGCGATGGGTGGACGCGCCGGCTATACGCTCGCCACGGGTCTCTTCATTGGACTCGGCGGAATCTTTGGGTACATCGCGTTCATGGCCGACGCGCTCCCGAAACCGGCGCTGGCCCCGATTCTGGTCTTCGTCGCCCTCGACATCACGGACCAGAGTTACCTGGCCACCCCGAGGCGACACGCCGCAGCGGTGACGCTGGCGATTTTCCCGTCGGTTGCCCAGCTCGTCCAGATCTTCCTGTCCCAGGTCTACAACGGCGCGCTGATGTCGGCAGCGATCGACCCAGCCGGAACGATGAAGGCAACTGGCATCACGAATCCGGACTTCATCAGCACCTGCGCCGTGATGATCCTGCTCGCCCATGGGTTCATTCTGACGGCGATGCTCTGGGGCGGCGCGGTCGCGTTCCTGATCGACCGGAGGGTCAAGGCGGCGGCGATCGCCCTCCTGACCTGTTCGGTCTTGGCCCTATTCGGGTTCATCCATTCGGTCACGCCATCGGGCGGCATCTACTTGCCCTGGCGGGTTGGCTCGACGCTACCCTATCAGTGGGCGGTGGCCTACCTGGCCTTTGCGCTCCTGATCGTAGGGCTGTCGCAGACCAAAGGATTCGCCGAGAGCGCGCTCGTCGCCGAGCACTGAGCCGCGGCGCTGCCACCCTAAAACGAGAGGAAGGGTAGCCCTGATGATTGCTCACTCAGAACTACCCTTCCAGAAACGACGAACAGGAGTCAGGCGTCGCGCATGATTTCCCACCCACCCCTCATGGCGCGAACACCTAAGCTCCTGTCGTCTTTTTCACACCACCGAGAGACGTTTGGGGGGCACTCGGCGGTGTGGAATGAAAGTATCTGGTCTACAGCTCGGCGTCGATAGCTATCACACAAAGATCAGATAAAGATCGGATTCATTGCTGGTTCGATTCTGTATGTGTCTTTTTTACAACGAGTTACGGATTTCTGATAGTATCTGAGAGGAGAGAGACACCAGAAGTTACTTCGAAAAAGCTGAAGAGCGCAGCGGCCGAAGAGCGCAGCGGCCGAAGAGCGCAGCGGCCGAAGAGCGCAGCGGCCGAAGAGCGCAGCGGCCGAAGAGCGCGACGGCCAAACACCGCGACGGCCAAACACCGCGACGGCCAAACACCGCGACGGCCAAACACCGCGACGGGCGTCCTTAACGTCGGTGCGCCGTTCGGCCGGTGCGCCGTTCGGCCGGTGCGTCGTTCGGCCGGTGCGCTGTTCGGCCGGTGCGCTGTTCGGCCGGTGCGCTGTTCGGCCGGTGCGCTGTTCGGCCGGTGCGTTGTTCGGCCGGTGCGTTGTTCGGCCGGTGCGTTGTTCGGCCGGTGCGTTGTTCGGCCGGTGCGTCGTTCGGCCGGTGCGCCGTTCGGCCGGTGCGCTGTTCGGCCGGTGCGTTGTTCGGCCGGTGCGCTGTTCGGCCGGTGCGCTGTTCGGCCGGTGCGTCGTTCGGCCGGTGCGCTGTTCGGCCGGTGCGTCGTTCGGCCGGTGCGCTGTTCGGCCGTCGCGCTGTTCGGCCGGTGCGCTCTTACGCTGGCTGCTCCAACGCGTCTGGCCTCAACTCCGTGGCTGGCAGCTGAAACGAAAAAACACTCCCCCCTCCTGCTCGGGGCACATATCCAAGCGATCCCCCTTGGATCTCGGCGAGCGTCCGCGCAATCGACAATCCCAACCCCGCCCGCCCGGCGTCCGGTGCCGCCGTTTTCGCCCTGTAGAACGGCTCGAATATTCTCCTCGTATCCTCCTCACGCACACCCGGACCGCGGTCGGACACGGTGAAAACGAGCGTCGTGCCCTCGCGCCGAGTCGCAAGCTCGATCGGCTCATCGGGCGGAGAATACCGGACCGCGTTCTCCAGGAGGTTGCAGAGGACTCGGAGGGACTGCGAGAAGTCGAAGTACCCCACCAGCGCCGGCGACGACAGATCGATGACCGTTCGCAACGTTCGCTCGCTGAACAGCCCACGCGTCTGACGAACCGCGGCGCCAATCAGATCTTCGGCCGTGTTCAATTCGGGGATGGCCGTAAATCCGCCGCCCTTGAGTCGCGATAGATCGAGCAAGTCGCTGACGAGCCGACCCAGGCGATCAGCCTGCTCTTCGATCGCTTCGGCAGACCGATTTCCCTGCATCCCTTCGCTCTGCGCCAGGGCCTTGATCGTCGTCAACGGCGTGCGGAGATCGTGAGACACTGATGCGAGCACGATGTCCTTGAGTCGATCCGCCTCGCGCAACGCCTCGGCGTGCTCGGCTTCGGCAACCAGCCGCACACGATCGGCTGCCAGCGCCGCGTAATACGAAATCGCGTCGAGAAAGCGCCGTTGGGAAGGATCCAGCTCCACCACATTGACGTTGGCGACCGTGAGAATGCCGACGACGCGCCCCTGCACCGACAACGGAAACAGGATCTTCTGAACGCCATCGCCATTGCTCGACACTACCCGCTGTTCGCCGAGCGATGCGCGAAGCACTTCGCCCGAGGGCTGTACGAGCGAAGGCGCGGCCTGCTCGATCGCGCGCAGAAGCACGGGCTCATCGGTGGCCTTGATGGTGCTCGCGGCGTCACGGGTGGACGGGCCGAAACCGCGCTCGCGATCCCACGCGATGATCGAGCACTCGGTGACGTTGAGTGTCGAGCGAATCACCTCCGCGATACGCGCGAGCGCATCTTCGGCTCGGCCTGCGCTGAGCGTTTCAGACCCGAGCCGCGCGAGTGACGCGATTTCTACCGCACGACGGTCGGCTTCCTCGGCTTCCGTCTGCGCTCGCACCAGCAAATGGTTCGCGACGATCGCGGTGACGAGAAACGCCGCGAGCGCGACGAAATCGAGCGGCTTACCGTCCCCAATTCGGCCGTACGGCGGCTGAAAATAGTAATCGATGAGGAGGAAACCGACGCAGGCGAGCGGAATGGCCAACATTCGCCCGCCCGACGTGCTCGCGCCCAAAATCACGAGCAGATACACGAGCACCACATGCACCTGATCGATACTGTCCCGCATCTGCACCATCACCACGGTGACGATGGCCATCAGCGCGATCCATACGATCCAGCTCGTGAGGTCGCGACGGCGTACCATAACTCAACGCGCTAGTTCTGCGCGGTATCCGACGCCGGGTTCAGTGACGATGATCTGCGGAGCAGCGGGATCCATTTCGATCTTGCGACGGAGATTCGTGATGTGCACGCGGAGGTACTGCTGCGGGCTTCCGAACTGCCGGCCCCACACCGCATCGAAGATCTGCTGGTGCGTGAGCGTGCGTCCAGCAGCGCTGAGGAGCGTTGCAAGAATCTGCCACTCAATCGGCGTGAGGTGAAGCTGCGTGCCATCACGAGAAACCTTTCGCGAGATCGTATCGATCACGAGTCCGCCGATCGCAACCGGTGTAGCGCTGCCCGTAGCCGCCGCGAGTGTCTTGGCCCGACGGATCTGCGCTTTCGCGCGCGCCGCGAGCTCCATGACACTGAATGGTTTCGTGACGTAGTCGTCGGCCCCCGCATTGAGCAGGTCGACCTTTTCGTGCTCGGAGTGCCGCGCCGATAGAACGATGATCGGCACCGCCGAGCGCTGACGAATCTCACGGCAGACGTCGACGCCGGCCATGTCGGGCAAGCCGAGGTCGAGGACGACGAGATCGGGGCGACCGCTCGTGGCCGCATCGACGCCGGAGATTCCGTTCGCCGCCTCGTCGACGCGCACGGTGACTTCGCGCAACGCGTCTCGAACGGCGCGACGGATCGCGGGCTCGTCGTCTATGACAAGAACAAGGTCAGCATCAGGCATGACAGGGACACGGCTCGGATGGGCGTCGAGAGATAAGACCATTGCAGCAAGCTGATTGGTCACACCAACACTCGCATCGGAGATGTGCATTTCTTAGCGATGGCGGCATGGATAGTGTCCAGAATTTCCGTATGCGAATGCATCCAGTTTTGGCGCTCGCGATCGCGGGAGCGACCCTTGTCGCCTGCGACCAGTCGACGCCGCCGCTCGTCGCCAGTCTTGGCGGCCTTTCCTTCGCCGGTGCCCCGGCGATCAGCTTCGTCCTGTCGCCCAACCAAGCGACCCTTGCCGTTGGCCAGACGGTACAGCTTCTGGTGAATCTGCCGGACACCCTGAGAGGGCAGCTCCTGTGGCGTTCGCTGGAGCCGCGAATCGCTATCGTTAACCAGGACGGCATCGTCACGGCGGTGGCGGCCGGTCAGGCGACCATTCTGGCACGTCTTGCCTTCGACACGAACCGGGTGGCACCGGCAACGATCATCGTTCCGGGGGTAATAGCAGTTCCTGGCGTGGTGGTTGTCCCGTGACCAAAGCCAAGAACACCGTCCCGCCCCGTGTTACGTCGCCTATACGACCCCGCGACAGCGGAGCGACAGCTCTCGAGCACTATCGGCGTGAGAAGGCGCGCCGGTCGGGCGAGCAACGACCAGAAAGCGAGTTGCTCGCCGCCGCCAAGCGAGAGTACCTCGCCATGCTCGAGGCCGACGCCGTCAAGGGAAAGGGCGGCCGGCCTCGAAAAAAGGTTGGCCGGCAAAGTGCCGATACTGATGGGCAGGACAGCGACGCTGACGCAGAAGTGGACGAACCCAAGGACGAATGACCGACGTAACGCTTGCCACAACCGAAACCGACAAGCGCCGTCACTCGAGAGACCGACGGTCGATCGAGTTCCTATTCGAAACCCTGCTCCGCCCCGGCAATTGGGCGGCGCGAGCGTCTCACGCGCTCGGGCTCCAGGGCCGCGTTCGCACCTCTGAGATCACGCTGAGCCCGGAGCGAGCGGCCACGCACCGCCCGCGCCCTGTGCTCCGTCTTGCATTTGCATCGGATTTTCACGCTGGCGGAATGACCGACGGCCGCACCTTGGCCGACGCGTGCGCTGCGCTCACCGCCATGCAGCCCGATGTCCTGCTACTCGGCGGCGATTTCGTGTCCGTTCGAGGCGCCGACATCGAACGCATTGCGCCGCTACTCGCGGCCGTTCCTGCCCCGCTCGGCAAATACGCCGTGCTCGGCAATCACGATCTGCACTGCGACCACGCGCTCGTCGAAGCGGGACTCGAACGCGCGGGAATTCGCGTCCTCACGAACCGCAACGTGCGACTTCCCGAGCCTTTCGGCGACGTCGTCATCTGCGGGCTGGACGACGCGACCGCCGGCAGTCCGCGCGCCGACCTCGCGCTCGACGGCGTGTCCGGGACGCGAATCGTGCTCATGCATTCGCCCGACGTGCTCGCGGAAATCGGCGACCGGGACTTCGAGTTGGCGCTCTGCGGGCACACCCACGGTGGACAGATCGCGCTTCCGTGGGGCACACCGGTCATCGTCCCGGGCGGCCATCTCAGCCGTCGCTACTGTCGCGGGCGCTATCAGGTTGGGTGCAACGAAGCCAACGCGCTGCTCGTGAGTCGCGGTGTTGGCTGCAGTTCCCTCCCCATCCGCATGTTCGCCGCGCCCGAGGTGCATTTGTGCTTAATTACGTGAGTGCGCCTCGATCGTAAGCTCCTCCTGATTGCTCCTACCATCGTGCTGCTGTTCGTATTCGCGGGGATGATTTACGCCGCGATGCAACTGCGCGTGCTGAGTCTCGGGAGTGATTCCATCAAGGATCGAAGCGACTACATCGCCGCCGTAGAACGCGGCGAAAAGACGCTCGAGCCGCAGAAGGCCATTGGCTTGCTGCGCATCACGCTCGACGTCGAAGCGAAACGCACCGCCGCGATCACCGCGAGTCGCGATCTGTTGGTCGTGCTATCGATCGTTGGCTTCATTTCCTGCGCAATCCTCGCTCTGGGAATTCGCAGCGTGCCGCGCGAGCATTGGCCACGTTTCGCCTTTCAGCGAGCGCAGACCGAATGACGCGCCGCGCGCTTCTCACAGGCCTCGTCGCTCTCTGCGTGGGATCGAGCGCATCACTCGACGCGCAGCCGTCGGCCGAACGCGGGCCGGTGCCCGTCACTCGCCTTCATGACGGCGACGGCGGCTTCTCGGCGTACACCGGCGTGGTGGACCCGGTACGAACAGTCGTTCGAGACTCCGCGAATTGGCGCGCGCTCTGGGCGCGGATCAATCGGCCCTTCATTCCCGCGCCGTCGCTCCCGGAGATCGATTTCAGTCGCGAGATGATCGTCGTCGCGGGACTCGGTGCGCGACCGAGTGCGGGCTACGACATCGTCATCGAGTCGGTCGAACAGGATTCGGCTGGCATCGAAGTCGCGCTGCGTCGCACTGGCCCCGCGCCTGGCTGTCCTGTGCCTGCGGTCATGACCCAGCCAATCGACGTGGCACGGATTCCCGCAAGTGAACTGCGGGTGAGGTTTCGAGAACGTAGCGTCGTCGTCCCTTGCAACTTGCGGTGACGCCCAATCCATTGATTTCATGCTGATGCGGGCGGCCAATTTCCGAGCGCAGGGCAATCGACGGATCGTCGCGACATTCGTCGTGATCGCGGCACTGAGCGCACGAACGCTCGCCGCGCAGGCAAAAGAAGACACGATGCCGCGAACGCACGTCGTTCCCGCACTCGGCCTTCGCTTCGGTACGCCGCAAAAAGCGTCCGCCGCCCTCGGCGTCGTTGTTGGCCAGGACTGGCAGAAGAACGGCCGAGATCATTCGCGCAACCTCGCACTGTTTGCCGAACCCGGCGTGTCAGGCGGCCGAGCGTCGCTCGCGTACGTGTCGCACGGCTATGGCGGCTTTGGCTCCGGATTCGGACTCGCCGCCACCGGCCTGCGTACGTGGAAGGATCCGTGGACGGTCAAGCAGAATCAGTCGTACATTGGCGGCGAGTTGATCGTTTGGCCGATCGTGTTCGTCGGTCCTCGCATCGGACTCTTCCGAAACATCAGCGCCAACGAAACGTCACGGCGCTGGTTCCTCGCCTTCGATTTTGGTATTGGCCTCTAGCACGTCATGACGAGCACCGATCGACTCTACTATCACGACGCCTACCGCACATCCTTTGCGGCTGAGGTCGTCGATCGCAGCGCTGATGGAACGCGCGTGTATCTGAAGGAAACCGCGTTCTATCCAACCTCCGGCGGTCAACCGCACGACCTCGGTCGACTCGGCAACATCGAAGTCGTCGATGTGATCGACGAGGGTGACCGGATCGCACACGTGCTCACAACGCCGTTGAACACGGCTGGCGGTCAGATTGCCGCGACGATCGATTGGGCGCGGCGCTTCGACAACATGCAACAGCACACTGGCCAACACCTCCTGTCCGCAGTGTTCGAGGATCTGTTTGGCTTCAAGACGGTGAGTGTGCACTTTGGCCCCGACTACTCGACGCTCGACATTGATTCGGAGTCGGTGTCGCACCAACAGCTCGTCGCTGCGGAAGCACGCGCAAATGCGATCGTTGGCGACGCGCGACCGGTGTCGGTGACGTTCGAAGACGCGGCGAGTGCAACGGGCCTTCGTAAAGCGTCGGATCGCGACGGGACGTTGCGCATCGTGAACATCGACGGCGTGGATCGCAGCGCGTGCGGTGGCACCCACGTTCGGTCGACGGCCGAGATTGGCGTAGTACTCGTCCGGTCGGTGGAAAAGATTCGCAAGGCGACGCGCGTCGAATTCGTCTGCGGAACGCGCGCCGTGCGTCGCGCTCGCCGCGACTACGAATCGCTGGCGTTGATTGCGACGTCGTTGTCGGCGTCGCTCGACGACGCTGCACCGCTCGTAACCGCTCAGGCGGAGCGATTGAAGGAAGGCGATAACGCGCGCAAGAAACTCGAGAAGGAGCTCGCGACCTTTCACGCGCGGCAGCGCTACGACGCGGCGACCCCCGATGAGCGCGGTGTGCGGACGGTCGTCATTCGCGATGCCGCTTCTATGGATGAACTCAAGACGCTCGCGCAGGCCATGCTCGGAATGCCGAACGTCGTCGTGGTCGGCGCGCTCGCGATTCCCCCGTCGGTACTGTTCGCTTCGTCTGAGGATTCTGGCGTCGACGCGGGACGTTTGCTGAAAGAGCGTCTGACAGCATTAGGCGGACGTGGCGGCGGCTCAGCGCGAATCGCTCAGGGTAGCGTGCCCGACGCGAGCGCCGTGGAAGCACTCGTCGCGCAGCTGGTCAATCGCGGCTGAGCTGCGCTTCGTCCCACACTTCGTCGATCGCTTTCAGTACCCGCTCAGTTCCGAGATCGGGAAGCTTGTCCGTGTGCTCTACGCTGCGACCGATCGTTCCATATAGCGCCCATTCTGCGCGCTTGCCCCGACCATAGATCGCGACAGCCGGCGTCTGAAACGCCGACGCGGCGTGCGCGATGCTCGTGTCTGGCGTGAAAACAAAATCCGTCGTGGCGACGAGAGCCATGGCATCGCGAATCGCCTTCGTGTTCACGAACGCACCGCCACCGTCGCGAGCAATCGTCTCACCTCGCTCCGCCTCGGCAGGAGACGCGATCACCTTGATGACCGCCGACGGCGATAGTTCGTGGATGTGGCGCATGACGGCGACGTAACGCTCGTCGGGCCAGATCCGATCCGATCCGCCAGCGGAGATGTTGATCAGCGCCGAGGAGTGAGAGCCGAGGTCGCCCCAGACGGAGGATGCCCATTCTCGCTCGCTCGGCGTGGCCGTGAGCGCCGGCTGACGACTCTGCGCATCGAGCTGGACGTCGAACGCACGCGCAAGCTCAGCCAATCGATCGACCATGTGCGTTCCAGCGGGCGCATCGTTGGGAACGGTAACATTGAACGCCGAGTCATTGCCGCGTCCGGCGATGCCGACGCGATATCTGGCTCCGCTCGCTAGAATGAGCAGCAGCGTCGTCACGGACGGGGCCGTTACCATGCAATCGATTACCGCGTCGTAGCGGGCCCGTCTGAGCCGGCGTGCTACAGGCAGGTAGCTCGAGAGTTTTTTCTTGTCGAAGACAACGATCTCCGCGAGGTAATCGGCGCCTTCGACGAGACTCGCGTTGATCGGCGAGGCGAGAACGTCGAGCGTGACTGTGGGGTATGATGACGCGATGGCGCGCATGACACCGGTCGACAGAATCATGTCGCCGGCTCGGTCGTGTCGCAGAAACAGCACGCGCGTTGGCCGCGAACCCCAGTTAGGGCGCGCGTCCGACGGTGTCCGCATCAGCCGCACGAGCAGCCGGATCCAGACCCGCCGCCACCACAGCTCGAGCCGCTTTAGTTGCATTGTAAGGAATGTATCAAACCAGGCTGTGTCCCATGGTCATTGCCTGCCCCATTTTCATACTTCGACGCACCCCTCCCACTCTCGCATCTCCGTATGAATCGCATTCGTACCCAACTTCTCGCCGCCGGACTGTCAGCCGCAGTCGCGGCCCCGATAGCCGTCGGAGCACAGGCTGCCGCTCCGGCGCCGAGCGCCGGCGCCGTCCGCGTTCCCTTTGAGAAGTACACGCTCCCGAACGGACTCACGGTCGTCCTGGCGCAGGAAAGTTCGACGCCAACGGTCGCCGTGGAAGTGCTCTATCACGTTGGCTCCAAGAACGAGACGCGCGGCCGGACCGGCTTCGCGCATCTCTTCGAACACGTGATGTTCACCGGATCGGGACACGTTCCCTACGGATTGCACGACAAGTACACGGAAGGCGTTGGTGGAAACAACAACGGCAACACGACGAACGATTTCACGCAGTACTACGAGATCGTGCCGTCGAACTATCTCGAGCATGCGCTGTGGCTCGAGTCCGATCGTATGGGTTGGCTGCTCGACGCGCTCGACGTCGCGAAGTACAACGCCCAGCGCGACATCGTCCAGAACGAACGCCGGCAGGGCGTGGACAATCAACCGTACGGGCGCGCCAACGAAATCATTTCGGCGGCGACCTATCCGAGCACGCATCCATATTCGTGGCCGGTGATTGGAAGTCTTGCCGATCTGCAGGCCGCGTCGGTCGAAGACGTGAAGGCGTTCTTCCGACTCTACTACGCCCCGAATAACGCAACACTCGCCATCACTGGCGACTTCGATCCGGCAACGACCAAGGCGTGGATCGCGAAATACTTTTCTGGCGTGCCGCGTGGCAAAGCAATCGTGCGGCCCAGCGTTCCGAAAACGAAGCTGACCGCCGAGAAGCGATTGGTACTCGAGGATCGCGTACAGATCCCGCGCTTGTATCTGTCATGGCCAACGGTTGGCGAGAATAGCGACGACCAATACGCGCTCGACGTGCTCGCCGACATTCTCTCGCGGTCACGTATCTCGCGGCTGACGAAAGCGCTTGTGTATGACAAGCAATCCGCCGCTGCAGTGAACACGTACCAGAGCACCAACGAATCGGCTGGCGACTTCACCATCATCGTGACGCCGCGACCCGAACACTCGCTTACCGAGCTCGAAGCCGACGTCGATTCACTGCTCGCCGAGGTGCGACGCAAGGGCCCGAGCGCCGACGAGATCAATCGCGCGAACGCGTCGCTTCAGCTCTCGTTTCTCGGCGGGCTCGAGTCGAACCTCGGCAAGGCGCAGCGTCTCGCGATCGGCCAGGCATTCCATAACGATCCGAGTCGCGCATTCGCTGTGGACTACGCGAAGTATCAAGCTGTGACCGCGGCTGACGTGCAGCGCGTGGCCAACACCTACCTCGGCAAGGGTCGTGTCGTGCTGAGCATCGTTCCTGTTGGAAAGAAAGATCAGGCCTCAAAGGCTGCCGCAAGCACTACGGTGTCGCAGAACGCAACGGCGAAGACGAATAGCTCGGAGGCCAAATAATGTCGTACTCACTTCGTGCTCGCTGCGCATTCGGCGCGTTGGCCATTGTTCTTCCGACCGCTGCGTTCGCACAGAAGCAAGCGTCGTCTGGCGAGGCAAAGTTGGATCGCGCGGCAATCCCGACGGCGGCGAAGACGCCTGAGCTGCACGTTCCAACGTGGACCAAACTGACGCTCGCCAACGGCGCGCAGCTCATCGTGTCGGAGCGACATGGTCTGCCGCTCGTGTCAATGAACGTCGCATTCGTTGGTGGAGCAAATCAGTTCGAGCCTGCGGGCAAGACGGGACTCGGTGGATTCATCGGTTCGATGCTTCTCGAAGGCACCACGACGCGCACCGGCGATCAACTCGCTGAGGCGATGCAAGCGCTTGGCTCCAACATCAACGCGAGCGTTGGTGCAGAGAGCGGCGCGATGAGCCTGTTCGTGATGCGCGACAAGTTCGATCCGATGCTCGCGCTGTTCGAGGACGTGCTGGTAAACCCTGCGTTCCCACAGCCCGCACTCGATCGGTTGCGCGCGCGCACGGTCGTCAATCTTCAGCAGGCGAAGGACAGAACTGGTTCAATCGCGGGCGTCGTTTTCCCAAAGCTGCTGTACACGGCTGACCAACCATATGGTCGTTCGACGACCGAACAGTCAGTGAAGGCGATCACGCGCGACGATCTTGTCGCCTTCCATAAAGAATATTTTCAGCCCGGGCGCGCCGTGATCACCGTTGTTGGCGACGTAAAGCCAGACGACGTGAAGCGTTCGCTCGACAAGGCATTGGCGCCTTGGAAGGCTGGTGGAAGCAAGCCAGCGTTCACGTATCCCACACCACCCACGCCCAAGGCGACGACGATCTATCTCGTCGACAAACCGGCGGCCGCGCAGTCGACGTTCGCGATTGGTGAAGTGGGACCGTCGCGCAGCACACCCGACTACTACGCACTGCGTGTGCTCAACGCCTTTTTTGGCGAGCTGTTCCAGTCGCGCTTGAACGCGAACATTCGCGAAGCGAAGGGCTACAGCTATGGCGTGAGTTCGCGCTTCGCGTTCGGCCGTGGACCTGGTGCGTTCCGTGCCGGCGGCGACATTGTGACGGCGAAGAGCGACAGCGCGCTGATCGAGTTCATGAAGGAGCTCAAGGGCATTCGCGGAGCGCGCCCGATCACCGACGAAGAAATGGAAGCGGCGAAGAACTCTCTCATCCAGAGCCTTCCCGGCCGCTTTGCATCGGTTGGAAGCGTGAGCGGCGCCGTCAGCGAGATTTACACGCAGGACTTGCCGGAAAATTACTATCAGAGTTTTGTAACGAGAATCAACGCCGTGACGAAGGACGATGTGCTGCGTGCGGCGCAGAAGTATCTCGATCCGGATCACATGGCGATCGTGATCGTCGGCGATCGTGCAAAGATCGAAGGGCCGCTCGCAGCTACTAAGATTGCGCCGCTCGTGCTGCTCGACATCAACGGTGACCCGCTACCGACTCGCGCAGTTACGCCGTAATGGCCGCGAACGGCGCGCGAAAATTCCACTTGCGCCGTTCGTGTGTTTGTCCTAGAATGCTCGTCCCGCGATAACCTCACCCTTTGAATGGAGGTCAGTGCTGTGAAGACCCTTGCAACCGCAACGACGATCCGATTCGCCGGCGCCGCCCTGATGATGGGTGCTCCGACGGACGTGCTCGTCGTCGCCGACATGGTCCACAGATACTGATCGCGTATCCAGCTCGAGCTGTTTCGAGGGCGGCGCCGCGATCCGGCGCCGCCCTTTTTTGTTCGGCGCTGTTCCAATCCAATCACTTCCGAAGCTCTGGTGCCTAGCGCCTAGCAAACACTATGTCAGAAACGCTCGCTCCCCCATCAGAACAACTCAACGCACCACCGCCACACGTGGACGGCGGAATCTGGGACTCCGTTCGCGAAGCGCTGCGCGGATCACATCGCGACTACACCGAAGGACACGTGTCACGCGCCATTCTCATCCTCGCCATTCCCATGGTGTTGGAGATGATCATGGAGAGCGTGTTCGCAGTCTGCGACGTCTTCTTCGTTTCCAAGCTTGGCGCCACTGCGGTTGCAGCTGTCGGTCTCACCGAGTCGTGGCTCACGCTCATCTATGCCGTCGCGATGGGTCTCGCCATCTCCGCGTCGGCGATGGTCGCGCGGCGAACAGGCGAGCGTGATCGCGAAGGTGCCGCGCAGGCAGCAGGTCAGGGAATTGTGCTCGCACTCTTCGTCGCGATCGTGCTCGGCATCGCCGGCGCAATCCTCGCCCCGAAGTTGCTCGGTGTCATGGGCGCATCGCCCGACGTCATCGACACGGGCAGTTCATACACGCGCGTGATGCTCGGCGGAAATGTCACGATCATCATGCTGTTCGTGATCAACGCGATCTTCCGCGGCGCTGGCGATGCGGCAATCGCCATGCGCGTGCTGTGGCTGGCAAACGCGATCAACATTTTGCTCGGACCGTGTTTGATCTTTGGACTCGGGCCGTTCCCGAAGCTTGGCGTCACCGGCGCCGCGGTGGCAACGACGATCGGGCGCGGCACGGGCGCACTATTCGCGCTAAGCCGACTGCTCAAACCCGGCTCTCGCGTCGACATCCATCCGCGACATCTGCGCGTGGACTTCGCGTTGATCGGACGAATGGTACGCATCGGATGGTCGGCCGCGGTACAGATGCTCATCGGCATGGCCAGCTGGATTGCGCTGATTCGCATTCTCTCAACGTTCGGCAGTAACGTGCTCGCCGGGTACACGATCGGCATTCGCTTGATCATCTTCGGCCTGTTGCCGGCCGCGGGTGTCGCCAACGCCGCGGCGACGATGGTGGGTCAGGCACTCGGCGCAAAGAAGCCGGATCGCGCCGAGCATGCGGTGAAGGTGGCGGGCACGTACAACATGATCGTGCTCAGCGCGGTTGGCGGCGTGTTGGCGCTGCTTGCTCCGCAGATCGCGCGACTGTTCACGCACGACCCACTCGTCGTGCCCTACGCATCGAATGCGCTTCGGATAGTCGCGTGCGGCTTCCCCTTCTATGCGTGGGGAATGGTGATTTCGCAGTCGTTCAACGGCGCCGGCGACACACGGACGCCGACAATGCTCAACCTATTGGTGTTCTGGTTGTGGGAGATTCCGCTCGCGTACGTTCTCGCCAAGCCACTCGGCATGGGCCCGAACGGGATCTATCTGGCGATCGCGATTGCGTTCTCGACGTACGCGGTGGCCGGCGCGGCAGTCTTCCGTCGAGGACACTGGAAGACCAAGCGAGTCTGAAGCAACGGAGGGCTGCGGCGCGTCGCCGCGGCCCTCTTTTCTATAGCAGCCTCTTCCAGCGCTTACGTCGGCGTTGTTTGCCGCTGCGTCGCGCGGATTTCGCCGGCGCCTCCAGCGCGTCGATGGCCATTTCGGCCGTGTGCTTGCCGATTTTCCATTGAATACGGCCGCGCTTGCGGCGCTGAATCTCTTGCAGCCGCCGCTGAACCTCTTCCAGGTCTTCCGGCTCGTCGCTCATCGGCGCCATCCTCCCCCATTGCCTGGTTCGCCTTCATATTGAAGGTAATATGTCGGTCGCCGCTCTCCGCGCCCGCCGTTTCGCCGCACGTTGAACTCCTCACGCGATTTCCCCATGGCTACCGAAACCCTCGCCGCGCCGAGTGCACTCTCGTCTACCCCACCGTCGCTCGAAGCGCTCTGGATGCCGTTCACGGCCAATCGCGCGTTCAAGCGTGCGCCCCGAATGCTCGTTGGCGCAAAGGACATGCACTACACCACGGCCGACGGCCGTCAGGTGTTGGACGGCACCGCCGGACTCTGGTGCGTGAACGCGGGCCACTGTCGCGAGCAGATTACCTCGGCCATTCGCGAACAGGCCGGCGTGATGGACTACGCGCCGCCCTTTCAGATGGGTCATCCGCTGGCGTTCGAGCTCGCGCAGAAGCTTTCGGCCATGCTGCCGGGCGACGTCGACCACGTTTTCTTCGGCAACTCCGGTTCCGAGGCCGTCGACACAGCGCTCAAGATCGCGCTGGCTTACTGGCAGTCGAAGGGACAGCCACAGCGCGTTCGATTCATCGGCCGCACACGCGGCTATCACGGCGTTGGCTTTGGTGGAATCGCCGTTGGCGGCATCGAGGCCAATCGAAAGCAGTTTGCGGCGCAAACGCTGCCCGTCGTCGACCACCTTCCGGCAACGCACGATGCGGCGAAGAATGCCTTTTCGCGCGGACAACCGGAGCACGGCGCGCACTTCGCCGACGCGCTCGAGGACATGGTCACGAAGTATGGTGCCGACACGATCGCAGCAGTGATCGTCGAGCCGGTCGCGGGGTCTACCGGCGTGCTCATTCCGCCCAAGGGCTACCTCGAGCGTTTGCGCGAGATCTGCAATCGCCACGGCATCCTGCTCATCTTCGATGAGGTGATCACCGGCTTCGGCCGGCTCGGTGCGTCGTTCGCGGCCGAAAAGTTCGGCGTCGTGCCCGACATGCTGACGCTGGCGAAGGGAATCACCAACGCGACGGTTCCAATGGGCGCGGTTTGCGTTCGCGGCCCGATTTACGATACGGTCGTGAATGGCGCAGCCGCTGGTATCGAGCTGTTTCACGGATACACGTACTCCGGACATCCGCTCGCCGCGGCGGCCGGTTTGGCCACGCTTGACGTATATAAGAGTGAGGGATTGTTCGCGCGTGCAGCGTCGCTCGAGTCGTATTGGGCCGACGCCGTTCATTCTCTGCGCGGTCTGCCGCACGTGATCGACCTGCGGAACATCGGACTCGTTGCCGGCGTCGAGCTGGAAGCGCGCGCCGGTGCACCGGGCGCTCGCGGGTTTGAGACTTTCCTCAAGTGCTTCGAAGCAGGCGTTCTCGCCCGTTCCACCGCCGATACCATTGCGCTGTCTCCACCGCTCATCATTGAGAAAGCTCAGATTGATCAGCTCTTCGGAACGCTCGCCGACGCGCTCAAGCGTGTCGACTAGCGCGCGCATGCGCGCGCCCTTTCGTTTTGCTATTCTTGCGGCGATCGGCCTGACGGTCGCCGGCTGCACCCTCCAGGAAGCGGCGACGCGCACCGACTCCACGGCCGTCGCCGCTCCACGTACGACAAACCGCGCCTGGAACGCGGATGCGTGGCAGCCTCCGGTCGTCGACAGCACGCCAGACGATCCGTTCGAGACGTCGGTGTATCGCGGACTCGCACTACTCACGCATACGCGGGACAGCCTTCCCGCGTATGTCGGCGGCACGTTGAACTGCACGAGCTGCCATCTCGACGAAGGGCGTCGCCCAAATGCCGCACCGCTCACCGGTGCGTACGCGCGCTTTCCCAAGTTCATGGATCGCAGCGGCGCCGTCGTCCCGATCGAGGACCGCGTCAACTACTGCTTCACTCGCAGTCTGGCCGGGTCAAAGCTTCCCTCGGACAGTCGAGAGATGCAGGACATCGTGGCGTACCTCTCGTACATCTCGAAGGGCGTTCCGACCGGCGAGCACGTGCGCGGCGAAGGAATGCCGAAGATGCCAGACCTGGCTGGCGACTCGACGCGCGGACGTCCGCTATTTGTCGAGAACTGCGCTCGCTGCCATGGAAACGACGGCGCGGGAATGGGCACGATTCCAGCGCTATGGGGGTCGCGGTCGTTCAGCATCGGCGCATCGATGGCCCGTCAGGAACGCGCCGCATCGTTCATTCGCCACAACATGCCGTTCGACCGCCCGGGAACGCTGACCGATCAACAGGCCTACGACGTTGCCTCGTACATCACGTCGATGACACGACCCGATTCTCCGGGAAAGGAGAATGATTGGCCAACGGGTGGCGCTCCCGCAGACGTTCCGTACGACACGAAAGGCCACAAGGCGTTCAAACCGCCCAAGCTGTTGCCGCGTACGACGAACGCGGCTGCGGCAATCGTCATCGCTCCAACCTCGGTGCTGAACCGCAGGTAAACTCGAACCGCAGCCAATGGACGACACGCCGTCACCAACCTCGACGCCGCCAGCCACGATCAGCAGACGGACGTTGATCACTGGAGCGGCCGTGGCCGCTGGCGGCGCGTTGCTCGGGGGACTTCCAGCGGTTGGGGCGCAACAGGCGAAAACCGTCGCGCCCGCCGTCGAGCCGCCACCGATTGCACCGGCAGACCCAACCAAAGTGCTCGGCGCACCCACGACTGCAGTGGGGACGCGATCGCCGTTCGTCACGCCGGCGCGTGCGCCGGTTGGCGACGTCACGGGTACGTCGCTCACGCCACTTCAGGCGCTGTCGGGAACGATCACTCCCTCCGATCTGCACTTCACGCGCATTCACGCCGGTGTTCCTACGATAGATCCGGCGAAGCACACGCTGCTCATCCACGGCCTCGTCGATCGGCCGCTGGAACTGACGCTCGCCGACCTCAAACGCTTTCCATCCGTCACGCACACGTACTTCGTCGAATGCTCCGGTAACGGTCGCGCAGCATATCGCACACCAAAGCCGGAGATGACACCGCAGCAGGTGGACGGAATGACGGCGAACAGCGAATGGACCGGTGTTCAACTCGACACCATTCTCAACGAAGTCGGCGTAAAGAAAGGAGCCGATTGGTTTCTCGCCGAGGGCGGCGACGCTTGCCTTCTCGCGCGAAGCATTCCGACGTCCAAGGCGCGCGACGACGCGCTGATCGTCTATGCGCAGAATGGCGAGCCGCTTCGACCCGAGCAGGGGTATCCAATGCGGCTGTTGCTTCCCGGCTGGGAGGGCAACACGAGCGTGAAGTGGCTCCGTCGTTTGAAGTTTGCTAATGAGCCCTTCATGACGCGGTGGGAAACGTCGAAGTACACCGACCCGCTTCCCGGCGGGAAGGCGCGCATGTTCAGCTTCGAAATGGACGCCAAGTCGATCATCACGTCGCCGGCGTTTCCCGAACGCCTCACGGGACCGGGGTGGTGGCCGATCTCTGGCATTGCGTGGAGTGGTCGCGGTCGAATCGCACGCGTCGATGTCAGCACAGACGGTGGTGCGAACTGGGTTCCCGCGGAATTGATTACCCCGCTCTCGCCCAAGGCGCACGTGCGCTTCCAGTACATGTGGCAGTGGAAGGGCAATCAGAGTTTGATCATGAGCCGGGCGGTCGATGAGACCGGATATACGCAGCCAACGCTGGCGCAGCTCAAGGCCGTCCGCGGACCTGGCACCGACTATCACTTCAACTCCATTCGCGCGTGGCGCGTCTCGCCCGACGGCGTCGTTACGTTCGAGGCGAACACATGACGCGGCTCATCGCCATCGCCGCCCTCGTGCTCCTCGCCGGCTGTAAGGTCGATGCGCGCGACGACTACCTCGGCGACAAAGACCCGCGACAGTTCGCGCTCGGTCGCGCCGCGACGGCCGCGGAGATCGCAGCAGTCGACATCGATGCGTCGCCGAGTGGAGCGGGGCTACCGGCGGGTAGCGGGACGGTGGAGGACGGGGCAAAAGTCTACGCCGCCAACTGCGCCTCGTGCCACGGCGAAAACGGCGAGGGAAAGCCGCCGGCCTATCCGCAGCTCCTCGGCGGGCCGAAGGGCAGCTTCGACTTCGCGAGCGACTTCAAGATTCCGCGGACGATCGGCAACTACTGGCCCTACGCCACGACCCTGTACGACTACATCCGCCGTGCCATGCCTCTTACGGCACCGGGCTCGCTGACGCCCGACCAGACCTACGCGGTAACTGCGTATCTGTTGAGTCGAGAGGGAGTCATTCCGGCTGCGGCCACCTTGGACGCGCGGTCACTGGCCGCCGTGAAAATGCCTGCCCTATCACACTTCGTGAAAGACGATCGGCGAGGCTCTTTGGGCGGGAAAAGCGCCCGGTAGCGGGCCCGCCCGCGCGCGGCGTGACGCTGCGCGCGGGCTGTGCGTCCCCTGTGCAGTCCCTTTCTGGAAAGGTCCCGACGATGGGCACCCGTCCCACCACCAAGAGTCGATCGGCCAAGACTCCCTCGGGCAATGTTGCAGTCGCGCTGGCGGTTCTTCCAGCCAGCGGTCCCGAGCCACGCGTCATCCAGCAGTTCACGTCGACCTTCTTAGTCGATCGTCATGGCGAGATCTGGCGCGTCTACGACACGAACGCCGTCGATAGCGCCGAACGACGCATGCCCGCGCTCTCCACTTTTCCCTTTCGCGTCTTTATCGCGCTCGCGCGAAACGCGGAAATGCGCGTGCACGCATTTGCTCGCGATGCGGTCCGCAGTGTCGACCCGGTGAGCCTGCAAGCGCAACTCGACGTCAGCACCCGGAACTAAACCAACACGCGCAGCGACCTACGGCCCTCCCTCGAGCGCCGACAACAGCGCGTACATGCACCGGTCGATTCGCCCGTACGACTCGGCGTAGACATCTGCCGGTAGCCTGAACGGATCGCGAATCGTGCGGGAGGCGATCGGGTCGGGGTCGAGATCCGCGAGCACGAGCATTTGCCCAAGCACGCCGAAGCGCTTTCGGAGATCGCGCGCCTGATCGGGCGACATCGTCACGATCAGCGCGGCCGAGCGATAGACGTCCGTCGTGATCACTGCGGATCGGTGGGTGGAGAGATCGACTCCAAACTTTGCCGCGGCGGCAATGGCTTCTGGCGGCGATGATCGGTCGCTGCCCGTGAAACCTGCCGATCGTATCGCGCGACTTTGAAGCCCGAGTGCCCGGCCAGCGCGGATCTCTCGACGAAACAGCGCAGCGGCGAAGGGGCTACGACAAATATTGCCGTAGCAAATGAAGAGTATCGCACCGGGACGCAGCGGCGTCTGCAGCGCCTCGATCGCTCGCCGCCTGCGGTGGGCGTGAAGCAGGCGGTCTGCGAGATCCATCAATGACATAGCGAGGCGACCGGTGGCTGGTCGTTTATGGCTTTAGAGTTCTCTCAAAGAACGCCCAGGTCCGATTCCACGAATCGATCTGCTCGGGCGAATCGTTCCGTTCGAGAGTTTCTGGATTCACACGGCGGCTGAACGTGTGACCGCAACCCGCGGCGCCCACCGGCGGATCCTTGTAGATCTTCGTCTCGGCCAGATTCGGCTTCAGCGCCATCAGCGTATAGACCATCTGCTGATCTTCGCGGAAGTACACGTCGCAATCGTTTGTTGCGACGTGGACGAGCATCGGGACCTTGAGGTTTTCCACGTGGAAGACCGGCGAACGATCGAGGTAGATGTCGATGCAGTCGCGGTTCTTCTGTGGTCCGCAGTTGCGCTCGAACGGCAAACCTTGGATGCCTTCTTCTGCCGCATAGTCGCGCGCGTAGCTCGGGCCGTGGTCCGACAGGCGGAACACGAGATTGGTTACCGGCACGATCGCCGCGCCTGCCTTGAACGGGTTGTCGGCGCGGAAGAGAATGTGCGACGTAATGAATCCGCCGTGGCTCCAACCCATGATGCCAAGCTTGTTCGTGTCGACGTACGGCAGCGTCGCGAGGTGGTCGACGGCCGAGAGCACGTCGTCGACTTCCTTGCCGCCGTAGTCGATCTTCTTCATCCATTCGTCGCCGTAGCCAGTGCTTCCGCGATAGTCCGGCGTGAGCACGACGTAGCCGCGCTGCACGGCCTCGACGACAAAGGGAAAGAGACCGGTGTCCCAATCGCCGTGGACGCCGCCGTGCACCCACACGAGCGCTGCGTGCTTCTTGTTGCCCCTGTTGATTGGCGAAAAAACGTAGGCAGGAATCTCGAGACCGTCTGCCCGACTCTTGTATTTGATCTTCTGAAATTCGTATTTGCCAGGCGCCTTAGCCGCGTAGACGCTGTCCGTCTTTCGCTTGCCGGCAATCCCCCGCGCGCAAACATCGGGGTTGCAGCCGCGAAGATCTGCAGGATCCTTCGATACGTACAGCTGGCGAGCACGCAGCGTGTCCATCGATCCGTTCCAGCCCGGTGCTCCGCCGCCACCACCGCGCCCAGCTCCGCCACGTCCGCCGCGACCAGCGGCGCCCGTCGTATCTTGAGCCACGAGCGGCGCCGCAACGAGCAGCGCCGCAAGAATGAGTCGCTTCATTGAAATCCTCACGTCAGTAATAGTCGCGTCGCCGAATGTATCGGGATTGCGCGACCCGCGCGAGGCTGATGGCGCCAGAGAGGGCGCCGATTACTGCTTACTTCGTGGCCGTTCCTGACTCCGACGGCGATTCCCACGCCGACACGTTCACATCGACGGGAAGCCTGATGTTCGCCACCGAACGCGCGACGTCGATCACGCCCTGCCACATGCCAGCAAAGGCAAAGCCGACGTCTTGAGGCGCGCGTCCCGTATCAAAGTTCTTGCCGCCAGCGATCCAGAACCGAGGCGTCGTCGTATCACCGGCCGCCGTGAAGACATCCTTGATGTCGGTGAAAATCTCGGCCGCGTTGTGCTGATGTGTATAGACGCCAGGTCGATACTTGTTCGACGCGAGCACTCGCGCTGCCCACGCTTTGTAATAATCGCGCATGGCGGGCGGAATATTCTCCGTGCGCTCGAGATCGAGAAAGATCACCGCACCCTGAGGAAATCCCTCTTCGCTCGCCTGCTTCACAGCGTCGTCGCCATTGAGGGCTCCCTCCTCGGCGCTGAGCAGATCGGTGGAGCAGTCGTTTTGCTTTCGGATCGCCGCGCGCTGAGCGGACGTGAGATTGCGCGGCGTCTTCCCCCACGTCTGCTGACCGACGTACACGGCGGCCAAACCCCACCCCATCTTGACCAACGTGTCGCGCTTACCAGTCCACGACGCGTCGTTGTGGCAGGGCGCCGGCAGGTAGTAGCCGACCCATTTGTACGGCGACCCCGGTGTGTGTTTCCACGCGGTCATCGTTGCCGTGCCTGGGTAGGTGTGTGTATCGAAGCCGACGAATTTCCCCTTCTCGTAGTCGTTGGCGATCTTGGCCGTCTGGCCCGTCACCGCCGCGGCCGCCTGGGCGAACTTTGCCGAAGCATCGGCCATCTTGGACTTCCGGCCCGGCTCGAGCGGCGTCGTATGACAGGCCGCAACCGAAATGATCAGCCCCAGCGCCCAAGCACGTACATCGCGAATTCGCATCGACCTCACCGCCTCAGCCTGCTCCTTCATATTCATTACAAACGCAATCGGCGTACTCCGCGGGCGTCGCGCCGGGGAATCCGACTGCCCTTGACGGGCGTGGCGGCCGGAACGACTTGACCTCCCGCAGCGCGCGCCATCGATTTGGCGAAGCTGCCTACCCCCTCCCTCGCTGCCTCATGCGCTCTCTTCGCTCAATTCTCCCGCTCGTCGCACTCGCGGCCTGTTCCGGATCCAGTGGCCCCGCCACTCAAGCCGCATCGCCGCGCCCAACACCTTCGACCAACGACGCGTCCCTCGTCGCGCGCGCGCGCGCGATCCACGAGCGCGTCATCACGATCGACACGCACAAGGACATTCCGGACAACTACGCGACGCCCGACGCCGACCCAAAGACGATGAATTCGCAGGTCAACCTCGACAAAATGAAAGTCGGGGGATACGACATGGCCTTCTTCGCTGTGTACGTTGGCCAGGGCGCGCGCACGGACAGCGGCAATGCTTGGGCAAAGGAGCGCGCGCTGAACAAGTTCGCCGCGATCCACCGCATGGCCGAGCAGATGTATCCGAACCTGATTGGAATCGCGTACACGCCAGAAGATGCGGTGCGCCTTCACAATTCTGGTAAGCTCATTGCCGCGATCGGCATTGAGAACGGCTGGGTCATTGGCCACGACCTCACGCTCATCAAGCGCTACTACGACCTTGGCGCGCGGTACATGACGCTGTCGCACACGTCGAACAACGACATTTGCGATTCATCGACCGATCCACGCGGACCGGAATGGCATGGACTCAGCCCGTTCGGCCGTCAGGTCGTTGCCGAGATGAACCGTGTGGGCATGATGGTCGACGTGTCGCACGTGTCCAAGGAGTGCATGATGCAGGCGACGGCTCTGTCCACGTCGCCCGTGATCGGATCGCACTCGAGCACCACCGCGGTGGCGAACGTACCGCGGAACATGGATGACGAGATGTTGTTGGCAATGAAGAAGAACAACGGCGTCGTGCAGATGGTTGCACTCGGTGCGTACGTCAAAGCACAACCTGCCGAGCGTGACACAGCGGTAAAGAAGCTGAACGATGAATTCTTTGGACCGACTCCCGCGCGTGGTGCGGGTGGCGCAGCGGGTGGTGGTCGTGGTGCCGGGGCAGGCGGTGGTCGCGCTGGCGGCGGCGGTCGCGGAAATCAGCGAACGTCGCTCGCGCCGGACAAGCTTGCAGAGTACGACAAGCGCATGGCCGCGATCGAAGCAAAATGGCCGTCACCGAACGTCGTCGACTTCGTGAATCACATCGACCACGCAGTGAAAGTCGCCGGAATCGAGCACGTGGGAATCAGTTCCGACTTCGACGGCGGCGGTGGAATCGACGGCTGGCGCGACGCGAGCGAAACGTTCAACGTGACGCTCGAGTTGGTGAAGCGCGGCTATAGCGAAGAGGACATTCGGAAGCTGTGGGGCGGCAACACGCTTCGCGTCATGGGCGAGAATCAGAAGCGCGCAAAGACGACATCATAAGTAGGATCAAGCGTCGAAAGCATCCCGGTGAGCTCTCTCACCGGGATGTTTCATTTTCGGCCAGTCGCAACGTGCACTGGTGCGCTTTCGACTCCGGTGCGGCTCACGGCAGTTACGACGATCTCATCGACGGCGCTCGAGGGCAGTCGGTGCACCTTGAGCCAGCCGGGGAGCACCTCGGTCGTCCACACGCCATTCGTGTTCGTCCGAATGGTCCAGAGCCACACCTTTTCGCCCTGCTTCGGCGTCAGCGTGAGTGCGGGTTCACCGGTCGCAGCGTCGTGACCCAGTGACGCCGTTGGCCTAGACGGAGGCGTGGAGCCAAGCCACGGCGACGCCGGCACGAGCGCTGGCTCCGCATACAGCGTCGCGAGCTTTTCGTTGAGACTGTCGGGTCCCTTCATCAGCGCCGTCATGTTGAAGTGCACATGACCCTGATCGCCACCGCGCGCTCGCGTCGAATCGATCTCGTCGACGATCTCCTGCGACGTGATGCGTCGGGTGCCAGTCTCTGAAATACGATATGTCGCGAGGCCGGGCCACATGTGGCGTTTCTTCGAGTTCTGTGACAGCCACCAATCGTAGAGCACCGGATACCGCTGCTCCGGAGCGCCGATTGGCCAGTACAGCTGCGGCACGAAGTAGTCGGCCCAACCGTTCTGCAGCCACTTCTTGGAGTCGGCGTAGATCTCTTGATACGCGTCGAAGCCTTTCACCGACGCCGGAAAACCAGGGCGCCAGATGCCGAACGGACTGATTCCAACGCGCACCTGTGGCTTCACGTCGTGCACACCCTTGTAGAGCGCTTCGACGAGCTTGTTCACGTTGTCGCGACGCCAGTCGTCTTTCGCTAGTTTGCCGCCGCCTTTCAAATAGCGAGCGTACGTCTCCGAATCCGGGAAGTCGATCTTCTTGCCGCTCGCGTCCGTTTCCGGATACGGGTAGAAGTAATCGTCGATGTGCACACCGTCGACGTCGTAGCGCTTGACGACATCGACAATCGTGCGCAGAGAGCGCCGGCGTACTTCGGGATCGCCAGGATCCATCCAGAGGAAGTTGCCGTACGCGCGAACGAGGCCGGGATTCGTCTTGCTGATGTGCGTGCGCGCGGGTTGCGAGTCCCGCGCATACGCGGCGCGATACGGATTGAACCACGCGTGCAGTTCCAGGCCGCGCTTGTGCGCCTGCTCGACAGCGAACGTGAGTGGGTCCCACGGTGGCTCGGGTGCGCGACCCTGCCGGCCGGTGAGAAAGCGCGCCCACGGTTCGTAGGGTGACGCGTACAGCGCGTCTGCTCCGGGCCGAACCTGGAAGATGACGGCGTTCATCTTCAGCGACTCGGCCCGATCGAGAATCGCAATGAGCTCGCGCTGCTGGTCCCACGTGCTCAGACCAGGCTTGGAGGGCCAGTCGATGTTCCCCACCGTCGCAACCCACACCGCGCGAAACTCGCGGGAGGTGGGCGGAGGTGAGGAGGCGCCCTGCGCGAATAGCGCACGCGCGGCGACGACCAACAGGGCAAACGTGTGAATGGGTCGCATGCTCTTATGATAGCAAGTTGCCCCGCCCGCGCCGTCATTCCGCGGCTTACATTCCGGAATGGCCAAGTATGACAAGACTCGCGCATGGAAAGAGGCGCGTCAGCTCATCTCCGAACACCGCGGATCGCTGACCATTGGCCTCGTGCTCATGGTCATCAACCGCCTCGCCGGATTCGTGCTTCCATGGACGTCGAAGTTCCTCATCGACGATATCGTGGGAAAGCACCGTGCGAACCTGCTCATGCCGCTCGCCGCCGCCGCCGCTGGGGCGACGATCGTTCAGGCCGCCACGTCGTTCGCGCTGGCGCAGGTCGTGAGCATCGCGGCGCAACGCGCGATCACCGAAATGCGGAAGCGTGTACAGGCACACATTCTCCGACTGCCCATCTCGTACTTCGATTCCACGAAAACGGGCGTCCTGATCTCGCGCATCATGAGCGACGCCGAGGGCGTGCGGAATCTCGTCGGCACGGGACTCATTCAGCTCCTCGGCAGCATCATGACGGCGATAATGGCCGTCATCGTGCTGTTCTACCTGAACTGGAAGCTCACCAGCGCAACCCTGTTCATCCTGCTCGTCTTCGGCGCCATGATGATGCAGGCGTTCACGAAGCTTCGTCCTCTCTTCCGCGAGCGCGGCGCAATCAACGCTGAGGTCACGGGACGACTCGCCGAAACGATCGGCGGCGTGCGACTCGTCAAAGTGTACGTCGCCGAGCCGCGCGAGCGCCTGGTGTTCGCGCGTGGCGCGCACAAACTGTTTCGCAACGTTGCCAAGACCATTACCGGCACATCGGCGGTTGGCGCTGGGACGGCCGTGATCTCTGGCGTCATCGGCGTCATGATGATCGTCATCGGTGGCCGTTCGATTCTCGCCGGCACCATGACGCTCGGCGATTTCGTGATGTACGCGTTCTTCGTCGGCCTCATGGCCGTCCCGCTTGTCCAGATCGCGTCGATCGGCACACAGGTGAGCGAAGCATTTGCCGGCCTCGATCGCATTCGAGAAATCCGCGAAATGCCAACGGAGGATCAGGCAGACGCCACAAAGGCGACCATGCCCGAGATGGATGGCTCCGTCGAGTTCCAGGACGTGACGTTCGAGTATGTCCCAGGCGCGGAAGTGCTCAAGCATGTGTCGTTTTCCGCGGCGGCGGGGTCGACGACAGCGCTCGTCGGATCGAGCGGTGGCGGAAAGAGTACGCTGATCGGTCTCGTGATGGCGTTCAACCGCCCGAAGAGCGGACGCGTGCTCGTCGACGGAAAGGACGTCGCGAACATTCGGCTGCGCGACTATCGGTCGCACGTCGGCGTTGTGATGCAGGACAACTTCCTGTTCGATGGCACGATCAAGGAGAACATCGCTTTCAGCAAGCCCGGCGCAACCGACGACGAGGTGCGCGCAGCTGCGCACGTGGCGCACTGCGATGAGTTCGTCCAGCGTTTCGAAAAGGGCTACGACACGATCGTTGGCGAACGCGGCGTAAAGCTCTCGGGCGGACAACGACAACGCGTTGCGATCGCCCGCGCTGTGCTTGCCGATCCAAGAATTCTCATTCTCGACGAAGCGACGTCGAGCTTGGACAGCGAAAGTGAAGCGATGATCCGAGATGGTCTCAGGTCGCTGCGTCGCGGACGAACGACGTTCGTCATCGCGCACCGCCTCTCGACCATCGAAAGTGCCGACCAGATTCTCGTGCTCGAGGGCGGCGCAATCGTCGAACGTGGAACGCATCGCGAGCTCATCGAGCTCGGCGGGCGATACCGGCTTCTCTACGAAAAGCAGTACGGCGCCGAGAAGGACTCGTTCATCAATCCCGGCGAGGACTTCTCGCGACTCGGCCAGAAGGAGCAGGTCGGAAAGATCTGAATACGGGGCCGAGCCGTCGAGCTCGCCCCGCGCGGTTCGGCATGGCTTATGACTGATTCCGGCTCGTCATGAGAACGCTATTGCTGCTCGCCGCGGCGACCGGAATCCTGGGAACTCTCGATCACGCGAGAGCAGTCTCGACCGCTGCGCCACTGCGCGCGGCGATGGTCGCGTCCGTTCCCTTTCGCGTTGGCGAACGCCTCACCTATCAGGCGAAAATCAATTTTCTCAACGCCGGCTCCGCGACGATGAGCGTCGTCGGCATCGAGACTATTCGTGGACGACCGGCATACCACACGATGTTCGAGGTGAAAGGACGAGTTCTTCTCTTTCACGTCGACGACCATTACGAGAGTTGGTTCGACACCGCATCGCTCGTGTCCCTGAAGCACGTGCAGCACATCGACGAAACGTCGTACAAGGCCGATCGCACATACGAGTTCTTTCCCGAGCGCCGAGTGTATCTGCGAAATGGCACGGAGAACCCGAGCGTCGCGGAGCCGCTAGACGAAGGGTCGTTCGTGTACTTCATGCGCTCGACACCGCTCGAAGTCGGAAAGACGTACGACTTCGATCGCTACTATCATCTCGATCGAAACCCGGTTCGAATCGAAGTCGTACGACGTGAGCGCGTGACCGTGCCGGCCGGTGAGTTCGACGCGCTGTTGCTCAAGCCGACCATCAAGTCGAAAGGGTTGTTCTCGGAGAGCGGACAAGCCGAAGTGTGGTTGGCTGACGACAGCACACGCATCGTACTGCGTCTGAAGTCGAAGCTTCCGTTCGGCACGCTGTATCTCGAGCTCAAGGACATCGCGCACGACGCGGGCAAGTAGCGAGCGTCGAACTTCACCGACTTCACGCTCGATCGCTCTGCGGCGCGCGCACTAGCACGGCCCTCTCCAGCGCGCCGCATTAAGAAACCTGAACATATCGACCTATGCGCCCCCTATAGCCCGCAGAGGAATGACGGGCACGTAGGCGGTGTCTACTACCCGTCCAGCGTCCGACGCGCTCCGCACGTATTGAGTGTGTCCCACCCACCGTCTGCACCCCAGTCTCGAGGGTCCTGTGTTTCCTCGTCGCACGATAGCAGTTCTGCTGCTTGCGCTGTTCCCAATGCTCGGAAGCGTCGCGCCACTCCATGCGCAGGATGGTTCCGACATCATTCGCGGCCGCGTCATTGGCCCCGACAAGAAGCCTGTCGAAAACGTCACGGTTACTGCGACGTCGCTCGTCAATCAGACGTCGCGCAACGCAAAGACGAACAAAGATGGCCGCTTCTCCATCATCTTCTCGGGTGGTGGCGGCGATTACATGATGTCGTACACGACGATCGGATTCGCGCCAACGCGTTTTGAAGTGAAGCGTGAAATCGATGAGGACATTCTCGTCGCTGACGCCACGCTGAACAAAACGGCCGTTTCGCTCGATGCCGTTCGTGTCACCGCGGGCCGCGAACGCCCAGACCGAAATGGCAATCAGGTAGAAGTTGGCGGACGCGATCAGGCGCTCAACACCAACAATGTTCCGATCGACGTCCTCGGCGATCTCTCGGCCATGGCCGCGACGCTTCCGGGCGTCACGCTCATTCCGGGCGCCGACGGCGGTGCCTCTGGATTCTCGGTCCTCGGACTCGGCGCCGATCAGAACAACATCACGCTCAACGGCCTGAACTTCGGCGGCACCGACCTGCCGCGCGATGCGACGACGCAGACGCGTGTGACGACATCCAGTTTCGATCCGTCGCGTGGCGGCTTTTCGGGCGCTCAGATTTCTCTGCGCACGAACAGCGGCACCAACTATCAGACCCGCTCTCTCCATCAGACCGTCGACGCGCCGGGGCTGCAGTACACCGATCCAATCGGTCGTCAGCTCGGCCAGCGGTTTACGAACCTCCAATTGAGCGGCAGCGCTGCCGGGCCGATCTCATTGGATAAAGTATTCTACTCGTTCTCGTGGCAGCTCGGCCGTCGTTCGAGCACACTTCAGGATTTGCTCAACACCGATCCGCTCGCCCTCGAGCGCGTGGGTGTGTCGGCCGACTCCGTCCAGCGGCTCTTGCAGATGCTCGGTGCGTCGAACATCCCGCTCACCAGTTCGGCGATTCCGAGCGCAAAACTCAATCAGAACGGATCGTTCCTCACGAGCTTCGACTTTGCGCCGTCGGGTGGTCACTCGTTCAACATCACGGCGAATGGACGTTGGAGCGGCCAGGACGCGACGAGCCTGTCGACGACCGCTGTTCCGCTGCACGGCGGCGAAACGCGGAGCTGGGGCGGAACGCTTCAGGGCCGGCACTCGAGCTACTTCTGGGACAACTTCTTGAACGAGACCAGCGCTTCGGTTCAGGAAAGTCTCACGAGTGGCGATCCGTACATCGAGCTTCCGTCGGCAACGGTGCGCGTCAACTCCACGTTCGACGACGGCACGGCCGGCGTCTCGAATCTCCAGTTCGGCGGCAGCACCGGACTCCCACGCAGCTCGAACACGCTGACGTCGGAGCTGCAGAATCAGCTGTCGTGGATCAGTCTCGACAACAAGCACCGGTACAAGTTCGGCGTCGATCTGCGCTACAATCGCTACTCGCAGGACAACACCACGAACCGCTACGGAACGTTCGTCTACAACTCGCTGTCCGATTTGCAGAATGGAATTCCCGCGAGCTTTACGCGTCGTCTACAGGTGAATCGACGCTTGGGCGACGATCTTGGTGCATCGGCGTGGCTCGGTGATTCGTACCGTCGCACGCAGCGCTTCCAGATCACCTATGGCGTTCGCGTCGATGCGTCGCACTTCCAGGGCAACCCGGCGAACAATCCGCTCGTTGATTCAGTGTTCGGCACGCGCAACGACGCGGTTCCGCGCGGCGTTTACGTGAGCCCACGACTCGGCTTCAGCTGGACGTACGGCACCAATCCGCAAATCGGCGGATTCGAAGGCGCGCAGCGCGGCTCGCGCGGCCAGATCAGCGGCGGTATCGGTCAGTTCCAGAACCTGCCGAATTCACAGCTCATCTCTGCGGCCGTCGATCAGACCGGACTTCCGTCGGCTGCGCAGCAGTTGAGTTGTATCGGTAGTGCGGTACCGATCCCGAATTGGGCCGATTACCTCAGCACGACAGGCAGCATTCCGAGCACGTGCGCCGGCGATCTGTCCACGTATTCGAGCACCGTTCCGAACGTGTCGCTGTTTGCGCCCGACTACACGCCGCAGCGCAGCTGGCGCGCGAACCTCAACTGGAACCTGCCGATTCTCGGCAATCGTCTTCGCATGACGAGCGGTGCGACGTACTCGCTGAATTTGAATCAGCAGAGCCAGATCGATCTCAACTTCGATCGCATCGCCCGCTTCACGCTGCCTGGCGAGAATCGCCCGGTGTTCGTGAATCCGTCGAGCATCTTCACGACGACTGGCGCAATTCTGTCTCGCGATGCACGCGTCACGCAGAGTTTCGCTCAGGTCACTGACTATCTGTCCGACCTCCAGTCGCACAGCACGCAAGTGAGCCTCGGGTTCTCGCCGGTCGCGTTCAACTCGTCCTTCCAGTGGAGCGCGACGTACATCTGGCAGAAGGTCGTCGACAAGACGCGCGGCTTCGGCGGCGGCTCAACGGCCGGCGACCCGTATGATACGCAGTGGGCACGCGGCGATCGCGACGCACGTCACCAGATCACATACAACCTCGGCTACACCTTCCATCAGGCTGTGAGCGTCACGGCGTTCGGACGCTTCCAATCGGGCAACCCATTCACGCCGTCGGTCTCCGGCGATGTGAACGGCGACGGGTACAACAACGATCGCGCGTTCATTTACAATCCGGCGACGACGACGAACGCGACGCTCGCGAGCGGCATTCAGAATCTGCTCACGAGCGCGCCAAGTTCGGTGCGCAGCTGCCTCGAGAAGCAGCTTGGAACGATTGCTGGAAAGAACAGCTGCGAAGGACCGTGGACGACGAGCCTTAGTCTCCGCATCGCGCTGGTCTCCCAGGCGCTGAAGATTCCGGATCGCGCCACGATCTCGCTCGGTATTGCCAACCCGCTCACTGGCGTCGATGCGCTGGTGCACGGCTCGAACAACCTGCACGGATGGGGCGCCCCGTCGATCGTCGATCCGACGCTACTGTACGTTCGCGGCTTCGATCCGACGTCGCAGAAGTACATCTATGACGTGAATCCGCGCTTCGGTGCAAACCGCCAGGCGAGCGCGCTCAACCTCGCGCCAATGCAGCTCACGATCGACGTGCGCTTCGACGTCGGACCAGAGCGCGAGCGTCAGGACCTATTCCTCCGACTGCGCACCGGTCGGAACGGAAAGGGCAACAAGATGACCGATCAGCAGATCAAGGCGATGTACGTCCGCAGCTATCCGAATCCGTTCGAGTCGATGCTGCGGCAGACTGATTCACTCGGTCTGAGCAATGATGTCGCTGACAGCATCGCAATCTTGAACAAGACCTACGGCAAGGTGATCGACTCCATCTGGACGCCGGTGTCGACGTATCTGTCCGGGCTCCCAGAGAAGTACGACCTCGATGAGGCATACGAACGTGTGCGTGTGGCCGAGAACCAGTCGCTCGACAAGATGGCGATCTACGGTCCGGCGGCGAAGGCGCTGCTGACCGAAGAGCAGATTCGAAAGCTGCCGCCGTTCATCGCGCTCTTCCTCGACAACCAGGCCATTCGCCAGGTGCGCCCGGGTCGCGCGGGTGGCGGACGCGGTGGGTTCTTCGGAACGTGAGGACTAGAGGACGCTCAAAATGGAAACGCCCGCGAATTCGCGGGCGTTTTCTTTTTGAGCGTCCTCTGGTAGGTCTCAGGTCTCTGGTCCGAGGTCTCAGGGTCTCAGGGTCTCAGGCGCGAAAGGTTTCCGCGTCTATCGAGGGCGCGGCGCATGGTCTGGTCCATCGAACTGCACCTCGGCGCCATTCGCAAAACCGCGCGCCAGATCGAGCAATAGGCCGCGCGCATCCGGTGTCACGCGACGCGCCGCGACCATGTGGTCGACGAACCAATCGCCGCGCTCGGTCGACAGATTGTCGTATCGCACGCCGCCGCCACTCGCACTCGAGTGAATGATGCGGTTTCCACCCGCGTAGATCGCGACGTGGCCGATTCGGCCGTTCTCCTCGAACATCACGAGATCACCCGCCGATATCGCGCGCCAATCCGGCGCGATTGCCGTTCCAACTTGTGCCTGCTGCAACGCGGTGCGCGGCAGTGTCACGCCCTGTTTAGCAAACACATATTGAACAAAACCTGAGCAATCGAATCCAGAGCTCGGCGATGCGCCGCCCCACTTGTACGGCACGCCCACGTACTGCTCGGCCGTTCCCAGCACACGCTGCGCGCTCGCTGACGTCCCTGATGTCGGAAAGCGCGCGGCCGGAATCGCGACCGCAGGCGTCATTTCGCTCCGACGATCGCGCGCCCCAACGCGACCGATGCCGCTATTTCCGCCAACGTGGAACGACACGCCAAAGCGGAGTTCGTTCGTTGGCGTCGGCGCGCCGGCTGCGGTCGGAAGCACGTATCGAGACATCCGCCATCTCGCTTCGCCGAACACGTCGATCGCACGGCCCAATGGAATCGAGGCACCGGCGCCGTAGCTCCAGTTGGGGCGGGTGATCCGATAGCCGGCGCTGTCCTTGGCGGCCGTTCCGACCCCAGCGAACACGAACGGCGCAAAACCGCGGCTGTAGCTGCTAAACGACCGACGGAGCGAGAGCACCGCATCCGCGTCCGCGCCCCAGGGGCGAAGTGTCGACGTGCCGCCAAAGGCGCTCGGCGTGGAGTTCTCGAGGGCGAGGTGCGCGCTAGCGCGCAGCCCCAAGCCGCCGTCGCCCGTCAACATGAGCGCAAGGCCGGCGAGCGGATTGCCGCCCGCGGCTGGCAGGAACGAGACGAACGGACTGATGGAAAGGTCGGATTGCTGAGCGGCTGCGATCGTTGGCGCGGCGATAGTCGCGGCGACGATGGCGGCGGAAGCGGAGACCAGAGCTGGCCGGTACACAGGGAACTCTCGAGGCGGGGTGTCGCCGCCGCCTAACGCACGACGGCGGCCAAAGTTCCCTCGCTCAGTAACATGTTGCTACACAGTCGTTTGAGTCACTTCGTCCGACTCATACGGACGCCCCAGTGTCTCGCCCGCGGGACACCGGTGTGTCACTTCGCGGCCACTTGGGACATCTGAATAGCGGGCTACTTCTTCGCGCTCACGACTGCCCAGGTCGGACATGCCGGCGGCGGGGCAGCCTGCCCACGCGGCGTCGGTTCGGCGCGCGGTAGCGTGTCGGCGACCGCCATGAGCTCGACGTCGAAGATGAGCTCCGATTTGGGCGGTATCGCCGGTGGGCGCCCGGCCTCGCCGTACGCGAGCTGATACGGAATGAACAATCGGCGCCGAGCGCCGACACGCATGCCTTCGAATCCGACGTCCCAGCCGGCAATTACGCGACGCGCGCCCTGCGCAAAAGAGATAGGCGGCTTTGGGCTGCCGTTCGCGGCCGTGTCGCGTGACGAATCGAACTTCTTCCCGTCCACCAGCCAACCGGTGTAGTGCGCGTAGAAGCACTTCCGCGGCTCCGCCAATGCGCCGGTTCCTGGCGCGACGTCGATCTGCCGAAGGGCAAATGCAGTGCGTGTTTCGCCAGACGCAGGCGGAATCGATGCTGGAAGCGACGGGGTGCGGTGCACGATGCACCCCGTCGTGGTGACGGCGAGAGCGATTGCGGCGATACGTGAGTTCATGCCGCGAATGTACGCCTCGCTTGCGCGCCAAGCGAGGGCGCGCGGCCATTCAGGGGGGCGGGTATCCCGCGGGCGGCGCCACTCGTCTCCCAAGGCATGCCCGGTTCCAACTCGCCCCGCTCCGTGAGAGAATGATCATGGCTTTCGACGGACTTCGCATTGCCGCGCGCACGCTTCGACAGCAGCCGGTGTTCACGACCGTCGTCGTGCTGTCGCTCGCCCTTGGCATTGCGCTGAACACGACGATGTACGGTGTGCTCGACGCGCTCATGAAGCCGCGTCTCGACATGCGGGCGCCTGAGGGGTTGTACTGGATTCGGTTGTACGGCGACTTCAAGCATCAAGTCGACAACCGCGCGCGCAACGACGCGCTGATCAGCGGCATGCACAGCTACGAATCGATCACGCAGATGACGTTCGTGTACGGCGATCAGCTGATCGAACACGGGCAGAACATTCGCGAAGCGTCGGTGAGTGGGGTGGGCGCGAATTTTTTTGACGTTACCGGAACGCGGCCGCTGCTTGGCCGCACCTTCATTGCATCCGACGAACAGTCGGACGTCGCGCCCATCGTCGTGAGCGATCAGCTCGTGGCGTCGCTCTTTCAGGCAGGCGAGTCGCCGATCGGTGCGCGTCTCATGGTCAATCGCGAACCATACGTAATCGTCGGCGTCGTTCCATCGACGGCAAACTTTCCGCACGCGAATGTGTGGGCATGGACGCTCGCATCGGTCAAACCGGCGGCGGCGATCTATATGTGGCTCATTCGTCTTCGCGAAGGCGCCACGCGTGCCGATGCCGAAGGCGAGCTGCAGGTCATTTCCAACCGCATCGCACTCGCGGCCGGCGAAAGCTCGCGCGACGTGGCGTTCCGATTTCACGCAGCGGCCGATCCAGAATTCCAAGTTCGCGGTTTTCAGATTGCGCTCATTCTCGCGGTCGCCGCGGTGATGCTCGTCGCGTGTGCGAACCTCGCCAACATCCAGCTCGCACGTGGCATCGGACGACGTCGCGAGTTGGCGCTGCGAGCCGCACTTGGCGCCACACGACGTCGCATCGTGGCGCATCTACTCGGCGAGAGTGTCCTGCTCGCCGCGTTGGTTTGGTGCTCGGACTCGTACTCACGTACTGGGGTTCGCGTGCGCTTACCGCGTCGATTCCGGAGCAGGTCGGCCAATACGTCGTGGAGCCACAGTTCAGTTGGCGCGTGCTCGCCTTTGCGCTGTGTGCCACTGCATTCTGTGTCGTCCTCATCGGGCTCCTTCCCGCAATCACTGTCTCGCGAGCAGACCCGAATGAGTTGCTGAAGTCAGGCGCTGGAACCGGAACGACAAGACGCAATCGACGGCTGTACGGCATTCTCGTCGGTGCGGAGATCGCACTCGCGCTCTCTCTGTCGAGCGGCGCCGCCGTGCTGGTGCACACGTGGATGTTGACGAACTCGTTCCGTTACGGCTTCGATCCGAGTCCGGTCGCGATCGGCAACATCAGTCTCCGACTTCCCAGCGGGCCTGCACGCTACTCCGACGTCCTTCAATCGGTCGTCGGGCGATTGGGCTCTGTACCAGGTCTCTCGAGCGCCGCGACTTCGATGTATCTCGAAACGGAGAATCGCGGCATCTCGGTCGACGACGGCGGCGCAGTTCGCGAGATCCCGACGCCAGGCTATTCGGCCACGGTGGTATCGCCCGCATACCTGCGCACGCTTGGACCGACCATCGTGAATGGGCGCGACTTCCTCGACGGTGAGCGAGATAGAGCCGCGGTCATTGTCGATGAACACACCGCTGGCATACTCTGGCCGAACTCCAATCCGTTGGGCGCGCTGATCAAACTCGGCGACACACGATCGAACCGGCCGTACGTGCGAGTCGTCGGTATCGCCGCCGACCTCGAGAAGCGCGTCGACAAATGGGCGGAGCGCGGTCAGTCTCGCGCCAACAAGCAACTCGGCCGCATGTACTACCTGCCTGGGCCAACCGACGAGTTCATCGCTAAGGACGGCACGCTCACCGGCCTTCAGGTCATCGCGCGCGGTAAGAACGATGCGAAGAAATTGCCGATCGCCATTCGCCGAGAGGTGCTGGGTTGGTCGGATGCGCGAATTTTTCGCGTGCAGACGTGGGATCAGTACTGGGGATTGAGTCAAACGCGCGAGAGCCAACGATTCGTCGCGTCACTCTTCACGCTCTTTGCGGCGCTCGGCGTCGGACTAGCGGCGTTCGGCGTGTATGGTGTGATTGCGCATTCCGTGGCGGAACGCCGACGCGAACTCGGGGTGCGCGTCGCGCTTGGTGCGACGTCGCGCGACATTCTGCACTCCGTGCTTCGCGAAAATGTCGTCGTCGCACTCGCTGGCGCGGCGCTTGGACTCTTGATGACGAAGTATGGCGTACTGCTGCTCGGCAGAATGGCAGCGGAGGATGAGATCTTCAACGCGCCACTCTTTGCTGCGGTCGCCGCCATGCTCGTTGCGGTTGTCGCGGCCAGTGCGTTCATTCCAGCACTTCGCGCCACACGCATCGATCCCACGGAGTCGCTGCGTCACGAATAGCAGCTCGCAGGAGTCGATGCAGACGCTCGAAGCGCAGAGAATCATTGCGACGTATCGCACGGGCAGCTCGTGGCCCGTGCTCGTGGAGACGAGCCACGGTGTGCGCTTCACCAAGTTGCGCGGCGCTGGTCAGGGCACCGGCGCACTCGTGGCTGAAATCGTCGTCGCTGCATTGTGCGATGCACTGGGACTGAACACGCCACAGCGATCGCTCGTCATTCTTCCGCGCGATGTCGAGTCCGCGGACAAGAATGACGAGCTCCGATGGTTGCTCGACGCGAGCGAGGGACTCAACCTCGGCTTCGCCTACCTCGACGGCGCGAAGAATCTCACCGTCGCGCAGATAGACGACGTGAATCGCGACGACGCCGCGGCGATCGTCTGGCTCGACGGTCTGGTGATGAACCCCGACCGCACGGCGCGAAATCCGAATCTCATGTGGTGGCACGAGCGCCTGTGGCTCATCGACCACGGCGCGGCGCTTGGCTTCCAGTACGCGTGGTCGTCAGTGAGCGAGCTATCGACTGGCTTGCCGATGCCGACGCACGAGCCACACCTGTTGCGCGATCGCGTCGCCGACCTCCAAGCCTGGGACGACATTCTTGCCGCCCGACTCACACGAGACGTGATCGAGGATGCTGTCTCCCAAGTCCCTGACGATTTTCTAGCTCCGCTATTCCCGCTTGCGGAGCCCGCGACAACCGAATCACTTCGACGCCGACGCGCGGCGTACGTCGCGTTCCTCTGGAAGCGACTCAAGGAGCCACGAACGTGGGTCGGCGCCGAGCAGGCGGCGCCGGAACGACGTCGCGGGCGGCCTGACTGGCTGGGTCAGCGTCCGAACCGGCGCTCCGAACCTGGCTAGAGAGCTGGGCTTAGCGGTCTTCGTGGCTCGGACGTAATATCCGAGTAGACAGGCCCCACCACCGCCCAGTCCCGCGGTCCTTTTTTCGGAGCACCGAATGATCCGCCCCCAGTTCCGCATCGCCGCCGCGTTTGGCGTCGCTGCCGCCGCGCTCGCGGCTCCGCTGAGCGCGCAAAACGCGCAGAACGGCGTCACCCAACAGGGTTGGAATCCGCAGCAGATCCTGCGAACGGAAACCTTCGTCAAGCCGCCCGCCGACGTCGAAAAGATGATCATGACGCCGCGCACGGATATCTCGTTCACGAACCCGAGTCCGGACCGCAAATGGTTTCTCCGCGCGCCGGGCGCGGATCGCGGCGACATCGACGCGTACGGTAAGTCGCATGTGAACCTCGGCGGATTGCAGATCGACACGAAAGCGAATCGTGCGCGCACCGTCACGACCAGCACGCGCACCGGCCTCACGCTCATCGATCCGCGCACGATGGCGACGAAGACCATTGAAACGCCAAAGGGCGCAACGCTCTGGGCGCAGACGTGGTCGCCGACCGGAACGCAGATCGCCTACATCGCCAACTTCGATGATGCGTCGCAGATCTACGTCGCCGATGTCGCCAGCGGAAAGTCGACGCAGATCACCAGGACGCCGCTGAACGCAACGCTCGTGACGAGTCTCGACTGGACCGCCGACGGCAAGAGCATCGTTACGGTGCTCGTCCCCGAAGGTCGTGGCCCGGCACCGATTCACGGCAAGGCGAACGGCGTCGAAGATGGTCCGGAAGTTCGACTCACAGAATCGCGCGCGCTTCCGCAGGTGATTCATCCGAGTTTGCTCGAGGATCCGCACGACAAGGCACAGCTCACGTACTACACGACGGGCCAGCTTGCGATCATCCACGTGAAGTCGAAAGCGGTTCGCAAGATTGGTTCGCCAACGACCATTCGCGCGGTCGATGCGTCGCCCGACGGCCAATACTTCCGCGTGACACGCATGGTCGAGCCGTACTCGTACATCGTGCCCGTCGCGCAGTTCGGTTCCGTCCAAGAACTGTGGGACGCGAGCGGCAAGGTGATCGCGACGTTGAACAAGACGCCACTGCGCGAAGGTGGACGCGGCGGTGACGATCCCGATGCGGCACCGGCTGGTCGCGGCGGGCAGCAGTCGTCGCCGAGTGATACGGGCAAGCGAAATGTTCAGTGGAATCCGGTTGGTCCGGGACTCGTATATCTGCAGTCGGTGTTCGCAGGCGCTCCGACGGGCGGCGCAGCTCCGGCTGGTGGTCGCGGTGGACGTGGCGGCGGCGCGGGTCGCGGCGGTCAGGTTCCACCGGCGCAGCGTCAACCGAGCAGCGTTCATTACGCGAGCTGGATGGCGCCGTACGGTCCGACGGACACGAAGGTCATCTACGAAGGCAGCGGTCGTCTGACCGCGGTTTCATACAGCGCTGATGGAAAGACGATGTTCGTGACGGACAGCGGCGGCGTCTTCGCGATCCGCACTGCTGACCCGACGAAGAAGTTCAGCCTCGGTAGCAACGTGACCGTTTCCGGCGGCGGATTCGGCGGACGGGGTGGTGGTGGCGGACGTGGCGGCGCCGGTGGTGGTGGCGATGACGGCGGCGCGCTGGCGACGAAGATGGGGCCGCACGGCGAGCCGGTTGTCATTGTCGGTAGCGACAACAAGACCGTCTTCCTCTCGGGCACGCGTACGCCGGGCGCGAATTGGACCACGCAGGGTCCGCGTCCGTGGGTCGACAAGCTCGACTTCGAGTCGGGTCAGCGCACGCGCGTATTCGACGGCGCCGCTGATGCGTACGACGAATTCGTTGCAACGCTCGACGACGACTACAGCCAGTTCATCTACACGCACGAATCGCCGACGGTCATTCAAGATGCGTGGTTGCGCGACACGAAAGCTGTGTCGAGCAAGCAGCTCACGCACGCCGTGGACGTTGGTCCATCGGTGACGGGTGCGCAGTACAAGCGCATTCAGGTCACGCGTCCGCGCGACGGCATCAAGTTCTGGGTCGACATCACGCTACCGAAGGACTGGCGTCCGGGCACCAAGCTTCCTGGCATCATCTGGTTCTATCCGCGCGAGTACACGACGCAGGCCGATTACGATCGTTCGCGCTTCACGACGAACATCAACAAGTTTCCGGAAGTGCCGTCGGCGCGCCCAGCGTCGTCGACGAAGCTGTGGGTCACGCAGGGTTACGCGCTCATTGAACCGGATTGTCCGATCATGGGCGACACCGGCAAGATGAATGACAACTACACGCGCGACCTGCGCGAGAATCTCGACGCAGTAATCGATGCCGTGGTCGAAGCAGGCTTCGTCGATCGCAACAAGATGGGCATCGGCGGTCACAGCTATGGCGCATTCAGCACGGTCAATGCGCTCACGCTCGTGCCGTATTTCAAGGCGGGTATCGCGGGCGACGGTATGTACAATCGCTCATTGACACCCTTCGGTTTCCAGAGCGAGCGACGCGACTTCTTCCAGGCCGAGCAGACATATCTCGACATGTCGCCGTTCCTGCGAGCCGACAAGATCGCTGGCGCGCTGCTGATGTATCACGCGCTGGAAGATCAGAACGTCGGGACAGCGCCCATCAGCTCAGTGCGCATGTTCCATGCGCTCCAGGGACTCGGCAAGCCGGCTGCGCTGTATATGTACCACTACGAAGATCACAGTGATGCGACGTACGCGAGCGATCTCGATCTGTGGGCGCGCTGGTTCGCGTGGTTCGATACGTATGTGAAGAATCCAGCGGCGAAGCAGGCAGTGATGCCGTAAACGGGCGCCTAGGAGTTGGTAAAACAAAACTGCCGGATCTGCCGAAATCGGCCGGATCCGGCAGTTGTTGTTTCTCCAACTCCAGCTGTCTGAACCGCTCGACTATTTCTTGATCGTCGCGCCGGTGAGCTGCGCAATCGCACTGAGTGTGGTCTGCGCCGCGTTTAGACCGAGCCGAAAATCCTTGTCGCTGTACGTGATGAACATGTCCGTCGGCTGGTGCCAGTTCGGATCCCAGCCAGCGCCAATCTGTTCGCCGCGCTCATTTTCGCGAAGGCTGATCGCCGGAATGAGATCCTTGAACGGATCTGAATCCGTGTTCGTCATGTGCTGGCCGACGCGTGCGGGGTAGTCTGTCGCATACTTCTCGTTCGACGTCTGGAAGAACCACGCGAGCTTCGCGGCGCCTTCCGCTCCTTTCGACGCACCGGCGAATTCGATGTTTACGTCCGCCTCGGGACGCTGATCGGGCGACACCGTTCCATCGGCGCGCGGCATGCCGTGGTCGAACATCATCATGTCGTGCTGGATCATCCCAAGCCACTTTGGCTCGGGATACTTCCCGGAGCCAGCCGGTTCTTCCTTGCCCTGGAGCGCCTGACGCTGTTCGACGTACGCTTTCGCACCATTCAGTCCGGACTCTTCGTTGTTCCAGAGGACGAAACGAATCGAGCGATCAGTCTTCACATCTGGATTGCTGAAGATGCGCGCGAGTTCCATGACGATCGCGGTGCCAGAACCGTCGTCGTTCGCTGCTTCGCCCCAGCCGATTCCGTCCATGTGGCCGCCGACGATGTACATCTCGTCGGGGTGCGTGGAACCAACCTTCGTGCAGTAGACCTCTTGACGCTCGGTGGTGCCGATCGGCGTCTGCTCGGTGTCGAGCGCACGAAGCTTCGCATCGGGCTGCTTTAGAGAATCAGAATTGACGCCCGTGCGCGCGCGAATGCCACGCAACCGTCCTCCGCCCGACGCTCCGTCTCCACGCCCGCCGCCGGCCGGTGCTCCGCCAGCGCGTCCACGACCTGCCGCAGAGTCGCCGCCGCGTCCAGCGCCGCCCGGAGCGCCGCCACGCGGCGGAGCCTGCGTGTACATGTACTTGATGCGCTCCGTGTTGGTGCATCCGTAGCTCTTGAGCTGCGCTTCGATCCAGTCGACCGCCTTGCGATTGCGCTCGGTTCCCTGTCGGCGATCACCGAATTGCGTGAGTCCCTTGATGGTTGCCTTGTACTTCTCGAGTTCCAGGCGACCGACCATTTCGCGAACGGGATCGTTGGCGGTATCGCGCCCTGCGCCCTGCGCCTGCGTGGAAGCGGGTGCCGACAGGCTCACCGCGGCGGCCGCCGCCAGCGCAAAATAGAACTTCGGATTCATCGTGAATTCTCTACGGATCGAGTGGGAAGCGGATCATGAAATCGAACGTCGTCGGGCAAAGGCCATCTGCCCAGACAACGCTCAGACACCCGTCGCCGTTGATCACCCACTGCCCGGCCACCAGATCCTGCCCGAGCCGGTGCTCCGCTAAAACACCACTGACATCGTCATATTTCCCGCCATCGTTCCGCCCGGCACCGACGGGACAGTTGCCTGTATCGAACCGTGGGCAGCGTAGAGGTTTTGGGCCGATGTCGTCACGATCGGAGTGAGCGATGTGAACGTCACGGTAAAGGTGCCCTGCGCGACGCCACCACCGTTCCCCGCGATGAATAGCGGCACATCGGGGAGCTGGCTCGAAATCATCTCTGATACCAGCACCTCCCAGGTCAGCGCGTTGTTCGGCGCGCTCACAGTTCCAACGTGTGCCGGGCCGGCGATACTTAGACCAAGCGTGATTCGGATCGGCGGGGTTGCCGACGACCCTCGTACAGAAAGCGAGAATCCGGCCGCGTTCGCACTGCTCGTCCACGCCACGAGCACTTTGTCACAAGAATGCGCATAGGTCATCGCACCGCTCAGTATCAGCCGACAGGAATTCGGTTGCGTGTCGGTGGTGACAACTCTCAAGCTCGCCACTGTCGCGTTGGAAGCCAGAGCCGCGTCGGGTTGGTAGTCTGCGTCGATCTGACAAAAAGCCCCCGTCGTGAGCGGAATCGCGCGAAGGAGATGCGACGTGCCTCCGGTCGCGATCTGTTCCATCTCAAATTCTGTTGTTGAATTCTTCGTCACCGTCCTCTGTGGGAACGCGGCGACGAGGGCAGCTTTCAGCGCAGTAAACGGGTCCCCGCCGACGCCCAGCAAACTCGATCCAATGTCCGTGGTACTCACGCCCACGTGGCCAGCCGTGTCGGGCGCGCTCGCCGCCATCGGCCCCGGATCCAGTTTCCAGTTCGACGGAGCCGTTGCCCCGCACCGCCCATCGAGCGATGTGATCGGAACGGGTTTCAACGGAACGACCGCCGTGGCGGCAACCGCCGCGACAGGCTTTGCCTTTGCCTGTCGGCTCAGCATGATCCATTCACTCAGCTTCTGCGCTTCTGCTGGAGTCGGGGTACCGCCCGCCATGACCTTCTTCCAAATCACCTGCACATCGGCTGGTGCTTTCGAGAAGTCTGGCAACGTTGCGGCTACTGAAGGCGGCAGTACTGCTTGCGCAGCTGCTTCTCTGGCGATTGGCGACGCCGCGATGATGACCATCGCCATCCGCGCTATTCGCGTACCGAACCGCGGCCACACTGCGTTGCGACCACTTGAGCGAACACTCATGGTTTTGACTTCGCCATCGCTTCGAGCGCCATCCAGTCGAGCCCGTCGCGAATCAGGGCGGCGTCGCGCGCGCGCTGCGCCGTCCAGTTGTTGTCGTCCTTCGGATAGCCAGATTGAATCCCCGGCATGCAAACGGAGATCACCTGCGGAACATCCGATGCGAGTGTTTTGTCGTAGGCCGCCACGTTCGCTTGCATCAGCGGGATTGCGTTCGGGTCGCCATCGTCTGCGAGCCGATTTTGCCCGACACCCAAGTTGATCATCGAGGCTGGACGCTTGCGCTCCGCCGGTGACATCGCGTCGAGCATCGCTTGAAGCTTCCCCATCTCGGCGCCGATCGCCGAATTCCCCTCAGCGCGATGCTGTACGATTTCCTTGTCCGTTTGCGATGCGTTTGCACGAAGCTGTGCCTCACTTTCAGCTTCGGCTTTCTTCAGCTCCGCGAGCATCTTGTCGGCACCGGCAGGATCCGTCTTTTTGATCTGGTCGTACATCTCCTTCATCCTGGCCTCGCGCGCTGGCTTTTCGCGCAGGTACGTCGCCAGGAAATCGCTCATGGGTGTGGCCCCGCTCGCGGCCTGCTGTGCTGCGTGCCGCGTCGAATCCTGACGCGCCCCGAGCATTTTTACACGGAGATAGCGCTCCTTGGTCACGGGTATGAGCGCCGGCTGCTGCGATCGCGTGATGACTACGCACTTGCCACCATAGATCGGGTGCCCGCGAAATTTTCCTGTCTCCTCGTAATCCTGCATGAACGGCGGTCCCTGATCGGCCTCAAGCTTTTCCTCGACATCGCCTGGTTGCCCGGCAATGTTCACCATCACGCTGAAATCAAAGCGTCCGTTGTTCATCTCGATGGGGCGCCCACCCTTCCCATCATCTCCCCAGCCGTAGTACCAGATGAACGACGTCAATCCGTAGTCGTACGGCAGACCGAACGCCGACGCCGTATGCGTTCGACCATCGGAGCGGTGCATCCTCACGCCATATCCAACGGGACTCGCCAGGGCTGCATCTCGCTTGAACAATGCCGCGAGCGCGTCTTGGCCAGCTGCGGCCGCCTTCTTCTGCCCGGCATTCGAGAGCGGTTCGCCGACGCCGCTCCCCATGCTCCACATCGTGAGCGCCCCACGCGTGGTCTCGGGCGTTGCCTGGCCAATCGCAGACGACGGCGAAAGCACCAACCCAATGGTGAGGCCAGCGGCGGTCATCCGAACGACACGTCGAATGCATGCGATAGTCGCCTTGGCCGGCGGATCGAGAATCATGAGTATATGCTCACTATTGAATTTTTATTGCCCGACAATCACGGCTTGACGACGCCAGTCAGTGGAGCGCCAAGGTTCTGATCGCGGCGGACGGCGATCGCTCCGCGTTGGTTCGCCGCTGCGCCCTGCGCGAAGACTCCCGGTGCCGCGCTCCCGATGAGAACAAATGCGCCGGCAGCCAACGAGCGAATTCTCATCGCGTTCATGGCTTCGCGACTCTGAGCGTGCGAACGATGCTACGCGCGGCCTCGATGGCATCTCCGGCGTACACGACCTCCGTAATGCAGAACTTGCCGCCGACCGCTGGAATGGCGCGATAGACGTCCGGCTTTCCGGTGATCGACGAGCCCTCCATTTCGAATTCGGTGGGCGAGTCCTTCGTCGCTTTGCTCTGCTTATAGGTCGTCTTGGCCGTTTGCTTCAACTCGAAGAACGAATCGATCATCTTCGGCGAGCTCACCGTGACGGACAGCGCCTTGTCGGGCGACACCGCCGTCGCAAGTAGCGGCGTGAGCTTCCAAGTCGCGGGAACGCTCACCCGGCAGACGCCATCGCGCGATACCACGACCTGATCGTCAGCGACGGAGCGTGGCGCCTTGGCGGAACTCACCAATGACGCAGCGGCAAATAGAAACAGGAAGTTCATCTGGCACTCCATGTGGGTGATCGAACTAGGGAGTCGACGCTGTTCGCCCCGACGCGATGTCCGTGACCGTGAGTTCATTTGCCGCGAGATCGATGACTTGACGCGATGGCGTGCGCTCGTCGCGGGCGAGGGTAGCGCCCTTGAGTCGAATCGTTATGCCGGTCGTGCCTTGAGCATTCACGATCTCGAAGAGCGCTCGCGTTAGCGGTGCGCGCGCGTCGAGCGCAGCGTCGAGTTGCGCACGCTGCATTGGGGCGAGCGACGCGCGCCCATCGATGGTGATGCGAAGTGTCGACGCAGAAGTGCCGTTCGCCCGCCCCGAAGCGCGCACGGCGAGTTGCCAATCCGTCGCCGTAAAGGCTGCACTCATTGACGGCTCCGACGACGCCAGCCGAACATGCACGCCATCGATGCCGCCGCGAACCCAGCTCTCACCATCGACACCCGAGGCGACGCGTGTGCTCGTATCGGCTCGGAACGAAGGAGCGCGCGCGCGGCGGCGCGGTGTCGATGCTTCGCTCGTCACAACCGCAGGTGCGACGAAACCAATACGCGCCACGGGCAAACGCGCGCCAGCCGAGGTTCCGACGTCGACGTGCGTCAATCGCGCATCCGCGAGTACGAGCGACTCCGTTGTGCGGAACTGCGCATCCGTGAACGTGAGCCGAACGGTCAACGACTCATGCGCAAACAGGGCTTGATAGAACGGTGCAACGCACGTCGTGGCTACTGAGACCTCGAACGCGCCTGCGCCGTGCGGCGATCCTTCAGCCGCAACTTCGTCGAACGCCTCGACCGCGATCCCCTGTCCGCCAGCTCCATGAGCGCTCGTGCACGAGGCAGGCGGTACATCGCCCCGGATTTCGCTCGAGAAACTCGCGAAAACGTGCGCGGGAGCGCCACGCCGGCCGGCGTTCGGGTCGCCGCCCACCAGCGACGACAAGACGGCGATCGCGCACCATGAGTACACTTTCATGAGCGAATCATTGTCTGGCTTCGCCGAGCACTTACGCGATACCGGCCGCTCAGTTCTTCACCAGCTCCACGCGACGGTTTTGCTGACGCCCCTCCGCCGATGTATTCGGCACGGCCGGCTTGGTCGAGCCAAAGCCCTTGCTGCCGAGACGCGCCGCATCGACGTGATAGTTGGCGATCAAGTACTGGCGCACCGCCGCCGCCCGCTTATCGCTGAGCGTCTGATTCGACGCCGCGTTACCCACATCGTCAGTGTGTCCCTCGATCGTGAGCTTCAGGTCGGCGTGCGTCTGCAGCATCTGCCCGATCGTCTCCAACGTCGGCTTCGACTCGGCGCGAATGCGATCGCTGCCCGTGTCGAACAGAATGCCGTGGGTCGCCACGCGCCCATCCGCCATCAGCGCGTCGTACAGGGGCTTTCCGCCGGCGGCCAGCCGGAGGTTCGTCACGAAAGCCGGGCTGTCTGCATCCGCGACGAGCTGAAACTCGATCACCTTGCCGCGGCCGAGGTTTGCGTTTGGCACGTTGGCGACTCGCACACCATTCAGGTACATCTTGGCATACTTACCGTCGGCCATCACCGCGACATGCACGGTCGGCCGCTGCGCATTGTCCGGGAGCGACATCGATGACTCTACGCCGTTGCCAACCAATCCACCTTCGACGCGACTGAATCGGAGGCGCGTCGGGTCTTCAATGGCCTCCGTATCGACGAAGTAGCCCTCGCCCGACCACCCGTCGCTGCCGAGGTAGTCGAACTCGAAGGTGAAGCGCGACGGCAACACCTCAGGAAGCGGAATGATCACTCGCGTCGAGCTGGTGGCGCGCATCGCTCGCTGTCCGCGCCACCCCGCGACTTCGACATTCCCCCGCTTGAGTTCGAGGCGCTTCGGGAAATCACCGACGTTGTCTCTCGTAAAATCCTCGGCGAAGATCACGCGGTCCCCGGGCACGAAGTCGTAGTTGACCAACACCACGTCGTCCGTGCCCTGAGGCGTCGGCGACGCCGACTCGGCGGCCACCGTGGCCCCACCGTCGCTCGTGACACCGGCCTTCGCCATCGCCTTGGCCGAATCGGACGGAGAAACCTTCTTTCCCTTTCCGTCTACTACCTCGACGTTCTTTCCGGCCGCATGCGCCTTCTTGATGCAATCGGGCTTAGTCGCCGCACACATGACCGCGCCAGTCGACTTATCGACGACGACGTCGGCCAAGCTGTCCGTGATACCGTCGACCTTGTCCTTCGCCTTCTGCTTGAGTCGGTCGCCAATACTTTGGCCGGCCGCCAGCCGGGGCGAGGCCCCGAGGATCGCCGCGACAATAAAGAGTCGAACCAGGACCGTGACGCGGCTGGCGCCGCGAAGACGTGCACTGAACGAGTAGTACATATGAATGAAGGCTCCGCACGGTGTCGGGCGAGCCGCCGCATGCGGGCTCGCGTACGCGGCGCTATATTAGCCGCGCCTGATCCGCGCGATCTCACCATGTCAACATGTTGATTCAGCGACACTTCCGACTACGATCGCTCGGCCAAGTCTCGCTCGTCTCCGTCGCCGGTGACATCGAGACCGCCGTCAGCGTTCGCCCTCGGCATCTCGCTGTCTTGGCCGTGCTGATCATGGCATCACGCGCCGTCGCGCGAGACACGCTGGTCGAGATGTTCTGGGGTGGAGAAACGGAGACACGTGCGCGCCACTCGCTCAGCAACGCCCTCTCCGGCCTTCGTTCTCTTCTCGGACCCGAAGCCATCACGGCTCGGACCGACTTCATCTCGCTGAATAGCGAAGCGCGTCTCGAGTCCGACGTCCTTCAGTTCGTCGCCGCCTGCGAAATGCGCGACGATGCGACCGCGGCGAGCCTCTACGCCGGACCCTTTCTCGAAGGCGTCTACGTCCCGGACAGTCCCCAGTTCGATCAATGGCTCGCGCGCGAGCGCGGACGACTCGAACGCCAGTTCCTCGAACTGTGCGAGCGACACGTTCCCGGACTGCTTCGCGCAGGTCAGTGGTCCGACGCCGCTTCGATTTGCGAGCGCTGGGTCGCCGCGTCCCCTCGCTCTGCCAGCGCCTTCACCGCGCTACTCGAGGCACACGCCGGTCCCGATACACCCGCCGCACTCACGACCGCGATCAACACCTACGAACGAACGCGCGAGTCGCTGCTCGAACACCATGGGGTTCGCGTTGCATCATCCGTGACCGAACTCGCGGCGTCGCTGCGCGAGCGACTGGCGGCGAGCGATCGTGCGTTCACCCACACTGTAGCCCCAGAACGCGTACATCATCGCGTCGCATCAGCGCCAGCAAGCCGCCATCACGTAACAACCATTGACCCGACAACGAGCCGGCGCGCCGCGACCTGGTTCGCAACCGTTGGACTCGTCCTCGTTCTTGCAGTTGCCGCGCTGTGGACACTGCGACGCCCGACCGCAGTCGCCGCTGAGGCAAAGCATCCCGTCGTTGCGGTAACCACGATCGACGATGTTCGCGGCGACAGCTCCATCGCGTGGCTACGTGCTGGTCTCCCGCGGCTCATCGCCAGCGATCTCGGCCAACTCGGCGTCGTTGACGTCGTTGCGCCATCGCGGGTACGCGAGGTCGTCGCGCGACTCGCCGGTTCGAGCACTACGCGGCTCACCGAAGAGCAGGCCGTCGACGTCGCGCGGCGCGTCGGTGCAACGTGGGCAATCATCGGCGGAATCTCCGCGGCGAAGGGCGGCTATCTGCTCGACGTCACCATGCGCAAAGTGGGCGACGCCGGCGAGACCGAAAGCTTTACGATCCTCGCCGCAAATCCGATCGAGCTTGGACGTCTCGCCGCCGATCGACTCGCCTCAATACTCAACGTGTCGCCCGGCAGCGGCGCGGCGCGTTACTCCGGTGTCGGCACAGCCAATCCCGAAGCGTACCGTCGATTCGTACGCGGAATGCTGCTCAACGACGCCGAGCAGTTTTCACCGGCAGCTGTCGAATTCGACGCGGCCATCGCACTCGATTCCGAGTTCGTCGACGCCATTCGTGCGCGACGAACCGTGGCCTACATGCTCGGCGACGCGAACTCCATGGGTCGCCTGCGGCGCCTCGAGCAGCGATACGAATCGCGCCTGCCTGCGATCGAACGACTCACCGATGAAGTGCTGAACGTCGACAGTCTTGGTGAAACGGAACGAGCGGACGCGCTGTCACGACAGATGGTGCAGCGTTTTCCGCATGACCCGCGCGCGCACAGCGTGCGTGCCGACTACCTCGTGCACCACGGACGATGGGCCGAATCGGACACCGTCCTCGTGCGCGAACTATCGCTCGACTCGCTCGCCATGGTCGCTGGCGACGGCCCATGCACGCCCTGTGAAGTGCTGTGGCGTCTCGCGCAAACGCGCATTGCGCTAGGCGATCCAGTCGGCGCAGAAACCGCAGCGCGGCGTTGGGTCGCGCTTCAGCCAGATCTTCCCGCCGCGTGGCGCAATCTGTCATCGACGCTTGCCGCCGTCGGTCGGTCCGCAGAGGCAATTGAGGCGGGCTATCATATGGTCGCGCTCTCGAACGAGCCGCCGACTGCCACACAATTTGGCCGGATCGCAATCTCTGCTCGTCGCTTCGATCTCGTCGATTCGTTGCTGCGCGCGTGGCAGGGATCGACGGATCCTGTCCTCGCCGAGAATCGATACGACCTCGAGATGATGGTTCGTCGCGAGCGCGGGCAGTTCGCTGCGTCGGTGCGCGATCGTCTGCCGCCAACGAACGGACTGTCGTTGGTGCAGGCAGATGGCTTGGCGCGAATTGGTCAGCTCTCAGAGGCGCGCGCGATTTTGGAGGCGTCGGGTCATCGCAAAGACACGCCGGAAGGTTGGCACCTGACTCCGACCGGCGCGCGCGGATTCACCTGGGCACACGCGATAGAAGCCGACATCCTCATGCGCGCCGGCGATACACTCACCGCCCGGGTGATGCTGGATTCGATTGCGATTTCTGGAAAGCTCAGCTACTACGGTCGCGACAAAAGGCTGAACCATCACGTTCAGGGAATGCTCTATTTCGCCGAAGGCAAATTCGCCGATGCCGAACGCGAACTGCGCGCGGGCGAGTGGAGTGCGAGCGGTTGGACGCGCACCAATCTCGAGCTCGCACGCGCGCAACTCGCTCAGCATCATCCGGCCGACGCCCTGGAGTCGTTGCGACAAGCGCGACTCGCTCCGGTCGACGCCATGGCGCGGTACGTCCCACGCAGCGAACTCGATTGGTATAGTGCGCGCGCCTTCGCCGACTTGGGTCAGCGTGACAGCGCGGCGGTGTATGCGCAGTACGTACGTCAGGCGTGGAAGAACGCTGACCCGATTTTCCGCGTGCGTCTCGACTCTCTACCGCGATAGCACGCCTCGTACGACGAACGCGAACTACGAAGGTTGGTGCGTTCCCGCCGGATGCGCGGCTGCTCGTCGCATGACCGCGGCCAACAGCTCGTACGCCTCGCGCCACGCGGCGCTGAGCTGCGGCGTCCACCGATCGCCGAGTGATTCGCTGAGCGCCCAAAGGAGAGCGGCACCAACGGGCTCGTAGTCTTGCTCTTTCACGCCATACCGAACATGCCGTCGCCCAGAGTCCGCGACTTCGCCAACGAGCAGCGAAGGCCGATCGAGCACGCGAACGATTTCGCTCATCATTGCGCCAAACTTTCGACGTTGCTCGGTCATGTCCGTCGCGGTGAATAGCGACGCGAGTTCGGGCCTCGATTCGAACAGGTGCGCGTAGAAGCCCGCGATCGTTGCATCAGTCACGGGCTGGAGCTCGGCCCAGCTCTCTCTGATTAGGCGTTCAGTTTCTGGACTCATCGCGCCTAAACAATAGGTGACTGGGCACTGAACGCTAGTTCGGTCACGCGGCGAGCTGCCGTGCGCCGCGCTGCATGACCGCCGCGAGGGCCGTGTATGTCTCCGTCCAGGCCGATCGAACCTGCGGAGTGAAGGCCGCGCCGAGCCCCTGTTCGAGTGTCCACAGAAGTGCATCGGCCACGGTCACGTAGTGATCGTCGGTCACCCCGTAACCAGCGTGGCGTCGGCCGAGTGCCTCGACCGCTGGGAGCAGCTCTTCGAGTCGCTGGAGTCCGCGAACCACGACCGTGATGATCTGCATCAGCTTCTTGCGCTGCTCGGTCATGTCCGTGTGGGCGAACATGCGGCGGAGCGATGGGTCGAGCTCAAAGAGTCGAGCGTAGAACAGCTGGGCGGCGGTATCGGCGATCGGCACGACCTGCTCCCAGCTTTCCTGAACGAGGGCGACATCTGAGGCGTACATGGCAAGCTCCAAGTGCGATTTGTGGAAGTCCGGATGAAGAGTCGGCGGCCAACTTTCGGTCGCCGGACGGGGGGAATCCTACGGCCCCCCGTCACTCTGCCGTCTCCACGAAATCACCCGCTTATCACTCGGGCGTGCATTTCGACTTTTTTGCGCGAAAACCTCGTTTGCAGCCGTTCGCGACGGCTCAGGGCTGCCAAACTTCCACGGCTGTCGTCTGTGCAAGGCCCTGCTTCGGACCGCCGCCAATCACGTAGATCTTGCCGTTCGCCGTCACGGCGGCGAGTCCGTGGCGCGGCGTCGGCATTGGCGTTTCGACCGCCCAGGCGTCGCGCGCTGGATCGTAGACCTCGTGATTGTCGAACACGCCGTCAGTGCGTTCGCCGCCAAAGGTGTGGATCTTCCCATTCAACACCGCCGACGCCAGGCCACCCCGCTTACTCGGCATGGGGGCCTTGGTCGTCCACCGATCGTGGGCGAGGTCGTAGGCTTCGACAACGTCGTAGTTGCTCGCCGGGCTGATCGGGCGACCGCCGATGGCGTAGAGAACGTCGTTCACCACCTGGGCCTCGAGATGGTCGCGCTTCGTCGGAATCGGTGCGCGATTGCTCCACGAGTTCGCCTTCGGATCGTAGACGAGCGTAGTGTCGAGGAGCGCGCGCTGTAGTCCGTATCCGCCAACGACTACGATCTTCCCGGCGACGACGCCGGCGCCGGTCGCGCCACGCGGCGCAGGAAGTGAAGCGCGTTCCTCCCATGCGTTCTTTTCAGGACGGTAAATCCAGAGCGTCGCCTTCGGCGTGAACTTCAGGCCATCGAACCCACCGATCGCATATAGCGTATCGTTCAGGACGATGAGCGGCATGTGATGCCGAGGTTCCGGCAGATCGGCGATGCGCTCCCACGCGTTTCGGCGCAGATCAAGACGAAAAGCAATTTTGGTTGTCTCGTTCGTCGAATCGATGCCGCCCGCGACGTAGATTTGTCCGCGGTACAGCACGCCGTGGTGCTCCTGCAACCGTTCCGGCAGCGGCGTTCCCGCCGACCAGCTACCAATCACACCGCTCGTGAGTACCAGTAGACTCGCCGCAGCGACCAACCGCATATTGATCCGCCTATGAAGATGAACGCCAAGAATCTACTCGTCGTCGGTATTGTCGTCGTCGCAGCGTGCTCGAAAGACAAGACCGACACGACCAAGTCTGCTGCGAATCCCAGCACTCCTGCGCCGGCGGCACCCGTCGCAGTCACACCAGCTTCGTACGTCGGCAGCCACTATGACCCCATGCCCGACGGCGTCAGCTACGAATCGGGCACGGTGATCCTCGGCAAGGACGGCAAGCCTTCGTCGTTCGTGCTGTCGCATGTCCGAACGCCCGCGGGACTGATGGTGTGGATCGACGAGGTGCTGCCCAACGACGGCGTGATTCGTCGGCGTGTCGTTCGCGCCGCGGTCGCGGATCCGGACATCACGCCGGGTCAACGCCGCGTCATCGGAACTTGCGGGGTCGACGGGAAGTTCAACGGCGATGTTTTCGCGGTCGTGAAGGAAGTGGGCGGACGCCGCTACACCACGGTGTATCGTGCGTGGCGCGCAAATCCAGCGACAGCCGGTTTCGATTCGATTGCGACGAAGGGCGTGGTGTGCGAAGAGCCCGGCGGCGCCGAGCTACCTGCACCGCGCTAGACGGCGACGTGGGAACTCGAGCTCAGCGCGCGGTATTTTTCGCTTGACAGTTCGTTGATTTTTCTATAGAATCGTTGGCCTGGGAGTCGCGTCCCGATGTTTTACGTCGTTCTTCTGCAGCGTCAGCGCAGAAACAACGACCTTCTCGAAGCCGAATCCGGCTCGAGTCGTTCATCGGGGCGCGATTTTTCGTTTCTCCCAGTCACACTCACTGATCATCTCATGTCCACGATTTCACTCCGCCAATTCGACGGTATGCGACAGACGAGCCGCGCCCAGCGCGTCGTCCGCGTCGCCGAAAATTCGTGGCCGCTTGATGCCCGCGGTGCAGCGATTGTCTCTGGAGAGCGCACGTAAGACCGCACTCTTCGATCAATCGAAGGAGCGTTCTCAAACGCCCCGTCTGCGCCGCCAAGCGCAGACGGGGCGTTTCGGTTTCATCAGCACTTTCTCGTCGTTCGGTCGCCAGACGCGACACTCGAGTAGCAGGAACGCGACTCCCTACTCGCTGTGCCCTCCGTTTGGTTGGCCAACGCTAAACCCTCAACCCTAGAAACACTGTCGGTTCGGCGCGTATGGGCCTTTGCCGCGCGCCACCGGTGTCCGTAGCTCAAGTTCGTCGAGAGAGCGCGGCGTCGCCGTTCGATCATCCCATGGGCCGAAAGCCGGGACCGAGCGGAGCACGACGCCGAGATGCGGGTCAATCCCGCCGGCCCGGTACCCACAGGGTTCTTCGGAGGATAGAGTATCGAAATCTCTTCTCGTTCGAATCAGCCGTGCTTCTCTACACGCTGGACCTGATCGGTGTTGCCGTGTTCTCCTCGAGCGGCGCGCTTGCGGCTGGCCGTAAGCGACTCGACCTGCTCGGCGTGATCGTGCTCGGATTGGTGACCGCTGTTGGCGGCGGCACCATTCGAGACGTGCTTCTTGCGCGCCACCCAATCTTCTGGCTCGCCGATTCGGCGTACATCATCGTCATCGTTGCCTCGGCGCTCATCACCGTCGCATACGTACGTTGGCGTCCGCCGCCGGCAGCCACGCTCCTCTATGCCGATGCCATCGGCCTCGCGATGTTCAGCGTCACCGGCGCGCAAATCGCCGAACGTGCTGGACTTCCGGCGTTGGCCGGAATCGTGCTCGGAACCATCACGGGTTCCGCCGGAGGTGCTGTTCGAGACATACTGAGTGCGGAGATTCCACTCGTGCTGCGTCGAGGAAACCTCTACGCCAGCGCGGCCATCTCCGGAACGGCGATCTACTTCATCCTCGTCAACCTCGGCGCGGCTCGCGGCGTGGCGACTTGGGCCGGTATGATTGTCGTCGCAGGAGTTCGCGTCGCATCGATCATCTGGGGACTGAAGCTTCCCGTCTTCGTCCTCGAGAACGAAGGTGTTTCCGCAAACACAGATCGAACGTCTAAGACGGAGTCTTCGTAAGTAGAGTTAGTGCAGGCGCACCCGCAGGGCTGGCTGTTTCCGTTGGTTTTCACCTACTCTCCCCGCCCCATGAACCTCACGTCCATCGCCCGTCCGACGATCGCACTGTTCGCCGCCGCGGCCATCGCGGCCTGCCACAAGGGCGGCGCGACGACCACCGCCGCCGCGCCTGCGCCGGCTGCTTCCGCGCCCGCCGCGAGCAGCGCCGCTGCACGTCCGGCCGCCTCGAATGGGCTGCCCGCCGGCGTCACCGCCCGCATGGTCGCCCAGGGCGACTCGATCTTCCACGCCAAGTCATGCGTCCGTTGCCACGGCGCCGACGCCAAGGGCGCGAAGAACGGGCCCGACCTCACGAGCTCCACACACCTTCAGGTCGACGGCAGCTACGCCGGCTTCGTCAAGGTCATCACGGACGGCGTTCCGGCCGAAGCGATCAAGGACAAGTCGCACCAGTTCGCCATGCGCCCGCGCGGTGGTCAGGCTCCGTTGCTCACCGACGACGAGATCAAGTCCGTTGCGGCGTACGTGTACTCGCTCAGCCACAAGTAGGGAGCAGGCGCTGGGTCCTAGAGACTAGGCGCCAGATGGCAACAAAAGCGGGGCGCGGCATACGCCGCGCCCCGCTTTCCGTGTTCTAGTGCCTAGCGCCTATCGTCCAGACTAGTCGTTGCAATACCGATTGAAGGCATTCACGAGATCGTGCGCGATCTCGTCGGCCGGCCGGCCCTCGATCTGCCACCGCTCGAGCATGAACACAACCTGCCCGTCCTTGATCAGACCGATCTGCGGCGATGACGGCGGATAGCCGGTGAAATAGCTGCGAGCACGGTTCGTCGCGTCGGCGTCCTGACCCGCGAACACCGTCGTGGAATGATCCGGCTTGATCGGATTCTGCAGCGCGATCGCAACCGCCGGACGCGCCATCCGCGCCGAGCAGCCACACACCGAATTGACGACCACCATCGTCGTACCCTTCGCGTTGGCAAGCTGCGCGTCGACTTCTTCCGGCGTGCGCAATTCTTTGACGCCAAGTCGGGTGAGGTCCTGGCGCATTGGCGTCACGAGACGCTCGTCGTACATCTGCTGAGGTAGTCGCATATTCAGAAACCCCCGTGGGGATTGTGTCGGGTGTTTTGGTATCGCTACTCGTCGCGGACGAGTGCAAGAATCGCGGCCTGCGGTACTACGAGATATCGATCGCCCTCGAAGGTGATCTCGACCGCAGCCTTACGGAAAAACAGCGCGTAGTCACCCTTCCGCGCCTGCATCGGTACGAAGCGCGTGGGACGCTCAGGCGTTCGCCATGGCTCCTCACTCAACGAATCCGGACTCGGCATGGGGAGTCCAGGTCCGGTGGCCATGATCTTTCCGCCCTGCACAGCCTGGTTCTCCACCGCTGTCGGCGGGAGGTACAGGCCAACGTTCGTTCGCTCTTCGCCCTCGTCACACCGTACGAGGACGCGATCGCCGACGACGATCAGCTCCTTGTCATGCTTGATCATTGCTACTCCTTCAGTTCGCTCTCAAAATCCTGCCCTTCTACTCGGAAACATACGGGTCGACAGAAGGGCTTGGCAGAGTCTTGCCGCGGCTGAGTCGAAACACCGGATAGCTGACGATCACGATCGCGAGAGCGTAAAGGCTGTTCTGTCGATCGGCAAACACTGCACTGACGAGAAACCCGATCGACCCAAGGAACACGAAGCCGGTGCTCCATGGATGCCAGATCGCGCGGAATGGACGGTCGGCCTCCGGCTCGCGACGCCGCAAAACGAACAGGGCCGCGAACGACAACGCGTAGGCAGCGACAAAGAAGAACGCCGCGATGCCGATCAGCGTGTTGAACGTCCCCGTCGCGAGGAAGGCAACAGCGATCACTCCAGTCGTGATCATCGAAACCGAGGGCGTACCACCGGCGTTCACACGCGTTGCGATCGACGGCCCCAGCCCGTCGCGCCCCATCGAGTAGAACACCCGAGACGCCATGAGTAAACACGCATTGACCGCGCTTGGCATCGACGCCACGACGACGACGCGAACAAGCACATCGCCGCGTGCACCGAACAGCGCTTGCGCAACAGTTGCGGCGGCCAGCGGCGATCCCGCCAACACGCGCGTCGGTACTGCGTAGAGGAACGCGATGTTGATCAACAGATAGATCGCGGCAACGGTCAACAGTCCGTAGAACATCGAACGCGGAATCTGTCGCGCCGGATCATCGAGTTCTTCAGCAAAGTACAGCGGGCCGGACCAACCGTCGTACGTGTAAATCACCGCCTGCGCGGCGAGCAGGAACGCAGCAAAGCCGGAGGTCACAACCGCTGCCGACGGCGAAATAGGCGGCGGTATGTGCGCACGCCCCGCAAAGACGAAGCACGCGACGACGAGAACGAGGAGTGCAACTGTCTTCACTAAACTCGTGATGCGTTGCGTGACATCGCCCGTTTTCGTTCCGCGTACGAGTAAAATCGTAAACACGATTACCGCAGCCATCGCGATGCGGTTGGCCATCGTCGACGGAAGTCCGACGAGACTCGCCGCCGATTCGCCGAGTACGATCGCAATCGCGGCAGTCGACGCGCACGTCGAGATCCAATCGACCCAGCCGACGAGAAAGCCCGCGTAGTCGCCAAACGCCCGCCGCGCGAAGGGATATTGCCCGGCACTGCGCGGCATCATCGTGCCGAGTTCGGCGAGTGCGTTCGTGCCAAGCAGCGCGTACAGGCCGCCGATCAACCAAATCGCGATGAACGCCCACGCACTGGGCAACAGACCCGCGATGTCGCCTGGTGTGCGAAGAATTCCGCCACCGATCGTATTTCCGACGACGATGGCAAGACCAAACGCGAGACCGAGAATTCGCAGTAGCGACGAAGGACGATTCATGCGCGGTAGCATGCGCCTCGAACGCACGGCTTCGCTAGGGACAAAAAAACGGCGGGGTGAATACCGAGAGCTTCCTCAGTACCACCCCGCCGGGTCTTCAGTGAAGAACCGAACCCCCACCCGGGCCGGCCTCCACTTCATTTGACACACGAGAGAATCGCAACCCTTATCGCTCCCCTCGCTAAGAAAACCCTACGCGATCAGGAGCAGGTCAGTCTGCCGAACGGCAGTGGCAGCGTGCAATTCTGCGTCTCACCGTCGAGCGTGATCACGACCTTTGCCGTCGCTGATCCGTCGTACGTGATCACCTCACGACGCGTCGACGTCGTCGGTGTTTGACCGGTGATCGTCACCGTTCCCGACATCGAGCGAATGATCGTACCGGCCGTCGGATACGGAAGCAGCTTCGACGCCGATGGGAATGGAACCACAACACCCTTTACGGTATCGCCTGCGACGCGCTTTGCCGTGAACGCTCCTTCTTTCGACTTGCCCGTTGCCGATTCAGTTCCAGCAGACGCGCTGTTCATCGTGAGCCCCGTCGTGCCGGCGAGTCCCGTCACCGTCTGCGTGCTCGTCATATCGATCGTGCTCGAGCTGCTATCGTGACGCGTCGACGTGCCCTTCACAGTGGTTGTCGTCGCCACAGAGTTGGTCGTCGAATCAAACTTCGCTTGCGAGGCGCCCGCCGTCGTCTTGAACTGAAGAACGCGCGTGACCGTCAATCCATTGCGCGTCGATGGTGCACACGTGACCAAGCCCGTAGCACTCGCGTAGGTGCAAGACTTATCGTCGCCCGCAAAGATCGATCGGATGAAGCCGTTCCCGATGAATCCACCGAATACGCCGCCGCCCATGAATCCGAGACCGAATCCCGGACCAGATCCTCGGCCGCCAAAGTTGAACGGACCACCGTGACCATGATCGTCGTTGCGTTCGAATTGCGGATTGAACGCGGATCCTTCGTCGCCGACGTAACTGCTGCTGAGATTGCTGTATCCAGCCGGAGCAGCGGAGAAGGCCGAGGCCATGGTTACGGCAAGATTGCTCGCCGGCGCGTTGGTACTCGTGCTGTCGCTACACGCTGCGGCGCCGAGTGCGGCGATCGCTGTCGCCGTGATAACGATTCTCTTCATGCTGACATCCTCTTCTGGGGTTCGCGACTCATGACACCTTAGCGCGGCGCACACCCTGTCGATGTGCGCTACGTCGCTTTCCGTTCCGGGAGCCACGCAGCGAGACGCAGACGAAGATGTCTTAGTGCTTTTCCCATCTGCGACTCGACGGTCTTCACCGAAATTCCGAGCGTGCTAGCGATCTCAGCATAGCGAAGACCCTGACCGCGACTGAGCTCGAACACCTCGCGACACGCGGGCGGAAGTTCTGCCACCGCCGCGGTGAGTGCGTCGCGCAGTTCGCCGGCAACCAGCTGCGATGCGCCCGTCGCATTCATGCTCTCTTCGCCAACGAGCTGCGGTTCTGCACGACGCGCAACATTCGCGTGTCTCAATTGATTGAGCGAGCGATTGCGCGTTGCTCTCAACAAATACGCACGCAACGATTCGGAGATGTTGATCTCCTCACGGCGTCGCCACAGCTCGAGCATGACCTCCTGCGCCATGTCCTCGGCGGCCGCGCGATCGCGGAGCATGCCCTGTGCAAACGCCACGAGGTGCGCGTAGTGCGCACGAAACATGGTATCGAACGCGGCCTGGTCTCCCGACTTCAGTCGTTCGAGAAGGTCGCGGTCATCCATGTCATATGAGTGAGGAGTTCGTTCTGACGGGGAAATCGTCTATTGCCAGCGACCGCGTTCCCGTATACTCCTGGGAGCGTCTCATGATCCGAAATAAGGGTACTCATTTCGTCGCGTGTCGATAGGGTATGATCGACGACCGTTCTTCCGATAACGACAGCGCGAACCCATCCGATTGGGATGCGGTCGCGCGATACCTCGCCGGCGAAAGCTCGGCCGAGGAATCGGAGCGTGTTCGTCAGTGGCTCGACGCGCACCCGTCGGATAAAGCACTCGTCGAGCAATTGAGTTCGGTCGAGTATGGCGAACCGGACGCAGTGGACGTCGAGGGTGCGCTCACAAAGGTTCATGCCCGCATGGAACAACGGGCGGGGTCACCGCGTCTAACTCTCGAGCGCGGTAACGGCGGTCGCGCCGGCAGCCCGTCACGCCGACGATCCGCCGCAGCCGTTCTATTGCTCGCTACCGCAGCAACCATCCTCGGCGTGGTGACACTCAAACGGCCGAATTCGGCCGCTAAGGTGTCGTCTGTTGCCGCTCGAACCTATTCCACCCGAACTGGACAGCGCGACTCGATCATGCTTGCTGACGGTTCGCGTGTCATTCTTGGTCCTGGCAGCCGGTTGACCGTTCCAGCCGACTTCGGGACGGCCGTTCGCGCAGTTGAGCTACAGGGCGACGGCTACTTCGACGTTCGCCACGACACGACCAAGCCCTTCACGGTTCGGGTCGCGAACGCGCTGGTCGAGGACGTAGGCACCACGTTCACGGTCGAAAGCGACGCAGGCGATACGACCTCTGTGTCAGTGCTGTCTGGCAGCGTACGACTTCGTGCGAACGGAACCGCTGCCTCGACTGGCGCGATTTTGGCCGCTGGGGATCGCGGATCGCTCACGGTAGACGGCCAGGTGCGCGCCTACCCGAAGACAGTCCGAAGTGACGACACGACCTGGACGACTGGCCGCGTCGTGTTCCACGATGCCTCCATCGCGCGTATCTCTGGTGAGATTCGCCGCTGGTACGGAGTCGAGCTTCGGGTCGCCGATTCGTCGCTGCTCACGCAGCACGTGACGACGACGTTCGACGACAGCGACTCGATCGATCAGGTTCTAAAGAGTCTTGCACTCGTTCTCGGTGCACGAGTCGAGCGTCAGGGAGACAGTGCAACCATTCACGCAAACCGCGGGTCTTCAATCGTGCGGTGAGTAGCTTCGCGAGCAGGATACGCCCGGTGGTATGGAGCGCTGGTGCAGCGCTCCTTTTGGCGCGTCCGGTAGTCGCGCAGTCACGTGCGTGCGCGCAGTCCACGGATTCCGCGAGCACAGCAGAGCACTGGAACGCCCCGCTCGATCGGTTCGTTACGGCACACACCGGCAGCATCGCGCTTCGCGACGCGCTCGATCGTGTCGTCTCCATCACGAAGATCCGCCTCTCGTATAGTACGGAATCAGTTCCGCTCGATCGCCAGGTGTGTTTGTCCGCCGACCGAGTTCCGGTCGGTCGCGTTCTGTCGGACCTCCTGGCCGGAACGAGCGTCGCGCCCGTAGCAGTGGGAAGCGATCAAGTCGTTCTCGCTCCGCGCGCGCCCGTACCGGAACGCCAGGTTGCCCCGGACATGGCGTCGTCGATGAGCGTGCTCGACAAGATGGTCGTCACGGGCAGCGCCATCGGAAGTTCGTCGCGCGACGCAACGGTGAGCAACGACGTCATCAGCGGTCGCCAGCTGTCTCGCGACAATTCCAACAACCTGTCGAGCGTTCTCGACGGCTATGTCCCCGGCGTTTGGAGTTGGACGCAGTCGCCTGCGAGTATCGCAAGCTCCTTCGCCAGCATTCGCGGTGCGAGCTCGTTCGGACTCAGCACTCCCAAGATTTACGTCGACGGCATCGAGGTCGCGAACCCGCTCCTAATCACGCGCTTTTCGACCGATGCAATCGATCGCGTCGAAGTGATTCGCGGACCACAGGGCTCGGCGCTGTACGGTACTGATGCCATCAGCGGCGTCGTCAACATCGTTACGCGCCACGAAGGCACGAACGCCGATGGCGAGCACGCAATGCTTCGCAGCTCGGCCGGCCTCGTGCAGAGCGATTTCGCGCGTGGCGTTCTCGCGCAGAATCATTCATTGTCGCTCGTGACGGGTTCCCCGACAGGCTCGGCCGATCTTCACGTGTCGGCTGGAACCGTTGGCGATTTCATCCCGAACGGATATAGCCGCGACCTCGTTGCTTCGGGCGGAGCTCGCGTCATTCGCGATCGATCGACCTTCAGTGCGACTGCTCGCTTCTTTACGCAACAGACCGGCGGCGCGACGAGCCCATTGCTCGTGCAGCCGAGAGTCGACAGCCTGAATCAGGGCTTCGCGACGCAGAGCACGCTGCCTCAGTCGATTCGCGAGTACACACTCGGCTCGTCCGCGACGTTCGCTCAAAACGATCGCTGGACTCATTCGGTCGTCGCCGGGTTCGACGGCTACTCACTCGCCAACGTCCAGACGAGCTTCTCGCCAGTCTCCACGGTCACCGACTCCGCACTGCGCGCCGCGCAGGGTGCAGCCACTCGCGGAACGTTACGCGCGTCGAGCGTGCTCCACCTCGGCAATAGCGACGCGACGAAAGCGACGGTCACGTTCTCGGCCGAACAAGGATTGCTACGCGCAACGTCGACGACATACGAGATGGCGGCAACGCAAAACCACGGTGCGCTGCCGCGGTTGCAGCCCACCGAGATGGTGACCTGGCAGAACAACACCGGACTCACCACTCAGGCTGCAGCGTCGCTCGACAATCTCTGGTTCGTCAGCGGTGGCGTTCGTCTCGAGCGAGACAGTCGCTTGCCGGGAAATCAGGTTGCCGCACTTCCAATGTTGGGCGTGGCAGCCGTTCGCGACTACGCAGGCCTCACCGTGAAGCTGCGTGGCGCATACGGCGAAGGAATTCGGCCGGCGGCGACGTTCGGCCGCACCACGGTGCCGCAGAACGCGTACAACACTACGCAGCCCGCGCTTGGCGCCGAGCGACAGGCGGGAACGGAGGCCGGTCTCGACCTCGCGTTCCGTCAGTCGATGTCGCTGCGTGTCACTCGCTTCGATCAGCGCGCGTCGGGATTGATTCAGCAGGTCGCATTGCCGGTCGACGACAATCCGCTGTCGCGACGGATGCGCTACGAGCTCGAGAACGTTGGCGAGATCTCGAATCGCGGCTGGGAAATGGAGGCGGCCGCCAATCTCGCCCGACTCACTGTTTCCGGAACGCTGTCGTTCGTCGACAGTCGGGTCGAGAAGTTGGCCACGGGCTACAATGGCGATCTGATGACTGGCGATCGCATGCTGCAGGTTCCCTCGCGTATGGGCGCGCTCAACCTGTCGTACGCTGGCCGCCGCTGGACCGCCGCGCTCGGCGGCTCGCGTGCGCTGGACTGGATCAACTACGACGAACTCGGACTGTCGAACGCGTATTTGAGCGACAACCGTGCGGCGCACGAACTCGTTGGTCAGCAGCTTCGGAACTACTGGCGCCGGTACAACGGCGGCCTACGCGTCCGCGCCTCGGCGTCGCGCGACTTCCGCGACATGTTCACATTCGAAGTGAGCGGTGAGAATCTGCTCAACTATCAGAAGAACGAGCCCGATAACCTGACGATCGTTCCTGGCCGAACGCTGATGACCGGAGTGCGATTGAAGTTCTAGAAAGGTCACAGGTCACTGGTCCGAGGTCTCAGGGAAACCTGAGACCTTTCTTTTTTCCCCTGAGACCAGTGACCTGTGACCTGTGACCTGTGACCTTATTTGCTCTTTACCAGGTGAAACTTCGTCTGCCGGTTCAGCGCCCAACGTACGGCGCCATCCGGACCAACGACCACGTCTTCCTCCTGCGCTGAACGCACAGGTTGGTTGTTCCACTCCGGTACTTTCGTGGTCGCCTGCAGTTCGATCGAGAACCACATGTTCGGAATCACCTTCGCGTCGCCGCGCCCGGGAACACCGTCCTGATAGTCCCAGAGGCCAATGAGCGGGCCGGCGCCGTGTCCGTTCATACCGATGGGATGCGAGTAGACGGTTCCGTCGAGGCCGGCCGCCGTCATCTTGGCGCGCGATGACTTTAGAACTTCGTTACCGGTGCGTCCCACTTTGATTTCGCCGACGACGATGTCCTGCAGCTTGTTCGAATTGAGCAACGCGGCCTTCAGTCCTGCGGGCACGTCGGTCTCGCCGTCGCGAAGAACGTAGCCCATGTGCTGCGTGTCAGTGTTCAGGCGCATGGCGGTGATGCCGAAGTCGCAGTGCAGCACGTCGCCCTTCTGCACGATCGGGTTTTCACCGAGCTGGGCGTCGGTCGCGCCCTTGCGTTGAATCTCGACTGACGGGTGGAACCAGGTTCCGAGCCCGAGGTCGTTGACCTTCTGACGCATCCACCACACGACGTCTTCTGTGCGCGTGACACCCGGCTTCACGACAACGCTCGAGAACGCGGTGTCGATGATACCCCACACCGTTTCCTGCATCTTCTTGTAAGTCTCGCTCTCCTCGGGCAGCCGCGATGCGATCAGGTCCAACGCGAGATCGTCGGCGTGTTTGAATTTGGCCGCGAGCGTAGGTCCGAGCGCCTCGCGCATTCCCTCGAGTTCGCCTGCGGAGAGTCCGTCGTTGAACGCGAACACGCGCGATACGTCGATCGCGATGACTTTCGGGTTTCGCTTTTCGATCTCAGTCTTCAGGACCTGCCACTGCTCGTCGCCCCAAAGCTCAGCTTGGGCTTGCACCTGGCCGCCTGCGGGGCCCGACGCGGGCTTCATTGAGCGAATCGCCTGATAGATGCCACCCTGCGACGTGCCGCCCATAGCGAGGCGCTCGAACGGCTTTGCGCAGTCGCCGCGCGTGAAGGCGCACGGATCGTAGAACAGGTAGATCGTCCGTCGCCGCGCGTTGAGTGTGGTCGCCGCCACCATCGACGAGAACACGGGGTCCTCGTTGTACTCGCGCATGGGCACGACCCACATGTCGACACCGTGCTTTTTCATGAGCGCCGGCAGGACTGTCTTCATTCGGCCCTCGAGCCAGCGCTGCTGCAGGGCAGCCTGTTCGCGGAGGGTGCCGAAGGGTCGGTAGGTGTTGAAGCTCTGCGCACCGGCGGGTAGCACGGCACCCAACGCTGCGGAGAGAACGAGTGTCAGAGAACGTGCGGTTCGACGCATAAAGGCCATGCCGATAGGTGTGGGATGGCCGAATGTAAGGCTTGAATGGCCGCCAGGCACTAGCCAGCGGTGCCGTTTCCGCCGCACGCCTCACGCCTATTGACATAGCTACCTAGGTATAGCTAGATAGGCATCGTGGCCAAATCCAAGAACGACATCCTCCAGGGCACACTCGCCCTCATCGTCCTCAAGACGATCGCCGCGCAGGGACGCATGCACGGCTACGCCATCACCGCGCACATCCAGCGCGTGTCCTCCGACCTCCTCCGCGTCGAAGAAGGCTCGCTCTACCCCGCCCTCCATCGCATGTCGCAAGACGGATGGCTGCGCGCCGAGTGGGGCACCACCGAGAAGAATCGCCAAGCGCGTTTCTACACCATCACCGCCACCGGCAAGAAACAGCTCGAGCTCGAAGAAGAGAGCTGGGCACGCCTGCGCGAAGGTGTACAACGCGTCCTGCGCTACGCCTGATCAACGCCGCTGCCGTTTCGTTTTCTCTGGAGTCGTTCAATGTCATGGTTCACGCGCATTCTCAACGTCTTTCGATCGAACGAGCATTCCGACGACCTCGATCGCGAGATGTCCTTTCATCTCGCCGAGCGCGAAGATGATCTCGTTGCCCGGGGCATGAATCCGGTTGCGGCTCAGCGCGAAGCACGACGCCGCTTCGGCAATTACGGCCAACAAAAAGAGAACACTCGCGACCGCGACATCTTCAGTTGGCTCGACGTTCTCGTCGGCGATCTCCGGTACGCCGTTCGCGCCCTTCGCAGTGCGCCCGGCTTCGCACTCGTTGCCATCTTTTCGCTCGCACTCGGAATCGGCGCCAACACGGCAATCTTCTCGCTGATCAATGCCGTGATGCTCAAGTCGCTCCCCGTGAATCATCCGGAGGAGCTGGTGGTCGTAATGCGCGACAGCAACGAAACGCTCACCAATCCGATTTGGGAGAACATCCGCGATCGCCAGGACGTGTTCAGCGGCGCATTTGCCTACGGGATGACAGAGTTCAACCTCGCCACCGGTGGCGAAGCGCGACGCGTGTACGCCGATTGGGTGAGCGGCGATTTCTTCTCAACGCTAGGTGTGCGCCCAGTCGTTGGACGAACGCTCGCGCGCGCAGACGACTACCGCGGCTGCCCCGCAATCGCCACAATCAGCAATTCGTTCTGGCAAAGTGAATACGGCGCCAGCGAGAGCGCGGTTGGCAAGAACCTCAGTCTCGATGGCCATCAGTTTCAGATCGTCGGCGTGATCGATCCGGGTTTCTTCGGAATGGACGTCGGTCAGCACATACAGATCTATGTGCCACTCTGCGCTGAACCGATTGTGTCCGGTCCGAACAGCGCACTCGATGAACGCAGCAATTGGTTTTTGCAAATCGTCGGTCGCCCCAAGCCTGGTCTCACCCGCGCGCAGGTCGAGGCTCGGCTCGAGACGCTCACGCCTGGTTTGGTGGAAGCGACACTCCCGCAAAACTGGCCCGCCGCGTCGCTGGAGAATTACAAGAAGGCGAAATTCACCATCGGCGGCGCAGACAAAGGATTCTCGCAGCTACGCACAACCTTTCGAAAGGCGTTGTACGTGTTGATGGCGGTCGTTGGCATCGTGCTGCTGATTGCGTGCGCCAATGTTGCCAACCTGCTGCTCGCTCGCGCCACAACGCGACAGCGTGAGATTGCGGTGCGCCTCGCACTGGGCGCCGGGCGCGGCCGACTCATTCGGCAGCTCATGACAGAGAGCGTCCTGCTCGCGCTCATCGGCGCGACACTCGGCGTGTTCTTCGCCATCTGGGGATGCCAGGTGCTCGTGCGTCTGATGTCGACGACCAAGAGTGCGCTATCGCTCGACCTCAACGTCGATCCGCGTGTGCTCGCCTTCACCGTCATCGTCGCGACGGCGACAGGTGTCCTGTTTGGTCTTGCGCCGGCATGGCGAATGGGCCGCGTCAACCCACATTCGGCCATGAAGTCACACGGACGCGGTGTGGCCGAGGGACACTCGCGCTTTTCGATGGGCAAGGCGCTCGTCGTGGCGCAAATCGCGCTATCGCTCGTGCTCGTCGCCGGCGCGGTTCTACTGCTTGGAAGTTGGAGGCGGCTCGCCAATACAGATCCCGGCTTCAAGAAGGATCAGGTTCTGCTAATCGCTACTGACACGCGTGCCCTCGGTCTCGCCGACGATCAACGCGGCGCGCTGTATCATCAGCTCCTCGAGCGCCTTCGTGCAACTCCGGGCGTGCGCGGCGCAAGTATTTCGCAAATAACGCCGATCGGGTCGGCCGCGTGGAACAACGGAATCAAAGCTGACGGCTTCGCGCCGTCGTCGAAGAAGGACAACATCGTCTGGATGAATCAGGTGAGCGAGGGCTTCTTCGCCACGTTGGGCACACCGCTACTCGCTGGGCGCGACTTCAACTCGTCCGACGTTCCGAACGGCGCAAAGGTCGCGATCATCAACGAAGCGATGGCGAAGCGCGTGTTCGGCAAGGGCTCCGCGGTTGGGAAGCGCTTCAGCCTGCAAGAGGGCAAGGCCTACGGCGCACCAATCGAAGTCGTGGGCGTGGTGGCAAACGCGAAATATCGATCGGTGCGTGCAACGGACGAGCCGATCGCCTATTTGGCGTTCAGTCAGAGCGAGCGGACGGATCGACGCCTGTCCATCGAGGTTCGCACCGATGGATCGCCCGCAGCGATCATACCGAGCATCAAGGCTGTTCTCACCGAGGTCAACCCGCGGTTGATGATCGATTTCATTCCGTTGCAGCGACAGGTGTCCGAGTCGCTGCGACTACCGCGCACGCTCGCCACGCTCTCGGGCTTCTTTGGTGGACTCGCGCTGCTGCTCGCGACGATCGGCCTGTACGGAATCATGTCGTACAGCGTTGCGCGTCGTCGCAACGAGATCGGAGTGCGCATCGCACTCGGCGCCGCACAAAGTCGCGTCATTCGCATGGTGGTCGGCGAAGTCGGACGCATGGTCGCAGCGGGAGTCGTCATCGGCACGCTGCTGACGCTCAGCGTCACACGGCTTGTGACGACATTTCTCTACGGCGTGAAACCGACCGACCCGATGACGATGGTGGTGTCGGCGGCCGTGCTGGCTGCGGTCGCGATTGCGGCCGCGATGCTTCCGGCCTGGCGCGCCGCGCGACTCGACCCTGTTGCCGCGCTGCGAGAGGACTAGACCTTCGGGTTCAGCACGGGCTTCTCGTCGTCTTCGTGCACGATCGTACGACGTACGAGCTGCACGACGCCGGCGAGAATCAAACTCCAGAAGACAATCGCGAGGCCGCGAGTGAGCAGCGCGTTGAGCCCCAACCCTGCCCAATCGTCCCAGTGCGCGCGCACAGTGCCGTTGGGTTCGTGGCCAACGGCAATCAGCAGCGCACTCGTCGCCATCTCGGCCACCACCTCAACGAAGGCAAACGCCGGCGCGCGCCACAGATACTGATGGAGTGGATAGTTCGCGAGGTGCGCCGTCACCATCCCAAGCAGAAAGATCAGGCCAACGGTGAAGCTACCGCCCAGATAGGGCCAATTGTTCGAGCCGTGCGTCAGCACGAGCATTCGGAAAATTCTCACGAGCACGCCCGTGACGATCGCCATCTCGACGAGCGAGAGGGAGAATTTCCGAAAGGCCTTCGGTTCCTCGAGCCGGAGCTCGACGGTGTGTCTGGGAAAGAAGGAGGGCATGACTACTTGGACACTAGAACCATCGGAATGGGTCTACAGTGACCCAACTCACGACCGCACCACTGGCGTCACCATTGTTGGCGTGCCACGCATCAGTGACACGAGCATGTCTTCGAGCTTCTCGAGTGCAAACGGCTTTGGCAGGATGGGCTGACGAATGGTGCTCAGTCCCGTACGACCACCGGCACCCACGACGTCACCTGTAATGAACATCGTTCGAGCCGCGAGTCCAGGCCGTTCGCGACGCAAACGCTCGTGAAACGCCGGCCCGTCCATTCCGGGCATTCTGAGATCACAGACAATGGCGTCGACGGGAGTTTGGCGAATCATCTCGATTCCTTCAATCCCGTCCGACGCGGTGAGCACCGTGAATCCACGAATTTTGCCGAACGCCTGCACTCCGGCGCGGAGCGTCGCCTCGTCGTCGATGAACAGTACACGCAAACCGGAAAGTGGCGAGCGACGCACGGCGCCGACGACGTCGCCCGGCTGCGCGTCGTGCGCAGGCTCGGCGGCGGCGGGCAGCCTCACGCGAAAGGTCGTGCCTTGCGACGAGGTGTTCGCTACGACGATCGTGCCGCCGTGGGCAGTCACAATTCCGTAACTCACGCTCAACCCGAGCCCTGTCCCTTCGCCTTCATCCTTGGTTGTGAAGAACGGCTCGAACACGTGCGCACGAGCCGCGTCGGGAATTCCCGGACCACTGTCGCGCATCTCGAGCACGACCCACGAACCCTGGCTCCGCGTCGTTACACGCAGCGTTCCGTTGCCCTGCGCTGCCATGGCCTGAATCGCATTCGTCATGAGATTGAGGCACACCTGCTGTAGCTGACGCGCATCGCCGATGACTGCAGGCAACTCGGCGGAGAAATCCGTCTCGAGCTCGATGTGATTCGACGAAAGTTGATAGCCGCGCAACCGAAATGTCCGCGACAGCACGTTGTTGAGATCGAGCGGCTCACGCAACGCTTCACTGCGGCGCGCAAACGCGAGCAGATCCTTCACCACCTGACTCGCACGAACCGTCTCGGCGCGGATTACGTCGATCGACTCGCGCTGCGTTGGCGTGAGTCCGCCGTCACGAAGCAGCAGCTGGGCAAAAGCGCTGATGCTACTCAGCGGGTTGTTCACCTCGTGTGCAACGCCGGCGACCAATTCTCCGACTGCGGCAAGCCGGTCCGACTCCATGAGACGAACGCGCATGTCACGTTCACTCGTGATGTCGCGACCGACGAGCAGAATGCTCGGCGGATCCGTTTCGGGCAGTCGACTCATTGCCACGGCAGCAACACGGCTCGCCATGGTGCCGAGTCCTTCGTGCCGAAACGAGACTTCGACGCGCGCGGGTGATCCGGTGAACGTTGCCGCGAGTGCCGCGGCGAGTTTGGCGCGATCCGATTCCACGACGAGATCGCCGATCATGCGACCGACCACCTGCTGCGGCGCGATGCCGGTGATCTCACGTACGGCGTCGTTGGCTTCACGGATCTCCCCACCCTGAACGACGGTGAGCACGGCGTCTGGCGCGGCACGAAAGAGCGTTCGAAAGCGAGCTTCCGTACGACGCATCGTTTCCACCAACTCCGCATTCTCGAGCGACACGGACAGCAGGTCGCCCATCGCCTCGATGCGTTCCAGATCGGCGGACGTGAACACACGTTCGGTGCTCGTGGCGACGGAGACCGCGCCGATGCACTCGCCGCGACGAGAGATCGGCACGACCGCCAACCCGACGATCACGTCTTTCGTTCGCGCGTAGATGGCGGGATCGAAAACCGATGTGTCGCTGTGAACGTTCGCGATCGCAAAGGCTTCGCCCGAGCGGATGACGCGCCCCATGGCTGAACTGCTCGCCGGCACGATCGTACCCGCGAGTGGGGCACTGATGCCCGTGGCGAGCACGAGGCGAATCTTGCCTTCACCGTCGAGCAGCCCGACCGTCGCACCGTCACCCTGCGCGATGTCCATGACCGCCTCGAGGAAGCGGTCGAGTACTCGCTCAGGGTTGAGCTCGAGTGTGATTTGCTGTCCAAGCCACCACATGCGCTGCAGTACGCGCTGCGCATCTTCGAGCTCGGACGAGCGCGACTCGACCGTCTGCTCGAGCGTTGCGGTGAGCACGCGCTCCGCGGCCATCGTCCGTGCGAGCTCTTCGACCGTTTCGCGCTCGGCGCTCGCGGTGTGCATGCCGTACGCTGTGAGCAGCGTTGCGACCAATGCGCACGCGAACAGCGCGAGGACCTCGCGGCTGTGGTCGCGCTGCCACAGACTGACGAGAATCGCCGTTCCAACGCCGATACAGGCCAGCTGGCCCAGCGCAACGAGTCGAGACGTACCGGAACGGAGCGAAGACGAACGTCGCATCACGAGCTCACTGGAAACCCCTCGTCGAAACCGACGTCGGTTCCGTTCAGGTCAGAAACTCGTGCAGCAGCGAGTGGAAGTGATGCACTCCATTTTCGCGCGCGGCCGAATATCGCCCTCGGTCATAGACGCGCGACCGGAGGTTTCGTTGCACCGTCTGACAGATCTCGATGTCCTCGTCCTGAATCTCGTCGCTGAATGAAACGAGGCGCGCCCATTCGGGGTCGGTAGCGACGTCGGTGGGCGGATTCGTGGCGAACCATTCGAACACCACGACTGTGCGGTCGTGCGCTACGGGCAGCACGACGTTCGTCTGCATCTGCCCCATGTAGACGTTGAGCATGATGTTCGGGAACAACCATCCGTACACTGCTTCAGCAACGTCTGTTTTCGATGGATCGTACTTGCGATCGGCGCTACCGCCTGACGGCATCGCGCGCAGCGGCGCGTGCTGAATCGATGAATAGCGGTGCGGTTCAACGCGATAGCTGTCGTAGTCGATTTCCTTGTGCAGCGAAGGATGCACGACGGGGATGTGGTATCCCTCGAGGTAATTGTCGACGTACACCTTCCAGTTGCACGCGAGTTCGTACTCCTTGCGCATTACATACTTCATCGACTCGCAGTTGAACGGCGCGACTCGACTCGGAATGTCTTCGAGGTAGTCGGCGAGGGGCGCAGCTTTGCCATCGAGATTCACGAAAACGAGCGGACCCCAAGTATCCACGGCAATGGACCGGAGACGCATGTCTTCTGGTGTGAAACGCTCGACGTCGCCCATCTCCGGTGCGCGCAACAGCTCACCCTTGAGCGAGTACGTCCACCCGTGATACTTGCACTGGAGCGTCTGGCGTTTGCCGCACCCATGCGCCACAGGACCAGCGCGATGCAAACACACGTTGTAGAAACTCCTGAGCGTGTCGCCATCGCGGAGCACGACGATCGAGTCGTTTCCGACTTCCGCGGTGAAGAACGAGCCAGTCTCCGCCACTTGGTCCATCCGTCCGACGAGTTGCCACGTATGCGCGAAGACGCGCTCGCGCTCTAGCTCCAGATACACCGGATCCACGTAGAGTCGCGCCGGTAGCGTCGAAGCGCGGCGAATGTCGGGGTCGAATGGAAAGATCATCGGCATCGTGAAGAGTACATCGGAGCGGTGGGGCCGTGCCTCATTCCTTGAGCGCGAACGCCATGAGCTTCGCGCCCGTCGCGGCACCGGTTGCAATCACGACGAACTGCTTTCCAGCGCGTGTCCGATACGTCATTGGATTCGCATAGCCGCTTTGCCCAAGGTCAGACGACCAGAGCGTTGATCCATTATCGGAGTCGATCGCGTACAGGACCGAACCGCCTCCCGTCAGAAAGAGCAAACCGCCACCGGTAACGATCGGCCCTGGCGACCCAGCAACGCCAAGCGGGGGCAGATTCAGGCTTTTTAGTAGCGGATGGTTACGAATTGTCGGCATGTCGCCCAGTGTGACCGTCCACTTCTCATCGCCAGTGTTGAGATCGATCGCCGTGAGAGTGCCGTAGGGCGGCTTGTTGAGCGGGAGCGACAGCGGACGCTGCGTACTGTCGCGCGCAGGCAGGACCACGCGAACACCTTGCTCCGCGAAATCGACAGTGTAGTCGGCGTTCAGCGAATCCGAGCGCGTTGGCTGAATGAGACGAAAAAGCGCTGGTTGGTTCGTCGCCTTGATGAAGATCGTGCCCGTGCGCGGATCGAGCGCGCCGCCGCCCCAGCCAGCACCTCCGATCACTCCGGGCATGACGATCGTGCCACCGAGCGACGGCGGCGTGAAAAGCGGGCCGACGCGATAGTCCTTGATCACGTCGAGTGCACGCGATCGGATTTCTGGAGTGAAATCAACGATGTCACTGAACCCGAATCCCTGTTTAGCGAAGGCTTTTGGTTTGCTCGGAAACGGCTGCGACGGAGACGCGACCTCGCCCGGCGCATCGCTCGCCGGCACCGCGCGTTCGACGAACGGCCAAATCGGAGTTCCATCGACGCGATCGAAGACGTAGAGGAAGCCCGTCTTCGACGGAACTGCCACGATGTCGCGCGCCTGGCCATTCACCTTTACCGACGCCAACACGGGAGCGGTCGGCAGATCGTAGTCCCAAAGACCGTGATGCACCGTCTGAAAGTGCCAGACGCGTTTTCCATTCTTAGCGTCGAGACACACGATGGACTCGGCAAACAGATTGTTGCCCTTTCGTGCACCTCCATACCAATCGTTGCTCGGCGTGCTCACCGGGAGATAGATGAGTCCCCGCGCGTCGTCGACGCTGAACGGAGCCCAGACGTTGGTGTGTCCGGCACTGCGCCACGATTCGTTGGCCCAGGTCTCGGCGCCGACGTCGCGCGCCTTGGTCGGAATCGGGCTGAAGACCCAGGCCCGCTTTCCAGTTTTGACATTGTACGCCTGCACGTCGCCAGGCGGATCGTACGGGTAGATCAACCGATCCGCGACGCCATTGCCGACGATGACGAGGTCGCGCCATACGACGGGCGGCGATGTCTGCGTGTATTGTCGCTTGTTGACAGTCTTGCCATCGCGGCCGAGGTCCTTCGTGAGATCCACGACTCCAGTGTCGCCGAACTCTCGAATCGTCTTACCCGTGGCGGCGTCGATCGCGATGAGATTCCATCGGCTGTTCAGAAAGATCCGGCGCTGCTTGCCGTCGCTCCACGTGGCGACGCCGCGGTGGACGAAGCCGGTTCCATTCGGCGGCTGGCCGGCGTCGTACGCCTTGGGATCGTACGACCACAGCTCTCGGCCGGTATTGGCGTCGAGGGCGACGACGCGATTGTACGACGTGCTCAGATACAACGTGTCGCCCACCATGAGGGGCGTCGCCTGAAAATTTCCGGGACGCGTCCGGAGCGCGGCATTGGGCGTTTCGCCCGTACTCCACTCCCAAGCTGGCGCGAGGCGCGCGACGTTCGACCGATTGATGTCGGTCAGCGCGGAGTACTTCGTCGCGCCCAGATCTCCGCCCCATGCGGGCCATTCGCCGCTCGCCTGCGCGGGGAGCGCGCGGGCGAACGGTAGCCACAGGAACACGAGGAGACCCCGAAGTGCACCGCGAACGAGATCGGCCCGCTGCGGGGCCGTGAGACGCCAATACGATCGTCTGCGCGCGTTCTGCATGCCTTCAGCATGCGAAGACCGCGGAGGCGGCGCCAGAGTACTCTAGCGCCGCTTCACTGTGCGGCTATCGGATCGCGTGTCCGATTCGTCCCCAACGGATGTCGGTGATGAACGGGAGCGGTCGGTCACTGACCTGACCATTACATGAACCGTCGTCGTTCCCGGGCCCAGGGACGTACGAGTAGTACACGAAGAGCGGCCGGCCGCGCACGTTCGCCTTTGGAACCACGCCCCAATAACGGCTGTCCTTGGAGCAGTACCGATTGTCGCCCATCATGAAATAGTGATCGGCTGGCACGACCAGTGGACCCCAATTGTCGAGCGTCGGCTGCGTAGGCGGCTCCCCGAAATGGGAGCCTTTGATCTCGTTCTTGTGCTGCCAATCGAAGTCGGCGCTCGTCTGCGTACCGTCGCCCTTCCAGTTCGTGAAGGTCTGGTGCTGAGCGACGCCATTCAGAAACAGCTGGCCGTCGCGCATATGGAGCGTGTCGCCCGGCATACCGATCAGGCGCTTCACGAGTGTAGGCGTAAAATCAGGCGCGTTGTCGGCCTGATATGGCGACACGAACACGACCACATCGTTGTGATTTGGGCTCGTGTACCCGGGCAGATGCGAGTTCGTGAACGGAATTGTGGGGCCGTACGCCAGCTTGTTCACGAAGAGCCAATCGCCAACGAGGAGCGTCGGGATCATGCTGCCTGAGGGAATTCGAAACGCTTCGACGAACAGCGTTTTCACGAACAGGTAGATGACGACGGCGCCCGCGAGAGACTTGAAGTTCTCCCACAACACCTTGTTCATTGGGCGCTGGTTCGCAGGCTTGCCGGCGCCACGCGCCTGCGCGACGACGTTCTTTGGCTGAGCAGGCTTTTCAGTACTTTTGGCCATTGACGACGATTTGCAGATGGCAGCGGGCAACCGACACTCGGGCACCCGGGTTGAAGCTAGCAGAGATTCGTACGGTGCACGACGGTACTTCGTTCCATGAAACGCAGCGGGGGGACGTGCACGAAATGGCACGTCCCCCCGAGTGCAGACCGACGATGACTTACTTGATGTGCTTGTTGACCAGCTTGGTCATTTCGAACATCGAGACCTTGCTCTTGCCACCGAACACCGGCTTGAGCTTGTCGTCGGCGTTGATCATGCGACGCTCCTTAGCGTCCTGGAGGCCGTTCTTCTTGATGTAGCCCCAGAGCTTCTTCGTGATCTCGGTCCGCGGAATCGGATTGCTACCGACGACCGCGGCGAGCGCCGCATCTGGCTGCTTAGGCGCCATGAAGGCCGCATTCGGCGTACGCTTCTTCGCCGCCGGCTTCTTCTTCGCGGCTGGCTTCTTCGCGGCTGGCTTTTTCGCAGCAGCCTTCTTCTTCGCGCCGCCCTTCTTGGCGGCTTTCTTTCCACCCTTCTTTGCAGCCATTCTCTCTCCCGGTAGATGGAATGGTTGGAGTTATCTCACGTGAGGAGTGCGCGTTTTCCCTATGAAAATCGCAATCCTCACGGGCGAAAAGTATAGTGATCGGTGTAGGACGCAATAGGGAAATGCGTCTTTTCCCCTATGAGAAACAACGATTCTCCCTCTGAAAACGGCCCACGTTCGATCACGAACGGGGCCGTTTTCGCTCGGAAACAACGTATTTCCCCTCTGAAAATCGCGCGCTGATCACTCGCGCACACTCCGATTTTCACTGCGCAATACTACCGAAATTGCGCACTCAACCAGTCGGCAATCGCGCCAAGCACCTCACGGCGCACATGCAACGACGGCAGCTTCGCATAGTCGAAACTTCCCGTTTCATCAGCGACGAAGAGATGATTCGTCGCGGGAAACGTGCGCACGGTCACGCTCGAACTCGGACCAGCACGAAACGCCGCCGCCAACTTTTCCGCCTCGGGAAGCGGCACCTGATGGTCCGTTTCCCCATGGAGAATGAGCACCGATGCTTTGACTCGACGAGCCACCGGCGACGGATCATAGTCGAGAAAATGCTTCCACCACGGCATGACCGTAGATAGCGAGTCGCTCGTTCGCTGCGCCTGAGCAATCGCCGCGGCGCGTCGGTCGCCCATCAAATGCGCCACGGTGTCGATCGCATACATCTGCTGAGATCGCACCACCTCTCGGCCCGGCGACGCAAAACCCGCCATCAGCACGATCGCGCGAAGCTGCGGATCAGTCGACGCAACCTGCGGCGCGATGATTCCGCCCTCGCTATGACCCACGAGGGCAATGCGCGCCCCGTCGATCTCCGAACGCGATCGAAGGAACGCGACGCCCGCGCGAATGTCATCGGCAAAATCGTTCGACGTCACCGTCGATGGACCAGCGTCCGATCCATTGAGACCACGATCATCGAGGCGCAACACGGCAATCCCACGCCTGCCGAGTGTATCCGCCAACTCACGAAACGGGCGGTAACCATCGAGCGCGATGCTACGCCCATCTCTATCCTGCGGGCCCGAACCAGTGATCGTCACCACGGCCGGCGCGCGGCCGGTTGCGCGTGCGCGAGGAATCGTCAACGTGCCGGTGAGCTTGAGTCCAGCAGGCGTGCGCACGACGACATCTTCCGCCGTGTATGGTGCCCCCGCAGGCGCGGAATAGTCGGGCCTCGCCAAGGCGATCGCATCCACCGGCCCGCCGCGCTCGATCGTGAGCTGCTGTGCAGGTAGTGAACCGCCGAGCAACCTCCCGTCGGCAGCGACGGCGAGGCGCATCACGACTCCCGCGTAACTCAGCGTGACGGAGTCGGCCGAGATCCGACGCACGGTGAGCGGAACGGCCTGCGGCGCTCCAGCAATGAATAGTGCGATTCCGACTGTATCGCTTCCCATCGCGATCGCACGTCGCACCATTTGCTCCATGAACGCCACCGATGGATTCACGACGAGCAACGCTCCGTCGACGGCGGGCAGGTGCGCAGGCATCGCGCTTCCCATGCGAGCAACGACGCTGTCGCCGTCGATGGCGAGACCGGCTGACTGAGGCGCGGTGTCAGTCGGCGTTCGATATGACTTGGTCTCCAGTCGCGTTACGAGCGCCGTGGGTGCCAACGACGCAACGTACGATAGACGTCCGCCGCGCACCCGATCCACCAACTCGCCCGTGATTTCCGTCGCCGTACGCGTGACACGCTCGGCGACGATCGTATCGGTACTGCCGAGCGCATGCGTGACGAGATAGAACGACGCGCGCTCGGACGCTTGCGCACTCACCGCGACAGGGATGAATGCAGCGAGCGCGGAAACAATCAGCTTCATCGAACTCCTTTGGATACGTCGTCGAGCCTTCACCCGCGCGCCTTCACGCGAGAGCTGTCACCCTTGGTCGAACGATCGGAGGAGCTCAATCATTCGCACGTCATAGGGATCGGCACTCTGATCATCCTCGCCAATCTCCGGGTGCTCCTGCGGCGTCTCGAGGATGAGCGGAATGTCCTGGCTTCGACGATCGGCCACGAGTTGACGAAACGGCTCTACGCCAATCAACCCGTCGCCGATCAGCGTATGGCGATCGCGGTTCGAGCCGAGCGCGCCTTCGCTGTCGTTGAGATGAAAGAAACCGGGCGGCTCGCCGGTGGCTTCTTCGAACTCATCGAGGACGCGCGACACGGCGCCAGACGCGTGTAGATCGTATCCCGACGCAAATAGATGGCAGGTGTCGAGACCGTAGCCGGTACGTGAACGCAGCGGTGCCGGAACATGGCGAAGGATCGCGCCAACTTCGGCGGCTGTCTTCGCGAACGTTCGTCCGGCGCCAGCCGTGTTCTCCACGAGCACGCGGGTCGTGCTCTTCGGCACGTTATCGAGCGCAAACACAATCGCCTGCGCAACGCGCTCGGCGGCAAGCTCGCGATCGTCGTCGAGCGCTGCGCCGGGGTGAAAGCAGATCGATCCGATGCCGAGCGCGGTCGATCGCTCGAGTTCTTTGGCGAGGCCGGCGCGGGCGCGCGAGTACTTCTCTTCCTCGTGCGTGGCGGTGTTCAGGACGTACGCCGCATGCGCCATGACGAATCTCGGTTCGATCCGCGCCTCGTTCAGCGCACCGTTGAAGCGCAGCACACGCTCCGGGTTGATCGAGCTCTTGTCGCCGTAGTACTTCGGAATCGTCGTGAAAATTTGCAGCGCCTGCATCCCCGCCGCTCCGGCCCGACGCGCGGCCATGTGGATGCCGCCGTTGTCGATGGTATGAGCGCCGAAGTAGTGCGTCACGTGACGTGTTCCTTCCAAAGGTTGATCATTCGCGAGCCACCCACGTAATCAACACTCTCTGGATTCTTCAACTGTCGCAAGCGGCGAACGACTTCGGCAATCCGTCGCGCCTGCTCGTGGATCACGTCGAGCATCTCGTTTCGCTCGCCCTTTTCCTCGAGCTCCATGATCATCAGCTCCGCATGTCCCAAGAGTGCCGACAGCGGGTTGTTGATCTCGTGTTGCAGCGCGAGCGTCGCGTCGCCAATACCGGCCAGCCAGCGCGCCTTCGAAAGCTCTTCCTCCGCCGAGCGACGAGCCATGTCCTGCGTCATGCGCCGGCGCGCGACGATCAGTCGTGCGCGCAGATCTTCGGGCGTCGTGGGCTTGGCGATGAACTCGTCGCCGCCGGCGTCGAGTACGCCATGCAGACTTTCCGGATGGTCGCGTCCGGTGAGAAAAAGGACGAACACCTCGCGCTTTTCGTCGAACTCGCGAATGCGGCGACACACCTCGAGACCGTCGACGACACCGAGTTCCACGTCGAGCACGACGAGCTCCGGGCGCCAATCTTCGATCGTGCGCCACGCGTCGGCACCATTCGCCGCCACGCGTGTCTCGTGTCCCAACTCGGAAAGCACGGCAACGACGAGTAGCCGAACAATGGCGTCGCCGTCAGCCACTAGCACGCGGAGGGGAATCGGCCGCGCGTCGGCCGCAATCACCGGATGCGTCCTTCGCGAACGACGCGTGTGCCGACCGAGTCATTCATTCGGCGCGTGAACCAGGCAACTGCGAGTCGTGGTCCAGCGAGCGCAACGGACGGTTCCGTCGCGGCATCAATGTCTCGCGAAGCGATAGCGTGCCACTCGAAGATGTGCCCCTGCGTCTGCGATAGGGCGACGTCGACCTGCTTCCGCGTTCCGTTCGGCTCTTCATAGGCCACGGCCACGCGATCGCCGTCGGCGGCGATTGCCGTCGAGACGAGTCGGTCTCCGTAGATCACAGCCACAGGTGAGTGGAGCATCGATCCCATGAAGTGCGCGAAAAACACCCCCGTGCCTTCCGGGGCAATCATCGAGTAGGCGATGTGCAGATCGTCCCCTGACGTGGCGACCGACGCCGGAGGACGAGCACAGCCGCGAGAGCTGACATCGGTAGTATCGACCGGCGACGTCGTTCCCCAAGTCTTTCCACTGTCGGGAGACCAGGCGGCGTAGAGCACCGAACTGCTGTCGCGTCGAACAGACCACCAGACGGCGTAGAGGCGGGTCGTACCGCGAACGGTCCGCAAAGACGACCTGCAGAGCGAGGGATCAGATGGCGGAGTGACGGCCCACGCGGAATCCGCGACCAACCGGGGTTGACCCGTCGCCGCGAGCGTGAGGTGGCTCGGACTGGCCGGGCCGTCGATCGGAGTAGGGTCGGTCCATTGGACGGGCGACGTGTCACAACCAGCGGTCAGAAGCCCGACGGCCAGAAGCGTGGGCACAAAAAGGCGCATCGTCTGACAATAGCGGGGAGGATTATCTTCAGCTATCAGAGAGCAGCCAACAGCGTCGCTGTCCGCTGTCAGCTGCACTGTTTCCAATTAGCTGACTAGTGAATAGCTGAGGACCACGCCAATGGCCGTTCGTACCGCTCCCGAGAAGCTCGCCGCCGAATCCCAACAGGCCGAGCAGACGATTTCGCCGCGCTCCGCGCCGCTCGCTGGCTTCAGCGGCACCAGGCGCGTTCCACCGCCGTTGAACGAGCCTGTGAAGAGCTATGCGCCCGGCTCTCCCGAACGCGCGGCGCTCAAGTCGCGCCTCAAGGAGATGGCGAACGAGCGCATCGACATTCCCGTCATCATTGGCGGCAAAGAGATTCGCACGGGAGAAACCGCGCAGTCGGTGATGCCGCATGCGCACTCGCACGTTCTTGCCGACTGGCACAAGGCATCTGCCAAGCACGTCGAACAAGCGATCGTCGCGGCACGCAACGCGCGCACCGACTGGGCCAACTGGGCGTGGGAAGATCGCGCTGCTGTGTTCCTGCGCGCGGCCGAGCTGCTCGCCACGACGTGGCGTCAGACCATGAACGCATCCACGATGCTCGGCCAGTCGAAAACGGCGTTCCAGGCCGAGATCGATGCGGCATGCGAGATGATCGACTTCTGGCGCTTCAATCCCGCGTACGCGCAGGAGCTGTACGACGAGCAGCCGTTGTCGAACAACATGATGTGGAATCAGCTCGACTACCGTCCGCTCGAAGGCTTCGTCTATGCGGTGACGCCGTTCAACTTCACGTCGATTGGCGGCAACCTGCCGACCGCGCCGGCGCTGATGGGCAATACGGTGATCTGGAAGCCCGCGTCGTCTGCGATGCATTCAGCGTACTACATCATGAAGCTGCTCGAGGAAGCAGGCCTTCCGCCGGGCGTGATCAACTTCGTGCCGGGCGATCCGGCCGAGATCTCGAACATGCTGCTTGGCCATCGCGAGCTCGCCGGCGTGCACTTTACCGGCAGCACGGGCGTCTTCAACAGCATGTGGAAGACGATCGGCGCGAATATGTCGCAGTATGCTACTTATCCGCGCATCGTTGGCGAGACGGGTGGAAAGGACTTCATCGTTGCACATCCGTCGGCCGACCCGCAGGCGCTTGCTGTCGCCATCGCCCGCGGTGGGTTCGAGTTCCAGGGTCAGAAGTGTTCGGCGGCGAGCCGTATTTACGTCCCGCGCTCCCTATGGAAGGAAGTGCGCGATCGCACCGTCGCGATGATGGAAGACATGCGCATGGGCGACATCACCGACTTCCGCAACTTCGTTGGCGCCGTGATCGACGAGAAGGCGTTCAAGAAGATCAGCGACTATCTCAACGACGCGCACACGAACGCCAAGGTCGTATCGGGCGGTGTGGCGACGGGCGATGAGGGCTACTTCATCAAGCCGACGCTCGTCGAGGCGAAGGAGCCAGGGTATCGGCTGCTCTGCGAGGAGATCTTTGGCCCGGTCGTTACGGCCTACGTCTATGAAGACGACAAGTGGGAGGAGACGCTCGAGGTCATCGATCGCACATCCCCGTATGCACTCACCGGCGCGGTGTTCGCGAATGATCGCGCCGCGGTACGTGAAGCGATGATGGCGCTTCGGAACGCCGCCGGTAATTTCTACGTCAACGACAAGCCCACGGGCGCCGTTGTTGGACAGCAGCCGTTCGGCGGTGCGCGCGCGTCGGGCACGAACGACAAGGCCGGCTCCAAGCTCAATCTCGTTCGCTGGGTCAGCGCTCGATCGATCAAGGAGACGTTCTCGCCGCCGCTGGACTACAAGTATCCTTTCATGGCCGAGAAATAAGGCGGAGTTAGAATTGCTCATCCTCTCGCAGGGCGATGTAGAGCGATTACTTCCGATGGACGCGTGCATCGACGTCATGGCGTCGGCGCTCGCGTCTCTCGCGCGGGGGGATGCGGTGCTTCCGCTGCGAACGGTCATCCTCGTTCCTGGCACCACCGACGCGTTCGCGACCATGCCGGGGTATTTGAAGCTTCGCCTGCCCGGCGATAGTCCCGAGGCGCCGACCGGAGAGGGCGAGACCGTTGTTGGCGCCAAGGTCATCACGGTTTTTCCGGGGAATCACGGCACCGCGTTCGATTCGCATCAGGGCGCGGTGCTGTTGTTCGATCCGCAGAATGGCAGTCTCGCAGCGGTGCTCGATGCCACTCCCGTCACCACAATCCGCACCGCTGCGGTCTCGGCCGTCGCAACGCGACTGCTCGCACGCGAAACGGCATCGTCGCTCACGATCATTGGCGCTGGTGTTCAGGCGCACGCCCATCTCGAAGCCATGTGTGCGGTGCGGCCAATCCGTACGCTTCGCGTGTGGAGTCGAAGTCCCAACAATGCAATGCAGCTCGTCGAGGCCGCGCGCGATCGCTTTCAGCTCGAGGCCTCGATTGCCAGCAGCGGACCTGATGCGGTTCGCGACGCCGAGATCATCTGCACGACGACGTCGGCGCGCGAGCCAGTGCTGTTCGGCGAGTGGCTGTCGCCCGGTGTGCACATCAACGCAGTTGGCGCATCGCAGGCCAGCGCGCGCGAGGTCGACTCGGAAACGGTGATTCGCTCGCGCCTGTATGTCGATCGCCGAGAATCTGCGTTGAAGGAACCCGGCGACATATTGGTTCCGCTGCACGACGGCGACATTGGACCGGAGCACATCGTTGGCGAGATCGGCGAACTGCTGATCAATCGCGTCGAGGGGCGCCGCGATGCCAATGAGATCACGTTGTTCAAATCGCTCGGTCTGGCGATCGAAGATCTCGCCGCATCGTCATATGTGTACGCCGAGGCGCTGCGTACGGGCGCGGGCGTAAGGGTCGAACTCGGCGGAGCACGGCTTGCGGCTCATTGAGCCGCCGACGATCGACGATGTTCGAGCCGCACGCGATCGAATCGCGTCGACGGTCAAAGCGACTCCGCTGATCCGCCTCAACGTCGACGCGCCCAACGAGATCTACCTCAAGCTCGAGTCGCTTCAGCCTATCGGGTCGTTCAAGCTGCGTGGTGCGACGAACGCGATGCGCCTTCTGCCACCCGATGCGCTCGCGAGCGGTGTGTACACGGCGAGTGCCGGCAACATGGCGCAGGGTGTAGCGTGGGGTGCTCGCGCGCTCGGGATTCCGTGCGCGGTGGTCATGCCGAATTCCGCTCCTCGCACAAAAGTCGACGCCGTGGAACGACTCGGCGCGCGGATCGTGTCGGTGCCGTACGACGAGTGGTGGCAGACGCTGGCAGATCACGGCCGGGACGGAATGGCGGGCGCGTTCATTCATCCGGTGGCTGACTCAGCCGTCATGGCGGGTAACGGAACGATCGGTTTAGAGATCGTTGAAGCCCTTCCGGACGTCGACGAAGTGTTGGTGCCGTTCGGCGGCGGCGGACTCATCTCTGGGATTGCGACGGCGGTGCGCGCGCTGTCGCCTTCGACGGCGATTTACGGCTGCGAGGTGGGCACGTCCACTCCGCTCACGGCTGCGCTCGCCGCACAGGAGCCGATCACCGTCGAACGGACGCCGAGTTTCGTCGATGGTATTGGCGGTCGCGGCGTATTGCCGGAGATGTGGCCGATCGTGAGTCGGCTCGTGGATGGCGCGCTGGTGGCGCCGTTATCCGACGTTGCTCGCGCTATTCGCACCCTGGTCGACCGCGCGCACATTGTCGCAGAGGGGGCCGGCGCAACGTCGGTGGCGTGTGCGCTCGCGCCGAGACGCGCTGGAAAAAAGACGGTGTGTGTCGTGTCCGGCGGCAACATCGATCTGAAAACACTCATCGAGCTCCTCGAAGTTTAGTGATTTCGCGACGCGACTTCGCGTTGCCCCGGGAGTGTTCGGCCGAGTTTTTGCTCCCCTCTTGATGTCGATCGACGAGGATGTCGTGTGACCAGCCGCCCTATGCGGACTGGTCTGTTTGGCTTGGCCGGTGGCATCCAATCTGCCTTGATGTAGCGGCACGAAGCGAAGACGCTGCCCGACGCCGGGATGGATCGCGAGGCGTATGCGGCGAGAGAATGCGGGCGGCGGCGATTTTGGGGGCGTTGACGGATGAGAATTCTGGTGGACGCGAGCGGAACGGAATGGACGGTCTTCGAGGTGAAGCGAGGAGCGGGCGCTAAGGATCGAATGTCGTATTTGCCGGAGCAGTTCGGCGACGGCTGGCTCTGCTTTGAATCGCGACTCGGCAAGCGGCGCCTGACGCCGATCCCCGCGCGATGGCGCGAGTTCGGCGACGAAGAAATGAGTCGCCTGCTGGCCAAAGCAATCCCGGTGAATCGCACTCGGGACAGCGGTGATGTGCCGCGCGTCTCCGACGAGGACGAACCTCGCGTGCAGGGCTGAAGGCCTGTATCGCAGAACCAACAAAAAGCGGCGCCCAGAGAATTGGGCGCCGCTTCGTGTTCGCGTATCGCTCTACCCTGCTACGGCTGCTTGGGCGGCGTCGTGGGTTTTCCCTTTCCAATCGAGCGATAGTACTCCTCGACGTTTTGCCTATACGCAGCGGGCACATCCCCGGAGCGCTCGAGGAGGACTCGCGTCGAATCGGATTCCCCAAGCCGGCGTCGCAGGCCGAATTCGAAATCTTTAAAGCCCTCGATGGTCTTGGACCGCAGATCAGCGGCCGTGCGCGTGTCCACCAGGTTCTGCGGATTCACCATCTGCTTCAGATTGTCGATCGCCTGGTCCAGCTCCTTCGTCGGCACGCCTGTGCGCGCGAGTTCCTGACGTAGGGCCTCGGCGTCGTTCAACCGCTGCTGTGCTTCGCGGCTGAACTGCTGCGCATCGTCAGTCGAGAGCCGTCCCTGCGGGAGGCGACCACCACCAGGCATTCCGCCGGCGTTCGGGTTGTTGCCGCCGTTGGCCATCTGTCGGCCGCCCTGCTGACCATTCTGCCGCTGCCCTTGGCCCTGTCCCTGGCCTTGCCCCTGACCTTGGCCTTGTTGTCCTTGGCCTTGTTGTCCTTGCTGCCCTTGGCCCTGTTGGCCTTGCTGACCTTTTTGGCCCTGCTGACCCTGGCCCTGTTGCCCTTGCTGACCCTTTTGGCCTTGGCTCTGCTGTCCTTGCTGTCCTTGCTGTCCTTGCTGTCCTTGCTGTCCTTGCTGTCCTTGCTGTCCTTGCTGGCCTTGCTGGCCTTGCTGGCCTTGCTGGCCTTGCTGGCCTTGCTGGCCTTGCTGGCCTTGCTGGCCTTGCTGGCCTTGTTGGCCTTGTTGGCCTTGTTGGCCTTGTTGGCCTTGTTGGCCTTGTTGGCCTTGTTGGCCTTGCTGACCGTTGTTGCCCTGCTCCGTTCGCTGGCGCATACGCTCGTCCATCGACTGCAGTCCGCGCACGAGATCGCGCGCCTTGTCCACAGCCTGCGACTGCTCGCGCTGTCCGTTGGCCGCCTGTCCCGCGGCAACAGCCTGCTGGATCTGCTGGCCGAGGTTTGAGATGTCGCCTGCGATCTGCTGCTCCGCCGTGTTCAGCCAATCCGGCGGCGCCGTGCGTGTCTGCTGCTGCGTGTACCGCAACTTCTCCTCGACCTTGCGACCGCGAAGCGTATCCGCCGCCGACTCGAGCGCGCGAGACATCCCCTTCTGATCGCGCTTCGAATCGAGAGCCATGCGATCGAGCTTGCCCTTTAGATCTTTCACCTCGTCGGCCATCGCCGCCTTTTGTCCGGCGATCGATTGCTGGAGGCGCTGCTGCTCGCTCGAACCGGCCTGCGCCTGCCCAAGCTTCTGTACATCGGACTGAACCTGTTTCTCCTGCTCGGCAAGCTGCTGCGCCGCGCGTTGCGCGTCGTTGATGTCTCTGCTCGATCGACCATTCTTTTCCTGGTCCAGCAGACGACGTGCATCCTGCAGGCTGTTCAAAGCCTGTGATGCGTCACCGCTGCCCTTCTGACCATTTGCGGCCGCTTTGCGCATGGAGTTCGCCGCGTCCTGAAGACGACGCGCCGCGTCGGCCAGCGTCTGCGACTGTTGCTCGCGCGCAAGACGCTCGAGCTGACGCGCCTGCTCCTCTGTCTGCTGTGCCATGTCGCGCTGACCCTGACCGCCCTGCGAACCGGACGAACCCATCTGGCTGAGGCTGTCCGCCTTTCGACGAGCGCGGTCATTCTCCTGCTGCTGTCGCGCGGCGAGCTGCTTCAGCTTTTCCGCAGTCTCGTCGACCTGATTGTCGGACTGCTGCTGTTGCTGACTCTGCTGCTGTCCGCGCTGAACCGTTTCGTACTGATTCCGCAGACGGTCGCGCTGCAGTTCGAAGATGTCGGCGAGATCCTTGGCGTCGGTACGCTGGCCGCCACCTCCGCCACCGCCACCGCCCTGATTCATCGAAACCTGAATCTCTCTGAATACGGCTTCGGCCCGTTGCAGCTGCTGGAGTGCGCGCTGTTCCGACGAGAGCGCGCCCTGCGGCGATCCCTGCGTCAGCGTCTTCTCCGCGGTGTCCATAAACGCGGCAGCCTTGGGCAGAATCTCGCCGATCTTCTTCCAGTTGGTGTCCGACGTCGAGATGCCGCGCTCGACTAGACGATTTGCCAACTGGCTCGTCTGCTCGCGGAGCCGCTGCTGTGACAGTCGCAGCGTCGCCAGATTCTCGTCGAGTGTTTTTTTATCGGTCTGAGCGCTATCACGCGCGGTCTTGAATGTCGCCGCGATAATCTCGCGCTGTTTCTGCGACAGCTGACCCGCGTCATCGGGCTTCTGTTGGCCACCGCCTCCGCCACCACCGCCACCGCCTTGCTGTTGGCGATAGTCGTTCTCGTACGGCCGCACGGTCAAGAAGTAGATGTCGGTCGAGGCTTTCTGCGCGCCACTCACCGCGTTGTTGTCCGACGCGCGCGCGTAGTACGACACGACGTCCCCCGGCTCGAGCTTGAGTCCCTCGAGCATGAACGTGTAGCCAGCCGAGATGTCGCGAATGGCGCGCGTCCCGTCGTGCAATGGAACCGCACGTTCTGGACTGCCGTTCACCGAATACACGAGATCGAGCTTGGCAACGCCGTAGTCGTCTTCCGCCTTCGCCTCGGTGTAGACCTCGTCCACCGAGAGGACTTTTTCATCACGGCCTGGCTTGATGAAGTGAACAGTCGGCGGACGATCTGGCAGTACGTCGATCGTGTAGTTCAGCGAGCCGGTCACCATCTTTCCGTCCGGCCCCTGCAGTTCGACTTTATAGAAGCCGGGCTTCTGCACGCGCAACATCGCCATCAGGCGACCGTCGTCACCCGGCACGAGTTTCAGTGTATCTCCGCCATCGACGACGATTCGACCACCAGCCGTCGGAACAGTCGACGCGATTCGAATTCGCACCATCGTTCCGGCGAGCGCCGCAATGTCGCCGGTACTGTCGATGTCGAGCGGCTGGAGCTGCGTGTACGCCGGATAGCGATACTGTAAATCCATTCGCTTGACGTACGGCAAATTGGAAACGTCGATCACGTACGTCGTCGATCGCACGCCATTGGCTTCGACGGCGTACTGCGTCTTGCCGGCAATATCGAACAGCCGGAACGCATAGCGCCCTGCACTATCGGGCAGCATGGGTAGGCGCGTCCAGTTCGTCGAATCGGCACTGCGCACCAGGAGCTCGACGTTGTCGGACTGGAAGCCGCGCAGCCGGGCCTCGATCAACTCGTCGCCGCCCTTCGCGATCGTCGCGTTACCCGGATCGACGGCAATGCTGAACAAGCTCACCGGCTCAGCCGTGCTCCATGGCGTGGTGATCAGCTTCACGCCGTGCCGCAGCACCTGTGGACCGAGCGCCGTGAAGAGAATCGCGGCGAACATCACTGCGGCGAGAACGCCGCCGTTGAGCTTCAACTCGCCAGCGTCAATCGCGCGACCGTCGCCGGCCTTATGTACTCGCTCGAGCGCGTTGCGCGTCAACCGCTCCATGATCGCCGGCGAACGTAACGCTGACGTCTGCCCCACGGCCCCGCTCTGCAGCTCGACCGCCGTGATCACAGTCGCACGCAAGCTCTTCTCGTGTTCCTCGAGATACAGCGCCACCTGGTCGTCGCGGAATTTCGGCAGGAGCGGTTGCACGACGAACCGAACGACGATCGCGATGATCGCCACCGCAGCCACGATTCGCGCTCCGAGGACGGCGCCATCGGTGTATTTCAGAACGCTCATTGCGTACGACGCCACGAGCAGCACACCCCAGCTCGCCGCTACGGCGATCGCTGCACCGCGCAACGCACGCTTGGCTCGGTACCGGTTCCGAACTCCGCGCACGACTCCGAGGAGTTGCGACTGTTCCGACGGAAGTCCGTGAATGCTTTCCATTACGCCCCCCTTTGTTGCTTCGTCGTCAGGACGACGAAACGCGCGATAGCCGGTTGGACATCGCGGTTTCGGCAGCCATCAACAACAGCGCGCCGACCAAGAGATACCACCAAATTTTTTGACGACCTTCCTGATCCTGCGGCGTCGCGGTGCCGAAGTCACTACCAGGCAAACGCTGCCCATCGAGTGCCGTCACCGCCACCACGATATCCTGCGGATCGAGATGCGATAGATCCGACTCGGCCGGATCGACATTGACCGCGATCGGGCGGCCACTGCCAACCGGCGTGTCGTGTCCGCCGAGCTCGTAAAAGCCCTGTTCGTGTAGTGTCGCCAGGTGGTTCGGACCCGTCGCGGTCAGCCGCTCGCGCGACCCAGAAGGCGCTTGTAGTCGAAGCTCGCTCAAGCTGTCGGCAGCGCGGCCAGCCGTGAACTGCGCCGTCAACTCACCGTGACGAGAGAGATCGACGACGTCGCCAGCGATGAACCACGGACGCGGATCCGCGTAGCGTCCAGCGTGCTTGCCAAGTTGATGCACAAACGGGAGAAAGACCGGCTGGAGCGGCAAGTTCGTCCAGTAGGGATCGAAGCTCGACGCCCAGATCAATACTTTGCCATTTCCCACAGTGCGCTCAACGAGCGCCGGTGATCCATCGTCGAAGCGCGCCGACACACTCGCACCGGTTGCCGGCGTGAGCGCACGATATCGATAGAACTTTGCAGTCGAGAAGTCGCCGCTGCGCGGCGCATTGAATAGTTCGAATACCGGATGTGCGTAGTCGATCGACGACAGCGTGCCACCTGCATCTACCGTACGATCGGTCACTGCACCGATCGTCGCGGGAAGAACGCCACGCCAGTCCGGACTCCACGTTTCTGTGCGGTTGGTGCCTGGAACGATCACGAGACCACCGCCACCATCGACCATCGCGCGCAGCCGAGTGCCAACGGCGCCGCCCGGCGGATCGACTTCGTCGAGGATCACGAGCGCGCGTCCGTCGAAATCGCGGGGCGTGAGCGTATTCACCGGCTTCTCGTCGACGCGGAATGACGGACGGTCGCCGATCGCGAGCGCTCGGCTCAGGAACAATCCCTGGTTTGCGCGTGGATTCGCCGGCTCGACGACGAGCACCGGCACGGCTTCGTCCGGCGCGATCGTGAAGTTCAGCACGTCGTTCTGCGTGAGCGAGTCTGGCGTGATGCGCACGACTCCCTTTGTCGCTCCACTCGGGACTGCGATCGAAGTGAACGCCACCTGCTGCGCGCCACGCGCCGGAATCGGCACAGGCTTCGTCTGAACGTCGCGTCCACCGATCGAAAGCGTCGCCGACACGGTTTTGGGTGCCGCGCCGGTATTGATCAATCGAGCAGCGACCGTCACGTGGTCACGATCGCCAGTGCTATCACGGCTCGTCGTCACCTGCGCAACCGCAACATCCGACGCCGCTGTGCCACCGAGGTCGATCGGCGTGATCGTAGTACCCTGCGGGAACGTGATCTCGTTCCGATTCGCCCAACCAATCTTCTGATAGTCGGAAATCAGCACGACTTCGCGACGCGGCAGCGTCGACGCCGAGATGATCTGCGATGCGAGCTTGAGCGCTGGCGCGTATTTCGTGCCTTCGGACGTGAGCTTCGTTGCGTTGATTGCGGCAACGATGCGATCGGGCGTTGCCATCGGCTCGCTCGCGACAGACGCGTCGCCAGCAAAGACAACCAGCGTCGCGCGATCTGTGGCTGAGAGTCCGCTGACGGCCTTTTTGGCGGCGTCACGCGCCTTGGTCCAGCGGTCGGCGTAACCCATGCTCGATGAATGGTCGAGCAGAATCACGAGTTCGCGCGCACCAGATCCAGTGATCGCCGCCTGATGTCGTTGGAAGAATGGCCGAGCAAACGCGGCGACGAGTAGAGCGATGGCGACGCAGCGGAGAATGAGCAGCAACAGATGGCGAATCTTCTGCCGGCGCACCGACCGATACGGAATACGCTGCAGAAACATCAGCGACGGAAACTCGACGACGACTTTCCGTTCCCGATTGATCAGATGAATGATCACGGGAATGGCGATGGCAGCAATGCCAGCGAGAAACGCGGGCGCGAGGAAATTCATCTACCGCACCCTGTTGAATCGCTGACGCGCGCCGAGATAGCTGAACAGCGCCTTGTCGAGCGGCTTGGATGTGTCGAATAGCGCATAGTCCGCGCGCGCCTCGACGATCCGCTTCGAGAGTGCGGCGGTGTGCTCCTTCATAAGGTCCTGATACTGCTTGCGCAAATATTCTGGAATGACGGGCATTTTGGTGCCCGTTTCCATGTCGATGAAGTTCGTCGCATCGGTGAACGAAAAATCGAGCTCTCGCGGATCGAGGAGATGGAACACCATCACGTCGTTCCCGCGACCGCGAACGTTCGCCAACGCGCTGATCACTGAATCGGGGTCTTCGTAGAAATCGGAGATGAGCACAACGAGACTTCTGCGCCGAAACGTCTCCGACAACTTTTGCAGCGGTGCAAATAGAGTCGACTTGCCTGGCGCCGCCTTGGCATCGCGCGCGGCGTGCTCGATTCGATCGAGCGTGTGCAGCACGAGTCGCAGATGCTTCGCCGACGGCGGCACATACTCCACGACGTCGTGATCGATCGTCGCCAACCCAACGCGGTCGCGCTGCAGGCTCGAGAAATACGCGAGACACGCCGCCATGTAACAGGCATACGTCAGCTTCGAGAGTCGCCCTTCTTCCGGCCCGCCCGACTTGTATCGCATGGAAGGCGACACATCGAGGATGATCGAGAAGTTCGTATTCGTCTCGGCCTCGAACTCCTTGAGGAAGTACTTGTCCGTGCGCGCCCACAGCCGCCAATCGATGCGACGAATGTCGTCGCCGGGCATATAGGATCTATGCTCGGCGAAGTCGCTCGATGCGCCAAGATTCGGCGACTTGTGGAGTCCGTTGATGAACCCCTCGACGACGGTCTTGGCGAGCAGCTCCAGATTCCCGATCCGCGCAAGGACGCTCGGATCGAGGAAGGATTTCTGTTGCTGCTGAGAAGCGGGTGCGACAGACGTCATCAGCTCTACATCCCCGACTTCGGAATCGGTACCGCGGCGAGCAGCTTCTCGATCACCTGATCGGACGTGACCTTCTCCGACTCGGCGTGGAAGTTCATGAGCACGCGGTGACGAAGTACCGGTTTGGCGAGCGCACGGATGTCCTCGAAGCTCACGTTGTACCGACCGTCCATGAGCGCCCGGGCCTTGCCGCCAAGAATGAGATGCTGCGGCGCGCGCGTGCTGGCACCGTACGCCACCCACTGTTTGACGAAGTCAGGCGCCTTGGGACCGGGGCGACTCGTGCGAGCCAGACTCACGGCATAGCGCGCGACGGCATCAGCGATCGGCACGCGACGGACGAGTTGCTGGAACGCGACGATGTCCGCACCGGTCACCGCGTGCTGGAAACGATGCGACTGCACCGACGTCGTTGATGTCGCCACCTGCACCTCCTGATCTTCCGGGAGGTATTCCATCACAATGTTGAACATGAACCGGTCGAGCTGCGCTTCCGGCAGCGGATACGTACCTTCGAGCTCGATCGGATTCTGCGTCGCGAACACATGGAAGGGCTCTTCGAGCTTGAACGTTTTGCCCTGCACCGTCACGCGATGCTCCTGCATGGCCTCGAGAAGCGCAGACTGCGTCTTCGGCGGCGTGCGGTTGATTTCGTCGGCGAGAACGATGTTCGCGAAGATTGGTCCCGGCGTGAACACCATGTGGCGACGCCCAGTGTTGGGATCGTCCTGAATGATGTCCGTGCCCGTGATGTCGCTCGGCATCAGGTCGGGCGTGAACTGGATACGCGAGAACTTGAGATCGAGCACCTGCGCAATGGTGTTGATCAACAACGTTTTTGCGAGACCAGGCACACCGACGATCAGACTATTGCCGCCCGTGAACAGCGACAACAGAACGAGTTCGATCACGTCCTCCTGTCCAACGATGAGCTTATGAAGCTCGGAGACGATCTGAGCGTGGCCGGTTTTCAGGCGCTCGGCCAACGCGATGTCGTCGGTCGATTCCAATGCAGAGGTTCGGATCGTCGTCGCCATAGATTTTTGTTGGGCGCTAGGCACTGGGCGCTAGACGCTAGAAACAAGGACTTGGGTTATTTGTGGACCGCGATTGCCGTGCGCAACATGAAACTGCGATCCGTCGCGGGTACGTCGACGGAGCAAACCACACCAAGAGTTCTGCCGAATTCCTAGTGCCTAGTGTGTCAGAGCGTAGATCACGTAATTGACCCCCAGTTTGTATGTCTCATTCGCCGCGGCGATCGGAACGAAGCCCGACGCCGACCACTGCCATGATTCGCCGATGTCATTGTCGACATTGGCAATCATGATCAGCCGCTTTTTGGGGTCATTGTCCTGATAGATGCCCCAGTACGTCGGCAAGTTGTTTCCGTACGCCGACGTGCTGCTCACCGCCGCCTTGAGATCGATCTTGAAGAACGAATCGAAGATCGGCTCGGTTCCCGTGAGTTGAACCCATTTCGCGCCTGGCAGTGCGCGAGCAACCTGCTGGCGCAAATTGGTCCAGTCGTAGTTCCCGTTCCAGCCCTCACGGAAGTCATCGAAGATCATGAATCCGCCCTTGAGGAAGTACGCGCGAAAGCCGGCGACCTCCTTCTCGGTCGGATGCCAGCCGCCAGGCTCGGACATATAGCTGACGGGATATTTGAACAGAGTCGGATCGTCCAGCGAAACGAGCGCGCTACCGAGAATCGGGCCGGCCTGCACAAACGGACGCACCGAGCTGATGTCGCGAAGAATTTTCACGAAATTCTCTTCAGCGTCCGGATAGTCGTGCGACCAACCGGGACCTTCACGACCGGACCAATGCTCGTAGCCGCGATACTTGATGCGCGCGAAGGTGAAACGCCCGTCATACTCGGGGTTTCCGTGAAACAACGGATGCTGATAGAACTCGTCTGGGCTGCCAAAGTAGCGGTTGAAGCCATTTCCACCGCCACCACCGCCGCCTCGTCGCTGTGCTCCAGCATTTCCGGCCATGACCGCGCAGGCAAGTGCGGTCACGGACAAGGTTCTGACAATGCTCATGGGTTCCCCCCACTGTTGGGTCGAACACGAGCGTCATAGAGCGTGAGCAAAAGCGTCTGCGCGCGCTCGAAATTCGGTGCCTCTTCCAATGCACGCAGCACGCTGGTGCGCGCATGCGTATCGTCGCCAAGCTCATGCTGTGCGAGCGCGAGCTGGTAAAGTGCGTCCGCGCGATCGACAGGGCCGAGCGCAACGATCGCCGCACGTTCTCGCACCACCGTCGGCTTATCGCCGGCTGCACGTGCAAGACCAGCAAGCCGCTGATGAAGTGCAATGTCGAACGGATTCACGAACATGGCGCGATCGAGTGCATCGGCCGCACCGCGCGAATCACCGAGCGCTTCGAGCAGGTCGGCGAGTGTTACGAGCGCCTTTGCATTCGTCTCGGTGAGGGTCATCCATTTGATCAAGACATCGGCCTGCTTGCGCTTGTCACCCTTCTTCTCGTAGGCCGTGGCAAGAAGCGCGTACGGGCTATCGTCGCCCCCGTATTCGGGGAACATCGTCCGCGCCTTTTCGAGCAGAGGAATCGCATCGTCGACTCTGTCCTTGGCGAGCAGCCCCATGCCCGCAAGCAACTGAGTGCCGAAGTCATTCGGGGCCGAATTCGCCGCTTTTAGGAAATCCTCGGCCGACGTCGCACGCGAGAACGTCGGCGGCGTCTCGGTCAGCGAACCCAGCACACCCACGAAGCGCGTTTTCAAATAGTCATCGAACTTCTTGTCGAACGCCTTGATGTCCGTGTTCAACACGCGCTGAAAAACCTGCTCGGTCGTCGCGCCTTCCTTATATGCCTGCAACATCTTCAGAATGGCAGGCTCGCCCCAATCGCGTGCGATCAACTCACAGACGAGTGACGCCTGGTAATACGAAAACTGAACCTGTCCCGGATACGCTGGATGCATGAATCCATCGTTCATGCGGCTGACCGGAACGAGCTTGCCCGCCTTGAACGCCGCGAGAAAGTCGGGCGTGACGTTGAAGCCCCAGCCCGGCCGTGCGTGATGCTCCTCGTAGACCGACAGGCCCTCCGAGAACCACCGCGGAATTCGGTTGTCAGTGCTGCCAAGCGTGAAGGTGTGCGCCAGCTCGTGCCACACCGTGGAGCCCCAATTGAACGGACCCGCGTCCTTCGCCGCTGGCGAATCGAACGCCAGCGTCGTTCCAAAGCTCACGCCGAGCGCGCCAAGTCCGGCCAGACCAACAGTACGCACCGAGAAGTCTGCGTGGCTGCGATACACCTCGATTCGAATCGGCGGCGGCGGCGCGTACGCATACTTCTTCGAGAACGTCGAGTACGCCTGCTCAGCCAGATCCTTTAGATAGACCGACAGAATAGGCGACTCGGTCTTGTCGATCATGAACTGATAGTGCTCGCTCGGCACGAGATCATAGTTCTTATATGTGTCGAGCAAATCGAGCGTATTCTTCACCCAAACGTTGTACGGATCGCCGGCGAACGACGTCTCGAGACTCTTGCGCCCCTCGGCGATCTGGCCGAGGCGCATCTGATTCATTCCAAGCACGCTCCACGCGTGCCAGTCTTTGGCATCCAACGCAACGGCCTGCTTGGCGAAATCGGCGGCGGCGCGATACAACCGAACCTGTGCCGACATCTCAGCGAGCGTCGTAAAGAGATCCGAATCGTTCGGGTTTTGCGCAGCTGCACGCGAACGCATTGTCTCGAAGCCCGCCTGATCGTGCGTGAGATACTTGATCGCCGCAGCAACAGCGAGGGCGCGCTCCGAGGTCGGATTCACTTTCAGCGCGCGGTCGATGTCCTGCTGCGCCTCGGCATACGCCTCGAGATCGACAAGCGCTTCCGCGTGCAACGTACGCGCTTCGACGTAGTCTGGATTGATGTTCAGCGCGGCACGCAGCAGCGAATCGGCGCCAGACTGTCCGTCTGCCTGAAGCCGCATCGCCGCGCCGAGTAGCGCGCGCGGATTGTTCGGATTCGTCTGCAGGACTTCTTCGAAGCTGCTCTGTGCCTCGGCGAAGTTGTACTTCCGCAGAAACAGCTCGCCGAGTTTGACTCGAGCGTCGGCATTTGACGGATCTGTGGTCAGCGCGCGATCGAACGCTTTGAGCGCATCCTTGAAGAGCTGCGGATCCTTCGCGCCTAGATATTCGACGGCGGTAGCGACGGCAACGAGGTCGTCGCTGCTGAGATTCGCACCGGCCGAGGCATTGTAGACGTCGATGAAGTGATCGAACTCCTTCATCGCGCGATCTCGTTCACCGCGATCGAAGTGGAGGACCGCGAGATTCAGCGCCGCAGTGAGACTGTCCGGCGCATGCTGCGCGGTTGCGCGAACGAATGCGCTCTCTGCCGCGGCTCGCTGGCCGCGCATGAGCAGTACTTCGCCGAGCGGATTCCAGAGCGCGCTGCCGCCCTTCGCCGTCGTAGCGCGACGCGCAACGCGCTCCGCGTCATCGAGCTTGCCGGTCATCACGTACGCTTGCACGAGATCGCGCTGGGCGTCGATCCACGAGCTGTCGCTGACCGGAACTTTCGAGAGCAACGTGATCGCTTCCTGGTATCTGCCAGTGCGCAACGCGTCGTGTCCGTCGTCCTGCGCCTGCAGCATTGCCGGGGCGAGCGCGAGTAGAGCGCACCCCAGAATACGCCGAGCCTTTCCATTATTAGTGACCCACGCTCCGCGCATCATGTCTTCCGTCCTTCGATCTCGCGGATCGTCTTTGCTTTGCGAGCGAGCTGCACGAGCAGACCTTCGAGTGCATCGTCGTAGGCGTCTGGCGTCATCGACGCTTTCTTCGTTCGCAGCACGTCGATCTGATCCTCGATGCCGAACTTGTCCTTGTACAACGCGGCTAGCTGCGGATCGCTCGCGCCCGCCTGCGTCGCGAAGCCGCCATCGAAGAAGAAGCGTCGCGCCAAGATGCCTTGTCCTGTTTTACCATCCGGATCGGCAACGCCCTCTTTCGTGCCCATGTCATCGAGCTGCGCGTGTTCAGTCTGCAGCCGTGTGTCATTCTCGTAGAGGCGTTTCGTTTCGACCACGGCGTAACGGAATGCCTCGAGCAGCGAAACACGGCCGTCCTTGTCGGTATCGGCGCCGTCCTTGACGAGCGCGTCGACGAAGTACTGCGCGAAGTGCGATTCGTTTCTCTCGAACGCACTCTTGGTCGCGGTGATGATGACGCGATTTGGCGCAGCGAGTACGGGAATCATGTCGCCGCTCGCGCTCGTGAGATTCACGAACGCCACCTTCTGGGTCGGAAAGCGGCCGAGCAGCAGCGCGAAGTCGCGTGCGCTCAGATCCGGGCCGGGAATACTGATCTTGGTCTCAGGGCCTTCGCCGCTGCCGTGACCGATCAACACGACGATGACCTGATCGCCTCGACCCGCACGACCCGCGAGCTGATTGAATGCTCGCTCGATGTTGACCTTCGTCGATTGCCCACGATAGTGCGGCTTCGTGGAGACGCTATCCTCGCCGAACCACTGCACCTCGGCGTCCGGAATATTGAAGCGCTTCGCTGCCGCGTCCGCGAGAGCCTGCGACAGTTTCGCGAACGAGTCCGTGTATTTTTTTTCACCGCCGAGACCCCCGACGATGATCAAATGCGTTTGCGCGGGAAGCTGGATGAGAGAAGTGGCAAGCGGGAACAGCGCGAGAAGGGCCGAGCGCGCAAACGCTCGTCCCAACGTCCACTGCTTCTGATTCCCGCTCATGCCAATCCTCGCGCTTTGCGGTAGGCCCACTCGGCGCTTACCAGCGCGACGAGCAGCAGGAAAATCGCGGGCATATCCCACAGATCCATCTGATTCACGACCGTGACACCGTGCTTGCTCAGCGCAACGTCCTCTGGGAGCGTGTTTGCCGTAGCCGGCGTGTAGTATTTGCCGCCGGTTTCGCTCGCCATTCGCTTGAGCAGCGGCGCGCGCATTTCCGCATCGAAGTATTCCGTGTTCAGATCGGCGACGCGTAAGTAGGTGGTATCGCCGGCTGAACCACCCGTCGGAAACTGTGCGTCGACGCGGACTGAATAGATGCCTGGCTGCTCGGGCGTGAACGTACCACGATATTCACCGTCGCGATCGATCGCCCAATCGAGCTGAATGTCTCGCTTGAAGCCGCTGTCGCTCGTCAGATGTGCAATGACCTTCGCGTCGTTGCGCGCGATGAACAGGCTGTCAGCAACCGACGCGCGAATCGAAATCGGATTCTTCGGATTGGCCTGATCTGTTGGCAGGGTCACGACGACGCGATTCGGAACGTCCGAGGTCAGCCATCGCAGCATCTGCCGCCAAAAGCGCTCGAAGGTCTGATCGTCTTCCTTCGCCGCTGGATCCATCTGCCAACTCCACGAATCTTGAATCGGCAACGCGATCGATAGACCGCGACCATAACGCTGGTAGACAAGCACCGGCTGCTGATACGACGACAACGGCGCTCCGGGCTCGCCAGCGTGACCGCCAGGGACGAGAGAACCGGAGATGAGCGTCACTGCGCCCGGCTTCACGTCGCGAATGCGATTGACCGTCGTCACCGCGGGCAGCGTGCCCCAGCGCAGCACGGATGCAGCCGGAGTCGCACCAATCTGCGCGACGGCATGGCTCGCTCCCGCCGGCGTCAACGCCACCTTCAGGTCGGCGAAGAACGTCAGCGAATCGGCAACCGCACTCCCCGAAACCGTAACGGGCATCACGTCGGCGAGCGGCGTTCCAGCGTACCCACCTTCAGAGAATGCTCGACGTCCACCGAGCATGAGCAGGCCACCACCGCGAACGTTGACGAACTCTGCGAGCATCGCCAACTGGTCATGCGTGAAGAAGCTCGCCTCGATACTGCCGAGAATCACGGCGCGATAGCGGAATAGCTCGGCGCGCGTCTTCGGAAAACCACTCGACAGGTCGCTCTCGCTGTCGACGTTCAGTCGAAGGAATTTGTTTTCGGCGGTGCGCTGGAGTGCGACAAGCTGAACATTCGAATCCGCTTCCACCGCGGCGCGAATGAAGCGCATTTCGTAGCGCGGCTCGCCTTCGACGTAGAGGATTTTCTCACGGCCGTCGCGCACGTCGACCAACGCCTGCTGTGCGTTGTTCTGTTCGACCTGTTCGCCGGGCTGCAGAGGAATACGGAAGGTGAACGAGCGCGGGCCGGCATCATGTGCCGCGACTGTCACGCGTACCGGTGCAACGTCGCCTTCAGCCGGAAGCGTGATGGAATCGCGCGAAACGATCCGACCTGCGTCTTCGACGACGAGCGGAACCCGCGCGCCGGCGTAGCCGTGCTGTCGAATCAAGAGATCGGCGACCAGCGCGCCACCCTTGAGCACCGAGTGCGACGCTTCGACGCGGCGAATCTCAATGTCCTTGTCGAACTTTTCCGCGCCAAGCCCAACGGCGAAGATCGGCACCGACTTCGAACGCAGCGACAGCAGTTCGTCGCCGAACGGGGCGCGTGAATTGTCGGCGCCGTCGCTCAGGACGACGAGCCCGGAGAGCGGCACTGCATCGAGTTCCTGGCGCGCCTGCTCGATCGCCGCGCCAAGGCGAGTTTCGCCAGCGTTGAACGACAGATCGGCTACGCTGTCGACGCGCTGTGCGCCTGACGAAAAGCGGAATAGCCGAACAATGAACTTTTGCTTGAGCGCTTTGAGCAGCGCGCTATCGGGTCCACCAAACGCGTGCTCGACCCAATCGGAACGAGCCTTTCCGTCGCGATCGGCAATTCGCATGCTTCGTGAATCGTCAACGAGCACACCAACGTAGTTGCGCTGCGGAACGGCCGCCGATAGGAGCAGCATCGGACGGAACAGGCACATCATGAGCACGCCGAGGGCGGCAACTCTGAGGGTGCCGAGCACCCAGCGATCGCGCTTCGAGCTCTTGCCGCGAACTCCGCGGTAGCTCAGAATCGCCGGAACGCCGATCGCGGCGACGGCAAGCAGCAGAATCACGACTGAAAAGGGCGCGCCAAAGGCGACGTTGCCCTTCGCGAACTCAGTCGGCCTGTACTTGAACAGGAATTGAAAAATTCCTTCCAACCAGTGCGTCATGACCGCCGCGGCTATTGGCTAATGGCCATTTGCTATTAGCTATTGGCCGACAGCCTGAGCCGACAGCGAACAGCCTACCTTCTTAACTACGACGCGGACACCGTCAGGGTTGAGACACGACGGTCGACCGTATCGTTCCTCGAACACACGTCTCTCTACACTTTCCCGACATGAACGCCCGCTATCTCACCGCCGACGTTTTCACGGATCGACGCTTTGGAGGGAATCAGCTCGCCGTCTTTCCCGACGCGCGCGAAATCTCCCCAGACCTAATGCCACACATCGCGCGGGAGTTCAACTACTCCGAGACGACATTCGTTCTGCCGCCCGCCGATCCGAGCCATACCGCCAAAGTCCGAATCTTCACGCCGGGCGGCGAGTTGCAGTTTGCCGGCCATCCCACCGTGGGAACCGCACACATCCTCGCCACTATTGGCGCCATTGCGATTACTGGCGACGAAACGCGAATCGTGTTCGAAGAAGGCGTTGGTCCGATCCCCGTAACCATTCAATCGACGAACGGCCGTCCTACGTCGGCGCAGCTGTCTGTGGCAAAACTGCCAGAGGTCGGCCCGCCGCCGCCGTCGCACGAGACCCTCGCTTCGATGCTGTCTCTATCGAAAGATGACGTGTTGCACGGAGATTTGTCGGCCGAAGCGGTGTCGTGCGGAACTCCGTTCCTCTTCATTCCGCTCCGCGATCGCGCTGCAGTCGCCCGTTCGCGCCTCAAGCTCGACGTTTGGCAGACCGCACTCGGCTCGTATGTCACGAATAAAGTGATGGTCTTCGCGATGGACGGCGAACGCCCAGGCTCCGATGTGCGTGCGCGAATGTATGCTCCAGGCATCGGCGTCCCCGAGGATCCTGCGACGGGCAGCGCCTGCGTTGCGCTCGGAGGCTACCTCGCGGCACGCGATCCGCGCTTCGATGGCACACTTCGCTGGATCGTGGAGCAGGGCTTTGAAATGGGCCGTCCGAGTATTCTCGAAGTCGAGGCCGACAAAGCTGACGGGAAGATTACAGCGGCTCGCGTTGGAGGAAAATCTGTCATCGTTTGTGAAGGAACGATGGAAATCGGAAATTAGGCGCTAGGGACTCGGCGCTGGGCGCTAGAGATTCGGAAGGGATTTGATTTGGGAAACGACAAGCGCGCGTCCGATCTTCGGTTCCATAGATTCTCACGCGCGTGAGCGCGTGAGGAAATACCTTAGCATTTAGTGGCGAGCACCTAGCGCCTAGTGCCTCTGTCAAATGACCGTCGAATCAAAGTCTGATCTCGCATCGATGCGGGCAGTTGGGAAGCTCGTGGCTCGCGCGCTCGACGAAATGCGCGCGGCCGCTCAGCCGGGGATGACGACTGAACAGCTCGACGACGTCGGCGCCAAGTTTCTTCGGCGTCACGGCGCGCGTTCGGCGCCGCAACTCACGTACGCATTCCCCGGCTTCAACTGCATCAGCGTGAACGACGAAGTGGTTCACGGCGTTCCGGGCGCGCGTGTGCTGCAGGCGGGCGATGTGCTCAAGATCGACGTCACAGCGGAACTCGACGGCTACATCGCGGACTCAGCGATTACTGTGGTACTCGCACCGGCGTCGACACGCGCGAATAACCTCGTGCAATGCGCGAAAGCCGCGTTCAAGCGCGCGTTGAAAGTCGCTGCGCCCGACGTGCGCGTCGCGGAACTCGGCCGCGCGGTCGAAGGCGAAGTCAGGCGCTGGGGTCATTTCGTCATCCGCGATCTGTGCGGACACGGCGTAGGTCGCGGGCTGCACGAAGAGCCGTCGGTTCCGAACTTCTTCAGCCCGTTCACGCGCGGGCATCTCACCGAAGGCATGGTGATCGCCCTCGAGCCAATCATCAGCGAAGTTCGCACGGACCTCGTCGAAGACGACGACGGTTGGACGATTCGCACGACGAATGGCTGCCTTGCCGCGCACTACGAGCACACCATCGTCATACTCGGCGGCCGCGCAGAAATTCTGACCGCGTAGGCTCTAGAGTTCGTCGAGACTGCGCGGCCAGTCCTGCTTCAATAGACGCGACAGTCCGCGGTCCGCGAGTAAGCGACCTTCGTTCTGGCAGCGCGCGCAGTAGTTGGTCTCGTTGTCCGCATAGCGAATGCGCTGGATCGGCGCGCCGCACACCGGACACGGCTGACCGAACTTTCCGTGGACCGCCATCTCGGGGCGAAACGCCGTCACCTTTTCCGGAAATCCGCCGGCCGCCTCGGTGCGGAGCCGGTCCGTCCACTCGACGAGAATCGCCTTGGTGGCCACGAACAGCGTGTCGATCTCGTCGTCGCTCAAACGCGATGTGAGTTTGACTGGCGACAGTTTGGCGCGATGCAGAATCTCGTCGGAGTACGCGTTGCCGATGCCGCTGAACAGGCGGGGATCGGTGAGCGAACGTTTGACCGTGTGGTTTTCCGACCGAAGGCGTTCGGCGAACTCTGCCGCGGTTGCGTCCAACACCTCGAGGCCGCCGCGGCGAAACTCGCCAAGGTTCGCCTCGCCGCGCGCGAGATAGAGCGACGCTCGGCGCTTGGTGCCCGCCTCGGTGAGCGTGAGCGTTCCGGTTGGAAAATCGAAAGCGGCGAGGTCTGAGCGGCCGCCTGCTTTGCCACCGCGCGGCTTCCAGTGCAGACGCCCGGCAATCATGAGGTGGAGGACGATGAACAGATCGTCGTCCAACCCGATCACGATTCGCTTTCCGAATCGCCGGACAGTTCGCACCGTCTTACCGACGAGCTCGCTAAGGGGTGGCTCGACTGTTCGAAGAAGAAAGGGCGTTTTGAGGCGCACCTCCGATATCGGTTGCCCGACGAGTCGCGATTCGAGCGCTTCGACGTATGCGACGATATCCGGGAGTTCGGGCATGTCAGGAATTTACGACCAGTCTCGCGAGATTCCGCACCCAGTGCTAATATTTTAGCACAATCGTCTCGAACCGTTTCGGTGAAAGCGGTGTCAGACGTGAGGAACGCCCTCAAACATTCAGGGGAAGCTGAGCGCACCGAGGGTTGGAGCGTCGTTTTCCCATCAACATTTCAGGGGTACCGTGGCGACCATCGATCTCGACCTCCTCCAAGGCACCCTCGATCTCCTGATCCTCAAGGCGCTCACGTGGGGCCCGCGACACGGCTACGCCACCGCCTCCTGGATTCGCGAAACCACCAACCAGCGGCTGCAGATCGAGGAGGGCGCGCTGTACACCGCTCTTCATCGCATGGAAAAGCGCGGTTGGCTCGAATCGGAATGGGGCCTCTCCGAAAACAATCGCAAAGCCAAGTACTACCAGCTCACAACGCAGGGACGCGGACAGCTCCGCGCCAAGACAGCGGTGTGGACGGAATACGCCAGCGCGGTCTTTCAAGTTCTCGAAACCGCGACCGCGTAGCGACCCCGCGTCTCATGCCACGCATTCCAGGTATCCGTCGACTCTTGCACATCGGACGAACGCGCGCGGGCATCGGTCGCGCGGTCGACGACGAGCTGCGCTTTCACTTCGACATGACAATGAGGGACCTCATGGCCAGCGGAATGACACCCGACGACGCACGCAAGGAAACCGAGCGTCGATTCGGCAACGTCCAACAGACGCGCGCCCGTCTCGAGAAGATCGACCGCGCGCGACTCGATAATGAGCGACGCGCCGAGTGGTGGACTGCATTCGCTCAAGATCTGCGCTATGCGCTGCGCGGGCTTCGCTTGAAGCCAGGATTCGCCTTGGCCGTGATCATCACACTCGGACTCGGCATTGGCGCCAACGCTACGATGTTCGGGATCGTCGATCGCCTGCTATTTCGTCCCCCGACATTTCTCATCGCACCAGAGCGCGGCGCGCGACTGTATCTCGTGCGGACGTTCGGTGGAAAGGAGAATCCGCAGAGCGGCTTCGGGTACCGGCGCTTCGCCGACATTCGCGACGGTACGTCGTCGTTCGATGCGATCACGCCGTTCTACACTCGCAACATCGCCGTTGGCTCCGGCGAGACGACGAAGGAAATGCGCGTCGCCGTGAGCGCCGCGGATCTCTGGCGACTGTTCGACGTCAAACCGGCACTCGGACGATTCTTCACAGCCGCCGAAGACGTTCCGCCGAATGGAACGCCCGTCGCCGTGCTTTCGTATGCGTATTGGCAAACGCAGTTCGGTGGTCGAACCGACGTACTCGGGACCAAACTCGACATCGGACCAGCGAAGTACACGGTGATCGGTGTCGCGCCCGACGGCTTCACCGGCTACGAGATGCAGCCGCCCGTCGCGTTCATCCCAATCGCGGCGCACGGCGCGAACATGGACTACAAGGGCAAGGGTGGGTGGAACAACACCTACACCATGACCTGGTTCAACGTGTACGCGCGCCGAAAGCCTGGCGTCTCCATTCAGCGGGCGGACGCGGACCTCACGAACGCATACTCGAAGAGCTACCTCGCGCAGATACAGGAAAATCCGAAGTCGACACCGCTCGCCATCGCCAAGCCGCGCGCGTTTGCCGGACCGGTGCTCGTCAACCGCGGTCCCAATCAGAGCGCAGAGGCGAAGGTCGCTACGTGGTTGATCGGCGTTGCCGGAATTGTGCTGCTCATCGCGTGCGCGAACGTCGCGAACCTCATGCTCGCACGAGCGCTCCGTCGACGTCGTGAAATCGCGGTCCGCATCGCACTTGGCGTGAGCCGGGCGCGATTGCTCACACAATTGATGACGGAAAGCTTGTTGCTCGCGGCGATGGGCGGATTTGCCGGTTTGGTCATCGCCCAATGGGGCGGCGCCGTGGTACGACGAGCGCTCTTTGACCTCGATACGCCCGGAGGCGCGTTCAACGATCCACGCCTGGTCATCTGCGTTGCCGCGCTTGCCGCAGCGACCGGCCTTCTCACCGGACTGGTGCCCGCACTTCAAGCGGGACGGTCGGACGTCGCGGCGTCGCTCAAAGCCGGCGTGCGCGAAGGTACGGTGCACCGATCACGCGTTCGCGTTGCGTTGCTCGTCACACAAGCCGCGCTCTCTGTCGTGCTGTTGGTCGGCGCCGGTCTGTTCGTGCGAAGCCTGCGCAACGTACAGAACATTCGGTTGGGCTACGACACGGATCGCGTTCTGTGGGTGAATCTCAATCAGCGCGGTGTGCCGATGGACAGCATTCAGCAGGTCGCACTACGCGACAATCTGCTGCAGCGCGCGCAGTCGTTGGGAAATGTCGAACAGGCGAGCCGAGCGCTCACGGTTCCCTTCTGGTCGACGTGGGAATACTCGCTGTTCGTTGCCGGCATCGATTCGGTGAGCAAGCTTGGTGACTTCACGCTGCAGGCAGCCTCACCGACGTTCTTTTCCACGCTGGGAACGCGATTGATTCGCGGCCGCGGCATCACCACCGAAGATCGCTCGACCGCGCCGAAGGTCATGGTCGTCAGCGAGGGAATGGCCAAGGTGCTCTGGCCTCACGAAGACGCGATCGGCAAGTGTGTCCGCGTGAACGCCGACACCATGCCCTGCACCACCGTCGTCGGTATCGCCGAAGACGTTCGCCGCGGAAGCCTGAGCGAGCCGGAATTTCACTATTACATGCCGATCGAACAGTTCGCGCGCGAACAAGGCGGCCTCTTCGTCAGAACGCGCGGACCTGCGGCGGCGCAGGTGGAGCAAGTGCGCCGGTCGCTCCAGCAGCTGATGCCCGGCGTGTCATACGTCACGGTCACACCGATGGAGACGATTCTTGGAGGCCAGACGCGATCCTGGCGACTCGGCGCAACGATGTTCACAGTATTCGGCGCACTCGCACTCATCCTGGCGGCGATCGGCCTGTACAGCGTGATCGCGTACAACGTGACGCAGCGGATGCACGAGATGGGCGTGCGCGTTGCGCTCGGCGCCCAGGGCCGGGACGTGATTCGATTGATCGTTCGAGAAGGCCTCACCATCGTGATCCCTGGCGTGGCGCTCGGTGCAGTCGTTGCGCTCTTGGCCGGGCGTTGGATCGCGCCGCTGCTGTTCGGTGTGTCGCCGAAGGATCCTCCGGTGATTGTGAGCGTGATCGCGACGCTACTCGCAGTGGCGATCGCGGCAAGCTGGATTCCGGCTTTGCGGGCGGCACGAGTTGATCCGAACGAGGCGCTTCGATCAGATTAGAGAGCCGGATCCGGCGACCCGCCTCTCTCCTGGAGTTCCTCGATGCTGTTCCTGCCAGCGCTCGCCGCGCTACTGCTGCAAGCCACGACTGTTCCTGACTCCGCGCGTGGCGCCGGTGCCCGCAATCCGGCCTACGCGCGCGACGGACGACTGGCGGTGAGCGTGCAGGGCGACCTGTGGATCGTCTCGAAGAGCGGCGGATGGACGCAGGTCACGTCGGGACCGGCGTGGGATCGCGAGCCCGCGTGGACACCCGATGGCTCGGCGATCGTATTCTCATCGGACCGCGCTGGAAACTTCGACCTTTGGCGCGTTGCAGTCGGTGGATCTGCAGCAGAGCCCGAGCGCCTGACGACCTCCCCGCTTCCGGACGGACAGCCGGCGATCGCGCGCGACGGACGCATCGTGTTCGTGCGCGGCCGGCTCGGCGCAGCGGCGCTCTGGGTTCGTCAGTCAAATGGCAGCGAAGCGCGTCTGACGAAGGATCGTGCGGTCGAACAATGGCCCGCCATTTCCGTTGACGGTTCGCGCGTCGCGTACGTCGCGATTGCCGATGGCGCGCGGAAGATTCACGTCCGCAACCTCGACACCGGTCGCGACAGCGTGGTGCTCACGGACGCGCGCGTCGAACATCCTGCATGGTCACCGTCGGGCGATCGTTTGAGTTGGACGGCAACGGGACCGCGCGGTTCCGTGTACGTGACGCCGCTCGATGGTCGGTACTCCAACGTCGTGAGCACACGCCATGCGGAATCGGCGTGGAGTCCAGACGGAAAGACCGTCGCGCTCGCCGATTTGCCGCCCGATGCAATCGCCCCCGTCGGTTACAATGGCGATCCCGATCGCACGGGCGATCGCGACGCAAATCTTCTGGCTACGGCGACAGGGCATTTGTGGACCATCGACGCGCCGTCGACGCCCGATGGACAACTGGCTGAACAGTCGGGCAGCCCCGCTGCGGCCAACGATCGCACGCAGCACAATGGCGACGCGTTCGATCAGCTTTGGAATCGGACGGCGTCACTCTACTACTCGGCCCCGGACGCCGCCGCTCGGCGCGCGCAGTGGGAGTCACTGAAATCGAAGTACCGTCCGCGTGCGGTCGCCGCCAAGACTGACGACGAGCTCAAAACGGTTCTTCACGATTTGCTCAAGGAGCATCCGCCGTATCGTCAGGCGGCAGCAGGACGCGCGGCAGTTTCGAGTGCGCATCCGGTGGCAACTGCGGCGGGATTGGAAATGCTTTCCAAGGGCGGCAACGTCGTCGATGCTGCAGTCGCCGTGTCGTTCGCACTCGGCGTGGTCGAACCCGACGCGAGCGGTCCTGGCGGTTACGGACAGATGCTCGTGTTTCAGAAGGGCATGGATCGGCCGCAGCTCATCGAATTCATGTCGCGCGTTCCCGAGGACGCGGGGCTCGGCAACACGAGTCTGCTACAGAACGGCCGGCTCCCCGACGGTGGTCCGGCACTCGTGAACGTGCCTGGCACTGTCGCGGCGATGTATCTCGCGTGGCAGAAGTTCGGCAGCAAGAAGCTCGGGTGGTCCGATCTCGTGCAGCCAGCGATCCGCGCGGCGCGCGACGGCTACGTCGTGAGCGAGGGCTTGGCGACGACGCTCGCGACCGAGCGTGAGCAATTCATGAAGTATGAGTCGAGCCGAGCGCTGTTCTTTCGCGACGATCAGCCGCTGCATGCGGGCGATACGCTGAAGAATCCCGACCTCGCATGGACGCTCGAGCAGATCGCGAAGGGCGGCGCCGAGGCGTTCTACAAAGGTGAAGTCGCCAAGCGGATGGTGACGGATCTACACGCGAAGGGGAACGCCATGAAGTTGAGCGACATGGCGCGATACTTCGCCGCGGAGCGCGATCCGGTTGGTAGCACGTATCGCGGATACACGTTCTTCTCGAGCGCACCGCCAGTCTCTGGCGGCGCGGAGCTCGCGGCGAAGCTGAACATGCTCGAGCAATACTCATCGCCCAAACCGTACGCCGATGACGCCGGCACGCTGCACGCGATGATCGCTGCCTGGCAACTCGTGCCGCCGACGCGCAATCGCATTGCCGATCCGAGCTTGTGGCCCACGACCACGGAGCCGTTCACGAACAAGGACACGGCGCGTACGCGTTGGGCGTGCTTCGACGCGAACCGAGCGATCAATCTGTCGGTGCTGCGCGGCGATACGTTGAGTTGTGCACAATCGGACAAGAGGACGGCGTCCGTCGAGTTGATGCGTGACGCCGAATGCTACGCCCATGGATACGGTGCGACGCAGGCGGCGTCCTGTCGCGCGGCCGGAACGACAGCATTCGCAGTCGCCGACGCCGACGGGAATCTCGTGGCAACCACACAGACGCTTGGCACCTGGGGCGGGAATTTCTACGTCACGCCTGGTTTAGGATTCTTGTACAACGATAAGTTGACGTCGTACGGCAACGATCCCAATGCCTACGGCGCTCGCCTTCCCTTCGCGCGGCACGGCAGCACCATTGCGCCGACGATCGTGTTCGAGGGAACGGGTAAATCCATGCGACCGGCCATGGCACTTGGCGCGGCGGGCAACGCGTGGATCACGTCGGCCGTGTATCAAACGCTCGTCGGCATGATCGACCAGCATCTCGATCCGCAGGCGGCACTCGAGCTTCCGCGTTTCCTGATCGGCGGCGGGGGACGCGGCGGCGCTGGAGCTGCTCCGCAGCCCGCTGGCGCGACGATTCAGCTCGAAGACGGCTTCTCGCCCGATGTCATGAAACGTCTCGAAGCGCTCGGCTATCGCACGCAGATCGTGTCGCTGCCCGGTGAGCTCCGAGAGGGCTACGGCGCGGCGGTGCGCATCGAGAAGGGACGCGTCACCGCTGGCGCCGACCCTCGCCGCGCCGGAGCGGCCGGCGCCGTTCCCTAATTGCGGGCCTTCAACGACGCGGCGAGTGCCACGTCGCGGACGGTGTAGGTCACTTCATCGTCGGCGATGTTCGTGGCGCCATCGTAAACGATCTGACTCGGATAGCCGAGCGTTGGATCGTAGATCACCTGAAGGATGACGGCGTGATTGGTAATGCCGTGATCGATGAAGTCGAACAGCTTCTTGATGCTCGGCACCCAGCTCGGGTTGATTGCCTCGCCGGTGGAGATCAGGGTCGCGCTGACGAGGGAATCGTTCACGACTGACGCGCGAATCGGCCCGTTCACGGCGCAGAAGCACGCCATCTGGATGGTGAACTGGTACGTCGCGTTGCCCTTCGCGGCCCAGGTTTGACGAGCCTTGTCGAGGTCGGTCGACGTTGGGCCAGTGGAAGTGTCACTGCAGCCCATCGCGAACGCGACAAGCACGATCAGAAGTCGAGATGTGGAGCGCACGTTTCCCCTCGGTGGTCGAGCGTGTTTCGCCCAACCGACCTCCGGAACCGCCGGTCACTCCGGCGGTTTAGCCCCGGGCATCGAAGTACCGGCGGGCATCTTCATTCCGGGTGGCATCGCGGCGGCCGCCGAGTCGGGTATCGGCGGCAGGTCGGAGAGATGTTCCTGGATGATATACCAGCGATCTCCGCGCTTCTGAAACACGGCGGTCCACGCGCCGCCGATCGTGTGCGGCAGATTGCGTGGCGTGAGATGCGGCACGTGGTACGTCGCGGTCATGACCGCAGCGTTCGGCGACAGGACGTCGAACGACATCTGGTCCCAGATCCACTTGGGCTGGCGCATGTTCGATCCGACATTCTGCCAGAACGCCTTGATCCCGAGAGCCAGTGTGTCTCGCGAACCGATCACCTGACCACCGGCCGCGGAGATGACGCGGCCGCTCTCCGGGTACAGACTGAGCAGTCGCTGCTCGACGTCAGGCTTGGACAGATCGTACGCGGCCTTGACCTGGCGGGTCAGAGAGTCCACGATAGACCGGCGCTCGGATTCGGAAACCGAAGTCGACGAGGCGCAGGCGGCGAGCGCGATGAGAGGAAGCGCAGTTGCGAGTCGCATGGGGTGTCTGACGGATTCGGACCACGGTTTGCCCAAACGATGATACCCAACATCAACGCGTTCGTCGCGTAGGGGTATGTTGGCGATCAAACGTCCCTTTGATGAGACGCTACCGTCTACGCAGAGTGACGCCTTCTGTGATTAACCGCACAGATTGACCGTTAAGAAATGGCCCATGGCCTGCTTGTCCCTTTTGATAGCATTGTTGCGCGTCGGCGTACACGCTGATCGACTCGGGGGGAGGAAACGTGCGTAAGCTCATTCAGTGGACGTTGGCTCCGGCTGCTCTGTTCGCACTTGCTTGTGGCAAGAGCGAATCGCGCCCGCGAACCGCGATGGGGGAAGATCTCAAGCGTGATCTGCAGCTCGCTTCGGCGACGCAGAACCTGAAGATCAGCCCGGACGAAATTTCGCCAAAGAGTCACGAGGAACTCGCGGTCAAGCCGAAAAAGGCGCCCGATGGTCCCAAGGTGATTCGTACGGAAAAGCCCACGGTAAAGGCGTCTGACCTCCCGACCGAAGTCGCCGAGATCAAGTCAGAGATTCCTCAAATGCAGGTGCTGGCGTCGTCGCCGACTCCGTCGGAGACGCCGAGCGCCGATGCGCCGCCTCTAGCTCGTCCGTCGGCCATTCCAGTGTCGTCGACGTATCCTGGCGCTGCGCCAATTCCTTCCAGCGGAAGCGGTGGAAGCGGTGGCATTCTGGGCGGAATCTTTGGCGCTGTCATCCGTGGCGGCGGCATCGGCGATGACGACCACTGCGACCCGCGAGGCGCGGTTCCGCGCCGTCCTGTCACAGGTCACCCAATCGGCGGCAGTGGCAACTACTACCCGTCGCCAATGGGCGGCATGGGCTCCGGCCGAGTGATTGGTGGCGGCCGCATGCGTCCGTGATGTACTGAACAAACTCCCGTCGTGGGGGCGGGATTCAACGGCGTCGTTCGACTTCGGTCGGGCGGCGCCGTTCTGCGTGAGAGGACTGACGTAAAACGATTTGAACGATTGACTCGTACGGACTGTCCAATCGTTCTGCCGTGCGCCAAGTCCTCCCCCCTTCTTCGAGACGCCCATGGACGCGCTACTTCGAGATATCGGCTACAGCGTTCGCCGCCTCCGTAAGAGTCCCGCGTTCACGGCAATCGTCGTGATCACGTTGGCGCTCGGCATTGGTGCGAATACGGCGATCTTCAGCGTCGTCAACACGGTGCTGCTTCGTGCACTTCCGTATCGATCGCCCGGTGCGCTCGTGTCGATCGAGCACTTTTATCCGTCGCTCAACAACATGGAAGCGCCCGTCTCGGCGCGCGGCTTCCGCGACTATCGCGACCGGACGAGCAGCTTCGAGTCGGTCGCCGTCGAGACGCAGTTCGGCGCGAACCTCACCGGCAGCGGCGACCCGGAGCGCGTTCCCGGTGTGCGCGTTTCCGGCGACTGGTTTCACGCGCTTGGGGTCGCGCCGTTGTTTGGACGAGTCCTCACCCGCGACGATGACGAACCGGGGCGCGAGCATGTGGTGGTGCTGAGCCACGGCGTTTGGACGCGGCTGTTCGCGGCGAGTCCGTCGGCGATCGGGAAATCGATCGAGTTGAACGGCGAGACGTTTCAGATCGTCGGCGTGATGCCGCAGGACTTCCGCAGTTTCTTCGTCCGAAACGCCGATCTCTTCGTGCCGCTCGCGCTCAAGCCGGCGGCGTTCACCAGCGGATACACCAACGAGTATCTGAACTCTGTTGCGCGACTCAAGCCGGGCGTGCCGCTCGCGCGCGCTCAGGCCGAGATGACAACGTTCGCCGAGAATTTGAAAAAGGAGAACCCGAACAACTTTGCGCCGACGTGGACGCTCAAGGTTCGCAGCTTCGACGATCTGTCGAGTGGTCGAATTCGCCCGGTACTGTTCGTTCTGCTCGGCGCCGTCGGTTTCGTGCTGTTGATCGCGTGTGCCAACGTTGCCAATCTGCTCCTTGCCCGCGCCGCCGTTCGCATCAAAGAGATCGCGATTCGGTCGGCGCTTGGAGCGGATCGCGCGTCGCTCATCCGTCAGTTGCTCACGGAGAGCGTTTTGCTCGCGCTGAGCGGCGGCATTCTCGGACTGTTGCTCGCTCAGTGGAGCGTGAAGTCGCTCGTTGCGCTCAACCCCGGCCTGCCGCGGGCCGCTGAGGTCGGCATTGACGCCAACGTAATGGTGTTCACGCTCGTGGTGTCGCTGTTTACCGGACTTCTCTTCGGCCTCGCACCGGCCCTACAGGCGTCGCGCACCAACCTTCAGGAAACGCTCAAGGACGGCAGCCGAAGCGGTGCGGCCGATTTTGCTGGGCGCTCCGTGCGCCGCGCGCTGGTCGTTGCCGAGGTGGCGCTGTCGCTCACACTGCTCGTTGGTGCTGGGCTATTGATCAAAAGCGTCTTCCGGTTGCAGGCCGTCGATCCGGGCTTCGATCCAAAGAATGTTCTGGTGTTCAATATCGCCCTGCCGGCCGTGAAGTATTCCTCAGATACGTCGCAGGTGCTGTTCGCCGAACAGTTGCTTCCACGGCTGAATTCTCTTCCCGGCGTCCGCGCGGCCGGTACGACGTCCGTCATTCCTTTCGGCGGTGGTTGGTCGACCGCGAGCTTTGCGATCGACGGACTGATCGTTCCGCCCGGACAGAACGGACCCTGGGGTGACCTCCGCGTGGTAACACCACGCTTTTCGACGCACTCCGAATTCCGCTGAAGGCAGGCCGCGGCTTTACCGATCAGGATCGCCTCGGCACGCCGAGCGTGGTCGTAATCGATGAGCAATTCGTGAAGAAGTACTTTGCCAACACCAATCCGATTGGCAAGCGTATCACGTTCGGCTTGGCGCCGGGCTCGAAGGACACCACCTGGATCACGGTTGTCGGCGTGGTTGGCCACGCGGCGCACGAAGGACTCGACGCCGAGCCCCGTATTCAGTACTACTTGCCATTCTCTCAGCGGGCGGGACGCAACATGCAGGTGGCGCTTCGCACGAGCGGCGATCCGGTGGCGCTGCTTCCGGCGGCGCGCGACGCAGTGCACGCGCTCGATCGCAATCTTCCGGTGTCGAACGTGAAGACGATGACCGAGCTCGTCGACTCGTCTGTTGGACAGCGCAAGCTGTCGATGATCCTGCTCGGCGTGTTCTCCGGAATCGCTCTGCTGCTCGCGTCGATCGGCATTTACGGCGTGATGAGCTATTCCGTCGCTCAGCGCACTCGCGAGCTCGGCATTCGTATGGCGCTCGGCGCAGCGCGGTCTCGCGTGTTGGCCCTGGTCGTCGGACAGGGCATGGTGCTCGCCGGAATCGGCGTCGGTATCGGGCTGGTTGCGGCGTTTGCTCTCACGCGCTTTCTAACAAATCAGCTGTTCGGTGTCGGTGCGACGGATCCATCCACGTTCGCGATCGTATCTGCGCTGCTCGTTGGAGTCGCGTTACTCGCGACGCTCGTACCGGCGATGCGCGCAACGCGCGTCGATCCTGTAGTTGCGTTGCGCGACGAGTAGCGAGCTACGCTGTCTCGATCATTCGACTGATCAGCTCCTTCACGAATTTGGCCGCGACGAATGAGGTCACTCCGGTCGGGTCCTGACTGGGGTTGACCTCGACGACGTCGGCGCCGACGATCGGCCCTGCGATCGTCTGAACGACGCTGAGGATTTCGCGAACCGTGAGCCCGCCCGGTTCGCGGTGCGATACGCCAGGCGCAAACGCCGGATCGATTCCGTCAACGTCGATCGACACGTACACCGGCCCTTCTACCTGCGGGCGTTTGCCAGCCGCCCACGCGCGCATGTCGATCACGTCGACGCCGAAGCGCGCTGCCTGTTCGCGCTGGTGCCCTGACATCGTTCGAATTCCTACCTGGACGAGTCGCTTGGCGAGTCCCTCCTCGAGAACGCGCGCGAAGGGACAGGCGTGTGAAAAGCGATCGCCCTCGAACGAATCGTAGAGGTCCGGATGCGCGTCGAAATGCAGTACCGTGAGATTGGCGCGCGCGCCGCCGACAGCACGAAGAACGGGGTACGTGACCGAGTGATCGCCGCCGAGCGATACGGGCCGACCGCCGTCGTCGATGATCGCGCGAACACCGTCTTCGATCATCGCGCGCGCGGCGTCCGTTGCCGAAAGGTCGAGATCGCCGGCGTCGGTGAATGACACGCCATCGACGATCTCGATTCCTGCTTCACTCCACGCATTCGACGACGAAGAGTAGAGTGCAGAGCGAATCGCCGGCGGCGCAGCCGCGGGACCGCGCAGGAACGACGAACTCGCGTCGTACGGAAGTCCAATCAGCGTCGGCAGCTTTGTCGGCATGCCCGAACTCTAGCGGCTCAGCCTGTAAACCAGACCATCGCGGCGTCGCGCATCTCGGGAGTGGCGACGTGTCCGCCATCGAACTCGTCGAAGCGGGGGTTATATCCGTCGCGCTGAAGCTGAGCGACAACACGCCGCCCGCATTGATCGATGGGCAGAATCGGATCCTGCCGTCCGTGCGATACGAACACTTTGGGGCGGCCGTGCTTTGGACCGGGGATGATGAATCCCGGTGAGTGCGCAATGACGTGCGTGAACAGATCGCCGTTTCGTAGCCCGGCCGATACGGAGTAGGTCGCGCCATCGGAAAAACCGACGATCGCGAGACGCGTCGGATCGATCGAACATCGATCGAACACGTCGTTCATCCACCGATCAATGCGGTTGAAGTCGTCGCCATAATCCGTACGAAGCGCATCCCATGTTCTCGCGTTCGAGCTCGGCGCCAAGACAACGACGCCGTGCGCCTCGGCGGCGGCGCGAGTTCCGCGAAGCATCGAGTCGCCGCTTCCCGATGCACCGTGCAACGCGAGCGCGAATGGGGCCGGCCGCTTCGCATCGTAGGTGGTTGGAACGAAGAGAATGCACCTTCTGCCGTCTTCTTCGAAGAGCACGTGCTCTCCTGCGGCGGTCGTCTTCGTTGGCTTGTGGGGGCGTGTGGCGAAGCGGCCGGTTTCGGCCGCAAAGGGCCTGCGCATGTCCGGGCTCAGCGCGAATGTCGCGGCGGCGAGCGCGCCATACTCCACGAAGTCGCGTCGAGTCAGCAGTCGGTCGAGCGGATTTGGCGTCATGGTCAGGCCCCCGACGAAAAGTGCGTACACGTTAACGCTCGCGAATCGACACCGATCGCGCCACACGAGCGATTTACAACACTCTTACCCGACCGCCGACCTCAACTCGGGGACAGGTGTCGTCTCGGCCGGTCCCGCTCTTGCGCTGTGGTTGGTGAACGGAGGAGCGATATGTCCGAACATGCTGACCACGACCGACAACTATTCCGCCCACACTTTCTCAGCGCCGACCAGCTCGCTGATCGTCCGCCAAAGGATGAGAGCGCGAAGACGGCAGAGGGGGCGAGTGGCGTCGAGCCGATCGAGAAAGAAGTCGATGGCGGATGGCTCAATGTTCGATTCGGCGATGGCGAATGGGCTTCGGTCCACGAACTATCTCCTGTGAAGACCGATCGCACGCAGCAAGGTCGCATCGCCGACGCGCCGCCATCGACGGAGTGGTCCGAGCGACCCAGCTACTCCGATCCGGTCGCGGACAACATGGATCCGACCGCGCCCGACAGCCCAGAAAGTCGATTCTAGCAGCGACAACCGGGGACGTTGCGGGACGGGCGCGCGGGCGCCAATGTCCGGCAACGCCTTCCCCGTGCAATGTCATCGACTTCTCGTCGCGATTTTCTCCGCACCTCTGCCGCTGCCGCCGCGGTTCTCGTCGGATCTCCGGCGCTGCTGCTCCGCTCGCGTGCCGACGCTGACCTCATCGTCCGCAACGGCACCGTGTTCGACGGACTCGGCGGCGCTGGAAAAGAGCTCGACGTCGTCATCGCCGCAGGCCGCATAGCGAGCATCGCCAAACACGCTGCGCAGCGCGGTACCGTGGAGATCGACGCACGTGGACTCGCAGTCTCCCCGGGCTTCATCGATATCCATTCGCACGGCGACGGCACGCTGTGGGATGACCCGCGGGCCGAGTCGCTCGTGCGACAGGGAATCACGACGATCGTTGCTGGGCAGGATGGCTCATCGCGCGCGCCGCGTCGAGCGGTCGCAGAAGACGCGAACGAATCGCGCGGGCAGTTTGCGCGCTTCAGTGAACTCTGGGCATCGATCGACAAACTCCAGCCCGCCGTGAACGTTGCGTCGATGATTGGACTCGGCACAGTGCGCGACGTCGTCATCGGCGGAAAAGATCGGCCGGCGACGCCTGAGGAATTGTCGCGAATGGTCGAGATGGTGCGACTTGCCATCGCCGATGGCGCGTGCGGCGCGTCGTCGGGGCTCGAGTACACGCCAGGTGCGTTCGCTCCACTCGACGAGCTCATCGCGCTGTGCAAGCCGCTCGCGTCACGTCGTCTTCCGTACGCGACGCATATGCGGAATGAGGACGACCGTTTGATCGAGGCGATTGACGAATCGATCGCCGTGGCTCGTGGCGCTGGATGTCCGTTACAGATTTCTCATCTCAAGACTCAGGGCCCCCGCAACTGGCCCAAGCTCGACGTCGCCTTCGCGCGCGTGGCCGCCGCGCGCAAGGCCGGTTGCGATGCCGCGTTCGATCGCTATCCCTACATCGCGTATCAGACCGGACTGTCGAATCTCTTTCCCGTCTGGAGCCGCGACGACAGCACGGGTGCCTTTCTCGCACGGCTCACCGACGCATCGACGGCGGAGCGAATCAAGACCGAGACGCTTGCGAAGGTCGCGCTGATCGGTGGCTGGAACAATGTCATGCTGTCCAACGTCTCGAGCGCCAGCGATCGCGCCGCCGAAGGTGCGCGGCTCGGGGAATACGCGTCGAAGCTGAACGCCGATCCGTATGCGACGGCGATCGGACTGCTGCAGCGCAATCGCGGGAACGTCGGCATGGTAGGCTTTGCGATGAGCGAGGACAATCTCGATCGCATCCTCGCGCACCCGCAGGGCATGGTGTGCAGCGACGGCGGTTCGTTTGCGGTCGACGGTCCGTCGCACCGTGGGCACCCGCATCCGCGCGGACTCGGCACATTTCCACGCATCATCGCGCGGTACGTGCGTGAGCGCAAAGCGCTCACGCTCGAGCAAGCGATCTACAAAATGACCGCCTTTCCGGCGTCGCGGATCCACCTCGCCGATCGTGGCCGCATTGCGCCCAAGATGGCCGCGGATATCGTGGTATTCGATCCGGCAAAGATTCAGGACACCGCAACCTACGACAATCCGTTCCAGTATCCCGTCGGCATCAATGCGGTAATCGTTAACGGAGCAATCGCCCTTCGCGACAATCAGCGTTCTGATAAGAATGCTGGCCGATCGGTAAGAGCTAGCGCGTAAGCAGGACGATCACGTCGAGCGAATGTAGGCGCAACCAGCTTCCTGTGCGCGCAACGCCGCGTACACGCCAGTTGGCTGCAGGATCATTCCGGGAACGAGGTTTACCTTCAATTCCTCGTACACTGCGCGCTGGTCGACTTTAAAGTTGCGCGCAATCACGTTCGAATAGTTTCTCGTCGCCAGATCACAGGCGAGCAGGATCTGTCCGTGCGTATTGAGCCATGCGAATGTCGGCCTGGGCTGGTCAGCCGCCGGTGCAGCACCGCCGCGTCCAGCGCTTCCGTTCAAATAGGGATTGTGCGTCGCCCAGTCGTCGGTGCGACCTTCCTTGATCTTCTTGTCCTTTCCGATCTCGTACTTCTCCCACATGGCGTCGTTGAACGCCATCACGACCGCAGCATGCCGAACGACGATCACAGTTTGCACATCATTGTCGCCTGCCGACAGCGCGTCACGCATTCCGCGGATGTAGCCCGTGGCGTTGGCCAGCGCGAGACCATCTTCGATCTGCGGTGAATCGAACACGGCCTTGTGCTTCGCGGTCAGTCGCGCAAACCAGGAATCATCCCAATGCACCGGAGCCGTCGAAGCGGGCGGGGGCGTTGGCGGCTGCGGACCGGGCTTGGCTGGCGCCGGTGCGGGCGTCGTTGCCTGTTGTCCCGTTGCGGCAGGCGTCGAACAGGCCGCCCCCGCGAGAACGATGGCCGATGCGGCAACCTGACCAAGAAACTCACGCCGCGGTTGGGTACGCTCGTCAGAAGGGTTCACGGTGCGATGAACGGTAGGAGAATGCGCACTTTCCGGCTGATGCCAGCCGGGCGAATTATCGTCGCGGAAAGCTACTGCACCAAATACGCTCGGCGAGCGGTGTTCGCTCGTGGGACGAATGGTCCCAAGGCCGGACGACTTTCGCCGGACCACGTTCAGTCCTGTTGGTGTAAATCATTCAACACCAACAGGATGAGATCCGTCGACCAGGGCATGATTGTTCCCATGGCCTCGGCAGGCCTCCTCTCCAGCCCGACGCATGGATATCCTCGCTCAAGACATTCGCTACGCCGCTCGAAAGCTGCTGCGTACGCCCGGCTTCACGCTGATCGCTGTCACGACGCTCGCGCTCGCTATCGGCGCGACGACGGCCGTGTTCAGCGTCGTGAACGGCGTGCTCCTGAAGCCGCTTCCCTTTTCCAACCCGAACGAGCTCGTACGAATGGGATCGTCGGGCAAGGATGGAAAGCTCACGCACCTCTCCGTTCCTGATTTCATCGACTATCAGAATCAGACGCGGAGTTTCGCGGCGATCGCGCAGATCGAGGATAGAAATAGCGCCAACCTCACCGTCGCAGGCGCTGAACCCAAGCGCATGAATTCCGCGATGGTCGGCGCACGCTTCTTCGACCTGCTCGGCGTCCGCATGCAACTCGGCCGCGGATTCACAGTCGGCGAAGATGCCAATGGCGCGCAGCACGTCGTCGTGCTATCGGACAAACTGTGGCGCAACGAGTTCGCCGCCGATCCGCACATTGTTGGCCGCGCGATCATGATCAATGGTGCCGAACACACGGTGGTCGGTGTTGCGCCGCGATCGCTGACGTATCCCGAGCAGCCGGATCTCTGGACTCCGTTCGTTTTCGAACCGTGGATGGCGGGGCCCGACAATCGTGGCGCGCACTTCATCACGGCAATTGCTCGGCTTCGTCCTGGAATCACCGTCGACGCAGCCAAGCGCGAGATGGCCACGATAGGTGAGCGTCTGCGTGCCGAGTATCCGAGGTCGAATGCATCGTTCGGTGGAACAGCGGTAAGTCTGCAGGAGTCGATCGTTGGCGACGTGCAGAAGCTGCTGCTCACTATGTTCGGTGCCGTTGCGTTCGTGCTGCTGATCGCGTGCGCCAACGTTGCCAATCTGCTTCTCGTGCGCGCCGCGTCGCGCGAAACCGAAATCGCGGTGCGCACAGCACTTGGTGCCGGACGCACGCGCATCATGCGTCAGTTGGTGACGGAGAGTCTTATGCTCTCCGCACTCGGAGCAGCCATCGGCGGTGCGCTCGCGGGTTGGGCCGTAGATGCAATTGTTGCATTCGGTCCGCGCGGCCTGCCGCGTCTCGACGACATCAGCGTTGACGGACGCGTGCTCGCCTTCTCCGTTCTCGTTGCCCTCGTGACCGGAGTCGCGTTCGGCCTCGTGCCCGCGCTGCACTCGGGCAAGTCCGAGCTCGGTCAGATGCTCAAGGAGAATGGCCGCGGTTCGAGCGGTCGCCGAGCGACACAGCGCACGCGTAGTGCACTCGTCGTGAGCGAGATGGCGCTCGCCGTGGTGCTGCTCGTCGGCGCCGGGCTGCTCATTCGAAGCTTTGTAAAGTTGCTGAAGGTCGATCCTGGGTTTGCGACCGAACACATCGTGAGCTTCGACGTCTCGTTACCGCCAACGAAGTACGCACAGGACCATGACATTCGGCGTTTTGCGGCCGACGTGCGCGATGGCCTGTCGTCGCTCCCGGGAACCCAGTCGGTCGCCGTTGCTTTCGCACGCCCGCTCGAGGCGCAGGGCATGCGTATGTCTTTCGACATCGACGGGAGACCTCCCGCTGCGCCCGACAAGCGAATGCTCACCGACTTGCGTCCGGCGTCGGCGAATTTCTTCTCGACGATGGGCATTCGACTCGTGCGCGGTCGTTTCTTCACGCAGGCCGAAGAAGGATTCGGTCCGCCGCCGGTGCTCGTCATCACCGAGTCGCTCGCAAAAAAATACTTCCCGTCGGAAGATCCGATCGGCAAGCATCTCACACTTGGAATCTCGCACGACACCGGGGGGACGAACACGAGCGTCACGACGAAAGGAGAGATCGTCGGGATTGTTGGCGATGTGCATCAGCGCGGCCTGAACGATGACCTCGCCCCCGCCGTGTACAATGGTTGGGGAACGCTCCCGATCAACGACATCTCGTTCCTCGTGCGCTCGAACAGCGATGCACAGACGATTGGCGCCGCGATTCGTGAGCGCGTGCACGCCGTCGATCCAACCATGCCGATCTACGAATTGCGAACGATGTCCGATGCCCTTTCGGAATCCGTCGCGCAACCTCGCTTCTATATGGTGTTGCTTGGCGCGTTCGCTGGTATTGCACTGCTGCTCGCAGCGATCGGCATCTACGGCGTCATTTCGTATTCGGTGAGTCAGCGAACTCGGGAGCTCGGAATTCGCATCGCACTCGGCGCGACACAGGAGCGCGTCGTCCGCCTCGTGCTCGGACAGGGCCTGGCGCTTACTGTCGCCGGTGTCTGCGTCGGCTTGATCGGCGCATTCTGGCTCGTTCGGCTACTCAGCGCGCTGTTGTTCGGAGTGGATGCAACGGATGCGGCGACTTTTGGCGGCGTCGCCGCGGTGCTGCTCGGCGTCGCCGCGATCGCGAGCTATCTACCGGCGCGGCGAGCTGCTTTGGTCGATCCTGTCATCGCGATGCGCGCGGACTGACCAGCGGTTGCGTCTAGGCGAGGCGCGCGGCGATTGCCCGCGCCATGCGCGGCGCGGCGCCGTCTTGAAACTCGAGAAAGAGGTTGGGCTCGATCAGCTCGAGTTCCATGAGGAGAAACGCGTCGCCGCGAGCAATGCCGTCGACGCGCGCGTACAGCGGAATCTCCGGCAGCACGCTCAGCACCCGAGCAGCCTGTGACCGGAGCGAATCGCTCGCAGTTACGCTGTCGACTCGGCCACCATGTTCAGTTTGCACGCGAAACTCCCCGGCGGTTGCACGCTTGATGGTGGCGTGGCTGAACGCACCGTCAATGAACGTGAACGAGTATTCGCCGTCGCGCGGGACTTCCTCAGCGAATGGTTGAACGAGCACATCGCCGACGGCCGCCGCACGCTCGAGTGATGCGCGCGCACCGTCATCGAATGGCGACGTGAAGGCATAAGTCTCGTGGCCACTCGCCGATACCGCCGGCTTCACCACGAAACGATTCCACCCTTCGGCAGCAGCCATGCGCGCGATGTCGTCGGCGCTGCCGTGCTCGACGATCATCGTTGGGATTGTCGGTATTCCGTGACGCGCGAGATCCAGCAAATAGCGCTTGTCAGCGTTCCAGCGAACGAGAGCGGTGGAGTTGAACACGGGCATGCGCAGCGACTCGAGGTGCGCGAGCCATGCCGCGAATTCTGTCGAGCGTAGATGGTAGTCCCAACACGAGCGAATGACGACTGCGTCGAACGAATCCCACGCGACGTTGCTGTTGGACCAAACCGACGGAACGGGAACGAGCCCGCACACCTCGAGCGCTGGCGGCAACAGCTGGTCATCGGCTGCCAAACCGGGCGCCTGTTCGTACGTCGCCAGGGCGACGCGGCGGTGTTGTTTCACTGACGACAGGGAACGTGTGGGTTAATCGGCTTCGGTACGCTCAGTCGCGGAGCGTGATCCGCGTTGGCGACGAAGATCGCTCCATCGAACACTAGCCGGGTGAGCCGCGCGTAATCCTGATAGTCGATGTACTGCGGTTCATCGGTGAGTTGGTGGTAGTCCATATGACCGCCACGCGACAGCGAGACGCTGGGGATGCCATACCGCGCATAGCTGTAGTGATCTGCGCGACAGTAGTACTGCTCGGGATGTCCGGGAGCGTCGTACTCATAGTTGAATACGAAGGGCGTTTTCTCTTTCGCGTTCACGGCCTCGAACCAGTCCCCGAATTCTTGCGACAGCCGCTTGAGGCCAACGACTTCCAGATACGCCGGACCACCACCTTTGATATCCACGGCCGCGCCGCGACCAATCATATCGACATCGAACTCGGCGACGATCGAATCGATCGGGACAGTCGCGTGGTCAGTGAACCATTCTGAACCGAGCAGTCCTTTCTCCTCGGCGGTGTGCGATACCAGTAGAATCGACCGACGCGGCTTGATGTCGCCACGCGCGAGCGCCTCGGCCAGCTCGATGAGCGCGATTGTCCCGCTTCCGTCGTCGTCGGCACCGTTGCGAATCGAATCAGGGCGTGGTGGACGCAGCGCGCGGAGGCTATCGAGCTTTCGGCGAATCTGCGTCCATTCTTCGGGCGACGGTTCGCGCATTCGACTGTCTGCGCCCATTGGGCGGACGACCGTATTGAACGCTCGTAGCGAATCGTGATCGACCGGGTGGTGCGTGAAGCCGATGTGATCGTTGTGCGCGGTGATGGCAACGTATTCGCCGCGGAGTGCCGGATCGCTTCCGGGGAATACGCCGATGACGTTTCGTGCGGGTCCGATTGGCGCCGTCGCATCACCTGGCCGAATATTTGGCACAGTCTGGAAGTACGTGCCGCTGTCGCCGGCCGGACGAAGTCCGTACTTCGCAAACTGCGACGCCACGTAGTCGGTAGCCTTCACGTTCCAGATCGTGCCCGCCTCGCGCCCCATCATGGAGTCGTTGGCGAACGCCATCAGCCGAACCCGCAGGTCCTGTGGCGTTATTGCCGCCGACGTCCCCGACGACGTCGCAACGTTGACGTGCACGCAGCCGACGACGCCGAGCACAATCGCCAGATTGGGGATGGAACGCCGAAATCGCATTGGCAACGCTGTTGAAGACATCGCAAGATCATTGGACGCGTGGCGAGCAAGCAAGCCGAAACCATGGCAAATGCTCTGTCGTACCAGTGAAGGACATCAACTCATCTTCATGAAATCTTTACGTTCGCTTCGCGCCGTGCTGCCGCTCCTCGCCATCGCATGGCCACTGAGCGCCCAGGTCATCGACCTCACGGTCAACAACGCCGGTCTCGCAATCGGCGACAAACCGCGAATGACTGGTCTTCGGATCAACTTTCGCGATCGGTCGCTGGAAGAGATCAGAGGAGTGAATATCACGATCTGGCAGCCGTATCAGCCGGCGACAGGAACCGTCCGAGGTCTGGCAATCGGCCTGCCGAGCACCGGCGCAAAGAACATCAACGGCGCAATGATCGGGATTTTCGGCGGCGGTACCGACGCATCGCTCAACGGCCTTGGAATTGGTGGCATCGGAGTCGGATCAGGCGGCAACGCTCGAGGAATCTTGCTCGGCGGCGTCGGCGTTGGATCCGGTGGCTCGATCACCGGCCTGACGATCGGCGGCGTCGGCGTTGGATCAGGCAGTTCAATTACTGGAATTCAGATCGGTGGTATCGGTGTCGGCGGTGGCGGTAGCATGACGGGGCTCAGCGTTGGCGGCATTGGAGTTGGCAGCGGCGGTCCGGTGACTGGCATTGCGATTGGCGGCATCGGCGTCGGCAGCGGTGGGCCGTTCAAGGGAATCGGCTTCGGCGGCATCGGCGTTGGCGCAGGTGGTGATGCGACAGGACTGCTCATCGGCGGTATTGGCGTCGGCGCGGGCGGAACGCTCAAGGGCCTGAGCATTGGCGGCGCTGGCGTCGGCGCTCCGGCAATCCATGGCGTCGCGATCAGCGCACTCGGCGTCGGTGCGCACGACGCGCACGCCATCGTGCTCACGGGAGCCTATTTCAAGATCGAGAACAACGGCCGGTTCGATGGTGGCTCACTGGCCGCGATCAACAACATTCAGGGCGCGCAACACGGCCTTTCGCTCGGACTGATCAACTACGCGAGAGAACTCCACGGCGCGCAGATCGGTCTGATCAATATCTCGGAGAACGACGGCAATCGTCGCATTTTGCCAGTCCTGAGCATCAGATAACGCTCAGACCTATTCTCAGGGCGGTGGCGGCGGAGTTGGGCGACGTGGAGCACGAAGCATCTCGTCCAACGAAGCCACCGTCGACAGCAGCACCTGATCGAGGTTGTACAACACCTCGTTCTTTGAAACTGGCTTGCCGCCGGCTGTGCGTGAGCGATACTGGTTCACCGCGCCGTAGTCGAACGACTGCAGCATGAGTATCGCCGTATCGCGCGGAAGCGCCTGAAGACGGATCGTGACGATGAGGTCGGAGTTCAGCGTTCTGGTGATTTCTCCGACATTCTGTGTCCGCGCGATCGTGGTGCGGACTGAATCCTGATCCACGAGCGTGAACTGCGCCTTTCGCTGACGCAGCATTCTCCTGAGACTGTCCGCAACGGCGCGGCCGAGTAGCGTTGCCTCTGGCCAGTTTCTTTGCTCCGGCGCCTCGACGATGATGAGTCGGCGCGGACCAGTCGGGGACGCGGCGGCCGCACCCGAATTCGCCGCGATGATCGAGTCCGTCATCTTGCGCTGCGTTTCTTCGGCGAGCCTCACCTTCGCGACAGAATCCTTCAGTCGCGCAGCATCGAGGCGCTTCCGCACGGCCTCGGCGATGTGCACGGAATCCTCGTGCGTGAGCAGGGGACGCGCAGGCTTCGCTGCGGGAGAAACGTTCGCGCCAGCAGTTGCTGCCGGAACCGCTGGTGCGGCGGGCGGAGCCGCTACGGTAACTGGCACACTCGCCTGAACCGGCGCCGCGTTTCCCGTCGTCTCGGCCAATCGCTGCCGGCTCACGCCGTACACGACTCCGCCAAGAATCGTGATTGGAATCACGATCGCGGCGAAGGTCTTCCAGCGTGCTCGTTGTTTGGGCGCTTCGATGCCACCGCCCGCGGGCGTGACGCCGAGCGGCATGGTCATCGAATCCAGCTCGTGCAAAACGTCGTCGGCCGTCTGCGGCCGCGCATCAGGATCCTTGGCCAAGCAACGCATGATGAGCGTCGAGAGCGACCGCGGAATTCCCGGAGAGATCTCGTGAAGCGGCTTGGGGTCGCGCGTGAGCTGCGCCGCCAGCGTCTCACGCGGTGACGGTCCCGTGAATGGCGACATGCCGGTAACGAGCTCGTACGCGAGCAGGCCCACGGCGTAGATGTCCATCCGGTGATCGGCATTCGAGTCGCCAGCCAACTGCTCAGGAGCCATGTACGCTGGCGTACCGATCGCGATCCCGGCAGAGGTTACGCCGCTGAGCGGCATCGCGGCGCTGAGCGCCTTCGCAACGCCAAAGTCGGCGACGAGCGCGTGCGATCCCTGTGTGAGGATGTTCGCCGGCTTGATGTCGCGATGGACAACGCCGCGGGCGTGGGCAAAGGCTAACGCGTCAACAATGTCATGAAGAACCCGCATGACCTCGCGAGCGCCAAACTGCTTTTTCCGTTCGAGTGCCGCACGTAACGACTCTCCCTCGATGTACGGCATCGTGTACCAGAGCAGGTCGCCCTGCTCTCCAGCCGAGAGGAGTGGAACGATGTGCGGATGTTGCAGCTGCGCGGCAACCTGGATTTCTCGACGGAAGCGGTCGCGGTTCACTCCTGCCGCTAGCTCGGGCGGCAGAACTTTGACGACGACGTTTCGGCCGAGAACACGGTCGATCGCGACGAAGACTCGGCTCATACCGCCGCCGGTCAACTCACGATCGAGCCGATAGTTGGCCCCCAACGCATTCTGGAGGTGCTCAGCGAATTCTGTCATTGGCCATTAAGGAAACACTAACTTCCTCCGCCACGGTTGCTCCGCAATGGGGATTGGCCTTTCGTACCACGTTGTTCTCGAGCGCTAAAGCGAACGTCGTTGGCAAATTGGACACAAACAGCCACGAAATCGCTGAAAATCGGCAGAGAACATGCAATTAACCCTTTCGTCTTTTCCTGGTTGGAATAAGATTAAAGCGCTCTAATGTCGCTGGACATCCTCATTCCATTTTTCCCAACGGACCGTGGCCCGAGCCAATTCAAAGAGCAGCCCTAAGCGGGCAAGCGCCGATTCCGTGATCCCGAAGAACGTTCTCGCCAAGGAAATCGCGAGCATTCTCGAGGATCAGAATCTGACCCAGACCGAAGCAGCGTACATCATGCGTGACGCGCCGTCGCAGATCTCGCTCGTCGTCACGGGCAAGCTGCGTGGTTTCTCCACCGAGCGTCTCCTCCGCATGTTAGCGCGACTGGGCCGAGATATCGACATCGTGATTCGTCCTTCCAAGGGCAAATCCGGCAAGGTCACCGTTATTAGAAAGTAGTCCCCGTTGCTTGCGCGGTGCCGTCGCCCAGTCTTCCAGGTCGTCGGCGCTGCGTGGGACTGATTGATCGACAACGCAACAGCCGTCTTGCTTCCTTTTGTTAGACGGCTGGACACTCATCGCTGGTTGCTTCGGCGATGGTACGCGTGTAAACCAATTGTAGAGACCGCGGCGCCTCTCACTCGTGGTGAATCGCGTCGATCGGGGAAAGCTTTGCGGCGCGCATGGCGGGGTACAGTCCGAACGCCAACCCCACCACCACCGACGCGCCGATCGCTACCAGCACAGTGCTCAATGACAGCCATGCCTGAATCGGGGCGTTGGCGAGTTTGCGCATGAGCGCCGTAATGCTGAACGCCGCCACCACACCGAGCAGCAGGCCGATCATGCTGCCCACGCCGGTGATCGCCACCGACTCACCGAGGAACTGCCAGAGGATATCGCGCTGAGCGGCACCCGTCGCCTTGCGAATCCCAATCTCGCGTGTGCGCTCGATCACTGAACTGAGCAACACGTTCATGATGCCGATGCCGCCCACGATGAGCGAAATGCTCATCAGTGCGCCCATGAAGAGCTTGAAGAGAAAGAGCGCCTTGGTCGCCTGCTCGAGTCTGGACTCGTCAGACATCACGCTCAGTCGATCCTTCCAGGTTGCGCCGAGTTCGCGGGCAGCCCACTGCTCGATCTGAGCTCGGGTCACCTTCACACCTTCGAGCGAGGGCGATGTGACGAGGAGCTGCGGCGGTCGCTCGCTCGGACCGCTGACGACAATGCCGGCAATCGCGCGCGACGGCATGATCGCACGCCGACTTCGATCGTTCTCCGCCGCTTTCAAAACGCCGATCACAGTTCGGCGCTGACCAAGAAAGAGTAATGTGTCGCCGACCACGTCTTTCGGCGACCGACCATGAGCGAAGTCGCTCGCCAGCCGATGAGAAATCGTTACGACCGGCGCGCCCGACGTTCCCTCGCTCGGCGTGAAATACCGTCCGGCAATCAGCATCGAGTCGGCCATCGACTGATCCGGAGCGAGCATTCCCTGCACCTGCGTCGCATGGGGAGTCGTGTCGCCGAGCGCCGTCACCAGCGAAAGCCCCATCGACACCAGGTTTACAGGAATGGAATCACCGAGCACCCGTCGTAGCGATACCGCTTCGGCCTCACCGAGCTTGGCCGGATTTGGCTGCGGGAACGGTGTACCATCCACGATCCGGAACAATCGTGGGCTGACTTGAATTCGCTGAAGGTCAGTCGTCCGGCCAATCTGCTCCCGCGCCAGACGCTCCATGCCGTCGCCAACAGAGAGGACCGAAACGAGCGCGGCCACGCCGATGATGATGCCCAGCGTGGAAAGGATGGTTCGCAATGGGTTCGCACGGAGGGTCTCGAGCCCAACACGAAGCGAGGTGGCAAGGACGGAAGTTCGCATGAGAACCCTACGCGGGGTTCGAGGATTAGTTGCCACGCGACCGCCCGTTCGAGCAGCCACGGTGACGGGCGACCGTGCCAGACGTCGTATCGACGGGCCCTCGCATCCATGGTAATATCTCGCACCTCCCGTTCGAGGGCTCGGGGTGCAGTAACGAGCGACGGTGAGCTCCAATGCGCAAAGTTCTCACGTTCGTGGGCGCGACGATCGGTGGCTACGCCGGCTGGTACCTCGGCGCTCCGATTGGCTTCATGACGGCCTTCATGATCAGCATGGTCGGTACGGGCTTCGGCATCTATCTCGGAATTCGCGTCGCGCAAAACTACGAGTGACCACCATGCTGCCACGTCTTCGTCACGCCCTGTTGATGGTCGCTAGCGCCGTTCTGGCGTTGCCGGCCGCGGTCCAGGCGCAAGGCGGAACGATCGTTGGCAGAATTCTCGTGAAGGGAACGGACCTTCCCGTCAGCTTCACGATCATTTCGGCGAAACCTGGGTCGGCGGACCGATTCACCGGCGATGACGGACGGTTTACGATCACCGGATTGATGACCGATCGCGTGGTCGTGAGCGCGAGGCACATTGGCTATGCGCCGTACGACACGAGCGTCGTCGTTACACCAGGCGACACGGTCCGACTCACCATTCAGCTCGCGCTCATCACGATTCAGCTGCCTGCCGTCCAGTCGTTGGCCAAGTCGTGCGGCCACCCGGGAGCGACTGCAGATACGCTGCTCAACCTGCAGCTTGCCATGCTGTTCGAGCAGCTCAAGATGAACGCCGAGCGTCACGCGCTGCTCTCGCGATCGTATCCGTTCGAGCTTCGTGTCGAACGTAAGATCACCAAACCAGAACCGGCAATCGAGGCGCGATTCATCGCGTTCGACACGGTCTCTCGGTCGAGCCAGAGAGATTGGCGCTATGCGCCTGGCAACATGATGGGAATGCGCGAGATCGACGGCGGCGTGTTCGGCGGCAACTGGTACACGGTCAACATGCCAGAACTCGGCGATCTCGCCGACGAACAGTTCATCAAGCATCACTGCTTTGATTTCGGCGGCACCGACGTCGTTGACGGTGACACGCTGATCCGCGTCGACTTCATTCCCGCGCCGAGCGTTCACGAGCCAGACGTGTCGGGCTCCGTCTTCCTCGATCGCGCGACGTACCAGCTTCGCCGAATGCAGGTGACCCTGGTCAATCTTTCCAAACCGCTGCGCGCGCGGATCGATGGTCAGTCGATCCGCGCCGAGTTCGTCGAGGTATTTCCTGGCGTGCCGATGCTGAGCTACGTGTCGTCCGTCGTGATCCCCAAGGAGGACCCGAAGAAACCAACTGTGGAACCAGCAACGGAGACTCAGCGAGTGCTCTCAGTGCGGTTTCTTCGCGGCAGACCCTAGGACGCTTGCGCCAGCGGTGCGCGTGACGTGATCACCGACTCGGCAAATCGCTCCATCTCCTCGAGCTGCGGACTACACTGCAACAGCAGGAGATCGACGCCAGCATCGGCGAACTCACCGACGCGATCGGCGACCTGATCAGGCGTACCCACGAGACCCGCACGCAGTCCACGATTCGACACCGAGTAGTCCTGCAGACTTACCTGCTGCTCGAGCTTGGTATTGGAGATCCAGTCTCGATAGTTCTCATAACCCGGTGAACCCGCCGCGACGTTGGTGATTCGCTCAACTTCGCGCTTTGCCTCGGCCTCGCTCTCGCGAACGATGGCATACGCGGCGACGCCAAACTGCATCGGCGGAAGATCGACCCCGAGTGCTTCCGACGCCTGCTCTCGGCGCAGTCGCATGTCGGCAATCTTTGGTGCGATGCGCTCCGGGGGATCACCGTGCATCACGTACGCGTCGCACTGCCGCGCGATGGTTTTCTTGGCGGTGTCCGACTCTCCGCCCGCGTAGATCGTTGGGCGACGACGACCTTCACGAGAAATCGGTTTGGGCTCGAGCACGATGTCGTCGTGCTGGTAGAAACGACCCCTGTAGCTGAATGTCGGTTCGCTCCACGCGCCGTCAACGACGTCAAGCCACTCCGTGGTGCGCGCGTATCGATCGTCGTGTTCGTCGAACGTCGCGCCATATCGCCGAGCCTCGTCCTTCCACCACGCCGACACGACGTTGAGCGAGAGGCGTCCATTCGAGATGCGATCGATGTTCGCCGCCTGTTTCGCGAGAATTGCCGGCGGATGAAAGGATGGTCGAACGGCTACCATCAACTCGAGTCGCTCGGTCACCGCGGCAAGTGCGGCAGCGGTGGACCATGCGTCGAGTGACGGCGCGTTGATCCCCTTGATGTCGTTGAGTAGCAGCTCGGCAATGAGCGTGAGGTCGTAGCCAATCTCTTCGCTCCGCTGCGCGAGACGTCGGATGTAGTCCCACGACGCTGCCATGCCTTCGTCTTCGACATTGCGCAGCCATCCGCCGAACACGGGAAGCCAGTACCCGTATCTCATGGGAGAAACGCGGGAAGCGGAACGTTCGACGCGGCCGTTCCGGCAAGCTTTCGATCGGCCGCTCGTGCCCCTTCTCGCCTTACTCGTCCCACCAGATAATCGGCGAAGCGCGCCCACGGATCGAAGCCGAGGACGTTGACGGGATCGGCGACGAAGTTCGACAGCGCGTTGATGTCGTAGAAGTAGTGCTTGCCGTCGCGATCGTCGATCAGATACTCGATGCCGCCGATGTCGAGACCAGCGCGACGTGAAATCGCTTCGACCTGTTCGATGATCTCGCGTGGTGGTTCGTAGCCTTCAACGCGAAGTCCCGTCTTGGGTGCGTCGACTGCGCATGCACCGCGCACGAGCTCGACACCGTCTGCCGTCTGACACGCGTCGGCCGGGCACAGATCGAACGAACCGACTGCGGGGAACACTTTGATGGCGTAGAGATACTTTCCGCCGAGCGTTTCGACGCGAACGATGTGACCATCGCGAAGTGGCGCGGACTCCTGCACGAGCGCGACACCATCGATGCCCAGTTCGACTTCGCCGCGTGCGATCGCTCCGGAGAGCGCAGCTTCATTGTCGTATCGAACGATGCCCGCGCCGCTGCCGCCGATATTCGCTTTGACCAGCACCGGATAGCGAAGTCCCTTTGCCGCTTCAGCCGCGAGTGAGGGATGGTTGATCGCGCGCGACTTTGGATATGGAAGCCCGAGCTCCTCGAGCAGATCGAGTTGCGATGCCTTGGAGAGTTCGAACGAGTAGACGCTCGATCCGTTGACGACGGGAATTCCAATTCGCTCGAGATGTCGGACCCAGTGGAGCGTATGGAAGGTCGACTGGCGGTGTCCGCGAAGGTATGCGGACGGACTCGCGCGATTGACGACGAGCGAATACGGGACGTCGTCTTCGGAGGGATCAAAGACGTGCGCCGACGCATCCAGGCGCACGTACGGCAGGTTTCGCCGCTCGAGTTCGGCGAAGAGCGGCTTGAACCAGTCCGGATGTTCGTGATAGATCGCGATCGGTTGCATGTCTGTTCCGGTGAAGGTCGTGTGAACGACTCTTTCGCTTGGTCTCGCCGGATCAGTGCGTGCAGCACCGCGTTAACAAAAAACGCTCCGATCCGGGGGAGGATCGGAGCGTTGAGTCGCGGGTAGATCGAACCTACATGCGAACGCCCAGAGCCTCAGTTGCCGGTTGGCACATGAGACACGTACACATGCAACAACAGCACATGGCCTGGGAGGACGTCATGATCCAGAAGCTAGCGGCGGGGGGAAGGCCCGCAATGCTTGGCGCGCAAAGATCTTGTAACTGGGTTTTGTATTTCAGACCGACAAATGACTCGGACCAGCACTCCATCGCTTAGTGTTTACTCACATCAGAGCATTCCTGGGTCCCTGGTTCGGCAAGGTTCACCGCACTAGAACTTGGCTTCCAAGTAGAGATCGACGCGGAACTGTTTGAGCGGATACAAACCGCGCGCAACGTCAAATCGGAACAGTCCGTCGAGGAACGAAGCACCGGCGCCAACGCCGCTCATCGGCCGCCCGACTTGACTCATCTTCGTGCGATCGCCCACCCAGCCGATGTCACCGAAGATCGTCGGACGCACGCCGGCGTCCGTCGTTCCGAGTTCGGCTCGACCGAGCCAGAATGCGTTACCACTCTGCGCGGGATCTGGGCTCTGACCGCGCACCGTTTGCGATCCACCGAGGTACCAGAGTCGCTGCGGCGGAAGTGCGCCGACCGAGCTGCCGCCCGACGCCGTCAACGCGGCGGCAAGACGTCCCATTCCGTGTGACACGGTGACATCGAGCGCCCCGCGCCCATACATCGAATCGCTCGCCGCGGCTTCGACGCGCAAATCAGTAAACACTCGAAGGCCCGACGGGTCGAGGCCGTAGTCCTTCGTGACCCGCGCACCCACTCCCGCGAAATCGGCGCGACGTGCAGTAAGGTTGCCCGGGAATTTCGATCCGTTCACGACGAAGCTCGCCTTCACCGCTGCGTTGCGTTCCTGCTCGGCGAATGCGCGCCACTCGATGCGCGAACCGCCGCCGAACGACGACGCGCGAGATCCGGAAAGCTCGAGACCTGTGGCGCGGTAGTAAAAACCCTCATCGCGTCCGAACATCAACGCCGAGAATGAACTCCCAAAACTGAGCGGACGTCCCCAGTCACTCGCCGAGACGAGATGATTGTACGCGGTCAGCCCGATCGTTTCCGCCACGTTCGAGCGTTGCAGTCCGAGCTCGACATTCGGCTCCCAGTCTGCGAGACCAAGTCGCGCGACGGCCGTTCCGTTGTAGCCGCCGCCCAACTGTTGATCGACGGATGCGCCAACGGATAGTCCTTCGACGCGATTGTATCGCAGCATCGATGGTCCGTAGGCGAATGTCGGAGGCGGAAGCAATCCGCCTTGTAGACGGAACGCGAATGGAGCCTGCGCACTCATCGACAGCGCTTCCGCCTTGAGCGCCTCGAGTTCCTTTCCGCCAAAGATTTCGTCGCCCGGATCGTAGATCGACGCCGGGAGATCAGGCGAGTTCTCCAGCTTCGACAGATCGCATGGAATCTTCAGGGCGATGGGCAGCTGTGAGTCGTACCGCCGCTGCATCACGATGCGAACATCGGATGTGTCGCACGCCTTCGGTCGGTCGCGATCGGCAACGCGCAAACCTCGTTTGATCGAGTCATTCGTCGCGCGAACCCGGGCGCGCGCGGCAAGACGCACAGAGTCGCGCCACTGCGCTTGCTGTTCGACCGTCAGTGTGTCTGGCATGCGACGACGCACAACCTCCACTCCAACCGGAAGCGTCGGCAGCGTGTCCTTCGAGTTCACGCTCGCGTACTTGAAGCTCTCTTCCATCTTGAACGGCACGTGCATGAAGCTCACCTGCGCGCTCCCCTCGGCGAGACGCAGCCGCGGCAACCAGAACTTGCCTTCATGCAGTCCATATTCAACGGCGATGGCCGAGACCTCGGCCTTCATCGGTGTGATCATTGGCTTGACCCACACCGGCACGTCGTCCATCGACTTCGGATCTTCCTGCTGCGCGACCGCCCAGATGTCCATGGGGATCGACAGGCGATACGCGGCGCGCACGATCTGACCGGACTGCGTGTCGAACCAGAGTGAACCGACGGCCAGATTCCACTTCGGCTGACGCGGTCTGAATCGAATTTCGCGCAGGCGAATCACGGTCTTGTTCGGCAGCGTGAAGCTGACCGAGTCGCCCGTTTCATACGTGTAGTAGGCCTCCGCACCATCGGCGATCGGATTGACGATTTCCGATTCATCGACCTGCGAGCGGGCCATGTCACTTCCAATCCAGAGCGGCTCGTATCCCGGGAAATACGGGATCGACGCGTTCATGTCTGGATCGGCCATCTCGTTTCGGATTTCCTTCTTGGCTTCATCGTGCGTCACGACGGGAATGGCGGTGCGTTGCCCGCGCGCTTCCATCCACACGCCCTTGCCCTGCTGCCACTGGACGCGCGCCGCGCTTTCGTGGCGGAAGAGCAACCTGTCGCGCCCGATCGCACGAAAGCCCATTCCGGCCGAAATCCGCTGGTAGGACATCGCGTCGTACCCGGTGAGCGTCGAATCCTGCTTCATGCGGGCGACACGGGCTTGGAGCAGCGTTGCCTTCGCCGTGGCGTCCTTGAACGCCGTGGCCTGGTCCTCGGCGGTCACTGCCTTTCGGACACCCCGGTTGCGACGCCGGCCGCTCGACTGGCTCGTGTCGGCGGTGCTGTCTCGAACGACCGGGGCCCGTCGCGTCGACGGTCCGATTTGGACTTGCTGAGTCAGCGCGAGAGCAACGCCGAGAATCGCGAGCATCGAGGCCTCTTTGGGGTGCGGCGGGTCCCCACGATACGAGTCGGTACCGGGGGTAGTTTCGGGGGCCGAGCCGGGCCTGCGGCGGACGCGGCCATTCGGAAGTACCTTCTCGCAATGAACCGATCCCTCGCACTGGCGACCCTCGCGTCGCTCGCCCTGGCGCCCGTCGCCGCGACCGCCCAACAGCCCAAAGCCCCGATCAACTGGGACGTGCTAACGTCGGAGACCGTCGGGCTGCTGTCGGGCTACATCAAGGTCAATACGACCAACCCTCCGGGAAACGAGCTCGAAGCGGCTCGCTTTCTCAAACGGGTGCTCGATAAGGAGGGGATCGAGAACAGGATTCTCGACACCGCCGAACTCAAACCGGCGGGGCGAGCAAATTTTTACGCTCGGCTCAAGGGCAACGGCTCCAAGAAAGCCATCGCACTCGTCCACCATATCGATGTCGTCCCGGTCAACCCCGCCACCTGGACGGTGGACGCGTTTTCGGGCGCTGTGAAGGACGGTGCCATTTGGGGACGCGGCACGATCGACATGAAGGGCGAAGGCATCGTGCAGCTGATGACGATGATCGCGATCAAGCGAAGCGGACTGCCGCTGACGCGCGACATCGTATTCATCGGCAACGCCGACGAGGAGCTCGGCTCAACGGGCGCGATCGTCTTCGTACAGCGACATCCGGATCTGCTCAAGGATGTTGAATTTCTAATGACTGAAGGCGGGGGGAATCAGGTCGAGAACGGCAAGCTGGCGTACTACGGCGTTGGTGTATCGGAGAAGCGAACGTTCTGGCAGCACGTCACCGTCGCCGGCACACCATCGCATGCGTCGCGCCCCACGAAGCTGAATCCCGTTCCACGTCTCGTGGCCGCGCTCGACAAGATCGGCAAATACGAAACGCCGCTGCACGTCACCGCTGGCGTCGAGAAGTATTTCCACGATATCGCCGCATCGTATCCGGAGCCTAAGCGCGGTTGGCTACTCGACGTGAAGAAGGGATTGGAGAACTCTCAAGCACGGGCCTGGATTCTGAGCGACGTGTACTGGAACGCGATTCTTCGCAACACGATCTCGCTCACCGGCCTTCAGGGATCGAACAAGACGAATGTCATCCCGGCCGAAGCCAGCGCCGACATCGACATTCGACTCCTTCCCGATACCGACCCGGACGAATTCATCGCGACGCTCAAACGCATCGTCAACGACACCGCAGTGCATTTCACGACGCAGCTTCAGCCCAAACCGCCGCTCGAAAATCCGATCGCGACGGATCTCTTCCGCGCGATTGAGAGAGCCTCGCGCGAACGGGACCCGAACGCGCTCGTCACCACGCCAATGCTCACGGCGGCGACTGATCGGCCGACATACCGCAAGCTCGGGATCATCACGTACGGTTTCGATCCATTCAAGCTCGAAGCGGCCGACCTGCAAAAGGGAATGCACGGGAACGACGAACACATCAGCGTGTCCAATATCACATTCGGCTTGAAGTACACCTACGATGTGATCAAATACGTGCAGTAGTACCCGGCGCGGAGGCGACCAGGGCGATGTAGTATTCACCGCTATGGCCGCTTCCGGTTCAGCCCTGCTCGTTCGCGACCTTCGCAAGCATTTTGGCGACGTCCGCGCCGTCGATGGACTCGATCTCGACGTTGCGCCAGGCGAGTGCTTTGGTCTGCTCGGTCCCAATGGTGCCGGCAAGACCACGACAATCGAGATTTGCGAAGGCCTCACGCGCGCCGACTCTGGCGACGTCCAGCTGCTCGGCCTGAACTGGGACACCGACGAGTTGCAGCTTCGTGAGCGACTCGGCATTCAACTTCAGGAAACACAGTTGGCCGAAAAGCTCACGGTCGAGGAGACCGTTCGGCTCTTTCGCAGCTTCTATCAGCGCGGCCGCACAGTGGACGAGGTCATCTCACTCGTTCAGCTCGACGAAAAGCGAAATGGACGCGTCGGCAAGCTGTCGGGTGGACAGAAACAGCGACTCGCACTCGCCTGCGCAATCGTCGGCGATCCTGATCTGATTTTTCTCGATGAGCCAACGACCGGTCTCGACCCACAGTCACGACGCCAGCTCTGGGAACTCATTACCGAATTCAAATCGCTCGGCCGTACGATCATTCTGACGACGCACTACATGGACGAGGCAGAGATCCTCTGCGATCGCGTCGCCATCGTCGATCACGGCAAGGTGATCTCGCTCGGCACGCCAGCCGACTTGATTCGTTCACTGGGCGCTGAGCATGTGGTGGAGTTCGCACTTGCTGACGGATCTGTCGTTCTCGACGATGAAACGCTGTCGCAGATCTATGGCGTTCGCGCGTATCGTCAGAAGGCCGGCGGTTACGAACTGCAGGTCGACGCGCTGCATCGCGCAGTTCCGGCGCTGCTTGCGATGCTGGCGAATCGCCGACTCGAACTCGCGCAGCTCACGACGCACTCGGCTACGCTGGAAGACGTTTTCGTGTCACTAACCGGGAGACAGCTCCGTGACGAATAATTCCGGACCTGTCACCGAACGTGAACCGGGGCTAGCAGGAAACTCGCTTTGGCAGCTGGTTGGCGTGCGGTTCAAAGAGTACATGCGCGAACCGGAAGCGCTCTTCTGGTCGTTCGGCTTTCCCATTCTGCTGGCGATTGGCCTCGGCATCGCCTTCCGGAGCAAACCGCCGGATATCGTGCACGTCGCGGTTGCTCAGTCCGGCCCTGCGTCCACGGCGCTCCGACAGGGCCTCAGTAAGAATCGCGAGCTCGAAGTCGAAGATCTTCTGCCAGACAGTGCGCTGCTCGCGCTGCGCACTGGTCGTGTGGCGCTTGTCGTTTCGGTGACCGAGGACTTTTCGCTCGAGTACACCTACGACGACACCAGGCCAGACGCGCGAACTGCTCGGCTCCTCGTAGACGACGCGGCGCAGCGACTCTCTGGCCGAAAGGATCCGCTCAAAACGTCAGAGCGACACATCCAGGAGCGCGGCTCGCGGTACATCGACTTCGTCGTGCCTGGATTGTTGGGAATGACGATCATGGGCGGGGGTATCTGGGGCCTCGGCTTCTCGATCGTCGATCAGCGTCGCAAGAAACTGCTCAAGCGTCTCGTTGCAACGCCGATGTCGCGTGCCGAGTATCTCGCGTCATACGTGATTTCGCGATTGGTGCTGCTGACGATCGAAGCCGGCGTACTGATTGGTCTATCGACGCTGCTCTTCGGCGTTCCGATGCGCGGATCATGGTTCGCGATCGCGTTCGTCATCATCATCGCTTCGCTCGCATTCGGTGGACTCGGATTGCTGATCGCGTCGCGTTCGTCGACGATCGAAGGCGTGTCGGGCCTCATGAACCTGACAATGCTTCCCATGTGGGTGCTGTCCGGTGTGTTTTTCTCGTCCGAGAATTTTCCGCCGTCCCTGCAGCCGATCATCAAGGCGCTCCCACTCACCGCGACGAACGACGCCTTGCGCGCGAACATGTTGCGCGGCGTCGGACTGTTGTCGCTTTGGCCGCAAATAGGAATTCTGTTTGCCTGGATGGTGGTCTGCTTCGCTATCGCGCTCAAGATCTTCCGCTGGAGGTAGCGTGGCAGATGACGAATCAGTGAACGAGATGCGTGGCGACCTGCCGCAACACGAGCTGTTGTCGCAGGGTCGCGCCGTTCTCGACTGGGTGGCCGCATATCTCGACAATCCTGAGCGCTACCCTGTGCTCTCGTCGTCGCGGCCAGGAGAAGTTCGAGCGTCGCTGCCGTTATCACCACCCGTTCGGGCCGAATCGCTCGAAACGATTCTCAGCGATTTCGAATCGAAGATCATTCCTGGAATCACGCATTGGAATCACCCGGCGTTCTTTGGCTATTTCGCCACGTCATCGTCGGTGCCAGGCATTCTTGCCGAACTCCTTGCCGCCACGCTCGACGTGAAGGCGATGCTCTGGAAGACGTCGCCCGCCGCGACCGAGTTGGAGCAAGTCGTGACGGACTGGCTGCGACAGATGCTCGGCATGCGCGAAGGATGGTTCGGCATCACCACCGACACGGCTTCGATTTCCTCGATGCTCGCACTCGCGGCCGCTCGCGAAGCGCGCCCCGAGCTGCAGATCCGCGAGCGTGGAATGGCCGGTCGCACCGATCTCCCGCGTTTGCGCGTGTACTGCTCGACGCACGCGCACTCGTCGATCGACAAGGGCGCGCTCGCCCTCGGGATCGGCCTAGAGAACGTCGTGAAGATCGACGACGATGGTGATTTTCGCATGCGGCCCGACGCGCTCGAGGCGGCGATCGCCGCTGATCGCGCCAATGGCTTTCTTCCGCTTGCGTGTGTAGCGACTGTCGGCACGACGAGCACATCGAGCATCGACCCTGTTCCCGCGATCGCCGCGATCTGTCGGCGGGAGAACGTCTGGCTACACGTCGACGGTGCTTACGGCGGCGTGTTGGCCATCGCGCCAGAGTACCGTGACATCCTCGCCGGTCTCGAGGAGGCTGACTCGCTCGTCGTGAACCCGCACAAGTGGTTGTTTGCCCCCTTCGACTGCTCAGTGCTGTACCTGAAGCGCCCCGACGTCCTCAAGCGCGCCTTCTCGCTCGTGCCCGAATATCTCGTGACGCGCGAACAGGACGAGGTCGTGAACTACATGGACTACGGCGTGCAGCTCGGCCGCAAATTTCGCGCGCTCAAGCTATGGATGATCATCCGCGCGTTCGGCGTCAACGGATTGGCCGCACGGTTGCGCGACCATTGCGTGCTCGCGCGGACTTTTGCCGACTGGGTTCAGTCGAGCAGCGATTGGGAACTGACTGCCCCCGTTCCCTTTTCGCTCGTGTGCTTTCGCTACGCGCCAAACGGCATGAGCGAAGCCGAGCGCGACCGACGCAACGAGGAGATCATGCACGCCGTGAACGCCGGCGGCGATGTGTTTCTCTCGCACACGAAACTGCGGGGTCGTTTCACTCTACGGCTAGCGGTCGGCAACATCCGCACGGAAGAGCGTCACGTCGCGCTCGCATGGCAACGACTGCGCGAAGCGGCGTCCAGTTAGGACGCCGCTCGCTCCGACTCAGTCGTGCGCGGCGAGTTTGTCGGTGTACATCGCGGGGAACTGCTTCTTCAGATTCACGACCTTCGGCGCATCGTTGATCATGATGTACGCGTTGGTCGGATTCAATTCGGCGTAGTTCTGATGGTACGCCTCAGCCGGGAAGAACGCCTTGTACGCCGTGACCTGCGTGACGATGCGCTTCGGATACGCGTGCGCGTCGTTCAACTGCTTGATGTACGCCTCGGCGGTTTGCTTCTGCGCGTCGGACATGAAGAACAGCGCCGACCGATACTGCGTTCCCACGTCCGGTCCCTGACGATTGAGCTCGGTGGGATCGTGCGCGACAGAGAAGAAGACCTTGAGCAAGTCGCCGTACGACACGACCGACGGATCGAATACAACGCGCACGGATTCAGCGTGTCCGGTTCGACCCGAGCTCACGTCCTCATAGCCCGGCTTGTCCGTCCAACCGCCGGCGTAGCCCGACGTCGCGCTCGTCACGCCTTTGATGTGCTGGAACACGGACTGAATTCCCCAAAAACATCCGCCCGCGAAAACCGCGGTTTCGGTCTTGGCGTTCGCGTCGCGCAGGTCGAGCGCTGGCGACGGAATGACTGTCGCCGCGCGTGTAGCACCCGAGACGCGCTGCGCGAACACAAGGCCGGCGGCCAGGACGAAGACGCCGAACATCGCGACACTTCGATTGCTGCGCATCATCATTCTCCTTGCTGAGAGACTTCGAGAGCCCCGAGAAATTTACAGGTCGTCAGGGCGAGATAGCTTCGGAATCGGCCCGGTGTCGCCCTTCGCCAACACCTCGACAACTTCGTCTTCCACGTGCCGCTTCCGCATGAACCAGAAGATGGCCGCCAAAATCAAGACGATCGCAACGATGAGATAGTTCTCATATCGCCGAACGTGGCCGAGTACAATCAACGTCGTCCGGCCGAAAGCCCAGCCCAGTAGGGTAAAAACGAACGCCCAGCTGAGTGCGCTCAGCGCCGTTCCGATCGAGTAGATCCAAAGCGGCAGTCGTGCGGCGCCGCAGGCGACAGGAAGCGTCAGTCTCAGTCCATACGCCCAGCGCACGGCGAGCGATGATCGCCACGGGTGGCGTCGTACGATTTTGAACGCCCGAAGCGTGACGATACGTAGGCGAGGCCAACGGCGGCGTGCCCAATCACCACGCTTTCTGCCTATGTAATACAACCCGAGATCGGCCAGCCATGTTCCGGCCGCAACCCATAGTCCCACAGCGGCCACATGCAGGTGCCGGTTGTGCGCCGCCAACCCGCCGATCAGCGGTGTCGCTTCTTCGGTGATGATCCCCGTGGCGCCCAGGGACAGGTATGCCCACAGGCGATGCCAGAATGAAGCGGCACCGGGATGCGACGTCGCAGCCTGCAGCAGCGCAAACATGAGCGTTACGGAACGTCGTTACGACGTCGCGTGTGCGGCCCCGCATGCCGCATCCAGATACGCTCGAAACTCAGTAACGAGCTTTGTTGTGATCGGTCCCGGACTTCCGCCGCCGACTGGGAGGTCGTTCACGCGGACAATCGGCATGACATCCGTCGTGGTTCCGGTCAGAAAGGCTTCCTCCAACCGATCGAGTTCCGATTCGGCGATCGGCACTTCCGATACCGGCATCCCCAGCCCGGCAGCGATTTCCAGCACGACTGCCCGTGTAATTCCTGGCAGAATCAGATGGTTCGTTGGGTGCGTGCGAATGACGCCGTCGATGATGCCCATGAAGTTGGCGTGGGACCCCTCGGTGATCACGCCGTCGCGAACCATCAGCGCGTCGATCGCTCCACGCTCCACCGCGGCTTGCTTGGCGAACACATTCGGCAACAGCTGAATCGACTTGATGTCGCAGCGCAACCAACGAATGTCCGGAATCGTGATAGCCGCCGCGCCGCGCGCGCGAAGCTCGTCTGCCGGTTTGAACGCGTTCACCGTCATATAGACGGTCGGTGCCGTTGCGCTCGGGGGAAACTGATGCGCTCGCGGCGCTACTCCACGCGTGACCTCGACGTAGAACGTCGCTTCGCCTTCGGTGAGGCCGGATTCGCCAAGCAACCGATCGGCGATCGCGGCAAGCTGCGTTGCCTCGAGTACCTGAGGCGCCGCAATTCTCAGCTCGCCGAGTCCGCTTATGAGCCGCGCCGTATGGCGTTCCGACTCGAACAGGCGCCCGTTGACCGCGCGCCAGACCTCGTAAACGCCGTCGCCAAAGATGAACCCGCGATCTTCAACTGAGATCGTGGCGGCGGAGCGGTCGAGGAAGGAACCGTTGAGATATGCGAGCACGGCGCTGCCTGAGTGGGTCGTTGAAGGTAATTCCGGGCGTGTGGCTGACGACAGGGACCGTTGTACGACCGCGGGAGGCTTCGTAAGATCACTCCACTGCCATCTCCTACCCATCTATGCGACTTCCAGTCCTCCTAGTCTCGCTCGCCGTCGCGGCTCCAATCTTTGCGGCAGCAGCCCAGCAACGCGCCGGTGGTGCCCCGGCCAGCGGCATCGTCCGCGTCATCATCGAGACGGAAAAGGGCAATGTCAGTGTCGATCTCGACAGCGCGCATGCTCCGGTGTCGGTCACCAACTTCCTACGGTACGTCGACGGGGGCTTTTACGATGGCGGAAGGTTCCATCGGACGGTGACTCCGGCCAACCAGCCGAAGGATACGGTTCGCATCGAGGTGGTTCAGGCCGGCGCCAACCCAGACCGGCGCAGCACCGGCTTCCCTCCCATTGACCTCGAGCGCACGAATACGACAGGCCTTCATCACAAGAACGGAACCCTGTCCATGGCCCGCGGCGGCCCGAACACGGCAACGTCGGACTTCTTTATTTGCATCGGCGATCAGCCCGCCCTCGACTTCGGCGGTCACCGGAATCTCGACGGTCAGGGGTTCGCGGCGTTTGGTCAGGTGACGGACGGTATGGCTGTCGTCCGCGCCATCCAGGCGAGCCCGGCGAACGGCCAGACGCTCCAACCGCCCATCCCGATCCTCAAGATTCGACGCGTGGCAAAATAGCGTTTGGGCTCGCTCGGCCGGCGTCGTAACTCGGCGCCGCCGCGACACGTAGGGCGGTCATGCTCGATCGAGAATTCATTGACTTTCAGCAGGCCGTCGCCGGCGAGTACTCGCTCGAACGCGAGCTCGGACGCGGCGGCATGGGCATCGTGTATCTCGCCCGCGAGGTCCAGCTCGACCGACTCGTCGCGATCAAGGTGCTCCCCGAAATGCTCGCGACGCGCTCCGACATTCGCGAGCGCTTTCTCCGCGAAGCGCGCATGGCAGCGTCGCTCTCGCACCCGCACATCGTTCCGATCTATCGGGTTGGCGAGTCGAAAGGCTTCGTCTTTTTCGCCATGGCGTACGTCAACGGCGAAACACTCGGCGAACGTCTGCGCTCGCGCGGCCCGCTTCCGCCGAGTGTGGCGACGCGGATGATGCGTGAAGTCGCGTGGGCACTGTCGTACGCGCACGGCCGCGGCATCGTCCATCGCGACATCAAGCCTGACAACATTCTCATCGAAGCGGAAACGGGTCGCGCACTCGTCAGCGATTTCGGAATCGCACGCGGAGCGGAAGAGGCGGTGCTGTCGGATCCGGGACGCGTGATGGGCACCGCGCATTTCATGAGCCCGGAGCAGGCGTCGAGTGAACCGCTCGACGGACGCAGCGATTTCTATTCGCTCGGTGTCGTCGGCTATCTCGCGCTTAGCGGGAGACTGCCGTTCGATGCGCCGAGTGTGCCGGCACTGTTGGTGAAACAGGCCAGCTCGGAAGCAGCGCCGATTGCTTCGGTCGCGCCAACCTTGCCGCGCGGACTCGCCGCGGCAATCGATCGGTGCCTGCGACGATTGCCAGCGGATCGCTACGCCACCGGCGAAGAGTTGGCGGAGGCGCTCGACGCGGCCGCGGTGACGACGAATCGCGCCAAGATGCCACTTGCTCTACGAGTCTGGGCGCAGGCGCAGGATCCGCTTCGGCCGCTGTACCTCGCGTGGAGTGGCATGTTCACGATGGGTCTGTTGAGCGAGCTGCGCTCGACCGCGTGGGGTCGCGGCGGAGACTGGCCGATCGTTCTCGCTTTCGATCTTCTTCCGCTCATACCGATCACACTCTTTCATGCGCGAAAGACGTATCAGGCGCTGAGTGCCGGCTACACGTTGCGAGATTTGCGAAGTGCGCTCGGTGCGTGGCAGCAGGAGCGTCGCGAAGAGCTGACGTTCGATTTCGACCAAACCGAATCGCGCTGGGCGCGAGTGATGCGCCTCAGCACGTACCTGCTGGTGGGGACGCTCGGTGGATTCTTCTTCGCTGGCGTTCCGCATACACTCGCTGGACGGATTGCGTTGGCGGTGGCGATCGGTGGATCAGCCGTGGCTTTTACAGCGAGCAACGTCTTCGGTGTTCGACTGATCAGTAAACAGGTTCGTCCACGTTTCGTCGGCGCCATTCGATCACTGATCTGGAATAGCCGCATTGGAGTGTGGGCAGCAAAGCTCCTTACGCCTGCGGGCAAGAAGACTGTCGCGGAGCTGGAGTATCGCCCAACGGAGATGGCGCTGAGTGTAGCCGCGGCCGATCTCTATGATGCGCTTCCCAAGGCGTATCGCGACAATCTGCCCGACCTTCCCTCCGTGGTTGCACGGCTCGAGGCACACGCAGCAGCGGCGCGTGCGCGCATCGACGAACTCGACGCACTCATGGCCATGGGCGATGCTCACCGGTCTCGTTCTGCTCCGAGTGCGACAGTCGCCGCACGCGACGCGGCCAAGCGCGAACTCGGTGATAGCGTTGCCGCACTCGAGGCGGTGCGACTCGACCTGTTGCGGTTACACGGTGGCGCCGTCGATCTCAGACCGATCACCACAGTCCTCGAAGCCGCGCGTGATCTTGGCGATCAACTCGATCGGCTTGGCAAAGCGGGACAGGAAGTCGACAATCTCACCGCTCTCCCGCTCGCGCTGGACCTCCGACCGATGACGCCAGTATAGTTCGCCTACCATGGCCATCCCCGATCGCGATTTTATCGACTTTCAGGTCGCGGTCGCGGGGGACTACTCGCTCGAACGCGAGCTCGGTCGCGGCGGAATGGGCATCGTCTATCTGGCGCGCGAAGTTCAACTCGACCGTCTCGTTGCGATAAAGGTTCTTCCTCAGAGCCTGGCGGCGCGTCCAGAGATTCGAGAGCGATTCAAACGCGAAGCCCGCATGGCCGCGTCGCTCTCACATCCGCACATCGTTCCGATCTATCGAGTCGGCGAAACCAAGGGCTTCGTCTTCTTTGCCATGGCTTACGTGGACGGTGAAACTCTCGGCGAACGGCTGCGCGGCCGAGGTCCGCTAGCTCCGGCGCTGGTGACGCGAATGATGCGCGAAGTAGCGTGGGCGCTCTCGTACGCACACGATCGCGGCATCGTCCATCGCGATATCAAGCCAGACAACATTCTCATCGAGTCGGAGACCGGGCGCGCTCTCGTCACCGACTTCGGTATCGCCCGAGGCGCCGAGGAGTCAGCGCTGTCCGATCCAGGGCGCGTCATGGGTACGGCGCATTTCATGAGCCCGGAGCAAGCGTCGAGTGAGTCGCTCGACGGTCGCAGCGACTTCTATTCACTCGGCATCGTCGGCTTCCTGGCGCTGAGCGGAAAGTTGCCGTTCGATGGGCCGAGCGTGCCAGCGTTGTTGATGAAGCAGATCGGGACGCCGGCACCGCCAATTCTGTCCGTTGCGCCGGCTGCGCCGTCGAGCCTCGGTGCGGTGATCGATCGGTGTCTCCGCAAGACACCGTCCGATCGCTTCACAACGGGTGAGGAGATCGCGGATGCACTCGATGCAGCAGCCGTCACGCGCGCAAAGCTGCCGCTCGCACTGCGAGTCTGGACACAGTCGACAGATCCGCTTCGGCCGCTGTACATCGCGTGGACGGGGATTCTGTCGATGTCGTTGCTCGGACAGATGCTCATTGAAGCGGTCATTCACCAACCGCACCGAAGCGACTGGAGTGCAATCGTCGTCGTCGGATTGCTTCCGCTGATTCCGAGCGCGCTGTTTCATGCGCGAAAGACGTATCAGGTACTGAGCGCTGGATTCACCTTGCGCGATCTACGTGCAGCATTGGCAATCTGGCGCCAGGAGCGTCGGGAGGAGCTCGCGTTCGACTTCGGGCAGCCCGAGTCGCGCTGGGCGCGCATCATGCGCGGGGCGACGTACTCGCTAATTGCCGGCGGCGCGTTTCTCGTCGTCGCCGGGCTGACGCAAACCTCCGTGGGCAAGATTCTGCTCGCCTCACTCACGGGCGGCGTAATCATTGGAAAGGTCGTGCTGGCGTCGGTTGTCGGCGGTGCAATCGTCGGCATCTCGGCGAGCAACGCGCTCGGTGTTCGCCTCATCAGCAAACGCATACGGCCGCGCTTCGTCGGCGCACTTCGATCGTTGTTTTGGAATAGTCGCGTGGGCGCGTGGGCGGAAAAACTGCTCACACCCAAGAATCGCAAGCGCACCGCGGAGCTCGACTATCGGCCAACTGAGATGGCGCTCGGCGTCGCCGCAGCCGATCTCTATGCCGCGCTCCCGAAATCGTTTCGCGAGAACATGCCCGATCTCCCCGATGTCGTCGCGCGGCTCGAAGCACACGCAACCGCAGCACGTGCGCGCGTCGAAGAGCTCGATGCGTTCATGGCGATGGGACTGACCGAACATTCGAGCGCAGCGCCGGCACCGACGGTGGCTGCACGCGATGCCGCGAAGCGTGAGCTCGCCGACAGCGTCGCTGCACTCGAAGCGGTTCGACTCGATCTACTGCGCTTGCACGGTGGCGCGGTCGATCTTCGTCCGATCACGACCGTGCTCCAAGCCGCGCGCGGACTCGGCGATCAACTCGACCGGCTTGCTCAGGCGAAGCGCGAGGCCGACGACATCGCCGGACCAATGCTCGCCTGAGCACCAGAAAGAATCAGTCCCCGGCCCCAGCGGCCGTTGGCAGCGGATGTTCAGCCGTCATCTGCTTCGGACTACGCCCAAGCATGCGCATGAACCAGTGACGCCACTCGTCGAGAATCTCGTAGCCCGTCGGAATCACGAGCAAGGTGAGGAACGTCGACGTGATCACGCCGCCGATCACCGCCACGCCGAGCGGAGCGCGGAACTGCGCGCCTTCGCCGCGACCTAGTGCGACCGGGATCATACCGGCGATCAATGCGAACGTCGTCATCAAAATAGGACGAAGACGGATCGCACCTGCTTCAATGAGCGCTTCGCGCAACGGAAGACCGCGCTCTTCACGCGCCCATTTCGCGAAGTCGATGAGTAGAATCGCATTCTTCGCCACGATTCCCATGAGCAGAATCACTCCGATCAAGCTCATGATGTTGATCGTCATCCCCGTGATCGCGAGCGACATCAGCACGCCGATCAACGAGAGCGGCAACGACATCAGAATCGCGATCGGATCAATGAACGATCCGAACTGCACGACGAGAATGAGATACATCAACAACACAGCGAGGCCGAGCGCCGAGAAGATCTGACCGAACACCTCGGCCTGCGACTCCGCGTCGCCACCGATCGTGTACCGCACGCCGGCGGGCAAACGCATCTGATCGAGGCGCGTCTGAATGTCCTTCGTCACGTCACCCGCAGCACGGCCGGAGGTGTTGAGTTCCACCGTCACAACCGGTTCGCGATTGAGGTGATCGATGATCGCCGGGCCAATGCCCTCGTGAATCGTTGCGACCTGACCGAGCGGCATCGTCGACGGTGTGCCGTTCGGACCCATCACGACCATCGGAAGTCCCATGAGGTCCGACGCGCGCTGCCGCGCTTCTGCGGCGAGACGCACCGTGACCTTACGTGACTTGCCCGTTGGATCGATCCAGTAGCCCGCATCGATTCCTGCGAACGCAGGGCGCATCGACTGCGCTACCTGACCGACAGTAAGACCCATCGAACCAGCGACGCCACGATTCAGCTCGATCTCGAGCTCCGGCTTCTGACCCTTCGTCGACAAGCCAATGTCTACCGCACCAGGAATCTTCTCGACTTCTGCCTTCACCATGTCCGCCGCTTGCGCAAGCGCGGCAACATCCTGACCGCGAAGCTGCAACTGAATCTGCTTGAAGCCGGCGTTGAAGTCGCTCGTGAAGACCGAGATCGTTGCGCCAGACATGCGCCCCGTTTCATGACGGATTTCTTCAGCGAGCTGCTCGATCGAAAGCTTTCGCGCAGTCTTCGCAACGGTACGCACGTAGATGTTTCCTTCGTCTACGCCGCCGGTCGCGCTGTTGCCGAGCGTTGTGTAGGTGTACAGCACCTCTGGATGTGAGCGTGCAATGCGCGACGCTTCATCCGCCTTGAGACGCGAGTACTCCATGTTCGATCCCGGTGGCGTTTCGAGCGCCATGATGAACTCGGCGCGATCGTCCTCGGGGAAGAATCCAGTGCCGACTGTTCGTTCGACAGGCACGACGGATGGAAGCTTCACGAACATCACCAGTCCAACCACGACGATGACCGCTCGACCGGCCCAATGCATCTTCTTTCGCGTCAGACCGAACACCACGACGGCCACGCCAACGAGCGCTGCGCCGAGACCGGTCAACCCGCGAGTCGGAAGGAAGAACGATGCGAAGAACGTCAACGCTGCCATCGACATCATGGCCGCGCGGTGATCGAGCGCCCAGGCAATGACGTTGCGATAGTTGTGCGCCTGGCGGTTGAACCATTCGTTGAACTTGTCGAGCTGACGCGTCAACCACGCGCGCTCGTGTGGCAGCTTGTGGGGATCGGGCCAGTACGCGGACAACATCGGATCGAGCGAGAATGAAACGAACAACGACACGGCCACCGAGCACGCAATCGTCAACGCGAACGGCTTGAACCACTGACCGCCGATTCCAGGCATGAAGCCGATCGGCACGAACACCGCGAGAATGGAGAACGTCGTCGCGGCAACGGCGAGACCGATTTCATCGGTTCCGTCGTGCGCAGCTCGGAAGTGATCCTTACCCATCTCCACGTGTCGCACGATGTTTTCGCGCACCACGATCGCGTCGTCGATCAGAATACCGATCGCCAACGAAAGCCCAAGGAGCGACATCGTCTCGAGCTTGAAGCCGAGCGCCCAGACGGCGATGAAGCTCGCGAGGACGGAGATCGGGAGGGCAACGCCCGTGATGACCGTCGAGCGCCACGAGTTCAGGAAGACGAACACGACCAACACCGTGAGGATTGCGCCGAGCACGAGTGCTTCCTCGACGTTGCTCACCGCGTGTTCGACGCGCGTGCCGGAGTCCTTCACCAGCTCGATCTTCGTACCGGCCGGCAGCGTCTTTTCGATCTGCGCGAGACGCTCGCGCACTTTCGCTGCGACGTCCGTCGTGCTGTAGCCATTCGACTTCTTGATGTCGATGCCGATGGCTTCCTTGCCGTTGTACAGCGCCAGCGTTCTCGGCTCTTCCGTCGCATCCTTGATCGTCGCGACCTGACCGAGACGAATGAGCTGACCATTTCGGTCGGCGACAACGAGGTTGTCGAACTCCGCCGGGTTCTGTAGACGGCCGCGCAAGCGAATGGCGCGCTCATCGAGAGCACCGTTCACGCGTCCGACGGGAGCGGCGAGGTTCTGCGCCTGCAACGCCTGAACGACCTGCGCAACGCTCACGTTCGCCGATTGCAGTCTGTGTGGATCGACTTCGACCGTCAGTTCGCGCTCGACCTTGCCGAAGATCTGAACGTCTGCCACGCCCTGAATCGCGCGCAACTCACGCGTAATGTCCGGGTCCGCGAGTCGCGTCAGCTCCGGCGGCGAGAGCACCGTCGACGAAATTGCGACCGACACGATTGGCCGGTCGGTGCTGTTGAACTTCTGGATGATCGGCTCTTTCATCTCCGCAGGCAGATCGGAGCGGACGGACGAGATCGCGTCGCGCACCTCCTGCGATGCGACGTTCATGTCCTTGCCGAAGATGAACTCGATCATCACCATCGAGTATCCGTCGTACGCCTTGCCGATGATGCGCTTCACGCCGGAGATGGAGCCAATCTGCTCCTCCACCGGTTTGAGCACCTCGCTCTCGACTACGTCGGGTGACGCGCCGGGATAGACGATTCCCACGGTGAGAAACTGCGGCGAGACCTCGGGGAATTCGTCGGTCTTGAGTTTGAACAGCGCGAACAACCCGAAGATCACCATGGCTACCATGGCAACGACGGTGATGAGCGGACGCTTGATTGCGAAATCCGAAATGATCATAGGAAAGTTGTTGTTGGCCGCCCGGGGCAGTCGCTGTAACGGTCAGCGACTAACCCCGAACGACCAACGACCCTCGTTTATTGTTTCCGTCCCGTATCCGTCGTTGCGCTGACCTTGACCGGCGTCTTCTCGGAGATGCCCCGCGCGGCGCCCAACAGAATCGTGTCGCCGGGCTGCAAACCGCCGCGGATTTCGACCGTCTCCGTTGCCGCATCGCGAATTCCGAGCGTCACTTCCGCCTTTGTTACCAGACCGTTCTTGATCAACATCACGAACGGCTTGAGTCCGCGTTCATCGAGCGCCGCGGCCGGAACAACCGGCGCACTACGCACTTCGCTTGCGACGTGTCCGTCAGCAAACAGTCCGCCGACCAACACACCGTTCGCGTTCGGCAGCGAAACGATGATGCGCACCTGGCGCGTCGACGGATCGGCGACGGGATTGATGCGCGTCACGTGTCCGGTGAATGCGCGATTCGGATAGCCGTTCACGGTGAAGTCGACTGGCGCTCCAACGCGCACCGCCGACAGCTGATCTGCGGGCACGGAGGCTTCGAGGCGCATCGACGATGGATTTACGATCGTGTAGAGCGCACCGCCCGGCTGCACGACGTCGCCCGCGCTCACCTGACGCGCGCTCACAACGCCGGAGAACGGAGCAACTACCGTGGCTTTGCCCAACTGTTTCTGCGCGTTTGCCAACTGCGCCTGCGCATTCGCCAGCTGCGACTCGCCCGCAACGAGCTGATTCCGCACGAGCTCGAGATCGCGCTCGGCGATCGCACCCGCTTTCATCAAGGCTTCGTTACGCGTCACCTGACGCTTGGCGATGTCGACCGAGTTCTGCGTGTTCGTCACCTGCGCGCGCGCCGCGAGTTCCGCTTCGCGCAAAACCGCATCGTCAATACGCGCCAGTGCAGCACCCGCGGCCACACGATCGCCCTGCTCCACCATCGTCTGGAGAATTGCGCCGCCGATTTCAGCGCGAACCGTTGCCTGCGTCTCCGGCTCGAGATTGCCGGAAATGGCTGGACCAGACCTGAGCTGCTCTGCCTTCACGACGGCCACGTTCTCGGGGCCGACGACCATTCCAATCGGAGTGGTTGCCGCCTTCGTCGTTTCAGTCCCCTTGCAACCCGCGATCGCGCCAAGCGCGACGAGCGCGGCTGCGGTCGACAGTGCACGACGACGGAGAAGAATTGTTCGCTTGCCTACCCCTTTCATGGCTGTGTGCCCCCAGTTGTGCCGCCCGTAGCGGGCTGAGTGGAACCCGTTGAACGTTGCTGCTGCTGCTGTGGTTGCTGTTGCGCGCTTGCACCCGATGCTGCGCCGCTGGTCGCCTGAATGGGCAAATCACGAATCAACGTGAGACGCACACGCGCCACGGCGAGGTTGCGCGCTGCCTGCGCGCGATTCGCCTTCGCCTGCTCGAGCAGCAGTCGCGACGCCGACAAATCGGTCTGCGTGGAGATGCCTTCGCGGTACCGGACTTCGTCGATTGCGTACGCGCGCTGCGCCTGATCAGCAGTACCGCGACTTGCTTCCCACGCGGCTTCTGCTTCATGCAGCGACGTCAGAGCGACGCGTGTGTCGAGCGCTGCAAACTCCTTCGTTTGATCGCGTTGCGCCTTCGCCTGCACGACTCCCGCCTGCGCGATCGTCTGGTCGCCCTTGATTCGGCCACCGTCGAGAATCGGGAAGCTCGTCTGAAGCCCGAGCGTCCAGTTGTTCACGCCAGCGTTGAGCGACGGGATGTTCCCGATCGGGAAGTACAGTCTCTGGTAGTTCGATACGAGCGACAGCGACGGAATGCGTTCGGACCGCGCGATCTTGACCTGCGCTTCCTGCGCGCGGATTGCTTCGTCGAGTTGACGCACCGGAGCACGGTTGCTGCTGGCCGTATCGCCCTGACCTTCAGCCGCGATCGCGGGGAGCGTCGGACCAGCGGTGCCTTCGATGCCCGTCGTGAGCCGAAGCGAATCGTCGAGAGGCATCGTGAGCAACTGCTTGAGTCGCAGATACGCGACCTGGCGATTCTGACGCGCCTGCAGGCGCACCGGAATCTGATTGTCGCGCGTCACCTGCGCGCGAAGCAGATCGTACTCCGACGAGTTGCCGACCTGGCGCGCGAGTTTCGTTTGGCTCAACACCACGTCGGTCTGCGCCAGCGACGAATCAGCGATCGCGAGGAATTGATCGGCGAGCACTGCGTCGTAGTATGCCGACGTGACGTCCAGCGAGACCTGCGCGCGCTGCGCGTTGACCTCGATGTTCGCCGACCGGAGCTGTGAATCGGCTGCGTCGTTCTGCGCAGCAATCCGGCCACCAGTGTAGATGTTCTGAGAAAAGGCGAGCGACAGTGTGTACTGGTTCTTTGCGCCGAAGCTCGTCTTGCTCAGATCAAAGCCACCGCTCGCCGCGGACTGACAGGTTGCCGTCTGCGCGAGTGCCGCGTTTCGCTCGGCCGCGGTGGCCGTGGCGGCAATGAACGGTGCGCACACCGACTGCGATGCGACCGGCCTTGGTGCCGTATCGATCGGCGTTGCCGTTGCCGAGAAGCTGGAGAACTGCGACGCAAGCGTTCTACCGTATGCGGCGCTGGCGTTGAGCTGTGGAAGGTTTTGACTGCGCGTCTGCATGCGCTGTCCGTTGGCGCGGGTCACGCCCGCGCGTGCGATTTCGATGGTGTGGCTCTGCGCCTGCGCCATTTTCAGCGCGTCGTCGAGAGAAAGGGTGACCGTTCCGCTGGTCCGACCCGAAGCTGGCTGCTGCGCGCTGGCGCGTCCGGCGCACATCGCGAGAGCGAGCGTGCCGAGGAAAAGCGCAACGAGGTAACGCGTCGATCGCGCGTCCGCGGATCGGTGCGTTTCACGTGCGGTCGCGGGTGTCATTGGCGATTGGTAAGTAGAAGTCATAACGAGCTGGTGAAATCAGTCCCCAGTGGCGGAGCGATGTACTGGAATGACAGGAACGACGAGCGCGCGGTGTTGTGCACGATCGACGCCGAGCGCACGCAGGAAGACCCGGACGTATTTGTTCGGAGCTTCCTCTAGTGGCTGCGGAAAAGCGTTCGGCATCACGTCACGCGAGATCGCGTCGCCGAACATGGCGCTCATGAGCATCGAAATAGCGGTCGCGATGTCGCAGTCGTGAGCCGCGATGCCGAGCGACTGCAGGCGAAGCACGTAGTCGGTGAGGATCATGCCGGCGCAGTTCGGCCCTTCGCACATGGAGATCGCCGCTTCGGGGCGGTCTTCGATCTCGCCGAACGACGTTCGAATGAGCGCGCTGTTTTCGCGCATGTGGCCCAACACGGAGGCGCACCAATCGGTCATCTCGAGCTCTGGATCGATTGGATTGTCTGGGAGCGCCGGGATTGGCGACTGAGAGACGTGCCCCTGCATGAGGACTTCGAAGAGCGCGGCTTTAGAGCCGAAAATGCGGAATAGAGTGACTTCGTTGACGCCAGCCTCGATGGCGATCAGGCGCGTCGTTGCGCCCCGGAAGCCGTGTTGGGCGTAGACTTTCTTGGCGGCGTCGAGAATGCGGTCGCGGATATCCATAAGGACGGGAAGGCTAAACAGAGGCGCCCACGCTTGCAAGTGGTTACTTACTTACTCACGTGTTTCCCTTAGTACGACGAATAGGCGCTCCCGGTTTCGACATTCGGTATCGACAGTCGAAACGAACGCTAATCCGCACCATTTTCCATTTTCTGGCGGCGACGAGAACGTCCCGGCCGCCGTACCGGCGAGGAAGACCGGATTGCTTGGCTCAGCCAGTACGGCCAGACTGCTGGAGTATTTAATAGCAGACTAGCGCCGTATTCGAGTCAGTATCGCGACAGATGACGTAATACGAAAGCTGCAGGCCGGAATCTCTACGGCGTCGAATCTCCCTTCCGACGCGCCGAGTGTTTTGCCGCGGAATCCACCATCGCCAGTGAATCGGAGACCGCCAAGCGCGTCTGCATTCCGCGCGCGCGCGCCAGGTCAGCGTTCACGGTGGTCGCCGCCAACGACAGCAGCCCCCGCAACTCAGGCCGCTCAGCAACGCCGGCAAGCTGCTGGATGTACTGCCCCATGAGCGCATGACCGGCGATCTGCTGCCGGACGAACGCACGATCGAGCGAACCGCGCGGCCCCGAGCGATTCGCAACCATCGAGTCGACCTGTGCCTGGAACGCGGCGCCAATCGGAACCGCAACCGCCGGCCTCACCGGCATCATGTTGAGACGCTCGGCCAGCGAATCGATGGAACGCTGAAGCACGGCATGGTCGTGCGCCATCTGCGTCGCGAAGACGCGCACGGTATCGATGTGCCATTCTCCGAGCTCCACATCCGCAGCCGCGATCTGTCGCCCGTTCATGAGCGAGAGAAGCGATAGCACATTCGGATCGGACAACCACTTCTCGACGGGCGCCCGGTCGGCCGAATCGTCAACGACCTCTCCGGCAACCTCCACCGTGTCATTGGTCGGGCCACCGGCGGTATCGCGGCCGATGCGGTCGTGTGCGGCAACGGACGTGTCCTGCGCTTGCGGCTTTGCGGTGTGGCGGCATGCAGTGGCGGTCAGCAGCGCTACCGCACTCATCGCAATGATGATTTTCGAAAGGCCCGATACCACTGCTACCCCAGTCACCAGCCCCGCCCCCTCGAAATGAAAATGCCCGGGCTCACACCCGGGCATTCTATACAAGGAGCGCGCCGAACTCTGTCGCGTTCGTTACGGAGCCTTTTTCGCGGTGTCTCCACCTGCGGCTGCGGTAGCTCCCAACTTCGTTTGGATGTCCTGCGCCTTGGTCAGGTGTCCCTGAATCATCGGCTGCGCCTTGACGATCGCGGCCTTGAGCGAGGTATCCTGCGCCGCGGCCTGGGCTGCGGTGAGAAGCGCGAGTACGGCCTGGTGTACTGCCACTTCATTGTCGATGTATGCCTTGTCCCACGACGCACCCTTTGGCTGCGCGTTCATGTTGTCAGCCATCTTTTGCGCGGTGGCCGGAAGCGTGTCGCCCGCAGGTGCAGCGGCCGTGATGTTCAGCTTCTTCGCCAGATCCTGTGCGCCTTTTCGCAGCGCATGATGATCCTTCATCATCGTTCGGCCGAAATCCTTGACGGACGCCGCAGTGCCTTTCGTCGACGCCAGGCTGCCACCAGCGCTATCAGCCGCGTTCGCTTCATCGAGGAGCGCGAAAATGTTGGCGTCAGTTAGAACGACGGCCGCCGGAGCAGCGGGCACGGCAGCAGCCGCAGCAGCCTTTGCCATGCTGTCTGCCACTGCAGCCGAATCGACCTTCGTACCGCCTTTCGAACATGCCGCACTCAGCGCGCACACGCCGAGCAGCGAGATCCCACGGGTAGCGCGAGTCAACATACGTCCTCCGCACAGGTTGAAGCTCCAAACTCGACCGTTTTGGCCAAGCGCGACCTTGGCAAGTTCTATACGCACGCGCTTGCTGTTGGGTCGGCTAACGGCCGTCGATCCAAGGCGTCGCATATGTAGGAAATCCCGCACAATCTGGGAAATCGCACGACGCGTGGTTCGTCAGAAAATTCTGATGCATCACGCGCCTGACGTGTTGGCATAGATGGTATGAAGGAGGAGTCATGATTCGTCGTTCTGCTCGGAACGCGCTGGTCATGGCGGCCGCGGCGGTATCTGCCGCGATCGCCGCACCGCCTATGGCGCGCGAGCCACTCAGCGTGGCCACAGCCGACCTCGCCGGCGCGCCGTCCTCCGCGGTCGCAAATCTCGTGAGCAGTGTTACGAGTAACGCGGCGCCCGCTCCGCAGGAAAGTCACCTCGGCTTCGACACGAACGCCTATCCCGGCGACAAAGCAATGGACGCCTGGAAGCGCTCGGGCGAATACGAGTGGGTCGGCTATTACCTCGAGGCGCCCTGTCACAAGGACACATCGTGGTCTGGAACGCGTGCGCGACTCACGAAAAGCGGCTGGGGACTCGCCGTGATCTACGTTGGACAGCAGACGTGGGGTAAAGCCGTCGGCACACCAGTGAAGGCGGTATCGGCGAAATCAAAGAAGTCGAAAGGCAAGAAAACCTATCAGATGACGCGTAAGTCGACGGCACCGGTAGCGAATACCGGCGACGGTTGCTTTGCGTCGTACGTCGGTGCAGCGCAAGGTCGCATCGACGCGCGCGACGCGATCGCTGCGGCAACTCGGGAAGGCTTCGACAAGGGTTCTGTCGTGTTTCTCGACGTGGAGCACATGGACGCTGTGCCGCAGGCAATGCGTGACTACTACACGACGTGGGCGCAGACCATGTTGGCCGACGGTCGGTATCGCCCAGGCATCTACGCGCATACGAGCAACGCCGCCACGATCTACGACGACGTGAGTAGCGTGTATCAGAAAGCAGGGATCACGACCGATCCGCCGTTCTGGATTGCTGGTACGCACGGCTTCTCCGTCGACCGACTTCCAACTGACGTCGGCCATGCGTTCGCATCAGTATGGCAAGGCGTGCTCGACGTCGTACGCACGCACAACGGTGTGAAGCTCCCCGTCGACATCAGCGTCGCGTCGGCAGCATCACCGAGCGACGCCGAGTAAGTCGAACGGCCGATTACCGCGCCGGGGTCGTGTGGCTCACGAACACGATCGCGTCGAAGTATTTCGGGAACTCCATCGGAGTCTGAAATACTTCGGCGGCCGAGGCGGAATACAGACCGGAGATCACACGCATCGGCCGCGGACCACGAAGCCAGGTCCCGCCCATGTCTTTGGGGAGCCCGCGCATGTCCAACCAAACGCCCGACTGCGGGACGCGGGCGAGTACTTCTTCATAAGTATCCGACAACGGTCGAGCGACGCGCATGTCGGAGAGTCCAGGTTCTCCGCCGCCGCGTCCCGGCTGGGCCGAGCGCGCACGAATTGTCCCGTCTCCGAACGCAAAGGCGATCGGACGATACGCGGTCCCGAGTTTATCGCCCAGTGGAACGCCTGTCTGCGTGATTTTGTTGTCCGTGAGACGACCCATCTCGAAGTCGCCACCCCACAGCACAAGCTTGGCATTCGCGCCGATCAAGTCGGAGAGAAAGAGCACGTGCTCGGCGTTGCCGTCATGTCGTGAGAGATGTCGTAGGCCGATACGAACGTGGTGCTCGACGACTCGCGCCATTTGCTCAGCGAAGGCGACATTGGCTGCGCCGGACCTTCCGCTCACTCGCCGATTGAGCGCGATCACACTGTCGAGCGCGATCTTCACCGCGGGCCCGCACGTGTTCCAGTACGCGCTGTCGGCGCTCCGGCCCTCCAACCCCCAATGCGCGCCCTCGTTGATCGCAACACATGAGTATTGTCGAACGAGCCACGCTTTGAGCGACGTGCCGACGATCGAGTCGCGCAGCGAGGTTACAACGGCAACGGCATGCTCCGCTGATGGGATTTCAAATCCGTAAAAGCCGATCTGCTCGTCTGCCGGTTTGCCGCGATTGTACTCGCGGAGGGCTTCGACGAGGGCACGCACTTCGCGCGTCTCCCATCGCCACGAGCCGAGCGTCCTGAGCCACTTAAGCGGATCGCCAACGCCAGTGCGGACGTAGCGATCCAACTCCATCGCTTCGGCCATCGGCGCCTGAATAGCGAGGCCTCTCACATGAGAGGACCCGGCCAGCGAGAACACCGAGCGGCGGACGATGTACGGGAACTGGTGCGTCCCTTCCGATAGTTCGCTAAATCCGATAATGCGTGTGGCTTCAGCCAAACCGGAGAGAAACGATCGCTCGCCGGGCGACGCAATCGAATCATCGGCCTGAAAGGCGACGGCGTTCGGCTCGACCCACTTGAGCGCAGATGCGGCTGAGTCGGACAGGGCCGGAGGTGGTGCCGGCGGCGGCGGTGGCGGCGACGAGTGACACGCCACGACGATCGCGGCAGCGAAAGCACCAGCGACAGCGAACGCGGAAGTACGGGAGTGCATGATGGACGTGTGATCGGGTCAGGGGAATGATACCCAGCCCCGTGGTGTGGTTGTTCCCGAGTCGCCCGATGCATCGTTCAGGCTGTCGGCGTCGGGCGATTCGGCGAGTAGTCCTTTCAACTCGCGCGCCGCGCCGGTGAGAGTTCGGTCGCGAAGCTCGAGTTGAGTAAGGGTACGCCGGATCACGAGCCCGTCGACACGCAGGATAGAAATCTTCTTCAGCGCGAGCTGGTCCACGGCGGCCGCCTGCGAGACGATGCCGAGGCCCAACCCGGCCGCGACTGCCTGTTTGATCGCTTCGGTTCCTCCAACACGCATGGTGTTGCGCAACCGAACTCCATGCAGCGCGAGCGCTTGCTCGCTCACCTCTCGGGTGCCGGAACCCGGCTCACGAACGAGAAACTGCTCCTTGGCTAGGTCAGTCACATCGACTCGCTGGCCAACGAGTGGGTGCTGCGGGTGCGCGATGACCACCAGCTCGTCTTCGAGCCAGGGAATCACGTCGACCCGCGGGTGCGACACCGGTCCTTCGACCAGCGCAACGTCGACGCGGAACTCGAGCAGTGCACGCAGCACGGAGCGGGTGTTCGCTGCTGTGGTTTGGATGCGCACGCCGGGATGGCGCAGGTGGAAACGCCCGAGATACGCGGGAAGCAGATAGGTGGCGATCGTGGTGCTCGCGCCCACCCGCAGAATCCCACGCTTGAGACCGCGCAGTTCACGAAGCTCTCGCTCGGCCACTCGCTCGACGCCGAACAGCTCGCTGGCCCGAGCGTAGAGGCTGGTGCCCGCCTCGGTGAGCACGATCGACTTTCCGGTTCGGTCCAGCAGGTCGACCTGTAGCTGCCTCTCCAACTCGTTGAGAGATTTGGAGATAGCTGGCTGGCTGAGACGAAGTGCCTTCGCGGCTTTGGTGAATCCGCCGTGATCGACAACCGCAGCGAACAGACGAAGGTGATGGAGGTTCAGAGCCATAACACTTCCTCATTGATTCATGAGAATAACGTACTGGATTCATAATGTTCCGGTGACCTAGAATGCTGAGTGACCATCAGCGCCCAAACGTTCAGCACAAATGTCCCCGTCGGCCGCGTTCCTCGACTACCAGGAATCGCCGCCGCGCTGGTCGTTTCATCAATCGCAATGGCCGGAGGCGCGATTCAAGAGCGCGTCTTCGGTCGGGCGATCATGGAGCCCCTCGTCCTCGCCATTCTGATCGGCATGGTGGCTCGAACCGCGCTCGGCACGGTCCCGCGCGCCGAGCCGGGCGTCCGATTCGTAGCGAAAGAGGTCTTGGAATTCGCCGTCTTCCTGCTCGGCGCAACGATGGACGTGCCGAGGCTGTTTGCGTCCGGACCTGCGCTGGCGGCGGGAATCGTCGTTCTCGTCTGCCTTGCGCTCGCGTTCGGCTACGGCATGGGACGCGTCGTGGGGCTGTCGCCCAAGCTGGCGATTCTCGTGGCATGCGGGAACGCGATCTGTGGCAACTCTGCCATTGCCGCTGTTGCTCCCGTGATCGGCGCCGATCGCGAAGACGTCGCCGCGTCGATCGCACTGACAGCCGTGCTCGGCGTCATCGTCGTTTTGGCGCTCCCACTGCTCATCCCGATTTTCGGATTATCCAACTATCAGTACGGCGTGCTCGCCGGACTCACCGTGTACGCAGTGCCGCAAGTGTTGGCGGCAGCGTTTGCAGTGAGCGCGCTCAGCGGACAGGTCGCGACCGTGGTGAAGCTTGCACGCGTGCTGATGCTCGGACCGGTCGTGACCTTCTTTGCCCTCCGCGCAAATCGCGGCGCGGCGACGATCTCGCTTCGCCGGTTGGTGCCGTGGTTCGTACTTGGCTTCATCGTGCTGGCCGCGCTACGATCGACTGGCGTCATTCCCGACGCGCTTGGAAATGACGCGAAGTTGCTCGCCGGCTGGTTGACGATTGCAGCGATGTCAGCGCTCGGCCTGTCGGTGGACGTGCGGTCGGTGAGCCAGGTCGGTGGGCGCGTCGTGATGGCAGTTGCCGGATCGCTCATCACGTTGATCGTACTCGCGCTGCTGTTGATCAGAGTGATTGGTATTCGCTGACAGTACCGGCGAAAAAAAGCGTCGACCAATTGGTCGACGCTCGTATCGAAGGCTGTAGAGCGAAAATCAGCTCGTTGTCACTTCATCGAAGCGAATGAGACGGCGACGATCTTCGTCCCACAGCGCGAGGCGGAGCGCGGCCATACCCGACCGCGGCGTCACGACCGGAGCTTCGTGAAAGATCGGATTCTCGTCATGGCAGCGCTGTAGCCGATAGTTCGGAATGCGCGGCGCCAGGTGATGCACGTGGTGCACGCCGATGTTTCCCGTGAACCAGCGGAAGATGGCGGGCAGCCGAAGATGCGAGCTTCCCTTGAGTGATGCCGTCAGGTAATCCCAGTCTTCGTGCTCCTCCCAGTACGCATCTTCAAACTGATGCTGCACGTAGAAGAGCCACACGCCCGCCATTCCGGCGAAGTAGTACGAGAGGCCGTAGACGAGCAATACGTTCTTCCACCCGAAAAGCCACGTGGCGACGCCGAGCCCAGCAACGATTGCGGCGTTGGTGGCCCAAACGCTGTTCACCTGCTTGTCGCGCGTCGCCTTGCTACGGCCGCGAATGCGCTGGCCGAGCAACAGGTGAAGCGGTCCGACGAAGAGCAGTGATGCCGGGTGGCGAATGACGCGATACCAGAATTGTTGTTTCGGGGTCTTCGCGTGGTATTCACGTACTGTCCACGTTGGGACGTCGCCATGCCCGCGTCGATCGAGATCGCCAGACGACGCGTGATGCAGCGCGTGATCTCGACGCCATTGACCGAACGGCGTCATGGTGATCACGCCGGTGACGAAGCCAATCGTCTCGCTCACGCGGCGCGACGCGAACAACGAGCCGTGCGCGCAGTCGTGCATGAGAATGAATGTCTTAACGAGCAGCCCAGCCGCGAACGGCGTGAGCAAAAGCATCGCGAAGACGGAGTAGTCGAGGGCGATCGCCATCACCCAGAACGTGATCGACAGAAGCCCGAGCGTCGTAATGACCTGCGCGGTCGCTGGCCAGAAGCTCGGCCCGATGTAGGGCTCGACGATCTGGCGCCAATCGCTCGGGCGAGTGTACTGCGTGGCTGGCGCCGGTGCGGACAGGACGCCGTTGGAAGGGGGATTCACTGTGCGAATGTACGACAGGGGCATCGACGACGCGAGCTTTTCGATGGCGCTCGAACGATCGAACAAACGGACGGCGCCTGACACACCACTAAAATTGCGACCACCGCGCGTCGGAAAATCCAAACCGCGGGAGGCCTCCCGTTACTCCGCTCGCAGCGCAATCGCCGGGTGAACACGTGTGGCACGCCACGCCGGAACAGCGCTTCCCAATGCTCCACTCACCAATAGCGCGACGCTCGCCGCCGCGAATACCCACGGATTGTGCGCCGCGGTGGCAAAGAGCATCGAGGCAATCAGTCGACTGAACGACAGTCCGAGGATCAAGCCAAGAACGATCCCCAGTCCAATTGCACGCACGCCGTCGCCGACTACGAGCTGCACGATTTGACGTTGGCGCGCGCCGAGCGCGAAACGGACACCCATCTCGTGAACACGCTGGCTCACCGAAAACGCGAGCATGCTGTAGACGCCAAGCGTCGCGACGACGAGAGCGAGGGCGCCGAACAATGAAAAGAGCGATGCGCCCAACCGCCACGGCCGCACCTCCGCTTCGAGCATGTTCGTGGCCGTCGTGACCCACGGTGGTTCAGCCGTGGGGAAGGCGCGCGCGAGCTCGCTTCGCAGCACCTCTGCGACGCGATTCACGCGGCCTGACTTCGCGCGGACGATGAGATAGCGCGGATGATGATCGTATCCAGTCATCTGCGCCATCGGGACAAACACTTCAGCAACGGGGGGCTCGACGATCTTGCGGAGATGAGTGTCGCGTGTGACGCCGATCACGGTTGCGCAGCCGCGCTTACGAGACAGCATGAGGCACTGTCCGATTGCGTTCTGGCCCGGCCAATACGTGCGAGCCGCCGTCTCGCTGACGACGACGACTGGTGTGGAACCGATGTTGTCATTCGCATTGAAGAAGCGTCCGCGTATGACGGACATTCCCGAAGCGAGCAGGTAGTTGGTATCGGCCGAGATGAGGGCTGGATCGCGAAAGCCGATCTGGGGCACTGGTGTGCCGTCGGCGAGGAAGAGCGACGTCATCGAGTATCCGCCAAGCGGCGGCGAGACGGCCGTTGCAACGGCATCAACATCCGGCATCGACGCCACACGGGCCGCCGTCGCGACGAGTCCCACATCCACTTCGTCCTCACGCGCGGAACTGAAGTAGTCGACGTAGCGGCCATTCGGATCGCGGAAGTATACGGTGCCATAGGTGATTCGTTCGGCATCGTAGCCCAAGTCGACTGAGAGAGCCGACCGAAGACTCAAAACGAAGAGACCAGCGCCCGCCACGAGTATCACTGACAGTGCCGTCTGTGCAGCGACGAGCGCCGATCGAACTCGGGATCGCTGTCCCCCACCTTCGCGAGCGCCAGACTTCAGCGCGACGTTGAGATCAGTTTTCCGCGCATGGAGGGCCGGGAAGAGTGCCGCGACTATCCCGGTGACGGCAGCAGCGGCCATCGACGCCGCGCCAAGTCGCCAGGTGAACGTGCCGTGCGCCCAGTGCGTATTGGGCAAGATCATCGCGCGAAGCAGGCGTCCGCCCTCGACGCCAACGACGAGCGCGACGATCGACGCGACCAACGCCAACAAACACCCCTCGAGCAGTAGCTGTCGAACGAGGCGAGCATGTTGAATGCCGAGCGACAGGCGGATCGCGATTTCACGCCGACGCTGGAGTCCACGAACGAACAGCAGATTGGCGATGTTCGCACAGGCGATGATCAACACGATGATCGTCACCCCGAGCAGCCGCGTTGTAATCGCACGCTCGGCCATGGGAGTAAGCGATGGACCGAGCGTCTCGAGGAGTGGTCCAGTCAGCACGGTGCCGGTCGTATCGGCAGTGCTTCTAGAAAGGTTCGCGCGTTGACCGTTGCGAAACGCTGTCGTTGCTCCCGCAGCGAGCGTCGCGTTTGCGGCTCGCGACGGCACTCGCGCCAACACGCGGACGGACATGCCGGCGCGCCAGTGCTGATACCAATGATGTCCGCCGACGTCAGTTGCTGGATACGTCGCAATTGGCAGCCAGATATCAGCACGATCGAGATCGGGACCGGAGAATCCGGTCGGAGTGATCCCAATGATTGTATAGCGCGCGAGCGCGATGGTGATCGTTCTTCCAAGCACGGCGGAGTCGCCGTTGAATTCGCGTTGCCACACCGCGTTGCTGATTACGGCTACGGGGACGCCGCCGCCCATCGCGCCTTCCGTCGCGGTGAACGAGCGACCGAGCGTGGGTTTGACGCCGAGCACGCCGAAGTAGTTCTGCGTCGCGTACACAACGCGCAACGTGTGAACGGCGCCGTCGATGGTGACGTGCTCGGAATCTGGCTTCGTGTACGCCGCCAGCCTTACGTCTCGTGGCACGGCAGCCGCCAGCGCATCGTACGCTGCGAACTCGAAGTACGGCTTGATTTCAGGAATTCGTGCTACGGTGCGCGTCGTGTTCAGATATAGGCGAGTGACATTCGACGGCTCGACGATACCTTCCGGCGCGCGAAGAAAGAGCTCGTCGGCCACGGCAAACGCCGCGACGTTGGCGCCGACACCAAGCGCGAGAAGCGCGACGATGATCGCGGCTAATCCTGGCGTGCGGCGCAGTGCACGCGCTGCATGTTTGACGTCGTCGCGAAATGCTTCCCACTTCACCGAGCGACTGGTTCGATCGTGTCGTCGCCGCGCGGCGTCGATCAACTCTTGCCGCGATTCCGACACGTCGCCGTATTCGTGTTCGGCAATCGACCGTGCGGCATCGAGCGAATGTCCGCGCGCGACGAGGTCCTGGATGCGACTCTCGACGTGGAACGCGATTTCGGCGTCGACATCTCGCTCGACGCCGCGGCGTGTCGGAATGTGAAGCCAGCGCGCGAGTCCGGTCCATGTCGGGATCATGCTGGCGCTTCCTTGCTCGCGGCGAGCAGCCGTATGAGCGTTTCCGAATGAGCCGTCAACCGCTCGGTCTCAGCTTTGAGCTGACGGCGTCCCGCAACGGTCAGCCGATAGAACTTGGCGCGGCGGTTGTTCTCAGAACGAGCCCATTCGCTCTCCACCCATCCGCGGTCCTCGAGACGATGGAGTGCGAGGTAGAGGGCGCGATCTTCGACGGCGAGCGCGTCGCGGGACGATTCCTTGATCCAGCGCGCGATCGCGTAGCCGTGACGCGGTCCCCAGCTGAGGGTCTTGAGGACCAGCGCGTCGAGCGAACCGTATAGGAGCGAAGCATCAGTCATGTCGTTCCCCGGAGTAGCTCCGGGGAACGTGCCTAGGTTTCCGCGCGGCGTCAAGACGGCGCCGAACGGCTGTGGTCGGTCTGGACCGGGAACCTGGACGCTGTATTGTGGAGTAGAATAAGGTTCGGGAGACCCCGAACTACTCTCTATACTCGGAGCAAGCGATGCACGGAATTCAGATCACGGCGCGACTGAAGCGGAGCGTGCACATCGCACTGTCCGTTGCCGCCGTAGCGATGATACCTCGTGTCGGCACCGCGCAAGCGAAGGCTGCAGGCGCATCGGCCGAGCAAGCAGCACCGGCGCGCGCCAAGACGTTCGTGAAGCCGAGCGACGGCGAACTCAAGAAGAAGCTCACGCCTCTTCAGTATCAGGTGACCCAGCACGACGCCACCGAGACACCCTTTCGCAACGAGTACTGGGACAACCACAAACCCGGCATCTACGTCGATGTCGTTTCCGGCGAGCCGCTCTTTAGCTCGCTCGACAAGTTCGAGTCGGGCACAGGTTGGCCGAGTTTCACGAAGCCGCTCGTTCCCGCCAACGTCAAAACTGCAGACGACCACACCGCCGGAATGGATCGAACCGAGGTTCGCTCGGCGGCCGCGAACTCGCACCTCGGCCACGTGTTCGACGACGGGCCTCGTCCGACTGGGTTGCGCTACTGCATGAACTCAGCGGCGATGCGCTTCATTCCAGTCGAACGGTTGGCGCTCGAGGGCTACGGAGAATACGCGTCTCTCTTCGCCAAGAAGTAAGGAAACGCACACATGCGAATCAGCGCGAGGAATCAACTACCAGGGACCGTCGAAGCGGTAAACGCGGACGGTGTGATGGCCGAGGTCGTGGTTCGACTCGCTGGTGGCGAGTGCATGGTGTCGGCCATCACGTCTGACGCGGCGAGAAACCTTGGCATCGCCGTTGGGAAGTCAGTCATCGTCGTCGTGAAATCCACGGAAGTGATGCTCGGAATCGACGATTGAGATAAGAAATGGGAGGCCGACGACAAACGTCAGCTTCCCATTTCTGACTCCGCGTTCGCGTTTAGGGTTTCGTCATCGACGCGTTGAACAGCATCGCCCGATGCTGCGCGCGGAAGCCGATCAGCAAGACCCGCCGCTGACCGAACGGCACCGACAGCATAGCGGATTTGCCGGCGATGACATTCTCGCCGAATGGCTAACGGGTCCGCAGTACGTCCTTGCCGACGTACTTCGCGAGCGATGCGCAGCCGCGGCCCCGGTCAATGCGCTGAGGAAAACGCTGGCGAATTCACAGCCTCGGAGGCGCCGCTGTCGTAGTATTCGACGTGGCAACATTCCTCTTCATTCATCGCATCGCCATGCCCGTAGCTCCGCTCCGTCGAATAAGCGTCTGCCTTTTGCTGTTGTTGTCGGCGACGAACGTCGTTGCCGCGCAGTCAGCCAAGCCGGCATTGACCAGTTTTGGTTTTCGCGTCGAACTCTCTCCCGCCGACGGGCACGTCGTTGCGCTGCGCGACTGGACTGGTCGCGTACTCGCCGGATCAGCCACCGACTCGATCGGTCTTTGGTCGATCGACCTGAAGCCGAACGCCGGAGCGCTCGGCGTACGAGCGTCGGAGGCCAAGACGTTCGTCTGGCGTAGCACGGGGCCACAGAGTCTTGAGCTCACGTGGAGCGGTTTCACCAAATCGCGTGCGCCAAAGCTACGCGTCACGGCGACGGTCGAGATGCGGCGCGACTCGACGACCGCTTGGCGTATTCGACTCGACGGACTGGACGGAGTCGAAGCAGACCAAATTCATTTTCCGCGAATTACCAACATTCCCACCACAGCGCGCGGCCTCGCGCTCGCAGTGCCGTTGTGGATGGGACAGATCGCGCGCGACCCGGACAAACTCCTCACGGGCAGCGAGGGCGCTCCGCGCCGCCTCGAGTGGGTGTATCCAGGTTCGATGTCGATGCAAACCGTCGCGCTTTCGAGTTCGGCCGACGGCGGATTGTACTTCGCGACCGACGACTCGGCTGCGTTTCGAAAGACCTTTGCACTCTGGGGGGAACGCGAAGGTGTCGCTGGATTCGACATGGTTCATGTGCCCTCGGATCCGGGCAAATTCAGCAGCTATTCGCCGTCGTACGCGACAATCGTGGGCGCGGTCGGAGGCGACTGGCTCACCGCTGTCGAGCGATATCGGAAATGGGGAACGGCTCAGTACTGGGCACGCACCAGTCGTCTCCATACCGGTGTCACGCCCGCGTGGCTCCGCGAAACCGGCGTTTGGGTTTGGAATCGCGGCAAGTCCGACGTCGTGCTCGAACCGGCGGCCGCGTTGGAGCGGGACGCAAAGCTTCCGGTGAGCGTGTTCTGGCATTGGTGGCACAACGGTCCGTACGACACGAGCTTCCCCGACTACATCCCGCCACGCGAAGGCGCGCAGCCGTTCACGGACGCGGTGAAAAAGGCGCACGACGCCGGACTACACACGATCGTGTACATGAATCAGCGGCTCTGGTGCACCAACACGCCGAGCTGGACGAAGGAAGGCGCCGAGAAATGGGCGGTGCACGAGCGCGACGGTAAGCTGCGCCTGGAGACGTACAACGTCTTCAATCCGCTTCCCTGCGCGACGATGGACATCGCGACGCCGTTCTGGCGAAACAAGTATGCCGGCATCGCCGACACGGTTATCCAGCAGTACGGCGTCGATGGGATCTACATGGATCAGGCAGTACTCAGCCTGATCGACTGGACTCCCGGGCACGGGCATCCGGTTGGCGGCGGCAACTATTGGATGAATGGCTTTCGAGAACTCGCAAAGGATCTACGTCGCCGTAATGCGACGCGTCCGGTTGGTTTCGCTGGTGAAGGCGGCGGCGAGAGCTGGATGCCGGACCTCGACGCGTTCCTCACGCTCCAGGTGAGTCAGGAGCGCTATGCGGATCCTGCGACTGGATGGGAAGTCATCCCGATGTTCCAAGCGGCATATCATCCGTATGCTCTCACGTACGGTACGTACGGTTCGCTCACGCTCCCACCGTACGACGAGCTATGGCCCGCCGAAAAGCGGCCGCCAACCGCAATGGAGCTGCTCGACCCCAAGTACATCGGACAGTTTCGTCTCGAACAGGCGCGCATGTTCGTGTGGGGCATGCAGCCGACGATCGCGAACTTCCTGCCGAATCAACTCACTGAACGGCGTGCCGAGATCGACTATCTCGAACGTCTCGCTCGCCTCAGATATTCGCTTCGCGACTTCTTCATGACCGGCACGTTCCTCCGCCCGCCAACAATCGAGGTGTCGTCGTCCGAAGTTCTGCTTTCACGAATTTCTATTTACGCAGCACGGTTGGGTGGTCCGACAGAGGCGCGCCGAATGTCGTCGGACGTGTTGTCATCGGCGTGGCGCGCGGCCGACGGGCGCGTCGCGATCGCACTGGCGAGCATCAGCTCGAAGCCGATCGTGGTGAAAGTCTCACTACCGCAGGATCGCTACGGACTGCCGCTTCGCGCGCGCATCATCCGCCACGACGACACCGGTGAGCACGGGCTCGGAACGATCGGCGATGCATCGGAGTGGCTCAACGTTCCTATCGATGCACTCGGCGGGGTGGTGCTCGAATTCCAGCCGCGAGCGACGCAACGCGGCAACAATCACTAGAACGGGGGCACGACCACGATAGTGGCGTATTGAACGCAAAGAGCGCGGATCCTGGATGGGTCCGCGCTCTTTGCTCGTTTACGGTGTGAATTCGTGCGTCTGCTCTCTCCAGCTCAGGTTCGCACGAGCTTCTTGTACGCAACGCGGTGAGGCTGATCAGCGTCGGCGCCTTTGCGACGCTTCAGATCCTCGATGTAGCTGGCGTAGTTGCCTTCGTGCCACACCACCTCGGAGTTGCCTTCGAACGCAAGGATGTGCGTCGCGATACGATCGAGGAACCACCGATCGTGGGAGATGACGACCGCGCAGCCCACGAAATCGATTAGGGCGTCTTCGAGCGCACGCAGCGTATCGACGTCGAGATCGTTGGTCGGTTCGTCGAGCAGCAGCAGGTTGCCGCCGCTCATGAGCGTTTTCGCAAGGTGCAGTCGATTGCGCTCACCGCCCGACAGATTGCCGACTTTCTTCTGCTGATCGGTGCCGCGGAAGTTGAAGCTCGACAGATACGCTCGGCTATTGAGCTCCTTCTTGCCGACCATGATCAGTTCCTGACCGCCCGAAATCTCCTGCCACGCAGAGACGTCGGCGTTGAGCGTACGACTCTGATCCGTGTACGCGATCTGCACCGTTTCACCCACCTTGAGCGAGCCAGAATCGGGCTGCTCCTGGTGAACGATCATCTTGAACAGCGTCGTTTTACCGGCGCCGTTCGGACCGATGATTCCGACAATGCCGCCGCGCGGCAGTGCGAAGTCCAAGCCGTCGATTAGAATCTTCTCACCGAAGGCCTTCCGGAGATCCTTCGCGGTGACCACGTCGTTGCCAAGGCGCGGCGGCGGCGGAATGACGATTTCGTGCTGCATCACCTTTTCCGCCGTTTCCTCGGCGGCCATCTCCTCGTACTTCTGCACACGCGCCTTGTTCTTGGCTTGACGCGCACGCGGCGCGAGTCTCACCCAATCAAGTTCGCGCTGGAGAGTTCGCTGACGCGCTGATTCCGTCTTTTCTTCCGTGGCGAGGCGCGACTTCTTCTGCTCGAGCCACGACGTGTAGTTGCCCTCGTACGGAATTCCGTAGCCGCGGTCGAGCTCGAGAATCCAGCCGGCGACGTTGTCGAGGAAGTATCGATCGTGGGTTACCGCGATGACGGTGCCCGGGAAATCGTGCAGATACCGCTCGAGCCACGCAACGCTCTCGGCGTCGAGGTGGTTCGTCGGTTCGTCGAGAAGAAGAATCTCCGGATCTTCGAGCAACACGCGACAGAGCGCGACGCGGCGACGTTCGCCGCCCGACAGGAGCGTCACGTCGGCGTCGCCTGGCGGCAGACGAAGCGCATCCATGGCGATCTCGATCTTGTTGTCGAGATTCCAGAGGTCGTGCGCGTCGATCTGTTCCTGCACCCGAGCCTGACGCGCCAACAGCTTGTCCATCGCCGCGTCGCTCATGGGCTCGGCGAAAGCCATTGAGATATCCTGAAACTCCTGCAGGAGGCCACGCTGCGTCTTTACCGCGAGCTCGACATTGCCGCGCACGTCGAGCGTCGGATCAAGTTGCGGTTCCTGCGGGAGGTAGCCGATGCGCGTTCCCTCGGCGGCCCAGGCTTCACCCTGATAATCCGTGTCTACGCCGGCCATGATGCGGAGCAGCGACGATTTTCCCGCGCCGTTCGCGCCAAGGACGCCGATCTTGGCGCCGTAGTAGAAGGACAGCCAAATACCCCGCAAGATCTCCCGCGACGGCGGGACGACCTTGCGCAGGTCTTTCATGACGTAGATGAACGATGGAGGCGCCACGGCGAGGTCGGGTTAATGGGAGACGGCCAAAGAATTTAACCTGGGGCCGCCTCGGTCGATCAGGGCGACTACAGACTCAGCTCCCAAGTCTCGGCGGTGAGCGGACTTCCGAAGAGGTCGTGCCCCTCGGTGCCAGTCAGTTCAAACCCCTTTGCCTTGTAGATCTTCCGCGCCGAGACGAGATCGCTCTGCGTCCAGAGGACGATCCGCTTGTACCCGACATTGCGAGAAAACTGAATCACCTCGTCGACCAGTCGCGCGCCGATTCCAAGGCCGCGGGCCGACGGCTCCACGTACAGCAACCGGAGCTTGGCGATGGTCTTGGATTTCTTGACTGCGAAGATCGATCCGAGAATCTCTCCGTTTCGCTCAGCAACCCAGCAGCGTTCGCGCTCGGGATCGAACTGTTCGACGAAATCCGCGACGACTCGAGCGACGAGCGCCTCGAAGCGCTCATCCCAGCCGTACTCCTTCGAATAGAGCACGCCGTGGCGATGAACGATCCAGCCCATGTCGCCTGGCCGATGGGTGCGGATGGCGTACGGCGCATCGCTGACGGCCTGAGCGTGATTACCGTCGCTGAAAGCGCGCTGGATCGTGCGCATCGCGTCGAGGGTGCGCCGCTGCTCGGCCTCGCTCAAGGGGGCGAGCATCTCGACCACCGATTTGCGAGCGCCTTTTTCCAATGGTGCGAAGGCTTTTCGGCCGGCGGCTGTAAGCGCGAGGTGTGATCGTCGGCGATCCTCACCCGTTGTCGTGGCGACGAGTCCTCGTCGCTTGAACGCTCGGAGCGTGCGGCTCAGGTATCCGCGATCAAGCCCGAGAGCGTCGCCAATTTCCGACGCCGTTGGCCGGTTGCGGTGTGCGAGTTCGTAGAGGACTCGCGTTTCGGTGAGTGAGAATGGGCCGCCGAGATGGCCTTCACCGAGCACGCCGATGCGGCGTGTGTAGAAGCGGTTGAATTCGCGGACGGAGTCGGCCCGCTGTTCGATAGGACGCATGCTGCAAGGTTGGTCCGATGGTTGACTTTGTCAACTATCGCCCGCCCCCAACGTCTCAGTTCGTTTTGTGCCCCTGGTCGTGATGGTCGTCTGCGAAGATCGACGCGAGGTCGGTGCCCTCGAAGACATTGGCGTGGAGCATCCAGCCGAACAGGTGATCGTGAAAGTCGCCGTTCACGGCATCGCATGCGGCCTTCGTGGAGATAGAGCTCTCGGGACCGAACACCGGCTTGCCATTCTTCTGCTCGAGCCAGCGTGCTTCGTTTCCTTTCTTGGGCAGGCACCAGTTCACGTGCTTGTGCCAGCGCGCGATGCCTAAAGGAACCCGGTCATTGAGGCGCTTGATGCTCGCGTTGCGCGGCATCGTGTACATCGCGCCCACGAGCTGGAGCCTCCCGTCGTCGCCGCGCTTGTAAAGGACCGACGTTGGCTTGGCCGGATCGAAACGAAAGACGGATGTAAAGGCGCGTGCATTGTTCGTGAAATGGTACACGTGCTGGGTCTTTACATTCGGCAAGAACATCTTGTAGCCGTCGGCGATTGCAACCGCGGTGTCCTGATATTTGGCGATTGCGCGTTTCAGATCCGCGGCGACGCGCGTGGCGCGCAGGCTGTCATCGCGGGTGGCCGTTCTGGCGGGCGAGAGCTCCATGTGTTTCATCATGTTCTCGTCCATCGGCCCGCTCATGGCGTGTTCGGCCATTCCGGCCATGCGCGCGCTGTCGGTTACCGGCCTGTCGGCCCCCACGGGATGAACATGTCCACTCTGGGCGGCGACGGTTGCCGGGAACCACATGGCGCCGGCCAGAACTAGTCTGTACAGGCGCACACGTTCTTTCTCGTATGCGGTGCGCATAGCTTTCCCTCCAGATAGCTGACGTCGCCATTACCCGCGGCGTTAACGGCTTTGCTTCCTTCTTCCCGCGCCTCCGCTTGCTGCCTGACCTTTCTAGTCCCCTGCGGGCGCTTCCGGCGATTTTCCTCGGCGGCGTGCTGACCAGCCTGACGCCGTGCATTTATCCGATGATCCCAATCACCGCGGCGATCGTTGGAGGAACGTCCGTCGGCGAACAGGCTTCGGGCGCGACGCGTCCGCCCCGTTGGCGGCCAGCGCTGCTCACTCTCATGTACGTATTGGGACTCGCGCTGGTTTACTCGGCGCTGGGTCTGTTTGCCGGTCTCACCGGAACGCTCTTTGGTTCGGTGAGTACCAATCCCTGGCTGTACTTCGCCATGGCGAACCTGTTGCTGATTGCGGCACTGGCAATGCTGGATGTTCTCCCGGTTCGCGTGCCGAGTGCAATTCTGCAAAGGGCAAGCACAGCGGGAACAGCGGGTCGAGCATCTGGCGCGTTTACGATGGGTGCGATGTCGGGGCTGGTGGCAGCTCCATGCTCGGCACCGGTGATGGCCGCGGTGCTGACGTGGGTGTCCACGACGAAGAGTGCGGCGCTCGGATTCACCTATCTGTTCGTGTTTTCGCTTGGAATGTGCACGTTGCTCGTGGTGGTTGGTCTGTCGTCTGGATCACTCGCGCGCTTGCCGCGTGCTGGGCTCTGGATGGTCTGGGTGAAGCGGGTGTTCGCGCTCGTGATGATTGGAGTGGCGCAGTACTATCTCGTCAAAATGGGGCAGCTGATCATATGAACTCTGTAGCCAAGCGCTGGACGTTGGGCGCTAGAAAATCGATGGCGATCGCCTTTGGTGTCGCTGCGCTCCTGACATCTAGCCGAGTGGCGCAGGCGCAGGATCTCGGAATCGAGATTGGAAGTGTGGCGCCGGCGGCGAAGATGCAGACGCTCGATGGAAAGGCGGCCGATCTCGCGCAGTACATCGGCAAAACGCCGGTGATCATGGAGTTTTGGGCGACATGGTGCCCGAACTGCAAAGAGCTCGAGCCCACGCTCCTCGCCGCCGCTAAGAAGTACGGCTCGCAGATCAAATTCGTCGGCGTTGCCGTGTCGGTGAACCAGACGCCCGAACGCGTAAAGCAGTTCGTGGAGAAGCATTCACTGCCGGGCGATCAGTTCTTCGACAATAAAGGAAACGCGACAGGTGCGTACGACGTGCCTGCAACGTCGTACGTCGTCGTCGTGAACAAGGCGGGCAAGGTCGTCTACACGGGACTTGGCGGAAAGCAGGACCTCGAAGCAGCGATCAAGAAAGCGATCACGCCCGTGTCATAACGTTCGGCCGACTGCCGCAAGTCCGTCGAGAACGTGGCGGACATCGGCAGCGGTGGTACGCGGATTCATCATCGTCACACGTAGCACCCGGCGACCATCGAGATTCGTTGCCGTAATCCAGCCTTCGCCCGACTTATTGTAGCGCTCGCGCAGCTCACGATTGAGCTGATCGAGCGCTTCGTCGTTCCGAGAGCCGTCGCCGACGTACCGGAAGCACAGAATGTTCGATTCCGGTTCGTGCATTGCTTCGAACTCCGGGCGTTGGGAAATCTCCTCCCACACAATGCGCGCGAGATCGCAGAAGTAGTCGTGCAATTCGGCGAGTCCGTCAATGCCGTAGCGAAGTAGGGCGACCCAGACCTTCAGAACATCTGCGCGTCGAGAACAGGCGAAGTTCCGTGTGCCCTGATCCCACACGCGCTCGCCATCCGCACCCTGAAAGAGGTACGGCGCACGCTGCGAAAATGCGCCGTCGAGATCACGCTCATTGCGCACGAGTAGCATTCCCGCTTGTGAGGGGATGAGCATCATCTTGTGCGGATCCCAGGCGATTGACCGAGCACGATCAATTCCGCGCAGGCGATGGCTGTGGCGTTTTGACAGTAGCGCCGAGCCTCCGTGGGCCGCGTCGATGTGCAGCCATACGCCATGATCGTCGCACAGCGTCGCGATTGAGTCGATGTCGTCGAACGAACCAGTCGCCGTCGAACCTGCAGTCGCCACGACAGCCATGACCTTCTTTCCCGATGCGCGAAGCTGATCGAGCGCCTGACGGAGCGCGTCGGGATCCATCTTGTGATTCCGAGAGCGAATCGGCAGCACGCTACGGAGCCCGAGCCCGAGTTCGGCGGCCGCGCGGGTAACCGCGTAGTGCGCGTGCTCACCGCACAGGAGCACCGGTGGATCTGCGCCTACGCCCGTCGACCATGCATCTGGCAACACTGCGCCGCGTGCGGCGAGTAGCGCCGTGAACGTCGCTTCGGTGCCGCCGCTCGTGAGGGTGCCTCCACTGCCCTTCGGGAATCCAGCGAGATCGCACATCCACGAAATCACCCGATGCTCGAGCACTGTGCCAACGGGTGACATCTCGAATACGGCAAGCGACTGATTCAGCGCCGCGGTGATCGGCTCGGTCCACACCGCTGCGGGGAGTGGGCCCGCGATCTGATGACCGACGTATCGCGGATGGTACAAGTGGTTGCTGTCCGGGAGGACTTCGGTGCGTAGTCGTGCGAGAATGCTCTCGAGCGATCGCCCGGTTCTCGGCGCCGGTTCATCGAAACGCGTCGAGAGTTCGGCGGGCGTGTGCGGCGTCGACACGCGATGGTCGCGGTTGCGCGTCTGCGCGAAATACTCGGCAGCGACGGCAACGAACGCGCGGCCAACCATCGCGTCGGCGTCGGCTTCGATCCGGTCGAGGATTTCTGGCGGGGCGAGTGTGCGGATGGAATGTTCGAGATCGCTCATCGAGCAGCGGCGCCAGTGAGTGGGAGATCGAGCACTTTCTTGGTCGTCGTGAGGTTCGTCGATCGATACGCTTGAATCGAATCGATCAACACTGGTTCGGAGAAACGGACGCGCACGAGGTCGCGCAAGCGATCACGCGTGAGCTCGGGATAGAAGCTCAGCGTCAGATGGGGTGTAAAGGTGAAGCGTGGCTGTTCGTATCGCAGTCCGCTCTGTTTGATCTGTTCGTGCAGCGCGCGAATGGGACCATTGGGATCGATCTGCATGACGACCACGGTACTCTGCATGAAACGCATCGGGGGCTCCAGCACGACGCTGAAGGGCATGCACGCCTTGGCGACCGGCTCGAGCGCGCGCCGCAATTCGTCATCGGTGGTTTCGGGCACGATTGGCCCCATACCCGACGAACCGGTGATCGTAACATGCGGCGGCAACTCGGCCGCCATTCGCGGGTCGAAGCGCTCCTGGATCTCGCGGAGACGAACCGCGAGCTCACCGCCCAACTCGGCCATGACAACGATCCCCGGCTTCATGAAGCGCGGAGACGGGCTAGCGGCGAGTCAGTGCCGGCAGGATTGAAAACGAGATGTGCGATGGATCGGAGGGAGAAAGCGACGCGCGCAACAACCATCGATCAAGACGATTGTCTGGGTGCGTACGATGATAGCGCACCACCTTGGTTCCAGCGAAGGTTCCGATCGCCGCGCCTACCAGCACATCGCTCGCCCAGTGCCGGTTGTCATACATGCGCGACACGCCAATGAGCGCTGCGCCGCCGTACATCGCCGGACCGACAAAGTAGATCGCGTGCGGCCACCAGCGACTTGCTTCGCTGCTCACCGCGGCCGCCGCAGCGAAGCCCGCCACGGTATGTCCGGAGGGGAAGGAGCGAAACTTGTCGCCACCGCTGAAGCCGCGGAGCAGCTGCCAGTTGTCGGGGTTGGGAACGGAATCGACCCACGGGCGCGCGCGCCCGAATACGTCCTTGAGAATGCTTCCTGTGCCTTCACCTACGACCAGCGCTTCCGTCCCATAGAGTCCGAGCTCCGCGAGCCGGTCGACTTTGGTGACGCGGCCGACCGCATACATCGTCGTACCGATGATGAACGCCCCAGGAAGCGCGATTGTGCGAAACCCCTTCGCTCCGAGTTTGTAGACCGAGCTTTTCTGCCGCTCCGGCGATTGAAGCAGGTCGGCCGCGCTCTTGTCGAGCGGACGGATAGCGAACGTCGCGACGACGAAGCCGCCGGCGAGAATGCCGTCCCGCCAGGTGAACAGCGAACGCTGATGTGCGGATGAATCAGATTGCGCGACCGCCGATGTCGCGACACTCAGAGCGAGAACAGCTGCTCGAACGAGCGATGCTGCCTTACAACGTGACTTCACGCGATTCCTCGAGGTCGGCGAGGAACATCTGCTCGGCCTCTTCGCCGAGATGCTTGTCCTCGATGACCGCGTCGAGCTCGTAGTTGATCGCGACTCCGAGCGGGTTGAAATCTGTCGATCCGACACGTACCCAGCGCCCGTCGACCACCGCGGTTTTGGCGTGCATCATCTCGCCCTGCCATTCCCAAATGCGCACACCGTTCGTGAGCAAGCGTCGATAGAAGCGTCGCGCGAGCATTGCCACCCACGGATGGTCATTCCGACTCGGCACGAGGATGCGCACGTCGACGCCATCGCGTGCTGCGCCGTTCAGAGCTTCGATCTCGGACGGCGACGGTGTGAAGTACGCCGTCGCTATCCAGATAGATCGTTTTGCAGAAATGGCCTGAATCTGCAGGGCGCGCGAGACGCGAAGCTTGAGCGGTTCGCCTTCGATGATTCCGACGAGCGCTGGTTCGTGCGTTGCCGGATCGATATGCGCGCCTCGCGCTTTCCGACGAAGGAAGCGATGCGACCCACGTCGCTCGGTGCCGGTCGTGCGGTCCCACATGCGGTCGAACGCCTGCACCATGTCGTGCGCGGCGGGACCTTCGATTTTGACCGCCGTATCGCGCCACCGTGAGCGATGCGTCTTCTGCACACCGGTGGTCCATTCGCGTCCCACGCCCAAACCGCCGGTAATGCCAACACTCTCATCGACCACGAGTAGTTTGCGGTGGTCGCGCGGCACGAGTCCGAGCCAGCGGTGAAAGCCGAGCGGATTGAAAACAGCGACCTTGACGCCGGCCTCGCGAAGCGAGCGCAGAAACTTTCGCGACGTGCCGCGCCCGCCGATCCAATCGAGTTGCAGCCTCACTGCGACGCCGCGCTTCACGGCGCGAATGAGCGCGTCGGCCATGCGGTGGCCGACTTCGTCCGAGCGGAAGATGTAGCTCTCGAGCGCAACGCTCGCGGTCGCCGCGTCGATCAGTCCAACCATGGCATCGAAGGTTGCAGGCCCGTCACGGAGTAGGGTCACGCGATTGCCGCTGGAGACGTCGGCGGCGGCTAACCGCCACAGACCGAGGGCAAACGACGGTCCCGGAGCGACGGGGTAATCACGTGCACCGTCGCTCAAGCCGAATTCAGGGGCTGGGATCGTCACGAGGGAGTCTGTTTCAGGTTGCATGCCTGTCGCGTGCGGGGCGGCGGCGAGGGGTGAGCGTGAGGCGTACGGCGTGAGGCGTGAGGCGTGAGGCGTGAGGCGTGAGGCGTACGGCGTTCGAACTGCGGAGGCAAATGGCGCGCCGGACTCGACCATCCGAGCGCAGCTCACCCGACCGATGCACGATACCGCACCCCGCAGCCCGTCGGACGCCGGACGCCTGACGCCGGACGCCGGACGCCGGACGCCGGACGCCGGACGCCTCAGTCTGACAGGCTCCAGTATATTGCGCCAATGCTCAAGATCGATCTCACTGGCCGGCGCGCTCTGGTGGCGGGCGTCGCCGACGATGCCGGTTTCGGATTCGCCATCGCCAAGGCATTGGCCGAAGCTGGAGCGAGCGTGTGTGTCGGCACCTGGCCGCCGGCGCTGAACATCTTCCTTAATCTGCTCGAGCGCGGGAAGATGGACGAGTCAAGAAAACTCTCGTCGGGTGAGTTGCTCACGTTCGAGAAGATCTATCCGCTCGACGCCGTGTACGACACGTTCGATCAGATCCCCGACGACGTTCGCGCGAACAAGCGATACAAAGACGTCGGCGATTGTTCGATCGGCGGATTGGCGGACCGACTGGTCGCCGATTTTGGCGAGCGACCGCTCGACATCGTCGTGCACTCGCTGGCCAATGGCCCCGAAGTGAAGAAGCCGCTGCTCGAAGTCAGTCGAAACGGATATCTCGGTGCAGTGAGCGCGAGTGCGTATTCGATGGTGTCCATGGTTCAGCGTTTTGGGCCACTGATGCGAGAGCACGGATCATTCGTGTCGCTTACGTACCTCGCGAGCGAGCGAGTGATTCCCGGATACGGCGGCGGCATGTCGTCGGCAAAGGCGGCACTCGAGAGCGACACGCGCACGCTGGCATTCGAAGCGGGACGCAAATTCGGGTGTCGTGTGAACACGATTTCCGCGGGCCCGCTGGCGTCACGCGCTGCCAGCGCGATCGGCATCATCGAGAAGATGGTGGAATACGTTTCGCAAAACGCGCCGCTGACCGAGAAGCTCACCGCAGAGGATGTCGGCGCAGTCGCGACGTTTCTCTCATCGCCAATGGCAGGCGCGATTACGGGCAACACGGTTTACGTCGACAAGGGCTACCATGCGATGGGCATGGCAATCCCCGTGTGACGAGCGTTCGGTTGTTCCGTGGTGAATCGAGAATCACGGAACACACCGAGCGCCGAGTACTACGGAATCGGTCCAGTCGGGTCGATCTGTTTCAGTCCGGCGGCGCGGAGCAGCGCGTTGAGCTTGGGAAGGTTGGCCTCGCGCGCCTGCTTCAACTTCACGAGTTGTTTCGTGAGCTCCGATGAGAGAACGGTGTAGACCTGGTACGACTGCGTTGTCGGCCGTCCGCCGGACGATGCCACCACGCCCATGAGCGCGCCGATTCTGTTGTTGAGACGAATCGGGTAGTTGAGTGGATCCTGGCCGCTCCGGTTCTTCGTCTGATAGAGAGAATCTTCGACTTCGGAAATCGCAGCGCTAAACGCCTTGGACAGAGCGGTGAATTCGCCCTGCTGCGCCGCAGGGACCTTCGTTTGACGATCTGCCAACTCGGCTTTGATCCGGCGAATGTCCTTCACCGCATCGTTTGCGTCGGAGAACCGGTCGCGCACCTGCATGGCCAGGCGTGACTGTTCTTGCCAGTCAGTGAGGGTCGCACTGATGCGCGGATCGGCGATGATCTTGAACGACTCGGTGCCGACGGGCTGCCCGCGTATTGTGAGGCGGACACGATACGCGCCCGGAGGAACGAGCGGTCCGGTGACGTTCGCCGCCCAGAGAATCATTCCCGGGAAGCTCGACGCATCGGGGTACCGCATGTTCCACAGGAACGTGTTGACGCCGCGTTTGTTCGCAACGCGGGGCGGCGGCGGTACGAAGCCCTCCTCGCCGGGTTGTGGTCGTGGACCCGCGGAATCCTGTTTGCTCGAATAGCTCCGTAGGACTTTCCCCGCCGCATCGAGAAAGTCGAGTCCCACGTCTTCGCCGCCGGTCTTGAGCCAGTACTGCACCGTCACCCCGGTCGGCGGGTTCTCACCGACCGGATGAATCGGCGCATTCTCCGGGGTAATGTTTGCCGGATTGGTTGCACCTCCGCCGAAACCGCCGAAACCGCCGCCCGATGCCAGACGGGTTTGATCACGCGGCTTGAAGAGATATGCGGGCTTGGCAGCGATTACATCCGACATCTGCTCGAGTGTCGAGATGTCGTCCATGACGTAGAAGCCGCGGCCATGCGTCGCGATGACCACGTCGCCCTGCTTGAACGCAAGATCGTGCACGGGAACCATCGGCAGGTTGAGGCGCAACGATTGCCAATGCCCGCCGTCGTCGGGCGAGTACCACACACCGCGTTCGGTGCCGGCGATGAGAAGCCCGCGCTTGCCGGGGTCCTCACGAAGTACGCGCGTGAATTCGCTCTGCGAAATGCCGTTGTCGATCTTCGTCCAATGCACGCCGCAATCGGCGGTCTTCCAGAGGTACGGGCGGTCGTCATCGAGTTGGAAACGATTGGCCGCGACGTATGCGATGCATTCGCCGAAGCGTGACGCGTCGATGCTCGAGACGCGCGTGAACTTCGCCATGTCCGGCGGCGTGACGTCGGTCCACTTTGCACCGCCGTTGCGCGTCACGAACACCTTGCCGTCGTCGGAGCCGGTCCAGATGGTATTCGCCGTGACCGGCGATTCTTCGATGATGAAGATCGTTGCGTAGTACTCGACCGACGTCTGATCCTTCGTGATCGGACCGCCGGAATTGCCGAGCGTCGCGGGATCATGATACGTGAGATCGGGCGAGATCACCGTCCAGCTGTTTCCGCCGGTCGTCGTCTTGTGGACGACGTTCGAGCCGGCATAGACGACATTCGAATTGTGCTTCGAAACGGTGATCGGAAAGGTCCACTGGAAGCGGTACTTCGGATCCATGGCCGGGTGCCCCATCGGATTGTCCGGCCACGGATTCACGTTCACCGTGATTCCGGTACGCAGATCCTTACGGGTGAGCAGGTTGCCATAGCTGCCCGCGTAGACGACGTCTGGATTGTCGTTGCGAGGCGCGATCCAGCCGGATTCGCCACCCCCCGCTTCGAGCCAATCAGAAATGTCTAATGTGCCGCGACTCGGCCCGCAGAGCGTTGAGTTATCCTGCTGCGCACCGCAGATGTGATACGGCACGTGTGTCGTTGTAATGACGTGATAGAACTGCGCGGTCGCAAAGTCTTCGTCGGACCAGGTCTTACCGCCGTCGATGCTCACCGTGGAGCCGCCGTCGTCCGATTCGATCATGCGATTCGAATTCTTGGGATCGATCCAGAGATCGTGCGAATCTCCGTGCGGAACGCCGCGGACCGGACGGAATGTCTTGCCGCCGTCAGTCGACTTCATGAATGACACGTTGTTGTCGTATACGACGTTCGTGTCGTTCGGATCGGCGTGAATTTTCGTGTAGTACCAGCCGCGCTGGCGAAGATTGCGATCGGAGTTCGTGCGAATCCACGTTTTTCCTGCGTCGTCCGACCGAAACACGCCCCCGGAATCAGCCTCGATGTTGGCCCACATGCGATTGGGGTTCGCGCCGGAGACGGTGATCCCGATATTGCCCCAGATGCCCTCGGGCAGCCCTGGATTCTTCGTGATCTCCGTCCAGTGGTCACCGCCGTCGATCGTCTTGAACATTCCGCTGCCATTGCCGCCCGACGACAAGCTCCACGGCGTACGTCCCGCCTGCCACAAGCCGGCGTAGAGCACGTTTGGATTCTTGGGGTCCATGACGAGATCGACGACGCCGGTGGAATCGTTGCGGAATAGAATCTTCTCCCACGTTTTGCCGCCGTCCTTCGACCGAAAGACTCCACGCTCAGCGTTCGGAGCCCAGACGTGGCCAAGCGCGCCGACGTATACGAGATCCGGATTCGTCGGATGCACGATGATGTCGGCGATCTGACGAGTGTCGCCGAGGCCCATGAACGTCCAGGTTTTTCCGCCGTCGGTTGTCTTCCAGACGCCATCGCCATGCGAGACGTTACCGCGAATCGGGTATTCGCCGCCGCCGGCGAAGACCACATCGGGCGCCGATGGTGCCACGGCGATGGCGCCGATAGTGCCGCCGAAGTACTTGTCGCTCACCGGCGCCCACGACTGCCCAGCGTTGACTGACTTGAAGACGCCGCCTCCCGTCGTCCCCATCCAGAACTCGTCGGGTCGTGATGGGTTGCCCGTACCGGCCACGGAACGCCCACCGCGGTACGGCCCGATTTCGCGCCACCGAAGGCCCGTGAAGGCCAGCGAGTCACGCTGCGCCGCGAGCGTCGCAGGAAAGGCGAGAGCCGCTAGAAGAATCTTGAAGCGTCGCACGATGGGCCTCGAGGTTGTGTGTCGATTGGGGCCGAACCGAACCAACAGGAAATTCTAACGTGCTGAGCCTGGTTGCCAACGTCAGGGGGAAGTCGCACGTTCTCCCCTTGCCGGGCTGCGGCCGATCTCGGCCGACTAGCCTGATCTGGCGTCCTTCTCATCACCATCAGGCGGTTTTATGCGAACGAGTTCTGCTCTCGTCTTCGGGAGCGCTGTCGTCGCAGCCGTAGCGATTGGCTGCACGGCGTCCCAGCCACCGGCTCCTGCTCCCGCACCTGCGGCCAGCGCCCCAACGCGACCGGCGACACAAACCCAACCGTCTGGCGGCGGCGCGCCAACGATTCCTGGCGATACGTCCGAGGGACAGCCCGCCGGGGGCGGAGCTGGCCGCGGCGGTCGAGGTGGAGCGGGAGGCGCCGCACAGGCAGGAGCGGCGAATCCGCAACCGTACAATCGCGTCGTCACCGCACAGGCGCAGACGAAGAGCGGATTGTTCAAGGTTCATCGAATCGGCGAGCGGGTGCTGTTCGAGATTCCGCGCCGAGAGATGAACAAGGACCTTCTCCTCGTTCAGGAAATCGCGCAGACCACCCTCGGCGCGGGTTACGGTGGTCAGGCCGTGGGCAACCGCATGCTGCGCTTCGAGCGAAAGGACAACCGCGTGTTGCTGCGCGGCATTTCATACGAAGTCATGGCGAGCGACACGACGTCGCCAGTCGCTGGTGCAGTTGCCGCGTCGAACGTCCATCCGATTCTCGCAACGTTCAACGTTGAGTCGTACGGACCAGACAGCGCGGCAGTGATCGACGTGTCGCGCATGTTCACGCAACCACCGCAAGAACTGTCGCCGGGGCAGCGCATTGGCGCCGGATACCAGATCGACGCGACGCGTTCGTGGATCGAACACGTTGCGGCGTTCCCAGATAACGTGAACGTCTCGTCGACGTTGACGTTTGCGAGCAACGGCGCCGGCCGCGGCGCGACTCCGGCAACCGGACGTGGCGGTGGACGTGGCGCACCGGCGGGCGTGACCGCGCCGTCGGCGACAATCGTGATGTCGTACAGCTTCCATAAGCTGCCCGAGACGCCGATGCAGCCGCGTCTCTGCGACAATCGCGTTGGCTACTTCAATCTCACGGTTACCGACTACTCGCAGCCATCGCAGCGTGTGGCCGACGATCAGCGCTGCTTCATCACGCGCTATCGTCTCGAGAAGAAGGATCCGACCGCCGCGGTTTCGGAACCGGTGAAGCAGATCGTGTACTACCTCGACGCCAATACGCCGGTGAAGTGGCGTCCGTACATGATCAAGGCGATCGAAGACTGGCAGCCGGCGTTCGAAGCGGCTGGCTTCAAGAACGCGATCGTTGGCAAAATTGCCCCAACGAACGATCCGGATTGGTCGCCTGAAGATGCGCGCTACTCAGTCGTGCGTTGGTTGCCGTCGACGACCGAGAACGCGTCTGGACCGAACGTGCACGACCCGCGTTCAGGCGAGATTCTCAACGCGCACATCCAGTTCTATCACAACGTGCAGAACTTGGCGCGTACGTGGTATTTCACGCAGGTCGCGGCGCTCGATCCGCGCGCGCGCCAGTTCCCGGTGCCGGACGAACTCATGGGCCGTCTGCTCGAGTACGTACTCGCGCACGAAGTCGGGCACACGCTCGGCTTCCAGCACAACATGAAGGCGAGCTCGCAGTATCCGATCGACAGCATTCGCAACGCTGACTTCCTGCGCCGCATGGGCCACGTGTCGACGTTGATGGATTACTCGCGCTTCAACTACGTCGCGCAGCCGGAAGACAAGATTCCAGTCGACCTGCTGGTCCCTGGCATTGGACCCTACGACAAGTGGGCGACACACTGGGGTTACGCGCCGATCAATGCACCAATGCAGGTGGCGCAGCAGGGCGGCCGCAGGACCGGCGCCGAACAGATCGCCGGTGCTGAAGCCGAGCGCACGATACTCGATCAATGGGCACGCGAGCAGGACACCAAGCCGTGGCTGCGCTTCTCGACCTCGGGTGCGTTCGGTTCGGATCCGGGTGACGAGACCGAGGCCGTTGGCGACATCGATCCGGTGCGCGCCACTGAACTCGGCATCAAGAACCTGAAGCGGAACATGCAGTGGATCGAAAGCGCCACGGTGAAGCCGACCGAGGATTACGACGTTCTCGCGGAACTCTACAACAGACAGATCGGACAGTTCCGCACCGAGATGGGTCACGTCGCCAATCTTGTAGGCGGTATGAACTCGCAGGAGAAATACGGCGATCAGCCGGGCCCGCGCTTCACGCCAGTTCCCAAGGCGCGTCAGTCACAGGCCATGAAGTTCATTTCCGACAACGCGCTGCAAACACCAACCTGGTTGATCGACAACGACATCCTGCGCAAGATCGAACCGAACGGCGAGGTCTCGCGAATCGTGAATGCGCAGTCGGCATTGATTACGAATTTGCTCAACGATGCCAAGATGACGCGCCTCATCGAGTCTGAAGCTCTCGCAAAGACTTCGGCCGAGACCTACACGCTCGCCGAGATGCTGGGCGATCTTCGGCACGGCGTGTTCACCGAGATCTACGGCAGCGGTGCGGTGAAGATCGACGTCTATCGTCGCGGTCTCCAGCGCGCATACCTGCGGGACGTCGGCGATAAGATCAATCCGCCCGCAACAGCGGCTGCCGCCACGGGACGTGGTGGTGGTGGTGGCGGCGGGCGCGGTGGTGCGGCGCCGGCGGCCAACACCGGCGAAATCAAGTCGATGCTTCGTGGAGAATTGAAACAGCTCGACGCTGAACTGGCCGGTGCCGCTAAGCGCGCGACCGATGTAGCGACGAAGCGGCACATCGACGATGCTCGTCAGCAGATCAGCCACATCATCAAGCCGAGTGCGTCGGCGAGCGGTGGTGCTGCGGATGAAGAAGGGATCAACCGAAAAGGTTGAGCGTTGAGATGTGAAAACGCGAAGGGCCCAGACGGTGTCTGGGCCCTTCGTTTTTCTCAGCCGCGTGGCTTGGATTCGTCGAGTCTGTCTCGAACATTGGGAGGAACGAGAAGATCGTCGGCGATGGCAGCAACTTCCTCGGCCTCGCGCCAATCACGCTCGAGCGATGCGAGCTCCTGGTCGAGTGCGAACTGTTCGCTGCGCTCGTGAAGCGCCATCTCGAGCGCCAAGCGCTCCACCGCTGGAAGTTGGTAGAGCGCACCGGGATTGCGCGGCTCGACGTTGGTGCGTTTTCGCCAGGGGAACGGTTCAGCGCCTTGTCCCCAATCGAAACGCATCCAATCGCCGCGCGCGAATGAGGCATAGCGTTCATCGAAATCACCGCGTCGCTGTTCCGCGTCGGCGCTCACACGTGCGATTGCGCCATCGGGATCGCCTGATTCCGCAATGAATGACACAGCCGACACGACGGTCTTTGTTCGCGCGCCGGCTCCGTTGATGCCCGCGAGAAGCGCCGTGATTGCGCGCGCTGCGCGCTCGCCAGTCAGTTCCTGATGCCCGTAACTGTGTTTGAGCTGAAGCCGAATCGGAACTCCGGGTTCGACGATCAGCCGCGTGTGGTCGAGGTCCGCGCGCACGACGCGGAGCGCTTTGGCATCATTGCCAACAACGCGGAGAGGAGCGAGCCGGCGGCGAAGGGCAATTGTCGCCAGAGTGCCGGCGCGAATGACGTGGATCGCGAAAGGCGACAGCAGCGCCACCTGCGCCGCGGACAGCGACCCCGAAACCGCAAATGCCCCGGCGCCCACTATCGCTCCAGTCACACCAATTGCCGCGATCCGGCGATGCAGCCGCGAAGTGAAGATGCGCCCGTATCGCCACGCGGCAAATTCGGGGCGGAGCGGAGTTCCGATCCGAATCAGCTCTGTACCGTCGGGAAGTTTGGCGAGGCCGATGTTGTCCGTTTGAGCGCGAAGGATTTGGCCACGGAAAAGGCGTTCGCAGTCCTCGACCGCTTCCCATCGCTCTTCGATCGGCGTGAGATTCCAGCGCGCGCACGCGGCGCAGACCACCCACAAGCGTCCCTTGGCTGCGTCGAAGGCCAGGCGGCGACCCACCGGGAATCGCTCGATGGCATCGTTGGTGCCAAGTTGCTGGTGGCAGTGCAAACACGTGGCGTACACGCGTATTAACATGTAGTGATGCCGAGAGCCATGACAGTAGAAACCCGTTCCGCATGACGTGGAAGCGTTGGGCCTTCACAGCCGCGTCGTTCGCGGCAGTGATCGGCGTCTCGGTCTTCTTCATCCTCCGGTGGTGGCGCGCCGGTAGTGCGATCGGTCTGCCGGCGCGGTCACATTTGCTGGCGATTACCGCGGTGCTCGTCGAGATCCTGACGCGGTCCTGGAAGATCACGTGGAGCGCCAAGGCGGCGCACATCCGCCTGAGCTTCACCACCGCGTTGCGTACGACGCTCGCTGGAGATTTCGGTGCGTCGATCACGCCGGCGCGTTCTGGAGCGGAGCCCGCGCGCTTTCTGGTTCTCGCCGAGGCTGGTGTACCAACGCCGAGTGCACTGGTGGTGTTGTTCGCCGAGTTGTTTCTCGAGGCGCTGTCGTTGGCGACAGTCGTAATCATTGTCGCGATCGTTTTCCGACACGCAGGCGTGGTTCTCGGCGCGTTGGTCGGCGTAGTTGGCGCGTATTCCGGGTTCGTGATCGGAATGGGCACGCTCGCCGTGCTTCTGTCGCGGCGGCACATCGGCGATCAACCGCCTCGTTGGGCGCGGCGGCTAGGGCTGGGCGGTAAGCGCTGGGATGTGATCCAGCGCTGGTTTGCGCAGGTGCGCGCGACGGTCGACAGCGTCAAGCACGTCGATCTCCGATGGGCAGCCGCATCGTACCTGATGTCGGCGCTACACGTAGCGATGCGTCTCTGCGTTCTTCCGGCACTCGTGCTCGGAGCTGGTGCCGACGCGCCGCTCGCGCCGCTGGCGCTTTGGCCGCTCGGATTGCTGTACGGGGCAGCGGTCGTTCCGGCGCCGGGCGGCGGTGGCGCGGTCGAACTGGCGTTCCGCGCGGCGCTTGCCGGCGTGATTGGACCGTCGCTGTTCGCGGCAGCACTGCTCTGGTGGCGCTTCTACACTTTCTACATCTACATCGTCCTCGGCGCGATCGTGGCCGGAAACACTGCGCTTCGTGCCGTGCGCAAGACGACGGAAGTGGAGATCGAGGCGTTGGGCGCGAGTAGCTAGGTCGTAGAACAGGCGCTGGGTGCTGGAGATATGGAAAGCGGGGGCGCGACTTCGTCGCGCCCCCGCTTTGTTGCATTTGAAACAGAACGGCGACTAGCGGCCAGTCACTGCCTCGACCAAGGCCGTGCTGTCATCTGGGAAGTAGGCATTGCGAACGTACTGCTCGACCATGCGCTGCGTGTTGAAGAACGATCCGTTGATCGAGATCGCCGACCGCATCACTTCGGCATAGGCGAAGGGCAGGCCGTAGTACAGCGGCAGGATGACGCGTTCGAGCTTGAGATAAATCTCATTCGCGTCCTTGGATTGATCGCCTTCGGGATCGAGACCGCCGATCGACCAGCCAGTGACGCCTTCGACGTGGCCTTCGATCCACCAGCCGTCGAGGACGCTGAGGCTGGGCACACCGTTCATCGCAGCCTTCATCCCGCTCGTGCCGCTCGCCTCGAGCGGTTTCATCGGATTGTTCAGCCAGAGATCGACGCCGGCGACCATGGCCGCGGCAATCTCCATCTCGTAGTTCTCGACGTAGACGACCGTCACGTTGTCGCGGAGGGCGGCAGCGGCCTGGTGAATCCGTCGAATGAGATCCTTGCCACCGCCGTCATGCGGATGGGCCTTCCCACCAAAGACGATCTGTAGCGGACCGACGCCAGTCGCGATTTCTGAGAGGCGAGCCAGGTCGGTGAACATCAAGTCGGCGCGCTTATACGGCGTGGCGCGACGAGCAAAGCCGATGGTGAAGACCTTGGGATCGAGCGACACACCGGTGCGCGCGGCAACGGCGGCGATCATCGCCTTCTTCGATTCCGCATGTGCCGCGCGAATCTCGGTCAGCGGAATGCCAACGGCGTATCGGAGATACAGATTGTCGGTGCGCCACTCCGGAATGCGTTTGTCGAACAAACGTTGAAACGCCGGCGACGTCCACGTGCCGGCGTGCACTCCGTTGGTGATCGCGTCGATCGGGAAGTTGGGAAACATTCCCTGCGACACTTCGCGGTGCTTCATGGCCACGCCGTTGACGAATCGAGCGAGGCGCAGCGCGAGATGGGTGAGGTTGAGTCCACCATCGTCGAGACAGTGCGCCGCATCGAGCAGCGCGACCTGCTCCTCACCGAGGACCGACCGCACCATGTCGATCGGAAACTTGTCGTGACCGGCCGGCACCGGCGTGTGCGTCGTGAATACGCAGCGACGGCGCACCGTTTCAATGTCCGACTCATCCAACTCGAACGCCTTGCGACCGTCGAGCTGCCACTCGAGGAGGCACAGCGTCAACAGCGCCGAGTGACCCTCGTTCAGGTGATAGATCTCGGCGGGTCGGTTGAGTGCGCGAAGCAGTTCGGCGCCGCCCATTCCGAGTACGACTTCCTGCAGCAGGCGATAATGGCTGTCGCCGCCGTAGAGTGAGTCGGTCAGCGTGCGGTCGAACTCGCTGTTTTCCGGGAGCTGCGTATCGAGCAGGTAGACCGGAACTTCGTGTCCGGTCACGCCACGCACCGGATATTTCCAGGCACGAATCGCCACGGTGCGGCCTTCGATCGTTACGGACGCGCGCGCGTCGACGGCCTCGAGAACATCCTCAGGGCGCCAAACGGCCGGCCGCTCGGACTGGTTGCCGTTGCGGTCGATGTGTTGCTCGAAATAGCCCTTTCGGTGGAGCAGCGTGACGCCGACGACCGGCACCGATAGGTCGGCCGCCGAACGAAGCGTGTCGCCAGCAAGCACACCCAGGCCGCCGCTATAGGTGGGAATCGCCTTGTCGAGGGCGATCTCCATTGAGAAGTACGCGACGGTGGTCTTTGAAGCGGAGGGAATCATGTCTGGCGACAACCTAGTTCACGAGCACTGCCACAGGAAGTTTTTCGAGTACCGACCCGAGCTCGAGACGCCCACTTCTGGCGTCGAGCTCGTCCCCAAGGATCTCGGAATACCATCGATTGTTGGCCGCAGATTGCGGCAGTTGAACCGTAGTATCGCGCCACCATTCAGCCTCTTGGCCTAATGCCGACGATCCGGTGAGCCGCGATGCAACCGTTACACAATGGCGATCGCCCAGGCAGCGGTCGTACGCTAGAACATGCCTCGCTCGAGGGCCTTCCACGGTCAGGCGGCGATATCCGCCCTGCGTGAAAAGGTCGACCGCATGCCGCCGAAGGTGAAGTAAGCGCTGCGTAATGAGGAGCTTGAGCCGTCCGTCGAACAGGTCTGTCGCGCCCTTGGTGTGCAATCGCTCGTCCACGTCGGCGAGCTCGGCGAGAGCCTTTAGCCGAACCTCGTAGTCCACCGGTCGCCGGTTATCGGGGTCGACCAGCGTGAAGTTCCACAACTCGTCGCCCTGATAGATGTCGGGCGTTCCCGGTGATGTCAGATGCACGGCAATGCGTGACAGTGTGTTCCGCGCACCGATCGGCGCGATTCGGGCGACCAGTCGGGCCACGTCTGGAAGAAACGGCGCATCCTCCTTCGGCTCCAAAATGGCCGACACGAAATCGGTGAGCGCGCGTTCATAGGTCGAGTCGGCATCGACCCACGACGTTCGGATCTTGGCCTCGCGAGCGGCCTTGAGCGCGTACCGAATGAGTCGCTCTTTGGCCGACTCGCGCCACGCTCGCTCTGGCAGATCGTCACTCCTGCGACCTGGACGTGGTGCCGGCCAGAGCGCGACGAGAATCTGATAGAGTAGGTATTCGGTGTTCGTATCTGGCGACATACGGCCACGAACAGTTTGTCGATGTTTGGCGTTCAACCGCCGCCATCGCCGAATTGCACGTTCCCATTCATGTGGGAATTCAGTGAGCGCACCCAGCCGAGCGCGTACGTCGGCGCTGCGCTTGGTGTCATGCGTGTTCGTCGCGAGCAATCCGGACGGCCAGTGTTCGGCGCGGAGCTCGTTCGCATGATGCATTCGAGCTACGGCGTCGTCGAGTGGTTGGTCTGGGCCGCCGCCAATCTCGTTGCGCGACGTGAGCGGCACGTACACGTAGAGTGCCGTATCCTCGACACCCTTCGCGGTCGCAGGTGCACTCAGCTGCTGGAGACGCTGGGCAAACTCGATGCGTTCAGGGCTCCGAGCGACGCCCTCAGTCCCGATCAGAATGTCGACGACGAGAGCGACGATATCAGGCGCCGCTCCGTTCGCCACGGCGCTGGCCGCTGAACGAGCAATCACGTCGCGGTCGGATGCCGCGGTTGACGTGCGCGCGTCCACGTACGTGCGATATACAGGAAGCGCAACGATGAACGCGACGAGCGCCGACGACAGCTCGGCCGCGGTCCACCGCTTGTCGTCGGCGAGCGCAATCTGCGACATGAGACGCGTCAGCCGATCGACGTCCGCGCGCATCGAGCCATTCAGAACGCTCGCCTTGCCCGTGCGAGCGATGTCGGGGAAGGTCGTTGTCCCGAGACGTCGCATGCGGCGATAGAACGTCTCGATGTTGGCGACGCCGGTTGGATCGTGAAAGACATCCTCGAGATCGTTGAGAAACTCATAGCCCGTGGTGCCCTGCACCGGCCACGCGTGCGAAAGCTCCTCGCCATACGACAGAATCTTTTCGACGACGATTGGCGTCTCTGGCGATGTGGCAGCTCGAAGCCGATCGAGATACGCCTGAGGATCGAGCAACCCGTCGACGTGATCCACGCGCAATCCGTCGACGACGCCCTCGCGAACGAGACGCAGCATCAGCGCGTGCGTCTCGTCAAATACCGCCGGATCCTCGACACGCAGAGCGGCAAGATCTGTCACGTCGAAAAAGCGACGGTAGTTGACCTCGGTTGCACCGCGTCGCCAGTCGACGAGTCGATAGTGCTGATCGCGTAGGAGTGCACGGAGCTTGTCCTGGCCTTCGACGCCGGAATACAACTTCGCGAGCTCGCCTGTCTCTTCCGGATCTACTTGAGCGAGCTGCAGATCAGGCGGTAGCGACGTTGGGTCGACGGGAAAGCTGTGCGTGTGGTACACGATGCGCGGCGTCGCGCCTTCGTGGAGCTCGACAGACAACTCCCCGCGCTGCAGAACGCGATCGAGATCGTCGCCAAGGATGGGAAGAACGAGCTTGCCGCGCGTCCCATTGCCGGTATTCCAGGTGATGTCGAACCAACGCGCGAAGCGCGATCGCTCGCCGTGGGCAAGTACGTCGTCCCAGAAGGGATTCTCCGCACCGATGCCCATGTGATTGGGCACGATGTCGACGATGAGTCCCATCTTGCGGTCGTGCAGCGTGTCGGAAAGCGCGCGCAGCTCGCGTTCGGTGCCGAGCTCGGGATTAATCCGGGTCGGATCGACGACGTCGTATCCGTGCGTGCTGCCACGGCGCGCCGCCAGAATTGGCGACAGATAGAGATGTGAAATGCCGAGCTGCGCGAAGTAATCGACCTGAGCACGAGCCTGCTCGAAGGTGAATGCCGCATTCATCTGCAGGCGGTACGTCGCGGTGAGGGCGATTCCACTCATGGACAACGGTCCCTGCTCGGTTCGCTCGGTCTACGAGGAATCGCTGCGATTCCTGGTTTCCCGGAGAATGATGTCGGCTTCGTCGCTCGTCGTGATGGCTTCGAGGTCAGCCCGCATCTTTCGCGTCCAGCTGGCGAATTTGTCGGGACCAACTCCTGGCACGTTTACCGGCTCGACCTCACCAGCGAGATCATCGAGCGACAACCCCACGAGCTGCGCGGGCGTGCTCCATAGGAAGCCATGCACGGCAGCTCGCAGCTCTGCGGAAGAGCGCGGCGCCTGACCCTGCGGCAAGATCTGCTCCTGTTCCAGCAAGCCCAGCAAGGCTCCACGGTCACGATCTCGATCCGAACGCGCGCGGGCTTCTTCACCATCGTCGGCGATCAAGCCGAGCTCACGACGAACACTGATGTCGCGTTCGGCCCAGAAGCCGGCGATCGTCGGCATGTCGTGCGTGTTGGCCGTGGCGAGCGAGAGCGCAGGATAGCTGCTCGCCGGCTTGAACCCGCCATGCCATTCACGTTCGAAATACAGCACCTTCGACGAAAGGATTCCCCACTTCTGCAACTCACGGGGAACGTGCTCGGGCACGGTGCCGAGGTCTTCACCAACGACGAGAGCCGCGTGGCGAACGCTCTCGAGCGCGACAATGCCCAGCAGGTCATGCGACGGGTAGCTCACATACACTCCGTCGCTTCCGCTGCACCCGTCAGGAATCCAGAACAATCGAAAGAGTCCCATGACGTGATCGACGCGCAACGCGCCCGCATGTCGAAAGCCGTTGCGAATGAGATCGATGAAATACCGATACCGATCTCGGCGAAGTGCACGCGGATCGACAGGCGGAAGTCCCCAGTTCTGCCCTTCGGCGGCATACGGATCGGGCGGCGCACCCACACTTACGCCGCGCACGAACAATTCAGGAAACGCCCACGTGTCGGCGCCCGCTGGAGAGCTGCCGATCGCGAGATCCTGATACAGACCAATCCGCATTCCGGCAAGACGCGCCGTGAGCGCGGCTGCGCCGAGTTGGCGATCGATCTCGAACTGCAGCCAGCGATGGAAGTCGACGCGCACCGCGTGATCGCGTGCGAACTGGTCAACGTCGGTACTCGATGCACTCTGAAGCGACGCAGGCCAGGAACGCCAGTCGGCGGTGTGTTGTTGCTCAGCGATCGCCATCCATGTGGCGAACCGGTCGAGCGACGTTCCGGTGCGATTTAGGAATTCTTCATACGCGCGATCGCGATCGCTGCCAGAGCCACGGACTCGCTCCAGAAAGACCCGATGCAGGGCGTCGAGCGCCATGCCCTTCACGGCCATCACCTGTTCGTACCGCACCGATGACGGCTCGCGCAGCGCTTCGAGCTCGGCCGCAAACTCGGCCGATGCAAGCCGTTCTCGAACGGTCGGCGCGTGCTCGAGTTCCGGCACACGGGCAACGTCGATGTACAGCGGATTTCGAAAGAGGCGGCTCACGGGGTAGTAGGGACTCACATCCCCCCCGCGATTGAGCAGCGCGTGAAGCGGATTTACACCGACGAAATCGGCACCCACTGAACCACCCCAGCCGGCGAGCGACGACAAGTCGGTGATGTCACCGACGCCCCAGTTTGCTCGACTCCGTACAGTGTACAGATTCGCGATGAGGCCGAACGCCGGCGTTTCCCCGAGAAGCTGGTCGGGGCTCGTGCATCGCGACGGAACGATGATGAGCGTTTGCTCATTGGTCCACTCGCGACCACCGGCGCCGAACGACAAGCGCACCTGGTGGTAGCCCAGCGGCAAGTTCGGAGGGAGCGCGAGATCCAGCGCGGCGTCGCCACGCCACGGCCCTTCAGTGACATGCCGGTCGCCCTGCTCCGTCACGACTTCGAGTCGCCAGGGTCCACTTTCCATTCGTGACGCTGGCGCCCGCGCTTCGAGCCGAGCGAGCGCCGGGTCGCCAACTTCGATGACGCGCACGGGATGCAAGAGTTCGTGTGCGGTCTCGTGATCCTGTTTCGCGAGCGCGTCGCGTGCCGATTCATCCGAGCTCGCGTCGATTCCAAGCGCGGCGAGAATTCGGCGACGCGTCTCGTCGGTCGTGACGCGCCGGTGGCCATTGTGGTCGAAATAGTCGTCGTAGATCCCGGCGCGCGACGCGAGCTCACGAAGCGGATTCTCCACGTGTGCGCTCATGATCTGCCCGCGCTCAACCGCGCGACGGCGCGAGAATCAGCGCGCCAAGCGGCGGGAGCGTGACTTCGATCGACTGTGCGTGGCCGTGAAAGAACGACGGATCGGTGGAAACCGAATCGAACGCCCCGTAGCCGCTTCCACCCCACTGCGCATCATCGCTCGAGAGCAGTTTGTCGTAACGACCAGCCTGGGGAACACCAATTCGATAGTTTTCGCGCGGCACTGGCGTGAGATTGAGCATCACGATCGCGAGAGATCCGTCGCCAGACCGCCGCGAGAACGAGATCACGGAGTTATCGCGGTCGGCAACGTCGAGCCACGAGAAGCCGTCCCAGCTCAAGTCGTCGCGCCAGAACGCCGGTTCACGTTTGTACATCTCGGCGAGATCCGATACGTACCGGCGAAGTGAGCCGCGAAGTGGATCGTCGAGCAGGTGCCAATCCAAGCTCGTGTCGTGGTTCCACTCGGACCACGGGGCAATCTCGGTTCCCATGAAAAGAAGCTTCTTGCCCGGGCGCGCGAACATATAGGCGAGTAGCAGCCGAAGGTTGGCGAACTTCTGCCAATCGTCGCCTGGCATCTTGGAGATCAGCGATCCCTTCATATGCACGACTTCGTCGTGCGACAGTGGCATGATGAAATGCTCGCTGTACTCGTACAACATGGCGAAGGTGAGCCGATCGTGATGGAAGCGACGATGCACCGGGTCGTTCGCGAAGTACGCGAGCGTGTCGTGCATCCATCCCATGTTCCACTTGAAGGTGAAGCCGAGGCCTCCCTCGTAAACCGGCTTCGTCACCCCAGGCCACGCCGTCGATTCCTCGGCAATAGTAATGAATCCCTGCCCCGACGCGTGCACTGCCTCGTTGAACTCCTGCAAGAAACCGATCGCCTCGAGATTCTCACGGCCGCCGTGAACGTTCTGCAGCCATTGCCCTTCCTCGCGACTGTAGTCCAGGTAGAGCATCGACGCTACAGCGTCCACCCGTAGGCCGTCGCAATGGAACTCGTGGAGCCAGTAGAGCGCGTTAGCGATGAGGAAATTACGAACTTCGTTGCGCCCGTAGTTGAAGATCAGTGTTCCCCAGTCAGGGTGTTCGCCGAGTCGAGGATCTTCGTGCTCGTACAGCGCCGTACCGTCGAACATGCGCAGCGCGAAATCATCCTTCGGAAAGTGCGCCGGAACCCAGTCGAGGATGACACCGATGTCGTTCTTGTGCAGCGTGTCGACGAGAAAGCGGAAGTCATCTGGCGTCCCGTATCGCGACGACGGCGCGTAGTAGCCGCTCACCTGATAGCCCCATGATCCGTAGAACGGATGCTCCATGATTGGGAGCAGCTCTACGTGCGTGAAGCCGAGGTTCTTCACGTGAGTCGCTAAGCGCGGCGCGATCTCTCGATAGGTGAGCATCCGGTTATTCTCTTCCGGCACGCGCGCCCACGAACCGAGATGCGCTTCGTAGATGCTGACCGGTCCGCGCACGTAGTCGGTGGTGCGACGTGCAGTCGTCCACGCGTCGTCGGCCCACCGATAGTCACTCGGTCCTTCAACAATTGACGCGGTGCCTGGATACTGTTCCATCTTCGCGCCGAATGGATCAGTCTTGAGCCGGATCAGCTCTTCGCGGGTCAGAATCTCGTACTTGTACAGCGCGCCCGCTTGGACATCGGGAAGGAACAACTCCCACACACCGGAGCTGCCGAGCATCCGCATTGGATACGTGCGGCCATCCCAGCGACAAAAGTCGCCGACCACACTCACGCGGCGGGCGTTCGGCGCCCACACGGCGAAGCTTGTGCCTCGCACGCCGCCGATGGTCCGCACGTGCGCGCCGAGTTTCTTCCACAGCTCGCGGTGTGTGCCTTCGTTGAATAGATGGAGATCGACCTCACCGAGCGTCGGCAGAAAGCGGTACGGATCGCGGCGGTCCCAGATCGAGCCGTCGGCGTAATGGAAACGCAGGCGATAATCCAGCGGCAGAACGGCACCAGCGATGAATCCGGCGTACAGATCCGATGTACCCCGCGCGTGTCGAGTCAGTGGAACGACGCGACCATCCGGAAGCACGCATTCCACTCGCTTCGCGTCCGACGCAAGCGTGCGCACGACCGCACCCTGTCGGCCGTTGAGCACCGCGGGGTGCGCGCCGAGAATGGAATGCGGATTCGCGTGGCTGCCTGCGAGCAGCCGCTCGATCTCATCGCGCGCGACGAACGTGCCGGTGCTCACGATCGCGCCTCGGCGTCGGCCATTCGCCGATTTTCGCCGTACCGAAGGAGGACGAGTGAATATGCGGCGAGCTGAATGGCGCCGGACGTGACGACGCGAAGCTCTCGAACAGCCGTATCGATGAGCTCCGCCCAGATACCGTCACCCTCGATGACGGGCAGCGTAAACTCCACGGCGTTGTCTCCGCTGTTCGCGACGAGCAACAGCGTTTCACCCTTGATTGGACGTCCGCGATCGTCCGTCTCGTCAGTGGCGTCGCCGTAGATCAACATGCCGAGCGTGCGATTATCGCCGTCGTGCCAATCCGAATCGCCCATCTCACGGCCGTCGGGACGAATCCACGATAGATCCTTCGGACCACCCTTCACGGTGGGTTCGCCGCGAAAGAAGTGGCGGCGGCGCATCACGGCGTGCGAGTGCCGAAGGTTCAAGCACTTTCGCGTGAAGGCGAGGAGCTGCTTGCGACGATCATCGAGGTCCCAGTGGACCCACGTCGTTTCGTTGTCCTGCGCGTAGGCGTTATTGTTTCCGCGCTGAGTGCGCCCGATCTCATCGCCGTGCGACAGCATCGGCACGCCTTGCGAGAACGCAAGCGTAGCGATGAAGTCCCGCATGATGCGAAAGCGCATATCGAGGATGTGCGGATCGTCGGTGTCGCCCTCGACGCCCCAATTGCGACTCACATTGTCGTTGTGGCCGTCGCGATTGTCTTCGCCGTTGGCTTCGTTGTGCTTCTGCTCGTAGCTCACGAGATCATACAGCGAATAGCCGTCGTGCGCCGTGACGAAGTTGACACTCGCGTACGAACCCCGCCCACTCGGCTCGTAGATGTCGCTCGAGCCAGCTAGGCGCGAGGCGAGCTCGGGAACGCAACCGCGATCACCACGCCAATAGTGTCGCACCGAATCTCGGTACCGGCCATTCCACTCGGCCCAGCGAATTGGAAAGTTGCCAACCTGATACCCACCTGGGCCCACGTCCCACGGCTCGGCGATCAGCTTCACGTTGGCGAGCGTTGGGTCTTGGTGGATGATGTCGAAGAACGCCGAGAGCTTGTCGACATCGTGCAGCTCACGCGCGAGCACTGGCGCGAGGTCGAAGCGAAAGCCGTCGACGTGCATGTCGTTCACCCAGTAGCGCAGCGAATCCATGATCAGCTGGATCGTGCGCGGATGCTGCATGTTCAGGCTGTTGCCAGTGCCGGTGAAGTCTGTATAGAAACGCTGATCCTGGTCCAGGCGATAGTACGCTCGATTGTCGATTCCGCGCAGAGACAGCGTGGGCCCGAGGTGATTGCCTTCACCCGTGTGGTTGTAGACGACGTCGAGAATGACTTCGATCCCTGCGGAGTGCAGCGTCTTCACCATACTCTTGAACTCATAGACCTGATTACCCAGGCCTTTTGCCGCGTATCGAACGTCGGGCGCAAAGAAGCCGATCGAGTTGTAGCCCCAATAGTTCGTGAGGCCGCGCTCGGCCAGATGCCTGTCGACGACGAACTGATGCACGGGGAGCAGCTCGACGGCCGTGATGCCGAGCGAGAGGAAGTACTCGACCATCGGATCGCTACAGAGGCCGAGATACGTGCCGCGAAGATTCTCGGGAATGTCCGGATGCAGCTTCGTCATTCCCTTCACGTGACACTCGTAGATGATCGTACGATTCCACGGAATGTGGAGCGGACGATCGTCTTCCCAGGTGAACGCCGGGTCGATGACGACGCACTTTGGTACGTCGCCAGCGGTGTTATCCGGATCGATCTCGAGATCTTCGCGCGGGCTCTCCGGTGGATACGCAAACAGCTCGTTGCTCCACTCGATCTCGGTGGTAATCGCCTTGGCGTACGGGTCGATGAGCAACTTGGCGGCGTTGAAGCGATTGCCAGAGCCAGGATCGTACGGCCCGTCGACGCGATAGCCGTAGAATTGGCCCGGGCGCACGTCGGGCAGGTAGCAATGCCAGACGTGATCGGTTCGCTCACGCATGCTGATTTTGAACGACTCCACGGCGTCTGCCTCTCGATGGAACAGACAGAGGTCGACAGCGGTCGCATTCTCGGAAAAGATCGCGAAGTTGACACCTTGACCGTCCCAGGTTGCACCGAGCGGATAGGGTTGGCCGGGCCAGACGCGCATTTAGCGTTCTCGTGGTAGTGACGACGTGAAGAGCGTGGCTGATCGAGCTGTACTCACAGCACCGCCGAAAAGAGAGCGGCCGACCACGGCGGAAGTCTCAACGTTCGACTCGTGGGTTTCCCAACGTCGAGCAATCGTTTTGGTCCGTCGGGCGGCTTGAATGCTTCGATGTTGGTGACCACCTCTCCGCTTCCACCATAGCCGGGCGCATCCGTCGATAGACGCAGACTCCATGCGCGTGTGGTCGACCCCGGTATCGGAATATCAGCGACCTGGTCAGAACAGTTGAAGAACGTCAGAAGCGCTTCGTCCTGCCAGGCATCGTATCGGCTGTACATGTCGGCGGGCTCACGAACCAGCGTTATCCAACCAGGTTCCCCATTGGCGACATCGATCACCGATCCGTCTGGACGAAGCATCGCCTCTTCGCGACGGAGTGCAAGGAGATCGCGGTACAAAGCAAGAAGCGGTTGATGCCGCTCTTCATCGGCCTTACCCCAAGCCAATTTGGAGCGTTGAAACGTTCCGTCGTCCTGCGCATCGGGAACGTCGCTACTCCAACCGAACGACTCGAACTCTCGCCGGCGTCCGTCGCGCACCGCGGCAACGAGACTGTCGTCGCCGTGGTTGATGAAATACTGAAACGGATTCTTCTCGCCATACTCCTCGCCCATGAACAACAGCGGGACGTACGGCGACAGAATCAGCAGTGCCGCTGCGAGGCGCAATTGTGCCGGCGACAGGAGCACTGACAAGCGGTCTCCAATCGCGCGGTTGCCCACCTGGTCGTGATTCTGAATCGCAACCACGAAGCGTCGCCGCGGAATTCCGATAGACGGTGCGCCGTGCTTTCGCCTGCGATAGAGCGAGTACTGTCCCGCAAAAGTGAACGGTTCGCGCATCGCATCGGCAATTGCCGATGCGGTACCAAAGTCAGCGTAGTAGCCTTTGCGGTCGCCCGTCAGTAATGCGTGGACGGCGTGATGAAAATCGTCACTCCATTGGCCGTCCAGCCCAAGCCCGTTGTCATCGATCGATCGCAGCAGCCGTGGATCGTTCAAATCGCTTTCAGCGATCACGACCACCGATTTGCCCAACCGATCGCCCTGTTGATGCACGGCCTCTGTCAGATCAGCGATCAAGTGGCGCGCGCTGAAATCGAAGATGCCATGAACGGCGTCGAGGCGCAGACCATCAATGTGGTACTCCGTGACCCAGAACAACGCGTTGTCGATCGCGAAGCGACGCACTTCGTCGGAGTCCGCGTCGTCGTAGTTGAGCGCGCGTCCCCACGGCGTGGTGTATTTATGTGTGAAGTATGGCCCGAATGCCTCGAGGTAGTTCCCCTCTGGACCGATGTGATTGTAGACGACGTCAAGCAGAACGCCGAGTCCAAGCGCGTGCGCCGCGTCGACGAGCGCCTTAAGACCGGCGGGGCCACCGTAACTGTTCTGCGGCGCATATATGGCCACGCCGTCGTAGCCCCAGTTGCGTTCACCCGGAAATTGTCCGACGGGCATCAGCTCGATGGCGCTGACGCCGAGCGACTTCAGCTCCGGGAGGCGTGGGATGATTGCTTCGAAAGTGCCCTGTGAAGTGAACGCGCCAACGTGGAGCTCATAGATCACCAGCTCGTCCATCATCACGCCGCGCCAGCTGTCATCGGTCCACGGAAAGGCGGCGGAATCGACGACGCGCGACGCAGCGTGGACACCCTCTGGCTGCCAGCGGCTGATCGGATCCGGGAGCGTACGTCCCTCTTCGGTGACGAAGACGTAGTCCGCACCAGCGCCGACGTTCGGGACGGTTGCCGAGTACACCCCGTGCGTCTCGGGGACCGACGCGAGTGGGTAGTCGCCGGCCGCAGGTCCGGACAACACTCGCAGGCGTGGCGACGGCATGCGCGGCGCCCAGAGCGTGAACCGAACTGAATTGTCGGGGAGTAGCTGTGCGCCTCGATCGAGGACCCACAGGTGGGACATAGCTGCGTTAGGCGATCGGGTGGACGCAGCTTGCGGGCAAGACGCAGGCCTGCAGAGAGCGGGACATGCTGAACGCTAGTCCGCTTGGCAAGCCGTCCGGTCAGAGTGTCTTCGACGCCTCACGTTACGTAAGGTTTACGGGCGAATTAAGCTATCGCATGGCCGAACGCGCTCCGTCGACTGATCCGGTTTTCTTCGTCCGCCCTGCGGTCCCCGCCGACGGGCCGCTCCTTGCTCGAATTGGGGCTCGACTATTCGAGCAAACGTTCGGTGCGGCAAATGATCCGGACGATATGGCCGCATATCTGACCGACGCGTTCTCGATCGAGCGTGAAACGGAGTTGCTCGCTGATCCAATGCGCGCGGCGTGGATCGCTGAAGACGCCGGACGCGCAACCATCGGTTACGCCGTGGTTCGCCGTGGCTCACTCGGCGACGGTGTCGTTGCCGAGCGACCCGCCGAGGTGCAGCGCATCTACTCGGATCAGTCGTGGCACGGGCGTGGAGTTGGCGATGCACTCATGCGCGCGTGCATCGAGCAGGCGCGAGCGTGGCACTGCGATGTGCTCTGGCTCGGCGTGTGGGAGGAGAATCCGCGAGCAATCGCTTTTTACGAAAAGAAGGGTTTTCGAAAAGTTGGACGCACGACGTTCTTGCTCGGGCTCGACGTGCAGCACGACTTCGTGATGGCGCTGACAATCACTTGAGCTAGTCGGCCGGCTTCTTGCTTTTTTCACACGCACACCGTGTGATCACAGGGGGCGAGTCGATGCGATGGACGCCGGGCGGAGAAAGTAGGAACGTCGAAGATCGCCGAGGTGGCGGGTTCGGGATGGCTCCGATCGGGATCGGGGGCACCGTGATCCTGCTCGTCTTGAGCCTGCTGTTCGGACGCGACTTCGTATCGTCGGGCCCGTCGACCGAGCAGCAAACGCAGACGTCGAGCGGCGAAGTGGCGCCGGTGCAGCAAACGCCCGAAGAAGCGAAAGAGGTTCAGTTCGTTTCGTGGGTGCTCGACACCGCCGAAGGCACGTGGTCGCGGCTGCTACCAGAATCGATGGGCACACCGTGGCACGACGCGAAGCTCGTGCTGTTTCGAAACGCGACTCAAACGGGCTGTGGCGTAGGACAAACGGCGATGGGTCCGTTCTACTGCCCGGTCGATCAGAAGCTCTACATCGACCTCGCGTTCTACGACGAACTGCGAACGCGATTCGGTGCGCCTGGCGATTTTGCGCAAGCGTACGTGCTCACGCATGAGCTGGGTCATCACGTACAGCATCTGTTGGGCACGGACGCCAAGGTTCGCCGCGCGCAGCAACTCTATCCCGCCGAAGCGAACAAGCTATCGGTGATGCTCGAGCTGCAAGCCGATTGTTACGCAGGCGTGTGGGGACACTTCGCACAGGCCGGCGGTGCGCTCGAACAGGGCGACATCGACGAAGGGCTCGCGGCTGCGGCAGCTGTTGGCGACGATCGCATTCAGCGGCAGGCGACTGGCCACGTGAACACCGACAGCTTCACGCATGGTTCGTCGGATCAGCGCGAGACGTGGTTCAAGCGCGGCTTCGCGTCAGGAAATCCGAACGACTGCAATACCTTCGGCTCAGTCAGCGAGCGCTGACGGGCCGTTAGGGTTTCATAAACAGCTTGGCGATTCCTCGCATGGGTATCCATGCCCATGCGGGGCGATGATTCAGCTCGTATGCCAGCTCGTAGAAAGCTTTTTCTGTTTCGAATAGCGCGATGAGGTGGCGGACGTTGGCCTCCTCGTCAGGAAGCAGCCCTGGCTCGTCCGACGCGCCGATGTATCCGGCGAGGTACGCGGCCCTAACGTCGCGCTCCCAGCGGGCGATCCGGAGTTCGCGAACGTGCGGTGGTACGTTCTTCCCGTCCTTCTGTGACAGCGTCGCCGCGGCGTAGGCGAAGCTGCGAAGCATTCCCGCCACATCGCGCAACGGCGACGTCTTTTCTCGGCGCTCGGTGAGCGACCGCGCCGGCTCCCCTTCGAAATCGATGATCATAAAGGTGCCGTCGTTCGCGCGCAGCACCTGGCCGAGGTGGAAGTCGCCATGGATTCGCGTGCGCATGCCGAGGTCGTCGCCAAGCTGATCGTCGATCTCGTTGACCCAGCCCAGGTAGTGATCGCCGCGCTTCATGAGTGCCTGCGCTTCGGGCACGCGATCCTTGGGAAAGGACGGCGTCGCAATTTGACGTTCGAGCAGCGCCAGAGATTCGCGCACCGTTTGTTGGGTCCTGAGCGCCCATCGATCGAGATCTTCTCCCGACACCGGCTCGGGAGCGAAATCGGGATCGTCGTCGTTGCCCGCGAGCGCCTCGTGCATCGCGCGCGTGACGGCACCAAGTTTTTTTGCGTCGTCGAGGAACGCATTGGGTGCCTCGCGATCGGCCGGCGCGGCGAAGTACTGACGCCCGCGCTCGAGCGCATACGTCCATGCGTCGACGGCGTCGGGCACGAGTTCCTGCATCACGCCACTCGTTGACGTAGAGCCTTCGCCCTCGACACGAATTTCCGCGAGAAGCGCTGGCGTGTTGTTGAAGTCCGCGTCTCTCGTGAGAAAGCGTGTGACTTCAACGTCAGGATTCTCGCCGGATGCGATGCGACGGAAGAGCTTCAGAATGGCGCGATCGCCAATGATGATCGACGTGTTGCTCTGTTCTGCGTTGGCAACGCGAGTCCCGATCGTCGACGGGAGATCGATGCGACGACCAGATGCAGGCTCGGCGACGAGTCGCGTTCCGGCGCGGCCGTTGACCGATAATCCGTGGAGCGCGGCGCGCGCGAGACCGTCGCGAAAGTCGGCGTCGTAGACTGCGTCGTACACTGACAGGTCCGTTCCGTCGAGTGCGACGCCACCAATGGCCGCCAGCGCCGGAATGTGCGAACTCGGAGAGTGTCGCGCGGCGATCGGCAACTGATACATCTGTTCAATGCCGTTGACTTCGACTTCAACGTGCGCGATCGCGAAGCGTCCGTCGCCCCATGGCATCACGAAAACATTCGTGATGCGGGGCGCCAGTGACGACGAACCCTTCGTAGCAAACCAGCGTTGCCGCTGGAGAAAGCCCGAGAGATCGTCACTCGTCAACAGCACGAGCGCTCTCTCGACGGGCGTACCTGCACCGCGTTGGTTCACGTGGAACGTTGAAACTCTTTGGCCTGTTCGGATCGGAGGAGGCGAAACCAGAGCACGTTGTGCGGTCCGAGCGTGAGCAGATACGGAAGGTCGCCAACGCGCGGGAAGCAGTACTTGCTCCACAGCTCGAGCGGAAACATTCCTCTGAACTCGCTCAGGTCAAGCTCCACGAATTGTGCGAAGCGGGAAAGATTGTTGACACAGAGGATCGTTTCGTCACGATAACGTCGCAGGAAGACGAGCACGCGGCGGTTTGCCGCGTCGAGTGCCTGCCAGCTACCGCGACCAAACGCCTTGTACTCCTGGCGCACCGCAATCAGTCGTCGCATCCACCGCAGCAACGACGTAGGAACCCGCTCCTGCGCTGCGACGTTCACCGTATGATAGCCGTATGGCGGGTCAACAATGAGCGGTGAATACAACGCCGCCGTATCGGCGTCGGAGAAACCTGCGTTTCGATCGGCGCTCCACTGCATCGGTGTCCGCACGCCGTTTCGGTCACCGAGGTAGATGTTGTCGCCCATGCCGATCTCGTCGCCGTAGTAAATGATCGGCGTGCCCGGCATGGACATGAGCAGAGCGCTCATGAGTTCCACCTGGCGACGTCCACCCTCCATGAGCGGTGATAGTCGGCGGCGAATCCCGACGTTGATGCGCATCCGGGGATCGCGCGCGTACTCACGATACATATAGTCGCGCTCTTCGTCGGTCACCATCTCGAGCGTCAGCTCGTCGTGATTGCGCAGAAAGACCGCCCACTGACAATCGGGCGGAATATCGGGCGTCTGGCGCATGATGTCGACGATCGGTGTTCGATCTTCCTTGCGGAGCGCCATGTACATGCGCGGCATGACCGGGAAGTGAAACGCCATGTGGCATTCATTCGAATCGCCGAAATACGAGCGCACATCGCTTGGCCACTGATTCGCCTCGGCGAGAAAGATGCGACCGGGAAACTCGGCGTCGAGCGTCGCGCGGAGCGCCCGCAGGACGTCGTGTGTTTCCGGAAGATTCTCGCAATTCGTGCCTTCGCGCTCGACGAGGTACGGAATCGCGTCGAGGCGCAGACCGTCCACTCCCATGCGCAACCAGAAACGCATGACGTTTCTGACCGCCTCGAGAACTTCGGGGTTGTCGAAGTTCAGGTCGGGTTGATGACTGAAGAAGCGATGCCAGTAGAACTGCTGGGCTTCAGGATCCCACGACCAGTTGGAGCGCTCGGTGTCGGTAAAGATGATGCGGGCGCCAGAGTATCGGTTTGGATCGTCGCTCCAGACGTACCAGTTTCGCTCCGGCGAACCCTTTGGCGCCTGGCGTGCGCGCTGGAACCACGGATGTTGATCGGAGGTGTGATTGATCACGAGTTCCGTGATCACTCGGATTCCGCGACCGTGCGCCGCTTCGAGGAAGGCGCGAAAGTCCTCGACCGTTCCGTACGTTGGATTGATCTCCTCGTACGACGCGATGTCGTAGCCATCGTCCTTGAGCGGCGACGGATAGAACGGCAGCAGCCAGATGGTGTTTGCGCCAAGGTGCTGTACGTAATCGAGCTTCTCGATCAGTCCACGGAAGTCGCCGAAGCCATCCGCGTTCGAGTCGCGGTAGCTCTTGATGTGGAGCTGATAGACGATGGCGTCCTTGTACCAGAGCGGGTCGCTTTCCACGGCGTCAGACAGGGGTTGCAGGAAGTTCGGTTTCGACGAGGAAGACGTGCGCAGGTTCGACCGTGGGATCGAGACGAACGTAGTTCCGTTCGCCGCGCCACGTATAGCGGGCACCTGTAAGTAAATCGTGAACGACGTACGGCTGTTGATCGTCGAGACCCATGTCGTGAATCGGAACGTGGATCATCGTTTCCTGCGCGTGGAACGGATCGGTGTTCACGACGACGAGTATGTCGCCCTGGCTGGATGCCGCGGCGTCTGGCACACTGAGGAATGGCGCTGGAATTGGATGACGCACACCATCGATCCACTCAACCGCGGGTTCTCGCGCTGACTTTCGGTAGAACAGGATGTTGGGGTTTTCGCTGGTATGGAACGAAAGATTTGCGTAATGCTGCAGCGCCGGATGCGCACGGCGTAATTCATTGACGCGCCGCACATCGGCGTTGAGGTTCCCGGGCGCATCGTAGTTGCGCGGCCGGAGCTGGTATTTCTCCGAGTCGAGATACTCTTCGCTGCCAGGGGCGGCGGGCACATTTTCGCACAACTCGAATCCGCTGTAGATACCGTACAGAGGAAGGAGCGTCGCCGCGAGAAGCAATCGAATACGAAATGCGGGTCGGCCGCCCGTGACGAGATACGAGTTGAGAATATCCGGCGTATTGGCGAACAGATTCCCGCGAAAATATTCGACCGCTTCGGTTTGCGTGAGCTCCTCGAAATACTCGCGAAGGTCCCACGGACTGTTCTTCCACGTGAAATACGTGTAGGACATCGTAAAGCCGATCCGAGCCAGTTCCTTCATCCGTTTAGGGCGTGTGAACGCCTCAGAGAAGAACACTACCTCCGGATGTTGACGCTGGATGTCGTCGATCATCCATTCCCAGAATGCGAACGGCTTCGTGTGCGGATTGTCCACGCGAAACGTGGTGACACCGTGCCCAATCCAGAACGCGACAACATCTCGACAGGCGTTCCAAAGACTCTGTCGGTGGGCGCACCAGAAATTCAGCGGGTAGATGTCCTGATACTTCTTCGGTGGATTCTCGGCGTATTTGATCGATCCGTCAGAGCGGACGTGAAACCATTCGGGGTGCTCGCGAACCCACGGATGGTCTGGCGAGCACTGCAGCGCGTAGTCGAGCGCGATTTCCAATCCAAGATTCTTGGCGGTCTCGACAAGACTGTCGAAATCGTCGAGCGAGCCCAGCGCTGGCTCGATGGCCGTATGACCCCCGTGTTCGTTGCCAATCGCCCACGGACTGCCGACATCGTTCGGCTCGGGAGAGAGCGAGTTGTTCTTCCCCTTCCGAAACGTGTGGCCGATCGGGTGGATCGGCGGCAGATAGATCACGTCGAAGCCGAGCTTGGCAAGTCGAGGAAGACGCGCGGCTGTGTCCGCCAACGTTCCGTGACGCGCTGCTTTTCCGGGCGTCGTCGACGACCGCGGAAACGTCTCGTACCACGCTGCAAAGCGCGCTCGCGGGGGATCGACGGTGATGCCCAAGTCACGACGATAGCGTGTGAGATCGGGCGGACGAAAATGTTCACGGACGAGCGCGATGAAGTCATCCTCGAGCACGCGCTGGACGCGTCGTTCCACAGACGCGTCGCGCCGATCCTCGAGCATCTTCGCGGTCATGAGCAGCGACGCGCGCGAAGGGCCGGAGCGAGCGCTGCGGGAAGCAGCACGCGCCATATGGGCCGCTTCGAGCAACTCATTCGCTACGTCTTGGCCTGCGTCGAGCTTCTTTTTGAACGCGGCGCTCCATGTGCCGATTCGATCCGTCCACGCTTCGACAGTGAACGTCCAGCGACCAATCCGGTCGGCGGCGAACGTGCTGTACCAGCGGTCCGAGTCGAAGTCGAACGACATTGGGGTGACCGACCAATCGGCGTCGCCCGGCGCTTTGAACAGCACGCGCGCACCGAGTTGGTCGTGACCCTCTTTGAGAATATTCGCGCCGACGATCACGGCGTCACCGACGACTCGCTTCACCGGATATCGCCCGCCGTCGAGTTCCGGCGTGACCTGTTCGATGTAGACGTACTCCAGTCGGCGCGCGCCGGCACGCCGGTCGGTCTTTCTCGTCGTCACGTGCGAGGGTTTGCGGGTCGGAACGGTCGCTGCGGATCGGCAACTGGTCGCAACAACCGTTCCGCCCGCGTCGCTCTACGCGCAGACAGCTCGTTACGGCGTTTGACGAGAACGTAAAAACTTTGGCGCGAACGAGATCACGAGTAGCAACACGCTCGCAATCACAGTGCTCCAAATCGCGTTCGTGTGACCGCTTCCCGCTCCAGCGAGCAGACTGTTGGCGAAGTACGCGTAGATCAGCGTGGCCGGAATGATCCCAATTGCGGTCGCAGCGAGATACCCGGGAAAGGGCGCACGAGCGAGTCCGGCGACGAAGTTGACGGTTCCGAGTGGCAATACTGGCAGCAGTCGAAGTCGCAGCATCCCGCTGAAGTCGCGCGCCTCTTCAATCGCGGCGTCGATGCGTCGAAAACGACGCAACCAACGGACGACGATGTCGTGGCCAATCGTTCGCGCAATTAGATATCCGATAACCGAGCCCAACATTGCGCCCGTCCACGCGAGCGCGCTGCCGAGCAGCGTCCCGAAGAGCACGCCAGCTGCCACGATGAAGGGCAAGCCTGGTAATCCAATCGCGCTGCCCATTCCGAAGATGAGGATGTATGCGCCGGCGAACAGCACGAAGCCGTGCGTTTGCCGGAGTCGCGTAACGCGCTCGAGCGTGTGGCGGTAATCGAACCAACCGAAATGGTATCCGACGAGCGCCGTCGCAGCGAGAATCAGGACGAGTCCGCCCAGTCGAAGCAGCGCCGAGCGCGTGAGCGGCATGCGACGCACGCGCTGTGGCTGGAGACGATCAGAGTGCACCGGTCCCGCGATGTCACATCTCGTGCCGATCTATCGAGGACAGACGACCTTGGTGATGCGAACCGGCTGACTTCGGCCGCCGACCGTTGCTTGTGCACTCACTCCATTTGATGCTGAAGTCAAATGCAGGTCTTCACGTTCACGACCCACGGCCCACGTCACCGTTGCGCCGACGCGACTGACCGGCTGCCATGTTGCGGTCGTCAACACAGTATCCATGACACCGCTGGCACCGATCGATCGGACCACATTCCGCGTGGGCGACGGCGAACTCGTTTGGTCGAGTCCAAATCGATCCGGCACCAAGCGGAACGGCGGGCTCGTGGAGTCAGATAGAATTCTATAACAGCCGACGAACTCGCCTGACGCCGCGGTCGTCGATGTTACAGTGACGGCGTCGAGCAACGACGCGGATCGCGCAGTCGACGCAAATGCCCTGGCTCCGGCGCCGGCGGCGCGAAGAGCCACCGCCGAGTCTTGCGCGCGAGAATCCTGCGCGGTTGAGTCAAGCTTTGCTCGGTTTACCGCACCGACGATTTTTGCCTCACTGGCCACCGCATTCTGCGCTGATGACGGTGGCGCCGGCGCCGATGGTGGCGACGCAGCCACGACCTGGGACAGCTGCGATATCGGTGGTTCACGACGCGGCTCTGGTGCTTGAACCTTTGCTGCTTCCCTGTCCTTCGCTTTCGCGGCAACGACCGGCTCCGCGACGCCTGACGGTGCGAGCTGATCGCGAGCCGCAGCGGATCGCGATGGCTGCGTCGGTTGAGGCGCCGCCGCTGGCGCCACCGCAATCGCTGGCGCGGGTGCCGCTACCGGCGGTGCAGCAACCTGCCGCTGCGCGAGAACGGAGTCGACGACATTGCCCGGCGTGTCGTGCCGCACTGCGAACATCGATGCGACGGCAATCATCAGCGTGGCTGCGAGGCCCGCCCGAAGAGGCGTGAGTCTGAGCGACCGCCAGACGCTATCAGATTTCGTCTTCTCCGGCGGCGCGGGTCGCTTGGCCGGAATGACGCCGCCCGGAACGCCGTCGAGGGCCGAAATGATCCGCGACGCACCGGCAGTCAGTCCCCGCGCATCGGCAACATGTGCCGCGCACGCGGCGCACTCGCGAACATGTTGCTCAATGAGCGTTTGCTCATCGGTAGGCAATGCCCCGTCGAGCCACGCGTGGATCGTACCCTCGTCAAGATGCTGCATGTGACCCTCGTGCAACGCTCCCCGCGTTGCCCTGGAGCGATTCATAAGCTTCAAGAAGCCGGTGACGCGCTCGTGCCAGCGTCGTACCTACCGACTTGATGGATAGATCGAGTGCGCTGGCGATCTCCGTATAGTCCAATCCTTCCTCCCGCATCAGCAGCGCCTCGCGATCACGTTCGGTGAGCATGTCGAGCGCCCGCCGCGCAATGGCTGCTTCTTGTGCCCGCTCGATGCTCAGCGGTTCGGGATCGACAACCTCGTCCGCGCGGGCCTGTTCTCGGAGAAGCTCGAGGTGCCGGCGCCGACGAGTGTCCTTTCGTGCATCGTCGCGGACCAGATTCGTCGCGACGGCAAAGAGCCACGAGCGTTCGCTCAAGATCGTCTCCTGCTTCACGGCGCGCAGGAAGGTTTCCTGCGCCACCTCTTCGGCCCAGTCACGATCACCGAGCCGCCGTGTGAGATATCGCACGAGCGGCTGGTGGTATTCGCGAAACAATCGGTCGATGTCGTTCAACGTGACATCTCTCGAAGCGGCTGGACCTGTCGCATGTGCTTACCAGCCCTTTGTGAGCGCGGCGAGTGCAGCGCTCGACAGCGTATCGACGCCATCGTCGGCGAGCATCACCGCTTGGTCTCGGCCAGCGACGGTGACGCGGTTTCCGAGCGCGAACACAGCGCGGAGCTCCGGCAGTGCCGCCGTCAGGTCGAAGTACGCTCTGGAAAACGGCTTGATGCGCGTTGTGGTCATCGTCGCGCGATAGCGTTCATCAGTCCAGACGCCGTCGCGAAGATTGAAGCTTCGCGCATCTACTCGGCGCGTTGTCGTTGAACCATCAGCCTTCGCGCGACCGACGACGGCACTCATCGAGTCCATCACGGCCACCGAATTCAGCATGCGTTGCGTTGATGCCGCCTTCGCGGACTCGAACGCTCTGTCGCGAGAGTCGTTGGCCGCTCCCGCGGACTGGCGCTTTACCGCCACGCCCGGCGCGGGACGAACAACGCCCGTCAGCTGTGCCGCAGTCAATTGCGGCTCGGTAACGAGATACGACGTGAATTCTGTCGGGATGCCGTAGCGTTCGCCGAGCGAACGAATTTCATCGTCGAACTCGCGGGAGTTGCCGTTCTTTCGCTTTTCAGCGCTCAGGTATCCCACGCGCTGCGCTGCCCACAGTCGAGCGACGAACGGGTTTTGTCGTTCGCGATCGGGAAAGTCGACAGATGTCGTCCAAGTCACCGGAACCCCGCGCCGGTTGCCTTCGACGATGATCCGCGACGAACCATGGCCGGAGTAGCGCGTGAAGAGGACGAGATCGCGATCCGCGAATACGTCGCTCGTCGACGCGGGCAGCAACTTCGAGACACGCGCGTTTCCGTCGACGCGAATGCGCACGTCAGTGAGCACTGGGTCGACCAGACGGTTGGCAACGATGCCAACCATCCGCTCGACCGATTCGTCGGGGCGAACGAATTCCGCGGTACCACGGCCTTCCATGGCCAGTTGCTCGAGAAGTGTCACGTTGACATCTGACCCCAGCCCGAAGGTGAAGATCCGCCGTTGCGCGCCCGTTCGGCCGACCGCGTCTCCTCCAATGGACGCCAGACGCTCCGGTCGCGTTTCGCCGACGGTTGGTTCGCCATCGGTGAGAAACAGGATCAGAGGCAAACGACCGCTGGTGACAGCCGGACGAGTCGCCTCGCGGAGCGCGCCTTCGATGTTGGTTCCGCCCTGCGCCTCGAGCGCGTCGAGATACCGATTCGCTTCGCGAAGATTTGCCGCAGTCGCTGGCGTGAAGTCGTCGCGAAACGTACGAACGTCGCTGGAGAAATCGATCAACCGAAAGCGATCTTCCGGGCGGAGCGTGCCGATGAGCTGCCTGCCTGCGGCCCGCGCCTGTTCCATCTTTCGCCCCTGCATCGAGCCAGACACGTCGAGGACGAGCGTGACGTCACGCGGTGTCGTTTCGCCGCGGACAGCCGGAGGCGGAGTGACCGTAATCAGGGCGAAGCCATCTTCGTTGCCCGGTGCGTACGGCAGCATGCTGATCGACGCCGCAGCGTTACGACGCATCGGAAGCAGTAGTGTGAGGTCGCGCGCGTCGCCTCGCACGTTGACGACTCGACGGCCGTCGCGATCGGATGCGTCGAGCGTGTGCGTCGGCGAGAAGGGCGTTCCAAACTCCGGCGATGTCGTGTAGCTCAGTGAGAACGACGTCGAACCTTCATCGCGCGTGGTCGACGGATTCTGCTGTCCAGCGCCACGATAGTAGTCGATGCGCAGTGCGTCACCTTCACGCGGCGCCACACTCTGAAAGCGAACGACGACCTTCTTCTCTTCGCCCGGATTGAGCGGAAAGATTCGCGCGTGCAGCAGCCCATGTCCCATCCATTCGACAAGCGCGGGATCGCGCTGCGTGCGAACGATGTTCTCATAGATGCGTCGCGCCTGGTCGACATTCATCGTCTCGCCGGCAACCAGCTCGCCGTTGATCGACAATTTGAGATCTTGAAAGGCCGCGTTCGTCGGGAGCGGAAAGAGATAGTCCGCTTCGCCAATCGTGCCGCCCCGATTGATGAATCGCTCCTCGACTTCGTATTTGAGAACGCGCCCGGACAGTTCGACGCGCACGTCGCTGCGGGTGCGCGAGATATTCGGGCGACAGTCGCGCACCGGGACGACGTTCGGCATTCGCTCGTCCATCGGCCGCGCGCCAATCCCACATGGGCGAGGCACGATCCAACCCTGGGCGGTCGCACGCGGCGCGGCGACACTGACTGCGGCAAACGACAGCAGACCTACGACGATTGACCGGCGCATTGAGAGCTCCAAACAGGTTTCCTGTATGGAGACGTCGCTTGATCGGCCGCTTGCACATCCCTCTTACGGCTGTGCGACGAAAACACGATCTCAGACGCGATACGGCTTACGCGGGCGCCTCGTAAGCCGTTCCTTCAACAGCAGTTATCCGCGACCGCGCACTCAGTCTATCGCCTCTGGAATTCCGGGGACCCGAGCGCCAGACCAACGATTGCTGGCAGGCCCGTGAGCTGCACGACCCCGCCCGGCGGGGGCGGAGCGCCTTTCAACATCGGGTTCTCGCCGCTCGACAACACTCGACGCGTCTCCTCGGACACATCGCCGCCAAGGATCTCGGCGACCACGCCGTCGACCTGCGCAGCGGGCGGCAATGATCGCAGACGCGCCGCAAATGGCCACGCGGACAGCTTTACACCGGGCACGCGGTCACCAGCGATGCGCTGTCCGAAGTTGATTCGATTCATGATCGCGCCGCTGTTCATCCACGCATCGCCGCGCTCCGGCCATCCATCGGGCGTCACGCGTCCGAAGAACGGCTGTCCGAGCTGATTGGCGATCTGTCCACTTCGCGCAGTGGTGTCGGGCGGCGCGCCGATCACGCGCAGCGTGCTCGCAACGAGCTCGAACGGTGTTTTCACTTTGACGCGATATGCCGCGGGACTGAAGAACTCCGGCGACGTCACGATGCAGCGCAGCGTCTGACGAATGTCGCCATCGCTTTTGGTGAAAATTGCCGCGCAACGCTCTACCAGTGCCGGTGGCGGATCGTCGCTCACGAACCGACGGGCGAGTTTCGTCGCGATGAACTTCGCGGTAGCCGGCGCACGAGCGAGAATGTCGAGCACCTCTTCGCCATCTTCGATTCCGCGACCCGCGGCGAGCTTGTGTCCGAGCACCACCTTCTCGGCCGCATCATGCAGCTCTGGACGGAACACGAACGTTCCGCCGAACTGCGGCATGTCGACCGTCCAGCCTGACAGCGCGCGCGCGACTTCCTGAACGTCAGCCTGCGTGTATCCGCCGTCGACGCCAAGTGTGTGGAGCTCCATCAGCTCCCGCCCGTAATTCTCGTTCAATCCTCGCGGCCGGCGATGCGGCAGGATTGCGAGCGTCTGCGCGAGTGGGTCGCTCGTGTTCGCCAGACGCCGCGCCTCAATGCGCTGCTCCTGCACGTTCGGATGCAGGCTGTCGACTCCGCTTTGCGCGTTGTCGAGGTATACGAGCATTTCCGGACTCTTCGCCACAGCGCCGAGTAGGTCGCGGAATTTGCCGAGCGCGCGGGGGCGAATGATGTCGCGATCGTATTCAACGAGCGAGTAGCGCGTCGGCATCTTGCCGATGTACACGCTGAAGTGATTCTCCCAGAAGTCCGTCATTACCTCGAGCAGCTGACGTTCGCTCGCCACTGCACGGACGAGTTTGGCTGCGAGGATTTCGTTGGCGAGCTGCTGTGACGTCTGCTGAGCTCGCACCAGAAGCAGACTGTCGGCTGTCGATCGAACCTGCTGCCCACCAGCCGCCTGCTTTCGCTGATTGAACTTCTGTTGCAGCTCCTGCGGATCCGGATGGTCGGCGATCAACTCGAAGACCTGTTTTCGCTGCGTCTCGAACATTGCGAGCACACGATCCGCGTCGGTGTCGCGAATTGATTCAGGCGATAGCTGTTGGTCGATCCAACGATCGACACCCATGGCCGACACGCGATCGAAATCTCCCGGTCGCGCTCCGAACGAGAGACGCGAAATCGCCTGTCGGACGCGTTGATCTCTGGTTAGTTCGCGGCCGACCATCGCGCGCATCGGCTCCGGTTCCGTGGACGATGCCGGATGACTGCAGGCCGCAGCGACTGATGCGGCGAGAACGAGGATCGACCTATGAAAATGCGACATGGGACCTCTGATAAACGGACTTTCAAACGGACGGCGCAACACCGCGCTCCTCCGTTGGATGGTCGACTCCCGCGCACCGTCGGCGTTAACTGGCACGCCAATTTCCTTAGGAAGCCGATACTCAGGGTTATGTGACCACCGAACCAATGAAACCGGCTGTCCCATGCGTTCTCGCGTTTCGACTCGGATGAGCTTCTTCCTCGGCTTCGCTAGTGCTGGAGCCGCGGTCGTGATCATCGGATGCGCGCACGTTCCGCAGCCGGGCATGATGAGTGGCTCTCCGCCGCTCGAGGAAACGAGCAGTTTCTACAGCCTCGCCTCCAGCAGTGCCCGGTCGACGACGATCTACACGTCGCGCACCATTTCATTCGCACTCGATCGAATCGATCAGCGGGGACTTCCGCTCGATCAGACTTATAGTCACTCCGCCACCGGCCTAGGCGTCACTGTCTATGTCTTCGATGGCGGAGTTTTGCCGACCCATCCAGAGCTCGTGGGTCGCGTACGACAGGGTTACACGGGTTTTCCGGACGACGCAAAGATTTGCAATCCGCACGGAACAGCCGTGGCCGGCGCCATTGCCGGCTCGAGCCTGGGCGTTGCACCCAACGCAACCATCGTCGATGTAAAGATGGTTCAGTGCGACCGACTGCGCGGCACCATCAAGGCAATCGTCGACGGCGCGCATTGGGTGATTGAAGACCACAAGCAACATCCGGGACCGGCGGTCGCCAACTGGTCGTTCATCGCCGACACCTCGGCGCGCATTCCGGCGCTCGACAGTGCCGTGGTCGAGCTTCGCGCCGCGGGAATTCCCGTGGTCGTATCGGCTGGCAATCTCGAGATCGACGCTTGCCGCGTGTCGCCAGGCAACGCCAAGGGCACGATCGTCGTGGGCGCCTCGGGTGTGTCCACGGAGCAGACAGCAACCGGCACACAGATCATCGATCGACGGTCGCCAGGAACAGCATACGGCCCGTGTGTTGATCTGTACGCGCCGGGCGATTCAGTACTGCTCCCGAGCTTTGACCACAGCCGGAATCCGATCTCACAGCTGTGGAATGGAACTTCGATGTCCGCGGGATACGTGAGCGGCGCTGCCGCGCTCTATCTCGAGTCGCATCCCGATGCGACGCCCGATCAGGTGGCCGACGAACTGAAGCGGACAGCCACCATCAACATGCTCCGCGATACACGCACCACGTTTTCTCGAATGCTCTATGTTGGTACGCGCGAACCCCTCGTAACGGTGAGGACGGCTTCGCGGCGGTGAACGTATAGATGCACGTGGAATCCTGCGTCTCCGAGCATCACCATGGAGCGCAGGCAGAGGATCGCCCATCGCACGGCAACCCAACTGCCGCCGCGACCCGGGCGATCCTTCTGCACGACTGAGCTCGGGGCGTCAGTTGGCGGGAATCGAGACGCCGTAGCTCGCTTTTGCCCGTCGTATTGCGCGTGCGACCCGCGCGATGTTGTCATCGCCGCCGCGCATCTCGATTGAGATCCAGCGCTCGTACGCGATCGACCGAAGGCCGTCGCCAGCGCTATCGTGATCCGATTCCGCGCCGAGCTCCGCGAGTTGCGGTTCGCTCGCGTGAAAGTGGCCGAGCATTCCGTCAACGGTCGCAAGCGTCGCCTTCGGCTCTTCGCCGGACATCGTCATTCCGCCGAGATCGCCGTTCACGCCGATGCCGCGGTTGTTGATCGCATCGCATAGCACCACGGCCTCGGCCGTGGTAGTCACGAAGTCGCAGCCGTATTCCGGCGGATTTGCTTCGATGCAGAGCACGATGTCATTCGCGGCTGCGTGTTCACCGATTGGGCGAAAGAACTCGACGGCGCTCGACATCGCGTCGACTGGGGAGATGTCGCCGCGCAGACGGTTTTTCGGCGAGCCGAACACCAGCGCGTGCGCGCCCAGGCTCGCGCCGAGGTCGATGGTTCGGCGCAGGTATTCGGCGAGGGCGTCGCGGGTTTCGCCGAAGAGTTGGAGGTCGGGTCTTCCGAAGAGCAGCGACTGCATCGACACGATGCGGAGCCCGCGATCCTCCCACTCGCGTCGATAACCGGCGATCTCGCGCGCCGTGGCGTCGAGCGGCCTCTCGCGCCATTTCGTGGGTGCGATCTCGACGCCGTTGACGCCTTCGCTCTGCAGTAGGAGTCCAATGGCATCGTCTTCGTCCGGATTCCACGCGATGTTGGAAACGGCGAGGCGCAGTGCGTCAGTCATGGCCAGCGCGCTCACCGGCAACGTACGCGGCGATATTGGCGAGTTCCTGGTCGGCGCTTTCGATGTACGGCCCTGTGCCGCCGAATAGCATCGCGAACTGTGTTCGAATGTCATAGCGAGCAGGCGACGGAACCACCTCGTTCTTGAAATCGATTCCGAACGCATCGCGCGCCAGCTCGGCGACGCTCACTGGTTCCGTGGGCAGATGAACGAGCGACAGTTCGCAATCGAGCGCCGTTTGAATGTCGTGCCACAGGCGCTCGACGTTGTAGAACTGGAATACGCCGCGCGAGTCGATCTTGTGCGTTTCGTTGTCATTCAGAAGATCGTAGATCACGTTCTTCTTCAGGCCCGGACCGTAGAGCCCCGGCAGTCGGATGATCGATGCGTCGAAGCGACCGGCGATGATCTCCTCGAGGCGCCGCCGATTGCGACCGTACGCATGCAATCCGGCCATGGATACCGGCGAGTTCTCGTCGACGTCGACTGGATTCAGAAACACATCGACCGTCGAGATCAGAACGAGCTTCCCGACGTTCACTTGCTCGAGCGCCCGAACCAGGCACTCTATGTTATCGAGGTCCTGTGCTGGTTCCGCATTGGCTTTCCATTTTTCGGCGCGCGCGCCGGCACAGACGACGAGGTCGAAGCTGCGCCCCGCGATTTGATCGATGTTCTTGGAATTGAACATCGCGTCGAAGCTATGCTGGCGCAGCAGATTGCCGCCAACGAAACCGGTATGACCGATGAGAGCGGAGCTTGCGTCGTCGTTCATGGATTGAATCGTCCGAGCGCCGCCGCGGCCAACGTGCGGAGGATCGCGAGGTTTCCCTTGATCGGACTGATTTTCGTTGGAGTCTTTCCCGTTGTCGGATATCGGCGCGTCACCGGCGTCTCAATGATCCGGAAGCCGAGTCGCGCGGCGCGAATCGCAAGATAGTAGTGGAGTTCATACGCGGCGAACACGTCGCGCAGCGGCTGGATGCGCTCGTCTGCCAGCAGCCGCCTGCTGTACGCGCGAAAACCATTGGTCGTGTCCGTGTATCGCGCTCGCGCAGCAACACTGATGAGCGGAGCGTGCAGCAGCCGAACACCGAGCGTCCGGCTGAGCGGCGTGTTAATGCCTTCGCCACCGGGAACGTACCGCGATCCTTGTACGTGATCGTAGCCGGCGTCGAGCAGCTCGATGAAGCGCGGAATTGCGGAGTAGTCGTCCTTGCCGTTGCCGTCGATGACGATGAGCCCGTCGTACTTCTCCCTGAGCGCGTAGGCGATGGCCATGCGCATTTGCGCGCTCAGTTTGCCTGGCCCGCGCTTGACGAGCAACGCACGCAGCCGAAAATCCGCCAATGAATCGAGTGAGAGCGAATCGTCGGTGCTGCCGCCGTCCGCTACGATGATGTCGACCTGGTCGGCGAACCGCGACATTCCGCGCAACTGCGCGCGAACGCGCTCGCCCTCATTGATTACGAAGACGGCGACGCAATAGCGGTGCTGTTTGGTCGTGAAGTCGTAACGCTCGTGCGCGGGAACGCCGGGCGCCGCGGGCACCGTCGTCATCCCGGCGATGAACGTGGTACCGAGTGGCTCGAATCTACGACGTTCTTTCGATCGTCGCGCAGCAGGACAGAGCTGGTCTGTTCTTCGCGCACGTAATACGCTGGCCGATCGCGAAGCCGGCGTTGCAGTGCGCCGACGTACTCGCCGATCGTTGCGATCATTGCGGTAATGAGGAGCAGGGCAAAAGCCGTATGCAGCTGCGCGCCGCTGGCGTCATCCGACGATCGGATCATCGCGACGATGGTATTGATCACAGCCAGCAACACGCCACCCCGTAGCACGAAGCGCAGCGGATGCGTGGTATGATCCATGATCAGCGTGCGCGCCAGGTGAGCGGCTTCACGCTTGGGACGAACCATGGCCACCCCGCTGCGATTGATCGGCGCATACGGGAGGGCCTGTTTGCGAAATCCAATGTACGACGTGAGCAAACGCAAATACTGCTCAGGTCCGTGAATCTGCATGATCGCGTTCACAACCTGGCGAGTCATACATCGGAACTGCGTCGAGTTTTCCGGAATGCCCGCCTTCACGACGCCGTTGATATACCAATAGAAGGCGCGCGTGCCAAGGCGATACCAGAACGGTTCAGTCTTGCGGTGCAACCGAACGCCGTAGACGATGTCCGCCTCTGACCGCGCGCGCTCGAAGAACTCTGGAATGAGCGACGGCGGGTCCATGTTCGGCAACATCACGATCACGTAGTCGCCGATTGCGGCCTCGAGCCCAGCAGTAATCGCCGTCTCTTCGCCGAAATGGCGCGATAGCCGGAGGAAGCGCAGGAAGTCGAAACGCGACAGCAACGTCCGCACTCGCGCCACCGCTTCATCCGACGCGCCGTCGTCGACGAAAATGATCTCGTGGTGCGTGACGATGCCGCGCAACACCGACACCGTTTCGTCGACGAATGCTTCGACGGTTTCGGCGCTGGCGTCTGCTTCGAGCGGCGCGACGATGGAGATGAGCGATTCGATCACGCGCGCACCGCCGGCCGCGATCCGTGAGGCGTTAGACGCGAGGGTCGCGGCGCGGTATTCGGCGACAACACTGCGCTCAACGCATCTTCCACGTCGTACACACTATCGATCTTGGCACCAAGCACGGTAAGGCACATGGGAAAATGAGCGTTGCGTTGCAGAAGAATCGGCCGACTGTCGTCCTGTTCGCTCCGAGGCATGACGGTCTTGACCTCCCAGAGTGAATCAGCGTAGCGACAGTCGCGCATGACCGGCAGATAGCGCGCGGCATCGCGTACCATGTGCATGAAGCGCGACTCGCGGTTGGCGAGCAAAGACTGCGCATCGATGAGCGGCTGACCAGGCACGTCATGCCAGCTCGCGTGGGGCGTGTATCGAACGTGACTCAGTGTAAACTTCCCGCGTGACGGATAGGGCATCATCGAAAAGAACGGGCCGTCCATCACTGTGACGGCCGCACCTTCCAGCTGCGGTGGCGGATCGACGAGCGCCATTTCCGTCAGCTCGTGCTTGGCCGGAATGATCGGCGCGTTCGAGTTGGCGAGAAGTCGATTGAGTCGAGAGTATGTGCAGTTCAACACCAACTCAGTCGTGACGGTATTCCACTCCACAGGCCCGTCGAGCGAGATACGCGCACCGGCACCGCCCGCGCTGGCTTCGAGTCGCGTTGCCTCGGTTTCGAGCGCGACGTACACACCGGCCGCCGACAGTTCACGACTGACTCGCGTGCGCAACTTTGCTGCATCGAACGCACACTCCTGCACCTGGAACACGGCTTCGATCCGCGACGGATCGAATAGACGAGCTACCGGCAGGGGCGCTGGCGCAACGGGCGCTTCGATGCGCCGACAGAACTCGCTGAATTGCGCCGCCGTAATCTTGGATACGCCGCGGCCCACCGCGTAGTAATGCGGAAAGGACTGATCCACGCACTCGGCGTATTCTTCGAGGAAGCGCGCGTAATTGATGCGCGACCGCAGCGACGTGAGCAGGCTGCGCGGGTAGTGGTAGCCGTTGTGAACGCGTGCCTGATTCCGGAGCGAAGCACGACCCAGGAGCGTGTTCTCACGTTCGACGAGTAGCACCGTGCGCCCGGTCGCTCGAAGCATGAGCGCGAGCCGGGCACCGTAAAAGCCACCGCCAACGATGGTGGCGTCGAAATGAGACGTCGTGGGCATCCTCTAACGACGAGTCCCACGAGTGGGTTGTCACCGCCCGATTCAGCTACCGGTTTGGCGGTAGCCAGCCATTCATTCGGTATTTGACCATGCCGAGCCGCTCATAGGCATAGGCGCCGAACGCCGCGAGCCGAGTTTCGCTGTTGATCGGGTGCCGAGTCATGATCACCCGTTCGCGAGCCGGCTGGCAGGAGACTGTGAAGCCAACGGCTTCGAAGGCGGCACAGGCGCGCCGCGTATGAAACGGCGACGTCACGACGGCAACGCGGGTAACGCCCAGCGGCAGCAGCAGGGCCGCCTCGCGGACGGCTTCGTCCCGTGTCGAGGAGACGCTGTCCACTTCTACCCAGGCGGCCGCGGCACCAGTGAGTTCCAAAAGCCGACGCTGATCTGCCGTGCTCGATCGAGACACGTTCGAGTCATGACTCTGAACGCGCGACGTCACCAGGCGCGGAGCCACGCCGGCCCGAAAGAGCTCGATCCCGGTCAACAGCCGCTCAGTCGCCTCACCCCCGATGGCGGAATCGGGCTGAACATAGCCCGAGAGGACGATGATCGCGTCCTGCTGCGCCGGCGGACCGTCGTCCCGAACCCACCGCTTGGCGATCTGGCCCATGATGGGGCCGTCGGTGATCGTGAAATACAGGAAGATCAGCACGGCGTTCAGGGCAATCAGCCAACGTTCCCACCCCAACGCCCCGACAGCGGCGCCAACCGTCAGGCCGCCCATGATCGCTTTGCCAATATCCGGGTCGTGAACGATCGCCGCGACCTGCAGATGGAACAGCAGGAAAACGGCGAGCGCGCCTGCAGCCGCCCCCATACCCGCACGCTTCCCGGAGTCTACTAAGTTCATTGTGATTGTTGCCTTGTTTTGCCTTCCGACCTACACAGCAATGCCGACGAGCGACCTCGATCTTCTTGCCATCAATACCGTCCGCACCCTGTCTATGGACGCGGTGCAGAAGGCCGAATCAGGACACCCGGGCACGCCCATGGCCCTCGCGCCATTGGCCTACGTGCTCTACACGCGGATCATGCGGCATGACCCGTCCGACCCCGCCTGGCCAGACCGCGACCGGTTTGTCCTGTCGGCCGGTCACGCGTCCATGCTTCTCTATAGCTCTCTCTTCCTGAGCGGCTATGACCTGACGCTCGAAGACATCAAACAGTTCCGACAGTGGGAAAGCCGAACTCCCGGCCACCCAGAGTACGGATACACGCCCGGCGTCGAAACCACGACCGGCCCACTCGGCCAGGGAATTGGCAATGCCGTCGGCATGGCCGTGGCCGAAGCGCATCTCGCCGCGGTGTTCAATAAGCCGGGCAATGACGTCGTCGATCACTACACATACTTCATATGTAGCGATGGCGACCTCATGGAGGGCATTTCCCACGAAGCGGCAAGCTTCGCGGGACACTTCAAGCTCGGGAAGCTGATCGGATTCTACGACGACAACAAGATCACGATCGACGGTTCGACAGATCTGACCTTTACCGACGACACGGCCAAACGCTTCGAAGCCTATGGCTGGCAGGTGCTGCACATCGACGACGTGAACGACCTCGATCAAATCGAGGGCGCCATCGCGGAAGCGCAGTCAGATACGCACCGACCGACGATGGTGATTACGAAAACGCACATCGGCTGGGGCAGCCCAAAACAGGACAGCGAAAAGGCGCACGGTGAGCCGCTGGGCAAGGAGAATGTGCTCGCAACGAAGAAGAACTATAAGTGGCCGAGCACCGAGCCATTCTTCGTCCCCGATGAAGCACTTGCACACTGGCGCAAAACCAAAGAGCGCGGCGCGAAACAGCACGCCGAGTGGAACGGCAAGTGGAGCGCCTATGCGACCGCCTACCCCGCCGACGCCAAAGAGCTTGAGCGCCGTCTTGCCGGTAAGCACATCGCTGGTTGGGAATCGAAGATTCCGACGTTCACCAAGGACAACGGAAACATCGCAACACGTGCTGCCTTCGGCGCCGTGCTCAACGCGACGGCCGATGCGCTGCCCGAGCTCATTGGCGGCTCGGCAGACCTTACGCCGTCGAACAACACGTCGGTAAAGACCTGGAAGGAATTCACGCCGACGGATTACGCCGGCCGATATATCCATTTCGGTATTCGAGAACATGGAATGGGCGCCATCATGAATGGCATGTCCATTCACAAGGGCGTGATGCCGTACGGCGGAACGTTCTTGATCTTCTCGGACTACATGCGTCCGTCGATTCGACTGGCGTGCATCACGCGCGAGCAGGTGATTTACATCTACACGCACGATTCGATCGGCCTTGGCGAGGACGGGCCAACGCACCAACCGATCGAGCAGCTATCGACTCTGCGTGCAATTCCGGATATGACCGTCATTCGTCCGGCCGATGCGAACGAAACGGCGGTAGCGTGGCGCATGGCGGTCGAGCACGAGCACGGGCCCGTCGCGTTGATCCTTACGCGTCAAAAACTGCCGTTCATCGACCGCGACCAGTTTGCGTCGGCCGAAGGCGTGGCGAAGGGCGCGTACGTGTTGGCGGAGCCAGCCAATGGTGCGAAGCCGCAGGTTGTTCTGCTGTCGTCGGGAAGCGAAGTCTCTCTGATCATGAAGGCGCAGTTGCAGCTCGCCGAGCAGGGCGTGGCCGCGCGAGTCGTGAGCATGCCCTCAATGGAGATCTTTGCGCGGCAGTCGAATGAGTATCAGTCGACGGTACTGCCAGCGGGAATTCCGCGCGTAGCTATCGAGGCGGCGGCGCCAATGTCGTGGTACAAGTGGGTCGCCGGTAACGGCGAGGTAATCGGCATCGAGCGCTTTGGTGCGAGTGCGCCGTATGAGAAGATCTATGAAGGGTTTGGACTGACTGCCGCGCGTGTGGTCGAAGTGGCGCGGCGTTGTGTGAGCGCCAAGTAGGGGCGTTGGCATGAAGGTCGATGTGATTGCCGGCGCTCGACCAAACTTTGTAAAGATCGCGCCGATTCTTCGGGCGATCGACGCGCGCGCCGCGGCTGGCCCGGTCCGCTATCGATTGGTGCATACCGGGCAGCACTACGACGAGAGAATGTCCGGCGATTTCTTCGCGCAACTCGGCATTCCTAGGCCGGACGTCAATCTGGAGGTCGGTTCAGGCACGCAGGCCGAGCAAACAGCGGCAATCATGACGCGATATGAACGTTTGCTGATCGAGTCTCCCGCGGACCTGTGTCTCGTCGTCGGAGACGTGACCTCTACCATGGCGTGCGCGATTGCCGCGCAGAAGCTCCGTGTCCGCGTGGCGCATGTCGAAGGAGGAATTCGCTCTGGCGATTGGACGATGCCAGAGGAGATCAATCGAATCGTGACAGATTCTATCACGAACTATTTCTTCACGACGTCCGAGACGGCCGGCGAGAATTTGCGGTGCAGCGGCGTGACATCCGATCGAATTTTCTTCGTCGGGAATACCATGATCGATTCTCTGTTGGCGAACATGGATCGCCTTCGCAAGCCTTCGTGTTGGGACGAACTCCGACTCGAATCAGGACAATACCTGGTCCTGACGCTCCATCGTCCCGCAAACGTCGACGAAGAAACGAGTCTCGTCGCCATGCTCGACGCCATCTCGGCCGGAGCGCGCAATCTCGATATTGTGTTTCCGGTGCATCCGAGAACCGCAAAGACGTTGCGCGCGCTCACAGGCGAGCGCCCGAACATTCATTTCACCGATCCCCAGCCGTATCTCGAATTCAACTACCTGGTGCAGCACGCCCGAGCGGTTGTCACCGATTCTGGCGGCGTGACGGAAGAGACGACCGTGATGGGTATTCCGTGCATGACGCTGAGAAACAGCACGGAGCGACCAGAGACGGTGACCGTCGGAACGAATGAGATTCTCGGCACCGATCCAGCGGCGCTTGCACCGGCGTTCGCGCGCCTATTTGCTGGACAGTGGAAACGCGGAGCGATCCCGGCGAAGTGGGATGGAAAGACGAGTCAGCGGATCGTTGACGTTCTTGAGTCGCTCGCCTAGTCGCCGCCGATTCCTATTATTTCGGCTTGCGGAACGTCGCGAAAATAACGGCACGAAAGCGCGCGAGTTTCGGCGTCGAGTTCACCAGGCGCTCGTAGACTAAGCCGACGCCATACGTCACCGGGTTAGCACGTAGGTACTCGGGACGACCTTCGTGGAGGGTGACATTCGCGAGTTCGAGTCCCGAGGCTCTGGCCACCTCTCGAAGCGCGCGCGGTGTATTGCATCGGTAAGTCGTCGGAAAGATATCATCCGGGGCGGTCCCCCGACGAGCATTGTACCAACGATGAAACGCTACCGGCGTTGCACGAGCAACGGTCGCGATATAGTGGTGCAAGTTCGTTGTTTTGATCACCACAATTCCACCCGGTCGCAATACCCGGGCGAGTTCGCGAAAACTCTGCGTCGGCTCCGGCAAATGTTCGACGACGTTGCTTGAAACGATCGCGTCGAACGACTCCGTCGGATATGGGATCTCGTAATCGGGCGCTACGAGGAGCGACGTCTCGTGAACGTGTTGGTTCCCGCTGACCGCGGGATCGACGTCCACGCCGACGACGCGGTCGACAAACGCACGAAAATCGAATTCTGGATGGGCGCCTCGTCCAGCACCGTAATCAAGTATCGTGTCGGTGATCCGTAGTCGCTCACCAACATACAGACGGAACCGTTTCGCATCCCAGTGAGAAGCATCGTTCGGATACCACTTCCGATCGATTCGTCGAACAACCGACGCAACGAGGCCTTTCGCAGACACGGTCTCCGAGTGTGCTCTCATTGAGCTTCCGTCGCCTCCACCGTAAGCGAAAGCGGTTGGTCTTTCCGATCGCGAAGTGACTCAGCGATCTGCAGAAACTGGATGGCGTGCGTATCGCGATTGAAGTGCGCGGTAACGAACTCGCGCCCATTACGACCCATTTGCTGCGCGCGCTCTGGGTCAGCGGCAAGCTCACGTAGTGTCGCCGCCAATCCCACCGGATCGCCGGGACGGACAAAGACGCCAGCGCCGGCGGCGTCAACGAGCTCGCGAATCACTCCGTCTATCGCAAGCACGACGGGTTTTCCCGCGGCGAGATAGTCGAACACCTTGTTCGGGTACACACGAGAAAACATCGGGACATTCTGCAGGATCGCGACGCATGCATCGGCGGCGCCAAGCAACGCAGCCATCTGAGCCTTCGGTCGCGCGCCGATGAAGGAGACGTTAGTAAGACCCGCCCGTTCGGCGCGAGCGATCAACCCTTCGCGAGTCGGCCCGTCGCCGACGAGAACAAAACGAACGGACGGCGTGTCGCGGAGATGCTCGGCGGCAGCAAGAAGCGTTGAGAGATCATTTGCCGGGCCCATCGCACCCGCATACATCACCACAAAGCGATCTGAGGCATTCAGCTCGTTTCGGGTTACTTCGCGCGCCTCCGCGGAACAGTCGAACATCGTTGGGTCGACGCCATTTGGCACAACGCTAATCGATCGGCGATCTACGCCCTTCCCGAGGATGTGCTCGACATAGCCAGGCGAGTTGACCACGACGTAATCCGCCCGAGTGTACAGAAATCTCTCAACCACGCGCGCAATACGTATTGCGAAAGGATTTCGTAGCTTCCCCATCTCGATGAGGAAATCGGGCCACAGGTCTCGCACCTCGAGAAGGAATGGTGCGCGACGTAGTCGAGCAACGAGCCATGCCGCCGGCGCTTGGAACAACGGCGGCGTGGTACCAATGACGAGATCAAGTTTGCCGGCACGAAGCGCTACCACTGGCGCTGCGATCGCGAAACCGAGAAAGGCAATGAGTCGAAGCACCATCGATCGGTGCATCCGGCCGAGCGTCGGGACGCGAAGAATGACCAAGCCTTGCGGAAGCGATGATTCGGTGCTCGCGGACGCGCGCGCGCCGGTGAGGTAGGTAACGTCGCCGGTGACGATCGTCACTCGATGCCCGCACGCGACGAGCCTCGTCGCAATTTCAAAGTGTCGCGTACCGCCTGCTTGGTCGGCTGTCGCGAAATTTTGGTGTATGAGCAGAATGTGCATTCTATACAAACGCCGAGATGAGCTCGCCAAGCCGCCTGAACGGAATGATGCATCTGGAAGACTCAGGCCACGCGCGCACCGACGGCGGTCGGCCACCTCTGGACGTCGTTGATTGCTTAGCCCAATAGCTGTTGTACGAGACGTCGAACGTCGTCGAGGCGACGATCTGCTGAAAACAGCCTGACTGCCCGGAGGCGCGCCCGATGTTCGAGGTCTGCGCGCCACGCTTGATCGCCGAGTAGAGCGATGACTGCTTCGCTGATCGCGGCGGGAGTTGGTGAGGCAGCGTATACCACGGCATCGCCACCGACCTCAGGCACGGCACCTGCGGTATTCGTGACCACCGGAGCACCGCAACTCATCGCTTCGAGAATCGACAATCCGAAGCCTTCGTAATGGCTCGGTTGCAGATAGATACGGCATCGTTGGAGAAGTGAAATTTTGTCCTTCACGGAGACAACTCCGGGAAAGTCCACGTATTCGGCGACGCCAAGACGCTGCGCCAGAGCGCTGAGCTCGGCGAAATCGGAGCCTTTGTTTCCAACTATCACGAATCGAATGTCGGGATGCTGTTCGCGGATCGCCGGAACCGCCTCGATGATTTCGGCAATGCATTTCCGCTTGGAGTTCCCCCGATCCATACCGGACCCGGCAATTGTCAGGACGAACGGCTCCCGCGTGACCGAACCGGGCTGGAGCTCCACCGTATCAACGACGTGTGGCGAGTATAGCGCGTTCCTTGCACCGAGCGCTCTCGACACCCCGGAGCATTCGAGTTCTGAGACAAAGAGGTTCGCGCTCGCCTGCCGGAGAGCGAATCGATGAAGGACTCGATGGACAATGGATCGTGAGTCGAACAACCACAGGTCGAACGTCCCCGTCACGATCGCCGGGCGACCCAGTAGTCGTGCGATGCCGACCGGTGCGAATGCCCAAGTCCACCACCAAATGAAATAGAGATCTGCCGACGGTATCGAATGAAGACTCGTCGCGATCAGGACGCGAAATCCCAGCGCCCGCAGGATCTGTAGATCGCGCTGATAGAAGTCCACGCGCTCGAGGATCGAAGGATCCGCCGTTTTGCAAAAGAAGCAGACTGTCAGCCCCTCTCCGGGACGGTCGGTGTTTGCAGTGGTGCTTTGCTTCACGGCGTTCGATTCAAACTGGGATGCGTCATGTAGGAGCTGAAGCCTTTGTTGCGTCGACGAGTTGTGTTGCGGTCGAAGTCTGCTTTGTCCTGAATACCTCAATGCACACGAACACAGTTAAGCGCGACCCCGAACATCCTGATGTCCTGAGCTATTGGCGTACCACTGTCGCTGGCGCCTCCTCCGATGCGGTCGACGAGGTGGGTCATCCTGACATGGGCCGTGCTTGGAATTTGTGGGCATATCGGCTGCGCCGACGTGCAGTCGTCGACGAGCTGCGGCGCCTAACCTATCTGAATGGGCAGACTGCCGTGTTCGAAGCCGCTTACGGCGTTGGTTACTATCTCGAACTCTGGCGAGATCTCAAGTGCGCCCGCGTGGCTGGCATCGACATATCGGAGCGCGCCTTTGAGAGCTGCTCGAAACGGTTTCCTGCGTTTGATCTGCTGCACGGCCCGCTACAGCAACTCGCTGCCGCGGAAGCGTGGCCGCGCCTTCGGGAAAGCTTCGATGTCGTAACCGCTATCGACGTTCTCTATCACATCGTGGATGATGCCGAGGCCGCTCGGGCTGTGATTGCCCTCGCTCGCCTCGTTCGACCAGGAGGAGCGCTGCTACTGACCGATAAGGTCGCTGGACTCTCGGCGACTCGGCGCGAGAGTGGTATCGTCGCACGGCGCCCGCTTTCATGGTATGAGAGCATTCTGGCATCAGAAGGATTTCTCGCCGCTGCTTCGCGGCCGGTATTCTGGTGCATGGACCCTCCAGTGGCTGGCGATGATCCTCGGTCGACGATCGCCGCACAACGTGCATGCTGGATCGCAATGAGAGCCACTCTCAAATACCTGCCTCGAAATGGTCGCCTGCAGGGGGCGGTCGGTTCTGTCGTCGGATCTGTCGGGTACACTGTCGACCGCGCCGTGCTTTCTCGGAGATCCGGGAGCCGAAATCTGAGCCTACTCACGTTTCGAAAGAGCTCGGAGGCGCCCTGATATGAAAGTCGTCATCTTGGCGGGCGGACTCGGCAGCAGACTGGCCGAGGAGAGCTCGATTCGCCCCAAGCCCATGGTCACGGTGGGCGGCAAGCCGATTCTCTGGCACATCATGAACGTCTTCGCCGCGCACGGATTATGCGAATTCGTCGTCGCGCTTGGCTATAAGGCCGAGGTCGTCAAAGAATACTTTTTGAATTTCTACGCGGTCAACAACGACCTGACCATTGATCTGCGCAATGGCATGGTTTCGGTTCACGACGGTAAGCAGCAGCCGAATTGGCGTGTGCATCTCGTTGACACCGGGCTATCCACGATGACCGGCGGGCGAATCAAGCGTGCGCTGTCGTTGCTAGGTGATGACGAGGACTTCGTGTGCACGTACGGCGACGGTCTTGCTGACGTGGACGTGACGCGTCTCATCGAGTTTCATCGGTCGCATGGCAAACTGGCAACCGTAACCACTGTGCGTCCGCCGGCCCGTTTCGGAAGCATTGTATTTGACGATGATCGAGTTGCCGCGTTTACAGAAAAGCCTCAGACCGGCGAAGGATGGATCAACGGCGGTTTCTTCGTCCTCAATCGCAAAATTGGTGAGTACATCGCGGGCGACAACATCATCTGGGAACGAGATCCGCTCGAATCCATCGCCGCTGCCGGCGAACTGATGGCGTATCGCCATTTCGGATTCTTTCAACCAATGGACACTCTGCGCGAGAAGCAGGTTCTCGAGGAGCTATGGGCGTCCGGATCTGCGCCGTGGAAGACATGGTAAACACATCACCGAGAGACGGGGCGCGTCAAAATCGATGGGCGGGTGAGTGCGTATTGGTCACCGGTGCAACCGGGATCGTAGGCTCTTGGCTGACGCGCCGCTTGGTCGACGAAGGTGCTCACGTGATTGCGCTCGTGCGCGACTGGGATCCGCAGAGTGAGCTGATTCGCAGCGGATATATCAAACGGATCAACGTCGTCTCGGGAGAGCTCGAAAGCTACGCGACGATCGAGCGCGCGATCAACGAGCACGAGGTGAACATCGTCTTCCATTTAGGAGCCCAGACGATCGTCGGCACCGCACTTCGCAATCCGCTAGCAACGTTTGAGACCAATCTGCGAGGCACGTACAACGTGCTCGAGGCGTGCCGAGTGCACTCGCAACTCGTGCGAAGCGTTGTCGTTGCGAGTAGCGACAAAGCGTATGGTGATTCCCCGACACTGCCGTACACTGAAAATATGCCGCTGTCGGGTATGCACCCGTACGATGTCAGCAAGAGTTGCACGGATCTGCTGTCGATTTCGTACGCACATACGTATGGAGTTCCGGTCACTGTCGCCCGATGCGGGAATATCTATGGCGGTGGCGATCTCAACTGGAGCCGGATTGTTCCCGGAACTATTCGAAGCGTGTTGCAGGATTGTCGCCCGGTGCTGCGAAGCGACGGAACGAACATTCGGGACTACGTCTATGTGGACGATGTTGTCGACGCCTATATGCTCCTCGCCGAGCGTGCGTGTGACGGCGATGTCAGAGGGGAAGCGTTCAACTTCAGCCCAGAGCTTCAGGTCCCCGTCATCGACATCACGAACCGCATTCTCGCTCTAATGGAAAGGCCCGATTTGGCACCAGTGGTGCTCGGCCAGACTAAGGGGGAGATCAAGCATCAGTATCTCGATGCCACCAAAGCGCGCACGCGCCTCAATTGGCGTCCGCGCTTCGAGCTCGATGACGCCCTCGGACGCACGATCACATGGTACCGCGAGTACCTCGCCTGATGACGCAGTCAGCCGAAGAGCTTCGTCGCGATATTCTACGACTCACCCGCGAGTATCACGCGACTCGCTGGCCAGCCACCGAGTTCGTTCCTGAAGAATCTCCGGTTCCCGTAAGCGGCAAGGTGTTTGACGCAAACGAGCTCGAATTGCTCGTCGATGCGTCGTTGGATTTTTGGCTGACCTCGGGTCGCTACGCCCACGAATTCGAACGCCGGTTCGCTAAATGGTTTGGCATGCGCCACTGCATGCTCGTGAACTCTGGATCGAGCGCGAACCTGGTCGCATTGTCGGCTTTGACTAGTCCAAAGCTTGGCGACGAGAGGTTGCGTCCTGGCGACGAAGTCATCACCGCCGCCGAAGGGTTTCCGACGACGATCAATCCGATCCTTCAGAATAATCTCGTCCCGGTGTTCGTCGATGCGCACATCCCGACGTACAACATCGACACGACTCGCCTCGAAGAGGCGATCGGCCCGCGCACACGGGCCATCATGGTCGCGCACACACTCGGCAATCCGTTCAACCTCGATGCGGTCATGCGAGTCGCGCGTGAGCACGACCTTTGGGTCGTCGAGGATACGTGCGACGCCACCGGCGCGCTCTATCGAGGACGCAAGGTGGGCACATTCGGCGACGTTGCGACGGTGAGCTTCTACCCTGCCCACCACATCACAATGGGCGAAGGCGGTGCTGTCCTGACGGGCAGTCCTAGGCTCAAAGTCCTGATTGAGTCGTTCCGAGATTGGGGCCGCGATTGTTGGTGCGATACAGGGAAGGACAATACCTGTGGCAAACGCTTCGATTGGTGTTTGGGATCGCTGCCACATGGCTACGATCACAAGTACACGTACAGCCACATCGGCTACAATCTCAAGTTGTCGGACATGCAGGCGGCCGTCGGCGTCGCGCAGCTGGATAAGCTCGATGGCTTCATCGAGGCACGGCGCCGCAATTTTGCGCACCTGTTCAGCGCATTGGAGCCGCTGCGCGACTTCCTCGTGCTTCCGGAAGCGACCGAACACAGCGAGCCGAGTTGGTTTGGGTTTCCGATCACGCTGGCGGCCGACGCGCCCATTTCGCGTAACGACCTCATTCGACATCTCGAATCGCGCCGGGTGGCGACGCGTCTTCTATTCGGTGGCAATTTGCTTCGTCAGCCAGCCTACGAATCCATTCCTCATCGCGTCGTCGGCGATTTGACGAACGCCGATGTGATCATGGAGCGCACCTTCTGGGTGGGCGTGTATCCAGGCCTCGGCGCAGCGGAGATGGATTACATCGCCGACTCCATCACGCAACCGTTACTCGCGGCCGATCGCCGCTGACCTTTAGCGATGCGCATTCTCGTCACCGGGGCCACCGGCTTCCTCGGCAGCCGTGTCGTCCACGAGTTGCTCCATCGCGGACATTCGGTTGTCGCGGCGCGGCGCGTTGCATCACGAACCTGGAGACTCGACGAGGAGAGCGCGGCTGTCGAGTGGCGTTCGCTGGATCCCGGGAGCTTGTCCGACCTATTTGCCGGCGAGCCCATCGCCTGTGTGGTGCACGCGATAGCGAACTACGGGCGCGCTGGCGATTCACGAGGACTCGTCGAGACTAACGTCGCGCTCCCCGTCGCTATACTCGAGGCCGCGATCGCTCGTGGTGTTCCACGTTTCATAAACACGGGAACAGCGCTGGATCCCGGCGTGAGCCAATACGCGCTGTCCAAGCATCAGTTTCGCGCTTGGGCGGAGCGCCTCACACAGGGAACGCGAACGAGCTTTGTCGATACACGAATTCAGTTGATGTATGGCCCAATGGACGATGACTGGAAGTTCGTTCCCTCTCTTATTCGCGGTTGCCTGTCCGCGGGAACGGCATCAATACCGCTCACACCCGGCGAGCAGCGTCGCGATTTGATTTTTGTCGATGATGTTGCTCGCGCACTCGCATTGATCGCCGAGAATTCGCAGATCACGGGGTCACTGGACATCGGAAGTGGCGTCGCGATGACTGTCCGTGAACTCGCACTTCGGGTACGTCAACGAACGAGCTCCGCGGTGCCTCTGGACTTCGGTGCGCTTCCTTATCGAATCAATGAACCCGTCGAGACGGTGGCGAATCCGGCGTACTTGCGCGGCTTCGGCTGGCGAGCTGAGACGGAGCTGAACGCCGGTCTCGATCGCACGATTGCATGGCATCGCGGGCAACTTGGATTTGGAGGCGCCGATTAAGTACTTCATTACTGGCGGTTGCGGCTTCCTGGGGTCAAACCTCGCGGCGCGTCTCATCGACGATGGGGCCGACGTGACGGTTTTTGATAACTTGTATCGCGTTGGTGCGACGGAAAATCTCGCATGGCTGCGATCCCGCGGCGATGTTCGCTTTGTTCATGGCGACGTGCGCCATGCAAACGATGTCCTACGCGCGTTGGCAGATCGGCCACCGAACGTGGTGTTTCATCTCGCGGGCCAGGTCGCCATGACGACCTCCCTTGCAAACCCTCGGTTCGACTTCGAAGTCAACGCGCTCGGCACCCTGAACGTGCTCGAGGCGATTCGCGGAGCTGCGCCCGAAGCAACGCTGGTCTATTCGTCGACCAACAAGGTGTATGGAGATCTCGAACACCTCCGGTATGACGAGACAGACACACGATTCGTCCTGAGCGACTTTGTCAATGGTCTCGACGAATCCGTGATGTTCGATCCGCATTCGCCATATGGGTCGTCAAAGGCGGCTGCTGACGTCTACATCCGCGACTATGCACGGATGTACGGGGTGCGCGGTATCGTGTTTCGACACTCTTCGATTTACGGCGGACGCCAATTCGCGACCTACGATCAGGGATGGATTGGCTGGTTTTGTCAGAAGGCGTTCGACGCTGCATGCCGCTCTCAGCACGAACCGTTCACCATTTCTGGCTCGGGGAAACAGGTTCGAGATGTTCTCCACGCTGATGATGCGGTGGCGTGCTACCTCGCTGCTGTCGCGAATGCAGACGCCGCTGTCGGCCACGCGTTCAATATCGGAGGCGGCATGCCGAATAGCCTCTCTTTATTAGAGCTCTTTGATCGGCTAGAAACAATCCTGGAAACCCGATTGGCTTACACCCGCCTTCCGGAGCGATCGAGCGACCAGCGTGTCTTCGTCGCTGATTCGTCGAAGGCTCGTAGAGTGTTGGGCTGGGCGCCACAGGTATCCGCCGATGATGGCCTCAGACGGATGGTATCGTGGATCGAGGAAACGCGGGCGTCCTGAGAACATTCGTATTGCCGACGCACTTGCTGGTCACCGCAAGTGCGTGGGCCAGTCGTATCATCGCGGCCCTCTCACAACTTCTAGTGATTCGCCTGCTGTTGCCGTATTTGGGCGCCGGCGACTACGCCTTGTTTTCCGTCGTGACGTCACTTGCGACCTGGTTTGCGCTCGTAGAGTTCGGCGTCGGAAGTAGTCTGCAAAACCGCATCTCAGCGGCTCGCTCTGCGGGCATCGAGCGTGGGGCTCTCATTCGCTCCGCGCTGCCTATTTTGCTCGGCCTTTTCACGCTGAGCCTGCTACTGCTGTTGCTACTGGGGCCGATCCTTCAGCGTTTCCTCTTTCGACGAATCATCAGCGGCGCGGCTGCGCCCGCCGGCGGCGCGTTTCTTGTAACTGTCATCGGCCTGATCTACGTGCTGAACAGCCTTTCGACGGTCTCGTACCGTGTTTTCTACGGCGAGATGCGCGGTTGGCTGTCCAACGTTTATCTGAGCATCGCGAGCGTTCTCGGTTTGGTTGCGGTTCTTGGCATACGCGTCAGGGAGATCGATGCCAGTCGGCTCTCCTGGGCGCTCGTCGCATGGACGGCTCCGCCGGCGCTTGTCGCGTTGGCGTCGGTAGTTCACGTATTTCGGTTGCACGATGTCTTGAGCACCAAGGTGGATTGGCAGATCACACGATCCCTGTGGTCGCGCGCTTGGCGCTTCGGAGGGTTCGCAGCAATGTCCGCCGCCGTTCTGGGAGTGGATTATGTCGTCATGTCCCAAACGCTATCTGCTGAGCAGATCGTTGAATACAACGCGGCAAGCAAGGTCTACGGTTTGATTTTCTTCTTGTATACCTCATTGCTACAGGCGACGTGGCCGGTTTGCGCAGAGTCGTTCGCTCATGGCGACTTCGCGGCCGTTCGCCGTTTGACTCGCACGACCATGCTGGCCGGCGCTAGCATCGTTGTGATTGGTACCCTCGCCTTTCTCGGCGGGCGCGCCGTCGTCAGCAGCATCATGCTTGGCCAGCAGGGCATTGCCGTGCCGGCGTCCGTAGTGCTGGCATTTGCAGGGTATTTTCTCGTGCGCGTCTGGTCGGACACGTTCGCCATGATTCTGATGAGCCGAGATCGCCTGCGCGTATTTTGGCTATACGTTCCTTTTCAGGCAGCCATCAGCATTGGCGCGCAGGTGGTTCTCGCGCGGCGGTTTGGCGTGTTTGGCATCCTTGGCGGGTTGGTGGTGTCCTTCGGGTTGACCGCTGCCTGGGCTTTGCCGCTCGAGTACGTGCGAATCACGCGTCCCGCGGAGGCGCGATGAACCGCACGCTATCCATCTGTATTCCGACGTTCAATCGTGCTTCGCTTCTCGTCGAGTGTTTGGCGTCGATTATCCCACAGGCGCGCGCGCACGATGTCACGATCTGCATTTCAGACAACGGATCGACCGACGATACGCAGGCTCGGGTAGACGAAATCCGGACTCGCGACTACGCCAACATCGTCTATGACCGCCACCCAACGAATCGGGGAATCGATCGCAACATCGTGAGTGCCGTGGCGATGACGCCGGCGCGCTTTGCTTGGATTTTTGGTGATGATGATCGCCTGAAACCTGGCGCGGTTGACGCGGTTATCAACGCTCTTACGGCGAACCCGGCACTTGTCCTGGTAAATCGTTCCGAGTGCTCGAATACGATGAAGACGGTACTCCGTGAGCGGACGCTGCCGATTCATGTCGATCAGAGTGTGCGTGATCCCGACGAGCTGCTCGCCACCTTCGCGCCGTACATGACCTTCGTGGGCGGATTGGTGGTCGATGTGGAGCGTTGGCGGTCGATCGACCCAGCGCCTTATCTCGATACGGATTTCGTGCACGTAGGGATTGTACAGGAATACTTCGCGGCCGGATCGGTTGCTCGCGCAATTGCGTTTCCGTTCATTGAATGCCGTATTGGCAACGCAACGTGGTCGAATCGCTACTACCAGGTCTGGTTTCGCAACTGGCAAACAGCGATCGGGACTCTGCCGTCCCGGTACTCGGCGTCGGCGAAGATGCGAGCGATTCGAGAGGCCCTCGATCCGTCACTCGTGTCACTGCTCTCGGCGCGTGCCGTGGGGCAGTATGATCTTGCGGAATACCGTCGTTGGTTGCGGCCGGTCTATGGCGCCACGAACTGGCGGAGTTTGGTCGCGCTCACGGCCGCGGTATCACCGCGTTGGGCTGCTCGTGCGCTAACAACGTCGCAGCGAGCATTACGAAGGCATCTGGCCGCGCGCCGAATCGAGCGCGAGGCGCGACTCGAGCCGGCATGAACTCGTACACGCTCGTGGGCCTCGCAACTGCCTTGGTCCTGCTCATTGGGATTCGTCCCGGCGTGTGGGGTGCCCTGCGGCTCGTGCTGCTCGTGCATTTGATAGGCGATCTCATATTCGACCCAGTCTGGTCGATCATGCCGACGTACGCCTTCATGCGCGACGTCACGCAATTCGATCGCCAGCGGGCCGCACTGTTCCTCGCGCTCGCAGTCTGCCTGACAGACCTCGGATATCGCTTTGCCGGCATCGTCGCCCGCGAGATCGGCCCGCGCTCTAATGGTTCTGATCATGGCTCGACAGTGCGCGACGCGGCACCCCTTACATCAGGCGGGCATGGCTCCGGGGCACTTCTCGTTGCCGGGATCGGTCTGAAACTGGTATTCCTCGCGGCAACCGGCGTGCTAACGGGCGCCAGGAGTCTCAGCGACCTTCGACCAGACGACAGTCTGGGTTTGGGTGCGGTCGTTTTTCTGTCTGACTTTTTTATTCCGTACGGCCTTGTTGTCTGGCGGCGAGCTCGAGCGTCGCGACGTGTCGTGGGCGATATGCTCTTTCTCGCGGCATGTTCTTACTTCTCTTTTTCTAAATCGGCGTTCATCACGTACGCCGTCATATACGGCTTGGGCTATGTCTTCGCCTTCGGGCGAGGGGAGGCCATGCGGCAGTTTATGAGCTGGCGCCTCTTACTCGTTGTTGCAATCGCATTCCTAACGCTCGGGATCAAGTCGCAGCAGCGCTCTGGCTTCGCCGTGAGCTTGGCGACCTCTGTGCTGGTGGACCAAGCAACCTCCGGCGCGTCTGCCCGCTTCATGGGTGGAATCTTCCGTGCCTATTCCGTCACGTACAGAGAGATTCGAAATGGCTGGCCGCCGTTAGGCGGCGCCTACCATGAGCAGGCAGCTGCCTTGGTGGTTCCGCGGGCGCTCTGGCCGGATAAGCCAAGAGTCGCCGCGGAAGAACTTTATTACTTGCTTGGAGTTACCGAGGAGCCGTACGGAACCGCGTTCGCCGTGAACGTGTATGGTGCGATGTTGTTCGATTTTGGAGTTATTGGGACTCTAATTGGCGCGGTATTGTTGGGCGTTGGTCTGCGAACGGGCGACATCGCCGTGCCCACATGGCGCGCGTTGCGCGATCCGCACATAGGCGGCGTACAGCACTTTGTCGCGACAGCGTGGGTGTTCATGGGCATTCCGTTGTCGGAGGGCGGAATTCCCATAGCGGTTGTGAATTTTGGTTTACTCGTCGCGGCCTTTGTGCTGATCATTGGCGCGTCGTTTCTCATGCGCAGTCTCATCCGCGCTGCGGCCGCTGACTCGCGACTCGCCCCGTCCATCCTTCCCGCTCGCTGAGGAAAGGATCATGTGCGGAATCGCCGGGTTTTCGGGGTTTTTCGATTCGGGTCTACTCGTCAAGATGAATCACGCGATTCAGCATCGTGGCCCGGACGACGCCGACACGATTTACTTTGCCGATTCCGGGGTGGGTCTCGCACATCGTCGATTGTCGATCATCGACCTTTCGGCGGCCGGGCGACAGCCGATGTGGGACGCTACCCGCACGGTTTGTGTCGTCTACAACGGAGAGCTGTACAACTACCGAGAGCTGCGCCACGCGCTAGAGGGAGACGGATTTCACTTCAGAAGCCAAACGGATACTGAAGTTCTCCTGAATTTGTATTTGCGTGACGGACCGAGCATGCTCTCTGATTTGAGTGGCATGTTCGCCTTTGCGCTGTGGGATACACGGAGTCGTGAACTACTTGTCGCGCGTGACGTCGTCGGTATCAAACCATTGTATTTCAGTCAGACGCGAGAAGGGTTTGTTTTTGCCAGCGAGATCAAGGCGCTGCTTCAAGTTCCGTCGGTTGAGCGAGATCTCGACATTGACGCGGTTCGTCAATACACGCGCTTTCTGTGGTGCCCGGCTCCGCAGACGATGCTTCGATCAGTGTCGAAGCTATCGCCAGGACACGCGGCGATCATCGTCGAAGGACGCGTAGCACGCTCGTGGCAGTACGCCGAACTTCCGTATTCGGCGATTGACGAGCCGCTCGATCCCGCAACGGCGATCGCGTCAACACGTGACGTCATCGCTCAGGCTGTGGAGCGCCAGATGGTCGCGGATGTTCCGGTCGGGGCGTTTCTTTCGGGAGGCCTCGACTCCAGCGCCGTCGTCGCATTCGCCCGAGAGCATGCGGGCGAACGGGGCCTCCGTTGTTTCACGATCGCGTTCGATCAAGGCCGCACTGCGGCTGAGGGCGTCGCAGATGATTTGCCGTACGCGCGCCGAGTAGCTCAGCATCTCGGCGTCGAGTTAGAAGAAGTCACCGTCGGGCCAGAGATGTTTAATGACCTGCCCTCGATGATCTATCAACTCGACGAACCGCTCGCGGATTTGGCCCCACTGAACGTCGCCTACATCGCCAAGGCGGCTAAGCGTGCAGGAATCCCAGTGTTACTCTCGGGTGCCGGCGGTGACGACATCTTCAGTGGCTATCGCCGTCACCAGTCGCTACAACTCGAGCCATACTGGGGTTGGTTGCCTCAGCGAGCGCGCTTGGCACTCCGTGGTGTAGCCCAGCGCGTCTCGACGCGCCGCCCGCTGATGCGACGAGCAGCCAAAGTGTTCGCGAATGCTCATCGGACGCCAGACGACCGAATCGCCAGCTACTTCTATTGGCTCGATCCCCAGTCCGGAAATGCACTCATCAATCAGGATCTGACGACTGAACGTTCCGGCAATTCTGATACACTGCTCGAGTGCGTTCGGGGATTACCGGCCGCCATGCCGCGCCTGAACAAGATGCTGTACTTGGAGACGAAGTACTTTCTCGTGGATCACAACCTGAATTACACGGACAAGATGAGCATGCAGCATGGCGTTGAAGTGCGCGTGCCATTGCTGGACGATGCCGTGATGCGGCACGCCGCGCGTTTGCCTGTCGCGTTCAAGCAGCGCGGCCAGACCGCGAAGTGGGTCTTTCGTAAAGCGATGGAAGGCATTCTTCCGAACAACGTCATCTATCGACCAAAGGCGGGATTTGGCGTGCCGTTGCGTGGCTGGATGCATGGCGGCCGCGTGCCACTGTTCGAAGACCTTCTGTCGGCGCGCTCGCTTTCGAATCGCGGAATCTTTTCCGGGGCCGCCGTTCACGCGCTAATCGAACGCGACCGTCTCGGCGCTGTCGATGCCTCGTATCCGATTCTTTCTGTTGCCTGCATAGAGATGTGGTGCAGGTTGTTCCTGGATCGCACATGACAATACTCGGCGGGGTTGCGCTCGACACGGGATCGCTGCACGGCGCGAGGGAGGGCGAGCAATGAGTGAACGCGTCGCTCCTTCGAGTTCTCGACCAACCATCACACCGGCGTCCCTCGAGCCGCCGCGGGTGCACCGTGACGAATCACGTGTGCCTGCGTTGCCAGTCGTGGCGCTGGTGATCGAGCGATGGCTAGTCATTGTTCTCACCGGGTTGGTATTTGCAGTCCTCGTCGGCGGGATGGTACTTCGCTCACCACGGAAGTTCGAAGCAGCCGTCACCGTAGCACCAATCAGTAACGCGCGCCAAATCAGCCTTCCCGGTGGCATTCCGGGTTCGCTGCTAGGGGCCGTGGGTGGTGGCGGCGGGCTTCAGGCTACTCCCGTCTTTGTCGCGCGGCTGGCTCGTCTGAATGGTGTCCTCAATGCGGTAGCGCTCACGCGGGTGCCAGGCGACTCGACTCACGTGATCGTCGAGCGTCTCGTTCGCCAGCCGCTGGCTTCCATCAAGCCTCACACGTACGCCACCGAAATCGGCCGCGTGCTGAACGCCGTCGTCGATCGTGAGAGTGGAACTGTCACGCTTCAAGTCGCGCTTGCGGACAGCGGACTTGCCAGGATCACCGTCGGCGCGTTGGTGTCGGAGGTGAGACGGGCGTTCGCGCGGACCAATAAGTCCCAAGGGTCAGAGCTTCGTGAGGCGCAGGTTAAACGAGTCGACAGTGCGGCTTCCCAACTCCGCCGCGCGCAGTCGGCTGTCGTGAATTTCACAGCATCCAACAGACAGGTCGCAGCCTTCTCCGCATCGTGGGTCGAAAGTCAGCGCCTCGCTGGTGATCTCCAAGTCGCTCAGTCGGTGTACACGTCCGCTGTTTCCGATCTTCAGGCGGCGAAAGGAAAAGAACTCGAGGATGCGCCGGCCCTCGTCATTCTTGATTCGGTGCCCGGTTTCCTTCCACCTCTGGGTCGCGGAACACTCTCGAAGTCCATCGTCGCGTTCGCGTTTGGCGCTGTTCTCGCGTTGGGGCTGGTGATCGTACGGCAGGCGGCCGCGAACACAGCACGTTATGGGAACTCAGACGCTCAGCGTGTTCTCGTCGCGTGTGCCAAACTTCCCTTAGTCGGCAGCCTTTTTCGATCGCTGGTTCACAACGCTCGACACGCCGACCACCCCATCGCATGAAACAGATTCTTCAACGTCTCGACACTGGCGAGACGACGCTCTTCGATGTTCCGTCGCCCGCAGCGAGTGGTCACCGCCTGGTCATCGAAACACAAGCCTCACTCATCTCGGCTGGAACTGAGCGGATGCTCGTGGAATTCGGGCGTGGCAATCTACTAGAGAAGGCACGTAGTCAACCCGACAAGGTACGAGACGTTTTGGCGAAGGTCCGCACCGACGGATTCACCTCAACACTCGAGGCGGTGAAGGGAAAGCTCGCGGTGCCGATTGCGTTGGGTTATTGCAATGCGGGTGTTGTACTCCGCGTCGGTCCACGAGTAGAGCGATTCCGAGTGGGAGATCGTGTCGTCAGCAATGGACCTCACGCTGAAATCGTGACGGTGCCGCATACACTCGCCGCGAAGATTCCAGATAGCGTGAGCTTCGAGCATGCGGCGTTTACGCCGATCGCAGCCATTGGTCTACAGGGAATTCGTCTGGCCCAACCAACGCTCGGCGAAACGGTCGTTGTTTACGGCCTGGGACTGATCGGTCTCCTATGTGTGCAGCTGCTGCGGGCGAATGGCTGCTCGGTGATCGGTATCGATCACAGTACCGAGCGCTTGGCGCTTGCCGAACAGTTCGGTGCGCGTGTTGTCGACGCATCGAGCTGTGCAGATATCGCCATGCATGTGATCGACGCCACGGGCGGACTCGGTGCCGACGCGGTGCTATTGACGTTGGCGTCGGACTCTGATCAGCCGATTCGAGAATCGGCGAGGATGTCTCGGAGGCGCGGACGAATCGTACTCGTGGGCGTGACAGGACTCAATCTCGCACGCGATGAGTTCTTTAAAAAGGAACTCTCGTTCCAGGTTTCGTGCAGCTATGGTCCCGGACGATATGATCCGCAGTACGAGGAGGGCGGCATCGACTACCCTGCAGGTTATGTGCGGTGGACCGAGCAACGAAACTTCGAGGCCGTTCTCGCAGCAATGGCCTCGGGTATGGTTAATCCAGCTCCACTGATCACACACCGATTCGATGTGTCGGACGCCCCACAGGCGTACGACCTTGTCACGGGCGGCAAGCCGAGTATTGGGATCGTGCTGCGCTATCCGGGCGACACCGAAGCCCGGGCGGGCCATGATACCCAGCGGATCGAACGCCGCGACACGCCGGACTTGCTCCGGACGGGCCGACAAATGACCGCGGGCGTGATCGGTGCTGGCAATTTTGCAACCCGGATGTTGCTCCCGCTTCTTCAACGCGCCGGTGTGCGACTGCGGACTATCGCAAGTGGCACCGGTCCGAGCGCTGCGATCGCCGCAAAACAGTTCGACTTCGAACGAGTCACGTCGAATGAGCAAGATATCTTCGACGACCCGGCGATTGACACCGTTTTCGTTCTGACGAGGCACGACAGTCACGGTCCGCTTGCGCTTCGCGCGCTTGAGGCCGGAAAGAACCTATTCGTCGAAAAGCCGCTTGCGCTGACGGAGATTGAGCTCGACGCAATTGAGAACGCGCCAAGCAACTCAATGATGGTCGGATTCAATCGGCGATTCGCGCCGCTCGCAATCGAAGTGAAGGAACATGTTTCGCGTCGAAGCGGTCCGTTGGCAGTCAACATTACCGTCAATGCTGGCTCGATCCCGCGAGATCATTGGACGCAGGATTTACGCAGTGGAGGTGGTCGGATCGTTGGTGAAGCATGCCATTTCATCGACCTTGCCCGATTCTTCGTCGGCCACCGCATCACGTGCGTGTCGGCGATGCCCGCTACGTCGAGCACGGGCACGGTGATCGATGACATTGTTGCACTCTCCGTTGGCTTCGCCGACGGCTCGGTGGCGTCGATCCAATACGTGTCCAACGGCGCGAAGTCGTTTCCGAAGGAGCGCGTCGACTGCTTCTTTGATGGCCGCTCGCTCACGATCGACAACTGGCGGCGGTTGCACCGATACGGCGTAGGAGGGCCGCTGTTTCAGTGGGGATCGCGACAGGACAAGGGACACCATGCCGAGATCGCCGCGTGGCACCAGAGTGTGCGGTCAGGTGGTAACAGTCCCATTCCGCGCGATGAGTTGTTCGAGGTTTCTCGATGGTCGATTAGAGCAGCCGCACTCGCACGCCAACGCGATTCGGCGTGAACGCAAAGACGGCGTGGCAGACAGGGCGAACCCTCGTGGAGACATTCGGATGGACCGGCCTCCGCCTGCGCAGCACGTTCGAGACTCGCCGACTACTCAGACTCTTTCGCGAAGCACCCTCACTTCAGTTCACGGCACCAGTGGCGCTGCCGTTGCCGTGGGCCTTCGCTGTTGATCTCGATCGACTCGGCGACTCGACAGATCGCGAGGTCGCGTTAGCTCGCGCCAATCGCGTCGTTGCCGGCGAGTACCATGCCTACCGTAGCACGTGGCGGCCCATGCCACGTACCCCTGGCGAGTGGAACTCACATCCCGTCACGGGTTTTCGCTATCCAGATGCTCCTTGGTCTGTTGTGCAGCCACTCGCCGCAGGAATGAATGCGACGATTGGCGACGTGAAGGACGCTTGGGAACCGGCCAGATTTGGGTGGGTTTTCGATCTGATTCGTGGCTACGCAGTTTCGCGCGATCAAAAGTTCCCCGCCGCATTCTGGCAAATCCTTAAAGAGTTTGCCGCTGCTGCTCCGCCGTTTCGCGGTGTGCAATGGACTTGCGGTCAAGAGACGGCGATTCGGGCGATCTCCTGCCTGTGGGCAGAGGCGGCGTTTTCGTCATGTGAGCCTTCCGACCTGAGCTCTCAGTTGTTGTTGCAGCGTTTTCTCGTGTCGTCCGCTGAAAGAGTGGATGACGCGCTCGAGTACGGCGTATCGCAGCGGAACAACCACGGGATTTCCGAGGCCACAGCTCTCGTTACGCTCGGACTTCGATTTGCTCGCGACGTTCCGCGCGCACGCCGTTGGCTTTCACGGGGTAGGCGATGGCTCGAGCACTGTATTCTTGATCAGTTTGCCGAGGACGGTTGGTATGCGCAGCATTCGTTCACGTACCTCCGCGTCGCACTCGATCAGATCATGATCGCTGAACGCGTGCTTCGAATGACCGGACAAGATGGGTTGTCCGCAGAAGCACGCTCACGAATCGCCGCTGCGATCCGGCTGCTCGCCGACGTGTACGACCCAGCGACAGGAGATGTCCCCAATCATGGCGCAAACGATGGAGCGTATGTATTTGGCGGTTCCACATCTTCTTACCGCGACTTTCGACCGAGCATCACAGCCGCGGCTGCGACATTCGGTGTCTCGCTTCGATCCGACTTTCAAGCCGAGCGCGAGACACTGGCCTGGATTGGGAGTGAGTCAATCGAGGCGGTTGACCGAACGCCGGACGATGTCATCGTGGGGAGCTCGGGCTGGGTATCCGCTCGAATAGGTCGTACACGCATTTTTGCCAGAGCAGCAAACTATCGTTCCAGGCCGTCGCACATTGATCCAGCGCATCTCGATATCTGGATCGATGGAAGACCGGTGGCGATCGATGCGGGCACGTTTCGATATTGCTCTGCGCCTCCGTGGCGGAATGCGCTGACCACAATCGACGTGCACAATACCGTTTCGATTCCGTCGATTCCTGCAGCCATCAGAGGACCACGATTTCTGTGGCTATCGCGGCCGAGTGCGCGGATCGCTGGCGAACGTCGGCTGCCGAACGGGGCTGTCGAGTTAGAAATTGAGAATGACACGTGGATCGAGAGCGGCATCTCGCATCGTAGGCTTGTCGAACTCAACAGCGAACGACTGGTTGTAACTGACGAGATCGCGTCCTCTCGCGGGCCGATCGACGTCGTGCTGCATTGGCTGATCGCAGACGATGCCTATCGCCCGATCGTGTCGGCGAATCACCCGATGACAATCACGGCGGTCTGTGGATCTGACACCGATGTGTTTGGATGGCACTCGCTCGAGTACGCCCGAAAATTGCCAGCAACGTCCCTTCGAATCCTGGCGTCGACGCGACGCGACGGGGAACCCCTTCGTTTCGTGTCGACGTTCGCTCCGCCGTCTCCGCCGTGAGGCGTGGCGGCTATCGACGACTCCATAGACCACCGGAGGTTCCGTTGTCTCAAAAGCGCATCTACATGTCCGTGCCGCACATGGGCGATCTCGAGCAGCAATACATTGCCGATGCGTTTCGGACGAACTGGTTGTCATCAGTAGGCCCGCACATTGACGCTTTTGAGAATGAAGTGTCGACAAGACTTGGCGGCGACGTTCACGCCGTCGCGGTCACTAGCGGAACCGCCGCACTTCATTTGGTCCTACGGTACATCGGGGTTGGTCCGGGTGATCGCGTCGCCGTTCAATCCGCGACCTTTGCGGGCTCAGTCTATCCGATTCTATATCTCGGAGCAGAGCCGGTGTTCATCGATAGCGAGGACATCTCCGGAAACATAGATCCCGAACTCGTACGGGAATATTTGACCAAAGCGAGAAAGGAGAATCGACTGCCTAAGGTGCTGGTCGCGGTTCACCTCTATGGACAGCACGCGGATCTCGATCCGTTGCTTGCCGCCTGCGAAGAATTTGGCGTAACCCTCGTCGAAGATGCGGCGGAATCGTTGGGTTCGACGTACAAGGGTCGGCAGACGGCAACCACGGCGCCGTTCTCTATTCTGAGCTTCAACGGCAACAAGATCATCACGACGACCGGGGGCGGAATGTGCGTCAGCCGCGATCCTGCCGCGGCGCCAGTGTTTCGAAAATGGGCGACGCAATCGAAAGAGCCCAAGGTTGAATACGAACACACGCAGCTCGGCTACAACTACCGAATGAGCAACGTGCTCGCGGGGATTGGCCGAGGACAAATCCGAGTTCTTGATGAGCGGATCAAGCAGCGCCAACGGGTCGCGCAACGATACGCAGAGGCTCTTACGGATATTCCGGGCGTCGCGCTACAGCCCGAAGCACCGTGGGGTTCTCACACGCGATGGCTGAGCGTAATTCATATCGATCCGGAAGTGCATGGTGTGGTCCGCGACGACGTCGTTCGTTCGCTCGAGACACGCAATGTAGAGACGCGACCCGTGTGGCGACCAATGCATACGCAGCCGTTATTCGCCGGCGCCACAACAATTGGTGGTGCGGTCTCGGAACGACACTTTGCACGCGGTCTCTGCCTGCCGTCGTCGTCGAGCCTTACCGAATCAGATCAGGATTCTGTGATCGATCTGATTCGTGAGTGTTTTGTATCGGAACCTGCGGCCCGTACCCGGTGAAGTACGCCATTGTTGCCGCACCCGGCGCAGAGATTCCGCGCCGGGTGACCACCGCGGCCAATGTTCGCGCCAGTATGGACAGGTCAGTCATGAACGACACGTGGTCCACATACCAAACGTCGATATCGAAGCGCTCCGGCCAAGAGAGCCCGTTGCGGCCGGAGACCTGAGCGAGACCCGTCAATCCTGGAGGCAGATCATGACGGCGCGCGTGCATTGGCGAATACAGGGGGAGATACTCTGACAACAGCGGCCGCGGCCCAACCAGACTCATCTCCCCTCGCACGACGTTGAGTAGCTCAGGAAGTTCGTCCATCGACGTAGCTCGCAACGCTCGGCCAAACGCGCTCAACCGCAGCTCGTCCGGTAAGAGAGATCCGTCAGCATCCCTCGAGTCGCTCATCGTCCGAAATTTCACTATGTCGAACGCCCGACCGCCGAACCCAGCGCGCTGCTGCTTGAAGAACACCGGAGACCCGATGCAGAGTCGAACTGCGAGCGCGGTCGCTAAGAGTGCCGGAATCCAGATTGGGCTGAGCGCGACGATAATCGCCAGGTCCAAGACCCTCTTTCCTGTATAGCCAGGCATTGATGACGAATCTGCCGACCGCATCACGGTCTGTGAACGGGAAAAAGCCGGCGATCGCGGTGATCGGCGGCGGCATCATCGGATTGGCGACGGCGTACAAATTGTTGCTGCGGTGGCCGAACAGACCGGTCATCGTGCTGGAGAAGGAATCGACGGTCGGGTCGCATCAGAGCGGACATAATAGTGGCGTGCTTCACGCGGGATTGTACTACGCCCCTGGTTCGCTCAAAGCTCGATTGGCTGTCGACGGCATTCGACAGATGAAACGATTCTGTCGAGACCATTCTATTCCGCATGAAGAGTGCGGCAAGCTCGTCGTCGCCGTCGATGCAACCGAGGTTCCCCGCCTCGAGGAGCTCTTGCGACGCGGTATTGCCAACGGATTGTCCGGCCTGCGCCGCATCGGCCCAGAGGAAGCCGCCGAACGCGAACCAAACGCCCGCTGCGTGAGTGCACTTCTCGTCGCCGAAGAAGGTATCGTCGACTACGTCGCCGTCTGCGCGGCCCTTGCAAGACTTGTCAGCGAATTGGGAGGCGAAGTTCGCACTGGCTTCGAGGTGCGCCGCCTGCCGCGAACGTCCGACGGGTGGCGCGTTGCCTCGGACGATACAGAGGTGCCGGTATCGCATCTCATTAACTGCGCAGGCTTGCAGTGCGATCGAATCGCGCGACTCGCCGGCGAGAAGACCGACATTCGCATCGTCCCTTTTCGCGGAGAATACTTCAATCTTCGGCCGGAGCGAGCGCACCTGGTTCGGCACCTCATCTATCCGGTCCCCAATCCCGCATTCCCATTCCTCGGCGTTCATTTCACGAGGATGATGCGCGGCGGAGTTGAAGCTGGGCCGAATGCTGTCCTCGCGATGCATCGAGAGGGATACAGAAGAGGACGTATCAACGTGCGAGACGCCCGCGACGCGCTGTTGTCGCCCGCAGTTTGGCGCTTCATTGCGCACTATCCGTCGACGGTCGCGTACGAGATGGCGCGTTCGATGAGTCGTCGCATGTTCTGTCGATCGTTGCAGCGGCTCGTGCCCGCGGTTCAACTCGACGATCTCGCGCCCGGAACGACTGGCGTTCGCGCGCAAGCCATGCGACCAAATGGTCGATTTGTTGAAGACTTCGAAATCCTCGAAAGACCTGGAAGCCTTCACCTGCTCAACGCGCCGAGCCCAGGAGCGACGGCATCGCTCGCGATCGCCGATGTGCTGGTCGATCGTATGGCAGCGAATCTGGCGTAACCACGCACGACCTTTTGTGCGTCGCTCAGCGACCAATTAGGCAGTCGCGAGAACGGCGTCCGCCATCGGACGCTCGCGCATCTGTCGCAGCGCCTGAACATTGTGGAACAGCGGATCCATGTGTGTCCGCAAGTTGAGATCGGAGTGCATTGCGGCCGCAACCTCCGTGACGCCATCCCGGACTGTATAAGTCGGCTCGAACCCAAGCACCCGACGAATCTTCTCAAAGTTCACGCGATAGTCGCGCGGATCAGGAATCTCATTCTGGAGATCGATCTGCACGTTGCCAACGATTCCGGCGACGATATCGCCGAGGTCAGCAATCCGATGGTTGTTGGCGTCTCCGCCCACGTTGAACACTTCACCGGCGACACGATCGCTGGGGGCTTCCAGCGCGGCGAGAAATGCTCTCGCGGCATCACGACAGTGTACGTTCGGTCTCCACTGTCGACCTCCGAAGATCGAGATCTTCCGATCCATCACCGCGCGAGCAGTCAACGTATTGACGACCAGGTCGAAGCGCATTCGCGGAGAGAGGCCGAAGACCGTGGCCAGACGTAACACCACGGGTTCCGCATCGCCGCAACGATCGAACACGATGTTCTCGCTCAGGACGCGCGTTCGCGCATACAGGGATACGGGATTGAGCCGTGAGCGTTCGTTCAGCAGTTCGTCTTCCTTTGTGCTCGCTCCGTAAACACTGCAGCTCGATGCAAATACGAGTCGACCAACGCGATAGAAGTCGGCAGCCTCAGCCAAGATCTTCGTGGCCGAATAGTTGAGGTTGATCGTTTCTTCTGGGTCGATGTTACACGCAGGATCTCCAACGATGGCGGCTAGCGCAATCACGCCATCCACATCCCGCATCGCACGGCCTACGTCGCGCAAGTTGCAGATATCGCCGCGAACGACTTCCAATCGCGGATGCTGGCGAATTCCTACTATACCGGCCTCACCGTACGTGAAGTTTTCGAGAATCCGAACGTGATATCCTCGCTCGAGAAGCATTCGCGTGAGATGCGAGCCGATAAATCCGGCACCTCCAGTGACCAGAATGCGGCGATCCGCCGTCGTTCGCGTCGACGTTGGGGTTGGCCATTGCACGAGCGGCTGCGGCGTAAGCTCGCGAAGCGTTATGGTCCCGGGACGGTGACTGTCGCCGCTGACGAGAAGGCGGCCGATGCCGGAAAACGATCTTACGCGCAGCCCGAAGTCCTCGACCCGGCGCATAAGCGCACGGACGAATTCAATAGAAGCCGACGGCATTGCAATTACGACTTCGGTGGCGTTGAAGCGTTCAGCGATCGACAGCAGGTGTTCGACTCTTCCGAGCACCGGGATTCCGTTCAACAGAGTGCCAATCTTGGATGGGTCGTCATCGAGAAAGCCGATGAGGTCCACGTTGCCCACACGAAACTCTTCGAGTTGCTGACAGATGGCGAATCCGGCGTCGCCGGCACCGACGATCAAGAGTCGATGACGGTCAGCGACCTCGAGTGACCGCGCTCCATGAACCCGACGGCGCCGATATGCAATGTGCCATCGACGAAGTGTTCTAGCTCCGGTCGAGAGCGCAAACGATAATAGTGGAACGAGCAAGATGGTTGAGACGGCGAGCACAACGGCGCTGGAGATCGAGAGCGCGGCTAAGACGACAAATACGGCGCAGCTCGTTAGAGTCAGAACGAGTTGTTCCTTTACCCCGGAGTATCGCCATGTCGTCCGATAGCTGAGGCCAGCGGCGTTGCCGGCGGAGACTACCGCGCCAATCAATAGCGCCAAACCCGCTGAGAGTGGGACAGAATCCGTCGTAACGCGGTGCGCGGCTGCCAACCCCAGCAATACGGCGATGGCACCGCAGCCAAAATCGAGGCCCGCTTTGACTGCGCGACGAATCGATTGTTTTTGCGTGATCTCCCAGCGAACTGTCGTTTTGGGCATCTTTCACGTTTAGAGATCGGTGACGTTGCAATCGGATCGCGTCGGCGATGCGACACGGCTCACTCGTTGCACGGCAACTTGTGCGCCTCTGACCGCCATCGGTCAAATCGCGCCACAGAGCCTGATGCAAACTGCGGTCCGATTTAGACTACTTCGATCGCACGATCCCTTAACGACAATTCGAATACTCAGATGAGTGACGGCAGATGACGCCCAGCGCATTGTATCTCGTCGGTGCCGGGGGCCACGCCCGTGTCGTCGCTGATGCGCTCGTTGCTTCTGGTGTGCAACCGACTGCATTCATCGATCGAGCACCTCCAACGACGACCATCGGCGGAATTCCCGTGATAGCGGGAACGACGTTACCGGACTCGGCCGGATCGGTGATAATCGCGATCGGTGATAATCACACGCGCGAGACTCTGTCCAAATCGTTTCACGCGTTCGGTGTCGCCGTTCACCCGGCCGCCGTCATCGGCTGCGACGTCGAGATTGGCGAGGGCAGCGTCATTATGGCCGGAGCGATAATCAATCCGGGCGCGAAGATTGGACGGCACTGCATCGTGAATACCAGGGCGTCAGTCGATCACGATTGCATCATCGGCGATTACGCACACATCGGACCCGGTGCAACACTCGGCGGCGCCGTACATGTTGGTCATGGAGCGATGGTTGGCCTTGGCGCAAACGTCATTCATGGAATGCGTATCGGCGACTACGCCGTTGTAGGTGCCGGAAGTACTGTTGTCGCAGACATCGCAGCCTCGGTTGTGGCCTTCGGAACTCCCGCTCGCACCGTTCGGCCGCGTAAGCCTGGTGATCTTTACCTTTAGAACACGCGCCGCAGCGCAACGCTCGCGTTGATGCCGAATTTGTCAGCAGCGAAGTCTCGGTTCAGATCCCAAACGGCATTTCCAGAGATGATGAGGCTGCCTAGAGTGAAGTTCCGAACTCGCTCCACGCCGAGCGCGTGCATCACATCTGCTCTGGAAGGAATGGGCAATCCATTTCCGTCGATTGCCTCTGCGCGCATGATTCGATTCCAGGCGAGCGTCCAACGTCCTTCGGCGGTGAGCTGATCGACGGCGACTGTCGAGGCGCCGCCACCGAAGGCGCCGATGGCTCCAAGCGCCTGGCCATCGAACGTGTGTCCCTGCGTAAGTAGCGTGTGGACATACCACGGCGCCTGAAGACGACCCTGTTGAAGATGCGACAATCGTGTGTCGAGTACCTCGGCGCGCATCGAGACAACTGACCCAGTTGGACGTTTCCAGGCTTTCTGCAGGCCGAGGACATAGCCGGATTCGTGATCCGGCTCTTGCCAGAAGTCGCGAAGATCCTGGTTGTGATCATCGCGCCCGAATTCTCCGTAAACCTCGAATCCTGCCCCTGGGAATGCCCAGCGAAAGAATGCCGATGCCAGTTGATTGTCGTTGCTATTCCCAGTCGGATTGTCTGAGGTTTCCAGCGATTGCTTGAGGATTCCTTCAAAGGGTCGTCCGAACGGTGCATGGCTGAGCCCGTTCGACGGCCACGGTGTGTGAAAGAAGCGCGCAGCGCCTAGTTCTAGCCCAGGAACTCCCCGTGGAACAAACAGCGCCACGAAACCAGACATGAATCGTTTGGTCGCGATCGTGATAGTGGGCGCGAACGAACTCTCATTCAGCTCGCCCCAGACGACGCGTCCATGAATCGTTCCGATGCCGATTCCGATCGGGTGGGCTGTGCCGAGAAGCAGGTGCGGAAACCCGCCTGCGTTGTTGCCAAGAAGCATCGGATTTTCGATTGCCGGCCCCCACCACTGGCTGGCAGTCGACAGCTCCGCGGCAATCGGTCCTGCGTCGAGTCGGAGGCTACTCTCGCCGAGATCGAATCGGCCATAGGATGAATTGCCAAATCGCTGCGGCAGATCGATCGTCGTCGGATATGAGCCGTCGAGAAATGGCTTGCCCGCGATGCCGTTGGGTTTGAGCGGAAAGCTCGCGTTGCTGGCGTCGAACACCATTGGCTCGAGTTGAAACGAGAGTGGGCCAAACCGTCCCGCGAACCCCGCCGACGCAAACCCTGTCACTCCCTTCCCCGCCCAGATCGGCCCATCGTTGTAGCCGTACGGAAAAGCGGAGTTGTAGATCGTTCCCGCTTCGACGGGTAGCCACTCCACGCGCATTCCCTCGAACGTTCGCTGCCGCGATTCGGGCGGCAACAGCGCGCGTCCAGCCGCGGTGCGCGGTGTGAGCCAATCCCATTCCGCCGGTGAGAAGCCACGAAGCGACCAGGGATACAACGGGACATCGCCGGTGAGTTGCAGCACGCGCAACACCCGTTCGCGCTCACTTCCAACATCGAGGAAGCGAGCTGACGGAACTATTTGTGCACCAAGAGAGAACGCGCAGCCGCTAACAATGGCCGCGCCATAGATGATGCGTCTCAGGACTCTGCCGCGATCGAGTGGTTGCATGAATGCTCGACCTGGCGAGTTCATTAACCGTGCCCATTCGTATCCGCGACGTTCCGCATCGCGCCGATCTGACCCAAATGCACTTCTTCCTTAGCGCGTGCGTCGACGCTTCGTAGCCCTCGCACTCGTCGCACTGGCCGGCGACGCCATTGGCGCGCCACTGCGAGCTCAATGCGCTGATCCCGGAACCGTCTGGTCGTCTGTCACGACGGTGCAGAGCTTTGCCGACGACCGGCGTCGTATCGCGCAGGATCTCGGACGCTGCTCCACAAATGGCGAACTGATCCGATCCGGACTGTCGCTCACACCGCGATACACGGTGCCGGGACCATTGCGTTGGGGCGCTGTGCTTCCAAGCGTCGACGTGACATACAACTCGGCGCTCCCGTTCTCGTTCAACGATGGCCCTCAATGGGCGGGTCGCGGCGTCACAACGACACTGTCGGGCGGCGTTCGTCTCGAGACCGACTGGCTGTCGATCAGCATCGCACCAGATTTGGTATTTCAGCAGAATCGCGTCTTTTCAATTCTTCCATCGCCGGCGTCAGATCGCAGTCCGTTCGCATCGCCTTGGCATTCAGGCATCGAGTCGGCCGATCTTCCGCTGCGGTTTGGCAATCAGTCGCAGACGATTCTGTATCCTGGGAATTCCTGGGTCGACTTCCGCACCGGCCCCGTGTCGTTCGGCTTCTCGACCGACGACCAGTGGTGGGGCCCTGGGATGCGCAATGCGCTCGTGATGAGCAACAACGCTCCGGGCATTCCGCAGCTGTATCTCCGATCGGGCCATCCGCTCGATACGCCGATCGGCACCATCGAATTTCGCTGGCTTCTTGGCGGATTGACCGAGTCGCTGTTCTTCGACACGCTCGGATCCAACAATCTCCGATCGCTGAGTGCCGTGGTGGCCACGTTGCGCCCAGCGTTCGACACGGCTTTGACGGTGGGTGTGGCGCGCTCCGTGTACGCGCCGGTCACAGGCACCGGCGGAATTCCGTCGCACCTGTTCGACGTCATCACGAAGTGGAATCAGTCACCCGACACGATCGGAGATCGGCCCGCACATCCGAGCGACCAGCTGCTGTCACTCTTCGGTCGTTGGGTCTTTCCGTCCGCGGGCTTCGAGGTTTACGCGGAATGGGCAAAGCTCTTTCCGCCCGGACTTCGAGAAATGCTCGTCGCGCCGCAGCTGCACCAAGGATTCACCGTCGGACTTCAATGGTTGAAGCCGTTGTCCAGCGTGACGGCTGTGCGCATTCAGGCCGAAGCGACGATGCTCGAGCAGACTCCTCCATCGTTGCGCGCTCTCATGCCAAGCTTCTACACGAGTCGTTTTGTGCCGCAGGGCTACACGCAGCGCGGACAAGTCATTGGCGCAGCGATCGGGCCTGGATCGTCGAGTCAGTTTCTCGCTGGCGATTATCTCGGGTCGCGATGGCGCCTTGGCGCGGAGTTCGGGCGCATTCGCTGGGAGGACGACGTGTACTATCGCTCGCCGAATGGGGTGAGCTTCACGGCGCACGACGTTTCGCTCTTCGGAGGTATTCGCGGCGGTACGACGGTGTCAGGCTTCGATATCGATATTGAGGCGATATCGACCAAGCGACTCAACTATCTCTTTCAGAGCGCCGTGTCGGGGTACGCTCAGGACCGCGCATTCGACGTCGACAACTTCACGTTTCGTATGCGCGTGTCTCCGCGCTGACGCCTAAGGCGTGGCTGCGCTCGTGCGAAAGAGAGCCATTCGCTCCTCGCGTCGCAGCAGTTGCCACCAGCCCACTGCTCCGAACACCAGCAGCATCCCCGCCGTGAACACGATCCGCGCGCCGAGCGAATCGAGTACTCCAGCGGCGATCAACACCAAGAGCAGCAGCGCCGTCACTCGGGTCGAGCGCCATAGATGCGTTTGTGCTTCTGGAAGTTTGCGGCCCGATAGAACGAGCAGCGCCATCGTGTCGAAAGCGACGCGAAGCGTCCAGGCGATCGCCACGCCGGTAAGCCCGAGCGATCTCGTCAGCAGGAAGAGAATCGCCGCGTAGATCGGCAACTCGATGACATGAAGCTTTGCCGTGAGATCAGCGCGCCCAACACCCTGTACCGCGGCGAATGCAATCTGTCCGATGCTGTTGATCAGCACTCCGGCCGCGAGCCATCGAACTACCATCGCGCTGTGTGACGCGAAGTCGCGGCCAAGCCATAGTTGCATGCCTTCGTGCGCAAAAGCCACCAGCAGCAGCACCGGCGGAAAGATTGCGAGAAGCATGAGGCGGAAGGTGCGGTCGAATAGAACCGCCATCGCTGACGGGTCCTGCTCGAAGCTGGCAGCGAACGCCGGAAAGAGTACGCCCAACAGCGCACTTGGAACCAAGAGGAGCTTCATCACCATGTCGTACGGCGTGGCATAGTACGCCACCGCCGTAACCGAGAGCAGCGCCCCGACGACGAAGCGGTCGAAGTTCACCATCAATGGGCTGATGATGTTGCTCACGGTCATCCATCCGCCCGTCTTGAACAGCGGAACGAGAATGTCCCGGTCCACCCTCACTCGAGTGCGCAGGAACAGGAAGCGACGCCGGCCGACGACCCAATGTGCCACGCAGGTGGTGACACGCCCGACGACGAGAATCGCCACGACGGGAACGAGGCTGTGCGAGAAGGGCAATACCGCCAGCGGCGCGACGAAATTGAAAATCGCATACGGGACTCGTAACGCGGTCGCAATTCCAAATTCCTGATGTGCTTCGAATACGCTCCGAAGCCCGGCCGTTGCCAGTACGAACGGCAGCGAGAAGCACAGCAGGTAGAACGACGTTGCCGTTTCCGATCGGAGATCGACTGGAATTCGTAGAACGTGTCCGACGATCCACGGCGTGATGGCGGCGAACGCGATCGCTCCCACGACACCGAGTGCAATCATCGCCGACAACGCCGCCTTGGTGAGCGACGGCAACTCGTCGGTTCTTCCACCGCCGATAGCCGCACTCAGACTCTGCGTGAGCGCTCGCCCCAGCCCCAGATCGAACAGGCTGAAGTAGCCGATCGCGGTCCACGCGAGCGTGAGAATACCGAAGCGATCGACGCCAAGAGCACGAACTAGGATCGGGACAGCAAGCACGGCAACAACGAGCGGTCCGAGTTGCCCGAGAATACTCAGCAACGAGTTGCGAGCGAGGAGGCGACCGTTCGTGACCATGCGATCAGCGCCGGCTGGTCATCGTTGCGGAAGATCCCAGGCGGCAATGAATCTGCCGTCCGTGTCGAAGTCCAACGTGGGCAGGTGCAGACCGTGCTGCACATAACCAATGCATCCACTCCCCGCTGGCGGGAAAAACTCGAGATCCACGAGGAGATCGCCGTAGTCGGCGGGTTTGAAATTCAGACTGAAGTAGCCATTCACATCCGAGGTGACACTCATACTGGCCGGCGTGGCCGCTATACCGCCGACCCGGACGACGTTGACAGTTGCGCCTTTGAGCGGCTTGCCGCTGCACTGGACGACACCAAGCCACGGCAGATGCGGACCGACACCAAGCGGCTGCAGAAATCGCACGCCATCTGCGTCGAACGTCGACAGCGCAAAGCCGGTCTTCACATAGCTATGAAATGGCGCTGGTGGCTGAATTGTCAGATCACCAACGACCGTCCCGTTTTGCAACGCTTGCAGGGGAAAGCGAACTTGACCAGCGACGTCGGTCGCCGCGCTGAACGACTCCGGCGACGTGCCAATTCCGCTGGTTCGACGGAACGACACAGTTGTTCCCGGAACTGGGGCAACCGTGGCGCGGTTGTAAATGCTCAACACCCAAGCGAGCTCCGGCCCGACTGCCATTCGCAAGACGTCGCGCGGCCGAAAATCGTAGCTCGGTTGAATACGAACATCGGGAATGACCGATACGCCGAGCGAGTCCGGAAACGTGATCGATAGCTCTCCAATCACCGGATCCGTACCTGCTGCGTACACGCCCGCGAGAATCGCCACTCGGCCGGCCACGTCGATGCCGGACGTGAAGACTCCGTTGACCAGGCCACCGCCGGAGATCGCAACACCCCCTGTGCGACGGAATGAGACTGTCCCACTCGTGACAGGCTCGCCGTTCGAACGGTAAATCAACTCGAGTGCGACTCCGAAGATCGGTCGATTGACCCAAACGCCAAGTACGTTTCCGTCGCCCGCCCTCGTAGCACTCGAGAGCTTGAGGCCGTGTACCTGATATGGCGCGAGTCCCGCGGGTTCCACGTCGACGTCGAACGTGCCGGATCCCGTACTGAGCTCCAGCTGATAGTTGCCCTGGCCATCGGTGAGCGCCCAGGTGGAGTCTCGCGGCGTCACGTCAGTGCGTACGAGTGAGACACGAGCGCCCGAGACAGCTCGGCCGTCGACGACATCGACGAGACGACCTTGCACCGCGACGCGCGGCGAGGTCGCGCAACCAACAACACCAGCGCACGGGTCACACGAAACCGCGGCGGCACCGAGCGCCAATGCTGCGCTCGTCATCGCCGCGCGACTGAGGATGTCTAGATAGCGGCGCACAATCAGTCCGCGTTTCCAACGGCGACGTAGCGACGCGCCTTGCCGCGAAGCCGTTCATACGCGGCGAAGACGTCATTGGCTGATACATCGCGCACGCACGACATCTGCTCACAGCCATTCTTCCGAAAGCACGGGGAGCAGGAAAGCTCGCGCGTGAGCACTACGGCATTGTTGCCGAGTGGGCGCCAGTAATCCGGATCGCTCATCGCGGCCATGATCGATATCGTTGGCACTTGCTCTGCGGCTGCGACATGAGCGGCCACCGAGTCCGGGCCAATGAGCAGTGACGCGCGCGCGACCACCGCACGAAAAGTCGGCCAGTCGAGCTGGTCGACGAGATTCACAACGGTCGGATGAGCCGCTCGCAGCTCAGCAGCGATTTGCGCGTCCGCATTTCCGCGTCCGGTGATGACGACGCGTTCGCCAGCACTCACGAGCCGCTCGATAATCTGGAGCCATCGTTCGCGAGGCCACGCCTTTCGTAAGTCGCCGGTTCCCGGATGCACAACCACAAATGCACCTCGAACTGCGCGCGACGCACCGCGCTGTGCATCGGCACCGATGGGCGGAAGGTCGTAAGCGAGCGCGTTGCCATCCACGGCGCCTAGCTCGCGGATCAGTCGGTTGTGTTGAGCCGCCGTATGCCCGGAGGTCGGCCGCCAATCGATTGCTGTCGTATAGAGCGGACCGCAACCGCCACTCGTGTAGCCTATACGTGTTGGAATGCCCGCACGCCACAGCAGCCACGCCGCATTTGGATAGTATGCGTACAGATCGATCGCGACATCGTAGTCCACCATTGCGAGTTCTTTGATGACGCGATCCGCCGTCGTGCGATACCGTCGCCATTTCAATCCAGCGCCGGGCGTGGCGCGATTTATTTTCCAATGATCAGCGTGATGGATCCATCGCAGTCGCGGATGATCCTCGACCACGGCGCGCGACCAAGATGGCAATAGCATCCCGATGGCCGCGTCGGGAAACAGCGTTGCTAGCGACGGCAGGACGCTCGTGGCGATCACCGCGTCGCCGAGCTGTCCACCTACGGCGACGAGAATGCGACGCGGCGCTCTCTGTGATTCCGCTGGTTTCGTCCGGACTACGGTGGACAAGACAGCGTCGGTGACGCGAAGCGCCGCATTCCACCCTCGGTTGCGAACGAGATATCGCCCACGAAGGGGAGAGTTGTTCGCGCGGTCGGTCACGACGCGGACCGCTGGGGAACGGACTCCCCAATTCCGGCGGCGGCGGTATTGCCACCAACAAAGCTGAAGAAGTCCCGATAGGCGCTCGTGACAGCGCGCAATCGCGTCCAGTCACGGCGGAGGATCTTCGGGAGGGCACAGCGATAGAGCGAAAATGCCATCGCCGCTGGTATCAGCATTGGATACAGCTTGTGTACCAGCAACAGGGAGTTGCGTACTATATAGTAGTCCCGCTTCGCCCCCTGCCCTCGCGTCGTCCCTCCGTTCTTGTGCCACATCTCGGCGTCTGGCACGAGCGCGATCCGCCAGCCATTTCGGCGAATCCGAAGCGAGAGCTCGATGTCCTCACAGTAGAGGAAGAAGCGCTCATCGATCAGACCGACTTTTTCGAGCGTCGATGCTCGCATGAGCATGCACGCCCCGGTGAGAAAATCCAGCCGCCGAGGTATCGACGCGCTCGTGCCGCGTCGCTGGCGCGTGGCGGAAGTGCCCCGGGGCATTCCCTGCCATGGGTGCACCACGCCACCGCCGGCAGACTCCACGAGTTCCGGTTCATAGTACTCGAATAGCATTGCACCGGCGGCACCGATCGTCGCATCGGCGGTGATCGACCTCATTAGCCGAGATAGCCATTCTCGCGATACTACCGTGTCGTTGTTCAGGAGGCAGACAAAGCCGTCGTCGTTTGAGCCACGAGCGGCAATTGCGTACCGAATGCCAACATTGTTTCCGCCGGCGAATCCGAGATTGCCGCCGTTGTGCACGAGCACCACTCTCGCGCTCCGGCTTTCCGGTGTCCCGCCGCGCTCCGCGACAGCACGATCAATCTCGGCGAATGGCGTTGGATCGAGGCGCGGCGCGTCCATCAGATGGCGAAGATCATCGCAAGGCTCGTTGCCTTCACCACACCCGTTGGCCCACGCTCGAATCCGCTCCGTCGAATCGTCACTGCTCGCATTGTCGCAAACGACCACCTGATAGTTCGGATAGTCAATGCGCATCACGCTCTCGAGACATTCGAGCGTGTCGGCGGCGCTGTTCCAGTTGAGCAGCACGATGTGCACGCGCGGGTGACTCATGAATCCGTCACCAGCACCGACGGCAGTGCCCACAGGACCCAGAGCGTCTCCATTAAGAACGGCAGTAAGAGGCTATTCGAGAAAAGGCTGTGCACGACGATCATCGGGACCGTTACCGCTGCACCCAAGGCGAGGCCTCGCGCATCAGCCGGCCGCGCTCGATCTCGCCAGACTCTGAGGGCGGTGCGAAACACGGACCAGAGCATTGCCGCGTATAGCGCGAGCCCGACCACACCTGTCAGCACTAGCACGAAGAAGAGCCCGCCATCGATGCCGTATGTCGCAGAGAAGGATCGAACCCAACCGTAGCGCTCGGAGACGTATCCCCAGGTATTGAACCCAATGCCGATCACCCAGTGATCGCGCAGGACGATCCAGCCGTGCAGCCACGACGTGAGTCGAGCCATTGCAGACGGGTCGATGCCCAATTTGTTGAAGGACGCGGCGAACTGAATGAGCTTTGGTAGCGCGATGAGCATCAGCAGCGCGGCAACACCGAGCGCGCGCAGCAACCGCTTCGACAGACCCGTGATCGCGAAAAGCACACAGCCACTGACCAGCAGCGCGAGAATCGAACTTCGCGACGCGGTGAGAATGAGCGCGACGCCGAGGACGAGCAGCTTCCACGGAGCGACTTTCGCTCCACACGCGACGCGAGCGAGGCAGACGATCAGCCCAATCGCGATAAATGCCCCCGCGTAGTTCGGGTCGAGCCACGTAGATACGAGGCGGCGACCCTGAATGTCCCAATCGAGATAGGGGCGCGAATCGGGATACACCATCTGGGCGAAACCCGGAAGAAACGCCGATTGGAGAATTCCAAATACCGAGAACGCGAGAATGGTCCCTTCGAGGGCGTTCCATACTCGGCCGACGTCCGCGGCGCGAACGGAGTTGATCACCACAACGTAGACGCCGAAGTAGAACAGCCAGCGCGCGAGGTAGCTGAGACTTACGAACGCGTCGAAGCCAGATAGCCCGAAGCGTGGAACCGCCAGCGCCGCGGATAGCGCGCCCAGTCCGGCAAACACCAACGCGAGGCCACTCGCCCGATCGAGATACAGCGATCTGTGAAAGGCCATCGCCAACGCGCCAATCGCAAGCAGCGCCGCGACCGCGAAATCATTGACGAGTATTGGAACGTCACGGCCACCAGTGGAGAAGATCGGAATGCGGCCGAGATTCCCCACAAAAAGAACCGTCACGGTCAGGCAAACGGCTGACGCGACTCGTATCTCGAAACGCGATCGGTCCGGGACCAGTGGAACGACAACGACCGGATGCGCCACTCCGACGCTAGACGTGCGCGCCATCGCTCGCGCGGTTGACTACGACGCCAGCGCACGGCACATCCAGTCGGCGAAGTGTCTGGATGGCTTCGACCAACTGTCGTCGCTCGAGGCGTCCGGGCGGCGCGACAAACAACACCGTTCGCTCTGGCCGCAGCGCCGCCGCGGTTTCGTCCGCGGCAAGCGCCGGGAGCCGGACGATGACCATCCCGTGCGCCGACTCCAGACGCGCCATCGTGGCATTGACGTCTGTCGTGAGAGCGGTCGATTGCGTTGCTGACGTCCCCGCGCCAGACAGATCGAGTACCGCCGGCTCACTGCCTCGCGCCAACGCAACACGTGCGAGCCTCTCGGCAACTCCCGCCGTACTCACACGGCCGTCAATTGGCACGAGAAGCAGCGTCGTCGAAATCGCATTGCCCGATACGAGCAGCGGAACACTCGTGTCGAGACGAAGTGCCGGTACTCCTGTCGTTCGTTCGATCGCCTGTGGGTCTTCAACGTATCGACCGAGGGTACCAGCAAGCAGCGCCATGATGAGCCCAATGAAAAGGCCTGCGCCGACACCAATACCCATCGTCATCATTCTCTTGGGAAAGACGACCTTCTTTGGCGGAGTCGCGCCATCGAGAAGACGAACGTCACCGCCCTCCCCGATTGCCGCGAGACGCGCTTCCACCAACTGTGCTTGAAGGGCTGCGTAGGTCTGCGCGAGTTGCTTTGCCTGGCGCTGCAACCGTCCGCTCGATTCTGCGGCACTCGGGAATGTGCCGAGTGTGTGGCGAATGGTGTCGAGCTGCGCGGTCATATCGATGCGCTGTTTGTCGAGCGACGATTTGTAACTTCCCGCGAGTGCTTTGATCTGGCCTTCGATGTTTGCGGCGCTCTGCGTGAGCGCCAGAACGTCGCGGTCCGACTCGAGGCGACGACCGAGCAATTGCGTGCGGTCGGTTTCGACCTTCACGAGCTGTCCTAGGAGCTCGTTGATTGCTGCGCTCTTGAGGAACGCGGGATAGACTGCAAGCTGTCGCGCGCTCATTTGCCCCGACGTGATCTGCGACGTGAGCTGCTCCAGCGCGCCGCGCTCGACGTCGACCGCGCCAATTTGCGTCCGAAGCTCCGCCGCCTGATCGAGTTGCAGCTTGCCCTGTACATCGGGCTGCACCATCCCGGTCGCTTCCTGAAAACGGCGTAATGAATCCTCGGCGCTGGCCAGCGTGCGTCCGATGGTGTCGAGCTGCGCTCCCAGGAATGCCGCGCGATACGCGTTCGTTCCGCGATCCACGGTGCGACGCCGAACGAGATAGTCGGCGATCAACGCGTTTGGTACCGCGGCCGCCGTCATCGAATCGGGCGCCTGGTAGGAAACGTTCAATACTTCACTGCCGGTGGTCTTCGTGACCGAAACACGCTGCTGCGTTGCGGTAAGCGCGTCCTCTCGATCGAGCAGCAGCAGCGAGAATTTCGATGGCAGTATCGTGTCGGCCCGGAGGACGATTGTCCCTTCGGGTAGCACGGCCGGTTTACCCGCCTCTGCAGTGAAGCGCTTGTCGCCAACCGACAGGCGGTACTGGGCTCCGCTGACCTGCTCGACAGTATATGTGACTTTTGGAAACGCCGGCGCGAGTCGCATCTGCGAAATGACATCGCGACCAGTCACCGAGCGCGGCGACGTTACATCGGCCTGCAGGCGGAGCGAATCGATGACGCCGCCAACGAGTGCGCGACTCGATAAGATCGCGACTTCGGTCTCGAGCGGTGCGGGCGCGCCGAGCGCGGGGGCTGCGTCGCCCAATCCAAGTTTGGCGAGGACAGAGCCGGCGCCTGAGCTCGGCGCCGCTTTAACGACGATGCTCGCCGACCCGGCAAAGCGTCGTGGAGCCCAGGTTAGTACGGCTAGGCCACCAAGCGCGCCAAGGATCGTGCACGCTGCGAGCGCGCGCCACCCGCGCCGCGCCGCATGCGCCAGCTCGATCACGTCGATGCGATCGGCACGCTCCCCCATCGTCGTCACGGCGTTCAATGCCGGAGGAACGCGATCGCCAACGACGTGAGTACGCCGACCGCGCCGATGATCGACCCCGTGTTGAGCGAAATCCAACTACGACGCCCGACGACGACTTCGTCGCCAGAACGCATTTCCGTAAGGCCCTGCTCCGTGTCACTCCAGTCGGGATACTGCGTCGACTGTGCGCCACGCACCACGATCACTTTCTTGGTGTTTCCCTCGGATGTCACGCCACCAGAGCGGGCGATCACATCGCGGAGCGTCAAAGACGGATCCACATAGTAGACGTCGGGCTTGAGCACCGCGCCGTTCACCGTCACTCGGCGAAGCGCGCGCACGTCGACCGACGGCTCGCGAAGAAACGTCGCGTACCGCGCACGGACAGTGTCGCGGAGCATGTCACTCGTCATGTCACCAACGTCGAAGACGCCGAGTCGGGGCAGCGCAATCTGATTGCGTCCGTCGACATAGACTCGCGCACTGAGTTCCTTTTCCTGAAACACGACCACGACCACATCGTCTCCCGCGGCCAGTCGCGCCGTCGGGAGTCGGACCGCCGAACTCTGCAGACTTTGCGCCGTCAGCGACTGCACAGCAACCAGGGCCGCAGCGACGACAAATGGGCCGAACGCTCTAGCGTGGCGCATCATTGCAATAGTTCACCAGCGGTGAGAAGAGCGGCTATGAGCCTTTTCGGAAGATCAGCATTGCGCCGAGGTGGCCGCCGTGATCCGTGAGACGTGAATGCACGTCGCGGCACCCGTTGTCAGCGAGCATTCGATAAAGCGCTCCGATGTCGTAGTTGTTCATCGGGATGAACGGCTCGCCGATCGGACGACGCTGCACGATGTTCGCGACTCGGTTGACGCCCGGAACGTGGCGGCGCAGGCGATTAACTGTCTGTCGCAGTCGGGTCGAGCGCCGGGCGTAGGTGAAATGCAGCGCGCCTATTCCACCGGTTCGCAGCCGGCCGACGAGTTCGTTGGCCAACCACATTCCAGCTTTCGGTGGAATGTGTTGAAAAACGATGAAGGCGTGGATGAAGTCCACGTCATTGCGTGAACCATCACGGCCAAAATAGACATCCGACGTGACGAACGTCGCGTTGTCGACACCCACTTCGACGCAGTTTCGTCGAGCTTCAGTGAGCATCGCATCGCTGATATCGATGCCAACGACGTGCTGACTGAGCCGCGCCAGTGGGATTGTCAAACGGCCGACACCACAGCCGAAGTCGACCGCTTCCTTCGGAAGAAAATCCGGTGCGATCCAGCGACGAATGTCGTCGACGGTCTGCGCGATATCGCGTTCACCAGAGTCGACGAGTTCTCGCCTCGCGTCGTCGGTGAACCGGCTGTTCCGATTCGCCTCGGCGTTGATGACCGCGTAATACGGATCGCGAGCCAGGCGGTCCCAACGGGAACGCTCGGTGCGCAATGCTTTCGGTAGTTCTGTCATCGTTGGCTCGGCAGTGCCGAGTCAGTACGCGCCGCGCTGACTGAAGACGGCGGTCGGAGTCCGGAACAGAATGACGAGGTCGGTGCCGAGCGACCAACCGCGGACGTAGTCGAGCTCCATCGACGCACGGTGCGGATACCCGACGCTGCTACGCCCGTGTACTGCCCATGCCCCTGTGAGGCCTGGACGGACAGAGAGAAGCAGTGACAGCGAATCGCCATAGTACGTTGACTCGAGCGGGACGATCGGACGGGGACCAACGAGCGACATCTCGCCGCACAGCACATTCCAGAGCTGCGGCAATTCGTCGAGGCTGCTGCGTCGCAAGAAATGGCCCAGTCGGGTTATTCGCGGATCGAGGTGCGTCGGGATCTTGAAGTGGTTTGCGACATACTGCTTCCGGAGTGCCGCATCCGCGCGCAATCGTGATTCGGCGTCGGCGTGCATTGAGCGGAACTTCCAGCAATTGAATAGCCGTCCGTTCCGTCCCAGTCGTCGATGAGCAAAGAACACCGGCCCACGCGACTCCAGTTTGATCGCTAATGCGATCACGATGATGACCGGGGCGACGATGATCAACGCGATCAACGCCCCGAGCATATCGACGCCCCGTTTGAGCGCGACCGCCTCGCGCGCCGCCGGCGCCCGATCGATCTGCGCTGCGGGCGCGATTGCACCCATGTCGATTGCTCTATCTCGCACCAACGCGATCGACGTCGCTCGCGTGCCTGCCTTCGCGGCCTTCCGACCCCGGCCGTCGGTATTGCTCGTTCTCGTTGCGTTGGTAGTCGGCGTCACGTTCTGCGTCGTGGATAGAGCGACCGGGCACAACGATGCCCAGACCGCGTTAAGGCCACCTGTGTATGCTAGTTGTGGGCCAGCGCGCGTCGTTTCAGAGATGCGCAACTGGTGATGAGAGCACTTTGGTCATCGTGTACTCATGACATCGCCGCGCACCTTTGCGCGACGGAGTATCGCGCGCGCAGTGCCGATGACGACTTCAGGCTCGATGCTCGACATGCATTTGTTGTCGGCGCACGCCGCGAATTCGCGGCCGTCGTAGCACGGCCGACAAGGGAGATGCGCGCCGCCCCAGAGGACAGTCGTGCGCGAATCCTCGACGACGAATTGCGACGGCATCGTCGGCCCAAAAAGCGCGAGCAGGCGTACGCCCGCGAGACGCGCGAGATGCATGGGTCCGGTATCATGCGAAATGACGAGGTCGCTCGACGCCAGGAGTGCGAGCGTTTCCGGAAGCGTCGTCGTCCCGATGCGATCGTCGACTTCGACATCGGCGAAGCTCGGCCGCACCCACGCGTCGTTCGCGTCACCGACGAGCGTGATGTGACTTCCCTCACTAGCCAGCGATCGCGCGACGTTGGCGTAGTGCTCAACTGGCCATCGCCGCACACCACTCTCGCGCATGACATTGCGCGCGCCACCGGGCACCATCGCGACGCGCGGACGTGACTCGTCGCGGCTGAAGTGCTCGAGCAGCGGCAATGGCTTCAGTCGCCCGAGTGGATAGCGATTCTCTAACGGACCGATGTGCTGCAATCCGTCGAACACGCGCGCGTATTCGTCACCGAAGTACCGCCCGGGCACTGGGTTCATCGCGCCGTGGACCGCGCGGATCAACGTCGACGTTGGCGTCCTGACGAGTGGGGCCGTCACAACGCGGTAGCGACGATCGACGTGCAACAGCATGACTTGAGTAAATCGTCGTTTCAGTAGCGTCCGCCACAATGGTGCGAGCTCCGACGCACGAGCAAACGCGTTGCCCCGGAGTAGGCGCCGTTCATCCACAGTGATGACATCATCGACGTCGGCAAACTGCTGGACGAGCGGAGCGAGGGTGCTGCCGCATAACCAGGTGATCTTCGCGCTTGGTCGCTCATCTCGGATTCGTCGGGCGAGTGTCGACGCCATCACGACATCCCCGACCGCCGCTAAACGGACGATGAGAAAATGCTCTGCGGCGGTGGGCCCGCTCATTTCCGGGCGCGGAAGAGGAAGTTGTTCACATAAACGCCTACCGGACGTCCCGCGGCGTCCGTGCGCTGATGCTCGAACGGATCGAACTCGCTCAGCGGCTGCATTCCCTTCCCCGGCAGGAGCACGAGACCGTCGTAGCCGACGTTGTCGAGCCACGCGAACACGGCTGCCATCGAATCGCCATGATGACGTTGCTCGATCTCAACCAGCAGCAACGGACGTGCTCGCTGCAGTGTTTCAGTCGCTCCGCGTAGAACATCCAACTCGGCGCCCTCCACATCGATCTTGATCGCGTTGACTCGATCGAACTCGAACGAGTCCAGTGTGTGAACTGGAACGTCGATCATTTCGCCGGCCGCTTCCGCCATCGCACGCACTGTCGCCGACCCGCGCGCCAAGCGGCCGCCCTCGATGGGAACGGACAGCGTCGCTCGCGACGTCGCTGCGCCAAGTGCAACTGAATGCACCCGCACTGCCGGATTTGCGGTCGCGTACGCTCGGAGGACCGCTGAGCACGCGGGTTGCGGTTCAAAGGCTTCGACGATCGCACCGCGCCTCCTGAGCGCGTGCACGTAGATGCCAACGTTTGCACCCACGTCGACCACGACATCGTGCCGTTTTATCTGATTGCAGAAGATCGGGAGCTCGCGCTCCAGCAGGCCGCGCCAGCGCTCATAGTGGTAGCGCGCCACCGGCTGCAGATGCATCGGCAAGATGCCTCGTGCTCGAGACGCGATGCTCATCGACGGCCACCCGCGATGCGGCCTTCTCTGGCCACGATATGACCGCGGTCGTGGTTCCGGATTCCAGCGCCGCCGCGGCGCGCGGAAATGGATTGCTCAAGCGGATCGACCGCTATGCGGGCGTCGCCTTGCTCGCACCGTTCGCGCTGCAACGCAAACGGAACGTTCTTTCGCTCGACTCGGTGCGACGAATCGGTCTGTTGAAGAGTGCGGCGATTGGCGACACGTTGCTGCTCGCCGGGTTGCTCATCGATCTTCGGCGAGCTCATCCCGCTGCGACGATCGTATTCATCTCCGGCCCTGACAACCGCGCCGCGGCGCAGTTGCTCCCCGGCTGCGCCGACGAGCATATCGTCGTGTCGCCGCGCGATCCGCTCGGCGCCGTTCGGGCAATTCGCGATGCGAAACTCGACCTGATCGTCGATCTCGGTGCGTGGCCTCGCTTCGATGCGCTTCTGGCAACGTTGTCCGGCGCGCGCATGCGCGTCGGATTCGCGACGTCCAATCAGCACCGGCACTTCGGCTTCGACCGCTCGATTGCGCATTCCGATGCCGTGCACGAGCGAGACAACTACGCTCGGCTGTTGGCTCAAATTGGCGTCGATCCGCAATCGCCCGCGCAGATTACCGCGCCGCGTGTGCTCATCGACTATCCACCGGGCCCCTACGCCGTTCTTCACGCATGGTCGAGCGGTTACATGCATCATGTGAAGGAGTGGCCAACCGAACGTTGGGTATCCGTTGCGACTGCGTTGGCCAACCGCGGTTGGACCGTGGTGCTCTCGGGTGGACCGGGTGAACGCCATCGAACGGATTCTCTCTCCACTGCTATGCGGTCGGCAGGTATCGATGCCGTCGACGCAGCCGGTCGCTATACCCTTCCTGAGCTGGCGGACGTTCTGTCGCGCGCCGAAGTCGTCGTCGCGGTGAACACTGGCGTCATGCATCTATCGAGTCTCGTGGGTGCTCCGACCGTCAGTCTCGAAGGCCCGACGCCGCTTCGTCGCTGGGGCCCGCTTGGTCCGCGTACCCGCTCCGTCGTATCGACGCATGCGGGTTCCGGATATCTCAACCTCGGCTTCGAGTACACTGGCCAGCGTCATGATTGCATGGACGGGATCGCGGTCGACGCGGTCCTTCGCGCCATCGATGAGCTGGCCGAACGGCCGAACTAGCGTCTGATGATCGCGGCGATGGCAATGAGACTTCCCAGAATCGAAGTCGCCGCCGTCGCAATTGTTGCCCATTCACGTTTGTCGTTCGGATCCTTGAGCGGTACGACCACGGTGCTTCCGGGCTGCGGTTGCGGCTTCGACTCCCACAGATAGAAGTGGCGTTGGAACGTTGCCACCTTTCCGTTCGGCTGAGTCACGTACGCGCGGCCGTGATCACCTGTCGGGATCACACCACCAGCTGAACGCAGGTAGTAGTCGAGGTTCGCTCCCTCTACGTATGCCACGCCAACCGGCGTGTTCACGGCGCCGCGGACAATCACGACCTGCGTAAACTTTGGAATGAAGATCGAATCGCCGTCGACCAAACGCAGATTGTCGACACTATTCGGATCGCGCAGCACGTCCGGCAGATCGATGCCGATGCGGCCGACGCCGTCGCGCTTGCGCACGAAGACGATGCCGTTCGCATAGGCCGACGGCGTCAGCCCGCCCGCACGAGCGAGAAGGTCAGACAGTCGTTCCGTACGCGAGATGAGTGAGTAGTCCGCGGGATACTTCACCTCTCCGCGAAGCGTGATGGTTTGCTGAAGTTGCCATTCCGGCTGGAACTTGATCGTGATAGCGTCATATGGCCGGAGAAGCTCCGGAGTCGCTTTTATCGTCCCAATCATCACGCCCGGCGGTCCGACGTATCGACTGTCCTGCCCGCGCTCGAACAGGTAGCTCGAGTCCAAGGGCACGGTCGTGGTGACGGCCGTCACACCAGCCGCGCGATTCTCGGGAAGTCGCGCGACCTCGGCTTCGGTGAGCAGCGCGCCTTCCTGCAACCCGCCGGCGAGAAGCACTGCATCACGAAGCGTCATGCCATCGCGAAACGCGACACGCGCGCCCGGCTTCTTCACCGCGCCACCCACTGTCACATACCGCACAGGACGCATCTCGGTCGTCGAGAAGACGGTGATTTCGTCACCATCGGCGAGCGAGAAGTTCGTCGCCGGATGCCCGACCGTATCGAGTATCTCGCTGCGCAGCATCGACCGGGTCGAGTCCGGATTCAGTCGCGTGACCTGGACATCGCCAAGGTAGCTGTCGGGTCGCAAGCCGCCTGCGCGGCGGAGCGCGTCGAACAACGTCATCCCCGGCGAGAATCCCAACGCTCCAGGGGTCCACACACTGCCCCGCACATTCACACGCATCGCGACACGATTCGGAATATCAACAATGCGAATGACGTCGCCGCCAAGGGCCGGCGCCGTGGAGAGGAGCTCGGCCGAGAAATCTGCCATGCGGCGATCGGTGCCCGTTGAACCGCGCTTGTCCGGCGGAACTATTCGCTCCACCTGGATCCGGCGTCGATCGGCCGCTGGCGTGAATCCCCCCGCCATCTCAATCGCGTCGGCGAGTGATTGGCCAGGCTTCAGTTCATACGTCGCCGGACGTAGCACCGCGCCAGAGATCCGAACATCGCCGCCCTTTGGCGGCACGAACACGATATCACCGTTTTCCAATCGCACGTCATTCGACGCATCCCCGTGCAGCGCGTAGTCGTACACGTCGAGCGTCGCCGCTACCTGACCGTTGCGACGCACCTCCACTCGGCGCAGCGAACCACGTTGTGTTGGTCCGCCTGCCATGTACAACGCGGTCATCACCGTGCTCGCGCGCGACACGCGATAGCTGTTCGGTCGAACGACGTCGCCGTTCACATACACCTGGTTCGTTCCCATCTGACCCAGATCGATATAGAAGCGCGTCGTTGCACCTGCCCCGCGCCGGACGCCCGAGTACACGCGACCGAGTCGGTTATACAGCATATCCTCGAGCTGCGTTCGTGTTTCGCCAGCGACGTTGATGACGCCAACATCGGGAATGAACACAAACCCCTGCGGATTTACCGTCAGCGGATATGACTTCTCGACGTCGCCCGTGAGATAGAGGACCAGCTTGTCGCCAGCGCCAAAGCGATAGTTCGCGTCGGCACCTCCAGTCATATTGGCGTCGAACTGCGACGATTCTTTTTGAAAGAGGTCGACGCCGAATACGGTGAAGCCGCTGTCCATCGTTTGACGCTGCAACTCGCGTGACTTGAGCAACGTGCGTACGGCCGCGGCGATCGTGTCGTTCTTCATCGCCGTCTTGACCGTATCGAGAAACGCTGAGTCGTTTCCGGCGCGCATGCGCCGAAAGCCGCGCGCTCGCACACTGAGCGAATCCACGAAGAGCGAGTCGCCAACGCCGATCGCGCGCAGAGCCGTGAAGACGTCTTCGGTGGGCACGAACGTCGAATCGGGGCGCGTTCCGCCGGGTAGGTACTGATCGAGTAGCGAATCCGGATATCCCTGCGCCTTGAGTCGCGCGCGGATTTGCTCCGGCGTCAGACCGCTCGACTGCATCATTTGCGTCAGGCGCTGAACCATCCCGGGATTGTTCTGCAACATCTGCTGCGCCTGGGTGGGCGATGGTGCGTTGCCCTGGGTCGGCAAGGGGACGGGCGTGCCCTGCGCCGCACTCGATGTGCTGACGACTGCAAGACTAACTGGAAGTGCGAGAAGACGAATTGCGCGTGCAAACATCGATGAGATCACAGATTGATCATGGATTCAAAGGCCATCGCCGAGAGAGGACTGCAGCTCCGATCGCCCCGCCAAGTCCAGCGCCAACGACGATGTCGACAGCGTAGTGAAAGCCGCCGTAAACGGCGCCGATGCCGACGAGCAAAGTCACGGCAGTGAGGGCCCACGCCATTCGACGCTGCCACCGGAATGCCATGACTGTCTGCACTACCATCACCGCCATATGTGATGACGGGAACGCCGCACCTCGCGACGAGCCGGCGGCGAGGATGTGGAGCGTCAGCCGCCGAATCGGTCCATCAGGTACGGTTGGGTTCGCTCCCCACACATAGCGCGGTCCCTCAACCGGAACGAGCACGAAAATCACCCAACAGACCAAATAGGTGATCGTCAGCGCCGCCACCGTTTGAGCAAACGCGCGTCGCTCTCTGTGCACAAACAGAGCCAGCGGCGGCACAAAGATCGCGACGTAGTAGGCGAGGTAGCCGGCGTGTAACAGTTCACTCAAGCCAAGAAATGGGACACGCGACGCCAATCCCTGAGACAATTGCGAGCCGAAAACCGACAGCTCCAGGTGCTGAATCGCCGTGTCGTGATAGACGGGGCTTCCGCCACCTATGCCACTGATGGCCGCGATCAACATTGGAATCGCGCCGTATAGCGCCGGTGCGAGGATCAGCGGGAGGACATCGCCGATCACTCGCGCGGTCTGCCCGCGCGGCAGGATCGTCCAGCCGATGACCAACACGGCCAGTCCGTGCACCGCGGCAAACCCTTGATGTCCGCTGGCCGCGAGTACGCCCGCCGAAAGCGCGAGATAGCCGGCAAGCGAAATCAACGCGATCGCGCGCGGTCCACGCAGAATCGACCTCAGCCGTTCGTGCGAACCGACAACTTCGTGGATTACATTGGCTGACGTGCCCGTTGAACTCATCTCGGTCCAATCATCTCGCGCTCTGCGCCAATTCATAGATCTCCCTTGGAAGATCTATAATCGGCACGACCACCCCCAGTGGGTGCCTCCGCTGCGTATCGCCGTGCGCGACGCGCTCGATACCAAGAACAATCCGTTCTATCGATCGGCCGATCGCCAGCTGTTTCTCGCACTGCGCAGCGGTCAACCGGTCGGCCGAATCGCCGCAATCGAGAATCGAGCGCACAATGAGTTCCACAAAGATCGCGTGGGATTCTTTGGCTTCTTCGAATGTCAGGATGACCCGGAGGCGTCAGCGGCCCTCTTCGCCGCCGCCGAGGCTTGGCTTCGCGATCGTGGCCTCGATACGATGCGCGGCCCCGTAAATCCGTCCACGAACCATGAATGCGGCATGCTCGTCCGGGGATTCCGCTGGCACCCGATGATCATGACGACGTGGAATCCGCGGTACTACCCGACCCTCCTGGAGTCGGCCGGATTCGCCAAGGCCAAAGACTTGCTTGCGTATTTCTTCCCCATGCAAGGGGAGCGGGCATTCGAGATGCCCGAACGATACCGCATCCACGCCGAGCGAGCTCTCAAAGGCCAGCGCCTGACCTTTCGCGATCTCGATCTGAAGCAGTTCAAGCAGGAAACTGAACGCTGCTGGGAGATCTACAACTCGGCCTGGGAGCCCAACTGGGGATTCGTCCCCATGTCGAAAGAAAGCTTCATGCACGAAGCTCAGGTCCTGAAGTACATCGTGTGGCCGCAATTCACCTTCATGGCGGAAGTCGATGGCGAGCCGGCAGGCTTCATGATCATCGTTCCAGACTTTCATCATGCGTTCAAGGCCGTTGGGAATGGACGACTCTTTCCGACCGGACTCTTCAAGCTCCTTGCCGCAAAACGACGCATTCGAAGTGGACGCATCATGATCCTCGGCGCCAAGGAGGAGTACCGCAAGCGCGGTATCTTCGCGCTCTTCGCCCATGAGATGTTTCGTCGTGGGAGAGAATTCAACGCGGTTGGCGCAGAAGCGTCGTGGATTCTCGAGGACAATGACAAGCTCAACCGTCCGCTGGTTGCCCTCGGCGCAAAGGAGTATCGCCGATGGCGGATTTACGATCGGCCCATCGTTCCGGCGCTATGAGCATTCTTGATAAGTGTGCGTCGTACACGACGCCGCTCGAAGTGCAAGCAATGGGCATCTATCCGTACTTCACGCCGATTCAGGAGACCACGGCGACCGAAGCACGGATCGGGGGTGTTTGGAAGATCATGGTTGGCTCGAACAATTACCTCGGGCTCACCCATCACCCGCGAGTTCTCGAGGCGAGCCACCGCGCTGCGCTTCGGTATGGCGCTGGCTCCACGGGTAGTCGCTTCCTGAACGGGACGCTCGACCTTCACTACACACTCGAAGCTCGCCTCGCGGAGTTCTTCAAGAAGCCGGCGGCTCTAGTCTTCACCACGGGTTATCAGGCAAGTCTTGGTGCGCTCGCTCCACTCCTTGGCCGCGGCGACCACGTTTTCCTCGATCGTCTCGATCACGCGTCGCTCGTTGACGGCGCGCGGCTCGGCTTGGGCGAGATACATCGCTACGCGCACGGTGATGTGAACGGACTTTCCAGACAACTCGCGCGTACGCCGCGCGACGCAGGGCGACTCGTCGTCACGGACGGCGTGTTTTCCATGGAAGGCAGCATCGTTGACTTGCCAGCGCTCGTTGCGGTTAGCAAGGAGCACGGCGCAGCACTTCTCGTCGACGAAGCGCATGCACTTGGTGTCCTGGGCGACGACGGGGCTGGAACGGCAAGCCACTTCGGCCTCGGCGACAGTGTCGATTTGCTGCTTGCGACATTCTCGAAGTCGCTAGCGTCGGTCGGCGGCGTTGTCGTCGGACAAGAAGACGTCATTCGATATTTGCGTCATCACAGTCGCGCGCTGATCTTCACCGCCAGCATGCCTCCGGCGTCGGTCGCCGGCGCGCTTGCTGCGCTCGATCTACTACGCGAGGAACCGGATCGGCGCGTTCGACTCTGGCGCAACACCACTCGCGTAGCCGACGGACTTCGTGCGCTCGGACTCGATGTCGGCGCGACGCAGACGCCGGTGATTCCGGTGCTGGTCGGCGATCCGATTCGCGCAATGTCTACTTGGCGCGCGCTATTCGACGAAGGCGTGTTCACCCATCCGATCATTCCGCCCGCCGTTCCGGCGCACGCATGTCGGATTCGCGTCTCGATGTCGGCCGAGCACACTGACGAGCAGATCGACCGTGTCCTCGCCGCGTTTGAAAGCGTGACGCGATCGATGTCGCTCGGACGGTCCGACGCATCCGCTCGTGCCGAATTCACGTCGTTTCCCGCGAACGCCTCCCTTTGACCGAGGCTACCGATGAAAGTCGCGCTCATCTGCGACTGGTTTCATCCGCGCGTTGGAGGCATTGAGCTCCACCTGCGCGACCTCGCAATTCAGTTGCAGGGTCGCGGGCACGACGTAGTGGTCATCACCTCCACGCGCGGCGACGAAACGCTGGATGGCATTCGCGTTCGCCGTATCGATGGACTTCGGGCGCCTCGCTTCGACTTTCTGGTCACACCCGGTGGCATTCACGCCGTTGGCAAAGCCATCGCGGACGAGAAGGTCGACGTCGCGCACTGTCATGTCAGCATCGTCTCGCCTGTCGCACTCGGCGGCGCCCTCGAGGCAAAGCGCCGAGGAATTCCGGCGGCAGTGACGTTCCATTCTGTCGTTCCGCAGACGCCGCTGCTCGCTCGCCTGGTGAATCTGTCGCTTCGCACGTCGCGTTGGCCTGTGCGTTACTCCGCGGTCAGCGAGCGTGTGGCGCGCGATGTACGTCCGGCAGCGGGGCAGCAGACAATCAGTGTTCTCTCGAACGGTATCGATGCGGGCTTCTGGCGCGTCGAACCTGTTGCGGGTACTGACGACACGCTGCGACTCATGACGGTGATGCGCCTGAATCCGAAAAAGCGGCCGTTGGCGCTCGTCGATTTCAGTCGTCGTCTTGCAACCCTTCTGCCGAAAAGGCGTGTCCATCTTCGCATCATTGGCGATGGTCCGCAGCGGGTATCGCTCGAACGAGCAATCGTCCGCGGCGGCCTCTCCGATCGAATCACCGTGGTTGGGCGCCAAACGCGTGACGAGATTCGGCAGCACCTCGCTGCAAGCGACGTTTTCGTCCTTCCGACCATTCGCGAATCGTTCGGCCTCGCTGCACTCGAGGCGCGCTGCGCCGGCGTTCCGGTCGTGGCCATGCGCAACTCCGGCGTCGCCGAAATCATTTCGCATGGGCAGAGTGGCCTACTCGCTTCGTCCGATGAGGAGATGGCGCAGCTCGTAGCCCATCTCGCTGTCGACAAGAAGCGCCGATTGGCGATTGCACACTTCAATCGGACAACAACGCCGGCCTTTGACTGGTCCACTGTCGTCGACGATCACCTCGCGATTTATCGTGAGGCAATCGCACTTCGTGCCACGGTGTGAGCGGATATATAGATGTAGCCAATGCCCACTGATGGCAGCATGAAGCAGATGTGCTGCACGAGTGCGAGGCTCATCGCCAGCTCCGGCGTGACGCCAAGGTATCGATAGGCGAGAAACACGCTCGCCTCGTACGTTCCGAGATTGCCGGGCGATACGGGAATCATCGAGCCGAGAATGACCGACGCGAGTACGAGAAGCGTCCCGGATAACGGAATCGCGAGACCGAAAGCGTGTTGAATTGCGGCAATCGCGCACGCCTCCACCGCTTTCATCCCGAGCACGTAGCCCATCGCCCGCAATGCGCGTGGCCGTCGGAAAAGGCGGAGTTCCTTGGCCCAACGTGACGCGACCAGCAACGTGACGAACCACGCACCGACAATCAGTGACGCCGTCGTGATTCCCGCACGCATCCACGGTGGTAGTGGCACGAGGAGACCGACGAGCAGAAACACCGTCACCTTCGCCAATCCTTCGCCTAGCTGATCGAGCGCCATCACCGACAGCGCGCCACGCTGCGTCGTGTTTCCACGCCGAATCAACAGAACGATGCTCGACGCGTGGCCGCCGCCGAACGGTACTGTATTCATCAAGGCTGATGCTGTCGACGCGATCTCGAACATCCGACCGAATCCAATGGCGGTTTCGTTGTCCGGACGTAGCGCTCGCCAAAAGGCCGCCCACCATATGAGAATGGCGGCATTCGCTGCGACCCCGATCGCGATCCAACCCGGACGTACCGCCGAGAGGACGTCGCTCGCTCGTGTCCAATCGACCGTCCGCGCGCAAACGACCAGCAGCGACGTAGCAACTAGCCAACCGAAGACGAGTGCGAGTCGTCGTCGTCCAGGCGTCCACGCAAATGTCATTGCATTGCGCCGAGTTCTCGCATCCGAACGAAGTGCGCGTTGCGGTGTGCGTAGGACGTCAGTACGTCGCGGACACAGCCAAGTGCGATATCACCCGTCTTGAAGCGACAGTCGAGCCTGAGCTTTTCGCGGCGGAGATCGACGAACTCCCACGGATGCACGAACAGCACAATTGGATTCGACAGCGCGGCCAGATAGGCGCGTCGCACGGGATTCGGCAGCCGCAATACGGACGACGTCACTGACGCAGCGATGCGACGCATCTTGGTCGGCGGTGATTTGTAGTACGCGAGCTTGTACTTCGCCTGCGACGAGTCGAGATCGAAGTCGGAATTCTCTAAGAGCTCGACGTACTCGTCTGGAAAGCGGAGGTACGGCGCGCGGAACGACGTCACTGGCGCGAACGCGCGAAGTATCGCCGCCGATTGTTCAATCTCCCTCCGCGCCGCTTGCACATCTAGAGACGTGAACGCCGTATGCGTCATCCCGTGGCAGCCGAGCTCGTGGCCGGCCGCGAGTACACGTTCGACCGCGCGAGGATACCGTGTCGCAACGTCGCCAGTCGTGAAGAACGTCGCGGGAACGCCGAGATCTGCGAGGACTTCGAGTAGTGCCGGCAGTCCGTGTTCTACTCCGCGATAACCCTGCAAGAACGGCGGGCAGTCAGGCTCGAGGTCCACGGTGAAAGCGACGACTGGTTTATTGTCTCTCACGGCCGTACAACCACGGCTGCGCGCCCGAGTACATTCGTTCGATCGTCGCCACCAACGAAATTGAAGTTCGCTACGCGTTCTACGCCGCCAGCGATGGTGAGCGAAAGCAACGTTGTTTGTGCGCGCGTCCAGGTGGCCATCACCCGCGCGCGTTTTTCACTCGGGCGGCGATCGACGAGCTCGAAGTGAAATCCCTCTTCGTGAGCGCCAGTCGTTGCCGAACGATAGGTGTTGCCGCTCCGTGTCTCGAAGGCTCCATTGACCGACAATTGGCCGAACGGTCCAGCGTCCCTGTCGAGCGTGACATACCCACCGACGCCACGAGGCCCGAGGGGATCTCCGAGCAACAGCTGGTTCATCGCGATTGGATAGTCCGAGTGCGTGTAGTAGCGAATCCCAGTTTTATGATACTCGGCCCGAACACCAAGCGCACCGCACTCCATCAGACACGTGAATGACAGCCCGAATAGATAGCCTGCGTCATCGGTGAACCCACGGCTCAGGTTGCGTCCGTCGAAGTCGTCGGCGTTGCCCTCGGCGTAGAACTCGAAGCCGCGCCAACGCGGCATGCGCCAGTGCAGATCGACACCAGCGAGTTTGTTCGAGAACTGGAAATCCGACGACGTTCTCAATGCATCGATGATGGGAATGACGTCGAGCACGCGATCGCCGAAGCTCGCGGGCTGGCCGCCGTTTCCGCCCATTGCGTCGATGACCTGAACGCCGATCTCGAGTTGTGGATGAGGAAGCGCCGCGACGTGGTAGCCAATCAGCTTTGAGTGCGGATGTGGCTGGTGATCCGAGCCGAGATCAGCGCCGAACAACACGCCGCGCATGGGGCCGAGCAGTCGCGAGATGAGTGGGATCCGCCAAGGGCGATCATTCGAGATCCGAACGAGATTGAGCGCCGGCGCGTTGTCCGAGAGCAACAGCCCGCCCGTCGGTGCCTGGCCAAAGATCGCATAGTCCCGTCCAGCTTCGATCGAGAAGTCGCCGAACAGACTGTTGAGGGATCCCGACTGTAGCCGAAGGTCTGCCTGACCCCCGTAGAACATCCCCGTCGCGATGGTCGCACGAGGATTCAATGTCGCCGCGAAGTGTGAGCCGAGCAGCGCGGCGTGCATCGACTCGATGGTGGCAGTTCCTCCATCCGCGATCGGTCGTCCCTGCCGGTACGCGACGAGCGGATTGATGACCGCGTCGACCCGGCCGTTGAAGTCACTCGGGATCGTGCGATACGGGCTGTCCATGCCAGCGACTTCGGCGCCAATCGCGTCGATCGCGCGGTTCTCGGTTCGCGTGTATCGCGCGAGATCGAAAGTGATCGTTTGCTGTGCCCACGCTCCTCCGGACCGCGCACGACTGATGTTTCTCTGCGCTTCGTTGAGCAAGCGCCGGATTTCTCGTTCGCTGAATGGCCGCGCACCCACCAGCAGTGTGTCGATCAGCCCCATCGCGGCGAGGCGCTCGACATCGCGATACACTCCTGCGGTCGGCGAAACGAGCGGCGTTGCCTGACTGAACGATCGCGAAGGCAACACACCTATGACTGCGGCTAACGCAGCGCGACGGAAGATCGAGTTCAATCAGAGCCAACCGTTCGTCGTGTACCACTCGTGCGTCGTGCGCAGGCCATCGTACAGCCGAACCGTTGGGGAAAAGCCGATCTCTTGCTTCGCGCGCTCACTGGAGCAAACCCAGAACTCCGGTGCGGCGAGCGCGACCTTCTGGCTCGTCAGCAAACCGGCATGACCTGAGACTGACGCCGCGATGTCACCAGCCGCCGCACCAAGGCGGACGAGTGTTCTCGGAACCTCTAGGTCCACCTTTAGTGAGCGCTGGACGCACGTCGCGCATTCACGAAATAGCTCGCCCCATTGAATCGGATGATCGTTCGCCATGAAGTAGGCACGGCCCAATGCGCGATCATCCACGCTCGCGCGTAGCACGCCGCTCGCGAGATCGTCGACGTGAATGATCGAGATCCACTGATTCCGGTTTCCCGGATGAATGGCGACACCTCGACGAGCCAAGCGAAACATGGACAGAAAGTCTCGATCTCCCGGGCCGTAGACGGCGGCGGGACGCAGAATCACGAAGGGCAGTGTGCCTGCGGAGTGCAGAACTCGTTCCGCGTCGAGCTTGGTTTGTCCGTACGCCTCGATCGGAGCGGACTCGTCGTCCTCTCGCCGCGGTCGCTCGCGCGACACAGCCGGCCCAGCGGCAGCCTGCGACGAGATGAAGACGAACCGTCCAACGCCAGCGCGCCGAGCCGCGTCGAATACGTGCCGAGTCAGCCGGACGTTCGAATCCCGGAGTTCCGCAATGCTCGGAGCGCGCGTCGCTCCGGCAGCGTGGACCACGACATCGGCGCCAGAAAGTTTGCCGACCAGCCCGTCGTCCTCGAAGTCGCGACGCACGATAGGGCGCACTTCCCAGCCTGCGGAAGAAAGGCGACGGACGAGATTCTGGCCGATGAACCCGTTCGCACCAGTGACGGCCACGATCATCGCACGCCTCCCGCTACTTCATCGCCGCACAGCTCGCATCAACGGGAGTCCGAGCGCCGAATTTGGTCCGAACGACGCCCGCCCTTCCGTCGGCCGCAATCGTCACGATATACAGATTGTCATACTCGGCATCACAGATGGCCGCTGGTCGCTTCGCTCCCAGTGCCTCGATGATTGCCGGTACGGTGTTCGAGTGGCCGACGACGAGGACCGTATGTCCCGCATGCTTCCGGACCGCCGCAGCAACCTCTTGAGGATGCGTTGCGCCAGAGCCCGCTGTGATGACCTCGGTCGGTATCGACAGCGCGGCAACCGTTGGCTGGGCGGTTCCCTTCGTTCGCGCGAACTGCGTCGTGATCGCGACAGTCACACCGGCGTCGCGAATCGCCGCCAGAAGATCGCGGGCGCGTTCTTCGCCCGCCGCGGTCAGCGGCGGATCGTCTGCGGGCGCGGCAGCCTTTTCGGCGTGGCGAACGACGATCACGGTCATCGCCTGGCTGTCGCGCTGTGCTGACAAGCCGGATGCCGCAACGAGCATGAGCCCGCCAAGCAACGCCGACTGCATTGAACGCATGAAGGAGCTCATTGATTTGTCTTGAGAGACGCTACGGACGCCACAGCCCGTTCGCACAGTTTGGCGCCTCGCTCCCCTTCAAGCAACCGCACTGCATCCTCGTGCGTCATGCCGTCTCGATACGGGCGACTCGAAGTGATCGCGTCGTACATGTCGGCCACGGCCAACACCCGCGCCGACAGGTCGAGCTGTTTGTCTTTGATGGACCACGGATAGCCCGAGCCATCGATCTTTTCGTGGTGCGTTGCCGCGGTCCATGCAAAGCCGCCAAACGCAGATACCTGCGAGAGAATCGACATCGTGTACTTCGGATGTTCGCGCATCTGCGTCCACTCCTCCGGCGACAGCTTACCCGGCTTGTCGAGAATGCGATTCGACACACCGAGCTTGCCGATATCGTGGAGCAGACCCGCCCTATAGATCCGTCGTTGTTCATCGGCGTCGAAGCCCAATTCTCCGGCAAGCACGCGCGCATACGAAGCAACGCGCGCCGAATGGCTCGACGTATACGGAGATTTGGCATCAATGATCGCCGCGAACGCGGTAGCAATCGCATCGAGGCCATCGTCGTCCACGAAGCGCACGTTGTCCGTCGGTTCGGCCGCGACTACGCGCGCGCGAATATCGGGAGCTCGCAGAGATCGCCAAAATTCATCGTCGCGCTCCCACGACAACACCACGTCGACCAGTCGCGGATCGAACCAGCTTCCTCGTCGCCGACGAACCTCGCGTAGCGCTCCGCGCACGCCGCGCGAGTCATGAAGCACATCGACCACCTGGGCGATGTTTGCAATTCTCGCGAGCAACGGAATCTGCTCTTCCGTCAGTCCCTCCGGGTAACCGAGGCCACACCAATGCTCGTCGAGCGAGCGAATGGCGCTGGCGGTCGCCTCAGGAAAGCCGAGTTGCAGCGCGATGGATGCACCGCGTTCGCAACGGACGGCGATGAGATCACGCGTCATCCCTTCTGTCTGCGCAATCGCCGCGAAGTGTCTGAAGCGTTCCGCAATCGACTTTCCTTCGCCAACGTTTCTCGCCGTCTGAAACGCGAGCGTAAAGCGCGCGTGCCAGTCGACGAGCTTCATGCGCGGCTTGACGTGCCGATCGTCAGATCCGAACAGCGCCGCCATGCGCGCCGCGTTGCTCGAACACCCGGCGTCCTTGAGCAGCAGCGCGTAGTACAGAGCGGAGCGATCGGTTGCCGGCAACGAAAGTTCGTCCGCAATGCGCATCCCAATGAGACACGCGCGAATCGTGTGGCCGAGTGGTTGACCTTCCGTGAGATCGAGCGCGTGCGACAGCGCGGCGAGAACCTCGGAGAGGCTCACCTGCACTGCGGGTGCCGCGCTCGTTGTCATCGTGTCCGGTGTCCGCACCTATCCCTCATCGGCCTCGTCCGCCCCCGACCGACTGTTGCACGTCGCGGGTGTAAGGTCTAGACAGACAAAACGGGGCCGCGCAACGCGCGGCCCCGCTCACCTTCCCTAAGCCTAGACTCGGCTTAGATGGCGCTCCACTTCACCAACGCCTTCACGACAGTGGTGATCATCGCCATTTCGGCGATCATTCGGGTACGGAACAGCGTCGCCGCCGGGACTCTCTTCGCGCCAAACCAGCGGCGCCGCGCGGGGGCATCGACGAGGGCATCGGCCAGATCACGCCCGGTGCGCCAACGCTCATCGCGGCTCTTCATCAGGCAGCGCTCGATCGCCGCCGACAACGCTTCTGGAACGTCCGGGCGCGCATCCGAGAGCGGAACGTGCGATTCGGTGATGTGCTTCGCGGCAAGCGCTTCGAACGTTTGACCGTCGAAGGGAAGCACGCCGGTCAGCATGTAGTAGCCGAGCACGCCGACCGAATAGAGATCGCTCCGATTGTCGATGTCGAGCTCACCAGCGGCCTGCTCGGGCGACATGTAGTGCGGCGTACCAAACGCGCGTGACGAGTCCGCACGAACCGGATCGAGCGACCGCTGCAGCGCGACACCGAAATCAGTGAGCAACGCGCGATTGCTTCCACGCTCGAGCAGAATGTTCTCCGCCTTGAGATCGCGGTGCACAACGCCGTCGCGATGCGCCGAATCCAGCGCCAGTGCGAGATCGCGAAGAATGCGCTGCACTTCGTTCGCCGGCAGCGTGTGTTCGCGCCGCATGCGCTCAGCCAGCGACTCACCGTGCACGTATTTCATGACGATGTAGACGAGCGGCGCATTGCCCGCGTCGTCATGGATTTCGCCGAAGGTGTGGACCGGAACGATGTTGGGGTGGCTCAGGCGCGCCGTCATGCGCGCCTCGCGGCGAAAGCGCTCGCGGTGCTCTTCCGACGACGTGAACTCGTACCGAAGGACCTTGATGGCGACCAGACGGTGCAGCGCGATATCGCGCGCAAGGAAGACGACGCCCATTCCACCGCGCCCGATTTCGCGGACGATCTGGAAGTGTGCGCCAAGGTGTTTGACGACTTGCTCGTGCTCCCAGTGCGCGGACACCACGGGAAGCTCGCCGGAAACCGGGAGCTCGAGCGTGTCAGCGTAGGGATCGACGAGGAACGACTGGGGACTCATGACGAAAACCGAATGACCTGGAAGTGCGGGGATTGCAGAAGGGCTCTTTCCCACTGAGACACAGCGAGCGTCCGAAGGGTTTGCCTAGGGAAGACGTGTGCCGCCTCTGGTCAGTACGGATGTCGTTCGCTGAAAGTTACTTAGCGAAGATTTCCCGCCTCGTGCGCTCGCTCTGACTGTCCGGAATTGGGACGCGACGGTCGAACCCGGAACCAGATTTCGTGGCCTCGGACAACCAGTTAGCCGCTTTGTGTGTCCCATTGACATTCTATGGGAAGCACGCACTTTCCCAGAGACACTCTATGGGACCGCCCATGGCCAACGACGCCATCGAACTGCTCCAAGGCACGCTCGATCTCCTCATCCTCAAAACGCTCAGCTGGGGCTCGACCCACGGCTACGGCATCGCGCGCTGGATTCAGCAAGTCACCGGCGACGTGCTCCGCATCGAAGAAGGATCGCTCTACCCCGCGCTGCACCGGCTCGAGAAACGCGGATGGATCGACGCCGAGTGGGGGCTCTCCGAGAACAATCGCCGCGCGAAGTTCTACAAACTCACGACACGCGGACGCCAACAGCTCCGCACCGAAACATCGTCGTGGTCCGTGTTCTCTGACGCAGTCGGCAAAGTGCTCACGTCGACCGATCAACCCACCTGGTCGCGTTCATGAACGCGCCACACCGCGCTCCCGCGTGGCGTCGATATCTGCGCTTCTGGGGCAACGACCCGGCACGCGATCTCGACGACGAACTCCGCTTTCATATCGAATCGCGCTACGACGAATATCTGCGCGACGGCATGGATCCGGCCCGCGCACGCGCCGAAGCAGAACGACGATTCGGTGATGTCGTCAGCGTGCGCGATAGCTGCGTCGCCGTTGACTCGCAGTGGCAGAGGGAACGAACGATGTCCGATCTTTTTGAAGGCCTAGTCGCGGATCTCCGCTTCGCCGTACGTCAGCTGCGTCGCAGTCCATCGCTCAGCATCGCCGCCATTCTGTGTTTCGCACTCGGCATCGGTGCCAACACGTCGATCTTCAGCGTCGTCGACGCGGTGCTCTTCCGTCCACTCCCCTTCCCCGAGTCGAACCGCTTGGTCATCGTCGGCGAAGAGTTGCCGCATTTTGGCGGCGGCAATCGAGGACTCATCTCCACCGCCGAGTATGCGGACTATCGACAGCTCAACGGTCGTGCGTTCGAGAGCTCCGCGGTCTATGAGAATACGTCGTTCACAATCACGGGCTCCGGCGATCCCGAGCGCGTTGCCGGCGCGGCCGTCTCAGCGTCGCTCTTCAAAGTACTTCGCGTCGACGCCGTCGTCGGTCGAACCTTCCTGGCCAACGAAGACATTGTCGGTGGTCCGAACGTCGTGGTCCTGAGCCACGCACTCTGGCAGAAACGCTTCAATGCCAGTCGTTCGGTCGTTGGTACGACAATGGTCGTGAACGGCGTGCCATCGACGATCATTGGCGTGATGCCGCGTGGATTCGCGTTTCCGCTCCCGGGACTCGGCAATGGCGTAGCCGATCTCTTCGAACCGTACTGGATCACACCGGAAGTCGAGAAGCAGCGCGGCAATTCCTACAACGCGACGTTCATCGCACGTCTTGCCCCGGGCGTGACGATCGATAACGCGAGGCGTGCCGCCAATGACATCGCCGCGCGACTGCCTCAACTTCACCCTGGCGTGTACGGTCCGCGACAATCGACCATCGCCGATGTGTTCTCGCTGCGTGAACGCGCCGTCGGAAACGTTCGTCGATCGTTGACCGTTCTGTTCGTCGCCGTTGGCCTCGTGCTGCTCATTGCGTGCATCAATGTTTCGAGCCTCCTACTCGCCCGCGCCGCCACTCGTCAGCGCGAACTCTCCGTTCGACGCGCACTCGGTGCTTCACGCGCGCGGTTGGCGCGACAGTTTCTCGCTGAGAGCGTCGTACTGATCGCGATCGGTAGCGCGCTCGGGACCGCGTTCGCGGCCTGGGGCTCGCGTACACTCGCACTTCGAGCTCCTCGAGCGCTGCTGCAAGGCTACGACATTTCGGTGAATGCGCGTCTTGCTGTTCACCGCCGCAATCGCGACGCTCACTGCAGTCGTCGTGTCGCTGCTTCCGGTGATGCAGCAACCGGAGAACGGTCTCGCGCGTTCGCTTCGCGATGAAGGCCGATCATCGAGCGGCAGCGTTACGCGTCAGCGCGGCCGCAGAACACTCGTCATCAGTGAGATCGCCCTCGCGATGGTCGTTGCGACCGGTGCTGGCCTCATGATGAAGAGTTTTCTCAACGCGCGAAACGTCGATCCGGGATTCGATCCGCAAGGGCTGGTTTCGCTACGCCTCGGGCTCGTGGATTCTCGATATCGAACGGCAGACGAGATCGTCCGCTTTGAGAAGAACCTTGTCGAGCGGCTTCGCACCCTTCCGGGTGTGTCTGCGGCGACGGTTGCGAGTACGGTTCCGATGGGTGGTACGCAGCATCTCAGCTTTTCGATCGAGAATCGTGAGCTTTCACAGATTCCGATCGCCACGAATACGCTCGTCTTTCCACAGTACTTCGAGACGATGCGAAATCCCATCCGTGCCGGCTCGGCATTCACCGGACTCGAGCGACTCGACTCACCGCCGGTTGTCATCATCAACGAAACGCTTGCTCGTCAGTTCTTCGCCGGTGCGAATCCCGTCGGTCAGCGGCTCAAATGGGGCAGCCCAACCTCCAAGGCGGCCTGGGCGACGATCATTGGTGTTGCTGCCGACGTCAAAGCGACTGCGCTCGATACTCCAAACGAGCCGGCGATCTACTTCCCCGCGGCCCAGATGGATACGGTCGTCGTGCAGCGAATGATGCGCAGCATGGTGTATGTCGTGCGCACCAACGGCAACCCGAGCGCGCTTTTCAATCCCATTCGTCGCGCGGTAAGGGAGGCCGATCCTGAACTGCCTATCGCCTCGCTCTCGACCGTCGACGACATCGTATCACAATCGGTTGCCGGACGCCGATTCAACACGGCGTTGCTTGGCGCGTTCGCGCTCCTCGCGTTGATGCTTGCAGCGGTCGGCATTTACGGACTCATGGCGTACGCGGTCGTTCAGCGCACGCGCGAGATCGGCATTCGTCTCGCCATCGGTGCCACGTCGCTCGACGTCCTTCGGCTGGTCGTTGGCCAGGCAACGCGTGTTGCGCTGGTCGGCGTTGCCATCGGCGTGGCCGGCGCGCTGTTGCTCACGCGCATCATGACCTCGCTGCTCTTCGACGTCAGCCCGATCGATCCGCTGACGTTCGGCACGTCCGCACTCGTGCTCTTCGCCATCGCCGGCATCGCCAGCTATCTGCCCGCACGCCGAGCGGCGTCGATTGATCCGCAGTCCGCTATTCGCGCCGAGTAGGTGTTGCGTCGGCGGCTACTTCACCACCATTGCCGTGAACGGAAAGACGTACTGTTGGAGAAGAGTGAGTAGGCCAACGAGTCCGGCAAGCATAAGGCTGTGAAAGAATACGAATCGCAGAATGCGCCATTCGTGGCCCACATAGCCAGTCGCCGTACTTGCGACGCAGATGCTCTGCGCGTCGATCATCTTGCCCATTACGCCGCCGGAGCTGTTTGCTGCCGCCATCAATACGGGACTCAGCCCAAGGCGAGTCGCCGTGATCGTCTGCAGGCTGCCGAATAGCACGTTGCTCGACGTGTCGCTTCCGGTGACTGCGACGCCGAGCCATCCGAGCATTGCCGCAAAGAAGGGATACACAACGCCCGTGCGAGCGAACGCGAGACCGAGGATCGCATCTTCGCCGGAGTACCGCGACGTGTACCCCAACGCGAGCATCGCAGCGATCGTCAAGAGTGAACGCCAGACGACGGCGAGCGTCGTGACATACTTATGCACCAGTTCACCAACCGAATAGCGAAGCATCAATCCGGTGATGATTGCCGTAATGAGAATCGCCGTGCCGCTCGCTGATAGCCAGTTGAACAGAAACACCGCCGGTTCCGCAGTCGGTTTGGCCACGACAGGGACTGCACGCAGCACCATCTTGTCGAGTCCTGGCACCGCGAACGTCGGTGCCGACAAGTGATTCAGGTAGCCTTTCACCTGCGGCGTGCCCCATGCAAACACGATCACCGTCAGAATCACCCAAGGTAGGATCGCGACACGAAGTGACGGACTCGCGCGGCCTGAGTCTGGCAACGGGTCAGCGTGGAAGTCGGCGGAGAGCGGCGTGCCGCCCGACCGGCGCCATACGCGCAGAAACAACGCCAGCGAGAGCATCGAGCACGCGGCGGCGATGATATCGACCAACCACGGCCCGTGAAAGTTGGAAACGAGAAATTGAGGAATCGCGAACGTTGCTCCTGCCACGAACACCGCCGGCCAGATCTCCTTCACTCCGCGCCATCCTGAGTACGCAGCGATCAGCCAGAAGGGCACGATCAGCGAGAAGATCGGCAGCTGACGACCAATCATTGCGCTGAGTGCGTTGAGATCGAGCCCCGTGACACCTTGCAGCGCAATCACCGGCGTGCCGAGCGCGCCGAATGCGACTGGTGCCGTATTCGCGATCAACGAAAGTGCCGACGCTTCGAGCGGCGGAAAACCAATGCCGATGAGAATCGCGCCGGTCACCGCGACGGGAGTTCCGAAGCCCGCGGCACCTTCGAAGAAGGCGCCAAAGCAAAATGCGACGAGAAGCAGCTGTAGTCGTCGATCAGTTGTGATGTTTGTAATCGCGCGTTGCAGCGCGACGAAAACGCCGCGCTCCTCGGTGACGCGATAGAGGAACATGACGTTCAACACGATCCACCCGATGGGCAGCATGCCATACGCTGCGCCGAGCAGAGCGGCTCGTCCGGCCATGGGCGCCGGCATCCCAATCACAGTGACGGCAACGAGTAGCGACGCGGCCAGTCCAGCGAGCGCAGCCATATGTGCTGGAACTCGACGGAGCGCGAGGAGTCCAAGTAGGATGACAAGCGGAAGCGCGGCGACGATCGTCGACAGCGGCCCGTGCAACGGATCGTAGTTCTGCTGCCACGGCATATGCGCCAGGGTAGAGGAGACGCTATACATCCAGTGATGACCAAGCTGAACCGAACAGCCCGCCTCGCGGGCGTGATGATTATGGCCGCCGCCGGCGTGTCTGGCTATACGCCGAGCTCGCTCGCGCAGCGTCCGACGCAAGCGGGAAAGCCGTTAGCTGCTGCGAAGAAGTCCGCGCCCACGGCGCGCCGTTCCGACTCCACCGCCAAGCCGAAAGCCAAGGTCGCCGAGCCCGTGTGGCCCGTGAACTCGCCGACGCCGATTGCGGGCGCAGTGTTGCCCGCCAAGCGCATCGTCGCGTTCTACGGCAACCCGCTCTCGAAGCGCATGGGCATCCTCGGCGAACTACCGCCCGACGAGATGCTCGCCAAGCTCGATCGAGAGGTCGCGGCCTGGAACGCCGCGGATCCGGCGACGCCGGTGCAGCCTGCGCTTCACCTGATTGCAGTCGTCGCGTCGGACAACCCGGGAACAGCGGGGAAGTATCGCACGCGAATGGACAGCGCGCTCATCGAGAAGGTGTACAGCTGGGCGCGGAAGAAGAACGCGCTGCTTTTTCTCGACATCCAGGTCGGGCAAGGCACGCTGCAAGAGGAGCTGCCGCGGTTGCGCACCTTCCTCAAACGCCCCGACGTGCATCTCGGAATCGATCCTGAGTTTTCCATGAAGTCCGGGAACGTTCCAGGAACGAAGATCGGAACGTTCGACGCGAAGGACGTGAATTACGCGTCGTCATTGCTGCAGGATATCGTGACTGAGGAGCACCTGCCGCCAAAGGTGCTGATCGTCCATCGATTTACCCGCGACATGCTGACGGGCTACAAGCGAATCAAGCTCGACCCGCGAGTACAGGTCGTCGTCAACATGGATGGTTGGGGTCCGCCGTCGCTCAAGCGCGAATCGTATCGCGCGTACGTGTACAAGTATCCGGTCGAGTACACGGGCTTCAAGCTTTTCTACAAGAACGACACGAAGAAGGGTGACAAGCTCATGTCGCCCGCGTCGGTGCTCGCGCTCAACCCACGCCCGTTCTACATTCAGTACCAGTAGGCATTAGTAAATACGAAAGGCCCGACGAGACGTCTCGTCGGGCCTTTCGCGCTTTAGTCGGCAACGACGATCGTCGGTTCGTGCCGTACCGGAAAGTTGACTGAACTCGCGATGAAGCAACCTTGGTGCGCCGACTCGTGCAGCGCGCGTGCTTTGTCCAGATCCGTGCCCTTTGCCACCGTCACGCGGGGACGCAAGAGCACATCGGTGAAGCGCATCTTGCCGTCATGCATCGCCATCACACCCTGCGCATCGTCGTCGTATGCCACCACGATCACGCCGCCGCGCGCGCAGTCAGCCAGATAGCTAAGCAAGTGACAACCCGACAGGGCGGCGAGCAAGAGCTCCTCCGGATTGTACAACGCTGCGTTTCCACGAAAGTGCGGATCGGCCGATAAGAGAATTGGACTCTTGTCACCGCACCGCACTTCATACTCGCGCGAGTACGACTGATAGGATGTCGTCGCTCCAGCGCTCGCTCCAGTCCAGACGAGCGACGACGCGTAGACGTGCTGCCCGTGTTCCTTTTTGTGAATGGCCATGGATGAAAACTACTGCGGCTACTCATACTTCTCTCGCAAGCGGGTGCGAAGCGCCTTGATCAAGGTCTTGGTGTGATTGCGCGCCGCTGCCGACGCAGCGGCGTCCTGTCGTCGTTCGAGATACGCGAGCTCGCGTCGGAGCGACTGCCAGCTCTCCAGTCGATCGGCGCTCATTTCACCACGATCGATCGCGCCGCGTACGGCGCAACCAGGCTCAGTAACGTGTGTGCAGTCGCCAAAGCGACACGCATTCGCCAGCGTCGCGATGTCGTCGAATGCTGACTCCAACCCGTCGGCGGCGCTCCACAGCTGCACCTCGCGCATCCCCGGTGTATCGATCAGGTAGGCGCCGCCAGGCAACTCGATCAATTCGCGATGCGTCGTCGTGTGCCGACCCGCTCCATCGTCCCGAACCCCCGAGGTGCGCTGCTGGTTTGCGCCGAGGAGCGAGTTCACGAGAGTCGACTTGCCGACTCCGGAGGAGCCCAGAATCACTGCCGTGATGCCGGCAGTGAGCATGCTCCGCAACGCACCAACGCCGTCTCCGGTAACGGTGGAGATCGCCAACACACCCACGCCCGGCGCAATCGAGCGAACCTCCGCGACGGCGACTGACGGATCGCTGACTAGGTCCGTTTTCGTGAGCAGCACTACCGGTGTTGCGCCGCTCTCCCATGCGAGGGCGAGGTAGCGCTCGATTCGGCGAAGATTGACATCGTGCGGAAGGGCCGTTGCCACGATTGCGAGATCGACGTTCGCCGCGATGACCTGAGCCTCAGACGCCAATCCCACGGTCTTCCTGCAGAACGCGCTGCGACGAGGCACGATTGCTCGAATCTGGCGGGCCGATCCGTCGGCTCCGTCCGCGGTCGTCTCGACCCAATCGCCGACGGCAGGCACGTCTTCCGCCGATGCAATCTGATGCCGGTACTTCCCGGACAGAACTGCGTCGTGGTCGCCTGTCGAATCGCGGACGATATATCGGGCGCGGTGCTGCGCAACGACACGCGCGCGATTAGGCGCGTCGTTGTAAGAACTGTCGTTTGTCATTTGAACGGCTCCGAGCGGCGGCGGCGCGTGAGCGCCGCGAATCATGGGCGCGCGCAAGCCGGCGAGTCCGGCAAGCGCGAGATGCGCGGTTGCCCGGTCGGTGTCGGAGCGTAAACGTGCGGACCGCGCCGTGACTCACGGCTCGGCGGTTAGACTCGCTGCGTCAGAGCTCCCGGCACGCGGCCAGGCGAGGGACGGAGCGGACGGCGGAACGCAGAGGCGCCTCACACATTGGAACGGTCGCATCCGCTCGCTTTCGGACGGAATGACCGTTCTGTGACTCAGACAAATCTAGCGACGCAAACGTCGCCCGTAACTCCGCCGGGCCTTCTCACGTACCATTAGGAATGAGTTCGGATCGCCCGGGATTCCGACCTGACATCGAAGGCCTCCGCGGCCTCGCCATCCTGCTCGTCGTTGCGTTTCACGCGAGCGTGCCTTGGGTCGCGGGCGGCTACGTGGGCGTGGACGTCTTCTTCGTGCTTTCCGGTTTTCTCATTACCGGACTCCTGGCGCGAGAAGTCGAGTCCACCGGCGACATCAACCTCACCGAGTTCTATGCGCGACGCGCGCGACGCCTACTGCCGGCGCTGCTCGTTGTGTTGGTCGCGACCATCGCGGCTGCGCTCTGGATCTACGCGCCTATCGATCAACCGGCCGTTGCATCGGACGGTCGCGCGGTGGCGCTGCACTACGGCAACATTTTGTTCGCGCGGACGGCTGTCGACTATCACGCGACGTCTACCAATCCTTTTCTTCACACCTGGTCCCTCGCCGTCGAGGAACAGTTCTACCTGATCTGGCCGCTGCTCTTCATGCTCATCGGCCGTTGGTACGGTGGAAAGGATTCGCTCAATCGACAGCTTGTCGTCGGCGTTGCATTGACCGGCGCGGTGTCGTTCGCCGCATCGCTCTGGGTCACGCGCGTTGCCCAGCCGTGGGCGTTCTTCGGCATGCCCACGAGAATCTGGGAATTCGCACTCGGCGGCTTGGCAGCGCTCGGACTCAAACGGTCATCACGCCCATTCGACATTCCGGGCGTTTGGCTCCAGCTCGCCGGCCTGATCGCAATCGCCATCGGCGTACTCGCCTACAGCGCGATCACACCGTATCCCGGCAGCGCCGCCCTCCTTCCCGCGCTCGGAACAGTTGCACTGCTCCTCGGCGGACAATACGCGCCCGAGAGTCGAGTCAGCTGGATACTCGGTGCGCCATGGCTGCAGTGGCTGGGACGCATGTCCTACTCGTGGTATCTATGGCACTGGCCGCTCGTAGGCATTGGCGCTGTGATCGACTGGAGGATTGGTGTACTTGGCCGCCTCGTCTGGTCCGCGGCGGCGCTGGTGCTCGCTGTACTCACATATCGATTCGTCGAACAACCGACTCGAAGCGGCAAGCTCTCGCAGGTGCGTCCCGAACTGCTCACCGCCTTCGCATTTGGCGCAAGCGTCGTCGTCGCGCTGCTCGCGTATGGCGCAGCGTCTGTCGCGGAGGATCGAGCTACGTCGCCTGCGCAGCGACCGTTCGCGATAGCGCGCGCAGACGGCATGTCGCATGACTGTTGGGGTTCGATGCTCACCAATGCCACGGCGCCGTGCATCTTCGGCGATACCAACGCGCAAACGGTCGTCGCGCTGCTCGGCGATTCACACGCCGAGCATTGGTTGCCTGCGGTCGACCTCATTGGTCGCGAGAGACATTGGAAAGTGTACGCGATGGTGAAGCCCGGTTGCCCTGTGTCCGACATGACCGAGCTGCTGAATGCTCGGCTCAAGCGCGTGTATACCGAATGCACGGAATGGCGCCGAGCAATGCTCAAGCGGATTGTCGCGATGCATCCGTCCGCCGTGATTCTGTCGAGCTACGATCACTACATGCCCACGACGGGTGACGGATCGGCGTGGCGCGTCACACCCGAGACATGGCGCGCCGGACTTCGACGAACGTACAACACGCTGTCCGCTGCGCGAATCAACACGCTCATTCTTCGCGGCACGCCGGTCGCGGGATTCGACGCACCGTCTTGCCTGTCTCGACGAGCGGCGAACGCGCCCTTTCAAATTCGCTCCTGTGAATACGAGCGAGCGGACGCACTGCACCCGCCCGCCATTGCTGCACAGAACGACGCCGCGCGTGGTCTCGACCACATTGCCTTCGTGGACATGAACGATCGCGTGTGTCCAACCGCGCGCTGTTCTGTCCTTCAGCAAGGAATCGTGGTCTTTCGCGACGACGATCATCTGACCGCAACCTTCAGCGCCGCTCAATCCGCCGTACTCGGCGAGCGGCTCGGTACCGCGCTGAAGCACCTCACGAGCGCGTACTAAGTTTTCTCGTTCCGGCACGCTCGAAGGCCGACGCACGCGCGCGACTTGCGTTCTTCCCCGCGCCGAAGGACTAGCCGCGCGGTGTTTTGTCGTCCATGCAACGAGAACGGAAGCGCCCGGTTTTCAGTCAGAGTTCCGGCACGCGATGGCTGCGTATTCGCCGCATCGCGGCGGCAATTGGGCTTGCTACGAGTGTGTTGCTCCTCGGGCTGGTCGCCGCCATTCTCATCCCCCCGAGCATTCCCAGGATTTCTCTGCGTGAGTCGACGCCCACCGCGCCGCCGAAACTCCCGGAGCTCAACGGAACGCGCGCGCTTCAGCTCAAGGCGGTAGCGCGCGAACGCTTGTTTGAAGCACTGCACGCAATGCCGGCTGTGCCCGCGAGGCGAGCGGCGCATCTGGCGCTGAACGCGGCCGCACTACCCAAGTCGACGTCCGCCAGCGGCGTTGCACCTGTCACTGTCGGGTTCTACGTATCGTGGGACGACAACTCGCTTGTGTCGCTGCGAACGAATCTTCCCAAACTCGACTGGGTCATTGGTGAGTGGGGATTCATCGCGCCAACAGGCGATTCAGTGGAAATCCGCGTCGATCGACGTGCGCTGTTCGTGATGCAGCAAGCGCCGGCCGATCAACGACCGCGGGCGTTTCTGATGTTGACGAATGTCGACACGTCTGGCCAGATCTTCATGCAGGCGGCTACCACGCGACTGCTGAGCGAGCCGTTCCGCTCGCGCGCCATCGATGCGCTCGCCGCCGCGGCAACGACCTTCGGCCTGGCCGGCATCGCGATCGATCTCGAGGAACTCCCGTCCAGCTCCAATGCGGCTCTTTTGGGTTTTCTTACAGCGCTTCGCGCGAAGCTCGCAACCAGCGGCCGTATCCTGCTCGTCACGGTCGCCGCCGATGCGCCTGCCGCCGACCTTTCCGCGCTGGCTGGTTCGGTCGATCGCGTGATCCTCATGGCGTACGACGAACACGATTCTCAGAGCGATGCCGGACCGATCGCGAGCAACGCGTGGTTCACGGCGCAGGTCGCACGCGCGGCGGCGATCATTCCTGCCACATCGCTCATTGTCGGCATTGCTGGCTACGGTTACGACTGGAACGACGATACGCCGCGTCAGCCCGCTGAAGAATTGACTTTTCAAGACGTCATCACCTACGCTCGCAACAATCACGCGGCGATTCACTTCGATACCAGTTCTGGAAACCCGTATGTTGCGTGGAGCGATCCAGACTCGACCGACCACGTCGCGTGGTTTCTCGACGCCGCCGCGGGCGTCAATCAGGTGGCCCTGGCTCGCTCGCATGGTGTAGCGGGCGTTGCACTTTGGCGCCTTGGCGCTGAGGATCCATCACTTTGGCGCGCGCTTGGCCGCGGCGCTTCGCTCGGACCAGCCACGCTGATCGATACGATCCCCGGTGGCTACGACGTCCAGTTCGACGGCGTCGGAGAAATCCTTCGCGTCGCCAATCGACCCAAGGTGGGTTTGCGCGACGTCCAGATCGATCCGATCACGCGCATGGTGCGCGACGAACAATATCGCGTGCTTCCGCTGCCGTACATCGTGCAACGCTCTGGGCAAGCGAAGCACCGGATTGCACTCACCTTCGATGACGGTCCCGACGGTTCATGGACCGCCGCAATTCTGGACACGCTCCGCTCGCGACACGCGCCAGCGACATTTTTCGTCATCGGCGAAAACGCGGAAGCTCACATCGCCCTGCTTCGCCAGATCTATGACGAAGGCCATGAGATTGGCAATCACACCTTCACGCATCCGAATCTTGCCCTCACGTCGCGCTTCGTAACGCGGCTCGAAATTGATGCGACGGAACGATTGATCGAGGCTGCGCTCAACAAGCGCTCCGCCTTTTTCCGGCCGCCCTATTTTGGCGACGCAGAGCCGACAACGTCCGACGAGCTCGTGCCGGTGGGCGTGGCCACGGACCTTGGGTTCCTCACCGCCGGCCTGCACATCGACTCCGACGATTGGCGACGTCCAGGCGCCCCGAGAATCCTTCGCAACGTCATAGATCGGAGTGCCAGCGGGAGCGTCGTTCTCCTTCACGATGGCGGGGGAGATCGCTCGCAAACGGTCGCAGCGCTTGGTCCAATGATCGATTCTCTGCGCGCGCGCGGAGACACGCTCGTCATACTCTCCGCGTTGATTGGATCGAGCCGCGATCAGTCGATGCCGTCGCTACCGAAAGGCAGCGTGGCAGCGCGCCTGTTCGAGCTCGTCGCGTTCGGCACACTCGGCACCGTCGAGTGGATTCTTCGCTGGTTCTTCCTCATCGCCATCGTGCTCGGCGTGACGCGCGTCGTGGTGATGACGACTCTCGCGTATATCCAACGGTTCAAGCAGCGCAGGACGAGTCGATTTGCAAAACTCTACTGTCCGGCGGTATCGGTCATCGTTCCAGCCTTCAATGAAGGCAAGGTGGTCGTTGCCACGGTGAGAAGCCTTCTCGCGTCGCGCTACGACGGTCCGCTACAGGTTCTCGTCGTAGACGATGGCTCGAGCGACGACACGGTTACAGTTGCGCAACGTGCCTTCGTTGGCGAACGCAGTGTCACGGTGATGACGAAGGACAATGGCGGAAAGGCGAGTGCCCTCAACTACGGCATCGCGCGTGCGAGCGGTGAGATTATCATCGGCCTCGATGCGGATACCGTGTTTCTGCCGGACACCATCAATGCGCTCGTTCAGCCACTCGTCAATCCACATGTCGGTGCCGTCGCGGGCAATGCGAAGGTTGGTAACCGCCTCAATCTCGTGACGCGACTCCAGGCGCTTGAGTACATCACGAGTCAGAATCTCGATCGACGCGCATTCGCGCTGCTCGATTGCATCACTGTCGTGCCGGGTGCGGTCGGTGCTTGGCGAAAATCCGCCGTTGATTCTGTCGGCGGTTTTCAATCGGACACGCTCGCCGAGGATCAGGATCTGACGATCCGCCTCCACCGTGCCGGGTGGTCGGTCGACTATGTCGATTCAGCGATTGCGTACACCGAGGCCCCAGACACCCTCAGCGGCCTCGCGAAACAACGCTTTCGCTGGTCGTTCGGGACACTGCAGTGCGTGTGGAAACATCGCGTCGTATTGTTTCGACCAGTGTACCGGGCGCTCGGCTGGTTTGCCTTTCCATGCGTCTGGCTCTTTCAACTCATCTTTCCCGCGCTCTCGCCGGCCGCCGATCTGCTCTTCGTCTGGAGCCTCATTTCGTTCTGGCTCGTGCGGGCACAGCACGGCACGACGTACGCGCTCACCAACCTACGTGAGTTGATGACGCTGTACGCGCTGTTCCTGCTGATCGATTGGGCGGGAGCTGTACTCGCCTTTCTGCTCGAATCGGGTGAGCAGGCCGAATTGACGCTGCTCGTGGCCGCGCAGCGTTTCATCTACCGCCAGGTGATGTACGGCGTCGTCATTCGTGCGTTCGTGGCGGCCGCGCACGGCGGTTTGGTCGGCTGGGGAAAGCTGGACCGTAAGGCGACGGTGGCTCGCCGAGTTGCGTAGCCACCGTCGTCTGTACCGAAGGCGTTAGACGAAACGCATTCCGTTCGGCGCAACGTCGCCACGCTTCGGCGCTTTCGGCGGCGGCGCCGATGGTTTCGGTCCGCGGCCGCCGCCACTCGGCGCACGCTCCGCCGATGCCTCTTTCCGCATCGACAGGGCAATGCGATTGCGCTCGAGATCTACCGAGATGACGCGCACTTTCACCTTCTGACCCACCGAGACGACGGCGTTCGGGTCGGTGATGTATCTGTCGGCAAGCTGCGACACGTGCACGAGACCATCTTGGTGCACGCCGACGTCAACGAACGCGCCGAATGCTACGATGTTCGTGACGACGCCTTCGAGTTCCATTCCAGTCGACAGATGCTTCGGCTCTGTGACGTCAGATCGGAATGCCGGCGGTTCGAATGCTTCGCGCGGATCACGTCCCGGCTTCTTGAGTTCCGCGAGAATGTCCTGCAGCGTCGGCAGGCCCACGCCGTCGCCAACATATCGCTCCAGCTTGATGCGTTTCAGTTCACCGTCGTTTCCCACGAGTGACCCGAGCGGCACACCGAGATCAGCGGCCATCCGCTCCACCAGACCGTAGCGTTCCGGGTGAACCGCAGACGCATCGAGCGGATTCGCCCCGCCGCGTACACGGAGAAATCCTCCAGCCTGTTCGAACGCCTTTGCGCCGAGGCGCGGAACCTCAGCGAGGTCCGTACGCGAACGGAATCCGCCGCGAGCATCGCGCGCCTTCACGATGTTTGCCGCGAGCGATGGCCCGATGCCGGCAACGTACGAAAGGAGCGGCGCCGACGCTGTGTTCACTTCTACGCCGACACGATTCACGCAGCTTTCGACGACTTCGTCGAGGCGCTGCTTCAACCGCGGCTGTGAGACGTCGTGCTGATACTGGCCGACGCCGATCGACTTCGGATCGATCTTCACCAACTCAGCCAGCGGATCCTGCAGTCGGCGAGCAATCGATACCGCTCCACGGATCGATACGTCGAGATCGGGCAACTCATCGCGCGCGAGCTCGGATGCGGAGTAGACGGACGCACCCGATTCGTTCACTACGACGACCTGCGGCCGATCGAGTTTCCGTTCGCTGAGAATCTCTCGCACGAGCGTCTCGGTCTCCCGGGACGCGGTGCCGTTGCCGATCGAGATCAGATCCGGATCGAGCTTGGAGATCGCGGCGAGGAGCGCATGCGCAAATCGATCCGGTTGATGCAGCATCCACGTGTCCGTAGCGACGACTGCTCCGGTGCGTGAGAGCGCTGCGACTTTCACGCCAGTGCGGAACCCCGGGTCGAGGCCAATCACCGTTCGCTCACCCGCCGGCGGCGCGAGCAATAGCTGTTCGAGGTTCCGTCCAAAGATCGTGATCGCGTCTTCGTCGGCCTTGGTCTTGAGTTCCAAGCGAAGATCGACTTCGACCGCCGGTGCGATCAATCGCTTGTAGGCGTCCTGCACGACCAATCGCATCTGGTCCGGCGCCGCGTTGCTGGCGACGAACTGCTGTTCGAGCTGGCCGACGATTCGCTCAGCAGGGGCGTCGACAGAGCAGAAGAGAAAGCCCTCCGTCTCTCCGCGACGCATGGCAAGCATGCGGTGCGACGGAAGATCCTTGAGGGGTTGAGAGAAGTCATAATAGTCCTGGAACTTCGACACTTCGCCTTTCTTCGCGGTTGCTACGCGCGACTTGATGACGCCTTCGGCGCGCGTCGTCTCGCGAACCTGGCCGCGAACGGTTGCGTCGTCGGCAATGCGTTCGGCGAGAATGTCGCGCGCGCCGGCGAGCGCGTGATCGACGTCCGGCACTTCCTTGGCGGCGTCGACAAACGAGGCGGCTTCACTCTGTAACTGCGCACTGGAGTGTGCCCCGCTCCAGAGCAGCTCGGCGAGCGGTTCCAGACCGCGCTCGCGCGCAATCATCGCACGAGTGCGGCGCTTGGGTTTGAACGGAAGATAGAGATCTTCCAGCGCCTGCTTCGTCGTCACCGCATCGATGCGCGCAGCGAGCGCAGCGTCGAGCTTTCCTTGCTCTTCGATGCTCTTGAGGATGGCGGCCTTGCGCTCAGTGAGCTCGCGGAGATACAGCGCTCGATCGCGAACGTCGCGCAGCTGTATTTCATCGAGGCCGCCAGTTGCCTCTTTGCGATATCGGGCGATAAATGGAAGCGTGTTGCCTTCGTCGAAGAGCGCAAGTGCGCCCTGAACCTGCTGCGGCGCGAGCGATAACTCGCTCGCAATCGTGGCAATGAGCTGCGACATCAATCCGTGTTCGAGGAAAAGCGCGACGAGAGAGTGGAGCGGAGATCCGAAGTTAGTCGGCGAACACGCGGAATGAAGCGGCTGATTTATTGCTCCGCGCTCCCGCTGTTCTTTCCCGCCGCTTGACACGCAACCACATCATCATCACGAGGTCATCTGATGCCTACGATTACGACCAAGGACGGAACCGAGCTCTATTACAAAGACTGGGGCGCCGGCCAACCCGTTGTGTTCAGTCACGGCTGGCCATTGAACGCCGATGCGTTCGAGGATCAAATGATGTTCCTCGCATCGCACGGCTTTCGGTGCGTTGCCCACGATCGACGCGGCCATGGACGATCAGGTCAACCTTGGAAGGGAAATGACCTTGACACCTACGCCGATGACCTTGCTGAACTCACGACCGCACTCGACTTGCGTGATGCGATTCACGTTGGACACTCCACCGGTGGCGGCGAGGTCGCGCGATACATCGGGCGACACGGAACCAAGCGCGTCGCAAAGGCCGTTCTGATCAGCGCGATTCCCCCGCTCATGCTCAAGACGCCGGCGAACCCTGGCGGTCTTCCGATGGAAGTCTTCGATAAGCTTCGCGAAGGCGTACGCGCAGATCGCTCGCAGTTCTTCAAGGACCTGAGCGCCCCGTTCTACGGAGCCAACCGCCCCAACTCTAACGTCAGCCAAGGACTTCGCGATTCGTTCTGGATGCAGAGCATGCTCTGCGGCCTCAACGCGTCTTACGACTGCATCAAGGCGTTCTCAGAAACGGACACCACCGAAGACCTGAAAAAGTTCGGCGATCTGCCCACGCTGCTCATTCATGGCGACGACGATCAGATCGTTCCCATTGGTGCGGCGTCGATGGCGACCGTCAAGATTCTGAAGAACGCTCGACTCGAGGTGTACAAAGGTCAACCCCACGGAATCTGCTCGACTCAGAAGGACCGCGTGAACAAAGACCTACTCGCGTTCGTCGAAACGAAGAGCGAGCGAGCGGCGGCGTAGGCAATCGACAACCTGCTGGACTGCGACTACCAGCCATCGCGACAGATCGTGAGAGCCCGCCACCTGGCGGGCTCTTTTGGCTTGCCGGCCGCGCCGGATCAGGGTATCTACGCGATCGGTTCAATCGGCAACCGATTCCACCACGGCAAAAGAACTGTCCGTCCCATTTTCGATGAGCGATCCAACTGCCTCCACACATCCTCGGATGCTCGGGACGGTGGCTTGCCTCACGTGGGCAGCGAATGTCTCAACTTGGATTTTGAACACGTCAGGCGCGAGGATCGACATATATGAGCCCCACTGCAACGCTTGCACAGTCCGGCGGTCGCGCGCCTCGACAAACTATGACCACCGAGCAGCGCGTCGCCGAGGCCGTCAAATGGCTCAAGCGCAACGGATCCAAGCGCGTGCGCGACGAGATGCTTCCGCGCTATGGCATCGATGCGCCGAAGTCTTTCGGCGTTCCGATGGCGAAGATCCAACAGCTCGCCAAGCAACTCGGACGCGACCACGATCTCGCACTCGCGCTGTGGGACGCCGAGTGGTACGAGGCACGGTTGCTCACGGCGTATGTGGACGATCCGGCTCGCGTCACTGCGGCGCAGATGGATCGCTGGGCGCGCGACTGGGACAACTGGGGCATCGTCGACACGCTGTGCTTCTCGCTCTTTGATCGCACGCCGCACGCGTGGAAGAAGATCGAGCAGTGGAGCAAACGTCGGGATGAGTTTGTGAAGCGCGGCGGCTTCGCGCTGCTCGCCTGCGTTGCATTGCATGACAAAGCCACCGGAGACAAACCGTTCATCGAGTCGCTGTCGCTCATCGAGCGTGGCGCGAGCGACGAGCGGAATTTTGTGAAGAAGAGCGTTGCATGGGCATTCCGCGCCGTCGGCAATCGGAGTGCGACAATCAGGAAAGCGGCGATCGGTTTGGCGGAACAGCTGGCCGAGTCGGCAAACGTCACCGAGAAGTCGATCGGCAAAGGAGCGCTCAGGGATTTCAAGACGCCGGTGAGCAAGCGATCCAACGCGCGGTGACGTGGGCGGCGGGTTCGGAGTCCACGAGCTATATGACCGAGCCCGCATGAAGAACCTCTTTCGACGCTTCGCCGTGGCGACAGCTACGGCAACCGGGTCTGCGTGGGCATTCGTTCTCGCCTGCGCCGTGGTGATCGTGTGGGCGATCCTCGGCCCGGCGAATCGCTTTTCGGACACGTGGCAGCTCGTGATCAACACCGGCACCACGATCGTCACGTTCCTGATGGTGTTCCTGATTCAGAACACCCAGAATCGAGACTCGCACGTGATGCACCTGAAGCTCGACGAGTTGATTCGGGCGGTGTCGGGCGCGCGCAATTCGCTCGTGGCCATGGAGCAGATGTCCGACAGCGAGCTCTTGCAACTCGAGAAGGAGTTCGAGCACCTACGAGACACGGCGGCGCGACATCGCGGAACACGCCAGCAGCGCGGACCGGAGCGACGGGCGGAAGCCTAGAGGCCGCTAGGACGGTCTCGATGCGACAAACGGCCGCCCTTTGGGGCGGCCGTTCGCGTTTGCTCATTGATTTCAACGACTTACGTCTAGTGGCTAGGGACGGAATCGAACCGCCGACACGCGGATTTTCAGTCCGCTGCTCTACCAACTGAGCTACCTAGCCAACTTCCCTACCCACTGAAACCTACTCGGTCCCAGACGGTCAAACCTAAGAATCCCCCTCGCTTGGCGGTACCCCTCCGTGGCCTCTCGTGTGGCCAAGACGTGCCGTCCTTGGCATTGCTGGCCGACAGAACGATAGGGCATCGCGATACACAGCCACTCAATGGAAAGCGGGCGTGGGATAAATCCCACGCCCGCCCTCTGACTCTCTAGCGTCCAGCGTCTAGCTCTTTAGAAGCTGTACCGCATCGACAGCTGCATGCGATAGTTCGACGAGGCGTTGTTGAAGTCGAACGCCTTGAAGTTCGTGTCGTACGTGTAGATGCCCTGCGCCTGCGCGCTGTTCGTCGTGCCTGTCGGAAGCTTGTTGCCGGTCTGCGTGAGGACGACCGTCGCGCTGCAGATCTGGCCGCAGGTCGAGCCCTGGTTCGAGAACGCCTGGTGGCCCCAGTTCTTGTTGAGCAGGTTGCCGAAGTTCACGATGTCGAAACGCGCCTGGATGTTGTTGAAGCGCCAGCCAAGGTTCTGCGCGATCGAAAGATCGAACTCGTTGACCCACGGATTGCGGCAGGAATTGCGGCTCATGATCGTGCCGCGAGCATTCTTCAAGCAATCGACGCTGTTGATCAACTTGTCGAAGGCATCCGCCATTCCGGCCGCCGCGGTCTGCTGAGCCGCTGTTCCGTTGTAGCCCGTGAACAGGATCTCGTTCTGATCGTGCGTGTCCTTCGGGACGTACATCAGATCGTTCTGCGACTGACCATCGGCGTTCGCATCGCCCGAGCCAGTGCCGCTGCCTGCGCCGTAGACGTAGTCGAACGGAGCGCCCGAGTTGCCGGTGTAGATGAGCGAAACGTCGGTCAGCGTCTTGAAGCGATACGTGCCGGTCGCGACGATGCGGTGCGGCTGGTCGTACTTCGACGTCGACACCGACTTGTCGAGAATGTCGCCGCTCACATCACGCTGATAGCGATAGTTCGAACCCGCCGTGCTGCTCGTCGTCGACGTGACGTCCATCGACTTCTGGTGCGTATAGGCGATCGAGCCTTCGAAGTTCGTCGTGAACGACTTCTGGAGCTGGCCGGTGACGCTGTACGTGTAGTCGCCAGACGAGTTGCTCATGTCGAGAACCGTCGTGCGTGAACCCTTGAACGTCGCCGTTCCGCCCGTCGCCGTCAGGATGCCGTAGATCGTGCGGCCATTGCGGTCGACGCCCTGCGGGCCAGCCAGCGCGAGGTTCTGATAGAAGACGTTATTGGTCGAACGCGTGTACAAGCCTTCGATCGTTCCGATGATGTCGTGCATGAATCGGTGATCGTAGCCGAGCGACGCCTTGAGGTACTGCGGGAACTTGAAGTTCGGATCGGTCGTGTTGATCGACGAACTGGTAGCAACCGTGGCGCCGGCCTTACCCGCGGCCGCAAGACACGCCGTTGGCGGCGTCGAGATGTTCTGCGCGTTGAACGCCGGCACGGCCAGCGACGTCGCGCCAGTCGTCGAACCGCTGCACGTCAGCGCCGCGAAGCCCGTGAGGCCCGAGTTGCCGAAAGCATTCGACAAGTACACGAACGGCGGCGGACCCGTGAATTCGCCGATACCACCGCGAACCTGGTTTGCCTGATCGCCCGTCACGTCCCAGTTGAACGCAATACGCGGCGAGAAGACGCCATTGCCCGGCACGTTCGCCGTATTGCGATTGTATTCCGTCTGCACCGACGTGTTGGTCGGCGGAACGTCCGAGAAGCTCGGTACGTCGTAACGCACGCCGCCCGTGATCGACAACCTCGGCGTCACCTGCCAGTTATCCTGCGCGTACAGACCGAGCATGCTCGCATGGAACGTCGCGAGGCCGTGGGCCGGATCCGTCGAGGCCGGCGCGCTCACCGAGTAGCTCGACGCGACGCCGCTCTGCAGCGATGCGAGATCGTTGAACGTCCACGAGCCGAGCGAGTTCTGCGCGAACAGGTTGATCGGCTTGTAGAACTGATCCTTCACGCCGAACGTGAACGCGTGCGCTCCAACCGGAATCGTGAAGTTGTCAGTGATTTCGAACGTGCGCTGATCGAGCGAATTTCCCTGCGACGACGCCTCCGTGCCGATGACGAAGTTCGCGCCGGTTCCGGCCACGCCGTCGATGCGCGGAATGCCGCGGATCGTCAGCTGCGGAAAGCGAACCGGCACGGTGCGGAAGTCCGACGTCTTCGTGAGGTTGAGCAGCAACTCGTTGTAGATGCCGTTCGGCATGTTCGTCAGGAACTCGGCAACCGTCGCGTTCGTCTTGCTGCTGAACTCGTACAGGTTCGACGTGAGGTTGAAGTTCGGGTTCGCTCCCGTCGTGGCGGCGCGGCTGAACGTCGTGTTGTCGGCGCTCGCGTAGTTGTGGCGGAGCACGAGGTGCGTGTTCAACGGCAGATACGCATCGAAACGCACGAAGACGTTACGCGTCGGATTCTGCTTCTGGACCTGACTGCCGCTACCGACATCGGTCAAGCCATACGACTTCATGATCGTCGAAAGCTGGTCGATGCTGCTCTGAGCGATCGGCGCGTCGGACGAGCCGATGTACGGACCGGTTGCCGGCGTCTGAAGCTTCTGCCACTCGCCGTTCACAAAGAAGAAGGCCTTGTCCTTGAGGATCGGGCCGCCGAGTGAGAAACCGTACTGCTGCTGCGAGTAGTCAGCGAGGTAGGACTGCGTGCGCGTCAGGCTCTGATTGCGGGTATAACCGAACGCCGAGCCATGGAAGTCATTCGTTCCGCTCTTCGTGATCGCGTTGATCAGCAATCCGCCGAAGTTGCCCTGACGAACGTCGAAGGGCGAAAGGAGCACCTGATACTGCTTGACCGCGTCCAGGCCGATCGACTTCGCGTTCGCGGAGCTTCCCGGCTGACCCGTCGTGCCGATACCGAACAAGTCACCGGCCTGCGCGCCGTCGATCTGAATCGCGTTCTGGCGCAGGTTCACGCCGCCGCCCGACAGATAGCCCGTCGTGGTCGACACCTGCGGAACGAGCTGTACGAAATCTGCGAAGTTGCGGTTCAGCGTCGGCAGACGGTGAAGCGCGGAATCGGAAACCGTGGTGCCGGTTCCCGTCTTCGTTGCGTTGATGACCGGATCCGTCGTTGCGACAACCTGAACAGCCGAGAGGGCAGTTGCACGCTGTGCGAGCGTGAAGTCCTCGCGACGCGTCTGGCCAAGCGTGATCGAGATGCGATCGCGCGTCTGCGGCTCGGAGCCGATACGGCGAACGGTGATGGAATAGTTCGCGTCCGGCTCGATACCCTGAATGAGATAGAGTCCGCCGCCGCGCGTTACGGCCCCAACCGTACGACCGGTCGCGGGATTCTTGAGCTGAACCTGAGCGCCTTCGAGAGGCTGGCCGCCTTCACTCGTCACAATGCCGGTGAGGCCGCCAGTCGTGACGCCCTGGGCGAGCGCTGGCGTAGGATAGCCAGTCGCGAGCGCGCCAAACGCGGCGAGCGCGACGAGCAGAAATTTCTTCATGAAAAGTCTCGGGGGGACAGTTGGAAGTGAGGAGCTTGCGAACAAGCTATGGACGCGCGCGCGGACTCGGCAAGAGAATCGCGTAACTATTCGGTCAACGCGCCACAGCTTGTAAGCACTTCGGTAACTCTGTCCTCCCCACAGGGCGTCACCGCTCGAGCTTGAACCCCGCAATCGCGTCTGGACGCTGTGGCGCCGACGCAACAATCCACCCCGTCGCATACATCCACTGAGTCATTTTCGTCAGTTTCGTGATGTCGATTCGCGAAGGCTCATCGCGCGGCGTGTGATAATCGGGGTGAAGAAGCGTGCTGAACATGATTGCCGGGATGCCCACGCGCGCGTACGGCAGGTGATCGCTCCGGAAATACCAGCCTTCGGCATGCGTCGGCCGATCCCATATTGTATCCAGCTTGAAATGGGTCAGTTCGGCGTTGGCACGAAGCGCCGCGTCAACCAGGGCATTTGAATTTTTGTGTGGCGGTTGCGCCCCCAGCAACGCCGCGCTATCGGGGTTGTTTCGACCGATCATATCGCCGTTCAGCACGGCAACGATTTGCGAATGCGGCACCGTCGGATGATTCACGTACCATCGCGAGCCGAGCAGTCCGCGCTCCTCCGCGCCATGCCAGACGAAGAGAACGGGACGCGGCGCCGGATGCTTCACGAACGCACGCGCCGACGCGAGCAGCGCAACGCTGATGGTCACGTTGTCGTCCGCACCGTTCCAGATCGAGTCGCCATTCACTGAGTAGCGCGTGCCGTCGTGGTCCTGGTGTCCACTGTATAGCACATACTCATTCGCGAGCTTCGGGTCGGTACCGCGCACCACACCAATGACGTTGCCGGACGGATAGTAGAACGTTTCCGTAAACACCGTCGCGTTGATTCTCGCATTCGACGCCTTCACCGCGTCGAGCATGTCGTGTCGCAGCCAGAGCGTCGGAATCGCCGCGGCATTGCTACGACCGCGCCCAGCAGCCGCGTTCGCCGCCGGTTGAGCCTGCGCGTTTCCGGCGCCGGCCTGCGTGATTTGCGCAGGGCGGGCGTATTGTCCGGTCGGTCCGCCCGCCGAATCGATCGCGTACGTTCCACGCGACGACACCGCGGCCGTCGCGTCGAATCCCGCGTCGATATTCGCATCGCCATTCGAGATCAGGATCGCCGCCACCGCGCCGGCCTGTGCAATCGCACTCGCACGAGCTCGCACCATCTGGCTGATCGCCGCCTGGAAATTTCCACGAATCGTGAATTGCTCCGGTGGCTGCGTCTTGATCGACGGCAACACCATCGCGACCGCGCGGCCGCGCACATCGGTCGTTGCCAGCGCGGCACTATCGGAGATGAACACGATCGGAAGCTTGACGTCCGCGTACTGATTGTTCAGCACCACGACATCTTTCCACAGGTGCAGCGGCTTGTCGGCGATGTTGATGATGCTGCTCTCGCTCAAGCGAGTGCGACGCATCGACCACCACTGGAAGAACGTGCCGTCCTCTCCCGCAGGCTGTAGCCCCGCTTCACGCGCACGTTCGGCGACCCAACCAGTCGCGCGCATTTCGTCCAGCGTACCTGCTTCGCGTCCGCGCATGGCATCGCCGCCCATCGCGAAGAGATCGCGTCGAATATCGGCCGACGTGATGGCGTCCAGCGCCGGAGCGATCCCGCCATTCGTCCTCGAGGAGGATGGCGACGCCGTGGTTGACGAGGAGCCTGTGCCGGTCGATGAGCACGCCGTGACGACGAGCGCGGCGACTGTCAGTGAGAATCTTCTCATACGCTCAGACTCCTGGTGAACGCGCGCCGACGCGCGCCCGAATGATGGATTTGATTCCGCCACGAATGTTGAAATCGCCAACCACTTCCATCCACCGCGGCTGCGTGACTTTCGAGACGTCGTCGAGAATGCGGTTTACCGCGCGCTCATAGAAGATTCCATCGTCGCGGAAACTCCAGAGATAGAGCTTTAAGCTCTTGAGCTCGATGCACAGATCGCCCGGCACGTACGTGATGTACATGGTTCCGAAGTCTGGCGCGCCACCCTTGAGCGCGCGTAGTTCATCCGCGTCGCTCTCGATTCCGCCGAGCGGACACAGCGCGGTAAACTCCGGACACTCCATGGCGATCTCATAATCCCGGCCCGGGTACGGGTTCGGGAACGTCTCGAGAAGTTCTGGTTTCGGCATCGGGCCACTCGTTGCGGGGCTTCTGATTCCTGTACTGCGGACAGGTAGAAGCTAGGCGCCGTCGGGCCCCGCCCGACAGTTCGCTGCGCAAAAAAGTGCGGGCACAAAAAAGAGCCCCCCCGGGCTATGCCGGGGGGGCGGTGCCGCCACGCCGTTCTCGCGGCGGCGATGACCAGCGCATAGCGCCGGCCCATTCTCAATATGTGGTTCGGTACAGAGACCCGCTAGACCACAAGCAATCGCGGCTCGAAAAGATTATCGGCACGCCGCGCGAAAAGCTTATCGGTCGCGCAGCCGTCTCGACATTTCCTCGAGAACTTTTCGTTCGTCGGTAGTCAGACTCTCGATACCGTGCTGCGAAATCTTGTCGAGCACGCGGTTGAGTTCCTCCGCCTTTGCTTCGCGGCGGCGCGACGGCGGCGTGAGCGCAGTCACGCGCTTGGCCGCGATCGCCTTACTCTTTGCGACGATGTCATCCACCTCGTCACCGCGTTCACGACGCGGAAGATTTCGCGGAATCGCGCGCGGCGGTTCGTCGGCGTCTGGCAGGTTGGCAACGCGCTGACGAACCTGATCCATGCCGGTCGACGTGGCCATCCGGATGTAGATGTACGCCGTGATCGCGCCGCCAAGGTGGGCGAAGTACGCCAAGTTCGCTCCGTCGCCCGTGCCGGCAATTCCAAGCACGAGGTTGAAAACGAACAGACCGACCACGAGCGTCCGCGCGCGCACCGGAACAACAAAGGCGAGATAGACCTCTTCTTCCGGCCACTGCATCGCGTAGGCGGTCATCACACCGAACACGCCAGCCGAGGCACCAACGACACTACCGGTTCGAATGAACAGCATCTCGAACGCGACGCCGCCGAGTCCGCACAGTAGATAAAACCAGAGAAACTTGCGGTAGCCCCAGCCGTGCTCGAGTCGCGGACCGAACAGGTAGAGCGCGTACATGTTCGCGATCAGATGCGCCGGCCCGGCGTGCACGAACATGTACGTGATCGCCGTCCACCAATGGCCGGGCAGCGCGTTCGAATCGAAGCCGAACGCGGCGGCCACGTCGGTGAACTTCACCAACGTCAACTGCAGGAACATCAGCGCGACGTTGATCGCGATGATCACCTGAACGCCAGGCGTCAGGTTTGGATGTTCCTGCTGTTCGTAAGTGGCCGGAAACGACATAAATCCTACGAAAGAACAGAATTGGGGGACTACCCTAATAACACGACTTAGAGAAGCGAGTTCCGGTCACCACTATGACTCAGCGCATACCTGTCGGAGGTGGCAGCTTGAGAGCCAATCTGACATCCCCGTGCAGAGCCGACGCCCGCTCGAACAGCGTGGTCCATCGGCGGTCCCGGTCGACAGGAGTGCCCACACCCGGGTGTACGACTACCGGCATTTTTTCGCTGGCGGCATGAGCTCGCTCGATCACACGCAGCATCTGTGCGTCAGTCGTCCGCTCGTCAGCCAACAATACGAGTGCGTGTTGCATTCCAGCACCAGCCGCCACCTGGACGGCTTCGAACGCCCGCTCCGTCGCGGATTCGATGGCTGATCCTTCCAAACTAATCTGCGCGAGAGTCAAAAAAGCCTTGAGCTCCGCGATCTCATTCGGACGCTGTCCGTCTGTGTCCAACATCACAGGAAGCGCCGTTTCCACTTTGGAAAAAGCGGCCTGAAGGTACTCGACATTGGACAGCGGATCACGTCCGGTGATTGCGATCGAGTGAAACGCTGACCGACCCGTCCCGCGCCGCAGTTCGTTCGCCAACGCGTCCGCCGTGTACATCGTGGCTGTCTCCGCCTCGGCGGCAAACCGCACGAAAAGCTGACGACGGCCTGCCCAGACGCCCTGCGACTGGAGTCCGGCCGGAATTCCCGCGAGTGCTGCGGTGGGACCCGCTACTTGTGCCATCAGTCGCCTCCGCGCCGCTCGAGCGCGAGTTGGACAATCCGATCACACAGCTCAGGAAAGGAAATTCCCGCCGCTGCCGCCGCCTGCGGAATGAGACTCGTCTGCGTCATACCCGGAAGGGTGTTGGCCTCGAGACAGTAGAACGTTCCCTTCGTCGACATTCGAAAATCAATGCGCGCGTAGCCACTCAGCTTGAGAGCGCGAAACGCGTTGATCGCCTCGTCCTGAATTCGCGCGACTTCATCGCCGGAGAGCTCTGCGGGGAATCGCTCCTCCGCCATTCCCGGCGTGTATTTGCATTCGTAGTCGTAAATCTCGTGCTTCGGGATGATTTCGCCAACCGGCAGCGCCACGTCGCCGAGGATCCCGACCGTCAGTTCGCGTCCGGCGATGAACTGCTCGATCATGACCTGCGGGTCGAACCGCAGTGCTTCGTCGATCGCTGGCTGGAGCTGTTCGGGCTCTTTGACGATCGACAGTCCGACCGTCGACCCCTCGTTCGCCGGCTTTACAATCACTGGAAAGCCAAGCTGCGCGCGGACTTCCTCGACACTCGCCGGTGCGAGAAGCCAGTCCGCTGTGGTTACCCCCGCCTGACGGAATAGGTGCTTTGACACGTCCTTGTCGAGGGCCAGGCCGCTCGCCAGGTGGCCACTCCCGGTGTACGGAACGCCGGTCAGGTCGAGCAGCGCCTGAATGGTACCGTCTTCGCCGGAGCCACCGTGCAGCCCCAGGAACACGACGTCGGTGTCGCCCTGCCGCGGAAGCGTGCTTACGAGTCGCGGGAGCGCCTCGCGCGCCATCTGCCTCAGCGCGTCCTGCGACGGCGGTGCGGTTCGCACGACAGTTCCGCTGGCGAGCGCACGGTATTCGTCGTCGCTGATCGGCCCGCGCGCCGGATCGACCGGCGTGACCTGATGTCCGCGCGAACGCAGCGCCTCCGTCACGCGCACGCCCGACGCCAACGACACGTCGCGCTCCGATGACGTTCCACCCATCAGCATCGTGATTCTCATCGGGCCATCAAATAGTTCAGCATGTCGGACCGCGTCACGATTCCCTGTACTGTGCCGTTCGATCGCACGAGCACCGCAGGATTCGATTTTGAGAGAAGTTTGGCAACGTTGTCGACCGGCTGCGCCACATCGACAACCGGAAACGGTGCATCCATCACTTGCCCAACCGTCGCATCGAGGAGCTTTGTGTCATCGAGGCTTCGCGCCGACAACGACCAGTCAGCAACCGAGCCCACGCAGTTCGTGCCGTCCATCACCGGCAACTGCGACACGTCGTGCAACGACATCAGGCGAAGCGCCTGCCGTACCGTCGCCCCGGTCGTCACGCTGACGATCGTCGGCGTATCGCCGTCGCCGCGATTCTTCGCCTGAAGTACGTAGTCGAGCGTCGTACGATCGGCGTCGAGGAGCTGGTTCTCGCGCATCCATTCGTCGTTATACAACTTTGATAAATACCGCTCTCCGGTATCGGGCAGCGGAACCACGATGACGGCGTTCGGATCGTCGATGCGCCGGGCAATGTGCACCGCAACGTGGACGATCAGACCACTCGAACCGCCAACGAACAGCCCTTCCTCGCGGGTTAGACGGCGCGCCATGGCGAACGCCTCTTTGTCGCTCACCGTCATGAAATCGTCGATCAATCCCATATCGAGGGTGCCAGGAATCTTGTCCTGACCAATCCCTTCGACCTTGTACGGCACCCCTTCAACCTTCCCCTCACCCTTCGTTCGCCACATCTCGGCCAGCACAGATCCGACCGGGTCGCCAGCGATGATTTGAATTTTTGGATTCTTTTCTTTCAAATACCGGCCAACGCCGGTGATCGTACCGCCAGTACCCGCCGCGTACACGAAGTGCGTGACCCGACCTTCGGTCTGCTCCCAGATCTCTGGGCCGGTCGTGTCATAATGCGCCTGCGGATTGGCGTCGTTGTAGAACTGATTGGCGAGAATCGCGTTTGGCGTTTCTTGTGCAATGCGCTTCGCCATCATCACGTAGTTGTCCGGATGATCGGGCGGTACCGCAGTCGGCGTGACGATCACCTCGGCGCCAAACGCCTTGAGCAGTCGCACTTTCTCCTGCGACATCTTGTCGGGCATCGTGAAGATGCACTTGTAGCCCTTGAACGCGGCGGCAATCGCTAGCCCAATGCCCGTATTGCCGCTCGTTCCCTCGACGATGGTGCCGCCAGGCTTCAAACGGCCTTCACGCTCCGCCTGCTCGATGATCGGGCCGCCGATGCGATCCTTGATCGAGCCGCCTGGATTGAAGATCTCCGCCTTGGCATACACCGGCGTTCGCACGCCACGCGTCACTCGGCTCAGTCGAATGAGCGGTGTCCATCCGATAGTTCCGAGAACGTTGTCGTACGGCTTGGCGTTCCGCTGCGTCATCGAGAAATGAGAGATATGTGAAACCACCGCGGTGGCAATGACGTCACTCAACGCTCGCCGGGGCGATGCGGTGTCGACTGGAGGATCGTGTCGCCCGCAAGCGGCCGAGCTTCCGGATGTCGAAAATACACGGGAAACAGTATGGTGACGGGAATCGGCTCACCCTTCAACTTCGCGGGAACGAACCGGAGTTCGGACGCCGCGCTCCTCGCCGCCGAATCCAGCACCGTATTGCCACTCGGGTCATCGACCCGAGTCGACTCTGGCGCGACCCGGCCATCGCGATCGATGAACAGCCGCAGCGTCACGTTGCCCTGCACCTTTTGTGCGTACAGCGCGGCGGGGTATCGAAACGGAAGCTCGGTGTTCACTAGCGCCGGCATTTCGTCCGGCCGTGGCCCAACGTCGCGAGCGAGCGGCATTCGGGGTGGAGCATCGGGCCGAGAACACCCTGCAATGGCCGCGATCAGCAATGACTCCCACCCACGTCTCCGCCCCGGGCGATTCATGGGGCGAAATCTACGTGTGCCTGGAGAGCGCCGCGATAATGCAGCGCCTAACCCGACGCCCTCGCCTCAGCCGCAAGTGACGCAAGCAGGTTGAGCGCCTCGATCGGCGTGAGTGCGTTGACGTCGAGCGCGCCCAGCTTTTCGACGACTGGATTGACGGGCGCCGAAAACAACCCGAGCTGATCTGTCGCCGTCGCCCGCGGTTTTGCACCGCCGCCCCCTCCCTTCCCGCTTCCTGCCAGATGTTCGCCCTCCAGCAAGGCAAGCATCTCCCGCGCACGCGAAATGACGGGCTGTGGCAATCCGGCCAAACGGCCAACCTCGATTCCGTACGACCTATCCGCCCCGCCCAGCTGGAGCCGGTGCAAAAACAGGATCTGATCGCCGACTTCACGCACCGCGACGTTATAGTTGCGAAGTGAGTCTAATTGCTCCGACAGCTGCGTGAGCTCATGATAGTGCGTCGCGAACACTGTCTTGCAGCCAATCTGCTCGTGCAGGTGCTCGGTCACCGCCCACGCAATCGATACTCCGTCGTACGTCGCCGTTCCTCGGCCGATCTCATCGAGCAGCACGAGACTGCGCGCCGTTGCTGTATGGAGAATCGCGCTCGTTTCACTCATCTCCACCATGAAGGTGGATTGGCCGCGGACGAGATTGTCGCTCGCTCCAACGCGCGTGAAGATCCGATCGACGATACCGATCGTCGCACTGCTCGCCGGTACGAAACTCCCCACCTGCGCCATCAACACAACAAGTCCAATTTGGCGCAGCACGGTCGACTTACCGGCCATGTTCGGGCCGGTGAGGATGATCATGCGCGCATCTTGCGGCAGCCGAAGATCGTTCGGGATGAATTTGTCGCGCGGCATCATGCGCTCGACCACAGGATGACGTCCCGACGCAATGTCGAGATCGAAATCGTCCGTCATCGTTGGGCGAACGTATCCCTCGCGCGCCGCCACGTCGGCGAGCGTGCTCAACACGTCGAGCTCGGCCACCGCACGAGCGATGCGTTGCAGTCGCGAGATCTCTCGTCCTGCCGCGCTCCGCAACACTTCAAAGATCTCGCGCTCGCGACTCTCGATTCGTTCGGCGGCCGTGAGAACCTTTTCTTCATACTCTTTCAACGCCGGCGTCACGAAGCGCTCGCCTGACGTGATTGTCTGTCGTCGCTGATACTCCGACGGAACGAGGTGCAGGTTCGGCGTCGTCACCTCGATGTAATAGCCGAACACCTTGTTGAAGCCGATCTTGAGCGACGAAATACCCGTGCGCGCCCGTTCCTCGGTCTGAATTCGCGCGATTGCGTCTCGTCCGCCATCGCGAAGGTCGCGTAGCGTGTCGAGATCGCCGTCAACGCCGGGGGCGACGGTGGCCTCGTCACCGATCGCGATTGGCGGACGCTCTACCAGCGTGGCCGAGATCTGCGACGCGAGCTCCGGGGCACTGTCCCAGTGTTGTGAGAGTTCGCCAAGCCGTCCAACGCCGCTCAACCGATCGAGCGCTTGCTTCACCGCAGGAAGGCTCGCGAGCGAGTCCCCGAGTGCGCGCAGTTCGCGCGGAGTGCTTCGCCCCGACGCCGCTTTCGCCGCGAGACGCTCGACGTCGCGCACATCGTCGATTGCGTCGCGCATTGCATCGCGCGTGATTGGATCGCCCGTCAGCGTCGCCACTGCGTCGAGTCGTGCGTCCACCGTGGACCGTTCGGTGAGCGGAGCCAGCAACCACTGACGTAACAGACGCGCGCCCATCGGCGTGCCGGTGCGATCGAGCACCGAGAGGAGCGTTCCCTCTACGCCACCGCCGCGGAGCGACTCGACCAATTCCAAATTGCGGCGCGTCATTTCGTCGAGCGGCATCACACCGCCTGGCCGCTCTACGATTGGCCGCGCCAATTGTGGCAGCCCACTTGGCTGCAACTCGCGCAGATAGCGAAGCAGCGCGCCGGCTGCGGCAACGACGAGCGTGTCGCTCCCGTCGATGCCAAGACCTTCGAGTGTGATGACGCCGTACTGCCGTGCTAGATCCTCGCGCGCCAACGGCTCGTCGAACTCCCACGCTTCCCGCTCGGTGACGAGCGCGTCGTTGCGGGATGCCGGAAGCGACACGTGCGAGGTGGGCGAAACGAGAATTTCTCGCGGCGACAGACGCGCGATCAGCGGATCCAGTTCGGCGGCAGCGGTCAGAATCAGTCGGACCTCTCCCGTCGACACATCCGCGGCCGCGACGCCAACCAGCTCGTTGTTCCCACTCGTCGCGTCCCGTTTCGCGCTTCCCGCCCAGACGGCGCAGATGAAGTTGTTGCGAGCGCCATCGAGCAAATCATCTGAGAACGCGACGCCGGGCGTGATCGTTTCGACGACCTCTCGGCGCACCGGACCCTTCGCCGTCTTTGGGTCCTCGACCTGCTCGCAAATCGCGACGCGGAATCCCTGCTGCACGAGGCGCCGCACATAGTCACCAGCAGCCTTGACGGGAACACCGGCAAGCGGCACCTGCGATGCGCCGCCGTTGTTGCGCGACGTCAGCGTGATGCCCAATACGCGCGACGCCGTTTCGGCGTCGTCGTAGAACATCTCATAGAACTCACCCATGCGGAAAAACAGAATCGCGTTCTGATGCCGACCCTTGATCTCGCGATACTGTTGCATGAGCGGAGTCTGCGACGCCGTCGTCATTTATCGTCGCTACCGATTTCCGTGACGAACGCGTCGATCTTCTTCGTCGCCTTGAGCTCTTTCGCTGCCGTGGCGGCCGCAGTGCGGGTGGCGTAGTGTCCGATGCGGACACGGAAGGTCTTCGCGGTGCCGGCAATGCGAACGTCGAGTCCACGCGCCTTCAGTCGCTTCGCCAGCACATCCGCTTCGGCGCGCGTTTTGTACGCGGCAACCTGCAGCGTGTATCGCGTCTTGCCGGCTGTGGTCGTCGAGTCATGCCGCGTCGTGTCGCTCTTTACGGTCGAATCGCCAGTGGCGCGCGCGCCCGGCGCCGCGGCCACCTGCGTGAACTTCGTCGTGTCTACGCTCGCGCAGCGCGGCGAATAGTACGTGAGCTGATTGCGGAGCTCGACCGACGTTTCCGGAACCTCGCGAAGGATTCTCCCCAGGAACGTGCAGCCGACCTGCGGATCGTTCTGTTCGAATGCGAGTCGAACCAACAAGAGTCCCGCGCGAGTACGCTCGGTGCTCTTGGGGTTCTCCAGGAGGAAGCGCTGGAGATGGGTGATCGCCGGCGCGCGATCGCTGCGCGCGGTCTCGAGCTGCGCGAGCTGAAGCAGCGCATCGCCCGTGCGCGGTGAGAGCGGATACTCAACGACCACGCGTCGATAGTCGCGCTCAGCGTCCGCGCTCGACGCGGCGAGCGTCGCCCGCCAATACAGGGCGTCCGCAAAGGCGGGTGTGTCCGGCGTCGTTGCTGCAACCATCGAGTCGGCGAGTACTCGCCCCGCCGCCCCGTTGCCGTTCACGACGAGCTGGCGCGCGCGAGCGTAAACCGAATCCGCCGCCGTCGTCGGGGGAGTGGGAGCGCTCTGCGCCGCGGCAATTGAGGCCGTTGCCGCCAACGCGCCGACGATGAGTAATCTTATACGCTGCATTGTCAGGCCAGTTTATGCCGCGCGGCGACGCGACGTCACGCCGCACAACGTGAGCACCAGATTGGACACGACCTGTTCGTCGGAGGAAAGCCGGGTCGTCTTGAGCGTCACGTCCGCTTCGAGGAGTGCGGCGAGCGCGTCATCGACGTTGCGTGCGGTCCAGACATCCGCGGCGCGAGCACAGGTCGACGCAAATTCGCCCCAGGCACGCCAGGGATATGCACCGGTTTCTTTCAACAAGTTGAATAGATCACCGTTCAATCGCGACGGACTCGCGCCGCGATCGCGGGCCGCCTGCGCCCAGCCAATGCCGAGCGTTTGTACGGTGAGCGCGAGAACGATCGGAACTCCGCCAGACTTCGGCTGCTGCAGGACAACCGGCAGCATCCTGAGGGCAACCATCGCATCTCGGCGCGCGACGGCGTCGAGCAGATCGCCGAGTGTTTCTCCCGGACGAACACCAACGACCGCGGATACCGCCGCTTCGTTGATTGCGCCGCCGCCGGTGAACGCCACGAGCTTGTCCAGCTCGACCTTGAGCTGCGCCAATTCGGTTCCCGCGGCCTCCTGCAGAAGCGTGACCGCGCCCTCAGTGATTGACGCGTGCAAGTCATGCTCGACGTAGTACGCGATCCATTTCGGGATTCGCGCACCACTCAGCGGCTTGAACTCGATCGCCGTCGTCCGGGTAACGAGATTCTTGTCCGTCTTGCCGCCCGACGGCGACACGAGCACGAGCAGCAGATCGGGTGCAGGATTCTTGAGATACTTGTCGAGCATCTCCCGCGCCGCCTTCTTGAGCGCGCCCACGTCGCGAATCACGACCACCCGCCGCTCAGCCATCATTGGCGGCGTGCTCACGATCGAGCCAAGTGTCTCAGCGTCGACCTCCGCGCCGCGGAGCAACTCGAAGTTGAAGTCTCGCGTTGCCGGATCGATTGCTGCATCGACCAGCCGCCGGACTTCCTCCTCCTTCACGTAATCGTCGTCGCCATGGAGGTAGTAGACTGGCGCGAACGATCCGTCTTTGATCGCAGTGCGGAGAGCCTTCGCGTCGGCAAGCGGTGACATGCCGAGCAATATACGGTCACGCGCTGGCTCACAACAAAAAAGTCGGCATCTCGCCGACTCGTTGTTCGTGTTTCGTCGTTTGCCGAAGGGGGTTCGCTCAGCGGGCGAGATCCCCGTCGTGAAAATCGAGACTCGCGAAGTGCAGCGGTGATTGTCCAGCCATGAGAACCGCCGGCCACACCGGCATTCCCGTTGGGACAGAGGCGACGAATGCCGAATTGGCCATTGGCGCGGCCGTTGGCTCGAACATCGGCGCCGAGACGCTCGCAATCGTTGGTACGGGCACCGCACCGGCGCCGGTCGCGAAATAGTGGTTCGTCTCGATCGCCATGTACGCAACTGCGACAACTCCGGCGGCGAGCGCTGCAAAGGCGCCAGCGGATGGCAGGTGCGGACGAGGCGCTACGAGATCGACGCGAGACGTTGGTCCGAGATTGTCCAGCCGCGCATTCAGCCGAACCATGAAGTCTGCCGATGGCTCGATTGGCGGCAGATTGCGCACGATGAGTAGGCTCCGGCGAATCGCCGTGTCGTGCTTCGAGCAACGAGCGCAATTCACGCGATGCCCGGCCATCGCCCGCATTTCCACCGCGGGCAACAGGTCATCGACGAAGGCTACGTGCTTGTTTCGGAACTCGCGGCAATCCATCAGCTAACTCGTGTGCGAGGCAACATCGGTTCGCCCATCGGTACCCCCGCGGCCGGGGGACGGTTCCAGGATACTCGGCCGTTGCGTGCGCCGCGAGGGGCCCATCGCGCGACAGATGGGCGAAGGTGGAAAGAAAATTCGCCCTTCGTCCCGACAAAGAAACAGGCGGGACCGCTGAGCGGCCCCGCCTGTTCGATCCTCGAAATCACGTGGAGCGACAATCAATCGATCTGCGGTTCGATGATCGACGCGAACGCGTTGCGTGCGCGATTCAATCGCGACTTCACCGTTCCAAGATTGCAGTCCGTGATCTCTGCGATTTCCTCGTACGACTTGCCCTCCAACTCGCGGAGCACGAACACCTGACGGTGATGCTCTGGCAGCTTCGCGACCGTGTCCTCGACGAGCTCGCGAAGGTGCCGCTTGCGGTACATATCGTCCGGCCGAGCCGTCGTGTCTTCGAACTGGAGCGGCCGGTCTTCGTCGTCCCAATTGCCCTTGATCGTCTGAAACAGCACGAGCGGATTGCGCGAGCGATTCCGGAGCTCGTTCTTGGCCAGATTGGACGCGATCGTGTAGACCCAGGTCGAGAACTTCTTCGAGCGGTCGAAGCGGTGAATGTGTCGATAGACACGGATGAACACCTCTTGAACGAGGTCCTCAGCCTTTTCTCGATCACCGATCGTCCGGTAGATGAAGTTCAACAACCTCGTCTGATAACGCTCGACGATTTCCTGGAACGCGCGCTCCTCGCCGCCGAGAAATGCTGCGACGACCGCACCATCATCCTGCGACCGGAGCGTCTCTCGTGTTGCCGCACCGGGCAACATCGTTCGTTTGATAGCAATCTCAGCCATAGTAGACCATGCCCCCTTGGCACTGCTAATAGGGTACGACCCAACAGACAGGACAGATTCGATGAACTGGACCTCCGTTCGAATGCACTGGCTGCGTCCCAGCGGAAAGGCAGACCGTATGCCCATTAGACGCCGCCGGAAACATCTCGTTAAGGCCTTGTAGAAATGCGACTTACGCTCAGCGTACCGAGCACAGCCTTACGGGGGCCCGTCCTCCAAAGGCGACGGTCTGGTGAGACAAGCGGCGTGCGCGTGTCTACGTTTTGACACAGTCCAACCCCGCCGAGTTGCCTACTGTCCGGCGCGAAATCCCGCCGCGTAGAGCACGCCGAGCGCCGTCTTGGCGTCGGGGATCTGGCCCTCTTTGATCAACTGAAGGGCCTGGGACAGGGTCACCGTCTCCACGGTCATGAACTCATCGGCCTCATGAGCGGTCTCCCCACGCTCGAGTCCGGTTGCCATGAATAGATGAATCCGCTCGTCCGTAAAGCCTGGCGTCGTGTAGATCGTCACCAGGAATTCGAGATGTTCGGCGGTACAGCCCGTTTCCTCGCGCAACTCGCGGATCGCGCAGTCACGTGGATCCTCACCTGGCTCGAGGCGACCCGCCGGGATCTCGTAGAGAAACTGCTCAGCCGCATATCGATACTGCTTCAGCAGTAGGAGCTGCGGATCGTCGCCGGTCACATCACTGAGAAAGGGCACGACGGCGCTCGCACCCGGATGCCGAATCATGTCCAGCTCGCCGGTCGACCCGTTCGGAAAGCGAACGGTATCGGTGTCGACGGCGATGATTCGCCCGGTATATGCTCGGCGCCCGCTGACCTTCCCCGGTGTCACCTCTGAAGATCCGATGCTGTCGCGGTCGTGAGACACGGTCACGTCGTCGGATGCCCGAGCGTGTCGTACAACGAGATCCGGCCAAAGCCCAGCTTTTCGATCGGGCCACGAACAGCCGTGGGATCGCCCACGACGACCATCTGAATGGCGTCGGGGTGGAGATAGCGCTGGGCAGCGTGAAGGATGTCAGCGGTCGTCACAGCCCGCACACGCTCACGATATCGATCGTAGTAGTCATCCGGCAGTTCGTGCAGCGCCAACACCGAGAGCGCAGCGGCAATTGCTGATGTCGTCTCGAATCGGATCGGGAAGACACCGTCGAGATAGCTGGTGGCGAGCGAGAGCTCGTCAGCCGAGATCGCCTCCGAACGGATTCGATCGATCTCAAACAGGACTTCGCGCGCCGCCGCGTCCGTGATGTCCGACTTCACCGCCGTCGAGACGACGAAAGGTCCGGACTGCCGACGCCACTCGAACGACGAGAATGCGCCGTACGTGTACGCGTGTGCCTCGCGCAGGTTCAGATTGATTCGCGAATTGAACAGACCGCCGAGGACGGCGTTCATCACGTTCACCGGAAAAAAGTCCGGGTGCTTTCGTGGAATACCAACGTGCCCAATGCGCAGCTCCGACTGTGGTGCGTCGCTCTTGGAGATGATGTGCACCGCACGTTCGTGCTTTGCCGGACGGTCTTCGCCCACCACGCGCGCCGGCGTCCCACCACCCCAATCGCCGAGGGCGCGCCGAGTCAGCTCCTCGGCACGATCGGCGGTGATGTCGCCAGCAACAACCACCGTCGTACCGCCCGGCAAGTAGCGGGAACCGTAGAACGACTCGAGGCGCTCACGCTCGATCCCTTCGACGCTACGCTCATCACCGCCTTCAGGACGCGCATACCGCGAACTCGGAACGTACAGAAACCGGCCGAACAACTCGTCGGCCAATCCGCGCGGCTCAGCTCGCAGCTGAAGCAACTCGGCAACGCGTTCGGCCTTCAGCCTCGTCACTTCCCGCGAGCGAAACGCCGGCGTGCGAAGCACCTCACCGAGAAGAGCAAACGCATCGGGTAGCCTGTCGGCCATGGCTGTCATCGTGAACGCGGCAGCATCCCAATCCGTCTGCGCGTCGATCGTCGCTCCAAGCCGCTCGAAACGTTCAGTCAGCTCCGCGCCGTCGCTCTGCTGCGTTCCTTCCAACATCAGCTTCGCGACGAGTTGCGCGGCGCCCTCCGATCCTGCGGGATCGCAAACGGCGCCCGCATCGACGAGCACCACGACAGTGACGACCGGAAGCTTCGCTGCCTGGGCAACGATCAGCTCGAGTCCGTTCTCCAACCGTCGTCGCTCGAATCGAGGAAAGTGGTATTCCCTCGGCAGACCAGGTTTCGGTCGTGCGGCGCGTAGAGGCGTCGTGGTACTCATTCAGCCTCCGCGACAACGCCGCTAGCTACCAGTTCGTCCGACGGCGACTCGCGCGGGACGTATAGCAGGCTCGCGCGATTGTTCTCTCCCAGCCTGGCGCGAGCAAATGCGCTGACGGCTTCGGCCGTGACGGCGCGGTACCGATCGACTTCTTCGTTGACCAATTCAGGATTATTGAAATACGTCGCAAACATCGAAAGGCGGTCTGCTCGTTCGCTTGCCTGCTGCATTGCGGTCACGAACGAGGTTTGGATGAGCGCGATCGCACGCTCGACCTCGGCAGGTTCGACGCCATCGTGCACAATGGCATCGATCTCGTGTGCCACCTCCTGCTCGAGCTGCTCGGCAGGAATTCCGGGGCGCGCCGTCACGTCGACGACGAGGAGATCGGCGCCCTTGGCGAGATCGTAGGTGAACGCAGACGCATCGGCGGCCACTTGTCGCTCACGGACCAAACGTCGCTTTAGTCGGCTGGCATTGCGCAGTCCGAGTACGGCGCCACACACGCTGGCGGCGAAGTACTCTTCGGTGCCGAATGCGGGCGAGCGAAAGGCGAGAAAGAGTCGCGGCAACATGATCTCGTCTTCGACGACCTCACGCTTCCACTGTCCAAAGACTGGCGGAAGCGACATGTCGGGAAGCGGAGGTTTGCCAGCGCCCGCCGGAATTCCACCGAAGTGTCGCTCGACAAGCTCTCGTGCCTGCGCCGGTTCGAAGTCGCCAGCAATGGAGAGTACGGCGTTGTCCGGCGTGTAGTACGTCGCGAAGAACTGCGCGATATCGTCGAGACTCGCCGCGGCGAGATCCTCCATCGAACCGATCAACGAATGATGGAAGGGATGTTCCGGCGGAAAGCATAGCGCCGGCAGCTTCTCCATCCATGTTCCGTACGGCTGGTTGTCCATCGTCCAACGCCGTTCGTTCATCACCACTTCGCGTTGGGTGTCGAGCTTCTGCTGCGTCATCGCGGGCAGCAGCTTGCCCATGCGATTCGCTTCAAGCCAGAGTGCGAGCTCGAGTTGATTGGACGGAACGGTCTCGAAGTAATTGGTCCGCTCCAACCACGTTGATCCGTTCAGTGTTCCACCAGCGCGCTGCACGAGCTCGAAATGCTCGTTAGCGTCGACGTCGGCAGAGCCCTGGAACAACATGTGCTCGAACAGGTGTGCAAAGCCGGTTCGCCCAGGCCGCTCATTCGCTGAGCCAACGTGGTACCACAAGTTGACCGCAACAATCGGGGCGGTGTGATCTTCGGACAGCGTGACAAATAGTCCGTTCGGCAATCGAAAAGTTTCGATCGGAATGCGCATTGTCGTAAATTGCACCCTCCTGAGTACCACAGGAACCCTAGTCCGGGACCCTTGGCTCGTTCGCGTGTGATCCAGTTCATTCTGTTCGCGACCGCCGGTCTGGGCTTGGTGTACTCCGGCGTGCTCCTGATGCTCTGGCGCTTTCAGGAGCGCATTGTCTTCCAGCCACCGGCTGACGTTGCACCAACCTCCGTGCCAGCACGGCAGGTGCGCTATCGCGCAAGCGATGGCGTGGAGCTATTCGCTTATGTGGTTGGTGATTGCGGCCACGACCGCCCGGTCGTGCTCGCGTTTCACGGGAATGCCGATATCGCACGCTGGTTCGTGCCCTGGGCGTCGACACTGGCGCAAGAAACGAACGCGTGTGTCGTGATCCCCGAATATCGTGGTTACGATGGGCTCGGCAGCACACCGACGTATCTCGGCTCTGAGCGCGATGCGTTGGCCGCGCTTCAGTACGTCACCGATACACTCGGCGTTGAGTCAAACGACGTGGTGTACTTCGGTCACTCGCTCGGGTCCGCGATAGCTGCCGAGCTTGCCGCGGCACATCCGCCCCGATCGCTCGTTTTGCAATCGCCGTTTTCGTCGGCGCGAGAGATGGGCAACCGCATGTACCTCCCCGGTCTCGACACGTTTTGGAGCGCGGTTTCGCGCGTCCACTTCGACACGATTCTGCGGGTCAAGTCAATGGCCGCCCCTGTATGGGTCGCCCACGGCGATAAGGATTTTGTCATCCCAGTCTCCATGGGGCGCGAAGTCTTTCAGGCGGCAGAGCACAAGGGCGACCTGCTCATCGTCCCACGCGCGGGCCACAACGATGTGCCCCAAGTGGGTGGTCGCGACTACTGGTCGTGGCTCGCGCGAGCGGTACGCGGTAACGGTGCCACGCTCACTCACGCCGCTCGAGAAGAAACACGATCGGAACCTTGATCGATTCCGCGAGAACGTACTTCCACGATTCGCGTTTGTTGAGCGAAATGGGACTCGTGCGCGTGGGCGACGTGTACGGATTCATTCCAAAGCGCCGCGCCAAAACGGACAGGCGAAGCATGTGAAACGGATCGCTCACGAGGATGATGTTTCGCGTGGGCTCCGCTTCCATGAGAAACGCCACCTGCTGAAGCGACTCCGCCGTGGTGCGTCCGCTGTTCTCGATCAGAATGTCGCGTGGCGGCACACCCCGTTCGATCGCGTACCGTTGGCCGACTGCTGCCTCACTCGTCGTGTCGCGATCACCGAAGCCGCCCGTGAAGATGATCCGCGGCGCCATACCCTGTCGCCACAGCGCAATGGCGTGATCGATCCGTGCCTTCAGCACGGGTGACGGACGGCCGACATACTGCGCCGCACCGAGCACGACAATGGCCGACGCCGGTCGCGCGGTGTCACGGTGCTCCCAGATGACGACTGCGATGAGTGAAAACACCCATCCGCCCACCATCAGGAAGCCCAGTATCCAACCGAGCCGGAACCAGTTCGCTCTACGCCGCGGAAGCATGGCGTTGGTTAATGATCCGCTCGGTATTCTGTCATGGGCGCGAAATTAGTAGTTTGCGCGCCATGGACACCACCCCCGTCTTCCCGACGCTTCGCATCGTGTCGCACCCACTGGTGCAGCACAAATTGAGCATCTTACGAGATCGCGAAACGCCAACGAAGATCTTCAAAGAGCTCGTTGACGAAATCGCCATGCTCATGGCGTACGAGGCGACGAGTGATCTCGCGCTCGAAGACGCGATGGTCGACACGCCGCTCGAGCGAACGCTCACGCGTCGAATGAGCGGCAAGAAGCTCACGCTGGTTCCGATCCTGCGAGCCGGGTTGGGCATGGTCGAGGGAATCTACCGGCTCGTGCCCGGAGCGCGGATCGGTCACATTGGCTTGTATCGCGACCACGACACCCTCGAACCGGTCGACTACTACTTCAAGGTGCCGAGCGACGCGCCGGAGCGCGATTTCTTTCTTCTCGACCCGATGCTCGCCACAGGTGGAAGCGCTGCTGCGGCAGTCGCGTCGCTGAAACGCGCCGGAGTGACCCGCATTCGTTTCATGTGCCTCGTGGCGGCTCCTGAGGGCGTACAGAGGCTCGCTGCTGCGCATCCCGACGTCCTGGTATACTGCGCGTCGCTCGATCGTGGTCTGAACGAGAGCGGGTACATCCTCCCAGGCCTCGGCGACGCCGGCGATCGACTGTTCGGCACTCGATAGTCGATTGGACGAACGGTTCTCGCGTCCCCGCGAGATACGAGTGTGGCGTGAAAACGACGAGCGGCGGAGGCACTGTGCCTTCCGCCGCTCGCCGCTCTAAGCCTTCCGTTCGATTGCCTTGCTGCCGCGCGTTCAGCCGAACCACTCCCTCGGACAATCACGCTGTTGCCGCGCGGCATCAATGACCCACTGTTGCGTCTGCGAGTCCACGATTTCCGACACCACCCGCTGGAACCAGGCGGTTGCAAGCTTCGCGTCCCCGACTCGCCTCCACAGTTCACCGACCAGGTACGTCAGGACCGCTCGCTCGTCGCGCGCAACCCCGTCGAAGCTGTCCAGTGCTTCTTCAAATTTCCAACCGGCTCTTCGACGGAAGAACCGCTCTGCTTCGACGTCCCCTTCGTCCACACAACACCACGCGGCACGCAGCAGTAGGTCGGCTACGTGTCGTGCTTCCATTCCTTGCCACTCCGCAACCTTGGCTGCGGCCTCGTACTTCTCGGAGCCCGTGAGCGTACCGCATGAAATGCACGGCGCGAGCTCGTTCCAAACACGCTCTTTGAGTACTGGCGAAACGTCCGCTTCTTCCGTGAAATCGCGATCTGCGCCAGAATAGCCGCAGCGATTGCACGTATGAATCAGGTAAGGCAGCGGCTGCGTTCCCGCTGCGCGTTCATGAAAGTCCGTGCGCTTGCCGCCAAAAGAATTCGTCGACACCACCGACTGAGACCGAAAGCGCGTCTCGCAGATGGGGCATTGCAGCTCGACTTGTTGTAGCGTGGTCATCGGTGCCTCTCCGTCTTTCGTCCTTCCCTGCGGAGGGTGTAAAGGGAAGAAGCATGCCATCCTCAGCGCGTCGCCTCTTGTACGCATTTAGCTGCACATTTATCATTCCGCACCCGAGCCACGGCACGCGCCCCTTCCCCGCGCCCCGGTCGAATGCTGATCAATTTGCTGCCTGATTTTCTTTCTGTTCTTGATAGCACCGACCGCCTCGCCGCCTATCAGCGTTTCTTCGCCGCTCATCGCAAAATCCTCGAACCGTACTGGAACAACTACGTCATCGACCCCGACAGTCCTCATTTCGCGGACATCGTTCGGTCGACCGTAAACGCCAGTCGCGCGGATCTGTTTACGATGCTCGAGCGCACCGACGTGGTCGCGCTGGCACGGAGCGCGGAGCAGCAGTGTCGGGAACTGCTCGCCCTCGACTGCGACGTTGACGTCGTTCTCATGGTCGGCGTTGGCGCGGCGAACGCAGGTGAGCTCGTCGTCGATGGACGAGGAATCGCCTTCGTATGCCTCGAGCATTTCACCGGCACGCAGAACAGCCAGACCGATGGTCTCGGCCTCGATCCAGAACTCATCCCACTCTGGCTAGGCCACGAGATTGCCCACGTCGCTCGCTACACGTCTCCCACGAGCCGCAGTGAGCTCCGCGACATTATCGCTGAGTCGTCGGGGTACTACTCGTACTGGGACACGGGACGCCGGGCGACGCTGAGAGAGCTACTGGTCAACGAAGGCCTCGCCGTCCATGTGTCGCGCGCGATCAGCCCCGGACACGCCGCGTGGGAGTACTTCGGATACGAGCGACGTCAGTACGCCGAAGTTCGCCAGCTCGAATCAGTGATGTCACGCGCCGTTTCGGACGATCTCGATCGTTCTGGCTTGGGCCTCCGACTCAGATATCTCTCGGGCGGCATGAGCGACGAAGCGCGAACGATCGATCGCTACGTCCTCCCGCAGCGTGCTGGCTACTACCTCGGCGCACGACTATGCGAACCGGCGGTCGCAGCGAACGGATTGGCGTGGGCAATTCGCGCCGGAGCTGCGGAGATTGCGGCAATCGGTCAAGCGGCGGCGATGACGGCGTAGTCGCCGTCACCGCTTTCACTTTCCAACGCAGAAGCGCCGAAACACCTCGTCGAGGATATCCTCGACGTCGATCGCACCCACGAGATCTTCGAGCGCGTGTACTGCTTCACGAAGGTGTACCGCAGCAACGGGCGCCGGCACGTCACCGCTGCTCCACCGTTCTCGAAAGGCACGCGCTTCGTCCAACGCGCGGCTCACTCCGAACTTGTGTCGTTCGTGAGTCAGCATCGGCGCGTCACTCTCTCCAGTCCCCTCGGTGGCGGCGACTGACGCGACAATCACATCGATCAGCTCCGACAGCCCGCGGCCGCTTTCGGCGCTCACAGACAACGCGGTCGCCGCATCAATGCGTTTTGCGTTGTCGGCGAGATCCAGCGACGAGGCAGCGGTGACGTCGGCTTTGGTTCGGACAACCACGATCGGCGACTTCACGCGTCCGCCAAGTGCGGTGGACAGGGCATCGAGCGATTCGGTGCTATCGGCGCAGGCGAGCACGACCGCGGCGCGGTCTACGTAGGACTTGCTGACTGCCACGCCAATTCGCTCGACCGGGTCCAGCGCGTCTCGCAGACCAGCGGTGTCGACGAGACGAAGCGGAAGCGTTGGCGTATCGATGACCGCTTCGATCGCGTCGCGCGTGGTACCGGGGATCTCCGTGACGATTGCTCGGCTTTCGCCGAGCAGCGCGTTGAAGAGGGACGATTTTCCAACGTTGGGCGCGCCGGCGAGGACCACCAGTGCCCCTTCGCGCACGAGCTCGCCGACGCGCGCGGTATCTAGCAAACTCTCGAGTGCAACGATCAGATCGTCTGTCGCACGCTGAATTCGAGCCGGCGCAACAGGACCGTCGTCTTCTTCCGGAAAGTCGATGTCGTATGCGATCAGCGCTTCGAGGCCAATCAGCTGATCGCGAAGGGCGAGAACGCGCCGACTCAGGCCGCCATCGAGCTGTCGCAATGCCACTCCCTGCGCTGCACGAGAGTTCGCGTTGACCAGATCTCCAGTCGCTTCGGCCTGGAGGATGTCGAGCTTTCCGTTGAGCACTGCGCGGCGAGTGAATTCACCCGGTCGTGCGGCGCGCGCGCCGCGGGCGATCAGTGCGGCAAGCACCGTGGTCGGTACGACGAGTCCACCGTGCGTAATGATCTCGACCGCATCTTCGCCGGTGAACGACGCCGGAGCGTCGTACCGAAGGACAATGGACTGATCCAGCTCTGCGCCCGCATCGTCGCGAATGGTCGACAGCGTCGCGGTGCGCGTGCGTTCCGGCCACGTGTCGATGATCGCCCGTGCAACGGCGTGAGCCGCCGGACCAGAGAGGCGCACGACTGCAAGCGCGCCACGACCGGCCACTGTTGCCTGCGCAACGATCGTGTCGGAGCTGTCGAGTGGATTGACGAACGATGCGTTCACGCCGGCGCGATTGACCGTGGGATCTCGAGCGCCTCACCTGGTTCGATGATGCGCACGGCAGACGTCAGATGATGCGACACGAGCCGCGCGCGAAGGCGCTCGATTGCGTCGTATGCGGTTGCCGTCACGTGTCGAAATGTGCCCCAGTGGTACGGCACGAGAATCTGCGCGCGGAGTCGTTCGAAGAGCGTCAGCGCATCGTCGTGCGTCAGATGACCCTTCCGGAAGCCTGGCTTCCACCACGGCGCGTATCCGATCGGGAGCAGCGCGAGTTCGAGCTCGCGCCCCTGTTCCCAGAGCGTTCGTTGCACGAGATGGTGCGTGTCGTCGACGAGCGCGGTATCGCCGGCGAAGAAAATCGACTCACCCGCGTCGAGCAGGTACATGTTCGCCGCGCTACGCCATCGATCGAAGCCGTAGCGGTTGCCGCGATGCGTCGCGGCGGCGGCGTGGATGGTGACATCGCCAACGCGCATGGATTCCCCGGCCGGATGATCCACGGCCTGGGAATGACCGAGACGGCGAAGCCACTTCGCAATCACTGGCGGGGCAAAGAGGGGAATGTTCTGCGGCAACCGCGCGAGCGAATCGAATGACAGATGATCCGCATGCGCATGCGTCAGGAGGATTGCATCGAGTTGCGGCAACTTGTCCAACGCTACGCCAGGCGCCGAAACGCGCGGCAGCAGACGGCCAAGCTTCGGATCGAAGTTCGGATCGGTGAGAATCTTCACGCTGCCCAGTTCGAGCAGCAGCGTTGCGTGACCGATGTACGTGATCTTCATCGCCGTCCGAGAAACGCGGGGCAGGTGCGCACCAACCCCGCGCGCCGCTCCCGCTACGTTTTTCGACTTCCTCCGCTACCTCCGCCCTTGCCGGATGCAACGGCTTTCGCCCCACTCGATGCAGGCAGCGTGCTAACGCCCGCTCGGGCTCGCGCCCGTGTCAACATCCACTGCTGCGGAAGCGCCGCGATGTTCTGGACCGCGTAATAGAGGTTCAGGCCCGACGCAAAGTTGAGGAACATGACCGTGAACATCACAGGCATCATGTAGCTCATCATTTTCGTCTGCGGGTTCGGCGGCATTCCGCGCATACCGATCCACGACAGCAGGAACATCGACGCGCCCATCACGATCGGCGTGATGAAGAATGGATCACGCAGCGAGATGTCCGGCAACCACAGGAAGGACACGCCGCGGAACTCGATCGTATTCTGGAATACGAAGTAGAGCGCGAACAGCACCGGCATTGGCAACAGCATCGGCAAACAGCCAAGCATTGGGCTGAGCGGACTCATGCCGTGCGATTGATACAACTTGACCAGTGCGTCGCGCTGCTTTTCCGGCTCGTCCTTGTAGCGCTTCTGCAGTGCGTTGAGCTCGGGCTGTAGGCGCTGCATTTGAATGCTGGTGCGCATCGCTTTCTGGTTCAATGGCCAGAGCAACAAGCGAATGACCACGCCGAACAGGACGAGCACCCAACCGTAGTTGAGGTGGAAGGTCGCCTTCATCCACAACAGCACTCGCATCACGATCGTGGCGAACGGCTGAACCACGGCATGCAGGAAGCCTGCGTACGGGTTCACATTTTCCAGATCGTTGCCGAACGAGTGCATCTCTGCCCACGCCTGCGGACCGGCGTAGATGTCGAATGCGATTTGACCGTTGATGATCGGGTAGCTCGTCGTTGCATGGGCAACGCGCGCCACCTTACCGGAATAGCTGCCACCGCGACTCGACAGTCCGCGGAATACGCCAACGGGTTCGGAAGTCGTCGTCGACACCGGCTGCATCAGTGCAACGAGCCAATACTTGTTGCGCGCCGCAACCCACTGCATGCCGCCCGTATCGAAGCGCGTTTGCAGACTATCGAGCTTTCCATACGGCACGCTCACCACATCTCGGCGCGGACGCTTGAAGCCGAAGGCGAGGTGGCGCATGTCATCGAGCGTGTCGGCTTCGATCGACCGCAGGTGGCTCGGGAGGTCGATGAGGAGCGTCGAACCCGGCGGCGCGTTGGGCACGGTGCCGCGCACCTGGGTGCGAAACCCGTCGTTCGTTGCCTGATAGGAAATTGTGATGGGTGTCGACGCGAATGTCACCGTCGATCCGGACTGCGTAACGGTGAACGGAAGCGTGTCGAGCGCAATCGTGTCGCGGCCGAGCGCGAGACGGAAGCTGAGGAGCGCGTCCTTGCCGGCCGTGAGTACGGCGGCGCTATCCCGACGAGCGAGACCAGGCGTCAGGTCGTGATACGACGGAACCTTGATCGCCGCGGGGACAGCCCCCGGGTTGAGCAGCACATATTCGGCGCGCGGCGTCGTGAGCGTGGCCGTTGCGCGCGATTGAATCGGCGTGATCTGAGCCGCCTGAGCGCCGGGTGCGGCAATCGTTGGCGCCGTGCTTCCCGGTGCGACGGGCGCCGTGGTCGGCGCAGGGGCAGTAGCGGCGGGAGCGGCTGACGTATCGACTATTGGAGCCGGCGTTCGTCGCGACGACGGGAATAGCATCGGCGTGGCAACGAGCACCACCGCCATCAGCGCGAGCGCGAGAAGAGTGCGTCTTTCCATGCAGGCAGATAAGGTCGCTAGGGAACTGGGTCGTAGCCGCCAGGCCGAAACGGGTGGCAGCGCGCAATACGACGCACGGCAAGCCAGCTACCACGAAGCGCACCGTGACGCTGAAGCGCCTCGATGGCATACGCGGAGCAGCTTGGATAATAACGGCACGAGGCTGGAAGCAGCGGTGAGAGCGCTACTTGATAGCCGCGCACGAACAGAACGAGAACGGTGCGCATGGAATGAACACTACGTCGCTTTCCCGCTGTCGGTGACACGGGACAGAATGGCGATCACGTCCGCGCGCAGGCCGTCGAGTACGGCGGCGTAGGCTTCGCGACGCGCTCGAATTGCGAGATCGACCGGCGGACGATCGCGAAGGCTTGGGAGCAGCTCGACGCGCACGAGTTCACGAAGGCGACGCTTGAGCCGATTTCGATCGACAGCGGATCGCTGGTGGCGGGGAACCACGATGCCCACACGCGGAAATTCGAGAGGGGAAGCGACGATCCGTACATCGAGATGTACGGTCCGTATGCGCTTCCCCTCTCGAATGACGGTTTGTATGTCTGCGCCCCGCGTCAGTCGATTACGACGCGGGAAGGCAAATCCGCCGTTATGCGCCTGCGTACTTGCTCGGGAGCTTAACGGTGAGGAGCTTGCGACCCTTCTTCCGTCGGCGGCTGAGTACTGCACGTCCCCATTTCGTTTCCATGCGCGTACGAAACCCGTGGGTCTTGATTCGGCGCTTGTTGCGGGGACGATAAGTCGGCTTACCCATGGACAACTCCAAAATACGGTACGAACGAACCTGCGGTGCAGTCGGTAAAGCTATTTCGGATCGAGGGATAGATCAAGAGACCTCCATTCACTTCCGCGAGAATCTCTGCTCGCCGCGGTCACATTGCATGGCGCTGATTGATTTTTCCACATTGCGCCTCTAGCTTCGCTCCCCCGCCTCAGCTTTACCCGTTCCCCCGTC